>NZ_JAAVUS010000001.1 GCF_018449525.1 Bradyrhizobium sp. dw_78
TCGCGCCCTTCGGCAGGGGAACGGGCTGATCAAACGGACGATCCCAGGACACGACGCAGCACTCCGCGGCAGAACCCGCATTTAAATCCGGTCCCGCAGGATTGGTTCCTGGCTAACGTCGGCGGATTCCATGAGAGCCGGCTGGGACGGGAAATCGTTTCGGTGCAAGGAACGATAGGATCGGACGGACGTCGTACTATCGTCGCCGAATGTTCTTCTCAGGTTGGTTCGGTGGCACTCAGCACGGCTCCGGTGTATGCGTGGATAACGCCGGGGCCGTTTGGTTAGTCCGATCAACGAATATGAGCCAATTCGATAGCGGCAGCCGTAACAAGCAAAAAGACCGCCCGAAAACGGTCTTCGTGCAGATTGGCGAGACGGTCGAGGATCAAACTACGGCGAATGCAACGACCGCGCGCAGGATCGTTGCTCCGAACAAACAATGAGAGAGCACGATGAGACCTCGACCTGGAGGATCTCGCATAGTCACCGCGCAGCGCGCACCAAAAGGGTTTCTTGCGGCGGGCCGCTCGAATCGGTAGGCGGAACCGCCAGCGCGAACGCTGCCACCAGCACAATAATCGAACTAACAATGATCGCGAGAAATTTATATTCCATTAGCTATCAACGACGTTCTGTTGATCCCGTTCCGCAGGCTCTTTCAACCGGCCAAATGCAGCGCCGTTTCCATTCACCAACTATAGCGCACCCGTGCGGACCCGATATAAGTCTGGGAATGCTGGCTCAGTTCAGAGTCGAACTTACCAGCGAGCGATATCCCGTTCCTTAAACTGACCTCCGCAACGGCCGAGGCGAGCAATAAGTCACGCGTCGGTGGAGCGCCCGTCTCAGTCCAACTCGATCCGGGTAGCGATTGGAAGCTGGGGGTGTAGTCCAGGTTGGACCAATCGTCGTGCGCCCAGGCGGCGCGGCTGCGCAGCGACAGAATCGCACCGTCGTCCAGCGCGAACGGCCAGTCGAACCAGGCGCCGAGCTCGGATCGGATCACGGTCGTGGTGTGGGCGTCGTAAGTCAGCGCGAAGGCCGACGAACCGGAGACGGCGGTCTCACTGTAGGACGGCGTGTGGAGGGCCTGCATCTGCAATGCAGCGTAAGGCGTGAGCCCGAACCCCGTCAGGTCGAGAACGCCCGGAAGGGCGAACCGATAACCGCCCTCGATCCGGCCGCCGATGTTGTTGGCGGAGAAGTCCGCCGTCAGTTGGTCGAAGCCCGCCACGGTCACTATCCGGTCTGTCGACGCCTGATGCCAACCATAGGCGAGTGCCGCCGATAGATAGGCCGCATTGACACGCGTCAGACCATAGATGGCCGCCTGGAACATGTCGCTGTGTCCATTGCCCAAGGCATGGCCAAACCAAAATTGGTGCCGCCGCCTCCCAGCGCAAAGCCGACGATCGTGCGGGGCGCGACGCGGTAGTCGAGGCCGGTCGCGAAGCCGTAGGCTCGCGCCGTCAGATCGTGACTTCCGGCGGCAGCATCGCCGTTTAAATTGCTTTGGCCTCCATAGCCCGCGGCCCAGATATTCCAGCGGCGCGGATCGACCACGGCCTGGTTCAGCGCCTTGTAGTACAGCGCAGGCCGGGGCAGCGGACTCTCCGGCGCGAAGCCGCGGTACTCCGCATAAGGATTGGTCACCAGCGACAGGAACGAGTTCATCGCCTGCACACCGGCCTGGGCGAAGCCTGTGCCGGCCTCTCCCTGGATTTGCGTCAGCGCGTTCGCCAGATTCCCAGGCGACAGGTTGAAGAGGCCCAGAAACCCGAGAGGCAATGCGCCGCCTCTGGCGACGAAGGTATCAATAGCCGTCGCCACGGCGCGTTGACTGTCATTGGCCACGGACGGCAGCATGGACGCGATGAGCGGGACACCAGTAGGACCGAGGATAACGCCGCCGCCGCCACTGCCACCACCCATACCAATACCGGCTGCGGCGATGAGATCACACAGGGCAATCGTATTGGTATCCAATGCCACGGCGCCGGTGCTTGACCAGGCGGCACCGCAGGTGATCCTGGCGCCGGTATTCAGCGTGATGCTGGCATTGGCCAGGATGTCACCGACGAAGGATGTTGTGGTGCCGAGCGTCGCGGAACTGCCGACTCTCCAAAATACATTGCCGCCTTGCGCGCCGTTGATCAGGTTGACCACAGAAGCGTTGGCGGTGGTCAGCGCGGTCCCGATGTTGAAGATAAAGACCGCGTTGGGGTTGCCGAGGCCGTTGAGGGTAAGAGCTCCCGTCAGCTGAGCCGCTGAGGCAAAACTATAGACGCCCGGTGTAAGCGTCAGGCCGCCGAGATTCTGACCCGTCAGGTTCGCCGTGGTCGGCCGGCTCGCCAGAATATTATAGGCATTCGTCAGGTCGACCTGAGCCTGGTTCGCGATCGCGTCGCTGATATGGATCGTCGCTCCCGGCCCGGTCAAGAAACCAGGGGGAAATCCGACGATCGCGCTGCCCGGGCTGAGGCCGAGATTACCAGGGTCCGCGGCGGTTCCGCTGAGGACAGTGGCGCCGACATTCGTGACCGTCGAGCCGCCCAGCACTGCGAAGCTCCCGACGGTACCCAGGTTGGGCGCCTGCGCATGAACGGAAGATGCCGGGGCGAGCATTGTCAGGCCGAGGACTGCAGAAGCGACGATCGAACACCAAAACGGACGCCGATGCACAACAGTCGGACATACAGCACCCATCGCCCCCTCCTCGCTCACGCCGAGGACGGGAGAGCGATAAAGCTCACGCCACCCCGCTTCCAAGTCAGATGTCTGTTAGACAAACCGCGATCTGCGGCTGAACTGATCGACAAACGAGAAAATAAAGATTTAGCCCCGCCGGATGTGAAACATCGGTCACCCCAAATCCGGATCGAACAATCAGTATGTTATAAATTTGCCGCCGCTATGTCTGAGCAATACTGAACACCTTTGCTAATTTAGTTGTGCGGCCTGCGTCATGATCGAAGTTTTTGGGGTAACGCGAGCGCGATGCCGAGAGAAACAGCCTTGCCCGGATCGACCTTGGGTGTGCAAAAACCAGCGATGCTGCTGTCTTTCAGCAACGGCTAATTTGAGATCAGAATAGGCGCCAGCGTGCATGTTTTCGGCGAACGCCTCCGTTACTTCGCTTCTTCTGAAACGAAGAGAGGTAACGAAGAAGTTTGCATCAGCATGGGTAGAGAGCCAAATGGTTAAAAGACCACTGTTAACCCGAATGACACAAACTGATCATATGGCGCAGACTACCTGGCTGCCCGGCGCGCTGTAATCCGGCATCGGGGCGTCCGGGAAGATGTGGAACGGAACACGGCGATCGGGCGAATGTTCGCCTCGAAGCAGTCGTGGGGTACAATTCAGAGTGTGACCGGCTGCAGCCATGCGACCATCGCGAAGATTGCCAAGCGCTTAAAGCAGGTTGCCTGACGCAGGCGATCGATCCGATCGTCAGGTCATTGCTGTCTTACGATCCAGAAACCATTCCAGCTGTCGCTTCGTCCCGCTAACGAATTAGAAAATTGCCTCGGCCACATTCGGGCCGGGATAAAGACGGGAGAACGATCATGAATAGCAACGCAGTTCTGGAAAATGTACGCCGGTATCGCGCGACCGCTTCGCTGTACCGCCAGGCAGCGGCGTTTCGTCCGCGACAGAGCTGGTCCTTGCTGGAGCAAGCGAGGGAATGGGAGAGTTTGGCGGTTGCTGAGATCGAAGCCTATTTCGCGGCACGGAGCAATTTAGCTCAATCACTGGCTTCAGCTTTTTCCTAGTCGCCCACGATAAGATAGTCCGCGTTAGTGAAAATCGGGTGAGATCTCGACCACTCGAATCCTTATGAGAGGTTATCCAATTTTTTAAGCTCGTCTCGCCATCGGTACCACATTCCCTCCATTCCCTGGCACCAGGGGGCACGACTGCCGCCCTCTCGACCGAAAACATCGCGGCGCAGCCTGTTGCCAGCGTCGGATCGCACCTCGCGGCCCGTCCGCCGGCCATCTCGAGCGTCGCGTTCCTTGATGTCGGCCTGAACGGCCGATCGCACGGTAGGGACCGGCCCCGTAGTCTGCGCCGCGACTTCTCCGTTCTGGCGAGGCGACGGATTCTTGTGCTGCTTTCTTGGCCTGGTCGAAGGTTAGAGTCCCGTCGGCTGGCTTGTCATTGGCGGGCAATACCAATGGGCGCCTGCTTGTAGTTGGCGCCTTCGCGATGATGGCGCCAGCGGACGGCTTCTCGGCAGCTGCTCGCCCTTCATCGGGTGAACTCTCACCAGGTGGCCAAGAATTTCCTCTTCACGTAACATGAAACATGTCATATATATGGACCGTCGCCGGCGCTTGGGGCGCGGGGAGACGAGGGGCGTGATCCGTCGATGGGGAGCGAGATGGCGGTACCAGCAAATGTCGGTTCGTCAGACCAGCAGGCAGGCGCCGTAGCGGGCTGCCCTTTTCACCACGGTGCCGCGTCGGCCTATCCGATGCCGCGGGATTATCCGCTCGATCCGCCACCCCCGCTTGCCGACTTGCGAAAAGACCAGCCCATTTCGCGAGTCCGGCTGTGGAACGGGCAGGAAGCCTGGCTTGCGACGCGATATGACGATGTTCGTGCGTTGCTGACGGATCCTCGCGTCAGCGCGGATACCACCCGGCCTGACTTTCCCGGTCATAGTCCCGGAATGTCATTGGTGCGCAGCCGCTACCGCACCTTCATGTCGATGGATCCGCCCGACCACACGCTGCACCGGCGCATGCTGACCGCGGAATTTACCGTGAGGCGGATAGATCAGCTTCGCACCAGGATACAGGAAATCGTCGACCAGCGTATCGAGGCCATGCTCGACAAAGGGCCGCCGGCCGAACTGGTCGAAGACCTGGCCCTGGCGTTGCCGTCGCTCATCATCTGCGATCTCCTTGGGATACCTTATGAAGATCAGGATTTTTTTCAGAGCCGTGCGGCGATTATCGCGTCCTCAAACACGTCTCCCGAAAAAGCCGCGGAGGTCACCCGGGAATTGTGTGACGGCTATCTCGGCGATCTGATCGATCGCAAGAGCGCCGATCCGCAGGACGATCTCTTGAGCAGGGTGATCGTCGCTCAATTCCGCTCCGGCAATCTCGACCGTCACGGCCTCATCAGCGTCGCCCGACAGTTGCTGGTTGCCGGACACGAGACATCCGCCAATACGATCGCGATGGGCGTCCTGGCTTTGCTGGAACATCCTGACCAGCTCAAGGCGCTAAAGGATGATCCATCCTTGCTTAACGGCGCGGTCGAGGAAATCCTTCGCTATGTGGATGTCGCCCATGCGGGACGCCGGCGAATAGCGCTTGCCGACATCGAAATCGGTGGCTGCCTGATCCGCAAGGGCGACGGGATCATCGCGCATAATCCTTCCGCAAACCGCGATGCCCGGGCATTCGATGATCCCGATCGTTTCGACATCCGGCGCGACGCACGCCACCATGTCGCCTTTGGATTCGGTGTCCATCAATGCCTCGGCCAGCCGCTGGCCCGCGCGGAACTGCAGGCCGTGTTTGGAACGCTGTTCAAGCGGATACCGGCGCTTCGTCTCGCCGTTCCTGTCTCCGCACTCAAGTTCAAGGACGACATGTTCGTTTACGGGGTCGATAGCCTGCCGATCGCATGGTGAGTTTCGTCGGGAAAAATGCATGAAAGTTTTGATCGATCAGGCAAAATGCTGCGGGGCCGGACAATGTGTCCTGGTTGCGTCTGCTGTGTTCGACCAGCGTGAGGAAGACGGCGTCGTTTTCCTCCTGAATCCGGAGCCGCCACCCGAGCAATTTGAGGCCGTGCGGCAGGCGCAGAGGATATGTCCCGCGCTGGCCATTGAAGTTCAGGACTGACAGGTTTGAATGGCGTTGTCTTTGGCTTGGTCGCCGGCTTGGCGGTGAGCAAAACCTGACGCCGATAAGTGTGAGAGCGAGCGCCGTTGAGCGGGCTTACTTGCCGTGTGTGCCGGCACCGTGTGATTTCCGGAGATCCTCGCATCACGAGCCCTATCGGTTCTGATTGAATCAGAACCGGATTCTCATATTTGTTTTGACGCGTTTTCTTCGCGCGGATCGCAAGTCGGCACTCAGCCGCGCATGCTTGGCGAGTATCGCTTTCATTCTTCAGCAAAGCCGCTGCTGCTTTTCGGAGCCCTGTGCCCGCAAACAGGGCGCAGCAATCCGTCCGTGATTTTCCCGGCGCGCCCGGCAACCGGTCCCCCGGTACCGAACCGGGCTCGTTATCCATTCCGTTTCAGCGGCGGTGCCGGAATTTGCCTGTGGCATGCTTCTTGCTGAAACGTGACATGAAACATTTAACGTGGTCCGGTGCTCTTGCTACGGGCCGAAAGGCGAAAAGCGGGACGCGTCGACAGGCTACGGGATCAGCAAACCAGCGGAATTTGCGGAGGGTGGTCGCAAACCCTGCGATGGAGTCGAGCTTGGCGTCTTCATGATCGAACGAAAATGGAAGCGACAAAAGCATGGTCGTCCGACGCGGCACTAAAGGGGAAGTCAGTATGATAGAGGCTAATGTGAATACGCGCTGGTTCGGTCGCTATCGGGCGGCTGTTGCGTGCCTGGCGGCGATGTTTCTCGTGACGCCGGCCGCAAAGGCGGAATCGGTCAAGCTTGGCCAGCCGGCCGCCACCACGCTGACCTTCGGGCCGATATTCGCGGCCATGCAGCTTGGATATTTCAAGGAAGAGAACATCGACCTTGAAATTCTGGACTTTAGCGGCAGCTCGACATTGCTGCCGCTGATCGCCAACAAGACGATTACCTTTGGCTTCCCGGGATCCGATCCGCTGATCGTCTCCCGCCAGCCCGGCCGCGATCCGCTGCCGATGAAGTTTGTTTACAACGCCGCGCGGCGCAACATCTGGCAATTCATCGTTCCGGAGAACAGTCCGCTCAAGACCATCGCCGATCTGCGCGGAAAGACGATCGGTGTCGCCGCCCTGGGTAACGCTACCGTGCAGATGACAACGGCGATGCTGAAGGAAATCGGCCTCACGGCCGGCAAGGACTACTCCTTTCAGACCATCGGGATGGGACCCTCGGCCTTTCGCGCGACATTAACCGGACAGGTCGACACCTATAACACCTACGACACCAACATTGCGGCGTTTGCGGCGACCGGGGCCGAGCTGCGCAGCCTGCCGCAGCCGGACAAGTTCCGTAATTTGTTCTCGAACGGCTTCATCGCTCATCTCGACACCATCGCGCAGCGGCCGGATCTCATCATCGGGTTCGGCCGCGCCGTGACAAAGGGGATTCTGACCTGTGAGGTGAATCCCGATTTTTGCGTGCGCAACTACTATAAAATGCGGCCCAATCTGAAGCCGTCCGGCGTAAGCGATGAAGAGGCGGTCGCCATCGGAAAACGGATTCTCGAGTCCCGGATGGAAAGCTATCTGGCCTTTCCAGAAGGCGCGCCGAGGCGCTTTGGCGAATATTCCGAGCAAGATTGGAAAAATCACATTGAAATTCTGTACGAGGGCGGAGTCGTGACGACAAAGGATATCGATCCGTCAACGCTGTACACCAACGCTTTCGTCGACCAGATCAACAATTTCAACGTCAAGGAAGTCCAGGACCGGGCAAGGCAACTCAAGTGAAAGGCAGCTCAACTGATGCCGTCGCGTCAGTTGTTCTTGATGGAAGCATAAGTCGAATGCGGAGAGCATGAGATGTTTCAACGCCGCGCGCGCGAGCTAAGAATAGAGCCCGATGTCGCAAACACCGAGGCCGGTCTCCACCATAAAGATAACGTGCTGGAGGCGGAGCATCTTTCCGTCGTATATCAATCCAGCCGTGGGCCACAGCGGGCAGTCGACGACCTCTCGCTGTCGATCCGGGCCGGTGAATTTGTTTCCATCCTGGGGCCTTCCGGTTGCGGAAAATCCACCTTTCTCAACGTTGTCGCCGGCCTTTTGCAGCCGTCGAGCGGCGGCGTGAAAGTGCTGGGCGAAACGGTCGCTTCCCCGCGCGCCGATGTTGGTGTCGTCTTTCAGAAGCCGACACTGCTGCCCTGGGCGACGGTGCTGGAGAATGTCCTGATTCCGGTTCGGGCACTGCGCCAGGACGTTGCCGCGGCGAGGCCGAGAGCGCAGGAACTATTGGCGCTCGTCGGCCTGCAGGCGTTTGCCCATCATTATCCGGATGAACTTTCGGGAGGCATGCAGCAGCGCGTCGGTATCGCGCGGGCGCTGATCCGGGACCCGGCGATCCTGCTGATGGACGAGCCGTTCGCCGCTCTTGATGCCATGACGCGCGAACGCATGTCGATCGAGTTGCAGGATATCTGGACCGCGAGACGGAAGACGGTGCTGTTCATCACCCATAGCATTCCAGAGGCGGTGTTCCTGTCGGACCGCGTTCTGGTCATGACCCCGTCACCGGGCCGGCTGCATGCTGAAATCATCATCGATCTGCCGCGTCTGCGGTCGCTCGATTCCATGTCGTCGCCGGCGTTTGGAGCCATATGCGGAAAGATCCGCCGAATGTTCAACGACCAGGTAAAAGCGCCATGAGAAACCGGATATCTTCCGTGATCTATCCGCTCTGCACCTTTGTCGTGCTGGTGGCGGTATGGCAATTGTCGATCGAGCTTCTGGGCGTTCCTGATTATATTCTGCCTCGCCCTCTCGCGGTGCTGGCGTGTCTCAAGGCGGGTTATATCGACGGCGAGTTCTGGCCTCACTTCGCCTTTACCTTGTCGTCGACGCTGATCGGATATGTACTCGGCTGCTCGGTCGCGATCGTGATCGGAGCGGTTCTCGCGGAGTCGCGGACCTTCGAGAAGAGTTTTTATCCCTTCATCGTTGCCCTGCAATCGATGCCGAAGGTCGCGCTCGCGCCGCTGATCATCGTCTGGTTCGGCTATGGCATATGGTCGAAGATCGCGATGGTGGCGCTGATGTGCTTTTTCCCGCTTTTTGTGAATACGGTCGCGGGAATTCGTCAAACCGATCCGGCGCTGCTGAACATGATGAAGGCATTCTCCGCGCCCGGATGGATGACTTTCCAGCGGGTCAAGCTGTTCGCGGCGGCCGGGCATATTTTCGCCGGCTTGCAGATAGCGGTCGTGTTGAGCCTGATCGGAGCCGTGGTTGGAGAGTTCGTGGCCTCGAGCGAGGGGCTGGGCTGGCTTATCCAGTCGTCGCTCTCCAATTTCGATACGGCGCAAATGTTCGCGGCCTTGTTCAGCCTGGTGATGATCGGACTGATCGGAACGACGGCGATCCAGGTTTTGCATCGACGGCTTATTTTCTGGGACGGCAATAAACGCATCGCGGCGCCGGCGGAGTAACGCGATTTCAACAAGGCGATAGTGCTTCTGCCGGACGTCGCGTCGTACACCGTCGATTTCGTGCTTCGTTCAGCCGCGGGCGGCCGAAGAGCGCCGTTGCGGTTCGTCTGCCGCCTCGTCCGCCTCCGGCTGCTGAGCGGGCAGATTCTGCACGACGACGGTCGTTTGTGAGGGCTGGGCGATCTCGATGCCGAGTTCCTGAAAGCGCTTCTTCATGCGCCGGTAGAATTCGCGCTGGACCGGCCAGCGTCCGGCATCGGTGCAGACGATCTGGCCAACGATGGTCGCCATCGTGGCGTCCACCTTGTCGACGCCCCAGAGATCGAGGTCGCTGCGAATCAGCGGTTTGAACTCGGGATCCTTCCGGATCTCTGCGGCGATCTCCTTCAGCACCGTGCCGACCTGGTCGGTGTCCTCCTTGTAGGCCACGTTGACGCTGACCGAGGCGTTGCCGATGCCCCGGTTGGTATTGGTGACGCTCGTGACCGAGCTGAACGGAACGATGTGAATGGAGCCATCGCCCGCCCGCAGTCGGATGGTGCGGATCGACAGGTTTTCGACCACGCCCGACAGTCCGGACACGGAGACGGTCTCGCCCACCTGCATCGCGTTCTCCAGCAGCAGGAACAGTCCGGTGATGACGTCCTGCACCAGCTTCTGCGAGCCGAAACCGATGGCGATGCCGATGATCCCGGCGCCGGCCAGCAGCGGCGCGATGTTGACGCCAATTTCGCTCAGCGCGGTGAGCGCCACGATCGTGACGATGATCGACAACAGGGCGGTCCGCGCCATCGGCAGGAAGGTTCGCAGGCGGGCGGCGCGCGCATAGCGTCCGTCGCGCGAAAGCTGCGTGAGATGCTGATCGATCGCGGCATTGATCGCCTCCCAGATCGCCAGCGCGACGGCCCCGGCAATGCCGATCGTGACCACGGCGGAAAGCAGGCGCCCGCCGATCTGATCGCTGGAGAACCATGCGGTCGCGTCGATGCCCCAGACCTCGAGCAGAGCAATCACGGTAATGACGGCGATCATCCCGGAGACTATCCGGCGCAGCGCCGGAAAATAGCGGTTGGCGCGGGCCTCGAGGCCGGGAAACTGGCGCAGGAACTCCGGGCTGATCCGGAAAAGACGATCCAGCGCCGTCATCATCGCGATCGACACCAGCCGCGCAATCACCAGGACGGCGATCCCGGCGAAGAAGTACCGCAGCAACAAAGCATAGCCGTTCTGCACCCGGAACGCCCACACCGCCCACAGCGCCAGGTCGAGGATGATCGCCAGGATGTGCCAGACATCGGCGAGGCGGTTACGCATCACGGCGAACAGCCCATGCTCGGCCTTTGGCGAACGGATCAGCTCGGCGACGTTGCGGCGGCATTGCAGGATGATGATGACGAGGAACAGATGGGCGATCAGCATCACCAGCCGGATGGCGGCCGCATAGGCCGGCCGGTAGAGGCCGAGCAGCAATGCGATGTTGGCCGTCGCGACGCCGAAGATCGTGACGGCGACGATCCGCCGCCACCAGATGTCGAGATAGGCCGCGGTTTCGTCGCGAATGACGAAAAGGCTTGGCTGGCTCGATGCCGGCGAGATCACCGCGGCGGTGACATAGGTAATGGTGCTGTAGAGGACATAGGCATTGACCATGGCCAGAATCACCACGCGCGGCGTCGCCGCCCGGCCAAGGTCTGTTGCCAGCAGGAGATTGCCGATCGCGGCAAAGCAGATCACCGGCAGCAGGTCCAGGAACAACCGAGCGAGCACGAAGGGCAGCCGCAGCACGAGCTGCCACGCGTAAGCCAGGCTTGCGTGCCACCGGCGCACTTGCTGCGCGTCGGCCACAGATACAGCTCCGTCAGCGGGAGGCGGTTGCAGATCGTCGGCTTGACGTCCACGGTACGGAACGTAGCGGTCGACGGCAGCCAATGGACGGCGCACCACGCGACGAATGATCCATTCGGCGACGAACGCGCAGAAGATCACCAGTGCCAGCCGCCACGCCGTGTCGATCAGCGTCTGGCGCGCGAACGGATTGGTCGTCAGCTGGACCAGCCAGTGCCAGATCATCGGAAAATCCGACACGGTGCGCGCGGCGCCGGCGAGCTGGTCCGATACGTCGCCGAACCAGTCCGAAACCTGCACCAGAAGCTGCACCCCGAGATTGTCGTTCGGCGCGATCGATGCTGCTGCCGGCGCCGTCGCGATGGGTTGCGATGCCTTGGCGATCGTCTGCAAGGTCTGGATCAATTGCGCGCGCTTGCCGTCATCCTGCAGGATGTCGAGAACCTGCTGCGCCTGCGCAGGCGTTGTCGCCGCATCGGGCTGCGTCGGGGAACCATACACCTCCTGCGCGCTCGCCGGATGAACCGCCAGCAGACAAACATACGCAACCAGAATGAATCTCAGGCTTGTCTTCAGCATGAACGCAGCGAAGCCTCATTGTTGTTGGAGAGGCTTAATCTGCAACGAACGTGCGGCCATAGTTTGACGTCCGGATGGTAGGTGTTCCGATCCTCGCCGGAACATCAACATCGGCGTCATGGACTCGTCACGAATGAAGAGTGCGAAGCTGATCGAATCCGCGCGCGTATCGTCAGGGCGCGAGCGCCGCGACGGCTTCGCGTGATGGCGCGACGGACGCGCGATATGTTTTCGATGTTCCGGTGCGGAAGCCGCGAACATTCGTTGGGCAGAACGCGGATGCCGAGCGATCATTGCAGCCCATCCGCGGCGGATGCTTCACCTGAAACCGCAGGCCGGAAAAGTCCATCGTTTTAAGTGGCCTTGCGCCGAACCTGACCTAGTTGGGCCTTCGGTGCGGCTGGATGGGAGATCCTCCCATGCCGGGCTGCCGGCTCGCCTGAATATGAACGAAAGTGCATTTTATTGGGTGGTTAAGGCTAGACTCCCATCCGAATTCATGCATAATAATTCATAATCTGGGGAGTTAGAAACGTAGAGGGCACCAATGGCCGGTGAAGACCGCGTCCTCGCGGGCGGCGCGAAATACATCGATTTTCAGACCGATCCGTCGCGCTATCGGCACTGGAAGCTCGGCGTGGACGGCGATGTCGCCACGCTGACGATGGATGTCGACGAGAATGGTGGGCTGTTCGAAGGCTATCAGCTCAAGCTGAATTCCTACGATCTCGGCGTCGATATCGAATTGGCCGATGCCGTGCAGCGGCTCCGTTTCGAATATCCCGATGTTAAAGTGGTGGTGCTGCGGTCGGCCAAGAACCGCGTGTTCTGCGCCGGCGCCAATATCCGGATGCTGGCCGGCTCGACCCATGCCCACAAGGTCAATTTCTGCAAATTCACCAACGAGACCCGCAACGGCCTGGAAGATTCCAGCGAGAATTCCGGACAGCGCTTCATTACCGTCGTCAATGGCACGGCGGCCGGCGGCGGCTATGAACTCGCGCTCGCGACCGACCATATCATCCTGGCGGACGATGGCGCGGCCGCCGTGGCGCTGCCGGAAGTGCCGTTGCTGGCGGTGCTGCCGGGCACCGGCGGCCTGACCCGCGTGGTCGACAAGCGCAAGGTGCGCCGCGACCACGCCGATTATTTCTGCACCATCGAAGAAGGCATCAAGGGCAAGCGCGCGGTGCAATGGCGGCTGGTCGATGAGATCGCACCCAACAGCAGGCTGGAGGCCAGGATCGCCGAGCGCACCAAGGAATTCGCCGCTGCCTCGAAACGTTCCGGCAGCGGCACGGGCATCGCCCTGACGCCGCTCGACCGCAGCATCGGCGAGAACAGCATCCGTTACGGCTTCGTCAGCGTCGATATCGATCGCGCCGAGCGCATCGCGACCATTTCGATTCGGGCGCCGGAAACGCCGCCGCCTGCGGATATCGACGGCCTGATCGCGCGGGGCGCCTCGTTCTGGCCGTTGCAGGTCGCGCGCGAGCTGGACGACGCGATCCTGCATCTGCGCATCAACGAACTCGAGATCGCGATGCTGGTGTTCAAGTCGCATGGCGACCGCGCTGATGTCGTTGCCCATGACGCCTTTCTCGATACCCATAAGGCGCATTGGCTGGTCAACGAGATCAGGCAGTATTGGAAGCGTGTGCTGAAGCGGATCGATGTCACCTCGCGCACGCTGGTCGCGCTGGTCGAGCCGGGCTCGTGCTTCGTCGGCACGCTGGCCGAGCTCGTGTTCGCGGCCGACCGCTCCTACATGCTGATCGGCCAGAAGCAGGGCGACAACCGTCCGCCGCCCACAATCGAACTGACCGCGATGAATTTCGGGCCCTATCCGATGAGCCACGGCCTGACGCGATTACAATCGCGCTTTCAGGCCGACCCGTCCGACCTGGAGCGCGCGCAGGCCAGGATCGGCGAGGCGATCGATGCGGAGCAGGCCGAACAACTCGGCCTCCTTACCTTCGCGCTCGACGACATCGATTGGGACGACGAGGTGAGGGTGTTCCTTGAGGAGCGCACCAGCTTTTCGCCCGACGGGCTCACCGGCATGGAAGCGAATTTGCGCTTCGTCGGACCCGAGACGATGGAATCGAAAATTTTCTCGCGCCTGACGGCGTGGCAGAACTGGATCTTCCAGCGCCCCAACGCGGTCGGCGAAAACGGCGCGCTGCGCCGCTACGGCAGCGGCGAGAGGCCGCTATTCGATATGACGAGGGTCTAAAACGAATAGGGAATAGCGAGCAGCGAGTGGGTGTTTTCTTATCCATTTGCGGCTCGTCCCAACAGGGAGCAACGCCATGAATCTCATGAATGTCGACTACAGCACCAAGATTCCCAACAACGTGAATCTCAGCGAGGATCGCCAGGTGCTGAAGGCCCTGGAAGGCTGGCATCCCGGTTATATCGACTGGTGGAACGACATGGGGCCGGACGGCTTCCAAGAATCGCTGGTTTATCTGCGGACGGCGATCAGCGTCGATCCGAAAGGCTGGGCCAAGTTCGACTATGTGAAAATGCCGGACTATCGTTGGGGCGTGCTGCTCGCGCCGCAGGACGAAAACCGCAAGGTCAATTTCGGCCAACATCTCGGCGAGAAGGCCTGGCAGGAAGTGCCCGGCGAATACCGTGCCATGTTGCGCCGCCTTGTCGTGGTGCAGGGCGACACCGAGCCGGCCTCGGTCGAGCAGCAGCGCCATCTCGGCAAGACCGCGCCCTCGCTCTACGACATGCGTAACCTGTTCCAGGTCAATGTCGAGGAAGGCCGTCATCTCTGGGCAATGGTCTATCTGCTGCAGAAATATTTCGGCCGTGATGGCCGCGAAGAGGCCGATGAATTGTTGCGCCGCCGCTCCGGCGATGCGGACAGTCCGCGTATGCTGGGGGCGTTCAACGAGGCGACGCCGGACTGGCTGTCTTTCTTCATGTTCACCTTCTTCACCGACCGCGACGGCAAGATGCAGCTCGAAAGCCTGGCCCAGTCCGGCTTCGATCCGCTGTCGCGCACCTGCCGCTTCATGCTGACCGAAGAGGCGCACCACATGTTCGTCGGCGAAACCGGCGTCGGCCGCGTGTTGCAGCGGACCTGCGAGGCGATGAAGGCCGCCGGGATCGAGGACGCGAACGAGATCGAACGGGTGAGGGCGCTCGGCGTCGTCGATCTTCCGACCGTCCAGAAGAAGATGAACCTGCATTATTCGCTGTCGCTGGACCTGTTCGGTTCGGAAGTATCGACCAACGCCGCCAATTTCTACAATGCCGGGCTCAAGGGCCGCTTCCAGGAAACCAGGATCACCGACGATCATCGGCTGACCAACGATATCTATAAAGTGCTGAAGCTGGTCGACGGCAAGATCACGTTGGTCGACGAGCCGGCGCTGACCGCGCTCAACATGCGTCTGCGCGACGACTACACGGAGGACTGTGCCAAGGGCGTCGAGCGCTGGAACAAGATCATCGAAAAGGCCGGCGTCAATTTCCGCCTGGCTCTGCCCCACACCGCCTTCCACCGCCAGATCGGCGAGTTCAAGGACGTGCAGGCGACACCGGCGGGCGTCATCGTTAGCGATGCCGAATGGGCAAGGAAGCGCGGCGAGTATCTGCCGTCTGAATCGGACGGTTCTTTCATCGAGTCGCTGATGAAGCCCGTGAGCGAAGCCGGCAAATTCGCTAATTGGATCGCGCCGCCCAAGCTCGGTATCGACAACAAATCCGGCGACTTCGAATATGTGAAGATCGCAGCCTAGCGAACGAGCGACCGACGATGAACGAACCGGTGCAGGAGCTGTTGAAGCAGCATCTGATCGATCCTGAAATATGCATTCGCTGCAACACGTGCGAGGAAACCTGCCCGGTCGATGCGGTGACGCATGACGGCAACAATTATGTCGTCGACGCCAGCATCTGCAATCACTGCATGGATTGCATCTCGCCATGTCCCACGGGTTCGATCGATAATTGGCGGGTCGTCGCGCATCCCTATACGTTGGCGGAACAATTTTCCTGGAGCGATCTGCCGCCGCAGCAGGAAATCGCGGTTGCGGACGCGGGAGCCGTCGAGGCGCTCGAGGACGAGATCGACGCCCTGCTTGAAGAGGCGCGCAAGGGACTTGGCGGCAAGCCGGTCGCGCCCCGTTCCGCCAGCAAGCCGACCGTCAATCTGTATAATCGCAACAGGCCGGCACGGGCGACCGTGACCGGCAATTTCCGGCTTACCCATGCGGATGCCGATTCCGATGTGCGCCACATCATCCTGGATTTCGGCGATCAGCCATTTCCGGTGCTGGAAGGCCAGAGCATCGGCATCGTCGCGCCGGGAACGGCGGCGGACGGCACGCCGCACAGGGTGCGGCTTTATTCCATCGCCAGCGCCCGCGACGGCGAGAAGCCGAACGCGAATAATCTGTCGCTGACCGTCAAGCGCGAACCGGGCGGGGTGTGCTCGAACTATCTTTGCGATCTTCCGCGTGGGGCCAAGGTCGAAGTCAACGGCCCGTTCGGCGCAACCTTCCTGCATCCCAACGATCCGGCGGCGAACGTCATCATGATCTGCACCGGAACGGGATCGGCGCCGTTCCGCGCCTTCACCGAGCGGCGCCGCCGCGAGATGCCGGAAGCGCCGGGGCGGCTGTTACTGTTCTTCGGGGCGCGGCGGCCTGAAGAATTGCCGTATTTCGGCCCGCTGCAGAAAGTACCCGAGAAATTGCTTGGTAAATATCTCTGCTATTCGCGGGTGCAGGGCCAGCCGCGCGTCTATGTGCAGGATCGCATTCGTTCGGAGGGGGCGACCGTCGCAGGTCTTCTCAAGGACGCGCAAACCCACGTCTATATTTGTGGCCTCAAGGGTATGGAGACCGGCGTCAATGAGGCCTTTGCCGATGTCTGCCGCGGCGCCTCGATCGACTGGACGATCCTCAAGGGCGCGATGCGCGACGAGGGGAGATATCACGTCGAGACTTACTAATCGGCAAGCCTCCCCATGTCGGGCGGTTCGTCTGCTCTAGAACGGCAGCGCGATCTCGTATTTGATTTCTTTGAGAATGACGTTCGTTCGCACGTGGCGGATACCCGGAATCTTGAACATGAAGTCGTCGAGGAACCGGTTATAGGCGGCCATGTCGCTGACGACGACGCGGAGATGATAGTCGGCGTCGCCGGTCGTCGCGAAGCATTCCAGCACTTCCGGCCGCTGTGTCACCCGCGACACGAATTGCGCGACGAATTTTTCGTCGTGCCGGTCGAGCGCGACATGCAGGATCGCGGACATCGCAAACCCCGCCTGCTCCCGATCCACCAGCGCGGTGTAGCGCGCGATCACGCCGGACTTTTCCAGCGAGTCCACCCGGCGCCAGCAGGCCGACGCCGACAGGCCGGCCTGATCGGCCAATTGCTGGTTGCTCAGCCGGCTGTCCCTTTGCAGGTGCAGCAGCAAGCGACGGTCCTGGGAATCGAGCATCTAATAGCTCCTCTGGTTCGCGACCAGTAATATCCGGATATCTGCCTAAAATCGGATAATTATACCATTCTATCGGGAATACGCGAATAGAATGGATAATCTGACCGGCTGTTTCGGCCGATGATTCCGCCATCATCCGTGGGATCACCGACATGGCATCCATCGCTCCGGACGAACGCACCGACATCGAGACCTATGCGCTGCTGGATCGATACATCAGACCCAGCGGGCGCGTGCTCCTGACGGGAACGCAGGCCTTGGTGCGCATCCTGCTCGATCAGAGCGATCGCGACCGCGCCGACGGACTGAAGACCGCCGGCTTCGTCTCGGGTTATCGCGGATCGCCGCTCGGCGGCGTCGATCTGGAATTGTGGCGCGCCAAGAAATTTCTAAGTGAGCGCCGCATCGAATTCCTGCCGGCGGTCAATGAGGATCTTGCCGCCACCGCGGTTCTCGGCTCGCAGCAGGTCGAAACCAATCCAAGACGGGAGGTCGAGGGAGTCTTCGGCCTCTGGTATGGCAAGGGACCCGGCGTCGATCGCTCGGGCGACGCCTTGAAGCATGGCAACGCCTATGGCTCGTCGCGGCATGGCGGCGTGCTGGTGGTGGCCGGCGACGATCATGGCTGCGTCTCGTCCTCGATGCCGCACCAGTCCGACGTCGCGTTCATGGCCTGGTTCATGCCGACGCTGAACCCGTCGACGGTCGCTGAATATCTCAGCTTCGGCGAATATGGCTACGCGCTCAGCCGCTTTTCGGGAATGTGGGTCGGCTTCAAGGCGATCTCGGAAACGGTGGAGTCCTGCGCTTCCGTAGAACTGAAGCCGCGCCGTCGTTTCGAAATTCCGCCGTTCGCGATGCCCGCCGGAGGTCTTCATTACCGATGGCCGGATCTCCCCGGTCCGCAGATCGAACAGCGGCTCGAATTCAAGAAGAACGCCGTCCTCGCTTTTGCCGCGGCCAATCCGATCGATCGCCGAATCTATGACATAAGCGACGCAAGCTACGGCATCGTGACCACGGGGAAGGGCCATCTCGACGCGATGGAGGCGTTGGCGCTGCTCGGCCTGACCGAGGTGGAATGCCGGCGGCTCGGCATCGATATCTACAAGGTCGGGATGGTGTGGCCGCTCGCCCATCACGATGCGCTGGAGTTCGTCCGTGAGAAGCGCGAGATCCTCGTGATCGAGGAAAAGCGCGGCATCATCGAAAGCCAGTTCAAGGAATATTTTTACGACTATCCGGGCCACAAGCCCGAACGCATGGTCGGCAAAAACGATGAGAACAACTTGCCGCTGGTGCCCTGGACCGGTGAGCTGTCACCGCTTCTGCTGGCGCCGATCATCGCGCGGCGGCTGGATGCGATCTTTCCCGGCCTTGGCCTGCTCGATCGCGCCGAAAAGCTGCGACCGTCGCCGTTAAGACTGATCGATGTTTCCGGCGCGACACGCACGCCCTATTTCTGCTCGGGCTGCCCGCACAACACTTCGACCAAGGTGCCCGAGGGCTCGGAAGCGCTGGCGGGTATCGGATGCCATTTCATGGCAAGCTGGATGGACCGCAACACCAGTTCGTTGATCCAGATGGGCGGCGAGGGCGTCAACTGGGCGGCGTCCTCATTGTTCACCGGGCGCGGGCACGTCTTCCAGAATCTCGGCGAGGGCACCTATTATCACTCGGGATCGATGGCGATCCGGCAGTCCGTCGCGGCGAAAGCCAACATCACCTACAAGATCCTGTTCAATGACGCCGTGGCCATGACCGGCGGTCAGCCGGTCGATGGGCCGATCAGCGTTCACGCCATCGCCCATGAAATGCGCGCCAATGGCGTGCAGCGGATTGCCGTCGTCACCGACGATCCGCTCAAGTTCGATCTTGGTGATTTCCCCAAGGGGACCACGATTCAGGCGCGCGGCCAACTCGATGCGGTCCAGCGCGAATTGCGTGAGATCCCCGGCGTGTCGGTGCTGATCTACGAGCAGGAATGCGCCACCGAGCGTCGGCGGCGACGCAAGCGCGGGCAGGCGCCAGATCCGCAAAAGTTTGCCTATATCAACGATCTCGTCTGCGAAGGATGCGGCGACTGTTCGGTGGAATCGAACTGCCTGAGCGTCGAGCCAAAGGAGACGCCGTTCGGCCGCAAGCGCCAGATCAATCTCTCGAGCTGCAACAAGGATTTTTCCTGCCTCAACGGCTTCTGCCCGAGTTTTGTCACGGTCGAGGGGGCGACGCGCCGGAAGAAAACGGGAGTCGGTATCGATGCATTGGCCCGCGCCGATGAACTTCCTGCCCCGGCGCTACCGAATCTAAACAAGCCGTACAATCTGCTGGTCACCGGCGTCGGCGGCACCGGCGTCATCACGATCGGCGCGCTGGTAACGATGGCCGGGCATCTGGACGGAAAGGGGGCGTCGGTCCTTGACTTCACCGGCTTTGCGCAGAAGTTCGGGCCAGTGCTGAGCTTCATCCGCCTCGCCGCGACCCCGAATGCGATCCACCAGGTTCGCATCGATCACGGCGCCGCCGACGCGCTGATCGGCTGCGACATCGTCGTCAGTTCTTCCATTAAGGCTTCGACGGCCTATGGCCCGGCCATGCGCGCGGTCTTGAACACCGCCGAGATGCCGACCGGCGACGTCGTCCGCAACCGCGACGCCGATCTCGCCGCGCGCGAGCGCTTGCAAGGCATCGAGCGGCTGATCGGGCCGGACCGGATGGTCAGTTTCGATGCCAATCAGGCCGCCAGCGATCTCTACGGCGATACGGTCTTCGCCAACATGATGCTGTTGGGCGCGGCCTGGCAGCAGGGGCTGGTCCCGGTCACGCTTGGCGCCCTGATGCGCGCCATCGAGCTGAACGGCGTGGCGGTCGACCAGAACAAGCAGGCCTTCGCGGCCGGCCGCCTCGCTGCTGCGGGCCGGATGGTCGGGGTTTCGCATGGGATATCGAAGTCCGTGGCCGAATCGCTGGACGACCTCATCGCCCGTCGCGCCGCGTTCCTTGCCGCCTATCAAGATGCGGATTATGCCGCGCGGTATCGGAAGCGCGTGAACGACGTGCGTGCCGCCGAAGACCGCGCCGTGCCGGGCTCGACGCGGCTGACAACGGCCGTCGCGCGGTCGCTGTTCAAGCTGATGGCCTACAAGGACGAATATGAGGTCGCTCGCCTGCACCGGGATGCGGCCTTTGAACAGGCGCTCAACGCGGAATTCGACGGCGACTTCAGGATCAGCCATCACCTTGCGCCGCCGTTCTGGCCGGCGGGCAAGGACGCGCGGGGCAGGCCGCTGAAGCGGCAGTTCGGAAGCTGGATTCGTCCATTATTCGGCGTGCTGGCGCGCCTGAAATTCCTGCGTGGGACGGCCTTCGATATTTTCGGCTATACGGAAGAACGAAGGATGGAGCGCGAGCTGATCGGCTGGTACGACCAGCTCGTCTCGGAATTGCTTCCGTCATTGCGCGCGGACTCGCTCTCCGCGCTCACCGCGATCCTGTCGCTGCCGATGGAAATCCGCGGCTTCGGTCCGGTGAAACAGACGGCGATACAGGCCGTCAAATCGAAGGTCGAATCGCTCCGGAGCGACATGTCCCTTGCCGAAGCCGCCTGACGAACCGCAAGCCGGTTGACGTGGCCACCGCGAGCGTCGGACCGGGTGCTTGCCCCTGCATTCACGCAAACTTCATCGCCGGTTGGAGAAATATCGGGGACCCGCCTGCGTTTACCAGTTTGGGGCCTCAGCAACCGGAGAATGAGTTGTCCAACTCAATTTGGATCCGCGCATTGACATTGTTGGTCGCGGGCTTTGCGATTTTATCGGTATTCGAACAAGCCGCCACGCGTGCTCAAGACGCGACAGCGGTAGTTTCGGCAGCCACTCAACATCCCGCCGAGGCTCCTTTCATCGCCGAGAACGATGCGGCGATGAACAAAATGATGAAAGGCATGGATGTGAAGCCGACCGGCGACATCGATGCCGATTTCGCCGCCATGATGATCCCGCACCATCAGGGCGCCATCGACATGGCGTTGTCGGAGTTGCGCTATGGCAAGAACGAACAGCTGCGCCGGATCGCGCAGGAGATCATCGTCGAGCAGCAGCAGGAGATCAACGCCATGCATCTGGCGCTCGGCCAGCCGTTGCCGCCCGATGCGCCGGCGCCGACGCAAGTCTTTTCCAACCAAGTCACTTCCGGTCAGGTCACTTCCAGCCAGTCGCCAACCACCATGCCGGATCACGCCATGTCGGGTCACGCCGCGATGCCGCATGATGGCATGTCGATGATGCCGATGAAATGAGGATTGATGAAATGAATATGATTGCCGTGAACCGTTATCTTGTCTCCGCGTGTTTTTCTGTGACGCTTGCGATTTGCTCGCCGGCATGGGCCGGTCAGGCGCCGGCCGCGGCGTCAGCGCCGGATATTCCGCTCAGCCATCGCGACCGCGTCTATGCGGCCGAGCAATTCTCCAACACGGTGTCGGTCACCGATCCCGCCGACAACAGGCTGCTCGGCGTCATTCGTCTCGGCGATCCGCAGCCGGGCAATTTCAGCCCGCTATATAAGGGACAGGTTCTTGTTCACGGCATGGGCTTTTCGCCCGACCACAAGACGATCGCGGTGGTGTCGATCGGCTCGAACTCGGTTACCTTCATCGATACCGCGACCAACGCGGTGAAGCACACGACTTATGTCGGACGCTCGCCGCACGAAGCCTTCTTCACGCCGGATGGCAGCGAGGTATGGGTGACGGTGCGGGGCGAGGACTACGTCTCGGTGCTGGACGGCAAGACCTTTGAGGAAAAGGCCCGCATCAAGACGCCGAGCGGCCCGGGCATGCAGATCTTCTCGCCCGACGGCAAGTATGGCTATGTCTGCTCGTCCTTCAATCCGGAGACCGATGTGGTCAGCGTCGCCGATCATCAGATCGTCGGCCGCGTCACGCAGGCGAGCCCGTTCTGTCCCAACATCGCGGCGACGCCCGATGGCAAGCAGGTGTGGTTCACACTGAAGGACACCGGCAAGACCCAGGTGTTCAACGCCCAGCCGCCGTTCGAGGTCATCAAGACGCTCGATACCGGGCCGATCACCAACCATGTCAATATCGCGCGCAATGCCAATGGCGACTTCGCCTATGTGACGGTCGGCGGCCTGAATCAGGTGAAGGTGTTCCGCACCGATAATTTCGAGCAGGTCGCGACGATTCCGGTCGGCAAGCTGCCGCATGGCGTCTGGCCGTCGGGTGACGGCAGCCGGGTCTATGTCGGTCTGGAAAACGACGACGCGCTGGCCGCGATCGATACGCTGACCAACAAGGTGATCGCGACGATCCCGATCGGACAGGCGCCGCAGGCGGTCAATTATGTGCCGAACGCCGTACCCGAAGGCGACGGCAAGCAGGATTTGCAGCCGCTGGGCCTGGCGGGACAGGCCGCTCATCTGGTGCTGATGCCGCGATCGACCACCGGCTCGTCGGCCGATGCGTCGAGAACGCCGACCAGCGTTTCGCTGTTCGACCAGGGCCTTGTCCAGATCTTGCAGGCCTCGGTGACCAGGCTTGAGCCGAAGAAGCCGTATGTGCTCGCTTTCTCGTCCAACCGTGACGGCAGCGGGCCGTTGCAGCCGCTCGCGAATTTCATGACCAATCCGGCGGGCTCGGCGATCGTCAATGCGGCCGGCCCGATCCGGCAGCTGGTGGACGACGCGGCTCTCGCGCAGAAACGCTATCTCGTCATCGCGGAAGGCGGCGGCGGAAAACCGGGGGACGTCGTGCAGGTCGAGGCGCGGTAAGTTCGAGCGTTTATGGCCGAGAATATGTGCCGCCATGCCTGAAACCTGATACAGCTCACGGATGGCTATCACCTGCGTCATTCCGGATCTTCACGGCAGGGCGGACCTGCTCAGCGACGGTCTTGCCGCGATCGTCGCGCATGCGCGCGGCGGGGCCGGGACGATCATCGCGCTCGGCGATTACGTCGATAAGGGACCCGACGCCAAGGCCGTCATCGATCTCCTGCGCAACGATCCCGCGCCGGGATGGACCTTCGTCGCGCTCAAGGGCAATCACGACGCCATGATGGTCGAAGCCTTGCGCGTTCCATCCAGAATGGCGCCGTGGCTGGAGCGGGGCGGCGATGCCGTGATCAGGTCCTATGGCGGCGATCCCTTGCAGGTGCCGGCGGCCGATATTGAATGGCTGGATGGGCTGCCGTTGCTGCACACCGACCGTCATCGCATTTACGTGCATGCCGGCGTCGATCCGGAACTGCCGCTCGATCAGCAAACCGAAAAGACGCTGCTGTGGAAGCGCTATCCGGAAGGATCAGGCTCCGGTCTTGATGGGCGCTATGTCGTCCACGGCCACGATTCCTTTCCCGGCGGCCCGAAGCTCTATCAGGGGCGGGCCAACCTCGATACGCGCGCATGGCGGACCGGACGACTGGTGATCGGCGTGTTCGAGGACGACAGGCCCGGCGGGCCTGTCGATTTTATCGAAATATCGGGCCCGCCGCGCGGTTAGAGCATGATGAGATCAGGTCGAGATCGAGCGTCAGCGGCAGTCTGCCCCCTCCCTCTTGGGAGAGGGTTGGGGTGAGGGGGGTACGGTCTATCGATGGAGCATAACACCTCATCCGGCGCTGTGCGCCGACCTCTCTCAACGGGAGTCTCAACGGGAGAGGTAAAGAGACAGCGTGGACGACGGCGATTCATCTCACTCCGGGTGGCGCCGCACCGACCTCATCGCCACATGCCGCGCATCCGCGCGCCGATGTCGATCCTTGGCCCCATGCTGCGCACGCTGTCGCTCGCGGCAAAGGCCGGCCAGCCGGTACGCTCGAACAGCCCGAGCAGCCGGTCGGGAATGAAGCGCGTCCGCGCCGCATAGACATGGCGGTCGCCTTTGGCGTGCTGGCCGTAGGTGAAAAAACGCTGCGGCACCATGAGGTGCAGATCATCTTTGGCGCGCGTCATGCCGACATAAAGCAGGCGGCGTTCCTCCTCGAGTTCGGCCGACGTTCCGGCGCCGAGATCGGACGGCATGCAGCCATCGACGACGTTCAACATATAGACCGATTTCCACTCCTGTCCCTTGGCGGAGTGGATCGTGGACAGGATCAAATAATCCTCGTCGCGCAGGGCAATTCCGGCCTGGCCGCTGGTCGCGTCCGGCGGATCGAGCGTGAGCTCGGTGAGAAAACGCTGCCGCGACGGATAGCCGGTTGCGATCTGCTCGAGCTGGATCAGGTCGGCCCGCCGCGTTTCGGCGTCCTCGTGGATACGGTCGAGATGCGGCTCGTACCACAGGCGCGCGCGCTCGATATCGGCAGGCCATTCCGAATAGCGCAAATTGGCCACGGTCTCGACAAAAGCGCTCCAGTCGGCGCCGGCGCGGGGCGGCGCGCGCAAATGGCACAGCGCGTCTGCGGGATCGGCCGCTTCCGCCACCTGATCGAGCACGCGCTGCGCCGAAGCGGGCCCGACGCCGGGCAGCAAATGCAGAACCCGGAAGCCCGCGACGCGGTCGCGTGGGTTTTCGATAAAACGCAGCAGCGCCAGCACGTCCTTGACATGGGCCGCGTCGAGGAATTTCAGGCCGCCGAATTTCACGAAAGGAATGTTGCGGCGGGTCAGTTCGACTTCCAGCGGACCGCTATGCGATGAGGTGCGAAACAACACCGCCTGCTGCTTGAGAAGGGTTCCGCTTTCCCGGTTCTCAAGCACCTGCTCGACGATATAGCGGGCCTGGTCGGCCTCGTCGCGGACCGTGACGAGCCGGGGCCTCGCCGACGACGCCCGTTCGCTCCAGAGGTTTTTGGTGAAACGCTCTTTGGCGAGATCGATCACGCCATTTGCCGCCGCCAGGATTGGTTGTGTCGAACGGTAGTTGCGATTGAGCGTCACGATCTCGGCGCGCGGCGCGAATTGATCGGGAAATTCCAGGATATTGCGCACGGTCGCGGCCCGGAACGAATAGATCGACTGGGCATCGTCGCCGACCACCGTCAGCCCGTGGCCGCCCGGCCTCAATGTCCGCAGGATCGAGGACTGCAAGCGGTTGGTGTCCTGATATTCGTCGACCAGAATATGATCGAAACGGCCGCCCACGTCAGCCGCGATCGCGACATCCGACATCATCTGCGCCCAGTACAGCAGCAGGTCGTCGTAATCGAGCACGTTCTGCTTCTGCTTGGCTTCGACATAGGCGGCGAATAATTGCTTGAGCTCGTTGCTCCAGCCCGAGCACCACGGGAAGAATTGTCCGAGCACCTGCTCGACCGGCAATTCGGCGTTCACGCAGCGCGAATAGATCGCAAGACAGGTACCCTTGGCCGGAAAACGGCTTTCGGTCCTGGACAGGCCGAGTTCATGCCGCACCAGGTTCATCAGGTCGGCCGAGTCCTCGCGGTCATGGATCGTGAACGCCGGATCGATCCCGATCTGCTCGGCGTGCTCGCGCAACAGCCGCGCGCCGATGCCGTGGAAGGTTCCGGCCCAACTGAGCGCATCCGTCATGATCGAGGCGTTGTCGCCCAGCACCTTGCGCGCGATGCGTTCGACCCGGTGCGCCATCTCCGTGGCGGCGCGTCGCGAAAACGTCATCAACAGGATCCGGCGCGGATCGGCCTTGTTGACGATCAGGTGCGCGACCCGATGGGCGAGCGTGTTGGTCTTGCCGGATCCCGCGCCGGCGATCACCAGCAGGGGCGCGCCAATATGGCCAGCGGCCGTCACGCCATGTTCGACCGCGCGCCGCTGTTCCGGATTGAGTGTGTCCAGGTATGGAGCGGCAGTGGACGCCGGCACGAATCATTCCCCTCGCATGCGCCACGCTCGGCGATTTCGGCCGGAATCGCAATGAGATCGTCCTTGGAGATCGTCTCTAGGTAACGCATGCGCGGCAAGGCGGATGATGGAGGACGAGGGTGCCCAAATAACGGACATGAAGCCGCACAACAAGCTCGCGTCGTGCCGTCCGGAACGGCAGATCGCCTCGTAGTCACAAAGAGTTGCGCCCGAATCGACCGGGCGTGGTGTGGGCGAGCTTGAACTTTATCTCGCAGTTGCGAATTCTAGTGGGGGAATTGAAGGGATCGGCATGGGTCTTGTCAAATACGCACTGAAGTTCCGCGTATCCTTTTTCGTGCTGTCGATACTGATGATGCTGGGCGGCATCGGCGCGGCAATCGTGATGCCGAAGGACGTGCTGCCTAACGTCGACATCCCCGTCGTGGTCGTGGTGTGGACCTATACCGGTCTCGACACCACCGACATGGCGCAGCGAATTACCACCTACAGCGAATTCTCGCTCTCCAACAACGTCAACAATATCAGGCGAATGGAGAGCACGACGCTTCAGGGCGTCACGATCGAGAAAGTCTATTTCGAGCAGAGCGTTTCCATCGACCTCGCGATCACGCAGGTCGTTTCGGCGATGAATTCGATCCGAGCGGTGATGCCGCCCGGCATTCAGCCGCCGGTGGTGATGCGGTTTTCCGCCTCGTCGGTGCCGGTGGTCCAATTGGCGCTGTCGTCCAACCAGCAAAGCCAGTCCCAGCTCTACGATTACGCGCAATACCGGATCCGCCAGACCCTCACCGCCGTGCCCGGCAGCACGCTGCCTTCGCCCTATGGCGGAGCGCCGCGGCAGGTCATGGTCGATCTGGATATGCACGCCCTGCAAGGTTACGGGTTGACGCCGCTCGACGTGACCAACGCGCTTTCGGCCCAAAACCTGACCGTGCCTTCGGGCCAGTCGAAGATCGGCAATTGGCAATACCCGATCCGGCTCAATTCGGCGCCGGAAGCGATCGCCGCTCTGAACGCCATCCCGGTCAAGGTGGTCGGCGGGACGCCGGTGCTGGTCCGCGACGTCGCCTATGTTCGCGACGGCGCGCCGCCGCAGCAGAACATCGTCCGCGCCAATGGCGGTCATTCGATCCTGCTGACCATCCTCAAGAACGGCGAAGCCTCGACCCTGTCGGTGGTCAATAATGTGAAGCGCTTCCTGCCCCAGATCCGCGCGGCCGCGCCACAGGGCGCCAAGATCGACCTCCTGTTCGACCAATCCGTTTTCGTCTCCGGCGCGATCATGGATGTGCTGCGAGAGGCCGTGATCGCCGCGGGTTTGACCGGGCTGATGATCCTGCTGTTTCTTGGCTCCTGGCGCTCGACCCTCGTGGTGCTGATCTCGATCCCGTTGTCGATCCTGACATCGCTCTCCGCGCTCGCGCTGCTCGGTCACACCATCAACATCATGACGCTCGGCGGCCTGGCGCTCGCCGTCGGCATCCTGGTCGACGACGCGACGGTCGCGATCGAGAATACCTACCGGCTGATGGAGGAGGGGCATCCGTTCCGAGAATCCGTCGCCGAGGGCGCCGCCGGCATCGCCAAGCCGGCGCTGATCTCGACGCTCGCGATCTGCGCCGCCTTCGTGTCGGTGCTGTTCCTGACCGACACCCCGAAATTCCTGTTCACGCCGCAGGCGCTGGCGGTCGTGTTCGCGATGCTGGCGTCCTACTTGCTGTCGCGAACGGTGGTTCCGATCTTCATCGACGTCCTGGTGCGGCGCGAGCATGAGCAGCGTTTTGGATCCCACGGGCATGGCGGCGGCCATCAACAGGCTGCGGAATCCGGACAACATCAGGACGGAACTGAACGGTATGATGAAAAGCCGGCCGCAAAGCCCGGCTTCTTCGCCCGCTTCCATGCCGGCTTCGAGCGCAGGTTTGCCCGTTTCCACGATGGATATATCGGCCTGTTGCATGTCGTGCTGGAGCGGCGCATCGCGGCCTTCGCCGTCGCCGGCTGTGTGGTTGCGATCGCGGGCGTGCTGTTCATGTTCGTCGGCGAGGACTATTTTCCCCAGATCGACGCTGGCGAATTGACATTGCATGTTCGCACCAGGTCCGGACAGCGGATCGAGACCGCCGAACAGACGTTCTCCGCGATCGAGGACAAGATCCGTCAGGTCATACCGGCAAAGGATCTCGAACTTGTCCTCGACAATATCGGGCTTCCCGCCAGCAACTATAATTTCGCCTTTGGCGATGGTTCCTTCGTCGCCAACAATGACGGCCAGATCCTGATCTCGCTGAAGGAAGGCCATGCCTCGACCGACTCTTACCGCAAGACCCTGCGGGACGTTCTTCGACAGTCGTTTCCGGACGTGATCTTCTATTTCCAGCCGTCGGACATCATCACGCAAATTCTCGACTTCGGAACCATCACGCCGATCGACGTTCAGGTCACCGGGCGCAACGCCGCCAAGGATCTCGAGGTTGCCAAGCATATCGAGACCCGGCTTCGCGCGGTGCGCGGGGCCGTCGATGTGCATATCCAGCAGATCACCGACGCGCCCGAGTTCTTTGCCGATGTCGACCGGCAGATGGCGCAGGAGATCGGGCTGAACGAGCAGCAGGTGGCCGACAGCCTGAACATCTCGCTGGCCGGCAGCTTCCAGGTCACGCCGAATTTCTGGTCCGACCCGAAAAGCGGAATTCCCTACCAGCTCTGGGTCCAGACCCCGGAATACCGGAACAATTCGCTGACCGATGTCGGCAACACGCCGCTATACGTTTCGAGCACCACCGGGCAGGGCGGCGGCGTGGTTACGCTGTTCAACAATGTCGCCAGGCTGCGCCGCCAGTCCGAGCAGACGGTCGTCAATCACGTCAACACCCAACCCAAGTTCGACATTTTCGCAAGCGTGCAAAATCGCGATCTCGGCTCGGTCAGCAGCGAGATTTCGCAGATCATGCAGGACGAGCAGAAGAACCTGCCGGTACCGGACCGGATCTCGGTGCTCGGCCAGATCGCCGACATGCACAGCGCATTCCAGAACCTTGGATTGGGCCTCGCGATCGCGATGGTGGCGGTCTATCTGCTGATGGCGATCAACTTCCAGAGCTGGGGCGATCCGTTCGTGATCATCGCCGCGCTGCCGCTGGCCTTCTGCGGCATCGTCATGAGCCTGTTTGTCACGCAGACATCCTTTTCGATTCCCTCGCTGTTCGGCGCCATCATGAGCGTCGGCGTGGCCAGCGCCAATTCGATCCTGCTCGTGACCTTCGCGCGCGAGCATCGTGAAAAGACCGGCTGCAGCGCCGTCGAAGCCGCCATCAAGGCCGGCGAGACCCGGCTGCGGCCGGTGCTGATGACCGCGGCCGCGATGTTTGTCGGCCTGATCCCGATGGCGCTCGGCCTTGGCGAGGGCAGCGAGCAGAATGCCGCGCTGGCGCGGGCGGTGCTCGGCGGCGTGCTGGTCGGGACCTGCTCGACGCTGTTGTTCGTGCCGCTGCTTTATTCCGTGCTTCGCAAGGGCGACGTCAAACCGCTGGAAGACTACATATGAACGTAATGGCCAAGGTAGAACCGCAGCCGCCGGCGAACGACGCCCACGGGCAAGCGCGAAAGCCCCAGCCGCCTTCGCTGCGGCTGTTGTGGCTGGTTTTGGCGATTGTTGCGGTCGTGCTCGGATTTGGGGCGGTTGGTCACTGGCGGACCCATGCCGCTGCGGAGCAGACGCAAGAGGCAATCAACAGCGACGAGCCGATGGTGCGGACGGCCGCGGCGAAAGTCCTTGCCGATCCGATCAAGGTTACCCTGCCCGGGCAGACCGAGGGGTTTGACCGCGCCAGCATCTTTGCGCGCGCGACCGGCTACATCGCCGAGCGCAGGGTCGATATCGGCAGCCACGTCAAGCGGGGCGATCTGTTGGCAAGGATCGCCTCGCCCGATCTGGACCGGCAGCTCGATCAGGCGGAAGCGCAGCTGTTGCAGGTCACCGCCGCGGTGGCGCAGGCGAAGGCCCAGGTGAGCCTCGCCGAGGCCAATCTCAAGCTCGGCAATGTAACCTTTGCCCGCATCGACTCGCTTGCCCAGAAGGGATTTGAGACGATCCAGAACCGGGACAATCAGCAGGCCAACATGTCGTCGCAGCAGGCCAACGTCGAGGCGGCCAATGCCGGGGTCAAGGTGGCCGAGGCCAACGTGCAGGCGCAGCAGGCGACCGTGAACCGGCTGAAGACGCTGGCGAGTTTCGAGGAAGTGTGTGCTCCCTTCGACGGCGTGGTCAGCGCCCGCAACGTCGATATCGGCGATCTCGTCAACGCCGATAATGGCGGCGGGACGCCGATGTTCAGCCTGGTCCAGGACGATGTGTTGCGCGTCGCCGTCAATATACCGCAGACCCAGGCGGTCGGCATTCGCGACGGTCTGTCGGCAAAGGTCACGGTGTTCGAACTGCCCGACCGCACGTTCTCGGGCACCGTGGCCCGCAACGCCGGCGCACTGCAATCCGCCAGCCGCACCTTGCCGGTCCAGGTGGACGTGCCGAATCCGGATCACGCGCTGAAAGCCGGCATATTCGTCAATATCGAGATCGAGGTGCCGCGCGCGCATCCCAATATTCAGATTCCGGCCGAAGCGTTGATCTTCAACCAGCAGGGATTGCATGTCGCGGTCGCCAAGGACAACCAGATCCATTTCAAGGACGTGAAGATCTATCGCGATCTCGGCGACGTCGTTGAATTGGAAAGCGGCCTCAGCGGTCAGGACCAGGTCGTGCTGAACCCGCCGACCACGATCCACGAGGGGCAGAAAATCAAGGTCGCTCCGCCTTCGGAAGGCGACGGCCAGAAGGTGGCTTCGGCGGGCCAGCCGCCGGCCGGTCAGGCGGCTGACCCTGGCAAGGCGCAAGGCAAGCAATAAGGCAAATAGCGACCCACGCGCGCCGGATCAGGATGCGCGCAACGGCCATTGGCCGGTGATTTGGAAACGCGCCAAAGGATGGTCCTGTCGAAACAGGGCGATCTGGTCGATCGCCAGCGACGTCATTTGAAGCGCGGCAAACCGCTGCCGCAGCAACGCGACGATCGTCTCGCGTCGTTCGGCTGGCAGCCTACCGGTCAGCGTCATGTGGAAGCGGAATTCGTCCATCACGTAGGGATAGCCCCAGCGGTCGAGATAGTCGCATTGCCTCGGCGTCAGCTTCGACGGATTTCGCCGCGCGCGGTCTTCCGCCATGAGCGGCGCGCGGAACGAATCGAAGGCGCGGATAGCGTCGGCGGCTAACTGCGCAAGCTCGGCCGAATGTGCCGCCGGCACGATGGCGATGAAGTCGCTAATCGTGTTGACGACGGGTTGGATGACCGGAACGGCCCGTGGCGTTTGGGCAAACGCTTCGCAGGCCGCGAGCAATTCGGCCTCGGTCTTGCCGGCCGCCAACGTCAGCGGCGCTTTCAGCGTGGCGTGGAGGCCGTATTTGCGCGGATCCTGCGTCAGCTCCCGCCAGTCCGGCACCATCTGCTCGATGCCGTCGGCAAACGGGAGATCCTTGCCGCTGAAGGTGTCGTAGCCGAGCAAATGCGCACCGAAGCGGTCGAGATCGCTGCCGGGCGGCGGGGCATAATAGATCGCATAGCGCGGAGCATCGGTCATGGGTGAAGCATAGAGCCGGCTCAGACGGCTGCAACCGTCTTGCGTGACACCGCGGGCCTTCGGCTCAGCCGGTCCGCATCGGCGATGTGAACCAGACGGCCGGCGGAGATCACGGCAACGAGGCGCGGCCTCAGCTTCGGTTGATCGTCGACGAGGAGGACATCGGCGCGACCACCGGGGGCGAGAACGCCGCGATCGGCAAGTCCCGCGGCGCGGGCCGGCGCGGATGAAATCAGATCCCAGGCTTTCGGCAAAGTCAGCACGCCGTCATGGACCAGCCGGAAGGCGGCGAGCAATGGCGCCGGATAATAATAATCCGAAGCCAGCACCGAACACAGGCCCTTGGCGATCATGTCGCTGGCCCGGGTCCAGCCGGTGTGGCTGCCACCGCGCACCACATTCGGCGCGCCGAACACGATGAAGTCGCCGCCATCGGCGGCTTCGCGCGCGGTCTCTTCATTCACCGGGAATTCGGCGATGGCGATGCCCTGGCTGCGGAAGGCCTGGCGCATCGCGGGGCTGTTGTCGTCATGCGACAGCGTGCGGACGCCGGCGTCGTTCGCGGCCTTGGCCAGACGCGCGACCGAGGCGGGCACGTCATGTGCGCGGCCAACGACGCGCTTCACCAGCGCATCGAACGCCTCGCTGGAGAGGCCGGTGCGTTCGACCATGCGGTTGCGCTTCTGCGGCTTGGCAAGGTCCGCGACCGTTCCATCCATATGGTCGTTGAAGCCGAGCAGGTCGATCCGGCCTTCGGCCAGCCATCGGCAGATGTCATCCTCGGCGTCGAGATTGTAGGTCTCGTGCCGCAGATGGAAGCGGGTGTCGGCGGCAAGCTGCGGCCGCAGGCTTTCGATCGCCTCGAGCAATTGCCGCGCGTTGTCGGCGCTGCGCAGGCCAGGCTCCCACGACCAGGTGGTGGCGTGAAACACCGTGGTGATGCCGTTGGCGATCGCCTGCCGGTCGCTGTCGACCAGCGCGACGTCGATCGGAAAATCGACGCCGGCGCGGGGCATCATCTGCCGTTCGAACGCATCGCCATGCAGGTCGACAATGCCCGGCAGCACCAGCAGGTCTCCGGCGTCGATCGCAAGCGAGCCGTGCTGCTGTCCGGCGCCGACGGAGCTGATCTTGCCGTCCGCGATCCCGAGCGAGGTTTCGCGAATTTCCGCACCGAGAAGTGTCCGGCCGCCTTCAATCAGAACCTCGCTCATGACGCGGCCCTTTGCCGCGGCGCTGATGCCCGCGCGGTGTTCTTGGTCTCGTATTTTTCGAGAAATTCCTCGATGCCAAGCTTGCGGAAGTCCGGCAGCGCAAGGCGCAGCGTTTCGTGGTCCCACTCCCACCATGCCAGCGCCGCCAACCGGTCGCCGATGGTTTCCGGAAACCGTCGTTTGATCACGCGCGCGGGATTGCCGCCGACGATGGTGTAGGCTGGAATGTCCTTGGTCACGATGGCACCGGCCGCGACCACGGCGCCGGTGCCGACGTTGCGTCCCGGCAGCACGATCGCGCCGTGGCCGATCCAAACGTCATGGCCAATGTCTACGTGATGCGCGCGCCGCCATTCGAAGAATTCGGCATCGTCGCTCTCTTCCGCAAAATAGGCGCTGGCGCGATAGGTGAAGTGCGCTTGCGTGGCGCGATGCATCGGGTGATTGCCGGGATTGATCCGGGTCATCGCCGCGATCGAGCAGAACTTTCCGATCGTCGTGTAGGTGATCTGGGAATCGTTCACGACGTAGGAGTAATCGCCCATCGTCACGTCGAGCAGCATGGTCCGGGCGCCGACTTCGCAATAGGCGCCAAGCCGGGTGTCCTGGACCTTGGCCGTCGGATCGATCGTGGGTTCGACGGAGAGTCGCTTGCCGGCCATACCAGTTTCCCTACCGTTTGTTCATCGAAAGGCTTGCACGTCATCGATAGCCTTCATGACGATATAATGACAACTCAATGACGCGGCAGCCTCCAATGTTGACGGTTGCCGCACCGCAGTGCGATTGTCACATAACTGTTAAATCCCGACGCTAGCGATGATCGGCGGCTACGGTGGAGCATCGCATGTTGGTGGTGGAAGGTTTGACGTGCCGTTTCGGCGCGAAGGCCGCGGTCGACAATGCGTCGTTCTCGGTTGAACCGGGCACATTCGTCGGTGTGATTGGCAGATCGGGTGCCGGCAAGTCGACACTGTTGCGGATGATCAACCGTCTCGCCGAGCCGACCTCGGGACGGATTCTGTTCGACGATCTCGATGTGACGGCGCTGCGTGGCAGAAATCTGCGCAAATGGCGGGCGCGCTCGGCGATGATCTTCCAGCAATTCAATCTGGTCGGCCGGCTCGATGTCCTCACCAATGTGTTGATGGGCCGGCTTGCCGATATTCCGGCATGGCGATCGCTGGCGCAACTCTGGCCGGAAGCGGACCGGGCGCTGGCGATGTCGGCGCTGGAGCAGTTCGACATCGCCCAATATGCCGCGCAGCGCGCCGACCAGCTTTCGGGCGGCCAGCAGCAGCGCGTGGCTATCGCCCGTGCCCTGGTGCAGCAGCCGGATATCATCCTCGCCGACGAGCCGATCGCCTCGCTCGATCCGCGCAACACCAAGATCGTGATGGATGCGCTGTTGCGCATCAACAAGCATTTCGGGATCACGGTTTTCTGCAATCTTCATTCGCTTGAACTGGCGCGCGGCTATTGCGACCGCCTGATCGGCATGTCGGCCGGGCGCGTGGTGTTCGATGGCGCGCCGGCCGCGCTGACCGACCACATCGCGCGCGAACTTTACGACCTCGAGGCCAATGAAGTGATGGGCCATGAAGTCATGGGCGGTGCGCCGGTGCCTGCGCCCGATGGCGCGACGGTTCCCGCTCTCGGTACCGTCGCGGCCTGAAGGCGCGATCGAACCTTGGATTTTACGAAGACGCGGCCGTCGCAAGCCTGCAATCGGCCGGCAGTAATATCGCACGGGACTCAACAAGGAGATCACCATGATCAATCGTCGTATTGTTCTTGCCGGCGCCGCGTCGCTGGCCTTTGTCCGTACCGCCATGTCGGCGGAAGACTGGAAAGCGAAATATCCGGAAATCACCTTTGCGGTGATTCCGGCCGAGAACGGCTCGGGCGTGACCGAACGCTTTACGCCGTTCGTGAATTATCTGTCGAAGGAACTCGGTATCAAGGTGACGCTGCGCGTCGCCAACGACTACGCCGCCGTCATCGAGGGACAGCGCGCCGGTAATATCCAGATCGGCTATTACGGACCGGCATCGTTCGCCCGTGCCCTCGTCACCGGCGTCAAGACCGACGCCTTCGTGATCGACGTCAATTCCGACGGTTCCAAGGGCTATTATTCGGTGTTCTATGTGCTGGCCAAGAGCCCCTATCAGAAGCTCGAGGATTTGAAGGGCAAGAACCTCGGTCTGGTCGATCCCAACTCGACCTCCGGCAACAACATGCCGCGCTTCAAGATGAACCAGATGGGCATCGATCCCGACACCTTCTTCTCGCAGGTGGTGTTCACCGGCAGCCACGAGAACGCCGTGCTGGCGCTGGCACAGGGCACCGTCGACGTCTGCGCCAATTGGTGGAACGCCGAGGACGATTCGAACCTGACGCGCATGCTCTCCAAGAACATGGTCAAGTCGAGCGACGGCACGCCGCTGAAGAAGGAAGACTTCCGGATCATCGTGAAGTCCGACCTCATCATCAACTCGCCCTACGCCTATCTCAGCGAATTGCCCGATGACATGAAGGCGGCGATCAAGCAGGCCTTCCTCGATGCGCCGAAAAAGGACAGCGAAGCCTTCAAGAAGCTCTCGGATGGCAAGAACCAGCCGTGGCAGTCGGTCGGCAACGCAGACTACGACAAGACCATCGAGCTGATTAAGTTCGTCGACAATCTGCGCAAGAAGGCGTCCTGATCACAGGATGCCGACACAGGAGCCGGGTCCGCCGCGACCCGGCTCTTTTGCTTGAGATGAAGCGCCCGCGGCCATCGGCACCATGACAACAACAGCCGTATCCATTCTTCCCGGTCAGCAGCTTGCCGCGCTCAACGAGGCCTATGGCAAGGCAGTGGCGCGGCGGCGTCTGCGCTTTACGCTCGCAACCGCCGTATTCTGTACCGCGCTGATCATCGCCGCGATCGGGGCGGATGTGAACCTGAGGACGCTGTTCACCTATTTCGGACATTTCGTCAGCTATTTCGATCGCATCCTGACGCTCGATGACAGCCACCGGGTCTGGACCAATATTCCGGAATGGCTGTGGGGCTGGCGCAAATGGTCGCTGCTCTTGGGCGAAACCATCCTGATCAGCTATGTCGGCACCTTGTCCGGCGCGGTGATCGGCTTTGCGCTCAATTTTCTCGCGGCTGAAAACACCTCGCCAGGACCGTGGACGCGCTTCACCATCAAGCGGCTGATGGAATTCTGCCGCACGGTTCCCGATATCGTCTTCGCCCTGATCTTCGTCATCGCGTTCGGTCTCGGCCCGATGGCCGGCGTGCTCGCGATCATGATCCATTCGATCGGCGCGCTCGGAAAACAATATGCCGAGATGGTCGAGAACATCGACATGAAACCGGTGGAAGGCGTGCGTTCCACCGGCGCCGGCTGGATCTCCTGCATGCGGTTCGCGGTGTTGCCGCAGGTCGCGGCGGGCTTCGCCAGCTACACGCTGCTGCGCTTCGAGATCAATGTGCGCAGCGCCTCGGTGATGGGTTTCGTCGGCGCCGGCGGCATCGGGCTGGAACTGATCACGGCGATCCGCAAATTCTATTATTCGGATGTGAGCGCGATCCTGCTGATGATCATTCTGACCGTCTTTGTCATCGACATCGGCACCGGCTGGATCCGCGGCCGGCTGTTCGGCGGGGAACGGCGGTCATGACCAAAGTCTCGATACCCGAACCCGAAGGGCTGCGGGCACGATATCCGGATGTTTTCGAGCGGCCGGCCTCGGCGCGGCTCGCCTGGCCCTTGATGCTGCTCGTCGCGTTGGCGATTTTCGTGTTCGGGCTGGTCCATCTCGGATTTTCGCCCTGGCGCATGCTCAACGGCCTGCACCAGCTCGGCTGGATCACGCTGATGATGTTGCCGCCCAACCCCGGCTCGTCGCTGCCGACCTACCTCCACGCGCTCGGCGAAACCCTGTCGATCGCGCTGCTCGGCACCACGTTGGCCGCGGTGTTCGCGCTCCCGGTCAGCCTGCTCGCGGCCAAGAACATCGTGCCCTCGAACATCTTCCGTTTTCCGATTCGCCGCTTCCTCGACACCATCCGCGGCGTCGATACCCTGATCTGGGCGCTGGTCTGGATCAATGTCGTCGGCCTCGGCCCGTTCGCGGGCGTGCTCGCCATCGCGGTGTCGGATTTCGGCGCGCTCGGCAAATTATTTTCCGAGGCGATCGAAGGCGCGGACCGCAAGCAGGTCGAAGGCATCCGCGCTTCCGGCGGCAATGCGCTGCATGAGATCCGTTTCGGCCTGATGCCACAGGTGTTTCCTGTCATCGCCGGCCAGGTGCTTTATTTCATCGAGTCCAATACCCGTTCGGCGACCATTATCGGCATCGTCGGCGCCGGCGGCATCGGCCTGCAACTGGCCGAGCAGATCCGCGTGCTGGAATGGCAAAAGGTGTCGTTCCTCATTCTGATGGTTCTGATCGCCGTTGCCGTGATCGACTGGATCTCGAGCAAGCTGCGTTTCGCCATCATCGGCCCGCGCGCGGTGGTGTAGCGCATTCCGTTTGGATGGAATGACGCCGCTGCTCTAAACGTTCTCGACCAGGAACTCGACGCGCTCGGCGGCAAAGCGCGAGCGCTTGGTGACGAGCGGCTGGCCATCATTATCGACGTCGGTGGAATCGACCACCAGAATGGGGCGTCCCAGCGTGAGGTCCAGCCGCGCGGCGTCGGTGGCGTCGACGATCGCCGCGGTGATCCGGGTGGAAGCCCGGCGATAGTCGCGAACGCCGTAATGCGTCAGCAGCTTGGTCATCGAGCGCGCGCTGGCGAAGACATTGCCGGCATCAGGAAAACGTTCGGCGGAGAGCCATGTGGTGCTGATACAGACCGGCGCGCGGTCGGCGAGCCGCAGCGCTTCGATCCGGGCCAGCGGCGCGCCGGTCTTGAGGCCGAGCAGTTGCGCCAGTTCGCGCGTCGCCGGCTCTTCGGACGCATCGATCAGCTGGCCGCGCGGCTCGCGCCCGCCGGCGCCGACGATTTCGGAAAAACGTGTTCGCGAGCGCAGCGGATAGGCCAGACGAGCGGTTTCCACATAGGTGCCGCTGCCGCGTTCGGCGCGCACCAGCCCGCGTTCGGCCAGCGCCGCCAGCGCCCGGCGCACGGTATGGCGATTGACCCGATAGGTTTCGGCAATCTCCATCTCGCCGGGCAGTTTCTCGCCGGCCGTGAAGCGGCCTTCGGCGATGCCGCGCTCGATCCCGTCGGCGACCTGCCGCCACAGGGCCACGCCGGAACTGATGTCCTGCATATTCATGGCGCGGGCCAGCCGGAAAAAATCATCCAGAAAGTCATTTTGTCACGAAACATTCATTGGCAACGCTTGGCAAGTTGTCTATTATCATAGACAACTCGATTCAGGCAAGGTTGAGATGTCCGCAAGCGACGATGCAATCGACGTTGATGTCCGTAACGGCGATAACGGCAAGCAGGCGCTGCGCAAGGCGGCGATGGCGGTGCTGGCGTATTCCGACGCCGCCCAGATCGCCGCGCGGCTCGATATGATGGCCCTGCCGGCCCACGAAGATCTGCGCGAGCCGGAAAACGGCCTGGTGATGGTGCGCGGCCGGGTCGGCGGCGACGGCGCGCCGTTCAATCTGGGCGAAGCCACGGTCTCGCGTGCGGCGGTGCGGCTTGTGACCGGCGAGGTGGGTTTTGGCTATACGCTCGGCCGCGACCGGCAAAAGGCGCGCCTGATCGCGTTGTGCGATGCCCTGATCCAGACCGCCGGCCATGCCGATATGGTCGAGGCGCAGGTGCTCGCGCCGCTGCGCGCGGTTGTCGCGTCCGATCGTCATCGCAGGGCGCGGGAGACGGCGGCGACGCGAGTCGATTTTTACACGATGGTACGCGGCGAGGGCTGAACGATGACCACAGTTGCCGAAATGCCAGCGGGTTTCGCGGACAAGGTGGTGTCCGCGCAAAAGACCTTTCGGTCGGTGATGGATGCGATGGCGCGGCCCGGCAGCGTGCAGCGTATTTCGGCGGCAAGCGGGACGCCTCCCGGCATGATGCGCGGCACCGCCGCGATCGCGCTGACGTTGTTCGACCACGACACGCCGCTTTGGCTCGACCCGTCGATGTCCGCGGCCTCGGATGTGTCGAAATGGCTGAAATTCCATACCAGCGCGCCTGTCGTCACCGACTCCTCGGTCTGCAATTTTGCACTGATCGGCGATGCGAAAGCGCTTCCCGCGCTCGACCGCTTCGCTTTCGGCAGCAACGAATATCCTGACCGCTCCACCACGCTGATCCTCCAGGTCGAAAGCCTGAGCGAAGGGCCGGCGGTCGAACTGCAAGGCCCCGGCATCGACGGCGTTGCGGTGTTGCGGGCCACGATCCAGCCTTCGGATTTGTTCGAACGGCTTGCCGTCAACGCCGCGCTGTTTCCGCGCGGCATCGATGTCGTGCTGGTTCATGACGATTGCATGGTCGCGATCCCGCGCACCACGCGGCTGGCAGCCAAGGGAGACTGACGCATGTATGTCGCGGTCAAGGGTGGCGAGCGCGCCATCGACAACGCCCACCGTCTGCTGGCGCATGAGCGCCGCGGCGACCGTGAGGTGCCGGAGATTTCGCTGGCGCAGATCTCCGGCCAGCTCAGCCTTGGCGTCGACCGCGTGATGACCGAAGGCTCGCTCTATGATCGCGAACTCGCGGCGCTGGCGATCAAGCAGGCGCGTGGCGACCTGATCGAGGCGATCTTCCTGGCCCGCGCCTTCCGTGCCACCTTGCCGCGCTTCGGCGCCACCGAGCCGGTCGATACCGGCGCGATGCAGGTACGGCGCCGGATCTCGGCGACCTTCAAGGACATCCCCGGCGGTCAGATTCTCGGGCCGACGTTCGATTACACCCATCGGCTGCTCGATCCGCAGCTTGCCGGGGGATTCGTCCCCGAACAGCCTGCGACCTCGGACGCCTCGGACGCGGCGATGCCGCGTGTCACCGACATCCTCGGCCGCGACGGCCTGATCGAGCCGTCTCCGCCTGCGGATACCGGCGCGCCCGTCGGCGATCTGACCCGCGAGCCCCTGAATTTTCCCGCCGACCGCGATCTGCGCTTGCAGAATCTGGCGCGCGCCGATGAGGGCTTTCTGCTCGCGCTCGGCTATTCCTCGCAGCGCGGTTACGGCCGCAACCATCCCTTTGCTGGCGAAATCCGGCTTGGAGAGGTCGAGGTCGAGTTCATGGCCGAAGATGCCGGCTTCACGGTGCCGCTCGGCCCGATCACGCTGACCGAATGCCAGATGGTCAACCAGTTCAAGGGCTCGGCGACCGAAGCGCCGTGCTTTACCCGCGGCTACGGGCTGGCGTTCGGACACAGCGAGCGCAAGACCATGTCGATGGCGCTGGTCGACCGCAGCTTGCGCGCGCGTGAGCTTGGCGAGGAAGTTCTGGCGCCGGCGCAGGATGAAGAGTTCGTGATGTCGCATTCCGACAATGTGCAGGCGACCGGATTCGTCGAGCATCTCAAGCTGCCGCATTATGTCGACTTCCAGTCCGAGCTCGGGCTGTTGCGCAAGCTGCGCCAGGAATTCAGCGAGGCCGTCGAGCCGTCGCAGATCAAGGAAGCTGCGGAATGAGCGCGCCGACCTATAATTTCGCCTATCTCGACGAGCAGACCAAGCGGATGATCCGCCGCGCGATCCTCAAGGCGATCGCGATCCCCGGCTATCAGGTGCCGTTCGCCAGCCGCGAGATGCCGATGCCCTATGGCTGGGGTACCGGCGGAGTACAGGTGACGGCGGCGATCCTCGGGCCCGACGATGTGCTCAAGGTGATCGACCAGGGCTCCGACGACACCACCAACGCGATCTCGATCCGCAAATTCTTCGCCAAGACCGCCGGCGTCGCGACCACCACCAGCACGGCGGATGCCACCGTGATCCAGACCCGCCATCGCGTTCCCGAAGCGCCGCTGCATGCGGGGCAGGTGCTGGTCTATCAGGTGCCGATTCCGGAACCGCTGCGCTACCTCGAACCGCGCGAGACCGAAACGCGGCGCATGCACGCGCTCGGCGAATACGGCCTGATGCATGTCAAGCTCTATGAGGACATCGCCCGCTTCGGCCATATCGCGACCTCCTATGCCTATCCGGTCAAGGTCAACGCGCGCTATGTGATGGACCCGTCGCCGACGCCGAAATTCGACAATCCGAAGATGGACCATTGCGCGGCGCTGCAATTGTTCGGCGCCGGGCGCGAGAAGCGGATCTATGCGATCCCGCCGCACACCCCGGTGGTGTCGCTCGACTTCGAGGATCATCCGTTCACGCGCTACCGCTTCGACGCGCCCTGCGCGCTGTGCGGCGCCGATGATTCCTACCTCGATGAGATCGTCACCGACGACAAGGGCAGCCGGATGTTCGTCTGTTCCGACACCGATTACTGCGAGACCAGGCAAGCGCAGGGTCATCGCGGCAGCGAGAGCGCGGCGCCGCACAAGGAACGCGCGCATGGCTGAGACAGGCAACGCCGTGCAGGACAATGACGCGCCGCTGCTGGTCGCGGATGACTTGAGCAAATCCTATGGCCGGCTGACGGCCTGCCGCGACGTGTCGTTCGCGCTCTATCCCGGCGAGGTGCTGGCGATCGTCGGCGAGTCCGGTTCGGGCAAGTCGACGCTGCTGCAATTGCTGTCGGCGCAGCTGGCGCCGAGCGCGGGCGGTGTATCGTACCGGATGCGCGACGGCGTGATGCGTGATCTCGCCAGTCTCGGCGAGGCCGAGCGGCGGTTTCTGTTCCGCACCGATTGGGGCTATGTGCATCAGGATCCGGCGCAGGGCCTGCGCATGGCGGTGTCGGCCGGCGCCAATGTCGGCGAGCGGCTGATGGCGGTGGGCTGGAATCACTATGGACGGATCAGGGATGCCGCGTCGTCCTGGCTGGAGCGGGTCGAGATCGGCATCGACCGTATCGACGATGAGCCGCGGACCTATTCGGGCGGCATGCGGCAGCGGTTGCAGATCGCGCGCAACCTCGTCACCGAGCCGCGCCTGGTCTTCATGGACGAGCCGACCGGCGGGCTCGACGTGTCGGTGCAGGCGCGCCTGCTCGACCTGATGCGCAATCTGGTCAGCGAGCTCGGCCTGGCGGCGATCGTGGTCACCCATGATCTCGCGGTGGCGCGATTATTGTCGCACCGCGTAATGGTGATGAAAGGCGGTCGCGTGATCGAGACCGGGCTGACCGATCAGGTGCTCGACGATCCCCGCGAGCCCTACACCCAACTTCTCGTTTCCTCGATTCTGCCGGCATGAGCGCACCCAGGGCTGAAATGATGACCGCGATGATCGATATCAGCAACGCCCAAAAAAGCTTTGTGATGCATTTGCAGGGCGGGATCGAATTGCCGGTGGTGCGCGGCGTCTCGTTCCAGGTCAATCCTGGCGAATGCGTGGTGCTGTCGGGGCCGTCAGGCGCCGGAAAATCCTCGATCCTGAAGATGATCTTCGGCAATTACCGCTGCGATGGCGGACGGATCGGCATCCACCATCAGGGCAAGGTGATCGATCTGGCCAGGGCCGAGCCGCGGCAGGTGCTCAGCGTGCGCCGCTCTACCATCGGCTATGTCAGCCAGTTCCTGCGCGCGGTGCCGCGCGTCGCTACCGTCGACGTGGTGGCCGAGCCGTTGATCGCAAACGGGACCGCGCGCGCCGAGGCGCGCGAACGAGCGGGGCAGTTGTTGCGCCGTCTCAACATTCCCGAACGGCTGTGGATGCTGCCGCCCTCGACCTTCTCAGGTGGGGAGCAGCAGCGCGTCAACATCGCGCGCGGATTCATTTCCGATCTGCCGATCCTGCTGCTGGATGAGCCGACCGCCTCGCTCGATGCCGCCAATCGCGCGGTCGTGGTCGATTTGATCGATCAAAAGAAACGTCAGGGCGTCGCCATGGTCGCGATCGTGCATGACGACGAGATCCGCCATCTGATCGCCGACCGTACCGTCGACGTGACATCGTTCGCAGCCGCCGCATGAAGGAAGATATTTCAAGATGAAGCCGACGCCCGAAACCGTCATCGGCAATGCCAGGATCGTGCTGGCGGATCGCGTGATCGATCGCGGCTGGATCGCGGTCGTCGATGGCCGCATCGCCGGTTTTGGTGAGGGCAACGCGCCTGCGGGCAGCGAGGACGCGAGCGGCGATCTGGTCATGCCCGGCCTGATCGAACTGCACACCGATCATCTGGAAGCGCATTACGTGCCGCGTCCGAAAGTGTTTTGGGATCCGATTGCCGCGGTCGTCTCCTATGACGGGCAGCTCGCGACCTCCGGCATCACCACGGTGCTGGATTCCTTGCGGGTCTGGCGCGAGGACGGCGCCGAGGACGTGGACGGGCGGGCCGGGGTGCTGGCCGAGGCGATCGCGGTCGCGCGCGCCGAAAATCTGCTGCGGGCGGATCATTTCCTGCATCTGCGCTGTGAAATCCCGATGCCCGACGTGGTCGAGGAAGCCAAGGAACTGGTCGGGCGACCGGATGTGCGGTTGATGTCGCTGATGGATCACACGCCGGGCCAGCGCCAGTTCCGCGACGAAGCCAAGCTGCGCGACTATTATCGCGGCAAGGGCGCCGGCATGACCGATGCCCAGCTCGACGTACTGTTCGAGAAGCGCTTTGCCTATCAGAAGGCCTACGCGGCAACCAATATGCGCGCGATCGTGGCGCTGGCGCAGCAGCACGGCATTCCGCTCGCAAGCCACGACGACACCACGGAAGAGAACGTCACGGATGCGATCCATGACCGGGTTTCGGTGGCGGAATTTCCGACCACGATGGAAGCCGCGCGCGGCCTGCACCAGGCCGGCATCGGCATCCTGATGGGGGCGCCGAACGTGGTGCGCGGCGGTTCGCATTCCGGCAACATCGCCGCTGTCGATCTCGCCGTCGAAGGGCTGCTGGACATCCTGTCGTCCGACTATGTCCCGTCGAGCCTGTTGATGGGCGCGCTGCAATTGCCGCAGCGCGTGCCCGCGATCGATCTAGCGTCCGCGGTCCGCACCGTCACCAAGACACCCGCGGAAGCTGTCGGTCTTTCCGACCGCGGCGAGATCGCCATCGGCAAGCGCGCCGATCTCATTCGGGTGCATGTGGCGCGCGATATTCCGGTGGTGCGTTCGGTATGGCGGGAGGGGCAACGGGTGGCATGACGGACACATTGGCGATATCCGGTCAACGATCGCAGGCGATTGGGCCGGGCCGGCTGATCTTGGTGGTCGGACCGAGCGGCGCCGGCAAGGATACGCTGCTGGGCCTGGCGCGAGCGGCCTGTGCGGACAATGCCGGCATCGTGTTTGCGCGCCGCGTGGTGACGCGCGAAGCCTCCAGTTTCGAGGACAACGAACAAGTCAGCCATGATGCCTTCCAGCAGGCGCTCGCGAGCGACGCCTATGCGATGCATTGGGAGGCGCATGGCCATTGCTACGGCCTGCCGCGCGTGATCGATGACGAGATCCGCGCCGGCCGCACCGTGATCGCCAACGTCTCGCGCACGGTGGTAGGCGCGATGCGCGAGGCTTATCAACATGTCGTAGTGGTTTCGATCACGGCGCCGCCGCAGGTTCTTGCCGAGCGGCTGGCGATGCGGGCGCGCGGCAGCGACGGAAAAATCGAGCAGCGGCTTGGCCGCGCCGTCGATGGCGCCGCGGCCGTGCCCGATTTCACGATTCTGAATGTCGGCATCGCCGATTATCACGCGCGCCAGCTCGTCCGGATCATCAAGGCCGAACGCTGGGACGATTAGAGCACGATCGGTTCTGATTGGATCAGAACCGAAGCTCCGGATTCCTGTTTTGACGCGTTTTCTTCACGCGAACCGATACCCACTTCGTTCGAAGACGCTCTAGTAATCCCGCTCGCGATGCACGTCATGCACGACGATGCTGGTGCCGTCTTCCGGCATCGACAGCCAGTCGCGGCGAAGCAGGGTTCGCCTGGTGTCTTCCAGGCCGCTTTGCCAGTGCTCGCGCATCGAGGTCGCCGAGAATTCATGGTCCTTGGAATCGCCCTCGTAGATTCTCTGCTGATAGATCAGCTGCAGGATGGTGATCCCCGCCAGATGCGCCAGCCGATCGCGCGCCGCGCGCTCCTGGTTGCTTAATTTGTCTTCCGGGATTTTCAGCAGCGCCTGGTAGTAATCCGCTTTCAGATTGTTCATGCGCTTGTAGACATCGGTGTTGTAGCGGGTGCGCGAGGAATAGACGATGTCCTTGTGCCGCGCCATGACCTCCTGAATGTCGCGGGGCAGCAGGCCGCGGGCGCTGAACAGGTCGACCTGGAACACCAGCGAATTCTTGCCGTCGTCCTGCTCCAAGAGGTGCTGTAACGGCGTGTTGGAAACGATGCCGCCGTCCCAGAAATGGTCGGTGCCGATCTTCACCATCGGCAACGCCGGCGGCAATGCGCCGCTGGCCATGATGTGCTCCGGACCGATCACTTCCTTCTTGTTGTCGAAATACAGGAAGTTGCCGGTCAGCACGTTGACGGCGCCGACCGCAAAATGCAGCTTGCGCGAATTGATCAGGTCGAAATCCACCAGCTCCAGCAGGGTGTCGCGCAGCGGCATGGTGTCGTAATAGCTGGTCGCCGTTTTCGCGCCGGCGGGGCTGAGCCACGGGTTGAGCTCGTGCGGCTTGAAGAAGCCGGGCTGGCCCAGCGTCGTCGTCAGCCATGTGCTGGTGAGGTTACGGGCCTTGCGATAGACATCGCCGTCCGGCGTGTAATGCCACACCTTCCGGGCCGTGATGCGATCCCAGAAGGCTTGCAGCCTTTCAAGCCGCCGCTCCGGCGGATTGCCGGCGATGATGGCCGAATTGATGGCGCCGATCGAGACGCCGCACACCCAGTCCGGCTCCATGCCTTCTTCATGCAGCGCCTGATAGACGCCGGCCTGATAGGCGCCCAATGCGCCGCCGCCTTGCAGCACCAATGCGATCCGGTCGCATCGGTCGGGCCGCCAGTCTGATGTTGCGGAAGGCTCAGTGTCGGGCGCTCGCGCATCCATGATGTGCTCTTCGAATTCGGGTGGATTGGAATTCGCCGGTGGATCGACGCCTTGCAGGATTCAAAAATGCGATGACGCCGTTGTGACAAGGCGCTTTTTTCGGCACGCGCCACGCATCGCTAGAAGATCATGGCGGTCATCCCTACGCGGCCCACGTAACGAGGGCGAACGGCTTCATACCCCTGTCAAACACTGCCGGTAGCGTTGTTTTAGTAGTTTGCTCCGCCGATTGGGTACCGTTCGAACATTCATCAGGTAACCGTTCATCAGGGACACCCTTGATCAGGGACAAAGGGTCATTCGATGCGCAAGGCAGATATCCTGAAGCTTCCGTCGATGCCGATGGCGGGTCCGAGCTATCCGGCGGGACCTTATCGCTTCATCAACCGCGAATTCCTGGTCATCACCTATGAGACCGATCCGGAGCTGATCCGCGCCGGCCTGCCCGAACCGCTGGAGCCGATCGAACAGCCGCTGATGCATTACGAGTGGATCAGGATGCCGGACAGTTCGGGTTTTGGCAGCTATACCGAGTCCGGTCTGGTCATCCCGGCGCGGTTGAATGGCGAAGAGGTCAATTTCGTCTCGCACATGTATCTCGACGACGATCCGCCGATCGCCGCGGGCCGTGAGATCTGGGGCTTCCCCAAGAAGTATGCCCACCCCAAGCTCGAAGTGGCAAAGGATACGCTGACCGGCACGCTCGAATATGCCGGCCAGCTCGTTGCGATGGGAACCATGGGTTACAAGCATGAGGCGATGTCCGGCGACGGCGAATTGACGCGCGCGACGCTCTCCAAGACGCAAATCAACTTGAAACTGATTCCGGGCGTCGATGGGCATGCGGAAGTCTGTCAGCTCGTCGCGATCAATCTCACTGACATTGTGGTGAAGGGATCCTGGAGCGGACCCGGACGGCTTCACCTCGTGCCGCATGTCAACGCGCCGGTCGCCGATTTCCCGGTGCGCCGCATGATCGGCGCGCACCATTTCCTGGCCGACCTGACGCTGCCTTATGGCCGCGTGGTCTATGATTACAACAAGCAGGGTGAGGATCTGGCGGAAGCCGCAGAATAACACCGTTTCGCGTTCGGCGTTCGTCCCGTTCCGTTAACTTGGGCACCCTTCGGATCCCCCGGAGGGTGTCTTTTTATGAGGAGGATTTCTTAGCAAGGCACTTTTCATGAGCGGCAGCCGGCGATGACAGCCCCGGATTTGCGTTCCCGGAAATTCAGGCCGCGAGATCCCACAATCGCGCCGAGCCTCTGACCAGCACCTTGCGGCCCGTGTCGGTAATGACGGGGCCATCGTCGGCCATCGCGGCCAGCTGGAGTGCGACGAGTCTTTCGATGATAAATTGATTCAATGTGCGCCGAATGGCGGCGGTCAGGCGGAGCGCCTTCAGCACTTCCCATTGATCCTGCGTCAGATCGTAGTCGAGTTCCGCGCTCATGATTCCTCGAATCATTATGAGTTCGCCGCTTCTTACCGAGGCCGCGTGAACGGGATGCGACGGCAATGCGCCGGGACTCTGCTTACGAAATAGCGGGAATCACGATGTGTTTAGAATGACTGGTAACGCCGCTGTCATATCGGCGTGTCAATCCATGTATGGACCGCACCGAATCAGTTGGCTCGATCGTCGAGATCGCCGCCCGAATGGATGCAAGCCCTGACAATCCTTTCGTCGCAGAAGCGGTTTTTGAGCAGCGGCTGGCTGAAAGGTCTCGGTATCGTCATCAGCGCCGTCATCGTCGCGATGGCGGTATTCGCGCTGATGCACACATTGAAGAATATCCACTACAGCGAAGTCGTCGCGGTCGTCGAGCGCACCAGTCCCGGCCTGATCGCGCTGGCGCTGTTGCTTGTAGTTGTTTCCTACGGAAGCCTGACGATTTACGACGTGCTGGCGCTTCGCACGATCGGTCACGCCGAGGTTCCGTATCGGATCGCGGCGCTGGCGAGCTTTACCAGCTATCCGATTGCGCATGGCATCGGCGCGGTGGCGCTGATTTCGCCGGTCATCCGCTACCGGATCTATGTCTGCAACGGTCTCGGCGCGCTGGACGTGGCCAATATCTGCTTTCTCACCGGGCTGACATTCTGGCTCGGCAATTTGACCGCTTTCGGATTGAGCGTGCTCTATGAGCCCTCTGCCATCAGCCTGATCGATTATCTGCCGTCGCAGCTCAATCGATGGCTGGCGGCGGCGTTGCTGATGGGTGTCGGCGCCTTTGTGGTCTGGAGCTGGCGCTCACCGAGAAGTCTCGGGGCGTGGCGCTGGCCGGTGCGCCTGCCATCCGGGCCGATGGTGCTGCTGCAGATCGTGATCGGCGTTTTCGATCTCGGCGCCGCGGCGCTTGCGATGTATGTGCTGATTCCGGCCGGCGCCGATGTCGGCGTTTTTCAGGTCGCGGTCGTCTTCATCATCGCGACGTTGCTGGGCTTTGCCAGCCATGCGCCGGCGGGGATCGGCGTCTTCGACGCCACCATCCTGATCGGGCTTGGCGGCGACGACAAGGAGCCGCTGGTGGCGGCGCTGTTGATGTTCCGCTTCCTGTATCACTTTCTCCCGTTCCTGATCGCGCTCGGCCTGTTCGGCGCGGTGGAAGGGTGGAGAAGTCTGCAAGTGAAGCGGCCGTCGTGAACCTGAGGCGTTCTCACACCGGCGAGTTGAGCTTGAGCCCGACCATGCCGGCCACGATCAGGGTGAGGCAGAGAATTCGCACCGGGTCGGTCGGCTCGCTGTAGACGATCATGCCGACCAGGATCGTGCCCACCGCGCCGATCCCGGTCCAGACCGCATAGGCGGTGCCGAACGGCAACGACCGGAGTGCGAGCGACATCAGCCCGAAGCTCAGGAGGATCGCGACCAGCGTGGCCACGGCCGGCCAGAACCGGGTCAGGCCCTCGGAATATTTCAGGCCCAGCGCCCAGGCGACTTCGAACAGACCGGCCGCGACCAGTGCCAGCCACCCGCTCATGGCGTGTTTGGTTCCGCAGGAAGCGTCAACTCCGCATATTGCGCGTAACCGCGAAACGGACGTTCGAATTTCAGATTGCCGCGGCAAGCCTCGGCCATCGCCGTCAGCGCCTGTTCCAGATCATCGCGCGGCGTCACGTCGAACAGTTTGAGCCACTGCAACAGCAACTGTCGCGTCGGGAACGGCAGCCGTTCTTGTCCGCCGAAATCGACGATGTGCAGACGGCCGCCGGGCGCGAGACGCGTGACGGCGGATTCAAGCACCCGGTTCCAGTCCGGAATCATCGAAAGGCTGTAGGAAATCATGATGTGGTCAAAGCTGGGGATACCGAACAAAGCCTGTGGATCAAAAACCGTCGCGTCGCCATGCGCGACCCGGATGCGCGGCGCCAGGCCGCGCCGTGAAATGGCCGATATCGCCGAGGTCAGCATTTCCGTCGAAACATCGACACCGAAAAATCGGGCATTCGGGTAGCGCTTCGCGGCCAGCGCCAGGTTCCTGCCGGTGCCGCAGCCGATCTCGAGGACGCTGGCGCCAGGGGCAGGTTGCAGGTCTGCAATCATCCGGTCGCGGCCGAGCAGATAATACCGCCGCGTTGCGTCGTAGATGTGGCGCTGCCAGCGATACATCCTGTTCATGCGGTCGGTTGCCTCGACCGGCCATGAAATATCCACGCTGACGTCAGAGGGAACCGCGGACATTTAATTAGTTCTCCAGCAGCAGGTGTCTTTGCTTCCTTGCGATGTTCGCGCGACAGCCATGTGACAATTTCGCGCCTTTGTGACTGTCGTAAAACTGAAGCGAGCCCGCGATACGCTCGTCAGATTGACGATTCGGAGATTAGATGAGCTCGCAACTGATCGCGAACGCGGTTCGCAATAGCAGAAGTGATGATCAATCGACCGTTTGGGACCGGCTGTTTGCGTTCTGGTTTCGCCGTCTGGTCTACACCCAGATCTGGGAGGATCCGGAAGCCGATCTTGCGGCATTGCAATTGCCGGTCGGCTCGACCATCGCCACCATCTCGTCCGGCGGCTGCAACGCGCTGTCCTACCTGACGGCCAGACCGGCCCAGGTCTTTGCCATCGATCTCAACGAAGCCCATCTCGCGCTGCTCAAACTCAAGCTCGCGGGCCTTCGCGCTTTCTCTGGATATGAGGAGTTCTGGCAATTCTTCGGCGAGGCCGCTTCGCCGGACAACGCCGCGCTGTATCGCGACCGGCTGCGGCCTTTGCTTGATACCGAGGCGCGCTCTTACTGGGACAAGCGCAATGTCATCGGGCGTCCGCGGCACGATTATTTCACCGACGGGTTCTACCGCCACGGCATGCTCGGCGGCTTCATCGGCTTTGCGCATTTGCTGGCGAAATTCGCCAATATCGATCTGGTGGCCCTGTTGAATGCCAGGGCGGACTCGCCGGAGCGCATCCGGGCGCTGGCCCGCCTGCATCGCCTGTTTCATTCGCCGCTGGCCCGGCTGATCACGGGAACACCGGCGCTGCTTTTCAGCCTCGGGATTCCGCCGCAACAGCGCGAATTGCTGGGAGGCGGCGAGCCGCTCAACGAAGTGCTCTATGAGCGGTTGCTGCGCCTGATCAACGGCCATCCCAACGAGACCAATTATTTCGCCTGGCAGGCGCTGCAACGCCGTTACCCCGGTCCCGGCGACCGCTGCCTGCCGCCCTATTTGCAGCGCGGCCAGTTCGAGCGGATGCGCGACGGCGCCGGGCTGATCATTCCCGTTCACGCCAATCTCCGGCAATTCCTGGAAGACCTTCCGGCGCGGCAGATCGATGCCGTCGTGCTGCTGGACTCGCAGGACTGGATGGCCCCGGAAGAGATCGGTGCGTTGTGGAACGCGATCGACCGTTCCGGCAGCGACGAGGTCCGCGTCATCTTCCGCACCGCAGGTAAGGAGTCTCCGCTGGATGGTTCCGAACTGGCGTCGCTGCGCGGCGTCTGGCGCCGTGACGAGCAGCGAAGCGCGATCGGGTTCGAACGGGACCGGTCCGGGATTTACGGCGCGTTTCACTGCTACGAGCGGTGCTGAGCGGTAGCCTCTGCCAGAAGCCGCCGTCGGCGCGGCGGCTTCACCTCGATTGAAAAAGCGCGTATCGGTGCTTGGGCTGAGTTCCCGGGGCTCGAGACGGTCATGGCTGATTTTCACGGGGTTTTCCCTTACCTCGTCTCGCCCGTCGATCCCGACGGCAGGATCCGGACCGAGGTGCTGGGCAAGCTTTGCGACGATCTGATCAAGTCGGGCGTTCACGGGCTGACGCCGCTCGGCTCGACCGGCGAGTTCGCCTATCTGAACAATGCGCAGCGCGCGGCTGTGGTGCAGGCGACGATCGAAGCCACGAGGGGACGCGTGCCGGTGGTGGCGGGCGTCGTCTCCACCTCGACGATCGATGCGGTCGCGCAGGCGAAGTCCTACCAGAGGCTTGGGGCCGACGGCATTCTGGCGATCGTGGAGGCTTATTTTCCGCTTCAGGACGCGCAGATCGAATCCTATTTTCGCGCCATTGCCGATGCGGTCGATATTCCCGTCGTCATCTACACCAACCCGCAATTCCAGCGCTCGGATCTCACGCTCGATGTCATCGCGCGGCTCGCGGCCCATCCGCGCATCGGTTACATCAAGGATGCCTCGACCAACACCGGCAGGCTGCTGTCGATCATGAATCGCTGCGGCGACGCGATCCGCGTATTCTCGGCGTCGGCGCATATCCCGGCGGCGGTGATGCTGATCGGCGGGGTCGGCTGGATGGCGGGCCCGGCCTGCCTCATTCCGCGCCAGAGCGTCGAACTATACAATCTCTGCAAGGCCAAGCGCTGGGACGAGGCGCTGGTCCTGCAACGGCGGCTGTGGCGTATCAACGAAGCCTTCGCCCGCTATAACCTCGCCGCCTGCATCAAGGCCGGCCTCGCGATCCAGGGTTATGATGCTGGAGATCCGGTCGCCCCGCAGGCGGCCCTGACCGCGGACGAGCGCCAGGCCGTCGAAAAGGTGCTGCAGGATCTCGGCTGAGGGCTCACTGCTGGGCATCATCCGGGGTACGGGAAGCGTGGACCCGGGAGGTTGTTGGCAAGAGATTCCGGTGCCGGGAACCCCCCGTCGCCGGGCAGGCCATGACGATTTCTTAGGCGTTTTCTGCCGCAAAACGCCAGTTGGCCTTCCCGTGTTCCATCCGCTAAAACCGGCCCAATCCCACAAGAGACTCGAAGGACAAACTGATGAATATTCTTCCCGGCAACATGCGTTTTGGTGCGGGCCAGCCGATCAAGCGTTTGGAGGATCAGCGGCTGCTCACCGGGAAGGGGCAATTCATCGACGACAGGCCGGAAGACGGTGCGCTTTGGCTCTATGTGCTGCGCTCGCCACACGCCCATGCCAGGATCGTGTCGATCGACACCCAGGCCGCCACCGGGATGCCGGGCGTCGAGGCGGTTTATACCGGCGCCGACCTGATCGCCGATGACATCGGCGCCATCCCGACGCTGGCGATCTTCAAGCGGCCGGACGGCTCGCCGATGACGGTGCCGCCGCGGCGGTTGCTGGCGCACGAGATCGTGCGCTTTGCCGGTGAGTCGGTTGCGGCCGTGGTGGCGAGCTCGCGGGTGCTGGCCCAGACCGCGGCCGAAGCGATCACGATCGATTATGAAGTGCTGCCGTCGGTGGTCGATCCGATCGAGGCCATCAAGCCCGGCGCGCCGTCGGTCTGGCCCGACGCGCCCGACAATATCGTGGCCGTCATGAGCTATGGCGATGGGGCCAAGGTCGAGGACGTATTCGCCAAGGCCGCGCATGTGGTCTCGCTCGATCTGGCCAGCCAGCGGCTGATCCCGTCCGCGATGGAGCCGCGCTCGACGATTGCCGAGGTCGACAAGAAATCCGGGCGGCTGACCCTGCATGTGCAATCGCAGACCCCGGGCTCGACCCGCGACGTCTTGGCCGAGGCCGTGCTGAAGCGGCCGAAGGAGAGCGTGCGCGTGCTGGTCGGCGATATCGGCGGCGGATTCGGCCAGAAGACCAATGTGTATCCGGAAGACGGCATCGTGGCCTACGCCGCCATTAAGCTCGGGCGCAAGATCCGCTGGCGCGGCGAGCGCACCGATGAATTCGTCGGCGGCACGCATGGCCGCGACCTCACCTCGACCGGCGAGTTCGCGCTCGACGCCAAGGGCCGCGTGCAGGCCTATCGTGTGCGCTCGGTCGGCGGCACCGGCGCCTACAGCAGCGGCACCGGCAACATCATCCCGCTGGTGCTCGGTCCCTTCGTGCAGACCGGCGTCTACGATCTGCCGCTGGTGCATTTCGAGATCAAATCGGTCATGACCAACACCGCGCCGGTCGGCGCCTATCGCGGCGCGGGCCGGCCCGAGGCGGTGTTCATCGTGGAGCGGCTGTTTGACGCCGCGGCGCGGCAGATCGGGATGGATCCCCGCGCGATCCGCAAGGTGAATTACATCAAGCCCGAGCAACTGCCCTACACCAACGCCGCTGGCCAGGTCTATGATTCAGGCGCGTTCGCGCAGGTGCTGGAGCGCGCCTCCGAATTGGCCGACTGGGACGGCTTCGCCGCGCGCAAGAAGGCGGCGAAGAAGAAGGGTCTGCTCTACGGCCGCGGCCTGACCAGCTATATCGAGTGGACCGGCGGGCGCGCGCATACCGAAAAGGTCAGCCTGCACGCGACCGCCGAAGGCCGCATCGTCCTGCATTCCGGCACGATGGCGATGGGGCAGGGGCTGCAAACCACCTACACCCAGATGGTGTCGGAATCGCTCGGTATCCCCATGGACAGGATCGACGTGGTGCAGGGCGACACCGATCTGGCCACCGGCTTCGGCAGCGTCGGCTCTCGTTCGCTGTTCGTCGGCGGCACCGCGGTCGCGGTCTCGGCCAGCGACATGGTTGCGAAAGCGCGCGAGAAGGCCTCGAACCTGCTCGAAACCTCGGTCGACGATATCGAATACCGCGACGGCTGGCTCACGGTGGTCGGCACCGACCGGCGGATCAGCCTGTTCGATATCGCCAAGAAGGAGAGCGGAACCCGGCTCAGCGTCGACAGCCAGGGTGAAGTCGACGGCCCGAGCTGGCCGAACGGCACGCATATCTGTGAGGTCGAGATCGATCCGGAGACTGGCGTCAGCAAGGTGGTGCGCTACACCACCGTCGACGACGTCGGCGTCGCCGTCAATCCGATGCTGGTGACGGGACAGGTTCACGGCGGCGTCGCGCAAGGGATCGGACAGGCGCTGTATGAGGGCGTGTCCTATGACGCGGAAGGTCAGTTGCTGACCGCGAGCTACCAGGATTATTGCCTGCCGCGCGCCGACGACATTCCGCCGATCACGGTCACGCTCGATGATTCCGCACCCTGCCGCACCAATCCGCTGGGCGCCAAGGGCTGCGGCGAATCCGGCGCCATCGGCGGCCCGCCCTGCATCACCAACGGCGTGATGGATGCGTTGAGCGAGCTCGGCATCAAGCAACTCAACACGCCGCTGACGCCGCACAAGGTCTGGCAGGCGATCCAGGACGCCAAGGCGGCACAGAGCTAAGGTCGCGTGTACCCGATACGCGATGGCGCGTCGGGCTGGCCCCTATAGCGTTTTCGAGCCAAGTGGATACCGGTCCGCGTAAAGAAACGCGTCAAAAACAAGAATCTGAAGCCCGGTTCTGCTTCAATCAGAACCGAAAGGGCTTTAGCCACCACCCCCGGGGTTCTGCTTGTTCAACGGCAAATAGGTCTGAACGACTTCATAGATCCCAGGCTCAAATTTCGCGATGGAAAGGGCTTCCTCCAGCAGAGCCCGCGGTCGAGGGTCGCCGCGCATGGCCTGGTAATCATCCTTGCTGCGCCAGCGCGAGTACATCGCGACTTTGGTGCCGTCGAGGCTGCGGTGAAGTGTGGACGTGATGAAGCCCGGAGCGGCATTCACGATGCCATCGGTTGCGCGCTTCAGAAGGTCGACCAGTTGCTCCTGGTGCGCAGGATCCACTTGAAAGACGTTTATCAACGTAAGGGGTTCGTTCCCGCTTGAGACGTGATTCGCACTCATTATTTGCCTCCTGTGGGACGCGTGACGCCTTGTGGCAGACTCGCGTTTTGTCCCAGTGAACGCGGCTAGATATGAGGGCATGCGACGTAAAATACTACAGCCGTCCTCAAATCCTTCTGCTACTTTGCCGCAAGAAAAGCGGGAGATTTCAATGCGTAAATTTTTAACCGTGCTGGCGGCGCTGGCGACATTGAGCCTGACCAATTGCGGCTACAACGCCATCCAGACCAATGACGAGCAGGTCAAATCGGCCTGGTCGGAAATCCTCAATCAGTACCAGCGCCGTGCGGACCTCGTGCCCAACCTCGTCAATTCGGTGAAGGGCTATGCGCAGCAGGAAAAGGACGTGCTGCTCGGGGTGACCAACGCCCGCGCCAAGGTCGGCAGCATCCAGGCCACGCCGGACATGGTCAACGATCCCGGCGCGTTCGCGAAATTCCAGGCGGCGCAGGGCGAATTGAGCAGCGCGCTGTCAAGATTGCTGGTGGTGACGGAGAATTATCCGCAACTCAAATCCGACGCGCTGTTCCGCGACCTGATGGCGCAGCTGGAAGGCACCGAAAACCGCATCACGGTGGCGCGCAACCGCTACATCAAGACGGTGCAGGACTATAACGTCACGATACGCTCGTTCCCGACCAACCTGACGGCGATGGCGTTCGGCTACAAAGAGAAGGCGAATTTCACCGTCGACAATGAAAAGGAAATCTCCACCGCGCCGAAGGTGGATTTCAATCCGGCACCGGCACCGGCACCCGCGCCCGCGCCCGCTAAATAATCCGGCAACCCGGTTGAGCGCGATGAACGCTGCAAGAGCCTCCCTCGTTGCGCTGCTGCTGTGCTGGGCCTTTGCAGCGCTGGCCGATGTCGCGGTGCCGCCGCTCACCGGGCGCGTGGTCGATCAGACCGGCACGCTCTCCAGCGGCGATATCGATTCCCTGACGCAGAAGCTGACGGATTTCGAAGCCCGGAAAGGCAGCCAGATCGCAGTGCTGATCGTGCCGACGACGGCGCCCGAGGCCATCGAACAATATTCGATCCGGGTCGCGGACGCCTGGAAGGTCGGACGCAAGAAGGTCGACGATGGTGCGATCCTGCTGGTCGCCAAGGACGATCGCAAGCTTCGCATCGAGGTCGGCTACGGCCTCGAAGGCGCGCTGACGGATATAACCAGCAAGCGCATCATCGACGAGATCATCACCCCGAAATTCAGGGATGGCGATTTTGCCGGCGGCATCTCGGCGGGCGTCGATCAGATCATCAAGGTGATCGACGGCGAACCGCTGCCCGCGCCGCAGCCGCAGCAAAGCTGGGAGCCGTCCTCGGCCCATATCGATGATCTCTTCAATCCCTTCCTTATCTTCGGCGTGTTCATCGGCGGCGCCGTGCTGCGGAGCCTGTTCGGCCGGCTGATCGGCTCGGTCGCCACCGGCGGCGTCGTCGGATTTCTGGCTTGGCTTCTGGTCGGATCGATCGCGGCATCGGCCATCGTGGCCGTCATCGCCTTCGTCTTCACGATGATCGGCGAGAGCATCGTGTCGTCGAACGGACGGGGCGGCACCTGGACCGGCGGCGGCTATGGCGGTCCGTTTCCCGGCGGTGGCTGGGGCGGCGGCCGTTCCGGCGGCGGGTTCAGCGGCGGTGGCGGCGGTTTCGGCGGCGGCGGCGCGTCAGGAAGCTGGTAGGGGTGGCTATGGGCATCAGGCGCATCGGCAGACATCTTCTCCTCCACCGCTGGCAGGCGCGGCGGATTTTCCCGTCGAAGACGCTGGCTGCGATCGAGCAGGCGATCAAGAAAGGCGAGGCCACCCATTCCGGCCAGGTCCGCTTCGTCGTGGAAGGCGCGCTGGACGGCGCGCCCTTGTTTCGCGATCAGCCGGCGCGGGAACGTGCGCTGGATATTTTTTCGCAACTGCGGATCTGGGACACCGCGCACAACAACGGCGTTCTGGTCTATCTGCTGCTCGCCGACCACAATGTCGAGATCATCGCCGACCGCGGCATCGACGCCAAGGTCGGCGCCGACGGATGGGAAAAAATCTGCGCCGGAATGGAAGCCGACTTCAGGGCGCGGCATTTTGAAAGCGGCGTGATCCGCGGGATCGAAGCGGTGTCGCGGCAATTGGCGAAATATTTCCCGGCGCAAGGCCGGGGGCCGAACGAACTGCCCGATGCGCCGCTGGTGATCTAGCGTCGTTCGTCATTGCCGGACACGTGCCTGCGCGTGGCCCCGGGAATCCTGGCGGGACCGGCCAAAGCCCGTCCAAGGGCCAAAACCGGCCGCAATGACTCCCTAAAATTTCCGTAACTTGGGTGCCGGTAACGATTTCGCAAGCAATAAAAGTTACCAAATGGTCAATCTATTTTGGAGAATTAGCCGTGAGCGAACAACAGGCTGAGCCTAGCAGCGATGAATCCGGGTCGATCGGGCCGGTGATTTCCGGTTCGTCCGACGCGCAGCGCCGGCCGGTCTCGGGCGCCTCGCCTGAAATCGGCAGCGTCGAATCTCCGAGGATTGCCCCCGATCAGGAAGAAACCGCTCCCAGGCCGGATGCGCCCAGGGTCGAAGCCGTCAAGGTGGAAGCCGCCAAGCCGGAAGCGTCGCGGACGCCCGGCAAGCTCATGATCATGTCGCCGGGCGATCGCGCCTGGGCCCATGAAGGCGTGGCTCCGGAAGCCGCGGCGGGACAAAACGCCGGCGGCGTACCCGGCAAGCGGCGAATTGGAGCGATGGCGGCCGTGGTGGCGCTGGCGGTGGTGGCGGGCGCGCTGGGTGGCGCGCTGGCGACCGCGGGTCTGGGACATGTTGTCGGCGCGGACACGGCGGCTGCGGGCGACCATGCGCTCGAAGCCACCGTGGCCCGGATCGATGCGGATGTCGTCGCGCTCAAGGCCAGTGTCGAACACACGTCCAGGACGGACATGGCCCAGCTCAACAAGACCAGCGACCGCCTCGACAAGCTCGAGAAGGCGCAGGCCGAACCGGCCGCCAAGCTGGCCAAGCTCAGCGAGGCCGTGGAAAAGCTCCGCCCTGCGCCGGCGGCTGCACCCGCCGCGGCAAATGCCGCGCAGGCGGCACAGAAGGAAGTCACCGGGTCGGTCACGCCGCCATCGACCGCGCCCGCTGCGCTGGCCGCGGCTGCGCCCAAAGCGGATGCCAAGGTCAGCGACGCCAGGAATGAGGTCGGCCGGTTGCCGACCCTCGACGACTGGGTGCTGCGCGATGTCGGAAATGGCGGCGCGCTGATCGAAGGCCGGCGCGGCATGTACGAAGTCTATGCGGGAGATCCCGTGCCGGGCCTCGGCCGCGTCGATGCGATCCGGCGTCAGGACGGCCACTGGGTGGTGGTGACCAGCCGCGGCCTGATCGTCGCCCGCTAAATCAGGGAAGCACTTCACCTCATCGTGAGGTGAAGTGATCCTGTCCAAGTTCTCAGGCTGTCGTGAGACAGCCTGTTTCTTTTTCGGCTATAGGCTGCACGCCCATGCGCCGAAATAGGCGTGAACTTGCGGTGTTAGTCAGGATATGAATCGTATCTCGCGGCTTCTCGCAGTCTCCGTCCTGCTCTGTTGCGCGCTGCCTGCGCGCGGAACGGAAAACGCCGCGCTGGAGCGGGGCGCCGCGATCACCGATCCCTTTGCCTTGCGTGAACTCGATGGCGGAAGATTTGCGCTCGGCCGCATGCTGGCGCCGTCGCGGACGGCGGATGCGCCGCTCGCCAACCGCGAATTGTTCGCGCTGCCGTCGATGGCGCCGATACGCAAGGCGCTCGACGGCGAGTTCGATCGCTATGTCGCCAGACACAAGGCCGAATTTCCGGGCGAGAGCATCGGCGTCGGCGAGTCCTTTGCCTTTCGATTGTTCGATCGCGCGCAGCTCTATTCCGATGACTCGCGGTTCGTGCTGTCGGGCATCGTCAACCGGATGGATCGCGGCTATGTCGCGCCCGACGCCTGCGGCGAAATCCGGCTGATCTACCGGCTGACGCGCACCGGCATCACGCCAGCCGGCGATGACGACGTCTCGCCGCGGTTGCCGATGACGCTCATGGTCGTGCTCAAGGCCAAAGGCGATCATGCGGCCGATAACAGCGGCGCCCCCGTCATCTGCGCGGAGATCGCCCGCCGATGGCTGGCCACCAGCGGCTGGACATCTACCGGCAAGCAGCTTGCGGAAAAGCTGACGGCGCAGGGCGGCCCGCTCGATCCCGTCACGCCTGCGGATGTCGAGCGCATCGAGACCAATCTTCAGATCGCGCATGCGCCGAAATCGGCCGCCCGCGATTTCCGCACCGACTATCTCATGAAGGTGTTCGACTATCACGCGGAGTCCCGGACCTTTGACGAAGCGCCGCTCGAGGACCAGATCGATCGCGATCGTATCTTGGCCGATGCAAACCTCAAACGTGCCTTCAAGGCCTGGCTGCTCGATCCTGAACATTTCAGCGCGCTCGATCGCGGCACCGTTCTGATCCCGCCGGAATTCCTCGCGACCGGCGCGATCGCCACGACGCCGGTCGGATTTGGAATCTCGAATTTGCAGCCGGAGTTCGGCCTGACGCAGGGCGATGACGCCAAGACCGCCCCGCTGTTCAGCGACAGCGATGTCGTCTCGGCCCTGGAAAAGGCGGCCGGGCGCGGCATGCCGACGCAAAATATCCGCTCGGTTGCGGGCTTCGAACGCCGGCTCAACGACATCACCTGCGCCGGATGCCACCAGACCCGCGGCATCGGCGGTTTTCATTTCCCCGGCGTCGACTGGATGAGGGAGCAGCCCTCCAACACGACATTCGTGCCGGCATCGCCGCATTTCTTCGGCGACCAGATCAGGCGCCGCGATATCCTGACCGCGCTGCGTGACGGCAGGCCGCCGGATTATTCGCGCGGTTTCTCGAACCGCCCGCAGCTGCGCGGCAGCACCGAGCTTGCCGGAACCGAATATGACGATGGCTGGGGCGCGCATTGCTACCGGCCAGTGCCGGGCGCGAACGCCAGGGATGCAAGCTTCCGGTCGTGGAGTTGCGCCAAGGGACTGGCCTGCCAAGTCGTGGACGCGACATCGCGCATGGGGATGTGCTTTGTCAAAACCCGGTAGCTGAATGCAACCTGGTTGACGGCTGGTTGGCTGGGCCTATCCTCGCCTGAAGTCGTCTGATGCATCCTCAAGCGGAGGTTCGCCGATGAGTTCGTCCGAACAGGAGAACAAGCAGCGCAACCGCGAGATCGCCGAGAACGAAGCCGAGCGGCAAACGACTGGCGATATCCGTGTCAGCACGTGGGCGATCGCGGTGGCGGTGGTCATTGGCGTTGCCGCTATCGGTTGGGTGTTGCTGCACAATCACTAGCGCCTTATCGGTTCCGATGGAATCAGAGCCGGGCTCCAGCATTTTGCCTTGACGCGCTTTCTTCACGCGAACAGGAATCCACTTCGCTCGAAAACGCTATAGCGCTCAAGCCACGGCGCCCGACGCGCGCAATTGCCGGATCGCGGCCTCGTCAAAACCGGCCTCGCGCAGCACCTCGTCGCTGTGCTCGCCGATATCGGGCGGACGCCGCGGTGGGGTCTTTGTGCTGCCGTCGACCCAGATCGGGCTGTTGACGGTCAGCATGGTGTCGCCCTCGAACGGCACCAGCACGTTGTTGTCGATCATCTGCCGGTCGTGCGGAATGTCGTCGAGAATGCCGACCACGCCGAACACCAGGCCGTTGCCGTCGAGGGTCTTGCGCCATTCGGCGAGGTCTTTGGTTGCGAACACCTCGTCGAATATCTGGATCAGCTCCAGCGATCGCGCATGGCGATCGGCCTTGGTCGCAAATCTCGCATCGGTGACGAGCTCCTCGCGTCCCAGGCATCGCGCCAGCGCCGGCCATTGCCGTTCCTCGTTGAGCAGCGACAGGATGATCCAGCGGCCGTCCTTGCACCGGTAGTGGTTGGTCACGGCATTCAGCGCGCGTTCGCGCGGACGCCGTTCCCCGAATTTGGCGCCGCATAATTTGGCCTGGGCCAGCACGCCGTTGGCCCAGACGCCGTTGGCCATCAGGTTCGAGGAAACGTGAGAGCCCTTGCCGGTGCGTTCGCGCTTGTAGAGCGCGGTGACGATCGCGCCATACAGCGCCATCGCGCAGGGGTGATCGCCCATCCCCGAGACCGAGCGCGCCGGCGTGGTGCTCTCATCCGCCCGCACCAGATCCATCAGGCCGGAGCGCGCCCAATAGGCGTTGCTGTCGAAGCCGGGCTTGTTGGCTTCCTCGCCCTGTTCGCCATAGCCGGTGAACGACGCATAGATCAGGCGCGGGTTCAGCGGGGCCAGTTCGGTGTAGGAGATGCCGAGCCGGCTGCGCACGCCTGGCGGAAAATTGGTGATGAAGACATCCGTCTCCATGACCAGCCGATGCAGCACCGCCTGGCCTTTCGGCTTGCTGAGATCGAGAGCGAGGCTGCGCTTGTTGCGCGCCTCCAACAGCCACGCGAAATTATGTTCGCTGCGCGGATATCCCGGCAGATTCGGCAGGTTGCGATAGGGATCTCCCGATCCGGGCGGCTCGATCTTGATGACCTCGGCGCCGAAATCCGACAGCACGGTTGCGGCGGCGGGCGCCGCGATGAAGCTGGCGCAGTCCAGAACCTTGAGGCCTGCGAAGATGCCGTCTTCCATAATGGGGTCGCTCCCGTCACGTTTGTTGGTTTTATTCCGCCATGTGGAATCGTCGGCTGCGATCAGCAGATGGCAGGGCGCATTTGACCGATGTTGGCGGTGCGATGCAACGGCTGTTTAGGCGTCGTGGCGAGCAAACGGGGCCGCGCGCATGCCCCGGAATGACGAGTGACGGTAGATCGCTGTGCTCCTCGCGACGTGAATCCTCATTCCTCGCCCGACAGCAGCGCGGCATTGCCGCCGGCGGCGGCGGTATTGATCGTCACGGTCTGTTCGGTGGCGAACCGCGCCAGGTAATGCGGCCCGCCGGCTTTCGGCCCCGTGCCTGAAAGACCATGACCGCCGAACGGCTGCACGCCGACCACGGCGCCGATCATGTTGCGGTTGACATAGATGTTGCCGACCTGGAGGCGGGCGATCACCTGCTCGATCGTGTCGTCGATCCGCGAATGAATACCGAGCGTGAGCCCGTAGCCTGTGTACTCGATCGATTGCAGCGCGGTTTCGAGCCGTTCGGCGGGATAGCGCAGCACATGCAGAATCGGGCCGAACACTTCCTCGGTCAGTCGACCGGCCTCGGACAATTCAAAAATATGCGGCGCCACATAATTGCCGGCGGGAGCCAGACCCGCGAAATGCACGCGCGCCTCCCGCTTCATGCGGGCGATATGCGCCTCCAGCCGCTGTTTGGCCTCAAGGTCGATCACCGGCCCGATATGCACGGCAGGGTCGCGCACGTCGCCGATTTTGAGTTCGCGCGCCGCGCCCGCAATCATCTCGATCATGCGGTCGGCGACGTCGTCCTGGATGAACAACAGCCGCAGCGCCGAGCAGCGCTGGCCGGCCGAGCGGAACGCCGAGGTCACGACATCGTCGGCGACCTGTTCGGGCAGCGCCGTGGCATCGACGATCATGGCATTGATGCCGCCGGTCTCCGCGATCAATGGCACGATCGGTCCGTCCCTGGCGGCGAGCGTCCGGTTGATCGCGCGTGCGACCTCGGTCGAGCCGGTGAAGACCACGCCGGCGATGCCGGGATGCGCGACCAGCGCCGCGCCGATCCGGCCATCGCCCTGCGCCAGATGCAGCGCCGGGGACGGGATGCCGGCCTCGTGCAGCAATTGGACGGCTTCCGCCGCGATCAAAGGGGTCTGTTCGGCGGGCTTGGCGACGACGCTATTGCCCGCCATCAGCGCCGCCGTGACCTGGCCGAGGAAGATCGCCAGCGGAAAATTCCACGGCGAGATCGCGATGAACACGCCGCGGCCGCGCAGCCCGAGCACATTGTTCTCGCCGGTTGGCCCCGGCATGGTCTCGCTCTGGCCGAACAGCCTGCGGCCTTCGGCGGCGTAATAGCGGCAGAAATCGGTGGCCTCGCGAACTTCCGAGAGCGCGTCGTCGAGCGTTTTGCCGCCCTCGTGCTGCAACAGGGCGATGAAATGCGCCGCGCGTTGCTCCAGCAGGTCGGCCGCTTTGTCGAGGATCGCCGCGCGCGTCCCGGTCGGTGTTTCGTTCCACGCCCTGAAACCGGCGCGGGCGGCGTCGGCCAGGTTGTTTGCGGCTTCCGGAGTTACGCTCGTAGTCCCGGTGATCGCCGGCCGGCTCGCCGCGACCGCCGCAAGCAATTCGTTCAAGGCCGTGCGGTCGCCGAATTCGATGCCGCGCGAATTCGTCCGTTGCGGCCGGTAAAGGTCGCGCGGCAAGGGGATGTTCGGATGCCGCGCTTGCGCCGCGGCGCCTAAGATCGTGGTCGGCCGCCGCAATAGCGTGGCCGCTGGTATTTTATCGTTGGCGGCGAGCGCCACGAACGACGTGTTGGCGCCATTTTCCAGCAGCCGCCGCACCAGATAGGCGAGCAGGTCGCGATGGCTGCCGACCGGCGCATAGGAGCGACAGGCCAGATCCGGGCGATCCTTGCTCAATTGTTCGTAGAGCGCCTCGCCCATGCCGTGCAGGCGCTGGAATTCGAAGCCGCCTTCGTTGCCCGCGAGCTCGATCACGGTTGCGACCGTCAGCGCGTTATGGGTCGCAAATTGCGGGAACAGGCGCGGGCGCAGCGCTAGCAGTTTTTGCGCGCAGGCGATGTAATTGAGATCGGTCATCGCCTTGCGGGTGAACACCGGATAGTCGTCGAGGCCGCGCTCTTGCGCGCGCTTGATCTCGGTATCCCAATAGGCGCCCTTGACCAGGCGCACCATCATGCGCCGGTCCAGCGTTCGCGCGAGGCGGTCGGCATGGTCGATCACCTCGGCCGTGCGTTTCTGATAGGCCTGGATCGCCAGTCCAAAACCGTCCCAGCCAGCGAGCGACGCCTCGCTGAAGACGGCCGCGATCGCGTCGAGCGACAGTTCGAGCCGGTCGGCTTCCTCGGCATCGACGGTGAAATTCAAATCATGGGTTTTGGCTTGCCGCGCCAGCGCGATCAGCTTCGGAACGAGCTCCGCCATCACCCGGCCGTGGCTCACGGCTTCATAGCGCGGATGCAGCGCGGAGAGCTTTACCGAAATGCCGGGACGGTCGGGCAGCGGCCGGCGGCCGGCGGCGCGGCCGATGGCGTCGATGGCGCTGGCGTAGGCATTGAAATAGCGCTCGGCATCGGCGGCGGTGCGGGCGCCTTCGCCCAGCATGTCGTAGGAATAGCGCGGCGCGCGCGCCGAATCCGGATGCGCCCGCGCCAGCGCCTGCTCGATGGTTTCGCCGAGCACGAAATGGCTGCCCATCAGCCGCATCGCCTGCCGTGTCGCGGCGCGCACGGCCGGGACGCCGAGCCGTTTCACCAGCCGGCCGATCGTGCCTTGCGGGGTCTCGCCGGGCTGGATCACCCGCGCCGACATTCCCAGCGCCCATGCCGACGCGTTCACCAGGAAGGCGCTGGATCTGGTTTCGTGATGTACAAAATCGCCCTGGCCGAGTCTGTCCTCGATGAAGCGGTCGGCGGTGCGGGCATCCGGCACGCGCAGCAGGGCTTCGGCGAGCACCATCAGTGCGAGGCCCTCCTTGCTGGAAAGTGCGAACTCGCGCAGCATGTCCTCGACCCCGCCGAGCCGGTCGTCTCGGCTGCGGATGGCGTCGATCAGGCGCGTCGCGGTGTGGTCGATGCGCTCTTCCCGCACGCGGTCCAATCGGCCGGTTTCGAGCAGCCGTCCGGCGATAACGCGATCGTCCGGCGCATACGGCGCCTCGAATGGCGGAAGCGGTACGGTGTCGGACGTCATGGCGTGACCTGAAGTTCCGTTACCCCCTCATCATGGACCCAAGCTTGGAATCGCGAAACGGCTGCGATAGGCTTTGCGGGATTTTTGAAGCGAAGCGCGGCGACGGATGGAATTTGGCGAAAGACGACGAACTGGGAAGCCGGGCAGCGGCTCCGCATCCGCGTTTGCCGTTTTGTTGCTCGGACCGATCCTGATGGCCATGCCGCGGTCGGCGGCCGCAATGGAGTTGAGTACACCGCAGGCGGCGCTGTACAGCACGGTATCGATCTATCCGCCTTCCGCAACGTCCATGACGGTTTGCTACGGGTTTGTCTGCCGCCGCCGCGAGATCCTTGATTTCACCCCCGGCGACCGTCGCGCGCTCACGCACATCCTCGCCTCGGGCCGCGCGTCAGCCGCGGCGGAGCGGGCGGCGTTGCAGAAGGCCGTGATCTGGTTCGATCGCCGCATGGGACCGGTGATCGGAACCGACAAGCGCGTCGCGAAAGCCGACGTTCGCGCGCTGGACGACAAGCACAATTACGATTGCTGGGACACCACCCGCAACACCACAAGCCTGCTGCTGGTGCTGCAGGAATGGGGTCTGTTCAGGTTCCACGACGTTGGCGATCCGCATTATCGCGGCAATCCGCTGACCTTTCAGCTGCCGCACAACACGGCCGTGCTGGTGGACCGCGCCACCAAGCTCGGGTGGGTTGTCGACATGTGGCCACGCGGCTACGCCCAGCCGCCGGATGTCATGCCGCTCGCCCAATGGGTCAAGGAAGACTGAAAAACCGGCCGGCCTGTTCCGCGCCGGCTTTCATGCACGCAAGAGCAGAGCCTGCTCCTGCGCAATGTTGTGTCGCTTGAGATCAAAGCTTCAGGCACTGCCCTCGGATAATGTCCGAGAGTGGGGCCTGCCGGCGATGGCGTCGCTTTAAACTTTGAGGTTTTCGGCCGAGGTCTTGCCGCGATTGGCTACCTCTTCGTATTCGACCGTCTGTCCTTCATTGAGCGTCGAGAGGCCAGCCTTTTCGACTGCTGAAATATGAACGAAAACATCCTTGCCGCCCGAGCTGGGCTGGATAAATCCATAACCCTTGGTTGGGTTGAACCATTTAACAGTACCTTTAGCCATCACATCGTCTCCGCGGGATCAAAAATAAGAACGAACTGCCAGTCCCCGCCAACTGGCATGTCCGCGGGTGTACGATACGAGGTCCGAGCCGACCTGGATAGCTTAGACCACACGGTGATTCTGGCGGAAAATGATCATAATCGCGGCGCATTCACGCTTTTTGCTAGTTTTGCACGCGGTTGAGAGTTTTTGGTCGCAGCAAAACCATGAAGAAGGTTGCTTTTAAGTAAAAACTAACCTCGATGTTTTTTCTGCTGCAGAGCACCATGAGGCCGGCTCCTTCTCGTTCCTTTCGGGGCTGCCAGGACCAGCAGTTGTCCGGGACCTTAGCTTGCTATGCCACGACGGCCTCGTCGATGAACGCCGTCAATGTCCCCGCGCCGGTGACATAGCGCACCATCATCGGCTCCGTGCGCCCGCGGATCGCGACTTGCTGTTTGGGCAGGCCATCTGCCGGCAGATCGGCCGTGATGCGCACCTCCTCGGACAGGATCACCTCGCACCCCAGGCTCTTGGTCATGTCCTGCAATCGCGCAGCGACATTCACGGCGTCGCCGAGCGCGGTGAACACCATATGGTCGCGATAGCCGATGTCTCCGACGATCACTTCGCCGCCGTGAATGCCGATGCCGAAGCCGATCGGCTCGCGCAGATCGTCGCCGAGAGAGCGATTCAGCTCCGCGATATTGACGGCGATCATGGCCGCCGCCCTGAGCGCCTGGCGGCATGCGGCCTGTGGGCTGGTGTCCAGCCCGAACAGCGCCAGTTCTCCATCGCCGACGAATTGGTTGGGCTGCCCTCCGCATTCGACCACGGCCTCCGACACCGCGCCGAGGAAGCGGTTGACGATGAAGACGGTGTCGAACGGCAATCGCTGTTCGGCAAGCCTGGTCGAGCCGCGCATGTCCACGAACATGCTGACGAGATAGCGCTCCTGGCCGATGCGGTGAGGATCCGAGGCATGCACGTTGGCCGACATCGTGTGCGGCATGAAGAGCTGGAACAACGACAGGTCCTGGGTGGGGCGCAGCTGGCAGGCGAGCCGGATCGACGGATCGGTCGTTCCGACGCGGCTCAGCACGAAGGCTTCCCGCTTCGATGGCGGCGGCAAGTTCTTGCCGCCGCTGGTCACACGAATGCGGCAGGTGGAGCAGCGGGCGCGGCCGCCGCAAACGCTGGCATGCGGGAGATTGTTGCGCAGGCTGGCTTCGAGCACGCTCAAGCCCTTCGGCACCCGGATCTTGCGGCCATTGCCGTAGGACAAGGTGATCATGCCGCCGCGGCGCTCGGCCAGGACGCGCGCGCCTTTCGCCAGCAACACCAATCCGACCAGACCGAGATAACCGATCAGAAAACCATCGGCGATCTCCTCAAGCGCGCTTTGCTGTGCCGGGGTGCCGACCTGACGAGGCGAGAGATTGTCGGCCCTCCATTGGGCGCTGGCGCTGTCTTCGGCGACGCGCCGCCCCGCCTGATAAAAGCCGAGCAAAGCGAGCGTCGGAATCAGCACGGCGGCCACGAGCAGAAATGGCGCGGCGCGATCGAACAACGCTTTTATCCGCAGCCAGAAATAAAGCCCGATGCAGCCATGGACCCAGGCGATGGTCATGACCGCCGACATCAGCCATATCTTGTAGGGCTGCGTCACCCAGAACCCGTAAAGCTCCTGCGGATAGAGTTTTTCGTTGTCGAACAGCGTCTGGCCAAGACGGACGCCGACGATATGAGCGATGATGAGCGCGGGGATGCTCAGGCCCAGCACGAGCTGGAGCGGCTCGATCGCCTTCCATTTGAATTGCCGGCGCTGGTAGAGCGCCCAGATTCCGAGACCGCAATGAACCAGCGCCGCGGCGTAAAACACGATCGCGACCGGCGGAAACTGCCAGAACATCGTGTGGTAGTGGACGCCCGTGGCCAGCGCGTCCATCGAGATATTGCCGAGCGCATGGTTGAGGAAGTGACTGATCAGATAGGCGAACAGCACCACGCCGCAGCCAAGACGGATCTGCCGCACGCCGACGCCGCGGGCAAATCCGGAGAATCTGGATCGGGAGGATGCGGTCATGGAGTTCATAAGCCGGGTGTCAGCGATGACGGAGTTTACATTCACAGGCCGTAGCTTTCGCTGAATATCCCGGCAAGGGCGGGTCCTCAACGGCAGGCAGCGGCTGTTGCTCCAATATCGGCGATTACCTTTACAAGATCGCCAATGTGCGCCGTCCGGAATGACAGCAGCCCGCGTGGGGCGGATGAGCATCAGCGTCATCCGCCGTCGCCTATTTGCAACGAAAGGCGGGTTACGCTTCGCTAACCCACCCTGCAATTTGTTGATTATTCCTCGCCGTCGCGCTTGCGCAGCAGGTCTTTTGCGAGATCGGCGAGCGCCGGCTGGGGCAGGGCGGTGAACGGCAGCGGGCGGGTCACCTCGATGGCGGCGAGGCCGAGCCGCGCGGTGAGCAGTCCGTTGAGGACGCCCTCGCCAAGGCGCTGCGACAGTTTCGCCGCCAGGCCGTGGCCGAGCATCTGCTGAACCAGGCTGTCGCTCGCGGCCATGCCGCCGGTGATCGCAAGATGGGCGATGACATGGCGCATCAGCCGGATCATGCCGAGCGTGCCCGGCCGTCCGCCATAAAGCAGCGCGAGCTGCCGGATCATCCGCAGACTGGCGACGAAAACGAACAGCACATCGATCATGGCGCGCGGACTGACTGCCGTGACGATCGAGACCCGCTGCGCGGCCGAGGAGACCAGCCGGCGCGCTTCCTGGTCGAGCGGTGTCATCAGTTCGCGCTCGGCCAGCTTGATCATGTCGGCGCCGTCGATGATGTCGTCGGCGTGGCCCCGCAGCGTGGCGCGGGCGCGGGCCAGCTGCGGATTCTGGTGCGCGAGCTTCAGCAGATCGTTCACGATCGCCCGGCTTTCATCGCGGTTGTCGCTGGCCAGCACCTCCGCGGCGCGCAAATGCAGCTTCTCGATGGTCGCCAGCCGCGCCAGCCCGAATGCTTCGCGCGCGATGACGACGGCGAGCGCCAGCGCGGCAACAAAGGCGAACGCCAGGCCGAGAAAGCCAAGGCCTTCGCTGCGCGCGAACAGATCCTCGATCAGATGCGTGACACTGAGCCCGAGGCCGAGCAGCACCAGCCCGCCGACCGCGGCCCAGAACATCGTCCCCCAGCGGAAGCCGCGCCTCGCCGGGATCAACGGCGCGTCCGTCGGCACCGGCAGCAGCACCGGATCGGCTTCCGGTCTGATCTGGATGGTGCCGCGGGACGGACGGCTGGAATCCTCCGGATCCATCACGATGACGCTGGGGTCGTCGAGCCTGAAGGTGGCGGGACGTCGATGAGGCGATCGCTCGCTCATTGCAGTTTGTCTCCGATCAGGAACTGGAGGGCGCGGTCAAGGCGGATGTGAGGCAAAACCGGACCGCCCGCATCCTGGCATTCGAGCTGCGGCGGCCGGAAGCGCAGAAAGCGGAAATCGGTCTTTTCCGGAGGCGTGCTGGCAAGGCCGCGGAACGCGCCGTCGTCCTTGAACAATTCTTCCGGGTCGGCCGGCAGATCGCCCGGAAAGGTCGCCACTTCCATGCTGCCGTCGAACGTCTCGCCGCCGATCTGTTCGCCCGCGGCCGGCGTCCCGAGGATCGACGGCAGTTTGTCCCGGCCGCGCTGCACCTGCGCCTCGCGGGTGGCGCGCACCGCGGCCAGCGCCACCACGTCGATCCCGGCCCCGGCGTATTCGGCGCGCTCGGCTGCGCTGGCGACGATCCGCCGCAGGATGGCTTCGAGGCGGTCGTGGCTCGCATGATGCAAATGATCGGCCTTGGTCGCGGCGAACAGAATGCGATCGATGCGCGGCCGGAACAGATTGCTGAACAAGGTGCTGCGCCCGGTCCGGAAACAGTCCAGGATGCCCGCCAGCGCCGCCTCGAGATCGCGCAGCGCTTCGGGACCGGAGTTGAAGGCGGCGAGCGCATCGACCAGAACGATCTGGCGATCGAGCCGCGTGAAATGATCGCGAAAGAACGGCCGCACCACCGCGTCCTTGTAGGCCTCGTAGCGCCGGACCATCATCGCCCACAGCGAACCCTCGGGCGCCGTTCCATCCACCGGCCCCTCGAGCGGCGCGAAGGTCAGCGCCGGCGAACCGGCGAGGTTGCCCGGCATCAGGAAGCGGCCCGGCGGCAACAGGCTCATGGCGAAACGTTCATCGCGGCAAGCGCGCAGATAGTCGGTAAAGAGTCTGGCTTCGGTCAGCGCCGCCTGCTCGTCGGCCTTGGCCGCGGCGCTGAGCGTCGCCAGATGCGCGTGCCACGGCGCCGCCAGTAGCTTGCGCGGGCCTTCGCGCGACAGCGTCAGGCTCTCGGCGGACCATTGCTGGTAGGTTTTGTTCAGCAGCGGCAGATCGAGCAGCCATTCGCCGGGGTAGTCGACGATGTCGAGCGTCAGGGTGCGGTCGGCGCCGTTGCGCCGCTGGTAATCGATGACGAGCCGGAGTTCGCTGATGTCGACCGTCGAAATCGGCCAGCGGCGATCTTCGATCAGGGTGCGGACATGGTTCTCATAGTCGAAGCGCGGCACCGCGTCGTCGGGCTGCGGCTCGAGCCGGGCGCGGGCGATCCGCCCCGACGCAAAGGGTTCGAAAACCGGGAAACGGCCGCCGCGGATCAGGCCATGCACCAGCGCGGTGATGAAGACCGTTTTGCCGGCGCGTGACAGGCCGGTGACGCCAAGCCGGACCGTCGGATCGAAAAAGTGCTCGCCATAGTCCAACAGCGCCCGCGCCGACAGGCGTGCTTCCTCGACGATATCGGAAAAGCTCGGGGCCATGGAGGACAAGGGCTCGAAAATGGGCGGGCGGACTGTCTGAAAAATGGCGATCGGGAGGCTGAAATCAAGCTTCACACTTTCGACGCGATTAAAGGCGAAGCGGGTTTGAACGGTTCGTTGACCATGCGGGGGCTATATTTTATCCGTCTTTGACCAGAACGCCGGGCCTGCCATGACCATTTTCCAACTCAAGCAACTGGCTTCGAATTCCGTCTATGCCGCCCGCGACGCGATCGGCTGGCATTACGACCGGGCCGAACTGATCGCGGACGGCGTCGTGCATATCGTCGGCGTGAGCCTGGGATTGATCGCGGCCACCGTGCTGATCGTGCTCACGGCCATCTATGCCACGCCGCTCGATGTCGTGGTGGTGTCGATCTATGTCGCGGGGCTGCTGGCGATGCTGTCGCTGTCGGCAACCTATAATCTGTGGCCGGTCTCGCCCACCAAATGGGTGCTGCGCCGTTTCGATCATTCGGCGATCTACGTGCTGATCGCGGCGACCTACACGCCCTTGATTATGGAAATGAAGCAGAGCGTCTTCGCCATCGCGCTGCTCGTGGGCGTCTGGTGCATCGCGGTCGTCGGTATCGTGCTCAAGCTCCGCTGGCCTGGCCGTTTCGACCGGCTTTCGGTCGGGCTTTACCTGGCGATGGGCTGGAGCGGCATGATGCTCTACGACACGGTGGTCTCGGCGCTGCCGCGAATGGCGCTGTGGTTCGTGCTGATCGGGGGCGCGCTGTATAGTCTGGGCGTGATCTTTCACGCCTGGCGGCGGCTTCGTTTCCAGAACGCGATATGGCATTGTTTCGTGCTGCTGGGCGCAGCCTGTCATTATACTGCGGTGCTCGATCTTGTTTTGACCTGAAGTTTAAAAACTAGAAACGAAAATGGGAGTGTGACGATGCAGGTGGACGGCAGGGTCGTGGTCGTGACCGGAGGCGCCAACGGCATCGGCCGCGCGCTCTGCGAAGCCTTTCACCGCGCCGGCGCCGCCAAGGTCGTGGTCGCCGATCTCGATCATGCAGGCGCGGAAGCGGTTGCCGGTCCGATCGGTGGCGCCGTGTTCAAATGCGATGTCGCGCAGGAGCGCGATATCCGTCATGTCATCGAGGAAACCGAGCGGAAATTCGGCCCGATCGCGCTGTTCTGCTCCAATGCCGGCATCGGTGGCGGCTTCGATCCGCTGACGGTGAATGCCGGCGGCGATTCCGACGAGCCGTGGGCGCGAAGCTGGGCGATCCACGTCATGGCCCATGTCTATGCGGCGCGGCATCTGATCCCGCGCATGAAGGTGCGCGGCGGTGGCTATTTCCTCAACACGATCTCGGCGGCGGGCCTGCTGTCGCAGGTCGGTAGCCCGGCCTATTCGACCACCAAACATGCCGCGGTCGGTTTCGCCGAGAACCTCGCGATCGCGCATCGCGCCGACGGCATCAAGGTCTCGATCCTGTGCCCGCAGGGCGTCGACACCAACATGCTGCGTTCGATCCCGAAGGGGCCGCAATCCGGCGATGGCGATTTGACGCCGGAGCAGGTGGCGAGCGATGCGCTCGCCGGGATCGAGCGGGAAACCTTCCTGATCCTGCCGCATCCGCAGGTGCTCGGCTACATGCGCAACAAGACCGAGAATTACGATCGCTGGATCGCGGGCATGGCCAAGATCCAGGCGAAGATGCGGGAAGCGCAGGGGAAGTAGCCATAGCGCCGAATGTCAGGCCGTGGAATGCGGGACGATGGTCTCCGCATCGCGATCCGCCGCACGCAGGGCGCGGGCATAGATCGTCAGTCCCTCCCTTACGGTCCGCTGTTCGGCCTCGGTCAGCCGCTCAAGCGCACCGGAAACCTGACGCCGGCCGAAATCATGGATGGCCGCCAGCGTGCGTCGCCCCTTCGCGGTCAGCGACAGCGGTTTGATCCGGGCGTCTCCCGCATCGGATGTCTCCTTCAACTCGCCGTTTTCGATCAGCTTGCGGACCATGCGGCTGACGCTGGATTTCTCCAGATGCAGCAGTTCGGCAAGCTGCGCCGAATTCATCGGACCGCGGAGGCCGATCTCCAGGATGGTATGGACGGCCGATGGCGGATAGCCGGTGGCGGCCAGCGTCGCTGCCATGAAACCGAGTTCGCGGACCATCTGCCGGGAAGCGGCGCGAATGTCGTCGATCAGGCTCGGATCCGGGACGGTCATGGCTTGACTCCAGAGGGATATAATAGTTGTATTATACAACTATATGCCGGAATGGTTCGATAGCATGATCGAGGAGTTTGGCACGATGGGCCAGCCTTTGCCGACGGGGATCTCCGAGGGCGCGGCCGCGGGCCGGCTGCGCGGAAGGGTTTGCCTGGTGACCGGAGGCGGGAGCGGCATCGGACGCGCCGCGGCCTTGAAGATGGCGGAAGAGGGTGCCGCAGCCGTGTTGATTGCCGGCCGGCGCGAGCCGGAGATCGCAGCGGCGGCGGCCGAATGCCGGAGCGCGGGAGCGGAGGCGCTTGCGGTCAGGACCGATGTGACGCGGGAAGACGAGGTCGCGTGCCTGGTCAGGACCGCGGTCGAGCGCTACGGCCGGCTTGATGCTGTCTTCAACAATGCCGGCTTTCAGGAGCGTCGCGCGCCGATCGAGGAGCAGGGCAGCGCCGTATATGACGAGGTCTTCGATGCCAATGTGCGTTCCGTCTTCCTGTGTCTTCGCCATCAGCTTCCGGTCATGTTCGCGCAAGGCAAGGGCAGCATCGTCGTCAATGCGTCGGTCAGCGGCGTGCGAAATCCGAATCCTGGCCTGTCGCTCTATTCCGCCTCGAAGGCGGCCGTCATCTCCCTGACACGGTCTGCGGCGATGGAAGCCGCGCCGCGCGGCGTCCGGATCAACGCGATCGGCCCCGGCCGGGTCGTCACCGACATGATGCTCAGATCCGGCATCGCCGACATGTCGGCTGTCGCGGCCGGGCTGCCGCTACGGCGGATGGGGAAGGCGGAGGAAGCCGCCGAAGCCGCGATCTGGCTGCTCAGCGATGCCGCTTCCTATGTGGTGGGTCATATGCTGGCGGCGGATGGCGGGTTTCTGGCGTCGTGACTCGTGCCGTCATGCGCGCCTATCGTCAGGCAGCGTGTTCGCGCGGACCTGGTGGCGATGTCCCGGAAATGACAAGGCAGGAAACTACCAAATCGCTGTCGCCTTCATGGTCGGCTGACCTTCGGCGTTGGCGATCCACAGTTCCATCCCGTCGCCATTGTCATTGGCGTTGATGCTGAACTCGCTGCCTTCGAACAGCGGCTGCAAGCCGCGATAGCTGAATTTTTTCGGCGGCTGGCCGCCGCGCAGCTTCGCCGCCAATTCCACCAGGAACGAGGCCTGCAACGGGCCGTGGAAGATCAGGCCGGGATAGCCTTCGACCTTGGTGACGTAATCGCGGTCGTAATGAATGCGGTGGCCGTTGAAGGTGAGTGCCGAATAGCGAAACAACAGCACCGGATCGGAGATGTGGGCTTCGCGGTGTTGCCCGGCCGGCGGCGCGGCGACCGGCTTGGCGGGTGCGGCCTGCGGCGTTGTCGACATCTCGCGATAGACGATGTCCTGCCGCTCGCGGATGGCGATCCCGCGCGGCGTCGTCACCTCATGGGAGACGGCAACGAAGCACAAGGTGCCGGTAGAGCCGGTCTTCATCGTCACGTCGGCGATGCGCGAGATGCGCTTCGGTTCGTCGCCGACGCGCAGGGCATCGGCAAATTGCAGTTCGCCGCCGGCCCACATCCGGCGTGGCAACGGCACCGGCGGCAGGAAGCCGCCGCGCGCGGGATGGCCATCCGGCCCCAGTTCCGACATCGGAAACACCGGCTGCGCCAGGCACCAATGGGTGGTGAACGGCGCGGCATCGCCGGATCTGGGCTCGCCGATCTCCTGAAACAGGGTCGCGCGCAGGCCCTTCACCAGTTGCGCGGTGACGGTGTCGGAAGCCTCGGTGCTGCGCCCGATCCACTGGCGCAGATGATCCAGGTCGATCTTGTCGGTCATGACGCTTTGGTCCGGGCAGGAGTGGCTTTGGACAGGCTGGTCGTTTCACCGATCGCGGGCACGGCGCCGTAATGGCGCGGCTGATCGACGACGATGGCCGCCGGCGCCGGATAGGTGACGACGCCTTTCGGCGTGTCCACCTCGATACGGCGCAGATGCGGATGGATCGTGAGATCGGCCATCGTGTTCACTTCGGCAAAGGCGATGTCGGAGTAGGACAGGCGCTTCAGCAGTTCGTCACGGGTCAGTGTCGCAAAGATATCGCCGACCGCCTTGTCGGTGAGCTGCCGGTTGCGGACGCGTTCGACCATGTTGGAGAAGCGGGGGTCATTGGGCAAGTCGGGCTGGCCGAGGACCTCGGTACACAGCTTCTTCCATTCGCGCTCGCTCTGGATCGAGATCAGGATGCCCTTGCCGTCCCTGGACGAGAACACGCCATAGGGCGCGATCGAGGGATGGGCGAGGCCCATGCGCTTCGGCGGATTGCCGGCCTCGGAATTGAGCAGCGGCACCGTCAGCCAGTCGGCCATCACGTCGAACATCGAGATCCGGATATCGGCGCCCTTGCCGGTGCGGCCGCGCCCGATCAGCGCCTCGAGGATGGCGGCATGGGCGGTGGCGCCGGTGGCGATATCGACGATCGACAGCCCTACGCGCGAGGGGCCGTCCGCGCCGCCGGTGATCGAGGCCAGTCCGCTTTCGGCCTGGATCAGGAGATCGTAGGCCTTGCGATCGGCGTAGGGGCCGGTATCGCCATAGCCGGTGATGGTGCAGCAGATCAGCGCCGGATAATCTTTCTTCAGCCGGTCGAGCGAGAAGCCGAGCCTGTCCATCGAGCCGGGCTTCAGGTTTTGCAGCAGGACATCCGCCCCGGCGATCAGCTTCTCCAACTCCGCGCGTCCTTCCATGGTGGCGAGATCGACCACCACGGAATCCTTACCGCGGTTGAGCCAGACGAAATAGCTGCTCTGCCCCTTGGCCGCGGCGTCATAGCCGCGCGCGAAATCGCCTTCCGGCCGTTCGATCTTGATGACATGGGCGCCGGCGTCCGCCAGGCGCGAGCTGCAGAACGGCGCGGCGACCGCCTGTTCGACGGCGATAACGGTTATTCCCTCAAGCGGCAGCATCTTTGCGTTCTCAATAGGAGCGGGGCATGCCGAGCACATGTTCGGCGAGGTACGACAGGATCAGATTGGTCGAGATCGGCGCGACCTGATACAGCCGCGTCTCGCGGAATTTGCGCTCGACGTCATATTCTTCTGCAAAGCCGAAACCGCCGTGGGTCTGCACGCAGGCATTGGCGGCTTCCCAGGAGGCGTCGGCCGCCAGCATCTTGGCCATGTTGGCTTCCGCGCCGCAATCGAGCCCGGCTTCGTATTTGCGGGTAGCTTCCTTCACCATCAGTTCGGCGGCGCGCATCACGGCATAGGCTTTCGCGATCGGAAACTGAATGCCCTGGTTCTGGCCGATCGGCCGGCCGAACACCGCGCGCTCCTTGGCATAGGCGGAGGCCTTGGCGATGAACCATTTGGCGTCGCCGACGCATTCCGACGCGATCAGGATACGTTCGGCGTTCATGCCGGACAGGATGTAGCGAAAACCCTTGCCTTCCTCGCCGATCAGATTTTCGGCCGGCACCTTCATGTCGGTGAAGAACACTTCGGTGGTGGCATGGTTCATCATGGTGCGGATCGGGCGGATCTCGAGCCCGGCGTTCTTGGCTTCCCGCATATCGACGATGAAGACCGACAGGCCATCCGTCCGCTTCTGCACCTGCTCCTTCGGCGTGGTGCGGGCGAGCAGGATCATCAGGTCGGAATATTGCGCCCGGCTGGTCCAGATCTTCTGGCCGTTGACGACATAGCCGTCATTGCCTTCGCGCCTTGCGAAGGTCTTCAGCGACGAGGTGTCGGTGCCGCTGGTCGGCTCGGTGACGCCGAAGGCTTGCAGCCGTAATTCGCCGCTGGCGATCTTGGGCAGCCATTTCTTTTTCTGCTCGTCGTTGCCATGCCGCAGCAGCGTGCCCATCGTATACATCTGCGCGTGACAGCCGCCGCCATTGCATCCGGCCCGCTGGATCTCTTCGAGGATGGCGGCCGCGGCGGACAGTTTCAGTCCGGCACCGCCATATTCCTCGGGGATCAGGACCGAGAGGTAGCCGGCCTGCGTCAGCGCATCGACGAAGGCGCTCGGGTAGGCCATTTCGCGATCGAGCTTGCGCCAATATTCGCCCGGAAACTGGGCGCACAGCTTGGCGACGGCGTCGCGGATGTCGGCATATTCGTCTTGTTCGATTGCGGTCATCGGAATTACCGGAGGCAATGTTGCGCTGACGTCGCGCGCTGATCGGCTTGCGGTTGAGAAACCACCGTAAACTCCCTATGCTTATTTGTTATAGCGTATTAACCCGCATTCCAAGATTGGCAAGTATGGATTTCCGTCAGCTCAGGACGTTCAACTGCGTAGCGGAGCTCGGAAGCCTCAGCAAAGCCTCCGATACGTTGCGGGTAGCGCAGCCCGCGCTCAGCCGTCAAATCAAGCTTCTCGAGCATGAATTGCGCGCCGAGCTTTTTACCCGGAACGGCCGCGGCATGGTGCTGACCGAGGCCGGCCGGCTGCTGCTGGCCAGGACGGCGGGCATTGTCCGGCAAATCGACCAGATTCGCGATGATATCCAGTCCGTGGGCGGCGCGCCGTCCGGACGTGTCGTGCTGGGGCTGGTTCCGACGGTGAGCCGCGTGCTTTCCGGCCGGCTGGCGCGACGGACGGTCGAGAACTTCCCCGGCATATCGCTGCGCATCGTCGAAAGTTATGGCGGGCATCTGCTCGAATGGCTGCACCGCGGAGAAATGGATCTTGCGATCGTCTATGGGCCAGCCGTCGATCTGCACCTGACGGTTCAGACCCTGGGCCGCGACCATATCGTCGGCGTCGGGCCGCGCGGCTGCGGGCTGGCGCGGAAAAAGCAGGTGGAGATCGGCTGGCTGTTGCGGCAGCGGCTGGTGTTGCCCAGTCATTCGCACGGGCTCCGGGCTCTGATCGAGCGAGTGGCGGCGAAGCAGAAATTGAAACTCGGCGTGCAGGTGGAAGCGGATTCCTTTCGCGTCCTGACCAGCCTGGTCGAGGAAGGGCTGGGGTTCTCGCTGCTGCCGCCGTCCGCGGTGCGAAACGAGGTCGCGGAAGGGCGGCTGGAGGTCGCGACAATCTCGAAACAGACGCTGTCGCGCGAACTCGTGATCGCATCTCCGATCGACCATCCCGGCTCGACAGCTACCGCTGCGATCACGGCCCTGCTCCGAAGCGAAATAAAAGCATGCCGCCAGGAAGGCCTCTGGGATATCAGGCTCGCGTAAGGCAAGGTTGAGTCACGTAACTGCAATGCCGAGATTTTGCCGGAACCGGTTCTTGAGAAATACGCCGTCCCGCGGCGGCAACGCCCGATCGACGTGATCCGAGGCGATCCTCACCCTGGCCAGCCGTGGCCCCGCATCGATGCTTTGCATCTCGGCTCGAAGGCTGATGATGCCTTCGATGTCGGTGATTTCCCTGACCGATGCAATGCCTGCGCCGCTGGCGATCACCTCGAGCCGCGCCCCCAGGCCTGAATGGCTGAGCTGCATTCCGGTTTCGCCGAAATGGCCGTTGTCGAGCACGACGATGGTGAGATTTCCGGGCTTCTTGGCCGCGATCGTCAGCAGGCTGCCGACGCCCATGAGCTGCTCGCCATCGCCGGTGATCACGGCCACCGGCCGCTTCGGCTGGGCCAGGGCAATACCGAGGCCGACCATGGCCGCGCCGCCCATGGCGCCCCACAGATAGAAATTTCCGGGATGTTCGCCGGCGGCGAAGACATCGTAGGAAGATGATCCCAAACCGGATACGGCCAGCAGGTCGCCGCGATCGGCGAGCAGGGCCTTGACCGCGTCGCGGCGGTCGAGCGTGAAATTCTGCGCCATCACTTTGCCTCCGTCCATTTCTTGCGGCCGATCATGCGCTGCGAGATCAGGATCGCAACCTGCTGGTCGCTCTCGAACGCCAGCGAGGCGGCGGCCGAGACGATATCTTCCGCCTCCTCCGGCCGCTCCAGCCGCAGCACCGTGACGCCCATGATTTCCAGGGCTTGCGGGGTCGCTTTTCCCATCGCGACTTGCCACGGGTTGAACTCGGCCCATTCGCCGCGCATCGTGACAAGGGTGAGGAACGGAAACCGGCAACTCGACAAAAGCGACAGCATGTTCACGCAATTGCCGACGCCGCTCGATTGCATCAAAAGCACGGCGCGGCTTCCGCCGAGCCAGGCCCCTGCGCTGAGCGCGACCCCTTCTTCTTCCGTCGTCAGCACGGTGGTTTCGATGGCGCTATCGCCATGCGACAGCTCGATCAGCCGCGAATGGCCGGCGTCCGGAACATAGGAAATCTGCGATACGCCGAAGCTCTTCAGCGTCCGGTAAATCGCGAGCGGCCAGTCCTGGCTGGTGGCGAGTTGATCTCTTGCAGCGATATCCATGGCGGCCTCGGTTGGATTCGCGCCGTGGCGCGTGCTCTCACGCTAAAGCCTTTAGGACAGAAGTGCTCCGCCTTCCCTTCCAATCCGGCTTGAGCTGTCATGCCGCAATTTTATAGGCCGCGTCCGGCAAGCCCCGGGCGGCTGGCGGATGCTTTACGCCCGGATCCGCACCGGCAGGGATTCGTAACCCCTGACGAAGCTGGAATAGACCCGCTTCGGCTCGCCGACCACCTCGATCGCGTCGAACCGCTTCAGCATCTCCTGCCAGACGATTTTCAGCTGCAACTCGGCGAGCCGCATGCCGACGCAGCGGTGGATGCCGAAGCCGAACGACAGATGGGTGCGGGGACGGGCGCGGTCGATGATGAAGTCGTCGGGGTGTTCGATCACCTCGTCGTCGCGGTTGCCGGAGACATACCACATCACGACCCGGTCGCCTTTCTTGATCTTCTTGCCGCCAAGCTCGGTATCGGCCAGCGCGGTGCGGCGCATATGGGCGAGCGGCGTCTGCCAGCGGATCACTTCCGGCACCATGGAATCGATCAGCGCCGGATTGTCGCGCAGCTTGCGATATTGCTCCGGGTTCTCGCTCAGCGCCAGCACCGACCCGCTCATGGTGTTGCGGGTGGTGTCGTTGCCGCCGACGATCAGCAAAATGATGTTGCCCATCAGATTGTCGGGATCCATGTGCCGCGTCGCGTCGCTATGGGCCATCATCGAGATCAGGTCGTTGCGCGGCGCGGCGTTGACGCGTTCGTTCCAGAGCCCGGTGAAAAAGGCCGCGCATTCGTCCATCTCCTGGCGGCGCTGCTCCGCCGATTCGACGATCCCGCTCTTGGGCAGCGCGGTCGCGACATCCGACCAGCGCGTCAGCTTGCGGCGTTCCTCGAAAGGGAAGTCGAACAATGTCGCCAGCATCTGCGTGGTCAGTTCGATCGACACCCGATCGACGAAATCGAAGGTCTCGTTGCGCGGCAACGCATCGAGCACGCGGCCGGCGCGCCCGCGGATCAGGACCGCAAGCTGGTCCAGGTGCGTCGGCGTGAACATCGGCGAGACGGTCTTGCGCTGCGGGCCATGTCGCGGCTGGTCCATCGCGATGAAGCTCGGCCAGTTATAGCCCGTCGGCATGTCGCGGATCGAAATGCCGCCGAGGCCGGCATCGGACGAGAAGAGGCCGTGGCTGGTGTCGACCTGCATGATGTCGTGATACCGGGTGACCGACCAATAGGGTTCGATCGGCGCATTGGCGCAGTAATGCACCGGCTCTTCCCGGCGCAGCCGCTCGAACCAGGGCCACAGCGTGTCGTTCTGGAACAGGCGCGGCGCGCCCGGATGAAAATCCTTCAGCGGTGTCGCATAGGCTTCCTCGCGCGCCAGCCGCTGAAGCTCGGCTCTATCGGTCGGATTGACATCGTGGGCGGGCTCGATGGTCCCGTGCATGGTTTCGCTCCCTGAAGGTTCCGCTTCTGTTTTCGGCGCCGGCGGTATTGGGTGCGAATTACAACCCGGAGCGCGGGCCGGAGCAAGGCGGGAGTTTGACGCATTTTCTGCGGCGGTGCAGCGCTTGTCCTGTTCACGCCCCCTTCTCAGGCCGGCTGGCCCGTGACAAGCTCGGTTGCAGAGCCTAAGCCTATGCACGCGACCAGCTGCACGCATTGCCCGGAGCCAGACCGCCCATGATTTCCAACGCGCATCGGATGTTCAATTTCGACCTCGGCGAAACCGCCGACGCGATTCGCGAAACCGTCCAGAGCTTTTCGACCGACGAGATCGCGCCGCGCGCTGCCGAGATCGACAAGAGCAACCAGTTTCCGCGCGACCTCTGGCCGAAAATCGGCGCGCTCGGACTGCACGGGATCACGGTCGAGGAGGAGTATGGCGGATCCGGGCTCGGCTATCTCGAACATTGCATTGCGATGGAGGAAATATCGCGGGCCTCGGCCTCGGTCGGCCTGTCCTACGGCGCGCATTCGAATCTCTGCGTCAACCAGATCCGCCGCAACGGTAACGAAAAGCAGAAGCGCAAATATCTGCCGAAGCTGATTTCTGGCGAGCATGTCGGATCGCTGGCGATGTCGGAGCCGAATGCCGGTTCGGACGTGGTGTCGATGACGACCCGCGCCGAGAAGAAGGGCGACCGTTACGTCATCAACGGCGCCAAGATGTGGATCACCAACGGACCGGTGGCGGAGACGCTGGTGGTCTATGCCAAGACCGACCCCGCCGCCGGCCCGCGCGGCATCACCGCCTTCATCATCGAGAAGGGGATGAAGGGGTTTTCGACCGCGCAGAAGCTCGACAAGTTCGGTATGCGCGGCTCCGACACCGCGGAGCTTGTGTTCGACAATTGCGAAGTGCCGGAAGAGAACGTGCTCGGCGAGGCCGGCCGCGGCGTCCATGTCCTGATGTCGGGCCTCGACTACGAGCGCACGGTGTTGGCGGCGGGGCCGCTCGGAATCATGCAGGCCTGCCTCGACGTGGTGATGCCCTACGTCCACGAGCGCAAGCAATTCGGCCAGCCGATCGGCATGTTTCAATTGGTGCAGGGCAAGATCGCCGACATGTACACCACGATGAATGCCTCGCGCGCCTATGTCTACGCGGTGGCGAAGGCCTGCGATCGCGGCGAGACCACGCGTGAGGATGCGGCGGGCGCGATCCTGTTTGCCGCGGAGAAGGCGACGCAATGCGCGCTCGACGCCATCCAGCTGCTCGGCGGCAACGGCTATATCAACGACTATCCGACCGGGCGGCTGTTGCGCGACGCCAAGCTTTACGAAATTGGAGCCGGTACCAGCGAAGTCCGGCGCATGCTGATCGGGCGGGAGCTGTTCGAGAAGTTCGCATAACTCCGTTTTGAAACTGCGAGTCGGCAGTCATTGCGAGTCGGCGCTGTTGGATCACAGGTATCCTCGCGCAACGCCGCACTGACGGATCGGCGCTCCGAACCAAACCTTTGCAGGCTCGCTCAGCCCTGCCGCTCGCCCGTGACGCGCCAGATCACGTCGCCGACATCGTCCGCCACCAGCAGGGAGCCGTCGGGGCCGAGCGTTACGCCGACCGGCCGCCCGTAGGATACCCGCTCGTCCGGTGCGAGGAATCCCGACAGGATATCCCGCGGCGGCCCGGACGGGCGCCCATCCGCGAACGGCACGAACACAACCTTGTAGCCGCTCAGCGTGCTGCGATTCCAGGAGCCGTGCTGTCCGATCGCCATGCCGTCCGGAAAGCCGGGAAGCGTGCCGGCCGGCATCCAGCACAGGCCCAACGACGCGGTGTGGCCGCCCAGCGCGTAGTCCGGCGTGATGGCCTTTGCGACCGCGGCCGGATCCTGCGGCACCCGATCGTCCACCGTCTGCCCCCAATAGCAATAGGGCCAGCCGTAGAAACCGCCGTCGCGGACCGAGGTCAGATAATCGGGAGGCGTCTCGTCGCCCAGTCCGTCGCGCTCGTTGACCACCGTCCACAGCACGCCGGTCGATGGCTCCCATGCCAGGCCCACCGGGTTGCGCAGGCCGCTGGCAAAGATGCGGCTTGAACCCTCGGCCAGATCGAGTTCGTAGATCGCGGCGCGGCCTTGCTCGGCCGCCATGCCGTCGTCGGCGATATTGGTGAGCGAGCCGACCCCGGCATAAAGCTTTTTGCCATCGGGGCTCGGCAGCAGGCTTCGCGTCCAGTGCCCAGCGGGCTTGAAGCTGACCAGTTTCCGGCCCGGCGCGGTGATGCGGTCCGCGCCCGCCGCATACGGAAAGGCGACCACGCCGTCGGTGTTGCCGACGTAGAACGTATCGCCCAGCAGCGCCATGCCGAACGGCTGGTTCAGTCCCTCCATGAAAATTTCGCGCCGTTCGGCGATGCCGTCGCCATCCACGTCGCGCAATAACGTGATGCGGTTGGCGCTGACGCCGAGCGCGGCGGCGCGTCTCATCGTCGCCTGCATCGCGTAGCTGAACACGTTCCTGATCGGTCCGGCGACCTGCGTCGCCTCGGCAATAAGGACGTCGCCATTGGGCAGCACATTGATCCAGCGCGGGTGTTTCAGGCCGGTCGCAAACGCATTGACCTTGAGCCCGGGCGCCGCCACCGGGATCTGCCCGTCGGTCCAGCCCTGGGCCGTCGGCATTTTGAGCGTCGGGATGCTGCCCTGCGGCTTCGCCGCCGGCACCACCGGCGCGCTGCCCCAGGCCGGCTCATGCGTGGCGTCCTGCAGACGGCGCCACAGCACCGCGGCGGCGCCGATCAGCGCCACTATTCGCGCAAAAATTCCGGACAAGCTCATGTCATTCCCCAGTTGATCGCGCGCACCCTATCCGACGCCGGGGCGCGTTGAAACCTCATCGTCGGCGTGCGAATTCGCGGCTTGCGCGGCGCGCGCCCGGCTTGCTGCACAGCGCCTTCACTCTGGCAGATTATTGACCTTGGCGACCCAGGCCCGCACATCGGCCAGCACCTCCGGCAGCACCTCCCGCACCTCCTGCACGGTCATGCCGGCCTTGATGCGGGGGTCGTAGAGCAGGTTCAGGATGTACTGATCGTAGATGTCGAAGAAGCCCATCGACACATTGTCGTTGAACATGGTCCAGGGCACGGAGCTGGTATCGTTGATCGGTCCCAGTGATTGCAGCAATTCCTCATAGGCGCAGTCGAGGAAGATGAAATCGCTGCTGTCATAGGTGAGGATCACGTCGGAATGCTCGATCTCGAACGCCTCGTTCTTGCGAAAACCGGACAGGCATTGCGGATCGAGCGAGGTGCGGATCTCCTTGGCCCGCTCGCTGCCGTAGAGACTGGTGATGGTCCGCGACAAATCGCGGTCGCGCACCAGGTTGACGACGATATTGGCGTCGTCGCCGGGCGCCGCCATCGCGATGTCGAGGTGCTGCACCCGCCGGCCGATATCGGCGACGACCCTGGCGAGTTGCGCCTTGCGTGCCGCACGGTCGTCGCCTTCGGCGAAGACCCGCACCGGCACGTCATATTTGCGGATGCGGTCGACCCGGCCGGCCAGATGATATTCGGCGCCGAACGCGGTCTTGAAAAATCCGTCGATGATTTCGCCGTCGGTAAAGGATTTCTTCTCGGCGCGCTGGCGCGAGGCGATGGCCGGAATTTCGGACGTCGCCGCCGGCTCCGGAACAAGGCTGTCGAGCGCAACAGCGGCCAGCAGGACCGCGATGGCCCTGATGACGGGCGAAGGCCGACGAGAAGCATTCATTGTGTTGACGCTGCCGCAATCGTCGCGTCCGCGCAAGGCTTGATCGGGCGCATCCGCTCACGGAGCAAAGAGGATAGAGCTTCGGTTCTGATTCAATCAGAACCGAAAAGCCCTAATTCTTCACGACGACCGTGGCGCCGACGTGAACCCGGTCATAGAGGTCGGTGACGTCCTCATTGGTCATGCGGAAGCAGCCGGAGGATACCGCCTGGCCGATCGTCTCGGGCTCGTTCGAGCCGTGAATGCGATAGAGCGTCGAGCCGAGATAGATGGCGCGGGCGCCGAGCGGGTTGTCGATGCCGCCGGCCATGTGGCGGGGCAGGTCCGGCCGCCGCGCCAGCATCTGCGCGGGCGGGGTCCAGCCCGGCCATTCCTTCTTGGCCGAGACGCGGTGTACGCCGCCCCAGCGGAAACCGTCGCGGCCGACCCCGATGCCATAGCGCAGCGCCTGGCCGTCGGGCTCCACCAGATAAAGCCGACGCTCGGCGGTGTTCACCACGATGGTGCCGGGCGGATAATTGCTCTCGAAATTGACGGTGGTGCGCGGAATTGGGCTCGATCCGCCGGCGAAGAAATTGGGCCCGCCACCCATGATATCGCGTGAGTCGAAGCCTTGAGCCCGCGCGTGCCCCGCCCCGGTCAGGATGAAAACCGCGGCAGCCAGGAAAGCCAATCCCCGAGTCATTTTCTTCCTCGCGAAAAATTCGATCCTCATCGCCAGAAAGGCCATAATTGGCGCGATTTCGCAAGCAACGAGCCCGTGAGGGCGCCGATTTTCAGATCAACCGGTTAAAAAGGCGTTGGACCTTTTGAGGCGTTTTCTCCACGCCGGCCGGTATCCGCTTCGCTTGAAAACGCCATAGGGTCGTCCGCTTGGCAGGAATGCTCTGCGCCCCCTTTGACGAAACGCGTCAAGAATGATTGTGATCTCTGGCTGCCTCAGAGGAATGCGAACGGGAGTGGAATGATGAACGGTGCGGAAAGTCTGGTGCGAACCCTGGTGGCGGGCGGTGTTGACGTCTGCTTTACCAATCCGGGCACTTCGGAAATGCATTTCGTCGCCGCGCTGGACCGGGTTCCGGGCATGCGCTGCGTCCTCGGCCTGTTCGAGGGCGTGGTGACCGGCGCCGCGGACGGCTATTTTCGCATGAAGGGCACGCCGGCGTCGACCCTGCTGCATCTCGGCCCCGGCCTCGCCAACGGGCTGGCCAATCTGCACAACGCCAAGAAGGCGCATTCCGGCATCGTCAACATCGTCGGACAGCACGCGACCTATCACATCGGCTACAACGCGCCGCTGACCTCCGACGTCGAGGGCCTGGCGCGGCCGATGTCGGACTGGGTCCGGACCTCGCCGGATGCCAAATCGGTCTCGGCCGACGGCGCCGCCGCCATCGCCGCGGCGAAAAGTTCGCCGCCCCAGATCGCGACCCTGATCCTGCCCGCCGACACCGCCTGGAACGAAGCCGGCGCTATCGCCGAGGTGCCGACCGAGAGCCAGCGCCCGAACTATTCGCCACGGGCGGTGGATGAGGCGGCAAGGGTGCTGAAGAACGGGGGCGCCGAGACCCTGGTGCTGGTCACCGGCGATGGCCTGACCGAGCAGGGGCTGGCGCTGGCGCAGCAGATTGCCGGCAAGACCGGCTGCAAGGTGATGGGCCAGACCTATCATCCGCGCATGGCGCGCGGCCGCGGCCGCTTCTCGATCGACCGCATTCCCTATGTGATCGAGCAGGCGCTGCCGATCCTGAAGAACTTCAAGAACATCGTCCTGGTCGAGGCCAACGAGCCGATCGCCTTCTTCGCCTATCCGAACAAGCCGAGCATCCTCAAGCCCGAGGGCTGCGAGGTTCACCGCTTGACCTCCTGGGGCGAAAATTCGATCGCGGCGCTGGGGGCTTTGGCCGATGCGCTCGGCGCCAAGCCGTCGGACGTCAAGCCGCAGCAATTGATGGAGCTGGTCAAGCCGACCGGCGCGCTGACCCCGGCCTCGATCGCGCAGGCGATCGCGCTGGCGATCCCGGAAAACGCCATCGTGGTCGACGAATCCATCACCACCGGCCGCGGCTTCTTCCCGCCGACGGCGGGGGCTGCGCCGCATGACTGGCTGCAGAACATGGGCGGCTCGATCGGCTTCTCGCCCCCGGTCGCGACCGGGGCCGCGGTGGCCTGCCCGGACCGCAAGGTGATGTGCATGGTCGGCGACGGCAGCGCGATGTACACGATTCAAGCGCTGTGGACCCAGGCGCGCGAAAACCTGAATGTCGTCACCATCGTATTCGCCAACCGCATCTACCAGATCCTGCGCGGCGAGTTCGACGGCGTCGGCGCCGGCGAGCCCGGAAAACGTGCCCTGGACATGCTGAAGCTGGATCGGCCGACCATCGACTTCGTCGCGCTGGCCAGGGGCATGGGCGTTCCGGGCCGCGCGGTCACCACCGTCGACGAGTTCAACAAGGCGCTCGCCGAAGCGGTCGCCGAGCCCGGACCGCGGCTGATCGAAGTCCAGATGTAAAAAATACGGCTGTAAGCGTCATCGAAGCGACGCAGATGTCGGCCATCACGACGCCTCGGGGGAGGCGACATGCTGGCCGATATGCAGTCCGAACTGGACAAGGTGATCGGCGCGCTGGGTGAGTTCTATGCGCGCGAGACCTATCTGCTCGGGAAGGACGTCGGCGAGCGGACATTGACGCATCGCCTCGCCGTCCATCTCGAACGCCGGTTCGGCGGCTGGGACGTCGATTGCGATTACAACCGGCTCGGGGACCGCCGGCTGCTTCTGCCCAAGGGTTCGATCGTCTCGACCGACGACGATCTCGGCAAATCGGTTTATCCCGATATCGTCGTACACCGGCGAACCGTTCCGGAAAATTTGCTCGCGATCGAGATCCGCAAGGCCGTCAATCACCAGCCGCCGGAACATGACCGGCACAAGCTGCGGGCGCTGACCGATCCCCATCTGTGGTTCGCCTACCGGATCGGGCTGTTTCTGGTGCTGGGAAAAAACCAGGTCGCCGCGTCGGAATTATATGTCGGGGGCGCCGTCGAGCGGGCCCTGTCCGGGTGGTTCGAGGAGCGGCTCAAAGGCGCGGGGCCATAGCGTTTCGGGCGAAAACCCGATCCGGACGAAGACGAGGCCGCCCGAAGGCGGCCTCTGCGTCACTTCGCGTCGTTGCTCTTGGCCGTGCTCGACTTCTTCGCTTTCTTCGTCGTCTTGGCCATCTTGGCGCTCGACGGATCGCTCTTGGCCGTCGTGTCGGCGTTTTGGGCCACCGCACCCGTGGTCCCTCCCGCCTTGCCGGTCGATTGGGCGAAAGCAGCCGTCGACGAGAGCAAGGCGATGGCGGTGGCGGCGATGATCAATTTGCGCATGGAAGTGGTCTCCCCGGTTGGTTGGCAGGTACCCGGCGCAGCTCAACCGAATCGGCGCTCCCGCAGTTTCCGCGAGGGGCGATCAGTTATCCGTGAATTTGGCTCGAATTGAATGAGTGTTGTAGGCGAGGCGCATACGGAACCTTAGCGGCGGTGGGCGATTGTTTCCTGGTTACAATCAGGAGGCGATCATGTCGGATCACTGGCACGTCTCGACCGATAGCTACACCGATAGATATGATGTCATGCGCGGCGCGAACAACGAGGAAGCCGCCTACGCCGTCGGCTGGACCATCAGCGGACTGGCAACGCTCGGCGCCATCGTTGCGATCTGGGTGTTCGGCATCTAGGCCCGCGGGGCATAAGCAGGACCAGGCAGGGTCGTGCGGTGCTTTTCGAGCGCCTGCGTGCCCTGGTCGATGAATCCATAAGTCAGCTCTCTGTAAACCAGATCGATGTCCCGCATTCCGTTGGCTTCCTTTTCGCCGCACTTGCGGCGCCTGTAAAACTCAGGTCTAGGAGAAGGGAACGCTTAGGGTCGAACAGGAATGCCGATGGCTCGTGACCTGATATTGCGCGGCGGACGCGTGCTCCGAGCCGGGGCCTCGCAGCCGGAATTTCTCGATGTCCGGATCGGGGCCGAAGGGCGCGTCCTGGCCATTGCACCGCAGTTGAGCGGTGAAGGGGCCGAGCTGATCGCGCTGGACGGCCGGCTGGTGCTGCCGGGCCTGGTCGATATCCACCAGCACCTCGACAAGTCGCGCACGCGCGGGCTTCTGTCCAATCCGCAGGGCACGCTGGACGGAGCGATCGCCGCCTATCGGGCCATTGCGCCGAACATCACCCGCGACGAGATGATCATGCGGGCCCGCGACACCGTCGAGGCATGCAGCGCGTATGGCACCGTCGCCATCCGCAGCCATACGAATATCGACCCGCAGAGCGGGCTCCGCGGCATCGAGACCATGCTTGCGCTACGCGAGAGCTGCGCGGACCGGATGCGCATCCAGGTGGTCGGCCATGTGACCTCGGACGCCACCTCCATGCTGCCGGAAAGTGAAGCGTGGTTGCAGGAGGCGATTGCGCTCGGCATCGACGCGATCGGCGGGGTGCCGGCCTATTCCAGCCAGCCGCTGGCGTTCCTGACAATGCTGTTCGATGTGGCCGAACGCAGCGGCCTGCCGCTCGACCTGCATATCGACGAACATCTCGATGGCGGCCGGGTGCTCTTTGACGCATTGGCGGATCTGACGCGGGAGCGCGGCATGGCCGGCCGGGTCGTTGCCGGACATTGCTCGGCGCTCTCCGCGATGCCGCGCGACCAGGCGCTGCGCTCGATCGAGCGGCTGCACGAGGCCGGTGTCGCCGTGGTCACGTTGCCCGCCGCCAACCTTTTCCTGCAGGGACGGGCGGCCGACCGATTGGCCCCGCGCGGCCTGACGCGCGTCCGCGAACTCCTGGAGGCAGGCGTGCCGGTCGCGGCGGCTTCCGACAACATCGAGGATGCGTTCGTGCCGACCGGCTCCGGCGACCTGCTTGAGATCGCCCGATGGACGGTGCTCGCCGGCCATCTCGGCCTCAACGACCTGCGCCGCGCCTTCGATATGGTCAGCAGTACACCGGCGTCGTTGATGGGCCTCGATGATTTCGGGCTTCGGGAAGGCGCGCGGGCCGATCTGCTGATCGCGCGCGCGGCGAGCGTGGAGGATCTGGTGGCGGCCGGCACGCTGGCACGCACGGTGCTGATGGGCGGCCGCATTGTTGCATCGTCGGATGCGATCGCTTCAACGGCGTGGATACCGTAGAGCCCGTTTGAAAACTTGGTCTTGTACGTTTGCGTGACGGCGACAGATACAGCGGCGGGGAGGCCCATTCGCTCCGGCTACGCAGATGGCGGTGCCGCGCACATCAATAGGGCGGGCGTTTCGTCGGCATTGGGGTCACCCGGCGCTGTTGTCCAAGCGGGCTCGACGAGCGTCGCGATTCTGCGGCCCATGCCGTCGATCTGGCATACAAGGAGATCCTGTTCCTCGATATAGGCCAACGTCCGTCGGGCGCGGCGAAACGAATGCGTGCCGTAAGCGCGGGCGATCGCCGAATCGCTGGGACACGGCAAGTTCTCCCTGGCGGCGCGAGCGATCAGCAGGAATACGCCTTGCATGTCTTCCGGAAGGATGCCGGCCCGCAGCAGGACTTCCCGCCAGGCGTCGTCTTCTTCTTCCATATCGCTGGAGAGTCCTGCGCGAGCGCATGTCAGCATGCGTCGGAAGACGCTTAGCGTCGGCGCCGCCGAACCGAGACCCTCGATCCGGCAGCGGACGACGAACTCCTGATACAGGATGTCCGCGGTTCGGAATCCGGCATCGGGTTCGGCCAGGATGGCGGAGAGAATGCGGTCCAGCCTTAGACGGCGCTCCGTTCGTTCTTCCGCACTCAGTGGCCTCTCGACAGCTTCGGGAACTGCTTCCTTCGCCATCATGAGCTGGTTCACGATGTCCACCGAAGGTCTGCGCACAGGCCGATTGACCTCCGGCGGCGGGGCCGCCAGGATTATGCCGCGCGCGTCCTCGATTTTCGCATCCGGCATCGGCATCAGCCGCGGCGATGCGTTGCGCGGGTGCGTGTCGGTCGAGCCTATCTGTACGCTTATGGGGCGGCGCGAGAGGGCGGAGCCGAGCGCCATGAATTGTCCCCGCTGCAGATCGCGAAAGGCGTCCGCTTGCCGGCGCTCCATTCCCAGAAGATCGGCGGCCCTCGCCATGTCGATATCGAGAAACGTCCGGCCCATCAGGAAATTGGCGGCCTCGGCAGCCACGTTCTTGGCGAGTTTCGCGAGCCGCTGAGTGGCGATGATGCCTGCAAGCCCGCGCTTGCGGCCCCGGCACATCAGGTTCGTCATCGCGCCGAGCGAGAGCTTGCGCGCTTCGTCCGAAACCTCTCCGGCTATCGCCGGCGCGAACAACTGAGCCTCGTCAACGACCACCAACATCGGATACCAGTGATCCCGGGAGACCTCGAACAGGCCCCCGAGAAACGCGGCTGCGCGCCGCATTTGGTTTTCCGCGTCGAGCCCTTCAAGATTCAGGATGGTAGAGACGCGGTGAGCCCGGATCCGCTCGGCAGCCACCTGCAGAGCGCGCTCGGTGTGTTCTTGCGCGTCGATGACGAGATGACCGAAGCGTTCGGCCAACGTCACGAAGTCGCCCTCGGGATCGATGACCGTCTGCTGGACCCAGGGCACGCTCTGCTCGAGAAGTCGGCGTAGCAGGTGAGACTTGCCGGAGCCGGAATTGCCTTGAACCAGAAGGCGCGTCGCGAGAAGTTCCTCTAAGTCCAAAACTGCGGGATCTCCCGTTACGGTCCGCCCAATCTCGATCGCAACGGTCATTACCGACTCAAATTTTATTCCAGGAAGATGCGTCTAACAATTCAAGTATGTCCGGTCGAGCGGCTCGGTCACCGCGACATGTGGAATGTGGATACTTCCTGAACGCATTGCCGTGGCGACGTCCTCGATTTCGTTCCAGCTCTGGAAAGAGGAGCGCCGACCAGGTGCAGCCCGTTTGGCGGGGAAGCGGCGTCACTTTGTGGATGGTCAAGTCGGAGCGTTGCGGTGGCAGAGCGATTTTCGTCAACCGTGCCAAATCCGAGGTGCCCCTCTTTTGCCCCGGCTCTTTTGGGGAACATTCCGAGGGAATTAGTCCGCTAATTCATTGGATATAAAAGTCTAATGGTGGGCGCACAAGGGATCGAACCTTGGACCTCTCCCGTGTGAAGGCTTGGCGTAGCTTGGTCTATGCTATTGAACTACTAGGAGCATGATCACAAGCGCACGCGGCGGCCGAGCGTTAGTTGCTAACATCCCACCCTCACGCGTACTGACCTGAGGGTCTCCGAGAACCAGCCCAAGCATAAAGGCTTGCCGCTATACCAAGCTTGATTGCAGTGGTACCGAGGAACGCCAGCTCAAACCACAATTTATCTGCATTTGCGTCAGCAAGTATTTTTGTAAGAGCTAGCGAAAAAACGGCCGGAACAGTCATGAACACTATGAATGCGATAACTACACGCAGCCATCGATAGGCAAAAGGCCGGAAAATGAACGCTGCAAACACAACAAATGCAAACCAAGACGCGGTACTTATATAGAGGGTTGGCTGATAAAGCTCAGTCCGATTTTCGTATTTGAGCAGCAAGAACATAACGAAATAGGCAATCTCCAATACCCCGAAGATTATTGCTGCAACGAAGTTCGGTTCTGCGCGCACAAATTCCTCCTTTCCCGCGAATGGCCCAAATCCATTCGTATCACTTGTCAAAGATTCGATACGCCGTCCGTGATTTATACAGCGACGTTCCCCCATTTCAATATGCTACCTTGGATTGTAGCGTTGTAAAAATTCCGCTTTACAAAGCGGAGCATGGCAGAGTGTCCGGAAGTGCCATCGCGACACAGTGCATCGTCGCGCGATGTTGGCGGCTAACGGTGCAAAGCGGACGTGGTATCGCTATCAAAATTATGGGTACACTGTTCAGGGCCTCTCTCCCTATATATGGAGGGGTGCCAACAAGCTTTCAGACACAGCGCGTTTCAAAAAGGCTATGATTGACAGCATCAAAACGCAAACGTGTGCCGATTGCTGAGTTGGAGAGACGTTTCACTGGGCCAATTTTGGGCCAATTGTGCGTGATTTTTTGCTCTAAGGCGTGTCGAAACGCATATTGGAACTAGGGCAGAAAATAAAAAACCCTTAAAACAAGGGGTTTATGGTGGGCGCACAAGGGATCGAACCTTGGACCTCTCCCGTGTGAAGGGAACGCTCTCCCGCTGAGCTATGCGCCCGGGAATTTCGTGCAACCGTCAAACGCCGCCAAGCATCTTCGACGGAATAATGCACGCCGTCAATTGCGGCGATTTACGAAGGGCAAGGCCTAAGTGTCAAGTCAAACCGGTCAAGCCAAACCCGTCAGACCATGTACGAAAGGTTCACGCCTCCGGCTGGCGGGCGCGGGAGGCGTGGGATTGCAGCGCCCGGATGCGCTCGGCCAGGGTGCCGCCCTCGGGAATAACGCCATTGGCGGTGCCTTTGCCGGTTTTGGCCGTCTTCGCGGCCACCGCCGTCTCGCCGGCCAGCATGGCTTCGATCGCCGAATCCGGCCCTTCCAGCGTCATCGCCAGCTTGGCGACTTCGGCGGCGATGTCGTTGATGCGCTCGCGCAGCAGCGCGTTTTCCATGCGCTCGGTGGCCCAGGAGCTTTCGGCCTGTTGCTGGATCGCGTTGATGTCGCGCTGCAGTTTGGAACGCTCGTCGCGCGCGAGGCGAAGCTGTTCCTCAAGCTCGGTCTTTTCGCCGCGCAGCTTCTCGATCGCCGGCGCCTTGCCGGCATTGGTCGCTGCGATCTCGTTGCGCAATTCCTTGATCGTGCGTTCGGCGGCCGTGTTCGACTGGCGCAACTGATTGCTCTCGTAATCGCGCTCGGCGAGCAGCTTGCCCTGGGTGGCAAGGCGGGTTTCCAGATCGGTGACGCGGTTGCCGAGCATTTCGGCTTCCTTGACCTGGACGATCAGCTGGCGATCGAGATCGGTGACGCGCTGGCTCAGGTTCTCGACCCGGCCGCGCGCTTCGGCAAGATCGCGCGTCGCGTTCTCGGACGCGCCGCGCTCCTGCGCGAGCCGAGCCTGGGTTTCGGCAAAGTCCTTCTCGGCGTCGCCGACCCGGTTCTTGAGCGCATCGATCTGGGCGCGCACCGCGACCAGTTCGACCTGGCGGCTGTCCGCGGTGATGGAACGGTCGGACAACGCGGCGCCGATCTTGGCCAGTTCGCTTTGCTTGTCGGCCAGCGCCTGCCCGGCGACACGCAAGGCTTCGGTCTTGGCGGCAAACTCCTCTTCGGTCGCCCGCAGCTGTTCCTTGAATGCCTTCTCGCGCGCCTCGAGCGCAAAGATCGTGGCGTTCTTTTCGCCAAGCTCGAGCTTCATGCGATTGATCGCGTCGGTTTTCTTGCCGAGTTCGGCAAGCTGGCTGGTGGTCTTGTTCCTGAGCTGGTCGACGTTCATCTCGAGCCGCCGCGCCGACATCGCGAATTCGGCGCGCAGCTGATCCTTGTCGGCCTGGATTTCCGCCATCGACAGCGGCGTCGCCGCCTCGATGCGCCGCGTCGTCAGCCGCACTGCTCGGTTGTGAACCAGCGGGATGATCATCAACCCGCACAGCATCGAGATCAGAAAACCGATCGCCAGATACATGATCGGTTCGACCATGGACCAAACTCCCTGCTACGCGCGGCAACTCGGCGAGAAACCTTGGATTCCCGCGTCGGAAACCCTTCGTTAATCACAATGCCACGGAGAGCAGGGTGAACGCCAGCCCAATGCCGGGTTAACGTGAATCTGCCGCCAGGACATCCTTAACTTCGGGATTCATCCCCGGCTTCAGGATTCAGAAGGCGCGAAGGGTTCAGAACGGGTTCCAGGTCGCGCGCGGCGTATATTTCAGATAGCCGATATTGGCGCCCAGCCGCAGGCCGATGCCGGAGCGGATCGGCACCAGCACGATGTTGTTGGCGGTCAGCGCCGTCATCCCGAAGCCGCCGACGATATAGGCGGAGCCGTCGATGCCGGCAAAGCGCTGGTAGATCGCATTGGTGGAAGGAAGATTATAAACCAGCGTCATGGTGCGGGCGCCGTCGCCGCCCCAGTCGAAGCCGACCGAGGGCCCTTGCCAGTAGACGTGCAGATCGCCGGCGTTCTTGGTGTAGAGCGTGCCTTCGCCATAGCGCAGCCCGGCGACGAAGGCGCCGCTGCCTTCTTCACCCAGAACATAGCCGTTCGGCAGGCCCCACTGGCTCACCGCCCGTTCGATGACCGCGGCAAGCCCGCGCGACACGTTGCCGAAAAAACGATGACCGGCATTGACCAGTTCGTCCGGGCCGTAGGTGTTCGCTCCCGCCGCCTGGCGTGGCGGGGGAGGCGGAGGTGGTTCCGCCGGCTCCTGCTGTTGCGCGAAAACAGGTACGGACCAGCACACCAGGGCGGCGACTGCAGCCGCGGCAAGGCGAGAGGCGAAAGTCATGAAAGAACCCCTGGTATCGAAATCATGGCCGCCGACCTTAACCCGACGCCAACAAACACGGCTTTAGGTTGCGTCCACTGTCCCCCGACTCGAATGTTATCGGCATCAACTATGACGGCACCACGGCAGGAAGGAAACGGCAGGCGCCCCGGAATCGCCTTGATCGCATTATTCGCAGGGCTAGGCATGTTGTCCGGCTTGCCGCGCGCGGTCCATGCCGCGACCACTGAACGGGTGGTCGCGAATCGTTTCTCCGGCCTTGCCATCGAGGGCTTCGACCCCGTGGCTTATTTTGCCGATGCCAAAGCCGAAATCGGCCGGGAAGAGTTCGAGGCCTCGGAGGCCGGCGTGGTCTGGCGTTTTTGCAATGAAGGCAATCGCGCCGCCTTTGTCGCCCATCCCGATATTTACGGGCCCCAGTTCGGCGGATACGACCCGGTCGACGTCGCTCGCGGCGTCGCGGTGGCCGGCAATCCGAACTTCTGGCTGGTCACGGGACAACGGCTTTATCTGTTCAGCCGCGAGCAGGCCCGTGACGCCTTTGCCGCGGATTCCGCACGCATTCTGCGGATCGCGAAGCTGCGCTGGCCGAGACTCAGGCAGACCCTGGGGCGGTAGGCGTGATTCGCCCTGCTGCCGCCGGATCGCCCCAGGCGATGAATTCCGGCACGATGAAATCCTTGCGGCCCTCGCCGTAGCGCAATTCCGCGCCGCGCGAATCAGTGATCTTGCCGCCCGCCGCGGTGACGATGGCGTGGCCGGCCGCGATATCCCATTCGCAGGTCGGAGCGAGCCGCGGATAGATATCGGCGGCGCCTTCCGCCAGGCGGCCGAATTTGACCGCCGAGCCGAGCTTGAGCCGAGTGGCGCCCGGCCGGGCCGCGATGAAAGCCTCGGTGGAGGCATCTCCATGCGAGCGGCTGACGGCTGCGATCCAGGGCGCGCCCGGCGCCGGCACGGGGCGGGTGTGAATCGGCTCGGGCTGCCCCGGTGAGGCATCGGCTGTCGCTAGCCGTTCGGCGCCTTGTCCCACCAGCCCGCGCCATATCCATCCAAGTGCCGGCGCGCCGATGATGCCGAGCAGCGGCGTGCCGTTGGTGACCAGCGCCAGGTTGACCGTGAACTCGTCGCGGCCGGCGACGTATTCCTTGGTGCCGTCGAGCGGGTCGATCAGGAAGAAACTGCCGTGATAAGGCGGTTTGGCCAGATGAACCCGCTCCTCGGAGACCGCCGGAATCGCAGGGGCGAGCCGGGCCAGGCCTTCGCCGATGATGCGGTCGGCGGCGAGATCCGCTTCCGTCACCGGAGAACCGTCCGGCTTGCCGTCGATTTTCATGGCAAGGCGGTTGACCGCGAGAATGGCCGCGCCGGCCCGGATCACCAGATCGGTCAGCGGCTGCATCAGCAGGGCCGCGGTATCGCGGCCGATCTCGGATCCGGACAAAGGGGCCTCGTTCATCGGTGGATTCATCGGGTGGATTCTCGGGCGAACCTCACCGGCGGACAGTCATACCTATATGTTTTTCCCTGCGACAGAGCCGCTTCAATCGTGCCTGTTGACGAAAAGGAACCATAGGGGTGGGGTTGCTCCGTGTTGGCGCCGCACGCGTCCCCAGTGTATCAAGCCTGCTGACAGGCGTGATTCGGCTTGGCCCGCGCCGTGCAGATATCCAGGAACACCTCTTATGTCTGGCACTTCGTCTCCCAATCCTGCCCCTGACGCCCTCGAACTTGCGGCGCTGCTGTGTTCGCGGGTTTGCCACGACCTCATCAGCCCGGTCGGCGCCATCGTCAACGGGCTGGAGGTCCTCGACGACAATCCCAAGCCGGAGGATCGCGAGTTTGCCCTCGATCTGATCCGCAAGAGCGCCAAGACCGCGTCGGCGCGTCTGCAGTTCTGCCGCCTGGCATTCGGGGCGGCGGGCTCGGCCGGCGCGCAGATCGACCTCGGCGACGCGCAGAACATGGCGCGGGGGCATCTGGAGGACGCCAAGACCAAGATCACCTGGAGCCTGCCGCGCCTGCTGCTGCCGAAAAACCGGGTCAAGCTGCTGTTGAACATGATGGTGATCGCGCAGCAGACCATTCCGCGCGGCGGCGTGATCGCGGTCGACCCGATCGGCGAAGGCGAGGTCATGGGATTCCGTGTCGCCGCCAGCGGACTGAACGCGCGCATGCCGCAAAATATCGCCGATCTCCTGAGTTCGAGTCAGAGCGCGGGCGTCGATGCCCATGCGGTGCAGCCTTATTATACGCGGCTCCTCGCCGAAGCCTGCGGCCTGAAGGTGGTGCTGGCGCCCGAGGGCGATTCGATCGTCGCAACCGCTTCGTGAAAAGCGCATAGCGTTTTCGAGCGGAGCGGATAGCAGTTCGCGTCAGGAAAACGTGTCAAAGCAATGAAGAGAAAGCCTCGGTTCTGATTCCATCAGAACCGAAAGGGCGCTCTACACGGCCGGTATGGTTAACCGGAGGTTTACAAATCGCGGCCGGATCGCGTGCGGCGCTCTTATCTCTTTGTTGAGAGCGTTCTTTTCCGGTTACTCAACTAATATTAAACGCTTTGCATAGAAGCTGACCAAACTCCGAAAGGCGTGTCGATGTGGCGCGTCCCGTGTGTTCTAGGGTCGGTTTCATGGATGATTTGTTGCGGGAGTTTCTGACCGAGACCAGCGAGAGCCTGGATACGGTCGATAATCAGCTGGTGCGGTTCGAGCAGGAGCCGAACAACGCCAAGATTTTGGATAACATCTTTCGCCTCGTCCACACCATCAAGGGGACGTGCGGCTTCCTCGGATTGCCGCGGCTGGAAGCGCTGGCTCATGCCGGCGAGACCCTGATGGGCAAATTCCGCGACGGCATGCCGGTGACGGGGGATGCGGTCAGCCTGATCCTCGCCAGCATCGACCGCATCAAGGAACTGCTTGCTCAACTGGAGGCGACCGAGGCCGAGCCGGAAGGCGACGATCAGGATCTGATCGTCCAATTGCACGAAATGGCCGAGCGCGGGACGCAGGCCGGGTCAGAACCGGATGCCGCGGCTCCCGCAGCAGCGCCCGAGGCCGCGCAGGAGAACGCTTTGGTGGTGCAGACGCTGGAGCGCGAACTCAGGCCCGGCGAAGTGTCGCTGGACGAACTGGAGCGCGCCTTCCGCGAGACCGAAACCGAGTCCGCGCCGTCGCCGGCACCTCAGCCTAAGCCCGAACCGGCGCCGGCCGCAGCCGCGCCGAAAAGCGAGCCGAAGCCGGCCGTGAAGAAAGTGGCCGCCGACTCCGAGATGCAGGAGGCGGACAAGGTCGCCAACCAGTCGATCCGGGTGAATGTCGACACGCTGGAACATCTGATGACGATGGTGTCGGAACTTGTTCTGACCCGCAACCAGCTGCTGGAGATCTCGCGGCGCAACGAGGACACCGAATTCAAGGTGCCGTTGCAGCGGTTGTCGAACGTGACGGCCGAATTGCAGGAAGGCGTCATGAAGACGCGGATGCAGCCGATCGGCAACGCTTGGCAGAAGCTGCCGCGAATCGTGCGCGACCTCTCGGGCGAACTGCACAAGCATATCGAACTGGAGATGCACGGCGCCGACACCGAGCTCGACCGCCAGGTGCTCGATCTGATCAAGGATCCGCTCACCCACATGGTGCGCAACTCCGCCGATCACGGGCTGGAGACGCCGGCCGAGCGGCTCGCTTCCGGCAAGCCGGAGCAGGGTACGATCCGGTTGTCCGCCTATCATGAAGGCGGCCACATCATCATCTGCATCGCCGACAACGGCCGCGGCCTCAACACCGAGCGCATCAAGGCCAAGGCGATCTCCAACGGTCTCGTCACCGAGGCCGAACTGGAGAAGATGACGGAAGCCCAGATCCACAAATTCATCTTCGCGCCGGGCTTCTCGACCGCAGCCGAAATCACCAGCGTATCCGGCCGCGGCGTCGGCATGGACGTGGTGCGCAACAATATCGACCAGATCGGCGGCACCATCGACGTCAAGTCGGTGGCGGGCGAGGGCGCCAGCGTCACCATCAAGATCCCGCTGACGCTGGCCATCGTGTCGGCGCTGATCGTGGAGGCCGCCGGCGACCGCTTTGCGATCCCGCAGCTCTCCGTGGTCGAACTGGTGCGGGCCCGCGCCAATTCGGAACACCGCATCGAGCGCATCAAGGACACCGCGGTGCTGCGCCTGCGCAATAAGCTGTTGCCGCTGGTGCATCTGAAGAAGCTGCTCAAGACCGACGACGGCTCCTCCTCCGATCCGGAGAACGGCTTTATCGTCGTCACGCAGGTCGGCAGCCAGACCTTCGGCATCGTGGTCGACGGCGTGTTCCACACCGAGGAAATCGTGGTCAAGCCGATGTCGACCAAGCTGCGTCACATCGACATGTTCTCCGGCAACACCATTCTGGGCGACGGCGCGGTGATCATGATCATCGATCCCAACGGCGTGGCCAAGGCGCTCGGCACCTCGGTCTCCGCTTCCCACGAGATCTCGGACGAGAACGCGGCGTCGCGCGCCGCCACCGCCGAGCAACTGACCTCGCTCCTGGTGTTCCGCGCCGGCTCCAACCAGCCGAAGGCGGTGCCGCTCGGGCTCGTTACCCGGCTGGAGGAGATCGCCACCGACAAGATCGAACTCTCCAACGGCCGCCACATGGTGCAGTACCGCGACCAGCTGATGCCGCTGGTGCAGATGGTCGGCGTCAATGTCGCCACCTCGGGATCGCAGCCGATCCTGGTGTTCGCCGATGACGGTCGCTCGATGGGACTGGTGGTCGACGAGATCATCGACATCGTCGAGGAACGGCTCAACATCGAGGTCGCGGGCAGCCGTGACGGCATTCTCGGCTCCGCCGTGATCAAGGGCCAGGCCACCGAGGTGATCGACGTCGGACACTTCCTGCCGATGGCGTTTGCCGACTGGTTCGCGCGCAAGGAAATGCGCCCCTCGGCGCTGTCGCAATCGGTGCTGCTGGTCGACGATAGCGCGTTCTTCCGCAACATGCTGGCGCCGGTGCTGAAGGCGGCCGGTTACCGGGTGCGGGTGGCGCCCAACGCGCAGGAAGGCCTCGCCGCCCTGCGCTCGGGCCAGTCGTTCGACGTGGTGCTGACCGACATCGAGATGCCCGACATGAACGGGTTCGAGTTCGCCGAGACGATCAAGGCCGATCAGCATTTGAGCTCGATGCCGATCATCGCGCTGTCCTCGATGGTGTCACCGGCGGCGATCGAGCGCGGAAAGCTCGCCGGCTTCCACGATTACGTCGCCAAATTCGATCGGCCCGGCCTGATCGCGGCGCTGAAGGAACAGACCGCCGAACTGAGCCGTGCGGCAGCAGCGTAATGGAGTCCACCATGACCAAGACCCAGACCATCCAAAATTCCGTCGCGGAATACGTCACTGCGGTGATCGGCGGGCAATTGTTCGGACTGCCGATCTCGCGGGTCCAGGACGTGTTCATGCCGGAGCGGCTGACGCGGGTGCCGTTGTCGCCGACCGAAATCGCCGGCGTGCTCAATTTGCGCGGCCGCATCGTCACCGTGATCGACATGCGTGCCCGGCTTGGCCTGCCGAAGAACGACGATGGCAAGCCGCCGATGGCGGTCGGTGTCGATCTGCGCGGTGAATCCTATGGCCTCTTGATTGATCAGATCGGCGAAGTGCTGACGCTGCCCGACGACGGCCGCGAGGACAACCCCGTCAACCTCGATCCGCGCATGGCCAAGCTTGCAGGCGGCGTACATCGCCTCGACGGCCAGCTCATGGTCGTCCTCGATGTCGACCGCGTCCTCGAAATCGCGCCGGCGCAGCTCGCGGCATAGATCAACGGCTAACGTGGACCGAGCAGCAATGGAAACGCCCGCGCTGGGCACTGAGGAAGCAGAGGGCTAACATGAAAACATGTTTAGTGGTCGATGATTCAAGCGTGATCCGCAAGGTCGCAAGGCGCATTCTGGAAGGACTGGACTTCCACATCCTCGAAGCCGAGGACGGCGAGAAGGCGTTGGAAGCGTGCCGGCACGGATTGCCCGAGGCGATCCTGCTCGACTGGAACATGCCCGTGATGGACGGCTACGAATTTCTCGGCAATCTTCGCCGCATGCCCGGCGGCGACCGGCCCAAAGTGGTGTTCTGCACCACTGAAAACGATGTCGCGCATATCGCGCGCGCGCTTCACGCCGGCGCCAACGAATACATCATGAAGCCGTTCGACAAGGATATCGTCACGGCCAAGTTCCAGGAAGTCGGACTTATCTGATTTGGTATCTTATCCGGTGGCTGAACGGCCTTCGGCGTTGTTTCTGTAGTGCCGCTGTAGCTGTACCGGTGAGTAATGAGTGTTGCGTTGACAACTGCCCCCATCCCGAATTCGACACGGCAACGGCCGCTGCGGGTGATGGTGGTCGATGATTCCGTCGTCATCAGGGGTCTGATCTCCCGCTGGATCGAAGCCGAGCCGGACATGGTGGTGGTGGCATCGCTGCGCACCGGCCTTGAAGCCGTCAACCAGCTTGAACGCGCCGATCCCGATATTGCCTTGCTCGATATCGAGATGCCGGAACTCGACGGCATTTCCGCGCTGCCGCGGCTGCTGGCGAAGAAGCGCGACCTCATTGTCATCATGGCTTCGACGCTGACCCGCCGCAACGCGGAGGTCAGTTTCAAGGCGTTGTCGCTCGGCGCGTCGGATTACATCCCGAAGCCCGAGAGCACCCGCGCATCAGGCGCCGCCGAGATTTTCCACCACGATCTGATCCAGAAGATTCGCTCTCTCGGCGGCAAGGTCCGCCGCACCGCGCCGGCCCCGGCCCCGGCTCCGGCGAGGCACGCCACCGTGGTGCCGCTTCTGGCGCCCGGCGTCGAACGCGCGCGTGAAGCGCAACTCCGGCTCCAGCCGGTTCCGGCCGAGCCGCCGCAACCGGTGCGCCATGCCTTCAGCACCCAGGCGCCGCGCGCGCTTCTGATCGGTTCGTCGACGGGCGGCCCGCAGGCGCTGATGACGCTGGTCGCCGATCTCGGTCCGGTCATCGACCGTTTTCCGGTGCTGATCACCCAGCATATGCCGCCGACCTTCACCACCATTCTTGCCGAACACCTCGCGCGTTCGAGCCGCCGGCCGGCGCGCGAAGCCATCGACGGCGAGGTCGTCAAGCCGGGCAGGATCTATCTCGCGCCGGGAGGACGCCATATGCGCGTCGTGCGTCATGGCGCCGAGGTCGCGATCGCCCTCGACGACGGTCCGCCGGTCAATTTCTGCAAGCCCGCGGTCGATCCCTTGTTCACCTCCGCGATCGATGTCTGGCAGAGCGGCGTTCTGGCGCTGGTCTTGACCGGCATGGGCTCGGACGGCATGCGCGGCGGCAAGGCTATCGTCGCGGCGGGCGGCAGCGTGATCGCCCAGGACGAGGCGACAAGCGTGGTGTGGGGAATGCCCGGTGCGGCCGCCAATGCGGGCATCTGCGCCGCGGTGCTGCCGCTCAACCAGATCGCGCCGAAGCTGGTTCGCGTGTTTTCGGGAGACCGCTCGTGACGCCGGCTGATTATGAGTTCCTGCGCAGGCTCCTGAAGGATCGTTCCGGCCTCGATTTGTCCGTGGACAAGCAGTATCTGGTCGAGAGCCGCCTGATTCCGCTGGCGCGAAAGGCGGGTCTTCCCGGTATCGCCGAACTGGTTCAGAAATTGAGGGCCGGCGGCGCCGAGACGCTGACGGTCGACGTGGTCGAGGCGATGACCACCAACGAGACGTTCTTTTTTCGCGACAAGATTCCGTTCGATCATCTGCGGCAGACCATCCTGCCGGACCTGCTGCAGGCGCGCGCCAACCGCCGCTCGCTGCGGATCTGGTGTGCGGCGTCCTCCACCGGGCAGGAGCCGTATTCGATCGCGATGTGCCTGAAGGAAATCAGCTCGATGCTGACGGGATGGCGGGTCGAGATTCTCGCCACCGACCTGTCGCAGGGCGTTCTCGAGAAATCCAGGGCGGGCATCTTCAGCCAGTTCGAGGTTCAGCGGGGGCTGCCGATCCAGATGCTGGTCAAGTATTTCACGCAGAACGGCGAGCTGTGGCAGATCAATGCGGATATCCGCGCCATGGTGCAGCATCGGCAGCTGAATCTGCTGCACGATTTTTCCAATCTCGGCACCTTCGACGTGATCTTCTGCCGCAACGTGCTGATCTATTTCGATCAGGAGACCAAGGCCGGCGTCTTCAACCGGCTGGCGAGGTCGCTGGAGCCGGACGGCTATCTCCTGCTGGGCGCGGCGGAAACCGTTGTCGGACTGACCGATGCCTTCCGGCCCTATCCGGAACGGCGCGGGCTTTACCGCTCAAGCGCGGCGCCGCTGCCGCACGCCGGAGCGGCAGCGATGCCACCGCCCTTGAAAGCGGTTGCGGCGGGGCGGTGAGCCGTCAAAGCGGTCCTTCAACCGTCTCCCGTCAGACGGCGGGCGCGCGTTCGAGTTAAAAAGCCCGCGTATGGTCGAAGCGAAAACCTGCCCCGGCGGCGCTCTCGACGTCATCAGAACCGGGCTCTGCCCTCTTGTTTTGATGCGTTTTCTTCACGCGAACCGGAATCCACTTCGCTTGAAACGCTCCAAAAACAAAAACCCCGCCATTTGCGGCGGGGTTCAGTCGGAAGGACGGGCCTTTGGCCCGCCGTAAAACCAAGCGGGATCAGGCGGGAATGCGCTCTTCCTGCTCGTGCGGCTCGCGCAGCACATAGCCGCGGCCCCATACCGTTTCGATGAAGTTGCGGCCTTCGGAAGCATTGGCGAGCTTCTTGCGCAGCTTGCAGATGAAGACGTCGATGATCTTCAGCTCGGGCTCGTCCATGCCGCCATAGAGGTGGTTGAGGAACATTTCCTTGGTCAGGGTGGTGCCCTTGCGCAAGGAGAGCAGCTCCAGCATCTGGTATTCCTTGCCGGTCAGATGCACGCGCTGGCCGCCGACCTCGACCGTCTTGGTGTCTAGATTGACCACGAGATCGCCGGTCTGGATCACCGACTGGGCATGGCCCTTGGAGCGGCGCACAATCGCGTGGATGCGGGCGACCAGCTCGTCCTTGTGAAAGGGCTTGGTCATGTAGTCGTCGGCGCCGACGCCGAGACCCTTGACCTTGTCCTCGATGCCGGCGAGGCCGGAGAGGATCAGAATGGGTGTTTTGATCTTCGACACTCGAAGCTGCTTGAGCACATCATAACCCGACATGTCGGGCAGATTGAGGTCGAGCAGGATGATGTCGTAATCATAAAGCTTGCCGAGATCGACGCCTTCTTCGCCCAGGTCAGTCGTATAGACGTTGAAACTCTCGGATTTGAGCATCAATTCGATCGACTGCGCGACGGCGCTGTCATCTTCTATCAGCAATACGCGCATGCCAGTCCCCTATCGTCGCCGCCCCGGGCGTCAGGTCGGCCGCACTTGCGGCACTCAAAACGCCTTTGCACAACTGATTCGGATCCTGACGACATATGGTTAACAAAATCTGATTCCGGTACGCAAGCTCTCACCGTGCAATTTTTTTCGAATCGCCCTAAGATATTGCGCCAAACCAGTTTTTCGTATCCACTCTCGTTCAAGTTCCGCATTAAGAGACGGGCCTAACCGACTCCCGTGACTCGACCTTCTTCTGATGGTCGAGCGCACCCAGTCATCAAAGACAGTGACGCAATGATTAACGATGCGGGTAAACACGAAGTTAAGGGCAAAATCTCAATGTGGCGAAACTTAAACTTTTCGCAATGAAAGCACTGGCCCAGCAGATCGACGATATCGACGGCGTCAACATCTATGGCCGTGTGGTGGGCGTGCGCGGCCTGATGGTCGAGATCGCGGGGCCGATTCACGCGATGTCGGTCGGCTCCCGCATCGTGGTCGAGACTGGGAGCGACCGCTTCATCCCGTGCGAGGTGATCGGCTTCTCCGGCAGCAACGCGGTGGTGATGCCGTTCGCCGGCCTCGACGGGGTCCGCCGCGGTTGCCGCGCCGTCATCGCCAATGCCGCCAACCAGGTGCGGCCTTCGCCGGCCTGGCTCGGGCGTGTCATCAACGCGATGGGGGAACCGATCGACGGCAAAGGGCCGTTGCCGCAAGGCGGCTCGCCGATGCCGTACCGGAATTCGCCGCCGCCGGCCCATTCGCGCCAGCGCGTCGGCAAGCCGCTCGATCTCGGTGTGCGGGCGCTCAATACTTTTCTGACCTGTTGCCGCGGCCAGCGCATGGGTATTTTCGCCGGTTCCGGCGTCGGCAAATCGGTGCTGCTGTCGATGCTGGCGCGCAACGTGGACGCCGACGTCACGGTCATCGGCTTGGTCGGCGAGCGCGGCCGCGAGGTGCAGGAATTCCTTCAGGACGATCTTGGCGACAAGGGGCTGGCGCGCTCGGTCGTGGTGGTGGCGACGTCGGACGAGCCCGCTTTGATGCGGCGACAGGCGGCTTATCTGACGCTCGCGATATCAGAATATTTCCGGGACGAGAACAAATCGGTGCTGTGCCTGATGGATTCGGTGACGCGTTTCGCGATGGCGCAGCGCGAAATCGGTTTGTCGGCAGGCGAGCCCCCGACCGCCAAGGGCTATACCCCGACCGTGTTCACCGAATTGCCGAAGCTGCTCGAGCGCGCCGGGCCCGGCCTCGGGGTCGGCAGCATCACCGCGATCTTCACCGTGCTGGTGGACGGCGACGACCATAACGAGCCGATCGCGGACGCGGTCCGCGGCATTCTGGACGGCCACATCGTGATGGAGCGGGCCATTGCGGAGCGCGGACGTTTCCCGGCGATCAACATTCTCAAGTCGGTTTCCCGCACCATGCCGAAGGCGGCCGACCCGGCGTTCCTGCCGACCATCATGCGGGGCCGCGGGGTGATGGCGACCTATGCCGACATGGAGGAATTGATCCGGCTGGGCGCCTACCGGGCGGGCTCCAGCCCCGAGGTCGACGAGGCGATCCGGCTGCATGAGCCGCTGGAAGGGTTTCTGCGCCAGGGCAAGGACGAAGTATCCACCCTTAACGACGGCTATCGGCGGCTTGAGCAAATCCTAGGTAGTTTGGAAACGGAACGCTAACTTTGTCGGGCCATCATCCTCGCCACACAGTTGAGACACCGGCCGGGCCCTTTGGGGAAGCCGGCTTCGTCCCGCGTTCAAATCGGGACTTCTGGGGAGTATGAGTCGATGAAGTCACGTGAAACGCTTATCCGCCTGAAGAAATTTCAGGTCGACGAAAAGCGTCGGAGGGTCGCTCAGATCGAGAGCATGATTGCTGACTTCCAGCGCATGTCGGTCGATCTCGAGCGGGAAATCCAGACCGAGCAGGAGCGCGCCGGGATCAACGATCCCACGCACTTCGCCTATCCGACCTATGCCAAGGCTGCGATCCAGCGGCGGGAAAATCTGACCCGCTCCGCCGATGAATTGCGCGTTCAGCTTGAAGACGCCAAGGGTCTGCTGGCGGAAGCCTTCGAGGAGCTCAAGAAGGTCGAGCTTCTCGACGAGCGCGATCAGGCACGCGAGCGGGCCGAAGAGAGCGCCCGCGAGCAAGCCGATCTCGACAGCATCGGACTGATGCGCTCGCGCATCGGCGCGGTCGCCTGACGCTGTTTCGTTCTTCAACCGCTTGCACCATCGGGAAGACCCGGGCCGCGAGGTCCGGGTTTTTGTTTTGCTGTCCACAGGCCGGCTGCTGGCGGCGTGGTGGACCGGATTGACGCGAGCTATGATGCCGCCGTTATGGAATCCTGCTGCGGCCGACAACAGCGGCGAGGCATTGCGAGTTTGAGGGCATCGAATGCTGACGCCGGCTGAGTTGGTCTGGCTGATCGCCGCCGTAGCGAAGGCGGATGAAGCCGCTTTCGAGCGCCTTTACGCCGCCACGCGGTCGAAACTTTTCGGCGTGGTGCTGCGTATCCTGCGCCGGCAGGATCTCGCGGAGGACGTCATTCAGGAGGCTTACGTCAATATCTGGAACAGCGCCGGACAGTTCAATCCCGGTCTGTCGTCGCCGATCACCTGGATGGCGTCGATCGCGCGAAACCGCGCCATCGATGTCGCGCGCAAGCGGGGCGAAGTCTCGATCGAGGAAGAGCCGGTGGCCGCGGAAGTGCCGGCCGAAAGCCCGGATCCGCTCGCGCGCAGCGAAATGAGCGAAGAGCTGAAGCAATTGCTGGAATGCATCGGGCGGCTGGAGCCGGACCGCCAGAAGCTCGTGCTGCTTGCCTACTACAACGGCTGGAGCCGGGAGCAATTGGCGGCGAAGTTCGAGGCGCCGGTGAATACGGTGAAGACGTGGCTGCATCGCAGCCTGATGGATATCCGGGAGTGTCTCGGACTCTAGGTGATTTTGGACTCTGGATGATGGTTTATAGCGAGGACCATATCGCGCTGGCCGCGGAATACGTGCTCGGCACGCTTGACGCCGACGAGCGCGTACAGGTCGAGACCATGATGTCCGTCGACAAGGACTTCATGGCGATGGTGCAGGCCTGGGAGCAAAGGCTTGGCGCGTTGAACCAGATGGCCGGATTGGTCGAGCCGCGGCCGGAGGTCTGGGACAGGATCAAGGCCGCCGTCGGCCATTCGCAGGCACAGGCGCCGTTGGTTTTGCCGCAAGCGTTGCGGGAGCCGGCCGCGCCTGACATCGAACGGCCTGTTCTTGTCGCGGACACCGCCAATGTGATCCGTCTGTCGGCGCGTGTCCGGCGCTGGCGCAGCGTTGCGCTCATCGCAACGGCGATCGCCGCGATGCTTGCAGCCGTCCTCGTGACCGGAATTGATCGGCCGGATCTCTTGCCCGCCGTCCTCCGTCAAAGGCCGCAAGCGGCCGAAGTCGGCGCGCCTCCCGCCCAATAGGATAATTGATCTTACGGCGTGACGACCGGCTCTATGTCCTCGTTCTGAGCAGCAAGCGTAACCCGGATGTCGCTGCGCTCATGCGGGCTACTTGCTATCCGTCGCCGCAGGATTTCGTGTACGTCAATTGGTGAAGCCACGTCATTCCCCGCGCAAGCGCGTAGCGCTTGTCGCTGAGGGCGCGCGTGCAATGTGCGACCCCGGAATCCATCGGGCCACATGCGCCAGCGGCGAAATGGATTCCGGGCTCGCGCCAAAATGGCGTGCCCCGGAATGACGGGGAGGCGGTGGCACGCCCAAAACAGCCCGACGGGCAAATCACCAAAAGTCTGACCAGTCCCTTGCGCGAAAATATTTTGGTTCACAGCCAGGCCAAATCACCGCCATGTCCCGCGTCATCCCGCACCCGCAAGAGGGGCGTATCGCGATCGTCACGGACGTTGGGCGCGGGAAGCGGTGGACGCGGCAGCGGCGAGAGACGAACGCCGGTGAACGCGGACGGCGAAGCCGTGTGGTCCTGACGCCCCGACGCTGGCGTCAAGTTGGCGATGATGCCTGCGCATCACGCTGGCGACGGTGACAATAAAGCCCGGTCACCGGGGAGAGCGCGGAGTAAGCCGTTAAAACCATTGCGCAGGGAAGGCCGGGCTGTCCCGGTGTACCTGTGGTGACGAACTCGTGTGCTTATCTATTTTGCACGCGAGGCTGCGGGTGCAACGGGCACCCGGCCTTCCCCGCGCCCTCACTTGAGGCGCGCGCTGCGCCCTCTGTTCTCGGGCGAGCGATTACCGCATGACTCGGGCGTGTTGCGCTGCGGGATCGCGGGCCTGCGTCTCTTGCGTCATTGCCGGGCTTGACCCGGCAATCCTTCACTTGAAGAAGACTTTTTCTCGATGGATGCGCGGGTCAAGCCCCGGCTTTGACCGAAACTGACAATCGGGTTGAGGCGGTGTCAGGGGCGGGTTTGTAGCCGGGTTTTCCGGTGCGGTCGATCCAGTCGAGAATGGCGCCAAGCTCGCCTTGCAGGGTGACGGAGAGGTCGCGGCGCGTCGGGCCGGGTGTGATGACGATGCGGTCGATGATCTCACGGATGGCCTCGGCCGCCTCCGCAGCGTCGTCGGGATGGGCGAGCGCGGCGGTCAGGCGTTCGATCCTGCGCTGGTAGGTCTCGGCGATGCCGGGGTGCATATCGGGAACGTCCTTCGGGGCGTCCGACATGCGGGCGGTGAGGCTGTCCTGTCTGGCCTCAAGCTCGGTGAGCCGGTCGGACAGCGCACGGTGCCAGCCGCCTTGCTCGATGACGCGCACGATCTCGGCAATGGCCTTGGCCGTCTCGGCAAGCTCGCGGCGTGTGGCGTCGGCTGTATTGCGGCGCTCACGATTGAGCCGATTGGTTTCTTGCGTATAGGCGCGCATGGCTTCCGCCGCCATTTCCGGTGTCATCATGCGCTCGCGCAGCCCGGTCAGCACGCGAGTTTCCAGCGCATGGCGGGCGATGGTTCGGACATTGTCGCAGCCGTTGCCCAAGACATGGTTGGTGCAGGCGTAGCGATCCTGCCCGCGCCGGGCATAGGAGCCGCCGCAACAGCCGCAGAACAACAGACCGGACAGCAAAGTGCGCGGACGGTGGGTGGCGTTCATTGCGCCATTCCTGGCGAGGCTGCGCTTCGTGCCCTCGCGCGCTGCCTCGATCCGGCTCTTGTAGCGCGCCGTCAACTCGTCCTGCTGTGCCTTGGCGGCATCCCATAGCTCCTGTGGCACGATGCGAAGCTCGGGGGCCTCCGAGCGTATCCATTCGCTTTCAGGATTGAGCCGATAGGCGAAGTGGCCGGTGTCGGGGTTCTTGAGTTTTCGCTGCCTGTTCCAGCGGATCACGCCGACATAGAGTTCGCAATTCAGGATGCCCGAACTGATGATCCGGTTGCCCCGGATCGTGGTGTCGTTCCAGCGGTTTCCGGTCGGGCTTGGGATGCCGTCGCGGTTCAAATCGGCGGCGATGCGCTGCGGCCCCTTGCCGGCGACATATTCGCGGAAGATGCGTCGCACGATCTCGGCCTGCTCCTCGATGATTTCGCGTTCGCCCCGGATCGGCTCGCCGCGCGCGTCGAGCTGGTGGACGACGCGGTAGCCATAGGCATTGCCGCCGCCGATCTTGCCCGCCTCGATGCGCCCCCGGATGCCGCGATGGGTCTTGATGGCGAGGTCTTTGAGAAAGAGCGCGTTCATGGTGCCCTTGAGGCCGACATGAAGTTCGTTGATCTCGCCTTCGGAGAGGGTAACGATGGTGACGCCCGCGAAGCGCAGGCGCTTGAAGACGCCTGCAACGTCCTCCTGATCGCGGCTGATGCGGTCCAGCGCTTCGGACAGCACCATGTCGAACCGGCCCGCCTGCGCGTCGGCCAGCAGCGACTGGATGCCCGAACGGATGAGCGATGCGCCGGAGATGGCGCGGTCGGAATAGCACTCCACGACGGTCCAGCCTTCGCGCGCCGCGCGCTCGCGGCACTGACGCAATTGATCCTCAATGGAGGCTTCGCGCTGATTGTCGGAAGAATAGCGGGCGTAGAGGGCGACGCGGGGCGTCGGACGGGTGGCGGTCATCGGGGCGATCCTTTCACTCGGTATCGGCCCCGTCCTCCGTTTTCTCGGACACGATGGGCCTGTTGTCGTTTGCGGCGGTCAGCCGCTCGAAATCCTCGCGCGCCATGCGGCGGCCGATGATGCGGGCCAGCGTCAGCGCCACACGGTCGATCTTATCCCAAGTCTCCGCGCTCGACTTGTCGGCATCCGGTGCGCCATTGTTATCGTTCGCCGGTTTGAATCGTTCTGGCTCGGTGTTGTCTTCCATGCCGTTTCCCGCACTGTTTTTCGAGACAAACAGGCATGAAGCGGCGGCGAAACCGGAATGAAAAGACCTGATCTCACTTCGTCGTACGATCGGCGGTAAATACTTGCGAACGGCGGCATTTGCGTAGATCGCTTCCTACGCATCACGTTACTCATGCTGCGCGCTTCTTCAACGGACGTGCGCGCGCGATTCGCTCGCGCTCCTTCGGCGTGTTCATCACCTCCCAAAGATCGCTGCGCCGCTGCACGTTGAGCCAGAAGTCCGGGCTGTTGCCGAAGACGCGGGCCAGGATCAAGGCCGTCGCGGCAGTCACATTCCTGCGGTTGCCGCACAACTCGTTGACGTGCTTGCGCTGAACGCCCATCGCCTCGGCGAGCGCGCCCTGCGTCAGGCCCATCGGCTCCATGAACTCTTCGCTCAAAATCTCGCCGACAGTCGCCGGCTTGCGCTTGGTGGTCAGCATGGTTGCCTCGCTCTTATCGGTAGCTGTGATCGTCTAGATAAATCCCGTCTGCCTCGCCGCGCTCGCCATCCCAGCGGAAAATCAGCCGCCATTGCTGATTTACACGGATCGAATGAAACCCCGCCAGATTGCCGCGCAGCTTCTCGAAGTGATTGCTGGGCGGCACGCGCAAGTCCTGATCGGCCACGGCGTCGTCGATCATCTGGAGCTTTCTGAACAATCGGGCTTCAAGATCAGGTGGGATATTGCGAGAACGGGCATCGTCCACGAAGAAAGCCCGCAACCAGCCGTCCCGAAAGCCGACGATCATTCCGTCACTCCAGCTTCGAGTAGTTGTACCACCCTATAACTCAATCTTCAAGGATAACTTCGGCTTGTCTACAGCGCCGCTCTTTCTCCCCTCCGGAACGCGAGCGCGACCGCGCCCACAATCCACCCTGGTCTGCTTGACAAGCCATCACCGGGGCGGCGGCATCCGGTCAATGCTGGCGCGAAGCGCCACCGCGCAGCGGCTCGGCATTGACGGGGTGGCGGCGCTCCGGTCCCATATCCGCAAGCAGCACCGTCCGCGCCGGGAGCGCGGCACAAACACCTGCACCATCGTCATCCGCCTCGCCGTCGGTCATGGAAGTCGCACTCGCCTCTCCGACGCGGTGCCTATCCCGGCTTTTACCCACGGCTAGTCTTGCCGTTGGCGAGATCGACGATGAAGCCATTGGCTAGACGCACGCCGATAATCACGTCGTCCAATCGGTAGTTATTGTTGTTGCCTCTGAGGCGATAGCCTGCGTCCTCTACGACACGGACATCGAACCATTGATGAGGTGCGGTCTGGCCCCAGTATTTGCTACGTCGCTTGATGCGCGCTACGAGTTGCTGGTCCATCATGTCAGTCTCCGTTTGGGTGAAAACCGGATAGGCATGTCGGACGCCACGCCGCGGGATCGGCGATCCAGCGGTTGATGTCGGATTCGCGCCAGCCTGCGCCGTTGACGCTGATCCTGAGTTGGGCCGGGAACGTGCCCTCGGCGATCTTGCGGTAGATGGTGGATCGGGACAGGCCGGTACGGGCAAGAACGGTGTTCAGGCGGACGATACGATCTGGTTCGCGCATGGAAACGCTGCCTCCCGCTGACTGCTCCTGATCCAGACAGAGCAAACAGTGACGCGCGTGCAAGAGTATTTTTCGCCTCGTCGTAGCGTGGCGTACAATCGGCGGCAAATACTTGCGATCGGCGGAATCAATCGCCCAAAAGGGTGCAGACAACGATCCGCATCAAAATCAGATTCCGATCCCGCGTCCTCTGCCAAGGCCGATGCCGTGATTGAAGGCGAGTTCTGCACCGAGGCGGCGGCCTGTTTCGATCTGAATTCCGAGCTGCTGCTTGCGGCTCGCGAGGATGGATTCCAGTTGCGGATCGCGCTCCAGGCTCTTGGCCATGTCGCCCATCGCCGCCCGCGTGGATTTGTAGCCGGACATGTCGCCCGCCTGATACTGGCGCTGGCTCGTGTGGTCGAGTTTCTGCCAGCGCTCCACGAAGCGGTCGGCGCGGCGAGCCGGATCGGTTCGGATTTCGGTCTCTAACTGGAGCGCGCGGATCACGCGATTGAGCCGGCCCGATCCTGCCTCGCGGACAAGGTCCGGGTCTCTGGCGTAAGCCGCTTCGGCATCGCGCCAGCCGTGGGGCCGCACATCCTCGAACGCTTTCCGCGCGTCGGTCAGTTCGCGCATCTGATCGGGGCTCGCCTTGCCGCCAGCATCCTCCATGCTGAAGATCGCGTCCACGGCGCGGGCATGACGTTTCAGCACATCGGTCCGGGCGCGACGCAACTCGGCTTCGCGATCTTCGGCAACATCGCGTGCGGGCTGCACTGATGTCGCAGCCCTCACGGGCGCGGGGGTTTCGCGCTGCGCCTCCACACCGGCGCTTCCCCTTTCCGGCCGCTCTCCAGCGCCCGGACCGGGCGCACCGTCAGCGGGCACGCGCAGGCCGTCGAACATGCCGCGCACGCTCTCGGGTACGATCTTCCTGACGATCTCGGCGATGCGTTCGCGGAAGGTGATGCCGCGCCGCTCGGCATAGCTCTGCGCCGGATCGGCGCGCTCGTAATCGGAGGCCATGTCCTTCGCCCGGTCGCGCGACAGGGTGCGGACAAGCCGGTCCTGACCGGTGAAGTCAGCGCGGCCGTAATGCAGGTCCATGCCGTCACGATGCCGCGACAGCGCGACATAGCTGCCGTGGGCGTCCATCCCCGGCGTAGCCAGCACATGGGTGCGGTCCACTGTCATACCCTGCGCCTTGTGAATGGTCGCGGCATAGCCGTGGTCGATGCGGTTGTAATCCTTCAGGTCGAAGTCAACGGAACGGCCATCGTCGATGCGCACGGTCATGGACTGCGCGCTGACCTGTTCGATGGTCCCGAGCGTGCCGTTCTTCACGCTGAGCCCGCGTTCGTTTTGCAGGAACATGACGCGATCCCCGGCCGCAAAACTGCGCGCGCCGCGCTCGACCGTGACGCGAACATCCTCGCCCAGGTCGCCAGCCGCCCGCATTCGCGCCCGCGCCCTCTCGTTGAGGGCGCGGACCTCATCATTGGTGTGAGTGAGGATGATGCGGCTGCGATCCGGCGCGGCCTCCCGGTCGCGGTCCCAGCGGTCGATCAGGTCGTCGCGCGCCTGCTCGCGGGACGCAGCCTCATGCACCATGCCGTGACGGTCATAGGCGTGGATCGCATCGCCGGTCCTGCCGGTCGCCAGGTCTCGCGTGGCGTCGCGCTGCCAATCTTCATGCTGACGGCGCACGGCGCTGATTTCGACGCCGCCGTGACGCTCATGCATCGAGCGGAACGCTGCGCCGGCTTCGATCGCTTGCAACTGCTGCGGATCGCCGACCAGCACGACCTTTGCGCCAGCCTCGGCGGCATGGGACAACACGCGCTCCAACTGGCGCGTGCCGACCATACCGGCCTCGTCGATGACCAGAATGTCGCGGCTGGTGAGCATGTCGCGGCCCTGGCCCCAGCCATGCTCCATGCTGGCGATGGTGCGTGACGCGATACCCGATCCGCTTTCCAGACTCTCGGCGGCGATGCCGGACAGCGCCGCGCCCCGGACCTCGTAGCCGGCAGCCTCCCAGGCTTCCCGCGCCACGCCCAGCATCGCGCTTTTTCCCGTCCCGGCATAGCCGACGACGATGCCGAGATCGCGGCTATCCGTGACATGCGCCAGCGCATCGACCTGCTCGCCGGACAGGACAAGGCCGCGTGCTTCCGCACGCGCAAGGACGTCGAGCTTGTCCCTGTCATTGACCTCGTGCCGTTCCCGTTCCGCCATGAGTTCGGCGGCGCGGTGCAGGCGCTGTTCGGCCTCGATCATGTCGCGCGTTGTGAACCGATCCTCCCCACGTCCGTCCTGGCCGAGTTCGACCAGATCGGGCGCGTTGCGCATGGCGCCCATGACCTCATTGAACTGGTCGATGCCGTCGCTGTGCCGGTGGGCGAACATCGCCATGTCGCGGCGCGTGAAGGTCGATTGCTGATGGGTGATCGCGTCCAGTGCGACGGATGGATCGGCGATGATCCGCGCGCCGTTGTCGCGGGCGATTTCGCGGTGCATGTCCGCACGGTCGGCGGCCTCGATCCCTTCGCCCTCGATGCGTTGCGCGGGCGCGCCGATCTGGCTTTGCGGTTCCAGCGCGATGCCTTGCGCCTCAAGGCTGCGATGATCGATCCGCGCGTCGATATCGAGTTCGGCCAGGCGTTCGTTGGCAAGCTCGGCCCAACGTTCGCGCCAGCGCTCCACCATCTCTGTGCGGTTCCAGTCTCGCACCTTCGGGCCGAAGCTGGTCTCGTCCGCATTCACGCTGACTTGGCGCATCGTCAGCATGACATGGGCATGGGGTTTGGGCATCCCGTCCTCGCCGATGTCCCAATGCACGTTGAGATCGGCGATCATGCCTTGGTCCACGAATTCCGACTGCGCGAAGTCGCGGGCAAGCTCGATGGCCTGTGCCTCACTCATCTCGCGCGGAAGGGCGAACTCCACCTCGCGGGCAAGCTGCGCGTCCTTGCGCACCTCGAACGCCTCGACATCGTTCCAGAGGCGTTCGCGGTCGCTCCACGCCTCGGGAGCATTGTCCGGCAGCAGCACTTCGGAATGGACGACGCCGCGCTTGGCGGTAAAGTCTTGATCGCGGCCCTGCCGCTCGTCGCGCAGGCGCGAGGCCGAACGGTAGGCGGCGGACGCCACCGCGCTCTGGCCGGACTTGCGGCCGATGACCTTGACGTGAAGATGATAGATCGCCATCGCGATCGGATCATTGACACGCTCAAGCGCACGTCGGAACGACGTATAAGCGCGCCCTCGAAATGAATTTCTCGGGACTGCCCGCGCCGTCTCAAACCGTCTCGGCGACATTACAGCATTCCGAAAGGTGCCCAACTATCATCGCTGCATCGACAACTTGCAGAGACGACGGAGACAACGATGCGCAAGCCAAGAGACTTCGACGCGGAACTGATTGCACTTCAGGACAAAGCGCGTGACCTCAAAAGCCGAAAGGTCCAGCAACTTGGTGAGTTGGTCATTGCCACCGGCGCCGACATGTTCAGCGCCGAGGAACTGGCGGGCGCGCTGATCGTGCTGACCGAAACCAAAGATGCCGGAAAGAGGGAGGCATGGGCGAAGCGCGGAGCCGCGTTCTTTCAGAGACGGGCGCGGCGAACTTCATCGGCAACTGAGCGCGACGCTGGCGGCACTCAGGCGCAACCGGGTGGCGCGCAGCCGCCATCAGGCGGCTCGCGCCCGGCATGATATGAGGACATGGCAGGTCGAACGCCGCAAGCGCACGCGGCATCTGATCGAACTCGGCGGTCTCGTCGTCAAGGCGGGCATCGTGGACCTGACCGGCGATGATCGCGCCATCATCTTCGGCGCGCTGCTCTGGATGGCTGACAAACTCAACAGTGAGGACGGTGAACGGGCGCGAGCGCTTTGGGCATCAAAGGGGAAATCGAGTTTGAAAGTGGTCGGCTACGATCGCCGGCGTGACACGCAATAACGGGCTATGCGGAACGGCATAAAGCATCGATTGCCACATCAAGTCGGACCCTATAGAACGGATGCGGAACGAACGATCTGATAACGCAGGCTGTGATGGCTGGGCTGTTGCTAACTTCGTTCTCGACTATTGCGATAGCCGGGGCCGCAGGGTCCCTTTTCAAGAATCGGCGCTTCTATCGTGTGGGATACAAGTTCAGAACGAATGGCAAACTTGCGGCAATCAATTCGCCCGATTCATACCGATATGCCCCTTCGGCAGGTATTGTCAGAAGACTTTCCAAGAGACTGTGCAGGGCTGCCGATTTCAGGCGGTTGGGGCTACACTCAGCCAGAAGCAATTGCTTTCATTCGTTCCCAATTTCCTCGTCCACAAGCTCCTGACTTTGTTGCACTCGAATATCATATCGCTCAGAAAATCATCTATGAAGAACTCATAATTTTTCGCGCCAAAGATGACCGATTTTCCGGTATCGATATTACCCGAAAGGAACAACGCACGCTCGCCGACGGTGGCAAGAGATATGACTGCCTCGAATTCAGCATTGCATGTTGGAGTGATTTCCATTGGGAGATTTTGAAAAAGGAATGGGAAGATAATGATGGTGGCCGCAATCCTAGCTTTGATAGGGAAGGTCATGCCGTCAAACGCAATGCCGCAAGGATCGATTATGAAAGATGCCTGTGGTTCGATATCACTGGAGTACTTTCCGACTAGAGGCTTCTGAACCAAACTAACTGTGGCGCCGAAGGCCTGCGAAGCCCTCGAAATTTGCAAATCGTAACAGCCCAGGTGTCGGACGAAAGCGGGGTCGGGGCTGCGATTAGAATTCTTATGTTTGGGTCTCAATTCATTTGATGAAATGGGGGGGCAACGCCGTGACACTGACTTGGATTATCATCATCGCTGGTGCGGTGCTGTTCGGCCTCTACTTGTTGGGGCGAATGACACCGGAATCTCGCCTGCGCCAGCCGATCATCGATACATCAACAGTGCCTGAATGGGCAAAGGTTCTGGCTTTCATTATCGTAATCTGCGCAGCGATCATTTGGTTCGTTAGCTGATTTAACTGTGGGAGCGGCAGCGATGTTTGGACTCTTCAAGAAGCAGATTACGCTGGTCGAGTTCGGTCAAGGAATCGTCCAGTTGGTAAATGAGCCGATCTCGTCAGATTGCAGCCGTGCGCTGGGAATGCGCTTTGAGAATTGGGACGGCTCGAATGGCTGGTCTAATTTTCTCCAGAGCAGGGGCATCCCGATCCCGACGCAGAAGCTGCACTATCGATTGTGGGTCCAGGCCGCTATTCAGGCGTCCTGCACCCAATTCGATGAAGCCAAGCGCAGAACAATTACGCAGAGCGCAATGGAGGCTTTCTCCGAGGCGATTCCCAACTACGATCTCGGATCGACCTACAACGCGCTCGAATCAGCTTATCGAGGGCTATACAATTTTTCCCCGAGGCTTGCGCCGCTGAGCAATCCGGGCGCAGCAATCAACTTCCTGCCTAATCCCCACGTCGGTGTGCTGAACGCAAAGTATCTGATCGAAGCGTTTGTGTTTCCACACATGCCGAACAGTGCGGCATTTATCGATGAATTCCAGTCGTACAGCAGCACCGTTTGCGCATCTATAGGAACCGTGAGTAGGGCCATTAGCCACATATCAAAATCGTTCAAAGCTTAAATGCATAAAACGAATCCGGAACACTATGGGCGAAAGCCGGGCGGAAGAGAGGGACGACGCAATGAGACGCGGTGCTGCCATGATGGCGGTTGTTGGCGTTTATTGGCTGTGGGAAGATTCCCATCCATCAAAGCGCAATGTCCGACCATAGAGGTTCCGCGCGAATTACGTTCGGCGTTGCCGTCATCGATAGATGAGGGGCGTCTACTCAGTTTTTCACCACGTCCATGAGCTTGATGCCTAAGTCGCGTGCCACATCAAGCGCATAAGAACCTTGGGTGGACCGATCTGCGAAGGGGTGACCAAGTTGCCAAGCATCCTCCATTCCGCCGTCGCGGTCGAGCTTGACTAGTAGCACGCCGTGCTGACCTGGCTCCTGCTCGATCATCCAAACGGCGTAGCCTTGCGGATTCTTCCGCACCTCGACCGCAAAGTCGGAAGCTTGCGGCTGAGATGTTTGGCCGACTTGGGAACGGAGCGCTTCATAGGCCATCTCGACCTCCGCAAAACGATTAGCGGATGCGTCCCAGAGCTGCTTAAACGTACCGTCATTTTGTAGAGGAAGCTTCACAAGCGATTCTGAATCTTGCAGTATTTCGAATGTCAGATCTTTCCCTGCCATAAAAGCACGCAGAAGTGTGGCCGTATCGTTACGTCCACCGAATTTTGCGAAGATGGCTGTCTCGCCATCGACCGGGCTGGCGAAAACATCGAAGTCTCCACCTTCTGATCTGTCAACGGTTATGACGCGCAAGACAAATTCCGCTTCATGCGGCAAACGGAACGGGCGGAAATAGAATCGAACACTTCGATTGAGGCTTAATCCATAGCTTCCGTTAGCCTCCGAGCGGAGGCCAGCACTCTCGATTGTGCATTCAATACGCACGGCCGCAGTCGTGTCAGGCGGCGGCAGGCCCGAGAATTCATAGACTCGGCTGAACTCATCCTTTGGGCGGGGGCCATCAATGCCGGCCTCGCCTTGCTTGATCTGCCATTGGCTTGGCCCGGCGGCAAATGTCGTTGCCGCTTTCGGTTTTGCATGGGTTGTCGTTGACGACTCTGACTTGGCGTTCGTTGGCGGTTTTGAAGGTGGAACCCAATTGGGATCGCGTAAATCGTCGGCCGATACTTGCAGTGAAAAATGAGTCCGAGTCGCTAGTGTCTTGGACGATAAGTCCTGGCCCATGTCGATCAGCCGAGAGATAGCGGGAGACCAAGGGCTGCGCTCATTGAGCGTTCTGAAGTTCTTCTCTTGCCCAGGCCGCCGCCAATGAGTCCGCGCATAGCGCAACATATCGGCATCTGTGCGCCGATAAATGACGATGAACTCCTCATCTTGAGCTTCACGGTTCTTAAAGCGAAAATAGTGGCGCAAATGCTCCGATGAGTCATCGGCGATCACGAACTCCAGCAGCTTCATCCCGGAGAGTGGATTAAGTGATTCAAGAATGTCGCGCTTACCGAAACCGAATAGATCGCTTAGGAACCCCACATGAACCCCCAGGATAGATTGCTTCCCACGGCATGATGTTCTGTCCAACTGACCATCATCAAGAGTGAAAGTGGTCGGGCTTGGAAATTCAGTATGCATTGATTCAGATTCGTCAATAATAACAATAGTGTATCACATTGAGGCGGATCGAAAAGACTATGCGTTCTCGATGGAAAGGGCACGGTTGCAGATGGCAAAAAGCCGCTGAGTTGCGCGCCCTGGCTCAATATGGCTTGTCAGCACTGAAATTGGCGTCCTAGCGAGGTCGCCGGATAGTGGATATTAAATCTCCACAGCCAGCAGGTGTCGGTTTCGGTCGAAACCTGCCCGTGCATGACGGGGTGAGAGGCGCGCTCGCGCAATTACGCCGGCTGTTTGAAAACAAGGATTGTCCGCGATGGGCAGACGCCTCATCCGAGCCCCATTACACAAAAAGAAAACGCCCGTGGGGGAGCGGGCGTTTTCGATAGTCAACTTTGGGGTAGTTGGGGTCTTCTAAATATCCACACGGCACTTTGGGGGGCTGGTAAAGCGCCGCGTGAATTCACAAAACTCGTTCAGCGTATGATCGACGTATCCGAACTGGTCATGGTTACGGTCTTTTCCGCCTTGATGACGTGCGCGGTCTGCGCATAGACATCGTTGCTGCTGTGGGCCGCGATTCCGACGCCTGCCACTGCGATGCCCGCAACGAGCGCCACGACCACGATCTTCAGATGGGTCATACGGTCTGCGCTGTAGATCGAATGGTTCATTGGAGCCTCCTGCCGTCTCGCTGCCTCCTGCGAATTGGTGTTTCGCGTCCACGGGCAGGTTCAACAACTCGGTGTTGCAAACGTGGGGATTCGTCCTTCCGTTCCAAATGGACGATCACAAGGCGGTGAAAAGACGTGAATGCCCGTGTTTAAAAAACGGCCGATTTCGAAATTAGTACAATTATTTCAATGTATTGATTTGGTGTTGGTATCGAAATGCCTGGGCCGGGCTCAGGTCTGTTTTCGTCAATAAATCATTTGCTTGTGGCGAAAAAACCTCGCGCCAACTGCTTCGCTTTGAGAGGCCGGCCAGAGCGGTTTCGAGCGCAAGCCTGCCTTGGACCTACCGATTCGCGGGGAATACCGGTTCGCATGGAGCGCATGGAGAAAGCGCGTCAGAACAAGACTTCATAGCGTTTTCGAGCGAAGTGGTTTCCGGTTCGCGTGAAGAAAACGCGTCAGAACAAGACTCTAGACGCTTCCGACCGTCTTCAGGCGCGCCCTCGGGTGGATTTCCGCCTGGGACAGCACGGGGGTCTGCGACCTGAACCGTTCCACCAGCGAGCGCACGAACGGCCGGATCGACGCCGACGTCACCAGCACCGGCGCTTCGCCTTCGCGCGCAGCCCGCTCGAAGGCGTCGCGCACCACCGTCATGAACTCGGACAGCTTGGAAGGCTGCATCGCGAGGCTGCGTTCGTCGCCCTGTCCGATCAGCGATTCGGCAAAGGCCTGCTCCCATTTGGCGGAGAGCGCGATCAGCGGCAGGTAACCATTATGGGAGGTGTTCTGCGCGCAAATCTGCCGCGCCAGGCGGGCGCGGACGTGTTCGACCATGGTGGTCGGGTTGCGCGAGAACGCCAGCGCATCGGCGATGCCTTCGAGGATGGTCGAAAGATCGCGGATCGAGATGCGTTCGCCCAGCAGCAATTGCAGCACGCGCTGGATGCCGGAAACGGTGACCATGCTCGGCACGATGTCCTTGACCAGTTCGCTCTGCTCCTTGGGCAGCTCCTTCAGGAGCTTCTGCACCTCGCCATAGGACAACAGGTCCGACATGTTGTTCTTGAGCAGTTCGGTGAGATGGGTCGAGAGCACGGTGGCGGCGTCCACCACCGTATAGCCCTTCAGCGAGGCTTCCTCCTTCAGGCTGGCGTCGACCCAGGTCGCCGGCAGGCCGAAGGTCGGCTCGGTGGTGTGAATGCCGGGTACCGCGACCTGGTTGCCGGCGGGATCCATGACCATGAACTGGTTGGGCCAGATCCGCCCCGTGCCGGCGTCCACTTCCTTGATCTTGATGATATAGGTGTTGGCTTCGAGCTGGACGTTGTCGAGGATGCGTACCGCCGGCATCACGAAACCCATCTCGATCGCGAGCGAACGGCGCAGCGCCTTGATCTGCTCGGTCAGGCGGTCGGTCCCGTCGGGGCCGTTGACCAGCGGCAGCAGCGCATAGCCGAGCTCGATCTTGAGATCGTCGATTTTCAGCGCCGTCGAAATCGGCTCTTCGGCCGCGGCGGCCGCCGCCGCGTCTGCCGCGGGCTTCGCCGCGGCACTGTCTTCCGCGGTCTTGGCGGCGCTCTTCTTTCCCTGCGCCCACCAGGCGAGCGCGCCGGCGCCGCTGCCCAGCAGCAGGAAGGGGATCATCGGGATGCCCGGCAACATCGCCAGCACGATCATCACGCCGGACGACATGCCGAGCGCCTGCGGATAACCGGAGAACTGTTTCATCAGCGCCTTGTCGGCGGCGCCGCTGACGCCGGCCTTCGAGACCAGGAGGCCCGCCGCGGTGGAGACGATCAGGGCGGGGATCTGGGTGACCAGACCGTCGCCGACGGTCAGCAGCGTGTAGGTCTGCGCGGCTTCGCCAAAGCCCAGGCCTTGCTGCGCCACGCCGATGATGATGCCGCCGATGACATTGATGAAAACGACCAGCAGGCCCGCGATGGCATCGCCGCGGACGAATTTCGACGCACCGTCCATCGCGCCGAAGAAGCCGCTTTCGTCTTCCAGCGCCTTGCGGCGCTCCTTGGCGACCTTCTCGTCGATCAGGCCCGCGGAGAGATCGGCGTCGATCGCCATCTGCTTGCCCGGCATCGAATCGAGGTGGAAGCGCGCCGCGACTTCCGCGATGCGTCCCGAACCCTTGGTGATGACGACGAAGTTGACGATGACCAGAATGGCGAAGACGATAATTCCGATCACGAAATTGCCGCCCATCACGAAACTGCCGAACGCCTGGATGACGTGGCCGGCGGCGTCGGTGCCCTCATGGCCGCGCGACAGGATCAGCCGCGTCGATGCGAGGTTGAGCGACAGCCGCAGCATCGTTGAAATCAGCAGCACGGTCGGGAACGAAGAGAATTCCAGCGGCGTCTGGATGAACAGCGACGTCATCAGGATCAGGATCGACAGCGTGATCGAGATCGCCAGAAACAGGTCGAGCACGACCGAAGGCAGCGGCAGGATCAGCACGACCAGAATGGTGAGGACGCCGAACGCCAGCGCGAGATCGCCGCGCTTCAAGGCTTTTACGATGTCATTGAGGCTTGGAAGTCTCCGCCTCGGCGCCGCTGCGCCTATACCTGCCGTGACATCAACCATCGCTACGGTATCTCCTCGCGGATGGCGCCCCCGGGCGCCAAGCGACTGCGCAGCGGCCGGGAGACCGCCGTTTCGAAAGTGAGGCACCGCACTGGCGTCCACGGGAACTCCCCCGTTTTACGCGGCCGACGATACTCGACTTCACCCGGCAATTTTTGCCCAGTGTATGGTTAGCAAAGGGTTAACGAAGCGCCATTGCGTTGCCTTCTTGTCCCGTCCGTATGCCTAATATCGCGCCATATCGCTTGACCCGAAGATTGCCAATGGCGAGATTAGGTGTGCCGTGGAAATTTCTTCTCACTTCGTCCGGGATTCCGAGTTGTTCATTCCCGATTCGCGCCGGGCATGGGCGCGGCTGGCCGTGGCCGTGGTGATCGGCGCCTTGGGCAGCGTCGGCATGTGGTCGGTCGTGGTGGCGTTGCCGGAGGTGCAGGGCGCCTTCGGGGCGAGCCGGGGCACGGCTTCGCTGGCCTATACCGTGGCGATGCTCGGCTTCGGTTCCGGCGGGGTGCTCACCGGAAAGATCACCGACCGCTATGGCATCGTCGCCGCGATCGGGCTCGGCATCGGCTTCCTCGCCCTTGGCTATATCGGCGCGGGGATGTCGTCGTCGGTCTGGCAGTTCATCCTCATGCACTTCGCCATCGGCCTCAGTTCGTCGGCGACGTTCGGTCCGCTGATGGCCGAAGCCTCGCACTGGTTCGAGCGCCATCGCGGGCTCGCCGTCACCATCGCCGCCAGCGGCAGTTATATCGGCGGCACGATCTGGCCGCCGGTGATGAACTGGGGCATGGAGGCGGTGGGTTGGCGCGACACCCATATCGCCGTCGGCATCTTCACGGCGCTGGCGATGACGCTCGCGCTCGTCGCGTTGCGCCTGCTGATGGGGCCGGCGGCGCGGCGCAGCCATGTCAATGCGCCGCCGCCGCGCGTCGATCTGCGGCTCAGCGCCAACACGCTGACGGTGATGCTGTCGCTCGCCAGCGTCGCCTGCTGCGTGGCGATGTCGATGCCGCAGGTCCATATCGTCGCCTATTGCGGCGATCTCGGTTACGGCGTCGCGCGCGGCGCCGAGATGCTGTCGCTGATGTTGGGCTTCGGGATCGTCAGCCGCATCGGTTCGGGATTTCTCGCCGACCGGATCGGCGGCATCCGGACGCTGTTGATCGGATCGGTGGCGCAGGGCTTTGCGCTGTTGTTCTACCTGTTCTTCGACAGCCTGACCTCGCTCTATGTCATCTCCGCGATGTTCGGCCTGTTTCAGGGCGGCATCGTGCCGCTATGCCATCATCGTGCGCGAAGCGATGCCGGCACGGGAGGCGGCGACCCGCGTCGGCATCGTCATCTTCGCCTCCGTGTTCGGCATGTCGTTCGGCGGCTGGATCTCCGGCGTGATCTTCGATGCCACCGGCTCCTACGCCGCGGCGTTCCTGAACGGGCTGGCGTGGAACGCGCTCAACATCACCATCACGGTGTCGCTGTTGATCAGATCGCGCGCGCGACCGGCAATGGCCTGGACCCGCGTTTTCGGGCGAAGCGGATAGCGGTCTGCGTCAGGAAAACGCTAGCGCACGAACAGCAACAAAGCGCCGCCGATCATCAGCGTCCAGGCGCAGGCGGGTCCGAACAGGATCCGGAGCCATCTGTTCTCCGGCCGGAATCCGATGCCGTAGACAAAAGCCCCGGTGATACCCAGCAGCAGGATCGATAGCGCAGGGTGCAACATCGCCCCCTGCACATGGCGCAGGAGAAATGGAAACAGCATCAAAACGAGACTGGCTCCGGCAGCGACGGCAAAGGAGGCCGTCTGGATCAGTCGCGCGGCTGTGGTGCGTTCACCGCTCTCGCCGGGCATTGTCGATTTCCCGTTGCGCATGGGCTTCGAACCACATCGCATTCAATATCGCGAAGGTGCCGGCAAAGCCAACGCCGAGAATCCATGAGAAATACCACATTACCAGATATCCCTTTTAATAGAGCGATTTCGCGTTACCCTCGACAAAGGCTTGGGTGATCGGCTCGCGCAACACGCGATATACCCAGGCGGTGTAGAGGATAATGATCGGAAGAAAGACCACGGTGACGAACAGCATGATCCTGAGGGTCAGAAGACTTGAGGAGGCGTCCCAGACCGTGAGACTGGCGCGCGGATCCAGCGAGGACGGCAGCATGAACGGAAAGATGCTCAACCCTGCGGTGGCGATGATGCCTGCAATCGCGACGCCGCTTGCAATGAACGCCAGGCCGGCGTGCCTGGCGCGCAGGAGCAGTGGCGAGACCGCCAGCATGACGATGGCCGCGACCGGCGCCGCCATCGTCCAGGGGAACGAGCGGTAGTTGGTCAGCCAGGCACCGGCCTGCCGCGTCACAAGCTTGGCCAGCGGATTCGACGGACCGTCATAGGCGGGCTGCTGCGTGAGAGCATAGCCTTCGACACCAAGCGCAACCCAGATGCCTGCGATGACGAACAATCCGATTGTGATCGGCGCCGCAAGACGCGCGATCTGTGCGGCGCGCTGTGTCACCGGGCCGGAGGCCTTGAGCGACAGATAGTTCGCGCCGTGCAGCGTCAGCATCCCGACGCTGACCAGACCGCTGAGCAGCGCAAACGGATTCAACAGGCCGAGCAGGTTGCCTTCATAGGTCATGCGCAGCGAATCGTCGAACCGGAACGGTACGCCGAGAATGACGTTGCCGAAGGCGACGCCGAAGATCAGCGCCGGGACCAGCCCGCTGACGAACAGGGCCGCATCCCAGATTGCCCGCCAGCGGGCATTCTCAAGCTTGCTGCGGAACTTGAAGGCGACCGGGCGCAGGATGAGCGCAGCGAGCACCAGGAACATTGCTAGATAGAAGCCTGAAAACGCGGTGGCGTATAGTATCGGCCAAGCCGCAAAAATCGCGCCGCCTCCGAGAATCAGCCAGACTTGATTGCCCTCCCATACCGGCCCCACGGTATTGATGGCGATACGCCGCTCGACGTCGCTGCGGGCCACGTAAGGCAACAGGATCGCAACGCCGAGATCGAAGCCGTCCATCACGGCAATCCCGATCAGCAGGATTCCGAGCAGCGCCCACCAGATCAATCGCATGGCTTCATAATCGAACATCACTGTCTCCCTTATTCGGCTGCGTCAGCGACCAGCAAACGAGCGCCTGGGCGCTCGAAGGGTTCGCCTGTGGATGGTCCCGCCTTCACGGTCTTGACCATCAAATAGAGATCGACGACGGCAAGCGTCGAATAGAACACCACGAAGCCGATCAGCGTGGTCCAGATATTGGCGGCAGACAGGCTCGAAACCGCGAGGAAAGTCGGCAATACACCCTCGATGACCCAGGGCTGCCGGCCGACTTCGGCAACGACCCACCCGAGTTCGGCTGCGATCCACGGCAGCGGCAGGCTGAACAGCGCCAGCCAGAGGAAGCTGCGGTAACGGTCGAGCCATCGCTTGCTGGCGAGCACGAAGGCCAGCGCGAACAGCGCAATGAAATAGAAGCCAAGTCCGACCATGATCCGGAAACTCCAGAACAGCGGTGAGACTTGCGGAACGGTACTCCACGCGGCCCGCGAGATCTCGTCAGGAGTTGCATTGGCGATGTCGGGCCGGATCTTCTTTAGCAAGAGCGCGTAGCCGAGATCAGCGGCGGTCGAATCAAGGCGGGTTCTTTCAGCCGCGTTTGAGGGCTGCGCGCGCAGTTTCTCCAGTGCGTCGTATGCGACGAGCCCGGATCGGATACGTTGCTCAGCCCGGCCGACAAGTTCATTGATGCCAGGCACCGTCTTGTCGATCGAGCGCGTCGCGATCAGCCCCAGCATCCACGGTATCTTGACCTCGTAATCGGTGCGGCGGTTTTCGAGGTCGGGCAGGCCGAACAGCGTGAAGGAAGCCGGCGCCGGTTCAGTGTTCCACATCGCCTCGATCGCGGCGATCTTCATCTTCTGATTTTCACCCGCCGTATAGCCGCTCTCGTCGCCCAGCACGACCACGGACAATGCGGCGGCGAGACCGAAACTCGCCGCCACGGTCATCGACCGCTTCGCGAGTTCGAGGTGCCGTCCGCGCAGCAGATAATAGGCGCTCACGGCCAGCACGAACATCGAACCGGTCACGTAGCCGGCGCTGACCGTGTGTACAAATTTCGCCTGCGCCACGGGATTGAACAGCACCTCCATGAAGTTGGTGACTTCCATCCGCATGGTGTCGGGATTGAATTTCGCACCGACCGGATATTGCATCCAGCCATTGGCGATCAGAATCCACAGCGCCGAAAGATTGGAGCCGAGTGCGACCAGCCAGGTGACACACAAATGCTGCAAGCGGGAGAGCTTATCCCATCCGAAAAAGAACAGGCCGATGAAAGTCGCCTCAAGAAAAAAGGCCATCAGCCCTTCGATCGCCAGCGGCGCCCCGAAGATGTCGCCGACATAATGGCTGTAATAGGCCCAGTTCATTCCGAACTGGAATTCCATGGTGATGCCGGTCGCAACGCCCATCGCAAAATTGATGCCGAACAACAGGCCCCAGAATTTCGTCATCTCCTTCCAGATGGCCCGGCCGGTCATCACATAAACGCTCTCCATGACTCCAAGCAGGATGGAAAGCCCCAATGTGAGCGGAACGAAGAGGAAATGATAAAGGGCCGTCAGACCGAATTGCATCCGCGACAGTGACACAACATCTATCGAGGTCATGGGATGGGTTCCTGCGAGTTCGAATTGTTGAGGATTTGCCGGTCGACGGCGTTGCGGTCGATCTGGGGGCGCTGATGCGGACCGAACACGAAGACTGCCGCTGCAACCAGAAGGATGATCTTGACTGTCACTACTATCGCGATGCCGCGCTTTAAGTCGGGGGCAGTCATGACCGGTCTATAGGGCAGTCGCTCATTCATCTTGATCAGAGTGAATGGATGAAGTCGCTTCATCATTGATTTCGATCAAGGATCGAGGTGATTGACGCTAATTAGAGTAATATCATCTTTTCGTGAGTCGGGCGTCATCGTAGCAGATGGCGGGTAATTTCCCAGCAGATAGGGAACCAGCGAAACGTTGCGGCGCGAGCGTTTTTATCTTGATCTAGCTTAAAGTGCTGCTGAAGCCGGCCGATAGGGTTTCTCCGTCACGAAGGAGAAGACAATGACCCTTGATATTATTTTCGTCGCGATTGCTGTTGCCGTCACGTTCGCTACATTCGCGGTCGTTCTGGGGTAGGGCAGCTGGACGCGTTTTAAGCGAAGTGGATACCGGCTCGCGTGAAGAAAACGTGTCAAAATAAGAATCTGGAGCTTGGGTTCAGGCAGCTTTTCGTCGTGTTACGGTAAGCGCTACGACGCCCTGTATGCGCGGCCTATCCCTCCGCCACCGCGTCGCCCCACGGCTGGAAGATCTCAACGGCGCCGCTATTGGTCTCGCCTTCGCGCAGCACCGCGCTCGGGCAGGCGAATTTCATCGGCAGGGTCTGGATATGCGCGGTTTCGTAATCGAATCGCGTCCGCAACTCGCTTTGCACCTGCGCCGGCAGCCGTGCATCGCCGATCACCACCGCGCCTTCGCTGGCGTCGATGCGCGGCTGGTGAATCGCGCTATCGAGATCCATGCCGTAATCCATCACGAAGGACAGCATCTGCGTCACCGCCGGCAGGATACGGCGTCCGCCGGAGGCGCCGACCGCGAGCCGCCGGCCATCGGCAGCCTGCGCCAGCACCGGCGTATAGTTGGTCAGGCAGCGCTTGCCGGGCGCCAGCGAATTGGGGCCGCCGGCCGTGGGATCGAACCACATGATGCCGTTGTTCATGGTGATCCCGCTTTGCGGCGTAACGAATTTGGAGCCGAACGTGGACAGCAGGGTTTGCGTCACCGCGGCCATGTTGCCCTCGCGGTCGACGATCGAAAAATGCGTGGTGCAGGATGGCGCCAGATATTCCGCGCCCAGCGCCCGCCTGCCGTCGGCGTCACCCATGTCCTGCAGCCGCTCGCGATAGGCCGATTGCAGCGCCGCCGCATAGGCCGCATAGGCCGACGCGTCGGGCGCGCCGCGCGCGGCTGTGAGGTTCTGCTGCAGCAGACGCAGGGCATGCGCCAGCGTCGGGCCGCAGGTGAGTTCCGGCGTCGCGTAGACCTTGCCGCCGCGATAGAGAATCTCCAGCGGCGTGCGGACATGGGCGCGGAAGGATGCGAGGTCTTCGGCCGACAGTACACCGCCGCCCGCCTGGATGTCGGCCGCGATGCCGTGCGCCAGATCGCCTTCGTAGAAATCGCGCGGTCCCCGGGCTGCAAGCTGCGCCAGCGTTGCCTTGAGCCTGTCCTGCGGCAATCGTATGTCGGCCTTGATGCTCCACTGCGCACTCGGCGGCAGGCCGTCCTTGAGATAGGCCGCCGCGCTGGCGGGATAGCGCCGCAGGTCCGCTGCGACGCTGGCAATCATCAGCGTCGTCCACCAGTCCACCCCAAGGCCTTTGCCCGCCAGCGCGACGGCGGGGCTGAGCAATTCGGCCCACGGCATTTTCGCGTGGCGGCGATGGGCTTCTTCCATGCCGGCGACCACGCCGGGCACCGCGACCGATCCGGCACCATGAAGATTGCGGTCGTCCTTGACTCGTGGCCACGGGAAGAGATCGGATACCGCGCCGTCGCCGGTCAGCGGATAATCCTCCAGGCGGATGCCGCGCGGGGCGCGCATGCCATAGTCGATCACTTCATAGTGGTTGTCGCGGGCGCGATAGAGCACCATGGCGCCGCCGCCGCCAATGCCGCTCATCCAGGGTTCGAGCACACCCAGTGCAAACGTGGTCGCAATCACCGCATCGACGCAGTCGCCGCCGTCGGCCAGTATCCCGGCGCCGATCTCCGCCGCCTTGCGCGATTGCGCGGCGACAATTCCGCCTTTGGAGGTCGCCGCCGGTTTGCGGATCTGCTGGGCATTGCTGAACTGGTCGGACATGATGTGCTTTCGCCGTCTTTCGGATTTGATGCCGCGCGGGTCTGGTCGCGGTTGCGCTGCATCCTGCTTCGCGATGGCGGATGAAGCAATCCTGCGAAACGGAATGCTTAGTCTTCGCTTTCGCCTGCCCTCGAAGATCGCGGCGCGCGGTCATATTCCGTGCGCGACGGATGGGAGGATCGACCATAAAAGCAGTCAATCGATCATTCAAAAATGGCACGCAGCTTGCACGTTAAATACTGCGCTGCGAAGTGTGGTCATCGGTGTGGCGTTTCGCTATGGGATCGACGGATAATCATTCCGTTCTATCGCCATTCTATCGGGCTCGTCTTCATGCGTATCCTGCTGATAAACCCGAATACCAGCGTCAGCATCACCGAAACCATCGCAGCTCGGGCGCGCGCCGCAGCGGGAGATGGCGTCGAGTTTCTTGCCGTGACCGGAGGTTTCGGTGCGTCCTATATCGCCAGCCGTGCGGCTGTCGTCGTCGCCGCGCATGCCGCGCTTGATGCGCTGACACAGCATGTCGATGAATGCGATGCGGTTTACCTGGCCTGTTTCGGCGATCCCGGCCTCTTGGCGCTTCGCGAGCAATCGCCCGTTCCGGTCGTCGCGATGGCCGAAGCATCCATGCAGGAAGCCTGCCGTATAGCCGATCGCTTTTCGATTGTGACCGGCGGTGCGGCGTGGGAGCCGATCCTGAGCGAATATGTCACGAGCCTCGGCCTCACGGGCCGCCTTGCCAGCATTCGCACCCTCGCCGCGACCGGCGATCAGATCGCCCGGGAGCCGGATGCTGCGCTGGCGGAGCTGACCGCCTCATGCATGGCGTGCGCATCCGCCGATGGCGCCGATGCCGTCATCCTCGGCGGTGCCGGTCTGGCGGGATTCGCGCCGCAGATTCAGCCGCGAATCCCGGTGCCCGTCATCTGCTCGATGGATGCCGGAACGCGCGCCGCGGTCCAGGCCGCGCGCGGTGGCGATTCCAATAGCCGCGATGCCCGGACATGATGTTCAGACGTTAAGACGTCGGGGAATGAAGCCGCTGCAAACGGCGAACATTTCGGTTGATGCGGCTTTAGTTGGTTTGGCTTTGCCTGGGCCGATACCGCCAAGCCGGAAGGGGATTGCGCCTGATTGTTCGATGCTGCATTTTATTCCCGACAAGAAAGCTGGAACAGTCGCCAGCTCCAAAAGTCCGGACAAGCGGACATTTGCGATCAATCGGGAGATGAAATGCTCTACAAAACCGCGCCCTATGCGGCGTTCGTGCTGCGGCTCTCAATCGCCGGACTGTTCCTCGCCGCATTGTATGGAAAATTCATTATCCGGCCGATCGACATGTGGTGGGGCGGCCTTGCGAAAGCGGGATACCCCGGCTGGGTGCTGGGCTATACGCTCAGCGCGGAAATCCTGTCGACCGTGTGTCTGCTCCTCGGCGTCTATACGAGGTGGGCCAGCCTCTACGTGTTGCCGATGATGATCGGCGCGACGTATTTCTGGGCGACGCGCAAGGGCTTTTACTTTACGGACGCCGGTTGCGAGATGCCGTTCACATGGTCCCTGATGCTGTGCGTCCAAGCATTGCTTGGCGATGGCGCCTTTGCGGTGCCGACGCCGTCGCTGCCGTGGGAGCGGGGGCTTCTGAGCCGTACGGTAGCCGCTTGACGATCACGACAGGCGCTACAGTAACAGGCGAGCGCAACATCACGCTCGCCTGTTACGCCGCGAAGCAGGCGAGGTTACTGCGTGGCCGGAAACTGATTGGCGGTCGGTCCCATCCCGGTTTCCTCGACGCGAACGTCGCCGTCCTTGGCCCAGCCCCAATGCAGGGTATTCGCGGGAATGTAGATGACCGAGCCGGGCTCGAGCTTGCGCACCTTGCTTTCATCGAAAACGGGACCGCTGCCGGCATAGAAGGTGCCCGATTGAACGATCATGATGCGCTCGTTGGGATGGGTATGAGGCTTCGACTTCACGCCGGCCGGATACAGCGTCGAGATCACAAAAACGCCGGGCTGGTTTTGCGCGCCCACCACATAGGCAGCCATTACGCCAGTCGGCGAGGGCACCAGCTTCACCGAATCCGGCGCGATCGTTTTGATCTCGGCATCTTCCGCCGGCGCCGCTTCACAAGCAACGATCAGGAACGGGGCGGCGAGTGCAAGGCGTCGCGCCAGTCCCGGTAATTTTGCAAATTTTTTTGTCATTGAATCCTCCCTGTTGCGCCGCGAGATCGGAGCGCTTGTTGTTGATGTTGCTGAGTCAAGATTTCGGCTTCGGCCAATAGCCGGTTTCGGGTGTGCCCGGATGGACGGGCACCGTGGTCGACGGCCCAAGTCCGGTGATCTGGATGATGACTTCCTCGTCGCCAGCGCCGTCCCAATGCGCCGCCCCGGCCGGATGCATCATGTAGCTGCCCGGCGTCAGCGGGACCGCCTTGTTGAAGTCGACCGTTTCGCCGGTTCCGGTGTACCAGGTTCCCTTAAGGACGGTGACGTGCCTGGCCTCCGGATGGGTGTGCGGCACACTGTGTACCCCCGGCTGGAATTTCACGCGGATGACGTAAAAAACACCGGGCTTGCTCGGATCGCCGGATAGCGTGGCGCTTATGGTGCCCATGCTTGAGGGGGGATTCCAAGGCACATCGTCTGGCCTGATCCGGACAAACCCTTTTTCGTCGGTTTCCGCCATCGCGGGGCGCACCAGCGCTCCCAGCAACAGTGCTCCGCCCAGCATCCTGCGCGTCAGAACCAAATTCGCCTCCCGTTCTTTTATTATTGATCGACGGAAGGCATCATAAAGTCCGCGCGAATGCAATCGCATTTCGTTACTTTTATGCTAGGCTACAACGTGAACGTCTGAGCATCGGCTTGCAGTAATCCCGCCTGAACGAGGGTGAGTTGAGCAAACCAACCTCAAAAACCGTTTCAGTTGTGCTCGCTACATATAATGGGGCGAAGTACATTGAGGAGCAGATAAGGAGCATCGCCGCCCAAACCCTGGCTCCTTTTGAACTGATCATTTCCGACGATGCTTCGACGGACAACACCCTCCAGATCATTCAGGATCTGCTGTCAGAGTGCGATTTCAAGATAAAGATAATACGGAACGAAAAGGCGCTCGGTTTCCGGGACAATTTTCTTCAGGCGTGCCTGCTTGCGCAGGGTGATTTCATCGCATTCAGCGATCAGGACGATGTCTGGCATCCAACGAAGCTGGAAAAATGTTCGGAATTTTTCGGGGACAAAAGAATTTCCTTGATCGTTCACGCGGCAAGTCTCATCGATGACGATTCCAATCACATCGGAATGTTTCGCCAGGGTATAACAGCGACGACCATCAAGCTGCCTCTCAGCTATGACCCATGGTGGACCTTTTGGGGTTTCTCGATGGTATTTCGGCGCGAGATAATAGAGCTGATAGACATCAAGGACAGATTTATTGACTACATTGTACCGAGTGAACTCATTGCACATGACAGATGGGTTATGCTGCTTGGCCAGATGGTTGGCGCGATAGCGGAGATCAAAGATCCGCTTGTGAGCTACCGGCAGCACGCAAACAATCTTTTCGGAGACGGATCCCGGAAACGTAAGCATCCCGCTTTTGATATTCGAGAAAGATCGGAAACATATATCAAGGCCACGTCCCAGATGGTCGGTATTGTGTCGAAAATCCCGTCTGACGTGAACGAGAATTTTCCGTTGTTCGACAAAGGTCGCTGTCTTGGGTTTTTGAATTCTGCGCTCCTGCAGCTGACGCGCAGGCACACAATTTACGAGTCTGATTCGACGCCAACGGCCTTCCGTCAAATATGGGAATGTCTTGGCGAGGGCTCCTACAGAAACGTCCACGACGGCAGCATCCGCTGGAAGTCGCTGATGAGGGACGTAAAGTTTGCCGCGTTGGGGGCTTAGGAAGATCTGGTTCGCAGTCCTTCAATATCCAAATGCTATTAATTGCCGGAGTTTTTGAAAATCGTAATCACTAAGGTGGGTTTTGCATGGCCACTCAGATTACTCGCAGTGATCACTACACGACACTCGATGGCCTCCGAGGATTTGCGGCCTTATCCGTTCTCGCATTTCATCTAGGGCGCTGGCTCGATATTCCGTGGCTGTGCGCCAACGGAAATTTGTCGGTCGATACTTTTTTCTGCTTGAGCGGTTACGTCCTTCCTCTCGCCTATGGAAGGAAAATCGCCACCTTGTCCATGGGTGATTTCATCGTAACGCGCCTCATCCGGCTTATGCCGATGATTGTGCTGTCGGTCGCCGTGAGCGCACCTTACGTGTTCTTTAGAAGCTTTGTGTCTCACATAGATGTTTCCGCCGCGGCGATCTTCTCGGCTGCGTTGTTGGGCGCGCTGAACCTGCCTTACTTTTACGCGCCGTCTGGCGTTGGGGGCCCCCAGCTTTTCCCGCTCAACGGGCCGCAATATTCGCTCTTTCTTGAAGTCATGGCGAACATTGTCTGGTGGGCGACCCGCTATTTGCCTCAGATGGCTTTGGCCGCCGCCGTAGCCGTCGTTTCTGCCGCGATACTCGTTCACATAGGAATTGGCGGAGATACGACGGAAACATTTTGGTATGGCTTTCCGCACGTAGGTGCATCATTTGCACTTGGTGTCTTTATCTACCACCTGGATAGAAAATTACCTTTCTGGCGCGGCTGGACACCGCTGTTCTGGGGCGTGGTCATTGCCATGATCGCCATCTTCTTCGCGCCGTATGAGGCATCCTTCGCTGTAAAACTTGCATGGAAATTATTTCTCTCCCCGCTGCTGGTGATCGCCGGCGCTCACGTTCAGTTCGGAAAGACCATCGATTCATTTTTCTTGAGGATCGGCGCCCTTTCTTATCCTTTGTATGCACTCCACTATCCCCTATTCTGCTGGATCAACGGCACTTACAGAATGCTGCTTGGTTCACGAGATGTCTGGATCGAGGCGCCCCTGATCTTTGTGATCGTGATCGGCTTGAGCTATCTGGGATTGCGCGCCTACGATGAGCCGGTGCGATCCTATTTATCTCGAAAGCTGCTCTCGCCGCGTCCGAAAGCGATAGTACCTGCCGAATAGACGGAGGCACGATGCCGTTCGGCCCGGGTGCGCTTCTGACGCGGCGATCGACGAGGATCAATAATCTCTGAAATTGCTGGCGGGCCTTCCTGGATACATGTCGAACCTTGTGCATCGCACCGAAGCCCGAAGTCCGTGAAATTTTTGAGAGATTGCGCGCCGGGCATTTTCGCCAGCCGTAATGTGTTCGTCATCGCAGGGTACCCCGCGCACCCTCGGCCCGGAACTGATTGCGGTTTCGGAATACTCTTGATGTGTTCGGGATACCAGCCGGTAACGCGCGTCCTGGCGTCGATCAAGATGAATGCTTCATTTTGCGCGATGGCCGGATTGTCGCCTTGGCGGAAGCGCGCTTGCTTGTGAGCCCTGTAGGCGTCAGTGCCGATGAATTTCTGAACTTCGGGCTGTCGCAGCAATTCGTATATATCGTAATGGGTGCTAATGGCCTCGCAAGGTATCAAGGGCATGCGCCTGTACCAGAGATTGCCGTCGGCCGAGTAAGCCCCGTTTCGATTTGGAAGGCCTCTAATTTAACGTTGATGAATGCGGGATCGAAGTTGTGTATGTCATCAATAGACGATTGGTTTTTCGAGAATTGGAAATCGCGAGCTGTGTTCAGATGAATTCAGAAGCCGGTCCCGTGATTACGATCATGGGCGAAGAAGAGCCGATCGAAATTTCGTTCGCAGCTGTTTCCGTATTTCACGGTCAGGCTGCCCTTGCGATGTTGGCTGTGACGTTCCAGGCGATCCGTTTCGCGTTGAAGACGCTGGTGCCCGATCGCCTTCCATTGCGAAGCCAGATCGCCGTTGTCAGCGGCCATCCCGGTCCGGGCGTACGGGACGCATTCGAATTCGTAACCCGCGCGGTGACGCGTGGCGTTTACAGGGTCGACCGTTCTCTGCCGAAATCCCGACTGATTCCCGGCCTCGATATCTCCTATAGCTTCCGCATCACGATCGATGAGAGAACGGCAGAAGTCGCGCTCCGCGAGGAAGCGCTTCCTGAAAGGTTCTTCTCGCTGATCGCCGATAAATCCCGGACGGCTCAAGACGAGATCGAATTGAGCAAGCTCAAGCGGTCGATTGCCGGGCGTGTGCTGGCTTCGCAGCCCGATCAACTGTTCAACATTAGCGCTTTCGCTTGCTGATGAAACCGTCCCTGATTTTTTCGTTTGGATATTCCGAGAATCCGCTTGGCGGATTTGCGGATATTCCGGCCGCAAAAGATCATATTGTCTCATGCGATCTTTATGCGCTCCCGGAATTGGAGCTGGATCGATTTTCCTCGCTCCTGATCAGCATGCATAGCGATCAGCAGTTTCTTGCGGCGCAGGCCGATCGGATCGCGACGTTTGTGCGGGATGGCGGCACGGTGGTCGCGAACGGTCATTTTGCGTATCCATTTCTGCCCGGCATGATCGGCTTCCATACTGTCGAGGACTGCCACCTCAAGGATCTCGCGGTGGTTCGCGTCGCGGATCATCCGATATGGTCGGGGGTGTCCGAGCGCGACCTGACCTTTCGTCGTGGCGTTGCTGGATTCTATGCCCGCGTCTGGCACGACGCTCCCGCCGAAGCTACGGTGATTCATGCTCTTGGCCACGCGGACCGTCCAATTGACATTCTCTATCCGGTGGGCAATGGCCGGATCCTGTTTCACGGCGGCAACGATCTGTGGCAGTTCAGGGGCTCCGACACCACCGCGCAGATCGGGCCTCAGCTTCTGCAATGGCTCTTTCCGGGGGAGCGGGTGTCATGAGTCTTGCAGTTCTGGACGGCGGAACATTCTATCATCATGCAGCGATTCAGGGTGCGCGTTACCGCGACCTGTTCGATCGGACGATCTACATGCCGGAGCTGACGCCAGCGCAGCTCGCCGACGTGAGGGTGCTGATCGTGCCGGATCGCATCCATCCCGACTTGTTGCGGGCCAGCCGGCAAATCCTGATCGATTTCGCGCAAAGTAGCGGCACGCTGGTGGTATTCGGCGAAAATCAGGCGGAGACTTGGCTGCCCGGCGTGAGCTGGACGCCGAGGCCGACCAATTTCTGGTGGTGGCTGGACAAGAACGCGAAGCCGCCGCATCGGCTGGTCGCGCCGGACCATGAATTATTCCGGGCGATATCGTTCGCTGATACCATCTGGCATTTCCACGGCATGTTGAAGCCGCCGCCGCTGGCGCAGACCTTGATCGATGTACCGCCAGATCCGGCAAACCGGGATTCCGGCGGCGCGCTGCTTTACGACGACCGTGTTACCACGGCCGGCCGGCTGATCGTTTCCACGCTCGATCCATTTTATCATCACGGCAGCAATTTCATGCCGGCGACGACGAAGTTCCTGGACGGATTTTTGCCGTGGGCGAAGGCGATGTCACGTTCGCCGGATGCGTAGATAGAAGCCGCTTCTTCTTTCCCCGCACGCGGGGCGCGAGGCAGCGCGCTTTTTTACGGAGTTCTCATCGGCGGCGGCGCACGCTTGAGCCCATGCAGCGGCACGATCGCGGCGATCGTCTCGTCATCGGTACGCACCTCGACGCGGCGCAGCGGGACGCCGTACATGGAAGCGAGGTTTTCTTCGGTCAGCACGTCTTCCGCCGCGCCATAGACATGCGCGGCGTCGCGCAGCATCAGGAGCGCCTTGTCGGCGATGCCGAGCGCGTGCTCGGGATGATGCGTGGTCAGCAGCACGGCGAGTTGCCGGGTACGCGCCAGGTGCTGGATCAGGCGCAGCACGACGCCCTGGTTGGCGAGATCGAGCGCGGAGGCCGGCTCGTCGAGCACCAGGATACGGCAGTCGCTGGCCAGGGCGCGCGCCAGCAGCACCAATTGACGCTGGCCGCCGCTGAGCCGGTCGTAGCGCTGTTCGGCGAGTGCGGAGAGGCCGACCTCGTGCAGGCATTCCTGGGCGCGGGCCTTGTCCTTGCGGCCCGGCGAGTTGAAACGCCCGAGATAACGGCTGCGTCCCAGCAGCACCATGTCGAGCGCGGTATAGGCATGGTCGGCATGGAGGGCCTGCGGCACATAGCCGATCTGGGCCTCGGCATGCACCGATCCCTGCTTCAGCGCCAGCGTGCCGCAGACGGCGCGCAGGAGCGTGGTTTTGCCGGCACCGTTGGGGCCGAGAATCGCGGTCACTTCCGACGGCGCCAGCGCAAAGGATAGGTGGCGGAACAGCCAGTGCTCCGGCCGGAACCAGTGACCGGCGTTTTCGATGCGGATCATGGCGTCTTGCTCGAGGCGTTGTGGCGCAGCAGATAGGCGAATACCGGCGTGCCGACGATGGCGGTGACGATGCCGACCGGAATTTCGGCCGCGGTCAGGTCGCGCGCCAGCGTGTCGGCGACCACCAGGAACACAGCGCCCATCAGCGTCGAGACCGGCAACAGTCGGCGATGGTCGGCGCCGACGATCAGCCGCGCCAGATTGGGAATCACGAGCCCGACCCAGCCGATGGTGCCGCTGACCCCGACCTGCGCGGAGATGGCGAGGCAGGTGGCGGTCAGCAGGATCACGCGGTCCCGCGCCGGATGCACCCCGAGGGTGCGGGCATCGTCGTCGCCGAGTGACAGCACGTTGATGCGCCAGCGCATGCCGAGCAGGACGACGCCCGAGATCGCCGTACACACCGCCAACAGCCATAGTTTCGGCCAGCTCGCGGAAGCAAAGCTGCCAAGCAGCCAGAATACGATGTCCGGCAGTTTCGTCTCGGGATCCGCGACATAGGTCGCGAGGCCCACCAGCGCGCTGCAGAAGGCGCTGACGACGACGCCGGCCAGCACCAGAGTAAGAATCGGCGACACGCTGTCGCTGCGGTTGACCGCCAGCACCGCCAGCAGCGCCGCCGCGGCGCCGGCAAACGCACTGACCTGCACGAAGCTGCCGAACCCGAAAAACAGGATCGCGGTCACGCCGCCGAGCGCCGCGCCGGAGGAGACGCCGATGGTCTGCGGGCCGACCAGCGGGTTACGGAACAGGCCCTGCAGCACGGCGCCGCACAGCGACAGCCCGGCGCCGGCGATCGCGGCGGTCAGCACCCGCGGCAGCCGCACCACCTCGACCACGATCTGTTCGGTCGGCGTCCAGATCGGCGTGAGGCCGACGACATGCGCCGCCAGGATCGCGACGACATGGGCGAACGGCACCTGATAGCGCCCGGAGACCATTGACCACAGCAGCACCGCGATCAGCGCCACGCCCAGCACCAGATAGAGCGCCGACAACCGGGTGTCCGATCTTATTTGAGTCCGTTCGAACGCCTGCGCCCGCGGCATCGCATCCTGTGTCATCGGGCGAGATAACGGTCGTAGCCGGCGGATTGACGGTTCTGCGCGGCGAACAGGATGCCGTCGATTTCATCGTCGCTGAGATCGTGCTGGTAGAGAAAGCCGTACCAGTCGCGCATCACCGCGCGCAGATTTACGGGTTCGCGATCGGGCTGCAGCAATCCCGCGAGCCAGACCCACATCAGCGCCGATTCCTGGCTCGGCGGATCCCAGCGGTAGCCGCCGAGCGGCACTTTATAAACGCGGCGATTTTTCACCGCATCGATGCTCTGCCAGCGCGGATCGGCATAGATGTCGGACGGCATGGCGGCGTCGAAATTGCCGAGCAGGATCACCTGCGGATTCCAGGTCAGCACCTGTTCGATGGTCACCGTGTTTTGCGGCGGGCTGTCGGCGGCGACGTTCTGGCCGCCGACCAGATGGATGTAGTAATTGCTGTTGGTATTCCTGCCGGCGACGCGCAGGGTTTGCGCCGCCCGGTTGAAATAGATCACGCGCGGGCGTTGCGCCTCCGTGAGGCCGCTCATGGCGGCTTCGATAGTGTGCCTCTCTTTGTCCTGCCGCGCCAACAGCTCGGTGGCGCGCGGTGCGTTGCCCGAAACCTGACCGATCATGGTGATGAAACCGGCAAGATCTTCCTGCGATCCGGCGCGCATGCCGAGCACGGGCACCCCGGTGCGGTCCAGCACGCCGATCACGTCGCCGCTGGCGGAAGTCGCCCACTGGAACACGACGTCGGGCTTGAGTGCCAGAATGCCCTCGACATTCGGATCGAAGACGGAGGCATCGGTCGCACCCATTACCACATTGGTCGAAATTCGGGTGAAGCCGGGGAACATCTTGCCGAGCAATCCCTCGCGCATCGCGCTGGCCGAGTAGCCGTTCATGCCGACGATCTTGCGCTCGCTGCCGTCGATCGAGATGAAGGTCGCCGGTCCCGGAATCGGCACGAACACCAGGCGTTGCGGCGGCTTGTCGAACGTCACGCTGCGGCCGCGCTGGTCGGTAACGTCGAAGGCGGCGGCGGGCGCGCTCAAGGCGGCGACCGAGGCGAGCAGGTAGAGGCCGGCCAGCGTGGTGCGGAAGCCGCGTAACTTATTTCTGTTCGTGCCCAAGCGTATCTGCATTCTCATTCCAGCGCTGTCGGGATTGCGTAAGGTGAGTCGACGTATCCACATCGGGCAGGGGTAGGCAATGACCGCCGCGATCGCGTCCGCTTCATTGTTGTAATTCTAAACTGCGGGCCGACGCGCAACGAAAAGTTGCGAGCGGGTTCAGGCGTGATCGGCTCCGTTGCGCCAGCATCATTGATTGCATGGCATTCCCTGTCATCCGACGATTAGATACGTTCCAATAACTCATTCAGTAATTGCATCGGCGTTTAGAAGCTGTTCCGACCGGTCGCCCGCGGCGATTTCGGCCGCGCCAGCCTGATACGATTCTAATTTGAAAGCGTCGATCCTGGTCTAAGAGCCAAAACCATCGAAGTTAACCGGTGGGGCTATCGGACTCGCAAGCGAGGCGCTCGCGTGTCCGGGTATTCTTGGGGGATCATGGTGGCGATTGTCTTAGCGCGTTCGGCGCGGCGTTTCCTGTTGGGTGTTGCATTCACGAATGCTGGCGTTCTCGGACTCGGCGGTCTTGAGATTTCGAGTTCACAGGCCCAGACGGCACCCTCCACGCTGCCTCCCGTCACCATCGATGTGCCGAAAAATCAGAAGCCACGCCGTGCCGCAGCGCCTGCCGCACGCTCGCACGCCCGCTCGACCGCGGTAGCCAACAGCCGCTCGCGCGGCACCGGATCCGAACCATCTGCGTCCAATGTCGCGGCGCAGGGCGTCAAACCGAATCCCGGTAGCGACTCGCTGCAGCCGCTCGGCGGACAATTCGCAGAGCCAACGATTACGCATCCCGTCAACCAGAGCATCACCGTCATCGAGCACAATCAGATCGAGCAGACGTCGCCAGCCGGATTGCTTGACGTGCTGGCTACCGTTCCCGGCGTGTCGATTGCGCGAGCGGGCGGTATCGGAGGGCAAATCTACCTCCGTGGATTCAGTTCCAACAGTTTTCGCTCGCCGCTCTATGTCGACGGCGACCGCTTTCGTGGCCGAAACACATTGCAGCTGAATTACTTTTCTCCCGAGGAAATAGATCGGGTCGAGGTCGTTCGCGGGCCGGCCTCGGTGATCTACGGAAGCGAAGCGCTGACAGGGCTTGTCAATATCGTCACCAAAGAGCCCACCGGCGATCCGTCCGGCCCCTTTCGGTTCACCGGTGGCGGATGGTCCGCCGGTTACGGCAGTTCGGCAAAGTCCTTGAGCACTTATGACTGGGTACAGGGCGCGGGCGGCGGATTCGATTTCCTGGGCGGTTTTGCCGGCCGCTGGGGAGGCGACTACCAGACTCCGCTCGGGAGAGCACAGAACAGCGATTACAACGCGATCGGGGGAAGCCTCAAGCTGGGCTATACGCCGGCTTTGGGCCAACGCTGGGAACTGACGCTGCGCGATTACGACGAGGTCGACGGCCGCGCCGGCGGCGTCGGCGGCGCTCCGGGCGCTCCGTATCTAATCGTTCGTCAGGATCCAAACCGGACGCAGTTGGCCCGTCTTTCCTATAAAGGGGATCTGGACGGCCCTGTTCAGCATGTGGAGGCGTCGGTCTATGCCAATAATTACGACACCTACCTTCGAACCATAAACAACACTATCAATGCCAGTGGCGTCGCGACCAAGACCGTGACTTCTACCAGTCACGTCATCGGACCATGGGAGACTGGCGGTCGCTTTCAGGGGGAAATCCCTTGGGCGCAGCCCGGCTTCGGAGTTGCAAAGACGACATTCGGCTTCGATGGTTTCCACGAAGACCGGCCCGGCAGCGAGCAATACAGCGAAACCGTCAATCGCAACGCCTCCGGCGTCGTGACGAGCGTCGTCGATTCGCCGAATCAGAAGGCAGGACCGGGTTCAAGACAATCCGACGTCGGAGCGTTTGTTTTGCACGAATGGACCCCGGTCGCGCCGCTTACACTTTCCGCCGGCGGCCGCTTCGATTGGTTCAACACGAATGTCGACACTTCGCCTGTGCCGGCTTCGGTCCTGCCGGCGCTCATCGGCCACAGCGACGTCGACAATACCGCTCCCACGGGAAGCGTCGGCTTTGTCTATCGCGCGGTGCCGATGCTCGATCTTCTTGCCGATGTCGCAACGTCGTTCCGAGAACCGACGAATTCAGAGCTCTACGCTGTGAGCGCAACCACGGTTCCGAATCCGACGCTTCAACCGGAGCGCGGCGTGACCTACGAGGGCGGCTTCCGCTTCCATCTTCCGGAAGCTACCGTGAAGGTGACAGGCTTCGATTCCCGTTATGACAACTTCCTGCAAACGGTGCCTGTGACGTTCAACGGCCTTGCAGGGTTTACCGAATCGCAGAACGTCGGAAAGGCCGAGGTTTCTGGCGTAGAACTCGAGGAGCGTTGGCAGGCCACTCCGACCATCAATTTCTTCAATACGTTCACCGCGTTGCGCGGCACCAATACGCTGACCAACACGCCTTTGCCGTTCCTGGCGCCGTTTCGCGGTCGCGTTGGGCTTCAATATGCTGATCTTGACGGCAGCTATTCAGTGCTCATGGTGGTCGATTGGGCAACGTCGAAAAACCGTATCGATCCGTCGCAGGAATTCCAGACGTCCGGCTACGCCATTCCGAAAGTTTATGCGACGCTGCAGCTAGGCAAACTGATATCCCCTCAGTTGGGCGATACCAAGCTTATTCTCGGAGTGGAAAACATCTTCAACACCGCCTATGTCGACGCATCGACCTTCGCCAACGTCGCCTACCCACAGACCTTGACCAATCCACTGTTGGAGGTCGGACGGAATTTTACCGCGAAGTTGCAGCACACATTTTGACCGCGCCTGGGATCGGCGATCTTCGGATGAAATTTGTCTGTTGCGTATAATTTCTTAAACCTAGTCGACAATTAATTTGGATTCTGACCCCGCCCGACGCCCCAATTGATCCGCCAATGTTGCAAACGCTGCCGGCCCACACCGGTAGCGTTTGTATTTACGCGCGGGTAGTTTCGAACATGCTGAGAATGCTTGATGCAAAATGCCTGAGGGATTTTCATTTCACCGTCGAGGACGGCGCCAACGGTTCCTGGCCGCTGTTTGGCTGGGGTATGTCGGTGGCCTTGGCCTAGCGGTCATCGCCGAGCCCGATTCGGGGCATTACCCCCGGTGACAAGCGAAGTTGTGAAGCGGTCCACGAAACGGTCCGCAGAGAAATCGCCGGGCACTGTAAGTTATTGATCTCGTTGGTGGGCCTTCCTGGATACGTATCGAACCTTGTGCAGCGCGCCGAGGCCCGAAGTCCGTGAAATTTTTGAGAGATTGCGCCGGGCATTTTCGCCAGCCGTAATGTGTTCATCATCGCGAGGTTCCCCCGCGCACCCTCGGCCCAGAACTGCTTACGGTTTCGAAATGCTCTTGATGTGTTCGGGATACCAGCCGGTGAATTTTACCGCACCGACAAGCGCCAGAACGATTGCGATAACGCCCGCTCGCCGAGGTATGTCTGGTACGCAAAGCAGTGCAAGTTCGGCAATCACCATCACGAGGAAGGCAAGCGCCCATACCCCTGTAATGATGTAGTTGGTGCGGATAAACTCAGGGCTGATCCAGAATTCCTTGGCCACCTGCTCGCGGGCGTATTGCAAGGTAAACGGGCGGCCGATTACGAGCGAAGCTACAACGATCAGGAACAGGCCGGTGTCGACGCAGAGCCTAACGCCGATGACCGACCAGGCTGGTTTTCCCAGCACCGCGTACAGGCTCATCCCGCCAAACAAAATGGCCGTCCCGATCTCCAGAATCTTGGGTATGCGTCCCGGAGCGATCCAGTCACGCAAGAGCAGCCCAACGGATACGAGCGCGCCGGCAACCAGCCCTTCCGTCGTTCCGACGAGTCTGTCGACAATGGCGAATACAATAAATGGCGCGAATGCCAGCAGAATACCCATTGCTACGCCGAGATTCGATTTGCGGTCGATCAAGCCTATGGCGATCGCTGCCGAATGCCAACCAGATCGCCCGAGTTGGCTTCGGAACAGGCAACATGGAGTCGAACGCGCGACCGGCACATAAAGTTCAGCTTCGGAGCTCTCTGTCACGGGCGCATCTTGGCTATCGCAATGCGTTCGTTCGCCGAGGACTTAACGGAGTTGGTGGGCCCGGCAGGACTCGAACCTGCAACCAGACCGTTATGAGCGGCCGGCTCTAACCATTGAGCTACAGGCCCCGCCGCGGGCGGCCGCGGAAAGCGGCTCGGCAACGGTGCTGCTCCCCTTACAATGCGGCTGGCGATCCCGCAATGGCATGGCACTCTTTCCGGCCAGAGTGCGATAGCTTGGATTATTTGAGCAGGATCTTCCTGCGCTAACGCGTTCCGCGCTTGTCGCAGGGGAAAACCAGTGCCCGCTTTGCGCTACCGCGGCCCCTCCGGGTCCGGATCATGCTCTATTCTACGGAAGCGCCGGAAAATTCGACCACTTTGCGCCATTTTTCGGTTTCGTCCGAAATCAGCCTGCCGAATTCCACCGGCGTCATCGGTCGCGGGATGCCGCCGACCTCGGTCAGCCTCGCGACCAGTTTGGGGTCTTTCAAGGCTTCGTTAACCGCCCGGTTGAGGATATCAACGATCTCCGGCGGCGTGCCCTTCGGCGCGGAGATGCCGTAGAAGCCGACCGCCTCAAATCCCGGTACGGCTTCGGCGATCGCGGGGATGTCGGGCACGCCGGGCCAACGTTGCGGCGAGGTGACGCCGAGCGCGCGCACGCTGCCGGCCCGCGCCTGTTCCAGCGCGGTCGGCAAATTGTCGAAGATCAGCTGCACCTTGTTGGAAATAATATCGGGAAACGCGATCGCCGAGCCGCGATAGGGCACATGCACCATCTCGACATGGGCCATCGCCTTGAACAGTTCCGCCGACATGTGAACCGACGTGCCATAGCCGGACGAGGCATAGGACACCTTGCCGGGATTGGCCTTGCAATAGTCGATGAACTCCTGAAGGTTCTTGACCGGCAACGCATTCGACACCACGAGCATGTTGGCCAGCTGCATGATGCTGGCGACCGGCACGGTGTCGCGGATGAAGTCGTAGGACAGATGCTTGTAGAGCGAGGTGCTGATGGCGTTGTTGGGCGCGTCGAACAGGATCGTGTAGCCGTCCGGCGTGGAATTGATCGCGGCCGCGGCGGCGATATTGCCGCCGGAGCCGGCGCGGTTTTCGACCACGAATTGCTGGCCGAAATGCTCCGACAGCCATTGGCTCATGATCCGCGCCACCAGATCGACCGGTCCGCCGGCCGCAAATCCGACCAGCCAATGCACCGGACGGTTCGGATAATCGGCGGCGGAGGACGGCGCGCCAGCCATAGTAAGGCTGAAAAGGCAAACCAAACCGAATAAAGCGGAACGCAGAAATCCGATCATTTTCCCTCCCGATATTTTTATTGTCGTTATTGCAACCTATGCTTTCATAAAATCGCGTGGCTGCCTACAACATCCGCCGCGCGGCCATTCGTCGTTCCTCGCAGCAAGATCCCCGAGGCCAGGATGAAGATTGTCCAGCTTGTTTGCGTTGCGATGGCGTTGCTGATGACCGGCGCCACGGCTCAGGATGGAGACAAGACCATTTCAAACACCGCAATCCGGTTCGGGACGGCGACGCCGGGCGGCGGCTTCCCGCTTTACGGCAACGCCTTTGCCGCCGTCATGAACGAGGCCGATCCGGCCTTGTCGATCGAGCCGCGCAACACCAAGGGCAGCAACGAGAACATCCCACTGCTGGAGGCCGGCGAGATCGATATCGCGACTGTCTCGGGAGAGCCTTCCTATGAAGCGTTCATGGGGATCGGGCGGCCGCGCGCCCATCTGAAAATCCTGACCGCGATGTATTCAAGTCCTGGCATGTTCGTGGTGCGCGCGGACAGTCCCTACAAGACCATTCGCGATCTGGTCGGCCAGCCGATCGCATTCGGCGCCAAGGGCTCCGGCCTGCCGATCCTGTCGCGCTACATTCTCGACGGGCTCGGCCTGAAGCAGGATGAGGATTTCAAATCCGTCTATCTCGACCACGCCGGCGACGGACCGGCGATGGTGCTCGACGGGCGCGTCGCGGCGCTGTGGGGCGCCGGCGTCGGCTGGCCCGGCTTTACCGCGATTGCGACAAGTCCTGGCGGCGCGCGCTTCATCGCCCCCGACGCCGAAGAGATCGCGCGCATTCGCATCAGGCATTCTTTCCTCAAGCCGCTGACGGTCGCATCCGGCAGCTATCCCGGTCAGACCGCACCGATTAATTCGGTCGGTTCCTGGAGCTTCATTCTGGTGCGCGAGACCCTGCCGGATGACGTCGCCTATCGCCTGGCGAAGACGCTGCGCGGAGTGGAGGCCGCGTTCTGCAAAAAGCTCGCACAGGCCTGCGAAACCACGGCCGAAAACACCGTCGCCGCCGCGCCGGAGGAAGCACTGATCCATCCCGGCGTGTTGCGCTATTTCCGCGAGCTCGGCCTGGTGAAGTAGGTAGGTGTTCAGGTTTTAGCTGGCGTTCAGGTTTCATCCAGCGCCGCCAGCCGTTCTGCCTCCGTGATGTCGTCCGTGGTGTTGGCGTTGAAGAAGGGATCGAGCGGTGTCGCCGGCCAGCTGACGGTCGCCAATCTGTAGCGCGCGGTCCAGCGGCTGATCTTGCGGACATCCTCCACGACCAGCGCATGGCGGAGCTCGTCGCGCAGCGCAACGCTCCACAATCCGATCACCGGATGCGACTGCCCGCCGGACGCCGCGACCGCAAGCTGCGCATTCTCCTGCACGAGCGCCTCATATAGCCGCGTCACCAGATCGTGCGGCAGGAACGGACAATCTGCCGCGGCGCTCAGCATAAAGGAAACCTCGGGCCGCCTGGCCGCGATCCAATCGAGCGCGGCGAGGATGCCGGCGAGCGGTCCTGGAAAGTTTTCGACGGTGTCAGGAATAATGGGCAGGCCAAAACCTGCAAAACGCGCGGGATCTCCATTGGCGTTAAGGACCAGCCCGTCGCATTGCGGGCTCAGCCGCGCGATCACGCGCTCCAGGATGGTGCGGCCGCCGATCCGGCGCATCGGCTTGTCGCCGCCACCCATCCGCCGCGACAGGCCGCCGGCGAGCAGAACGCCCGGAATTTTAATCATCGCGGTCTTTGCTCTTGCGTGGTTTTACGGCGGGCGCCTTTTCCGTCTTCATCATCCCGGCAGGGTAGCATGACATTGCCGGTCGGCCGATATAAAGCGCCTTGGAGCATGAACGAAATAGCGCCTTCATTGCGAGCCAACGGGTCGGCGCAAAGCGCCGTCCAGAACTGGATTGCTTCGTCGCAAAACCTGTCATCGGGCGCACACACGCGACCCGTTGGCTCCTCGCAATAACGGTCATGGTGTCGGTTCCGGAGCATGAGATGACTGGCGTTGACGACGCGGTCCGCCTTCGTCATGTTCGGGCATGGCCACGATCAAACTCGATCTCAGCGGACTCAAATGCCCGTTGCCGGCGCTGAAAACGCGCAAGGCGCTCAAGGCGGTTCCGCCGGGCGATTTCCTGGAGATCATTTGCACCGATCCGTTATCGGTGATCGATATCCCGAACCTGATGCGGGAGACCGGCGACAAGGTCGAGATCACGGAGCGCGCGGAACGCCGGATCGTGTTCCTGATCGAAAGGATCGCGGGCCTTGCCGATGCCGCACCGCAATAGCGAGTGGTTGCTAAATTTGTGATCCGCTACCTTTTTCCTATCGACTTAAAGCCCGGCTTCTGTCCCAATTCCTCATTCTCTGCGGGGTGCGGAGAGTTAGGTCGCGCTGATGGCAGACACGCGGTTGGTAACGGCGGTGTTCGTGAATCGGGGTTGCCAGCGGTGGCGGGTGTGGCGGGCATAATGCGCCGCACGAGGTGTTAGACGTTTCGAAGGCGCCTTGCGATCCCGGCGCATCGAGATTGTGCGGAGCAGCAACAGCAAGGTTGATGGCCGCGATGGGCTGAAGATGGGATCGCTGAAGGCAGACACGCCCGCTAAAGGGCGGCTGTAGGGGAGGTTTCAATGACGATAATCAGTAGCGCCGGACGTGTGCCGGCTGCGGACACAGGTTTCCTCGACAAGGAGCGAACGGTTGCGGCCGCTGGCTTCAACCGCTGGCTGGTCCCGCCGGCGGCGCTTTGCATTCATCTGTGCATCGGCATGGCCTATGGCCTGAGCGTGTTTTGGCTGCCGCTATCGCGCGCGATCGGCATCGACAAGCCGGTTTCATGTCCGAATCAATCGGTGATCGGCGATCTCTTCACGACCACCTGCGACTGGCAGGTCACCAACCTGCTGATGATCTTTACGATCGGAATCGTCGTGCTCGGCCTGTCGGCGGCCATGTTCGGGGGCTGGCTGGAACGGGCCGGACCGCGCAAGGCCGGCGTGGTGGCGGCGCTATGCTGGTCAGGCGGCTTCGCCCTTTCCGCGCTTGGCGTCTATGTTCACCAGCTCTGGCTCATGTGGCTTGGCCTTGGCCTGATCGGGGGCGTCGGTCTCGGGCTCGGCTACATCTCGCCGGTCTCGACCCTGGTGAAGTGGTTTCCCGACCGGCGCGGCATGGCGACGGGCATGGCCATCATGGGCTTCGGCGGCGGCGCGATGATCGGTTCGCCGCTGGCCAATATCCTGATCAATTATTTCAAGTCATCAAGCTCGGTCGGCGCGTGGCAAAGCTTCCTGGTCATGGCGGTGATCTATTTCGTGTTCATGATGATCGGCGCGTTTGGCTATCGCGTGCCGCCCGCGGGCTGGCGGCCCGATGGCTGGAGCGCGCCGGCGAAATCCAGCGCGATGATATCGAGCGGGAATGTTCATCTCGAACAGGCGCACAAGACGCCGCAGTTCTGGCTGATCTGGATGGTGCTGTGCATGAACGTGTCGGCCGGCATCGGCGTGCTCGCGATGGCGTCTCCGATGTTGCAGGAGATTTTTGGCGGCTCGCTGATCGGCAAGCCCGATCTCGGTTTTGCCGCGCTCGACGGTACGCAAAAGGCCGCGATCGCGACCATCGCCGCGGGCTTTGTCGGCCTTCTTTCTCTCTTCAACATCGGCGGTCGTTTCTTCTGGGCGTCGCTTTCCGATAAGATCGGACGCAAGAACACATATTATACGTTCTTCATTCTCGGCATCGTGCTCTACGCGCTGGCGCCGAGTTTCGCCCATATGGGCTCGCGTGCGCTGTTTGTCGCGGCGTTCTGCGTCATCCTCACCATGTATGGTGGCGGCTTCTCCACCATTCCGGCCTATCTCGCCGACATCTTCGGCACGCAGTTCGTCGGCGCCATTCACGGCCGTCTGTTGACGGCGTGGTCCACTGCCGGCGTCGTCGGTCCGCTGCTGGTCGGCTATATCAGGGACGCGCAGCTCCAGATCGGCGTCGAACGGGCGCTGGTCTATGACCGCACGATGTACATTCTGGCCGGGTTGCTCGTCGTCGGCCTGATCTGCAACTCTTTGATCAAGCCGGTCGAGTCGAAACACCAGATGAGTGACGGCGATACCGCCAAACTGAAGGCATCGACGGCCGGAGGGGCGGGGGCGCCGACAGGTTCGTTCGGCATCGGCAAGGGCGGACTGGATGTGAAAGCCGCTCTGTTCTGGGCCTTCGTCTGCGTCCCGCTTGTATGGGGCGTGTGGAAGACGCTGGAAAGCGCGGTCAAGATTTTCTGATCGGATTATCGCAGGCCGCCGAACGAATGACGTGCGGCCTGCCTCTTTCATTGAAACAAACAATCAAAATCGGAGAATTTTCATGTCTCGCGCCGCCCTTTGCCTCGCCGCAATGTTGCTGATCGCAGATGTGCCCGGCATGGCATTGGCTCAAACGACCGCGCCGGCGCCTGCTGCGACAATTTCGGGGTCTCCCGCCGCAAAGCCTTCGCGGGTCAGGCTCACCATTGAAAAACTAAAGGAAATGAAGGCCAGATGGACGGCCAACAGACCTAGGCTCAAAGCCTGCCGCAAGGAGGTAAAGACGAAGGGACTGGTTGGAGATGAACGTTGGTTCTTCATCGAAGACTGCATGGAGAAGACTTAGAAAAATATCAGCGCCGGCTCAGATTCAATCAGAGCCGAAAAATCTTGCAGGGCTGGATCAGGTTCCATTGCTTGTGGGCAGCGCCCGGGAGGCGAGGCCATGCCACAGGCGGTCGCCAGGTCCGGCCGGCCGTTTGACGGAAGGCTTTTCCAGTCGGCCGTCATGCCCTGTTGCGGCTGCGAAACTGCGCCTCAACCGCTCGTCATCGATCCGCACGAGATACTGATGCAGACGTTGCGAGCCGGCCTCGTCCGGATTTGCGATCGATGCGCAAAGCTCAACGCTGGTCTTCCGGAAGAACCTGAAGTCAGATCCTCCGCCGTCCAGCCCTAGCCTGTCGATTTCACCCGCGACGGCTAGGACCGCCAGCCGATCGTTATTGTCCAGCGTCACCGCAAATCGCAGCAACGCAAGCTGCCAGGCGAGCAGCGTTTTATTGGGCCGTTCCGTTCCGAATACGACAGAATTCATGACCGCGTCCCGGCAATCCTGCTGCTTTATACTTCGCGCACGAGCAAGCGCCTGGCGGTCTCCAGCCAGGAAATCAGTGGATTGCCGGCATTTCCGATATCAAGCTCGAAGCGGGCTTGCGGAAAGACGGTGGCGCATCCGCCGGGCCGAACGCTGCTGGCAAAGCGAAGCGCAGCTACCCTGGACCAGAACAGACCGCCAAACTTTCCTTCCGCATCGCGTGCAACCCAGAAACCGTTTTGATTGCGGCCAATAAAGAACACTGGGATCGTTTCGTTGAGAATATCCGGACCGGGCCGCTGAAACCGCGCAGCCGCCGAGCGCTTGCATTTCGCGATGGTGTCAGGTGTGAGCGGCTCGGACGACAGTTCCTGCCCGGATGCCGCGCCTTTAATCTTTTTTCGGTAAGTCATCGCGTTCATGGACATGGCGGTCATTCCAGCGCGCCGATCGATCGCCCGCGCCTACGTCCATGTTAAATCCGGAGCGCGTGTAAATTCGAGATGGCTCGACGGCGCGCCGTATAAGGGCGGCATAAAGACCAAATGAATAGCTGACGCGCGACGTCCGTATCGGCGCGCCTATGGCGCTCCTATGGCGGCCGGAAACGGGTCGTCTCGAATTCCTATGCTTCTTGACGCATGTTCCCGATGCAGCAGGCATAGGAAACAGAAGATGACCTCGGTCTTTACCAGGTACCGGCTACCTGAACCGACATTCGATCGCCGCCCAAATCTCCAGAATTTGCGTCCAGGCGACTACCGCTTTGGAAGCGGTTCGGCCATATCCGCCCGCGCCTTTGTCAATCGCGCCCTGCGCGGCACCAGGGTGTTGTTCGCCGCCGCGCTCAGGCTCGTCACGGCAGCCAAGCTTCGCCGCATCGAGCGCGAATTCAGGGTTCGCGGGCCCAATCATGATTGGCTCCGGATTGATGATGACCACTTCACGCCGGTCGAGCGTCGATAGCGGAGCGAAGCCGCCTTTGCCGCGGCCGCTGTACACGGCTTGTGCTGCGCGCCGGCAGAACGGCTGGATTTGTCGTCGTGATCGGTTTCGCCGAAGGCCATCATGGCTAGCGCGATCGCTTCCCTGGCATTCGCGCCAAGCTCGACGAGCGGCAGTCTCACCTTCGGCCGCATGAAGCCGAGAAGGCTCATGCCGTATTTCAGCGCCGCCACCGGCGAATCCTCCGCCAACAATATGCCGAGCGCCGCCAGACGGCTGGGGGCGTTTCCCGAAGCCCGCAGGTTGCCGGTCATGCCGCAATCGTAATGGCGGCGGCACAGGTCGGGAAACAGATTAGCCACCATCGAGATGCAGCCGTCTCCGCCGCATCCGAGGTAGGCCACGGCATTGGCGTCGCTTCCGCAAAGCAATCGAAAATGCGCAGGTAACATCGATCGCAGGCGAAACAGGCGGGGTACGCTTCCGGTCGATTCGTTAAGTCCGATGAATTGCGGCGACTCCGAAAGCCGCAGGAGCGTTTCTTCGGAGATCTCGCGCATCGTGCGCGAGGGATTGTCGTGCAGAACGATCGGAAGCCCGGTCGAGGCCGCGATGGTCTGGAAATGGGCCAGAATTCCCGCCTGTATCGGCTTATTGTAATACGGCACGACCGACATTATCGCGTCGGCGCCTTCGGCCTCGGCTAAGGCGGTCAATTCCATCGCCTGGCCTGTCGAATTGGAGCCGGCGCCGGCGATGACGGCTATTCTTCCGCGCGCTATCTTCACGGCGGTCCGGATGATTTGCCGGTGTTCTTCCGCGCTGAGCGTCGAGGCTTCGCCCATGGTTTCGTTGACGACGATCGCGGTCGCACCCGATGCGATCTGATGCTCGCACAGCATCTCGAAAGCCGTCCAATCGATCCCATCGCGGTCGTCGAACGGCGTCGGGAGATCGGCAATGAACCCGCCAAGCCAATGGAGCGGTTGCGTTCCGGCCGTCATGGTTACGCCGCTTTGCGGACAATAGCGATGGAGCCGATCGTTTCGGGGAGAACAGTTACCCTATGATGCATGTCGAGTTCGATGATGTCGGCGGTCAGGACGATCGTTTCCGGATGATGTCCGTTCTCGAACAACGCATATTTCATGGCCTGCGCGCGGTTGACGAACAGCCCGCCGAACAGACCATTCAGTTCCTGGGCAACCCAATTGCCCCTGCTGTTTCGTCCAATGATGACAGTGTTGGCCGTGTACGATGGAGGCTCTTCAATGCTCTTCACGGTCTTCTCCTGATCGTTGCGCAAACGCTCTGGAAACATTCGCACAACCTTCTTTGTGGTGATCGAGATATCAAAGAGATCGCATAGGAATTCGAGAGCGGGGCAATCTCGATTTCATAAGGGAGGTGTAGGGATCGGGGTGCATCGGGCATTGAAGGGATGACTGTGAAGGCCGGGCCTCACAAGGACGCCGACTGGTTGATAGCGGCGGTCAAGGCGCAGAGCAGGCCATAGACGGCGGCTTCATCCCAGTTGGTCAGCGTGCCCGAGAATGGCGGTTCTCTGCGCATGACGGCGGTGACGATGCAGACCATGACGGATAGCAGCAGAAGTGCTGCGAGACTGCGTCCGAAGCCCACTTTGGCGAAAGCCGAAACCGCGCAAAGCACCAGGATGCGCAGGCCGAACCGCGTGATGACGTAGAGGGTTTTGCTGTCGAGTGCCATTTCAAACGAGCGAGGTTGCGAGGGCTATAGAACAATGCCTTAAAACACGGGCCTCAAGACATTGCCGTCAGGCGAAATTGTCGCTGCAGAGCGGCTCGTAGCATGCACTTCGCTCGCTCGGCACCGCGGGCACGCTCGGTCTGGTGGATGGTACAGTCAGGCGCTGAGCTTCGATGAAGGTGCTCAAAATTGCCAGCGCCAGATCCGCGTGACGGGATTCGATCGACTGATCCAGCCACTCGGGAAGCTCGCGCTCGCGCGATAATGCGCAATGCCATTCGCCCTCGTCATAGACGAGGCGCCGGACCTGCCATTGCGGCAGTTCCAGATCGATCAGCGCAAGCGCTGCGTCGACCCATGCTTCGCAATGGATCAGCTCTTCGATTCGCGCCGTCTTGCCGCTTTGTCCCATGGACGGAAAACGCCGGCATGTTTGTCCGACGATCTCGGACATCAGCCCCGTGGTCACGGCATGCGCCTCCCGGAGCCGGTTACCGAGTTCATCAGGATCATAGCGTTCTGAAAGCAGCCGCATCGTGCAATCCCACACAGCCACGGCCGCAATCCGCGGTCGTCTCAGGCAAGATGGGCAAACCGGCATTTGAAAGCGAGATGAAGCGGCGGGCTGAAATATAGGGGTTTCATAAACGCCGGCGGGCTCGAACCCGTCGCTGACGGGGCGCCGCCGGACAGCCGGTCTTTATAAGATTCCTATAACATCGGTATGGGCTCCGTCTCGAAAACCTATGCGGCAGGTGGCACCTCAGCACCCGACAGTGGCGAGAAGCCGTCGTTTTGGTCTTCCGCTCCCATCGCATAGGAGAATCGGATGCTGGACATCCTCATGCTCGCCCTCGGCTTCGCCTTCTTCGCGGCGGCGATCGGCTACGGCTACGCTTGCGAGCGGCTTTGAGTTTCTAACGCGTTTTCTTGTGCGGCCCGGCATCCGTTCGCTCGAAAGCGCCTTGAAGGAGAACAACGATGATTTTCGATTATTCCCTGGCCGGTCTCGTGTCGCTGGGCCTGTTGTTTTACCTGACCTACGCCCTGCTGCGGCCCGAGCGGTTCTGACCGTTGCCGCATCGTTTCCCGCGCAAATCCTAAAGGCAGACTCCGATGACCGTCATTGGCTGGATTCAAATATTTCTGTACTGCGCGATTGTGATCGCGCTGGTTAAACCGCTCGGCGGATATATGACCCGCGTCTTCAATGGTGAGCGCACCTTTCTTTCGCCGCTGCTGCGGCCGGTCGAGGCCGGAATTTACTGGATCGGCGGCGTCGATGAGAAGCGCGAGCAGCATTGGCTGACCTATACGGTCGCGATGCTGCTGTTCCATGTCGGCGGCTTTGTCATTATCTATGCGTTGATGCGCCTGCAGGCGTTGTTGCCGTTCAATCCGGCGGGACAGTCGGCGGTCGCGGAGGATCTTTCCTTCAACACCGCGATCAGCTTCATCACCAATACCAACTGGCAGAATTACGGCGGCGAGAGCACGCTGTCTTATCTGGTGCAGATGCTGGGGCTGACGCATCAGAATTTCCTGTCGGCGGCAACCGGCATCGCGCTCGCGGTGGCGCTGATCCGCGGCTTTTCCCGCTCCTCGATGCGCACCATCGGAAATTTCTGGATCGATGCGACGCGCTGCACGCTCTATGTGCTGTTGCCGATCTGCGTCGTCTACACGCTGTTCCTGGTCTGGCAGGGCATTCCGCAGACGCTAGGCGCCTATGTCGATGCAACGACGCTGGAAGGCGCCAACCAGACCATCGCGGTCGGTCCGGTCGCGTCCCAGATCGCGATCAAGATGCTCGGCACCAATGGCGGCGGATTCTTCAACGCCAATGCCGCGCATCCGTTCGAGAACCCGACGGCGCTGTCGAACTTCGTGCAGATGATTTCGATCTTCGCGCTCGGCGCCGCGCTGACCAACGTGTTCGGCCGCATGGTCGGCAATCAGAAGCAGGGCTGGGCGATCCTGGCCGTGATGGGCGTATTGTTCATCGCCGGCGTCGCCGTCGCCTATTGGGCCGAAGCCAATGGCACCACCATGCTGAGCTCGCTCGGCCTGACCGGCGGCAACATGGAAGGCAAGGAAGTCCGCTTCGGCATCGCCGCCTCGTCGTTGTTTGCGGTGATCACGACAGCCGCCTCTTGCGGCGCCGTCAATGCGATGCATGACAGCTTCACCGCGCTTGGCGGCATGATCCCGCTGATCAATATGCAACTCGGTGAGATCATCATCGGCGGCGTCGGCGCCGGGCTTTACGGCATGCTGCTGTTCGTCGTGCTGGCGATCTTCGTCGCCGGCCTGATGGTCGGCCGCACGCCGGAATATGTCGGCAAGAAGATCGAGGCGCGCGAGGTCAAGATGGCGATGCTCGCCATCCTGGTGCTGCCGCTGATGTATCTGGGCTGGACCGCAGTGGCCGTGGTGCTTCCTTCGGCGGTCGCCTCGATGGCCAATTCCGGTCCGCACGGTTTCACGGAGGTGCTCTATGCCTTCACCTCCGCGACCGGAAATAACGGCTCGGCCTTCGGAGGCCTCACCGGCAATACCTTCTTCTACAATCTGACCTTGGCGAGTTCGATGTTCGTCGGCCGCTTCTTCATGATCGTTCCGGCGATGGCGTTGGCCGGCTCGCTCGCGGGCAAGAAATCGATCCCGCCATCCGCCGGCACGCTGCCGACGACCGGCGGCCTGTTCGTCGGCCTGGTCGTCGGCGTGATCCTGATCATCGGCGGCCTGACCTTCTTTCCGGCGCTGGCGCTCGGACCGATCGTCGAGCATCTCGCGATGAACGCCAACACCCTGTTCTGATCGATCTCATTTCGGAGTTACGTCCATGGAAACCATGAAACTGCAGAAACGGGTGCCGGTCTCGGCGATGCTCGATCCGAAGATCGTTTTGCCTGCGCTCGGCTCGGCCTTCGCCAAGCTCGATCCGCGGTTGATGATCAAGAACCCGGTGATGTTCGTGGTCGAGATCGTCGCGGCGCTGACGACCGTCATCTTCCTGCGCGACCTGGTGACGGGTGGAGAGAATCTCGGCTTCACTTTCCAGATCATCCTGTGGCTCTGGTTTACGGTGCTGTTCGCCAATTTCGCCGAAGCCGTCGCCGAAGGCCGCGGCAAGGCCCAGGCCGAGTCGCTCAGGAAAACGCGCACCGAGAGCCAGGCCAAGCTGGTGTCGGGTTCGGACAACACCTATCGTTTGGTCCCGGGCACCAGCCTCAAGGTCGGCGATATCGTCCTGGTCGAGGCCGGCGACAATATCCCCTCGGACGGTGAAGTGATCGAGGGCGTCGCCTCGGTCAATGAGGCGGCGATCACCGGCGAGTCCGCGCCCGTGATCCGAGAATCTGGCGGCGACCGCTCGGCGGTGACCGGCGGCACGCAGGTGCTGTCGGACTGGATCCGGGTCCGCATCACGGCCGCGCAAGGGTCGACCTTTATCGACCGCATGATCAAGCTGGTGGAAGGCGCGGAACGGCAGAAGACGCCGAACGAGATCGCGCTCAACATCCTGCTCGCGGGCCTGACCATCATCTTCGTGTTCGCAACCGTCACGATTCCGAGCTATGCGAGCTATGCCGGCGGCTCGATTTCTGTGGTCGTCCTGGTCGCGCTGTTCGTGACGCTGATTCCGACCACCATCGGCGCGCTGTTGTCGGCGATCGGCATTGCCGGCATGGACCGCCTGGTACGGTTCAACGTGCTGGCGATGTCGGGCCGTGCGGTCGAAGCCGCCGGCGACGTCGATACGCTCTTGCTCGACAAGACCGGCACCATCACGCTGGGCAACCGGCAGGCGACCGCGTTTCGCCCCGTTCAGGGCGTCACCGAGCAGGAACTGGCCGATGCGGCGCAGCTCGCGTCGCTGGCCGACGAGACGCCCGAGGGACGCTCCATCGTCGTGCTTGCGAAAGAGAAATACGGTATCCGCAGCCGCGACATGGCGGAGCTGGCCGCGACTTTCATTCCGTTCACGGCGCAAACCCGCATGAGCGGCGTCGATGCCGGAGCATCGTCGGTGCGAAAGGGCGCGGTTGATGCGATCCTGAACTATGTCAATGGCGGCGACGCGCTGACCGTCGCGTCCGGCAACAATGTCCGGGCGCTGCAGCCGTTGATCAACTCCGATATCGACCGGGAAATCCGCGCGATATCGGACGAAATCGCGAAAGCCGGCGGCACGCCGCTCGCGGTAGCCAAGGACGGCCGCCTGCTCGGCGTGGTCCAGCTCAAGGACATCGTCAAGGGCGGCATCCGCGAGCGCTTCGCCGAACTGCGGCGCATGGGTATCCGCACCGTGATGATCACCGGCGACAACCCGATGACGGCAGCGGCGATCGCCGCGGAAGCAGGCGTCGACGATTTCCTGGCGCAGGCGACGCCGGAGGACAAGCTGAAGCTGATCCGCGACGAACAGGCCAAGGGCAAGCTGGTCGCGATGTGCGGCGACGGCACTAATGACGCGCCGGCTCTGGCGCAGGCCGACGTCGGCGTCGCCATGAACACCGGCACCCAGGCTGCGCGCGAGGCCGGCAACATGGTCGATCTCGACTCCAATCCGACCAAGCTGATCGAAGTGGTCGAGATCGGCAAGCAGCTGTTGATGACGCGCGGCGCGCTGACGACGTTCTCGATCGCCAATGACGTGGCGAAATATTTCGCCATCATTCCGGCGATGTTCCTGACCTTCTATCCGCAGCTCGGCGTGCTCAACGTCATGCATCTGGCGAGCCCGCAAAGCGCGATCCTGTCGGCGATCATCTTCAATGCGCTGATTATCATCGCATTGATCCCGCTGGCGCTGAAGGGTGTGGCCTATCGCGCCATCGGCGCCGGGGCGCTGCTGCGCCGTAACCTGATGATCTATGGCGTCGGCGGCATCATCATTCCCTTCATCGGCATCAAGGCCATCGACCTCGTGGTCGCCGCCTTGAATCTGGCTTGAATTGTCATGCAAGCACGTAGGAAATTCGTGTTCGTCATTCCGGGTTCGATGCTTCGCATCGCCCCGGAATGACCGACGGGAATTGCTTTATTGCTTCGCTTTGCTCGCAATGACGAAGAAACAGGAGACACACCATGCTTCGAGAAATTCGCCCCGCCATCATTGTCCTGTTGGTTCTGACCCTGATTACGGGCCTCGCCTATCCGCTCGCGATGACGGCGATCGCCGGCGTGATCTTTCCGAAGCAGGCGGCCGGCAGCCTGATCGAGCGGGACGGCAAGGTGGTCGGCTCCGCCCTGATCGGGCAGGAGTTCAAGGGCGACGGATATTTTCATGGCCGTCCCTCGGCGACGGTGGCGCCGGATCCGAATGACTCCACCAAGACGGTGCCGGCGCCCTACAACGCGGCCAATTCCGGCGGCTCCAACCTTGGCCCGACCAGCAAGGCGCTGAGCGACCGGCTCAAGGAAGACGTCGACAGGCTCAAGGCCGAGAATCCGTCGCAGCCGGTGCCGATCGATCTCGTCACCACCTCGGGCAGCGGCCTTGATCCCGATATCTCGCCGGAGGCGGCGATGTTCCAGGTGCCGCGTGTCGCGAAGGCCCGGAATGTGCCGGAAGATCGCCTCCGTGCGTTGATCGCCGAGAAGACCGCCGGCCGCCTCGCAGGCATACTGGGCGAACCGCGCGTTAACGTGTTGGCACTCAATCTCGCGCTTGATCTTGCTGCTTCCAAATAAAGTAAGCTAGGCCCGGTGCGGCGTGAGGACTATAATGCCTTATGGCAAATCAGCACCGCGATCCCGATAAACGGCCCTCGCCGGAAGCGCTGTTGGAGACGGTGCGGCGCGAGAGCGAACAGTCCGGCCGGCTCAAGATCTTTGTCGGCGCCGCTCCCGGCGTCGGCAAGACCTACGAGATGTTGCAGAGCGCGCATGCCAAGCTGAAGGCCGGCGTCGATGTGGTGGTCGGCGTGGTCGAGACCCACGGCCGGGCGGAGACGGAGGCGCTGCTGCAGGGCCTCGAGGTCGTTCCGCGCAAACGGATCCCCTACAGGGATCAGGTGCTTGAGGAGATGGATATCGACGCGCTGATTGCGCGCCATCCGCAACTCGCGCTGGTCGACGAACTCGCCCACACCAATGCGCCGGGCAGCCGTCATCCGAAGCGCTATCTCGATGTCGAGGAACTGCTCTCCCACGGCATCGACGTCTACACCGCGGTCAATATCCAGCATATCGAGAGCCTCAACGACGTCGTCGCCCAGATTACCCATGTGCGGGTACGCGAGACCGTGCCCGACTCCGTGTTCGACCGGGCCGAAGCGATCGAGCTGATCGACCTGACGCCGGACGACCTGATCGCGCGGCTGAAGGAGGGCAAGGTCTACGTTCCCAAACAGGCTGAACGCGCGCTCGACCATTATTTCTCGCCGGGCAATCTGACCGCACTGCGCGAACTGGCGTTGCGGCGTACCGCCGAGCGCGTCGACGAGCAGCTCTTGACGCATATGCAGGCCAACGCGATCGCCGGGCCCTGGGCCGCGGGCGAGCGGATCCTGGTTTGTCTTAGCGAGGATCCGCGTTCGGCGGGGCTGGTCCGTTACACCAAGCGCCTGGCGGACCGGCTGCATGCGCCCTGGACCGCGGTCAGCATCGAGACGCGGCGCAGCCTGCAACTGTCCGACGAGCAGCGTGACCGGCTGGCCGACACGTTGCGCCTTGCGGAAGCGCTGGGCGGCGAAGCCGTGACCATTCCGGGTGTCGGCCGTCGTATTGCCGACGATCTGATCACCTTTGCGCACGCCAATAACGTGACCCAGATTATCATTGGCAAGGCGGCGCGCTCGCGCTGGTTCGAGTTGGTCCGCGGCTCGGTGGTATACGATCTGGTGCGGCGAGCCGGCAACATCAGCGTCCACGTGATCGCCGGCGACGATCTGCCGGCCACGGCGCCAGCCAAAACACCGGTTCAGACCGCGGCCCGGCCAGAGCCGTTCGACCCGCGCCCCTATCTGATGGCGCTGGCGGTCGTGATCGTCGGCCTCGGCGCCGCAAGGCTGATCCAGCCGTTTTTCGGCATCGAGAACGTCGATCTGGTCTTTCTGACCGCCGTCGTCAGCGTCGCTGTCCGCTACGGTCTCTGGCCGTCGCTGCTGGCGAGCGTCGCGGCTTCGCTGTGCTACAATTTCTTCTTCCTGCCGCCGGTCTATACGTTCACCATCACCGATCCGACCAATGTCGCGGCGTTCTTCTTCTTCATGCTGATCGCGATCCTGGTGTCCAACGTTGCGGCGCGCGTCCGCACCCAGGCGATCACCGCGAACAGCAGGGTCCGCACCACGGAATCGCTGTATGCCTTCAGCCGCAAGCTCGCCGGCACCGCGACGCTGGATGACGTGCTGTGGGCGACCGCCTACCAGATCGCGCTGCTGCTCAAGGTGAGGGTCGTGCTGCTGTTGCCGGAGGATCACGCGCTGACCGTCAAGGCCGGCTATCCGCCCGAAGACCAGCTCGACAAGGCGGATCTGGCCGCCGCGAACTGGGCGTGGAGCAACGACCGCACGGCCGGGCGCGGCTCGGATACCTTGCCGGGTGCCAAGCGCCTGTTTCTTCCGATGCGAACCGGGCGCGGGCCGATCGGCGTCATCGGCATCGACGATGATCGGACCGGGCCATTGCTGACGCCGGACCAGCGCCGCCTGCTCGATGCGCTGGTCGACCAGGGCACGCTTGCGATCGAGCGGGTGCTGCTGGTGGAGGATATGGATCGGGTCAAGCGAACCGTCGAGTCGGATCGGTTGCGCTCGGCGCTGCTGACCTCGATCTCGCACGACCTCAAGACGCCGCTGGCTTCGGTGCTCGGCGCCGCCAGCACCCTGCGCGATCTTGGCGGCGGGCTTTCAGAATCCGAGAAGCGCGACCTGCTGGCGACGGTGATTGACGAATCCGAACGCCTTAACCGTTTCATCGCCAATCTGCTCGACATGACCAAGCTGGAATCCGGCGCGGTGGTGCCGAATACGGCGCGGCAGGATATCGGCGAGATCGTCGGCAGCGTGTTGCGGCGCGCGGCAAAGATCCTGGCGCATCACAGGGTCTCGCTCGAACTCGCATCCGACATGCCGATGCTGGAGCTTGACGCGGTGCTGTTCGAACAAGTGCTGTTCAATCTGCTGGACAATGCGGCGAAATATTCGCCGGCCGGCACCACGATATCGATCAGGAGCCGTCGGGACAGGGATTCGATGCTGCTGCAAATCATCGACGAAGGGGACGGCATTCCACCGGCCGAACTGGAAAGCGTGTTCGACAAATTCTACCGGGCCCAGAAGGGCGATCACGTTCGTCCCGGGACCGGCCTGGGGCTTGCGATTTCCCGCGGCTTTGTCGAGGCGATGCATGGCACGATCACCGCGGCCAACCGCACCGACCGCAGCGGCGCTGTGCTGACCATCAAATTGCCGATTGCGGCGGATGCCGCCAAACTGGATACCGCCGCATGAGCGCACCAGCGGCAAAAGTCCTTGTCATCGACGATGAGCCGCCGATCCGGAAATTGCTGCGGATGGGGCTGAGCACGCAAGGGTATGAGATCCTGGAAGCTCCCAACGGCAAGGCCGCGCTCGAATTGCTGACGCAGAATCCCGCCTTGATCATTCTCGATCTGGGCCTGCCGGATATCCAGGGGCACGAATTGCTGCGCATGATCCGCGGGCGCAATGACAGCGTGCCGATCGTGGTGCTGTCGAGCCGTGGCGACGAGGCCGGAAAGGTCCAGGCGCTCGATCTCGGCGCCGATGATTACCTCACCAAGCCGTTCGGGATGGATGAATTGCTGGCCCGCATGCGCGCGGCGTTACGTCATCAGTTGCAGGTTCACGGCGAACGGCCGGTGTTTAGGTCTGGCGATCTGTCCGTCGATCTGGTGCGCCGCATCGTCAAGGTCGGCGACCGCGAGGTCAAGCTGTCGCCCAAGGAATATGAATTGCTGCGCGTGCTGGTGCAGCACGCCGGCAAGGTGCTGACCCACCGGTTTCTGTTGAAGGAGCTGTGGGATGAATTGACCGACGCACAATATCTGCGGGTCTATGTGCGCCAGCTCCGGCAGAAGATCGAGGTCGATCCGGAGCGGCCGCAATTCGTGCTGACCGAAACCGGCATCGGCTATCGGCTGCGCTCGGCGGATTAGCAAAGGGCTGCAAATCCGGAACTTTTGCCAGCCGCGATGATTGGTTTCTCGCCACCGGGAGAGAATCATCATGGCACGAAGATATTCCAAGAAGGCATCCGCCGACGTCGAGCGCGCAATGAAGAAACGCAAGGCGGGCACATTGAAGAGCGGCCGGTCCGGGCGAAAAGTCAAGAGCCGCAAGCAGGCGATTGCGATCGGCCTTTCCGAGGCACGGGCCGAAGGCAGGAAGGTGCCCAAAAAAGCTTCGAAGAAAACTTCCAAGAAAGCGTCCAAGAAAACCTCGAAGAAACGAAAGACCAAGAAATAGGGGAGCCCATCATCGTTGTCGCATGGCTCCTCGCGATGACGGCGTTGCCCCAACCCGCCTTGCGGCGCCGTGCTGCCGAAAGCCCTCTTTCAGGTGCGAGGGCCATTGCAAACTTCGGCTTGCCAAGGGCGGGGAAATTCTGGAACCTTCAATAGATATTGACGGTTTGGGTTTCGGATCCCGCTGCCATGCGGGACGAAGCGATAGGCCCTTTCGTGGAGCTTGCACGTGTCGCCTGGAAGCCTGTCCACCTATCGAAAAAAGCGTGATTTCGAAAAGACCGCCGAGCCCAGCGGCCGGGTCAAGATTGCACCGTCAAAACAGCGGCGGTTCGTGATCCAGAGGCATGATGCGACCCGCCTGCATTACGACCTGCGACTGGAATTCGATGGCGTCTTCAAATCCTGGGCGGTGACTCGCGGTCCGTCGCTCGACCCGCATGACAAGCGTCTGGCGGTCGAGGTGGAAGACCATCCGCTGGATTACGGCGATTTCGAAGGCACGATTCCAAAAGGACAATATGGCGGCGGCACGGTGCAGCTTTGGGACCGCGGCTATTGGGAGTCCGATGATCCCGAGCAGGGCTTCAAGAAAGGCGATCTGAAATTCACGCTGCATGGCGACAAGCTGCATGGCGGCTGGGTGCTGGTGCGGATGCGCGGCGATCGCTTTGGCGGCAAGCGCACCAACTGGCTCCTGATCAAGCACCGCGATGAATTCGCCCGGGAGGGCAAGGATAACAATATACTCGACGAGGACCAATCGGTCGCCTCCGGCCGCTCGATGGAGCAGATCGCAGAAGGCAAGGGGCGGGCGCCGAAGCCGTTCATGCTGGCCAGCAACGGGCGCGGCAAGGCCAACGCGGTCTGGCATTCGAGCCAGGGCGCTGCGGCCGAAGCGCGGGCGGAGAACAAGCAGGCCGCGTCGAAATCCGTGCGAGTGTCGCTGAAGACCGCGAAGGCCAAGAATGTACAGAAAGCCAGGAAAGCTGCCGCGATGCCGGATTTCGTCGCGCCCGAGCTCTGTACCCTGGTCGACCGCCCGCCCAGTGGAGAGGGCTGGGGCCACGAGATCAAGTTCGACGGCTACCGCGTTCAATTGCGCGTCGAAGGCGGCAAAGCCGCGCTCAAGACCCGCAAGGGTTTGGACTGGACCGGAAAGTTTGCAACGATCGCCCGGGAGGGCGGTGCATTGCCCGACGTGCTGATCGACGGCGAGATCGTTGCGCTCGATCATCATGGCGTGCCGGATTTTTCCTCGCTGCAAGCCGCTCTTTCCGATGGGAAGACCGATCAACTGATCTTTTTCGCTTTCGATCTGTTGTTTGCGGATGGCGAGGATCTCCGCCCGTTGCCGCTGGCCGAACGCAAGGCGCGACTGAAAGCGTTGCTGGAAGCGCGGCCCGGCGCCAAAGCCAAGCAGATTCGCTATGTCGAGCATTTCGAGAGCGGCGGTGACGCCATCCTGCAATCGGCCTGCCAGATGTCGCTGGAAGGAATCGTTTCCAAGAAGCTCGATGCGCCCTATCGCTCCGGCCGTTCGGAGAACTGGACCAAAGCCAAATGCCGCGCCGGACATGAAGTGGTGCTCGGCGGCTGGAAAACCACCAACGGCAAATTCCGCTCCCTGATGGCTGGCGTCCATCGCGACGGTCATCTCGCCTTTGTCGGAATCGTCGGCACCGGCTTCGGGCAGGACAAGGTCCGGCGCCTGATGCCGGCGCTGAAGGCGGCGGCCTCGGACAAGAGCCCGTTCGGCGGCGAGAACGCCCCGCCCAAGACCCGCGACGTGCATTGGCTGAAGCCCGAACTCGTTGCGGAGATCGAATTTGCGGGCTTCACCGACGGCGGCAACATCCGGCAGGCCGCTTTCAAGGGGCTACGCCGGGACAAGCCGGCCGCCGAAGTTAAGGCGGAAAACCCGTTGCTGCACAGCATCGCCGAACCGTCCGTCAGGACGACGGGAAAAGCCGCGACCGGGAGCGTCAGGGCCGCGGCCGCCAGATCCGCCGCGGTCATGGGTGTCGTGATCTCAAAACCCGACAAGGAGCTGTGGCCCGACGCCGGGGACGGCGAGGCGGTGACCAAGCTCGACCTCGCCCGATATTTCGAGGCGGTCGGCGAATGGATGATCGGGTATTTGAAGGGGCGGCCGTGTTCGATCGTCCGCGCGCCGGATGGCATCAGCGGTGAGACCTTCTTTCAGCGTCACGCGATGACGGGCACGTCGAACCTGCTCGAACTGGTGAAGGTCTCTGGCGACCGCAGGCCCTATCTGCAGATCGATCGCGTCGAAGGTCTTGCCGCCGTGGCGCAGATCGGCGGCCTCGAACTGCATCCGTGGAATTGCGCGCCGGATGAGCCCGACGTGCCGGGGCGGCTGGTGTTCGATCTCGATCCCGCGCCGGATGTCGGTTTCGACGATGTCGTTGAGGCCGCGAAAGCCATGCGGCGATGCCTCGCCGATGTCGGCCTGGACAGCTTTTGCAAGACCACCGGCGGCAAGGGCCTTCACGTCGTGACGCCGTTGCTGCACGGCGCGAGGGACAGAGTGACCTGGAAGGAAGCCAAGGCTTTTGCGCTCGGCATTTGCCAGCGCATGGCCAATGAGGACCCCGAGCGCTATCTGCTCAACATGTCGAAGAAACTGCGCGAGGGAAAGATCTTCCTCGACTATCTGCGTAACGACCGGATGTCGACGGCGGTGGCCGTGCTGTCGCCCCGCGCCCGCCCCGGCGCCACCGTCTCGATGCCGCTGACATGGGCACAGGTGAAGGTGGGTCTCGATCCGAAACGCTTCACGGTGCGAACCGTGCCCGGACTGCTCGCCCGGACCAAGGCGTGGACGGATTACGATAACGCCGCGGCATCGATCAAGGCGGCGATGAAAAAGCTGGCGGCAGGGAAATAGCGGCGCTTAGAAGCAGAAGCCAATAGACACGACGCTCATTCCGGGTTCGATGCTTCGCATCGAACCCGGAATGATGATTGTGCTCCATCGTTGCGATGCGATCGCTCAAAGCCGTCCGAGCAGCAGCAGGACCAGCAAGATCACAACGATGAGGCCAAGGCCGCCGCCGCCATAATATCCGGTGCCATAAAACGGGCCGCCGCCGATACCGCTAAATCCGCCGAGCAGCGCGATGACGAGAATAATAAGAATGATCGTTCCAATGGACATGCAATCCCTCCAGCCCGGCAGTTGGCTCCCGTCGCCCTGCCATCATTCAAACAACAAGCGGGCGTTGCTAAAGTTCCCGTTTCGCGCCGCTATAATTGGAGAACCCCTTCCTTTCGAGCCGCGTCGAATTACATGCGGTTGATCGAAGGAGGATCCGCGATGGCCGCTCCGTTTGTCGTCTCCATTCCGCACCAGTTAGGCCGCGAAGAGGCAACGCGCCGTCTGAAGGCGGGACTGGCGCGGGCTGTTTCCAGCGTTCCGGTGCTGAATGTCGATGAAGAGCGATGGGAAGATAACCGCATGATTTTCCGCGTTCGCGCTTTGGGGCAGGTAGCTGCGGGGCATCTCGACGTCGCGGAGGATCTCGTCCGGCTGGAAGTCACATTGCCCTGGCTGTTGCAGCGATTCGCAGAGGTCGCACAGGTCGCGATCCGAAACCGTGGCCAGCTGCTGCTGACCAAGCGAAGCTAATAACGAATCCAAACGATGCGGCTGGCAATATCGAGGCTGGAGGAGGATGAATTTTGGTTGAATTGATTCGGCCGCATGCTCCGTTCACCTCTCCCCGGCGGGGAGAGGTCGGATTGCTCTTGGCGATGCGCAGCATCGTCCAGTGCAATCCGGGTGAGGGCGCGCAACTCCAACGACAGACACCTTAACCCCTCGCCCGGCTCGCATCTGACGATGCAAGCCGACCTCTCCCGATGGGAGAGGTGAACTTCCTTTTCCGAAGAGATCATGCTCCGACATCATGTCCGACGGTGTTGGCGTTTGGACCTGGAGCTCTCGACTCTCGCTTTCAGCACCACGACCGGTAGGTGCCGAAATAACGTCGCCAGCGGCACTTCCTTCGTATGGCTCTCGATATCGGCCACGGAATAGCCGCCGAGATTGAGCGAGCCCGCGAAACGTTCCCCGGTGGGCCAGACCCGGCCGCCTTGCGACAACGGCGCGAATGATTTTGCGACGGCCGTTATCGCGGCGTCGCGGCCGCGGCGTCGTGCGAAGGCCATCACGTGGTCGCGGTGCGGCCCGACGATCTCAAGCGGCTGGTAGTCGCCATGCGTGAACACCGCGGCAAGTTCGTTCCGAAGCTTGAGGAGGTGGCGGGTCCAGGCCAGTTTCAGATGTCCGTTGCGCCAGCTTTGCACGAGGTTGTCCCAGTCCGGAGCTTCCGTTTTTGCCAGCACGGCGGCGCGCGCGGCAAAATCGACCGGCCGCCGGTTATCGGGATCGACCAGCGACAAATCCCAGAACTCGGTTCCCTGATAGAAGTCCGGTACGCCCGGCATCGTCGCTTTCAGGGTGATCTGGCTGAGCGAATTCAACGCCCCCAGAAGCGACACGCGCTGCGCCAGCGTCGCCAGCGAATGGAGGAATTCGGCGGAAGCCGAAGGATCCAGAATGCGGGCGATGAATGTGTTCAGTCCCGTCTCGTAAGTCTGGTTCGGATTGAGCCAACTGGTTTCCTGCTTGCCCTCGCGCGCGCCTTTCAGCGCATAGGCCTGAATCCGCTCCAGAAACACATCGTCGTGCCCGTCCAGCGGCCACGCGCCAAGCAGCGCCTGATAGAGCATGTATTCGAAGGTCGCCGATGGCGCGCGCATCTCGCCCTCGCTGGCGAGATGCGGTGCGTTCAGAATCTTCCACCGCGCCACCGCGCTGGTCCATTCGCCCGGGATTTCGGTCAGCGTGATCAGGCGCGCCCGCGCATCCTCGCCGCGCTTGGTGTCGTGGGTCGCGGTTGCGGTCATGCCATGCGGCCATTCGCTGGCGCGGGCCGTCATGGCCGCGTGGAAGGCATCGACGGACAATCCCCGGGCGGCGGGATCGCCGCCGACCTCGTTGAGCGCGAGCAGGCGGTGATAACGATAGAACGTGGTGTCCTCCAGCGACTTCGCCATCAAGGGTCCGGTGAATTGCTGGACCTTGAGGGCAAAGCGGCGAACCCGCGGCGTGCTGTGCTGCGCCCGGCCGGGCCGGATCAAATCCAGCGTCAGCGCATCGCGCAGGAAATCGAAAATGCCATCATCGGCGGCGAACCATTCGGCGCGCGCTCGTTCGATCGTTGCCGAAATCAGCGCGCGGTCGGACGCGGCTGGAGCGGCCGATGTCAGATAGGTGCGATAGACCGGGAAGTGCAGCACGTAGAGTTCGAGCACCTGCCGCAGACTGTCGGCGGAATAGTCCCGAGTCGAATAATGTCCGCTGGCGATCCGCGCCAGCAGGCGCGTCAGCACCGTGAATTCGCTGGTCAGCAACGTCTCGAGAACCCGGCGCTTGGCTTCCTTCAGGACGGGTTCGAGCCGGGGCGACGTGTTGCTGATCTGCCGCCAGATCTCGCTCAGGGGATCAAGACCATCATCGTCTACCAGCACCTGCGTGATGGCGTTCAGCCATTCATAGCCGGTGGTGCCGTGGACGCCGTTGAACGAATGCAGTGCTTCGTGCTCGCCGAGGATTTTTTCGACCACCAGGTAGAATGGCCTGGCGGCGTTTCCCTGCGCGTCGCGGATGAGGCGGCGCAGGCGATGAAAATATTGTGCGGGATCGCGCAGGCCGTCGATATGATCGAGCCGCAGGCCTTGTAGTCTGTCTTCGGCGATCAGCTTCCGGACCAGCCGGTGCATGGCGTCGAACGTGGCGGGATCCTCGACCCGCAATCCGGCGAGCGTGTTGACGTCGAAGAAGCGCCGATAGTTGATGTCGCTGGAAGCCAGCCGCCAATGGCCAAGCTTGTAGTGCTGTCGCTCCAGCAGGCGGTGAAGCGCCGCGATCTGCGAGGCCTGGCCGGGACCGGCACGGTAGGCTTGCAGCCCGCGCGCGATGATGTCGGCGCTTTCCGTGATGCCTTTCAGAGCCTCCTTGAAGGCCGGCGCTTCGCTGCGGTTGGGGTGGCGCAATCCCCGGTAACGCGATGCGAGTTCAAGGATGTTCTTTCCCGGCGCCTGGTCTTCGACGCCCGCTTCCTTGACGACCGTCCGTAAAATCTCGCTGTAGCGCTCGGGTGCGATCGGCAGGCGATGTTCGAAATACCAGGCTGAAAAGCTACCCTCGTCGGCGTCGTAGCGTAGTTCGATCTCGCCTTTTTCCAGCGCCTCGCCGTAGGACGAGCCGATGATCGGCAGCAGCACGCCGCCGCGCGCCCGGTACGGCAATTGATCCCAGTCGATGTCGAACGAGGCCGCATGCGGCGAAGCCGGGCCCCATTCCAGCACATCCAGCCACCACGGATTATCCGCGTAATGCACGCCGACGTGGTTTGGCACGAAGTCGAGGATGAGGCCGAGGTCATGCTGTTTCAGCGTCTGGCTCAACCGCTCGAAGCCGGCCTCACCGCCGAGCTCGGGATTGAATTTGGTATGATCGACGATGTCGTAGCCGTGGGTCGAACCCTTGCGCGCTTTCATGAAGGGCGATGCATAGAGATGGCTGACGCCGAGCGCCTTCAGATAGGGAACGATTGCCGCAGCTGCGTCGAAATCGAAGTCCGGCGTGAGTTGCAGGCGATAGGTTGCGATCGGAATGCCAGGCGGCATCACGGCGCTTCCAGATGCCAGACCACCGACCATGCCGGCATCGGGCCGCGGGTCTCGTCTCCCCAGATGACATCGCCGGACGTCTCGCTGGGCCTATGGCTGTTCGCGCGATTCGACAGATTGGCCGTCAGCCGCAGCGTCGCGCCATCGCCCATCCGCCAGTCCGCCGTCAGCAGACCGTTATCTGCCGCATGGGCCTCGCCGAAAGCCGCGCCGGCGAGCCGCGGAACGATCTTGTTCCGCCGGATCGAAAGCAGCCCCCGCACCAGCATCAGCCGGCGGCGGCCCGGCTCCTTGTCGAGCGATGGCCAGTCGAGCACCGCAGACCGGACGGTCGATGGCGACAGCGGATCCGGGATTTCGTCACCATGCTTCGCGTAGGCGGCGGCGAATTCCTCGCCGCGGCCGTTGCGTACCGCATCGGCGAGCTCGCCCTGGAAATCGCAAAAGAACGGAAACGGCGCCGTCGAACCCCATTCCTCGCCCATGAACAGCATCGGGATCATCGGCGCCAGCAGGGTAATCGTGAGCGCCGCTTCGATCGCTCTGGCGTCCGCCAGGCTTTCGAGCCGGTCGCCGAGCGGGCGGTTGCCGATCTGGTCGTGGTTTTGCAGGAAATTGATGAAGGCATTGGGCGAAAGCTGGCCGCTCGGTTCGCCGCGTTTGCGCCCGCCGCGATGTTCGGAGGTTTCGCTCTGATAGACAAAGCCGGAGCCGAGCGCGCGGGCGATGTCCTGAAGCGGCGAACGCCGGTAGTCGCGGTAATAGCCCTGGGTTTCCCCTGACAGCAGCACGTGCCAGGCGTGATGGTAATCGTCGTTCCACTGCGCGCGATATTTGCCGCGCGGCGGGTCTTCAACGGCATCGAGCAGGTGCGCGGTGTTGTCGTCATTCTCTAGCACGAGATGGATATGGCGGCCGGTCTCCGTGGCCAGTTCCCCGACCGCTTGGCTGAGAGAATGCAGTATCGAGACTTCGCCGGGTTCGGTGATGGCATGCACTGCGTCCAGCCGCAGCCCGTCGAAACGATAGTCACGCAGCCAGTAGACCGCGTTCTCGATGGCGAAATCGCGGACCTCGCGCACGCGATAGTCGATCGCGCTGCCCCAGGGGGTTTGTGCGTCCGTGAAGAACGCCGGTGCATAGCGGCCGAGATAATTTCCTTCCGGACCGAAATGATTATAGACCACGTCGAGGAACACCATCAGCCCGCGCAGATGAGCTTCGTCGATCAGGGTCTTGAGATCGTCGGGGCGGCCATAGGCGCTGTCGGGTGCAAACCACAGCACGCCGTCATAGCCCCAGTTGTGCGCGCCTGCGAAATCCGCCAGCGGCATCAGCTCCAGCGCGGTGACGCCGGTCGCCGCGAGATGATCGAGCCTGCCGATCATGGCGTGGTAGGTGCCTTCGGGCGTGAAGGTGCCGACATGGGCTTCGAGAATGGCGGCCTCATGCCACGGCCGCCCGCGCCAGCCGGCGGCGCGCCAGCGATAAGTTGCGTGATCGATTATCTCGCTCGGGCCAAAAACATCATCGGGCTGAAAGGCGGAGGCCGGATCGGGCACGTCGATCTCGCCATCGATCCGGAATTTGTAGAGCGCGCCGGGCTTCACATCGGCGATCTCGGCGGAGAACCAGCCATCCTCGCCGCGGCGAAGCGGATGAGGTTGTTCCAAGAGCAGATCGATCCGCTTGGCGGACGGCGCCCACAGACGAAATGACGCGCCATGCGCCGTCAGCCTGGGGCCGAACCGCGGTTCATTCATGCCGAACCCGCGAAGGCCAGCACCGAGCGCGGTGAGGCCTTGGTTTCGGCGCCGGAGGCGTAGTCGACCGCGGTCTGCCGGCTTTCGGTGGTGTTCAGGACTTGTTGCCAATTTTCATATTCGGGCATCGCGGGCAATTTGAACGCAATCTCCTCGGGCGCCGCATTCAGGACGATAAAGATCGGCGACTGTCCTTGTTCCATCGGCCCGAGCACATAGGCGAGGAACCGGCCTTCCGGAAAATTCCAGTCCGCTTCCGTCATTTCTCCGGCGGATGGCGTCAGCCACAGCACGCCGTAAGAGCCGTCCGGACGCCGGCCGTCGAGCCAGCGCGGCGAACGGATTTGCGGAAATCGCCGGCGCAGGCCGGTCATGTGGCTGACGAAGTCGGTCAGGTCCTCGCCCTCGCGGTTGAGGCCGTCCCAATTGACCCAGCCGGTTTCGTTGTCCTGGCAATAGGCGTTGTTGTTGCCGCCTTGCGAGTTGCCGACTTCGTCGCCCGCCAGGATCAGCGGCAAGCCCTGCGCCAGCAACAGGCAGGCAAGCTGGTTTTTGCGAAGCTGGCGGCGGAGGGCGACGATCGCGGGATCGTCGGTCGGGCCTTCATGGCCGCAATTATTGCTGTGATTGTCGCTGGAGCCGTCGCGATTGTCCTCGCCATTGGCCTCGTTGTGCTTCTCGTTATAGCTGAACAGATCCATCAGCGTGAAACCGTCATGGACGGTGATGTGATTGACGCTGGCGCGATGCATCCGGCCGTCGTGATTGAAAAGGTCGGACGAGCCGGTCATGCGGCGCGATACCTCGCCGATCAGGCTGCCTTCGCCGCTCCAATAACGCCGCATCGCGCTGCGATAGCGGTCGTTCCATTCCGACCATTGCGAGGGGAACGCGCCGACCTGATAGCCGCCGAGGCCGAGGTCCCAAGGCTCTGCCACCAGTTTCACGGCGGCAAGAACGGGATCCTGACGGACCGCGGTGAGGAACGAACTGTTGCGGTCGAAGCCGTTCGGTCCGCGCGCCAGCGTGGTGGCGAGATCGAACCGGAAGCCGTCGACATGGCAGACCTCGACCCAGTAGCGCAGCGAGTCCATCACCATCTGCAAGACGCGCGGATGGGTCAGGTTGACCGAACTGCCGCAGCCGGTGAAGTCGTCATAATAGCGCGGGTTGTCCGGTTGCAGCCAGTAATAGGACGCGTTGTCGATGCCGCGGAACGACAGCGTCGGGCCCAGATGGTTGCCTTCCGCGGTGTGGTTGTAGACGACGTCGAGCATCACCTCGATGCCGGCGTCGTGCAGCCGCGCCACCGTGGTACGGAAAGCATCGAGCGGATTGTCCTGCGAATAGCGCGGCTCCGGGGCGAAAAACGACAGCGTGTTGTAGCCCCAGTAATTCGACAGTTTCTTCTCAACCAGTATCCGGTCATCGACGAAGCTGTGAATGGGAAGCAATTCCACCGTGGTCACGCCGAGGCGCTTGAGGTGGTTGATCATGGCGGGCGACGACAGGCCGCCAAAGGTGCCGCGCAGATTCGGCGGGATGTCGTCGCGCTTCTGGGTCAGCCCCTTGACGTGCGCCTCGTAAACGATGGTGTCTTCCCAGGGAGTGTTGGGACGGATCTCGCGGCGTCCCCAGTTGAAGGTTTCGTCGACGACGACGGCCTTGGGCACGCCACGCGCGTTGTCGCGCCGGTCGAAGGAAAGATCTTCGCGCGGGCTGCCGGTGCGATAGGCGAAATGCGCATCGCTCCAGACCAGCCGTCCGGCCAGCCGCTTGGCATAGGGATCGAGCAGCAGTTTGTTGGGGTTGAAACGGTGGCCATGCTCCGGCGCGTAGGGGCCGTAAACCCGATAGCCATAGAGCTGTCCCGGCGAGACGTCGTTCAGATAGCCGTGCCAGACGTCTTCGCTGCGTTCGGGAAGCTCGATGCGGTCGAGCTCGCGGCGGCCCTGGCTGTCGAACAGGCAAAGTTCGATCTTCTGCGCATTGGCTGAAAACAGCGCAAAATTGGTGCCCCGGCCGTCCCAGCTTGCGCCGAGGCGTGAGGACGTTCCGGCGGACACTCGCATCTCAGCCTTCCGGTACGAGAAAGATGGCAGCCAGCGGCGGGATGGTGAGGCTGAGCTCGGGGACAAGGCCTTCCAGTGTTTGGACTTCACCGATGTTCCCGACATTGCTGCCGCCGTAATGTAATGAGTCCGAATTGAATATTTCGCGCCATTTGCCGGTGAACGGCACCCGGACGCGATAATTGTAATAGACGTTCGGCGAGAAATTGACGGCGACGAGGCACCGCGCCCGCGCATCATTGCCCTTGCGGATCCAGGCGAACACGTTGCCGCCGGCGTCATCGGTGATGATCCATTCAAAGCCCGCCGGATCGCAATCGAGCTCATGCAGCGCGGGCAATGCCCGATAAAGCCGATTGAGATCGCGGACCAGCGCCTGGACGCCGGCATAATTCCTCTGCGAGAGCAGATGCCAGTCGAGCGATTGATCATGATTCCATTCGCGCTCCTGCGCGAATTCGTCGCCCATGAACAACAGCTTCTTGCCGGGATGTCCGAACATGAAGCTGTAATAGGCGCGCAAATTGGCGAAGCGCTGCCATTCGTCGCCGGGCATGCGGCCGAGGATCGAACGCTTGCCGTGGACGACTTCATCATGCGAGAGCGGCAGGATGAAGTTTTCCGAGAATGCGTAATGCAGGCCGAACAGGATGTCGCCGTGGTGATGTTTGCGGTGAATCGGGTCCTTGCTGATGTAATTCAGCGTGTCATGCATCCAGCCCATGTTCCATTTGTAGCCGAAGCCGAGCCCGCCGAATTCGACCGGGCGGGATACTTGCGGCCAGGAGGTCGATTCTTCCGCGGCGGTGGTGGCTTGCGGGAAACGCGCGTATACTTCGGTGTTGAAGCGGCGCAGGAAATCGATGGCCTCGAGATTTTCCCGTCCGCCATATTTGTTCGGGATCCAGCCGCCGGCCGGCCGGCTGTAATCCAGATAGAGCATGGAGGCGACCGCATCGACCCGCAGCCCGTCGATGGCGTAGCGCTCGAGCCAGAACAGCGCGTTCGACACCAGGAAATTGGTCACTTCGGTGCGGCCGTAATTATAGATCAGCGTGCCCCAGTCGAGGTGGCGGCCCTGCATCGGATTGGCGTGTTCGTAAAGCGCAGTGCCGTCGAAGTCGCCGAGGCCGTGCGGGTCGTCGGGAAAATGGCCGGGCACCCAGTCCAGCAACACGCCGAGTCCTTCACGGTGGCAGGCATCGACCAGTTCGGCAAAATCTTCCGGCGGCCCGAACCGGCTGGTCGGCGCGTACAGGCCGGTCGGCTGGTAGCCCCACGAGCCGTCGAAGGGATGTTCGCTGACCGGAAGGAATTCGACATGCGTAAAGCCGAGATCGCGCGCATAGCGCGGAAGCTGCTCGGCCAGCTCGCGATAGCTCAGCCATTCATTGCCGTCCTTGCGGCGCCACGAGCCGAGATGGACCTCATAGATCGACATCGGCGCGCTCAAGGCGTTGATGTCCGCCGGCGCGGGCCGCGGATGCGGAATTTTGGTCTCGTCGAGAACGATCGAGGCGGTGCTCGGGCGCACTTCCGCGGCGAACGCCATCGGATCGGACTTCAGCGGCAGATGCTGGCCCTGCGGCCCGATGATATCGAACTTGTAATGGTCGCCGGCGCGCGCGCGCGGAATGAACAGTTCCCAATAGCCGACGCCGCGCCGGCGCATCGGATGCCGCCGCGCATTCCAGAAATTGAAATCGCCGACGACGCTGACCCGCCGCGCGTTGGGCGCCAGCACCACGAACGTCACGCCATCGACGCCGTCGAGCGTCGCCGGATGGGCGCCGAGCCTGTCATAAAGCCGCTGGTGGGTGCCTTCCCCGAGCAGATACAGGTCGAAATCGGTCAGGATGGGCGGAAAGCGGTAAGGGTCTTCGAGGTCCACCACGCGGTCGCCAAAGCGGGCGCGCAATTGATAGCGCGTGGAGCCGTTCGGCAGCGCGCCCTCGAACAGGCCGGAATCGTGAATGCGCGCCAGCGGCGCGGCTTCGCCATGCTCGCCGACCGCCTCGACATTCGAGGCCTCGGGCAGGAACGCGCGCACGATGTTATGGCTGCCCTCCGGGTGCAGTCCGAGATAGTGGAACGGATCGGAGTGGCGGCCTTCGATGATAGCATAGGCCTCGGCGGACAATTCGGTCATGAGGCCTCGTTGCGTTGCTCGGATAATATCCGAAGCATACCGGTAAGCGGGACGCGGAGCCAATCCGGCCGGTGCGCCAGTTCATATTCGATTTCGTAGAACGCTTTTTCGAGCAGGAAGAAGTTCAGCATCTGCCTGGCGGCGCGGCGGTCGGCCGGCCATAGGTTCTGATTGGTCATGGCCTCGCGATAGGCGGCCAAAAACGCCGCGGTCGCGCGATCGCGCCATTCGACGAGGGCCGCCATGAGCTTGCCATTCTCGTCGGGGGCCACTTTCAATGCGCGCTCCAGCGCGGCGGTTGCCGAATAATCGATCGAGCGGATCAGGCCCGCGACGTCGCGCGCCGCCGGTGCCTTGCGCCGGCGTTCATTGTGGGAGCGGCGTGGCTCGCCTTCGAAATCGATGATGAAGATATCGTCCTTGGCGATCAGCATCTGTCCGAGATGGAAGTCGCCATGTTGGCGGATATTCAGGCACTCGCCCTCGCGCGGCAACAGCGCCTTCAACCGGTCGGGCAGGGCCGAGCGCTGCGCCAGCAGCTCATCGATGAGGGAGCGATCCGCTTCCCTGAACAAGGCGCGGCGTTGCGTCAGGATGTCGAACACGCGATCGGCGCGCGCCATGATGTCGTCGACCCATCGCCGCCCATCTTCGAGTTTGACCGGCTCCGGCGTGAAGTCAGGGAGATCGGTGTTGCTGGCAAGCGCGACATGCATCTCCGCCAGACGCCGTCCGGTCTGCGACACATAGCGCAGATAAGGTGTTTGTTCCTCGCTTTCGCCCGGCTGCTCGCTTACCCCGATCAACCGCTGTTCATCGACGAAGCGATCGAGATAGGCCGCCGTCACGGTCCAGCCGTCGCCTTGATTCTCGACGAAGGCATGGACGATCGCGATCGCGCTCTTGGTGGCGCCGTGAACGAGTTCGACGCTGCCGAGCAGGGCCGGCATGTTGGCGAAGCCCGCGACTTCGGTGAGGAAGTGCCCCATCTCGATCTCGGGATTGATGCCGGATTCGAGCTTGCGGTAAACCTTGACGACGTAGTCGCTGTCCACCAGCGCCGTGCTGTTGGATTGCTCGGTCTCGACGGCGCGGATGCGGTCGGGCTGCCTGACCGGCCGGTCCGAGAATTTGCTGGTCGGCCTGAATTCGAGCCGCAGATCGTTCTCTTCGACCGTCAGGGATTCCCGCAGATTGCGCAGCAGCAGCGCGATGAAGATATGGTCGGTCGCAACGTCCAGCAGCGTGCCTTCGCGCGCGCCCTGTCGGACCGCCGCCAGCGCATGCGGATTGTAGCGCTCGCGATCGAAGCGCACCCATTCGATCTGCATCGGCACGATGTAGCGGCCGGTGGTGCCGCGCTGCGTGGTCTCGAAAATGGCGAGCCAGGGCCGGTTGTCGCCGATGTCGCAGAACGGAACGGCGGAGATCAGCGTCGGATGGATCGCCTTGGGCGAGCGTTCCGGATACCAGCGGGTGCGCGCGAGATGGCCCGGCAGCACGTCGCGCTCGAACACGCCGCGGGTGCGGGCGAGCGATACCCAGGTCGAATTGACCGGCACCACCAGCGTCTCGAATTCGGGCACGGCTCTCGGCACGACGGGCGCGGACTTGTCCGGCTCCTGAAGCTGGAACCAGTAGAAGCCGTAGGGCGCCAGCGTAATCATGTAGGGCAGTTCGCCGATCACCGGAAAGCGGCTGCGCCCGAGCATTTCCAGCGGAATGCGGCCTTTCCAGGCGGAGAGGTCGAGCTCGGTGGCCTGGGCGGAGCGCGAGAGGTTGGCGACGCACAGGATCACTTCGTCGCCATGCTGCCTGACATAGGAGAGCACCGCGCGATTCAGCGGACGGATGAACGTCATGGTGCCACGGCCGAAAGCGAGCGTCGATTTCCGCACCGAGATCAGCCGCTTGGTCGCGCTGAGCAGCGAAGAAAGGCTGCGCGACTGAGCCTCCACATTGACCGCTTCATAGCCGTAGACCGGGTCCATGATGGTCGGGGCGTAGAGCCGCGCCGGGTCGGCCCGCGAGAAGCCGCCATTGCGGTCCGGCGACCATTGCATCGGCGTGCGCACGCCGTTGCGGTCGCCGAGATAGATATTGTCGCCCATGCCGATCTCGTCGCCGTAATAGATGATCGGCGTGCCCGGAAACGACAGCAACAGCGAGTCCATCAGTTCGATCTTGCGCCGGTCATTGTCCATCAGCGGCGCCAGGCGGCGGCGAATGCCGACATTGATGCGCGCGCGGGGATCGTTGGCGTAGGTCGACCACAGATAGTCGCGCTCGACGTCGGTGACCATTTCCAGCGTCAGCTCGTCATGGTTGCGCAGGAACAGCGCCCACTGGCAGTTGTTCGGAATGTCCGGGGTCTGGCGCAGGATGTCGGTGATCGGAAAGCGGTCTTCCTGGGCGATCGCCATGTAGATCCGCGGCATCAGCGGGAAATGATAGGCCATGTGGCATTCGTCGCCGCGGCCGAAATATTCCTGCACGTCCTCCGGCCATTGATTGGCCTCGGCCAGCAGCACCTTGCCCCTGGAATATTTGTCGAGCGCGACCCGCAGCTTCTTGATGATGGTGTGGGTCTCGGGAAGATTCTCGTTGTTGGTGCCGTCGCGCTCGCACAGATAGGGAATGGCGTCGAGCCGGAAGCCGTCGACGCCGGCGTCGAGCCAGCGCTTCATGACCTGGATGATGGCGCTGACGACGCGCGGATTGTCGAAATTGAGATCGGGCTGGTGCGAGAAGAAGCGGTGCCAGTAGAACTGCCCGGCTTCCGGATCCCAGGTCCAGTTCGACTTTTCGGTGTCGGTGAAGATGATCCGGGTGCCCAGATATTTCTGGTCGGTGTCGCTCCACACATACCAGTTGCGGGCGCTCGATTTCGGGTCGCTGCGGCGCGCGCGCTTGAACCAGTCGTGCTGGTCGGAGGTGTGGTTGATGACAAGCTCGGTGATGACCTTGAGGCCGCGCTTCTTCGCCTCCTGGATGAAGCGCTTGAAATCCTTCATCGTCCCGAAATCGGGATTGATATCGCCATAGTCGGAGATGTCGTAACCGTCGTCGCGCCCGGGCGACGGATAGAACGGCAGCAGCCACAGCGCGGTGACGCCGAGATCCTGCAGATAGCCGAGCTTTTCGGTCAGCCCTGCAAAATCGCCGATGCCGTCATGATTGCTGTCGGCAAAGGCCTTGACGTGAAGCTGATAGATGATGGCGTCCTTGTACCAGAGTTCGTCCACCGTTTCGCTGGCGGGCGAATCCTTGGCGTCGATGGACGACATCACATTCATGAGGCGGCTTCTCACGCCAGACAGCGAAACAGCAGGGCGGGATCGCGCATCGGATCGATCCGCAGGTGAATGCCGCCCCATTCAAGCGGGTGACGTTCCCCCGTCACCACGTTCTCGACGGCCGCGACGTTGCGGCGGTCGCCGGCCATGCCGACCTGGATGTCGCCGAGCGGAAGCCAGAATTCGTGCGGATCAGGGGAGAGCGCAATCGCGACGACGAGGCTGTTGGTCTGGTTGACCGATTCCTTGACAAAGCCGATCACATTGCCGTCCTCGATCGGCAGGAAACGCAGGTTGCTGGTCTGCTGCAACGCGGTGTTCTCGCGGCGGATGCGGTTGAGCTCGCGAATATAGGGCTTGATGTTGCCGGGCTTGTCCCAGTCGCGCACCTTGATCTCGTATTTATCGGAATCGAGATATTCCTCGCGCCCCGGAAGAGGCTCGTGTTCGAGCAGTTCGAAGCCGTTATAGATGCCGTAGGAACTCGACAGCGTGGCGGCCAGCGCGACGCGGGATTTGAACATCCAGGGCTCGCCGCCCTGCAGGTGGAAGGGCAGGATGTCGGGTGTATTGACGAAGAAATTCGGGCGATAGAAATCGCGGTCCGGATAGGCGGTCAATTCGTTCAGATATTGCTCCAGTTCGCCCCTCTGGGTCCGCCAGGTGAAGTAGGTGTAGGATTGCGTGAAGCCGAGCTTGGCGAGCCCCTTCATCAGCTTCGGCCGTGTGAACGCTTCGGCGAGGAAGATGACATCGGGATGGCGAAGCTGGACTTCATGGATCAGCCATTCCCAGAACGGAAGCGGCTTGGTGTGGGGGTTGTCGACCCGGAAAATCCTGACGCCCTGGTCGATCCAGAACAGCACCACGTCACGGAGTGCATTCCACAGCGCGCCGGCGTCTTCGGACATGAAGTCAGGGTTGACGATATCCTCGTATTTCTTGGGCGGGTTTTCCGCATAGCGCATCGATCCGTCCGGCCGGCGCTTGAACCATTGCGGGTGCTGCGTCAGCCACGGATGGTCCGGCGAACATTGCACGGCGAAATCGAGCGCGACTTCCATGCCGTGCGCCTGGCAGGCCGCGACAAATTCGCGGAAATCCTCCAGCGTGCCCAATTCCGGATGCACCGCATCGTGCCCGCCTTCCGCCGCGCCGATCGCATACGGACTTCCGGGGTCGCCCTCGGCAGCCATTGTCGCATTGTTGCGGCCCTTGCGGTTGGTTTTCCCGATCGGGTGGATCGGCGTGAAATAGACCACGTCAAAGCCCATCTCCGCGACATCGTGCAGCCGGGCGATGCAGTCCTGGAATGTGCCGTGCTGTCCGGGTATCTGGCCCTGGCTGCGCGGCACCATCTCGTACCATGCGCCGTTTCTGGCCCGGGGCCGGTCCGCCATGAACGGAAACAGCGGCGATCGCGTCAGGTCGGGCCGCGACTGGCTCTCGGCCATCGCGCTCTGCAATTCATCGGTCAAAAGCGGCGCGGTGTCGCCGGTTCGCAGAAACTGCTCGCATTGCCTCAGGATCACGGCTGACGCCGCGTCGCCGCCGGATTGCGCCTTGGTCAGCATGCCGGCTCCCTCGATCGCGTCGAGGGCGAGATCGGCGCCAGCTTTCTGCTTCAGCTCAAAGCCGTGTTTCCAAGTGGCGAATTCATCGCTCCAGGCCTCGATGGCATAGACATAGCGCCCGGGCGCGTCCGGCACGAACGACCCGCTCCAGCGGTCATTGTCGTGTTGGGTCATTGGCGCGCGGCGCCATTCCCGCTCGCGCTCGAGCCGCCAGACCAGCGCCGCCGCGGTTACGTCATGGCCGTCGCGGTAGACATCCGCCCAGACCTCGACGCGTTCGCCGACGATGCGCTTGACCGGGAAACGGCCGCCATCGATCAACGGGTAAACATCTTCGATATGGAAAGTGCCGCCTACCGCAGCGCTCTCGACAGTTTGAGCAGTTTTGTTCACGGTGATGCCACAGATATGGAGACAACGTCCCCCGCGGGATAACAGACCTCTTGAACCTGTATAAAAAGCCATTCGTGAGGCATTGGTTCCCGGGGAACGCGGAGGATGATATTGAGTTAAACACGTCTATCCTCTTAACCTGTCTAGAGAATTTCGCGATATCCCTAATCCCGTTGCGTGCAAACAAGCGTGTCGAATGAATCTTTTCACCAAAGCTGCGGGTCTCGGGCTTCAGACCGAATTTATCGACGGGCACGGTCACCGGCATGTGACGGATGAAGCCGCCCTGAAAATCATTCTCGACGCGCTGCCGATTGAGGCGCCGCACCGGTTTCTCAACCAACCGGTCGTGATTCGTTCAGGCCAATCCTCGCGGACCCAACTTCCGCAGGCTGCCGAAGCGCCGGTGCGCTGGAAAGTCCTGGCCGGCGTTAAGGTTATCGCCGAAGGCCAGACGGCGGACGGCGTGATCGTCTGGCCAGGCGATCTGCCGCTTGGCTCCTACCGGCTGCACATGACGGACGCCGCGTCATTGACCGACGAGGCGCCGCTGATTGTCGCACCCGCCAGGGCGTTCGGCGGCGATTTCGACCGTTGCTGGCTGCTGGCGGTCCAGCTCTACGGCGTGCGTTCGGCACGCAATTGGGGGATCGGGGACTTCACCGATCTTGAAGGCCTCATCAAGCTGGCGGCGGATCTGGGCGCCGACGGGGTCGGCCTCAATCCGCTGCACGCTCTGTTCGACGATCGTCCCGGCGATTGCAGCCCCTATTCGCCGAACAGCCGGCTGTTTCTCAACGCACTTTATATCGATGTCGAAAAACTCGACGGCGCGCCGGCCGGAAGCGGCGAGGCGATCGCAAAGCTGCGAGCCGGCGATCTCGTCGATTACGCCGCCGTCGCCGCGCTGAAATGGCAGGCGTTGCGTGCGGCGTTCGAGAAATTCAGGACGGGCGCGAAGGACGCCGACCGGCAGGACTTCGAAAAATTTCGCGCCGAGCGCGGTCCGTTGCTGTCGCGCTTTGCCTGCTTCGAGGTGTTGCGCCACACATTCAACACGGCATGGTGGGAATGGCCGGAATCGTGGCGGCAGCCCGATGATGCGACCTGCGCCAGATTGCGCGAGGGGCCGGACGCCGCCGACATCGGGTTTGTCGAATTCGTGCAGTGGATCGCCGACCGCCAATTGCTGGCCTGTCAAACGCTTGCGCGCAAGCTTGGCATGAAGGTCGGCCTTTATCTCGATGTGGCCGTCGGCGTGCAGGCGGGGGGATTTGACGCCTGGAATGAACAGGCCGCGATCTCGCGTTATCTTTCCGTCGGCGCGCCGCCGGATCCCTTGAACACCGCCGGCCAGAACTGGGGCCTTGCCGGATTCAACGCTGCCGGCCTCAAGATCAAATCCTTCGAGCCCTATCGGGAGATGCTGCGCGCGTCGATGCGCTATGCCGGCGCGATCCGGCTCGATCACGTGCTGGGCCTGAAGCGGCTTTACTTGGTGCCGCATGGGTTTGCGGCCGACAACGGTGCCTATGCGCAGATGCCGTTCGAGGCGCTATTGGCGGCCACCGCGCAGGAGAGCGTTGCGCATCGCTGCGTGGTGATCGGCGAGGATCTTGGCACCGTGCCGGACGGCTTCCGCGAGCAGATGGCCGACTGGGGCATCTGGTCGTATCTGGTGATGATGTTCGAGCGCGACGAACGCGGCTTGTTCTACGGCGTCGATCACTATCGGGCCAATGCGCTGGTCACCTTCAACACCCATGACCTGTCGACCTATGCGGGATGGCGTTCATTCGCCGACCTCAAGCTGAAGCGATCGCTCGGCATCGATCCCGGCGAAAGCGACGACGCGCGCTGGCACGCCTTGTTCATGCTGTCCGAACTGCTGCGTCAAAACGGCATCGATGGCCATGATCTCTATGCGGTGGTGGGATTGCTGGCGCGGACCAAATCCCGCCTGCTCACGATCTCGCTGGAGGATCTTCTGGGCGTGATCGACCAGCCCAATATTCCCGGCACCGTTGATGAACATCCGAACTGGCGGCGGCGGCTGCCGCGGGCAATCGACGAAATCGCACCGGCCATCGACATTGCCGCGCTCAAGGCGGCGACGCAGGGGCGGACCCATGCAAATAGCTGAATCTGAAGCATCCTCACTGGTGATCCAATTTGTCTTGTAAAATCGAAGATTATGGACTGATCGGCGATTGCGAAACCGCGGCATTGGTTGGCCGTGACGGATCGATCGACTGGCTGTGCTGGCCCGCTTTCGATTCCGATGCGTGTTTTGCCGCGATCCTCGGCACGGAAAAGCACGGCCGCTGGCTGATCGCGCCCGCGGATCAGGTCAGGGAAACCTCGCGCCGCTATTGGGACAACACGCTGATCCTGGAAACCCGCTTCGAGACCGAAAGCGGCACCGTTGCCGTGATCGATTTCATGCCGCCGCGCGGCAACGCTTCCGATATCGTCAGGCTGGTGCGCGGCGTCAGTGGCCGGGTGAAGCTGCGGATGGAACTCGTCATCCGTTTCGGCTTCGGCGCCGATATCCCCTGGGTCAAGAAAACCGAGGATGATTCGGCGCTGCTGGCGATTTGCGGACCTGACATGGTTGTGTTGCGAACGCCGGTCCAGACTCGTGGCGAGCACTTCACCACGATTGCCGATTTCGAGGTGGGCGAGGGGGAGACCCTCCCGTTCGTTCTCACCTACGGGCCTTCCCATCGCGAGGTGCCCGAACCGATCAATCCTGCGCAGGCTCTCCAGGACACCGAAGATTTCTGGATCGAATGGTGCAGCCGCTGCACCTATGAAGGCGACAGCCGCGACCTCGTGATGCGGTCTCTGATCACGCTGAAGGCGCTGACCTACGCGCCGAGCGGCGGGATCGTCGCCGCTCCCACCACGTCGCTGCCGGAAAAGCTCGGTGGCGCGCGCAACTGGGATTACCGCTATTGCTGGCTGCGGGACGCCACCTTCACGCTGCTGGCGCTGATGAACTCGGGCTACACCGAGGAGGCCTCCTGCTGGCATGGCTGGCTGCTGCGGGCGGTCGCCGGCGCGCCGGCCAATATGCAGATCATGTACGGCATCATGGGGCAGCGCCGCCTGCTGGAATGGGAGGCGCGCTGGCTGCCGGGTTACGAGGGCGCGCAGCCGGTCCGGATCGGCAACGCCGCGCATGCGCAGTTGCAGCTCGATGTCTATGGCGAACTGATCGACGCTTTCCACCAGTCGCGCGTCGCCAGCCTGAAGCTCGATGACGGCACCTGGGATCTGGAAGTCGAGGTGGTCGAGCACCTGGCGCAGGTCTGGGATCAGCCCGATCAAGGCATATGGGAGCGCCGCGACGCGGCCCGGCACTATGTCTTTTCGAAGGTCATGACCTGGGTTGCCTTCGACCGCGCCGTCAAAAGCGCTGAAAAATTCGGCTTCAAGGCGCCGCTCGACCGCTGGCGAAGCCTGCGCGACGAGATCCATCGCGATGTCTGCGACAAGGGATTTGACCCGGCCGTGAATGCGTTCGTCGAATCCTACGGATCGCAACGGCTCGACGCCAGCGTCCTGCTGCTGCCGGCGGTGGGCTTTCTGCCGGGTTCGGACCCGCGCATCCGCGGCACGATCGAGGCCGTGGAAAACCACATGATCCGTGACGGCTTCGTGCTGCGGCACGATCCGCGCGAAATCTCCGAGGAGAAGCAGCCGATCGAAGGCGCGTTTCTGGCATGCAGTCTCTGGCTGGCCGACGCCTATGTGCTGGCCGGCGAAATCGCCAAGGCGCAGGCCATGTTCGATCGCGTGGTCGCGGTGGCGAACGATGTGGGGCTATTGGCGGAGGAATTCGATTCCGACGCGGGACGCCAGACCGGGAATTTCCCGCAGGCACTGACCCACATCGCCCTGATCAACACCGCCCATAACCTCGGTGATGCGAAGAAAGCTGCCGAAAAGCCGGTGATGCAGCGCTCGAAATAACCACAGCGGAATTGTCGAAGTAGGGTGTCAGCCATCGTCCTTGATCGGTACGGCTGCGGCGTATGGGTCCGGCTCAAGGCCGGGACGGCCTGGGGCGTCACCCTGCTTCGTTATTCTTCAAGATCATCTCGATCGCGCCGGCAAACCCCTCATCCTCGTTCGAGGTCGTGACATGGGTCGCCTGCTGCTTGATCTCGTCGGTTGCATTGCCCATCGCGATCGACAGGCCGCTGACCCGGAACATCGCGACATCATTGTGCATGTCGCCGATGGTGGCGACCGCGCCGGTCGAAATGCCGATCCGTTTGGCCATCGCCTGCACAAACGTGCCCTTGTCGTGACCCGGCGGGGTGATGTCGAGATAATAGCTCTGCGACCGGGCCGCCGTCGCCTCTGCGCCCAAGGCTTCCTGCATCGCGATTTCGCAGCGTTGCAGCAGCGCCGCATCGGCGCTGGAGCCGACGATCTTGCAGGCGGCGGAAAGATAAGGCGTGAAATCTTCCACGATGGTCGGATCGGATTGAATGGTGCGCCGTTCAAACGGGACGTAGGCGCCGTTGCCGTTGCGGGTAAGCCAGCGGTCGTTGGTGAACAGCCAGATATCGACGCCGAACTGGTTCAGCAGATCGAGACAGCGCCGGACCGCCGAATCCGGAATCAGATGCTGCTCGATCGGGTTCATCTGCGGATCGGAGATCGAACTGCCGTTGAACGATCCGAATGGCAGCGTGAGGCGAAGCGGCTCGATCAGGAAGCGCATGCCGATGGTCGGCCGGCTCGACGTGACGGTGAAGCCGACTCCGCTGTCCTCCAGGCGCCGCGCCGCCGCCGCGGCCTTCTCGGTCAGAAGCTTGTTTTTGGTCAGCAAGGTGCCGTCGATATCGGAAACGACGAGGGCGATCCTGGTCATGGCTGGTTCCTGTGCGCGGCGCTGTTGTCGGCCAAAGATATTCCGAGCTGACGCATGATGTCGTCGACGATCGCATCAGGCGACGCATCGATCGAGACCGTTACGGGATTTTCGGCTCTGTCCGGCGGCTCCAGCGTCTTGAACTGGCTATCGAGAAGGCCGGCCGGCATGAAATGGCCTTTGCGGTTGGCGAGCCTTTCCGCGATCACTTCCCTTGAGCCATCGAGATAGACAATTCGGACGTCGCTTCGGCCATGCACGAGAACCTTGCGATAGGAACGCTTGAGCGCCGAGCAGGCGATGACGGCACGCTCGCCTGCCTTGCAGGTCCGATCGATCTCGCTTGCGATCGCCTTGAGCCAGGGCCAACGATCCTCGTCGGTGAGGGGATGGCCGGCGCTCATCTTGGCGACGTTGCTGGCGGGATGAAATTTGTCGCCGTCGACGCTGCGCCAGCCGATCCGCCCGGCCAGCTTGTCGGCGATGGTGCTTTTGCCTGATCCGGAAACGCCCATCACGATCAGGGCGCATGGCGTTCGGCTGACCTCAGGCACGAAAATTCTCCGGCAGCGCCGCCTTGTCCAGAAGCCAGATGGTCTCGCCCTGGGAGCGGGCGCGGTTCGCCGGCAGGTCCTCGCCGTCGAACACGCGGGTCAGGATCGCACGTTTTGCGGAGCCGCTGGCTTCGAACAGCATCTCGCGGCAACAGGCCAGCGCCGGCAATGTCAGCGTGATCCGCGGCACGAACGGTTCGACATGGGCCTTGGGCACGTCGATCACCCAGTGCCGGGTTTCCGCGACGGCGGGATATCCGGGAAACAGCGATGCGGTATGGCCGTCTGGCCCGATGCCGAGCAGCACGAGATCGAACAGCGGCCGGGCGGGGTCAAGTTCACCCGCGCCATAGAACGATTTCAGTTCGCTCTCATATTGCCGCGCTGCCTCCAAAGGGTTGGCGGCCGCGGTCGAAATCGGATGGACATTGGCTGATGGCGCGCACCGATCCAGAAAGGCCAGCCGCGCCATCCTGATGTTGCTCAAGGGATCGTCCGCCGGAACGAAGCGTTCGTCCCCGCTGAACCAGTGTACGCGGTCCCACGGAATCCGGCTGCGATAGGCCTCTGTCGCGAGCAATTCAAACAGCTGTTTCGGGCTCGATCCGCCGGACAGGCAGATCGCCACCCGCCCGCTGTTTTTCGCGATCCGCGCCATCAGGCGTTCGGCGGCGGCCTGTGCCAGCGCTGCCGGATCGGCGACCGCGATCACCTGCGTGGCGGCCTGGCTGCTGCTAGTCATTGGGACCGAGCTTTCGCCAGCTTCGGCCGTCGCGTTTCAGCAATTCTTCCGCTCCGGCCGGGCCTTCGCTGCCGGCCTGGTAGGTTTCAAGGCCTTTCGCCCCCGCCTTCTTCCAGGCATCCAGGAACGGTTGCACCGCCTGCCAGCCTGCTTCCACGCTGTCGGCGCGCTGGAACAGAATGTTGTCGCCGATCATGCAGTCGTAGATCAGTGTCTCGTAACCGGTGCTGGGCTCGGCCTTGAAGTAATCCTTGTAGCGGAATTTCATTTCGACGCCGTCGATCGTGACCGCCGGGCCGGGCACCTTGGTGTTGAACTGCAGCGTGATGCCTTCGGTCGGCTCGACCCCGACCACGAGGTAATTCTGCGACAGCCGGTCCACCGCCGTGCAACTGAACATCGTGAACGGAGCTTCCTTGAACTTGATCGCCACTTCGGTTCGCTTGACGCCGAGCGCCTTGCCGGTGCGCAAGTAAAAGGGAACGCCGGCCCAGCGCCAGTTGTCGATGGTCAGTTTCAGCGCGGCATAGGTCTCGGTGGCGCTGTCGGGACTGACATTCTCGGTCTTGCGATAATCCTCGATCTCGGTGTCGCCGATCCGGTTGCCCAGATATTGACCGCGCACCGAATTCTCAAGCGCCTCCTGTTCGCTCTGGGTCTGAATCGCGGCCAGAACGTCGGCCTTTTCCGATCGCACCGCAAAGGCGTCAAATCGCGACGGCGGCTCCATCGCGACCAGCGACAACAATTGAAACAGATGGTTCGGCACCATGTCGCGCAGGGCGCCCGTGGCGTCATAGAAACTGCCGCGGCGGCCGACGCCGATCTTCTCATCGACAGTGATCTGGATGTGGTCGATGTGATTGCGGTTCCAGATCGGTTCGAACATGCCGTTGGCGAAGCGCAGCACCAGGATGTTCTGCACGGTTTCCTTGCCGAGATAATGATCGATCCGGTAGATCTGGTGCTCTTCGGCGATCTTCAGAAGTTCGGCGTTCAACGCCCTGGCGGAAGCAAGATCGGTTCCGAACGGTTTTTCCACCACCAGCCGCCGCCACGCGCCGTTTTCCTCGACGAGAAGACCGGTGCGGCCGAGTTCGCGGGCGATCGGCGCGAAGGCATTGGGCGGCGTCGCCAGGTAAAACAGCCGGTTGCCGCCGGTCTTCCGCGCCGCCTCCAATTTGTCGATCTGGGCGCGCATCCGGTCGAACGAGGCCGGGTCGCTGGGATCGGCTTCGATGCAGGTGAGGCATTCGAGCAGCCGCTTGGCAATCGCCTCATCGACCTTGCGCGTCGCAAATTGGCGAAGGCCCTTCAGCAGGCTTTCGCGCAGCTCGTCGTTCGGCATGCCGTTGCGCGCGACGCCGACCACGCAGAAGTTGTCGGGTAACAGGCCGTTCGCGGCGAGGTTATAAAGTGATGGGATCACCAGCCGATGCGCGAGGTCGCCGGTGGCGCCGAAGATGACGAAGGCGCAGGGATCGGGCTTTTTCTCGTTTGAAGGATTGTCTGTCACGAAGGGCCGGCCTTTGTCTTGAAGATGTTCAGGGCTTGAAGATGTTAGGCGTAGAAATGTCAGCGGCTTGACGGTGTCGGGTGTTTCGCCGGGACGGAGCGGGGGCTATTTCTTCGGCTCCTTATGGCCGCCGAATCCGGCACGCATCGCGGACAGAATTTTCTCGGCGAAAGTATGCTCCTTGCGCGAACGGAAGCGGGTGTACAGCGCCGCCGTCAGCACCTCGGCCGGGACCGCCTCGTCGATCGCGGCATTGACGGTCCAGCGGCCTTCGCCGGAATCTTCGACAAAGCCGGAATACTGGTCCAGCGTATCGTTTTTGGCGAGCGCGGAAGCGGTGAGATCGAGCAGCCATGATGGGATCACGCTGCCGCGGCGCCAGACTTCGGCGATATCGGCGATGTTCAGATCGAAGCGATGATCCTCGGGCAGGGCGTCGATATTGGCGTTCTTCAGGATATCGAAACCCTCGGCATAGGCCTGCATCAGGCCATATTCGATGCCGTTGTGAACCATCTTGACGAAGTGCCCGGCGCCGACCGGGCCGGCGTGAATATAGCCTTGCTCGATTCTGGGATCGCGCCCGTCGCGTCCCTCGGTGCGGGGGATGTCGCCGATCCCTGGCGCCAGCGTCTTGAAGATCGGATTGAGGCGGTCGACCACCGCTTTGTCGCCGCCGATCATCATGCAATAGCCGCGCTCGATGCCCCATATGCCGCCCGAGGTGCCGACGTCGAGATAATGGATGCCGCGCGTTTTCAGCGCCTTGCCGCGGCGGACGTCGTCCTGCCAGAACGTGTTGCCGCCATCGATGATGACGTCGCCTTGCTGCATCAATTTGGACAATGCCTCGATGGTGGTTTCCGTGATCTTGCCGGCCGGCAGCATCACCCAGATCGCGCGCGGCTTGTCGAGCTTGTTGACGAAGTCCTCCAGCGCGCTGGCGCCAACCGCGCCGTCGGCGCCAAGGGCGACAACCGCTTTCGGATCCTTGTCGTAAACGACCGTGGTGTGGCCGTGCTTCATCAATCGGCGGACGATGTTGCCGCCCATCCGGCCTAGACCGATCATGCCGAGCTGCATCTGGGATTCCTAACCTGTCGTGGATTGAATGCTTGTATCAGTTCAACGCAGTCTGGATCGCACTGTCGAGCAGCTTCAGCCCCGATGCGAGATCGCCCTTCAGATGCACACGGAGCGCGCGCCTGCCGCGCTCGGTCAGCACGCCGAAATCGCCGCGCGCCTGTGCCGTCTTGATGACGCCGAAGCTGGCCTTCTGGCCCGGCACCAGAAGGTCCCTCGCATCGTCGGCGGTGATCTGCAGGAAGACGCCGCTGTCGGGGCCGCCCTTATAGGCCTGCCCGGTGGAATGCAGGAAGCGCGGGCCGAATTCGGCGCAGGTCGCGACACGGCGCTTGTCGCGCAGCGCAAGCCGCATGTGCTGCAATTCGTCGATATGCGCGGCGTTGCGTTCGATATAGGCGAGCAGCGCCACATAATCGTCGGCGCCGGAGCGGCCGAGATGCGCCTTCAGCCAGGAGCCGAGATCGCCATTGGCGCCCGCCTTGCGCAAATCCGCGGCATTCTTTTCATCGGTGTAAATATCGATTTCGGAGGTCGACACCACCGGCCGCTCCTCGGGCAGCGAGCCCGTCTTCTCGAAGGCCGCGGTCAATTCCCGTGTCTTCACCTTGGCGGCCTCGACGTCGGGCTGGTTGAACGGATTGATGCCGAGCACTGAGCCCGCGACCGCAACCGCCATCTCGAACCGGAAGAATTCCTGACCGATATAATCGGTCGACTTCATCACGATGCGGACGACCGGGTGCCCGGCCTTTTCCAGCGCGCTTAGCCGGGTCTCATGCGCCGCGTCATGTTCGTCCTCGGTGCGGATATCGATGAAGAAGCGGTCGTTGCCATAGGATTCCGGATCTCCCAGCGTTTCGCCGGCGATCGGAATCAAGCCCTTGCCGTCCTTGCCGGTGGATTCGGCGATCAGCTGTTCGGCCCAGGCGCCGAAATCGGCGATGTTCTTCGACGACAGGATGGTCACCTTGTCGCGGCCTTCGAGGCCGGCCAGCCCCATCGCAAGTCCGAGCTGGACGCCCGGATTTTCATGCGGCGGCACGTCCGGGCCGCAGGAGCGAACCATCGCCAAAGTGTGCGTGAGCAAAGTGCGCAGGTCGATGCCGGCCGCCGCCGCCGGCACCAGCCCGAACGGCGAAAGCACGGAATAGCGTCCGCCGATGGCGGGATCGCCGTAAAAGGTCCGGGCAAAACCCTGTTTGGCCGCGGTCTTCTGCAACGATGAGCCGGGATCGGTGACCGCGATGAAGCGGTAGCCGGCCTTGTCCGCGCCGATCGTTTCCGACACGCGCTCGAAGAAATAATCCTTCATCACGTTCGGTTCGGTGGTGCTGCCGGACTTGCTGGAGACGATGAACAGCGTGTCGGCAAGATCGATCGAGGCCTGCATGGTGCGGATCTGCGCCGGGTCGGTCGAATCCAGCACATGCAGCTTCGGGAAACCGGCCTTCTTCGGGAAAGTCTGCGCCAGCACTTCCGGCCCCAGGCTCGATCCGCCCATGCCGAGCACCACCGCGTCGGTGAAGTTCTGTCCCTTCACCCGATGTGCGAAATCCTCATAGTCGTTGACATCGGCCGCCGCCGGGCTGGTCAGCCAGCCCAGCCATTTGTTTTCGTCGTCGCCGGTCCAGACCGATTTGTCGTGCCGCCACAGCCGCCGGATCTTGCCCGACGCGCGCCAGTCTTCGGTGCTGCCCTCGATCGCCTTGCCGAGCTTGCCGCCGAGCGCGAACTGCTGCCGGCCGATGTCGGCGCCGAGTACGGTGGCACGCTTGTGGGCGACCGCGCCGTAGAGCTTGTCGGCGGCATCGGCGAACAGCTTGACGCCGTCCTTGACCAGTTCGGCCGTGATGGCGTCGAGCGAGATGCCGGAGCGCTCGAGTTCGGCGAGGACGTGCCTGGCCTCCTCGACATTTTCCTCGAGGCTGTCGCGCGGCGTGCCGTGATCGCGGAAGGCGTCGAGCGTCGCCGGCGGTACGGTGTTGACCGTGTTGGGGCCGATCAGCTCCTCGACATAGAGCACGTCGCTATAGTCCTTGTTCTTGGTGCCGGTCGAGGCCCACAGCAACCGCTGCGGCTTGGCTCCCTTGGCCGCGAGCCTGTCCCAGCGCGCGCCGGAGAACAGGCGCTTGTATTCCTGATAGGCCAGTTTGGCGTTGGCGATAGCGACCTTGCCTTTCAGCGCCGCCAGCCGCTCCTTCTCGGTCGGGTCGTTCGCCTGTGCGATCTTTTCATCGAGCTGCTTGTCGACGGCGGTGTCGATGCGGCTGACGAAGAAGCTGGCGACGCTGGCGACGTGGGAGGGATCGCCGCCTTTGGCGACGTATTTTTCCAGGCCCGCAAGATAGGCTTCGGCGACCTGGACATAGACCTGCTGCGAGAACAACAGCGTGATGTTGATGCTGATGCCTTCGCCGATCAATTGCTGGATCGCCGGCAGCCCTGGTGCCGTCGCCGGCACCTTGACCATCAGATTCTTGCGGTCGACTTCCTTCCAGAGCTGTTCGGCTTCCGCGATCGTCGCCTTGGTATCCATCGCCAGATAAGGCGATACTTCCAGGCTGACGAAACCGTCATGTCCCTTGAGATGATCATAGACCGGGCGCAGCACGTCGGCGGCGTGCTGGATGTCCTCGACGGCGAGATGTTCGAACAATTCGGCAACCGGCCGGTCGCCGCGTTTCAGCGCCTGGCCGATGGGGGCGTCATATTCGTCCGAACTGCCGATCGCTTTCTCGAAGATCGAGGGATTCGACGTGACGCCTTTGACACCGTCGGTATCGATCAGCTTTTTCAGATCGCCCTTGGCGACGAAGCCGCGGGCCAGGAAATCCAGCCAGACCGCCTGACCGTGGTTTTCGAGTGCTTTGACGGGATTCATGATGCCTGCTTCTGTCCGGGTTGGCCAAGTTGCTGTTGTTGTGAGTTTTTCTGGCGGAAAGCCAATCTTTATCAGGAACGTCCGGGCCTGTGATGACAAAGGGAATATGAGTATCCCCTCATCATAACGCCATTCACAACATATCGATCCCGGAAATTGGCTGTTTGGCGGCGCGGGTTGGTTTTTTCATAAAACAGGCGTGCGGCAAAGGCGCGCCTGTCGATCCCGACGGCGAGCCGATTGACGATTGAATAAAGCTTTAGCGACACTTCGCAGCGGCCGTCGCCGGAAGGTGGAATTCTTCCGGCGATTGCGATGGCGCGGCGAAATAAACAGGGCGAATAAAAAATAAGGAAACGAACAAGGAAAAGCCCGCGGCGATTCGATGCAAACCTGTTGCGGGTTGTTGATCGGCGCTGTGCGTCCGATGATGCTGATCGACGCGTTGCTTGCGGCTGAGACGAGCATCGAGCTTGGGGCAATACGGCGGGTTCGGCAACACCGCAAAGAGTTTCAGTAACTCTTCATCATCTCCTGAGCATGGATGAAATGATATCGCCGGATGCGAGCGCCGGCGACGTTTTCAACGTGCAGGGCCATACCGCCGCGCAGGTCACGGAGACGGTACGGAAACTGGTTGGACGGAAAGTCATGGGGGCTGTTCGGAGATGTCCCCGGCGACAAATAAATAAATTAATGGTCGCGCGCGGGCGTCTTCAGCACAAAGCCGCGTGGCCTCGGGATGCCGGGAGTATTTCTTTTTCCCGATGTTCCCGGAAAGAGGCGATGTCCGGTTCCATTCCCGGCGAAATCAGTCGCGAAATCAGGTCAAGCCGTAAATCCACGGATGTTGCGGGTCGGCTACATCGACCTTAAATCATGGGAACGATAGGTCTTTTGCTCAAGAATCGAACAAAGTGCCTGTTTATAACCCACATGGTGCCTGCATTGTGCATTGCGCTAAGGAGTCGGCAAGATGTCCAATCGGTCTCATGTGCTGATTGCTGATTCGAGACGTGAGCGCAGATAGCGCTCCGGTACCTAGCAACTTTGCGGCCCACTGCGGCATTACCAGTGGACCATATTGTGGAGAGGGATCATGTACAACGATTCTCTATTCAACGCTTTCGCCCGGTCCTTTGAGGCTCGAAGCCAGACCGACATGTCGATGGCGGAATATCTGGAATCGTGTCGAAGCGATCCGCTACGATATGCCAATGCGGCCGAACGGCTACTAGCTGCGATCGGTGAGCCTCAGATGATCGACACGGCCAAGGACCCCCGCCTTGGCCGTATTTTTTTGAACCGCACCATCCGCATGTATCCGGCCTTCACCGGCTTCCACGGCATGGAAGAGACGATCGAGCGCATCGTCGGATTCTTCCGGCATGCCGCGCAAGGCCTCGAAGAGCGCAAGCAGATCCTCTATCTGCTGGGACCGGTGGGCGGCGGCAAATCGTCGCTCGCCGAACGCCTCAAGGCGCTGATGGAGGTCCATCCGATCTATGTGCTGAAGGCCGGTGACGAACTCAGCCCGGTGTTCGAGAGTCCCTTGAGCCTGTTCGATCCGGACCTGCTCGGGCCGATGATCGAGGAAAAATACGGCATCCCGCGCCGCCGCCTGAGCGGACTGATGAGCCCGTGGTGTTACAAGCGGCTCGAAGCCTTTGGCGGCGACATCTCGCAATTCCGCGTCGCGCGCATCCAGCCCTCGCGCCTGCGGCAGATCGCGATTGCCAAGACCGAGCCCGGCGACGAGAACAACCAGGACATTTCTTCCCTGGTCGGCAAGGTTGATATCCGCAAGCTCGAGACCTATGCCCAGAACGATCCGGACGCCTACAGCTATTCCGGCGGCCTCAATCGCGCCAATCAGGGCGTTCTCGAATTCGTCGAGATGTTCAAGGCGCCGATCAAGATGCTGCATCCGCTGCTGACGGCGACGCAGGAAGGCAATTACATCGGAACCGAGAACATCGGCGCGATTCCCTTTACCGGCGTCATCCTTGCCCATTCGAATGAATCGGAATGGCAGAGCTTCAAGACCAACAAGAACAACGAAGCCTTCATTGATCGCATCTGCGTGATCAAGGTTCCGTACTGCCTGCGGGTGACCGAGGAGCAGAAGATCTACGAGAAACTGATCCAGGGATCGGAGCTTGCCTCCGCGCCCTGCGCGCCGGCCACGCTGGAGACGCTGGCGCGCTTCTCCGTGATGTCGCGCCTGCGCAAGCATGAAAACTCGACCCTGTTTGCTAAAATGCGTGTCTATGACGGTGAAAGCCTGAAGGAATCGGATCCAAAGGCCCGCAGCGTTCAGGAATACAAGGACGCCGCCGGTGTTGACGAAGGCATGGACGGCATCTCGACGCGGTTTGCGTTCAAGGTGCTGGCCGCGACCTACAACCACGATACCGCGGAAGTCGGCGCGGATGCGGTTCACCTGATGTATGCGCTGGAGCAGGCGATCCGCCGTGAGCAGCTCCCGGATGAAGTCGAGAAGCGTTATCTCGAATTCATCAAGGCGGAACTCGCGCCGCGCTATGCCGAGTTCATCGGTCACGAGATTCAGAAAGCCTATCTCGAATCCTATACCGATTATGGCCAGAACCTGTTCGACCGTTATGTGGACTATGCCGACGCCTGGATCGAGGATCAGGACTTCAAGGACCCTGATACCGGCCAGCTGCTCGATCGCGAGCTTCTCAATCAGGAGCTGACCAAGGTCGAGAAGCCCGCCGGCATCGCCAATCCGAAGGACTTCCGCAACGAAGTCGTCAAGTTCTCGCTGCGGGCGCGGGCACAGAATGGTGGCAAAAATCCGCACTGGACCAGCTACGAGAAGATTCGCGAAGTGATCGAGAAGCGGATATTCTCACAGGTCGAGGATTTGTTGCCGGTGATTTCGTTCGGTTCGAAGAAGGACGGCGAAACCGAGAAGAAGCATGGCGAGTTTGTCTCACGCATGGTGGAGCGCGGCTACACCGAGCGCCAGGTTCGCCGGCTGGTGGAATGGTACATGCGCGTAAAACAGGCTGGTTGAGGCGGATGCAGCAGTGGTCATTCATATTGTCGATCGGCGCCTGAACCCCGGTAGTAAGAGTCTCGAGAACCGTCAGCGTTTCTTGCGCCGGGCAAAGGCCCTGGTTCAGGGCGCCGTCAAGAAGTCGTCGCAGGACCGCGACATCAAGGATGTCCTGGAAGGTGGCGTGGTCTCCATCCCGCTCGACGGGATGGACGAGCCGCGCTTTCGCCGCGAGGGCGGCACCCGCGACATGGTGCTTCCCGGCAACAAGAAGTTCATCGAGGGCGATATGCTGCCGCGTTCGGGCGGCGAGGGCCGCGGCAAGCCGTCCGATCCCGGTGAAGGCGAGGGCGAGGACGCCTTCCGCTTCGTGCTCAGCCGCGATGAATTCGTCGATCTGTTCCTCGACGATCTGGAATTGCCGGATCTCGCCAAGCGAAAGCTGGCGGAAGCCGAAAGCGAGGGGATCCAGCGCGCCGGTTACGCGACGTCCGGCTCGCCCGCCAATATTTCGGTGAGCCGCACCGTGAGCCGCGCGATGGCGCGGCGGGTGGCGTTGCGGCGGCCGCGGCCGGAAGCGATCGCGCAGCTGGAGGCGGAGCTTGCGGCTTGCGAGGATGAAACCCGCCGCACTGAGCTGATGGCGGAGATCGAGGCTCTGAAGGCGAAGGCCCGGCGGATTCCTTTCATCGATCCTATCGATATCCGGTACCGCCGCTTCGAAACCCTGCCGAAGCCGGTCGCGCAGGCGGTGATGTTTTGCCTGATGGACGTGTCGGGCTCGATGACCGAGCACATGAAGGATCTGGCCAAGCGTTTCTACATGCTGCTCTACGTGTTCCTGAAGCGGCGCTACCGCCATGTCGAGATCGTTTTCATCCGGCACACCGACCGGGCCGAAGAGGTCGACGAAGAGACCTTCTTTCACGGACCGGCGACCGGCGGCACGCTGGTCTCGAGCGCGCTGCAGACCATGCATGACATCGTCCGGTCGCGCTTCCGCCCGTCCGACTGGAACATCTACGCCGCGCAGGCGTCCGACGGCGATAATTCCTTTTCCGACGGCGAAGTCGCGGGCCGGTTGCTGACGGAGATGATCCTGCCGGCCAGCCAGTTCTTCGCCTATCTGGAAGTCGGCGAGGCCGGCAGCAATTCGTTCGATATGTCGGATTCCTCGCTTTGGTCGTTGTATGAGCGCCTGCGCGCCGATGGCGCGCCGCTATCGATGCGCAAGGTCAGCGACCGCAGCCAGATCTTTCCGGTGTTTCACGACCTGTTCCAGCGCCGGGGCAAGCACGAGAGGGCCGCGTCATGACCGGGGCATCAGGGCCATTGTTCGAGGGCGCGGACTGGGATTTTGCGACCTTGCAGCGCATCCACGATGCCTGCGAGGAAATCGCCCGAACCGAACTCGGGCTCGATGTCTATCCCAACCAGATCGAGGTGATCACCGCGGAGCAGATGCTGGATGCCTATTCCTCGGTCGGCATGCCGCTGTTCTACAAGCACTGGTCGTTCGGCAAGCACTTCGCTCATCAGGAAGCGTCCTATCGCAAGGGGCTGATGGGCCTCGCCTATGAGATCGTGATCAACTCTTCGCCGTGTATCTCCTATCTGATGGAAGAGAACACCGCGACCATGCAGACGCTGGTGGTCGCGCACGCGGCTTTCGGCCACAACCATTTCTTCAAGAACAACTATCTCTTCAAGCAATGGACGGACGCCGACGGCATCCTCGACTATCTCGATTTCGCCAAGAACTATGTCGCGCAGTGCGAGGAGAGGCATGGCCGGCTGGCGGTCGAGCAGACGCTGGATGCGGCGCATGCGCTGATGTCGCACGGAATCGATCGCTATCCCGGCAAGAAGAAGCTCGATCTTCGCGCCGAGGAAAAGCGCTCGCGCGAGCGGCGGCAGCATCGGGAGCGCGAGTTCAACGATTTGTGGCGCACGGTTCCTGCCGGATTGGCCAAGAGCGAAACCGTGCTGAATGTCGAGCGCCGTCGCAATCTGCTCGGGCTGCCGCAGGAAAACCTGTTGTACTTCCTGGAAAAGACCGCGCCGCGCCTGCATCCCTGGCAGCGCGAACTGCTCCGCATCGTCAGGCACATCGCGCAGTATTTCTATCCGCAGAGCCAGACCAAGGTCATGAACGAAGGCACCGCGACCTACGTTCATTATCGCATCATGAACCGGCTGCACCAGCAGGGCCGCATTTCCGACGGCAATTTCCTCGAATTCCTGCAGTCGCACACCAATGTGGTGTTCCAGCCCGATTTTGACGATCCGCGCTATTCCGGATTCAACCCCTATGCGCTCGGTTTTGCGATGATGCAGGATATCGAGCGCATCGTCACCAATCCCGACGATGAGGACCGGGAGTGGTTTCCGGACATCGCCGGAAAAGGCGATGCGATGGCGGTGTTGCGCGACATCTGGACCAATTACCGCGACGAAAGCTTCATCAGCCAGTTCTTGAGTCCGCGGCTGATGCGGCATTTCCGCATGTTCCATCTGCATGACGATCCCGAGGAGCGCGCCGGCATCAGGGTCGATGCGATCCATGATGCGAGAGGCTATCGTCGCATTCGCCGCGAACTGGCGAAGCAATATGATGTCGGCTTCATCGATGCCAATATCGAGGTGGTGGATGTCGATCTCGCCGGCGACCGTCGCCTGATGCTGCGCCATGCCGTCGTCAAGGGCGCGCAGCTCAACGAGAGCGACGCCAAGCGCGTGCTTCAGCATTTGGCCGATCTCTGGAGCTATGACGTCTCGCTTGTCGAGACCGATCCTTCCGACAAGGTGCTACGGGAATACGTCCTCAATCCGCGCAAGCTCGCCGCGGCAGCGTAAGGGACGCGGCACTCCTGCCGACGCAGGAAGGCAGTTTTGCGCGGTCCAGATCCGTCATGTGTAGAAACACATAGGCAGGCCGTATCGTCATCGTTTTGCGACAATGCAGCATGGCGACATGGTGCGATCATGCCGCCGGAATGTCGCTTTTCGCAAGATCCCACATCAGCTTGTAGACGCCGTTTGAAATCACCAGAGGTTTGAACGCGGCATTGTCGCTGAACAGCGTCGCCGTCGCCGGTAGCACGCTTACATCGGTCGCGTCGATCAGCACGAACCAGTCCGCGGCGCCTGGATTGGGACTATCCTCGGTGAGCGGTTTTGACAGTTTCGCATCGCTCTCGATCAAATGCATCGAGAGGATGCCGTCGAACTGCTTTGGTTCGAATTGCTGGTCGAGCGCGGCGCGAAGCTTCTCTTCGCTGCCTGCGACGGGACGCAGGCGGATGATGCCAAGCGCCGCGCCGCGGCCCATCCCCCGGCTCAGGGTGATGCGGGCGACCGCGCGGATCATATTCCTGAAACGGGCGATGTTGGCTTTCGACCAAGCAGTCTGGCTGGCGAGCGCGGCACGATAGGCGGGGCTGTCGAGCGCCTCGAAACGCCCCGTGGAATAGAGGCTGAGATATTTCGGCTTCGCCTCGTGGGCGATATAGCGGCGGGCTTCGAGAAAGCCGTCGATCGCGACGCGCTCCTCGAGATGCTCGCGATCGTACCAGCGGTTGAACTCGGCCTCGTCCGCAGCGTCGACATCCATCGACGTCAGCAGCATGCCTTTTCCGGCCAGCGGCATTGTCGCTAGATTTCCTGTTTGGTGATGCTGGACGCCATATCCGCGATCGCCTTCATCACGGCGTCGCGCACGCCGGGGTCATAGAGCGTGTGCCCGGCACCCTCGACCATGCGAATCTCCGATTCCGGCCATGCCGCATGAAGCGCGTGCGAGGTCGCGGGCGGACATAAAAGATCATAACGCCCCTGCACGATGATGCCGGGAATGCCGGCCAGCCGGCCGGCTTCGGTCATCAACTGGTCAGGTCTCATGAAGCAGTCGTTCTGGAAGTAATACGCTTCCATGAACGGCGAGGTGGGCAGGGCGCTGCCGGATTGCAGCGAAGTCAGGTCGAGCCTGACCCGTCCGGGCGCGTGTTCGGAAAGGATGCGTTCGGTGTCGTGCCAGGCGCGGACGGCGGGTCCGTATACGGAGGGATCAGTATCGAGGATGCGGCGCCAATAGGCGTCGAGCGGCTTTCCGCGCTCCTTTGCGGGGAGGATGCTGAGGAAATCATCGCTGAGAGCGGGATAGAGCAGCGGAAGCACCCCGCGAAAAGCCGACTCCAGTTCCGCCCTTGTGCCGAGAAAGGTCGCGCGCAGCACCAGGCCGCTGACGCGATGCGGATGCGCCTGCGCATAAGCCAGCGCCAGCGTCGCGCCCCAGGAGCCGCCGACCACCATCCAGCGCTCGAATCCGAACTTCTCGCGGATCATCTCCATGTCCGCGATCAGATGCGGCAGCGTATTGTTCTCGCGGCTGCGTTTGGGCAGGCTGCGCCCGGCGCCGCGCTGGTCGAACAACACGGCATGAAAACGCTCGGGATCGAACAAGCGCCGGTGGTCGGGCTGGCCGCCACTGCCGGGGCCGCCATGCAGATAGACAGCGGCAATGCCGCCGGTCCTGCCGACGCTCTCGACATAGATCTCATGTCCGTCGCCGACGGCGAGATGCTCCGAGGTCAGCGGCGCGAACGGATCGGAACGTCTGGAAACTTGGCCGGCCTCGGCGTCAGGCGCCATGTTCGCTTTCCGTCTCCGGCGTGCCGCCGGCGAAATTGCGGTAGATGAAATGATTGTTGTTACCGGCGGCTTCCGTTTCGGCCAGCTTGAAGATCTGCTCATGCAGCGGCGACAGCGTACAGGCCGGATCGGTATTGCCGGCATCGCCCGTCAGCGCAAAAGCCTGGCAGCGGCAGCCGCCGAAATCGACTTCCTTGAACGCGCAGCTTTGGCAAGGCTCCGGCATCCAGCCGGTGCCGCGATAGCGGTTGAAAGCCTCGGAATTCTGCCAGATCCAGGCGATCGAATGGTTCGACCGCACCGATTCGAATGCAAGCCCGGTGATGCTCTCGGCGGCGTGGCATGGCAGGACCTTGCCGGCGGGCGAAATGTTGAAGAACTGCCGGCCCCAGCCGCCCATGCATTTCTTCGGCCGCAGCGCGTAATAGTCCGGTACCACATAGTCGATGGCAAGGATGCCCTTCAGGCGCGTCTGCGCTTCCTCGACGATGCGGCTGGCCTCCTCGATCTGCGCGATCGTCGGCATCAGCGCGGCGCGGTTCTTCAGCGCCCAGCCATAATATTGCACATTGGCGACCTCAAGCCGGTCGGCGTCGAGATCGACCGCCATCTGGATGATGTCGGGCAACTGGAACAGGTTCTGGCGGTGCATCACCGCATTGACGGTCAGCGGCAGATCCAGCTCGCGCGTCCATCTCGCGGCCTCGATCTTCTTCTCATGCGCCCGCTTGAATCCGGCAACCCGGTCGGCGACAACAGGTTCGTTGCCCTGGAAACTGATCTGCACGTGATTGAGCTCGGAATCGGCCAGCGCCGAGAGCTTGTCCTTGGTGAGAAGCACGGCGGAGGTGATGAGGTTGGAATAGAGCCCGACATCGGTCGCGTGCTGCACGAGTTCAGCGAGATCCTTGCGCGCGGTCGGTTCGCCGCCGGAAAAATGGATTTGCAGCACGCCGATTTCGGCGAGCTCGGTCAGAACCTTCTTCCATTCGGCCGTGGTCAATTCGGTGCCGGCGCGGTCGAGCTCCACCGGATTGGAGCAATAGGGGCATTGCAACGGACAGCGGTGCGTCAATTCGGCGAGCACCGCAAGCGGAATGCCGTAGGTTTCCGCGGTCGAACCGCGCGATTCCAGTATCGCGAGCCCATCGCTCGGATCAGCCGCCACAGCCTTCACCCCGGTATCGATCGCGCTCATGGCGTTTTCTCGCGGGCTTCGGCGAGAAAGCCCTTGTCGGCCAGGTCCTGCAGCATGGCGATCACGTCGCTCAGGATCGCCGCGCGCTCGGCGGCATATTTTGTCGCGAGTTGATCGGCGATCTGGCCGACGTCGCGAACGCCGTCGCAGAGCTGCAGCACCTCGACCGCGATCTCATCCGGCGCCAGCACGCGCTCGGGTGCAAGGATGACCCAGACCTGCCGTGTTTCATCGAATTTCAGCCGGGCATGCCGCGGCAATACCGGGCGGCTGGTCTCGCTGACACTGATGTTGCGGCTGCGCAGGGCTGCCATCGGTACGTCTCTCGGTTCTTGGAGCTTCGGTTCCGAAGCTCTAGATGATTGTTTGACGGGTTTTCTTCACGCGAACCGGTATCCACTTCGCTCGAAAACGCTCTAGCCATCCTTCGGAACGAAGGCCCCTGGCGGAATATGGCCATCGACATAGGCATGGTACAGCGCGTCGAGCTGGACCCATAGCACATTGGTCTTGAAGAGCAGCGCGTTGCAGACCGCCTCGCGCTCCGCCGGAGTTGTGGCATGGGTCCTGACATAGTCGAGCGCGAAGCCGGCGTCGCGCGGCGCCTGTTGCAGCCGTCGGCTGAAATAGCTCATGATATCGGGGTTCACGAAGTTGTAATGCGCCAGCATTCCCGAGATGCGTTCCTCGTGCAGGCTGGGCGCGAACAGTTCGGTGAGCGAGGAGGCGATGGCCTCGAGCGGTGTGCGGTCGCGGACGAAATGCACATAGGCCTCGACGGCAAAGCGCGTCGCTGGCAGGATGCCTTCGGTGGATTCCACATAGGCGCTGTCGAGCCCAAGCCCTTCGGTCAGTTTCAGCCAGCGCTCGATGCCGCCTTCGCTGCCGATATCGCCGTCATGGTCCTCGATCCGGTGCCGCCATTCGACCCGGGTGGCACGGTCGCGGAAACGCGAGATGACGACGGCGTCCTTGATCGGGATCGTGCTCTGGTAATAATAGCGGTTCAGCGCCCAGGCCTGCACCTGTCCCTTATTCAGCTTGCCGCCATGCAGCAGGCGATGGAACGGGTGCAGATTGTGGTAGCGTGTGGCGCCGATGTGGCGAAGCGTCGCTTCCAGTTCCTCGGCCGTGTCGAGTGAGATGCCTTTGCCGATGGAGTAGGCGGTCATTGCAGGCGACAGCTTGCCATTTGAAGGCTTGGCAGTTGAAGGATTGGTGGTCGCGGTTGCGGCGTTCACAGCGTAATCTCCGTTCCATCAGCGGGAATTTGCCAGCCGGCGCGCTCGGCGGTTTTGCGTTCGGCGGAATCGTTTAGCAGCACCGGGTTGGAGTTGTTGATATGCAGGAACAGCTTCCCGTCGATATCGAGGCCGGCGAGGCGATCGATCGCGCCGCGCTCGCCCGACATCGCGATATGTCCCATGCTTTGTCCCGTCTTGTCGCCGAGGCCGGCGGTGATCAACTCATCGTCGCGCCACACCGTGCCGTCGAAAAAAACCGCTGAGGCGCCGGCGAGCCGCGCCCTGAGATCATCGGTCACCTGCGCGCAGGCGGCGAGGAAATAGAAATATTTGCCGCTCGCCCTGTCGCCGATCCGCAGTCCGAGCGTGTCGCCTGCCTCTTCCCCTCCGGTGGGATGGGCCCTGCCTTCCAGATACCACGCGCCCTTGCCGGGAACGGCAAACGGTAAAATCTCGATCCCGGACGGCGAACCGTCGGGCAGGCTGGGCACGAATGCTTCATCGAGCCCGATCGGCTGCCGCCGCACGTTCTTCTCGCTCAGCACATTGAAGATGCTGTTGCTGTTCAGGATCGAGAGCACACGGGGATGCGCATAGATCGTGAATGGCCAGCCTTCGCGCATCGATAACAAGCCCGTGATGGCATCGATTTCGCCATTGGTCAGGATGACGCCGGATATCGGGCTATGGCGAAGCTTGCCGTTGGCGGGATGAAGCTGCGGCGTCGCGATCACCTGCTGGCGCAGATCGGGCGACGCGTTGATCAAGAACCAGTGATCGCCATCGGCGCTGACCGCAATTGAGGCCTGGGTGCGCCGAAGTTCAGGTTGCTCGGTTCGAGCCATCCGGCACACCGGACATCCGCAATTCCACTGCGGAACACCGCCACCGGCCGCGGCGCCCAGGACGACGACCCGAAGCATGATCCGTCTCCCGGTATTATGACGTTTCGTATCCTGATGTTTTGAAGGTGGACCCCGGTTCACGGGCGTTCTGATCAGGAACACGCCGCGGCCGGAAGCCCACCTGCATAAAACGTGAAGTTATCGCTGCCGCTTATTTGCGGGCGGCGCACGCATACATGTTGATTTCCATGCCGACCGGCACTTCAACGATCTTGGGGGTTTTCCAGGTCATTTTGGCTCTCCTTGCCCGAGCAGGGTGATCTCCACCCTCACGGGCTAAAGTAATGCGGAAAGAAAAGTTCGCCAGTGAAATCTTTGTCTCGCGAATTGGTGTTTTTATGTTGCGACGCAAAAGAATTTCACCGATTTGTGCAAGGATGATTTCAAACCAGTGAGGGATCAGCGGGTTCAATATCATTCATGCCAGCCGGTGAACCGGCGATGGTTGAGCAAGACCTGCAGTGCAGGATAAACAACGCGTGAGTTTCCTTGGGGGGCCTGTGAAGGCCGCATCGGAAAGCAGGTCTTGAGTCCATGCCACGATATTTTTTCAACACACGGATCGGCGGCGAATTGATCACCGATCCCGACGGCGAGGATCTGCGCGATCCCGATCGCGCGTGGGAAGTCGCGCGCGCCATGATCCGGGAAGTGCTGGGGGTGGAAGGCGCGCAGACCGCACTGCTGAATGCGACCATCGAAGTGACCGGTGAAGATGGCGAGGTCGTGCTGGAATTTCCGTTTGCCGAAGCCATCATCGAGACGCCGGACGATCCGGTCACCAGGCACTAGCCGGTCGTTCCGCTTGTTCGATATATGATCACTCTTTCCGGTTAAGCGATCAACACTGCGCGATATCGGTGGCCCCGCATCCTTCCGCGTCTCGGTTTCGTCATCGAGCCTTGCAAGGATGTTTGCGATTGCACTCCGGCGGACAGATATCGGAGACTGCCCGTCAGGAACGCCAGCCGCGCCGGCATCGTGCTTTCACCTGCGCGGGAATCAAGGCTTCCATTCAGGGAGAACATCTATGAGAATTCATTTATCCGCGCCGTGCAGCCTGTGGCTCGCCGGTGCTTTTATCGGTGCATTGACACTGGGCGCCGCCGCGCAGCAGCCGGCCGAGCCAGGACCATCCGCCACGCCGGCGCCAGCTGCAACTCCTGCCGCGGCGCCAGCGCTTCCGGCAGGCTCACCTTTGATCGGCCGGCCGGGCAGCGAGGCCGCCGCCAAGCTCGCGCCCGTCAACGGTCCGCCGATCGCCACCGCCGCCGACAAGCTGCCGGTCACCAAGCTCAAGGTGCCGGCCGGCTTCAATGTCGAGGTCTACGCCGCCGGCATGGCGAATGCGCGTTCACTGGCCCAGAGCGACAAGGGCACGGTGTTCGTCGGCAGCCGTCTCGTCGACAAGGTCTATGCCATCGTCGACAAGGACGGCAAGCGGTCGGTGAAAATCATCGCCTCCGGCCTCTACCGGCCCAACGGCGTCGCGTTCCATGACGGCACGCTCTTCATCGCCGAGCTCTCGAAAATCGACAAGATCGACAAGATCGAGGACGTCATCGACAACCCGCCGAAGCCGACCACGATCTACGACAATCTGCCAAAGGACGAGGCCCACGGCTGGAAGTTCATCGCGGTCGGTCCGGACAATAAGCTCTACGTTCCGGTCGGTCAGCCCGGCAACAACGTGCTGCATGACGACGCGCACGGCCAGATCCGCCGCATCAATCTCGATGGCACCGGCGCGGAAGTGGTCGCCTATGGCGTTCGCAACAGCGTCGGCTTCGATTGGGATCCGGAAACCAAGCAGATGTATTTCACCGACAATGGCCGCGACTGGATGTCGGAGGATGTTCCGCAGGACGAACTCAATCGCGTCACCAAGGTCGGCGAGGATTTCGGCGCGCCCTATTGCTATCAGGGCAACATCTCGGATCCCGATTTCGGCTGGGGACATTCCTGTTCCGACTACACCCCGCCGGTCGGCCTGATGGGGCCGCACGTCGCGTCGCTCGGGATGCGGTTCTATACCGGCAACATGTTCCCGAAGAGCTACAAGGACGCCATCTTCGTCGCCCGGCACGGCTCCTGGAACAGGACCCACAAGGCCGGTGGCGACGTCGCCGTCGTCAAGCTGAACAAGGATGGCACGGTGAAATCGGTCGAGCCGTTTTTGACCGGCTTTCTCGAGGACAACAAATATGTCGGCCGTCCGGTCGACGTGATGCAGATGAAGGACGGCTCGCTGCTGGTCTCCGACGACTGGAACGGCGCCGTCTATCGCGTCAGCTACGGCAAGAAGGTCGCTTCGAAGTAGCGAGAGTTCGTCATTCCGGGCTGGTGCGTCAGCACCGGACCCGGAAACTCGAGATTCCGGGTTCGATGTTTCACATCGCCCCGGAATGACGAAAAACTGTTTTTACCCCTGAATGACAAAACGCCGGGATTGCTGATGCATAAAATAATTGCGGCGCTGGCCTTGGCGTCGATCGTTTTCTCGGCGAGCGCCCAAACCATCGAGGAGCGCGCCGCGCCTTGCCTGGCCTGCCACGGCGACAATGGCCAATCCCAGACCGAAAACATTCCCTCGCTCGGCGGCCAGCAGGCGGCTTATGCGCTGATCCAGCTTTTCATGTTCCGCGAGAAGCTGCGGGTGTTCGAGCCGATGAACGACATGACCAAGTCGTTCACCGATGACGATTTGCACGCCTTTTCCGATTTCATCGCCACCTTGCCGAAACCAGCGCCGCCGGCCGACGCCGGAGATCCGGCACGGATGGCGCGCGCAGCGGCGCTGGTTCAGCAGAACCACTGCAATTCCTGCCACCAGCCGGATTTCTCCGGCGGCGATAACATCCCGCGCATCGCCGATCAGCGCGAGGACTATCTCGCCAAGACCATGCGGGAATACAAGGACAACAGCCGCCACGGCTATGACGACACCATGGCCGAAGTGCTCCAGCCCGTGACCGCCGACCAGATCGACGATCTCGCCTATTACATCTCCCGGGTGCGCTGAGCTAATAAGTCATCAGCCGCTGCCTGCGGGGAAGGCATATTTCATGTGCGTTCGCGATGGCGCTGCGGTGAGGGCGGCGCTACAAGGATGGACGATCGAACGGAGTTGTCCATGCAAGATATCTGGCGTTTGTCGGCTGCCGATGTTGCCGCCGCGGTAAAGTCAAAGACAATATCGGCCAAAGAGGCTGCGCTGTCGGCGCTGGCGCGGCTTGACGCGGCCAACCCCAAAATCAACGCCGTGATCGACCATCGCCTCGAGGACGTGCTGGCGCAGGCCGCCGCGGTCGATGCGGCGATCGCGCGCGGCGAAGATCCGGGCCGGCTCGCCGGTGTGCCGGTGACGGTCAAGGTCAATATCGACCAGCAGGGATTTGCCACCACCAACGGCCTCAAATTGCAGCGCGACAACATCGCGCGCAGCAACAGCCCGGTGATCGACAATCTACGCAAGGACGGCGCCGTCATCCTCGGCCGCACCAATTGCCCGGCCTTTTCCTATCGCTGGTTCACCACCAATCTGATCCACGGCGACACCAAAAATCCGCGCGATCCCGGCATTACGCCGGGCGGTTCGTCCGGCGGCGCGGCCGCAGCGGTGGCAGTCGGCATCGGGCATATCGCGCATGGCACCGACATCGCCGGCTCGATCCGCTATCCGGCTTACGCCTGTGGCGTGCATGGCCTGCGGCCGACGATCGGTCGGATCGCGGCCTTCAACGCTTCGGGGCCCGAGCGCATGATCGGGCCGCAGATCAGCGCGGTGTCCGGCCCGCTGGCGCGCAGCATCGGCGATCTCCGGATCGCGCTGGCTGCGATGTCCGGCTTCGACGCGCGCGATCCCTGGTGGGTTCCGGCGCCGCCGGAAGGGCCTGCGATACCGAAGCGCGCCGCGCTGTGTTTCAATCCGGACGGGCTCGAGACCGTCGCCGAGGTGAAGGCGGCCCTTGCCGATGCGGCCAGGCGTCTGGAGCGCGCCGGATGGACGGTCGAGGAGGTCGCGACACCGCCGCTGCGCGAAGCGGCCGAGCTGCAGACCAAATTGTGGCTCGGGGACGGCTATGAGGCTCAGCTCGACGCCGCCGAACGCGAAGGCGATCCCGGCGCGCTGGCCTGCCTGCGCGGCAACAAGTCCAAGGTGTTTCCGTTCGACGGGGCCGCGCTCTCCAAAACCCTGACGCGCCGGGCGACCCTGACGCGGGAATGGCTGCAATTTTTCGAGAAATATGCCGTCCTGCTGCTGCCGGTTTCCGGCGAACTGCCGTTTCCCGATCAGCTCGACTGCAAGGACGATGCGTCCTTTGCGCGGGTCTGGCAGGCGCAGATGCCGCAAATTGCTATTCCCTTCATGGGCCTGCCTGCGCTAACCGTCTCTACCGGACTGGTGGGGCGCGTTCCCGTCGGCGTCCAACTGGTTTCGAGCCGCTACCGCGAGGATCTGTGCCTGCTCGCGGGCGAGGCGATCGAGGCCGGAGGAACGCCATCGGCGCCGATCGATCCCGCCGGCTGACCGGATCACGATTCAGGCTGAGGGTACGATGCCCAGCGTTTACGATTTCACGGCAACCTCGCTTGCCGGCGAAGAGATTCCGTTGAAGCGGTTCGAGGGTCAGATTTTGCTGATCGTCAACACCGCAAGCCAATGCGGATTCACGCCGCAATATAAAGGCCTGCAGGAATTGCAGCAGGAATTTGCCCCGCGCGGCTTTTCGGTGCTGGGATTCCCGTGCAATCAGTTCGGGCATCAGGAGCCGGGCGACGCCCGCGAGATCGAGCAGTTCTGCACCACCAATTATGCCGTGACCTTTCCGATGTTCGCCAAGATCGACGTCAACGGCAGCAACGCCCATCCGCTCTATCAATATCTGAAGGACGAGAAGTCCGGCCTGCTGGGTTCCGCGATCAAGTGGAATTTCACCAAATTCCTGGTCGATCGTACGGGGCAGGTGGTCGCGCGGCATGCGCCGACGGCCAGGCCGGAAGGGCTCACCAAAGAAATCGAGGCGCTGTTGTGAACGAGAAAAACGAAGTGATGGGCGATCAATCGGGTGACCAACTGCCCGACCGGCTTTCGACCGATCCGAAGAGCCCGTATTACAACGCCGACGTGCTGGCGCGGGACGTCGGCATTCGCTTCAAGGGCGCCGAGAAAACCAATGTCGAGGAATATTGCATCAGCGAGGGCTGGATCCGCGTGACGGCAGGCAATGCCAGGGATCGTTACGGCAACCCGCTCACGATCAAGGTCCACGGTCCGGTCGAGCCGTATTTCCGGGACAAAGCTCAATCTTGAAGTGATACTTCGTCACTGCGAGGAGCGTTAGCGACGAAGCAATCCAATTCCAGTCATTCCGGGATGGTGCGTCAGCACCGGACCTGGAATCTCGCGCTACAATTTCGAGATTCCGGATCGTCGCTTCGCTCCGTCCGGAATGACGAACCCGTGTTGGAATTGCTTCGCGGAGCTTGTCATCGGGCGCGCTTCGCGCGCCCCGATGGCGCTCGCAATGACAGCGACGAAAAACGCTACGACAGCCGCATGTCTAGCAGCCTGCGGCCTTCGCTCTTCAACAATTTCTTCACCGCGCTGGAAGCCGCGACCTCGCCCTGGTTGACATAGGCCTCGTGGTTCTTCTCGATATCCTCGAGACGATAGAGATAATTGACCATGATGCCGGCGGATTCGCGCAGTCCCTTCGGCGAGAGGTCGCCGAGCCAATCGATCCGTTCCAGCCGCGCGCCGTTGCCGAGGTGGAATCGCGCCACCGAATCGATCAGGCGGCCTTTCGGCGTCCGCGCCTTCAGGAAATAATAGGCTGCGAGCGGCTCGATCACGGTGCGCAGCTGCGCCGAGAGATCGGCGTTCTCGTGCCAGTCCGGCCGGTCGAGCTGTTCGAGCAGCGCGCGGCCCTCGTCGGATACCGGAAGGTCGTTGGCCTGCTTCAGCCATTGCATGAAGCCCGGCACCGGCGACAGCGTTACGAAGGTGTCGAGCTTCGGCAGTTCGCGTTGCAGTTCCTCGACCACCTGCTTGATCAGGAAGCTGCCGAAGGAAATGCCGCCGAGCCCGCGCTGGGTGTTCGAGATCGAATAGAACACGGCGGTCCGCGCCCGCTCGGCCGGCACCGGCTGGCGGTCTTCGGCAAGCAGCGGCGCGATGGCGCCGGGGATGGTCTCGGTCAGCGCCACCTCGACGAAAATCAGCGGCTCGTCGACCAGCGCGGGATGAAAGAAGGCGTAGCAGCGCCTGTCGACGGGATCGATGCGGCGGCGCAGATCGTCCCAGTCGCGGATTTCATGCACCGCCTCGTAGCGAATGATCTTTTCGAGGATGTTGGCGGGGCTCGACCAATCTATCCTGCGCAGCACGAGAAATCCCCTGTTGAACCATGAAGACAGCAGATGCGTGATGTCGCGGTCGAGCGTGGCGAGATCCCTGCTGCCTTTCATGACGCGAAGCAGGTCGACGCGCATCGCCACCAATTCGCTGGTGCCTCCCGGCGCCCGGTTGAGCCGGCGGATCAGTTCCTGCCGGCGCGGCTCGGACGCGAAATGCAGGTCGCTGGCATCGCCATTGTCCGGCTGCGCGCGCCAGGTCTCGATCGCCTGGATGAGCTTTTCGCGGTCCGGTCCGTAATCGCGCGCCAGCGCTCCGAAAAACGCCAGCCGGCCCTCGTCGTCGAGATGGTGATAGCGGTCGAGCACTTCGCGCGCCATCGCGGTGCCCGAGGCCTCGCCGCGGCTGGATAGCAAGGCGTGGCACAATTCGAGCAGGTCCGACGCATCCTGCTTGGTCTCGTTGGAAACGCCGCGGCGCAGCAAGGTGCGGCTGCGCTCCGAAATCGTGGCGAGGAGGTCGGTGAAGAAGGCGTTGGCCATGGGGTCAGTCGAATCCAGACAGTGCCGAACCTTGCAGGAGATTATGGCAAAGTCGGTTACAATGAAACGCGACCATAGTACGGCAATTTGACGTAGCCGCGAAGGGCGGAATTCGTCGCGGCCGGGCTTGACCCGTCATCGCCGTCCCTCCCGTTCGGACGGCCGTGCCCGGCAAGCTATGATCCGGCAAAGCGCGATGGGGGCTCAGGGCCGAACCCGGTTGTGACGGAACCGGCTTGTTTTATTCCTTGGTGGTCTCCTTGGCCGCGAACGCGGTCGGGGTCTTGCCGGTGACCTGCCGGAACGCATGCGAAAACGCCGGCACGCTGGCATAGCCGAGATCGGACGCCAGCTGCTTGACCGGGACATCGGCCTCCATCGACAGCCGCTCGATCGCCGCCGCGATGCGCGCGCGCTGGCACCAGCTCTTGAAGCTCAGCCGGGTCTCGGAGGCGAACAGCCGCGACAGCGTTCGGGCCGAGCTGCCGACCGCGCGCGCCAGTGTCTCGATCTCATGCAGACCGGTGGGGTCGGCGAGCACGATGTCGGCGGCGCGGCGGCAGCGCGGCTCCTGCGGCAGCGGCACGAAGGTGGCGGAATCGTCGGCTTCGTGCAGTTCGAGCAAAGCCAGCCTGACCAGAACCCTGGCGCGTTCGCCATCGCTGCGGCCGTCGAACAGCGCCAGGATCGCCTCATGCAACAGCCGCGATACCCGCACCACATATTCCGTGCGCAGGCTGTCGCTGCGGTCTTGCCGCCGCAGCCACGCCACGTCGAAATAGAGCGTCCGCATCTCGATGTCGGCCAGCACGTCGATGGCATGTTCAAGGCGGGCGGGCACCCAGACCGCGCGATCGGGCGGCACCAGCCAGCGTCCCTTGGGCGTGGTGACCTGCATCATCCCGCGGGCGGCATAGACCAGTTGTGCCTCGCGGTGCATATGGGTGTCGAGCCGGACGCCTTTTTTGTAGCGGCGCGCCACCAGATGGACGCCATCGGCGATCCGGGGCTGGATCCCCTCCGGGGTCGCGATTGGCTTTTCAGCGATAATCATTGGCCACATCCCGTCAGGGCAAGACCCTATAACCTATCCCACGACATCGCAGGATACGACCCAGGATAGCATCATGAACAGCCCCAGCCGGGTGATCGGTTTCGTCAACGCCGCCCATTTCATCGACCATTACTCGATGCTGATCTTCGCCGCCGCCGTCATCGTCATGGGACCGGCGCTCGGCATGGCCTATTCCGAATTGCTGCCTTACGCGACCCCCGGCTTCATCGCGTTCGGCGCCGGCTCCCTGCTCACCGGATGGCTCGGCGACCGCTGGAGCCGCCGGCACATGATGGTGATCTTCTTTGTCGGCATCGGCGCCTCGATGATCTCGGTCGGGCTGGTGCAGACGCCGTTGCAACTCGGCGCGGCGCTGCTCTCGATCGGCATTTTCGCCTCGATCTATCATCCGGTCGGAACCGCCATGATCGTCTCCTACGCCGACAGGCTCGGCCGCGAGATGGGAATCAACGGCGTCTGGGGCAATCTCGGCGTGGCGTCGTCGGCGCTGGCGACCGGCGTGATCGGCCAATATCTCGGCTGGCGCTGGGCCTTCATCGTTCCCGGCATCGTCACGATCCTGGTCGGCGCGGCCTTTGCGCGGATGGTGGTCCACGAGGACCGCACCGGTTCACGGCAGGCGGCTGCGCAGGCGCGCGTCGCCAAGCAGGATATGTGGCGGGTGATCGTGGCGCTCCTGATCGTGGTGATTGCGATCTCCACCACCTTCAATGCAGTGACGGTGGCGCTGCCGAAACTGTTCGCGGAACGCCTGGCTGATCTCACCAGAAGCCCGGCGCTGCTGGGGGTGATCGCGGCCTGCGTCTATGTGTTCGGCGCGATGACGCAATACACCATCGGCAAGCTGCTCGACCGGCATTCGCTGAAAGCGGTCTCGCTGCCGCTGTCCTTTGTGCTGGCGCCGTTCCTCTATTTCGCGGCCACCTTGTCGGACCTGCCGCTGATCCTGGTTTCGATCGGCATCGTGATGGGCGCGTTCGGGCAGGTCACCGTCAACGATGCCATGGTCGGCAAATATACCAGCGAGGAGTGGCGTTCGCGCGCCTATGCGGTGCGCTATTTCGTCGGCTTCACCGCGGCGGGCGCTTCCGTCGGTCTGGTGGCGTGGCTGTACCAGCGCGGTGGCTTCGTCACCATGCTGCATGCCTTCGCGGCGCTTTGCCTGCTGACGGTCGCGGCCGCGCTGATCCTGCCGCAGGAAATCAAGGTGCCGGCGGCGCAGCCGAACTGATCGCCGCCGTCACCGGGCGTCCGTTCCGGAACGGGCGCAATCCGGCATGCCGCTTGCATTCGCTTAAAGCCGGATATCCTCCCTTGAGAGGAGGATTGTGCTTTGAGTGGAGATCCAAATGACCATCACGGCAACGGCGCCGGTCGTCGGCATGGAGCGGACGAACATGAACGCCATCGTGTTCGCCAGCAGCATCGGGACCATCATCGAATGGTATGATTTCCTGATCTACGCCACCGCGGCGGCGCTGGTTTTCAACAAGGCGTTCTTCCCGACCTTCGATCCGCTTGCCGGTACGCTTGCCGCGCTCGGCAGCTATGCGGTGGGCTTTGTGGCGCGGCCGCTGGGTGCTGCGCTGTTCGGTCATTTCGGCGACCGGCTCGGCCGCAAATCGATGCTGGTGCTGACGCTGTTCGTCATGGGGCTGAGCACCTTCTGCATCGGCCTGCTGCCGACTTACGCTTCCGTCGGGATCTTCGCGCCGATCCTTCTGATCCTGCTGCGCGTCGTCCAGGGCATCGGCCTCGGCGGCGAATGGGGCGGCGCTTCGCTGATGGTGCTCGAACATGCGCCGGCCGAGAAGCGCGGCTTCTACACCAGCTTCGTGCAGGTCGGGTTTCCGATCGGGCTGGTGCTGGCGACCCTGGTGTTCTCGCTGGTCACCAGGCTGTCCGACGCCGACGTCGCCGCCTATGGCTGGCGCATTCCGTTCCTGGTCAGCATCATCCTGTTGGCGATCGGCACCTTCGTGCGCTCGCGCGTGCCCGAGACGCCGGTGTTCGAGGGCCTCAAGACCCGCGACAATCTTTCCGCCAATCCCTTTGCCGAGGCTGTCGGCAAGAACACCAAGCCGTTTTTGATCGCGGTCGGATTGAAGCTCTCCGAGGTGTCGTGGGTCTATATGCTCACGGTGTTCGTCGTGGTCTACGCCACCACCAAGCTCGGCCTGTCCAAGCCGATGATGCTCGATGCGGTTTTATACGCGGCGTTGCTGGAATTGATTACGCTGCCGCTGTTCGGCTGGCTGTCCGACCAGATCGGCCGACGGCCGCTGTTCATTCTCGGCGCGCTGTTCACGATCCTGTTCGCCTTCCCGCTGTTCTGGATGATGGAAAGCAAGAGCGCCGCGATCGTCTTCACTGCCATGATCATCGCGATGAATTTGGGCCACGGCCTGATGTTCGCGACCGAATCCGCCTACTTCCCCGAATTGTTCGGCCCGCGGGTACGCTACAGCGGCGCGACCTTCGGCTTTCAGCTTTCCGCGGCGATCGGCGGCGGCTTTGCGCCGATCGTCGCCACCGCGATGGCCGGCTATATCGGCGGCACCACCGGCGTCTCGATCATGCTGGTCGTGCTCGGGCTGATCACGCTGGCGGCCGCGCTCGCGGCGCGCGAGACCTTAGGGGGGTCGCTGACCGAATAGCCCATGCTGTTCGGCATCTTCATCTATGACGGTGTCGAGCCGATCGATCTGGCGACGTTCGGCGTGCTCTCGATGGCGCGCCGCATCGCGCCGGAAATCGAGATCTGCACCATCGCGCCGCGGGCGGGCGCGGTCGCGCTCGCCAACGGGCTGCAGGTCACCGCCGATTTCGGGATCGGCGAGGCGCCAGCTTGCGATCTCGTCATCGTCACCGGTGGCCCCGGCTGGTCCGCGCAGGCGGGCGCCACCGAGACGCTCGATTATATCAGGCGCGTTCATGCCTCCGGTCGCATCGCATCGGTCTGCACCGGCGGCATGATCCTGGCGGCGAGCGGCATACTCGACGGCGGCCCCGCGACCACCAAGCGCGAAGTGGTGCCGCCGGAAACATCGCCGCTCGAGGTGATGCGCGCGTCCTATCCGCGGATCGAGGCGCGCGCGGCGATGCTGGTGGACCGCGGCGCGGTCGTCACCGGCGGCGGCGTTTCGCTCTGCATCGACACCACGCTTCATCTGCTGGCGGCCCTGCTCGGCCTGCACGTCGCCGACGAGACCGCGCGGATCATGGAATACCAGCGCGCATGGAAAGCCAATCGCGAAGGCTTTCCGCTCATTCAGAGTGCGATCGAGAAGCCAGATGAGGGTTAAGTTGGATCGTCCGCGCAAGTCTGCTCCCTCTCCCGTGGGGAGAGGGGTAGGGTGAGGGCGTACGGTCTATCGTTGTCCGTAACACCTCACCGAGATCGCATCTCTCGATGCGATCTGACCTCTCCCAATGGGAGAGGTGAAGGAAACGTTCGGATAGGCTGATCTGATTGGTCTAGAGCGGGATGACTTTTTCTTCCGAATCGTCTTCCAGCTCTAACTTTCTGTTTGAGCATGATCTTTTCGGAAAACCGGTTTCCACTTTTCCGGATCATGCTCTAGCAATCATCGCGTACTAAAGAAACGCCGATGCCAGCGCCGGCGCTTCCTCCAGCGCGTGCGTCATATATTCCAGCCCGGCCGCCAGCCGCGGGCGGGTGATCGGGCCGCCGAGACACACGCGCACCGCTTCCGGCGGTGGCCCGGCGGCCGTGAACGCGTCGCTGGCGACGACGCCGATCGCGGTCGAGCGCATATGCTCGACGAAGGCCGCGCGATTCCACAGGCTTGGCAGTTCGAGCCAGATGTTGAAGCTCAGCGGGTCGCTTCGATAAATCCCCTTCGGCAGGATCTCCGAGACCAGCTTCTGCCGCGCGGTGGTCTCGTGGCGGATGAAGCGCAGCAGCGTGTCGGCGGTGCCATCCTCGATCCATCGTGTCACCAGCGCGACCGTGAACGGCGAGGCCATCACGGTCGCGGCGCGCAGCGCCGCCGCGAACGGCCAGGTCGAGCGGGTGTCGGGAGCGACGACGTAAGCGGCGCGAAGCCCGGCGCCGATGCATTTGGCAAGTCCCGCGACATGCCAGGTCTGGTCGGGCGCGATCGAGGCAAAGGGGGCGTGACCGTGGGCCGGGATGAAACCGTAGGCGTCGTCCTCGATCAGCGGCAGCTTGAAGCGGCGCGCCGTCGCCGCGATATCGCGCCGCCGCTGATCGCTGATGGTCAGCGTCGTCGGGTTCTGCAAGGTCGGGTTGAGGTAGAGCGCCTTGGGCTTGATCTTCTTGCAGGCGTCGGCCAGCGCATCGACCTCGATGCCTTCGTCGTCCATCGGCAGCCCGACCAGCTTCAGCCCGAGCTGGGCCGCGATCGACCGGATGCCGGGATAGGTGAGGGCTTCGCACAGCACCGTGTCGCCGGTCTTGGCGAGAATGGTCAGGATCGCGAGCAGCGCCGGATGCGCGCCGGGCGACACGAAGATGCGTTCCTGCGCCGGCACCAGCGCGCGGCGGCCGAGCCAGCTTGAGGCCGCATCCTTGTCGGCCTGGGTGCCGCCGAGCCCCTGGTAGCGCAGCAGCGAGACGATATCGCGCGACACATATTCGACGCCGGCCTGCATGCGTTCGATCAGTTCGGGATCGTCAGGCTCCGGCGGCAGGTTCATCGAAAAATCGACCGGACGCGGCGGCAGCGCCGGCTGGCCGCGGCGCGGCTTCGGCCGGTCGCGAACGAAGGTTCCTTGTCCGACTCTGGATTCGATCAGGCCGCGTTTCTGCGCCTCGACATAGCCGCGGGCGACCGTGGTGAAATCGACGTCGAGGCGTTTGGCGAGCTTGCGCTGCGGCGGCAGCCGGTCGCCGATCGCCAATCGCCCGGCGCCGATATCGTCGGCAATGGCGTCGGCGATGGCGAGGTAACGCGGCTTGTCGCTGGTCGCGATGTCAGGAGTCCAGTCGGCCATAATTTCTCAACATTCGGAGCGTCGATTATTGACTGTATATTGTTGCACACATCGATTTCCAATGCGTCTTTTTACCGAGGTTGTAAAGGCGGCGCCGGCGCGTTTTGACCGGTTCCCTCAGCCGACCGTTGCACACTTGAAATGCAGGCCGCACAAGATTTCTACGCATTTTTTTGCGGCAGGGTTTTCGCTCCCGTCAGAAATCCATTCAAGATTGAATGTGTAATTGAATGTAAATTGACTGTTTTGATGACGGGTTGTGCAAAACATCAATTGGCACGTCCGTTGCAATATTTGCTGGTGCGCCCGGCCAACGCTCCGGGGCCAAAGCAAGGAGTGCAACATGCCAGCCGTCACCAAGCCCGCGCACCAGAAGGGCGATTATCTCGTCGATTACGAGCAGAAGGTTTTCGAAGACATCAAGGCCAAGCCCGGCGAAAAGGCGCTTGTCACCTTTCACACGGTCGCGTTCGAAGGCTCGATCGGTTTCGTCAACATGCTGCAAGCCACGCGCCTGATGCGCAAAGGCTTCGAGACCTCGATCCTGCTTTACGGCCCCGGCGTCACGCTCGGCGTGCAGCGCGGCTTTCCGAAGCTCGGCGACGAAGCCTTTCCCGGCCACCAGAATTTCAACAACACGCTGACCAAGTTCATGACCGAGGGCGGCAAGGTCTATGCGTGCCGCTTCGCGCTGCAGGCGCTGTATGGCCACGGAGAGCCGTCGCTGATCCCCGGCATCACCCCGATCAGTCCGCTCGATGTGCTGGATCTGATGCTGATCCATCGTAACGAAAACGCTTTCATATTGAACACCTGGACTCTCTGAGCTTCCGGACTCTCTGAGGATCTGGACGCCCTGACGGGCAACGCCGGAAAAGACGAGGCGCGCATGGCTGAGAAACCGAAAATCAGGGTCGCCGCGGTGCAGATCGCGCCCGATCTCGATACGCCGACGGGGACGCTTGACCGCGTCCTCGCCGCGACCGCCGAAGCGGCGGGCAAGGGCGCGCGTCTCGTCGTGTTTCCCGAGACCTTCGTGCCCTGGTATCCGTACTTCTCGTTCATCCGTCCGCCGATGCTCTCCGGCGCCGAGCATATCGATCTCTACGACAACGCAGTCGCCGTCCCCGGTCCGGTCACGGAAGCGGTGGCGGCGGCGGCGCGGCGGCACAACATCGTGGTCGTGCTCGGCGTCAACGAGCGCGACCACGGTACGCTCTACAATGCGCAACTGATTTTCAACGCCGACGGCGGTCTTGTTCTCAAGCGCCGCAAGATCACGCCGACATTCCATGAGCGCATGATCTGGGGGCAGGGCGACGGCTCCGGGCTGAAGGTCGTCGATACATCGGTGGGGCGGATCGGCGCGCTGGCCTGCTGGGAGCATTACAATCCGCTCGCCCGCTACGCGCTGATGGCGCAGCACGAGGAAATCCACGTCGCGCAGTTTCCGGGCTCGCTGGTCGGGCAGATCTTCGCCGACCAGATCGAGGTGACGATCCGGCATCACGCGCTGGAAAGTGGCTGTTTCGTCGTCAATGCCACCGGTTGGCTGACCGAGGAGCAGATCGCCAAGATCTCGCCCGAGGAAGGCCCGCGCCGCGGCCTTCGCGGCGGCTGCATGACGGCGATCATCTCGCCGGAAGGCAACCACATCGTTCCGCCGCTGATTTCGGGCGAAGGCATTCTGCTCGCCGATCTCGACATGGCGCTGATCGTCAAGCGCAAGCGGATGATGGATTCGGTCGGCCATTATGCGAGGCCCGAACTGCTGTCGCTGCTGTGGGACGACCGCGCCACTGCGCCGATGCACCTATCGCACCCGATACCGTCTTTCTCCACCTCAGGAGGATATTCCGATGAAACCGATCCTGGCTTCCGAGCAACCGAGGCCGATGCCGACCGAGCAGCTGATCAACGAGTTGCAGTCGTTCGGGGTTCGTCTCGTTGATCCCAAGGCCGGCGGCGACAGCCGCCGCGGCGGGGCCGGTCCTTCCGATCACATGCCGATGACGATCGGCGGCGCGACGGTGATGATCCCGGTGCATAACGCGCCGGCGTTCGAGAGCCCCTATGTCGTCGACAGGCCCGACGGGCTTGGCCACAGCCGGGTCAGCCGCGACGGCGCCGTGATCGGCGAGGTGAAATTCCAGCTGCGGCCGCGCTTCTACGAGCGCTCGACCACCGATGGCATTCCCTATTCCAAGATCGCCACGCTGCATGGCCGCGACGTGCTGGCGACGACGATCCTGCAGACCTGCATCCGCTACCAGAGCCGGACTAAGACGTGCCAGTTCTGCGCCATCGGCCAGTCGCTCGCCGCCGGCCGCACCATCGAGCGCAAGACACCCGAACAGCTCGGCGAGGTCGCAAAAGCCGCCGTCGAACTCGACGGCGTCACGCATATGGTGATGACGACCGGCACGCCGCCCGGCCGCGACCGCGGCGCCAGGATCCTGTGCGAGAGTGCGATCGGCGTCAAAGCCGCGGTCGATCTCCCGATCCAGGGCCAATGCGAGCCGCCCGACGACGACATCTGGTTCACGCGGATGCGCGAGGCCGGCATCGATACGCTCGGCATGCATCTGGAAGCGGTCACCGAACAAGTCCGCGCCCGCATCATGCCGGGCAAGGCGCAGGTGTCGGTCGAACGCTATTTCAGCGCGTTTGAGGCCGCGGTGCCGGTGTTCGGCCGCGGCCAGGTCTCGACCTATATTCTCGCTGGCCTCGGCGACAGCAGCGAAGAGATTCTTGGCGTTTGCGCGCGGCTGGTCGCTGTCGGCGTCTATCCCTTCGTGGTGCCGTTCGTGCCGATCTCGGGCACGCCGCTGGAGAGCCATCCGACGCCACCGCCGTCCTTCATGCACGGCATCCTCGCGCCGCTCGCCGACATGCTGGTCAAGGCCGGCCTGCAATCGAGCCAGATCAAGGCCGGCTGCGGCAAATGCGGCGCGTGCTCGGCGTTATCGAGCTACGAGAGAAGGATCGGCGCATGATCTTCGAACCCTACAAGCCGTTTCTGGCCAGCGCCTATCAGATCAAGTTCGCCACGGAAGCCTGGGAAAAGCGCGGCGCCGCGGCGCTGCGGCGCCAGGTGTTCTGCACCGAGCAGGGGTTGTTCGAGGCTGACGACCGTGACGCCATCGATGACACGGCGATTTCGATCGTCGCGATTTCACTGTTCGGCATCGCGCCCGACGCGGTGGTCGGCACGGTCCGCATCCATCGACAGCCCGAGGATCCCGGTATCTGGTGGGGTTCGCGGCTGGCGGTTTCAGCGCAATATCGCCGGCTGGGCGCGGTCGGCAGCGGGCTTATTCGCCTGGCGGTCGCCTCGGCCCATGCGCGCGGCTGCCATACCTTCCTCGGCAACATCCAGAGCCAGAATGCCGATCTCTTTCACCGCATGCATTGGAGCACGCTGGATGAGATCGAGTTGCACGGCAAGCCGCATCACCGGATGCAGGCGGACCTGGATTTCTACCCGCCGTTCGCCGAGCCCGAGATCGGGTTCCTCTCGCTGCCGAAGCTGGCCGCATGATGCCCGGCCAGTTCGCCATAACCGCGCTTGCCGAGCGGCTGCGCCGCTCCGGCGGCATCGCGGCCAAGGGCGATATCGCGCTGGTCGCCACATCGCTGGGGCTGTCCGGCGATGATGTCATTGCCGTCGGCGATGATTGCGCCGCGATCCCCGACGGTGATGGCTACCTGCTGTTCGCCATCGAAGGCTTCATGAACGAATTCGTCGCCGGCGATCCCTGGTTCGCCGGCTGGTGCGGGGCGATGGTCAATATCTCCGACATCGCCGCGATGGGCGGGCGGCCGATCGCCATCGTTAACGCGATCTGGGCCAATGGCGAAGCCAATGCCGCGCCGGTGCTGAAGGGATTGAAAGAGGCGGCGAAGGCCTACCATGTTCCGGTCGTCGGCGGCCACACCAACATCCGGACCGATCGCGGCCAATTGTCGGTCGCGATCCTTGGCCGCGCTAAAAAATTGCTGACCAGTTTCGACGCCGAGCCCGGCGATGAATTGATCGCCGCGGTCGATCTGCGCGGCCGCTACCGCGAGCCGTTCTCGAACTGGGAAGCCGCGACCGAAGCGCCGCCGGCACGGCTGCGCGGCGATCTTGAACTCTTGCCCATGATCGCCGAAGCCGCACTTTGCCGCGCCGCCAAGGACATCAGCCAGGGCGGCATCGTTGGCACCGCCGCGATGCTGGCCGAGTGCTCCGGCGTCGCCATCGATATCGACCTGCGTTCGATTCCGAAGCCGGCCGGCGCGCCGCTGGAACGTTGGCTGCTCACCTTCCCGAGCTTCGGCTATCTGCTGTCGGTGAAACCGGGGAATGCTGCCGAGACGATCGCGTGTTTCGCGGGCCGCGGCATTGCGGCGGCGAGGATCGGAGCCGTCTCGCGCGGCAGCCGGGTCAGCATCGGTGACGGAACCTCGAGCGAGACGATCTGGGATTTTGCGCAGAAGCCGCTGATCGGCGCCGGCCGGAGCAGGACACCGTCGACGATGGAGGCGGTTGCATGATCGGGAACGTCCGGCCGTTGCGGATTGCCATCCTCGCGCATTCGACCAATCCGCGCGGCGGCGTGGTGCATGCGATCGAACTCGCCGACGCGCTGGCGCGGCTCGGCCACGAGGCGGTGGTGCATGCGCCGGATCCGAACGGCAAGGGGCTTTTCCGCGCGCCGTCGTCGCCCGCGGTGATGGTGATGGCTTCGCCTGCGGCCAAGGATGTCGCCGAGATGGTGCGGGTCCGGATCGACGATTATGTCCGGCATTTCGAGACGCGCGCCAACCGGCGCTTCGACGTGTTCCACGCGCAGGATTCGATTTCCGGCAATGCGCTGGCGGTGTTGAAGCAGCGCAGGCTGATCGGAGGCTTCGCGCGCACCGTCCATCATATCGACAGTTTTGCCGATCCGCGCCTCGTCGACTGGCAGACGCGCTCGATTGCGGCGGCCGACGAACTGCTCGTCGTCAGCGCGCTGTGGCGGACGCAGATCATGTCGGCGTTCGACCGGCCGTCGGTCGTCATCGGAAACGGCGTCGATACCGAACGTTTTAGCAGCGCGCCGCGCGCCATCGACCAGGAAGTGCGGGTGAGATACGGCCTCAACGGCAGCCGGATTCTGCTCGCGGTCGGCGGCATCGAGGCGCGCAAGAACAGCGTCCGGATCCTGCAAGCGTTCGAGCAGGTGCTGAACGTGTACCGCGACGCCCAGCTGGTGATCGCCGGCGGCGCCTCGTTGCTCGATCATGTCTCCTATCGCCGGCAGTTCGACACGTTGCTCTCCGCCAATGATGTGCTCGACCGCGCCGTGCGCTATCTCGGTCCGGTTCCGGATTCGGACATGCCCTCGCTCTACCGATTGGCGGACGCGCTGATCTTTCCATCGGTGAAGGAAGGGTTCGGCTTGGCCGTTCTGGAAGCGATGGCGAGCGGCACCCCGGTGGTGACGTCGCGGATCGCGCCGTTCACCGAATATCTTCACGAGAACGATGTGGTCTGGTGCGATCCGTTGAACGTCGCCTCGATCGCCAATGCGGCCGCGACCGTCCTGACCGAACCGTTGCATGCGAGGCTGGCCCAGCGTGGCGTGCTGGTGGCGCGGCAGTACGACTGGAGCAACACCGCGCGCGCCCATCTGCCGGTCTATGAACGGCTCGCGGAGCTGCAACATGCCTGAGATGCTGTTCCACATCCGCTGGCCGGATGGCACCACCGAGCAATGCTATTCGCCGTCGCTGGTCATTAAGGATCATCTGGCGGTCGGCGCGACCTACGATGTCGCCGAATTCATGCGGCGCAGCCGTCTGGCGCTGACGATCGCCAGCGATCGCGTGCGCGAGAAATACGGCTTTGCCTGCTCGCGCGCGATGGCCCAGCTCGCCAGGCTCGAAAGCTCCGCCCGGCGTTTCGATGCCGCGCCGGCCGCAGGCGTTACCGTTACATCCTTTGAGGAATGACAAGGAGAACAACAATGACAACAGCCTCGATTCCCTCTCACGCCAGCGTCGTCGTGATCGGCGGCGGCCAGGCCGGCCTTGCCATGAGCTATCACCTGAAAGAGCGCGGCATCGATCACGTCATCCTCGAGAAGAACCAAATCGCGCATTCCTGGAAGACGCAGCGCTGGGACGCGTTCTGCCTGGTGACGCCGAACTGGCAATGCCAGCTTCCCGGCTATCCCTATCAGGGCAGCGACCCCAAGGGCTTCATGCTGCGCGACGAGATCATCGACTATGTCGAGGGCTACGCCAAACACATCTCGGCCCCGGTCAGCGAAGGCGTTGCGGTGACGCGTTTGACGCGAGGCGCGGGCGGCGGTTTTGTTCTCGAGACCAGCGCGGGCGGGATCACGGCGGATACGGTCGTGCTCGCCGTCAGCGGCTATCATGTGCCGAACGTGCCGCTGATGGCGCAGCGGCTGGATGGTTCGGTGATGCAATTGCATTCGTCGGCCTACCGGAATCCGGATGCGTTGCCGCCGGGCGAGGTGCTGGTGATCGGCAGCGGCCAGTCCGGCTGCCAGATCGCCGAGGATCTGCATCTGGCGGGCCGCAAGGTGCATCTGGCGGTCGGCAGCGCGCCGCGCTGCCCGCGGGTCTATCGCGGCCGCGACGCGGTGGAATGGCTGGATGATCTCGGCCAGTACGATCTGCCGGTCGATCAGCACAGTTTGAAAGAGAAGGTGCGCAAGAACGCCAACCATTATCTGACCGGCCGTGACGGCGGCCGCGATATCGACCTGCGCAAATTCGCGCTCGAAGGCATGACGCTTTACGGGCGCCTGAACGAGATCCGGAATGGCCGGCTCGAATTCGCCGATGACCTTGCGAAGAATCTCGACAACGCCGATCGCGTCTATAACGGCATCTGCGGCCTGATCGACGACTACATCGCGCGCAACAACATCGACGCGCCGGCATCGCCGCATTACGAGCCGGTCTGGCAGCCGGCCAATCCCGCGGCGTCGCTCGATCCGGTCAAGGCCGGCATCAGCACGGTGATCTGGACCACCGGTTTCCGCTCCGACTGGTCGTGGGTCGAATTGCCGATCTTTGACGGCGCCGGCTATCCGACCCATCGGCGCGGCGTCACCTCGATGGAGGGCGTCTATGTGCTGGGCCTGCCCTGGCTCTATACGTGGGGTTCGGGGCGCTTCGTCGGCGTCGGCCGCGATGCCGAATTCGTCGCGAAACACATCGCGGCGAGTAGGGTTTTATCGCAAGCCGCGGCGCCGTCCGCCCAGCCGGTCTTTAACGCGGCGTGATCCGGTGCGGCCTTTGCATCGCGGCGAATTTATTGGCCCGGCCCGGTAATTTGGGTTTCAACCTCTTCGCCAATCGACCACAATAGAAGGCGAAGGCTCGAACAAGATAACGAGCCGATGGGTGGAGAAACCGATGCTTGTTCGATCCGCGCTTTCTATCGCCGGTCTCGTTGTGGCGGTCTCGATGATGATGGCGCCGGTGAGCGCCGAAAGCCTGAAGGATGAAATCGCGCCGACCGGCAAGCTGCGGGTGGCGATTGCGATCAGCCCGGCCGGCGGCGCGTTCTGGTCCACGAGGACCGAAAGCGGCGGCTATGCCGGCGTTCCGGTCGATCTCGGCAAGGAGATGGCGGCGCAGCTCGGCGTACCCGTCGATTATGTCGTCTATCAGAACTCCGGCCAGATCACCGACGCCGCCTCGAAGGGGGCTTGGGATGTGGCTTTCCTGCCCGAGGATCCTGAGCGCGCGACGAAGATGTCGTTCGGGCCGGTCTATGAGGTCGCCGATGCGACCTACATCGTGAAGGCGGGCTCATCGATCAGTGATTTCAAGTCGCTCGACCAGCCCGGCGTCAAGGTCGCGGCGGTCAGCAACACCACCACCATGCGCGGCGCGGTCGCGCATCTGAAGAACGCCAGTGTCACGGGCTATCAGACCTATGACGAGGTCTTCAATGTCCTGAAGGACGGCGAGGTCGATGCCTTCGCGCTGTCGCGCGACCAGCTCAATGCGCTCGCCAAGAAAATTCCGGGAACGCGGGTGCTGGATGAAACCTTCAAACAGACCATCACCGCGGTCGCGGTGCCGCTCGATCATCCGCAATCGCTGGCCTTCGCCGCCAAATTCATGACCGAGGCGCTGTCGAACGGCACCGTGCGCCGGGCCTACGACAATAACGGCCTGAAGGACGCGCCGGTGCGGACGAAGTAGTCGCAATAATATTCCGCGGACATGCGTTCGTCATTTCGGGCGGCCCGCGCATCGCTCCCACCCGGCAGCGGGTAACGTTCCCGTATTTGAACTCGGACCGGACTGCCGATAGAGTGTCGCGGCACCGTCGGCCTCAAACCGGTGGTGGTGAGAGGCGGCACCCGGCCGCAAGGTTGGTTCGTGAGTAATCCGGCATAAATCAGGCACATGACGAATGGTTTCTTTTAACGGGGTTCGACCAGCGGACTCGGTCCAATGACCGCGTCCGGCATGCCATCCAATCTGCCGCCTGTTGCTCAGCTGGTGGTTCAGGATCTGACCCGTGCCGCGATCTTTCTGGTCGTCACGATCAACCCTGGCACGGCCCATCGGGCGGCGATCCGGTCGTTTTGCGGCGACCTACCGGCGCTGGTGCGCGCGGTCGGCTTCCGCGACATCGAGGGAAACCTCTCCTGCGTGATGGGGTTCGGATCCGACGCCTGGGACCGGCTCTTTGGCCAGCCGCGGCCGGCAGAACTGCATCCCTTTCGGGAAATCAAGGCCGGCTCGCGTCACGCCGTGGCGACACCCGGCGATCTCTTGTTTCACATTCGCGCCAAACGCATGGACCTCTGTTTCGAGCTGGAGACGCAGATCATGGCCCGGCTTGGCGAAGCCGTTGCGCCGGTCGAGGAAGTACACGGCTTTCGCTATTTCGACGACCGCGACCTGATGGGCTTTGTCGACGGAACGGAAAACCCGACGGGGCAGGCTGCGATTGATGCCGCCTATGTAGGGGCCGAAGATTCCGTCTTTGCCGGTGGCACCTATGTGATCGTGCAAAAATACCTGCACGATATGGCGGGCTGGAACGCACTGTCCACGGAAACCCAGGAGCGCATCGTCGGCCGCACCAAGCTTTCGGACATCGAACTCGATGACGCCGTGAAGCCGGCTTACGCCCACAACGCGCTCGCCAAGGTCGTGGTGGATGGCAAGGAAATCAAGATCATCCGCGACAACATGCCGTTCGGCCGCGCGGCCGAGAAGGAGTTCGGCACCTATTTCATCGGTTACGCGCGTTCGCCGCGAACGACCGAGCAGATGCTCGAAAACATGTTCGTCGGCCAGCCCCCCGGCAACTATGATCGTTTGCTCGATTTCAGCGTCGCCAAAACCGGCAATCTGTTCTTCGTGCCGTCCGCGACTTTCCTGGAAAATATCCCGGACGGCGATCCGGTTACGGCACTTTCGGACAAGCCCGACATTCCAGAGCCGCAGCCGGCACCGAAACGCCGGGGTTCGCTCGCCATTGGTTCGCTTAAAGGAGATCCTGCCTCATGAATAACCTGCACCGCGAGCTCGCCCCGATATCCGACGCGGCCTGGTCGGAGATCGAGGAAGAAACCTCACGCACCATCAAGCGCTACCTGGCCGGGCGCCGGGTCGTCGATGTGCAGGGGCCGGGAGGAATTGCTCTGTCCGCCGTCGGCACCGGCCATTTGCGCAATGTCGCGGCGCCGGGAAACGGAATCCTGGCGCGACAGCGTGAGGTCAAGCCGCTGGTCGAACTCCGCGTACCCTTCGAACTCGATCGCCAGCAGATCGATGATGTCGAGCGCGGCGCCAACGATTCGGATTGGCAGCCCGCCAAGGACGCCGCACGGCTTTTGGCCTTTGCGGAGGACCGGGCGATCTTCGAGGGCTACGCCGCCGCGGGCATCGGCGGCATCCGCGAGGGCACCAGCAATCCGATCCTGACGCTGCCGCCCGATGTGCGCGCCTATCCGGATGTCATCGCCCAGGCGCTGGCCAAATTGCGGCTCGAGGGTGTCAACGGTCCCTATTCGGTGTTGCTGGGCGCCGATGCCTACACGGCTTTGAGCGAGACCAGCGATCACGGCTATCCCGTCCTGCAGCACATCAAGGCCCTCGTGGACGGCGAAATCATCTGGGCGCCGGCGATCAACGACGCCTATGTGCTGACGACGCGCGGCGGCGATTTCGGGTTTTACCTCGGAGAGGATGTATCGATCGGCTATCTGAGCCATGACGATAAAACCGTCCGCCTCTATCTTCAGGAGACATTTACGTTCCTGCTGCTGACGACGGAGGCCTCCGTTGCGGTGACGGCCAGCAGCAAAGCCAAATAAGAATACATTCGTATTGAGATCGGTCTCGGCCGCCAGGACCGGGCGTGGAAGTGATCCGGACAGGAGACACAGGCAACATGGTGGACGACACGAACGTTCGGGCTGGCCGGTGCCATTGCGGTGCGGTGCGTTTCGAGGTGACGCTCAGCGACGGCTTCAATTCGATCCGCCGCTGCACTTGCTCTTACTGCCGAATGCGAGGCGCCGTCGTTGTCATGGCGGAAATGGGTGGGATCAAGATCCTGCAAGGCGAGGATGCGTTAACAAGCTACCGCTTCCATACCGGATCGGTGCAGCACTTCTTCTGTTCTCGCTGCGGAATATACACACATCATCAACGACGATCTGACCAGAATCTGTATGCCGTGAACGTGGCTTGCCTGGACGGGGTGAGCCCGTTCGATTTCTCCGAGGTGCCTGTCATGGATGGTGTCAATCATACGAACGACACCGGCAGGCCAACGCGTCGCGCCGGCACACTCCGCTTCATCCCGGCTAACTGACTATCGCCGTCAGCGGACGACTGCTCGGTCCGTGGGATGGATTGAGCTCTTGCGAAACCCATCACCTTTCCGCGATCTTGCGGCCATTCGCCGAAATGGACGCCGGTGAAGAAGAAACTGCCCCCGGGGCAATGAAGTTACGAGGATAGCCGGTCATGCGGAAATGTTGGCATGATCACGATGGCACGCCGGGTGATGGGTATCGCTGCGCTCCACCCATCCTATAGGCTGCCAATAACAGAAAAGCCAAATCCTGATTTCCGCTTTTGGCGCTTTTCGGACTCTGCAACTGACGCCCGGCGATGTCCGTTCATCGAGTGCAGCGAATACAGTTTAGGACCGCGCGGAGCTCCGCTACTGGATCCGAGAAGATATTCGGTCGGTATCCGCTACGTAGAGTAATAGATTGTTGACCTCGTTCTTACGGCGTCGGAGACACTATCACTAGTTGCGCTATATTGGCCAGACATTCAACCACAGATAGCGTGTGCTATAAATGACCGAAAGCTTCCAAGAGCCTTTCTTAAGGCGCATGCTTTTGAAAACGAAGCCAGTGCCTTACCCAATCTGGATGGCTGTACTGGGCGCGATTACTATTTCGGTCGCAATGGTCCCCGGTATCTTGGTTTATCGTCCCTCAGTCACCGTGGTGGTGAAGATCGTCCTTCTGTTCGGCCTATGCCTTGGCGGCCTAATGGGGCTCTTTGTTGTTCAACAGATGAATCTTCCTTGGCTCGCTACATTCGGTGAAGTCATCGAGAAAGACAGCAAGCCGGTTCCGAAAGAAAATAAACAGAAAAAACGAACGCTAGTTACGGTGGTCTTCGCAGTCCTGGTCGTTGTTATACCCCTGCTGCTGGGGTACTGCGTGGGCGCGTTGCGCTAAGATACGGCCTTTAATCCACCTCGGTGATTTGCCGCGAAGAAGTGATTTTGGCGCCTTCCGACATGACGTTCCCGCTTGTTGCCTGTCCCCCTGATGCAGTGAGAAAATTGGTAAGACAATAGTTGAAATAGACTCCTCCGCTGAGGAGGTCTCCGTTCGAACGACAAGTCTTACTTTTTCGGCTATGCTCCTTCTATTCGTGAGATGAAGTAAATCACCCCCCAAGCTCGCCGGGTTATATTCCAAACGAGAAAACTGCAGGAAAAAACCAGCGACATGAGCATTCGACCAGAGCCCACCCAGTCCGATCCGCTCTGCCGCGCCATCGCCCCCCTTATTGGCTTGCCAGCTTGGCTCGTTCGGCGTGGTCATGGGAGTTTTCTGACGCTTGAGTTTGGGGCACCCCACCTAGAAATCCGAGAGCCAAAAGCCGTAACGCCGGGCGGGGACGAGAAGGTTGCAGCATGCCTCCAGCGCAGGACGGTTACGCCACTGGGGGAGTGGCATCTTTGGATTTATTGCTGTCACTGGCGTGTGGTCTCTGGCCGGAAAGAGATCGCCTGCAGCGAGGCCCCCGACAGAGATATCGCTGCGGCGGCCAAAGAACTCGATGGACAAATGCTGACGGTCGCCGAGGCCGACCCGGCTCAAGGAACGTCGGTTTTCGAGTTCGAACATGGGGCCGCGACCCTCCAGACGCGGCCTTATGGCACAGGCGGCGATACCCAGTGGATGCTCTACATGCGGTCCGGCGATGTTTTCAGCTACCGCGAAGACGGATCGTATAGTTTGGGACCGGCGAGCCAACCTCCAGACGAGCGGGTTTGGCGGCTCCTACGGTCAAACACGACTGTCTGAAACGCCCAAGCTTACGGCACGCTCCAACGGCGCGTCCACATACGACCCTTTTTGGACCTCACGTGATCTCCGACTTCAGTCCGGAATGCGTACCGAAGCGGACGTTCGCCGGCAGCTCTAAATTCAAGAGTTCACGTCCCAGGCCGGCTCCGCCCGCTGATTTGGGTCTCGTCCAGCTGTAGGGCGGATGACGCTTCGCTAATTCGCCCTACGAGCTTAACCCTTCACCCGGCTCGCATCTGATGATGCAAGTTCACCTCTCCCACCCAACTCGGGTAACCTGAGTTGGGCATTTCATATTGTCGAAGTCGGATAGATCCGACTTCGATGGGAGAGGTGAACTTCCGATGCCAGCCACTTTCAACCCAAACTCATCACGCTGTAGGCGATGGTCCCGGCCAATATCCCGGATCATGCGCCTGGCAGGGGCATGCTCTCCGCCACTTGCGCCGCGATAAACTCCAGCACGGCTCGCACCGCCGGCACACGGCGAAGATCGGCGTGGACGATGAGATAGATATCGCGCGCCGCCCGTTTCAGATCGACGGAGAGGGCCGCGAGTCCCGGATCCCGAGACGCAACGAAACACGGCAAGGCGGCGATGCCGACGCCGGCCCTGGCCGCGGCAATTTGGGAAGCCAGATCGTTGGCGCGCAACACGATCGGCCGGTCGCCGGCAAAATCGCGCAGCCAAGCCTGTTCCAGCGCCTGATCCATCGAGGCGTCGTAGGCGATGAACTCCCATTCGGCCTGGGGTTTGTCCTCATAGCCGGGGGCTGCATAAAGCCAGAACTCCATTGTGCCGATCTTGCGCGCAACGCTGCTGGCTTCGCGCGGCCGGCTGATCCGCACGGCGAGGTCGGCCTCCTGCTGGCTTAACGAGGCCACCGCCTTATCGCCAAGCAGGGTAAGGTGCAGGTTCGGATAGAGCCGGCGCAGAACGCCGAGCCTTGGTGCAAGGAACTGGCTGGCAAACAGCGGAGGCGCACTGACCGTCACCATGCCCGACAGGGGCACATGTTGCGCCCTCACGGCGCGCTCCAGACCGTGGGCCTGACCCTGCATCCCCTGAGCAAGCTCGGCGACGCGACGGCCCGATTCCGTCAGCACCCAGCGTTTCGGCAACCGCTCGATCAGCGGGCTGCCAAGCGCCTGCTCCAGAGCGGCAACCCGCCGGCCGACGGTGGCGTGATCCACTTTCAAAGCCCGCGCGGCGCTCGACAAAGTTCCCGACTCGGCCAAGGCAATGAAGTGCCGCATGTCTTCCCAGTCGAACATATGCGCATTTTCTCACAAGGGCTGTGAAAGGATACCGCATTTTCCTTCTGGAAGTCGAAGCCATGTTCAGTTGGCAAACCCGAGCCATCTCGCGTCATGTCCGTGCGGGCATGGCGCGCTCACAAAGTGGAGCATTGTCATGTCGACAGTCGAAAACCTGGTGACCAAGACCCGCCGCGACCTGCCGGTCGCCAACGCCGTCGCTGGCCGGTTGACCGCGAACAGCATCACCGTCCGGGACGGCGTCGTTCTCTATTACAAGGATTGGGGCGCCGGCCCAGCCGTTGTCCTGAGCCACGGCTATCCGTTGTCATCGGATGCCTGGGAATATCAGATGATGTTCCTGCTGCGGCATGGCTATCGCGTGATCGCGCATGACCGGCGTGGCTTCGGGCGTTCCAGCCAACCTGGCCGCGGCTACGACTACGACACCTTCGCCGATGATCTGGCGGAGCTGATGGACACGCTCGACCTGAAGGAAGCTACCCTTGTCGGCCATTCAATGGGCGGTGGCGAAGTTGCCCGCTACATCGCGCGGCATGGCGAGAAGCGAATTGCAAAGGTCGCGTTGGTCGGCTCCGTCACCCCGTTTCTCCTGAAAACCGCAACCAATCCCGATGGCGCGCCGATTGAAGTGTTCGACGGCATGCGCGCCGCCGTACAGGCCGACCGTTCGCAGTGGAACAAGGACGTGACGATGCCCTATTACAACTACAACCGTCCCGGCGCCGCGGTTTCCGAGGGCGTGCGCGACGAATACTGGCGTCAGGGCATGGCGACCGGAATCCTGGCCGCATACGAGGCCATCGGGGCCTTTTCGGCAACGGATTTCAGGCAAGACCTCGGCAAGATTAGCGTGCCGACATTGGTTGTCCACGGCAGCGACGACCAGATCGTCCCGGTCGAAATTTCCGGAAACCTGACGGCGAAGATCGTGAAGAACGCAGAACTCATCGTTTACGAGGGCGGCTCGCACGGCCTGCTGATCACGCAGAAAGACCGGCTGAACGCCGATCTGCTGGCGTTCATCAGGTCGTAGTTCGTGGGATAGGCTGAGCCCTTGCGAAACGATCGCCTTGCCGCGTTCGCCGAAATGGCCGCCGGTGAAGAAGACGCTGTCTCCGGGCAATGACGTTACGAGGATCTTCGGTCATGCGGAGATGTCGGCATGATCGCGATGGCCCGGCGAGGTGATGGGTATCGCTGCGCACCAGCCATCCTGCGGGCTGGCTGGTGCTCAGCGATTTCCGTTCATCTGCATTGCCGCTATTTCACCAAGCGTATCGCAGGTTCGCTAGGATGGTTCTCCTGAACCCGTAATAGCAATTGATACCGCTGGTGCATGATGAGACGTAGATTTTGTCGAACAGATTTGTTGCATTGAGCGAAACCCGCCAGTGCTTGTCGAAATCATACCGCACCGCTGCATCGAACAGGGTGGCCGACGGCACGATCGACGGCGTGTTGAGAAAACCCGGAACGCCCCAGACGTTCGTGGCAGTGCCATAAGTTTCGCCGACATACCGCACGCCGCCGCTCAGTCCAAGGCCGGTCAGCTTCCCTTCGTTGAAGGTATAATTGACCCATAGTGAAGCGCTGTCGGCCGGTACGCCGACTGGAACTTTTCCAACCGTGTCAGTCGTGGGGTTTGCCGCTGTCACGACGTTTTCAAGATGAGTGTAAGCAGCAATCATGCTCAAACTTTTCGTGACATTGGCATGGAGTTCCAGCTCAGCGCCGCGCGAACGGATCTCGCCGGTCTGAACGCTGTATCCGGCAAAGTTCGGATCGGGAGTCAGCACGTTTTGTTGGGTCAAATTGAAAATTGAAGCCGTGACAAAACTGTCGAGGCCAACCGGCTGAAACTTCACGCCAGCTTCGTACTGCTGTCCTGTGGTTGGAGCAAACTGTGTTGCAGCATGCGACAAGCCGATCTGCGGTTGAAACGATGTCGAATAGCTCACGTAGGGCGCGATTCCGTTGTCAAAGTTATGTATTAATCCAGTGCGCCAAGTGAAAGCGTGATCGTCCTGGCTGCTATTGGTTTTTGCGACCATATCGTTAGAAGCGCTGCTCAGCGCATCGTAACGGCCTCCGATCACGAAGGTCGTCTGATTCCATTTCATCTGATCCTGAACGTAACCCCCGACCTGATCAGATCTTGTCACGGGAGCGTTCTGTATCGGTGGGACGGTGATGGCCTGCCCATATACTGGGCTGAACATATTGATAGAGGGTTCGGCGCCCAACCCAAGTGCAAGGCTGTTACCCGTGGTTTCGTGGATGTCCAGGTTGAGATAATCAATTCCCGCGACGACCTTGTGCTGGATCGGACCGATCCCAAAATCCAGCTGAGCCTGATTGTCGGTCTGGAAGGCCTTCCGATTAATATTGTCCAGATATGCATAGCGAAGGACCGTGCTCTGGTCTGCCGATAGAGCAAGATTGCTGCCCGGAACATACAGGTGTTGCTCTTCCATGGTGTTCTCTGAATACCGGACGTTCTGCCGGATGGTCAGCACCTGATCAAATTTATGCTCGAAGGAATAGCCGACCGAAGTCTGCTCACGTTTCCACGTATTATAGTTGGGGTCGCCAACGAAGAAATTGGTCGGTATTTGACCGTGGGGGTTCGGTAACACCGTGCCGAGCGAGGGCAATCCGGCATAAATTCCCAATCCTGGATCATTAATGTAGTTCGCCAGAACGGTGAAACTCGTCGACGCATCCGGTCGCCAGGTAATGGCAGGAGCTATGCCGATGCGTTGATCTTTGGTGTAATCCATCTGCGTGTTATCGGTGAGGCCGATGCCGGTGAGGCGGTAGAGTAGCTGTCCGTCCTTGTCGAGTACGCCTCCCAAATCGAACGATGTCTGCAGGCGATCAAATGTTCCGCCACCGAAGTTTATTTCGTTAATCGGCTTGTCGGTCGGCAACTTACTGGCAAGGTCGACAAGGCCTCCGGGACTGGATTGGCCATAGAGCACTGAAGCGGGGCCATGAACGATTTCGGCACGCTCCAGAAAATAAGGATCGGTTGAGCTAAACGGCGGTAGCTTTAATCCATCAAGATAAATGTCCGGCGCGAAGCCCCGTATCTTCATATATTGATCGGTATAGTGGGCAGCCGTGCCAAACGGCTCGGGCACGACGCCAGACGAATACCGAAATGCCTCATTCACGGTCTGCGGCTGCTGATCATCAAGCTGCTGACGTGTTACGACTGAGATGGCCTGCGGAGTTTCGAGCAGTGGCGTATCTGTCTTCGTTCCAGCGACGCTTCTCGTGGCAACGTACCCCGAAACCGCGCTGTTAGCCCGTTGGGCGGAAGATGGCGATGGAGCGGGAGCTGGTGCGACGGGAAGACTATGCTGCTGCTCTCGCTGTCGGTTCATATTGGCGGCGCGCCGTGACTGCGAATGCGCAGCTGGTGCCGGTATCAGCCTTTTCTGCGCAGAAGGCGCCTCTACGGTAACCGGCGGCAGAGCCGACTGTGCATTCGCGCGAAGATATGGATTGCACGAAAGAGAGAGATAACTCACCAGGCTGAGATTTACGCAACGAAACGATTTCTTTCCCCAGAACACAAACACCCCCAAACAAATTCGTTCTGCCTCTGTCACTCGCGGGATGGCGTTCACTTCACCATCACGGATTTAGAGCCGATTGAATTCGCTCTCGCCAACTTTGCGCACTCGCTCCGCCGCGAAAAAGCATCAGCCCAAAGCCCGTGTAGCGCGCCACCGCGCGTCGTACATCCAATCGGTCGATTGAATCGCTCTAGACTGCTTTTGGAATGCGAAAGTGTTGCAGATAGAACGCGCGCAGTTATGAGAAGCTGCCAGCGCGTTGTTCAATCCTGCCAAACCACGCGAAAGGATGCATGGCGTACATTCCGCAAATTGCGCGCGCGAAATGCGCAAGGCGTAATGAGATCACGAATCGATCTGGCGTCCTGCCAGATAACGGGCAGGCGGCTTGCCCATGGCCTTGCGGAACATGGTGACAAAGGCACTAGCGTCCTCATAGCCGAGTTCGACCGCCACGGCCCGGACTGACGCTCCTTGGGTCAGGCGCCGCAGCGCGAAGAGGATGTGGAGCTGCTGGCGCCAGCGGCCGAAGCTCATGCCGGTCTCGCGTTGCAGGATACGAGCCAAGGTCCGCGGGGCGATGGATGTGCGCTGGCTCCACTCATCCATCGTCGCGCGATCCGAAGGATCGGCCATCAACGCAGCCGCGATCTTACGCAGCTTGGTGTCGGCCGGCATCGGGAAGTTCAGCTTGTCGACAGGTGCCAGCGACAGTTGGTCGAGCAGCACCGTGGCGATCCGGCCATCGGTGCCGTCGACATCGTACAGGACAGGCATCTGGGTGACGTGCAGCAGCAAATGCTCCAGCAACGGCGAGATCGATAGGGTACAGCACTGCCTCGGCAGCGCTGACGCCGCATCCGGTTCGACGAACAGCCAATACACCTCGACTTCGCCGGAGGCGGTCATACTGTGGGGAAGATTGCCGGGAATCCAGACCGCGCAGCGTGGCGGTACGATCCAGACGCCTTTGTCGGCTTCGCAAGTGATGATACCGCGTACGGTCAGGAGAAGCTGCGCCCTACGATGGCTATGGACGGCGAGCTCTATGCCCTTGGTGACGATAGCGGCGCCGCCGGCGACGATGGCGCGGGGCACATCCTCAAGAGAAAACGTGCCACGATCAGGGGAGCCGATCTCGTTTTCCGCGGGATGATAGAACGGCATGGCTGGTGATGATCGATCCGAGTGCGATTGACAGATCAGACATATCAGTCCGCGATTGCGACTTTCAACACAAGTGTCAATCGGCGTTCAAATTCGGCTATGGCTCACTTTTGAAACGGTTTGGGAGATGTTTGACGCTTTGATTGGGTGAGAATCAGCGTCGATGAGAGCGAGGCGAACATGCTGACCACTAAGCGATGAAATGTCAGTAAGCGCCGCTCGTGACTTCCGCTGTTGGAACTTTTCAGGCCTTGCGTGATCTCTGACTCGAGTCCGGAGTGCGTACCGAAGCAGACCTTCGCCGGCCATTCTGAATTTATGAGTTGACGCTCCAAGGCTGGCTCCGCCCGCTGATTTGGGACCTGTCCAGTCCTCTCTGCGAAAACATTTTGCTTCACAGCCAGGCCAAATCACTTCCATGTCCTCCGCCATCCCGTTCCCGCAAGAGGGGCGTATCGCGATCGTCACGGACGTTGGGCGCGGGATGCGATGGACGCGGCGGCGCGCAAGACGAAGCGCGCTGACGCGGACGGCGAAGCCGTGTGGTCCTGATGTCCCGACGCTGGCATCAAATTCGCGAAGACGCGTTGCCGCGTCTGGCGGATGACGGTGGCAAGAAAGCCCGGTCGCCGGGGAGAGCGCGGAGTAAGCCGTTAAAACCATTGCGCAGGGAAGGCCGGATGATCGGTCTGAACCTGTGGTGACTTACTCGTGTGCTTTTTTAGTTGCACGGGGCCGCGGGTGCAGGCTGCACCCGGCTTTCCCTGCGCCCTCTGTCATTGAGGGAGAGGATATTGCACCGGCTCGGGCGCTATCTGCGCCGCGGGAATGCGGATGCGCGTTCTCAGTTGGTCCCGTCATTGCGCGATTACGCGTCAGCGCGAAACCTTAGTTGCGCGATGGTGCATCGGGGAATTGCGCGCGACCATTTCGAGGTTCCGGATCGGAGCTTCGCTCCGTCCGGAATGACGAACCGAGGATGGATTGCTTCGCAATGACGGTCTGGGATCGGTGGCGCAAGTCATGAAAAAGTGAAAAGCCACGGCACAGTCGATGCGGCATTTGCCGGCCAGGATTTGTCATTCCGGACGGTCCGCGACGCGGACCGATCCGGAATCTCGAAATGATACGGGGAGCCTGTTTCCTCGGGATTCTCCGATGTGCAATTGCACATCGGAGTTCACCCTTCAGGCGTTCCGGAATGACGTGGCTTCACGAATTGACATGCACGAAATCCCGCAGCAGCGGATAGATCTCGTTGTTCCAGCGCTTGCCGCTGAACACGCCGTAATGGCCGACGCCGGCCTGCATGTGATGCACCTTGCGATAGGCGCGCACGCCGGTGCAGAGGTCCTGCGCCGCCAGCGTCTGGCCGATCGAGCAGATGTCGTCCTTTTCGCCCTCGACCGTCATCAGGCCCATGCGCTTGATCGAGGCCGGATTCACCGGGCGGCCGCGATAGGTCAATTTGCCCTGCGGCAGCAGATGTTCCTGGAACACGTCTCGGATGGTCTCGATGTAGAAATCCGCCGGCAGATCCATCACCGCGAAATATTCATCGTAGAAGGTCTTGATCACATCGGCCTTCTCCTTCTCGCCCTTGGCGAGAAGATCGGCGAGTTCGATATGCTGCTTGATGTGGCGTTCGAGATTCATCGACACGAAGGCAGTGAGCTGCACGAAGCCGGGATAGACCTGGCGAAACGCGCCCTTGCACTGAAACGGCACGTAATTGATCATGTTGTCTTCGAACCATGTCAGCGGCTTGCTCTTGGCGAACTCGTTGACCTTGGTCGGCTGGATGCGGGTGTCGATCGGACCGGCCATCAGCGTCAGCGTCGCCGGCCGCGCCGGATGATCGTCCTCCGACATGATCGCCGCCGCCGCCAGCGCGGACACCGAGGGCTGGCAGATCGCCACCATATGCGCGCGCGGGCCGAGCTGATCCAGGAAGGTGATGAGATGTTCGGTATATTCGTCGAGGCCGAACTTGCCCCGGTCGAGCGGGATATCGCGCGGATTGTGCCAGTCGGTGATGTAGACGTCGTGGTCCTGCAGCAGCGTCTTCACGGTGCCGCGCAGCAGCGTCGCGAAGTGACCGGACATCGGCGCCACCAGCAGCATGCTCGGCTGTTCCGGCGCACCTTCTTTCTTGAAATGCAGCAGCGAACCGAACGGCGTCGCGTAGGCGACTTCCTCGGTCACCTTCAGTTCGCGGTTGCCGACCATGACCGTGTCGATGCCGTAAGGCGGACGGCTATAGGTGAGGGAGGAGCGGGAGATCAACTCCAGCGCGGCCGCGAGCCGTCCAAACAATTTGTCGGAAAGGCCCTGTGGAACGAGGTTGAGATATTTCAGCGCCGCCGCCGCACTGCTCCGCCACGGCGCGGTCAGATCCATATGGTTCTGATAGGCCTGATACAACATCGACGCCATCCAACTGCCCCCGCGCTTTATTGCTATGCAATATCGAAGCCAAAGCAGAGTCAATCAGCCTTGCAAACTGGCACGTCGCTTGCTGAATAAAACATGTGAAGCATAAACTATGGGCATTTGCCGGGTGTCCGCGCATGGCCCGGCAGGCGTTCAGCGTGAGGGAAAGGCCCAATGGCGAAAGCGACACTGACCATCAGCAGCAAGAATTATTCGTCGTGGTCGCTGCGTGGCTGGCTGCTGACCAAATTCTCCGGCCTGGAGTTCGACGAGATCGTCACCGCGCCCGACGACGCTTCCGCGCGGGCCGAGATCCTGTTGCTGTCCTCATCGATCCTGGTGCCGTGCTTGCGGCACGACGGCGCCACCGTCTGGGATACGCTGGCGATCGCCGAATATCTCAATGAGACCATGCCGCAGGCCGGGCTGTTGCCGGCGGACCGTATCCAGCGGGCGCATTGCCGCTCGATCTGCGGCGAGATTCATTCGGGTTTCACGACGCTGCGCGCCTCGTTGCCGGTCAATCTGAAAGGCCACTTTCCCAAGTTTAAGATCTGGTCGCGCGCGCAGGCCGATATCGACCGGGTCTGCGCCATCTGGCGCGAGTGCCTGGCCACATCCGGCGGGCCGTTCCTGTTCGGCGAACGCAGCATGGCGGACGCCATGTACGCGCCGGTGGTGACGCGCTTCATGACCTATGACGTGACGCTGGAGCCGGGTCTTGCGGCCTACGCCGGCACGATCATGGCGATGCCCGAGATGCAGGAATGGATCGAAGCCGCCAAGGCCGAGCCCGCCGAGATCGAGGAGCTCGAGGTTGAATATTAGGCAGGCTGCGCGCCGGGCTGCCCGTTCCAACGGCCCAAGCGCAGGGCAGGCGGTGCTTACCTTGATGCCACGAAAGGCCCGGCCGGAACGGTGGACCCGACCTCGCGGCGGTGCGGGTGGAAATTAGCTCGTTCAAAATTTCGGATGGCGTCCAGCGGCTTCATCGCCCCCGGCTCGCCTTCCCGTTGCAATTGCCGCGCTGCAACCCGGCTGGCGCGATTTTCGCATAGCCTCATGCAGCTGTGAACGCCGCGATCCGGCGCTGCCAAAAAATTGGACGCCGATTCTGGTCGCGACCGCACGCGCAAACGGTGGAGGCCGTCATGAACCAGCATGCAGTCGTCAGCAAATTCTCCCACGTCAAACCCGGCGATACCGAATTCAAGGGAGGCGGTCTTCGCGACTTCTTCCTGTACCGCGACCTCGGCATCGCCGACGCCACCGGCGGCCAGGTGATCTGCCATCTGGTCAAGGCCAATGCCGACATGCCGCCGGAAGACGGCACCGGCTGGCACCGCCACGATTGCGACTTCCAGATCGTGATCATGATGAAGGGCTGGGCGCGTTTCATGTACGAGGACAAGCCGACGCTGGTTAAGGCCGGCGACGTCGTGCATCAGCGGCCGGGTATCGTGCATTACCTGTTCGATTACTCGCCGGACATGGAATATCTCGAAATCGTCAGTCCGGCGGACTTCAAGACCGTCGAAATGCCGCCGGCGACCGACAACGTGCCGCCTGTTACGCCTTGGAAGTAGCCCGAAGATGTCGTCGCCTGAGGAGTTAACCTTTGTCTTCGGCCGCTGGCTGCTGCCGATCGTTCGCGTGCTGGATATGGTGCGCCGCATGAGACCGGCGCCGACATCTAGCCGTGAACAACGGAGTACGGGGCCCGGCGGCTGATTCGGACGCCGTTCGTTCCACCGGCGTTCCGAATCTTAAAAAGCCACCGGCGCGCGTCGCATTATGGCACAGCGGCGGCGCATCCGGCCGCATGCGGGCCGCCGTCGCGGTTTCGAGCGGAAACCAGCCCGCGTCCGGTGAGTGGGACGGGCATCGGTTCGCATGAGGAAAACGCGTCAAAAGCAAATATCAATCGGAGCCAATGCGGCGCTAGAAGCGGGGTAAGCGCCAGCCGACCACGGTCGCTTCCAGCGCACTGCCGGATTCATCGTTACGCCATTGGCCCGCGATAAACCGGCAGGCGAATGGCAGTCGGTATGTTCCGCTGTGATCCTCGCACAGCACCTCGACCGGCTGATCCGGCGGCGGTGCGCCGAGGCCGTTGAACTCGGCCAGACGACGTTCGCGCGTTACCATTTCACGATCCCCTGTGGCAGCGCCCCGCCCCTTGGCATATGTCCGCAAACCTCAAGGCGCGAATGAGGTAGCACTGTGATAATCTTTGGCTTCCCACACCCGACTCGCGACAAATTTACCACGCCACGGCATTTTCGAGCGAGCCAAGTGCCGGTTCGCGTTAACAAAATGCGCCAGTACAATGGATCGGGCCTCGGTTCCGATACGGTCGGAACCGAGGCCCCGGCGCGGCCGGATAAGGATTTTTCAATGATGGACCGGATCGTTCTCGCGCTGCTCGTTGTGGCGCCTTGCCTGATGACATCGGGTAAAGCCGCCGCCCAGGACGTTCCCGGCATCGAAATCTGCACCGTCGAAAAGACCATGGAACGGCGCACCAGTTGCCTGCAAAGCAATGTCGATTTCCTGCAAAAGACCATCAACAGGATGGCCGCCGATCATCAGCAAAAGCTCGACGCCGCGAGCCGGCAGATCGATGGCCTGAAGGCGGCTGTCGTCAGTTTGCAGAAGGCGGTGGAGGACTTGCAGGCGGCACAGAAGAAAGCCGAGGCGCCGGCAGCAAAGGATAATGCGCCGACGCCCGCGAAGGACGGCGCGAAGTAACTGAGCGGCGATAGCGGGGCGAGATGGGGGCTGATTGCTGATTGAAGACCAGCGCATCGGCAACGCTGCCCTGCGCGGTCCCGCCGGCCGGGCTCGCTTGGCAAGCCATATCGAGTTTGTCATAACTTGGCGCAACAAAAGGTTGTGCCAGCGGAATCGAGCCTGAAATCCGCCTGCGACCAACAACAAGCGGGAGGATTTTGATGCCCAATATTCGCGTGCTCGCCACAGGTCTCGAATTTCCCGAAGGCCCGGTGGCGATGCCGGATGGATCGGTGGTGCTGGTCGAAATCCGCGGCCGGCGGCTGACGCGGATCTGGCCGGACGGGCGCAAGGAAGTGATCGTGGAAATTCCCGGCGGCCCCAACGGCGCGGCGCTCGGGCCCGACGGCAAGATGTACATCTGCAACAATGGCGGCTTCAGCTGGATTCCGACGCGCAACACCATCATGCCGGGCCCGCAGCCCGATGATTATATCGGCGGTTCGATCCAGCGCGTCGACCTGCAGAGCGGCAAGATCGAGACCGTCGTCCACACATGCGGCGAGCATCCCTTGAGGGGGCCGAACGACCTCGTGTTCGACAAACATGGCGGGCTCTGGTTCAGCGACCTTGGCAAGCGCCGCGCCCGCGACATGGATGTCGGCGCGGTTTATTACGTCAAGCCGGTCGCCAACGAGATCGTCGAGGCCGTGCTGGGCATGCTGCCCGCCAACGGCATCGGATTGTCGCCGGACGAAAACACCGTCTATGTCGCGGAGACGCCGACGGCGCGGCTCTGGGCGTACGATCTGTCGGCGCCGGGCACGGTCCGGCCGCACGACGTGATCTATCGCGGCGAGCGCGGCAGGCCGGTCGCCGGCCTCGGCGGCTACCAGATGTTCGATTCGCTCGCGGTGGAAGCTTCCGGCAATGTCTGCGTGGCGACGCTGGTCTCGGGCTGCATCTCGGTGATCGCGCCCGACGGCACGCTCGTCGAGCAGGTCCCGACCGGTGACCGCGTCACCACCAACATCGCCTTTGGCGGACCCGAACTGAAGACCGCCTACATCACGCTGTCCGGCAAGGGCGAGTTGATTGCGATGGATTGGACGCGGCCCGGCCTGCCGCTGAATTTCCTGAACAAGTGATCTGATGACAAAAAGCATGAGGGCCTCGTCATTGCACGGCAATGACGGATATGGTGTGCTCCTCAGGATGAGGAGAGATGATAACAATGCCCTGGCTTGAACCGATTACCTTGAACGGCGCGCAGGCGCGGCTTGAGCCGCTGTCGCCGGACCATTGGGGCGGCCTGACCGAGGCGGTGCAGGACGGCGAGCTGTGGAAGCTCTGGTACACGTTCATTCCGCGCCCCGAGGACATGCGCAAGGAAATCGATCGCCGGCTCGGCTTGCAGGCGGCGGGGGCGATGCTGCCATTCACGGTGTTCGACGCCGAGGGCAGGATCGCTGGCATGACGACCTATATGAACGTCGATGCGCCGAACCGGCGCGTCGAGATCGGCTCGACTTGGTATGCCGCGCGCGTGCAGCGCAGCGGGGTCAATACGCAGTGCAAATTGCTGCTGCTCGCGCATGCTTTTGAAAAACTCGATTGCATCGCGGTCGAATTCCGCACCCATTTTTTCAATCACCAGAGCCGGCGCGGCATCGAGCGGCTCGGCGCCAAGCAGGACGGTATCCTGCGCAGCCATCAGATCGCGCCCAACGGCACGCTGCGCGATACAGTCGTCTACAGCATCATCGCCGGCGAGTGGCCGACGGTGAAGGCGCATCTCACCTATCAACTGAATGAAAAGGCGCGATAAGCATCATTGGATTGGGCATGGTTCAACGGAGTTGAATCATGCGCTACACTTCCCGGCGGCTGAGAAACGCCAGCCGTTCGAACAAGTGTACATCCTGCTCGTTTTTCAGGAGCGCGCCGTGCAGCGGCGGGATCAGCTTGCGCGGATCGCGCTCCCGTAGCATTTCCGGCGTGATGTCTTCATTCAGCAGCAATTTCAGCCAGTCCAGCAGCTCCGAGGTCGACGGCTTCTTTTTCAGTCCCGGCACTTCGCGCACCTCGAAGAAAATCCGCAACGCTTCTTCCACCAGCCGCTTCTTGATGCCGGGGAAATGCACCTCGACGATTTTGTTCATGGTGTCGATTTCGGGAAACTTGATGTAGTGGAAAAAGCAGCGGCGCAGGAAGGCGTCGGGCAATTCCTTTTCGTTGTTCGAGGTAATCATCACGATCGGACGCAGCTTGGCCTTGATCATCTCGCCGGTCTCGTAGACGAAGAACTCCATGCGATCGAGTTCAAGCAAAAGGTCGTTGGGGAATTCGATATCGGCCTTGTCGATCTCGTCGATCAAAAGCACCGGCCGTTGTTCGGCGGTGAACGCCTCCCACAGCTTGCCGCGCTTGATGTAATTGCCGATGTCGGTGACGCGGGAGTCGCCGAGCTGGCTGTCGCGCAGGCGCGACACCGCGTCGTATTCGTAGAGTCCCTGCTGCGCCTTGGTGGTCGATTTGATGTGCCAGGTCAGGAGCGGCGCACCGAGCGCCTTGGCGACTTCCTCCGCCAGCACGGTCTTGCCGGTGCCGGGCTCGCCCTTGACCAGAAGCGGGCGCTCCAGCACGATCGCGGCATTGACGGCGACCTTGAGGTCATCGGTCGCGACGTAATCCTTTGTACCGGTAAATTTCATCGAATCCTTGCCTTGTTTTCTTTGGCGCGGAATATGCGCGCTTTGACGTGTCTGGAACGGCAGCCTGCGTCCCAGCCGTAGATCGGCGGTCGTTGCGGGATTGAAGCCTTCTGGCCCGATAGTAATTGAATTAGCCCGGAGGTCTAGGCCCCGGACGTGCGGAGGCCCCTTGACGGACAGGGGCCGGCGGGCAATCTGTAAGCCATGTTCCTGCAATTCTTCACATCTCTGCGCGATGCCCAGGTGCCGGTGTCCCTGCGCGAATATCTGACGCTGATGGAGGCGCTCGACGCCGACCTCGCCGGGCAGTCGGTGGAGAATTTCTACTATCTGTCGCGCGCGGCGCTGGTGAAGGACGAGCGCAACCTCGACAAGTTCGATCGCGTGTTCGGCACCGTGTTCAAGGGGCTGGAGAACCTGCTCGATGCGATGGAGAAGGCGGACATTCCGGCCGAATGGCTGAAGAAGCTTGCGGAAAAATATCTCACCGAGGAAGAGAAGAAGCAGATCGAGGCCATGGGCTGGGACAAGCTCATGGAGACGCTGCGCCAGCGCCTCAAAGAACAGCAGGGCCGGCATCAGGGTGGCAACAAGTGGATCGGCACCGCCGGCACCTCGCCGTTCGGCGCGCATGGCTACAATCCCGAAGGCATCCGTATCGGCCAGGAAAAGAACCGCAACAATCGCGCGGTGAAGGTGTGGGATCGCCGCGAGTTCAAGGATCTCGACGGCAATGTCGAGCTCGGTATTCGCAACATCAAGGTCGCGCTGCGGCGGTTGCGCAAATTCGCCCGCACCGGCGCGCCGGATGAACTCGATCTCGACACCACGATCAAGGAGACCGCCAATCACGGCTATCTCGACGTGCATATGCGTCCCGAGCGGCGCAACGCGGTCAAGGTGCTGGTGTTCTTCGATATCGGCGGCTCGATGGATTCGCATGTCGAGCAGGTCGAGGAACTGTTCTCTGCGGCGAAATCAGAATTCAAGCACATGGAATATTTCTACTTCCACAATTGCCTCTATGAAGGCGTGTGGAAGCAGAACAAGCGCCGCTTCACCGACCGCACCCCGACCTGGGAGGTGCTGCACAAATATCCGCACGACTACAAGGTGGTGTTCGTCGGCGACGCTTCGATGTCGCCCTACGAGGTCATGGTGCCCGGCGGATCGGTCGAGCATGTCAATGAAGAGGCGGGATCGGTCTGGCTAGAGCGCATCACGCGCACCTATCCGCACGCGATATGGCTCAATCCAGTGGCGCAGCGGCACTGGGATTATTCGGAATCGACCACCATCATTCGCCGGCTGTTTTCGGATCGGATGTTCCCGATCACGATCGAAGGCCTGGAGAATGCGATGAGGGAATTGGTGCGGTAACAACGCGGCCGTCATTCCGGACGACGCGAGGCGGCGATCCGGAATCTCGATGTTGCGAAAATCGATAAGATTCCGGGTTCGCGTCTTCGACGCGCCCCGGAATGACGGCAAGAACGCAGAAGGGAGAGACAATAAATGCCCCAGACCATTCACCGCGGTATCAAGGCCCTGATCGACGAGGCTAATGCCGAGATCGAAACGCTCAGCGCGCCGGAGGCGATCAAGGCCGCGCAGGGCGAGGATGTCGTGATCGTCGATATCCGCGATCCCCGCGAGATCGAGCGCGACGGCCGGATTCCCGGCGCGTTCTCCTGCACCCGCGGCATGCTGGAATTCTGGATCGATCCGGCAAGCCCTTACGCCAAGCCGATCTTCCAGCAGGACAAAAAGTTCATCTTTCACTGCGCCGGCGGCCTGCGTTCGGTGCTTGCGGCCAAGACCGCGCAGGACATGGGCCTGAAGCCGGTGGCGCATATCGGCGGCGGTTTTGCCGCCTGGCGCGACGCCGGCGGGCCGGTGGAGAAATATGAACCGAAGAAACCGAAGGATTGAAAATTCTCTCTTGCGTCATTCCGGGGCGCGTAAAGCGCGAACTACGATGTACGATGGCACATCGGTGAATCTCTTTTCAATAACTTCTGGATCCCGGGTCTATGTGCTGCACACGCATCCCGGAATGACAACAAGGTAGCATCATGACCACGACCGACGATCCGCTTGTCTCGACCGACTGGCTCGCCGCGCATCTCGACGACGGAAAGGTCAGGATCATCGACGCGTCCTACAAGATGCCTGGCGTGACGCCGCTGCCGGCGGAGGATTATCTGGCCGCGCATATTCCGGGTGCGGTGTTTTTCGACGTCAACACCATCGCTGCTCCCGGCGATCCGCGGCCGCATATGTTTCCGGACGCCGGGCAGTTCGCCCGCGATGTCGCGGCGCTCGGCATTTCTTCTGACGATACCGTGGTGGCCTATGATTCCGGTGGCTGGGTCGCGGCGCCCCGGGCATGGTGGATGTTTTTGTCGTTCGGTCATCCGAACGTGAAAGTGCTGGACGGCGGCTTGCTGAAATGGCGCGCCGAAGGCCGTCCCGTGCAGTCCGGGCCGGTGACGCCGAAGCCGGGACAGTTCCAGGCCAAGCTCGATCCGAACTTCATCCGAAGCCAGCAGCAGGTGGTCGGTAATCTCGAAACGAAGCAAGAGCAACTGGTCGACGCGCGGCCGCGCCCGCGTTTTGAGGGCGCGGTCGCCGAAGCTTGGCCCGGCCGCCGCTCCGGCCACATCCCCGGCAGCCGCAACGTGCCTTACGCCGATCTGTTCGACCCCAGGACCGGCGCCATGAAACCGCTCGACGAACTGCGCAAGGCATTCACGGGCGCCGGCGTCGATACGGCCAAGCCGATCGTGACGACCTGCGGCTCGGGCGTTTCCGCGTTGGTGTTGACGCTGGCGCTCTATTGTCTCGGCGTCCGCGGCATGGGACTCTATGACGGCTCGTGGGCCGAATGGGGGCTGCCCGACGGGCCGCCGGTCGCCACCGGGCCTGCGACTTAGTGTGCGGCGAAGGCTGGCTGGGCGAACGGATCGGCGAACTGCTGCGCCGCCTGTTGCGCAAGGCGGGCACGCTCCGCCTCAATCTTGCGGCGCTTGGCCTTGCGCTGCGCCTCCTGGCGTTTTTCCTCCAGGCTCTTGTCGGCCTTTTCTGGTTTTGCGCCGGCGGCCTTTGCTTTCTCTGCCGTGATGTTGACCGGGGGGCCGCCCAGCGTGGCGATTTTGGCCGAGGTGCCGTCGGCGTCGGGTGAGCCCGGTTGCGCGGAAGGGTGAGACGAAGCCTCGGCCGCGGGCGCAGGAGAGGCCGCCGGGGCCGCTTCGACGGAGGTAGCCGGAGTCGATTCGGCGATGATTGGCAGCGGGGCCAGCGTGGCTGCGGCGGCCTTTACCGCCTCGGCGGGGGCGATGGGCGTATCGCCTGACGTCGCCTGAGTCTGAGGCGGGTTTTCGGGGCTTGCCACTTCGGGCTTTATCGGCTCGGCCTTTGCGGGGGCGGGCGGCGGCAAATCCGCCGGCTGCAACACGGCGATCTTCTCGGATGGAGGCTGCGGCCCGGTGGAGGCCGTCGGCGGTGATTCGTCCGTTGCGGCTATCCCTTGCTCCGCCACCGCCGGAACATGATCCGGCGCCGGCGGCTCGGCTTTCACCGCGGGCTGCGGCTCTGCCCTCGGAGCCGGAGCATCGGATTTCGGCGCGTCGTCCACGCGCAGCATCGCCAGAACCGGCTTGGTGGCGGTGAGCTCCTGCGCGAGTCTGGTTTCGGGCGGTGGTTGCCAGCCCGGAGCGCTGGCGAATTCCTCGTGGGCGGTGCGAAACAGCGCCGCGGCGCCGAGGCCGAAGACCAGGATCGACGTCGACAGGACGATCGCGGCGAACAGAAAGCGAAAACCGGGAAGCATGGACGCCAAATTCCGCTTCGCGAGCGATGCGAAGGTATATGAATTGCCAGGAACGCGGTGAGGACAATAGCCACGGCACGGGAAATCACCCGGCGCGCAGCGAATCAGGCTGAAACGAGAATAGCGCAAGGTTTTCGCGCGGCGCTTGTTAAAAATGTCCGCGGCCGATGCTCCATCGGGGCCGGCGATCGTTTCCTGGCCCGGTGAGGCTTGGCGGCAACGCTCCGATCCGGGGCCTTTCCCGGTTCTGGTGGAAATCAGGATCGAGGCTCTATCCTTTTATTTTGATGCGCTTTCTTGACGCGAAACGGTACCGCTTTGCGTGAAAACGCTGTTGACCATCACAAATGCCGGAACCCGGTCCGAAACGGCCGATTTGTCTTGAATGCGCCGCTATCTTCGGTCATCTGCCCTTAGTGATCCGGTGTCGACTCGGGGACTATGCAAGGGCGATGATGATCAAACGCATTCTGACGATTTGTGCTGCCGTGACGGCTGGCGCGGCGGGTATCTCGATTGCGCACGCGCAGCAGGACGGCTATCCGCCGCCCCGGGGCGCCGTCTATTCGCCTTATCCGCCGGGCGGTGATCCGGCAGATTATCGCCGCGGCTCCAACTCGCCGAATTTCGATTCGCTCGGAGACGACGAGGCGTCGGATGATGGCGAGGGCTCGACCGCGCTGCCGCCTCCGGGACCCGTGATGTCGCCCGAGGATCCCCGTTACGGTCGCCCGATGGCTCCGCCGCCGGCTTATTCCGACCGTGCCGCGCCGTCTGGCCCGGTCATGTCGCCGGACGATCCGCGCTATGGCCAGCCGATGGCCGCTCCGCCGGCCTATTCCAATCGCAGCGCGTCGGCGCCAACCGGTCCTGTGATGTCGCCGGACGACCCGCGTTACGGCCGTCCTGCCGGCCCGCCGCCGGTGATCTATTCCGACCGCAATGCTCCGGCCGATGGCAACACGGGCTTGCGTCCGCCCGAAGCCGTCGGGAATCCGGACTATTCCGCCCCCGCTCGGCAGCCATCCGCGGCGGCCGGCGACCGACCGGTGTCGGTGGCAGTGCTGCCACCCGAAGATCAGCCAGAATCCGGCTCCGCGGATCTCGCGCCCAACCTGCGCCGGCAGGAGGTCTCTTTCGTCACCAAGGAGCCGGCGGGAACGATCATCGTCGATACCCCCAATACCTACCTTTATTACGTGCTGGGTGGCGGCCGTGCGATGCGTTACGGCGTCCGCGTCGGCCGCGACGGTTTCACCTGGAACGGCGTGCAGAAGATTACCCGTAAGGCTGAGTGGCCGGATTGGCACCCGCCGACGGAAATGATCGATCGCCAGCCCTATCTGCCGCGTTTCATGGCGGGCGGTCCCGGCAACCCGTTGGGCGCGCGCGCGATGTATCTCGGATCGACCGTCTATCGCATCCACGGCACCAATCAGCCGTCGACGATCGGCAAGTTCGTCTCGTCGGGCTGCATCGGCATGCTGAATGAGGACGTCGAGGACCTGTTCGACCGGGTCAAGGTTGGCACCCGCGTGGTGGTGTGGCCCGGCAATCCGGCCGCGATCGCATCGGCGCAGCCGGTTCCCGGACCGAATGCCGGTCCGGCTTCGCCTGCCCAGGCCTCGGCCGTTCCGGGCGGAACCCAGCCGACCGTGGTGCCGCCGCTGGGCGCGCCGGTCACGGTGCGGTAAGCGGCCCTTATAAATTGGCCCTTATCGGGCCCGGTTCCGTTCGATTGAAGTGGTAAGAAGCTCTCGATCCCCTGCCGGGGACGGGAGCTTCTTTTTTACGGCAGCGTCCGCAGTGGCGTGCCTTTGAGCCAGCCGTCGATGTTTTCGACCATTTGGCCATAATGGGCGCGGAATGCGTCTTCCGACACGTAGCCGAGATGCGGCGTCAGCACGATGTTGTCGAGCTTGCGGAAGGGATGACCGACCGGCAGCGGCTCGACCGAGAACACGTCGATCCCGGCGCCCGCGATCTTGCGCTGCTGCAAGGTCTCCAGCAGGGCCGCCTCGTCGACGATCGGACCTCGCGAGGTATTGACGAGATAGGACGTCGGCTTCATGCGGGCCAGATCCTCGCGTCCGACCAGGCCGCGCGAGCGCGGGCTCAGCACCACGTGGATCGTGATGACATCGGCGGTCGCGAATAATTGCTCCTTGGTCGCGTAACCGACCCCGACTTCCTTGCAGCGTTCCGGCGTCAGGTTGGGGCTCCAGGCGATCACGTTCATGCCGAACGCCTTGCCGAGACCGGCCATCTTGCTGCCCAGCTTGCCGAGGCCGACGATGCCGAGCGTCCGGCCCTCGATCTCGATGCCGCAGAATTTCTGCCAGGGCTCGCCCGCATGCATGCGCGCGTTCTCGCGGCCGATACCCCGGGTCAATTCCAGGATCAGGCCCATCGTCAGCGGCGCGGTGGGATCCTGCTTCCACAGCGTGCCGCACAGCACGACGCCGCGTTCTCTTGCGGCTTCCGTGTCGATCGCCGCGTTGCGCATGCCCGAGGTGATCAGGAGTTTCAGCTTGGGCAGTGCTTCAAGCAATTGGCGCGGGAATGGCGTGCGCTCGCGCATCGCGCAGACGATGTCGAAATCCTTCAAGGCGCTGGCGGCGGCTTCCGTCGAGACAAATGGCTCGGTGAACGCCGTGACGTCGACACGGTCCCCGATCTTCGACCAGTCCGCGATCGCCAGGGTGATGTCGAAATAATCGTCGAGAATTGCACAGCGCAACCGCGTCATGGAAAAGCCCGTTCATGGCGATGAAGACGGCCGCAAATGAACCGTCGGGGAACGGCATGGTCGCGCGCAATTTGCGGGCGCGCAAGCATGGAACGGCCCGCAACAGCAGGAACGGCTGTAAGGGAGGGGATAGGTTACGAGGGCGCCTGCGATTTGAGTCCCTTGGCGGCCCGGATCTCGGCGAGCATCGACCGGACCGCGGGCGATAGCGCCGTCTCCTTGGCGCGGCAGGCAGGTCCGGGACCTCGCATATAGTATAGTTCCGGCCGGTAGGGATCGAACGCCTTGACGAAGAACAGGTACAAAAATGCCCTGAATTCACTGAGCAGACCGGATTTGGGGGCGTTCTCTTCCCGGGAGGGGAGGGATGCGGGGGTGACGTTTGCCATGACGCGGGCCCTGCTACTCGCCTGCGGCTCCTGCCGTATGACGGGCGCTTTCGGCGCCGGGAACGAGCTTTGGCCCAATCTGTTAAAACAAGCTTTCAATTGTCATGATCTGGCGCGCACATGGTTTCGGCCCGGTAATGATCCGTAGTGAATGAATGGAAAACGCAGCCGCTGCGGTTGCCCTTTGGGGGTGGCGCCGCTACATCACCGGCAGCAAATTTCCATAAATGCAACGGTTTCAAGGGATCGCGATGGCCCGCCAGTTCGTCTATTTCATGCAAGGTCTGTCCAAGACCTATCCGGGCAACCGCAAGGTGCTCGATAACGTCCATTTGTCGTTTTATCCCGACGCCAAGATCGGCGTGCTCGGCGTCAACGGCTCCGGAAAATCGACGCTGCTGCGGATCATGGCCGGCATCGACAAGGACTATAATGGCGAGGCCTGGGTCGCCGAAGGCGCGCGGGTCGGCTATCTCGAGCAGGAGCCGCAACTCGACCCCAAACTAAGCGTCCGCGAAAACGTGATGCTGGGCGTCGCCAAGCAGAAGGCGATCCTCGACCGTTACAACGAACTCGCGATGAACTATTCCGACGAGACCGCCGATGAGATGACGAAGCTGCAGGACGAGATCGAGGCCCAGGGCCTGTGGGATCTCGACAGCAAGGTCGATCAGGCGATGGACGCGCTGCGCTGTCCTCCCGACGATGCCGACGTGACCAAACTCTCCGGCGGCGAGCGCCGCCGCGTGGCGCTGTGCCGGCTGTTGCTGGACCAGCCGGAACTGCTGCTGCTGGACGAGCCGACCAACCATCTCGATGCCGAATCGGTGTCCTGGCTCGAAGGGCATCTTCGCAATTATCCCGGCGCGATCCTGATCGTCACCCATGACCGCTATTTTCTCGACAATGTCACAAGCTGGATCCTGGAACTCGACCGCGGCAAGGGCATCCCGTACGAGGGCAATTACTCCTCCTGGCTGCAGCAGAAACAGAAGCGGCTCGAGCAGGAGGGCCGCGAGGATGCCGCCCACCAGAAGACGCTGGCGCGCGAGCAGGAATGGATTGCGTCCTCGCCCAAGGCGCGCCAGGCCAAATCCAAGGCGCGCTACCAGCGTTACGAAGATCTGTTGAAGCAGGCCAATGAAAAGCAGTCCCAGACCGCGCAGATCGTCATTCCCGTCGCCGAGCGGCTCGGCAACAATGTGGTCGATTTCGAAGGCCTCAGCAAAGGCTTCGGCGATCGCGAGCTGATCGACAATCTCACCTTCAAGCTGCCGCCCGGCGGTATCGTCGGCGTGATCGGCCCCAACGGCGCCGGCAAGACCACGCTGTTCCGGATGATCACCAAGCAGGAGACGCCGGACAAGGGCTCCATCACCGTCGGCGAGAGCGTGCATCTCGGCTATGTCGACCAGTCGCGCGACGCGCTCGACGGCAGCAAGAGCGTTTGGGAGGAAATATCCGGCGGCAACGAACTGATCCTGCTCGGCAAGAAGGAAGTGAACTCGCGCGGCTATTGCTCGGCGTTCAATTTCAAAGGCGCCGATCAGCAGAAGAAGGTCGGCTCGCTGTCCGGCGGTGAGCGCAACCGCGTGCATTTGGCCAAGATGCTCAAATCGGGCGCCAACGTGCTGCTGCTCGACGAACCGACCAACGATCTCGACGTTGATACGTTGCGTGCGCTGGAAGAGGCGCTGGAGGATTTCGCCGGCTGCGCCGTGATCATCAGCCATGACCGCTGGTTCCTCGACCGCATCGCCACGCATATCCTGGCCTTCGAGGGCGACAGCCATGTCGAATGGTTCGAAGGCAATTTCCAGGATTATGAAAAGGACAAGATGCGGCGGCTCGGGCAGGACGCCGTCATCCCGCACCGGGTCAAGTACAAGAAGCTGACGCGATAAACCGGGAACTGCGATGGCGGACTGGAGCGCAGGGCAGTATCTTAAGTTCGAGAGCGAGCGGACGCGCCCGTCGCGCGATTTGCTGGCGCAGATCCCGATTGCCGATGCGCGCAGGGTCGTCGATATCGGCTGCGGGCCGGGGAATTCGACCGAGCTTTTGGTCAAGCGCTGGCCGCAAGCCACGGTCACCGGTATCGATACTTCCGCCGACATGCTGCGGCAAGCGCGCGAACGTCTGCCGCAGCAGACATTTGTCGAGGCCAATGTCGCTCATTGGGTGCCGCCGGAAAAAACCGACGTTCTGTTCGCCAATGCGATCTTTCAATGGGTGCCCAACCATCTCAAGCAGTTGCAGCGGCTGATTGGGGCGCTGCCTTTGGGGGGCGTGCTCGCGGTGCAAATGCCCGACAATCTCGACGAGCCCACGCATGTCCTGATGCGCGAGATCGCACGGCTGGAGCCGTTCCGGGAAAAACTCGCCGACAAGGCGCGGTCGCGCGACACGCTTCCGGCGCCCGGGGTTTATTATGATGCCTTGAAGCCATTCTGCACGCGGCTCGAGATCTGGCACACGATCTATAATCACGTGCTGCCGGATGCCGCCGCGGTCGTGGAATGGGTCAAGGGAACGGGCCTGCGGCCGTTCGTCGATCCGCTGGAAGCGCCCGAGCGCAAGCAATATCTCGCCGAATACACCGCGCGCCTCGCCGCCAGCTATGTGCCGCAGGCGGATGGCAAGGTGCTGCTGCGCTTTCCGCGGCTCTTCATCGTGGCGGTGAAGTAGAGGCCGCCTTCCGCGTCCACCAACGGCGGCCACCAGCGACAGGCCACCATGAAAGATACCGGGTCTGTGAACGCCGTCCATCGCATCCTGCTTGTTCTTTCGGTCGTGGCGATGATGGCAGGCTCGTCGTCCGCCCGCGCCGCCGATGCCGGCTTCACGCAATTCATCGCCTCGCTGTGGCCCGAGGCGAAGGCGGCGGGCGTGTCGCGCGCGACATTCGATGCGGAAACGCGCGGGCTCGAGCCCGATTACAAACTGCCCGACCTGATCTTGCCGGGACGTCCCCCGACCGGCGCGCCGGCGCAGGCCGAATTCGTGCAGGTGCCGGCGGATTATGTCAGGGAAGCCAGCATCGCGCGGCTCGCGGAAGAGGGCCAGCGGCTGCTGCGGAAGTACCAGGGCGCGCTTTCCGGGATCGAGGCGCGTTTCGGCGTGCCCGCAACCGTGGTGCTCGCGATCTGGGGCCGCGAAACCGATTTCGGCCGCTACACGCTGCCTGATGACGGGCTGCGCGTGCTGGCGACGCAGGCCTATGTGGGCCGCCGCAAGGACACCTACCGCAATGAATTCATCCTGGCCTTGAAGATGATCGGCGAGGGCGACGTGACGCGCAAGGATTTGCGTTCGTCCTGGGCCGGCGCCACTGGTCTTACCCAGTTTCTCCCGTCGGAGTTCTATCAGCATGCGGTCGATTTCGACGGCGACGGCCGCAAGGACATCTGGCATTCGGTGCCCGACGCGCTTGCTTCCGCGGCCCAGCAGCTCGTCAACAAGGGCTGGCAGAGCGGCGTGCGCTGGGCCTATGAAGTTCAGGCGCCCGTCAATGTCGACTGCACGATGGGCGTGCCCGAGATCACAAAGCCGATCGGCGAATGGTTGCGCGACGGATTCGTGCCGGTGCGCGGGCAAAAGCTCAGCGCGGCCGAGCGCGCGCAACCCGCATCCTTGTTGCAGCCCGAGGGCATCCACGGCCCGGCATTTCTGACCACGCAGAACTATTTCGTCATCAAGCAATATAATTTTTCGGATCTGTATGTGCTGTTCGTCGGCCACCTCAGCGACCGCATGACGAGCCCGGAGCCGTTCGCAACGCCGTGGTCCGCCTCGACGCAATTGCGCACGGCCGATGTCGAGGCGATGCAGCGCGAGCTGACGCGCCTTGGTCTTTACAAGGACAAGCTCGACGGCAAGGCCGGGATGCAGACACGCGCGGCGCTGGGCGCTTATCAGAAATCGGCCGGGCTGAAAGTGGATTGCTGGCCTAGCGAGGCCGTGCTGCGTTCGATCAGCTCCAGCCGTTGAGCGATAGAATGTACAATAAAAAACCCGGCTGAAATCTCAGCCGGGTCTTTCGAAATCACAGCGCGATCAGATCAGTTGCAGACCTCGACGCGGCGGAAGCGCCAAGCGTATCCATCCCAGAAGCGCTCGCGAACCCAGTGGCACGGCGGCGGGGGAGGGGCGTCTTCCACATATACCGGGCCGCCATAGGCCGGACGGCTGGCGGCGATCGCGCCACCGACAATCGCGCCGCCGATGAGGCCGCCGGCGACAGCAGCGCCGAGGCCACGCTGTGCGCTCGCGGGAGTCGTCGCGAGCGAACCCGCGAGGGTCGCAACCGCGGCGAGGGCAGCAAAGGTCTTCTTCATGTCTTGTGCTCTCCTGGAGATGGCGCCTTCAGTCAGCGCCGGGTTTAGGATCAACTCACACGCCGTATTCGAAAGTGGCCGTCTCGCTAAAAAGCGCACAACAGTCAATCGAAAGTAAACGTGGTTAAGCCCTTGGGCCGAAAAAACGGTTTTTTCAGGCCAATTTCCAATGACATCCCCGGGAACGCCCGGTTTCCGGGGAGTATGGCGCCGATTTAATGAAGGTGAACGGGCTTCAACCGCAAACCCTTACGCGGCGAATCCGCCAGCCATAGCCGTCCCAGAAACGCTGCCGCTGCCAGTAGCATGGGCCGTAGCCGGGGCCGGCGACATAAGCCGGGCCTGGACCGTAATAGCCATAGCCGGGTCCGTAGTAATAGCCGGGTCCATAGTAGCGGGGGCCGGCCAGCGCGCCGCCAATGATGGCGCCGCCGATGAGGCCGCCGGCGATCGCAGCGCCAACGCCACGCTGGGCGTGGGCCGGCGCGGGCGCCACAGCCGAAATGGCGAGGGTGGAGACGGCCGCAAGCGCCATCAAAATTTTCCTCATGGCTTCACCTTTCTCAATGGGCAAGTCTCAATGGACGGGGACAGAAAGCGATCTGTCACAGCAAAGCTTCCATATTCCGCTTGAACGATCAATGAACGGGGCCGTCATATTCGGTAACGAACCGCCATCAGTGTGACGGCCCTTGCGCGGCACCAGCCGTCCGTCCCGGTCAGTCCATGCCGGCTGCGATCATGACGCAGGCTCTGCTCTTCTGTTTCGACGCGTTTTCTTCACACGAACCGGAAGCCGCTTTGCTCGAAAACGCTATCGTGATGGTGCGGTATGACAGCGCGGGTTTGCCGCGCGTGGTGACATGATCGCGGCGACGGTGGACGCGGAAATGCTGCGGCGATGAAGGTGAACACAGCGCCGCTGGAAACGATTGCAACGAGCGATATGGAAAATCAGCTGCGTGCGTTTTGTGCCTGTACCACAGGCACTTTAGAGTCGTTCCAGAGTTCGTAAATGGCTAGTTTGGAATAGCTTAAAAACGCGGCTTTTCCTTTTGCATCCGGTCCCGGTCTTCAATATCGAGAAAGTCAGAACTTGAAGAGATCCCGCGAGCCTTGGCATTTTCATGATTGTTTGCTCCTGCAATGTTCTGACCGATCACGACGTCCGCAACGCGGTCAGTGGCTCGGAAGATATTCCCCGCAATGCCAAGCAACTCTACGGATGCCTCGGCTGCAGCGCCGAGTGCGGTCGCTGCGCGCGCACGCTCAAGTCCATTCTGGACGAGGCCCTGGGTGGTTGCGCCGAAGGCTGTTGGGCAGGCTGCGCCCACAGCGAGACGGGCATGCACGGCCATGCCGGGACCGCTCTGGCCGGCGCCGTCTGAGATTTTCCCGATTTATTGAATTTTGGTCGCTTTTGCGTCCCCTCCATTTTGCTGCCCGCAAAATGGGTTGCTCCCGCCCTTAAACTCATTTAGAAACGTTCTAAATAGTGTTCATAAGGCCGATTCGGGCCTTTCAAGCGGAGTTCATCATGCAGGGCGACCTAAAGGTCATCGATTATCTCAATAAGGGTCTGCGGCACGAACTCACCGCCATCAACCAGTATTGGCTGCATTTCCGGGTGCTGAACAACTGGGGCTTGCTGGAGATGGCCAAGGTCTGGCGCAAGGAATCCATCGAGGAGATGCAGCACGCCGACCGCTTCACCGATCGCATTCTGTTCCTCGATGGATTTCCCAACATGCAGGTGCTCGATCCCTTGCGGATCGGCCAGAACGTCAAGGAAATCATCGAGTGCGATCTGGCGGCCGAGATCAGCGCGCGCAATCTGTACCAGGAGGCCGCGACCTACTGCCACGGCGTCAAGGATTACGTCTCGCGCGACCTGTTCGAGGATCTGATGAAGGACGAGGAGCACCACATAGATTTCCTCGAAACCCAGCTCGATTTGATCACGCGGATCGGGATCGAGCTTTACACGCAGAAGCACGTCGGCGGGCTCGAGAGCGAGTTTTCGAAGGAAGGTTAGTTCGGCCGTCGACCTCTGGCCCGGAACGCTTCGAGGGGCCGCTGCCTTTAAAGCTGCGTTTTGTAGCGCGCTTCGACCACGTCCTGGTTTTCCGGTTCGCCGAGACTGGTCTGGTCGTGGATCACCGTGCTGATGCTGGGAAATACTTCGCGCTTCACACGAATGTCCGGCGACCACAGTTTCGAGCGCATCAAGGCCTTGCCGCAATGGAAATAGGCCTCCTGTACGGTGACGCTCAGCACCGCACGTGGTGGTTTGCCGAACTCCACCATCGATGCCAGCAGGTCCGGATCGGCCGAGAGCGAGCCCCTGCCGCCGACGCGTAGCGTCTCGTCGATGCCCGGCACGAAGAAGATCAGCTGCACGAAACCCGAGCCCTCAACGATATTCCTGAAACTGTCGATCCGGTTGTTGCCGGAGCGATCCGGCATCAATAGCCGGTCGGGACCTGCGACATGCACAAAGCCGGGATTGCCGCCGCGCGGCGAGGCGTCGACGCTGCCGTCGGAGCCCGATGTCGCCAGCACGCAAAACGGCGACATCTCGATAAAGTTTGTCGAGTGGATGTCGAGTTGCGGCCGCGCCTTCTCGATCACGCGTTGCGTCGGCGTCGGATAGATCTTGGCAAGGTCACTGGCGAGGAGGTCGGTCAATGGCTTTCTCCGAAATGATCTCACAGAAATTATCAGCGGTTTTGCGTTTTTTGCGGGGCGCGCTGTGCGGCCATCGGGTCAGACCGCATCGGCCGGCACGAAGCAACTGATGACGATACCGCCGCCGTGATGTACGTACCAGACCACGGCCTGGCCGACCGGATTGCCACGGTCGCGCACGATGGCATGGTCGGGCACCGCCATCCACTGACCTTCGATCGGCACCCAATAGGCGCCGTTGCGAAAATCATATTCGGTGCGATGGCCATCGGCCATATCGCAGCAGGGCACGCCGTTCGGCGCGACCACGCCCTTGAACCAGGCCCGGATTTCCGGAGGCACGTTCGCATATTGCCCGTTGTCAAAGGCGAACGCCGCGCCCGCCAGCGCGGACCAACACGTGAGCAAAGCGATCTGCGTGAACCGTCGCATGCGATCCTCCACGTTGCTTCCTCCTCGCCTGGCCCCGCGCTTTCCCGGCGCTCAAGCGAATCCAGCGATCCGGTGAATTAGGCCCGAGCCGCCGCGCGGATGCACGCTCAAAAAATGAGCGATAGCGCGCCATCGCCGATGGATGCGATGCGAAAATCAATGCTCCTTTTTTCCGACAATTCGATCGACTATCATTCGAGAGAATTCGACGCGATATCACGTCCCGCGCTGCGGCGTCGTTTGCAGCAATTCGCGCAATTGCTGCGCATAAAATCCGGCGTTGCCGGTGGTGAGATGGCCGCGCGTCTCGGTGCTTGCCGGGATCAGATAGAGCCGGCCGTTGCTGATGCGCTTGATCGCGGCCTCGGTAACGCCGGTCTCCGGCGGATTGCGCTCGTCATCGGCGGCGTTGATCGCCAGCAGCGTGGCTTCGATCCGCTCCATGCCGCCGGACGGATCGTAATCATGCGAAGCTTCCCATTGATAGACGAAGTCGTTGGCATCGGCCGTGACCGGGGTTGCCAGCCGATCGTCCACCAGCTGGTCGGCCCTGGCGGTGGTCGGCGCCAGTGTCTGGTAGCCGAGCGTGCCGCCGCTGGCCGCGATCTGGAACATGTTGACGGCATATTTCATCATGCGCGGCTGCACCGCGTAATTGCCGCCGTCGTAATCGGGATCGTTGCGGATGGTCTCCAGCATCATCCGCCGCAGCATCCAGTTGCGCGCCGCCATCGCGGTCGGCTGCGATGCCATCGGCACCACCGCGTCCATTGCTTTCGGATAGCGCGTGGCCCAGATCCAGGCATGCATGCCGCCCATCGAATTGCCGATCACGAGCCGCAGATGCTTGATGCCGAGACCTTCGGTGACCAGCCGATATTGCGCGTCGACCATGTCGGCGTAATCATATTTCGGAAATTTCGTCTTTAGGCCATCGGAAGGCTTTGACGATTTGCCGTGACCGAGGCCGTCGGGAAGAATGATGTAATATTTCGAGGCGTCGAGCGGCTGGCCGGGGCCGAACAGTTGACCCGCGAAAGCCGGCGTCAGCATGTTCGCCGCCGACCCGCCCGAGCCGTGCAGTACCAGCACCGGCTGGCCGGCCGGCTCGCCGATGGTGATGTAGTGAAGCCTGAGCTCCGCCATCATCTTGCCGCTGTGGAACTTGAAATCCCTTGCGGTCCAGTCGCCTTGTTTCGGTGCCGGATAGTCCGCCGCGACGGCGGCCAATGACGTCATGGCAAACACCGCCGATAGTGCTGCGCGCGAAAACCCCATGATGTTTCTCTCAACGCCGTTTCTCCAAGAGCCACGGCCTCGTGACGCGGGCCGTTAGGGCAAAAATCTATCACGCCGCGTGAGACGAGCCGAGACTCGAGATCATGCGGATCGCTGCAAAATTTTTTGACGGATGCCGACGGCGTGAGGAAATCGTTACGCCTTGTCCTCGATGTCGGTTTCGGGGCGGTCGTTCCCGGCGGCCGTTTCGGTGTGCCATTGGCCGTCGGCCGTCTCATATTCGATCGCCTCGGTGCGTCCCGGCGTTCGTTGCTCGGCGGCGGCGTGCCTGGCCGCGGCAAGCGCGGCGGCATGGGTCGCGAAGGTTTCCGAGAATACGCCGTTGACGGTATAGGCCCAGCCGCTGTCGTGCCGAACGATCTTGTAGATCACATGGGACATTTCCGGAACTCGCTTTTCAATACCCGCTTTGTGCTGGCGGGAAACAGGGCTGAACGCACTGTCCATTCTATGACAAAATCGGCGGCGGTGTAGAATTTTACGCCGGCCGATCGTCCTCGGGCAGGGCGATCAGGTCCACCCGGCCAGGCAGAGGAGAAATCCATGTGCCGCAACATCAAGACGCTGTTCAATTTCGAACCGCCCGCGACCGAGGACGAAATCAAGGCTTCGGCCTTGCAATTCGTGCGCAAGCTATCGGGCTTCAACAAGCCATCGCAGCCCAATGAAGCGGCATTCGATCGCGCTGTCGCTGAGGTCTCGGAAGCTGCCCGGAGGCTGCTAACCTCGCTGCACACCCATGCGCCGGTGCGCGACCGCGTAATCGAAGCGGAGAAGGCAAGGGAACGCTCGAGGCTGCGGTTTGGATAGCCAATCGCAATTGGCGACGCAGCGGATGCTGGGCGCCTAGCGTACGGCGCTGGCCGGACAACAGGCCGCAGCCGCGTCACGCGCTTTCCGGCCCGCGCGTCGTTGCGTTCGGCCGCCCTCCAAGGTAATTCTATATTTTTGATGCAACCGGAGATTGGAACCGCTTCCTTCGCCCCGGCGCTGGGAGCCGCGGTCGGGACCACGCGCCCGGCCGCCTTTTGATGTTGGCCGCGGCAATCGCGGTGCGGGAAAAGGGGGGGAGTCCGATGGGCTGGTACACCTATGTCGCCTGGTTCTTCGCGGGAGCTTTCCTCGCCAACGCCATTCCGCACACCATACAGGGTATCTGCGGAAACCGGTTTCAGACGCCCTTTGCTTCGCCGCCCGGCATCGGCGAATCCTCCGCGGTCATGAACGTGCTCTGGGGCCTGTTCAATCTCGCCATCGGTGGCATGCTGCTGCACGTTTTCTTTCCGCCGGAATTGCCGCCGCCGTGGCCGCTGTGCATCGCAGGCTTTGCCGGCGCGCTGGTGATGGCTTTCTGGCTCGCCAAGCACTTCGGCAAGGTACGCAGCGCCGCGCCGCGCCCGTGAGGTTTGAGGCGGCCATGCCTGCCGGGTTCCGGATCATTTCTTGTCCTTGTGCTTGTGCTTCTTCTTTTTCTTCTCGCGGTGGCCGTCGTCATCATCCGCATCGCCGAATTCCGGTTCGTTGAATACCGTGTCGTTGAGCGCCGCCCCGGTTTCCTGCTCCACGGCTTCCTGCTCGGCAGCTTCCCGCGCTTCGCGTTCGCGCATGCGCCTGTGATCTTCCCAGGCATCGAAGACCAGATGCAGCCACGGCATCACCTGTTCGATCGAAGGCAATTGGCCGGGCGGGCCGGGCTCGCCACGCGGTCCCGGTTCGCCACGCAGGCCAGCTTCGCCACGCGCTCCCTGTGTACCGCGAGGCCCTTGCGGACCGGGCTTGCCTTGAGCGCCGGCCTTGCCCTGTGGTCCCGGCTTGCCGCGTGCGCCGTCGGCTCCGCGCCGGCCGGGATGACCCTGCGGTCCGGGACGTCCGGGTTCGCCCTGACGTCCGCGCGGGCCCTGCGGGCCCGGTTTTCCCTGCCGGATGGTCGATTCGTCCGCCACGCTTGCGCTCCTCCCGATAATTCCGGCAGATTTTTTAGCAGACGTTCGCCGGCCGCAACGATGAAGCCGGGCGCGCAGGAGTTCATCAACAGCAAACAGCAGGGTGACGCGCGATAGGCCAGCGGGATTCCGGTTCGCGCAAGGAAACCGCGCTAAACAAAATATTGGAGACCGGTTCTGATTGAATCAGAACCGGTCTTTCCAAGCCACTGATTCCAGCCCGAACGCAACCGTTTGCGAAACCGGAAGCCGGTTTTCGCGAACGATCAGGCAGCAAGACAGAGCGAGCCCAATTCAGCTGAGCTGAAACCGGACCTTAGTCCGCATGCGCCGGCACATCGATGCCGCGGGCCGAATAGATCCGGATCTTGTTGCGCAGGGTGCGAACCGACACACCGAGCACACGCGCGGCGCGGGTCCGGTTCCCGTCGCAACGCGCAAGGGTTTGCAACACCAGCTCCCGCTCGATCTCGTCCACGGTGGACCCGATCAGCAACGGCACGATTTCATTTAGAGCCAGCGAAGACGCCGGAACATCCGGCACGGGGACAGCGAACCCGGGGACAGCGAATTCATGGGTCATCAACACCTCCCGATCAACGCCCGCTCGAACCATGAGCGGAAACATCGAGAAACAAACCCCCACCCAACTCGACGGTGTGCGGAGTCGGTTAACAAATCCCTAACAGGGCATGAATCATCCCAACTAAAGGTGGCTTTGGTCGAATTTTGCGATATTTGCTACTTCCGATTGTAGAGGACTCCCGCCTGGTTCCATGACGCATGTGCATGGCGTTAGGTCGTCCGATACCCGCCATCGTCCATCACGATGGAACCCGTCACCTAGCTCGAGAGATCGGACGCGAGGAACAGCGCGGGCCCGGCGATATCCTCCGGCTTGCCGGCGCGACCGGCTTTGCTCATCTGCTTCCGGTTCTATGAAGACTTTCCGATGCAACTCGGGTAAGGCGCGGTCTCGCCGGGAACAATTGTACAGAGCACAATCGGCTGCAGCGCGCGCAGCCGTTCCGTCCATCTTGGATCTTCGACTGGCGGCTGGTTCACGGGCGCGCCGCGTTCGGCCCACTGGATCGTGTAGAAGTCGGCTGACCCCTTCATGACCGCGATCAGAGCGGTCTCGCTGTGATCGCCGACCTTGCCGCAACCGACTACCGCGACAAAACCGCTCACGGTGCCAAATTTGGTCTCGCCGAGCCCCTTGGCAGCAAAATTGTCAGGGCAGGCCCGCTTGAATCCGGCGGCCATGCCGCCGGCGAATTTTTCCGGTGTGGCGGCAGGGGTGTTTGAAAGACCCTTCTCGCCAGTGACGGTGATCATCTGGGTCCAGTGCTCGGTGGTCTCGCCCTTCAACACGGCTTCGCGGATGTAGTGGGTGCCACGGGTGTTCTCGAACGCCGCAACAAAATTTGTCGGCATCGAGAAGGCCACGAGTTGATCAAAGATCGGCGAAATCACTTTGAAGGATGGAGAGCTTTCGGCATACGTCGCACCGGACAGTCCCAGAGCGGCGAACAGGAGTGCCGCTCTTACAAAAATGTTCATTTTCCACCCCTTCTCCAGATTGCCGCGTGAATCGCACGGCAGTGCCGCATGGTGTTGCAGAAATGGATATTGGCGATGAAGCCGTAGATGCCGGCATCGATGGCGGTCGGCCTGTCGCCATGCACATAGCCACTCGCCGGGATCAGGTCGGCCAGCGCTGAAAGACCGGCGAGCCCGCGCGCCATCGCCGCATCCGGATCGAAGCGGCCGATGCCCGAGGCCGAGCCGGTGACGACGTGGTTTTGCAGCGGCGGCATGGTGGTTTCCTCTGTTTTTGCTTTCTGAATATTCGAGACAAGCTAGTTCAAAATCGCGCGATCCGAAACGCCGGCCGCTGTCGTGCGTTGCATCCATGCCGTTCCAGTATTCGCCAGGATTTGAAATTCAATGGATCAGAAGCTCAGCAAATGGAAACTCGGTGTCGAACGGTTCCGGCAGGATCCCGCGCCGGACTATCGCGAGATGGTGCGGCTGGTCGAGGAGATGGCGGCGAGCGATGAAGTCACGCTCCGGCAGGCTGCGATCCAGGCGTTGCCGAGCCTGCGCAATGCGGCGGTGCGCAAGGCCGAGCGGATCGCCAGGGGAATCGCGCGGCGGCGCCTTGGCCTGGTTCACGACGCGCTGCATGCGCTCACCATACCGCGGTTCGGCAAGCGCAGCGTGGTACCAAAAGTGCTGACGCCCGAGGAGCGCTATCGCCAGATGCTCGGGCTGCCGTTCGGCCGCCGTCTTGCTGCGACCGAAATCCATCATGCCTACAAGCAGACCGCCAAGAACCTTCACCCGGATGGCGGCGGCAATGTGCAGGCGTTTTGCGACCTTGCCAAGGCGCGGGACGCGTTGATGAAGCATCCGTAAAGCTGCGCAAGGATCAGGCCGGCTTGCTCACCGCTTCATGAATCGCGCGGCAGTGCCGGACGATGTTGTCATGCGCGGTCACGAACTGCTTCAGCGGCGTATCGATATCGTAGAAATGGATATTGGCGATGAAGCCGTAGATGCCGGCGTCGATGCTGGTGGGCCTGTCGCCATGCACATAGCCCCGCGCCGGGATCAGGTCGGCCAGCGCTGAAAGATCGGCGAGCCCGCGCGCCATCGCCGCATCCGGATCGAAGCGGCCGATGCCCTGGTAATAATAGCGCTGGGCGTTGAACTCCTTTGCCTTGGCGAGGCCTTCTTCGGTCAGGCTCGGATGCTCGCGCATCAGGGCGTCGCGGAACGCCTGCCAGTAGCGTTCGTCCTTCCAGCGCGAATACGACATCACCCAATAGAGATCGTCGAGCATCCGCGTGATCAGCAGGCTCGTGGTGTATTGCGCCGGGGTCAGCGCGGCGTCGAGCCGCACGCCGTATTTCTTCGTGACATAGTCAAGGATGGTCCCGCTGTCGCCGACTGTGTCGCCGCCGTCGACGATATAGGGCAACTGGCCGCGCGGCGCTTTCGAGGCGTCGAAAATATGCTCGTGCCGGAACGGCACGCCGGCAAGCTTCAGGAACGCATAGACCTTCAAGCCGTAGCCGTTGTTGTCGGCGACGCCGAACAGCGTCGGGTAGGAATAAAGTGCGAGCATCGGCAATCAACTCCAGCCGGAGATATGCAACATTAACCTGTGAGTTCCGTACAAGCGAGCCCCGCGGCGGCGCTGGGAGGCGCCGGATGGATGACGGCCCGGATTCAATTTCAAACAGCCCTGCAATTCCGGCCATGCGCCCGCGATCCCGCGGTGTGAAAACGCCCGGGAGATGTGGGAATGATCCGCCGACCCGTGAGGGTGTGGGGAATGCCGGGTGCCCGTTGCACCCGCAGCCTCGTGCGCAAAATAGATAAGCACACGAGTAGTCACCACGAGTCCACCGGAATACCCGGCATTCCCGCACGCAATGGTTTTAACGGCTTATTCCGCGCTCTCCCCGGCGACGAATTCGTCTTGTCACCGTCATCGGCGGATTGAAGGTTTTGTCAGTTCGGTCGAACCGACATCGCCTCCGCCAACTTGACACCGGCAACGGGTGCCAGGACCACACGGCTTCACCGTCCGCAACAGCGCCGTTCGTCCGTGCGCCGCTCGATCGCTCACAGGCTCATGCGAGCCCGCCCTGCGATATCAGCGCACCCGACGCCGCCCGCGTCCACCGCATCCCGCGCTCAACGTCCGTGACGATCGCGATACGCCCCTCCGAGAGGGCGCGGGACGGCGGGGATATGGAGGTGTTTCTATCTGGAAAGAAACCTGGAAATTTTTGGAAACGGCACTGGACAGCCGGAATCACCGCCATCTCCGCTCCTCGCGAAACTCTCAATAGGTGCAGTGACCTTCCTGGCGCAGCTTCGCCTTGATCGCCAGCGCCTCGGCGAAGGTCGGCACCGTCTTGCTGACCACCTTGTAATCCGATGGCCACTTCAACGGCTTCAAGGTCAGGCCGTCGTTCCAGTATTGGCAGGAGCCGGTGTTGTCGTAACGGATCACGTAATAGCCGGCCTGAGCGGGGCTGATGACGGCAAGGGCCGAAACAGCGATGCCGGCGGCGGCACAAAGGGCGGTAGCGCGACGCATGTAAGGATCTCCTGTTGGAAAATTTAGGTCGGGCCCCGGCAGGCGATCGCAGGCCGGGGTGATGTCCATCTTTCGCGATGGTGGGTGGACATGCAAGTGATGCAGCAAAACTGTGCGCAGGTTTCAAATCGCAAGACCGTGATCGCGCGGGCGCCAGCAATGCTCCGACACAATCACCGCCTTTCAAGCGAAGCGACACATTCGATTTCGATCGGCATCGCCGGATTGGACCACGCAGGTGGTGCGGGCGGGATAGGGCGCAGGCCCGAACGCGGCAGGTTACAGCTCGTTCATGCGGCGATGCCGGCGGCGCAGGCCGATGGCGTAACCCGCCATTGCAACGTGAAAGCGTGCGGATTGTACCTCGCTGATCGCGGCCCGCGAACCAGTTTTGCCTGGCTGCAGGTTTTGCCGGTCCCTCCCATCGGCTACATTGGAGCGGCACGATTCGATCCGCTGCCGCCCGCCCACCAGATCCATCAGCCTATAATCAATCTCCAGGAGATCATGAGATGAAGATGCCATCCGCCTTTCGTGCCGCCGCGGTCGCGCTGCTGGCTTTCGCCGGCGCCGCGCTGCCGTCCGCTTCCTATGCCGATGACGGCACCGTGACGCTCACGATCTACAAGGCAGGCTGGTTCATCGGCGGCTCCGGCGGCGGCGGTGTGCTGACTTTCCACGGGCGCAGCTACCCGCTCTCGGCCGGCGGACTGGATTATGGCCTGGTGTTCGGCGGATCGAAGACGGTGCTGCGCGGCCGGGTGCATAACATCTTCCGGCCGTCGGATGTCGCCGGCGTCTACGGCGCGGCTGGCGCAGGCCTTGCGATCGGCGGCGGCGCTCGGGCGATCGTGCTGTCCAACCAGAAGGGCGCGGTGCTGGAGCTGACCGGCCGTCAAGTCGGACTGATGGCGAACGCGGATCTGAGCGGGCTCGCGATCACGATGAAGTAAGGCTGTAGGGTGGGGTAGGCGAAGCCGTAACCCACCATTGCCGCCGCGAAAAAATTGACGGATGGAAGGTCGGAGTAAAGTGGCAGGATTACGCCTGCGGCTAACCCACCATACGATTTTCATAGCCCGCATCAGCGTAGCGGTATGCTCAGAGATCCCGGATGTCGCTTCGCTTCTCCGGACCGCAGTTGGTTGCTGCATGGCGCAGGTTGTGTTACGTTCGCCTGCTCGCTTGCCGAGAGTGCCATCAGGGATCCATGAATGCAAGACAACTTCGAATGGCCCAAGGCCGATCATGAAGCTGACGAGATCATTTTCCGCAACGTTCGCAAGCATGGCTGCCACATCGCCACTATCGGCGATGGCGATCCGCCCTTCGCATTTTCGATCGGCCTGTTCCTGAACTATGGCCATCCCGAACTCATCATCTTCGGCATGCGTCCCGAGAGCGCACAGCTCATCATCAACGACGTCCGCGATCGCGCTGCCGCCGGTCACACATTCGTCGACGGCGATATCTCCGATGACTTCCTGTTGGACGGCTACAAGCTCGCGTTCTGGCACGTGCCGCTCATGGCCTATCCCGAATATCTGGGCATGGCGATCTGGTTCTACGGGAAGTCGCCGAGGCCGTTCCCCTGCCTCCAGCTCATCTGGCAGGACCGCAACCGGCGGTTTCCCTGGGAAGCGGAATGTTCGCCCGAGGTGAAAGCGGACCAGCCGCTGTTGAAGAAAACGGGTTCTTGAGGACAGGTCGGCTTGATATAAATGGCGCACGGACGGAATAAATATCAGTCTAGGGAGAACCGACGTCGCGTTCGGCAGATGCTGCTGCATAAGTGGGACCCGATTGGAATCGTCGGCAGCGATGCGGATGACGAATATGACGCTTACGCCGACAAGGCATATGTGATGTTGATGGACGAACGGGCGACCGAAACAGAAATCGCTGCGTATCTGTTCAACATCGCGACGGAGCACATGGGATTATCAGACCGCGATCGACTCGCCGAGCGCAGCCAATGCACCGCCAAATTATTGATCGGTATCTGCTCCGACTTCGAAACGCACTGAACACACGGTCAGACCCTTTTCGAATTTGATGTAGCCCGCATGAGCGCAGCGATATGCGGGAAAGCTGTTAACCCGGATGTCGTTTCGCCCGTTCGGGCTAGACTCTTCAGTCAGTGTAATGCTGCGCCCGCGAGAAGCGTTGCGCATTCGGCGAAAGCTGTGAACGACACTAAAGAAGTATCGACTCCAGTCCTTTTATAAGCACATTCTATCACTGGTTGTTTTTTTTGATCAGCTTGAGAGACTCAGAATGAGCGTCGAATATCCTTGGATATTAGCAAATGGACGAATTCCAACTCTTTTAGAAAGAATTAGTGCGGCAGCCAAGCCGGAAAGATTTTCACAGGAGTTCATAGAAAAACTTGGTCTTACGAGTTCGAATGATAGAGCCTTTATTCCGTTGCTCCGTAGACTCGGCTTCCTTAATGATAGCAACCAGCCGACAGCCTATTATGATTTATTGCGCGATGCGAACGAACGGCCTGGAATCCTCGCTGAAAGAATACGTGAGACTTACTCTGATCTCTTTGCGATCAATACAAGCATCTATCGTGCCGCAGATCAGGATATTAAGGGTGCAATAGCGAGGGTTACAGGGAAGGACGAGACAGCCGTCGACCGTAATTTTCGAACATTTAAGGCATTAGTCCAACAGGCCAACTTCGACAAAAAGCCAAGCTTGTCGGTAGCTGTCGATGAGGTGCCAGAAACGCCTCCCAAGGCGGACGAAATCTCGAATGCGGGCGCGAAAGAGAGAAGGCCGACAGCATTTCATTACAACGTTCAGATTATTCTTCCTGCAACGACGGAAATTGCCGTTTACAACGCTATCTTCAAAAGCCTCAGAGATAATCTGGATATTTGAGTGTGATAGAAGATCTCAAAAAATTCGTTTTTAACGGAATGCTAGTTAAGGAAAACCTTTCTGGCCTTTCCCGCGAAGGCATTAACGTTGATGTTATTTCCGAGAAAAGCGTGGTCTCTCGAGCAGAACAAATGGACTTTCCGTTACGGATCGTGTCCGAAGCGGGTAAGATGGCGTCCGTATTTGTTATTTTCTTTTGCGTCGAAAATTCTGCCCGGGAACTAATTACTCAACGGCTTACTGAAAAGCACGGGGTGGATTGGTGGGACAAAAAAGTTCCGAACAAAATTCGCGAGGCGGTAGAGAAGTTCCGATCGACTGAACAAATACATCGGTATCATACCCCTCGGTCTTCGGAGTTAATTGGATACACGACCTTCGGTCAGCTTGAGCAAGTCATAATTTTTAACTGGGAAGATTTTTCGGATGTTTTCCCCAACCAAGCCTGGATTTCTTCGCGGTTTCGCGACATCGAAATGTCGAGAAATATAATAATGCATACTGGTATTTTACCCACGTTCGAGATCGAACGCCTAGAGATGATGGCTAGAGACTGGATCAGGCAGGTTGGATGAATTTGTAATTCGCACGTCATTGTGGCGCTCTATTGGCAGGGCTTGGCTTGCGCCTTCTTTCAAATGAATTAATATTCGACTGCAGCTGCTACCGTTCAAGGCCGGGCGGAGGTTCTTCGAGTTTCCCTTTATCGAAATATTCCAAAACGTCCTTTTGTAATGGTTCAATTTTCCAGAAATAGCGACGGTCGACCCCAACAATGGTGCGGTAGTAGTCGGAAACGTATCCCTCTACGTCGCCGCGTTGATGTTCCTCTGTTTTCCGATTCACAAGAGGCAGGCGCTTTGTATCTTGTCGGAATAAGAACAGCGCGTCTGCCTCGATTCGGCGATATTCTGAATGGTGGGAAACCCAAACCTCGTATCTTGCGCCTGGCAAATAATAGGCAAGCCGTTGGAGCCACCATCTATGATATGCCCACCGTTGCTGAATTGACCCAGACCCTACATAGATGAGCGGGCTCGATATCGCCTCCGAATATCGTATAGCAAACGGAGGCGATAGTCGGATCAGGTAAACAGCATCTGCCCAACTCAAGGGTGTTTCGGGCGATGAACAATAGAGCTTTATGTTTCTCCAATCGTTCTCAATCAGAGGAATTTCAGTCGCTTTCCACCAATCGGGAAGTTCAATGGGTATCATCACCTTCCTCACAACGCCTTGTTGCTCTCCTTCACCTTCTCCGCATCGAGATACACGCTCGCGCCCATCTCCTTGAACTTGGCGCTCATGCTGGCCATGCCGTCTTCGATGGTGCCGGAGATCGACAGGCCGACGCCGGCCGGGTCGTTCAGCGTGGCGGCGTAGTCGCGGACATCCTGCGTGATCTTCATCGAGCAGAATTTCGGGCCGCACATTGAACAGAAATGCGCGACCTTGTGCGCTTCCTTCGGCAAGGTCTCGTCATGGTAGGTGCGCGCGGTGTCGGGATCGAGGCCGAGGTTGAACTGGTCCTCCCAGCGGAAATCGAAACGGGCGCGGGACAGCGCGTCGTCGCGCAGCTGCGCCGCCGGGTGGCCCTTGGCGAGATCAGCGGCGTGCGCCGCGATCTTGTAGGTGATGACGCCGGTCTTGACGTCGTTGCGGTCGGGCAGGCCGAGATGCTCCTTCGGCGTGACGTAACACAGCATCGCGCAGCCGAACCAGCCGATCATGGCAGCGCCAATGCCTGACGTGATATGGTCGTAGCCCGGCGCGATGTCGGTGGTCAGCGGTCCCAGCGTGTAGAACGGCGCCTCGCCGCATTCCCGGAGCTGCTTGTCCATGTTGATCTTGATCTTGTGCATCGGCACATGGCCGGGGCCCTCGATCATCACCTGGCAACCCTTGTCCCACGCGATCTTCGTCAGTTCGCCGAGCGTTTCCAGTTCGGCGAATTGCGCGCGGTCGTTGGCGTCGGCGATCGAGCCCGGACGCAGCCCGTCGCCGAGCGAGAACGAGACGTCGTATTTGCGCATCAGGTCGCAGATCTCGTCGAAATGGGTGTAGAGGAAGCTTTCCTTGTGATGCGCCAGGCACCACTTGGCCATGATCGAGCCGCCGCGGGAGACGATGCCGGTGACGCGGCTGGCGGTGAGGTGGATGTAGGACAGCCGGACACCGGCATGGATGGTGAAGTAGTCGACGCCCTGTTCGCACTGCTCGATCAGCGTGTCCTTGTAGAGTTCCCAGGTCAGCTTGACCGGATCGCCGTCGCATTTCTCCAGCGCCTGATAGATCGGAACGGTGCCGATCGGCACCGGCGAGTTGCGCAGGATCCATTCGCGGGTGGTGTGGATGTTGCGCCCGGTCGAGAGGTCCATCACGGTGTCGGCGCCCCAGCGGATCGCCCACACCATCTTGTCGACTTCTTCCTCGACGGACGAAGTCACGGCGCTGTTGCCGATATTGGCGTTGATCTTGGTCAGGAAGTTGCGGCCGATGATCATCGGCTCCAGTTCGGCATGGTTGATGTTGGAGGGGATGATGGCGCGGCCGCGCGCGATTTCCGAGCGCACGAATTCCGGGGTGATGAAGGGGGGGATCTCGGCGCCAAAGCTTTCGCCGGCGGCGAGTGCGGCTTCCGCGCGCTCTAGCTGCTGCTTGCGGCCGAGGTTTTCGCGGGTCGCGACATAGATCATCTCCTTGGTGATGATCCCGGCTCGGGCGAATTCGAGCTGGGTGATCTTGTGGCCGTCGAGCCCGCGCATCGGCTTGTGATAGGCCTTGAAGGCGCGCGCGGCATGCTTGGCGCCGACATTGCCGTTGTCCTCGGGCCTGACGTCGCGGCCCTGATATTCCTCGACGCCGCCGCGTTCCTTGACCCAGGCGGCGCGGATGCGCGACAGGCCGGCGTTGACGTCGATGGTGACAGCCGGATCGGTGTAGGGACCGGACGTGTCGTAGACCGGCAGGTTCGGCTCACCGGCGCCTTCGCTGAGCATGATCTCGCGCAAGGGCACGCGGACATCGGCGGCCTCGTCGGGCGTGACGAAGATCTTGCGCGACGAAGTGAGGGGGCCGGTGGTGACGGCGGGAAGCGTGGTGTCGGGGTTGGAGCGGATGTTCATGGGATCCTCCTTTTAAATGTTGTCGTTCCGGACGGTCCGTATGACCGATCCGGAATCGCGAGATTCCGGGTTCGATGCTTCGCATCGCCCTGGAATGACGATGGTGATTTTTGTTTCGTCATTGCGAGGAGCGTCAGCGACCAAGCAATCCATTCTCACCGGTTTCGCGGCGAGACTTATGGATTGCTTCGCGGAGCCTTTCATCGGGCGGCGCCTTGCGCCGACCCGTTGGCTCGCAATGACGGTGGTAGAGTGTTTCACGCGGCCTCCGCGTTCTGGCCGAGCCAGGCGCGCACGCGGGCGTCGGGGTCGGCGTTCTGGGTGACGTCGCTGACGACGGCGATCGAGTCCGCGCCCGCGGCGTAAATCTCGGCGGCCTGTTCAAGCTTGATGCCGCCGATCGCGACCAGCGGGATACCGCCGACGCGCTTCTTCCATTCGGTGATCTTCGGGATGCCCTGCGGCGCGAACCGCATCGACTTCAGCGTGGTCGGGAAGATCGGCCCCAGCGCGACATAGTCGGGATTGGCCTGCAAGGCGGTTTCGAGTTCGGCGTCGTCATGGGTCGAGATACCGAGCGTCAGGCCGGCATCGTGGATCGCCTTGAGGTCGGCGTCGACCAGGTCTTCCTGGCCGAGATGCAGATGCCTGGCGCCGGCGACGATCGCCGCGCGCCAGTAGTCGTTGACCACGAGCTTGGTGTTGGTGCCGGCGGTTGCGGCGAGCGCGTCGGTCACGATCTGCAGCGCCTGGCCATCGTCGAGGTCCTTGGCGCGCAACTGCACCGTGCCGACGCCGAGCGCGGCGAGCCGCGCGACCCACGCGACGCTGTCGACGACGGGATAAAATCGATCAGGATACGGCATGCCAGAACGGGGTCCCGATGACTGGAGTGGAAGGGGAGGCGAAGTCGCGGGCTTCCATCAGCCCGGCCTCATAGGCCGCGCGTCCGGCCTCGACGCCGGATTTGAACGCGCTGGCCATCGCGACCGGATCGGCGGCCTTGGCGATCGCGGTGTTGAGCAGCACCGCGTCGTAGCCGAGCTCGAGCGCTTGCGCCGCATGCGACGGCGCGCCCAGGCCAGCATCGACCACCAGCGTGATATCGGGCAGCCGGTCGCGCAGCAGCTTCAGCGCGTCGCGGTTGACGATACCTTTGGCGCTGCCGATCGGCGCCGCCCACGGCATCACCACCTTGCAGCCGGCTTCGACCAGCCGCATCGCAACGGAAAGGTCTTCGGTGCAATAGGGGAACACGTCAAAACCATCCTTGATCAGGATGGTCGCGGCTTCGACCAGGCCGACCACGTCGGGCTGCAGCGTGTCGTTGTCGGCGATCACCTCCAGCTTGATCCACGAGGTCGCAAATAATTCGCGCGCGAGCTTTGCCGTGGTCACGGCCTCGCGCACGCTGCGGCAGCCGGCGGTGTTCGGCAGCACCGTGACGTCGAGTTCGCGGATCAGCGACCAGAACGCATCGCCGGTCTTGCCGCCGGCAACCTCGCGCCGCAACGCTACCGTGACGATCCCGGCGCCCGAGGCGCGGATCGCCGTCTGCATGATCGAAGGCGACGGATACAGCGCGCTGCCGATCAGCAGGCGGGAGGCAAATTCGCGGCCGTAGAAATTCAGCATGAGGCTACTCCGTCATTCCGAACGGCTCGCAACGCGAACCGATCCGGAATCCCGAGGTGATAGGCGCACCCGTTTCCGCGAGATTCCGGGTTCGCGCGTTCCACGCGCGCCCCGGAATGACGAACGCTTTGTTGATGCGCGCCGCTCCCTCTCACTTCCTCGTCCCAGCGAATGCCGCGAGCCATACCGCGTGATCTTTCTTTTGGGCAGAGTGACAGACGCCTTCGGTTATAACAAAGGCCGGTGGTTATAGGTCGCGGCATTCGCCGGGACGACGTATGGAGAGAGTTTCTTCGCATCCTCACCCTCCCTGCCGCGGCGTGATGATCTCGATCTCGTCGCCGCTCTTCAGCGCCGTTTCGGCCCAGCGGCTCTTCGGCACCACGTCGTAATTCAGCGCGATCGCAAAATGCGTGCCCTCATAGTCGAGCTCGCCGAGCAGCGCGTCGATGCGCTGCGAGGTGATCTCGACCGGCTCGCCATTGACGGTTACCCGCATCGGACGGTCACGCGCATTGCATCACCTCATTGTCGATCGTGCCGCGCTCGACATAAGAGAGCGTCAACTCCGCCAGCGCCGGCGCCAGCAGGAAGCCGTGGCGGTAAAGCCCGTTGACGGCAATCCGTTCCTTGTCGATCGCGATGCGCGGCAGATGATCGGGGAAGGCCGGGCGCAGGCCGGAGCCGAATTCGACGACGCGCGCCTCGGCGAAGGCCGGATGCACCGTGTAGGCCGCGCTCAGCAGTTCCAGCGCCGAGCGCAGGCTGACGCCGGTGGCCTCCGACTCGAGCGAGGTCGCGCCCAGCATGAACAGGTGATCCGCGCGCGGGATCACGTAGAGCGGCCAGCGCGGGTGCATCAGCCGCACCGGACGCGACAGTTCGACCTCGGCGGTCTCGACCAGAATCATCTCGCCCTTGACGCCGCGCAGCTCGGGTTGGGTGTCGCGCGCGAACAGCCCGCGGCAATCGATCACGATGCCGTCGCAATCCTCAGGGGTCGCTTCGCTGTTGAATTGAACGGTGCCGCCGGCTGCCCTGATGCGGGCGTGCAGTTGCGGCAGCACCCGCCGCGGCTCGACATGGCCTTCGTCGGGATAAAACAGCGCCTCGCGGAAGCGGTCTTCGAGCGAGGGCTCGATCCTGGCGAGGGCCTGCGCATCGAGCCGCCGATGGCCAGTCGTCAGGCGGGCGAAGCGCTCGAAGTCGGAGCGGTCGCGCGGATGCGCCACCACCAGCGAGCCGTTGAACGGTGTCTCCGGCAAATTCTCGCGCCACAGATCCAGCGAGCGCAGGCCGAGCCGGACGATCACGGGCTCCGACACTTCGGCTTCGCAATAGGGCGCCAGCATGCCGCCGGCCCAATGGCTTGTGGATTGCGTCAGCGTGGCGTCACTGCGTTCGTGCAGCGTGACGGCGTGGCCGGCCTGCGCAAACAACAAGGCCTGCCAAGCGCCGGCAATGCCTGCGCCGATGACCGATACAGCGGATTCGCTCCGCGAAGACTTCGAACTCTGATGCATCCCTGTCCCTTCGCCGGCATGACCCGGATCAGGTTCAAAGGGTCACCGCGGTCTCGTACCCCATCATGGGGCATGAACGTGCGGCCTCTCAGCTCCTCGTCGGAGCTCCCCTCGGAACGACTCTAATGTAGGCCGATGGTTGGGTGTGTCAACGCGCGTTTGCCTCATTTGCACCTTCTTGCGGCGCAGCAACCGGGTCGGCCTTGACCTCCTGCGGGACGCCGCTGGCGGGGTCCTGGGGCGGCTGTTTCGGCGGCGCACTCGGGGCCGTCGATTGGGCCTCCCTGAGGCGGGTGCTCCGCTGCTGCTTGGCCACTTCATAATAGCCGGCGGCGTAGTAATGCACGGCGCGACCGTGATCGCCTTTGGCGGCGCGATAGGCGCCCGCCAGGTATTTCACGCCGTATCTGAGGTTGGTGTCGGGATCGCGCAGCCCCTCCGCCGTGCCGCCATAGCCGAGGCTGCGCGCGGTGCCGAGCTTGATCTGCATCAGGCCGATGGTGCCGCCGCGCCCGACCAGCGACGCCTGATATTTGCTTTCGCGCACGATCACGCGATGCACCAGCGCCTCCGGCACCAGATTGGCCCTGGCATGGGTCGCGATCAACTCTTCGTATTGGGCGCGCTGGGCCTGCGCCGAGGGCGGCCATTGCGCCGCCGTGAGGACGGCGAGACAGACGAGCCAGAGCAGACGTTTCATTAACGATGCCTCAGGTGAGCGCGGAAGGCGCGGGTAACCTTTCCCATACCCTAATTGTTGCCAACAACGGTCACGGATGTGGCCAATTTACGTCGGCGGCGCCGCAGTGAGATGGATTCACCGAAAATTATGCCCTGAGCTGCTTCCTTGAATTTCTAGATCCCGGAAAATCTGGACGCGCCGATGACCCTGTCCATCGCCCACCCCACGGAAGCCGCAAGCCCGATGCGCGGCCTGCTGCCATTGTGGGTCGGGGTCGGCGTCTATGCGCTGTTTCTCGTGGCCGGAAACCGGCTGCTGATCGATCCCGACACGCTGTGGCAGGTCACTGTCGGTCAGTGGATCATCGATCATCGCGCGGTCCCCGAGACCGATATCTATTCGTTTACCATGCGCGGCCAGCCCTGGATCTCGACGCAGTGGCTGGCGCAGATCGCCTACGCCAAAGCCTATGCCGTCGCGGGCTGGAGCGGACCGGTCGTGCTCGCGGACGGCGCCATCGCCGCTACGTTCGTGCTGCTGGCGCGCATCCTGAGCCGGCGTCTGGCCGAGGGGACGACGCTGGTGTTCGTGGCTGCGGCGCTGGCGCTGATGGTGCCGCATCTGCTGGCGCGGCCGCATGTGCTGGCGATGCCGGTCATGGTGATGTGGGTCGGCGGGCTGATCGACGCCGCCGACCGTCGCGCCGCGCCGTCGTTCTGGCTGCTGCCGTTGATGGCGCTGTGGGGTAATTTGCACGGCGGTTTTGTCTTCGGCCTGGCGCTGATCGCGCCGATCGGGTTCGACGCCGTCCTCAACGCCGATACGAAGGCGCGAAAATCACTGGTGCTGTGGTGGACGGCGTTCGCCGCTGCTGCGCTGGCAGCAAGCTGTTGCACGCCTTATGGCTGGAATTCGCTGCTCGCATCGAAGAAGATTCTCGACCTCGGCGGCACGTTGCCGCTGCTGTATGAATGGCGGGCTGCGCAGTTCGACAGCATCGGGCCGCTCGAGATCTGCCTGTTGCTCGGCCTCGGGCTGGCGTTGCTGCGCGGCGTAAGGTTGCCGCCGATGCGCATCGTGCTGCTGTTGGGGCTGGTGCATATGGCGCTCGCGCAAACCCGCTCGGCTGAAATTCTCGCGCTGATCGCGCCGCTCCTGCTGGCAGCGCCGCTGGCGAAACAGATCGGCGGCAATGAAGGCAATGATGCCGAAGCTGCGGCTGCATCGCCGATGCGCGGTCTGCTGGTTGCAAGCGTCGCGGCCTTCCTGGTGGCGGGAACGGTGGCTTACGCCGCCGTGCATCCGTTCCGGCCGCATCCCCACAGTGCGCCGGTGGCGGCGGTGGCCGAGCTGAAGAAATTCAACCTCACCCGGGTGTTCAACAATTACGATTTCGGCGGCTTCCTGATCGCGAACGGCGTTGCGCCGTTCATCGACGGCCGCACCGAGCTCTATGGCGAGAAATTCTTTGTCGATCAACACACCGCTGTCACCTTGAGCAGGCCGGATAACCTGTTCCGGATGCTCGACGAATACAGGGTCGAGGCGACCCTGTTGCGCACGGAGGACCCGGCGGCCAAGCTGCTCGATCATATGGACGGCTGGCGCAAGGTCTATTCCGACGACATCGCGACGATACATGTCCGCGAGTCCGGAGCGATGCACGCCGTCGCGCCGGCGGTCGATCCGAACACCAACTAAGATTGCGACATAAAATCACAAATTAGTTTCAAGATGCGCGGTGCATCGTCGCGGGACAATGTGCTGCGTCCGGCGTTCTGTCATCGCCGCTTTAAAGGCGCAATGCATGGTGATGATCAGGAGGCGCCGGTGCGACAGCAAGGCTGTCCGGTTCGCCTTCAAACGCCAGAGCTTGCAAAGGCCAGGCGTTGCAAAGCCTGCAGAGAGGGAGTGCGCCATGGTTCGCTTGGATATGCCCCGCGAAAATCCCTGTGCCCAATGCGGCCGGCCGATTACCTTTCCCGACTGGATCGAAGCCGGCCCGTATCGCACGTCCTATCTCTGGCATTGTCTCGCCTGCGACTACAGGTTCGAAGCGATCGCTGTTTTCGACGGGCCATCGCCGGATCGCGAGCCGCTCGCGGTCTGACGGGCAGAGGCGTTTTCAGGCGGCCGCCTGCCGCTGCCGAACCGGCAGTTGAATGCGAACGATCAAGCCGTGAGGCCTGCGGTCGTTCAGGGAGAATTCACCGCCATGCGCGAGCGCGATGGCGCGCGCGATGGAAAGGCCGAGGCCGAAGCCCGAGGCTTCATCCATGTTCCGCGCGTCGTCGCCGCGCACGAACGGCTCCAGCATGGTCTCCTTGCGCGCATCGGAAATGCCGGGGCCGTCGTCCTCGACCTCGATCGTCATCATGTCCGGCGATGTAATCAGACGGATCGAGGTCTCCGCGCCGAACTTGACCGCGTTCTCGACCAGATTGGTGACGCAGCGGTGCAGGTCGTCGGGCCGCACGGTGGCCATCGCGTGTTCCGGGCCCTCATAGACGACCTTGTGTCCGATGTCGGCGTATTGATCGGTGACGAGCTGAAGCGTCGACGCGATGTCGACCAGCGTCATGGATTCGAGCTTGTGGTCGTTGCGCAGGAAGGAAAGCACGGATTCCAGCATCGAGCGCATCTGGTCGAGATCGTGCAGCATGCGGCTGCGATGTCCGTCGTCCTCGATGAATTCGGAGCGCAGCCGCATCCGGGTGATCGGCGTGCGCAAATCGTGGCTGATGGCGGCCAGCATCTTGGTGCGATCGTCGATCAGGGCGGTGATGCGCCGGCGCATCCGGTTGAGCGCCTTCGCCACCGAACGGATTTCTTCCGGCCCGCGCTCGGGCAGCGGCGCGGCGGCGCCGTTCAGGCTGAAATCCTCGGCCGCCTTCGCGAAGGCCGACAGGGGCGCCGTCAGCGCGCGCGCCGCCCACAGGCCGAGCAGCGTGAGAATGATAACGGCGGACAGCAACGTCGTTATCCACGGGCCGCCCCAGAGCGGGCGCTGGTGCGGCTCCTCCGCGACGAGCCTGGCTGAAATCGTCGCGCCGTCCGGCAGCACGATGCCGACCCTGTGCGTGTCGCCGTCCTGCGCCAGCGAGAAAATCCGGTAATTGCGGCCGAGGCGGTGATGCAGCATGCGCAGGTCGAAGTTCGAGGCATCGTCGGCTGCCTCGGGCGCGCCCGCGGCAAGGTTCTCGATGTCGAGTTGCGGGAACGCCCGCGTGATATCGGCGAGCAATCGCGGCCGCTGTTCCGTCGCCGCGGCGCCGAGCAACTGGACGGAGGCGGCCAGCTGGCTGTGGCCGCGATCGGTCGACGGATCGGCCTGGTCCGGCCGGTGGATCAGAAAGATCGCGGTGATAATCAGGTGGATCGCGATGATCGACACCACCACCAAGGCGGTGATCTGTCCGCTGATCCCCTTGAGATTCAGAAAGCCGAGCGGCTTCATGGCTGAACGCTGGCCGCGGCCGGAAGCGGGTCCACCGTCGGGGTGAACATGTAGCCGCCGGAGCGCACCGTCTTGATCATGGTGGCCTCCTGCGGATCGGGTTCGATCTTGCGCCGGATGCGGCTCACCAGCACGTCGATGCTGCGTTCGAACGAGCCGGCGTTGCGTCCCTGGGTGAGGTCGAGCAGGCTGTCGCGCGACAGCACGCGGCCCGGACGCTCGCAGAAGGTCCGCAGCAGGTCGAACTCGGCGCTGGTCATCGCCACCCGCGCGCCGGCCGGATTGCGCAGCTCGCGCAGTCTGAAATCGATCCGCCATCCGAGAAAGGTGAGGCTGGTCGCGCCGTTGGTGGCGCTGGCGGTCTGGGCCGCGGCCTGGCGGCGCAGCACCGCGTTGATCCGGGCCAGCAGTTCGCGCGGATTGAACGGCTTGGCGAGGTAGTCGTCCGCGCCCATCTCCAGGCCGAGAATGCGGTCGACGTCCTCGCCGCGCGCGGTGAGCATGATGATCGGCACCTGCGATTCCGCGCGCACCTTGCGGCACAGGCTGAGCCCGTCTTCGCCCGGCAGCATGACGTCGAGGATCAGAAGGTCGACGCGATGGTCGGTCATCGCGCGCGCCATCTCGCGTCCGTCGGTCGCCGCTGTGACGTTGCAGCCATTGTCGCGCAGGTATTTTGCGATCAGCGACCGCGTCTCGCGATCGTCTTCGACGACAAGGATGTTGGGCATCGGCGTGGTCATGCGGAGAACCTTTGACTTGGATTCGGAAGAACCGACGAAAGATTTTTGTTTCCTGATATTTCTGAAGCGGCCCGCGTAACTCCGGGCAACATGTTCCTAGAACAACAAAAAGCTCTCGTTAAGATAATTAAACTTAACGTTTCGAGGTCTTCCAGGAACCTTTGGAGCGCCCATGACCTCGATCTCCGCGACCTCCAGTACCTCCAATAATGCGTACCTGACACCGCTTCAGCAACTCCAGGCCGAACTGCAATCGGAAGTCAGTTCGGGTGCCATCAGCTCATCCGATCAGAGCGCGCTTTCTTCGGCGCTGAACGACATCAGTTCCTCGCTGCAAAGCGGCGGCAGCAGCAGCGGCTCGAGCGGTGGCAGCACCGGCGGAAGCAGTGCCGCTCCCGGTGACATCCAGTCCAAGATCAGCAGCCTGATCGCCGGCGAGGTGTCGAGCGGCAACCTCACCACGCAGCAGGCGACCGAGCTGCAAGGCGTATTCCAGTCCGCCTTCGCCGGCGGTCCCAGCAATTCAGCATCGGGCGTCGCTGCGGGCGCTCCAGACAGCGGCGCCGCTGTTGTCGCGGTCGCGGCGCCCGGAGGCGGCGGTGCGCCGGGAGGCGCGGGCGGCGTTCACCACGGTCATGGCGGGGGCGGCCATGGCGGCGCATCATCCGCCAACGGTTCGTCGTCGACCGACGGCAGCAGCGGCTCGTCGGACACCAGCTCGGCCGCGCAGATCCTGCAGCAGTTTCTGCAGTCGCTGCAGAATTCGACCTCATCGGCGACGGCTTATGATGCGAGCGGCAACGCCGCTTCGGCCGCCGACAGCAGTTCGTCGGCCTCATCGCTTTTGATCAATTACCGAACCTGATCGCCGGGCGACGCACACACACCGCGCACGCGGCGATCACCCTTCCCAGAACGGGAGGGGTGATCGTTGTATTTCGGCGGATGAGTGGCGGCTGGATCGGGATGCTATTTTTTCGGACCGGTTGCGACCGACGGGTCCGCTTGTTCCGGCCGGTGCATGCGCCGCTTTTGACGATTGTCTGAATCAGAATCGGCATGAACGACACATAGCCGTCACGTGCGGCAACGGGTCGCGCGGTTCCAAAAGCGGATCCGATCATCGCCAGTTTGCATGACCGAAAATGCAGACGGCCGCTGGAACGGCGGATGGATTGGAGTGTTCTCCCCTCACTAATTTCTTACCCAGGGAGAAACCACATGTTCGTGAAACATATGGCGGCTGGTTTGGCCGCATCGGCAATGTTCGCGTCTGTTGCATTTGCACAAACGCCCACGGCGACGGGCGATCGCGCCAACATGGCGCCGACGGCGGCATCGGACTCCTCGATTCACGGCGATTGGCGCGCTTCCAAGGTGGTCGGCCTCAATGTCTACAACGACAACAATGAGAATGTCGGCTCGATCAACGATCTCCTGACCGACAGCAGCGGGAACATCAAGGCGGCCGTGATCAGTGTCGGCGGCGTCCTTGGCGTCGGTTCGCGCCTGGTCGCCATTCCCTTCGACAAGATCAAATTTGTCAACGAGCCGGTCGCCTATACCGGCGTCGCCAGCGGGCAGAACAATGCCGCCAGCAACTCGACAATGACCACTGGGGCGGCCACCGGAACAGGCATGGCGACCTCGAATTCCCATTCGTGGTATCCGGACCACGCCGTGTTTAACGCAAGCAAGGATGAACTGAGGGCGATGCCCGAGTTCAAATACTCGGCCGAGTAAGGCGTTCGCGTTGCACTCAACATTGTTTGTCATTCCGGGTCTGGTGCTGTCGCACCATCCCGGAATGACAATGATACAAAATAGCGCCGTGAACCATTGTTTCAGTTAGTCTTGACCAGCGGACAGCCGCCCTTGTCAAGCGGGCGGAACGCTTCGTCGCCGGGCACGGTGGCGATCAGCTTGTAAAGATCCCACTCGCCCTTGGATTCCTCGGGCTTCTTCACCTCGAACAGATGCATCTCATGGACCATGCGGCCGTCGATGCGGATCTTGCCGTCATGGGCGAAGAAATCATGGATCGGCGTCGCCCGCATTTGCGCCATCACCTTAGGCGCTTCGTCGGTGCCGATGGCGTCGATCGCCTTCAGGTAATGCATCGTCGCCGAATAAAGCCCGGCCTGGATCATGGTCGGCATGTGGCCGACCTTGTCGTAGAAGCGTTTCGAGAAGGCGCGGGTCTGGTCATCGAGGTCCCAATAGAAGGCGTCGGTGACGATCAGTCCCTGGGTGGCCTTGATGCCGAGCGCGTGGGTGTCGGTGATTTCCTGCAACAGCGCGATCATCTTCTGGCCGCCCTGGGTCAGGCCGAATTCCGACGCCTGCTTCAGCGCGTTGGTGGTATCGCCGCCGGCGTTGGCGAGCGCCACCACCTTGGCCTTGGACGCCTGCGCCTGCAGCAGGAAGGACGAGAAGTCCGAGGAGTTCAGAGGATGGCGGACATCGCCCAGCACCTTGCCGCCGTTCTCCTTGACGATGGCCGCCGCATCGCGCTCCAGCGCCATGCCGAAGGCATAGTCGGCGGTGACGAAGAACCAGGTATCCTCGCCGCGCTTGACCATTGCCTTGCCGGCGACGTTGGACAGCGCATAGGTGTCATAGGTCCAGTGTACGGTATTGGGCGAGCAGGCGGGGCCGGTAAGGTCGGAACTGCCGCCGCCCGAATTGATGTGGATCCTGTTCTTCTCGCGGGTCAGCGCGGAAATGGGCAGCGCGACCGAAGAGGTCGGCACGTCGAAGATCGCGTCGACCTTCTCGTTGTCGTACCAGTTGCGGGCGATGTTGACGCCGACATCGGGTTTGTTCTGATGGTCGGCGGCGACCACTTCAACCGGCTTGTCTTTGACCTTGCCGCCGTAATCGGCGACGGCCATCTGCACGGCGGCAAGCGAACCCTTGCCGGTGGCGTCGGCATAGAGGCTGGACATGTCGGTGAGGACGCCGATCTTGACGACGTCGTCGGAAATCTGCGCGTTTGCTGCGGTGCCAGATATCGCGAAAGCAAGTCCGGCCGCAAAAGCGGCTGCAAGTGACTTCATGGCGTCTATCTCCCTTGGGGTTTCGTTTTTGGAAGTTTCGTTGGAATTGTTTTTATAGCGCCTGTTCTAGCCGTGTTCGGCGCGCCCGCAAAGCCGACTTTTAGGCAACAGGCCTCACCCGGCTGGCGTGGCCGCCGTGAAGATCATGTTTTTCGTGCTGGATGGCCTGTCCGCTCGCGCGATGATATCGCGCCAGATTCCATCGGGTGGACAGCGGTTTGCTTGCGTGAAGTAAACGCGTCAAATCAAAACAGGAGAGCCCGGTTCTGATTCAATCAGAACCGGGCTCCAACGTTGTGCCGGTCAGAATCCCGAGACGTGGCGCGGCAGGTAAGGCTTTTCGAGAGAGGCGATTTCTTCGGTGGTGAGTTTCAAGGACAGCGCCGCAACCGCGTCCTTCAAATGCTCAGGCTTCGAGGCTCCGACGATCGGAGAGGTCACGCCTTTTTTCTGCACCAGCCAGGCCAGCGCGACCTGCGCCCGCGGCACGCCGCGGGCTGCGGCGTCTGCGCCGACCTGATCGATGATCTGGCGATCGGATTGCGGAAATTCCGTGTAGAGCGTCTTGCCGAATTCGTCGGTCTCCTCGCGGGAGCTGGTCTCGTTCCATGCCCGCGTCAGCCGTCCGCGCGCCAACGGGCTCCACGGCATCACCGCAATGCCCTGGTCGATGCAGAGCGGCAGCATTTCGCGCTCTTCTTCGCGGCTCAGCAGGTTGATGTGGTCCTGCATGCTGACGAATTCGGTCCAGCCGTTCAACCGGGACGTATAGAGCGACTTGGCAAACTGCCAAGCGTACATGCTGGAAGCGCCGATATAGCGGGCCTTGCCGGCCTTGACCACGTCGTGCAGCGCTTCCATCGTCTCCTCGATCGGCACGGTCGGATCGGCGCGATGGATCTGGTAGAGGTCGACGAAGTCGGTGCCGAGCCGGCGCAGGCTGTTGTCGATCTCGCCGAGGATCGCCTTGCGCGACAGTCCTGCGCCGTTCGGGCCCGGCCGCATCCGGCCGTTGACCTTGGTGGCGATCACGACGTCCTCGCGGCGCGCGAAGTCTTTCAGCGCCCGGCCGACGATTTCTTCCGACGTGCCGTCCGAATAGACATTGGCGGTGTCGAAGAAGTTGATCCCGAGTTCGAGCGCCTGCTTGATCAGCGGCCGGCTCTTTTCCTCGTCCAGCGTCCATGGATGCGGTCCGCGATCGGGAACGCCATAGGTCATGCAGCCGATGCACAGCGGCGACACGCCGAGACCGGTCTTGCCGAATTTCACATAGTCCATGTTTTCACTCCTTCGATGGTGTGGCGAATGGCGCGGTGCGGTTCTCACAAGATGGATCGGGCGTGCGCTATCCAAGCGGCAGATAGAGGCAACTGAAGACGAACGGCTTCGCCGCGGCGGCGGGCGTAAGCGACAACACGCATCCGTAGCTCTCCGTCAGCGCGGTCAGGTCGACGGCTTTCTCGATCTCGAAAATCCGATCCTTGTGCGGTTGTACCCAATCGTTGATTTGTTGCAGCGCTTTCTGCTTGGCGGCATTGATGTCGGTCGCAACGACCAACACATTTTTGTGAAGCTCGCCGAATTCCTGCGGATTGTAGCCGCCGAGATTGACGAAAAACAGCTTGGCCGGGGGATCGCACTGCGGTGCGCTTGTCAGTGAAACGTCGAAGCCGTCGGCCTGTTCGACGCTGCCCCAGCTGTCCAGGTGCAGGCTTTGGGGATCGCCCCACCATTGCCGGCGCAGATCGTCATAGCAATCCTCGGGCGCGTTTCCGATCGAGAAGCGGACATCGTGCAATTCGATATTCGAGTTGCCGCAATTGCCGCCAATGTAGAACATGAACAGCTTCATCGTCGTCCCATGTCCGAAAAGTCGGCCCCTCTGCGTCCGTCTATCTATCAGAGATCGGACTTGATAACATCGTGCCGGAACGACGCCCGGCGCGGAGCACGCATCCGCGCGCGGGCGTTGACGGATCAATCCGCCGCATCACTGTGTTCGTTGATATATAACGGATGGAACGGCGGTATCAAAATACGCGATTGAGGAATCATGACCATCACGCCGGACTTGAAAGGCCATATCGCGCTGGTGACGGGTGGCTCGCGCGGCATCGGCGCCGCTGTCGCCGTGGCGCTGGCCGAGGCGGGCGCCGCCATTGCCGTCAATTACCGGGAGCGCGCCGCCGACGCCGAGGCGGTGGTGGCGAAGATCAAGGATAAAGGCGGCCGCGCGATCGCCGTCGCCGCCGATGTCTCGCAAGGCGAGGCGGTCGCGGCGATGGTCGGGCAGGTCGCCGCGGCGCTCGGCCCGATCGACATCCTCATCAACAATGCCGGCATCGCGATCGTGCGCGGCATCGACGACCTGACCGAAGCCGAGTTCGACCAGACCATCGCCGTGAACCTGAAATCGGCATTCCTCTGCACCCAGGCGGTGGTGCCCGCGATGCGCGCGAAAAAATGGGGACGGATCGTCAACATCTCGTCCGGCGCCGCGCGCGGGGCGGGCGTGATCGGCATGCACTACAACGCCTCGAAGGCGGGGATGGAGGGATTGACCCGCGGCTATGCGGCGCGGCTGGTCAAGGAGGGCATCACCGTCAACGCGGTGGCGCCGACGCTGATCGAGACCGACATGATGCGCGGCCGGCCCGAACTGGCGCGCAACATCCCGCTCGGACGTCTCGGCCGGGCCGATGAAGTCGCCCAGGCGGTGCTGATGGTGCTCGGCAACGATTACATGACCGGTCAGACCGTTCCCCTCAATGGCGGCATGGCGTTCAATTGACTGCGTTCGTTTGATTGTTGTCACGCGACGTGGGCCGCTCCGATCAACTTTCCTGAAGCATTTCCGGTGAAGCCATCCTTCGAGACGGCACTTCGCGCCTCCTCAGGATGAGGTCTTCCCTGGAGGAGGTTTCAAAACGGGTACAACCTCATGGTGAGGAGCGCGGCAACGCCGCGCGTCTCGAACCATGAAGCCAGCGAGAACCGATCCCGAGAGCTATGCTCGCCTTAGATCGGGAAGGCGCGCTGGCCGCGCTGCATCGTGATCCATTTGAGCTCGGTCATTTCTTCCATCGAGAAGCGGCCGCCTTCGCGGCCGTAGCCGCTGTTCTTGACGCCGCCGAACGGCACGTGCGGTTCGTCCGAAACCGTGCAATCGTTGAGATGCACCATGCCGGCTTCGAGCCCGAAGGCGAGGTCAAGCGCCTTCTGCATGTCGTTGGTGATCACGCCCGATGACAGGCCGTAGTCGGTCGCGTTTGCCAGTTCGAGCGCTTCTTCATGGTCCTTGACCTTGATGATCGAGGTCACCGGCCCAAAACTCTCCTCGTGGAAGATCCGCATGTCGGGCGTGACGCCGCTGAGCACGGTCGGCCAGTAATACTGGTCCTTGTGGGTCGCCCCGCACATCAGCCTGGCGCCCTTGGCGACGGCGTCCTCGACATGGCCGTCGATCACGGCGCATTGGGTGCCGCGAATCAGCGGGCCGATCACGGTGTCGGGATCGCGCGGGTCGCCGACCTTGAGGCTCCCGGCGACGGCGGCGAAACGCTCGCAGAACGCATCGAAGATCGGCTCTTCGACCAGGATGCGCGAATTCGCCATGCAGACCTGGCCCTGATGAAAGAAGATGCCGAACGCAGCGGCCTTGACGGCGTAATCCACGTCCGCGTCGCCCAGCACGATCAACGGGCTCTTGCCGCCCATCTCCAGCGTAAAGCGCTTCAGGGTCTTGGCGGCTTCGACCGCGAGATGGCGGCCGGTGCCGGTCGAACCGGTGAAGGTGATCATCCGCACCCGGGGATCGGCGAAGAGGGTCTTGCCGATTTCGGCGGCCGGTCCCGGAATGACGCTTAGCAGGCCCGGCGGCAGGCCGGCCTCGTCGAACACTTCCGCGATCTTCAGGCCCGTGACCGGCGTGAGTTCGGAGGGCTTCAGCACAAACCCGTTGCCGGCGGCGAGCGCCATCACCACCTTCTTCATGGCGAGCAGGAACGGCGCATTGAACGGCGCGATGCCGGCGATGACGCCGAGCGGCTGGCGGATGGTGAAACCGAACTGACCCGGCGCGGTCAGCGGCATGGTCTCGCCGGGCGACCGGCGCATTTCCGCGGCCGCGGTCCGCAGCAGGTCGAAGCAATAACCGACCTCGAAGCCTGCCTTGCCGGCAACCGACCCGGACTCCGCGATCAGGACATCGGTGATGTCCTGGGCCTTGGCCGCGAGCACGTCGGCCGCCTTCAGGAAGATGCTTTCCCGCGCCGAGATCGGTGTCGCGAACCAGGCCTTGTAGGAGGTGTGCGCGGCGGTGATGGCCTTTTCGGTTTCGGCGGCACCCGCCTGCTGGACCCGCGCGAACAACTCGCCGGTCGCGGGGTTCATGCTTTCGGTGGAGTCGTTGCGCGACGAGCGCGTCCACTGGCCTCCGATATAGAGGTTGTAATGTGGTACTTCGTTGATCATCTCGAACGATGCGGGCATGCAACTCTCCTTGTTTCGGGACACGATATTGTTGGACGGTTCATTGCTGGACAGTTCTTGGGCACGACCTCACAAGCCGCCGGACCTGACGGAGGGGGCTTGCTTCCGGCGTCAGGCTGGATCGGTTCTGGAATGGGGTCTTGACAGTTTGCGGTCCCGATTTGACTTAAACTCAGATTTCTCGTCGACAGTCCGGACGCCCTGTGATTAGCTTTCTCGTTCGCTGCAATACAGTTTCACCGAGGTCCCGCCGTGACTTCGCTGCCTGGCACGACAGGGCAGGGCAAAGACGCCCCGCCGCCGCCTTATCGGGAAATTGCCGGCCTGCTCACCACGGCCAGCGTCCCCGCGGCCAAGCGTCTCGACTTCTGGCGTGAAGTTGTTTGCCACACCATCGCCGGTGTTGAAGCGACCGCGCTGGCGGAAGAGCAGCCTTACGCCGGCGCCATCCATGCCCGTTCGATTCCGCTGGTACACATGCCGAGCTTCGATCTGGTTCGGGTCGAAGCCGATCCGCAACGGATCAACCGCACCCGCAAATTGATCGGCCTCCAGACCGAACCAACCTGGCTGCTGATGGTGCAGGGCGAAGGCACCTGCACCATACGCCAGGGCGGGCAGGAGGCGACGCTCGAACCGGGAGACATCGGTTTTCTCGATACGGTTCGTCCCTATGAAGTGATGTTCCCGCACGCCTTCAGGCAAAGCATCCTGAAGATGCCGACGCCGCTGTTCTACGACATCGTCCCCAGAAATTGCGACGTCGCCGGCATGGCGCTGTCCGGCGACGATGCGCTGACGGCGATCGCCCGCCAGAACATCGTCCTTCTCGAACGCTTCGTTTCCGCGATCGATCCGGTGCTGTTGCCCGCCGCCGCCAACCGCACGCTGGAACACCTCGCTTTGGCGGCGCGGTCTCTGTTCGAAGGCCGGATCGGGCGGCACGGGCATAACGCGTCCGCGTCCGCCTTTGCGCGCGCCTGCGCTTACATCTCGGGTTCGCTGGGCGACCCGTCTCTATCCGTCGAGCAAATCGCCGCGGCCGTCGGGCTCTCCAGCGGCCATCTCCAGCAGGTGTTCCGGCAAAGCTCGGGAGCCACGGTGGGTGAATATGTGCGGGAGCGGCGCCTGGCGTGCTGCCGGCGCGACCTTGCCGATGCGAGCCTTGCTCACCAGAGCATTACGTCGATCGCGTTCCGCTGGGGCTTTTCGGAATCGAGCAGCTTCAGCCGGGCGTTTCGCAATGCTTTTCAAACAAGCCCGCGCCGATACCGCGATGGCTGCCGACAGGATCGCTCGGCTCATAATCCTTGCAGTGACGTGACGTAGACATTGATCGTGCCGTTGGCCTCGGTGATCAAACGCAGTGTTTTGGAATCGAAGGCGATATAGGCCAGCCGCGCGCTGGTGATCTCCGACGTCACCTGCATGCCGTCGCCGCTCTTCCGAAAATCCGCCAGCGCCGTGTTGATCTTCTGCTGGGCGTTCGCCGTGAACGGCTTGAGGTCGATGACGGCCTTGTCCGCCAGCACCTGTTGCAGATGCGGCATGGCCTCGCGCGCCGCGGCCCCAAGCAGGCCGAACGCCGCCTCGGATTCGACGGCAAGCCGGACATCGGTCAGCCGCAGCGTCTGCTGCGCCGGATCGAGCGTGGGCCGGCCCCAGATCTGCACGGTGGCGTCGGCGCCGAATCCGAACCAGCTCTTCTTTTCCTTGGCGTGTACCAGCAGCGAAATCAGCAGCCGGTCGCCGGACGGCGCGACGGTGGCGTGCTTCACGGTGACGTCGACCGCGCCGGAGCCGTCTTCGGGAAACGTCTTGCCGACGAACTCCGCGTCCACGATTCTGTTGATGTCGGTGAAGGGCATGTCGATCGGCATGTCGATGCTGACGCCTCCCGGCGTCGGCGGAATGATCGAGATCTGGTCGGGGAACGGGCAGTCCGGCTTGGTTTGCTGCGAGGTGATACGGGTCTCGGCCTCGATGCCCATCGTCACCGTGACCGCGGAAGCATCCACGGTCGGCTGCACCGCGATGGCCCGAATGGGCCGTAGTTCGAGCCAGAGCGGCGGCAATGACGCCGCGGCGTCGGCGCCCTGCAGCGGAATCGAGCGGCACATCTTCGCCCATTGCTGCTGCGCGCTCCGTTGCAGCGTCGAATCCTTGCGGATCCGCTCCGCCGCCGCCTCGAGCTGATCGGTCACGGTCTTGTCGATCAGCGGCTTGACCTGGGCGGGGACGCTGACGCGCGCGCCGGCCACCGAAAGGTTGGTGTCGCCGAGATTCACCTGCGCGCCGAAATTCGGCTCGAAATGCCAGCTCGCCGCGAGCTTCGGCCGCGAGGTGATGGTGACGCTGCCCTTTATTTCCGCATTGGCGGTGAGCGCCTTGATGCTGATGCCGCCGATTTCCTTGGCTGCCTTGTCGCCGAGCAGGCTGCCGAGCGCGCTGACCGCGCTGGTCGCTTTCGACGACAGCGAGCCCGTCACGTTGAGCGTTCCCGTCAGCGCCGTCGCCAGCGACAGCACGTCCTGCGCGCCGGTCGCTGCGATCGGGCCGCGCGCGGCGGTCCAGCCGATATCGGCGTTTTGCAGGATCTGCGACACCGGGTTGTCGGCCTTGCCCTGGAAGTTGCGCGGCACGCTGCGGTCGGCGGCGTCGCGGATGGCGTTGAGCGAGATCGAGACCGGCGCCAGGATCACGGAACTTCGCGTCACCGGCGGCAGCGGCGGCAATTCGGTCAAGGTTGGTCCGCGCAGCGCGGCGCCCGGCGATAGCCAGTCCATGATCTTCAGGCTGGCGTAGAACGAGACCGCGATCACCGCGACCGCAAGCAGGATCGTCCTGAGACTGAACGGTAGACGCATCATTCCCCCGGATTAGGGCATGATCCGGAAAAGCGGCAACCGGCTTTCCGGGAAAATCATGCTCAAACAAAGCGATGAGATCATGATTCAATTCGGCCCTATCGGATCATGATCTCCTGAACCGCCGAGTCTACAGGGTGGATTCTGCTGGCGCCAGAGTGGGGGAAGCGGGCCAGTTGGCTGGCTTGATGGCCGGCTGCAAGCAGAAATGGCGCGAATACCGCGCCATTTTCCAGGCGGGAACGAGTCCGTCGGGGGGCTGGATCAGATCCGCTTGCCGTCCGGGTTCAGCGCCTGCCGGTTCGCGGGCAGCACGATGACCTTGGTGCCGATCGTGACCCGAGAATAGAGGTCGGTGACGTCCTGGTTGGTGAGGCGGATGCAGCCCGACGAAACCCGCGTTCCGATCGTCGACGGCTGGCTGGTGCCGTGGATGCGATACACGGTGTCGCCGAGATACATCGCGCGGGCGCCGAGCGGATTGCCCGGTCCGCCGGCCATGTAGCGCGGCAGATAGGGTTGGCGCGCGATCATTTCCCGGGGCGGGATCCAGTCCGGCCATTCGGCTTTCCGGGTCACCGACTGCACGCCGGACCAGGTGAAGCCTTCGCGGCCGATGCCGATGCCGTAACGGATCGCCTGTCCGCCGCCGAGCACATAATAGAGATAGGTGTGGGGCGTATCGATGATGACGGTGCCGCGCGCCTCGCGGGTGGGGTAGCTCACGATCTGGCGCTTCAGCTGCGCCGGCAGCTCGGGCGCGCTGCCGGCATGTTCGTTGTTTTCGCTTTCGTCGGGCACGGCCTGTGCCGACGGAGCCGCTACTTGCGGCACGATCATGAAGGGAGAGAACGGAAGCGGCGCCGCACCGGCCGGAGCGCAAAGGGCAACGGCCCCGGCGGCCAGCATGGCGAAGGCGGCGAAAGCGACATGGCGGGAAGCCGGCGATTGATTGAACTCAAACATTGGTCGCCCCTGTTCGATTCCACGCGTCTGCAAGCGCGCGGCCGGAGGCTATTCATAGCGGATACGGGTTGCCGGACGTTTGCGTCAAAACAGCAAAACGGTCCGATCCGCGTAAGGAATTGTTTCATGACAGTTTGATGAGGGCTGCCGGGATTTGGGCGCCGCAGGGTTAATGAAAAAACTGTCTAACAGTTCGATGACGTCATACGCCTGAAATATCCTTGGTTAAACGTGCGGGGGATCGAGGAATCAGGAAGCGTTCAGGCCCCGACGATGCGGATTTTAATTGCGACCGATGCTTGGCATCCGCAGGTGAACGGCGTGGTCCGTACCTTGACCTCGCTGGCGCGCAGCGCGTCGGCGCTGGGCGCCGAGATCGAATTTCTGACTCCAGAGGGTTTTCCTTCCGTCACCGTCCCGACCTATCCGGGGCTGCGGGTGGCGTGGCCCAACCGCCGCGAGATCGCCCGGCGGATCGAGGCGGCCGCGCCGGATGCGGTCCATATCGCGACCGAAGGCCCGGTCGGCTGGTCGGTCCGGGCCTATTGCCGCCGCCGCAAGCTTGCCTTCACCACCTCCTATACGACGCGGTTTCCGGAATATATCCAGGTCCGCACGCTGCTTCCGGTCAGCGTCGGCTATGCGGTGCTGCGCCACTTTCATGACGCCGCCGCCATGACGATGGTCGCGACCGCCTCGCTGAAGCAGGAGCTTGCCGCGCGCGGGTTCAGGAAGCTCGGCTTCTGGACCCGCGGCGTCGATACCGACCTGTTCAGGCCCGACGAGCCGGCGACGCTCGATTTGCCGCGGCCGATCTTCATGACCATGGGCCGGGTGGCGGTCGAAAAGAACCTCGACGCGTTTTTGTCGCTGGACCTTCCGGGGTCCAAGGTCGTTATCGGAGACGGGCCGCAGCGCACCGAACTGGAGCGCCGCTATCCCGACGTGAAATTCCTGGGCGAGAAGACGGGCAAGGATTTGTCATCGCATCTGGCGGCCGCGGATGTCTTCGTGTTTCCGAGCCTCACCGACACGTTCGGCGTGGTTCAGCTCGAAGCATTGGCCTGCGGCACCCCGGTCGCGGCGTTTCCGGTCACCGGCCCGCTGGACGTGATCGCGGATCATCCGATCGGCGCGCTGGACACCAATCTGCGCGACGCCTGCCTGCGCGCGCTCGGCATGTCGCGCGAGACATGCCGCAGCTTCGCGCTGGAGCGTTCCTGGGAAAACAGCGCAAGACAGTTCATCGGCAATTTAACCGCGTTGCATCCGAGCCGTTCTCTGCAACCTGCCCGCCGTATGGCGCGCAGAACCGCAGCGCGCGGCTGACCAACCCCTCACGACAGCGAGTGAAAGACACCATGGCGGAAATCATCAAACTCGAAGACCCTCGGCCGCTGGATATCAACCGCGAGATGGTCGAGCAGGCCTATGACCGCTGGGCTCCAATCTACGACCTCGTGTTCGGCGGCGTATTCAGCAAGGGCCGCTCCGCCGCGATCCAGGCGACCAACAAGCTCGGCGGCCGCGTCCTCGAAGTCGGCGTCGGCACCGGCATTTCGCTGCCGCTCTATGCGCCGAACGTCCGCATCTTCGGCACCGATATTTCGGAAGCGATGCTGAAGAAGGCGAAGCAGCGCGTCACCGAAGGCCGGTTGAAGAATATCGAGGGGCTTGCGGTGATGGACGCCGAGCAGCTCGAATTTCCCGACAATTCCTTCGACGTGGTGATGGCGCAATATGTCGTCACCGCGGTGCCGAATCCGGAAGCGGCGCTCGACGAATTCGCCCGTGTGCTGCGGCCCGGCGGCGAGTTGATCATCCTCACCCGCGTCAGCGCCGATGACGGCATGCGCCGCTTCATCGAGCAGAAATTGCAGCCGGTGGTGCGCCGGCTCGGCTTCCGGACCGCCGAATTCGCCTGGTCGCGCTACACAAAATGGCTGGCGGGCGCGAAGAGCATGGAACTGGTGGAACGCCGGCTGATTCCGCCGCTCGGTCATTTCTCGCTGGTCCGTCTCCGCAAGATCGAAGTGGCGGCCGCCGCGTAGCTCACGCGGCCGGCCTTCGGCCGCGAATGTGTCGATTGCAAACTGTCATATGTCATCATGATGATGTCATATCCCGTACATCGAATCCCACTAGCGTGAATGCAGGGTTTAAATTCAGGGGAAACAACGATGAAGAACTTTCTGGAAGAGTTGCACATCCAGCGTTGGGACGATCATCGCTATTATCACCACAGCCGCATCAACCAGAGCCTGCACTTCGTCAGCGCCATCAGCTTCATGGTCGGCTATGTCATGATGTTCTTCGATCCGATGATGTCTGCGCTGATCGGCTGGCTGGTTTCAATGACGTCGCGTCAGGCCGGCCATTTCTTCTTCGAGCCCCGCGGTTATGATCACATCAACCAGACGACCCACGAGCACAAGGAAGAGATCAAGGTCGGCTACAATCTGCGCCGCAAGGTGGTGCTGATGACAATCTGGGCGCTGTCGCCGCTGGTCCTCTATGCCGATCCGACCATGTTCGGCCTCTTCACGCCCTGGGTCTCGCCGGCCGATTTCATACGGCAGGTCGCCAAGATCTGGCTGGCAGTCGGCATAGGCGGGCTATTGTTCCGTACCGTTCACCTGTTCTTCATCCGCGACGTCGAGACCGGCCTGGTCTGGATGACCAAGATCCTTACCGATCCCTTCAACGACTTCAAACTCTACTACAAGGCGCCGCTTGCGTTGCTGCGCGGCGAGCTGATCGATCCGGGTCTCGATATCCTCGAGCACCAGGGGCTGGAAGAGCAGCACGCCTGAACGCCGAAGAATCGCTTCAACACGCGTCATGGCCGGGCTCGTCCCGGCCATCCACGTTTTAGGGCTGTCATGAAATTGGAACGATCTGCCGCGACAGCCATCATCTCACTCTCTCCCGGAGGGAGAGGGGGCCTGACGTTATCGCTTGAATTTGCTCGCGAGCATCTCTTTGAGAATCTGGCGGCGGATTTTCTTGTTGGTGAGCGAGGCGTCGTGCCACCACCAGCCGTCCCGCTTCATCTTCCCGGCCGCGGCGACGAAGCGGTCGGCGACCTCGGCAAAGTCGGCGTCGGTATAGTTCAGGCTGAAAATGAAACGGCCGGTGCCGACCCAGCTCAGCGCCAGCCCTTCGGCGCGCAGATAATATTGCAGCATCCAGTTGTAGCGCGACGGTTCGGTGTAATGAACCGTCCAGATCGAGGACAAATTGTCGACCCCGACCGGCAGGCCCTCGCTGGTCAGCCGTTCGTTCAGCTGCCGCGCCCGCTCGTTCCAGAGCTCATCGAGCCCGTTATAAACCGAGGAAAAATTGGGGCTGGCGAGCCGGCTCAGGAACTCGTCCATCGCCGTCATGACATAGGGATGCGAATTGAAGGTGCCGCGGGCGAAGCAGACGTCGGCGGGGCGATCGTCGCGGAAGCGGCGCATCAGCTCCTTGCGCCCGCAGACCACGCCGATCGGCAGGCCACCGGCAAGGCTCTTGCCATAGGTCACCATGTCGGCGCGGACGCCGAAATATTCCTGCGCGCCGCCGGCCGCCAGCCTGAAGCCGACAAAGACCTCGTCGAAGATCAGCGCGATGCCGCGCTCGGTGCAGATCTCGCGCAGCGATTTCAGCCACGCCGTATAGGCAGCGCGATCGAAATTGGCACGGCGGGAACTGTCGACCAGCGAGGAATCGCCGGGCGCATTGGCATTGGGATGCAGCGCCTGCAACGGGTTGACCAGGACGCAGGCGATGTCGCGCCGGGTCTTCAGCACGTGAAGCGTGCGTTCGGACATCTCGGCCAGCGTATAGGTCTCGTGCGGCGAAACCGGATTGCCGACGCCGGGCTGCACGTCGCCCCACCAGCCGTGATAGGAACCGGCGAAACGCACCAGATGGGTGCGGCGGGTGTGATAGCGGGCGAGCCGCACCGCCTGCATCACCGCTTCGGTGCCGGACATGTGGAACGAGACTTCGTCGAGCCCGGAAATCTCGCACAATCGCCTGACATTGTCGGCGACGACGGGATGATAGGCGCCGAGCACCGGGCCGAGCGGGCGGGCGCGCTTCTCGGCGTTCTCGATGCATTCCTTGTAGAAGTCGTTGCCGAAAATGTTGACGCCGTAGGAGCCGGTCAAATCGTAGAAGACGTTGCCGTCGAGGTCGGTAATGGTGACGCCCGCCGAGGACTGCACGAAGCTGCCGGCGCCGAGATGTTCGCGGACCAGGCGGCTGTATTGAAACGGCACCCGGTAAGCTTGCGTGAATTGCAAGTCGGAAATCTGCCGGGCGGCCTCCGCGGTCGTCTGCCGGCTGCGCGCGAAGCGTTCCTGGTAAAGAGCGGCGAGGCGGAAGAAGCCGTCCTGGCGCTGCGTGGCGATTTCGGCCGGCGCGCCGTCGGAACGGAAGAAGTCGTTGATGTCGAATTCGTAATAGGGGAGCAGCCGTGCCACCCTGCGCGACATCTTGGAGTGGCCGGAGAGCGAGCGATGCTTGGCCCGCGACAGCGCCAGCCGGGCGTGCAATTTGGGGACGGCTATGGCGGCGCCGGCGACCGCGGCGGCGGACAGCGAAAGAATCGGGAGCGACGAATCCATGCCACCAGCGCTAATGTCATCTGCTGACAGATTCATGACAATCCGGAACCTGATCGCCTCGCTGACGCAGCAGGAAAACCTTAACTTCCTGCTCACCAACCGCATCCCGCGGGCGGCGGCGACCCGCTTCATCGGCTGGTTCAGCAAGATCGAGCAGCCCCTGATCCGCGACCTCTCGATCGCCGGCTGGCGGTTGTTTTCCGATCTCGATCTGTCCGAGGCGCGCAAGACCGATTTCAAGAGCCTGCATGATTGCTTCACGCGCGAGCTCAAGCCCGGCCTGCGCCCATACGACCCGGATCCGTCGATCGTGTGCAGTCCCTGCGACGCCATCATCGGCGCGCATGGCGCGATCGCCGATACCGAATTGTTCCAGATCAAGGGTGCGCCTTACTCGCTGACGGATCTGCTTGGCGACCCGGCGCTGGTCGACACCCACCGCAACGGCCGCTTCATCACCTTGCGGTTGACCTCGAGCATGTATCACCGCTTTCACGCGCCATATGATTGTCACATCGAGCGGGTGACGTTCATTCACGGCGACACCTGGAACGTCAATCCGATCACGCTGAAGCGGATCGAGCGCCTGTTCTGCAAGAACGAGCGGGCCGTGATCGAGACCCGTCTTGCGACCGGCGAGGCGCTGACCCTGGTTCCGGTGGCGGCCATCCTGGTGGCCAGCATCCGCCTGCACTGCCTCGATGTCATGCTCAACGCCCAGACCGAGGGACCGACGGTCTTTGCCTGCGACGCGAATGTGCATAAGGGCGACGAGCTTGGCTGGTTCGAGCATGGATCGACCATCATCATGCTGGCGCCGGAACATTTTGAATTTTGCGACAACGTGTCGGAATCGGCGCGCATCCGCGCCGGCGAGCCGTTGATGCGAAAGTCAATCGTGTAATTGGCTTTGCCGCCGCGTGCGTTTATACATCGACGTTTGAATCCGATTCGAAATCGCAAACTCGAAATCGCTAACAAGGGTGAAAGATGGCGCGAACGCCTGTTCTGGCGGCGGGTGGCATTGTGCTGCGGCAGGAAAAAACGCCGCTGATCGCGGTCGTGCGCCTGCGCAAGCGGGACGAATGGGTGCTGCCCAAGGGCAAGCTCGATGACGGCGAGACGCCGCGCGCCGCCGCGAAACGCGAAGTGCTGGAAGAAACCGGACATGAGGTTTCCGTGCATGAATTCCTGGGAACGCTGGTCTATGAATCCGGCGGCCGTTCCAAGGTCGTGCATTATTGGCGGATGGCGGCCGGCAACAAGCCGACCCGCGAATTGATGCAGGACGTGCGGGCCGTCGATTGGCTGCCGCTGAATACCGCGGTTGAGCGGCTGTCGCGCGGCCATGAACGCGCGTTTCTCGCCAATGTCGGGCCGATCGCGCTCAAGGCGGCGACAGTTGTCAAAGCCGCGCCGCGGTCCAAGGTCAAGCCGGCTGCGCCCGAAAAGCGCCGCAGCCGCCGTGTCGCGCCGCCGCCCGCGGTTTCGGAACCGGTGCCGGTGACATTCGAACCGGCGCCGGCGGCGCCGCCTCCCGATTCCGCCGCGCCCATGCCGGAGCCGATGCAGGAAGCGGTGGCGTCGATCGCGGCCGATGCCGTGAAGTTCGAAACGCCGGAAGTGGAAACGCCGGTCGATGCGATGGAAACGGAGTTCATCACCGAACTCGCCGAACCGGACAATGTCGCTTCCATCGAGGCGCCGGAATCAACCGACGATGGCGCGGCGAGTCCGATCGGAAGCCTGGTGCAGAAAATGCGCGGCTGGCTGCGGCGCGCGGCCTGAGCTTTCGGTGATCCGGCGCCGTGATACTTCCTCTCCCGCTTGCGGGAGAGGAAGAAGTGGTACCTAGATCACATGATCCGATTAGGTCGATCGGATCATGATCTCATCTCTCTGTTTGAGCATGATCTTTTCAGAAAACCGGTTCCCACTTTTCCGGGTCATGCTCTAGCGCCTATCTTCCCTTCTTTCCCGGGGTAGCGCACGCCGCTGCAACGCGGGCCGCTGTGCGCCGGGCTGTTGCAATTGTCCCGGACGGTTCTGCAAGCCCCGCTGTTGCGGCAGACCTTGCTGCTGCTGGCCATTCCGCTGCTGCAAGCCAGGCTGCCGCGCGGGATTGTTACGCGGGTTGTTGCGCAAATTGTTCCGGTTGGGGTTGGCTTGCCGCAAGGCCCGCTGCCGGCTGACGATCTGGCGGCCGACATTCTGCGCAGCGTGGACCTGGCGCACGATACCCTGGTCGCGCAGCGCCTGCTGCGGCGAAATCATCAGCGGCACCGCGCCGAAGCGGCCGCCGGCGCCGGGCCGGATCGTAAATCCGCTCGCGCCCTGGGTGAGGAAGCCAAGCCGCGCGCCGGAACGGTCGTTGACCTCGATCCGTCCGACCCTGCCGTCGGCGTCGGGATAAAGCTTGATCGCTACATTGTTCGCGTTGTTGTCGGACGCACCTTGCGGCACTTCGATCAGGCCGGTGGTGCCGCGGATGCCGAGCGTCGCGGTCGGAGTCGCAATTCTCATATCCCCAGTCTTGGCGACGGAGGCGGCGACAAAGGCCACGGTGCCTTTGGCGATGTCGAACAGTGCGCCGTTCCGCGTGCCGCCGTCTTCATAGATGTAGCTGTCGACGGTGATCCGCGCGTTGGCGGTGAGGTTGAATGTGGTGGCGTCGTTGAAGGTGACGCCGAGTGTCGAATTCGCCGACGTTTGCAGCACGTCGTTCTGGAAAATATCGTCCTGCAGCTTGAGCGGCGCTGAAATGTTGTTGCGGGTGACGGTGGCGCTGCCGGTCAGGGTCGCGACGTTGCCGATCGGTTCATCGGCTGCGGCAGACGAAGGCGCGATGGCGGCGGAAGCCGCCGGCGCCTGCGCCTGCGCTGCGGGCTGCGCCTGCGCGACCTGCGCGACATCGGGCTGTGGGCGCGCCGCGCCGACGCTTTCGCCTGCCGTCTGCGGCGCTGCAAAACCATTTGCGGCTCCCCCCGACATCAAGCAGGTGAAAAGCCAGATTGCGAAAGCAAGGCGGCGCTGAGTCACGAGGATGTACCGGGCATGTCGATGGAACAGCAAGGAAGGGATGGTGATATCAGTCTTGTCCGGCTGAATGCCGGATGAATATTGGTGTCGCGCGCCGGAAGAACGTTCAAGCGCCGTCTTCCGGATCAACGGAATACGGCGCTTTGATGTTTGGACGGCTTATTCCGTTTGGAGGCTTGTTCTGTTCAGCCCGCGCGTTTCCAGGTCTGTCCGCCGCACAGGTTCTCGCTGCACAAGTTCGTGAAGGAGGGGTGCGTCAGATCACGCCGCACACGATCGCGCCGACGAAGGCCAGTGCAAGATACGCGGTGACAACGCTCAATTTGCCGGCGAGAGTCATGGGAAACCTCCCTGCTGCACGTTGTTAGCGCGGCAACGCCGGGGCTTGCGATCCGTTCCCGGTGTAAAAAAGTCAGCAGTGCTGTTCCATCACGACGGGGCCGCGATATGGGCTGCGGCAACGTGGTTAAGAAGTGGTGAAATCAAAACGTTGAAGAGTCTTTAAATATATTCGCCGAAGTTGCGCCGATGACGCGCGGAGTTCGTTTGTATCTCGTCGGCTCCCTGGTCCTCGTTTCGTTGGCGGGGTGTGGCCGCGGCTTTTTTCAGGTCGAGGAACGCGAACCGTGGCGGGCCGAGGCTGAAGTCGCATGCCTGAAGTCCGGCGCGGTGAAAGAGAACGCCGATATCGTCCGGATCGACCCGATCTCCGGTCCCGGCGTCTGCGGCGCGGAATTCCCGCTCAAGGTCTCGGCGCTCGGCGAGGGCGACAGCCATTTCGGTTTTGCCGATGACGATCTGCGGCCGCCGGCGCCGATCGGCAACCAGCCGCGCTGGCCGATCTCGCAACCGCCTCCGCCGCCGCAGGCCTCGCCCTATCCCGCATCGACATATCGCTCGTCGCCTTATCCGGCGCAGACCTATCAATCCGCGCCATACTCCGGCAACGCCGCGCCGCCGCCATCTTACAACGCGCCTTATAATAATGCGCCGGGAAACGGCCCGATTTCATTGACCGCACCCGGCCTCGCGCCGCAGCAGGACGAGATCGATCTGCCGCCCGACGGCGCGCCAACCGGGGCGGCACGGCCGTCTTATCCGGATGCGCAAACCTATCCCCCGCGCGACCGTTATGCCGTGCCCTATCCGCCGTCGCCGCAAGCCGAAAGCCCGCCGCGGCTGGGGGCCTCGCAGCCTTACTCGGTGGCCGCGTTCGGGCCGGTGGCGCTGAAGCCGTCAGCGACGCTCGCCTGTCCGATCGTCTCGGCGCTCGACCGCTGGCTGACCGATTCCGTGCAGCCCGCCGCGCAGCGCTGGTTCGGCGCGCGCGTCGTCGAGATCAAGCAGATCTCCGCCTATTCCTGCCGCGGCATGAACGGCAATCCGCATGCGCATGTTTCCGAACACGCCTTCGGCAATGCGCTCGATATCGCGGCCTTCACGCTTGCCGATGGACGGCGCATCTCGGTGCAGGACGGCTGGAAAGGTTTGCCGGAAGAGCAGGGGTTCCTGCGCGACGTGCAGGCCGCGGCCTGCCAGCAGTTCACCACTGTGCTGGCGCCGGGATCCAACGTCTATCACTACAACCACATCCACGTCGATCTGATGCGCCGCGCCCGCCGGCCCGTTATCTGCGAGCCTTCCGCGATGTCGGGCGAGGAGGTTGCCGCACGGGCGGCGCGGCGCAATCCCTATGCGTCACGTGAGCCGACGGTCACGGGATCGCTCGGCGGCAAGGCATCGCCGCGTACATCGAAGGCCGGCGAGGACGACGAGTTCGAAGACGAATAGCGTCAGTTGGAGCTGGGCTTCGCTTGATAGGCGGCCAGAAACATCTGCGTCGCGCTCTCGATCACTTCGGTGATGCGCTCCGCTGACGGCGGCGGCTCGGCCTGGAAGATAAACGGCAGGAACAGCGAGGCCTGGCACAACATCATGAATTGGGATGCCGCCAATTGGCAATTGTCGATCGCGACATCCTTCGCTTTCACGCGCGCCTCGAGATAGTCGGCGAGGCGGCCGATGGTCTTCTCCAGCACGTTTCCGTAATAGCGGCGACCGACCTCGGGCATCCGCTCGGCAATCGCCATCACCGTGCGGATCGCCGATCCGCCGCCCGGCCGGCACAGCAATGCGATATAGGCGTAGCCGAACTCCCGCAGCGTCGTGGCCGCGTCGCGCGTGGGATCGAAATTGAACGCCAGTCTGCCCTGTTCGAGGGTTTCCTCTTCGACGATGGCCTCGAACAGCCGGCTCTTGTCGGCGAAATAAACGTAAAGCGTTCCCTTCGAGACCCCGGCGGCGCGGGCGATCTCGCCCATGCTGGCGCCGTCAAAGCCGAGCTCCATGAAGACCTTGCTGGCGCCGTTAAGAATCTGGCGGCGCTTTGAGCCGTCCTCGTCGCTCGCGGCGCGGGGTGTGTTGGAATGGATTGCAACCATTGATTTATCTTCTTCAGGGAATTCCCGCCGCGGCGATATCCCGGCGGCGGCCGGCGCTCTATCGTGCAGCTAATCAAATATATCTTGACCGAACCGTTCGGTCAATGGTAGTTGCTGCCTGAAATCAGGTGGTATGGCAGGGCCGATAGGGCTCCGCATGTCCGTAACATTGCATCGGGAGGCCGTGATGGCCGCAGCGAGAGATCAGGCCGCGCGAGTCCTTCGTGTCGAGCAAGACACGGCAGGGGATGAATCACCGCGCGATACCGCGGCGGTGGTCGCCGAACCGCTTCATGGGCCATCGGCCGGGGACGCCGTCGCACGCCATCCCGCGCAATCGCCCGGCCAGCCGGCAACGGAGAAACCGGCAGCCGCGCCGGCCATCGCCACCGCGCCCGCCGCGCCAAAACCCGGCAAGCGCAAGCTGGTGCTGACGGGCATCGCTGCGGCATTGGCGCTCGCGGTTGCGGGCTATGGCGTGCATTATTTCCTGGTCGGCCGTTTTTTCATCAGCACGGACGACGCCTATGTGCGCGCCAACAGCACCACGCTCGGGGCGCGGGTGTCGGGTCACATCGCGCAGATCCTTCCCGGCGACAACGCCCTGGTTCGTGCCGGCGACGTCGTGTTCAGGATCGACGACGGCGACTATCGGATCGCGGTGGAGGCGGCGCGGACCAGGATCGCGACCCAGCAGGCCACCATCGAGCGGATCGGCCGCCAGGTGATCGCGCTCGAAAGCGCGGTCGAGCAGGCCAAGGCGCAGTTGGCTTCGGCGGAAGCGGGCCTGAAACGCGCCGGGCTCGACTTCGACCGCCAGCAGGATCTGAGCAACAAGGGATTCGCCTCGCGCGCCACGTTCGAGGTGTCGGAAGCCGGGCGCGACCAGGGCATCGCGGCGGTGAAGGCGGCGCAGGCGGCCTATGACGCGGCGCGTACCAATGTCGACGTCACCAAAGCGCAGCAGGCCGAGGCCCGCGCCCAGCTCGCCGAATTGCAGACCACGCTCGACAAGGCCGCGCGCGATCTCGATTTCACCGCGGTGCGTGCGCCGGTCGACGGCACCTTCTCCAATCGCCTCGTTTCCACCGGCGACTATGTCGTGGTGGGGCAGCGGCTCGGCAATGTGGTGCCGCTCGACGATGTCTTCATCGATGCCAATTACAAGGAAACCCAGCTCAACCGCATCCGTCCCGGCCAGCCGGTGGCGATCTCGGTGGACGCCTACGACCATCGCAAATTCGAAGGCGTCGTCGACAGCGTCTCGCCGGCGGCGGGTTCGGTGTTCACGCTGCTGCCGCCCGACAACGCCACCGGCAACTTCACCAAGATCGTGCAGCGGCTGCCGGTTCGCATCCGGGTGCCGAAGGATGTCGCGCGGCAAAACCTGTTGCGCGCCGGCATGTCGGTTTACACCACAGTCGATACCACCGCCGGCGCTGGGGATGCCGACAGCAGCGCCGACCTCGACTCGCCGGCGAAATGATCCATCCGCAATAACCCGCGCAGCGGCGGCGCGTCCGTGCCGCCCGGACCCGAACCGATCATGGCCGACGCCACAGCCGCCACGCCCCAGATGATGAAGGTCCCGCCCTCGGAGCGGATCGCGCCGAAGCGGTTGTTCGCCTTTCTCATCATGGTGTTCGGGATGTTCATGTCGATCCTGGATATCCAGATCGTCTCGGCGTCGCTGACCGACATCCAGGCCGGCCTTTCGGCAAGCTCGACCGAAGTGTCGTGGGTGCAGACCGCCTATCTGATCGCGGAAGTGATCGCGATTCCCTTGTCGGGTTTCCTGTCGCGTGCGCTCGGCACCCGCCTGCTGTTTGCGATCTCGGCCTGCGGTTTCACCGCCGCGAGCTTCCTCTGCGGATTTGCCTCTTCGATCGAGCAGATGATCCTGTGGCGCGCGCTGCAGGGATTCCTCGGCGCGGGCATGATCCCGACCGTGTTCGCCTCCGCCTATACGGTGTTTCCGCGCTCGAAACTTTATATCGTCAGCCCGATCATCGGCCTCGTCGCCACGCTGGCGCCGACCATCGGCCCGACGGTCGGCGGCTACATCACCGATATCATGTCGTGGCACTGGCTGTTCTTCGTCAATGTCGTCCCCGGCATAGGCATTACCATCGGCGTGCTGATGCTGGTCGATTTCGACCAGCCGAATTTCGGGCTGCTCGATCATTTCGACTGGTTCGGCCTGACCTTCATGGCGGGATTTCTCGGCTCGCTCGAATATGTGCTGGAGGAGGGCCCGCAATATGAATGGCTGCAGGACACGTCGGTGGCGATCTGCGCCGCGGTCTGCGTGGTTTCGGCGATCGCCTTTTTCTACCGTGTGCTGACCGCGAAGGAGCCGATCGTCGATATCGGCGCCTTTACCAACCGCAACTTCGCCGTCGGCTGCGCGATCTCGTTCTGCGTCGGCATCGGCCTTTACGGCATGACCTATATCTATCCGCGCTACCTCGCGGAGGTGCGCGGCTACAGCGCGCTGATGATCGGCGAGACCATGTTCGTCTCCGGCGTCACCATGTTCCTGATGGCGCCGGTGGTGGGCCGGCTGATGCTCAAGGTCGACATGCGCTTCATCATCGCGGCGGGCCTGGTCATCTTTGCGCTCGGCTCCTACCAGATGACATGGATCACCCGCGACTATGATTTCTACGAGCTGATGCTGCCGCAGATCCTGCGCGGCATCGGCATGATGTGCGCGATGGTGCCGACCAACAACATCGCGCTCGGCACGCTGTCGCCGGATCGCGTCAAGAACGCCTCCGGACTGTTCAACCTGACGCGCAATCTCGGCGGCGCCGTCGGGCTCGCCCTGATCAACGAGGCGCTGAACGACCGTACCGATCTGCATATCTCGCGGTTGCAGGACCGCGTGAACTGGGGCAATGCGACCGCGACCGAACTGCTCAACATGCTGACCCAGCGCCTTCAGGGCATGGGCGACGCCTCGCTGATGGCGCTGAAGGAATTGTCCATGATCGTTCACCGCCAGGCGGTGGTGATGGGATATGGCGATACCTTCTTCATGCTGGCGGTGTTTTATTTCGGCCTCAGCCTGCTGGTGATGCTGCTGAAAAAGCCCGCGGCGCTTTCGGCAGCGCCAGCGCATTAAGTCGGGTATTGCAAGGCGACTGGCGGGCTTCGAACGTCACGGTTGCGCCATGATTGATTTGATGGCGGCCCCGAAGTTTACCGCGATGCACGGGAACGTTTCCGCAGCGGATTCATTCGATCTGAAGACGGAGCGGGCAAGCGATTCGATTGGGCCCGCCATCCGTTGCTCGCGGGTATCGCCTGGAGACGTCGCCATTCGACGGTAGTGGGAATGGCCGACCGAGCGCCAGGCTGGCTTTCGCGTCCGCGGGGAGAGCACCCAAACCGGCTGAAGTGACAAGCACTGAAGTCAAGGAGCAGCCCATGAAGCTGAATTCGACACAGGTGAAACAAACCTTGAACCAGTTCGACGCCCAGGTTCTTCCCGATGATCATCCGGCGGTCACCCAACTGAACAATTTGTTCGGAGATCACACGTTCTTTCTCGATCGCAGCGGCCTCAAGGTCCTGGAACCCGCCGATGCGCCGGAGATGGAAGCTCAAACCGGTGAAATTGTAAGTCTCGCCGATTGGAGCGATGCGACGCTGACCAGCCTGAAGCCACATGAACCCGAACTGACAGGCGTGGTCATCGTCCTCGAAGCGAAACATTGAGTCTGCATCCGTGACTCAGGTACCCAACCAAAACATGGCGGCGCGCCCCGATCGGGTGCGCCGCATGCCGTGATCCCGGATATTATTCGTCGCAGGTGAGTTGATCGCTCAGTTGGTCGGCCGCGCGAAGCTCGGATATTTCAGCTTGCCGTCGGCGATCTTGGCCGGCCACACCGTGACCTGCTTGCCATCCTGCCACTGGAAGATCATGCCGCTCACGGCGTCGGGTCCGTATTTGAGGCCGTGGGTGAACTGATCGTCGCGTCCGTAGAACTGCACCCGCCCGATGGTTCCGACGTAATCGGTTTTCTCCAGCTCGGCGACCATCTTGTCCGGATCGGTCGAGCCGGCGCGCTTGATCGCGTCGGCGATGATGTAGACCTCGTCATAGGCGGTGTAGCCGGTATAGGCCGGGTCGGTGCCGAACTTCGCCTTGAAGGCCGCGGCGAACGGCTTGGTCTTCGGCGTCACCGCCGTGGTGGCGGTCGCGACCGCCAGCGACGGAATGCCTTCGGCCGCGCCGTTGGTGTCGCCCCAGAAGGTCGGGCTCAGCGCCTGCGCGCTGACGCCGAACATCGGGACCGGCACCTGCTGGTTCTTCCATTGCACCGTGGGCTGCACGCCGACATGCGAGATGCCGGTCACGATCACGTCCGGCTTCTTGCCTTCGAGCTGGTTGAAGATCGGCGTGAAGTCCGTCGTATCCGGCGAGAAGCGGATGTGATCGACCACCTGCAATCCCGCCTTCGGCAAGCATTCCTCGTAGCCGGCATCGAGCGGCTTGGTCCACGCCGCGTCCTCGCTCATGATCGCGGCGGTTTTCATCTTCATGCCGTCGACCAGAAGATCCTTGGCGGCGTCGCAGACCGCCTGCGATTGCGCCGCCGAGGTCAGGTAGCCGTGGAAGATGTATTTGTTCTTCTCATAGTCGGTGTGAACCGGCTTGGTGATTTCGTTGGAGGCTGCGCCCGGCGTGATCAGCGGCATGTGCAGCCGCGCCGACCACGGCTCGAGCGCCAGCACCACCTCGCTGATATAGCTGGCGATGACCGCGCTGACCTTGTCGTCGGAAACGGCGCGCTGGAACGCGCGCACCGAATCCGCCGACGAGCTCTTGTTGTCGTAGGAGACGATTTCGATCTTGCGGCCGTTGACGCCGCCCTTGGCGTTGATTTCGTCCGCCGCGATCTGCGCGCCGCCCGGCGTCGCGGCGCCGGCGATCGACTGCACCTCGGCGATCACGCCGATCTTGATCGGTTCACTGGATTGCGCAAATGCCGATGGGGCCGGGCAGGCGGCGAGCGCCACGAGCGCGGATGTCGCTTTCAGAAAATACGATAACTTCACGCTGGCTTGAGCCATGACGTTTCCTCTCCCTGTATGTCCGCCTTGCCGGCGGCATGATCCGTCTTGTTGACGGCTTGGGAGAAGTCGAACACAGGCCTTTGCGCAAATCAAACAAAACCGGCGGGGGGATGGACGGGGTCGCAAAGCTGCGGCCGGCCGGACAAGCGGAGCGGCCAAAAATGGCGAGGGGTCCGGCGTGTTTGCGCCGGACCCCTCATTCTACCAAGACGCGTTTTCTGCGAACCGGAATTTCGCTTCGCACGAAAACGCTTTCGCATAAAAAGACATCAGCCGGCCTGTAAGCCGGGTTCTGTAGGGCACCGCCCGCTTGCGCGAACGGTACGTGACGGCCATTCCTCTGGGACCATGTTTGCACATGGCCTCGAGCAACCTACCCGGACGGCGAGCTTGACATCGCCCTTGCGGCGTTATCGCCTTGCGGCGAACAGCCCGCGTTGCCGTCCCTATTCGGTCTTGCTCCCGGTGTGGTTTACCATGCCGGTTCCGTTGCCGGACCCGCGGTGCGCTCTTACCGCACCTTTTCACCCTTGCCGCCCGCGCCCTTGCGGGTGGGGAGGCGGTTCGTTCTCTGTGGCACTTTCCCTGGGGTCGCCCCCGCCGGACGTTATCCGGCACCGTATGTCGATGGAGCCCGGACTTTCCTCCCCCGCGGCCTTTCGGCGATTGCAGGAGCGGCCGTCCGGCCGACTGACGTCTCAGGCATGGGGGTTGAAGGCCGCCGCGTCAAGCCGGTAACGCCCGATAGCAGCGGCCATGAATAAATTATCCTGAAGATGCCGTCGCTTGCGCGCCCGGCAATGACCGCTGAAGCGCAGCTAGAGCATGATCCGGAAAAGTGGAAACCGGCTTTCCGAAAAGATCATGCTCAAACAGAAAGCTCTAGCCTGCGCCTGCCTGGTCATCGTCGTTCGGCAGATTCGTCAGCAGCGCATGCAGCGTGGACAGTGTCGAAACGTCGGCGATTCCATCGACGCGCGCCGGCCGGAAATGGCGCTGGAAGGCGGTGACCACGTCCATGGTCGGCCCGTCATATCTTCCGCTAACCGGGATGCCGTAGCCATATTTGGCGAACGCCTGCTGCAACTTCAGCACGTCGTCGCTGATGGAGCCGAGCCTGAGCGTTTCGGCGCGCACGATCGGCGCCGGTTGCACCCAATGGCCGACGCCCGAATTGGCCAGCGAGTGCCACGGAAATTTTTCGCCGGGATCTTTCTTGCGCGAAGGCGCGATATCCGAATGGGCGAGCACGCGATGCGACGGAATTCCGCGGCGCAGCATGATGCCGCGGCACAGCGCAATCACGGCGGCGATCTGGCGCAGCGGAAAGTCCGGATAGCCCCAGTCATGGCCGCGATTGATGATCTCGACGCCGATCGAGCAGGAATTGATGTCTTCCTCGCCGGCCCAATACGACACGCCGGCATGCCAGGCGCGTTTGGCTTCCGGAACGGATTGCACGATGCGGCCGTCTTCCAGCACGATGTAGTGCGCGGAAACGTCGGTTCCGGCCGTGCATAATTTCGCGATCGCGGCTTCGACGTCCGGCATGCCGGTGTAGTGCAGCACGATCATGTCGGGCAAACGGCCCCGGTTCCGCTCGCCGTAATTGGCCGACGGAATCACGTCCGAGGCGATCGAGGAGTCCGGCGTGAACGTTTTCATCATCGCGCTGGCCCTGGGAAGCGGAAGGGCATGCTGACGTTTCGAATCAACACCAGCAGACACGGACGAACCAATCGACATATCAACAACTCAAACCAGGCAAGAGACAGCAACAATACGATCCGGGCCGGACCTTGTTTACCGTTCCTTTAGGATATCCTCAGCTCAATCCGGGCGTATCTCTCGCCGCGCAATCGGCCACATGTAAGGCAGCATCTATGCGCTGTTAGCGCATTTGCACGGGGCCATCCCGCTAAAAATCTGCTGCAATCCTTAATGTGATCGTCAACGCTTTCTTAAGGCTAACTGCCGTTACTAAGTGGTGAACAGCCGAACCGGTTTTGGGGACGGCCGAGGCCCTATTTCACGCTCGAACTTCGATGGCAGCCCACCAAATCCCGTGCGGAATCCCGCGTCTGCGATTTGGGCCATGCGGAACCGGAACATGGGCCTCGCTTGAACAGAATCGGCGTTTCGGTTGGAACCGCCGCGTGAAGCGTAGAGATTTGAGGCGCAATGGGTCCGTTCGCGTCCAGTTTCGTTCCCCAGACCCGGTGCGTGCCAGGAGCCGGGGCATGAGCGCGTCCGGCAGCCGCCACATCCCGGTCCTTGGCCGCGAAGCCGTCGAATGGTTGTCGCTCCGGTCCGGCGGGATCTATGTCGACGCCACCTTTGGCGCCGGCGGCTACAGCCGGATGATGCTCGAGGTCGCGGGAACCCGAATCATCGGCATCGACCGCGACCGCAATGCGGTCGCCGGCGGATTCGCGCTGGTCGATCAATCCGGCGGCCGGCTCACCTTGGTTGAAGACCGTTTTTCGCGGCTTGCCGAGGTGTGCGCCGGCGAAGGCGTCCCATTGGTCGACGGCGTCGTGATGGATGTCGGCGTGTCGTCGATGCAGCTCGACCAGGCCGGGCGCGGCTTTTCGTTTCGTCTCGATGGCCCGCTCGACATGCGGATGGGCCACGACGGCCCGACGGCGGCCGACGTGGTCGCCAGGGCCTCGGAGGCGGATCTCGCCAACATCATCTACATCTTCGGCGAGGAGCGCCATTCCCGCAGTGTGGCGCGCGCCATCGTCGCCGCGCGCAAGGAAGCGCCGATCACGACCACGCGCGCGCTGGCCGAACTCGTTGCCAAGGTCGTGTGGTCGAAGCCGGGCGACATCCACCCGGCGACGCGGACCTTCCAGGCGTTGCGGATCTTCGTCAACGAGGAACTCGACGAATTGCATCTGGCGCTGTCGGCGGCGGAGCGCGTGCTGAAGCCCGGCGGCCGTCTCGCGGTGGTCTCGTTCCACTCGCTCGAAGACCGCATCGTCAAGAATTTTTTCGTCGAACGCAGCAAGGCCGGCGGCGGATCGCGTCATTTGCCGGAGATCGAGTCCGCTCCGCCGAGTTTTTCCGTTCTGACCAAGCGCCCGGTCACGCCCGGCGACAACGAGATCGCGGCCAATCCGCGTGCGCGCTCGGCCAAACTGCGCGCGGCGGAGCGCACCGCCGCGCCGGCGCATGCGGCCGGCGCGCTTCCGGCGTGGCCGTCGCTCGCCGACGTGATGAGGGGAGGCTGACCATGCGCATCCTCCATTTGCTCGTGATCGGCGTTCTCGTGTTCGCGGCCGCCTATGTCTACCGGATCAAGATGGCGTCCACCGTGCGCACCGAGCGGGTGCTGAAATTGCAGGCTGATATTCACGAGCAGCGCGACGCGATCGCTGCGCTTCACGCGGAATGGACCAAACTCGATGCGCCGCTGCGGCTGCAAGGCCTGGTCGAGCGGCATCTGCCTCTGAAGCCGATCAACGCCACGCAATATGATTCACTCAAGAACCTGCCGGAGCGGCCGCCTAACTTCAACCGCGCGCCCGATCCGATCGGCGCGATGCTCGGCACCATCCAAGCGGCGGCTGACGGCAAGGATGACGGCGCCAAATTTGACGGTGACAAGGCCGACGATCCGGCCGTGACCGGTTCGGTGCCGGCGCCGGAGGACAGGCAATGACCGGCAAGGGCAAGGCAATGACCGTCGTGACATCGAGGCCGGCGGAGCCGTGGCGGCGGCGGCTGATCCGCAGCCTCTTGTACGGACGCAACGTCGATCGCGTCGCGAAGGCGCGCGCCCGTGTCGGACTGGCGATCGTGGCGTTCGCGGCGATCTATGCGGTGATCGGCGGCCGGCTGATCATGTACGCCACCATCGGCGACAGTCATGGCGGGCGCCGGACCGCGTCGCAGGACGCGATCGCGACCGCGCGCCCCGATCTCGTCGACCGCAACGGCGAGATCCTCGCAACCGACGTCAAGGCGCCGAGCCTGTTCGCCGAACCGCGCCGCATCATCGACAAGGACGAGGCGGTCGAGCTTCTGACCGCGACGCTGCCCGATCTCGACAGCGCCGAAGTGCGCGACCGCCTGTCGTCGAAAAAAGGTTTCGTCTGGCTCAAGCGCGAAATCACGCCGCAACAGCAGCAGGAGATCCATCGCCTCGGCGTTCCCGGCATCGGCTTCCTGCGCGAGAACAAGCGCGTCTATCCGACCGGCAACGAGGTCGCGCACCTGATCGGCCTGGTCAATATCGACAACCAGGGCATCGCCGGGATGGAGAAATGGCTCGACAATAACGGTCTTGCCGATCTGCATCGCGCCGGCTTCGCCACCGATCGGCTGCAGCAGCCGGTGGAATTGTCGGTCGATCTGCGCGTCGAGCATGCGCTGCGTGACGAACTGCTCAAGGCCAAGGACAAGTTCCACGCCAAGGCGGCTTCCGGCATCGTCTCCAATGTCAGGACCGGCGAGATCGTGGCGATGGTGTCGCTGCCGGATTTCGATCCCAACAATCCCAAGGAGGCACACGATCCCGACCGCATCAATCGGCTGACCACCGGCGTGTATGAATTGGGCTCGACCTTCAAGGCGTTCACGCTGGCGATGGCGCTGGATACCGGCAAATACGATCTCAATTCGATGTGGGATGCCCGCGCGTCGTTGCACTATGGCAAGTTCACGATTCATGACGACGAGCCGAAGGGCCGTTTCATCAGCATGAAGGAGGTCTTCACCTTTTCGTCGAACATCGGCGCGGCGCGCATCGCGCTGGCGCAGGGCGTCGACGCGCACAAGGCCTTCCTGCGCAAGATGGGGCAGCTCGAACGGCTGCGCACCGAATTGCCGGAAAGCGCCGCGCCGATCGTGCCGCGGCACTGGGGCGAGTTGAACACGATCACCATCGCGTTCGGCCACGGCATCGCGGTGGCGCCGTTGCAGGCGGTGATGGGCATCGATGCGCTGGTCAATGGCGGCTACCTGATCCCGCCGACTTTCCTGAAACGCAGCGAGAGCGACGCGATGGCGCTGGCCAAGCGCGTCATCAAGCCCGATACGTCGGAAAAAATGCGCTATCTGATGCGGCTGAACGCCGAGATCGGCACCGCGCGAAAGGCCGATGTGAACGGCTATTATATCGGCGGCAAGACCGGCACCGCGGAAAAGGTCGTCGGCGGCCGCTATGCCAAGAAGCGCGTGCTCACCGCCTTCACCGCGATCCTGCCGGCCGACAAGCCGCAATATCAGCTTCTGGTGATGCTGGACGAGCCGCAGCCGACCAAGGAGACCTACGGCTTCATCACCTCGGGCTGGAACGCGGTGCCGACCGGCGGCGCCGTGATCGCCCGGATCGCGCCCTTGCTGGGAATCGAGCCGCGCTTCGATTTGCCGCCGCCCGAGCGCCTTATTCTTGCGGCATCCAGGACGAACTAGTAAGTCGTAACGACCGCAATATCATTCCGTTTTTTGAAGATCCGCCGGCGCGCGATGGCGTTTTCAAGCGAAGTGGAGACCGGTTCGCGTGAAGAAAACGCGTCAAAGCAGCAATCCAAAGCCAGGTTCTGATTTAATCAGAACCTGGCTTTAACCCGGACTGGAAGACCATGAGACTTCGCGACCTGTTCAGCGACGAGGCCACGATGGATCCTCAGGCGGAAGCGCTTGCGGTCACCGGCCTTGCCGTGGACAGCCGTATCGTGAAGCCGGGCGATCTGTTCTTCGCGCTCGCGGGCAGCAAGACCGATGGCTCGCGGTTCGTCGAGGCCGCCATTGCCGCGGGCGCCGTCGCGGTAGCGGGCAACCATCCGCCCCACGGTCATCGTCTGGAGGGTGATCGTCGCGTGCCGTTTGTCGTCACGCCCAATCCGCGCCGCGCGCTGGCGCTGGCCGCGGCGAAATTTTATCCGCGGCAGCCGCAGACGATCGCGGCCGTGACCGGGACCAGCGGCAAAACGTCCGTCGCCGCCTTCACGCGGCAGATCTGGCTGCGGCTCGGCCATGCCGCGGCCAGCATCGGCACCATCGGTCTGGTGTCGCCGAAACGCACGATCTACGGCTCGCTGACGACGCCGGATCCGGTCGCTCTGCACCGTCAGCTCGACGAGATCGCGCGCGACGGCGTCACCCATCTGGCGCTGGAGGCATCGTCTCACGGGCTCGACCAGTTTCGTCTCGACGGCGTGCATATCGCGGCCGGCGGCTTCACCAACCTGTCGCGCGACCACATGGATTATCATCCCGACGTCGCGCATTATCTCAACGCCAAGCTGCGGCTGTTCCGCGATCTGGTCGCAACCGGCGGCGCGGCGGTGATCTCGGCCGATCATGATTGCTCTCAGGCCGTGATCGGCGCGGCGCGGGCGCGCGGCCTGCGGATCATCACGGTCGGCAGCCGGGGCGATGGCGCGGGCGAGGGCATTCGTCTGGCTGGCGCCGCTATCGACGGCCTGGCGCAAAAACTTTCGCTCGAACATCGTGGCCGCCGCTATGCGACGCGGCTGCCGCTGGTCGGCGAATTCCAGATCGAGAATGCGCTGGTGGCGGCGGCCCTTGCGATCGGCACCGGCGGCGAGCCCGAGGCCGTGTTTGCCGCGCTCGAACATCTCGAAGGCGCCAAGGGGCGGCTCGAGCGCGTCGGCGAACGCAACGGCGCGCCGATCTTCGTCGATTACGCGCACAAGCCGGATGCGCTGGCGAAAGCGTTGCAGGCGTTGCGGCCTTACGCCACACGAAAGCTGGTCGTGGTGTTCGGCGCCGGCGGCGACCGCGATGCCGGCAAGCGCCCGCTGATGGGCGCGATCGCGGCCGAGAATGCCGACCGCATCATCGTCACCGACGACAATCCGCGCAGCGAGAATCCGGCTGTGATCCGCTCGGCCATCCTCGCCGCTGCCAAAGGCGCGCGCGAAATCGGCGACCGCGCCGAGGCGATACGTACCGCGATCGCGGGTCTTGAATCCGGCGATGCGCTGCTGATCGCCGGCAAGGGCCACGAGACCGGGCAAATCGTCGGCGACCGGGTGTTGCCGTTCAGCGATCACGATGCGGTTGCTTCCGCGCTTGCGGCGAGGGTCGCATGAGCCCGGCGCCGCTATGGACGTCGGGCGCGATGGCCGCGGCGATGCGCGCCGCGGTCCAGGGTGCGCCGCAGGAAAGCGTCACCGGCATTTCGATCGACAGCCGCACCATCGCGTCGGGCGAGGCCTATTTCGCGATCAAGGGCGATGTCCATGACGGGCACGATTTTGTCGCCGCGGCGCTGAAAGCGGGGGCGGCGCTGGCGGTGGTCGAAGCGGCGCAGCGCGATAAATTCGCGGCCGACGCGCCGCTTCTGGTGGTCGACGACGTGCTCGCCGGCCTGGTCGATCTCGCGCATGCGGCGCGCGCGCGCCTCGGGGCGCGGGTGATCGCGGTGACCGGTTCGGTCGGCAAGACTTCGACCAAGGAGGCGTTGCGGCGCGTGTTCGGCGGCCAGGGCGAGACCCACGCCTCGGTCGCGTCGTTCAACAATCATTGGGGCGTGCCGCTGTCGCTGGCGCGGTGTCCCGCGACGGCGAAATTTGCGATCTTCGAGATCGGCATGAATCACGCCGGCGAAATCGAGCCCTTGGTCAGGATGGTGCGGCCGCATGTCGCGATCGTCACCACGGTCGAGCCGGTGCATCTGGAATTCTTCGCCGGCATCGAGGCGATCGCCGACGCCAAGGCGGAGATTTTTGCCGGCATCGAGCCCGGCGGCACGGCGGTGCTCAACCGCGACAATTCGCAATTCGCCCGGCTGGCGAGCCGCGCCGAAGCGCTCGGCGTTTCGCGCATCGTGTCGTTCGGCAGCGATACGAAATCCGATGCGCGGCTGATCGACCTCGCGCTACACGCGACCTGCTCGGCGGTGCGCGCCGATATCCTTGGCCAGGACGTGACCTACAAGCTCGGCGTGCCCGGCCGTCACATGGTTATGAACTCGCTCGCGGTGCTGGCCGCCGCCGTGCTGGCGGGGGCCGACCTCGCGCTGTCCGCGCTGTCGCTGTCCGAGCTCGAACCGGCGGCGGGCCGCGGCGTCCGCCGGCTGCTCGAAGTGCCCGGCGGCGAGGCGCTGCTGATCGACGAGAGCTACAACGCCAATCCGGCATCGATGGCGGCGGCGCTGAACGTGCTGGGCCAGGCCCCGGTCGGTCCGCGCGGCCGCCGCATTGCGATGCTCGGCGACATGCTCGAACTGGGGCCGACCAGCCCCGCGCTGCATCGCGGCCTGATCGAGGCCATCAAGGCCGATCACATCGACCTGGTCTATTGCTGCGGGCCGCTGATGCGTCATGTGTGGGACGCCCTTCCCACGGGCAGGCGGGGCGGCTATGCCGAGGATGCGGCGGCGCTGGAAACACAGGCGGTCAGGGCCGTTCGCGCCGGCGACGCCATCATGGTCAAGGGGTCGCTGGGCTCCAGGATGAAAACGATTGTGACGGCGCTGGAAAAGCGCTTTCCGGGCAGGACCGCGCTCGATGAAGCCGCGGTATAGGACAATTGAATGTTTTACTGGCTGATTGATCTGTCCAACACCGTTCCCGGGCTGGGCATGTTCCGAACGGTTCTGAATGTGTTTCGCTACATCACCTTCCGCACCGGCGGGGCGATGGTGACGGGCGCGCTGTTCGTTTTCCTGTTCGGTCCCTGGATCATCGATCATTTGCGGCTGCGCCAGGGCAAGGGCCAGCCGATCCGCACCGACGGCCCGCAATCGCATCTCGTGACCAAGAAGGGCACGCCGACCATGGGCGGCCTGATGATCCTGTCCGGCCTTCTGGTCTCGACGGTGCTGTGGGCCAATCCGCTCAACCCCTATGTCTGGATCGTGCTGGCGGTGACGCTCGGCTTCGGCTTCGTCGGTTTCTACGACGATTATCTGAAAGTGACCAAGCAGACCCATAACGGCTTCGCCGGCCGTGTCCGCCTTGCGATCGAGGCGGTGATTGCGCTGGCGGCCTGCTACGCACTGGTGCGGCTCGGGCGGCAACCGTTCTCGACCTCGCTGGTGATCCCGTTCTTCAAGGATGTGGCGCTGAATTTCGGCTGGTTCTTCGTCGTGTTCGGCGCGTTCGTTATGGTCGGCGCCGGCAATGCGGTGAACCTCACCGACGGCCTCGACGGCCTCGCCATCGTGCCGGTCATGATCGCGGCGGCAAGCTTCGGCATGATCGCCTATCTCGCCGGCAACGCGGTGTTCGCGGACTATCTGCAAATCAATTACGTCGCCGGCACCGGCGAACTCGCGGTGCTGTGCGGGGCGGTGATCGGCGCGGGGCTGGGATTCCTGTGGTTCAACGCGCCGCCGGCATCGATCTTCATGGGCGATACCGGTTCGCTCGCGCTCGGCGGCATGCTGGGTTCGATCGCGGTCGCGGTGAAGCACGAGATCGTGCTCGCGGTGATCGGCGGATTGTTCGTGCTGGAAGCGGTCTCGGTGATCGTGCAGGTGGCCTCGTTCAAGCTCACCGGCAAGCGCGTGTTCCGGATGGCGCCGCTGCATCATCATTTCGAGCAGATGGGCTGGACCGAGCCGCAGATCGTGATCCGGTTCTGGATCATCTCGGTGATGCTGGCGCTGGCCGGCCTCTCCACGCTGAAGCTGCGGTGATGACGGTGCGCCGATATTCCCATCGTCGTCATTCCGGGGCATCGCGTCAGCGACGAACCCGGAATCCATTCCTCGCAGCGTATTGTGGCGCGATGGATTCCGGGTTCGTGCGTTCCGCACGCCCCGGAATGACGGATACCAAGTCATGATTCCCGTCACCTCATTCGCCGGCAAGACGGTCGCGGTGTTCGGTCTCGGCGGCTCCGGGCTGGCAAGCTGCCACGCCTTGAAAGCGGGCGGCGCGGAAGTGATCGCCGGCGACGACAGCGCCGAGCGGCTGGCGGAGGCCGCCAAGGCCGGTTTCATCACCGCCGATCTGCGCACGGTGTCGTGGGCGAATTTCGCAGCCCTGGTGCTGACGCCGGGCGTGCCGCTCACCCATCCCGCGCCGCATTGGAGCGTCGTGATGGCGCAACAGGCCGGCGTCGAAGTCATCGGCGATGTCGAATTGTTCTGCCGCGAGCGGCAGCGTCATGCGCCGGACGCGCCATTCGTCGCGATCACCGGCACCAACGGCAAATCGACCACCACCGCGCTGATCGCGCATCTGATGCGGGTCGCCGGCCACGACACCCAGATGGGGGGCAATATCGGCACCGCGATCCTGTCGCTGGAGCCGCCGCGGATGGGGCGCGTGCATGTGATCGAGATGTCGTCCTACCAGATCGATCTGGCGCCGTCGCTCGATCCTTCGGTCGGCATCCTGATCAATGTCAGCGAGGATCATATCGACCGGCACGGCACGCTCGAACATTATGCCGCGGTGAAGGAGCGCCTGGTCGCCGGTGTGCAGCCGCAAGGCACCTCGATCGTCGGTGTCGATGACGGCTGGTGCCGCGACATCGCCGACCGCCTCGGGCGCGCCGGCAGGCGCGTGGTCCGCATCTCCGTGAAAAATCCGCTGCCCGACGGCGTCTATGTCGAGCATGAAACCATCCTGCGCGCCGCCGGCGGCGCGCAGAGCGAGATCGCGCGGATCGGCGGCATCGGTTCGCTGCGCGGCCTGCATAATGCGCAGAACGCGGCGTGTGCGTCGGCCTGCGCGCTGGCGCTGGGTGTCGGCGCTGACGTTCTGCAAAACGGCTTGCGCAGCTTTCCGGGCCTTGCGCACCGCATGGAGCAGGTCGGGCGGCTCGGCCGCGTGTTGTTCGTCAACGACTCCAAGGCCACCAACGCCGACGCCACCTCGCACGCGCTGGCGTCATTCCCCGATATTTTCTGGATCGCCGGCGGCAAGCCGAAGGCCGGCGGCATCAGCAGCCTGACCGGATATTTCCCGCGCATCCGAAACGCCTATCTGATCGGGGAAGCGGCGCAGGAATTTTCCGGCACGCTTGGCGACCATGTGGCGCATGAAATCAGCGGGACGCTCGATGTCGCGGTCGCACATGCCGCGCGCGATGCGGAAGCCTCCGGGATAGCCGATCCCGTGGTGCTGCTGTCGCCGGCCTGCGCCTCGTTCGACCAGTACCGCAATTTCGAGATCCGCGGCGCGAAGTTTCGTGACCTCGTCACAGCCATGCCGGGCGTCAAGCCGGTTGTGTGAAGACGGCTGCGGCATGGAAAGTCGTCATACTCCGCGAAAGCGGGGTATCCAGTACGCCGCGGCCGCGGGATGTTGCATGGCGAGAGTCGTGGAATACTGGATCACCCGCCTTCGCGGGTGATGACCGTCAACAGACGGTATGGCACGAAGCCCTATCGCAAAAGTTATCCATTCCATTAACCCCTTCGAAACCATCATCGGCGACCAATGGCAGTCCCTTGCCCTGTGGGAACGCCCATGATCTCCCGTGAAGAACGCACCCCCCTGAGCGAATGGTGGTGGACCGTCGACCGGCTGCAACTGGCGGCGATCATCGCGCTGATGCTGGCCGGGATCATCCTGTCGCTGGCGGCGAGTCCGCCGGTCGCGGTCCGGATCGGGCTCGATCCATTTCACTTCTTCAATCATCACGTGATGTTCCTGGCGCCGGCCTTCATGGTGATGATCGCCGTCTCGTTCCTGTCGCCGCAGCAGATTCGCCGCAGCGCGCTGATCGTGTTCGCGGTCTCGATCACGCTGATCGCGGTGACGCTGCTGATCGGCCCCGAGGTCAAGGGCTCGCGGCGCTGGATCACGCTGCTCGGCGTCAACATCCAGGCCTCCGAATCCGCCAAGCCCGCCTTCGTGGTGCTGGCGGCATGGCTGTTCGCGGAATCGACCAAGCGGCCGGAAATGCCGGCGACCTCGATGGCGCTGGTGCTGCTGCTGACGCTGGTGTCGCTGTTGGTGATGGAGCCCGATTTCGGCCAGACCATGCTGATCTCGATGGTGTGGGGCGTCTTGTTCTTCATCGCCGGCATGCGGATGGTCTGGGTGATGGGGCTCGCGGGCGTCGCGAGCGCCGGGCTGTTCATCGCCTATCTGCTGGTGCCGCACGTCGCCGGGCGCATCCAGCGCTTCATGAACCCGGCATCGGGCGATACGTTTCAGGTCGATACCGCGCTCGAAGCCTTCTACAATGGCGGCTGGTTCGGGCTCGGGCCGGGCGAGGGCATCGCCAAGCGCAGCCTGCCGGACAGCCATACCGATTTCGTGTTCGCGGTGGCGGCGGAGGAATTCGGCATCGTGCTCTGTCTGATATTGCTCTCGCTGTTCGCCTTCATCGTGATCCGCGCGCTGTCGCGGGCGTATGCGACCGAGGACATGTTCGCGCGGTTCGCGGCTTCCGGCCTTGCGGTGCTGTTCGGCGTGCAGGCCGCGATCAACATGTCGGTCAATCTGCAACTGATTCCGGCCAAGGGCATGACGCTGCCGTTCATCTCCTATGGCGGCTCGTCGATCGTCTCGCTGGCCTATGGCGTCGGCATGATGCTCGCCTTGACCCGGCACCGGCCCCGCACCGAAATGGAATCGATCAGCGACGCCAACGCGTTGCGCAGCTACGCTTGACGAACGCCGCGCTGTCGACGATTGGAAGTCATGGACAACGCGCCTCTCATCCTGCTGGCGGCGGGCGGCACCGGCGGTCATCTGTTTCCCGCCGAGGCGCTCGGCGTCGAACTGGTCCGGCGCGGCTATCGCGTGCGCCTCGCCACCGATTCCCGCGCGCTGCGCTATAGCGGCCTGTTCTCCAAGGACATGATCGACGTGGTGCCGAGCGAGACCGTGCGCAGCCGCGCGCCGTGGTCGCTGGCCTATACCGGGTTGATGCTCGGCTACGGGGCCCTGGTGGCGCTCAATCTGGTGCGGCGGCTGAAGCCCGTGGCCGTGGTCGGCTTCGGCGGCTATCCGACGGTGCCGCCGCTGATCGCGGCGCGGTTGCTCGGCGTGCCCGGCATCGTCCATGACGCCAATGCGGTGCTCGGCCGCGCCAACCGCTTTCTCGCCAGTCGCGTCAGCGCGATCGCGACCTCGCTGCCGGGCGTGCTCGATCGCGATCCGGCACTGGCGGGCAAGACCACCACCGTCGGCACGCCGATGCGTCCCGCGATCCTGGCCGCCGCTGCCTCGAATTACGCTTCGCCCGAACCGGACGGGCCGCTGCGCCTGCTGGTGGTCGGCGGCAGCCAGGGCGCTCGGGTGATGAGCGATATCGTGCCCGGCGCGATCGAGCGTCTGCCGCCATCGCTGTGGAGCCGGCTGGTCCTCACCCAGCAGGTGCGGGAGGAAGACATGGCGCGGGTTCGCGCGGTCTACGACCGGCTCAGGATCAATGTGGAACTGGCGCCCTTCTTCGGCGATCTGCCGGCGCGGCTGGCGTCGAACTATCTGGTGATTTCTCGTTCCGGCGCCGGCACGGTGGCCGAACTCGCCGCGATCGGCCGGCCCTCGATTCTGGTGCCGCTGCCGGGTTCGATCGACCAGGACCAATTCGCCAATGCCGGCGTGCTGGCGGAGGCGGGCGGGGCCATCCGCATCGTGCAGAAGGAATTCACGCCGGAGCGGCTGGCTGCCGAAATCTCCGCGCTCGCCGCGGAACCTGCGCGGCTGACGGCGATGGCGGCGAAAGCGCGCACCGTCGGCCGGCTCGATGCCGCCGAGCGGCTGGCCGATCTGGTGGAAAAAGTCGCCAGAATCTCACCGGTTCGCGTGTAGACGCGCCAAACGGAAGACTGGTCATTCCGGACAGCCTGCGAAGCAGGCTGATCCGGAATGACGGGAAAAAGGCTTGTCAGGCCACGCGAAAGCGGGGCATCCAGTTGACTGCAGCGGCTGATTTGCGCCGCAAATGCCTGTCCAATTGCGGATAGCCATGTCTTTTAAGGAAACACGCATGAGACTGCCGCGCGAGATCGGACCCATCCACTTCGTCGGGATCGGCGGTATCGGCATGAGCGGTATCGCCGAAGTGCTGTGCAATCTCGGCTATAGCGTGCAGGGCTCCGACGCGTCCGAAAACGCCAATGTCGCGCGGCTGCGCGAGAAGGGCGTCAAGGTGTCGATTGGACACAAGGCGGAGCATGTCGATGGCGCCGATGTCGTCGTGGTGTCGACCGCGATCAAGCGCGATAATCCCGAATTGATGGCGGCGCGCGCGCAGCGCATTCCGGTGGTGCGCCGCGCCGAAATGCTGGCGGAACTGATGCGGCTGAAAAGCTGCGTCGCCATCGCCGGCACCCACGGCAAGACCACCACGACCTCGATGGTCGCGGCCCTGCTCGACGCCGGAGATCTCGATCCGACCGTGATCAATGGCGGCATCATCAATGCCTACGGCACCAATGCGCGGCTGGGCGCCGGCGACTGGATGGTGGTGGAGGCCGACGAGAGCGACGGCACGTTCCTGAAACTGCCGGCCGATGTCGCCATCGTCACCAATGTCGATCCCGAGCATCTCGATCACTTCAAGACGTTCGAGGCCGTGCAGGACGCGTTCCGCCATTTCGTCGAGAACGTGCCGTTCTACGGTTTCGCGGTGATGTGCATCGATCATCCCGTGGTGCAGACCCTCGTCGGCAAGATCGAGGACCGCCGCATCATCACCTATGGCGAGAATCCGCAGGCCGATGCGCGGCTGGTCGATCTCGCTCCGGGCGGCGGCGGCTCGCGCTTCAAGGTCGTGTTCCGCAACCGCAAGACCGACGCCACGCATGAGATCGCCGATATTGCGCTGCCGATGCCGGGCCGCCACAACGCGCTCAACGCCACCGCGGCGATCGCGGTCGCGCATGAACTCGGGCTGTCCGACGATGTCATCCGCAAGGCGATCGCGGGCTTCGGCGGCGTGAAGCGGCGTTTCACCAAAACCGGCGAATGGAACGGCGTCACCGTGATCGACGACTACGGCCATCATCCGGTCGAGATCGCGGCCGTGCTGAAGGCGGCGCGCGAATCCGCCGACGGCAAGATCATCGCCGTGGTGCAGCCGCATCGCTTCACCCGCCTGCAATCGCTGTTCGAGGAATTCTGCACCTGCTTCAACGATGCGGATGCGGTTGTCGTCGCCGACGTCTATCCGGCCGGCGAGGCGCCGATCCCAGGCATCGACCGCGACCATTTCGTGCTGGGCCTGCGTGCGCACGGCCATCGCGACGTCATTCCGCTGCCAAGCTCCGCTGAACTGGCCAAGGTGGTGCATGGCATCGCCGGCCGCGGCGATCTCGTCGTCTGCCTCGGCGCCGGCAACATCACGCAATGGGCCTACGCGCTGCCGGCCGAACTGAAGGCGCTGGGATGAGGGCGCCGGTGCTGCAGTCAAGTTCGTCATGGCCGGGCTTGTTCCGGCCGGCGGACGAGATCGTTTGTCACGCCGACGTAAAGAATGCCATTCGGACGATTGGTCAGAATATAAACGTACCCGCCTGCCATATTGACATTCCGCGAGACGTGGATGGCCGGGACAAACCCGGCCATGACGAGGCGAGCGATCCGACATGACCTTCCCCGACATCACGCCCGAGCTCAAAGCCGCGATGCCGGAATTGCGCGGGCGGCTGCTGGCGAACCAGTCGCTGGCCGAACTGACATGGTTTCGGGTCGGCGGTCCGGCGCAGGTGCTGTTCACGCCGTCGGACGAAGACGATCTGGCTTATTTCCTCGCGCATCTGCCGAGTGAGCTGCCGGTCTATGTGGTCGGCGTCGGCTCCAATCTGATTGTGCGCGATGGCGGCATGCCGGGGGTGGTGATCCGGCTGTCGCCGCGCGTCTTCGGCGAAATTCACGCGGAGGGCGATATCGTCGGCGCCGGTACGGCGGCGCTCGACAAGCGCGTGGCCGAGGCAGCCGCCACCGCCGGAATTGGCGGGCTGGAATTCTTCTTCGGCATTCCCGGCACCATCGGCGGCGCGCTGCGCATGAATGCCGGCGCCAATGGCGGCGAGACCAGGGATGTTCTGATCGAGGCGTCCGGCATCGGCCGCGATGGCACGAAACACAGGTTTACGAATGCTGGGATGCAATTCGACTATCGCAACAGCGGCGTCGATCCCTCGGTCATCTTCACCGGCGCACGGTTTCGTGGTCTGCCCACCGCGCCGGAAGCGATCCGGGCCCGGATGGCCGAGGTGCAGCACCATCGCGAGACCGCGCAGCCGATCCGCGAAAAGACCGGCGGTTCGACCTTCAAGAATCCGCCCGGACACAGCGCCTGGAAACTGATCGACGCCGCCGGCTGCCGCGGCCTGCGCGTCGGTGGCGCGCAGGTGTCGGAGATGCACTGCAATTTCCTGATCAATACCGGAGCCGCGACCGGCCATGATATCGAAACGCTGGGCGAGACGGTTCGCGCGCGGGTGAAGGAAAATTCCGGAATTGAGCTACACTGGGAAATCAAGCGGATCGGGATTCCGCTATAGTCGTCATTTCGGGGCGCGGCGAAGACGCGAACCCGGAATCTCGAAGTGATGTGGAGAGAAGATTCCGGGTTCGATGCTTTGCATCGCCCCGGAATGACGAAAGAAGAAAATCAGCGGAACGGCATGATGCGGATCACCATTCTTTTCGGCGGCACCAACAAAGAGCGCCTGGTCTCGGTGGCGAGCGCTCAAGCGCTGCATCAAGCCTTGCCGGAAGCCGATCTGTGGTTCTGGGATGCCGACGACAGCGTCCATGAAACGCAGCCCGCGACGCTGCTCGGTCATGCGCGGCCGTTCGAGGAGCCGTTCAAGGCCGGCACGCCTGCTATCGGCGCGATCGAGCATGCACTCGACCGGGCGCAATCCGAAAATCGCCTGCTGGTGCTCGGCCTGCACGGCGGCCTGGCGGAAAACGGCGAACTGCAGGCGATGTGCGAAACGCGCGGGATTCCCTTCACCGGCTCCGGTTCGGCCGCCTCGCATCTCGCCTTCGACAAGGTCGCCGCCAAGCGCTTCGCCGCCATTGCCGGCGTGACATCGCCGGCTGGCATCGCGCTGGAAGACGCCGAAAAAGCGCTCGCCGAACACGGCAGGCTGATCGCCAAGCCGGTCAAGGACGGTTCGAGCTACGGCCTGATCTTCGTCAACGCCAGGCAGGATCTCGCCGCCGTGCGCAACGCGGCGAGGGACGAGGAATATCTGATCGAACCGTTCGTCGCCGGCGTGGAAGCGACCTGCGGCGTGCTGGAAAGGCTGGACGGTTCGGTGGTGACGCTGCCGCCGATCGAGATCATCCCGGCCGAAGGCGGGTTCGACTACACCGCCAAATATCTCGCCAAAGCCACCCAGGAAATCTGCCCGGGGCGTTTTGCGCCCGAGATATCGGCGCAAATCATGCAGCAGGCGCTCAAAGCCCACACCGCGCTGTCCTGCCGCGGCTACTCCCGTTCCGACTTCGTGGTCTCGGCCAAGGGTCCGGTCTATCTGGAGACCAATACGCTGCCCGGCCTGACCAAGGCTTCGCTTTATCCCAAGGCGCTGAAGGCGGAAGGAATCGAATTCGTCGATTTCCTGCGTGACCAGATCACGCTGGCGGCCCGGCGCGCGCAAAAGTAGCGTCTGATGGGATTGATCTTATAAATTGTGGAAGCGAAGGCCGCGGAACGGCCTGCCGGGCTCGATTGCTAAAAACTTCACGAATATGAAGCAAGCTCCTCACGGGACGGATCAAATCGTATCCTGTCCAAGCGGTTTTTACCTTTTGTTTACCAGTAAGCCCGAAGGTTAACGCTGGCGGCGCATGTGGCGCTTGGCTGCCGGGGCGTGAGCTGTCGCGGATTTCCGCTTCGACGACGCATCGAGGGATAGGGGGGCCTTTTGGCCTTGAAGTCGACACCCGACCCGGCATGACCGAGACGTCATCTGTGCCAGACCCGCAAATTTTGCGGGAAAACATTTGACGAGCTCGTGCAATGGATGATGCAGGACGCCTCGCCCGATCACCGAGATCGCAGAGGCCTCAAGCTGACCTGAGGGCGGCCGCCATTGGCGCGGCCGTGCTGCTGCGCGAGTGGCTTGGCCGCCGGCGCCGGCGCGCGCCTGCGAATCCCCGTTTCGAACGCGAGCAACAACCGCATCGTCTGATCGCATTCATCGAGCGTTATGTGCCGAACCGCGTCGGCATTACCGCGACCGTGCTGATCCTGCTTGCCAGCACCGGCTTCGGCATCGTCCGGGGCGGTCATGTCGAGGAGTTCAGCGCGGCGTTGAGCGACACCCGCAACGCGCTGGCGAATTCCGCGGGCTTCCGCATCAAGACGGTCGTCATCAATGGCCGCAAGCAGCTGACCCAGGATGAGGTGCTGGCGACCGGCGGCGTCAATGGCCGCTCGTCGCTGTTGTTTCTCGACGCCGAAGCGGTTCGCGACAAGTTGAAAGCCAATCCCTGGATTGCCGACGCCACGATCCTGAAGCTCTATCCCAGCCAGCTCCAGATCACGATCGTCGAGCGATCGGCGTTCGCGCTGTGGCAGCTCGACGGCCATCTGTCGGTGATTGCCGATGACGGCGCGGTGCTGGAGCCATATGTGATGCGCCGCTTCGTCTCGCTGCCGCTGGTGGTCGGCAAGGGGGCCGAAACCCGCGCCAGGGATTTCCTGGCGCTGCTCGCCCGCTACCCGCAGGTGAGCGCAGCGACCAAGGCCGCGATTTTCGTCGGCGAACGGCGCTGGAACCTGCGGCTCAATGACGGTCTCGACATCAAGCTGCCGGAAAACGACGTCGGTAACGCGCTGGCCGAATTGAGCAAGCTCGACCGGGAGGACAAGCTGTTCTCGCGCGACATCGTCGCCGTCGATATGCGGCTGCCGGACCGGTTCAGCGTGCAATTGTCCGATGACGCGGCCAAGGCCCGCGAAGATCTGTTCAAGGACAAGAAGCCGAAGAAGAAGGCCGGTGACGCATGACCGGCCTTGACCGCAGCCAGACGCCGAAGACCCGGCCGATGCCGCACAAGCGTACCGCGATGGTGGCGTCGCTCGACATCGGCACCAGCAAGATCGCCTGCATGATCGCGCGGCTGAGGCCGTGCCCGCCGAACGAAGCCCTGCGCGGCCGGACCCATGCGGCGGAGCTGATCGGCTACAGCCAGATCCAGTCGCGCGGCGTCAAGGCCGGGGCGGTGGTCGATCCCGGCGAATGCGAACAGGCGGTGCGCCAGGCCGTGGCGCTGGCCGAGCGCATGGCCAAGGTCCGCGTCGAGTCGGTATTGCTGTCGGTTTCGGCGGGAAGGCTGCAGGGCCAGCTGGTCGAGGCCGCCTCCGACATCCAGGGCGGCGCGGTCACGGCCGCCGACATCAGCCGCATCACCTCGGCGGGCATGCGCCACGCCACCGGCGTGGGCCGTACCGTTCTGCATGCGCTGCCGGTCAGCTACGCGCTCGACGGCGTCAAGGGCGTCCGCGATCCGCGCGGCATGGTGGCGCGGCAGTTCGGCGTCGACATGAACGTCGTCACCTCGGACGCGACGGTCGCCAAGAACCTGATGCTGGTGGTCGAACGCTGCCATCTCAATGTCGAGGCCATGGCGGCGGCTCCCTATGTCGCCGGCCTCTCGGTCCTGACCGATGACGAGGCCGATATCGGCGCCGCCGTGGTCGAGATGGGGGCGGGAACCACCACGATCGCGACCTATTCCGGCGGCCGCTTCGTCCATGCCTCGGGCTTCGCGCTCGGCGGCCAGCACGTCACCATGGATCTGGCGCGCGGCATCAGCGCATGCATTGCGGATGCCGAGCGAATCAAGACGTTATACAGCACCGTGCTGCCCGGCGGGTCCGACTCGCGCGAATTGATGTCCGTGCCGACGGCCGGCGACAGCGAGCGCGATATTCCGCAGATCGTCTCCCGCGCCACGATTGCGAATATCGTCCGGCATCGCGCCGAGGAGATTTTTGAAATGGTCAGGGACCGGCTGGCGGATTCTCCCTTTGCGGCGGAGCCGAAAGCGCGTGTCGTGTTGAGCGGGGGCGCTTCGCAGCTCACCGGCACCCTCGAGCTTGCCACCCGGATTCTCGGCCGGCCGGTGCGCATCGGCCGTCCGCTCGGCTTCAGCCGGCTGCCCAGCGAGGCGAAGGGCGCGTCGTTCGCCGTTCCCACGGGCCTGCTGGTCTATCCGCAATACGCTCATCTTGAACATGTCGAACCGCGGCATACGCGGCAGCTCAAGACAGGGACCGACGGCTATTTCGGAAAGGTCGGACGATGGCTTCGCGAGGGCTTCTGATGAATCTTTTCCGACCCATTTCACCAACTCCCGCGGCCGCCGGCCGGGGCGAACCCACGCGCGCGTGATCGAGAGGCAACCATGACCATCAATCTCAACGTCCCTGATATTCGCGAGTTGAAGCCGCGGATTACCGTGTTCGGCGTCGGCGGCGCCGGCGGCAATGCCGTCAACAACATGATCACCGCGGGATTGCAGGGGGTCGATTTCGTCGTCGCCAACACCGATGCGCAGGCGCTCACCATGTCAAAGGCGCAGCGCATCGTGCAGATGGGGACGCAGGCGACCCAGGGTCTCGGTGCGGGTTCGCAGCCCGACGTCGGCGCGGCCGCCGCGCAGGAAGTCCTCGACGAGCTCCGCGATCACCTCACGGGCGCCAACATGGTGTTCGTCACCGCCGGCATGGGCGGCGGCACCGGCACCGGTGCTGCGCCCGTTATCGCCAAGACCGCTCGCGACATGGGGATCCTGACCGTCGGCGTCGTCACCAAGCCGTTCCATTTCGAGGGCCAGCGCCGCATGCGCACCGCCGAGGCCGGTATCCTCGAACTGCACAAGGTGGTCGATACGCTGCTGATCATCCCGAACCAGAACCTGTTCCGGGTCGCCAACGAAAAGACCACCTTCGCCGACGCCTTCGCGATGGCCGACCAGGTGCTCTATTCGGGTGTCGCCTGCATCACCGACCTGATGGTCAAGGAAGGCCTGATCAATCTCGATTTTGCCGACGTTCGCGCCGTGATGCGCGAAATGGGCAAGGCGATGATGGGCACCGGCGAAGCCTCCGGCGACAAGCGCGCGCTGACCGCGGCCGAGGCCGCGATCGCCAACCCGCTGATCGACGATTCCTCGATGAAGGGCGCCCGCGGCCTGTTGATCTCGATCACCGGCGGCAAGGACCTGACCCTGTTCGAGGTCGACGAAGCCGCGACCCGGATTCGCGAGGAAGTCGATCAGGACGCCAACATCATCGTCGGAGCCACCTTCGACGAAACGCTCGACGGCATCATCCGCGTCTCTGTCGTCGCCACCGGTATCGAGCAGGCGTCGATCTCGCGCAATGCGGGTGGACCAGTTCCGACGACGGCCAATGTCGTAACGCCGGCCGCCGCGCCCGATTCGCGGCTGGCGGATCTGACGGCCCGCTTGCGTGCCGACAATGCGCGGCTGGCCGAACGCGCCCAGAAGCTGGAAACATCGATGCCGGCACAGGCGGCTCCGGCCCCGGCGGCGCCCGCCGCCGCGCCGCAGCCACAGCGTCCGGGCGGAGGCAATGTCGAACGCGCCGCGCTCGCGGCGATCGCCGCGGCGGTCTCGCCGGAGCCCGCGCCCCGGTTTGCGCAGGCGCCGATGCAACCCGCATCCTATGGCGACGTCACGGTGCGCCCGATCGCGCAGAAGCCGTCGCTGTTTCCGGACCATGAGGCCGTGAAAGCCGAGGTGCAGGAGGTTCCGACTCCGGAAAACTTCATTCCGCAGCAAGCCGAGCGTGGACCGGCCCGCGCGCCTCGGATGCCGAAATTCGAGGACCTGCCGATGCCGGCGCAGAACGAGATCCGGCAGGCCAAGGGGGAACTCGAGGATGAGCATCCGCAAAAGAACCGGATGTCATTGTTGCAGCGCCTTGCCAATGTCGGCCTCGGCCGCCGCGACGAGGAGACCGAACCGCCGATTTCGGCGCGCGCTGCGGGTCCAGCCATGCCGTTGCCACCGGTTCCGGAGCGAAAGCCGCCGCGCACCGTGGCCCAGCAAATCGCCTCCAACGAGCCGGTATCCGAATATGCTCGCCGGCCACCGCCACAGGGATTGGACGCCCACGGCCGCCCGATACCTGTTGCGCCGCCGCCACAAGGCGACGATCATCTGGATATCCCCGCCTTCCTGCGTCGGCAGGTGAACTGACGATTGTTACAATTCAACCTATCGAAAAAGGCCCCGGCTGTGTCAGCCGGGGCCTTTTTCTTGGCGCCGTCAGCGCCACCGGCTTGGTTACCAAGCGACTGATATTAAATGATTAATTATGTATTTTGCAGTAAGGTGACGAGGCTGGAGGCGGCGTTGCCGGCGGCGGAATTTGGTCAACCTTGGGCGCCAATACGGCAGAGGTTGGGTAACAATCCGTAAAAAAGCGTGAGTTGGCGCTGTTTAAGGCAAAGTTTATGGTCTGCGGTGACTTGGGGATGCTGAAGTGAGTCGGCTTAAGCCATCGGGCCGATCCCACACTTTAGCAAAGTCAGCAGTGGGCGGTATCGGAATGAAATTAAGCCGGCAAACAACGCTTCGGTCGCGCGCTACCGTGACGGGTGTCGGCGTTCATTCCGGGTTAACCGTAAATCTGACCATTGGACCTACATCCGTCGATGCAGGTTTTGTTTTTGTCCGCACCGGGCTCGATGGCGCCGACCGCGAGGTTCAGGCGGTCGCCGAATCCGTCACCGCAACCGAATTCGCCACCGTTCTGGGTGACCGCGACGGTTCGCTGGTCTCGACCGCCGAACATGTGCTCGCGGCGTTGCGCGGCATGGGCGTCGACAACGCCATGATCGAAATCGACGGCCCCGAAGTTCCGATCATGGACGGCAGCGCCGCGGCCTTTGTTGCCGCGATCGATCAGGCCGGCATTGTGACGCAACCGGCGTCGCGCCGCTTCATTCAGGTTTTGAAACCGGTCCAGGCCGCCATCGGCGATTCCTTTGGCGAACTGCGTCCCTATGCGGCGGGGTTCCGCGCCGAGGTCGAGATCGACTTCGCCAATCCCGTGATCGGACGCCAGAGCTATATGCTCGATCTCAGCCCCGAGCGGTTCCGCCGCGAGGTTGCCCGCGCCCGGACCTTCGGCTGCATGAGCGATGTGGCCCGGCTGTGGAGTGCAGGCTTCGCGCTCGGAGCGTCGTTCGAGAATTCGGTGGTGTTCGACGAAGAACGCCTGCTTAACCCCGAAGGGTTGCGCTACGCGGACGAATGCGTGCGCCACAAGGTGCTCGACGTCGTCGGCGATCTGGCTTTGGCCGGCCTGCCGTTGCTCGGCGCCTATCGCTCGGTGCGCGGCGGCCATAAGCTCAACCATGCGGTACTGACGACGATGCTGGCCGATCGCAGCGCTTGGCGCGTGGTCGAAGCCGAGGCGGCGCGCCGGTCGCGCGCTTATGCCGAAGCCGGAAGCGGCACGGTGGGCGGCATGGTCGCAGCCTACGGGCCGGACGTATCCTGAGCACCTCCGGCGTTTCCACGGGCAACGCTCCGGCTTTCACAGAGGCTTCCTTGCACGGAAGCCTCCTTCCACAGTAACCAAGATTGGTCGCGATGCCTTCGGGCCGCCTTAATCCGGGCGAAATGCCTGCGTACCCGGTTGGTCACCGGACCTTTTTCGGTTACACAGGCCAGCGGTCGCACGGCAGGGCGCCGCGGGTGGGAATCATCGCGTCGGGTTTTATCGGCGCGTAATGGGCACCGCAGCAAGGCGTCAGGTCTTAAATCCATGTCGGCACGGCGTATGACGCACGAATTACGCACATCACCTTCCGGTTCAGGTCTTCTGCACGGGCTTGGCCGGCGGTTGCGCGTGGCCGCAAGCCTTGTTGTTCTCGCGATCCCGCTGAGCGGCTGCGGCACCGGCGCCCTGTGGGACAAGTTTTTCGCCAAGGACGAGACCTTCAACGACGATCCGGCGGACAAGCTCTATAATGAGGGCCTGTACCTGCTGAACGAGAAAAAGGACGCCAAGGGCGCCTCGAAGAAGTTCGAGGAGGTCGACCGCGAGCATCCTTATTCCGACTGGGCGCGCAAATCGCTGCTGATGTCGGCCTATGCCTATTATGACGCGGGCGATTACGACAGCTGCATCGGGGCCGCGACCCGCTACGTCACCCTGCATCCGGGCAGTCCGGACGCCGCCTATGCGCAATATCTGATCGCGGCGTCGAATTACGATCAGATCCCGGACATTTCGCGCGACCAGGGCCGCACCGAAAAGGCCATTGCCGCGCTCGACGAGGTGGTCCGCAAATATCCGACCTCGGAATATGCCGTCAGCGCCAAGGCCAAGATGGAGGCCGCCCGCGACCAGCTCGCCGGCAAGGAAATGAGCGTCGGCCGCTATTACATGGAAAAGCGCAACTACACCGCGGCCATCAACCGCTTCAAGACCGTGGTCACCCAGTATCAGACCACGCGGCATGTCGAGGAAGCGCTGGAGCGGCTCACCGAGGCCTATATGGCGATCGGCATCGTCGGCGAGGCGCAAACCGCCGCCGCCGTGCTTGGCCACAATTTTCCGGACAGCCGCTGGTACAAGGACGCCTATAATCTTGTAAAGTCCGGCGGTCTCGAGCCGAGCGAGAATCAGGGGTCCTGGATCAGCAGGGCCTTCAAGAAAGTTGGCCTCGGCTAGGAATTCATCCGGCATGCTGGCGCGTCTGTCGATCCGTGACATCGTCCTGATCGAACGGCTCGATATCGAGTTTTCGCGCGGGCTTGCGGTGCTGACCGGCGAAACCGGCGCGGGCAAATCCATCCTGCTCGATGCTTTCGCTCTGGCGCTCGGCGGCCGCGGCGACGCCGGCCTGGTTCGCCACGGCGCCGAGCAGGGGCAGGTCACGGCCGTGTTCGATGTGCCGAAAGGACATCCGGCGTCCGTGATCCTCAGCGACAACGGGCTCGACGACACCGGTGAAATGATCCTGCGCCGCGTGCAGTTCGCCGACGGCCGCACCCGGGCCTTCATCAACGATCAGGCGATCAGCGTGCAGACCCTGAAAGCGGTCGGCGCCACGCTGGTCGAAATTCACGGCCAGCACGACGAGCGCGCGCTGGTCGACGCCGCCACCCACCGCCGCCTGCTCGACGCCTTCGCGGGCCTCGAGAAGGAGGTCGCGGCGCTGGAAAAGCTGTGGGAGGCGCGGCGCGCGGCGAACACGGCGCTCGAGGGCCATCGCGCGGCCATGGAGCGCGCGGCCCGCGAGGCCGATTATCTGCGCCATGCCGCCGATGAATTGAAGGCGCTGGCGCCCAAGGACGGCGAGGAGGCGGCGCTGGCCGGACGCCGCACCACGATGATGCAGGGCGAGAAGATCGCGACCGATCTGCGCGAGGCGCAGGAGGCCGTGAGCGGCAACCAGTCGCCGGTCGCGGCGCTGTCGGCGGCGGTGCGGCGTCTGGAACGCCGGGCCGCCAATTCACCGTCGCTGGTCGAACCCGCGGTGAAGGCGATCGATGCCGCCATCAACGCGCTGGAGGAGGCCGACCAGCACCTTACCGCGGCGCTGATCGCGGCCGATTTCGACCCGGCCGAGCTGGAGCGGATCGAGGAACGGCTGTTCGCCTTGCGCGCGGCCGCGCGCAAATATTCGACCCCGGTCGACGGCCTGGCGGCGCTGGCCGCGAAATATGCCGCCGATGTCGCGCTGATCGACGCCGGCGCCGGCGAGTTGAAGAAGCTGGAAGCCGAGGCTGCGGAAGCCGACAAGCACTATAGCGCCGCCGCCACGAAACTCTCGGCGGCGCGCGCCAGATCGGCGGAAAAGCTCAACAAGGCCGTCAATGCCGAGCTTGCGCCGCTGAAACTCGAGCGCGCCAAATTCATGACGCAGGTGGAATCGGACCCGGCTGCGCCCGGCCCGCAGGGCATCGACCGCGTCGAATTCTGGGTACAAACCAATCCCGGCACCCGGCCGGGGCCGCTGATGAAGGTCGCCTCCGGCGGCGAGTTGTCGCGGTTCCTGTTGGCGCTCAAGGTGGTGCTGTCCGACCGCGGTTCGGCGCCGACGCTGGTGTTCGACGAAATCGATACCGGGGTCGGCGGCGCGGTGGCGGACGCGATCGGGGCCCGGCTAGCGCGCCTGGCCTCCAAGGTGCAGGTGATGGCGGTGACGCACGCGCCGCAGGTCGCCGCACGCGCCGACCAGCATCTGTTGATCTCAAAGGACGCACTCGACAAGGGCAAGCGCGTCGCCACCCGCGTCAATGCGCTCGCCGCCGATCACCGTCGCGAGGAAATCGCCCGCATGCTGGCCGGCGCCGAGATCACCGCCGAGGCCAGGGCCGCCGCTGAACGCCTGCTGCGTGCCGCGACGGCGTGACGACATGGTGCGAGTTTTTGCCGTCATTCTGGAATGACGTATTATAATTTGCATCATGGCGACCAAACCAAAATCGAAGCCACTTCCCGACGTTGCAAAGCTCACCAAGGCGCAGGCCAAGGTCGAGTGGAAACGGCTGGCGCTGGCGCTGGAGGGGCACGACAGGCGCTATTACCAGGAAGATGCGCCGACGGTTACCGATGCCGAATATGACGCGCTGCGACGGCGCTTCAACGCGATCGAGGCCAGGTTTCCGGAATTCGTCACTGCGGATTCACCGTCGCAAAAAGTCGGCGCGGCGCCGTCCGGTCGCTTCAAGAAGGTCCGCCACGCGGTACCGATGCTGTCGCTCGACAACGCGTTTGCCGAACAGGACGTGCGCGATTTCGTCGGCCGCATCGAGCGCTTCCTCAAATTGAGCGACGACAAGATCGCATTCAGTGCCGAGCCGAAAATCGACGGGCTGTCGATGTCGCTGCGCTACGAGGGCGGCGAGCTCACGACTGCGGCAACGCGCGGCGACGGCACCGAGGGCGAGGACGTCACCGCCAATATCCGCACGCTCGAGGATGTGCCGCACAGGCTGAAAGGCCGCAACGTGCCTGAAGTCTGCGAGGTCCGCGGCGAAGTCTACATGACCAAGAAGGCGTTCCTGGCGCTGAACAAGAAGCAGGTCGAGGCGGGAGAAGCCCCGTTCGCCAATCCGCGCAATTCAGCCGCCGGCTCGCTGCGCCAGAAGGACCCGGGCATCACCGCGTCGCGGCCGCTGGGTTTCTTCGCCTATGCCTGGGGCGAGATGAGCGCGATGCCGGAAGATACGCAGTCCGGCATGATCCACTGGTTCGAGCGCTGCGGTTTCAGGACCAATCCGCTGACAAAACTCTGTCACGCGGTCGAGGAACTGCTCGCGTTCCATCGCCTGATCGAGGAGCAGCGCGCCGAACTCGATTACGACATCGATGGCGTCGTCTACAAGGTCGACCGTCTCGACTGGCAGGAGCGGCTCGGTTTCGTGTCGCGCACGCCGCGCTGGGCGATCGCGCATAAATTCCCGGCCGAGCAGGCCATGACCGTGCTCAGGGATATTGTGATTCAGGTCGGGCGCACCGGCTCCCTCACGCCGGTCGGAAAACTTGATCCGGTCGGCGTCGGCGGCGTCATCGTGCAGAACGTGACCCTGCACAATGAGGATTACATCAAGGGCATCGGCGGCGACGGCGAGCCGTTGCGTGAGGGGCGCGATATCCGGATCGGCGACACCGTCATCATCCAGCGGGCCGGCGATGTGATTCCGCAAGTGGTCGATGTCGTCATCGACAAGCGGCCAAATCACGCGAAGGAATTTCATTTCCCGAAAAAATGTCCGTGTCCGCTGCATACCGACGTGGTGCGCGAGGAGACCGCGGCCGGCGAAGAGGGCGCCCGCGCCCGCTGCACCGGCGAGTTCGCCTGTCCGTTTCAGAAGATCGAACACCTGAAACTATTCGCCTCGCGCCGCGCCTTCGACATCGACGGGCTTGGCGAGAAGCAGATCGAATTCTTTTTCGAGCAGGGCTGGGTCAAGGAGCCCGCCGATATCTTCACGCTGGCGGCGCGCAACGACAAGATCAAGCTCGGCGAGCACGAAGGCTATGGCGAGACCTCGGTGCGTAATCTGTTCAACGCCATCGAGGAGCGCCGCCGGATTTCGCTGGAGCGTTTCATCTACGCGCTTGGCATCCGCCAGGTCGGCGAGACCACGGCGCTGGCGCTGGCGCGCGGCTACGGCTCCTGGGCCGCGTTCCACGACGCCTGCCTCAAGGTCGCCAAGGCTGACGAGGAAGCGATGGCCGAGATGGACGCGCTCGACCAGATCGGCGATACCGTCATTCAAAGCATCGCGGCCTATTTCGGCGAAAGCCACAACCGCGGCATCGTCGAGCGGCTGACCAGGGAGGTCATTATCCTCGATGCCGAAAAACCGAAAAGCAATTCGGCCGTGGCCGGCAAGACCGTGGTCTTCACCGGCTCACTGGAGAAGATGACGCGCGACGAGGCCAAGGCCACGGCCGAGCGGCTGGGAGCCAAGGCAGCGGGTTCGGTATCGAAGAAGACGGATTACGTGGTCGCGGGGCCCGGCGCCGGTTCGAAACTGGCGGAAGCCCAAAAGCACGGCGTCACCGTGCTGACCGAAGACGAATGGCTGAAGCTGATCGGCGAATGAGCGGGCGGCTTTCTTTGTCCGTCATTACTTTTTCCGTCATGGCCGGGCTCGTCCGGCTATCCACGTCTTCTGGCTCGCGGGGGTAAGAAAGAGATGGATCACCGGGACAGGTCCGGTGACGGCGGGCTTTGTGACGGTGCGCCCTACTTCAACGGCGCCGTCGCGGCGTCGAGCCAGGCCTGGGCGGCCTCGTCCAGATGCGGACGGACCTGATCGCGCACTTTGGCATGATAATCATTGAGCCAGGCCAGTTCCTTCGCGCTCAGCATCTTCACGTCGATCAAACGCCGGTCGATCGGCGCCAGCGTCAGCGTCTCGAACGCATTCATCGGCTTTTCGGCGCCGGCGATATCGGCTGCGACCACCAGTTCGAGATTCTCGATCCGGATGCCGAAGGCGTCGGTCTTGTAGTAGCCAGGTTCGTTGGACAGGATCATGCCGCGCCGGAGCGGCGTGGTGCCGAGTTTTGAAATCCGCGCCGGGCCTTCATGCACCGAGAGGTAGCTGCCGACGCCGTGGCCGGTGCCGTGCTCGAAATCGATGCCGGCCTGCCACAGGAATTGTCGCGCCAGCGTGTCGAGCTGCGCGCCGGTGGCGCCGTCCGGAAACACCGCGCGCGCGATCGCGATATGGCCGCGCAGTACGCGGATAAAGCGGTCGCGCATCTCCGCGGTCGGCTCGCCGATCGCGATGGTGCGGGTGACGTCGGTGGTGCCGTCCTGATATTGCGCACCGGAATCGATCAGCAGGAGATCGCCGGGCGCAATGCGCCGGTTGGTCTTGCGGGTGACGCGATAATGCACGATGGCGCCGTTCGGCCCGGTGCCGGCGATGGTCGGAAACGATACGTCCTTGAGTGCGCCGGTGTCGCGGCGGAAGGTTTCCAGCGCCTCAACCGCGTCGATCTCGGTCAGCGCGCCCGACGGCGCTTCGCGGTCCACCCAGGCGAGGAATCGCGCCAGTGCCACCGCGTCGCGCCGGTGCGCTTTCCGCGTGCCCTCGATCTCGGTTGCGTTCTTGCAGGCCTTGAGCAGGGCGACCGGATCGCTGCCGCGCACGGCCTTGCCGCCGGCGGCGCTGATCAGCCGGCTCAAGGCATCGGCGGCGGTGGCGCTGTCGAGCGCGATGGAAGCGCCGCGTTGCGCCAGCGCGGTAAGTTCGCCCGTCAGCGCGCCGGGCTCGGCGACATCGGCGGATTGCTCCAGATGATCGCGCGCGCGGTTGGAGAGCTTGCGGTGGTCGATGAAAATCGTCGGCCTGCCGTCTTTCGGTACCAGCGCGTAGGATAGCGGTAACGGCGTATGCGAGACATCGGCGCCGCGGATGTTGAAGGTCCAGGCCACCGCGTGCGAATCCGACAGCACCAGCGCATCGACGCCGAGCTTGCCGATTTCTTCCTGAATCCGCGCCAGCTTGTCGTGTTCGGTCTCGCCAGAGAATTGCGCATCATGAATGCTGACCGGGCCGAGCGGCGGCGCGGGACGTTCGGTCCAGACCGAATCGACCGGGTTGGTTTCGACCGCGATCAGTTCCGCACCGGCCTTGGCGCAGGCCGCAGCCAGCCGTTCGGCCGCCGCGGATGTATGCAACCAGGGATCGAAGCCGACGCGATCGCCGGCAGCGAGATGCTTGGTCAGCCAGCTTTCCGGCGGCGGATCGATCAGGGATTCGACGCTCCAGGCCTTGGTGTCGACCTGCTTGGCGGCCTGCAGCGTATAGCGCCCGTCGACAAACAGCGCGGCCTGATGCGTCAGCACGATTGCCATTCCGGCCGATCCGGTGAACCCGGTCAGCCATGCCAGCCGTTCTTCCGACGGCGCGACATATTCATTCTGCTGCTGGTCGGCGCGCGGAACCACGAAGCCGGTGAGCTTCCGTCGTGTCAGTTCCTCGCGAACAGCAGCCAGCCGCGCCGTCAGCGCCACGCCGCTCTCGGGTTCTTCGAATGTCTGGAAACGGGCTTCGAACATGATTCAATCATTCTATCGCGTTTTCGAGCGAAGTGGGTACCGGTTCGCATGAAGAAAACGCGTCGGGAAACGGACCGGGCATGATCCGGACCCGGCAGCGCCGCGCTGACCCAAATTGGGAACCGGTTTTCCCGGCGGCGGGCGCGAAGCCCTGCACGGAAATCGGGCTCGAACAAGAGGGAATGTGATGACCCAATTCAATCTGATCGGATCATGAGCCGGTCTTGCGACCACAGGTTTGCGGTAAGCGATCACAGGTTTGCAGCGAAGCCTACTATCCCTTAGCATGACTTGTGCTCGAATATTGGACATGACAAACAGTTTACACCGCAAGCTGTTCGTCTAAGATCAACTGGGGCTCTCAGCAGTGTCTCAACTCAACGACGAGGGATAGGCAATGCCAGCTTTCACGTTTGAGAAGATTTCGCCGCCGGTCCGTCGCGTACCGGCCGCGCCCGTCGCGAACAAGAAGCAGCGTGGCATCGTCGTTCAGATGCTGGAGCGTTTTGCCGACGTGCGCGTCAGGCGCAGGCTGCGTGCGGATAAGGGCGTCAGCGCGCTCGGTGAGCAGAAAACGCAGGATTAATTCTCAGCCTGTTAATTCTCAGTCCATTAGTTTTCAGCTTATGTAGCGCAACAGAAGGCTGCTCCAGCCTTCGATCCTGACATGCCGTAGCGGCACCAGCCCGCGTACACGATAGGCGGCAATCACGCTTGCGGCCTGATGCGTCAACAGGCCCGACAGGACCACCAGCGCAGAAGGCGCCAGATGCCGCGCCATCGGCGTCGCCAATTGCCGCAACGGATTGGCGAGGATGTTCGCCAGCACCAGGTCGAACGGGCCGGCTTCCGCGAATTGCGGCGCCGAGAAACCGGTCGCGCAGATGGCTTTGACGAGATGGCCGGTTTCGTTGAGGCGGGCGTTTTCGCGCGCCACCGCAACCGAGGACGGATCGATGTCGCTGGCCAGCACCTCACGATGCAGCGCCTTCGCCGCGGCGATCCCGAGCACGCCGGTGCCGGTGCCGAGATCAAGCACGCGCCGCGGATCATATTTCTTCAGGACATGATCGAGCAGCAGCAGGCAGCCGCGCGTTGTGCCGTGATGGCCGGTGCCGAACGCCAGCGCCGCCTCGATCTCGATGCCGATCTTGTTGGGCGGCACGCGCGAACGGTCGTGCTGGCCATGCACGACGAAGCGCCCGGCGGGGACCGGCACCAGATCCTCGAGGCTGGCCTTGACCCAGTCCTTGGCCTCCACCGTGTCGAAGGTGATGGCTTGCGCGACGTCGGCGCCGGCCGCGCTGCCCACGAGTTCGCGGACCAGCGCCTGATCGGGCGGCTCGGCGAAATGCACGGTGACATCCCAGCGCCCGTCCGGTCGCTCGAACGCGGCGATCGCGGCCTGGCCCTCGAAGAAGATCTCGGTGAGAACGTCAACGACGGTCTTGGCGGCCTGTTCGTCGCCGATGGCAAAGCTCGCGCGACAGGTGGCGGGGGTCGGGGTCATCATGGGGCGAGGCTTAGCACAGCCGGAAGCGCCTGACACGCAGGTGTCCGATACGAAGCCTACTGGATCGTCGGCTGAGACTGCCGGACATGCCACATCATCGTCGGTGAGCCATCCGATTCGAACTCCAGCTCATAGGTCTTGCCGTTCTGATCCGTCGCGCTGCAGGAAACACGGGAAATCTGTCCGGTGACGAAGCTTCCGGACTGCCTGCATTTTCCGGTCGATAATTCCACGGCGGCCACCGGCAAGCCATCGGCGGTGGGCCTTTCCCTGGACTTCAGCAGCATCCGGTCGATCGGCAGTTCGTACAATTCGTCCTGCCGCCGGCCGTTGTCGCCCGAGAAGGTGACGATGTGGCGATCGTCCGCGGGGTCGTCGAGTACGATCGTGAAATTCGCCCGGCCAAGTTCGGTCTGGTAGAACGAAACCGCCTTGCACGCGAACACACTTCCAGCGATTTTGAGCGTGCTGCATTTCCCCGACATCAGCGCGAAGGCAACCGTATCCGGCTCCTGTGGCGGCTCGGCGGCAGCCTGACCGGCAAGGCAAAGGATGGCAATCGCAAACAGTCTCCGGCAACAGCGCATCGGTCTGCTCTTAATATTCGGACGCAAAATTAACGGCATCAGGAATTGGCAAATTCGTCCGAAATTGGGGCGGGAACAAGCCTTCATACCGCTGCTGGAGCCTTGCAGGAAGGGCAGGTAAATTCATAAAACCGGGCTGTCGCCGGGGGGCGTGTCTCAGTTTGAATTTCAGCTCTGCGTGGGAGTCAACGGCAACTATCAGGCGGGTGGGTCTCCTGATATAAGACGGGAATGCTGAAACTTACCTGTCTCTGCGGTCAAGTCCGCATCGAAGTGGCAAAGCGACCGGACTTCATCAACGAGTGCAATTGCACGCTATGCAGCAAGTCTGGCGCTCGCTGGTCCTATTTCCATCCCTCCGAAGTCAGCATCGAGGGCGCGACCAGAGAATATAGCCGGGAAGACAAAGAAGATCCGGCCGCAGCAATCCACTTCTGCGGCCGATGTGGTTCGACGACGCATTTCACGCTGACGGAGAGCGCCATATCGAAATTTGGCAATGTCCAGACGGGCATTAATATGTCGCTGGCAGATGAACGCGATCTCGTCGGAATCGAACTTCGTTACCCTGACGGACGGGCTTGGTCGGGCGGGGCTGACTTCGGCTATGTGCGGGAGCCCCGGCTCATTGGCCAAAGTGCGGCTTCGCAATGATTACTGACGAGGATTGCCGCTAAGGCGAAAGCCAAACTGGGACACTACCCCGAGGGCACAGCTTGTTCGGGTTTGGCGCAGGACTTATGCACCGTGTTACGCACGTGCCGTACACCGGACCAGACCTCCGTTTTCAACAGGCTTCAGCGGAATATCTCAACAGCGATCGCACAGGCTTTTCCACAGGCCTATCGACAGCTTTTCCACAACCTGTCCACCGGCTTGTCAACGGGTTGCGAACAGCGAGCGGTGATCGGCCAAAATGACCCGCGCGGCGTTGTGGCCGGGGGCGCCGGTGACGCCACCGCCGGGATGGGCGCCGGAGCCGCAATGGTAGAGGCCTTTCAAGGGCCCGCGGTAATCGGCGTGGCCCAGCATCGGGCGGGCCGAGAACAGCTGATTCAGCGTTAGCGCGCCGTGGAAGATATCCCCGCCCAACAGGCCGAACTGGCGCTCCAGATCGAGCGGCGACAGCGCCTGCCGGCCGATGACGCTGGCCGCGAAGCCGGGCGCGTATTGATCCACGGTTGCGATCATGAGGTCGGCGACCGCCTCGCGATGGTCGTCCCAGGATTGGCCGCCGGGCAATTGCGGCGCAACGTGCTGGCAGAACAGGCTCGCGACATGCTGGCCCGGAGGGGCCAGCGTCTCGTCGAGCGTCGAGGGGATCAGCACCTCGACCACCGGCTGGCGGCTCCAGCCGTGGTCGCGCGCGTCCTGCCAGGCGCGGTCCATGTAATCCAGGCTCGGGGCGATGATGATGCCGGCGGTGAGATGATCGCCCGCGCCGGGCTGTGCCGTGAACGAGGGCAGGGCGTTCAGCGCGACATTGATCCGGAACGTGCCGGAGCCGTTGCGCCAGTGCGAGATGCGTTCGAGGAATGCCGGCGGCAGCGCGCCTGACGGTATCAGCCGCGTATACAGCAGTTTCGGGTTGACGCCGGAGACGACATATCTCGCGCGGATGGCCTCGCCATTGTCGAGGACGACGCCCGCCGCACGGCCGCGTTCGACGATGACCTCGCGCACGCCGGTCTCGGTCCGGATCTCCACGCCGCGCCCGCGGGCCGCGCTCGCCATCGCCTGTGTGATCGCGCCCATGCCGCCGATGGCGTGGCCCCAGACGCTTTTCTTGCCGTTCACCTCGCCGAACGCGTGGTGCAGCATCACATAGGCCGAGCCCGCGGCATAAGGGCTGGCGTAATTGCCGACGATGGCGTCGAAGCCGAACACCGCCTTGACCAGATCGTTCTCGAATCGCTCGTCCAGCATCTCGCCGGCCGAGCGCGTGAACAAATCGAGCAGGCTGCGCTGCTGCTCCAGCGTCAGCCGCCGCAGGATGTTCGCGGTGCCGAGCGCATTAAAGCTTTCGCGGACGGCGCCGACGCCAAAACCCTCGACGAGGTTCGGCGGCGCGCGCAACACGAATTGCCGCAGCACGTCGGCGATCGCTTCCAGCTCGCGCGAAAACGCCTCGATCCGGGCAGCGTCGCGTTCGCTGAGTTTGGCGACCGACGGCAGCGTGCGGCCTTCGCCGGTGAGGAGATAGCGGCCGTCGGGCGCGGGCAGGAAATTCTGCGCGCGGCGTTCGACGAGGCGCAGGCCGTGATCGGCGAGCTTCAGGTCGGCGACGACTTTCGGATTGAGCAGGCTGACGGTATAGGCCGCGACCGAATTGCGGAATCCCGGATGGAATTCCTCGGTGACCGCGGCGCCCCCCACCGCCTTGCGCCGCTCGACCATTTTCACGCGCAAGCCCGCCGCCGCCAGATAGGCCGCACAGGTGAGGCCGTTATGCCCCGCGCCGATAATGAGAACGTCGGTTTCCGTCATATGCGTTTCATGTTTGGACTGTCACTCCGGGATGGTGCATTAGCACCAGACCTCAGATGCGCAATAGCGCATCGGGGAATCTCGAGATTCTCCGATGTGCAATGGCACATTGTAGTTCGAGGCTTGCATCGCCCCGGAATGACGGCTCAAGTCGTCATACCAGTGTTTCCGATGTTTTCTATCCGAGAGGCGCAGGCGAGCACAGCGATAAGTGACAATCCCGCCGTCTCGCCCGCATTGCCCGCGATGGCGTGATATGGTCCATTGCCACCGAATCCCGTCACCGGGTGCCTGCCGGAGTTTTCATGACCTCGCTTGCTACGCCTGCCGTCACGACCCCGTCCTCCGTCTCGCGCAACCGGCTTATATTGGTGGTCTACACCTCGGCGATCTTCGTCAGCGCGCTGTTGTTGTTCTCGGTGCAGCCGCTGTTCACCAAGATGGTGCTGCCGCGGCTCGGCGGCTCGCCGGCGGTGTGGTCGGTGGCGATGGTGTTCTTCCAGTCGCTGCTGCTCGCGGGCTATGCCTACGCGCATTACCTGATGCAGGTCAAAAACCGCCTCATCCCGGTCGTGGTGCATCTGCTGCTGCTGCTGGTCGCGCTGTTGACGCTGCCGCTGTCGATTGCCGGCGGCTGGGGCGAGCCGCCGTCGAGCGGCTATGCGTTCTGGCTGCTCGGCCTGTTCGCGGTCTCGATCGGGCTGCCGTTCTTCGCGCTCGCCGCCAACAACCCGCTGCTGCAGGCCTGGTTCGTCCGAACCGGCCATCCGGACGGACCCGATCCCTACTTCCTCTACGCCTCCTCGAATATCGGAAGTTTCCTGGCGCTGTTGTCCTATCCGGTGCTGCTGGAGCCGATGTTCACGCTGCGCACGCAGAATCTGCTCTGGACCGGCGGCTACGGGTTGCTGATCGTCCTGATCGCGGGCTGCGGCGCGCTGTTGCTGCGTTCGCCGGCGATGGCGGCGGTGGATACGCTCGCGGCGGATGCCGACACCCCGGCGCCGGCCTGGGGCTTGCGCGCGCGCTGGATTTTCCTGGCCGCGGTCCCCTCGGGCCTCTTGATCGCGGTGACCGCGCATATTGCCACCGACGTCGCCTCGGCGCCGTTGCTATGGGTGTTGCCGCTGTCGCTGTATCTGTTGACCTGGGTGCTGGTGTTCCAGTCGCGCCCGCTGCTGCCGCATCGCTGGATGCTGATGGTGCAGCCGCTGGCGATCATGGGCATCGTCGTGCTGCTGGCGGTCGGCGGCGAACAGAACCTGCTGCTGACGCTCGGTGGACATCTGCTTTGTTTCTTCATCATCGCGATGACCTGCCACGGCGAACTGGCGCGGACCCGGCCGGCCGCGAAATATCTCACCGGTTTCTACGTCGCATTGTCGTTCGGCGGCATGATCGGCGGATTGTTCGCAGGCCTGATTGCGCCGTTTGCGTTCTCCTGGGTTGCGGAATATCCGATCCTGGTCGCACTGGCGGCGTTGTGCCGGCCGCCGGGTGACGGACTGAACAAGCGCTGGCGGCGTTGGTACTGGCCGCTTCTTGCCGTCCTGGCTGTGGTGTTGATCGCGCCGTCCTACAGCACCGGCAAAGTGATCGGCTGGCTGGACGAGCAGAGGATCTATATTGCCAGCGCCGTCGCCGTCGTCGCGATGATCCTGGCCGTCCTGTGCAAGCTCGGGCGCTGGAAATTCGCCGCCGCGATTGCGCTGGCTCTGGTCCTGGCGCGGGTCTATCCGCCGGACCAGGGACGGGTGGAAACGGTGCGCAGCTTTTTCGGCGTCCACAAGATCGTGGTGACGCCGAACGGCCAGTACCATGTACTGATGCACGGCACCACGACGCACGGCGCCCAGAAATTTCTGAACAACGACGGCACCCCCGTTACCGGGCGGCCCGAGCCGATCTCCTATTACCACAAGGACGGCGGCATCGGCCGGGCGATCACGGCGATCCGCGAACGCAAGGGTGTACCGCTGCGCGTCGCCGTGATCGGGCTTGGCGCCGGCACGCTGACCTGCGCCTCCGAGCCCGGCGAGACCTGGAAATTCTTCGAGATCGACCAGTCGATGGTCGACACCGCGCGCGACCCGAAATATTTCAGCTTCGTGAAGAATTGCGCGCCGGACCTGAAGCCGGTGATGGGCGATGCGCGGCTGACCTTCGCCAGGGAGCCTGACGGCGTCTACGACCTGATCATCGTCGACGCCTATTCGTCGGACGCGATCCCGATCCACCTCGCCACCCAGGAGGCGATGAAGATCTACAAGGACAAGCTTACGCCGCAGGGGGCGGTGGTGATGCATGTCTCCAACCGCAATCTGGAACTGGCGAGCGTCGTCGTCGGCATCGCGAAAGCCAACGATCTCAAGAGCTGGGTCTATAGCGAGGATTCCAACCGCGACAGCGAATACATCTTCCCGACCGAGGTCGTGGTCTCGGCGCGAGAGGATGCCGATGTCGGCAAGCTCGCGTCCTCCGACCTGTGGGAAGAGACCGACGCCGACCCGAATCAGCGGATCTGGACCGACGATTATTCCAACGTGCTGGGCGCGGTCTACCGGCGGCTGCGCGACGGCGAGTAGGGATGCCTCGGCAGGTTAGAGCGGGATGAGGTTTGGTTGAATCGATTTGGCCGCATGCTCCGTTCACCTCTCCCCGGCGGGGAGAGGTGAACCTCCGATGCCAACCGTTTTACTCATCACGCTCTGGCAAATAGCTCTCAGGCCGCAACCGGCTCAGGCCAATTTGGCGCGCCGCGCCGGCGCTTGCTCCGGCATGTCGTCGTCAGCGCTTTCGGTGTGGGTGAAATTGCGGAAGCTGCCGATCTCGGCCGGGCGCCCGAGCAGATAGCCCTGCACTTCGTCGCAGGATTCGTCACGCAGGAACTGGAGTTCGGCATCGGTCTCGACGCCTTCAGCCAGCACCGGCAGCCCGAGCCCGCGGCCGAGCCCTAGCACGGCGCGGACGATGGTTGCGGCCTGGCCATTGGAATTGACCGATTTGATGAACGAGCCGTCGATCTTGATCTTGTCGAACGGAAACGCGCGCAGGTTCGAGAGCGATGAATAGCCGGTGCCGAAATCATCCATGGCGATGCGCACGCCGAGCGCCTTGACCTGGCGCAGCGTCGTCAGCGCCCGGTTGAAATCGCGCACCAGCGCCGTCTCGGTGATCTCGATCTCGAGTCGCTTCGGCGGCAATCCGGTCTCCAGCAAGGTCTGATGGAGCTCCTGGACGAAATCCGAATTGTAGAGCTGCACCGCCGAAACGTTGACGGCGACCATCAGCGGCTGCTCCCAGCTCGCGGCTTCGCGGCACGCCATCCGGATCACCCAGTCGCCGATTTCCAGGATCGTGCCGGTCTCCTCGGCGATCGGGATGAACACCGTCGGCGAAATCTCGCCGCGCGCGGGATGCTTCCAGCGCAGCAGCGCCTCGAAGCCGGTCATGACCTCGCTGCGCACGCCGCGCTGCGGCTGATACACCAGCCGCAATTCGTTGCGCGCGATCGCCAGCCGCAAATCGTGCTCCAGCATCCGCCGTTCGCGGACCGCGGCGCCCATGCTTGCTTCATAGAAGCGGTAGGTGTTGCGGCCGTCGGTCTTGGCGCGATAAAGCGCGGTGTCGGCGTGGCTGAGCAGGGCTTCGCGATCCATCGCGTCATTGGGGCAGATCGCAATGCCGATACTGGTCGAGATGCTGTTGGTCTCGGGCGTATCGCCGGGCGCGCGCAGGGCTTCCAGAATGGTGTCGGCGAGCTGGCCCGCCTGCGCCGGGCTCCTGAGGCGGGGCATCAGGATGGCGAATTCATCGCCGCCCAGGCGCGCCATCATCTGGTTTTCGGCGAGCACCGCGGTGACGCGCGCGGCGACGGTTCGTAGCACCGTATCGCCGGCCGCGTGACCGAACAGATCGTTGACTTCCTTGAAGCGGTCGAGATCGAGGCACAGCACGGCGAGACTGCCGCCGGCGCCAAGGTTGGCGATTTCCTGATCGGTCCGCGCGTTGAAATAGCCGCGGTTGGGGAGCGACGTCAGCGCGTCGTGATGCGCGAGATAATGGATATGCTGCTCGGCCTCCTTGCGCGCCTGCAGATCGCGCACCGCGACGACATGGTGAGGCTTTCCCGCAAACACGATCGGCCGCAACAGCAATTCGACCGGCGTCATCGCGCCGTCGGAATGACGCAGACTGGTCTCGACCGCCTGCTTCGATCCGTTCAATAGCCTGGCCCGCGCCGCCTTGTCCGGGAAACAGCTTTCAAGTCCGGCGCCGACAAGGGCCGGCGCGGAAACGCCGGCGAGATGGGCGAAGCTGGTATTGACCGAGACGATCGTCTCGCCGTCGCACACCAGCAGCCCCTCCACGGAAGCGTTGGCGAGATCGCGCATGCGGTCGGCCTCGAGTTCGGAGCGGCGCTCGTCGCGGATGTCGAGCACGATCGCCGCCAGTCCGAGGCCGATGATCACGAAGCTGGCGCAGGCCACCGCCAGCGCGAGCCATCCGGCGGGAAGCGTCGACTGCGGAATCTCGATGGCGGAGTCCGGAACGATCGAGACCGCGGCCATCGCCGTGAAGTGATGGCAGCAGATCGCGAGCGTCAGCAGCGCGGCGCCGCCGAGCTTCCATCTCTCTTCGATGCCATGAAGGCCGACGGGCAGCGCGATCGCGCCGATGCCCACGGCAATCAGGATCGAGGACACCACGAGGATCGGATCCCACCAGATGACGCCGGCGATATCGAACGCCGCCATGCCGAGATAATGCATGGAGGCGATGCTGCCTCCGACGATCGCGCCGCCGATCCAGGGGCCGTGACGCCAATCCGGAAGCAACGCGACGAAAAGTCCGGCGCCGGTGAGCACGATGGCCGCGACCAGGGACAGCAGCGTCAGCGGGATATCGTAGCCGCTGGGAATTCCCGGCGTGAATGCGAGCATGGCCACAAAGTGGGTCGCCCAAATGCCGAAGCCTGTCGATATCGCCGACACGGCGAGCCAGACCAGCCGGATGCGGCCGGCCGATTTGCGTGCGTGGCGAAGCAGGTTAATGGCGGCGAGCGATGCCAGGATGCCGATAAAGACGGCGAGGCCGACCAGCCTGAGATCGAGCGCTTCAGCGACGTAAGTGTAGACTTTCAACATGATTGAACCGCAATGGTGGAGATGTCGCGATGATAGGCAGGGCTAGGGCGTAATTATGTAAGAAGGGGTAAAAGCTGCAGGTTTGACGGGGTTGTGCAGGGCAGAAATGCCGACACGTCATTGGACGCGGCCGTCTTGGTTACCTGCGCGTCAACCGAATGGATACAGCACATGCTAATTTATCGGCGGTAATCCTGCGCGCGGCGTATAGACCTCAGATTCAGCGTCGCGAAGCAACGCGTTCATCTTCGCAACACCGAACCGGCCCTTGATCGGGTGCGGAACTTGCTGTCAAATCCGGCCATTCGAATCTCGATCCTCGTCGGCAAAGGAGAGAAATATGTTCAGAGGTGTGTTTCTGGCAGCCATGATTGCGGTCTTCGCCGCGGGTACGGCGATGGCGCAGGAGACCTGCGAGAGCAAGGCGGTCGGAAAAGACGGCAAGGCGCTTGCGGGTGCGGCGAAGACGTCGTTCATGAAGAAATGCACGGCCGATGCCTGCGCCACCAAGGCGGTGAGCTCGGAGGGTAAGCCGCTGGCCGGCGCCGCCAAGAACAGCTTCATGAAGAAGTGCGAAAAAGGCGCTTGAGACGCGACTGAAATCATATGGGGCGGTCAGGCTGTGACCGCCCCATAAATCCGGCGTCCAAATTAGACCAGTCGAATTGGATCAGTCGAAGAAGCCGCGCGGCTGATAAGCGGGCCGGGGCGCATAGACCTGCGGCGGCGGTGCGTATTGAGGCGCATAGCCTCGATTGCCGTAATAAGGCTGTTGCTGCGGATAGACCTGTTGCGCGTCGTAGAGGCGCCGGTTGCTGCGCGGCGCCGGATAGCGCGCCCCGTCCGAACTTCCATCAGCCGGATAGATGTAGCCGTCGTCCGGATGCTGCGCGTATTGACCGGCTGCCGGCTGCTGCGGCACCAGCGCTGTGGGCTCGCCGGCCGAACCCTCATCCTGGGAGTCGATGTCGCGGCGGGCGACCGCGGTCCGGTTGCGCCCGACCCGCGCCAGCGCGATCTGCGATGAACCGGTCAGCGTCACGGTGGTGTTGAGTACGCCTTCCTTTTCCACCAGTGCATAGAGCGTCGTGGCGTTGGCGCGGGAAAGACGGACGCAGCCATGCGACACCGGAACGCCGAGCTTGCCTTCGGATTCCGTGCCGTGGATCGCGTGACCGACCCGGGTGAAAAAGATCGAATGCGGCATCGGCGCGTCGTCGAATTCCTTGGAGAAGTGGTCCGCCTCCATGCGGAAAGTCCGGAAGCTGCCGTTCGGCGTTTCGTGCGACGGGTTGCCGGTCGAGACCGGCCACTGATAGCGCTCGACGCCGTCGACCGCGACGGTCATCATCTGGTTGTTCTTGTCGACGGTGATTTCGACTTTGGCCTGCGCGGCCGTGACAGCCAGCAGCAGACCGGCAAACGCAACAAGGAAGGAACGCATTTTACTTTCAGCCTCCGGGACCCGATCGCAGCGTCTCGATTTCAGCGCCGCTCTCACCGTCCCCGCATCAATATGCGCTGAAGCCGGTTTTGGTTCCAGTGGCCTGCCGGCTCCATCGTTAATCGGTCTCCGGGCACAAGCAAGGCGTAGATGAGGTGGGCCGGGTTAATTTTTCGAGAGGTCTGCATGTACTTGGTCGTTACTTCGTCATACCAGCGCAACTTTTTAGCCGCATCTACGTTACTCTAGTACAGCCAAGTAGGCCCCAAATTGGGCACGACACCGTCACGCACAGAGACAGTCACGTACAAAGAAAGACATAAGATGAAAATGAATATCAAGGCACTGACGCGGCCGAGCCGCCCCTCTCAGCGGCTCTATTTTGCGGCCGCCGCGCTTACGCTGGCCTTGTTGGTGATGCCCCATCCCGGCCACGCCCAGGGCATTGTCGGCGGCGCCCAGGAAGGTGTGCGTGAAGGTGGCCGCGCGGCCGGCCCGGTCGGCGCTGTCGTCGGCGGTGCGCTCGGCGCGGGTGTCGGCGGCGCGGTGGGCGCCGTGGACGGCGTTCTCGGCATTCCGCATCGCCATTGGCGCCACGGCTGCCACGGTTTTCACGACCGCTACGGCCACTTCCACTGCTATCGGTAGTTTCTGTTTATAGCGCATTGTCATTCCGGGTTGGTGCTTTGCATCGCCCCGGAATGACGTCGATTAACGAATGACGCTACGCCTCAGTTCTTCAGCCGATAGCCGGTCTTGAAGATCCACCACACCAGGATCATGCAGACGACGAGGAACGCCGTCGTCATGCCGATGCTCAAGCCGACGCTGACGTCGGCGATATCGTAAAAACTCCAGCGGAAGCCGGAGATCAGATAGACCACGGGATTGAGCAGCGTGATGGTGCGCCAGACCGGCGGCAGCATGTTCACAGAATAGAAGCTGCCGCCGAGGAAGGTCAGCGGCGTCACCACCAGCATCGGGATCATTTGCAGCTTCTCGAAGCCATCGGCCCAGATGCCGATGATGAAGCCGAACAGGCTGAAGGTCACGGCCGTCAGCACCAGGAACAGCAGCATGAACAGCGGATGGTGGATCTTCAGCGGCACGAACAGGCCGGCGGTGACGAGAATGATCAGGCCGAGCACGATCGATTTGGTGGCGGCGGCGCCGACATAACCCAGCACGATTTCGAAATGCGAGATCGGCGCCGACAGGATTTCGTAGATCGTGCCGACGAATTTGGGAAAATAGATGCCGAAGGACGCGTTGGCGATGCTCTGCGTCAGCACCGACAGCATCACCAGGCCGGGCACGATGAAGGTGCCGTAGCTGACGCCCTCGACCTGGGTGATGCGCGAGCCGATCGCTGAGCCGAACACCACGAAATAAAGTGAGGTCGAAACCACCGGCGAGACGATGCTCTGCAGCAGCGTGCGCCAGGTCCGCGCCATTTCGAACAGATAGATGGCGCGGATCGCACGAAAATTCAGGCTGGCGGAATTCATGGCGTCCTCACCAGGCTGACAAAGATGTCTTCCAGCGAACTCTGCGTGGTGTCGAGATCGTAGAAGCGGATGCCGGCGTTGCGAAGATCGCCAAGCAGACTGGTAATGCCGGTGCGGTCGCCCTTGGTGTCGTAATGGTAGGTCAGTTCGGTGCCTCCATTCGACAGTTCGAGATGATAGGCCGCAAGCGCCGCCGGCACGGCGTCGATGCCGTCCTGCAGATGCAGCTTCAACTGTTTCTTGCCGAGCTTCTGCATCAGGCTCGCTTTTTCCTCGACCAGGATGATCTCGCCATGGTTGATGACGCCGATCCGGTCGGCCATCTGCTCGGCTTCCTCGATGTAATGCGTGGTCAGGATGATGGTGACGCCGGAGGCTTGCAGCGTCCGCACCACTTCCCACATGCCCTTGCGCAATTCGACGTCGACGCCCGCGGTCGGCTCGTCGAGGAACAGGATCCGCGGTTCGTGCGACAGCGCCTTGGCGATCATCACCCGGCGCTTCATGCCGCCGGACAAGGTGACGATCTTGCTGTCCTTCTTGTCCCATAGCGACAGGTCTTTCAGCACCTTCTCGATATGGCCGGGATTTTTCGGCTTGCCGAACAGGCCGCGGCTGAAGCTGACGGTCGCCCACACCGACTCGAAGGCGTCGGTGTGCAATTCCTGCGGCACCAGCCCGATCAGCGCGCGCGCGGCGCGATAGGATTTGACGATGTCATGGCCTTCGACCGATACGCGGCCCTCGCTTGGGTTGGCGATGCCGCAGATGATGCTGATCAGCGTGGTCTTGCCGGCGCCGTTCGGCCCCAGCAGCGCAAAGATCTCGCCGCGCCGGATCTCGAGATTGATGCCCTTCAAAGCCCTGAAGCCGGAAGCGTAGGTCTTCGACAGGTTGGAGACGGATATGATGGGAGACATGGCGGGCTTGTTAGTCCGGGTCGGAAATGGGGAAGGGGTAAAGCGGCGGTTCGGCCGGCTTTTGGGGCAGGTATGCCTAGATGGGGATAGCAAGGCCGCTGCGCAATTGTTTTCGGAGCGGGCCGTGCGTATTTATCGACGAAGTTTGCGTCCGGAATATTTCGCAACGATGGCGGCCCGGGTCGTCGAGGCCAGGACTTTTTCCGGAAATATATTTAGAGCATATCGTAGCTGGGTTGAATCGTGGCCGGATATCCGCGACCTCGTGGTTTTCCAGGCGATGCCAACGGGTCGCGAATGCGCGCCCGATGACGGGCTCCGCATCGTCCGGAGACGCGCCGCGTTGCCGCGCTCCTCACCATGAGGGTCCAGGCGGACCTCATCCTGAGGAGGCGCGAATGCGCCGTCTCGAAGGATGAAGCCATAGAATTGCAAAATGCGCTAAAGCCCGGTCTCGATGGAATCGAGGCTGGGCTCCGGTGTTTTTGCCTTGATGTATTTTCCTTGCCAGCCGGATTCCGCTTCGCTCGGAAACGCCATAGCAACGAAGCCCCGCCGGGGCGGGCCTTACCGGAAATAATGCTGGACGATGTGCAGGTCGGACGGGGAGGCGGCCGTCCCGTTCAGGCTCGCATCGATGACCCGGCGGCAGGCCTGGACGGTCGCATCGTCCCCGAGATCATAGGCGGCTTCGAGCGTGTTCCAGGCGGCATCGAGGGCTGCCTCGGGCCTTCGTTCTTCGAGGCCCTGGCCGTTAGGCGCGGCTTTATCGGATGCGATGATGTTCATGGTGATATCCCCGATTCCGGATCGGCCGTTACTGCATGACAACCGGCTGGCGCTTGGCGTCGGAATCGTACCCCGCCGGGCTCTTGCGCGATTGATAGAATTCCAGAACGATCCGGGAAGTCTCGACGGTGAGGCGATTGAACTCGCGCTCCGCGTCGTTCAGCTCCTGCGCCGTCAGGCGGTGATCCTTTGCGCCGAGGAACAGCAGCGACATCGTCGTCGCCCAAGAAAAGTCGAGGGACTTGGCCAGGATCAGCAGCGTTTCCCGGTTCCTGTCGAACAAAGCGCGTTCGATCACATCGCCGGGCAGCGAGCACAGCAGGGAAATTCCGATCGTGACCTCGTCGATCCTGTGGAGACGGGCGTATTCGAATATGCTGTCCTGGTTCAGGTTGCCCTGCCGGTGCTGCGCCGTCACCACCCGCTTCGCGACGTAATAACTGCGCGACGCGGGACCGAATTTGGATTGCAACTCGCCTGCGACATCGGTCACCGAAGACTGAATCTGGTCGACCATGTCGGGGCGCTCGTCTTTGAGCCGCCTTTTGACGTCGTCCGAGGCCTTTGCGATCAATTGCTGGAAAAGTTGCCGCGGGATGTCATGACGGAGGCCGAGATTCTCGGCGAGAATGGAATCGCCCTCGGCCCGCTTGACCATGTGCAGAAAGCCGAAATCCGAGAACCGTGCGCCGCTGTTATTTACGACGGTGTTAACCACGCCGGTATTGCCGCGCGTGACCAGCACGTCGGTGACGTCCTCGTCGAGCGATTTTCGCTCCGAGATCGCGAGCAGATATGGCTGGCCCTTGGTGCTGGCGCTGGCGACCAGCGTTGCGGAATCGAGCTGCTCGGACTCCCGAAGCACGGGGCCGGCGACTTCGATGGAATCATCGAAGGCAAGCTTGTGGATGACGTTGATGGGCGCCTGGTCGAAACGGGCGAGCCGGCTGGAAAGTTCGGCGCGGGCGTTGACTTCGATCTCGTCGGCGAGCCGCTCGATGATGGCGCCGAAGGTCGAGATCTCCTCGTTGCTGTAGCGGCCGGCGATCAACAGATCGGTCGCGTGCCACAATGCCCGCTTGCGCCGTTCCGGGGTGCCCCGCAAAATGGCATCGTCGAGATCCCTTAGAAAGGATTTTATGTCGTCGTTCATTTTGACTGGCCTCAAAACGCAGTAAAATACGCAACAGCCGTATCGGAGATAACCCTACCGCACATGCACAAGTTTTTGGTAAAGCTGGTGGCTAAGTATTGTTTCTAAAAATTCGCTAAAATTAGAATGAGTTCGCGGGGGATTCCGAATTTCTTAACCTTGCGGGTTGCCGCTGCTATCGCGTTTTCGAGCGAAGTGGATTGCGGTTCGCGTGAAGAGAACGCGTCAAAACAAAAGTCAAAACAAAATATGAGAGCCCGGTCCTGATGCAGTCAGAACCGATGAGTCATCCCGCTCTGTGTTTTGAGCATGATCTTTTCGGAAAACCGGTTTCCACTTTTCCGGATCATGCTCTAAATCCGCTCCACGAAACTATCGACCACCTTTTTCTCGCCGGCCTTTTCGAAGGCGATGGTGAGCTTGTTGCCGTCGATCTTCACCACATGGCCGTAGCCGAATTTCTGGTGAAAGACCCGGTCATCCAGCGAGAATTCCGAGGTCGTGCCGGTGGATTTCGCGACCAGTTCGCCTTCGATCACCATCGGACCGCGCTTGTTGCGGGAAAAATCGTCGCGCGGGCTTGAGAAGGGCGACTGATTTTCGTCGAAGCCGCCGCGCGCCTGGCCTTGCCGATTTTCCTGGCCGCGCGCGCGATTGGCCTGCGCCCGCTGCCAGCCCGGCGTCGTGTAGCTGGAGCCAAAGGATTCCACATTGTCGAAGCGCGAGGGGCCGTAGCCGCCGGCGCCGCCCCAGCCCGAGCCGCCCTTGGATTCCGTGATTTCGACGTTGTGGGCCGGCAATTCGTCGAGAAAGCGCGACGGGATCGTGGTCGACCAGGTGCCGTGGATCCGCCGGTTGGTGGCGAAATAGAGCTTGGCGCGGCGCCGCGCGCGGGTCAGGCCGACATGGGCGAGGCGGCGCTCTTCCTCGAGCCCTGCGCGGCCCTGTTCGTCGAGCGTGCGCTGGCTCGGAAACAGGCCCTCCTCCCAGCCGGGCAGGAAGACGTTGCCGAATTCGAGCCCCTTGGCCGAATGCAGCGTCATCAAGGATACCGCCTGCTCGTCGGCGCCGCCGTCGCGGTCCATCACCAGCGAGATATGTTCGAGGAAGCCTTGCAGGTTCTCGAACTCCTCCATCGAGCGCACCAGCTCTTTCAGGTTGTCGAGCCGGCCGGCTGCGTCGGCGGAACGGTCCTTCTGCCACATCTCGGTGTAGCCGCTCTCGTCGAGCACGATTTCGGCCAGTTCGGTGTGCGAGGTCACTTCGCGCTGGGCGCGCCAGCGGTCGAAGCTCGCAATGAGATCGCGCAGCGCGCCGCGCGCCTTCGGCTTCAATTCGTCGGTCTCGACCACGGCGCGCGCGGCCTCGAACAGCGGAATGCGGCGCTTGCGGGCGTGGTCGTGCAGCATCTGCACGCTGGCGTCGCCGAGCCCGCGCTTCGGCACGTTGATGATGCGCTCGAAGGCGAGGTCGTCGGCCGGCGAGTTGATGGTGCGTAAGTAAGCCAGCGCGTCGCGGATTTCCGCGCGCTCATAGAAGCGCGGGCCGCCGATCACCCGATAGGACAGTCCGAGCGTGACGAAACGGTCTTCGAATTCGCGCATCTGGAACGAGGCGCGCACCAGGATCGCGATCTCGTTGAGATTCTCGCCGCTGCGCTGCAGTTCCTCGATCTCCTCGCCGATGGCGCGGGCTTCCTCTTCCGAATCCCAGGCGCCGGTGACGGTGACTTTTTCGCCGTCGACGTCCTCGGTACGCAGCGTCTTGCCGAGCCGGCTTTCGTTATGCGCGATCAGATGCGAGGCGGCGGCCAGGATGTGGCCGGTGGAGCGGTAATTGCGCTCCAGCCGGATCACCTTGGCGCCGGGGAAATCGTGCTCGAAGCGCAGGATGTTGTCGACCTCCGCGCCGCGCCAGCCATAGATCGACTGGTCGTCGTCACCGACGCAGCAGATGTTCTTGGGCGGTGCGGACGGGGCGGCCTGAGTGGATGGGGTCATTCCGGGATGCGCAGGAAGCGCAGACCCGGAATCTTGGGATTGTTTGTCCTCATCTTCAGATTCTTTGATGTGCAATGGCACATCGGGGTTCACGCCTTCAGCGTGTGTCGGAACGACGGCAGAACCGGTGTATCCCGGAATAATGGAAGACAGGGGCGCGCCCGGTTTCGAAGGCGCCTGCGACAATAGCCGTAGCCAGAGATATTGCGCGACGTTGGTGTCCTGATATTCGTCCACCAGAATGAACTTGAAGCGGCTCTGGTATTGCCGCAGCACGTCCGGGTGCTCGCGGAAGATCCGGATGTTCTCCAGCAGCAGATCGCCGAAATCGGCGGCGTTGAGGATCTTCAGCCGCTCCTGATAACTGCTGTAGAGCTTGCCGCCCTTGCCGTTGCCGAACACGATGGCTTCGCCCGCCGGCACTTGCGAGGGCGTCAGGCCGCGGTTCTTCCAGCCGTCGATCAGGCCGGCCAGCATGCGGGCCGGCCAGCGCTTCTCGTCGATATTTTCGGCCTGCAACAATTGCTTCAGCAGCCGCACCTGATCGTCGACATCGAGCACGGTGAAATTGGATTTCAGCTGCGCCAGCTCGGCATGGCTGCGCAGGATGCGGCCGCCGATCGAATGGAAGGTGCCGAGCCACGGCATGCCTTCGACCGCCTGGCCCAGCATCTGGCCGAGCCGCAGCTTCATCTCGCGCGCGGCCTTGTTGGTGAAGGTGACCGAGAGGATTTCGCCGGGACGGGCGCGGCCCTGGCTCAGGATATGGGCGATCCGGCAGGTCAGCACGCGGGTCTTGCCGGTGCCGGCGCCCGCCAGCACCAGCACCGGTCCGTCCAGCGTCTCCACCGCCTCGCGCTGTTCCGGATTGAGGCCCGCGAGATAGGGCGGCGTCGAGGCCGCCCGCGCGCGCGCGGCAATGCCGCCGGAAACGGGCTGGTGATCGGGGACGCTGCGAGGTGTCAGTCTGTTGGGCTCGGTCATGCGAATCGTCTTTTCCCCACGATGGCACCGTGAGGGCGTGAAGGGGAGCCTTCATAGCAGGAATGAACGGCATATAGGGATTTGCGGCCGTTTTGACAGGAGTTATCCCGGCGCCGTTTCCGCCTGCGCCCTGATTTCGTTCCGGCAAAACGGCGGTTTTTTGCGGTTTCAGCCCCTTGAATAGCGCGGAACCTTCGTTCTTGCGGTGGATTGGTCCCGCAGCCGATGCGGCGATGCTTCCAAGGCGCGCCGAGATCGAAACGGAATATGAAAAAACAGGGGTCCTGACATGCTGAGCTGGGTCGTTACTTTCCTGATTATCGCGCTGATCGCCGGCATTCTGGGCTTCGGCGGTCTCGCCGGTGCCTCGATCGAAATCGCCAAGATCATCTTCTTTGTCGCCATCGTGCTGTTTCTGGTCTCGGCCGTGATTGGCTTCGCGCGCGGACGCAACCGCGTTTAGCGCTGATCCCTCATCCTGAGGAGCTTGCGCTGGCAAGCGTCTCGAAGGATGAGGCCGGAGTGACCATCAAGGCCTCATGCGGGTCACTTCGAAGGCATCGCGATCCTGCGTCCGATGCCCTCGGGGCGCGGCACGCCGGCATGGGCGTTGGCGACGGCCGTGATGCGGGCGCGGATATCGGCGGGAAACGGCGCGGTCTTGCGCGCCGCCATGTCGATATGGAGCGACATGTTTTCCGACGTCGCCGACAGCCAGCCTTCTTCGGCATGGCGCAATTCCTTAAACGTATGCAGGCGCTTTTCGTCGGCGTCGACCAGCAGGATCGATACCTGCACCGGATCGCCCAAATGAATTTCGCGCAGATAGCGCACATGACATTCGGCGGTGAAGGTCGAGCCGTGACGCTCCTTCATATAGGTGGGACCTATCCCAAGCCGGAGCCATAACTCGTCGATGGCGCGGTCGAACATCACGTTGTAATAGGCCATGTTGAGATGGCCGTTGTAATCGATCCATTGCGGCTCGATCTGCATCACCGACGACAGGAACGGGGCGGGCCGGAGCAGGGCTTCGTCGGCGCTGGCGGTGCTGGTCATTCTGTTTCCCGTTCGTTCGACCCATGAACTATTGACCCGCTATATATCCTTTGTCACGGTCGGTTAAGTCCGGGAGGAAGTTACGTGGCAACGACAATTACCAATCATCCCAAGCGGCCGGAGCCGCAGGCCCTGGCCGGCGCGGTGGAAGCGCTGGCGGCGCGGTTCGGCAACCGGCTGATCACCTCGCAGGCGGTGCGCGACCAGCATGCCCACACCACGACATGGCTGAAATCGCAGCCGCCGGACGCCGTGGTGATGGCGCAGGAGACGGCGGACATCCAGGACGTGGTGCGGATCTGCGCCAGGCACAGCGTGCCGGTGATCGCGTTCGGCGCCGGCACCTCGCTGGAAGGCCAGGTCAACGCGGCGGCCGGCGGCATCTGCATCGACCTGCGCGATATGAACCGGGTGCTCGCGGTACATCCGGAGGATCTGGATTGCGTGATCCAGCCCGGCATCACCCGCAAGACCCTGAACGAGCATCTGCGCGACCAGGGCGTGTTCTTTCCGATCGATCCCGGCGCCGATGCCTCGCTCGGTGGCATGGCGTCGACCCGGGCGTCGGGCACCAATGCGGTGCGCTACGGCACCATGCGCGAGAACGTGCTGGCGCTGAAAGTGGTGCGCGGCGACGGCGAGATCATCACCACCGGCACCCGTGCCAAGAAATCCTCCGCCGGTTACGATCTGACGCATCTGTTCGTCGGCGCCGAAGGCACGCTCGGCATCATCTCCGAACTCACGATCAAGCTGCGCGGCATTCCCGAAACCATCGCGGCCGCCGCCTGTTCGTTCGAGACCGTGCGCGGTGCCTGCCAGGCGACCATCCTGGCGATCCAGACCGGCATTCCGGTCGCGCGCATCGAACTGCTCAATGCCGAGCAGGTGCGCGCCTGCAATTCCTATTCGAAATTGTCGCTGCCGGAGACGCCGCTATTGCTGCTGGAATTCCACGGCAGCGAGAACGATGTCGCCGAGCAGTCGAAGAATTTCGCCGAGATCGCCGGCGAATGCGGCGGCGGGGATTTCACCTGGACCACGCGGCCCGAGGACCGCACCAAATTGTGGCAGGCACGGCACGATGCCTATTGGTCGGTGAAGGCGCTGCGTCCCGGCGCCGGCGTGGTGGCGACCGATGTCTGCGTGCCGATTTCGCGGCTCGCCGATTGCGTCACCGAGACGGAAGAAGATTTGAAAAGGCTGCGGCTGCAATCGCCGATCGTCGGCCATGTCGGCGACGGCAATTTCCACTGCTCGCTGTTGTGCGACGTCGACGATGCCGACGAGATGGCGCGGGGCGAGGACTTCATGCATCGGCTGGTCGAGCGCGCGCAGGCGATGGGCGGCACCTGCACCGGCGAACATGGCATCGGGCAGGGCAAGCAGAAATACCTTGAGGCCGAACTCGGCCCGGAAGCGATCGAGACCATGCGGGCGCTGAAGCAGGCGCTCGATCCGCAGAATATCTTCAATCCCGGAAAGATCGTGCCGGCGGCGTGAACGCTCGACGAAGAATTCTCACCGGCAAAAAAGTCGGGCTCTGATCGCTTCAGAGCCCGGTTTTTTATGCTGTTATTGAGCCGTTGCTTGTTGCTGAGCTGCTGCTTGTCGAGCTGCTGCCATTGCCCTGCAGCGTGACGTAATCCGTTTCCATTGACTGATTGCCGGTCGTGGGATCGATGATCACGGTGTTGATGGTCATTTTGCCGGCGCTGGAGAGCTGCATCTGGGAATCGCCGATGCGGAAGACGCCATTGGTGTTGATGTAGACGCGCCCGGTTTGCAGGCCGCTATCCGCGGTCTGAAAGCGGACATTGGCGCGGTAGCCGTTGATATTGGAAATGGTGAGCGTAACCGCCTTGCCGTTGGAATCCGTTCCGCTCCAGGTGCCCTGCCATTGCGTCGGATCGACATTGGCAAACTTCGAGCCGGGCGGGATCGAGGCCTGCGTCGGGGCCGTATAGGCCGATTGCAGAATGCTGAAGATGTTGATCGTTGACGATGTCGATGCCATCGGTGTTCTCCGCGGGGGCCGGATGAAGGGGCGGTGAGGAACTACTGGCAGAACAAAATTAATGGTTGATTAACCCTGAACCGACACTTCGCCGAATGGGCTTAAGGCGCAATTTTCCGTCGCTTGTTGAAGGACGATGCCGGCGCCGTCCGGGAAGCCGCCCCGGCGTCAGCTTGAGGGGCGTCGTGCGATCAGGTCGATCTCGATCAAGGCGTCATAGGCGAGGCCGGTGACGCCGACGCAGGTGCGCGCGGGCAGGCGATCTGGCGCGAAATAGCTGCGATAGGTCTCGTTCATCGCGAGGTAATCTTCCTTGAAACGGGTCAGATAGATCCGCGCCATCGCGACATGCTCGAAATCGAGTCCGAGGCCGTTCAGCACCTTTTTCAGATTGGCCATGACGGCATGGGTCTGGGCCACGATGCCGCCGGGCAAAACGCCGGGCGCCTCCGGCGTATCCGGCATCTGGCCGGTAATCAGCACAAAGCCGTCGCTCTCGACCGCGTGGCTGAAGGGCGCGACCGGCTTCGGGCCGCCGGCAATCATGTGAAATTTCATCTGGCTTTCTTTCAGTTCGTGAACAGGCGCTTGCTCAAAATGGCATGGACGCCCCAATTGCCGTCGACAACCTGGGTGACGCCGAAATCCACCGCCGCCGAGATCAGCGCGATCGCCTCGTCCTCGCTCAGCCCCCTTGTGTTCATGAGGAAGCGCCGCACCTTGCGGAACGCGTCCTTCATCGCGAGATCGAGCGAGGATTTCGCGTAGACTTCGCTTTGACCCCTCTCGCCGAATTCGGCGAGGTAATTCGGATGGCTGAATCCGGTCAGCACCCAGTCGGTCTCGGTCTCGATCAGGGGATAGGTCAGGTCGGCGAAAGGCCGCCCGGCGAGATCGGCCTTCTTGTGCAGCACCACGCGAAACGTCCCGGTCATCGAACATTCGATCGCGGTGCCGCTCAGTTCGCCATCGCCTTGCGCGGCGTGCGGATCGCCGATCGAGAGCAGGGCTTCGGGCGCGGAAACCGGAAGATAGACCGCCGCGTCCTTGCCCAGGCGCCAATTGTCGAGGTTGCCGCCGAAATAGGCCGGCGGCACGGAATCGACCAGGCCCGCCTCGCGCGGCGCCACTCCAATGACGCCGAAATGCAGCCGCAGCGGAATCCGGACGCCGTCGAGCACGTTGTGCCGCCGCCGGATGGTCCCGGCGGCGACGGGCACGCCGGGATAATCATAGGTCTGATGCAGGACGCCCGACGGGTCGCGCTGCGGCTGCCAGCGATAGGAATAGAGCGCCTGCGCATACGGTTCGTCGCCGCTGAAGATCTCGTAGATGGTCACGGCTTCGCGCGGCTTCGGCTCGGAGAGAAACTCGTCGTAATGGTAGCCCCACCAGGCGGCGACGCTGCTGCCGAACACCCGTCCCTCGAATTCCGGATTGCGGCTCGGGCGCGGCACGATGTCGAGCACGCGGACTTCCAGCACGTCGCCGGGTTCGGCGCCCTTGACCGCGATCGGTCCGGTGCAGATGTGGACCCCGAAACCTTCCCCGGCGCCGCGGCCGTAGATCGAGGCGTCCATCGGGCCTGCGCCGCGGCGCTCGACGCCCTTGCCCTCCGCGGTCCAGCGGAACACGCTTTCGGCGCCGGGATCGTTCTTGATCATCAGTTCTGGGTCGTCGGAGGCGTGCTGGGTCAGGGTTTCGACCGTGACGGTGTCGCCGGAGGCAATCTCGATCAGCGGCTTCAGCGCGCGGCTGAAAAATCCCCAATGTACATGCGCGGCGTCGGCGGGCAGATGATGATGGGCCGGCGCGCCGCCCTGCGGCAGGGTCGATGCCGCCGGTTCAAGCTCGGCCGGCGCGATCACCGGCGACTGGCGGTGCGGGCGCAATTGCGCGATGGCGTCCTGCGGCCAGCCGCGCCGTTCGGCGCGCACGCCCCGGTCCGACAGCCGTTCGATCTCCTGCTGCCGGAATGCCCGCGGCGACAAGCCGAAGCGGTCGCGGAACGAGCGGCTGAAATGCGCCGCGTCGCTGAAGCCGCAACTGAAGGCGATGTCGGACACCGACCGATGCGCCTCGGCGGCGTTGGCGAGATCGGCCCAGCAGCGCTGCAACCGGCGCTCGCGCAGATAATGCGTGAAATTGTCGCCGGTGCTTTCGAACAGCTTCTGAAGGTATCGTTCCGAAATCCCTTCCATCTGCGCGATGCGCGCCGGCGTGATGTCGGGATCGCCGAGCTTGCGTTCGATCGCCTCGTAGATGCGATGCAGCAGCGCCGGCTGCGCGCCGATGCCGGCGCTGTCCGCGGTGGCCGACAGCTTCTGGCGCGACAGCGTCAGCAGCATTTCGGCGAGCGCGAGCCGGATCGTATTCCAGTCGTCCGACGACAGATTTTCCAGGGCTTCGGAGGTGGTCTCGAGCGTGTGGCGAAGAATGTCGGCCAGCCCGCCCGGTGCGACGATGACGGCGTCCCGGCATTCCGGCAGGCTGATCTTGCGGCCGCCGAAACTCTCGGCCGTCACCGACAGCACGATGGCGCGCATGTCGCGATGAAAGGTCACGTTCCAGTCGTTCTGGCGCGGGAGCAGGATGATGCGGCCGGCTGGAACGGCCTGCGGCGAGCCGCCGGCCTTGAGCACGGCGCCGTCTTCGGCCGGCACCAGCGCGACCGGCAGGTCGGCCCGCCGCGGCAGCGGCGAGAACACCTGCGGCCCTGCGGCAAAGCGCATCAGCCCGACCCCGTCCAGCGAGGCCCGCGACAATGCCGTGGCATATTCGCCATACTGGGCCGACAGCGGCGAAGAGCGCAGCCCGAATCCGCCCAGCACGTCCTGCCAGGCTTCGATTCGGTCGTTTTCCGGGTAGGATTCGCTGGTGAAGGCGTGAATACTCATGCTTCGGCCAAGGCAAACGGGCTTATTTCGAAGCAACGGCCGTGCCAGAATCAAGCCGGAAGCCGCCGGATCGCCGTCAGCGGCCGAATACGGCTCTTGTCAGGTACACATGAAGACGTTTTTGCGGATCGAGCCGTGTACGCCCCAATTGGCGTCGACCACCTGGGTCACGCCGAAATCGGCGGCGACCGACATCAGCGCGATCGCCTCGTCCTCGCTCATGTGATGGACGGTCATCAGGAAGCGGCGCAGCTTGCGGAAGGCGTCGCGCATCGCCTTGTCCAGGCTTGAATGGTTGACGATGTCGGTCTGGGCGTCCTGGCCCAGTTCGGCCAGATAGTTCGGAAAGGTGAAGCCGTACATCGACCATTGCTGGTCGGTTTCCAGCATCGGATGGCTCAGTCCTTCCAGCACCGTGCCGCCGAGGTCGCGGTTCTTGTGCAGGATGAATTCGAAATCGCCGGTCAGCGAGGTTTCGATCGCGGTGCCGCCAAGCTCGCTGTCGCCCTGCGCCGCGTGGGGATCGCCGACCGAGAAGAACGCGCCCGGCACCGCGACCGGATAATACATCCGCGCGCCCTTGCCGATGCGCCAGTCGTCGATATTGCCGCCGGTATAGCCGGGCGGAATCGAGCTGACGAAATCGGATTCCGCCGGCGCCAGTCCCATGGTGCCGAAATGCAGGCGGGCGGGCACCCTGACATTGGGCAGGATGTTCTCGCGCTTCTTGACCCGCGTGTGATCGACGCGCACGCCGGGATAATCGATGGTCGGGTGAACGATGCCGTCGGGATCGGTCTGCGGCGTCCAGATGTAATTATAGACCGCCTTGGCGTAGGGCTCGCCGGAGGTATCGAGCTCGAAGATCGTGACGACCTCGCGCGGCTTCGGCTCCTCGATTAAATCATGATAGTGAAATCCCCACGACGCGGCGACGTTGGAGCCGAAACATTTTCCGGCGTGGCAGGCGTTGCAGCTCGGGCGTGGCCGGATGTCGAGAATGCGGACCTCGAGAATGTCGCCGGGCTCGGCGTTCTCGATCGCGACCGGTCCGGTCAGAAGATGCACGCCGATGCCTTCGCCGGAGCCGCGCTGGAACGGTCCTTCGGTCGGGCCGGCGCCGCGGCGGGCGACCGCCTTGTGCTCGCGGGTCCAGTGGAACACGCTCTCGGCGCCGGGATCGTTGGCGATCATCCGCTCATAATCGTCATTGGCGTGATGCGTCAGCGTTTCGATGGTGGCGCGATCTCCCGATTTCAACGTCAGGGCCGGCGCGACCTTCTTGCTGAAATAGCCCCAGTGAATGTTGGCGGGCGAAACGGGAAGGAGATGGTGCTTCATGCAGGGCCTCGGATGACTGACGTAAATTTGCTGAATTGAGAACGGGCTTCTGTCGAAGACTCGGTATCTAAGACTTGGTATCGAAGGCTTGACGCGTCCGCTTCAGACGGGCTTGTCGGCCTCCATCACGCTGAGAAAACGCGCCGTGACCGGATGGCGGGGATTGGTGAGGACTTCGTGCGCGGGGCCTTCCTCGATGACGGTTCCGTCGCTGAGAAACACCACGCGGTCGGCGACCTCGTCGGCGAAACGCAACTGATGCGTGGAGATGATCATGGTCAAGCCGTCCTCGACAGCAAGCCGGCGGATCACTTCCAGCACCTCGTTGACGAGTTCCGGATCGAGCGCGGAGGTCGGCTCGTCGAGCAGCAGCACGGACGGGCTCGGCGCGATCGCGCGCGCGATCGCAACCCGCTGCTGCTGTCCGCCGGACATGTGCCGCGGCAATGCCTGCATGCGATGGCCGAGGCCGACACGTTCGAGCAGTTCGCGTGCGCGGCGCTCTGCATCAATCCGCGACAGGCCGTGGACCCAGCGCAGGGGGCCCGCGACATTCTCCAGCGCGGTCAAATGAGCAAACAGATTGAATTGCTGGAACACCATGCCGACGCCGACGCTGGCGCGCTCTTCGGCGATGGCCCGCGGCGACAGCAGCTTGCCGTCGCCGTTGAATCCCATCCGGCGGCCGCCGACCATGACGATGCCGGCATCCCAGCCCTCCAGATGATTGATGCAGCGGAGCAGCGTGCTCTTGCCCGACCCGCTCGGGCCGAGCAGGGCGATGACTTCGCCGACCCGCACGGTCAGATCGACGCCGGCCAGAACCGCCTGCTTACCATAGGCCTTGTAGAGGCCGTCGACCTTCACGACGACATTGTTGTGCGCCAGCGTTTCGGCCCGCTTGGTCCGGTCCGCCCGCGTCGACCTGGAGTCCTTCGAGGCGGCGTAAGGAATGATGTTGTCGGCCTGCGCAGGCCCTGATTTCGCCTCGGCGGCTTTTGGCCCGATCGGCTCCGGCGTGAGCGGCGCGCGATACCAGGGCATCAGCCGGCTCAGGCGGTCCTCGCTCGGCGGCCGGTCGAGATCGAGCATCCGCTCGACGGCAAGCTGGATCAGGCTGACAGCCGTGGTCAGCAGCAGATAGATCAGGCCGGAGGCAAAGAAGATTGAGAAGAAATCGAAGGTCGAGGAGGCGAGCTGTGTGCTGCGCAGCGTCAGCTCCTGCACCGAGATCACGCTCGCCAGCGAGGAGTTCTTCAGGGCGCTGACGGTCTCGTTGCCGAACGCCGGAATCATGGTGCGGATGGCCTGGGGCGCGATCACGCGCCGCATCAGCAGAGAAGGCGTCATGCCGAGCGCCTGTCCGGCCAGGATCTGTCCGCGGTCGACGCCGAGCACGCCGGCGCGAAGCATTTCGGCGATGAAGGGCGCTTCGTTGGCGGCGAGCGCCAGACCGGCGGCGCCGATGGCGCTTAGCTTGAGGCCGATCTGCGGCAGCGCGTCATAAGCGAACACCATTTGCAGGATCAGCGGCGTGCCGCGGAAGATTACGGTGTAGCCCCGAGCGAAGGCAGCCAGCATCCAGAACCGGCTGAGCTGCATCGCCGCGAGGAACACGCCGAGGATCAGCCCGCCGGCCAGACCGAGGGCCGTCACCGCGAGGGTGAACCAGATGCCCGTGATCAGGTACGGCAGGCTGAGATAGTGAAGAAACAGCGACATCATTTGACCGAGAGAATGTCCGGTTCCTTGAAGTTGTTGACGTCGAGATCCCACTTCTTGAGCAGGGCCATATGCGTGCCGGCCTTCTGCACCAGGATCAGCGCCGCCAGCACCGCGTCGCGGAATTCAGGCTTGTCCTTTGGCACGCCGATGCCGACCGAATAGGGGATCGTCACCGCGATCGCCTTTTCCAGTTTGTCGGGATTGGCCTTCACCGCCTGGTCGACGGTGTTGACGTCGTTGACATAGGTGTCGGCGCGGCCGGCGAGGATCGCCTGGATGCAGTTGGCGTTGTTGTCGTAGAGCTGGAGCGTCGGTTCGGGCTTGCCGGCGGCCTTGCATTTCGGCGCGAGGTCCTGGACCAGAGGCACTTCGACGAAGCCGGTATTTTCTGCGGCCGCAGCGCCGCACATCGACATGTTGATGCCGTCGATCTTCTTCGGATTGCCCTTGGCGACCAGAACGCCGTCGAACACTTTCGAATAGGTGATGAAGTCGGCCGCCTTGGCGCGTTCTTCGGTGGCGTAGATATCCGAGATCACGATATCGGCCTGTCCGCTGGCCAGCGTCGTCAGCAAGGCGGCGAACGTCACCGGCTTGTAGGTCAGCTTGAAGCCGAGGCATTCGCCGATCGCCTCGCCGAGATCGATGTCGAAGCCGACATATTTGTCCGGGTCCTTCGGATCGATCGCTTCATAGCCGGGCGTGTGCGGATTGATCGCGTTGACCAGCGTCTTGCCTTTCCAGGCCGGGTATTTCGCCTGCAACTCCGTGCATCCGGCCGGGGCTGCCGCTTTCGCGTATCCCGGAAGGCCAATGGCGATCAAACAGGCCGCGATGAACGCGATGTTGCGGGACCAGCGGGCCCATCCGATTGTGCTTCGGAAGTTGCCCACGTGACCGAACGGATTTCTTGCTATCATGGAACGGACTCCTCTGTTGCTGACGAGCAGACGCGCTCGACAAGAGCTGACGGGTATTCAACGCTAGGATGGGCGGGACAGGAAAGCTTGTCTGGGGGCGCACAAACCCTTGCCGTCAGCGCTCCAATTTTTGGGCATCGGTCGCGCCTTTCATAGGCTGCATGCATAAAGGGCGATCATTGGTTCGCGCCGCAGCGGCTGCTGCGATCTGCGCTGATAGCGTTTTCGAGCGAAGTGGCTTCCGGTTCGCGTGAAGAAAACGCGTCAAAACAAAAACATAGAGCCTCGGTTCTGATTCCATCAGAACCGAGGCTCTAGCAGGTCTTGTGCCGGGCCCGCCTGGATGAGATGGCGTATCGGGACCATTGCGCCCTGGATGCGCCTGCACGCCAAAATGTCGTGAAGTTACTCGGGCTTGCGCCCTGCTGATCGTCCGGGACGCCGCCGCTTGCGGTCGGATGCTATGGGTGGGATGATCCGATCTATTCCAGAACCTGACGATGTTGCCCTGACACGGAGAAAGTCATGAAAATTTCGAGCATCGGTACCTTTGCGATTGCGGCCTTGCTGTGTACGGCGCCATTCTCGCTGCATGGGTCGCAGGGCAACGGCATGCCATTATCCGTATCCGTCACCTCCGCCGAGGCCGCCGATCTCGACCTTCAGGCCCGGCCCTATCGAAGCGCACACCACCACCGCTCTTATCGCTATTCCCGGCTCTATAATCCGCCTTATTGCAACGGCCCCTATACCGGGGGCGGCATCGGCGACATCAATGGCAGCACCTATTATGGCGGGCCGTGGATCGAGCTGCATTGCTTCGGCGGCGTGTACTAAGGCTGAGGCCGGGAACGGGCTTGCCGGTTCTGATGGAATCAGAGCCGGGCCCTCCTGTTTTGCTTTGTCGCGGTTTCGTTGAGCGAACCGGCATCGACTTCGATCGGGTCCGGGACGGGTTTTGGTTCGAAAACGCCGTGGGAGACAACCCCAACGGCAACGCCCGCATCGGGAACTCTCGTATCCAGCCCGCGGTGCGGACCTGCCTGCGGGTGAGGCGCGGCCGCTGCTTTCCAGACGTCCTGCTGTTTGGACCAGGAAACATAATAGGCGACAAAGGTCATGCACGCGATGCCGCTGATGCTCACCAGGATCTGCTCGATCAACGAGCCCGCGCTGAGCGTCAAGGCAAAATTGCCGAGGAAGGACAGAAGCACGCCGACGCAGAACACTGCCAGCGATTGCTCGCCGCATTTGATCAACGGGTTGAAGATCGGCGATTTCAACGCCGGGGAGTCCTTACGGACGAAGCGGGTGACGATGAAGGCCAGCACCAGGAAGTGCAGCAGGCGATACGGCGCGAGATTGACCTTGTCGTTCGGGTTGAACGCGTCAACCAGCCATGCCGGGAATATCCGTCCGAAATCCGGAAAACGCGCCGCCATCGTCATGGCCAGCGCAAATATCAGATACGCGACCCCCGCATAAAGAAAGAACGGCGATTTCAGCATGGGGGCCAGCCGCCTTGCGCCGCCCAGCGCGAGCCAGCCGCCGAGCACGAACAGCAACTGCCAGCAGAACGGGTTGAAGTACCAGTCTCCGTCCGGAAACGACGACAAATTCCACTCGAACCAGCGCGCGGCGAGATAGAGCGCGACCGATTCGGCCATCGTCAGGTCGGGCGCGCGCAGCAGCAGCCACATCACCGGCACGAGGATCGCCGTCATCATGACGTATAGCTGAAGCACGTCGAGATTGAGCGGCTTGGCTTGCAGCAACAGGCCGTGCGCCAGGATCCGGATCGGCTGGTCGACGATGCCGGCGATGTTGAATTCGTTGAGGATGTCTGGCGCAGAATACTGGGCCGCGACATATCCGATCGCGGCGATGTAGGTGACGAACAGCACGATATAGGCGGCATAGAGATGCGCGAGCTGCTTGATGATCCGCGTCGCGCCGATAATGAAGCCGCGCTCCAGCATGATCTTTGCGTAGATGATTGCCGCGGTATAGCCCGAGATAAAGATGAACAGATCGGACGCGCCGCTGAATCCGTAATTCCTCGCCGTGATCCGGTTCACCACATCGTTGGGGATGTGATCGAGGAAGAGGGACCAGTTTGCCAATCCCAGAAACAGATTGAGCCGGATGTCGTGGCTGTCGGCCACACGCTTCGCGTCGATGTTCATGATCTTTTTATGTTGTTGCGGCGGCGCGTCACGCGGCTGTCCTGTTCGCTATCGGAGCAGGCGTTACGCGGATTGCCCCGGCCGGTTACCGCGTGATGGACTGTTCCGATAACCAATCACGTCATCGATTCCCGAACCGCTCTCACAAGCCGGAAAATGACAGGCCAAGAGAATTACAGGCTGGGAGACTGAGAGGCTTTCCGTTGATTAAAATCGTAAAAGGCCAGACCAGGCTGGAATCAGCAATCATATAGTTTGCATTTGAAGGTATGGCGATATGCCGAGCAGGGGAAATAGAAATATCGTGAAAAAGAGTGTTGTTTCTGTCCGGTCGATCTGCCGATAGCGGTTACGCATTTTGGCAGTCACGCATTCGGGAGGTCTCCGGTCGGCCCCCGAATGCGACCCTGCTGCGGCGGCTTCCGGACCTGCGGCTGGAGCATCCCGACCATCCGGAATGGCGGCCGGCTTTCGCGCTTCGCAGCCTCAAGGCGCAGCCGGTACGCCGGTGACAGCGGCAAGCGGTCACGCCACATGGCTGTGACTTCGCCACACTTATCTCTATATATAACGGTGTTCCGGCATTGATTTCGGCGTGGCCGCGGATGGATGATCCTGCGCGGGACCGCGCACTATGCCGTACAGTCTCTGGCGGGTGGGCGGCGCCGGGCAGGAGCGGGGCCAGACCGGCCCTCGGTTTGTTTCGGCGCGTTTTCTTCATGCGAACCGGTACCCGCTTCGCTTGAAAACGCGATACAACGCTGGAGCGTGCGGAAGGGGAGAAGCCGTGCAGACGACGCTGCTCGGACTGGCGATTGCCTTGATCATTGCGCTGGTGGCGGCCCTGGTCGGGCCGTTTTTCATCGACTGGAACAGGTTCCGGCCGCAATTCGAGGCGGAGGCCACGCGGGTGATCGGCGCGCCGGTACGGGTCGGCGGCGAGCTTGATGCACGCCTGCTGCCGGCGCCGTCGCTGCGGCTGCGCTCGGTGACGGTCGGCGGCGCCAATGATCTCGGCAAGGTTCGCGCCGACAAGCTCGACGTCGAGTTCAGCCTTGGCGATCTGATGCGCGGGCAATGGCGCGCGACCGAACTGACCATCGACGGCGTGGCGCTCGATCTCGGGCTCGACCGGCAGGGGCGGATCGACTGGCCGGCCTCGACCGGCGCGTTCAGCTTGGGCGCGCTGTCGATCGACCGCTTGAACCTCACCGGCCGCGCCGCGCTGCATGACGCCGCAAGCCGCAGCACCCTCGAATTGAACGATATCGCCTTCAGCGGCGATGTGCGCTCGCTGGCCGGTTCAGTGCGCGGCGACGGCAATGTCACGATCAATGGCGATCGCTATCCGTTCCGGGTGTCGTCCGGCCTGACGCCGGACGGCAACGGCACCCGCATTCATCTCAATATCGATCCCGGCGCCCGCGCCATCGCCGCCGACCTCGAAGGCGTATTGGGGTTCGACGCGCGCGCGCCGAAATTTGACGGCGCGCTCACGCTGTCGACGCCCGCCGTCGCCAAACCCGATGCGAAACCTGCCGGCTCTGAATCGTCGCAGACGCCCTGGCGCATCGTCGCCAAGGTCAAGGCCGATCCGGCCGGCGCGACGCTGGAGCAGATCGAGGCCGGCTACGGCACCGAGGATCGCGCGCTGAAACTGATCGGCCTCGGCGACATCCGTTTCGGCGCCTCGCCTCTGCTGCACGTCTCGCTGTCGGCGCGGCAGCTCGACGCCGACAGGCTGATGGCGAAAGACAAGGACAGCGACAAGGCCGCCGCGCCGCTCCGTCTGCTTCCCGGGCTGCGCGCGCTGGTCGCCGCCGTCCCGCAACTGCCGATTCCGGCGCAGATCGAGTTCAGCGCCGAGCAGATCATGCTGAGCGGACGGCCGTTGCAGAATATCACCGGCGAAGTGCATGCCGACGCCGGAGCGGATTCCTGGACCATCGACCGGCTGAATTTCCGCGCGCCCGGCGCGACCCAGGTTTCGCTGAGCGGCATCGATGCGCCGGCCGGTGCGGCCGGCGGCTTCAGGGAACAGCTCGATGTCGAATCGTCCGATCCGGATACGCTGGCGGCCTGGCTGCAAGGCCGCAGCGACATCGCCTTCCGCAGCCAGAAGCCGCTGCGCCTGCACGGCGAGGTCAGCGCGGCCGCCGACCGCATCGCCATCGAAGCCATGAAGGCCGAGATCGACGGCGGCGCCGTCGAAGGACGGGCCGCGTTCTCAAACCCGTCGGCAGGCGGCGGCTCGCGGTTCGAGGCGGAGCTGAAGGCCGACCGTCTCGACCTCGATGCCGCGACCGCCTTGCTGCGTTCGATCGCAGGACCGCAAGGCGAGTGGCCTGACCAGGCCGCGATCTCGCTCGATATCGATCGCGCCGTGTCGGCCGGGCAGGAATTGCATCCGCTGCTGGCCAAGTTCAGCTACGGCCCGAAGACGTTCTCGCTCGATCGATTGAAGATCGGCGATGAGAGCCATCTGCTGCTGGAAGGCGCCGGCAGCTTCGATCGCGTCAACGCAACCGGACGGCTGGCGCTCAATTCGACGGCGGCGTCGCTCGGCCAGATCACGGAAGCGATCAAGCCATTCGCGCCGGCGCTGGCCTCGCGACTCGATGCGATGGGCGGCAATGGCGCCGCGCATCTGAAGCTTGCGCTCGATCTCGATAAGGACACCGGCCACGCCGACCGCGCCAGCGCGCGTGCCGTTCTCGATCTCGATGCGCCACAGTTCGGCGGCACCATCACCTTCAATGCCGCGCCCGCCGTCGCAGCCTTGCGCGGGATGAATCTCGATCAGATCGAACAGAGCGAGTTTGGTCTGGAATCGAAATTGTCGTCGCAGCGGGGCGGCGACTTGCTGGCGCTGTTGGGGCTCGATCGTGCGGTCGCGGCCGGCGATGGCCCGCTGCAATTCCAAGGCTCGATCGCGGGCACTTTCGGTGCGCCGTTGCGGCTCAAGGCGAAGCTGTCGGGTTCAGGGCTCGATGCCGAAGCCCAGGGCACCGCCGAACCTTGGGCCCAAGAGCCCGGGAAGGACGCCAGGGCCGCTGTCAACCTGACGGTCCGCCATGTCAATCTGACGCCGCTGTTCGACCTCAAGCCGTCGGATCCGCTGGCGCAGAACGCCAGCCTGTCGTCGCGGGTCTCGCTCGTCGGCCGCAGATTGAGTTTCGACGATCTCGACGGCGCGCTTGCGGGAGCCCGGTGGCGTGGCCATCTGGCCGTGACCTTTGGCGATGCCAGGAACGTGGACGGCGAGCTCGGCCTCGACACGCTCGATCTCGTGCCGGTCTTCCGGCTTGCGATCGGGAGCGAGGGGCGCGATGCCGCCGATCCGCTCGGTGCCGGATTGCTGAAGGGCTGGCAAGGCCGCGTCGCGTTCGAGGTGTTGCGCGGCGTGCTTCCCGGTGGCGGTGAGTTGCGTCCCGTCAGCGGCACCGTCAAGAGCGATGGCCAGTCGCTGACCGTCGATGCCATCAAAGGCAAGATCGGCGGCGGCGATGCGACCGCCGCCATCGACGCCAGACCGGGCGCGGACGGCATTGCGCTGAACGCACGGGTCCAACTCAACGGCGTCGACGGCGCGGCGCTGCATTACCGCGGGTTGGCGATGCCGGCAGGCCGCGTGTCGTTACAGATGGCGCTGATGGCCCAGGGGCGCAGCGCCGCGGCGCTGGCGAGCGCGCTATCGGGCAACGGCACCGTGACGCTGGATTCCGCCACCATCGCAGGTCTGGATCCGCGCGTCTTCGATGCCGCCGCCCGCGCCAGCGATAGCGGGCAGGCGACCGACGATGCCCGGCTGCGGCCGATCGTCGATCCCATCCTGTCGAGCGGCGCGTTGCCGGTCCACTCGGCGCAAATTCCGTTCACGATCCGGGACGGCCGGCTTCGCGTCGAAGCCACCACGCTCGACACCCCGGGGGCGCGCGCGATCATTTCGGGCGGCTATGATATTCCCGCCGACCAGGCCGACATCCGCGCCAGCCTCGCGCCGACGGCGGCGGGCTTCGCCACCGGTCATCCGGAAATCCAGTTGTTCGCCGCCGGCTCGCCTGACAGGCTCGATCGCACGATCGATGTCTCGGCGCTGTCGTCCTGGCTCGCGGTGCGCACGATCGATCGCGAAACCCGGCGGCTCGATGCGATCGAGCGCGGCGAGCGGCCGCCGGCTGCAGCGAACCCGCCGGATCAGACCTCCGTCGTGCCCTCGCCCGGCCGCGAGCCGCATCGGATTCCGTTGCGGCCCAGGATCACCGCGCCGCGTCCGGCACCGCCTGCTCCGCCTCCGCCGGTTGTCAGTCAGCAGGTCGCGCCGCTGCCGCCGCCGATCGAGATCCGCCCCGCGCCCGGTGCGGCGCACCCGCCGAAACTGCGTCCGCCGCTGCCCTTGACGCCCCCGGCCGCCGTTTCGCAGTGACCGGATTTGGCGTGACGGCGACGATATCGGAGACCGACGCCGCGACCTGGGGCATCGCCGCGCTCGCCACCTTCGGCGTGATCGCGCGTCCCTGGCGCCTGCCGGAATTCATCTGGGCGGTCACTGGGGCCGTGTTGCTGGTGCTGTTCGATCTGCTGCCCTGGCGCGACGCGCTGGCCGCCGCCGGCAAGGGCACCGATGTCTATCTGTTCCTGATCGGCACGATGATGCTGGCCGAAGTGGCGCGCCAGGAAGGCCTGTTCGACTGGCTTGCGGCGCAGGCGGTGCGGCATGCGCATGGTCAGGCGAAACGGCTGTTTCTGATCGTCTATGCCGTCGGCATCCTGGTGACGGTTCTGCTGTCGAACGACGCCACCGCGGTGGTGCTGACGCCGGCGGTCTATGCGGCGGCGCGCGCCGCGAAGGTCGAGCCGCTGCCCTATCTGTTCGTCTGCGCTTTCATCGCCAATGCCGCAAGCTTCGTGCTGCCGATCTCCAATCCCGCCAACCTCGTCGTGTTCGGCCAACAGATGCCGCCGCTCCTGACTTGGCTGCGCCTCTTTGGGTTGCCGTCGGTGGCGGCGATCGTCGTAACTTACCTGGCGCTGAGATGGACGCAGCGCGGTGCGCTCAAGGCGTCCGTCGCCGGGATCGGTGAGATTTCCCCGCTGGCGCCGGCCGGAAAATTGGCGGCGTTTGGCATCCTGCTGACGGCGGCGGTGCTGATCGCGGCCTCGGCGATGGATCGGGATCTCGGACTGCCGACCTTCGTCGCCGGCGTCGCGGTGGCGGCGCTGGTGCTGCTGATCGGCCGCCGGTCGCCCGTTCCGGTCTTGCAGGATATTTCGTGGTCGGTGCTGCCGCTGGTCGCCGGCCTGTTCATCCTGGTCGAGGGCCTGAACCGGACCGGCGTGCTGCCGGCCTTGGCCACGATCCTGAAACAGGCCGCGGCCGCGGCGCCGCAGCTGACGCCGTGGCTGTCAGGCGTGCTGGTCGCGGTCGCCTCCAACGTCCTGAACAATCTGCCGATGGGATTGATCGCCGCGACCACCAGCCAGGCCGCGCAGGTGCCGGCGCATGTCACCGGCGCGATCCTGATCGGCGTCGATCTCGGCCCGAACCTGTCGGTGACGGGGTCGCTCGCCACCATTCTCTGGCTGATCGTGTTGCGGCGCGAGGGCGAGCATGTCGGCGCCGTGCAATTTCTCAGGCTCGGCCTGGTGGTGATGCCGCCGGCGCTGTTGCTGTCGCTGCTCGCGCTATCGGCCGTGTCGCCGTAAACGGATTACGCGAACGAACACTTCACCCGGCGCCGAGGGCGCAGGCGATGTTGTAGGTGGAGAGGCTCGCAAGGTAGGCGAGGACGAGCATATAGGCGAACGTCACCGCCATCCATTTCGAGCTTCCGGTCTCGCGGCGGATGACGGCCAGCGTGGAGGCGCATTGCGGCGCGAAGATATACCAGGCCAACAGCGACAGCGCCGTCGCCAGGCTCCATTTGGTGGCGAGCACCTGTCCGATCTGGTCGGCCGCTTCCTTGCCGCCCTCGATGGCATAGACGGTGCCGAGGGCTGCGACCGCGACTTCCCGCGCCGCCATGCCCGGGATCAGCGCCACCGCGATCTGCCAGTTGAAGCCGATCGGCGCCAGCAGCGGCGCGATCGCCTTGCCGATCATGGCGGCGAAACTGTAGTTGATGGCCGGATCGGTCGCGCTGGCCGGGGCGGTCGGAAACGACGCCAGGAACCAGATCAGTACCATCATCGAGAAGATCGTGGTGCCGGCGCGCTGCAGGAACATCTTCGCGCGGGTGTAGACGCCGATCGCGACGCTGCGTGCGCGCGGCAATTTGTAGTCCGGCAATTCCAGCATGAACGGCGCCGGCGCGTAGTCGCGCAGCATGAAGAATTTGATCAGGAACGACACCCCCAAGGCGCTGGCGATGCCGACCGCGTAGAGGCCGAACATCACCAGACCTTGCAGATTGATCCAGCCCCAGATCAGTCTGGATGGAATGAAGGCCGAGATGATCAGCGTATAGACCGGAATGCGCGCCGAACAGGTCATCAGCGGCGCGATCAGGATCGTGGTCAGCCGGTCGCGGCGGTTGTCGATCACCCGCGTCGCCATGATGCCGGGGATGGCGCAGGCGAAACTGGAGAGCAGCGGAATGAAGGCGCGGCCGTGCAGGCCGGCGCCGCCCATGATGCGGTCCATCAGGAACGCCGCCCGCGCCATGTAGCCGAAATCTTCCAGGAGCAGGATGAACAGGAAGATGATGACGATCTGCGGCAGGAACACGATGACGCTGCCGACGCCGGAGATCACGCCGTTTTGCAGGAAGCTTTGCAGCAGGCCCGCGGGCAGCGTGTCCTGGACCAGTTGGCCTACGGCGTCGAAGGCCGCTTGCAGCAGGTCCATCAGCGGCTGGGCCCATGCAAACACCGCCTGGAACATCACGAACAGCAGCAGCAGCAGGATCAGAAGTCCGGCGATGGGGTGCAGCACCCAGGCATCGACCCGCGCCGTCCAGGTATCGGGTTTGGTCGGCAGGCTGATGGTCGCCGCGATGATGCGGTCGGCCTCGCGCTGGGTGGCGCGCAATTGCGCGACCGTCAGCGGCTGCCAGCGATTTTGCTGGAACGCGACCGGCGCCTGCGCGGCGATGATCTCGTCGGTCCGGCGCAACAGATCGGCGGTGCCGCCCTTGCGCACCGCGATCGAGGTGACGACCGGCACGCCGAGCGCCTCGGACAGTTTCGCCACATCCACCGTGACGCCGCGGCGGGTGGCGATGTCGAACATGTTGAGCACCAGCATCAGCGGCCGGCCGGTGCTCTTGAGCTCGAGCACGAGGCGAATCGTCAGCCGCAGATTGGTGGAGTCGGCCACGCAGAGCACGAGGTCCGGCATGGCTTCGCCGGCGGTGCGGCCGAGCACGACATCGCGGGTGATCTCTTCATCCGGGCTGCGGCCGCGCAACGAGTAGGTGCCGGGCAAATCGACCAGCGAAATCTGGCGTCCCAGCGGGGTGACGAACGAGCCTTCCTTGCGCTCGACGGTGACGCCGGGATAGTTCGCGACCTTCTGACGGCTGCCGGTGAGGGCGTTGAAAAGCGAGGTCTTGCCGCTGTTCGGCGTGCCCACCAGGGCAAGATGCATCAACGGGGCTTCCATCGCACTTTACCGTTCGTCAGGCCACGATGATGGCCATCGCCTCGCGCCGGCGCACCGCGATGGTAACGTTCTCGACGCGGACCGCGATGGGATCGCGCCCGATCACGCCCTCGTGCAGCACCTGGACCCTGGCGCCCTCGACGAAGCCGAGTTCGATCAACCGGCTTTCGAGTTCAACGGCCGACAAAGCGGAGCTGGCGTCACCGGCGGCGATATGGTGGATCACGCCCGCATAGCCGCGCTTGGCCAACCCTAGCGGCAGGTGAGGGCGATCATCATGTCCGTTATTGGCCATGCTCTGTCTTTCCCGCGGGCGGCTGATAGGTCAAGCGCAGCGACCGCAATGAGGCTTTACCTTAGAGCGATTATAAACTGTAGGGATAAAGCGGGGACAAACAGGCCGCTCGCACCGTGATCGAAGCGATGGGAGGCGGCCAGGCATGATCCGGAAAACCGGGGATCGGTTTTTCCTCCTGACAAACGCGGAACGCGTTTGCGCGGAAGATCATGCTCAAATGGAGTCAGAGCCGGAGCCGGATGAAGATTCGAAGAAAAGTCATCCCGCTCAGGCTTGCGGTTTGGACTCCGCCATGGCGGCGGGTGGCGTCACGGCAAGCGCCCGCGTGCGGAAATAGTCGAGCACGAAAAGCCTAATCGCCGAAGACAGGTTGCCTTGCTGGCGGTTGCTGTCGATCTCGCCCACCAGTTCCGACAGCGTCATGTCGCGAAGGCCTGAAATTTCTTTCATGCCGTTCCAGAACGCTTCTTCGAGGCTGACGCTGGTCTTGTGGCCTGCGACCACGATTGATCGTTTGACGACGGGCGATTTCATGAAGCGTCCTCGCCGTCGATATGGTGTCGGTCGAGAAAATCGCTGGCGCGGCTGGCATGCTGTTCGTCGCGCGCGCGTTCGGATTTGGTTCGGCCGAACCGCATCCTGTTGGTTTCGGCTTGCTTCGCCGTCTGCTCGCGTTCGCTTCGTTTCTTAAATCGCTTCAGATTGACCACATCCCCCATGCTCGCCCTCCATCATCCAGCAAATGGCAGGCGTGTGATCTTTTCACGAAGGCGTGAGCTTTCGCCTTGGGCAAGGGCCTGTTCAATTGTCATTTAAGGAAATCCCCATGATGACTCTCTGATAGCATCAAAGAATAAGCTTCGCTCTGCGAAAACCAAAATAAGTTGTGCTCTAACATGCGAAAGCGCGGTGCTAACAGCGGGATGCGCCTCAGTCTTTAGGTATTATGCATCATACTTATCTTAGTACCGGTAGTTTCCCGGAGATCGCCGTACCGTGATCAGCCGGGGTGCGTCATTTTGCTCGGCTGGACCAGCCGGTCGAACTCCGCTTCGGAGACGAATCCGAGGCGCACCGCCTCTTCTTTCAAGGTGGTTCCGCGGGTGTGGGCGGATTTGGCGACTTTTGCTGCGTTGTCGTAGCCAATTTTGGGCGCAAGCGCGGTCACCAGCATCAGCGAACGCTCCATGAGTTCCCGGATGCGTTTTTCGTCGGCGCGTATTCCTTTGACGCAGTTCTCCGTAAACGAACGGACGACGTCGGACAGCAATTGTATGGAATGCATCATACAATATGCCAGTACCGGCTTATAGACATTAAGTTCGAAATGTCCCTGGCTGCCGGCCACCGTGATGGCGGTGTGATTGCCGAATACCTGACAGCATACCATGGTCATCGCTTCGCACTGAGTCGGATTGACCTTACCAGGCATGATCGAGGAACCCGGCTCGTTTTCGGGCAGAATTAGTTCGCCAAGGCCGGAACGCGGGCCCGACCCGAGCAGGCGAATGTCGTTGGCGATCTTGAACAGGCCGGTCGCCGCCGAATTGATGGCGCCGTGGACGAAAACATAGGCGTCATTGGAGGCCAGCGCCTCGAATTTGTTGGCGGCGCTGGTGAACGGCAGTTTGGTGATCGCGGCGGCATGCTTTGCGAACGATCTTGCGAATTTCGGCTTCGAATTGAGCCCGGTTCCCACCGCGGTGCCGCCTTGCGCCAGCGGATATAAATCTTTCACGGCGGCGTTGAGCCGCGCGATGGCGCTTTCGACCTGCGCGGCATAGCCGGAAAACTCCTGCCCGAGCGTGAGCGGCGTCGCGTCCTGGGTATGGGTCCGGCCGATTTTGACGATTGCGGCGAAGGCCTTTTCCTTCTGGCGCAGGGTGCGGCGAAGCATATCGAGCGCGGGAACAAGATCGCCGAGAATATGCGTGGCCGCCGCAATATGCATCGCGGTCGGAAATGAGTCGTTCGAGGACTGGCTCATATTGACGTGGTCGTTGGGATGAACCGGCTGTTTGGCGCCCAGTTTGCCGCCGAGCAGTTCATTGGCGCGGTTGGCGATCACCTCGTTGAGATTCATGTTGCTCTGGGTGCCGGATCCGGTCTGCCATACGACCAGCGGAAAATGATCGTCGAGTTCGCCGTCGATCACCTCGCGCGCGGCGCGGATGATGGCGCGGGCGCGGCGCTGGTCGAGCAGCCCTAGTTCGCGATTGGTTTCAGCCGCAGCCAGCTTGACGATGCCGAGCGCGCGAATGATCGGCAGCGGCATCCGGTCCTGCCCGATGCGAAAGTTTCGCCGCGACCGTTCGGTCTGCGCGCCCCAGTAACGGTCGGCGGGAACGTCGATCGGGCCGAAGCTGTCGGTCTCCGACCGGGTGGATGGTGCTGAAGTTGATGATCGAGCCATGCGTGAATATCCGTCGCGCCGTGAGTGGCGAGCGGATATCCTAGAACCTTATCGGTTCCGATTGAATCAGAACCGGGCTCTCACATTTTGTTTTGATGCTTTTTCTTTGCGCGCAGATTGTTTCGCGGAACTATTTCTTGCGAAAACGGTCCAGCCGGACGACCTCGGCGCCTTCGCTCGGCTTTGCGGGCTCGTCCTCTTGTTCGGCATCGGTTTCAGAGGCCGAAATCGGTGCCGGGACCGGCGCGGGTGTGGCGATCGCAGGCAGTTTTTCTGCCGAGCCTTCTTCTTCCGGCTCATCGGAGGTTTCGAACGTCAAGCCGAACTTCACCGACGGATCGAAGAAGTTCTTGATGGCATTGAAAGGGACCACCAGACGTTCGGGAATGCCGCCGAATGACAGGCCGACTTCGAAGCGATCCTCGAGCACCGCAAGATCCCAGAACTGATGTTGCAGGATGATGGTCATCTCTTCGGGATATTGCGCCAGCAGCCGCGGCGAGATCTTCACGCCGTCGGCGGTGGAAACGAAGGTAATGAAGAAATGATGTTCTCCGGGCAGGCCATGCTCGGCGGCGTCGGTCAGGACGCGGCGCAGCACGCCACGCAGCGCGTCGCGCGCCAGCACGTCATATCGGATGTGATCGGTCGGCATGTCGTTTCGATCCTGTCCTTTGATCCCGTACGTTGATCCTCGATTGCGATCCTGCCCCCGGGAAGTCCCGTCAGGGCCGCATCCCATCAAGGGCCGCCGGCTGGTCAGCCGCGGCGCCGAACGTCCGACTCGCCTGCATATTACTCCTGCCACGGGCCGAGGTCAGCAGCCAAGGCCGGTGTAAATGACGGCGGAAACGGACCGGAACAAGGCGGATAAAGTGGAGGCTTCTGTTGCCAGGTGCCTCCGAACCCCGCCTGACGGAGCTTAACCCGCCAGGGCTTTAAAGTGGTTTTTCAAACTGCGTTACGCAGCCTGAGCAACCGGAGCATAGTTGTCGTTTGCAACTATTGCATAGCCCGATAACGGCGGAACCATACCGAGAAAAAACACGCCCTTTACGCCCTCGTCGATCCTGTTTCGCCCCCGCCAAAACCCGCCAGGACTGATCGCGGGCTTTGGTGGAGGCGCCGGGTGCTGCCCCCGGGTCCGAATGGTTTATTGCGACGGCCATTTATTTCCATAGCCGGCAAGCCGGCACCCTCAATATAGGGTGCAAAGATCGGGAAAAATAGAGCCTGAATGCGGGCAGGGGCCGGCCTATCTGCGATGGGCCGCCTCTGATTTGCTGCCTTTAATTACAGGTCACGGGGGGCTTGCCGGATCGCTGGGCGGGTCGGCGGTCACGGCGTCGGCGAATTTTCGCATCAGCCGTATCAACTCCTCGACGTCGCGTTCATCCCAGGTCGCGAAAATAGCGCTGCCGATCCGTTCCCGTGCCGTATCGACGGCGTCGGTCATGGCCTTGCCCTTTGGCGTCACGATCGCTTCCCGGACACGACGATCGGCGGCGCCGGCCTGGCGTTCGACAAGGCCGAGACCCTCCAATTTCGAGACCTGCCGGCTGACGGTGGTGTAGTCGCGCCCGACCCGGTCGGCGAGATCGACGATTCCGATCGGGCCGAGCCGTTCGATGCCGACAAGCAGCGGAAACAGGGCGCGGTCGAGCGATATGCCGGCTTCCCGGACCATCATCTCGTCGCGCTGGGGGCGGTTCATGACACTGACGATATCGATCAACGCCTCGTGAAGCGCCCGGATCTGTTCCGATATATGTGTATTTTGCACATTTTTCCTTGACGGCATGCCTTATCTCCAATTATGTGCATAATACACATATGGAGATGGCGATGACAGAGGATTTCGCATGCGACGTATTGGTCTGCGGCGCCGGAGCCGCGGGCTTGACGCTGGCGATAGATCTGGCGCGGCGGGGCGTTTCCTTCCGCCTGATCGAGAAGATGGACGATCCCTTCCGCGGCTCGCGGGGCAAGGGCATCCAGCCGCGCACCCAGGAGGTGTTCGAGGATCTCGGCATTCTCGACCGGGTTGTCGCGGCCGGAGGTTTCTATCCGCCGCAACGGGAATACCGCGCGGACGGCAGCTTCGCTGAGTCCGATGTCGTCGAGCGCCAGGATCCGACATCGGCCGAGCCCTTTCAAATCCCGCTGATGGTGCCGCAGTTCCTGACCGAACGCGTGATGCGCGAACGCCTTGTCGAACTCGGGCACCGGCCGGAGTTCGGATGCGAACTGGTCGGAATAGAGCAGGACCAGGATGGCGTGACGGCGCGGCTGGTCGGCCCTGCCGGCGAGGAGGTCGTTCGCGTGCGCTATCTGGCCGGCGCCGATGGCGGCCGCAGCTTCGTGCGCCACGCGCTCGGCATCGGCTTTCCGGGCAAGACGCTCGGTGTCCGCGCCGTGGTGGCCGATGTCGTCCTGACCGGGTTGGGACGCGATGCATGGCACCGCTTCAACGAAGGCGCGATGGACCGGCAGATGTCGCTATGCCCGCTGGCCGGAACCGAACTGTTCCAGCTGCAGGCGCCGGTTGCGCTCGAAGGCGAGGTCGATCTCTCCGCCGAAGGGCTTTCGACCATGGTGGCCGAGCGCACCGGCCGCGATGATATTCGCATCCAATCGGTGTCCTGGGCATCGGCCTTCACCATGAACGCGCGGCTGGCGGATCGCTACCGCGTCGGCCGCGTGTTCCTGGTCGGTGACGCCGCCCATATCCATCCGCCGACCGGCGGCCAGGGTCTCAACACCAGCGTTCAGGACGCCTATAATCTCGGCTGGAAACTGGCGGCGGTCCTCGCCGGCGCCCCCGGCGCACTGCTCGACAGCTACGAGGAAGAACGCCGGCCGGTTGCGGCGGGCATGCTTGGTCTCGCCACCAAACTGCTCGATGCCGCCAGACAAGGCGAGATGCGGCGCGGCCGCGAAGTCCACCAGCTCGACCTCGGTTATCCCGATTCATCGCTTGCGCTGGAACAGCCGGAACGCAGCGGCGGCCTGCTCGCGGGCGATCGCGCGCCCGACGCGCCGCTTCGCGGCGCTGCCGGACAGCCAATACGCCTGTTCGAACTGTTCAAGGGTCCACACTGGACGCTGTTGGGCTATGAGGCCGTGCGCGATGCCGTGCCGCCGCGCCCGGGACTGCACATCCATATGTTCGGTCCGCGCGGCGATATGTCTGATGAGGGCGGCTATCTGCGCCAGGCCTATGCTTTGGCATCCGGTGATTGGGTGCTGGTGCGTCCCGACGGCTATGTCGGGGCGATCGTCTCGGCCGGCGAGACCGGCGCCCTGGAGAGATATTTTCGGGACATCGGTCTTGAACCGGGGTCTTGAACCGGGAGCGGCGCGAGACGGTTCCGGTCGGAAATAGCCGCATGGGTGGATAGAGCGGAATATGGGTTGGCCTCGGGCGGTCGCCATTCTACACCTCAAACCATGCCTGCGGATTCCTCCCTGGCCGCCGTTCCGGCGCCGGATCATTTGACATCGCCGCCTCCCAGCCTGATCGCGCTGTTTGTCGCGTTCGCCAAAATGTCGCTGGCGGGGTTCGGCGGCGTGCTGGTGTTCGCGCGGCGCGCCATCGTCGAACAGCATCGCTGGATGACGGCGGACGAATTCAACGAGACCTTCGCGCTGTGTCATTTCCTGCCGGGTCCCAACATCGTCAACCTGTCGATGGTGTTCGGTTCGCGGTTTCGCGGGATCGCCGGCGGCATCGCGGCCTTTGCCGGGCTGCTGGGCCCTCCGCTCGTGATCATGACGACTCTGGCGACGCTGTATTCACGGTTCGGCGATGTCGATGCGCTGCGGCGGATTCTGGCCGGCGTGTCCTGCGCCGCCGTGGGCCTTTTGTTCTCGGTGATGTTCAGGATGATGCTGCCGCTGTTCAAGCGGCGCGATGCCGTGGGGCTCATCGTCCTGCTGGCGGTGTTCGTCGCGATCGGGCTGGTGCGGTTGCCGTTGCCGGCGGTGCTGCTGGTGGCTGTGCCGGCCAGCATCGCCGTCACCCTCGTCATGCGCCGGCGGGCAGCCATATGAATCCGCAGGGCAGTCCGATCCTGACACTGGCGTGGACCTTCGCCGTGATGTCGCTGTTCGCGGTCGGCGGGGCGAATTCGGCGATTCCCGAAATGCACCGGGTCGCGGTCGACGTTCATCACTGGATGAGCGACAAGCAGTTCACCGATTTGTTCGCGATCTCGCAGCTCTCGCCTGGGCCGAACGTCTTGATCGTGACGCTGATCGGTTATGCCGTCGCCGGCCTCGGCGGCGCGCTGGTCGCAACGGTTGCGATGTGCCTTCCGACCGCGGTGCTGGCTTATTGCGTCAGCCGCTTTCTCACCCGCTCAACCCGCTCGCGCTGGCCCTCGATCATCCAGGCCGCGCTGGTTCCGTTGTCGATCGGGCTGATGGCCGCGAGCGGTTTCATTCTGGCGCAGACCTCGGACCGGACCTGGGCCGCGATCCTGGTGACGGCCGGCGCCGCGGTGCTGGCCGCCACCACCCGGCTTAATCCGCTCTGGCTGCTGCTGGCCGGAGGATGCGTCGGTTTCGCCGGCCTTTTGGGATGAGGCCATGCGTGATCCGGCCTTGCCGGAAGCGGGGCGGATGCTCATTTTTCCGGGTATAATTACGGTTTGCGGCCGAATCATTGTGCCGGTTGCCCGGTCCGGCCGTTAAGAGATTGTCCTCTTGAGGACTGCACGTCATGAATCAATATCACGATCTGCTCGAACGGATTCTCTCCGACGGCGCGGAGAAGCACGACCGTACCGGCACCGGCACGCTGTCGATCTTCGGCCATCAGATGCGCTTCAACCTGTCGGCCGGATTCCCGATGCTGACGACCAAGCGCCTGCCGCTGAAGGCGATCGTGCATGAGCTGTTGTGGTTCCTGAAGGGCGACACCAACGTCAAATATCTCAGGGACAATGGCGTCACGATCTGGGACGAATGGGCCGACGCCAATGGCGATCTCGGCCCGGTCTATGGATCGCAATGGCGTTCCTGGCCGGCGCCGGACGGACGCAGCATCGACCAGATTGCCAATGTCGTCGACATGATTAGGCGCAATCCGGATTCGCGGCGCCTGATCGTCAGCGCCTGGAACCCGGCCGATGTCGATCGGATGGCGCTGCCGCCCTGCCACTGTCTGTTCCAGTTCTATGTCGCCAACGGCAAATTGTCGTGCCAGCTCTATCAGCGCTCGGGCGATGTGTTCCTCGGCGTGCCCTTCAACATCGCCTCCTATGCGCTGCTGACGATGATGGTCGCGCAGGTGACGGGATTGAAGCCCGGCGATTTCGTGCATTCGCTCGGCGACGCGCACCTTTATTCGAACCACCTCGAACAGGCGCGGCTGCAATTGACGCGGCCGACGCGCCCGTTGCCGGTGATGAAGATCAATTCCGAGGTGAAGGATATTTTCGGCTTCCGCTACGAGGATTTCGCGCTCGAAGGCTACGACCCGCACCCGCATATCAAGGCTGAGGTCGCGGTGTGACCGCTGCCCTCAACGCGCGTCCTGAAATCGTCCTCATCGTCGCGATCGCCGACAATGGCGTGATCGGCGCCGGCGGCGCGATTCCGTGGCGGCTGAAATCCGACATGCAGCGCTTCAAGGCGATGACGATGGCAAAGCCCGTGGTGATGGGCCGCAAGACCTTTGTCTCGCTGCGCCGGCCGCTGCCCGGCCGGACCAATATCGTGCTGACGCGCGATGCGGATTTTTCCGCGGCCGGTGCGGTGGTGACGACGTCGCTCGACGATGCCCGCGCGGTTGCGACCGGCGACGCGCTGCGGCGTTTCGCCACCGCGATCGCGGTGATCGGCGGTGCGGACATTTATATGCAATGGATCGATCATGCCGATCGTCTGGAAGTGACCGAAGTCCATGCCCGTCCTGAAGGCGATACCTGTTTTCCTGCCATCGATGCGGCTCACTGGCAGGAAGCGGCGCGGGTGCGGAATCCGGCCGGTCCGGACGACAGCGCCAGCTTTTCCTATGTGACTTATATACGGCGAAAGCCGCATTAACCGCATTATCCGATGTTCACATTGACAAATGTGGCCTCAGGCTTAGCTGCTTCGAGCCATAAGCCGCGTTGTAAGCGCTTGAGCCGTCGCCTATAAAGCCGACGGATTGCGAGGCTGGGCGTCCTGGTCGTTGAGTTCTTGGCCCCTTGAGCCCGCAGAGGAGATTGTTGATGCCGTGGAAGAATCAAGGCGGAGGCCCTTGGGGCTCGGGTCCGAAAGGACCCTGGGGCTCAGGTCCGCAACCGGTGGGACCGAGGCCGCCCGATCTTGAAGACCTTCTGCGCCGCGCGCAGGACCGGCTGCAGCAATTGCTGCCGGGCGGTCATTTCAGCAGCGCCGGCATCGTGCTGGTGCTGGTCGCCGTCGCGCTGATCTGGCTGATGTCGGGATTCTTTCGCGTGCAATCCGAAGAGGTCGGCGTGGTGCTGCGCTTCGGCAAATATGTTCGCGACGCCGAGCCCGGCCTCCGATATCACTGGCCTTATCCGATCGAGACGGTGCTGTTGCCGAAAGCTCTGCGCGTGTCGACCTTGAGCATCGGCATGACGCTGATCGACGATCCGGCGCGACGTGGCCGGACCATGCGCGACGTGCCCGAGGAAAGCCTGATGCTGACCGGCGACGAGAACATCGTCGACGTCGATTTCACGGTATTGTGGCGCATCAAGCCGAACTCCGTCGACCCCAAGGGCGTCGCCAACTTCCTGTTCAATATCCAGAACCCGGAGGGCACCGTGAAAGCGGTCGCCGAAAGCGCGATGCGCGAAGTCGTCGGCCGCTCCAGCATCCAGCCGATCCTCACCGGCGCTCGCACCTCGATCGAACAGGGGGTGCAGGAAACGATGCAGAAGACGCTCGACAGCTACGGCTCGGGCATCCTGGTCCAGCAGGTGCAGATGCAGAAGGTCGATCCGCCGTCGCAGGTGATCGACTCGTTCCGCGATGTGCAGGCCGCGCGCGCCGATCTCGAACGGTTGCAGAACGAGGCGCAGACCTACGCCAATCGCGTCGTTCCCGAGGCGCGCGGACGCGCCTCGCAGATCATTCAGGCCGCCGAAGGCTACAAGCAGCAGGCCGTCGCCGAGGCCAAGGGCCAGAGCGCGCGCTTCCTCCAGGTCTACGACGAATACAAGAAGGCGCCCGAAGTGACGCGGGAGCGGATTTATCTGGAGACGATGGAGCGCGTTCTCGGCGGCTCGGAAAAGCTGATTTATAGCGGCGGTTCCTCGGGCCAGGGCGTCGTGCCCTATCTGCCCTTGAACGAACTGGCGCCGCGGCGCGCGCCGGGGCCGACAACGAGCCAGGCGCAACCGCAGAACGGGAGCACGCGATGAGATCCCCCGTTACAGGCATCGTCACGCTGATCCTGCTGCTGATCGCGGCCGTCATCGCCTATAGTTCGGTGTTCACGGTCGATCAGACCGAACAGGCGCTGGTGGTGCGGCTCGGCGATCCCGTCGATGTCGTCACCGACGCCGGTCTGCATTTCAAGGCGCCCTTCATCGACACCGTGATCCCGGTCGACAAGCGCATTCTCGATCTGGAAAATCCGTCGCAGGAAGTCATCGCCTCGGACCAGAAGCGGCTCGTGGTCGACGCCTTCGCGCGTTACCGCATCAAGAACGCGCTGCGGTTCTACCAGAGCGTCGGTTCGATCCAGGCCGCCAACATCCAGTTGACGACGCTGTTGAACGCGTCGCTGCGCCGCGTGCTCGGCGAAGTCACCTTCATCCAGGTGGTGCGCGACGAGCGCGAGGCCTTGATGGCGCGGATTCGCGATCAGCTCGACAAGGAGGCCGACGCCTACGGCATCCAGGTGGTCGATGTCAGGATCCGCCGCGCCGACCTGCCGGAGCAGAACAGCCAGGCGGTCTATCAGCGGATGCAGACCGAGCGGCAGCGCGAGGCCGCCGAGTTCCGTGCCCAGGGCGCGCAGAAGGCGCAGGAGATCAAATCCAACGCCGATCGCGAATCCACCGTGATCGTCGCCGAAGCCAACTCGACCGCCGAGCAGGTGCGCGGCGAGGGCGACGGCGAGCGCAACCGGCTGTTCGCCGAGGCCTATGGCAAGGATCCGGACTTCTTCGCGTTCTACCGCTCGATGACGGCCTATGAGAACGGGCTGAAGAACGGCGACACCAGGTTCCTGTTGCAGCCGGACTCCGATTTCTTCAAATATTTCGGCAGTCCGTCCGGCAAGCCGCAGGCCGCGCCCGGAATAGCGGCCGCCTCTCCGGCGGCGCCGAAGCCCTAAAGGTCCCAGAGCATGATCCGGAAAAGTGGGTACCGGTTTTCCTTTGCGACAAACGCGGAACGCGTTTGCGCGGAGATCATGCTCAAACAGGAAGATGAACGACGGGCATGATTCAACTCAGTTGAGTCATGCTCTGGAAGGCGCGTCTGGATTGAACCGTCACCAAGGGCCCCGGCGGCGTTTCGCCGTGGTTCCGATGCCGAAGCAGAACAACGTCAAACGGGAGGTTCCGATCCGATGAGGTCCATAGCGTTCGCCGACTTCCTCATCGGTGTGGGCATCCTGTTTTTTCTGGAAGGCCTGTTGTTCGCGGCGAGCCCGGCCTGGATGCGCCGGGCGATGAAAAGCGCGTTGGCGACGCCCGACAATGTCCTGCGCGCCGTCGGCATCGGATCGGCAATTGGCGGCCTGATCCTGATCTGGATCGTCCGGCGCTGATCCTCGGCCACGCCGGTCTAGTGCTGATGCTCCATCCCGGAATGACGATCGGCGGCACTTGCCGGGCCGTGCGGCGGACCAACGCCAAATTGAGTGGCGACGGTCTTTCGCCGTATTTGACTGGCGCTCATAACGACGAAATGTACTGCATCTGCTTGCGCCATTGCCCCGTTCGGGCGCACTGTAGATGCAATTGATCCGTTCTTAAGAGAGAGATTTGACATGACCAGCGCGATCCCAGCCTTGAGCAGCCGGCTGCGCCCCTTGGTGGCCGCCATCTGCCTCGGCGCCACCAGTGTTGTCATGGCCCAGCCCGCTTTCGCGCGCGGCCCCGAGGCGATTGCCGATGTTGCCGAAAAGGTGATCGATGCCGTGGTCAACATTTCGACCTCGCAGACCGTCGAGGCCAAGGGCGGTCCTGCCGCCGGCGACAGCAAGGGGGCTGCGCCGAAATTGCCGCCGGGCTCGCCGTTCGAGGAGTTCTTCGACGATTTCAAGAACCGTCACGGCGGCGACAAGGGCCTCGACCTGACGCCGCACAAGACGGTCTCGCTCGGTTCCGGCTTCATCATCGACACCGCCGGCATCGTCGTGACCAACAATCACGTCATCGACGGCGCCGACGAGATCAACGTGATCATGAACGACGGCAGCAAGTTCAAGGCCGATCTGGTCGGCGTCGACAAGAAGACCGATCTCGCGGTCCTGAAGTTCACGCCCTCCAAGCCGCTGACGTCGGTCAAGTTCGGTGACTCCGACAAGCTGCGGCTCGGCGAATGGGTGGTCGCGATCGGCAACCCGTTCAGCCTCGGCGGCACCGTCACCGCCGGCATCGTTTCGGCCAAGAACCGCGACTTCGCTTCCGGCCCCTACGACAACTACATCCAGACCGACGCCGCCATCAACCGCGGCAATTCCGGCGGTCCGCTGTTCAACCTCGACGGCGAAGTGATCGGCGTCAACACGCTGATCATCTCGCCGACCGGCGGCTCGATCGGTATCGGCTTTGCGGTGCCCTCGAAGACCGTGGCCGGCGTGGTCGACCAGCTCCGGCAGTTCGGCGAACTGCATCGCGGCTGGCTCGGCGTCCGGATCCAGCAGGTCACCGACGAAATCGCCGAGAGCCTCAACATCAAGCCCGCGCGCGGCGCGCTGGTCGCGGGCGTCGACGACAAGGGCCCGGCCAAGCCGGCCGGCATCGAGCCCGGCGACGTCGTCGTCAAATTCGACGGCAAGGACATCAAGGAGCCGAAGGACCTGTCGCGCATCGTCGCCGATACCGCTGTTGGCAAGGAGGTCGATGTCGTCGTCATCCGCAAGGGCGAGGAGCAGACCAAGAAAGTCACGCTCGGCCGGCTCGACGACGGCGACAAGCCGGTGCAGGTTTCCAACAACAAGGCGCCGGAGCCGGCTGAGAAAACGGTGACGCAGAAGATGCTCGGCCTCGATCTTGCGGCCCTCAGCAAGGATCTGCGCAGCCGCTACAAGGTCAAGGACAGCGTCAAGGGCGTCGTCATCACCAATGTCGATGACAGTTCCGACGCCGCCGACAAGCGCCTGAGCGCCGGCGAGGTCATCGTCGAAGTGGCGCAGGAGGCGGTGAGCAACGCCGCCGACATCAAGAAGCGCGTCGATCAGCTCAAGAAGGACGGCAAGAAATCCGTGCTGCTGCTGGTCGCCAATTCCGATGGCGAACTGCGCTTCGTGGCGCTGAGTCTGCAGTAGGTCCGCATCGCCGCAACCAACGCGTCATTGCCCGGCAAAAGCACGAAGCGCGTCTTTACAGCTGACGATCCGGCAATCTGGATCATTGCCCGTCATTCCGGGGCGCGCGTTAGCGCGAACCCGGAATCTATAACCCTCGCCGGGAGTATGGATTCCGGGCCTGCGCCGAGAGGCGCATCCCGGAATGACGAGTTGATGATTATTCAGTTGCCCACGAACTCGTCCCGCCGGTAGCCCTGCAGGTACAGCAGCGCGGTGAGGTCGCCATGGTCGATCCGCACATGCGCGGCGGCGGCGACTGCGGGCTTGGCGTGGTAGGCTATGCCTAAGCCCGCCGCCCCGATCATGCCGAGATCGTTGGCGCCATCGCCGACCACGAGCGTGTCGAGATTGTCGAGGTCGAAGGATTCGCGCAGTTCGATCAGCGCGGCGAGCTTGGCGGCGCGGCCCAGAATCGGCTCGGCGACTTCGCCGCTCAGCTTGCCGTCCTCGACCTTGAGTTCATTGGCGCGGCTTTCGTGAAATCCGATCATGGTCGCGACCGCGTTGGTGAACAGCGTGAAGCCGCCCGAGATCAGGCAGGTATAGGCGCCATGCGCGCGCATGGTCGCGACCAGTTCGCGGCCGCCCGGCGTCGGCGTGATGCGCGTTTTCAGGACCTCGTCGATGACACCGACCGGCAGGCCCTTCAGCAGCGCGACGCGCTCGCGCAGCGCCGGTTCGAACGCGATCTCGCCGCGCATCGCGCGCTCGGTGATCCCGGCGACATGCGCCTTCAGGCCGGCGAAATCGGCCAGTTCGTCGACGCATTCCTGGCTGATCATGGTGGAATCCATGTCGGCGAGAAAAAGCTTCTTGCGGCGGTCGAGTTGCGGCTGCACCACGACGTCGATCGGCAGATCGCCCCTGGCTTCGCGCAACCGGGCGGTGATGGCGGCGATGTCCTCGCTGCCGGTAAAGGGAATGTCGACGGCGACCTCGTCGAACAGCCATTGCGCAGGGCCGGGCGAGGGAAGAATGGCGCGCGCGCCGTCGACCACCGTGCTATCGAGCGCAGGATCGGCAGGATTACAGATGAGCGTGGCGACGAGAGACATGGCGGTGCATTCGCCTCGATCAGGGAACCAAGCCCTGCTTATCGCAGGGCCGACCGCCAGCGGCAAGTCGGCGCTGGCGCTCGCGCTTGCGGAACAGGTCGGCGGCGTCGTCATCAATACCGATTCCATGCAGGTGTACCGCGACCTCCGCATCATCACGGCGCGGCCGACCGCGGATGAGGAAGCGCGGGTGTCGCACCGGCTCTACGGCCATGTCGATGCGGCCGTCAATTTTTCCGCCGGAAGCTGGGTGAGCGACGCGGCGGCGGCGTTGTCGGAAGCGTGCGCGGAAAACCGCTTGCCGATTTTTGTCGGTGGTTCCGGCCTCTATTTTAAGGCGCTGACGCGCGGGCTGTCGGCGGTGCCGCCGATCCCGGCCGACATCCGCGACGGCGTGCGGGCGCGGCTGGAACAAAACGGCGTCGAGGCCCTGCATGCCGAACTCAGAAAGCGCGATCCGGAATCCGCCGAGCGATTGAAGCCGCGCGACCGCACCCGCATCGCCCGCGCGCTCGAAGTGGTCGAGGCCACCGGGCGTTCGCTGACCGACTGGCATCGCGACGGCCTGCCGCCGCTGTTGCCGCCCGGTGAATTCACCGCGCTGTTCCTGGCGCCGGAACGCGAGGCGCTCTATGCGCGGATCGACGCGCGCTTCGAGGCGATGCTGGCCGCAAGCGCCTTGCAAGAAGTCATAGCCCTGGCGGCGCGGCGTCTCGATCCGCTGCTGCCGGCGATGAAGGCGCATGGCGTGCCGGCGCTGATCCGGCATCTCAACGGCGAACTCACGCTGCAGCAGGCCGCCGAAATCGGCCGCGCCGATACCCGCCACTATGCAAAGCGGCAATTCACCTGGTTCCGGCATCAATTGCCGGAATTCGAGTGGGTAGCGCCGGAAGCGGCGAGGGAGTGGCTCTCGGCCGTCATTCCCCGCGCAAGCGCGTAGCGCTTGTCGCTGAGGGCGCACGTAGGCGCGAGCCCGGAATCTCGAGATTCCGGGTCTGGCTCGGAGCCTGTCATCGGGCGGCGCGGAGTGCCGACCCGGTGGAGCCATCCCGGAATGACGGCGGTAACAGCGGTACGCATGGCAGGAAGCAATAATTTTACCCTCGCCGAATGTCCGGAACCCCGCTAGCTTATCGGATAGCGCGGCTTGGCCAGTTTCCCTTGACTTTTCGGGGCTGCTGGGTATGGTCCGCGCGCAACCTTTGGGAAGCCTGAGTGCTCACATGCGTAATATTATTACCAAACTCCTTATTATCGTGGTCGTACCCAGGCGCATCGCCGGGGATGGCTAGGGCCATCCACATTCGGGCGGTGCGCATGGGGCCTCTTGAGGCCCCTTTTTATTTTCCCAACCACCAAGCAGCAGACGATAGCGAAATCCGGAGCCAGCCATGAGCGACAACAGCCACGACCCGAACCAGATGACGGGAGCCGCCATGATCGTGCGGGCGCTGATCGATCATGGCGTCCAGCACATGTTCGGCTATCCCGGCGGCGCGGTGCTGCCGATCTATGACGAGATCTTCCAGCAGAGTGAGGTCGAGCACATCCTGGTCCGGCACGAGCAGGGTGCCGGCCATGCCGCGGAAGGCTATGCCCGCTCCACCGGCAAGCCCGGCGTGGTGCTGGTGACGTCGGGGCCGGGCGCCACCAACATGGTGACGCCGCTCGCCGACGCGCTGATGGATTCGATTCCGCTGGTATGCATCACCGGGCAGGTTCCCACCCATCTGATCGGCAACGACGCGTTCCAGGAATGCGACACCATCGGCATCACGCGGCCCTGCACCAAGCACAACTGGCTGGTGCGCGACGTCAACGATCTGGCCAAGGTGTTGCACGAGGCGTTCTATGTCGCGACCACCGGACGGCCGGGGCCGGTCGTGGTCGACGTGCCGAAGGACGTGCAGTTCGCGGTCGGCACCTATCATCCGCCGCGCAAATCCGACGTGCATGTTTCCTACACGCCGCGGGTCAAGGGCGACGCGGCGCAGATCCGCAAGGCGGTGGCGCTGCTCGCCTCGGCCAGGCGCCCGGTGATCTATAGCGGCGGCGGCGTCATCAATTCGGGGCCCGAGGCGTCAAGGCTGCTGCGTGAGCTGGTGGAATTTACCGGCTTTCCCATCACCTCGACCCTGATGGGGCTGGGCGCTTATCCGGCGTCGGGCAAGAACTGGCTCGGCATGCTCGGCATGCACGGCACTTACGAAGCCAACATGACCATGCATGGCTGCGACGTCATGCTGTGCGTCGGGGCGCGGTTCGATGACCGCATCACCGGCCGCACCGACGCGTTCTCGCCGGGCTCGAAGAAGATCCATATCGACATCGACCCTTCGTCGATCAACAAGAACATCCGCGTCGACGTGCCGATCATCGGCGACGCCGGCAACATTCTTGGCGATCTGTTGCAGGTGTTGAAGGCGGAAGCGAAGAAGCCCGACATCAAGCCGTGGTGGCAGCAGATCGCGAAATGGCGCGCGCGCAATTCGCTGTCCTACAGGAAGAACAACGATATCATCCTGCCGCAATATGCGATCCAGCGGCTGTTCGAACTGACGCGCGGCAAGGACACCTACATCACCACCGAAGTCGGCCAGCACCAGATGTGGGCGGCGCAGTTCTTCGGCTTCGAGGAGCCGCACCACTGGATGACCTCGGGCGGCCTCGGCACCATGGGCTACGGCCTGCCGGCGGCGATCGGCGTCCAGGTCGCGCATCCCGACAGCCTGGTGATCGATATCGCCGGCGACGCCTCGGTGCAGATGACGATGCAGGAGATGGCGACGGCGGTACAGCACGAACTGCCGGTCAAGATCTTCATCCTCAACAACCAGTACATGGGCATGGTGCGGCAGTGGCAGCAGCTCCTGCACGGCAACCGGCTGTCGCACAGCTATTCCGAAGCGCTGCCGGATTTCGTCAAGCTGGCGGAAGCCTATGGCGGCGTCGGCTTCCAGGTGATCAAGCCTTCCGATCTCGACGGCGCGATCAAGGAAATGATCGCGGTCAAGCGCCCGGTGCTGTTCGACTGCCGGGTGGCGGCGCTGGAGAATTGCTTCCCGATGATTCCCTCCGGCAAGGCGCATAACGAAATGCTGCTGCCGGCCGACGCCAATGACGAGGCGACCGCGACCGCCTTCGCCGGCGGCAAGGCGCTGGTGTGAGGTGAGATCGCGCCATGTTTGACCTCGGACAATTGGAGCGGGCGCTAGCGGTCGTCGGCCATGCGATGCCGCCGACGCCGGCGCATGGCTGGCCGCTGTTGTCGCAGCGGCTGGGCGCTTCCATTGTCGTCAAGCATGAGAACCACACCCCGACCGGCGCCTTCAAGGTGCGCGGCGGGCTCGTTTATGTCGATCGCCTCAAGCGCGAGCGGGCAGGCGTCGCCGGCCTGATCTCGGCGACGCGCGGCAATCACGGCCAGAGCATCGCCTTTGCGGCGGGCCGCTATGGCCTGTCGGTGACGATCGTGGTGCCGCACGGCAATTCGGTCGAGAAGAACCGGGCGATGCGGGCCTTCGGCGCCGATCTGGTCGAGCATGGCGACGATTTTCAGGACGCCCGCGAAGAAGCCGCCCGCCGCGCCGCAGCGCTGGGGTTCGAAATGGTGCCGTCGTTCCATCCCGATCTGGTGCTGGGCGTCGCCACCTATGCGCTCGAATTGCTGCGCAAGGCGCCGGACCTTGACGTGATCTATGTGCCGATCGGGCTCGGTTCCGGCATTTGCGGCTGCATCCTGGCGCGCGATCTGCTCGGATTGAAAACCGAGATCGTCGGCGTGCAGTCGACGCTGGCGCCATCCTACGCGCTGTCCTTTGCCGCAGGCAAGGTGATGACGACCGCGACCTGCGACACGCTGGCGGACGGCATGGCGACCCGCATTCCCGATCCTGATGCGCTCGCCATCGTCTGCAAGGGCGCCTCGCATATCGTGCAGGTGAGCGACGATGAAGTCGGCGCCGCCATCCGCGCCTACTGGACCGACACGCATAATCTCGCCGAAGGTGCCGGCGCCGCGCCGCTCGCGGCCGCCTTGCAGGAAAAGCACAGGATTCAGGGCAAGCGCGTCGGCCTGATCCTGAGCGGCGGCAATATCGACTTCGACCTGTTCCGCAGATGGGTCGGATCGGACGTTGCGGCTGGCACTGGAGAAAGGGAGCCGGCGTGATGACGGAGCGATGCAGCCAGGATCTCACCACGTTCGGGATGTCATGCGCGGACTTGATCTGCGCATCCATCGCGCTTCATGAAGTGCTTTTCACAAACACGATGGATTGCCGGGTCAAGCCCGGCAATGACAACCATCAAGTCATGGCGACAACCTGAGAATCAAGCAATGACCCAGCCCGCATCCGCCTATTTCATGGACGACCGCCATGATCCGACCGAAGCGCACACGCTGTCCGTGCTGGTGCAGAACGAGCCGGGCGTGCTCGCGCGCGTGATCGGGCTGTTTTCGGGGCGCGGCTACAACATCGAAAGCCTCACCGTCTCCGAGACCGAGAACCAGAAACATCTCTCCCGCATCACCATCGTCACCACCGGCACGCCGATGGTGATCGAGCAGATCAAGCACCAGCTCGACCGCATGGTTCCGGTCTATCGCGTCGTCGACATGACGCTGGGCGGCCGTTCGATCGAGCGGGAGCTTGCCATGGTCAAGGTGCGCGGCGGCGGCGACAACCGCGTCGAGGCGCTGCGGCTGGCGGACGCCTTCCGGGCCCGGGTGATCGACGCCACCGTCGAAAGCTTTGTGTTCGAGATCACCGGCAATTCCGCCAAGATCAATCAATTCATCGACCTGATGCGCCCGCTCGGCCTCGTCGAGGTGTCACGCACCGGCGTTGCCGCGATCGGGCGCGGGCCCGAGGGGATGTGAACCATGCTGGCACGCGACTGGTACTATAATGAACGCCGCCGGATCGGTCTCGATTCCGCGGTCGCTTCGATCTACGACGTCGACGACGATCGCGACGTTCGCGCCCGCGCGGCGCTGACCATGCTGGGGGTGCAGCGCGGCTGGCGGGTGGCCGATATCGGCTGCGGCAACGGCGTGCTGGCCTGTGAAGCCGCAGAACTCGGCGCCGAGGTCGACGCCATCGATATCTCGCCGGCGATGCTGGCGCTGGCGGATCTGCAGGCCCGCGACCGCAAGCTTGCGATCCGGACCCGGCCGGCGGGGCTGTTGAGTTTTGCCTATCAGCCGAATTCCTACGATCTGATCGTCAGCGAGTTCACGCTGCACCATTTGCCGGATTTCTGGAAGGCGGTGGCGATGGCGCGGATCTACCGCGCGCTGAAGCCGGGCGCCTGTTTCTTCCTGCGCGATATCGTCTTTGTCGGCATGCCCGACGGCCGCGATCGCGACATCGAACAATGGGCGGATTTCAACATCAAGAACCACGGTTTCCCGCGCGACAGCGTCGTCACCCATATGCGCGACGAGCATTCGACCTTCGGCTGGGTGATCGAGCGCATGTTGACCGATGTCGGCTTCACGCTCGTCTCCGCCGATTATCACGCGCCGCTGCACGGCACTTACGTGCTGCGCAAGCCCAACCCGGCCGGGCAAAGTTAAATCGGATGAAGCCAGCCGATTTTTGCCTCGCCGTCATGATGCTGTCGAAGCGGCCGCAAGCGCGGCCGGAGACCGCCCGAGCGATGCAGAAACCGGTTTTCCACGAGGTCGAAAATGGACTAGACAACCCCCGAAATCAGCAAGCCACCCCCCAAAGCCTGACTTAATCGGCCGCTTCCGGCCATCGAAGAGGAAACGACTATGCGTGTTTATTACGATCGCGACGCCGACCTGAACCTGATCAAGGGCAAGAAGGTCGCCATCGTCGGCTATGGCAGCCAGGGCCACGCCCATGCGCTGAACCTGAAGGATTCCGGCGTCAAGGAAGTTGCCATCGCGCTGCGCAAGGACTCCGGTTCCGTCAAGAAGGCGGAAGCCGCCGGCTTCAAGGTGATGGAGGTCGTCGACGCCGCGAAATGGGCCGACCTCGTCATGATGCTGACCCCGGACGAGTTGCAGGGCGACATCTACCGCGACCATCTGCATGACAATATGAAGAAGGGCGCGGCCCTGGTGTTCGCGCACGGCCTCAACGTCCACTTCAACCTGCTCGATCCCCGGCCGGACCTCGACGTGCTGATGATCGCCCCCAAAGGCCCCGGCCATACCGTGCGTTCCGAATATCAGCGCGGCGGCGGCGTGCCCTGCCTGATCGCGATCGCCAAGGACGTCTCGGGTAACGCCCATGACCTCGGCTTGAGCTACGCCTCGGCGATCGGCGGAGGCCGCGCCGGCATCATCGAGACCTCGTTCAAGGAAGAATGCGAAACCGACCTGTTCGGCGAGCAGGTGGTGCTGTGCGGCGGCCTGGTCGAGCTGATCAAGGGCGGGTTCGAGACCCTGGTCGAAGCCGGCTACGCCCCGGAGATGGCCTATTTCGAGTGCCTGCATGAGGTGAAGCTGATCGTCGACCTGATCTATGAAGGCGGCATCGCCAACATGAACTATTCGATCTCCAACACCGCCGAATATGGCGAATACGTCACCGGCCCGCGCATCGTGACCGAAGAGACCAAGAAGGAGATGAAGCGCGTCCTCGACGACATCCAGTCCGGCAAGTTCGCCCGCGACTGGATGCTGGAGAACAAGGTCAACCAGACCTCGTTCAAGGCGACCCGCGCCAAGCTCGCCGCGCATCCGATCGAGGACGTCGGCGCCAAGCTCCGCGACATGATGCCGTGGATCAAGAAGGGCGCCCTGGTCGACAAGTCGAAGAACTAGGCTTGGTCTCGTCCGGGAATAGCGGGGTCGCGCGAGGCGCGATCTCGCCGGGACGGCACACGGAAAATTAAGTCCTGATCGGCATATTGCAAAGCGGGATCGCGCAAGCGGTCTCGCTGTTTTTGCCGGCCGAAGAACTGCGATTTAATCCATCTTCTTAGGCCGAAGGCGTGCCGCGAAAAGCGGTCGCAGCGCAGAGCTGGCGCGAAGAACTGACAGTTCATTCACATTCTTCATCTGAAGCCCTTCAAGTGAATTCTTAGGTCGGGAAAGTCTTGCAGGCTCAAGGCCAAGCAGACAATCCCTCATCCAAACTTTTGCTTTCGATCGTGCCGCCGAGACCGTCGCCCGGCAGGCTTCTGCGTCAAGGATTGAGATCTCATCCGGACTCTTGAGAGCGGCCGCTTGCAGATGTCATCGAGGGATCGAAATGGCCCGGATGTTGTGGCCGGAGCTAGGGTTGTTTGGCGATCCTGTTCCACAGCCAGCGCGCGACCTCGTTCGGGGACGCGGCGGCGTTGCCGCCGGCGGCGCGCAAATTCGCGGCCCGCATCGTGGCGATATCGATCCGGCCGAGCAGCGGCTGCAAGGCCGACCGCAAGGCCTGATCGTCGGCGCGTTTCGGCGCCAGCAGGACGATCGCGTCGTAGGGTGGGATGGCGTGCCTGTCGTCGTTGAGCACGACCAGATCGTATTTGGCGATCAGTCCGTCGCTGGTGTAGCCCGCGATCACATCGACCTCGCCGGAGGCGACCGCGGCGTACATGAAGTCCGGCTGCATCTGCCGCTGCGTGCGGAATTTCAGGCCATAGGCCTTCTGGATGCCGGCCCATTCGGGACGGGAGAAGAACTCGTAGTCCGCCGCCATCGACATCGTGCCGGCATAGGGAACGAGATCGGAGATCGTGCGGATCCCGAGCTGTTCGGCGCGCTTTCGCGGCATCACCAGCGCATAGGCGTTTTCGAAGCCGAGCTCGCCCAGCAGCGTGACCTTCTGCTGCGCCAGTATCGTCTTCAATTCGCTGAGTAAAACCTCGCGGGGCCTGATATCGCTATGGTGGAACTGGTTGGCCCAGAGGGTGCCGGAATAATCGACATAGACGTCGATATCGCCCGACACCAGCGCGTCGAAGATCACGTTGGAGCCGAGTCCCTCGCGCGAGGCCGCGGACAGGTTCGCCGCCTGCAGCCGCTCGGCGATCAGCGCGGCCAGCACATATTGCTCGGCGAAGGTCTTGGCGCCGACGATATAGCTTGATGGCGGGCGCGCCAGCGCCGGTACCAGGGTGGCCGCCAGCAGCGCCACGATGCCGAGGGCGCCGAGCGCGACGCGGAGCCGGCTGCGGAGGCGGATGCCGGTCTCGATCAGCGCCAGCAATTGGTCGACGACCAGCGCCAGCAGCGCCGCCGCCGCGCAGCCGAACAGCACGAACACCCAGTTCTGGGTCTGCAATCCGGCGAAGATGTAGTTGCCGAGGCTGGTCTGGCCGATCGGCGTCGACAGCGTGGCGGTGCCGATCACCCAGACCGCCGCGGTGCGGATGCCGGCCATCATCACCGGCAGCGCCAGCGGCAGTTCCACCGTGAACAGCGACTGGCGCGGCGTCATGCCGACGCCCTGCGCGGCCTCGATCAGCGCGGGATCGACGCCCCGAAGGCCGGTGATGGTGTTGCGCAGCACCGGCAGCATCGAATAGAGCGCCAGCGCCAGCACGGAAGGCAGGAAGCCGAAGGCCGAGAAGTCGAATCCGAACCAGGCCAGCGACAATGAGGCCAGTGCCAGCAGCAGCGGATAGAACAGCGCCAATAGCGCCAGCCCCGGCACCGTCTGCACGACACTGGCCAATCCGAGCAACGCGCCGCGCAGCAGCGGGCGGTTGCGCGCGGCGATCGCGAGCGGCAGGCTGATCAGGAGCCCGAGCGCCAGCGCCGTGACGCTGACCCGGACATGATTGCCGAGATAGTCCGGCAGATGCGAAACCGCGTCGCTCCAGCGCGGATCGGACAACAGATTCATGCCGCGCCATCCTTGCCATCCCTGGATGGATTCGCGGGCAGCAGCGCATTGAGCCGTTCGGCCTGCCGCCGCGGCGTGCGCAGCAATTGTCCGACATAGGCATCGCCGCTGCCGGAGAGCTCGGCCGCCGTGCCTTGCGCCAGCAGTTTGCCGGCGTGCATCACCGCGATGCGGTCGGCGAGCAGGAGGGCCTCGGCCATGTCGTGGGTGATCATGATCGTGGTCAGCCCGAGCCTGTCATGCAGGGCGCGGTAGTCCTGGCTCAGCGCGTCGCGGGTGAGGGGATCGAGCGCGCCGAACGGCTCGTCCATCAGCACGATGCGCGGCTTGGCCGCGAGCGCCCGCGCCACGCCGACCCGCTGGCGCTGGCCGCCGGAGAGCTCCTGCGGCAGCCGGTCGCGATGCTGCGCGCGGTCGAGCCGGACCAGGTCGAGCAACTCGTCCACCCGCGCTGCAATCTCCGCGGCCGGCGTGCCCAGGAGTTTCGGCGTGATCCCGATATTGCCGGCGACGCTCATATGCGGAAACAGCCCGCCGTTCTGGAACACATAGCCGATGCGGCGGCGCAGCTGCACCGGATCCACCGCGCGTACGTCCTCGCCTTCGATGCTGATGCGGCCCTGGTCGGCGTCGATCAGCCGGTTGGCGAGGCGAAGCAAGGTGGTCTTGCCGGAGCCGGAGCCGCCGACGATGGTAAGGAATTCGCCGGCATGGACCTCGAGCGAGACGTCGTCGACGGCCTTTACCCGGCCGCCGTCGAAGCTCTTGCCGACATGCGCGAAGGCGATCACGGGCGGGGCGCTCATGTCGTTTCGACTATCACACCGCGGCGAAGCCACCAAGCCGGCGTCGACGCGCCCGCGGCTGACATCGGTTGAATTGTCGGGACGGGGGCGTTATCCACGCGCCAACTTAGATCGGTTCGGGGGAAATGCGTGCAGGCAGGTGATGCCGCGGAAGCGGCGGTCGTGCTGGAAGATGCGACGGTGGCGTTCCGTCTCGCCGGTGCGCGCGTCTACACCGCGGTCGAGAAGGCGCGACTCAAGGTGGCGCAGGGCGAATTCGTCGCCATCGTTGGCCCGACCGGCTGCGGAAAATCGACCTTGTTGAACCTCGCGGCCGGGCTGCTCCGGCCGGCGTCGGGCACGGTGCGGATCTTCGATGCGCCGCTGACCGGGCTCAACCGGCAGGCCGGCTATCTGTTTCAGGCCGACGCGCTGTTTCCGTGGAAGACCGCGATCGACAATGTCGCGATCGGGCTCGAGGTCGCTGGCGTCGGCCGTGGCGAAGCTTTGGTGAGGGCGCGGAAATGGCTGGATACGGTCGGCCTCGGCGCCTTCGCGGGCCGATATCCGCATATGCTGTCGGGCGGGCAGCGCAAGCGCATCGGCCTTGCGCAAGTCCTGATCCGCGATCCCAAGATCCTTTTGATGGACGAGCCGTTCGGCCCGCTCGATGCCCAGACCCGGCAGATCATGGGCAATCTGCTGCTGGAATTATGGACCGCCGACCGCAAGGCGGTGCTGTTCGTCACCCACGACCTCGAGGAAGCGATCGCGCTGGCCGACCGTGTCGTGATCATGTCGGCGGGGCCCGGCGCGCGCATCATCGGCGACTGGCGCGTGCCGCTGCCGCGCCCGCGCGATATTTTCGAGGTGCGGCTCGATCAGAAATTTCACTCACTTCATCGTGAGATATGGGGCGTTCTTAAAGAGCAAGTGCTAAAGGGCTATGCGCAATCGGCAGACGGGTGATCCGACGTGTCAGCGTCGGCCCTGATCCCGATGCATCGAAAGCTGAACCTGGATCAACCCACGAAATGTTACAGGGAGATGTCATGTTGCGACGCGGTTCATTTCTGGCTCTTGCGGCGGCGCTGGCCGCTTTGAGCGCTTCCCATGCGGCGAAGGCGCAAGGCGCGTTCACGCTGACGTCGCCGGACTTCAAGGACGGCGAACGGCTGGCCGTGAAGAATGCCGGCAACAACAAGTCCAATCCGAATTGTGTCGGCGAAAATATCTCGCCGGCGTTTTCCTGGAGCAACCCGCCGGAGGGCACCAAGAGTTTCGCGCTGATGATGTTCGATCCCGAGGGACGTCCGCCCAACGGCGTCAGCCACTGGGTCGCCTACGGCATCGCGCCTTCCGTCACCGGCTTTGCCGAGGGTGAGGTCTCGAAAACCAGCGACAAATATGTCGGCGGCGAGAGCACCCAGAAACTGCCGAGCTATTCCGGCCCATGCACGCCGGCCGGTGCGCCGCATCATTATACGTTCACCCTGATCGCAACCGATCTCGATCCGTCGGCGCTGAAGCCCGGCCTGACCCGCGAAGAACTGATCAAGGCGCTGGAGGGACACGCCAAGGTCGCGACCGGCCTGATCGGGACATTCGCCAAGCCGTGATTGTTGGTGACATTTCAAAAGATTCGGTGGTGTTGCTTTCATTGTTCGTAAGCGAGATCGCGCTGCGAGCACAGCTCACTCCCTCCCTCCTTGCGGGGGAGGGTTGGGGAGGGGGGTCCGTTCGGCACGGTGCGTGTGTAACCCCCACCCCTGATCCCTCCCCGCAAGGGGGAGGGGAGCAGAAAGAGCGCGAACCATGTCGCGCCTGACGCTTCTGTCGCTGCAAGTGCTGGTCGCGGTGGTCTGCATCGCGCTGTGGCAGGGGCTGGCCACCGTCTCAATCTTTGGCCGCATCCTGCTGCCGCCGTTCTTCTTTTCCAATCCGGTCGATGTCGGCGGCCAGATCGTCAACTGGTTCTCGACCGGCATCATCTGGAAGCATCTGCTGATCACGCTGTGGGAGTCGATCCTCGCCTTCGTGATCGGCTCGCTCGGCGGCGTGGCCATCGGCTTCTGGTTCGCGCGCCAGCCCCGCGTCGCCGCGGTGTTCGACCCCTATGTCAAGATGGCCAACGCGCTGCCGCGCGTCGTGCTGGCGCCGATCTTCACGCTATGGCTCGGGCTCGGCATCTGGTCCAAGGTCGCGCTTGGCGTGACGCTGGTGTTCTTCATTGTGTTCTTCAACGTCTATCAGGGCGTCCGCGAGGTCAGCGCCACGTTGCGCGATAACGGCCGCATGCTCGGCATGAACGAGCGGCAACTGATGCGGCATGTCTATTGGCCGTCGGCGCTGTCCTGGATGTTCTCCTCGCTGCACACCTCGGTCGGCTTCGCCGTCGTCGGCGCCGTGGTCGGCGAATATCTCGGCTCCGCCGCCGGTCTCGGCTATCTGATCCAGCAGGCCGAAGGCGTGTTCGACGTGGCCGGTGTCTTTGCCGGCATGTTCGTGCTGTCGGCTTTCGTCATTTTGATCGATATCGGCGTGACGCTGGTGGAGCGGCGGCTTCTGGTGTGGCGGCCGGCGGCCGCGGACGGGCGGGGGTAGGGCCCCACGTCATTCCGGGGCGCGTCGAAGACGCGAACCCGGAATCCATGGTTCAGCGGGAAATGCGGTGCGATGGATTCCGGGTCTGGCCCTTCGGGCCATCCCGGAATGAAGGGAGAGTCATCAATCCAGCATCTTGGTGTCGTCCGGGGCCTGCGGCGGCGTCTTGATCGCGATCGCCTTCAGCGGGCGGCCGTCCGGCTTGGTGCCGCCATGCGGAGTGCCCTTTGGGATGATGATGAGGTCGCCCGGCTGCACCCGCACTTGCTTGTCGCCAAGCCAGACCGTGCCGGTGCCCTCCAGGATGTACTGGATCTCGTTGGTGCTGGGATGGATGTGCTTGCCGACATTGCCGTCCTGGATCGAGATCGTGGCGCCGTCGGCCGACATGAACATCTTCGAATGCATGCCGCCGGCATTGGCCGGGCCGAGCGCGTCGCCGGAAAAATCCTGGGTGTGAATGACCTGCGCGGTGACGTTCTCGGCGGCGATGGCCGGCCGCAGCAGATGCGTGACGCCGCAGCCGGCGGCAAACGCGATGGCGATCGAGAGCGTGGTGGCGATGCGGTTCATCAGTTAGCCTCCCTTTTCGTAAATTATTTAGGCGGTTATCGGCACATCCTTATCCGTCCGCTGGCTGACTAGCACACCGAGGCTGCGTTCTCAAATGGCTGCCTTCTCAAAGCATCCCGGCTACTCTATCGTCGCCGCCAAATGACGGAGGAACGCATGAGAACGATCGTTGGCAGGCTGGCCGCCGCGCTGGTTGTGCTGGCGCTGATGGCCGATGTCGCGGCGGCGCAAACCAGGATCACCATCGCGGTCGGCGGCGGCGCCTGCCTGTGCTATCTGCCGACCGTGCTGGCGAAACAACTCGGCGAATTCGACAAGGCCGGCCTTGCCGTCGAACTGGTCGATCTCAAGGGCGGCTCGGATGCGCTCAAGGCCGTGCTCGGCGGCAGCGCCGATGTGGTCTCCGGCTATTTCGATCACTGCGTCAATCTCGCCGCCAAAAAGCAGGAGCTGCAGGCCTTCGTGGTCTATGACCGCTATCCCGGCCTGGTGCTGGTGGTGTCGCCCTCGCACACCGGCGAGATCAAGACCATCAAGGATCTGGCCGGCAAGAAGGTCGGCGTCAGCGCGCCGGGCTCATCGACCGATTTCTTCCTCAAATATCTGTTGAGGAAGAACGGCCTCGATCCGGCAAGCGTGGCCGTGATCGGCGTCGGCCTGGGCGCGGCCTCGGTCGCGGCGATGCAGCAGGGCCAGATCGATGCCGCCGTGATGCTCGATCCGGCCGTCACCGTGCTGCAAGGCAGCCATCCGGACCTGCGCATCCTCAGCGACACCCGCACGCAAAAGGATACGCTCGCCGTGTTCGGCGGCGAATATCCGGGCGGCGCGCTCTATAGCACGGCGGCATGGGTCGCCGCGCATCAGAAGGAAGTGCAGTCCCTGACCGATGCGATCCTGAACACGCTGGCGTGGATTCATTCGCATTCGGCCGAAGAGGTGATGGCCAAAATGCCGCCGGAGATGGTCGGCAAGGACAAGGCGCTTTATCTCGCGGCGCTGAACAACACGCTTCCGATGTATTCGGAAACCGGCAGGATGGACCCCAAGGGGGCGGAAGCCGTGCTCGCGGTGTTCAGCGAGGGCTCGCCCGAGGTCGCCGGGGCCAATATCGATGTCAGCAAAACCTACACCAACAGATTCGTCGAACAGGCCGGCAAGACTTCGGACAAGACCACGGGAATCAATGCGAAATAAAACCGGCCGATGACCTCTCCCGTCATTCATCGCGTCGCGGCGCTCGATCTGAACGTGCGGCCGTGGTGCTGGCCGTTCGCGGATGAACGGCGCGGCGCGATCGATGCGCATTTCGCCGCCGCGCAGGGCAAGCGGCCGGGGCTCTGGAACGGCCGTGTGCTGCTGGGGCGCAACCCGGTCTTTGCAGCCGGCCGTTTCGTCGCGGACTATTTCGAGACCGATTTCGCCAGCTTTCTCGCTTGGCGCGACTGGGGTTTTCCGGACAGCGGCGTTTTCAACGGCTTTGGCATGGGCGCGCTGGTTGCCAGCGACGGTGCGTTCGTGCTCGGTGAAATGGGCGGTCACACCGCCAATGCGGGGCGCATCTATTTTCCGTCGGGCACGCCCGATCTCGGGGATGTCAGGGGTGACGCGCTCGATATCGCCGGCAGCATCATGCGCGAGATCGAGGAAGAGACAGGCCTTGTGCCCGCCGATTATCGCGCCGACCCCTATTGGGACTGCGTCGTCACCGGCGCGTCCGTCGCGGTCATGCAGGGATTGCATGTAGACATGACCGGCGAAGCGCTGCGCGCCCGCATCGAGGCCAATATCGCCGGCCAGAGCCAGCCGGAGCTGGCCAAAATCCATCTGGTGCGCGGGCCGCAGGATTTTACCGTGGCGATGCCGCGTTTCGTCACGGCCTATCTGGAGCGGCGTTTTTCCGGCTCGGCATGAGTTGCCGTCATTCCGGGGCGCGCGAAGCGCGAACCCGGAATCTCGCGCCATCATCTCCGGATTCCGGGTTTGATGCTGTCGCATCGCCCCGGAATGACGGAACGGGAAGCGAAGCTTTGCGCTTGCATATCATTCCGTTACGCTCGAAACCGTCTGCTTCGGCAAGAACAATGGAACTGTTCGCATGAGCAAGAAACCTTCGCAGCCTCTCGCGGCCGAGTTGAGGCCCTTTGTGGCGCCGTTCCGGTGCGACGGATCGAGTGAATTCCATCTGAAATCGCACCAGACCGACGAGAGGGGCGGCCTCGACAAGGACAAGGGCGAGGAGATTCTCAAGGCCAACCGCAAGCGCCTGAGCGAATTTCAGGAAAAGCTCTATGCGCAGGACCGCTGGTCGCTGCTCTTGATCTTCCAGGGTATGGATGCGGCCGGCAAGGACAGCGCGATCAAAAGCATATTCGACGGCGTCAACCCGCAGGGCTGCGAAGTCCATTCCTTCAAGCAGCCGTCGGCGCTCGAGCTCGATCACGACTTCATGTGGCGCAGCGCGATCGCGCTGCCGGAGCGCGGCCGCATCGGCATCTTCAACCGCTCCTATTACGAGGAGTGCCTGGTGGTGCGGGTGCATCCGGAGATTCTGGCCGGCGAAAAGATCCCGCCGCGGCTGGTGACAAGGAACATCTGGCGCGAGCGGTTCGAGGATATTTCCGCGTTCGAGCGCTACCTCGCGCGCAACGGCACCGTGATCCTGAAATTCTTCCTCAACGTCTCCAAGCAGGAGCAGCGCGAGCGGTTTCTCGACCGGCTGGAACAGCCGGCGAAGAACTGGAAGTTCTCGATGGCCGACGTCAGCGAACGCGCGTTGTGGGGAAAATACCAGGCCGCCTATCAGGAGGTGGTGCGGCACACATCGAGCGCCGAGGCGCCGTGGTATGTGGTGCCGGCGGACCATAAATGGTTCGCGCGGGTGGTGATCGGCTCGGTGATCGTCAGCGCGCTGGACGGCCTGAATCTGAAATTCCCGAGGGTCGATCCCGCGTCGGTTGAAGAGTTCAAGCAGGTCCGCAAGGCGCTGGAGAATGAGGACAAGAAGCTCGCGGTGCGGAAGGCCGCTCCGGTCACGGCCAGATAAGCGGCGAACAGATCGCGGCGTTTGTCCTCCGGCGGCGGCACCACAGGGGCGTCTCCCGGTGTTGGGGTCAGCCGCGCAATGCTCAACAACAATGAGGCGTTGGACGAGATTGCGATCACACGGAACATCGCTACGGCGAGCAGCGTTACGATATCCTCGTTATCTGCCGGCTCGGTTTCGGCGGGTTCGGTGAACGCCGAATCGTCGTCGATCACGTTCCTGGTCAATTATGCCACCGGCCAGATCGGCGTGGCGCAATCCGCGATGTCGGTGTCCGCGCAATCGACCCGGACCGGTGTACCCGGATCGGCCCCCTCGACGCTGGCGTGAGCGACTTGGCGCGAAGGCCGATCCGCGCTCGCCCCTAACCCTGCCGCGCCGCCGTCCAGCGATCCGGGTCGGGACTGTGTCCGATCAGGGCGAGGCCGTAGGCGATCGACTCGAACTGGTCCGCCGAGGTCAAGCGTTCGTCGCCGAACCGATCGGCGAACAAGCGCTGCACAGCAGGGACGAAGGAGGTCCCGCCGGTCAGGAACACCTTTTCCACCTCGTGCGCGGTGATGCCGGCCTCGTCCAGCACCTTGTCGATGGTGGCGCCGAGCCGGTCGATATCGTCGGCGATCCAGGCTTCGAAGTCGTTGCGCGTGATGGTGGAGCGGATATCGATGCCGCCGCTATTGAAACGGAAATCCACCTGGTCGTGGGCCGACAGCGCGACCTTGGCGTCGGACACCGCGCGATACAGCGAAAAGCCGAGATCGAGATCGACGATGGTGATGAAATCCTGCAGCGGGCCCGGCTTCAGCGCGGTGCGCGACAGCTCGCGCAATTCGCGCAAATCGCCGCTGCCCTTCATCATCGCCAGCTGATGCCAGCGCGCCAGGTTGGAATAGTAGTGGTTGGGGATCGGCAGCACCTTGTCGAAGGAGCGGTAGTCGCTGCCCTTGCCCAGTCGCGGCGAGACCACGTGGTCGACGATGCGGTAATCGAAGGTGTCGCCGGCGATGCCGATGCCGGCATGGCCGAGCGGTTCGGCGCGCAGCACGCCGCCTTGTCGCGAGAAACGCATCACCGAGAAATCGCTGGTGCCGCCGCCGAAATCCGCGACCAGCACGGTGGCATCGTGCTCCAGCTGGCGGGCGAACGAGAACGCCGCTCCCACCGGCTCGTAGACATAGCGCGCATGACCGGCGCCCAGCCGTTCGAACGCCGCCTGATAGCGCTGCATCGCCAGCGCCTCGTCGGGATTGCCGCCGGCAAAGCGCACGGGGCGGCCGACCATGATGGTCGGCGCCTCGAATCCGAACCTGTCTCCGCCATGACGTGCCAGCGTCCGGAGGAATGCCGCGAGCAGATCCTCGAACCGGTAGCGCTGCCGGAAGACCTGGGTGGAATTGAAGCTGGCGCTGGCGGCAAAGGTTTTGAACGACTGGATGAAGCGGTGGATATGGCGTCCTTCGAGAAACTGCTCGATCGCCCACGGGCCGCCTTCCGCCTCGGCTCCGCTGCCCGGCCGTTCTTCCCAGAAGCACAGCGCCGATACATAGACGCTGTGCCGTTTTCCGCCATGATCGAAGCGGATGGCCTCGACCTTGCCGTCCTCGGTCGCAAGCGCGACGACTGTGTTGCTGGTACCGAAATCGATGCCGATCGAGACGGCGGACGAGGCGCTCGCCATGAACCACTCTGACAGATGATTGGAAGGGGGCGGGACCATTAGCGGCTTTGCGCCGCCCTGCCAAGCCTTTGTCCGCCGGGGGCGGGACGGGTTCCGGCCGTGTCATCAAACGCCCCGCGCCGTGATGTTCCATAGCGCGGATGCAGGTTCAAACACGTTTGAGACAAGCCGACCGGCTCAGAATATGTCCGGCCAACAGGCCAGACCGGAAGTGGCCCTCGCGCATTGAGGACGATGCGAATGACCCATATCGGTAATTGGGCTGACTCAATTCAAAAGCAGCTCTCCGCGCGTTTGCAGTTGACAATATGTCATTGTACAACCTAGCCAAGGACGCATGGTGTTTTGATTCCATGACGGGCTATGTTGTAGTTGTTCGTGACTAACTTGCTCATTGTATGACAACGCCGCTTGACCCCAGCCTTTATCCCGCCAGCTACCGAACATCAGTCTGGAGAGGCGGACTGAAGGTACTTGGGTTTATGATAATAATCTTGCTTGGTGTTGTCGCACGAACACATTTGATCGACCGAGGAATCGCCCCTTCGGTACTAATCTTTGTTATGGTGTTGGTACTAGTAACTCTTGTAACGGCACTAAACGTTACATTTGCTCAGGTGACGTTGTATCCCGACCGCATAGAGCGCACCACTTGGTTTGGCAGAAAGAGCATGCTTCGAGCTGACGTGACCAAGCTGGAGCGACGTGGGAAGTTCAAAGTTCCAATTCTGTTTTCTAAAAGGGGGCTTTTTGACAGCATCCAACTACCGACAGGCGTCGAGGAGGATGCAGCATGGAAGGCTTGGATGACAATCGTACAGAATGGGGGCACGGCGCACGCGGAGGATTCTCCAACAGGAGACAGCGTTCGTGGCTCAGAGAGCAGATCCTGAGCGGCTGTTCTGGAAACGCTCAGCATTTCCGCTACTGGCCCATCTGAGACATGGCCAGCCCGACTGAGGGGGGCGGTTCTCGCTGATAAAGCGGACTCACAGCCGCGATCGTGAAAACGTCGCGAATGATCCGGAGCGGGCATTCGGCCGATGGAGGACTACGAGCAATCGCGGCTCTGGGGCACGCTGCGATGGCCTCAACCCGTAGATTGTCCCCTCCCAATTCGGTCACGCATGACTTCGAGAAGTGCGCGCGTTGATGTGTTCACCAGTGGAAATGCTACGACCCATAAGCCTCGATAGCCAAAGAGCCGATTTGCTGTGCGTGTAAACCGAGTTACAAAACTCAGTCGCAGCCTGCTCATGAACTGGGGTGCGACGTCCAGAACAAGGCCTTTGCCCCGATAATCTTTCGCAGACAGGATCATAGACCACGGAATCCACTCAGAGCTGATCCGGATGTCTTTGAAGCCTTCCCGGGTCAAAAACAGAACCGGCTGGCGCGAACCGAACAGCCTACCTGCTGACTGAATAGTAGCCGATCCGAACATGATGATGCCGACGACCCCAATCAGCAATGCTAGGATCGGCGAAACAATCCGGCGAGCCGTCGTTGGAGGGGGCCAAGGAAGCCAAGAAGAACGCCGAGACACGCTCCGGCCATGAACAATGCACCGAGCGTGAGAAAAACCCCAAAGGCAAGGAAGAAACTGAGCCGGACGCGCGATTCGTAGATTTCTAGGCAATCATTCGCTTGGAGTTTATCAGACATCTCATGCCCCGTCGTTCGCATCGAGCCGTGCGAAGTGAACTGTGCCGTAGCATGCAAAGGTTGTGGACGTCATCAGCTACAGTCGAGCTTTTTCTCGCTCCGTTTTACTCGTTGGCTTCGAGACGATTTTGACTGTTTCTGCGCTGTCTCGAATGTCTGCTTCTGGCCCAAAAGCGAAGTGCCGACCGGGGCTGAGAATGTCCGTAGGGCGGAATAGCGCTAGCGTATTCTGCCGTTACAGCCGCCGAGTTGGCGCATGACGCTTCGCTAATCCGCCCTTGGGGCTGAAATGATGGCCGCAACGCAGATGGGAGATTGCGATGGATGATCGAACCGTGCGGGTGGCGCTGGAACGCCATTGGAATGCTTCGGACGCGAACGATTTCAACGTCGAACATGAAATCTACCGCGACGATGCCGTGCTTGATTATCCGCAATCGGGCGAGCGAATTCGGGGCCGGTACAACATTCAGGAGAGCCGGTTCGTCCAGCCGAACAAGAAGCGTTTTACGGTCCGGCGAATTGTCGGCAGCGGCGATCTCTGGGTCACTGAATTTGTACTTAGCTATGACGGCATACCATCCTACGCGGTGAGCATCATGGAATTCCGCGACGGACTGGTGGCCAACGAAACGCAATATTTCGCCGATCGGTTTGACCCCGCATCCTCGCGTGCGCATCTTGTTGAACTCGTAGCTCGTAGACCGGATTAGCGAAGCGCCATCCACCCGCTACGAGCTATCCGCTGCTGCGGCGGGATTCCATGCACGTCAATTGGTGAAGCCGCGTCATTCCCCGCGCAAGCGCGTAGCGCTTGTCGCTGAGGGCGCGCGTGCAATGTGTGACCCCGGAATCCATCGGGCCACATGCGCCAGCGGCGAAATGGATTCCGGGCTCGCGCCAAAATGGCGCGCCCCGGAATGACGGGGAGGCAGTGGCACGCCCAAAACAGCCTGACGGGCAAATCACCAAAAGTCTGACCAGTGCCTTGCGCGAAAATATTCTGGTTCACAGCCAGGCCAAATCACCGCCATGTCCCGCGTTATCCCGCACCCGCAAGAGGGGCGTATCGCGATCGTCACGGACGTTGGGCGCGGGAAGCGGTGGACGCGGCAGCGGCGAGAGACGAACGCCGGTGAACGCGGACGGCGAAGCCGTGTGGTCCTGACGCCCCGACGCTGGCGTCAAGTTGGCGATGATGCCTGCGCATCACGCTGGCGACGGTGACAATAAAGCCCGGTCACCGGGGAGAGCGCGGAGTAAGCCGTTAAAACCATTGCGCAGGGAAGGCCGGGCTGTCCCGGTATACCTGTGGTGACGAACTCGTGTGCTTTCTACCTTTTGCACGCGAGGCTGCGGGTGCAACGGCCACCCGGCCTTCCCCGCGCCCTCATTTGAGGGGCGCGCTATGCCCTCTGTTGTTGAGCGGCGAAACGTTCGTGCATGACTCGGGCGCTCCGCGCCGCGAGACAGTGAGGGGTGTCTATGTGGCAGCTTGAGCTGCCCGTCTCTGCCGGCTTTAAAAATGTGATACAGTAGCTTGTTAAAACCAATCCGACTCCGGCGATCCTGCAGCGGTCAGCAATCCACTCCGATCTGGGCAAATCGTGCTTTTTAGCTCGCCTGCTGTCATGGCAATCAAATGAAACGAATCTTCGTCTTGGTCGGTATAGCTCTGGCGGCTTCACCGGCAATGGCCGAACCGACGCAATTCACGATCGGGAATTCCAATGTGGAGGCTATAGATGGCCATCCACGCAAATTGACGATTCACACCGTTGCCCCCATGAGCAATGAGATCAGGATCCTGGGTAGTACCCGAACAACTGCGGGATGCGATGTCCTCACGAGAACCACCTACCAAATTATCGAGCCGCCGCAAAATGGCACGCTTTGCTTTAGGATGGAAAACACAACATTGAAGGTGGCGTCCAAATGCGTTGGGCAAGAGGTGATGGCTTGGATTGTCTACTACAGGCCGAACGGTCCTTACGTCCGTCAGGATTCCTTTAAATATTCGACGATCGTCGCTCACACGGTCGCCGCGATGGACATAGCCGATATCACCATCACCAAGAGTCCCTCTCCATTTCCTCAGGAAATGGCGGCGCCGGCGCCGCAGGTACCCGGTCCGATGCGGCGATGCCCGGACCCTATTAGTAAAGCTGCACCTTCGCCTTAAAATGCGGTCTCCCCTATATATGTCAGCCGTTCTGACCTTATTATTTGGCGTTGCGGCCGACCGTCTTTGTCGTTTAGAAAGGGCTTCGGAACGTCTTCCGGCCATAAATCCTTCAACGATTTGGCCGAGAATTCGGGCTCCAAAGGGTCTGGCAATGCTGATTCGCAGCGAAAAAGTTGGAGTTTCCGGGGGAGCGGCCTCTGCCGCCCGTCCTGACGCGATTCCGGCTGCGGCGTCCCTGCCCACCCTGCTTCTTGGCGGGCTTCTGCTTCTTATCGGCCCCTGAGGGCCGTCTGGGCGGTTGCGCCTGGGCACTCAGGGGTTTGAGCGAGATGATCGAAAGAACCCTTCAGCGCCCAAGATAGCGGCGCACCAGCTACAAGGAATTTTCCAATGACCACGGTGAACAAGTCCGAGAAGGACCGCGTCATTATATTCGACACCACGTTGCGCGACGGCGAGCAATGCCCGGGCGCGACCATGACCTTCGAGGAGAAGCTCGAGGTTGCCGAGATGCTCGACGACATGGGCGTCGATGTCATCGAGGCCGGTTTCCCCATCACCTCCGAAGGCGATTTCCAGGCGGTCAGCGAGATCGCCCGGCGTTCCAAGAATGCGGTGATCGCAGGTCTCGCGCGGGCGCATCCGAAGGACATCGACCGCTGCGCCGAAGCGGTAAAATTCGCCAAGCGCGGCCGCGTCCATACCGTGATCGCGACCTCGCCGCTGCACATGCGGGTCAAGCTCAACATGACGCCGGAGCAGGTGATCGAAACCTCGATCGCCAACGTCGCCCGCGCCCGCAACCATATCGACGACGTCGAATGGTCGGCCGAGGATGGCACCCGCAGCGAGATGGATTTCCTGTGCCGGATCGTCGAGGCCGTGATCAAGGCCGGCGCCACCACGGTCAATATTCCCGATACTGTCGGCTATACCGTGCCCGAGGAATACACCCACTTCATGCGCACGCTGATCGAGCGGGTGCCGAATTCCGACAAGGCGATCTTCTCGGTCCATTGCCACAACGATCTCGGCATGGCGGTGGCGAATTCGCTGGCGGGCCTCGCCGGCGGCGCGCGGCAGATCGAATGCACGGTCAACGGCATCGGCGAGCGGGCGGGCAACGCCGCGCTCGAGGAGGTCGTGATGGCGATCAATGTGCGCAACGACAAATTCCCTTACTGGAACAGGATCGACACCACGCAACTGACGCGGGCCTCGAAGCTGGTCTCGGCGGCGACCTCGTTCCCGGTGCAGTACAACAAGGCGATCGTCGGCCGCAACGCGTTCGCGCATGAAAGCGGCATCCATCAGGACGGCGTGCTGAAGGACGCATCGACCTACGAGATCATGCGGCCCGAAATGGTCGGCCTGAAGCAGTCGTCGCTGGTGCTCGGCAAGCATTCGGGACGCCATGCCTTCGTCCACAAGCTGGAGGAGATGGGCTACAAGCTGGGCCCGAACCAGCTTGAAGACGCGTTCGCGCGGATGAAGGCGCTGGCCGACCGCAAGAAGGACATCTACGACGAGGACATCGAGGCGCTGGTCGATCAGGAGATCATGGCTTCGCACGACCGCATCAAGCTGGCCTCGCTCACCGTGATCGCCGGCACCCACGGGCCGCAGCGCGCCACCATGAAACTCAATATCGATGGCCAGGTCCGGATCGAGGAGGCCGAAGGCAACGGCCCGGTCGATGCCGTGTTCAACTGCATCAAGCTGTTGGTGCCGCATGAGGCGAAGCTGGAGCTCTATCAGGTCCATGCGGTCACGCAGGGAACCGACGCGCAGGCCGAGGTGTCGGTGCGGCTCGCCCATGAGGGGCGGTCGATGACCGCGCGCGCAGCCGATCCGGACACGTTGGTGGCTTCGGCCAAGGCCTATCTCGGCGCGCTCAACAAGATCGTCATGAAGCGGCAGCGCGACGTTCCGGCAGCGGCGGCAAGCTGACGAACAAGGTTCTTCGTCATTCCCCCGATGCGCAGCGCATCTGAGGTTCGCCTCTTCGAGGCGAACTGGAATGGCAATCAACGGCTCAGAGAAGGACGCGGTGCCTCGGCACCGCGTTTTGCGTTGCAGCAAATGCAAAACAGACCCTGCTAAAGGGGCGATGGCATTTCGCGCGGCTTCTCTGTATTGGTGCCAGAGGCATGAATGGTTGAGCCGTGCAATGCGCGAGCTTTGCCGACATCAGGCGGGAGGAAACAAAAAAGATGCATAAACTGATTATGGCTGCGGCATCGGTCGCGGCATTGGCGTTGGCAGGATCGCTCGCAGTATCTTGGTCAGGCCCGGCGGCGGCGCAGTCGCCGATCGTCATCAAGTTCAGCCATGTGGTGGCGGCGGACACGCCGAAGGGCAAGGCGGCCGAGAAGTTCAAGGAGCTTGCCGAGCAATACACCAACGGCCGGGTGAAGGTCGAAGTCTATCCGAACTCGACGCTCTACAAGGACAAGGAAGAGCTGGAAGCCCTGCAACTCGGTGCGGTTCAGATGCTGGCGCCGTCGAATTCCAAGTTCGGCCCGATCGGCATCAAGGAATTCGAGGTGTTCGATCTGCCCTACATCCTGCCGGACCTGAAATCGCTGCGCAAGGTGACCGACGGGCCGCTCGGCGCCAAGCTCCTGAAGCTCCTGGACACCAAGGGCATGACCGGCCTGGCCTACTGGGACAACGGCTTCAAGCAGATGAGCGCCAACAAGAAGCTGATCGCGCCGGAAGACTACAAGGGGCTGAAGTTCCGCATCCAGTCGTCGAAGGTGCTGGAATCCCAGTTCCGCGCGCTTGGCGCGATCCCGCAGGTGATGGCGTTCTCCGACGTTTATCAGGCGCTGCAGACCGGCGTCGTCGATGGGCAGGAAAACACCTGGTCGAACATCTACACCCAGAAGATGCACGAAGTGCAGAAGTACATGACGGTCACCAACCACGGCTATATCGGCTACGTCGTGGTCGTGAACAAGAAATTCTGGGACGGCTTGCCGGCCGATATTCGCGACCAGCTGTCGAAGGCGATGAAGGAGGCCACCGACTACGGCAACAACCAGTCGGCCAAGGAAAACGACGACGCGCTGGAGGCGATCAAGAAGTCCGGCAGGAGCGAATTGCTGACGCTGACGGCCGAGCAGGACGAGGCCATGCGCAAGGCCATGATGCCGGTCTACAAGGACGTGGCGTCGCGGGTCGGTCAGCCCCTGATCGACGAATTCCTCAAGGAGACGGGCCGCAGCCCGATGAACTGAGCAACGATCGCGGGGCCGTTTGCGCGGCTCCGCGGATTTTAAGGATCGGGCGGCTGAAGCGTGATGAGATCAGGTTGAAGCGGGCGGTATCGGAAGTGACCTCTCCTATCGGGAGAGGTCGGCTTGCATCGTCGGATGCGAGCCGGGTGAGGGGTTAAGGTCTATCGTTGGAGCTGCGCGCCCTCACCCGGATTGCACTGGACGATGCTGCGTATCGCCAAGAGCAATCCGACCTCTCCCCGACAGGGAGAGGTGAGTGGAGCATGCGGCCAAATCGATTCAACCAAACCCATGCCGCCTTCAGGTAACCCGCCCGATTGTTACAGGGGACATCGATGTTGTTACGCATTCTCGACCGGTTTGAGGAATTCATCATCGCGGCCCTGATGGGGGCGGCAACGCTGCTCACCTTCATCACCGTGCTGCATCGCTTCCTGGTCGACGTTCCCTTCCTGTATCCGATCCTGTTTCCGATCAACCTCGCCTGGTCGCAGGAATTGTGCATCTACATGTTCATCTGGATGGCCAAGTTCGGCGCCGCCTATGGCGTGCGGATCGGCATCCATGTCGGCGTCGACGTGCTGATCAACCGTCTCGATGAACGATGGCGCAAGGGCGTGATCCTGTTCGGGCTGCTGGGCGGGGCGCTGTTCACCGCCGTCGTCGGCACCATGGGCGCCAAATTCGTGATCGAATTGATGGGGACCGATCAGGTCTCGCCCGATCTCGAGATCCCGAGCTGGATCGTCTACGCCTGCATTCCGCTCGGCTCCTACCTGATGTGCTTCCGCTTTCTCCAGGTCTGCTGGACGTTCTGGAGGACCGGCGAACTGCCGCATCATGACGCCACCAATGTCGACGGCATCGAAGTCGTCAGCTCAAAAGCGCCGATCGCGATCGGAGAAGCGTGATGAGCGCCGCCATCATTTTCGGGCTGCTGTTCGCCCTCATGCTGACGGGCATGCCGGTTTCGATTTCGCTCGGCCTGACCGTGCTGACCTTCCTCTTCACCATGACCGAGGTGCCAATCGAAAGCGTCGGCCTGAAACTGTTTTCCGGCCTCGACAATTTCGGCATCATGGCGATTCCGTTTTTCATCCTCGCCGGCCAGTTCCTGACCCGCGGCGGCGTCGCGCGTCGCATGATCGCGTTCACGACGTCGCTGGTGGGGCATTATCACGGCGGGCTCGGCCTCGCCGGTGTGGCGGCCTGCGCCATGTTCGCCGCGATCTCCGGATCGAGCGTCGCGACCGTGGTGGCGATCGGCTCGATCATGATGCCGGCGATGGTCGATCACGGCTATCCGCGCCGTTTCGGCGTCGGCGTGATCTCGACCTCGGGCGCGCTCGGCATCCTGGTGCCGCCCTCGATCATTCTGGTGCTGTACGGCGTGTCCACCAACACCTCGATCGGCGCGTTGTTCATCGCCGGCATCGTGCCGGGAATCCTGCTGGCGGCGATGCTGGCCCTGGTCACCTGGTTCATCGCCCGGCGCAACGACTATCCCCGCATGCCCAGGGCGACGTTCCGCGAGCAGTTCCATGCGTTCCGCGAAAGCCTGTGGGGGCTGCTGCTGATCGTGCTGGTGCTCGGCGGCATCTATGGCGGCGTCTTCACGCCGACCGAAGCTGCGGCGGTCGCCGCGGTCTACGCCTTCATCATCACCGTATTCGTCTACAAGGAACTGAAGCTTTCCGATGTGCCGAAGGTGCTGTTGCAGGCGGCGAGCATGAGCTCGATGCTGCTTTACATCATCACCAACGCGGTGCTGTTCTCGTTCCTGATGACGCATGAACAGATCCCGCAGGAAATGGCGGCGTGGATCATCGACAAGAATTTCGGCGTCTGGACGTTCCTGCTGGTCGTGAATGTGATCCTGCTGGCGGCCGGCAATGTCATGGATCCGTCGTCGATCCTTCTGATCATGGCGCCGATCCTGTATCCGCTTGCCAGCAAGCTCGGCGTCAACCCGGTGCATCTGGGTATCCTGATGATCGTGAACACCGAGGTCGGATTGTGCCATCCGCCGGTGGGGTTGAACCTTTATATCACCAGCAGCATCGCCAAGATGGGCATCAGTGAAATCACCGTCGCGGTGCTGCCGTGGTTGTGCGCGATGCTGATTTTCCTGGGCCTGATTACCTATGTCCCGGAGATTTCATTGTGGTTGCCGCATTTGCTCGGCATGATGTGATTATGTTTCAATTAATGTCGGCGGATTACATCTTTGTAAGACAGCGCACCCTGTCCAATCTGTAAGTTGAATGAGCGCCGGATCGCGCTCATTCTTGCGTAACCTTTTGAAGGAGGCTCGCATGAAAAAGATTTTACTCGCTGGCGTCGCGACGTTCGTCATCGCCGGTTCGACCGTTGTTTATGCCCAGCATCGTCCGTGGGTTCGCGAGCACATCCGAATGAGCCCCGAGGACAGGGCGGCGTTGACCGATGCGCGCATCGCGGCCGTGCATGCCGGTCTCAAGCTGACGCCCGACCAGGAAAAGCTGTGGCCGCCGGTCGAAGCCGCGGTGCGCGATTTCGCCAAGCAGCGGATCGATCGCGCCAATGCGCGGATGAAGGCGCGCGAGGACGATGCGCAGCAGCCGGATGATCCGGTGGCGCGCCTGCGTGAAAGCGCCGACAACATGGCGGCCTCGGCGGCGGCCTTGAAGAAGATCGCCGATGCGGCCGATCCGCTCTACAAGACGCTGGATGACGGCCAGAAGCGGCGCCTCAAGCTGCTGACGCATCTGGAGCACCGGTTTGGCGGCGGCTGGCGCCACCGTGCCTGGGAGCGGGGCCTGGGCCATGACGGCGACGGCAATCGGGACGGCGGACGGGGCGGCTCCGAGCGGCTTTGACCGCCCGGTTCTTTCGAGCTGCCTGAAAGCGCGCGGAAAGCCGCCGGGAAACCGGCGGCTTTTCAGTGTTTTACGGTCGGCCGCGACAGAAGGGGAAAGCTCGGCCTGATGCTGGACATCGGGGGAACGCTTTGCTAAACGACCGGCTCTTGCGAGGGTCTTCCCGGACAAGTCCGGGCGCATAGCTCAGTTGGTAGAGCAGCTGACTCTTAATCAGCGGGTCGTAGGTTCGATCCCTACTGCGCCCACCAAGCGATTTCAATCACTTAGCTGGGGACAGAACCGGAACACTCAAGCCGGTTTGCTGCGCGGTTTGCAATTTTTGTTCCCGTGGGATGCGGAAGCGGCTGGGCGGGCGTGGAAGCTCCCGACTCTTTTCGCGCTGGCGCACCGTCAGGATGGCACCAGCGGCACGCGCAATGCCTGCTCGTTGTTGATGACGTCCCTTATTTTGAGCGCCTCGGCGAGGCGATCGATGCCGGCGCGGATCTGGTCTTCCGACAGCGAGGCGTAGCCCAGCAACAGCCAATTGGCCTCGAACTGTGATCCATCATATTCGTGGCCGCCACCCGACTGCACGGTATAGACGCCGATGTTGCGGGTCCGCGCAATCGCCTTGATGTTGTGGGCGGGAACGAACGAGGCCGGCAGCCGCCACGCGACATGGGTGCCGGCATCCGTGCCCATCAGATCGACATCGCCGAACCGCTCGCGCAGTGCGCTGATCAGGGCATTGCGGCGTGAAAAATAATGCTGCTGGCTGCGCCGCAGATGCCGCATGAAACCGCCGCCCTGCATGAAACGCGCGAGGGCGGCTTGCTCGAGCCACACCTGGCCGTTGTCGAGCAGCGCTTTGGCCGTAGCGGCCGCATCGACCAGATGCTCGGGAAAGATCGCAAAGCCGGTGCGCAGGCCGGCGCCGAGCGATTTGGAGAATGTGCCGAGATAGACGACGTGGTCGGGGCTGAGCGCCTTCATCGCCGGCAGCGGCGCGCCGTCATAGCGAAACTCGCTGTCGTAATCGTCCTCGATCACATAAGCGCCGGTTTGCTGGGCCCAGCGCAGAATGGTCCGGCGCCGGTCAAGCGTCAGTGTCGCGCCCATGGGAAATTGATGCGACGGCGTAAGATAGGCAATACGGGCGTCGGTGGCGGCAACGGCGGTGGCGTCGATTCCGGAGCGGTCGATCGCAATCGGCCGCAAGCGCATCTGGTGGCTCTCGAACAGATACGCCGCACCCTGGTTGCAGGGATTTTCCACCACGATCTCGTCGCCCTGCGAGGCCAGGAGGCGCAACACCAGGTTCAGCGCCAGTTGCGCGCCTGCAAGGATCACGACCTGTTCCGGCCGTACCCGGATGCCGCGCGTATGGCTGACATGGTTGGCGACCTCGGCACGCAGCGCCATTAAACCGCAGGGGTCGCCATATTCGGTGAGGTTATGCCCGGCGGTCGCCAGCGACTGCATGATGAGGCGGCGCCATGTCTTCAGCGGAAAGGCGCGGGGGTCGGTGCGCTGGGTCCAGAAATCGATCGGGATGTTGGAGTTGTTGAGGATCGCGTGCTGACGGCCAGAGAACACATGGGCGGAACGGAATTCCGACGTCTCGGAAAAATCCGCGGCTTCATCGTTCGTCTTTGTATCCATCGCCTGGTCCGGCAGGATATCAGCGACGAAGGTGCCGACCATGGGCCGTGCGATTAGATAGCCTTCGTTGATCAGCCGCTCATAGCCGAAGATCACCGAATTGCGGGATACTTTGAGCTGCGCGGCCAGAATCCGGGATGAAGGAACCGGCGAGCCCGGGCGCAGGACCCCGGTGACGATCTGTTCCCGGATCTGGCCAAAAATCTGTTCCTGCAGGCTTTCCGCGCTGCCACGGTCGAGGGATATCAGCACTAACGGCCTCAAGCGTTCAACGTTCCACAGCAAAGACCATTTTGGCCGATGCAGCAAGCGGTTGCCGGTGTATCCGGGTCCAGTTCATAACGACCTTCTGGGGCCACATCCAAGCACCGGTTGACTTGGATCGGCACTGATACACATCGTCCGGCATTGAATAAATAATGCGAGTGGCCAAGATGTCGTCCAACGAAACCTTCCTTAACGATGGTGAGACCATTTTCCCCGCAGCCCTGCTCGATGCCGCGGCAGCCGCGCTCGCGGCCGCGAAGAACAAAGGCTTTCGTCTCGCTACCGCTGAAACCGTCACCGCAGGTCTTGTCAGCGCCTGCCTGACATCGGTATCGGGTGCGTCGCAGATTTTCGACCGCGGCTATGTACTTTATCATGAGTCCGCGAAAGCCACCGGTCTTGGCGTCGCGGCGGATGTCTCGGCGAAACATGGCGCGGTCAGCGCGGAGGTGACAGAGGGGCTCGCGGAAGGCCTGTTGTCGAATTCCGGAGCGGCCGTCACCGTCGCGATCACGGGCTATGCCGGCCCCGGCGGCGGCAATGCCAAGAATCCCGTGGGCACGATCTTCATTGCGGCGGCGCGCAACGGCAAGCCGCTGCTGGCGGAGCGCCATGTATTTTCCGGCAGCCGTGATAATGTGCGGCTGGAAGCGGTGGCGGCGGCCATTCGCCTGATGCATAAACAAATCGACGCATGAATCGCACACCGCTCGTTTTGCTGACGGGGTTTCTCGGTTCCGGCAAGACGACGTTGTTGAACGGACTGCTGGCGACGCCGGCGTTTCGCGACACCGCAGTGGTGATCAACGAAGCTGGCGACATCGGTCTCGATCACCTGCTGGTGGAGCAGGGGTCCGATGCGGTGGCGGTGCTGGCGGGCGGCTGTCTGTGCTGCCGCACCAAGGGGGCCCTGACGCCCGCGCTGGCAAATTTGTTGCGTCGAAACCGCGATGAGAACAAGGCTCCGTTCGCGCGAATTATCGTCGAGACCAGCGGGCTGTCCGACCCGTCGGCGCTGCTCGAAGATCTGATCGCCGACGTGTTCTTCAATCGCTATTTTGCGTTCTCGGGCATCGTCACCGTCGTCGATGTGCGCACCTTCGCCGGCACGGTAACGGAGCATATGGAGGCGCGAATGCAGGTCGCACTGGCCGACCGGCTGATGCTGACCAAGACCGATCTGGTATCGGCTGTTGAAACGGCGGCGGTCCAGCAATGGCTGGCCGATATCAATCCCCATGCGCCGCAGGTGATCGTATCGCCCGGCTCGGTGACGATGGCGGCGTTCTGGCCGGAACTGCTCGACCTGCCGCAAGCGCTCATGACAAAAGTAAATGTGGTGCGATCAGCGGAGCCGACGCCGATCGCAACCGCTTCACTGGCATTCAGCGGCGTCATTGAACAGGACGCGCTGGAGGGGTGGCTCGATCACACCGTCAATCTGCTTGGGCCGATGCTGCTGCGGATGAAGGCGATGCTCGATATCGAACACGTGCAGGGACCGACCGTGCTGCATCTGGTACAGGGTTTGTTGCACCGGCCGGTCGATCTCAAGGCGTGGCCGGCCGCGGATCGCCAGAACCGCATCGTGCTGATCGGCCGCGAGGTCGAGGAGCAGATATTGGTGGATGCGCTGGCGCGGCTGGCAACAACGGTCAGGCGAACAGCGATGACACCGAGCGCTCCTCGCTGATCCGCAGGATCGCCTCGCCGATCAGCGGGGCCACCGAGACGCGGCGGATTTTTGCCGACGGCGCGATCATATCCTCGATACTGTCGGTGACGGTCAGCGAGCTCAGCCGTGACTGGCTGATCTTGTCCTTGGCGCCTCCGGAAAGCACGCCGTGCGAGGCATAGGCGCAGACTTGCGTGGCGCCCTGGCCGAGCAGCGCGTCGGCGGCATTGCAGAGGGTGCCGCCGGAATCGACGATATCGTCGATCAGGATACAGGCCTTGCCTTCGACCTCGCCGATCACGTTCATCACTTCCGAGACCCCCGCTTTGGGGCGGCGCTTGTCGATGATCGCCAGCGGCGAGCCGATCCGCTGCGCCAGCTGCCTGGCGCGAACCACGCCGCCAATATCCGGCGACACCACGACGCTGCCTTCCGGATCGAAGCGTTCGGCGATGTCGCGCGCGAACAGCGGCGCCGCGATCAGATTATCGGTGGGGATGTCGAAGAAGCCCTGAATCTGGCCGGCATGCAGATCTAGGGTCAGGATGCGGTTGGCGCCGGCCACGGCCAGCAGATTGGCCACCAGCTTTGCCGAGATCGGGGTGCGCGGCCCGGTCTTGCGATCCTGCCGGGCGTAGCCGAAATACGGGATCACCGCGGTGATGCGGCGCGCCGAGCCCCGGCGCAGCGCGTCGATGCAAATCAGCAATTCCATCAAATTGTCGTTCGTGGGAAACGCCGTCGGCTGCACCACGAAGACATCTTCGCCGCGAACGTTTTCCAGAATCTCGACGTAAATCTCGGAATCGGCGAAGCGCCGCACCTCGGCATTGACGGTCGGCAGATGGAGATAGGCACTGATGCTGGTGGCGAGACTGCGATTACCGTTACAAGCTAGAATCATCATGCGCGGGGGCCTCTTCGCGGATGCGCATAACTTATTTGGGTCCAGGCCACGGTCTCAGCGCCAGTGAATTGGCAGTTCATGGAACCAGTCGCCGACTGGTACCATCAACGCATCATGTCGCGGACCTTGGGAAACGCGGGGGGGCCGCCTAGCCTCGGTTCAAGATTGACCGAGGAGGATCTCATGGCAATTGCGCTCAAGGGAAATATGGGTATCGTGCCCGCGCTCGATATCGACTCTCCCGAACATCTCGAACTGGTGATGCGCGAAACCTCGAAGCGCGAAGGCGTCGCCGGCTACAAGCTCGGTCTCACCTCGGTGCTGCGGTTCGGCCTGCGGGAATCGGTTCGCCGCCTGCGCGACCTCACCGATCTGCCGATCATCTACGATCACCAAAAGGCCGGCCCCGATATGCCGGACATGGCGGTGAAATACACCGCGCTGTGCAAGGAAGCCGATGTCGATGGCCTGATCCTGTTTCCGGTGGCCGGGCCGACCGCGGTGGACGGCTTTGTCGGCGAAGCGGTTCGGGCCGGCTTGATTCCGCTGGTCGGTGGTGAAATCCCGGTGCCGGATTATGGCGTCTCCGGCGGTGGCTACATGATCGACGATGCGCTCGACCGCATTCTGGTCCGTGCCGTCCATAACAAGGCCGATCATTTCGTGTTGCCGGCCCATGACCCCGTCAAGATCGCGCGCTGGTCGAAATGGATCGCCGCCAACGTGACATCGCCGCTGGTGCTGCTCACCGGCTTCGGCGCACTCGGCGGCAGCATCGAAACCTCCTTCGCGGCGGCGTCGGCGTGCAAGCGCCGTTTCGCCATCGTCGGACGTCTGATTACCGGCAGCAAGACGCCGGGCGATGCCGCTGCGCATTTGTATGAGCAGATGCAGGCGGTCAAGACCGCCGCCTGAGCATGACACCCGTGCTCGCCAGGCTGCGGCTGACGCCCTTCATTGATGGCGCCTTTCAGGAGGCGGGCCGCGCGGTCGACACTGTGCTCGATCCCGCGACCGGGGAGACGGTCGCCAGCGTCACGGCGGCGCGTCCCGAACAGGTCGTGAAGGCGATCGGCGCCGCACGGCGCGCCTTCGACGAGGGCGACTGGCCGCGGATGCCGGTCTATGAGCGTGGCCAGGTGCTGCGCGCCATCGCCGACGGCATCATGGCGCGGTCGGAAGATCTGGCGCTGCTGGAGTCGGTCAACGGCGGCAAGCCGATCTCGGGCGCATGCCGCGAGGTTGCCGGCGCGGCCCGCGTCTTCAATTATTACGCCGGCGCGATGGACAAGTTTTTCGGCGACACCATTCCGGTGTCCGAAAGCCTGCTCAATTTCACGCTGCGCGAGCCGCTCGGCGTGGTCGCCCAGATCACGCCGTGGAATTTTCCGTTGCTGGCCGCTGCCTGGAAACTTGCGCCGGCGCTTGCCGCAGGTTGCGCCTGCCTGCTGAAGCCCTCGCCGCTGACGCCGCTTTCGACGCTGATGCTGGCCGAGATCATTGCCGATTGTGGTGTGCCGGCAGGTATCGTCAACATCCTGCCCGGCGGCGCCGAGATCGGCCAGTTGCTGGCCGAGCACGAGGCGATCGACGGCATATCTTTCACGGGATCGACGGCCGTGGGCACCGCGGTGATGCGCGCCGCGGCCGGCAGCATCAAGAGCGTGGCGCTGGAGCTCGGCGGTAAGAACGCCTGCATCGTGTTTGACGATGCCGATATCGAGAAGGCGGCGAAGAGCGCTGTCGGCGCCGCCTTCGGCAATGCCGGTCAGTCCTGTTCGGCCCGCTCGCGGATGCTGGTGCAGAAATCCGCCGTGGCGGCGTTCACGCAGGCGCTGGTCGATGAACTCGCAAAGTTGCGGCTTGGTTCGCCGCTCGATCCGGCGACCACGCTGGGCCCGCTGATCTCGGCGCCGCATTGGGAGCGCGTCGACAGCAGCGTTCGCGCCGCGGAAAGGGGTGGCGCCAGACTTGTTACGGGCGGTGCCCGGCCTGCCGAACTGAAGAAGGGTAATTTCTATTTGCCCACCGTGTTCGGCGATGTCTCGCCGGAATTGCCGATCTACCGCGACGAGATCTTCGGCCCGGTCTGCAGCATCACGCCGTTCGCCACCGAAGCGCAGGCGATCCGCATGGCCAACGCCTCGGCCTACGGCCTCAACGGCTCGGTGTGGTCGCGTGATATCGGCCGGGCATTGCGGGTGGCGAAAGCCGTGCGCACCGGCATGATCGCGGTCAACGGATTGCCGAGTGCCAGTTCCACCAGTCTTTTTGCGCCGTTCGGTGGTTACAAGCGTTCCGGATTGGGACGCGAACTCGGGATGAACGCATTGGCGTTTTATACCGAGGTGAAAACCGTGACGGTGGACCTTACATAGAGCGTTCTCGAGCGAAAGCCTGCCCAGGACCTGATCCGGGGTGGATACCGCTTCGCGGGAAGGAAACGCGTCAAAGCAGGAATTTGAAGCTTGGGTTCTGATTCAATCGGAGCCGAAGGCTTAGAAGGACGATGCGTCGTCCGAAGCCCTCAATCCGGGGACACGTGGACGGGACATGGGGCCAGTTCTGCTGGACCCATGGATTGAACGGCTTTTGGAGCTTCGCCTTGGTTTCGGCCCTGCTAGCCTTCCAACTCGAATAAGAAGGACTTCCTGGATGCTGACTGCAATTGTCGGTGGTACCTTGATTGACGGACTGGGCGGCGACCCGATCCGCTCCGGCATTGTCGTCATCGAGGACGGGAGAATAGTTGCGTCGGGTTCCGAGGCAAATGTAGCAATTCCTGCTGGCGCCAAGCGCCTTGACGCGTCGGGCCGCACTATTTTGCCGGGCTTCATTGACTGCCACGTCCACGGCACTTATCGCGCCCGTGACATGCGCCAGCATCTGCTCAACACGCCGACCTATAATGTTCTGCGCTCGATCGACATCTTTCGCGAGACGCTGGCCTGCGGCATCACCACCGCGCGCGACATGGGCGGCGCCGACGCCGGCTTCCGCACCGCGATCGACGAGGGGCTGATCGATGGGCCGCGCCTGTTGATCTCGCTCGGCATGATTTCGCAGACCGGCGGCCATGGCGACTACTGGGTGCCGGCCGACATGCGAATTCAGAAACGTGCCTGGTTGCCGAATACCGTGGCCGACGGCGTCGAGGAAATTCGCCGGGTGGTGCGCGAACTTTTGATGCGCGGCGCAGACTTTATTAAAATCTGCGCGACCGGCGGCATCACCTCGATTACCGACTCCTGGGACGAGCCGCAGTTCACCGTCGATGAAATCCGCACTGCGGTCGAGGAGGCCGCGGCCAAGAGGCGCCCTGTGGCGGTTCATGCCGAAGGCATCGACGGCATCCGCAACGCCGTGAAGGCCGGCATCCACTCGCTGGAACACGGCTGGTTCCTCGATGAGGAAGCCGCCGACACGATGATCGAGATGAAAACCTGGTGGGTTCCGACGCTGGCGCTGGTGCCGCTCTCGATGAAGAAGCGCGGCGACGACAAGTCCTGGGCCGGACATCAGATGGGCCAGGAAGACGTCAAGGACAGGCAGATCTACAATTTGATGCAGGACCAGATCCCGATCTGGAAGGACGCGGTGCGCCGCGGCGTCAAGGTCGCCATGGGCACCGACCAGTCGCACCGCCTGCTGGTCGGCGAGAACATGGTCGAGCTGGAGTTCATGGTAGACTGGCTCGGCATGACGCCGATGGAGGTGATCGTCGCCTCCACCAGCAAGGCCGCCGAATGCATCGAGCGCCCGGAACTCGGCGTGCTCGCCGCGGGCAAGGTCGCCGACATCCTTGTGGTGGATGGCGATCCGCTCGACGATATCCGCGTGATGCAGAAGCGCGAGTGCCTTCACCTCATCATGAAAGCCGGCAAGGCATTCACCAACAAACTATCCTCTTAAGGTTCAAAGGAACGGTCCGATGAAACTCAATCGCTTTATGATCCGGCCGCTGGTGGAGCAGGCGCTGCGCGAAGAGCTCGGCCCCGGCGACACCACCGGCGGCTTCCTGGTCGGAGAAGATCCGATCCAGACGGCGCAGATCTACGCCAAGGGCCACGGCATCGTCTGCGGCCTGCTATTGGCCGACGAGACCATCAAGCAGATCGATCCCGATGCGCGGATCGACTATGCGGTGCAGGATGGCGACGTGGTCAGTCCCGGCACCGTGCTGCTGCGAATCCAGGCGCGTGCCTCGACGTTCTTCATCATCGAGCGCAACTCGCTCGACTGGTTGCAGCAGATGTCGGGCATCGCCACCAAGACCCGGCGTTATGTCGACCTGGTCAAGCATACCAAGGTGCGCCTCACCGACACCCGCAAGGGCTGGCCCGGCCTGCGCATGATCATGAAATATGCGGTTCGCGTCGGCGGCGCCCACAATCATATCTTCAGCCTCGCCAACTGCATCCTGGTCAAGGACAATCACATCAAGATCGCGGGCTCCATCACCAATGCGATCGAGACGCTCCGCGCCACCGCGCAGCACACCTTCAAGATCGAGGTGGAATGCGAGACCATGGAAATGGTCGAGGAGGCGCTGTCCTGCGGTGTCGAGATCATCATGTTCGACAACATGGATATCGACGAGATGCGCGCCGGCCTGAAGCTGGTCAATGGCCGCGCCATCACCGAAGCCTCCGGCGGCATCAACGAACAGACCATCGTGCCGATCGCTGAAACCGGCGTCGATATCATCTCGGTCGGCGATCTCACGCACTCGATCAAGGCGCTCGATATCAGTCTCGACGTCAAGGACATCAAGCCGAGCGCGCATCGTACGATCAAGCGTTTGAAAGAGGCGACGCAATAACGCCGGGGGGCGCTCGAACTTTCAGCCCTGAAAGGCTTCATGATCGGTTCTGCGACCAGGATGGAAGTTGAGCGGAAAAACGACATGCGCGAAGCATTTGCGCATGTCGATAGCTGGGTATTCGATCTCGACGACACCCTTTATCCCCGCTCGGTGGGCATCCATCGACGGCTGAAAGAACGCGTCGTACTGTTCATCGCCGACCACATGAAGATCGATCTGGTGGCTGCCGAAGCCGTCCATCTCGATTATTACGAACGCTACGGTGCGACCTTGCAGGGATTGGTCGAACTGCACGGCGTCGCCCCGCGAGCGTTTCTGGATTTCATTCATGATATCGATCTGTCGGCCTTGGTGCCGGACGAAGAGTTGATCGCGGCCCTTCGCGCGCTGCCGGGCAGGCGGGTGATTTTCACCAACGCATCACGTGGTCACGCAGCCGCCGCCTTGAATGCCATGGGCATGGCTGATCTGTTCGATGCGATCGGCAGCATCGAAGACAGTGATTTTGTCGGCAAGCCGCATCTCAGCGCTTTTTCCGGCTTCTTCAGTACGCATGGCATCGATCCCCGTACATCGGCGATGTTCGACGATCGCGTCGGAAATCTTCTCGTGCCGCATGAGCAGAGCATGAAGACCGTGCTGGTGGCGGAGCCTGCTATCCGTGACGTCGATGCGTTCGAGGCACCGGACCACGTCGACGCGGTGATTTCGAATCTGACGGCTTTCTTACGCGATATCATGGGGCGGAACGAGCGATTGCGATGATTGGATGCACTCGCTGCATTTCAGAGAATGCGGATCAATTAATGGGCAAAAGCTGCCTCAGTTTTGCTCTTGAGATGACCGGCTTATCGCAGATCGAGAGGCGGTATCTCATCGGAGCTCATGAGAACGCGGCTGTCGTGCCGCATAGTGGTGGTAATGAAATCGGTTATGGCGCGAATTCTCGGCACGGCTTGCAAGTCTTGATGCACCACGAGCCACCAGTCGCGCACCAGATTGATTTCAGCCGGCAAGACACGGATCAGACCTGGGCGCCGGGCCGCCATGAAGTGGGGCAGCATCGCCAATCCGGCGCCGGCGCACGTCGCTTCATATTGCGAAACGAGGCTGGTGCTGGTGAATCGAACCTTGGGTTCTTTGACGACATCCGGAAGCCAGCGAACGTGCGGCACGAATACGAGTTCGTCGACATATGTAATGAAGGTGTGATCTTCCAGCGCGGCAATACTCGCCGGGTGCCCATTAGCATCGAGATAGGCTTGAGCCGCGTAGAGCCCGACGGCGAACTGCGAAGCCTTGCGAACCATCAGCCGGCCGTGCTGCGGCCGCACCATATTCAATGATACATCGGCTTCGCGTTCCGAGAGATTGACGATGTGCTGGGATGACACGAGTTCGACGGAAAGCCGCGGATGTTGACCGATGAACTGACTGAGACGCGGTGCGAGATAGAAACTTCCGAACCCTTCCATTGTCGATATGCGCACCACTCCGACCAGATCGCGCGCTGCATCGGTTGCACCGCGCGTGATCTCCTTGCTCAGGCCTTCCATTCCAGTGGCGACGGCGACGATCCGTTCGCCATCATTGGTGAGCTGCAGCGATCTGCCGTTCTTGACGAACAGACGAATGCCAAGGGCTTGCTGCAGGGCGGCCAGACGACGCCTGACCGTTGTCACGTCGATGCCCAAGCGGGCCGCGGCCGCGGTAGCATTTTTCTCACGTGCGACCTCCAGCAGAGTCTGGAGATCGGTCCATTCAAGATCGCTCGGCCGATGCTTCATATGATCCGGGAGTAGGATATTTCGGGCGTAAACGCCCTAATAACGGGCAAAACGTCCTGTTTACAAGCGAAAATGCATGTTTCATCTTTGCGGGAGGCGGGCAACCACCGTCTGGTGAATTTGAATTCAGAAGGCGAAAGACCGGGATCATGAGCAGTGTGCCGACCAAACGCGAAAACCCGATGCAGTTCGATGGCGTAATGCTGAGTCCGCAAAAGGAAGTCGTTCGTAAATTCTACAAGGACATGTGGGATCACGGTGACATCAAGCTGGTACCGGAAATCTTCCACGACGATTTCACGTTTCGCGGATCACTTGGGCCGGTGTTGATCGGACACGCGCAATTCTCCGATTATGTCCTCTGGGTCAGGAACTCGCTTGAAAACTATACAAGCGACATCATCAGCATGGTCGAGGAGAACGACCAGGTGATGGGCAAGCTGCATTTTCACGGCGTCCACCGGCAGCCATTGTTCGGCTGTGCGCCGACCGGCCAAGATGTCGGCTGGGATGGCGTGCCTATCTTCACATTCGACGGCGGAAAGGTGCGCGATCTCTGGGTTCTCGGAGATATTTACGGACTGCTCAGCCGGATGCAGGGGGATCTGGTCAAGCGCCCTGAGTTCGCCGCCAAATGACGACGTCGACAGGAGAACGATTTTTGGCGCGATGCGCCGTTTTGCAAGGCGCGCTCAACGTAAAAAGGCACGCTCAACGTGAATTCACGCCCGAGATCGCGCGGAGGGAGTCTCTTGCTAAATGACTTCACGCGTCTCGCGGCCGGTTGCGAAAATGCCGGCGAGGCAGAATGACGCATTTGCGTGCTGCGCATCCGGTCCGGGAAATTCTGGCGATCAATTTTGATAATTATAACGCTTAGTTGGCCCCGTAATTGCTAGGTGGGTGCTGACCTAACTCGGAGAGAGAAATGAAGTACGTTGCACTGAGCGCGTGTGTTGCACTGGCAGTTGCGTCTATCACCCCGGCGGCTGCGGCCGATGAGCAAATCAAGGTCGGGATCGTTCAGGCAACGTCAGGCGGCTCGGCTGCCCTTTACGGTACAATGGGAAAGAACGCTGCTCTTTTGGCCATCGATGAAATCAATGGCTCGGGGATGCTTGGTGCGTCCAAGCTGGTGCCGATTTACGAAGACGACGCGGGTGACCGCGGGCAGGCGGTCAATATCTTTCAGCGCCTGATCTTCCAGGAAAAGGTCAGTGTGATCTTCGGCCCCACGCTGGCGACGAGCGCCTTCGCTGCGGACCCGATCGCCCAGAAGGCGCAGGTGCTCGTGATTGCAAATTCGAACACGGCGCCGGGAATTACGGCGATGGGCGATTTTATCTTCAGAACGAGTCCGCCCGAAGCGGGCGTGTTTCCCGGGGTGCTGCGCTACGCTAAGAAGAAATTCAACCTCAAGACCGCTGCACAGATCTACGGCATCGACGACACGCTGATGAAAACGGCCTACGGTGTGCATAAGAAGGCGCTGGAAGACGAGGGTATCAAGATTGTCGACACCGAAACCTTCCAGAAGGGCGATGTCGATTACTCTGCGCAGCTGACCAAAATCAAGGGCGCCAACCCGGACGCCATCGTGATCGGCGGCCTCGCGGAGGAAAGTGCGAATATTGTACGTCAGGCCCGGCAGCTTGGAATTCCGCAGTCGGTCCCGATCATGGGCGCTGTTGCTTCGATCTCGACGAAGATGGCCGAACTCGGCGGCGCGGCAGCCGAAGGCTATCTCGTCGGTTCGACCTGGTACATGTCCTATGATGCCGCCCGCAACAAGTCGTTCGTGGAAGCCTATCGCAAGCGATACAATTCCGATCCGGACTCATTTGCGGCGCAGGGTTATACGGCGGTTTACGCGTTTGCCGATGCTGTGAAGCGGGCGGGTGGTGTCGGAGACGTCAAGAAGCTGAGGGACGCCGTCGCCGCAACAAAGAATCTCGATTCCCCGATGGGTCCGTTCAGCTTCGATACGGATCGGGAACCGGTGATCGATCCCAAAGTTCTTGCTGTGAAAGACGGCAAGTTTACCCCTGTAACGAACGAATAGCAGCGCGGTATGTCGGTCTTCCTCCAGCAGGTGGTCAACGGCATCTCGCTTGGATCGACCTATGCCGTGTTTGCGATGGGCTGCACGCTGATATTCGGCGTGCTGAACATCGTGAACATGGCGCAGGGCGCCTTCTTCATGGGCGGCGCATATTTCGGGCTTGAAGCCGCGCGTCTGGGATTGCCGGCGCCGCTGGCGCTTCTCGTTGCGCTGGTCGGCGGCGGCGTGCTGGGCGTGCTGGCCGAATTGGTGATCTTCCGCACCTTGCGGGTGCGCGGCGGCCATCGCTGGATGGGGCTGGTGGCCAGCCTCGCTCTGGCGCGGATGATGGTGGGCATTGCGCAGGAAATCTTCGGCACGCAGGTCCAGCGTTATCCGGCGAGCACCTTGCTCGACACCGCCTGGGATATCGACGGCGTGCGCATCCAGTTGTTGCAGATCGTGATCCTTGTGGTCTCCATCGTGCTGATGGCGCTGCTGGCGCTGACGTTGCAGCGCAGTTCGACAGGTCGCGCGATCCGTACCGTGGCCTATAGCGAGGATGTCGCGCGCATCGTCGGCGTGCCGGTCGGCCGCACGATCCTGACGACATTCTTCCTGGCCGGCGGCCTGGCCGGCGCAGCCGGCATGTTGCTCGGCAATCTGTTCAACGTGGTGTCGCCTTTCATGGGCGAGCAGATGCTGGTGAAGGGCCTCACCGTCATTATTCTCGGCGGTCTCGGCAACGTGCCGGGGGCGGTCGCGGGCGGCTTCCTGCTCGGTCTCGTCGAGGTTTTCAGCGTCGCCTATGTTTCGTCGTCGTTCCGCGATGCGATCGGCTTCGGACTGATCTTCCTGATCCTGCTCGTCAAGCCCACGGGCCTGTTTTCAAGGTTCGAGGAACGTCGCGCATGAATGCAGCTGTCGCGCAATTCATCGCGAGTTACTCCAACATCATCGATCTGTGCCTGCTCAACTCCCTGATCGCCTATGGTCTGTTCCTTGCGCTCAGCGCCAACATGTTCTCGCTGGCGACCGGCGGCTTCATGGCTCTCGGCGCCTATTCCAGCGTCTATCTCACGATGGAACTGGGTCTGCCATTTGCGCCGGCGGTGCTCGCCGGCGCGATTTGCGGCGCGGCGGCCGCAGCGCTGATCGGTGCGCCGGTGCTGCGGCTGCGCGGCGATTACTTCATGCTGGCGACTTTCGGCTTTACCGAGGTGGTCCGGGTGATCGCGCTGAACTGGGACAGCTTCACCGGCGGCGCACTCGGCATCGTGAGCATTCCGCGCTATACCCAGACGTGGCATCTGGTGCTCGCCTTGATCGTCATGGTCTATGTGGTGCATACGCTGCGCGGCTCCTATTTCGGCCGCGCCATCGCCGCCATCAAGCAGGATGACGTCGTGGCCCAGACCATGGGTGTCAATGTCTTCGCGTACCGGCTCTCGCTGTTCGTCGCCAGCGGCTTCATCTGCGGCATGGCCGGCGCGTTCGCAGCCCATCTCAATTACTTCATCGGTCCCGGCGATTTCGGCCTCGTGCGCAGCGTCGATGCGCTGACCTATCCGATTCTCGGCGGCGTCAACGCGCTGGCCGGTCCTGTCGTCGGCGCCGTGTTCACGACGATTCTTCCCGAGGCGCTGCGCTTCTCCAACCAGTTGCGCGAAATTCTGATGGGAGCGCTGGTGGTGGCGGTCGTGCTGTATCTGCCGGACGGCGCGTTGTCGGTGCTGAAGTTGCGCCGGCGCTCGGGCAAATCGGGGAGCGGCAAAGTCGCAACCGCAACACCGCGGACAAAGCAATGACCGACGGCGAGCTTAAAGTCTGGCAGATCGCGAAACATTTCCAGGGCATCGTGGCGGTGGACAGCGTTTCGTTTTGCGCCAAAGCGGGCCACGTGACCGGCTTGATCGGGCCGAACGGCTCCGGCAAGACCACCACCATGAACATGATCACCGGCCTTTATCCCATCGATGCCGGCCGCATCATGCTGGACGACGAGAATCTGACCGGGGTCGAACCGCATCGGATCGCGGCGCTGGGCGTGGCGCGGACGTTCCAGAATATCAGGCTGCTCGCAGATCAGACGGTGCTGGCGAATGTCATGCTCGGCACCCATCGCAGTCATCGGAAAGGCTTGCCGTCGGTGTTCGCGCGGTTGCCCGGTGTCGCCGCCGAGGAGCGCGCGGCGCAGGCACGATGCCGGACGCTGCTTGAAGAACTGCGGATCGATCGCCTGGCCGACAGCGCTGCGGGTGATCTTTCCTACGGCGACCGGCGCCGTGTCGAGATCGCGCGGGCGCTGGCGTCGCAGCCGCGCTTGCTGCTGCTCGATGAGCCGGCCGCCGGCATGAACCATGCCGAGAAGGGCCGGCTTGGCGATCTCATCCTGCAAATACGTCAATCGGGCATCACCGTGCTGCTGATCGAGCACGACATCGATCTCGTATCCAAAGTGTGCGATCACATCGTGGTGCTGAACTTTGGCCGCGAGATCGCGGAAGGGACGCCCGCCGAGATTCGCCAGAGCCCGGCGGTCATCGAAGCCTATCTGGGACGCGAAGATGCTTGAGGTCCGCAACCTGAAGGCCGGATATGGCGCGGTCGATGTGCTCGAAGGCATTTCGCTGTCGGTGCCGACCGGCGCCTGCGTCTGTCTGATCGGCGCCAACGGCGCCGGCAAGACGACGACGTTGTCGGCGATCTGCGGTCTGGTTCCGGCATCGTCTGGCGAGATCGTGCTGGAAGACAAGGAGATCAGCCGGCTCGCGGTCGACACCATCGTCAGGCGCGGCGTCAGCCTGGTGCCGGAGGGGCGCCGCGTCGTCGCGAATATGAGCGTTGAGGACAATTTGCTGGTCGGCGCCTACACGCGGCGCGACGACCAGGTCGGGGCCGATATCGAAGCTGTCTATCAGCGCTTCGGCCGTTTGCGCGAGCGGCGCAAGCAATATGCCGGATCGATGTCCGGCGGCGAGCAGCAGATGCTGGCGATCGGGCGCGCCCTGATGGCGCGGCCCAAGCTCCTGCTGCTCGACGAGCCGTCGATGGGTCTCGCACCGCAGATCGTCAACGACATCTTCCGGACCATTCGCGAGATCAACGAGACCGGCACCACCGTGCTGCTGGTCGAGCAGAATGCCAAGAAGGCGCTGTCGGTCGCGACCTATGGCTATGTGCTGGAAACCGGCAGGATCAGTTTCGAAGGCAGCGCGAGCGATTTGTTGAAGTCCGCGCAGATCGCCGAAGCCTATCTCGGTGCGCTGTCATGACGAAGCCGGAATAGCACAACGCCGTTTGATCCGGCCGAATGGCTTCAGTTGCGTTTAGCGACAGTGCGAAGGGCTGCGCCCGAACGTCGCAGCTACGATTGATTCGGCCGCATTGCTTCGGGCGTTGCTTGTCGGACTGCACTCGGATTCATCCAGCGATAATGATTGTTTTTCAGCGCCGAAGCGGGTGCCGAACGCGCGTCGCGATGAATGAAAACGCTGCCGTCGTGTCAGTCTCGTTTCTTAAATCAACTGGCCGATAAGGGCTGGACCCACCGTCCCAAGATGTGCTGGCTCTAAAGGTCGTTGCGAAACGACGGTACAAATATTGCATGTAAAATAGCCGTTGAACGTGTTCCGACATGTTCAGATTGTTGGTTCGACCCGCACGGGGAAGCTGAATGCGAACACGACGGGCTGCATTGAAGTTGCTGGGTGTTGGTGCGATCGCATCACCCTCATTGATGTCGGCGTCCTACGCGCAAGCGATGGACAATGTGCAACTGGGCATTCCGGGATCGGTTAGCGACGGCGCTTTCTACGCCAGCATCTACAAGGGTTATTTCAAGCAGCAGAATCTGAATGTGACCTGCACGTCGTTTCAAAACGGCTCGCAGATGGTCGCGCCGCTGGGCGCGGGTCAGGTTGATGTTGCTTCCGGCGCGACGTCGGCGGGCCTTTACAATGCAATCGCGCGTGGCATCGACATCAAGGTCGTTGCCGATAAATCATCGAACATGCCGGGCTATTGCTACATGCCGCTGCTGGTTCGAAAGGACTATGTGGACTCCGGCCGTTACAAGACTTTCGCGGACCTGAAAGGGTTTCGCATCGCCGAGGCCGGCAAGGGTGGCGCGCCCGGTTCGACGCTGAACGAGGCCTTGAAAGCCGGAGGCCTGAAATACGACGACGTCAGTCACATCTATAACATGCCTTACCCGGACATGGCGGCCGCGCTGCTAAATCATGCAGTGGATGCCGCCATTGTCATCGAGCCTTCGGCAACGCGCGCCTTGATGCTGGGCGCGGCGGTTCGTTATCCGTCCGACATGTTCTATCCGAAGCAGAATGTGTCGCCGCTGCTCTACAGCGGAAAATTCATCAAGGAGCGCCCGGATGTCGCCCGGCGCTTCATGATTGCCTATCTGCAAGGCGTTCGCTTTTACAACGGGGCCTGCAAGGATGGTCGGCTGGCCGGGCCGAACGCCGACGAATTGATCGAAATGCTGATCAAGGAAACCAACGTCAAGGATCCCGCGATCTATCACGCGGTGTCGCCCAACGGAGTCGATCCGGACGGCCGCCTGAATCTCGAAAGCCTGAACAAGGATCTGGCCTTTTACAAGGATCTCAAGCTCGTCTCCGATTCCGTCACGGTCACCGATGCGGTCGATACGTCTTTCGTCGAGGCCGCCCTCTCGGTGCTCGGCCCTTATACCGCGGGCCGGTAATACGCTTTGAGGTCGGCTCCGATGGACGCGCCCCCGAAAATTTCGCTGGACGGATTGAGCAAGACGTTCGCGTCGCGATCAGGCCTGGTCACCGCACTGGACAACGTCTCTCTCAATATCGCTCCCGGCACGTTCTGCGTCGTGGTCGGCCCTTCGGGCTGTGGCAAGACGACGCTGCTGCGGATCGTCGCCGGGCTTGAGGAGAGAACGTCGGGAAATTTCAGCATCAGGCGCGACGATCGCAGCAGGCCGCTCAACGCGATGGTTTTCCAGGGCGACTCCATCTTTCCGTGGATGAATGTCTGGGACAACGCCGCCTATGGTCTGAAGCTGCGCGGTGTCAGCGCGCCGCAGATCCGCGAAATCGTGTCGCATTATCTGGATCGCACCGGCCTGCGCCGCTTTGCGGAATATTATCCCCATCAGCTTTCTGGCGGCATGCGGCAGCGGGTGTCGATCGCGCGCGCCTTCGCCAACGATCCTGAAGTTCTTTTCATGGACGAGCCATTTTCGGCGCTTGATGAACAGAACAAGCTGCTGTTGCAGGAAGAACTGCTGCGGATCTGGGAAGAGCACAAGAAGACCGTGATCTTCATTACCCACAGCGTCGACGAAGCGGTCACCCTCGGCGACAAGATCGTGATTATGACGGCGAGCCCGGGACGCATCAAGGCGGTCGTCGATGTTAACCTGCCGCGTCCGCGAAACATTCTGGAACTGCGGCGGGATCGCGAGTTTGGTGAACTGGTGTTTCAGATATGGGGCTACCTGCGGACCGAAGTGGACGCCGCCCGGGCGCAGGTCAATTAAACGATGAAGCCGCTGCTGGAACGCCACGGGGACCGGCTGATCGGCGTCCTCTCGCCCATCCTCCTGCTGATCGTGTGGGAACTGCTGGTTCGTTTTCACTGGATCAGCGCGCAGTTTTTTCCGGCACCGTCGAGCATCGCGGTGACGTTTGTGAAGCTCGCCCGCACCGGCGATTTGTGGCTTAACGTCGGCGTCAGCCTGCGCCGCCTGCTTTTGGGATTCATCATCGGCGGCGTGCCGGGCCTGCTGCTCGGAATCGTCATGGGGCTATCGCGGCCGATCCGGCTGTTCATCGAGCCGCTGATCGCCTCGACTTACCCGATACCGAAAAGCGCGCTGCTGCCGCTCGTGCTGCTGATTTTTGGCCTTGGCGAGAGTTCGAAAATCGCCATGGTTGCGATGGGCGTGTTCTATCCGGTCATCATGAATACTGTGACCGGCGTCCTGCAGATTTCGAAAATCTACTTCGATGTCGGAACGAATTTCGGCGCCGGCCGGTGGAAGACCTTCCGGACCATCGCGCTTCCCGGCGCTGCGCCTTTCATCATCACCGGCGTGAAACTCGGGATCGGCATGGGGCTGATATTGATCTCGATCGCCGAGATGGTCGGGGCCGACAGCGGCCTCGGCTACATGATCTGGAATGCCTGGCAGTTGATGGACGTGGAAACGATGTATGTCGGCCTGTTCATGATCGCCTTCCTCGGCTTCGTCTTCACGCTTCTGCTCGATGAGATCGAGCGCTGGCTTCTTCCCTGGCGAGCGGCGTAACCGTTCGCGTCTTGCTCAACCTGAATGAACTCAAGGAAAAATAAAATGGGCTGCATGGACCTTAGACAATGGATTGATCTTCTCGATCGCGAAGGGGAGGTGCGGCGCATCAAGGCCGAGGTCAACTGGGACCGCGAAATCGGCACGATCTCCAGGAAAGTCCTCGAGCGAGAGGGGCCAGCGCTTCTGTTCGAGAACATCAAGGATTACGCCTCGGCGCGTGGCCGCAAGGTCTTCTCGGGCGGTATCGGAACCCGCAAGCGGCTCGCGCTCGCGCTGGGCTTTCCGAAAGACGCCACCAACAGCGAGATCGTTCAATATGTGATGCGAAAGAACACCGAACGCATTCCGCCCGTTCTGGTGCCGACCGGTCCGGTCAAGGAAAATATCCTGCGCGGCGACGAGATCGATCTTCTCGAATTCCCGGTGCCGAAGTGGCACTATCTCGAAGGCGGACGCTACATCAACACCTATGCCTGCATCGTCACGCGCGATCCGGACACCCGCGTCCAGAACGTCGGCATCTACCGGGGAATGGTGGGCAAGAAGAACTCCATCCCAACGCTCTTGATCAAGGGCGGTCAGCATTGGGGCCAGCATTTCGCGAAATATGCGGAGCGGGGCGAGAAGATGCCGGTGGCCTGCGTGATCGGCTGGGACCCGATCATGGGCTTTCTGGCGGGCAGTCCGTTGCCGGCCGGCGTGTGCGAGTTCGACGTCCTTGGCGCCTATCGCGACGAGCCGGTGCCGGTCGTCAAATGCGAGACCGTCGATCTCGAAGTCCCGGCCAGCGCGGAGATCGTCATCGAGGGGTTCATCGATCCGGACCCCGCGAGTTACGAGACCGAAGGGCCGTTCGCGGAATTTACCGGCTACGTATCCGACCTTCCGACGCCACGGCCGACGATCGCCGTCACCTGCGTCACCCATCGCAACGATCCGATCCTGCGCGGGACGCAGGAAGGCAACATGCCGGGATCCTACAGCGAAAATGCCGTCATTTCCTCCGCGCAGCGCGCCGGTATCGCCTGGAACATCCTGAAGGCGGCCGGTATTCCCGGCGTGCTCGACGTCTATGCGGACCCGGTCACCTGCGGCATCAACATCTACATCAAGATCAAGAAGCAGTATCAGGGGCAGCCCAAGCAGATCGCCGCGGCGTTGTGGGGGAACAGCGCGGGGCAGGGCCGCTACAAGCATGTGTTCGTGTTCGAGCACGACATCGACGTGACCTCCTACCAGCAGATGGATTGGTCGATCGCCTACCGGGTCAATGCCGGTCACGGCGGCATCGTCATCTTCCCGGAGACGTTCGGCCACGCGCTCGATCCCAGCACCCCGCTGGAAGAACGCGATGTCGAGCAACTCGGCTCCGGCACCTGGAACCGGGTGCTGATCGATGCGACGCGCAACTGGACTTTCAAGCGCCGTCCGGAATGGAATAACGAGCGATTTCCGCCGACCGTGGTCCCCTCTTCGGAAGACGAGAAACTCGTGCTGGATCGCTGGGCGGAATATGGGCTCGGCTAGCGTTTTTCGGTTCTGATTCAATCAGAACCGAAGTTCGCCGGACGACAAGGGTTGATGGCGAATGAAGCCGTGTCAAAATCGCCGGGAGCGCAGGTCTGCGTAAGCAGAGGATGCGCTCTTGGCGTCGTCCCACGAGATGCCGCCCAGCCGGTCAGCGATTGCCCGACAAAGCAGTTGCCTTTGCAGGCGTCTTCAACGGGAAGATAAATCCGCGGCTGTCTGCATGAGAAATGGAAGGGCAGCCGCGGCAAAACCCTCCGGGTTGTCTTCGAGGACCATATGTCCTGCGCCGGCAATCTCCACGCCAGATCCGGTCGCGATGGCCTGAATCATCCGGTTCGCGCACTCCGATGTCACCAGATCGGATTCGCCGGCGCGAACCACCAGCGTCGGACATTTGATCGCGGCAAGGGCGTCCCAGGATCGCTGCGGGCTGTCGGGTTTGAGCGGAAAGATCGCCGGATCTATTCTCCAGCGATACGTCCCGCCGGATTCCTCCAGGGCCCACTCAAGGCGCGTCGCGATGCTGGAGTCCGATGCGCGACGATGCAGTGTTCGCAGATAGTTGCGTGCCTCCTTACGTGACGAAAACGACGACGGCATTTCGGATGTCTCGCGCGCGATGCGCTGCAAGCCGATCGGATCGAGTTCGGGGGCGCTGTCGACGATGACCAGCGCGGTGACCCGCTCGGGGTAGCGGGCGGCGAAATTGATCGCATTGGTGCCGCCCATCGAATGCCCGATGATGGCGAACCGATGCAGGCCCAGCGCGTCAGCTATCGCCAGCATGTCGGCGACGTAGCTGTCGGTATCGTAGCGGCCGTCGGCGGCCCAATCCGAGCCTCCCCGTCCGCGCTGATCCGGCGCGATCAGACGGAAATGACGGGAGGCAGGTATGGCAAAATCGTCGAACCAGTGACCATAGGCGCGCAGGCCATGCAGCATCATGACGGCCGGCGCGGCTTCATGGCCCCACATGACGCATCGCAGTTTCAGCGTGTCGTTATGAAGCGAAAGGATTTTCGATGCCACGGGTCTACCCCGCCGGCGGAGGGAAGCGTACGGGGGTTCGCGCGTAACCGACCTTGAGTTCGATCTCGTAGCCATCGGGGTCGCGAATATAGACGGACGTTCCGAAGCCGCGGGCGCCGTAGACCTCCATCGGTCCCATGAATGGCGGATACCCTTTCGCTTTCAGGTATTCCACCAGCTCATCGAGGTCTGCTTCCACACTGAGACAGAGATGCTCGATGCCGCGCGATTGCGGCGGCGGCAGCGTTTCGCCGGCCTTCAGCCCGATCAGATCGATCAGGTTATTGCCGCAGCGGACCTGGTGCAGACCGATCTTGTCGAAGATGCGCTCGACGCGCAGGCCCAGGACATCGTTGTAGAACGTAACCGTGCGCTCGACGCTGGTGACGCGGAATACCACGTGATCGATGCCTACAAAGCGCGCCGGTATGGTCATGTGAAGCTGCTCCCTCATCATCAAAATCATGCCGTGCCGGCTGTTAGAAATAATGATGATCTGGACGCAAGGTCAGGTTTTCTGAAGCAGGGAGGGTCGGTCAGCTGGAACCTGTCGTGCAGCTTCAGGAAAACTGACGCAGCAGGCAGCCGATCCGAATTGCGACGCAAGCCATGCTTGTCTCTAATTCGCTGGAGCGCTCCTGCCGCGCGTAATGCACCCGCGAGTTCCCTTTTGGCCGTGACTTCCCCGAGATCGGACGATCCGCCAGCGGACATCGCGCTGTGCGATTTTGCCGTGAATTTGCGTTTCGAGGATTTGTCCCCAGAAGTCGTTGCGCAGGCCAAGCTGTCGATTCTAGACACGTTAGGGGTGGCGTTCGTCGGTGCGCGGTTCGGCGAGGGGGCCGAGACCATGCTGTCTTACGCGCGGCTATTCCAAAGCCGGGGCGTATCGACGGTGTGGTCGACCGGGGAACGCTGCGAACCGGCCTTGGCGGCCCTCGTCAACGCGGTCCATACCCGAGGTCTGGATTACGACGACATTATTCCCTTTCCCCAAATCCATGTTTCCGTTCACGTGGTCCCGGCCGTGCTCGCGGTTGCCGAATACGTCCCGGAGCCGATCAGCGGGCGCGATCTGATCGTCGCCGTGACGATCGGCTGCGAAATCCAGTCACGCCTTGCCCGCGCGATCGCTCCGTTCTTCGGGGCGGGCCTGCCGACACTGCTGTCCAGTCAGATCTTTGGATATTTCAGCGCGGCGCTGGCTTGCGGCCGCTTGCTTCGGCTTGACGGGAGCAAGATGCGAAACGCGCTCGGTCTTGCGCTGATGCACGCGGCTGGAACCGAGGAAATGGTCGTGCATGCCGCCCAGAGCATGGGGAAATCGCTTTATGCCGGCTTCAGCAACCAGGGGGGATTGCAGAGCGCCCTGATGGCGGCGTGCGGGGTGACGGCGGAAGGGCGGCCGCTTACCGGTTCGGCCGGATTGTTTCAGGCCTATTATGGCGGCCGCTACGATCGCGCCGGATTGGCGGACCGTCTCGGTTCCGAATTCGCTTCGCTCAACCGTTGCTTCAAGACCGCCCCCGGCACGCTTGTCGGACATTCATTCGCGGAAGCCGCGTCGAATTTGGTCCGCGAGCACGGACTCAGGCCGGACGATATTTCCGAAGTCATTCTTCATGTCGGAAGCTGGGGGCAGGCGATGTGCGAGCCGCTCGATATCCGCCAGCATCCGCCCAGCGCATCGGCAGCCATGAACAGCATCCCATTCGTCGTGGCAAAGACCATCGCCAATGGCCGCGTTCGGCTGGAAGATTTTCAGACGCCGGGCAGGTTGCAGCCCGAAGCCTTGCAGGTGGCGGCGCGGACGAGCTACCGGCTTTCGCCTGATCTGTCGAAGCCCGGAAGCCTCGAAGAGGGAATCGTCGAAATTGTCACGGCGGACCAGCGGCGTTTACGAAACGTGGTGCGTCTGCCGATGGGACATCCGGAACGGCCGCTGTCGGCCGAGCAGGGGATTGCGAAGTTTCGCCGGAATGTCGCGTTGTCGGCACGTGGGCTTTCCCCGGAGCGGGGCGAGGAGTTTGCCGGGCGCGTCATGACGGCCGAACAGGAGCTCGACATCCGCGCTTTGCCGGCTCTTTTTGCACAAGGCACGAACGGAGTTGCCGCATGATTCCCAATATCGATGAATTGATCCAGAACGATCTGATCCATCGCTCAGTATATACCGATCCCAAGATCTTCGATCTGGAGATGGAATACATCTTCAACAAATGCTGGGTATATGTCGGTCATGTCGCGGAGATTCCCGAGCCGGGCGACTACAAGACGACGTTCATCGGGCGCAACCCCGTCATTCTTTCAAGGCTTTCCGACGGTGAGATCACGCTGCTCATCAACCGCTGCCGTCACCGCGGCCCCATCGTTTGTCAGCACGAATACGGCAACAGCAAGCATTTCCGCTGCCCGTATCATTCATGGACCTACGACAATTCCGGAAAGCTGGTCGGCGTGCCGATGCCGCAAGGTTACGGGTCAACCTTCGACCGGGACAGGCTGGGCCTGGCGAAGGTGGCGCGCGTGGCCCAATATCAGGGCTTCGTCTTCGGCTGCATGACGGAAGATGGGCCGTCGCTGGAGGAATATCTCGGCGGCATCACGCGCTTTCTCGACGCCTATGCCGCGGTTTCGGCCTCGGGGAAAATCGAGCTGTTCGAGGGAGTCCAGAAGTGCGGCTATAACGGCAACTGGAAATACCAGCTTGAGAACGGGGTCGATCCGTACCACGTCGGCGCGCTCCACCTGAGCGCGGTGACGCCAGAAGCGATGAAAATCTACCGGCAGGGCGTCGGCTGCGTGATCGCGATGGACGGTCATGGCGTCACCGACCATACGGATTGGGGGCCGATGCCGGCTGACGCCGGCCTTTCCGGGGGCTTCAACCTGGTGATCTTTCCGAACCTGATCGTGCTGCGCAGTCAGATCAGGACGGTGCGGCCGATCGCCGTCGACCGGACCGAAATCTACACCAATGTCGTTCGGCTTTCCGGCGTTCCGGAAGAAGTCAATATCAAGCGCATGCGCGACCAGGAGCTGGAGTTCGGCGCCGCCGGCACGTTCTTTACCGACGATCTCGAAATCTTCGAGCGTACGCAGGAAGGTCTACAGAGCGGCGCCGTGGAATGGCTGGTTTTCGCCCGCGGGCTGGACCGCGAAGAGGTCAAGGGCGGCTATATGACCGGCGCGATGTCGGACGAGACGCAGCACCGCGGCATGTATCAAAACTGGAAGCGCCATATGATGGCGGCCGCCTCGTCGCTTATGGCTGCCGAGTAATCCATGAGCATATCCCGAAGCCAAGTCGAAGACTTCCTGTACATGGAAGCGCGCCTGCTCGACAGCCAGATGTTCGAGCAGTGGATGGACCTCTTCTCCGACGACGCCGTTTACTGGGTGCCGGCCGGACGCGACGATATCGACCCGTCACGCCACGTCTCGATCATCCATGACGACAAGGAGTCGATGGCCAAAAGGGTGAAACGCCTGCGGTCCGGGTTTGCCTTCGCGCAGGACCCGGCGTCGCGCGTTCACCGGCTGATATCCAATGTGAGGATTCTCTCCGAGGATCAAGCCAGTGGCGCGCTCGAAGTGACCTGCATGATGCTGCTGGTCGAACTGGCACGCAAGCGGCAGACCGTCCATACCGCGTTCTGCGAATTTTCGTTCGATACCCGCAAGGACCCGTGGTCCATCCGGCGCAAGAAAGTCAACCTGCTGCGGAACGGCGAAGTGCTGGAGAGCACGCCGTTCCTGATCTGAGGTACGCGATGACAGAGCCCAACGGCAAGGCCGAAGCCTGGTATGTCACAAACGAGTTTGCGCAGGTCAAGCTGACGATCGACAGGTCCGGGAACGATCCGAGGCTTTGCATCGAGGATCTGTCCTCCGATCTCCGCATCTATCTTGATGCTTTCATGCTCGCGAGCCTGACGACGGCGACGGAGCAGGAGCTTGCTCGCTACATGGATCCCAATCCAAGGGCAGACGACGTGTGCTGACATGAACTGGACTGGCGTCGATACCGCGCAGGGCCACGGTTCGCTCCTGATCAGCGGGGCCCGCGTTCTCGATCCGTACGGGGAATTGCACCGGCCGCCGGTAACGGACATTCTCGTGGAGCAGGGCAGGATCGTCGCGCTCGGAGGGGAGGCGCATGCGCGCGGTCGTTCGGCGCAGCCGTTCGATGCGCGCGGCCATCTCATCACGCCAGGCTTCGTCAACGCGCATTGTCATTCGCACGATATGCTGCTGCGTGGCCTGTTCGAGCAGAAATCTCTCGAGTCCTGGGGGATGATCGCATTTCCGTTCAACTGGCCATCGCGTGGTGCGGAAGAGATCGCGCTTCGGACCCGCGCGCATGGCATCGAATGCCTGCTCGGCGGAATGACGACCATCCAGGACATGGTCACCCTGGTGGACTTCAAGCAGGAACATGCCGAGGCGGTCGTTGACGCGTATTCGCAGACCGGGATCGAGGCGGTGATCGCGCCGCAATTCAGCGATCTGCCCGGCGTGGCCGGGATTCCATTTGCGGAAGAATGCTTCTCCGCGTCCGAACTGGCCGCATTGGGAGGCGGTGTCGATTTCGAGCCCGTTGCGGAGAAGTTGAAGTCCATCTTCAAGCACGTTTCCGCGCCGCGGCTCTCTTGGGCGCTTGGTCCCGTGCAGCTGCAGATATGTTCGGACGATGCTCTGCGGTGGACGGCGGACCATTCGGCGGAGACCGGCCTGCGGATCTATACGCATCTCTATGAGACCCGGAGCGAGGCCGTCCTGGCGCGCCACAGCCTGGCTGCGGACAGCGGTTCGGCGGTACGGCGGCTGGCGCGTCTCGGTATTGCGGGCGCGCGGCTGACGATCGCGCATGGGGTCTGGATCGCGCCGGACGAAATCCGGCAGCTGGCCGAGGCCGGCGTCGGGCTGGCCGCAAATACCGTGACCAATCTCAAGCTGATGAACGGGTTCGCGCCGATCCGCGGATATTCCGACGAAGGGATGACGATCGGCCTCGGCTGCGACAATAGCAGCGCCAGTGACGCACAGAACATCTTTCAGGCGATGAAGACTTTCGCGTTGATCCGGGCCATGCAGTCGGCCGCCGATGATGAATCCGCGGCATCCGAGGCTTTCCGGGCCGCGACCGTAGGAGGAGCACGCCTGCTGGGCTTGCAGGATGAGGTGGGGCGCATCGCGCCGGGCTATCGGGCCAACCTGGCTTTTATCGATGTCCGCGGTCCGGCGTGGCGGCCGTTCAACAGCGCGGTGCGTCAACTCGTCTATGGCGAGCCTGGGAGCGGCGTTTCGCATGTCATGGTCAGAGGGACGTGGGTCGTCAAGGAGAGAAAATCCGCGCTGGTCGACGAAGCGTCGCTTTGCAGAGAGCTTGATCAAACCCGCGACCGGATGCAGCGCGATCTTGAAGACGTCTGGCGCAAGGCCGCCGGGTTCGGGAGAGGATATGCCGCGGTCGCGCGGCGTGTCGCTGACGAGCCGCTGGGATTCGATGCAAGGTCTTTGAAGCCGCCGGCGAATTGACGCGGGACCGTTGCCGTGGCGATTCGCATATGCGAGTGCGTCAGACGACGCCGCTTAAATTCGGAAAGATGCCCGGCATGACGATGAAACCGTGAAGCTTCTTGACGCGGTCGAACCAGCGCCAGAGCGCCGGATAGCGTTCCAGCGGAACGCCGCCGTCGGGAGCCAGGATCGTGGGCGGAAAAACGGCGATGTCGGCAATCGTGGGCGATTTCCCGACCAGCCAGTGCCGCCGTTCGAGTTCGCCCTCCGCCAGATGATCCTCGACGATCGTCAGGGCCGCGTGGGCCTGTTCCATCTCCGTCCTGGACGCACTGCCGGCTGCGGTGATGGAATTCATGCGCAGCGATTGCAACAGGTCCAGCTCCTTGGCGGCGAATCCGAGCCAGCCGAGGGTGTCGTCGAACATGTTCTCGTCGCGCGGCAGCCATTGTTCCGATGGGTCGTGGCGGCGGGCGATGTGAATCAGGATGGTGTTGGTGTCACAAATCCGGTGCGCGCCATCCTGCAGGACCGGAATGGTCCTGCGCGGATTGATCAGGGCGAACTCCGGCTTGAGATGGTCGCCCCCGGGATGCACGTTGACTTTGATCGGCTGGAATTTAACGCCGAGCAACGCGCATAAAAGGCGAACCTTGTAACATTCGGCCGAGAGGATGTAGTCGTACAACTGGATCATGTGGGGATGCAGATAGCTTTACGCCGACGCACGGTCGAGGCCGAACTGCAATCCGGACCTGTCCAGCCAACGCCGGTAGGCGATCGAACTGGCGTCCGAAATGGTCGGGATCTCGCGACGCGGGCTTACCGGCAATTTCTTCGGGGTCTGATGCAGCAGGATCGAGCGATCCTGCGCGAATATCTCGTGATAGAAATGCAGGATGTGGGTGGAGACGTTCTGTTCGTCGTGGACAAGCGCAAAGGAGTGGACCGTACAGCTCTCCTCGTCGTGCGGCTGGATGAACAAGCCGATCAGGTCTTTCCTGCCCGGCCGCACCAGCGAGTCCTTGTAGATGATCGAGATGAACGGCGACGGAATGCGGTAGTCGTAGTAGATCGTGCTGGCCGCTCCGGCCGCCGCCGAGGCCTTGGGCTGAACGAAGCTGCAGCCCACGGCCCACAACTCGCGTTCCTGTTCGCGAAACTCGACCGAATATTTCGGCACTTCGGCCGACTCGTATCCGCCGAGGGTGCCGGTATGCACGAACGAGAAATGCGATAGATCGAAAAAGTTTTCGATGACGCGCTGCCCGGAGGAAGGAACGCCGATGCGGCCGCGGTGAATGAAACGGCGTTCGTGCTCGGAGAATTCGGGAACGGACACGATGTCATGGTCGGGCCGGCCGAGCGACACCCAGAGGAATCCATATTTCTGGCGCACAAGAGGAGGCGGATGACCGTCGCCATGCGCCAGCGCGCATTGGAATTCACCGTCCCATCCGCGATAAATGACGAGGCTCTGACCGAGAAGCACCGTCGTCTCGGAATGGCCTTTTGGAATTTCGGATGTAAAGGCGACGACATACCAGTCGTTCAACGCGACAAGGTCGGTGGTGCGGGTCAAGGCGCCTCTCCCTGGATCAGGCCAGCCAGATGCACTGGCATCAGTTCGTGCAATTTATGCCGCATGTCACGCAGCCGGGATGCGATCTCAGGCTGCTGAAGGTCGTTGCGAAACCGGATCAATGCACGGTTAAAGGACAGGCTGTCGGATCCGGGCCACGCCGCGTGTACCGCGCATGATCCGGATTCGGTCGGTTGCAGCCGAATGAAGTACGAGAAATTTTCGCCATCCCTGCGCGCCTCGCAAACGATCATGCCCGGAGCCTCGAACTCGGCCCACAGCGCTGCCGAACTGGCAATCGTGCGTTCCGCGACTGACGGGCCGTCGGCCTTCCGCGTCCACTCGATTTCCGTCGGCAGGGACACCGCGCGACCGGTTTCAAGCTGCAGCGGAATGGTCATGAAGGCAGCGACGACATCCTCCAGCGGATGTGAAAAGTGAAGCGTGCGGACGGCTCGATATCCCGGTTGTGCCGACGGCGCCGCGGTCGAGGGCTCGCCGAGGCAAACCCACACATATCCGTCGGCTTCCGCTGTTGGATAGACGCGAGCCCGTGCGGCGCGCGAGGGGGCGACGCCTGGGTGGGCCGGAATGCGGACGCAGTAGGCGTCATCCGCAAATGTCCAGCCGTGGTACGGGCAGATCAGCGTCTCCTGATGGACGGCCCCGAATGAGAGCCGCATTCCCCGATGCGGGCAGCGATCGCTCCAGGCGCTTGCCCTTCCAGCGGCGGAACGCCAGACCACGAGCCGTTCACCGTTCAATACCACCGGTGCAAGTGTTCCGCGTTCCAGATCTTTGGTTGCCACGACGGGGTACCAGGACCACGGATTACGCAATGTCAGCGTCGATGCGTCACTGCTCACGTCTTGTGCTCATATCGCTCAGCAATCGTTCAGCGTACCGGAATCGAGGTTCAAACATAGGAGCGCGCGGCGATCGGAAGCAAATCGGGATCATCGACCCTTGAGTAAGTTTTTCTGAACACATGCGGAATTAGACCAATAAATCAAGCGCATGGCACGATAATTGCTGAATATGCTTGCCGATGGACGCGCATTGCCGTTTCAAGGGGACGTCAAATGGGAAATATGGTGCAGTCATTTGGGCAGGCCTTTGGCGACGATATCTCCGGCGTGTCCGAATCCGAGAGCGGACTCGGCATTCCACGGATTACGCTTCGGCATCTGATCTATTTTTCGGCGGCCGCGGAAAACGAGAGCGCTTTGCGGGCGGCCGAGCAATTAAACGTGTCGCCTCCCGCGATTTCCGGCGCCATTTCCAGTCTTGAGCAGATCCTGGGAGAGCAGCTCTTTGTAAGGCGCCATGCCCGCGGCCTCACCTTGACGGAGGCCGGTCATCATCTTCTTCTCGAGGCCCGCGATATCGTCGGCAGGGTCAAGGAAATCGAGTCGGTCAGGTCGAGCCGCGCGCGGCGGTTTCGCAACCGCATCGCGTTGGGATGCCTGGGTGATATCGCTCCGAACATCGTTCCGCCGCTGGTGCGGAGTTTCAGAGCCCGCTTTCCCCAGGTGGAGATCGTCTGGCAAACCGATGTGCATGCGGGTCTCATGCAGAAGCTGGAAGATGGCGCGCTGGACGTGATCTTCGTTCTCGACTTCGAGATGTCTCCGAACTTCCACACCACATTGCTGCAGGCGGCGCCGGCGCAATGCGTTCTGCCCGAGGCGCATCCGCTGGCCGGTAGCGCGACCATTCCGCTCACCTCGCTCGCGAAAGAGCCTTTCATTCTTCTCGACATACCGAAGACCCGCGACTATTTCCTGTCGGTGTTCGGCGATCTCGGCGTCCAGCCCAACATCGCGCTGAAAGCCCCGTCGGCCGAAATGGTTCGTAGTCTGGTTGCGAACGGATTTGGCTATTCGCTGCTCAATTTCTGCATTCCGGACCGGCGTGAAATCGTCTATCGGCCGCTTGCCGGCCATACCCGTCCATCACATCTCGTCGCCGCGCGGCCTTACCGGCGGCGCCCGTCAAAAATCAGCGACGACTTCATCGAACAATCGATCAAGATCGTTCGTCAGTTCAATCTGAACGGCTACGCGCAATGAATCAGCGCCTTTCGGGCAGGCTCCAGGAAAAGAACGTCCGCTCGATCAACGCCACCACCTGGTACAAGCTCAGCGAAATGCAAAGCAGAACGATAAGCGCGAAAAAAGCGCGCCCGAGCTTGAACACCGCAGTGTAGTTCAGGATCATGTAGCCTAGGCCTTTGTCGGCTGCCACGAATTCCGCCACCACCGCACCGATGACGGCGAGCGTCACCGCGACCTTCGCAGCGCCGATGATATGAGGCACGGCGTAGGGCAGCCTGATCTGGGTATATTGCCTGAAGCGCGGCGCCTTGAGCGATTCCGACAGCTCGATGAGTTCGGCCGGTGCCGAGCGCAGCCCGGCCGCGGTCGCGATGACGAGCGGGAAAAACGTGATCAGGCAGGTGATGACGGTGCGGGGAAGCGCTCCCGCGCCCAGCGAGACCACGAGGATCGGAGCGATGGCGACGATCGGCGTCGACTGAATGACCACCAGCAGCGGCACGATGGTGCTCGACAGCAGCGGCGAATTAACCAGCAACATCGCCAGCGGAATGGCGATCGCGAACGAAATGCAGAAGCCCGCCAGCACGATCTCCAGCGTTGCGCCGATATTGTCGAGCCAGGTCCAGATCGGGACTTCGGTGGCGGCCATGACGACCTGGCTTGGACGCGGCAGGATGTAGGCCGGCACCGAGAAGACGACGCATATCGCTTGCCACGCCAGCAGCGCGGAAATCAGGGTCAATGCCGGAGCAAAACGGGAAAGCCGCATGGTCAGGCTTTCCCGCTTCTCGTGAACACCTTGGACCTGATCTCATTGGCCATTTCGCTGAACAGCGGATCGAGCATCGAGTCCAATCCCCGCGGTCGTGCCAGGGGAACGGTGATGGTTTCCATGACCTTGCCGGGACGCGGAGACATCACGACGATTCGATCCGAGAGCAGCAACGCCTCCTGGATCGAATGCGTCACGAAAATCACCGTTTTCGGGCGCTTGTCGAGAATGCCGAGCAGTTCGACCGAGAGTTCGTCACGGGTCAGCGCGTCGAGCGCCGAAAAAGGTTCATCCATCAGGAGAATGTCGGGATCTTGAAGCAACGCGCGGGCGATCGCGACGCGCTGCTGCATGCCTCCGGAAAGTTCGGACGGCTTCTTCTGCGCGAAATCACGAAGGCCGACGACATCCAGAATCTGAAGAGCGCGATCCGCCGTTTCGCGCGTTACGCGGCCCGTGGTGTGCCTTTCGGGGAAAGTGACGTTGTCCGCGATGTTCAGCCAGGGCAACAGCGTCGGCCGTTGAAAGACGAGGGCAATATCGTTGCGCGGCTCGGTGACCTTGAGCCCGAACACGCTGACTTCACCGCTTGAAGGGGCAAGCAGGCCGGATGCCAGCCGCAATATGGTCGATTTTCCGCAGCCCGACGCTCCGATGATGGAGACGAACTCGGTCCGCCCGACCTCGAGATTGACATCCGACAGCGCGGTGATCGCCGAGCGGTCGCTGGAGATGAACGTATGGGTGACGTGCTGGAATCGGAGGGCGGACGGAGTGGAAATGCGCAAAACCGTGGCATCCGGGGCTTGGGTTGACGCGGGCTGCGCATATCCTGGCGCGCTCAGAGACGTAGCAACGCCCGGGCTGATTGAACGATGGATCATACGGCCAGTGTCGAACAGGCCCATATGCCTTGCAATCGATTTTAGGTCGCCACAGCGTCACAAAATCTGAACCTGCGCCTCAACTCTATTGAATCAGGATTCCGGAACCTGCGGCGTTATGATCTGCATCCAGGCTTCCGATGCGATCGCTAGGATTGCTCTGAATACCTTTTACAGAAGGAGCTGGTGGTGAACATCTTCGGAAAAAGCGCCGCGGTCGCGGCGATGATTTTGGTCGCCTCTACGGCCGCGAAGGCAGACGATAGGGTAAAATTCGTGCTGGACTGGTTCCCGGCGGGCTATATCGGCTTTGCGCATGTCGGCATCAAGGAAGGCTTCTTCAAGCAGGAGGGGCTCGACGTCACGATCGATATCGGCCGTGGCGGCTCCGATGCCGTCGCCCGCGTCGCCGCCGGGACGGACGATTTCGGCGCCGCCTCGCTCAGTTCGGTGATGAATGCCGCCGCCAACGCTCCCGTTCCGGCGAAGGCCGTCCTGGCGATCTATAGCAAGTCGCCCGACGCGATCGTGGCGCGTGTGGGCACCGGCATCGATTCGATCAAGGATCTGGACAAGAAAACGCTGGCGACCGCGACGTTCTCCGGTTCGAACCAGGTGTGGCCGGTGATGGCCAAGAACAACGGCCTTGATCCGGACAACGTGAAATTCCTCAAGGTCGACAACAATGCGCTGGGCCCCATGCTCGCGGCGAGCAAGGTGGATGCGGTGATCTCGTGGGTGACCAGTGTGCCGCTGTACAGCAAGCTCGCCGCAGAGTCCGGCGTCAAGCTGAAGGCGATTCCGTGGTCCGAGTTCGGGCTGTCGGGCTACAACTGGTCGCTGCTGGCTTCGGAAAAGATCATCAAGGAGCGCCCGGAGGTTGCAAAGAAATTTGTTAGCGCGTTCAAGAAGAGCGTCGAGTTCGCGCTGGCTCATCCGGAGCAGGCCGGCAAGGATGTCCACGAACTGGCGCCGGATACGGATGCCGAGACCAACACCATCGAGATCGAAGCGATGAAGCCGCTGGTCGACAATGAAATCTCCAAGCGGACGGGTTTTGGCGCTTTCGATCCCAAGCTTGTTGCGGATACCTGGAAGTGGGTTGCGCTTTCGCAAGGGTATCCCGAGAACAAGATTGATCCCGAGAGTGTCATCGACAGATCGCTTCTCAAATAGAAGCCGGCTTTCCGGGGCGGCGGCGGAAGCTATGTCCTTCTGCCGCCGCCCTTGTCAGTTGCATCGCCCGGTTCTTGGCTTAGCTCAGTCCTTGAAATCGAGCCCGATATCGAGAATCCCGACGCTATGGGTCAGCCACCCGATTGATATCAAGTCGACGCCGGTGGCGGCGATCGGTGGCGCGGTGGCGGGCGTGATGCGGCCGGAGGCTTCCGTCACCGCGCGGCCGGCGACCATCGCGACGGCTTCCGCGAGCGTGGCCGGACTCATGTTGTCGAGCAGCACGGCATCGACGCCGATATCGAGCGCCTCGCGCAACTGATCGAGCGTATCGACTTCAAGCTCGATCTTGACCAGATGGCCCACGCCATTTTTCGCCCGCTTCAGTGCCTCGGTGACGCTGCCGGCGATGGCGACATGGTTGTCCTTGATCAGGACGGCATCGTCGAGGCCGAACCGATGGTTGCCGCCGCCGCCGACACGCACCGCGTATTTTTCGATCATGCGCAGGCCCGGCGTCGTCTTCCGCGTGCAGACGATCCTGGTCTTGTAGTCCCGAACCGCCGCAACCACGGACGACGTCGCGGTGGCGATTCCGCTCAAGCGGCACAGGAAGTTCAGCGCGACCCGTTCTGCCGTCAAAATGCCCCGCGCGGGACCGGAGACGGTGGCGATCACATCGCCCGGCGCGACGGCGGAGCCATCGGCCCGCTCGACGCGCATCTTGATCGACGGATCGATCAATTGAAAGGTCGTCCGGGCCAGATCGAGCCCGGCGACGATTCCCGGCTGGCGCGCAACCAGGGATGTCGTGGCGTTGCGGTCGCGCGGCACGATCGCGTCGGTCGTGAGATCGCCGGCGCGGCCAAGATCTTCGAGCAGGGCCATCCGAACCGGCGCTTCGATCATGATGCCTGGAAGGGGGGCGGGCGTCATCGCGTTTCCTTTGCATCAAGCCGCCGCATCCGCGGGGCGATTATCCCGGGAGCGCCATCGATCTCGTGGAATGCTGTCATTTCACCGCCAGCATCCGTTCGACTGAAAGGCGCGCCGGCCGCATGATACGTTCATCGATCGTGACTTCCTGCTGCATCGTTTCCAGCGCGCTGCGGATGTTGCCGAGCGTGATCTTCTTCATATGCGGACAGAGATTGCAGGGACGGATGAATTCGAGGTCGGGATATTGAAGGGCGACGTTGTCGCTCATCGAACATTCCGTCAGAAGCACGACCCGCGGCGGCCGCCGGTCGGCGACGTAGGATGACATGGCCGCCGTCGAACCGGCGAAATCGGCCTCCGACAGCACGTCCGGCGGGCATTCCGGATGCGCCAGCACGACGATGCCGGAATGATCCTGGCGCAATTGGCGCACTTCTTCGGCGCTGAAGCGCTCGTGCACCTCGCAATGACCGGTCCATGCGATCACCTTGACCTTGGTTTCGGCCGCAACGTTCCTCGCCAGATATTCGTCGGGCAGCATGATCACGCGCTCGACGCCGAGCGACTCGATGACCGCCTTGGCGTTGCCCGAGGTGCAGCAGATATCGGATTCGGCTTTCACTGCCGCCGAGGTGTTTACATAGGTGACGATCGGAACGCCGGGATATTTTTGCCGCAGCAGTTTCACGTCCTCGGGCGTAATGGAGTCCGCCAGGGAGCAGCCGGCGCCGCGATCGGGAATCAACACCGTCTTTGCCGGATTGAGCAGTTTCGCCGTCTCGGCCATGAAGTGGACGCCGGCGAGCACGATGACGTCGGCTTCCACCTGCATCGCCTCGCGGGCCAAAGCGAGGCTGTCGCCGACAATGTCCGCCACGCAGTGGAAAATTTCCGGCGACTGATAATTGTGGGCCAGGATGACGGCGTTGCGGCGCTTCTTCAACGCCATGATGGCGTCGATGTCGTTCGCGAACATCGGCCATTCGATGGCGGGGATCGCATTCCGCACCTTGGCGTAGAGACGGTCCGAAGGCGGCGGTTCCAGTGTCGTCAGCATCACTTATACTCCTAGAGAGCATAAGTTATACTGGAATTGAGTATAAGCGTTGTCAAGCGCCCGAAATGGGAAGCTTGGTTCCCGAGATGGCGCGCTCCGCGAGCACAGTCCGGCGAAAACGGAACAATTTAGCCGGACGTCCGCCGGCCTCCTGGCTGGTTTCGCCTGTCTCCTCAACGAGTTCCTGCTGCTCGATCAGGCGGCGAAAATTCGGCTTGTGGACCTGTCTTCCCGCCAGCGCCTCAACACAGCGTTGCAATTGCAGTAGCGTGAATGTGTCCGGCATCAACTCAAACACCACGGGATGGTATTTGATCTTGGCCCGCAGCCTGGCGATACCGGTCGCCAGTATCCTGCGGTGATCGAGCATCATGGGTTTGCCGGGCGCGGCCGGTCGAACGGTATCGCCCAATTCGAAAGCCTGGGAATTTCCGCGGTGGGCTTCGGGGATCAGCTTCGCCTCGTAAAGCAGTTCGTAGCGCTGCAGAACCAGTTCCTCGTTCCAGGCGTGGTCTTCGAGGCCGAAAAGCATGGCTGCGCGCTGCCGGCGGCCGCGCTGCGCCGCCCGGTCGGACGCTGCGGCAATCCAGGCCCTGAGGCCGGGCCGCAGGGCTTGCTCGATCAGCGGCGGCGGGCCGGCGCGATGATCCTCCCAGGGAAAATAGTCATACCAGCAGCGCCAGCGTGCCTCGTGTTCGCCGAGCGCCGGTTGCTCTCGCGTCAGGCCGAGATAGCTGATGGAAATGACGTGTTTTCCGGTGGCGTCGGCGCGATCGCGGTCGGCGAAGGTGTAGAGTTGTTCGACATAACCGAGCGGCAGCCGGGTTTGCCGCTCGACCCACGCCCGCAATCCGGATTGCAGCGACCGATGGGCGAGTTCGAACGGCCCGGAGGGCAGGGCGCGCTGATCTTGAATCGTCAGAACGCGGGGGTCGCCAGAGGTGACGGCGACCAGCACGGCAACCAGGTCGGCTGCGATGTCGTGTTCGGCTGAAGATGTTGTTGGACGTGGATCCATTTCTGCCTTGGGTTTGATGTCGTCAAACGAACGCTTCAGCGCAAAGCTTCAGCCTCCGACAATATCCACTTTCGCAATGCCTGAACGCCGTGCAACTTCGCTTTGGATTCGTGAATCAGCAGATAATATGCGCCAGCGCTGGCGATCGACGGTTTGAAAAGCCTGATCAGGCGATCGGCGTCCTTGTGAAGTGAAAGCAGCACCTGCGGAATGATCGCGATGCCCTGGCCGCGCAGCGCCGCTTCGAGCGACATGAAAAAATGGCCGAATTCGAATTTCTTTTTCTCCGGCGCGGCCACGCCGTGGGCGCGCAGCCAGTCCGGCCAGGCGAAGCGCCGGCTGGAGGTATGGATGAGAGGATAGGCCAGGAGATCGCTGGCTTTCCGGATTGTCTTGCCCCGCAGAAGGGTTGGCGAACAGATCGGAACGAGGACATCCGGGAACAACTCGTCGGCGGCTACGCCATCCCATTCATTGACCATCTCAAGCTCGATCCGGGGCTGTTTTATGTCGTATGAGCGGCCGGGCAGGCGGCCGACTCTCAATGCAATGTCGATCCGGTCGTTTGCGAGATCGACCGGCTCGATCGATGTGACGATTCGCAGATCGATATCGCTTCGCGCTTCCGTCAGCGTGTGAAGCCGCGGCATGATCCATGTCGATGCGAGGGTCGGAAGCACCGAGATCACGAATGTCTTGGATCTGGATTTCCTTCGAACCTGGGACGTCGCGTGCTCGATTTGATCGAGCGCGTCGCGAACCACATGGAACAATTCGCTGCCGGCCGGGGTCAATGCAACCTGGCGGGTTTTGCGGATGAACAGCGGGAAGTTCAAATAGTCCTCGAGCGACTTGATCTGCCGGCTGATCGCCCCTTGCGTCAGCTGGAGTTCGTTTGCGGCGTCGCTGAAGGACATGTGGCGGGCTGCCGCTTCGAAGCCGCGCAGGCTCGTCATCGGTGGCAGCTTACGTTTCAGGAATTGTCCCATCGCTCGTTCATCGTTGAATCAGGCTGTCCTGTTCATACATGAGAAATAATAATATGTCCGTCAATTTTAGTCGTTTGTAGGTTTGTGACAGTCGGACTTACGCTCTTGTTCGGGTCATCGGCGATGCGGAGGCAAGTGGTAATATAATGACGACTCGGTCATCAAAGGGCACGCGTGTTGCCGTCGTCGGTCTGGGAGCGATTGGCGCCAAGGTCGTTCAGGCGCTGGACCGGGGTATCGACGGACTGGCTCTGGCGGCGCTCTCGGTGCAGAACCCGGAGAAGCACCGCGGCTTTCTTGCCGGCCTGACCAACGCCCCGGCTATTTTGCCGATCGAAAGCCTCTCGGAAGTTGCCGACATTGTCATCGAGTGCGCGCCAAGCTCGCTGCTTCCCTCCATCGTCGGACCATTCGTCAGCAAGGGAAAGACGGCGATCGTCCTGAGTGCGGGGGCATTGCTCGAGCACGACGAACTTATTGACCTCGCCAAGCGGAACGGTGGCCAGATCGTGGTGCCCACCGGCGCATTGATCGGGCTCGATGCGGTAACGGCGGCGGCGGAAGGGACGATCCATTCGGTTCGGATGGTGACGCGCAAGCCGGTCAGGGGATTAGCCGGCGCGCCCTATATTCTCGAACACAAGATCGACATCGAAAACATCACGGAGCCTCTGAAGATTTTCGATGGAACGGCGCGTGAGGCCGCCAAGGGATTCCCGGCGAATTTGAACGTCGCTGTGGCGTTGTCGCTCGCGGGGATCGGCGCGGATCGAACCAAGCTCGAGATATGGGCCGATCCGTCGGTATCGCGCAACATGCATCGTATTGAAGTCGATTCCGACTCTGCTCGCTTTTCAATGGCGATCGAAAACATCCCGTCGGAAAATCCAAAGACCGGGCTGATCACCGCGTTGTCCGTGATCGCATATCTGCGCAAGCGGCATAGCGCACTGCGCGTGGGGACATGACGCAGAGGTTGAATCGACGATGACTTGGCGGCCGGCGTGCGACGATTTGTATAAGAGCACGTCGCTCAAGTACCGAGCAGAGTGATGCAAGCAACGTATGTTGGTGAGGCTCGACAGAAATGCAAAGCTGCTTGAAGTCCGGCGTTGACTTGACCAGCGATTTACAGAACGGTCGCCGCATGAACGGCGAATTGAAGGATGAAGAGATCGATTCCAAGCACAGATTATTAGATGTCAATCCGCGCCTGTCGCGTAGAAGAGACGTCTAGCATGCTGGCCCAGCTTGAAAATAAATTCTCGAAGTCTGCGGCGTTGGAGGTTCGCAACCTCTTTGTCGCCTACAAAGGGGAGCCTTCGTCCCCGAGACCGTGGGTTCTGCAAAATCTCTCGATGTCCATCAATGCGGGAGAGATCGTGGCGGTTCTTGGCAAATCCGGAGCCGGCAAAACCACGCTGCTCAACGTGATTTCCGGCCTTGTCGAACCCAGCAAGGGATCGCTGCTTTTTCCGCTGGCCCCCGAAGGCGATGGTCCCAAGTTCGCCTGTGTGTTTCAGGAAGATCGCCTCCTGCCCTGGCGGAGCGCGGTGAAGAACGTCCAGTTGTCGCTTGAGCGGCTCGGCCTGGAGCGTCGAAATCGCCGCGAGGCCGCCATGTCCCTGCTCGCCCAGGTGGGTTTGCAGGATGCCGCGGATCGCTATCCCTGGCAGCTGTCGGGTGGAATGCGTTCGCGGGTGGCGCTCGCGCGCGCCCTTGCCCTGCAGGCGCCGTTGCTGCTTCTCGATGAGTCCTTTGCGAAGCTGGATCCGCAGACCAGATCTGAAATGTACGAACTGCTGCTTGCGCTTCGCGAGCGGCATGGCTTTTCGGTCTTGCTGGTAACGCACAATGTGGAAGAAGCGGCCTATCTCGCGGATCGTGCGTTCATTTTACGAAACCCGTTACTAGGTGGAGCGATCGAAGTTCAACTGGGAACGCGAAATAAAAAAAAGGCGGAGGAACTCCTTGAGGCGCTGAAGGACAACAGTCTGAAATCAAGCGATTGAAGGAAATTTCATGCGCCCGTCCCGCCGCAATGCGTTGAAGATCGCCACCGGTGCATTGGTGGCTTCCGGCATGCCGTTCGCTTCCGTCGTCCGCGCAAAAGAGGGCGGGCCGCCGATACGGATCGGTTATTGGGCAACGGGTGTGCAGCTTGCCTTGATCGAGCTTCTCAAGCGGCAGAAGATTTTCGAGAAATACGGGCTCAACTATGAGTTGGTGAGTTTCGCGGACGTCAATGGCAATACCGTCGCATTAGCCACGGATCGCATTGATGTCGCCTTCAGCGTCGCCGGCCCTGGAGCGCTGGACCTGGCGGCGCGGCAAAGGCCGATCAAGATCATTCTCGCCACGCAGGCGGCTGACGGGCGGCTCGTGACAAAGCGCGCCGAAATAAAGGAGATCGCGGACCTTCGTGGGAAAACCGTGGGCACGGCGCCGGTCGGTAGCGCCGGTTATGCCTACACCACCGCATTTCTATCGCGCAGTTATGGGCTGGAGACAAATTCGTACAAGGTTGCCGGCGGCGGCGAAGCACGCCTCATCCAGCTCCTGGTCCAGGGTGACATCGACGCGGCGCTGCTGCGGGAAGTGTCGTTCGTGCAGTATGGCGAGAGGCTTGGACTGCGATCCCTGGCTGACCAGCGGGTGGAATGGGCGAAGATAGCCGGTCCGCATGCGATCCCCCCGCTGGGGGTCGGCGTCGCGCAAGATCGCATGATAAAGGAGCGCCGGGATGACGTGGTGGCGTTTGTGGCATCGATCGTTGATGGCATCCGAACCGGCGCATCCGATCCTGCCCTGGTGTCGTCCCTGATGGCTCAGCTTCTCAAGCTTTCGGATGAGGAGGCGGCGGCCTATGCGAAGACCTGGCCGATCAGCTTCCACGGTGAATTCGAGGATGCTGACGTAGCAAGCCTGGATTTCGCCCAGCAACTTTTCGTGGCGCAGGGCAGCCTCGCCAAAGCGGCCGATAAATCATCGTTCGACCAGTCGCTTTACCAGGACGCGGTTAAGCGCCTCAAATGATGGTTGATTGGCTCCAAACAACCAGCAGGAAAGCTGCGTCGCTGTTCCTGTTCGTACTCATAGTTCTGCTATGGGAGATTGTTGCACGCGTGAGCGATCCGCTTCTGGTGCCCACCCCACTGGACACCTTGGGGTCTCTCCTCGATCTGGTTCGTTCCGGCGAATTGTGGATCGAGCTTGTCATTTCGCTAAGACGGGTTGCCATCGGCGTGCTGTTCGGCGCCGTGAGCGGAATCGCATTCGGCGCCATTCTGGGTTCGTCGCGGCTCGCGGAGGCGTTGCTGGGATCGATGCTGCCGATGGTTTCGGCCACGTCTTCCGCCATCTGGGCGGTGCTTGGCCTGCTCTGGTTCGGCCTCAGCGATGGCGCGACCATTTTCGTGATCGCGATGACCGCGGCGCCGCTTTCCGCGGTAAGCGTGCGCGACGGAGTCAGGGCGACCGATGCCGACCTTCAGGAAATGGCCCGGACGATGGGATTTGGCCGGCTGGCGATCGCCTCGAAGATCGTGTTTCCCGCGATCCTGCCGTCGCTATTTGCCGGTTTGCGGCTTGCGATCAGCTTTGGCTGGCGCGTCGGCCTGGTCGCCGAAGCACTCGGATCGCCTTCCGGCGTCGGCTTCAAGCTGAAGGAATCCGTGGATCTGCTGCATACGCCCGAGGTCTTCGCCTGGAGCGTCAGCGTCATCCTGGTGATGCTGGTGATCGAGGGCGTTATGCTCAACCCGCTGGAAGCCTACGTCTTCAGATGGCGCAAGCCGGTTCACCGGCCGGCGGGACGCAATCAATTCGTTGAAAACACCGAGAACCCTGTGGAAGGAACAGCGGCACATGTTTGAATATAAATCTCTGAAGTGGACGGTCCTGCCAAATCCATTGGCCGACAATCAGCCAACGATAGGCCTGATCACGCTGAATCGGCCGGAGGCGCTGAACGCGATCGACGTTCGCTTGCGGGTCGAGCTGGATATCCTGCTTGACCAGATCAGGCGCGATGACCAGATCCGCGTCGTCGTGATCACGGGGGAAGGCCGGGGATTCAGCGCCGGGGGCGATCTACGGTCCGAGGCTGGCCCGCTCGGCGCGCTGGACGGGGATCATGATTTCGGATCGTTCGGCGCTTATAGCGACCTGGCCAATTATTTCTTCAACGACTTGCGCCATGTTGTCATTCAACGGGCGTTGCGGAAGCTGGAAGAACTCAAGGCCATCACGATCGCCGCCATCAACGGCCCGGCGGTCGGCATCGGTCTTGAACTGGCGACCGCATGCGACATTCGCTATGCCTCCGAGAGCGCCCGCCTAGGAGAGGTAGCCGTGCCGGCAGGATTCGTTCCGGAGTCGGGTGGCGCGCGGAACCTGCCCAAGCTCGTCGGAATCGGCCGCGCGATGGAGATGATCCTGACCGGCGAAATCATCGACGCGAAAGAGGCCGAGCGCATCGGCCTGGTCGAGCGTGTGTTTCCCGACGCGGCATTGCTGGATGAAGTCCTGAAGATCGCGGGTAAGATCGCGGCCGCGCCGTTTCTCTCCGTCAGGCAGGCAAAGGCGCTCGTCAAGCAATACTGGGATCACAACAAGAGCGAAGAAGGCGCCCGGGCGGAGCTCGAGGCGGTCATGGAGATCACGCGAACGGCGGATTGTCGCGAAGGCATATCGGCCTTTCTTGACAAGAGACGGCCGGTCTACAAAGGCCCCGGATATGATCGGGAGAACTCCCGATGAATCTCGCTGAGATCGCTCTCAAATTGTCGGCTTCTCCGGAAATGGAGAGCCGCGTCGCGTTCTATACCGGCAACAGCGCCACCACGAATGCCGAGTTTCGCCGGCTGGTGCTGCATATCGCGGGACAGCTAAGGACGCTGGGGCTCAAGCGCGGCGATCACGTTCTGCTGCGCATGACGAATTCCGTCGAGTTTGCCGCGTCCTTTCTCGCCGTCATCTGGAATGGCGGGGTTGCGGCGCTGCAAAACTCGCAATTCGGGCGCTATGAGCTCGAGCATGTGGTCGGCCTGGTGAAGCCGGCATTGGTCCTGGTTGGAGGCTCGTTTCGAGACGATGCTTCCGTCGCCGGATTGGTTCCGTCATCCAGTGTGCATCTGGTGACGACGGAGGGCATTGAACCTGTTGCCGGATCGCCTGCGGTTGCTGTTCAGGCCGATGTGCAGCCGTTTCAGGCCGAGCCGAATGATCCCGCCTTTATCGTGTTCACATCAGGCACGACCGGGCGGCCGAAGGGCATTGTTCACGCGCATAGATGGCTCGAGGCGCTCGGCGACAGCAACCGGACGCGAATTCCGCCGCGCCAGGATGATGTGGCGTTCGCGACCGGGGAGTGGAGTTTCGTCAGCGCGTTGGGGCACAACGTGCTGTTCCCTCTTCGAAACGGCATCAGCGCCGCTATTCTGGAGGAGCGGGCAAGCCCCGAGCGGATCCTGGCGGCGGTGGATCGGCATAAGGTGACGCTGCTCTACAGCGTCGCGACGCTTTACCGGCGCATCCTTGGCCAGCCGGGGATCGAGAAGCGATTCGATATTTCAAGCCTGCGCGGAGTCAATTCGACCGGAGAGCCGCTTGAACCGGCCGTGAAGCAGGAATGGGAAGCCAGATTCGGCTGCCCGGTGTGGGAGCATTACGGACTTTCCGAAGCGCAGATGGTGCTGGGACATGGTCCGATAACGCCGCCGCGAGAAGGTTCGGTTGGGGTGGCGTGGGGCGTGCAGCCGAAAATCGTGGATGAAGCCTTTCAGCCGCTTGCCGCCAATTCGGTCGGAACCTTGGTGTTCGAGCGGGATTATCCGGGATTTTTTCTTGGATATCTTGGCGATCCGCAGCGAACGGCAGACAGCTTCCGCAACGGCTATTTCCTGACCAGCGATCTGGCCAAAATCGACGAGGATGGCTTCGTCTTTATTCTCGGCCGTTCGGACGATTGCTTCAAGAGCAAAGGCGTGTTGATTGCGCCGCGCGAAATCGAGGAAGCGTTGCTCTCCCTTGGGGTGTTCGAAGAGGCTTGCGTTTTTGCTATTCCGGATGCGGAAATCGGCAACCGGATCGGTGCGGCCGTGGTCCGAAGATCCGAGGTGGAAACCGAAGTCGACAGCGACATTCGCTCGCTCGCCAAATCACTCGGCGGCCGGATCGCTCCGTTCAAGATTCCGACCACGCTGGTTTTTCGGGAAGCGTTGCCGAAGAACGCGAATGGCAAGACCCTGCGAACCGAAGTGGCGCGTTCGTTTCTGGAGTCGGCGTGACGGAGGAAAAAGGGGGCTGCGGTGTTCAGCCCCTTTTTTTGCCTTCATGATCTCCGGTGGGCGGTTGAGTGAAGCGTCGCAGGGAAATACCTGACCGATATCCGTGGCCGGGTCCGGCGCACGCCATGCACTGACGACTTCATCAAAGAGTTCAGCGAGAGCGCGTCGCGCGCGGCTCGTTTTCGCCCCGTTCTGGGAGCATCGGCTGGCCCGCGGGCCTGGAGCAGGATCGGTTCTGATTGAATCAGAACCGAAGCTCCAGATTCTTGTTTTGACGCGTTTTCTTTACGCGAACCGGCCGCCACTTCGCTCGAAAACGCTCTCAGGCCGCGCATTGACTTTCCTCGGCTCCTTTATAATGTATAGACATATTAGTGACGAGGGAGCGCCCGCGTGCCGCCGATCTACATCGCCTATCTCAACCGCCTTGATATTGAAGAACTCAAGATTACCGACGAGGAGATCCTGTCGGCGATCGAGGCCAGCCTTGCCAGTCAGGGCAAAGGCGAGACCGTGATCGAGCCGCGCGTTCACCTCGAACCCGGCGTCGCGAACGGCCATTTCAACGTGCTGCGTGGGGCCATCAAGGCCCCGATCGATTCCGCCGGGGTCAAAGTCGTCGGCGACTTCGTCGATAACTACAAGCTCGGTTTTCCCTCCGAGATCGCGATCCTGGCGCTGTTCGATCCACGCACCGGGGCGCCAAAGGCCATTCTGGACGCAAGCAGCATCACCGATATGCGGACCGGCGCGGTCACCGCGGTCGGCGCCAAATATCTGGCGCGGAAGAATTCGAAAATTCTCGGCCATATCGGCGCGCGGGGAACCGCCTATTGGAATGTGCGCCTGCTCAATCATCTGTTCGATTTCGACGAAATCCGGGTGCATTCGCGCCGCGCGGAAAGCCGCAACAGCTTTGCCGAGCGGCTGAGCCAGGATCTCGGCAAGAAGGTGATCGCAACAGAGGACTGGAAATCGTGCGTCGAGGGCGCCGACATCGTGGTCGAAGCTTCCCGCCTCGACCAGCCGACGCCGATGCTGAAGACGGAATGGATCAAGAAGGGTGCTTTCGTCGTACCTTACGGCACCATGAGCGCGATCGAACTGTCGCTGACGGACATCATGAGCAAGCTGGTTGTCGACGATTGGGGACAATGCAAAGGCGGCAAGTTCGGCAGCCTTCGCGCCCATGTCGAGGCCGGAAAATTGTCGGAGGCCACGCTGCACGCCGAGCTTGGACAGATCGTCGCCGGCCTCAAGCCGGGCCGCGAGAGCGATGCGGAGACCAATTTATTGTGGCATCGCGGGCTTTCGCTGTCCGACATCGCGCTCGGCCATGCGATGCTCGTGAAGGCCGAACGCATTGGCATCGGCCAGCGCCTGCGCTTTGCCTGATCGAAGCCTGACCGGGAGCGTGTGAACATGGCGTATGTGGCGAATGCGCGGATGTATTCGGTCAATCCAGCAGCCGCCGCAGCCTGGAAAGAGCTGTTTAGCTGGCTGGCTCAGCAGGCTGGCGTCGAGTTGCACGCGATCGACCACGCCTTTCCGTCGCCGCTCGCGGACTTATGGTCGCGTTCCGATCTCGCCTGCGCCTTCATGTGCGGCTTTCCCTATGCGCTCGCGGAACATCCGCCGCAACCGGTCGCTGCCCCCATTCCCATTAACGCGCCGATATCCGGACGACCGGTTTACGCTACCCGTCTCGTGGTGCGTGCGGATTCCAGCTTCGATTCGCTGGAGGAAACCTTCGGTGGCCGTCTCGGCTATACCGTCGAGGATTCCCATTCCGGCTACAATGCGCTGCGGCATCATTTGCTGCCGTATTACCGCCAGCGCGGCGCAAAACTCTATCGAGACAGCATCGGGCCGTTGTTCACGCCGCGCCGGGTCATCGAGGCGCTGCTCGCCGACGATATCGATGTCGGCCCGCTCGACAGCTATGCCCTGGATTTGATGCTGCGCCATCAACCCGAACTGGTGTCGCAGGTCAGGGTGATCGCGAGCACTGATCCGGCGCCGATCCCGATGCTGGTTGCCGCAACGGATTGTCCCCGAGAGGTCGTTGCGGCGTTGCAGTCCGCGCTTGCGGCGTTCGGAAAGTCAGCCGCGTGCGCCGGATTGAGAGACCGGCTTGCCCTTGAGGCCTTTGCTCCCGTCGTCGCTGAGGATTATCTTCAGACGACGCGCTGGGAGGCGGAAGCGCGCGCCGCAGGATATGGTCAGCCCGGCTGATCGCCACGTTCACGCAATAGCACAAGATAGCATTCGCCGGGAGCCGTCGGCGCGATCCGGAACGGCGCATTGGATGACCGCAGCAGAATGGCTGCGTCGCCGCGATCGAGCGTTGCGAAATCTTGCCCTGAAGTCAGATTCGTCCGGCCGTCCAGCGAAACAACGATAGCGATGTCGCTGTTGTCGAAATTACCCGAGAACGGTTCTCGAACGGGCAGCAGGCGATGGCTGAAGCGCCGGCGCCGCGTCATCACGTTGAGGTCGGTGATCTCGCCCGCCACCAGCCGCGCGGAGGTTGCGAGGTCTCCCGCGAATTGGACCGGATCGGAGCCGCGCCCAAGCGTCACCGGCGCGTTGGCGCCGATCGTGAGCATCAGGCCGCGGCCCCTGACGACGGCCAGGGTCCGATCGATCCCGGCAAATTCGGAGAACGGCCCGTCGGAGGCGACTTGCGCCATGCTGATGCGCCAGTCGAACGTATCCAGCGATGCGCCGGCCGGCTCTGCCGCGATCTCCGTGGTCGAGCCGCCGCCATTCTTCCAGCGGGTGGTCCGGCAATCGATGGCGCGAATGATCTTCAACGCAGGCCTTTTATCTAGCGAAGGCTTGGCAGGTCGAGATCATGCTCCCGCGCACATTCGATCGCGAGATCGTAGCCGGCGTCCGCATGCCGCATTACGCCGGTGGCGGGATCGTTCCACAGCACCCGGCCGATCCGCTGCGCGGCCTCCGGCGTGCCGTCGCAAACGATCACCATGCCGGCGTGCTGGGAGAAACCCATGCCGACGCCGCCGCCGTGATGCAGCGACACCCAGGTCGCGCCGCTCGCGCAGTTGAGCAGGGCATTCAGCATCGGCCAGTCGGAAACGGCGTCCGAGCCGTCGCGCATCGATTCAGTCTCGCGGTTGGGGGAGGCGACCGAACCGGAATCGAGATGATCGCGGCCGATCACGACCGGCGCTTTCAACTCGCCGCGCGCCACCATTCCATTGAAGGCGAGGCCGAGCCGGTGACGGTCGCCGAGCCCAACCCAGCAGATCCGCGCGGGCAGGCCCTGGAAAGAGATGCGTTCGCGCGCCATGTCGAGCCAGTGATGCAGCGAGGCGTCGTCGGGCATCAGTTCCTTTACCTTGGCGTCGGTGCGATAGATGTCTTCCGGATCGCCCGAAAGGGCAGCCCAGCGGAACGGCCCGATGCCGCGACAGAATAGCGGGCGGATATAGGCCGGCACAAAGCCCGGAAAATCGAACGCGTCCTTGACGCCTTCTTCAAGCGCCATCTGCCGGATATTGTTGCCGTAGTCGACGACCGGAATCCCCATGCGGTGAAAATCGAGCATCGCGCGCACATGTTCCGCCATCGAGGCCCGTGCCGCGCGATCGACCGCCTTCGGATCGCTTTCACGGCGTGATTCCCATTCGTGGAGCGACCATCCCTTCGGCAGATAGCCGTTGACCGGGTCGTGCGCGGAGGTCTGATCGGTCACCGCGTCAGGCCGCACCCCACGCCGCACCAGTTCGGGGAAGATTTCCGCGGCATTGCCGAGCAGGCCGACCGAGACCGGCTTTCGGTCGCGTCCGGCCTGCGCGATGATCGCCAGCGCTTCATCGAGATCCTTGGCTTGGCGATCGAGATAGCGCGTGCGCATCCGCATTTCGATGCGCGACGGCTGGCATTCGACCGCAAGGCACGATGCGCCGGCCATCACCGCCGCGAGCGGCTGTGCGCCGCCCATGCCGCCAAGGCCACCCGTCAGGATCCATTTGCCCGACAGGTCGCCGCCATAGTGACGCCGGCCCAGTTCGGCGAATGTCTCGTAGGTGCCTTGAACGATGCCCTGGCTTCCGATGTAGATCCAGGAGCCTGCGGTCATCTGGCCGTACATCATCAGGCCCTTGCGGTCGAGCAGACTGAAATGCTCCCACGTCGCCCAGTGCGGCACCAGATTGGAATTGGCGATCAGCACGCGCGGCGCGTCGGCATGGGTGCGAAAAACGCCGACCGGCTTGCCCGATTGCACCAGCAGAGTCTGGTCGCCCTCGAGGCGCTTCAGCGTCGTGACGATGCGGTCAAAACTTTCCCAGTCGCGTGCCGCGCGTCCGATGCCGCCATAGACCACGAGCTCGCCGGGCTTTTCGGCGACCTCCGGATCGAGATTGTTCATCAGCATCCGGAGCGGCGCTTCGGTAAGCCAGCTTTTGGCCGAAAGCTCTGAACCACGTGCCGCCCTTATGGTGCGGGCATTATCAATACGTGTCATGATCGAAATCCAGCTTGGAATGGAGGGGAAGCGCGGTCATGTAGCGATGCCTCGCCAGACCCGCGCATGAAGTGGATTGAATCCCATCCGGTAGACCAGTTCGGCCGGTCGTTCGATTTCCCAGATGGCGAGGTCGCAACGCTTGCCTGCTTCGAGGCTTCCGGTTTCGCCGAACAGGCCAAGCGCGCGCGTGGCCTCGCGGGTCACCGCGGCCAGGCATTCCTCGACGGTCAGGCGAAACAGGGTGGCTCCCATGTTCATCGTCAGCAGCAGCGAGGTCAGCGGCGAGGTGCCGGGGTTGCAGTCGGTCGCAAGCGCGATCGGCACGCGGTGCTTGCGCATCAGCTCGATCGGCGGCGCCTGTCGTTCGCGGATGAAATAGAACGCGCCGGGCAGCACCACCGCGACGGTCCCGGCGCGTCGCATGGCAACGACGCCGTCTTCGTCGGCATATTCAAGATGATCCGCCGACAAGGCGCCAAACCGCGCCGCGAGAGCCGCGCCGTGCAGGTTGGACAGCTGGTCGGCATGAAGCCGGACCGCAAGGTTGAAGTCGCGGGCGCGGGAGAACACCTGTGCGGTTTCTTCCGGCGAGAATGCGATATTTTCGCAGAACGCGTCGACGGCATCGACGAGATCGTCCGCGGCGAGCGCAGGCATCATCTCGTTGCAGACGGTGTCGATATAGGCTTTGGAACGGCCGGAAAATTCCGGCGGCAGCGCATGGGCGCCGAGGAAAGTGGTCCTTATCGTGACAGGATTTTCGCGGCCGAGCCGCCGCGCTGCGCTAAGCTGGCGGCGCTCGGTCGCAAGCTCGAGACCGTAGCCCGACTTGATCTCCAGGGTCGTGACGCCTTCGGCCATCAACGCGGCGAGGCGGGGTTGCGCGCTGGATGCGAGCTCGTCCTCGCTCGCCTGCCGCGTGGCCTTGACGGTCGACACGATGCCGCCACCGCGCCGCGCGATCTCCTCGTAGCTTGCGCCAGCTAGCCGCAGCTCAAACTCTTCGGCGCGATTGCCGCCATAGACGAGATGGGTGTGGCAATCGACCAAGCCGGGCGTTATCCATCGCCCTTCGCAATCGGTGCGGTCTTTTGCATCGAGGCCGGATGGTGCATCTGCCGCCGAACCGGCGTAGACGATGAGGCCGTCCCTGGCGGCGATCAGGCCGTCTTCGACAATGCCAAGGCCCTCACGCGCGGGAGACAGGGTTGCAAGCCGACAGTGGTGCCAAACATGATCGACGGCGGTCATGACAATGGAAGCTCGCTATCCTTTGCACCAGTCGCTTGGCATGTTCTCAATTTGTCTATACATATTAGGACAACGTAAAACCGCTGTCCAGCGCCGCAATAGCCGTCGGAGGAGAAATTGGCTCAGCTGTATTTCAGAGAGGCTTTGCTGCCCGGCGGATGGTCGCGCGACGTGAGAATATCGATCGAGAGCGGCCGGATTGCCGCGATCGAAACCGGCGTGCAGGCGACCGGCGCGGACGAGCGGCATGCGATTGGGTTGCCGGGACTGCCCAATCTCCACAGCCATGGGTTTCAGCGCGGCATGGCGGGCCTGACCGAGTTCAGGGGCACATCGTCCGACAGCTTCTGGACATGGCGCGAACTGATGTACCGCTTCGTCAGCCGCATGACACCGGAGGATGTCGAGGCGATCACCACGCAGGCCTATGTCGAGATGCTCGAGGCGGGTTTCACGCGGGTCGGCGAGTTTCACTACGTCCATCACGATCCATCGGGCGTGCCTTATGGCGATATCGGCGAACTTGCCGGCCGCGTTGCGTCATCCGCCAAGGCCAGCGGGATCGGCCTGACGCTTCTGCCGGTGTTTTATGCGCATGCCGGCTTCGGCGGCCGCGCGCCGGCCGACGGGCAGCGTCGTTTCATCAACACCGTCGATCAATTCGGCAGGCTGATGGAAGCGTCGCGGCGTGCCGTTGTCGAATGTGAAGGCGCGGAGGTCGGCATCGCCCCGCATTCGTTGCGCGCGATCACGCCCGATGAACTGGCCGCGATCCTGCCGCTTGCTGCGGGCGGGCCGATCCACATCCATGTCGCCGAACAGGTGAAGGAGGTCGAGGATTGCATCGCCTGGAGCGGGAGCCGTCCGGTTCAATGGCTGCTCGATCATGCGGCGGTCGATCGCCGCTGGTGTCTGATTCATGCCACGCACATGAGCGATGAGGAAACGCGCAGGATGGCGGCGACGGGCGCGGTTGCGGGTCTCTGTCCGGTCACCGAAGCCAATCTCGGCGATGGGATTTTCAATGCCCCGATATTTTCCGATCAAGGCGGCTGTTTCGGTATCGGCTCCGATTCTAATGTCCTGATCGGAGCGGCGGACGAATTGCGCCAGTTGGAATACTCGCAGCGCCTGGCGCGTCGCGCACGCAATGTCATGGCGACGACCGAAGCTCCCTCGACCGGCCGCGCTTTGTTCGACGGTGCGTTCGCCGGCGGCTCGCGGGCGCTCGGCGCGGCCGGCGGTCTCGCGCAGGGGCGCCGGGCCGACATCGTCAGCCTCGACGCCGACGATCTGGCGCTGGCCGGCCAAGCGGGCGACGTCATCCTCGACCGCTGGCTCTTCAGCAGCCGGCGCTCTCCTGTGGACTGCGTCTGGACATCCGGCCGAAAGGTTGTGACAAGCGGCAGGCATCATCGGGCAGAACCGGTGGCCGCCGAATTCCGCAAGCGGCTTGAGGGGTTGCTCGCCGCATGACTGCCACATCCAAGTCGAACGCCACCAAGTCGGATACCAATAGCGGGATCGCGCTTTATCAACGCATCCGCAACGATATCGAGGGCCGCATCCTGTCGGGAGAGTGGCCGCCGGGACATCGGGTGCCGTTCGAGCATGAATTGATGGACTCCTATTCGTGTTCGCGGATGACAGTGAACAAGGTGCTGTCGGGGCTCGCCGCCACAGGCCTGGTCGAACGCCGCAGGCGTGCGGGCAGTTTTGTTTCGCGTCCGAAGGTCCACTCCGCGGTCCTGCAAATCCCGGACTTGAAAGCCGAGGTCGAAAATCGCGGTGAGCGCTATGGCTACAAGCTGCTGGATCAGCAGAAGCGCGCCGCCTTGCGGGTCGACAAGGTGCGGCTCGGCGTCGATTTGCGCACGCCTGTGCTGGCGCTGCGTTGCCGCCATGATGCCGCGAATGAACCGTTTGCGCTGGAAGACAGGCTTCTGAACCTGAAGGCGGTGCCGGACGCCCTGCAACAGGATTTCTCGACTTTGCCGCCGAGCACGTGGCTGGTCGACCACGTGCCCTGGACCGAGGCGGAGCACCGCATTTCCGCCTGCAATGCCGACAAGCCGCTCGCTGCCGTGTTGAAGGTCGACGAGGGGACAGCCTGTCTCGTCGTCGAGCGCCGGACCTGGCGCAACGGAGAGCCGATTACGGCGGTGCGGCTGGTTCATCCCGGGCCGCTCTATGACCTGATGGCGCGGTTCACGCCAAGCAGCTGAGCTATTTCGCCCGCGCTATTTCGTTTGGCCTATTTCGTCTTGGCGCCTTCTCACGGCGTCAGATGTCGCTCGGGCCGACGCCCGATGGTTTCTGCCAGCGCAGGAGCCGGCGTTCCAGCCGGCCGGCGAGCGCACCGGCGATTGTCACGAAGCCAAGCAGAATGACGATGCCTGCGAACACGCCGGCCGGATCGTAGTTTGCCGATGCTTCGTGAATGAACAGGCCAAGGCCCTGTGTCGAGGAGGTAAATTCGCCGACGATCACGCCGATCACGCTGTAGGGAATCGCCATCCGCATGCCCAGCATGACGAACGGAGCCGATGCCGGAAGGAAGACATGGTAGGTCAATTGACGCTGGTTCGCGCCCATCACCAGCGTCAAATTCACCAGTTCGCGGTCGACGCTGCGCACGCCGGTGAACACGTTGTAGAACACGAGGAAAAACACCATGATCGACGCCAGGGCGACCTTCGAGCCGATGCCGATGCCGAACCAGATGATGAACAGCGGCGCCAGCGCGATCTTGGGCACGCCGTAGAACGCCATCACATAAGGCTCGAAGATGCGGGCGAGCCGCGGCGAACGGCCCAGCGCATAGCCGCCGATCACGCCGCCGCTGACGCCGATGACATAGCCGAGCACGAGTTCCTCGCCCGTCGTCCACAAATGGGGGTAGATCTCGCCGGATGCGAAAAGCTCATAGAGCCGCAACGCTACCGCGGTCGGCTTGCTGACATAGATTTCCTTGATCAGCCGGCCCGCCGCCCATTGCCAGAACACCAGGAACGCGATGCCCGGAAGCAGTGTCAACAGCCAGCGCAGCACCTTTCCCGTCCAGACGCTGCGGCGCGGGCCTGTGGCCTCGTCTGCCGGACGCGCATCATAGGCCATGTCGGTCATGGGCTTGCTCTCGCTCAATGGACGCGTCCGGTGTCGATCTGCGAGCGGAACTCGGTCCATACCGCGTCGTAAGCCGCTTCGAACCCGGCGTTGCGGAAGGGCTCGAACATGTTGCGCGGCCGGGGCAGATCGATCGGGATGTTCGCCAGCAGCCGCGACGGCCGCTGGCTGAGCACCACGACGTTGTCGGCGAGCAATACGGCTTCGGTGATGTCATGGGTGACGAACACGATGGTCGCGCCGGCCTCGATCGACAGCGTCTGCAAGTCGCTTTGCATCACCATGCGGGTCTGGGCGTCGAGGGCGCCGAACGGCTCGTCCATCAGGATGATGTCGGGCCGGTAGACCAGCGTGCGCGCGATTGAGCCGCGTTTCTGCATGCCGCCCGAAAGCTGGCTTGGATAATGACTTTCGAACCCGTCGAGCCCGACGGATTTGAGGGCGGCGGCCACCCGTTCGCGCCGTTCGGCGGTGGGGACGCCGCGCAGCAATAACGGCAGCTCGACATTTTCCTGCAGCGTCTTCCACGGAAACAATTGCGCCTGCTGCGGCACAAAACCGACCTCGGTATTGACCGAGGTCACGTTGCGGCCGTGATGGCGCACGGCGCCACGGGTCGGGGCAAGCAGGCCGGCCGCCATCTGCAACAGCGTGCTCTTGCCGCATCCGCTGGGGCCGATGACCGCGACGAATTTGCCGCGGTCGATGTCGAAGCTGATGCCGTCGAGCACGCGCACCATCGCGCGCCGTCCCGGCGTTGGAAAGTCCTGCCCGATCCCGTCGAAGACGAGTAATGAATCGCTCACGCCGGCCGTTCCTTGTCACCGAACATGTCTATACATAATCGAGCCGGGGCAGGCGGGCAAGCGGGGATGAATGAGGAGATTTGCGCCTTGGCTGCATAAAACCTCATCAGTTGGACCGCCCGGTATTCGCGCCGGGCTTCGTCATCGCAAGCGCGAACCGGGCCAACGGATGCCGCAAGCGCCGGCGCAGAATCTGAATTGCGATTTGTCTCCGGGCGGTTGCCGGAAAATTTTGTTTTTCCTATCGGCGGCTTCGGACAAACCGGGTTAGTGGCCGGCTACGGCTTCGTCTACGCTGGATCGGCGGTGCAGCAACGATCCCGATCAATCGCCGGTCGGCTGCGCGAATATTTCCGAACAACGAAGAGGCGGCGATGGCGGACAAGGTCTTTGCGGGAACGGTCGTTCTTCTCGACCGGATTATCGATAACGGTTACGTTCTCGTCGGCGATGGCAAGGTGCAGTCCGTCGGATCCGGCGCCTTGCCCGATGGCGAAAGGCATGGCGGTCAAGGTTTTCTCGTGCTGCCGGGCGCGATCGACGCGCAGGTGCATAGCCGCAGTCAGCTTGGACAGGAGGATTTCGTCTGGTCGACGCGCAGCGCCGCGGCGGGCGGCGTCACCACCATCGTCGACATGCCCTATGACGACAACTGCCTGATCGCAACGGCCGAGCGTTTCCGCACCAAGGTCCGGGAAGCGGGGGCGCAGGCGCGCGTCGATTTTGCGCTTTATGCGACGATCGATCCGGACGAAGGCGCGGCGCGGGTCGATGAACTGGTCGACGCCGGCGCTGCCGCTTTCAAGTTCTCGACCTTCGGAACCCATCCGAAACGGTTTCCTCGCATCCCGCCGCAGATGCTGTACGCCAGCTTTTGCGCCGTCGGCAAAAGAGGATTGATCGCCGGCATTCATAATGAGAATGACGAAATGGTCCGCGCCTACATGGCGCAGGTCGAGGCCAGCGGCGTGACCGACTACACCGCGCATGGTCTTTCGCGGCCGCCGATCTCCGAGGCGCTGGCGACCGCCGAAGTATTCGAATTGGGGGCGGGCGCCGGCTGCCCGGTGCATATCGTCCATTGTTCGATCGGCCGCGGATATGAATTGGCCGCGGCCTACCGGGCGCAGGGACACGGCGCCACCATCGAAGCCTGCGTTCACTACCTGACGCTCGACGAAGAGAATGATGTCCGGCGCCTCGGCGGCAAGGCCAAGATCAACCCGCCGCTGCGGCCGCGCCACGAGGTTGAAGCGCTCTGGCACCATCTGGCGGCCGGCAATGTCACGATCGTCTCGACCGATCATGTGAGCTGGTCGGAGGATCGCAAGACTGATCCGAACATGCTCAAGAATGCGTCGGGCATTCCGGGCCTGGAAGCCCTGTATGTCCTGCTTCTGAAGGGGTTGGACCAGCGCAAGCTCTCTTTGACCCATGCCGCGCGTCTTCTGGCCCATAATCCCGCTGGCCTGTTCCGGATCACCCACGCCAAGGGCGCGCTGGAGGTCGGCCGCGATGCGGACATCGTGCTGATGCGCCGCGACCCGTATCGCTACAGCGCGGCCGCCAGTGGAAATAATTTCGTTCCCTGGAGTCCGTATGACGGAATCGAATTGCCATTCCGGGCGGTTGAGACCTATCTACGGGGAGATTGCGTCGCCGCCGACGGGAAAGTGTTGTCCGAACCGGGACAAGGACGTTTCGTCAGTCCGCGCCGCGCCCATTAGAGCATGATCCGGAAAAGTGGAAACCGGTTTTCTGAAAGATCATGCGCAAATCGAAGAGATGAGATCATGATCCGATTTGAGCTAATCGGATCATGATCTAGGCCAGGAACGAATGAAGACGAATTTGCCGCTCGACGCTGATCGCCTTTGGACGGATGTGATGGCGCTCGCCGACATCACCGATCCGGCGAAGCCGTATACCAGGCGCTCGTTCACCGCGTTGTTTCTCGAAGGCCGCGCCTGGCTGGCGCAACGTTTCGCCGAAGCGGGATTGGCGACCCGGCTCGATGCGGCCGGCAATCTGATCGGCCGGATCGAAGGCAATGACCCCGCGCTCGGCGTCATCGCGATCGGCTCGCACAGCGACACCGTGCCGTCGGGGGGGCGATTCGACGGTATCGCCGGTGTCGCGACCGGACTTGAAATCGTTCGCGCGCTACGCGATTCCGGCACCCGGCTCGACCATACCATCGAGATCGTCGATTTTCTTGCCGAGGAGCCCAGCGAATACGGTCTTTCATGCGTCGGCAGCCGCGGCATGACCGGTTCGCTCGATGAGACCATGCTCGCGCTCACCGAGCCGTCCGGCGAAACATTGCGCGACGCGTTGCGGCGTGTCGGCGGTGATCCCGACCGGCTGGATCGGGCCAGGCGCGACGATATCCGCGCGTTTCTCGAACTGCATATCGAGCAGGGCATCGTGCTGGAATCCCGTTTCCTCGATGTCGGCGTCGTCACCTCCATTGTCGGCATTCGCCGCCTCGAGATCGTATTCCAGGGCGAAGCCGACCATGCCGGCACCACGCCGATGAACCTGCGGCACGACGCCCTCGTTGCCGCGGCCGATACGGTGATCGCGGTCCGCCGCCTAGCCGAACAGCTGGCTGCCGAAGGTCCGGATTATTTCGTCGCCACCGTTGGAATCCTGGCCGTTGATCCTTCGGCGTCCAACATCGTGCCGGGACGTTGCCGGCTGGTGATAGATGCACGCACCACCAATCCGGCGCTGACGGCGCGTTTCGTCGACGCCATCGATCGCGACAGCGCGGCGCATGCCGCCGCTGCGCGGGTGGCACGCGCATCGTTCAAGACCTTGTCGGATGGCCCTCCGGTGGCCTGCGATCCAAAGCTGCGCGAGGCGTTGCAGCAGGGCGCGCGGGATCTGGGTCTTGGACAGATGGATCTGCCAAGCGGCGCGGGTCACGATGCCGCGTTCATGAGCCGCATCTGTCCGTCCGCCATGGTTTTCGTGCCCTGCCTCAAGGGCAAGAGCCACGCCCCGGAAGAATGGGCGGATCGCGACGCGATCGCGGCCGGAGCGGCTGTTATCTATCAGGCGGTGAAGGAGTTGGATCGCTCATTGCCGCGCAGCCGATGATGTCATGTCGGGGCCGCCCCGGCGATCATCCTGCATGGCGCGGCTCGGACAATTTCCGGCGCAGCGAATTGACCAGGCCGCGCTCGAATTCGCTCAAGGTGCGCTCGCCGGAATAGATCACGAACAGCCGCCGGGAAATCAACGGTTCGATAATCGGATGCGCGGCAAGGTCGCCGCTGGCGATTTCACGTTCCACCGCCGATTCCGGCAGCACGGTGCAAACCGGCAATCGCGCCAGGATCGCCACCACCATCGGCAGCGCATCGATCTCCATATCAGGCCGTAATCTGATGTTGTGCTGCTCGGCCGCGAGGTCGAGCAGATGACGTAATCCGGAACGGTTGGTTGGCAGCGCAAGCTTCAGACGCGCGAGATCGGCAAGTGTCACCGGACCGGGCGGCAGCATCTTGTGGCGGGTGTGGACGATAGCCGCCAGCCGTTCCGACGAGCCGAGCGGCAACCGCGGCATGCGCGGCAGAACGGTTTCTACGATGGCCACGCCGACCAGGCCGCGTATCACCCAGTCCTGCAATGTGCCGTTCGGCGCTTCCTGGATCACGAGTTTCAGCGCCGGATAGCGCGCCTGAACATCGAGCATGGCCTCGGTGATCTGATTGACGAGGAAGCCATGCTGGTTGACTGACGGCAGGATTCCGACGGTGATCTTTCGGCTCCGCGGTGGCGCTGTGTCGGCGTCGCCGGTGTAAAGCCGCCGAAAGCCCGATTCGATCAGCCTTGCGACATGGTCGAAGCGCTCGCCCTTGCCGGTCGGAATCATGCCGTCACCGTGCCGTTCGAACAGCGCGCCGCCCAGCGAAGCCTCCAGCTTGTGAAGCTGTTCGCTCAGCGCGGGCTGGCTGATATTGGCGCCGCGCGCTGCGGCGGATACGCGCCGAAGCCGGTGTACCAGATTGAAATAGCGAATCTGACGCAGGCTGATGACGGGACGTTCGACCGGCGTCTGGCGTGGATCCGCCAGCGCCCGCCTCAAATGCCGCACGAACAGGGCCGTTACGGCATTCGGCCTGGCCGCGCGGGCGACGATCCTGGCCGTCAGCGGCTTGTCCGGTGCGACCACCGCGACATTGAGCAGTCCGAGCCGAGGAGTAGCCAGGCTCTCCGGCACGAACAGCGCCGCGTCCGGATAATCATCCATGATCCGCGGCAAGTCGCCGGGGTGGTCGTTGAGAAACCGCACGCTGCTGATGCCGTGCTGGCTGAAATAGCGTTCGGCCTGTGCGATCAGTGGCGGCGACAGCAGCGGCACGACAAGACGGCCAGCGGCGAGAAGCGCCGCATCCGGAAGCTTGCGGGTGCCGGCCGGAACCCGGCACGCGAACACCCATCGGTCCGACAGCAGCGTGGCCGTGCCTTTTGATGCCAGCCCGCGCTCGGAGCCCAGCATGACCTCGACATGGCTGGAGTCGCCATCGTGCCAATCCTCGGCCAGGCTGCGGGGTTGTGGAATGTCCTTTTCGTCGCTCCACACCGGATCGATAAGGATGTCCGGGCGCTCGATGCCGATTTGCTCGACGGCGCGCCGCAGCGCCCTACTGATCCCGCCGATGGTAAAGCTCAGTCCGATTTCGACGGTCAGCCGTTTCATTTTGGCTTTCGCCGGTGCCGAAACCCATCGCCGCGCGAAAAGTTCGGCCATCAGCAAAGGATCGGCGCTGCGCATCAGCGAACGGGCGGCCTCGGTCGGATAAAGGCTGTTGTTGATGCGCCGGAACAGCGACAGGCCGAGGTCGCGTTCGAGCGACTTCATGGTCGTGCTGAGCGTCGACAACGCGATGCCGAGCTCGGCGGCGGCGAGTGCCAGGCTGCCGGAGCGGCAGGCCGTCACGAAATAGGCCAGGGTGCGAAGTTCAACCATCGGATCTCGAAGGGTGGGCACCGGGTATCCTCCCGGTGCGGACAGCCGTTACCATAGCTTCGCTTTAACCTATGCCCTGGTTCGTTCCAAGGAGACATGGACCGCGCCGCAGGGGCCGATATGATCCGAAAGCGATAATTCGCGTGGGGTCGCCGAATCCCGGGCTGTTCCCTAAGATATTTACGAGGTCAGGCTGACGTGCAGACGAACGATGCCATCAACCGCGAGGCGACGCATTCCCGGCAGTCGATGCGCGCGTTCATGTCGACCCTGTGCGCGGCCGGCGAGCTGGTTTCGATTCCGCAGCCGGTCAGGGCGGATTATGAAGTTGCCAGCTGCCTTGCTGAGATCGATCGCGGCCCGGCATTGCATTTCACCAATGTCATCGGTGCTTCCGGCGCGGCCGCAATGCCGATCGTTGGCAATCTGCTTAATTCGCTGCCACGGTTTGCCGTGGGACTGGGCAGTACGATCGAAAAGACGCAGGAGACGTTGCTGGTCGCGATCGACAGGCCGTTGCCGCATCGCGAACTGCCGTCGGCGCCCTGGCAGGAACAAATCATCGCAGAGCCGTCGCTCGCCGATCAATTGCCGATACCGCGGTTCTTCGAAAAGGAAGCCGGGCCCTATATTACCGCCGGCGTGATCATCGCCAGGGATAGCCACAGCGGCTACACCAATCTGTCGATCGCCCGGCTGATGCCGCTCGGCGCAAACCGTGCCTTCGTCGGCATCGCGCCCAATCATCATCTTGCGGTGCTGGCGCGGGCGGCGCAGGCGCGTGGCGAAAAACTCGACATCGCCGTCTGTATTGGAAACCATCCGGCGGTTCTGCTGGCGGCATGCCTCTATCTTGGGCTCGGCGAGGATGAATTGCCGGTTGCCGGTGCGCTGCTGGGCGAGCCGCTCGATGTGGTGCGCTGTCCGCAATCCGGCCTATTGGTGCCGGCGCATTGCGAATGCGTGCTGGAAGGCACGCTCGACGCAGGCACCTCCTTCGTGGAAGGGCCGGTCAGCGAGTTCCACGGCATGTATGAAAACTACGGCGCGGGAATCGTCGCGACGTTTTCCAGGCTGACCCGGCGCCGCGACGCGATTTTTCAGGTGATCTTGCCGGGTTATCACCCCGAACACTGCCTGCTCGGTGGCGTCGCGATCGCGGCCGGTCTGCTGCGCGCCATGCGATCCGCCGTGCCGTCGGTCTGCAACGTGGCGGTCGGTGTCGGCGGCGCCGGCCGCCTGCATGCGGTGGTCGCGGTGCGTGCGCCGCGCCCGGGTGAGGCGCGCAAGGCGATGTTCGCCATCTGGGCCGCCGTCAACCTGGTCAAGCAGGTGACGGTCGTCGATGACGACATCGACCCCTGGGATGCGCTTCAGGTCGAATGGGCCCAGGCGACACGCGCCAAGCCGGAGCGCGATTTCGTCATTGTTCCCGGCGTTCGCGCCGATCGTTCCGAGCCGCTCGAACAAGACGGCACCATCGGCAAGCTTGGCATCGATGCGACGCGCAAGCAGAGTGATCGGACGGACTGGGAGCTGGCGCGGCCGCCGCATTCGGCGCTGGCGCGCGCCCGCGAGATATTGCACGAAAATCAACTTGCATAGGCACGACGAGACATCATCCTTTCAATGGAGAAAGCCATGTTGAAACAGAGTTCCAGAACGCCGGCGCTGAAGAGCAGATTATCGTTAGGCTTCGCCAGCATGCTGATGCTTGGCATCGCCACGGTGATGCCGGCGCACGCCGACATCAAAATCGGCTTCCAGGTGCCGCTGACCGGTCCCTCGGCGACCGACGGCAAGTCCGCGCAGATCGCGGCGACGATGGCGGTCGAGGACATCAATGCCGCCGGCGGCGTGCTCGGGCAGAAAATCGAACTCGTGACCTATGACGACCAGGCCAAATCCGATCAGGCGATTTTCACCGCCAACAAGCTGATCGGCGAAGACGGCGTCAAGCTGGTGGTCAATGGCAGCTATTCAGCATCGGGCCGTGCTGCGGCGCCGGTGTTTCAGCAGGCCGGCGTGGTCATGATCTCAGCTTACGGCGTGCATCCCGACATCACCCGCGCCGGCGATGACATGTTCCGCCTGGTTCATCTCGGGCCGCCACAGGGCGCCGCCACTGCGCTCTATGTCGGCAAGACGCTCGGAATCAAGAAAGTGTCCACCATCACGATGGACAATGATTACGGTCAGGCGACGATGGACGGGTTCCTTGAAGCCTCCGGCAAATACGGCATCGAAGTCCTCAACAAATACAGCTATTCGCTCAAGGATCGCCAGTTCGGCTCGATCGTCGCCAGCGTGAAGCGCGATAATCCGGACGCGATCTATGCCACCGGCTATTTCTTTACCGGCGGTCCGCTGGTCGCGCAGCTTCGCGCCGCCGGAATTACCGTTCCGATCATCGGCTCGCAGGCATTCGATTCCGAGAAGTTCGTCGAGATCGCCGGACCTGCCGCCGAAGGTACCTACATCATCGACAGTTTCGATCGCGACAGGAAGGACGAGACGCTGCAGAAGTTCTTTGCCGAATTCAAGAACCGCGCCGGCTATTCGCCCGAAGGCGTCGCCGCCGTTACCTATTCGGCGGTGAGGCTGATGGCGGACGGCATCAAGCGCGCCAACAGCGCCGATCCCGCCAAGGTGCGCGATGCGCTTGCGGCGACCAAGGACTTTCCGATGCTCGAAGGCAATCTCAACGGCTTCAACAGCCTGCATGAGATCGTGATGCCGATCAGCGTCAATGTGATCAAGGACGGCAAGTTTACATCGGCCGGCGTGATCACCGATCTCGCGGCGTTCGCACCGCCTGAAAAATAGTATTGATGCGGGCGGCGGTGGCAGGGATGGCTTCCGCCGCCCGCGGCAAAGGATGATCCGGTGTATTACATCGATCTGGCCGTAACCGGCATCAGCTTCGGCTGCATGTACGCCATGATGTCGGTCGGCCTGACGCTCGTGTACGGCCTGCTGCGCATTTTGCATGTGGCGCATGCCGCGGTGTTTGCGCTGGGTGCCTATGTCACGGTGCTCGTCGCCAACGCCACCGGCAGCATCGGGCTCGGTTTTCTCGCCGCCATCATCGTCACCCCGCTGTTCGGCATGGCGATCTATCGCCTGCTGTACGAGCCGCTGCTGAAATACCGGCCGGATGTACCCATGATCGCTTCGGTCGGATTGCTGGTGCTGATGCAGGACGCCTTCCGCATCGTGTTCGGCGAGCAGGGCATCACGTTCCACAGCAACAATTTGGCGTTCGCGACCTACAATTTTTCCGGTGTCACCGTCAGCGCGGTGCAGATCGCGATCGTGGTCGCCGCGGCCGTGGTGTTTACCGGCCTGCATCTGTTCACGACGCGGACGCGGATCGGAATCGGCTGGCGCGCCACGGTATCGAAGCCGCAAATTGCCGCGAGCTTCGGCATCGACCCGATCAAGGTTCGCTATCTCAACTTCGCCGTGGGGTCGGCGCTCGCCGCCATCGCCGGCGGCCTGGTCGCGCTGATGAACAATCTGGTCGATCCCGGGATCGGCTTCGTCGTCAGCTACAAGGCGCTCGCCATCATCGTTCTCGGCGGCCTCGGCAGCGTGCGGGGCACCCTGATCGCGAGCCTGGTGCTGGGGCTGGTCGAGTCCTATGGCACGATTTTCATCGGCGCCTGGCTCGATCGCGACGCGATCGCCTTCCTCGCGCTTATCGTGCTCCTGATGATACGGCCGCAGGGATTTACCGGAGCGCGCACCGCATGAGCGCTTACGAGATCAGCATCATCTCGATCATTGGCATCAACGTCATTCTGGCGGTCAGCCTGAACATGATCAGCGGCTTCTGCGGGCAGATCAGCCTCGGCCACGGCGCCTTTTTCGGCGCCGGCGCCTACGCGGCGGCGCTGACGATGGTCGGCTGCGGAAGCGTTCCGCTGGCGATCGTGGCGGCCTTAATAACGGGGAGTATTCTCGGGGTCATTGTCGGCTTCGCCTCGCTGCGCGTGCGTACCGATTTTCTCGCGGTCACCACGATCGGCGTGAATTTCCTGTTCGTCGGTTTTGTCCGTAAGCAGGCGTGGCTGGGGGGCGAGATGGGCATCAGCGGCATTCCCGCCACCGGCCTCGGCGCCGCCGGCAACATGACGATGATCCTGCTGTTCGCCGCGGCGACCATTGCGCTGAGCCTGTATATCAGCCGTTCCTGGATGGGCTTTGCATTCCGCGCGGTCGGCCAGGACGAAGGCGCTGCCGCCACGCTCGGCATCAATTCCGGCGCCTACAAGCTCGCCGCTTTCGGCATCGGTACCGCGCTCGCCGGTCTGGCCGGCGGCCTCTACGCTTTTTTCACCCAGTTCATTACCGCCGACGCTTTCGACTTCATCTTCTCGGTGATGCTGATGGCGATGGTCGTGATCGGTGGCATCGGATCGACCTGGGGCGTCGTGGTCGCCGCTGCCGGCTTGACGCTGCTGCCCGAGGCGATCCGTTTCGTGAACGATTATCGGCTGCTGGTGTTCGGCGGATTGCTGGTGCTCGTGATCCGTCTGGCGCCGGGCGGCCTCGCCGCCATGTTTCAGAACGTCTTCCTGCGGACGAGGAAGCCATGAGCGCGGTACTTCAGCTCGACGGCGTGGCGATCCGGTTCGGCGGCGTTCAGGCCATCGCCGGCGTGTCGTTCGCCGTGGAGAAGGGCGATTTCGTCGGGCTGATCGGGCCGAACGGCGCCGGCAAGACGACGCTGATCCGGATCATCGCGGGCTTGCTGCGGCCCGATGCGGGACGTGTCCGGCTGTCGGGCGTCGATGTGACCGGGGATGCGACTGCGGCCCGCGTGCGCCGCGGCCTTGCGCTGACGCACCAGATCGTGCGGCCGTTTCGTGAGATGACCGTGCTCGACAATGTCGTGCTGGGCGCCGGCTATCGCTACACCTCCAATCCGTTCCGGGCCCTGCTGCATCTCGATCGCCGCCGCGAGAAAGAGCGCGCCGCTCAGATTCTCGCCCAGGTCGGCTTGGGCGGCACCGAAGGCAAGCTCGCGGGCTCCCTGCCGCTCGGCCAGATGAAACGGCTCGAAGTCGCGCGCGCGCTCGCGGTCGATCCCGAAGTAATTCTGCTTGATGAACCGTTGGCCGGGCTCAATCACACCGAGGCCTCGAAGCAGGTCGAGACCATCGCCGAGGTTCACGCCCGGGGCATTACCGTGGTTCTGGTCGAGCACAATCTGGAAGAAGTGATGCGGATCTGCCGGCGCCTCATCGTCCTAAACAACGGGCAGGTGATCGGCGACGGCGAGCCGCGCGCGGTGATGGCCGATCCGGCCGTACATGACGCCTATGTCGGGGCCGGGATGGTGGGCCATGCTGAAGCTTGAAAATCTCAGTTGCGGCTATGGCTCGGTGGAAGCCGTGCATCATGTCAGCTTCGAAGTCCCCGCGGCTTCGGTGTTCGCGTTGCTCGGTCCCAACGGCGCCGGCAAGACCTCGACCATCATGGCGATCATGGGCCACGTCGATATCCACGGCGGCCGCATCGTTCTCGAAGGCAACGACATCACCCGCCGCCGCGCCGTCGATCGTGTCGGTCTCGGGATCTCGCTGGTGCCGGAAGGCAGGCAGTTGTTTTCCGATCTCACGGTGGACGAAAATCTGACCGCTGGCGGCTATGCGCGGCCGTTCAGCCGCGACGCCGCCAAGCGCGAACGCGTGTTCGGCTACTTCCCGCGATTGTTCGAGCGGCGGACGCAGTTGGCGGGATCGCTGTCGGGCGGCGAGCAGCAGATGCTGGCGATCGGCCGGGCGTTGATGGCCGAACCGCGCCTGCTGCTGGTCGACGAATTATCGCTGGGCCTGATGCCGAAGATGGTCGACCTCTGTCTCGATGCGCTGCTGGCGTTGAAGCGCGAAGGCATGACCATCGTGCTGGTCGAGCAGAACACCGCACGCGCGCTCGATGTGGCCGATCAGGTCTGTGTCCTGTCGTCGGGTGTGCAGGTTTACCAGGGCACGGCGTCGGAAGCCAAAGCGGCTGGATCGATGTTCGCGACCTTTCTCGGCATGGACGCGCCGGTTTAGCCGTCATCTTGAACAAGGCTGTATTGCGGACGAAAGGAAGACCAATGGCGCGAATGCTGACGGCGGAGGATGTGGAAGCGGGACTGGTCGGCGGATTGTTCCTGTCGGCGGGCGGCAGTGGTCGCAATGCGGTCGACAAGAATCGCGGGTTGGGACGGATGGCGCTGGACTATGGCGGCGTTCGTCTGGTCGGGCTCGACGAGCTTGAACCCGGCGCGAAGATCATTACCGCGACCGCGGTCGGCGCGCCCGGCTTTGCCAAATGGGCGATCAAGCCGCGCGACGCCATCAACGCGGCGCGCCGGCTGATCGAGAAACTGGACACGCCCCCCGCCGGCGTGATCTGCGGCCATGTGCCGGGCTTCAACGCCTGGCTGGTCGCCGCCGCGCTCGGGCTCGACTATATCGATGCCGCATCGAACGGGCGTGGACATCCGACCGTGAAAATGGGCGGCATGGGGCTGGCATCGCGGCTCGATCTTTCGATCACGCAAATCGCCAGCAGCGGCAGCAAGTCCGAAAAATCGGAATTTGCCATCGTTGCGGAAGGCGACATCGTCCGCACCTCGAATGTGATGCGGCAGGCGGCGGTGATCAATGGCGGACTGATCTATGCCGCGCGCGGTCCGCTGACCGCCGGTTTCATCAGGGAAAATGGCGCCGCGGGCGCGATCACGTTCCAGCTCGATCTCGGCCGCGCCATGCTCGCGGCCGAAGGCGCGGATCGAGTGCGTGCGACGGCTGAATTCCTGGGTGGCGAAGTGCTGGTCGACGGCGAGGTCACGGCGAACAGCGTGACCTATAGCGGCGGCTTCGATCTTGGCCAGATGACCGTGCGGGGCGACAACGGCGAGGCGGTACTCGGCATCTACAACGAGTTCATGACCGCGGATTTCGCCGGCAAGCGCGTCGCCACCTTCCCCGACATGATCGGAGCACTCGACCCACAAACGGGCGAAGTGGTGTCGATCTCGGAATCCAAGCCCGGCAGCCGCGTCGCCATTATCATCGCGCACCGGTCGAAATTTCCGGTCGGCAAAGGCGCGCTCGACCCCGCAGTGTTTCCCGAGGTCGAGCAGGCGATGGGCGTCGATATGCGATCCTATCTCTAGAGCATGATCCGGAAAAGTGGAAACCGGTTTTCCGAAAGATCATGCTCAAACAAAAAGATAGAGAGGGATGACGATTCGAAGAAAAGTCATCCGGCTCTAAGGAAAGGTCGAACCGATCATGCTGCGTCTCTACGACAGCCGGTTATCCGGCAACGCCTGGAAAGTGCGCATCCTGCTGACGCAGCTCGGCATTCCCTTCGAGCGCGTCACGCTTGACCTGGCCAAGGGCGCGACCGCCGATGCGGCGTTCCGCGCCAAGAGCCGCTTTGCGCGCGTGCCCGTGCTTGAGCTCGAGGATGGCCGGACCATCGTGGAATCGGTGGCGATCATGCTGTACCTCGCGGAAGGCTCGCCGCTGTTGCCGGACGATCGCTATCTTCGCGCCGAGGTCACGAGCTGGTTGACGTTCGAGCAGGCGGACCTGTTGCGGGCTTTGGCGCTGCCGCGGTTCTACAACATGCGCGGCATCGCCGATCAGATGAAAAGCCGGATCGCCGATTTCCAGGAGGGGGCTTATGTGGCCCTGGCCAAGCTCGATCATTGGCTTGCCGCCCACACTTGGCTCGTCGACGAGCGCTACACCATCGCCGATATCGGCATGTTCGGATATGTGTCGATGGCGACGGAGGGCGGCTACGACATGGCAGGATTTCCCGCGATCGGTGCGTGGCTCGCTCGCGTGAAGGCCCAGCCTGGCTGGGTCCCCCTGGTAGAGGAGGCGTGACATGGATATTCCCGTTCGTCGCGGCAAGGAAGTCAAGGCCGGGCGCGGCAGCGTCTTGCGCTGCAAGGGATGGCGCCAGGAAGCGATCCTCCGGTTGCTGGAGAACAACCTTGAAAACGGCGAGGATCCCGAAAACCTCGTGATCTACATGTCGGTGGCGCGGGCGGCGCGCGACTGGAACAGCTTCGATCGCATCGTCGCGACCCTGGCGAGCATGCGCGAAGATCAGACCTTCGTCATGCAGTCGGGTAAGCCGGTCGGCGTCTTTCCGGGCCAGGCCACGACGCCGCTCGTTATCATGGCCAACGGCAATCTGGTGGGCGACTGGAGCGGCGAGGAAAGCCGCCGCAAGCTCGACGACATGGGCCTCACCGTCTATCCGGGAATGACGGCCGCCGCCTGGCAATATATCGGCAGCCAGGGAATTCTGCAGGGCACGTTCGAGACCTTCATGGCGATCGCGCGCCAGCATTTCGCCGGCACGCTCGCCGGCCGCCTGCTGCTCACGTCCGGCTGCGGCGGCATGAGCGGCGCGCAGCCGCTGGCGGGCAAGCTGGCCGGCGCCTCGACCCTGGTGATCGAGGTCGATCCGGCGCGGATCGAGCGCCGCATCACGAGCGGCTATTGCGATGCCAGCACGGACAATCTCGATGACGCGATCGCGCAGTGGCAGTCCGCGCGCGACGAACAGCGTCCGCTGGCGTTGGCGCTGTGCGCCAACTCAGCTGTCGTGCTGCCGGAACTGGCCCGGCGCGGCATCGTTCCCGACATCGTCACCGATCAGACCTTTCCAGATCCCTTGAAAGGCTATGTGCCGGCGGAATTGTCGCTCGAGGAAGCGCGAGCGATGCGAAGCAGTGATCCCGGGAAGCTGATGGGGCTGGCTCGAAAGTCCGTCGCCACGCATCTGCGCGCGATGCTGGGCTTCATGGACCGCGGCGCCATCGTGTTCGAATACGGCAACAGCCTGCGGGCCGAGGCCAAGGCGGCCGGCGTCGAAGACGCCTTCCGGATGCGCTCCTTTGTCGATCTCTACATCCGCCCGCTGTTCTGTCAGGGCATAGGGCCATTCCGCTGGATCGCGGTTTCCGGCGATCCGCAAGACATCTACACCATCGACGACATGATCCTGGAAACATTTTCGTCCAACCATCCGATATCCTCGTGGATCGGCAAGGCGCGCGAACATGTCAAATTCACCGGGCTTCCGGCGCGGATCGGCTGGCTCGGTTATGGCGAGCGCAGCCGTCTTGCGTTGCTGGTCAACGAGGCGGTAGCAAGCGGCAAGATCTCGGGACCGATCGCCTTTACCCGCGATCATCTCGATTCCGGTTCGGCCGCGCTTCCGCACCGGGAAACCGAAAATATGAAGGATGGCTCCGACGCCATCGCCGACTGGCCAATCCTCAACGCGCTGCTGAATTGCTCGTCCGGCGCCGACCTCGTCGCTATTCACGGCCTCGGCGGCCGCGGCGTCAGCGCCGGCGTGACCATCGTTGCCGACGGCAATCCGGCGACCGCCGAGCGGCTGACGCGGGTTCTGGATGGCGATCCCGGCATCGGCGTGTTGCGTCATGCCGACGCCGGCTACGATATTGCGATCGAGCAGGCCGAGCGTACCGGCCTGTCGGCCACCATGCCGTCGGGCTTAGGCGCCTGATGCGGAATTCGCGCTGCCAGCCGTGACCGATGCAGGCGGTTGATGCGCGATGCTGGAGTTAAGAGATGGATCGTTTCGACCTTGGCAGCCATACCAGAACGATTTCGACAGCCTCGCCGGAAGCGCAGCGCTGGTTCGATATCGGCTTGAACTGGTGCTTTGCCTTCAACAAGTCGGAGGGCGTCAAGTGCTTTCGAAGGGCGCTCGAATTCGATCCCGAATGCGTCATGGCGCATTGGGGCGTCGCCTATGGCTGCGGGCCTTTCTACAACATGACGTGGCGCGACCACAGCGAGGAGGAGGCCAATAACGCCACGCGCACCGCTTACGAACATATCCAGATCGCGCGCGCCCTGACGCATAGGGCGACGGAGCTCGAAAATTGGCTGGTGGAAACGCTGGCGTGCCGTGTCCAGAAGCCGCATTCCGTCCAGCCGGAGGAATTTGACCGTTGGGACGATGACTACGCCGCGGAGTTGCGCCGGGTTTATCATCGGCATCCGGACGATCAGGATGTGGTGGCGCTTTTTGTCGAGGCCTTGATCACCCGAACGCCACGGCGTCTGTGGAACGCCAGGACCGGACGGTCTGCGAAAAACTCAGACGTGATCGAAGCGCTCGAAGTGTGCGAGCGTGCGATCGGTCTCGCCAACCGGGAAGGCCTGAAACAGCATCCGGCGCTCCTGCATCTGCATATCCATATTCTTGAAACGTCGAACGAGCCGGAACGGGCGACGGTCTCCGCGGTTGTGCTTGCCACGATGTGTCCGGACGCGGGGCACATGAACCATATGCCAGCGCATGTCCATGTGCTGTGCGGCGATTACCAGAAAGCCAAGATCGCCAGCGTGAGAGCGATCGCGGTGAACGACAAATACCTCGCTTACGCCGGCGCCCTCACGCCCTACACGACGGCTTGCGCGCACGACCTGCTGCTGATGATGCATGCCTGCATGTTCATGGGCAGATATGGCGAATCGATCGGGGCGGCGAATAAGTTGCGTGCCATGCTTACGAAGGAAGTTTTGAGCGTCAAAGGCCGCCCGAAATTTTCCACAAGCCTCGAAGGCTATTATTCGATGAGCATGCACGTCATGGTGCGGTTCGGTCGCTGGCAGGAGATCGTCGACGCGCCGATGCCGGATGATCCGGAGCTGTATCTGGTTTCGACCGCGATGTGCCATTACGCGAAGGGCGTCGCGTACGCCGCGCTCAAGCAGTTCCATGATGCCGATCGGGAGCGTCGATTGTTTCACGACAGCCTGGGACGCATCCCGCATCAACGCAAAGTCTTCAATAACACCGCTCGCAGCATTTTAGGTGTAGGCGAGAAGATGCTGGACGGCGAGCTGGAGTACCACAAAAGCAACCATGAACTTGGTTATGCTCATCTGCGCGAAGCCGTCGATCGGGACGACAATCTGGAATATGTCGAACCGTGGGCATGGATGCATCCGCCGCGGCATGCGCTTGCGGCCCTGCTTGCTGAACAAGGCCATTACGACGAGGCGGAGCAGGTCTATCGCGACGATCTGGGCCTGAGCGGCCGGATTCTGCGGTATGCGCAGCACCCGGATAATGTCTGGGCGCTTCATGGCTTGGCGGAGTGCCTGCGTCGCCGCGGCGAGGCCGAGGAATTGGCCGTCGTGCAAGAGAAGCTTGCGGCAGCGATATCGCTGGCGGACGTGCCGATCATGTCGTCATGTATGTGCCGCATGGCGGTCGAGAGCGAAGCGCCGGAGAGCTGCTGCGCGCAACGCAACGGATGCGATTGACCGCCGGATCGATATCAGGCGGCGCGAATCTCGGCGACGAAGCGGTCTGCCTGCTGGAGCAATTGCTCGGAATTGGCGGAAACGCTTTCCGCTGAGGTCAGGACCCTGGAGGAAGCCGCCCCGGTCTGGTTGGCGGCTTCGGTGACCGAGCCGATCGTGCTCGATACGTCCTGCGTGCCTTCGGCGGCTTGGCCCACGCTGCGCGCGATCTCCTGGGTGGCGGCGCCCTGTTCCTCGACGGCGCTCGACAGCGAGGCGGTGATGTTGGTCAGCACTTCGACCCGCGAGAAGATCCCCCGGATCGCTTCGACGGCCTTGCCGGTATCGCCCTGAATCGCATCGACCTGGGACTGGATCTCCCCGGTTGCCTGCGCCGTCTGCTTGGCGAGCTGTTTGACCTCGGCGGCGACGACCGCGAAGCCCTTGCCTGCGTCTCCGGCGCGGGAGGCCTCGATGGTGGCGTTGAGCGCCAGTAGGTTGGTCTGCGCCGCGATGCTGTTGATGAGACCGACGACATCGCCGATGCGCCGCACCGATTCCGCAAGGCCCGACACGATCTTGTCGGTCCGGCGTCCGTCATCGGCAACCTCGCCCGCGACACGCGAGGCTTCGGCGGTCTGGCGCGCGATCTCGGCGATCGAGGCGGACAGCTCTTCGGCTGCGGTCGCCACGGTCTGGACGTTGGTGGAAGTCTGTTCGGCCGCCGTCGACACGGCGAGCGACTGGCGCTGGGTTTCCTCGGCGGTGACGGACATGTTCCGCGCCGTATCCTGCATCTCACCGGCGGAACTGGACATGGCGCCGATCATGCCGCGCACGCTCGCCTCGAAACGGTCGGCCAGGCCGTTCATCAGCGTGCGCCGGGCACCTTCGGCCGCCTGCCGGTCAGCCTCCTGCTGGGTGCGCAGGCGATCGGTCTCGATCATGCTTTCCTTGAACACGGCGAGGGCGTCAGCCATGGCGCCGAGTTCGTCCCGGCGGTTGCGGCCGGGAATCTCGGCGGCGGTGTCGCCGGCCGACAGGCGGCCCATCGCGGTGCGCAGCCGATCGATCGGCCGCGTCAGGCTGCGGGCGACAAAGAGCGCGATCAGGATCGCGGCGGCAAGCACGATCGCGGTGGCGACGATCAGGTACCACCGCGTGCTCGCCTCGCTGTCGACGAAGCTCGAGATATCCTTCACCAGCTCGATCACGGCGATCGGTTCGCCCGCGAAATTCTTGAGCTGCCCGAGATACATCGCCACCGGTTTGCCGGCCATCACGGTTCGTCGCAGGATGGTGGCGCCGTCGAACGCCTGCCTGGTCTCCTCGGGCGTGGCCAGGGTATTGCCTTCGATGCTGGAGCCCAGGGTTTTGAAAGTGCCGCCTTCGTTTTGAAGAACGGCGAGATCGACATGGAAGCGTCGCTTGATGCGGTCGACGAATTGCGGACCGAAGGTGATGCCGACATCGAAGGCGCCGATGATGTCCTTGCCGTCCGATGCGGCACGAAACACCGGGCTGACGCTGTAGATGCCGAGATTGCCGACGCCGGGCTCGACGCCGGCAACCGGCTGCTTGCTGGCATAGACTTGGGCGACGGTCTTGCGCCGCCCGGTGACGTCGTCGCCGAACGAGGTTGGATTGTGGGCGCGATAGAAGGTGATGCCCGGCGGGCTGGTGACCGACCATGTGCCGAAGCCACGGCCGGCCGCCAGTTTCTGCGCGGGGGCGAGCAGGGCTGCCATCGCCGGCCGGTCCTGCCGCTCCATGGCGTCCTGGAAGGGCGGCATGTTGGCCAGCACCATGGCGACGGCGGAGCCGGTGCGGTTCTCGGCTTCGAACGAGGCGATCACGCTCTGATACTGGATGCCCATCTCGCGATCGAGCGCCAGCCGGGTGATGTCGCCCTCCTTGATCACAGCCAGGAAGCCGACCAATCCGCCCGCGGCTGCGGCGATCATGGCAATCGAAATCACGAGGCGCGCGGCGATCGAACGGACTTTCAGCATCGGTCCTGTCCCATGAGCAATTTTGAGCCGGTCGGTCGATGATCCAGCGCTCGGAGCCTCCTGATCGCGGCCGATCCGCGGGGCGGGCCTCCCTTAAAGGAAGCCCGGCATTTTCTAGGAAAACGTTAAGATTCAAGGCGCAAACGCGCAAAGCTCAGCCTAAATTTAGAGCGTCTGTCTCTTCGGGCGTCCGAGAACACCTTGCATCGGCTTTGGCAGCAGACCCCTCATTCCAAAGCTGGTCGCCTCGAGCGCCGCATTGACGACCGGCGCCGTCTGGAGGAAGACCGAGGAGACGAGCGCAGGCGCAACCCTGGGAGCATTTGAGTGAAAGCTGTCTATACCGAACTGCATCGGAGTCACGATCCGCAATTCTTCCTGGTTCGCGGCGTCGTCAAGCGCACCACCGAGCAGCCTGAACGCGCGGACCGGCTGCTGGCGGGACTCAAGGCAGGAAAGCATCAGTTGGTTGAACCGACCATATTCGGGCAGGGGCCGCGCGCCAGAATCCACAGCCCCGAATATCTCAGCTTCCTGGCGGAAGCATGGGAGGCCTGGTCCAAGCTTGGAGACTCAGGTTCGGAGATGATCGCCAACATGCACCCGGTTCGCCATGCCGGGAGTTACCCCACGCACATCGTCGGCCGGCTTGGCTGGCATACCGTCGATACGGCCTGTCCGATCGGGCCCGGCACCTGGGCTGCGGCCTGCGCCGCGACCGATGTGGCGACGACGGCAGCGCAGCTTATTTTGGACGGCGAGGACGCGGCCTACGCGCTCTGTCGTCCTCCGGGTCATCACGCCTATCACGACCTCGCTGGTGGCTTCTGCTTTCTCAACAACAGCGCGATCGCGGCGGCGCATCTGCGGCTCAAACATGAGCGGGTGGCGATCCTCGACGTCGACGTTCATCACGGCAACGGCACGCAGGGCATCTTCTATCAGCGCGGCGATGTCCTGACGGTTTCGATCCATGCCGATCCGACCTCCTTCTATCCGTTCGTCTGGGGATATGCCCATGAACGCGGTGCAGGCGCGGGACTTGGCGCCAATCTCAATATCCCCTTGCCGATCGGCACCGGCGACCAGGGCTATTTGCAGGCGCTCGGCGCGGCGCAAAAGATGATCGAGGCGTTCGCGCCGGGTGCGCTGGTGGTCGCGCTTGGCCTCGATGCGTCCGAACACGATCCGCTTGCGGGTCTTGCGGTGACGACGGACGGCTTCCGGCGCATCGGCCAAACGATCGCGCGGCTGGGGTTGCCGACCGTATTCGTGCAGGAGGGTGGATATCTGTCGGATATTCTTGGGGCCAATCTGACCTCAACCCTTGCAGGGTTTGAAGAAGCGCGCTGATGCCAAGGTATGCCAAGTCACGCCAATGCATCGCTGCTTTGAGAAAAGGTGAGGGCGAGGTGCAATCAATAAAACGATCTCCACAACGATATATCTCATGATATACAACGTGACCCTATCGCTATTCTGCGCGTGGATGTCTCAAAGAGACGCTTCTATCGAAGGTTTTATGTTTGAGAACTCACAAAGAGAAAGCGATGCAGGCCACTTCGTTTCGCGGCATCAAAGGCACGTCCTCTCATGCAAAGCCGATCGAATCTGACAAACAGGAACAATGACGATGTACAATAACGTTCAGCTTTTTATCGACGGAGTCTGGCGGGACAGTCTTTCGGGGCAGACGATTGCCGTAATCAATCCTGCTACCGAGGAAAAGATCGGACACGTCGCCTCGGCGCGGAAAGAGGATCTCGATCTCGCCGTCGCGGCAGCGGCAAAGGGCTTCAAGATCTGGCGCAAGTTCTCGCCGCTGGACCGGTCAAAAATCATGCGGACGGCGGCTGACCTGCTCAGGCAGCGGATCGATCGCATTGCTCAGTTAATGACGCTTGAGCAGGGCAAGCCGCTGGCCGAAGCCCGGATCGAACTTCTTGCTTCCGCGGATGTTCTCGACTGGTGCGCGGAGGAAAGCCGCCGCACTTACGGCCGGGTTATTCCGGCGCGCAGCGCCGGCGTCTACAACCTCGTCGTCAAGGAGCCGGTTGGTCCGGTCGCAGCCTTCACGCCGTGGAATTTTCCGGTCAGCCAAGCGGTGCGCAAGCTCGCCGCGGCGCTGTCGGCAGGATGCTCTGTCATCATCAAGCCGCCGGAGGAAACGCCGGCCTCGCCCGCGGAGTTGATCCGGGCGCTGGCCGATGCCGGCTTGCCCGCCGGGGTCGTCAACCTGGTCTACGGTGTGCCGTCCGAGATTTCCGAATACCTGATCGCGCATCCCGTGATCCGGAAGATTTCCTTCACCGGCTCGACCCCGGTTGGGAAAAAGCTGGCTTCGCTTGCCGGCACGCATATGAAGCGCATTACGATGGAGCTCGGCGGTCATGCGCCGGCCATCGTCTTCGGCGACGCCGACGTCAAGGTTGCGGCCACCGTCCTCGCCGCCGGCAAGTATCGCAATGCCGGTCAGGTCTGCATCGCGCCGACACGGTTCATCGTCCATGAATCGGTATATGACCACTTCGTCGAAGAGTTCGTCGGCCGCACGACGGCTCTGAAAATGGGGAACGGTCTCCATGACGGCGTGACGATCGGCCCGCTGGCGAACGATCGCCGCCAAAATGCCCTGGGGTCTTTTCTCGACGATGCCGTGCAGCGCGGCGCCAAAATCAAGGCGGGCGGCAAGCGCCAACAGAACAAGGGATATTTCTTTGAACCAACGGTTCTGGTCGATGTGCCCAAGGATGCGCGGGCCTTGAACGAAGAGCCGTTTGGGCCGCTGGCGCTGGTCTCGTCGTTCAAAGATTTCGACGACGCCCTCAGCGAGGCGAATCGCCTGCCGTTCGGACTTGCCGCCTATGCCTACACGCGCTCGGTGAAAAACGCGACGGCGGTCGCGGCCGAGATCGAGAGCGGAATGATTTCGATCAATCACCAAGGTCTCGCCTTTCCGGAAGTGCCGTTCGGAGGTGTGAAAGACTCCGGCTACGGTTCCGAAGGTGGCATGGAAGCCGTCGAAGCCTATCTGATCGGAAAATTCGTGTCGCAGGGTAGCCCCGCAGACTAATTCGCGTAATGAAAACGCGTTAAAAAAATACGAGAGCCCGGTTCTGATTCAATCCGAACCGGGCTCTCAATCCGTCCAGTTCCAGCCCGGCGCGGCGTTGAACAGGCGGCGTGAGTAGTCGTGCCGGGGATTGGAAAAAATCTCCAGCGCCGGGCCGTGTTCGACGACGCGGCCCTGATGCATGACGGCGATACTGTCGCTGATCTGAACGGCCACCCGCAGATCATGGGTGATGAACAGGATGCTGAGCTGCATCTCGTGCTGCAATCTGGCCAATAATGCGAGCACTTGCGCTTGCACCGAAACGTCGAGCGCGGAAACGGCTTCATCGGCGATCAAAAGCTGCGGCTCCATCGAGAGCGCACGCGCAATGCATATGCGCTGACGCTGGCCGCCGGAAAATTCATGCGGATAGCGGCCGAGTGCGGATTTCTGCAGGCCGACTTTTTCCATTAACGAACCCGCGCGCTCAATCGCCTGCGGTCGCGAAACGCCCAGATTGCGCATACCCTCGATCATCGATTGGCCGACGGTCCAGCGCGGGTCGAGGGAGCGGTTCGGATCCTGAAAGATCATCTGAACCAGGCGATGTCGTTCGATATCGAGAGTTCCGGTTCTGGCATTACGATTGCTGCCCTTGATCTCGATCATGCCGCCGGTGGGATCGATCAGGCCGCAGACGCAGCGCGCGACAGTCGACTTTCCCGATCCGGATTCGCCGACAATCGCGAGGGTTTCGCCGCGCCGCATGGTGAGGCTTACATTGTCCACCGCATGAGTTGGAGCGTGACGGCGCAGGAAATGGCCCACAGAGGCGTATGATTTGGACAGCCCGTCGATCCTGAGAATTTCCGGTACATCGCAGGCGAGGGCACGGGATTGCCGATTGTGGAGGCCCGGAATGGCGGCGAGCAAGGATCGCGTGTAATCGCTGCTGGGCGACTGCAGCACCTCGCGCGCAAGGCCCTGTTCCACGATTTTTCCGTGCTGCATGACGACGACGCGGTCGGCGATGTCGGCAACCACGCCAAAGTCATGGGTAACGAACAGGACGGCGGTGTTGGAGCGCTGCTGGATCTGTTTGATCTGTTCGAGGATCTGGGCCTGGGTCGTCACGTCCAGCGCCGTCGTCGGTTCGTCGGCGATCAGAAGCGCCGGTTCGAGGGCGAGCGCCATGGCGATCATGATGCGCTGACGCTGACCGCCGGATAATTGATGAGGATAACGCCGGCTCAGCAGGTCCGGCGAGGGGATATTGACGAGGCGCATCAGCTCAAGCGTGCGCGTGCGCGTGCGGCGTTCGGCGCGGCTCATCCGGGTGTGGATGCGCAGGACTTCCTCGATCTGGCGTCCGACCTTCATGGTCGGGCTGAGCGCCGTCATCGGTTCCTGGAAGATCATCGAGAGCCGATTTCCTCGCAACTCCCTCAGTTCGGCCGGCGAGACCTTCAAGAGATCGCGCCCGGAGAACAGGATCTCTCCTCCGACGGGCTTTAAGGCCGATGCCAGCAGCCCCATGATGGCGAAGGACGTGACCGATTTTCCCGAGCCGGATTCACCGACGACGCAGACGATCTCGCGCGGATGAATCGTGAAGCTGACATCCTCGACCGCGAACGCCCGATCCGAGCCGGGCGGCAATGCGATCGAAAGATCCCTGATCTCCAGGACCGGCTTCTGCGGACATGCGGCAGCCTCGGTCATCGCATCGTCTTTTCGGTCGTCGGGTCGAACTGGTCGCGCAGACCGTCGCCCAGAAGGTTGATGGCGAGCACGGCAAAGGCCAGAACCGCTCCCGGAAACAGAATGATCCACGGCGCGATCCGGAAAAGGATGCGTCCATCGGCCATGATATTTCCCCAGGTCGGGATATCGGGAGGCAGGCCGCAGCCGAGAAAGCTAAGCGTCGCCTCGAGCAGCATCGCATTGGCCGCAACATAGGTGCCGAGTACGGCCAGCGAGGCGAGGATGCCGGGAAGCATGTGGCGCAGCACGATCGACCATGATGGCGAACCTAGCATCACCGCTGCCTCGACATAGGGCTCCTCGCGCATTGAAAGAACGGAGCTGCGGACAAGACGCGCAATGCGTGGAACGTCATGCACCGCGATGGCCAGTACGACCGTGGTGATGGACGCTCCCGCAACCGAGATGGTCGCGATCGCGATCATGATGCCTGGAATGGCCATGATGCCGTCCATAACGCGCATGATCAGCATATCGATGGACCGAAAGTAGCCGGCCGCAAGACCGAAGATCGTGCCGATGATGCAACCGAGCGCGGCGGCGGCGGCGCCGACGGCCAGCGATGCCGAGGTGCCGAATGCCACCCGGGCATAGATGTCCCGCCCCAGGCGGTCGGTGCCGAACCAGTGCTGAAGGGATGGCGGATGCAGGCGTTCGCTGGTGGTCATCGCCTGCGGATCGGCGGCGCCGAGCAAATGAGCCAGCACCATGACGATGAGGAAGAGGATCAGGACCGCCGCGCCAAGCAGCAAATTGCCGTTATTCCGCAAGCGCCGCAGCCATGCCTTCGGGGCCACGCCGGCGGCGTTGTTCTCGTTTTGCGCAACCGTAATCAATTCCGGATCCTCGGATCCAGCAGCGAGTAGATGATATCGACCGCCAGGTTGATGAAGACGTAGGTGAACGAGAACAGCATGATTACGCACTGAATGACGGGAAAGTCGCGCGCCAGGACGGATTCGATCGTCAGCCGTCCAACGCCGGGCAGATTGAAGACGGTTTCGGTCACGACCACGCCGGTGAGCACGATCCCGATACCGACGCCGATGATCGTCACAATGGGCACCGCCGCGTTGCGCAACACGAACAGGCGAAAGACGCGCAGTTCGCTGGCGCCTATCGCGCGGGCGGTGCGGATGTAGTCCTCGTTGAGAACCTCGATGGCGCCGGCGCGGGTAATGCGGGCAATCAGCACGATGAAGACGGAACTCATCGCAATGGTCGGCGCGATGAGATGCAATATCCAATCGCCGACGCCCCGGTCGAGGCTGGCATAGCCTTGGGCGGGGAGCCATTGCAGTTTGATCGAGAACAGCCATACCAGCAGATAGCCCACGACGAAGGTCGGCACCGAGAAGCCGGCAGTGCAGAACGATACGATCAGCCGGTCGATCCAGTTCTTGCGATGGCGGGCGGCAAAAAGCCCGAGCGGAACGGCAACCAGGATGGAGAACACGATGGTCGTCAGCGAAAGCGACAGCGTCGCGCCCAGCCGTTCGCTGACCATCTTCCAGACCGGCTCGTGCGTGACCAGCGAGATTCCGAAATCACCCTGAAAGACGTGCAGGATCCATGACAGGAATTGCATCATGACGGGCCGGTCGAGGCCCATCGCGTGCCGGATCTCGGCGACCTGCTGCGCTGTCGCATTTTCGCCCAGCAGGGAGGCGACCGGGTCGCCCGCCATCCTGAGGAACAGGAAGACGGCGATGGACACCAGTCCCACCACCGGAATGGCTCCCAGCAGGCGATAGAAGATGAATCTCAACATCAAAACTGTGCGGTCACGTTATTCTTTCGAAATTCCCCACATCATCATCGCGGGAGCCGACACGACGCCCTTGACGTTGTTGCGATAGGCGGCCAGCGACTTGAAAGTGCCGGTCGGAATGTAAAGCGCCTGGTCATAGGCGAGCTTTTGAATCTCGGCGGCGATCTTCTTGCGTTCATCCATGCTCGCCGTCCGCGCGAATTGATCGCGCAGTTTTTCCATCTCGGGCATGGTCGGCCAGCCCCATTGCGCCTTTTGTCCTTCACCGCCGAGCGAAACGTTGACGACGGGGTCGACGACATCCGGGCCGGTCCAGGTCGACAGTGCGATGTTCCAGCCGCCTTGGTCGGGAGGCGACTGCGCCAGCCTCCTGCGCGTGAAGGTCTGGAAATCCATCGCTTCGTCCTTCACGTTGAAGCCGACCTCGCGCAACACGCGGGTCAGCACTTCGCTCAGCGGGCCGATGGTCGCGCTGTTGGTGGCGTGGAATTGAACGATCGGGCTGCCGTCGTAACCCGACGCCTTGAGGGCTTTCTTGGCCTCGTCGAGATCGACCTTCGGCACGCCGGCGTCGGTTTCGTAGGGCGAGCCGCAGGAATAGATCGACCGGCATTCGTTGTAATATTTCGGGTTGCCGACGAGGCCCTGCAGAAACTCCTTCTGGTTCACCGCCAGCAGCACCGCGCGGCGCGCATCGGCGTTGTTGAACGGCGGATAGAGGAAATTGAAGCGGATGAAGCCGAGCTGGCCGAGCTCGTTGTAGATCATCACCTTCACGTTGGGATCGTTGTCCAGAAGGGGTGCCAGATCGTGCGGCAACTCCTGGATCATGTCGACCTCGCCATTGGTCAGCGCATTCACCGCGGTCATGGCGTCGCGGAATTCGATCCATTCCAGCCGGTCGACCTTGGCGACCTTGCCGCCGGAGGCCCAGTCGGCCGGTTCCTTGCGCGGCACATATTTGTCGAACTTCCTGAACACGAGTTTGACGCCGGATGTGCCGGCCGCCTGGTCGAATATGAAAGGTCCCGAGCCGGTGTAGTCCTTGATCGGTTCGGTGATCGGCGTTTGGGCAACCCGTTCCGGCATGATGAAGGGCACCGAGGCGCCAACCTTCCCGAGCGTCGCCAGCACAAATTCATAAGGTTGCGACAGCACCAGGCGGAAGGTCTTGTCGTCGACCACCACCCATTCCTTGGTCAGCGCCGCCAGCCGTTCTCCCATGCCGTCGCGCTGCGACCAGCGCTTGATCGAGGCGATGCAATCCGCTGAGCGCACCGGCTGGCCGTCGTGGAACAGCAATCCGTCGCGTAGCGTGAAGGTGTAAGTGAGGTGATCGTCGCTGACCGACCAGGTGTCGACCATCTGGGGCTTGACGTCGAACTTGCTGTCGACGGCAAACAATGTGTCGTAGATCAGATAGCCGAAATCACGTTCCGTGAAGCTGGTGGTGAAATGCGGGTCCAGGATACGGGGGATCGATGTTTTTGCGACCCGTAGCACGGTTTCCGCCGATGCTGTTCCCGGCAGTCCCGCGGACATCAGCAGCATGGCGAGGGCGAGAATTTTCCCGCTGTGTCGTAGCCAGTTTCGAAACGAAGATTTGGCGCTCACGGCAAGTCCTTTGTTGCGGCGTTGATTTCAAGACGGTGCGCGGCGACAGCGGCCGGCGGCTCTGCCGGCCTCACCACGCGGCATATGAAACGGGAAAGCATTCCGCGGCCGATTTGCCCGACCAGTGGCGTTCGGGAAATTGATCGACGACCTGCTGCAACGAGCGCTTGCCGCCTTCGACGACCGACCGCTCGTCGTATCCGGTCAGGACGCCATCCGACATCAGCGTTTTGCCGTCGCAAATGACCGTCTCGATAAGATGGGGAGTGGCCAAGTGTACGAGGCTGCGGATCGGATCGTAGACCGGGCCGATCTGCATATTGTCGAAGTCGAGAATGACGATGTCTGCTTTGGCCCCGGCCGACAGGCGGCCGATATCGGTTCTGCCGAACGCCTTTGCGCCGCCGAGCGTGGCTGCATCGAAGAAGGAGGCCGACGTTCCGGCCTCGTGGTTCTTCCCGATCAGTTTTGCCGCCAGCGCGCCCGACCGCATTTCGCCGAGCATGTCGTGCGGCATGACGTCGGTGCCCATCGACATCGTGACGTTGTGGGCGAGATAGCGCTCGAAGCCTTCCAGATTGTAGCCGCGGCGCAAATAGGCGACCGGCGCGTGAGCGACCACGGAGCCGGTGCGGCCGAGTTTTTCGAGATCGTTGCTGTATTCCCATGTGGTCGAGGAGTGGCCTGCGATGTAGACGCAGTGGGCTAGGATCACGTTGGGGCCGAGCAGGCCTTCGGCCTCCATGAGATCGACCGGGGTCATGCCGTGTGTTCTTACGGTCTCGTGGAATTCAAACAACTGCTCGCAGAAATGGGTGCTGAACTGCACGCCGAGCCTGTCGGCATATTCCTTGGCGCGCCGCATCAACGGGACGGTGGCGAGGATGAAATTGCGCACCAGGATCAGCCCCTGAAGGCGTCCGTCGAACTTTCCGTGATGGTCCTCGACATACCGCACGGCGCGCTCGAGTTGTTCGAAGCCGACGGCCTCGTTCCAGATCGGCTGCAGACGACCCTGGTGATCCTTGTCGAAATAGTTTTCGGCGCCGGTCGCCTGCGGCGCGTAGTAGACCCTCAAGCCGCTTTCATCGGCGAGGTCGGTCATCAGCTTGGGGTCGTCGCGGCTTCCGGCGCCGAACGACAGCACCGTGGTCACGCCGTTGCGGATCAGCTGAGCGAAACCGAACCGGATGGAATGTTCGGCCGAAGCCGCGGCCACCACCGGGCGGCCATCGATGCCGTTATTGGGGGTGTAGTTGAGGAAGCCGGAACGCATCACATCGCGGCGGCCGAGATCGGTGATGAGCCGGGAGCCCTCATGCGCGTTGACATGGGCGTGGGTGGAGACGAAACCCGGGATGACCAGTTTGCCTGCGGCATTGATGGTCTGGTCCACCTTGCCGTCATAGGCGGTGCCGACATGGATGATCCGGTCGCCTTCGAAGACCAGGACGCCATCCTTCAGAACACGATGGCCGCCGTCCTTGTACGCGATGATCGTTCCGCCCGAGATAAGGGTTATCATTCACCTGATGCCTTCTGAATTCGTCGGAGACCTTTGAAGTCGCCAGAGACCGTTCAGCAAGAGCCGTGCCGAACATAAGCGACTGAGTTAACTGGTGTTTTTAGTCTGGATCTCCAGTGTGGCCTAAATTGAATGCAGGAATGATGTTTCTGTATGCAGATTTACCAGCGACCCAGCGAAACAGGGTATTCGACATCAACCGGCTTCCCGGACCAGTGGCGCTTGGGGAATTCATCGACGACGCGCTGAAACGAGCGTTTGCCGCCTTCGACGATGTCGCGCTCGTCATAGTTTTGGAGCACGCCGTCCTTCAGCAGGAACCGGCCGTCGCAGATGACCTGCTCGATCAAATCGGGGGAGGCCAGATGCACCAGGCTCCGGATCGGATCGTAGACAGGGCCGATCTGGAGGTTGTCGAAATCCATCACCACGATGTCGGCCTTGGCGCCGACCTCGAGGCGGCCGATGTCGGTGCGCCCGAGCGCCTTGGCGCCGCCGAGCGTCGCGGCATTGAAGAAATCGATCGATCTGCCGACTTCGTGGTCGCGCGCGATCAGCTTGCAGGCCAGCGCGCCGACCCGCATCTCCATGATGATGTCATGCGGCATGACATCGGTTCCCATCGACATGGTGACGCCATGAGCGAGGTAGCGGTGAAAACCCTCGAGCGCATGGCCTCTGCGCAACATCACGAGCGGCGCGTGCGACACCGCCGTTTTGGTGCGGCCGAGCTTTTCCAGATCGTTGGAATATTCCCAGGTCGTGTAGGAATGCCCGGCGAGATAGATCGCGTGGGCCAGCAGCACGTTCTCGCCAAGCAGACCTTCGCGCTCCATCAGGTCGACGGGCGTGATGCCATAGTCGCGGACAGTGCGGTGGAATTCGAACAATTGTTCGCAGAAATGCGTCGTGAGCCGTAATTTTCGGCGGTCCGCGATCTCCTTGCCCCGGCGCATCAGCTCGATCGTGGCGAGCGCGTAATTGCGAATGACGACGATGCCCTGGAAGCGGCCGTCATGGCTGTTGTGGTGCTCTTCGATGAATTTTTCCTGGGCGTCCAGTTCGGCATGGCCTTTCGGCTCGTCCCATTTCTCCACCATCCGGCCGTCATCGGTAAAATAGTTCACGGCTGAATTGGCTTGCGGTGCGTAATACACCCGCATGCCGCTTTCGCCTGCGAGTTCGGCGAATGTCTTCGCCGCGCCCGGCGTGCCGCCGCCGAACGCCATCGCGGTGGTGATGCCGTTGCGGATGAGCTGGGCGAAGCCGAAGCGGATGGTGTCTTGCGGAATCGCCGCGGCGACATAGGGAGGCCCATCCGGACCATTGTTCGGCGTGTAGTTGAGAAAGCCGGACCGCATCACGTCGCGGCGGCCTACGTCGGTAATCAGGCGCGTGCCCTCATGAACGTTGATATGGGCGTGCGTCGACACGAAGCCGGGAATGACGAGCTTGCCTCGGGCATTCAGGACAAGATCGGCAGGGCCGTCATAGGAATGGCCAATGTGAACGATCTTCGATCCTTCGAATACCAGAACGCCATCGTCCAGAATGCGGTGAGCACCATCCCGGTAAGCGACGATGGTGCCTCCGACGATCTTCGTTCGGTTCGGCCGAGGGCTGCTCATGGAGACTCCGCGTGCGGTGAAGATCGGTATGGATGAAGCAACGCCCGCGGATCAGGCGGATCGTCGCGTCATCCCGGGCGGTAGCGAGGCGATGAAATCGGCGAGATTGTCGCCGAGCAGGTTGACGTGATCCCGCGCCGCGCGCTGGGCGGTATCGGCGTCTGCGACCAGGATCGCATTGAGGATGAGCTGGTGCTCCGTGATGGTCGCGGTCATGCGCCCCGGCTGGAACGTGACATAGCGCCGGTAGGGGGCGACGCGCCGGCGCAAGGTTCGGGTCTGGTCGGCGAGGAATTCGGACTGCGAGGCATCGTAAATGGCCTCGTGAAATTCGCGGTTCACATCATAGAAGAGTTGCGGATCGCCGCGTTTCAGCACGTCGCTCAGCTGTTCGTGGGTGCTGATCAATCGATCCTTGTGGTCCTGCCGCGCGCGCCGGGCCGCTAGCCGTGCATGCAGCCCCTCCAGTTCGGCCATCAGCTGGAACATCTCGAGCAATGTCGGGATCGACACCGCGGATACCGTCAGGCCTTGCCGTCCGCTCATCTCGACGAGACCGACGGCGGCAAGTGCTTTCAAGGCCTCGCGTACGGGGGTGCGGGATACCTTGAAACGTTCGGCGATCTCCATCTCGTCGAGGCGCTCGCCCGGCGTGAGCGTGCCGCTGACGATCATCTCCTCAAGGGAGCGCCGCAGGTTTTCCGACAGGGTGGCGGAACGGTCGCGCTTCATCCGCTTCGATGTCGCGGATTCAAGGTCATTCAATGATTCCTCCTATCGCCGGTTCCGTTGGCGCCGCGTATAAGCCGATCTAATAATACAAAAAATTATTGTTTGCATGCAAACTCCATGTTACGCGCATCCCAATGACGGTCAAGATTATTCGACCAAGCAATTTGTGGACCAAAGCCGGCAAGGAAAAAATGCACCCGTTTGAAATCCGCAACGCTCATTTCGACCGGCTGGTGAATACGTCCGGCCTGAAGTGGCTAGGGCAAAACACCAACCACGCCACGCCGCATCCCGCCGTGCTGGAGGCGATACAGCGCTGCCTGGCCGATGAGGAGTTCCACATCTATGCGCCGCCCGTCGGCCTCGAAGCATTGCGGTCGGGAATTACAGCCGATCTTGGCTTGCCGGATCAGGCTGCGCTGGTGTTCGACGGCGCCGTTTCCGCGCTTGCCCATAGTTGCCGGGTGTTGCTTGGACTGGGCGACGAATTGATCACGACCGATCCCACCTGGAATTGGCCGATGGTCTTTGCCAAATCAGTCGGCGCGACCGTCAAGCAGATTCCAATCTACGGTGACGAATATGGCTATCGGCTCGCGCCGGAGCGGCTGGCCGCGGCGATCGGACCGAAGACGAAGGTCGTCTATCTCGTCGATCCGAACAATCCCCTGGGAAGCGCCTGCACGCCGGCGGAGATGGATGCGATCGTCGATGCGGTCCGGCCGAGCCAGGCATTCCTGATTCATGACTGCACCTACCGGCATTTTGCTTATGATCATACGCTGGCGGCGAGCCGCTTTCCCGAGCGGACGCTGACGGTTTATAGTTTTTCCAAATGGCTTGGTCTCGCGGGGTTGAGAATCGGCGCCATGGTAACGACGCCCGATCTTGCCGAGCGATTGGCCGCGGCCCAGCCGAATATACTGGGCTCCAATATTTTGTCGCAGCGCGCGGCGATTGCCGGCCTGCAGATCAAGGATGAATGGTTTCCCGGCGTGCTGGCGCAGCAAAGGGCAAACCAGCAGCTCATCAAGGACGCCGTCGATCGCTTGGATAACGTGAGAATTCCTGTTTTCCCGTCGAACGGCAATTTTCTCGTCATCGAATGCAGCGGGGCCGGTGTGCGGCCGGAAGTATTGACGGCCTGCTACCAGGAGCGCGGGATCATGATCCGGCAGGGCGCTTATCACACGCCCAATTTCGGCGATCGCTTCGTCAAGGTCAGCACCAGCGTGCCGGCCGAATGGATCGAGGAATTTGTGGAGCTGCTGCCCGCCATGATGGACATGGCGCGGGGGCGAAACGAATCGGTCAAGCTGTTTTAGGCGGGGATGGTTGTCGCTTGCGGGCTTCCGATGCTCTGGGCGAGCCTTGCGCATCATCGTCTAGCTAAAGCCGTCGTAAAACATTGAAACGTGATGGAAAGAGAATGATGGATCTCAATCTGGGTGGCAAGAAAGTGCTGATTACCGGGGCTTCGCAAGGCATCGGTGAGGGTCTGGCGCATGCCTTCGCGGCGGAAGGGTGCAAGCTTCACCTCGTCGCGCGTTCCGCCCCGCGCCTGAATGAGATCAGGGACGCCCTTGTCGCCCAGTTCAAGACCGAGGTCACGGTCCAGCCGATCGATGTGATCGCTGACGGAGCGATTGACGAGATTGCAGCCGCGGCCGGCGATGTCGACGTGCTGGTCAACAATGCGGGAACGGTTCCGAGCGGCGATCTGTGGCAGGTCGATGCGCAATCGTGGAAGGACGGCTGGGCGCTGAAGGGTTTCGGCTATGTCGATCTGACGCGCGCGATCTATCCGCTGATGAAGCAGCGGGGCGGCGGCGTCATCCTCAACAATATCGGCAATGGCGGCGAGATCTGCGATCCGATGTACATTGCCGGCGCCACCGCCAATGCGAGCCTGATGGCCTTTACGCGCGCGCTCGGCGGCCGCAGCCTCGATGACAACATCCGTGTCGTCGGCGTCAATCCGGGGCCCGTCGATACCAGCCGCATCTACAACATGCTGAAGAAGCTCGCCAAGTCGCAATTCGGCGACGAGGGGCGCTACACCGAGCTGCGGGACCTCTATCCGCTGAAAAGGCCGGCGACGGTCCGCGAGATCACCGATCTGTTTCTGTTCCTGGCATCCGAGCGTTCGGGTTACACCTCGGGCACCATCGTCACGGTGGATGGAGGAATTTCATCCCGCCGTTCCATCGTCTGAGGAGGCAGTCATGGCATTTGCGACGGTCAGCGACGGCGTCAAGATTTTCTTCGAAAGCGCGGGCTCCGGATCCGCGATCGTGTTCGTGCATGAATTTGGCGGCAATCATTGGAGCTGGGAGCCGCAGATGAATTTCTTCGCGCGGCGGCATCAATGCATCACATTCGCCGCGCGAGGCTTTCCGCCGTCCGACATCCCGCAGGATGCCGACCAATATTCGCAAGCGCGTGCGGCGGACGACATCATCGATGTCATGAACGCGGCGGGAATCGAACGGGCTCATATCGTCGGCCTTTCGATGGGCGGCTTCGCCGCGCTCCATGCCGGACTTCGCCATCCGGAGCGGGTGTTGTCGGTGGTCGCCGCCGGCGCCGGTTATGGCGCCGAGAAAGAGCACGAAGAATATTTCCGCGGCATCTCCGAGCAGGTGGCGCACAATTTCACGAAACTCGGATCGGCCTCGTTCGCGCCGGTCTATGCCGAGGGCGCCTCACGGGTGCAATTCCAGGCCAAGGATCCGCGGGGCTGGCGGCTGTTCGCCGACCGGCTGGCGCAGCATTCCTCGGTCGGCGCCGCCAATACCATGATCGGCGTGCAGATGCGCCGGCCGTCGCTGTACGATCTTGAGGCCGACTTCGCGAAGATGCAGGCCCCTGTCCTGGTCATGGTCGGTGACGAGGACGACCATTGCCTGAAGCCGGGCCTGTTCCTGAAGCGTGTCATTCCGAGCTCGGGCCTGGCGGTGTTTCCGAAATCGGGCCACACCCTGAATCTCGAAGAGCCGGCGCTGTTCAATCATCTCCTGGCCGAGTTCATTGCGCAGGTCGAGACCGGGCACTGGGTGAAGCGGGATCCGCGCGCCGATCCGGCGCAGATTATGCGCACGGACTGACATACCATGCCGCATCGGCCCTCCGGATTCGTCGACGACAAACGGCTCTGGGACCGCTTGATGATGCTTGCGCAATTCGGCGCGCGGGAGGATGGCGGCGTCGACAGGCCGGCGCTGTCGCCAACCGAGAGTGATGCGCGGGCGCAACTGGTGGCTTGGGGGCGTGCTCTCGGCTTGCACCCGTTCAGCGATGCAATGGCCAATCTGTTCCTGCGACTGGAAGGCCGCAGGCCTGAACTCCCGCCGGTGCTGATCGGATCCCATATCGACTCGCAACCGACCGGCGGAAAATTCGACGGCGCATTCGGGGTGCTCGCGGGCCTCGAAGCGGTCGAGGCCATCATTGCCTCGGGCCAGCGCCCGGACCGTTCGATCGAAGTGGTGGCTTGGACCAATGAGGAGGGGTCGCGGTTCGCGCCGGGCATGGCCGGATCGGAGGCGTTCACCGGAGCAAAGCCGCTTGAGATCCTGCACGCCGCCAAGGATGCGGCCGGGTGCAGTGCCGGCGCGGCGGTGGCCGAGGTACTTGCGAAAGATGTCGACGTTCCGCAACGTGCCTTCGGATGGGCGCCGGCGGCTTTCGTTGAACCGCATATCGAGCAGGGCCCGATCCTCGAAAAGCGCAATATCACGATCGGCGTCGTCACCGGTATTCAAGGCACCCGCCGCTACCGCGTGCGTGTGAGCGGCGAGGCGGCCCATGCCGGAACCACCTTGCGCCGGGATCGGCGCGATGCCCTGATGGCTGCGGTCCGCATCATTCACGCGATCGATCGCGTGGCGCGCGAACCCGATGATGTGATGCTGACGGTTGGATTGTTCGAGGTGAAACCGAACGCGCCGTCGGTGATTCCCGAGGAAGTCTATTTCTCGATCGACCTGAGACATACGGATGATGCCGTCGTGGACCGGATCGATGCGGAGATCCGCCGTCTTGTCGAGGCCGAGAAGGGGCCCTGCGCGGTCGAACTGCGACAGATCGCGCATGCGCCGTCGCTCACATTCTCCGATGAGGTGCGTTCGCTCGTTGCGCGCGCGGCCGACGATCTGTCGCTGCCGTCGATGGATATCTATTCGGCGGCCGGGCATGATGCCCGTCAGCTGCATTACGTGTGTCCGACCGGCATGATCTTTGTGCCCTGTCGCGGCGGCATCAGCCACAATCCCGCCGAGTGGGCCGAGCCGGCGCATGTTGCTGCCGGCGCGCGCGTGCTGGCCGATGTTGCCTGGGCGCTGGCGGCACGGGGCGATTAGCATGTCGGTCTGGTCGAGCCGGCATCCGGCCGAAAGCCTGTTGTCTGTCGTTCCTTTGCAGCCGCGCAAGCTGGTCGGTCAAAGCGTGCGCCGGCGGGAGGATGCGCGTTTCATCACGGGAAGTGGTACGTTTCTGGACGATATCCATCCGCCCAAGCTGGTGCATGGTATCTTTCTGCGCTCGTCCCATGCGCATGCGCGATTGTTGTCGCTGGATCTCGGCGCGGCCCGTTCAATGCCGGGAGTTGAACTGGTGCTCGGCTATGCCGATCTTGCCGAAGGCGGGCTATCGACATTGCCGCTCGATTTTCCGCCGCCCGGCCCTCCGGTGCCCGGAGCCCATTGCGCCGACCAGCCGCTGCTTGCAAACGGCTATGTGCGGTGTATCGGCGATCCGGTCGCTTTCATCGTTGCGAGAACCATCGCGCAGGCGCGCGATGCGTCGGAAGCCATCGTCGCGGAATACGAGGAACTGCCGGCGGTCATCGATCTCAAGGATGCGCTCGCCGACGTAAATCTGGTCTGGCACGATTCCGCCACCAACCTGGTCTTCGATCATGAAGAGGGAGACCCGGCGGCCGTGGACGCCGCCTTCGCCGCTTCGCACAGAGTGGTGCGACTGGAGGTGATGAGCAACCGGGTGAACGCGTTGCCGATGGAAACGCGCGCCTGTATCGGAACCTACCACAAGGGCGAGTTCACGCTGCATGTCAGCACGCAGCGGGTTCACGTCTTGCAGCGCGCGTTGGCGGACCGTGTGTTTTGCGTTCCGCGCGAGCGCGTCCGGGTGATTGCGCCGGATACCGGCGGCGGCTTTGGCCAGAAGAACGGTCTCTATGCCGAATATGTCCTGTGTCTGGAAGCATCGCGGCGGCTCGGTCGTCCGGTCAAATGGCTGGCGGAGCGATCGGAAGCGTTGCAAAGCGACTGCCACGGGCGCGACAACCTGTTCACCATCGAAGCCGCGCTCGATGGCGACGCCCGCATTCTGGCAATCCGCGCCACGCGCCTGATGAATATGGGCGCCTATACGGCGCCGCGTGCGATGGTGCCCGTGCTGAATGGGCTCACCCATCTGACCGGAGTCTATTCGATTCCAGCCGCGCATGTGCGCGTGCAGGGCGTCCTGACCAATACGGCCTGCACCAGCCCCTATCGGGGAGCGGGCCGTCCCGAAAACGTATTTTGCTGCGAGCGGCTGATGGATGACATCGCGCGCAGGCTCGACATCGATCCCATCTTGTTTCGCCGGCGCAACCTTGTGCAACCAAACTCCATGCCGTGGACGTCGCCACTGGGGACGCCCTTCGCCGATGTGGACTTCGAGACGATGCTCGACGATGCGCTCGGCCTCGTCGGCTATTCCGGATTTTCGGTGCGGCGCAAGCAGGCAGAGAAGCGGCAACGTCTGCGCGGTGTCGGCGTCTGCCTGTTCGCCGAAGATCTTCATGGCTCCCATGAGCCGATCCCGGCCCATCTGAAGCTGCAGCACGACGGCAAACTTGCGGTGATGGTCGGCTCCGGATCGGCCGGTCACGGCCATGAAACAAGCTTTCTGCAGATCGCAGCGGACAGCCTTCATCTGCCGATGGAGCGGCTTGCCTTCGTGCAGTCCGATACCGCCCTGATTCCGGATGGCGTGGGCACGGCCGCGTCATGGTCGACAACGCTCGGTGGCTCGTCGGTGCGATGCGCCGCGGCGCTGGCCATCGAACGGGCGCGCGAGATTGCAGCCCGGCTGCTCGATGCGTCCATTGCCGATACCCAATTCAGGGACGGTCTGTTCCGGATCGCCGATACCAACCGTGTGGTGGGTTGGGACGAGATCTTCGCGGCGGAGCCCGACTTCACCGCTTCGGCGAGTTTCAAGGGAAGCGGTCAGGCTGTCCCGGTGGGATGTCATGCCTGCGAGGTGGAAGTCGATCCCGACACCGGTGAAGTGAAGGTGATTGCGTTCGCTGTGGTTCAGGATGCCGGGCGCATCATCAATCCGATGCTGGTGACCGGCCAGCTTCATGGCGGCGTGGCGCAGGGCGTCGGGCAGGGCTGGGTGGAAGGGATCATCTATGACGCGGGCGGCCAGCTTATATCCGGCAGTCTGATGGATTACGGCGTGCTCAGAGCGGCGGATCTGCCGAACATCGCGACGGCTTTGCTCGAGAATGCCGAAGCGAGCAACCCGCTCGGCGTCAAAGGCATCGGGGAGTCTGCGGCAACCGGAAGCACGCCGGCCTTCGTGAATGCGGTGTTGAACGCGCTTGCGCCGCTCGGCGTCCGGCATATCGAGGCGCCGCTGTCATCCCAGAAAATCTGGGCGAGCCTGCATGGCGCGCCGACAGGGCCAATTTCCGGCGATTATTGATGTATTCAAAAATTAAAATTCTGCATACAAATTGTGCGCGGCGCCTAATTGTCGGCCGGCTGATCGCGTGCCAAATTGTGAAGGAGTAAATAAATTGATTTATTTCAATAGGTTAGTAGTTGGTATGTCGATTGCTTGGCCGGTTCGAAAGCTAAATGCAAAAGCTAATGCAGGAGTGTCGAAATGATCGTGGTTAAACCTGGCCATCGCTTGCGGGCCTTGATCGTTGCCGGTTCGGTCTGGTTCGGGGCCGCGGCGGCGCAGGCGCAGTCTCCGGGCGTGACGGCCACGGAAATCACGATTGGAGCGCTCGGTCCGCTGACGGGAGCGACTTCCTTCATGGGCGTTCCCGGTCGCGACGGCATGCAGCTTGCCGTCGATGAAATCAACCAGGCCGGCGGCATCAACGGTCGCAAGCTGAAGCTCGATTTCGAACACGCCTTTACGCCGGCGGAGAGCGTCGCGGCGGCGAAGAAACTGGTTGAAGACGACAACGTCTTCGTTCTGGTACTGGCTTCCGGCAGCACGGGTGCAGCGGCCGCCGCCGATTATGTGCGCGAGAAGGGCGTCCCGACCTACAACCTTTACGGTGCGACGCCCATCATCCGGACGCCGTTTGCCGAAAACGTATTTCATGGCGCGATGCCATCCGCCACGGACTCCGCGCAGGCCCTGGTGGATCGTGTCTTCCAGGCCAATCCCAAGGCCAAGAAAGTCGGGCTTCTGGTCGGAACCTATGCCTTTCCGCAAGCCAATAAGGGCGCCGTTCTGCCACTGCTCCAGAAGAAGCCCGTTGACGTCGTGGTCGAGGAGTTCGACCAGGGCGCCCGTGACTTCACGTCCCAGCTTCTCGCCTTTACGCGCGAAAAGGTCGACGCGGTCATCGTGATGGGAAGCTTTTCGGAGGCCGGATTTGCGATCAAGCAGGCGCCGGAGAAGGGACTTACCAATGTGGTCTGGGTGCTTGACGGCTCGGCGGTCAACGATGCCGTCGTGCCCATTCTCGGCGACAAGAATCCGCCCAATGTCTGGGGCTATTCGAATACGCCATACTTCCCCGCGCAGTCGGTTGCGGCCACGAGCAAGTTTCGCGAGTTGTGGACCCATCGCTACGGCCAGCCTCCGCAGGGACGGCCGAACATCTACGATCTCGTGGCCTATGGTGACACCTACGTTCTGGCCGCGGCGATCAAGAATGCCGGCAACGATCTGTCCTGGAAAACGCTGATCGCTTCCTGGAGCAAGCTGAAGGATGTCAAACCTTCCGATCTCGGCGGGCTCGACGTGGTCTATCCGGAATCCTTCACGGAGACCGATCACCAGGGCAACCGTCTGATGGGGCGGGCGACGATCAAGGACGGCATCTGGCAGGTCGTTCCGAACTGATGGCGGTGTCATCGAAAGGCAAGCCGTGATGGCTGAATTGCTGATGACGATCGTGGGTGGCATCAAGATCGGTGCCATCTACGCGCTTGCGGCCATCGGGCTGGTCGTCATTCACAAGGCGACAAAAACGGTGAACTTCGCCCATGGCGGTCTGGTCATGCTCGGCGCCTTTGCCACCTACGAGATGGTGGTGGTGTTCGAGTGGCCTTACTGGATGGCCTATATCGCGGTTCCGGTTCTGATCGGCGCACTCGGAGCACTGCTCGAATTCGTGGTGCTCAAGCCATTGCGCCGGGCGGACCTCTTCACGGTCATCATCGGTACCATCTTTCTTGGGACGGCGCTTTCGGAAGCCTATCGGCTGGCTGAAAATTCGGAGCTTCTCGCCGTTCCCGCGCTGTTTACCGGGCCGCCGCTGCTGATCGATGTCGGCAGCGACGTCGTGATCTTCACCCGCGAGCAGATCTGGGTCACGCTCGGGGCACTTGCGGTCGGCACCGCTGGCGTCGCTATTTTCCGCTATTCCTCGCTCGGCCGCAGCATGCGCGCGATGGCGTCCAATAGCCGCGGCGCTCAGCTTTGCGGCTACTCGGTCGAGGGTGTTTATGGGATCGCGTGGTTCCTGGGATCGGCGCTGGCCGGCCTCGCCGGTGTGTTCGCAGCGCCCAGCAAGGGCGTTTCACCGGATCTTGCCGTCTCCATCGTCGCATCGGCCTTCGTCGCCGCCGTCATCGGCGGATTCGACTCCCTTGGCGGAGCCATCGTCGGCGGCCTGCTGCTGGGCTGTGTCGAGACGCTGTCCGCAGCCTATGTCTCCAGCTCCCTGAGCATGGCCATCAGCTATTTTCTGCTGTTTTGCGTCCTGCTGGTGCGGCCGGAAGGCCTGTTTCCGGAAGCGAAGCGCCGCCATGTCTAGGAACCTGATGTCTGGAACGCGCGTGTTCGGTCTGCTCGCATTGCCGATCGGACTTCCGGCCCTGTTTATCCTCGCCGGCTGCCTCGCCGACGATTACTGGCGATATGTCCTGTGTCTTACGGTATCGGCGGTCGTCGTCGGTGCGGGCCTGACGATGCTGGTGAGTTTCGCGCGCTGCATCACGTTGGCGACCGGCGCCTTTCAGGCGCTCGGCGCCTATGGCGCGGTGCTGCTGATGATCAACCTGTCGCTGCCGTTTCCGCTCGCGGTGGTGGCGGGAGGATGCGCCGGCGCGCTGGGCGGCCTGTTTCTCGCCGTTCCGGCGGTCCGGTTTCGCAGCCACAATCTTGCGATGGTCACGCTTGTCTTCCAGTCGATCGTCATCATTGCATTGCGCGAGTTGAAAGGATTGACCGGCGGGGCCGAGGGGCTAAGCGTTCCGGCGGCGACGATCCTTGGCGTCGCCATCCGTTCGGATCTCGCGAATCTCGTGATGGCCTGCGTGTTTTCCGCGCTCATTCTGATCCCGCTGATGATTCTGTTGCAGGGGCCGTTCGGCAGGAATCTGCGCGCGCTGGCGGTCAACGAAGTGGGCGCGCGGGCCTTCGGCATCCGTATCGAACATTATCTGATCGCTGCGTTCGTCATCAGTTCGGCTGCGATTGCGATGGCCGCGGCGATCGTCGCGCCGCGCCTTCGCATCATCGACCCGGACAGCTTCGGATTATACAGTTCGATCCTCACCCTTGCTTACCCGATTGTGGGAGGCCTCGGATCGGTTTGGGGCGGCGCAGTCGGGGGAGCGGTGCTGCGCATCCTGCCCGAGGTGCTGCGTCCGATTGCGGGCTATATCGAGCTTATTTTGTCGACCGTCGTCCTCCTGACGATGCTGTGCTTTCGCGGCGGATTGAGCGAGATGGTCTCTCGCCTGTGGCCCGCGCGAAGCGAACCGGCGCGTTCGTCGCGCGGATCGGATGCCGTAGTGGTGTCGGCCTTGCCGCATCTTGTTCAGCCTCACGATCATTCGGCTGTCGAAGCGCTGGTGACGGACAAGCTTGTGAAGCGCTATGACGCGCTGACTGCCGTCGATGGCGTCAATCTGAAAGTCAGGGCAGGCGCCTTGCACGGAATCATGGGGCCGAACGGCGCGGGCAAGACCACGCTGTTCAACACCGTCTCGGGTTTCATCCGCCCGGATGCCGGTCAGATCCGGTTGTTCGGTACCGACGTGACCTCAGACCGGATCGAACAACGCATCGGCCTCGGCGTGACCCGGACATTCCAGAACCTTGCAATCTTTCCGTCCCTGAGTTGCCGTCAGAACGTCATCATCGGGTTTGGCCGCAACAGCATTGGCGCCGCGCTAGGTCGCAGTGCCGGATGGGCGCTGAATACCAAGACGAGCCGCGAGGAGGCCGAGCGCGCGGACTGGGCGCTCGATGCCGTCGGTTTGGCGCATGTCATGGATCTGCCGGCGGGCAAGCTTTCCCTCGGCGATCAACGGCGGCTCGAGATCGCGCGCGCCGTGGTGTCGCAGCCGCGCCTGATTCTGCTGGATGAGCCGGTCTCCGGCGTCAGCCAGCAGGAAGTCGAACAACTTTTGGTCCTGCTGAAAGCCATCAATCGCGATCTGGGCGCGACGATGCTGGTCGTCGAGCATAATATCGGCTTCCTGGTGTCGTTGTGCGATACATTGTCGGTGATGGCGTCCGGACGGATCATCGCCGAAGGCGTGCCGGCCGAGGTCGTTGCCCGGCGGGACGTTCTCCGTACTTATTTCGGCGAAACCGATGAGGCCGCCTGATGCTTGAGGTCAGGGGTCTGCGGGTCGCTTATGGTTCGGTCGAGGTGGTGCATGGCCTCGATCTCGATGTCGCGGCGGGTGAATCGCTGGCGCTGCTCGGGGCAAATGGCGCCGGCAAGACCTCATCCGTGGAGGCGATCGCCGGGCTGCTTCCGACGGCCGGCGGCCGCGTCAATCTTGACGGCGAGGATGTAACCCGCCGTCCGGCAAGCTACATCGTGCGCCGTGGGCTGGCGCTGGTGCCGCAATGGCGCGAGTTGTTCGCGAATTTCAGCGTCGATGAAACGCTGCGCGCCGCGATGTCGGCGCCGCGCGGGCGGCCGCCGCTTCCGCTGGAGAGCGTATACGAAATGTTTCCCGGGCTCGCCCAGCGCCGCGCCCAACTGGCCGGCTCGCTGTCCGGCGGCGAGCAGCAGATGCTTGCCGTTGCCCGCGGCCTGGTTACCAACCCCAAGCTCATGCTGCTGGATGAGCCTTCGGCGGGCCTCTCTGTCGGCGTGACGCGGTCGCTGATCGGGATCGTGAAACGCATTCGCGATACCGGCATTGGTATTCTGATCATCGAGCAGAATCTGGAGATCGCGCGGGCGCTGGCGACGCGCTGCATCGTGCTGTCCGCCGGGCGCATCGCCTGGAGCGGCGCGATGGATGACGCCATGGCAAATGTCGAAATCAAGCAAGCCTATTTCTCCTGAAGCGAGCCGGATGCAAAAAATGACGAACAATGGAAATGCTGGACCGGTCGACGTCGAATATCTGGCGGTCGCGCCGGGCCGTGGAGATATCAGGAACCGCGCGACGGTTTCATTTTCGGACGGATTGATCGGCAAGATCGAAAGCTCGAGCGGTTCGAACGGCAGGGGGCTTCTGGCCATGCCGGCCCTGGTCGACGCCCACGATCACGTCCGCGGCCTTCATCATATCGCGTTCGGTGCGAAGGATCAGACGTTCGAAGTCTGGCGCGCCGCGCTCTATGCGCAGCCGCCGCTCGATCTCTACATGAATTGCGCGCTGGCGTTCGGCCGGCTGGCCCAGGCCGGTGTCGGATCGGTGATGCACGTCTATTCGTCGATCAATGTCGAGCGGATGGCGGAGGATGCTGAGATCATCAGCCGCGCCGCCCGGGATGTGGGCGTGAGGCTGGCGCTCGCGGTTCCATTGCGGGACCAATTGACGCTCGGATACGCCGATGACGAAAAGCTGCTGGCGCTTCACGATCCGCGCGACCGCGAATTCATTCGTAATACCTGGCTCTATCCATTTCCTTCACCCCGGACCTACATGGATATGGTCGCGGACATTGCCCGGAAGGTGGAAGGACCGACTGTCTCCGTGCAGTACGGGCCGAACAGCCCCTATGCGTGTTCGGACAAGCTGCTTCAAAGCATAGCCGAGGCCTCAGCCCGCGACGGCCGCCGTGTCACCACGCATATTCTGGAGACTTCGCTCCAGCGGCGCTGGGCCAATGCGACATATCCGAAGGGCTTTGTTCGCCACCTCGCGGATCTCGGCCTGATCACGGAGCGGTTTACCGGCGCGCACGGGATTTGGTTGACGCCTGACGAAATCCGCATCATGGCGGAGAACGGCGCGCAGATCGCGATCAACGCAAGTTCGAACCTGCGGTTGCGTTCGGGGATCGCGCCAGTGAGTGAATATATCAAGGCGGGGATGCGTTTCTCGTTCGGCATCGATTCATTCTCGATCGACGACGACGAGGATGCGTTCCGCGAATTGCGGGTGGGACACTGGCTGTTTTCGCTCGACGGCAGCCCCGCGCCGATGAGCCAGCAACTTCTGTTCGAGGGATGGCATCGGAACGGTTACCGCGCCGTCAACAACAAGGAAGGCTACGGCGAAGTGATGCCGGGAGCGCCGGGCGATCTTGTCGTGCTTAATTTCGATTCGATGGCGTATGACGTCATTGACGGCATGGTCGATCCGATGGAAGTGGTTTTGACGCGGGCGACGACCAGGCACGTCAAAAGCCTGTATGTCGCCGGCCGCGAAATTGTCCGCGAAGGCAAGGTGCTTGGCGTCGATCTCGAAGCGATCGAACGCGAGGTTATCAAGATGGCCCGCGCCAGAGGCGAGCACATGCGCTCGCTCAGGCCGATCCTGGAACGCACGCAGAAGACGCTAAAAAGCTTCCACGAGGAGACGTTTCCAAAATAAGCAGCGGGAACGACAGTCCCGCCAGGTAACGTTATGCCGAGACCTGATCCGGGACGATGCCATAGCCGTTTGGGTTCCGGCTCTGCCATCGCCAGGTATCCGCACACATGTCGTGCAGTTTTCGTGTCGCGCGCCAGCCGAGGAGTTTGTGCGCGAGGTCAGTAGCGGCATAGTAACTGGCGACGTCGCCATCCCGTCGTGCGGAAAAGACGAACGGAATGTCCTTGCCGCACGCCTTCGAAAACGCCTGCACAAGATCGAGAACGCTACTGCCGCGGCCGGTTCCCAGATTGACCTGGATAAAGTCCTGCCGGCTGAGATGTTCGAGCGCGCGCAGATGGCCGCTGGCGAGATCCATCACATGGACATAGTCGCGGATGCCGGTTCCGTCCGGCGTGTTGTAATCATTGCCAAAGATATTGACATGGGGACGCCGCCCCACCGCGACCTGGGCGATGAAGGGCATGAGATTGCTGGGAACGCCGAGCGGATCTTCTCCGATCAACCCGCTGACATGACATCCCACGGGATTGAAGTAGCGCAGGATCGCGATCTTGAAGCGGTTGGTGGACTGGGCTACCTCCGTCAGCATCTCCTCGACGACCAGTTTGGTGCGCCCATAAGGGCTGTAAGGCGACTTCGGGTGATCTTCCGTCAGTGGAAGAAAGACCGGATCGCCGTAGACGGTCGCCGATGACGAGAATACCAGCTTGCCGACGCCGACATCCTGCATGGCCTGCACGAGACTCATCGAGCCGAGCACGTTGTTCTCATAGTAAAGCAGGGGATGGCTCACCGATTCCGCAACCGATTTCAGCCCGGCGAAGTGGATCACGGCTTCGCAGCGATGTTTCGCCAGCGTGGCTGAAATGAGATCTCGATCTCTGACGTCGCCTCGAACCACGACGGGCGCGGCGCTGGTGATGCGCTCGATGCGTCTCACGACTTCGATATTGCTGTTGCAGAAATTATCGAAAATCACGACCTGATGGCCGGCCTCGATCAGCTCGACACAGGTATGCGAGCCGATATAGCCGGCGCCGCCCGTCACCATAATGGTCATGCGTTAGTCCAATTTCTCAAACTGAACCGCGGCGGATCGAACCTTTGCAAGGACGTCGCGCAGTTGTTGATTGGCTCAATATCATTTCTTTATTGCGGGAGAATGCTCTGCTGTTGATATCGGGCGAACAATCCGAGCGGGACAATAACGCCAACTCCGTCCGCTGCCGTCTCGGATTTCAATCATCATCCGTTCAATAAGCGCTGTCGGTTAGCAACAGGGAAGGTATCGTAACGATCAAGATCTTCGCGTCGAGAGCCATCGACCAATTCTGGGCATAGAAGGCGTCACATGCGACGCGCTTGCTGTAGGTGGTGGTGCTGCGACCGCTAACCTGCCAAAGGCCGGTGATGCCGGGGCGGCAGGCCAGGTAAGCACTCACGGCGTTGGAATACCGGCCCAGTTCTTCCTCGGTAACCGGCCGCGGTCCGACAATGCTCATGTCGCCTTTAAGGACATTGAACAACTGAGGTAACTCGTCGAGGCTGGACTTGCGCAGGAGAGCGCCGATCTCCGTTATTCGCGGATCGTGGCGAAGCTTGCAGCTCGCCGCCCATTCGGCTGCGGCCGCGGGATCGGAAGCAAGGAGTTGCTGCAGGCGCTGCGGAGCGTCCGTCGCCATGGTGCGAAACTTCAGACAATGGAATGGCTTTCCGTTGAATCCTATGCGCGGATGACGGAATAGCGCGGACCCCGGAGAAGTCAGGACAACCGCGGCGAAACAGATAATCAGCAAAGGAGAAAGCAGAATAATTCCGAAGAGCGCCAGTACGATGTCCACTGCTCTCTTTGGACCTAACCCAGTGGGATGCGGTACTTCCACAGAAGCAAACCGCAACTTGCCGCGTGTATCAACCAAACCGGCCATCGGGGTACTCCTAACAAAAATACTGAAAAAACAGCTTGTGTTAGTACGTCGATGCACTTCCCCAAAAGTGGTTAGCTTTTATCCCCCAAGTTTTACTTTAGCTTAAGGATACCGTGCGATGCACAATTAGCGCAAGCCCCCATTTTGGGCAGTGCTAATAAAATTTTCATCAGGCGAATCCGAGAGATACATCTTTTGCACTACCTCCTTTGGAGGATGGTTATTTCGTTCGCGCGGCATTGCAGCATCATCATCGACGACATGCGCGCCAACCGCATGGTTGATCGATCTGCGGCCTCAAACGCCTTAATTGCGTGGGCGCCGTGCGACGCGTCGGTCGCTGCTGCCCGGTTCAGGCGCGTGCGTGGGGCTTGGTGTAGTAGGTATAACGCCGATCAGAATAGCCTTCGTGCCGGCGCATGACCGCTTCATCGGCCTTGTTGAGTACCGCGCCGAGGAGACGATCGGATAAAATGGAGGAAGAGCCGACGGCCTTGAGAATTTCATCGGCCGATGTGCTTCCCCACTCGACGACCATGACGAAGGCATCGAACAAGTGGGCTACCGCCTTCACGTCAACCACTGGAAGGATCGGAGGCAAGTCAACGAGGACGTAATCGTAATCGTGTCTGGCCTTCTTCAGCATGTCTTTGACGGCCGCCGAATTGAGGACGTCGGAGCTGTTTGAAAACGGGACCTGCGTCGAGGCCGGCAGGAAATCGAACTTGAATTTCGGATCTGCTACGACCAGGCTGTCGAATTTTAGTCCGTCCGCAACCATGTCGAGCAAGCCCGGCGCAGCTTCATAACCGAGCGACCTGGTCATCGAGGGGTTTCGCAGATCGGCGTCGACCAAAAGCGTGCGCACGCCGGTCTTCGCCACAAAAGCAGCAAACGCTGCGGCAACGGTGGTCTTTCCTTCGCCGGGAAGAGCCGAAACGATTCCGATCACCTTGCCCTCGGTTGGATGAAGGTCGATGGCGACCTTGATGTATCGCAGGGCTTCGGCGGTTGCGGAAAAGGGTGAGACCTCGTTGATCTGGTGAAATGCCGACGAATCCTGGGTCGGTCGCCGCATGCCGACGAGGGTCTTTTGGCTGGACAAAGCCGGCAGAACGGCGAGGCAGGTGGTTCCCAGGAGTTTTTCGAGTTGCGCGCGGGTATGGATTTGCCGGTTCAGTTGTTCGCGGGCAATCCCGGATACCGCTCCAAGTATCAATCCGCAAATCGCCGCCAGCGCCAGCGTGAGTCCGACCTTCGGCGAGCTTGGCTTACGCGGAGGCGATGCGTCGGTGACGACACGGGCTTCGGTCGAGGGGAACGACTGCTGCTGCACCGATTGGGTGAAGCGCGACAGGAAGGTTTCGTAGATATTGCGATAGCTGCTTGCGGCGGTTTCGAGCTCGCGCAACCGGACTTGCGACTGCCTCGTCGCGGCCGACTTCTGGAACACGTCGGTCATGCGCTTGTCGATGGCTTCTTCCTGGCTTTTCGCGATCTGGAACTCGCTCTTATAGCTCTCCGCGATGCGGGAAACCTCGTCCCAGATCGACTGCTGCAAGGTGGCCATATCGGTTCGCAGATTAAGGACGGCCGAATGGTTCGGACCATACTTGGCGCTCCACTCGGTCATCTTGTTTTGGTCTTCGAGAAATTGCTGCCGAAGCTTTGTGATGACGGGGCTGCTCAGGGCGTCCGTTACCACCGGATCTGGAATGGTGAAGTTCGCCTTGTCCGATCGTTGCTCCATAACGCGCGTTATGCGGTCGAGCTTTGCTTGCGCTTGGCTGGTGTCGGCGCGAGCCTTCGCCAGGGCTATTCCGAGTTGATCAAGTTCGGTTTCACTGGCCAGCTTGCCGTCGACGCCGATGATGATGCTATTTGCGGATTTGAAATCCTGTACCGCCTTGTAGGCATCGCTTGCCTGCTGGCGAAGTTCTCCTATCCGTTGTTGGAGCCATTCGCTGGCGCGCCGGGTCGATTCGAACTTTGCGTCTAGCTGATCTTCGATGTAGGCGTCGGCGAATGCGTTGGCGATCGTTGCCGCCTTGGCCGGATCGAGCGAGGTGTAGGAAATTTCCTCGTGATAGCTGCGTCCGAGGCGGATCACACGCAGATTGCTTTCGAGGGTGTCGATGGCGCGCTGCATCAGTTCGTCATCCGACGGTCCCTCGTCGGGTTGAGCAGCCCACCGGAATCCAGGCAGGTCGGATATTCCGGTCCTGACGATCGCCGACTTGAACGACGAGAACATCCGTTGCCGTAATCCCGGCCCCGAGCCGACAAACTCCGGGTCTTGGTTCAAATGCAACCGGCGAATAACCGCGGTAGCCACTTTTTCCGATTTAGTGGTCTCGATCTCGCTTTCCACCGCCGCATCGTCGATGCCGCGGCTTTCGGACGACATTTCGCTCTGCACCCAAACGATTTTTTTGGTGTCGATGATCATGTCCGTTCGCGCGGTGTATTTCGACGGCGAAGCTGCGACGTAGAGGATGCCAAGGACAATTGACAAAGCGGTAATCGCGGCGATGAGGCGCCACTCGCGGCTGAAAAAAGCGCGAAGCTGGAGCATCGACAGCGTTCCGGAGCCGGAATCGCTGTCTGTTTGCGACGTATAGGGCGGAAACTGTCCGGCAATGTTCATCTATGAACCCTCAAACTACCGCGGACTTAATTCAGCAAAGCCACCTCGTATCGACGAATGAAAACCTGCGTGCCGCCCGGGCAACTACGTGAGCAGCCATATTTATTATATTTATAGCGTAATTCGTTGTGTTGACGCTGAGGCCGTTAGACGCAATCGCGGATGCGGCAGCAGCTTCTGAGCTGCCGGGCGTTACGGTCGTCCCTCGATGTGAGCTTGGATTGATAGCTGCCACTGCCCGCGGAACCTGTTGCAAAAACGCCGTCGGTTGCTTCAACTATTTGTTTCGTATTGAGAATTATTCTTAGTAAGATATCGTAAAATATCGAACATATCAATCACGGTTGCGATGCAAAATTGAGCGGTCTTCAATAGGTTGAAGGGCCTGACCTTTTCCGGAAAATCGCCGGTCGGATATGATCGTCCTGCCTATGCTTTGCGCAGGAGCTGCTGACGTAAACAAAGCGCGTCCCGCGTTCGCTTCGAGACGGGTGAATATCAAAGTTCCATCCGCGGCGGAGTTGCCAAAGGCGCGTCGGCTTTTTGCGCTAGGAGGCCGTCGATATGGGCGCGCATCCTTTGAAAGAATTGATCTCGGCCGAACTGTCGCGCATGTGCCACGATTTGTTCGGAATCGATGTCGATTGCTGCAAGGCTCCGCACCGCCGACGAAATATCCTCGACGGTCTGTTTCTCAAAGAAAACCCCTGACAGGCCCTTTGCGACTGTTTCGATCGCGCCGCCCCGGCCATAGGCGACGACGGGACGTCCGCTGGCCATCGCCTCGACCGGTACCATTCCGAAATCTTCCTCGCCCGGGAAAATCAACGCACGGCATCGCGCGTAATGCTGCTTCAGGACATCGAATGGCTGCGACCCCAGTACCTTGACGGTGGGTCCGGCCAGCCGGCGAATTTCATCGAGCATCTCGCCGCCGCCGATCACGACGAGTTCGAGCTTCATGTCATTGAAGGCGCGCACCGCGAGATCCGGCCGCTTGTAGGGTACGAGTTCGCCCACCATCAAGTAATAATCACCGAGTTCGGAAGCCGCTGCCGGCGAAAACGCGCCGGTGTCGACGGGAGGGTGAATGACGACAGAATCTGCGCCATAGTATCGACGGATACGCCGTGCGACCGTCGCCGAATTCGCGACGAAGCTGTCGACCCGCGCGGCCGACGTCACATCCCACATGCGCAGATAGTGTGTCAGTGGCGGCATCATCTGCCGCGCGAGCCAGCCTGCGCTTTTCCGGTAGTCGTGATACATGTTCCAGATATAGCGCATCGGCGTGTGGCAGTAGCAAACGTGGACGGCCTCGGGCGGCGCGATGATGCCCTTGGCCGGGCCGGATTCACTGCTGATGATGAGGTCGTAGCCATGCAGGTCGAGTTGTTCGAGTGCGAGCGGCATCAGCGGGAGATAGGTCTTGTACATCCTGGCTGCCCGCGGCAGCGCATTGATGAATGTCGGAATGACGCGGTGCTGGCGAATTCTGCCGGAAACCATCTCTGGAACATAAACATGGGTGAAGATATCGGCCTGCGGATACATCTCGCAGAGCGCTTCAATCACCTTTTCGCCGCCTCTCATTCCGACGAGCCAGTAGTGAATGATGGCGATTTTCATCGACGCTCTTTCAATGAATGGCTCAAATCAGGAATATCACTTCTTCGCAGCGGTCGCTTTCGGAACGGGTTGCTGTCAATGCGGTGTATGTGGCGGTCCCGCGGGACAACCACCCGGCGGCCCGGCGTCGCGCCCATAAACGTGAACATAGTCGACAAGGAGCGTGGAGGGGTTCGGTGTCTGGTCGATCGGCCAGCCGCTGCCGAGGGCGAGGTTCACGAGCGGGTAGAGCGGGCCGTCGAGCTCGGGCGGAGTGGGTTGGCTCCAGACCTGTTTGCCATCGAGAAAGAAAGCCACGGCCTGCGGCGATACGTCGACTCCGAACGTATGGTAGTCCTGGACCAAAGAACCATCGGGCACTGTGATCTTCTCGCCGGTGGCCCTGGTCTTGGCCATGTCCTTGTACCAGATGTGCAGGGCGGTCCGGTAAGCGGACGTGAACTGACCATAATATTCGATGACATCGATTTCGACATTGCGGTCGGAACCTGCGACCGGCTTCAGCGCCGCCAGCCAAAACGCCGGCCAGGTACCAGGTCCCGGCGGCATTTTCATCCGGACCTCGAAATATCCGTAGCGTGTTCCGGCACCGGCGCCCGACGCATCGGCCGCGGCGATCAGGCCCGAGGTCCAGCGGCCGGCGCGATCCTTGGCGGCGGTTATCGAAAGAATTCCGTTCTCCACCTTGAACGGACCGCGCGGCCCGGGATCGAGAAACTGTGCATCACCGAAATCACCGCTCCACGGTGTGTGGGCGGTCCAGCGTGCCGGGCCGATGCGGTGGGCCGAAATACTTTCCTCGTCGAAATCCTCGATCATGACGGGATGAAGTTCGCACGATCCGGAGATCTCCGCTGAAGCCGCAGTCGGACCTTTCAACGTGACGAGAGCGGCGGCCAGGAAGCAGAAAGTCGATTTTTTCATCTGGCACGTTCCTCGCTGTTTGGTGGCTGGAACATTGATACTTACGATGGACAAAATGCATCTTCGTCCAGGCAGGCATTAGACGACTTTCGAAAGGCCGCGATTTTACACGGAGCCACGCATATCTATACCAGAACATCGAACATCGCATGACACCGGTCAATTGGTGTCCCTCAAACGACTTTGTCGGGAAGCCTGCAAAGGCTGTGCCGTCCTGATGCGTACCGTCCGAAGGTGACGGCGTGGTCACGCAGCCCGTGTCGGAAAAGTTGTCATCCGGATCCCAAAGGCAAAAAGCGCGCCGAGGTAGATGGCGGCCCCAAAGGCAGAGGTAATTACCAGCTCCAGGACCGCATTAAGATGTTTTCCCGTCAATTCGTGTTGCAGCAACAGAACGAAAAGGGCCATCAGCGAGCAGGCCGCTGCGGTCTTCCAAAATTGGCCAACCTCGGAAGCGACCTTCGCACCGATCAGATGCCGCGCGGCCAGCAATGATAGGACAAACAGGATCAGCGAGACCGCGCCGCGCGCCGCGATCACACCCATCAGCGAATAAAAATAGAGGCCCAGCGACATCAGGATAATCTTCGAACATAGTTCGATGAAGCCTATCCGGAATACGAGGCTGGTCCGGTTGGTCGCCAGCGCAAGGGAGTGCAGGGGCTGATAGAAAGCGGCGAGCACGGTCGTCAGCGCCAGCCACTGCAAGTAGAGTGCCGCCTCTGTCCATTTAGGGCCCAAGAGCACTTCGACGATGAGATTCGACGTCAGCGACATGCCGACGCAGGCCGGCGCCGCGAGCATCATCGTAAAGCGGGAGGCCTTCGAATAGGCGTTTCGGAGCCGCTCGCGATCATCATTGATCCTCGCGAATGCCGCCATCACCGGCTGCATCGCCGGACCGATCAGACTCTGCGTCGGCAGGACCGACAGATCGCTCGCCATCGCATAGCGGCCGAGATCCGATTTACTGATGAAGTAGCCGAGCAAGATGCGGTCGAACTGCCAGCTCAGGGCGGCAACGAATTGCGCCATCGACAGCCATCCCAGGAATGTCCAGAATTCGGCGAGACGAGCCAGCGACAGCGCAGGCCTGTACGGCGCCAGGAAATACGAAATCAACATCGCGGCAACCGGAGCCGATATGCTGTTGGCCGCAATCGCCCAATAGCCGCCGCCGAGGTAGATCACCGAGATCGACACGATGAAGGCTGCTATTTTTCCCAGGATCTCGGCGATAAATACCTGGCGGAAGCTCAGTTGCCGAATGTATTCCACCATGGCGGGGCTATAGAGGCTGCGGGCGATCGGCCCGATCGCAATAACAGCAACCAGGGCGACGAGACGGCTGTCATTGTAGATACGGGAAAACGGCCACGCCACCACCAGCACGACGAAAGCGAGCAGCAGACCTCTTAGGGCGCCCAGCGTGAAGGCCGTATCCATGTGGGATTTCGTGACGTGCTTCAGGCGCGTCAGGGCCTGAATGAGCGGAACTTCGAGCACCATGTCGGTGATGACCGTCAGCGTCATAGCGAGCGCGGTCAGCCCGAAGTCCGCAGGCGTCAGCGTTCTTGCCAGGACGAGCACCGTGACGAAGTCGATGAGGCGGCCCGCAAGCCGCGAAGAAACCGTCCAGCCGGCCCCCAGAAGGGTTTTCATTGTCAGCATCGTTGCGGTCCCGGACGTCTGCTCAATCGCTCAGTCAATCAGCTCCTGCACACAACCAGCCGCGTCTTGAGGATCAGGAAGCGGCCGTGCCATCGCTTCGACTGTCGGGCTGGGATACGACGCCGGTACACGATGCTGTCTTGTCCCGAGGAGCAGAGCGGATCGCCATCGCGCGCTCCGGTTCAACGCGGCCCCGCACCACGTCCGCAAGCCCGCGGAGATTGCCGCGTAACCGGCCTCTCCGATCGATGAACGGCTCCGGCCTCACCGAGCCCCACACATTGCTGGCGATATTCCGTAACAACTGGCCGGAAACCCGACCGGAACTCATCGTTCCCTTACGCAGCATGTAAATCGGATTGACGATCTGCGAATAACCCAATCGATCGCCCGATACCCGGCCGCTCTTGACACCCATATGCACGCCGCAGGCAGCTGCGCATTTGATGGATTGGCCGCCGCGCTTGGCGAGCGCCGCGCTGAAGTCTCGGTCCTCGAGCCAGCCGTAGAGCACCAGACGTTCATCGAATTTCAGGTCGCCGATCGCCGACAGACGGAATGCCATGTTGCAGCCGTAAGGGCTGTAGGGTTCGAGGCGCGACCAGGACGTCGAACGATCGGCAGTGCTGAGAATGCGGAGGGCATCATCGAAGCTAAGCCCTGGTCCCTTGATATCATCGGCGAGAACATGGCCGGTGAAAGCGACGACCTGCGGTTCGTCGCGAAAGGTCTTGGCGGCCACGGCCAACCAGTCTGCATCGGCCACGAAGTCATCGTCAAAGAACACCACGACATCTATCCCAGCCGGCAGCGCGGCCAGCGCCGTGTTTCTCTGTGCCGGCAGCCCGGGCCGTCCCGTTACGACGGTGACGACCGGTAGATTGGCGGCCTCGCCGGCATCCTCGCGGACGACGCATGACACGATGACGGTAGCAGGCTTCAGGGTCTGGGTTTCAAGCAGATGCTTCACCGTGGCTGTCACAATCTGCGGGCGGCCGAGGGTTGCGATGACGACGGCAACGGTGGGCAAGGGCTGGTCTCCTGCGTGGCGTGAAGCCAGACGCGTTTTGGGCTCGCGCATGAGTTCGAGATAGCCGGCCGCGGTGTTTGCCCAGGAAAACAGGCGAACCTGTTCGCGGCCTCGCCCGATCAGATTCTGCCTGAGATCCCGGGATCGCGCCAGAGCGCGCACGTGATCGACCCAGGCGGCGGGATTGTCAGGTGGTGCCATCAGGGCCGCATCGCCGCACACCTCGGGCATGCTCGCGCGGTCAGAGGAGACCACCGGACAGCCGCGCGCCATCGCTTCAACGATGGGAAGCCCGAAACCCTCCGTCCAGGACGGGAAGAGCAGACAGAGGGTTCGCTCCATCAAGTAAGCCAAATCGTGATCCGTGACGTAGCCGATCATCCTGACGTTCGGCGCGGAGGCAAGGATTTCGGCAGCGAAGATGCCGGCGCCTCCGCCCGCGACCACGATGTCGAGGCCCATTTCGGCCAGCTCTGGAGCGATCTTGAGCAATAGGGGCAGGTTCTTGTGGCGCGCATGCGATCCAAGCGCGAGCACAAAGCCGCGTTCGGAATGTTCGCGCCCCTCCGTGATAACCGAAGGGCCGATGCGCGCGAGTGCGGGATTCCACGCAAGCGCATGCTCATGGCCGTCAGGAAGCACCACGATGTCCTCGGCTCGCACCGGAAGGTAACGGGCGATCTGGCGCGCGGAGTCGGCCGAGACGGTGGTAATTCTCGCGGCGCGCCGGGCGAGCAGGGGTTGAAGCGTGCGGTAAACCGTGCGGAATGCAGTTCCATAGCTTTCGGGGGCAACAAATATATTGGCGTCGTGAATGCAAACGACCTGATCGGCCTTCGCGACCGGCGCCGTATTGCACAGATTGAGCAAGCGCCCGCGCCATCGGGTGGGCAGCACTATCTGCTCCCAGCAATGTCCGGCAAGCGGGCCAGCGCTGACGAGCGGCATCGCTGACAAAACCGGATCTGGAGCCGATGGCGGAGCGATGATCGGAGTGCTGGCACTCAGATCCGAAAGTGCCGCGTTCATGGCGGTGAGCACGTTTCGCGCATAGCGCTGGACACCCGTCACGGGTTGGGTCAGGAACCGGCCGTTGACGCCAAATGACGGGACCGGGCTCATGGTCTCGCTCCGGTCAGTTGGCTGGATGCGGCCGAAAGTCCTTTGGTGCCGCGTTCGGGCTCGGCGCAGGCCATGCCGGCGAGCACGTAAAATAACAAGCCCTGTTCGACCGATGGGGCTGCAAAAGTATCGCCGATAATCAGGGCAAGACAGGCATTGCGCGCCGCGAGACGGACGTCGGCCCAAAAGGTCCGCGGCGTACCGCGCGGGATCGCGAGCGCCGATGCTGCAAAGAACAGATAGAAGATGGTCCCCGGCACGCCGACATTCGAGAGCAGAGCCAGAGGAAAGCTCGATACGCGGGCGGTGCCGAGGCCGACGCCCAGCCCATCGGAATCGAAGAAATTCTGTAGTGCGAACGCATTCCAGGAATCGCGCTCGATACCCGAATCCGAAGTCGACTTGTTGAAGATCAAGAGGTCGAAATAGTTGCGCAGCGACTCCGATGCCGCGTCGTTGAGCAATATGGCAAGGACCGCGGCGATCACTACGAGTGGCGCGCACAGCACAGCCGCCGAGCGATAAGGCCTGTTGAGGTGAAATCCGGAGCGGAATAGGGCCGTCGCATACAAGATCAGCAGCACGGGTGCGGTGCCGGCAAGCCCCGTCGACGACGTCGACAAGACGACAAGAACAAGCGACGCCGCGGCCAGAGGGCCGGTCAACATCGGGCTACGCCCGCACAGAAAGAGTGTCCCGGTGAAGCCCAAGGCCCCGAGCGTCGAGCGCGCGAACGCGGAGGCTTCCGTAAACGATCCCACGATGCGTTTCAGGCCGTTGACCGCGTCGTCGAGATGGAGCGTGTATTGGGCGTTACGCATGAAATCCAGTAACCATTGCGTGCCCGTGGCGTAGGTGCCGATGTCCAGCAACGCAAACAGCACATTGCCGGCGGCATAGGCTAATAGCGCGCCGGTGATGGTCACGAAACCGGCCTGTGTCGAGGCGATCGCGGCCGTGATGGCGAAGCAGATCAGGTCGGCCGTCAGATACACTGATTGAGTGAAATTGCTCGACACCGGGCCGAGCGGTACCGTCGAACCGGTGTTGGCGTATTCCGAGGTTCCGAGCGGAATGATCGGCGTGATGCCCGCCATAAGGCGCGGCACGATGAAGGCGCTGACGACGCCGTAAAGCACTAGGCATGTGAGCCAAAATCCCGGTTTTGGAAAATGCATGGCGCCGAAGGCGGCAGCCGTCTCCTCGCTGCGCGTCAATGTGGCGGCGGCAGCGAAGGCGACGAGAAGATGCGCCGGCTGGATGTTGTTCGGGCCGATCAGAACGGCGGCGGCAGCTCCGAACAATGTCGCGACCACCAGCGTTGCAAACGTCGCGCGGTATCCCAGCAACAGGCAAGCCACGCCCGCGATGATCGTCAGCAGGCCGATTGGCGTGATGCTCATCGCGCAATATCCGGCTCTGCCAGGGCCGGCCGGATCTGCGTGATCGCTGCCCGATCGCTTGTCCGTTTCGGAATAGCCCTAACTCCAGAATATTTCGTAGTTCATCAATCGCCTGAGCCGCAGCTTACCGAAAATGAAGGTTCGCGCAAATGACGCAGGACACGCACAACTATTTCCGCGCAATCATTTAGGCGTCATGCCGGAACGAGCTTGTTCATCACGCACTTCATCCCGGACATGATCTCCCTCAATATCTCTCGTCAATGTTGGCGAGCCAGCAGTCCGCGCAACGACAATATGGAACCGAACATAGGCAACAGGGCATGCTTCAGCACCGGGAACTCGCGTGCAATTGCGCCCTCGCGCCATAACTGCGTCTTCACGGACATCAACTTTCTCACGAATGTCTTATCCTGCCCAGGCGTAAGAATTCGAAGCACATCGGCGCGCCCGAAATCGACCGAACGACCGCCGACTTCAAGACATCTTAGTTCAGCCTCCGTGGGGTGGGTAATCGCGCGTTTGAGATAATGCCAAGCCGCTTCGGCATCCCGAAGCGCAATAACCCCGCCGTTTGCGGGCAACGTATTGATATAAGCGAGAGCGCCGGAGAGAAGATGATTGCCCGCGGAGGGATCGAGCGTGCCGAATGTGATGTCTCCGCAGTTTGCTTCCACCTGTCCCAGTGCATTCTCTTTAAACAAGTATACCGAAGGCACGGCTGGCTCGAATAGGCTTTCAACCAGATGCCAGTACCGCAGCACACACGAATATACGTTGAAAGGGCTGTAAAAATTCTGCTCGACCAGCAGGCCGGTTACTTTCGGGAAATGCTCCTCGCTATGATTTTTGTAATTTGAGCGGGCAAACTGAATGGTTTCCACCCGAATGTCAGGGAACCCGCTTGAGAGCAGACGCTGCGTGCTGCCGTAGAGCCCAGTGTCACATAATATGATCCGGTTCGAGTCGCGGATGATCTGCCTGAAATGGCGCGTGAACAGCGCATTCTGCTGCTTTATATCGGCCAGCACTTCCGCGCCCGAACTGCCGAACAGTAGCGTTACGAAGTGCTTGCCGCTGAACGGCTGACGCCATATTCCCGGCAATTCGTAGGTCCGCCCACCCAGCGCCTTGGCGACATCTGCAAGAACGCTTCCCCGAAATTCACGGTCCAGTTCCTCGAGCACCGAAGCGCTTCGGGTCAACAGCGCGGCCCGTGCCGCGACCAGGCGCGAGATCATGATATTTTCGCGCCGCAGGCCAAGTGGAAGGCAAAGCTTTGCCAGTACGCGTTCGAACGCTTCCCGAATGCCGACGCCGCCTCTTGCGCAGAATAGCAGGACTGTCTTGTCCGAGACTTCAGCTTCAACAGCATAGAGCCAGATCAGCATGCAGAACTGGGTTACGATCGGGCCCAGGACATAACGTCCGAACGAATTCGCATCGTCGACAGATGGTATCGTCGCTTTCATCGCTCGGGCTTGTCTGCGCCCGAAACGTGCAGCTTCCGTCAATGCGCCATTGGCTGCGCGAATATAGCGGCGATATGCGGGCCGCGGCAGATGATGAGCCGCAATGCCTTTGGCCGATGGGGCCAGCACATCGGCCAGAAGATCGTCGCCGACATGCGTCATTCTGTCCGGAGAAACGTTCTCGGCCTGCATCACGGTGAGGAATAAATTACCATCGCGTTTGGTCAGGCCGTGATCGGAGCTGGTGTAGACGTTGTCGATGAGGTCTGGGCCATGAAAATGTTGAATGAGTTCGTCGATCTCCTCGGACGGAAGCGTGGTATCGCTGATCGCGACGATCCGCGTGCCGGCGTTTTTTCGGGTACGCAAAACCTTCGCGAGCGGTGCGTTGGCCATCAGCGAAGTCTTCTCGACCTGCACTTCGATCTTGAGGCGTTCGGCAAGCAGAAACTGTGGAAGGCCGAGCATGCTCAACTGGCGGCTGATGACGTCGGCTAGTCGCACTTCGCCGGCACGCCCCCGGACGGCCAGCTCGCGGAAAGCCACCCGCTGTGCCCAGACACGGGCTTCTGCCAAATAATCAGGCTCGATCTGCCAGCCTCGCTGCGCCAGCAGAGCGGAAAATAATCGTTCGCCTTTCGCAATCCGCGATCGCTCCGACCTGCCGGTGCGCAACAGCAGCGTATCGAAGACGTCAGTGGAGATCACATCGATCGGCCCGGCCGCACTGACTAACTCGGCGAGACTACTCTGTTTCAAAGACTGTTCCGTGTCATCTGTTTCGTGTCATCGCAAATCGCGCACGAACTTCAGGCGCCAATAAATGATATGGTGCGAATGATGATATGGGTACGACAGGGTATATTCAGACGCGCAGTCGTCCTTTTCTCTCTTTCGGACGCGTCCTTCATGATTTATGCTTGGGTCAAGCTGTTCCACCAGCAGTTGCAGAACAATATCTTTTTTAACGTAGCACTTTCCATTCGGGCTGCAAAGATGGCAGCATCAGGCGAGCATCGGAAGAGCGCCGTGAAAATCCAGACGGGTGCGGATGGATTCAGGTCGACAGGAGAGCATGAATGCTGCGCGTCGCGAAGCACGGCGTTTCCGCGCTGGCCTACGCTGCCCACAAGGCAGCAAGGAGCGCTGCGCTCCGGAGGATGCTGTTTAATTCGATCCGTCTGAACCGTATCGAATCGGAGCGCTTCAGGAGCATGGAGGAGTGCGGGTTTCTGGCCTATTCCTTTTTGAATCGGCATGAATCGAAATCGCAAATCCTTCAGGATCTTTGGGTGGGCTATGAGCTCGGCGAGCGGCGAGGCGGCTTCTTTGTGGAGTTCGGAGCCACCGACGGACTCGTGAACAGCAACACCTGGTTGCTGGAAAACAAGTATGGCTGGACCGGTATTCTTGCCGAGCCGAATCCTGTGTGGCATTCAGCCCTCAGGGTGAACCGCAATTCCATCATCGATCATCGTTGCGTCAGCTCCAGCACGGGAAAGATTGCATCGTTCCTGACGACGGATGGTTCCGATCCGGAATTGAGCGCGATTGCTGAATTTGCGGACGGAGATCATTTCGCCGGCGTGCGTGCCGAGGGAGTCGCGATCAAGGTAGAAACCGTATCCCTCAATCAATTGCTGACGGAGCACGACGCGCCTGCCGGAATAGATTATCTTTCCATCGATACGGAAGGCAGCGAATACGACATATTATCGCATTTCGATTTTTCCCGTCACAGGATTGATCTCATTTCCGTCGAGCAGAATAGGCACACTGAGCCCAGGATCGAGGCGTTGTTGACGGGGCAGGGCTATGATCGCGTGTTCAGTGAGTTTTCGCAGTGGGATGGCTGGTACGTGCGGGCCGAGTGGCGGCGTCAGGGAGCACGTTTTAGAACGGACACCGCATCGCCCGGCTCCTGATCCGCGTTGCAGGTGGCGCAGTTACTCCAAAGGGAGGCGAGAAAGGGTGCGTGATATCAAGGAAGCCGCCGCACCTCTTCGGAGCGTCGCCCATGAAACAGGTGGCCCCTGCGTTTCCCGGAGCGCCGGCGAAAGCACCGATGCCCGTCGGGAAAATGCCATGAACGTCGCCATGTTGCTGAGCTGTAGCTCGTTCGAGGGATTCTTCGGATGGGTGCAGGGGCAGAGCCGGAAAAGTTATCTGGAAAGTTATCGGAATGACTGGGCCTGGTATTATGCCCGCGGCCTGTTGGAAAACCGTATCAACCCGACACTCTATATACCGGCATTAAGGGAAGCCGGAAAATATCAGACGGATGTGGGCGTGGCCGTTCGATTTCTCCCGCTCGACCGCTGGTATGGCCTGTTCGAACAGGTATGGCTCAAGCGGCTTAGCCGGACGACACGCTGGTCGCTCTATGCCGAAGAGCGCATCAACACGGTCGCCTTCATGCGGTCTCTGCGGGAAGCGCTCGCGGAGGACGAGATCGACCTGTTGTACATACAGGAATATTGGAGCGGCAGATTCGATCATATCGTCCATGCCGTCAGTCTGCCGGTGGTGGGCGCCGATCACGGCGGTTTGTCGAATGGCGTCGTGAAGCTATTCAAGCACAGGGCCCTTGAAGGGGCGGCTGTGTGCTACGGCCAGACGGAAGATGAATGCCGGATCATTGAGAGATATGGCGGCCGTTCCAGATTCCAGCCCAATGGCTGCGATGTTTCGCAGTTTTTTCCCGACCCCGCGGTACCACGCGGCAAGACTATTCTGACCGTAACCCGTCTGACCAATCGGCAGAAGCGCACCAGTGACCTCATCCGGGCTGTCGCGGAGTTACCCGAGGAATGGAGCCTCGATATTGTCGGCACCGGACCGGACCGGCCTATGCTGGAAACACTTGCTGCCAGCCTGAACCTGTCATCTCGCGTCAGATTTCACGGCTTCATCGATCGCACCGAGGTGCGCGATTTTTTTCGCCGCTGCGGCGTATACGCGATGCCCTCGGCTAATGAAGCCGTCGCCCTGGCGGCGCTGGAAGCGATGGCCTGCGGCGCGGCGGTGGTGTTGAGCCAAATTCGTGCTTTCGAACAACTTGTCACCGACGGAATCAACGGCCGGCTCGTTCCGGTCGGCGATGCGAAGAGCCTGGCCGCGGGAATCGTGAACGCATGGGAGCGTCGCGAAGCGTTGGGCCGGGCGGCATCCGAGACGGTGCGGGCGCGCTACGATACGCGCATCCTTTATTCGCAACTGGCAGAATCGCTGCGCGACTCCGTTCACCGGGACGGCGCAAATAGGCCTGGGAGGCGGCAAACATGAAGGAAATGTACGAAACCGATCTTTACGGCGAGAAAAATCCCACCTGGCATGAAGAAGACGCGCCGTGGAAGGCCGGCCACATCGAGAGGATGATCAAGAGAAACAACCTCGCTTGCGACACGATATGTGAAGTGGGCTGCGGGACCGGCGAAATTCTTCTGATGCTGGAGAAGGCGTTTCCGGCGGCGATCCTGTCCGGCTACGAAATTTCGCCGCAAGCGTTTGGCCGCGCGGCGCAAAAGGAGACGCCGAGGACCAAGTTCCATCTCAAGGACCTGCTGTCCGAGAGCGATCTGCATTTCGATGTGGTCCTGGCCATCGATGTCATCGAGCATGTCGAGGACTATATCTCCTTCATAAAAAAGCTCAGGACGTTCGGGACATTCAAGATATTTCATATTCCGCTGGATTTGTCGGCGCAGTCCATCCTGCGGGCATGGCCGATCGCGGAGCTCCGGCGCAATGTGGGTCACATCCAGTTCTTCTTCAAGCAGACCGCGCTGGCGACGCTGGAGGATTGCGGATACACCATTGTTGATCACTGCTATACGGCAAGCCGTCTGGAGTTGCCGAACCAGGCCCTGAGCAGCCGTATCATGCGCCTGCCGCGTCGTATGATGTTCGCGGCCAATGCGGATTTCGCCGTGCGGTTGCTCGGCGGCTATTCCTTGCTGGTGCTGGCGAAATAATCACGACAGTCAGGGTGTTGTAGCGTGTCGACGCCGGATCAGTTCCGGAGCGGCGCGCTCCATCCGACGATCTCTCTTGCAAAGCCGAGCGCGGAGCGCTGTCCCCGCTTCAGCCGATACGCGAGCAGCGCCTTGGCCCTGTCGTTTGGAAGCACCGAGGAAAGAACAAAGAACGCTGCCATGGCGAGCTTGTGCTTCGCCGAATGGGGTTCATCCGCGAGCCTGGAAAGCAGCCCCGGCAGCGCGGTCAGCCGCGGCCGTTGTCCTGACATGATATCGAGGCACAGTTTGCGTTCGCGAAAATAGAATGCGTCGCGCGGGTCTACCAATTCCCGGTCTGGCGTCAACCGCGCCACGATCATGCGCAGATGCGCCATCCTCGCGAGGAAGCGATTGATGTCACGCTCGAGGAGGGCGGCGTCAGGTCCGCTTCCGAGGCCGGAATCGTTATTGCCGTGGATGCGGTAGCATCCGAGTTCCTCGGAGAGGCTGACAACGTCACCCATTAACGGTGCGGCGAACAGAATGACGCCGTCGACGGCCTTGTCGTAATCGGCTTCCCGAAGCAATTCGCACAGATCCCGGCGAAATACGTTCCCGGAAGTTGGCGGAGTCTTGTAGACGCCGGTTCGGAACACATGCCGGGCGAGCCCGTCGCGATCCCGGAACGCCTCGAGCGGCGAAGCCGCGCCGCCGATCCGATGGCTGTCCGCATCGATGGGTGTCAGGGCGAACTGAAGCTTGGCAACATCCGGATCCAGCCGGTCGATGATGGCGGCAAGCGAGCCGGGCTTGAGCTCGTCGTCGGCGTCAAGGAACAGAATGAATGGTGCCCGGGTCCGGTCGAGGCCGAACAGGCAGGCGGCCCGTTGGCCGCCGTTGTCGATCTTGAAGGCGGTTACGCCGAAGCGGCCGATCTCGTCCCAGGAGCCGTCAGTCGATCCGTCGTCGACAACGACGAGTTCGCAATCATCACGGCCTTGAGCGATGACGCTTCTGATCGCGTGCCCGACGAAGGATTCATAATTATAGCAGGAGATAATGACCGCGAGCTTTGGACTGTCAGGCATGACAGGTTTCGCCAGGGGGGCCCGCGGATCGTTCCCGATGTCAGATCTGGTCATGTCGGGTGAACTTGCCGGCGGGCGGCTGCGTAAACCTCCAGCGTCTGGCGAGCGACCCGATCGATGCGCAATTGCTCGATGTTGAATTGGCTCTTCTGCTTCCATTCCTGAAGAGCTTCCCCGTTCTCAAGCAGCGAGCACAGCGCTTCCGCCAGTCTGGGCGGGTCCCGCGCGGGGATGAGAATGCCCGCCTTTCCGTATTCCAGCAGTTCGGGAATTCCATCCACATCCGTTGCGAGGATCGCGCAGCCGGCCTCGCGCGCCTCCGACAACACGAGCGGCGCCGGGTCGGCATGCGAGGGCAGCACGAAGATGTCGGCTCCCAAGAGGAAGGGAAACGGATCGTCCTGGGCTCCCATGAAGGTGACGGCGCTTGCGCATTTCATCGCGTTGGCTTGACTCATATACGCGTCGAGGTGCGGACCATCGCCAAGGAGATATAGCCGCGTTTCGGGGTGCTTGTCGTAAACGGTGTCGAATGCGGCCAGCAGATCCGGGATGCCCTTCCGGGGATGCTGGCCGCCCACAAAAATGATGGCGGGAAAATTGAGACGGCGCGGCGTCCGATCCTTGCCGTCGAACCGGGCCGCTCCGATGGTTCCGTTCAAGATGACATCGAGCCGGGATTTGGAAATTCCCCGCTTTTGCATCGACCGGCCCACGGCCGCGCTCACGGCGATCACGCGAGTGCCGAGGCCCATCAGGATCGAGCCTTTTTCAAACTCGTTGTGAACGGTCGTGATCAGCGGGATGCCGAGCGCTTTGCAGACGGGCCAGGCCAAAACCGCGCTCGTCATCATATGGGCATGCACGACCTCCGCCTTCCAACCGCGAGCCAGGCGATAGAGCGTTCCCAATCCTTTGACGAGTGTTACAGGCCGGCGCTCGTGATTCACCAGCATGGTTTCGACGTGGTTGGCCGCAAGCAGCGCGTCGAAATCGCCGCCGCCGCTTGCCATCGCAACGCTGTGACCCAGTTTGGTCTGGGCGCAGGCGAGATCGACCGCGGCATGAACATGTCCGTTCAGGCGCCTGGTATGATTCAACAACTGCAAGATGCGCATCGTACGACCTGTCGCATCCGGACTTTCGAACGATATGAAGGCCAGCTTCTACGAGGCAAGTCTGAACCTTTGAACACGGCGTTCAGCTTGCAACAATCACGATCTCCATTCAAGCGTTGTCCGGGGTGTTGCGCGTCGGCAAGGCCAGCCGCGCGGCTCTGCGACATCGCGTCATGCGTGACGGGCACGATGTCGCCCGGTCGCACGAAGATGTTTTCGCCGGAGCCGTGTGGCGTCGCGTATTTTCGAGTGTTCCGAATGTCGGACTTCCGGCCCGCCGATATGATTGAGAGCCGGGGCATTCGCGTGATCTCCATCACTTGAGGCAAGATCCGGGCAGAGTCGATAAAGGCCGACGATCGCCTACGACCCGATTGTGCGGGTCGCAGCCGAAGAATGTTGGTCTCTCGAACGTGGATTATGGTTCGCCGCGATATCAGCATTGGCAATGAACCTAAACGAGCCGGCCGCGTTGACGAAAAAGCTCTTTTCGAATGTGACAATATCAAGCTGTAATGCAGCGGCGATTGCAACCTGAAGGCGTTTCGGTGGCTGGGTACGTTCGCTGGCGAAAATTCATGGCACCAAACGACGGAGAATAAAATTCGATGTTAAGTCGATAAGCGGACGGTTACATATTACCACATGCCCGCCGACAAATTGCCGGTTTCCCACAAAGCCAGCGGTGCTCATTGGAATTTTTGGCGTTTTTTTATGGAACTTGATGAAACTCCGTGTTCCAGTCGATCGGATTCCGCTCGGCGAGCTGGGACAGGATAATGCGGTTGAGTGGACGAGGTTTCCGGTGGTGTGGGTTGTGGGCCTTAGCTTCCGGATAGCGGGCGTGGACGTTGACCGTTGCTGACGAGGAGGGCTGCCGGATGGGATACGCCGCCATCGTACTTGCGATATTGGGGGTGGCTATCGGCTTGGTCTTCCGCTTGCGGTTTCTGTTGGGGGCCGTCACGTTATTATTGGTGATTTCACTGGCCTTCGCATTTTCCCGTGATTATGGCGTCTCGGGCACCATATTGGCGATCATCGTCTCGCAGGTAATTCTCCAGGGCAGCTATTTTCTGGGATTGGTCAGCCGGATGATCTTCTCTGTCGTTCAGCGCAAGCCGGTTTCTTTCTCCAAACCGGAAACAGAACATCTTCGGGACGGCTGACGCACTTTTGCATCCGTGGAGCGATGGGACACGTCGCCTTGGGTGTTCCTGCATCTTGCAAGACAGCTTCATTCAATGCGGCTTCAGTAGAGCCTTATCGATTTTGATTGAGTCAAAACCGGGCTCTAACATTTTGTTTTCACGCCTTTTTCTTCACGCGAACCGGAATTCACTTCGCTCGAAAACACCGTGGAGCTCGCCCTAAGCTGGCGTTGGACTTAAGGAAATCGCCGAAGTTCGTCCGGCTTGTGATCCATCGTTACGACTGTATCGGCGTGACCTTTTTAGGTGACGCTTTTTGTATGATGTTCCCGAGATATTTGCCGAGCTTATGTGCGTTGGCTTCGACCGTTACATACATGAACTGGGCACCCAGGAGAGAAAGGCAGGCTCCCAGCAAGACCGCGGCTTCGACAGGCATGATGCTCGTCAACAAAAAGCAGGAAGCGATGATGATCGGCACATGCACCAAATAAAGACTGAACGAGACGCGCCCCAACCACCGCGAGACTTTCGCTTTAAGAAAGAACGGTTGCCATCCTGACACGAGGACGAAGGTCAGCATGATCGCGCCTACTGTGAGCGGGATGTCGGACCAAACCGGCACGCTTGGCCCGGATAAAAGGACAGCACCTGCCAACATGAGGAAAAACCTGATGGCAGGCGAGATAGCACGCGATGCGGCAATCACCCTTTTGTCCAGGGCCATGTATGCGCCGATAATAAACAGCGGTAAATATCGCAACGTGATCAACAAGGATCCAATCACGGTTCCCGATGTAATGACGACGCCGTCATCGGCATCTCCTGTTGCAACCAGCCCGGCAGCCGCGGCTATCGCGGCGGCAACAGTCGTGGCGAGCGTGATCACGGGCCGCCGCCGGATACACCACAAAAGCACGAGGAATATCAGCGAAATCCTGTATTCGTGAACGAGGCTCCAGATCGGCGGATCGAGTTCGACATCCTGGGTTGTGCCGAGCATCAAGAGGTGACCGGCGACAACGGATGGATTCAACTGATGCGGCCAGGGGAAATTCAATCCTTCTCCGGCGCCGGGTATCAAATCGGTTCTGGGAACGAAAATGACGATCGCGGCGGAAAGAAAAATAGCCGCGGCGAACGGGATGTATATTCGACAGGTTCGGCGCACGATGAAGTCGAATGCATGGATCTGTTTTGAAGCTTGGGGAAGTGCAAGCACGAAGCCGCTAAGGACAAAGAAGACAATGACGGCGGCATGACCGGCGATGAACAAGCGGAGAGGGCTGAAGCGAATGTCGCTCAGCCATCCGGTGTCCGATCGCCTTAATATAAAATAACAATGATGAACCAAGACGACGGCAGCGGCCAAGCCGCGGAGAGAGTCGAGGCCATCGATCCGGCTGGAATCGGGTTTCGACATGGGTCTAGCTGCTGCAAAAGGTTTGGTTATTTCAATCGAGCAACACAATGTTGCTCTTTGCCTTTCCACCCAACCTGAAAACTTTTTATGTCGAGCATTTGCCTCGATCGGCAATCGATCATGTTCGACTTTATTGACATCCCGGAGATCTGGGCATCTCACTTTCCCGTGCTGCGGTTGCCTGGGCCAAAGCGGATCCGTGTATCACCGGCATTGACGAAAATCATCGTCTCAATAGCAGGCTTAAAAACGTCACAATGCCGGTGAAATTTTGAATTCGTCCGTGCCTGCCTCAAAGGGGTCCGGGGCCAAGTGCCGTTCACCCATATTCTGCGTTGTTCAACAATATGATGCCGCGTGCTCAGCACCCGATACCGCAGTTCGATTTGCGTTGGTTCCGGTGGGGATGAATTCGGTCTCGACGTCGTTCGACGGTCGACGAGCTAAAATATCAGCGACTTAATGCGGTCTCGGCCTCTATCGTGGATACCCTGGCGGTAGGCTGATAGTCGAAGCCTCCCTGGCGTCCGAAAGATTCAATGCCGAAATGTTCAAGCGCGCGGATTGTTTCAGCCGCGCGTGCGCCGGATTGCTTGCTGTAGATCGGATAGGCGTTTTCGAGAAGCATGCTGCCTTCCAGCTTCAGATCGCCGTCGAACAGGCCCGCGGCTTGAACATGGTTCCTGAAGTTCTGTTCGCCGAGCTCGGCCGAAAAATCGACATCGGCGGCAATGACCTCGACCGCAAAATAGTCGCGGCCGTTCGCGTGGCCATAGAAATCCGAGTGCATCGTGAGACGCTTCCACGCGCCTTGGTGCGAGAAGTTATAGAGGATGGACTGGGTGAAACCCCGTTGTCCGGAAAAACTGAAGAACAGGCTCAATAGTGTCACGCTGCTCAATTGTTCTGATTTGAACCCGCACATCGCCCCGACATGGTTGACCGGGATCGTCGATATCACGCGGTCGGACGAAATCGTCCGGTCGTTTACGTGAAGGAAAAAGGTCTTTTCGTTTCTCTCGAGAGTTTGAAAGGTCGCTCCCAGAAGAAACGTGGCTCCGCCTTGTTCCAGCCGTTCGGTGGCAGCCTTGTAGAGATGACTGAAGCCTTGTTTGGGACGGATCAATTGCTGGTTGGTCGGTCCCTTCTGTTGACGCCGCGGGGGCAATAAGCGGCGGACCAGGTTCGCCACCGATGCATGTTCGCTGATCCAGAGCATCCGCTTCTGCGCCAATTGGATATCAATCTCGTCTGGCGGCACGCCATAAAACCGCTTCATGTAGGATTCCAGACCCGACCTATGAAGCAAGTAACCGCCGATCCAATACCGGGCGAATTCCTTGGCGTTGCGTATTTTCCTTTGAAACAGGCGCGCATAGAGAACCGAGGAAAATATGCGAATCCATCCCATCGGGCCGGCGCCCAAAATGTCGTCTTTCACGGAGATCGGATACGAGGTCACGACGCCTTGCGGATTTAATCTGCCCCAGTCGGGAAAGATCACCATGTACCGGGGCAGCAACTCCGGGAAATGCCGGAGCAAAGGCGAGTCATCCTGGAAAATAAAACTGCCGGCATCAAAGGTGTAATCGCCGGTCGACCAGTCGATATGATTACCCCCGACATGATTGTAAGTGTCGGCGACGAGGATGCGCCGGCAGCCTTGAGCCAACAACACCGATGCGGACACCAGACCAGTGATACCTGCGCCCAGCACAATCGCTTCGTAGTGTTCTGTCGCTCCCGTCAAGTTCCTAGCCGCGGCTTCCATGCCGAGCATCGGATCACCCCCATCGAAACCACAGCCCACCAATTGGTAACGGCAAATTTATTGTGTGGAAAGGGAAAGTTGGCTTCGATCTGGCATGACCGCGTGGGTCCGCACGAGAAGCGGCACGATCCGACGGTTCGATATCAAACGTATCGCCGTGCGTTTGGGGCAAGGCGACGCCCCGATCGGGCTGTCGCCTTCAATGTGACCGGCGCAGCCACTTCTTCAATTTGCTGTCGTGGTGTGGGTCTCCATAGTGGAAGAGGGCTGTGGCCCGGATCTTGTCAGCATCACAAGGTGCGTTGGTATGGATCGATCGATAGCCCCAGAAGAAGTAGAGGTTTGCCGGAACCATCGGGATGCGCACAAATCGCTCCGGATGCAACTTTGCCATTGCGCGGAGAATCCGCTGGGTCATGGGATTGTCGAGCAGGACCTTGTCGATCAGGTTCGCCGCATACCAGCGCCTGACGCTCCGAACATTCGGCAATACGATCAGCTCGCCGCTGTCGTTGCCGGCGGGAACTTCTATCGGGAGCAGCAGGGTCAGAACGTAGGAGTCGAAGTGAAAATTCATCGAATGTTTGCGGCCGAAGTCTCCGGTCAGGCATCGCAGAATTTGATAATAGGGCTGATCCGGCGCGGGCCTGGAAGTTGCGCTTTCATAGATGCGCGCGCAAAGCTGTTTGAGCGTCGGCGATTCCGTCATCTTCCCGAGCACAGTTTCGGCCACGGGCTCCGGACCGCTCAGCGCGACGTACCGGTTGCCCGCCGCCGCTACCGCATCTCTCACGAAACGAAGGAGAGCGTCCAGATCGGCCTGCGAAATATATTGGGTAAGGACGGCATACCCATCCCGTTCAATATCCTGAACGAGTGAGGCAATCTCCGTCTCCGATAATCCGTTGCCATCGGAAGTCAGGTGAAGGCCAAGGGACTCGCGGTGATCAAGTGGCTGGGCAGCATCTGCTGAAAGGACGATTTCGGAAGTCATGAGATGCTCCGTTCATCCAGCGCCGTTGGCCAAAGGATTGAAGGCGAAACTCCAACTATCGTCAAGGATGTTTGCGCGTCTGACTGCTCCGAAGCATTTGCTTGCCGTATAAAAAGCTCTCGATCGCGTGGAACCCTGCAATTTTTATTTTTGGATTCTTTTTGCACGCGAAGCGCGATCCGGTTCACAACCGATCGATTGCGACACAACTGCATCTCGCGATGCCGTCAAACCGATTCAGGATATCCCTGGCATATCGCCCGACTGTACTAGTGTCCGGTTGCGCAGGTCGGTGACGCGTTCGCCGTCTTCCTTGACGAAGTCACCGCGTTGCGGCGGCAGCAATTCGATGATTTTTTCCGATGGCCGGCAGAGCCGCACGCCATTGGGCGTGACGACGATGGGCCGGTTGATGAGGATCGGGATGCGCCGCCATCGCATCCAGAAGCGCGTCGTCGCTTAGTGCTGGATCGCCCAGCCCCAATTCTCGGAACGGCGTGCCTTTCTCCCGGAGCAGGGCGCGCACGCTGATGTTCATGCGTGCGATCAGTTGCTGGAGCATGGCGCGCGCCGGCGGCGTTTTGAGATATTCGATGACGTGCGGCTCGATCCCGGCGTTGCGGATCATGCCGAGCGTATTCCTCGACGTTCCGCAATCGGGATTGTGGTAGATGACAACGTCCATTCGGTTGCCCGCCGTCAGCAGCAGGCCGAGGCTTTGGCCGCCGGTTGCGGCACGCAGCAAGCGCCTTCCTTCTCATTGGCGATTTTCCCTCCGGCGATTTTTTCATGGGCGACGCGCGCCCGGTTTTCGCCGGAGCCATCGCCATAGGTCGTGCTTTCGCCTGTCGTGTGGAAGGTCTCCCATGCAATTCCGGCGGGGTCGTCGATCCAGGATTTTTCGGATGTGGCGTAGCAGCAGGCGGTCGCGCCCTGCTCGATGACGTTGCCGCCAGCCTGGCGCAAGCGGGCATAGATCTCATGCAATTCATCGGTGTTTTCCGCCTGGATGCCGAGATGGTCGAGGCCGGCCTGGCGGCCGCGCGTCGAGATGGCGAAATTGACCCGCGGATCGTCGAGCATCCATTTCGCATAATCGGGTTTCACGACCGCCGGGTCGGCGGCAAACAGCGCCGAGTAAAACCCGATGGAATGCGGAAGATCCTCGACGGAGACGTGAACATGCAGTCGTTTCATGGTGTGTCCTTTCAGGCTGGCACTTTGGCGCGCTTGCGCGAAGGTTTGCAGATGGCGGCGGGAGCGCATGGCGCGCCGCCGCAGCAGTTTTCGGTCAGGAAGCGGAGCAGCTCATTCATCTTTTCGAATTGGGCCGCGTAGATCATGGAGCGGCCGTCGCGGCGCACGCTGACAAGCCCGGCCGTTCGCAGCCGATCGAAGTGAAACGTCAGCGTGTTGGGGGCGAGGTCCAGCGCTTCGGCGACAGCGCCGGCCGGCATGCCCTCGGGGCCGGCCTGCACGAGCAGCCGAAACACATCGAGACGATTGTCCTGGGCGAGCGCGGCCAGGGCGGCAACGACATTTATCTTTTCCATATTTCAACGAATATGGAAATGATAGCCATTCGTCAATGGTTATTTCAATGGCGATCGAAGTGACGCGATCTACCTGCGGAAGGATCCGGCGCGCGAGCTCATGCGGCGTCTTTGGGAATGTATTTGCCGAGGACGCATTTATAGCCCTGCAACTTCCATTCGCGGTACGGGCCGTTGGCGAGCCATTCGGCAATGCCCATTTGCGCGTTGGCCTGGCAGGCCGTCATGGTGATGCCCGACTGTTCACTGGTGGTGACGACTTTCTCCTGGCAGAGCTGGCCATTGCAGAGAACGGCGACGAGAGTAACAAGCATGGTGACCTTCATTCATGAGGGAACTACCCGGTTGAATTCACCAATGCAGGCTTCGTGCCATTGCGCGGGATTTGCGCCATCCCGGTTTGGCGGCGTTCTTCACGCTTTGTGACAGAAGCGGAGCCGTCGTCACATTCGGGGAAAAAGCGCCTTTAAATAAAAACGAGATCAACAAAGCAAGGCAGGGAGCAAATCGTGGATCGATTGGCGTTCAAAAATAGCCGCGCTTAAAGTCGAGGCCCGATCGGGCAAGCCGGGTTTAAGGCTGGCAAGTTCTCGCACATTTTAGGAGGCCTCCTTTCGGAGGCGGTCGGCGCCGCAGGTGATAGACATATTTGCCCGCAGTGCAAGTTTCGGAATCGTTGGAGGTCGTGGCCAGATTTGGGGCAGCGGGCTTGATCGAAATGATCGGGTGAACCCGCACTGCCCATCCCAGCCGGGCTCCGTTTCTCGCTTACTGGAGCAGGCATCGGGAGACAAACGCGCGAGGGCCAGCGCCGGTAATAATTCTGGTGTTTTGTCTCTTGCCGGAGGACTGGGTTGAGCCAGGCGGAGCCGACCCTGCGTATTTTGCAATGGTAACGAAGGCGGCGACACACTAACCCTAGCCCCCATGGCTAGTGGCAAGGTCGCCCAGGATCATTTCGATTTCGTTTGTAGTGCCCATTTTTCGCCGATATCGAGGCCGACGTGCGGCTCCATTTCGCGGGATTGTCTGATTTCACGAGATCGTCTCAGGTGAGCGGAGCCAGTAAGCTCAATCCGCGGGCGCCGCTGTGGATTCTAGCCTCAGTCACCTTCAGCGGCACGCTGGCGATGCACATCTTCGTGCCGGCGCTGCCGCTCGCGGCCAGGGATCTCGCCGCAAGTTCGAGCTCGCTGCAACTCACGATCAGCATCTACATCCTGGGGCTGGCGATCGGCCAATTGCTGTACGGCCCGTTGTCGGATCGATTCGGCCGCCGGCCGGTGCTGCTGGTTGGACTACTGCTCTACAGCGTCGCGGGGCTGGTAGCCGCCTTGGCGCCGGATGTCAGAATACTGGTGGTGGCCCGGCTGTTTCAGGCGATTGGCGGTTGTTCCGGGCTGGTGCTGGGCCGGGCCATCGTTCGTGACGGCGTTGGGGTGGACGAGGCGACTCGAAGGCTGGCGGTCGTGAGCCTGATCGTCAATGTCGGTCCGGGCCTTGCGCCGCTGGCGGGAGCGGAGCTTGGGGCTTGGCTCGGATGGCGTTCGATCTTCTTCGCGCTGACCGCGATGGGCCTCATCAATTTCCTGATCACCTGGAGGCTCCTGCCCGAGACCGGGCCGCAGCGAAGCACTCATCGCGACGCGCGCAGGACCGGCGAGCTCTGGTCGAATTTCCGGCAACTCATCACCTCGCGCGCCTTTCTGGGCTACGCCATCGGCGGCGGCTGCGCGACGACGTCGATGTATGCGTTCATCAGCGCTGCGCCGTTCATTTTCACCGAGCAGCTTCGTCAGCCGAGCCGAGATGTCGGCATTTATCTCGCGATCATCGTCGGCGCCTTGTGGGTCGGCAGCGTTGTTGCGAGCCGGATCGCGGGACGTGTCGCGGTCAACCGGCAAATGATCGGCGGCAATCTGATGAGCGTTGCCGGCGCGTTCATTTTCCTCGGCGCGGTTCTGTTCGGCGTGCTGAGCGTTCCCATCACCGTCGGCTCGATGATCATGTTTATGTTCGGCGTCGGCGTCTCAAGCCCACCTGCGCTTGCGGAAGCCATGAGCGTCAATCCGAAAGTCATCGGATCGGCATCCGGTGTCTACGGTTTCATGCAGATGACAGTCGGCGCGATTTGTTCCTCGGCCGCAAGCCTGGGCTCGACGCCGGCTTTGGGCTCCGCCGTCGTGTTGGTCGTCGCCGGTGCGCTGGCTCAATTTTCTTTCTGGACCGCGATCCGCAGCTCGCGCGATTGAATCCGGCTGCGCAGCCGTTCACGCCTTGCCGGAGGCCAGCCGGTAAAATTCCCGCTCGGCCTGGGTCAGGTAGCGCTCCTTGTGACGGAGGATGGAGAAATGCCGCTTCTCCAGCGGCAGACCCAGCGCGACCAGCGATTTGGTCTTGAGCAGCGCCGTCACCACGAGTTTCGAGATCACCGTGGCGCCGGCGCCGGCCGCGACCGCTGAGCGGACCGCCTCGTTCGACGGCAGTTCGAGCGCGACGTCGAGATCGGCCGCGGCCACGCCGAATTTCGCCAGTGCGGATTCAAACGCGGCGCGGGTGCCGGAGCCGCGTTCGCGCAACACCCAGCGTGTCGCCCTAAGATCGTGCGGCGCGACCGAGCGGCGCTTCGCCCACGGATGCCGGGCGCCCACCACCAGCACGAGTTCGTCGTCGGCGATCGGCTGGATCGCCAACGCCGGTTCGTCGATGTTGCCCTCGATCAGGCCGAGATCGCAAATGCCTTCGATCACCCAGGCGGCGACCTGTTCGGTATTGCCGATGCGGAAAGCCAGTTTGATTCCGGGATGCAGCGATTGATAGCGGTGGATCAGCGGCGGCAGCCAGTAATTGCCGACGGTCTGGCTGGCGGCCAATGTCAGCGATCCCAGCGACAGTCCGGCGAGATCGGTGAGCACGGTTTCCGCCGCGGCAGCCCGCGCCAGCACGGCGCGCGCCTCGACCACGAACAGCCGTCCGGCGTCAGTGAGTTCGATGCGGCGGCCGATCCGGTTGAAGAGCTTGGTGGCATAACGAGATTCCAGCGCCGCGATGGCGGCGCTGGTGGCGGACTGGGTGAGGTTGAGCGATTGCGCGGCACGGGTCATGTGCTCGAGTTCGGCGACAGCGACAAAGATGCGAAGCTGCTCGAGCGTCACGCCGCCTCCATCACATCAGGGTTTTGATCAGCACGAGGCTGAAGCCGGAGATGAAGATAAATGCGCCGGCGCCCAGCAGCAGCGGACGAAGCCCCTTGGCGTAAAGCTTGCGGATGTCGGTCTCGAGCCCCATCGCGGCGAGCGCCATCGCAAGCAGGAAGGTGGTCACGGTTGCGATCATGCTGCGCGCCCCGTCCGGAATGGAAACTACGCTGTTGATACCAACCAGGGCGATGAATCCGAGCACGAACCACGGCAGCGGCACGCGGGCGGTCGATTGGCCGCCGTGGCGGGCCTGCCGCGCGGCGATGAATCCGAGCGACAGCACGACGGGCGCCAGCAGGGTCACGCGCGCGAGCTTGGCGATGGTGCCGAATTCGCCGGCGCTACGGCCGTCCTGGAAGGCGGCGGCGACCACCTGCGCGATCTCGTGAATGGAAGCGCCCGACCACAGGCCGAAGGCATGCGGATCGAGATGCAGCAAATCAGGCACCAGCGGATAGGCAAACATCGCGATCGAACCGAATACGGTGACGCAGGCGACCGCGTAAGCGACGTCTTCGTCCGGGGCGTCGGTGACGGTGTTGGTCGCGATCACGGCGGACGCGCCGCAGATCGAGGTGCCGGCGGCGATCAGCTGCGCCAGCTTGCGATCGACGCCGATCAGCCGCCCGAGCTGTACCGTGAACAGGAAGGTCGCGACCAGCGTCGTTGCGATGATGGCAAGTCCGGTACCGCCGACTTCCACCAGTTGCGAGGCGGTGAGCTGCAGCCCGAGCAGGATGATCGAGAAGCGCAGGATGCGCCGCATCGAGAACGCGACGCCAGGCTTGGCGAGCGCAGGCGTGCCGACGAAATTATGAAAGGTCATGCCGATCGCGATCGACAGGATGATCGGGCTCAGCGTCGAGACATACGGAATTTGCCGGAGCGCGAAGGCCATTGCCGCGATCGCCGCCGTCAAGGCCAGGCCCGGCCAGATGCCGAAGGCCGAGGGAAGGCTGGCTTCGACAGCCGGGGGGCTAATGCTTGTGTCATCGGCGCCAATATCGGGGGACAGGGCAGTCATGGGCTAAACTCCAATTGAGATGGCCCATGATCGGCGAGTCCGTTTGATCGAACAAATTCATTATATCTGTTATTTCAATCGAAAATAAAGATCGATTTTCGATCGCTTTTTGGCCGTTGCGATCGCACCGGCGCCGAACTCTCATTCCCCGCCGATATCAAATCCGGGCCATTCGCCCGACAGTCGGCGGTTGTGGCATACCGTTTGCTTAGAATTGCGGCCCAGATCGATGATAATCCGCTTGGGGACGGTTGCGTGGCGAGGGCAAGTGTCTCCGAACTCGCGGCTCCGGGCGACACTTATCTGGGCGCATATCCGGCGACGGTGAATTAATGGACCTCATCATTCGAAACGCCTGCCTGCTGCAGGACAACGAGCTTCGCGTCGCCGATATCGGGATTCAGGGCGCCAGCATCGTGGCGATAGCCCCCGTGCTGCAAGCCGACGCGCGCGAGCTGGACGCTGCCGGCTGCCTCGTCGTCCCCGGCATGATCGAGACGCACATCCATCTCGACAAGACCTGCATCCTCGATCGCTGCCGTATCGAGGAAGGGACCGTTGCGGAAGCGGTCCGGGAGACCGCCGCCGCCAAACGAAACTTCACGGCTGAAGACGTCTACGCACGCGGCAAGAAAACCCTGGAGCGTTGTATCGCGCATGGCGCGATGCATATGCGCACCCATGTCGAACTGGATCCCGGCATCGGCATGATCGGTTTCGACGCCATCAGCCAGCTCGCGCGCGACTATGCTTGGGCGATCGATCTGGAATTGTGCGTATTCCCGCAGGAAGGACTGACCAACAATCCCGGCACCGAGGAGCTGCTGATCGAGGGGCTGCGCCGGGGCGCGCGCACGATCGGCGCGGCTCCGTATTTCGACACCGACCCGCCGCGCCAGATAGACCGCATCTTTGCGATCGCGCGCGACTTCGATGCCGAGATCGACATGCATCTGGATCTTGCCGAAACCACCGATGGCATGCAGATCGAATATGTCTGCCGCAAGACCGAGGAATTCGGCTGGGGCGGCCGGGTGGCTGTCGGGCACGTCACCCAGATGTCGCTGTTGCCGCCGGATCGCTTTGCCGCCATTGCCGCGCGGCTTGCCAGCGCCGGTGTTGCGGTGACGGTGCTGCCATCGACCGACCTTCACCTCATGGGCCGCAGCCACGATCATGCAGTGCCGCGCGGCGTCGTGCCCGTCGAGCCGTTACGCGCCGCCGGCGTGACCTGCTCGATCTCCACCAACAACGTCCTGAACCCGTTCACGCCCTATGGCGACGGTTCATTGGTCCGGATGGCAAACCTCTACGCGAATGTCTGTCACGTATCGCGGCCCGCCGATCTCGCCGGATGCCTCGACATGATCACGGGTTCGGCCGCGCGGCTGATGCGTCTGCCGGATTATGGCATCCGGGTTGGCGGACCGGCCGATCTCGTTGCTCTGGATGCTGCCAATCCGGCCGACGTCATCACGACGCTGGCCCAGCCGCTATGGGGCCTCAAGCGCGGCCGCACGTCCTTTACGCGTCCGCGTTCGCAGCTTTATCCGCCGGTGAATTGAGTGAGTGAACTGAGCACGATAAATTAAAGCACGTCGGCCAGGGATTGCCCCTGCAATTCGATATTCAGCCCCTGCATGCCGAGATCGGTGATCTCGCCGCCCATCGCCTTCAGGCTCTCTTCCCGGATCAGGGACATCAGCCCGCGCCGCAGCGCCAGAAATTCAGACGACATCATCATGGACTGCTGGCGCGGACGTTCCAGCGGAATCGGAATCTCCGCCTTGATCGAGCCGGGACGCGCGGTCATGCAGTAGACGCGGTCGGAGAGGAAGATCGCCTCGTCGATATCGTGGGTGACGAAGAGGACCGATATCTTCAGCCGCTGCCACATATTGGTGAGGATCTGCTGCATGATCACGCGCGTCTGCGCGTCGAGCGCGCCGAACGGCTCATCCAGCAGCAGCACTTTCGGTCCCGTGGCCAGCGCGCGGACGATGCCGACGCGCTGCTTCATGCCGCCGGAAAGGCGGTCGGGATAATGCTTCTCGAACGCCTCGAGCCCGGCGAGGCCGAGCAGGGTGCGCGCCGCGCGTTCACGCTGCGAACGATCCATGCCGCGCATCTTCATGCCGAATTCGACATTTTCGCGCACCGTCTTCCAGGGGAACAATGAATATTGCTGGAACACCATGCCGCGTTCGGCGCTCGGTCCCTTCACCAGTTCGCCGTCGACGGTCACGGTGCCGGTGGTGGGCTTGAGGAAACCCGCGACCGCGTTCAGCAGCGTCGATTTCCCGCAGCCGGAGGGACCGATGATCGAAACGAATTCGCCTGGCTTGACGTGAATTTGAGTGTCGGTGACGGCTTCGAAAGAGCCGTCGATGGTCTCGTAGCTCAGCGAGAAATTTTTGACGTCGACGTGGCCTTTGGTCGTCGTTGCTGCGGCGCTCTTGGTGTCAATCAGGTTCATGCTCGCCCCCAGGGCATCACCAGCCGTCCGATGGCGCGTATCAGCAGGCTCGAGGTCAGGCCGAGCACGCCGATCGCGATCATGCCGAGCGCGATGTCGGAGTATTGGACCAGCGAATAGGCTTCCCAGGTGAAATAGCCGATGCCGTATTGGCCGGAGATCATTTCGGCCGCGATCAGCGATACCCAGGCCACGCCCATGCCCACGGTAAGTCCGGTGAAGATGTGCGGCAGCGAGGCTGGGAAATACACTTCGCGGAAGATCGCGGCTTCCCGGGCGCCGAGGCAGCGCGCGGCGCGCACCAGCACCGGATCGACCAGCGTCATCCCGTGCAACGTATTCACCAGGATCGGGAAGAACGAGCCAAGGAAGGTGATGAAGACGATGCTCTGCTCGTTGGTCGGCCACAGCATGATCGCCATCGGAACCCATGCGATCGCGGGGATCGGACGCAGCACTTCGGAGACCGGGAAGATCATTTCGTGAATCAGCTTGAACCGGCCCATCACCAGCCCGAGCGGCACCGCGACCAGCGCCGCGAGTGTGAAGCCGAGCAGGATGCGGCGGCAGCTCAACGCCACATGCATGAGAAACATCGGGTCGTGGATCGCGCGCTTGAAGCTGTCATAGACCGCAAGCGGCGAGGGTACGTTGGTGAAGCGGACGAAGAATACCACGCGGTATTTCGTTAGGAGATGCCAGGCGACCAGAAACACGATCAGCGAGATCGAGCCGACCGCGATCGCGCGCAGCCTGCCCTTGTTGAGCCGATACCAGCGTGCGGCCATCGCCCCGAACGTGGCCGTTTGGTGCGGTGGTGTCACGGCCGGCGCCTGTTCCGCCGCGGCCGCCGGAGCCTCGGCTTCCGCCGGATGCCGTACGAGCGCGGAACTGCTCACGTCTTGCCCCCACTGACGGCTGCCTTCACGGCGTCCTCGAAGCCAAGCACCTTGCCGTTGTTCTTGGCGGCGTAGGCCTCGGCATCCTTCTTCAACAGGAATGGCTCAACATCGCCGCTGCCTACGGCATAGAAGGCCTGATCGGCAAACAGCTTGATCCCGCGCGCGGTGTCGAAGACATAGGCGACGTCGATCTTCTTGCCCTTGGCCTTGAAGTCCGCATAGGCGCCGAGCGCACACATGGCGCTGCTGAAGGGCAGGATGCCTTCATCGTCAACCCACACTTCGCCGGATTTGCGAGGTTCCGTGATCGGCTTCTTGCAGAACTTGTCCTCGCCGGAGACTTCGTAGTTCTTGGTGCTGGCGAGCTCGGCGTCGTAATCGAGCTTCATCTCGGCATAGGCCTTGCGGATGTAGGAATCGGCGACCCATTTCTTTGGATCGAACTCCTTCATGCGGCCGAGGTTCTGCAGCACCTTGACGTCGGCCGCCGCGGCATCGATGAGCTGCGGCTTGACGGTCGGATCGAGCGTCATGTTGCCGCCGGGCCCGAGGAAAATGTAGACGACTTCCTTGTTGATGCCGGTCCATTCCTGGATCTTCTCGGCCGCGGCTTTCGGGTCCGCCTTGAGCCACTGATTGGCGGCGATGACCGCCTTGATATAGGCGACGACCACCTCGGGATATTTTTCCGCGAAGTCGGTGCGGACGACGACGCCGTGCCAGGTCGGGAGATTCGTCTCCACACCGTCAAAGATTTTTCGCGCAAAGCCGCGGAACGGCAACAGCTCCGCGAACGGAACGAAGTCGGCATGCGCGTCGATCTTCTTTTCCTGCAGATTGGTCGAGCCGACTTCGGGCGTCTGGCTGACCAGTTGGAAGTAGTCCGGCGGCAGCCCGCGGTCCTGCATCGCCTTCAGCACCATGCCGTGGGCAGCGGAGCCAAAGGGCACGCTGACGAGCTTGCCCTTGAGATCGGAGAGTTCGTAATAGGGCGAGTCCTTGTGGACGACGATGCCGTTGCCCGAGCCCGACAGGCTGTAGGCCGAAACCGCGATCAGGCGGCTCTTGCTGTCGGGATTGTTCTCGAAGGTGAAGCCGTTCACGATCAGCGGATAATCGCCCATCATGCCGAATTGCAGCTTGTCCGCCATCATCGCGTTGGTGACGGGCGGCCCGGAGGTGAAATTCTGCCATTCGATGTCGAATTTGATGTCGGCATATTTTCCCGTCGTCGGCAGGTATTTTTCCAGCAGATGCAGTTGCCGGATCACTGTTCCGGTCGTGACCGTGTTCGTCGTGGTATCCTGTGTGCCGATGCCGATCGTGACGGTTTCCGCTACGGCCGGCTGCGCCAGCATCAGGGCCAGAGATGCAACTGACAATGCGATCGAGAGTGCGGGAGCGTGGCGGGCCATTCTCATCCTCATTCGGTTGGATGTTCTGCGGCTACCATGATTGGTTGGCGGGGCGCTCCGGGCAAATGAGGACTGGCCGTTATGGTGGATTAGTTGCCGGGAAAAGCCCGTTGCATAGTCGTTGGGCAATTTCGGTGCTCAAAGCCAATTGCATATGCAGCGGCTTTAATCCGCAATCCTTTTAATTAATCCACCGCCTGCCCGCGCATTTCCTCCAGCACATCCGGACGGCAGACCACGATCTGGGACCGCTTGGTCAGGACGATTCGCTTTTCCTGCATCCGCTTCAGGCTGATCGTGACCCATTGCCGGGTTGCGCCCACCATATGCGCGAGATCGGCATGGGTGAACGCCGCGGCGATCACCACCCCGTCGGGATCCTCGACGCCGTAGAGATTCATCAGATGCAGCAGCAGATGCGCGAGCCGCTGCGTGATCGAACGGGTGCCCAGCATTTGCGCCAGGGCGGAATAGCATTTGCCCTTGAAGGTCAGCCCCTCGATCAGTCCGATCGCAAGATTCGGAATCTCGGTTGCTAGCGTTCGCAGCTCCTTGCCGGGAAGATGGACGACGCTGCAATTGCTCGAGGCAAGGCCCGACCATTGGTGGATGCCGCCGCCGAACACCTCCGGGCCGCCGACGAAATTGCCGGCGCGCCAATAGGCCAGCGTGATCTCGCGCCCTTGCGGCGAGGTGTAGAACACGCGGATGCGGCCGCTCTCGATCAGGTAGATGCCGTCATGCTTCGCGCCCTGGCTGAACAGCGTCTGGCCGCGGTTGAGAACCTTGCGGCGGCCCTGCTTGAGGACGATCTCCCGCTCCCGCGGCGTCAGCCTTTCGATCAGCGATGGTGGGCCGCCGATCCATTGCGGGCTTTCGGTGAGCAGCAGCGATGAGTTCGCGCTCGGTCCCGCGGGTCCGGACGCTGAAGGCGTACCGCCGCGCACTCCGCTCGCGATCTGCAACATGACTAGCCTCCGGATGACTTAGAACCAATCCAGAAAGCAGCAATCTTCATGCCAGACAACAGATCCGAGTGGTCTCCCGGGCATCCGGCCTCGGGGCCGAAAAAGCAAGTGAAATCAAAGGGTGGTGAGATCCAATAGATAGGTCTTGGGATAGATGCCGCGGTTGTGCCCGTCCGAGAAGGAAATGTTCAGGCCGTAGCCGAGATCGGCCACTTCCACGATCGCGATACCCGGGAAGTTTTGCGGAAAACGCCCGTCAAAACGCGCGCGCGTACAGTGCGCGCATTTACAGGCCGCGCGAAGCGCCTCTGCCGTAAGCGCAAGTTGTCGCCCATCCGATGTCGTCAGCGAAAGCGACGCCAGATCGGAATTCACTCCGCAATCGACCACTGTCGGTGCAACCATCGCGGCTATTGTCACGGCCAGACCCCTCGCAAAGAACAATTAAGGCGTCGCTTGCCGGTTGGATAGCAACTAATTGCCTGCCGCATCGGTCGGCCAGCCGTTTTGCTCCAAACTTTCCGGATCGGCTTCTGCTTCCGCCGCATCCTGATAAAATTCAGTGGTCGCTGATGCAGTGTTTAACCTGTCCTGGCGAAATGTGAAACTAATCGACCGGGAATCGATGTTCAGCGTTGCGCGGAATCCGTCTCTCGTCGAAACGTTCGATCGCAGTGCATGCCATGCGCTTTTGACGATCGGACAAAGCGAAGGAGAGGCGGACGATGAGCGCTTTTCAGACCGAAACAGTGCTGTCGGTACAGCATTGGACCGATTCCCTGTTCAGCTTCACCGCGACCCGCGATCCCGGCTTCCGCTTCCAGAATGGCCAGTTCGTCATGATCGGGCTTGAAATCGAAGGTCGGCCACTGCTGCGCGCCTACAGCATGGCCAGCGCCAACCACGAAGAGACACTCGAATTCTTCAGCATCAAGGTCGCCGACGGGCCGCTCACCTCTCGGCTCCAGAAAATCAGGGAAGGCGACCCGATCCTGGTCGGACGCAAGGCTACGGGCACGCTGATCACCGGAAACCTGATTCCCGGCAAACGGCTGCTGTTGCTGTCGACCGGCACGGGGCTGGCGCCGTTCGCCAGCCTGATCAAGGATCCGGATATTTACGAGAATTACGAAACCATCGTTCTGGCGCATGGTTGCCGCCAAGTCTCCGAACTCGCCTATGGCGAACGTCTCGTCGAGAAGCTCCGGCAGGATGAATTGTTCGGACCGCTGATCGCCGACAAGCTGGTCTATTATCCGACCGTGACCCGCGAGCCATTCCGCAACCGCGGCCGGATCACCGACCTGATCGCGTCGAACCAGCTTTTCCACGATGTCGGACTTTCAGGGCTCGATCGCGAGACTGATCGCGTGATGCTGTGCGGCAGCCCCGGCATGCTGGAGGAACTCCATGCCATGTTCACCGGCCACGGCTTCACCGAAGGCAATCACAGCGAGCCCGGTCATTTTGTGATCGAGAAGGCCTTCGTCGAGCGGTAGGAGCGCGCTTGCCTCTTTGTTGACCAAGGAGCCGCTTCGATAGAGGCAAATGGGCCAAACCTTGGAATTCTCGTTCCGGCGACAACTAATTGCTATCGCCGGACAGCCGCCTGAACGACCCTAGCACGATGGCGGCCACAGCGCCGGCGAACCAGGAGACAACGATGGCCATGGATGAGATAGTCGGCGGATCTTCGGAAGTATCCTGCGACGTGCTGGTGATCGGCGGCGGCACGGCCGGGCCGATGGCGGCGCTGAAGGCGAAATTGAAAAATCCGAAGGCGAATGTCGTTCTGCTGGAGAAGGCGAACGTCAAGCGCTCCGGCGCGATCTCGATGGGCATGGACGGGCTGAACAACGCCGTCATTCCCGGCTACGCGACGCCGGAGCAATACACCAAGGAAATCACCATCGCGAACGACGGTATCGTCGACCAGAAGGCGGTCTATAAATACGCGCAAAACTGTTACGGAATCATCGAGGAACTCGATAGTTTCGGCATCCGCTTTCTCAAGAACGAGAACGGTGATTACGCGGTCAAGAAGGTGCATCATATCGGCACCTATGTGCTGCCGATGCCGAACGGCGAGACGGTCAAGAAAGCGCTTTACCGGCAGCTTCGTCGTGCCCGCATCCTGATCTCGAACCGCTACATGGCGACGCGCCTGCTGACGTCGGGCGATGGCCGCGTCGCCGGCGCGATCAGCATCAACACCCGCACCGCCGAAATGCTGGTTATCAAGGCCAAGGCCGTCATTCTCTGCATGGGCGCGGCCGGCCGTCTGGGCCTGCCGACCTCGGGCTACATGTTCGGGACCTATGAAAACGCCGCCAATTCCGGCGACGGCTACGCGATGGCCTATCATGCCGGCGCCGCGCTCGCGAACCTCGAATGTTTCCAGATCAATCCGTTGATCAAGGATTACAACGGGCCGGCCTGCGCCTATGTCGCCGGCCCTTTCGGCGCGTTCACCGCCAACAACGAAGGCAACCGCTTCATCGAATGCGACTACTGGTCGGGCCAGATGATGCTCGAATTCTACAACGAACTGCTCTCCGGCAAGGGGCCGGTGTTCCTTCAGTTGAAGCATCTTCACGACAAGACCATCGAGGAGATCGAATCGACGTTGCACAAGGTCGAGCGGCCGACGCGCGGACGGTTCCAGGAGGGGCGTGGAACGAACTACCGGACCGAATCGATCGAGATGCATATCTCCGAGATCGGATTCTGTTCGGGGCACAGCGCCTCCGGCGTCTTCGTCGATGATTTCGCGCGCACCACCGTGCCGGGACTTTATGCCGCCGGCGACATGGCGAGCGTGCCGCACAATTACATGCTCGGCGCCTTCACCAATGGCTCCGTTGCCGGCACCGACGCGATGGAGTTCGCCGACAACCATGACTTCGCGGATTTCGACGCCGCCGACGTCGCCAAGGAGTACGACCGCGTGATGGCGCCGACCAGGCGAGAGGACGGCATTCCACCGAACCAGATCGAATACAAGGCCCGCCGTCTCGTGAACGATTATCTGCAACCGCCGAAGGTCACGCGCAAGTTCGAGCTTGGCCAGCGCCGCCTTGCCGAAGTGCGGCAGGATATGGAGCAGCAGATGATCGCGCGCAACGCGCACGAGCTATTGCGCGCGCTCGAGACCCAGTCGATTCTGGACTGCGCCGACATGGCCGCCCACGCATCGCTCTATCGCGAGGAAAGCCGCTGGGGCCTCTATCATTTGCGGACCGATTTCCCGGACAAGGACAACGAGAACTGGTTCTGCCACACCCTTCTGAGCAAGAAGGACGGCAGGATGACCAGCGAGAAACGTGCCGTGCAGCCTTATGTGGTCCCGGTCGCCGATGACGAGAAGGACCTCTATGACAAGCAGCGCATCCGCGCCAGCGCCTGACATTGCTGCGAACACGTCCAACAGGAGACCAATCATGCCTCTCGCCAGTTACCAGACTTCCGTGCCGGTCGTCGTCGATGACGTCAAATGCATCGCGGACAAGGGCTGCACCGTCTGCGTCGATGTCTGTCCGCTCGATGTGCTGCGCATCAGCGACATGACCGGCAAGGCCTATATGGCCTATGACGAATGCTGGTACTGCATGCCGTGCGAGGCCGATTGCCCGACCGGCGCCGTCACCGTCAATATTCCCTATCTCCTGAAGTAGAGGCTGCCATGTCGAGTCCGTTCGAATCCTACGATGATCTCGAGGACGCGGACGAGCGTCTTCAGGCCGCCGATCCCGGCGAGCGCCGCGTCGCGATCATAGCACTCGGGCAATCCGGCGATCCGGCTGCCGTCGGATATCTCAAGAACATGGTCTCTGATCCCGACGCGGGGGTGCGCCAGCAGGTCGCGATGGCGCTCGGCGAATTCGACGGCCCGGAATCGGCGGCGGCGCTGGCCCAATTGCTGGTCGATCCCGAACCGATCGTTGCCTCCGCCGCTGCCGACAGCATGGCCGAATTTAAGGATCCGGCCTGCGCCGACGCGATCCTGCCGCTGGTCACACATGGACATGCCTTCGTGCGGATGGGCGCGCTGCGGGCGCTGAAGGAGTTGCGGCGCAAGGATACGCTGAAGCCCGCGCTGGAAGCGCTGCAGGATGCGGATGCCGCGGTTCGCGTCCAGGCCATCGGCGTGATCGGCTTTCTGAAACTCGAGGAATCCATTCCGGCGCTGACCGCCTCGACCGCCGATCCGGACGCCCATGTCCGGCGCGCCGCCGTCAGCGCGCTGGCCTTTTCGCAGATGAAGCCCGCAGCCGATTCGATCACCCGCGCGTTAAAGGACGAGGACTGGATGGTCCGCGAGATGGCCGCGGAAACCCTCGGCTCGAACGCCAACGGGCTGGTCGCGGCGGATCAATTGATCGCGGCGTTGTCGGACGCATTCTGGCAGGTGCGGCTCAAGGCGATCCGAAGCCTCGGCAAGATGAAGGTCGATCGCGCGGTGCGGCCGATCGGCGGCTGCATCACGCACGAGCAGGCCAATTTGCGTAAAGAATCCGCCGCAGCGCTGGGCGAGATCGCCGATTCCGCTGCCGAGCCGTTTCTGGCGCTGGTGGCCAACGATTCCGATCCCGAGGTACGCAAGAATGCGCGCTGGGCGTTGCAGCAGATCACGGCGAGGAAAGCCAAAATCAGTTCCTGAACGGGGGCTCGACGCCGCACCGCTTGGCGCGCTATGACGGTGGTCGTTTCGGGCGACATCATCCAGGTGCGGATATGGCCGGTGAGGTCCACACCCTTCGCGGCGGCGGGATCACGGCAGCCGTCAAGGCTGACGGCGCCGAACTCTGTTCGCTGAAGAACGCCGACGGGCGTGAACTGCTGTGGCAGGCCGGACCGCAATGGCCGCGCCATTCGCCGCTGTTGTTCCCGATCGTCGGCCGTTTGAAGGACGACGTGTTGCGACACAACGGCAAAACCTACCCGATGACGCAGCACGGTTTTGCGCGCGATCTGCGGTTCGATTGGGTGGCGCGCGAGCCTGCCTCATGCGCGCTGCTCCTCACCGACAATGCGGAGACCCGCAAGCGCTATCCATTCGCGTACCGGCTGGTAGTTGCTTTCGCGGTCGCCAATTCCGGCCTCGACGTCACCTTTGAAGTGACCAATACCGGTGAGGGGATGCTGCCGGCCTCGATCGGCGCCCATCCGGCGTTCAATTGGCCGTTGCTGCCGGGTCTCGCCAAGGAAGACTACGAGATCACGTTCTCGCATGATGAGTCCGCGCCGATCCGGCGGCTGCGCGGCGGCCTGATGCGGGCGATGCCGGAAACCAGTCCGGTCAACGGCAGAAAATTGGCGCTGTCGGAGCGGCTGTTCGACGACGATGCCATCATCCTGGATCGGCTGGTGAGCACATCGGTCCGCTATGGCGCCGATCGTGGCCCATCGATCGAATTATCCTGGGACGGATTCCAGGAGCTTGGAATCTGGTCGAAGCCTGGCGGCGCGCCGTTCATCTGTGTCGAGCCCTGGCGCGGCTTTGCCAGTCCGGAGGCCATCGATGAGGACTTCATTCACAAGCCGGGCCTGATGCATATTGCTCCAGCCGAGACGCGGGTTCTGAAATATCGCGTCGGCGTCCGGGGCTGATGGCGCTGGGGTGCGCGGCGGGATCTTACCATCGGACCGATCCTGTGCGTCCTGGAACGAGTCATGCGGCTGGCGGGTTACAATCGGCATAGAATCGCTGTGAATGGAGACCGATTGCCTTGCTGAGAATGTACCGGAGCCAAAGCGACGATTGGCGAAGCGCCGGCCCCGAGCTTGCTCCGGAGATCATCTGGATCGATCTTGTGACGCCGTCGGCGGAAGAGAAGCAGTTCGTCGAACGGGTGCTGAAGATACGGGTGCCGTCCGAAGACGCGTTGAGCGAGATCGAAGCGTCGAGCCGGTTGATCTTCGATCACGGTCTGCTTTATCTCAGTTCGCCGGCCGTGCGGCAAGATGAGGACGGCGAAGCCTATTTGACATCGGTTGGATTCATCATCGGACCGCGTGCGCTCGTGACCGTTCGGTTTTCGCAGCTGTCGATTTTCGACAATGTCGCACAGCGGATTACTTCCGACGATAGTTTGCAGAACGGCATGAGCGTGTTCACGAGCCTGCTCGAAGAGATGGTCGATCGCGGCGCCGATGTTCTTGAGCATCTCGGTGCGACGATTGACGATCTGTCGAGGGCGATATTCAGGGGAGGGCTGATCCGTACGAAACGTCCGGTCCGCTCCAGCCGTAGGCTGCGTGAAGCGCTGGAGAATGTAGGTGTACTCGCGGAGCGGTTGGCCAAGGCGCGCGATGTCTTGCTCGGCGTCGGCCGGATCGCAACCTTTGCCGGTGACGTCGCCAGTGAATGGATCGTGCCCGCTGCAAGGACTCGCTTGAAGGCCGTCTCGAAGGATGTTGCCTCCCTGAGCGACTATGAGACGCGATTGTCGGACAAGATCCAGCTGCTGCTGGATGCCGTTCTCGGTTTCATCAATATCCAGCAGAACGATCTCTTCAAGATTCTAACCATCGTGTCTGTCGTCGGCGTGCCGCCGACGATTCTGGTTGGTGTCTGGGGCATGAATTTCAAGAACATGCCGGAACTGAACTGGACGCTCGGCTATCCGCTGGCCTGCCTGGCCGTGATTGCCAGCGGGCTATTGCCGTTGTTCTGGTTCAAGCGGCAGGGCTGGTTCGACTGAGGCTCGTCAAATCGGCGTAGCTGCTTCCGGTTGGTCCCGATCAATTCACCACGATATTGTTGTCGGCGATCACCTTCTGCCATTTGGCGCGCTCTTCGATCAGCAGCCGGGAGAATTCTTCCGGCGTGCTCTGCCGGGCTTCAAGGCCCATGGTCTTGAAGATGTCAGCAAGATTCGGGTCGGCAAGCGCGGCATGGATGGCGGCGTTCAGCTTTGCAACGATTTCGGGCGGCGTTTTCGGCGGCGCGAGGACGCCCCACCAGGAGACCGCTTCGAAAGCGGGCAGCCCCGACTCGGCCACGGTCGGAATATCGGGCGCGACCGACGTGCGCTTAGCGGAGGTCACTGCGATTGCCTTCAGCCGGCCGCCCTGCACCTGGGCGAGCGAGGACGGCAGCTGGTCGAACATCAGGTCGACCTGTCCGGCCATCAGATCGTTCAGCGCAGGTCCGCTGCCTTTATAGGGGACGTCGACCCAGCTGACGTTCGCCATGCTCTTGAACATCGCCGCATTCAGAAGATGCATCGTTGCGCCAGTCGCGACGTTCAGTGTGCCGGGAGCCGCCTTGGCGCGGGCGATCACGTCGCTAACGGACCTGGCATCGAAGCCCGGGCTTGAAACCAGAATGTTCGGGGCCTGCGCGACCAGCGAGACCGGCTGAAAGTCTTCAACCGGGTTGTACTGGATGTCCTTGTAGAGCAGGGGATTGATGACATGGGTGCTCGTCGTGGCCAGCACGATCGTATATCCGTCCGGCGCCGCGCGCGTCACGTAGGCCGAGCCAATCGCGCCGTCGGCGCCGCCCTTGTCCTCAACGACGACGGGCTGTCCGAGGATGGGCGACATGTATTTGGTCAGCACCCGCGCGATCAGATCGGTCGATCCGCCGACGGAAAAGGGGACGACCATCGTGACGGGGCGCGAAGGGTAGGGCGTCTGCGCGGCCGATGGAGCCGCCCCTAAAGCGAGAAGTACGGCAGCCTGCGCCGCTGCTTTGAACATCGTTTCCTCCGATCTCTTTTATATGGCAAGGAACGATATCGGGCGCGTCGCGAAGGCGCCAGCCCGGCACCTTGCTTTTTCCGAGCTCTTTGTGCGAACAGCGGCCGTGTAGCCGCCCTTCGCGCTCCAGTCAGGCGATCGTCTGGAGATAAAGGCTCGGATCGAAATATTTGCTCGCCGGCGTGAAGTCCTTGACGCCTGCGTTGGCCATGAAGAAGTCGGTCGATTGCTGCAGCCAGTTGGTCACGGTGGCGTCCGAATAGAGCCGCTTCCAGTCGCGGGAAGAGAACATCTTCTGCGCCTTGAACTGCTCATTGATGTCGGAGAGCGGGGTCTGGCTGTAATGCGCCTTTTGCAAGGCTTCCATCGCTTCCTTGCTGTTCCCGATGATGTAGTCGTTGGCCTCCGCCCATCCCTTGATCAGCTTGGCGAGTGTTTCCTTGTTGGGCTCATAATAGTCGTTGGCGGCGGCCCAGCCGCCGACGATCGCGGCTTGCGGATAAAAGGCGGACGCGTCCGCAAGCTTGACCGCGCCGGGGACCTTGTCGCGCACGGTGATGTTGAAGGGCACCCAGAGCGCCACGGCCGGAACGGCGCCGGAGATGAACGACGTCACCGCCGCGGGCATGCTCTGGTTGAGCAACTCGACATCCTTGGGGTCGATTTTGTTGGCGCGCAGCGCCTTGTCGAGGAAGACATGCGCGGTGGTGCCGGTTGCGGTCGCAATGCGTTTGCCTTTCAGATCCGCGAAGGTCTTGATGCCCTGATCGGCCCGCACCCAAAGCTGCGCGGTTGCGACCTCGATGTCGTTGATCAGGAACACCTTGCCCTGGTTGCGCGCCGGGAAATTCGAGAGCACCGCGCCGGTGGCGAGTACGTCGAGGCTGCCGCCGATCAGGGCCTGGAAGATTTCGAGCCCGGTATTGAATTGGCGCAGTTCGAGATCGAGCCCCTGCTTGTCGAAAAAGCCCTGGTCCATGCCAGTCCAGATCTGGCCGTCGACCGCAACCGTGTGGAGATAGCCGACGCGGATTTTTGTCTTGGCCTGCGCGATCGCGGGTGCGGAAGTTGCAAAGGCCCCAAGCGCAACGCCGGCCGTTGTCGTCAGAAATTGACGCCGATCCATGGTTTTCTCCCTCCGTTTGATTTTATCTATTATTCCGAAAATGACACCGGGCGCATCTGCGCTTGCTGTGCCCGGTATTCGTTCATGACGAGTTCGCGGATGTGGCTGCGCAACTCGCCGAATTCGGCCCGCTCCTGAATCGATTCGTCGCGCGGATAGGCAAATGGGACCTCGATGATCTCCTTGATCCGGGCCGGGCGCGCCGTCACCACCACGATACGGGAGGCGAGATAAATCGCTTCCTCGACCGAATGGGTGATCAGCATGACGGTCTTGCCCTCGGTCGCCAGCACCCGAAGCAGCAGGTTCTGCATATTGGACCGGGTCTGGGCATCGAGCGCGCCGAACGGCTCGTCCATCAGGAGAAATTGCGGCTTCACGGCATAGGCCCGCGCGATGGCGAGCCGCTGCCGCATCCCACCGGACAGGTGCTTCGGATAGGAATTGGCGAAATCCGAAAGGCCCATGAGGTCAAGATAGTGTGCGCAAATCTGCTCGCGTTCGGTGGCGGCGACATGGTTGGCCTTCAGTTGCAGGCCGAAGGCGATGTTCTGCTTCACCGTCAGCCACGGGAATACACCATATTCCTGAAAAATGACGCCACGTTCGGGACCCGGTCCCTTCACGGGGCTGCCGTCGAACAGCACCTGGCCGGTGGTCGGTTTCTGAAAGCCGGCCAGCATGCTCATCATCGTGGTCTTGCCGCAGCCGGATGGACCGATCACGGCGATGAAATCGCCGTCGTTGATGTCGTAGGTGACGTCCTCGACGACCTTGAGCGGACCCTTCGGCGTGCCGAAGGTCAGCGACACGTGATTGAACTGTACGCGCCTGGCGCTTGTCGCGGTTGTGTTCATGACGCGGCTCGTTCCTGCCACGCCAGCAGGCGGGCGCTGATCTTGCGCAGGATCAAGTCCATGACCAGCGCGATGAGGCCGATGCAGATGATGCCGACATAGATGACGTCGAGCAGGAAATAGGTCGAGGCATTCTGGATCATGGCGCCGAGCCCGCGTTGCGCGGCGACGAGTTCGGAGGCCACGAGCGTTGCCCAAGCCACACCGAGCGCCACGCGCAGTGCGGTTAGGATGTGCGGCACCGTGAGCGGAATGATGACTTTGCGGAAGATCTCAAATTCGCCGGCGCCGAGCGTTTTCGCGACGCGTATATAGAGCGGGGTGATCTGCGCGACGCCTTCGTACATCACGATGACGCCGGAAAAGAACGAGGCATAAAACAGGATCACCAACTTTGCGACCTCGTCGATTCCGAAATAGACGATGACCAGCGGAATCAGCGCGATCGGAGGCAGGGCGCGAAAGAAATTGATCATGGGATCGGCGAAGGTGCGCGCCGGCCGGTACCAGCCAAGTAGGAATCCGACGGGAACGGCGGCGGAGATGCCGAGCGCGACCCCTATCAAGACGCGGCGGGTCGAAGCGTAGATATCGATCAGCAGGCCTTCATGCAGCAACAGCTCGACGAATTTCGCTGCGACTTGGTGTGGCGCGGGGATCAGTGCGGCGTTGACTAAACCGCTCCAGCGCACGGCATACCAAAGCACGACCGCGCCGACCCACGGTGTGAGCCCCAATAAAAAGCGTCTCGCGACACTTCCCTTCATATCTGGCGTTTCCGGTTGCAATTACGGTTGAACTGGACAAGGTCATATTATAGATAGGATGACCATACAAGAGGCGTCGAGCCGCACTTTCGGATGACGGGAATGACATCGCAGATCTTTACCATCCGGAGCGTCCAGGCCTTCTGCTACCGCTATCCCCTGGCGACGCCGGTCGTTACTTCGTTCGGCCGGATGTTGAACCGGCCCGCGGTGTTCGTTCGGGTCGAGGACGGGGACGGCCATGCCGGCTGGGGCGAAGTCTGGTCGAATTTTCCATCGACCGGCGCCGAGCACCGCGCGCGGCTCGTCAACGAAGTGCTGGCGCCGGGCATATGCGGGCGTGCCGTCAGCGAACCATCGGAAATTTTTGAGGCCGTGACGCAGGGCACCTCGGTGCTCGCGCTGCAATCCGGCGAGCCCGGACCGTTCGCGCAGGCGATTGCGGGCATCGATCTCGCGATCTGGGATCTCGTCGCGCGGCGCCGCAACACGGCGTTGTGGAAGCTGCTTGGCGGCCAAGGAAATATGATCAAGGTCTATGCTAGCGGCATCAACCCAACCGGCTCTCGTGAGACGGCCGAAGCCGCGATGAGCCGGGGGCATCGCGCGTTGAAATTGAAAATCGGTTTCGAGCCAGCGGCCGATCGCGCCAATTTGGCGGCGCTTCGTGCGCTGGTGGGTACCGGTATGCTGGCGGCCGACGCCAATCAGGGCTGGTCGATCGAGCGCGCGCTGGAGCTTGTCCCTGCGCTAGCCGAATTCGATCTTGCCTGGCTGGAAGAACCCATTCGTGCGGATCGGCCGTGGCAGGAATGGCAGGCTTTGCGCAAACGCAGCGAGGTGCCGATTGCGGCGGGCGAGAATATCGCAAGCCGTGAGGGCTTCGCGCAGGTGCTTGGCGATAACGTATTGTCTGTGGTGCAGCCCGACATCGCCAAATGGGGCGGATTGACCGCCTGCGCCGCGATCGCGCGCGATATCCTGACAGCTGGCAAAAGGTTCTGTCCGCATTATCTCGGTGGCGGCATTGGGTTGCTGACGTCGGCGCATCTGCTCGCCGGTGTTGGCGGCGACGGCTTGCTGGAGGTCGATGCCAACGACAACCCGCTACGGGATCGCTTGTGCGGTCCGGTCGCCGATGTGAGCGATGGCACGGTGACGTTGGGCGACGATCCGGGCCTCGGCATCGAGCCCGATCTTTCCTCGATTGAACAATACCGGACAGCGTGATCGGGCGGGAATTGCATATGGCGGCGCAAGGGTATGACTACATCATCGTCGGCGCCGGCTCTGCCGGTTGCGTGGTGGCGAACCGGCTCTCCGCCGATCCGTCCTGCCGTGTGCTGCTGCTGGAAGCCGGCGGATCGGACCGTGATTTCTGGCTCAAGCTTCCGGTCGGCTACTATCGGACCATCTATAACGAGCGCTTTTCTCGCCTGTTCAAGACAGAGCCGAGCGAGGCGACCGGCGGGCGCGCGATCGTGTGGCCGCGCGGCCGCGTCATCGGCGGCTCGTCGTCGATCAACGGCCTGATCTTCATCCGCGGCCAGCACGAAGATTTCGACGATTGGGAGCGCATGGGCGCGACCGGCTGGAATTATCGCGAACTGCTGCCGTATTTCCGCCGTTACGAACGCTACCGCGGCGGGGAAAGCCAGTATCATGGCGGCCTCGGCGAATTCGAGGTGTCGGAGTTGCGCAGCAACAATCGCGCTTCCGCGGCGTGGGTGGAGGCCGGCGTCGAATACGGGCTGCCACGCAATCCGGATTTTAATGGAGAGACGACGTTCGGCGTCGGGGCCTATCAGCTCGGTATCGGGCGGCGCTGGCGCAGCAGCGCGGCGTCGGCGTTCCTGCGCCCGGCGGCGCCGCGGCAGAATCTGACTATCATCACCGGCGCACAGGTCAGCAAGGTGACGTTTCGGGGACGTGTCGCCGCCGGCGTGGAATGGATCATGGGCGGTCAGGCGTTCAACGCGAGTGCCGACCGCGAGGTCATCCTGTCGGCGGGGGCGTTGCAGTCGCCGCAGATCCTGCAGCTCTCGGGTGTCGGTCCAGCCGATCTGCTGGGTGGACTTGGCATTCCCGTCATCGCCGACGCGCCCGAGGTCGGAAAGAATTTGCAGGATCATTATCAGGCCCGGCTGATCGTCCGCCTGAAGGAACGGATATCGCTCAACGACCAGGTTCGTAATCCCGTCGAACTCACCAGGATGGGCCTGCAATGGCTGCTCGCCGGCAGCGGTCCTTTGACGGTGGGCGCGGGGCAGGTCGGCGGCGCCGCCTGTACCGAACATGCGATCGGCGGCCGACCCGACGTGCAGTTCAACGTCATGCCGCTCTCGGTCGACAAGCCCGGTGATCCCCTGCACAGCTATTCCGGGTTCACCGCGTCGACCTGGCAGTGCCACGGCAAATCGCGCGGCCAGCTCGCGATCCGCTCGACCGATCCGTTCGAGCAGCCGCGGATCGAGCCGAATTATTTTGCCGAGGAGATCGACCGCAAGACGATTGTTTCAGGCCTGGGGATTCTGCGCGATATCTATCGGCAGAAATCGTTCCGCAATCTCTGGGACATCGAGGTTGTGCCGGGTGAGGCGGTGAACAGCCCGGCCGGCCTTTGGGAGTTCGCGCGCAATACGGGGGGGACGGTGTTTCACTGCGTCGGCACCTGCCGGATGGGCAGCGATGAACAATCCGTGCTCGACCCGCAATTGCGTGTCCGTGGCGTGGAGAAGCTGCGCGTGATCGATGCGTCGGTGATGCCGCAGGTCACCTCCGCCAACACCAATGCGACCAGCCTGATGATCGGGGAAAGAGGCGCCGCTCTTGTTCTGGCATAGCTGATTGTTTCTGAACCTTTGAGGACGTGAGATGGAATTGATCTCCGACAGTCACGTTCCGAAATACGCGCAAATCGCCGATATTTTCCGGCAGCGGATTGCACGCGGCATCTGGGCGCAGGGCTTTCGCCTGCCGGCCAACGAATTGCTGGCGACCGAATTCGGCGTCTCCCGCGTCACCATTCGCCAGGCTGTGGAGCTGCTGGCGCGTGACGGCGTGGTCGAAGCCCAGCAGGGCCGTGGCACTTTCGTTACGGGCATGGTGAAGCAGGATCGCTGGCTCAAGGTCGAGACTACGCTTAGCGATCTTGCAGAGGTCTATCGCGACACCTCGCCGGAGATTATCAACATCTCGGAAAGCCGCACCGACGCGCCGCTGCTGCCCGGAGATGGCAAGCCCGCGACCAAATACGTCTTCATGCGCCGCGTCCATTCGCGCGACAAACGGCCTTATTGCGTGATCTCGATCTATCTCGACGAGAAGATCTTTCGACGGTCGCCCAAACGCTTCCGCAGCGAGACCGTGATCCCGATTCTGAACGATCTGCGCGATCCCGCCATCAAGCACGCGCGGCAGACACTGACGATCGGCACGGCGGATCTGGAGGCGGCAAAATTGTTGCAGGTTCCGCTGAATTCGCCAGTCGCCGAAGTCAGGCGCGTGTTCACCTCCGCCGACCGCACCGTGATCTATCTCGGCGAGGTCACCTATCGTGGCGACTTCGTGCGGATCGATATGGACCTTCGGCCATAGGATAGTCTACCGGAAGAACAGTTCCTGATTGCGCCGTTCCAATTCCTCGCCATAGGTTCGCAGCACATGCGCTTCGCTGACCGTGCCGATTGTGGCGCGATGATCGGCGCGATCGACGACAGCAAGCACATCGGCCTCGGAACGCTCGAAAGTCGCCATGATGTCGCGGATCGAGGCATTCGGCAGCAGGAATTCGTCTTGCTGGCGGGCGATCGTCGCCAGCGGAAGATTGTCGTCGGTCGCGATCGAGTGCAGATCGGCCGAGGTTACGATGCCCGCATAGACGCCGTTGGGATCGCGTAGCACGATCTGCTTGACTTGGGCCGGTGAAAACATCTTTTGCGCTTCCGCGACCGGCATCGCGCTCAGCGCGTTTTCGAAGTCGGAGCGCATCAGCGAGGTGGCGTTCAACTGCCGGACCCAGCCGACATCCTGCGGCCCGCGAATGACTTCGCCGCGCAGGTGGAAGCGCCAGGTCGCGAAGCTGTAGCCGAACAATTCCCGCACGATCAGCGCGCAGACCGAGGAGGCGACCACGGCGCCCACCGTCACCGAGAAATCGCCGGTGATCTCGAGCGCGAGACACACCATGCTGAAGGGCGCGCCGAGCACGCCGGTGCCGAACGCCGCGAGTCCCGCGATCGCCGCCGTGCCTGGCTGCAAGGCGAGATCGGGAAACGGGCTGCTCAGCACGACGCTGTAAAGCTGGCCGGTCAACGCGCCCAGCATCAGCGAAGCAAAGAACAACCCGCCGCGAAAGCCGGACCCCAGCGATAGCGCCGAGGCCAACATCTTGAAAATGATCGTCGTCGTCAGCAGCAGCCAGGTCGGGTTGCTGACGAGCAGAATCTGCATCGCGCCGTGGCCGGCGCCGAGCACTGTGGGGGTAAGGAGCGCCAGCGAGCCGAGCAGGACTCCTCCCACCATTGGTCTCAGGAAGCCGTTGAAGAGCGACAGTTTCTGAAAGCATCGCTCGGAAAACGCCACCGCGAGCATCTCGATGATGCTGGCGAAGGCGCAGATCACGCCGATCAGGGCGGTCTGACCGATCATCTCGACGGAAACCGCCGAAGGGAAGCCTGGCACCATCAGGAACGATTGATGCGCGAGGTGCCGGGTCACCAGCCAGGATGCCACCGCGCTGGCGATGACCGGCACCAGGCTGGCCGATGTATAAGCGCCGAGCACGACTTCGAAGGCAAAGAAGGTGCCGGCGAGCGGCGCGGAGAAGGCCGCGCTGATCGCGCCGGCCGCGCCGCAGGCGACCAATAGCCGCATGTCGTTGCGGCGCGCGGCCAGCCGCTGCCCGATATGCGAGCCGAACGCCGCGCAGATCTGGGTGTAGCCGGCCTCAAGGCCGACCGATCCGCCGAACCCGTTGGAGAGCAGGGTCTGCACCGAGATCAGGATGCTGCCGCGAAAGGACACACGGCCGCCATAGAGCGCGTTGGCCTCGATCGCGTCGGCGAGCTGCTGTCCCTTGAGCCGGCCAGCGGCGATCACGCCGATGATCGCCAGCACGAGCCCGCCAAGGGTCGGGATCAGCAGGGTGCGCTGCCAGGAAATGACACCGGTAGCGCTGAGGCGCGCATCGAAGGGAATGTCGAACAACAGGGCATGCGCGATCTCGCTCAGATGCGCGATGGTTGCAACCAATAGCCCGCTAAGAAGGCCGATCACGATGGCGATCGTGACCAGGCCGGTTTCGAAATTACGTACAAAATTGCGCAAGCCCAGCGGCAGCAGGTAGGAGGTGGGCCGCTTGGCGGCATCGGGTGCGGCGATCGTGGTCATGCTGCACCTTGCGCCATGCCGGAACGAACGACGCAGAGTCCAGGGTCTTCGATGCGATTTGGCCCGCAACGGCGGGAGCTACCCTTGGTCATCGAAAGTTCAGCGATACGTCATCGCGCTCCGTTCCGCTTTGCCTTCGCCAAGCGCGGTTTAAGCCTGTGTTCTGTGCTTTCGCAGAGGCAATGCAGCCTGCGGCCTTCATCAATCCGAGGATTTTTCGCGTGATATCACACCATGGCGATTTGCCCAGACCTTTATATCGTTAACGGTGTTTTCCGATGTCGCGAACGCATCCGGCTTGGGCGGCGGTGCGCGCGCTGCCCGCCCGATCCCGCTTCCGCGTTACGCGATGTCGGCGATGGCCCGATAGACGGCATTAATCTCGTCGGCCGTGCTGCAATAAGGCGGCATCAGATAGATCGTATTGCCGAGCGGACGGACCAGGAGTCCGCGGGCCATGAAATGTCCGTAGAGCCTCGGGCCGATGTCGGCGAGATAGCCCGCATCGGTCACGGCGAGATCGAGCGCTGCGATGGTTCCGATCTGCCGGATATTGCAAAAGCGCCGGTCGTCGCGAAAGCGATCGAGCGCTTTGGCGTGGACGGCGGCGAGATCGGAGATCCGCTGCATCACCGGCTCGTGCTGCCATATCTTCAGATTGGCGAGCGCTGCGGCGCAGGCGATCGGATTGGCGGTATAGGAGCTTGAATGGAAAAACGTCTTGCGCCGGTCCTGCGAGTAATGCGCGTCGAAAATTTCACCGCGGCATAACGTGACCGCCAGCGGCACCGAACCGCCGGTAAGCCCCTTGGAATAGCAGCCGATGTCGGGCACCACGCCGGCCTGTTCGCAGGCAAACAGTGTTCCGGTGCGTCCCCAGCCTGTCATCACCTCGTCGGCGATCAGCAGCACGCCGTGGGATTGGCAGATGCGGGCCATCTCGGAAAGCACCCGCGGCTCATAGATCAGCATGCCGCCGGCGCCAAGGATCAGCGGTTCGATGATCAGCGCGGCGATGGCCTGCTCGTTGCAGGCTTTTTCCAGGGCCTGCAATGTCTCCTGTTCGCGTCCCCGATGTGGAAACGGCAGGCGGCTGACGTCGAACAATAGCGGTTCGTAAGGCGCGTTGAACACGCCGCGCTCGCCGACTGACATGCCGCCGATGGTGTCGCCGTGATAGGCGCCTTCGAGCGCCAGGATGTGGCGGCGGTCCTCGCCGGAATGAAGCCAGAAGCCGAGCGCCATCTTCAACCCGACCTCGACCGAGGTCGAGCCGCTGTCGGAGAAGAACACATGCTTGAGCTCTGGCGGCGTCATCGCCACGAGCTGTTGTGCCAGTTCCTCAGCCGGCGGGTGGGTGAAACCGGCGAAGATGATCTGGTCGAGCAGGTCCGCCTGCGTCTTGATCGCCTGCATGATCTGCGGATGGCGATGGCCGTGGGTCACCACCCACCACGACGAGATCGCGTCGAAGATCCGGCGTCCGTCGGCGGTCTCCAGCCAAGCGCCCTCGTTCCTGACGATGGTTGGTATCTCGCCCTGCACGGCGTGCTGGGTAAATGGATGCCATACCGGCGAGGGCGGTCTCATGGAGCGTCTTTCAGAAAGTCGTTGACGTCGAAATGCGCCGTGAACGCGGCCCTTAACGTATCCGGCGCCAGCGACGCCAGATACGGCAGGCGGCCGAGCCGCCGCGTGCGTCCCAGCGTTACGATCGTTCGTTCGGAATCGCTGTTTTCGTCGCCTATAAAGGCGACGCCGAGCAGCGGAATCGCGCGCGCGCGGATCGCTTCGATCGACAACAGGGTGTGATTGATGGTGCCGAGCGTCGTCCGGGCACACAGCACCAGCGGCGCATGCCATCGTGCGAATACGTCGATATAGGTGAGCTCGCGCGTCAGCGGCACCAGCAATCCGCCGGCCCCTTCGATGACCAGCGGGCGTGAGGTGGAGGGTATGCCGAGTCGTTCCGGATCGATGGTAACCCCGTCGATCTCGGCGGCAAGATGCGGCGAGGCCGGTGTCTTCAACCGATAATGTTCGGGCAGGACTCGTTCGGCGCCAAGGCCCGACAGCCGCCGTACCACGTCGGAATCGGTTTCGTCTTCAAGGCCCGACTGGATCGGCTTGCAGTAATAACCGTCCAGCGCGCCAGCGAGCGCTGCGGCGAACACGGTCTTGCCGATGCCGGTATCGGTGCCGGCGACGACGATCGGCGCCGTCATGTCAGATTTCTCATGTCTTCGGCGATCGCGTCGAACAGGTTCGCGATCACGGCCTCGTCGAGGTTTGCCGTCAGCGCGATGCGCAGGCGTGCGGTGCCTTCGGGGACTGTCGGCGGACGGATCGCGCGTATATCGAATCCGCGCCGCTGCAGCGATGCGGCGAGCGCCACGGCCCTGCCGTCGGCGCCGACGATCACGGGCAGGATATGCGAACGCGAGGAGGCGATCCCGCAGCGCGCCTGCAATTCGCGATCGGCATAAGCGACAAGTCCGGCGAGCCGTTCGCGGCGCTGTGGTTTGGTACGCGAAATCTCAAGTGCGCTCCGGGTGACCGCCGCGATCAGCGGAGACGGCGCGGTCGCAAAGATGAACGGCCTCGCCCGGTTGACGAGGAAGTCCCGCACGATTTTCGGCGCGAGCACGAAGCCGCCGACGGTGCCGAGCGCCTTGCCGCAGGTGTGCAGTGTGATCACGTTGTCGCGGCCTTCGAACGCGGCGGCGAGTCCCCGTCCTTCGGGGCCGGCCACGCCGGTCGCATGGGCTTCGTCGATCACGATGATCGCTTCGTGCCGGTCGGCGACGGCCAGGAGATCGGCGAGATCGGGGCTGTCGCCGTCCATGCTGTAGATGCTCTCGACGGCCATCCAGGCCCGTCCGCGGCCGCCGGCCTTGCGCCAGTGGCGCAGCCGCGTATCGAAGGCGTCGGCGTCGTTGTGGGGAACGCTCACCCGCTCGGCGCGGCCGCGCCGCATGCCTTCGTGGACGCTGGCGTGGACCAGTTCGTCATGCAACACGACGTCGCCTTCTTGCGGCAGCGTCGAGAAGATCGCGAAATTGGCGGTGTAGCCGGCGCCGAAATAGAGCGCCGTCGCGGCGCCGAAATAGGCCGCGGCTTCGGCTTCGACCGCTTCGTGCTCGCTGTGATTGCCGCGTAGCAGGCGCGAGCCGCCAGCGCCGACCGGCACGCCACGGGCGATCGCCTCGGCCGCAGCCTGCCTCAATTCGTCGGATTCGGCGAGACCGAGATAGTCATTCGAGGTGAAGTCGACGCCCGAGCGTGCGCGCAGCGTTCGCAGCCGGTCCTTGTCTTCGAGCTCACGAAGTTGGATTTCGATTTGTTCGTAAGCCATCGGAATACTTTCGGGTTGGCCCGGATTGTCGGACGTCATGCTGGCCGATCGCCGCCGACGCCGGTTGGATTTGGCAGGGTTCTAGAGCCTTTTCGGTTCTGATGGAATCAGAACCGAGGCTCTATGTTTTTGTTTTGACGCGCTTTCTTCACCGCGTACCGGAAGCCGCTTCGCTCGGAAACGCTATAGTCCAATGAGATGGCCAAGTCCACGGCGGCCGCGGGCATGGCTGCCCGGATGAGGGCTTTTGCGGGTGAGGGGACCGGCCCGGCGGTTTTTCCCGAGAATCCTGGCGGCCCCGGCCTCATTTTGTTCCCATCGGCTGGCCCTCGGCACGATCACGCCCGGGGAAAGTGAAAGTGATCGATGTGCGGACCGGGGCGCATGAACGCGGCGGCATAAATGTCATTATGGTCGCGCAAGCTGCGCGGCCGATGCGCGCTTCGTGCTGCGCTGCGAGGAAATCATGATGCTCAAATCGTTCGGCCCGATGGCGGGCGTTCTTGCACTCTCGTTCTGGATCGCACTCGCCGGTGCTGCAGCCGCACAGCCGGCTCCGCTGGAGGGCAGAGCCGCGTTCGGCGATTGGCAGGTCGACAAACCCGGCACCACGCGCCTGATTTTGCCGCAGGATCTGCCGCCGCCGGGCGCGACGCCTTCCACCGCCAACATGTCCCATGTCGTGCCAAGGCCCGCTTCCGCCGTTCCGCAGGTGCCTGATGGATTCAAGATCGAATTGTTCGCCGACGGCTTGAGCGGTCCGCGCATCATCAGGACGGCGCCGAACGGCGACATCTTCGTCGCCGAAACCAGCGCGGGCCGGCTTCGCGTGTTGCGGGCGGCGGATGGCGCTTCGAAGCCCAGCACGAACGAGATCTATGCCAGCGGCCTCGATCGCCCATTCGGCATCGCGTTCTTTCCGAGCGGCGACAATCCGCAATGGCTGTATGTCGCCAACACCGGCAGCGTGGTGCGCTATGCTTATCATGCCGGCGATCTCAAGGCGTCCGGTCCGCCCGAAACCGTCGTAGCCGATCTGCCGCATGGCCGCGGACATTCGACGCGGGACATAGCGTTCACGCCGGACGACAAGCGGATGCTGGTTTCGGTCGGCTCCGGCAGCAACGTGGCCGACGGCATGGGCAGTGCTCCGGGCGGCGTCGAATCGTGGAGCGGCGAGCATGCGCTCGGCGCCAGTTGGGGCCTCGAGACCGATCGTGCGGCGGTATTGTCGTTCGATCCCGATGGGAAAAACCAAAAACTGTTCGCCACCGGCATTCGCAACTGCGTCGGTCTCGCAATCCAGCCCGGCAACGGCGCGCTATGGTGCTCGACCAATGAGCGTGATGGTTTAGGCGATAATCTCGTGCCCGATTACGTGACGCGGGTGCGCGAAAATGCGTTCTATGGCTGGCCCTGGTTCTATATCGGCGACCATCAGGATCCGAGGCATGCCGGCGAGCGGCCGGACCTGAAAGACAAGATCACGATTCCCGATGTGTTGCTGCAGGCGCATTCGGCATCGCTCGGATTGACGTTTTATGAAGGCAACAGCTTTCCGGCGGAATATCGCGGTGACGCGTTCGCGGCCGAACATGGTTCCTGGAACAGGTCGAAGCGGACCGGCTACAAGGTCGTGCGTATCAGGTTGAAGGACGGCGTGCCGACCGGCGAATACGAGGATTTCGTCACCGGATTTGTCATCAACGATTCCGACGTGTGGGGCCGTCCGGTCGGCGTCACCGTGGCGCATGATGGCGCGCTATTGGTGTCGGAAGACGCCGGTGGCACGATCTGGCGCGTCAGCCACTGATTTCCGCTTTGCCGATCGCTTCGCTCAGTCTGCTCGCGCAGGATTGCAGCACCGGAACGAAGTGGTGCCGCAGATCGGCGGCGCGGACGCGGGCCGACGCCGCGCTGACGCTGACGGCAGCAACGATCGCGCCGGCTTCGCCGAACACGGGCACGGCAAGCGCGCGCATGCCCAGCTCCAGCTCCTCGTTGCTCATCGCGTAACCGCGTTTGCGTGCGGTGTGAATTTCGGCAAGCAGCGGCATCAGTCCGGTGATCGTGTGCGGCGTCCGCTGATGAAAAGGTTTGTGGCCGAGGCGCTCGGCGATCTCTTGGTCCGAAAACTGGCCGAGCAGCACCCGGCCGGTGGCCGAGCAATAGGCGGGAAGATGCGCGCCGACGCGGACTCCGGTGGAAAGGATGTGCTCGGCTTCCGCGCGCGCGATGAACAGAGGCCTGTCACGGTCGAGCACGGCCAGCGAAACCGATTCGGATAATTCGTCGCGGGCCTGCGCCAGCAGCGGTCCGGCGAGGCGCGCCATCTGGTCGCGTCCGGTCGCAGCGCCCCCCAGCTTGCGCAGCCGGGGCAGGAGACGGAATTCGCGGCCGGACTGTTCGACATAACCAAGCTCGGCGAGTGTGATCAGACATCGTCGCGCCGAGGCGCGGGTGATGTTGGAGGCGCGCGCGGCGTCCGAGACGTTGAGGACGCCGCGCGCCGCGAGCGCCTCGATGATGGCGAGGCCCTTGGCGAGGCCGCCCATGCCTTCGCTCGATCGTTGGCCTGAAGTTGCAGTGGTCGCGGGCATGGCTCGCCTTGACAGCCGATCGGGGCGGGTTAGGTTGTTCGATATAGGAAACGCTGTTCGGTATCCGAACATTCCGGCGCGCCACTGTCAAATAAAAACAAATCTCCAGCCGTTATCCGGGAGGACAATCGACGATGCTGCTCGAAGCCCACAAAGCCACGCCATCGGAAACGCTGACCCGGGTGCCATACTGGGTTTTCCAGACCGCAGAGACCTACCGCAAGGAGCAGGAGTGCATCTTCCAGGGGCCGTGCTGGCATTATCTGGCGCTGGAAGTGGAATTGCCCGAGCCCGGCGATTTCCGCACCACCCGGATCGGCGACACCCCTGTGGTCGTCACCCGCGACGATGATGGCGAGATCTATGCGTTCGAAAATCGCTGCGCCCATCGCGGCGCGCTGATCTGTCTCGACAATCACGGCAAGGGCAAAAAGGATTTCAGCTGCGTCTATCACGCCTGGACCTACGACCGGCAGGGCAATCTCAGGGGCGTCGCGTTCAAGGACGGCATCAAGGGCAAGGGCGGCATGCCCGAAACCTTCCGCATGGAGGATCATGCTCCCCGCAAGCTGCGGATCGCGATCTTGCACGGCCTGATCTTCGGCTCGTTCTCCGAAGAGGTGCCGCCGATCGAGGAATATCTCGGCGAGGAAATCTCGGGGCGCATCGAGCGCGTGCTCGGCGGCCGCAAGCCGGTGGTGCTGGGGCGAGTGACGCAGGCGCTGCCGAACAACTGGAAGCTCTATATGGAGAACGTCAAGGACTCCTATCATGCCAGCATCCTGCATTTGTTTTTCACCACCTTCGAACTGAACCGGCTGTCGCTGAAGGGCGGCATCATCGTCGACGACAGCGGCGGCCATCACGTCAGTTATTCCGCGATCGATACCGTCGCGCAAAAGGATGCCGAATATGCCAAGCAGCAGCTTCGCTCGGAAAGCCAGTACAAGCTGGCCGATCCTTCGCTGCTGCAAGGGTTCGACGAATATCATGACGGCGTGACGCTGCAGATCCTGTCGGTGTTCCCGACCTTCGTGCTGCAGCAGATCCAGAATGCGATCGCGGTGCGGCAGATCGTTCCGCGCGCGATCGACAAGACCGATCTGAACTGGACCTATCTCGGCTTTGCCGATGACACGCCGGAGCAGCGGCTGGTCCGCATCAAGCAGAACAATCTGGTCGGCCCCGCCGGTTACATTTCGATGGAGGACGGCTGCGTCGGCGGCTTCGTGCAGCGCGGCATCGCCGGCGCCTCGGACCAGGAGGCCGTTCTGGAGATGGGCGGCAGCCAGGCGCAGAGCAGCGAAAGCCGCGTCACCGAGGCGTCCGTCCGCGGCTTCTGGAAAGCCTATCGCAGCAACATGGGCCTGTGAGGGATAACCATGATTGACAGCGTGTATCAGATGATCGCCCGCGCCCAGGCCGAATATGCCAGGTGCATCGACGACGACCGGCTGGAGGAATGGCCCGATCATTTCCACGGTTCCTGCATCTACAGGATCACCACGGCCGCCAACCACCGTGAAGGACTGGAAGGCGCGATCATCTTCGCGAATTCCAAGGGCATGCTGAAGGACCGCGTCTCGGCGTTGCGCGAGGCCAATATCTATGAGCGGCAATCCTACAGGCACATTCTCGGCCAGCCTTCGATCCTGCAGGAGAGCGGCAGCGAGGTGCGGAGCGAAACCTCCTTTCTCGTCGCGCGCATTGTGCAGGACGGCGACACCGACATCTTTGCCACCGGCCGCTACCTCGATCTCTACAGGATCGAGGACGGCAAGGCGCGCCTGAACGAGCGGACGGTCGTGTGCGACAGTTCGCGGATCGATACGCTGATGGCGCTGCCGCTGTGAGCGCGCGCGTCATTGCGCTGACGACCGGCGATCCCAACGGGATCGGCCCGGAGATCGCCGTCAAGGCGGCGGTGCAAATGGCGCGCGAGGGCGGGCCGGCGATCGTTCTGGTGGGCGACGAATTCGTCTTGCGCTTCTACGCCGAGCGCCATGCCGGCGATCTTGCGCTTGTGCCGTTGGACGGATCAGCGCCCCGCCCGGACGCATTGTATTTTTCGAGCGTCGATGCCCTGCGCCGCGAGGCCTTCCATCCCGGCACGCCGGTCGCGGCCGGTGGCCGCGCCACAGTCGATTATGTCGCCGCGGCGATCCGGCTGGTGAATGAAGGCCGTGCGTCCGCGATCGTGGCGTGCCCGCATTCGGAAACCAACGTCAATGCCGCCGGCATTCCGTTTTCCGGATATCCCGGCCTGCTGGCGCGCCTGACCGGCACTGCCGAAGATCACGTTTTCCTGATGCTGGTCGGCGGCGGGCTTCGCATCGTTCACGTCACCTTGCACGAACGGCTGCACACAGCGCTGGCGCGGTTGACCTCCGAACTGGTGGATCGGGCGGCGCGCACCGCCGCCGATGCCTTGCGCCAGCTTGACGTGAAGCAGCCGCGCATCGGCCTGTTCGGCATCAATCCGCACGCCGGCGAGAACGGCCTGTTCGGCGACGATGACGACAGGATCACCGTTCCCGCCGCCAACAGCTTGCGGGCGGCGGGGATCGATGTCGAGGGGCCGCTCGGCGCCGATTTGATGCTGGGCCGTCGCGACTTCGATGCCTTTGTCGCCATGTATCACGACCAGGGCCATATCCCGGTCAAACTGATGGCCGGGCGCAACTCGGCGGCGATGTCGATCGGCGCCGGCGTGCTGTTCGCAAGCGTCGGTCACGGCAGCGCCTTCGATATTGCGGGCAGGGGCGTTGCCGAGCCGGAGGCGGTGCTGCGTTCGCTCAAGCTTCTGTCCGGCGCGACCGATCTCACCGTTGCGGTGGCGTCATGATGTTTCAGGTCGCCGTCGATCAAACCGATATCGCGTTCGCCTGCGAAGCGGGTGAGACCGTGCTGGATGCGGCGGAGCGGGCCGGTTATTCGCTGCCCTATTCCTGCCGGAAGGGCATCTGTTCGACGTGCGAAGCCGAACTGTGCCGCGGCAGCGTCACTTCGGGCGGAAAGCAAATGGCGGGGCCGGCGAGTGGGGTCTTGCTGTGCCGCGCGACGCCGCAGACCGACATCGTCATTCATCCCAAGCGGATCAACCGTCACGATCCGGCGGCGCGCAAGAAGATCACCGCCGATGTCTACCGGGTCGGCAAGGTGGCCGACGACGTCTACACGTTGCTATTGCGTTTTCCCGCCGGCATCCGCGCCCGCTTCAGGGCCGGACAATATCTGCGCGTAGCAATGCTGGACGGCGACACCCGCAATTTCTCGATGGCCAATGCGCCGCGGGAGAGCGATGGCGTGCAGTTGCATATCAGGCGCATTCCCGGCGGCCAATTTTCCGAAGGCGTGCTGGCGCGGCTCAACAAGGGTGACAAGCTCGATATCGAGATTCCCTACGGGGAGTTTTACCTGCGCACGGAGTTCGAAAAGCCGGTGGTTTGTCTTGCGACCGGCACCGGCTTTTCGCCGATCAAATCCATCATCGAGGATCTGATCGCGCGCGGGAATACCCGCCGCGTTCGGCTCTATTGGGGCGGCGGCCGCCGCCAGGATCTGTATCTTCTTGAGCTCGCGGAAAAATGGCAGGCGCGTATGGCCTGGCTGCAATTCGTGCCGGTGCTCTCCGAGCCCGATGCCGGCTGGCACGGCGCGACCGGGCTTGTGCATGAAGCGGTGCTGCGCGACATCCCCGATTTGTCGGGTTGGCAGGTTTATGCCTGCGGCAATCCCTTGATGATCCGCACCGCCCGGCGTGACTTCGAAACGCTGGCCGGGCTGCCGGATGGACAGTTCTTTGCCGATCCCTTCGTGTCGTCGGGAAATGTGTCGTCGGGAAATCCGGAGGCTGTGCAAGAAAACGCGTCAAAAGAAAACATGAAAGCCCGGTTCTAATTCGGTCAGATCCGGGCTAACGACAAGACAATCATAACAATCGATCCAGGGCAGGAAATTCCAATGGCCGTATGTCGCAGGCAGATGCTTCTCGGGCTCGGACTGGTTCTCGCCCAAGGCGGGATGGAAGTGTGGCCGGATCGCGCCGACGCTGCGGATGCGTTGCAAGGTTATCCGGATCACACGGTCCGCATCATCGTGCCGTTCCCGGCTGGAGGCACCGCCGACTCACTGCCGAGGATTGTCGGGCAGTATCTCAGCAAGCGCTGGAACCAACCCGTTGTGGTCGAGAATAAGTCCGGCGCCGGCGGCAATATCGGCGCGGCCTATGTGGCGACGTCTCCGGCGGACGGATATACGCTGCTGGCGAGCCCGCCCGGTCCGCTCGCGATCAATCAGTCGCTCTACAAGCCGGATTCGCTCGGCTTCAAACCGCCCGATCTGGAGCCGGTGACGGTGCTCGGCGCAGTGCCGAACGTGCTCGACGTCAGGCCGGGCTTTCCCGCCAGGACCGCGCAGGAACTGATCGCCTATGCCAAGGCGAATCCGGGAAAGGTGAGCTTTGCCTCGCAGGGAATCGGATCGACCTCGCATTTGACCGGCATCCTGTTCCAGAAGCTGACGGGGACGCAGATGATGCATGTGCCCTATCGCGGAACGGCGCCGGCGCTACAGGATATCATGGCCAGCAATGTCGATCTGTTCTTCGACAATCTCGGCTCGTCGCTCTCGCTGCAGCAGGGCGACAGGCTGCGGATTCTGGCGACCGGCGGCCGGAAACGCGATGCGTCGATGCCGGACGTTCCCACCTTGGAAGAGGCGGGCGTCGCATCGTTCGAATCTTCCACCTGGTTTGCGGTCGCGGCGCCGCCGCAGACACCGACCGCGATCGTCGAATTTCTCAATCACGAGATCAACGAAGTGCTGGCGCTGCCCGAGGTGAAGGAGCAGTTCGCAAGGATTGCGGTCGAGCCGGTCGGCGGGAGTACAGCGGAGACGGCGAAATTCTTCGACGCCGAGCGCAACAAATGGCGTAGCGTGATCAAAAGCGCCGATATTTCGGTGGAATAGGTTTCAGGAAGCCAGAGGCGATCTGGCTTCCTCACCAAACTCAGGTCGAAGCCGCGGGCGGGCTTGCGTGGGGCGCCTCGTCGGATCCTCCGAAGCGCTCCTTCGCCCGCTCGCGCCATCCCTGGATTGTCACGTAAAGCATCGGCACCAGGAAAATGCCGATCGAGCTTGCGGCGAGCATGCCGCCGAACACGGCGGTGCCGACCGCACGGCGGCTGATCTCCGCGGCGCCGGTGGCGACCACCAGCGGCAGCAGGCCGAGAATGAAGGCGATCGAGGTCATCATCACGGCGCGGAACCGCATCTGCGCCCCCATCGCCGCGGCTTCCGCGATCGACAGCCCGGCCTCGCGCTGTTCCTTGGCGAATTCGACGATCAGGATGCCGTTCTTGGCCGCGAGCGCAATCAGCACCACCAGGCCGATCTGGCCATAGAGGTCGAGATTCAATCCGGCCACCTTGATGGCGAGATAGGAGCCGAGCACGCCGACCGTGACCGACAGCAACACCGGAATGGGAATGGTCCAGCTCTCATACAGTGCCACCAGGAACAGATAGGCGAACAGAATCGCCAGCGCGAGAATGATGCCGGTCTGGCCCGAGGCCGCCTGCTCCTGATAGGCGGTGCCGGTCCATTCGTAGGAATAGCCCGCCGGCAGCGTATTCTTGGAGAGCTCCTCCATCGCGGCGATCGCGGTGCCTGACGAGACGCCGGCTGCCGGTCCGCCATTCACCGTGACCGAGCGGTAGTTGTTGTAGCGGGTGATGACCTGCGGCCCGGTCACGATCCGAAGGCTGGCGATGGAGCGGATCGGTACCATGTCGCCGGTGCTGTTGCGCACATAGATCTGCCAGATGTCGGGAATGTCGCCGCGATCGGCCGCCTCGCCCTGCACGTTGACCTGCCAGGTGCGGCCAAACAGGTTGAAGTTGTTGACATAGATGCCGCCCAGCGTTGCCTGCAACGCCGTGAACACGTCGGCCATGTTGAGGCCGAGCGCCTGCGCCTTGGCGCGGTCGATGTCGAGATAGATCGACGGGTTGGTCGCGGTGAAGGTCGAGAACACCCGCGTCAGCCGCGGGTCGCGGTTGGCCGCGCCGATCAGGCCGCCCATCACGCTGCCGAGTGCGGCCGGATCCTGTCCTTCCAGCGCGTCGAGCTGATATTCGAAGCCGCCTGAGGTCGAAAGCCCGATGATTGGCGGCAGGTTGAACGGCAGGATGCTGGCTTGCCGGATCTGCGATCCGGCGCCGAAGGTGCGCCGGATCGTCGCCTGCACCGAATCGGTTGCCGCCTTGCGGTCCGCGAACGGCTTCATACGCGCGACGATGAAGGCCGAATTCGGTTCGCTGCCGCCGTCGAGCAATGAAAAGCCGATGATCGAGAGCACGTGATCGATCGCGGGCATCTGTTTCAGCACCGCTTCGACCTGCTTGGTCACCTCGCCGGTGCGCGCCACCGACGCGCCATCGGGCAATTGCACCGCGATGAAGAAGGCGCCCTGGTCTTCTTCGGGCAGGAAGCCTGTCGGCGTCACGCGCGAGACGCCGTAGATGCCGGCGGCAAACACCAGCACCGCCACCAGCGACAGCACCGCCACACGCACCAGCCGATGCACCACGCCGGCGTAACGGTCGCGAACCCAGTCGATGCTGCCGAGCACGCGCCCCATGATACCGCGCTGCGGTCCGCTATGCCGCAGGAATACCGCGCAAAGCGCCGGCGACAACGTCAGCGCGTTCAGCGCCGAGATCACCATCGCCGAACTGATCGTCACCGCGAACTGGCGGAACAGCGTGCCGGAAATGCCGGGAATGAACGCGATCGGCACGAACACCGACAACAGCACCAGTGAAATCGCGATGATCGGCGCCGTGATCTGCGCCATCGCCTTTTTGGTGGCCTCGGCCGGCGTCAGGTCCGGCTCTTCGCCCATCACGCGCTCGACGTTTTCGACCACCACGATGGCGTCGTCGACCACGATGCCGATGGCGAGCACCATCGCCAGCAGCGACACCGTGTTGGCCGAATAGCCGAGCGCCAGCAGCAGCGCGAAGGTGCCGATCAGGCTGACCGGAACCGCGACCGCCGGAATCACGGTGGCGCGGATATTGCCGAGGAACAGGAACACCACGATCACGACAAGGATGAAAGCCTCGCCGAGCGTTTTCATCACTTCGGTGATGGTGTCGCTGACGAAGGTCGTGGAGTCGTATTGTACGAGATAGGTCAGGCCCGGCGGAAACCGCTCCGAAAGTTTGGCGAGCGTGGCCTGTACGGCCTTGGCCGTCGTCACCGCATTGGCGCCGGGCGCCAGGTAGATGCCGAGCGGCACGCCGGCCTGGCCGTCGATCCGCGACTCGCTGTCCATGTTCTGTGCGCCGATCTCGACGCGGGCGACATCCTTGATGCGCAGCACCGAGCCGTCAGGGTTGGCGCGCAGCACGATGTCGCCGAACTGGGCCGATGTCGTCAGCCGGCCCTGCGTCTGCACATTGAACTGGAACTGTTGGTCTTCGCTGATCGGTCGTGCGCCGATGCGGCCGACCGGCGCCTGCACGCTTTGCGCGCGGATCGCCGCGATCACGTCCGAAGGCGCCAGATTGAGGCTGGTGAGGCGCTGCGTATCGAACCAGATCCGCATCGAGTAGTTCAATTTCGCGAACAGGGTGGCCTGGCCGACGCCCGGCGTGCGCGAAATCGCATCGAGCACGTTGATGATGGCGTAGTTGGTAATGAACAGCGGATCCTGCGCGCCGTTCTTGCTGTACAGCACGATGAACTGCAGCACAGCCGAGGATTTCTTCTGTACCACCAGGCCCTGGGCCTGGACCTCGGTCGGCAATTGCGCGAGCGCGCTCTGCACACGGTTATTGACGTTGACGGTGTTGATGTCGGGATTGGTGCCGAGCGCGAACGAAACCGTCAGCGTGTAGCTGCCGTCGTTGCCGCTGGTCGACTTCATGTAGAGCATCTTGTCGACGCCGACGACCTGCGCTTCGAGCGGCTGGGCGACGCTGGATTCCACCACCTCGGCGGAAGCGCCCGGAAACGTTGCGGTGACCGTTACCTGCGGCGGCACGATGTCGGGAAACTGCGCCACGGGAATTTGCAACAGCGCCAGCGCGCCCGCGATCGTGATGACGAGCGCGATGACGATCGCAAGCCGCGGACGGTCGACGAAAACGGAAGAAATCATGGATTGCTACCCGCGGATTTCGGCCCGATCGCACCGCCATCCTTTTGCGTGCGAGCGTCCTCCGCCGTGGTCTTCATGCTGGACTGGATCAGGGCGCTCGCCGGTCCCGGCGCAACGGGCTGGCCGGGGCGCACCCGCTGCAAGCCTTCGACGATCACCTTGTCGCCGAGTGAAATTCCGCTGGTCACCGCGGCAATGGTGGAGGTCGATTGTCCGAGCTGGATTCGCCTTTGCTCGGCCTTGTTGTCGGCGCCGACCGTGAAGACGTATTCGCCCTGCTGATCCGACAGCACCGCGGAGCGCGGGATCGCCAGCACGTCGACCGGCTGCACGCCCTCCAGCATGACGGTGACGAACTCGCCGTCGGTGAGTTCACGTACCGCCCCCTCCGTGGCGGAGAAACCTTGCATCGCCGGATTGGGGATGGTGCCGCGCAACGAGATGGTGTCGGTGTTCTGGGCGATGGTGTTGTTGACGAAATTCAATTGGCCGGTCTGTCCGTAGAGGCGGCCGTCGGGCAGCCTGACCTTGATCACCACGGCCTTGAAGCCGCCGCGCATCGCGTAGCGCTCGCGCAGCGTCAGCGCCTCGCGGACCGAGACCGGGAACGTGACATACATCGGATCCTGGCTGACGATGGTGGTGAGCACGCCCGAACTCGGGCTGACGACGTTGCCCTCGGTGACCGCGGTGCGGCCGATCTTGCCGTCGATCGGCGAGTGGATCTCGGTATAATCGAGATTGATCTGTGAAAGCTGCACCTGCGCCTGCGCGGCCTGCACCTGGGCTTCCAGGCTCTGCTGGTTGGCCACCGCGGCGTCATAGGTGGATTGCTGGCCGGCCGGACCGCCGAGCAGGGTCCGCGCCCGGTCGGTCGTCAGCTTGGCGTTGACGAGCGTCGCCTGCAACTGCGCGACCTGGGCCTTTTTCGATTCGAGATCGGCTTCGAACGGACCGCGTTCGAGCTGATAGAGCATATCTCCGGTCTTGACTTCCGCGCCTTCGACGAAGCTTCGCTTCTCCAGAAAGGCGGTGACGCGCGCGACCACGCTGACGCGATTGGGCGCCTCGATACGTCCAAGAAATTCGTTGGATTCGGTCACCGGCCGCTTGACCGCTTCGATGACGCCGACCGCAGGAGGTCCTGCCGGTCCGAGCTGGGCTTCGGCGGTCACGATCGTTGCGAGCGTCATCGTTCCGAACGTCATGGCGCCCAACGCGACAACACGCACAGTCAGGCCGATCGTCATTCTTGCAAGATGCATACTTCCAGCGCCTTCGTCACCGCTCCAAATTCGAAGCTAGCACAATTCGATCCGGGTCGCGAAACCGTAAATTTTGTGATTTTTCTGCGCGATCGCGGTTATCAACACGACATCGTTACAACGCAGATCGCTACCGCGTGACGAAAACACCGCAGGACAATTTTTATTTCCGCTTTTATTCCCATGGCCGCTTGCTCGACGGACCGTGTAGGGCCGTTACGCTCCTCCGGCAAGTGCGGGGGAAACAAAAGTGAAACAGATCAGGGTAGGAGACATCACCATCGATGCGGTGATCGAGCGGGCGGGGCCGTGGCGGCGGCCGCAGGATTTCTTCCCGGCCTATGACGGGGCCACGTTCAAACGCCATCTGAGCCGGAAGTGTTCGACGCGGCACTGGGAATGATCGTCATCACCTATCAGACCTTCGTGGTTCGCACGCCGCGCTACACCATTCTGGTCGACACCTGCACCGGCGAGGACAAGGGCCATCCGCCGCCGTTCGATTTTCCCGGCAAGGAGCGCTGGCGCAACGAATTGTTGGCGCTGGGCATCGGCTACGACAAGATCGATTACGTCTTCTGCACGCATCTTCACATCGATCATACCGACTGGAACACCGTGCTGCGCGATGGCCGCTGGGTGCCGACCTTCCCGAATGCGAAATACGTCTTTCACAAAGGCGAATATGCTGTGTGGGAAGCCGAGCATGAGCGCGGCGCCGATCCGCCCGGCACGGTGTTTCGCGATAATTGCCTGCCGATCGTGGAAGCGGGGCAGGCGCTTCTGGTCGATGACGATTACGCGCTCGATGACACCATCACCTTGACGCCGACGCCGGGGCACTCGCCCTGCCATTGCTGCATCAATATCTTTTCGCGCGGCCAGCGCGCGGTCGTGACCGGCGATCTCATGCACCACGCGATCCAGTGCCGCGAGCCCGATTGGTCGGCGATGCCGGACTGGGACGCCAAACAGTCCACGGTGTCGCGCCGGAAGTTCTTTGCTTCCGTGGCAGACACCGACGCGCTGATCCTGCCGATCCATTTCCCGACGCCGACGGCGGGCTCGGTCACGGCGGACGGTGATCGATTCAATTATCGCTTCAGGCGGGACTGAAGGCGCTGTGCGATTAAATACGGATAAATAAAAAAGACCGCCGGCGAGGCGGTCTTTTTCGTCGCGATTCGACCCCTTCAGGCAGCCAGGACGGCACTGCCCTTGCGACGACGATAGGCCATCGCGCCGATGCCGAAGAAGCCGAGGATCATCATCGCCCAGGTCGAGGGCTCGGGGACCGCAGCGGTGATGGCAAAGGTGCCGACGCCAAAAGGAACCGGACCTTCTTCGCCGTAATTGTTGCCGGCCGTGACATCGGTGGAGTCCGGAGCATAGAAGCCGAAAATATCGAAATTACCAGCCGAAGTGGCAAAGCCGATACCATTGGGGTCCAAGTCGGATGTGCTGGTATAGGCATTGCGGCCCGTACCGAACTTTGTGCCAATTGGAAACAGCAGATTATCGTTTCCGTTGAGAGTTCCCGTCGGCAGAAGCTCCGTAATGGCATTGCCGCCAATTTCACCGGTGATCGCCGTCACGATATCGCCGGTGGAACCTGTGGTTACCGTGATCGTGCCGCTGCCGGTATCCGTAAATCCGCCCAGGCTGGCGGCCGGTGCGGTCAGCGTCCAGTCGAAGGTCAGGACGTCGGCGTGAGCCGCCGTCGCTGCAACGGAGAAGAAGCAAGCCGCCGCCAAAGCGGAGGTCTTGAAAAATCCAGGGGTAAATTTACGCATCGCGCCCTTCCATTAACGAAATTTAAAACAAGTTATTATGGGCGCGGCTGCATTACAGATATGTGACGATTATGTGTAAAGGGAGCGTAAGGATTTAATTTGGGAGGCGGAATAATGTTTCCCGGAAATATATAAAAATAAATGGCCGAACCGTTTCGATGATTGGCCTGCTCCCATCAATCATTTGAATCGGCCGTGGCCGAATGCTCGCTGGGGCCAGGTGGGAATCAAGCTGCCGAAAAAGAAAAGCCGCCTACGGCGGCCTCTCGATTTGAAAGGGCAGGTTGATCAGGCTGCGCGCAATGCCGTCGTATTCTTGCGGCGATAGGTCATGAAGCCGAGGCCGACAAATCCAAGGATCATCATCGCCCAGGTCGACGGCTCGGGGACGGCGGCGACCAGGGTGAAACTGGCGGTGCCGTTCGAGTTGGTGCCTTCCACCGTGTAGATGTTGCTTGGCATCAGACCTTCGGAAAACTCACTGAAAATATCGACGTCCTTGCCATTCGCAAGCAGGAATCCAAGACCATGATCGTCGACCAGCGTGGCGCCAGTGGGAAAAATCAGGTTGTCTGACCCCAGGAAGTTTGCCAGGCCTTCGATTGCGACGCCACCGACAGATCCCGAAACCGTGTTGACAATCCAGCTGCCATTGGTGGATTCGGTCGCGGTGAGTTCGCCGTTGCCAGAAAGCCCTGCGCCGAATCCATCGAACGGCATCCCCGTGACCGTCCAATCGAACGTTTCCTGAACCGCTGCGCTGGCGGGAGCCATCGTTGCGATGGTTGGCAACGCAACTCCGATGATTAAAGCGGCCGCTCTTACAAATTTCATATCAAACTCCTTCAATCAGACCATAAACGCGTCCCTTCTGGGATCGCCGGGTCCATTGAACGGGCATGACATGTCGGTTGCGTGACTGTGTTCTAAAAAAGGCGTGATGCTGGGCTCGCCAGGACATCCGGCCGCGACGGCTGAGTCATGACATCGATCCGATACGAACATCGGCGCAGGGTCCGGGCGCTGGACGTGGGTGCGATCCGGCGCGCCGGGCTCTTCCGCGTGCCACAGGGGAAGCCGCTGTTCGCTCTTTTCGACGGCATGTCGATCTGACCAGCCTGCTGGCGATTTGCGAAAGGCGCGTACACGCCGGCGAGTTTCGTGGAATGAGCAGGTACCAAAATGAAATTGCCAGCGGCGGCGCTTATAACAATAATACCATATAGAGTGCTGGCGCAGAATGCTGGGTGTTGGCGTAAAGTCTTGGTGCAGGATCCTGGTAGTTCCGGTTGAATCCAGACCGGGGCCTAATAGTTTGTTTTAATGTATTTTCTGACGCGAAACGGTATCCGCTTCGCTCAAAAACGCTATAGTTTGGCAACAGCAACCCAGAGCGATCTCTCGATAGTATCAAGCGATTCATGGCCCGGGATATCACGCGCAAGGAACCCAGCACGGAGGTGGCAACGACATCGACCGCGATCGACTTTGCGCTGGTGTTGTCCCGGATGATCGACGCGGTCAACGGCGATCCGCAGCAACTCCGTACGACCGTCTATGAGCTGGCGCGTCACAAGCTCGATGAACAGGCGGCCAGCGAAGATCCGGAAGAGCAAAGCCGTCTCGCCCACGCCCTGGAAGCTGCCATCCACGGCGTGGAGACGCATTTCGGCGGAATGCAATTGCAGACCTTGGGCCCGCCCACCGGACAAGTGCCGCAATTGGGGGCGCCGGCAGATCCAGCGATGGCGGCCCGGACGGCGGAAGCGCTCGATTCCGCCCGGCTTGACGCTCAATTCGATTTGCCGCGCTGGCAACCGCGAAATCCAGAGCGTCCGGATCCTCGCCGGCTGTGGCATTTCGCGGCCGCCTGGCGTTATCTCGCGGTGCTCGCCATCGTCGCAGCCGCCGGGATTGCCGTTTATCAACGCTCAAGTCTGCTGGCGCTGGTGGGACGCAAGACCGGAGCCGAGTTGTCGCGAGCGGTGTCGAAGCCGGTCAAGGTTACGCCTGAGCAGGTGGCGCCGGCGCAGGCTGAAAGCGCGCCGCTGCCGCCGGATGATCCGCTCATTCCGACCTCGTTCGGCGTGTATGCGGTCAGCAGCGGCAAGCTGTTTCCGTTGGAATTGCTGCCCGGCCGCGCCCCGGATCCGCGTGTCGCGATCTCGGCGGCGATCCCTACGCCGTCCAAAACCGTGCTTCCGGACCCCCATGTCAGATTCGTTGTCTTTCGGCGCGACTCTGCCGTTAACGCGCTCGATCACGCCGAGGTGCGGATCATCGCCAAGGTCGCGCAGGCCATGAGTTTCGATCCGAGCGGCAAGCCTATCATCGCCAAGGGCACGGACAGCTGGGTGATCCGCAACATTTCATCTCCCTATCAGACTGCTCCGATCAAGGGGCATTCCGATATGTACGAGATACTCGGCGACGATGCGGATAAGGCGCTTTCGCCGGGCCGCTACGGGCTGATTCTGAAAAATGAAGTCTATGATTTCACGATCGCGGGCGAGATCACGGACAGCAAGCATTGCCTTGAAAGCATCGCCGCCGTGAACGGCTCATTCTACTCAGAGTGCCGGAAACGTTAGAGCGCCGGAAAAGCATGCCCTCGGGCGACGATCCGATGGGTGAAAGCCGGCTTTTCTGAAAAAGAAGTCTGCGTGGACGATTATTCAATCTCTTCCGGAAACGGGGCCGTCCTTGATGGCGTCTCCGGAAGGAACGATGATCTTTCCGTTTTCGCGATCGTATTTGGCCCGGTCGGCTCTGATCTGTTCGCGGTGTAAATCTTCCTGGACTTTGTCGTTTTCCAGATCGTACTTGGCGCGATCGGCCTTGATTTGTTCACGATGCGAGAGATCGCACGCCGTGCAAGTAGATGGCTCTGCCGCTGCGTCGGTAGCCATCACACCAAGAATAATGGCGAGGAACAGCTTTGAATATCGCTTCATCAGGTCCCATAGCAAGTTTGGGCCTCGAGAAGTCAAATATCTTTGGTCCTATTGTTTTCTTGGTCCTATTGTTTTCTGATGCTCCTGCCTGGCTGAGCCCCCGTACTTGGATAGCGGGGTCTCTATCAGAACTGATAAGGCGCTCGCAGATTACTTCGCGTTTCGCAGCGCAGCCGCGAAGACGGGATCGAGCATCCCGGCGCTGTCTTCCAGGAATTTCTTTCCGATGGCGGAGGCGCGAAAATAGTCCTTGATCAAAGCCTGTCGTTGATCCGGATATTGCGTGAGAACGGCGCGGACGTCGCTGCGCGCGAGCTCGTTCAGATCGGGGTCATTCAAGGCATTGTTCAGCGTTACGCTGTCCAGTCGCGTCGGGATAAGCTCGGCGCGGTTCGGGCCAGTGAGATAGGACATCTTCAGCGATTCAGTGACGAGAGGATCGCCGAGATTGCGGCGCGCCCGGAGCAGCGCCAGCACGAGCCACATCCGCGAGTCATGCGCGCCGAATTCCAGCGCGCTTTTCACGGCATCCTGCGCGGCCTCGCTGTCTGGCGCCTGTTCGCCGGCTTCGGATTGCAGCGCCTGCGCGGCAAGCGCGATGGCGTAATCGGCTTTCAGGTCTGTCCGGAACGGCGCGATCATCGACACCAGTCTTGCCGAAGCAACCAGTTGCGGAGTGGGGGCCTTGCCGCCTCTCGAAGGCAGCGGCGAAGGCGCGGGCCGCAGGAATTCGGCAATCAGGCTTGAGACCGACACGGCTCCGACCAGCACTACAATGAGGATGGCAAGAAGCCGGAACTTCCAGATGGGTTTCATCGCGGTCCTGTTTCGCTTGGCAGCGCAAGGTCTATAGCTGCAAGCTTCATAGCTACAAGTTCCATAGCTGGAAGCGTCTCCGGCGGCTCAGAGCGCCAGCATGCTGCTTCCCTGAATCGTCAATAACGTCAAATTCCCGGTCGCATAAGCGCCGGTATCGATATTGGCCCGGTTAGGGCGGATGTCGGGTTCGCGGACCGGGGTGTGTCCGTGGACAACGAATTTGCCGAAGTTCTCGTTGCTGTCGAGAAATTCATCCCGGATCCACAGCAGGTCGTGCTCCCGCTGCTCCTTGAGCGGAATGCCCGGCCGCACGCCGGCATGGACGAAGAAAAAATCGCCGCACGTGAACGAGGGCTTGAGGTTTTGGAGAAATCTCAGGTGATCGCGCGGCATGGCCTCCTTGAGGGCTCTGATCAGCGTGGCTTGCTCGGCCGCACCCGGATTGAGCGAGGGTTGGAGGCCATAGGACATCAAGGTCTGCAACCCCCCGATCTGTCGCCACTCCTCAAGCTTCGTGGGCTCGCGCAGCACGTCGAGGCAATACGCTTCATGATTGCCCTTGAGGCACACGGTCTCACGGGACTGGCTTCGCTCGATGAGAAGCTCGATGGTCTCGCTGGAATAAGGCCCACGGTCGATATAGTCGCCGAGATAAATCTCGATCGGGCGGTCCACTGGACTGCGCGAGACGTCGGCGTCGATCACGGTGAACATTTTCTTCAACAGGTCGGCGCGGCCGTGGATGTCGCCGAAGGCATAGACCCGAACGCCGTCCGGCAGTTGCGGCGGTTCGACAATCCGGCGCGATCGCAAAAAACCCAGCATAGGAAGCAAAATTCCCGATTTGACGTGCCGGCCCCCGACTGTCATGCCACGGACGTTCAGTAAAATAGTTAACAATTTCTCGATGGAGCCATTCACGTTTGAGTCAAACGCTCCGGCGTATTCGAGCGATATCTCAAAATTTCTCCCCTAGGTTTCCAAGCTGCAAAGGGGAGCAAAGAAAATGCGTACCATTTCCAAGTGGCTTGTTGCAATCGCCGCAACCACGGCCCTGGCCGGATCCCAGAACGCGCAGGCGGGTTTCGTCGGGATGACGCGCGCGCTCGGTCCGATGGTGAAGCGGATTTCGTTCAGCAACTATACCTTGCCGCCGATGGCCTTCACGCAGTTCTGCCTGCGCTATGCGGAGCAGTGCAAGCCCGACCGGGTGGTGTTTCGCGGCGGTCCGGTCCGTCTGACCAGCGAGCGCTATGGAGATTTGAAGGACGTCAATGAAGCGGTCAATTCGTCTATCGCTCCGGAGCGCAACACCGAGGGGCTGGCGGGTGAGAAGTGGCTGATCAATCCTTCCCGCGGCGACTGCAATGATTACGCGGTAAGCAAGCGTTCCGAACTGCTGGCGCGAGGCTGGCCGACGCGGGCGCTTCTGCTCAGTGAAGTCGTCACCGCCTGGGGCGAGCACCATCTGGTGCTGGTCGTTCGCACCTCGACCGGCGATCTCGTGCTCGACAATCTGACGGGCCAGATCCGTCCGTGGTCGCGGACCGGCTATCAATGGCTTCGTATCCAGACGCCGAAAAATCCGAACTATTGGGCTTCGCTCGGCAACCGCAACGTCTGATTTGGGTTAATGCGGGCCTTCTGGGGCCGGAGGATGCTTTAGCTGCTGTTGCCGTGGCTGACGCTCTGCGCCAGCCCGAGCCCGATCGCGGCGTCGCCGAGCACGTTGATGCCGGAATGCAGCAGGCTGGCGTCGCAAAAGGCCTGGCCGAGAATGATGACGGCGCAGGCCGCGGCGGCTGCCGGATAAAAGGAGTCCCGTCCACGGCTCAGGGCGCCGCGGTAGAGGGCGAAGATTACTCCGATCGATAGCGCGAACACGAACAGCGTCATCGGCCAGCCAAGCTCGATCGCGAACGCCGCGGCGGTCGAGGGGGCGCTCATCGCCGAACTGCCAGTCTCTCCGTAAACGGGCAAGAGCTGCGCGTAGGTTCCTGCTCCCGTGCCCGGCCAGTTCGTGTCGGCCAGGATGCGCCGCGCCACTGAAATCGCGTCAGGAGATGCGGCGGTCGCAAACCGCAGAAATGGCGAGAGCGCGCTTCCGGAGGAATTGTAGCGCCAGACGACAATCATCGCTGCCGCGATGACCAGAGTCGCAGCGAATACGGCGGTAGCCCAGCCGGCGAGGGCAAAGCGGCGTATAATCTGCACGGAAATGAAGGCGACGACACCGAAAGCGGCGACCATGCCGACATTGAAGGTTGCGCTGACGGCAAGGCCCGCCATGCAAACCAGCAGGCTGATGCCGGCGAGCAATAGAGCCATGCCGGTATGTTGTTTTGGCCTTGAAGGTTCTGCCCGCCTGCTTTCAGCGCGTTCGACGGCGCGGATGCCGCACGCAGCCGATAATATGATCCCGAGTGAGGCTACGGCGGCGAGAATGTCATTGGTCTCCCCGGCCGCCAGTCCCGCGACCGGCCCCCATCTTGCGATCAGCAGTGCGATGGCGGTTAATGTCGTGATCGCGGCGAGGGCAAACAGCGCAAGCTCTGCCCGCCGTCGATCCTTGAACGCAAACACACCGGCGACGATGAGCGCGACATTGGCGATGTAAAAGACCGATGCCTCGATGGTCCGGCCAAGGTCGATACTGATATGTCCGAAAGACCGCTGGTTAAGCGCTTCGTCGGCATTGACCCAGATCGAATGGGATATCCCCGAGAACGGCATCGGCAGAATCTGGATGAGCATCCAGATCGCCGGCACGGCTGCGACCAGCTTGAGCCGCCGCGTAATCTGGGCGGCAAGATTGATGTCCGCCGCACGGGCGGCAGCCGCGACGAAAGCAAGCGTAATGGCGGCGAGAGCTTCGATGAGGAATTGCGCCACGGGACCGTCGAACATGACGAGGGCAGGTACGACGGCAATGGAGACAAGCAGAAGGTTGAAACCGATCGGCAAGCGGTTGTCCAATTCTCGAAATAATGGCTTTGACGATACATGATAAAATACGCCTTGCAACGCGCGCGAAAACCCCAAGGCACAGCTCAAAGCGCGCGCCGGTTCAAGCAAGAACGACCTGATTTCGAGTGATCTGATTTCTAATTAAAGCTACGAAGGGGAATCAGTTTCGCACGATGGTCGAACGCAACGACCGGCGCGCCGGAACGCGCGCCGCCGTCATGGATGCCTGTGCGAACAATCCGCCCAGATATCCGATCTGCAGTGAAACGGCGTAGACGACCTCTGCTGCGATCGCCGACGACACGGCCGAGCCCCTGATCGCGGCAATTATCGCCACGGTCACAAAGCCGATCATCGCAGCCGAAAACAGCACTTGGACCCTGAAGCGGGTACCCAGTACGGCGCCGACCAATGAGCTGCAAAGTGCAATCATGACCATCAGGAGTGTTCCTTCCCGTGGATGATTCGGCGGCGGACGCTAAGATTCAGTTAAGCCGTCGCAGCTTGGCTCCCCGGTGGGGAAATTGGCTCCTGTTTTTGGGGATTTGGGGTCTTTTAAGGCTATCCCGACGGACATCTGGCTGAAAGTTCCGCCATCGCCGGAGCAAGCCCATCCAGTGGGATCACGCCATGAATCTCGCCTTCCGGGTCCTTGATTACGACATCGAGTTCCCGGAGTTCCCGCCATGGCTCGGTTGTAAATATCGCCGGTTCAACCGGCAGAACCAGGCCGGTGCCGAGAGACGAGACCTCGGCGTGGAGTACCGGCCGCGTCGATCCTAGGTTAATCACGACGTCTCTTGGCGCCCGGGGCGGAAACGGGCGCACCAGCGCCAGCAGGACCTCAAAGCCGGGCTTTTCCTGGCAGCGGATCATCAGCCCGGCCAGATCGGGGTCGGATCGTGCGGTGTCGGCCGTTCTCATGATCGAGACAGCCTCGCGGCCTCCGCCGGGATGAGGCGTCACGACGAGTGGCCACCGATCCTGGGAACTCTGGGCAGGGATGGCGGCGGAATCGGCCGAGGGCAGCAGTTTCTTTAAACAATTCAGCCGCGTCTGATCATCGGCGATGACCTTGCATTTCGCGAAGCCTTCGGAAATATCGGTCTGCTGCTGGGCGGACGCATTCGGTATTCCAGAAAGAAGGTATCCTGATAAAATCAGAGCAATCAGCGGGATCGCTCCGAATCGGAAACAGGCCATTCGCCACCCAGAGAGCTTGGTTGATAGGCACGCTTTGGTTGATGGGTTGTAAATATGCCACATGATTGCTGCCAAGTCGAAGCCGTGGCGATACCCCTAGTCAATTGAAAGATCTGACATTCTACGGTTGTCACGGTATGCTCCGTCAACCCGCTGAAAGCTCCGGCAGCGAGGCCATTTTGTGGCATTTTTAGCGCAGCTGTCCCAATAAATTCGCCAGGAAGGCTCAAATAGCCGGTGCTGCGCTTGTTTGGATGTTCCCGTTCCAATAATCCTTCAGGGAGGGTGGGATCAGACCATTATGTTTCAAAATATTTCCAGAGTGGTTTTTATTACGGCAGGGGTCATTCTTTTGGGCGGTTGCGCCCTGGTGCCGGCGTCCGGCCCTGCCAGTTACGATGTCGATTCACAGCACACGCACACGCTTCCTTATGCGTTGGTCAAACTGACGCCGGAGACGGTCTCCGTCCTCGGTCATTATGAGCCGCGCGGGCTGGCAGGTGCCTTCCCCGACAAGGAAGTGCGGCCGGCCAATCTCGTGTTCGGCATCGGCGACGTCGTCAGCGTCACGATCTTCGAAGCCGCTGCGGGTGGTTTGTTCATTCCGACCGAGGCCGGCGTTCGCCCGGGCAACTTCGTCACGATCCCGGATCAGACCGTGGACAATGACGGCAATATCAGCGTGCCCTATGCCGGCCTTGTGAAGGCCGGCGGGCGGACCAACGGCGAGATCCAGAACGACATCGTCAACCGGATCAAGAATCGCGCGATCGAGCCGCAGGTGGTCGTGTCGCTTTCGCAGCAGCGGACCTCGCTGGTCAGCGTCTTCGGCGAAGTCAATACACCGGCGCGCTATCCTGCCGCGGCGTCTGGCGCGCTGGACCGCATCACCGACGCCATCACGCGTGCCGGCGGCATCAAGGGCCAGGGTTACGAGACCTGGGTGATGTTGCAGCGTGGTACGCGCCGCGCCACTGTACCGTTCGCCAACCTCGTCTACGAACCCGCGAACAATATCTATGTGCAGCCGGGTGACCGGATTTATGTCTACCGCGAGCAGCAGAAGTTCCTGGCGTTCGGCGCCTCCGGCCAGCAGGGCGAGTTCAACTTCGACGCATGGCGCGTCAACCTGGCGGAAGCGGTCGGAAAAGCCGGCGGCCTCGTCGATGTGCAGGCCGATCCGGCCTCCGTCTATCTTTATCGCCTTGAGCCCCGCGAGGTCGCGCAGCAACTCGGCGTCGGCGTCGAGAAGTTCACCGGCGAATTGATCCCGGTGATTTTCACCATAAGCTTCCGGGATCCGGGCGGTTACTTCCTGGCGACGAACGTCCAGATGCGGAACCAGGACGTGCTGTTCATCGCGAATTCGCCCTCTGTCGACGTGACCAAGTTCCTGAACTACCTGAACGTCATGATGGCGACCGCGAACAACGGCATCGTGCTCGGAACCAACGGCATCGTGCTCTACAACTCGATCAAGGCACTGTCGGGGACCGGGACGTCGTCCACGACCGTGGTGACATCGGGGACGGTTACGACCGGTACGCCCTGAGCCTTTACGAGGTCGACGTCCCCGCTTGACGTCGGCCTCGCTCAATGTTGACTCGGTGTGAATTTGCCGGGATTAGCGGCAAGTTCGTTGCCGTTGATCCTGGTGTCACTTCAGGACGACGCGGCGGCTAATTCCCGGCGGCACCTATTTGCGTGAACGCCTCAGGACGTCATCCTCATTGCAAATGACTGAAATCCCGGGGGACTCGCGCCGCAGCAGACGTAGCCTTTCCAGCAGGATTTCCGCCGGCATCCTTTACGTCGCGCTGGCGGGGCCGCCTCTGCTGTTCGGATCGCGAGAGCCCATTTTCGTCGCCGCATGGTGCGTTATCCTGGGTGCAGGCTTGGCTTTTGCACCCACCCGGCGACTGCTTGCGGGGCATCTTCTGGTGCTGGCGGTCCTTGCCTTCGTGGCCCTGTGCTTTGGCCTGGTTCTCCACGAGCAATTATCTGCTCACCCCTGGGTCGCGTCCTTCAACCCGATCTGGGCCAGGGCTTCGGAAGTGCTCGGGCGGCAGCTTGCGCCATCGGTATCCATTGTCAGGGACGAGCCGCTCTTCGCGCTCGGACCTTCGCTGGCGAACACGCTTGCGCTCGTCCTTGGTCTGCTGGTCGGTGTCGATGCGGATCGCGCCCGGCGGGCGGTTCGCGTCTTGGCGTGGGCGGGCGTTGGCTATGCCGTCTACGGCATTCTTGCGCTCGAGTTCGATCCCAACGAAATTTTGTGGCGCGAGAAGACGGCGTATTTTGGAAACCTGACCTCGACATTCATCAATCGCAATACCGCCGCTGCCTATTTCGGCTCATGCTCGACGGTGTGGCTGGTGCTGCTGCTTTCGGCGGTAAGGGGAAGCCTGCCGCGTGGCCCGATCGAGTGGAAAAAAGTACCGGGCCATCTTTTGACCAACACCCGGAAGCGGGTGATCGTTCGATTCGTGATGCTGTTCGTCTGTCTGTCGGCGATGTTCATGACCAGTTCGCGCGGCGGAACCCTGGTCTCGTTGATGGTCATGGTTTTGACCTTCCTGATTTACTTTGGCCGTGACCTTCCGCGCGGGAAGGGGCTGGTCGTCGCGGCGATGGGCTGCATCCTGACCAGTTTGCTCGTGCTGCAAATTCTCGGCAGCAATATTGGCGATCGCATCGATCTGGAGGGTCTCAGCGATGTGGGCCGGCTGGCTGCCTATCGCTCGACGCTTGGGATCATCGCCGACAATCCCTGGTTTGGAACCGGATTGGGGACGTTTGCTGCGGCGTTTCCCGCCTATCGCAGCAACGCCTTCTACATGGGGGGCGTATGGGACATCGCGCATAATACGCCGCTGGAGTTGGCATCCGAAATGGGGATTCCACTCGCGGTCGTCGTCGCGGGCGCTTGGATCGCGGCCCTGGTCCTGTTGTTCCTGGGATTGCGCGGCCGGCGGCGTAGCATGGTTGCGCCGCTGGCGGCTCTCGCCGTTTCGCTCATCGCGCTGCTGCACTCACTGGTTGATTTCTCGCTGCAGATTGCCGGCTATTCAATTGTTGTGTTTGCGCTTCTCGGTCTAGGGCTTTCGCAAGCCGTTCGCGGCACAGTAGACGAGATGTCGTCAACCTGAAGCAAAAAACAGAGTATCATCAAGGCCGTTAGCGTTAATTCGACGTGACCGGCCGGGCAGGCTGGAACATTCGAGAGAAAGGTAGAATTATCCATATAAATCAATGGATTGTTCGTGGAATCGATTTGCGCAGCTTAGGCTTTTTTATTCCGCTTGCGTCCGTTATACTTAGCCAAGATTTAACAAGACGATCTGAGCAGTATTTTACCAACCTGTTGGGTAGCCCAAGGAGATTTCAGATGATCGTTCGGTTTGCGGCACGTCTGTTGCTGAGTGTCGCTTTGATTGTGCCGGCAGGATTTGCGAATGCCCAGACAGCGCAGCAAGGCCCAAGTCAGCCCAGCCTCGCCCAATCTCCCGGCGAGTTGACGAAGAATGTTCGCGACGAACTCACCTCCGACAAGACGTTCTTGGATTCCATCATCGCTCTCTTGAAAGCAGGCGAGCCCGACCAGCAAACCGCAATTGCGCAGGGGTTGGCACAGGCCGCGAAGACCTATGCAGCCAACAATGATCCTGCCTTCGCCAACCAGATTCAACAGGCGGTCGCAGCCACCGGACTGACTGAGATCATCAAGGCTTATGCCTCCATCGCGGGCGACACCGGAACGGCGTCGACGGGAGGTGGCGGCGGTACCGGCGGCGGTGGTCCGAATACGGCCGGTGCGCCTACTGGCGGCGCAAACAATGGCGGCTTCAACGGCGGCAGCAATTTTGCCGCGAATGGGACGCCCAACCTGTTGACCGGCGGGTCACTGGGCGGGGCGAGTTTCTCTTCGTTCACGCCGACGACGTTCACGCCGACTTCGGTAAGCCCCCAATAGGGCGTCCTGCCGAAATCCGGGAATTGTTGCGCTTGCCGCCGGTGCGGTGGAGCCGAGAGCAATGTGGTTCGATGTCCACGGTAGTTGGCTGCGGTCGTTAGCCGTGGCGCCGGACGGTCGAGGGTAATTGTATGGACGTGCCTTTAAATTTCAACAGGCAGGGCGGCTCCCGTTTCAAGCGGGAAACATCCGAAGACTCGTTTGCGATTTCCGAAACCTTTGAGCAGCTTTCGGGATTTATTCGCCGTCAATTTCCGATATTCGTTTTTATTACTTCCTGCTGCCTCGCCCTTGGTCTGGTCTATCTGCTCACGACGCCTCCGACCTTCACGTCGCATGCGATGCTGTTGATCGATTCGAGCAAGCTTCGCGTGCTGCAGCCGCAGGACGCGCCGGTTAGCGACATTCCGATCGATACGGCGCAGGTCGAAACCCAGGTCGAAATCCTGAAATCCGAGAATATCGGATTGTCGGTCGTGAAAGACCTGAAGCTTACGGAAGACCGCGAATTCATCGGCTCGGGATCTGGCCTGCTTGGCTGGATAACCGGCCTTTTTTCCTCACCCAAGGTGCAGTCTGAAACAAAACTGGACCGTGCCGCGCTGGCTGCGTTTCTGGCGAAGCGTAGCGTCACGCGCGTCGCGCGGACCTATGTTCTCGATATCGGCTTCACGTCGTTCAATCCGGCGCGTGCCGCCGAAATCGCCAACGCCGTCGCGGACGCCTACATCGTCGATCAGTTGCAGTCCAAATATCAGGCCACGCGGCGGGCGAGCGCCTGGCTGCAGGACCGCATCAAGGAACTCCGCCAACAGGCTTCCGACGCGGACCGGGCGGTGCTGAACTACAAGGAAAAGAACAACATCGTTTCTGTCGGCGGCACCAACGATAATCCCAAATTGCTGGGCGAGCAGCAGATCGTGGAGCTGAACACCCAGTTGGGTCAGGCGCGTGCCCAGGCGGAGGAAGCCAAGGCTCGCCTGGAGCGCATCACTGAAGTGATGAAGGCAGATCTGCCGGACGCCACCGTAACGGACACCCTTCACAGCGAAGTCATCAACAGGCTGAGAAATCAGTACCTCGATCTGGCCGGAAAAGAGGCCATCTGGTCCGTGAGATATGGTGTGAACCATCTCGCGACCGTCAATCTGCGCACCCAGATGGACGAGTTGCGCCGCTCCATCAATGACGAACTGGGACGTATCGCGCAGGGTTACAAGAGCGATTATGAAATTGCGAAAACGCGCGTCGAAGGCCTCGAACATAATCTCGAAGGCTTGGTCGCCAATTCGCAAGTCATCAATCGTGACCGGTTGGGCCTGCGCGACCTCGAAAGCACGGCTCAGGTCTACCAGAAGCTTTATGACAGCTTCCTGCAGCGATATATGGAAGCGATCCAGCAGCAGTCGTTTCCGATCACCGAAGCCCGTGTGATCAGTGCGGCGGCGCCGCCCGACCACAAAAGCGGTCCGAGAACCTTGCCTGCGCTGGCGATCGCCGGCTTCATCGGATTGCTGCTCAGCTTTGCCGCCGCGGTTTTGCGTGAGGCCATCGACCAAGTATTCCGAACCGCCCGCCAAGTGGAAACCGCGCTTCAGGTCAATTGTCTTGCCGTGCTGCCCCGGCTGGGCCCCGCGACAGGTTCCACTTGGCTTGGCCGCGGTCCAGCGGCATGGCTTGGCAACGGTCCATCGGCGGTCCCTGAGCCGAACCCGGTTGCGGCAAGATCGGACCGGGACATGGACAATGCCGGCCTATCCAAGGTTTCCGACCTCATCACCTCGGTGCTGAGCCGGGAGGCGACGAAAGCGGCCAGTATTGCCCCGCGCGACCTTGCGGGGGGCAGCAAGAAGCTGGATTTCGAGAACAGGCCGTTCCTGCGCCAGGTGGTGGACGAGCCGCTCTCCGGGTTCGCGGAGGCCTTCCGTTCGATCAAGATCGCCGCAGATATCGACGGATCGAGCCGGAACCACAAGGTGATCGGGATAACCTCCACGGTTCCGGGAGAGGGCAAGTCGACCGTCGCGGCAAATCTGGCGGAGCTGATCGCGCATTCCGGAAAGCGCGTCATCCTGCTGGACGGAGATTTGAGAAATCCGACCCTGACACGCGCGCTGACGCCGGATTCGAAAGCCGGCCTGCTGGAGGTGCTCAATAACCAGATCTCGCTCGGTGACGCGATCTGCACCGACGACGAGACCGGCCTCGGCTTTGTTCCGGCGTTGGTGAAATCACGCCTTGTCCATACCAACGAGGTTCTGGCGTCGGAAGCGCTCAAGAGCCTGATCGACAGGCTGCGCAGTACCTATGATTACATCATCGTCGACCTGCCGCCGCTTGCGCCAGTCGTCGACGTTCGCGCTGCCACCAAGATCGTCGATTCCTATATCTACGTGATCGAGTGGGGACAGACGCGCAAGAACTTCGTGCAGCAACAGCTGTTGGCGGCTCCGGAGCTCCATCATCTCCTGCTCGGCGTCGTGCTGAACAAGGCCGATATTCGCGTGATGGGACGTTACGAAGAATATTACGGCGGCTATTACGACAAAAGATATTACGGCCGCTATGGCTATTCGGGATGAGATCGAATGGCGGACCTTCCCGGGCGATGGCGGCTTGGACTTACGCGTATCCTCACCGCTGCATTCGGCATTTGTTCGATAGCATGGGCGGCCTCTTCAATTCCGGTCTATCGCGCCGAGGCGGCCTTGACGGCGCCCGCGCAGCGTATTCTGGCGGGAGACAAGTTTAGTCCCGAGCAGCTGGATGCGCTGACGCAACAGATCGATTCGACGCCCGCCGGCTCGCTTCGGCCGTCATCCTTGGTCAACGTCGCCACGATCCGCCTGCGGCTCGCGGAGATAGGATTGCAGTCCGGAAACGCCCAGCTTTCAAGCCAAGGCTTCGACAAGCTTGAGACGGCGCTGGGTGCCGCGCTCGACGGAAGCCCGACGAATCCGTTTCTCTGGTTGACGGATTACTGGCTTCGAAGCGCCCGCGCCGGCAATCCGGGCGTCGGCCTGAAGTCGCTCGGCATGTCCTATGCGCTGGGACCGAACGAGGGATGGATCGCGGTCAGACGAAGTCCCCTTGCGCTGAGGGCCTTCCCGTCATTGCCGGACGGGCTTGCGGACCAGGTCGTTGTGGAATTTGCCGGGATGGTGCGTTCCGGCTTTTATTCGGAAGCGGCGGATATTCTTGTGGGCGCTGGATGGCCGGTTCACGAAAAGCTGCTGGCCGGACTTGTCCAGGTCGATGAAGGCAATCGGCGCCGTTTTGCGAAGGTGCTGGAGTGGAAGGATCTGGACGGCATCGCGGTTCCTGGCGTCGAGACTCGGCCTTCCAGGCCATTTTGATCGTTCCCTATGCGGGATTTACCGCAAGGTGCGGCAGCATCGCTTCGTGAGTGGGCACCGATTTTCCGAAAGATCATGCCCTAAACGGCAGGAAGTTAACCCTTTAGCCGGTGAAGATCATGAGCCGGTAGAGATCATGGCGTCCGTCACGTATAGTTTTTAGCACAAGGCCTGTGCTGTCTGTGATTGCAGGCCAGGGTGCTCCGTCACCGGCTCCGCGAAGGAAAATAGCAATCAACCGCATTCTGAAATATTGGACGGCTGCATCAAAGCCCGCCTTCTGGCCGGCGCTTGCGCGTGGGGTGATGCCTGCGGTCGAGCATATCGGTGCGCTGAGATCGCTTGATCCGCGTACCGTCGTCGACGTCGGCGCAAACAAGGGGCAATTTTCGCTGGTCGCGCAATACCTGTTTCCGAACGCGCAGATCCACGCTTTCGAACCGCTGGAAGGCGAGCGCCGGATTTACCAATCGGTGATCTCCGGACCGGTGCAGGTTCACTCCGTCGCGCTTGGCGCGAACAAGGGCAATGCGGACTTCTTTGTTGCTTCCAGAGCGGATTCGTCCTCTCTTCTCGCGCCCGGGAAAGGGCAGCAGTCCGCTTACGGGGTCGGCCTGTCGTCGACCACGACGGTGTGCGTCGATCGGCTTGAGAATGTCATCGGTGCGCGGGACCTCATCGCCCCCGTGCTTCTGAAACTGGACGTTCAGGGCGCCGAACTTCAGGTCTTGCAGGGCGCCGAGAAGCTTCTGCCGCAGGTCGATGCGGTCTATTGCGAGGTGTCTTTTGTCGAGCTCTACGAACGGCAGCCGATGGCGAGCTCGATCGTGTCGTTTCTCGATTCACATGGCTTCGTGCTCAGCGGCGTTTTCAATCTTTCCGTGACCAAGCAGTTCGGTCCCACGCAGGCGGACTTCCTGTTCTCACGGGCGCGAGGGGAGAGCGCCAAAACTCTTCCGGAATCCCTTCCAGAGTTTCTTCCAGAGACCGTCAAATGAATGCGCGTCCGCTGGTCTTCATGTGGGAAAACTTCGGACCCATGCATATCGATCGCTGCGTGGCGGTTGCAAAGCGCTTCGGAGCGACAAGGAAAGTCATTGGCCTCGAGCTCGGCGGTCGGAGCGATACCTATGACTGGGAGCAGACAAGCGTGCCGGGTTTCGTCAAGCATACGCTTTTCCCCGGTAGCACCGTGGCCGACGTTTCCGGCGTGAAGCTGTTCTGGGCGCTGCTGCGGGCGAGTATCGCGATCGGACCCGCCGATTTCTTTTTCTGCCGTTACGAGAAGCTCGGCACGTTTGTCACCTCGGTCGTGCTCCGGCTGCTGGGCCGAAGCGTCTTCACGATGAACGATTCAAAGTTCGACGACAAGCCGCGCGGTGTGTGGAGGGAACTGCTTAAATCCCTCTACTTCCTGCCCTATGGCGGCGCCCTGGTCGCCGGACGCAGGGCGGGCGCATATCTTGAATTTCTTGGTTTCCCGAGCAGGAAGATCGCCTTCGGCTATGATGCGATTTCGGTGGAGCGGATCAGGGAACAGGCCGGTCCGCGCGCCGCTCCGGAACCGGACGACTTTCCATCCAGGCATTTCTCCGTCGTCGCGCGCATGGTGCCGAAAAAAAATCTGTTCGCCGTGCTGGAGGCCTTCACGCATTATACCCGCCTGACATCGGCGCCGCGGGCGCTGCATTTCTGCGGCACCGGTCCGCTCGAGCCGGACCTCAAGCGTCGCGTGGAAGAGCTTGGGCTGGCCGATCTGGTCGTTTTCCACGGATCGGTCGATTCATCCACGGTCAGCCGGATCTTGAGCCGGACGCTGGCGCTGCTTCTGCTCAGCACCGAGGAGCAGTTTGGCCTCGTCATTCCGGAAGCCCTTTGCATGGGCGTTCCCGTGATCGCCTCGAACAATTGCGGCGCCTGCGACGAATTGGTGCGATCCGGCGTCAACGGCTTTGTGGTCGAGCCGGATAATCCACGCGGAACCGCCTATTTCATGAACCTCCTTGGCTCCGACCTCCGCCTGTGGAACGAGATGGCGGTGGCGGCAGCGGGGCAGGCTAGCCTTGCGGACGCAGCCAGATTCGCCGAGGCGTGTGAAACCTTGACCGCGCGCTGACCAGCCCGATAGCCGAAAGAACCAAACCTTGCGCAACATCGTCGCAATCCTCGCCCTCCCGCCCCCGACACACGGGCAGGCTGTGGTGAACCAGGCGATGGTCGACGCGCTTGCGGCGGCGGGAGCGTCGCTCAGGGTGGTCAACACGTCGCCAGGAGCCCTGCGGAAGGGCCTGAGCTATCATGCCCGGCGGATGAGCCTTCACCTGCTGAAGGCAGTACCGGCCCTGCTGGGCGCCAGGGGCGGGCTGGTCTACAGCGTCGTCGAGCCGGGGGCCGGAATGGCCTATAATTTCCTGATCCTTCTGCTTGCGAGGCTAAGGGGGCTCAGGATTGTGCTGCATCACCATTCGGCTCTGTACACCAGAACCTTCGATCCCCGGTTCGATTGGCTTTCCCGGATCGCCGGCAGGGACGCGCTGCACGTCGCGCTGGATGAGTTCATGGCGAGGGACCTGAAGGCGAACTATCCTTCTCTCGCCCATATCACGGTTGCCCTCAACGCCTCCTATGTCGATGATCCCGCGCGCGAGGAGCGCAGCGAGCGCCCGTTGACCTGCGGCTTCATGAGCAATCTGAGCCGCGAAAAGGGACTTGATACTTTCCTCGACTGTCTGCGGTCCGCCCGGAAGGCGGGTCTTGATCTGCGGGCGATACTGGCTGGTCCTGCCGCATCCCGCGAAGCGGAAAAAATGGTCGCAGACGCACAAGCCGAATTTGGCGACGGCTTGACCGTGCTGGGCCCGGTGTCCGGTACGAGCAAGCAGGAGTTCTTCAGGTCGATCGATGTCTTTCTGTTTCCCAGCCGCTATCGGGTCGAGGGACAGCCGCTCGTGATCCTCGAAGCCATGAGTTATGGCGTGCCGGTCGTCGCGTCCCGGCAGGGTTATTGCGCCGAGCTGGTCGGAGACGCGGGCGCGTCGGCGCCGATCAGCGAGTTCGAGACCGTGGCTTCTGAGTTCCTGATCCGCTGCTATAACGACACCAAATATCGGCAGGCGATCGGAGCCGCAGCGCGCGCGAGATTTGAGATGCTGAAACGGGAGGCCGATATCCAAAAGAGCGATCTGGTCAGTGAGATCTGTTCATCCGGCGAGCATCAGCTCGCCAATGCCTGACCGCAAGCGATCGGTGTTGCAATGATCTGCCGGATATCCATGGCAACGACTTCCGCTCCCGGGCCCGTGAGGCTCCTGCGCGTGGCGGGGAAGATGACCCGGATTTCGATATGGTCCGCTGCCGTCTCTGCCGGCGTTCTTGGCGTCGTTTCGGCCATTACAGCGGCGCGGGCGGATGCTCCGACGTCATCGTTCCATGTTTCGCTATCGGGAGACGACACTAATCCGGGGTCGGAGGCTGCCCCTTTCAAAACGCTTGAGCGCGCCCGCGACGCCATGCGCGCAAGCAACATCAAGACCACCAGCGTCGGTCCCGGAACCTACAAGCGCACATTCGCACTTGTTCTCACTAGGTCGGACGATGGGGAGACCTGGCTGGGTAACCGCACCGCCGAGATCGACGGCGGCGGCAAGGCGACCGATATTTTCCTGGTCATGGGCGGCTCCGGCATCACCATCGACGGGTTCCGGCTGAAAAACATTCTCTATCGGGGCGTAGGAATTCACGGCGGTGCGGCGTTTTCCGACGACCCTGTTTTCAACGTCGCGACGGATCCTGCGGTCGGCAATATCGTGCAGAACACCGAGGTATCCGATATCTCCGCGCCATCGGGGGCGGCGGGAGACTATTCATATTGGAACAGCGGCGGCGTGGTCGCCGAAGGGGTCGTTCCCAACACGATGATCGCCCGCAATTATTTCCACGACACCAACAGCATGGGTGCGCGTATCGGGGCGGAGCGGCCCGGTGACGATATTTCCGGATCGAGCCTTGACGGCAATGTCGTGGTAAACTCGATGCAGGTCGTCAGCGATGGCGGAGCGATCTATGTGCAGGACGAGATCCTGAATTCGGTCAACATCTCCATTACGCATAATTACATCTACAATTTCCAGGGCCCCTCCAACAATCAGGGGCGCGGCATCTATCTGGATCAATCGGCTTCGAATGTGACGGTGACGGACAACATCATACGTGCCGGACCGTGGGGAGCCGAGGGTGCTGCCGCGGTCATCCTGAGCGGCGGCAGCAACAACACGGTGAAGAACAACATCATCGATCTCGGCTGTAATGCCCGGACCATTACCGCGGTTTTCCTGATGCTTCCGCGCGGCGGCGCCAACACGCCAATGGCCGGCAATAGTTTTGAGCGTAACCTCGTGCTTTCGAATTTTTCCGGTGCGCAAAATACCTTCTTCTTTAACCAGGAGGGGTATTCCTATTATTGTGGCGGCAAGATTCCGCCGCCGAAGGTCGCGCACAATATCTATTTCAATGCCGCCGGCGGGGAGGAGGGCGACAATGGCAATTGCCTGAGCGATGCCGCGCCCGTTCATGTCAATCCGCGGGTTTCGGCCGTTCAATATCAAATCGCAGATGGAAGCAGCTTGCTGAATGCGCCGGTCAATTTTCGCCCGATACATGCCGGATGGGGACCCGACAGCGTTCTGCCCGAGGCAGTTCCGGGCGCCTGCCAGGCGGGCGCGGCCGGCGACAGGCCGTGGTCGCCGCGCGTGCTGCGGCGCTGGGTGCGGAGGCTGACGCCGTGGCGATAAAATACACGACGATCGCGCTGCTGAGCGCGTTGGCGGGCATCCTAGCCTATTTCGCTTCGAGCTCCTATGGCGACTACAATGCGCTGCCGAGAGTTATGCTCGCCGTTTCCTTCGCAATATTCTTCGCGATTTTCCTGATCAGCATCCTGCTCGGGGAATTGAGCATCCTGCTCTTCATCTTTGCGCTGTATCACCTTTTCTTTTTCCTGTTGCCGGGCATGATCCACATGGCCCGGAATATCTTCCCGTTCTACGAGGTGTCGTTCGAATACAGCACGACATTGCCGGTTTCCGGCCTGGTCCTGCTTTATTCAGTTTCCACATTCCTCGGGATCTGCATCGGCCTGTCGAAACGACAAGCTGCTGCTGCGCCCGACCAAATTCCCGCGCGCAAGATCCGCAACAAGGACTTGTTCCTCGGAGCGATGTTGCTGCTGGCGATATCGATCCCGTGCATCGCCGTCTCGGGTATCCATGTCTCGCGACTGGCGGATTCTTCCTATGATGACAGCCCTCTCGGGCTCATTCTTTCGTCGTTGCCAAGCTCAGCCATGTTCCTATGCGCGATCTCGACATTCTACCTGATGCGGCGCAATTCGTTTCCCAGCATCTTCCTGTTCGCGATCACCGCAACGATTGCCCTGCTGGTCAACTTCCCGCTGTCGCTAACCAGATTTGTCATGTTCCAGCGCATCATCGCCCTGACATATATGATCGTCGATCTTTCACGTGTCAGGCTGAAGGTCTGCCTTGCCGTTGTTGCCGTCGTCTCGATCTTCACGGTCTTTCCCACGATCGATTACTTCGCCCGGGGCGATACCAGCGCAAGTCTCGATATCAATCCGCTGAAATACATCGCGGAAAGCGGCGACCTCGACGGGCTTCAATCGACGTTGAATGTCTACGAGATGGTTCAGTCGAAAGGTCTTTCCTGGGGTTGGCAATTTCTGGGAGCGTTGCTCTCCTATGTTCCGCGAGATATCTGGCCGCAGAAGGCCTATCCGACCGGTGTGTCGGCAGCCGAGTTTGCCGGCTACTCTTTCACTAACCTGTCCGCGCCGCTGATATCCGAGATCTATGTTGATTTCGGCGCCGTCGGACTGGCGCTCATCCCGGTTTTGGTCGGATGGTTTATCATCTCGCTCGATCGCCGTGCCGCGTCGATGGGCCGAGAGCAGGGCCATATCCTCGAGAAGTTTTTCTATGGTGGCTTGATAGGCTATGAGACCATCATCCTGAGAGGTTCGCTGATCGCGATTATCTCGCATATCTACCTGTATGGCGGCCTGATCGGGATGCTTTCGTTCGTCTGCCGGCCGCGTCGCCGCCGGATCGAGCCATTGCCGCAGCGATCCATCAAGGAACATGCGCTGACCTGATGCGCGCTGCTGCGGTAATTGCGCGCCGCTATCGGGCAAGGCGATCGTCGTGATCCAATTATCCCGCGTTTGATATTAAGGCTGCCGGGAATTCGCATTGGATATTTTCGGCAGGGAAAGCTAGCTTGGGCGTGGTTAATCTATCGGGCCTGCTGCGTTGGCTGAATTGCGAAAAATCCCTTATTATCAGGTGAAAATCATCAGGTGAAAGAAACGGTGCCGAAACAAGCCATTTTGTACTTAAGCCACGTCGCCAATAAAACGCTATGGCGCGCTTACAGGCGTCTGGAGAGAGAATGCAGCGGCTTGGCCGATGTCTATTTCGTTTCGAATCTGAATAGCGAAAACATTCCACCAGAGTTGAAGGACACATTTACTATAACGCCGGCCAAGCGCGCCGCGCTCGGCCATCCCAGTCGCGCAGGCGATACCGGCTGGTGGATGGACACGGCGCCGAGCTACACGCAGATCATTCGATCCGGAATTGATCAGGCTATTCTGGCCTTCCGTAAGAGCAAGCCTGAATATGATTATTATTGGATCGTGGAAAATGACGTGGAGTTTTCCGGCCGCTGGTCTGATCTGTTCCGTGCATTTTCCGATAACGCGTCTGACCTTCTTTGTACCAGCATGCATGGACCGGAAACAAATCCGACGTGGGATTGGTGGAAGAGCCTTGTATGGGTGGATGACACCAAACCTGAACTGGTTCGATGCATGTTTCCGTTCGCGAGGTTCTCCGATCGAGCGATGGATGCGATCATTGCAGCCGGGCAGAATGGCGTCGACGGCTACTATGAAGTGATGTGGCCGACAGTCTTGCACAACCGCGGCCTGGTCATCGAAGACATTGGCGGCGATGGGCCGTTCGTGCGGCCCGGCAATGTGAACCGTTGGTACACCAGCACGCTTAGCAGTCAAAATTTGTCGCCGGGCACCTTTGTCGCTCGTCCTATCCGTTTTGGCCGGGGATGGAAACGGAATACGCTTTGGCATCCCGTGAAGCGACCCTTTATGAGCTATGTCCTAAGCCGGCTGAAAGCGCGAATGCTACAAAGACGTACTTAAAACGATGTCCTGCTAAGGCTTAGCTTCAGGTTCGCGGATTGAGCCGTCATCAATCCACCGCCGCCATGTTCAAAGACGCGAAATGGCTAGGCGATGTCTCATAACGGCCTGCTATCCGATGGGCTCTTACCTGAAGTCTGGATTATTTGGATCTATCCGATCTTTTGGAGCAGAACTGTTCAAAGGAACCGGGTCCGTAACCATGCTCGGAGGCCGCCCGGCAATGCCGTTCGGGCGAAGCTGCGAATGGTGCGACTAATTCTCGGCGGCACGCTACGCGGCACATATTGCCGCCAAGGCGTTTTACGACGGTACTTGTGGTACTCGCTCTTGAGGAGGTGTGTGCCGAATGAATGCCAAGGCTTGTCGTCGGTAAGGAAATGCACGATTGCCGGTTCCGACTCAGTTCCCGGTTTCGGAGTTGCCGAATTCAATTGCCAGTTCCAAAAGGTTGGTAGCTCGATCCATCTACCAATCAACGTCGCATTCAGGGCATCTTGGTCCCAAAAGTGAACCTTGTCGGGATTGCTCTTGATAAAATCGATTGCGTGATCGACGATCTGGTTTTCTTTCCAAAACTGTAGATTGATCAACAGAACGCCCGAATTGAAATATTTGGTTCCTTCAGGAAAGCCGAGCAGCTTACGTGCATTGTCCTCAAGGTTAGGCACCGCCGCCAGTGCGTATCCGGTAATATCGGTATTCCAAAGATTGTCCAATGAGTGCCTAACGATAATGTCGGAGTCCAAGTAGAGGATCTTGTCGAGTTCAGCTGGTAAAAAGTGCGGAGCTAAAAGCCGGAAATAAACAGCGGCGGAAGCCCATTTATCGAAGTGCAGCCCCTCAAAGTCTGTCAAATCCATTTCGTAGAATGTGATCTTGGCTCCATATTTTGAAACGAAAGCTTCAAGCTTGGCGAGCTCTTGTTTGGCGACGGAATTATAAAAAAGATGGATTCCCGAGACACTATTGTGCTCAAGCAAGGAGCAGAGCATCGTTCCTGCATGAGGAAAATATAGCTCGTCGCAGGCGCATAGAATCTCCACCTAAAAGCCTCCCCTCAGTTCAATGATTTGCAATCTGAAATCCCGTAACTCCGTCTCTAATCTGGGGTCGCTTATTAAATCAGAAGCGTCCTGATTGAGGAGCGATCGCGTCGAGACAAGCAGTATTAAGGGTAACAGAAATCGGCGGTGATGTGAATTTTGCGGTTTCGGATTGCGCGCCAATCGACGCGGAAAATCTCCGTCGGCTGGCGCGGCCTGCGTCAGGCAGGAGCATTAAAGAAGCGGGACCTTAGCCAACGTCGCAAACTGCCCGGCAGGGCGACGGCGAGAAATCTTCGCAGCGAATAGCTAAAGCGCTGCGGGAAGGGCGGCTGGTTTTCCTCCCTGTATGGCCAGGGCGTCTTATGCCGGTATTTGAGATAAGCGTGCCTGAACGGGTGCCGGTTAGACCATTGCCAGGGTTTGAGATGGCCGGCGAAATGCACGATAGCCGGGCCCGCTTTCGCTTCTTCTCCGGGCGGATGCCACCAATCTCGCCAATTCCAGGATATCGGCAGTTCGAACCATTGACCAAGCAATGTCGCATTGAGCGCATCCTGATCCCAGAACTGAATCTTTCCAGGATTTTCCTTGATGAAGGTGATCGCGTGTTCAACGACGTTATGTTCTCTCCAGAATCGCAGATTGATCAACAGAACGCCGGAATTGAAATATTTGGATCCCTCAGGCAGCCCGAGCGCTTTTCGGAAGTCATCCTCGTCTTCGTTGTGCGGCGCGGCAGCGAGCGCGTAATTGGTAATGTCGATATTCCAAAGCTCGGCCAATGAGCGCCTGACGATAATGTCAGTATCCAGATAGAGAATCTTGTCGAGATCAACCGGCAGAAAGCGTGGAGCCAGAAGCCGGAAGTAAACCGCCGCCGAAGCCCATTTGTCGATGTGCAAGCCGTCGAAATCCTCCAACGCCATTTCGTAGAATGTGATCTTGCTTCCATATCCCGCTACGAAAGATTCCAGCTTCGCCAGCTCTTGCCCGGCGACCGCGCTATAAAAGAGATGAATTCTGGAAACCTTGTTGTGCTCAAGCAGCGAACAGAGCATCGCCGCCGCGTGAGGCAGATAACGTTCATCACAGGTACACAGCACTTCCACCTAAAAGCCTCCCTTCACTTCAATGAATTGCAATCTGAAATCCTGTAAATCCATCGCACATTATTAAATCAGAAAAGCCCTGATTGCGGAGCGAACGCGTCGAGGCAGACAGTATTAAGGGTAACGGAAATCGATGGTAGCATCATGCCATCTTTATGTTTATCATGATTAAGGCATCCTCGTGGTGCGGGAATGCGTTGCTTGTTCCGAGCATGCAAATGGGTTATCTGCCGATCATCATTTTTCAAATTCTTCTTATTGTGTCGGACCTGCTGGATTCGGTGATCGGGATAAATAATGCCGTCTGAAGCTGCGCTTCCTGCAGTTTTGCAAGCCACAACGCTGGATGCGGTGCGCGCGGCGGACCCGTACGACGCGATTGTCGTTGGTGCCGGCGCAACCGGAGGTTTGGCGGCGGCGTTGCTTGCCGAAAGCGGCCTGCGGGTGTTGGTGCTCGACGCGGGCGTGCCACGCAGCCGGATACGCGCGCCGTTGCGCAAGGTAATCGGGCGCGTGGCCGGCAGGCTTTCGGCACCCGATAGATTGAGGTTTTTGCCTCCGGCCTTGGTTCCGAAGGCGCGAGCGACGGCGAAACTGCTCGGACGGTGGCGCCAGCCGATTCAGTCGCTTTGCATGAGTTGGGAAGTCTCGCCCAATGCGTTCGTCGATGATCGGGAATGTCCATATGAGACGCCGCCAGATCATCCCTTCACCTGGATACGGGTGCGGGGACTGGGTGGCCGCGTCGGGATCCCGGGGCATGGCCGCCAGTATTATCGTCTGGGTTCCGACGATTTCAATCCGAGCGATGGATTGAGTCCGGCCTGGCCGCTGCATCCGAACGAACTGGATCCGTGGTACGCATCGGTCGAGCAGCGGCTGGACCTGTCCGGCATGCGCAACGGCCTTCCCTGGCTGCCCGATAGCGAGATCACCAACAATCTCAGCCTCACGCCGGCGGAGGCTGCACTCCGGGATAAAATAGCCGCCCGCTGGCCCGGTGCGCGTGCGATAGCCGGCCGCTCCGCCCCCCCGCTGGAGAGCCTGGAGGCGGCCGCGCGTACCGGCCGTCTGAGTTGCCGCCAAGGCGCCGTCGTTCGGGAAATAAACGTGGACGGATCGGGACGTGTCTGTGGAGTTTCCTGGATCGATCATCGAACACGATCTGAACAGCGATCGGCCGCGCCGCTGGTGTTCCTTTGCGCATCGGCGTTGGAATCGACCCGCATCCTGATGCTCTCGCGTTCATCGCGAAATCAGCAGGGGCTCGGTGCAAGCTCAGGCGCTTTGGGGCGTTACCTGATGGATCACGTGCTTGTCAGCGCGGAAGGAATCGGTGGGCAGTCCGCGCACGAGCCGCGATCCAACCGGTGCCTCTTTATTCCCCGCTTCGACGCGCGTGGATCGGTATCGCCGCATCCCGGACGCGGCTTCGGCGTGCAGGTGTACGAGTTCGCCGGCGCCGGAGGACGATCGCATTTTGCGGCCTTTTCGTTTGGAGAAATGATTCCGCGGAAGGAAAATCGGGTCACGCTAGATCGCGACCGGACCGATGCGTGGGGCATTCCGATATTACGGATCGATTGCGCCTATAGTGATCTGGAATTGGCCGGCGCGCGGGATCAAACGCAGGCGCTGCGCGAACTCGCCGGACTTGCAAACGTGGAACTGACAAAAATAGACGAGACGCCGGTGCCGCCGGGCGGCGCCTACCACGAATGCGGCTCCGCGCGGATGGGAACAGATCCGGATAACTCTGTGGTCGATTCCAACAACGAATGCTGGGATGCGCGTGGCCTTTACGTGACGGACGGTGCATGCTTTCCGTCCCAGGGCTACCAGAATCCCACATTGACGATGCTTGCGCTCACTGCCCGCGCCTGCCGTCATGCGTTGAATGGCCGCCAATTGCTTCCGGAACCTGAAACGGCCGAGCGCAAAAGCTTCGTGAACTCGTAATCTGCTTGAACTTGTCAGAGCGCGCGGCGCCGTCACACATCCGGGCAACGGATGGTTGGCGGCCTCGGTTACGGCCATCCGTTGGCAGACAGTAAAATCCTGGCGATTAGATAGGGAGCAAATTGGCCCACCGGGCCCATTCGGCCGTGCGCGCCATTCCATGATCGAGATCGAAGGCGGGATTATATCCGAGTTTCGCGCGCGCCTTGTCAATTCGCGCATGATACTCCGCAGTATAGATCACGCGCCAGGACTCGGCCGGAATGAAGGGAAGCGAGCTAGTCTCTGACGCATTAAAGGAAGCGTCCCAGAATGCGTCATATCTCCGCTTGATGGCGGCCTTGGCCGGATCCGGCAGAAGCCGTCGGCCGCCTGCCAGCAACCATCGCTGCGGCGGCAAGTTGAGCAAACGCTGCCGAAGTGCCGGACGTTTGGCTAATTCACCGTGAAGTCGCCCAGGCAAAGATGAGCGCGCTCGTTGACGACGCACCGCAATCTCCATCTGGTCGTCGTCAAGTTCAATGACAGCTTCTTTACCGAGCATCTTTTCATAGGCCCCATAGAACTGGCGCCAAGTCGTTGGTGACGGGCCGGAGATGATGAACGCCTCGCCGATGGCCGTTTCCCGCTCGGCCGCAAGCAGCGCGGCGGAAACGACATCGTCAACATAGACCGCGTTGCAAACGCCTCCCGCAGGCAAGACAACGCGGGTCGAACGCAATTCCTCGATCGGCCGGATCGTGAAGAAATATCCATAGGGGCCATACACGATGGTCGGCTGGAGGATCGACACAGCCAGGCCACGGGTCCGATGGAGGTCGAGCAGGGCCCGCTCGATGTCCTGCTTGATATTTCCGTAAGGTTTGCCCCGAATCGGCCGTTTTGGTGTCTCTTCGGTGAGGTCGCCCCCGCGCTGATCGCCATATGCCTCTATGCTGCTGAGCTGGACAAACCGACGCCCTTTGCCTTCTAGAAACGCCTCGGCGAGCGCACAGGTGCCGTCGAAATTCATCCGTCGCTCGTCTTTAGGAGAACCGCCAAACCGGTACGCTGCGTGGAATATAACCGTGCAGCCGGCCGCTGCACGGGCCAGCGATTCATGGTCGCCGAGATCGGCCTTGACCAGCTCGACCGGAAACCGGGCCACCTGTGCGCAATGCCGAAAATCCGATGTCGCGACGCGGATGCGCAGGCCGCGACCGGCCAGTGCTTCGACAAGGCGCGCCCCGATAAATCCGGCGCCGCCCGTAACGAGAATCAGATCGTTGCGGTCCATCGATTCAAGCGTTCCCTGTTGCTTCCTGATATGCCCAGGTAGATTGCAGCGGTCTACGGCGACGGTAACAGATATCGATCAACCCGATCGTGGATCTGGCCGATGGGGCATCGGCCTCGACTTTGCGGCCATTTCTGATCGCGGCAACGAAGTCTTCGACGAGCGCGCGTGTCAATCCGAGATCGTCCTGGTCCTGGCCCGGCTCTCTCAAATCGCCGACCAGACCGCCAAGCGCATAGGGCTGATTGGCGAATGTGAGCCTGGAATTATTTGCATCAAGGCCAATTTCGACCGAACCGCGCCCGCAACGGATAATTGCGGTATTACGGAGCTGCCGGGTGCGGCTTAGCTCGACGACGCCGGAAACGCCGTTTCGTAGGCGAAGATTAAGGAGGCAATTCGCTTCCACGCCTCCCGCGGCATCGTCGAAATACTCGACGTCGGAAAAGTCGCCGAGCCAATGCAGCAGGCCATCCAGAACGTGGACGCCCATGTCAATGAGCACGCCACCGCCGGCGATTTCCTTGCGAAAAGATAAATCTGAGCCGATGGGCCCGCTATCAATGTAGCCATTCCGGAAATCGAAGCTTTCGATCCGTCCCCAGGTTCCGCTTTCGATCAAGAAACGCGCGAAACGATGGGCCCGGAGAAACCGTCGAATCTGCGCCACCGCCAGCAAGGTATTCGTCTGTTCCGAGGCGCGGATCATGTCGTCGAATTCAGTCACGGAAAACGCGATCGGAGGCTCAACCAGTGCCGCTTTGCGCTGCGTCAGCAATTTGATGCAGGCGGGCTGGCGCAACGCCGGCGGCAATGCAACGATTGCAGCATCGAAAAGATCGTAGCACTGATCGATAGTGTCATGGGTGTGTGCGACGTCAAATCGTGACGCGAGCCCCCCGCGCCGGTCAGCATCGCCGTCAACGAGGAGTGTGATGCGCGCGCCGGGCAAATGCCGCATTGCCGGCAGATATAACTGCTCGGCTATCGCGCCGCAGCCCAGGATCGCCAGCCGGGTGTCACCCGTGTCGCTCATGCGGTGTGCTCAATGTTGATGGTCCGACGTGCCTGCGTTGGCGCCCGATCAATCCAGAATTGAAACCGTTGCGGATGGAACGAGCGCGCCACCGAGCACTTGCGCATTTATCTTTACGGCCTCGGCACTCGAAACGACCTCGAAAAATATCGCTTCATTGATGTAATCTTCGATGCCATCCTTACCCACGAGGGAAATGCCGATAAAATAATGTCCCGGAAGGAGGCTCAATTCTGGAAATCCTATTCTGAACGTATTTATTCCTGGGCGCAGCGGAAGTTTCACACCGCTGCAGGTATTGGACCAGGTTGCGACTTCGAATCCGCGCAGCGAGTAGATTTCAACGAAGACTTCGATTTCGTTTACGGAGGATTCCGCATCCACCGCGAGGTCTAGAGAAAGCCGTTGCCCAAACGGAAGCGACCAACTGCTCTCGCTGTTCGATGGAGATGCCTGAACGAGGCGAACTCGGCGGCCTCCCGCGATATAGTCGGGACGGGGCTTGCTCGACAGATCGACCAGCCGCGCGGAAGCCGATTGACTGCTGAGATAGTGCGACACCACGGGCTCGACGTCACCTTCGAGCTTAACGCGTCCGGACTCAAAGAATACCGCGCGCGTGCAGAGCTTTAGTACGGCATCCATATTGTGGCTGACGAATAATACGGTCCTTCCCTGGTTTCGGGAGACCTCGTTCATTTTACCGAGGCACTTCTTCTGGAATTCAGCATCGCCAACCGCAAGGACCTCGTCGACGATGAGGATCTCCGGTTCAAGGTGTGCGGCCACGGCGAACGCGAGCCGGACGTACATTCCGGACGAATAATGTTTCACCGGGGTATCGAGAAATTTCTCGACCTCGGCGAAAGCGACGATTTCATCGAACTTCCTGCGGATTTCGCGCCGCGACATGCCGAGCACCGCGCCGTTAAGGAAGATGTTCTCTTGTCCGGTGAGTTCGGGATGGAAGCCTGTGCCGACCTCGAGCAGGCTGGAGACACGCCCTCTCAATATCACCCGTCCCTTGGACGGTTCGGTAATGCGGCTCAGAATCTTGAGCAGCGTGCTTTTGCCGGCGCCGTTGCGGCCGATGATGCCGAGAACCTCGCCTTGCTTGACGGAGAAATTCACGTCGCTGAGCGCGGCGAATTCCTCGATTTCGTCACCTTGCACGATCTGCTGTCCGCGGGCGACGGCAGCGGCCTTGCGCGCAAAGTTGCGGATTTCCTGCCCGATGACGTCGCGCAGCGCCTTGTAACGGAAGTTCTTCTTGGACGTGTGCCGATGTCCGATCAGATAGCTTTTGGACAGGTTTTCGACGGTGACCGCGTCTTCGGACATGATTGTTTGTCTTCTCAAATCAGATCAGCAAAGCTTTTTTCCGACTTTCGAAATTGACGAATTCCGAACCACAGGAAAAAAGCCGTCACGGCGATGCCGGCGACCTGGCCCGGCAAATACAGCTCGCTTTGTCCACGAAGGACACACCATCGAAATCCATCGATCACGCCGACAATGGGGTTCAGCGAATAGAGCAGCCGCCATTGCCCCGGCAACACGCTGGAGCTGAAGCCGACCGGCGAAACATAGAGTCCGAACTGAACGATGAACGGGATAATGTAGCGGAAGTCCCGGTATTTGACGTTGAGGGACGTGATCCAGAGCGCCGGGCCAACAGTGGTGAGGAATACCAGCAGGGCAAAGAGCGGCAGGAAAAGGATCCGCCAGTCAGGCATGAAGCTGTACCAACCCATCAGCACGAATAAAATACAGAAGCTGATGAGGAAATCGACGAACGCCACGACGATGGTGGCGATCGGAACGATCAGGCGCGGAAAATAGACCTTGCTGATCAGGCCTTCGTTGTTGACCAAGCTGTTGGAGGCCTCGCTCAGGCCCGAGGAAAAAAAGCTCCAGGGCAGTATTCCGGCGAACACCATCAGCGCATAAGGCGCGTTGCCTTCGGTTGGCAGCTTGGCAATGCGCCCGAAAATAATGGTAAACACCAGCATGGTGAGCAGGGGCCGGATCAACGCCCACAGCACGCCGATCACTGTCTGCCTGTAACGGACAGCCAGGTCGCGCCACGCGAGAACCCGGAACAGTTCGCGGTATCGCCAGAGGTCGAGCCAATAATGGCGTTCGGCTCTGCCGGCCTCAATAACGATTACGTCCATTGACGACACCGGCGCTTCGGGGTGTTCATGATATCGGTTGCTCTACTGGCCCAGGTCTGGTTCGGGTATCTGGTTCTAGCTCGAGATGATCGTGTCCAACTGCGTTGCTCTCGCAGCCTTCCGATCATTTCATCTGGTTTCAGGATCGGTGTGCGTGTGCGACTTATGCCGTATCCGTTGACACGCGACAGCCGCCCGCGAGTACCATCTTATTGGATAATATAATACTAAGTATAGTCGCGGGCTGTCGCAGTGTCGAGCGCACACGACCAACAATACTGTCCCTAGCTTTAATCAATAATGTTAACAGTATATCGGAACCCAGATTGCATCTTTGCGCCGGCATAGCTAATAGTTGGTCTGTCTATTTGATCTCTTGGTGACTTGATCTCTGGGTGACCGAGAGCGATAGAGGCGCAGCTTTTTATCGGCACGTCAATCAATGGAAACAGGTTGAAATCAGCCACTGCTTGCCTCTGGCGCCGATTATATTCTTCGGACGGTCCTCGTCATTTTTGAACCAAATGTCTTTGCGGCAGCCTCACGGATAAAGCGAGAAGCAACAGATGTATCCCGAACGACGCAGTATCCTGGTCACCGGCGGCGCCGGGTTCCTCGGCTCTCATCTTTGCGAAAAGCTGCTTGCCCAGGGCGCCAACGTCATTTGCGCGGATAATTTCTTTACCGGCAGCCGCCGGAATATCGAGCATTTGCTCGATCACAAGCGCTTTGAACTGCTGCGGCATGACGTCACGTTTCCGCTCTATGTGGAGGTTGACCAGATCTACAACCTCGCCTGTCCGGCTTCACCCGTTCACTACCAGAACGATCCGGTACAGACGACCAAGACCTGCGTGCATGGCGCCATCAACATGCTGGGGCTGGCCAAGCGGGTGAAGGCGAAAATTTTGCAGGCGTCGACTTCCGAAGTCTATGGTGATCCGAATGTTCATCCGCAGGTCGAGGATTATTGGGGGCACGTAAACCCGGTCGGGCCGCGTTCCTGCTACGATGAAGGAAAGCGCTGCGCCGAAACGCTGTTTTTCGACTATTGGCGGCAGCACAAGCTGCGCATCAAGGTGGCCCGGATTTTCAATACCTACGGACCGCGCATGCACCCGAACGACGGGCGCGTGGTGTCGAATTTCGTCGTTCAGGCCTTGCTTGGCCGGGACATTACCGTTTACGGCGACGGTTCCCAGACACGCTCATTCTGCTATGTGGACGACCTGATTGACGGGCTGATGAGTCTGATGGCGACCGAAGACTCGGTGACCGGGCCGATCAACATCGGCAACCCCGGCGAATTTTCGATGCTTCAGCTCGCTTCAATGGTCATCGACATGACGGGCTCGCGCTCTCGCATCGTGCATCTGCCGCTGCCGGAGAACGATCCGCGTCAGCGCAAGCCGGATATCTCGCGCGCGCAGGAATTTCTCTCCTGGCAACCGACCACGCCGCTCAAGGAAGGGCTGGTACGGACGATCGCCTATTTCGAGCAGTTGTTGACGCAGGACGGCGTCAAAGATCAGGCCGGCGTTCAGTAATTACCGCCCGTTTGCTGCGAACGGCTCACCGAGGAGCCTTGTCGGTTCTGATTGAAGCAGAACCGGACGTCGTCGGGAATAGGGTGAGGTGGACGTCGCGCGGCTTCGCTACTCAATTCTTATGGCGCGCGGCTGCGACGAGAGCGGGAGATGCGCCGCGGTCTTTCTAAGTTCGACGGACCTCACCAGCGTCTGTTCGAGCGAGGCCAGGATCGTAGTCTTGTCCCATCGCGCGAGCGCGATAGACCGGGCTCCCTTGCCGAGCGAACAGCAGAGCCCGTGATCGGAAGCCAGAAGGCGCACCGCATCCGCGAGGGCGGCCGTGTCTCCCGGCGCAACAACGAGGCCGGCGCCGGCCACTTCATTGGCCAGTCCCGTGTCCGGTCTGCTCATGGCGATCACCGGCCGGCCGGTGGCGAAGATGCCGCCGAGTTTTGACGGCAGCACGAGGTCGGCAGCCTCGGCCTTCTGCGGAATCAAATGAAAATCGGCGGTTCGGAGCAGATCGGTGAAGCGGTCGTCCGGCTGCAATCCCAGGAACTGAACATTGGTCAGATCGGCCGCCATATCCTGCAACGTGGCCTTATGCGGGCCCTCGCCACTCAAGACAAATCGAACGGTCGGATCGCTCAGTTCCAACTGCCTGGCGGCCTGGATGATCAGATCGAGACCCTGCTTGTTGGACATCGTGCCCGAATAGAGCCCGACGAAATGATCTTCAAGATGAAGTTCTTTCCGAAAACTCGTGGATCCCTCGCCGGGTGAAATCTGATCGATGTCGGTCCAGTTGCGGAATTCGCGTATCCTTTCCGGAGCCACTCCCTTGTGGGCCAGCCGGTCCAGCATCTGCGGCGAGATCGTCGAGACGCAGTCGAATGATCGGAGAATGGCGCTTTCGATGGCGACCATCCTGTTGCGCAGACGCCGGTTGCTGAGAATGCCGAGATCGAATGCGGCATCCACTTCGAAGTCCTGCACATGCAGCCATGAAAATGCGCCGGTCCGGCGCGCGATCCACGCGGCGAGCGCCGCCGACATCAATGACGGCGCGACGGAAAAAATCACATCCGGGCGCCAGCGAAGCGACTCGGAGATGATTGGCCAGGCGCTGGTCAGCGCAAACGAAACGTGATGGACGAGGCGCCTGGTCCCGGTGGGGTTTTGGGGGACATAGATCGGGGCACGTTCGACGGATACGTTGTTGATCGTTTCCGATCGATAGAACCAGCTTCGATGGGCCTGTGGAATGTTCCATTCAGGATAGTACGGAGGAGCGGTGACGACGCGGACCTCATGACCGGCGGCGGCGAGGGATTCACAAAGTTCGGTATTATATTTGGCTACGCCGATCAGGTCGGGGGCGTAGTTGATGCCAACCAGCAGAATCCGCATTAATTAAAAGCTCCAACCATCAATCAAAAAAGGCCGGCAGTTTATCGGCCAACGCCGTGTCGGGCGGCGGCACAAAGGCAGCCAGTCTGTAAATTTTGTTGGGCAGGATTTGAAAAACGACGTTCTACGCTCGATGCGGCGGACGGCAGTCTCTCGATGGAATAGCGGTTTCGCGAAAAGAGCGCTACCCGGCCGGTAATGTCAGTAATTAACCCGATACGCTGGGCCACATCATTTCCCTCAAAAAGGACGCTGGCGAAGCCCCCGCTCACCTGTCCTTTACCGTAACATTCCGCCCCCGCGGCGTGACACAATTCCTACGATAGCGTTAACATTACGATCGTCCGTTTGATTGTTATTTCTGTCCCCGTCAACCCGGCTGCGCCGACGGCTGGAGGCAGGGCAGGCATGTTCCGCGGGCAATACGTCCTGGCAGGCAATAATATAGGGCTTTATTCAGTAAGCCGCTGTCTGGCGCAGCGTCGTGACGATTGTCTGCAAAACAATCTTTAAATCGAGCCAGGGGCTCCAATTATTAATGTACCAGAGATCATGCTCAACCCGGCGTTCCATTTGTTCGATGTGCGACGTCTCGCCGCGCAGCCCGTTAACCTGCGCCCATCCCGTCAGACCCGGCTTGACGTGATGCCGGAAAGCGTAATTCGCGATCAGCTTTTCGTATTCGGAATTATGCGAGGCCGCATGCGGGCGCGGGCCGACGAGCGACATGTCGTCGAGAATGACGTTGAACAATTGCGGCAGTTCGTCGATGCTGGACCGGCGAAGCCAGCGGCCAAGGCGGGTGATGCGCGGATCGTTTCGCTTCGCCTGCTGGACCACAGGGCCGTCTTCTAGGACGTGCATGGTCCTGAATTTGAAGATGTTGAAGGCATGGCCGTTAAAGCCGTTGCGCTTCTGCAGGAACAGGACCGGGCCACGCGAATCCAGCTTGATCAGAAGCGCCGTGACCAGCATCAACGGCAGCAATGTGATAAGCGCGGCCGTCGCCAAGGTCAGATCGAAGACTCTCTTGGCCGCAAGCTCGAGACGCGTCATCGGCGGCCGCTGGAGTTCGGTGGTCCATGTGCTTCCGACATTGGATATCGGATGGCTCAGGAAGCGCGCCGCGCTTTCATCGGGAATCAGATGAACCGAGATCGGAAGCACCGCCAGCGTGTTCAGGATTCCGTCGATGGTGCGGCGGTGCTGCCAGCCGAGCAAAAGATAGATGTCTTCGATCCGCTCGCTTTTCGCGGCCTGAATGACATCGGCAAGCTTCGATCGCAGCGAGCCGCTGATACCCGGTGCGGAAATCTCTTCCTGCGTGACTTCGCAGGTCTTGACGGGATGATAGCCGTAACGCCGCAGTTCGCCGAACGGACGGGACGACGCATTCAGGCCCCGCTCCGAGATGATGATGATCTTTTTCCGTGCGAACGATCCGTTGGCCAGCGCGTGGGAAATGCTGTTTGCGACCAGAAAGCGCCAGGACAACAGCGCCGCCAGCCCGCCGGAGAAGAACAATGTCGCCGCGCCGCGGGAAAACTCGTCGCTGATCTTCAGCGTGAAAGCCACCACGGTCAGCGTGCCGTACACGCCGCACCAGATGATGATCGTATCCCTGGCCTGTCTGGCCAGTAACGTCAGATTCTTCAGGCGGTAATTCCGCCGGGAGGCCATGATCGCGGTGAAATTCGCGGCGACGATGATTCCGATCGAAAAGAAAGCCTTTTCGTTGATGATGTCGCCCGTCGTGATCCAATGATAGCCGACGCTACAGGCGAGGCTCGCCAAGACGATCAGGACGTAATCGGTGACCAGAACGGCATGCTCGACGAATTGGGGGCGGAGCAACCTGTTCCAGGTTCTCCGCGGGTGCTCGCCGGAGCCGGGGGGGATCTCCAACGACACCACTTTTGCCTCTGCCGGAGGCGAGCGTCGCGATAGACCCGGTACTTGATTCATAAGCTAAACCCCGATCACGGGTCGGAATATTAATTGGCTAATATTTCGTAAAACCGCTTATTGATAAATTATCATATATTCTCAACTGGTTGTCATCTTTAACGTTACTAAATGATAGGAATATAAAGGTGTTATCATACCAAAAAGGCTTCCATTTGTTTCAACGGTCTGTGAGTGTTAGTAATCGGGGAGGCGATATGGTTTCGGGATATTTTTGGGGGAGCAGGTTGATGGTTCGCAGCTTTGGCATCCTGTGTGTGTTTACGGTCGGGTTGATGGCGGGCGCAAGTTCGGCTTTGGCGCTCGGGCCCGTAAATCCACTCCCGTCGTCCAGCGAGACACAGCATGTGTCGTTTTTCGGCCGGCCGTATCCGTTCGGCTATACCGGCTGGGGACGTTGCGTCCGTTACGTCGAGGTTGAGACGCGCTCGGGCCCGCGCCTGCGCCGCGTGCGGGCCTGCCGGTAACGGTCCGGGCATCGCGGTCCAAATCTCTCTGATATTTTTTGCGTCTGTCGTTTCAGCGATTTTCGGTTGAGTGTTTGGATCGCTCGCCCGATGCGGCTTGAACGGCATTGCCACTGATCCATCTCTTCCGGCCAACTATTGGATTTCGCGGCAGGAGAGCGCAGTTATTCATGCGCCACTATGGGTTGAGCGGATTAAAAAAATCCGCTTGGAATTTGGCGAATCTGCCTCCACGATGACAAAAAATAGAAACATAAAAACAAGCTCGGGCTGGAGAACGATGAGGATTGATGGGTACGCTCACATGGGTGTCGTTGGGGATATGGGCCCTGGTTAATTGTCTCGTTGCGGCGCGCCTGGCCTCGCGTAACCCTCGACCTTTCAAGTAAGACATATTCGCATGATTTAGGTTTGCGCTGACGCGTGAACGGCAAAGGGTTGCGGCCAGTTAAAGCTGGAGCAATTTTGGTTCTGATTGAATTAGAACCGCGCGCTGAAATTCTATTTTCTTCACGCGAACCTGAATCCTCTTCGCTCGAAAACGCTGGAGCAGATTTTGGAACCTGCGTCATGGCATCTGCGTTGCTCTATGGTATCTACGTTGCTCTGGCGAGGGCTAACGATGTGCGTATCGAAACTGCTGTTGATCATCGTGGCGACTGTCCCGACATGGCCAGCGGCCGCGTGGGCGCAGGGGACCAAAGATCCTTCCTATCTTGGCCCGACCATGGGGTTTCCGATCCGCCCGCGTGACGAGCCCCCCGGATCGACCGCGACCCCGAACACCTCGCATACCCAGCCGCAGCGGACGATGCGCCTGCATCGGATCCATCGCTACCCGGCCTATCGTGCCCGTATCAAGTAGCGCGGCCGCTTCGCCCGCGACGCCGATTTGGCTGCGGCGCTGATCGGCCCGCGGCTGCGATGGCCCGCGGCTGCTGATTGGCCTGCGGCGCTTGGATCATTGCTTGGTCGGACGTGCAGGCTCCGGGACATTGCCGTTCTTGGCGAAGCAATCGTTGATATAGGCTTGGCGGTCGCCGCTCATCGGCCCCGATCCCGGACGCTTCCAGGGGTAAACGATATAGGCGTAGTGAACGCAGCGCTTGGCCACCTCGACGCTCGGCGCCGCCAGAACAGGCGAGGGCCATAGTAACATCGCGAACACCGTAAGGGTTGCAAGCTTCGCGGTTCGCGATGTGATGGAAAAGCTCATCTCGGCTTGGTTCCGTAACTTTCCGAATCTGATTCGTTCAGTCCTGGGAAGCTGTAGGTCGGCTTGGTTAGAATCCCATTATCGCTCTATCGGTCCGGCAGTTGAATGAAGTCCTCGCTGCTCGGATGTTGGTCGAGCCGTCCGCGGAAAACGAACAGCCCCTTGTCGGTCGCGACGACGTCTCCCGGCTGAAGGCTGTTGTCGTTGAGCGCGCGCTCACTGGCGATGCGCGCCGCATCTTCGGGCCCGGGCGCATAGCGCTCGGGATGCATCCTTCGTTCGAGGGCGACTTCCCTGGCCCGCCGCCTGGCCTCCTGTATCCGGTCCAGCCATTCCTGCCGCGAGATTTCCGGCTGAACGTCTTCCGCGGCGGCCGGGGCTTCGGGCGCATCCTGAGCGGCGCAGGGTCTGGCGACCGGCGCGCACAAGAGAATGCCGGAGACAAGGATGGGATATCCGAAAAGGCCTCTCCGGCCGGTCGGCGTGCCGGTGGAAGACCAATTGAAACGGAGAAATCCAGCCATTCGCATATTCGCTCTTGGAAGACCCGCGCGGCGTGTCCACAGCTAGCGCAATTCCTGCAATTTTCCTATGCCCTCGGGGGTCCGATGCCTCCGGCGCGACTTGCGCGGACTCGATCCACCCCACATTTATGCTACGCTCCCATTCAACCGGGCCGTGACGGAAAGTCCGGCACGAGGCTTGTTTCGCGGCGAATATGGAGAAACACCGATGACGACAAATGCAGAGCGCGCCGTTCTCGCGGGAGGTTGTTTTTGGGGCATGCAGGATCTGATCCGCCGCAGGCCCGGCGTCATCTCGACGCGCGTGGGTTATTCGGGCGGTGACGTCAAGAATGCCACCTATCGCAACCACGGTACCCATGCCGAGGCGATCGAGATCATTTTCGATCCCCGCGTGCTGAACTTCAGGGATTTGCTGGAATTTTTCTTCCAGATCCACGATCCGACCACGCGCAATCGCCAGGGTAACGACATCGGCACCAGCTATCGTTCGGCGATCTTCTTTACCAGCCCCGAGCAGGAGCGGGTCGCGCGCGACACCATTGCCGACGTCGACGCCTCCGGCCTGTGGCCGGGCAAGGTGGCCACCGAGGTCGCTCCGGTCGGCGATTTCTGGGAGGCCGAGCCTGAACATCAGGATTATCTCGAGCATTATCCGGACGGTTACACCTGCCATTTCGTGCGGCCGGGCTGGAAGCTGCCGCGGCGGATGGCCGGTTAGTCTCGTCTCATGGTTTCGTCATCGCGCCGCCGGCCGCAAGGCTGGCGGCGTTTTCATTGCCGCAGGAAGCAACTGACATATCGAACAACGGACATATCGGCGCTGTTGCGATCTTGCTAACATCGTTCACGGCAGGACGACGTTCGAGGAGTTAAGCGATGACGAAGGCTTCTGATCTTTTGGTCCAGGCGCTCGAGAGCGAAGGCGTCGAGTACATCTTCGCGATTCCAGGCGAAGAGAATCTCGATGTCCTGAACTCGCTGCGCAATTCGAAGATCAAGCTCGTGATCACCCGTCACGAACAGGCGGCGGGATTCATGGCGGCGACTTATGGCCGGCTGACCGGCCGCGCCGGGGTGTGCCTGACCACGCTCGGGCCCGGCGCGCTCAATCTGACGACCAGCGCGGCCTATGCGGATCTGGGCGCGATGCCGATGGTGATGATCACGGGACAAAAGGCGATCCACACCAGCCGTCAGGCCAAATTCCAGATCGTCGATATCGTCGCCACCATGCGGCCGCTGACCAAGATGGCGACGCAGATCGTTTCGGCGCAGAGCATTCCGACCCTGGTGCGCGATGCCTTCCGGGTGGCACAGCAGGAACGGCCGGGGCCGGTGCATCTCGAACTGCCGGAGGATGTGGCCTCCGACGAAGCAATCGCTGCGGTCGTGCCTGCGCATCCCGTCGAACTCCCGGTTGCGCCTCCGGCGGCGATCGACCGTGCGGCGGCGATGATCGCCGCCGCGCAACGGCCGCTGGTCATGCTGGGCGCCGCCGCCAGCCGCCCGCAACTCGCCGAGCCGCTGTCGCTGTTCGTGCGCCGTCTCGGGATTCCCTTCTTCAACACGCAAATGGGGAAGGGTGCGGTGAATGCCGGCTCCAACCTCTATATGGGAACGGCGGCGCTGTCGGAACGCGACTGGATCCATGAAGCCGTCGATCAGGCCGATCTCATCATCTCCATCGGCCACGATACGGTCGAAAAGCCACCCTTCATCATGAACGAGAGCGGGCCGCGTGTCGTCCATATCGGGGCGACGCCCGCCACCGTCGAACAGGTGTACTTCCCCGAGGCCGAGATCGTCGGCGATGTCGGCGCCAGCCTGGCTGCGCTTGCGGGCCGGCTGGAGGGCAAGCTGCCCAACGCCCGCGCGCTATTGGGGTTGCGCGAGAAAATCCTCGCCAAGCTCGCGGAACGCTCGACGGAGGATCGCTTTCCGCTGACGCCGCAGCGCATCGTCCATGACGTCCGGGAGGCGATTCCACCGGACGGCATCGTCACGCTCGATAATGGCATGTACAAGATCTGGTTCGCGCGTAACTACCGCACCAGCGTCGCCAACACGCTGCTGCTCGACAACGCGCTGGCGACGATGGGCGCAGGGCTCCCTTCCGCGATCGCCGCCGCACTGATCCATCCCGACAAAAAAGTGCTCGCGGTGTGCGGTGACGGCGGCTTCATGATGAATTCGCAGGAGATGGAGACCGCCGTGCGGCTCGGCGTCAACATCGCCGTGCTCATTCTCGAGGACCATGCTTACGGCATGATCCGCTGGAAACAGCAGGCGGACCATTTTGCGGATTTCGGCCTGAAATTCGGCAATCCCGATTTCGTGGCCTACGCAAAATCCTATGGCGCCAAGGGCTCGCGCGTGGAGTCGGCCAAGGATTTCCTGCCGACGCTGAAGTTGGCGCTGGAGGACAAGGGCGTACATCTCGTCGTCGTTCCCGTCGATTACAGCGAGAACATGCGGGTGCTGGTGGACGAGCTGCCGAAGCAACGTTGACCCCGGTTGCTTCGGCTGTTTCGGTTTTGCCTGCCGCTATTTCAGCGCCAGCGGCTTTTCCTCGTCGAGGAAACCGATCAACTCGTGGAAGAACTGCATCCGGTTTTTTTCCATCATTACCGTATGCGTGCCTTCGCTGAGCTCGATCAGCCGCTTGTAGGGCGTGTTCGTGAGCTGCTTGAAATAATTCTGCGCCAGATAGCTCGGCAGGTCGGCGTCCCATTCGGCGTGCAGGATCAATGTCGGCACGGTGATCTTGCCGGGATCATATTGGGCCTTGCCGGCATTCCAATAATTGACGCTGTCAGAGAAAACGCCGTTCGGCGCGCGCAGCATCGGCGGCGAATGCTTGGCGGCTTCCGGGTCCGTCGCCCAGGTCGCATCGGCCCAGGCCTCGAACACGCCCGGCGGGATCAGCGTGGCCTGCTTGTCCTCCGGCACGCCCTTCAGCCAGCGCGCCTTGGCGGAATCCTTCGAGACCAGCCGGTAGGCGCCGAGCGGCGGAGCGCCGGGATCCACGGGCACGGCCGGCTGCTTGATCCATTGCGGCGCATAGAGCACGAGGCGATCGACTTTCGCATTGTGCTCGCTGGTGTAGAGGCCCGCAATGGAGGTTCCCCACGACCAACCCATCACGTCGATCTTCGAGACACGGCGCTTCTTGAGGATGTAATCGACGGCAACGCCGAGATCGTGCGCGGCGGTTTCGGTCGATGTGACCGGCTTGTTCTTTTCGGGCGGCTCGTTCATCTCCGGCGGCCGGGTCGAGCGGCCGTAACCGCGGACATCGACGAGATAAACATCGAAGCCGCGCCGGGCGAGCAGGTCCATCATCGATACGCCTTCGATCGGCAGGTCGAACGATGTCTCGGCCGGGTAGGTAGCGCCATGCACGAACAGGAGAATGCGGTCGGATGGGAATTTCTGCGTGCCGGCCGGATGCTTGTTGCGGACGAACAATTCGATCCCGGGGTCGCCAGAGGGGATCATGGCATCGCTGCTCTCAAGCTTCGGACCGGCGGCCTGGGCAGGCAGACTCATGAGGAAAGCACTTATGGCGAGACACGCCAAGGTCAGGCGCAACGAAGGGGCGGGCATACTCGAAACTCCCTGAAATTTTCTTGTAACCGCCTGATGACGGCGACGGCCGTTATGGCTGCCGGCGAAAAAGCTAGCCGATGCGGACCGGTTTATCGAGCGCAAATGTTCCCGCGGATCCGCTCCGCCTGGACGTTGCCCGGCTTGAGCGGGCGGGCGGCATTGCATATCCTGCGTGCAACGGATTGGCCCCTGAACCGTTCTTGATTTCAGCACAATCACAGTCTGGGAGACAGCGATGAACCTTTCCGAGCTCAACAAGGTGGCTCAGGCTGTGGTTACGCCGGGCAAGGGCCTTCTGGCCGCCGACGAATCCACCGGCACCATCAAGAAACGGTTCGACGCGATCAAGGTGGAATCCACCGAGGAGAGCCGGCGCGATTATCGCGAAATGCTGTTCCGTTCCGGGGATGCGATGTCGAAATGCATCTCGGGCGTCATCCTCTATGACGAGACCATCTGGCAGAAGGCCAAGGACGGCGCGCCGCTGGTCAAGCTGATCGAGCAGGCGGGCTCGATCCCCGGCATCAAGGTCGACGAAGGCACCCAGCCGCTGCCCGGCTGCCCCGGCGAACTCGTCACCGTTGGCCTCGACAAGCTCGCTTCGCGCTTGGCGGACTATTACAAGCAGGGCGCGCGGTTCGCGAAATGGCGCGCGGTGATCGATATCGGCAAGGACATTCCGAGCATGACCGCGATCCACGTCAACGCCCATGCGCTGGCGCGCTATGCGGCGCTGTGCCAGGACGCCCAGATCGTGCCGATCGTCGAGCCGGAAGTGCTGATGGACGGCGATCACGATATCGACCGCTGCTACGATGTCACCCGGCGCGTGCTCAACAAGGTGTTTCAGGAATTGCGGATCCAGCGGGTCGCGCTCGAAGGCATGATCCTGAAGCCCAATATGGTGATTTCGGGCAGGAAATGCCCGAAGCAGGCGCCGGTTCAGGAAGTCGCCGAGAAGACCATCCGGCTGCTGAAGGAATGTGTGCCGGCGGCGGTGCCGGGTATCGCGTTTCTGTCAGGGGGCCAGGACGACGAGGAAGCCACTGCCCATCTCGACGCCATGAACCGGATCGGCGGCCTGCCATGGAAACTGACCTTTTCCTACGGCCGCGCGCTGCAGGCGGCGCCGCAAAAGGCATGGGCGGGCAAGCCGGAGAACGTGCCCGCCGGGCAGCAGGCCTTCAGCCACCGCGCGCTGATGAATTCGCTCGCCAGCAGAGGCGAGTGGAAGGCCGAACTCGAGACCAAGAAGGCGGCGTAGCGGTCGCTTATTGCACCGGCGCGAGGCCAGGATTGAACGCCAGCGCGCCTTCGATCCATTTGGCGGCGCACAGCGTTCGCAGGTCTTCGCGATAGGGGCCGACCACCTGGACGCCCAACGGGAGGCCGTTCCTGCCGAAGCCCGCGGGCAGCGACAGCGCGGGCACGCCGAGCAGGGTCCAGGGCGCGCAATATTCGGCGTCGCCGGTATAGTCCAGCCCGAGCGGCGCCTCGCCGAACGCCGGCAGCGTCAGCACGGCGTCATAGCCGGATATGTCCGTGGCGAAGGCCTGACGCCATTTCTCCTGCCACGCTTTGGCGGCCAGGTAATCGGTCGCCGACCTGGCGTTGCCGCTCTCGACCAGCGACTTCAGATGATCGCTGGTGCGGTCGGGATAGCGCGCCACAAGACCGGCGAAGATTGCGGCGCCTTCGGCGGCGAGAATGGTGTTCACGGTGTCCCAATTGGCGCGGTCGATCTCGGCGAGTTCGAGCTCCTCGACGATGGCGCCGGATCCGCGCAGCGTCGCGATAGCGGTGTCGAATAGCTTCTGCTGCTCTGTTTCGGCCTTCGACCATTTGGCGAAGCGGACGACGGCAAGCCGCGGCCGCTCCAGCGCTGCCAAGCCCTGATCGATATCGACGGTAAAGCCTGGAAGCGGCCGGCCGTGCGGGTCGCGGTCGCTGGTGCCGGCGAGCAGCGACAGCGCCAATGCCACGTCGTCGACGCGGCGGGCAAAGAAGCCGACATGATCGAGCGATGGGCTCAAATGATGCACGCCGATGCGCGGGATCGCGCCGAAGCTCGGCTTAAAGCCGACCACGCCATTGAATGCGGCCGGGCGGATCACCGAGCCCAGCGTCTGCGTGCCGAGCGCCAGCGGGACCAATCCGGCGGCGACCGACGCCGCCGATCCCGACGACGATCCGCCCGGCGTATGCCGGCTGTTCCACGGATTGACCGTCGGTCCCGGATGCCGCCAGGCGAATTCGGTCGACACCGTCTTGCCGAAGATCGTGGCGCCGAGATTGCGCAGCCGCTCGACCACCCAGGCGTCCGCCGCAGGGACATGATCCCGGTAGACCGGCGAGCCGTTGGTGGTCGGCATGTCCGAGGTCGCGATGATGTCCTTGATCGCGACCGGAATGCCGGACAGCGGGCCCGGCCGCCGCGTGACATCCCTGGGAAGATATTCGAACGCCTTCAGCGCGGGCTCGACGGCCTTTGCCTTTTCCAGGCAGGCGGCGGCATATTGGTCCGCGGCTGCCTGATCGTTCCTGAACAGGCGGAGAAGTTCGAGGACTCCCGCGCCGGATGGAAGGGCGGAGCGTGTGGTCGGATCGATCATGTCGGCGATTCCCGAAGCAGAACTCTTAAACCGTTTTCGAGCGAACGGGACACCGGTTCGCGTAACGAAAAAAGCGTCAAAACAAAATATTAGAGCCCGATCCTCATTCAACCAGAACCGGGCGCTAAATCAATGGATCAGGGACAGGGCGCGCGCAGACCGGCGGTCTGCATGTCGGCTTGTTGCCGGCCTTCCGCTATTTCATCGCCACTGCCGGATCGATGAAGGTCTTGACCACGAAGGCCTTGTAGTCCGGCTGGGCGGAGAGATTGCTGAGCGCGATCTGGGTATCCATCGCCACCTTCAGCGCGTCCGCCGATATGTCCACGCTCGGCGGATAGACGCCCTCGGCGAGCATGCGCTTGACGGCGGATTCCACCACGGCCGGGTCCAGCGTCGGGAATTCCTTCTTGGCGATCTCGACGGTCTTGTCCTGGTTCTTGGCCATGAAGCGCACCGCCATCTCCATGCCGTTGACGACCCGCTGAGCGATATCGGGATCGACATCTTTGCGTGCGGTCACGGCCGAGAAGGCGTAGGCGCCGTACAGTTTCGGAAATCCGAGCACGACCTTCATGCCCTTGGCTGCGACCTGGTCCAGCCCGGGCTCATACATCACGGCGATATCAGCCTGCTTGGCCATGAATGGGCCGGGCTCGGAGCCGAGCGCGACCTGGATCATATCGACGTCGGTCTTGGGGTCCATGCCGTTTTCCTTCAAGAGCTTCATGAACAGCGAGGTGCTGGTGGTCGGCATCAGGCCGGTGACGACCTTCTGGCCCTTGATGTCCTTGATGCTGTCGAACTTGAAGTCCGGCGAGGTCGCGATCCATACCGCGGCGCCGTTGACGACATTGGCGATGATATCGACCGGCGCGCCCTTCGACGCCGCGATCGCGGTCCATTCCGGCCCGTGAATCGAGAATTGCGCGCTTCCGGAGATCACGGCGGACAGCGCCACCGTCGGGGCGCCGGCGGTCTCCTTGGTGAGGTCGAGGCCCTGCTGGGTGAAGAAGCCCTCGTCGATCGCGACATAGAGCGGCAGATACAGCATCGACTGGAATGCCTGCGACAGCACCGCCTTCTTGTTCTCGGCGAGGGCCGGGGTGGCGAGCAGGATCGAAACAAGGGCTGCGGCGCGGGCAATGCGCGTGAGCAACGGCATCTGACGTCTCCGTATGTACATATGAATTAAACCTGAACCTGATGGGTGGCGCTGGCCTGCTTCCAGGGAAGGCTGGTGCGCTCGATGGTATCGATGACGTAATAGAGGACGAAGCCCATGATCATCAGCGTGAACAGGCCGACCCATACGGTGTTGAGATCGTAGAGGCTGGACGCGGTGTAGATCAGGTGGCCGAGCCCGCGCTGCGAGGAGATGAATTCGCCGACCACGGCGCCGACCAGGCCGAAGCCGATATTGATCCGGAAGGTTGCGATGATCGACGGCAGGGTCGAAGGCACCACCGCCTTGAAGAATACCTGGTGCTTGTCCGCGCCCATCGAGATCAACAGCGATTGCAGGTCGATGTCGGCGTCCTTGGCCGCCTGATAGGCCGCGATCAGCGCGACGATCGCGGTCAGCGACACCGACAGCGCCACTTTCGACACCAGGCCGGTGCCGAACCACAGCACCACGATCGGCGCCAGCGCGATCTTCGGCACGCTGTTGATGGCGACGATGAACGGCTCCACCAGCCGTGCCACGAATACCGAGTACCAGAGCGCCAGCCCCAGCAGCGACCCGACGATGGTGCCGATGACGAAACCGAGGATGGCCTCGAACAGCGTGTACCAGGTGTCGGACAACAGATCGCCGCTGGTGATCATCCTGAAGCCGTCGGCAAAGATCCCGGCCGGCGAGCCGACCAGGAAGGCGGAAATCCATCCCATCCGCACGCCGATCTCCCACAGCGCGAAGAAGGCGATCACGGCCAGCGCTTGCAGCGCGGTACGGCCGAGCGCGGTGTCGAAATTGGCGCGGCGGCGCGTCGCGCGCGGCCGCCGTTTCGGCAGGGGAGTTGCGCCGGGCATGGTCAGGGTCACGCGGTTTTCTCGGTCTGGATGTCGAGTTCGGCGCAGAGCGCGTGGAAATAGCCCGAGAAGCGGTTGTCGCTGCGCGCCGCGATCGGGGAGGAGGCGGTGATATCGATGTCGTGGACGACCTTGACCCGCGCGGGCCGGCCGCTGAGTACGACGACGCGTTTCGACAGCGCCACCGCCTCGTCGATATCGTGCGTCACCAGGATCACGGTCTTGTGGTAGGTCTCGACCGCGTCCTTGAGTATGCCTTCGAGATAAAGCCGGGTCTGGTAGTCCAGTGCCGAGAACGGCTCGTCGAGCAGCAGGATATCCGGGTCCATGATCAGGGTGCGGATCAGTGCCACACGCTGCCGCATCCCGCCGGAGAGCGTCTTCGGATAGGCGTTCTCGAAGCCGGCCAGACCGAACTGCTTGAGATATTCCCGCGCCTTGCCTTCCGCCTCGGTGCGGTCGACGCCGCGGGTCTCGAGCCCCAGCAGCACGTTGCCGAGCACGGTGCGCCAGGGAAACAGCAGGTCCTTCTGCATCATGTAGCCGACGCGGCCGCGCAGGCTGTCGATCTCCTCGCCGAGATAGTGCATGGCGCCGGAATCGGGCTCGATCAGGCCGGCGATGATGTTGAAGATCGTGGTCTTGCCACAGCCGCTCGGCCCGATGATGCTGACGAAATCGCGGGCGTGGATGTCGAAGGACAGGTCGTCGAGCACGGGGACCTCGCCGGCCTTGCCGTGGAAGGACTTCCGCACGTTTCGAACGCTCAACTGGACCGGGCTTGTCTGCATCGTTACGGCCAACGCAACTTGCATGCCACACGCCAGCGGGCGAAAAGCCATGCCGCCGCCGCCCCAAAGGCGGTCTGCGCCGGGCGAAAAAGCGCGTAGCGCCAAGGCCATGCGCAAAAACTATCCAGCGCGCCCCGAATTTATGCACGACAGAAAGATGATAACGGCGCCGTGAACGAACGCGCCGTCGCGCTCCGTTTGGGCAGCAGAGCCGGCCGGGTCCAAGCTGCATTGGCCTGCGCAAGCTGCATTTTCCCCGCCCATCAGATCACAGCCTCGCGCCGGGCCGGGACGGGACGCCGGCGGCCTCTTGCGATGGTGAAATCTGGCCACCATTTGATGGCGCCAGAGGACTTTCACCATGTTGGATTTTACCCGAGACACCATCGACGACTTCTCATCATCAAGCCCGCCGGAACCCGTTTCCGGGGCGACCGCTTTCAATGCCGCGCCGGCCAACGACCAGGCGCTGTTGGACGCCTATTCCAACGCCGTCATCGACGTCACCGATCGCATCGGGCCTGCCGTCGTGCGCGTCGAGACCGGGCCGAAAACGCCGCAGGCGCGCGAGCGCGGCGGGCTTGGTTCCGGCATCGTCATCTCGCCGGATGGGCTGGTGCTGACCAACAGCCACGTCGTCGGCGGTTCCAAGCAGATCAGGCTGCGCGACCATGAGGGCGTCGTCACCGATGCCCGCGTGCTCGGCGTCGATCCCGATACTGATCTGGCGCTGCTGCGCGCCGACGGCGCGCGCGACCTGCATTATGCCTCGCTCGGCAATTCCAAGAGCCTGCGGCGCGGCCAGCTCGTGGTCGCGATCGGCAATCCTTTGGGCTTTGAATCGACCGTCACCGCCGGCGTGATCTCGGCGCTCGGCCGCTCGATCCGCTCGGCCAACGGCCGCACCATCGAGGATGTGATCCAGACCGACGCCGCGCTCAACCCCGGCAATTCCGGCGGCCCGCTGGTGTCGTCGGCAGCCGAGGTGATCGGCATCAACACCGCGATCATCAGCGGTGCGCAGGGCATCTGCTTTGCGGTTGCGAGCAACACCGCGCAATTCGTGCTGTCGGAGATCATCCGCCACGGCTATGTGCGGCGCGCCTATATCGGCGTATCCGGCCAGAGCGCGCCGATCCCGCGGCGGCATGCGTTGCTTGCCGGCGTCGAAAACAAGATGGGCGCGCTCTTGATGCAGATCGAGCCCGACGGTCCCGCGGCGCAGGCCGGCCTGTTGCCGGGCGACGTCGTGATCCGTCTCGACGATGTCGAGATCAACGGCGTCGACGATCTGATCCGCACGCTCGATCGCGACCGCATCGATCGCAAGCTCAAGATGGATGTGCTGCGGCTCGGTCGTCTGCGCGAGATCGACATTCATCCGATCGAACGCAAGCCGGCGGCGCGTTAGGTTCGGTGTAATCGCCGCACTTTGATCCACGCACAAAAAGGCGGCCCGATCGGCCGCCTTTTCTTTTGTGTTTTGCTGAAGCTGCGATTCTGAATCAGAACCGAACCTCGATCCGCTTCGCTCGAAAACGCCATCAAGCCGATTATTGGCAAAGATGCCGGCGGCCGTCTTCGCCGCGGAACCAGGTGCCGGGCTGACAGACAAAGTCGCCATTGCCGTAATAGGGCGCGGGCGCATAACTGTCGTCGTAATCGTAGGCGTAGGAATCGCCATAGTCGGGATAATAACCGCCGTAATAGCCAAGGCCGCCGATCGCTGCGCCCGCCGCTAGGCCAGCCGCGATACCGGCGCCACGACGGAATCCGCCGCCATGAAAGCCGCCACCATGGAATCCGCCGCCGGCGAAATGCGCGCCGCCGCCCATGTGTCCACCGCCGCCGTGCCCACCACCACGGGCCATTGCAGGTGAAGCCGCTGCAAGCGCAACAACGAGTGCGGCAGCGCTGATTATCCTGAATCTCGTCATGACTGTTTCTCCCAATTTCTATGAGGAGGAAACGAACCGTGAGTGCCGATGTTCCTGACGTGAACGCGTTGTAATGCGGCGGTCGGTGCGGCATGGCTATGCCGGCCGGCGCGAATTGCCGGCTTCGGATAGCCCTGCCGGGGGGCGGTCATTTTCACCGCTGCACGGGCGATTTTGGGCTTAAAACTAGCTAAATTCGCGCAACCCCTATAAATAAAGGGGGCGGCGGCGCTGCGAATCGTTTACCGGTTCGGCCGGCGAGGGTGGCTATGCCACCAACAAAGCTGTGAAGATCGCCGGATATGCGGTTTTTACAGGGTTTTTCCAAATAGTGTCGCATAATGCGAATCAACCTACAGGAGACAAAATGGCTGCCGTGCAGATGACCAAATCGCAGTTGATCGAAAAGATCTCTGTGGAGACCGAAGTAGCGAAGAAGGACGTCAAGGGCGTGCTGGAGACGCTGGCGACCGTTGGCTACAAGGAGCTCAAGAAGAACGGCATCTTCCTGGTTCCGGGATTTGCCAAGTTCGTCGTCATCAAGAAGCCCGCCACCAAGGCGCGGCAGGGCACCAATCCCTTCACCGGAGAGCCGATGACCTTCAAGGCCAAGCCGGCCCGCAAGATCGTCCGGGCTCGCCCGGTCAAGGCCGCGAAGGACTCGGTCTAAATGTAAAAGGCCCCTCGCGGGGCCTTTTGCTTGTTGGGGCGAATGCCGGGGTCTACGGCCGGAGTGCTTTTCGTGGCGGTCAGGCTTTCCGGCCGTAATTCAATAATCCGCCTTTGCCCTTCGGTGGATGGGCGCGCAGCCCTTCCTCATTGGGCTCGGTGCCCCAGCCGGGCCGGTCGGGCATGATCAGATAGCCGTCTATGATCTCGGGCAGATGGGTGAACAGCTCATGATCCCAGGCCAGACGGTCGATATCCGTTTCCATGATCCGCAGATTCGGCACCGCCGCGCTGAAATGCGCGTTCATCATGGTGCAGAGGTGGCCGTAGAAATTATGTGGGGCGACGTTGACCTCGCAGGCTTCCGCGGCTGCGGCAATCTTCATGGATTGCCACACCCCATTCCACGGCGTGTCGATGATCGCGACGTCCGTCGCCTGTTCGCGGAAGTAGGGCAGGAATTCGCGCAAACCCGTCAAGGTTTCGCAGGACGAGATCGGGTGCGGGCTTTGCCGCCTGATATAGCCGAGCGCCAGGGGATCGAAGGTGTCGATCTCGATCCAGAACATGTCGAGGTCGGCGATCTCGCGCAGGATTTTCAGATAGCCTTCGGTCTTGGCATTGAAATTGAGGTCGAGCAGGATGTCGATATCGGGCCCGGCGCCGTCGCGGATCGCCTCGAGATGCATGCGTAGGTCGCGCAACACCTTGCGGTCGACATTGATCTCGGGTTCGAACGGCGAGCCGAATCCCGGCCGCCAGCCCTGCGGCTTGCCGTCGTCATAGGTGAAGATGTTGGTCTTGAGCGCCGTGAACTTCTTTTCTCGGACCTCGTTTCCGATCGCCTTGACGCCGTAGAGATCGGTGATCGCGGGCTTGTACCAGTTCGGATGATTGATGCGCCAGGTGGCGCAATGCGACCAGTAGACCCGGATGCGGTCGCGAATCTTGCCGCCGAGCAATTCATAGCAGGGGACGCCGAGCATCTTGCCCTTGATGTCGAGCAGCGCGTTTTCGATCGCCCCCAGCGCCTGTGCGATGACGCCGCCGGCGCTGGGACGGGTCGCGGCGAACAGCTCTGCATAAATCCGCTCATGCTGGAGTGCGTTCTGTCCGACCACGCGGGCCGAAAGCCGCTCGATCGCCGAACTCAGGCCGGGAGAGCCGAAGCCTTCATCGAATTCGCTCCAGCCGATCACACCGTCTTCGGTGGTGATCTTCACAAAATGATAGTTGCGCCAGCCAGCGTCGCACGCGAGCGTCTCCACGCTCCGCACCTTCGATATCCCAGGCATGATGTTTCCCCTGCGATTTTATTGTTTTGTCGTTACTCGGCAGCTTCAGCGCGATGCTCGTCGAGCGGCACAACCTCCGCCGAAGCCAGATTCCGCTTCCCATGCACCATGCTGAACACAACGGGGACAAACATCAAGGTCGCAATCGTCGAAAACATCAGGCCGCCAATGACGGCGCGGCCGAGCGGGGCATTCTGTTCACCGCCTTCGCCCAGGCCCAGCGCCATCGGCAGCATGCCGATGATCATGGCGAGCGCCGTCATCATGACGGGGCGGATGCGGACGAAACCGGCTTCCAGCGCGGCGGCGATGGGATCGCCCAGTTCCGCATAGCGCTCTCGGGCAAAGCTGATCACCAGCACGCTGTTGGCTGTGGCGACGCCCATGCACATGATCGCCCCGGTCAGGGCCGGCACCGACAGCGTGGTCTGGGTCGTGAACAGCATCCAGACGATGCCGGCGAGCGCCGCCGGCAGCGCCGTGATGATCACGAAGGGGTCGGACCACGACTGGAAGTTCACCACGATCAGGAGATAGATCAGCACCACCGCGCCGAGCAGTCCGAACAGCAGGCCGGAGAACGAACTCTCCATGGTCTGGACCTGGCCGACCAGCGCCACCGAACTGCCCTTCGGCAATTCGTTGGCGGTTTCGGCGACCACCTTGCGGAGGTCCGCCGCCACCGAACCGAGGTCGCGTCCCTGCGGGGTGGCGTAGACCTGCACCATGGACTGGATGTCGTATTGCGACACGACGGCGTTCGAAGTCGTCCGGGTGATGTCCGCGATGCCACCGAGGATCACCGGCGTCTCCGTCCCCGCGGCGGTCATCGGCAAGGTCTCAAGCGCGCTCAGCGTGTCCAGCTGATATTGCGGCGTCTGCATCACGATCGAATAGGACACGCCGTTGGTGGGATCGAGATAATAGGTCGGCGCGACCTGGGAACTGCCGGCCAGATTGACCACCATGCTGTTGGCGACATCGCGCTCGGTCAGGCCGACATATTGGGCGCGGGTGCGGTCGACGTCGACATTGAAGCTTGGACTTCGCGCCGATTGCTGGATGCGGGCGTCGGCGACGCCGGGAATATGGCGGATCCTGGTGAGCAACTTGCCGGCATAGGCGTAATTGCCGTTGAGATTGAAGCCGCGGATTTCGAGATCGATCGGCGCCGGGGCGCCGAAATTGAGAATCTGGTTGACGATATCGGCCGGCAGGAAGGCGAAGACGACACCGGGAAATCGCGCCGGCAGCGCTTGCCGCAGCGCCTTGACGTAACCTTCGGTCGGCGCATGGCCTTCTTTCAGCTTGATCTGGATATCGCCGTCCTGCGGCCCGATCACGCCGGTGTTGTTATAGGTCATGTTGATGCCGCTGATCGGCATGCCGATATTGTCGGCCATGGTCTCGATCTCGTCGGACGGGATCACCGTGCGAATGGCTTTCTGGATATCGGCGAACTGATTTGCAGCGTCTTCGACGCGGGTGCCGACCTGGGTTCGCACATGCATCAGGATCTGGCCGGCATCGACCGAGGGGAAGAAGTTGCGGCCGAGATACGGCACCAGCAGGAACGACAGCGCGATAAAGCAGACGAAGCCGATCACGAAGGTCGGCCGATGCTTCAGCGCCAGCGCCAGCAGGTCGTGATAGCTGGCGCGGAGCCGTTCGAAACCGGCTTCGAAACCGCGCTGGAGCCGCACCAGCGGGTTGCGCGAGCGCGGCGGTCCGTCGTGGCCATGATCCTCATGCGGGTGCAGCAGATATTTCGCCATCGTCGGCACCAGCGTGCGCGACAGGATGAACGACCAGACCATCGCGAACATGACGGCTTCCGCCATCGGCACGAACAAAAAGCGTGCGATGCCGGAGAGGAAGAACATCGGTATGAACACGATGCAGATGCAGAGCAGCGAGACGAAGGCCGGCACCACGATCTGGTTGGCGCCGTCCAGGATCGCCTGCTCGACCTGCTTGCCCTGTTCGAGATGGTAATTGATATTCTCGATCGTCACGGTCGCTTCGTCGACGAGAATGCCGACCGCAAGCGCGAGCCCGCCGAGCGTCATGATGTTGAGCGTCTCGCCGATCATCGACAGCATGATGATGGAGCCGAGCACGGCGAGCGGGATCGAGGTGGCGATGATGATGGTCGAGCGCCAGCTGCCAAGGAACAGCAGGATCATGACGCTGGTCAGCAACGCGGCGATGATGCCTTCGCGGGCGACGCCGGTGATCGCGCCGCGCACGAATACCGACTGATCGCCGATGAAGCTGATCTTGAGCGCGTCCGGCAGCGACGATTTGAATTGCGCGACCTTCTGCTTGATGCCGGCGATGATATCCAGCGTCGAGACCGAACCCGCTTTCAGCACCATCATCAGAACCGAGCGGTTGCCGTCGACGTGTACGATATTGGTCTGCGGCGGATAGCCGTCGCGGATGGTGGCGACGTCGCGTACATAGACCATGGCGCCGTTGACGGTCTTGATCGGCAGATCGCCGAGTTCCTGGATCTTCAGCGGCGAGTTGTTGAGCTGGACAGTGTATTCGAACAGGCCGATCTTCTCGGTGCCGACCGGCGTGATCAGGTTCTGCGCGGCCAGCGTGTTGGCGACGTCCTGGCCTGATAGTCCCAGCGCCTGCAGAGCGGTCGGGTTGAGATCGATCTGGATCTGCCGCTGCTTGCCTCCGTAGGGGTAGGGGATTGCGGCGCCGGGAACCGTGACGAGCGGCGTGCGCAGCTGGTTGACGCCGATGTCGGCGAGGTTCTGTTCGGTGAGGCCTTCGCCGGACAGCGCGAGCTGCACGATCGGCACCGTGGAGGCGTTGTAGTTCAGGATCAGCGGCGGGGTCGCGCCCGGCGGCAATTGCTTGAGCAGCGTCTGCGAGATCGCCGTGACCTGGGCGTTGGCGGTCCGGATATCGACATTGGGCTGGAAGAAGATCTTGACGATGCCGATGCCGTTATAGGAATTCGCGACGATATGCTCGATGTCGTTGACCGTGGTGGTCAAGGTGCGCTCGAACGGCGTGGTGATGCGTCCCGACATCTGGTCCGGCGGCAAGCCGGTATATTGCCAGACCACGCCGATCACGGGAATCCGGATTTCCGGGAAGATGTCGGTCGGCGTGCGCAGCGCGGCCAGCGGCCCGATCATCAGAATGAGCAGTGCAAGCACGACAAACGTGTACGGTCGGCTCAGGGCAATTCTGACAATGCCATTCATTCGTGCGCTTCTCGGTCAATCGCGAAACAGCGGTTGCGCTGCAAAACTCACGCCGGGAGTTTCTGACATCGCCCGAGAAGGTTTTCCAATCACTAAGTTCTCATTCAATCCGTGAACGGCATTACTTTTTTGTAATATTGATCCGTCAAAAAGCGAATTTGCCGAATCTTATTCTCTGCAGCGATACCAGACGCCGTCATCGCCCTGGAAATAGCCGGGCCTGGGATTGTGTGAACGATAATATCGCTGGGTGCAATAGATCGGGCCGAAATGCGACCCGCCCGACGGCGTGAACCCGATGATTCCAGCCGCCCCGAGCCAGGCGAGGCCGGGATGGGCGGCGAAATCGCCGGGAAAAACGCCATTGGCCTGAAAGTCCCTGACGTCGTCGCGGTTGTCATAATACCAGGCGGTCGGAGGCGTATCCCGCCGCAGGAAGGGTTCGTGCGCGCGCTGCGCCCACGCCGGCGCCGCGCCGGCGGACGCGAGAATGGTCAGGGCTGCCGTTAAAATCGTCAGCCTGAAAATCGTCAGTCTGCCGATGCTGATGCGGTTGGGCCGTGTCATCAGTTGCAACATGGCCGGTTCGCTCCCCAATCGCCTTTCCAGCCGTCGAGCTTGCCGCGCCGGAACTGAAGATAAAGTCCGTCCCGCCGGTCCGATAGAGCGCTGCCCTTCACGTTGGGCAAAGCGAGGTACATTTCATCGCCGGGACGGCCGCGGACATAGATCAGTTGCGTGCCCAGCGCTTGCGAAGCCTGATCCGCGGTCATGCCGAAGCTCAGCGGCGTGCTGTTGGCGAGCTGCGCCTGCGCAGGCGAAAGCGCCGCGCCTGTCATCGTGGCCGTCAAGACCACAGCGCCCAAAATCGCTGCGCCAAAGATTGTCGTCCGCATGACGAAGCCCCTTATGGTTTCGGTTGCGTTTCCGGTTGCAGCGAGGCCAGCTTGCCGTCCGGCGTCCATCCGCCACCGAGCGCCTGGAACAGGCTGCTGGCGGCGAGCAGCTTGGTCAAGCGCACCTGAGCCAGCGTATTCTCGGCGGTGAGCAGGGTCTGTTGGGTCTGCAGCACCGTGATGAGGTTGACGGTGCCGGCGCGCAATTGCGTTTCCGAGACGTCGAAAGCCTGCTGCGAGTTTCTCACGGCTTCGATCTGCAGCCGCTCCTGCCGCGTGGTTTGCGCGAGCGCGACCAGTGCTTTCTCGACATCGGCGAAGGCCGACAGCACCGCCTTGCGATAGGCTTGCAGGTTCTGCAACTGTACGCCCTTGGCCTGCTTCAATTCGCTCTCGAGCAGGAAGCCGTCGAAGATCGGCTGAGTCAGCCCCGCGGACAGCGTATAGAACCAGGCACCCGGACCGAACAGCGAGGCCAGCGCCGCGCTTTGCACGCCGGTCGTCGTGGTCAACTGGATCTGCGGAAAGAAGGCGGCGCGCGCCGATTCGACGCTGAAATTGGAAGCCGCGAGTTGCGCCTCGGCCTGCCGCACATCCGGCCGCTGATAGAGCAGCTCGGAGGGCAGGCCGGGCGTCACGCGCGGAACGACGATCGAGGTCAGCGCTCCGCCCTTGACGTTGAAATTCGCCGGAGCGCGCGCCACCAAAAGCGCCAGCGCGAAGATATTCTGCCTCAAGGTGACTTCGAGCGGCGGGATCGCCGCGCGCTCGGTCGAGACCAGCGCCTCCTGCTGCGAGACGTCGAGCTGCGAGGCGGTGCCGCCGTTGAACTGCTGCCTGATCAGCGTCATGATGCGTTCGGCGGCGGCGAGGTTGCGGCGCGCGACGTTCAACTGGTCCTGTGCCGCCAGAACCTGGAAGTAGGTGTTGGCGACGGTCACGATCGTCGTCAGCGTCACGACCTCGCGGTTATAGCGGGCCACCGTCGCGCTTTCTTCCGCAGAGTAAAGCGTCGCGCGGTTCTTGCCCCAGAAGTCGATGATGTAGCTCGCGGTGAGGCCGGTATTGAACTGCGAGAAGGTGGAGGCGCCGTTGCCGCTGCTGATTCCGCTTCCGAAACCGCTGTTGTTGCTGCCGCCAGTCTGCGATCCGAAATGTTCGCGCTCGGCCGTCGCGGTGCCCGACACCGATGGCAACAGCGGCGCGCCCGAGACGCCGACCGCCGCGTCGGCCTGGATCACCTGGGCGACGGCCGCCGCGATGTCGAGGTTGAAGATCTGAGCCTCTTCCATCAGCGAGGTCAGCTCGGCGGATCGGAAGCCGCGCCACCAATCCAGCGCCGGGACGGCGGCGTCCGGGGCGTGCGACGAGGCTTCGCGATAGGCGGCGGGGACCTCGAGATTAAGCTCGGGCCGCTCGCTGCCGAGGATGCATCCGGACAAGCCCGGCGCGAGCAGGAGCATGGCAAGGGCCGAGGCGGCACGCGCCTTGCCGCGCAGCCGCGAGCCGGGCGCCGGTCCTGCCGGCAGGGCGCGTGACTTCGGCATAACGTTAGTCATAGTCCACCGGCTCAAGCTGCGACTTCAATGGCGTTCCGCGCGTCCTGCGTCCAACTGCACTGCGTCCGTGCCTCCGCCACAATGAAAAGGCCCCGGTTCCGACATCGCACAGGGGTCGCTCAAGCGCTAGGTCCGTCATGGAAGCTGCTGTTGACATCTATTCGCCTGGTTGCAATCCGGTCACAGGCGCCGGGCCGCCGCCGGTAAGCCGTTGGGCCCAGAACCGGAAGCGGTCCATGTACAGATAGACGACCGGCGTCGAATACAGCGTCAGGACTTGGCTCAGGATCAGGCCGCCGACGATCGCGATGCCGAGCGGTTGCCGCAATTCGCCGCCTTCGCCCATGCCGATGGCAAGCGGCAGCGCGCCGAGCAGGGCCGCCATCGTCGTCATCATGATCGGCCTGAAGCGCAGCACGCAGGCTTCGTAGATCGCATCGAAGGAACTAAGCCCGCGATGGCGTTCGGCCTCGAGCGCGAAATCGATCATCATGATCGCGTTTTTCTTGACGATGCCGATCAGCAGGATGACGCCGATCAGGGCCATGATGCTGAATTCGGTCCGGAAGGCCATCAAGGCCAGCAGGGCGCCGACGCCGGCGGACGGCAAGGTGGAGAGAATCGTCAGCGGATGCACGTAGCTCTCATAGAGCACGCCGAGCACGATGTAGATGGTGACCAGCGCCGCCAGGACCAGGTACGGCTGATTGGAAAGCGAATCCTGGAAGGTCTTCGCCGTGCCCTGGAAGGTTCCGCGGATGGTGGCGGGCACGCCGATCCGGTTCGTGGCGGCTTCGATGGTGGAGACTGCGTCGCTGAGCGACACGCCTGGCGCCAGATTGAATGAAATGGTGTTGGCGACCAGAAGGCCCTGGTGATTGACCGCGAGTGGGGTCGAGCCCTGGGTAAATTTCGCCACCGCTTCAAGCGGAATCATGGTCTCCTGGTTGGTGGAGACCGCCGCTCCGGTGGAGGCCACGCCTTTGCCGGTGGCGCCGATCGAGTTGGTGGCGAGGTTGCGCGCGGCCTGCGCATTGGCGGAATTGGCCGACACGCCGGGGGCGACGATGGTTCCTGCGACCGCGTTGGAGGCTTGCGAGCCGCCGACCGAGCCGCCGGAGGTAGAGACATAGACGTCCTTCAGCGTCTCCGGATTTTGCCAGAACCGCGGCGCGACCTCCATGATCACGTGATACTGGTTGCGGGCGACATAAATGGTCGAAACCTGGCGCTGCCCGAAGGCGTCATAGAGCGTGTTGTCGATCTGGCTGACGGTGATCCCCAGCCTTGCGGCCTGGTCGCGGTCGATCACCAGATCGGTTTCAAGGCCCCTGTTTTGCTGGTCGCTGTTGACGTCGGTCAGCTTCGGCTCGCGTTGCAACGCGGCCATGATCTTCGGCGACCACTCGTTCAGTTCCTCCAGGGTGGTGCCTTGCAGGGTGTATTGATATTGCGCATTGCTGGCGCGGCCACCGATGCGGATGTCCTGCACCGCCTGCAGGAACAGCGTTGCGCCCGGAATAACCGCCATCTTGCGCCGCAGCCGGTTGATGACGCCGTCTGCCGAAATCCCACGTTCCGAGAGCGGAAGCAGCGAGACGAAGACAAAGCCGGAATTGGTCTGGCCGCCGCCGGTGAATCCGACCGCGGTTTCGACGGCGGGATCCTGTTTGATGATCGAAACGAACTGCGCGAGCTTCTGCTGCATCAGTTGAAACGAGATGCTTTGATCGGCCTGAATCGCGCCGGTCAACCGTCCGGTATCCTGCTGCGGGAATAAGCCCTTGGGGATGACGATGTAGAGATAGGCCGTGAGCCCGATGACGACGGCGAGTGTCATTATCATCGTCGCCGGGTGCCTGAGCGTCGAGGTCAGCGAGCGGCGATAGACGTTCAGCATCCCCTCGAAGAAGCGTTCGCTGGCGTGATACAGCCGTCCGTGCTCCTGTTCGCTCTCGCTGCGCAGCAGCACGGCGCACATCATCGGCGTGGTTGCGAGCGAAATCGCCAGCGAAATCAGAATCGCGATCGAGATCGTGATGGCGAATTCGCGGAACAGGCGGCCGACGATGCCGCCCATCAGCAGGATCGGGATGAAGACGGCGATCAGCGAAATGCTCATCGACAGCACGGTGAAGCCGACTTCACTGGCGCCCTTCAGTGCGGCTTCCAGCGGCGACAGCCCATTCTCGATATAGCGGGTAATATTTTCCAGCACGACGATGGCGTCGTCGACGACGAAGCCGGTCGCCACCGTCAGCGCCATCAGCGACAGATTGTCGAGGCTGTAGCCTATCAGATACATCGCCGCGAAGGTCGCGACCAGCGAAACCGACACCGCTACGACCGGGATGAAGGTCGCACGCAGGTTCCGCAGGAATGCGAACACCACGACGATCACCAGCAGCACCGCGATCACCAACGTGCGTTCGACGTCATGCAGCGAGGTGCGGATGGTGGTTGAACGGTCGACGGCCAGTCCCACTTCGATCGCGGGCGAAATCGAAGCCTGCAATTGCGGCATCAGCGCCTTGACCCGGTCCACGGTGCTGATGATGTTGGCGTTGGGCTGGCGGTAGAGGATGATCAGGACCGCCGGCTTGCCGTTGGCGAGGCCGGAATTGCGCAGGTTTTCGACGCCGTCGGTGACGTCGCCGACATCGGAAAGATGCACCGCCGAGCCGTTGCGGTAGGCGACGATCAGCGATTGGTAGTCGGCGGCCTTGTTGGCCTGGTCGTTGGAGTAAACTTGGTAGCGCTGATCGCCGACGTCGATGCCGCCCTTCGGGCTGTGGGCATTGGCGCTCGAAAGCGCCGCCCGCACGTCCTCGAGCCCGATGCCGTATTTGTACAGCGCCTGCGGGATGAGATCGACGCGCACGGCGGGCAGCGAACTGCCGCTGACCCCGACCTCGCCGATGCCCTCGACCTGCGACAGCTTCTGCGCCAGCACGGTCGAGGCGGCGTCGTAGAGATCGCCGCGCGTCATCGTGTCCGACGTCAGGGTCAGGATCAGGATCGGGGCGTCGGCCGGATTGACCTTGCGGTAGGTCGGGTTGGACCGCAGGCTGGTCGGCAGGTCGGCGCGGGCGGCGTTGATCGCGGCCTGCACATCGCGCGCGGCGCCGTCGATGTCGCGGTTCAGCCCGAATTGCAGGGTGATGCGCACCGATCCCACCGCCGAGGAGGAGGTCATTTCGGTGACGTCGGCGATCTGCCCGAGATGGCGCTCAAGCGGGCTGGCGACGGTGGTCGCGACATCCTGCGGACTCGCGCCGGGCAGGGTCGCCTGCACCGAGATGGTCGGGAAATCGACCTGCGGCAGCGGCGAGACCGGCAGCTTGAAGAACGCGACCACACCCGCCGCCGCAAGTCCGAAGGTCAGCAGCGTGGTTGCGACCGGCCGGCGAATGAAGGGGGTTGACGGGCCCATGGTTCGGTTCAGCTCGTTGCCGGGCGAGTGTCACCCGCGCGGCCGGAGAAGCGCACCGCCAGGCGGTCGAACCAGAGATAGATCACGGGCGTCGTGAACAGCGTCAGCATCTGGCTGACCAGGAGGCCGCCGACGATGGAGATGCCGAGCGGGTGCCGCAGTTCCGAGCCCGCGCCGGTACCCAGCATCAGCGGCAAGGCGCCGAGCACGGCCGCCATGGTGGTCATCAGGATCGGCCGGAAGCGCAGCAGGCAGGCCTGGTAGATCGCCTCGCGCGGCGGCTTGCCTTCGTTGCGTTCGGCGTCCAGCGCGAAGTCGATCATCATGATCGCGTTCTTCTTGACGATGCCAATCAGCAGGATGATGCCGATGATCGCCACGATGGTGAGATCGCTGCCGGCGGCCATCAGCGCCAGCAGCGCGCCAATGCCGGCGGACGGTAGCGTCGACAGGATGGTGACCGGATGGATGAAGCTCTCATAGAGCACGCCCAGCACGATATAGACGGTGACGACCGCGGCCAGGATCAGGAAAAGCTGGTTGGACAGCGACGCCTGGAACGCCAGCGCCGCGCCCTGGAAGGCGGTGATGACGCTCGGCGGCTGGCCGATATCGATCTGCGCCTGCTTAATCGCCGTCACCGCGTCGCCGAGGGAAGCGCCCGGCGCCAGGTTGAACGAGACGGTCGCGGCCGGAAATTGTCCGAGATGCGCGACCTGAAGCGGCGCGGTTTCGGTCCGTATGCTGGCCATGACCGACAGCGGAACCGGCGTGCTGCCGACCGAAGAGGGCAGATAGATCGACGACAGCGAATCCAGCGAGGTTTGCAGGCTCGGATCGGCTTCGAGGATGACGCGGTACTGGTTTGAATTGGTGAAAATCGTGGAGACGATGCGCTGGCCGAAGGAATCGTAGAGCGCGTTGTCGATCGTGGCGGGCGTGATGCCGAAACGGGCAGCCTGGTTGCGGTCGATCTCGACAAAGACCGATAGCCCATACGCGGAGATATCGCTGGCGACGTCGGAGAATTGCGGCAACTGGTTCAGTCTGTCGACCAGCTTGGGCGCCCACTCGTTGAGTTGCGCGGGATCGGCGTCCTCGAGAATGAACTGGTACTGCGTGCGGCTGACAGTACCTTCGATCGTGAGATCCTGAACCGGCTGCATGTAGAGGGTGATGCCGGTCAGCGAGGCCGTGGCGTCCTTGATCCGCTGCATGACCGTCGTGATACCGGACTTGCGCTGGTCGTAGGGTTTGAGGTTGATCAGGATCCGCCCGCTGTTGAGCGTGGTGTTGGTGCCGTCGACGCCGATGAACGACGACAGGCTTTCGACCTCGGGATCCCGGAGGATGACGCTGGCGAGCTGCTGCTGCCGCTCCGCCATCGCCGCATAGGAAACCGATTGCGGCGCTTCGGAGATCGCCTGGATGACGCCGGTATCCTGCAGCGGGAAGAAGCCCTTGGGGATGACGACGTAGAGATAGGCCGTGAGCGCGAAGGTGCCGAGCGCGATCAACAGCACGAAGGTCTGGCGATCGAGCACCCAGTTGAGCGCGTGGCCATAGAGCCTGACGAGCCTGTCGAACCCTTCGCGGCTGTAGCGCTGGAACGCGTTCTCATGCGCCTCGGATTCGGGCTTGAGCAGCTTGGCGCAGGCCATCGGTACCAGCGTCAGCGACACCACGGCGGAGATCAGGATCGTGACCGACAGCGTGATGGCGAATTCCCGGAACAGCCGGCCGACCACGTCGCCCATGAACAACAGCGGGATCAGCACCGCGATCAGCGACACCGTCAGCGAAATGATCGTGAAGCCGATCTGCTCGGAACCGCGAAGCGCGGCCTGCAACGGCTGCTCGCCTTCTTCGATGTAGCGGGAGATGTTTTCGATCACGACGATGGCGTCGTCGACCACGAAGCCGGTGGCGATCGTCAGCGCCATCAGCGAAAGGTTGTTGAGGCTGAAGCCGAACAGATACATCGCTCCCAGCGTGCCGACCAGCGATAGCGGCACCGAAAGGCTAGGGATCAGGGTGGCGCGCGTGTTGCGCAGGAACACGAAGATCACCAGCACCACCAGCAGGATCGAGAGCGACAATTCGAACTCGACGTCATCCACCGAGGCGCGGATGGTCACGGTGCGGTCGGTCAGGACGTTGAGGTCGATCGCCGAGGGCAGCGAGGCCTGCAACTGCGGCAGCAGCGCCTGGATGCTCTCGACCACCGCAATGACGTTGGCGCCGGGCTGGCGCTGGATGTTCAGGATGATCGCCGGCGTCTCGTTCATCCAGGCGCCGAGCTTGTCGTTTTCGGCGCCGTCGATGACGTCGCCGACATCGGTGAGCCGCACCGGCGAGCCGTTCTTGTAGGCGACGATCAGCGATTTATAGTCGATGGCGTTTCGGATCTGGTCGTTGGCGTTGATCGTATAGGCGCGCATCGCGCCGTCGAAATTGCCTTTGGGCGTATTGACGTTGGCGTTGCCGAGCGTGGTCCGGAGGTCGTCGATGTTCAGCCCGTAGGCGGCGAGCTTGCGGATGTCGGCCTGGATCCGCACCGCGGGCCGCTGGCCGCCCGAGATGCTGACGAGACCGACGCCTGGAAGCTGGGAGATTTTCTGTGCCAGCCGCGTATTGACGAAGTCCTCGACCTGCGTGAGCGGCATGGTTTTCGACGTCAATCCCAGCGTCAGGATCGGCGCGTCGGCCGGATTGACCTTGGCGTAGATCGGCGGCGCGGGCAGGTCGGAGGGCAAAAGGTTGCCCGCGGCGTTGATCGCGGCCTGCACCTCCTGCTCGGCGACGTCGAGCGAAATGCTCAAGCCGAACTGCAAGGTGATGACGGAGGCGCCGGCCGAACTTACCGAACTCATCTGGTTGAGGTTCGGCATCTGGCCGAACTGCACCTCAAGCGGTGCCGTCACCGACGAGGTCATCACGTCCGGACTGGCGCCGGGATAGAAGGTTTGCACCTGGATCGTCGGATAATCCACTTCCGGCAGCGCGGCGACCGGGAGGAACTTGAACGCCAGCATGCCGGACAACATGATGGCGATCATCAGCAGGGTTGTCGCCACCGGCCGCAGAATAAACGGCTGGGACGGACTCATTGCTGTTGCCCGTTATCTTGTTTCTGTCCGTTTCCGTTCTGTGAACGCCGCCTTTTGCCGCCTTTTGCCGGATCGGATCCGGAAGGCGAGGTCGCGCCGGGGCCTGTGGACGGCGCGTTGCTATCGGCCTCCGAGCGGACGTTGATCTTCGCGCCGTCGCGCAACTTGTCGGCGCCGTCGACCACGATGCGGTCGCCGGGTTGCAAGCCCGAGACAACCTCGATTCGGTCGCCATCGGTGATGCCGAGTTCGACCTTGCGGACCGAAACGGTGCTGTCGGCATTGACGAGATAGACGAAGGTGCCGGGCACGCCGCGCTGAACACCGGCCGTCGACATCGTGGTGACGCCCTTGTGGGTGTCGAGCAGCAGGCGGATGTTGACGAACTGATTTGGATAGAGCGTCTCGGTCTCGTTGGGAAACTGCGCGCGCAGCTTGATCGTTCCGGTGGTCGGGTCGATCTGGCTGTCGAAGGTCTGCAACGTGCCGTCGGCGATCTTGCTGGTGCTGCTGCGGTCGAGTGCCGCGGCCGGCAGCACGGCGCCCTCCTGCAGGCGCTTCGAAATCGCCGGCAAATTGTCTTCCGGCACGGTGAAGAGGACGCTGATCGGCTTCAACTGCGTGATGACCACGAGGCCGCTGGCATCGCCCGGCGTGACATAATTGCCCTGGTCGACCTGGCGCAGGCCGACGCGGCCGTCCAGGGGCGACAGGATGCGGCAATAATTCAGATTGACCTGCGCGGCGTTGACCGCGGCGCGGTCAGCCTGGACCGTGCCCTCGTCCTGCGCGACCAGCGCGACCTGGGTGTCCAGTGTCTGGCGCGGCACCGCGTTTTGCGCGGCGAGACCCTGATAACGCGCCAGATCGACCTGCGCGCCTTTCAGCAAGGCCTCATCGCGCGCGAGATTTCCCTGCGCTTGCGCGAGCGCCGCTTCATAAGGTCGCGAATCGATTTCGGCGAGCAGGTCGCCTTTTTTGATCTCATCGCCTTCTTTGAAGACGATCTTCATCAAATAGCCGCTGATTTGGGTTCGCACCGTCACCGTGGCGAGCGACGTGACCGTACCAAGGGCGTTGAGATTGATCCCGATGTCGCCCTTGCCGACGACTTCCGGCACGATCGACATCGGCGCGCCGTTGCGGCCGCCGCGCGCCTGCTCCGGCTCGCTTTGATTCCTGGCCCACCAGACGATACCCGCCACGATCAGCAGCAACACAAGGCCTGTCACGACAAAGCGCCATGCCGACCGCGGCTTGTGCGCGGAAGGAGCGTCCGCCGGAACCGAGGCTTCACGCTGGGGCGTCGCTTCCTGGGGAGGTTTGATGGGTTGGTTCATGAACGTTCTATCGCCGAACTATCGTTCATTTGCAGGCCTCTCGTTGCGTGACCTGTCGAAGGTATGAAGTCGTTCAAACCAAGCATGACCGGCCAATCATTCTAGGCGTTTTGAATGATCTTTCGCAACCGCTTCCGCGGCAAAGAACTACACTTCCAACAGGGACTTACTGCATTAATAATCGGAAAGAATCCTGAGCCTATCCGACACATTCGGCCGATCAATCGGCGTTTGGCGCGGAGATCGGCAGCTTCGCGCGACCTAAAAACCACAGTCTCTGAAAAACCACACTCCGTGGCCTTATTCATCTGCTTTCACGATCCGTTTGACCGCGCGTGAGCGCGAGTCGCTCGGATTCGATTCAACTGTTTGTCTGTTATTATCGTGGTTGTTGCGGCGGCCGGCCCGCGAATGGAACCAGCATCAATCCGAGCAGCGCCGCGCAGGCGAGCAGGGCCCAGGCCTCGTTGACGCTGAGCGCAAACGCCGCCCTCTCGACCATCGGACGGACATAGGCTTCGACCGTGGCGGCGGATATGCCGGCGGGCGGGTGGGTGAACAGCTGCACATCCAGACCGATCGCCTGCGCCGCGGTGACGTCGCCTGCGATCAGCCGCTCGCGCAACGTTTCAGCATGTTCCGCCGTGCGCCCATAGAGGCTGGTATCGATCAGCGCGATGCCGATCGCGCCGCCGAGGTTTCGCATCAGATTGAACAGACCGCTGGCGTCCGGCACCCGGGCCGCCGTCAATGCGCCGAGCGCCAGTCTTGTCGGCGGCAGCAGGCAGAACATGATGGCGACGCCGCGCAGGATTTGCGGCCAGAACATTTCGCTGAAATCCGCGGTGCGGCTCTGGAATGCGCTATAGCCAAGGCCGAGCGCGAACAGGCCGAAGCCCATCGCCGACAGCCAGCGTGGATCGCACCGGCTTTCCAGCGCGCCGGCGATCGGCGCTGTCACCAGTTGCGCGACGCCTGTGACCAGCATGATGGTGCCGATCTCGAATGCGTCATGACGGCGCACATAGGCGAGAAACACCGGCATCAGGTAAGTCGAGCCGAACAGGCCGACGCCGAGGCAGAAGCTCAAGCCGCAGCCGATGGCAAAGGAGCGCGTGTCCAGCGTCGACAATTCGACGACGGGGTGTACAGCCCTCAGCGTTCTCGTGGCGAAGACAATCGTGGCCGCTGCGCTCAGTGCGAACAGGATCGCGCTGAAGGGAGACAGCCAGCCATGCTGCGGCGCCTGCTTCAAGGCGATCTCGAGACTCGCCAGCGCCAAAGCCATCAGCGCCAGTGAAGCCAGATCGAGGCTTGCAAGCTCGGCGAGGTCGGGCTTTTCGCGCGGCAGCAGCAGGGGCGTCGCAGCGGCTGCGATCACGCCGGGCACGACGTTGATCAAAAACAGCCAGTGCCAGGAGAACGTCTCGGTGATCCAGCCGCCGACCACCGGGCCGATGGTCGGCGCCAGCACCGCCGTGATGCCGGCCATCGTGGTGGCGATCGGATGCAGGCGGGTCGGAAACAGCAGGAACACCGCGGAGAACACCGCCGGGATCAGTGTGCCACCCGCAAAACCCTGCAGCAGGCGAAAGCCGATCAGCGCCGCGAAGCCGTGGCTGAACGCACAGCCGACGGAAGCGAGGGTGAAAAGGCTAATCGCCGACACGAACAGCCAGCGCAGCGTCAGCACCCGCGTCAGCCATCCCGTCAGCGGGATCGCGATGATCTCGGCGATCAGATAGGCGGTCTGGATCCAGCTCATCGTATCCGGCGAGATCGCCAGCGCATGCTGGATCGCCGGCAGCGAGGTCGCGACCACCTGGATGTCGAGGATCGCCATGAACATGCCGAGGCACATCAGGATGAAGCCGAGCCAGATCGCGGCGCGCGGCTTTTGCGTCTCGGCGGGCCGCTCGATCATGAGGCGATGCTGTGGTGCGGCGTTTGCAGCGCGCGGCTTTCGGCGCGGATGCGGATCGCGAGCACGGCTGCATTGAGGATCGTGAAGATCAGCGCAACAAGCAGAAGATGCAGCGCGAGCGGCAGCATCGCGACTTCGCCAACGACAATGGCGTAATTGGGATGCGACAGGAAACGATAGGGGCCGGATGTGACGAGAGGCGCTCCCGGCAGCACGATGATCCGTGTGGTCCAGCGCGGGCCCAGCGTATACAGCACCCAGCCGCGCAAAACCTGCAGCACGAGATAAATCGCAAAGGCGAAAACATTCACCGGCCGGTCATGCCCGAACACCCACAATACCACCAGCCAGGCCGCGTGTACCGCGACAATGAGCGGATAGTGACCGGGCGCAAGCTCGACCGCGCCATGCGCGAGCAGCTTGCGCGTGTTGTGACGGGCGAGCACGAGTTCGCCCGTCCGCTGCAGCGTCACCAGCGCGAGGATGATCTCGGCGAGGCTCAAGCGCCGTGCCGCAATGCAACGCAGCTCGCGGTGAAGCCCGGTCCGAGCGCCGTCAGCAAGGAACGCGGTGGCAGGCCGTGTTGGCGCGCGCGTTCCAGCACGAACAGCACGGTCGGCGCCGACATATTGCCGCAATCGGCGATGACCTGCCGTTCGTGATCGAGTGCGCCTTGATGAAGTTCAAGCGCGGTCTCCAGCGCGTGGATCACCCGCGCCCCGCCGGGATGACAGACGAAGCGATCGATATCGGCCATCGAGAGCTGCATGCCGGCAAGAATCTTCGCGATCGCCGGGTTGAGATGCTCCGTGACAAAATTCGGGATCGTGCGCTGGAAGATGACGCCAAAACCTTCGGGATCGACGTTCCAGCCCATGATGCCGAGCGTATCGGGCCAGAGATGTTCGCCGGAGTTTTCGATTTCGGTGGCGCCGCCATCGCCGGTGCGCAGGATCGCTGCCGCGGCGCCATCGCCGAACAGGCTGGTGGCGACGATGTTGGCCTTGGTCAGTTCGTCGAGACGGATCGCCAGCGAACACAGTTCGACCGCGACCACCAGCACGTTGCTTCCCGGCCGCGCCTGGGCCAGCCGCGCGGCGATGGAGAGGCCCGAGACCCCGCCGGCGCAGCCGAGGCCGAACACGGGCACGCGCGAGACATCGGAGCGGAATCCCATGCGGGTCGCGACGCGGGCCTCCAGGCTTGGCGTGGCGATGCCGGTGGAGCAGACGGTGACGATCGTGTCGATGTCGCTGGCAGCGAGATGTGCGTTCGCCAGCGCCTTGCCGGCAACGTCGACGAACAGCGCCTCGGCGCCCTCGAGAAAGGCCTTGGTGCGCTCCGGCCAGCCGCGCGGTTCGAGATACCAGCCGAAGGGTCTGACGCCGTGGCGCTTGACGATGCCGGTATTGGTGAAAATGCTCGACAGCGTCTCGAACTGGGGAAGGCGCGGCCCGAACACCTCCCAGGCGGCGGCAAGAACATCCTTCTGCAAAAACACGTTGGGAGGGACGGATGTTGCCAATGAGACCAGGGCGGCCTTTGGCACCGGGGAAATGTTGGGCATCGCGCATCTTTCTCAAACAGGTGCCACCGCGATGACAAACATTCGTGCGACGAAATTATTTCGATGGCCGACGAAAAAGTCCGGCCATGACGGTCACACTAAGTTGAGGCTTGATCATCTTTGGCATCGCATATCGCCTTTTTGCAGCCGTGATCTCGCGCACCGGCCCTAGCCGGACCGCGCTTTGCCGTGCTTTGATGCGCGTATAAAATCTGGAGCGAAGCCTGAGCGGCAACGCGAGGCCTTCAATCTGCCATCAGAGGTGAGGAAAAACGCCATGACGCATGCGATCCGTTTTCACAAAACCGGAGGACCGGAGGTTCTGGTCTGGGAAGAAGTCAAGCTCGGCAAGCCAGGTCCGGGTGAGGCGCGCATCCGCCACACCGCGGTCGGGCTGAACTTCGTCGACATCTACAACCGCTCGGGCGTTTATGCCGTGCCATTGCCGAGCGGGCTCGGCAGCGAGGGCGCCGGCGTGGTCGAGGAAGTCGGTCCCGGTGTTACCGATATCAAGCCAGGCGACCGCGTCGCCTATGGAAGTTCGCCACTCGGCGCCTATGCCGAGGAGCGGCTGATCCCGGCCGACCGCCTGATCAAGCTGCCCGATGGCATCGATGACAAGACGGCGGCGGCGATGATGCTGAAGGGCCTGACGACGCAATATCTCATCCGCCAGACCTATCGCATCAAGGCCGGCGAGACGATCCTACTGCATGCCGCCGCCGGCGGCGTCGGCCTGATCCTGTCGCAATGGGCCAAGCATCTCGGCGTCACCGTGATCGGCACCGTCGGCAGCGACGAGAAGGCCAAGCTGGCGCAGGCGCATGGCTGCGCGCACACCATCGTCTACAGCCGTGAGGATATCGTCAAACGCGTCGACGAGATCACCGGCGGCAAGAAGGTGCCGGTGGTGTACGACTCGGTCGGCAAGGACACGTTCATGAAGTCGCTCGATTGCCTGGCGCCGCTCGGCTTCTTGGTGCTGTTCGGCGCATCCTCCGGCGCGGTCGAGCCGTTGAATCTCGGCCTGCTGGCGCAGAAGGGTTCGCTCTACGTCACCCGCCCCACGCTCAACACCTATGGCGCCACGCGCGGGCAGCTCGTGGCGATGGCGAAGGAGTTGTTCGAGGTGGTGCGGTCCGGCGCGGTCAAGATCGAGGTCAACCAGACCTATCCGCTGAAGGATGCGGCGAAGGCGCATGCCGATCTCGCCGCGCGCAGGACCACGGGTTCGACGGTTCTGTTGGTGTAATAAGGTCGCCGTCATTCCGGGGCGATGCGAAGCATCGAACCCGGAATCTCTGCTGGATATTGTTTCGACACTTCGGGGCCGCGCTTTCACGCGCGTCCCCGGAGTTCCCGCTTTCGCGGTGGACGACGGCGATGGGGTCCAGACTGTCTACCTACACCGTCTCATGCTTGCGCAGGTCGCGGGCATGATCGAAGCGGGCGGCTTGCAGGTCGGCGGTGGCCGCCGGAATTTCATCGAGCGCGATTTCGGGCAGCGCCGCCTCGGCCAGGATCTCGGCGGTGATATCGTCGACGGTGGCATCGGCGATTTCGTGTATGAAACTGATATTCCTGTATTCGCCGGAGGCGATGCGCGCGATCACGTCGCGGCGGGTGATTTCGGGATCGACAATGGCTTCGCGGCCGCGACGGCCGTAATCGATCATCACGACGAAATATTGCAATGAAAAGGCTCTTTCGCAGATCGGGACGAATGCTGAAATCAGGCTGGCATTATTTCTGAAAAACAGAAATTTGTCAAGCGTAATTTCTGATAATCAGAAGTAATTCTGGGCGGGCTTCCGCTCCTGCGAGGAGGGGCCCGAATCGCCGTCCGCGATTATTTGGTCCCGTCCTTGGCCGCCTTGCGTGTCCTGGCTGCGGCCCTGGCCCGCAACCGCTCGATCTGGCCCCTCGGCAGGGTGACGCAGATTTCGCCGATCCATTCCAGTTTCACGCCCGTGATCGGCTTGGCGTTGAAGCTGGTGAGGTTGACGACGGAAGCTGACTTGCCGCGTTCGATCGTCTTCAGATAGCGCTCGCCGGTCTTCAGCCGCACCGCAGCCTCTTCGCCATAGAAGCTGGAGAGCGGGTGGCGCTGCTCGCGATAGACCACGATGATGTCGCCATTTTCGTACTTCGGCAGCATGGAATCGCCGGAAACCTCGAAGGCGATGGTTTCCTCCGCGATCGGGAACGGCAGTTCCACCTCGCCGAGCCCTTCCGGCGGCACCTGCTCGTGCTCCGGCTCGATCGAGGCGCCGGCGCCGACGCGGCCCATGATCGGCACCGAATTCAGTTCGAGATAGTCGATGATATCGGTGATTTCGGCGGCCTTGATCAGGCGGATGCCCGAGAGGATTTCGGAGACGGCACCGGGGCGCACACCCATGGCGGCGGCCAGCCCGCCCTTGGTCTTGCCCGGCTTCGCCAGCCCGCGTTCGATCAACCTGATGTCCAGCATATGCCACGCTTTCCGAATTTCAGAAATGATAGCAATTCCGATTATCAGAAATCAAGCTTGACTTTGATTTCGGAATATCAGAAATTACTGACGGCGCCGGGCGGCGACAAAAGAGCAGGGAAAATAATGGAACCGACCAACTGGGCGCCCGAGCATTCGGACGCGCTGCGGGACTATCTTGCCCTCGGCATGTCCTATGCGGAGATCGCGCGCGCGATCAACGCCAAATTCAACACCAGCTATTCCCGCAACGCCACGATCGGCCGCGCCAGGCGGATGGGGCTTGCCGGCGACGACCGTCCGAAGGATTGGGCGCAACTGGCGCCGAAATCCCGGCAGGCAGGTCTCCACCGATTGAGCGAGCGCTACGACGCCATGTCAAAATGGTTCGTGCCGGCCTTCGAGCCTGTCCCGCTGCCAAAGCTGCGCTGCGTCGCGATCGAGCCGCGCCATCTGTCGCTGCTCGAACTCGAGCCCGGCGATTGCCGCTACCCCTATGGCGGCGACGAAGAAGGTGAGCCCATCACCTTCTGCGGCCATAAGCAGCGCGAGGAGTCGAGCTATTGCATGGCGCATTTTCATTTGACTTGCGGCGTCGATGCGGAGCCGGAACGCTGCGTTGGCACGGCGCTGCTCGGGATCGTGGAGGCAGCATGAGATGTCAGGTGAACTGGACGCCGATTGAAGTCATGGCGCAACGGATGAAGCCGCTGCCACGCCGGCATCGCATCGCGCATTTGCGCGCGCTGATTGGGCGAGAGCCGCCCGACTCCACGCGATCGCGCGAACTCGCTGCATGGCTGCGCGACGAAATGACGGCGCTAGCCGGCGAGGGGGGCCGTCTTCCATGAACCGTCCCTGGATGCCGCTTTATGTCGGCGACTATCTCGGCGACACCGGCCACCTCACCACCGCGCAGCATGGGGCGTATCTGCTGCTGATGATGCACTACTGGCGCAAAGGCGAGTTGCCCGACGACAACCGGCAGCTTGCCAAGATTACAAAACTGCCGCTTCGCACCTGGTGCGAATACCGCGCCACTCTGCAGGACTTCTTTTATGAGGGATGGAAGCACAAGCGCATCGACGCCGAACTGGAAAAGATGATGCGTGTTTCCGCCAAGCGCGCGATCGCTGGGCAAAAGGGCGGTATCGGTTCAGCGCTGGCTCGCATGAAACTGGAAAACCGGGCGCAGGGGCGATCTGCGCCCGCGCGAGCAATTGCCGCGCAAACGTTCGGCGAGGCTGCACCAGACGCCGACCACTCACACCCACACAAGAATCCTTGTTCGGATGAATCGGTGTCGGCCGAGCGGTCGGGACCGCAAGCGCGGGCGGAAAAGCCGGCGATCGCCGTCAGCGCGGAACTGGCGGCCTATGTCGCCAGGCGGACGACATGACGCGAACGCCCTGACGCAAACGGGGATATCGGAATTTTCTAACGCATTTCCTTCAGGGGAGTTTTCAGACATGCCACGCGCCAAACGCTACAAACCCTATAATCCGGCCAAGGCCCATGACCGGCGATCGCGCGATCTGCCGCGCAATGCGGAGGTCGCCTCTGTCGAGGTCGACGATCCCTTGGGCCTGGAGCCCGGTGACAAGATCGTCGCGCTGCGTTCGCTTCGCAACGATCCCCTGGGGAAATTGCACGCGCGCCGTCAGATCGACGAGGCGCAGTATCAGGGCGGGCGTTCGTTTCAGAACGATTGGGAGAGGGCCGAGCGCGGCCCGCAGGCCGTCGATCCGTCTCGCGAATATGTCGATGGCGGGCAGTTTCGCGAGCCGATCACCGAAGGCCAGCGCAAGGCGGTGCTACGGTTGAACCGGACCGAGCGCGAACTCGGCGCCGATGGATCGGCGCTGGTGCATGAAGTGCTGATTCTGGGGCTGACGATGGAGCAGATCAGCCGCCAGCGCGGGCTGAGTGGCCAGCGCTGGCTGGATTATTTCGCGCGGCGATTCCGCGAATGCCTCGACCGGCTGGCGCTGATCTACGGGTTTGCGACCGAAAAGCCGCGTTCGCCGCCGGTGGGATGAGGCGGCAGGATGAGGCGCGCACGCACATGGTGGCGGCGCACCCTCCCGGCAAGCTATATTGTGCTTGGCAAGGAACGGAGATCGGCATGAAGCTGCGGCTGGGATTTAGTGTTGCGCTGGTCGTGGTGCTGTCCGGTCTTTGGCTGGCCTTCGCAAAGCCAAACTGTCTCAGCGGCTATTCTCCCTCGCTCGGCAGGGATTTGCGCTGGAGCTGCGTTCAGGATTAGGCGCTGTAGGGCTGGTGACCCGGAGGCTTCATCTGCAGCGGATCCGGTGAAAGCTGCCCGTGACCCCTCAAGTGTATTTGCAGGCCACGGGCAGCGCCGATTTGTCGTCAGGGACCGATCAATTTTCGATCGGCTTCCGGTTATGGTGCAGCCTGGCCCTGGGCTGATAGGCCAGCGCATTGTTCGGATTGCCGGCCTCGGGCAGATACGGGTCGCGGAAACAATCGCCGCCGCGGCCGGATGACATCGCCTTGCATTGGTCTAGCGTCGCAAAGCTGCAGGACACGATCGCCGAGGTCACGTCCTTGCGGCAATATTCATTCGAACTCGCGGAAGCGGGCGAGCTCATGGCAACAAAGGCCAATGCCATCAGCGCCGGGGCGGATGCAGCGGCAAGTCTCAAAACCTGTTTCATCTTCGTCTCTCTGGTTGAACCCCCAGCAGATCGAGGTGGGACGATAGGAGACGCAGCGCCATCGGCGTTGAAAAATAGCAATGTAATTCTCTTCTGCCGCCGGGAAGCATCGAAAATTCGATGCCGTGGCCATTTTGAAGGATGATCATCATCTTATGGCGGCGGCGTTGCGTTTCTGCTCATGGAATCGATGAGAAAATATCGTGATCGGCTGCGCTATAAGGCGGCTTGCGTAAGGCTGGCTGTTCACGGGATCGCAATTTGCCAAAATAAAATATGAGGGACCGGCCCTGATCCAGTCAGAACCGACGAGCCCTGGCGTCAGCTGATTGCGCTGGACCTCATGCCATCGCTCGCGGCGGGTTCGCGACCAGATATACGGCAATGAGCGTCGAGAGCGCGACCGTTACCGAAGCCGCGAGATAGACGGTGCTGACGCCGGACGCGTTTGCGATCGCGCCAGCGGTCGGTCCGGTGATCCCCAAGGAAATATCGAGGAATGCCATGAAGGCACCCAGCGCGGCGCCGCGGCTCTGTGGCGGCGCGCGCCGCACTGCTTCGACGCCAAAGCCGGGGAAGGCGAGAGAATAGCCGAATCCGGTCAGAGCCGCGCCGGCATAGGCCATCAGGACGTGACCGGCCTGCCATATCAGCAATTGTCCGGCGGTTTCGATCAGCACGCACACCAAGGCGACTTTGCCGCCGCCGATCTTGTCCGGAAGATGCGCGAACAACAGCCGCGCGACGATGAACGCGATGCCGAAGGCGGTGAAGGCGAGCGAAGCGCTGCCCCAGTTCTTGGCCGCGAACAGCAGCGCAACGAAGGTGGTGATGACACCGAATCCGGTGCTGCACAGGAGCAGTCCGAGTCCCGGTACCCACACCGTTCCCAGCACCTTGTAGAACGGCGCACGGGGCGCCGTGGATACTGCGACCGCAGGCGCTCCGGCGATGACCGTCAATGCCAGCAGCGGAACCACGATGGTCGCGATGGAGATGCCGAAAAATCCGTAAGGGCCATAGATCAAGGTGCCGGCCGGCGCGCCGGTCGCATAGGCGGCGTACATCGCGATGCCGACCCATGCCATGACCTTGCCGGCTCTGTGCGGCCCCACCATGCCGATGCCCCAGCTCAACGCGCCCGTGATGATCAGGCTCTCGCCGCAGCCGAGCAGAAGGCGGCCGATCAATAGCACGCCGAGCGAGGCCGCGGGCGTTGCGAGGAACGCCAGAGAAGCGAGATAGGCCACGCCCGAAATGGCCGCGATCACCAGGCCCATGATCATGGCGCGTTTCGGGCCGCGCGTGTCCGCGAGCGATCCGGTCCAGGCCCGCGACAGCAGCGCGGCGCCGAACTGGCTGCCGATCGCCACGCCGACGAGGATATTGTTCATGCCGAGCGTGTAGTGCAGATGCAGCGGCAATACCGGCAGCGGCAATCCGAGGGTGAAGAATCCGATGAACACCGCCAGCGTGATCGGCAGCATTTTCAGAAAGACGTTGTGCTCCGCTGAAGAAGACGCGGAGGAAGAGGAGTTGGTCATGTGGTTTCTTGTTGTCTTGAGATATTGATCGCGCGCACGGTCGGCGAGCCGCCGGTGTTATAGCGGCTCGCTCGATCGGTTGCCTGCATAAATTTCAGCTGCGCTCGACCGCGGTCGCGGCGGCATCCAGCGCCGCGGCGATATCGCGGATCTGCTGCTCGGTGAGCGGCCCGCGTGCCTCGCGCAGCCGCAGCGCGAGCTTAAGGTTCTCCCTGGCGCGCATGATCTCCGGCGCGCGGCCGCCATTATGCGCTGAATTGACCGACTGCATGCGCTGGAGCGCATGGTCGACGGCGGCCTTGTTGGCGTCGAGCCAGGCGGTGCCGGCGGCGGTGATGGCGTAGAGCTTCTTGCCCTCGCTTTCGGTCACGGTCGCATGTCCGAGTTCCTCGAGCATGGTCAGTGTCGGATAGATCACGCCGGGGCTCGGGGCATAGGTGCCGGCGACGCGATCCTCGATCTCCTTGATGATCTCGTAGCCGTGCCGGGGGCGCTCGGAGATCAAGGCGAGCACCACCAGGCGCAGTTCGCCGTGATCGAACAAGCGTTCCGGTCGGTGGCCATGCCGATGACGGCCGCGCTCGTCCGGACCGCGCTGGCGATGTTCGCGGCCGCGATGCTCGTGCCGGAAATCGCCGTCCTCGAAGGATCCCCGGTGAAAGCGGGCGTGGAGGGGTTGAAGGTTTGAATGTCTGTGGCGCATGATTTGTCCATTTGATACGATTTCGATATATCTCATATTTAGATATATCTAGATTAGATCGAATTGGATTTCAAGCCGGAGCGCGGCGGGTTGTTGGGATTTCTGAATGGGGCTCTTAAATATCTGTTTGATTTATGAATTTTTACGGTGCGGAGAATATCGGCCGTAATCTCCGCATCTTACGCTGGGATTAGCCTTGTGCCTGCGGAGAATACAGATCATAAATTCCGCAAATTATGCGGTGATTAGATGGCTGACTACATCCACCAACTGCCGGCCTGGCCCAACTTCATTTGGGATGAGCGCCGTCTTGCCGGACAACTCGCCGCCGTCCGGCACCGGCAGGGGCGATTGATCGGTCGCATGCAGGCGCTTGGATTTGCGCTACGCGAGGAGGCTGTCCTGCAAACGCTCACCCAAGACGTGCTCAAGTCCAGCGAGATCGAGGGCGATGTTCTGGACAAGGAGGAAGTTCGTTCCTCGATCGCGCGGCGCCTCGGCATGGAATCCGCGGGCCTGCCGCCTGCCGACCGCCATGTCGAAGGCGTGGTGGAGATGATGCTCGACGCCACCCAGAGGTTCAACGATCCTCTTACCGAGGAGCGCCTGCTGAGCTGGCATGCGTCGCTGTTTCCGACCGGGCGCAGCGGCATGCGCAGGATCATCGTCGGCGCATGGCGCGACGATCGATCGGGCCCGATGCAGGTGGTCTCCGGCGCCGAGGGGCGCGAGCGCGTTCACTATGAAGCGCCCGCCGCCGCGCGGCTCGATACGGAAATGAAGTCCTTTCTCGCCTGGTTCAACGGCGAGGACGATATCGATCCGGTGCTGAAGGCGGCGCTGGCCCATCTGCAGTTCGTGACCATCCATCCGTTCGACGACGGCAATGGCCGCATCGCTCGCGCCATCGCGGACATGTTGCTGGCCCGCTCGGAAGACAGTCCGCAACGCTTCTACAGCATGTCGGCGCAGATCAGGCTTGAGCGAAAGGCCTATTACGACATGCTGGAGTCGACGCAGAAGCGCGGTCTCGACATTACGGCGTGGATGGAATGGTTTCTCGGATGTCTCGATCGCGCTTTCGACGGCGCGGAGAAGACCCTCGCCATCGTTTTCCGAAAAGCGGAATTCTGGAACAAGCATTCGGCCGCGCCGCTCAATGAACGTCAGCGCGATATTCTCAACCGTCTGCTGGATGGTTTTGAGGGCAATCTCACCTCATCAAAATGGGCCACGATCGAGAAATGCTCGCCGGATACGGCGCTGCGCGATATCGGAGATCTGGTCCGGCGCGGATTGCTCGCAAAGAATGAAGGCGGTGGCCGCAGTACGAGCTATTCGCTGACCGGCGATCTCGCGGAATAAACGCCGCACAAGCGGTACTTGTGGACTTCAGCGGATAGACCGTAAAGTCGATCGGCGCGGCGCTCGACCGCCGGCATCGGCCAAAATAATCACAAGAAAAGGACGGGAGATCATGACGGCCAGACCGCTTTTGCCGGAGTACACGCCACGCGAACAAGACGCTCCGACCGCTCTCGACGGCCTGCTGGTCGTGGACTTCACCCGCGTTGTCGCCGGTCCCGCCTGCACGCAGACGCTGGCGGATTTCGGCGCCGAAGTCATCAAGATCGAAAACCCGGATGGCGGCGACGACACCCGCCATTACGAGCACGCGGAAATCGGCGGCGAGAGCGCCGCCTTTCTCAGCCTCAACCGCAACAAGCGCGGTATCGTGCTCGATCTCGCCAGGCCCGAGGGGCGCGAGGTCGCGAAAGCGCTGATCGGGAAAGCCGACGTGGTGGTGGAGAATTTCTCCGGCGGCGTGATGAAGAAGTTCGGCCTCGATTATGAATCGGTGGCGGCAAGCAATCCGCGTCTGGTCTATTGCTCGATCTCGGCCTATGGCCGCAAGGGGCCGTGGGCGCTGCGCCCGGGTTTCGATCCGATCACGCAGGCCGAAAGCGGCTTCATGTCGCTGAACGGCTTTCCCGACGGTCCGCCGGTGCGGACCGGATATCCCGTCATCGACATGGCGACGGGGATGTCGGCCTGCAACGCGATCCTGATGGCGCTGATCGCCCGCGACCGGATCGGCCGCGGCCAGCATGTCGAGGTCGCGCTGTTCGATATCGCGGTCGCGATGACTGGCTTCTTCGGCATGACCTATCTGATAACGGGACAAAATCAGGGCCGGTTCGGCAACTCGCCGAACGGCTCGCCAACGGTTGGCGTCTATGAGGCGATGGACGGGCCGTTTTACATGGCGTGCGCCAACGACCGGCTGGTTCGCCGCCTGATGACTGAAGTGCTGGAACGGCCCGACCTTGTCACCGATCCGGAATTCGCCACCCGGAAAGCCCGGACCGCCAACAGGGAGAAGCTGCGGGCGGTTCTGGCGGAGATCTTTGCGCGCGACCTGCGTGACAACTGGATCGGGAAGATGAAGCGGGTCAACGTCCCGGTCGGCTATCTTCGCACCATCGAGGAGGCGTTCAACGCGCCGGAACTGCGCGAGCGCCATCGTCTCAGCCAGATCCCGCACCCGACCGCGGGCACCGTTCCCAACATCGAAGCGCCGATCGGTCTTGGTATGACGCCGGTCGTCGATCCCGTCGCCGCTCCGCTGCTCGGCCAGCACACGAGGGATGTGTTGCGCAAGACCCTCGGTTACGATGAAGGCCGGATCGCGGAGTTGACCGGAGCGGGGGTGTTCGGGGCGGCGTAATGCCGGCCGCCATGCGCCATCTCACATTTCCATGAGGGTTCGCTTGCTAAAGCGCTTTCGAGCGAAGTGGATACCGATTCGCGTGAAGAAAACGCGTCAAAACTGGAATTTTGAGCTTCGGTTCTGATTCAATCAGAACCAATCATGCTCTAGATTGACGCGGATGGAATGTCACAAACAACGGCGTCAGGATGCCGTCACGAGGATATCATGGGCCTGATCTCTATTCTTGTCTTCGCGGCCATCATCTATGTCTTGGCGTCGCTGCGGGTGTTGAAGCAATATGAGCGCGGCGTGGTATTCCTGCTCGGCAGGTTCGAGGGCGTGCGCGGACCCGGCCTGACGCTGATCTTCATGCCGTTCCAGCAGATGACGCGGGTGTCGTTGCGCACGGTGACGATGCAGATTCCCTCGCAGAAGATCATCACCAAGGACAACGTCTCGATCGATATCGCGGCGGTCGCCTATTATCACGTGACCGATCCCGAAAAGGCGGTGATCGCGATCGAGAACGTCTATAACGCGATCAACCAGATCAGCCAGACCACGGTGCGCAACGTGGTCGGCCGCTTCAGCCTCGATCAGCTGCTGTCGGACACCGCCGGGATCAACGATCAGATCAAGAACGTCATCGACCAGCACACCGAGCCCTGGGGCACGCAGGTCACCGCGGTCGAGATCAAGGACATCACGCTGCCTGAAAACATGCAGCGCGCGATGGCCAAGGAAGCCGAGGCCGAGCGCGAGCGCCGCGCCAAGATCGTTGCGGCCGAAGGCGAATACCAGGCTGCGGTCAAACTCGGCGAGGCCGCCGACCTCATCACGCAGCATCCGGTCGCGTTGCAGCTTCGCACCCTGCAGACGATGGCGGAAATCTCGGTGGAGAAGAATTCCACCATCATCTTCCCGGCGCAGTTCATGTCGACCGTGCAGGAAGCCTTGGCGATGCTTGCCAGGGATGCCGCGCCGAAATAGGCGATCGCAGAAGCTGGCGCCAATCGTCTTCCGCTGCCGACGGTACACGGAACAGCGGGAACGATCGGTTCGCTATAGGTTGACAAATTAAGCCAGTGTGTATAAATACACACTATGAAAAGCCGGGAAATTATCTTGGCCCTTCAAAGGGATGGGTGGGTGCTGGTGGCTCAGAAGGGGAGCCATGTGCAGTTCAAACATCCCGATAAAAAGGGCCGGGTAACTGTTCCGCATCCCGAGCGGGATATCCCGATCGGGACACTGAAGAGCATTGAAAGACAGTCAGGTCTAAAGTTGAGGTAGGAACCATGCGTCATTATATTGGTCTTATCCATAAGGATGCCGACAGCGACTTTGGCGTTTCCTTTCCAGATTTTCCCGGTGTTGTTACCGCAGGAACCAACCTGGATGACGCCAGAGCCATGGCTGAGGAAGCCCTGACCCTTCACATCGAAGGGTTGGCAGAGGATGGAGAGGCTATTCCCGAGCCCTCTACCCTAGAACAAGTGATGTCTGATCCAGACAACCGATCCGGAGTGGCCATCCTCGTTTCTGTGAAAAACGCACCGCCAAAAATTGTGCGCGTCAATGTCACTTTGTCCGGAGACATTCTGGAGCGAATTGACAAATTTGCAGAAGCGCACGGCTATACGAGGTCCGGTTTCCTAACTCATGCGGCCAAAAAACTTATGGAATTAGAGGCTGCATAAAGCAAAGCGGAAAAGTCCGGATTGCTTTCCGGGCTTTTGGCGACCGTGGAATTGTGAGGGTGAGGCACGTCTCGCTTGGCGCGGTGGCGACTGTCTTCAGTCACCTATTCCGGCCAGCTTTGTCAGCATCGCATCGAAGGCCGATTTGATGCGGCGGACGGCCGGGTCCTTGTAAGGGAATTGCGCGTTGTCGTCATGCACCAGCATCGAGGCATTGACCTCGAACACGAGCAGGTCTCCGTTGGTGTCCACACCGCAATCGATGCCGAAATAGTCCAGCTCCATGCGCTGCTGAATCTCGCGCAGCGCCTGGTAGTGCTCAGGATTGAAGACGCAGGCGGGATCGTCCAGAAAGGCGGCTTCTTCCCGCTGCATCCATTCCTGGTTGGCCATGTCGGTATTGACGTGATGCACCTTCCAGTCGTTTCCGATCGCGAGATGGTAGGGGAGAATTTGCCCGTCGACGAAGATGAAGCGATATTTCCGGAAATGACCGTCCGCCGAACGATAGTCGGCATATTCGATGAAGTAGCGATCGGTGTCGGCGGGACGCGCCAGATAGGCTGCGAGATCAGCAACGCGGTCGATCTTCTCGAAATCATCGCCGCCGTGAGTCCCGACCGGCCGCACCAGGATGGGAGACAGTGATGGGAACGCGGCCTGTAGGTCGTCGATTCCAAGCTGGCTGCCGGCCTGATGGCGCAGGATTTTCGGAATCCGGCAATTTTCAATTCCCGTCAGCAATTCCGCGACCGCATCGCGCGTGGTGCGCAGGATCTTGCGGGGATCGTTGGCGGTGGGCTTGCCGAGCCGCTCGACGAGATCGGCGGCAAGCGGAAGCACCGCGGCGGCCTGGTCGACGTCGGAAATCAGGTTCACGACGACCTGGACGCCCTGTTTGAACAGGTCGGCGTCGTAGTGATTGGACTCGAACAGTGCCAGCGTATCGGTCTCGTAGGCGGCATGTTTGAAGAGATATTCGGTCGGGGTGTTGCCGCCGAACGGCGCGTAGAGCGCCAGCACGCGAAAATCCGCCGGCGATTTGATCGCCGGCCGTCGGATCAGCGGCTGGATCGCGGCCGCCTTCGCATAGGCGACCTGCGCGGCCGCGTCATCGCCGAGCCGCTGCTTGATGCCGCCGATCCAGTAAAGGCTGTCGGCGTCGCGCGGATTGAGGGCCAGCGCCCGCTCGAAGGATTCGATCGCCGATAGCACTTCCCCCAGCTCGAACAGCGCCTTGCCGAGCTGATGGTGGATCGCGGCGTCCTGCGGCCGTTCCGCGGCCAGCTCCAGCAGCAGCGTCCTGGCGACCGCAAATTGCTTGGTCGCTATCAGCGCCTGAACCAGATTGGTGCGCGAGGCCCAATGCGCAGGATTTATTTTCAGCGCCTGCAGATAATAGGCGATCGCCTCCTGCGCCTTGTCGGTCTTGATGTGGATGTTGCCGAGGTTGCACCAGCACGACGTCAGTTCGGGCGCCAGCCGCAGCGCCGCCTTGTAGTTCGCGGCGGCGGTTTCGAGATCGCCCTGGAGCAGGCAGGCGTTGCCGAGTTTTGCGTGCAGGTCCGAAACGGTTGCCGCCGGTACGCTGCCGGGCGGTTCGGCGGCGATGGCGGCGAGGCCGCATTGATAGGCATCGATGGCGGCGTCGTTCCGGCCGGCCCCATAATGTTCGTCGCCGATACGCAGCCAGTTCGTGCCGGTCGGGAGCGCCCGCTCGGTATCGGCAGTGGCCGGCGTGGGTGCGGTCATGGTTGGCGCCTCGTTGAGGAAAGGTAACCAGACCATGAAGATTCTTGGTAAACAAAGTGTTGTCGTTGCCGCCTTCGCCATTGCCGGGGACAGGCGGAATGCGGCCGCGCCGGAATCGGAAACGGCAATATTGCATTCGGTAATATTGGCGGCGAGCCAGCCGATATTTTGCCGATACGCCGGGGCGGCGAATCAGCCGATAGTCCCGGATCGAGATGACCTGCGCCCGAAGCTGCTGAGATCGTGAGCCCCTTGAAACAGAAACCGGCAGTTTTGGCCGATACCGGCGGCCCGAAGAGCTGGGCGCCCCGGCTGGCGCAGGAAGCGCGGCTGCGGCAACTCGACGGCCTGCTGGCGCGCGCGGGGGGCGGGGATGATGCCATCGCGACCGAGGTCGAGCGTGCGGTGCTTCTGGGGGCATTGGACCGCCGCAGCGAGGCCCAGTCCGCCTTCATCGATATTCTGCGCCGGGCGCCGCAGCACTTCAGCGCGCTCAACGAATTCGGCATGCTGCTGACCCAGACCGGCGCGATCGACGCCGCCTGCCGCGTCTATGCGGAAGCGATCCTGCACCATCCCGGTAACCCGATGCCGCGGGTCAACCTCGCCAATCTGCTGCTGCGCGCCAACCGTCATGCGGAAGCGCGCGAGCATTACGAGGCGGCGCTGCGGATCGATCCGGACCGCGCAGAGGCGCATCAGGGACTGGGCGCCGTGTTGTCCGATCTCGGCGATCGCGCCGCCGCCCGAGAGCATTTTGCGATCGGCTTTCGCCATCACGCGGTTTCGACACAGCCTTATCGCGGCACCACGCCGCCGGTAGCGTTGCTGCAACTGGTATCGTCGGGGGGCGGCAACATCCCGACCGCCGCATTCCTCGACGATTGCACTTTCCTGACATCGGTGATCGTCGCCGATTATCTCGATCCGCAGACAGCCTTGCCGCCGCACCAATTGATCTTCAACGCCATCGGCGATACCGATCTCTGCCAGCCCGCCCTGGAGGCGGCGACCCGCCTGATCGCGCGGAGCATGGCGCCCGTGATCAACGATCCGGGTGCGGTGATGAAAACCGGACGCATCGACAACGCCGTCCGGCTTGGTGCCGTGCCCCATGTGGTGACGCCGCGAACGATTTCGCTCTCGCGTGAGCTGCTTGCCGGACCCGGCGGCGCCGCGGCGCTGGCGGAGCGCGGTTTCACGTTTCCATTGTTGCTGCGCTCACCCGGCTATCACACCGGGCGCAACTTTATCTTTGTCGAGAAGGCGGATGAGCTATCCGCTATGGCCGCGGATCTTCCCGGCGAAGATCTGCTCGTCATCGAATATCTCGATGCCCGCGGCGGCGATGGCAATGCGCGCAAATATCGCGTGATGATGATCGCGGGCGAAATCTATCCGCTGCATCTGGCGATCTCGCGGAACTGGAAAGTGCATTATTTCACTTCCGACATGGCCGAGAAGCCGGACCATCGCGCCGAGGAAGCGCTGTTTCTCGCCGACATGCGAGCGGCGCTGGGCGACAAGGCGATGCGGGCACTGCATGGAATTCGCGACACGCTCGGTCTCGACTATGCCGGCATCGATTTTGGGCTCTCGCCGGATGGCGACCTCCTGCTGTTCGAAGCCAACGCCACCATGGTCATCGCAGTGCCGGACGCCGACGAACGCTGGGCCTATCGGCGCGCGGCGATCAGCCGGATCATCGATGCGGTCGTCGCGATGATCATGCAGAAGGCGGCGGCTTCGGCTTCGACGCGTAAGGCGCGCGTCTGAGGTCGGTGCGGCTTGAAATGAAGAGGGCTCCGGCAAGACCGGAGCCCGTTTCGTTTTTGTCGGAAGGTGCTTGCGAATTTTTGTCGTTACAGCGAAGGCAGCTACCTGTTGCCGGGGCTGGAGCCATTGGTGCTGCCGGTACCCGGACCGACATTGCCCTCGCTGGAGGGATTGCGCGACGTACCCTTGCTCATGCCGGTGGTGGTGCCCGATTTCATCTTGCTGGACTTCATATGGCCGCTGCTGCTGGTCGCGCCAGGACCGACATTGCCTTCGCTCGATGCGCCGGGAGCGGGTTGCATCTGCGAGGATTGCGCGGATGCAATGGTCGTTGCGCCCGCCAGCGAGGCGGCCACGAGAGCGGAGAGTAGAATTTTGGATCGCATGAAAGATATCCTCCTGGGATGCATGACGCGAAGACAGAACCAGGGGGAGGAGACGGAGTTCCGAACATAATCAAGGCGTTCTCGCGCTCATTACATGGCAGCGGAAACATGGCAGCGGAACGCGAGTTCCGGATGCTCGGTTCCGATGTCTGCGCTTCCTCGCCACTTAATTCGTCATGGCCGGGAACAGTACATCGATCCAGTCTTTATCGATCCGGTGTCTTTATTGAGCCACAGTTCCGGCTCCCGGATCCTCCCGCAACTGCACCTCGCTCTGCGTCGGATTTCGCAAGGCGAGGTGGCTTTGTCTCTCGATCACCGCAACCGGACGATTGGTTGCCATCGAGACCCTGGTCTTTAAGATGTGGTCTCGCCGCCGCACACTTTGATGGCTTCTTCCACGCTTTGAAATAGCTGGCCCTTGGCGAGCAGCGGCAGGATGCCGAACCGTTCGACCGCCCGCTGCGCCCGTTCCGATTCAAGCCTTGCGATGGCAAAGCCGGCGCCCGAGGCGCGGCAGGCGCTGATCGTGTCGCTCAGGAGCTGCGCGGCGGTGAAGTCGATCTCCACGATGCCGGTTGATTCCAGAACGATGAGGCGAGGCGGATGTGTGGAAGCCTGCGCCAGCGCCGCCATGTCATTGCGAAAATGATAGGCGTTGAGAAACGACAATGGCGCCTGGAATCCGGCGACCACGACGCCGGGCTGGGTCTCGCCGGGAATGTGCGGATTGCAAGGCCACCAGATCGAGGTGCCCGGCACCCGCTCGTAAAGCGTGACGCGGGCGCGCGTGGTGCTCCAGATGCCGTGCAGCAGCGACAGCGTGATTCCGATCGCGACACCCTGCTCGATGGGCAGGACAATGATGGCCACTGCGGTCGCCAGGACCAGCAGCAATTCGCCGCGTGATTGCCGGTAGATCGCCACGATCTGACCGGCGCGGATGATGCGCATGGCGACGAACAGCAGCACGCCGCCGAGCGCGGCCTGCGGCACGTGGCGCAGCAGATTGCCGCCGAAGGCGAGCAGCGCCAGAACGATCGCCGCCGCAACGAGGATGGCGAGCTGTGATTTGCCGCCGGTCTCCGAGACGATCGCGGTGCGCGGCGGGCTGGAATTGACCGGAAATCCGCCGACCATGCCGGCGATCAGGCTGCCGGCGCCGACGCCGATGAAATCGCGATCGACGTCCGGCGGCTGGTTCGGATCGGGGGAGAACGATCGCGTCGTGGCGGCGGTTTGCACCATGACGATGATCGACACGATCAAGGCGAGCGGCACCAGTTGCAGCCATCGGCTCACCGCGATGTCGGGAATGGCGAGCGACGGCAGCGCCACCGGGATTTCGCCCAGCACGGCGACGCCACGGCTTTCGAGGCCGAGGAATACAGTCGCGGCGGCCGCGGCGACCAGCCCGATCAGCGCGCCGGGAATGCGCGCATCGGTCCGCTCGGAAAGGGCGATCAGCGCCAGAACGCCAAGGCCGATGCCGAGCGAAAACAGGTTCGCCTGTGGCAGTTGCGCGACCAGCGTGGCAAGCCGCTCCAGCATCGCGCCGCCTGGTTCCCGCAGCCCGAGAATGGCGGGCATTTGCGAAATCAGGATGTGAATTGAGATCCCCGCCAGAAAACCTACCGTCACCGGAATCGAAAGCAAATCGGCAACCCAGCCAAGGCGGAAAATGCCGCCCAGGACCAGCACAACGCCGACCATCAGCGCGAGCGCGCCGGCGAGCGCGGCATAATCGGGTGAGCCGGATATCGCGAGCAACGCAAGGCCGCCGGCGAAGATCGGTGTGATGGTCGAGTCGGCACCGCTGGAGAGAAAGCGATTGCTTCCGAACAAAGCGAACGCCAGCGAGCCCGCGAGAAAAGCGAAGAAGCCGATCTGCGGTGAAAATCCGCCGAGTCGCGAGGTCGCCAGTTGCTCGGGGATTGCGATCGCGACCAGGGTGAAACCCGCGACCAGATCATGGGTCAGGAACGAGGGCCGATAGCCTTGCAGCGAACGCAGCAGCGGCCAGCCGTGATGCGCGGTCGCATGGCGGGAAGCTCCGGAAGAGGATGTATCGATCATCATGCGCCGTTTCGTCGAAAACCGTCTGAGCCGGCGACCTTACAGCGTTTTCGAGCGAAATGGGTACCGGTTGGCATGAAGAAAATGCGCCAAAAGCAACGAGCTAAATCCAGATTTTGATGCCGCCTGAATCGAGCAGGTTTTGGCGGCAATCCTCCGCTAAATTATTGCCTGCTTCGCAGTCGCGGGGGATCGAAGGTTACGTTGCCGAACGCCGCGTAGCGGTCCGCGGCCGAGCGGCGAAATTGCTCGAGCGCCAGGTTGAAGGCGGCCAGGTCGCCTTCCTCGATCGCGCCGTCGTCAAACGCATTCAAGGTCTCGCGGACGATGTTGTCGACCTCGCCTTGCATGCTGCGCAGCTCGTCGGGCGAATTGGCGTCGCGCGCCTGGGTGGACAGCGTCAGCACGCGATCACGCAGCGCGATGCTCTGGGCCTTTTCGTCCCGCTTCAGATAAGAGCGGAACCAGGCTCCGGCCGAGCCGAGGCCCGAGAGCAGCAGCAAGGCACCCCAGATATAATCGCTGTATTTTTCCAGAAAGGTCCGTTCGGTCCCGTCGATATAGGCCGCGGCCCCACGATGCGCCGGCAGTGCCGCATCCTTGCTGGTGTCGGGCGTCGCGATATTGGCGGCACCTGGCAATTCTCTTTCCAGCGCCTGCCGGGCGCCGAATAATTGCCGCGTGAAGGTGCCGACCGATGTCTCGGATAGTTCGCGCCGCGCGACGATCAGATGGTTGACGCTCACGGTCTCGACCTTGTCGTCGGGCCGCGCCGGTGACGAGCTGAAGGTGCTGCCGGGAATTTCCTCGGACTCATAGAGCGGATGCTTCTCCGCGATCGCTTCGGATACGTCGATCGGCAGGAATTTCGGCTCGCCGCGTTCGCGCGCCGTGGTCGCGATCGCCTCGGCGGTGATCTTGCTGTCCAGCGGCCCCACCGCCATGAAGGCGTCGATGCTCTTGTCGTGTGCCATCTCGCCGAGCTGATTGACGGCGAACTGCACCACGGCGACTTTCTCCGGAGCGATGCCCGACTCGCTCAGGATGACGCGGAGCAATGTGACGTTGGCTTGCGTCGTTCCGATCACACCAAGGCGCCGGCCGGCGAGATCTTCCAGGCTCTTGACCTTGGACGCCGGTATCTTCCTGGAGCCGTTGCCGGATAGGCCGGAGGGCGCCCATAACACGACCATATTTTTGCGCAGGATCGCAACCGATTGGGCGTCGGGCGGCATGGTGAGGTCGCCGCGGGCCACGGCAAGGTCGGCTTTGCCGGCCCCCAGCAGCGCCAGGCTCGCGGTCGCGCTGTCGGTCGGAAGCACCGACAATCTGACCGGGCTCTTCTCCCGGGAGAAGGTCTGCGCCAGGGCCTGTATCAGTTTCTGGTCGTCGCTGCCGGAAGGCCCGACGGCAATGCGCAGGATCTCCGGCCGCAAGGCATAATAGAGCACGCCAGCGGCGACGGCGAAAACAAACAGTCCGGCAAACAGGATGAAAAACGAAAAGCGTCGTCGCTTCTGGCGGAGCAGAGGCGCGCCGCTCAACGGCTCGTTCGATTCCTGGGTTTTGTCGATTGTAACCATGAATCCTTTTGGCGACCATATAACGGATATTTCAATGAATTCCTTCGATCGCCGGCGCGGTGGTTTCCGCAGTCGTAGCTGCCTGCCGGCTTATTGTCATCTGCCGTCCGGCCTTCGACACCGAATCTTTTCGCCACGGTAAAATAGTCGAAAACGGTCTTTAGAATGATCCTGGCCGGAATGCCGGTAAAGTTCTTGTCATCATCCACCGTTCCACGGATGGATGAGGGGAAAATATGGCAGGGACGCAGTTACGAAACCATGCTAGCTGCTAATTTTTAGATCGGGGAAGATGGGATGACAGAAACTAAACTGCACGTGCCGGCCGAATTGCGTGACCTTGTCGAAAAAACCATCGACCACACGGAAAGAGCATTCGGCATGTTTTTCGGTGCCGCCAGCAAATCGGCGGCGGCGATTCCGGGGCCGGGAACCGAGATTTCCAAACAGGTGCTTAGCTTCACCGAGCAGAATGTGATGTCAGCATTCGAGCAGGCGCGGAAGTTGGTGCAGGCGACCGATCTTCAGCAGGCCCTGCAAATTCAAACGGAATTTCTGCAAAGCCAATTTGCCAGCGCTGGCGAACAGATGCGGCAGATCGCCGCCAACCTTGCGTCCGCCGCAAAGGATGTATCGAAGCGCGAGCCTTGACACCGCGCTCACGACGCGCGTGTAAAATTAACATGCCGCAATTTTCGTTTCATTGCCTTATCGTCTCGTTGTGCTACAAGCGCGCGTCTTAAGTAGAGGAGCCGACATGGCCAAGAAGAAAAAATCAGTAACGAAAAAACCGGTGAAGAAAAAGTCAGTTAGGCGGGCTTGGACAGCGGCGGATGTGCGTGAATTGAAATCGCTTGCCAAAAAGAAGGTCGGGGTCGCCAGGATTTCGAAGGCGTTGAAGCGAACCGTGGGTGCAACCGCCGTCAAGGCGCATCAGTTGGGGGTATCGCTGGATACCCGCGGATAGACGGCTGCGAGAGCATGTTCGGTTCTGATTGAATCAGAACCGAAGCTCTAGATTATTGTTTTGACGTGTTTTCTTCACGCGAACCGGTATACCCGTTATCCAAGTCCAGAGCCGGCTTTCACTCGAAAACGCTCTCGGTCCCGTTCTGATTCAACCGGAGCCGGCTTTTGAGCATGATCCGGACCCGGAGGGCTGCGTTAGCGCAAAGCGGAAACCGGTTTTCCCTCGCGACAAACGCGGAACGCGTTTGTGCAGGAAGGTCATGTTCAAACAAAAGATAGAGCTGGCAAAAAGATAGGGCTGGATGACTTTTCGAAGAAAAGTCGTCCGGCTTAGAGCTCTCTCTTTTGTCCGGACATTTCCACCACCTTGCGCCAGCGGTCGGTTTCAACCGCGAGCATGGCGGCGAACTGCTTGGCGTTGCCGGCGATCGGAATAGCGCCAAGTTCGGTGATCCGCGGCTTGATGGTCGGATCGGCGAGCGCGGCGTTGATTTCCTTGTTCAGGAGATCGACGATTTCCGCCGACGTGTCGTGCGGGGCGCCGACGCCGTAGAACGAACTGGTCTCATATCCCGGCAGCGTTTCGGTGATCGACGGCACGTTCGGCAGGATATCCGACCGTTCCTTGGTGGTGACGCCAAGCGCGCGCAGCTTGCCGCTTTTGACGAATTCGAACGACGACGAGACATTGTCGAACATGCCCTGGATATGGCCCGACATGACGTCGGTCAGGCCCGGCGCTGATCCGCGGTAGGGGACGTGGGTGAATTTGATCCCGGCCATCGCCTTGAACAATTCGCCGGAAAGATGGAGCGATGTCCCGACGCCCGACGAGGCGATGCTGAGTTCGCCTGGATGCGCCTTGGCATAGGCGATGAACTCGGCGACGTTGTGAATCGGCAGATCGTTGTTGACCACGAGCATCAGCGGAATGCGGGCGACGCCCGCAACCGGCACGATGTCTTTCGCGAAATCATAGGTCAGCGTCGGATCGAACGAGGCGTTGATGGCGTTGGCGGTGCTGGTCAGCAGCAGCGTATAGCCGTCTGCCGGCGAGTTGATCACATACTGGGTGCCGATATTGCTGCCGGCGCCGGGCTTGTTCTCGACCACAAAGGGCTGGCCCAGCCGGTCGGACAGGTATTGGCAGACCAGCCGCGACAGCACGTCGGTCGCGCCGCCGGCGGTGTAAGGCACCACCCAGCGCACCGGTTGCACCGGATAGGCGGGCGCGGCCTGCGCCGATGTCATCGATTTCGGCAGCAGCAGCCCGGTTGCGGCACCCGCTGCCGAATGGAATAAAGCGCGCCTGGAGATCATTGCGGCCTCTCGTCAGTGGATCGGGCAATCATCAACTCGGACAATCATCGCAGAAACCAGACCGCGCTACACGATGTAGTATCCATCATGGTAAAGGTTGGGTGCGCAAATATGACCGTCTGGCTGCCGATATTCTCGCCGGCGCCGTTCGTCCCGCGATCGGCTCCGGGGATTGACGGGAGCTTTCACCGGCGGAAGATGGCCCGTGGCGCAGCCGGTAACTTTGATGGATGGGACGGATGGCAAATCGATCTTCGCAGGCTGCCGCGGCTGAACCGGATCGGCCGGCTTTCTTCGCCCGCACGACGCTGGCCGTCACCATCGGCAACATGCTCGAGTTCTACGATTTCATTACCTATAGTTTTTTCGCGATCCAGATTGGACATACCTTTTTTCCCTCGCATGGTCAGTTCGGCAGCCTGATGCTGTCGCTGGCGACCTTCGGTGCAGGCTTTATTACGCGTCCGATCGGCGGCATCGTGATCGGATCCTATTCCGACCGGGCCGGCCGGCGGCCGGCGATGATCCTGAGCTTTGCCATGATGGGATGCGCCATCATCGTGCTGGCGCTGACCCCGTCTTACGAGCAGATCGGCATCGCCGCGCCCATCATCGCCATCATCGCGCGCATGGTGCAGGGTTTTTCGCTGGGCGGCGAGGTCGGGCCGACCACGGCCTATCTGATGGAATCCGCCGCGCCCGGCAGGCGAGGGCTTGCGGTTTCCTGGCAGCCGGCGAGCCAGGAAATCGCGGCGACCGCGGGCGCGCTGGTCGGCGTCGTGCTGTCGAAACTGATGAACGAGGCCGACCTCACGGCCTATGGCTGGCGCATCGCGTTTCTGATCGGCGCGGTCAGTCTGCCGTTCGGGTTGTATTTGCGTGCCGCGCTACCGGAAACGGTGGATCTGAGTGAGGCCGCGAAACGCCCTGCCGGCAAACGGCTCGGTATCATGCGCGACCACGCCCGCGTCATCGTACTCGGCCTGCTCATACTGGCGAGCGGCACCATCGCCACTTACGTCACGCAATACATGACGACCTATGCCGAGAACACGCTGCATGTGGCGACCGATCTCGCCTTCGCCACTTCTGTCGTCAGCAACGGCCTCGCCATCGCCGGCGCGCTTTACGGCGGCTGGCTCGCCGACCACGCCGGGCGATGGCGGGTCATGGTGTGGCCGCAGCTTGCCACGTTGCTGCTGACGTATCCGGTCTTCCTGTGGATCGTGGAGACGAAGAGCGCGATGTCGCTGCTGGGCGGATTCGGCTTGCTGTCGCTGATCGGCAGCATTCCCTACAGCGCGTTCTATGTCGCGTTCACGGAATCTCTGCCGCAGAACATCCGCGGCGGCGCCCTTGCCACGATCTACGCGGTGGCGATCGCGAGTTTCGGTGGAACCGCGCAACTGGTCGTCACCTGGCTGCTTCATGTCACCGGCAATGCGCTGGCGCCGGCCTGGTACATGCTGTTTGCCAGCGCGGTCGGGCTTGCGGCGATGGCGATGATGCGTGAAACCGCGCCCGCAAGCCGATTTTAACTCTGTCCGGTGAGAGCCTTATCGGTTCTGATTGAATCAGAATCGGGCTCTAACATTTTGTTTCGACGCGTTTTCTTGACGCGAACCGGAATCCGTTTCACTTGAAAACGCTATAAGGGCCCGGATTTAACGAATCCGATTAACCCCTGACCGGGCGCGCGCGGCTATAGATGGCCCGAATCGATCCGCGAGCCTTCGGCCATGAACGCAGAACCTATCGAGCGATCGACAGATGGACGGCCGCGGCAGGGCAGGCCGTCGGCAGCCAAGATCTGGCTGAAGGCGATCGAGCGCACCTCACGTATCGAAGCCGAGCCGCATTGTTTGTTCGCCGACATCGTTGACGGCCATGCGGCGCGGCAGCCGGAGCATCCTGCGCTGCTGTCGGAAACAGAGACGTTCAGCTACGAATATCTCGCCGACCGCATCAACCGCTATGCGCGCTGGGCGCTGCAAGCGGGTATCAAGACCGGCGATACGGTCTGCCTGTTCATGCCAGCGCGGCCGGATTATCTCGCGGCCTGGCTCGGCATCACCAGGGTTGGCGGCGTCGTCGCACTGATCAACACCAAGCTTGTCGGCTTGTCGCTGTCGCATTGCATCAACGTCGCGGAAGCCGATCACGTCATCCTGGCCGCCGATCTTGCCGCAACTTTCGAGACTGCGGCGCCCTATTTGAACCGCGTGCCGAAGGTCTGGCTTCATGGCGGCGATCAGGTCGAAACGGGCGAGGTCGGCGAAGCGCTGGATGCAATTCTGGACCGGACGAGTGGCAGCGCGCTGACGCCGGACGAGCGGCGCGGCATTACCATCAATGATCGCGCGCTGCTGATCTACACTTCGGGCACCACAGGCCTGCCGAAAGCGGCCAGCATCAGCCACCGCCGCATCCTGAACTGGGGCGGCTGGTTCGCCGGACTGACCGACGCTTCACCCGACGATCGGCTGTATGATTGCCTGCCGCTGTTTCATAGCGTCGGCGGCATCGTCGCGCCGTGCAGCATGCTCAGCGCGGGCGGTTCCGTGGTACTGCCGGACAAATTCTCGGCCGGCCAGTTCTGGCGCGAGATCGTGCGCTGGGATTGCACGCTGTTCCAATATATCGGCGAACTTTGCCGGTACCTGCTGAAAGCGCCTGCATCCGAATTCGAACGGCAGCATCGGTTGCGGCTGGCCTGCGGCAACGGGCTGCGCGGCGATATCTGGGAAGCTTTCCAGGTGCGCTTCGCGATTCCCCGGATCCTCGAATTCTATGCGGCGACCGAGGGCAATTTCTCGCTCTACAATGTCGAGGGCAAGCCCGGCGCGATCGGCCGGATTCCGCCACTGCTGGCGCATCGTTTCCCGGCGGCGATCATCCGGGTCGATCCCGAGCTTGGCACGCCCGTCCGCGACGCCGACGGACTTTGCATCGCCTGCGCGCGCGGCGAGGCCGGCGAAGCCGTGGGACGGATCGGAATCGCGGACGAGGGCGGCGGCCGTTTCGAGGGTTACACCGATGCCGCGCAGACCGAAAAGAAGATCCTGCGCCACGTGCGGGCCAGGGGCGATGCCTGGTTTCGCACCGGCGACCTGATGCGGCTCGACGAGCAGGGCTATTTTCATTTCGTCGACCGGATCGGCGATACCTTCCGCTGGAAAGGCGAGAACGTCGCGACCTCGGAAGTGAACGCGGCCGTGGCGGATTGCCCCGGTGTCATCGAAGCGGCGACCTATGGCGTCGAAATTCCCGGCGCCGACGGCCGCGCCGGCATGGCCGCGATCGTGGTCGATTCAAGTTTCGATCTCGGCGAATTCGCCAGTCACCTGTCGCGCCGGTTACCGGCCTATGCCTGTCCGGTGATGATCCGCATCTGCACGGCGCTCGATAGCACCGAGACCTTCAAGCAGAAGAAACACGGTCTGATGCGCGAGGGTTTCGATCCGCATCGCGTCACCGATCCGCTGTTCTTCCGCGAGCCGAAATGCGGCACGTATCGCCCGGTCGACGATGGCGCCTATGCGCGCATTCTCGATGGTTCGATCAGATTATGAATTAGCTTCCGTCGGCTTGGGCGGCGGTGACAAGGGCGATTGACCCCAATCCGACAGGCGGCATCCGATCAGAACGGCTGCGCGACTTGCGGATGGTCGAAGCCCTTTGCCCGGTATACCGCCGCGGAAACGATCCAGCTTGCGATGAAGATGCCGACAACCGCCAGGCCGAAATTCGTCAAATTGTTATTCAAATTGCCGATCAGGCCCCAGAATCCGCCTTCGAGTCCGAGTTTTTCTCCAATCAATCCGAGCGCCTCCACGCCTCCGATGAAGAGAGCCACCACAACCGACGCGGCTGTGATCGTGAGATTGTACCAGAGCTTCCGGACCGGATTCACGAAGGCCCAGCCATAGGCGCCGGTCATCACTACGCTGTCGGTCGTATCCATCAGCGACATGCCGGCGGTGAACAGGGCGGGAAAAACCAGAATGGTCGAGAATGCCGTGCCCTGTTCCATTTGGGCGGCCGAGATGCCGAGCAGGCCGATCTCCGTGGCGGTATCGAAGCCAAGGCCAAAGAGAAAGCCGATCGGATACATTTGCCAGGATCGCGATACGACGCGGAACACGGAACGGAACATTCGCGCCAGGAGACCTCGACCCGCCAGCAGCGTATCAAGGTCTTCCTCGATGATCTTCTCGCCGCGGCGGGCGCGGCCGAACGCCGACCATATGCTTTTCAGGATGAGGAGATTGGCGAGGCCGACGATCAGCAAAAACAGCGCGGATACGCTGGTCCCGATCACGCCACCGATGTTGTGAAACGTTTCGAGCTTGTTCTGCATGGCAGCCGCCGTGGCAACGGCAACCGAAGCCAGAATAACGATGGTGGAATGCCCGAGTGAGAAGTAGAAGCCCGCCGAGAATGGCGATTTATCCTCCTGCATCAGCTTGCGAACGACATTGTCGATGGCGGCGATATGATCGGCATCGAAAGCGTGCCGAAGGCCGAACATGTAGGCGAGGGCGGCCGTGCCGAGCAAAGCCGGCTTGCCGGTAAACGCCATCAATGCCCAGATCCAGGCCGCGATATTCGCCGCAACAAGCAGGATGTAGATCATCGCGATTTTGGCTTTGATCCGTACCGGCCGGTCGTCAAACGGATTGGGGAACACGCTTGATCCTTCCGGTTACGGCGCCAGTCTGAGTTGCCATTGGATCTTCTGTATGTGATGTTTTATTAACTTTAGCATACTGTTGTCCCCGTCCCAAATGGAGGCGGAGCGGCGAGTTTCGGTTTACCAACGCGCGCAAAAGACCGCGGCCGGGCCGGGATATTTCACATTTGCGCCCTATGATGCCGTTTCGGGGCTCAGAACAAGGCGGAACATCCATGTCGGTAAGGTTAAAGATTCTCGCGGCGATACGGCAGGTTGCCGTGGAGCAGAAGGTGACGTTGCCGCCGCTCGACGACGCGTTGTCGCTGCACGAAACCGGATTCGATTCGCTGGCCTTTGCAATCCTGGTGGCGCGTCTGGAAGACGATCTCGGCATCGACCCGTTCACGATGTCGGAGGACGCCACCTTTCCTCTCACCATAGGCGACTTCATCCGGGCCTATGAAAATGTCCCCGCGTGAGATTTTCGCGCTGCGCGACTATCTCGGCCCGGAGCTGAAGGGCCGCACGATTTCCGACGCGCAGCGGATCGTCTCGCTGACGGATATCCTCGAACATAGCTGCCTCGCCGGTCGCCTTGAGGAATTGTCAGGGCGCTCGGTGCTGCTGGCTGTCGCCGATCAACTGATCTCCGGCCTGGTGATGACGGAGCTCGACGGCGTGGCGCGACGCATGCTGCTCTGTCCGCCCGACCTCAAGGCCGATCATCTGCAAAGTCTGATGCAGGACGCCGAGATCGACGCCGTGGTCACCGACCATCCGGCGCAATGGGAGGGCGCGAACAGCAAGCTCGTGGTGTACGCGCAACCGCCGGCAAAGGCCGCCATAAAAGCCAGGACCGAACGCGCGACCGAATGGCTGATGCTGACATCGGGCACATCGGGCGCGCCGAAGATCGTCGGGCACACGCTGGAAGGTTTGACCGGCGCGATCGTCGCCGACGGCCCAGCGCGCGGCGGCGCCGCTGTCTGGGCCACCTTCTATGACATCCGCCGCTATGGCGGGCTTCAGATTTTCCTGCGCGCGATCATCGGCGGCGGTTCGATGGTGTTGTCGAATCCGGGTGAGGCGCTGGCCGATCATGTCGCGCGGTTGCAAGCGCGGGGCGTGACGCATATTTCCGGCACGCCGTCGCATTGGCGCAAATTGTTGATGAGCGGCGCCGCCAAAGGCTTCGCCCCGCGCTACGTCCGCCTGTCGGGCGAGATCGCCGACCAGGCCGTGCTCGACGGCTTGCGCGCGGCGTTTCGCGATGCGTCTGTGGGCCATGCCTATGCCTCGACCGAGGCCGGCGTCGGTTTCGCGGTCAATGATGGCCGTGAAGGTTTTCCCGCCGCTCTGCTTGGAATTCACGACGGCGTCGAAATGAAGGTCGAGGAAGGCTCGCTGCGAATCCGCTCGACGCGCACGGCCCATGCCTATATCGGCCGGCAGGCCGCAGCTCTCACGGACGTTGAAGGTTTCGTCGACACCGGCGACATGGTGGAGTTGCGTGGCGGCCGTTACCATTTCGTCGGCCGGCGCGGCGGCATCATCAATATCGGCGGCCTCAAGGTCCATCCCGAGGAGATCGAAGCGGTGATCAACCGTCAGCCGGAAGTCCGGATGTCGCGTGCCAAGTCGCGGCGCAGCCCGATCACCGGCGCCGTCGTGGTCGCCGACGTCATTCTTGCCGACGGTGATGACGCCGGCCGTGGCGACGAAATCCGCGCCCGGATCCTGGCTGGTTGCAAGGCCTCGCTCGCGCCCCACAAGGTGCCGGCCGTGATCAAATTCGTGCCATCGCTGGAGATCACGGCGGCCGGAAAGCTGGCTCGGCACGATGCATAATGTCCTGGTCACCGGCGGCAGTCGCGGTATCGGGCTCGCCATCGCGCGCCGGCTAGCCGGCGCCGGCTATCATGTCATCGCGGTGGCGCGGCACGAGAACGACGAACTGAACGACGCGATCCAGGATGCGATCCGGCAGGGCCGGGGCGCGCTCCGCTTTAAGCCGTTCGATCTCAGCGATGTCGAGGCCATCCCAGGCTTCGTGAAGCAACTGCGTGACGAATTCGGCGCGATCCACGGCCTCGTCAACAATGCGGGAATCGGTACCGAAGGGCTGCTCGCCACGATGCACAACAGCGATATCGAGGCGCTGCTTCGTCTCAACATCCTCTCGCCGGTCGTGCTCACCAAATATGTGGTGCGGCACATGATGGCTGACGGCGCCGGCCGCATCATCAACATGTCTTCGATCATCGCCAGCACCGGTTATAACGGCCTGTCGGTCTATGGTGCGACCAAGGCGGCGGCGACCGGCTTTACCCGGTCGCTCGCGCGCGAAGTCGGCAAGCTCGGCATCACCGTGAACGCGATCGCGCCCGGCTTCGTCGATACCGAACTGACGCAGAGCCTGTCGGACGATCAGCGCCAGCGCATCGCCGGCCGCAGCGCGCTGCGGCGGCTGCCTGAAGTCGAGGATGTCGCGCGCATGGTGGAATTCCTGCTCGGCGACGGCGGCCGTAATATTACGGGGTCGGTGCTGACGATCGACGCCGGTAACACGGCTTGAGCCTTGATATCCTGACGCATTTCGTTGCACGGCTCTTGCGGTGCAGCGATGATCGCTGTCTCGATCTCCTCGAAAATGCGCCAGGCTTTGACGTTTTTGGCCACAATCGCCAACGACAATCTCCGGATGCAGACATTGGCGGTGATTTCCATTCTGGCGCTGCTCGCGATTGGGGGGGCGGCGTATACGGATCGGCTCCTCACCAGCGAGCAGACCGTGCAGCAGCGCGCCGATTGAGATCGGCGCCTCGCTTCTGATTCAAGCAGACTCTAAGAGCCTTGCGCGCCCGGTTTTGGCGCGTTTGGCGTTGGAGTGACCGGGGCCGTCGCGCCGGAGTTTTGCGCCGTCGGCTTCTTGGATTTCTGATCTGGCGGCGCGGCCGGCACCGGCGGATTGGCGATCAGCGGCCTGTCGGTGCTCGTCGCCGACAATTCGCTGGTGGAGTGGTCACCCAGGAAATGATCGAGATCCGCCTGGATCTTCTGCTTCACGGCGTCGGGGCCACGATCGCTCATGTCGGTGTGCTGGAATTTGGTCCTGACGATGTCGACGCCGTCCCTGATCGTCTGGGCTGCGGAAGGCAGCACGCCGGGATCGGCCTTGAAATTCGGATCGTCGGAGCGAAACGACAATATCTTCATCCTGTCGCTGACCACGAACGGCACGCGCAGATTGTCGAGCGTGACCACCTGCGCGACCAGTTCGGGATGCTGCTTGGCGAAGTACATCGAGATGTCGCCGCCGTTGGAATGCCCGACCAGCGTCAGGTGACGATAGTCCGCGTCAGGCTGCCGGCCCTTCAACTCGTCGAGCACGAACAGGATATTGGACTCGCCTTTTTTATAGACCGCGGTTCGGCCGACATAGGGCTCGCCCGGAACCGTCATCAACGGTGGGTCGCCCGGATTGTCCTGCTGAATGCTGGCAACCAGATATCCACGTGTCGCGAGCACGTTGGCCAGGAACGAATATTCGGTGTTCTTGACGGTGTTGCCATTGCTGATGATCGCGACCGGGAGCTTCCAGAAGCCTTCGTCCGCTTTCAGCCGGAAATCGCGCCGCACGGCGAGATCGACGGTCACCGGCCGCTGCCGCGAGGCGTCGAACAGATCCAGCGTTTCGTGGCTGATGCCCCACTTGCTGATGGCGAAATAGACGCCAGCCGTAAGCAGACAGACGCACGCCAGAACTGTGATTCCCCTCTTCATGGTTTCCTCGGATCACTTTGATTCAACACATGGTGTAAAACGTTTATCGGTCGAGTAGGGAAGCATCGAAACCAGAATTAATTTTGGGTAATTTTGCTGCTTTGCAGCAAATTATGCTGTTGGATTGTTGATTTCATGCGTGTTGGTACGAAAATAGGCGGCTTTCTACACTAATTATCTACCTGCGGTCGCCACCCTTAATCTAACAGCCGCAATTCTTTCGAAACGCGCGCCCTAATTCCCCCACACTTCGCCATCGTCGTTTTGGGCAGGCAGGCCGGAACGACGGCATGGTCTTCTCATGCCATTATTAATCAGGAGTGCTGCATTGGAATCTGCGCGATGCGAGCGGCCTGCCTCGCTCCCCTTTGCTTTCGCCGTTGAGTTGATTGTCTCGGGTGCAAGCCGCCCCGCGCGATGCCGCAAGCCCGCGCAGCCGCCGGGATCAGCCATCATTGTCCAGCGCGATGGCCGATGATCGATACGATGTTCAGTTAAATGCGGCGGCTATGCCCCATTCCGGACAATACAATTGATCTTCTCAAGAAGCTTGAGAAATCACGCGAGGCGTTTCGCAAACCGGATCTGCGTCGCCGGTGCAGATCTCGGGAACGAAATATCGTGGCGAGAATTTTGTTCCCGATCACCGATAAATTTTAGACGCAGCCTTCCGTCATCCACATGCCATTCGAAACGAGCCGGCGTTGAGCGAAGCGGGGGAATATGACCATATGGCTTCGGCCCCGTAAGGGCTCGGAAGCCGTCACCACCGGGAGCGGAGGAAGAAGTGGCAAGCAAAACAACTGCCGCCAGTGCCGATAAGGCGAGGCGGTCCCTGTCGCGCAGGCGATTGCTGGGCGAAGGTGGCGCGCTGCTCGGCAGCGCGGTCATGGGCAGTATCGGCGGACAAGCGCTGGCCGAACAGCCCGCGCCAGGCTCGGAAAATCTGCCGCCCAATATTCCCGATTGGATGAAGGCGCCGGGCGCGGACATGGGCAGTCAACCCTATGGCACGCCGTCGCCGTTCGAGAAGAACGTCGTCAAGAACATCCAGGCGAATCTGCCGCAATATATCTCGGCCTCGGGGCGGACGCCGATCGGCGATCTCGACGGCATCATCACGCCCAATGGATTGTTCTATGAGCGCCATCATGGCGGCGTTCCCGCCATCGATCCGGAGCAGCATCGGCTGATGCTGCATGGGCTGGTCGAGCGTCCGACGATCTTCACGATGGAGGACATCCGCCGCTTCCCGTCGCAATCGCGGATCCACTTCCTCGAATGCTCCGGCAATCCGGTCTACACCAAGCCTTACGGCAAGACCGCGTCCGACCTGGTGGGATTGCTAAGCTGCGCCGAATGGACCGGCGTCAGTCTTAAACTGGTACTTGAAGAGGCCGGATTGCGACCTGAAGCCAAATGGCTGGTGGCCGAAGGCGCCGACGCGGCGGCGCTGACGCGCTCGATCCCGATCGAGAAATGCCTCGACGATGCCATGCTGGTCTACAGCCAGAATGGCGAGCGGCTGCGCCCGCAGCAGGGCTATCCGCTGCGGCTGCTGCTGCCCGGCTTCGAAGGCAATATGAACGTGAAATGGTTGCGCCGCCTGAAGGCCGTGACCGAGCCGGCCTATTCGCGCGAGGAGACTTCGAAATACACCGACCTGATGCCGGATGGCACCGCGCGCGAGTTCACCTTCTATATGGAAGCGAAATCCATCATCACCCGGCCCTCCGGCGGGCAGCAGCTCAGGCAAAAAGGCTTTCACGAGATCACCGGCATCGCCTGGACCGGGCATGGCAAGATCAAGCGCGTCGATATCTCGGTCGATGACGGCAAGAGCTGGCAGGAAGCGGAATTGCAGGAGCCGGTGCTGACCCGCGCGCTGACGCGGTTTCGGCTGCCGTGGCACTGGGATGGCGAACCGGCAGTGATCCAGAGCCGCGCCATCGACGAGACCGGCTATGTGCAGCCGACCTTCGCCGAACTCACATCCGTTCGCGGTGTGAATTCATATTACCACAACAACGCGATCCAACCGTGGCGCATCGACGCGCAGGGGCAGGTGACCAATGCCAATGCGTAAATCCGTGCTGGCGCTCGTGGCGCTGACGTCGTTGGCGTTCTCCGTGCGTGCCGAGACGCAGGGCCACTACGGCATCGGCCGCCCCGCGACGGATAAGGAAATCGCCGGCTGGAATATCGATATCGGCCGCGACGGCTCCAACCTTCCGGCCGGAAGCGGCACCGTCGCCCACGGCCGCGAGGTGTTCGAGCAGCAATGCTCGGCTTGTCATGGCGAGAAGGGCGAGGGCGGTGTCGGCGATCGCCTGGTCGGCGGCCAAGGCACGATCGCGACGCCAAAGCCGATCAAGACAGTCGGCAGTTACTGGCCCTACGCGCCGACGCTGTTCGACTATATCCGCCGTGCGATGCCGCAGAACGCGCCGCAGTCGCTCAGCAATGAAGATGTTTATGCGGTCTCAGCCTATATCCTCAACATGAACGGCCTGTTGCCCGCCGACGCGACGCTCGACGCCAGGACGCTGAGCGCGATCGAGATGCCGAACCGGAGCATGTTCACCGGCGACCCCAGGCCCGACGTCAAGAATCCGGCTTGCGAGAAAGGCTGCTGAGCGGAGATGGATACATCGCGCGCAACCGCCGTTGCGCTGCAATATCCTGCCTTCTTTATGGGCGAGCCTGCTATCAGAAATAGCAGAACGCTAGAGTGATTCCGGAAGAGCGAATTGGAATCAACAGCGATTCAACAAGTTGCCAGCGCGTGATCGCTGGCATGAATCTTGATTAATCAAGACCAAAAATTAGTTGCGGGAAACGTTGTCGAGCCCTGACCGGATGTCAGGAAGGGCTGGTAAGTGATGGGGCTAGTCACCGCCAATATCCAGCCAGTCGTGCCCGACGAAGTACACGGCGTGCCGTCGGCTCTCGGCATGCAGGCCGTCGCCGTGCAAACCATCACTGTGATCGAGGCCGACGGATTCGGCCGGCACAAACAACATCCGGAAATTGATTGCGGCGCCTGGCATGCCGACCTCTCTATCGTCGCAGGTTGCGATCGAGCGGACCGCGTACGTTCGCGCTGAAGGGGCTGAAAAAGGGGCTGGGTAAACCTACTGACATCATCTTGCGACAGGGAGGAAGACGACGATGGGATCAGGGACATACGCGCGCCAGAGGCTCGCGACTTTCGGGACCGCTGTTCTGGGGACGGTACTTCTCTATCTTGCGTTCAGTGACATCGCATTCGCGCAGGACGCGCCGCCGGCCTGCGGCGGCAAGGTTCTCGAGAATTGCACGCCTAATTCCGGCGACACGGCGTGGATGCTCACCTCGGTCGCGCTGGTGTTGATGATGACGGTCCCGGGCCTCGGGCTGTTCTATGGCGGCATGGTGCGCAAGAAGAATGTCGGCGACACCGTGATGACCAGCTTTGCCGTCACCTGCCTGGTGACGATTCTTTTCGCGATCCTGACCTACAGCCTGGCGTTTCGCGCCGGCACGCCCTTTATCGGCGGCCTCGATCGCATGTTCCTCAAGGACATCCTGAGCGATATCGGCAAGGGCGGCATCGGCAATCCCAATCCGCTCGCCGCGACGATTCCCGAAAGTGTGTACATCTGCTTCCAGATGACGTTTGCGATCATCACGCCGGCGCTGATTGCCGGTGCGTTCGCCGAGCGCATGAAATTCTCGGCCATGCTGTGGTTCATCGGCCTGTGGGCGATCTTCGTCTATGCGCCGATCGCGCATTGGGTCTGGGGACCCGACGGGATATTTTCCGCCGGCAACGATGCCGCATGGGTGAAGGTGCTCGACTTCGCCGGCGGGACGGTCGTGCATATCAACGCCGGTGTCGCCGGGCTGATGTGCGCCATCATGCTCGGCAAGCGCGCCGAGACGGGGCCGGCGCATAATGTGGTGCTGACCTTCATCGGCGCCGCTCTGCTGTGGGTCGGCTGGTTCGGTTTCAACGCCGGCTCCGCCGTCACCGCGGGGATGCAGGCCGGCATGGCGATGCTGGTGACCCAGATCGCCACGGCTGTCGCCGGCTTCACCTGGATGTTGGTGGAATGGGCGCTGAAGGGCAAGCCGACCGTCGTCGGCATCTGCTCGGGGGCGGTCGCCGGGCTTGTCGCGATCACGCCGGCTTCCGGCTTCGTGGGACCGGTCGGCGCCTTTGTGATCGGAATCGCCGCGGGCGTCGTCTGCTACTGGGGATGCACCGGCTTGAAACACCTGTTCAGCTATGACGATGCCCTGGATTGCTTCGGCGTCCATGCGATTGGCGGCATCGTCGGCGCGCTGCTGACCGGGGTATTTGCGGTCGAGCAATATGGCGGGACCGCGGGTGTTCTCGAAGGCAATATCGGTCAGTTCTTCAATCAATGCACCGGCGTCGCCACCGTCTTCATTTATGACGCGGTCGTCAGCCTGATCATCCTGTTCGTGGTCAAGATCTTCGTCGGCCTTCGGGTGTCGGACGAAACGGAGCGCGAGGGACTCGATCTCGCGCTGCATGGAGAAGTGGTGCAGTAGCCAGCCATCGAGATCGTCCCGGAGCACCGGCATTTCGGCCGGCCAATGCTCCGGGCATGGGACGGAAGCCAGCCAGTGGCCTGGTTGAATCGACCCGTCCGTGAACCCGCGTTACCTTTCCCGCTTGTGGGAGAGGGGGGCGGAATTTCCCCGCAGCTGGCTAGCTCCGATAAAAGCGCCACATCCTGAGGAACGTTCGATGGATTTCATCGGGCGGCCGGTCAAATGGCTCCAGGCTGACGCGCAGCACGCCCTTGTGATCCATGCGCCACGGCAAGCGCATCAGCAGGCGATGGATCGGCTGCTTGCGCCAGTCGGTGACGAGCGCGCTGGCAAGCGTCGTGTTGAGTGCAATCTGAAGCTCATGCACCGTCATCGCGCGCTCGGCGATCTCGACAAGATCGATCCGTTCGATGGCCCGCCAGCGGAGCAGACCGAAGGCCTGGATGAAGATGCCATACTGGTTGGCACCGATGGTGGGCCGCCCGGTCTCCAGCAAAGGAATGTTGTAATAGGTGAAGCCGGCCGCCGCGACCGCCAGCGCCAGCCAATAGGCCGCGGCGGTGATCCAGGCGGCCGTGAGAAAGATCGCGGCCAGGGCGGCGGTGACATAGACAGGAAAATAGCTGTCGTCGCGCCCGTAGGCGACCGAATAACCACCGGCATTCCGTTCATCGAGATTTGCGCTCATGCGGACCTGTGCCCGGACATTCACGTTCCGGCGAAGGGTTGAAAACGACACAAATCAGAACAATCAGGCCGATCAAAACAATCAGGCACGGATCAGACATGGACCCGATGGCGTGTGTTCGATTACGCTGATCCCGCAACGCCAACGCGGGATATTATTCGTGAGCAGAGCCGAAGTCATCGATCGCGTCAGCCAGTATCTCCAATCCGGTGATTTTCTCGATGAGCTCGGCCGTAGGGTTGCGTATCCGACCGAAAGCCAGAATGAGGGAAGGAGGGAGGTGCTGCGCGCCTATCTCGAGGCGGAACTGAAGCCGACGTTTTCGGAACTCGGATTCACCACGCGCGTGATCGAATCCGCCGGTGGCAAGCGTCCCTATCTGCTCGCGGAATATAAAGAGGGTGAGACGGCGCCGACCGTTCTCACCTACGGTCACGGCGATGTCGTCGACGGCATGGCCGGCGAGTGGCGCGACCATCTCGATCCCTGGCGGCTGACCATTGCGGGCGATCGGGTTTACGGCCGCGGCACCGCCGACAATAAAGGCCAGCACTCGATCAATATCGCGGCGCTGCGTGCGGTTCGCGAGGCCCGTGGCGGCAGGCTCGGATTCAACGCCAAGTTCATCATCGAGATGAGCGAGGAGATCGGATCTCCCGACCTGATGGAAGTCTGTGGCTCCTTGCGCGATGAACTCAGGGCCGACGTGTTCGTGGCCTCGGACGGGCCGCGGCTGTCGGCGGATCGTCCGACGATCTTTCTGGGGTGCCGCGGCGGCTTGCGGATTCATCTGGATGTCGATCTGCGCGATGGCGGCCATCATTCTGGCAATTGGGGCGGCGTGCTGGCCAACCCCGCGACAATCCTTGCCAACGCGATCGCTTCGCTGGTCGATGGGCAGGGCCGTCTGTTGCTGGAGGAGATGAAGCCGCCGCGGCTCACCAACCAGATCCGCGCCATGCTCGCCGACGTCAAGGTCGAGCCGATGGCGGACGAGCCCGCGTTATCGCCAAACTGGGGCGAGGATGGCCTGTCGCCGGCCGAACGGCTCTTCGCATGGAATACGCTCGAGGTGCTGGCGATGTCCTCGGGCAATATCGACAAGCCGGCCAATGCCATTCCCGGCCAGGCGCGCGCCGTGCTGCAGATCCGCTATGTCGTCGGCACGAACATCGAGAATGTCGTGCCTGCGGTTCAGCGTCATCTCGATGCAAACGGATTCTCGATGGTGAAGGTAAGCGCCTCGCAGAGTTTTGCGGCCTCGCGCGCAGATCTCGACAGCCCCTGGATCGAATGGGCGGCGGACTCGATCCGGAAGACCACCGGCAAGGATCCCGCGATCCTGCCGAATTTCGGCGGCTCGCTTCCGAACGACGTATTCTCGGAGATGCTCGGCCTGCCCACGATCTGGGTGCCGCATTCCTATCCCGGCTGCTCGCAGCACGCGCCCGATGAGCACATTCTGCTGTCGGTGACAGAAGAGGCATTGCGCATGATGGCGGGCCTGTTCTGGGATTTGGGTGAGCTGAAACGGCCGCTTTGATCTTGTGCGTGCCCGGTTTCTCATGGTGAGGAGGCGCGCAAGCGCCGTCTCGAACCATGAGGCCGAGACGCTGACTGCTCCGCCTCAGTCTTCAAGATGTTTACGATGCAAGATGGGATGGGACGAATCGCGATCGTTGCTGTCCGCATCCGGCCAAAATCGGCTCCGGTGTGAGCCGCGGGTACAATGAATCTCGCCAGGATTGATTTCCGGAACGTTTCGCTATTGCTGGGGGACATCCTTGACCACGGGGCCGGGCGTAGCGGGCGCTGCATTCACGGGCGCCGCCGGTGCTGTGACCGGTTCGGCCGGCCTGGCCGGCGCATTGCTGCTTCCTGGCGGCACGTAAATGAACGCGGCCGCGAGCACCACCAGCGCGACGATGGTGCCCAGAACTGCTGCGATTTTTTCCGAGGCCATTTTCCTGTCCCTCTGATGGTCTGCCGGATCCCGAATTAAGGACAGGTCTGCTCAGCCTCGCGGAAAGCAGACCTGACGCTCATGCCGCTATCGGCCTTCGACCATGCCGGTCGGCTCTGCGCTCAGCCAGCGGTAGATCACGCCGCCCAGTACGCCGCCGATCAATGGCGCAACCCAAAACATCCAGAGCTGCGCCAGGGCCCAGCCGCCGACGAACAGCGCCGGACCGGTGCTGCGTGCCGGATTGACCGAGGTGTTGGTGACGGGAATGCTGACCAAATGGATCATCGCCAGCGTGAGCCCTATCGCGAGCGGCGCGAATCCGGCGGGTGCGTTACCGTGGGTCGCGCCCATGATGATGAACAGGAACATCATGGTCATCACCACTTCCATGATGAAGCACACGACGGCGTCGTAATGGCCCGGCGAATGTTCGCCATAGCCGTTCGACGCAAAACCCTTGGCAAGGTCGAAGCCGGCCGCGCCGCTCGCGATCACATAGAGCACCGCCGCAGCCACGATGGCGCCGATCACCTGCGCGATGATGTAGGGAATGATCTGCCCGGCCGGGAAACGGCCGCCCGCGGCGAGGCCCACGGTGACCGCGGGGTTGAGATGGCAGCCGGAGATGTGACCGATCGCATAGGCCATCGTCACGACGCTCAATCCAAATGCCAGCGACACGCCGACAAGACCAATGCCGACTTGCGGAAATCCGGCGGCGATGACGGCGCTGCCGCATCCGGCGAATGTCAGCCAGAATGTACCGATCGCCTCGGCGGCGTATTTCTTCGCGTTCATGACAGCCTCCCGGATGTTGATGTGCTCAGCTTCAAGAAATGGTGAGGCCGGATGACATGACAGATTCTGGCCGACGTCAACTCGGTAGCAGCATTGCGTTCTATGCTGGGGAAAACGCTTCGCAAAATCCCGGCGGATTTTGATCGAATGGGCGCTGTCCTCGTCGTTTAGATGTCGCAATGTGCGGCGATAGTTTGTAGGGTCCAACCATCGGTTGGTGCGTTTCCACGGCATATCCATTGAGCGAAATTCAAACGACTGGCATCGAAGGGCGGCCGCAGGCCGCGCAAGGTAGCCTGCCGGTTCTGGGACTGAGCGCGCTCGGGATTGTGTTCGGCGATATCGGAACCAGCCCGCTTTACACCTTCAAGACCATTCTCGGCACAGCAGCAGAGCCCTCGAGCGCCGCCACCGTGCTGGGCGCATTGTCGCTGGTGCTGTGGACGCTCTTCATCATCACGACGATCAAATATGTCTCGTTCGCGATGCGCGTCGACAATGACGGCGAAGGCGGCATCCTCGCCTTGATGGCGCTGCTGGGCGTGAAGAAGCAACAGCGCCCAACCATCGTGGCGGTCGGCCTGTTCGGGGCTGCATTGATCTATGGCGACGGCGCGATCACGCCGGCGATCTCGGTGCTGTCGGCGCTTGAAGGCCTCAACATGGCGACGCCGGCGCTTGAGTCGTATGTCGTTCCCGCGGCGGTCGTGATCCTGCTGGCGCTGTTTGCAATCCAGTCGCAGGGCACGGCGCGAATCGGCCGCTGGTTCGGTCCCATCATGCTGCTCTGGTTTCTCGCGATGTCGGTGACGGGCATCGCCGGTATCCTGCGGCACCCTTCGGTGTTCGCTGCGCTCAATCCCTATTATGGCTTGTCCTATCTGTTTTCGAACGGCATCACCGGCTTCCTGGTGCTGGGCGCGGTATTTCTCTGCGTCACCGGCGCCGAGGCGCTTTATGCGGACATGGGGCACTTCGGCAGCGGACCGATCAAGCTCGCCTGGTTTACGATCGTGTTTCCGAGCCTGATCCTGAACTATGCGGGGCAGGCGGCGCTGGTGCTCGATGGCGCGCCGACCGGCGGCAATATCTTCTATCGCCTATGCCCAGATATGCTCCTGATCCCGCTGATCGTGCTGGCGACGGTGGCGACGATCATCGCCAGCCAGTCCATCATCACCGGTGCGTTCTCGATGACGCGCCAGGCGATCCAACTTGGCTGGTTGCCGCGGTTGCGAATCAAGCAGACTTCTTCGGAGGGTTACGGGCAGATCTATGTCGGGGTCGTCAATTGGCTGTTGATGATCGTGACCGTCGGGCTCGCGATCGGTTTCGGCAAGTCGGACAATCTGGCCGCTGCCTACGGCATCGCGGTGTCGCTGACGATGCTGATGACCTCGGCGCTGCTGTTCATCGCGATGCGGGAGATCTGGCACTGGAGCCTGCTTGCCGCGGGCGCGATCGCCGCCTGCTTCCTGGTGATCGACGCGGCGTTCTTCCTCGCCAACCTCACCAAGATCGCCGAGGGCGGCTACGTGCCGCTGATCCTCGCCATCTCCGTCTACGGCGTGATGTGGACCTGGCATCGCGGATGGGCGGCGGTGATGGCGCGGATGCATGAGCAGCTGATTCCGGTCGATCAGTTCATGCAGGCCATTCAGGCCAGGAATATTCCGCGCGTTCCCGGCACCGCCGTCTTCCTGACCCGGACCGAGCGCGACACGCCGCCGGTGATGCAATGGCATGTCAGGCACAATCGTGCCTTGCATGAGCATCTGTTCGTGCTGCGCGTGGAAATCTTGTCCGTGCCCTGGGTCGCGCCCGGCAACCGCATCACGCTCAACGAGGTCGCGCCGGATTTCTGGCGCGCGGATGCGCGTTTTGGTTTCATGGAGCGGCCGCATATTCCCGAGCTGCTTACCGAGAGCAAATCGCTGGGGTGTACCGTCGATCTCGACGACGTCACCTATTATGTCGGCCATGAGACAGTCATCCGGCGCGAGGACGGCATGGGCCTGCCGGCCTGGCAGGAGGAATTATTCGCCGTGATGGAGCGCAACGCGATCCATGTCAGCGATTTCTTCAGCCTCCCGACCGACCAGGTGGTCGAGATCGGACGCCAGGTTTCGATCTAGATCGTGATGCTTTGGACCTGATCGTTCATCACGTGAACGAAGATCTGAACAGCGCAATGACGGCCAGCCCCATAAGGGCCGTGCCGATCCAGCCCAGTGCGATCAGCCAGGATCTGGCTTTGAACCGTCCCATCAGTTTTTCATTGGCGACGACCACCATCATCATCACCATGATGGGCACCGCGACGATGCCGTTGATCACGGCGCTCCACACCAGCATGTGAATGGCGTCGATGCCGGTAAAGCCGAGCCCGAATCCGATCACGGTGGCCGCCGCGATGATGGTGTAGAAGCCGACGGCGTCCGGGGCCTTTGCCTCCAGCGTCGCGGGCCATCCATATGCCTCGGAGACGCCGTAGGCGGCGGAGCCGGCGAGCACCGGGATCGCCAGCATCCCGGTGCCGATGATGCCGAGGGCGAACAGCAGGAATGTAAAATCGCCGGCCAGCGGCCTCAACGCCTCGGCCGCTTGCGTCGCTGAATTGATGTTGGTGATTCCATGCGCATTCAAGACGGCCGCGGTGGTCAGGATGATGGAAAAGGCGATCACGTTGGACAGGATCATGCCGACCGTGGTGTCGATCCGGATGCGGTCGAGTTCGCTCGATCCGCCCCGGGTCAGTTCGCGAAGCGGACGGTGCTTCTTGCCCTGATTCATTTCCTCGACTTCCTGCGAAGCCTGCCAGAAAAACAGATAGGGACTGATGGTGGTGCCGAGAACCGCCACCACCATCAGGAAGTAATCGCTATTGACGGTGGGCCTGGGCCAGATCGCCTCCAGCAGCGCTTCGCGCCACGGGATGTGTACGGTCAGCGCCGTCGCGACATAGGCAAACAGCGTCAGCGTCATGAATTTGAGCACCGGCGCATAGCGGCGATAGGGCACGAAGACCTGCAGCAGGGTCGAGGCGGAAGCGAAGATCAGCGCGTGCTCGTGGTTGAGCCCGCCGATGACGAGCGAAAGCGCCTCCGCCATTGCCGCGATATCGGCCGCGATATTGAACGTGTTGGCCGCGACCAGCAGAAAAACCAGTGCCAGCACCAGCCGTCGCGGTGCAATCTCCATGATATTGGCGGCAAGCCCCTTGCCCGTGACTCGGCCGATCCGCGCGCTCACGAGCTGGATCGCGATCATGAACGGCGTCGTCAGAAACACGGTCCACAGCAGGCCGTAGCCGAACTGTGCGCCGGCCTGTGAATAGGTCGCAATGCCCGAAGGGTCGTCATCGGCGGCGCCGGTCACCAGTCCCGGACCCAACAGCCGAAGCACCATGTTACGGGGCTTTTTGAATTCCGGATGGCTGGGTTCGGTCATGAAATGCTGCGGTGTCCGGGCTTGAACTGAATCGGCAGGCAATAAGAGTGTGCTATCCGAATGGTTCCTGCCAAAGCACACGAGTTTTTGGCTTTAGTAAAGGAAAAGCACCTCGACGCAAGCGCCTGGCCGGCGTTCTTCCGCAATCGACGGAAAAATGAAAAGGCCGTCAAAGCAGGACGGCCTTTTGAATTCGTGATCTTGCGGTGCTTTGCTTCAGCGCACACTGACGAACGCACCCCAAAGCCCGGCAAGAATGGCGCCGGCCAGAACGTAGTGCGGACTGTCGCAGAACGGGCCGCCATATTCGCAGATCGTGGTGCCCCAACTGCCGATTTCATGATTGCCCGCGGCGTAGAACAGGCCAGCCAGCACCGCGAGCACTACGGCCACGAAATACATCGGACTCTCTCCCTTCGGATCGGATTCGACGCGATGATCCGGCACATGCCGGGTCGGAATTTGGCCGAGACTAAAGCAAAGTGCTAAATTTGCGATAAATTGGGGCTGGACAGATCAGCCGGTTGGCCTTTACGCCGGCGGCGCGTTGCGGCCGGTTTCGATGGCCGAGCGAACCTTGGTCAGTGTCGAATCGAAATAGGCTTCGCGCTCACTCTCGAAGCGGTGCTGGTGTGCCTGAAAAGCCGCGACCCTGGCCTGGATTTCCTGCCGCATGCCGACCTGACTGGGGGCCTCGACCGGCGGCAATTCGGACGCCGCTTGCGCGGATGAGGGCTGCGCGCTGGCCTGATCGGCTTGCTCAAGCGTCATGTCCGGAACAACATGTGTGACGGAGGTCGCTGCCGCCTCGGCAAAAGCATCCTCGCCCGAAGCCGGCTGCGTCGGAGGAGATAGCACCGAGAAAGGCTGCGTCGAAGGAAGCTGCGCCGGGGAATATTGCATCGGGAAAGACTCCCCCGCAATCAGACCGGTGACGGATCGAACGAATGCCTTTGTCTGTGCGATTAAATTATCGCGTTCATTTTCCCATTTCATGATTTTACTCCAACCGATAAATCCTGTTAAATCAAGCCCTTCGTGGAATAACTGACCTGTGCGCCGGACATGCGTCACCCGATAAAAAACGGAGCTGCCGGGCTGAATCGGGTTGCGATGGAACCGGGTGGCGTGTACCGATTTGGCACAGGTTCCTTTCAGGATCGGAGATCCATGCGAGACCCTCGTATTATCCGAAGCCGGCATCTTCACAGGCTGCAGCGGCGGCATTTTATTGTTTTCGATATTTTGCCTTTTGTCGGGACTTTGCTTGCACTAGGGCTGCTGCTGTATCGTCCGATCGGCGTTGTCGAGATCAGCCTGTTTTTTTCGATGTGGCTGATCACCGGTCTCGGGCTGACCGTCGGCTATCATCGATTGTTCACGCATCGCGCGTTCGCGACCGGCATGGGCGTAAGCTGTCTGCTCGTCATCATGGGTTCGATGGCGGGGCGCGGCCCGATGCTGTCCTGGGCCGCCATGCACCGGCGGCATCACGAATTATCCGACCATGAGGGCGATCTGCATTCGCCCAACCTGCACGGCCCGGGCGCGCTGAACCGGTTGAGAGGATTCCTGCATGCGCATCTCACCTGGATGGTCGAGCATGATTATCCGAATGTGGCGCATTACGTTCCCGATCTGTTGTCACAGCGCATCTTGATTGCGGTGAACCGCTATTATTATGCGTGGGTGTTGCTTGGCCTTGTCATCCCCGCTGCGGTCGGAGGCTTGGCGACGGCGAGCCTGTGGGGCGCGTTTTCCGGATTTCTGTGGGGCGGCGTCGTGCGCATGTTCGCCGTCGAGCAGACGATGTCGGCGATCAACTCCGTGATGCACACGGTCGGCCACCGGCGTTTCGCAACCCGCGACGACAATAGCCGCAACCTCGGCGTCGTGGCGCTGCTGGCGTGGGGCGAAGGATGGCACAACAATCACCATGCCTTTCCGTATTCCGCTGCGTTTGGCTTGAGCTGGTATGAATTCGATCCCGGATTTCTTTTCATCCGGCTGTTGCAGGTGTTTGGCCTTGCATGGGAAGTCAAAGTTCCAACGCCCGAAAAAATTTCCCGGCGCCTGCTGGGGCAGGAATTAGCCGATGTGCCTGATTTCGAGCACGGCTAGCGCGTTTCTGCACGCCCTGTGCTGCGCGTAGCCTTTCCGAATGCGGACCCAAGCTGTCGATAGCACCGGGATGCTGGACTGATGCTGTTCAACAGCTATCCATTCCTGCTGGCGTTCCTGCCGGCAGCCATTCTCCTTTATCGTTTCGCCGATCCCCATCCGCGGTTGCGAATACCTGTGCTGGTGCTGTTGTCGTTCATTTTCTACGGCTATTGGAATCCGCCGTTTGTCGTCTTGCTGGCGCTGTCGATCGTGGTCAACTGGCTTGCCGCGCGCGCCTACAGCATGACCGGCCGCGGCATCATCGTCACGGTGGCGATTGTGGCCAATCTCGCTGTGCTCGGCGTGTTTAAATACGCGAATTTCGTCGGCTATAATCTCGGCCTGTTGCTGGATCGGCCCATGCCGCAGCTCGACATCGTGCTGCCGCTCGGCATTTCCTTTTTCACCTTCCATCACATCATGTATCTGGTCGATCTGCGGCGAGGCAAGGCGCCGTCCTATGCGCTCGATCGCTACGCGCTTTACATCTCGTTCTTTCCGCAGGCGATTGCCGGTCCGCTCGCCAGGTGGTCGGAAGTGATGCACCAGTTCGGCCGGCAGGTTTATTCAGCCGGCTGGCAACGGGAGTTCGCGGCAGGCGCCGGCTTCATCGTGATGGGGCTGTTCGAGAAGATCGTTCTCGGTGACCGGATGGCCCAGCTCCTCGATCCTATCTATGCGCAGGCGCAAGCGGGTCCGGTGCCCGGCGGGCAGTCATGGCTTGCGCTTAGCTTCAATTTCCAGATCCTGTTCGATTTCGCCGGCTATTCCGACATCGCCATCGGCCTTGGTCTGCTGTTCGGCATCCATTTGCCATATAATTTCAACGCGCCATTCCGGTCGATCAATATCCAGGAGTTCTGGCAACGCTGGCACATCACGCTGATGCTGTTTTTGCGAGATTATGTTTTCGTGCCGCTCGCCGATGCGCGCGTCTTGCATCGGCGCTTTCGCATCGTTCAGTATTTCGCGGCGATGCTGGCGACCATGGCGCTCTGCGGCCTATGGCACGGCGCGAACTGGACCTTCGTGGTGTGGGGCGTGTTGCATGGCTGCGCGCTCGTCGTGTGTTCGCTGTGGCGGCGCTATTGCCCGAAATTGCCATGGCTGGTTGGTTGGGCGCTGACCGTGTTGTATGTGCTTCTCACCGGCGTGATCTTCCGGGCCGGGACGCTGCAGGCCGCCCGGCATATCTTTCAAGGCCTCGCGGTCGCGCCGGATATGGATCAGATGCGGCACGCGCTGCCGATCCTGATTTCGCCATTGCTTGCCTGTCTGCCGCCGGCAAGCCAGGAGATCGTTGCCCGGCTGACCGTGACGCCGCGGCCCTGGCTCGCTGCGCTGCTCGGGGTCGTGATGCTGGCGCTATTGATCGAACTCGGGGATCAGGACATCTATGAATTCGCCTACTTCAAGTTTTGAGGAAGCCGCCCTGTGGGGCCGCTGCCTGAAGGCTTTTGTCGGCGTCGTGGTCGGCGGCGGGATGTTGATCTTTGCGTTTCTGGCCGCAGTCGATCCCTACGATAGCGGCCGGTTCGGCTGGCTCGGCATTCATGGAGTCGACGATCGCGCGGCCGCGCTGGCGGACGCCAGCCGTGCGCGCGATCCGCAATTCGATTCCGCCATCATCAGTAATTCGACGGGGCAGCGGCTCAGTCCGGCCGAATTGTCGCAGGCGACAGGATTGCATTTTGCACAGCTCGCGGCGCCCGGCGCCGATCCCCGTGGCCAGCTTGCGATCCTGGATTTCTTCATCCGGCATCATAGCCATTTCGGCGCCGTGGTCGTCGTTGCCGACATGCCCTGGTGTACGCATGCGCAAGAGATGGCGTCCGGCAATCCATTTCCGTTCTGGCTCTATGATGAGGATAACCGCGTTGCCTATGCCGGCCGGATTTTCTCCTGGCGCGGGATCGGGCATGCGATCCAGCGGGTGATGCTCGGCCTCGGCTGGCCGCGGCGCAATCCTGCCGATGGCGCCTTCAACTACGAAGAGCATTTTCCGCCGAACCTGCATCCCGCGGCCTCGACGCAATCGGGGCCGGCGCAACCGGCGTTCACAGGCACGATCGACGAGCCGTTTCCCGTGGTGGCGTTGCTCGCCGATGAGATCAAGAAGCTGCCCGCTGATGCCGCCGTGGTGCTGATGGTGCCGCCGACCTTCTATACCATCGTGCCATCGCCGGGCAGCAGGGAAGCGGCGGAACAAGCGGCCTGCGACGCGGCCTTGCAGACGATCGTGGCGGGTCGGGCGAATGGCAGGTTCATCGACTATCGTGTCGACAACGCGCTGACGCGGGATCCGCAAAATTTTGTCGATCTGATTCACTATCGCTTGCTGATTGCCCGCAAGATCCAGGAAGGGATCGCCGCCAGCATCCGGCAGGGCGCCGCCGCGGCGGTCGCTTTCTGATTAGCTGGCGCTGGCAGTCAATTCGTCGAGGCGGCGATCGAGCCAAAGCCGGCGCGTAAGGCTGCGCTGGATCTTGCCGCTGGTGGTCTTCGGCAGCGTTCCGGGCCGGATCAGGACGACATGGCGCGCATACAGTTCGTGTTCGTTCGCGACCGCTTCGCGAATGAGGCCGCTCATTTCGACCGGATCGATCCTGTTGCGTTCGGTCCGCTCGATCTCCTGGACGATGACGAGCGCAGATTCGCCATGCTCATCGGTCACAGAGAAGGCTGCGCCGCAGTTTTGCCGGAACGCCGGATGCAGCGCCTGCACGTGGCGCTCGATGTCCTGAGGATAATGATTGATGCCTCTGACGACGATGAGATCCTTGATACGGCCGGTGATGAAGAGTTCGCCAGATTCATCCAGGAAGCCGAGATCTCCGGTCCGGAGCCAGCGCGCATCGCTGTCTTCATTCATCAGGCGGGCGTTCAGCCCGGCCTCGGTCGCCGCGGCATTTTCCCAATAGGCGCGCGATACGTTCGGGCCCGAGACCCAGATTTCGCCGACCTGATCGAACCGGAGCCGCCGGCATAGATCAGGATCGACGATGGCGATCTGTTCGCCGGCAAGGGCCTTGCCGCAGCCGACCAGCAACTGTGCGTCGGAGTCGTCGACCGGCGCCTGGGCAGAGTGGGACTGCAGCGCGCGGCTACTCACGCTCCGCATCGCCGGACCCGCGCCGCGGCGACCGCCCGATATCAAGAGCGTCGCCTCCGCCATTCCGTAGGCCGGGAACGTGGCCGCGGGATTGAAGCCGTGCGGCTCAAAGGTCTCGCTGAAGCGCCTGATCGTCTCGGCTTGCACCGGCTCCGCGCCGTTCAAGGCGATCCTCCAAGTGGAGAGATCGATGCCTTCCATCTGCTCGGCGCGATAGCGGCTGACGCAGAGGTCGAAGCCGAAATTGGGACCGCAGCCGACTTCGGCGCGATACTGGCCGATGGCACGCAGCCAATTGAGCGGCCGCTGCATGAACGCGTTCGGCGCCATCAGGACGCAGAGCGCGCCGACATAGAGTGCCTGCAACGTGTTCAGGATCAGCCCCATGTCGTGATAGAGCGGCACCCAGTTGACATAGGTCGATTGCTTGTTGTTGCCGAGCGACAGGCGGATCATCTCGAGATTGGCGAGCAGATTGGCGTGGCTGACGGTGACGCCCTTGGGCTCCGAGGTCGAGCCCGAGGTGTATTGCAGGAACGCGATGTCTTGCGGCGCGGGAGCGGAGCGGTCGATGGTCGTGGGCTTGTCGCTGTCGAGCCCGACCGCGAGCCACTGCAACGGAAGACCTGCGAAGCGCCCGCGCAGATCGTCGCGGGAAAGGAAGGCCTGGCTCGTCAGGGCGATCCGGGGTTCGCAGTCGCGCAGGATCGCGGCGCTGGAATCCCGCGCGCTCAACCGCCGCGGCGCCATCATCGGCACCGCGATCACCCGCGCGATCAGGCAGCCGAAGAAAGCGACGATGAATTCGAGACCGGCTGGAAATACCAGAAGCGCGCGGTCGCCGGGCTGTGCCGTCTGCGCGATCTGTGCCGCGAGCGCCTGCGCGGCGTCATGCAATTCGCGGAATGTGAGGACGGCTTCCTCGGTGCCGCGATCGGAAAGGAAGATATAGGCCCGTTCGTCCGGCTGTGTTTGCGCGCGCCAAGCGAGCAGGGCCACCAGCGAGGAATGCGTCTCCATTCGCGTACAGTGCTTACGGCGCAGGTTTCAGGCGGCGGAACGTTTCGCCTGCTGCTGGGCGAGATATTGCGAGAGATCGTCGATCGTGGGGTAATCGAAGAAATCATCGGGCGAAAGCTCGAAGCCGAGTTTCTCCTCCAACTCCATCATGACATAAACGATCATCGCGGAGTCCAGCCCGAGCCGGGTGAATTTAGCGTCGGTTGCAACCGTATCGCGGGGAATGCGAAGCACTTTGGCCAGCGAAACAACGCAAAATTCTGAAATTTTCTCTTGGGTCATGCCCCTAACCCCATAGGTCAATATAGCTGACCATACGGAGGCTCGTGGCCGGTTGTCAATCGAGCAGCCGCGTGGACGGCTCCTGAAGTGACGGGTTTTCAGGCCTTCAACAAACGGCTTGCGGCGCCGGGCAAATCAGGGGCATACACCCACCGTTGGAAAAATCAGCCCGTGTCCGAGAGGACCGCGGGCTTTTTTATTGGCCTGGATTTTTCATAGGCTTGATTTTTCATTCGCACGATTCTTCGCCCACTCCATCGATCCGCGGGAAAATGATTTCGTGAGGGACTTGCCTCGCCGGGCAAATCACTGGCCTATATTCATCGTCGCAACAATCAACGCCCGTGCGGAGAAATCCGCCGCGGGCTTTTCATTTCGAGTTTCCTGAATCGGACGGCGGCCGCACGTCACGACGCTTCATCTCCCCATCGTCGCCCCGGCGTCGTCAGCGCGCCGCCGTCCGAACCACCTTTCATGTACCGATGCCCGATGTTGGCCGGCGCGCGCGAACGCGACCGGCACGCGGCGTGGCAAGAAGTCCACGGCCGCACGCGGCCTCCGTAGACGGAGATAGGGTTCGCGCCTGAAATGATCGCGCCCCACGGCGATCATGCCGCATATTTAATTCGCGTTCGCCCGCAATGACGGCAAGCAAGAGAACAGCCATGACCGCGTATCTGATCATGCTCGCATTGGCCGTCCTTGTTGTCGTCGCTGCCTGGGAGGGATTATCGTGAGTGCCGAAATCATCCAGTTGATTCCGAGCCCGAGACGCGCCCGCGAGCGGACCGATTTTCCGACGATTGCTTTTCGATCAGCGCCGCAAGTCGATGATCTCGTCATGGATCATGCGGATACGGTGCCGTGTGATGACGATGCGCTGGAGGAGTAATTTTATTATTCGTCATGGCCGGGAAAAACCGCGAATCGCGTCTTCGTGCTGGACGTCCCGTCATGATGAAATGGATGGTCTGATTTCAATATGTCCAAAACCCTCACCGAAATCCGCTCGCTGGCGCGCAGCCATACGAGCACCGCGATCAATGTGTTGGTCGCCATTATGCGCAGCAAGGATGCGACCGCTGCCGCGCGCGTGTCGGCGGCAAACGCCATTCTCGATCGCGGCTGGGGTAAATCCACTCAGGTTCTGGAAGGCACCGAAAACGGGGCGCTGGAATTGATCCATCGAATTGAGCGTGTCATTGTCGATCCTGAAGATTCCCACCGCGAAGATCTTTGAGCCGCTGCTGGCGCCGGCGCGCTACAAGGGCGCGTTCGGGGGCCGCGGCTCGGGGAAATCGCATTTCTTCGGCGAGCTTCTCGTTGAAACCTGCCAGGCTGAGCGCGGCACGCTGGCGGTCTGCATCCGCGAGGCGCAGCGTACGCTGGCGCAATCCTCCAAGCGCCTGCTCGAAAGCAAGATTGCGGCATTAGGGCTGGGCTCGCAATTCAGGGTCTTCAGCGACAAGATCGAAACGCCCGGCGACGGGCTTGTCATCTTCCGCGGCATGCAGGACCACACCGCTGAGTCGATCAAGTCGCTCGAAGGTTTTCGCGTCGCCTGGATCGATGAGGCGCAGACCTTGAGCGCACGCAGTCTGTCGCTGCTGCGCCCGACCATCCGCGCCAGGGATTCCGAACTGTGGGCCAGTTGGAATCCACGCCGCAAAAGCGATGCGATCGACGATTTCTTCCGCGCGCGAAAGCCGGAAGCCGCTGTTGTCGTCAACGCGAGCTGGCGCGACAATCCCTGGTTTCCAGCCGTGCTGGAGGACGAACGCAGGCTCGACCTCTCGCGTTATCCCGATCGCTACGATCACATCTGGGAAGGGGATTACATCCGCGCGTTCGAAGGCGCCTATTTCGCGCCGATGCTGCTGGAAGCGCGGGCGCAAGGGCGGATCGGCAAGGTCTCCGCCGATCCGCTGCTGCCGCTGCGTGCCTTTATCGACATCGGCGGCGCCGGCGCGTCAGCCGATGCTTTCACGATCTGGATCGTGCAGTGGGCCGGCAACGAAATGCGCGCGGACTTCGGCCATCTGAGGCGCTGGCGCAAGAGCGTCGAGCAGGCTCAGATCTACACCTTCCGCGCTGTCATTACGGTGATCGTGACAGGTCTTCTTGGCGCGCTATGGCTCGGCGTCAAGGCTGTATTCGGCAAATGAACCGCGCGATGGTTTGATCGGATTCGGCACCAGCCGAGGCTATCCTCCTTGTAATCGCGATGTTAAAACCCGCCCATCAATCATCGGGGCGGCATGACCTTCACATCGTGGCAATTCGGCGCATTCGTCGCGATCATATTCGGGGCCTATTATTTACCGCCGTTCCGGACATTCCAGGTCCAGCTACTGGTTCTCGCGAGCCTGCTTTTCTATGGCTACGGCCAGCCGGCACTGTTGCCGTTACTGGCGGTCGCGGTTTTCGGCACCTATCTGCTTCTGGTTCTCGCTTTAAGGAATCGTCGCTGTTGGCTGCCGGTCGGCATCGTCTTCAATCTTCTGCTTCTGGCATTCTTCAAATACAAGTTTCTGTTCTTCTCGCCGGCATCAGCGGATTTGACCGGCGTCACGCCGGTCGATTTCCTGTTGCGGCTGCCGTTGCCGATCGGGATTTCGTTTTTCGTCTTCCACAACATCAGCCTGCTGGTGGATCTGACCAAGCGAAAGGTCTCGCCGCCAGACCTGAAAAGCGTCTTTCTCTACATCATCTTCTTTCCACAACTCGTTTCGGGGCCGATCACGCGCGCCGAAATGTTCATGCCCCAGATCAAGCCCAAATATTTTTTCGATGTTCCATTTATCGACGCCGGAAAATGGATTTTGACCGGGTTTTTCTTCAAGCTTTACGTCGCGAACAATCTCAATGAGATGACGTCCTATATGGACTTCCCACTCTACGAGACGCTGCGGACGCAGGACCGGTGGCTGCTGGTTTTCCTGTACAGCTATCAAATCTATGCCGATTTCTTCGGCTATTCCGCGATCGCCATCGGTCTGGGACTGCTTTTCGGCTATCGCCTGCCAGTCAATTTCAATCTTCCATATATCGCCGCGTCGTTCTCCGAATTCTGGACACGCTGGCATATCTCGCTGTCGAACTGGCTGCGCACCTATCTTTACATCCCGCTCGGCGGCAATCGCCACGGTGCCTGGCGGACCTATCTGAACCTGATGATCGTGATGGGGCTCGGCGGTCTATGGCATGGCGCCGGCTTCAGCTATTTGACGTGGGGGCTGATGCACGGGCTCTTGCTGGTGGCCGAGCGGCCATTCCTGGCGCGTCTTCAGTCGATCGATTCTTCGGTCTTTCGGGCAGTTCGAATCGGCTTTGTGTTTGTCGGCGTCACCATGCTCTGGATTTTCTTCAAGCTGCCCAATTTCGACCATGCTGTCGGTTATCTCCAGGGCATGTTTACGCCGAGTCCGAGCCCAAACCCGCCGAAACTGTTCTATGATCTGGCGCTACTCTATTCACTGCCGGTCATGATCCAGCATCTTCTTCCATCCCGGCGGTTCGAGCGCGCGCTGGGCGCCATAGAACCCTATCTCTACGGTGCGATGGCCGCCCTGATGTATCTCGAGGCTGGGCCCGACACCGCGTTCATCTATTTTCAGTTTTGAGCGCGATCATGCAAATATCCGCCGTCCGCTGGTTCGCAAAATGCGCTGCTACCGCCGCACTGCTGCTGTTGGCTTGCGGATTGGCGACCGCCTGGTTCGGCACCGGACTTCAATTGCCGGCGACGACGACCCGTGATGGTGCGCTGACCGCCTTGAGCCGGTATGTCAGAGAGCCGACACCTGATGCCGTGCTGGTCGGCAGTTCGCTCACCTTTCGTTTGAAGGAAGAGTATTTCGCGATGCCGCGCTTGCGCAATCTCGCGCTCGCGGGGGGCTCGCCCGTTACGGGATTCGAGATCGTGGCGAACCAGCCGCGTTTGCCCGGGATCATCCTGGTCGAAATGAATATCTTGTCGCGCGCGACGGATGCCGCGCTGATTGAGAGATATTCCGGAAGCGGCAACACCGATGATCCATTATTCTTCCGTCCGGTCAGGGCCGCCGTTGCGGTTTACGAGAACTGGAATCACGCGCCGCTTAGCCACGCGCAGAGTTCCTTCGCGCTGAGCCAGCTATTGAAGCAACCGCCCAGTGACTTCGACAACCACATTTATGCCGACCGCGCATTTCGGGAGATGAACGCCGAAGACCCGACCGTCGTGGCTGGGACCAACGTCATGACGATACAACATCTGATCGAGGCGGCCGAGAAGCGGGGCGCGCGGGTGCTGCTTTATGAACTGCCTTATTCGGATCAGGTGGAACAGGCCCGATCGGTCAAGATTACTCGCGAGATCGTTCACAACGCTTTTCCCGATCCCGATCGCTGGCTGAAAATCGATTATCCGCGGGAAGAGTTGCGCTGGTCAGATGGCGTTCATCTCGACGAACGGTCGGCCTTGATTGTCACGCAATCGATCGAGCGGACGCTTGCCGCTTTGCTCGGGGCGACGTGATAGCGAAGGCCGGCCCGCTTCCCTGATATCAGGAAGGGATCGGTACGCCGATCTCAGAAATTTTTAGGGTTTGCCAATGTACAGGATTCGCGAGGTGGACGCGCATGACGATGACATCGCGGACATGCTGACGGATCTTCATCGGCTGACATTCTTCGACAGCGCCGGCATTCCGGATTTCGAAGAAGGGAACTGGTGGCTTGCTTTTCACGAGGCGCAACCGGTTGCTTTTGCCGGCGTGATTCCGTCGACGCGCGCCTGTAATGCAGGGTATTTCACCCGTGTCGGCGTCTTGAAAAAACATTGCGGCAACGCTCTGCAATTGCGTCTGATGCGAGCGATGGAAGCGCGCGCCCGAAGCAATGGCTGGCATTGTGTGGTTTCGGATACGACCGACAATCTTGTGTCGGCGAACAACTTCATTCGCGCCGGTTATCGGCTATATCAGCCGCAACACCCTTGGGCCTGGCCAAATACGCTATATTGGCGAAAATCGATCAGGCGGGAGCGGAGGCCGTGATTTGAACATTTGTGGCCTGATCCACGCCGCATATTTCCAGCAAGTTCTTTTTTGCCTGATGGTCCTATGGCCATCGGGCTTTTTTTCGTTTCCGGGGGGCCGATATGGATCGCGTTGTGTCGTGTCGGCCGATGCCCTATAGGAAGGCAACGGAGCATTATATGACGTTATTCAGCAGGATTTTCACGACCCGGACGCTGGTCCAGATCATCTTTGTGCTGACGGCCGCGATCATCATGAAGGCCATCAGTCTGCACTATGATTTCAACTGGGCGACCGCACTGACGGCGGGATGACCCATCGCTCCATTGCCGGGATGAAGGGCGGGAGGATCGCGGCAAGGTTCAGGGGATCGTCAGGCGACGACAGGATGATCGCGGAGTTGCTGCTGCAGCATTAGCAGTAGCTGATCGTCGCAAATCTTTCATACGCGGACTATACTTGGGTCGCTGATTGGTGTTGAAATTCCCACCAGGCGATATCCCTTTGAAATCGGAGTGATCTCCATGAAGGCTGTCCGTTTTGCTCTGGCTTTGCTGGCGCTATCGCTGTTTGCGCCGTTGCATTCTGCCAAGGCGGCCGATGTCATCTGCTATAATTGTCCGCCGGAATGGGCAGATTGGGCCTCCATGCTGAAGGCCATCAAGACCGATCTCAATTACGACATTCCGTTTGACAACAAGAATTCAGGACAGGCGCTGGCGCAGATTCTGACGGAGAAGAACAGCCCGGTCGATGACATCGGTTATTTCGGCGTCAACTTTGGCATCAGGGCAAAGACACAAGGGGCGCTGGAGCCCTACAAGCCCGCGAATTGGGATCAGGTGCCGGCCGGTCTGAAGGATCCCGACGGCTACTGGACCACGATCCATTCCGGCACGCTCGGGCTATTCGTGAACAAGGATGCGCTCGGCGGCAAGCCGGTGCCGGCGTGCTGGAAAGATCTGCTGAAGCCGGATTATCGCGGCATGGTCGGTTATCTCGATCCTTCGTCGGCCGCGGTCGGGTATGTCGGGGCGGTCGCGGTCAATCTCGCGCTCGGCGGGTCCGCGTCCGACTTCGAACCGGCGATCAGTTTCTTCAAGGAGCTGAAGAAGAACGATCCGATAGTTCCCAAGCAGACATCCTATGCCCGGGTGGTGTCCGGCGAGATGCCGATCCTGCTGGATTACGATTTCAACGCCTATCGCGCGAAATATTCGGAAAAGGGCAATTTTGAATTCGTGATCCCGTGTGAAGGCTCTGTGGCGTTTCCCTATGTCGTGGGTCTCGTGAAGAATGCCCCGGACAAGGAAAAGGCCGAGAAGGTGCTGGACTATCTTTTGTCGGACAAGGGACAGGCGATCTGGGCCAACGCCTATTTGCGGCCGGCGCGACCGATCGAGCTGCCCGAGGCGGTCAAGGCGAAATTCCTGCCTGACAGCGACTATGCCCGCGCCAAGGCGGTCGATTGGGGCGAGATGGAAAACGTGCAAAAAGCCTTCGTCGACCGCTATCTCGCCGAAGTCCGCTGATGCAATATGACGCCTCTGGTCAGGGGCGCCATTCTATAATGTCGCATCGATCTTTCGTCTGGTTCTGCCTGCTTCCGCTCGCCGTGGTGACGGCGGCGTTCTTCCTGCTGCCGATGGCGCGTCTGGTCGTGGTGGGCGCTGAAGGTCCGCAAGGAATGGCTGGATATCTCGCGATCCTAACCGAACCACGCTACCGCGCGACCCTGATCAACACCGTGGTGCTGTCGGCCGCGACCACGATCGTGACGCTTGTCGTCGCAACCATTGCAGGCATGTTTTTGCAACGCCATCGTTTTCTCGGCCGGACGGTGTTGATCGCGATGCTGACCTTTCCGCTGGCGTTCCCCGGCGTCGTTGTCGGCTTCATGATCATTCTGCTCGCCGGCCGTCAGGGCCTGATCGGTGATCTTTCGGGCCGCATGTTCGGCGAGAAGATCGTGTTTGCCTATTCGATCTACGGGCTCTTTTTGGGCTATCTCTATTTCTCGATCCCGCGCGTGATCCTGACGATCATGGCCGCCGTGCAGAAGCTTGACGCCGGTCTGGAAGAAGCCGCCCGCTCGCTCGGCGCAGGCCCCTGGGCCGTACAGCGCGACGTCGTGCTGCCGGCGCTCGGGCCTGCCTTTGTCGCATCGGGCGCGATCGCCTTTGCGACCGCGATGGGCGCGTTCGGCACGGCCTTTACGCTTGCGACCAATATCGATGTGTTGCCGATGCTGATCTATACCGAATTTACCTTGGCCGCGAATTTTGCGACCTCGGCGGCGCTGTCGATCGGGTTGGGGGTGATTACCTGGGCGATCCTGGCGCTCGCCCGCTCGTTCAGCGGCGGCGCCGTCGCCGCGGCCGGATGAAATCATGCGCGATCGCCTGATATTCTCCGGCCAGCTTGTGTTTACGCTTGGTGTCGCGGCATTCCTCGTAGTTCCGGCGGTCTTGTCGATTTCCGCGGGCGTCACCGTGAACTATTTTCGCGGCATTTCATCCGGCGTGACCCTGCAATGGGTCTTTCAGGTCTGGGATCTCTATGCCGATACGATCCTGCTGTCATTCCTGATCGCATTCGCGGCGCTGGCCGTGACATTGCTGATCGGCGTGCCCGCGGCCTACGCGCTGCATACGCACGGGGGCCGGCTCTCGCGCATCGTCGAGGAGGTGATCACGCTGCCGATCGCCATTCCGGGGCTGGCGATCGCACTGGCACTGTTGCTGACCTATGGCGGTTTCCGCAGCTTCCGCGGTTCGTGGCTTTTCATCGTTGCCGGCCACGTCATCTTCACGATGCCGTTCATGGTGCGCTCGGTCATGGCGGTATTCGCGACCGTGGACGTCAGGACGCTCGATGAAGGCGCGGCGTCGCTCGGTGCATCGCCGGCGCGCCGTTTCCTCGACGTGATCGTTCCCAATGCAACACCCGGTATTCTGGCCGGAGCCTTGATGGTGATCACGCTCTCGCTCGGCGAATTCAACCTGACCTGGATGCTGCATACGCCATTGACCAAGACGCTGCCGATCGGACTTGCCGACAGCTATGCATCGATGCGGCTGGAAGTGGCCTCGGCCTATACGCTGATCTTCTTCATCATGATCATTCCGCTTCTGATCGCCATGCAGATATTCGCGGATCGAGGGCAGGGCCGATGAACGTCGCTGCAGGACATGGCGCATCGGTTCGCATCGAAGCTTGCGGCAAGACCTTTGCCGACGGCACGCGCGCGCTCGAACCCGCTACGCTCGATATCGCGTGCGGCGAAACGCTGGTCCTGCTCGGACCTTCCGGCTGCGGCAAGACCACGATGCTGCGCATCATCGCTGGTCTCGAATTGCCGGATGCCGGTGGCAGGGTGCTGTTCGACGGCAAGGACATGACGTCGGTGCCGATCGAGAAGCGTAATGTCGGCATGGTGTTTCAGTCCTATGCGCTGTTCCCCAACATGAGTGTCGCCGATAATATCGGCTATGGCCTGAAGATCCGCGGGATCGGCAGGCCAGAACGCGCGGCGCGCGTGGCCGAACTGGTGGCGCTGACCAATATCGCCGGGCTTGAGAGCCGCCGCATCGATCAGCTCTCCGGCGGCCAGCGCCAACGGGTTGCATTGGCGCGCGCGGTCGCGATCCGGCCGGGAATCCTGCTGCTCGACGAGCCCTTGACCGCGCTCGACGCCGCGCTGCGCGACCGGCTGCGCGGCGAGCTCAACCGTTTGCTGCGTGCGCTCGGCATCACCACGATCTACGTTACCCACGACCAGGCGGAAGCCATGGAGCTCGGCGACCGCATCGTGGTGATGCGCAAAGGCTCGATCGCCCAGATCGGCACGCCGCGCGAGATTTATTTCGCGCCGGAAAGCCGCTTCGTCGCGGAATTCATCGGTGCGGCGAACATCGTCGAAGCGCCGGTTGAGAACGGCTATCTCGTGCTGCCGGGCGGCCGGCAGGCGATCGGCCTTGAAGTGAGCCAATCCGCGGCAGTTGCGATGATCCGTCCCGAAACCATTGCGATCGTTGATGCGGCAGGCGCGCCGCTTTCGGGAATCATCGATAGCGTCAGCTTTATCGGCGATCGTCAGCGCATGATCGTCAGCGGGGCTTCCAGCAGGCCGCTCGCCGTTGATGCGCCCAATACGGTCAAGGTCAAAGCTGGCGAAAGGGTCGGACTCTTGATCGTGCCGGACGCCGTTCGCCTGTTGCCACCGGAGAGCTGAGGAATACCGATGTCGTTAAAATCCGTTCGCATTGCGCAGATTTCTGATCTTCATATCAAACCGCCGGGTGCGCTCGCCTATGGCCGCGTCGACACGGCGAAAGCACTTGAACGTTGTATCGCCGCCTTGAATGAGTTTGACCCGGCACCGGACTTTGTCGTGATCTCGGGCGACCTTGCGGACACGCCGACAGCAGAGGAATACGATCATCTCAAGCGTCTGCTGGCGCCGCTCAAGCTGCCTTTCGCCGGCATTCCGGGCAATCATGATTCCCGTGAGCTGATGCGTGCGGCATTTCCGCAGGCCGACTACGCTTTTGCATCGGGGCCGCTCAATCAGCGCGTTGAAATCGGCGGGCTCGAGCTAGTATTGCTGGATTCAAGCGTGCCCGGCAAGCCACACGGCGAGCTCGACGCATCCACCTTGCAATGGCTGGACGCTACGTTGGCAGCTTCCGCCGACCGGCCTGTGCTGGTGTTCCTGCACCATCCGCCATTTGTCACCGGCATCGGGCACATGGATCTCCAGAACCTCCGGAATTCGAGCGAACTCGCAACCGTCGTCAAACGGCATCCACACGTGCAGCTCGTTGCTGCCGGTCACGTTCATCGCGCGGTATTGACGATGTTTGCGGGTGTACCGGCGACCATCTGCCCGGCACCCAACCACGCGGTCGATCTCGATCTTGCGGAATTACGGCAGCCGTCTTTCAAGGTCGAACCGCCGGCATTCCATCTCCACACCTGGTTTCCAGGAGAGGGATTCGGCAACGTGATCACCCATCAGGTTCCGATCGGGAGTTTTGACGGCCCGCATCCGTTTTTTGGGCCGGATGGGAAGCTGCTGTAAGCTGCAGCCTATCTCGCGGACGACAGTTGCAGGGATGGCCGCGGCTTGACTTCGATCTGGACGTACGATCTGCCCGGATCTTTCTTGTTCATCCCGGTCACGGCGAGCGTGAAAGAGTCCGCTTCCTTGAAGCCCGGATCGGCATAATACCGGAAGCCAATCCCCACCATGACGATCTTGCCGTGTTTCGGAGCACTGACCACTGAAACGTCGTAGATCTGCATGTAGGACCAGCGCACGCCCTGGATGCAATCGGCGCCCGGCGCGATGGTCATCGTCCAGTGGATGGTGTCGCCAGCCAGTTCAAAGGGCTGTTTGTCGGATAGACAGCTCGGCGACGCGCTGGCCGAAGCATTCAACGCCAGCGAAAGCATAAGCCCCGCCAGACAGCGAGCTAATATCCACAACATGTCAACGTCCCCTGCTGGGCGTGAGGATGATGGCCGTATGTGAATGTTAGGTGAGTCGGAATGGTGTACAAATTTGTGTGGTAAAGGTGATCTTTACAAACCGGTGCAATTTGAGCGAACCGGCCGGTCTGTCGCGGTCCTGACACTGGCCCTGCCAGGGGATCTTGCCGCCTAATTTTGCGGATATCCCTGGGCCTTTGCGGATCTCGCGCCTCGCCGCGTGCTTGAGGAGGGGTCCTGGCCTGCGGCAGTTCGCCCCAGAACCCAGGCGGCACGATGTGCGACTAACTCACAAGATCCATGCGGGTCTTTAAGGACGACGGGTATCGCCAGCGAATGAAACGAAGCATCGCTCCATTCAATAGCATCTGCTTCGTATCGTTTGCGTTTCCGGCTGCCATCGCGCCGGCTCCGGGAGCCGCTTCGGGTGGCGAACCGATCAGACGTCAACCGGGAGGCGAAGATTATACCGGCAACTCGTTGAAACTTTTGGCGAAATCCTCTTCCTTTTGTTGCCGCGCCGAGCCTCCCGGCGTATATCTCTTTCGCCGATTGAGAACCCTCATCCGCCCTCCAGTGTGATCCCTTGATGATGAACCGCTCAGATCGTGAGACGGTCGTGACCAGTGCCGTTGAGAACAAGGTTGCGCCCCAGGCGGCGACGCGCAGCACGCTGTCCGTTCTCCGGCGACATCCGATTTTTTGCGACCTCGGGCCTGACGCCCTTGAGCAGCTCTGCCGCTACGCGAAGCATTCCAGGCTGAAACGCGGCGCCTCGATTTTTTCCAAGGGCGATCCCGGCAACAGCCTGTTTGCGGTGATCAGCGGTACGGTAAAGATCAGCATCTCTTCCGCCGATGGCCGCAGCGCGATCTTGAATCTGATCGGCGCCGGCGAGATTTTCGGCGAAATCGCGGTGCTGGATGGCCAGGCTCGAACCGCCGATGCCACCGCGAATACCAATTGCGAGATCTTTGCCATCGACCGCCGCGATTTTCTTCCCTTCGTCGCGGGGCAGCCGGCGCTCGCCATGAAATTCATCGAGCTGCTTTGCACGCGGTTGCGCTGGACCAGCGATCAGGTCGAGCAGGTCATCCTTCAGAATCTTCCGGGCCGGCTTGCCGGTGCGCTCATTCGTCTGACCGAGAAATACAAGCTCGCGCCGGCCTGCCGAACGATCACCATCACGCAGCAGGAAATCAGCGAAATGGTCGGCATGACCCGCGAAAGCATCAACAAGCAGTTGCGGGTTTGGGCGGCGCGAAACTGGGTTCGGCTCGAACACGGGGCCATCGTCGTGCTCGATACCGCACCGCTTCAGGCCCTGGCCGAAGCCGGGTCGGTAAGCGAAAGCGATTAGAGCGTTCTCGGGCGAAGTGGATACCGGTTCGCGTGAAGAAAACGCGTCAAAATAAGAATCTGGAGATTCGGTTCTGATTCAATCAGAACCGGTCATGCCCCACACAAGCTTTATTGTCTCAACCGCCAGCTTACCGTGCGGAGTTTATTCTTCGATGATCGCGACTGCCCGGGTCCAGCCCGCCGAGGCGCGCTCGATCTTGACCGGAAAGCACGACACCATGAAACCGGTCGAAGGCAGAAGTTCGAGATTGTGCAGCTTCTCGATGTGGCAGTAGCCGATATGGCGTCCGGCCTTGTGGCCTTCCCAGATCAGGCCGGCGTCTTTGGTCTCGGCGAACTTCTTGGCGGTGTAGACGAACGGCGCGTCCCAGCTCCAGCCATCGATGCCGGTGAGATGCACGCCGCGCTCCAGCAGATACATCGTGGCTTCATAGCCCATGCCGCAGCCGGAACTGACGTAATCCCGCTGGCCGTATTTGACGCCGGCGCTGGTGTTGACCACCACGATCTCGAGCGGCGATAGCGTATGGCCGATGCGCTTGAGTTCGTCTTCGACATCCTTGGCCGTCGCGACATAGCCATCGGGAAAATGACGGAAGTCGAGCTTGATGGCAGGCTGCAGGCACCACTCCAGCGGCACTTCCTCGATGGTCCATGCCCGCTCGCCGCGGTTCATCGTCGGGTGATAGTGATAGGGCGCGTCGAGATGGGTGCCGTTATGTGTCGATAGCTCGACCGTCTCCATCGCCCAGCCCTGGCCATCCGGCAGATCTTCAGCCTTCAGGCCTGGAAAGAAGCCCAGCATCCGCGGCAGGCTCTGCTGGTGATCGCTGTACCGGATGAACGGGTTGAGGCCGGGCGGATCGGCTGGCACGTCGTTTTGCAAGGGGACGGAAATATCGATCAGTTTTCGCGTCATGGTTTCCTCCGTTTGCGGCGCCCGTCTTACGCGGGTCGATGCCGTGAAATATCTACATGCCGAACACGGCCACGGCGCGGATCGGCGACGCGGTGCCGCCGCGCCATTTCATCGGCAGGCCGATGAAGGTGAATTGGCCCTGGCCGAGCAACGCTTCCAGATTGCACAGGCTTTCGATGTGGGTGATGTCGAGGTCGAGACAGGCCTTGTGAACCAGGGAATTGATCTTGCCGTCGGGGCCCGGCCGCATCGAGTCGATGCCGAAATGAACGATGCCCTGTTTCGCCAGCCATTCGGTGGCCTCGACGTTCACGCCGGAATTGTCGGTCGAATATTCCTTGCGCGGAAAGGTCCGTTCGTGATGACCGGTGCAGAGCAGGACGGTCCCGCCTTTCGGCACCGGCACGCCCGCTTCCTTCACCGCTCTTTCAAGGTCCGAAGGCGTGATCTCGGCGCGTGGCGCGATGTGGCGCAGGTCAAGGCAGATGCCCGGCACAATGCACTTCTCCAGCGGGTACTGGTCGATCGGGATACCGCTGTTGCCGAAATGAAGCGGCGCGTCGATATGGGTGCCCGCATGGTCGGACATCGAGATGAACATCGAGGCAAGCCCATGCACATTGCCGGATTCGGCGAACGACTCCTCGTGGGTCTTCCACATGACGTGGACGGTGGGAGGGTGTCCGGGATAGCTGGGGGTGCGCAAATAGAGCTCTCGGGTAAGGTCGACAATCTTCACGATTGATACCCTTGTTGGCGGGAGCGGGGGACGGTCCGGCGATACGCCAAGGCTCCATGCTGGCTTTTTTCCGGTCGCGCTGCAAGACAGGCAAATTACAGCCTGTTCCCGCATGGCCATAATCGGATGCGCCGGTATTGCCGTACGTGCATAAATGCAGTTTAGAGGGGCTTCGTACCCGCTGGGTCCGACGGCCGGATTTGCAGGCCAGTTTCTGGGTTAGGGATTGAGATATGGGCAGACGAGGTTTTTTTGAGCGCCCTGCGGGTTTGACCGTGGCCCAAATCGTGTCGCTTACGGGGGTCGAAGCCCGCGACGCGGAGCGGCTCGAACACCTGATCAAGGATGTCGCCCCCCTCGAACTGGCGGGACCTGCCGATCTCAGCTTCATCGAAAGCAGCAAATACGCCGACAGTCTGGCGAAGACGCATGCCGGCGCCTGCCTGATGCCGGAGCGTTTTGAAGGCTGCGTACCGGAACATCTCATCGTCTTGCGCACATCCGAGCCTTACCGGGCCTTCGTCGCTGTGCATAGCGCGCTCTATCCTCAATCCCTGCGGCCGGTCTCCTTGTTCGAGGGCAATGATATTGCACCGGGCGCAACCATTCATCCGACCGCGCGGCTAGAGAGCGACGTCATCATCGATCCGGGCGTGGTAATCGGGCCCCGCGCCGAGATTGGATCGGGCACCATCATTGCCTCGAATGCCGTGATCGGGCCGGATGTCTCGATCGGCCGCGATTGCGTGATCGGCGCCGGGGTCTCCATCATGTATGCGTTGATCGGCGATCGCGTGGCGATCCATCCGGGCTGCCACATCGGGCAGGACGGTTTTGGTTTCATCCCGGGCGCCAAGACGGTGAAGGTTCCGCAAACCGGGCGCGTCATCATTCAGCACGACGTCGAGATCGGCGCCGGCACAACGATCGATCGCGGCGGTATCCGGGACACCGTGATCGGAGAGGCCTCGAAGATCGATAATCAATGTCAGATCGGACATAACGTTATCCTCGGCCGACATTGCATTGTTGTCGCGCAGTGCGGGTTGAGCGGCAGCGTGACGCTTGAGGACTATGCCGCGCTCGGCGGCTCGGTAGGTCTTGCGCCGCATGTCAGGATCGGCCGAGGCGCGCAGGTCGCGGCGCGTTCGGGCGTGATGAGCGACGTTCCGGCGGGACAGGTCTGGGGCGGCTATCCGGCGAGGCCGCGAAAGCAATGGATGCGCCAGCAGGCCATGCTGGCCCGTCTCGCGACGCCCGGCACCAAACCCCCCGACGACGCAAAAGCGCCCGATGAGAGTTGAGCGCGGCGACTATAGCGTTTTCGGGCGAAGTGGATTCCGGTTCGCGTGAAGAGAAGGCGTCAAACAAAATATAAGCGCCCGGTTCTGATTCAATCAGGACCGATAAGGCTCTAGCCGTGGCAATAGCTAGATTGCGCGGCTGAGAAAGCCCGCGCGGATACGCAATTCCTGCTGTCCAGCGCTGGTCAATAAATCGATCAGCGCCTGTGCCTGTTGAGCGTGCGCCGCGCGCTCGGTCACGGCAGCCGTGTACATCGTCGCGAGGTCGAAGCCGTGTGGCAGCGATCCTGAAAGTGTCACGCCTTCCGTGCTGATGATCTCGGTCGATTGGGTACAGCCGATCGGCCTTCTGGCATCGGACGCCGCCAGATGGCGCATTGCGGTCGCGCCATTGGCAAAGATCTTGAGCCGGCCAGCGACGTCGCCGGCAATCCCCAATCGGTCCAGCACCTTTGCAACATGAATTCCGGCGGTCGACGCCTTGGTGTCCGGCACGAAGATCGCGTCGGAAGCGAGCAAGGCTGCGCGCAACGTCGCGGCATCGGTGACGCCGACCTTCGGGTCGTTGCTGCGGACCGCCAGCGCCGTCTCCACCAGGCCGATATCGGCTATCGAGGAGGGGACGACGAGTTTTTCATCGGCAAGCCCTGCAACAAGCGCCGCGGTCAGAATGACGATGTCGGTCGGCATGCCCTTGCGCAATTTGTCGGCCATGGCGCCGACCGCGCCGAACTCGCCTATAATATCGAGGCCGGTCCGTGCCTGGAATGTTGCCTTGAGGCTTCGGACCAGGCCCTGCGCGGCGCCGCCGCTTAGAATGTTGAGCGCTTCTGACATCGATGAGGTCTCTTTTACTTACGGTTTATCGCCAAAGCGGTTGACGACATTGGCCCATTTTTCAACGTCGCTGCGCAGATATTGGTCGAATTGTTCCGGCGTCATGGACATTGGAACGGCGCCCTGTTCGGCCCAGAGCCTGACGACGTCGGGCCGCTTGAGCACGTCGTTCACCGCGGCATTGAGCTTGTCGATGACCGGCTTCGGCGTACCGGCGGGCGCCATCAGGCCAAGCCAGATGGTTGCCTCATATCCGGATACCCCGGCCTCGTCGACTGTCGGTACGTCAGGCAGCACGGTTGAACGCGTCTTGCCGGTGGTGGCGAGCGCACGCACCTGGCCGGCGGCGACATTGGGCGCCATCGTGGTCACGGCATCGATCATCATCTGGGTTTGACCGCCGATGACGCCGCTGCGTGCCTCGCCGCTGTTGCGGTAGGGAACATGCACGATGTCGATGCCGGCCATGCTTCTGAGCAGTTCGCCGGCCATGTGATAGGGCGTGCCCTGACCGGCCGAGGCGTAGTTCAACGTTCCCGGCTTCGCCTTGGCGAGCGCGATCAACTCGGTCAGCGTCTTGGCCGGGACTTGCGGGCTCACCGCGATGACGAGGTCGGCATGATTGATCGGGGCGATCGGGGCGAGATCCCGCATCAGGATATATTTGCGTTGCGGTGCAAACGATTCGTTCGTGGTCTGGGTGTTCGATATCATCAATAGCGTGTAACCATCGGGCGGCGATTTGACCGCTTCCTGGGTGCCGATGACGCCGCCCGCGCCGGCATGATTTTCGACGATGAAAGGCTGGCCCAGGCTCGCCTGTAAATGGTTGCCGATCAGGCGGGCGGTGACATCGGCGGGGCCGCCGGCCCCGAAGGGGACGATGATCCGGACCGGATGCGCCGGATAATCTCCGGCCAGCGCCCGCGAGCCTGGGATCGTCATTGCCAGCAATACGGCCGCCAACATAGGCGCAGACCTTGGGCCCGTCATTCCACCCTCCCTATTTGCCTTGCCCTGTGCCGGACAAGTTCCGCTCAATCTAGCTTTGTCGGGATTGGGCTGTCGACGACGGACTGAGGCGCCGCATCGGAAATAAGGGAGCGTGCCGGTGTACGGGGCCGTTGTCTGCTCGCGTCGGACGGAGGTAAAACAGCGCTGCGAACGGCGGCATTTCGGGCCTCCGCTGCATCACCTGTAAGCGGTTTTACGCAGGGATTGCTGGATAAATGCGCTTAGCGGCTGCGAGGTTTGATGTTAACAATTCCGGCATGAACCAGCACGCCAAGATCGAGATCCGGCATTCCACCTGTCCGCACGATTGCCCGTCGGCCTGTGCGCTTGATATCGAGGTGATCGACAATTCCGCGATCGGCCGGGTGCGCGGTTCCAAGCGGCAGACCTATACGGCCGGTGTCGTCTGCGCCAAGGTCGCTCGTTATGCCGAACGCATTCATCATCCGGAACGGTTGACCTATCCGCAATTCCGGGTCGGCCCGAAGGGGGCGGGCAAGTTCGCGCGGATTTCGTGGGACGATGCGCTGGACGAGATCGCGGCGCGTTTCAATCAGGCCGAACGCGAATTCGGTTCGGAATCGGTGTGGCCCTATTATTACGCCGGCACCATGGGCCTCGTGATGCGCGACGGCATCAACCGGCTGACCCATGTCAAGAAATATTCGCGCTTCTACTCGACAATCTGCTCGAGCATCGCGCGCGTCGGCTTTGCCGCCGGTACCGGCCGCGTCGCCGGCGTCGATCCGCGTGAAATGGGTGTTTCCGACCTGATCGTGATCTGGGGCACCAATCCAGTCAACACCCAGGTCAATGTGATGACGCACGCCTCGCGCGCCCGCAAGGAGCGCGGCGCGAAGATCGCGGCGATCGACGTCTACAACAACGACACCATGAAGCAGGCCGATATCAAGATTCTGCTCCGGCCGGGCACCGACGGCGCGTTCGCCTGCGGCGTCATGCACGTGCTGTTCCGCGAGGGCTATGCCGATCGCGACTACCTGGCGCGCTATACCGATTGCCCCGGCGAGCTCGAGGCGCACCTTGCGACCCGCACGCCGGAATGGGCGTCGTCGATTTGCGGCGTGCCGGTTGCGGAGATCGAGGCGTTCGCCCGCACCGTCGGGCAGACCAAGCGTTCGTTCTTCCGTCTCGGCTATGGCTTCACCCGTAGCCGCAACGGCGCGGCGCAGATGCATGCGGCGCTGTGCATTCCGGCTGTCACCGGCGCCTGGCAATATGAAGGCGGCGGCGCCTTCTTCAACAATCTCGCGATCTGGAAGTTCAACGAATCCATCATCGAAGGCCATGATGCGATCGATCACTCCACGCGGATCCTCGACCAGTCGAAAATCGGCCGCATCCTGACCGGCGATCCGGTGGCGCTCAAGGACGGTCCGCCGGTCAAGGCGATGCTGATCCAGAACACCAATCCGATGACGGTGGCGCCGGAGCAGGCGCTGGTGCGGCAGGGATTTGCCCGCGACGATCTTTTCACCGTCGTGCATGAGCAGTTCATGACCGAGACCGCCAGGATGGCGGATCTCGTTTTGCCCGCGACCATGTTCATGGAGCATGACGATCTTTATTACGGCGGCGGCCATCAGCATATTTCGGTCGGCGCGAAGCTGATCGAACCGCCCGGCGAATGCCGCTCCAACCACCAGGTGCTGCAAGGTCTCGCCCGCCGCTTGAATGCCGTGCATCCCGGCTTCGAAATGTCGGCGCGCGAGTTGATCGACGCCACGCTGAAGAAGAGTGGCCACGGCGACATCGAGGCGCTCCAGGCCGATATCTGGCGCGATATCCAGCCGGATTTCCGCACCTCGCATTATCTCGACGGCTTCGCGCATGCCGACAAGAAGTTTCATTTCAAGGCCGACTGGGCCCATGTGCCGCTCGGCAATGCCGGCATGATGGGCGCGTGGGACCAGATGCCGACGCTGCCCGATCACTGGGCGTCGATCGAGGAGGCGGATGAGGCGCACCCGTTCCGCCTCGCCACCAGCCCCTCGCGCAGCTTCCTCAACTCCAGTTTCAACGAAACGCCGTCATCTCAGGCGCGCGAGGGCGCGCCGACCGTGATGATGCATCCCGAAGACGCGGCTCCGCTCGGGATCGGGGACGGCGACGCGGTCACGCTCGGCAACATGCGGGGCGAGACGACGTTGACGGCAAAACTGTTCGATGGCGTGCGCCGCGGCGTGCTGATCGCGGAATCGGTGCATCCGAACAAGGCTCATATCGGCGGCTGCGGCATCAACATGCTCACGGGCGCCGAGGCCGTCGCTCCGGTCGGGGGCGCCGCGTTCCACGACAACAAGGTATGGGCAAAGCGGGCGGCTGCCGGCGCATTCCCGGCGCCTTAAATCTTCCGGTTCACTTTTCGGAATCATGACCTAATGTTCGCCCGCAGATCATCAGGCGAGCGAGCAGGGCCATGACCGACAATACCAGCGTACACCTCGAAAAGCGGGGGCAGGCGTTCTGGATCACCATCAACCGGCCGGAGAAGCGCAACGCGCTCAATGGCGAGGTCATCGCGGGGATCGGCAAAGGCTATCGCGACGCCCATGACGACAAGGATGTCCGGGTCATCGTCTTGACCGGCGCGGGCGACAAGGCGTTCTGCGCCGGCGCCGATCTGCAGAACACCGGTGGCGCGTTCGCTGCGGACTTCTCCAAGCCGAATGTCGATTATGCCGACCTGTTGCGGCTGTCGCAGAACGCTACCAAGCCCGCGATCGCGCGGGTCGGCGGCGTCTGCATGGCCGGAGGCATGGGGCTGTTGTGCATGACCGACCTGGCGGTCGCGGCCGACAACGTGATCTTCGGCCTGCCCGAGGTGAAGGTCGGCGTATTCCCGATGCAGGTGATGGCCTTGCTGCAATCGATGGCGCCGCGACGCCTCATCAACGAATGGGCGCTGACCGGCGAGCCCTTTGATGCACATGCCGCGCAGGCCGCGGGGCTTCTGAACTACGTGGTGCCGGCAGCCGAGCTCGATGCCAAAATCGACTGGCTGATCGGCCGCATCGCCGACAAATCGCCGACCGCGATCCGGCGCGGCAAATACGCCATGCGCGCGATCGCCTCGATGTCGTTCGATGAAAGCATCGCCTATACCGAAAGCCAGATCGCGCTTCTGGCGATGACCGAAGACGCCAAGGAAGGTCTCAAGGCGTTCGCCGAAAAGCGCGAGCCGTCATGGCCGGGGAAGTGAGCCCCACCTGTCGTCCCTGCGAAAGCAGGGGACCCATAACCACAAACCTTGGTTATGAAGTGGCCTCTCCCAGCCTTGAAAATGAGAGAGGGCACAGTCTATGGGCCCCGCTTTCGCGGGGGCGACGACGTATTGACTATCCCGGATTCGCCTTCAGTCCGGCCGCATCGATGCCGGCGATCGCGCAAATCTCGTCATTGTCCGAGGTGTCGCCGCTGACGCCGACCGCGCCGAGCAGCGTCGCGCCGTCCTGGATCAGCACGCCGCCGGGGACCGGCACCAGCCGGCCCTGCGCCAGCGTGTTCGCCGCGTCGACGAAGTAAGCCTGTTCCTGCGCGCGCTGAAACAGCGCCCGTGAGCCCATGCCCATCGCGAGCGCGCCATAGGCCTTGCCGTGCGCGATCTCGGCGCGCATCAGGCTGGTGCCGTCCTGTGCCGCGGTGACCTTGACGCAGCCGCGGACATCGAGAACGGTGATAACGAGCGGTTTCAGTTTCTTCTCGACCGCCTTGGCGAGCGCGGCATCGAGGATCTTGCGAGCGACGTCGAGGGTCAGTTCAGCCATGAGCGGGCTCCTTTGTGATAGAAGATGAGGGATAGGGGACGGATCGCACGCTGTCGAGGCTCATCGCCAGCACCCGGGCGACATGAAGGGCATGACGCTCGGTGCCATCCTTGATCTGATGCCGGCAGGACGTGCCGTCGGCGACGATCAGCGCCGCGGCATCGGCCCGCCGCACCGCCGGCAGTAGCGATAGCTCGGCCATCTCGATCGATGCCTGATAGGTGTCGGCGCCGTAACCAAATGCACCTGCCATGCCGCAGCAACTGGACTGGATGGTCTCGACCTTCAAATCCGGAATGAGGCGAAGTATCTGCTCCACCGGCTTGAGCGCGCCAAAGGACTTCTGGTGGCAGTGGCCATGCACCAGGGCTTGTCCGGCGATCGGGCCAAGCGGCAGCTTCAGCCGGCCGGCCTCGGCCTCGCGAACCAGGAATTCCTCGAACAACAGCGCATGCGCGCCGATGTTTTTGGCGGTGTCGTCCGGGCGCAACGAGAGCAATTCGTCGCGAAGCGTCAAAAGGCAGCTTGGCTCAAGGCCGATGATCGGCACGCCGCGCGCGGCGAACGGCGCATAGGTCGTAACCACCCGGTCGAGTTCAGCGCGGGCCTTGTCGACCAGGCCAGCCGACAGGAAGGTGCGGCCGCAGCACAGCGGCCTGCCGTGGTCCGCAGGCTTTGGAATATGGACGCGGTATCCGCCTTCGGCCAGCACGCGCAGCGCGGCGTCGAGGTTTTCGCGCTCATAGGCGCGGTTGAACGTATCGGCAAACAGCACGACCTCGCGGCCACCGGCCGGGCCCACTGTCTCGACCTCTGATGTGAAAACATCCCGCCGGAATGCGGGCAGGGCCCGTTGTGCGCTGATGCCGGCAACTCTTTCAAACAGTTTCCGCAGCGTCGGGCTGTTGTTGCGCCAATTGGCAAGCGGCGCGAAGCGCGACGCCAGCGCGACATAATGCGGCAGATAGCCGACCAGCCGGTCGCGCAGTGTAAGCCCATGCTTCGCGACCCGTGCCGCCAATACCTCGATCTTCATCTTGGCCATGTCGACGCCGGTCGGGCATTCGTGGCGGCAGGCCTTGCAGGACACGCAGAGTTTCAACGTGTCCATCATCTGGTCGGACGACAGCGCATCCGGTCCCAACTGGCCGGAGATCGCAAGCCGCAAGGTATTCGCACGGCCCCGCGTGACATCCTTCTCGTTGCGGGTGGCGCGATAGGACGGGCACATCACGCCGCCCTCGAGCTTGCGGCAGGCGCCGTTGTTGTTGCACATCTCGATCGCGCCCTGGAAGCCGCCGCCGGCGCCGGGATAGGCCGACCAGTCCAGTACGGTCTTCAGCTCAGCGATGCGATAATCCGGCGGATAGCGAAACAGCGAGCGATCGTCCATCTTGGGCGCATCGACGATCTTGCCGGGATTGAGCAAATTGCCGGGGTCGAAGCGGTGCTTGACCTCGCGGAAGTCGGCGATGATGCGCTCGCCGAACATCGTTTCGTGAAATTCCGATCGCACCAGCCCGTCGCCATGCTCGCCGGAATGCGAGCCTTTGTATTCGCGCACCATCTCGAAGGTTTCCTCGGCGATGGCGCGCATCGCCTTGACGTCCTTTTCGAGCTTGAGGTTCAGCACCGGGCGCACATGCAGGCAGCCTTCGGAGGCATGCGCATACATGGTGCCGCGGGTGCCGTGCCTGGCGAAGATGGCGTTGAGCCGCTCGGTGTAGTCGGCGAGGTGCGGCAACGGCACCGCGCAATCCTCGACAAAGGAGACCGGCTTGCCCTCCTGCTTCATCGACATCATGACGTTGAGTCCGGCGGCGCGGAACTCGGCGATGCCGGTCTGCAAGCCGGGATCGGTGATCTCGACCACGCCGCCCCATCTGCGCTTCTCGCGATCCCAGCCGAAACCGAGATCGGCCATCAACTCGCCGAGCTGCTTCAGCCGTTGCAGGTTTTCCGCCTGGCCCTCTTCGGCGAATTCGACGATCAGCACCGCATCCGGATCGTCGCGGATCGCGGCGCCAATGATCGGCTGGAACATCACGATCTCGCGGCCGAGCGAAAGCATGGTGCGGTCGACCAGTTCGACCGCGATCGGGCGTAGCTTGACCAGATGCTGGGCCGCATCCATCGCTTGGTAAAAACTGCCGAAATGGCAGACGCCCAGCACCTTGTTGCGGATGATGGGCCACAGCTTCAGTTCGACCTTGGTGGTGAAGGCGAGGGTGCCTTCCGAGCCCACCAAAAGGTGCGCCATGTTGTTGGCGGCGTTGCGCGGCACCAGCGCGTCGAGATTGTAGCCGCCGACGCGGCGCTGCACCTTGGGAAACCTTGTGGCAATCTCGGCCGCCTCGCGCTCGCCGAGCGCCAGCATGTCGCGAAACAGCGCGAGGCCCTCGTCATTTGAGTTGATCTGCGCTAGGTCGCGCGGCACTTCGCCAAAATGCAGTTGCTTGCCGTTGGCAAGCGCTGCGTCCATCGACAGCGTATTGTCGCGCATGGTGCCGTAGCGCAGCGAACGGCCGCCGCAGGAATTGTTGCCGGCCATGCCGCCGATGGTGGCGCGCGAGGCGGTGGAGACGTCGACCGGGAACCAGAGGCCGTGCGGCTTGAGCTGCCGGTTGAGATCGTCGAGCACGATGCCCGGTTCGACCAAGCAAGTGCGGTTCTCGACGTCGAGCGACAGGATGCGGTTCAGATATTTCGAGAGATCGATGACGATGCCGTCATTGACGGTCTGGCCGCATTGCGAGGTGCCGCCGCCGCGCGGCGTGACGATCCGTCCGTCGTCTCGGGCGATCGCCAGCGCCCGCAGTGCCTCGTCGACGGTCCTGGGGACCACCACGCCCGCCGGCATGATCTGGTAGAACGAGGCGTCGGTCGCATACCGGCCGCGACTGAAGCGGTCGAACAAGACCTCGCCGGTGATCTCGCGGGCCAGACGGGCCTGGAGCGTTGTGGATCCGTTATCGCGCATCGTTTGTCCGTAGTCGGGGCGGACCAGAAATTCAATCCTTTTGGATTGTCTTGATATTTTGAATGCAAAATCGAGGTTGAGAAGGGTTCAAGCCGTTTCGGAAGCCGGTGGTCCGGCCTCCTTCAGGTGCTCGACTGCGGCCGTCTGCTTGTTGCGCAAATGCGCGAACAGGATGTCGCCGAGTTCGCTACCGGCGCGGCGGCGCAGCGCTTCCAGGATGGCCTCGTGCTCGCGCATGGCTTCGCCCCAGCGTTCGCGTTTGCGCGCGAAATTGGCGGAGTAGCGGATGCGGCGGATCCGCCCGGCGAAATTGGCGTAGGTGGCGCGCAGCGTCGCGTTGCGCGAGGCTTCGACAATCTTCTGGTGGATCAACTGGTTGACGTGGAAATAGCCATGCATGTCGCGGTGCAGGTAGAAGCCGTACATCTCGTAATGCAGCCGTTCGATCTCGGCAATTTCGGCGTCGGTGATGTTTTCGCAGGCGAGACGGCCGGCAAGGCTTTCAAGGCCGCCCATGACGTCGAACAATTCGCCGAGATCGCGCTCGCTCAACTGACGGACGCGGGCGCCGCGGTTCGGCAGCAGTTCGATCAATCCTTCCGCGGCCAGCACTTTCAGCGCCTCGCGCAGCGGCGTTCGCGAGATGCCGAGCATCTCGCAAAGCTGCCGCTCGGGAATGCGGCCGCCATCGGGAATATTACCCTCGACGAGGTGGTCCCGCAGCCGCGTCAGGATCTCGTCATGCAGAGAGTGGTCTTCCCGCTCGGGAATGGCGTTAGCCGTAACCGCCCGCGCGGTGGCGTCGCTCGGAATCAATGGTCTCATAAACTGATTTATGCCCCGACCATCGGGGGTCGGACAAGAAAAATTGTGAACAATATATCAGTTGATGGAAAATAAATTGAATGCAATAGTTGCCGTTCCATAGCCAAGGAGGCCAGGATGCAGCATCAGGGACGCCATTTTTTGCAGATTCCCGGCCCGAGCCCTGTACCGGACCGTGTGCTGCGGGCGATGGACATGCCGGTCATCGACCATCGCAGCGCCCAATTCGCCGAACTCGGCCATGCCGTATTCAAGGGCTGTCAGAAGATTTTCCAGACCGCCGGTCCCGTCATCATTTTCCCGTCGTCGGGCACGGGCGCGTGGGAAGCGGCGATCGTCAACACGCTGTCGCCGGGCGACAAGGTCCTGATGGTCGAAACCGGCCATTTCGCCACGCTGTGGCGCAACATGGCGGCGCGCTGGGGCATCGAGGTTGAATTCATTCCGGGTGACTGGCGTCACGGCGCCGACCCCGCCGCGATCGAGGCCAGACTGGCGCAGGATTCCGCGCATGCCATCAAGGCCGTGATGGTGGTGCATAACGAGACCTCGACCGGCGTTACCAGCCGGGTCGGCGACATCCGCGCCGCGATGGACAAGGTCGGTCATCCCGCGCTGCTACTGGTGGACACGATCTCCTCGCTCGGTTCGGTCGATTACCGGCACGACGAGTGGAAGGTCGACGTCACCGTCAGTTGTTCGCAAAAGGGCTTCATGCTGCCGCCGGGGCTCGGCTTCAATGCGATCTCCGAGAAGGCCCGCGCCGCCGCCAAGACCAACAAGATGCCGCGCTCGTATTGGGATTGGGAAGAAATGCTCAAACCCAATGCCGGCGGTTTCTTTCCCTATACGCCAGCCACGAATTTGCTCTACGGCCTGCGCGAAGCCATTGCGATGCTGCTGGAGGAGGGGCTGGAGGCGGTGTTCGCCCGGCACAAGCGACTTGCCGCCGCGGCCCGCGCCGCTGTCACGCATTGGGGGCTGGAAGTGCTGTGTCTCGATCCGGCGGAATATTCACCGGTGTTGACGGCGGTGCTGATGCCGCCGGGACATGACGCCGACCAGTTCCGCAAGGTCGTGCTTGAAAATTACAACATGTCGCTCGGCTCCGGCTTGAGCAAGGTCGCGGGCAAGGTGTTTCGCATCGGTCATCTCGGCGAATGCAATGAACTGACCCTGCTGGGCGCCTTGTCCGGCGTCGAGATGGGGCTGGCCGCCGCGGGCGTGCCGCATCGCGCCGGCGGCGTGGATGCGGCGATCAAATCGTTCGAAGAGCGGACGCAGGCAAATGCTCCGGCGCATCTGAAGATCGTCAAGCCCTGACCGGATCGGAAACGGTCAGGGCGCTACGCGCTCGCGGGGTAAGTGCTGCTGTAAAAAAAACAAAAAAATCAATTTGGGGAGGTTAAGGAATGCGACTTCGTTTCAAAGCTACCCATGTCGTTCTGGCGATGCTCTGCATCATGTACCTGATCACCTATGTCGATCGGGTCAACATCTCCACCGCAGCGAGCGAAATCCAGAAAGAACTCCACCTGAGCAACACCGAGCTTGGCCTGGTGTTCTCGGCCTTCGCCTATCCCTATCTTTTGTTTCAGGTCATCGGTGGCTGGGTCGGCGACCGCTTCGGGCCGCGCAAGACATTGTTTTGGTGCGGCATCATCTGGGCGGCGGCGACCATCATGACGGGCTTTGTGAACAGCCTGCTGACGCTGTTCATGGCCCGCGTCGCGCTCGGGTTCGGCGAGGGCGCGACATTCCCGACCGCAACGCGCGCCATGCAATATTGGACGCCCGCCAATAAACGAGGCTTTGCCCAGGGGCTCACCCACGCCTTCGCGCGGCTCGGAAATGCAGTGACGCCGCCCTTGATCGCGGCATTGATGGCCTGGCTGACCTGGCGCGGCTCGTTCGTCGCGCTTGGACTGGTCAGCCTGGTGTGGGGCGTGATCTGGTTTCTCTACTTCCGCAACGAGCCCAGGGATCATCCCTCGATTACCGAGGCCGAACTGGCCTCGCTTCCACCGCGCCCTGTCAATACGCGGCCGCAGGTGCCATGGGGACCATTGGTGCGCCGGATGTGGCCGGTCACGCTGACCTATTTCTGCTATGGTTGGAGTCTGTGGCTGTATCTGAATTGGCTGCCGCTGTTCTTCAAGAACAACTACAGCCTAGATATCAAGAATTCGGCGCTGTTCGCTTCCGGCGTGTTCTTTGCCGGTGTCGTCGGCGACAGCCTGGGCGGAATCCTGTCGGATCGGATTCTGAAGAAGACCGGCAACGTCCGCCTAGCGCGGTTGAGCGTCACATGCGCCGGCTTCGCCGGCGCGCTGCTGTCGCTGCTTCCGATCCTGTTTGTCCATGACATCACGGTCGTCGCCTTGTGCCTGTCCGGAGGATTTTTCTTTTCCGAACTCGTTATCGGCCCGATCTGGTCGGTGCCGATGGATATCGCGCCGAAATATTCGGGCACGGCTGCGGGGTTGATGAATACCGGTTCGGCGCTGGCGGCGATCGTTTCGCCTTTGGTGGCGGGCTACGTGATTGATGTCACCGGCAACTGGTATTTGCCGTTCCTGATGTCGATGGGATTGTTGCTGCTCGGAGGGTTCTGCGCTTTCCTGATGCATCCGGAGACGCCGTTCAGGGAAGACGATGCTGTTGCATCGGCTGGACTGCCGGCGACGGCGGGATAACGGAAAATGATTTGATTCCAGGCGCGTTTGCCGCAGGTGAAGCCTTCAAACCGGAGCGTCGCGCCCTGCCTTGACTCACGCCGGGTCCAACCCTAACACCCGGCGAACCGTCGGCGCAGGCTTTCCGTGAATATTTCATTGTTGCCAGATATTTCTATCTTAGTTCCGGCCTACAACGAGATCGGCACCATCGCGGAAATTCTCGACCTGATCGGGACCGCCTTGCCCGGTGTTCGCAAGGAAATCATCGTTGTCGATGACGGGTCGAAGGACGGCACGCGCGACTGGCTTTCCGGTAAATACGCGACGACCTCCGAGGAAGATCTCGCCGGCGGACAGGGATCGCCGGTCAGCACGATCTCCGATGAATGCACGATCCGCGTCATTTTCCATTCCGGCAACAAGGGCAAGGGCGGCGCCATTCGAACCGCGATGCGCGCCGCGACCGGCGCGGTCCTGATCATTCAGGATGCCGATCTCGAATACGATCCCGGCGATTGGAACGAGATGTACCGGCTGATCGCCCGGAAGAAAGTGGCGGATGTGGTGTACGGCTCGCGTTTTCACGGCAAGTCGCACCGCTCGCTTTACTTCCACCACTACCTGGCGAACCGGCTGATTTCCGTCATTTTTAATGTTCTCTGCAATCAGACGCTCACCGATATCGAGACTTGCTACAAGATGTTCACGCGCGAGGTGCTGGACTCACTCAACATCACCGCGAACGATTTCGGCATGGAGGTGCAGATCAGTTGCCAGATCGCCCTGGCCCGCAAATGGAGGGTCTATGAGACGGCGATCCACTATTACGGCAGGACCTATCAAGAGGGAAAAAAGATCAACTGGAAAGACGGTCTGAAAGCCCTCTGGTACCTGGGGCGCTACCGCGTCAACCCTGGAAACTAACCTCCCGCACTGCCGAAAAGCGGCCTCCCGGCCGTTATAAATGATGGGAAGGCCCGCGCCGGGCGAGGGGACAAGCCGGCCAAAGAGTGATATTCGGGCGCCCGAAACCAACAGATTCTCCGGGAAGGGACCCCCAATGACCGTGCATACCGGAAGGCATTTCCTTCAGATTCCAGGGCCGACCAACGTGCCGGACCGGGTATTGCGGGCCATGGACATGCCGACCCTGGACCACCGCGGTCCGGAATTCGCCGAACTCGGCCATGCCGTGCTGGCGGGCTGCCGGCGCATTTTCCGCACCAAGCAACCGGTCATCATCTACCCATCGTCGGGCACCGGCGCCTGGGAAGCTGCGATCGTCAATACGCTGTCGCCCGGCGACAAGGTGCTGATGGCCGAGACCGGCCAGTTCGCGGTGCTGTGGCGCGGCATCGCCGAGAAATTCAAGCTCGACGTCGAGATACTGCCGACCGATTGGCGACACGGGGCTCCGGTTGACCAGATCGAGGCAAAGCTCGCCGCCGATCGCCTGCACAAGATCAAGGCCGTGCTGGTGGTTCACAACGAAACCTCGACCAGTTGCGTCACCCATCCGCTCGAGGTCCGCAAGGCGCTCAACCGCACCAATCATCCGGCGCTGTTGATGGTCGATACCATCTCCGGCCTCGCGTCGCTCGAATACGAACATGACGCCTGGGGCATCGATATCTCCGTTGCCGGTTCGCAGAAGGGCATGATGCTGCCGCCGGGCTTGAGCTTTAACGCGGTGTCGGAGAAGGCGCTGGCGGCGTCCAAGGCGAATACCGCACTGCGGTCCTATTGGGACTGGCACGACATGATCGCGATCAACAAGCAGGGCACGTTCCCGTACACGCCGGCGACGAACCTCCTATACGCGCTCAAGGAAGCCATTGCGATGCTCGAGGAAGAGGGGCTGGACAATGTCTTCGCGCGACACCAGCGCCACGGCGCGGCGACCCGCGCGGCGGTCAAGGCCTGGAATCTGGAACTGGTTTGCCTCGATCCGCATTGCTTCTCGCCGGCGCTGACCGCGGTCATGGTTCCGGAGGGGCACGATGCGGATGCCTTCCGCAAGGTGGTTCTCGAGAATTTCGACATGTCGCTGGGCACCGGCCTTGGTAATCTCAAAGGCAAGGCATTCCGCATCGGCCATCTCGGTCATTTCAACGATCTGATGCTGATGGGAACGTTGTCCGGCGTCGAGATGGGCCTCGATCTCGCCAAGGTGCCGCATCGCGGCGGTGGCGTCGTGGCCGCGATGGAAGTCCTGAAGCAACGCAACACAGTGCCGATGGTGAAGGCCGCCGTCGCCTGAGTTCAATCGAAGTCAGAGCAACAACGGAGAGAACGTGCGATGAATGCCCCGGTCCAAGCCAATGAAGACCTGATCTACACCGTCGAGGACGGCATCGCGCGGCTGACGTTCAACCGCCCGCAGGCCCGCAACGCGCTGACCTTCGCGATGTACGAGCAGATGGCGTCGATCTGCGAAACCATCAACACCGACCGCTCGATCAAGGCGTTGATCCTGACCGGCGCCGGCGACAAGGCATTTGCTTCGGGGACCGATATCTCGCAGTTCCGCGCCTTCAAGACCGCACAGGATGCGCTTGATTACGAAGCGCGGATCGATCGCGTGCTTGGCACGCTCGAGCGATGCCGGGTGCCGACGATTGCGGCGATCGCTGGCGCCTGTACCGGTGGCGGGGCGGGCATCGCGGCCTGCTGCGATATCCGGATCGGGACCGCGGCGACACGGATCGGCTTTCCGATCGCGCGCACGCTCGGCAATTGCCTGTCGATGTCCAATATCTCCAGGCTGGTGTCGCTGGTCGGGCCGGCGCGCACCAAGGATCTGATTTTCAAGGCGCGGCTTGTCGAAGCGCCCGAGGCGCTGGCGCTCGGCCTGCTCAACGAGATCGTGCCCGATGTGGCGACGTTGCAGCTCCGCGCCGAAGAGACCGCGAAGCTCGTCGCGAGCCATGCGCCAATCACGCTCGAAGTCACCAAGGAGGCGGTGCGCCGGATCCGGCGGACGCTGTCCCGCGACGAGGGCGAGGACCTGATCCTGCGCGCCTATATGAGCGAGGATTTCCGCGAGGGCATGGAGGCCTTTCTCAACAAGCGCACACCAAACTGGAAGGGCAAATAGGCTCGCTTGCGCCTCGATCATGATCGGTTCTGATTGAATTAGAATCGAGGTTCTGGATTGTCGTTTTGACGCGTTTTCTTCACGCGGACTGGTATCCACTTCGCTCGCAAACGCTGTAGCCCCATGCGAAAGTCACAAGCCGCAAACGGCAGGGCTCGCTTGAACTGGCTATCAATAGCTTACACAATGGCGGCATAAGCCATCGTCCGGTTTTTGCCGGGCGAAACCAAAACGACAGGGAAGAAGCACGTGCGAATGATCGTGAAAGCCGTCGCGGCGTTGACGGTTCTGCTGGCGAGCGCGCCGGCAATGGCCGGCTGGGAGCCGACCAAGCCCGTTGAAATCGTGGTAGCGGCAGGCGCCGGCGGCGCGTCCGACCAGATGGCGCGTATGATGCAGGCCGCGATCCAGAAAAACAATCTGATGAAGCAGCCGATCGTGGTGTCACTGAAGGGCGGGGCATCCGGCGCCGAAGCGCTGATGTACATGAAGTCCAGCGAAGGCGATCCCAACAAGGTGATGATCGCCTATTCGCTGATCTACATGCTGCCGCTCTCGGCGAAGATTCCATTCGACTGGCGCGAGCTGACGCCGGTGGCGGTGGTCGCGCTCGACCAGTTCGTGCTGTGGGACAATGCAGACGGTCCGAAAACCGTGAAGGACTTCATCGATGCGGCCAAGGCCGCCAGCGCGCCGTTCAAGATGGGAGGTACCGGTTCGAAGCGTGAGGATCACGTGCTCACGATGTTTATCGAACAGAAGACCGGCGCCAGTTTTTCCTATTTGCCCTACAAGTCCGGCGGCGAGGCCGCGACGCAACTGGTCGGCAATCACATCGAGTCCAATGTCAATAACCCTTCTGAAAATCTCGAAGTCTGGCGCGCCGGTCAGGTGCGTCCGCTCTGCGTCTTCGACAAGGAGCGGATTTCCTACACGGCCAAGGTAACCGAGACGCAGTCGTGGAACGACATTCCAACCTGCAAGGAAGCCGGTCTCGACGTGCAATATCTGATGCTGCGCGCCATGTTCCTGCCGGGCAAGGTGACACCGGAACAGCAGGCATTCTATGTCGATCTGTTCCAGAAGGTGACGCAGACGCCTGAGTACAAGGACTATATGGAAAAGCAGGCGCTCAAGCCGATCTTCCTGACCGGCAAGGATATGCTGCAATTCCTCGATGAAGATGACGCGCTCAACAAGCAGCTGATGACAGAAGCGGGATTTGTCGCGAAGTAGGTTGGATTGGACTCACAAGCACGCACGTAGCCGGAGTGCTTTCGGTTCTGATGGGATTAAGTCAGAACAGACGCGTGCTGGAAGGCAAATGGCAACTCAGGCCGTCTGCGCCCTGAATGCGGCCGCGCATTCCTCAACGAAGAGGCGGATGCTCGCGGGAACAGGTTTGCTCGGCAGGTAAGTCGCGAACAGCTCGATCGTTTCCGCGCAGAGTCCGTCGAGGCAGGTGACGAGCCGTCCTTCCTTGATATCGTCCGCGACATCCCATTGCGCTTCCAACGACAAGCCGCGGCCTTCCAAGGCCCAGGCGCGGAGCACTTCGCCATCGGAACTGGTGAGCGTTCCCGCCACCTGCACGATTTTGGTGCCGGTCCCGTCAGCGAAACGCCAGCGGTCTTGCAGGCTGTGGCGCCGCGCGAGGCGGAGGCAGTCATGGTGCAGCAGATCGTCCGGATAGACCGGTACGCCGTGTTTCGCCAGATAGGATGGCGCCGCACAGATGACGCGCCGGTTCGTCAGGAGCTTGCGGGTCAGCACCGCCGGATCGTTCGGCAGACCGACGCGCAGCGCCACGTCGAGTCCGTCCTCGCCCACTTCGAGCCCGGCGTCCGAAAGCACGAGATGCACCTCCAATCCCCGATGCCGAGTTGCGAAATCCGCAAGCAGGTGGGCGATGCGGCGGCGGCCTAAATCGGCGGGCGCGCCGACCCGAAGACGGCCGCGCGCGGCGCCGCCGCGGGACGCGACTTCGGTTTCGAGATCCCGCAGTTCCTCCAGGATGCGGCGGCCGTGTTCGAGATAAACCGTACCTTCGTCGGTCAGGCGAAAGCGCCGCGCGCTGCGATCCGCCAGTTTGACGCCCAGCCGCTGCTCCAGCAGGGCCAGGCGGCGGCTGATCGCTGGTGGCGAGGAGCCGAGGACGCGCGCGGCGGCGGAGAGGCTGCCCGCGCCCGCGATCGCCTGGAACAATTGCAATTCAGCGACGGCATCCGGCATCTTATGTTTCCAGTAAACGGAAGATAGTTGTTCGATTTTGGCTATTTCCGCCCTTCAGAAGGTCACCAATTAAAATGAGCGCAATTGAACAAGGTGACTCCCATGAAAGCAACCATATTCTCCCGCTTCGGCGCCCCCGATGTGCTGACGGTCGTAGACATTCCTGCCCCCGTGCCCGGCCAAAATGAGGCCCGGATCCGGGTTGAAGCCGCCTCGATCAATCCGAGCGACGTCAAGAACGTGGCGGGGGCGATGTCGCAAACCACCTTGCCGCGGATTCCCGGACGGGATTTTGCCGGTGTCGTGGACGCTGGACCGGAGGCTTGGATCGGCGCGGAGGTCTGGGGCAGCGGTGATGCCGGATTCACCCGCGACGGCAGCCACGCGCAATACATCATCGTTCCCGTCGCCAGCCTGCGCCGTAAGCCGCGGGCACTGAGCTTCGACCAGGCCGCTTCCGTCGGGGTGAATTACCTGGCGGCACGGCGCGGCCTGGTGGATGCGGCCGCACTGCGTCACGGCGAGACGCTCGTCATTATCGGAGCGGGCGGTGGCGTCGGCAGCGCGGTGGCCCAGATCGCCCGGCGCATGGGCGCAGGCAAGATCGTCGGCGTCGACCGGTCGGCTCCGGAGCCGGCTTCCGCCGTTGCGCGGACAACGGATGCATTCATCGCTGGCGCGTCGGATGTCGCCGCTGCGGTGCGTGATGCGCTCGGTGGCCGCGGCGCGGACGTGGTGTTCGATGCCGTCGGCGGCGTCATGTTCCGGACGGCGTTGGCCTGCCTCGCGCCACGGGGGCGCTTGATCGAGATCAGCGCGACCGGCCAGCGCGAGGTGACATTCAACCTCGCGGACTTCTATCACAATGAGGACCGGATCATCGGTGTCGATACCTTGAAGCTGGATCTGATCGCCGCAGGCGACATCCTCGAGGAGTTGCGGCCCGGTTTCGAGGACGGCGACTACCAGCCGGCCTCCATTGCCAGAACATTCCCGCTGACCGAGGTGGCTGTTGCCTATCAGGCCGTGGCGGACGGGCAGGCCGGGCGGGTCGTGCTCCGGCCGCAAGGATGAAGCCCATGCTCTCAATCGCGCTTTCACTCATCGCCGGGCTGGTCGTCGGAATTGGCTACGGCCTTTGCGGGATCCGCTCTCCCGCGCCGCCGGCGATCGCCTTGTTGGGGCTGCTCGGGATGCTGGCGGGGGAACACGGCGTTCTGCTGGCCCGGCGTCATTTCGGCAGCCAGCTTCACGAAGCCCCGCGGGTTGATGCGCCCGCACAGCTGTCCGACGACCGGACGCCTAAAACGCCGGGAGGATGAACCAGGCCGGACGTGGATTCGGGATGCTCCGTCATCGCGGCGCTGACCGACTCGATCGAGCCACTTCCAGCGGTCCTCTGCAGCTTCATTTCCCGGCGGGGCCATATCCCGCGATCCGGCCGAGAACGTTCTCGATCTCGGCCTTCGACAATAGCGGCGGCGTACCGATCTGGAGGCAGCCGTGATACTGCCGCGCCAGCGTCTCGACCTCGACCGCAAGCCACATCGCCCGTGAGAGCGAAGGCCCGACGGCGATCATGCCGTGATGCGCCAGGAGGCAGGCGGATCTGCCTTCCAGCACCTTGACGGCGTGGTGCGAGAGTTCCTGGGTGCCGAAGGTCGCGTAGGGCGCGCAGCGGATGCTGTCGCCGCCGGCGCAGGCGATCATGTAATGGATCGGCGGAATCTCCAGGCCCATGATCGCCAGGATCGTCGCATAGGGCGGATGGACGTGAACCACGGCGTTCACCTCGGGCCGGGCTCTCAGGATATCCAAATGAAAGCGCCATTCGCTGGACGGCCGCTGGCCGGGCGCGAACGAACCGTCGAGGTCCATATAAACGATCTGCTCCGGTTGCATCGCCTCGTAAGGCACGCTGGTCGGCGTGATCAGCATTCCCTCATTGTGACGCAAGCTGATATTGCCCGAGGTGCCCTGATTGATGCCGAGTTGGTTCATGCGCAAACACGCATCGATGATGGATTGGCGTTTTTCGCGGTCGCTCGACATCCAAATTCCCCGGAGGACAGCGGTTGATTGTTGTGCCGCTATATAGTCGAACATTTCTGGCGTATTGGAAACGTCCTACTGGGGCGACGGGAAGGGATCATGGCAAAGGCTGTGCTTGGCATTATCGGCGGTTCCGGCATTTACGATCTGCCGGGGCTGGAGAATGTCCGCGACGAGACCATCCAAAGCCCCTGGGGCGAGCCTTCAGCACCACTGCGTTTTGGCACCATCGCGGGACTGCCGATCGTGTTTCTGCCCAGACACGACAAGGGACACCGGCTGTCGCCTTCCGATATCAACTACCGCGCCAATATCGACGTGCTGAAGCGGGCCGGCGTCACCGATCTCGTTTCGCTCTCGGCCTGCGGCTCGTTCAAGGAGGAATTGCCGCCCGGAACTTTCGTGCTGGTCGATCAATTCGTCGATCGTACCCACAGGCGCGAAAGTTCGTTCTTCGGCAGGGGGTGCGTGGCGCATGTTTCCCTGGCCCATCCGGTGTCGCCACGGCTGCGCATTCATCTCGCCGCGGCGGCCGATGCTGAGGGGATCGCGGTCGCGCGCGGTGGCACCTATGTCTGCATCGAGGGACCGCAATTTTCGACGCTCGCCGAAAGCCTGACCTACAAGGCGCAGGGCTATTCGGTGATCGGAATGACCAACATGCCGGAAGCGAAACTCGCCCGCGAGGCGGAGATTTGTTACGCCAGTGTGGCGATGGTCACCGATTTCGACTGCTGGCATCCCGATCATGACGTGGTCACGGTCCAGGACATCATTCGCGTGCTGGGCTCGAATGCCGAGAAGGCGAAGACGCTGGTGGCGCGTCTCGCCGCCGATTTCCCGCGTGAGCATGAACCGTGCCCGATCGGTTCGGACCGGGCGCTCGATACCGCGCTGATCACCGCTCCGGAAGCGCGCGATCCCGTGCTATTGAAAAAGCTCGACGCGGTGGCGGGCAGGGTGTTGCGGACATGAAGGTCGATGGCCGGCCCTTCCGCAGCCTTTGGCTCGAGCCGGATGGCTGGTCGGTCGGCGCGATCGATCAAAGGCGGCTGCCGCATGAGTTCGTTGTCGTGCGGATCGATAATGTGGAGTCGGCGGCCGACGCGATCCGCTTCATGCTGGTGCGCGGCGCGCCGTTGATCGGCGCAACGGCCGCGTACGGCGTCGCGCTTGCGATGCGGAGCGATGTCTCCGATGCGGCGCTCGATCGCGCTTGCGAGCTGCTGATCGCCACGCGGCCGACGGCGATCAACCTGAAATGGGCGCTTGAGGAGATGCAGCGGGTGCTTCGCCCGCGGCTGCCTGCGGCGCGCGTCGAAACCGCCTATGCCAGGGCCGCCGAGATCGCTGACGAGGACGTGGCGATCAACAGGGGGATCGGCCGGCATGGCCTTGCGCTGATCGAGGCGATCGCCGCGGCGAAGAGACCGGGCGAGCCGGTCAACCTGTTGACGCATTGCAACGCCGGATGGCTCGCGACGGTCGACTGGGGCACCGCGACGGCGCCGATCTATCTCGCGCATGATCGCGGCATCCGAGTGCATGTCTGGGTTGACGAGACGAGACCTCGCAATCAGGGCGCTTCGCTTACCGCCTGGGAACTCGGCCATCACGGCGTTGCGCATACGGTGATTGCCGACAATACCGGCGGTCATCTGATGCAGCACGGCCTGGTCGATCTGGTCATCACCGGGACCGACCGGGTCACCGCCAATGGCGATGTCTGCAACAAGATCGGCACCTATCTGAAGGCGCTCGCGGCGCAGGACAATCGCGTGCCGTTCTACGTGGCGCTGCCGTCGCCGACGATCGACTTTAGTATCAGTGACGGTTTGCGCGAGATTCCGATCGAGCAGCGCGCGGCGGAAGAGGTGGCGACCATGACCGGCCGCACCGCCGATGGACGGATCGAGGTCGTGCGCGTGGTCCCTGAAGGTTCGCCGGTTGCGAATTACGCGTTTGACGTGACGCCGGCGAGGCTGGTGACGGCCCTGATCACCGAGCGCGGCGTGCTCAAGCCCGAGAGGGCCGCGCTGGCGGGTGCCTTTCCCGAACGCGTCGTGGATCGATGATGGCAATCGGTTGAAGGTTAGTTGACGCCAGCGATATTCGCGCTGTATCCAATTACCAAAGCGCGATGATCGTCAGATAACAATCTGGGCCCGATAGCAACGGGTGTGTCGCCGTCAACTGGAAACGCCTTATCGATGTCCAATTCCGAAATCGAAATCGTCGTCGACGATCCGACCGCACCGGAGGCCGACTCGCCGGCCGTTACCGACACCCGCACCGTCGAGGCGGTGGTCTGCCTGCTGCTGCTGGGACTTGCGGCGCTGCTCGGATACGACAACTGGCGCACCGGGATCGGATGGGATTCGACCGGCCCGCAGGCGGGTTATTTTCCGTTCTACCTGTCGGTCATCCTGGCCGGCGCCAGTCTTTACGGACTCGTTGCCACGCTTCTGACAAGCAGGGAGGCGGCGGAGACCTTCGTCACGCGCGCGCAGCTTGGCCGGGTTGCGGCGGTGTTCTTTCCGACGCTGCTGTTCTGCCTCGCCACGCAATATCTCGGGCTCTATGTCGCGAGCTTCCTGTTGATCGCGGGCTTCATGCGGCTGATCGGAAAGATCGCGTGGTGGAAATCGCTGCTCACGGCTTTCATCTTCACCGCCCTGATGTTCGTGACCTTCGACATCGCCTTTGACGTCATCATGCCCAAAGGCCCGCTCGAAGCGGCCTTCGGCTATTAGGACCGGCGGACATGGAAGCTTTCGGGTTGCTGCTGCACGGCTTTGCCGTGCTGATGACGTGGAAGATCATTGCGCTGATGCTGGTGGGGCTCGTGCTCGGCATTTTTGTCGGCGTGCTGCCGGGCCTCGGCGGTCCCAACGGGGTGGCGATCCTGCTGCCCTTGACCTTCACCATGGATCCGACCTCCGCCATCGTGATGCTGTCGAGCATCTATTGGGGCGCGCTGTTCGGCGGCGCCATCACCTCGATCCTGTTCAACATCCCCGGCGAGGCATGGTCGGTGGCGACCACTTTTGACGGCTATCCGATGGCGCAGCAGGGACGCGCCGCCGAAGCGCTGACGGCTGCGTTCACGTCCTCCTTCATCGGCTCGCTGGTGGCCGTCCTGCTCATTACCTTCCTGGCGCCGTTGATCTCGTCCTTCGCGTTGAAGTTCGGTCCGCCGGAATTTTTCGCGGTTTACCTTCTGACCTTCTGCTCTTTCGTCGGCCTCGGCCGCGAGGACAAGCACAAGACCGTCATCTCGATGTCGCTGGGTCTGCTGCTCGCCGGCGTCGGCATGGATACCGTGTCGGGCCAGTTGCGAATGACCTTTGGTTCCAGTGATTTGCTGCGCGGCATTAATTTTCTGGTTGCGGTGATCGGCCTGTTCGGGATCAGCGAGATCCTGCTGACGATGGAAGAGCGTCTGGCGCTGCGCGGACACGCCGCCAGCATCAGCCTGCGCGTGGTGCTGAATGTCTGGAAGGATCTGCCGAAATACTGGGTTACGCTGCTGCGCTCCTCCTTCATCGGCTGCTGGCTTGGCATCACGCCGGGCGGCGCGATCGCCGCTTCCTTCATGGGCTACAACCTCGCCAAGCGGTTTTCCAAGGATCCCGAGAGTTTCGGCAAGGGCCGTATCGAGGGTGTGTTCGCGCCCGAAACCGCCGCCCACGCCTCCGGCACCGCCGCGCTATTGCCGATGCTGGCGCTCGGCATTCCCGGCTCCGGCACCGCGGCGATCCTGCTCGGTGGTCTGATGGTGTGGGGCCTCAATCCCGGTCCGCTGTTGTTCGTCGAGCACAAGGATTTCGTCTGGGGCCTGATCGCCTCGATGTATCTCGGCAACATCGTCGGCCTGGTGCTGGTGCTGACGACGGTACCGATCTTCGCCTCGATCCTGCGGGTGCCGTTCGCGGCGGTGGCGCCGATGATCGTGGTGTCCTGCGCGATCGGCGCCTACGCGATCCAGAACGCGATGTTCGACATCTGGCTGATGCTGCTGTTCGGCGTGGTCGGCTATGTCTTCAAGAAGATCAGCATTCCGCTCGCGCCGTTTACGCTAGCGCTGGTGCTGGGCAGCCGGGCCGAGGACGCCTTCCGGCTATCGATGATCGGATCCGGCGGCGACATGCGGGTGTTCTGGTCGAACGGCCTGGTCGGCTCGATCACCACGCTGTCGATCATCCTGTTGTTCTGGCCTGTCATCGACCAGGCGTTCGGCCGTGTCGGGCGGCTGTGGCGGCCGCTCAAGACCACCGGATAGCCGGGCTCCATATCGGCAATGGCTTGGTGATATTTATTGAGGCGCCGTCTGGGGCCGTTAAACCACTTTGCCTTGCCTCAATCCGGCAATCTCCCCTGCGCTGAAGCCGAACTCGGCGAGCACTTCCTCGGTTTGCTCGCCGACTTCCGGCGGCGGCGCCGCCATCCGGCTTGGCGTGCGCGACAATGTGAAGGGTTGCCCGACGAGACGGAGATGGCGGTTTTCGGGATTGGGCACGTCCTGCGCGATGCCGAGATGCTGGACCTGTTCGTCGTCGAACACCTGGTCGATGGAATAGATCGGGCCGCAGGGCACGCCGGCGGCGTTGAATTCCTTGACCCAGCGGTCGGTCGATTTGGTCGCCGTGAATTTGTTGATCTCGGCGTTGAGCGCCTTGCGGTTCTTCGAGCGTTCCGGCGCGGTGGCGTATTCGGGCCGGGTCGGCAGGTCGGGCGCGCCGAGCGCCTCGGCGAAACGTTGCCAGATCCTACCGCCGGTGGTGGCGATATTGATATAGCCGTCGGAGGTCCTGAACACGCCGGTGGGGATGCTGGTCGGATGGTCGTTGCCGGCCTGCTGGGCGACGTCCTTTTCCATCAGCCAGCGCGCAGCCTGGAAATCCAGCATGAAGATCTGGGCTTGCAGCAGTGAGGTCTGCACCCACTGGCCTTCGCCGGAAACATCGCGCTCCAACAGCGCCGTCAGGATGCCCATGGCGCAGAACAGCCCGGCGGTGAGATCGGCCACGGGAATGCCGACCCGCATCGGGCCTTCGCCGGGAGCGCCGGTGATCGACATCAGGCCGCCCATGCCCTGCGCAATCTGGTCGAAGCCGGGCCGCTTGTGGTAGGGGCCATCCTGGCCGAACCCTGAAATACTGCCATAGACGATGGCTGGGTTGACCTTGCGTACGCTCTCGTAATCGATCCCGAGCTTCGCCTTGACGTCGGGGCGGAAATTCTCGATCACCACATCGGCCTTCTGCACCAGCCGCATGAACGTCTCGACGCCCCTGGGGTCCTTCAGGTTGAGCGTCATCGCCCGCTTGTTGCGGTGCAGGTTCTGGAAATCCGGTCCCCCGCGCGGGCCGCCGAGCTGTTCGCCGGCGGCCTCCAGCAGGGCGTCGATCTTGATGACATTAGCACCCCAGTCGGCCAGCTGGCGGGCGCAGGTCGGGCCGGCGCGAACCCGGGTGAGGTCGAGCACGGTGAAGCGGGACAGGGCCTGCGAGGCGCGCGGAATGGGCATTCGGAAGCTCCGGGATGGATCGGTGCTGGATGAGGGTTGCGGGGCGCACCATCGCCGAAAGTTGCCGTCTTGTCATGCTCTTGAACGCATGTCGGCCGGGCCCGTTGGCGGAGGCCCATCCCGAGAAGGTGCGTGTATCCCAGGATAGCGATCGGCGGCCGGAATGGCAGGCTCTGCCGCGGGGCCAGATGCCGCTGAACCACCCTCGACATCCCCCCGTTAGGCTGGTAGCCCGCTCCGGATGTCCGGGAAGGTTTCAGCCTTGAACGAAGAGCCCGCGCGCGGCAAGAATGCGTCCCCGCCGGGCGCTTCGGGTCCAGGTCATGCTCCAAGTCACACCCCGGATCATGCGCCAAGCCGCGCGCGGCGGTTGCTGGCCGGCTGGTCCGCCAATCTCGTTCAGGTGGTCCTCGGGGTCACGCAACAGGTCGCGCTGGTTCCCGTTTTCCTGCACTACTGGACCAGCGATATACTCGCCGCCTGGCTCGCGATCTATGCCGCCGGAAATCTCGTTCTGATCGCGGACGCCGGCCTGCAATTTCGCGCCATCAACCGGTTCCTCGGGTTCAAATCCGGCGTTGACTGCGATGGCCGGACCGCGCGCTTCTACGCGGCGGTGCTGCGGATTTATTTCGGGTGGGCGGTCCTGCTCGTGGCCCTGGTGCTGGGTATCGCGGGCTTTGTTTCGCCGTCCGCCGTGCTGGGCTTCCAGGGTGTGGCGAATTTCGATGCGGCCTTTGCCGTGATGATCGCTGGCATGTTGTTGAGCATGCCGGCAAGCCTGGTGTCGGGGCTCTATCGCGCCCGAGGGCTCTACGGCCGCGCCGTGGGGCTTCAGAACTGGGTGATGTTACTGGCGCAGCTCGGCCAGCTGGTTGCCATCATCGTCACCGGGAGCCTGCTTGCCGTTGCCATCGCCTACGCGGCGGCGCAGGTCGCGATGATGCTGTATTTTGTCGGCATCGACGCGCCCCGGATGGTCGCGTCCTTGCGCAGGGGCCGCGCTAGGCACTCATGGCGGTGGATCATCGGCCAATTCCGTCAAGCCGTTCCGTTTGCCGTGTCGGGCGCGGCCGATCTGGCGTTGCTGAACCTGCCGGTGCTGCTGGTCAGCTTCTTCGTTTCCGATCGCGCCGCCGTTGCGCAATGGGGGCTTACCCGGATTGCCGCAGGCCTGGTGCGGGCGCTCTGTGTGCAGGCCACGCTTCCGCTCGCGGCCGAGCTCGGGCATGATTACGCCATCGGCCTGAAGGAGCGGTTGCGGAGCCTCTATGCACGCGGATCGGTCTTTATCGCCTTGCTGGCCAGCGCCGTGGTCTCCGGCCTGTTGCCGTTCTGGCCGGATTTCTTCGCGCTCTGGACCCACGGCGCGGTGAACTACGAGCCGTGGCTGACGGCCGTCCTGTTGATCGGAACCGGCGTCGCCGCGCCATCGATCCTGGCGGTGAACTACGCCAATTACAGCAACCGTGGAGCCCTGCTGGTGCGGACCAAGGGGCTTCAGCTTGCGGTGTTTCTGATTGTGTCACTGCTGCTGATTCCGCCCCTGGGACCGCTTGGGGCGGCCGTAGCCGTGGTTGCCAGTGATCTCCTGATTCAGTTTGGGGTGCTCGGGCTGATCATTGTCCGGCAAACGCTTGAACGGCCACTGCGGCATATCGCTGTTCTGGCCGCGCTGATGCTAACCGTGATCATCGGAGGCTGGGCGCTGGGGATGCTGATCCGGTCCATGTCGCCGGGGGCCGGACTGGCGCGATTTGTCAGTGAATGCGCGCTTTGGCTGCTGGTGGTCGCCCTCATCGCCAGCCCGCTGGCCAGGGCCGGCCTTCGCGAGAGGCTGAGCGCGAGCCTGCCATCATGATGGGGGGCGATTACATCTTCGCAAGGTTTATGCGGCCGATCCGGCTTGACCTGAGGGAGGTCAGCGGGTTCAGTCCCCGCCATTCGCGGATCATTGTCGGGATGCCGGGCCGGTGAGGTTGTTTCAGAACGCCAGATATTATCCTTCGCTGCGCTCGAGGATTCGCGAACTGACCCGGCACAGTCCGACCTTTGCCGGCCAGATCGACGCGTTCTTGAATTTCCGGTATTCGGCGGCGCATATTCTGTTGCCGATCGATCAACGCGCCGACTGGGCGTTCTTCACCAATGGCGATGACGAGCATGTCCAGAGGCTCTGGGCGCGAGAGCATGGCTTGAGTTCGCGCGCCTCGCTCAGCGATATTCTCAAGGCGCAAATTGAAGAGCACCGCACGGACGTCTTTTACAATCACGATGCGACCGGCTGGGACGAGGATTTCGTCAAAAGTCTTCCGGGCTGCGTGAAAGCCTCGATCTGCTGGCATGCCGCGTCGTTTCGGGGGGTGCCGTTCTCGTCCTATGATCTCGTAGTGTGCAACTTTCCGTCGATCCTGGCCACGATCGGGAAGCTTGGCGGCCGCACCGATTATTTCTTTCCTGCCTATGATCCGGAGTTCACGCCATACGCGGCGCGCCAGGACCGGCCGGTCGATGTGGTGTTCGTCGGCGGCTATTCGCGCCATCACCGGCGGCGGGCCGAGATATTGGAGGCGGTGGCGCAGTTGGCCGGCGAATATAACGTCATATATCACCTCGATCGCTCGCGCCTGTGCCGTCTGGCGGAATCGCCGCTCGGACGATTGCTGCCGCTGGCAAAGCATCGGAGACCTCCGGCCATCCGGGCCATTTCGCGCGAGCCTAAATTTGGACGGGACTATTACGAAGTGCTATCGACCGCCAAGATCGTGCTGAACGGCGCCATCGATATGTCGGGCGAGGATCGCGGCAATATGCGATGCTTCGAGGCGCTTGGCAGCCAGTCGCTGCTGCTGTCGGACCAGGGCAATTATCCGGACGGCATGCGGGATGGCGAGACGCTGGTGGCCTATGATTCGCCGGAGCAGGCGGTAAGACAGATCAGAACCATGATCGAGGACTCCGAAAAAAGATTGGCTCTCGCGCGTGCGGGCCATGAAATGGTATCGACCCGGTACTCGAAAGAAGTGCAGTGGAAGCGCTTCGAACAGCTCGTCGCTTCGATTTAGAAGGCCGGTAATGTCAGATAACTTTATTCCGATTTCGAAACCGTTCATTGGGTCGCGCGAGAAAGAGCTCGTGCTCGACGCGCTCGATTCCGGTTGGGTGTCGTCGATCGGAAAATATATCGACGAGTTCGAGGCCAATTTTGCCCGCTATTGCGGGACCGATTATGCGCTCGCGGTCAGCAACGGCACGACCGGGCTTCACCTCGCGCTTGCGGCGCTCGGGCTGAAGCCGGGCGACGAGGTGATCGTTCCCGACCTGACCTTCGTCGCGACCGCGAACGCCGTGGCTTACACCGGCGCGACGCCGGTGCTCGCCGATATCGACACCGATACACTCTGCATCGATCCTGCCTCGGTCAAATCGCTGGTATCGGCGCGCACCAGGGCAATCATTCCGGTGCATCTTTATGGCCATCCGGCCGACATGGACGCCTTGATGGAAATCGGCGATGCGCACGGTATTGCCGTGATCGAGGACGCGGCCGAAGCGCATGGTGCCGAATACAAGGGCCGCCGCGTCGGCGGGCTCGGTAAATGCGGGGTGTTCAGCTTTTACGGCAACAAGGTCATCACGACCGGCGAAGGCGGCATGCTGACCACCAACGACCGGGATTTTTATGCGCGCGCCAAGCGGTTGCGGGATCACGCCATGAGCCCGCAGCGGCGCTACTTCCACGAGGAGCGCGGATACAACTATCGCATCACCAATCTGCAGGCGGCGCTCGGCGTCGCGCAGCTCGAGCGCATCGATGATTTTCTCGGCCGCAGGGCGGAGATCATGGACTGGTACAACGCCGAGATTGCGACCTCGGACCGGGTCCGGCTCAACCGGGTGAAGAACTGGGCGAAGAGCGCGTTCTGGATGATCTGCCTCGAGGTCGACGGGCTGGATGAAGCGGGCCGGGACAAGCTCATGCAGGCGCTGAAAGCGCGCGGCATCGATACCCGCCCATATTTCTGCACGATGTCCTCGCTGCCCATGTACGCGCAGCACCCGCTCCCGGTCGCTGCCCGCAAGGCGCAGACCGGTCTTAACCTGCCGTCTTATTATGAATTGACGAAGCAGGATGTGCAGCGGATCGGTGCCGAGGTGAACGACATCCTCAAGGAAATGCGCGCTTCATGATCGACGCGGCGAACGCCACCTCTGAGTTTCGCCATTGACCAGGCTCGGCGTGATCGCGCTCGCCGGAACCGATAACGGCGGGACCTATCAATACACGCTGTCGATGTTGCAGGCGCTGCGTCATACCAGCGGCTTCGACATCACGCTGTATGGCGATCCGGCCAATCCGGATTTTGTCGCGTTGGGCTATCCGATCCGCGCTTTCACCGAGCCGCGTGGCCGGCAGATCGCTTCGCTCGCAGCCCGCAGCATGCATATCGGTCTGCCCGATCCCTTCGTTTCCGAGGATATCCTGCTGGCGCCGATTTATTCGCTGTCGTTGCTGCACACGTCAAAGCCGTTCGCGTTCACGCTGCATGATCTCCAGGAAAACTATTACCCGGAGAATTTTTCACGCTGGACGCGGTTCTGGCGGCGTCAGGTTTACGCGCATCTGCTGGCGCGAGCGCAGCGTGTGATCTGCGAATCCAGTTATGTCAAGAACGACATCATGCGTTTTTTTGACGTGCCCGAGCAGCACACCGCCGTGATCACGGCGCCTCCATTGCGGCAGTTTCTCGCCGACCAAAGCACAGAGCGCTTGCAGGAGACGCGGCTACGGCTGCGCTTGCCGGAGAAATTCCTGTTTTATCCGGCGCAATTCTGGGCTCACAAAAATCATCTGCGCCTGATCGAGGCTTTCCGTGAGGTCGCCGATGAAGCTCCCGACCTGAAGCTGGTTCTGACCGGCAAGCAGCGCGACGAATATGAAACGGTGATGGACGCGATCGCGAAGTCCGGCTTGGGCGGGAAGGTGATCCATCTCGGTTACGTGGCGCAGGAGGATCTTCAGTCGATTTACAGGATGGCGACGGCGCTGGTCATGCCGTCACTGTTCGAGAGCGTCAGCATTCCGATCTATGAGGCGTTCCAGGTCGGCACCCCCGTGGCGGCCTCCGGCATCCTTGCCATCCCCGAGCAGGTCGGCGACGCTGGTCTGTTGTTCGATCCGACCTCGGTCAGTTCGATCAGGGATGCGATCCTGAAAATTATCCGCGATCCGGAAGGCGCACGGCAATTCGGACAGAGGGGGCGGGAAAGGATGCTGGCGATGACGCCGGAGCATTACGGGGCCGAGTTGCAGAATCTGCTGCGCGAATTGCGATAGCTGTTCTGTACCGCCTTTGCTTCTGTCTTGATCTTCAAGGGCTTTTCTTAATATAGAAGCCGGGCCGTCTCCGGTGTCTCGTGTTGTCAGTTAGAGGGATGCATTCGTTCGATGCGGGCAGGCGCGTTGCGGACATAAAATGGGGACGTCTATGAATAGAGCGCAGCAGGATTCGTCGGAGGTATTTGTTCATCCGACGGCCGTCGTTGAGGACGGCGCCAAGGTCGGGAGTTACACCAAAATCTGGTATTTTTCCCATGTCGCGCTGGGCGCCGTGATTGGTGAAAATTGCAGCCTTGGCCAAAACACCTATGTCGAACGCAACGCTATCGTCGGCAACGGGTGCAGGTTGGGAAATTCCGTATCGATCTTTTCACACGTGGAGCTGGAAGACTTCGTCTTCTGCGCGCCCTACATGGTTTTTACGCATATTTCCTTTCCTCGCGCTGCAGTCAACCGGCACGCGGTTTTCAAGAAGACGCTGGTGAAGACCGGAACGACGCTCGGCGCGAATTCGACGGTTGTGCCGGATATCACGTGCGGTGTAGGTACGTTCCTTGCGGCGGGAGCGACCCTCACCAAAAGCTCAAAGGACTGGTCGATGATGGTGGGAACGCCAGCCCGGCAGGTCGGTTGGGTAAGCGCTTTTGGTGAAAAAATCGACTTGCCGCTGTCGGGGACGGGCGAGTGGCGCTGTCAGCATACCGGCGATGTCTATGTTCTGAGCGGCTCCAAACTCATCAGGCATCCCGGCCCGAAAGATATTTTAACATATATTCGCGGCGAACGGCTTGAGAGAATGAAAGTTGTCTGAGAGACGGCGTGGTATCGCTCGCTATCGCGACGGTGTTTTGAGGATGCGGTAGCAGAGCACGGTCCGCGTGAACCGGCTGGGCCTTATGCCGCTTACGCTTCCATTTCTTCGCTGTCCCGAAAAATCGCGCGTGGCGTAACGTACCACAGCAAGAAAAGTATCGCTGCGCCGTGCGTCAACAATACAGTCGTAAGCGGTACGTTAAGAAGCGCCTGGGGCAGCAACGCTCCCGAGATCAGGACAAAGCGCGGCGACAGGCCGGCTGACAATCGGTTGCCGAAAGCTATCACAAGCCCGCAGACCAAGGCCGACAGCGGCGCGAAAATCAGGCCTACCGACGCGATGCCTTCCGTTGCGAACAGCGATGCGTTGATGTTGCCGAAGCCATAGGTGTGCTCCATCACCACCGAGAGCGGGTCCTGGTACGGGCAATGCGTGAGCGTTTTCAGGAATGATATCTGGCAGAAATAGGTGAGGGGGCGAGTTGAAAAGAAGTGGTTGTAGATATCCATAGCGCTCGATGGCGTCGCAACCATGCGAATATTGACGAGGTTGAAATAGAATGGCGTCATGTCCTTGTTTGGAAAAGGTACAACGAAGAAAAGACCAAGCAGGAGCGGCAGAAAGAGCGACAAGACCGCCGTTGGTCGCGGTTCGAAGATTTTCGAAAGGACGAGCAGGGAGATGATCCAGGCCGGCGCAAAGAACGAAAATTTGCTTAGCGTGATCGGATAAAAGAGCAACATTAAAAGGAGGGTCGCCCCAGCCGACCAACGTCGATTAAGAGCCCAATAACAAGCAAAAGCGAACGGTAACAGCACGCTCAAGACGATACCAATAAGGTAGCGGATTGGAGCGGGAAACGCGAGTTCGTTGCGGAACTCGTAAATATGTTCGAGGGAGGTGAATCTGAAATTATAGCTGGAGGCCGCGACAATCGTCGTGATGGCCAGTACCAGGATTGACTTCAGTACGTACTCCAACGACCGGGACGAGATTTCAAAATTTCGCGGTAGAGGTCGTGTCATCAAAAGGGCAGGCAGCAGGAACAGCAGCAGTGAAGCTGCGGCCGATACGCCGGCCAGTACGTGCTTATAGGGATAGATTGTAAAATTCTCGATCCACAAAAAGCCGAGGATCAGTGTATAGAAATAGAATCCTACGAAATAGCCGAAGCTGAATCGGGCAGCAGCAAACAACAATGAAATGGAAGAAAGGGCCACTGCAATGATGGCTGCCGTAAACAGCCCGCTATTATTGTATGGAATATAGCTTTGATATCTCGAAACTTCGGCCAGCGATACGCAACAAACTACAGTGTGAAGAAGGAGCAGAGCGATCAGATTCAAATTCGCCCGGATTTTCGAGCAAGCCCGCTCGACGATGCCTACGTGTGAATTCATCGTGGAAATATCGTCCTTGTGAGTAATGATAAAGATCGTTCAGGCGGACCGAATCAAGCGACATCTAGCGAATGTTTGAAGTCGGCGATGGTCTCTGTCAGGCCGTCGTTGAGCGCGATTTTGGGCTGCAGGTCAGTTGGGTCTTGGCCTTGGAAAGGTCCGGCTGGCGCTGCCGCGGACCGTCCTGTGGAAGTGGCTTATGGATCATCGCGCGGTGGATGCTGGTTTTGGTCGTTTGCACGGGACCGCGCCGGTAATGGATTGGGGAAGCCGGGCAGGCGAGATTGAAGATCGCGTTCACTTCGAGATGGAGCGGAAACGCAACGTCTTGACGCGTCGCCTCGAACAGCGCGTTGGATGCGAGGTTTGTGATATTGCGTCGGCTACCGGTAAAGTAGCTATCGACGCAAATCATGTCGGTGCCTTCGGCTAGCAGCCGCTTGCATAAATGGGACCCGATGAATCCCGCGCCAGCCGTGACGAGAATTCTGTTATTTGCATAGGTTCGCTCAAGCAGCATCGTCGTTTCCAAAAACCGTTATCTGGCCGTTGCGTGGCTGCGAAGTTTCGTGCGGATTGGTATCGGCAATAAGAAACTCCGCCAACTCTAATCGTTTAGGTATTTTAATACCTAATAATCAAAATTGCCGCCGTTTCAACCACGCCCGCGCGCTCCAATGGGCAAAACACAAGGCTGATTTGATCAGCGAGAGCCGTTCGACGTCGCGGTAGATATGCCAGACCCAGCCTGCGGATCGCCGCGGCCGGCTCGAGACCGAGACGCCCCTGACGCGATAGCGCGCAAGGTCTTCGTTGAGGCCGTAGGCGACATGCCCGGGTTTGAGAATGCTCAGCCATAGGCAGAAATCGTCATAGGGCTCGTTCTTCATCGCGATGTTGCCGGCGATGTCGCGGTCGACCAGCGCGGTGAGCGTGGCGATCGAGGTGTTCTTGAGCAATTGCTCGTAGGTCAGGGAATCCGGCACCGGAATCAGCCGCCCGGTGGTCGAGCCGATCTCGTTGATGCGGCGAAATGCTGTGAAGCTAAGCGCCGCCCGCTGCCCGCGCGCAAAGTCGATCTGCCGTTCAAGCTTTGTGGGCAGCCAGAGATCGTCGCTGTCGAGAAATGCGATGAAGCGGCCCTGGGCCTGTTCGATCGCCGCTTGACGGGCCAGCGCCGGTCCGCCGTTGCGCGGCTGCCGGATCAGCTTGACCCGTGGGTCTTTCGCCGCATAGCCCTCGATCACGGCGGCCGTGTTGTCCGTCGAGCAATCGTCCGCGATCAAGAGCTCCCAGTCGCCCAAGGTCTGCGACTGTACCGACTCGATCGTTTCTCCTATCAAACCCTCAACGTTCCACGAGGGAGTGATGATCGAAACCAGTGGCATGCAACAATCCTCAGGAGGCTGACGGTTCGGTGGTTGCCGACAACAGGGAGGCTGAGAAAGTGTCGAGTTGCTGTGGATTGTCGATATAGAGCTCGCCCGGAAATGACTGGCGCCACGCCGTTTCGAAATAAGGCGCCGCCGCAGCAGGATCGAAGCCCCGCGAGTGGAGCGCCTCGCGCAGCCGACGCGGGACGTCCTTGAGGCGTTCTGCGGCGAAGACGAGTGGGCAGGAGCGATAGAAAGCGTCGCCCATGACCACCACGGGCTTGCCGAGCAACACCGCTTCAGCGCCGGACTTGCTGTTGACCGACACCACGGCGTCGGCGCGTCCAAGCACGGCATAATTATTGGTCTGCGGCGGCAACAGCATGAAATTATCGAAGCGCCGCGCCAGCTCAAACAGGCGGCCGGCCGGGACCGCTCCGATCTGCGCCGGATGCTCCTTTACGACGAGGACGTGCGTGTCCGGAATCGTGCGCAGCAGGAAATCGATGGTCGCGACCTGATCGAGATATTCCGGCGAGCGCAAGGTCAGCGCCATGTCGGCGGGCACATGGAGCGGGTAGTAGATGAAGGGTGTCTCTGGCATCGGTTGATAAAGCTTTTTGAGCCGGGTGGCGCCGAGGGCCATTGCGGCATGCGCTCGCGCATGTCGCAAATTGTGCCCGAACTCCTGGTGCTTGCCGAGTGCAAACTGGTCCCAGAGCTTCTCGGCCAGACGGCGGGCGTTGCGCGCATTGGCGATCTTGTTGAACGCCGCCGCATATTGATGGCGGTCCTTCTGGGGAATGACGATCGACCGCTGGCTCAGCGTCTGGTCGAGATAGCTATGCACCTCGGGGGAAACCATCTCTGCCGGCGTGGCCATCGTGTCGGGCGCGGCAAAGCTGTCAGGGGTGTAGTAGAGCCGGCCGCGAAAGAACGACGGCTCGATAAACCAGTTGCGAATGCCATGCTTTTTCGCCGCGTAGAAGCTCGCGATAACCGAGAGGAATCCTCCGAGCTCCTGGACCACGACAGCGCGCTTTCCGAGTGAAGCGATCCGGTCAAGCACGGTTTCCATGGCGTTGCTGTAGATCATGAAGCGGCGGCGCATCGCGGCGCTATCGCGAATTCCGAAGGTCACGCGCTCGTGGCTGAACAGGAAATTCGTTCCGTCCAGGCCGTACCCCGTAACGCGGGCGGCAAAGACGCCCTGGTCTTCGATCGGTGCATCTCGTAGTCCCGTACGATACATATTGACGACGGGAATGCCCTGAGCGGTTGCCATCTCCGCACTGCGATCGTCGAAGGCCAACAACTGGACTTCGCGCCCCGCATCGTGCAATCGCCGCGCCACCGGAATCCAGAACCGCGTCTGGTATTCCGCAAGCGTGCTGATCAGAATGATTTCGGACGGAGTTGTCATGCGCGGGCGGCCCGTTGTTCTACGACGATGCTGGCCAGCGGTAAGCCGGTCTTCACACATCGCGCGCGCATCGCGGTGAACAGGGATGGGTCGCGTTTGTCGTGTGCGGCGATCCGCGCGAGAAGCGCTCCCACGTCGGCCGGGCCGATCCGTTTGTCGCGGCGCGCCGGGCTGATCCAGGTGCGCAGCTTTTCGGTTACGGCCGATCCAAGTACGAGGCTGGCCGCTCCCTTGGCGATCTGCCCGGTACTCGGATTTGGTCGTGTGCCCCTCAGCGCACTGGAAAGCGAAATGAATGGCCGCCGGGGATTCTTCGCATCGATCAGAACGTCGGCGATGCGTTCGCCGGCCGCACCGTCGTTCCTGTAAAAGAACGCATCGATATTGACGGCATGTGTGCCGGCAAAATCGAACTTGCTCGCCTCCTCATCGAGATGGTCGATGACTTTCAGCAACTCGTCAAACGATGTGACGGGGCGGCTCACGCTTGCAGGTAACCGGGCATGTGCCGCCGTTGTCGGCGTGTTGAGGTATTCGAGCTGGATCGGCAGCTTTTCGAGCAGGACCGCTTCGACCGCGGTGCCGCAGTTTAAGTGAATGACAGCTTGCGCATTCTGGATCATATCGAGCACGCTTCCCGTGCCGTCTACCACGACGTTCGGATAGCGCGCCAGCGCGGTGCGATACACTTCTTCGCTCTCAAAGGGGTGTGGACGCAGCAAAATCGGGCGGTCCGGCCGCCGCTCCGCAAGGCGACCGATCTCGACGAGGTAATTGGCGAAGACCTGCTTCAGATCGGGAAGGAAACGGTCGATATAGGCGGCATCCCATCCAGCGCGGATCATGGATTCGCGCTCGGCGCCGGGCTTACTGGAAAAGCGGGAGTTCACCAGCGGGAAGTTGGCGTTCACCAGCAGATAGCCGCGTCGCTGGCCGTTAAGCAGTGTCCGCCAGCGGGGAGCCGCGAAATCAAACCGCGGACATCCGGTCAAATGAAGCTGATCCGACTTCATCGTCTTGTTGTCGTTGAATGCCGCGTGAAGCTTGCCGCCCCAGAAGAAATAACCCGACAGGATGTCGGCATAGCCGCTGTTGCGCATATAGGCCGCCATGGCCGGCGGTGAATTGCCGCCTTTTTCCGCGAGCACGCCGCCTTCGGTGTCGAGAACGTAGAGCGCTAGGCCGGCCTTGGCAAAACTCCGCATCAGGTCGAGATTGGCGGCGCGCGCATAATTGACGACCAGCGCATCGAGCCCAAGGCGCGGCACATCGATACCCTGTTCGTACATCGGGATGATCGCCGCCGACACGCCGCGCGAGGCGAGTTGATAGGCGGCAAGAACGCTTCCCGCCAAGTCACGTTTGGGGTGGTCGACCACCCATCCGATACGCACAATGCACTCCTAGGGAAAGACGGGTCAGAAGCGCGCAGCAGCAGTGAAGAGGCCTGAGCATATTTCATGCCCTTCATGGTACCGCCAAACGTCAACCCATCGCTTTGCTAGCCCATCCCAGACTGCGTCCAACCTCGAGAAAGATCGTGCGATGTCTTCGTTCGAGCACAAAGAAATACTGCACCAGCCAGCTCATGAAGCTAAACGCGCCAATAATGAGCGCGAGCCTTACCACACTGTCCAGCTGAATGTAATCCGCGAAGATAGATAGCAGCAGGCCGCAACACAACAGGAGCAACACTTGAGCTCCGAGTGCCCTCAGAACGCGATATTGATCCAGCTCCAAGGCGCGACTCATGGCGACGATCTGCCAGGGTAATACCACTACATTTCCGATCACCTGTCCGAGAATGAGGGCTCGCTCGCCAAACAGCCCCAGCGTTGGGTACGCTACTATTGCCCAAACCAGCAGCTGACACACCATCAGTTTGTTCAGACGGGCCTGAATTTCTGTTCGTGTAAGAAAAATAACGTTCCCGAAAGCGAGATATTGAGCGCAGATCGGAACAATAAAACTCAAGCCCATCCAGAAGGCGTATGGGGTCAGTTGTGGGCCGATCCAGACCTGCATGATGTTCGGTGACAACACCGCAGCTGCAACCAGCGGCGGCACGGTGAACATCGGCAGCATGATCAGGCCAAATTCACCAAGCCGCTGGAACACTGTTGAGCTACCGCGCTCCTCAAGACGGCTCGCAACCGGCAGCAAGGCGGACGTCAAAAGTCCAACAACAACTTTTGACACTCGCGAAAGGCGGACTAATGCGTCGTAAACGCCAACTCCTTTAGGTCCGAATAGTAGGCCGACGACAAAAGGTTGAATGGGCAATGCGATGCCGCCGATGAGCTTGCCTTGAGCAAACAGCCAACACCGGTGTAACAATTCGCGCTGGATTTCTTCGGTCCAGGCCGACAACCTGATCTTTCCAGCAAGGGCAGTGATGGCAGCCGCGAGTATCATAAGGGCGCGCATTACGGTAGTAGCGAGATAGATATAAGCGACAATGTCGAACGATGCCGAAGCTTTCGAAGCCCAGATGGTCAATACAACATAAGTAACGGTTGATGAAAGTTCCGAAAATCGCAACAGGTTATAGCGCTCGAATCCCTTGATGACGCCTTCCCACACTAGCGCCGGAATCAGAATTAGATTTCCGATTGCCGTATAGTGCAGAATTTCCGTAAATTTCTCGGCGTGATCGGCATCAACCCTCATAATGATGGTAAGGTACGGTGCGGCCAGCCAGATCGCAGTGCTCAAGACCAATGCGAGCAGAATCGATAGCACTGTCAGAAACGAAAGCTGACGGCCAGCAAGGTTCCAGTTGCGATGCTCCCTCGCGCGCGCGACCACCTGGGTCGTCACCTCCGACAGGCCAAGGTCCAGTAAGCCCATCATGCCGGTCGGCAGCAGCAAGCGCGCGAGGACAATGAGGCCGAATTCCGTCACGCCCCAGGTGCGGATGATCACCGGAATGACGATCAGGCCGAGCAGTGCGGCGATGCCAAATGCGACGGTCGAGATGATGGTGTTCTGGATCAGGCGTTTTATCATCGTGGCTGCATTACCACGCGCTCAGGCCGCCATCGACCGCGATGTTCTGACCGGTGACATAGGACGCCGCGTCGGACACGAGGAACAGCACCGCGCCGACCATCTCGTCGGCGCGCGCCATCCGGCCGAGCGGAACGCGTGCGCCATAGCGCTGCTTGAAGGTGTCGTTCTGTCCGCTCTCGACGCCGCCAGGTGTCAGCGTGTTGACCCGCACGCCTTGGGCGCCCCAATAGGTGGCGAGATGCTTCGTCAGTCCAATGACGCCGGCTTTTGAAGCCGTATAGACCGCCGGTGTGTTGATCGCGCGCCCCAGATATTCGGAGCCCTCGTAAATGCGCTGATCCGGCGCCATCAGCCCGTAAATCGAGGCGGTCTGCACGATACTGCCATAGCCGCGCTCGGCCATCAGGGTCCCAAAAACCTGGGCGACATTGAACATGCCGTCGAGATTGACCGCCATGATCTCGCGCCAGGTTTCCAGCGAAAAGGTTGCGATTGGTGCGAAGAAGGCGTCGATGTCGCGGGTCTTGCTGGCGGCGTTGTTGAGCAGGATCGAGACCGGCCCAAGATCGGCTTCGACCGCCCCTGCAACACGGCGAATGGCGTCGGGCTGCGTGATATCGCAGGCATAGCCCTTCGCTTGGCCGGCGAAGGGCGCCGACAGTTCGGATGCGGCGGTCTGAACCGCGGGCCCGTCCAGATCGAGAAGAGCCACCTTGGCGCCGAACTCGGCGAGGCCTTCGGCAAAACGGCGTCCCAGAATTCCGCATCCGCCGGTGATAACAGCAGTACGTCCGCTGAGGTCGAACAGATTCTTGAATCCAGTCATGGCTTGATCCCCGTGGACGCCAGCCGTTTCCGGAGCAGGAGTTCCACCAGCGTAAAATCGAGGTCGGAATCGATATCGACGGAGCGTTCTTGTGGCATCTCGAACAACCGTGTGTCCGGATAGAATACGGCCGGATGTTCCAGGAATGTGCCGACGCGCCAGGCGTAGATCGAGGCGTTCATGTCGAAACAGCGTGGCGCATTCTGGCGGCGTACGATTGGCGGATCGGCGACCTTGGACAGGCCTACCGTGCCGTCGGCGCGCGCTTCCACCAGATTGAAATAGGGCGAACGATGCGCGGGCGCGCCGGTGATGACGTTGCGCGCGCCGGATGACTTCAAGAGTTCGACCGTGCCGGTGATGTCGGAGGGCAGCCGCAGCGGCGAGGTGACGTCGAGGTCGACAAAGATCTCGGGGAGCTTTCCGGTGCGGGCGATGGCCTGCTCGAGACAATGGCGTATCGCGGGAAGTTTGGGGGCGGCGTCCGTCGCCATCTCGTCGGGACGCTTGATCGCGATATCCGCGCCGGCTTTCAAGGCGGCATCGAGCAGAAAGTCGGAATCGCTGCTGAAGGCAATCGCCTCGAAAAGACCGGTCTCCCGAGCCTGCCCGATGGTCCATGCCAGCAACGGCTTGCCCAGGAGATCGCGGCTGTTCTTGCCGACCACGCCCTTGGAGCCGCCGCGCGCGCATATCGTGCAGAGCAGGGTCATGCCGATATCCAGGCTTGCGCACGTAGCGCACGTTCGCTGGCATCGATCAGATCCACCACCGCGAGCCCTTCCAGCAAGGAACAGGTCGGCTCAAGGCCCTTGATCGCGGCAAGGTGCATCTCTTTGTAGCTCCGATCGCGTTCACTCGGATAATCACGAGGCTCACCATTGATGGTGAGCCGTCCGCCAGCGATATCAGCTTCAATTGTCTCGTCTTCCAGATTGACCCGTATCGTTCGGATGCCGGGCCGATCCAGATAGTCCATGTGTACCTGCACGGCCTGCGAATGGCTCATCTCAAGCAGCAGACTAACGTGATCGTCCACGGCGATCTGCCGGGCGCCCGATGCGCCGCCAAGCGCGGCCACCCGGCGCCACGGCCCAAACAGCCATATCAGGTAATCCAGTTCATGGCTGAGATCCCGTAGCACACCGCCACCGGCTTCCTCCGTTGAGGACGCCGTCGTGCGATGGTCGCGCCCCGGCCGCCAGTCGCGGATGTCCTGGCCGACATAGGCTGAGACCGTGATTGCCCGCCGTCCGCGCACCCGTTCGGCCAATGCCGTCATCACCGGATGGAAACGCAGATTGTAGCCGATGGAGAGGCTGGCAAACGGATAATCGGCAACCGGCCCGGCATGCGCGAAAATCGGCTTCTCGACCAGCACCGATCCGCGAAAGCCGGCATCGGCGAGTTCGCGAAGCGAGTCGGCATGGCACGCTGTCTCGGTGGCGATCACCGCATATTCCGGGCGGCTCGCAGCAATGGCGCTGGCGATCGTAGGATAGTCACCGACGCCGCGACGGCTCACGGTCGCGACGCGGCATCCAAGCTCTTGCAGCACGCGCGCATGCCGTTGCCCGATCGAACCGAGACCGATGACGACGGTATCCGGCAGGGTCACGGGAAGACCTCGTTGAACTCTGCGTGAGCCTGTTCGAAATCTTCCATCCGGCCGATATCGAGCCAGTATTCCCGGATCGGATAGACAGCGACACGGCCGTTGTTGGCGACGATGCGTTCCAGCACCGCCGGCATATCGATCCGCACGCCGCGGTCGACATAATCGAACGCCGCGCGCCCGAGCACGTAAATGCCGGCGCTCACGAACCAGGACTCGGTCGGTTTTTCCCGGATGGTCTGAAGATAGCCATCGGACGCGGAGACGACGCCGTAGGGAACATGAACCTTGTGCTCGCGCACGGCCATGGTGGCGTCTGCAGGCGTGCCGTTATGGAAGTCGAGCAGGGCGCTGTAGTTGATGGTGCTGAGAATGTCGCCATTGGTGACGACCATCGGCAGACCGGGAGGCTCCGGCAATAGCCCCAGCGCGCCCGCGGTTCCGAGCCGCTCCGTTTCATGAATATACTGGATCGCGGCGCCCAGCGCCGAGCCGTCGCCGAAATGATCCACGATCATCTCGGCCTTGTAGTTCACCGATATAAAGACGTTCCTGAAGCCCTGCTGGACGACATTGCGGACGATGGTTTCCAACAATGGTCGTCCGCCGACATCGAGCATCGGTTTGGGACGGTCGCGCGTCAGCGCGCCCAACCGTTCGCCGAGTCCGCCCGCCATGATGAGAACCGGGTTCGGATAGTTCGGCGCTTCGAGCAACTCATCGAACGTCTCGACGTCGACCAACTGACCGCTGTCATCAAGCAACGGAAGCTGCTTGATGGATTTTTGCCGCATCAGATGCAGCCGTTCCTCCCGCGTCAGCGTCGCGGATGCCGACACGGGCCTGGGATTCATCACCTCGATGGCGAGGCTCGATAGCGTAATTCCGCGCAGCAAGCCGCGCCTGACGTCGCCGTCGGTGACGACGCCGAGCAGGCGATTCGAGCCATCCAGCACCAGAGCGACCTGGATGCTGCCGCTCTCGATCGCAGCAATCGCCTCGCCTACAGTCGCCTGCGTTCCAACGATGGCTTTGCGCCAGGAGTTCATGGCTATTTCGCCTCGTAATCGCCAGATATTGACGGCGTTCGACGGTGGATTCCGGTATATCGCGGCTGCAAATGGCGGCGTCAATCCCAAATGGCGGGACGTTGCCTCATGACCCCCGTCCGTTAATGCCGGTTTTGGTTTGAGATCGCCTTTTTTTCAGCCTTTGGAGCGGGCGGCGTTGGCCTTTTCGCTCCCTTGGGCCAGCCGTTTGAACGCCAAGCCTTTCGCGGCTAAACTCCATCTTTGCAGGGAGCACGAATGGACGATCTGATCATCATTGGCGGCGGCGAGCACGCGTTCATGGTCTATGAACTGGCGATGCAATCCGACAAATTCCGCCTCGTCGGTTTCATCGACAGGCAACCCGGTGAGCTTGGTGAGGCTGACTATCTCGGAACGGATGCCGTCATCAATAAATATCCCGACGCGCATTTCATCCTGGGGGTCGGCGCCATGCGGGCGGGCGGCGCGCGCAAGACCCTCGTGAGTCGGCTGGGAATTACCAAATGGGCATCGCTGGTGCATCCGCGCGCGATCGTCTCGTCTTTCGCGAAGCTCGGTGTCGGTACCGCCGTGCTCCCCGGGGCCATCGTGAATGCGCGAACCACGATCGGAGATCACTGCATCATCAATTCCGGCGCAGTCGTCGAACACGATGTCAGGATCGATAGCTACACCCATATCTGCCCTGGAAGTGTCATCGGTGGCGCATCCATCATCGGCGAGAACTGCTTCATCGGCCTCGGCAGCCGCGTGCGCGATCATATCTCGATCGGTAGGGATTCGTTTGTGGCGATGGGCGCGCTTGTCACGGCCTCATGTCCGGAGGCGTCCGCGCTGAGCGGATTCCCCGCCAAGCCGGCGGCCGTGCCAATTCATAGCTGATCGTCCGTGTCATAGGGCCGCGCCGCAGCCGTCCCGATCAGCGACCAATAATCAATCGGCGGACGGCCTGAGCCGGGCCGTTTCATCGTGATATCGGCGGGGCCGATGATTTCGCCGGCTTTGAGCGGCCGAGCCGCGACGACGCTTTTTCGTGCCACCGGAATATTTCCGACCTCGGAAGCCTTTGGCGCCTTGACGCCGTCGCCCAGCGCACCTTCGATATTGCGGATGGCCGATACCATGCGTTTGAAGTGGTCAGGTTCCAGCGACGCCGCATGATCCGGTCCCTCGGCGTTGCGGTCGAGGGTGAGGTGCTTTTCGATGATGCCGGCGCCGAGCGCGACGGCCGCCAGCGATATCTCGAAGCCATCGGTGTGGTCGGAATAGCCGACCGGCAACTGGAACGCGCCGCGCATCGCCGCCATGGCCGCAAGGTTCACGTCAGCGGTCGGGCAGGGATATTCGGTCGTGCAATGCAGCAGGCTGACATGCCGGGCCAGGTGCTGACGCGCTGCCGGATCGCGCCATGCCGCTCGGAATGCCGCGATACCCGGCGTTCCGCCACTGCCTGAATAGCCGTGGGCGAGCACGCCCAGCGCCTCCTCGATCTCTCCCAGCGTCGCCATGCCGGTCGATAGGATCAGCGTCATGCCGGCCCCGGCAACCGCATGCAACAGCGGCGCATTGGTCAGATCCCCCGATCCGATCTTGATGCGTGGCAGTTTCAGCGAAAGCAGAAATTCGAGCGATGGATGATCGAACGGCGTCGAGAGGAACTCGATGCCGCGTTTCCCGGCATGTGCGATCAGCGCATGGTGCGCGGATTGCGGCAATTCCAGCCGTTGCAGCATCGCGAACTGGCTTTCCGACGAACCGGTCGCGCGCTGCTGGTAATCAGCCTTTTGCGCCGAACGTCCGGCCAGCGCACTGGCATTGAAGGTCTGGAATTTGACGACGTCAGCGCCGGCATCCGCGGCCGCGTCGACCAGCGCGAGCGCGGTTTCCAGGCTGCCGGAATGATTGACGCCGGCTTCGGCGATGATCAGCGTGCGGGGCGTTGTCATGAAACATCCCCGCCAGGCGGCATGTCGTAAAAACCTTTTTTCAGCAACTGGCGGAAGTCCGGAATGGCGGCGATTACATCGGCAAAGCGCTTGCTGGATTCGCCGTCGCCATAGGGGCTGACGGTGGGCTGCCGGCCGCGGAGCAGCGCCTTCGAGATCGCCGCGGCGATCGCCTTTTGCTCGGGCGGTGTATTGAAAACCGAAGCCGCGCGCTCGCGCCCCTTTTGCCTGTCGCCGATATCGACCGTGGGGACGTTGAGTGAGGGTGTTTCCAGCACACCGCTGGAGGAGTTGCCGATCACCATATCGACCTGGTTCATCAGGCTGATGTAGCGAAGCTGCCCGAGCGAAGCCACCGCGGCGGTGTTCGGGCGGCTTGCCGCGAATGCTTCGATCCGTCCGTTCAGCGCGCGGCCTTCGGCGTCGGCATTGGAGAGCGTGAAGAAGAGACGGAACTCCGGATCGAGCGTCGATAGCGCCGCGAACAGTTCGTCCAGAGCGCTGACGGAGCGGCCGGCCTCGATCGTCAGCGGATGGAAGGTAACGAGCGCATTGCGCGGACCGAGCGCCATTCCGGCTTCGCGTCCGATGGTCTCGCGGTCCATCAGCTCCAAGCGCTTGATGGCGTCGATCCCAGGCGAGCCGATGGTATGGATGCGCGACGGGTGCTCGCCAAGCTGCATCAGCCGCCGTGTCGAATCCTTGTTGCTGGTGAAATGCAAATGCGCCATCTTGCTGATGGTGTGGCGGGTCGATTCATCGACCACGCCTTCGGTGACGTCGCCGCCAAACAGATGCGCCATCGGCAGCCGCATGAACATCGCCGCCTGTGCCGCGGCCAGTGTTTCGTAGCGATCGCCCAGCACGACGACGAGATCCGGCTTTAGCCGCGCGAACGCATCGGCAAAGCCGATGACGCCAAGCCCGACCGACTTGGCGACGCCTACACCGGAATCACTGCTGAGCAGGGTTTCGACGGTTTCATCGACGTTGAACCCCTCATCGCGGATATTGCTGACAGTATAGCCGAATTCGGGCGAGAGATGCATGCCGGTGGCTGCGAGTTGCAGTGTCAGCCCGGCTGTCTGACGGATCGCCCGCATCGGCCAGACCAGCAGGCCGAAATCGGCCCGGCTGCCGGTCACAAAGCAGATCTTGCGGGAAGTATTAGTCATCGCGGGCCTGTATACTGGCGCTACTCGGCAGATTGATCAGCCGCCGTTCGATCGATTCCGAGACGCTGAGGTCGCCGCGCGGGCTTTCGCTGAACATGGGAAGCCGGTGCATCAGTGTCCATGCCGGGCGTGCTCCGAAACCTGCGGCATTCAATTCGGTCAGCGCTTCGTCGCGGAGGGAAGCATGCGCTTCATCAAGCAGGATGGCATTCAGCCAGTAATTGCTGCTGGTTCCTTCCGGCTCGCGCGCGAATTGAACGCCGGGAATGTTTGCAAAAGCGCGATCATAGGCGTCGGCAAGCCGGCGCTTGTTTTTGAGGAAGCCGTCGAGCTGTTCGAGCTGGGCACAGCCGAGCGCCGCATTCAGATTGGGCAATCGGTAATTGAAGCCAATTTCGTCATGCACGAACGCCCATTTGTGCGGCAGCTTTGCTGTGGTCGTAATATGTTTGGCCCGGCGGCCGAGTTCCTCGTCATTGGTGAGGATGGCGCCGCCGCCTCCGGTGGTTACGATCTTGTTGCCGTTGAAGCTTAGCGCGGCGAACTGTGCCCGTGAGCCGACCGCACGGCCCTTGTAGGTCGATCCCAACGATTCAGCGGCGTCTTCGACCAGAGGAATTTCCCACTGCCGCGCGATCGCCGAGATCTCGTCCATATCGACCGGATGACCGAACGTGTGCATCGGAACGATCGCAGCGATTCGGCGGCCGGTTTCGCGATTGATCGTGCCCTCAGGCTTTCGCTGCGCGATCGCATCAAGGCGAGTGCCGAGCGCCTGCGCATCCATGCCGAGTGTCTTGAGCGAACTATCGATGAAATGCGGTGTCGCGCCGCAATAGGCGATCGCATTCGTGGTGGCAATGAAGGTCAGCGCCGGCGAAATGACTTCGTTGCCCGGCTCAACGCCGGCCAGCCTGAAGCAGGTGTGCAGGGCGGCGGTGCCGTTGACGACCGCGATCGCGCGCTTGGCGCCGGTATATTCCGCGAGCATGTCCTCGAAGCGGTCGACGAATTTGCCGACCGACGATACGAATGTGCTCTTGATGCATTCATCGAGATAGGCAAGTTCGTTTCCCGCGAATACCGGCTCGTGCAGAGCAAGGGTGCCATTCGGCGTTCCCACGGCGCGCTGGACGGCGGCAACGACCGCTCGCACGTCAAAACGGTCGGATTTCGCTGTCGGAATGCTCACCGTCTCCTCATACGTTGTAGACGTCAGCTTTGTAGCGCGCGAGATTTGCCGGGTCCATAAACCATTGCGCGGTCTTTTCCAGTCCGCGCCGCAGGCCGTCGATCCCGCCGAATTCAGGCGACCAGCCCAATTGCTGGCGGGCCTTGGAATTGTCGGCCCAAAGGCGCTCCACTTCGCTGTTGCCGGGTCGAAGCCGCGCCTCGTCGGTCTCGATCTCGAGTTCGGTTCCCATGACTTCGGCGATCATGCTGGCGGTGTCGCCGACCGATATCTCGAAGCCGCTGCCGAGATTGATGGTCTGGCCGACGGTCTGGTCGGCGGGCGCCGTGAGCCCTGCAATCAAGCCACGCGCGGTATCGGTCGCAAACGAGAAGTCGCGGGTCGGGCCGACCGCGCCAAGGCGGATCTTGCGCTTGCCCGACGCAAGCTGGCTGATGATCGTCGGGATGACGGCGCGCGCCGATTGCCGCGGCCCGTAGGTGTTGAACGGCCGGATGACGACCACTGGCATGTCGAAGGAGGCGTGAAACGATAGCGCCATCTGGTCCGAGGCGATCTTCGAGGCCGAATAGGGTGATTGTCCGACCAGTGGATGGCTCTCCTTGATCGGTACGAACTGCGCGGTGCCATAGACTTCGCTGGTCGATGTCTGCACGAAGCGGCGCACGCCGGCATGGCGGGCGGCTTGCAGCACATTCACCGTGCCGCGGACGTTGGTTTCGACATAGGAGTCGGGAGCGATGTAGGAAAATGGAATCGCGATCAGTGCCGCCAAATGCATGACGTCGGTGCATCCGGCCGCCGCCGCGATCATGAAATGGGGATCGCGAATGTCGCCGGCGACGACTTCAACCGATTTCATGACGTCGGTGGGAACGGTGTCGAGCCAGCCCCAGGAGTTGAAAGAGTTGTAATAGGCGATGGCTTTGACCGTCGCGCCTGCTCTGACCAGTTCTTCGACCACGTGCGAGCCGATGAATCCGTCGCTGCCGGTGACGAGTACCCGGGCGTCCTTCAGATCGTTCATATCGGACCCCAAAAGGCGATTATTCAAGTGTTCGCAATGCGATGGCGCTATAGCACATCGGTTGCCGGGCGCAACCAAGCCTTGATCAGTTGCTGAAATCTGGCCAGTTCGGGGCTGTCCCGCATCCTGAGGGAGCCAGCGAGGCGGGTCGGAGAAGCTATTTTGGCTTGGAATCGGGCCTGATGGGCAAGTGTCGTTTCACAAAGACCTCAAGATTACCGCCGGAAAAGAGATAGCCTAGCACACCCGCCGCCCGCGCCGCCTGCAGGTCGCCTTCCTTGTCACCGATCAGAAGGCTGTCGGCTGTGTTGACGGGAAAGCGGGCCATCAGATCCGTGATCATCCCTGGGGCGGGCTTGCGCCGCTTGCTGACGCGGCGATACCGCTCTACCGTTCCGTCGGGATGATCCGGGCAATATTCGAAGGCGTCGATATGAGCCCCGATCACGGCCATTTCGTCCGCCATCCAGCGGTGCAGGGCTTGCACGTGGCTTTCTTGATAAAAGCCCCGGGCGACGCCTGACTGGTTGGTGACGACGAAGGCAAAATATCCGGCGTCATTGACCGCCTTCACCGCTTCCCTGGCCCCCTCGATCCATTGCAGCTTGTTTGGTTCGAAGGTGTAGCCTGAATCATGGTTGAGCACGCCATCGCGGTCGAAAAACACCGCTGGCCTTCTCAATCGTGCATTCAATTCGCTGTCGGCGCGCGCAAAATCCTCGGGGATGCCAATATCGATGAAATAGCCGCGATAGGCTGTCCCGCTCATGGCGCCCCTGGCGGCAAGCGCGGGGAAAACGTCTTGCTCAAGCGAGGCCGGGAGCTGTTTGATCTCGGTAATGATCGACCGGTCGATGACGTAGATGCCGGCGTTGACGGGGCCGGCTGCACCCTGACCCGGTGCGATGAACGCACGGATCATGCCGTTGTCGAGCACAACGCGGCCATACCGGTCACCGGCGACATCGGCGCGCAGCGCCATGTGGACGAGACTGGAGCCTGCGCGCGAAATAAGATCGAGAATGTTGAAGTCGAAAAACGAATCGCCGTTGAGAAGCAGGAAGCGATCTTGCAGCAACTCTCTCGCGTGAAGTAGTGCGCCGCCGGTTCCCAGCGGGGTCTGCTCCAACGAAACGGTAAGACATGCACGCCCCCTGACGGCACCTTCGTACCTCGCTCGAATGCTCTCGGCCTTATGACCGGCAAGCAGCAGGATTTGATCGAACAGGTCGTAGCGTACCAGTTCATCGATCAGCGTATCGAGAAACGGCCGTCCGCCGATATGCAGCATCGGCTTCGGCGCTGTTTTGGTCCGCTCCCCGAGCCGCGTGCCGAGTCCTCCGACCAGAATGACGGCTTGTCTCAGCACAGTATGTCCTTGCCGCCGTCAGGCCTGGGCCCGATGGTTTGTATTTTACCAAAGGGTTGCGGACCCATTGAAGTCAAGCCTTTGATCTCAATTTTGTAAGCAAATTCTCGGGCGCCAGGGATAGCCTTCCATTGGTCAGGCTATGCTCGATAGCCAAGACCAGGGCAAATGCTGCCACCTTCACCCAATAGGTCCACGGCATTACAAAATTCAGCATGCCTTCGATATACATCACATAGAACCCGTATAAGACATAGACGCCCAAGAGGGCCGAAGCATAGTGGCCAAGCATTGTTCCCCTGATAACGTAGCCGGTCAGGGCTGCTGCAATGCAACCGGCGCCAAGCAAGAAGGGCCACGCCAGATATGACCCAAACAGTTCGAAGAAGATTTCGGGAAAGCCGCCCGCCAGTTGAAACCCCGTCAACACCTGATCGGTGGTCCGAGGTTCGCCAATGGTTGCGAACATTAAATACTGAATTGTCGTATTTCGGTTCGGATCGATTGGATCTTGAAACAGGAAGTTGAAGGCTACCGAGGGTTCGAATTGTCCGCTCTCGAAAACCCGTTCGAATGATGCCCACCCGATCTCGCTTGGCTGAATCAATACCCGTTCAAAGAGTTCGTGCCAGACTTGGTCGCCTACGTAACCTCTGACATTGGTAAGGTTGTTGTACAGCGCGAAAGAGATCACCATCGTCAGGGAGATAACGAAACCGACGCCAACGAGGCGCGATCTGTGTGAGACAAAGGTCTGACCAATCAGGAAAACGAACGATCCGCAAGTCGCGGCTGTGCGGCGAGCACGGCTGCCCAAGGTAAAATGAAAAAACTGCACAAACTATAGGACGCCGAAAATCGGCTTCCAGTCAGGAATGAATATGCCAGCATGGCGCACAAGAGAGCAACCATGCGGACGTGAAATCTATGTTCGCGGAGATATCCGGCAGCAAACATCAATCCGATCCAAAATGAAAAAAAGGACTCCATACTCGGAGATGAGATGGTGCGCGAGCCGCCAGTATAGATCGTGGCCAACGTTCGCCACGCCAAGGTAAAGATGATGAAAAAGAAACTGACGAATATTACAGGCCGCCAGCTAACGATGTAAAATAATAGAAGTAAAAACGCGAGGCCCGAGCACAAAACGGCGATGTGCTCCGCTGTCGAGATCATATCTCCGGTTTCCTTGCGGTCGATCGGCGTAGCTCTAGGCCCAGCAGAAGCAGCAACGAGGAAAGAACGACGGCGAGCCCCGCGAGAGCGGATAGCCGAACCGTGTTGTGTGACAGAGGCCCGTTCATATAAACTTCGGATTCTGCAGGGAACATAGTTCTTGTTACGAGAAGCTTGACTGCCTCAAGGCGACGCAGCCGCTCCTTGGTATCGTTCCAGGCTATGCCAAGCCCAGATTTCGAATCTTTTCCGGCGGACGACTGAGAACCCAATTGTAAGTCTCCGTCTTCCCATTTCTTGAGCTGGATAGATCGCTCCCGGTAATCGTCAATAGCTGCTTGCAACACCTTTGCGTTTTGGTCGAACAGAACGTTGTGCCGCTGTTCTATTCGATCGGCGATAGCGCAATACGCCGCGCGGCAGTCGGCAGCCGACGCAGCAGTCAGCTCAATCTCGATGTTGTCGTCAGTTAGAGCGTGTGTCCGAGGCATATCAAAAACCAATCGTTTGGACAGTGCGGCGCTGTCGTGTTCGAATTGGCTGGTGTCGACGATCGTTTGCCGGAACAGAGGAGTAGAGATCAAGGCTATGACAGCGCGATTGGGTTCCTCCTACGTGCTGTGGAGTCATTTTATTGCTATCCCCAACTACGTTAGGCAATAGCTAGAACGCCTTGCCGTATGAACCGATCGTGTCCTTGGTACATTCAATCAGGATGACCGCATTTTGGTTATCCGAGAAAAGCGTGCGGAAAGGTCCGCCGCCCAACGCCTTCGAGACTTCTTTGAGCGGTTCGTCGATCGGAAAATAGGATAGCCGTTCGCTGTTGTTCAAATGGAGCCATTGAATGGTTCGGGGATTGACGATCGTTACTATATTCCATTTCTTCTCTGCGCCATTGAGGACTTGCATTTGGCGCAGGATGTCGGCCCCGCTGTGCGGGATGTCTTTTTCCAGTAGCTGCCTTTCATCGATGGATTCCGTGGGCTTGACCGGCTTGAGAACGCCTTGAGCGAGATTTTTGCCAGATATTTGCGCCCGAATTTCCTCGTTCAGGCTTGCCAGGAGTGGGAACAGCGACTTGCAGGCCCGGAGTGCTTGACCCCCCGTGTCGCTGGTGGTCTCCGTGATCGCTGAAATGACACGTTTGACCCGGCTTGCGGTCATTTCATTGACGGTATCGAGATTCGAGAAGAGGTAGATTCCAGGTGCGCCGGTGATGGCCTCCGCGAACCCCAGGGTGTACGGGTCCGAAACAATGACGAAATCGCGGATGTTGTTATGCAGCCAGAGGGCCGTTTTCAGATCGCTTGCGTCGTAATGCGAAACCGCTGTCGCATGGTCCGGAAGCTGGCCGTAGCTATAAACCTTGAAAAGCGCAGAAATTCCCGATCGATCAACGACGACGCTGAGGCCGATGACCACGGCGAGACCGAAGATCTGGAGCCGGCGAACCGGTGCGAATGTGAGGGTGGCGGAAAGCAGAACCAAGGCGACGCCGGTCATCTCCAAGGGCCGCAGCATCGCCTGATATCCGCTATATCCCAAGTTTGGTGTCCAGCTAAACGAGTAAACGCCGATGACAAGTGCCGCCACAACAGCCGCGGTAATTACAGCGACGATCCGTCGTCCGCTCGAATTAGCAGCGATCGGATCCTTGAATAATTGAAAAAATAACTCGGTCGCTGTGACTGTGAAAAGGCCGGATATGATGAAAGCGATGCGATACAGAAATGGGAAGCCGGAGAGGGCGACCATACAAAGAACGCAACCAGAGATCCACGACCAAAACAGTAGGGCAATGTTTCTGCCCTGGGATTGCGAGTTTATCGATTGCGCCAAACGCGCAGGCCGATGGGTGGCACACCACCAAGCAATCATCAATCCGATTCCCGCAGCAAAGAGCGGCCCGATTGCCCGGCTGATTTCTATCGCTGCGACGTCTGATCCGGCCCCGAGCACCATATCGTCCCCGGGCTCGATCGGCTTTCCGAACACGAGGAGTGTGATGTGTGAGAAGAACTCGTCGCCTCGCACCGCGGGAATATAGCCGAGACGTGTGGCCACGACGTTGGCCAGCACCAACATACAAATGGATGGAAGTGCCAGTGACAGAATCCAGAGAGCTTTTTTCGATCGTAAGAACGAACCGGAAATAACATTGACGACGCCAATGTAAAAAAGCCACCCGAAGATTGAGATCGGAACAAACAGGTAAGCCCCGCGATGAGCGAGCATTAGCGCCATGGACCACATGACGCTTACAAACGCGTTAGAAGCGATCTTCTTCGCGATGTTTCCGCTCCGGTTCAGAACGTTAAAGGCCAGCGCGGCCGCGGCCATCAGCGCCAGCATCAGCGCATTATTGTTGAGGAGAAAAGCGGATAGGATGGATAAGAATGCGCCGCCGGCGGCAGTCAAGGTGGACACGGAGAGAACCTTCGATCGATCCGTCTTCGCGCCGGTTTTGATCAGCGCGCTCAGAAAGACGAAGCTGCTTGCCACCGCCAGACTGCCATTGGTCAATAGCCCGAGTGTGTTGGTTGCGGCCGCAAAAGAGAAAGCAAACCACTTCCTGTGACGATCGAGGAACAGTCCATCGGCGATCGAATAGAAAAAAATCATCAGACAAAGGATCGAAAAGTAACGATAGGACCAGTTGAATTGCAACAGGTCGAGGCCGAACGTGCCGGAGAGGGCGCCAGCGAGCGCTGAGCGAAGGTCAGGGTAGGATTGGCTTGCATAAGGATTTATTATTCCAGTGTCGGCATATTCCTGGGCGGTCTTTATCCAGTGGACGTCCGCGCCGATGTCGCCGAAGGGGAAGTCGGAAAAGGCGCCAAACGACCACCACCAAGTTATCAATGCTGCCGAGATCGAGAGCGTAGCCCATAGCGCGAGTTCGTCGCGATCTTCTCGGCGCGGAAGCCAAATGTTTGTGGTTGCCGCGAACCCCGCCAATGAAATGAGCAGAAGAATGCCGAGATCGGCATACAGATTCTCATAAATGAGAGAAAGCAGTTGCAGGAAGATGCTGGTGCCGGGGCCACCAATGGTAAGCCCCAGCACGATCATCTCGAGCTTCGTCAGGTGGGACTTTTCGATCACGGCGATTGATGACATCGCCAGGATGAACAATCCGAACCCCAGACAGATCAGGAAGAAAAGCAACGTCAACAAAATCGTGCCGATCCACATATCCATGATCCCGAGAGGGCTGACAGGCACGCGAATTGCCCAGAGCCGCAAGGTTCAGATTTCGCCCGATGGCGGGTTTGGATGCCGTCGTCGCAACGCTATCTGTGTTATAAAGTATTCACGTGATTCCGCTCTTGTGGTGGTTATCCCTAAAGGCACTTTTTTCGTCCCGGAATTACCCCAAAGCTTGTTAAGCCGCCAAGGCGGTCAGCCGTATGTTGACGGCCGTTGTAGCGACGCCGATGAGGGGACGCGCAGAGTTCCGTTGCCCCCGGCTTCTGGAATCCCAAATTGGCCGGTAGTATTGCGTTTTTGGTCTCTTTGGACTGATCTCCGCCGTTGGATATTCGCTGTCAACGGACCTGTCACGCCCCGCTTTAGACAGGCAAGCAATGGTCCGTCGTTCCCGGTTGATTCTCGATGTGTCTGAGCGTAAGGAGGCCTTCTGCTGCGGGACTTCAACGTCTTGATGAATGCCGAAGATCGGCTTTGCCGTGGGTGTCTGCGCGGATATGGAATGGAATCGGATAAGCGCCGGCACCTTCCTATGCGGGGTTTTCTGAATGTCCGGTGATTTGACGATCGATGAAGCGGTCACCCGTGGGTATCCTCCTGCGGTGCTTTACCTCCGGAACGATGAAATCGTCACGACGGAAGTATGCGCCTTCAATTATTTCTCGATTTTCCTGAAAGAGCACCCTGAAGCGGCTGCCCATGTTTGGTTGTTCGATGGTGCGGGTAACCAGACAGGTTATTTTCACAAAGATCTAGGGCTGAATGGGCAGTTGCAATTGAACACTTCTGACCTCAGTTCGAACGTTTCGGGCACGGTGGCAATGACCTTGATGCCGAAGCACGAGGCGAAGGTCCGGTCGGGCAAAAAGGTTACCACCGGCTACTATGCACAATATTATTCGCGGCACGGCGCGATTACGTTGTCGCATGAGCGCGAGCCGGTTGCGGCAGAGTCTTTTCCAACCTCCGCGTGGGTTCAAACCTATCTGGCCCGCTTCTTGGAATGGTCCGGTGTTGTGCTTGTCAACCCGTGCCTAGCTCTGGATGGAGCGGCCGTGGGAACGGCAGCGCTTGTTGCATTGGACGGCACGGTTTTAGCCGAGCGGACGCTTCCCCGCATTTCACCGATGGGAGCTTGCCGTATAAGTACCCTGGATTTGTTTCCCGATGCGCGGCGTCTCGTTGGCCATGCCGACAGTTTTGCGATGGAATTCAAGGGCACAAATATCGCAAGCCCGTTCAGCTATTACGAATTTGCCAACGGCAAGTTTAGCCTGCATCATTTTTAGGAGGGGTGGTCCGGTGAGCCGATTTCCTTCAAGCCCCTGGCGGCCCTATGAGCCGAGATTCATATTCCCGACATTTTCGGGGCTTGAATGCCGGATGGGATTTTCCATCCCCGCCTGGTATCGACCGGTCGATATCAAGTATCTCCGAAGCCTTGTCGCGGGCAGCCTGAGAAAAAACTTTCTCGAAACGGTGAAGGATCTGGTCCCGGAGCTGGGCAGTCTGGCGATGTCTGGCTTAAGCAAGAACCTGCGTTTCAGGCTTCATATTCTCTCGCGTGATGGCGAGTATCGTGCGAGCTATGAGCTTCCCTTGAGCTACAAGCCAGGTGCCTCCGTTGACGTCGACTTCACCAAGCTTCTGAAAGACCTGAAGTTGCCGGTCGAGGATTATCTCGTCGTCGCTGTGATGTCGCGAGGCCGGATGGACGGTTATCGCTCGTCGCCGGCAAGCTTCTCGATGACTTACATCGATCAGGATAACGTCGCAATCTATCGTACTGGTGCATTCGCCCGGCCGTTGAACGAGGGCAGACTCAAGGCTCACGTCGGATTCACGGGCATCAATCCGAAGATAATTGCGACGAGGGATGTCGTGAGCAGCCTCATGCTGATCAACCATTCGTCCGATCCCGAATATGCGGTAACGGCGCATCCCGCTTCCATCTTGATACGAGAGGATGGGGAGCAACTCGAAAGGGAGTTTGGCGAAATCCCTGCGCTCGGTGCGCGAGAGATGTCTGTTGTGGACATTTTCGGGAGCAGGGTTTTCGATTTCCTGAAACCGTTTGGCGGCAGGGCGACCACCGTCACGACCTGCCAGGGGGTTACGTTAGGGAGCCTTCACCTGCAGCGCTCCAACGACAATCACAGAACGCTCTTGGGCATCGAACACTCTCGTCCAGCGCACATGAACCTTGCGGGCATTCTGCAGCATTGATGGTTGGGCTTTGCTGGTGCCCTCAAGCGACATCCCGCATCGAGCGGATCGCAGCTACCGACAAGCCTTGACGTTGTACACCCTTGAAGTACAACTACCCCGCAAGCATGGATACGGCGACGTCTGATTGTTGAGGATACTGATTTGCGAACGCCTACGCTCAAGCTTTTGTTCGGCTTTTGGATCGTATCGAACATCGCAGTAATTCTGTGGTTTACCGCCGATCGTCAGTCAGGACGCATTCATGAACTGACTGGCATCTCGTGGATCGTCATAAATAGAACAATAGATGTGATTGACTGGCTTCTTCCGTTTGCAATTTTGTTTTTCTTTCGAAGGTATTTTCTTAAACCGATGATGGCCGGCCTGTTGGTCTGCTGCGGCTTGGCCTTGTCCATTGCTAGCAACGAGGCAAATTTTCTTCGTGAGAAAATGCAATTTAGTCTCGATCACGAAATTTCCTATCTGACGGACAATGTTGTCGAGGGTGTAATTCGGCCGATGATCGCCTGGATCGTCCAAGTATATGTCTGGATCCTCGGAGATGACAAAACAGGAGGATCGACCTATGTCACGCACATTGCCATCAATTATATGTTCGATTCAGCGACGCTAATATCGGCGTTTGCATTGGCTACGGTTGTTGTGTCGCCTGTCGGCGCGTGGCTCTATATGTTTACCGTCGCATTCTTCGGGCAGGCATCATTTGTATTGGGGGGCGGCCGGATGGGCGGAATGTTCCTCGCCGGTGGTTTTTTGTGGCAACTCTTCCTGTTAGCGTCCGGACGTCTTGTTGCCGCGATTATCTCTGGCATTGTTATGAGCTTTATGCGGACCGACCTGGTGTTTGCAACGGCGTTTGCCGTCCTGGGAATCTCGTGGATAGAGAAACGATGGCCATCGCCCAAGGAATGGACGACATTCGCGTCGTTGATCATCATTTCAATCGTTGTCCCGCAGATGTTGATCTCCTTAAATCCTGTTCCTCCGGATTTTTCATCATTCCTAATAACTCATGGAGATTACCTTGCGAAACCGTGGGGTAATATTTCAGGGCTCACGACGGCCATAGGCTTGGCATCTCCGCTATTTATGATTCTTGCTGTTACCCGGCCGCTCGGGGTTTCGCGCACAACAGCGATTGCTCTACTGCCTGCTATAGTCCACCTGTCGATCGTATTCTTGATCGCTGATTTCACTGAGACACGTCTTCTCGGTCCATTTTTGGGTGGGTTAGGACTTTTATGCGCCGAGCGTCTGGCGAATGTTCTGCAGTCGCCGCCCAATAGCGAAATTAATCCTAAGTCAGCAGTGTAAGGGGCGAGATTCTGTGTTTAGCCTCGACAGATCAAAGAATGATACGTCAGTAACGCTTGATTTATTGCGTGCGATGGCTGCTCAAATGGTTTGTGTTGGGCATGCGATGAATTTCGGCCGTACAGGTTACACGTTTGTTCCGAATGATGGCGTTCTTCTGTTCTTTATTTTGTCGGGGTTTCTGATTGCGTACACGCTGGATACAAAATCAGGATTGGAATCTTACGGTCTTATCGATTTTGGTATTGAACGTGTCGCGAGAATATACACGGCATACCTCCCCGCATTGCTTCTCATCGGTGCCGTTACGGTTCTTGCCGAACGATACGGCATAGAGATGCGGGGTGACCCGACAAATTTGCGAACATACCTCGGCAACCTGGTGATGCTGCAAAACGTGCCGTGCTGCTGGAGGGTTTCAACCTTCGGAACGGCTGGTCATTTGACGTCGGTCGCTGTCGAGTTTCATATCTATTTTTTTGTAGGAGCGATTTATTTTTTGCTTCGGCGAAAGAATATGGTTCTTTGCTTTCTCGTCGCAGTTCTTTTTTCAACGATGCCATTGGCATACTTCGCAGGTATTGCCCAATCCGATCATGCGTTATTTGTTCTTTGGCTGCTCGGCTTCGCGTCGTATTTCACGGTGAGGTCAATGAGCGGCTATAGAGAGTGCGCTCCGTTTTTCGTGTTTGCATTTCTGGTTTGTCTTATCGTCTGGATACGTCAACGGACGCCTGGTGACGATTGGAACATTAGGCAATATCCGATGCTGATATTTTCATTTTTCAGCATCGTTGTTGTTTCACAGGCGGTCAGATTGATTCCGGAGCGGCTCGGTAAGCTGATCACCTTGGTTGCTGATTATTCTTTTTCGCTGTTTCTGATTCATCTGACGATCCTTAGGGTTATCTATGCTCTTTTCCCTCAGGCATCGGTGGCGCGAACGTTGATCGGCATTGTTGTGTCGAACGTTTTGGCAATTGTCTTCGCCTTCGTTTTTGAACGTCGGTATCGTCAGGTTGCATCAGCAATAAAAGTTCTTCTTGGAAGATCCGGCAAGAGAATTTCGTCCAAGCTGGATCATGATGCGGTCGACACCGGCCGTCAGGACGCTGTTACAGGTATTTCTTAAATACCGAAGATCCCGGAGTTTGCCTGTGATACCGGGTGGGGCTGATCAATGGATCGGTGATGAAGCGAAGGCGGCGTAGTTTGAACTTGATCCCCGGAAGAGACGCAACTCCTCTCCTGATAGGATGATCGTTTTGGCAGAGAATGCGGTAGGCACCCAAAGTCTCGTTGTCTTATCGCTGCAGAATCTTATTTTGCGCCTTCGTCAATTTCCTTGATCGTCCGGCTTATGACGATGCTCCTCGGTCAGGCAGCGGTCGAGTAGCTGGGCGGCATCTTGCAAAACGCGCCAGACCAACGCTCTGCGCTTGGTTCATTTAGCCCATCGTCTCCCCGGGAAGCTGTGGGGGCGAGGAGACCCTTATTGGGCGCTTCGCGGCGCCAAGTTGGTGATCGGGCTTACCTGTACGTTTACTTTAGCTAATGTATCGATAAGCGACTCGGTGTCGTGTGCGCTAACGCTAACTAGGTCGCGATAGTAGGCGAGGGAAAGCGCATAATAGGTCAAAATTGGTGGATTTGGAACGAAGTCGATCGTGGCTTGCGGACCCCAGATATCCATGTCACGGAACGCGCTTCCTTCCTTGTTCACAAGCGGCTCCATTTCCTGCAGGATGGTGGAACGTTCAGCTCTGCGGCAGAAGCCAAAAAGCGGCCTTGCATCCCATGCTGTATGCAAGGCGCCGGTTATCTCCGTCATTCCAAAGAGGGCATGGCCGTGATCGGCAAAACCGTCAACCAAGTTGAATACGGCTGCGGGCGGTTCTGGATATTTTCGCCGAAGGTCATCGATAAGCGCCGCTTGGCGAAGCCATCTTGCCTGCTGAAAGAGGTAATTATTCCATAGTGCGCAGAGGTTCAGGGCGATCACTAAACCTATTGCGGCGCGACCAACAGCATCTTTAGCTGAGACGGCGGCTACAATGCGATATCCAGCTATCGATACTAGTCCCAGCGGTATACCAAAAAGTACGAGGTGACGCGACTCGTAGAACTGCCCGGTGGGACTTATGCCGGAAACGATATAGGGGGCCGCCAACACGACAAACGCCACTATAGCGAAGAGGGGCAACCAGGCAGCAGACCTTAGCTCGGATATCCCATCGGAATCACGCTTCACTGTCCCGCTTGCAAATAATACGATCGCTCCTGCACCTGAAAACGAAATCAGCAGCAATTTCGGCATCGTTCTTATAATAAAGAGGCCTGATGTTACTAGGTGAACGTAACCCCATTGCCAAAAATCTCTTAGCCTTGAGAGAAGTTCTGCGCCGGTCGGAATCCTGATCAAATAGTATTGCTGATACGGACCAATCTTCGGAAAGAAATAATTGATCGAGATCCAGTAAACGATGGGTACGGCAAGAAAATCGCCGAAACGCAATGCTATCGTTGTAGGTCTGCTCCATTTTCCGCTCCTTTTGTTACCGAGATCGGACCGCTCTCCGAGGAGGAGAGCGACAAACCCAAGCCCATATGCGAAAATCATGGAATTAAGTGAAAAGCTGCAAAAAATTGAAGCAAGACCACATAAACGCATTAGTAGGTTTGGACGTTTGTTTCGTATCAGAATGGAGAGGATATTAAGTCCCAGGCAAAGCAACGCCATGCTGAAGATGTAGGTAGCTGTAAGCTTGGTCGCCCAATCTTCGTATCCGGCGTAACTCCATACCAAAAACGCGAAGACGGTAGCTTCAAAGCCGGAAAACCAGCGCAGGTGCAGCAGAAAGCTCCGTAGGCTTGCGGCACCGACCAAGATGCCAGTCAACGCGAGGGCTTTCATGAATGCAATTGGATGGCCCGATAGATTGGCAATTGCACAATAGGCATAGAGAAATGGATGGCCTGCGCCATGGAGCAGAAAATCCAGTTGTGTTGGATATCCTGGCTTGATCTCAAAAAGAAGCCAGTCTTCGCCAAACAGGCCGTCGTTCAGCAGCAGAGGAATGTGGACGACGGCAAGCGCGGACACCAAGAGGGTCACATCGCGCCAATGAGAAAAATTCTCGGTTGCGCGGTCTTCTTTTGCGTCTGCCTGCGTCAATTTCTACCACCCGTCTGATTGTTACTTTCTGCGAGGCAACGGTCGAGCGCAGGAGCAGATTCACGCAGAAAAGCATCCGACCAGCGGTCGGCGCTCGGCCCGTTCAAATGGCTGTTGTCTATTGTCGCAAGGTCATTTACGTGCGGTATGATCACCGGAAGTTGCAAGCGGGCTCCCAGGCGATCTGCAATAGGTTCGTCTGTGGTCAAGCTATTCGGGATAGCTGTAAGGATGATGCAATGACGAGGTAGGCCAAGGCTCCCGATGAATAATTGGGCGGCCTTTTCATAGTCTTGCATCGCTGATTCGTCGGGCGCTGGTGAGCGGGCGGCTGGATTGATTGGAAGTGACCTATTCGCTTCAGCAAATGTATCGCGCCACATCCACTCGCCCGTTTCTCGTTTGCGCCAAAGCGTTTGCAGCGTCTCCGAGCATACGAAGGGCAACTGCGAGCAAATTGGTCGCACAATCCGTGTAAAACCACCCTTCAATAAATAGCCGTAAAATGTCGTCCAGAACAACAATTCCGTTCTCGGTCTGAACATTGCCGCGGGGGTCGACATCAATTTCTCATCGAAGAACGTGGTGTCGGAATTGATTACAACGGCGTCAGGGTGCAGCCGATATTTGTCCATAAGCCGGAGCATGAACATCATGTTCTCATAATAGGTGAACCCGGCGAGATAATAGGGGATATTCTTGTCCCGGAAGTAAGCTCGGGTAGCGTCAGTCGAAAACGCAAATTGCACGCGGCTGTTTCCAAGAAAGAGAATACGAGCGGCCCGTAGAGATTTTACCGCGTCGGGCTCAAGATTCCAGAAGAGTGCGCCGTGTTCGTAGTCGCCGTAGCCATTGCCATTGCAATAAGCCAGGAAAGTTGATGGATCGAAATCGACCCGGCATGCCAGCACTTTCGGAGCCCAGAACAAAAATGGGCTTACTGCGAGAGCCAGCAGGGCTGTCGTGGTGAACAACAGGAAGAGACGGAAATTGCGCATTGCTAGAAGCGAAAATATAGAAATGTCGTGGGCTGTCCACCGAGAATGGCGGCCAGACTCGCGCCGAAAGCTAAGCCTCCGAATACTGCCCATTGTGCGGTTGGTTTCCACGTGTACCGAGCTGGAGGAGTCATCTCGCCCTTGTGCGTGAAAATCTCCATCGTATTGGGAAGCGCGAGCGCTATTGCGATGAGTGCGATTACCCAGGTCAAGCCGACTGCGTGGGCGGCGAGACCGCCGCCGTGGAATCTGAGCATCGCCTTCCAGAGCGCCACGGCTGACTTCAGGCTGGAGGCCCGGAACGGCACCCACGCGAAGACGACGAAAATCATGGTTATAGCTCATCCGATGATGGGGGTAAGCTGAAGCCGGGTAGAGCGCCAAGCGTGATTGACTAGAAGTCCAAGCCCGTGAAGGGCGCCCCATGCCACGAACGTCCATGCTGCGCCATGCCAGATGCCGCCGAGAAGCATGGTCACGAAAAGATTTAGATAACGTCGCAATGGGCCCAGCCGGTTTCCGCCCAATGGGATATAGAGATAGTCGCGAAGGAAGCGCGACAGGGTCATGTGCCATCGGCGCCAAAAGTCGATCAGGGATACGGCCTTATACGGGCTGTTGAAGTTGACGGGAAAAACGACGCCGAACATCAGGGCCAAACCGATGGCCATATCGGAGTAGCCTGAGAAGTCGAAATAAAGTTGAAGAGCATAGGCCAGCGCTCCTAACCATGCTTCCACGAAATTCAATATTTGACCGTGATCGATCGCACTGAAGACGGCGCTGGCGTGTGGCTCGATGCCATCCGCGAGGACGACCTTTTTGAAAAGGCCGACAGCAAACCAGCAGAGGCCGGTCAGCAATGAGGCCGAGTTGAGAATGTAGGTTTCCGGGCGCGCGAATTGCGGCATCATCTCCTTGTGATGAAGTATTGGGCCCGCGATCAGGTGCGGGAAGAACGACACGAAGAGCCCGTAGTGCAGAGGGTTATATTCGTTTGTCTGATCGCGATAGCAGTCCACAAGAAAAGCGATCTGGGTAAATGTGAAGAACGAGATGCCGATCGGCAGCGCGATGTGGAGCGGCGGTGCGCCCAGGAATGCAAGGTTTTCAGCGATGAAATTTGCATATTTGAAATATGCCAGCAATCCAAGATCTACGACGATCCCGAAGGCGAGTGTCGAGCCTTTGTGCGTTGCCCCGATCGCACGGCCGACGAAGTAGTTGAAGGTGATGGAAGCGAGTATGAGCGGGATAAGAAAATAGGGGTCGTCCCAGCCGTAAAAGGCGAGCGACGCAACAAACAGCCAGGCCGATGCCAGTCTGTGAAGGCCAATTCCGCCAAGTATAAAAAAGACCAGGAAGATAATTGGAAAGAAAATAAAGAGAAAATCTGTGGAGTTGAACAGCATCAGCTTTCGCTTTATTTTCGTTCGGGCACTTCGTTTGCATGATGATTAACACAGCGCGCGAGCTGACGCAAAATACCGTGCGTGATGAAGTGGCCTGCCGACGGGGGGCGAAGTTGTCACGTTTGATCGCCACTGGCCATCTGGCGCTTACTCGAAATTGACCCTTTCGCGTTCCACGACAATGGGCCGGCGGCGTACCTGATTGAAAATCGCAACGATGTATTCGCCGAGCACGCCCAGAAAGAATAGTTGAACGCCGCCAAAGAAGAAAAGGCCGACGATGATGGTTGGAATGCCGTGCGGTCCGAGATCGAAGCCAAAAACCTTAAGCAGGAAGACGAGAAGCGCGTATGCGAAGCTGATCGAGGATATGAATAGCCCAAAAAAGAAAGCAGTTCGAAGCGGGACGGTGCTGAAGCTGATCGCGCCCAATAGCCCCTGATCGATCAGGCTTGAAATGCGGTTTTGGGAGAACCCGTATTTACGCGACTGCCATGTGTAGGGCACGCCGATCGATTTGAACCCGCATTCGAACGGCATCATGCGCATGAACGGTTGAACGTCCTCGAACAGCTTCATGGCGTTCAGGACTTTGCGGTCGACCAACTGATAATCGCCGACGTCGGCTGGGTAGTCGACATAAGACATCCGGCTGATGATGCGATAATATAAATGACGCGCCGAGCGCGACAGGAAGGGCTCCTCGCGCCGCGCCCGGATGCCGAATACGATTTCATATCCGTCCTCCCAGTGCTTGACGAAGGTCGGGATCAGCGACGGCGGGTCTTGCAAGTCGGCTGGCATGAAAAGGATGGTGGCGTCGCCGGTCGCGGCCATGACGCCGTTATAGGTGTTTCTCAAGACGCCGAAATTTCGGGCATTGATGATGATCTTGACGGACGGATCGGCTGCCGCGATTTCCTTCAGGATATTGACGGTCTGGTCCGAAGAAGCGTTGTCGCAAAAAATGTGCTCGCGATCATAATCCGGCAATTCCGCGTCCATGATGGCTTTGACCGTTTCGTAGCACTCGCGAATGCCCCTCTCTTCGTTGTAGCAGGGGGTCACAAGGCTGATTTTTTTTCGCATTGAGTGGCTCCGAAACGCTTGGGAATTGATGGGCAAAAGATCCGCCCACGCGCCTGTGGGAAGTCGGTTTCCGGTCGTGTTTCCGGCGATCGGGAAGGGCGGCGCGGCTGAAGGAGGTTCTTCCCTGGATGGTGTTATCTCTATCAGGCAGGCCTATAAGTTCAACTGGCGGAATTGATCGATTGCTGCCGTATCATCTTGACAAGAAAGAGCAATCGTTATCCATGGTGTCCGCGGCTCCAGGCATATTTCCGGTGTGGATCATGAAAGCGGTTATTCTGGCAGGCGGTTTCGGGACGCGCATCACCGAAGAAAGTCACGTCAAGCCAAAGCCCATGATCGAGATCGGCGGCAAGCCGATCTTGTGGCATATCATGAAGAATTTCTCCTCGCACGGTATCAACGAGTTCATCGTCTGCTGTGGATACAAATCGTATGTGATCAAGGAATATTTCGCGAATTACTTTTTGCATATGGCGGACGTCACCTTCGATTTCGAAACCAATTCCATGGAAGTTCTCAACAAGTCCGCCGAACACTGGAAGGTGACGCTGATCGATACCGGCCTCAACACCATGACCGGCGGCCGGCTGCGGCGTGTAAAGAAATACGTCGGAAACGACACGTTTTGTATGACATACGGAGACGGGTTGTCGGACGTGGACATCGGGCAGCTCAAGGCATTCCACCGCGTTCATGGACGGTATGCGACGGTAACCGCGATCCAGCCCCCGGCGCGTTTCGGCGCTCTGGATATCGATCAGCATATGGTGCTGAATTTCGAAGAGAAGCCGCGCGGTGATGGCCGCTGGATCAACGGCGGTTTCTTTATCCTCGAACCGGCGATTTTCGACTACCTGAGCGACGATACGACCGTCTGGGAGCAGGAGCCGCTCAAGCGCCTGTCGCAGGATGGGCAACTGGCTGCTTATCGCCACACTGGCTTTTGGGAGGCGATGGACACGCTTCGCGACAAGCTACACCTCGAGCACCTCTGGGAGACCGGGCAGGCACCATGGAAGCGCTGGGAATGAATGCGGCCTTCTGGCGTGGCAAGCGTGTACTCGTCACCGGGCACACTGGTTTCAAGGGCAATTGGTTGACGATATGGCTGCGCCAGCTCGGGGCCGAAGTGGCCGGCCTGGCACTCCCGCCTTCCACTACGCCCAGCCTGTTCGATTTGGCGCAGGGCGGAGACGGCATCGTCTCGATGATTGGCGACATCCGCGATCTGTCAACCGTTGACGCTGCGTTCAAGCAATTTCGTCCCGAAATCGTCTTTCACCTTGCCGCGCAGGCGATCGTCCGAGCCTCCTATCAGGATCCGGTAGGAACCTATGCGACCAACGTAATGGGGACGGTTCATGTTCTCGAAGCCGCCCGCACCTCTGGGGTACGTGCGCTGGTCAATATTACGAGCGACAAGTGCTACGACAACAAGGAATGGGTCTGGGGTTACCGCGAAACGGACCCGCTCGGCGGAAAGGATCCTTATTCGAGCAGCAAGGCCTGTGCGGAATTTGTGACCGCGGCCTACCGGGCTTCGTATTTCGGCGGCTCCGATCAGATCGGGATCGCCAGCGCCAGGGCGGGTAATGTCATCGGGGGGGGCGACTGGGCACAGGACCGTCTGATTCCTGATGTCATCAACGCGCTACGCAGCGGCCAGCAGGTGCCGATTCGAAATCCCGATGCGGTCCGGCCATGGCAGCATGTGCTCGAACCGCTGGCTGGCTATCTGCTGCTTGCGCAGCGTTTATGGGAGGATCCGAAAGGCTTTTCAAGCGAATGGAATTTCGGCCCCGATCCGGATAGTGTTTGTTCCGTTCAACAGCTGGTAGACCGTATTGCAGGTCATTGGGGAGTAACCACGCGGTGGATGGTGCAACCCGGTCAACATCCACACGAAGCGCGGTTGCTGGCGCTGGATAGCGCCAAAGCTCGCGCTCATATGGGGTGGTTGCCGCGATGGAATCTGGATCGTGCTGCCGCGGCCGTCGTGGATTGGTATAAGGCGTTTGACCGCGGTGCTCCTGTCAGACCCGTTATGTCTGACCAGATCGCCGCTTTCATGAACACAAAGCGGGATAGTTAGCTCTTCCCAGCTCCCCAGATGAAAAATCGGATACATTGACATGGTGGTTACTTCAGCAAGCGAACCGGCGGGAAAGCCGATGTCGGAGATCAAAAGCTGCGAAGTCTGCGGCAACGATCGGCTGGTGCCGGTCCTCGATCTCGGAAAGCACCCACTTTGCGACGATCTCGTTCCGGTTGGTAATCCGCGTCGATGTCCTGAATATCCGATCAACATCGATTTTTGTCCGACCTGCGTCACGGCGCACCAACATTTTCAGGTTCCGAAGGAAAATCTCTTTCCGGAAGACTATCATTATCGTTCGCGCTTTACCGCGGACGTCTTGTCAGGGATGCGGGGCCTCGTTGCCTCCTGCGAGGAACGCTTGGGTTCGCTGGCGAACAAGATTGTGCTCGATGTCGGCTGCAATGACGGAAGCTTGCTCGACTTCTTTCGCGAGGCAGGAGCGGTGACCGCAGGCATCGAGCCTACCGGTGCGGGCCGGGATGCTGCCGCGAAAGGCCATTTCGTGGTGCAGGATTATCTCAGCCATCAGGCCGCCAGCGCGATCAGCAGCGGTGTGGGCATACCGGATATTATCACGTTCACTAACGTCTTTGCGCATATCGAGGATTTGTCAGGTGTGCTGTCGGCCCTGAAATCCCTTCTTGGACCCCAAACGTCTATCGTGATCGAGAATCACTATCTGGGCGCAGTGCTGGATCGGCACCAGTTCGACACCTTTTACCACGAGCATCCCAGAACCTATTCGTATCGATCATTCGACTTCATCGCCAAGTCCCTTGGCCTGGACATCGTCGACGTCGAATTTCCTGCCCGCTACGGCGGCAATATTCGCATCGTTCTCGGCTGTGGTGCGCAGAGCATAAAGGGAGGCGCGGTGGCCGCCGATGTTGCTGCCCGGGAAAAGAATTTTTTCCAGGATTTCCGCCAATTGGCCCGCGATGTCGATCTCTGGAAAGGCAGCAAGGGACGTGAACTGAAGCAGATATTCGCGCAGCACGGGCCCATTCGCGCCAAGGCGTTTCCAGGCCGGGCGGCAATCCTGGTCAAACTTCTTGGGTTGACCGAAAAAGAGATCGTTGCGGTTCACGAGAAGCCGGGTTCGATCAAGGTTGGTCATTACGTACCCGGTACCCGCATTCCCATCGTGTCGGACGACGCGTTATTCGCGCTCGAGCCCCAGACCAAGCCGCTGCTCAATCTCGCATGGCATATATCGGGTGAGATCCGGCAATATCTTTCCGAACACGGCTACAAGGGACCGGTTATCGACGTCCTGAGTGCCGATGACTTCCGTGCCTGAGGCCGCCGTATTTACGGTCCTCGGTTCCGGCTTCGGGATGTATGGATATTTGCCGGCGCTTATGCAACTGGGTTTGGAAGTGGTGTTGCCATTTCGCTATCAATCGACTTTGGCGGCACGGCCCGAACTCTCTGAATTTGTCAAAAAAATTATCTGGTGTGCCGATGTGGAGGGCGCTTTGGCCAGATCGAGCGGGGTGATCGTCGCGCTTCGTCCCGACGATCAAGCACTTTGGATTCCTCGTCTGGTGCGGATGCCGAACATCCGCCAGTTCATCCTGGAAAAGCCGATAGCACCAACTCCCGAGTTGGCGGCGTCTCTGCTCGCGGCTGTCGAGGAGGCTGGAAGGCGCTATCGGGTAGGCTATACGTTTCGCTTTACACCCTGGGCACACCAACTCAGAGCGGCGCTTGCCGAGCCTCGGAACAGCATCCGTCTGGATTGGAATTTTCTGGCACACCACTACCGTGCCGGCCTTGCGAACTGGAAAAGATCCGATCCTGCAGGCGGGGGCGCCGTTCGATTTTACGGTATCCACGCAATCGCCTTGCTCGCGGAACTGGGCTACGACGATGTATCCGTTTCGACGATATGGGGCCCTGCGGAGGCCGAGACGGCGCGGTGGGAAGCCACATTTACCGGACGCGGTCTTTGCCCGTTTGAATTGAAAATCAACAGTGGTGCGGAGAGTACCTCCTTCAGGATTGTCGCACGCCGGCCGGAGAAAACAGAGCTGACGCTCGTCGATCAGTCCGATCCGTTTGCCTCAGACCGTTCCGATGCTCGACATATCCAGGATTCGCGGGTCGGCGTGCTTGAACAATTATGCCGGTCGCTGGGAGAGCCAGACGAAGATCATGCGGAGCGTCAAAAATCTATTTTGGCGCTCTGGGCATGTGTCGAGCGAAAATCCCACCGTCTGCTGGTGCCGTCGATCGCCTGGAAATAGTAGCAAGCCGGCTACCACACGCTCCTGCCGCCGTCCATCACAAGGTTCTGGCCGGTCATATAGCTCGACGCGTCCGAACACAGAAACTGGATCGCGGCGCGATATTCGTCGACCTTCGCCATGCGGCCCATCGGGATCAGGCGTGTCAGCTTTTCGACAAAAGCAGGATCCTGGTTATTGAAAACGCCGCCAGGTGAGATGGCGTTGACGCGGACGCCGCGGTCGGCCCAGTAGGTCGCGAGATATTTGGTGAGGCCGATCAGGCCGTGTTTGATCACCGAATAGGTTACCGGCTTGACCGGCTGCTCTTCGTTGCGCGTGATAGTGGGCTGCCGGTAGAGCCGCTGGTCCGGTGCGATCACGCCGAGATCGGAGGCGATGTTTAGGATCACGCCGTTGCCGCGCTTGGCCATGGCGCCGCCGAACACCTGCGAGCACAGCATCGCACCGGTGAGGCCGACTGCGATTTCCATCTGCCATTGCGGGATCGGGAATGCCTCGAAGCGGGACGAATGCATCACGCCGGGCGTCGAAGTTACCTTGGGGTCGATCGCCGCGTTGTTGACGAGAATGTCGATTTGAATTCCGCGGCCGGCCAGATCGATCACGGCCGCATGAACCGATTCTTGCGACGTGACATCGATCGCGACGGGAACAAGATTGGCTGAAGGGATGATCTCCCGGATCTTGGCGATTGCCGCCTCGCACGGCGCCAGTCCGATATCCGTGACCACCACGCGTGCGCCGGCATCGGCCAAGGCCGCGGTGTGTTGTTGCCCAAGCAGGCCGCCGGCGCCGGTCACCAGCGCGGTGCGGCCCTTCAGATCGTAACGAGAGGAGAGAGATGTCATCAACGGTTCCTCTTCAAGCGCGTAACTGTCCGCCGTCAGCCACGATTACGGTGCCGGTGATGAATGCCGCCCGGGGTGAAGCGAGAAAGCCTACGACGTCTGCGATTTCCTCGGGCGAGCCGAGCCGGCGCAGTGGGACTTCGCGCGCCAGCATGTCTTCGACGCCGGCTTTGTTCTCGGCAAGCTTGCGCGCCCAGGTGCCGCCATTGAACAGGATATTACCGGGCGCCACTGCGTTGATACGGATGCCCTCGAGCGCCAGCGGGCGGGTGAGGCCGCGCACGGTGGCGTTGAGCGCGGCTTTAGCCGCGGAGTAGGTCACAGGCGCGCCGAGCGCGGCCAGGCCGCAAATCGAGGAAATGCAGACGATGGCGCGATCCCCGTTGCCGCGCTGCATGATCGGCCGCACCGCCTCGATCATGTTGGTTGCCGCAAACAGATTGACGTCCATGACGCGGCGCCATTCTGCCGATGTCTCCTGTCCGGGGGGCACGGAAGCGCCGCTGCCTACATTGCAGATCAGGATGTCGATTCGGCCCCATTGCCTCTCCACTTCGCGCGCCATCGCAAGCGCCGCGGCCGGATCGGTGACGTCGGCGGTGTGGGACGAAGCGTTATCGCCGATTTTGGCGCGGGCGGCGTCGAGATCGTCGCGACCGCGCGCGGCAAGCGCGACGTGCGCCCCTTCCGCAGCAAGCATCCGCGCGATCGCCAGTCCAATGCCGCGGCTGGCGCCGGCGACGAGAGCGACACGCCCCTCCAGTTCCAGTTTCATCGGGCCGCGTCCTCGATCCAGCGCACCGTCATGTCGCGATATATCGCCAGCGCGCCTGAATGGTCGCCATCTGCGGCGCGAGCAGTCTGAAGGATATATTGGCCGGCATAGCCGCTATTTTCGATCAGCCGGATTGCCTTTGCCAGTTCGGCCGCGCCGGTGCCGGGCGGTACGGTGGTCCCCCCGCGCAGGCGATCCTTGACATGCACGTTGAGGATGCGGGGCGCATAGGCGGCAATTTCTTCACCGCAATCAAACCCAAGAGCGGCGCTATTGCCGATATCGTAATTGATGCCGAAAACCTCGTGTGGAAATTTGGCGATGAATTGTGCGAGATCGGCCGGCGGCAGATCGGATTCGAAAACGATCTTGACGTTTTGCCTTGACAGCGACGCGGAACGATCGAGCAGCGTGCGCAGCAGCAGCTCCGTTTGTTCCGGCGTCTCGATCTTGCCGTTATCGACCAGCGGAATCACCACGAATTCGACTCCGAGTGCGGCACAGGAGGCGATCACCAGATCGAGATCGGCTACCAGAGCCTCACGCGCGTCGCCGGCCGCTTTCCAGAACGGCGCCTGCATGAAGCAGTCGCCGGTCAGGCTTGGAATGGCGATCGCGTTATCGCGCGCAAGACGCTGGATCTCGCTACGGCCGGCTTCGGTCGTCAGCGGGTTTTCGCGGAACCGATCCTGGTCGATCGTCCATTCCATCCGGGAAAGGCCGAGCGCCTTCGCTCGGGGAAACTCCTCGCGCCATTCGTTCCAGGGGAACGCCTGGATCTTGCCATCGACCAGCGCCGACAGCCGTCCCTGCATGAAACCAAGGCGCTCGTTGGGTGTTTTCACGGTTTCTCACCTGTGCTGACGGCGAGCCCCTTGGTGGTCCAGCCTCCGTCCACGAACAGTTCCTGCCCGGTCATATAGGTTGAAGCGGATGATGCCAGGAAGATGGCTGCACCGATCATGTCGTCCGGATCGCCCCAGCGCCCGAGCATGGTATGGCGCCGGCGTTCCTCATGCATCGCGGGATCGGCAAAACTTTTGGCCGTCATGGCGGTCGCGACATAGCCGGGCGCCAGCGCGTTGACCCGGATGCCGTCGGCGGCGAAGTCGGCCGCCAGCGCGCGGGTCAAGCCGGCAAGGCCCGCCTTGGCGGCGACATAACCCGGATTGCCGGGAAAGCCGCGTACCGAATTGATGCTGGTGACATTGATGATCGAGCCGCTTCCGGCCTTCCTGAGCAGGGGATAGGCGGCAAGAATCGTCGCGTAGACCCCTGTGAGGTCGGTGGCGATGGTCTGCCGGAACCTGTCGAGTTCGCTTGCCGCGTCGGAGGCGGGCAGGCTGATGCCGGCGGCATTGACCAGCACGTCGAGCCGGTCGTGGTGTTTTGCGAGTTCTTCGAACACGCGGCACACCGCGGTATCATCGGACAGATCGCAGGAGATCGGCTCGACACCGGCCGGTGCCGTGCCGGACCGGCTGAAGCCGACCACCCGGGCGCCGGCCCCGGCGAGGCCGGTTGCGATTGCGGCGCCAATTCCGCGCGATGCACCGGTGACGATGGCAAGCCGTCCCTGTAGCGAAAATGGATCGAGACTACGCATAGCCATAGCTGCGCATGATGGCGGCACACAGTTTGATGTCTTCAGGGCGATCGATCTGGAACATCTTGTGGCGCTCCATCACATGGAAACCGATCCTGCCGCCGAGCCGGTTGTTCTTTTCGCGCAAAAGGCGCGGAATGAATACGTAGAACGAGCCATTTTCGAGGTATCGCTTTTCGATCTGCTGGCGCATGCGCCGGTCATGATAGTTGTAATTGATGGCTTCCGGACCATCCTTGCCGATGCGCCAGTTGAAATAATCCTCGACCTCGCAAACCGAGAGCAGGCTGTCGAGCTTGTCCCGCTCGAAGGCCTCCAGCGCGTTGTCGATATCGCTGGCCTCGCGGATCGGGGAGGTCGCCTGCAGGGCGACGATGCGCGTGAAGGGGCCCAGCCGACCATCGATTTGGTCCAGCGCGTGCAGCCAGGCGGCCTCCGACGATGCCAGGTCGCCCGAAAGCCTGTCGGGGCGGCGCACCCCGACCGCGCCGGCGGCTTCAGCCGCCGAAAGGATGGCATCGCTATCGGAGGAAACCGCAACCACATCGACGCCACGGGCGGCAGCGGCCTGCATCACCGTCCAGGCGATAAGCGGCTTGCCGCAGAGGTCGATCAGGTTCTTGTGCGGAATTCCCTTGGAGCCGCCGCGCGCCGCGATCACGGCCAGCGTGCGTTCGGGGGCAGGCGTGCTCATATGCGGCCCTCAAGGCGCTCCAGCGCGGTCCAGAAACCTTCGCCCATGTTCTTGTGGCCCTGCCAGATCTCCGGAATGAAGGAGGAGCCGGGCGCATGTTTGCGCAGTACGGCGCCGACCTCGTCAAAATCGATCTCGCCTTCGCCGACCTGCAAGCCTTCGCCGTCGAGCCCCTTGGCGTCGCCGAAATGCAGATGCGCCGTATGCGGGCCGAGTTTCGCCAGGCCCTCGGCAAAGTCGAAGCCGAAATGATTGGCCGCAAGCTTGGTGTGCGAGATATCGACGCACATCCTCAAATCATGCTCGGCGCAGAACGCAGCGGATTCTTCCGGAAAGATGAAGATGTTCTGGTGACGCTGGCCGCCGAAATGCCAGGGGAAGGGCGCCATCGTCTGCGGGATCAGTTCGACGCCGTCGAGATCGAGTTCACTGAGACTAGCGGCGAAGATACGATACCGTTCTGCTTTCTGATCCGGCGGTAGCGGCTCGTCCATCGTGAAACCACCGATATTGGCGACGATCGGCGGGCGCTTTGTCTTGGGGAAGAATTTCTTTAGCCTCCGCGTAATGTCGATCACGGCCTGGGTCTGCTCCAGCGAATAGCGGCGCAGAGCCTCGTCGGGCGTGGCGAGATCCATCAGCTTGCTGCCGGCAAAAAGCTCGGGCGCATGCACCACGAAGCCGAGATCGTAGGTACCAGAGAGATAGGCGGCCGGATCGCGTTCCATATCATTGTAGCTGAGGTGGAACTCGATGAGATCGGGCTGGCAGATGTCGAGGAACCGCTCGGTGTCGTGATAGCGCACAGGCACGCCCCAGGGACGGCCGAAGCGATAGCGCCGCGCCTTGCTAGCGCCTTCGCTGAGATCGCTCGGGAAGAAATAATCATCCGCCGCCATCGCCCGTCCGATCCGCTTGCCGATCAGTTCGGGCATTTTGAGTGGCGACAGGCCCTGACCCGGACTCTTCACCGCAATATCGTTCTCGGTCACGACGGTACCGGCCGCGATATTGCGAGCGGCAACGAGGCTTTTTGCTAGATTTTCGCGATTGATCAATTCGCCCTGGCTCAGCGCGCGCTCGGCCAATGGTTCGCCGCGTGCGGCCTCGACCTCGCGAATGCCGCTGATCAGCGCCTTGAATTCGTCCGGTTCGAGGCTCGCGGCATGGTCCGGGCCTTCCATCTCGCGATCAAGCGTGATGTGGCGCTCGATCACCACAGCGCCCAGCGCCACCGCGCCGATCGAAACCGCGATGCCGCGTTCATGGCCGGAATAGCCGGCGAGTGGGTGGATGGTTCGCAGCGTTTCCATGAAACGCAGGTGGATGTTGTGGAGCGCGGCCGGATAGGTGCTCTGGCAATGCAGCAGCACGTAAGCGACGGAACGATCGTCGAGGAATTTGGCGGCAGCCTTGATCTCCTCGGTCGTGCTCATGCCGGTGGAGACAATCAGCGTCTTTCCGGTCGCGGCAAGTTTCGCCAGCAGCGGCAGATTGGTCAGGTCGGCCGACGCGACCTTGTAGGCCTGAACCCCGAACGTCTCCAGCGTCGCGACGCTGGACGCATCCCAGGGGGTGCAGAGATACCGAATGCCTTTCGAGGCGCAGTAGGCCGCGATGCGGCATTGCTGCTCAGTCGTTAGTTCGAAACGGCGCAGCAGGTCGAGTGTGTATTCGACGGCGAGATCGTCATCTTTTCCGGACAGGCTGGAGGCGCGATAGACCTCGTCCAGCTTGCGCATCTGGAACTTGGCGCAATCGGCGCCGGCTGCAACCGCGGCATCAACCAGCGCAATCGCGCGATCGTAGTCGCCATTGTGGTTGTTGCCGACTTCGGCGATGACGAAGCAGGGTTGGCCGTCGCCGATCAAACGGTCGCCGATCCGGGTGGAAATTGCCTGGTTGGTTGAATTCATTCTCGTCTTCTCGATCTAATCAATTGGACGCGGCGGCATTCCGAGCCGGTGTTGCGGGGATTCGCGACTTCCAGGTGCGCAAACCGTTTTCCTCAAACGTGATGCGCGAGCAGCGCAGGCCCTTATCTTCCAACGCCCTGATGAGCGGATATCGCTCGAACGGACGAACAAAAAAGACGAAATAGCCGCCGCCGCCGGCGCCCAGTAGCTTGCCGCCGACCGCGCCATTCGCTTTCGCATGGTCGTAAATCGCATCCAGTTCGGTTGAACTGATCTTGGAACTCATCCGGCGCTTGGCGTGCCAGGCTTCGTCGATCAGTCGTCCGCAATCCAAAAGCTGACCGCGCAGCAGATGGTGCCGGATTTCGCGCGTCATTTCCTTTTGCCGGGCCGCCGCGGCCATAGCATCAGCCTTCCGATGTTGCGATTTCTGGTCCCGATGGACGTCGCCGGAGTCGTGATTGAACCCAGTGTAACAAAGAACCAGGCTCTCCTCGAGTTCGGCGACGATGTTGGGATCGAGCCGGAGCGGAACGATCGTATTGTGCTCCGACGAAAATTCCATGTGGTTGAAGCCGCCGAACACGGTGGCGTATTGATCCTGCCAGCCGCCGGGAATGTTCAGCATCAATCGCTCGGCCTGGAACGCCATTTCCGCGATCTCATGGCGGTCCCATTGATCGGAACGGAATTCATTGAAGCAGCCGATGATAGCCGATGACACCACCGCAGAGCCGCCGAGGCCGGAACCGACCGGGAAGTCCGCAGAGACATCGAGATCGAACCCATAAGACGGCTTAATCAGGCGGATCACCGATTTGATCAAGGCCAGTTCGCCGTCGCTGCCGAGCTCCTCGAGATTTTTGGCTTCAACCGTCCGGCGGAAATCATGCGAATAGATCCGGATCCGGCCGTCGCTCCGCCGCCGCAAGGTCGCATGGGCATACATCGCAATCGTCGCATTGATGACGGCCCCGCCATCATGGTCGACGAAATAATGGGTGAGATCGGTGCCGCCGCCGGAGAAGCTGATCCGCACCGGCGAGCGCGCCCGCGCGAATACTTCGCTCTCCTCGCCGATCTGGAACAGATCGCGGCTGAAAACGTCGACCAAGCGCCGCTCAGGATCCAGGATAGGGACGATATGCACGCGTTGGTCGAGCAGCTTGAGAATCTGCTCGCGCGGTGCGCCGGCCCGCGCCCAGACGAAATCGCGGTTGACGCAGGCCGCGACCTGGTCGCGGATCGATAGTCCGCCGAGCAGCTTCCTGCGGATGTCTCCATCCGTGACCGCGCCGATCACGCGACCGCCGGCGTCCTGCGCAAACAGGATACCGAGCATATTGAGATTGAGCCGCCGAAACGCCTCTTCGATCGTCTCAGTTTCGGAGATGGTGAGGAGGGTGCGATCCACCAGTTTTCGGGTCCAAAAGGGCCGATCCGGCCTCGGTTGAGGGGTAAATAGCCGCGTTCGGGAAGCCATGGGCCCGTCGCCGACAATTGAATACGGCAGCCATCAGAAGCGCGCAAGTTGCTCATTCGTCCTGCTTTTTGCGTCGACGGTAGAGAGCTGCTCCGCTGGATTGAATGCCTCTCCACGGCCCAACTTGCTGGTTACGAAACCGCCGAACGAACTGACGAAGGCTGGGTTGGATTCCAGCCGATTGCGAGAAACTTGGAAGGTGAGGCGACCAGCGGGCGGCCGAGCCGTTCCCACGTCGCGCCTTGGCCGATCGCTTTGAGGGATAGCTCAAGCCATCGCTCTGGAACCGGCAGCAGTTGCGATTCCCTTCCCAGGCTAACGCGGTAGCGTGCAATGAGATCGGCAACGGTCACGGGCGTTGGATCCGCGATAATGAACGTTTCGCCGCGCGCGCCGGGATTGATCAGGGCGGTTTCGATGGCCGAGTTGAAATTCTCGATCGACAGTACGGACCGCTGCGCCTTCAAGGCGCCGAAAGGTAATGGAATCGGCAGCCGCGAGATCCTGTGGACGGTCGCGAAATTTCCTTTTTCTCCCGTGCCGTAGATTACCACCGGACGCAGGATCGTGAACGGCACTCCGGCGGTCCGCACCGCCTTTTCCGCCGCGAGCTTTGACCTGCCATAGGCGTTATTCGGCCTTGGGGGGTCTGTCTCGGTCAGATCATGTTCCGAGAACGACCCGGACTGGGCTGCAATCGATGAAATGAAGATCAGATGTTTGATGCCGCAACTGGAAGCGGCGCACGCCAGCGTCGCCGTCGCCTGATGATTGACGCGATCATAGAGTTCGTCCACCGCAAATTTGTGCGCGATTCCGGCGAGATGAATCACGATGTCGCATTGCCCAAGCAACGGTTGCCAGTTGAAGGGCTTGGATAGATCCGGAAGCTCGACATTAACGACGGTAGGTTCATCGAACCTGACGGCCGCTCGCGAGGCTGCGACTACCCTGTAGCCTCGCTTCGCGAGAAACGGCACCAGATGACGACCCACGAAACCATCGGCGCCCGTCACCAGAACTCTGCTTTGGTCGCTCATCTGGGACAATACCTTGGAAGTGAAGCCGACGGCGAAGGTTGCCAGAAGATCGTCAATTTAATGGCACTTCACCACCTCATACCCGCGCCGGTTTTTCACGGCAATCAGGGTTTATCGGTCAGGGAAGCCATCCGGCGGCCGGCTTGCTCAAGGTGCTGGGCAGACGCGAAGGCAGCTCCGCCTCGCATTTGACGGAATCCCGCATTTCGCGGGCCTTGCCATGTTTGACCGTGAGCGGCTGCCCACCCGGTCCGGTTGCGCCCGGATTTTTACATGATATCAGACGGTCTCTCGCGGTGCTGGGAGCCTTTCAGGGGACGCAATGACTGAGACAAATGCCGGCGCGGCGACCGATCGGTCTGGTTCCGGCGATATCGTCGGGAAATTGAAGCGCCGCATCCTCGAGCATTCGCTGCCGCTGTGGTCGACGGAAGGCTGGGACCGGACCAGCGGCGGCTTCATCGACCGGCTCACGCCGGAGGGCCGCGCCGACCGTCTGGCGCCGCGGCGGGTGTTCGTGCAGGCGCGGCAGATCTATTGCTTCGCCAAGGTGGCGCAGATCGGCTGGTATCCAGAGGGTCGCGAGATCGCGCTGAAGGGCCTGGAGCATCTCCTGGCCAGGGCCAAAAGCCCTGACGGACGGCCAGGCTACGTCCACACCCTGGCGCATGACGGTTCGATCCTGGATCCGCTGCGCGACACCTACGACCATGCTTTCGTGCTGCTGGCTCTCGCGAGCGTCTATGCACTCGATCGGGATGCGCAGGTCCGCGCTGAAATCGACAATTTGCTGTCGTTCCTGGACACCCAATTGCGCTCCCCGAACGGTGGCTTTCTCGAGGGATGGCCGGCGGCGATGCCGCGCCGGCAGAACCCGCAAATGCATCTGTTCGAATCGATGATCGCCGCCTTCGATGCGACCCACGAGCCGGCGTTTCAAAACCGCGCCGGAGAGTTCTTCGCGCTGTTTCTGGCCAATCTCTACGACAAGCAGAAACAGGTGCTCGGCGAATATTTCGAGGACGATTGGTCGAGGATCGAACCGGTCAGCGTCGAGCCCGGACATCAGGCGGAATGGGTCTGGCTGCTGAAAGGCTTCGAGCGCATCACCGGCTGCCCGACCGGACGTTACCGCGCCGAACTGCTGGCCTCGGCGCAGCGCTATCGCGACGAGGCAACAGGCTGCCTGATCGATGAGGGCGATTCCGGCGGCCACATCAAGCGTCACAGCCGGCGCTGCTGGCCGCAAACCGAAATGGCAAAAGCATGGATCGCGCAGGCGGAGTCGGGCGAGGCGGGGGCCGCGGAGGAAGCGCGCGCCGCATTGTCGCGCCTCGACCGGCATTATCTCAGCCATCCCGTCGCCGGCGGCTGGTATGATCAGTTCGACCGCGAAGGAAAGTCGCTGATCGCCACCATCCCAGCGTCGTCGTTCTATCACGTGCTATGCGCCTGCGTGGAAGCGGAACAGGTGCTGGGGTGATCAACTCGGACCGATCGGTCCTGTTCACCTGATGCCGGGATGTTAACCGTGGCGTTCGCCGCGGCCGCTTCAGGGGCCGGATTGGAATCGACTTTGAGGCCGGAATTGGACATGGTCGAGGGCCGTATCCGTCGCCGCGGAGGCTCCAGCGGGCTGGGCGCGATTTAGCGGCATTTTTATCTGCTTTTGCGGCGGTTATTCCCAGGGCTGTCCCTGTGCGTTATTGGAGAAGACATGGGGGTCAAAGACATGGCGGTTCAGGATTCAAAGCGGCGTGTCGCGCTGATCACCGGCGTCACCGGCCAGGATGGCGCTTATCTTGCCGAATATCTGCTCGGCCTTGGCTACACGGTGCATGGCATCAAGCGGCGCTCTTCTTCCTTCAATACCGCGCGGATCGATCATCTCTATGAAGATCGCCATGCCGGCAATGTGCCGTTCCTGCTGCATTATGGCGACATGACGGATTCGACCAATCTGATCCGGTTGATGCAGCAGATCCGTCCCACCGAAATCTATAACCTTGCCGCCCAAAGCCATGTCGGCGTGAGTTTTGAGAGCCCGGAATATACCGCCAATGCCGACGCGCTCGGCGTGCTCAGGCTGTTGGAAGCGATCCGGATTCTCGGCATGGAAAAGGAGACGCGGTTCTATCAGGCTTCGACGTCCGAACTCTATGGCCTGGTCCAGGAGATCCCGCAGAAGGAGACCACGCCATTCTATCCGCGTTCGCCTTACGGCGTGGCCAAGCTCTATGGCTACTGGATCACGGTGAATTACCGCGAGGCTTACGGCATTTATGCCTCGAACGGGATTCTGTTCAACCATGAAAGCCCGATCCGCGGCGAGACCTTCGTGACCCGCAAGATCACCCGCAGCGTCGCCCGCATCGAGACCGGTCTCGAAGACACGCTTTATCTCGGAAACCTCGAAGCCAAGCGCGACTGGGGCCATGCCAAGGATTACGTCGAGGGGATGCACCTGATCCTGCAGGCGGCTGCGCCGGACGATTTCGTGCTGGCAACCGGCGAGACCCGGTCGGTCCGCGAATTCGTCGAACTGGCCTTTGCCGAGGTCGGCCGCACTATCGAATGGCGCGGCAAGGGCGTCGATGAAACCGGCGTCGACAAGAAATCCGGCAAGACCATCGTGCGTATCGACCCCACTTATTTCCGTCCCACCGAAGTCGATCTCTTGATCGGCGATGCTTCCAAGGCGCGCGAAAAGCTCGGTTGGAAACCGAGGACGACATTCAGCGCGCTCGTCAAGGAAATGATGGCGGGCGATCTGGCGATCGCAAGGCAAGAGGCAGCCAATGGCAAGAACTCCGTTTGAGCTGAAAGGCAAGACGGTCTTTGTCGCGGGCCATCGCGGCATGGTCGGAGCGGCGCTGGTGCGCCGGCTGGTGCGCGAAGGCGTCGAACTGCTGACGGTCGGGCGCACCGAGGTCGATCTGCGCGATCAGGCCTCCGTGTTCGGCTGGTTCGCCAAAAAGCGCCCGCAGGCGGTGTTCCTGGCCGCGGCCAAGGTCGGCGGCATCGTCGCCAACAACACGCTGCGTGCCGAATTTCTCTACGACAACCTAGCGATCGCCGCCAATGTGATCCAGGCCGCCCATATCAACGGTGCCGAGAAGCTGATGTTTTTCGGCTCGTCCTGCATCTATCCCCGGCTGGCGCCGCAGCCGCTGCGCGAGGATTCGATGCTGACCGGACCGCTGGAGCCGACCAACGAGCCCTATGCGATCGCCAAGATCGCCGGCATCAAGATGGCGGAGGCCTATCGCAGCCAGTATGGCTCCGATTTCATCAGCGTGATGCCGACCAATCTATATGGGCCCGGCGACAATTATCATCCTGAATACAGCCACGTCGTCGCCGCCCTGATCCGCAGGTTTCATGAGGCCAGGGTTTCCGGCGCCGCGAATGTCGCGGTCTGGGGCACCGGCACGCCGCGGCGCGAATTCCTCTATGTCGACGACCTCGCCGACGCCTGCATTCACCTGATGAAGACCTATTCCAGCGACGAACTGGTCAATATCGGCACCGGCGAGGACATCACCATCGCCGAATTCGCGCGCGTGGTCGCCGCGGCCGTCGGCTATAGCGGCACGATCAGCTTCGATCCATCGCGTCCCGACGGCACGCCGCGCAAGCTGCTCGATGTCAGCCGTCTCGCCGGGCTGGGCTGGCGTGCAAGCACATCGCTAAAAGAGGGCATCAGGCTCGCCTATCAGGCGTATTTGAGCGAGCATCGGCAGGCGGCCGAGTAATTGTTGTCATTCCGGGATGGTGCGCCAGCACCAGACCTCAGATGCGCAATTGCGCATCGGGGAATCTCGAGATTCTCCGATGTGCGATTGTACATCGTAGTTCGATGCTTCGTATCGTCCCGGAATGACTTCAACTCTCATTACTCACTGCCGCCCGCGGCGGATTTTTCGCCAGTTCCACTGCCATTGCCGATATCAGCGGCTTCATGAAATAGGCCCCGTCGGCCGGCGAGATGCTGGCGCGCAAGCCCAGCGTTTCAAGCTCGTCGGAGACCACCGGACCGACCGACGCGATCGGCGTGCGCGCCAGTCCCTCGCGCAACCGTGTCGCGCAGCGGCGGGCCTGGGCCACCTCGAACAGGCGGCGAATCTGCCCGGAACTGGTCAATGCGATGGCGTCGATGCGGCCTTCGGCCATCTCGTCGATCGCGGTGATGATGTTGGTTTCGGCCGCCTGCGGGTCGTAGACGTAAGGCAGGACGGCATCGACCTGCGCGCCCTGGGCCGTGATGGCGCCGGTCAGCCGGCTATGGTCCTTGTCCGGATAAAGCTGCAAGCCCAAGCGATGTCCCTTGAGGTCGAAGCGCGACAGCATCTCGGCGATGCCCTCGGAGGTCGGCTTTTCCGTCGTGACCTGCGGTTCCAGGCCGATCTCGCGCAGCGCCCGGCCGGGCTTGGGTCCGCGGGTGAATTTTCGCGACTGGCCGAGCGCGGCAATGAAGGCGTTCTCGACCCCGATCCGCCGCGCGCCCTTCATCAGCCGGCGCAGGCCTTCGCCGGTCATCAGCACCAGATCGTCGCAAGGCTTGTCGATGAACCGCCTGATCCAGGCCTCGACCGGCGCAGGATCGGGCGCGTCGTGGATCGTGAACATCGGGCACTGCACCACCTCGGCGCCCTGCTCGGCGAGCAGGCGGGAGAATTGCGCTTCCTCGCGCGTTTCCAGGATCAGGATGCGGTAGCCAGTGAGCCTGTCAGCCATGATCTTGCTCTGTTGTTTTGAGGCGTTTTCTCCACGCGAACCGGACGCCACCCCGCTATCCAAGTCCAGGGCAGGCTTTCGCTCGTAAACGCTCTCTACCTGATATTATCCGTGGTTTGTTATCTTCGCGCCGTTACCGGGATTGGCGCAAGGGCGCTGGCAGTGGTAGAGCAGGACCGCGAATTTGCGTTTGTTCCCCTCCCCGAATTCCGGTCAAGTGACCCATGCCCGATTCTCAATTTGTCCTGACGCTCTCCTGCCCGGATCGCCCCGGCATCGTTTCCGCGGTGTCGACGTTCCTCGCCCATAACGGGCAGAACATCCTCGATGCGCAGCAGTTCGGCGATGTCGAAACCAACCATTTCTTCATGCGTGTGGTCTTTGCCGCCGCCGATCTCTCGGTTGAGTTGGCGGCGCTGCAAACCGGGTTTGCGGCGATCGCCGAACGTTTCAACATGGCCTGGCAGATGCGCGACCGTGCCACGCGCCGCCGGGTGATGCTGCTGGTCTCGAAATCCGATCACTGCCTCGTTGACATTCTCTATCGCTGGCGCACCGGCGAACTGGAAATGATCCCGACCGCGATCGTCTCCAACCATCCGCGCGAGACCTATGGCGGTCTCGATTTCGGCGATATCCCGTTTCACTTCCTGCCCGTGACGAAAGAGACCAAACGCGAGCAGGAGACGGCGATCTGGGATCTGGTTGAAAAAACCGGGACCGATCTCGTGGTGCTGGCGCGCTACATGCAGATCCTGTCGGATGAGTTCTCGGCAAAGCTGTCCGGCCGCTGCATCAACATCCATCACTCGTTCCTGCCGGGATTCAAGGGCGCGCGGCCGTATCATCAGGCGCATGAACGTGGCGTCAAACTGATCGGCGCCACCGCCCATTACGTCACCCGCGATCTCGACGAAGGCCCGATCATCGATCAGGACGTCGAGCGTATCAGCCACCGTGACACCCCCGACGATCTCGTCCGCAAGGGACGCGATATCGAACGCCGTGTGCTGGCGCGCGCGATGCGCCATCATCTGGAGGACCGCGTGCTCCTCAACGGCCGCAAGACCATCGTGTTCATGGGCTGACGCCCGTTTTTTCGCGAACCGGCATGCCCGGTTTGCGCAAGGAAGAGCGCGCACTCAGTGGGCGGGATTGGACCCGGAGGGCCTCGAAGACGCTTGCGGATTGGTGGTGTCGGCCGGCGGCGCGGGCTCGAGCCGCTGGCGGTCGCGCTCCTTCATCCATTCATCATACTTTGGCGTGCCGGGCCGGGGCGGCGCGTCGGCAGGCAGGCCGCCGAGCCATTGCGGGACGTAATCGCCCATTCCGGCCGAGAGCTTCTCGTTGATGGTCCCGCATCCGCTCAGCACGCAGGCTGAAAGGGTGATGGCGAGCAGGATGGCGACGGGGCGGTTACGGATCGGCATTGAGCTATGGGTTGGCCTGACGGAGTGGGTTGCCTTCTGACGCGTTGGCGCGGTGAGGCACAGCCAGCGTGTGGTCGGACAAGAATGCGGTGAAATTGCAACCTGCTGCTAAACGAAGCAAATGGTATTGTCCGGCATCGAGCAGCGGATGCTGGCGATCGGCCGCGTATTCACGCTTAATCCGAAACTGTTGCTTTTGGAGGAGCCGACCGAGGGGCTGGCGCCGATCATCGTTGATGAATTGTTAAAAGTGCCCGGCATCACCCGCTCCGGTCGCAGCTGTTCGATCATTGTCGAGTAAAATGCACAAAAGATTCTCAGGCTTGCCGATCGCGTTGTGATATTGGAACGCGGCGCGATCGTGCATGATGCCGCGAGCGCTGACCTGAAGGCCGATCCTGCAGCGCTCGAGCGCTATCTGGGTGTAGCGGGAAAGTCCTGACCATGCCGGACGTCTGCCGTCATTGCATGAGAGACGATTGATTTCGGGAGCAAAAACCCATGCAGCGAACCAAACCCCCGTTCCGCGCCGATGAAGTCGGCAGCCTGTTGCGGCCGCCGCGCATCAAGGAAGCGCGCGCCAGGCTGGAGAAGGGCGAGATCACGGCCGCCGATCTGCGCAAGGCCGAGGACATGGAGATCGAGAAGGTCGTGCATCGGCAGGCCTCGACTGGGCTGAAGCTCGCGACCGACGGCGAGTTTCGCCGCTCATGGTGGCATTTCGATTTTCTGAAAGGTCTCACCGGCTGCGAACTGTTCCACCCCGACGAAGGCATCCAGTTCGCGGGCGTGCAGACCCGGCATGAGGCCATCCGCGTGATCGGCAAACTGGATTTCCCGGACAATCACCCGATGCTGGATCATTTCAAGTTCCTGAAGCGGCAGTGCGACATCGCCCATGTCACGGCGAAGATGACGATCCCGTCGCCCGCGGTGCTGCATTTCCGCGGCGGCCGCAAGCTGATCTCGAAGGAGATATATCCCGAGCTCGACGGGTTTTTCGAGGATCTCGCCAAGACCTACCGCAAGGCGGTCAAGGCCTTCTATGACGCCGGCTGCCGCTATCTGCAATTCGACGACACGGTGTGGGCCTATCTCTGCTCGCAGGACGAACTGAAGAAAGCGCGCGAGCGCGGCGACAATCCCGATGGCTTGCAGGAAATCTACGCCCGCATCATCAATTATGCGATCGCGGAACGGCCGGCCGACATGGCGATCACGACGCATGTCTGCCGCGGCAATTTCCGCTCGACCTGGATTTCCTCCGGCGGCTACGAGCCGGTGGCGCAGACCATGCTGGCCGGCACCAATTACGACGGCTATTTCCTCGAATATGATTCCGATCGTGCCGGCGGCTTCGAGCCGCTGCGCTACTTGCCGAAGGGCAACAAGATCGTTGTGGTCGGCCTTGTCACCTCCAAGACCGGCGCGCTCGAGAAAAAAGACGACGTCAAGCGCCGGCTGGAAGAGGCCGCGAAATTCGTGCCGCTCGATCAACTCGCTCTGTCGCCGCAATGCGGTTTCGCCTCGACGGAGGAAGGCAACATCCTCACCGAGGAGGAGCAGTGGGCGAAATTGCGCCTTGTGGTCGAAGTGGCGAGAGAGGTCTGGGGCCGGTAGGCGCCCCAGCCGCGAAATACGCTGGATCCTTTTCGTTACCGGGCGTTAATCGGATGTCCCGACAATGCCGCATCGAAAGGGACAGGCGATGCGCATTGCAACCGGATTCACGATGTTTCTGATGTTGGCGGCCAATCCCGCTTCGGCCAGCGAGGCCTTTATCTCGCAGGTTGCGCATCAAGTCGCCGCGACCGAAACGACGGCGTCGTCCTATGCCAATGCGGTGTCAGCTTCGACCCTGGCGTCTCCGCTACGCGGGCTTCAATCCCTGGCACCGTTTGCGCCGGGGTCTGTCAGCAACGCCTCCTACGTGATGCAGTCCGGTACCAACAACCTCGCGACGGTGGCTCAAAGCGGCAGTGGCGCTGGCAATATGTCTGCCGTGGTTCAACACGGCTCGGGCAACCAGGCGATCGTGACGCAGCGCCAGGGCGTGCGCTGAGCGAGACCCCAGCCTAGATCCAGCCCAAGCCAAACAAGCCAAGCCGGGAGTGGGTGACGGCGAGCGGACCGGGCCGCCTGCCGGCCACGATGCTCATTCCCTTGTTGGGCAAGCGGTGATAGGAAAATTGGGACAGTTGCCGCTGCCCACCCAGACTTCCCAATCCCCGGATCCGATGAAGAACGACCAGATCCTCAGCCAGATCTCGGAATTCTGCCGCCAGATGGATATGGCGGAATCGACCTTCGGCCGCCGTGCCGTCAACGACGGCAAGCTGGTGAATCGTTTGCGCGAGGGCAAGCGCATCACCATCGATACGCTGGACCGTATCCAGGCCTATATCGCGGCCTCGATGCCGGGCGGGGTAGCGCCGCTGCGCGGCCTCGACGTGCCGCCGGAGAAGCGCGACCCCAGGGGCAATTTCCGCTTTTTCGAGAACCGGCAGAAATACCTGCTGTTCGTCCACACCTGCAGCGAGAAGCGGGTGATCGCGGAGCGTGTGGCGCTGGAATTGTCCAGTATCCATCCGCGGCCACCGGCGCTGCGCGTGTTCGACGCCGGCTGCGGCGACGGCACCGTGCTGGCGCGGGTGATGCGCTCGATGCACGGCCGGTTTCCGCATATGCCGTTCTACATTGTCGGCAAGGAGCTCAGCCTGGAGGATGTCCGGCTGACGCTGGACAAGGTGCCGGACCGGCTGTTCGAGCATCCGGCGACCGTCTTTGTGCTCACCAACATGTATTACGCCGAGGCGCCGTGGCTGACGCCGGCCTCGCCCGCGGCCGCCGCGGGGATGATCTGGCATGAGGTGGCGCTGCGCGGGGCTTCATCGGGCGAGTTCGAGGCCCAGATCGCCGAGCTTGGCCCATTTCTTGAGCAGAACTGGCGGGCCAATGTCAGCCCGCGTTCCGGCATGCCGGTCTATGAGCGGCCGGTGGCGATCGTGCTGTACCGGGAGGACCACCGGTTCCTGCTGGATTCGATCATCCCGCGCGCCGGCCGTTCCGAGGCCAATTTCGACCTGATCATCGCGTCCCAGCCCTATCGGGCAAAATCTTCTGTGAATTTTCGCGCCAAGCGGATTATTGCGCCATTGGCGCGGGCGCTCCGGGCCGGGGGCCGTTTGATTGGAATTCACTCCCACGGGCAGGATCCGGGCCTGGAGATGATCCAGACCGTATGGCCGGGAGAAAATCCTTTCTCAGTCAGCCGTCATGAGCTATTGCGCGCAGTGAAATATGAACTGGGGGCGGCCGGCCGCGACCTTAATTTTAACGCTTATGCCGACAACCGTTCGGTCTTTCGCTATGATATGGAGGCGCTGCCCAACGAGGTCACGGGCTCGATCGGGACCTCGACGGCCTTTGCAGCGTGGAATGCGGCAGTGTATGTCGCCCAGATTGAGGATGACCGGTTGACGGAAACGGCCCAAAGCGGCCGTACTCTCGATGCCGCCAGAGAGGTTTTGCGCAAGCATAACGGGCTCTGGTTTTACGATGAATCCTACGTCATCTCGCGCCGTCGAGACTGACATTTCGGGACACAGGAACGGGCCGCCGAACGGAGGCGGATAACAGGGGTTAGTTGATGCGCGAGTCTTATCTCTTCACCAGCGAGTCAGTTTCGGAAGGTCACCCGGACAAGGTTTGCGATCGGATATCGGACGAGATCGTCGACCTGTTCTACCGCGAGGGTCCAAAGGCGGGTATCGACCCGTGGGCGATCCGTGCCGCCTGTGAGACCCTGGCGACGACGAACAAGGTGGTGATCGCGGGCGAAACCCGCGGTCCGTTATCGGTCACCAACGACCGCATCGAAGGCGTGGTCCGCGAGGCGATCAAGAGCATCGGCTACGAGCAGGAAGGTTTCCACTGGCAGAAATGCGACATCGAGATCCTGTTGCATCCGCAGTCAGCCGACATCGCGCAGGGCGTGGACGCCTTGCAGCCCGGCACCAACAAGGAAGAGGGCGCCGGCGACCAGGGCATCATGTTCGGCTATGCCTGTAACGAGACGCCGGACCTGATGCCGGCCCCGATCTTCTACGCCCACAAGATCCTGCGGCTGATCTCGGAAGCCCGCCATGCCGGCCGCGAGACGGTGCTGGGCCCGGACTCCAAGAGCCAGGTTACCGTGCAATATGAGAACGGCAAGCCGGTCGGCGTTCGCGAGATCGTGGTCTCGCACCAGCACCTGATCGAGGACATGAGCTCCAGCCAGGTGCGCGAGCGCGTCGAGCCTTATGTACGCGAGGCGCTGCCGAAGGACTGGATCAACGGCAAGACCATCTGGCACATCAACCCGACCGGCAAATTCTTCATCGGCGGTCCGGATGGCGATTCCGGTCTCACCGGGCGCAAGATCATCGTCGACACCTATGGCGGTGCGGCGCCGCATGGCGGCGGTGCGTTCTCCGGCAAGGATCCGACCAAGGTCGATCGTTCCGCGGCCTATGCCGCGCGCTACGTCGCCAAGAACATCGTGGCCGCGGGGCTGGCGGACCGCTGCACGCTGCAACTCGCCTACGCCATCGGCGTGGCGCGGCCGCTGTCGATCTATATCGACACCCACGGCACCGGCAAGGTGCCGGAGGACAAGCTCGAGCGGGCGGTGTCCGAGGTCATGGACCTCACGCCGCGCGGCATCCGTACCCATCTCGACCTCAACCGGCCGATCTACGCGCGCACCTCGGCCTATGGTCATTTCGGCCGTACGCCGGACAATGAGGGCGGCTTCTCCTGGGAGAAGACCGATCTTGCCGAGTCGCTCAAGCGCGCGATGTGATCTCTCGATGCTGTTCCGGGATGCGCCGTGAGGCGCAGCCCCGGAATCTCGAACATTTTGGATTCCGGGTTCGCTGGTTTGGCTTGCGACCGGAAATGACGTGCTCAGGAACAGGATTTCTTACATGACCGCCACCGCCACGAAGCCCGGCTTCACCGATTACATCGTCAAGGACATCTCGCTCGCCGAGTTCGGCCGCAAGGAAATCTCGCTGGCCGAGACCGAAATGCCCGGCCTGATGGCCACCCGCGAGGAATACGGCCCGAAGCAGCCGCTGAAGGGCGCGCGTATCGCGGGCTCGCTGCACATGACGATCCAGACCGCGGTCCTGATCGAGACCCTGGCGGCGTTGGGAGCCGACATCCGCTGGGTCTCCTGCAACATCTATTCGACCCAGGACCACGCCGCCGCCGCGATCGCCGCAGCCGGCATTCCGGTGTTCGCGGTCAAGGGCGAGACGCTGAAGGATTACTGGGACTACACCGCCAAGCTGTTCGAGTGGCATGGCGGCGGCACGCCCAACATGATCCTCGATGACGGCGGCGACGCCACCATGCTGGTGCATCACGGCCTGCGCGCCGAGCAGGGCGATGTGGCGTTCCTCGACAAGCCGGGATCGGAAGAAGAGGAAGTCTTCTTCGCGCTGATCAAGCGGCTGTTGAAAGAAAAGCCGAAGGGCTGGTTCGCCGAGATCGCTAAAAACATCAAGGGCGTCTCCGAAGAGACCACGACGGGCGTGCATCGTCTCTATGAGATGGAGAAGAAGGGCACGCTGCTGTTCCCGGCGATCAACGTCAACGACAGCGTCACCAAGTCGAAATTCGACAACCTCTATGGCTGCCGTGAATCGCTGGTCGACGGCATCCGCCGCGGCACCGACGTCATGATGTCGGGCAAGGTGGCGATGGTTGCGGGCTTCGGCGACGTCGGCAAGGGGTCGGCCGCTTCGCTGCGCCAGGCCGGCTGCCGCGTGATGGTGTCGGAAATCGATCCGATCTGCGCGTTGCAGGCGGCGATGGAAGGCTATGAAGTCGTTACCATGGAAGAGGCCGCGCCGCGCGCCGACATCTTCGTCACCGCGACCGGCAACAAGGACATCATCACCATCGACCATATGCGGGCGATGAAGGACCGCGCCATCGTCTGCAACATCGGCCATTTCGATAACGAGATCCAGATCGCGGGCCTGCGCAACCTGAAATGGACCAACGTCAAGCCGCAGGTCGACGAGATCGAATTCCCCGACAAGCACCGCATCATCCTGCTGTCGGAAGGCCGTCTGGTGAATCTCGGCAACGCCATGGGTCATCCGAGCTTCGTGATGTCGGCTTCCTTCACCAACCAGACGCTGGCGCAGATCGAACTGTTCGCCAACAATGCGGACAGCAAATACGGCAAGAAGGTCTATGTGCTGCCGAAGTCGCTGGACGAGAAGGTGGCGCGGCTGCATCTCGCCAAGATCGGCGTCAAGCTGACCACGCTGCGGTCCGACCAGGCCGACTATATCGGCGTCAAGCCGGAGGGCCCGTTCAAGGCCGATCACTACCGGTACTGAGTTTCTCTCGATCGTTATTTCCGGATGGTCCCACCCCGGGGGCGGCGTTTGGCGCCGCTCCGGCGGTGTTGCGCGCCTGCGGTCGACATTCTCTTGCCTATCGGCGTTCACGCGGCATCTGCCTCAGCGACGAAAGGCCGGAATATTCTTCCCGGCAGGTTTTTCCTGTCGCGCCCTGTCCGGCAATTTTTGTCGCTGGCGCTGTGCTTCTAATCCCTTGAACAAGAGAGGCTTTTAATTTTTCGATGACTGGCATGCCCGTTGCTTGATCTGAACGGCATTGCGGAGTTTGCCATGTCGATTTCATTTCCGGGAATTTCCCCGACTTCGGGCCTGGCTGCCACGTCTTCTTCTTCCGGCGCCCAGCAGTCATCGAGCCTGACCCCGAAATCCGCTCAGGGCAATTCAATCGTCCAGCAATTCCTGCAATACGCCAACATGACGCCGGCCCAGCGCATGTTCGCCTCCATGCTCGGCAAGCTGGGTCTCACCCAGGACCAGTTCAACGCGATGAGCCCCGCCGACCAGCAGAAGGTCGAGGAAAAAATTCAGCAGATGGTCAAGCAGCAGGTTCAGGACAGTTCTGACAAGCGCTCCGGCCTGATCACCGACGTATCGGTCTGATTCCGAATTCACATGCGTGCTGCGTCGTTTTGCGTATACGCGTTTGGCCGCGAATCGGTGATTTTGAAGACGGTTAACACCGGATTAACCGATGCTGTGTAGGCTATGCGGCTTGAGGCTGCTGTCAGCACGAGGAGCCCATGGACGCCCAGCGAATTGCCGTCGATGCCCTGGTGGCTTTGACCGACTGTGATCGCGATATGGTCACGACCTTCATCCGCCGGCTTTATCTGTCCGGCGTAAAGGATCCCAAACGCCTGACTTTCAAGGGCCTGCAAGCCCTGGCGCGATAGGATCAACATGCAAAAAGGCCCCGAAAATGTCCGGGGCCTTTGCTTTTTGCAGGGATAGACCGCGGCCGTTACGCTGCGGGCTTGCCGATCGAGACTTTCAGGGTGCCGACGCCGTCGACGCCGCATTCGACTTTGTCGCCGGGCGAGAGCGCGGCGACGCCCGCCGGCGTTCCCGTCAGGATGATATCACCGGCGCCGATCTCGACCTGCTGCGACAGCTTCCAGATGATCTCCGGGACGCTCCAGATCAGCTCGGTGAGGTCGCCCTTCTGCCGCTCGGTACCGTTGACCGAAAGCCAGATCTTGCCCTTGGCGGGATGGCCGATTTTCGCGGCCGGCTGTAGCGCCGAGCAGGGCGCGGAATGATCGAAGGACTTGCCGATCTCCCACGGCCGTTCCTTCTTGCGCGCGGCCTGCTGCAGATCTCGGCGGGTGAGGTCGATGCCGACCGCATAGCCGTAGACGTGATCGAGCGCCTTTTCGACGGGAATATTCAGGCCGCCGCTCTTCATCGCCACGATCAGCTCGACCTCGTGGTGCATGTCCTTGGTCAGCGGCGGGTAGGGGATCGTGGCGCCGTCCGGCTCGATCATGTCGGCATGCTTGGCGAAGAAGAAAGGCGGGTCGCGCTCGTCATTTCCCATCTCGCGGATGTGCTCGAGATAGTTGCGCCCGACGCACCAGATGCGCCGGACCGGGAACGATTTGGATTCGCCCGCGACCGGGATCGCGGGTTGCGGAGCGGCGGGAATGACAAAGGATGCAGCGTTCATGAAGGGGTCTCGGAGGTTTTTTACGGACGGAATTCGGGTGCCAGCTTTACGCGGTTGCGCTGACCGGCGCCAGTGTGACGGGGCCGCTCTCGCGATGTTGAAGACGGAAGAACGAGGCATAGCGCCCGCCACGGCGCAGCAGATCGTCGTGCCGCCCGCGCTCGACGATCTCGCCGCCCTCGACCACCAGGATGGCGTCGGCATGCATGATGGTGTGCAGGCGGTGGGCGATGACGATGGTGGTGCGGTTCTGGCAGAGATGCTCGATGGCTTCCTGCACCTGCTGTTCGGATTCGGAATCGAGCGCGGCGGTGGCCTCGTCGAGCAGGATGATCGGCGCATCCTTGATCAGCGCCCGCGCCACGGCAATGCGCTGGCGCTGGCCGCCGGATAGCTGCGCGCCGTGCTCGCCGACCGGTGTGTCATAGCCCTGCGGAAAGCCCGTGATGAATTCGTGGGCACAGGCGGCCTTGGCGGCCGCGATGATCTCGGCCTCGCTGGCGTCGGGTTTGCCAAAGGCGATGTTGTCGCGGATGGTGCCGCGGAACAGGTAGACGTCCTGTCCGACATAGCCGGTCTGCCGGCGCAGCGACTTGCGCGACACCTTCGAGAGGCCCTGTCCGTCGATCAGGACCTCGCCGCTGGTCACGTCGTAGAAGCGCAGCAGCAGCGCCAGCACCGTCGATTTGCCGCCGCCGGAGGGGCCGACCAGCGCGGTGACCTTGCCGGGCTCGGCGACGAAACTCATGTGGTTGAGCACCGGCTCGTTCGCGCGATAGCCGAAGCTGACATCGCGCAATTCGATCCGCGCCTCGGTCAGCTTCAATTCCGGCTTGTCGTCGTCGGCAGGCTCGCTGGCCGGGCCGTCGACGATTTCCAATAGCTTGCGCGCGCCGATCAGATTGCTGTTCAGCTCGATGTTCAGCCGCGCCAGCCGCTTCGCCGGCTCATAGGCCAGCAGGAACGCGGTCAGGAATGAAAAGAACTGGCCGGGCGTCGAGCCCATCGCCACCACGCGATAGCCGCCATACATCAGACCGCCCGCGATCGCGAAGCCGCCCAGCGTTTCCATCAGCGGGCTCGAGCGGTTGGTGACATGCGCCATCTTGTTGGCGTTGCGCTCGACCGCGCTGATGCTGACATCGATGCGTTCGCGCATGGTCTGTTCGAGCGTGAAGGCCTTCACCGTGCGGATGCCCTGCAGGGACTCCTGCATGGTTTCCATGATGTCGGCGGTGCCGGTGAACTGGTTGTGCGCCAGCCCCTTGATCCGCTTCACCAGCTTGCGCAGCACGATCATGGCGGGCGGCGCGACCAGGAAGCCGAGCAGCGACATCAGCGGGTCCTGCGTCACCATGACGACGACAAGCGCGATCAGCGACAACAGATCGCGCCCGACCGCGTTGATCAGCAGGCTCAACACCTGGGTGACCGAGTTCGCGCCCGCGGTCAGCCGTGCCAGAAATTCGGATGAGTGCCGGGTCGAGAAGAAGGCGATACTTTCATTCATCAGCTTGGCGAACAGCCGCCGCTGGTTGTTGGCCAGGATCGCGTTGCTGATCTGCGATAGGATCACGGTATGGCCGTAGGTCGCCGCGCCCTTGATGATGAAGATCACGACCGTCACCGCCGACAGGATGGCGATGCCCGGAATGTTCTTGTCGACATAGGCCTTGTTGATGACCTGACCGAGCAGATAGGCGGAACCTGCGGTGGTCGCGGCCGAGACGCCCATCAGCACGAACGCAAGCAGATAGCGCCGCCAATAGACGGCTCCCTGTTCCATGACCAGCCGGCGGATCAGGATCGCCGCGCCATAGGGGTCGTCGGAGATTTTCTTCGGAAGTTCGGTCATTCGTGTTCCATTGACGGCGCGGGCCGGATATCGGCCGGCGCGTCAGGGTCTTAGCGAATGACTCCTTGCCTGCTATGTCGGCGTTTTTCAAGCCGAATCAGGGCTTGCGCTCGCCCCGTTTTAAGCGGACGCGGCGTGCTGGAGGCCGCTGTTCCGTTCGTGGAGCAGCTTCTCTTCCCACGCCAGCGCGTGCCTGGCGATGGTTTCGAGATTGTCGTATTGCGGCGTCCAATCCAGCATCGCGCGGATGCGGCTGGTGTCGGCGACCATCGACATGATATCGCCCGGCCGGCGCGGCGCATATTGAACGGCGAAATTGCGCCCGGAGACGCGCCGCACCGCCTCGATGGTCTCGAGCACCGAATAACCCCGGCCATCTCCGCAGTTCAATGTCACCGAACTGCCGCCGTTGCGTAAAAACGCCAGCGCCGCGCGATGGGCCTGCGCGAGGTCGCTGACATGGATGAAGTCGCGGATGCAGCTTCCGTCCGGCGTCGGGTAGTCGGTGCCGTAGACATCGATCTTGGCCCGCTGCCCGGTGGCGGCTTCGACGGCGATTTTAAGCAGATGTGTGGCGCCGGTGGTCGCAAGACCGATGCGCGCCAGCGGATCGGCGCCCGCGACGTTGAAATAGCGCAGCACGACATAGTTCATGCCATGCGCGGAGGCGACGTCGTGCAGCATGATCTCGGTCATCAGCTTCGAGGAGCCGTAGGGCGACAATGGCCGCGTCGGCGCGTTCTCGGGAACGGGCACGCGATCCGGATTGCCGTACACGGCTGCCGTCGATGAAAAGATGAAACGGTTGATCCCGCACTTCACCGCGACGTTGAGCAGGCTGCGTGTCGTCATGGTGTTGTTGCGGTAATAAGCGAGCGGGTCGCGCATCGAATCCGGCACCACCACGGAGCCGGCAAAATGAACGATGCTCTCCACGCCATGCGCCGCGATCACGCCCTCGACGAGATTTTCGTCCGCGGCATCCCCGATGAACAGCGGCACGCCTTCCGGCAGGAAAGCGGAAAAGCCGGTGGAAAGATTGTCGATCACGACGGCGCTTTCGCCGGCATCCGCCAGCGCACGAACCATGTGACTTCCGATATAGCCGGCGCCGCCGGTAACGAGCACGGTCATAAGCCTACCTGTTTGTTATTTGTTGAGGCAATGCTAGCCGTGGCCGGGTGAAGAGCGGGTTTCAGCAACGCCGAACTGGCGACCATCCTTAATGTTGCGTATAGGGATTGCGTAAAATGCGGAGTTGTATGTGCCGATCGAAAATGGCTTTGCTGACGGTCTTCAACTGATCGTGCCCAATCTGCACCGGCGTTATTCCGGCGTCACCGCGACCAACCGCATGGTCGCGCCGAAACTCGCGAAACTGTTGCACGCCGCTTGGTTCGGTTCGGACGCGCCCGACGGCATCGCGCGCATGGGCGCTGCGGATCTCTTGAAGCTGTGGCGGCGGCGAACGCCGCTGATCTGGCACGCGCGCCGCAACAACGAGATGATCATCGGCGTCGTGCTGCGGTCGCTGGGCTGGCCGCTGAAATTGGTGTTCACATCCGCAGCGCAGCGTCACCACAGCTGGATCACGCGCTGGCTGATCCGGCGGATGGATGCGATCATCGCGACCAGCGACATCTCGGCGTCGTTTCTCAAGCGCGAGGCGATCGTAATTCCGCATGGCGTCGACACCGACCGCTACGCGCCGCCGGCCGATCGCGCCGCGGCATTCGCGGAAGCCGGATTGCCGGGCCGCTACGCCATCGGCTGTTTCGGCCGAGTGCGGGCGCAAAAGGGCACCGACCTATTTGTCGAGGCGATGTGCAAATTGCTGCCGCGCTATCCCGACTTCACCGCGGTCATCGTCGGCGCCATCGCCGTCGAGCAGACCGCCTTCGCCAATGATCTCAAAAAGCGGATCGAGGCGGCGAATCTGCAATCGCGCATCGTCATCACCGGCGAGGTGCCGATCGCGGAGGTGCAGCGCTGGTATCAGCGGCTCACGATCTACGCCTTCACCTCGCGCAATGAGGGTTTCGGATTGACGCTGATCGAGGCGATGTCGGTGGGCGCCGCGCTGGTGGCCGCGCGCGCGGGCGCGGCGGCGCTCGTGGTGGAGGATGGCGTGACCGGCGTGCTGGTCCCGCCGGGCGATGCCGGCGCGCTCGCCGCAGCACTCGAGCCGCTGATGCGCGAGCCTTCGTCGGCGTCCGCGATGGGGATGCGCGGACGAACACGCGTGGTTGAGAAGTTCAGCCTGGATGTGGAAGCGAACCGGATCGCGGATGTCTATCGCGCGCTGCTACCGCCCTTCCTCGCGGAAGGGGAAAACCCTCATGGTGAGGAGCGCGAAGCACGTTTCGAACCATGAGGCCCGGTAGCCCATCCTTCGTGACGCATGCTGACGCAGGCTCCTCAGGATGAGGGAGAGCAGGTGGCGGCGTCTCTAGACGATGCTTCGCACCGCCTGAACTCCAGCCGGGTCCATCAGTGAAGTTTGGACTCCGCCAACACCCGCTGCGCGGCAGCAACGACATCGGAAGCCGGAATGTCGCGCATGCAGCGATGGTCGTTCATGGTGCAGACCGGACGGTGGCAGGGCTGGCATGGCACCACGGTCCTGGTCTGGATCGTCTCGGCCAGGCCGTTGAGCGGGGCCCAGTGATAGGGGCTGGTGGGACCGAAAATGCCCATGGTCGGCGTGCCGAGGGCCGCCGCGATATGCATCAACCCGGAATCGTTCGAGATCGCCACGCTCGCCGCCGCCATCGCCAGGATGCCGTTGCGCAGATCGGTGCCGGTGAGATCGCGGACACGCGGCCCGCCTGCGGCCACGATCTCCGCGGCCAATGCTTTTTCGGCGGGGCCGCCGACCACCCAGACATCCAGGCCCTGTTCGGCCAGAAGCCGCGCCGCTTCCGGGTAATAGGTCCAGCGCTTGGATGCGCCGACCGAGCCCGGCGCCAGCGCCACCGCCGGAGCTGCGCCGAGCCCGTTGGCCTGCCGCCAGTGCGCGGTTTGCTCCGGGGGAACCCGAAGCTGCGGCACCGGCCATTCTGGCGGCAAGGGCGTTCCGTCCGGCAGCGCAAGCACCGCATTGGTATCGATGAAACGGGGCAGGGCTTTGTCGCCCCACCGCAACTGATTGATCAGGCCAAAACGGCCTTCGCCGAAAAAGCCTACCCGTTCGGGGATACCGGCCAGCGCCGGCGCAATCGCGGATTTCCAGGTGCGGGGCAGGACCAGCGCGGTGCCGTAATGGTTGGCGCGCAGGCGCTTGGCCAGCCCCCATTGCTTGGCAAGCGCCAGCCGGCCGCGCGGCAGGTCCCAGACGATCCCGGCGCGCACGCCGGGCATGTAATCGACCAGCGGGGTGCATAGCGAGGTCACCAGCAGATCGACCGGCCGGTTCGGCCAGCGCTGTTTCAGCACCCGCACCACGGTATGGCCACGGACGAAATCGCCGATCCACATATAGGGAATGATGAGGATCGGCCGGGTATCTTCCCGTTCCTCCACATTGCCGCCAATAAGTGAATCTTTATTCATAAAAATACTGAATTTGCCACGCTCGCCCGGTCACGCAGGTAGCTGCTCCCGGCAACGAGGTAAAGGCAAGTGGGTGGAAAGCTGTCGTCTTGTCCCCTGACCCACATTGCCTGCCGGCCAGGAGTGGGGCAAAGCTGACACGGCACACTCAAGGCAGGGATTTTCATGTTGCTGGTGACCGGGGGCGCCGGTTTTATCGGATCGAACGTGGTTGCCGCGCTTAATGACGCCGGCCGCGCCGACGTGGCGGTCTGCGACGTGCTCGGCCACGAGGGCAAATGGCGCAATCTTGCCAAGCGCCAACTCGCCGACATCCTGCCGCCGGCCGAATTGATGGCTTGGCTGAACGGCCGCCGGCTCGACGCCGTCGTCCATCTCGGCGCCATTTCCGAGACCACCGCAACCGACGGCGATCTGGTGATCGAGACCAATTTCCGGCTGTCGATGCGGCTGCTCGACTGGTGTACGGCCAACGCCACGCCGTTCATCTATGCCTCCTCGGCGGCGACCTATGGCGACGGCGCGCAGGGGTTTGACGACAACCCGTCGCTGCCGGCGCTGAAAACGTTGCGGCCGATGAACTTGTACGGCTGGAGCAAGCATCTGTTCGACATGGCGGTGGCCGAACGGGCGGCGCGCGGCGAAAAATTGCCGCCGCAATGCGTGGGTTTGAAATTCTTCAACGTGTTCGGGCCCAATGAATACCACAAGGGCCCGATGATGAGCGTGCTGACGCGGCGCTTCGACGACATCAGGGCGGGCCGCGTGGTGCAGCTGTTCAAGTCGCACCGGGACGGCATCGCCGACGGCGACCAGCGGCGCGATTTCATCTACGTCGACGATGTGGTGCGGGTGATGATGTGGCTGCTGGCGACGCCATCGGTCAGCGGCCTGTTCAACGTCGGAACCGGCAAGGCGCGCAGCTTCAGGGATCTGATGCTCGCCGCCTACGCCGCGCTCGGAGCGCCGCCGAATATCGAATATATCGATATGCCCGCGCAGATTCGCGGCAGTTACCAGTATTTCACGCAAAGCGAGGTCGATCGGTTGCTGCGCGCGGGGTACAATGGCGGTTTCACGGCGCTCGAAGATGCGGTGAGCGCTTACGTCCAGGGCTTCCTCGATCGCGACGATCGTTTCCGCTGACCGCAACAGATGACGAGAGCTAATGTTCGATTTTGACGTCCTGTCAAATGCGATCGCCCGCCAGACCGTGCTGTGCGTCGGCGACCTCATGCTCGACGAATTCGTCTATGGCGAGGTGTCGAGGATTTCGCCCGAAGCGCCCGCGCCGGTGATCGCGGTTCAGCGCAGCGAGACCGATGTCGGCGGCGCTGGCAATGTCGCGCGCAACATCGCCTCGCTTGGCGCGCGCTGCATCTTTGTCGGACTGATCGGCGAGGACGATGCCGGCGCCAGGCTCAAGGCGGCGCTGGAGCGGGAAAGCCTGATCGAAAGCATGCTGGTGTGCGATCCCGGCCGGCCGACGACACGCAAGGTGCGCTTTGTTTCCGAGCATTTCTCCACCCACATGCTGCGCGCGGATTGGGAACTGGCGAAGCCTGCCTCGGCCGATATCGAGCAGAAGCTGATCGATGCCGTGCTGCCGCATTTGCCGAATGTCGGCGTCGTGCTGCTGTCCGATTACGCCAAGGGCGTGCTGACGGCGCGCGTCATCCGCAACATCATCGATGCCGCGCGCAAGCTGGGCAAGCCGGTGATCGTGGATCCCAAGAATCCGAATCTGGCGGTCTATCGCGGCGCGACGCTGCTCAAGCCCAACAGCAAGGAATTCAACGAAGCCACGCGCAGCCGTTTCGGCGGCGACAAGGGCATCGCGGAGGCGGCGCAGGAGATCATGCAGCTTGCGGATTGCGACGCCGTGCTGGTGACGCAAAGCGAGCATGGCATGACGCTGGTGCCGCGCCAGGGTGAGCCGATCCACGTCGCCGGCATTCCGGTCAAGGTCCGCGACGTTTCCGGCGCGGGCGACACGGTCGCCGCCGCGCTCGCGGTGACGTTTGCGGCCGGCGCCGATTGGGAGACCGCGCTGCGGATGGCGAACGCGGCGGCCGCGGTCGCCGTCAGCAAGCAGGGCGCGGCGGTGGTGACGCCGACGGAGCTGCGGCGCAAGATACTGCCGCATGCCTTCCTCGCGGCCGAGGAAAAAATCGTCGCCGATGGCCGCGATCTCGATGCGCAGCTGCGGGAATGGCGCAAGCAGGGCCAGAAAATCGGCTTCACCAATGGCTGCTTCGATATCCTGCATCCCGGCCACGTCAAGCTGTTGACGGCGGCACGCGCCGCCTGCGACCGGCTGATCGTGGGCCTGAACTCGGACGCCTCGGTGAGGCGGCTCAAGGGCGAAAGCCGCCCGGTCCAGAACGAGCGCGCGCGCGCCGAGGTGCTGGCGGCACTGGAAGCGGTCGACCTGGTGGCGCTGTTCGAAGAGGACACGCCGATCAATCTGATCACGCGGATCAAGCCGAGCGTGCTGGTGAAGGGCTCGGACTACACCCGCGAGCAGGTGGTGGGCCACGAGGTGGTCGAAGCCCATGGCGGCGAAGTGCGGCTAGTTGATATCCTGCCGGGCTTCAGCACCACCTCGCTGGTGAATCGCGCACGGGGGAACGGGGCGTGAGTGTGGCGGCGGCAACCTCGCCGGCCAGCCGGATGCAGCCGGTCTGGCGCGATCCGCTGGTCTGGGCCACGGCGGCGGACATCGCCGCCGTTCTGCTCGCGCTCTCGTTGCCGTGGTCGACCTCGCTGGTCGCCATCTTCGCGGTGGCCTGGATCGTCGCCGTGGTGCCGACCATCGACCCTGGAGCGTTCGCGGCGCTGCTGAAGCGTCCAATATGTGTCTTTCCGCTGGCGTTGTTCGCGCTGGCCGTGGTCGGAACCCTGTGGTCGGACGCGGCCTGGGGCGCGCGGCTCTACGCCATCAGCCCGACCGCGAAACTCTTGGTGCTGCCGCTGCTGTTTTATCATTACGAACGCTCGGCGCGCGGCACCTGGGTATTCAAGGCGTTCCTGGTCTCTTGCGCGCTCCTGATGGTGATGTCGTGGATCGTGCTGTTCGATCCGGGCCTCACGCTCAAGTCGAAGGCGATCTCCACAATGGAGCCGGGTATCTTCGTCAAGAACTATATCGACCAGAGCCAGGAATTCGCGCTCTGCGCGGTCACGCTCGCCTTTCCGGTGATCACACTGTTCCGCGAAAGGAAAGTCGTGCCGGCGTTGCTGCTCTGCGCGCTGGCGTTGAGTTTCGTCGTCAACATGGCCTTCGTCGTGGTGTCGCGCACGGCGTTGGTGACGATGCCGATCATGCTCGCGGTGTTCGCGCTGATGCATCTGAGATGGCGCAGCATCGTGATTATCTCGTGCTTGGTCGCCGCGTTCGCGGGACTGGCCTGGGTAACGTCGTCGCAATTGCGCAAGACCGTCGGGACATTTTCGCGGGACTATCGGTTATATAAGGAGCAGAACATCCCGACCTCGATGGGCCTGCGGATCGAGTTCTGGGAAAAATCGCTGCGGTTTTTTGCCGAGGCTCCGATCTTGGGGCATGGCACCGGCTCGACGCGTGGGCTGTTCGAACAGGCTGCCGTCGGCCAGACCGGCGCGGCCGCCGAAGTGATTGGCAATCCGCATAATCAAACGCTCAACGTCGCGGTACAATGGGGCACGGTCGGAATTGTCGTGCTGTACGCGATGTGGCTGTTGCATCTCTTGTTGTTCCGCGGCGAGGGGCTGGTGGCCTGGATCGGGTTGATGGTGGTGGTGCAGAATATTTTCACCTCGCTGTTCAACTCTCACATCTTCGATTTTCACGAGGGCTGGATGTATGTCCTCGGGGTGGGCATCGCCGGCGGAACGGTGCTGCAATCGGGCCGGCGCGGCGCGTCACAGAGAAATTCCGGCGCGGCATGACGGCTGGCATGCTCGCGAGAGATGAGTTATCAGCAGGTCATAACCCGCATGTCGTCCGCCACCGGCCAGTGAAATGATGCGTCTTTCAAACCTGACCTCGCGCAACGCGCTGATTGCGTTGCATGATGCGCTGGCGACGGCGATTGCGCTTTTTGCCAGTTTCTATCTGCGTTTCGACGGCGGCGACTATTTCTATGTCCGCGTGCCGCTGTTGCTGCGCATCCTGCCTTATTTCGTCGTGCTCGGTATGGTGGTCTGCTACGTCTTCAACCTGACCACCACGAAATGGCGTTTCATTTCGTTGCCCGATGCACTGAACATCCTGCGCGCTGCCACGGTGCTGGCGCTGGCGCTGCTGGTGCTCGACTACATTCTGGTCGCGCCCAACGTTCACGGCGCGTTTTTCGCCGGCAAGGTCACGATCATTCTGTTCTGGTTCCTCGAAATATCGTTCCTGAGCGCGCTGCGTTTTGCGTACCGGTATTTCCGCTACACCCGTGTCCGCCGCCACGCCCGTACCGATGGCGCCTCGCCGGCCTTGCTGATCGGCCGTGCCGCCGATGCCGAGGTGCTGTTGCGCGGGATCGAGAACGGCGCCGTCACGCGGGTATGGCCGGTGGGCGTATTGTCGCCCTCGGCGGCCGATCGCGGCCAGTCGATCCGCAATATTCCGGTGCTCGGAGGCATCGACGACATCGAGGACGTGATCCGGGATTTCGCCCGGCGTGAAAAGCCGATCACACGCGTGGTGATGACCCCGTCGGCGTTCGAGCCGGAGGCGCATCCTGAATCCGTATTGATGCGGGCGCGCCGGCTCGGGTTGCCCGTCAGCCGCCTGCCGTCGCTGGAGGGCGGCGACGCGCCGCGGCTGACCACGGTCGCGGTCGAGGACCTGTTGCTGCGTTCCAGCGTGGAGATCGACTACGCGCGGCTTGAAACGCTGGTGAAGGGCAGGGCGGTCATCGTCACCGGCGGCGGCGGTTCGATCGGCTCGGAAATCTGCGATCGTGTCGCGACGTTCGGCGCCGCGCGCCTGCTGGTGCTCGAACATTCCGAGCCCGCGCTTTACGCGGTGACCGAAGCGCTGACGGCGCGCGATACCGGCGCTGCCATCGAGGGCCGGATTGCCGATATCCGCGACCGTGAACGCATCATGCGGCTGATGGCGGAGTTCAAGCCGGATATCGTGTTTCACGCCGCTGCGCTGAAGCATGTTCCGATCCTCGAACGCGACTGGAGCGAGGGCGTCAAGACCAACATCTTCGGGTCGGTGAATGTCGCCGACGCGGCGCTCGCGGCGGGCGCCGAGGCAATGGTGATGATTTCGACCGACAAGGCGATCGAGCCGGTCTCGATGCTCGGCCTGACCAAGCGCTTTGCCGAGATGTATTGCCAGGCGCTTGACCACGATCTCGCGGTCAAGGCCGGCAGCGGGCCAAGGATGCGCATCATCTCGGTACGGTTCGGCAATGTGCTGGCGTCGAATGGCTCGGTGGTGCCGAAGTTCAAGGCGCAGATCGAGGCGGGCGGGCCGGTGACGGTGACCCATCCCGAGATGGTCCGGTATTTCATGACCATCCGCGAGGCCTGCGATCTCGTGCTTACCGCCGCGACCCATGCCCTGACGCCGGGGCCGGCGCGCGCCGACGTCTCGGTCTACGTGCTCAACATGGGCCATCCGGTCAAGATCGTCGAACTGGCCGAGCGCATGATCCGCCTGTCCGGCCTGGAGCCCGGTATCGATATCGAGATCGTATTCAGCGGCATGCGGCCCGGAGAGCGGTTGCACGAGATCCTGTTTGCCAATGAGGAACCCGCCGTCGAGATCGGCGTCGCCGGCGTCATGGCGGCCAAACCCAACGAGCCGCCGATGCAGACGATCCGGAAATGGCTCGGCGCGCTTGAGCAGGCTATCGCAAACGACGATCGGGTGACGATCAGGGCCATCCTGAAGGATGCGGTGCCGGAGTTTGGTTCGACGGCGGCGTGATCCGGCGCGGCCATGCCGAAAGCATCGATGCAGCAAACCGAAAAAATCGTCGTCGTCAGCCAGCATTATCCGCCGGATCACAGCACGACCGCGGCCATCATGGCGGCGATCGCGCGTCATCTGACCTCGATTGCGCCGGTCGTGGTGCTGTCGGGAATGCCCGGCTCAGCTTCCGGCGCGGCCGGTTCGGATCAGCCGGCCGTCATCGAAATCAAGAACCGATTGCCGGAGAAAGCCGCCCTGATCCGGCGCGCGACAGCCGAAATGCTTTTCACGCTGCGCACCTTCGTGGCGCTGCTCTTACGCTTGCGCAAGGGCGACGTGGCGCTCACCGTCACCGCGCCCTTCATGCTGCCCTATGCGGTGGCAGCCGCCGCCCGGTTGAAGCGCGCCCGTTCGGTGCTGATCATGCACGATCTGTTTCCGGACGTGCTGGTCATGGCCGGCCTCCTCAAACCATCGTCGATCGTTGCCCGGGCGATCCGCGGCGCCAACGCGCTGATGTTCCGCGCGCTGCACGCGGTCGTCATCATCGGGCGCGATACCGAACCGCTGCTGCTCCGTTACAAGGGGCTGACGCGCGACAAGATCTGCTTCATTCCGAACTGGGCCACGCTGGCGCCGGGCGTGCGTCCGATCGAGCCGGATAATCCGTATCGCCGTCCGATCGCCGCGCGTTTCATTGTCGGCCTGTCCGGCAATCTGGGTTTCACCCATGATCCCGTGGTGGTGTTCGAAGCGGCGCGGCTGTTGCGGGATGATCCGGAAATTCATTTTCTGCTGTCGGGCTGGGGGATCGGCTTCGAGCAGATGAAGCAGATGCAGGCGAGCGCGAAGCTGCCGAACGTAACGCTGGTCGATCGGGTTCCGGAAAAGGATCTTGAGCGATTTCTGTCCGCGGCCAATGCCTGGCTGATCCCTTACCGCAAGGATCTGGCCGGCGTGTCGGTTCCCAGCCGGTTCTACAACCTGCTCGCGATCGGTCGGCCCGTCATTCTGGTTTCCGAGGCTGGCGCCGAGGCGGCGTTGACAGTGACCGAACACGGCCTCGGCTGGGTGGTTCAGCCGGGCGATGCCGCCGAACTCGCGCGCGCGATCCGCCTCGCGGCATCGTCGGACGATGCATCGATCGGCGAGCGCGCGGTTCTAGCCGCGCGGCGGTTCAACTTCTCCGACGCCATGAGCGGTTACGCCGCGCTGATGCGAAAGCTGCTGCGCAGCAATTAAAGCAGCCTCACGCCGCGCGCGGTTGCGAGAACCTGTACATCACGAGCGCCGTCGCGGCGCCTCCGGCGATGAGCAGCAAGATTTCGATCGCAGCCGACGGCGCCATGATTGATCCGATCGCCAGAATCGCGAGCACGATGTTAAGTATGAACACTTCACCGATAACGCGCCATACCGTGTAGCCATTATCGGTCGCGCGCTGATAAAAATGCGAACGGTGCGCCGCCCAGAACGGCTCGCGCCTGGCCATCCGGCGCAGCAAGGTGACGGTGGCGTCGGCCAGATAATACAGCGGCAGCAGCAAGGTGGCGGCGAATTGCTTGTCATAGGCGAGCTGCAACAGACACCAGCCCAGCAACAGGCCGATCGGCAGGCTTCCGACGTCGCCGAGAAAGATCTTCGCGACCGGCCGGTTGAAGGGTGCAAAGCCAAGCATGGCGCCGCACAGCGCCGCGGCTATGAGCGTGGCGGAGACCGGCAATTCGCCGAGCCAGCCGAGCATTACCAGCGCGGCCGTGATCGGCACCACTTCCGCCACCGTCATCCAGTCGAGCCCGTCCATGAAGTTGACGAGATTGACGAACCAGAGTCCCGCCAGCAGCAACAGGGTGCGTTCGAGCCACAGCGGGCAGGCGGCGACGATCCGGACATCGCCGGATGCGGTGAAGACGATTGCGCCGACGGCAATCGCCTGCAGCAACAACCGCGGCGGCACGCCGATCGGTTTGACGTCATCGACGAAGCCGACGATCGCGATGAACAGCGCCGCGGCAAACACCGCAACGGGCAATTTCATGTCTGTCATGCCGGCGTATTCCATGATGGTTCCGGCGACCAGCAGCGTCGCGGCGATCACGGCGATGCCCGCGCCCTGCGGCGTGGGAATACGATGCGACGACCGTGCATTGGGCCGCGCCAGCGCGTGCCGCAGCAGCATCGGCCGGATCGCCCGGGTGATAACGGCCGAAATAACGGCCGCGGCAAGCAGCGCGACGGGCACGAGAAGGGATCCGGAAATGGTCATTCGGTGCGATATGGCCGTTATTCGGGAATCTCGATCGGCTTAGCGCCCTGGGCGGCTTTTTCGGCGCTCAGAATCCAGACCAGCCCGCCGAAGGCGCCGACGATGAAGGATACCGCGCCGAACAGCAGCGACACGTTCACGCCCTCGGTCGTCGCCAGCCCGGCATATCCGAATGCAAGCCCCATCGTGGCCTCGCGCACACCCCAGCCGGCGATCGAGATCGGCAGCATGGTGATCAGCATGACCGGTGGAACGAGCTGGAAGGTCTGGCTAAACATCACCGGCGCGGCGATCGATTTCACCACGCACCAGGCAATGATGACGGTGAGCACGTGAACCAGGATCGACAGCATCGCGATCATCGGCCCGCGCCGCCGGTCGAAAATCACCTGATTGGCGACCACCGAACAGGCATGAAAATGTTGCGTTCCCCACCAGCGTTTCAGCCAGGACCAGGGCAGCCTGCCGAGCACCAGAAATCCGACGCCGGCGGCGAGCGCGGCGAAGTCGACGAACAGCAGCGCCGAGCGGCCGCTCGGGTCGCGGATCAAATGATAGCTCCAGGGTAGGCTCGCGACGATGACGACCGCCAGCGCGATCAAGCCGATGGCGCGATCGACGAAAATGGAATAGGTCGCCGCGCGCCATCCGGCGCCGTCGCGCGCGAGCAGCCAGAGCCGCATGGCGTCGCCGCCGATCGAGGAGGGCAGCGTCTGGTTGAAAAAGGTTCCAATCAGGTTGAAGTGCATCGCCTTGCGCGCGGTGAGCGGCGCGCCGCAATCCGCGCTGACCTCGCGCCAGCGCAGCGCGCCAGCATAGACCTGCAGGAAATTTACGGCGATCGCCAGCCCGATCCAGAGCAGGCTGGTTAGATCGATGCGTGCGGCCAGGTCGGAGAAGTTGACCTTGCGGAGCGCCAAATAAAGCAGCGCCGCGGAAATCAGAATCTTGAGAGCCGAAAATAGAATCTGGCGCATCGTATCCGCGCTTGAGCAGGTCAAAGACGCAACCCGGCGCCGCGCGCCGAACTTCGGCCGCCTTGGTATGGTTTTGGGAGTGATCTGGCAATAGCCGCACAAACGGGTAACGGGTATTGCGGCACCCTTGTTACGGTAGGTAAACAAGCGAGGGACTATGCGGCGAGCCGGGCCAGGGTCTTTGGCATATCCTTGGCCGTATCCTTGGAGACATGATGTCTGATCGGACAATATTGGTCACGGGTACGGCGGGGTTTATCGGCTTTCATGCCGCCCGGCGGCTGCTGGCCGAGGGCCTCCAGGTGGTCGGCCTGGACAATCTCAACGCCTATTACGATCCGGCGCTGAAGCGGGCGCGGCTGGATCTGCTGCAGCAGGAGCCGCGGTTCAGCTTCGTGCAGGCCGATTTGGCTGATCGACCGGCGATCGCCGCGCTGTTTGCGAAACATCGCTTCGGGACGGTGCTGCATCTGGCGGCCCAGGCCGGGGTCCGCTACTCGATCGAGCAGCCCCACGCCTATGTCGATGCCAATCTGGAGGGGTTTGCCAACGTTCTGGAAGGATGCCGGCACCATCAATGCGGTCATCTGCTCTACGCGTCGTCCTCGTCGGTCTATGGCGCCAATACCAAGGTGCCGTTTTCGGTCGACGACAAGACCGACCATCCCGTCAGCTTCTACGCCGCGACCAAGAAGGCCAACGAGTTGATGGCTTATTCCTATAGCCATCTTTACCGCCTTCCGGTCACCGGCATGCGGTTCTTTACCATCTATGGGCCGTGGGGACGGCCCGACATGGCGCTTTTCCTGTTTACCAAAGCCATTCTCGAGGGCGCGCCGATCCGGCTTTTTAACCACGGCAGGATGCGGCGCGATTTTACCTATATCGACGACGTCACCCGCACGATCTTGCGCCTGATCGATCATGTTCCGCCGGATAAGGGCCCCGCAGGCGGTGCGCCGGCGCGGGTTTACAATATCGGCAATAACCACCCGGAAGAGCTTACCCATGTGGTAACAGTTCTGGAGAAGGCGCTGGGCCGCGCGGCGGTCAAGGAGATGTTGCCGATGCAACCCGGAGACGTGCCGGAGACCTTCGCCGATGTCGGGGATTTGATGCGCGATGTCGGCTTTCGTCCCTCGACCTCGATCGAGGATGGCATTCGCGATTTTGTCGCGTGGTATCGCGACCATTACAAGGTTTGATGCCCATGGACCGACGAATTATTCCCCTGATCATGTGCGGCGGCGCCGGAACCCGGCTGTGGCCGGCCTCGCGCGAGGTTCGCCCCAAGCAGTTTCTGCCGCTGTTCGGCACGCGTTCGACCTTCCAGGACACCATCCTGCGGGTGTCGGACACGGCGCTGTTTGAACGCCCGATCGTTATCACCAATGCGGCCTATCGTTTCATGGTGATCGAGCAACTGGCCGAGATCGGATGCGAAGCCGACGTGCTGCTGGAGCCGATGCGGCGCGATTCCGGTCCGGCGATCGCGGCCGGCGCGGTGTTCGCGCAAACCCGCGACAACGACGCGGTCGTTCTGGCGCTCGCGGCCGATCACGTGGTCGGCGATACCGGCGCGTTCGTCGCGGCCTGCCGGCAGGGGCTGGTCGCGGCCGATGCCGGGCGCATCGTCACTTTCGGCGTCCAGCCCGAGCGTGCGGCAACCGAGTACGGCTATATCAGCCCCGGCGAGATCATCACGGGCGAAGTCCGCTCCGTCGTCAAGTTTGTGGAAAAGCCGGATCAGGCCACCGCCGCCGACTACATCAAGTCGGGCTATCTCTGGAACAGCGGCAATTTCATGTTCCGCGCTTCCACCCTGCTCGACGAATACCGTAAGGTCGACGCCGAGAGCGTGCAGGTGGTGAGCGATGCCATCGGCAAGGCCGGGCGCGATCTCGGTTTTATCACGCTCGATCCGGACGCGTTCGGGAAAGCCAAGGCGATCTCGATCGATTACGCGGTGATGGAAAAGACCTCGCGCGCCTCGGTGGTGCCGGTGTCGTGCGGCTGGTCCGACGTCGGTTCCTGGCATGCGGTGTGGGAATTGTCCGACAAGGACGGCCAGGGCAACGCGGCGCAGGGCGCGGCGGTGTTCGAGGATTCCCGGAACTGCAACGTCTCGACCGACAAGGCGCTGGTGGCGCTGGAAGGGGTCGATGATCTCGTGGTCGTCGCCACCCAGGATGCGGTGCTGGTGTCGCGCCAAAAGGACGCCAACGGGTTGAAGCGGCTGGTCGCCAGGGTGAAGGGCGTCGCGCCCGAGGTGACCCAAAGCCATCTCAGGGTGCATCGTCCCTGGGGGTCCTATCAGTCGGTCGATAATGGCGACCGGCATCAGGTCAAGCGCATCACTGTCAAGCCCGGCGAGCGGCTTTCGCTGCAAAAGCATCACCACCGTTCCGAACACTGGATCGTGGTGCGCGGTACGGCCGAGGTGACCGTCAATGAAGCCGTCAAGACCGTGCATGAGAACGAATCGATCTACATCCCGATCGGCGCCGTTCACCGGTTGGCGAATCCCGGCAAGATCCTGCTGGAACTGATCGAGGTTCAGACCGGAAGCTATCTCGGCGAGGACGATATCATCCGCATCGAGGATGATTACCGGCGCGCGTGATCGAACGGGCCGGATCGCCCGCAGCGCCCGGCCTGCCTTCTTCGCGTCGTGGTTGACGCCCCCGGAGCGGATCGCGAATCCGTGTAACTTTTTGACTTAAAACGTGTGTGGGAGGGCAGGAGGATATTCGCCACAATTATGGCGACGTGCTAGGAGAGCACCGGGGCGTTCGTGACAAGGGTATGACCGAGGTTGGTGGGATGAGTTCCAAAGGGTCCGCATCGGATGTGAAAGCCGAGGCGAAAAATTCGCTCCGCGTCGGGGTGGTCGGCGCAGGCGTCATGGGCAGCAATCATGCCCGTGTGCTGGCGGGGCTGCCGGGAACGGTGCTGGCCGGGATCGTCGATCCCTTGCCGGCAAACCGCACCCGCGCCACGGAATTGACGGGGTGCCAGGCCTTCGCAACGCTCGACGAACTGATCGCCGAAGGCGTGGACGCCGTGACCATCGCCGCGCCGACGCATTTGCATCACGAGGTCGCGCTCGCCTGCATGGCGCGCAATATCCACGTGCTGGTCGAAAAGCCGATCGCATCCACCGTCGAGGAGGGGCGGGAGCTTGTCGAGGCAGCCGCGCGCACCGGCGTGACGCTAATGGTGGGGCATGTCGAACGTTTCAACCCGGCGGTGGCCGCCATCAAGCAGGCGATCTCGGGCGAGGACATCCTTTCGATCGGCATCACCCGCGTCGGCCCGTTTCCGCCGCGGATGTCCAATGTCGGCGTCGTGATCGACCTCGCCGTCCACGACATCGACCTGATCCGCTGGTTCACCGAGTCGGATATCGTCGAAGTGCAGCCGCAACTCTCCAGCGCCGTCGCCGAGCGCGAGGACATCGCGCTGTTGCAGTTCCGCACCGCGTCGGGCGTGCTCGCGCACATCAACACCAACTGGCTGACGCCGTTCAAGGCGCGCAACGTCACGGTGGCGACCCGCGGCAAATATGTCATGGGCGATCTTCTCACCCGCCAGGTCACCGAATGTTTCGGCTTCAAGCCGGACGGCAGCTATTCGATGCGGCATCTGCCGGTCGGCCATGACGAGCCGCTGCGCGCCGAACTGATCGCTTTCCTCCACGCCGTCCGCACCGGCGGCACGCCGGCGGTGACCGGCGGCGAAGGCGTCGCCAGCCTCGAAATCGCCACCCGTTGCCTGGAAACCCCTGCGCGACCCGCCGCCGCCCGCAAGGGGCCGCGCGCCATCGCGGGCTAACCACTCTCGACAGCTGAAGGCTCCATGAACCAGCATATCCCCGTAGAACCCGTGCCCTTTATCGATATCGGCGCGCAGCGCCGCCGGCTCGGCAAATCCATCGATGAGGCGGTCGCCCGCGTGCTCGCCCACTGCCAGTTCATCAACGGCCCGGAGGTGACGCAGCTCGAGGCGCTGCTGGCCGAATTCTCCGGCGCGAAACATGTCGTGAGCTGCGCCAGCGGCACCGACGCGTTGTTGATGGCGCTGATGGCCAACGGCATCGGCCGTGGCGACGCGGTGTTCTGCCCGTCCTTTACGTTCTGCGCGACCGGCGAATCGGTGGCGCTGACCGGCGCGACGCCGGTGTTCGTCGATGTCGACGAGACGACTTTCAACATGGATGCCGCCTCGCTGGAGCGCGGCATCGCCACTGCGAAGAAGCGCGGCCTCACGCCGAAGGCGGTGATTCCGGTCGATCTGTTCGGGCAGAGCGCCGATCATGATGCCATCGGCGCGGTCGCGGCGGCCGAGGGTCTTTTCGTCCTGGACGACGCCGCGCAGGGGTTTGGCGCAAGCTACAAGGGCCGCCGTCTCGGCACCTTCGGCCGCGTCACCGCGACCAGCTTTTTCCCCGCCAAACCGCTCGGCTGTTTCGGCGACGGCGGCGCGATCTTCACCGATGACGCCGAACTTGCCGCGACGCTGCGCAGCATCCGCGTCCACGGCCAGGGCTCGGACAAATACGACAACGTTCGCTTAGGGATCACGGGACGCCTCGACACCATGCAGGCGGCGATCCTGATAGAGAAGCTGAAGATCTTCGAGGATGAGATCGCAGCCCGCAACAAGGTCGCGGAGCGCTATGCGCGCGGGCTCGGCAATGTCGTGACCGTGCCGCAAGTCGCCGCCGGTTGCACCTCGGTCTGGGCGCAATACACCATTCGGCTGCCGAAGGGGACCGATCGCGACGGATTTGCTGCGGCGCTGAAGGTGCAGGGCATTCCGACCGCGATCTATTATCCGAAGTCGATGCATCAGCAGACGGCGTACCGGGATTTTCCGGTCGCCGACGGCGGTCTGCCGGTGAGCGAGAGGCTGTCCTCCGACGTGATCAGCCTGCCGATGCATGCCTATCTCGACGAGCCGGCGCAGGAGCGCGTCATCAGGGCTGTGCGCGGCGCGCTGGGGGCATGATCCCGAAAAGTGGCGTCCGGTTTTCGGGAAAGATCATGCCCAAACAAAAGGGGGCTGATTTCGCCGTTTTGAAGCGCCACCGCATGGACATCGCGTTTTCGAGCGAAGTGGGCACCGGTTCGCGTGAAGAAAACGCGTCAACCAGAAACTAGCACTTCGGTTCTGATTCAATCAGAACCGAATATGCGATAGAAGCGGCGCATGCTCGGACGTATCTTCACCGTCGGCGGCTATACGCTGCTCTCGCGGCTGACCGGTTTTGCACGCGATATCATGCTGGCTGCGATCCTGGGCGCAGGACCGGTCGCGGACGCATTTTTCGTGGCGTTCCGGCTGCCCAATCATTTCCGTGCGATCTTCGCCGAAGGCGCCTTCAATGCGTCGTTCGTGCCGGCCTATGCCCACGTCCACGGCAAGGGCGGGGAGACCTCGGCGCGGTTGTTCGCCGATCGCATCTTTACGCTGCTGTTTCTGTCGCAGGTGGTCCTGCTCGTCGCCGCCTGGCTGTTCATGCCGCAGGCCATGAGCCTGCTTGCGCCCGGTTTCACCGACGAGCCCGAGCAGCGGCGGCTCGCGATCGAACTGACCCGCATCACCTTTCCCTATCTCCTGCTGATCACGCTGGTGACGCTGTATGGCGGCATGCTCAACGTGATGCACCGTTTTGCCAGCGCGGCGGCGGCCTCGATCTTTCTCAACCTCGCCATGATGATGACGCTGGCGCTGGCCGCGGTGTTTCCGACCGCCGGCCATGCCGCGGCGTGGGGCGTGTTGATCTCGGGCTTCCTGCAATATTTTCTGCTGGCGGGCGATCTTTCGCGCCACGGCGGCCTGCCGCGCTTCGCGCCGTTGAAGCTCGACGAGGATGTGCGGGCCTTCTTCCGCGCGATCGGCCCGGCGACGCTGGGCTCGATGGGCACGCAAGTCGCGATGTTCGCCGACACCATCATCGCGACCTTCCTGCCGGCCGGCGCGCTGTCGGCGCTGTATTATGCCGACCGGCTCTATCAACTGCCGATCGGGGTGATCGGCATCGCCATCGGCACCGTCCTGTTGCCGGAAATGTCGCGGCTGATCACGGCGGGCGACGATGCGGGCGCTGCGGCGGCACAGCGCCGCGCGTTTGAATTCACCTTACTGGCCACCGTGCCGTTCGTGGCTGCGTTCCTCACCGTGCCGGACGTCATCACCCGCGCGATGTTTGCGCGCGGCGCGTTCACCAGAGGAGATGCGGCGGCAGCGGCCGTGACGCTTGCCGCTTACGCGATCGGACTCATTCCCTTCGTGATGATCCGCAGTGCGGTCGCGACATTCTACGCCCGCAAGGACACCGCGACGCCGGTGAAGGCATCGCTCACCGGGCTGACCGTCAACGTCATCCTGAAGGTCTTGCTGATGGGACCGCTGGCGCAGGTCGGTCTGGCGATGGCCACCGCGGTCGGCGCCTGGATCAATCTGTTGCTGGTGCTCGGCTTTGCCGTGCGGGCCGGCTATCTCCATTTCGATCGCGCGCTGACACGATCGCTGGTGAAGTTTGCCGCGTCCGGCGCCGTGCTCGCCGTGGTATTCTGGGGTACGGCAAAATTGGCTGCGGCGCAGTTTGCACACTTGCCCGGGTTTCGTAACGAGGCCGCGCTTCTGGCCCTGATCGTCGTCGGCGCGATCGTTTACGCCGGATCGATCCTGATTCTATTCGGCACAGGCTGGCTGCGGTCGCTGCTGCGCAGCTAAATCCTTTGCGCTTGTGCGCGATCCGCTGCAATATGCCGCCAAGTGCTGCAATATGCCGCCAAGTCGACACTGCGATTGGAGATCTGATGGCTGCTCCGGTTAAATTTGGCGTCGGCCAAAGCGTCTTGCGCAAGGAAGACGATGCGCTGATCCGCGGCAAGGGCCGCTACACCGATGACCACGTGCCGCAAGCGGCGATGCATGCGCTGGTGCTGCGCTCACCGCATGCGCATGCGAGCTTCACCATCGATGTCACCCGTGCCCGTGATCTGCCGGGCGTCGGCGTGATTCTGACCGCGGAGGATGTGAAGGATCTCGGCGGGTTGCCGTGTCTGTTCAATCTGGACGACCATCCCTTTACCGGTCCGCTTTATCCGATCCTCGCCAAGGACGAGGTGCGCCACGTCGGCGACGCCGTCGCCTTTGTCGTCGCCGAAACCGTCGATCAGGCCCGCGACGCCATCGAGGCCATCGAGGTCGATTGGACGCCGTTGCCGGCCGTGGTCGGCCTCGCCAATGCCGTGAAGCCGGGCGCGCCGCGGGTCTGGCCCGATCATCCCGGCAATGTGCTGTTCGACGTGCCGATCGGCGACAAGAAGGCGACGGATGCCGCGTTCGCGAAAGCCCATGCGGTGGCCGAAGTATCGATCGTCAATCCGCGCGTCATCACCAATTTCATGGAGACGCGCGCAGCGGTCGCTGAATACGACGCCAAACGGGATCATCTGACGCTGACCATCGGCAGCCAGGGCAGCCATCGACTGCGCGAGATCCTGTGCCAGAATGTCCTGAAGATGCCGATCGAGAAAATGCGGGTGATCTGCCCGGATGTCGGCGGCGGGTTCGGCACCAAGCTGTTTCCCTATCGCGAATATGCGCTGGTTGCGGTCGCCGCGCGCAAGCTGCGCAAAACCATCAAATGGACCGCCGACCGCGCCGATCATTTCATGGGCGACGCGCAGGGCCGCGACAACGTCACCAGGGCGCGGATGGCGCTGGCCGAGGATGGCAAGTTCCTCGCGATGGATGTCGATCTGATGGGCGATATGGGCGCCTATCTCTCGACCTTCGGTCCCTACATCCCGCATGGCGGCGCCGGCATGCTGCCCGGCCTGTACGACATCCAGGTCTTCCATTGCCGCGTACGCACGATCTTCACCAACACCGTGCCGGTCGATGCCTATCGCGGCGCCGGCCGTCCCGAAGCGGCCTATGTGGTGGAGCGGCTGGTCGATGCCGCCGCGCGCAAGCTCGACATGACGCCGGATGCGATCCGGCGCAAGAACTTCATCGCGCCGAAGTCCATGCCGTACACGACCGCAACCGGGAAGGTCTATGATTCCGGCGATTTCACCGCGCATATGAAGCGCGCGATGGAGGTCGCGGCGTGGAAGGATTTTCCCGGGCGCGCCCGGGCCGCGAAGAAGCAGGGCCTGGTGCGCGGCATCGGCATGTCGACCTATGTCGAGGTGTGCGGCACCATGGGTGAAGAGACCGCCCATGTCGCGCTCGATCCCAATGGTGACATCACGGTCCTGATCGGCACCCAGTCGAGCGGGCAGGGCCACAAGACGGCCTATGCGCAATTGGTCTCCGAACAGTTCGGGGTCGCGCCCGAGCGCGTCCACGTCTTCCAGGGCGACACCGACATGATCGCGACCGGTCTCGGCACCGGCGGTTCGGCTTCGATTCCCTCGGGCGGCGTTAGCGTCGAGCGGGCGACGCACACGCTTGGCGTGAATTTGCGTGAGATCGCCGCCGAGGCGCTGGAGACCAGCGCCGGCGACCTGGAGATCAGCGAAGGCGTCATTCGCGTCGCCGGCACCGATCGCACGATCAGCTTCGCGGATCTCGCCAAGCGGCCGGGTGTCGATCCGTCGAAGCTGAAGGCGAGCGCGACCTTCTCGAGTGCCGACGGCACCTTTCCCAACGGCACGCATGTCGCCGAGGTCGAGATCGATCCCGCCACCGGCATCATCCGGATCGTGAACTACGTCATTGTCGATGATTTCGGCGTGACGTTGAATCCGCTGCTGCTTGCCGGCCAGGTCCATGGCGGTGCCATGCAGGGCATCGGCCAGGCGCTGATGGAGCAGGCGGTCTACGATCCCAAGGACGGCCAGCTCGTTACCGGGACATTCATGGACTATGCCTTGCCGCGCGCCGCCGATGGCCCGTCCTTTGTGTTCGAGACCCACAATGTGCCCTGCACGACCAATCCGCTAGGGGTAAAGGGCGCGGGCGAGGCCGGTGCGATCGGCTCCTGCCCGGCTATCGTCAATGCGATTATCGAGGGGCTGTGGCGCGAATACAAAATCGACCACATCGACATGCCGGCAACCCCGGAACGGGTCTGGATCGCGATCCGCGAGCACCAGCGCCGGCATAGCCTCTGATATATTTTGGATGGGAATGAAACACCGGCGGCGGTGTTGCAAGGATCGTGGCAGGGCGTGCGGATGGACCGCACGGCCGGGAAATAAAGGGGACTGGAATGATGATGCGAGCGGTTGTGGTCGCGGCGACGTTGTTGCTAGGCGTCGGCGCGGTGGTGGCACAGCAGGACGCCGTCAAGCATGCGCAGGGCTTTATGAAGGGCAATGGGAAGAACGCCGGGGCGCTGGCGGCCATGATCAAGGGCGACAAGCCCTATGACCAGGCGACCGTCGATACCGCGATCGCCCAGTTCGAGGACACCGCCAAGAATCTTCCGACGCTGTTCCCCGAGAGCATCAAGGGCGTCAAGGCAGAGGGCGATTACAGCCCGTCTCCGAAAATCTGGGAAGACCAGGCCGGTTTCAGCGAGCACATTGCAAGCTTCGCCAAGGCCGTGGCGGATGCCAAGGTCGCGATCAAGGATATCGACTCGCTGAAGGCGACGCTGCCTGTCATCGGCAAGCAATGCGGCGGTTGTCACGAGACCTACCGCGTCAAGAACAGCTAGAACGGCTTGATCTTGGATTCAAAAATTTTGTCATTCCGGGATGCGCTATTTGGCGCAGACCCGGAATGACGGTGCAAAATTAAAAGCTGCTTCGATCATGAAAAGGGGCGGGCGCCCGGTGCGCTCGCCCCGCTTCATTGATCGACCGACGGCCTTACTTGGTCACCTGGCCGCGGATTTCGCCGCCCGGATTGGCCGCGGTATGGATGTTGACATAGTATTTGCCGGCTTCGAGATCGGCGGCCTGCGCGTCGGTCAGCGTGGCGCTGCCTTCGACGGGGTTGGAAGTGACGCCGGGGATCGCGACCGCGACACCCGCGTTCTTGCCGACTTCGGCCGGCCCGTGGAAATGGGCCGCGGTCGCGGGACCGGTCAGTCCGGAATAGGTCAGCTTCCAGGTCAGTTTCTTGGTGGCGGCATCGTAATCGATGTCCGCTTCGCCCTTGCCGGCGCTGGTGGTGGGCGGGTTTTCGGACTTGCCGTCCAGGGTTGCCTTCATTTTCTCGGCAAAGGCTGAGCCGGCAAAGGCGACGGACGCGCCCAGTGCCAGCGTAACAAGTGCGATTCTGGTTTTCGACATGATGCTCTCCCTGTTGACGTCAAGTGTTCGTGCGGTCGCAAACAAACCAATGACATTTCCTCAAAACAATGAGATTTCAGCTTTATTCCCGCCGCGGGTCAGCTGCCTGAATCTTTCGGGCAGCCTGTGCCGGAAGTGAAACCATACTAGCCGCTAAATGCGGGGCGGCTGATGACGGATCGGTGAATGTTGCGACGAATTATCCTTGGCTTGCTCCTGGCCGGCGTCGTTGCTTTCGGCGTCTATTGGTCGCTGACGGCGACATGGCTCACCAGCGCCGTCGCGACAGATGCCGCTTACACGCCGAACCTCGCGAACGGTCAGACAACATTCAACGCCGGCGGATGTTCCTCCTGCCACGCCGTGCCCGGCCAGCCTGACCGCACCCGGCTCGGCGGCGGCCTGGCACTGCCTTCGCCGTTCGGGACCTTCTACGTGCCGAACATCTCGCCCGATCCGGTTGACGGCATCGGCCGATGGACCGAGGCGCAGTTCGTCGACGCCGTGATGCGCGGGGTCTCGCCGTCGGGCTTCCATTATTTCCCGGCGCTTCCCTACGACTCCTACGCGCATGCGAAGCGCGACGACATCCGCGACCTCTTCGCCTATCTGAAAACGCTGCCGCCGGTTTCCGGCCGGGTGCGCGACCATGATGTGCCGTTTCCATTCAACATCCGCCGCAATATCGGGATCTGGAAATGGCTGTTCATGGACGACAAGCCGTTTGCGCCGGATGCGTTGCGCCCGGCGCAGTGGAATCGCGGCGCGTATCTCGTGAACAGTCTTGGTCATTGCGCGGAGTGTCATAGCCCGCGCAATTTCCTCGGCGGCATCGTCGCCTCGCAGCGCTTCGCCGGCGGACCCGATCCGGACGGCAAGGGCTGGGTGCCTAACATCACGCAAAAGGGGCTGAGCGACTGGAGCGCCAAGGATATCTCGTATTTCCTCGAAACCGGGCAAACGCCCGACGGCGACACCATCGGCGGTTCGATGACGAGCGTGATCGGGAATATGTCGCAATTGAGCGCCGATGACCGCGACGCGATCGCCGAATATCTGAAATCGCTGCCGCCGGTCGACGGCCCCTCGCGGCCCGGGAAGGCGGCAAGCGATAGCGGCAAGTCCTGATCGGACGATCGGCGGTGGGACGGTTTTTAGCTCGTGCCGAACGCCTTGAAGGTGATGATGGTGCGGGTGTCCTGGATGCCGGGAATGACCTGCACCTTTTCGTTGACGAAATGCCCGATATCCATGTCGTTATCGACATAGAACTTGACCAGCAGGTCGTAATCGCCCGCGGTGGAATAGATCTCCGAGGCGATCTCGGCCTCCGCGAGCGCATTGGCGACGGCATAGGATTGCCCGAGCTTGCATTTGATCTGGACGAAAAAGGGAACCATCGCTGTCGTCTCCGAAACGCGTTCCGGCAATAGAGCCAAAAAAGGCCCGGCGTGGCAAGCAAACTTGCCGGGGATGGATCGTCGCGCTAGAGCATGATCGGTTCTGACTGAATCAGAACCGAAACTCTAGATTCTTGTTTTGACGCGTTTTCTTCATGCGAACCGGTCCCCACTTCGCTCGAAAACGCGCTAGGACACCACATGACCTTTCGGCGGCTGCATCCATCCCTGCGGGCACCGCGATGACGATACCAATCGCGCTCACGGTCGCCGGTTCGGATTCGTCGGGCGGCGCCGGCATTCAGGCGGACCTCAAGACATTCGCCGCGCTCGGCGTCTACGGCGCGTCGGTGATCACGGCGCTGACCGCGCAGAACACGACCGGCGTGAGCGGGATTCACCTGGTGCCCGCGGAATTCGTCACCGCGCAGATCGACGCGGTGTTCGGCGACCTTGACATCAGGGCCGTCAAGATTGGGATGGTGGGGCAACAGGCGACGATCGAGGCTGTCGCCGCCGGTCTGGCGAAATGGTCGCCGAAGCATGTCGTGCTCGACCCGGTGATGGTGGCCACATCGGGCGATCACCTGCTGGCGCGGGATGCGGTCGAGGCCTTGCGGAGCGGGCTGATTCCGCGCGCTTCCCTCCTGACTCCCAATCTGCCGGAAGCGGCGGCGCTGCTGGGAGAACCGCTTGCTGCGGACGAGGCCGCGATCGAAAGCCAGGGCCGGAAGCTGCTCGCGATGGGGTGTGGCGCCGTGCTGGTCAAGGGCGGCCACGGGCAGGGCGCCGAGAGCATCGATTATCTGTTCACGCCGCGCGGCACGATGGCGCTGGCCGCGCCGCGGATCGCGACGGCCAACACCCACGGCACCGGCTGCTCGCTGTCGTCGGCGATCGCCGCCGGGCTCGCCAAGGGCGAGGATCTGGAAACCGCCGTCCGTCAGGCCAAGGGCTGGATCAGCGCGGCGATATCGGAGGCCGACCGGCTCGGCGTCGGTCATGGCCACGGCCCGGTGCATCATTTTCACAGGTTTTATTGAGGCGGAGCGAAAGCCGCCGACGCCCGTTGCGAGGACGCCGGGGTCATGCGCCCGGCTGTCCTAACCAAGAAGCGGGTCAAGACGCCCGGCTCCGGCTCAAATCGCCTGGAATCGGGGATTCCAGCCGTTCCCGGAGCCGTAATCCCGCCATCGCCCCGATCCCTGTCGCTTGATTGTCGTAGAGCGCTGTTATCGCCGTTTTAAGGAAAACATACGTCCGATTCGGTTCGGATGTCGGCGGTGGATGGACCCCGACTTGCCGGATGTCGCAGGGGTGCTCCGTTCGGCAGCCCTGAACGGCTGGTCCATTTGACGCACGCTTCGTCATCGCGCTGTCACGGGATTGTAGTATGAACTCATCCATGGGAAGTGACTCCACAAGTGAAGAGAGCCCGGAGCGGCGCTTTCGCACTTTATTTATCTCCGACGTTCACCTCGGAGCGCGCGGTTCGCAGGCCGAGCGATTGCTGGATTTCCTTCGCGATCACGATGCCGACACCATCTATCTCGTCGGCGATATCGTCGACGGATGGGCGCTGAAGTCCAACTGGTACTGGCCGCAATCGCACAACGACTTTGTGCAGAAGATGCTGCGCAAGGCGCGCAAGGGCGCCAAGGTCGTTTACGTGCCGGGCAATCACGACGAATTCCTGCGCAACTATTACGGCACCCATTTCGGCGGCATCGACGTGGTGGAAAACATCATCCATGAGGGCGCCGACGGTAAGCGCTATCTGGTGATCCACGGCGATATCTTCGACCTCGTGGTGCAGAACGCGCGCTGGCTCGCCCATCTCGGCGATACCGCTTACGATCTCGCCATCCGCATCAACCGTTTCGTCAACATGTTCCGGCGCTGGTTCGGCGCGCCCTATTGGTCGCTGTCGCAATGGGCCAAGCTGAAGGTGAAGAACGCCGTAAATTACATCGGCGCCTTCGAAGCCACGCTGGCCGCCGAAGCGCGCCGTCACGGCGCCGACGGCGTGATCTGCGGCCACATCCACTACGCCACCATCCGCGACGAGCACGGCATCCGCTACATGAATTGCGGCGACTGGGTCGAAAGCTGCACCGCGCTGGTCGAGCACGAAGACGGCAAGTTTGAAATCATCACCTGGACCGAACCGCTGCGGAAGGTGGCGCCGGTCGCTGCCTCGATGACGGCCCGCGCGGCCTGATGCGAATCCTGGTCGCGACCGATGCGTGGCACCCGCAGGTCAACGGGGTGGTACGCACGCTGACCATGATGGCGGAAGCGGCAAGGACGTTCGGCGTCGAGATCAGCTTTCTCACGCCGCAATCTTTCCGCACCTTTGCGATGCCGAGCTATCCCGATCTGCGGCTGGCCTTGCCGAGCCCGGCCAAGACGGCGGACCTGATCGAGGCGGCCCGGCCGGATGCCATCCACATCGCCACCGAAGGTCCGATCGGATTCCTGGTGCGGCGCTATTGCCGCAAACGCGGGCTGCCGTTCACAACGGGTTTCCACACCCGCTTTCCCGAATATGTTTCGGCGCGGCTGCCGATCCCTGAATCCTGGATTTGGGCCGCGCTGCGCCGGTTTCATGGTCCGAGCCGTGCGGTGATGGCGGCGACGCCGGCGCTGGCGACCGAATTGCGCGCGCGCGGCTTCCGCAACGTGGTGCTATGGCCGCGCGGCGTCGACACTGCGCTTTTCCATCCGCGCCACGTGGATCTCGGCCTGAAGCGCCCGATCTTTGCCTGCGTCGGCCGCGTCGCGGTCGAAAAGAATCTCGAGGCCTTTCTCGATCTCGATCTGCCCGGCACCAAGCTGATCGTCGGCGATGGGCCGGCCCGGTCGGCGCTGGCCCGGAAATATCCGCAAGCCGTGTTTCTCGGCGCGCGGCAAGGCGAGGAGCTGGCGCAGGCCTATGCTGCCGCCGACGTCTTCGTGTTTCCGAGCAGGACGGATACGTTCGGCCTCGTCCTGCTGGAGGCGCTTGCCAGCGGTCTGCCGGTCGCCGCGTTTCCCGTCACCGGCCCGCGCGACGTGATCGGCGCGGCGCCGGTCGGGGTCCTGAACGATGATCTGCGGGCCGCGTGCTTCTCGGCGCTTTCGATATCGCGGGAGACCTGTGTCGCGTTCGCGAAAGAGCACACCTGGGAAGCATCGGCCCGCGCGTTTGTCGACCACAATGTGGCGATCCGCTATGCCGGCGCCGCCAGCGATCCGCTCGAATTCGAGGTCGAACATCCGCGTTTCGTCTGACTGACGCCTTGCCGGTGCGCCAGAGCGCGAGATAGAAGACGGGGATGACCGACCCATCTCCGACCTTGCCCGTCACCGCCGCCGACATCGATGCCGCCGCGCGGACCATCGCGCCGTTCGCGGTGCGGACGCCTTTGCTCTCGCCGCCCGTGCTCAGCGAACGCATCGGAACGAGGGTGTTTCTGAAGCCGGAACTGTTGCAGCGCACCGGCTCGTTCAAGTTTCGCGGCGCCTTCAACAAGCTGTCGTCGATCCCGCGTGACCAGCGCGGCGGCGGCGTCGTGGCGTTCTCGTCCGGCAACCATGCCCAGGGCGTGGCCGCGGCGTCGCAGATTTTGAAGATGCAGGCGACCATCGTGATGCCGGCCGATGCGCCACTGTCCAAACGGGAACGCACCAAGGCCTATGGCGCGGAAGTCGTGCTCTATGATCGCGACCGCGAGGACCGTGAAGCCATTGCCCGCGACATCGCCGGCAAACGCGGCGCGACGCTGGTGCCGCCTTACGACGATCCCTTGGTGATCGCGGGCCAAGGCACGGTGGGACGTGAAATCGCCGAGGACATGGCGGCGCTTGGTCTTGCGCCCGATATCGTGGTCGCGCCGGCCTCGGGTGGCGGCCTGATCGCGGGCATCGCTACCGCCGTGAAGGCGCGTTATCCGCAGGTGATGCTGATGTCGGCGGAGCCTGAAGGCTTCGACGACCACGCGCTTTCGCTGCGCGCCGGCCGGCGCGAGCCGCATCGCGCCGGAGGCCGCACCATCTGCGACGCGCTGATGGCGCTAATTCCCGGCGAAATCACCTTCGCCATCAATTCCCGCCTGCTCACGCAGGGTGTCACCGCGTCCGATGCGGAAGTAGGCGAGGCCGTCGGATTCGCATTCCGCGAGCTGAAGCTCGTGGTCGAGCCGGGCGGCGCGGTCGGCCTCGCGGCGTTGCTCGCCGGTCATATCGATGCGAAGGGCAAGAACGTCGTCATCGTGCTGTCGGGCGGTAATGTCGATGCGGATCTGTTCGCGAAGCTGATCGGCTGACCGCGGGATTCTGATCAAGAAAAGAGGGCGATCTTTTCGGCCTGGCTCATGCGCCGGAGCGGCGCCAGAGGGTCGGTGGCCGAAATCGGCTTGCGCACGATTCCGCTGGCGACGAGCGCCGCGCCGAGAGAAGGTTCGGGCGAAGGGTGAGCAGCCGCCTGGACCTGGAATTCGGGAGTGCGTTCGCCAACAGGCTCCAGAGCCGGCTGTAGCGGCGGCGGCGATGGCTCCATGGCCGCCGTCATCTCCTGTATCGTCGGCAATTCAGCCGCGTATGCGATCACTTCCGACATGGTAGGCGAGTGATCGGCAGGCGAGGGATACGCAGCCGGCGTCTCCGCGGATTGTTCTTCCTCATCGTCCGAAGCATCGACCACGGACATTTCCAGGGCGATCATGTCGAGCAACGCCTCGTCATCGGCGTCTGCCGCCTCGGCCGATACCTCAACGCTCTCGGTGACCGGCTCGGCAGCGGCTGCTGAGTCAGTGGCTGCAACGGCGCTTTCACCGATTTCAGCGGTTTCGAGGGGCGTTCCGGAAACGGTCTCGGCCGCTGCAACGGACGCTTCGGCCTCGGCACTCGCTTCGCCCGTGGCGACCGGCGATGGGGCTGAGGAAGGCGGTGGTGCAGCCTCCGCGGTCGCTTTCCCGTGCTTGGCCGCTTCGGGCGGTGCGCCGGTGCGCCCATCAAACGCCGTCAGCCGCCGATCGACCAGATCGAACGCCGCATTCAGCGCCGCCTTGGGCTCGATGGAAGACAGATATAGGCAGCTTGCCTCGATGGCGGCGATTTGTGAATCGATCAGGTCGCAGATCCGGCTATCGGCGCCGATTTCGCGCCAGCGCCAGGAGATTTCCTTGATCACCCGCGCGCCCTTGCGCACCGGCGCCAGGTTTTGCTCCAGTGCGAAGCTGTCGAACGAGGCCGAAGCGGCCGCCCGCGCCCCGTCGAGCGCGGCCCTGATCGCCGACAAGGCATCCGCGAGCTTGCTGTCGGCGCCTTGTTGTTTTTGCGCGGCGAGAGACTGTTCGATCCGCACCACCGCATCGAGCACCATGCCGGTGTCGGCGTTGCGGTTGCGTTTGGCATATTCGCCGAGAAACCAGCGGCCCCGCGACGTCTCCATGAAGGCTTCGCTGATCGCCTCATAGTCTTCGTCGCTCGGCTGGGCGGCGCGGGCGGAGATCGGCGATAGGGCGAATGCATCGTTGGCCATGTCAAACTCTTCCGCGCAAATCATCGCGCGATACGTTAACGATCACCACGATCTCAAGCGAATCGCAATTGAATTGATGACTGGCCAGGCACCAATCCCCATCTCACCGCACGACAAGCGTCGGCGATTCGCAACCTGGCTCAGCCTGTTTTACGGCACGACCTTCGGCCTCGGCGGAACTTACCTGCCGTTCTTTCCGGTATGGCTGAAGGCGGTCGGGATCGATCCATCCTGGATCGGGACGATTGCTGCGGTGCCGTCGGTCACGCGCTTTACGGTGCTGCCCTTCATCACCGGCCTTGCGGAGCGGCGGCGGGCGGTGCGCGGTGCGATGATCGCCGCGGCATTTGCGACCGCGGTCGGGTTTGGGGCCGTCGGAACCCAGCATCTGCCGCTGCCGGTGTTCCTGCTGTTCGCGGCCACCGCCTGCGTCTGGACGCCGATGGTGCCGCTGACGGACGCCTATGCCCTGCGCGGCGTCGCGCGCTATGGCCTCGATTACGGCCCATTGCGGCTGTGGGGTTCGGTGGCCTTCATCCTGGGCGCGCTGGCCTGCGGCGTGCTGGTCGATATCATCGCGGCGCGGCACCTGATCTGGGCCATCGCCGGCATGGCGAGCCTTGGCGCGGTCATCGGGCTTGGCTTGCAGCCGCTCGATCGCCCGAAGGCCGCGCCGGCAGGGCTTCACCCGGCAGGCGCGCTGCTGTGCGATCCCGGCTTTTTCGCGATCATCCTGGCCTCGGCGCTGATTCAGGGCAGCCACGCCGCCTATTACGCCTTCGGCTCCATCACCTGGCAGGCCGCCGGTCTTGGCGGCGTGACCATTGCGGGGTTGTGGGCGCTCGGCGTAATCGCCGAAATCGTGGTGTTCGCGCTGTCGCCGCGATTTACGCTGCCGCCGGCGATCCTGGTGGTGATCGGCGCGCTCAGCGCGGTCGTGCGCTGGACGCTGACCGCGCAAGAGCCGCCGCTCGCGCTTCTCGCGCTGATCCAATTAGCGCACGGGCTGAGCTTCGGGTTGACTCAGGTCGGCACCATGAGCCTTCTGGTCCATCGCGTTCCCGGCCATGTGATGGCGCGCGGCCAAGGCTATCTCGCCGCTTGCAGCGGCATGGTCTATTGCGGCGCCTCGGTCCTGTCGGGCGTGGTCTATGCGCGCCACGGGCAGGGCGTCTATGACCTGATGGCCGCGATGGCGTTCTCGGGCGCGCTCGTGATGTGGCTGGCGCGGCACAGGCTTCAGCCCCAGAGCGCGGCCTCCGGCGGATAGACCAAGCTGCCGTCGTAGCGCAGCCCATTCTCGCGGTCGCGCGCCAGCAGCAAGGGGCCGTCGAGATCGACATAGCGCGCCTGTTGGGCCAGCAGCATGGCCGGCGCCATCGCCAGCGAGGTCGCGACCATGCAGCCGATCATCAACTCGAAGCCGAGCGCGCCGGCGGCATCCGCCATCGCCAGAGCCTCGGTCAGGCCGCCGGTCTTGTCGAGCTTGATGTTGACGGCGTCGTAGCGCTCGCGCAGCCCCGCGAGCGAGGCGCGGTCGTGAACGCTTTCGTCGGCGCAGACCGCCAGCGGCCGCCTGATGCGCGCCAGCGCCTCGTCCTTGCCGGCCGGAAGCGGCTGCTCGACTAGGGTGACGCCGGCCGCGGCGCAGGCCGCGAGGTTCTGCTCAAGGTTGTCGGCCGTCCATGCCTCGTTGGCGTCGACGATCAGTTCGGATTCGGGCGCGGCCTTGCGCACCGCCGCGATCCGCTCGCCATCGCCGTCGCCGCCGAGCTTGATCTTGAGCAGCGGCCGATGCGCGGCCTTGGCGGTTGCCGCCGCCATCGCCTCCGGCGTTCCCAGCGAAATCGTATAGGCGGTGGTGCAGGGCCGCGGCGCGGGACGTCCGATCAGGTCCCAGACCCGCTGTCCCTTGCTTTTGGCTTCCAGGTCCCATAGCGCGCAATCCAGCGCGTTGCGGGCGGCGCCGGCGGGCATCGCGTCTTGCAGGGCCTGCCGGTCGAGGCCGCGCCGCAGCAGATCCCGCATTGGCTTCAGAATGGCCAGCGTGGCCTCTGGCGTCTCGCCATAACGCGGGTAGGGAACGCATTCGCCGCGCCCGGTCAGGCCGCCCGAGCTTACTTCCGCCACAACCGTCGCGGCTTCTGTCTTGGCGCCGCGGCTGATGGTGAAGGCGCCTGCGATCGGCCAGCGCTCGATGCGGACAGAGAGCTTTATGATCCGGCTGGAAGTCATTTTAAGATCTGGCAAATCTCTATCCCTTAAGCTTGTCCGGCGAGGCTTGGGGAACCAAGTATGGCTGGTTGGGGGCCGTTTCGACAAGGCGGCGCAGTGGGAACCTTCTTTTTCATGAACGGCAGGGAATTGGCGCAGGAGCGGGCCGCGTGAGCGGCGACCCGACATTGGAGCGGGTGGCGCAGGGCGATGGCCTTGCGCTGCGCGCCGCCGGGTCGTGGACTGCGCCCTTCGCGGCGGTGCTGGAGCGCATCGTGGCCGACGCTGAAAAGCTGAAAGGCAGCCGCCCCGACATCTTCATCGATGCGTCGCAGGTCTCCCGGCTCGACACTTTCGGGGCGTGGCTGATCGAGCGGCTTCGCCGCAGCCTGACGGTCGGCGATGCCGAGGCGAAGATCGCGGGGCTTTCGGCGAATTATGCCAGCCTGGTCGACGAGGTGCGACGGGTGAAGGCGGCGCCGGCCGACGTCTCGCCGCCGCTGACGATCACGGGGATGCTGGACCAGATCGGGCGCAGCGTGGCCGGCTTCGGCGCCACGATCGTGCAACTGGTCGACATGCTGGGCGCCGTGCTCGCCGCCGCCGGCAGGGTCATCATCCGCCCGACCACCTTCCGCTTCGCCTCGACGGTGCATCATCTCGAACAGGTCGCCTGGCGGGCGGTGCCGATCGTCGGCCTCATCACCTTCCTGATCGGCTGCATCATTTCCCAGCAGGGCCTCTTTCACTTCCGCCGCTTCGGCGCCGACATCTTCGTGGTCGACATGCTCGGCGTGTTGGTGCTGCGCGAGATCGGCGTGCTGCTGGTGGCGATCATGGTGGCGGGCCGCTCCGGCAGCGCTTATACCGCCGAACTCGGCTCCATGAAGATGCGCGAGGAGATCGACGCGCTGCGCACCATGGGATTCGACCCGATCGAGGTTCTGGTTCTCCCAAGGCTGCTGGCGCTGATCATCGCGCTGCCGATCCTGGCGTTCCTGGGGGCGATGGCGGCGCTGTACGGCGGCGGGCTGGTGGCTTGGCTTTACGGCGGGGTCGAGCCCGAGGCGTTCCTGCTGCGCCTGCGCGATGCGATCTCGATCGATCATTTCATCGTCGGCATGGTCAAGGCGCCCGTCATGGCGGCGGTGATCGGCATTGTCGCCTGCGTCGAGGGGCTGGCGGTCGAGGGCAGCGCGGAATCGCTCGGCCAGCACACCACGTCCTCGGTCGTGAAGGGGATCTTCTTCGTGATCGTCATGGACGGCGTATTTGCGATCTTCTTCGCCTCGATCGGGATGTGACGATGGCGCCTGACATCTCCGACGCCATCATCCGGGTGCGCGACATCACCGTGCAGTTCGGCGCCACGCGGGTGCTCGACGGGCTTAATCTCGACGTCAAGCGCGGCGAGATCCTGGGCTTTGTCGGGCCGTCGGGGGCGGGTAAATCGGTGCTGACGCGCACCATCATCGGCCTGGTGCCCAAGGTCGCCGGGCAGATCGAGGTGTTCGGGATCGATCTCGACCGCGCCGACGCGAGGGCGCGGCGCGGCGTCGAGCGGCGCTGGGGCATCCTGTTTCAGCAGGGCGCGTTGTTTTCCTCGCTGACCGTACGGCAAAACATCCAGTTCCCGGTGCGCGAATATCTGCACCTCTCGCAGCGGCTGCTCGACGAGATCGTGGTCGCCAAGCTCGGCATGGTGGGGCTGCGTCCCGAGGTCGCCGATCGTTACCCGTCGGAACTTTCTGGCGGCATGATCAAGCGCGTGGCGCTGGCCCGCGCGCTCGCGCTCGATCCGGAACTGGTGTTCCTCGATGAGCCGACCTCCGGCCTCGATCCGATCGGCGCCGGCGATTTCGACGAGCTGGTGCGGACCCTGCAGCGTACTTTGGGGCTGACGGTTTTCATGGTAACCCACGATCTGGACAGTCTTTATACCGCTTGCGACCGCATTGCCGTTTTAGGGAACGGTAAGATCATTGCCGCAGGATCGATGGCCGACATGCAGGCCTCCGAGCATCCCTGGTTGCGGGCCTATTTCCACGGCAAGCGCGCCCGCGCGGTCATGAGCTAACATTCAATGCCGGAGCCGATTTGATGGAAACGCGGGCGAACTACGTCCTGATCGGAACCTTCACGCTGGCGGTGATCGCCGCAGCGGTCGGCTTCGTGCTGTGGTTTCAGAGCCTGCACACCACCAAGACGCGCGCGCCGCTGCGCGTCATCTTCGAAGGCCCGGCCTCGGGCCTGCGCAATGGCGGCAGTGTGAACTTCAATGGTATCAGGGTGGGCGAGGTGGTCTCGGTCAAACTCGATAACCCGCGTCGCGTCGTCGCACTCGCCATGATCGAGAACAACGCCCCGATCCGCAAGGACACCAAGGTCGGCCTCGAATTCCAGGGCCTGACCGGTGTCGCCGCGATTTCGCTGAAGGGCGGGGAGGAAGCCGCGCCGCCGGTTCCCGTGGACGAGGACGGCGTGCCGGTGCTGACCGCCGATCCGAACTCGCTGCAGGACGTCACCGAGGCGATCCGCGGCACGTTGCAGAACATCAACCGGGTGGTCGCGGACAACCAGGAATCGGTCAAGAACTCGCTGCATAACCTCCAGACCTTCACCGACGCGCTGGCGCGCAATTCGGAAAAACTCGACGGCCTGATGCTGAAGGTCGACGGCGTGATGGGGAAGGCGGACGACCTCATGCTCGGCCTCGATACGCTGGCCGGCGGCAAGGACGGCGGCGAATTGTTCCTGACCGTGAAATCGATCCGCGAACTGGCCGAGGATTTCGACAAGCGCTCGGGCGCGCTGATGATCGACGGCCGCAAGACGCTCGGCGACATCAGCCGCGCCGTGAACAATCTCGACCGCAACCCGACGCGCCTGATCTTCGGCCCGTCCAACGCCAGTGCTGCGTCGCCGCCGCCACCGGCCGCTCCGGCGTCGACGGCGACCGTGCGAAAGCGACCGTAGAGTCGCCAAGCGCAATAGCGATCGGCCCTTCTTGTCACCGCCATCTCGCGGCAGCATTACAAGTAGCGGCCGTTGATTTCAGCGGTTGAGCCAAAGTTCGCTTGATGCAGGTCAATATCCCAAGGTTACGGTTCGGCTACGGAAACTAAGGACATAGGTGAATTGAGGATTCGCTGATGAAGGTTCATCTGCACCAGATGAGTTTCGCGATTCTCATGATCGTCAGTCCGGCGATGGCCGCATCGCCTTCGGAACAGCGCGGCAAGACATTTGCGCTGAACAATTGCGCGCAATGCCATTCCATCGATCGGGTAACTCAAAGTCCACTTAAGGTCGCACCGCCGTTCCGAACCCTGCACCTGCGCTATCCCGTGCAGGATCTAGCCGAGGCCTTGGCCGAAGGCATTGACACCGGTCATCCGACGATGCCGGCGTTCCAGCTCGATCCTGATTAGATTCATGACCTGCTGTCCTATTTGAAAACGCTCGAATAGGATTACGGCGACAGCGGAAACGCCTGGAGAGGGCGATATTCGAGCTTTCTCGATACGGCCCACAAGGTTGGTACTCGTGTTTTTCTGGATCCCGGCTTCAGCGCCTATCTGGTCGTCTGAATGTCGTTGCTGTCAGCCGCAACCCGACGTCTCTGTTTTCGGACGGGGTGAGCTAGCCAAACCCGCGAGATCCCACGCGTTGTTTATGGCGATCAACAAAAGGCAGAGCCCGTGGGATGGTTGAGCCCCTGCGAAACCCATCACTTGGCCGCGTGATCGTTCGCTGGAAAGAGGCCGCCCCGGTACAATGAAGTTCGATGATAATTGATCATGCGGTGATGTCGCATGATCATGATGATGCGCCGAGGTGATGGGTATCGCTGCGCTCCACCTACCCTACGAGCTGCTGCGATCGTCGAAACAAAAACGGAGGCATTGCTGCCTCCGTTTCCATTCGCTGCTCGCTGTTCGCCGCCTTACCCCAGCCGCCCCGCGGCATGCGCGAGCAGGGTGTAGACCAGCCCGGTCTCGGAGGTGAGGTGGCCGCGCAGCACCTGCGGTCCGCGGTCGTCGCGCGCCACCTCGTCGAGCAGGCGCTCGAACTCGGTGATGTAGCGGTCGACGGTCTGCTTGAAGCTGCGGTCGCTGCGATATTTGCGGGCGACTTCGTCGAACGCTTTCTGGCCGGCCGGCGTGTAGAGCCGCTTGGTGAAGGCCTTGCTCTCACCGCGCTGATAGCGATCCCACATTTCGGCTGCGAGGTTGCGGTCGATCAGCCGCGCAATGTCGTGCGTCAGGGATTCCAGCGGATTGCCGTTGCCGGCCGCCGGTTGCTGCGAACGGCCGCGCGGAATCTCCAGGTTGCCGCCGCCATCGGCGCGGTTCAGGAGTCCGGTGAGCCATCCATCATTGGCTTGGTCCGAACTGGCGGGACTGACCGGCGGCGCTTCGGTGCGGCGGGGGCCGGTCAGGCCGAGATCGGGCGGCGGCAGGGTCGACGCGCTGGTGTTGTTGTCGCGCGCGCGAGGCGGGGGTGGGGTTGGTGCCGGGGCCGAACGCGCCGCCGGGGCCTCGTTGCGGCCGCCGACGGTTGCCAGCAAGGGCTCTTCCTCCCGTTGCGGGGTTGAACGGCCGCCGCTGCTGCCGCTGACCACGTCCAGGCCGCGGCCGTGGCGGGCCACGATCCGGTTGAGCTCGGCCAGCGCCTCGATCTGGTCGACGATGACCTTGCGCATCTGCGAAGTGCTCTCGGCCGCTTCCTGCGGCATTTCCAGCACGCCACGGCGCAACTCGGTGCGGGTGGCTTCCAGTTCGCGCTGCATCTCGGAGGCCATCTGCTTCATGCTGGCGACGACGCTGGCGAACTTGTCGGCCGACTGCTTGAACATCGCGTCGGCTTCCTGCGTGCCCTGATGATAGAGCTGGCTCATGGTGTCGGCGGTCAGCCGGCGTTCCTCCTCGGCGGCCTGGCGGACCGCCTCGAACTGCTGGGTGATCGCCGCGGAGCCCGCGCCCGCGGTTTCCGCCACCACGCGCGCGATATCGCGCGCGCGCTCTTCCGCGGCTGCAAGCGATTCGTCCAGCAGGCCCGTGAACCGCGACAGCCGCTCATCGAGATCGGCGGTCCGCAGATCGATGGTGGCGACCAGCGATTCCAGCGTCGCCTGGCGCTCGGCGACGGAAGCGATGGTGCTGTTGTTGCTTTGCTCGACCGCCGCCGCCGCATCGACCAGAGCCCGGCCATGCGTATCGAACTGGCTGGACAGCGAGCCGAGGTTTTCCAGCACGCCCGAGGTCTTGGTGTTGAAGACGTTCAACTGGTCTTCCAGCTCCTGCGTCGCAACGCCGTTGCGCGAGGTCACGTCGTTCATGGCGGTCACGAAATCGGCGACGCGGGTGACGAGCGCGCGCTCGAGCGAGTTGAGGTTGTCGTGCGCGCCGGTCAGCACTTCCTGCAGCAGGATATTGCCTTCGCGCAGCCGCTCGAACAGCGCGACCGTGTCGGTGCGCAGGATCTTGCTGGTTTCCTGCATCTCGGTTACCGCCGCGATCGATACTTGGCGCGACTGGTCGATGGCCGCCCGCGACGACTGCTCGAGGTCCTTGATCGACTTGCTGACCGCGCCGGTGGCGAACTCGCCGGCCGAGGTGATCGTCCGCGCGACCTCGGATCCGTTGGTCATCATCGATTGCGAGAACGCCTGTCCGCGGGTTTCGATCGACTTCAGCGCTTCCGAGGTAACGCGGTCGATATCGGCCGTGAGCTGACTGGTCCTGTTGGCGAGGGCCTCGACCAGTGTGCCGCGCCTGCCGTCGATGATCTGGCCGAGCCGTTCGGTCTGCTGCTGGACGTAGCTGACGATCTCGTCGGTTTTGCCGGTCATGCTGGAGCCGAAAGTGCCGCTGGCGGCGAGCACCGAACGCTCGATATCCGCCGACGTCGACTTGATCTTCGAGCTGATCTCGTTCGAGGCGGCCGCGAGCACGCTTTGCGCGGTGAGCGCCACGGTCTGGATGTTGTCGGTGGTGCTGGCGGCGATCGTGCCGAGCGAGCGTTCGATATCGACCGAGATCACTTTGATCTGGCTGGCGGCGTCGGACGAACTCGCAATCAGCGAATTCTGCGCCTCCCGCGCGCTGTTCAGGATCGAGGCGGCGGTATCGGTGCCGACCGCTGTCAATGTGCGTTCCACGTCGGCCGCCAGCGACCTGACATGGGTGGCGGCCTCCGACGAGGCGTTGACCAGCGTGCTTTGCGCTTCGCGCGCGCCCGCCGTGATCGACTCGGCGGTCGAGGTGCCGGCGATCGACAGCGAACGCTGTATATCGGCCGCCAGCGACTTGACCTGGCTGGCCGCGTCTGCCGATGCCGTCACCAGGATGCCCTGCGCTTCGCGCGCGCCGGCGACGACCGTACCGGCCGTGGAGGTACCCGCGGCGGAGAGCGTGCGCTCGACGTCGGCGGCCAGCGATTTGATCTGCCCTGTCGTATCCGTGGACGTGGCTATCAAGGTGGCGTGAGCGTCGCGGGCGCTGCCCAGGATCGAACTCGCGGCGCCGATGCCGACGGCGGCGAGGGCGGCTTCGACTTCCGACGACGTCAGCTTCAATTGTGCGCCGACATCGGAGGAGACCGACAGCAGCGACTGCTGGGCCGCGCGCGCGCCGGTCTGGATAGTTTCGCTGGTATTGACCACGAGGTTGGTCAGCGAGCGCTCGGCGTCCTCGACATGCGCCTTGATGCCGGAGGACAATTCCTCGGCGCGCGCCATCAGGCCCTCGCTGGCCAGCCGTCCGCTGCTCTCGACGCGGCCGGCGGCGGCCTCGACCCGCGAGCCGAGAAGATCCTCGAACTGTGCGACGCGCATGTCGATGTCGTTGGCGACCGCGCCGACCTTGCTTTCGATGCCCTGATGGACTTCCTGGAACCGCGCCGTGATGGTGTCGCTCAGGACGGCGCTGCGGCTGTCGATGGTGTCCATGACGTTGGAGATGCGGCGGTCGACGGCTTCCACCGCCTGCGCGGTGCCGTCCGTCAGCGAGGTGGTGAGCCGGGTGAGCCGGACGTCGATCGACTGGATCGCCTGGGTCGCGCCGTCGGTGAGTGACGACGTCAGCGTGCCCAGATGGTGGTCGATGGTCTCGGTCACCGATCTGGCGCGGGTGTCGAAGGTCTGTTCGAGCGATTTGAGGCGGCCGTCGATGGATTCGTCGAACGCGTTGATCCGGGTGTCGAGCGAGGCGTCGAGGTGGGCCACGCTGGTTCCGAGCGTGGTCTCGAACTGGATCAGGCGCTGGTCGAGCGAGGCGGTGATCTCGCCGCCGTTCTGGGCCAGGCGGTTGTCGAAGGTGTCGACATAGGTCTTCAAGCTGTCCGCGATATCCTGCGTGCGCTGGCCCATGCGCTCGACGATCTCGCCGCCGAAGGTTCGGACGGTGCGGTCGAATTCGGAGATGTGGCGGGTGATCAGCGCGCCAAGCGTGCCGCTGTCGCGTGCGAATCTCTCCGCAAGGTCGCCACCCTGGTTCTTCACCAGTTCGTCGAAGGCGTTGATCCGCAGCGCAAGCGTGTCGTGGACGGTTGCGGTCTGGCCGACGACCTTCGCCACCAGCGAATTCACGGTGGCGTCGAGCGCGCTGCTGGCCTTGTCGCCGCTGGTGAGGATGTGGCTCGCGAGACGGTTGCCCGCCTCGTCGATCTTGCCGACGAGATCGCCGCTGCGCAATTCGAGTTCGAGCAGCAGGGAGTCGCCGGAATTCTTCAGGGAGTCGTGGACCTGCTCGGTGCGGTCGGAAATGCCGTCGACGATATTGGAAGAACGCTGTTCGAATTCGCCGATGATGCGGTCGATCCGTTCGTTCAATATGTCGTGGACGCGGTCTGCGAGATCGACGAACTCGTCATGGACGTGCCCAGTCTTGAAATTGAGGCTGGTGGTCAGCCGCTCGCTGGCGTCGAGCACCGCGCGCGTGGTTTCGGAACTGGCTTCCTCGAGGCGGTCGAGCAGGTCGCCGCCGCGCTCGCCGAGCGCCAGGATCATGTTGTCGCCGGCGTTGCTGAGCGCGCTGGTGATGTGGGCACCGCGTTCTTCCAGCGCGCCGGTGATGCTCTTGGCGACTTCGTCGACGCGGGAGGCGATGGCGTCCGAGATCAGCGCGATGTCGTGGCGAAGGTCGATCTGCACGCCGGAAATGGCGCTGCGAACCTGTTCGGCCTGTCCGACGAGATTGTCGCGCTGGTGGGCGATGTCCTGCAACAGCGCGCGGATCCGCACTTCATTGTCGCTATAGGCGCGCTCCAGCGCCGCGACCTCGTTGGCGACCAGGGTCTCGAGTTCGCCGGCGCGCGCGATGGCGCGTTCGACGCCGTCGCCCATCGCCGCGACTTCGCGGCGGATCGCCTGGCCGACCGTCACCATGGAATCGCTGGCCGCGCCCTCGGGCTCCGAAAAGCGGATCGCGACCTGCGCCATCGACTGCGCGATCATCCGCAACTCCTGGCCGCGCCAGGAAATGCTCGCCAGGAAATAGATCAGCAGGATCGGCGCCACGAACAGCGCGGCAAGGCCGGCCAGCGCCAGCACGCCGCCTCCGCCCTGACCGACCACGGCCCTCAGCGAGGGGAGGAAGCCGATGATCAGCACCGCAGCTCCGACGCCCCAGACCGCGGCAAACAGCGTAGCCATCGCGTAGACGCCGCGGGCCGGGTGTCCCTTCTGGATGGCTTGCAGAATCTGGCCGATGGTCTCGCGGTCGTCATTGGCGGCGCGATGGGCGGGGCGCGGTTCTCCGATCGGCTCGAACATCGCCCGGTCGCTACCCGGCCTGGCGTCGAACGCGGGGATACCGAACGCGGACGAATCCGAATTGTTGCTGGTATTGTCGCGGGCCGGATCTCGGTCGGCGGCAGGCGAGTCGATGTTCAGGGCTTCCTGGATGGCAGAAAGCGCGACTTCGGTAGGGTCTTTGACCTTTTTGGGATTGTTCGCCATGTTCAGTCTAGCCCTCGTTGTATTCTTTACGCATCCGGCTGATACCGCACTGCTTTCGCAAGCTCGCTCCGCCGTTCAAGCTCGCGCAGCCGCTCACGCCCCGCGAAACGCAGGCGTAGCCGTCAGTCGGCTTGTTTGCCACATTCTCCAACATCCTATTGGTTGACCGGTGCGAATGAAATGGCTGCGATTAATACAATCTTAATCATCGTTAACAGCCGTGTGCTGTAAGATATTAAAAGTCCACAAAATTTCCGATCGCTTTCGTCCGAAGATGACGATTTTCCGTCAAAAAGAGGGCAAACTTGCGGCAGGTACACGCAACGTTCTGTTAACCATTTCCGTGGTTGGCTGGTGAAAACGCCCTGCTGCCCAAACCGGTCGGCAGGGGAACCGGGTTATCGCCATGCCGCTTCATCTTGAACGGATTGAATGGATGCCATCGCCGCCGCTGGTGCCGGATGACGGCCCGATCGATATCGGACATCTGCAACGGATGACGTTGGGTGACCCGAACCTCGAACGCGAAGTATTGGCCATGTTCTCGGCCCAGTCCGTCAGCCTGATCACCAGCCTTGCTGCGATGCCTTCCGAAGCGACCGCATTGGCGCATACGCTGAAGGGGTCGGCGCGCGCCATCGGCGCCTGCCGCGTGGCCGATGCCGCCGAATCCCTCGAAATCGTGCTGCGCAAAGGCTCCGATTGGTCCGGAGCGCTTGCCGAACTGGAGGACGCCGTCGCCGAGGCGCGGGCGGCGATCGACGCGCTGCTGCGCCGGTCCTGATTCCGGCCGCCCGTCGGTCAAAGGGGACCCTCGCAGGTTTTCTCCATATCCGCTGGTCTAGGCCGGACCGACCCGTTATAGGACAGGTCATCCTGAAGCAGGTTACCCATCCCTTATCTTATCCTCGCTAGCTACGAGCAATCATGGCCAAGATCACCTTTGTCGACCATTCCGGTGCGTCCCGCACCATTGAAGCCGAAAACGGTGCGACCGTGATGGAAGCGGCGATCCGCAACGCGATCCCGGGGATCGAAGCGGAATGCGGCGGGGCCTGCGCCTGCGCGACCTGCCATGTTTACGTCGATGAAGCCTGGCGCGAAAAGGTCGGCGCGCCGTCGCCGATGGAAGAGGATATGCTGGATTTCGGCTTCGATGTGCGGCCGAACTCGCGGCTGTCCTGCCAGATCAAGGTGACCGGCGAACTCGACGGTCTGGTGGTGACGACGCCGGAGCGGCAGGCCTAAGCCTTCATAATAACGAGCCCTTATAAAAGGCCTGAACGCTTTAAAGCGCGGGCTGCGCGACGTCGATCCCGCGGCGCAGCCAGGGCTGGAAATTGCGGATGATCTCCGGCGTCAGCGGCGTCGGCTTCCGCGTCTTCGCGTCGATCAGCACGGTCGCGGCCTGCGCCGATGCGACGCATTTCCCTTCCGAGAACACCACCTGGTCGAATGTCACGGAGGTCCGGCCGAACTTTGCCACCCCGAGTCCCAGTTCGATCGTGCCCGGCCAGCGCAGTTCGGCGCGGAAATGCATGTCGAGGCGCACCATGACCCAGGCCAGCTCCGGCGGCGTCAGGCCGTAGCTGCGGTCCTTCATCAGCGTCACGCGGCCGGTTTCGAAATAGGTCGCATAAACCGCGTTATTGACGTGCTGATTGGGGTCGAGATCGCCGAAGCGTACATTGTCGGTCAGCCGATAGGGAAAATCCTCGAGCCGGGGGGCCATATTGGGGCGGGCTTCTGAATTCACGGGACGGTCTCCGGGTTTGCAATTCTTGAAGCCGAGTTCGCGAACGCCGGCAAGGGCTTGCCGGCATCGCAGGCCACCGATTTATGGCTTTCCTCACGCCGTTGTCTTGAGCTAGACAAGCGAAATTCCGAAATACGCCGAAGGATAACTCCCAAGGATATTTTCCCAGGATATTTGCCGGCGTCATTTGGTGTTGCCGGCGAGGTCCAACCGGAAAGAAGCTGACATGAGCGAAGCGATCAAGACCGATGTGCTGATGATTGGCGCGGGCCCTTGCGGACTGTTTGCCGTTTTCGAACTGGGCCTGCTCGACATGAAAGTGCATCTTGTCGACATCCTCGACAAGATCGGCGGTCAATGCGCGGAGCTCTATCCGGAAAAGCCGATCTACGACATTCCCGGCATTCCCCTGGTCACGGGTCAGGGCCTGACCGACGCGCTGATGGAGCAGATCAAGCCGTTCAATCCGACCTTCCACCTCAACGAAATGGTGGAGACGATCGAGAAGATCGGCGATCCCGCCTTTCGCGTCACCACCGATGCCGGCAAGATATTCGAATGCAAGGTGGTGGTGGTCTCCGCCGGCGGCGGCTCATTCCAGCCGAAGCGGCCGCCGGTGCCGGGTATCGAGGCCTATGAAGGCACGTCGGTGTTTTACGCCGTGCGCAAGATGGACCAGTTCCGCGACAAGGAGATCCTGATCGTCGGCGGCGGCGATTCCGCGCTGGACTGGACGCTCAACCTGCATCCCATCGCCAGGCGCGTGACGCTGCTGCACCGGCGCGACGATTTCCGCGCCGCGCCGCATAGCGTCGAGCAGATGCGCGCGCTGGTGGCCGCCGGAAAAATGGATTTGAAGATCGGCCAGGTGACGGGTCTTGAAGGCGAGGCCGGCCGGCTGAGCGCCGCGCATGTCAAAGGCAACGACAACGCGACAACGAAAGTCAGCTGCGATACCCTGCTGCCGTTCTTCGGACTCACCATGAAGCTCGGGCCGGTCGCGAACTGGGGCATCGCGCTTGAGAACAACCTGGTGCCGGTCGAGACCGCGTCGTTCGAAACCAGCGTGCCCGGCATTTTCGCGATCGGCGATATCAACACCTATCCCGGCAAGCTGAAGCTGATCCTGTCCGGATTCCATGAAGGCGCGCTGATGGCGCAGAAGGCGCACCGTTACGTCTATCCGGACAAGCGGCTGGTGTTTCAGTACACGACATCCTCGTCGAACTTGCAGAAGAAGCTCGGAGTTAACTGACGGCGGACCGCCGTTAGCGGTTGCGGCGATTACGTGGCGAAGATTTGTCGTTGCGACGGGCCTGTGACGCAGGCGGTGGGCCGCGCAACGTGATGTAATAAGTCAATAGTGGAATCGTCCGCGAAATGGCCTTAGTCTGTGGCCATTACGTCACGTGATGCATTGGCCGGGTGAACGAAGATGACTGCTTTATCCAGACTTCGATTGGTATTTTCGGGCGCCGCCGTTTTCGCGGTGGCGCTGGCCTTTGTCGTTCCGGCAAAGGCCGAGGAGCCATCCGCCGCGGGGCTATGGCAGAAGGTCGAGGACGGCAAGCCGGTGGTGTGGGTTCTCGTCGTGGATCATCATGACGGCATCTATGAAGGCGTGATCGCCAGGACCTTTCCGGATGATCCCAACGATATCTGCTCGAAATGCACCGACGACCGCAAGAATGCGCCGGTGCTCGGAATCTCGTTCATCCGCGACATGAAGCGCGACGGATTGAAGTATGAGGACGGCAACGTGCTCGATCCGCGCGACGGCAAGATCTATCATGCCAAGATGAGCGTCAGCGCCGACGGTCAGGAACTCACCATGCGCGGCTATTGGGGCATATCGCTGCTCGGCAAGAACGAGGTCTGGTACCGGCTGCCGGACACGGCGATGGCGCAGCTCGATCCCAATATTGTTGCCAAATATTTCCCGACCCAGGCTGTGGCCATGAAGCCGCCAGCGCCGGCGCCGGTGGCCGCCAAGAAACACTAAGCAAAGAAACATTAAGCAACAAACGCACGTCCGCGCCGGCGTGCGCTGCCGGCGCGGATTTCGTTTATTGCGCGTTAGGCGTTCCGACCACGGGTGAAGCCGGAACGGGCGCGGCCGACATCGGCGACGCCGGCTCCGATGTCACCTCGGGCGGCGGCGCGGCATCGAGGCGAAGCACCGAAGTCACCGCCGGCAATGCCGCGTCCGCCATGGCGGCGTGACCCTCGGCGCTGGGATGCACCGCGCCGCCATAGACCGCCGACAGTACGCCCCATGTCGCGTCGTGGATATCGGAAGGTTGCAGCGCCGACGGCAGGCCTTGCGGGTACGTCATCGCGGCGAAGTAGCTGTCATTGGCGTCGCGGATCCAGCGCGCGCGGGGAAGATAGGTGCGGTATTCGCCCGCGCTACGGCCGCAGACCAGCGGCTGGCTCGCCGCCGCGACGATGTCGGAGACGAAGCTGTTGCCCTTGTCCGAGAAGCACGCCCGGTCGAATTCCGGATCGCTCTCGGCGCGCGCGCAGAATCCGTGATTGGCGAAGACCGGCTGATGGGCGTCGACGAACGTCATGCGATCGCCGGCGGGATTGCGGCACAGGATGCCCGACTGGCACAGCGCCAGCGCCTTCAGTGCCGGCAGGAATTCGTTCTGCACGAAGCCGGACACATGGGCGAGGCGCGCCGGGTCGACATTGAACGACGGATGGATATCGAAGCCCGCGGGTCCGCCGGGGCAGGGCGCGCCGTCGGCGAGCGCCGGATTGGCATAGGATACATAGACGACATGCGAGAGGTCGCCGACCATCGGCTTCAGCGCCTCTCGAAGCCGGGCGAAGCCTCGCGGCAGGTCGCGCTGCAGCTCGATGCGCGAATCGTCGACCGAGCCGATCACGCCGACGCGCGTAAACAGCTCGCGCTCGGTCGGCGCATCGACGATCGTATCGGCGACCAGACCGGAAAAATTGATGTCATTGGCGCCGATCGACAGCAGCACCAGGTCGAGCGGGCGATGCGCGGCGGAGATCGCCGCGCGCAATTCCGGAAGTTGCGCGTTTACCGTGCCGCGGCAGCTCGCGCCGGACTTCGCCGGCGGGCATTCGCGAGCGCGCTGCGAGCCGAACAACCCGTCGGAAATGGTGGCGCCGGTGCAGGCCAGCGGCAGATAGGTCACGGCGACATGCGGATATCGCACGGCAAGCGCCAGTGCGGTGCGTGTCTGGTAGCTGTACAGCGAGCGATGGCAGGGCGAGTTGAACCAGAGCGCGCTCTGGCGTTGCCAGACTTGTAGGAGGTCCGGCGCTTCGCAGGCGCGCCCTCCCTTATAGCCGGCGCGGCTCGGACGGTAATATTGGGCGCTCGCCGACCCCAGATAGGAGCGGAAGCAGAAGCCCTCGTCGGCGAGCGCGACCGGCCGGTCCGGATTGCCTTCACCGGAAGCGACGCTGTCGCCAAGCCCGGCGATGAAGATGTCGCGCACCTCGATCGCAGTGGTCAGGCGCTGCGGCGCGTCCGATCCGCTGCTGACATCAACGGTGACGTTGGTGGCGCGGCCGTAGGCGACGCGGAGATTGATCTGTTCGGCGCAATCGAGCGTCGATTGCTGCGGCGGACCGTCGCCGACGTCGAACGACCAGGCGCAGATCGCGCCGACCGGAACCTGTCCGGCGACGCGAACGGTGATGGGATGATCGATCGGCGTCAGGTAGCTTTCCTTGACGTTGTCGCGTGTGCAGGGCTCGCTGATATGGCCGGTCGTGTCGATACACAGGCGATTGACGGCGTTGCGGGCCCAGCCGCGGCCGTCGCTCTGCAGCTCCAGGGCCTGTTCCGAGGCGAGGATGCTGCCGGCGCGGTCGCTGTCAGTATGCAGCAGGAAATCGCGTTCTTCACGGAACAGGCGGAAGCGGTTGCGGACTTCCCACGAGATCTGCATCGGTGCGTCCGCGCCCTGCGCGGCTGCCCATTCGGCGGGTAGCGTGCCCAACGCGGCCACCAGCAACGCGTACAGGATGATCGAGCGGAGATGAATTCGGATCATGGCGTGTTTGACGTTACGGGTAGGGCGGAAATAAGAGCGGTCAGCGTTTTCGGGGACGGCCGCGAGCGGCCAGAAGGGACGCGGCTTCCGCTTATCGCGAAAGACCACGGCTGGCAGGATGAGTTTGGGTTGCATCGATTTGGCCGTGCTCCGTTCAGCTCGCCCCGGCGGGGATAACGTGAACGTCCGATGCCAGCCACTTTCAACCTAAATTCACGACGCCTCAGCCTTGCGACTTCAGGCGCTTGACCGGCTGGGGTGCGGCGCCGGCAGGGGGCGCAACCGGCTCCGGCCGGCGCACGGTCCTGGAACCGGTAAAGCCTTCATTCAGCCGGCGGCGTTCCTGCCAGGGCTTCACCACATTGAGCCACAGCTCGCGGGTGCCCATGATCGAGATCGCGATGCCGAAGGGAATGACGAAATACAGGATGCGAAACACCACCAGCGTGGCGACCAATTGCTCGCGGCCGAATTCGGGCAATGCCACCAGCATCGCGGCGTCGAACACGCCGAGGCTGCCCGGCGCGTGACTGGCGAAACCGAGCAGCGTCGCCAGGATGAACACCACCGCCAGCGAGATGAAGTCGATATGCGGCTGCTGCGGCATCAACAGATACATCGCCAGCGCGCAGAAGCCGAGATCGACCACGCCGATCAGCATCTGCAGCAGCGTCAGCTTCGCCGATGGCAGCACCACCTTCCAGCCGTTCTGGCCGAGTTCGCGGCGCTCCTTGCCCAGCACCAGCCAGACGAAATAGGCCGCAATGCCGGCGAGGCAGCCGAGCGCGATCAGGCGATTGACCGCCGGCGGCAACAGGTCCATGGCGCCGGCGGCCGACGGGTGCCATGTCAGGCCGAAGCCGAGCACGAGCAGATTGCCGAGCCAGAACGTCAGTCCGGAGAGAAAGCAGATCTTGGCGACATCGATCGCGCTCAGCCCGAAATCCGAATAGATCCGGAAACGAATGGCGCCGCCGGTGAATACGGTAGCCCCGATATTGTGGCCGATCGTGTAGCTGGTGAAGGCCGACATCGCCGCGATGCGATAGGGCACCTGGTTCTTGCCGATGGTCCGCAGCGCAAAGAAATCATAGAAGGTCAGCGTGCAAAACGCCCCGACCACGCAGAGCGCGGCGAGCGTCACGTAATGAGGCTTGGTGTCGGCGAGCGCGGTCAGGATCACGGCGGCATCGACGCCCTTGAGGGTGCGAACCAGCGTCGTGATCGCAAGCGCGATGATGAGGAGGCTCGCGGCGATTCCGAGCCGTTTCCAGCCGATCCGTTCCTTGAAACCGCGCCCCAGCGCGGTCAGCAGTCGATGCATTCATCCTCCCGGCAGGGCGGCAGCAAGTGAAAGTCTTTTCAAGGCGATGGCGCCGCATGGCGGCCAAATCGCTCCGATGTGAAGACCCATAGGGCAAAAAGGAGCCCGTGTGCAGCCCTTGACAACAAGAGCTTCGGTCTCCGGCGGGGCAAGCTGTCATATGCCTTACATATGTCCTGTCCCCGCCAGATTCGAGTCTTGAAATTCCGCCTCAGCGAGCTCGGACAGACGTTCCACTTGTTGCGATAATCCTTTGTTCCATCACGGCGTTTCGAGAGCACCAAGAACGTCCGGTCAGGAACATCCAGGCCGCAAGCCGGTTGGCTCCGATCAGCAACCGGACATGCCGGCGGTCCCGAAAGATCGGTCCACGCCGCCCGCGTTCCATCAACCAAGGAGCCGTGCAATGGGTCTCTTTTCCAAAGACATCAAAACCATGAATGATCTGTTCGTGCATCAGCTGCAGGACATTTACTACGCCGAGAAGCAGCTTGTGAAAGCATTGCCGAAAATGGCCGAGAAGGCTACCGAACCGCAGCTAAAACAGGGCTTTCTGACCCATCTCGACGAAACCAGAACCCATGTGCAGCGCCTCGAGCAGGTGTTCGGGATGGTGGGGGCGGAGGTGAAGTCGGTGGACTGTCCGGCCATCGACGGCATCATCAAGGAAGCCAACGACACGGCCGGCGAGGTCGAGGACAAGAAGGTGTTGGATGCGGCGCTGATCAACGCCGCACAGGCCGCGGAACATTACGAAATCGCCCGCTATGGCAGTCTGATTGCCTGGGCGAGGCAGTTTGGCCGCAACGATGCCGCCGGTGTCCTGCAAAAGACGCTCGATGAAGAAAAGGCGACCGACAGGAAGCTCACCACGCTGGCGGAAGGCAAGGTCAACCTGCGGGCCGCAAGCTGATCCCGTCATCGGGCTGAGATAAATATTCATTGAGACAAAACGTCGCGCAGGAAGCCCCTGCGCGACGTTTTGTCATGGTGGCCCGGCTTTGGCGGTTTGTCCTTTGGCAGATTGTTCCCGGCGGTTTGTCTTGCGGCGGAATGCGGCAGGAAAGGATCTGAAACAATTAATTTGTCCGGTGCGGCAAGATTCATCGGTGCGCCGGGCTGAAATCATGTACAAGTCCGCTGCATATTATATTGCGGTGCGGAGGTGCGCGGTTGATGGATCAGGTTAGCCGCGTCGGCACGCACCTCGCGGCTTTTCAAGCCCGGTCCCTGTCATGTCCTGCCGCGACGATCCCCAAGCGGGTCAACTGGCGCTATGCGTTCGCGGTCGGAAGCTATCATCTCCTCGCATTGTTGGCGTTCGATCCCTGGTTCTTCAGCAAGACCGGCGTCGCGCTTGCCGTGATCGGGGTTTACGTCTTCGGCGCTGCCGGGATCAACCTTTGCTACCACCGGCTGCTCAGCCACCGCAGCTTCAGTTGCCCGCTATGGCTCGAACACAGCTTTGCCGTGATCGCGGTCTGCTGCGTCGAGGACACGCCGGCCCGATGGGTCGCCACGCATCGCCTGCATCATCATCGCGCCGACGATCAGCCCGATCCCCACAGTCCTCTGGTCAGCCTGTTCTGGAGCTATATCGGCTGGCTGTTCGTCGAGAACCGGGATTTGAACCGCTCGGTGGCCTACGACCGCTATGCGCGCGACATCCTGCGCGACAAGTTCTATCGCCGGCTCGAGCGCGGCATCGTGTGGATCGCGCTGGCCCAGTCGGCGGCGTATTTCATCGTGGGTTTTCTCGCCGGCCTGTGCCTGGGGGAAACGCTCGGCCGGGCGCTGCAATTCGGCGCCAGCGTCTGGCTCTGGGGCGTGGTCGTCCGCACCGTTCTGGTGTGGCATGTCACCTGGTGCGGAAATTCCTTTCCGCACCTGTTCGGCTACCGCAATTACGAAACCGGCGACAACAGCCGCAACAACGCCTGGGTTGCCATTCTCACCAGCGGCGAGGGCTGGCACAATAATCACCATGCCGATCCCAGTTCCGCCTCCAACCAGCACCGCTGGTGGGAGATCGACCTGACCTTTTTGCTGCTGCGCGGGCTGGTGCTGTTGGGCCTGGCGTGGGATGTGCAGATGCCGAAGCGCCCGCCGCCGCGCACCTGATGGTGCCGGGATGGCTACACCGCTTCGATCGTGACCGAAGTATCAGCCAGGAAGCATCAGCCAAAGCGAAGCAGGGGCTGCTACGCCTTGCGCAGCGCGAAGTTCGCGCCGCAAAACGCCATCACCGCGCCAAGACATAATGCGGCAAGTCCCGCCAGCACGCCGGAGATCCAGGGGATGGGGCTTGGCGCGGAAGCCGCCTGACCCGCGCCCGCCAGCAGGAGCACGCCGACCGCGATCAGGAACTGCCGCATCCGGTGCGGAATTTGTCCCGACGCTGCGCTGTGCAGCAGCGATGCCGTGAAATAGCCGCCGCAGAAGCCGACGGTTGCGATCAGCCACCATGCGATCGCGGCGCCCGCGGGCATGATTTCCTGTGTATCCGATCGCCACAGGCCGCCGAGGTCAAGACCAAACCATGCGCCGAGCATGTGTACGGCGAGCGCAAACAGCACGCCCGAAATCACGGCTGCGGCCAGGATCAGGTGGCGCGGAAAATAAATCGTTTCGGCCATGCCGTGCTTGTAGGATAAAGCGCGCCGGCCATGCAAGCCGGCGCCAGCGGGACCAAGCCACTGCAAGACCAGGTCACAAGAGACGAGGCCACAATAGAAGCCGGGATCATAGCGGCGCCGAGCCCGCCTGCCACCGGTTACGCCTACAAGGCGTCGCTGATCGGCGCGGCGCATCGGTTCGATCTGACCGATGAAGGCCTGGCCTGGCGGATCGGCGGGCGATCCGGAGTCTGGCCTTACGACGCCATTTCCGCCATCCGCCTGTCCTATCGTCCGGTGTCAATGCAGGCGCGGCGGTTTCGCGCCGACATTACCGGCGTCGGCCGTGGACGCCTCGTGCTGCTGTCGACCAGCTGGCAGACCGCGGTCTTGATGGCGCCGCAGGACCGCGACTATCGCGCCTTCATCGTGGAGCTGCACCGGCGGATGGCGCAGGCTGGAAGCCGCGCCGTTCTCTCCGGCGGCCTCACGGTGAGGGTCTACACGGCGGCCGTTGCCTTGCTGGCGCTGGTGGCGCTGGCGATGGCGGGACTTTTCGTGCGTGCGGCCATGACCGGCGAATTCGCGGGCCTGTTGTTTCTGGCCGGTTTCGCCGCATTGTTTGCCTGGCAGGTCGGCGGCTTCGTCCGCCGCAACCGGCCGCAGGTCTATCCGTTCGATCACTTGCCGGACGCGTTGCTGCCGTGAGGGTGGCTGTCTTAAGACACCCTTGAGACATGCAGCGAGGTCTCCTCAATCGGGCACCGGCACGTCGAACGTGTTCAGCGTCACCGAGACCAGGCAGTAGACCGCCACGAGGGTGGAGAGCTCGGCCGCGCCATGCTCGCCGAATTCCTGCACTGCTGCGCGGTAGGTGAGTTCGGGCAGCACGCCGCCATTGACCAGCGCGAAGGCGAAATCGAAAGCCACGGCTTCCGGCCGGGTGAGGTCGACCGGGCGCTGGCCCGCGACGATCGTCGCCAGCTTGTCGTCCGACAGGCCGCGGCTTTCGGCGACGATCACATGCGCATAGAGTTCGTAGGCCGACCGGAAATGCGAACCGGTGACAAGGATCGCGACCTCGCGCACCGGAGCGGGAAGCGACGGTTTCGAGGCGATCGCTTTCACCAGTTCCCAGACCGGCTTGCCGAATTTCGGTTCGTGGATCCAGGGATTCCACGGGCCGAGCAGGGCGCCGTCGTTTCGAATGTTGACGAACCCCTGGAAGCTGGCGGCGATGCCCTGCTTCATGTCCTCATAAAGCGGCTTCTGCTCAGCACTCAATTCCGCGGGCGGGATGATCGGCAGGCGCATGATGAACTCCTCTATTTCTATAGTGTTTTCGAGCGAAGTGGATTCCGGTTCGCGTGAAGAAAACGCGTCAAAACAAAGAGGTAGAGCCCAGTTCTGATTCAAAGGCTCTGAAAAGGCTCTCGTGGGACGAGAGAAGATTGTCGGGGACGGTGGATGCGATGGCAAATGAATTGGCGGTGACGATGCTGCCGCGGCTGCCCGTTTTTTGATCGCAGAAAACTCGGCTAATGCCGCACCACCAGCACCGAGCATTTGGCGTAGCGCACCACATGCCCGGCGTTGGAGCCGAGAAAATAGGTCCGCATCGCCGGCCGGTGCGATGTCATGACGATCAGGTCGGCCTTCATGGAAGCGGCTTCCTCGAGGATCTCGTGATAGATGCCGCCCTGGCGCACCACGCTGGAAACACATGAGGCCTCGATGCCGGATTCGCGCGCCACGATGGCGAGCGCCTCTTCGGACGTCTCGCGCTGCTGGCTGTCGAAATCGGCGGGCACATATTCTGCCAGCATCACCGGCGTCATCGGCAGCACGTTCAACAGCCGCACCGCGCCGCCCCAGGTCTGCGACAGCGTCGCCGCCGTCATGATCGCGGGCTTGGCCAGATCGGCGTCGGCGAGATCGATCGGCACCAGGATGGATTTGAACATCTGCGCCTCCCTGTCGGTCATCGAACCCCGGAATCGTTCCGGTTCAGGTTAAACCAGAACCCGAACGGCGGTCTTGTGTTGACACGCTCTTGTCCTGACACGCGGCCTCAACGTAATCCGCTATTCACTCGAAAATGCAAAGGCGTAAGGCCGATGCCTGATGCGGCTATTTCAATCGTCCGAGGCCAGTCGTCCAAGCCTAATCGTCCAGCGCTTGTTTTAGCAATTTCGGGCTGATGAACTGCACCAGCCGTCCGCGGCGGAACGCCACATCATTCCAGTCGTCGATCGCGAAGTCGTAGATGACCAGGCCCGACGTCGGCAGGTTGTCGGCAAGCCGCGTGCGCCCGGCGGCGTCGCCGCTTCCGGCCAGCGCCAGCGCCAGTTCGTGCATGCCTGGATTATGCCCGACCAGCATCAGCCGGCGCGGATCATGCACCGATGCTTCGCGGATGGTTTGCAGCAATTGCGGGGAGTCCGCGCCATAGAGTTCCGGCAGCAATTCCAGATGCGGCGAGGGGGCGACGTCCTTGATCGCCGCCCAGACGCCCTCCCAGGTCTGATGCGCCCGGACCGCCGGCGAAACCAACACGGCATCGGGGAATGGCGGGTGGGTTGCGATCCACTGGCCGATCTCGGCGGCGTCTTTGTGGCCACGGTCGTCGAGACGGCGATCCCGATCGCGGCCGCTCGGCGCGTCGGTCTCGGTCTTGGCGTGACGCAGCAGCATCAAGCGGCGCATGGCGCAATCTCGATTCGTTCAAGGGCCTGCGGATTAATGTACAGACTGAGGTTCAGGGCAAGGTGACAAGCGCCTCGCCGGTCCGTAAGAAACGCTCATGAGCGAGACGTTTCCGAGCGCCACCACCCGGCCTGATTCCGCCATCATTCGCGAGCGCCAGCGCCTTTCGTTCGATCTGGACGCCGACATTTGCGTGGTCGGCGCCGGGGTCGCCGGACTGACCGTCGCCCTCGAGGCTGCCCGGCTTGGCGCCAGCGTCGCCGTGCTCGAAGGCCGGCATGTCGGCTGGGGCGCGTCCGGCCATCAGCTCGGCACCGTGATGCCAGGGTATAATCTTCCGATCGGCGATCTTATCGCGCGTGTCGGTTTCGAGGACGCGCGCGAGATCTGGGCGCTGTCGCGGCAGGGCGCCGAATACGTGCGGAGCAACGCCACCGAACAGTTGATTCCGGGCATTGCGTTGAGCGAAGGCGTGCTCGAAGTGTCCAACGTCGACGCCGGTGATCAATTGATCAGCCGGCTCCAGATGTTGAGCGAGGATTTTGAGACCGAAGTGGAGGGCTGGCAGGTCGAGCGCGTGCGCGACGAGGTCAGGACCGGACACTATTTCCACGGCGTCTATTACCCCAGGGCGTTTCAGATCGACGGCCGCAAATATGTCCACGGCCTTGCCGCGCTGGCGCGGCGGGCGGGCGCGCGGATCTTCGAGGATACGCCGGTCGTCAGCATCGACTCGTCGGGCGTTCGCAAGCGCATCGTCACGCCGTCGGCGCGGTTGCGCGCCTCCCATGTCGTGCTGGCCGGCAATGTCCATCTCGGTGCGCCGCTCCAGCGGTTGTCGGAAACGCTGCTGCCGGTGTGGCGCTACGCGACGGTGACCGCGCCGCTCGGCGAGCGCCTCAAGGAGGCGATCAGGTTTCAGGGCTCGGTGATGGACAGCGACGGCGTCGATCATTTCCGGATCGTGAATGGCGACCGTTTGATGTGGGCGTCGCCGGAGACCACCTGGGCGGCGCGGCCGCAGCGTTTTGCCGGCGCCATCGCGCGCAGGATCCGCACGATTTTTCCGGACCTCGGCGATGTCGAGATTGCCGAGGTCTTCGGCGGCGCCACCGGGCAAACCGTGCATGGCATGCCGCAGATCGGGCAGTTGCGCCGAGGCCTGTGGGTGACGAGCGGCTTCGGCCGTCAGGGACTCAATACCTCGGCGATGTCAGGCCAGTTGATCGTGCGCAGCATCCTGGTGGGCGACGACCGCTGGCGGCTGTTTTCGCCATTCGAACTGGTCTGGGCCGGCGGCCCGACCGGCCGGATCGCCGGCCAGCTGGTCGGCCTGTGGGGACGGGGAGCTTCCGCCGCGGCCGGCGCTTTGGCCCGTTACCGGGAACGCGCGCGCGCCCAGGACGATATTCGCGACGCGCGCCGGCTCAAGGCCAATCTCCAGGCCGGAACCAGGCCGCAAACGCGCCGGCCGCCGGCTGGAGCGGAGCGCGGCAAAAATGAGGGTGTGTAAAAAGAGGCTCTCGCAGGAAAGTGAGGAAGTTCCGGTCGATCGGGCGTAACTTCCTGGACTTGGCGCCGTATCACACGGTGAACACTTGGGCTTCGCTCAAAGCACGGAGATCGCCATGTTGGACCGCCGCATTCTCCTCACATCTCTCGCCGGCCTGTTCGGCCTTTCCGCGTTTCGTTGGCTGCGCGCCACGCCGGCCCAATCCGCGGAGGCCCGGATCGCGGAGAAGTTCGAGATCGAAAAGACCGATGCGGAATGGCGCGCGCAGTTGACGCCGCAGCAATATGAAATCCTGCGCCAGGAGGGCACCGAGCGCCCGTGGTCGAGCCCGCTGCTGAAGGAGCATCGCAAGGGCACCTTCGCCTGCGCCGGCTGCGACCTGCCGCTGTTTTCCTCGGAGACCAAGTTCGAAAGCGGCACTGGCTGGCCGAGTTTTTATCAGCCGCTCGCCAACGCGGTCGCCAAGCGCGAAGACCGCACTTTCGGCATGTTGCGGACCGAGGTGCATTGCCGCCGTTGCGGCGGACATGTCGGCCATGTGTTCGACGACGGGCCGAAGCCGACCGGCCTGCGCTACTGCATGGACGGCTTCGCGCTGTCGTTTCATCCGGCGGCGGCGCCGTCGTCGACCTGAAGCCGACGGACCGGTTTAAGCCCGGCAATTGTTGCCCGCCCGGCAATTGTACCCCGGTCCCTGGACCGGGGTGTTTTTATTTAAGTGGCTGATAAAGCGCATTTTTTTATTTGGCATGGCGTTTGCGATGTCTCTGTTCGATGACGGCTTTCGGCGCGGCGTGGCCCGCGGGCCGCACGGATCGAACGTGGTGGAGACAATGTTATGGGTATCTTCGATGCGCTTAATACCGCGGTGGCGGGCTTGCAGGCTCAATCTTTCGCCCTGCAGAACATTTCCGGCAACATCGCGAACTCCTCGACGATCGGTTACAAAGGCATCGACACGACTTTCGAGGATCTTGTTGCAGATGCGTCGTCGCCGACCGGGCAGGTCGCAGGAGGCGTCGCTGCCTACTCGCAACAGACGATAACGACATCAGGTACTGTCTCAGCATCGACCGTTGCGACCAATATGGCGATCAACGGCGACGGCTTCTTCTCGGTGCAGGGCACCACCGGCACCGTCGATGGTCAGCCGGTCTTCAGCGGTACCACCGACTATACCCGCGCCGGCGATTTCCAGCTCAATGCCAACGGCTTTCTCGTCAATGGCGCCGGATATTATCTGATGGGCGTTTCGGTCGATCCAAAAACAGGAAACCCGCTCGGCAGCGTTTCGCAGGTTCTCCAGTTTGAGAACAATTTCGTGCCGGCGCAGGCGACCAGCGCGATTCAATACGCCGCCAACCTTCCGACCAAGCCTGCGACGACGGCGAGCACGACGGCATCCGCCGGAACGATAACGGCCGCGGGAGGCCTCAACCCGGGTGACTTCGGCCAGAACCCGATGGTACAGGGCACGCCTGCCACGCCTTACGGCAATAATACGGTCACCGGTTCCGCCGCGGCGTCAACGTCGGGAGCGGTCACCACCGGAACGTTGCTTTCCAGCACGGCGCTGGGCAGCACGACCGGAACCGCCGTCGACAACCAGACCACGTCTGCCGTGCCGATCAGCGGCGCGACATTGTTGTCCGGCGCTGCGGGCACGGCTTCGCTGGCCCACGGTTTTGCGAACGGCGATACCATCACCGTTGGCACCAAGACGATCACCTTCAGCACCACGGCGGCCACCAGCACCGACGCCAATGGCGGCGTTATCAACCTGGGCACCGGAACGGTTCAGGACGTCCTCACTGCAATCGACCAGATCACGGCTACCTCGACCCCGTCGACCATCAGCGGCGGCAAGATCACGCTGAGCGATAGTGCTGCCCCTCCCGAAGTGACGGTCACGAGTTCGAACACAACGGCTTTTAGTGCGCTTGGCTTCGGCAGTACCGGTACCGTCACCACTACGGGCGGAACTGCCACCGGAACCCTCGTCGATAACCAGACCGCGACTCCCGTGCCGGTCTCGGGCGCGACGCTGTTGTCCGGCGCCGCGGGCACGTACTCGCTGGCCTCCGGTTTTACGGCCAGCGACACCATCACCGTCAACGGCAAGACGATCAGTTTCAGTACCACCGCCTCCACCAGCATCACCGCCACTGGCGCCGTCATCAATCTGGGCACCGGATCGGTTCAGGACGTCCTCGATGCGATCGACAAGATCTCGGGCACGACGACCCCGTCAACCATCAGCGCCAGCGGCGCGATCACGCTGAATGATAATGCGGGCAGTCTATCGATCACGAGCTCGAACTCGTCTGCTCTCGGCGCTCTCGGCTTCAGCGCCAGTACCATCACCACCCCAAGCGCGCTGTCCGCGAGCTTTTCGGCCAACGACACCGTCACGGTCGATGGAAAGACGATCTCATTCTATAACTCCAGCGCCACGCCCCCTGGCTCTCCCGGCGGCGTAGCCGGTACCACCTACCTCGATCTGGCGACTGCAACGGTCGGCGATCTCTTGAGCGCTATTGCTACCGCCACCGGCGGCCCGGCTGCCACGATTAGCAGCACCGGCGCGATCACGCTGAATAGCGGCACGGCAGCCGATCTCAGCGTCTCCAGCAGCAATACATCGGCGTTCGGGGCACTTGGCTTCACAGACCCGATGACGGCAGCCCGCACCGGCGGCGGCACGGCCGGCACCGGCGTCGTCATCGGCAACGACCTCACGGCTTTCACCAATGAAAGCATCAGTGGCGGCGCGGTAACGGCTTACAACTCGGCGGGAACACCGGTTAACCTGCAAGTGCGATGGGCCCTGACCTCCAATGCGGGCGGTCAAGACACCTGGAATTTGTTTTATCAAACCGATACCAGCGCGACCGGCACGCAGGTCGCATGGGTCAATGCCGGCACGAACTTCGTCTTCAATGCCAACGGGTCGTTGTCGAGTCCGTCCAGTTCGGCCGTCACCATTCCCGGAGTGAGCGTGAACAACCAAGCGCTCGGCGATCTGACGTTGAACGTCGGACAAGGTGCTTTGACGCAATACGCCAGCACCAGCGGCGCTGCGACCGTCAACACCTTTACCCAGAACGGCTATGCCGCCGGCCAGCTTCAGTCAGTCGCCATCAACAATAACGGCCTCGTGGTCGGAACCTTCTCCAACGGGCAGAACCTCGATCTGGCCCAGGTCACGCTGTCGCATTTCAACGGCACCAATTACCTGCAGTCTCTCAGCGGCGAAGCGTATGCCGTGACGTCACAGTCCGGGCCTGCCATCTCCGGCGCATCAGGTACGATCAGCGGTTCGTCGCTCGAAGGATCGAATACCGACATCGCCGACGAATTCACCAAGCTGATCGTGACCCAGCAGGCCTATTCGGCAAATACCAAGGTGATCACCACGGCCAACGACATGGTTCAGGATCTCCTGAACGTGCTGCGCTGACCCGCGTTGATTGCCTTTTGTGTGATGTGAACCAAGGCGGGCCATAAACATGGGTTTGAGTTCAGCCCTTGCAACCGCAATGTCCGGTCTGCGCGCCAACCAGGCGGCGCTCTCGATTACGTCGTCGAATGTCGCGAACGCGCAAACGCCTGGCTACGTCACGCAAAGCGTCAATCAGGTCGAAGTTGCCAGCGGTGGTATCGGCTCGTCTGTCGAGGTCACCGGCGTCAATCGCGAACTCGATACCTACGTCCAGAGTCAGTTGCGCACGGAAACCGCCGGCGGCGCCTATGCCGACCAGATGTCCAATATCCTGGGCCAGTTGCAGAGCGTCTACGGTACTCCCGGCGGTGCGGGCACGCTCGAAAACGCGCTCAGCAGCTTCACCTCGGCGTTGCAGGCGATATCGACGGGCTCGGGCAGCGCGTCCTCGCAGTCCGTTGCATTGACGGCCGCGCAAAACCTGGCGCAGTCGCTGAATTCGACGACGCAGAGCATCCAGGCGCTGCGTTCGAACGTCAATCAGGATCTCGGCAATTGCGTCAGTCAGGCCAACGCGGCGATGACCGCGATCGCCAACATCAATACCCAGCTTCAGGGATTGAGCCCGACCGATCCCGCCGCAGCGACGCTGGAAGATCAGCGCGATAGCGCCATCAACACGCTGTCAAGCCTGATGGACACGCGCACGGTCACCAGTTCGTCCGGCGAGGTCAGCGTCTTTACCAATGCCGGCGTTCAGCTCGTCAGCGGCGGCCTTGCGTCGACGATGTCGTTCAGTTCGCCGGGAACGCTGACGGCCAACTCGCTGTACAACACCAACCCCGCTCAATCCGGCGTCGGGTCGCTCACGATCCAGCTCCCGAACGGCGCCAGCACCGACATGGTCGCGACCAACGCGGTCAGCTCGGGCCAGATCGCCGCCGATCTGACGCTGCGCGACCAGACCCTGGTACAGGCGCAAACCCAGGTCGATCAGCTCGCGGCGACGCTTTCGAGCTCGCTGTCCGACACGACCACGGCCGGCACCGCGGTCGCCGGACCGCCGGCAGGTTTCAGCGTCGACACCTCGGGCATGGTGGCAGGCAACACGGTCAACCTGACCTATACGCCCGCCGGGACCAGCACCCAGCAACAGATATCGATCGTCAACGTCGCCGATTCGTCGGTGCTGCCGCTGCCGAACGCGCCGAATGCCAATCCAAAGGTGATCGGAGTCAATTTCTCCAACGGAATGTCGTCGGTCGTCTCGCAATTGAACGCGGCGCTCGGCGGCACCGGCATTCAGTTCTCGAATCCGTCCGGAAACACCTTGAGCGTGGCCGGATACGCTTCTGCGACCGTCAGTGCCCTCTCGGCGACGACGACGGCATCGTCGCTGCAAGATGGAAGCGCCGCTCTCCCGCTGTTTACCGACGGCGGCACATCGTACACCGGCGCGATCACCGCGGGCGGCTCGCAAATGACCGGCTATGCGGGACGCATCACCGTCAATCCGGCGCTGCTGAACAATCCATCGGCGCTCAGCGTCTACAGCACATCCCCGCCGACCGCTGCCGGCGACACTACGCGGTCCGACTATCTGTTTTCGCAGCTCACCAACGCCACGTTCAACTATTCGACGCAAACCGGACTGGGATCCACGGCGGCGCCTTTCAACGGCACGATCACGGATTACCTGCAGCAATTCATCAGCCAGCAGGGCAATGCGGCCACGCAGGCGACGCAATTGCAGCAGGGCCAGGACGTCGTGGTCAGCACGTTGCAGGAGAAATTCAACTCGACCTCCGGCGTCAATATCGACACCGAAATGTCGAACCTGATTCAGTTGCAGAATGCCTATGCCGCCAACGCTCACGTCATGTCGGTGATTCAAAGCATGATGAACAGCCTGCTACAGGCTCAAACGTAGGACGCTGAAGATGTCGATAAGTAGCATAAATTATGGTTCTTCTGTCCTTGGCCAGTCGGTACAAAACCTCAACAACCAGCTCACGACGCTGTCGACGCAGCTTTCGACCGGGTTGAAATCCACCAACTACGCCGGGATGGGCGTCAACGAAGGATTCGCGGTCGCCGCGCGCGCGCAGCTCTCGAACCTCACCGCCTTCGGCACGACGATGACCAACGTCAATACGATCATTGCCGCAGCCAACACCGGGCTGCAATCGCTGTCGGATATCAGCGGGTCCGTGCAGAGCAGCGCGTCCTCGTCGCCGCAAAGTCTGGACAGCACCGGGCAGTCCGTCGCCCAGGAGAACGCGGCGACGCAACTTTCCTCGATGGTCGGCATTCTGAATACCCAGGTCGGCGACCGCTATATTTTTTCCGGCAGCGCGATCACCACGCCGGCGGTGGCCTCCACCGATGCCATCATGAACGGCACCAGCACCCAGGCCGGATTGAAACAGGTGATGGCCGAGCGGGAGCAGGCCGATCTCGGCACCGACGGCATGGGACGGCTGGTCGTTTCGCAGCCGACGACGACCTCGGTGCAGGTCGGCGAAGATGCCGCCGGTTCGCCGTTCGGTCTCAAACTGAATTCGGTCACGTCCTCGTTGACGGGCGCCACGGTCACCGGCCCGTCCGGCTCGCCGGCCGCGATCTCGGTCGCTCTCGGCGCCACCAATCCGAATCCGGGCGATCAGGTCAGCTTCACCTTCAATCTTCCCGACGGCAGCAGCCAAACCGTCCAGTTGACGGCGACGAGCACCTCGCCGGCGCCCACCGGCAGTTTCACCATCGGCGCCACGCCGGCCGACACGGCGTCGAACCTGAACACGGCCCTGACCTCATCGATCAGCACGCTTGCCAATACCTCGCTGGTGGCGGCATCGGCCGTGGTCGCGGGCGACAATTTCTTCAACACCGACAGCATCGCCATCGGCGGCGTCGCGACCAACCAGAACACGACTCCGGTGCCGGTCTCGGGCACGACGGCCTTGTTATCCGGCGCGGCCGGCTCAGATTCGCTGCCCTCTCCCGGTTTTGCGGCCGGCGACACCCTCACGGTCAACGGCACGACGATCCAGTTCTATAACTCCAGCACCACGCCGCCCGGCACTCCCGGCAGCGTAACCGGTACCAGCTATGTCGATCTGGCGACCACGACCGTCGGCGGCCTCCTGGGCGACATCGACACGATTACGGGCACGACGACTCCCTCGACCGTCAGCGGCGGCGTGATCACGCTGAACGACGACGCCGGGAGCCTGTCGGTCACGAGCTCGAACACGAACGCTTTCACCGCGCTCGGCTTCAGCGGCACCGTCACCGGCGCAACCGCCGCCGGCACCGTGGTCAACAGCCAGGCCACGACTCCGACGCCGCTGCCGATCACGGGTGCGACGGCGTTGTCCGGTGCCGCCGGCACGGATTCGCTGGGGGGAGGCAGTTTTGCGGCCGGCGACACCCTCACGGTCAACGGTTCGACCATCCAGTTCTATAACTCCGGCACCACGCCCCCGACCGCTGCCGGCACCACGTCCGGCACCACCTATGTTGATCTCGCGACCGCGACCGTCGGCGACCTCTTGGGTGATATCGATTCGATCACCGGCACCACGACCCCGTCGACCATCGACGGCGGCGTGATCACGATCCATACCGACGATGCCTCCAGCCTGAAGATCACCAGTTCGGATTCCGCCGCGCTGGCCGGGCTTGGTTTCAGCGGCGGCACCGTCACCGCGATACAGCCGCCGCTGCGGGTCGGCGGCACGCCGCCGGGTTCGGCGACCACGCTCGTCAACGGTACCTCGAACACGGTGCAGTGGTACACCGGCAATTCCGGGCCGGGTTCGGCACGGGCATCGTCGAGCGCGCGCATCGATACGTCGGAGACGATCAATTTCGGCGCGCAGGCCAACGAGCAGGCGATCCGCATCCAGATGCAAAACATCGCGGTGTTTGCCGCCTTCACGGCGTCGCCGACGGGGACCAATTCGGCAGCGCAGATCAATGCGCTGAGCCAGCGCATCTCGACCAATCTGACGCCGCAAGCTGGTCAACAAAGCCTTGCCGAAATGCAGACCGACTTCGCCAATGCGCAGACCGAAATCCAGGCCGCGACGGCCCGGCAAACCCAGACCCAGACCATGATGCAGAACATGATCGACCAGACCGAGGATGTTTCCACCGATCAGGTAGCCAGCGAATTGCTCGCGGTTCAGAACAGTTTGCAAGCATCTTATCAAGCGACTTCAATGCTTTCTCAACTCTCCTTGGTCAAGTATCTGCCGGCCGGTTAATCCGCGAAGCAAATCGAACGGAGAACTGCCATGCGGAGAACTGACATGGGGATTGTCTGCGCCGACAGCGCCGATCGTGCTTCCAGCGCCTGCGCGGACCGGATTGGTTTTGCCAGGCTCACGGACATGGCGTTTCGCGGTGCCGATCTTCGTCCGCTGCGCGACGAGATCATGTCGAAGATCGCCGATGGTTCGGCCAGCGCGGGCGAGGCGCTCGATCTGTCATTGATCGTGCAATTGCTCGGTGAGAAGCAGGCAGGGCTTGCGGTGCAGGCCGAAGTGCTGGCCTTTCATCAATTGTTTCGTTCGCCCTGTTCGGCGGAGCAGCCGAAGCTGCGGGTTCTCGCGCTCGCGGCCGAAATGGACATGGGCGGCAACACGCCGATCGAGTTTCTGCTGGAGCATTCCGGGATCGAATTGTTGACGCTGTATGTCGTCGCGGGCGTCGAATTGCCGGCGCCGCTGCCGGATCATGACATAGCGATCGTGATCGCCTCCGACTCGGAGGAGTGCCGCGATGCGCTGGGTAAGATCGAGCGCGCCGCGCCGCGCTGGCCGCGGCCGCTGCTCAATCCGCCCGACCGCGTCGCCCGCCTCGATCGCGACAAGCTGCACCGTCTGCTTCATGGCGTCGAGGGACTGGATATCCCGGCGACCCTGTGCGTGACGCGCGCGCAATTGTCCGATCCGTCTCGCGTGAACGGCCAGTTCTCGGGCGCCGGCGCGAGATTTCCCCTGATCGTGCGGCCGCGCGGTTCGCATGCCGGCATGGGGCTTGCGAAGATCGACGATCGGGCCGCGCTCGACCGGTATCTTATGGAGCGGCCGGAGCCGGAATTCTTTGTCTCGCGCTTCGTCGATTATGCCAACGCCGACGGCCTGTTCCGCAAATACCGGATCGCCTTTGTCGACGGCCGTCCCTATGCCTGCCACATGGCGATCGCCGACCGCTGGGACATCTGGTACCTCAATGCGGGAATGGCCTTCAGCGAGAGCAAGCGCAATGAAGAGGCCGAGTTCATGCGGAGCTTCGATCACGGCTTCGCTGTCCGCCATCGGCACGCGCTGGCGGCGATGGCTGCCCGCATCGGTCTCGATTACTTCACGGTCGATTGTGCGGAAAACAAGCGCGGCGAACTGCTGATCTTCGAGGCCGACAACACCGCCGTCGTGCATAATATGGATTCCCCGGAACTGTATCCCTACAAGGGGCCGCAAATGCGCAACGTCTTCGAGGCGTTCGCAGCGATGCTGTTGCGCCGCGCCCGCGACGGCCGCGAGCGCGCAGCCTGACGAGCCGGCGACTTCGGAAAATGCTAGCCTCAATCATGCAAGGCTGATTCGGACGCTGCGGCTTCCGGATCGGCTGATGGCTGATGCGTTCTCCGGGAAGAAAGTCGTTTGCCGGCAAGCTGGAAAACATCTGGGCGGATACCGAACCTGTCCCGCATGCAGCGGCAGGCCTATGGTTCCTTTCACGACGGCGATCTCGACAAGGCCGAAAGGCTGTGCAGCGGGATTCTGCAGCACCGGCCCGACGATTTCGATGCGCTGCATCTGCTCGGGATGCTCCATTTCCAGCGCCGCCGCATGGTGGAAGCGCTCCGCTTTCTCGCCGCCGCGCTGAAGGCCAATCCCGATTCGTCGGACACGATGTCGAATCTGGGGCTCGCGCTTCATACCGTGGGCCGCTACGAGGAAGCGGTCCTGTGGTATCGCCACGCCTTGCAGCTTGCGCCGGATCATCCCGAAATACTCTACAATCTCGGTAATTCCAGTCTCGAACTCGGCCGTCTGCCCGAGGCGCTTTCGAGCTACGATGCCGCGCTGGCCCGCGAGCCCGGTCATGCCGGCGCGCTGGTCAACAAGGGCAACACGCTGCTGCGGTTGAACGAGCCCGGCGAGGCGCTTTCGAGTTATGACGCGGCGCTTGCCGTGATGCCGGGTCATTCGCAGATCCTGACCAATCGCGGCCATGCGTTGCGCCGGCTCGGCCGGCCGGTCGAAGCGCTCGCCGATTTCAGGGCGGCGCTTGCCGCGGCGCCTGAATTTGCCGAAGCCCATTTCGAAGCGGCGATGACGCATTTGCTGCTCGGCGATTTCGATGCGGGCTGGCAGGCCTATGAGTGGCGCTGGAAGACCGGTGCATTTGCGCAGCGCCGCCGCTCGTTTCCGGCACCGTTGTGGCAGGGCGGCGAGCCGGTTTCCGGCAAGACCGTTTTGCTTCATGCCGAACAGGGATTCGGCGACACCATCCAGTTCATCCGCTATGCGCCGCTGCTGGCGCTGCAGGGGGCAAACGTCGTTTGCGAGGTTCAGGCGGAACTGCAGCCGCTGTTGTCGCAGTTCGAAGGCGTCAAGGTGATCGCTTCCGGCGAGCCGCTTCCGGCATTCGACCTGCATTGCCCGCTGCTCAGCCTGCCGCGCGCCTTCAAGACGCAGGTCGGGACCATTCCGGCCGCGGTTCCTTATCTCGTCGCGCCGGCGGAGCGTCAGGCCCGCTGGCGGCATCGTCTGCCGGCGGGACGTCCGCGCGCCGGCTTCGTCTGGTCCGGTTCATCGATTCACAAAAGCGACAGCAGCCGGTCGATCGCGCTTTCGCGTCTGGCTGCGCTGTTCGAAGATCCGCCGCTGCAATGTTTCAGCCTTCAGACCGAATTGCGCAGCGCGGACAGCGAGGTGTTGCGCGATCTGCCGAAACTGATTCACCTCGGCGGCGAGATCGGCGATTTCACCGATACGGCCGCCATCATCTCGCTGCTCGATATCGTTGTTTCGGTCGATACCGCGGTGGCGCATCTGGCCGGAGCGCTGGGCAAGCCGGTGGTGATCCTGCTTCCCTATGCGGCCGACTTCCGCTGGATGAGGGACCGCGAGGACACGCCGTGGTATCCGGCCGCGAAATTGCTCCGGCAACCGGCCCCGGGCGATTGGGATAGCGTGATCGCCCGGCTGGGCGACGAACTTCGACGGTTGGGGCAGGGCGGCGCGTGAGCCGTTAGGATTTCATTAACCACGTCTGTTTACTGTTTGGTGAGGATTGCGGGCCGTTGCTTTCCGCATTCGGAGCCGTTCATGACCGACCGAATTCACCTGGTGGTGGCCACGCCGTGTTTTGGCAGTCAGGTGTCCAGCATCTACGCCAAGTCCATTTTCGCGCTTCAGGGCGCTATCCGCTCCAAATCCAACATCGACATGAAGGTGCTGCTGCGGGACGGCGACGCGCTGATCACGCGGGCGCGCGCCAATCTGATGACGCAGTTCCTCGACGATCCCGAGGCGACGCATTTCCTGTTCGTGGACGCGGATATCGGCTTCCAGCCGGAGCAGGTCTTCCGCCTGATCGAATCCGGCGCCGACGTGGTGGCGGCCGTCTATCCGATCAAGCGCGTCAATTGGGACAAGGCGAGGCGGGCGGTCGAGAACAAGCGGCCCAACATCGCGCCGGCGGCGCTCGATTACGTGCTCGAACTGGACAATCCCGATCATGTCGCCGTCGTCAACGGCTTCACGCGGGTGCGCTACGCCGGAACCGGATTCCTGATGATCCGGCGTCAGGTCTTCGAGAAGATGTGTACCGCCTATGCGTCGCTGCAATTCTTCCGCGAGCATTCGCTCGACGACCTCGCCGGAAGCCCGAACCGGTTTGCGCTGTTCGAATGCATGATCGATCCCGGCAGCGGAACCTATCTCAGCGAGGATTTCGCGTTCTGCAAACGCTGGACCGATATCGGCGGCGAAATCTGGGCGGATCTCGAAAGCAGGCTCGATCACGTCGGCCCGTCGGTGTTTCACGGCGATGTCTCTTCGCAATTCGCGGCGGCGGAGCCGGTATCCGATGCGGCGTGAGGTGGCTTCGGTGCCGAAGGCGCAAGCCGTCGCGGCCGGGTCAGCTGCGGATCGCCTCGGGGTGGCCCGGCTGGCGCGGATGTCGGCCAGCGGTGCCGATCTGCATCCGCTGTGGCGGACGCTGATCGCCAAACTGATCGGCGGCACCATCGCGCCGGGCGAGGGGCTCGACCTGTCGCTGATCGCGCAACTGCTCGGCGACAAAAACACCGGACTTGCGATCCAGCATGAGATCCTCGCCTCCCATCAATTGTTCCGTTCGCCATGCGCTTCAAAGATGCGGGGGCTGCGCGTGCTCGCGCTTGCGGCCGCGACCGATATGGGCGGCAACACCCCGATCGAGTTCCTGCTGGAAGGATCCGGCTTTGAACTAACGACGCTCTATGTCATGCCGGATTTCGACCTGCCGGCGCCGCTGCCCGATCATGACGTCGCCATCGTGATCGCCTCCGACTCGGAGGACTGCCGCGACGCGCTGCAAAAAATCGATCAGGTCGCGGCGCGCTGGCCACGGCCACTGCTCAACGCGCCGCATCTCGTCCGTCATCTCGATCGCGACAAGCTGTATCGTCTGCTTGACGGAATGACAGGACTGGAAATTCCGGAAACCGCGGCCGTCTCGCGCACGCAGCTATCGGACATATCCCGCTCCGCTCTCGCGTTGTGCGATGTCGCAGCCGATCTTGCCTTTCCCGTCATCGTACGGCCGCGCGGATCGCATGCCGGGGCGGGGCTTGCGAAGCTCGATGATCGCGCCGCGTTGGCGCGTTATCTCGCCGACAGGCAGGAGCAGGATTTTTTCATCTCGCGTTTTGTCGACTACTCCGGTGCAGACGGCCTGTTCCGCAAGTACCGGATCGTATTCGTCGACGGCCGGCCCTATCCGTGCCACATGGCGATCGCCGATCGCTGGGACATCTGGTATCTCAACGCCGCAATGTCGCAAAGCGCGAGCAAACGCCTCGAAGAAGAAACCTTCATGCGCAGCTTCGACATCGGCTTCGCGTGCCGCCATGCGACCGCGCTTTCCGGCATCGCCGCGCGGGTCGGCCTCGATTATTTCATCGTCGATTGCGCCGAGACCAAGAACGGATCGCTGCTGGTGTTCGAGGCGGACAACACCGCGATCGTGCATGACATGGATCCGCCCGACATCTTTCCTTACAAGCCACCCCAAATGCGCAGCATCTTCGGCGCGTTCGCCGCGATGATCCAACGCCGCAGCCGGGAAAATCAGGAGTGTGCGGCATGACGATCGCTTTGCGCAAGGAACCGCTCAAGTCCGAACCGGGCGAGACGCTCGATCCGCAGAACTGGGACGAGATCCGGGCGCAGGGTCATCGCATGCTCGATGACATGTTCGATTATATCGCCAACATCCGCGAGCGTCCGGTCTGGTCGCCGATCCCAGATGATGTGCGTGGGCGATTTCGCGATGAGCTTCCGCGCCAGCCTTCCGATCTCGGCGCGGTCTATCGGGAGTTCGCCGACCATGTCGTGCCCTATGCGACCGGCAATGTTCATCCCGGCTTCATGGGCTGGGTGCATGGCGGCGGCAGCGCCGTCGGCATGCTGGCGGAGATGCTGGCCGCCGGACTGAACGCCAATCTCGGTGGCCGCGATCACATGCCGATCGAGGTCGAGCGCCAGATCGTCGCATGGACGCGATCGATGTTCGGTTTTCCGGAGGAGGCGAGCGGGATTTTCGTCACCGGCACGTCGATGGCGAATCTGCTGGCGGTGCTGGTGGCGCGAACCGCGGCGCTGGGGCCGTCGGTCCGGCAGCACGGCATCGGCATCGAAGGCGCGCTGCTGACGGCGTACACATCGAAGGCGGCGCATGGCTGCATCACCAGGGCGATGGATATCGCGGGCTTCGGCAGCGATGCGCTGCGTTCGATCGCGACCGATCCATGTCACCGCATCGACGTTGCGGCGCTGCGTGCGCAGATCGCGGCGGATCGCGAGGCCGGCCTGAAGCCGTTCCTCGTCGTCGCTTCCGCGGGCACGGTCGATATCGGGGCGATCGACGATCTCGCCGCGCTGAGCGCGCTGTGCCGGGAAGAAAAACTCTGGTTTCATGTCGATGGCGCCTATGGCGCTCTCGGAATCCTCTCGCCGGTGCTTGCGCCGCGGCTTGCCGGAATCGAGAACGCCGATTCGATCGCGCTCGATTTTCACAAATGGGGGCAGGTGCCTTACGACGCCGGATTCCTGCTGGTTCGCGACGGAAAACAGCACCGCGACGCCTTTGCCGCGCCGGCCGCGTATTTGCGCCGGGAAACCAGAGGCCTTGCCGCGGGATCGTCATGGCCCTGCGATCTCGGCCCCGATCTGTCGCGCGGCTTCCGCGCGCTGAAGACATGGTTCACCCTGAAAACCTTCGGTACCGAAAGGCTGGGAGCGGTCATCGCCCGCACCTGCGCGCTCGCCGGATATCTGGAAGCGAGGATATCGGCCGAACCGCGGCTCGAACTGCTGGCGCCGGTTCAGCTCAATATCGTCTGTTTCCGCTATCGCGCCGCCGACGCCAACAAGGTCAACGGCAATATCGTCGTCGATGTTCAGGAGTCCGGCATCGCGGCGCCGTCAACGACCGTTCTCGACGGGCAGCTCGCGATCCGGGCGGCGATCGTCAATCATCGCACCGATACCGTCGATATCGATGCGCTGATATCGGCGGTGCTGGAATTCGGAGCGCAGCGATCGAAGTCCGGCTCCGTGGTGAATGTCGAGCCGTCGCCGCCTTTGGCGATGTAGGCGGCCGCTTCCCTTATAGGGCGGTATCGGAAGTTCACCTCTCCCATCGGGGAGAGGTGAACGGAGCATGCGGCCAAACCGATGCAACCCAAACTCATTCTGCTCTAGGCGGCGTGCTTGCCGACTGTCGCGTCGATTTGCTCGAGCAGCTTCTTCTCATGGGCCACGAGCTTGCGGGCCTCCTTCAGCGCGCGATAGAGGTCGCCGCTCAGAATGCTGTTGTTGATGCCTTCGATGATCGGCCAGGCGCTGGGCGCGGCGGTCATGATCTCGCTCACCAGATGGAAGTAGGTGCTGTGCTGGGCCTGCGGGTCCGGCGAAATGTACATCAGCTGCACCGCCAGATAGACCAGCTTCGCCGGCGTGTCGGCGTTCTCCGGCGTCATGATGTCCTTCTCGCGCAGGATCGGAACGTTGTCGCCGTCGATCAACAGGCGCGCGCGCTGATCCGTATTGGTGACGACGCAATTGCCGATGATGATCCGCTCATTCGGCTTGAGCTCGACCTTGAGGGACATGCCTGTTCTCCGTTCGCGGTTGATACGCGCATCGTTGCCACATTGAATTTGAACGAACGTCGTCTTTCGTGCGCCAGCAAGGCGGAAAATGCTTTTTAGCCGATGCGGCCGCAATCCTTCCCGAACATGGTTAATACTCTGTAAACGGGACAGGGCATCAGGAAAATCTGCAATGATATCAGCGTCATTTCCAATCGCGCGGCGCCGCAAGCGCAAGCTGGCGCGGTGCCGGCGCGACCCAAAGGCGCCGCCGGGCGATGCCGATTCATGTTTTGTTAGAGGCTTGGTTCCAACGTGCCGCATCTTCGATCAGACCGGTCGGAGCCACGTAGTTTGAGTTTCACACCAGAAAGGTATGAACAATGTCCGGTATCGTTCTTTCCGCCTCGGTTCGCCAGAACCTGCTTTCGCTGCAGTCAACCGCTGCCCTCCTTGCCACCACGCAGAACGATCTCGCGACCGGCAACAAGGTCAACTCGGCGCTGGATAACCCCACCGAATTCTTCACCGCGCAGGGCCTCAACAACCGCGCCGGCGACATCAACAACCTGCTGGACGGCATTGCCAACGGCGTGCAGGTGCTGCAGGCGGCCAATACCGGCATCACCTCGCTGCAGGGCTACATCTCCAGCGCGCAGTCGATCGCCAACCAGGTGCTGCAGGCGCCCACCGGCTATTCGACCAAGTCCAACGTCACCTCCGCCGCCATCACCGGCGCGACCGCCGACAATCTGCTCGGCACCACCGGAGCCAACGCCACCGCCACCGAAGGCGCGCTGCTGACCGGCGGTACCGTCCCCGCCATAGTGACCACGGCCACGACGCTCGGCGGCACCGCGGGTACATTGACCGGCACTGCGGTCAATGCGACCACCTCCGTCTCTGGCACTGCTCTTGCTCTTGCTTCTGGCACGGCGACTACGTCCACGGTGATCTCATCCCTCACCACGCCGCCTGCAGCCGGTTCGTCGCTGAAAGTCGATGGCAAGACCATCACCTTCGCGGCCTCGGTGCCCACCACCCCTCCGACGGGCGATGCTAACACCACCGATGGAAACGTGCAGATCGCTGCCGATGGTAGTATCACCGTCTCCACATCCGGTACCGTCCAGGACGTCCTCGATGCAATCAATCTCGCCACTGGCGCTGAGAAAGCTACGGTCGCGAGCGGTGTGGCGACCTTGTCGAGCGTGGGTGGCCAGCCTACTGCCTCGCTCGCCTCTGGCGGTCTGATCACCATCGGTGGCATCGGCAGCACGGCTCTGACGATTGCCGCTGGAACGACCAGTGCGCTCGGGGCGCTCGGGCTGAGCGCCGTCGCCGCCAGCACCACGGCGAGTACCGCCATCACCGCTGCCACGACGCTTACTGGCGCAACTGGCTCGCTGTCGAGCGACCCAACCGCCTTTGCAGCCGGCGACACCCTTAACGTCAATGGCAATACTGTCTCCTTTGTGAGCAGCGCTCCGACCACGGGCTACACCAAGGTTAATGGTGGGACCAGCACCTCGGGTAACATTTACGTCGGTGACGATGGCTCCGTGCAAGTTCTCCTCGGACAAACAACCGCCGCCTCAGTCGGCGACGTCCTGAACGCAATCGATCTTGCCAGCGGCGTTCAGACCTACACCGTCAGCGGCACGGGTACTTCCGCCGTGGCTACTTCGACCGTTGCGACCGGCCAGACCGCCTCTTCCATTTCCACCGGTACAGGCGCCGGTGCGGTAACGCTGGAGAGTTCGACCGGCTCCGACCTCACCATCACCGCCTCCAACGACGCGGATTTGACGGCACTCGGGCTGACCTCCACCTCCACCACGCCTGCCGGAGATTCCGTGTTCTCCGCGGCTCGCACCGAGTCCAGCACAAGCCTCGGTTCGCTGATCAGCGCCGGTTCGACCCTGACCGTCGACGGCAAGACCATCACTTTCGCCAACACGCTGCCGATCAACACGCCGACCGGTTCCGGTGTGAACGCGTCCAAAACCATCCAGACCGATGGCAACGGTAATTCCATCGTCTCGCTGTCAAGCGGCACCCTCCAGGATGTCCTCGATGCGATCGATCTCGCCACCGGGGTTCAGACCGCCAGCATCGACACCTCCAAGGTGGCGACGCTGTCGACCACGTCAGGCGATACCGCTTCCACGCTCGATGCGAAGGGCAAGCTCAACCTCAACACCGGCACGGCGCAGAGCCTGGTGATCGCCGCCGGATCGGGCGCAACTCCGGGCAATGCGCTCGCGGCGCTCGGACTGACCGCCGGCACCACGGCTGACTCGGCCCTCCAGGGTCAGACGCTGGCCATCGCGGCCACCGGCAACGGCACCGCGACCAGCATCACCTTCGGCACCGAGACCGGGCAGGTCTCGAGCCTCAACGACCTCAACACGGCGCTGGCGGCCAATAACCTGCAGGCCAGCATCGACTCCACCGGCGCGATCACGATCACGACCTCCAACAACGCGGCTTCGCAGACGATCGGCGCGCTCACCGGCACGGCTACGTCAACAGGTATGGCGTTCGCCAACCTGGTCGCGGCGGCTCCGGTCGTCGATCCGAACTCGCAGGCGACCCGCGCCAGCCTGGTGAATCAGTACAACCAGGTGATGGAGCAGATCAACACCACGGCGCAGGACTCCTCGTTCAACGGCATCAACCTGCTGAACGGCGATACCCTGAACCTGACGTTCGACGAAACCGGCGCCTCGAAGCTGTCGATCACCGGTGTGACGTTCAATACGGCGGGCCTTGGCCTTTCGAACCTGACCGTCGGCACCGACTTCCTGGACTCCGACTCCGCCAACACCGTGTTGTCGACGTTGACCCAGGCCAGCACCACGCTGCGCACGGAAGCGTCCTCGCTGGGTTCGAACCTGTCGGTGGTGCAGATCCGTCAGGACTTCAACAAGAACCTGATCAACGTGCTGCAGACCGGCGCTTCGAACCTGACGCTGGCCGATCCGAACGAGGAAGCGGCCAACAGCCAGGCGCTGTCGACCCGCCAGTCGATCGCGGTCTCCGCGCTCGCGCTCGCCAACCAGTCGCAGCAGAGCGTGCTGCAGCTGCTGCGCTGATCGCAGTTCGCGAGAAACAGATTGAAACGGCGGGGGAAACCCCGCCGTTTTTCGTTGTGCGGTGAAAATGCGAACTCTTTGAAGGTGTTACAGCCATCATTCGTAGTAGCAAAACGTTAATCATGAAACTTAAATTGCCGTTAACCATAATTTAAAGGAGAGCCGATAGAACCGGGCTGCCTAAATCAGGAAGGTCTGACACATGTCCGGTATCGTTCTCTCGGCTTCGGTTCGCCAGAACCTGCTCTCGTTGCAGTCAACCGCCGCCTTGCTCGCCACCACGCAAAACGATCTGGCGACCGGCAACAAGGTCAACTCGGCGCTGGATAACCCGACCGAGTTTTTCACCGCGCAGGGCCTCAGCAACCGCGCCAGCGACATCAACAACCTATTGGACGGGATCGGCAACGGCGTGCAGGTGCTGCAGGCGGCCAATACCGGCATCACCTCGCTGCAGAGCTACATTTCTACCGCGCAGTCGATCGCCAACCAGGTGCTGCAGGCGCCCACCGGCTATTCGACCAAGTCCAGCGTCACCGCCACCGCCATCACCGGCGCGACCGCCGACAATCTGCTCGGCACCACCGGAGCCAACGCCACCGCGCTTGAAGCCGCGATCATGACCGGCAATGCCACCCCCACCGCGGCGACAGCGACCACACCGCTCGGAGGAACCGCGGGTACATTGAGCGGTACCGCGGTCGATGCGAACGTCTCCGTCACGGGAACTGCTCTCGCTGCTGGCACGGTGACTGGGGCCACGGCGCTCTCAGGTCTCACCACGCCGCCTGCCGCCGGTAATTCGCTGCTCGTCGATGGCAAGACCATCACCTTCGCGGCCTCACCCCTGAGCCCCGCCACAGGCAGCGCTGGTAACACCGCCGATGGAAACGTGCAGGTCGCCGCCAACGGTAATGTCACCGTCTCCGTAGGCGGTACTGTCCAGGACGTCCTCGATGCGATCAACCTCGCCACCGGCGCTCAGACCGCGAGCATCGACACCACCTCCCATACGGCGACCCTGTCGACCGTGGCTGGCAAGCCTACCGCCTCGATCAGCGGTACCGGTGCGATCACCATCGGTGGCATCGGCAGCACGGCTCTGACGATCGGCGCCGGAGGCACGGCGCTCGCGGCGCTCGGGCTGAGCGCCGTCGCCGCCAGCACAACGGCGAGTACCGCCATCACCTCTGCCACGAAGCTTACTGGCGCAACTGGTGCGCTGTCGAGCGACCCCTCCACCTTTGCAGCCGGCGACACCCTTAACGTCAACGGCAATACCGTCTCCTTTGTCAGCACCCCTCCGACCACGGGCTACACCAAGGTTACCGCTGGGGATGCCGCCGATGGGACCCCCTCGGGTAACGTTTACGTCGGCGCCGATGGCTCCGTGCAAATTGTCGCCTCGTCAACAACCACAGTCGGCGACGTCATGGCCGCGATCGATCTTGCCAGCGGCGTTCAGACCTACAGCGTCACCGGCACGGGTGCGACTGCCACGGCTACGGCGAGCGTTGCGCCCGGCCAGACCGCTTCTTCGATTTCCACCACGGCTCCCGCCGGTGAGGTAACGCTGCAGAGTTCGACCGGCTCCGACCTCAACATCACCGCCAGCAATGCCGCGGATCTGACGTCACTGGGACTGACCGCCACCTCCACCACGCCTACCGGAGGTGCTACGTTCACCGCGGCTCGCACCGCGTCCACCACAGGCCTCGGCTCGCTGATCAGCGCCGGTTCGTCGCTTACCGTCGATGGCAAGACCATCACTTTCGCCAACACGCTGCCGGTCAACACGCCGGCCGGTTCCGGTGTATCCCCGTCCGGAAACATCCAGACCGATGGCAACGGTAATTCCATCGTCTCGCTGTCAACCGGCACCATGCAGGACGTCCTCGACGCGATCGATCTCGCCACCGGGGTTCAGACCGCCAGCATCACCCCCGCCCATGCGGCGACCCTGTCGACCACGCCAGGCGATACCGTTTCCTCGCTCGACGCGAACGGCAAGCTCAACATCAACACCGGCACCGCGCAGAATCTGACGATTGCCGTAGGGCCGGGCAACAATCCGGGCAATGCGCTCGCGGCGCTCGGACTGACCGCCGGCACCACGGCCGATTCGTCCCTTCAGGGCCAGACGCTGACCTTCGCGGCCACCGGCACCGGCACCGGGAGCACCATCACCTTCGGCACTGGCGCCGGGCAGGTCTCGACCCTCAACCAGCTCAACACGGCGTTGGCGGGCAACGACCTGCAGGCCAGCATCGACGCCAGCGGCGTGATCACGATCACGACCACCAACAACGCGGCTTCGGCGACGATCGGCACGATCGGCGGCACGGCGACCGGTGCAGGCTCTCCCTTCGCTGCCTTTGCCGGGATAGGCGGGCCGGATCCTGTGCTCGACCCGACTTCGCAGGCGGCCCGCGCCAGCCTGGTGGCGCAGTACAACAACGTCATGGCGCAGATCAACACCACGGCGCAGGACTCCTCGTTCAACGGCATCAACCTGCTGAACGGCGATACCCTGAACTTGACGTTCGACGAAACCGGCGCCTCGAAGCTGGCGATTCAGGGCTTCACCTTCGACGACGCCGGTCTTGGCCTTTCGGACTTGACCGCCGGCACCGACTTCGTGGATTCCAACTCCGCCAACACCGTGCTGGCGACATTGAACCAGGCCAGCACCACGCTGCGCACGGCGGCATCGAGTCTTGGTTCGAACCTGTCGGTGGTGCAGATCCGCCAGGATTTCAACAAGAGCCTGATCAACGTGCTGCAAACCGGCGCCTCGAACCTGACGGTCGCCGATCCGAACGAGGAAGCGGCCAACAGCCAGGCGCTGTCGACCCGCCAGTCGATCGCGGTCTCCGCGCTCGCGCTCGCCAACCAGTCGCAGCAGAGCGTGCTGCAGCTGCTGCGCTGATCGCAGTTCGCCAGAAACAGATTGAAACGGCGGGGGAAACCCCGCCATCTTTGGCTGTGGCGGCATCGCGGGGCGTTTGCGCTGTCTCAATATCTTTTGCGAGGGATGACGCCGCGAACAGTCAGGGTGAATGCGTACGATGATGTTTCATCGCATTTGGAATGCTATCGCTAACCTTATTTTAAAAGCAGCGAAGTACAAAACATAGGCAGTCAAAACCACAAAACCAGCAGACTGCGCAGCTCCCCCGTTTGAGGTCATGAATGTCCAATGCAGCCAAGGCCTATGCTCGCACGGCCCAGGTATCCTCGTCCCCTCGTGATATCGAAGCGCAGACGCTGCTGATGGCGGCAAGAAAGCTGGTCGAAATTCAACAGGACTGGAAGGGCGCCGGCGACAGGCGGATGCACGCCGCGTTGCTGTTCAATCGCCGGCTGTGGACCATTTTCATGAGCGAGGCGGAAAGCAACGACAATCCCCAGCCGCTCGAGGTTCGGCAAAACATCCTCAACATCGCGATATTCGTGATGCAGCGGACGATCGAGCTGCAGACCGATCCGAGCCCGGAAAAGCTGCAGTCGCTGATCGACATCAACTCGAACATTGCCGCTGGCTTGTCGGGCAGGGCGTAAAGCCCTGGTTGCGAGGCTATCGCCAGAATGCCGAAGTTCAGGCCTTCAGGTCGGTCGCGATCGGCCTGGCAGGCTGGTCTTTACTCAGATCGAGCGCGTGAAAATAGGCCCGGCGCCGCAGCGTCGCGTCATCGGGATATTGTTCCACGACCTCGCCGTTGTTGCTGTCGACGACCTGATAGACGATCGCGGCCGCGGACTGATCGAAAAACGCCTGATGCGAAATATATTCGCCCGCAGCCTGCGGATCGTTGCGGATGTCGCCGCCCGGATCGGTGGCGGTGACCGCCTGGCTGGCGGGCAGTTGAGTCGACACCGCGTTGCCGGCCGCCTCGCTGACAGGCTGACCAACAGCAATTGTAGCCGGTGCCCCGACCGGCTTGACGCTGAAATCCGTACTCATGGCAGCCTCCTGGCTCTCCTCGAGTCAAATCCCAACACCCTCCAAACGCAATATGACAATCACCTCTCAACACGAGGTTAGAGAACGTGTTGAATATCGTGCTGTTACCGGCTGATAAATTTGATGAAATCTGTCGAGGTTCTGGCGCCGGCGCGATGGCGTTTCCAGGCGGCAGGCCTGCCTCGCATCCGGAAAACGCGAGCGGCTTCGCTCCGCGTCAAGAAAACGAATTAAAATAAAGTATTGGAGAGCGCCGTTGAGGCTTTAGATCCGCTTCTTGCCGGCGCGATGGGGGTGGTCGTGCCGGTGTACGCCGGCATCGACATCGGACGGCATGAACACGACGTGGCCGTGGCGCACGCCGCGCTCGGCGATCACGTGGTCGGCAAACGCCTTTACTTCGGCGCTGCGTCCCTTGAGCACCGTCACCTCCAGGCAGCTGTCGTGGTCGATGTGAACATGGAGCGTCGCCTGCGCCAGATGATGATGATCGTGAAATTCCTGCGTCAGGCGTTTGGGCAGTTCGCGGGCCTCGTGATCGTAGACATAGCTCAAGGTGGCGATGCAATCGCGCCCCTCGGCCACTTCAAGGCTCGACTGCTGAAGGCCGCTGCGAACGAGGTCGCGGATTGCTTCCGACCGGTTCGCGTAACCCCGCGCCGCTATGAAGTCGTCGACCGAGGCGACGAGATCGTCATCGATCGTGATGGTCAAACGCTGCACCTGCCGTCTCCTTTCGTCCATCTCTGTCGCCCCGGATCTTCCGGCCCGGAGTATGATCTTTTCTAATTGACATCATACTGGCTCGTTCATACCCTCGCGCTGTCGATCAGGGCAGGATGGGGCGCTGCACCGATCGCACTTCGCGCCGGTTGCCGCGAAGCCGGTCGCTGCGAATAGTTGTGCTTGTTTCCGCTCCGGATTTGATCGGCTGCGGCGTGTCAAAATTCTCGTATCGTCTGGTATCCACCTTGGCATTTGCGCCGCTGTTTTGCCAGCCGGCGCCGGCCGAGACGGAAACACCGACGAATCCGACCCCGCTTCCGACCATCACGGTTCGTGCGCAGCCGAAGTTGCGGCCGCAGCAGACGCGCTCTGCCGGGCTACGCCGCAAGAAACCCGCCGCCGTGATCGCTTCGGGCGCCAGCGCGACGACGCCCCAGGCCACGGGATCCGGCGCTTCGAATGTCGGCAGCGGCCCGGTTGTCCCGCCAAGCCTCGCCAGCCAGATGACGGCAACCGGCGTAGAACTCAACGCGCGTCCGGTCACGCGGCCGGGAGAAATACTCGAGGCGGCGCCCGGATTGATCGTGACCCAGCACAGCGGGGAAGGCAAAGCCAACCAGTATTTTCTGCGCGGCTACAATCTCGATCACGGCACCGACATGGCGATCTGGGTCGACGACGTGCCGATCAATCTGCGCACGCATGCGCACGGGCAGGGCTATTCGGACCTGAACTGGCTGATGCCCGAAACGGTCAACACGCTTGAGATCCGTAAGGGGCCTTATTTCGCCGACGAGGGCGATTTCGCTTCGGCCGGCAATCTCCACATCGGCCTGATCGACAGCGTCAGCAGCAACGTCGCGGAGATGACCGTCGGCAGCTTCGGCTATGAGCGAATCTTCGGCATGGGCTCTGCCAGGGTCGGCGACGGCAATCTGCTGTTTGCGGGCGAGGCCGGCGCCTATAACGGCCCCTGGGTCAATCCGGACGACATGCGCAAGATCAATGGTCTGCTGCGCTACACCGAGGGAACGGCGTCGGACGGCTTTTCCGTCACCGGCATGGCCTATTCGAACAGATGGAATTCGACCGACCAGGTGCCGCTGCGCGCCATCACCTCGGGCCAGATCGGATTGTATGGCGAGGAGGACCCGACCGATGGCGGCAACACCGACCGGTTTGCGCTGTCGGCGCGCATGGCCGGAACCGACGATGCCGGGTCATGGAAGGCCAACGCCTATGTGGTCAAAAGCGAACTCGATCTGTTCAACGACTTCACCTATTTTCTGAGCAATCCGACCCAAGGCGATCAGTTTCATCAGCATGACGACCGGGTGATGACGGGCGCGAATGCGTCCAGGACGCTCAACGGAGCGTTCGCCGGCCGGCCGATGGAAACCACTTTCGGCGTTCAAACCCGGTATGACGACATCGATCTCGGTTTGACCGACACCTATCAGCGCGCCTTCCTGTCAAACGTTCGCAGCGACAAGGTGGGAGAAGGCAGCGTCGGGGTCTATATCCAGAATACGGTCCACTGGATCGGCTGGCTCAGGACCATCGTGGGCTGGCGCGGCGATTATTATGACGCCAGCGTCGATTCCCTGTTCGACGCCAACAATTCCGGCAAGGTGAGCGCCGGGATCAGCAGTCCCAAATTCAGCCTGGTGCTGGGCCCGTTCGACAAGACCGAATTTTTCCTTGGCGCCGGCTACGGCATGCACAGCAACGACGCGCGTGGCGCGACGATTACCGAAGAGCCGGTCGACAGGGTTCAAAATCCGGGTGCGGCCTCGATTCCGCTCGGCGCGTCGCCGCTGCTGGTCCAGACCAAGGGCGCGGAAGTCGGCATTCGCAGCAAAATCATTCCGGGACTGGATTCGTCGGTCAGCCTGTTCATGCTCGACCAGGCGTCGGAAATCGTATTCGAGGGCGACGCGGGCGACACCTCGGCGAGCCGGCCGAGCCGCCGCTACGGCGTGGAATGGACCAACACATATCAGCCGGCGTCCTGGCTGACGCTGGACGGCGATCTCGCAGTGTCGCATGCGCGGTTTGTCGGTTTCGACAGCGCGCAGGCCGATCTCTACGCCTCGCTGGCCGGCTATCCGCAGGCGCAGATCGGCAACGCGCCCGGCAATTATATCCCCAATGCGCCGGAGATCGTGGCGTCCGCCGGAATCACGATCGGCGAGAAGATCGGCTGGTTCGAAACCTTGCGCTGGCGTTATCTGGGCGCCAGTCCGCTGACGGAAGACAACGCGTTCCGTTCCTCCGCCACTAGCGTCTTCAACGGCAGCATCGGTTACCGGTTCGAGAACGGCTGGCGGATCCAGCTCGACGCACTCAATCTGTTCGACGCCAGCGCGGACCAGATCACTTACGCCTACGGGTCGCTGATCAAGACCGACAGCCTCTATAACCTCTGCTACCCGGTGCAGAGGGCGCCCACGGCCGTCTGCCAGACCGGCGTCATGGATTATGTCCTGCACCCGATCGAACCCTTGGCCGTCCGGCTGACGGTCGCCGGCGTGTTTTGAGCTTCACGCGAACCGGAAGCCACACCGCTATCCAAGTCCGGGAGCGGGCTTCGCCCGAAAGCGCCATGTCAAAGCGAGCGGCTGACCGATAGCGGCGCGATGTTGCGCGGTCCCGGCGCGGTGCGCCGGCCCGCTGCAGTATAGGTGTTGGGAATGGTGCGGCGCTGCATCTCCGCATTGACGCCGCGCACGATGCTTTCGGAGACCGCGTGCGCCGTGGCGAGCACCGTGAGGTTGATCTTCAGCATCGAGCGGAACACGTCGTGGTGACGATGCAGCGTGGTCACAAGCTCCGGCATCGATTGCTGCAGATATTTATGGCTCGCCTTCAGAAGCGTCAGCAGGTTGACGTAACGGCGCGACAGCTCGGTCTTTTTCGGCTCGAATGCCATCGCCTCGCGGATCTTGCCGGCGCGGACCAGTTCGGTTTCGCGCTCGATCACGCCAAGCAATGTGGTCATCACCTCGATCATGCCCTCGGCGAGCTTGCGCGCCTCGGCCGGTGTCGCGGCCGCGGGGATCGGCGGTGGGGCCGGCTGGCGCTGGGGGGATTGCTGCATGTCTGGTTTCCTTGCGGATTTCCTTGGGAGGGTTAGCTGTTGCTGCCGGCGCGGGCCTGCTGCAGGATCAGCGTGCGATAGACTTCATGCGAGATGCCGATGCCGCCGGCCTTGGCAAAAGATTTCGAATACTGGTCGGTCATCATCGAGCGCCAGACGCCGGTGCCCGGCGTGTTGCCGAACGGGCCGTCGCCCTGCAGGCCGCTGGTCATCTGCGAAAACATCGAGTTGATGAACATCGCCTCGAAATTGGTCGCGATCGTTTTCGTCTTGGCCTGCGCTTGCGGCGACACCTTGTTCAGCGCGTTCGCGAGATCGTAATCCGGATGGCCGGCGAAGTTCGGAATCCCGGCGGTCGCCGCGTGGCTTGCGAAGGTATTGTTCACATTGGTCTGCATCACATTACCTCGATATCGGCTTCGATGGCGCCTGCGGCCTTGATCGCCTGCAGGATGCCGATCAGGTCGCGCGGACCGATGCCGAGACCGTTGAGGCCGTCGACAAGCTGTTGCAGCGAGACGCCGTCTTTCATGACGGCAAGTTTCTTGCCGTCTTCAGTGACGCCCACGCGCGTGTTCGGCGTCACCACGGTTCGCCCGCGCGAGAAAGCATTGGGCTGGCTCACCTGCGGGCTTTCGGAGATCGTGACGGTGAGGTTGCCCTGCGCCACCGCGACGGTGGCGACACGGACATCGCGGCCCATCACGATGATGCCGGAACGCTCGTCGATGACGATCTTGGCGGGAAGGTCCGGCTCGACCTGCAACTGCTCGATCTCGGTCAGGAAGGCGACGACATTGCCCTTGAACTCCGGCGGGATCGAAAGCTGCACGGTCGAAGGATCGATCGGCTCGGCGGTCTTGACGCCGAGGTAGTCGTTAACCGCGGCGGCGATGCGCTTGGCGGTGGTGAAGTCCGAGTTGCGCAGTGCGAGCCGCACATTGGGCAGGCGGTTGAGCGCGAATTCGATTTCGCGTTCGATGATGGCGCCGTTGGCGATACGGCCGACCGTCGGCACGCCGCGAACGATCTTGGCGGCTTCGCCTTCGGCCTGGAAACCGTTGATCGCGACCGAACCCTGAGCCACTGCGTAGACGTTGCCGTCGGCGCCGAGCAGGGGGGTGACGAGCAGGGTACCGCCCTGCAAATTCTTGGCGTCGCCGAGCGAGGACACCGTGACGTCCATCCGCGTGCCCTGGGTTCCGAACGGCGGCAGATTGCCGGTCACCATCACCGCGGCGACGTTGCCGGTGCGCATGGTGACGCCAGGCGCGATCTTGACGCCCATGCGCTCGAGCATCGCCTGCAAGGATTGCTTGGTGAAGGGCGCGTTGTTCAAGGTGTCGCCGGTGCCGTTGAGGCCGACGACGAGGCCATAGCCGACCAGCTGGTTCTGCCGCACGCCCTCGATATTGGCGAGATCCTTGATCCGGGACGTCGCGCGGGCAGGCGTTGCCGGCAGCGCGAGCGCAAGCGCCAGCAATGCGGCACAGGCCACCCGAAACACGCTTGCCGAAAACACGCTTGGCATCCTCTGCTCCCCGCTGAGGTCTTGACGCTTGGCGGCGCGCGCCACTCCCATGACGGCGATCCGGCATTAACTATGCGAGCGCCGTGCCAGCGCGCATTTTCGGATTAATGGTTTGATTTTGCTGGATAAAAATTAGAGATCTGGTCACGCTCCATTAGCTGTCGCCATGACGAAACTGCCCCGCGCGGCAAATTTTGCCGGGTCATTTACGCTTCGTTAACCACGACCAAGCGAAGCTTGCGGCACACAGCGAGAACGACCATGCGCATCTACGGACCGAACGGCACCACCCTGGGCGCTCCGGCTCCCAGCACAAAACGAACCAGTTCGAGCGGTTTTGCGTTACCGGAAGAAACGGCGTCGGCTTCGGAAAGCCGCGCGACCAGCGCGCCCAAGGCGACCGCCAACATCGACGCGCTGCTGGCCCTGCAAGGGGTCGAGGATCCGACCGAACGGCGCAAGCGTTCGGTGCAGCGCGGCAAGGGCGCGCTCGACGTGCTCGACGACCTCAAGCTCGGTCTGCTCTCGGGCAATCTCACCGCTTCGACAGTGAGCCGGCTGCGCGACGCCGCCGCCAACCTCAAATCCTCCTCCGGCGATCCGGGCCTGGATGCGGTGTTGTCCGAGATCGAATTGCGGGTCGAAGTCGAACTCGCCAAGGCGGGCCAAGTCTAGGACGTCTAAGTCTAGGACGGCCAAGTCTAGGGGGCGCGATGGCATCGCGCTCCGGAGCGGCGCTTCCGGAGACTGAATCTGTTGAAATACGGCGTTTTACGCCGCCATCGCCTTGTGCTGGCCATCGTAGCGGCGTTGCGCGGCCAGCACTTCCTTCAAGTGAGTTTCGGCCCAATCGCGCAAGGGATCGACCGCCTTTGCCAGCGTCGCGCCGAGCGGCGTGATCGAATATTCCACCGTCACCGGGACGGTCGCGATGGCACGGCGCCGGATCAGGCCGTCGCGCTCGAGACTCTTGAGCACCTGTGACAGCATCTTCTGCGAGATGCCCTCGATCATCCGGCGCAATTGATTGAAGCGTATCGGCTGCTCCCGCAACAGCAGCAGGATGAGCACCGCCCATTTGTCGCCGACGCGATCCAGGATCTGTCGGGTGGGGCAGTCGGCCGAATAGGCATTGGGCGCTTTCACGGGGGTTACTCCGGCGTAATCAGGTGACCTCAAAGTGCTCTCTTAACACTTACAGCCTTTTTGATATCTAGTAACTATTACATACCAGAAAACTGAAAGAGAGTTGTCATGAAAATCGCAGTTGTCGGAGCTTCGGGGAATGCCGGCTCGCGTATCGTCACCGAACTTGCCGGCCGTGGACACGCCGTCACGGCCATTGCCCGTCATCCGGAAAAGATCGTCCCGCAGCCGAATGTCGTGGCGAAGCGGGGCGATGCGATGGACCAGGGCTCGCTGGCGCAGCTATTGGCCGGCCACGACGTCGCCATCAGTTCTATCCATTTCCTCGACAGCGATCCGGCGAAACTGATCGGGGCTGTCCGCGATTCGAAGGTGGGTCGCTATCTCGTCGTCGGCGGCGCCGGCAGTCTTGAGGTGGCCCCCGGCGTCGCGCTGGTGACGATTCCGGACTTCCCCGTGGCATACAAGGCGGAGGCCGAGAAGGGCGGAGCCTTTCTCGACCTGCTCCGGCAGCAAAAGGAGCTGAACTGGACCTTCCTGTCGCCGTCCGCCCTGTTCATCGCCGGCCAGCGAACCGGCAAGTTCCGGCTCGGGATCGATCAGCTTTTGACCGCTGCGGATGGGAAAAGCTGGATTTCCTTCGAGGATTTCGCGGTCGCGCTCGCCGACGAAATCGAGCATCCGGCCCATATCCGCCAGCGTTTCACGGTTGGCTATTAATCGGGCAGGGCCGTCCCGATCCGGCCGGGCTCGGGCTCCCGGTTAAGCCCTTGGGGACGGTCCTGTTTCCCAAAGGGTCGATATTGTCTGTCACATGACGCCGCTATATAAGGCGCGGCGCGGACGGATACTTTTCCGCCGCCTCGCACGTACAGATGGGCTGGCCTTGGAAAAGTTGAAAAACTACCGACCCTCCGAAAAAGAGCCTTTCATGAACGAGCGCCAGCGCGAGTATTTTCGCGCCAAGCTGCTGGCGTGGAAGGACGAAATCCTGCGGGAATCGCGTCTCACGCTGCAGACGCTCCAGGAAGAAAACGTCAATCATCCTGATCTTGCCGACCGGGCGTCCTCCGAAACCGATCGCGCGATCGAATTGCGGGCGCGTGACCGCCAGCGCAAGCTGATCTCCAAGATCGATGCGGCGTTGCAGCGCATCGAGGACAACACCTACGGTTATTGCGAAGAGACCGGCGAGCCGATTTCGCTGAAGCGGCTCGAAGCCCGGCCGATCGCCACGCTTTCGGTGGAAGCGCAGGAACGCCACGAGAAGCGCGAGAAGGTCTATCGCGACGAGTAGGACACCGCCGCGGGCTCAGATTGCGGTGCCCGGCGCTTGAGCGCCGGACGGATCGTTACTTCGTGGGTTGATTGCGTTCGCTTTCTGCTGTCCCCGGCGCGGGTTCATGATGATGCCCGTGGTGGTGCCCGAACAGATGCATCAGCGGGCAGGCCAGCAACAGGAGATAAGGCAGGGCGCCGAGAACATGGCCGGTGTGCGTCGCTAACAGGTAAATGCCGAGCACCGCTGCAAACATGGTCGCGGCAAATCCGGCCTTTGATCCCAGAAAATAGCAAAACGCGCCCATCCCGGCCTTTCCCGCATTTCAGCTTTTGGATTCAGGCTGGAATTCGGATCTGGGCCAATCCGCATAGGCGAACAGCCAAAGCGCGATCAGATTCACCACGGGAATGAAGATAAGCACCGACCAGAGCGCAGAGAATCCGACGCGGCGGAGGATGCGCCCGACCGGGATCACCACGATGGCGACGATAAGCGCAAACCAGAGCCAATGTCCCGCACCAAAGCCCGTACTGGACCAGCCATATTCATACATCATGGTCATACCCTCCATGACTGACGATATGCGGGCCGGTTCCGATCGATTTGACGCAAGTCAAGCATGAACCGTCATCCGCAAAATCCGCGCATGGCGGACAGACCGGGAGCGCTTGATCTAGCCGCTTGATCGCAAGCGGCTAGATCGAAAGGCTGGCTGGTCTTGTTTTCCATAACGGTCGAAGTCCATCGGGCGCCGCGGCCTGATGCGCTTGTAAAACGCCGGGCATGGTGATCAATTATCGTCAACTCGAAACCTGCAATGGGAGGGCGGCTGATGGACAAGATACGCGCGGCCGCACAGATTATCGCCGCCGCCCGCCGCAATCGCACGCCGCTCGGCCCGTTGCCCGCTGACATCGCGCCAGGGGACGAGGCCGAGGGATACCGCATTCAGCGCGCCGTCCACGACCTGCTGCTGCCGCAGGTCGGCGCCTTGGTGGGGTACAAGATCGGCTGCACCAGCGCGGTGATGCAGCAATATCTCGGCATTCCCCATCCGTGCGGCGGTGGCGTATTCGCCAGCGGCGTTCATGACAGCGGCGTTGCGCTGCGGCACGGCGATTTCGTTCGCGTCGGTGTCGAATGCGAGATTGCGGTGCGGCTTGGACAGGATCTGTCGCCGTCGCAGGCGCCGTTCACGGCGGAGACCGTCGCCAAAGCCGTCGAGGCCTATCATCCCTCGATCGAAATCGTAGATGAGCGCTATGTCGATTGGCAGACCATCGGCGCGCCGACGCTGGTGGCGGATGATTTCTATGCGGCCGGCTGTGTGCTGGGAAAACCGGTGGCGCGATCGGCCGCACCCGATTTGCTCGATGTGGCCGGACGCGCAATCGTCAATGGCAGCGAAGTGAGCCGCGGCACCGGCGCCGACGTGCTCGGCCATCCGCACAATCCGCTCGCCTGGCTGGCCAATCATCTTGCCGACGAGGGCGAGGGTCTGCGCGGGGGGCAGATCGTGCTGACCGGCAGCCTGGTGAAAACGATATGGCTCAACGCCGGCGACAGGGTGACGATGGATCTGTCCGGGCTCGGCACGGTGGAAGCCGCGTTTTCCTGAAGCGATCCTGTGTTCGATCGGACCGGGAGCGATCCAGAAATCGTATTTTTTGCGCCCGTTTGTTGCCGGATATGTACGGCGCAGCCGGATGCAATATCGCGTAACATGCAGTTTAAATATTGATTAACCATGACCCGGCAAGCTTTTTGAAGATGGCTCCGGGGGCGGCTCTGTCACGATCAACTCTTCTAAAGCGTGGTGCCGCATGGTTCTCGGTGATCCCGTACCCTGGTTTAGCGCGCCGGTGATCACCGGCGGTTCTTTCGATCTGCATGTCAGCGCAGGCCGCTGGGTGGTCCTGAGCTTTCTCGGCGAGCCGGGAAATCCGCGGACGATCTCCGAGATCGGCGAACTGGTGCGCGAGAGCGCAGCATTGAGCGAGCAGCATGTCGTCATCGGCTGCGTTTTGTCCGGCCAACCCGATATCGACAGTCTTGCCGCGATCAGCAGCAGCAGACTGTTCTTCCTCGCCGACTATGACGGCGCCATCAGCCGGATGTTCGGCGCCGAGGGGATGCCGCGTACGATCGTGCTTGATCCCATGCTGAGATCGATCGCCGATATTCCCTGGGACATTCCGCAAGGCCATTCTGAAACCGTTCGCGGCGTTCTGCGCAATCTTCCCGATGTCGATGACTCCGCCGGCGTCCCGATGTTCGCGCCGGCGCTGATGGTGCCGCGGGTCTTCAGTTTCGATCTCTGCGATTTTCTCGTGCAGTTCCACGACCAGCAGGGCGGCGTCGATTCCGGCTTTCAATACGACGTCGGCGGTAAGACCACGACGCTGTCCAATCACCGGCTCAAACGCCGCAAGGATGTGCCCGTCAACGTGCCCGAGGTCCGCGAACTCATCCGCACCCAGATCGTGCGCCGCGTGATTCCGCAGATCGAGCGTTATTTCCAGTTTCAAGCCACGCGCATGGACCGCTACATCGTCGCCTGTTACGACAGCGAGACCGGCGGCCATTTCTTCCGCCATCGCGACAACGTCAATGCCGGCGCACAGCACCGCCGCTTTGCGCTCTCGATCAACCTCAACAATGATTTCGAAGGCTGCGACCTGATGTTTCCGGAATTCGGCCGCAGGGTGTACCGGCCGTCGGAAGGCGGTGCGCTGGTGTTTTCATGCGGCGCGCTGCATCAGGTGACACCGGCGACCAAAGGTCGGCGCTACGCGTTCCTGGCGTTTCTTTATGGCGAGGAAGACGCCCAAAAACGCGAAGCCAATAATGCGCGGCTGCATATCACCGAGCAGCAATATATCCCCGGACGGGACCGGCTGTTTTCCGAAGACGCGCCGCAGGATCTGACCGCGGTTGCATGACCGGAGCCGGTTACGGCGTTTTCGAGCGAAAGCCGGCCGGACCCTGTCTACCGCGTGATGATGCCGAGCGAATCTTCGCGCGATCCCAGGCCTGAACCGGGAAAGCCGATCGGCCTTCCGTTAAGCGATGTGCCGACTTTTCCGGTTTGGCCGATGCTGCCATCGGAGTTAACGCCTCGTTGCAGGTCGCGGGAATGCGCGGCTGATCCGGTCGTGACGGAACGGCTATCGGTCGCCGTCGTACCGCCGGTCCCTTGATGCGCGTCGCTGGAAGCCGGTCCGGTGGAAACGCCGACGCCAGCCGTTTGGGCAAGGGCAGGGGGTGCGACGGTCATGAGAGCGATGATCAAGTATGCGAATTTTTGTTGGGCCATGTTCCGCTCCACTTCTATGAAGCGATAATTCAATCGGGGCCATCATGGTTCCGAATCCGGTGCGTGGAACGGCACGGAGATATGTGTGGCCCGCGGAATTGGGTGGGTGTCGCGTCGGGCGGAACATTGTTTGCGAGCCGCTCATCACAGCATAGTCATCGTGCTCAATTCACATGTGTGAAATCGCTCACATATCGCCGCCCGCCTGGGCTGTATGGTCGTATGCCGTCTGAGATACGATCATATACGACGCTGCGGATCATCACCGAAAGTGCGTCCGGATTGGTGTGTTGCAATGGCAGGGGTGCCCGAATCGTCAAGTGAATGCCCTCGCTGCGGGCGGTTGCGCGAGATCCTGACCGTGAAATTTAGATGGTCGGGAACGACCATGGTTTATATCTGCCCGAATTGCGCTGCGACACAGAAGGACGCCAGCGTGGCTGACGGAGGCGTGAGAGAGCGGCAGGAGACTGCTCTGGATGGATGCGCGAACTCCGAGACCACCGCGAAACGCAATTCTCACCCGCGGCGTTTTCTCAGGAAAATAATCGCCGCGATTGCGACAAGCCCGGCGCCCAACAGGGCATCGAACCGAATATCTTCGCGGGATATCCCGCCATAGATGTGGACGATATGCCGAAGGATGGCCGCCGCCACCACGGCCGCGATTAATATCGCAAAAACATGCCTGAGCCGAAAAGCAAGTGGGTCCATCGCGCAACTGCCTGGCGTTGGATCGCGCCGCGGTTTTGGCTGTTTTCGATCCTGCCCCGCCAAGAATATCGTGACTTTGGCACATGCGATAGCTCCTGCCGGCGGCAGAGACGCTGCGTGATCGTCGATCAGGACGAAGACAGGCGGAATCCAAGGACAGGCGGCCCCAACTGGAATGTCCCGCCAAGCTGCGGCGGCCGGCGCGGTTTCGAGCGGGGTTGAACCGGTTTGCGTGAAGAAAACGCCTAGCCGGGACGTCATGGAACATCACGCAGGCATTATTGGAATTTGCCGGTGTGTATGGCTATCTGACGGAAGTCGCGGAATTCAATGTGTCCGCGCTTACCCCAGGTGCTTCTATCCGTTAGGTCTCAACCTCCGATGAATGACGAATGCTCAAGCAGCGCCAGACGCATAGAACACATGCGTCGTGTGCTCTCTGAACATCGGCATAAATCCGCTATCGGAGCAGCGAACATTAATCGCCTGAAGTGTCGGCACACTTTTCTCGCGCAGATCATGGGCGGCGACTGTTCATGATCGAGCCACCGTCATCCGATCGAGCCGTTCATTCGATCAAGCCATTCATTCGATCAGGACTTGGCACGCTCGAAATCGGCAATCCAAGAACTCGGGAAAGATATGGAAAAGCAGAATGCCGCCCCTGATGGGATCGGCCTTGTCCTGTTCGCGTTGGCCATGGGCGGCTTTGCGATCGGCACCACTGAATTCGCAACCATGAGCCTGTTACCCTATTTTGCGCCCGATCTGCGGATTGATCAGCCGACCGCCGGAAACGTCATCAGCATGTATGCGCTGGGCGTGGTGATCGGTGCGCCGGTGCTGGCCGTGCTGACGGCGCGCCTGGCGCGCCGCAATGTCCTGCTTTTGCTGATGGCCATGTTCGCCGTTGGCAACGCACTGAGCGCATTCGCGCCCAGCTACCACTGGATGCTGGTGTTCCGTTTCCTGAGCGGCTTTCCGCACGGTGCCTATTTTGGCACGGCGGCAATGATGGCGGCGTCGCTGGTGCCGCTCCACAAGCGGACCCAGGCGATCGGCAAGGTGTTCCTTGGCCTGACGGTTGCGACCGTGATCGGTGTTCCGCTCGCGAACTGGCTGGGACAGGCGGTCGGCTGGCGCTGGAGCTTCGGCGTCGTCGCAGCGCTTGCCATCGCTGCTTTTTCGATGGTGGCGTGGTTCGCACCCGTCGATCAACCAGCCCCGAAGGCAAGCCCATTGGGTGAACTGGACGCCCTGACGCGGAGCCAGGTCTGGTTCACGCTCGCGATCGGCGCTGTCGGCTTTGGTGGCCTGTTTGCGGTTTACACCTACACGGCGACGACGCTGATGGAGGTGACGCATGTTTCGCCCACCTTCGTACCGCTGGTGTTGTCAGCGTTCGGACTCGGCCTGACCATCGGCAATATTGTCGTGCCGCGGGTCGCCGATCGCGCCATCATGCCGACGGCGGGCGGCCTGCTGATCTGGACTGCAGCCGCGTTGGCCTTGTTCCCGTGGGCAGCGTTGAACATCTGGACCGTGACGGTCGATGCCTTTCTTATCGGTTTGAGCGGAGCTCTCGCGACCGTGCTGCAGACGCGGCTGATGGATGTGTCCGGCAAAGCCCAGGCCCTTCCGGCTGCGCTCAACCATTCGGCTTTCAACGCCGCAAATGCGCTTGGACCCTGGCTCGGCGGCCTCGCTATCTCTGCCGGCTATGGATGGACATCGACGGGATGGGTCGGCTGCGGCCTGGCCCTGGCGGGATTTGCAATATGGCTGCTGGCGGTCGCTGCCGACAACAAAAGTGATCGAAGCGCGCCGCGATCCGCGGATGCATGAACAGCTATAGCGGTTTCAAGCGAAGTAGATACCGGTTCGCGTGAGGAAAACGCGTCAAACAAAGAATACAGAGCTTCGGTTCTGATCCAATCAGAACCGAAAAAACTCTAGAACAGCCGGCCCTGGTGTCTAACGGGATCGTAGGGACCTTGCGACGCCAGTCTCAGCAAGTATCTGACCCTGCGCCGCCTGGAAATATGGGATCGCCAGCCGAAGCCGACAGCAATGCCGCCAGCAAGCCCGATCAGGAAAACTGCGAGAGTGCCAGACATTGTACAGACCGCCGTTCTGCAATTTGGCAACGACAAAGCTTCCTCAATTGTCTCAACAATTCCCAGCCCATTCTGGCGGCACAGCCGCTCATTCGCGGTGCAATTCCTTCGCGATGTTTAACATGATACCGGCGTGTTCAGGCGCGTGAGACGATGCCGTGCAGCTTCTTCGGTGCGCCTCGGCTTCCCGCTGCGGCTTCTTTCGGTTCTAGGCCCTCGCCCCCATCCTCGCAAACATTGGCGGGATCGCCATGTTCTTCAAAAAAGTCACGGCCTCCGTCAGGGGAGCTAACGGAGGCCGCGTAGAACATCTCACTGCGCCTAGGTTCGCGGGCGAGATGTGGGAGCTCGGTGCGTATCTGCTTATTCGGTCATGATCTCGAAACCGGTTCCTGTCTTTTGCATCATGCCGGCTAGAACGGCAGCAGCACGTCCATTACCTGCTGGCCGTAACGCTGCTGCTGAATGTCGGTAATCTGGCCGTGACCGCCATAGGCGATCCGCGCCTGCGCGATCTTGCTGGAGTCGATGGTGTTGTCGCTTTGGATGTCCTCGGGGCGAACGATGCCGGCGACGATCAGTTCGCGCATTTCGAAATTGACGCGAATCTCCTGCTTGCCTTCGACCACCATGTTGCCGTTCGGCAGGATCTGGGTGACAACGGCGGCGATGTTTGTGGTGAGGCTTTCCTGGCGCTGGATCGTTCCCTTGCCGTCGCTGGTGGAGGTGGCGTCGGCGGTCAGCAGGCGTCCGGGCAGGGCCGTGTTCTTCCCGGCCAGGAGGTTGGCTCCCAGAAAATTGGTAATGCCGGAATCTTCGGTGACGGTACGGCTGCGCTGGGTCTCGTTGGCGAAATTGGCCTGGTCGGTGATGTTGACGGTGACGGTCAGGAGGTCGCCGATCTGGTGCGCGCGCTGGTCCTTGAAGAACGACCGCGACCCGTTCCGCCACAGCGAGTTGGCGTTGTAGGAAACCGCTTCCGGCTTCGGCATCGGCATCTGCACCGGCTTGTAGCCGGGTTGTGCCGTCGGGTTTTCGATCGCCGAGAGTTTCGGCTGTTCGCCGATTTGCGAAAGACGGTCGATCGACGAACAGCCGCCCGCGAAGCTGACGATGCTCAGCATGGTGCTCGTAAGCGCGGCCCGACGGATACTTGAAAAGTACATGAACCTTACTCGGCGTTTGCAGCGGCTGGCGAACTATTGCTGGCGGCGACCGAGACCGGTGCGGTCTCCATCGATCCGACGGTGGTGGAGGTATCCGGAAGACGGGGCGCCGCGATCGAAACCGCGACCTGATCGCGGCCGACCACGGTGCCGGAGATCGTGCGCTGGGATTGCAGGTTGAGCACGCTGACCACGTCGCCCTCGGTGCCGTTCTCCAGAGCCTTGCCGCGAATGGTCAAATAGAGACCGCTGGTCTGGTAGATCAGGGTGACATTGTCGTCGCGCTGCACCAGGTCCGGCTTGGCGAGGTCGGCGGTCCGCAAGGCCTGGCCGGCACGCAGCGGCCGCCGCATCTGCATGCCGATCGCGGCGGTGCGTGTGGCGGCGTCGCTGCCGACCTCGGCTTTCGGGCGGCGTTCGATCGTCACGTCGGAGGATTTCAACAGCTCGTTGCGCTCGACATTGCGCGTCAGCACGGCGGCATCGATGGTTTCAATCGCGATACCGGTAAACCGCAATTTTTCTGACGGGGAATTGTTCTCGCTGCCGATCTCGAAACTGACATCGAAGCGGCCGCTGCGTGGTTCGAACCGGGTCCCGACCGGCTGCAGGGTGCCGGTGTAGGAGGCTTCAAGCTGGATATCTTGCAGGTCGCGGTCGAATGTCAGTGTCAGGTTGGCGGCATCGCCGAGGCCGCTGCGATGTTCCAGCGCGTGGGCGACCTGCAACTGGATGTCCTTGGCCTCGATCGCGCGTGACAGCCGGGTCACGGAGACCGCCTTGATGTCCCTGGTCTCGACGCCGATCACTTGATGCGCCTGCAACGCGGTAAGCACCTGCACGGTCGGCAGCGAGCCGGTGGTGCCGAGGTCGGGCGCGCGATAGATCGCGATCTGCGCGGCCGGGCCGGCGTTGTCGATGACGTCGCCGATCCGCACGACGTCGCTGGTCACGGTGACGTCGGCGCGCAGCACCGGAGCTGCGATGGTGTCCCCGCTGCTCTGGGCGAATGCGCTTGCCGAGGCGGCCGCGAGCAGGGCGGTTGCGAGCAGAAGGCGGCGGACGATCATGATCAGCTCCTTTACCGGAACAGCGCTGCGGTGGTTTGCAGCATCTCGTCGGCCGCGCTGATCACCTTGGAGTTCATCTCGTAGGCGCGCTGTGCCGCGATCATGTTGGACATTTCGGAGACCACGTCGACATTGGCCTGTTCGAGGCTGCCCTGGGTGATGGAGCCGTAGCCTTCGGCGTTGGCGAGGCCGTCCTGCGGCGGCCCCGACGCTGGCGTCTCCTGGAACAGGTTGTTGCCGACCGGCAGCAGGCCGGCCTTGTTGACGAAGCGGGTGAGGTCGAGCGTACCGATGATCGTCGAAGTGGTTGATCCCGGCTGCGTCACCGACACCTGGCCTTGGGGGCTGACCGTCAGGCCCGAGGAGTTTTGCGGGATCGTGATCTGAGGCTGCACCAGATTACCCTGGGCATTGACGATGCGGCCCTGGTTGTCCATCTGGAACGTGCCGTCTCTGGTATATTGAAACGTGCCGTCCGGCATCAGGATCTTGAAGAAGCCTTCGCCGGTGACCGCGAGATCGAGATCGTTGCCGGTTTGCGACAGCGTGCCCTGTGTCATCGACCTCGGCGTGCCGACGGTCTTGACGCCGCCGCCGATATCGATGCCGATCGGCAGGATGGTGCCCTGATCGGAAGATTGCGCGCCGACCCGGCGGACGTGCTGGTAGATCAGATCCTGAAACGCGGCGGTCTGTTTCTTGTAGCCGGTGGTCTGCATGTTCGCGATGTTGTTCGCGATGACCTGGACGCTGAGTTCCTGGGCCGCCATCCCGGTCGCAGCAGTTTGAAGCGCTTGCATGGTGTATCTCCCGAATGGCCTTTAGTTAGGACGGAACGTCCGCGAGTTTTTCGATCGCCGATTTGTGCAGGTCGCTTTCCTGTTGCAGCAGCGTCGCGACCTGCGTGTAGGCCCGCGTCACTTCGATCATGCGACTCATCTCCGCGACCGCATTGACGTTGGACTTTTCGATGTAACCCTGTTGCACCAGCGACCTGGTATCGGCCTGGGCTGCGCCTTCGCCGGCCGAATAGAGGTTCGAGCCCTCCTTCAACAGCCGCTGGGCGTCGGCGAAGCTCACGAGGCGAAGTTTCCCGCGCAGCGAATCGGTCCGGCTGGTGCCTTCCACCACGCTGACGGTGCCGTCGGGTGCGATGTTGATGTCGTGATCGGTCGCCTGAAAGACGATCGGCCCGGAGGTGCCGAGCACCTGATCGCCGTTGGCCGTCACAAGCTGGCCCTGGTTGTTGAGTTGGAGCCCGCCGTCGCGGGTATAGCGCTCGCCGGCCGCCGTCTGCACCACCAGGAAGCCGTTGCCGTCGATGGCGACATCGAGCGGATTCTTGGTTTGCTCGGTGGCGCCTTGCGACAGATCGCGATAGGTGCCGTTGTCCTGGACATAGCTGAGCCGGCGGTCGCGGCCGATGAAATTGTCTTCATGCGCGACCGGCATCAGATATTCCTGGAACAGCGACTGATCGGCCTTGAAACCTGCAGTGTTGACGTTGGCGATGTTGTTGGCGACGACATCGAGCTGCCGCTCGAGCACCGTCTGCCGCGAAAGTCCGATGAGAAGCGCGTTCTCCATCGATGGTTCTCCCCTCAAGTGACCCGCAGGCGGCCCTCCCAGGCCGGTCTGCGAATGTTGCGAACCACAGGCTCTCCCAAGCCGCGGTTCGCTAACAGACACAGCGAAACCCGTGCCAGTTCTGAAAACGTATGTTTTATAATGGGTTAAGTGCTACGCAGGGGGCGCCGCAGGGCGGCAGAAAGGTCTTGTTGACCATATTTACTCGGCAGTTTTTTCCTACCGGCCGGACAAACGAAAGGTTCCGTTAACCATTATTATCTTAGCGTCCGCATCGTGAGAGCGCATTTGCGCTGGCGGCATTGTATCGCGTCCCAAGTCTGTCCGGCGGCATCGACTTCATTTGCGAAACGGGACCGGGCGGGGCAATGGCAGAGACCGAACAGGCAGACGGCGGCGGCATCGAGGCCGAAGCCAATGCTGCTGCGAAGCCCAAAGCCAGGCTCAAGATGATCATCGCGGCGGTGGGCGTGCTTGCCGTCATCGGCGGCGGTGCCGGCTGGTTCTTCTTTTTCCGTCATCACGGCGAGGAGACGCGCGCTGAAGCCGGACCTCCGCCCAAGCCGCCGGCGTTCATCGAGCTGCCGGACATGCTGGTCAACCTGGCGGGCAATCCCGGCGACCGCGTCCAGTTCCTCAAGGTGAAGTTGACGCTCGAGGTGAAGGAAGAGAAGCAAGCCGAACCAATCAAACTGAAATTGCCGCGCGTCACCGATATTTTCCAGACCTATCTGCGCGAGCTGCGGCCGAGCGATCTGAGCGGCTCGGCCGGCCTGTTCCGGCTGAAAGAGGAACTGACCCGGCGGGTCAATCTGGTGCTGGCGCCGAATGAGGTCAGCGCGGTGCTTTTCAAGGAAATCGTCGTTCAGTGACGGGGCGGAGCTAGGATCATGGCGGAAAACGATGTCGACCAGGATGCCATCGCAGCCCAATGGGAAGCGTCGCTGGATTCGGAGGATCCCGCGGAAGCCGCGGCGGCGGCCAGCGCCAATGAACTTTCCGAAACCATGGCGCTGCAATGGGCCGCGATGGTCGAGGACGGCGGACGCGAGTTCGGCAACAACAAGAATGGCGAGCGGGTCCTTTCCCAGGAGGAAATCGACAATCTGCTGGGCTTCAGCGTCGGCGACGTCAATGTCGACGAAAATTCCGGCATCCGCGCGATTATCGACTCGGCGATGGTCTCCTACGAGCGCCTGCCGATGCTCGAAATCGTCTTCGACCGGCTGGTGCGGCTGATGACGACCTCGCTGCGCAATTTCACCTCGGACAACGTCGAAGTCTCGCTCGACCGCATCACCTCGGTGCGGTTCGGCGACTACATGAATTCGATCCCGCTGCCGGCCGTGCTCAGCGTGTTCAAGGCCGAGGAATGGGAAAATTTTGGCTTGGCGACGGTCGATTCGAACCTGATCTACTCGATGATCGATGTTCTGCTCGGCGGCCGGCGTGGGCAAACCTCGCTGCGCATCGAAGGCCGCCCGTACACGACCATCGAGACCAACCTCGTCAAGCGGTTGATCGAAGTCGTGCTGGCCGACGCCGAGCAGGCGTTCCGGCCGCTGTCGCCGGTGACCTTCAAAATCGACCGGCTGGAGACCAATCCGCGCTTTGCCGCGATCAGCCGGCCCGCCAACGCCGCCATCCTGGTGCGGCTGCGCATCGACATGGAAGATCGCGGCGGCAATATCGAGCTGTTATTGCCCTATGCGACCATCGAACCGATTCGCAGCGTTCTGTTGCAGATGTTCATGGGCGAAAAATTCGGCCGTGACCCGATCTGGGAAGGTCATTTCGCGACCGAAGTCGCGCAAGCGGAGATCTCGGTCGACGCCGTGCTTTACGAGGCCGATATTCCGCTCAAGGAACTCATGAAGCTGAAAGTCGGCGATACCCTGCCGCTTGAAATGCGCGCCGACGCGCTGGTGGCGGTACGCTGCGGCGACGTTACTTTGACGGAGGGGCGGATGGGCCGGGTCGGCGACCGCGTCGCCATCCGCGTCACCAAGCAGTTGCGCAAACCGAAGACCACCTTCGCCATGTTCGAGAAGGCCGATGAGCAAACCAAGATGATGGAGGCCCAATGAGTCACTCCTTAGGAATAGCAATCGAGAGCCTTGTGGCTGCGTTGCTGATGCTCACGATCGGGTATTGCATGCTGCTGAACAAGCGATTGATGCGCCTGAAGGCGGATGAGAGCTCGCTGAAGGCGACGATTGCCGAACTGATCACGGCGACCGAAATCGCCGAGCGCGCCATCGGCGGCCTCAAACATACGGTTCGCGACGTCAACGAGAATCTCGGCAATCAGCTCACCGCGGCGACCCAGATGTCGCTGCAACTGAAGAAGCAGCTTGCCGAAGGCGACAATGTGGTGCGCAGGCTTTCCAAGATCGCGCTCGCCGCGCGGCCTTCGCCTGAAGCGGAGCCTGCGGAGGCGGCGTCGAATATGTCGAACGCCGACGGATCGGGCGTGAAGGTGTCGAATGCCAATATGTCGAGCGCCAAGGCCCTCGCGGCGGCGGCCCAGGCATTTTCCGACCGCAGAAGGTCTGATGGCCTCGCCGCATGAAATCCTTTCGTGACATTCGCGTCATTCCGGTGGTCATGATTGCCATCTTCGGCTTTGCCGTCGTGAAGATCGCCGGCATCGTGATCAATGGCGGGTATGTGTTCGACTATGACCCGCAATCGACCCAGCGCTCCTGGGCGCAGGAAAATCTCAATTTTCCAGGCTCCAAGCCTGACCCCGCCGATGTCACCGGCTCAGTCGACGAAAAGAAGGATGAAAATCCGAAGGGCGATCCGCCCAAGCCGGCGGCTCCCCAGGCCGAAGCGGCCAATTCCGACGATCCGGCTCCGGCGCAGGGACAACCGGTATCGGCCTCGGAGCGCGCGATCCTCGAACGGCTGCAATCGCGGCGGCAGGAACTGGACGCGCGCGCGCGCGAAATCGATATCCGTGAAAGCCTGCTCAAGGCTGCCGAAAAGCGCGTCGAATCGCGCGTCGAGGATTTGAAGGCCACCGAGTCCCGGATTGCCACGGCGACCGAGCAGAAAAGCGAAGCCGATGCAGCGCGTTTCAAGGGGATCGTCACCATGTACGAGAACATGAAGCCGAAGGATGCCGCCAAGGTGTTCGACCGGCTCGAGATGCCCGTGCTGTTCGAGATCGCCTCGAAGATCGCGCCGCGCAAGATGTCCGATATTCTCGGCCTGATGTCGCCGGAAGCGGCCGAGCGGCTGACCACCGAAATGGCCCGCCGCGCCGGCGGCGAGCAATCCGCTTCCGACGGCGATCTTCCCAAAATCGAGGGCAAGGCCCTGCCGCAAAGGCCCAATTAGCCGGTTATTTAACAAATCCTTATATCGCCAATTCTAGATTCGGCAGCGCGGGCGAGGGCATTCCCGCTGCCGGTCAGGTCGGTGAACCGAGAGACCCTTCGGAAATGGCGCGAATGGCTGCCGCTGGATTCTGGTCGCTCATCCGCGCATCTGCGCGGAGCGTCCGGCGTTGCCTGAGCGGGCCGTCATGGCTTGCGGCTGTTCTGCTGCTGTGGGGATCGATCGGTCCAGGCTTCTGCCAGACCGATCCGGTCAAGGGGGAGGCGACGTTTTCAGCCGACGACGGCTACGCCCGGCTGGTTCTGAAAATGGCTGACGACGTCGATTCCGACGTCACCATGGCCGGCACCATTCTCGTGATCCGCTTCAAGCGGCCGGTTGATATTGCCGTCGATACGATTGCCGATGCCGTGCCCGATTATGTCGCCTCCGCCCGGCGCGATCCGGATGGCATGGCGATCCGGCTGTCATTGGTGCGCAAGGTCACCGTCAACACGATGTCGGCGGGCGAAAGGACCTTTATTGATCTGTTGCCCGATACATGGGCCGGTGCGCCGCCGAACCTTCCTCCCGAGGTGATCCGCGAACTGGCCGAGCGGGCGCGGGCGGCCGAGCGGGCGTTGCGGGCGCAGCGCGCGTCGGATGCTGCGAAGAAGCGTCCTCCCGTTCGCGTTCGCGCGTCGATGCAGCCGACCTTCGTCCGCTTCATATTCGAGATGCCCGACGGCGTCAGCGTCTCGTCGGTCCTGAACGACCAGGATCTTACGCTGAAGTTCAATGCCGTGCTTAATTTCGATCTCGCCGACGCCAAGGTGGCGGCGCCGCCGAACGTCGCCTCGATCAACCAGAAAGTCCAGGGCGATACATCCGCAGTGGAAATCGCACTGATCGGCGATGTCGACGTGCATTCCTTCCGCGAGGACAAGAACTACATCGTCGATGTGGCGTTCCAGTCCGCCGAGAAACCGTCTGCGCTGTTGCCGGCGGCGGCCGCCGCTCCCGCTTCCGTGCCGGCCGCCTCTGCGCCATCAGCCGTTGCCGCGGCTGCGCCGGTATCCGCCGTGCCAGCGGGACCGTCAGCGGCCGCACCGGCTGCGTCCGAAAAGCCGGCCGATAAAGCCGTTCCGCCACAGCAGTCCAGCGAGGCCGGGCCGTTGACCTCGGAAAAATTTGCCAAGCAAGCGGGGATCGAGATCAAGCCCGACGCCGCGCCGGAGGCATCCCCCGCACCGGCGGCGTCTCCTGCACCGGCCGCGCAAAACGCCGCAGCTCCGGCCGAGACCCCGCCGGCGCCGGCGTCGCCGAAGACAGATCCGGCCGCCGCCGGGACGCCGGGTGCGATGCCGTCGGCAAGCGAAACGCCGTTGCCGGTGACGCCGCAGGCCGCGGCTGTTGCGCCAACGCCTCCGCCGGAAACCGCGACCGGTGACCGTACGGCTTCCGTGAGCGCCATCCGCGACAGCGCTGGCCTGCATGTGACGTTTTCCTTTGCGGCCGCGACGCCGGCGGCCCTGTTTCGCCGCGCCGACACGGTGTGGCTGGTTTTCGATTCCACCAGGCCGATCGACGTCGCGCCGATCCAGAACGACAACGGTGTCATGATCGCCCAGGTCAGGCTGGTGCCGCTGCAAAACGGCCAAGCGATCCGGATCCGGCTCAACCGCCCGCAAATGCCGTCATTGACCAGCGATGACCGCGACGGCGCGGCGAACTGGACGCTCACTTTCTCGGATACGATGCAAACGCCGACCCAGCCATTGACGGTGATGCGAAGCGTTTTCGATCCCGCGCATGCCAATGTCACGGTGGCTTTGTCCAAGCCGGGCCGCCTGCACCGGATCGTCGATCCGGAAGCCGGCGACACGCTGATGGTGATCACGGCGACGCCGCCGGTTCGCGGCTTCATCAAGCGGCAGGATTTCGTCGACATGTCGCTGCTCGAATCGATTCATGGCATCGCCATTCGTCCCAACGCGGACGATATCACGGCCGATATCTCACCCGACAAAGTCATCCTCAGCAGACCCGGCGGGCTGACGCTGTCGCCGGTCGACATCAAGGCCGAGCGCGCACCGACCGCGGTCAGGCCCATTTTCGATGTCGAGGAGTGGCGCAAGAATCGGGACGGAGACTTCAGCGACGGGGAAAATGCGCTGATCCGGGCCGAGGCGGACGCCGAAGCCGATCAACGCACGCCGGCGCGCGTCGATCTCGCCCGTTTCTATATGGCGCACGGACTGTATCCGGAGGCCAAGGCCGTTCTTGACGTGGCGCTGGCCGGCGTCAAGCCAGGCGCCGAGGATCCGCTGGCGCTCGTGGTGCATTCGGTCGCAAACACCCTGATGGGCCGGCCGGCGCTCGGCATCCAGGATATCTCCAGTCCCGTGGTCGGCACCAAATATGATTCCGAATTGTGGAAGGCGCTGGCCTATGCGGGGCTGGGCAAATGGGCGGAGGCGCGTGAGAAATTCAAGAACGCCGGGTTCGCGATCACCGCGCTGCCACTCGATCTGCAGCGGATCGTGATTGCGGATCAGATGCGCGCCTCGCTCGAGGTCAAGGATTATTCCGACGCCGACAAGCGCGCCACCGATCTGGATGTCATCGGCATTCCGCCTGAGATGAAGCCTGCGATTCTGGTGATGCGCGGCCGCCTCGCCGAAGCGTTCGGGCATGAACAGGACGCCTTGAGCGACTACAGGATGGCGATCGAGTCCCCTGATCGTGCCGCGGCGACGGAAGGCAGGCTGGACGAGATCACGCTGCTCCAGAAGCGCAACGAAATCAGCCGCGCCGATGCCTTGCGCGAACTCGAGACGCTTGAAGTGACGTGGCGCGGCGACGATCTCGAAGTCAGGGCGCTGGAAATGATGGCGCGGATCTATTCCGACACCGGGCGCTACCGCGAATCGCTGGCGGCGGTTCGGCTCGCGAACAGGATCGATCCCAATTCCGGACCGTCGCGTCAGGGCCAGGATGCGGCAGCCGCGCTGTTTTCGGACATTTTCCTGGGATCGAAGGGCGACAAGCTGCCCCCGGTCGATGCGCTCGGACTGTTTTATGAATTCCACGAATTCACGCCGATCGGGCGGAGCGGCGATGAAATGATCCGCCGGCTGGCAGACCGGCTGGTCGGGGTGGATCTGCTCGATCAGGCGAGCGAGCTGTTGCAATATCAGGTCGATCATCGGCTCGAGGGCGCGGCGCGCGCGCAGGTCGCGGCGCGTCTTGCGATGGTTTATCTCACCAACCGCAAGCCCGACCGCGCGCTCGCGGCGCTTCGCACCACACGCATCGCCGATCTCTCGGGCGAATTGCGCCAGCAGCGGCTCCTGCTTGAGGCGCGCGCCGAAAGCGACGTCGGCCGCCACGATCTCGCGCTCGACATCATCTCGAACATCGGCGGCCGCGAGGCAATCCGGCTGCGCTCAGATATCTACTGGGCGTCGCGGCGCTGGCGCGAGTCGGCCGAGCAGATCGAGTTGTACTACGGCGAGCGCTGGCGCGACTTCAAGCCGCTGAACCCCGCGGAAAAGGGCGATATCATCCGCGCCGTGGTCGGATACGCGCTGGCGGAGGATGCCATTGGCATGGCGCGTTTCCGGGAGAAATATGCGCCATTGATGAGCGATGACGCCGACCGGGCCGCCTTCGAGACCGCGAGCAAGCCGACCGCGGCCTCGAGCACCGAATTCGCGGCGATCGCGAAGATGGCGGCAAGCGTCGACACGCTCGACGGATTCCTGCGCGAAATGAAAGCGCGTTTTCCCGACGCTGCGAAGAGCACGCTGCCGGATGATACAAGACAGGCTGACCCGTCCCCGACCGGCTCACTGCCGGAGATCATCGGGCTGAAACAGGTGCGCGCGGCCAGATAAACCCGCCGCTTCCATCCTCTCGACAGGCGCGCCAGGAAACGGCAACCTGCACCGCGCAAAGCCTGTGATGACCCTTGCAGAGGAGGTCCGCCGCCATGAGCAAGCCGACCAGGACCGAAGCCGAACTCGTTGCGATGGCGCGCGCCGAGCTGAAAGCCCATGCTGACTGCCCGGATGGAATCGTCATCTCCGTGCTGCGCTCGGGCGATTCCTGGGAATTCCGCGCCGCGGCGGACGAAGCCACCGCCGCAAGACCCGGCTATCCCGAATGTGTCGCGATGCTGGTGCAGATCGGCGATCACCTCGGCAAGCAATATGACGTGAAAGGGTAGGGAGCGCCGGCTCCTTGTCGTTTGGTTTCCCGCCTTGAGGTCTGGCGAATTCAGTTGCCGTAGCTCTGCACCAGGCTCCCGGCGACCAGCGACCAGCCATCGACCAGCACGAAGAAAATCAGCTTGAACGGCAACGACACCACGGCCGGCGGCAGCATCATCATGCCCATCGACATCAAGACCGACGCCACCACGAGGTCGATGATCAGGAAGGGCAGGAACAACAGGAAGCCGATCTCGAAGGCGCGTTTCAGTTCGGAGATCATGAAGGCCGGTATCAGAATCCGCAGCGAGGTGTCGTCGGCCGTCGCCGGCGGCGGCTCGCCCGACAGGTCCATGAACAGTTTCAAATCCTTTTCGCGCACATTCTTCAGCATGAAACCGCGCAGCGGCACCGAGGCGCGCTGCAACGCCTCCTCGACGCTGATCTGGTTGGCGACCAGCGGCCTGATGCCATCGTCATAGGATTTCTGCAAAACCGGTCCCATCACGAACGCGGTGAGGAATACCGCGAGCGAGATCATCACATAGTTCGGCGGCGCGGTCGCGGTGCCCATCGCGGTGCGCAGCAGGGACAGCACGACGACGATCCGCGTGAACGACGTCATCATGATCAGGATCGACGGTGCGACCGACAGCACCGTCAATAGCGCGATCAATTGCAGCGAGCGCTCGGTGACGCCGCCATTGCCCTGGCCGAGATTGATGCTGATATCCTGCGCGGACGCCGGATCGACCAGCAATCCGGCGGCGGCTATCAGCGTGGCAAAAAATAAAACTCTACGCGGGAGGGGCGCGGGCCTCACGAAGGCGTCTTTGGACGACCGAGCAGCGACGCCATCTCGTCCTCCAGATTCTCAAAGCCGGTCTTCGGCGACGGCGCGGCGGCAGGCGGCGCGCCCGACGGCTCGGTGCGCTGGGCTGTGGTCCGGCCCGGTTGCGGCTCCGGCGCCACCGGAGGCGCGCCGATGCGGGGTTCGCCGGCTTCGCCGACCGGCCGGCGCAACGCCGCTTCTAGTCGCTGCGCCATCTCGGCGAGATTTTGATCGGCCTGCGCCAGCGATTGCGGGCTCGTTGCCGACGGCGGCGTCGGTGCGGCGGGGCGTTCGGCGCGGATCGGCGGCGGTGCCTTGAACGTCTCTTTGGGCGCTTCGCTTGGCCGGGAGGGGCGCGGCATCGCCGGTTGTTCGCTGCGCGGTACCCGTGGCGGAATCGGTTCTGACCGTGGCTCCGGACGGCTGCTCAACGGCTCCGGCGCGAAGCCCGTCAAGGGATCGCTGCGCCGTTCCGGGGCCGCGGGCGAGGGACGGCGTACCTCGTCGGCAAAGGGAGGACGGGCTGGCCGCGGCGGCGGCTCGGGCATTTGCGGCGGCGGCTCGGGGTGATCGAAGAGCTCGGGCCGCGAGGCCTCGCTCTCCATCCAGCTGGTATCGGGCAGCGGCGCGATTCGCGGCGGCGGTTCGGAGCCAGCGATGGGCCGTTGCGATGTCTGATCCCGTGCGGGCCCGGCGCGTACGATATTGGGCTCCACGACGATATCGGTCGGACCACCGATCATCAGCAAATGTTCGACATTGTCACGCCGCACCAGCACCAGCCGCCTGCGGCCGTCGACGGCGGCCGCATCGATCACCGCCAGTCGCGGCATCCGGCTGCGATTGGTGTTGGCGCCGAGGCGGTTGCCTGCGAATCGGCGAACCGCCCAGGTGGCAGCGCCCATCAGCGCCAGAACCGCCACGAACGCGAAGATAAATTGCAGTGCCTGCATAACCCTGGTCCCCGCCAAATAGCCCCTTCTTCACACTTCCCGCTCGTCCGAGGCTGATCGGAAACGACACGACAAATAGCGAATGAGCCCAAAACTAGCCCAATCTCTTAATTTCCCAAGGCAAGAACTGCCGTCCCGACATCCTAATAACCTATGAATCGGCTGGGCCAAAATGACTTCTCGTGTCGCCGTCGCTTTGGCAACAGGGCTGGTTAACGGAGCTTTCGTGGCGAAAATGCGCTCATTCGGCTACCGGGCGCACGATCATCTCGGAAACTCTTCGTGGTCCGCGCGGCGCGTCTTAACCCGTTGTTAACCATACGGGCGGCAAATTCTGCCTACCTGATGCTTAACCGATCTTAACCGATGGTCTGGGCGTCCGGCTTGGGAAGAGCGGGAGCGCGCTTGCAATGTCCACCAACGATCTGCCGATTCTGGCGGCGATTCGCACCCGAATGCAGTGGCATCAGGAGCGACAGCGCGTGCTGGCCGAAAACGTCGCCAATTCCGATACGCCGAATTTCAAGCCGCGCGATCTGGTGGAACCGAAATTCGACGCGTCGGGCGCGGCCGCCGATGGGCCGTTGGCGCTGGCGCGCACCAGTTCCGGCCACCTGAACCCGTCGGGCGCTCCTGACAGCTTCGGCCAAAATCGCAGGGTCGGCTTCGAAACCAGGCCCGCCGGCAACTCCGTCAATCTCGAAGACGAGATGCTGAAAGTTTCCACCAATCAGATGGACTACGCCGCGGTGACCTCGCTCTACAGCCGCAGCCTGCATCTTCTGAAGACCGCCATCGGCAAGGCCTAAGGGCCGTAGCAGGAAGAGGACAACATGCCGGATCGTCAAGTTATCGCGGATTTCGCCAGGTCGATGGGGATCGCGACATCGGGCCTGCGCGCACAGGCAGGGCGTATGCGCGTGATTTCGGAAAACATCGCCAACGCGGACTCTGCCTCCACGACCCCCGGCGGTGATCCGTATCGCCGCAAGGTGCCGACCTTCTCTTCCGAACTCGACCGCACGCTGGACGCAAACGTCGTCACGCTGGGCCGGGTGATGCCCGACACGTCGGACTTCCGCGTCAAGCACGAGCCCGGCAACCCGGCGGCGGACGCCGCCGGCAACGTCAAATATCCCAACGTCAATTCGCTGGTCGAAATGACCGACATGCGCGACGCGCAGCGATCCTACGAGGCGAACCTCAACATCATCCACGCCACGCGCACGATGATCCAGCGCACGCTCGACATCCTCAAATCCTGAACCGGAAAGGCTGAATCATGGCTACACCGACAGTTGCCGCCAGCGCCTACGCCAACCTCGCCCGGATATTGGATCAGGGCGGCGCCGGCAAGAGTCCCGATTCCGGCGCAAGTGCGGGCGGCCCATCGTTCGGCGAACTGCTCAAGGACGCGATGGGCAGTATCGTTGATGGCGGAAAGCAGGCCGACCAGCAGACGGCCGCGATGACGACGGGCAAGGCCAATGTGATGGATGTCGTCACGGCGGTAGCGGAGACCGATGTCAAGATATCGACGCTGGTGTCGGTACGCGACAAGGTCATCTCGGCCTACGAAGACATCATGAAGATGGCGATCTGACCCTTCATCCTGAGGAGCCGGCGCAGCCGGCGTCTCGAAGGATGAGAAAAAGCTTGGGCCTCACGGTTCGAGACGCGCGCGGAACGCGCTGCTCACCACGAGGGGAAAGAGAAACAAATGACCGGTGCCGAAACTCTCGACGTGGCGCGCGATGCGATCTGGACCATCGTCCTGGTGTCATCGCCGATGATGGTGGTCGGCCTTGTCGTCGGCGTCGTGGTGTCGCTGTTTCAGGCGCTCACGCAAATCCAGGAACAGACGCTGGCATTCGTGCCGAAGATCCTGGCGATCTTCGTCACGCTGCTGCTGGCGCTGCCGTTCATGGCGGATGCGATGCATAGCCAGATGATGCGGATATCGTCGCGAATCATAGGTGGTTGAGGCACTATGCGCGGGCGATGCATATCGACGTTTCATTGCTGCCCGCGCTTGCCGCGACTTTCATGCTGGTATTTGCCCGCATCGGCTCCATGGTGATGCTGATGCCGGGGCTGGGCGAGACCAATATTCCGGTTCGCATCAAGATCGCGATCGCGGTGCTGCTGACGCTGATCATCCTGCCGCTGCACCGTTCGGCCTACCGAATCGATCTGCAGTCGATGAATCCGGTGCTGGTGCTGATGATTCACGAGATCATCGTCGGCGTCGTGCTTGGCGCCACCGCGCGGGTGACGCTTTCGGCGTTGCAGGTGGGGGGAGCGGTGATTGCCCAGCAAATGGGGCTCGGCTTCGTCACCTCGGTCGATCCGACCCAGGGCCAGCAGGGGGTTCTGGTCGGAAACTTCCTCACCATGCTCGGTGTGACGCTGCTGTTTGCGACCGACAGTCACTATCTCGTCATCGCCGCGCTCAACGACAGCTATGCGATCTTTTCGCCGGGCGAGTTGACGCCGAGCGGCGACATCGCGGCGCTTGCCACCCGCGCCTTCACTGCCGCGTTCAGGATCGGGATCCAGCTGTCGGCGCCGTTTCTGGTGTTCGGTCTGGTCTTCAACATCGGGCTCGGCGTGCTGGCGCGGCTGATGCCGCAGATGCAGGTCTATTTCGTCGGCGTGCCGCTGTCGATTCTGATCGGTTTCCTGATCTTCTCGTTTGTGCTGGTGGCGATGATGGGAACGTTCCTGAACTACTTCGACGGCGTCATGCATGAATTGATGCCGTTGAATTGATGAAAGCCGATCGATGGCCGACGACAGCGACGATAAAACAGAGGACCCGACGCAAAAACGTCTCGATGAGGCGCTCGAACGCGGCGACGTCGCCAAGAGCCAGGAGGTCAACACCTGGTTCATGATCGCCGGCGCCACGCTGGTGCTGTCGTCGTTTTCCGGATCGATCGGCAGCATCCAGATGCCGCTGCGCAACCTGATCGCCAATTCGGGAGTGATCCATGTCGACGGGCCCGGACTGCTGGCGCTGGGGCACCGCCTCGAATACATGCTGATTTCGGCGCTCGGCGTGCCGTTCCTGATGCTGGTGATCGCAGCGCTCGCGGGCAACCTGTTGCAGCACCGGCTGGTATGGTCCGCCGAATCGCTGAAACCCAGTTTCAGCAAGATCTCTCCCGCCTCCGGCGCCAAGCGGATTTTCGGCAAGCAGGCGGCCGCCAATTTCGCCAAGGGCATCTTCAAGCTGGTTGCGCTCGGAATCGTGATGGGCGTGATCCTGTGGCGGGAGCGCCTTCGTCTGGAATCGATGCTGCAATTCGATCCGCAGACGATGATCGGCGTCATCTCGACTCTGACGATGCGCCTGTTGGGATCCGTGGTCGCGATGCTCGCGATGGTCGCGATTGCCGATTATTTCTTCCAGTACCGGCAATGGTTCGAGCGGCAGAAGATGTCGCTGCAGGAGATGAAGGAGGAGTTCAAGCAGGCCGAAGGAGATCCGCACGTCAAGGGCCGGATCAGGCAATTGCGCAATGCGAAGATGAAGAAGCGCATGATGACGGCGGTTCCCAAGGCTTCCGTGATCATCACCAACCCGACCCACTACGCGGTGGCGCTTTCCTATGAACGCGGCATGACGGCGCCGATCTGCGTGGCCAAGGGCGTCGATTTGATCGCGCAAAAGATCAAGGAAATTGCCAAGGCACACGACATTCCGATCGTGGAGAACGTGGCGTTGGCCCGCGCGCTGCATGCGAGCGTCGAAATCGATGACGAAATCCCGGTGGAACATTATCATGCGGTCGCCGAAGTCATCGGCTACGTCATGGGCCTCAAGCGCGGGCTTTCCGGCCGCCCGCTATGAATCAGGAACGAAACCGGGCAGAAAACGTGCGGGAAACGGCCGCAAGGCACGAAATAGCCGTCTGATGCACTTGCGCAGGCCGGTCCGATTCAGGCACTCAGGAACCTGCGCGCGACAGGCGCGTCATGTCCATGCTGACAGGCCGCGCACATTGTTATGACCGTCGATATCGACCGTGATCCGACCCGCCCAACGATGACCGCCCAGGAGCCGGTGCGGCGTGGCGGTAGCATTGTGCTGGTGCTGCTGGTGGCGGCCGGCATCGTCGCGGTCGCGGTGGCGTTGATGACGATCGGCCGGGCGCAGGCGCAGCCCTACATCCTCGGGCTGCTGGCGCTGCTCGCGATGGTCGGATTGTTCAACCTGTTCGCTTTTGCCGCCGGAATCATCCGATTCGCCGATCGTACCGCCGACGACCCGGTGATGAGCCGGATCTCCGATCAGGCCTTTGATGGCATCGCGGTCACCGATGCGCGCGGCCATGTGGTCTACTCCAACGCGGCCTATCTTGGGCTCACGGGCGCGACCGGCCCGCAGGACGTGCGGCCGGTGGAGCGGGTCTTCATCGGCAATCCGGACGTGTCGGAAGCGGTATTCCGCCTGCTCAAGGCCGCGCGCGAGGGCAAGCGGTTGCAGGAGGAAGTCCGCGTCGCCGCAGCCGGCGGGACCCATGGCCGCTGGCTGCGGATGCGGGTCCGGCCGCTCGGCGACGCCAAGCGGGACGCCAGATATACGGTGTGGTCGATCGCCGATATCACGCGCGACCGCGAGCGGCAGGAGGATGTGTTTCAGGAGCTGCAGCACGCGATCGAATATCTCGATCACGCGCCGTGCGGCTTCTTCTCGGTCGATCCCGCCGGCGACATCGTCTATGTCAACGCCACGCTCGCGAACTGGCTTGATTACGATCTGGCCGAGATCGGATCGGGAGGCCTGAAGCTGACCGACATCGTGTCCGGCGACGGCGCGTCGCTCTTGACCTCGATCGCGGCGGCGCCGGGCGAAGTCAAAACCGAAGTGTTCGACATCGACCTGCGCATGCGCGGCGGCAAGACCATGCCGGCGCGGCTCTATCACAAGCTGGCCTTCGGGGCGGACGGCGCGCCCGGCGCCTCGCGCACGCTGGTGATCAGCCGGGCGCGCGACGAGCGTTCCGATCCGCAGCGCGCGGCCGAGGTGCGCTTCATGCGCTTCTTCGATCACACCCCGATGGCGATCGCGACCGTGGATCGCGCCGGCGCGGTGGTGCGCGCCAATGCGCGGTTCGCCAAGCTCGCGCAAAGCCTTGGTCTGGAAGCGACCGCCAACAAGTCGATCTTCCGGACGGTCAATGCCCGCGACCGCAGCGCATTGATCTCGGCGATCAACCAGGCAGCGGAAGGCCAGGGCGACATCGCGCCGGTCGAGGCGATGCTCGACGGCGCCAAAGAGCGCTGGGGACAGTTTTTCGTCACCGCCGTCGAGGCCGACGAGCGCGAGACCGAGGCCGCCATCGTCTATATGCTGGAGACCACCGAGCGGCGCACGCTGGAGAACCAGATCAACCAGACCCAGAAGATGGACATGGTCGGCCAGCTTGCCGGCGGCATCGCCCATGATTTCAACAACGTGCTCTCCGCCATCATGATGGCGAACGACTTCCTGCTGAACGCGCACAAGCCGACCGATCCGTCGTTCCAGGACATCATGCAGATCAAGCAGAACGCGACCCGCGCCGCGACCCTGGTGCGGCAATTACTGGCGTTCTCGCGCAAGCAGACCCTGCGGCCGCAGGTGCTCGATCTCGGCGACGCGCTGTCCGACCTGACCATGCTGCTGCGCCGGCTGATCGGTGAGAAGGTCAAGTTCGATATGGTACACGGCCGCGATCTCTGGCCGGTGAAGGTCGACGTCTCGCAGTTCGAGCAGGTGATCGTCAACCTCGCGGTCAACGCGCGTGACGCGATGCCCGACGGCGGCAGGCTGACGATCAAGACTGCTAATGTCACGGCGCAGGAGGCCGAAAAGCTGTCCTACAAGGGCATGCCGCCGGCGGATTATGTGCGGATCGATGTCTCCGATACCGGCACCGGCATTCCCCCTGATATCGTCGACAAGATTTTCGAGCCGTTCTTCTCGACCAAGGAAGTCGGCAAGGGCACCGGGCTTGGCCTGTCGACGGTCTATGGAATCGTCAAGCAGACCGGCGGTTTCGTCTATGTCGATTCCGAGCAGGGCAAAGGCACTACCTTCCGTATCTTCCTGCCGCGGCATATTGCCGAGAAGGAAGCCCAGCCTGAGCCGCAGGCGGTGAACGGCGCGGCCAGGGACGCGGCCGAGCCGAAGCCGAAGGTGGACCTGACGGGGCAGGGAACGATCCTTCTGGTCGAGGACGAAGAAGGCCTGCGCTCGCTCAATGCGCGCGGCCTGCGCTCGCGCGGCTACACGGTGATCGAGGCCTCGAACGGCATCGAGGCGCTGGAAGCCATGGAAGAGAAAGAAGGCGCGATCGATCTCGTGGTGTCCGACGTGGTGATGCCGGAAATGGACGGACCGACGCTGCTCAGAAAGCTGCGCGCGGTTAACCCGGAGCTCAAGATCGTCTTCGTCTCGGGCTACGCGGAGGACGCGTTTGCAAAGAGCCTTGGCGAGAACGAGAAGTTCGATTTCCTGGCCAAGCCATTCGCGCTTAGCGCGCTGGTGGCGAAGGTCAAGGAAACCATGGCGCCTTCGTAGAAAATGCTGCCCTCATAGAAGGACGCGCCCGGAAAGCTTGCCCAGTTGCCGCATCCCCGCGACCGAGGGCCGCAGAGCCGGCTCCCGATAGCGGCTTCACATTCGGGTGCCGCTGCCCATGTTAGAGCCTGTTATATCCGGTCGGATCATGATCGGGTGGCGCTTCCCCCTGCCGGGGATGGAGGAAAGAAGATGAGTTTCACGCAGCGTACACGCGGCCTCGTTCAGGCGATCGCCGTCGCCTTGGCTCTGGCGCTACCGCTGGTCGCGGCGATGCCGTCGGCCGACGCCCGGGTCGGCGGTGGTTTCAGTTCGGGATCGAGGGGAACGCGGAGCTTTTCGATGCCGCCGGCCACATCGACCGCGCCCGGCACCGCGCAGCCGTTCAACCGCACCTTCAGCCAGCCGGGCGCTTCCGGCTATGGCAATTCGGCCGCCGGCGGCTTCTTCAACCGGCCCGGCGGCGGCATGCTCCAGGGCTTCGCCGCGGGCTTCCTCGGCGCCGGCCTGCTCGGCATGCTATTCGGCGGCGGATTGTTCGGCGGCCTCGGCGGCTTGTCGTCGTTGTTCGGCCTGATCCTGCAGATCGGCCTGCTGGTCCTGGTGGTCCGGTTGGCGATGTCGTGGTGGCAGCGCCGCACTGCGCTGGCATCGGCCTATGCCGGCGCGGGAGCCGGAAGTTTTGGCGGGCCGCCGGGCTTCGGCGCCGGAAGCGGTTTCGGATTGGGATCGACGAGCGCGCCGCTGGAGATCGTCGGGTCGGATTATGAGGCCTTCGAGCGCCTGCTCGGCGAGATCCAGGACGCATGGTCGAACGAGGATATCGCGCGGCTGCATACGCTCGCGACCCCCGAAATGGTGTCTTATTTCTCGCGGGATCTCGAGGCCAACAAGGCGCGCAACGTCGTCAACAAGGTCTCCGGCACCCGGCTGTTGCAGGGCGACCTCGCGGAAGCCTGGCGTGAAGGCAGCGCCGATTATGCCAGCGTGGCGATGCGCTATGCCCTGGTCGATAAAACCGTCGATCGCGCCACCGGAAGATTGGTCGAGGGCGGCGATCAGCCGGCCGAGGTGACGGAAGTCTGGACCTTCGTGCGGCCACGCGGCAGCAACTGGGAATTGTCGGCGATCCAGCAGACCTGACCGGCCGGCGATAGAGACAAGGATCAAGGCGCCGCGGTTGATTCCGCGGCGCCTTTTGTTTTGTCAATCCGCGCGGCCCACCCTACAGTCGAACGAACGATTTCATCGATCGTTGCCGCCGGGCGCTGTGGCGCTGCGGGACACGGATGAGGGAAAGATGCGTTACGAACTCTATTACTGGCCGGGCATTCAGGGGCGCGGCGAATATGTCCGTCTCGCGCTGGAAGATGCTGGAGCCGATTATACCGATGTTGCGCGCGGCGCTCGAGGGATGGCCGCGATGATGACGATGATGGAGGCGAAAGGCACGCCGCCCTTCGCGCCGCCTTTTCTGAAAGCGGGCAAGCTCGTGATCGGACAGACCGCCAATATCCTGTTCTATCTCGGATCGCGCCACGGCCTTGCGCCTAAGACGGAAGCGGGTGGCCTATGGGTGCATCAATTGCAGCTCACGATCACGGATCTGGTGCTGGAAATTCACGACACCCATCATCCGCTCGGCCCGACGCTTTATTACGAGGATCAGCGCGGCCCAGCGAAAAAGCGCACCGAAGAATTCTGGAATGAGCGGGTGCCGAAATATCTCGGCTATTTCGAACGGCTGCTGGGCGATAGCGGCGGCTCCTGGCTCACCGGCCGCAGGCTGACCTATGTCGACCTGTCGCTGTTCCAGATCGTCGAGGGTCTGCGCTACGCCTTTCCGAAACGGATGAAAGGCTTTGAGTGGAACATTCCCGGCCTGATCGGCCTGCATGATCGCGTCGCGGCGCGGCCGAACATCAAGGCCTATCTCACCAGCGATCGCCGTATCGCCTTCAACGAGGACGGCATCTTCCGGCATTACAAGGAGCTGGACGCTTAGGAGCCCGTCATTTTCGGGATGGTGCGTTGGCACTAGACCTCAGATGCGCATTGCGCATCTGAGAATCTCGAGATTCCGGGTTTGCTCGCGCCGCGAGCGCGGCCCAGGAACGACGGTCGCGTTATTTCCCGACGAAGTGGCGGCGAATGCCGCGTGGTCAGATCAGCTGATCGATCCGCGTGCCCTGTCCGGGCGGAAGCGGGGCCGGAGCGGGCGGCTGGGCCGCGCTCGCATCGTTGGAATCGTTATCGTTGCTGGGATCGGGCGGGTTGGGATTGGACTGGCTGGTCGGATAGGGCGGCTGCGCCGGAACCGAGGTAGAAACGCTCGAGACACTCATGATCAGATCCTTGTTTCCCCGCGCCGGACTGTGACGGCGGGAACCCAACGCCGGATGAATCCATTCGTTAAAAAGCCCGACATTTGATCCGGTCCCGGTCCGGATGGTGAATGGCAGCCTCCGGTTTCCGCCGAAAGTGACGGATCGGATTGGGCGGGATTGGACCGGGGCGGGCGCTTATTGGTCGAGGCTGCGCGAGACCGAGATCGATGCGTCGGTCTGGGTTCTGACACAGCGCATGTCCAGGCGCCGGTAGCGTGTCGAGACGTCGTCGCCGTGGATCAGGCCCATCCGCTTGATGCAGCGGGTCACCCCTCGCAGCATGTCGTCCTTCGGCAGAGTGAAGATGATGGCGGCGGCGCTGGCGACCAGGTTGAGGAAGGCCGGTGGTGGCTTGCGGCTGGCCGCCTTGGCGAATAATTGGCTGGAATAGCTGCGGCCGGCGCAGCCGAGCGAGAGCGCCTTGGCTTGCGGGTGCGACAGGTAGGTCACGTTGGCCGCGGTCTTACCCACCTCAAGGCCATCGATCTGGTTCTTGAGCTGAGATGCGATGTCATCGCAGCGGTCGGCGCGGGCAGGTGAGGCGGCAAATATCGTGAGGGATGCCAGCGTAGCGGCGAGCGTAATCGCTCCAGGAGATCTGGCTCCAGTAAATTTCGATTTCAATATCATTTGAAAATGCCCCTTTGCGCCATTGAAGCGACCGCATCCGCTTAACGCAAGAGCAGGCTTGTTTTCATGATTTCCTTGTCCTCAGGATCGGACAGAAAGCCCGAAGCGAGTCCTGGGCATGGATGCCGGCGACAGAGGCGGGCATGACGGGCGGTGCGATCTGCCGTGCGGCCCGGCTGACTTCCTTTTCCGCCAAAAGCGCTTAGAACGGTTTTATATTCGGCGTCTGGAAACGGACGCTTCCGGCCCCAACCCCACGAGCCCGCCCATGAACGCCCCCACCGCCTTTCCCGACCAGAAAAAGCCCGTTCCGCCCTATAAGCACACCCCGCTGTTTCCGCTGGGGCCGGATACGACGCCCTACAAGAAGATCACAGCCGAAGGCGTGCGGGTCGAGAAGGTCCTGGGCAAGGACATGCTGGTGGTGTCGCGCGATGCGCTGCGGGCGCTGTCGGAGGCGGCCTTTGGCGATATCAATCATTACCTGCGGCCGGGGCATCTGAAGCAGCTCCGCAACATCCTCGACGACAAGGAGGCCAGCGACAACGACAAGTTCGTCGCCTTCGACTTCCTGAAGAACGCCAATATCGCCGCCGGCGGCGTGCTGCCGATGTGCCAGGACACCGGTACCGCGATCATCATGGGCAAGAAGGGCTGCAACGTCATCACCGACGGCGACGATGAGGCCGCGCTTTCGGAAGGCGCGCGCGACGCCTATCTGCGCCGCAATCTGCGCTATTCGCAGGTTGCGCCGTTGTCGATGTATGAGGAGAAGAACACCGCCAACAACATGCCGGCGCAGTGCGAGATCTACGCCGAAGGCGATGACGCCTACAAGTTCATGTTCATGGCCAAGGGCGGCGGCAGCGCCAACAAGAGCTTCCTGTTCCAGGCGACGCCGTCGGTGTTGACCAGGGACCGCCTGCTGGCCTTCCTGAAGGAGAAGGTGCTGACGCTGGGCACCGCGGCCTGTCCGCCTTACCATCTGGCGATCGTGATCGGCGGCACTTCGGCCGAACTCTGCATGAAGACGGTGAAGCTGGCGTCGGCACGTTATCTCGATGCATTGCCGACCCAGGGTTCGGCTGACGGCAACGCCTTCCGCGATCTCGAGATGGAGCAGGAAATCCTCAAGATGACGCAGTCGCTCGGCGTCGGCGCGCAGTTCGGCGGCAAATATTTTTGCCACGACGTGCGGGTGATCCGCCTGCCGCGTCACGGCGCCTCGCTTCCCATCGGTCTCGGCGTGTCCTGTTCGGCGGATCGCCAGGTGCTCGGCAAGATCACCAAGGACGGCGTCTATCTCGAAGAGCTCGAACATAATCCCGCGCAATATTTGCCGGCGGTGGAGCAGTCGCTGGGCGGCGAGGTCCTCAAGATCGACCTCAACCGGCCGATGAAGGAGATTTTGGCGACGCTTTCGAACTACCCGACCAAGACCCGGCTGTCGCTGACCGGCACCATGATCGTCGCGCGCGACGCGGCCCACGCCAAGCTGCGCGAGCGGCTCGACAAGGGCGAGCCGTTGCCGGATTATTTCAAGAACCATCCGGTGTATTACGCCGGCCCCGCCAAGACGCCCGATGGCTACGCCTCCGGCGCGTTCGGGCCGACCACCGCGGGACGGATGGATTCCTTCGTCGATCAATTCCAGGCGGCCGGCGGCTCGATGGTGATGGTGGCCAAGGGCAACCGCGCGCCCGCGGTGCGCGAGGCCTGCAAGAAGCACGGCGGCTTCTATCTCGGCTCGATCGGCGGTGCAGCGGCAAATCTCGCCGAACACTGCATCAAGAAGGTCGAGGTGGTCGAATATCCCGAACTCGGCATGGAAGCGATCTGGCGCATCGAGGTGGTGGATTTCCCAGCTTTCATCATCATCGACGACAAGGGCAACGACTTCTTCAAGGAATTGAATCTGGGGTGAGGGGCTGTCCTTTCGTCATTGCCGGACCTGACCCGGCAATCCATCGTTTTCAGTGAAATCGTTTTTCAGGAAAGATGGATACGCGGGGCAAGCCCGCGTATGACAAGCGCATGCGTTGACGCGCTTGTCGCCTGGGCCGCTGCTTACGCCCGTGTTCCCGTGAACGGGAAGCTGCCCATCGGGCCGATGCCCATTTCGCCGCTGATGCTGTCGCCCGAAACCTTGCCGGTGAACTCCAGCGTCAGCGGCATCGGGTTGGTGATGGAGACTTTCCAGGTGAGGTCGTCGCCATTGGCGGTGCCGTCGAAGATCTCGGCCGAATTGCCCTCGGCGCCCTGGACGCCTGTCAGCGTGCCGCCGGACGTCTTCAGCGAAAGCGTCGCCTTGCGTTCGCCCATCGGCGTACTCATGGTGATGTTCCAGTTTCCGTCGGCCGCCATCGCAAATCTCCCGCGCTTCCCTCACGAAACCGGAATGGTTCCGGACGGGCCTCCGGCGGCGGTATAGCCCATCTCGCCGCGCCGCCTCAAACGCTTTGTCCGGGATGCGGCGGTCAGGCGCGCGGCGCCCAGCCATAGCCTGCGAGGGTGACATATTCCGGAATGGTCCCGGCCACGATCAGCGGCCTATAGCGCCGGTCACCTCATACAGGAACCTGCACAAGCTGGGGAAGGTTCGCGGCAGCCGTGCGAAAAGCCTGACACGGGCGCGGAATCGTCATAAAAGGGCGGCTTCGCGATCCTTCATGAGCGTCTGTCCCAGTCCATCATGCCGACCATTTCTTCGAACAAGCCATATCGCATCGGCCGTTCCCGCACCGGGCTTGGTCTCTTTGCCACCAAGCCGATCAAGAAGGGCGCCAAGATCATCCGTTATTTCGGACCCCTGCTGGATTCCAGGAAGAAGAAAGACGACGCGATCGAGAACAAATATCTGTTCGAGCTCAACGACCGCTGGACCATCGATGGCTCGGTGCGCAAGAACGTGGCCCGTTACATCAACCATGCCTGCAAGCCGAATGCGGAATCCGACGTCAAGCCCCGCAAGCGCAAGGTCTTCATCCGCGCCATCAAGAACATCGAGCCGGGCGAGGAGATCAACTACGATTACGGCACCGATTACTTCAAGGCCTATCTGAAGCCGATCGGCTGCAAATGCGATGCCTGCGAAAAGAAGCGCAAGAAGAAGCGCGCCGAGGCGAGGGCAGAGCGGCTGCTGCTCAAGGCCAGGGAACTGAGGAAGGCGGAGCGTAAGGTGCAAAAGGAGGCCGAGAAGCGTGCGCAGGCCAAACCGACGCTGAAGGCAAAGAAGAAAAAGCCGAATGGCGTAAAAGCGAACGGGGCAGGACTGAACAGCCCACGGCCGAACAGTAAACCGTTGAACGGCAAACGGCTGAACGGACATCGCGGAAAATCGATCGCGGGCCAAACGATTGGCGTGACATCCGGGATTTCGGCGCCGCCCAGGGACGGGCAGGCGGGAGAAAACCAGGCTTCGGCCTAGTTGGCGGCGCGCCCCGGCGGGCTGAGTGGCGCTTGCCTCGCGGCAGGATCGGTCTATCTTCAAGCCGGTGTAAATTCGCGAGGATACGCTGATGAGCGCCCTGAAGCCGCTGAAGATCGATATCGTTTCCGACGTGGTCTGCCCCTGGTGCTATGTCGGTAAGCGCCGTATCGAGAATGCGCTGGCGCTGGTGCCCGACGTGCCGGTCGAAGTGCAATGGCGGCCGTTTTTCCTTAATCCTTGGGTGCCGCGCGAAGGCATCGGCCGCGACGAATATCTCACCGCGAAATTCGGCTCGCCCGAGGCCTATAAGAGCATGGCCGGACGCGTGGTCGCGGCCGCCGGCGAGGAGGGGCTCAGCTACCGGCCCGATCAGGTCAAGCGCCAGCCCAACACGATCGATTGCCACCGCCTGATCCATTGGGCGGAAGCCAAGGGCAAGGCGGCCGACATGAAGCAGCGGCTGATGGAATTGTATTTCCGCGACGGCGGCGATCTGACCGACATCGATGTGCTGGTGCAGGCGGCGGCCGATTGCGGGCTCGATGCCGACGACGTGCGCAAGCGCCTTTCGACCGACGAGGACGTGGCTCTGATTTCGGCGCAGGCGCAGGAAGCCTCCGACAAGGGCATTTCCGGCGTTCCGACTTACGTGTTCGCGCAGAAATACGCGGTGTCCGGCGCGCAGCCGGCCGAACAGCTTGCCAACGCCATCCGGCAGGTGTCGGCGGAAATCAACGCGCAGGCCGCGGAGTAAACAGTTCAGCGTTGCCTGGCGCGGATGAAGCGCACGGCGCGACGTGCCGCGTCCAGAACAGACTGGCGTGAAACCAGCGCGGCATGGATCAGCGACACCACCGGGTCGTTCGGCCGCAGTGGGATCAGCACGTTGCCGATTGCAAAGCGCCCGCGCCAGATCGGGTTGATCATCGGGTGATCGGGGCTGGCGGTGGAATCGGCCGATGCGATGGTCGGATCGGCGCAGAGATGGCGGGTCAGATCGAGCGTGAGCTGAACGCCGGGCGAGAACTTTGCAAAACGCTCGTCGATGCCAAGCTTGAAGAAAAACGCGCGGTCCTGGTGCCGCAGCACGATGCCGGCGGCAATCGGGGTGCCGCCTGTGCGCAGCGTCACGATTTCGCATTGGCCGGTCATGGCCAGCGCGACCGCCGCGCGGCGGATGAAGCGGGCATCGCCCTCGTTCTGTAGCAGCGCGGTGCCGCGTGCGCCTTTCCAGCCGCTGGCTTCCAGCTTCAGGAAGATTTCGATCGCAGAGGCGACATCGTCCGGCGTGCGCGCGACGTCGAAATGGACGGCGCCCTGTTCGGCCAGGCGGTGGCGCTGGCGCCGCAGTTCCTTGAGCTTCTTGGCGCCGAGCGCGTCGTGCAGCAACCCGTCGGCGTCGCGGGTTGCGTCGAGGCAGGCGCGCAAACTGGAGTGCAGCAGGCGCGGCCGCAGGCCGTCTCGCTCCAGCGCGCCCACGAATGTCTGCATGGCCACGCCATCCAGCGACATGTCGCGCAGGATCAGCGCATGGGCGCCCGCTTGTCGGGCCTGTTGCATCAATTGACGGACGGCGTCATCGGCAAAATCGCGATCGAGCAGCGGCGTACACAGCGTGCCATAGGGATGGGCGCTGACGAAGGCGGACAGCGGAATCCTGCAGGCGCGCCACAGCGAGACGACCGGCAGCAGTCCGATCAGCCGGGCCTCGTTCCAGACCGCGAGCGCGGCGGCACCGGTGTGGCCGGGCGCAAAGGCGTTCACCGCCAGTTCCCATTCGGGCAGGTAGTAGCCGTTCGGCTCGGTGGCGCGATCGGCCAGCTCGTGCCACGGGCTTGGCGCGATGCTGGCGAGCGGCACCGGCGCGCCGCCATGCGTGCGCGTATCCGTGGCATCCTTGTTCGATGCACGGCGAACCAGCACTGCGTCCGCGATCTCGGCCACGTCCCCTTGATCCCTGCTTCGCGAGTGGAAGATGGACGGCGCCCCCTCCGGTGCCGCTTGCCACCGCGTCATCGGCGAAAGGCTTTTGTTCTAACGCGTTTTCTTCACGCGAACCGGAAGCCACTTCGCTCGAAAACGCTAGAGCGGAAAGATTGGAAAATACGGTTGGCGGCGGGATGCAATTTGACCGGTCATATTAACCGGCCGTTCATCATGCCGCGCCGCTGATCGGCACGGAATCCGGGTTTTTCCGGCCGGGCACCGCCGCCAGCAACTCGCGCGTATAGGGATGCTCGGGCGCGGCGAACAGATCGGCCGTCGGCTTGAGTTCGACGATCTCGCCCCGCTGCATCACCGCGATCCGGTCGCAGATTTGCGCCGCCACGCGCAGGTCGTGGGTGATGAACAGCATCGAAAGACCGAGCCGGGTCTTGAGGTCTTCCAGCAAGTTGAGCACCTGCGCCTGCACCGAGACATCGAGCGCCGAAACCGCCTCGTCGGCGACGATGACTTCAGGGTCGAGAGCCAGCGCGCGGGCGATCCCGATGCGCTGGCGCTGGCCGCCGGAAAATTCATGCGGATAACGCTCCAGAGCGCCGGCATCGAGGCCGACCATCCCGAGCAGGTCCCGGGCGCGACTCTGGGCCTGCTTGGGGATGGCGCCATGCGCGATCGGCCCGTCGCAGATGATCTGCCCGACCTTGCGGCGCGGATTGAGCGAAGCAAACGGATCCTGGAAAATCATCTGGATGCGGTGGCGCTGGTCGCGCAGCGTCTTGCGGTCGAGCTGCGTGAGATCGACATCGCCCAGCCGGACCGTGCCGCGATCGGGTTCGATCAGCCGCATCACCAGCCGCGCCACAGAGGATTTGCCGGAGCCGGATTCGCCGACCAGGCCAAGCGTCTCGCCATGAAAGATCGAGAAGCTGACGCCTTTCGCCGCATCGACCTTGCGATCCGGCTTGAACCAGCCGCCCGATGTCACATAGGTCTTGTCGAGGCCAATCACGTCGACCACCCGGTTGCGGTCGGTGAGGGGCGCCCGCGGCGGCGGCGTGATCGAGGGGACGGCGGCGAGCAGGGTCTTGGTATAGGGATGTTCGGGGCGCGTCAGCACCGCTTCCGCGCTGCCTTGTTCCACCACCTGTCCGTGCCGCAGCACCACGACGCGATCGGCGATGTCGGCGACGACGCCGAAATCATGGGTGATGAACATCACCGCCATGTTGCGGCTGCGTTGCAGGTCGCGAATGAGCTTGAGGATCTGCGCCTGGGTGGTGACGTCGAGCGCGGTGGTGGGCTCGTCCGCCACCAGCACCGTGGGTTCGAGCGCCAGCGCCATCGCGATCATGGCGCGCTGACGCTGCCCGCCGGACAATTGATGCGGATAGGCGCGCACGATGCGCGCGGGGTCGGGTAAGCCGACTTCGCGCGCCAGCGCCAGCACCTTCTGCCGGCGCTCGCGGGGCGACAGCAGGCCGTGCGCCTCGAACATCTCCGTCATCTGGTCGCCGATCCGCATCAAGGGATTGAGCGCCGTCATCGGTTCCTGAAACACCATCGCGATGCGGCGGCCGCGCAGGTCGCGCCAGCCATCCTCGTCAAGCGTCAGCAGGTTGTTGCCCTCGAAATCGATCTCGCCGCTTTCGGTGCGCACACGCTCCGGCAACAATCCCATCAGCGCGTGCGCGCACATCGACTTGCCGGAGCCGGATTCGCCGACCACGCAAACGATTTCGCCGGCGATCAGATCGAACGAAACCCCGTCGACCGCGTAAGTCCGTTCGCCGCCGGACGGCAGCGCAATTCGCAAATCCTTGATCGTGACGGCGGGCGTGGCGGGCATGGTCAGCGCCCCTCCCGTGCAAGCCGCGGATTAAGTGCGTCGTTGAGGCCTTCGCCGATCAGGTTCAGGCCCAGCACCGAAAGCAGGATCGCGATCCCCGGAAATACCGTAATCCACCACGCCTGCCGGATCACCGTGCGGCCGGCGCCGACCATGTATCCCCATGAGATCAGGTTGGGATCGCCGAGGCCGAGGAACGACAGCGACGATTCCAGCAGGATCGCGGTCGCCACCATCAGCGACGCCAGCACGATCACCGGCGACAGCGCGTTCGGCAAAATCTCGCGCCAGATGATCCAGCTGTTGGTCTGGCCGGTGACGATGGCGGCCTGGACGTATTCGCGGGTGCGCAGCGACAGCACTTCGCCGCGCACCAGCCGCGCCACCGGCGGCCAGCTCACGATCGCAATCGAGGCGACGATCGAATAGATCGACGGTTGCAGGATCGCGACCAGCACGATCGCCAGCGCAAAACTCGGGATGGTCTGGAAGAATTCCGTGAAGCGCATCAGTGCGTCGTCGATCCGGCCGCCGAAATAACCCGCGATGGCGCCGAGGGGAACGCCGACCGCGAGCGCCACCAGCGTCGAGACCAGGCCGACCAGCAGCGATACCCGCGCGCCGAAGATGATACCGGCAAAGACATCACGGCCCAGCGCGTCGGTGCCGAGCGGCACCTTCGACAGGGTGAACGGCGGCAGGAATGGCCGTTGCACCATGCGCCACGGTGAATTCGGAAAGATCATCGGGCCGAATATGGCGATCGCAACGGCGATCACGAGGATGATCAGGCCGACCAGCCCGCTCGGATTGCGCAGCAATTGTTTTGCGAACTGTTTCATGACGCGAATTCGATGCGCGGGTCGACGATGCGGTAGACCAGATCGGTGACCAGGTTGAAGATCAGTACCATCGCCGAACAGACCACGAATACGCCGAGCAGCAAATTGTAGTCGCGCTGCAGCAGCGCGTCGTACATCAGCCGGCCGATGCCCGGCCAGGCGAACACCGTTTCGGTCAGCACCGCGCCGCCGATCAGCGTGCCGGTGTGCAGGCCGGCCAGCGTGACCACCGGCAGCAATGCGTTGCGCAGCACGTGGCGGCGCTGGATCACGCTGGCCTTAAGTCCTTTCGCGCGCGCCGTCTTGACGAAGTCGAGCCGCTTGACTTCGAGCATCGAGGCGCGGGTCATGCGGGTATAGGTCGCCATGAAGAACAGGCCGATCGTCGCCGCCGGCATGATCAGATGCGCGCCGACATCCAGTACATGCGCCATGCCGGTATAGTTCGCGCCCACGGTTTCGTAGCCGAAGCTCGGCAGCCAGTCCCATTCCACGGAGAACAGGAGGATTGCGATCAGCGCGATCCAGAATAGCGGCGTGGCGTAGAAGACCAGGGCCACGACCGTGATGGCGGTATCGGCCCATGTCCCGGCAAAACGCGCGGCCAGGGTGCCGAAGAACACGCCTGCTATCAGTGAGATCGCGAAGGCCGTCATCGTCAGCAGCAATGTCGCCGGCAGACGTTCCATGATGAGTTGTGAAACCGGCGCCTGCTGGCGGAAGGAATAGCCGAGGTCGAAGCTGAGCACGCCCTTGACGTAGATCAGGAGTTGTTCCGGCAGCGGCTTATCGAGACCGAATTTTTCGCGCAATTGCTGGACGAACATCTGGTCGCTGGCGCCGGCTTCGCCGGCCATCACCGAGGCCGGGTCGCCCGGCGCCAACCGGATCAGGAAGAAGTTCAGCACAATGATCGCAAGCAGAACGATCACGCCTTTCACGATCCGCTGGGCGACAAAGGACAGCATGGAGCGCCTCTATCGCCGCCGTCTCATGATGAATGGCGCGCCGGTCGGGAGCCTCATTTGTCGATCCATGCGTCGCGGAAGCCGTCATTGACGCCGATTGCGGTGGTGACGAGGTTCTTGATCTTGCAATGCGTGATGGTCGGAAACTGAAGCTCGAGCAGCCAGGCGATCGGAACGTCGTCGACCAGGATCTTCTGGATCTTGTCGTAGATTTCCTTGCGCTTCGAGTCCGGCGTGGCGACCGCGCCTTCAGCGAATAATTGGTCGATCTCCGGATTGGAATAGCCCTCGACATTGTTGAACACCTGGCCCTTGGCGATCTGGCTCGAGATGTAATTGCGGGCCACGCCGAGCGCGGGATCGCCATATTGATAGAGATAGCTGAAGGCCAGGTCGTAATCCCAATCGCCGATCTTCTGGTTCGAGCCGGGCACGTCGGTGGCGACGGTTTCGATGTTGAGGCCGACATCCTGAAGGTTTTGCTTCACGGCTTCGCCCCAGCGCTGCCAGGTCTCGCCATAGGGCAGCGGCATCAGGCGGATCTTTTCGCCATTGTAGCCGGCTTCCTTGAGCAGTGCCTTGGCCTTGGCCGGATCGTAGGGATATTTCGGCACGTCGTCGGTATAGAACTTGATGGCCGAGGATGACGGGCCGGTCGCGACCTTGCCGAGGCCGTTCCAGATCACGTCCTTGGCGAAGTCGCGGTCGATCGCATACATGATCGCCTGGCGGATCTTCTTGTTCGCGGTCGGGCCGGAGCGGTTATTGAGCCACAGCCACGCCAGCGGGCTGAAGAATTCCCAGCCGTCGCCGGTGACACAGACATCCTTCAGCTTGCTCAGGCGTGGCACGTCGAAATTCTCGACCGAGCCGCCGGGCAATACGTCGATCTTGCCGGTCTCGAAGGCCGCCGACCGCGCGGCCGCATCGGGAATCACCTGCCAGTAGATGTCGTCGATGTAGGGCTTACCCTTTTCATGGTAGCTCGGGTTCTTGACCAGGTGAATGAACGAACCCTTCTGCCACTCCTTGAACATGAACGGACCGGTACCGATCGGCGCGTTGTTGTAGGGATTGGTCTTGTAGTCCGTGCCCTCATAGAGGTGCTTCGGCATGATCGGAAACGAGCCGACCTCGAAAATGTTGATGAACGGCCCGAACGGCTGCTTCAGCGTGAACACCACGGTAAGATCGTCGGGCGCCTCGACCTTGTCGATCTGCGCCAGGTTGCCGCGCGCCCGCGCATGGGTCTGCTTCAGCATGTCGACCGTGAACAGCACGTCGGCCGAGGTGAACGGCTTGCCGTCGTGCCAGGTGACGCCCGGCTTGAGTTTGAAGGTGTAGACCTTGGCGTCGTCGCTGACGGTCCAGCTTTCGGCCAATCCAGGCAGCGGTTCCAGCTTCGGGCTGTAGCGCAGCAGGCCCTCGAAGATGTTGCCCGACACCATCTGGGTCGGGCCGTTCTGGAGCATCGCGACATTCAGGCCGGGTGGCTCGGGTTGGATCACCACATTGATGGTGCCGCCCGTCTTCGGCTCTTGCGCGCTGGCCGCTGTGCCCAGAAAACAGGCCAGGGCGATACTCATCACGATTTTCTTCAGCATTACTGACGTCTTTCTGCTGGTTCGACCTATCAAATGCGGGAACGGCGAAGATCGCTTTTGTACAGGAAAACAATGGCTTCAGGCCAATTGATATCCGCTTTGACGAAGATGCTCCCATAACGTCAATCCTGCCCGCAAGACGAAACTCTCGACAGCAGGCGATTAAAAAATGGACAGCACTGCGCGAGTTGATCCAGGTTAACGACGCAGATCAAGTCGGCACGCTGAAGGATTAACCCGGACATCCTACACATCCTGGCGCGGGCCGTTTCCGGCCGCCGCACTTAAACACGCCGTTAGGCAAAGCCTGGGGCGGGATTCATCGGAAGAACTCTCGATGAAGTTGTTGAGCCAATATTTAAAAGAGCGGACGATTCCTGAAGTCCGCCTGCCAGGACCGGTTACGGTGGTCGTCGTCGGCCTGACGGCCGTGGCGTTTCAAATGACGACCGGGATATCGGGACTCTGCATGGTCCCGCTGATGCTGGCGGGCGTGTTCGCAGGCAGCATCTGCATCAGGCAACGTTCGATCGATGCGCGCACGGCATCGTTGTATGCGGCGATCGAAAGCACGCCGAACGGATTATGCATTTTCGACGCGGACCTCAGGGTCGTGGTCAGTAACGGCCAGTTCGCCGAAATGTATGGACTGACGCCGGCCCAGACCCGGCCTGGGACATCGCTGCGCGAAATTCTCGAAAGCCGCGTGGCGTCGTCCTGCGGTCCGCTGAATGCGGAGTCGTATATCGCCGATTGCCTCGGCAATGCCCTTTCCCGGGAGGCGCTCGATACGACCGACGAACTCAGGAATGGAAATATATTCGCCGTCACCCGCCATCCCATGCGCGATGGCGGGTTGATCGAGGTTCACAAGGACATCACCGATCCGTGGCTGGCGGAAGCCCGCGCCCAGGCGGCCAGGCAGGAGCTGATCGAAAAACAATATGCCATCGATCAAGCCGTCATCGTCGCGGTGACGGACCTGCGCGGCAACATCACCTATGCCAACGAGAATTTCTGCAAGATCAGCGGATATTCCCGCACCGAATTGCTGGGGCAGAACCACCGCATTCTGAATTCCGGCGCGCATTCGACGGCCTTCTTCCGCGCGATGTACCAATGCATCGCGCGCGGCAATGTCTGGCGCGGTGAATTGTGCAACAGGGCCAAGAACGGCTCGTTCTATTGGGTCGACACGGTCATCACGCCGCAACTCGGGGTCAACGGCAAGCCTGTTTCCTATATGGCGATCCGGATCGATATCACGGCGCGGAAATGCGCCGAAGCCCAGATTTCCTATGCTGCCAGCCACGATGCGTTGACCGGACTTGCGAACAGGACCTCGCTGCTGGAAAGAGCCAACGGAGCGCTGGTCGATATGCGGCGGCGCGGCATGACCGTTTGTCTGCTCGATCTCGACGGCTTCAAGCATGTTAACGACACACTGGGCCATGCCGCCGGAGATCACCTGCTCACAGAGCTGGCGTGCCGCCTGAAATCATCGCTCCGTGAAACGGACATCGTGGCGCGGCTCGGCGGCGATGAATTCGCGATCATTCAAACGGAGGTAACGGATCAGAGGGATGATGCGATCGAACTGGCGGTCGGGATCCTGGAAACGGTCGCGAGGCCGTTTCATCTGGAAGGGCGGGATGTTGGTGTCGGAGCCAGCATCGGCATCGCGCTCGCTCCGGTGAACGGCACCGATGTCGAGGAACTGCTCAAAAAGGCCGACCTCGCGATGTACCGGGTGAAGTCCGAGGGACGCAACGGCTTCAGCTTCTTCGACGAGGATCTGGGCGAAAAGGCCATCGCGCGGCTTCAGCTTGTCAACGACATGCGGGGAGCGCTGTCGCGCAACGAATTTGAACTGCATTACCAGCCGCTGTTCGATACCAGGACGTTGCGGCTGCACGGAATGGAAACGCTGGTCAGGTGGCGCCATCCGGTCGAGGGCCTGCTGGCGCCAGACCGTTTCATCGGCATCGCTGAAGAAACCGGGCTCATGGAGCCACTGGGGCAATGGATCCTGCAAAGAGCATGCGCGGACGCGGTTTCCTGGCCTGACAGCGTCAAGGTGGCGGTCAATCTGTCGGCCGCGCAATTCCGCACCGGCACGCTATTCGAAATGATCCGGCGCGTGCTGGTGGAAACCGGGCTGGCGCCGGGGCGGTTGGAACTGGAGATCACCGAATCGTTGCTGCTGAAAGACCAGGAAAGCAACGTCCTGGTCATTCAAGAGCTCAAGAACCGCGGCATAACCATCGTCCTCGACGATTTCGGAACGGGCTACGCATCGCTCAGCTACCTATTGTTGTTTCCATTCGACAAAATAAAAATCGATAAGTCGTTTACGCAGGGGTTGCTGACGCGGGCCGATTGTACGGCCGTGGTGGCGTCGATCCTGACGCTCGCCCAGGAACTGCAGATTGCCGTGACCGCCGAAGGCGTGGAAACCAACGCGCAGTTTGATCTGCTGCGGGCCCATGGCGTGAATTACGTGCAGGGATATCTTTACGGTCGGCCGCGCCCGCTGGCGGAGATCGACTTTGCTGCGCTGGAACTGGTCGCGCGGGCGGACGAGGCTGCGTAAACGAATCCGGGCGTCCGGGCCGGCATCGGCCAGCTATCCAAATGCGGGCGGGCTTTCGCTCGAAAACGCTATGACCCGATCGCCATCATTTCAGCGCCCCGATTCTCTCCAGTTCCGGAAGGTCGAGAATCTTCAGCACGCCTTCCGATAATTCCAGAAGGTGGCGGTCGCGGAGCAGTCTGAATATCCGGCTGACATGCACCGGAGTCAGTCCGACCGCGTCGGCGATGTGCTGCTGGCGCAATGGAAAGGGATAGCGTTGGTCCCGGATCACGTTGCGGGCCGCGATGCGCGGCATCAAATGCAGCAGCAGATGGGCGATGCGTTCTTCGGCCGAACGTTGGCCCAATGCGGTAAGAAGCTCGGTGGTGTCGCGAGCCTCGGCGATGCACGAATTCACGATGGCCGACTGAACGTCTGGACTGGCGGTGCATTTCGCATGGATCGCAGAACGCGCGAATCCGCTCACCCCCACTTCGGTCAATGCCTTGACCGAGAAAAGGAATGTTTTTTCGAAGATGGCGACAGGCGAAAACAGATCTCCGGGCAGCAGGAATTTCAGGATTTGCCGGCGGCCATCGGCAAGCTGGAAATATCGGAAAGCCCAGCCCGAGCAGAGCACGAACACGTCGCCGGAAGCCTGATTCCGGTCGGCGAGCTGTTTGCCCGCCCGGGCCGAAACGAAATTCTGCCAACCGGGCTTCTGGTCTGCCGTCCGGTCTTCCGGAGGCGGTCCGAGCAGGGCGCCGCAAAAGCCGGATATGCGGTTGGGGCAGGTTACGCAGAGTGATGCAAATTGTATTTCGGGGTACTTTGCCAACTTGGCTCGCTAAAGGGTTTCTACGCAAAGTGACTGAAATTTTTCCGGCGCATGCCGGAAATTGCAACTGCCTCTATCAGAATTGGATCGCGGCTCAAATTAAAAGTGGCGCAAATTAAAATCCAAGTCGCCATTCGTTCTCTCGATTCCGCTCCATCGATCGTATGCAGCGAGCGCAGCTTGAACAAGATCGGCGTCGGCAGGTTTGCCTTGATGTAGATCAACAACCTAAATCAAGTTATGGCGCTCGGAATTTAACACAGAATCGATTTAACCTTCCGCTGCTAGCATATCGCATTCGTGTGCGCCTCAACGGGCTCTGCGTTTTCGGGACGAAATCCGTCCGATGAAATTTCCTCCCGTCAAAATTTCCTTCAGTCAAAGGATCAGGGGTTCATGAAGGACAGGTTCATGGCAGGACCGATTGCCGCCGACGCCGCTCAGGATCGCGAAACACGGATGCGTTTCATGCGCATCGACGCCGGGACCGGCGAACTGTTGCGCGAATATTGGAAGGTGGTGCAACCGGCGCTGCCCGAGCTTCTCGAGGGCTTCTATCGGCATGTCGCCGGGGAGCCTCACCTTGCGCGGCTGGTCGGCAACGACATTCCACGCCTCAAGGCGGCGCAGGGCTCTCATTGGAGCCGGCTGTTCAATGGCCGTTTCGATCACGAATACATGCAGGGCGTGCGTGCGATCGGTCTCATCCACAACAAGATCGGGCTGGAGCCGCGGTGGTATATCGGCGGCTATAATTTTGTGCTCAGCCAGCTCACAACGATTGCCATTCGTCATTACCGCTGGAGAACGCGCCGGTTGTCGGACGTACTTACGGCGGTGAATTGCGCGGTGATGCTGGACATGGACATCGCGATCTCGGTCTATCAGGAAGCGATGCTGACGGATCGTCAGAAGCGGCAGGAGAAAATGGCTGCTGCAATCCAGGGTTTTGACGGCCAGATAAAGACCGTGCTGAATACGTTCGGCCGCTCGGCGGCCGATTTGCAAAAAGCGGCCGATGTCCTGACCGCCAATGCGGAAGAATCGACTAGGCAATCGACCGCGGTCGCGGAGGCCTCGGAAGAGGCGTCCGCCAATGTGCAGATGGTGGCGTCCGCCTCGGAGGAGTTAACGTCGTCGGTCGCGGAAATCGGCCGTCAGGTCACCGAGTCCACTCGAATTACCGGGATGGCGGTGGAGCAGGCCGGCCGATCCAGCACCGCGATGCAGGCGCTTGCGGAAACGGCGCAGAGGATCGGCGCCGTCGTCGATCTCATCAACGACATCGCCGGACAGACCAATCTGCTGGCCTTGAATGCCACCATCGAAGCGGCGCGCGCCGGCGAGGCGGGCAGGGGGTTTGCCGTGGTGGCTTCCGAAGTAAAGGCCTTGGCGGAACAGACCGCGAAGGCGACCGGCGAGATCGGCCAGCAGATCCTGGCTATCCAGGAAGCGACCAGGGAATCCGCCGGATCGATCCAGGAAATCGGCGTGACGATCGCCTCGGTCAATGAGATCGCCACGGCCATCGCCGCCGCGGTGGAGGAACAGGGGATGGCCACGGCCGAGATCGCGCGCAACATCCAGGAAGCGGCGCGGGGCACTCAGGAGGTTTCGAGCAACATCAGCGGCGTCAGTCTGGCCGCCGGCGAAACCGGCCGGACCGCCGCTCAACTGCTGTCGTCCGCCAGCGAACTGATGCTGCAATCCGGGACGCTCAGTAACAGCGTCGAAGGTTTCTTCGCCGCCATCCGGGCCTCCTGACGCTCCATCGCGTTTTTGCGCGAAGCATCAAAACAAGAATCTAAATCGGCTCGTAACTCTCCGATACGCAATTGTCTGCGTCCTCGGCGCGCCGACGGTCGTAGATCAGCCCGTCATTGATGGTGATGCGATAGGTCTCGACGCCGAGCGGCTTGCCGGTGGCTGACGTCAGTTCGGCCTTGACGCAAGCCGTCCAGCCCGGGCCGCGAAGATCGTGGCGCGCCGCCGAGACCTGCACATTGCTCGGAGCCGATTGCGCGACAAATACCGAATCCAGATGTTCACGCACGATCTGCTTGACATTGGGCGGCGGCTCCAGCGGTGGAGGATCGCTGTCCTTGGTGCGCATGAACTCCGGCAGCGGCGCATGGCTGTCGGCGAAGCCGCATCCCGCCAGCGGGAGCGCTGCGGCTGCGATCAACACGATATGAAAAAGGATCCGTTCCATTCGCAGCCTCTGCCTCGCGCCGCTTAACATCACCCGGCGTCCGCCGGTCAATTTAATTTTCGGTAACGACCCACGCCAGATGCTGAAACTGGCGGCGCGAACGGTTATGCTTGGCTCATGTGCCGGTCCCCTGTTTACCATCATCGGGTTGCAGGCAGCCTGCCGGGGCAAAAGCGGCGGCAGGAAGAAACAGCGAGGAGAGTTGGGCAATGAAATCCTTCGTGATGGCGACGGCTATGGTGGCGCTGATCGCGATGCCTGCTCATGCCCAGATGGGCGGCAAGCGGCATCAAAGCGATGACAAAAAGACCGATGCGCAAAAGCCGAAGGTCGATGAAAAGGCCTACAAGGCTGCGCTCGATAAAATACCCGAGCCCAAGGAAAAATACGATCCATGGGGCGTGGCACGGCCCCCGGATGCGGTGAAGAAGCCGAAATAGGCTCCTTGAGAATCGCGCGGATATCCCGCTGTGCAACACGAATGCACCGGCGAGAACCCTCCAGGCGAGGGTTCTCGCTGCATGCTGGTTCCTCCTTGTCCATATGTTTCTGCCTGTCGCGGAGCGGCATTCGCCCGCAAGCGCCAGCGGCCCTTCGGCTTGAAAATGCCGGATCTCGGATCGTATAATTGAATTGGCCGGGAGTGGTGGATGATGTTCAGGCGATCGGTGTTGATTTCAGGCGTGATCGCGATGGGCCTGCTGCTCAACGGTTGTACCAAATGCGGCCCGATCTGGGACGATTGGATGCCGAAATCATGCAAGGCGGACCACTTGTGATGCGCCAACCTGCGTGCTTGGCCTCGCCCCCGGCGTGATGGTATATTTCCGATCAATATGAGGAGCATCCCATGAGAGTTTTATGCGCAGCGGCGTTCATCGCGTTGCTGACCGGCGCGCTGTTGACGGGGGCAGCCTATGCGCAAATGCCGAACATCAACCTGATTCCGGAAATGAAATCCCAGACGCCCGAGGAAATCGAGGCCGACAAGGTGCGGGACAAGGCCTACCAGGATTCGCTGAGGAAAATTCCGGACGCCAAGACCTCCGCCGATCCCTGGGGCGCGGTCCGCAGTGACACGCCGCAGGCCTCGGCGAAGGCTGCGGCCCCCAAGACCCCGGCCAAGCCGCGTATCAAAACCGGTAGCAACGCAAACTAGGCGCGGGCTGGGATGCCCGACACGCGAGCGCGAAGGCCGATGCCTCGCGGCGCGGTTCGGGTTTGCAAATGCCCTTTTGTCGATGGGGCAGCGTCTGGCGGACTCGGATGAGCGTTTGCGCGCACTATATTGAGCCGGTCGTGATGTGTCGGAGTTTACGACATGGCCTCATCCCCACGCGATCTCGCAAGCCGAATGGCCGGCCGGCGCAAGCCGGACGATGGTTATCTGCGTGAGACCTTCATCTTGCCGCGCGAGGCGGCCCGGACCAGGGCGCGCGATTTCCTCTCCCGCTACCCGAAGGCCGCCTATATGAGCGGCGTGGAAAGCTGGCGCGAACTGCCCGGCGGCGACATCGAGTTCACGATGCGGCGGCTGCGGAGCGCCGATTAGAGCCTTATCGGTTCTGATTGAATCAGAACCGGGCTCACCTCTTTTGTTTTGATGCGTTTTCTTCACGCCAACCGGAATCCACTTCGCTCGAAAACGCTATGAAGAAGCGACGGAAAGTTGAACATAGATTTCGATTCAACCAATAGGCGTCGGCTCTTGGGCGCTGGCGCGCAATTGCGGATTTTCAGTAAAATTTCGCAGGATTGTTAGTGGTTCTGGCCAGCAGGTGTTGAAGCTTTTCGCCTAAAGCCGCTTTGGTTCCGATCGCATCGGAACCAGGTTCCAGTCCTTTTTTGACGCGTTTCTTCATGCGACCCGCTTCCCGCCCTTCCAGGTACGGCAGGCTTTCGCGCGAAAACGCTATAGGTTCGCGGCTTACCGATGGCGAGAAACCCCAAAGATCTCGGCATGCGCAGGGGTGTCCGGGTCGGCCTGCGCAAAACGGGATTTCTGATTCCTGCGCCGGATGCGGCATGGATCGAATGCATTGTCGTCGATGTTTCCGATCATGGCGTTTGTCTGGATGTCGGCGCCTTGGCGGTGTCGAAGATGTTCGGACTTGCATTCACCGCGGACGGCGAGGTGCGCCGGCTGTGTACGGTGGTCTGGCGCCGGGGCGAGCGGCTCGGCGCGCGCTTCGTGACCGCCAGCGAACTGCGGCAAGGCAGGACGACGACGGAGGCCGATCAGTAGTTTTGAAAAAGCGGCGAACACATTGCCGCGCGCATGCCGTGTTTTCCGGGCAGGCCGCCGCTGAACGGCCGGCCTATTCATCGTTCGTTGAGGAAACGTGATTGAACCTAAGGGCCGTTCTTGAGTCGTAATGAGTAGGTCGGAATTTGGAGGGACGGCATGTCCGAGTCACCGGATTTCAGGAAGTGGGCCGCCAGGGTAGCCGGCCAAGCCGGCAAGGAGCGGAACGCCAGCGAGGCTCACCGCCTGATGAGCATCGCCGAATACTGGACACGGCTTGCCGACATCGAGGATTGGCAGCGCGACAGCCAGTCCGGCGAAAACACCACCGCACATTAGCACAAGTCTGTTGGCGGGTGCCCCGCGCGCCGCCCCACGGATATCGATGAGGCCCTATACCATCCGGCAGAAACTCAAGATCACCGCCGGCGCGGCAGCGTCTCTGGTGATGGTGGGCTGGCTCATGGTGCTGGCCATCGCTTTTCTATCGCCGGGATGAAGCGAGGCCGCGGTTCATTTGCGGCCGTGCCATTTCGCACTTCGGATCCAACTCGGGATCTCGCGATAGCAGAAGCCGTTTTTGTTCATTTCCGCGATCGTCCATCTGCTTGGATGCCGCTCCCTTCCGAAGAAGGCCCAGTCATCCGGGTCCGGTCGTTCGCCGGGCCACGTTCTGAGCCATGCTTCCCCGGCGCCGTCAGGCAAGCGGTCGGCCTTCATCCGGTAGACATCATAGACAGGCGGCCGCATCGCACTTCTCCCCCGCAAGGATGTTCCATGCGTCGGCGTGAGTCGCGGCGGAATTGGGACCCCCGCACAAAACGGACATCCGTTCGCCGGGAGAACGGCGGAATTAAACACGGCGTCTGAATTGAAAGCCGAAGATAACTAGCGGGTTAGCTTGGGGATGAAAGAGCGGCGGCGTTCTTTAATAGTACTGGACCCTTATGCTCCGTCTGAGCCGAAGGGGCCACTCAGTCTGGCAAAAAGGGGCCATCGAAGAAAATAGCGTTATGTCAGTATACCTGACTTAAAAGATACAACCGGGAACTCCATTTGATTGGCTCTACCCAAAATGGAGCAGGGAATGCCAAGAGTAACAGAGGATGAAGTCGCAAAAGCGGTTGAAGACGTCCTGAAAGGACGCCCTAGCGGACGTGCCACGATCAAAGAGCTAGTTGCGGAAATTCCAAATCACCTCAAGTTATCCGCTGAGGATTTGAAGCAATCAGGAACCAGGCAGAACGAGGCGGTTTGGGAGCAACAAGTGCGCAACATCACCTCGCACAAAGCGTCTCCCGGCAACGCAATCTACGAAGGCAGGCTTATCGCTATCCAAGGCGGCCTTGCACTTCCCTGCAAGGAAGACGTCGCTTAGGCAAACTTCGCCTTGTAGCCGGGCTTGAACCATTTCAATTCGGTTTGGCCCGGCGCATCTTTGTCCCAGACGAACCAAGCATACGCGGTCGTGCCACTACCCTTTGGTTCAACGCCATGTGGGTAGAAGGTAATCCGCTCGCTAAAAACCCACACGCGTGCTGGCGGGATTTTGGAAAAGATCGTATTCGCGCGATTGGCCCCTTCGAGAAAGGCCAGCCGCAAGAGCAGCGCAAATTTCCGATTTGAATGCTTCACGCCGTTTTCAACAAAACCTTCGGCGCAGTTGTAGGGCGGGTTCGTTACGATGTTATCGGCGGACCATTGCGGTGTGAGGAAATCAAATCCCGTTTCGCCATAACCGCGGTCGTAAAGATCAGAGCTACGTACCGGCTGGCCTGTTTCTTCGAGGACGCGTGACATGGTGCCGTCACCACAGGCGCTTTCCCAAATTTCGCCATTGAACTTTTCGTTTTCAATCAGCGCGAACGTTGCCCAGCGAGGCGTGGGAAAAAAATCAGGTCCGCTGAGATCAGCGAACCTTTTCATTGTGGGCTTGAAGCCGCCGTTTAGATTGTAGGTCGCGTCTGCCATCCGAATCTCCCTGCTAGTTACCACACTAGCAGAATCATTGATTCAGCAAGGCTTTTCGGTGAGTCACTTTGACTCACCCTTTTCCGCCGTCGATTACCGTGAAAAGCTTGCGCCGCTCTGCGCTCGGGATCGGCGTAATTGGCTGTGTAGCGAGCGCAGCATCGATAAGCTCGCCCAATGGCCCAAGTACGGTCCACCACGCCCACGCCTTCGCCTCGCCTTGAGGGCTTCGTGGACGCGGCAGAGATTGTAATGTGCCACGTACAGCGCGACCGCCGCAACGTGGTTATCCAGTTTCTTTGAAAAGCCATTGGTGAGCCGGGTAAACCGGCGCTGGCCCATGCGCAGCGAAAGGTTCTGACGTTCAACGTAGCTGGTTGAAATGTACTGATCCGCGTCGCCTGATACTACCTCTTTGCTTACTGCTACTACGGCGGCAGGCGAGTATCGACCCTGAGCTTCCTTTACGAGGTGGGTTACGCTGTAGGTCTTTACGATCACTCCATGCGAGGCGCTGTCGCCAAAGGCATCACGGACGGCGCTGAGATAGGGCTTAAAGCCGTCTGTTGAAATCTCAGGCTGCTGATAACCCGGCTGCGAAGGTCATGCAGGAAGTCCATCGTGGACTCCGTGTTTCGCTTGCCGACGCCCCAGCTAATGATGGCCTTCTGCGTCCCGGCCATGCCGATGAACACATACTGATCGCCCTTGGCGTGGACTTCGTGGCGCTGGACGTTCTTTTGCTTCTTGCCGACGAATGACCACGCCTCATCCAATTCCAGGCGCTCCGTGCGGATGCCGACCATCATGCGGTCGTGCAGCTCCATGCAGCCCATGCCGACGCAGAAGGCGAGGCTACCGACGGTACCGCGGTTGACGCTAGTCAGGCGCGCGGCGGTGCGGATGCCAACGCCTTCACAGAGGGCGGCAATGACTTCAATCTGCTTTTCGCGGGAAAGATTGTTCACGAAGCTCATCCTTCGGGTTGAAGGGATGGCTTTCGGCGAGACTCTAGCAAATCAGCCCTGCAAGGCATATATTTGCTAGATAGTCATTCGCTTCGGGCTCATCCCCGGGGCGGTTGATCGGGGCCGTTGCGGCTGCAACCACGGCGGTCCCACTAATTCGTATCTTGGCGGCCCCGCCGGGATTCGGACCCGGACCTCCCAGCCTGTAAAAGCGAGCGTCCTACCGTTAGACCAAGGGGCAGTTTTGAAGCCGATTGCAGGGCCGTTGCGTTCCTTTTCGAGGGGAGATCGCAGCGGCCCTTCCTTTTTCCGTGCCCTTCGACGCTCGGCCAGCGCTTCGGAGGACTCAAACTCTTGTCATGGTCAATCTCCTGACAACGAGTAATACGGATTTTCTTGTCATCGTCAATGACGAAAAATAGAAACAAGAAAAAAATTGACGAAATAGCCGTTCCGTGAGAAGAGGTATACGGACAGACTTGAAACGGTCAGGAGAGACCAATGGCAGGCAACGATAATGCGGGCACTGCGGAGGCCGCTAAGGCCGATGAAAAGAAGCGTTTTCGGTCGGAAATTGAGTTTCCGTATGCGGATTTAGAAAGCGCGGTAGATATCGCGCAAACCATCCATACGAAAGCCGGTAGCTCCTGTGAGCTTGAGGAACTTGCTGCATGGATGGGGCAAACCGCTACGGGCGGGACGTTCCGAACGCGTATTGGTGCAGCACGCATGTTCGGCTTGATTGAAACCGGCCAAGGAAGGGTCACTCTGACTCAGCCCGGGCGTGATGTGATCGACAACTCAGGGAATGAACGGATTGCCCGCATTGCGGCGTTTCTCAATGTCGAACTATTCCGCGTCATGTACGATCAGTACAAGGGCAATGCATTGCCGCCGCCGCCTGCGATTGAACGGCAGATGGAACAGCTTGGGGTCTCACCTAAGCAAAAGGAGCGCGCACGCCAGACTTTCATGAAATCCGCTCAGTACGCCGGATTTATTGATACGAGCACTGGTCGCTTTGTGAAGCCCGGGATCGCGCAAAAGGATGAGGGGCAGCGCCAGCAGGATAAGCCTGCTGACAACGACCGTATGCGATCGGGCGGCGGAGGCGGAGATGAAAACCCGCCTTCAATCGATCCAATCATCGACGGCCTGTTAAAGCGCCTTCCTAAGACCGGCGACGTTTGGCCTGAAGCCGACCGCAAGCTATGGCTTCAGCTTTTGGAAGGAAGCTTCAAGCTGATTTACAAAGATGCGCCAACGAACAAGATTCCTCCGCCTCCGGGTGATGCGGAATATCGTAAGGCACAAGGCTTGCCGCCTCCGCCGTATGGGGATTCGCAGGGGAAATGATCGAGGACTCAAGAAACGAGCGTTAAATGTGGCGGTTTTCGAAGAGTGCTGGCAATAATGTTTAGCAGTGATTCGCCTGCCCAGATTGAAGTGGCCTTTGCAAGTACTTCAAACGTGCCTTCGGCGACATCTTCCAAAACGACGAATACACCGCCATCTCCCCCAAGATCATCAAGGGCCTGGTCCTCAAAGGTGACGCGCGAAATCTCTGTAAGCCACAGTGTTTTGTGATTGTCGATTGCAACCGATAGGTCTTCATCCATGGCTTCGTCTCCTGCTCTTCATCCCTCGGTCCGCGAACGGCGCGAACCTCGTCTGTCTGCGGCTGCCCTAGCCAAATATTTGATTCTTCGCCCAGATGGGCAACAGAACATCTTGCATGACAGCAAGTACTCCACATCCACGATTGTAACCGCCAATGGCGCAGCAATGAGGGCATTGCGGGCGTATAACCAAGACCCGCGACGCTCACAGGACACTCTGCTTCGGGTTAAGGATGAGTTAACCATAAAGAGCGCGGCGGCCGATATAACCCCGAAAGCCAAAGACGAAGCCCTGCGTTGCCTCGAAATCATTGATCTGTTCGAGCGAAACGAAAACGCTCTCGGACTCCGATCGATGGCGTTGAGCGCCCCGCCGAACTTTGAAGCAATCGAAATCGAAGGGGTCATGGTCTCGATTCGTCCCGATTTCATCGTCGGCGGCGGAGGCAAGAACCGGGTCGGCGCCGGTATCGTGCGCGTGGCCAAGGCACCTGATCCTGCCGGAGGCAAGATGCCGGAAACCCGGACAAGGCGCGGGGAAATTCGGCGAGAAATGGCGCGCTACATAGTCGCAATGCAGCAGCTTCTGCTGGAAGCCCAAAAGGGCGCGCTCGGGATTCCCGACCGTGACCTGTGTTTCGTGGCTGACGTGCGCCTTGGAGAGAGGATTGGCCCCGCTCCAGATCATGCCATTCGCCTTCGCGACATCCGGAGCGCATGCAGGCAAATCGTCGGCCTTTGGGAGGCAGTGCAGCCCAAGCCAGCGTTGTTCAAAAAGCCGTAGCATTTTCAAAAGGGACCACTCCGTGAACAGCGGGATGGAAAGGGGCCAATACCCCAATTCGAAAGAACATATTGCGAACATGGAACAAACGTGGTACAAGGTTCCCTAAGCTGAACCAATTGCTCGATCCAGACGCCCTCGATCCACACCGCCGTTTGTCCCGCTAGCGAATCCTCGCCATAAGGAGCACCACAATGTCCGCCACCGCCCTGCGTATCGTCGAAGGATCTTCCATGGACAAGACCAAGGCCCTGTCCGCCGCGCTTTCCCAGATCGAGCGTCAGTTCGGCAAGGGCTCGGTGATGAAGCTGGGCAAGAACGACCGCTCGATGGACATCGAGACCATCTCCTCGGGGTCGCTCGGGCTCGATATCGCGCTCGGCGTCGGCGGCCTGCCGCGGGGACGGGTGGTCGAGATCTACGGGCCGGAATCCTCGGGCAAGACCACGCTGGCGCTGCACACGGTGGCGGAAGGCCAGAAGAAGGGCGGCATCTGCGCCTTCATCGACGCCGAACATGCGCTCGATCCGGTCTATGCCCGCAAGCTCGGGGTCAATATCGACGAACTCCTGATCTCGCAGCCCGACACCGGCGAGCAGGCGCTGGAAATCTGCGACACCCTGGTGCGCTCCGGCGCGGTCGATGTGCTGGTGGTCGATTCGGTGGCGGCGCTGGTGCCGAAGGCCGAACTCGAGGGCGAGATGGGCGATGCGCTGCCCGGTCTGCAGGCGCGGCTGATGAGCCAGGCGCTGCGCAAGCTCACCGCCTCGATCAACAAATCCAATACCATGGTGATCTTCATCAACCAGATCCGCATGAAGATCGGCGTGATGTACGGCTCGCCGGAAACCACCACCGGCGGCAATGCGCTGAAATTCTACGCCTCCGTCCGCCTCGACATCCGCCGCATCGGTGCGATCAAGGAGCGCGACGAGGTGGTCGGCAACACCACCCGCGTCAAGGTGGTGAAGAACAAGCTGGCGCCGCCGTTCAAGCAGGTCGAATTCGACATCATGTATGGCGAGGGCGTCTCCAAGATGGGCGAAATTCTCGATCTCGGCGTCAAGGCCGGCATCGTCGAGAAGTCCGGCGCCTGGTTCTCCTATGACAGCCAGCGGCTGGGGCAGGGCCGCGAGAATTCAAAAGCGTTCCTCAAGGCCAACCCCGACATGACCGCGAAGATCGAGGTGGCTATCCGCCAGAATTCCGGCCTGATCGCCGAACAGATCCTGGCCGGCCCGGCCGAGCGCGACGCCGACGGCGAGGAGCCGGCGGAGGAGTGAGGGGTTTCCGGACTTGAGCTGAGCGGCTTGATTTGAGCGGCTTGGGTTTCGATACGCGGGCGCTGGGGACGGTGAATAGCTGACGTCCCGGCGCCCGTTTGTTTTGTGCGGCCGGCAAGAAACATGACACGTCTGATCCTGACGGCTCATAGCTCCAGCGCAGGCGGCCTCAAAGGGGCCGGTCTGGCGGACATCGTAATTCCGGTTGAGCCTCGGCTTGTGTGGGGGCCGTTACCGTCAGACGCGGAACTCACCGCGATGTTGGCCGCGCGGACGACACAAAAGCCACGCGGGCATTGGCTCGATTATGTCTCCCAGCCGATTGTGAAGAAGATCGGCGCAGACGATCTCGGATTGATCGAGCTGTGCCGACGTTGTGAGACGGTCGAATTGTGGATGGAAACGGAGCCGAACGATCAACTGGTATTGATTTGGCTGTTGGACCACCTGCATGCTCACCCAAAGGCCGTGACAAACTTGGTTCTGCGTTACGTGGATGCCTCCCTTCGCGAGGCCGCACCAGAGCAACTTGCCAAATGGAAGTTTGCGGGCGTCGAAATCACGCACGATCATCTCGAGATCGCACATCTTGCCTGGCAGGCTTATCGAGCGTCAACGCCTCAATCCTGGTTCAACCTGCTGACCAGGGATTTGAGCATCCTCCCGCAACTCCGGCGCTGCGTCGTGGAAATGCTCGAGGAATTGCCTGGGCGCGCGACCGGACTTGGTGCATCAGAAATGCGGATTCTGGAGCTGATCTCGGCGGGCTATGGACATCCGTTCGACGTGTTTCCTCATTACAGACAGCGCTTTCAGCGTCGCGTGTTTGGATATTGGGAGGCCGGTACCCTGCTGGAGGGGCTTGCGTTGGCTCCGGTGCCCGCGATCTCCGGCCTGGCGGAATGGCCGTTCAGGATTGAAATGCACGAGTTGCGTGAGCGCTACGAGCGATACAAAGCAAGCAGCCTTTCGCTCACGGCGCTCGGTAAGGCAATTTTGATACAGGCTGAGGATTTCAGCCGGCATAACCCGATCGATCGCTGGTGGGGCGGCACTAGGCTAACCAATGATCACCTTTGGCGCTGGGATCCGGTCCTGATCGCACCCTGATGCCTAACCGCTGGACGGGGCGCTGGGGACGTTGAGTAGCCGACGTCCCGGCGCCTGTTTTGCTGATGTGTTATCCGCCGTCATTGCAGTAGGAACGTGAATGGCCGGGACAAACCCGGCCATGACGAATTGTAGGATATCGTCGTTTTATTCCGCCGCCTGCGCGTACGCCTCAACCGGCGGGCAGGAGCAGACCAGGTTGCGGTCGCCATAGACATTGTCGACCCGCCCGACCGGGCACCAGTATTTGTCGGTGCGGGAGCTGCCTGCCGGGAAGCAGCCCTCGGCGCGGCCATAGGCGCGCGCCCATGTATCGTCGGCGATGTCGTGTACGGTGTGCGGCGCATGGCGCAGCGGCGAGGCCTCGACCTTCCAGCGGCCTTGCTCGATCTCTCCGATCTCGCGGCGGATCGCGATCATGGCGTCGCAGAAACGATCCAGCTCCGCCTTCGATTCGGATTCGGTCGGCTCGATCATCAGCGTACCCGGCACCGGGAAGCTCATGGTCGGCGCGTGGAAGCCGTAGTCGATCAGCCGCTTGGCGATGTCGTCGACGGTGACGCCGCTCGAATTCTTCAGCGGCCGCGGATCGACGATGCATTCATGCGCCACGCGTCCGCGCGCATTGCGGTACAGCACCGGGAAATGCGCATCCAGCCGCGCCGCGATGTAGTTGGCGTTGAGGATCGCGATCTCGGTGGCGCGCGTCAGTCCTTCGCCCGACATCATCAGGATGTAGACGTAGGAGATCGTCAGGATCGACGCCGATCCGAACGGCGCCGCCGACACCGGTCCGGCCGCGTGTGGCGTAGCGCCATCGGTGGCGGGATGACCGGGTAGGAACGGCGCCAGATGGGCCTTGACGCCGATCGGCCCCACGCCCGGACCGCCGCCGCCATGTGGGATGCAGAACGTCTTGTGCAGATTGAGATGGCTGACGTCGGAGCCGTAATCGCCGGGCTGCGACAGCCCGACCTGCGCATTCATGTTGGCGCCGTCGAGGTAAACTTGGCCGCCATGGCCATGCACGATGTCGCAGATCTCGCGGACATGCTCCTCGAACACGCCGTGGGTCGAGGGATAGGTGATCATCACGGCGGCGAGGTTTTTCGAATGCTGTTCGGCCTTGGCGCGCAGATCATTGACATCGACATCGCCGCGCTTGTCGCAGGCGACCACCACCACCGTCATGCCGGCCATGCTGGCCGAAGCCGGATTGGTGCCGTGCGCCGAGGAGGGGATCAGGCAGATGTTGCGGTGCGGCTCGCCGCGCGCGGCGTGATAGCCGCGGATCGCGAGCAGGCCGGCATATTCGCCCTGCGCGCCGGAATTCGGCTGCAGCGAGACCGCGTCGTAGCCGGTGATGTCGCACAGCCATTTTTCCAATTGCGCAAACAGCGCGTGATAGCCCGCGGCCTGGTCGCGCGGCGTGAACGGATGCAGGTCGCCGAATTCCGGCCAGGTCAGCGGGATCATCTCGGAGGTCGCGTTGAGCTTCATGGTGCAGGAGCCGAGCGGAATCATCGCGCGGTCGAGCGCGAGGTCGCGGTCGCTGAGCTTGCGCATGTAGCGCAACAGCTCGGTCTCGGAGCGATACGCGTGGAACACCGGATGGGTGAGGAAGGCGCTGCTGCGCTTCAATTCGGCCGGCAGCGTCTCGCGCGCGCCTGTTTCGACGTCGGCATAGGCGAGCGTGCCGCCGAAGGCGCGCCATACCGCCTCGACGGTGGCGGCGGTCGTCGTCTCGTCCAGCGCGATGCCGAGCGTGCTTTCCCCGATCCGCAGGTTGATCTTCTCGGCAAGCGCGCGGGCAATGATCCCGTCGCGGCCTGCGCCGGCCTCCACCGTCACCGTGTCGAAGAAGCTTTCCGATTTTGGCGCAAAGCCGAGCTTGCGCAGTCCGGCCGCCAGCACCGCTGTGCGGCGATGGATACTGCGTGCGATCTCGGTCAGTCCTTCCGGACCGTGATAGACCGCGTACATCGAGGCGATCACCGCGAGCAATACCTGCGCCGTGCAGATGTTCGAGGTCGCCTTTTCGCGGCGGATATGCTGCTCGCGGGTTTGCAGCGCCAGCCGGTAGGCGGGTTGTCCCCGCGAATCCACCGAAAGCCCGACGATACGCCCGGGCAGGGAGCGCTTGAGCGCATCGCGCACCGCCATGTAGGCGGCGTGCGGACCGCCATAACCCATCGGCACGCCGAAGCGCTGCGCCGACCCGATCGCGACATCCGCGCCGAGTTCGCCGGGGGAGGCGAGCAGCGTCAGGGCCAGCAGGTCGGCTGCGACGATCGCCAGCGCGCCCTTGGCATGGAGGGATGCGATCGCGGGCTTGAGGTCGCGCACCGCGCCCGTCGTATCAGGATATTGCAGCAGGCCGCCGAACACGTCCGCACGGTCGAGATCGTGAGCCGGATCGCCGACGATCAGATTCCAGCCCAATGGCTCGGCCCGGGTGCGCAGCACCGCCAGGGTCTGCGGATGCACGCCCGCATCGACGAAGAACGATTTTGTTTTCGCCTGCGCGGCGCGTTCGGCCAGCGCCATCGCCTCCGCCGCGGCTGTAGCCTCATCGAGCAGCGAAGCGTTGGCGACATCGAGGCCGGTGAGGTCGCAGATCATGGTCTGGAAATTGAACAGCGCCTCGAGCCGGCCCTGGCTGATCTCCGGCTGATAGGGTGTATAGGCCGTGTACCAGGCCGGGTTCTCCAGGATGTTGCGCTGGATCACCGCCGGCAAAATCGTGCCGGAATAGCCTTGGCCGATCAGCGAGGTGAAGATCCGGTTCTGCGACGCCAGCTTGCGCATATGCGCCAGTGCTTCGGTTTCGCTCAGGGCCGCGCCAAGATCCAGCGGCGTCTTCTGCCGGATCGAGGCGGGCAGCGTCTCGGCCATCAGCGCGTCGAGATTCCCGGCGCCAACGGTTTCCAGCATCGCGGCGATGTCGCGGGGCGAGGGGCCGATGTGACGCCGCGCGAACGTGGCGGCGGCTTCGCTGGCAGGTTTGAACGGCGCGTTCATGATGATTCCCTCACGCGATGTGCTTGGCGTAGGCGGCCTCGTCCATCAGGCCGTCGAGTTCGCTCTTGTCGGCGATCTTCAGTTTGAAGAACCAGGCCTTGCCGCCGGCATCGGAATTGACCAGAGCGGGCTCGGCGGTGAGCGCATCATTGACCTCGATCACCTCGCCCGAGATCGGCGCATAGACGTCGGAGGCGGCTTTGACGGATTCGACGACGGCCGCGGCCTCGGCCTTCTTGAGGCTGCGGCCGATCTTCGGCAGTTCGACGAACACCACGTCGCCGAGCTGCGACTGGGCGTAATCGGTGACGCCGACGGTGGCGATATCGCCCTCGATGCGGAGCCATTCGTGATCGGGGGTGAACAGCGTGGTCATGATGGAACCTCTGGCGTTTAACGTTTGTAGGTGTTGGGAACGAACGGCATCGGCGAAACCCGCATCGGCAGGCGCTGGCCGCGGACTTCGGCAAACACGGACGAACCGGTGGCGGCGAGGGACGAGGGCAGGTAGCCCATCGCCACCGGCGCATTCAGGCTCGGGCCGAACCCGCCCGAGGTGACCATGCCGATCGGCTCGGATGAGGTGGCGTCCGCATACAGCGCCGCGCCCTCGCGCACCGGCGCGCGGCCTTCGGGACGCAGACCGACACGGCGGCGCGAAGCGCCCTTCTCGAACTGCGGAAGAATCACCCCGGCGCCGGGGAAGCCGCCGGCGCGCGCGCCACCGGTGCGGCGGCTTTTCTGGATCGACCATTCCAGCGCGCCTTCGACCGGCGTCGTCGTGGTGTCGATGTCGTGGCCATAGAGGCAAAGCCCGGCCTCCAGCCGGAGACTGTCACGCGCCCCTAACCCGATCGGCAGCACGTCGGCGGTCGAAAGCAGGCTCCGGGCGAACGCCTCGGCCCTTTCAGCGGGAACCGAGATCTCGAAACCGTCCTCGCCGGTGTAGCCGGAGCGCGAGACGAAGCAGTCGATGCCGTCGACGCGGCGCGGCCCGGAATCCATGAACCGCATCGCCGCCACGTCTGCACAAAATTTCGCCAGTATCGTTTCGGCCTTCGGCCCCTGCAAGGCGATCAGCGCCCGCTCGGGCAGCGGCTCGATCACGCAAACGTCCGACAGATGGGCGCGCAGATGCGCCTCGTCCTCGGCCTTGCAGGCGGCGTTGACGACCAGAAACAGATGGTCGCCGAAATTGGCCACCATCAAATCATCTAAAATGCCGCCGGCTTCGTTGGTGAATTGAGCGTAACGCTGGCGGCCGGGCGCGAGCGCCAAGATGTCCTGCGGCACCAGCCGTTCCAGCGCCGTCGCGGCGTCCTCGACCTTGCCCGATTTCGGACGGAGCGCGATCTGGCCCATATGGGACACGTCGAACAGGCCGGCATTGCCGCGGGTGTGCAGATGTTCCTTCAGCACGCCGGTTGCATATTGCACCGGCATGTCATAGCCGGCGAACGGCACCATCTTGCCGCCCAGGGCCACATGCAGGGCGTGGAGCGGGGTATGTTTCAAGGAAACTTGGTCGTCGCGTGCGAGCATCGTCGGGGCCTCTCCTGGTTTTTGCGAGGACCATTCCTCGTAAAAACCCACAGAAAGCCCCATCTGTCGCTGTGCCTGAGAGTATTATCCCGTCGGCGGACGCTTCCGGGACCAAGCCCTTTGGCGTCTCTTTCCAGATGCTAGCAAGTCACGCGGTTCTTTTGCCTGAGAGTTTCCGGGGCGGTTGCTCCTTCGGCGCCGACGCTAGGCCGGTCTCTCCCGACGCGACTGTCAACGGGTGCGAAGAAACCACGGCGACCCCGATCCTGTCAACGCAGCCGCCGCATCTATCAACGAGGTTTAGTACAATGCGGCAAGCCCATGATCCGCTTGCACAGTTTCTGGACACCGCGGGTCCCCTTGTCTAAAAGCGTTGCGAAATAATGTTTAGCTGTTTGCGGCAGGTTCCCGGCCGTTTTGCGATTGGATGAACATGAGCGGCGTCAACGAGATCAGGTCGACATTTCTGAACTTCTTTGCCGGGAACGGTCACGAGATCGTGCCGTCGTCGCCGCTGGTGCCGCGCAACGACCCGACCTTGATGTTCACCAATGCCGGCATGGTGCAGTTCAAGAATGTCTTCACCGGGGTCGAGAAGCGCCCGTATCAGCGCGCCACCACCTCGCAGAAATGCGTGCGCGCCGGCGGCAAGCACAACGACCTCGACAATGTCGGCTACACCGCGCGGCATCACACTTTTTTCGAGATGCTCGGCAATTTCTCGTTCGGCGATTACTTCAAGGATCGCGCGATCGAACTGGCCTGGAAACTCGTCACCCAGGAATTCGGCCTGCCGAAGGACAAGCTGACCGCGACCGTCTATATCGACGACGACGAGGCCTATAACCTCTGGAAGAAGATCGCGGGCCTCCCCGAGTCGCGGATCATCCGCATCGCCGGCTCCGACAATTTCTGGCAGATGGGCGATACCGGTCCCTGCGGCCCCTGTTCGGAGATCTTCTACGATCACGGCGACAAGGTCTGGGGCGGACCGCCGGGCTCGGCGGAGGCGGACGGCGACCGCTTCATCGAGATCTGGAATCTCGTGTTCATGCAATACGAGCAGCTCGAAGGCGGCGTCCGCAATCCCTTGCCGAGGCCCTCGATCGACACCGGCGCCGGCCTGGAGCGCGTCGCCGCCGTGCTGCAGGGCAAGCACGACAATTACGACATCGACCTGTTCGTTGCCCTGATCCGCGCGATTTCGGATCTGACCGGCGCCGATCCGCAAGGGCCGCACAAGGCCTCGCTGCGCGTCATCGCCGACCATCTGCGCGCCTCGTCGTTCCTGATCGCCGACGGCGTGCTGCCGTCGAACGAAGGCCGCGGCTATGTGCTGCGCCGGATCATGCGCCGCGCCATGCGCCATGCGCAATTGCTCGGTGCGCGCGAGCCCCTGATGCATCGTCTGGTGTGGGCGCTGGTGCGCGAGATGGGGCAGGCCTATCCCGAACTGGTGCGCGCCGAAAAGCTGATCGAGGAAACGCTGCGGCTGGAAGAGACGCGCTTCCGCAAGACGCTGGAGCGCGGCCTGACCATCCTGGATGAGAAAAGCAGCTCGCTCAAAAAGGGCGACATGTTCGACGGCGATACGGCCTTTACGCTGTACGACACCTATGGTTTTCCGCTCGACCTCACCCAGGATGCGCTGCGCAACCGCGGCATCGGCGTCGATATCGCCTCCTTCACCGATGCCATGGACCGGCAGCGTGCCAAGGCGCGCGCGGCCTGGGCGGGCTCGGGCGAGGCGGCGGCCGAGAATGTCTGGTTTCCGCTGCGCGAGAAGCTCGGCGCCACGGAATTTCTGGGTTACGGCACCGAGACCGCCGAAGGCGTGGTCGGCGCATTGGTGAAGGATGGCAAGGAGGCCGACAGCCTCAAGGCCGGCGAGGCCGGCGCCATCGTCCTGAACCAGACGCCGTTTTATGCGGAGTCCGGCGGCCAGGTTGGCGACACCGGCCTGATGACCGGCGACGGGGTGCGCTTCCGCGTCACCGATACCCAGAAGAAGGCCGGCGACCTGTTCGTGCATCTGGGCACCGTGGAGCAGGGCACGCTGAAGCCGGGCACGGCGCTGTCGCTCGAAGTCGATCATGTCAGGCGCACCTCGATCCGCGCCAATCACTCGGCGACGCATCTCTTGCACGAGGCGCTGCGCCAGGTGCTCGGCGATCACATCGCCCAGCGCGGTTCGCTGGTGGCGCCGGACCGGCTGCGCTTTGACTTCGTGCATCCGAAGCCGATCACGCCGGAAGAACTCGCCCGCGTCGAGGATATCGCCAACGAGGTGGTGCTGGAGAATGACGAGGTTACGACGCGGCTGATGGGCGTGGACGAGGCCCGCGACGCCGGCGCCCGGGCGCTGTTCGGTGAAAAATACGGCGACGAGGTCCGCGTGGTCTCGATGGGCAAGACCGCGCGCGAGCACGGCCAGAACGCGCTCGGCTGGTCGGTGGAATTATGCGGAGGCACCCATGTTCGCCGCACCGGCGATATCGGCCTGATCTCGGTGACCGGCGAGAGCGCCGTCGCCTCCGGCGTGCGCCGCATCGAGGCGCTGACCGGGCGTCATGCGCGGCATCACGCCAACGACACCGTCGCGCTGGCCAAGACCGCGGCGTCCGAATTGCGCACCACGCTTGAGGACATGCCGTCGCGCATTACCGCGCTGATGGAAGAACGCAAGAAGCTGGAGCGCGACCTGTCGGACGTGCGCAAGAAGCTCGCGATGGGCGGCGGTTCGGCAAACGGCGCGGCGGGGGGCGGCAATGCCGTGCGCGAGATCGGCAACGTCAAGCTGATGGCGCGCGCGGTCGAAGGTGTCGAGACCAAGGACCTCAAGAGCCTGGTCGACGACGGCAAGAAACAACTTGGTTCCGGCGTGGTCGCGATTGTCGGCGTTACCGCGGACGGCAAGGCCGGCGTCGTGGTCGGCGTCACCTCAGATCTCACCTCGCGCTACAACGCGGTCGATCTGGTGCGGGTGGCGTCCGAAGCGCTTGGCGGCAAGGGCGGTGGCGGACGGCCCGACATGGCGCAGGCCGGCGGCCCGGATGGCGCCAAGGCTGACGCCGCGCTGTCGGCGATCGAAAAGGCGATGGCGGGCGTGTGAGGCGCCCCGATAGCGTTTTCGAGCGAAGTGGATACCGGTTCGCGTGAAGAAAACGCGTCAGAAATAGAGATCTAACCCTTGCGCAGGAACACGTAATCGGCCGAATAAGGCATCGCGCGGGTGGTGCCGGGCTTGTCGCATTCGCCCGCGAGCACGCCGCCGACCGTGTTGATCCGCTGCACCATGTCGACGTCGGAGACAGTGCCGCTGCCGCGGTGGGAGACCACATCGAGCTTGAGCCAGGCGATATCGTTGGCGGTCGTGCCGGGCGCATTGCCGATGGCTTTACCGACCACCGCACTGCCGTCGCTGAATTCCCAGGTCGGACCAGCGTAATGACGGGCGACGATCTTGTCGCCGGCCGTCAGCGTCGCGGCCGGTTCGCGGAACGTCCAGGCGAGCTTGCCATCAGCGCCGGCCTTGCATTCATAGACCTGCGTGCCGATGGCGTGCGCGGTGATTACCGGCGTTTCACCCGGCGCTGCGATGGCGGCGGGGAACGGTGTTTCGGCGGATGCCGGCCCGAGGAAGGCCGCCAGCAGCGATAAAGCGAGTGCAGATTTCCCGTGCATGGCCATGCGCTTCCATCCTGTGTTTCGTCATTGCAAGAAGCCAGAGGATATCGTCTGTGACGGGACCGATTGATAAACTCGGCGGCGCAGCAACCTCGCTCCAGTCATTCCGGGGCATCGCGCAGCGATGAACCCGGAATCCAGAAGTTGTCGGACGAAATTCCGGGTCTGGTCCTTCTGACCATCCCGGAATGACGTTCGTCGTTAGAGGGCGGGTGGCCGCTTACGCAGCCACCGCCTTGGTCAGGTTCTCCGCGATCTTGTCGAGGAAGCCGGTGGTGGAGAGCCAGCGCTGGTCGGCGCCGACCAGCAGCGCGAGGTCCTTGGTCATATAGCCGGCCTCGACGGTGTCGACGCAGACCTTCTCCAGCGTGGCGGCGAACTTCGCCAACTCGGCATTGTTGTCGAGCTTGGCGCGGTGCGACAGGCCGCGGGTCCAGGCGAAGATCGACGCGATCGAGTTGGTCGAGGTCTCCTTGCCCTTCTCGTGCTCGCGGAAGTGCCGGGTCACCGTGCCGTGGGCGGCTTCGGCTTCGACCGTCTTGCCGTCCGGCGTCATCAGCACCGAGGTCATCAGGCCGAGCGAGCCGTAGCCCTGCGCGATGGTGTCGGACTGCACGTCGCCGTCGTAGTTCTTGCAGGCCCAGACATAGCCGCCGGACCACTTCATCGCGGCGGCGACCATGTCGTCGATCAGGCGATGCTCGTAGGTGATCTTCTTGGCGTCGAATTTCGACTTGAATTCCTTGTCGAAGATGTCCTGGAAGATGTCCTTGAAGCGTCCGTCATAGACCTTGAGAATGGTGTTCTTGGTCGAGAGATAGACCGAATATCCCTTGGTCAGGCCCATGTTGAAGGAGGCGCGGGCGAAATCGGCGATGGAATCGTCGAGGTTGTACATCGACAGCGCCACGCCGGCGCTCGGTGCCTTGTAGACTTCGCGCTCGATCACCGTGCCGTCGTCGCCGACGAATTTCATCGTCAGCGTGCCCTTGCCCGGGAATTTGATGTCGGTGGCGCGGTACTGGTCGCCGAAGGCGTGGCGGCCGATGATGATCGGCTTGGTCCAGCCCGGCACCAGCCGCGGCACGTTCTTGCAGATGATCGGCTCGCGGAACACGACGCCGCCGAGGATGTTGCGGATGGTGCCGTTCGGCGACTTCCACATCTGCTTCAGCCCGAATTCCTTCACCCGGGCCTCGTCCGGGGTGATGGTGGCGCATTTGACGCCGACGCCGACCTTCTTGATGGCCTCGGCCGCGTCGATGGTGACCTGGTCGTTGGTCTTGTCGCGGTATTCCATCCCGAGGTCGAAATACATCAGGTCGACGTCAAGGAACGGGGTGATCAGCTTGTCCTTGATGTATTGCCAGATGATCCGGGTCATCTCGTCGCCATCGAGGTCGACGATGGGGTTGGTCACCTTGATTTTTGCCATGGAGATCGGGCCTTTATCGAATAACGCGTGGAGGGAGGGTGAAGATAATCCGCGCTATAGCACCGCAATCGGCCGGGCGGAAGCCAAGCCGTTATGCAGTTTCCGCCCATCTTTTGGGTCAGTGCCGCCGATTTGATGTGCCTCCGCGAAAACCGCGACCGGGTTGGTCCGGCCGCGGGCGCCGGAGCCGCTATATGCCGGACCCCGAGCCATTTTCCGGGGTTTTGAGCGTGCTTCCAAAAAGGCCGCTAAACCGATTATTCCGCTTGAGAAATCCCACCGCTCAGGCAATCGGGTAGCAGCGAAACAAGCGGCGGAAATCCGGCTCGTCGGAATCGGCTGCCGCGCCTTCAAAATTGATTAAGGAAATGGAGCGAGATGTCGGGTACCGACAAGACCAAGACGGGCGTCGATCTCATCGGTCCCGTGGTCATCCTGGTCGAGCCGCAGCTTGGCGAGAATATCGGCATGGCCGCGCGGGCGATGGGTAATTTTGCCCTGACGCGGCTGCGGCTGGTCAAGCCCCGCGACGGCTGGCCGAATATCGCCGCCCAGCGCGCGGCTTCCGGCGCCGATCACATTCTGGATCGGGCCGAGCTGTTCGACACCGTCGAGCAGGCCGTTGCCGATCTCACGCTGCTGTTCGCCACCACCGCCCGCGCCCACGACCAGGCCAAGCCGGTGGCCGCGCCGGACGCCGCCGCGCGGGAGATCGCGGGGCATGTCGCGGCCGGTGGCGGCGCCGGCATCCTGTTCGGCCGCGAGCGCTACGGATTGCAGAACGAGGAGGTCGCGCTCGCCAACCGTATCATCACCTTCCCGGTCAATCCCGGCTTCGCCTCGCTCAACCTGGCGCAGGCGGTGCTGCTGATCGGCTATGAATGGTTCAAGCTTTCGACCGGGGGCGGCCTGCCATTCGCGATGCCGGAACGCTCCGAACCCGCCTCGCAGTACCAGATGCAGGCGTTCTTCGACAATCTGGTGCGCGAACTCGACAAGGTCGAATTCCTGCGGCCGGCCGAGAAGCGCGACACCATGCTGGTCAATCTGCGCAACATCTTCACCCGAATGGATCCGACCAAGCAGGACATGCACACGCTGCACGGCGTGGTAATGGCGATCGCCGAGGGACGCAAAGGTCCGGCCAAGGGCGGCGTGCTCGATGGCGAACAGGCGACACGGCTGCGCGCGCTGCTGGCCGAGCACGGGCAGGGCACCGCCCCCTCGGAAAGCAGCACCGTGCGCGGGCTGGCGCGGCTGCTGCGGCGTAACCCGACCGATGCCGAACGGATTTTATGGCAGGCGCTGACAAAGGATCGCCGCTTCGCCGGACAATTCAAGCGCCAGACCCCGGTCGGGCGGCACATCCCGGATTTCGTCTCCTTCGTGCAGCGGATCGCGATCGAGCTGGTCAACCCCGGTGAAACCGAAATGATCGTCAAGGACCGCGCGATGCGGCAGGTCTGGCTGGAACAGCGCGGCTATCGTGTGCTCGACATCGAGGCTGCCGCTGTCGAGCGCGATCTCGCCGGAGAGCTCGAGCGGCTGCAATCAAGCCTCGAGGATGGCCGCTGACGGTCTTCGTTTCCTGCTGTCCTGGCATACTCCTTGCGTGCGAAAGCCTTGCGTCAAGCGCCAGGGAGAATGCCCATGCAACGATCCGACCTCACTGAAAAACTGCTCGATATCAAGCGCGAGAAAGGCTGGAGCTGGAAATATATCTGCGAGACGATCGGCGGCAGTTCCGAAGTCCTGATCGTCGGCGCCGTTCTCGGCCAGATGAAATTGACAAAACCGCAGGCCGCCAATGCCGGCGAGTTGTTCGGCCTTTCCAAATCCGAGATCGCGATGCTCAACGAAGTGCCGATGCGCGGCATGCCGATGCCGCCGACCGATCCGCTGATCTACCGTTTCTACGAACTGGTGATGGTCAACGGCCCGGCCTGGAAGGCGCTGATCGAGGAGGAGTTCGGCGACGGCATCATGTCGGCGATCGATTTCGACATGGCAATGGAGCGTTTGCCCAATCCGAAAGGCGATCGGGTCAAGATCACCATGTCCGGCAAATTCCTGCCGTACAAATATTACGGTGCCAGCGGCAACGTGCCGGAATACGGCTTCAAGGAGGAATGATCGCGCCGCTATAGCATTTTCGAGCGAGCTCGATTCCGGTTCGCGTTGAAGAAAACGCATCAAAACAAAAAATAGAGCTTCGGTTCTGATTCAATCAGAACCGATGAGGCTCTAGTTAATGCGGCATGAAACGGCGGGACGGCTTTTCCAGGTGAGGCTTTGCAAAACTGCAACCTGAGATCGATAGAGTGCAGGCCATCGTTTCAGCCGGAGAGTTTTTCTCATGACGTCCAAGCTTTCGCTCCTGACCATCGCCGTCCTGTCGTCCTTGCTGGTGCCTGCCGCCGCCCAGACGCCGGGGCAGCGCATCGTCATCGAGCAGCCTTCGTCGCCATTCCGCCAGGAGGGATTGGTCCGGGTCCAGACCAGCATCAATTTCTTTGTCGCCGGCCCCACCGGAGAGAGTGAGGAGGCGCAAAAGTCACGCGATAATGCGCGCCGCGTGATCTATCAAATGGCGGCCCATGAATGTGATCTGCTGCGCGAAACCCTCGCCAAGGATTGCCATCTCGAATCGATCAACGACAATATCGGCCGGCAGTTCGGCTTGCAGCAGCCGGAAGGCTACACTGTCAACGGATCGATGAATTTGCAGATCACGCTGAAGTAAGCGCGGGAAAGCAGGCGCAAGTTCGCGACGGCGGCGCGCTACTTGCCCGCCTTCACCTGTGCGACGGCCAGCGCCATCAGCTCGTCCATTTTGGCGCGAATCTGCTGTTCCGAAACGGCAATGCCCTTGGCGGCGAGGTCGGCCGTGACCTTGTGGACCACGTCGTGGTCGCCGGCTTCCTGGAAATCGGCCGCGACGACTTCTTTCGTGTAGGATGTGGCCGCGTCGCTGGACAGGCCAAGCTGTCCGGCCACCCACAGTCCGAGCAGGCTGTTGCGGCGGGCCTCGGCCTTGAATTTCAGTTCCTCGTCGTGCGCAAACTTCTGCTCGAAGCCTTCTTCGCGCCTGTCGAATGTGGTCATGGCCGGGTTCCGATGCTCAATCGAGGCGAGCGCGGCCTCATTGCGGCAGCTCGCTCTGATGCCTAGATAACCTGTCTGAACCGTTAAGATAAAGCGCCGTAAGGCCGCAGGTAAAGCGTCAGGGAGCCAGGACGGCGGGGCGGTATAAGTTGGCCCAGAAGGGCCGGATCGATTGTGCTGCATGGGCCAATCGGATAGGTTGCCAAGCAGGTTCGGTTCTTGTTCTGTTTCCTGTCCCGGGCCTTCACGGCAGCTCCGTCGTGGGTCGTAAACCTTGTCATCCGGAGCACACCAATCGCATGGATTTCAACAAAACACGGTACATCCCAATGAGCCGTCGACGCCGCATTTATGAAGGCAAGGCCAAGGTTCTCTATGAAGGACCGGAGCCGGGAACCCTGATCCAGCACTTCAAGGACGACGCGACCGCGTTCAATGCCAAGAAACACCAGGTGATCGAGGGCAAGGGCGTCCTCAACAACCGGATTTCGGAGTACCTGTTTCAGCACCTCAACGACATCGGGGTGCCGACCCACTTCATCCGCCGTCTCAACATGCGTGAGCAACTGATTCGCGAGGTTGAGATCGTGCCGCTGGAGGTGGTGGTGCGGAATGTGGCGGCGGGATCGTTGTCGCAGCGGCTCGGCATCGAGGAAGGTACCCAGTTGCCGCGCTCGATCATCGAATTCTACTACAAGAACGACCAGCTCAACGACCCCATGGTGTCCGAAGAGCACATCACCGCGTTCGGCTGGGCCACGCCGCAGGAAATCGACGACATCATGGCGCTGGCGATCCGCGTCAACGACTTCCTGACCGGGCTGTTTCTCGGCATCGGCATCCGCCTTGTCGATTTCAAGATGGAATGCGGGCGGCTATTCGAGAACGAGATGATGCGGATCATCGTGGCCGACGAGATTTCCCCCGATTCGTGCCGGCTGTGGGATATCAAGTCGAACGAGAAGCTGGACAAGGACCGCTTCCGCCGCGACCTCGGCGGCCTCCTGGAGGCCTACACCGAAGTCGCCAAGCGGCTGGGCATTCTGATGGAAAACGAACGCCCCGCCGGCTCTGGACCGGTGCTGGTGAAGAGCTGAGGGCCCCGTGAAAGCGCGTGTCACTGTTACCCTCAAGACCGGCATCCTCGATCCGCAAGGCAAGGCCATCGAAGGAGCGCTGAAATCGCTCGGCGTCGATGGCGTCGCCAGCGTGCGTCAGGGCAAGGTGTTCGACATCGAGCTCTCCGGCTCCGACAAGGCCAAGGCCGAGGCGGCGCTGAAGCAGGCCGCCGACAAGCTGCTCGCCAATACGGTGATCGAGAATTACCGGGTCGAGGTTTTGGGCTAACCGATGAAATCCGCCGTCCTTGTCTTTCCCGGCATCAATCGCGAGCGCGACATGGCGCGCGCGTTGAAACTGATCTCCGGCCATGAGCCGGCGATGGTCTGGCACGCCGAGACGTCGCTGCCCAAGGGGACCGATCTCGTGGTGGTGCCCGGCGGCTTCTCCTACGGCGATTATCTGCGTTGCGGCGCGATCGCCGCGCGTTCGCCGGTCATGGATGCGGTGCGCGCGTTTGCCGCCGGTGGCGGCCTCGTGCTCGGCGTTTGCAACGGTTTTCAGATCCTGTGCGAGTCCGGTCTGTTGCCCGGCGTGCTCATGCGCAATGCGGGGCTGAAATTCATCTGCCACGACGTGCATCTGCGGGTCGAGCGTTCGGACACGCCGTTCACGCGCGGCTACAATGCCGGCCAGGTGATCCGCGTCCCGGTCGCGCATGGCGAGGGCAATTACGAGGCCGATGAAGAAACGCTGAAGCGGATCGAGGGCGAGGGCAGGGTGCTCTATCGCTATTGCTCGCCCGAGGGCGTCGTCGACGAAGGCTCCAACATCAACGGCGCCGCGCATGCGATCGCCGGCATCGTCAGCGAGCGCGGCAATGTGCTGGGTATGATGCCGCATCCGGAAAACCACGTCGAAGACATCATGGGCTGCACCGACGGCCGCGGCCTGTTTGCAGGCCTGGTCGCGCATCTGGAAAAAGCGGCATAGCGTTTCCGGACGCCTCCCGCCCCGACGCGCAAATATCCGCGTGCAAGTACCCGCGGCGCGCAGGCGTCCCGACATGCAAACGTCATGTTGCCCGCGCGACAATGGCCCGCGAATGCCGGGCCTCGACGGCTCCGGCTGGCCTGAAACTTGCTCCTGAACTGCCATTCGCCGAATGCGGATTGGACAGGAGTTATCATGCTTTTTCGTAAGGTTTGCGGCACCCTCGCGCTCGCAGCCGCTTTGTTGAGCGGCAGAGCTGCGGTGGCCGAAACGACGCTGCGCATCGCGATGACGGCCGCCGATATCCCGACGGCAACCGGGCTGCCCAACAACGGCTTTGAAGGAATGCGCTTCCTCGGCTACCCGATTTTTGAAGGGCTGGTGTTGTGGGATTTGACCCGAACCGACCAATTGGCGGGGTTGCGTCCCGGACTTGCGGAGAAAATGGAGCAGGATCCGGCCGACACCAAGACCTGGATCTTCCATCTGCGTCATGGGGTGAAATTCCATGACGGCACGGATTTCAACGCCGATGCCGTGATCTGGAATCTCGACCGCTATTTCAATAATGCGAGTCCGCAATTCGAGCCGCCGAGTTCGGCGATGACGCGCGCCCGCGTCCCGTTGATGGAGAGCTACAAGAAGATCGACGACTACACCGTCGCCATCACGACGACGCGGCCGGCCTCCTATTTCCCCTACATGATGGTCTATGTTCTGTTCACCTCGCCGGCCTCGTTCGAAAAGGCGGGGCACGATTGGGCCAAGGTCGCGACCCTGCCGGCGGCCGGCACCGGGCCGTTCCGCATCACCAAGATCGTGCCGCGGCAGGAGGCCGATCTCGCGCGCTGGGACCAGTATTGGGACAAGGCCAAGATGGCGAAGGTCGACAACGTCGTGCTGATGCCGATCCCGGAAGCGAATTCGCGGCTGGCGGCGCTGCGCTCCGGCCAGGTCGACTGGATCGAAGTGCCGCCGGCTGACGGCATCGATTCGCTGAAAGCGGCCGGCTACACCATCACGACCGGCTCCTATCCGCATGTCTGGCCATGGTTCTACAACATCGGCGCGGCCAACAGCCCGTTCAAGGATGTCAGGGTCCGGCAGGCCCTGAACTATTGCATCGATCGCGAAGGGCTGGTCGCCTTGCTCAATGGAACGGCGGAGCCTTCCGTTGGCTGGCTCAAGGCGAGCGATCCCGATTTCGGATCGCCGGTGAACCACTACAAGTTCGATGCCGCCAAGGGCAAGGCGCTGCTGGCGGAGGCCGGCTATACCGCGGCGAAGCCCTTGTCATTCAAGGTGCTGATTTCGAATTCCGGCTCGGGGCAGATGCTGCCCTTGCCGATGAACGAGTTCCTGCAGCAGAACCTGAAAGAGGCCTGCGGGGTCAATGTGGATTTCGGCGTGGTCGAATGGCAGGTGCTTCTGACGGCCGCGCGCGCCACGCCGGACAGCCCGAGCCTGCAAGGCGCGATGGCGCTCAACATCAGTTCGCCGTCGTCCGACGGCAGCCTTATGGCGCGCTATTTCTCATCCGCCAATTTTTCGCCGAACGGTTTCAATTTCGAGCAGTGGAAGGACGACGAGTTCGATACCGCCCTGAAAACGATCGAAGTCTCCACCGACCCGAAAGCGATCTCCGCGGCCTATCGCAAGGCGCATGAACGCCTCGTCGACAATCCGCCCTGGCTCTATATCGTCCACGACCTCAATCCGCGTGCGATGAGCCCGAAGGTCAAGGGTTTCATCTCGCCGCAGTCGTGGTTCGTCGACCTGACCCTGGTCAGCATGCAATAAAGCGAAACAGGACGATCGAGGCGGCGCGCGGCTTATGCGGAAGCCGCGCCCGCGTTGCGGCGCTTCACCCGCTTGATGGTCGCGGAGAAGGTAAGGAGCGGGCGCTGGCCCGACCTCAACACCCCGCGCAGGAAGATCAGCGAGCCGCCGGCGCGGGTGACTTCTCCGTCACATTCGATCAGTTCGCCTTCGCGCGCGGCATCGAGAAATTCGCTGGAAAACGACACCGTCACGCCGGGCCCCTCGAGCAGGGGCGAGGCGATAGCGAACAGGCAGTAGTCCGCGAAGGTCATGAAGCAGCCGCCGTGGACGTTGCCCATGCCGTTGAGATGTTTCTTTTCGACCCGGAAGGCGCAGTACACGCGGCCGTCGTCGCCCATCCGGTGCCAGAACGGCCCATTGTGGGATTCAAAGCTGTCGCGGCGCCAGGTTCGCCAGCCGGCGAATTCGCCCGATGTTTCGACATGCGGGTCGGGCCGGTTGCGATATGCGGTTGGGATCAGATCATCCACGCGACAGGGCCTTGGTTTGAGGGTTTCAGTCCTTAAATCCGATCTGTCCGCGATGCGCAAACCGGCCTGTTGCGGGTTGCGCCCGTAAAACTCTGGACAGCGTGAAATTGCGCCAAAAAGGCCTTTTCCCGCTGGTCCGATCTCCCTAATAAGGGATTTTAATGGCCCCAGATCGCCTCATGAACGAACCGCAAATCACCTCGGAACTCGTCGCCAGCCATGGGCTGAAGCCGGACGAATATCAGCGCATCCTCGAGCTGATCGGCCGGGTGCCGAGCTTCACCGAGCTCGGGATTTTCTCGGCGATGTGGAACGAGCATTGCTCGTATAAGTCCTCGCGCATCCATCTCAAGGGGCTGCCGACCACGGCGCCGTGGGTGATCCAGGGGCCGGGCGAGAACGCCGGCGTCATCGACATCGGCGACGGCCAGGCGGTGGTGTTCAAGATGGAGAGCCACAACCATCCGAGCTATATCGAGCCCTATCAGGGCGCGACCACCGGCGTCGGCGGCATCCTGCGCGACGTCTTCACCATGGGCGCGCGGCCGATCGCCTGCCTCAACGCGCTGAGTTTTGGGGCGCCGGAGCATCCCAGGACGCGGCACCTCGTCTCGGGCGTGGTCGCCGGTGTCGGCGGTTATGGCAATTCGTTCGGCGTGCCGACCGTGGGCGGGCAGGTGCGTTTCCACACCCGCTATGACGGCAACATCCTGGTCAATGCGATGGCGGTGGGATTGGCCGACGCCGACAAGATCTTCTATGCGGCCGCGTCCGGCGTGAACATGCCGATCGTCTATCTCGGCTCCAAGACCGGCCGCGACGGCATTCACGGCGCCTCGATGGCGTCGGCCGAATTCGACGATGATTCTGCCGAGAAACGCCCGACCGTGCAGGTCGGCGATCCCTTCGCGGAAAAGCTGCTGCTGGAAGCCTGCCTCGAAATCATGGCTGCCGATTGCGTGATCGCGATCCAGGACATGGGTGCGGCGGGGCTGACCTGTTCGGCGGTGGAGATGGGCGCCAAGGGCGATCTCGGCGTCGACCTCAATCTCGATCGCGTCCCGACCCGCGAAACCGGCATGAGCGCCTATGAGATGATGCTGTCGGAAAGCCAGGAGCGGATGCTCATGGTGCTCAAGCCCGAGAAAGAGAAAGAAGCCGAAGCGATCTTCCGCAAATGGGGGCTGGATTTCGCCGTGGTCGGCTACACCACGCCGAGCAAGCGCTTCGTGGTGAAGCATGGCGGCGACGTCATGGCCGACCTGCCGATCAAGGAATTGGGCGACGAGGCGCCACTCTATGACCGGCCGCATGTGCCATCGCCGCGGCAGCCCACGATCCGCGCACAGGACGTGAAGCCGCCGATCGGCATCGCGACCGCGCTGGAAAAACTGATTGGCACGCCCGAACTATGCTCAAAACGCTGGGTCTGGGAGCAGTACGATCACGTCATCCTCGGCAACACCGTGCAGCGTCCCGGTGGCGATGCTGCGGTGGTGCGCGTACAGGACGGCCCGAAGGGACTGGCGCTGACCGTCGACGTCACGCCGCGCTACTGCGAGGCGGACCCGTTCGAGGGCGGCAAGCAGGCGGTGGCCGAAGCCTGGCGCAACATCACCGCGGTCGGCGGCCGGCCGCTCGCGATCACCGACAATCTCAATTTCGGCAACCCGGAACGGCCCGAGATCATGGGCCAGTTCGTCGGCTGCCTGAAGGGTATTTCGGAAGCCTGCCGCGCGCTCGACTTCCCGGTCGTGTCCGGCAACGTCTCGCTTTACAACGAGACCAACGGCCGCGGCATCCTGCCGACTCCCTCGATTGGCGGCGTCGGCCTGCTCGACGATTTCACCAAATCCGCGACGCTCGCCTTCAAGGCCGCGGGCGAGGCGATCCTGCTGGTCGGCGAGACGCAAGGCTGGCTCGGGCAGTCCGTCTATCTGCGCGACGTCTGCGGCCGCGAAGAGGGCGCGCCGCCGCCGGTCGATCTCGCGGCCGAAAAACGCAACGGCTGCGTGGTGCGCGGCATGATCCACGCCGGCACCGCCACCGCCGTGCATGACGTTTCCGATGGCGGGCTTTTGGTTACCCTGGCGGAGATGGCGATCGCGGGCGGCATCGGCGCGCAATTGCTTGCAGCGCCGGCGTCGATCGTGCCGCATGCGTATTGGTTCGGCGAAGACCAGGCGCGCTACGTCGTCACGGTGCCGGCGCAGGAAGCCGGTCTGGTGCTGGCGAAAATGAAGGGCGCCGGCGTAGCCTGCGTGCGGATCGGCACCACCGGAGGTGAGGCGATCGCCGTTGCGGGCGAGCCGGCGGTCGCGGTGACGTCGCTTGGCGCGGCCTTTGAACGCTGGCTACCCGCTTACATGAGCGGTGCGAACCAGGCTGTAGACTCATAAGCGCGCAGCCACAGCCGCATTGAGGCGAGTTGAACCATGGCAAGGAAGTTGACGGCGAACTTGTCGTAGCGTGCGGTGATATACGGCGAAAGTGGTTCAGCCTGGAGCGCGTCATGATGCGCCAAAGCAGTCATTCGACTGAATGATGTGAGCCGCGAGCAGGCGAGCTGCTTCCGGAAAGTACGATCGCCCGAACAACGAGTGTGATGCGTTCGCCGCGCATGCTGGGCCTAATTCGGCCTGAACGTTCGAGTTCAGCGAGCCCATGAAGGGCGGCCCAAAAAGTCTCGGTCACGACAGCTACATCGACGCAAAACGGCGTTACGACTGCGGCAAGTGCTTCGAAAGCGGCCCGTAGTTCCGGTCTGGTTCCAGCTTCGGCGAACCGCAAATCCGTCGGGAGGATAAACATGGCCGCGTAGAGTGCAGGACGACTTAGCGCAAAGGCGAGATAGGCCATAGCGACATTCTCGAGGGCGTTTCGTGGTCCGCTCGATCCGCTTGCCGCTTCCCGAAGAGCCGCTGTGATTTCCTGAAAACCCTCGACTGCAACGGCTGCAACAATCGCATCCCTGTTCTCGAAATGCGAATAGAGGACCGGTTGGCTATATTCGATTTCTTCGGCCAGGCGGCGGATTGTAACGGCATCCCATCCTTCGCGCTCTGCGATCACGCGCGCGGCCGCGACAATGCGATACTCGCGCTCAGCCCGCTCCCTGCTTTTCCGCTCGGCGATACCCAATCCTCGATCTCCCAGACCTAGAAGGCCACATGCCTCGGATTATACCTATGCTTGACAATCTAGCAACGATAGATTAGTAAACGTAGCAACGATAGTTTATATTATTTTGATAGAATAGGGCGATCTGATGCATTGGCTTGCGCTCGGAACGGCGTTGCTCCTGGCTTTCGCAATTATCGCGATCGGCACCGGATATGTCGCGAGCCCGACGACCGCGACACGCAGTTTCGGCCTGCCGCTCCCTGAAAACGGCACCAACATCGCATGGTGGCTTCGCCTCAAGGGGGTGCGCGACATTGTATCGGGATTGACCGTACTGGCGTTCGTGGCGTGGGGCGCCCCGCGCGGGGTCGGCATCGTCCTGCTTGTTGAAGCCATCATCCCCCTCGGCGACATGCTGCTCATTCTTGCGGCGAAAGGCTCCACTAAAAGCGCCTTCGGCATTCACGGCCTCACGGCGGTGCTTATGGTTTTGGCAGCCTTCCCCATGATGACGGGGACGCCCTGAGATGGTCCATGCTCTTTCAATCTGGCTGCTCGTTGCCGGCTTCTTTGGCGCCGGCGTCTTCAACACGATCAGCAAGCCCGGGACGCAGAGCGATTTCGCTCGGTGGGGTTATCCGCGCTGGTGGAGCATTTTTACGGGTGGACTGGAGATAATAAGCGCCGTTCTGATTGCGCTTCCTGTTAGTCGCGTTGTTGGCCTGGCGCTTGGGGCGGTAATCATTGCGGCTGCGATTTTGACTGTTCTACGCCACCGCGATTTTTCGCACCTTGTGCCGCTTAGTGTCTTTGTCGCCTTGATTGCGCTTGCAGAGATCTCGTCTTGAGGCCGACATCGCCAATCAGACTTCATGTCCGCTGTTCTGCCGAGTTGTCAGGAAACCGGACATTCCTGCTTTCCAGCCAATTCGGTCGTTACCGTTTATCGGCTCACGCCTTAGAATCTACCTAGAGTCTTATCGATTCTGATTGAATCAGAATCGATAAGGATCGATCGTCACCCGCCATGCCGTTCTACCAGCTCAACGAAGACGATCTCCGTCCCGATGATGATTTCGATCCCGAGGATGTGCCGCGCGCCCTTGCCGCTTTCGGCGGTACCATGGTCACCAAGGGCATGGAGCTGGCTATGCACGAGCATCGGAAGGCTGAGCTGGTCCTGACCCTGCGGGGCGTCGTCAGGTGCGAAGCCGACCAAGGCGTGTGGATCGTGCCGCCGCGCTGTGCGCTTTGGATACCCGGCAATGTTTCCCACGGCGTGACCGTCGCCGGAAATGTCGAGATGTATATCCTGTTCGTCGAACCGGATGCGGCGACGGCGCTGCCCAGGCAATGCTGCACGCTGTCGGTCTCGCCGTTGCTGGAGCGTTTGCTGCTGCACGTTACCCGGATGCCGATGCTGTACGATCTCGACGGCGCCGACGGCCGGATCGCCACGGTGCTGCTCGACCAACTGTCTGTGGCGCCCGTCGAGAATCTGAACTTCCCGATGCCGGCCGACGCTAAGCTGCGCAAGATCGCTGCCGCGATGATGGCCGATCCCTCCGATCGCGCGACCATCGACGAGTGGGGCCGGCGCATGGCGATCGCTCCGCGGACCTTGACCCGCGCCCTCAAGCGCGAAACCGGCATGAGCTTCGGCCGCTGGCGCCAGCAGCTCCACATCCTCATTGCGTTGCAGCGACTCGACCAAGGGGCGTCGGTCCAGACCGTGGCGCTCGATCTCGGCTATGAGGGCGCTAGCGCCTTCGTCACCATGTTCCGCAAGGCCCTGGGCAAGCCGCCCGCCCGCTATCTGGCGCAACGCCGCATCGCCGCCTGATCGCTGTCCGCCTTGCGGATCGCGATCGCGCTGATCGCCAAGTCGGGCCCCTACGACGTTGCCGACAATCCATGTTCAGGAAACGAAGCTCTATATTGTTGGGGCCGCTGCCGGTTTCTTAAAGCGTAAGCCGAGCACGAGGGGCACGATGATCGCGTATACGACGACGGCCGACAGCCAGATCGCGCCGGGCCATTGCTCTCTGACGACGAAATAGAAGCTCGAGAACGCAAGTGGGCAGACGATCGAGGCCAGGCTCACGGCCGATGCGAGCACGCCCTGAAACTGGCCCTGCTGGCTCTCATCGACCTGTCGCGTCGCCAGAGACTGCAGAGCCGGCGCGCCAATGCCGCCGAGGGCGAAAACCGGCATGATCGCGAAGATCATCCAGCTCCGGGTGGCGAAGGCCATGACGATCAGAGCGATGCAGGCGCCGGCGATGCCCGTCAGAATGGTCGCGCGTTCGCCGAGCAGCTTCACGGCAGGGCCGGTCAGGAATGCCTGGGAAAGCGTCTGGCAGACACCAAAGGTGCCGAGCGAAAGGCCGATCCAAAGCCCGTTCCACTGGAAGGTGTCGCTCCCCCAGAGAGCCCAGCAGGTGCCGTAGACCTCGCCGGTGGCGCTGAAGATGAAGAAGATGATGGTGATAGGCAGCAGGCTCGTCATCGAGAACACCCAGCGCAGCGGCCGCAGCGGGTTCAGCGCCGCCAGCTCGATTTTCTCCCGGGCAGGTATACGCGACTCCGGCAGCATGAAGAACGCCAGCAGGAGATTACAGGCATTCAGCACCGCCGCTGCAATAAAGGGCAGTCGCAGCCAATAGTCACCGAGGGCGCCGCCGAGGACGGGGCCGATGATGAAGCCGGTGCCGAACATGGCGTTCAAAAGGCCAAAGCGGCGCGCGCGCTTATCCTCAGGGGAAATGTCGGTGATGTAGGCGGTCGCCACAGAAGTGTTGGCGCTGGTCAGTCCGGCAATGGCGCGGCCGAGCAGCAACATCCAGAGATTGGGCGCAAAGGCCAGGAACAGGTAGTTGATGGCCGCGCCGGCGAGCGAGATCAGGAGCACGGGGCGTCGACCGAGCCGGTCGCTCAGCGAACCGAGCACCGGTGCGAAAATGAACTGCATGACCGCGTAGAGGGCAATCATGATGCCGATATAGGGCGCCACGTTTTCAGCGTGGGTTACGTCCTGCAGCAGCGAAGGCAGAATCGGAAAGATGAGGCCGATGCCAACGGCATCAAGGACAATGGCAGTGAAGATAACGACAAGCGCTCTGTTCATCGCGAACTCGGACTGTGGCGGAAAGGATCATCGTTCGGATCGCAGCACAGACCCGTCATCCGGCGCCGGGATGACGCAGCGACCGCGGCCTTTGGTCGATCACCGGCACCAGCCTGCCTCGAACGTGCCCGGACTCGCTGACGCGGTGCGCTTCCGAGATCCCGTCGAGGGGGTAGGTTCGCTCGACGGGAAGCCAGAAGCGCCCAGGTTCGATGAGTACTCCTATTTCGGTAAGCGCGTGAAAGGCGTGGCTTTGGAAGCCGTTGCTGAAGCGCACCCCGTGCTGTTTTGCTCCGTCGATATCGGCGAGCGTCACCACGTTCTTCGGACCGCCGGCGAGATCGATCAACTCGGGCAGCACGTCACTTCCGGCGACGTCGAGGGCGGCGTTGACGCCATTGGGCGCGAGGGTGCGGACTCGTTCGGCCATGCTTTAGCCGTACGTTACGGGCTCTGCGCCGAGCAGCCGAAGGTAGCCGTGGTTGGCGGTACTGGCTGTGCCGATCACGCGCGCGCCGCGGGCGACAGCGAGCTGAACGGCGGTGCTGCCGATCCCGCCTGCGGCGCCGTTGATGAGCAGGCTGATTCCGCGACCGACGCCGAGTGCGTCCAGGCTGCGCGTGGCCGTTTCGAGCGCGACGGGGAGGCCGGCGGCATCGACGAAACCGAGCGACGGTGGGATCGGCGCCCGATAGGTCAGCAGCGCCAGTTCGGCCGCTCCGGCGCCATCGTCGGAGACGCCGAATACCCGGTCGCCGACAGCGACATCTGTAACGCCTTTCCCGACCTCGTCGACGACGCCCGCCACGTCGCGGCCCGTCGTCTGCGGCAGCCCCGCGCCGAAACTCAGCACACCCTTGCGCAGCTTCCACTCGGTGGCATTGATGCCGGCCGCATGCACGGCGATCCGGATCTGTCCGGGACCGGGATGCGGATCGGGAAGATCCACGATCTCGAGAACCTCGGGACCTCCGAACCGGCTGAATTGCGCTGCTTTCATGAGCTTACCAGGGGTTCGGCTGAGTGTTCCGCTTGCGAATGGCTTCGTTCGTTTTCGGAATAAGCACGTCCAGGGTATTTACGGCGTTCGCTTGAACTTCTTCGATAAATGGACGGAAACTTTCGTTGTAATCCTGGAAGGCCAGTTCGAAGTTGCCGTGGTTTTTTTCAAACGCATCGGCCAACGCGGCAGCGCCAATGATTGCCAACGACCCGCCCATGCCTGCAGCCGGAGAGGCGCAGTAAGCGGCATCGCCGACAAGCACCACCCGGCCTTTTGTCCATGATGGCATTTTTATCTGATTGATTTTGTCGAAATAGAACGTCTTCGAGTTACTTACTTCTTTCAATAATTCCTGCGTTCTCCAGCCCTGTCCGGCGAACTGCTCGGAAATGATCTTTCGTTGTTGCTCCTGGTCGCGATAGTCGTAAGGAATCTCTTTTTCCGAGGAGAAGCAAAGAACGATGTCTGTTTTGTTATTGTAGGCATTAAGCATCACGGCTTTGCCTGGCAGATTATACATCTGCGTCGTGTTTTCCTTGATCAACAGCTTGTCGACGATCGTTATAGAGAAATACTGACCCAGAAAATGCGTATATTCAGCTTCGTCTCCGAATCGCAATTTTCGGACAAGCGAATGGTTGCCGTCGCAGCCGAATACCAAAGCAAACGAACGCTTCGAGCCGTCTTTGAAGGAAACATGGATGTCGTTTGCGGTTTCGTCCAAAGCTGCGATGCTGTTGTTGAAAACGAACTCCGCATCGTCTTTTACGGAATCGAACATCATATCCAGAAGTGTATCGCGTTCGATTTCCCAGCCATCGTCAGCGCGTGCGGCATCCGCCTGCGGCCGCATCGTCCCTTCCGTGACATCATCGGAGTTCTTGAATTCGATTCCTTCCATCTTCAAGCGGTTTGCTTGAACCTGCTCAAACAGGCCCATGCGCTTCAGGATGTCCTTGGTTTCCTCACCTATGTTTACGGGCGTACCGCCCTTCTTGAGGTCTTTCGCAATCTCGACAACCGTCACTTTGTAGCCGAGTCTGTTCAGCCAATACGCGGTTGCCAGTCCGGCAAAACTTGCCCCCGAAACGAGTACACCTCTGTTTGGCGTAGTTACCGCTGCAGCTTCCTCGGCTTGCTTTTCCATTTACCCCATCCCATCATGTATGCACACTATATATATACTTAATCATTTTATGTACTCAGTACATTAATGGAGGTTTTGGGAGCTTGTCAATGTCGGATCGCCGGACCCGTAAGCGCCTCGCCACGCGACAAGGTATCTCCGACGCCGCCACGCGCCTCTTCATCGAGCGGGGCTTCGATCATGTGACGGTGGACGAGATCGCGGCCGCCGCCGACGTCGGACGGATGACGGTGTTCAATCACTTCCCCCGCAAGGAGGACATGTTCTTCGACCGCGACGAAGAAGGCCGCGAGATGCTGCGCGAAGCCTTGCGGCAGCGTGATCCCGACGTCGCTCCAATCGAGACGTACCGTCTGCTCGCTCATCGGCTGATTGCGGGACGGAGCCCTGCCGTCGAATTTTCCGCCAGGAGCCAAGGCTTCATCGAGACGATCGCGGCCAGCGAAACCCTCAAGGCTCGGGCCAGGGCGATACGTGACGAACTCACGCAAGTCGTAGCGGTGGCGCTATCCGAATGTGTTGGGCGAGAACCTGCCGATCCCGACGCCTATCTGGCGGCGGGTCTGCTCCTGGCGACGTGGACCGTGGCCTTCATCCAGGCTCACCGGACCTTTCGACAGACGCGAGATACGGAGGAAGCGAGAGCCGCCTTTCTCGCTATCGTCGATAAGGGAAGCATCGGCCTGAAGGCCGCAATGGCGGGTACACCTTACGCCTGAGCAATCACCGCCGGCTTCATGATGCTTGGCGCATATCTTCGGTCGCCAAGGCCGTGACCGGAAATCGCAATATATTGTCCCGTTTGCGGAATGCGGTCAGACGGGCGATTCCGTATCCTGGTTCTGACGCTGACGCCAAACGTGGCGGCGGGCGCATTTCCCAAAGGAAACGGAAACGTGGATTCACTCAGCAGCGGCCCGGTCGCGGAAGTCCTCAAACGCCTGCATCAGGAAGCGGAAGCGGCCGATGCACGGCTGGCGCAAACCTATGCGAGCGAGGCGACCAGCCACGAACAGATAATCACGCAGTTCATCGACGCCGAGACCAGGGACCTGGAAGGGCTTTATCACGGCCTCGCCGGCAATTTCCTGAATGTCTCGCCGGAGTTCGGCCGCTTCCTCTACATGTGCGCCCGTGGCTGCAAGGCCCAGCGCATCGTCGAGTTCGGTTCGTCGATGGGGATTTCCGCGATCTATCTGGCGGCGGCGCTGCGCGACATGGGCGGCGGCCGCCTGATCGGCACCGAGTTCGAACCCGGCAAGGTCGAGCGCGCGCGGGCGAACGCCGCCGCCGCCGGGCTGGCCGACCTCGTCGAGTTTCGGGTCGGCGATGCGCGGGAAACCCTCAGACCCGGCGTCGGCGGCGATATCGACATGGTGATGCTCGACGGCGCCTTCACTCTCTATCTTCCCATCCTCAAGCTGCTGGAGCCCCATCTAAAACCCGGTGCGATCATCATCGGCGAGAATGCGTTCGCGGAGGCGGGCGGCTACATCGACTACGTCCGCGATTCCGAGAACGGCTATCTCTCATTGCCACTGTCGTTCAATCCGGGGCGCGGCAACGAACTCACGGTCAGGACGAAAGGACCCCGGCGGCTGCGAGTCGAAATCTCGGTGGAGGGAGCGAGCCTTTGACCCAAGCCGCCGACCGGCGACAAAATTCTGCGCCGCCGCTCGCCCCGCCGGGTCGAATCACGCGGACGTTGCTGCGATGGCTGATGCGCCCTGCGCGCGTTGCCGCAGTCGAGACGCTCTCGCCGCATTTTCGGCTGGTGGACCTGGAAGGCAAAGCGCTCAGGAACGTCGCATGGACAACTGGGCAAAAGGTCCAGATATCGATGGGCTCCGGCCTGAGCGCGCGGACCTATACACCGATGTCGTGGGACGCCAACAGCGGTAGGACACAAATGCTCACCTTCGCGCATGGCGACGGTCCCGGCAGCCGATGGGCAAGGGAGTTAAGCGAAGGCGATACCTGCCGGTTCTTCGGTCCGCGACGCTCGCTCGATCTGTCCGGCCTTGAATCGCCAATGGTCCTGTTCGGCGATGAAACCTCGTTCGGCCTGGCGGCGGCGCTTCGTGCATGCCCGCAGGCTGATGGTGCAGTCCATGTGTTCGAGGCCTCGAATGTCGCGGAGTCGCGGCAGGTAGCGGAAGCGATCGGCCTCGGCCAGACGACGCTGATCGAGCGCATCACCGGCGACGCCCATCTCGCCACGGCCGAAGCCGAGCTGTCGCGCCTAGCCGCAAGCGGCGCGCATTTCGTTCTGACAGGCAAGGCATCGTCGATCCAGCACGTCAGCCGGGCGCTGAAAGCAGTCGGCGTCGTATCCTCGCGGGTGAAGACCAAGGCCTATTGGGCGCAGGGCAAGATCGGGCTGGATTAGGTTTGATCGACGGAGCCTGCTGAGTCAGCGATCAGCTCGTTCAGGAGTCCTGAAGATCGATCCAAGCCCGGCCTGAACGGGCCAACGGGCCGGCGCGAAGCGCCGCCCGATGACAGGCTTCGCGATATCCGGGTCGTCGCTAGATCCTTATCGGTTCTGATTGAATCAGGACCGGGATCTAACGCTTTTTCTTGACGCGTTTTCCTCGCGCGAACTGGCTGGACATGAAGAGCCGTTCAAGCCGTGAGGTCAGGGGAGGTCCGATACGGCGACGAGCATGGTGATGCTGAGTGCGGTAGCGATCAAGATAGCCGATAATCCCATTGGAAGTGTCCTTTTCTGATTTGGCCTTGGACACACCTCCCTGGCCCAGCTGATGCAGATTTGATGCCAATCTCGATCGTTTTCATGAAAAGGGCATGTCGATGATCAGCTGGAATTCGATTTAAAATTTCGTTTCGTGGGCTGTTGTTAACACATCCTAAAGCACGTGGGTCGCGCCCGGGATTTTTCGCAAGGCTGCCGTCAACGCCCAGCTGAAGGCGACGGTCAGCACGAATGCAATGGTCGCCTTCACGATCGCAGGCAGATCGTAATCGAACAGCCAGTATTGCAGCCAGAGTACGATTGGATAATGCACGAGGAAGATGCCGTAGGCGTCGCCCTGCATGCGATCGAGCAAATACCAGGGACGTTTTGAGCCCAGAAAAAACCCGAGGATGGTGAACAGAATGGAGGCGCTGAAGACGACAAAGAAAAGGCCGTAGCTCGCGAGATACCATATGGGCTGCGGATCGAGATTACCCAATATTGCGCGCTTGATGTAGATCAGAACCCACATCAGGCAGTAGGGCACGAGGGTTGCGATCAACCAGCCCCAACTGCTCTTTGCGAGCCGTCCGTCCGAGCTCAGGACGCCTTCGCTGAAATGCGCAGCGCCGATGCCAGCACCGATGAAGAAATAGGCCGCATATAGCAGTACACGGCTGGCCTGAACCGAGAACGGTCCGAATTCGAACCAGCGATTCGGTCCGAAATAGATCAGCGCCGGAATATAGACGGCGGCCGTGACCGCCAGCAGGAACGCGTAGAACTTGGCCGGCTGGTCGAAGCTTTCCTGCGACAGGCGATTCATGGGATCGAGCAGGTGGGGCGACAGCCGATGCAGTAGGCTCGCCAACAGATCAAAACCGAGCAACACCCAGACGAACCAGAGCGGGCCGCTTGGCCAGGGTCCGACCGTTACCGTTTTCCACCAGAAGGCCGCGAAGGTCAGATCGGGATCGTGGCGCAGCGCGATAGCGTAATAGGCAATCGGGATGACGGTGACCGCCGCGATCGCAAATGGGAGTGCCAGGCGCAGCAAGCGATCGTGAATGTGGGTCGCCAGCGTCTTGTGCGAAAGGCTAGGCCAAACGAACAGCCCCGACAGGAAAAAGAACATCGCCATGAAGAAGCTGTCGGTGGCGGCAACGACGAAATCAAAGCCGATCCACGACTTGGCATCGGTGTGGCCGAAATGCGTGTACGGAATGACCGCGTGGTGAAGCACCACGACGAGCGTCAGGAAGCTGCGTGCGTGATCCAGCGCTGCGTTACGCGTGCCGATATGGGGCGCCACCCGAGCTTGCGCGGGCGCCATTGGTTGGGAAATGGAAGTCATGTACGTCCCGGCCAGGTTGCAATTATGAATGTTGCCGCCAGCAACCCGATTCAGCAAGTCCAAACTGGCGGACGATCAAATGCCGCCTGCGGTGAACTCCGAAGGAACCAGTCCGCGCGTCCGAAGTTGAAGTCGGTGGCGCGCGGAGATGCGGCTGTCGCGCGGCGGCTGGAGGAATGGGCAATGACGCTTCTGAAATGGGCACTGTTCTTTTTTGTGGTGTCGATTATTGCCGGCATCTTTGGATTCACCGGCATCTCGGCGGCATCGGCCGACGTGGCCCGCTTCCTGTTCTACGTCTTCGTGGTGATCTTCCTGATCCTGCTCATCCTCGGGCTTACGATATTCAGGGTCTAGAGGATCAGCGTGTATTTTGCGTCAACATCGTTGCAACGAGATGACAGATCGCCTCCGTCATCTCCAAACCATTTCCCTGCAACGCTGTTGTTAAACCGTGTAGCGGATCGAACCCTCAGGCCACTTCCTCGATCTTGACCTTGTCCGGATAGAACGCGAGGTGCCCGGCGATTTCCGCCATGGCCGGGAACGGTGTCTCATAGGTCCAGATCGCGTTCTCGATCGTGCCGCCATTGCCCGTGATGCTGAAATAATTCGCGTCCCCTTTGTAGGGGCAGTGGGTGGTCCGGTCGGTGCGTTTCAGCAGAGCCATATTGGCGTCGCTGCGCGGCACATATTGGACTGCCGGGTAGCTGGCTTCCTTGAGCGTCAGGGCGTGGGTGGTGTCGGCGATGACGATGCCATCGGCGGTGACGCGGACGCGCCTCGGGTTTGCCGTAATGGTGATGGGGTGGTCGGGACCGGGGAGTTTCATGGTTGTCAGCCCTTTTTTCGGTCGGTTGTGATCGGTATAGGCCGATCCGGCGGATTTCAAACGGTCGATACAAAAATATAGTGTCAGAACGCGTGACCTGGAAGGGCGCCCGCGCTAGGTTTGGCGTTATGGACGCGAGAGCCGTGATCCCTTGGGGTTTGATCCGGAAGAGTGGAAACCGGTTTTTCCTCGCGACGAATGTGAAGCGTTGAAGCCGAACTGGAGACGACTGGATGCCGATGGATGCCCACGATATCGAATCGATGATCAAGGCAGCGATCCCCGATGCCGAGGTGACGATCCGGGACCTCGCGGGCGATGGCGACCACTATGCGGCAACCGTGATCTCGGAGTCGTTCCGCGGCAAATCGCGCGTCCAGCAGCACCAGATCGTCTATCAGTCGCTGCAGGGCCAGATGGGCGGCGTGCTCCATGCGCTGGCCCTGCAAACCGGGGTGCCCGAGGGTTAGGCCCGGGACGGAGCGTCATGGCGGGGGAGGGGCAACGCGGCGGGCTGTTTCGTCCCTGGGGTCCGAACCAGCATAGCCGCGTCACCAACGCCGAATTGTTCTTCGACCTGGTCTTTGTCTTCGCGGTCACGCAGATCTCGCACACGCTGCTCGGCCGCTTCACCCCGCTCGGCGTGTTGCAAGTCACGCTGCTGTTTCTCGCGGTGTGGTGGGTGTGGGTCTTCACCACCTGGATCACCAACTGGCTCGATCCCGAACGGACGCCGGTCCGGATCCTGTTGTTCCTGCTGATGCTCGGCGGGCTCGTGATCTCGACCTCGATTCCGCAAGCCTTTGAAGGCAGGGGAATCTGGTTCGCCGCCGCTTATGCCGCCATGCAGGTCGGCCGGACGACCTTTCTGCTGGTGTCGATCCCGCCGACGCAGGTTTCGACCCGGCTGAATGCGCTCCGCATCCTGGTCTGGCTCTCGACGGCGGCATTGTTCTGGATCGCCGGCGGCTTCGCGGAAGGCCGGTTGCAGCTGGAGCTTTGGATCATCGCCCTGACCATCGAATATCTGTCGCCGGCGGCGCGCTTCTGGGTGCCGAAACTCGGCATGTCCTCGTTGGAAGACTGGGACATCGAGGGCGGCCACATGGCCGAACGCTGCGCCGGATTCATCATCATCGCGCTCGGCGAATCCATCGTGGTGACCGGCGCGACATTCGCCGAATTGACCTGGACGGCGGATAACGTCCTGGCCTTTCTGTCGGCGCTGGTCGGCAGCATCGCGATGTGGTGGATCTATTTCCACAAGGGCGCCGAAGCCGGCTCCGAACGGATCTCGAAATCCAGCGAGCCGGGCCGGCTGGCGCGGCTGGCTTACACCTATTTGCACATGCCGATCGTGGCCGGCATCATCGTTGCCGCGGTGGCCGATGAGCTGGTGCTGACGCATCCGGCCGGCCATTCCGATTCCAGGGCGGTGCTCAGCGCGATCGGCGGGCCATTATTGTTCCTGATCGGAACGATCCTGTTCAAGCTTGCCATTCGCGGCTGGCTGCAATTGTCGCACATCGTCGGCATCGTCGCCTTGGCGGTTCTCGCATGGTTTGCAAGCGAGCTGTCGCCTCTGGTGCTGTCGATCGTGACCACCATGATCCTGCTCGTCGTCGCGGTGTGGGAAACGGTCTCGCTGACGTCGCCGGCCGGGGATGCTCAGTCCGAAGCCGCCAATACGTGAACCGAAAACAGCCCGGCCGCGTCGGTCCAGGATTTAAGCGGCGTCCAGCCCGAACCGCGCGCCAGCGCCGCGAAGCGTTCAAGGCTGTATTTGTAGCTGTTCTCGGTATGGATGCTTTCGCCGGCGCGGAATGAAAAGCTGGTGCCGAGCATCCGCACGGTCTGCGATTTCCGGCTGATCAGATGCATCTCGATGCGGTGCCGCTCGCGGTTATAGATCGCGCGATGGGTAAAGGCCGAAAGGTCGAAATTGCCGCCGAGCTCGCGGTTGATGCGAACCAGGACGTTGAGATTGAAGCGCGCGGTGACGCCGGCGGCGTCATTATAAGCATCGTGCAAGACGCGCTCATCTTTTTCGAGGTCGACGCCGATCACCATCCGTCCGCCTGCGCCCAGGATATCGCGGGCGCTGCGCAGGAAGGCGCAGGCCTCATGCGGTTCGAAATTCCCGAGCGTCGAGCCCGGAAAGAATCCGACCTTCGGCAGGCCGGCGATGGCCGGGGGAAGCGGGAACGGGGCGGTGAAATCCGCCGCGACCGGATAGACGGCCAGTCGCGGGAAATCCTGCCGCAGAGTCTCGGCCTGGCCTTTCAGGAAGTCGCCGGAAATATCGACCGGCACATAGGCGCCGATGGCGCAGTTCTCCAGCAGCAGCCGGACCTTCGTGGTGGCGCCGGCGCCGAATTCGACCAGCGCGGTCTCGTTCGGGACAAAGGCCGCGATCTCGTCGCCGCGATCTCTCAGGATCGAAAGCTCGGTGCGGGTCGGATAATATTCCGGCAGCCGCGTGATCGCTTCGAACAGCTCCGAGCCGGTGGTGTCGTAGAAATATTTCGGCGACAGCCGTTTGGGACGTTGCGACAAATCGCCGATCGCATCGCGGGCGAACACCGAGGTCTGTTCATCGGGAAGATGCGCGTCGGCCAAAGCGGTGGCATGCACATTCATGATGGTCTCCTGAACGCGCTTCCGGCGCGCAATGATTCAAGTGGAAAGTCAGGCGTAATCGGCGAGGCGCAGCCCCGTAAATTGCCAGCGGTGATGCGGGTAGAAGAAGTTGCGATAGGTGATGCGGCTGTGGCCTTCCGGCGTCGCAAGCGAGGAGCCGCGCAGCACCAGCTGGTTGACCATGAACTTGCCGTTATATTCCCCGAGTGCGCCCTCGACCGCGCGGTAGCCGGGATAGGGAGAATAGGCGCTGCGCGTCCACTGCCAGACGATGCCGAAAGCATCGTTGAGCCCACCCGCGCGGGCGGCGACTTCCCATTCCATTTCGGTCGGCAGATGCTTGCCGCTCCAGCGCGCAAAGGCATCGGCCTCGTAATAGCTGATATGGCAGACCGGGGCCTTCGGATCCACTGGCCGCAGACCGCCGAGCGTCATGACCTGCCATTCGCCGTCGCTCTGCCGCCAGTGGCCGGGCGCCTGCCATGCTTCGTTGGTCACGGTGGCAAAGCCATCCATCAGCCACAGCGTTGCCGTGCGGTAGCCGCCATCGGCCATGAAGGCGAGCCACTCGCCGTTGGTGACGAGATTGCGGCCGAGATTGACCGGACCGACCAGCGCGCGGTGGGCCGGCTTCTCATTGTCGAAATGGAAGCTGTCGTCGGGATGCCCGACAGTATGGATGCCCTCGTTGAGGGCGAGCCATTCATCGCTGGACGGTTTTGATGCGGGGAAGCGCCAGGCCGGATCGTAGGCCGGTGGAATCGGGTTCTGCGCGAAGGCGTGCAGGATATCGGTCCACATCAATTCCTGGTGCTGCTGCTCATGATTGAGCCCGACTTCGACCAGCGGCACGAGTTTTGCCAAATTTTCCGCCCCGGTGGTCTGGAAGAACTGCACCACGGCCGCGTCGACGTGGCGGCGATAGGCGGTGATTTCGTCGGCGCCGGGCCGCGTCAGGTGGCCGCGCTGGTGGCGGGCGTGCCGCGGTCCGGCGCTGACGTAATAGGAATTGAACAGATAGGCATAGTCGGGATGAAACGGCTTGTAGCCCCGGCAATGTTCGCCGAGCAGGAATTGCTCGAAAAACCAGGTGGTGTGGGCGCGGTGCCACTTCGCCGGGCTGGCGTCTGGCATGGACTGGATCAACTGGTCTTCCGGCGTCAGCGGCGCGGCGCGACGCTCGGTCTCGTTCCGGACGGCGAGATAGGCTTCCACCAGATTCTGGCCGAGGGGGCCGGAATCGGAGAAAAGCGACGGATAGGCAGGGGTGGGGGCGGCCGCAGCGGATGCTGATTTCGTCACGATGGTCTCCGGTCGGGGGAGAGAACGTTGGACTGTCGAACTGGTTCCCGGCGGGCGGTCCGTCCTAAATAGGTGCTCGCTCTCAGGATGAAAGCCTCCGGCGACGATGATATTGTCATCGTCAGCCAATGAACCCGGCCACGCCGGCGGCCCCGGTCCCCGTGGATCGGCCGATGCCAGTCAAATCCGCGGCATTTTACTTTGGATGCACAACGGTTTGGGCTACATATATGGGCAATGTCGGGCTACACCGGCTGGCCGGTCCGAGAAGCCATGCCGCAAGGGGCCTTGCCCCGGAAGGAAGAGAAAATATGAGCATCGAGCAATTCATCGCCAACGAAGTGAAGTCGAACGACGTCGTGCTGTTCATGAAGGGCACGCCGCAGTTTCCGCAGTGCGGGTTTTCCGGTCAGGTGGTCCAGATCCTCGACCATATCGGCGTCGGCTTTAAGGGACTGAACGTTCTGGAATCCGCCGAGCTTCGCAACGGCATCAAGACCTATTCCAACTGGCCGACCATTCCGCAGCTTTACGTCAAGGGCGAGTTCGTCGGCGGTTGCGACATCATCCGCGAGATGTTCCAGGCCGGCGAGTTGCAGCAGCTGTTTGCCGATAAGGGCGTTGCGGTCAGCGCGGCGGCCTCCGCCTGAATTTTCGGGCGCGCCAATCCGCGGCTGGAAGTTATTGTCGCCGACATCACGACGTTGCGCGTTGACGCCATCGTCAACGCCGCTGGTGCGTTTTGCTCGGTGACGGCGGCATCGATGGCGCGATCCGTCGGGCGGCCGGGCCGGAACTGTTGGCCGGGTGCTGTCCCCTTGGTTGTTGTGACGACCGTTGACGCGTTGAAGGCGTCAGTCTCGGTGAATCACGGCATTTTCTGCTGCTTTTCCAATGACATTGCCCGGCTGCATGCCGCGGTGCTGGCCGAATTCGGCAGCCCTTGTGCCGGTTGAATCGGCCGCTACACTCCCCACCCGTCGGTCGGGGAGAGTTCAATGAACGGACGGCGTGCGGCGCGGTCGCTGGTCTCGGGAGCGCTGCTCACACTTGCGGCACTCTCCGCAGCCCGCGCGGAAGACGCTTTCGACAGGCCCGCAGGCGCGCATTTCAGCCCGCAAAAGCTCGAGCGCATCGGCGACTATTTCCGCGACCAGATCGCGAACGGCAAGATTCCCGGCGCGGTCCTCCTGATCTCGCAACACGGCAAGCCGGTCTATCACCGGTTCTTCGGCGTGCAGGACGCGGTCTCGAACAAGCCGATGACCGACGAGACGATCTTCCGCATCTTCTCGATGACCAAGCCAATCACATCGGTCGCAGCGATGATGCTGATCGACGAAGGCAGGCTGAAGCTCGACGATCCCGTCGCCAAATACATCCCGTCCTTCGCCAAGCTCAAAGTGGGGGTCGAACGGAAAGCCGAAAACGGCGAAAAGGCCCTCGATCTCGTGCCGGTGGACCGGCCGATCACGGTGTTCGACCTGATGACGCAGACCTCGGGGATCACCTACGGCTTTTACGGCGGCAGCATGGTCCGCAAGGCCTATGCCGGCGCCAGGATCTATGATGGCGATTTCGACAATGCCGAGTTCGCCGAGCGCATCGCGAAGCTGCCGCTTCAGGAGCAGCCGGGCACGCTGTGGGACTACGGCCACTCGACCGATATTCTCGGGCGCATCATCGAGATCGTGTCGGGAAAATCGCTGTTGCAGTTCGAAAAGGAAAAACTGCTCGATCCGCTCGGCATGACCGACACCGCTTTTTATGTCACCGATCCTGCTAAGCAGAAGCGGATTGCGCTGCCGGCGCCGGCCGACCATGATTTCCGGGTCGGTTTCGAAAGCAGCGCGGATGTCGCCATGAAATGGGAATCCGGCGGCGGCGGCATGGTCACCACCCTGGCCGATTTTGCGCGCTTCTCGCAGATGCTGCTCAATGGCGGCAGCCTCGACGGCAGGCAATATCTCAGCCCCAAGACGTTCGAGATGATGGCCACGGATCATATCGGGCCGAACTCGGGCGTTCAGCGCGACTATTTCTATTTCCCCGGCGATGGTTTCGGCTTCGGGCTTGGTCTCGGCGTCCGCACCGATCCAGGCAACGCCAAGCCGTCGCCGCCGGGCTCGCTCGGCGAATTGAAATGGGACGGCGCCAGCGGCTGCTATTTCGTGGTCGACCGCAAGCAGGATATGTTTTTCGTGCTGCTGGAGCAGACGCCCTCGGAACGCCAGAAGATCCAGCCCACGGTCAAAAGGATGATCTATGAAGCGATGGAGAATTGACGGCGCCGTGAGCAGCAGAGGGATGGCGGTAGCGCTTGGGCTTCTGGCCGCGGCGGTCGCATGGGGCTCGCCGAGCACAGGCCGCGCCGAGCCGCCGGTCTCTCACGCCGCCGGCTTTTCGCATGCCAGGCTCGATCGCATCAGCGACTACATGCGCAACGAGGTCACGACCGGCAAGATTCCGGGAGCGATCGTTCTGATCCAGCAGCACGGCAAGCCGGTCTATCTGGAAAAATTCGGCTTCATCGATGTCGAGAGCGGGCATCCGATGACGGAGGACGCGATCTTTCGTCTCTATTCGATGTCGAAGGCGATCACCTCGGTCGCAGCGATGATGCTGGTCGACGACGGCAAGCTCGCGCTCGACGATCCCTTGTCAAAATACATTCCCGCCTTTGCCAACGTGAAAGTCGGCGTCGAAAAGCGCGACGAAGGCGGCAACGTCACGCTGGCGCTGGAGCCCGCCCGGCATCCGATCACGATTGAGGACCTGCTGCGTCACACCTCCGGCCTGACTTACGGCTTTTATGGCAAGGATGCGGTGCGAAAACTCTATCTGAGCTCCAATCTGTACCTTGGCGATTTCGACAATGCGGAGTTCGCCGATCGCCTGGCGAAACTGCCCCTGATGGAACAGCCCGGAACGGGGTTTGATTACGGTCATTCCATCGACGTGCTCGGGCGCGTCATCGAGGTGGTGTCGGGAAAATCGCTCTACGAGTTTGAAAAACAGCGTCTGTTCGATCCGCTCGGGATGAACGATACGGCGTTTTATGTGACGGATCAGGCCAAGCGGCCGCTGATCGCCGAGCCGATGCCTGACGACCGCTCGACCGGTCCGGTCACGGGACTGAGCGACCCGATGCAGCTGCGGCGTTGGCAAGGCGGCGGTGCCGGTATGGTCAGTTCGATGAGCGATTATGCGCGGTTTTTACAGATGTTGCTCAACGGCGGCACGTTCGACGGTAAACGCTACCTCAAGCCCGAGACCGTCGCATTGATGACATCGGACCATATCGGGCCGGGAACGAAGATCTCGCATGACGGCTTTTATTTTCCGGGCGCGGACAGCGGGTTTGGCTTCGGTTTCGCGGTCCGCACCACGCAGCCGCCCAATACGCGATTTCCGGTCGGCGAATATCGCTGGGACGGCGTCGGCGGTACGTTCTTCTTCGTCGATCCCAAGGACGACATGTTCATGATCTGCATGATGCAGTCGCCATCACAGCGCTGGCGGATCGAGAACGAGATGAAGACGATGGTTTACGGGGCGCTGGAAACGGATCTACGCATCTCGCACGATCTCGCGCACTAGACCAATCGTCTCCTCGATCATCCCGTAGGTCACGTCGAGATGGGTGCAGGCCCTGATCCGGCCATCCATCATCGCGAGCAGGACGCCGCGCTTTCGCAGCGCCTCGACCATGTCGTCGCCGGAGATGCCGGCGCCATCGGGGCTGAAGAAAACCAGATTGGTTTCGGGCTGCTGCACAGCGATGCCTTCGATCTGCGACAGCCCGCGCGCCAGCGCCCGGGCATTGGCGTGGTCGTCGGCGAGCCGCGCGACATGGTGATCGAGCGCGTAGATGCACGCCGCGGCGCAGATGCCGGCTTGGCGCATCGAGCCGCCGAGACGCTGTTTCCAGCGCCAAACCTCGTCGATGAAATCGCGGGTGCCGGCGATCACGCCGCCGATCGGCGCACCGAGCCCTTTCGAAAAATCGATCCAGGCCGAATCCCATCCCGCGGCCATGTCGCGGGCGGCGATCCCGGTGGCGACGCAGGCGTTGAGCAGGCGGGCGCCATCCATATGGGTGGCAAGATTGTTTACCCTGGCGATCTGCACGATGTCGTCGAGCGCGGCTTTCTTCCAGATCGTGCCGCCGCCGATATTGGCGGTCTGCTCGACGCTGACCACGGTCTGCGGCGCCTGGTAGCGCGTGCGCGGGTGCAGCGCCTTGCGAAACGTTTCCGGCGTGAACTGGCCGTCGGCGCCGGTCAGCGCCGTGATCTGGAAGCCGCCGAGGGCGGCATGGGCGCCGCCCTCGCGGGCGATGACATGCGCGCTTTCATGCGCCAGGATCTCGTCGCCCGGCCGGCAATGCACCAGCGTCGCCGCGACGTTGCACATGGTGCCGGAGGGCATGAACACGGCCGCCTCCTTGCCGAGCAAATCGGCCACGCGCTCGCACAGGAGATTCACCGTCGGATCGTCGCCGATCTGCTCGTCGCCGACTTCGGCGCGCGCCATCGCCTCCCGCATCGCCGGTGTCGGGCGGGTCTGGGTGTCCGACAGCAAATTGATGCGAATGGGCGGCGCCTTCGGATCGCGCGGGGCAGGGGTGTAGGTCATGACTGCGTTCTCTGAGAGTCTTTTGAGTTGGATTGACTCAATCATCATCATCGCGTTCTCAGGAGTGGAATTGCAAACCGTCATTCCGGGATGGTCCGAAGGACCAGACCTCAGATGTACAATTGCACATCGAGGAATCTCGAGATTCCGGATTCGCGTCTTCGACGCGCCCCGGGATGACACCGTCTGAGCAATTGGCCGATCTTACTCAAACAAAAAGGCCCCGGCAAAACCGGGGCCTTTTGATCTCGGTAAACGCTGGCAGCAATCAGCGTGAATAGAATTCGACGATCAGATGCGGTTCCATCTGCACGGCAAACGGGACATCCGCCAGTGCCGGAATACGGATGAACGTCGCCGTCATCTTGGAATGATCGGCCTCGATGAAGTCGGGCACGTCGCGCTCGGGCAGCTGGGTCGCTTCCAGGACGTGGGCGAGCTGCTTGGAGGACTCCTTGACCTCGATGACGTCGCCGACCTTCAGCATGTAGCTGCCGATATTGACGCGGCGGCCGTTCACCTTGACGTGGCCGTGATTGATGAACTGGCGCGCGGCGAACATCGTGGACACGAATTTGGCGCGGTAGACCACGGTGTCGAGGCGGCGTTCGAGCAGGCCGATCAGGTTTTCACCGGTGTCGCCCTTCAGGCGGCTGGCCTCGACATAAAAGCCGTGGAACTGGCGTTCGGAAATGTTGGCGTAATAGCCCTTCAGTTTCTGCTTGGCGCGGAGCTGCACGCCGAAGTCGGAGAGCTTGCCCTTGCGGCGCTGGCCGTGCTGGCCGGGGCCGTATTCGCGGCGGTTCACGGGGCTCTTCGGGCGGCCCCAGATGTTCTGGCCCATCCGGCGATCGATCTTGTATTTCGCCTCACTGCGCTTAGTCATCGCGTCCTCGTTGTAAAAGGTTGGGTTTTGAGGAAACGCGCCCTCCTGTGTGCCGGGAACTCCCGGCACCGACAGGCCCGCCTCTCAAGCTTGAAGCGGCAGGCCACGGGTCGCGAAACGCAACGCGGGCCGAAACCGGCCCGCGAGCAGGCGGTTTCTAGGTAAAAACGCCCGTCCTGTCAAATGAATCGCCGGAATTTTTCAGGTGAATCGGGCCAAAAGCCGTCATTCCGCTGGAGGCTGTCAGGTTGCGACCGCCCGGACCTGCGCCAGCGGTCTCTGACTGCGCAATTCGGCGGCGATTTCGGTGTTCAGCACCTGTTCCAGCCGGGTCAAGGCCTTGGCGATCAGGGCGCCATCCGTAACCCGGTGATCCCAGCGGATCAGGACGTCGATGGTCCGGTCGGGCGTCACGGTGCCGTAACTGAGGATATACGGTCCCGGACTCAGCGCGTGGAGTTCGCCGGGCCCGTAGGCGGCCACGGAAGTGACCCCGAAACTGCCGAAATAATTGGCGCGCTGGCGGGCGACGTTGAGCCCGAACAGCCAGACCAGGCGGCGTAATGGCAGCGGCAGGGCGGCGGCCCGCAACATCTTGCAAAACGCCCCGACCTCGCTGACCGGCGCGTCCTTGGCGAACCGGATCAGCCGGTCGATCTCCGCCAGGGACTGCGGCGGGTCATCCAGGCTGACTTTCTGCGGCAGGACGCAATCCTCGCCGTTCTCGACGCGGGCGATCGCCACCATGCCGATGCTGCGCGGTAATTCATAGAAATGGGGCCACGGCCATCTGGCATAGAGCGTCCGCAGCACCGGCTGTTCCTGCGCCACCAGCCCGAACGCCTTGACGAAGATCGCAGCCCAGCCAGGCGGCTGCGCGGCCAGCGCGCGGGCCTCCAGCAATCGGGAGATATCGAGATTTCGCCGCAGCGAGACGAAGGGAACGCCGATCGAGGCATGCATCATGTCGTCGATCAGGCGGCGCGGAATTGAGATTTTTCGAATCGTCCCGCGCATCTTTCGCTCGGATCTCCACGACAGCGGATCGGGCGGATGGATTGTCGATCCGCCCGATCCGTCTAGCACGAACCAGCTTGCTTGAGGCCAGTATATATCTCAAATCCTCCCGGCGCATCCTGTCGCATCCCATCGCGAGCGGGACGGGGAATGTGAGGGCGGCGATGGCGGCTTTCCTCGTCACGCTGACCTGTCAGAAACATGGCATTGGCGGTGCCGGCCGCGATCAAAACAGGTTTGGAACCAGGAATATTTGAGCGAGCCTATCTTTCTTCATGGATCGCGCGTACAGAGATTACGTCGCAAGACGATGGCGCTGAAACTCACAGCGGACTGCGGGCAGACCCGGGGGCAGTACCCGGCGCCTCCACCTTAGCAGCTTGAGCTTAAAGGTCTCATCGCGGTGAGATCGATTTTGCCGCAAGGCCGAATTCCAAGGCTGCTAAGGCGGGGGCGAACTAGGATCGATGGCCGCGAAGAAGCTCTGAATTGTGCCCGGCATGATACCGCCGTTATCGGGTCAAAAACCTAAATGCAAACGATAACGTTGCATTGAACGAAGTGCGCCTCGCGGCGTAACTGTTCGGGGTAGGTCCACCTGGCAACAGAACGGCCATCGCCGCGTCATTCCTTCGGGAGTGGCGCGGCTTTTTGCATTCAGGGGCCTGATGACGGCATTCTCGCAGACGTGAACCATCGTGAAGCCGCTATCCCTTGGAGCAATGGTTGCCCGATCGCACATCGTTATTAACGGGCCGTTCGCGCCTTGGCCCATTGGAGCAAATGCGATGCGTTCTGTTTTGGCTTTGGGATTGTTGATCGCACTGGGTGCTTCGGCTGATGCCGCAACCCTGCATCACGCGCGCACCCGCCATCATGTTTTCATTCCTCCCGGCGTCGCCTCGAGCTTTGCCGCCGTTCCGGGCTGGAGCTACGAGCGGCCCCGGTCGCCGATCTATGATGACACCCCCGGCTACAGAGATGCCTCCAAGTCCGGCGGTTCGAGGGCGCTACCCGCTGAGTAGCGGTCGTAAGACATCTGCCGCGTAGGCGAGCGTCGTGAGAGTGGTCTATCGCGTTTTTTAGCGAAGGTGCTTCCGGTTGGCGTGACTAAAACGCGTCAAAACAAAAGAGCTAGCTGGTCGCGATCGGCTTTCCCGGCCAGAAATACCAGACCGAACCGAGCAATTGCAGCAGCACCAGCCCGCTCCAGGCGATGAGGTGGGCTTGTGCGGGATAGTGACCTGCCGCCGCAGGCCAAAGATTCAGCACGGCGCCGACTCCGATCTGCGCGGCAAAAACCAGCAGGAAGATCACGAGATTGAACGCCGCGTTGGCCCGCCCGATCAGATGCAGGGAGAAGTGTCGCGCCATGTCGGCAAAGCTCAGGAAACCAATGCCGCCGAAAGCGCCATAGAGGGTCCATAACAACGTCGCCGGCAGCGGCACCCGCAGCAGGATCAGGATCTGGTCGAGAAGGAAGACTGCCATCCCCGCGCCGCAGAAGCTGTGCAGCGAGACGCTGTGATGGTCGAGACGGCGCGCCAGCGCGCCGAAGCCAACGCTGCCCGCCATCATCGCAAGGCCGAGGATGGACACGAGGGCCGCAGCGTTGCCGGCGTCGAAGCCGGAAACGTCGCGCATGAACGCGCCCGCCCACAGCGACTGCATTCCATAGAAGACGCCTTGGGTCAGCCCTGAGAAGGAAGCGATCTTCCAGAACACGGCGCTTCCCAGAATATGCCGCATGCCGGTGAGTTGCTCGACGATGCTACCCGGCCGATGCGGATGCTCGATGTCGGTCACGCCGAACCACAATCCAATGGCCGCGACGGCCACCGCCATTGCGAGGGCGACGCAGATCGACCGCCAATCCGTCAGGCCGAGCAGCCAGGTGAGCGGCGAGCCGACCGCTACGCCGCCGAGGCCTCCGACCGCCATCGTCATGCCGTTGAGCAGCGGCAATTGCTGCAGCGGAAAATGCTGGGCGAGCGCCTTGAACGCACCGCCCAAGGTGGCGGAGACGCCGACCCCGATCAGGAAGCGGCCGGCCAGCATCACGGGGAAGTTCGGCGCCAATCCGAAAATCAGAACACCGAGCGCCCCGAGCAACAGCAGGGCGGCATTGACCCGTCGCGGGCCGTAGCGGTCGAGCAGCAGCCCGCCCGGTATCTGGGCGATGGCAAATCCCAAAAAGTGGAAGCTCGTCAGGGTGCCGAGATCAATGGCCGAGAGGTGCAGTTCCCGCATCAGGAACGGCGCGAAGCCGATATTAAGGCCGCGCAGCAGGTAGGAGATGAAATAGCCGAGCGCGAAAAGACCAAAGACGCGGAACTTGAGCAAAACCAGCCATCCAGACTTGCAGGAGAGGCTCGGGCACTATCATGGCCGAGGATCGAGAGCTAATATCGATTGGCAATGAAAATCGATAGGTAAAGTCTATGGGTTTCACGCTGACGCAGCTTCGACACTTCGTAGCCATCGCCGAGGATGGACGCATGTCGCGCGCAGCGGAGCGCTGCAACATCGCGCAGCCCTCGCTTTCCACTTCCTTGCGGAACCTCGAAGCAACCCTGGCTGTGACGCTCTTCATCCGCGAGCCGCGCGGGCTGCGCCTGACCGCTGACGGCGAGCGGTTCCTGCGCCACGCCCGGCACCTGCTCTCGGTAGAGCGCGAGGCCGTCGAGGACATGCGGACCGAACCCGATCAGACAGCGGGGGCGGTCAGGATTGCCGTCGCGGAGACCATTAGCGGCTTTCTCGTGCCGTCGCTGCTGCAGCAGGCGGCGCGAACCCTGCCGTTCATGGCGATCGAGATCGAGGAGTTGGGGCGCGAGGCGGCTGAAGAGAAAATCCTGAAGGGCGAACTCGATCTCGCCATGACGATCGTCAACCATCTGTCCGACAGGACGCTCATCGCCTACGACATCCTGCTGCGCTCGCCGCGCCATATCTGGACCTGCGTCGACCATCCGCTGCTCGACCGGGAGACCGTCGGCCTCGCCGATCTCACCGACTATGCCTTCGTTCTCCTCGAAACCGATGATCATGTGTCCATGATCCAGCAATATTGGGCCGCGCAGGGTTTCGCGCCGAAAGTTGCATTCCGCAGCAAATCTCTGGAATGTATCCGCAACCTCGTGGGCCAGGGGATCGGAATTACGATCCTTTCCGACTTCCTCTACCGGGCCTGGTCGCATGACGGCGGCCGTATCCGCCGGAAACCCCTGTCGGATGCAGCGCCGACGCTGGATATCGGTATCGGCCACATGAGAGGCCACGACCTGTCGCCGGGCGCCCGTCGTGTCTTCGACATGATCACGCAATTGGGCCTTGCGACTGGCTAGCTCGGATATCCATGAGGGCGGATCGGGCGGATCGATTTTCGATCCGCCTAGCACGAACCAATTTGCTTGAGGGAAGACGGTTGGCGGCGGCTACGGCGCAGGCGTGGCCAGCGGCTTGGTTTTGTCCACAACGTAGATGCCGAGCAGTTTGACGGGCTTATCGCCTGTAACCTTGACGTCATGCACGGCGCCGGCCGGAATCGAATAGGAATCGCCGGGTTTGAGGTGCTGGGTCGGCTTGCCTTCGACGACGAGGTCGGCTTCGCCGTCCAGCACATAACCGGTTTCGAGACCAGGATGGGTATGGCGTCCGGCGCTGCCGCCCGCAGGAACTTCGGCGATGCCGGTAATGGTCAGATAGCCATCCGGAAATTCGGTCTTTTGCAGCGGCGTACGTTTGATACCGCTTTGCTGGGCGAGGGCGCTACCCGTAAAGGCCAGAGCGACGGTGAGTGCGAGCAGAGTTTTCTTGATCATGGTTTTCCTTCCTGTGCCGGGACAGTAACAGTGCCAGGCACAACGGGAAAGCGCGCGGGCTGCATGGATGGGCGCGCGTTGGCGAGGGCCGGCGGCTGCGCCACCGTCAGGCTGGAACGCGGCCGCCGAAAAACGGCATCAGCGCGCGGTTCAGCGTGTGCGGCCGTCCGGACGTGAAGATCATCTCGGCGCCCTGATCGGCGTCTCCCGCGGCCGGACCGATTAAATCCACCACCCGCCGTGCAATCGCGGGCGCGGGATCGATCCAGTCCACCGGCCACGGCGCCAGCCGGATCAAGCGGTCCAGCAGCAGGGGATAGTGGGTGCAGGCCAGCACCACGGTATCGGTGCGGGTGGCAGCATCCTCGCGGTTGCCGACAAAGCAGGGTGCAAGTTCGGCGGAGAGTACGGAATCGCTTACCGTCCGGCCGTTCAGCGCGGCTTCGGCCAGCGAGGCAAGATCGGCCGAGCCCACCAGCGTCACGTCGCAGCCTTGCGCGAAATCGCGGATCAGCGCGCGGGTATATTCGCGTTGGACCGTGCCGCTGGTGCCGAGCACCGAGACGCGCCTGGTTTTCGAACCGGCGCAGGCCGGCTTGATCGCAGGCACAGTTCCGACGAACGGCACTTTATAGGCGGCGCGCAGATGCGACAGCACCAGCGTGGACGCGGTATTGCAGGCGATCACCACGATGTCGGGCCGATGCGTCGATATCAATTCGCCGATCAGCGGCACCACGCGCGCGATGAGCGCGTCTTCGCTGTGGTGGCCATAGGGAAAGAACGCGTCATCCGCGACATAGACATAATGCGCGTCCGGTCGCGCCTTCACGATTTCACGCAGCACCGTGAGGCCGCCAAGGCCGGAATCGAACACGAGAATGGTGGGAGAAACTGGCACGCGGTTATTTTACACGGTCCGGGGTTACCATTGGGTTGTTAGCGCATATCGGTGCGGGTAGGCAAAGATGTGGCTCCCGCTTTGATTGCGCCTTGTGATTCCTGCAATTTCCGGCGAGCATGAGCATCTGGCAGCATCGTGAGGCGGGGGCGTCGATGCCGAAAAATATTGTCTTGCTTTCGGACGGGACCGGCAACAGCGCGGCAAGCCTGTTCAAAACCAATGTCTGGCGACTGTATCAGATTCTCGATCTCGGCGATCCGCAACGCCAGGTCGCCTTTTACGACGATGGCATCGGCACGTCGTCGTTCAAGCTGTTCGCCATTCTCGGCGGCGTCTTCGGTTTCGGCCTGAAGCGCAACGTGATTGCGATCTACAGTTTCTGCTGCCGCAATTACCGGCCCGGAGACCGCATCTATTGTTTCGGCTTCAGCCGCGGTTCGTTCACGATCCGGGTCGTGGCGGCGATGATCGCTTCGCAAGGGCTGGTCGCTTACAACGACAACGAATCCGACCTCGCGCGCTTCGCCGCCGACGCCTATCGCCGTTACCGGCGGCGGTTCAATGGCGGCATCCTGAAATATCTCGGCAAGGCTCACATCGATCTGCGCGCTATGCGCGATTTCACCATCCGGCAATGGCGCAGGCTCTCCGGCCAGCCGGTGGGCGCGCCGCCGGCGGTGGAAGTCGAGAGCATCCATTTCGTCGGCATCTGGGACACGGTAGACGCCTATGGCGGGCCGATCCAGGAGATGACGCGGGCGATCGACTACTGGATCTGGCCGCTGTCGATGCCGGATCAGTTCATGAGCGCGAAAGTCCTCAAGGCGTGCCATGCGATGTCGCTAGAGGATGAGCGTGACGCGTTCAGCCCGGTGATCTGGGATCAGCGCTATGTCCGCGCGACGGCCAACGTGCCGGGGCACGGCAAGACCGACTGGCTGTTCGATATCGATTACGACCCGCGCAGCGAAGCCGCGAAACTGGCCGAGCCGGCGCCGCATCTGCGGACGCAGCTTCCGGCCATCGATCAGCAAAGGATCAGCCAGGTCTGGTTCGTCGGGGTCCATGCCGATGTCGGCGGCGGCTATCCACAGAACGGTCTTTCCTATGTGACGCTCGACTGGATGCTGGACCGCGCGGAAGCCTACGGTCTCCGATATTTCCCCGGCCAGCGCGCGCAGCAGATCGATCCGCAGATCAATCCGGACGACAAGCTCAACGATTCCCGCAAGGGACTCGCCGCTTATTACCGCTACAAGCCGCGCAATATCCTCGATCTCTACGACGCGCCGCCCTACAAGCCGTCGTTTCGCGAGGATATCGCCCGCATATGGCGCATGTTGCGCGGAACGCCCGATCCGCAGACGAAAATCCTCGACGATCTCTATCCCGGCATGTCGCGGGTGGTGCTGCCGCCGCCACGGGCGACCATGCATGATTCCGTTTTCAGGCGTGTGCAGTCCGGCACCGATCGCTACGTGCCGGTGGTCATGCCGGCAGCCTATACCTACACGACCAAGGCCGGAACGATCACGGACGCCTTGCATCCCGCCGATCCCGGCCATGCGCGGTCGCGTGTCCAGGACGATGTCTGGAACTGGATCTGGCTGCGCCGCGTCGTCTATTTCCTGACGGCCTTTGCCACCTCCTTCGTTGCCGCGATTCCGGTCTGGGTGATCTACGCGCCGGGCTTCGGCAAGGACCAAGTCGGCGGCTTCGTCAATCCGATCGTCAATGCCGCAGCGTCGTTCCTGCCCGGATTCCTGGAGCCGTGGTGGGTCGCGTTCCGTGATGGCCCGGGTTTTGTCCTGATCGGCGCGGCCGCGGCGCTGGCCTTGATGGCCTGGGGCGCGAGGCTGCAGGAGACGATCCATGACGTCGCGCGCGTCGCCTGGCATTCGCCCGCCAGCCACAGGAAACTGACCGGATGGCGCGAGTGGATTTACCGGCTGCGCCGGCTCAGGGTCTATCAGGCGTTTTTCTACGCCCTGTCGCACTGGATCCTGCCGACCGGCATCATGTTCTGGCTGTTCTGGTGGCTCGCCTTTGGGACGGCCAATACGCTCGGTCTGGTCTGCAAAGGAACCGGAGGCGTCGAAGTAAGCGCGTCAGGGCAGGGAACGGGCGCGGCTCAAGCCGGCGTGAAGCCCGTCCTGATGGACACTGCGAACGCGTGCAATGCGACCGCCATGCGGGTGACGGAAGGCAAGACCTACCGGATCACGCTCACGATCAGGGAACCCTGGTTCGACGACAAGACCGCGACGGATCCCAACGGCTTCGGCTGGGGTCAGGCGCCGTGGTGGCAGTCGCCGGGCGCGTTTTACCGGCGTTTGATCTGGTCGAACTGGTTCGTCACTATCCTGCGCGTCGGCGGTCCCGGTTTCGAGGAGCACCGGTTGCAGCTTGAGCAGAAAGATGGTGCGTGGAGCACGAGCTTCGTGCCGCGAAGCAGCGGCGAGGTGTTTCTATACGTCAATGACGCCGTGATCGGTCTGCCCTGGATCTACGATCTGTTCTACCGGAATAACCACGGCACGGCCGAGGTCAAACTCGAGAAACTGGACACCGGCGCGCCTTGATCGGGTCAAGCCCGCGCCGCGTCACGCTTCGCCGAACACGCGCTTGAAGATCGTGTCGACGTGCTTGAGGTGATAACCGAGGTCGAACTGTTCCTCGATCTCGGCATCGCTGAGATATTTCTTCACGTCGGCGTCTTTTTTCAGCAGCGTCTGGAAGTCGCCTTCGCCGCGCCATACCGGCATCGCGTTGCGCTGGACCAGTTTATAGGCGTCCTCGCGGCTCGCACCCTTCTGCGTCAGCGCGATCAGCAGCCGCTGCGAATGCACAAGGCCGCCGAGCCGGTCGAGATTCTTCTGCATGTTCGCAGGATAGATCAGCAGCTTGTCGATCAGGCCGGCGAGGCGGTTGAGCGCGAAGTCCAGCGTTACCGTGGCGTCGGGGCCGATCATGCGCTCGGCCGAGGAATGCGAGATATCGCGTTCGTGCCACAGCACGACATTTTCCAGCGCCGGCGTCACATAGGCGCGCACCATGCGCGAGAGGCCGGTGAGATTCTCCGACAGCACCGGATTGCGCTTGTGCGGCATCGCCGACGAGCCCTTCTGGCCCTCCGAGAAGAACTCCTCGGCTTCCAGCACTTCGGTGCGCTGCATGTGGCGGATTTCGGTGGCCAGCCGCTCGATCGAGGAGGCGATCACCCCTAACGTGGCGAAATACATCGCATGGCGGTCGCGCGGGATCACCTGGGTCGAGATCGGCTCCGGCACCAGGCCCATCGCCTTGGCGACATGTTCTTCGACGCGCGGATCGATCTGGGCGAAGGTGCCGACCGCGCCTGAGATCGCGCAGGTCGCGACTTCCTTGCGCGCATTGACCAGGCGTTCGCGGGCGCGGGAAAATTCAGCAAAGGCATAGGCGAGCTTCAGCCCGAACGTCACCGGCTCGGCATGAATGCCGTGGGAGCGGCCGATCGCCGGTGTCATCTTGTGCTCGAAGGCGCGCTTTTTCAGCGCCGCCAGCACCTTGTCCACGTCGGATATCAGGAGATCCGCGGCGCGGGTCAGCTGCACGTTGAGGCAGGTGTCGAGCACGTCGGACGACGTCATGCCCTGGTGTACGAAGCGGGCTTCGGGGCCGACGATTTCCGCCAGATGGGTCAGGAAGGCGATGACGTCGTGCTTGGTCTCGCGCTCGATTTCATCGATTCGGGCGACGTCGAAGGTGACATCCCTGGCCTTGGCCCAGATCGTCCTGGCGGCCTCCTTGGGGATCACGCCGAGTTCCGCCAGCGCATCCGCCGCATGGGCTTCGATCTCGAACCAGATCTTGAAGCGGGTCTGGGGTTCCCAGATCGAGGCCATTTCCGGGCGGGTGTAGCGGGGGATCATCGACGGCTCATGGCTCCAATGGATATGGCGCAAATATGGGGACTCGTCCGGCCTTTAGCAGAGCCGCCCCGGTCAGACAAACGCCAGCCGCAGTGGGCCGGGATGGCCGGATCCGAGGGCGTCCGGCCGGGTAAAGTCACGGTTTATTGACTGACAGATATTGAAATCTGTCAGCGCGATCTCTATAAATGTCGCAGCCACCGCGAAGGCGCGGGGACCAAGCCAAGAAAATCTGCTGGGACATACTGCAATGACAACTGAAATTCTGAATTTGACCACACAATTCCAACGCTGGCTCAACGAACGCGTCGCCCGCCATCTGGCGGACCAGGCGGCGAAGCTGGCGCGCTAGGGCATGATCGGTTCTGATTCAATCAGAACCGAAGCCCTAGATTCTTGTTTTGACGCGTTTTCTTCACGCGAACCGGTGTCCACTTCGCTCGAAAACGCTCTAGATCGTGCCGGACCGCCAGAAACAAATGGGGTGCCTATGAACGAAGTCGTTACTCTGACCCCCGAGCGCATTCTCGAAGTCACGGAAGACGTTCTGCGCCGCTACGGTCTGGCGAAAGCCACGGTGGTGGACGTCGCCCGTGCGCTCGATGTGAGTCACGGCAGCGTCTACCGGCACTTTCCAAGCAAGGCCTCGTTGCGCGAGGCGGTGGCCAAGCGATGGCTCGACCGGACCAATGCGCCGTTGCAAAAAATCGCGGAAAGTTCGGGACCGGCGCCAGACCGGCTTGAGAACTGGCTGCGCACGATGATTGCGATCAAGTGCAAAAAGGTCACCGAAGATCCCGAGATGTTCGCGACCTATCTGACGCTGGCCCGCGAGGCCTGCAAGGTGGTGAGGGCGTACAAGGACAGTCTGGTCGACCAGATCGCGCATATCTTGTCGGACGGCGTCGAGCAGGGCTTGTTCGAGGTCGCCGACGTAAAAACCTCGGCACGCGCGCTTTTCGACGCCACCAGCCGCTACCACCATCCGGCTCACGCCGATGAATGGACCGACCCGGAACTCACGGCAAAGATCGATACCTTGCTGACGCTGTTGTTGAGGGGACTGGAAGCGCGGAAGAAGCCTTGATCGTTGTTCGGCGGGATGGTGAAGCGTTTTCTGAACGCGAACCGGTATCCGCCTCTTTCGATGCGCTTTAAACCATCTCGCCGCGCGCTGAGGCGGCCGCATTGCGGATCGCGGAGATGTTCGCCCTATAGCTTTCCAGGGTGCCGCCCCTGAACACGGCGGAGCCCGCCACGAACGCATTGGCGCCGGCGGCGGCGAGCGGGCCGGCAACATCGGCCCCGACACCGCCATCGACCACGATATCGATCGGCCGTCCCGCGGTCATCGCCCTGAGATCGCCGACCTTGCCCACGGCCGAACGAATAAAGGCCTGGCCGCCGAAGCCGGGATTGACCGACATCACCAGCACCAGATCGATCATGTCGATCACATATTCGATGGCCGAGATCGCCGTGGCCGGATTGAGCGAGACGCCGGCCTTCTTGCCGAGCGCGCGGATCGCCTGCAGCGAGCGGTGCAGATGTGGACCGGCTTCGGCATGCACCGTGATGTGGTCGCAGCCGGCTTTCGCAAACGCCTCGAGATAGGGATCGGCAGGCGCAATCATCAGATGCGCGTCGAAGGTCTTCTTGGTGTGCGGCCGCATCGCCTTGATGACGTCGGGGCCGTAGGAAATGTTGGGGACGAAATGCCCGTCCATCACGTCGAGATGAATCCAGTCGGCGCCGGCCGAATCGACGGCACGGACCTCTTCGCCCAGTTTCGAGAAGTCCGACGCCAGGATCGAGGGGGCGATGATCAGGGGGCGTGACGCAAATTGCTGGGACATGTGCGTTTTCCCTTTGGGTTCCGAAACCATCCGGACTTCAAAACCACTTCGACTTCAAGAACATGCGGAACGGCCCTCGCGTAACATGCGCAAAGCCCGGGGGCAATGTGACCGGGATTGCGTGGCGAGAGGCCCGGCAAAAGACCACGCCTGGCAAGACCTTCGCATGGAGGCGGAAAATTCTGCCGTGGTGGCATCAATTGCCGGGCTCTCGCTCCACCCGGAATCCAAAAACCCGAGGTTTTACCGGGCTTTTCAGCATGGCACGGCGCTTGCTGACATATCGGTGATGAAAGCCTTGGCCGTATTTTTGCGGCTTGTATCGGAGCTTGATCATGCTGATGGCCTTGGGCGCCGCGTCGGCCGCGTGGGATACGATTCAGAAGCTGGCCTCCTCGTCGGCGTCGTCTTCGACCCAGTCCACCGGCTTTTTTGCGAGCGGGGCGGACCCGTTCGAAATGTCCGGTTCCGCTTCACCTCAGGCAGCCTCGCCGCAGACGGCCGCGCCCAAGGCGACCGGTTTCTCTACGACCTCCACGTCGCAGATCGCGCCGGCGACGATGCAGGCGCTGCTGGCGGCCCAGGGCCAGTCGTCGACAACGACCTCGGCTTCGGAAAGCCCGAAAGCGTCGTTGCAGGATCTGTTTTCGCAGATCGACGGCAATGGCGATGGCCAGATCACCAAATCGGAATTCGAGAGCGCGCTGGGCGCCGGTGGCACCAACCTCGCGCAGGCCGATGATGTGTTCAGCAAGCTCGACGCGAATGGCGACGGTTCGGTGGACCTCAGCGAATTGTCGCAGGCGCTGAAGGGATCCGGCAAAGGCGGCGGCCACGGACATCATGCCGGCGGGTCCAGCTCCAGCAGTACCGATCCGAGCACCGATCCGTTTCTTCAGGCGCTTCAGGCCTCGTCTGCCGCGGCATCGAACGACAATTCATTGAGTTCGGCGTCGCTGATCCCGGCTAATACCTCGTCGCTGACGCCGGTATCGTTGGGCGCGTCCGGCGCTGCGACCATGTCCTACAATGCGGCCGAGCAGATGTTTCAACGCGGATCCCCGATGTTGGCGCTCCACGCCTGAGTTCGGGTTCTGATTCAATCAGAGCCGGAAAAATTCCGGCTATCCGAAGCGATCCTTCCAGGCCGGCAACGCGCCGGGGAAGGGCAGTGCGGTCGCGGCATAAACGCCGCGCGCGATGGCGCGGGCCGTGACGTTGGCGGCGACCATGCCGAGTTCGGTGAGGCCGTACAGCGGATCGATCGGTTTTTCGCAGGTGGCGGCGGCGAACACCACGTCGCCGTCGAGCGGCGCATGCACCGGATAGATCGCACGGGCAAAGCCGGTCTGCGCGATCATGGCGAGCCGCTTGGCCTGGGTTTTTGTGAGCACGGCATCGGTCACGACCACCGCCAGCGTCGTGTTCTCCACGGCGGTCGCCGCCGGGCCGCCCTTGAGGCGCGGCGCTAGCATGTCGGGCGTGAACGAGGCCGGCAGTCCACGCCCGCCATATTCGCCGCCGATCTCGAACGGCGCGGCCCAGAACCACGGTCCGTCCCCGACCGTGACGCTGCCGACGGCGTTGACCACCGCAAGTGCGGCGACCTTGATGCCGCTCTGTGTTGTCGCCGAGGCCGAGCCAAGACCGCCCTTTAAGTTGGCCACGGTGGCGCCGAGGCCGGCGCCGACGCTGCCGAGCGCGAAATCCGTCGCTGCCGCGGCGGCAGCCGCATAACCCAGATCGCGGTACGGCGAAAAGCGGCCCCAGGCCTTGTTGCCGCCGTTCAACAGATCGAAGCAGATCGCGCCGGGCACGATCGGAATCACGGCTTCGCGGATCCGGAAGCCCCGGTCCTGTTCGGCGAGCCAGGCCTGAACGCCGCCGCCGGATTCCAGCCCGAAGGCCGAGCCGCCCGAGAGCGCGATGGCGTCGATCCGCTCGACGGTGCTGACGGGATCGAGCAGCGAACCTTCGCGGGTGCCGGGACCACCGCCGCGCACATCCATCGAGGCGACGGCGGAGGTGTCGAAAATCACCGCGGTAACGCCGGATCCGAGTGCGGCATCGTCGGCATGGCCGACGCGAACGCCTGCAATATCGGTGAGAAGGTTTTTCACGGAGCCATTCCATCGAAGCATGATCCGGTCATGCCCCTCGATCGTTCGTCGTCGCGATCCGACAGTCGCGAAAAAAGCTTCAATTGTCGAGGGCCATCCGGATCAGCTTCGCCAGCTCCGGCTTGCGATAGGGCTTGGCGAGCAACAGCACGCCGGCGTCGAGACGCCCGTGATGGACGATCGCGTTTTCGGTATATCCCGATGTGAACAGGACCTTGAGCGAGGGCCGCCGCTTCAGCGCCTCGTCGGCGAGCCGGCGGCCGTTCATCGTGCCCGGCATGATGACGTCGGTGAACAACAGATCGATCGCCGCGTCGCTGTCGATCAGCGCCAGCGCCTCCTTGGCGTTGCCCGCCTCCAGCGTGGAGTAGCCGAGGCTGTGGATCTGGGTAATCACATATTTGCGCACCAGCGTATCGTCCTCGACGACCAGGATCGCCTCGTGTCCCCCCTGCGGGGACGAGGACGACAACACTTCGCCTGAGTCCTGATCCAGTCCGAACGCCCGCGGCAAATACAGTTTGACGGAAGTGCCGTGTCCTTGCTCGCTGTAGATCTTGATGTGGCCGTTGGATTGCTTGACGAGGCCATAGACCATGCTGAGGCCAAGGCCGGTGCCCTTGCCGACTTCCTTGGTGGTGAAGAAGGGGTCGAAAACCCGATCGAGGTCTTTGGCGGCAATTCCGGAGCCGGTGTCGCTGACGGCGATCATGACGTAATGACCCGGCGCGACCTCGATATTCATGTCGGCATAGGCCTGATCAAGATAGGTGTTCTTGGTCTCGATCGCGAGACTGCCGCCGCCTGGCATGGCGTCGCGCGCGTTGAGCGCGAGGTTGAGGACGGCGGTGGTGAGCTGGCTCGGATCGACCAGCGCGGTCCAGGCGTCCTCGGCCAGCAACGATTCGATCTGGATATGCTCTCCCAGCGTCGGGCGCAGCAGTTTCACGGTTTCGACCAGGAGCGCGTTGACATCGATCTCGCGCGGCCGCAACGGCTGCTTGCGGGCAAAGGCGAGCAGATGCTTGGTCAGTTGGCCGCCGCGTTCGGCGGCATCGTCGATCATCTTGGCGATGGCCGCGAGTTCCGGGCGATCGGTGACCGCCTCGGCCAGGATTCCGATGGTGCCGGTGATGACGGTCAGGATGTTGTTGAAGTCGTGGGCGACGCCGCCGGTCAACTGGCCGACCGCCTCCATCTTTTGGACCTGGCGCAGTTGCGCTTCCGCCGCCCGCTTTTCGGTGAGATCCCGGCCGATGACGAAGTGGCGCCGGGCCGGCTCCGACCATGTGCCCATCCAGTTCAGCACCACCTCGCGGCCGTCCTTGTGGATGTAGCGCGTCTCGAAATTGCGCAGCTGCGCGCCGCGCCGCGCCGCGCGCATCTCGTTACGCGCCTCTTCGAGATCGCCGGGATGGATGAATTCGACCGCGCTGTGTCCGATCATTTCCGAAGGTTGGTAACCCAGGATGGCAAGCGAACTGGGACTGACCTGAACGAAATTTCCGGCCGAATCCGTCACCAGGATGAGATCCTGCGACGTTTCGAAAATGCGCTGGCGCTCCTCGATCTCGCGGTTGAGCGCCCTTTGTGTCCGTTTGCGCTCGCCGATGTCGCGCGCGGTCTTGGAAATGCCGATGATCTCGCCGCTCGCCGACCGGATCGGAGCGATGGTCAGAGAGACCTCGACCTGCCGTCCATCCTTGTGCAGACGCACCGTCTCGTGCTGCTCGACGGTTTCGCCCTGGCCGATCTGATCGAAAATCCCGTCCAGTTCGGCTCGCCGGTCGGGCGGCACGATGATGTCGATGCGGCTGCCGACGGCCTCGGCGGCGGTAAATCCGAACAGGCGCTCGGCGGAGCGGTTCCAGCCGGTGATGGTGGCGTCGGATGCCTGGGTGATGATGGCGTCGTTGGACGATTCCACGACCGCGCTGAACAGCCGTTCGCGTTCGCCATGCCGGTCCCTTTCCGACGCCTGTTGTCGGCGCAGGGTCTGCAGCAGGCGAGACAGCTGGGCCTGAACCGCAACATTGTCGAACAGCAGCACCGCCAGCACGAAACTCGCGGCGCTGAGCCCGTAGAGGCGACCGGCATAAAAACCGAGGTCGAACCGCCCGACATTGACCATCGTGGACAATGCGATGTCGAACAGCCACGCGCATAATACGACGACGAGCCAGATGTCGATCAGGCTGTGCGGCCGCCGAAGCAGCAGCGCCAGCAGCGCCGCGAAGCAGCACAGCAATATCGCGGTCACGACGCCGACCATGACGGTGGTGTGGTGGCCCTCGCTCAACAGCGTGGGCAGGATATCGTGCCTGCTGGTGACGACCCAGACCAATGCGGCGGTCGCAACGCCGACGGCGACGGCGCTCGCCAGGATCGCCCGGACGGCCGGTCCCCGTACCCGGGCCTGCCTGTCCTTGAGCAACGCATAACCCAGCACCAGCAGCGGGAAGACGCCGTGCCAGGCCATGTAGAGCCAGACCGTGCTCTGCGGGCCGGTGTTGAAGAGGCCGGTGGGCGCGAACACACCCGGAAACGTCAGGGCGTGGGCGACCGCGGCGGCCGCGGTGAACAGATATCCGCTGGCGAGCAGCAGCAGCGACCATGAGCGCGAGATGTTGAATTGCGAAAACAGAAGCAGCGCGGTGATGAGATCGTTGACCGCGAGCGCGGACTGATAGCTGGCGACAAATGACGGGATCGGTGTGAGCTGCATGCCGGCAAAGGGCACCACGCATGCGAACAGGATCGCGGAGACGCCGACGACGGCGAGCGCCGTCGCATGTTCGCGGCGTGTCGCCGGCATGGTCGAGAGGAAGAGCTTGTGGTCGTCGTCCGACTGCACCGTCGCCTCCTGCAACCGGCATCGCATGGCATGTTAGCGCGCCCGTTGAAACCGCCCATTTAGCCGATATGCCATATCAGCCGGGGACGATTTTGCAGGGCCTTGCCTTGACACGGCGTTGGCCGGCGCGATCGCTCCCGTGAGTCCTGCTCCAGGTCGTGGCAACCCAAGGTTATGTATTTGTTAATCCGGGCCGAGTTCGACCGTTAAGAGTAACCGGGTCTTTACTCACCGGCTCAATAATGTCGCGAAGGTCTGATCAATGCCGGGAAGGCGATATAGGCTGGTGTAAGGCCGGTCCCGGAGCGCCCATGCCCCGCATTTTAGTAATAGACGACCAATCCGACGTGCGCGCGATGATTTCCATCGTGCTCCGAGTCCAGCGTTTCGAGATCGTGGAGGCTGCGACCGCGGCCGCGGCATTGCAGGCGTTCGAGGATTCGAACTTCGATCTCGCGATCGTCGACATCTTCCTGCATGGAACGAACGGCTTCGAATTGATCCAGATGATGCGCGAACGCATTCCGGACCTGCCGGTGATCGCCATTTCGGGCATGACGACGTTCGACTTCGTTTCCGCGTCGCCCGAATTGTCCGACATCGTGTGTTTGCAGAAGCCGTTTCGTCCCAACGATCTGGTTCGCGCGATCGAAGCCGCGCAAGGGCAGTGCCGATCCCAGGTTGCGACAGGCCTTTGACAAACGCCCCGGCGAACCGGGACGTTGAACGTCGCGACAGCGTTGAAAGCCTTACGATCCCTTCGGATTGATCTCGGCGGCGTTGCCGTTGGCGTCCCACTTCCAGACCACATAGGCGTTCTGCTTGATGTCGCCCTTGGCGTCGAACGACAAATTGCCGATGACGGTATCCCACGTGCCGGCCTTGATCACGTTCATCACCTTCTGGGCATCGGTCGAGCCGGCCTTCGCTGCCGCCTGCGACCACACCTGCATCGCGGCGTAAGTGTAGAGCGTGTAGCCTTCGGGATCGATGTTCTTGGCCTTGAACTCCTCGACGATCGCCTTGGCGGCGGGGTTGTTGCGTGGATCGGGACCGAAGGTGAACAGCGTGCCTTCCGCGGCAGGACCGGTGATCGACGCGAATTCCTTGTCGTTGAGGGCGTCGCCCGCCATCATCACGGTCTTAAGGCCCTGGTCGCGCATCTGGCGCAGGATCAACCCGGCCTCCTGGTGGTAACCGCCGACATAGACCAGATCGATATTTTCAAGTTTCAGGCGCGATACGATGGCGTTAAAATCCTTGTCGCCCTTGTTGTAGGATTCGAACATCTTCTCGGTGAAGCCGGCAGCGTTCAGCGCCTTCTTGGTTTCGTCGGCGAGACCCTTGCCGTAGCTGGTCTTGTCGTTGAGGATCGCGACGTTCTTGCCGGCGAATGCCTTGATGATGTAGGCGGCGGCGGCCGGACCTTGCTGATCGTCGCGGCCGCAGACGCGTGCGACATTCCAGAGCTTGCCGTCGGTGAATTTCGTCGCCGTGGAAGCCGGCGTGATCTGCAATACATTGCCGTCTTCATAGGCTTCCGACGCCGGAATCGAGGATGAAGAACAATAGTGGCCGGCCACGAACGGAATTCTCGCGCTTCCGATTTTTTCCGCGACCGAGAGCGCCTGCTTGGGATCGCAGGCGTCGTCCTCGACATCGAGTGCGAGTTTCTTGCCCAGCAGGCCGCCGGCGGCGTTGAAGTCGGCCACCGCCTGTTCGGCGCCATTCCTCATCTGCCGGCCGAATGCGGATTCGCCGCCCGTCATCGGGCCCGCCACCGCCACGGTGATGTCCTGCGCCAGCGCCGTTGTCGAAAACAGCAGCGATGCGCCGAATGCCAGGCCGATCAGCTTCAATGGTGTCATCAGGAGTCCTCGCGGTGGATCGCCATGCGGCTGAAGATTTCCGCCATTGTCGGCTGAATTTACCGCCAAGTCATCGGCAAATTTCGGGCAGCTTTGCGGTGAAGTCATCGGCAATTTTCGGGGTAGAGCGGCCACTTCGTCATTCATCAACGTCATTCCGGGGCGCGCCTCTTGGCGCGAGCCCGGAATCCATCGGGCCACATGCGCAGGCGGCGGAATGGATTCCGGGTTCGATGCTGCGCATCACCCTGGAAGGACGGTAGCAGGTTCATAAGTGAATTACCCGCGCCGGCCGCCTTCCAGATAGGCGGAGCGGACTTCCGGACGTTGCAGCAATTCGTTGCCGGTTCCGCTCAGCGTGATCAGGCCGTTGACCATGACATAGCCGCGATGGGCGAGCTTGAGCGCGTGATTGGCGTTCTGCTCGACGATCAGCACGGTGAGGCCGTCCTGCCGGTTCAAGGTGCGGATGGCGTCGAAGATCTGGCGTGCGACCAGCGGCGCCAGCCCCAGCGAAGGCTCGTCCAGCATCAACAGGCGAGGGCGGCTCATCAGCGCGCGGCCGATCGCCAGCATCTGCTGCTCGCCGCCGGACAGGGTACCGCCGCGCTGGGCCATGCGTTCCTTGAGCCGTGGAAACAGCGTGACGACGCGCTCCAGCCCGGTGGCGCGATCGGCCTCGCTGCACTCGGTGGCGTCGGCGCCCATCTGCAAATTTTCCGCCACGCTCATGCGCGGGAAAATCCGCCGGCCCTCGGGCGATTGCGCGATGCGCAATCGGGCAATCTCATGCGTCGCCATGCCGGTGATGTCGCGTCCATCGAACCGGATCTGTCCGGCGCGGGCGCGCGGCCGGCCGAAGATCGTCATCATCAGCGTCGACTTGCCCGCGCCGTTGGCGCCGATCAGGGCCACGATCTCGCCCGGGTTGATGTCGAGATCGACGCCCTTCAGCGCTTCGATCTTGCCATAGGCTGCGCGCAGGCCCCGGATCTCGAGCAGGGGCTTGACGGACGGAGCGGTCACGTGCCGCTCTCCATCACCGCGATGGCTTCTTCTTCGTCGGCGCCGAGATAGGCGGCGATCACCTTCGGATCGTCGCGCACCTCGCGCGGCGCGCCTTCGGCGATCTTGACGCCGTAGTCCATCACCACGATGCGGTCGGAAATTTCCATCACCACCGACATATCGTGTTCGATCAACAGGATCGAGGTGCCGTAATCGGCGCGGATCGACAGCAGCAATTCGCTCAAGCCGGCGCTTTCGCGCGCGTTCAGTCCGGCGGCCGGCTCGTCGAGGCAAAGCAGCACCGGTCCAGTACACATCGCGCGCGCGATCTCGAGGCGGCGCTGATCGCCATAGGGCAGATTGCCGGCGGCGTCGTCGGCGCGGTCGAGCAGGCCGATGCGGTCGAGCCAGAGTTTGGCCTGATCGATCGCGTGCTTCTCGGCACTGCGCCAGGACGGCGCGCCGATCAGGCCGAGAAAGGTCAGGCCGGAGGCGCGCATCAGCGCGTTGTGCTGCGCGACCATCAGGTTTTCCAGCGCCGTCATGCCGGGAAACAGCCGGATGTTCTGGAAGGTGCGGGCGACCTTGGCCTGTCTTGCGATCCGGAAATCGTTCAGCCGTTCAAGCTGGATAGCCGTACCGTTGGCGGGCGTCAGGCGAATGGCGCCGGAGGTTGGCTTGTAGAAGCCGGTGACGCAGTTGAACACGGTGGTCTTGCCGGCGCCGTTCGGCCCGATGAGCGCCGTGATCTCACCCCGCCCGGCGGCGAACGACAGGTCGTTGACGGCGACGATGCCGCCGAACCGCATGGTGAGGTGATCGACGCTGAGAATGTCGCCGCCGCTCATCCATGCCCCTCCTTGACGAGGTCGGACGAGATCGCCTGCGACTGCTTGAGGAAAACCGTCGGCGCGCGGTGGCCGATCAGCCCGCGCGGCCGCCAGATCATCAACAGCACCATCGCAAGGCCGAACACCAGCATGCGGAATTGCTCGAGACCGCGAAACAGTTCGAAGCCGCCGATCATGGCAAGTGCGGCGAGCGCGACGCCGAGCTGCGAGCCCATGCCGCCGAGCACGACGATCGCCAGCACCAAAGCCGATTCCTGGAAGGTGAAGGATTCCGGGCTGATGAAGCCCTGCCGCGTCGCGAAGAACGCGCCGGCGAAGCCGCCGAACATCGCGCCGGTCGCGAACGCCGTCAGCTTCGTTGTCGTGGTGTTGATGCCGAGCGCGCGGCAGGCGACTTCGTCTTCGCGCAGCGCTTCCCAGGCGCGCCCGATCGGAAGGCGGCGCAGCCGGATCGTCACCCAGTTGGTGAGCAATGCCAGCGCCAGGATCAGATAGAACAGGAACACGATGCGATGGGTCGGCGAGAAGGGAATGCCGAGTTTCGCGGCAAGGCCGTTGTCGCTGGCAGTGAGCGGAATGCCAAAAAATGTCGGGCGCGGAATGCCGCTGATCCCGTTGGGACCGCCGGTCAGGCTTTGCCAGTTGATGATGACGAGACGGATGATTTCGCCGAAGGCCAGCGTCACGATCGCGAGGTAATCGCCGCGCAGCCGCAGCACCGGAAAGCCCAGCAGCACGCCCCAGAACGCGGCGAGGATGCCGGCCAGCGGCAGGCAGACCCAGAACGACAGGTCGAAATTGGTCGACAGCAGCGCGTAGGAATAGGCGCCGACCGAGTAGAACGCGACGTAACCGAGATCGAGCAGGCCGGCGAGGCCGACCACGATGTTCAATCCCCAGCCGAGCATCACATAGGTCAGCACCAGGATGCCGAGATCGAGAATGTAGCGCTGGTGGTAGAAGATCACCGGCACCAACAGCGCGAAGATCAGAAGCGCCGGCGCCACCAGGCGTCCGGCGACCGCAAGCGTGGTTTGCACGGGCGGCGGAATGACCCTGATGGTGGTGCCGGCCGCGCCCCACCATTGCCGCAGCAATTCCACCACGATGCTGCCGCCGAACACGATGGCGACCATCGAAGCCAGATCGCCGAACCGCGTCCAGTAGATCAATTGCCCGGTGGGGCCGGCCTCGGTGCGGATTCCGATCATCAGCGAGAACAGCACCAGCGCGACCAAGGCGCTGATCAGGGCTTTCTTGAAGATGAAGGCTGCGCCAGTCGCGCGCGACGTTGACGTTCTCTCGGGCGCGGATGCTGTCACGCCGTTGTCCGTCAAACTTTTTCGACTTCAGGCCGGCCCAACAGGCCCGTGGGCAGGAAGATCAGCACGATGATCAGTATCGAGAACGCCGCGACATCCTTGTACTCGACCGAGAAATAGGCCGACCACAGCGTCTCGATCAGCCCGATCGCAAGCCCGCCCAGCATCGCTCCGGGCAGCGAGCCGATGCCGCCGAGCACGGCCGCGGTGAAGGCCTTGATGCCGGCGACGAAGCCCATGAAGAAATCGACCAGGCCGTAATAGAGCAGGTACATCATGCCGGCGACGGCCGCGAGCGCGGCGCCGATCACGAAGGTCATCGAGATGGTGCGGTCGACATCGACGCCCAGCAGCGCCGCCATGGTCTGGTCCTGTTCGCAGGCGCGCATGTCGCGGCCAAGCCGCGTCCGCGACACCAGCCAGGTGAAAATCGCCAGCAGCACGATGGTGGTGACGACGACGACGATCTGTGCGTTGGAGAGCCGCACCGCGAAGCCGTTCTGTTCCAGCAGGGTGTAGCCGCCGGTGATGATCGGCGGCACCGGCTTGACCCGGGCGCCTTGCGCCACTTGCGAGAAGTTCGACAGCACGAACGACATGCCGATCGCCGACAGCATCGGCGCCAGCCGGAACGAATGCCGCAGCGGCCGGTAGGCGATGCGCTCCACGGTCCAGCCATAGAGCGCGGTGATCGCCATCGATACCAGAAGCACGATCAGCAGGATCAGGGGAATCGCGGTGAGGCCGATCGAAACCAGCACCAGGAACGAAATCAGCGCGATAAAGCCGCCGATCATGAAAATATCGCCGTGGGCGAAATTGATCATGCCGACGATGCCGTAGACCATCGTATAGCCGATGGCGATCAGGCCATAGATCGAGCCGAGCACGATGCCGTTGATGACTTGCTGGGCGAAATAGTCCATGCGTTGCCGCCGGTTGGAGTATTTTCCGGCAAAGCGGTCCGGTTTGCCGTGAAGGAGATGGGCGCTTTAACAACTTCCGCGGCGATGGCCCCGGCAGCCGGAACGGCGCGCCGTCCCGTTTTCTAACAGTGGGAACCGGGGGCGGCAACAGCGCGCGCCGCGGCGGGCAGGCTTTGTGCATAGGTAGTTTTGGCTAGAGTTCCGGCGCCGCGGCAATGCCACGCGAAGATCAAACTGGAACCCGCAGTTTTAATGCAACCATTGGAGAGCTCTCTGAATTACCCTCGGTTAGCGTTCAACAAGGGAGACTCTGATGTCCAACCAGAACCAGCCAAATCAGAACCCCAGTCAGAAACCCGGCCAGCAGCAACAGCAGGGCGGTGGGCACAAGCCCGGCCAGCAACAGCAGGAGCCGAGCCGCCAGGGCCAGAACCCCAACAAGGATCGCTAGTCCGTTCGGATCATGCGAAAGCAGGAAAGTCCCGCCGCGAGGCGGGATTTTCCGCATTGAGACGGTCGGCCGAAGGTGCGCAGCGATCCGGCTCCGCCGCCGTTAAGGTAAATAAATGGTTTAAATTGCCCGTCGCACTTTAAGCGCGTTACCTCACTGACGGCGCCTCCGTCTCGTTCGAGACCTCATTCGGGGTGTTGCGAGAAGTGGGAAGCGACATGTTCAGGGACTGGCGGATCAGTTCATTCAGCGGCGCGCTGCTGGCGGCCTATTTCATTCCGACCTGGACCGTCGTCGCCTTCCGGATCATGGTCTCGCCGATCCACGGCCTTTTCGAGCAGCCGAACGTTTCGGTCGCGCTGTTCGTCAGCGATTATCTGCAACTTGCCACGGTGGCGACGGTGCGGGTGGCGTGGCTGCTGGCGCTCGGCAAGCTCACGGTGGTTGCGTTCTTTGCGATCTTTCTCGTCTTCATCGCCCGCGCCTCCGTCCGCAAGACCGGCGGAAGCGACGAGGCGCTGGCGATCGCGCTGACCATTGGCAGCGTCATCAGTTTTGCCAGCATGATGATGGCCTCGGAGGTCGGCGAGGCGGCGGCGCTGCGGCTGCATGCGACGGAACTGCTGATGCTGCTCGGCACTGCGATCGTGATGCTGTGCGAACGTCCGGCCCAGGCCGCCGCACCGCAGGTTCAGCTATCCCAGTCCCAGCTCCTGCACGATCGCTGACGCCTCCTTGACGGCGTGGTTGGCCGCCGGCACGCCGCAATAGATCGCCTGCTGCAACAGGATTTCCTTGATATCGTCAGGCGTGAAGCCGCCCTCGGTGAGGGCTGCGCGCACATGCAGGCGAAACTCGTCCCACTGGCCGAGCGCGACCATGGTGCCGATCACCAGCACCCGCCGCGTGCGTTCATCGAAATGCGGCCGGGTCCATATCTCGCCCCAGGCATAGCGCGTGATCAGATCCTGGAAATCGGCGCTGAAGGCATTGCGGTTGGCGATTGATTTGTCGACCCAGGCATCGCCGAGCACCTTGCGGCGCTGAACCATGCCGTCGTCCCGGCGCTTTTGATCTTCCATTTAAACCTCCCCGTGATTGCGACCCAACGGGTCGCGCGAACGCGCGCCCGATGACAGACTCCGCGAAGCAACCCAGAAAACTCACCCCGGAAAGCAGTCTTGATTGCTTCGTCGCTTACGCTCCTCGCAATGACATTATGGGAATCAGCGCTGCGTCAGGAAACCGATCACGGCGTCGGCAAAGGCGTGCGGCTGCTCGACATTGGAGATATGAGCGGCATCGAGAATGGTGAGGCTGGCGCCCGGGATCTGGCTGCGGATGAACTCGCCTGCCGCCAGCGGCGTTGACATATCGTTGCGCCCGGCGATCACCAGCGTCGGGCTCTTGATCTTCGGCAGCAGCGCGCGCTGATCGAGCGTGCTCAGCGCCTCGCAGGTGGCGATATAGCCCTGTACCGGCGTGGCGAGCAGTATAGCCTTCATCTTCTCGGTAATTTGCGGCTCGCGCTCGCGGAAGTCCGCCGTCAGCCAGCCCGGGAGGACGGTGTCGGCGACCGCGGCAAGGCCGCCTTCCTTCACCGCCTTGATGCGATTCAGCCAGTTGGTGGGATCGGGATAATAGGAACTGGTGTTGGAAAGGATGATCCGGTCGAAGCGTTCCGGCGCGTTGGCTCCCAGCCATTGGCCGATCATACCGCCCATCGACAGCCCGCACCAATGCACCTTCCCGATATTGAGATCGTCCAGGATGGCCAGTACGTCGCGGCCGAAGCGTTCGATGGAATAGGGGCCGGGCGGGACGCTGGATTTGCCGTGGCCGCGGCAGTCGTAGCGGATCACGCGAAAAAGCTGCGTAAACGCCTTCATCTGCGGTTCCCACATCTGCATGTCGCAGCCGAGCGAATTGGACAGCATCAGGGTCGGTCCGCTTTCGCGGCCTTCGACCGATACGTTGAGCAGGCAACCGTCGGCGTCGATCATCGGCATGGCATGTTCCTTGTCGTGTGCGGGCAAAGGCGCGAACTGCGCCTTACACCACGAAAGCGTGAGATGCGTCTTACACCAGGAAAGCGCGAAGCGCGTCTTACACCAGATGATCCGCGCATCCATCGAAAAAAGTCTATTCAGCGATGATGGATGGCCGGGTCAAGCCAGGCAACGACTTTTTGACGGGACCGGCCGCAACCTCTACTTGTCGAGTGAGGCGAGCAGCCGGTCGATCAGGGCTTGCGAGGAGCCCTGATAGGCCATCGGATCGAACAACTTCGCCAGCCTTTTGCGATCGAGATGCGCCGCGACCATTGCGTCTTCGGCCAGCACATCCTGCAAATCTCTGTTCTCGGCGACCGCCTTCTTGCTTGCGGCCTCGACAACGAGATGCGCGCCGCCCTTGCCGATCGTCCCGGCGAGCGCAAAGCTCACGGCCTCGGCCATGATGAGCCCATGCGTCGCGTTGAGGTTGGCCCGCATCCGCGCGGCGTCCACTTCCAGGCCTTCCGCGATGTCGACAATGGCCGCGAGCGCACCTGAGGTGACGAGCAGCAGGCTAGGCAAAGTCGGCCATTCCGCATGCCAGGGTCCGGCGCTGCGCTCGTGATCCTGCACTTGCGCCGCGAAAATCGTCGCCGCCAGATTCGGCGTCATGGTGGCGGCGGCGAGCGCGGTGGCGGCCGCGACCGGATTGCGCTTGTGTGGCATGGTCGATGAGCCGCCGCGGCCTTCGCCGGCCGGTTCGAACGCTTCCGCCACATCGGTCTGCATCATCAGGGAGACGTCGCGGGCGATCTTGCCGCAGGTGCCCGCCACGATGGCGAGCACCGCGGCCGTGTCGGCGATGCGGTCGCGATGGGTGTGCCAGGGCGCGTCGGGCAGCGGCAGCCCAAGCTCGCGCGCGAGTTCCTCTGCAACCAGCAATCCCTTGTCGCCGAGCGCGGCCAGCGTGCCCGAAGCGCCGCCGAATTGCAGCGCCGGCGCTTCCGCGCGCAGGCGCAGGAGCCGCAGTTTTGAGCGATGGAGCGCCGCGGCATATTCCGCAAGCTTCAACCCGAACGGCATCGGCAGCGCGTGCTGCAACCATGTGCGGCCGACCACGGGCGTCGCGCGATGCCGGCGTGCCAGCCCGGCAAATCCGGCGATGCCGCGACCGATATCGGCAAGCAGCGTATCGATGGCGGCGCGAACCGTCAGCATGGTGGCGGTATCGATCACATCCTGGCTGGTGGCGCCCCAATGCACATAGCGCGCGGCGCCCGCGCCGGTCTCGGACTTGGTCTCGGACTTGGCGACCGCGGCGGTGAGCGCCTTGACCATCGGGATCGCGAGATTGCCGGATCTGGTCGCGGCTTCCGCCAGCGCGGCGATGTCGAAGGCCTTCGCCTGACAGGCCCGCTCGATCGGGCCGGCCGCTTCTGCGGGGATAACGCCGGTCGTGGCTTCCGCGCGCGCAAGCGCGGCTTCAAAATCCAGCATGTGCTGGAGATAGGCCATATCGTCGCAGATGGCGCGCATGGCGGCGCTCGACAGCATCGGCGCGAGCAGGGGCGAAAGGGCGGTGCTCATGATGCCCGCGACCTAAGCATTACAGCCGGGTCCCTGCCAAATCCTTTCGTTGGTTGCGCTTGCGAATATGCATCGCTATCAGGCCGACGGGACCCTTTCCTTCGGGCTTTCCGTGCTTTACTTGAGGGTCTGTACAGGCATTACAAGGAGACGAATCACATGGCCATGACGATGACCGGCGAAGTCCAGCTTCCAGCGCCGCGCGAGGCCGTGTGGGCGAAATTAAACGATCCGGAAGTGTTGAAGGCCTGCATTCCCGGCTGCGAGGAACTGGAAGCGACCGAGGAAAACGGCTTTCGCGCGGTCGCCAAAATGAAGGTCGGACCGGTCTCGGCTCGCTTCAAGGGACGGGTCACGCTGAGCGATTTCGATCCGCCCAACAGCTACAAGATCACGGGCGAGGGCGAGGGCGGCGTCGCGGGCTTCGCCAAGGGCGGTGCGACGGTGGCGCTGGCCGACAAGGACGGCGGCACGCTGCTCACCTATAACGTCGAGGCACAGATCGGCGGCAAGCTCGCCCAGCTTGGGCAGCGGTTGGTCAACGGTTCGGCCAAGAAACTGGCGGACGAATTTTTCAGTAATTTCGCCAAGGCTGTGCAAGGCTGAATGGCTGTGCAAGCCTAAGGAAAAGGCCAAGCCGGAAGGCCGGTCGCCAGAGCTGCTCCCCCGCAAGTCATATCAGGCTATCCCCCAGGTGAGGTTGCTCATGACCGGGATGGCTCATATTATGGCTGTTGGAATGATTTTAAACGCCTGCTTCTGCCGATATGCGGCAGTGCAGTTGAAGAGAGTGCCGATGGCCAAGATTTCCATGATCGTGAACGGCAACCCCGTGAACGCCAATATCGACCCCCGTACCCTGCTGGTCCAGTTTCTGCGCGAGAATCTGCGGCTGACGGGTACCCATGTCGGCTGTGATACCTCGCAATGCGGCGCCTGCGTCGTGCATCTCGACGGCAAGGCCGTCAAATCCTGCACCACGCTTGCGGTGATGGCCGATGGGCACGAGGTCAGGACGATCGAGGGGCTGGCGCCGGATGGCGCGCCGCTGCATCCGATGCAGGAGGCTTTCCGGGAGAACCACGGCTTACAGTGCGGCTTCTGCACGCCCGGCATGATCATGACCGCGGTCGATCTGGTTCACCGCAAGGGCCACGATCTCGACGAACACACGATTCGTGAAGAACTCGAGGGCAATCTGTGCCGCTGCACCGGCTACCAGAACATCGTTCTGTCGATCGCGGCGGGCGCCAAGGCGATGGCCAAGTCTGATCTGGCTTAGCTGCTGATCTCGCTTGGTTTTCGATCTCGCTTAGTTGAAGTCATCGCGACCGCGATCAGGAATTTCTCATGTACGAATTCAAATATCATCGTCCGGCGACCGTGCGGCAGGCCACCAACCTCTTGGTCAAGAATGAAGACGCCAAGCTGATCGCTGGCGGGCATACGCTGGTGCCGGTGATGAAGCAGCGGCTGGCGAGCCCGCCGCATCTGGTCGATCTCTCCCATATCGAGGGGCTCGACGGCATCGAGGTCAAGGGCCGTTCACTGGTGATCGGCGCTACCGCCAAGCACGCCGATGTCGCGACGTCGCCGACCGTCGGCGAGGCGATCCCCGCGCTGGCCGACCTCGCCGGAATGATCGGCGATCCCGCCGTGCGCCATAAAGGCACGATCGGCGGTTCGATCGCCAACAACGATCCGACCGCGGATTATCCCGCCGCTGTGCTCGCGCTTGGCGCCACCATCGTCACCAACAAGCGCCGCCTCAAGGCGGAAGAGTTCTTCCAGGGGCTGTTCACGACCGCGCTGGAGAGCGACGAGATCATCACCAAGGTGATGTTCCCGCTGCCGAAGAAGGCCGCCTATGTCAAATTCCGCAACCAGGCGTCGCGCTATGCGCTGGTCGGCGTGTTCGTCGCCAGGCGGCCGTCGGATGTGCGCGTGACCGTCACCGGCGCCGGCGCCGATGGCGTGTTCCGCGTCACCGCATTCGAAGAGGCGCTGAAGAAGCGCTTTTCGCCCAAGGCGCTGGACGGTTTGACGGTGCCGGCGGAGGGCCTGAACAGCGACCTGCATGGCAGCGCCGAATATCGCGCACATCTGATCGGCGTGCTGGCGCGCCGCGCCGTCGAAACCGCAAACGCAAAAGAGTAACGTTGCTTCGTTTTCCTCGATCGGGACTGGCTTGCCCATGAGCGCATCGGTGTTACCGAAATCCGTCGATGCGATGCTCGAGCTCTTGACCTCGCGCGGCTATCTCGCGGAGCGGTCGCTCGCGACCGTGACCTACCTGTCGCTGCGCATGGGCCGGCCGTTGTTTCTGGAAGGCGAGGCCGGCGTCGGCAAGACCGAGATCGCGAAAGTGCTGTCGGCGGCGCTGGGCCGGAGGCTGATCCGGCTGCAATGTTACGAAGGCCTGGATGTCGCCTCCGCGGTCTATGAGTGGAACACCGCCGCCCAGATGATCGCGATCCGCCTGGCGGAAGCCACCGGCGATACCGACCGCGACCAACTCTCCAGCGACATCTTCGCCGACCGCTATCTGATCAAGCGCCCGCTGCTGCAGGCGCTGGAGCCGGACGTCACCGGCGCGCCGGTGCTGCTGATCGACGAACTCGACCGCGCCGATGAGGCGTTCGAGGCGTATCTGCTGGAGATCCTCTCGGACTTCCAGGTCACGATCCCGGAATTCGGCACGGTGAAGGCGCCGCAGCCGCCGATCGTCATCGTCACGTCTAACCGCACCCGCGAGATTCATGACGCGCTGAAGCGCCGCTGCCTCTACCACTGGGTCGATTATCCCTCGGCCGAACGCGAGCTTGCGATCGTCAAATCCCGCGTCCCCGGCATTTCGGCAAAGCTGTCGCAGCAGGTCGTCAAATTCGTGCAGGCGCTGCGCGATCAGGATTTCTACAAATCGCCCGGCGTCGCCGAGACCATCGACTGGGCGACCGCGCTCACCGAACTCGATGCCCGCTCGCTGACGCCGCAACTGGTCGGCGACACGCTCGGCGCGATCTTGAAGTATCAGGACGACATCGCGCGGATGCAGGGCGACACCTTGCAGAACGTGCTCAAGGAAGCGACGAGCGAGAATTGACCAATTTGTCATTCCGGGGGCGCGACGAAGTCGCGAACCCGGAATCTCGCACCGCAATCTCTGGATTCCGGGTCCACACTTCGCGCGGACCGGAATGACGAGGGCAAGAATGACCACGCCGACCACCATGCCCGTCACCGGTCAAATCGCCGATAACGTTGTCGGCTTTGCCCGCGCGTTGCGTGCGGCCGGGCTTCCGGTCGGACCCGGCGCCGTGATCGATGCGATGAATGCGCTTCAGGTGATCGAGATCGGCAACCGTGCCGACGTCTATGCCACGCTGGAAGCGATCTTCGTCAAGCGTCATGAACATGCGCTGATTTTCGAGCAGGCCTTCGCGCTGTTCTTCCGCGCCGCCGAGGACTGGAAGCAGATGCTGGATTCGGTGCCGCTGCCGGACGAAGCCCGGAAGAAGCCGCCGCCGGCCTCGCGCCGGGTCCAGGAAGCGATGGCGCAGCCGCCGGTCAGCGAGGCGCCGCAGGCGCAGGATCAGGAAGTCCGGCTGTCGGTGTCCGACAAGGAAGTGCTGCAAAAGAAAGACTTCGCACAGATGAGCGCGGCCGAGATCGCGGAAGTGACGCGCGCCATCGCGCAGATGAAGCTGCCGCAGGCCGAGCTTCGCACCCGCCGCTACAAGCCGGACGCGCGAGGCCTGCGGCTCGACATGCGCCGCACGCTCCGCGGCTCCCTGCGCACCGGCGGCGACGTCATCGATATCCATCGGCTTGGCCTGATCGACAAACCGGCGCCGATCGTGGCGCTGCTCGATATCTCCGGCTCGATGAGCGAATATACCCGCCTGTTCCTGCATTTCCTGCACGCCATCACCGATGCCCGCAAGCGCGTCTCGGTGTTCCTGTTCGGCACGCGGCTGACCAATGTGACGCGCAGCCTAAGGGCGCGCGATCCTGATGAGGCGCTGGCAAGCTGCACCTCAAGGGTGGAGGACTGGGCCGGCGGCACGCGGATCGCCACCTCGCTGCATGCGTTCAACAAATTATGGGGCCGCCGGGTGCTGGGGCAGGGCGCGATCGTGCTCCTGATCTCCGACGGGCTGGAGCGCGAGGCGGATGACAAGCTCGCCTTCGAGATGGACCGGCTGCACCGGTCCTGCCGCCGCCTGATCTGGCTCAATCCGCTGTTGCGCTATGGCGGCTTCGAGGCCAAGGCGCAGGGCATCAAAATGATGCTGCCGCACGTTGACGAATTCCGTCCGGTGCATAATTTGAGTTCAATCCAGGGACTGATCGCGGCGCTTTCTTCCATCCCGCCACATCATCGCAGCCTGATCCGCCCCGCAGCCTGAAACCTGAAAGAGGTGCCCATGCCCGCCACGCTCAATCGCGATGAAGACATCCTGCAGGCGGCTCAGGACTGGCAAAAGGCCGGTCACGGCGTTGCGCTTGCCACCGTGGTCGAGACCTGGGGCTCGGCGCCGCGGCCGGCGGGCTCGAGCCTCGTCATCAATGATGACGGCACCTTCCTGGGCTCGGTTTCCGGCGGCTGCGTCGAGGGCGCGGTCGTCACCGAGGCGCTGGACGTGATCGCCAACGGCCAGCCGAAAATGCTCGAATTCGGCGTCGCCGACGAGACCGCGTGGAATGTCGGCCTGTCCTGCGGCGGCACCATCCGGGTGTTCGTCGAGAAGGTCGGTGGCTAGCCGTGAAAACCGAGACGCTTGCAGAACTCAACGCCGAGCGCGCCGCGCGGCGGCCGGTGATCCTGGTCACCGACACCGCCAATGGCGCGCAGCGGCTGGTCAAGGCCAGCGACATCGTCGCGGATCCGTTGCGCGCCGAACTGTCAAAGCAGTTGCGCATGGGCAAGAGCGGCATGATCGAAGCCGCCGACGGCAGGAAACTGTTCCTCAATGTCTACGCACCCACCGCGCGCCTCGTCGTCATCGGCGCGGTCCATATCAGCCAGGCGCTGGCGCCGCTGGCGCGCGCGCTGGATTATGATGTCACGGTGGTGGATCCGCGCACCGCGTTCGCCAGCCCCGAGCGGTTTCCGGACGTGCCGCTGATCGCCGAATGGCCCGATGTGGCGCTGCCGACGCTCAACGTCGATCACTACACGGCGTTCGTCGCGGTGACGCACGATCCCAAGATCGACGATCCGGCGCTGTTGCACGCATTCGAGCGTGACTGCTTCTATATCGGCGCGCTGGGCTCGCGAAAGACCCATGCCAAGCGCGCCGAGCGCCTGAGGGCGCAGGGCGCCAAGGATTCCGATATTGCACGTATCCACGCACCGATCGGGTTGAACATCGGCGCGGTCTCGCCGTCCGAGATCGCGGTCGCGATCATGGCCGAGATCACGGCGCAGTTGCGGCTGCCGCCGAAAGAAAAAGAAGAAGCGGCATGAAATTCGGTCCCGCCAGTCCGGGAGACGCGATTGGCGGCGTCACCGTTCACACCCTGCGCCAGGGTGCGCTGGTGCTGAAGAAAGGCACCACGATCGGCCCCTCTGAAGTCGAGGCGCTCGACAAGGCCGGTGTCAAGGAAATCGTCGTGGTCCGGCTCGAAGAGGGCGATATCTCCGAGGATATTGCCGCCGGCGGCATCGCGCGCGCCATCGCCGGCGAGGGCGTCGATGTCGAGCGCGCTTTCACCGGAAGGTCCAATCTGTTCGCGGCGCAGGCCGGCGTGCTGGTGGTCGATCGCAAGGCGGTCGACAACATCAACCGCGTCGATGAAGCGATCACCTTCGCGACGCTGCCGCCGTTCAAGGCGGTGGTGCCCGGCGAGATGATCGCGACCGTCAAGATCGTGCCGTTCGGTATCGAAGCTAACTTATGCGAACGGGCGGTGGCGGCGGCAAGGACCGGCCCGATGCGGGTCGCGCCCTACAAGATCAAGCGCGTCGGCATCGTCTCGACCTTGTTGCCGGGGCTGGCGCCGAAAGTGATCGAAAAGACCCTGCGGGTGACCGCTGATCGCCTGGAGCCGGCCGGCGCCACCATCATCGCCGAGCGCCGCGTGCGGCACGAGGAGGCCGCGCTGACGGCGGCTATCAAGGAATTGCTTGGCCTCGGCTCGGAACTGGTGATCGTCTTCGGCGCGTCCGCGATCGCCGACCGGCGCGATGTGATTCCGGCGGCGCTTCAACGGGTCGGCGGCACCATCGAGCATTTCGGCATGCCGGTCGATCCCGGCAATCTCCTGCTGATCGGCAATGCCGGCGGCGTGCCGGTGCTGGGCGCGCCGGGTTGTGCGCGCTCGCCGGTGGAAAACGGTTTCGACTGGGTGCTGATGCGCCTGTTGGCGGGCATCAAGGTGACGCGCGCGGACCTGACCGGCATGGGCGTCGGCGGCCTGCTGATGGAGATCGTCACCCGGCCGCAGCTGCGGAAGCCTGCGGGGGCCGAAGGTAATCACGCGATCGCGGCCGTGATCCTCGCCGCCGGGCGTTCCACGCGCATGGGCGGTCCCAATAAATTGCTGGCCGAACTGGGCGGCAAGCCGTTGGTCCGGATCGTGACCGAACAGGTGCTCGCTTCCAAAGCCTCCGATGTCATCGTGGTGACCGGACACCAGGCGGCCGAGGTCGAGAAGGCGCTGGCCGGGCTCAAGGTGAAATTCGTGCGCAATCCGGATTTCGTCGCCGGGCTGGCGAGCTCCGTCAAAGCGGGCATCGCGGCCGTGCCGGGCAATGCCGACGGTGCGGTGGTGTGCCTCGGCGATATGCCGCTGATCGAGGCGCGGCTGATCGACCGGCTGATCGAAGCGTTTGCGCCGGATAGCGGCAACCTGATCGTGGTGCCGGTCAGCGACAACAGGCGCGGCAATCCGGTGCTGTGGTCGCGCCGGTTCTTCGACGAATTGACGAAGCTGGACGGCGATATCGGCGCGCGCCACCTGATCGCCAAACACAGCGAGGCCGTGGCCGAAGTCGCGGTCGAGGGGCACGGCGCATTTCTCGATATCGATACGCCGGAGGCGCTTGCGGCCGCGCGGCAGGACAGGCGGCAGCCGGAGCGGCTGTCGTAACCCGCAAGGACGGCGACACGCGCGTCCGCTTCGTCCATTTTCAACCTGGCGTTCACCAAGTTGAAAGACCCCTGAGCTAGATTTTCGCCCGACGATTGAGATCACGATCCGACCAAGCTGAATCGGATCATGATCTCATCTTTTTGTTTGAGCATGATCTTTCGGAATCGGTGCCCACTTTGCGCTAACGCGGCCTTCCGGGTCCGAACCATGCCTTTGGGGGGATGGGCCTTGAAGTCTTTGACTGCTTTGCAGCGCCGCGCGGTGTTCATCTTGGCGCTGACCCTGACGCTGGCGGGAACGCGATTCGTCACGGAAGCCTGGGCAGCCGGCGCGTTCGCCGTCGGCAAATGCGGTGCCTATGGCGAAGCCTTTGATTTTGCCGCGGAGGCGGGTGCGCGGGCCGCGGCGCTCAAGCAATGCAAGGGCGACTGCACGGCCGTGACCATGAAGCGGGCCTGTGCCGCATTGTCGATCGACCTGACCAATCCCTGCGGCGCCCACGGCTATGCGGTCGAGCCGCGGATTTCGAGTTCGCTCAATGCGGCGACGCGCAAATGTTACGAATTCGGCGGCAAGGAATGCGTGATCCGCGCCTGGGCCTGCGACGCCAAGGGCTAGTTTTTACGATCGTCATTTCGGGTCTGGTGCCGGCGCACCATCCGGAAATGACACCGATGAATTGAGCAGATCATGCAATTCGATACCAAGATCGCGGTCGTCATCCGGACCGACCTGGAAGTGTGGCAGAAGCTCAATGTTTCAGCGTTCCTCGCCAGCGGCATCGCCGCGGCGTTTCCCGAATGCGTCGGCGAGGCTTATGAGGACGGTTCCGGTACCAAATACCTGTCGCTGATCGGCCAGCCGGTCCTGATCTACGGCGCCGACCGGCCGGCGCTCACCCGTGCGCTGGAACGGGCGCTGGCGCGCAACGTGAAGCCCGCGATCTACACCGAGGACATGTTCAAGACCACGCATGACGCCGCCAACCGCGAGGCGGTCAAGGCCGTGATCCGCGCCGAACTCAATCTGGTCGGGCTCGCTATGCGTGCCGAGCGCAAGGTGATCGACAAGATCGTCGATGGGCTCAAGTTTCACAGCTAAAGTCGGATTCAATTCCACTGAATCAGACGCAAGCGAGGAGGGCCGGATGCAGCGGCGTTACATCACCGTGGACGTTTTCACCGATCGGCCCTTCGGCGGCAATCCGCTCGCGGTGGTGCTGGATGCCGGCGGGCTTTCGACCGCGCAGATGCAGGCCATCGCCACAGAATTCAATTATTCGGAGACGAGCTTCGTGCTGCCGCCGCGCGATGCCGCCCATGACGCGCAGGTTCGCATCTTTACCGTGCGTTCCGAGGTTCCGTTCGCGGGCCATCCCAATGTCGGCACCGCCTTCGTGCTGGCAACGCAAGCCGCCAAGATGTCCGCGCGGCTGCTGTTTGAGGAAAAGGCCGGTCTAGTGCCGGTCGAGATCCTGAAACAGGGCGGCGAGGTCATCGGGGCCGAACTCACCGCGCCGCAACCCTTGCGGCGGTTGAGCCAAATGAGCGCGGAGCAGGCGGCGGCCTGCGTCTCGCTGTCACCGGCCGATGTCCGGATCGATCGGCATCCGCCGCAGATCGTCTCGGTGGGGCTGCCGTTTCTGGTGGTGGAACTGGCCACGCGGGAGGCGCTGCGGCGGGCGCGGCCCGACCCTGCGGCGTCTGCCCATGTTTTTCCGCGCGATGAAAGCGATGCGGTCTATCTCTATACAAGCGATGTGCCGCTGCAGGAAAAGCCCAATGACTTGCAGGCGCGGATGTTTCATCCGGGCGCCAGCGGCGTCAGCGAAGATCCCGCGACCGGCAGCGCGACGGCGGCGGCCGCGGCGCTGCTCGCCGACCTCGACGGCACGCAAAACGCCGAGCTGTCGCTGCGGATCGGGCAGGGTGTCGATATGGGCCGTCCGAGCCTGCTGCTGACGCGCGTGCGCAAGGAGAACGCCGCCGTTATGGCCAGCCATGTTGGCGGCCGCTGCGTGCAGATGATGGAAGGCACGTTTCGATTGGCGGGTGCCGAATAATATAGTGTTTTCGAGCGAAGTGGATTCCGGTTGGCGTGAAGAAAACGAGTCAAAACAAAATGTTAGAGCCATGTTCTGATTCAATCAAAACCGATAAAGGCTCCAAGGTGATGCGATGCCGGTTGCGGATATCGCCATTGCCCGAGCTTGGCCACCCGCCGCCCTGATTATTTCACGCGCTCTATCAGTTCCATCGCGCCGGCGGGCGCGCGCACCTTGCCTTCGTGGATGACATAGGCGAACACGTCGCGCGGCGTTTTTTTCAGCTTCGTCTCGTCCACGCGCGGCAGGTCGTCGGGCTCGCCGCCCGCGGCCCAAAGCTGAAACCGCCGGGCCCAGGCATCGAGCTGTTTCGGCGGGTAGCAGGTCTTGATCTCGTCATTGCCCTTCTGCAGCCGCGCATAGACAAAATCGGCGACGACGTCCGCGATCGCAGGGTAGGTGTGGTGTTCGGCGAACACGACCGGCGTCTCGAACCGGCGCAACAGCGCGATGAAGGCGGGCGTGCAAAAGCTGTCGTGGCGGACTTCGACCACGTGGCGCAACGCGCGGCCTTCCAGCTGGCGCGGCAGCAATTCGAGGAATTTTCCGAAATCGGCTTCGTCGAATTTCTTGGTCGGCGCGAATTGCCACAGCACCGGGCCGAGCCGGTCGCCCAGTTCCAGCACCCCGGAATCATAGAACCGTTTCACGGAATCGCCGGCTTCCGCCAGCACGCGGCGATTGGTCGCGAAGCGTGGTCCCTTCAGCGAAAATATAAATCCGTCGGGCACCTCGCGCGCCCATTTGCGAAAGCTTTCCGGCTTCTGCGAGCCGTAATAGGTGCCGTTGATCTCGATCGAGGTCAGCTTCGAGGCGGCGTAGGCCAGTTCCTTCGCCTGCGTGAGCTTCTCCGGATAGAACACCCCGCGCCACGGCTCGAATGTCCAGCCACCGATGCCGATATAGATATTGCCGGATTTTTGCGAGGCCGTCGGAGCTTGGGTCACGTGCGGTTCTCTGCGAGAGGAAATGTTGCGGGCGCGAGCCTAATCAAATCAGCCGCCATTGGCCAGTTGGCCACTTGGCCGCAGGCAGGAACAAGTCACGGATTTCAGAATTGATCGCTGGGCCAGGTTTGGAAGCATGGCCTGCACGGCCCCGTCTACAGAACCCCCAGCCCCCACGGCGGGGCCGTGCTCTTCAAAGCCCAGTGCCAGAGGCGCACCATGGAAAAACCGACCGAAGATCAGATCCGTCAACGCGCCCATGAAATCTGGGAGCGCCATCACCGGCCGGATGGCAGGGACGAGGAATTTTGGCATCAGGCTGAACGGGAGTTGCAGCAGGAGAGCGGGCAGGGGCTCGTTCCCGGCGCGCTCGAAACGCCGGGCGTGCTGCCCGGATAGTTCGCGTTTTCTTCCCGCCAGCCGGAATCCACTTCGCTCGAAACCGCGATAGGCTTCGTCTTTGCGCGGTCACGGCTTTGCGCTACAGCGTGAGTTGAATCATGCTCGTGGTCCATCTTCTTGTTTGAGCATGATCTTCCTGCGCAAACGCGTTCCGCGTTTGTCGCGAGGGAAAACCGGTGCCCGCTTTTCCGGATCATGCTCTAAACAGCCGGGCGCGTTGCCAAGAGGACGATCTATGGCGTGGCCTATCATCGTTGCCTGGATTCATTACGTCTCGATCATGCTGATGATTGCGAGCCTGCTCGGCGAGCATCTGTTGCTGAAGCCGGAACTAGCGGCCGCCGAGGCCAGGACCATTCAGCGGCTTGATCTCGTCTATGGCGGCTCGGCGACTGTCGTCCTGATCACCGGGGTCATGCGCATGTTCCTGGAAAAGGGCCTTGCCTACTACAATCACCATATCGGATTTCATATCCTGTTCGGGCTGTTCATCATCGCAGCGCTGCTGTCGATCTATCCGACCATCGTGTATCTGCGCTGGCGGTCCGATACGCGCGCGGGCAAGGGGCAACAATTGGCCCGCGACCGATTCAAGACGATTCAAATGATCATTCGTGTCGAGATGACTTTGCTGCTTCTCGCACCGTTCTTCGCCACCTGGATGGCGCATGGCGAGCTTTGATTGTTACAGGCGCGTGACGCGAGCTCCGTCAAACGTGAAGATGTGACACCGGCTAGTGACCGCAACCGAAGGCAACCGCGTGTATTGTCTCGGGGTCGGATGATGCGAGCACCCCTCGAGCCGGATGGCGTTCCACATGATGGTGGACCTGCACAACCTCCAGCTTTGCCTGCTCTGGAAGTCGGCGCCCACCATTCTGTGGAGCGTGGGCAGCGCGGTTCATGGCCAGCTTTGGCAGATCAGGATGGACAATCCGGCCGTCATGGCGGCGAGGCTGTCGCTGATGTCGTTGTTTTCCAGCCGTGCCAGCAAGCCGCGTGTATCAAGGCAGGTCGAGCCTATAGCGCGCCTTGACTACCGCCCGCCTCGATAAAGCCTGCTCCCAACCGCAACGCGGCCCGTGCGTCAGGTCACCGCGATGGCGACCGGCGGCGTCTCTCCGTCGAGCCAGTCCTGTTCGGCCGCCAGCGAGCGCCAGGCGGCTTCCATGCGCTTGTAACGGAGATAAGTCGGATGATCGGTCGCCCGCTCCGCGAACTGCGCGCAATTTTCAGCATTTTCGCGGAAATGATCGGACTGTTTCATAATGGCCTCCTGTGCTGGAGCTAAGCAGCAAGGCGGATCGAACCAACCGCCCGCGCGGATGAAATGTTCGTCAATATTGCGCTCGGGTTCCCGGACATGCGGACGGAACCGGGCAGGGCGGCTTGCGCGGCCCGGACGTTCAAGAGCATGATCCAAAAAAGCGGGAGCCGGCTTTCCTTCTGGACAAGCGCGAAGCGTCTGCCCGGAGATCATACTCAAACAAAGATAAACAAAGAGATGAGATTGCGGAAAAAGACCACCGGAATGCGATGGATGGTTGTGGCGGCGCTGGTGCTGGCGGCGTCGGGCGCGATGGCCGACGAAATCGACGACGCCCATCGGCTGGCGTTGCAGGGACGCGACATCTACTGGACCTGCCTCGCCCAAGAGTATGTGCAGGACAGCAACAAAGCCATGTCGGGAGAAGATTTTACCCGGCATGTCGCCGATATATGCCCGTCGGAGCGGCAATATTTCCGGGCCGCGCTGGTCGATTATCTGGCGGTGCAATCCCCCGGCGACGATGCGGGGTCGCATATGACGACCGCCAACGATGCCATCGCGCTGGCGCAGAAGGACGTCGTGACGGCCTTCCTCCATCGCAAGGCCGCGTCGAAATAGCGGTCCCTGGCAGACCGGTTGGTCGGTGGGTTAAAGGGAGGCCCTTGCGGAATGCCGGCATCGTCCCCATCTTGTATCCAACGGCGACGTTGATGCTTGATAGCTCCGGCGCTGGGACGACCACGAAATAGCTCGGTTGCGCCGGATGTACGCGCGCCTGTTGTTCGTGGTCGTTGGCATTTTGGGGCCGTTTTCGGCTCCCCTGGTTCCTTTCCCCCCGCTATCGGAACTGCACGCCTTGGCTTCCCCAGGGGCTGCGGATATACGCTGGCGGCCATGAATGAAGCCATCAGACCGGGCGCGGAGACATCGTTGCAGGCTGTGAGTCCGCCTCAGCTTTCGGTCGTCGTGCCCACCTTCAACGAGTGCGACAACGTCGTCACCCTGTTGCGGCGGCTGGAAACGGCGCTCGCGGGCGTGGCCTGGGAAGTCATCTTTGTCGACGACAATTCCCCCGACGGCACCTGGGACGTGGTGCGGGGGTTGGCGCGCCAGGATATCCGGGTCCGCTGTATCCGCAGGATCGGACGGCGGGGCCTGTCCGGCGCCTGCATCGAAGGCATATTGGCCTCGAGCGCACCCTGCGCCGCGGTGATCGATGCCGACCTCCAGCATGACGAAACCCAGCTGCCGAAGATGCTGGCGCTGCTGCAAGGCAGTGAATTCGACCTCGTGGTCGGCAGCCGCTACGTCGAAGGCGGCAGCGCCGACAGTTTCAACAAGCAGCGCGCCGGCGCCAGCGCGTTCGCAACCGAGATCGCCAGGCGCGTGCTGCGGGTCAGGATCGCCGATCCCATGAGCGGCTTTTTCATGATCCGCCGCGATCGTTTCGAGCAATTGGCGCCACAGCTCTCGACGCAGGGGTTCAAGATCCTGCTCGATATTGTCGCCACCGCGCGCGGCGGGCTGCGCATCAAGGAAATTCCTTACAGTTTCGGCTCGCGGCTGCATGGCGAGAGCAAGCTCGATTCGATGGTGGTGCTGGATTTCTTAGGGCTGGTGCTGGCCAAGCTGACCAACGACGCGGTGTCGCTGCGTTTTCTAATGTTCGCGATGGTCGGATCGATCGGCGTGTTCGTGCATTTCGCCGGACTGTTCATCGCGCTGCGCGGCTTCGATCTGCCGTTCGCGGTGGCCCAGGGCTTTGGCGCGGTTTCCGCCATGACCAGCAATTTCATCCTGAATAATTTTCTCACTTACCGCGACCAGCGCCTGAAAGGCTGGGCGATCCTGCGCGGGCTCGTGATCTTCTACCTCGTGTGTGGCGTCGGGCTTGCTGCCAATGTCGGCGTCGCGTTCTCGGTCTATGCGCAGGAGCCGATCTGGTGGCTCGCCGGCGCGGCCGGCGCGCTGATGGGCGTGGTGTGGAATTACGCGATGTCCGGGCTGTTCGTCTGGCGCAAGCGATGACACCAGCCGCAAGCCCACAGGAGGCGCGGCTCGCCCGCAACACCGCGCTTGCGATTGTGGCGCTGGTGGCGATGCGGCTGGTCGCGGCGGCGTTCACGCCGATCACTTTCGACGAAGCCTATTACTGGATGTGGTCGAAACATCTGGCGGGCGGTTATTACGATCACCCGCCGATGGTCGCGGTCGTCATCCGCCTGGGCACGATGCTCGCGGGCGACACCGAATTCGGCGTGCGGCTGGTGTCGATCCTGCTGGCGCTGCCGATGAGCTTTGCGGTCTATCGCGCCGCCGAGATCCTGTTCGGCGACCGGCGCGTCGCGGCGACCGCGGCGATCCTGCTCAACATCACGCTGATGGCGGCGGTCGGCACCCTGATCGTCACGCCGGACGCGCCGTTGCTGGTCGCCTCGAGCTTCGTGCTGTTTTTTCTCGCGAAGGTGCTACAGACCGGACGGGGCGCGTGGTGGCTCGCCGTCGGCGCCGCGGTCGGCGTCGCCTTGCTGTCCAAATATACCGCCTTGTTTTTCGGCGCCGCGATCCTGATCTGGCTCGTCGCTGTACCTAAATTGCGGCGCTGGCTGGTTTCGCCCTGGCCTTATCTCGGCGGCGTCGTGGCGTTTGCGATCTTCGCGCCGGTCATCCTCTGGAACGCCGATCACCACTGGGTCTCCTTCATCAAGCAGTTCGGCCGCGCCCGGATCGAGGATTTCCGGCCCGCTTACATCGCCGAGCTGATTCCGACCCAGATTGCGTTCGCAACCCCGCTGGTCTGGATGCTCGGCGCGATGGGCCTGTACGCGCTGGCGCGGCGGAGCGGCGGTACGCCGGCCGCGCGGATGCTGGTCAACGTGATGTTCTGGGTCATCACGCTTTATTTCGTCTGGCATTCGCTGCACGCCCGCGTCGAGGCCAACTGGTTCGCGCCGGTCTATCCCGCCCTGGCCGTCGCCGCCGCCGTGGCCGCGCATCTGACACGATGGGACCCACGCTGGCGGCGCGTCGCCGATTTTTGCCTGCGCTGGGCGGCGCCGTCCGGCATCGCGATGTTCGTGCTGCTGATCGTGCAGGCCGATACCGGAATCTTGTCGGGCTACCGCCGCGATACCACCGTGCGCAGCGTTGGCGTCGGCTGGCGCGAGCTCGCCGGCGAGATCGAGGCGGTTCGTGTACGCGTCGGCGCCAACTGCGTCCTGGCGCCCGATTACGGCACCGTCAGTTGGCTCGCCTTCTATCTGCCCAAGGGAACTTGCGTCGTGCAGCCGACGCAGCGCATCCGCTGGATCAACATGCCCGAGCCTGATCCGGCGCTGCTGGCCGGCAAGCTGCTGTATGTCGATGAGGTGCGCGCCGGAGGCCGTCCTGATCTCAATGATAACTTCGCGCATGTCGAACGGGTTGCGGAACTGCCGCGCAAGCGCGGGCCGCTCACGATCGAGACTTACGAGCTCGATCTGCTCGACGGCGCCAGGGGCGACGTGCTCGACCATTCCCCGCCGCCGGAACTGGAATAGCGGAGGAGGACGGGAACGGCGGAGCGGCACGCACGGTGTCATAATCAGGCATTTCTGGGGCGACGAGCTGAATCAAGCTTCAGCCGATCATGGATAGGATCCGCGTGGCGCACCCGATGTGACGGGCGATTTGGACGGCTTTGGATGTCACTCCGGAAGGGGCGCGGCATGAAAGCTGAATTACCGAACCCGTTGAAGGGTTTGGCCGCGCCAAAATTCCGCAATCTGTCTCATTGCGGAACAGAATTAACCATGTCGAACAACCGCCCCGACTTAATCCGCATTTAACTAAAACTCGCCTTAATGACGCTCCGCCCTTCTGCGAAATGCTTTCTGCCATTTTTTTGACGGTAGCGTTTCGTACGCAGGCTGGCGTTCGAAGCAGCCTTTGGGGAAGCCCTTGGGTTCGCAGATCGAACACAGCCTGGAAGGGGAAGATGGTGGTACCAGTCTGGATGCAAGGCGTATGAGTACGAGTGCGTATTATGGTTTTGCGGCCCACACTTCCAGAAAGAATTCCCGGAAAGCTGTCCTTCCCCGCAATTTCCTGAGCGGCGCTGCGATCGCCTGCCTCGTCGCGGGATGTTCGTGGACAGTCTATTCGAATATTTTCGCTGCCGGCATGTATCCGTCGGTGGGCGGCGGCGATTTCAATGCCGTCGTCGTCAAGCGCGCGCCTGGCCGCAGCAGACTGGCCGCTGTCGACAACTCGGTGGCGGTTGAATCGGCGCCGGTCTCCGCCGCGCCGGCGATGGTTTCGTCCGCGACAACGTCAAAATCTCCATCGCTGTCGTTCGAGGATCGCTTTGCCGCGGCGGCTCCGCAATCCATCGCGCCGCAACCGCTGCCGGCCGCGCCGCCGAAGCCGGATCGGCAGGTGGCCGCGCTCGCGCCACTATCGGCGCCGGAGCGTCAGGCCGCTATGACGCCGATGCCATCGCCGCGCCCCGCCGAAGCGCGCTCCGAAAAACATCCCGGCGCTTCCGTTCGCGATTTGGCGCAGCGCGCCAAGGCGATATCGGTCGCTGCCGCCGAGAAGCCGCCGACGATCTTCGAGCGGCTGTTCGGTAAGCTGCAATCGACCGGATCGTCGGCGCTGGCCTATGCCTCCGCGGACGCCAGCAGCACGTCCTCGCTCGGTTCAAGCCAGAACATCGGCACGGCCGGCACGATGCCGATGTATGATCGCCAGACCGCGGTCTACGACATCTCCGCGCATATGGTTTATCTGCCCGACGGCACCAGGCTGGAGGCACATTCGGGTCTCGGCTCCAAGCTCGACGATCCAGGCTCCGCCAACGTCAGAATGCGCGGCGTGACGCCGCCGCATCTCTACGATCTCAAGCCGCGCGAGGCGCTGTTTCATGGCGTGCCGGCGCTGCGGCTCAATCCGGTCGGCGGCGAGAGCGCGATCTACGGGCGGTCGGGCCTGCTCGCCCACACCTACATGCTCGGCCCGAACGGCGATTCCAACGGCTGCGTCTCGTTCAGGGACTATAACCGCTTCCTCGAAGCCTATCGCAGCGGCGAGATCAGGCGGCTTGCGGTGGTCGCGCGTCTCTGATCTGCGCGTACAGATGGGGGCAGGGCGTATCTGCGCCGCGCCCGCCACCGCCGTCATTCCGGGCTCGACGCTCCGCCCCGCAATGACGGGGGGTGAATGAAGCAAACAAAAACCCCGGCGTCGCGCCGGTTTGTTGCTGCCGCGAGGAGAAGAGGCACCCAAGGGCGGCTCTTCGATTGTCCTGCCCTTACCGGATATGGATGTCCTGCCTCAGACAGGGAGATGTTTAATTCGAGATTGCGCTTGGTTCGGTCTTCGCTCATTTTTACCGGGCCGCATGTGGGGAACGAAGTCATGACGTAAGTTCAGGTGGCCCAATCAGAATCGCGTGGGCGACCGGAGCACTCGTCGTTCTCAGCTTTATCCTGATGGTTCTTATGTTGTCCCTTCCGGTTCTGGTTCGTTCGTTTCTGTTCCAGCCTTTCAATATTCCAGTATCATTGGCCGTGCGGGAATGATCTTCTTTTCGATCGGCCGCGATCCGGCCGGCGTCGGATCAAGGTTTCGTACCGAGCGCATGGGTTTGATGGTCCATTGATATTTCGAATTGTTAGAGCGTTTTCGAGCGAAGCGGATACCGGTCGGCGTGAAGAAAACGCGTCAAAACAACAATCCAGAGCTTCGGTTCTGATTCAATTAGAAGCGATCATGCTCTGGAAACAAAAAACCCCGGCATCGCTGCCGGGGTTTTGCATCTCTCGGATAATCGCCGAAGCGGGCAGGGCTTCTTAGAAGTCCATGCCGCCCATGCCGCCGCCCGGAGGCATGCCGCCGGCGCCAGCGCCGCCGTTCTTCTTCGGCAGTTCGGCCACCATGGCTTCGGTCGTGATCAACAGAGCCGCAACCGAGGCTGCGTTCTGGATTGCCGCACGGACCACCTTGGTCGGGTCGATGATGCCCTTGGTGACCAGGTTGCCGTACTCGCCGCTCTGCGAATCGAAGCCGTAGGCATACGACTTGTTTTCGAGGATCTTGCCGACGATGACGGAGCCGTCTTCGCCCGCGTTGATCGCGATCTGGCGAGCCGGGGCCGACAGCGCGCGGCGAACGATCTCGACGCCGGTCTTCTGGTCGTCGTTCTTGGTGCGCAGACCCTTGAGCTGCTCGGAAGCACGGAGCAGGGCGACGCCGCCGCCCGGAACGATGCCTTCCTCGACCGCCGCGCGGGTCGCATGCATCGCGTCATCGACGCGATCCTTGCGCTCCTTGACCTCGACCTCGGTCGCGCCGCCGACGCGGATCACCGCGACGCCGCCTGCGAGCTTGGCCAGACGCTCCTGCAGCTTCTCACGGTCGTAGTCCGAGGTGGTCTCCTCGATCTGCGCCTTGATCTGCGCCACGCGCGCCTCGATGTCGGCCTTCTTGCCGGCGCCGTTGACGATCGTGGTGTTCTCCTTGTCGATCATCACCTTCTTGGCGCGACCGAGCATGGCGAGCGTAACGTTCTCGAGCTTGATGCCGAGGTCTTCCGAAATCGCCTGGCCGCCGGTCAGGATCGCGATGTCCTGCAGCATAGCCTTGCGGCGATCGCCGAAGCCCGGAGCCTTGACGGCCGCGACCTTGAGGCCGCCGCGCAGGCGGTTGACGACCAGCGTGGCCAAAGCCTCGCCTTCGACGTCTTCGGCGACGATGACGAGCGGCTTGCCGGTCTGCACCACGGCTTCAAGCAGCGGCAGCAATTCGTTCAGCGAGGAGAGCTTCTTCTCGTTGATCAGGATGTAGGCGTCGTCCATTTCAACGCGCATCTTGTCGGCGTTGGTGACGAAGTAGGGCGAGATGTAGCCGCGGTCGAACTGCATGCCCTCGACGACGTCGAGTTCGGTCTCGAGCGACTTGGCTTCCTCGACCGTGATGACGCCCTCGTTGCCGACCTTCTTCATGGCGTCGGAGAGGAACTTGCCGATTTCGGCATCGCCATTGGCCGAGATGGTGCCGACCTGGGCGATTTCCTCGTTGGAGGTGACCTTCTTGGAGTTCTTCTGCAGGTCGGCGACGACGGCTTCCACCGCCATGTCGATGCCGCGCTTCAGGTCCATCGGGTTCATGCCGGCGGCAACCGACTTGGCGCCTTCGCGGACGATCGCCTGCGCCAGCACGGTAGCGGTGGTGGTGCCGTCGCCGGCCGCGTCAGCGGACTTGGAGGCGACTTCGCGCACCATCTGCGCGCCCATGTTCTCGAACTTGTCGTCGAGCTCGATCTCCTTGGCGACGGTGACGCCGTCCTTGGTGATGCGGGGAGCGCCGAACGACTTGTCGAGCACGACGTTGCGGCCCTTGGGGCCGAGCGTCACCTTGACCGCGTTGGCCAGAATATCGACGCCGCGCAGCATGCGGTCGCGCGCGTCGACGCCGAATTTCACTTCTTTAGCTGACATATTTTGCTTCCTTGCAAGGGGGGAGGGAAAAGGCGCTTAAGCAGCCTTCTTCTTGGTGGCGGGCTCGTCGAGCACGCCCATGATGTCGCTTTCCTTCATGATCAACAGCTCCTGGCCGTCGATCTTGACTTCGGTGCCCGACCATTTGCCGAACAGCACGCGGTCGCCGACCTTGAGGTCGATAGGGATCAGCTTGCCGCTCTCGTCGCGGCCTCCGGGGCCGACGGCAGTGACTTCACCCTGCGAGGGCTTTTCCTTGGCACTGTCCGGGATGATGATGCCGCCTGCGGTCTTCTCTTCGGCGTCGATGCGCTTGACCACGACGCGGTCGTGAAGCGGACGGAATTTCATGCAGTCCTCCTAAGATATTGAAGATGCTATTAAGTTTTATGGGTTAGCAGTCTACGCCGGCGAGTGCCAGCGGACGCAATGCTGAGATAGTGGAAGGCCATGCGGGGGACAAGGGCTTCTAGCAGAAAAATTGGCGGTCAAAATCGCGGTCTGCCGAATTTATCCATCATCATTAATGGCCGGAGGACGGCCTGTCGCTGTCCATTAGCACTTGCGGTAAGCTGCTGCCAATGCAGCAAATTTCAACAATTCATTAAACATTTAGGCTTGTGATAGGCGGGTCGTGTGCGTCACATTTCTCTCATGTGAGCGCATCTCCGCCGGGGTGGCTCCGGCTGGTCGGCCACCACGTGAATGCGCTCCTTCAATGGAGGTTGGCATGGTCTCGCGGGTTGGGGTTTCCGAGGATTTCCGGAAGCAGGTGCTAGGTTATGGGCTGACGACGGCGCAAATTCTTTATCGACTGCCCGATCATCCCGCGCTGCTGCAAACCTATGTCTGGCAGAACTACGATCTGTTTCCGAAATTCCCGGCGCTGAACGATTTCCTCGCCTTCTGGCAGGAAAAGCTGGAAGGGCCGTTGTTCTCGGTCACGGTGGCGCACTCCAAGCTGATCAAGCCCGCCGAACTCCGCGCTGTCGACGGCGTGCTCCAGCTGCATTAGCGATCCTGGCTAACTTCGTAGCGCATTAAGCACTGTCGTCATTCCGGACGACGCGAAGCGGCGATCCGGAATCTCGAGATTCCCCGATGCGCAATTGCGCATCTGAGGTCTGGTCCTTCGGACCCTCCCGGAATGACGACGGAGCCTTCGCAACCGATCCCTGAACCACGCGATCCGTGCTAACCTTTCCAGATAACGGAAAGGGAGAACGTCGATGGCCGGAAAGAAGCCCACAAAGAAGCCGATCTCGCGTGCTGCGGCCCGCACCGCCGCCCGGAAAAAGTCGCCGGCCCGCAAGGCCGCCGCCAAGTCGAGCGCGCGAAAGCCGATCAAGGGCAAGGGGCGCACGCCGGCACCGGCCAAGCGGGCGCGTCCGAAACAGCGCATCGCCGTCAGCCATTACCGCGACGAGGATTTCAAGGCCGACGGCCTGCGCGCCTATGCGCATTATCGCGATCTCGGCGTCGCCGCCGCGAGCCATGGTCTGGCGCAGGCGCATGTGATCCGGCTGATCGGGCCGTGCAATCCGGACCAGGTTTCAAAACTGCATTTCCATCATGTCGACTTCCAGATGGTCTATGTGCTGAAGGGGTGGGTGAAAACCTACATGGAAGGGCAGGGCGAAACCCTGATGCAGCAGGGCAGTTCCTGGACCCAGCCGCCGAAGATCAAGCACATGATCCTGGACTATTCCGACGACGTCGAACTGCTCGAAGTGATCCTGCCGGCGGAATTCAGGACGGTGGAGTTGACGGCGTAATTCAGGTTCGTCATTCCGGGGCGACACGAAGTGTCGAGCCCGGAATCCATCGGGCCGCAATCGCACCTGGTGGAATGGATTCCGGGCCTGTGTGCTTGCGCACGCATCCCGGAATGACGGCTACGTCAGCACTCCCATGATCGCGCCCATCAGGCAGGTCGTCAGCGTGCCCGAGACGATCGACTTCAGCCCGAGCGCATTGATCTCCTCGCGGCGGTCCGGCGCCATGGTGCCGAGCCCGCCAATCATGATGCCGAGGCTGCCGAAATTGGCGAAGCCGCACATCGCATACAGCATGATCAGGCGCGAACGGGAATCGAGCGCGTCAGGCGCGAGTTTCGAAAAGTCGACATAGGCGATCAGTTCGTTCAGCACGGTCTTGGTGCCCATCAGGCTTCCCGCCGTGATCGCCTGCGGCCAGGGCAGGCCCATCAGCCAGCATATCGGCGCCATCGCGTAGCCGAGCAGCCGCTGCAACGAAACCGGCCCGCCGCCGATCCCGGGCAGCAGTCCGAGAACGGTGTTGATCAGATGCACCAGCGCCACCAGCACGATCAGCATCGCGACGATGTTGAGCAGGAGCTCGAGCCCGGCCGACGTACCCTTGACGATCGCATCCATGGTGCTGGACACGTGCATATCGGGATCGCGCAGTGCGACTCCCGGATCGCGCAGCGCGCCCCGGGGATCGACGAGCGAGCCGCCGGTGCGGCGGTCCACGGTTTCCGGCACCATGATCAGGCTGACGAGAATCGCAGCCGGCGCGCCCAGCACCGAGGCGATGACGAAATGCGCCGCCGCGTCCGGGATCAGCGGCGCCAGCAGCGTGGCGTAAAGCACCAGCACGGTGCCGGCGATTCCCGCCATGCCGCCGGTCATCACCAGAAACAATTCGCTGCGCGTCAGCTGCGCCAGATAGGGCCGGATGAACAAGGGGGCTTCCACCATGCCGAGAAAGATGTTGGCGGCGGTCGACAAGCCCACCGCGCCACCGACGCCGAGCGTACGCTCCAACAGCCACGCCATGCCGCGCACGACCGGCGGCAGCACGCGCCAATAGAACAACAGCGTGGTCAGCACGCTCATCAGGAGGACGATCGGCAGCGCCTGGAACGCCAGGATGAAATCCGCGCCCGGTGCTTTCAGGTCGAACGGCAGCGCGCCGCCGCCGAGATAGCCGAACACGAAGGAGGTGCCGGCGCGCGAGGCTTCGGCGATGGCGCCGACGGCGTCGTTGACGGCGCCGAACGCGTGGGTGACAAAGGGCAGCTTGGTCAGCACGATCGCGGTCAGGACCGTCACGGCAAGCCCGATCGCCGTCTGTCTCGGTGACACCGCGCGGCGATTCTCGCCGAACGCCCAGGCGATCGCAAGCAATGCGATGACGCCGAACGCCGATTGCAGTTGAAGCATGCGTCCCCCAAAAATCCCATTCTGATGATCGCCGCGGCCTGCTTCAAGGCGCAATGGCGCATGCGCCGGCAACGGGGCCATTGACAATCTTGCCATTGACATCGAAGCCGCCGTCAGTCACGGCACAGCCAACGATAAAGGCGTGGGGCGGCGAGCGCTCCCACGGATGGAGAATTCAGGAACCGGCCGATAATGTCCTCCACGATGCCAGCGGGCGCCGGCACCCTTCTCAAGCAGCGATCGCTGATCTTCTTTCTGCTGTCGCGAAGCCTCTCACGTTTTTCCAGCCAGGTCGGGGCGGTTGCGATCGGTTGGCAGATCTATGATCTCACCGGCAGCGCGTTCGATCTGGGGATGGTGGGGTTGGTGCAGTTTCTGCCCACCGCGCTCTTGGTCTTTGTCGCCGGACATGCCGCCGACCGCTATGAGCGCAAGCGGGTATTGCAGCTTTGCCAGCTTGTGGAAGCCCTGACGGCGCTGTTTCTCGCCTGGGGCTCCTGGGCCGGCTGGCTCACCGAACTGCATATCTTCCTGGCGACCGCGGTGTTGGGGACGGCCGGCGCCTTCGAAAGCCCGGCGACGGCGGCGCTGCTGCCGCTGGTCACGGCGCAGGGATCGCTGCAGCGCGCGACCGCGCTGTCGAGCGGCGCCGCCCAGGTCGCGACCATCGCGGGCCCCGCGCTCGGTGGTTTCGCCTATGCCGTCTCGCCCGGTCTGCCCTACGGCACGATGGTCGTGTTTTGGCTGCTCGGAATGATCTTCGCCGGCGCCATCCGCCTCCTGCAACCGCAGACGCCCAAGGATATCGCACCCAGGGATTCCGCGACGCCGGACGATCTGTTCGCCGGCGTCCGCTTCATCAGGAGCAATTCCGCGATCCTGGGGACGATCTCGCTCGACCTGTTCGCCGTGCTGTTCGGCGGCGTCACCGCGCTGCTGCCGATCTACGCGCATGACATTCTGCAGACCGGTCCGCTGGGGCTCGGGATCCTTCGCGCGGCGCCCGCGGTCGGCGCCCTGCTGATGACCGCCATCCTGGCGCGCCGCAGCATCGAGCGCCGCGTCGGCATGCGCATGTTCCAGTCCGTGATCGTGTTCGGGGTGGCGACGACGGTCTTCGCGGTTTCCTACTGGATGTGGCTTTCCGTCCTGGCGCTGGCGATTCTGGGTGCCGCCGATACGGTCAGCGTGGTGATCCGGTTTTCACTGGTCCAGTTGGCCACGCCCGACGAGATGCGCGGCCGCGTCGGCGCCGTCAACTTCCTGTTCATCAACGCCTCCAACCAGCTCGGCCAGTTCGAGAGCGGCGTCACCGCCGCTCTGTTCGGCGTGATGCCCGCGGCCGTGATCGGCGGCGTCGCCACGGTCGCGATCGCGCTGTTGTGGATGAAGCTGTTTCCGACGCTGCGCAATGTGGAGAAGCTGGAGTAGGGAGCCGAGAGCCCGTCTCGGCCGTCATTCCGGGGCGCGCGGTAGCGCGAGCCCGGAATCCATTGAGCGGCAGGCGCAAGTGGTGGAATGGATTCCGGGTTCGATGCTTTGCATCGCCCCGGAATGACGGCCTGGATCGCGGAATAGGTCGACGCCTATCCCCGTCCGACGAACGGCATCTTGCTCGCCATCACCGTCATGAACAGCACGTTGGCATCGAGCGGCAGGCCCGCCATATAGGCGACGGCGTCGCCGACCGCCTTGGCGTCCATGCGCGGCTCGGGAATCTTGCGGCCATCGGGCTGCAACACGCCGTCGACCATGCGGTCGGTCATCGGGGTCGCGGCGTTGCCGATGTCGATCTGGCCGACCGCGATGTCATAGGCGCGGCCGTCGAGATTGGTGGCCTTGGTCAGGCCGGTGATGGCGTGCTTGGTCGAGGTATAGGCGGACGAGAACGGCCGCGGCGCATGCGCCGAGATCGAGCCGTTGTTGATGATGCGGCCGCCGCGCGGGCTCTGGTCCTTCATGATCCGGAACGCGTGCTGGGTACACAAAAACGGCGCGGTGAGGTTGGTCGCGACCACCGCCTGCCACTGCGCGAGGCCGAGATCCTCGAACGGCACCGGCGGCGCGCCCATGCCGGCATTGTTGAAGAGCACATCGAGCCGGCCGTAGACATCGATCACCTTGGCGAACAGCGCCGCGATCGATCCGGGGTCGGTCATGTCGGCGGAAACCGCCAGGCTCTCGCCGATAGTCTCGCCGAGCTTCTTGGTTTCCTCGAGCTTGTCCAGCCGCCGTCCGGCCAGCACCACCTTGAAGCCGGCGCCCATCAGCGCGAGCGAGGCGGCGCGTCCGACGCCGGTGCCGGCGCCCGTTACCAGCGCAATTCTGTTGTTTGTTTCCGTCATTTGCTTCCTGCCTTCAGGTTTTTGGCTTGGTTTCGTTCTTGTAGGGTGGTCGTGGAATATTCTGGTGCGCCGCGCGCAGCGCCGCCGACCAGCGCGAGCGCAGGTCGTGGAAATAGGGCTCGCCGGCCTCGATGCGGTGGTTGAGATCGGCCTCGCAGGCGTCGGTGCGCACCACCAGCACGTCGATCGGCAGGCCGACGCCGATATTGGAGCGCATGGTCGAGTCCATCGAGATCAGGCTGGTCTTGAGCGCTTCATACAGTTCGACGTCGTAATGCATGGCGCGGTCGAGCACCGGCTTGCCGTATTTGTGCTCGCCGATCTGCAAATAGGGGGTGTCGGTGGTGCATTCGATGAAGTTGCCGGCGGTATAGACCATGAACAGCCGCATCCGCGAGCCCTTGATCTGGCCGCCGAACAGGAACGACACGTCGAAGCTGACGTCTTCCGACTTCAAGGCATCACCTTCCATCGCATGCACGCTGCGGATGGCGCGGCCGATCCGCTGCGCGGCCTGGAACATGGTCGGCGCGTTCATCAGCGTTTCGATCTCGCCGGTGTCGGGATCCTCGAGCCCCTCGGTCAGGGTGGAGAGCACCGATTGGCTGATCGCGAGGTTGCCGGCGCTCGCGATCGCCATGATGCGTTCGCCCGGCTGGCTGAAAATGTGGAGCTTGCGGAAGGTCGAGACATTGTCGAGGCCGGCATTGGTCCTGGTGTCCGCGATCATGACCAGCCCGTCCCGAACCAGCACTCCGCAGCAATAGGTCATTTCCGTTCCCCGAGCAGCAGATTATCGAACTGCAAAATTATCAGAACCGAGGCTCTATGTTTTTGTTTTGACGCGTTTTCTTCACGCGACCCGGAAGCCACTTCGCTTGAAAACGCTATAGCCAATTTCCGGGAGGCCTCCAACCCCATTCGGCGCTTCCCGGGCTTGGGGCGACGAATCCACCATCCCCGCCCAGCGCTTTCAATCGGACCGGCACGCGGCTTGACAGATCGACGCCGCGGCGGATCATCGGCCGGGCCTTCGACAAAACACCCAACCAGGAGATTCAGCTGTCCTCAAGCCGCGTCGCACGGCCTCATTGCGACTGCCATTGGCCTTGCCGGCCGGCCTGATCGACCTTGACCGAGACCGTCAGGGTTTCGTCGCCGCCGCCGTAACGGGTGCCGCGCACCGGCGCCGCGCCGAGATAATCCAGCCCGATCGCGACCCGGGCAAAGGCGTCGGTGGTGCAGATGGCGTTGGCCGGATCGAAGCCGACCCAGCCGAGGTTGGGCACGAACGCCTCCGCCCAGGCGTGACCGGCCTGCTGGTTGACCATGCCGTCGGAGCGCAGGAAATGCCCGGACACGAAACGCGCGGGCACGCCGCCATTGCGCGCGCAGGCAATGAAGATATGCGCGTAGTCCTGGCAGACGCCGCGCTTGAGGCCGAACGCCTCCACCGCCGAGGTGCCGCTGTTGGTGGGGTCCTCGTCGAAGGTCATGTGTTCGCTGATCTGCATCATCAGCGCGTGGAGAAATCCGAGCACGTCGGTGTCGGCTTCCGCCCGGAGCTCGCGGACGAAATTCGCCATCGCCGGATTGACTTCGGTCAGCGGCGTCGAGCGCAGGAACAGGCCCGGCGGAAAGCGCTCATTGCTGCCCTTGAGCACGCCGCCGGTGTCGTGGGTCTCGATCAGGCCTTCGACATTGATGGTTAGGTCGGCGATCGGTCCGTGGGTCAGCAGGTGCGTGATGTTGCCGAAGGCATCCTCATGCATGTCGAGCCGCGAGTCGGTCGAGATGTCGATCTGCCAGTCGGCCACGTATTGGCCGTCATGGCTGCCCGGCGTCATCCGCAGGATCTGGATCACGCCGGAGGCCGGCGGATCGTAGCGATAGGTGGTGGAATGGGCGATGCGCAGGCGCATGGAAGAATTCCAGTCAGATCGGAGCGGCATGGCGGAACGGGACCGGCTAGCGGAGAGGATCAAAGCGTCCGGATCGCATCGTCAATGCGTTTATCCTAACCTCAGAGCAAATATTGTTTGGTGATGATTTCGCCCAGCCGCGAATTATCCGCGATGAACTCCTGGATGAACTCATGCACGCCATGCTGGAAAATATCGTCCATGTGGCTGTGTTCCAGCCGATTGCGGATGCCGCGGGCGTGGCGCTGCGAGGGCCCCTGGCGGCCATAGGCGACACCGATCTGGTCGAGATTGCGCACCAGATTGCCGTAACAACTCGCCAGCGACCGCGGCAGCGTATCGTTGAGGATCAAGAGATCCGCGATCAGCCACGGCTTCAGCGTCTCGCGATAGACCCAGTGATAGGCGGTCAGCGCCGAGACCGAGCGCAGGATCGAGGTCCACTGATAAAAGTCCAGCGGGCCGCCGACATGCTCTTCCTCGGGCAACAGCACGTGATACTTCACGTCGAGAATCCGCGCGGTGTTGTCGGCGCGCTCCAGGTGTACCCCCAACCGCGAGAACCAATAGGCGTCGTTGCGCAGCATGGTCCGGTAGGCCGAGCCGTCGAAGCGCAGCGAGGTCTCCTGCACGAAGCGCAGGAATTTGGCCAATTCCTCGCGGCTTTTGGCGCCCTTGCTCCAGACCTGCTGAAGCTCGAGCCAGGCGCTGTTGATGGTGTCCCACATCTCGCCGGTCAGCGCCGTCCGCACCGAACGGGCATTGAGCCGCGCGGCCTCGATGCAGTTCCTGATCGAGGAGGGGTTGTTCGGCGAGAACGACAGATATTCGACGACGTTCTGTTCGTTGGCTTCCTGATAGGTTTCGTAGAAGCTGGCGCTGATCCCGGCGGTCAGCAGCGCCGAATCCCATTCATTGGTCTTGCCGATATAGGCGGCGGGAAGGGCGGTGACGCGCAGGGTCGCGTCGATGGTGCGCGCGAGATATTCCGCGCGCTCGACATAGCGGGCCAGCCAGTACAGGTTTTCGGCGGTACGCGACAGCATGCGGGTATTTTGCTCTCTACTCGTCCAGAATCCAGGTGTCCTTGGTACCGCCGCCCTGGCTCGAATTCACCACCAGCGAGCCTTCCTTGAGCGCGACGCGGGTCAGACCGCCGGGCACGATGGTAACGCTCTTGCTGCCGGTCAGAACGAACGGCCGGAGGTCGACATGGCGCGGCGCGAGCCCGGAGGCGGTGCAGGTCGGGCAGGTCGACAGCGCCAGCGTCGGCTGGGCGATGAAGCCCTCCGGTTCGCGCTTCAATTTATCGCGAAAGGCTTCGATCGTGGCTTTGGTGGCGGCGGGTCCGATCAGCATGCCGTAGCCGCCGGAGCCGTGAACCTCTTTCACCACCAGTTCGTCGAGATTGTCGAGAACGTAGGACAGATCCTTCGGCTCGCGGCAGCGCCAGGTCGGCACGTTCTTCAGGATCGGTTCTTCGCCGAGATAGAATTTCACGACGTCCGGCATGTAGGAATAGATCGCCTTGTCGTCGGCGATGCCGGTGCCGACCGCGTTGGCCAGCGTGATGTTTCCGGCCGCGTAGGCCGACATCAGGCCGGGGACGCCGAGCGCGGAATCGGGGCGGAAGGTCAGGGGATCGAGGTAATCGTCATCGACCCGGCGGTAGATGACGTCGACGCGCTTGAGGCCTTCGGTGGTGCGCATGAACACCTCGTCGTTCTTGACGATGAGGTCGCGGCCTTCGACCAGTTCGATGCCGAGCTTGTCGGCGAGGAATGAATGCTCGTAATAGGCGGAATTGTAGACGCCGGGCGTCATCAGCGCCACCGTCGGTTCGGCGGAAGCGCTGAGCGGCGCGACCGAGCGCAGCGCCGCCAGCAATTCGTCCGGATACCGCTCCACCGGCGCGACGCGGTGCCGGGCGAACAGGTCCGGAAACAGCCGCATCATGATTTCGCGATTTTCCAGCATGTAGGAGACGCCGGACGGCGTGCGGGCATTGTCCTCCAGCACGATGAAGTTTTCCGCGTCGACCCGGACGATGTCGATCCCGGCGATGTGGACATAGACGTCGTGCGGCACATCCTGGCCGTTCATCTCCGGGCGGAACACCGGGTTCTGGAAGATCAGGTCGTCGGGGATGATTCCGGCGCGCAGGATGTCGCGGCCGTGGTAGATATCGCGCAGGAACATGTTCAGCGCGCGGACCCGCTGCTTCAGGCCCTTTTCCAGCACGGTCCATTCCTTGGCCGAGATGATCCGCGGGATCACGTCGAACGGGATCAGCCGCTCCTGGGCCTCGGAATCGCCGTAGACGGCAAAGGTGATCCCGATCCGGCGGAACAGCAGCTCCGCCTCCTGACGGCGATATTCCAGGGCTTCCGGCGGCGTTTCCTTGAGCCAGCGGGAGAGCTCCTGGTAGGCCGGGCGGAGGTCGCCGCCGGGCCCACTCATTTCATCGAACGCAACGGCCATGTATCCTGATTGCTCTCCGACGTCCCATGCAACAGTGCATGACTATAGGGGACGGTAGCAAGGGCCGGGCCAGAGCGATATGCATTGGTAAAACGCATTTGCTAGGGATGTTCCAGGATCTGCCCGAAAAAGGGGCTGTGCAGTGATTATTTCGGCGGCATGATGCGGGGACGCCGGTGACGCCGAAATGTTGTGTTGAGTGGGGACGTCCTGTGTGTTTTCCGGCTAGTTTGCCGGGACGGGTGGCGACGGCAAGGAGAGGTCATGAGCGATATCGTTACGGCGGGAATTCTGGTGATCGGCGATGAGATCCTTTCCGGGCGCACCAAGGACAAGAACATCGGCTTCATCGCGGAATACCTGACCAATATCGGGATCGACCTCAAGGAAGTCCGGGTCGTGCCGGATGAGGAGGCCGAGATCGTCGCGGCGCTGAATGCGCTGCGCCACCGCTACACCTACATCTTCACCACCGGCGGGATCGGGCCGACCCATGACGATATCACCGCCGACAGCGTTGCGAAGGCGTTCGGCGTCGGCATCGACCATCACCCGGAAGTGGTGGCGCGATTTCGCGAACGCTGGGGTGAGCAGGATCTGAACGAGGCGCGGCTGCGCATGGCCCGCGTTCCCGACGGCGCCGAACTGATCCAGAGCGCGACCATCCTGGCGCCTGGCTTCAAGCTCGGCAACGTCATTGTCATGGCCGGTATTCCCGCGATCATGCAGGCGATGATGGACATCGTGGCGCCGAAGCTGAAGTCGGGCGTGCGGATGCTGTCGGAATCGGTCCGCGCCGATGCGCGCGAAGGCGACATCGGCGGCCCGCTTCGCAGCATTGCCTTGGCGCATCCCGACACCATCATCGGCAGCTATCCGTTCACGGACGAGGACAAGAAGCCGAACACCAATCTGGTGGTGCGTTCCCGCGACCCGGAAAAGCTCAATGCCGCGATGGCCGCGGTGAAGGAAATGCTGGCGAGCTTGCACGCGGCCCGGTAGCAGATTGCCGGTAGCAGATTGATTGGATCGAAGCGGAAACAGCATGGTTGAAAAAGATTCGACACTCATCGCGCAGGAGCGGGCAGGCAAAGCCTTCCCGGTGTCCTGGGACCAGTTTCACCGGGATTGCCGGGCGCTGACCTGGCGGCTCAACGAAGTCGGGCCGTTTCACGCGGTGATCGCGATCACCCGCGGCGGCCTGGTGCCGGCGGCGATCGTGGCCCGCGAACTCGGCGTGCGCGTCATCGATACCGTCTGCATCGCCAGCTACGATCACACCAAGCAGGGCGATTTGCAGGTGTTGAAGGGCATTTCAGATGACACCGCGAAACTCGGCGGTGGCACCGGCAAGGGATTGCTGATCGTCGACGACCTCGTCGACACCGGCAAGACCGGACGAATGGTGCGCGAGATGATGCCGGAGGCACATTTCGCCACCGTCTATGCCAAGCCGAAAGGGCGGCCGCTGGTCGACACCTTCATCACCGAAGTGTCGCAGGACACCTGGATTTTCTTTCCCTGGGACACCGCGCTCTCTTTCCAGCCGCCGATCCGCGATAGCGTGGCGTGATATTATTTTTCGTCATTCCGGGGCGCGACGAACCGACCTCGGGTTTACCCGAGGTCGGCAATATAATTATCCAAGTCGGCAATGGCCGACTTGGATAACGAGCCTGGAATCCATCGTTCAGCAGAAAGCGTGGCGGAATGGATACCGGGTTCATCGCTACGCGATGCCCCGGAATGACGAAGAAACGCCATATGTCGTTCACGCTTCTCGCGTGACGCTTGCGATTGATAGTCAAGTGGTTCGCCATGCCGCTGCAAAACCGCGTTACGCCGCAAGGCGATATCATCACGACCCCGCATCGCGGGATGTTCACCGGCAATCGCGGCATCATCCACGACCCCGCCACCAAAACCCTGCTGAACAGGCGCTGGTCGAGCCCGGCCTGGCTGACCTGTGTCTGCGAATTCAGGGGACGTCGGCGCGAGGTGATGGGCGGCCGGAGCTGGACCGAACTGTTCTTTCTTGATGAGGCTACCGCGTTCGCGGCCGGACACCGGCCGTGCTTCTTCTGTCGCCGTGACGACGCCAACCGGTTTCGCGCGGCATGGCAGGAAGGCAATGGGGTCGGCCCCATGCTTGTGCGCGACATCGATGCGGTGCTGCATCGCGAGCGGCTGTCCGGCCGGAACAAGCGCTTGTACCCGTTGCCGCTGCGGCTTGAGAAACTGCCCGACGGCGCGATGGTGCTGAGCGGCGACGAAAGCTGTCTGATCGCGCAGGGCAGGGCGTTCAAATGGTCGCCGGCCGGTTATCGTGCGGCAAGCGAGCCGGTCGGGGAGGTGATGTTGCTGACGCCACCCTCGACACTGCGTGCGCTGGCCGCCGGCTATCGGCCGCTGCTGCATCCGAGCGTGCGCAACGTTTCCTCCCCCCTTGTGGGGGAGGGTTAGGAAGAGGGCTCATCGCCTCGTGTTGAGCGAGGTTGGATCAAAAACACTCACCCCATCCGCTCCCGCGCCAGCTTCGCGCCGGCGCCGAGCGCCATCAGCTTGGCTTCGGCGATGTCGCGGCGCATCGGCGCCATGCCGCAATTGGTGGTGGCGACGATGTTGCTCTTGGGCACGAATTTCGAAACCGCGTCGATCACCTTGGCGACGTCTTCCGCGGTCTCGACGGTGTCGCTGGCGACATCGATCACGCCGGCCTGCACGACCTTGCCCTTGAGCAGCGCCAGCAAATCCAGCGGCGCTTTCGAGTTGCGGCATTCGATCGCGACCTGCTGGATCGGGCTGTTGGCGATCGCCGGAAAGATATCCTCATATTGCCGCCACTCGCTGCCCAGCGTCTCTTTCCAGTCGGTATTGGCCTTGATGCCGTAGCCGTAGCAGATGTGAACCGCGGTGGTGCAGGTCAGCCCTTCTGCGGCGCGTTCCAGCGCCTCGATGCCCCAGTCGCTGACCTCGCTCATATAGACGTTGAAGGCGGGTTCATCGAACTGGATGACGTCGACGCCATCGGCCTGCAACGCCTTGGCCTCCTCGTTGAGCAGTTCGGCGAAGGCGAATGCCATCTTGACGCGGTCGCCATAATGGCGGTCGGCGACGGTGTCGATGATGGTCATCGGGCCGGGTAGGGTGAATTTCAGCTTGCGCGTGGTGTGGGTGCGGGCGACGCGCGCCTCTTCGGCGTGGACGCGGCTCTTGAGGCGCAGGGGCGCCACCACCTGCGGCACCATCGCCTTGTAGCGGTCGTTGCGGATTCCCATCTCGACTTTGTGCGCGAAATCGATGCCCTCGACCTTCTCGAGGAAGCCGTGGACGAAGTGCTGGCGCGCCTGCTCGCCCTCGGTGACGATGTCGACGCCGGCATCTTCCTGCAGCTTCACCGCCAGCACCGTGGCGTCGCGCTTGGCGCGCGCCAGTTCCTCGCCGGACGACTTCCAGGGCGCCCATAGCGTGTTGGGCTCGGCGAGCCATTCCGGTTTCGGCAGGGAGCCGGCGATGGTGGTTGGAAACAGCATGAAAGCCTCCCGGTCGGTTGTGATTGAGCGCCTGTGTGCCATGACTTATGATCCAGGTACAGAACAACAAACGTCGCCGGCGCCGGGAATATCCGGACGCCGTTCGGGGTGACGGCGAGGGAAGCCATGATCGACCTGCATTACGCGCCGACGCCGAATGGCTGGAAAATCTCGATCATGCTGGAGGAACTGGGCCTTCCCTATTGGGTCATTCCGGTCAACATCCGGGCCGGCGAGCAGTTCAGGCCGGAGTTCCTGGCGATCAGCCCGAACAACCGCATTCCGGCGATCGTCGATCACGCGCCGGCCGATGGCGGACCGCCTTTTTCGGTGTTCGAAACCGGCGCGATCCTGATCTATCTGGCCGACAAGACCGGCCGTTTCCTGCCCACGGAGATCCGGACGCGGTCCAATGTGATGCAATGGCTGATGTGGCAGATGGGCGGGCTCGGGCCGATGCTCGGCCAGCACGGGCATTTCGCGCTCTATGCGCAGGAGAAAATCCCTTACGCCGTCGAGCGCTACCGCGACGAGGCGGCACGGCTTTACCGCGTGCTCGATACCCAACTGGGCAAGACCGGAAGCTTTATCGCCGGCGACGATTACACGATCGCCGACATCGCCTGCTTTCCCTGGACCATGACCCACAAGGCGCAGGGTTTTTCGCTCGACGATTATCCCGGCATCAAGCGCTGGTACGCGGCGATCCGCGCCCGGCCTCAGGTGCAGGCGGGGCTTGCGATCGGCAAATTCGTGAAGGAACCTTTCGATGAAGAGGCACGAAAAAATATGTTCGGGCAGAAAGCGAAGGAAGTGGCGGGGAGAAAATCCTAGTTCTTCATGGTGAGGAGGCGCTCTTGCGCCGTCTCGAACCATGAGGCCGGATGCAACAGAGCCGGCGCCGCCCATCTTTCGAGACGCGCGCAAAAAGCGCGCTCCTCAGGACGAAGACCGCAAGAACACAATCAGCAAGAACGCAATCAGAAAGAATACGAAAGGAAACGCCATGATCGAATTCTTCTTCGACTGCTCCAGTCCCTGGACCTATCTCGCCTTCCACAACATCCAGCCATTGGCGAAGGAGTTCGGCGCGGAGATTTCGTGGCGGCCCATTCTCGTGGGCGGCATCTTCAACACGGCGAATCCAAGCGTCTATGCCTCGCGCGAGAAGCCGGTGCCGTTGAAGGCGCGTTACATGCTGAAGGATCTTGCCGATTGGGCGCGCTCGGCGGGGCTTGCGATCAAGATGCCGCCGACGGTGTTTCCGGTGAACAGCGTCAAGGCGATGCGCGGCTGTATCTGGCTGGCTGAGGAGATACTGCCGTTTGCGCGCGCGGTGTTCGAGATCTATTGGGGCGAGGACAAGGATATCTCACAGGACGCGGTGTTGATGGAAGTCTGCCAGCGCGCCGGCGTGGATCCCGAAAAATTCTTCGCAGGGATCAGCCAGCAGGCGATCAAGGACCAGCTCAAGGCCAACACCGATGAAGTGATGGCGCGCGGCGGGTTCGGCTCGCCGACCATCTTCCTCGACAAGACCGATATGTATTTCGGCAATGACCGTCTGCCGTTGATCCGCGAAGCGTTGCAGCGCCGTAAAGAACGCGCGGCCTAGATGTGAGTGGGTGATGACGCCGTAGGTGAGTAAAGGCGCATCTGCGCCGTGCCCACCACCTATCCGCGAAGCCTTGGTTTGAACGGTGGGCACGCTTTGCTTTGCCCACCCTACGATGCGGATGACGACTTTATCTACTCATACTCCCGCTCGTCCCACCACGGGAAATAGTCGGGCAGGTCGGCCGACACCTTGTCCTTGAAAACCGGCGGCCGCTTTTCCAGGAATGACAACACACCTTCCTTGACGTCGTCGGAGCGGCCGCGGGTATAGATCCCGCGGCTGTCGATCTTGTGCGCTTCCATCGGATCGTCGGCGCCCAGCATGCGCCACATCATCTGCCTGATCAGCGCCACCGATACCGGCGCGGTCTTGTCGGCGATCTCGCGCGCCAGTGCGCGGGCGGCCGGCAGCAATTCATCCGGCGGCACCACCTTGCTGACGAGGCGGCCGGCGAGTGCTTCCTGCGCCGGAAACACCCGGCCGGTGTAGCACCATTCCAGCGCCTGCGAGATGCCGACGATGCGCGGCAAGAACCAGCTCGATGCGGCTTCGGGCACGATGCCGCGCTGCGAGAACACGAAGCCGAACCGCGCAGCCTCGCTGGCGATCCGGATGTCCATCGCAAGCTGCATGGTGACGCCGATGCCGACCGCCGGGCCATTGACCGCCGCGATCACCGGCTTCAGGCATTTGAAGATGCGCAAGGTGACCTGGCCGCCGCCGTCGCGCACCTTGGGATCGCTGTAGTCGACCTTGCCGTCGGCGAGCCGCTTCACCGGTCCGCGTTTGACGTCGCGGTCGAAGGTGTCGGCGCCGGAGGAAAGATCGGCGCCGGCACAGAAGCCGCGGCCGGCGCCGGTGACGATGATGGCGCGAACGTCGTCGTCCTTATCGGCCGCGTCGAAGGCGTCGATCAATTCCTTCTGCATGGTGGCGTTGAAGGCGTTGAGCTTGTCGGGCCGGTTCAGCGTGATGGTCAGGATCCGGTCCGCGACCTCATAGGTGATGGTCTCATATGCCATCGGGTGTTTCCTCTGTTATTCTTCTCGTCATTGCCGGGCTTGACCCGGCAATCCATCGTTGTGAAGAAGATGGATGCGCGGGTCGGGCCCGCGCATGACAGGCGAGCCTGCCGCGTCCGTTACTTCTTCGGCGGCTTCGGCCACGGCTTTTGCGGCCCCCGCAGCGCCTCGAACGCCTTGGCCATGCCGAGCACGCCGATGTCGTCGAAGCGGCGGCCGATGATCTGCACGCCGATCGGAAACCCCTTCTTGTCGTAGCCGCCATTGATCGACAGCGCCGGATTTTCCGACATGTTCCACGGCACCGTGTAGCAGATGTGTTCGAACGGCTTTTCGGGATCGTTGATCGGGGCGGCGAGTTCGGCGGCGAAGTTCACCACCGGCGATACCGGCGAGATCACATAGTCGAGGTCGGTGAACAGCTTGGCGGCGGCGGACCGGATCGCCATTGTGGCATTGAAGCCGCGAACCACCTCGACGCCCGACAACTTCGCGCCTCGCTCCGCCCATTGAGAGATATAGGGCAGCGTCCTGGCACGCTCTTCCGGCGCGAGCTTCGACAAATCATCCCACATCCGGGCGCGCCAGAAATTGTCCAGCCCTTCGAGCATCTCGCGCGTCAATATGCCTTCGACTTCGGTGACCACGGCGCCTGCCGATTCGAACGCTTTGGCTGCTTTGACGGCGACCTCGCGGACTTCCTTTTCCAGCTTTTGTCCGACCGCGAGATTGAGCATCAGCCCGAGCCGCAGCTTGCGCGGCGATTTTTCGAGCGCCTTCCAATTGATGTCATGCGCGGGCAGGCTCATGCCGTCGCGGCGGTCGGGTTTCGACAGCACGGCCATCATCAGTGCAGCGTCGTCGACGGTGCGGGTTATCGGGCCAGCGACGCGGCCGACATAGGGCGGATCGATCGGAACCCGCCCAAGGCTGGGTTTCAGGCCGACCAGGCCGCACCAGCACGCTGGCAGCCGCACCGAGCCGCCGATGTCGGTGCCGAGATGCAGCGGGCCATAGCCGGCCGCGGCCGCCGCACCGGCGCCGGAACTCGATCCGCCCGGATTCTTGGCTAGGTCCCAGGGATTGCGGGTGAGGGGATGGAAGCTCGACAGGCCGGACGACAGCATGCCGTAATCCGGCATCGTGGTCTTGGAGAAGATGATGGTGCCGGCTTCGCGCAACCGCGCCGCAGGCGGCGCATCCACCGCCGCCGGGACCAGTTTGTTGCTGGCCGCTCCGAGCGGAATGGGCACGCCCTTGGTCGCGATATTCTCCTTGATGGTGACGGGAATGCCGTCGAGCGAACCGGATGGCGCGCCGTTCTGCCAGCGCTCGGTCGATGCTTTCGCAGCGGCGATGGCGCCTTCCGGATCGAACGCATATAGCGCCTTGATGTGCGGTTCCCACTCCGCGACATGGGCCAGTACGTCCTCCAGCACATCGGACGGCGAAAATTGTTTGCTGCGATATCCTGCCAGCAGATCGACGGCGGAAAGATCGTACAGCGGCGTTACCGCGTCCTCCGATGTTGGTTTATGCATGGGCGGCCACCGGCAAGCGGGTTTCGACGATGCGCGCGAACATGCTGGCGCCGATCGGGATCACCTTGTCGTCGAACACGTAGCCGGGATTATGCACCGGCACCGAACCTTCATGGCCAATCCAGAAATAGGCGCCGGGCACCGCGTGCAACATGTCCGCGAAATCCTCGCTGCCCATCTTGGGATGCGACCGCGTGATGACCTTGGCGGGATCCACGATCGTGCGCGCGACGTTTTCGACCACGCCGGAATGTTCTTCCTGGTTGACCAGCACGCTGAAGATGTCGCGGATGTCGACCGATATCTCGACCTGGAAGGCGCTGGCGATGCCGGCGCAGATCGCCCGCATCCGCTCGCGGATCAGCGTGCGCACCTCGTCGGAAAACGCGCGCACCGTGCCGCACAGCCTGGCCTCGCCGGGAATTACATTGTAGGCGGAGCCCGAGTGGATCTGCGTGATCGACAGCACCGCCGACTGCAGGGGATCGACGTTGCGGCTGACGATGGTCTGCAACGCCTGACCGACCGTCATCGCGATCACGACTGCGTCTTTCGACCGCTCCGGCATCGCGCCATGCGCGCCATAGCCGTGGATGACGATGTCGAAGAAGTCCGCGCCGGCCATCGCCGGTCCCGGCATTACCGCAAGCTCACCGTGATTGAGATCTGGGGCGTTGTGAAGCCCGTAGATCTCGTCGCAGGGAAACTTGTCGAACAGCCCGTCCTTGATCATGGCCCGCGCGCCGCCGAGGCCTTCTTCCGCCGGCTGGAAGATGAAATGCACGGTGCCGTCGAAATTCCGGGTTTCGGCGAGATAGCGCGCGGTGCCGAGCAGGATGGTGGTGTGGCCGTCATGGCCGCAGCCGTGGAAACGGCCGGGAATGGTCGAACGCCATTTCAGATTGGTGTTTTCTTCCATCGGCAGCGCGTCCATGTCGGCACGCAGCCCGATGCGCCTGCCGCTATCGCCCTTGCCCCTGAGTACGCCGACGACGCCGGTGCCGCCGAGGCCGCGATGCACCTCGATGCCCCATTGCGTCAGCTTGTCGGCAACGATGCCGGAGGTGCGGACTTCCTCGAAGCCGATCTCCGGATGCGCATGCAGATCCCTGCGGATTGCGGTGAGTTCGTCGGCAAAGCCTTCGATGCGGTCGATATTGGGCATGTCTGTTATCCGATGGCGGAGGAGGAGGGTGAAGCTGATTTTGTCGCAGGCGTAAAGGGGGCACCATTGGGCTTAATGCGAATGCCCGGACGCAAACGTTGCCAGGGCAGCGCCGCAGTATCGGCCGGCATCGCGCCGGGCGCGGCGCAGATCAAGAGCCGTTCGGCGATCGGCTCGAAATCGGCGCGGAAATGCACCGAACTCTTGTTGACGAGGATCGATTGCTCGGTCGGTTCGATTCCGACATAACGGTACATCGATTGATCCGCGAGCTGGGCCTTGTGCGAGCTCACGACCACCCGGACATCGCCGATCCGCAACGCCGCCGACGGTCCCATGTCCATGTCGCGGCCGCCATAATAAGGGCCCGGTGCGATGAATTGTCCGTCGGACAGTTTTTCGACGAAAAATCTTTCCTCGTAAGGCGCGTCGCCGGGAATGCCCGACTTGCCGCCGAGCGCGAGCGTCACGGTGGCGCCGACGCCTGCGGCATGAACCGCCCTGGCGGCTTCGGGATCGTAGATCACGCCGATCGCGGCTTTGGTTGCCTTGTTGCGCACCAGCGCCCGCAGCATGCCGGTGGTGTCGGAGTCGCCGCCGGCGCCGGGATTGTCCTGGGTATCGGCGATGATGATCGGCTTCCGCGCCGTCTTCGCCAATTCCATCGCGTGGCGCACGCCGTCATCGGGCGAATAGATCCGGCCGTCGAAATCGTTTTCGTGGCCGACAATGATGTTCGTGATCGCATCGGCCGCGGCGTCGGCATCGGCCTGGGTCCGGCCATAGGCGAACACGCTCGGTCCGCAATCTCGAAAGTCGGCGGCTGGAAAGCCTGGCGCAAAGGACAGCGTCGGCACCGCCTCGCTCTCCAGCGCCGCCAATTTTTGATAGATGCCCTTGGTGGGCTGGTCGTTGGTGCATTGCCAACTGATCGGAATCAGGAACGGCAATTGCCGGAATGCTTTTGCGAATTTCTGTTTGGATTGCAGCAACAGCAAAAGATGCCGCGCGGCGGCGCGGCCGGTGTCGGCCATGTCGACATGCGGATAGGTGCGGTAGGCGATCAGCGCGTCGGCGTGTTCGATCATGGCCGGCGTAACATTGGCGTGCAGGTCGAGGCTGACCACCAGCGGCAGATCCTTGCCGATCACGTTGCGCACGCGCGCCAGAATTTCGCCTTCGCCGTCGTCGAAATGTTCCGTGACCATGGCGCCGTGCAGATCAAGATAGACGGCATCGAGCGGCGGTCCTGCGCTCCTGATGCCATCGACCATCACGTTCACAATGCGCTCGAACGCATCTTCGGTGACATACGCCGAAGGACTGGCGCCGCATGAGATGGTCGGCACCAGTTCCCAGCCATTGGCGTCCGCAGCCTCGACGAAACCCGCCAGCCCGACATTGATATGCCGCATCACCTTCAGCACGTCGGGGCCGCGCGCCATCGCCGGCCAGCCGCCGCCATGCACGAAAGCCTCATAGGTCGCCTTCGTCGGCGCGAAGGTGTTGGTCTCGTGCAGGAAACCGCCAATGGCGATCCGGGTCATGACGTCAGTCTCGGTCCGTGAAATTGCGCGACGTTAGCCCCGTCATCGAGGGCCGCGCAAGCTGCCAGGCAATCCGCCCCCGCATGGCCTCGAACCATTTTCGGATTGCTGTGCGGAGCCCTCGGGCGCATTCGTGCGCGCCGCCACCCGCCATCAAGGTGCGTCAGGCGGTCGCCACGGCGTCGGAAGAAACGGGCCGAAAGTTGGCGAAATCCCATTGCCGTCCGGGCGCGGCATCGAGCAGTGCGCGGGTATAGGCTTGTTTCGGATTGGTCAGGACCTGCGCCGCCGGTCCCTGTTCGACGACGCGGCCATGCTGCATCACGGCGACGTCGTCGCAGATCTGCGCCGCCACCCGCAGGTCGTGGGTGATGAATAACAGCGCGATGCCGAGCCGGGTCTGGATTTCGTCGAGCAGTTCCAGCACCTGCGCCTGCACCGAAACGTCGAGCGCGGAGACCGCTTCGTCCGCCACCAGCACATCGGGGTCGAGCGCCAGTGCGCGCGCGATGGCGATGCGCTGGCGCTGGCCGCCGGAGAACTGGTGCGGATAGCGCGAGACGGCATCAGCGGGCAGGCCGACCAGTTCCAGCAGTTCACGTGCTTTGGCCAGCGCCTCCTTGCGCGGCATGCCATAATTGATCGGCCCCTCGGCGATGGTCTCGCCGATGGTGACGCGCGGGTTGAGTGAGCGATAGGGATCCTGGAACACGATCTGGATGCGTTTGCGATGCGGTTGCAACAGCCGGCGCGACAATTCGGAGATTTCGCGGCCGACCAGACGGATGCTTCCGGAGGTCGGATCGATCAGCCGCACGATGCAACGCGCTACCGTCGATTTGCCCGATCCGCTTTCGCCGACGATGCCGAGCGTGCGGCCCTTGCGCAAGGTGAGCGTGACGTCCTGCGCCGCGGCGACCTCGCGCGGTTTGCCGAACAGCGAGCGCTCGCGATAGACCTTGCCGAGTTCGTAAGCCTCCAGCACAATCGGCTCTTTCGATTCCGGGCGCGGCGTGCGCGGCACCAGGCTCGGCACCGCGGAGAGCAGCTTGCGGGTATATTCCATCGTGGGCGTGCGCAGGATGTTGTCGAGCGTGCCGGTTTCGACCAGCTTGCCATGCCGCATCACCGCGACGCGATCGGCGATCTCCGCCACCACGCCCATGTCGTGGGTGATGAACAGCACGGCGGTGCCGTGATCGCGTTGCAGGTCGCGGATCAGCGTCAGGATCTGCTTCTGCGTGGTGACGTCGAGCGCCGTGGTCGGCTCGTCCGCGATCAAAAGCTTCGGCTCCAGCACCAGCGCCATCGCGATCATGATGCGCTGGCGCTGGCCGCCGGAGAGGCGATGCGGGTAGGACGCGAAGATGCGCGCGACGTCGGGCAGGCGCACCTGCTCCATCATCGCCAGAATGCGCTTGCGTCGGGCGCGCGCATCGAGCGAGGTATGGGCGCGCAGCACTTCGTCGATCTGGCGCCCGACCGGCACCACCGGATTGAGCGCCGTCATCGGCTCCTGGAAAATCATCGCCATGGTGGTGGCGCGCAATTGGCGCAGCCGCCGGTCGCTGGCGGCAAGAAGCTCTTCGCCGACCAGCTTGATGCTGCCGCTGGACGGCGCCAGCGAACCCTTTTGCAGCAGTCCCATCACCGTGAGCGAGGTGACGGATTTGCCCGATCCGCTTTCGCCGACCAGGCACAGCGTCTCGCCTTTGTTCACCGTCAAAGAGAGACCGTCGATGATGCGTTGCGCCTGCGGGGCCTTGCCGAGGCCGACGACGAGATTGTTGATGTCGAGAACGGTGTCGGTCATGCGATTACTCTTGTCATTGCGAGGAGCGTCAGCGACGGAGCAATCCATTGCTTCCGCTCGCCGCGCGATGGATTGCTTCGCTGCGCTCGCAATGACGTGGCTATTTCCACCAAATTCATTTGCCGCCCTCGCGCTGTTTCATGCGGGGATCCAGCGCGTCGCGCGCGGCGTCGCCGATCAGATTGATGCTGAGGATCGCAATCGACAGCATCAAGCCCGGCCAGAAGATCAGTGACGGCTTGATCTGAAAATAGGCGCGGCCTTCCGCCATCATGTTGCCCCAGGTCGGCGTCTCCGGGTTGATGCCGGCGCCGAGGAACGACAGGATCGCTTCGGTGAGGATGGCGGAGGCGCAGACGTAAGTGCCTTGCACGATCAGCGGCGCGATCGTGTTCGGCATCAGGTGCCGCCACATAATCTTGGGCAGGCTGGAGCCGACGGAGATCGCGGCTTCGACATAGGGTTCCTCGCGCGCCGACAGCACCACGGCGCGGACCAGCCGCGCCACCCGCGGAATTTCGGGGATGGTAATGGCGATCAGCACCGTCGCTGGGCTTGCGCCCGACAACGAGACTACGGCGATGGCGAGCAGGATGCTGGGCATCGCCATCAGGCCGTCCATGATGCGCATCATCACCGCGTCGACCCATTTGAAGAAGCCGGAGACGAGACCGACGGCAAGGCCGATGATGATGGAGAAGATGGCGGCGCCCAGACCGATCACCAGCGAAATTCGTCCGCCATAGAGCGTCCGTGACAGCACGTCGCGGCCGTAAGCGTCGGTGCCGAGCCAGAATTGCGCGTTGGACGGCTTCAGCCGTTGCGCCGGCGCGAGCAGCAGCGGATCGTGCGGCGCCAGTAACGGCGCCAGGATCGCAGAGGCGATGATCAGCCCGAGACAGACCGTGGCGGCGGCGATGATCGGCGTTGAAGTCAGGAATCCGAACCGCGGCCGCAGCGGCGTGGTGATCGGGATGGACGGCTCGGGAAGGGTTTCGATCGCCATAAATATCGGCCTTTAGTAGCGGATTCTGGGATCGAGCAGAGTATAGGCGAGATCGATCATCAGGTTGACCAGAACATAGACGAACGAGGTCAACAGGATCATGCCCTGGATCACGGGATAATCGCGCGCCAGCACGGCATCGACGGTGAGGCGTCCGATCCCCGGCAGGTTGAACACGCTCTCGGTGACGACGACGCCCGAGATCAGCAGCGTGAATCCGGTCCCGATCACGGTGATCACCGGCACGGCGGCATTGCGCAGCGCGTGCCGCATCAGCACCCCCGATTCGTTGATCCCCTTGGCGCGCGCGGTGCGCACGTAATCCTCGCCCAGCACATCCAGCATCGCCGCACGGGTCATGCGGGCGATCAGCGCGATATAGATAAAGGATAGTGAGATGGTCGGCAGGATGATCCGTTCGAAGAACGGTCCAAGGCCCGAGGTGATGCTGCGGAATCCCTGCACCGGCACCCAGCGCAGATCGAGGGCAAAGATCTGGATCAGCACGTAACCGATCACGAACACCGGGACCGAGAAGCCGAGCACCGAGAGACCCATCACGAAGCGGTCGATCCAGGTGCCGTGCTTCCATGCTGCGATCACGCCGAGCGGCACCGCGACAAGGATGCTGAGGATGATCGTTGACAAGGCAATGCTGATCGACGGCTCGATGCGCTGGCCGACCATTTGCAGCACCGGCACGTTGGAAATCAGGGAAACGCCGAGATCGCCATGCAGAAGCTTGCCGATCCAGGTGATGAACTGGACATAAAGCGGCTCATTCAACCCGAGCGAGGTGCGGATGCGTTCGAGCTGCGCGGGCGTAGCGTTGTCGCCGGCCAGAATCGCGGCGGGGTCGCCCGGCGTCAGCCGCAGCAGCAGAAACACGAACAATGCTACCACGCCCATGACGGGAATGGCGGCCAGCACACGGCGAAGCAGATATCCGAGCATCGTTACCCATCACACAAGCGTTAACCGGCGGCCCCGGCCAGCGCGGACTTTGTTCCCGCCCGTAGACAGCGAGCGAGCAAATCCTGTGCCATTAGACCTCTGCGGGCAACCGTCAAAAGGGATTGTGACACGACAAACCTTGTCACAATCCCTGTGGTTCAACCCGCGCGAAAGATGATAGCTGCCGCGGTTGCTAGTCCAATGTCGCCAGTAGGCCCGCCATAAGACGGCCGCGCTCCGGAAGACTGTCGACTTCGATATGCTCGTTGAGCGTATGGGCATCGGCGCCGCGAACACCGAGTCCGTCGAGGGTCGGGATGCCCATTGCGCCGGTGAAATTGCCGTCGGAGCCGCCGCCGGCGCTGACATGGGAAAGCTCGACGCCCAATTGTTTGGCGACGCCGCGGGCCTTCTCATACAGCGCCATGGTCCCGGCATCAGGCTCCCAGACCGGACGGGTGACGCCGCGGGTGACTTTGAAGGTGACGTCATTGGCGGTGCCGGACAGCGCCAGCATCCGCTCGATGCCGCGATCGAGATCGTCCTGGCGCTTGGCCATGCTCAGCGCTTCGCCGGTGCAGGTCGTTGCGACGCAGTTGACCCATTGGCCGCCATGCACGATGCCGACGCTGAACGTGCAGTCGTCGGTGGTCATGCCATCGATGGCGACGATCTGACGCGCCATCTCGCGGATCGCGGAACGTCCGGAGGAGAGGGTGGCGCCGGCGTGGCTCGGCTTGCCGGTCGCTTCGAGATTAAAGCGCGCAATCGCATAGCGCCCGGTGACGACGCCGTTGTTCGGACGGCCGGGCTCCGGCACCAGCACATATTTGTTGCGCGCGGCCTCGGCCTCGATGATGTCGCGGGTCGACGGCGTGCCGACTTCCTCATCCGGAGTGAAGAGCACGGTGATCGGCAGCGGCGTGGTGAACGCGGCTCGTGCCAATTGCCGGATCGCTTCCAGCGTCAGGTAATTGCCGCCCTTCATGTCGTAGATGCCGGGACCATAACATTTGTTGCCTTCACGCCGGAACGGCAGCTTCTCCAGCGTGCCGACGGGATGAACGGTGTCGAAATGGCCGGCGATCAGAATTCCGGGCTCGCCTTGCTTGGGATGCGGAAAGCGGGCGCGAACGACGCCGCCGAAGCCTTGCTGTCCGGCGATGCGTTCGATCGAGGCTCCCATGAGCGCCATGTCGCGCGCCGCGAGGTCGAGCATGCGGTTGACGGCGTTCGCATCCCAGGTCGGGCTTTCGCATTCCACCCACTTGCGCAAGCCTTGCAGCATGGTTTCGGAATCGAAGGGAAGGTTGGCGGGGTTCATGGGCATCTCATCGGGTTTTGAACGGGACGTTGCACGGCGCCTACGAGAATGATCGCGATCAATTTGTAAAGTAAAACATCGATAAGCGGTCGGCGCGGTTTGATGGCGCGGCGATAAGTCAAAACGCGATTGACGCGTGGCATGCTTGATGCAACTCTTAAATGTTCCGTTTTTACAGCGCGTTAGAGCGCCTAAATAGCGGACCACTTGCATAAACTATGATCGGTGTTTGACCAGTTTTACGTCAGGAGAGATCGAATGTTCCACATCTCGCGTTGGAAGCGTGCCACCCTAGCGTCGGCTATCGTGCTTTCCGCTGCGCTGGCAACGCCGTCGCTGGCCGCCGCCAAGACGATTACCGCGGTCATGCATTCCGACTTGCGCTTGCTCGACCCGATCATCACCACCGCCTACATCCAGCGCGACTATGGCTACATGGTTTATGACACGCTGCTGGCGATGGATTCCAATTTCAAGGTCCAGCCGCAGATGGCGGACTACAAGGTTTCCGACGACAAGCTGACCTACACCTTCACGCTGCGCGATGGCTTGAAGTGGCATGACGGTACGCCGGTCACGGCGGAGGATTGCGTGGCGTCGCTGAAGCGCTGGGGCGCGCGCGACGGCATGGGCCAGAAGCTGATGGATTTCACCGCGAGTCTTGAGGCCACCGACGCCAAGACCATTACGCTGAAACTGAAGGAGCCCTACGGGCTGGTGCTGGAATCGATCGGCAAGCCTTCGTCGGTGGTGCCCTTCATGATGCCGAAGCGCATTGCCGAGACGCCGCCGGACAAATCGATCACCGAGCAGATCGGTTCGGGTCCGTTCAAGTTCGTGAAGGAGGAATTCCAGCCCGGCGTGAAGGCGGTGTTCGTGAAGAATACCGACTACGTGCCGCGCAAGGAGCCGTCGAGCTGGACCGCCGGCGGCAAGGTGGTGAAGGTCGACCGTGTGGAATGGGTGACGATGCCGGATGCCCAGACCGCCATCAACGCGCTGGAGTCCGGCGACATCGATTTCCTGGAGAACCCGTCGTTTGACCTGCTTCCGGTGCTTGCTTCCAACCCCGATCTGAAGATCGACGTGTTGAACAAGCTCGGCGCCCAGACGCTCGGGCGGATGAACTTCATCCATCCGCCGTTCGACAACGTAAAGGTGCGCCGCGCCGCCTTCCTGGCGCTGAACCAGAAGAACGTGCTGGACGCACTGGTCGGCAATCCCGAATATTATAAGATCTGCGGCGCGGTGTTTGGCTGCGGCACGCCAATGGAGAGCGATGTCGGCGCGGAATCGCTGATCAAGGGCAACGGCATGGCCGAAGCGAAAAAAGAACTCGCCGCGTCAGGCTATGACGGCACGCCGGTCGTGATCATGGCGCCTGGCGATGTCAGTACCCTGAAGGCGCAGCCGATCGTCGCCGCCCAGTTGCTGCGCGAGGCCGGCTTCAAGGTCGACCTGCAGGCGACCGACTGGCAGACCGTGGTCTCGCGCCGCGCCAGCCAGAAGCCCGACAGCGAAGGCGGCTGGGATATGTTCTTCACCAACTGGGTCGGCGCCGATATCGTGAACCCCGTCGTCAACGCGTCGGTGAGCGGCCGGGGCCTGAAAGGCGGCTGGTTCGGCTGGGCGGAAGATGCCAAGCTGGAAGCGATGCGCGACGCCTTCGCGCGGTCCACTTCGCCCGACGAACAGAAGAAGATTGCGGCCGATATCCAGAAGGAAGTCTATGATCAGGTGATCTACATCCCGCTCGGCCAGTATCTGGCCCCGAGCGTGTGGCGGAAATCGCTGACCGGCGTGCTCGATGGCCCGGCGACGCCGATCTTCTGGAATATCGACAAATCAGAGTAGGCGAAACGAATTCGCGCCTGGCGCGATCAGCAATGATTGTCGCGGAGCAATTCCGGCCCGTCGCTGAAAAGCGGTGGGCCGTTTTGCTGCGGCAACCGCGAGCCCGGGCGAGCACCGACGCGCTTTTCGCGTTCATCGCTTGTGCGATCGGTATTGTCTCCGGCCATGACGTCATGCTCCGTTTTGCTGCATGACAACGTTTTTGCGGATACGAAGTTCCGGCCTCGCGGATAAATCGCGTCAGGCCGGGAAGGCCGCGACGTGCTGAAGCAACAATTCGCCGACCCGTTCGGGCGTCTGGTCCGCCGCGAAATGGCCGACGCCGGGAAGAACCTCGAAGCGATAGGGGGCGGCGACGAAGTCTTCCGTTCCCTCGGCGGCGTCCCGTCCGACGGTGTCGTCGGCATCGCCCCAGACATAGAGCGTCGGCACGCGAATCGGACCGAGCGGGCCGCGGACCGCGCCGCGGGCGCGATACCAGGCCAAGGCGGCCTCCATCGTCTCCTTGTTGCCGATCACGGAGAGGTGCTCCTGCATGGCGGCGGGCGGGACGCTAGCGGCGGCCCACCGCTCGCGGAGCCATTTGGCGTCATCGGCAAGAACCATGTCGGCGGCGTCGGGTTCGAGGAAAGCCGCGTGGTGCCGCGACCGGCGCGCCTGATCGCCGTCGGATATTTGCAGCGCACGATTGAAGGCATTGGGATGCGGCCGTGACAGCACCGCGAGCGACGCCAGCCGTTGCGGATGGCGGTCGGCCAACGCCCAGGCGACGCTGCCGCCCCAGTCGTGCCCGACGAGATGAAAGCGGGCGTCGCCATAGCCGCAGGCCGCGACGATCGCCAGCGCATCGTCCATCATGCGCTCGATCTGATAATTCGAGCTATCGCCGGCGTCCGGCCGCGCGCCTTGCGAGTAGCCGCGTTGGTTCGGCGCCACCGCGCGACAGCCCGCGGCTGCAAGCAACGTGGTCTGCGCCCGCCAGCAATTCATGGATCCCGCAAAACCGTGCAGCAGCAGTACCAGCGGCGCGCCTCGCTCGCCGCAAGTAAGCGCGTCGAAGACGAGGTGAGGGGCGATCGCGATTTTTTCGAGCTGAGACATCATGGACGTGATTTCCGATGCGGGGACGCATTGGCGCGGCCACTGATGCGGGCGGTCCGACTCGGACCCGTACAACTTCGCATTGAGCGGAGTTAGACCCCGCATGTCCATCCGCACGGACGACGAAAACGCATCGATGGGCGTATTAGTAATAAATTACCATTGCTCGCGAAACGCAGCGTCGGCGCGCAGGGAACGCTGGTGCCGACATGTCTTGCCGACACGGAGGAAACAGGCGAATGAACGCCGCCGTCGCTTGTCTCTGCGCTATTTGCTCGCCGAGCGCAGCACGAACGGCTTTCGCGGAGCGGCCGTCGAGCCGGCCAATCTTGGTTTGCCGGCGGATGACACGAGCGGAGGGGCCTGAACGCGAATGAGCGTTGCCTGAAACGGTAATTCCGGCGCTTGCCTGGCGATCCCGGAGCAGGAAGCTGTCGTTCCGGTCGACTTCCCTGTGAGCTTCAATTCGATCTCGTCGATACCGAACAGGGAGACATGCCCAGCGGTATGCCGTTTGGTGAACAGCACGGCGGTAAAACAATCCTGGTCGACTTTATATGAGCCGGAATAGGTCAGCACGCTGTCGCCGCCGGTGATCACGCCATTTGCAAGAAATACGATGCCGGTGCCCTCGCCCCGAGGGTTTTTGAACCACGCAGCATATTCGCCATCTTCGAGCATGAGACAGCCCTCGCACGGAAAGAGCTAATAAGTGGTGCGAGTGTAGTCAAAAATACAGCTAGCGGTTGCCGTTGCCGCGTGATGAAGTTAACGTTTTATGAAAGCCCGCCGTGGTGAAAACCAGGCTTGTCATTGATTGGAATGGCTGCTGATTGGAATGGCCGCGGCGGGTCAGTCCTGATGTGGGTCAGTTCTGGTGCGGGCGGTGGGACTCGAACCCACACGACGTTGCCATCGAGGGATTTTAAGTCCCTTGCGTCTACCAGTTCCGCCACGTCCGCTTTGGTTATGAGATCAGAGGCTTAGCGCGTTCATCTAGCGTGTTTCCCGGCGAACGGGAAATGGGATAGGTTCAAGCTGAACCTCCTTTCCACAGCGCGGCGCGCGGTGCAAGGCAAAGCCTCAATGCCGACACCAGCGCCTGCTTTACGCAAGCGCAAGTTTGTCTGGTTACCAAGGCCCCATGACCGCTTCCATTACCTGTTTCAAACCGCTCCGGCGGTCCGCCGCAGCGCTGGCGCTGCTCGTGTCCGGTGCGGGCCTGTCCGGCTGCGCGAATCTGGGGGATAGTTTTGCCTCCGGTGCGTTCGTCGATCCCGCCAGATATGATTATTACGATTGCAAGCAGCTGGAGGACGAGCGCAAGAAGCTTGCTACCCGCTCGGCGGAGTTGCAGGGGCTGATCGCGAAGGCCAATACCGGCGTCGGCGGCTCGGTCGTGGGCGAGGTCGTTTATCGCAACGATTACATCGCGGTCCGCGCCCAAGCCAAGCTGGCGGATGAGAACTGGCAGCGCAACAAGTGCCACGAATCGCCGCCGTCTGCCGCAAGCGCTGTGCCCGTGCCAGCTTCCGCGTCGTCCGCGAAGCAGAAAGGCGCGCGTCCGCCGGCGCGATCCGGCGCCGCTGTTAATTGATGAAAAGCGGTCAACGCCGCGCCGGGCCCGCTCACGCGCGCCAGTCGTAGATCCAGTCCTGGCGCGCGAGCATGCGCTGGGGGCCCATCGCCTTGATCGCAAGGTCGCGCGCGTAAGCCGCCGCTCCCGTGAGGTGATAAATCCGTCCCGCCTGCCGCGCGGCGCGCTGAACCCGTGCCACCCGCGGCCGGCGCAGGCGCGCATAGCGCTGCATCGCGGCTGCTATTGCCGACGCCTCGTCATGCCGGGACTCGCCGAGGCATTTGGCCAGCACGGCCGCGTCCTCGATTGCCATTCCGGCGCCCTGCGCGGCGAACGGCAGCATCGCATGCGCGGCATCGCCGAGCAGGGCGACGGCTCCGTTGCTCCACGCACCGAGGCCGGTGACCGCGAACAAGGCCCATTTTCGCCATTCATCGACGGCGCCGATCAGCATCCGCGCGGCCGGCGGCCATTGCGAGGGCGCGAACGCGTTCTTGATCTCGGCGACCTCGCCGGGCTCGCTCCAGCCGGGCCTGTTCCATGTTCCCGGCACCACGGCCACGACATTGATCCTGCGCCCGCCCGAGATCGGATAGGCGACCAGATGCGCGCCGGGGCCCATCCAGAGCTGTACCCGGCGCGAAGTATATTCGCGCGGCAGCTGTGTGGCTTCGAACGTGCCGCGCCAGGCGATCAGTCCGGAGAATTGCGGCTGCGCCTGTGGAAATAAATGACTGCGGACCGTCGACCAGACCCCGTCGGCGCCGACCAGCGCCAGCGCGACATCCTGCCGGCGTGCCGTGCCGCTGCGCTGGACCACGGTCAGCCCCTTGGCGTGCGGAGCGGCGTCCTCGAACTGGCATCCGAGCCGCAATTCGATGTCGGGATTGTCGCTGACCTCGGCCTGCAACGCAGCCTGCAGATCGGCGCGGTGCATCACCCAATAGGGTGCGCCGGCGCGAGAGGAGACGGCTTCACCGAGCGGCAGGCGGGCGATTTCGCCGCCGGCGCGGGCGCTCATGATGCTGACGGCGTCGGGAATGATGGCGCGCGAGTTTAATCGTGACTGCAATCCCAGGTTGATCAATACCTGGCTGGCGTTGGGTGACAATTGTAAGCCGGCTCCGGCTTCCTCGAGGCGTTCGGCCTTCTCGAGCACAACGACGCGAAAACCACGTTGAGCCAGCGCCAGAGCTGCTGTCAGTCCTCCGATTCCGGCGCCGGCGATAAAAATAGTGCGTGAAACCGCCACCGGCCGATCAGGCGACCTTATCCTTCAGCACGCATTCGGGTGGCCGCGCTTCGCCGGGAGCGAGGTCCGGCGCATAGCGATAGAGGGTCGAGCAATAGGGACAGATGATTTCGTTGTCGTTGCCGAGATCGAGGAAAACATGGGGATGATCGAATGGCGGGTTGGCGCCAACGCACATGAATTCCTTCGATCCGATTTCAATCACCGGAACGCCGGCGTCATTGTGAAAGTGCGGAACGACATGGTCGGACATAATATTCACCTTGGATAGCAATGCAGGCGGACGCGATCAACACACGGAGCAGCATTGAAATGCCGCGCACCATACTGACGGGTAGGGTTGATTCCTAGGCCCCGGCCGCTGTTTTGCTCATGCAAATTCGACACAATCTTGTCGTCAAGAGAAGCCCTTCTTTCGTCGGGGCTGTTGTGTCTTAAAAGCGGCACACCATTTCAGGGCGGCGAACATATCAGGGTTTCCGGGGTGAAGGTTTCCTGGATGAAGCGGTTGTGGCTCGGTTCGGCGATTATCGGTACGGCAGTGTGCGCGGTCGCGTGCATGCTGTCGTGGCCGCACGCGCGCGACGCGGCTGCCCTGCTTGCCGCACAGGACGATCCGGGCGCGCTTTCGGATATCCAGATCACCTCCGCCTTGAGAAATAACGATTTCGTTATAACCGGAAATATCGAGGCGGCGCTGGCCGCGCATGACGCCGATCTCGCCAACAGTTTTGTCGATCTGGCGCAGGCGAAACATATTCGCCTCGACGATCGATTATTGCGGCGGGTCGGCGATGCCGTGGACGAACAGAATTCGGCGCCGCATGTCGCGAAGGGTTTTGCCAGCGGTCTGCTGACCGGAAATGCCGATGATGTCGCCAGCATGTCGGGCACCGTTGCCGGCGATCTTTTCGTGTTCGGCGATATCAGGGATGTGGTGCGCGAGGGCAAGCATCTGGCGATGGGCGAGGAGACTGATCGGCTGGTGCTGGGCCTTGCCGCCGCGGGCCTGGCGATCACCGCGGCAACCTACGTCTCCGCCGGTGGCGCGGCGCCGGTGCGCGCGGGCCTCACGCTGGTCAAGGATGCCGGCAAGGCCGGGCGGATGGGAGAGGGGCTGACGCTGTGGGCCGGCCGTTCCGCCCGCGACATCGTCGATATGCCGATGCTGGAGAACGCGGTTGAGTCCGCCTCAGTGCTGCGGCCCGGTCAAACCGCCACGGCCATCAAGGCGGCGTTTCGTCCCGAACAGGCGGCCGGGCTGGTTCGGCTCGGCAAGGATGTCGGACGCGTCGGTGAGAAAGCCGGCCTGCGCGGTGCGTTCGATACGCTGAAAATCGCCGAAGGCCCCGAGGATGTCGCCCGCGCCGCGCGGTTGGCGGAATCCAAGGGCGGGCAGACCCGCGCGATCCTCAAGATGCTCGGCCGCGGCGCGTTACTGCTGGCGGCGGGCGCGTTCGATCTCACGCTGTGGGTGTTTGGCGCGGTGCTGGCGCTGTTTGGCCTGTTGTCATCGATCAAGGCCACCACCGAACGCCTGACATGGTCGTGGCTGAATCACAGGAAGGCGCGACGGTTGCGAAAACAGATGGCAGCCGTGGCCTTGGCGCCTGACCCGCCGCTGGCAGGCGTCGCCGCCCAAGGCTAAGTTAGCCAAGGCCACTTATAAGCCTTCAAGTCCAACCCCTCCCCAAAACACGGAATGACCGATGCCGAGCTTTCACCACGGCGATGTTGAAATTGCCTATCTCGATGAAGGGGAGGGCGATCCGATCATGCTCGTTCATGGCTTTGCGTCGAGCAAGACGGTGAACTGGGTCTATCCGACCTGGGTCTCGGAACTGAAGAAGCATGGCTACCGCGTCATCGCGCACGACAATCGCGGCCATGGCGATTCCACGAAGCTTTACGATCCCGAGCAATATCACATCGGCATCATGGCCAGCGACATCACCGCGCTGATGGATCATCTGAAGATCGAGCGCGCCGACATCATGGGTTATTCGCTCGGCGGCCGGATGACGGCCTGGCTCGCGCACCGGGAGCCGCAGCGGCTGCGCTCGGCGATCCTCGGCGGCATCGCGATGGGATTGATCGAGGGCGGCGGCCCCGGCGAAAACGTGGCGAAAGCACTGGAGGCGGATTCGCTCGATGACGTGACCGATCCGGTGGGGCGGACGTTCCGCGCTTTCGCCGATCAGACCCGTTCCGATCGCCGCGCGCTCGCGGCCTGCCTGCGCGGTTCGCGCCGGCTGATGACGAGGGAGGAAGCCGCCGCCATCAGCGTTCCCGTGCTGGTCGCGGTGGGGACCGCAGACGAGATCGCGGGATCGGCGCCGGCGCTCGGAAAGATCATTCCCGGCTCGAAGGTGCTCGATATCCCCAACCGCGACCACATGCGCGCGGTCGGCGACAAAGTCTACAAAACCGGTGTGCTGGAATTTCTCTCACAGCGAAAGTGACTCGTCGCCGGTCTTGTCGCCGTCGGCGAAGTGCCTGATCGCGGCGATCAACACCGTCAGGGTCGCGATCCACACCATCCGTGCGCCATAACGGTCATGCGGCCCGGATATCACGCCGCAGACCACGGCATTGCCGAGCAGGGCAAGACCGACTGTCGCCGCGAGCAGCGTGAGATCGTCAAGCTGCTGCCGCCAGATCGCGGATGTCAGGAGGGCGACGATCGCCAGCATCGAGGCCAGCGCGACCGGAACGTGGACCCAGTTGACCGGAGTGAAATTGATCTCCCGGCGCTGCTGACGCGCGGCGTGCATGGGCTTGGCCTGTTTCGGAATGTAGCGTTCGATGATGCCGTAAGTATGAGGAAGCCAGGTGTCGCTGCCCTCGCCGGTGGCGACATGAACCAGTTGCTGCGCGGTGGCGGCGATCGCCGCTTCGGCCTGCCAGGCCGGATAGTCGGCCAGCGAATGCAGGACAATGAAGCCCATCTCGTCATTCAAGCCCTGAAACCGGCCGAGCTTGTCGAACATGCTATGGCCCCATAGAAATTCATCCGCGGTCGCCGGCAACTCGTTGGCGTAGGGGCAGAGTTTAAGCTGTTGCTGGGGACAATGTTCGCGCAGATAGCGTGCGACGATGCCGTCCTGCATCATCCGGCCGAATGCGACGCCGTAACCGCCGGGCGTCCACGCCAATTGTCCAGACAATGCGAAATTCGCGGCAAGCAGCATCAAGGCGCCGGCCACAATGGTGAGGCTGCCTTGCACGAGTCCGGAAACGGCAATTCGTTTCCGCAGCAACGGTCGCGCCAGCCAGCCCACGCAGCATAATCCGAGAAGCACGGCCAGCGTCGCGCTGTGGGTGGCGCCGGCGAAGGCGGTGAATGCAAACAACAGGATTTTTTCAGCCGTGGAAGTCTTGTCGCCGTGCAGGACCAGGATAAAGAGCGACAGCACCGACAGGCCGGCGAAGATGTCGGTCAGCAGCAGGCTTGCGAGCCACGGCAGCGCCGTGGTCAGGACCAGGGCGATGCCGACGGCCATCAGCCGCGCCGGGCGCGCCATGCCGAACACGCGCAGCGTCAATTGCAGGATCCAGAGCGTCGCCAGCGCCTGAATTCCGAGATTGACCCAGAAGCCGGAAGGCTCGCCGAGATGCAGATAGAGACCGTATACGGTGGAACGGCTGGGAACCAGATAGCCTTCGTACCACCTTGCCAGATAGCCGCCGGTATCCCACTCGAGCAGCGGGTATCGATTCCAGATCGCCGGCATGACCAACATCAGCGGAATGGCCAGCGCTGACGCCCAGACCCAGATCGAACCGGTCCGGCGCGCCGTTAAAGTCTCTGTGGTGATGCTGCTTCTCCCCGTTTGAGTTACTTTGCCTGCCCCGGCCGCGGGCCGGAATCGGTAAATAGTTGGATGTCTTGCTGCTTGATTTCCCGGAATTCCCGACCACTTTGAGGCAACCCTGCCAGCGCCGGCGGATTTTGGTCTCAGTGAAGAAAATATGTCACTTCAATGGCTTAGAGTGTCTGTTGGGTAGACGTGACATTCACCATCAGCGGCATCCGGCCTGAGACAGAAGTTGCCGCGTTGTGTTATAATTACATCCAGTAATCGAATTTTCGAGATCAGCAAATGGCAGTGCATCAGGTCAATCCGCAGGGTACGAAGCTGGCGGCGCTCGATCCGATCTGGGATCGCGTCCGGCAGGAGGCGGAAGATATCGTTCGGCGCGAGCCCGAACTCGCTTCCTTCATCTATTCGACCGTGCTGCATCACGAGCGTCTGGGAGATTCCGTGGTTCATCGGATCGCGGAGCGTCTCGATCATTCGGCGCTGTCGGGCGATTTGATCCGCCAGACCTTTGACGAAGCGCTGCGCGACGATCCCGACATCGGCAATGCCTTCCGCGCCGACTTGGTGGCAGTCTACGACCGTGATCCCGCGACGTCGCGCTTCATCGACCCATTGCTCTATTTCAAGGGCTTCCATGCGATCCAGACCCATCGTCTGGCGCACTGGCTCTATAAAAAGGGCCGCAAGGACTTTGCATATTATCTGCAAAGCCGGTCCTCTTCGGTGTTCCAGACCGACATCAATCCCGCGGCCCGAATCGGACGCGGCATCTTCCTCGATCATGCCACCGGCTTCGTGTGCGGCGAGACCGCTGTGATCGAAGACGACGTCTCGATCCTGCACGATGTCACCCTCGGCGGCACCGGCAAGGAGAACGAGGATCGCCATCCCAAAATTCGTCATGGCGTGTTGATCGGGGCGGGCGCGAAGATTCTCGGCAATATCGAGGTGGGCCATTGCGCCCGCATCGCGGCCGGATCGGTGGTGGTGAAGCCGGTGCCGCACAATGTGACGGTGGCCGGCGTGCCCGCCAAGATCGTCGGTGAGGCCGGATGCGCCGAGCCGTCGCGCACCATGGATCAGATGCTCAACGCGATCGGAATCTGATTTTTAAGGCGCCTATCGCGGTTTCGAACGAAGCTGCCCCGCGTTTGGATAGCGCGGGTGGATGTGGTTGGCGGCAAGAAAACGCGTCAAAACGAAAAATTGCAGACCGGTTCTGATGGCATCAGAATCGATAAGGTCTGAACCGTCATTTCGCCGGAATTCCGGCCGCATGAATCGCATGTGTCGTTTTGAGGATATGTGTTGTTTCGAGGATATGGCTGGCGCTCAGCTTCGTCTCGTCCTAGAAACTTCTCCAAATCGCAATCTCAGTGGGAGACCGCCGTGGACGTTCAGGAAGTCAGGAAGCTCGACGCATATCTCAAGCGTGTATTCGGCAATCCCAGGATCCGCGTGGTGCCGAGGCCGAAAAAGGATGATTCCGCCGAGGTCTATATCGGCGAGGAATTCATCGGCGTGCTGTTCGTTGACGATGAAGATGACGACCGCTCGTTCCAGTTCCAGATGGCGATCCTCGAGGACGATCTGGTGGAGCAGGACTGAAGCGCAATCCTGCGCCGTCCCGAACCGGCGTCATCGCGCGACGGTCATCCTCTCGATCCATGCAACCGCGCCGTCAGCCGGTCCATCGCATTGGCTACGTCCCGCCATTGCGTGAGCCAGCTTCGCGGAAAGCGAAAGGTCAGATCGGCGCCGTCGACGCGGCGCTCGCTCAGACACATGCCCGGTGTCGCTGCGTCGCGCGTGCAGCGCGCGCTGAGATCGAGGTTTGGCGCATCCGCAAAAAACAGATCCTCGCCATTGTAGGGCGTGCCGTCGCGAAACCGGCGCATGCTCAATCCGTCCTGCGCGGCGCTTGAGGTCTGTTCGAGATAGCGCGGATAGATGGTATTCACGAGCGTATCCGGCGCCATTGAATCATGGTGCGCGGCAATCGACAGGAAGATCCGGTCGATGGGCTGCATGGCCTGTTGTTCCACGGTCTCGGCGCTGACGCGTTTGGGCGCCTCGGGGACGTCAAGCGAGGGATAGGCGAAGCTTAGATCGATCCGCTCCTGCGGCCCCGAATGCCGCTGGATCTTCATGCGGATCGCCTTGGGCGGCACATTGAAGAGGGTGGCTCCGACGCTGACCGGCAGCCGGTCCGGGCCGATCGAGGCCTGCGCTCCCCAGGTGGGCCACAGCAGATAGGCGACCACCGTAATCGCAGCCGTAGCGATCGCGCCTGCCGCGATGATCGGAAGCATGTGTCCGCGGCGATGCCGGCGCGGTCTGCGGGGGGAGTGCCGGGCGGCGGAGAAGGACGTCATGAACGCTGCATCTTGGAAACATCGGGAGGGGACGAATCAGCTTCCGGAATATGCCATGTGAAAGGCGATTTTTCGCAACGCGTTGCAAGACCCACAGGGAGCGAGCCATGTGGCAAGCGCGGTTCCGGCCGGCTGCATTAACCTTTCCTTAAGTATAGTCTGGCGGTCGGCGGCCAAGTTTGCGAAACAGGCAGGGCGTTGTTGCGTAGTGGAAAATCCCCGATGTCGCCTGATGCGTTGAATTCGCTGTTTTCCCTTTGCCTCGGCTTTGCGCTCGCAGGCGCGCTGACCAGCGGGTATCAGTTGTTGGCGGAGCGCCCGGCCGGATTTGGCTTGCTGCAGGAAGGCGTGGCTCCCAGCACCTTCGCCGCGGTGCCATTTCTGGTCTTCGCCGCGCCCTTTATCATCATGCGGAACACGTTGCGCGGCGCGCGGATCGAGCGCCGCCGCTTCGAATTCGTGATGATGGCCACCGTGCTGGCTGGCTTCTGGAGCCTGATGTCCGGCACGTTTTTCCTGATGACGTTGCGCCTGGCCGGTCTGCTGGCCTGAACCTTCAGCCCTACCTGATGCGGTTTGTCCGGCCTGAAGTCCGGTCGCAGGCGGGCCTTCCTTGAAATCATTGCTGTCGCCATGCCAAGGTCTTCTCGAAACAGGAGATTGACAGAGCATGGCGATCTACGAACTTGACGGGCAGGGGCCTGACCTTCCCGCGGACGGAAACTATTTTATCGCTGAAACGGCGGCCGTGATCGGCAAGGTGCGCCTGCTGAATGCCGCCAGTGTCTGGTTCGGCGCGGTGTTGCGCGGCGACAATGAATGGATCGAGGTCGGTGAAGGCGCCAATGTGCAGGACAATTCGACCTGCCACACCGATCGCGGCTTTCCGCTGACGATCGGAAGGAATTGCACGGTCGGTCACAACGTCATCCTGCACGGCTGCACGCTCGAAGAGGGCGCGTTGGTCGGGATGGGCTCGATCGTGATGAACGGCGCCAGAATCGGCCGCGGCTCCATCGTCGGCGCGGGCTCCGTCATTACCGAGGGAAAGCAGTTTCCCGAACACTCCCTGATCATCGGCGCGCCGGCGCGGGTGATCCGCACGCTCGAGCCCGCGCAGGTCGAAGCGATGGGAAGTGCTGCGAAGTCCTATCAGTCGAACGGGCCCCGTTTCAAAAACGGCCTGAAGAAGATCGGCTAGCTAGAGGCTCTTGGTGTCTACTGGAATCAGAACCGAAGCTCTTGTTTCAAGAGCCCGACTTTCGTGAATGGGTGAATCCCGTTTTGGCGCGAGCCCCTTCTTTTGGAAGCGCCGCGCTCTTGCGCAGCGCGTCCTTGAGGTCGACGGGAATGCCGTGCTTCTTCAAAAGATCGGCAAAGGCTTCATCGGCCAATTCCTGAAGCGTCGCCATGCGGTCGTGTCCAAGCTGCTTCAGCTTGTCGAACGTGTCGTCGTCGAATGCGATCAGCTTACGCATGCCTCGCTCCGATTCCCCGCAAGAGATAAGGACGTTCATCCAATCGCCATCGAGGAAAATCGTTCCGGCGAGGGATTGGTGTCTGCCTGCAGGCCGTCGCACGACAACAGGCATTACAATCAGTGTCGGCGACGAAGCAAATCGCATTGCGGCGTTGCAGCGGTTGTTAACCCTTGCAACGGGATAGCAATCCACTGCATTCGGTCGCGCAGAATTGAGCGATTTTATTTCCTCGAAACGCATTGAATTTGCGACATTGTCCCGGCTCCGAGCATCACGATCTCGGAAGTTCGTATCTGATGACCCATGGAGGGACGATAATGTTGCGTAAGACCTTTTTCGTGCTGGCCGCGATCGCCTCGATCGGCGTGATAGCGCCAGATGCCGCGCTGGCCCGCGGTGGCTTCCATGGAGGAGGCTTTCATGGCGGCTTCGGTGGCTGGCATGGCGGCGGCTGGCGCGGTGGCCGCGGTTGGGGCTGGGGTCTTGGCGCGCTCGGAGCGGGTGCGGCGTTGGGCTACGGACTCTATGGACCGTATGGCTATTACGGCTCTCCGTATTACGACGATGGTTACGATGGCGGCGGCTGCTACGTCGTTCGGCGACGCGTCCATACGCCGCGTGGCTGGCGGATCAGGCCCGTCGAAATCTGCGACTGAGCAGGCGCCGGCCTGAAGAGGGACTGCAATATTCCGTGCTTCGGAATTGCAGTCCTTCCTCTAGATTAGATTATTGTTCTGATGCATTTTCTTCACGCGAAACGGAATCCAGTCCGCTTTCCAAGTCCCGGCAGGCTTTCGTTCGAAAACGCTAAGCGTCGATTACTCTTTGTCGGATTGTTTCTTGGTATTGCCGTTGAAGAATCCGTTGAAAAATTGCAGCACACTTTTCCAGGCCGTAACAAAAATGGCTACACCGGAAGCCACAACCGCGATAATGCCCTGAAAAATAATGCTTCCGGTTCCAGGATCCAGATAGGCGGCGGCATCCGTCACGCCTGCAATCGTAAAATTCAAGAGCCCGAAACACAGCAAGACGTATTTTGTTTTTTTGTTCATCTCGCGGACTATCAGTGCTGCGACGCACACCGTCAATGAAGCTTTTCATCTTCAGAGATGAACTTTATTTAATTTGATTTCGGTGCTGGATTGAGACGTTCTCTTCTTATGGGGGCACGCGTAGCGACCGGCGCGCCGGAGGCGTTTGTTCAAGAACTAGCCGCGTCGTTTGCTCGTGGTGATTTGCGCCCAACGAAGCGACTTTGCTGAAGGCGTCTTGCAGCAAACCTGCCGAAACGGCCTCCAAGGAAACGACATCAAGGAAGCCGCAATGGGCGCCGAACTCTCGACATCCGATGTGATTGGACTGACGAAAGCGGGCATTCCCGTTGCGGCCGTCGAGGCGTTGAAAGCGGTGCTCGCAAAGGCCAACAATGCCGAATTCAAGATCTATCCAGGCGCCCCGCACGGCTTCCATGCCAATTACCGCGCGAGCTATCGCAAGGAAGCGGCCGGGGATGCGCGGAAGCAGATGCAGGCCTGGTTCAAGACCTACAAAGTGCTTGGCTGATGATGATCGTGCGTGACCATGGATCGTTTCGCGATCCGTCAGGCTACGTTGCGCATTATGGCGACAGGATCTTCAGGATATTGCGGGAGGATGCGTTCAGCTCGTTTGAATGGCTGAAATCGTCCGGCTTCCTGGCCGAGCTGGTCGCGAATAAATGGCTTGTGCCGACCGACGTGTCTTCGGAGCCGGCCGTCCAGGGGTTGTCGCAACGCGTCCTAGAGCACCGGCCGATCGATTTCATATCCTACCCCTATGAGTGGCCGTTCGAGCTCCTGAAGCGCGCGGCGCTGTTTCATCTGGACCTTCATCTGCTGGCGCTCGACTCCGGCTTCACGCTGACTGATGCCAGCGCCTACAACGTCCAATTCATCGGCGCCAAGCCGATCTTCATCGATCCGCTGTCGCTGGTGTCGTACAGCGAAGGCCAGTTCTGGTTTGGCCAGCGCCAGTTCTGCGAACAATTTCTCAATCCGCTTTTGTTCACCTCGCTGCTGAAGATTCCGTTCAACGCCTGGTATCGCGGCTCGCTCGAGGGGATTCCGTCCGGCGATCTCGCGCGCGCGCTCCGCCCGAAGCACAAATTGTCGTGGCGAATCTGGTCGGAGGTTTTGATTCCGGTCCGGCTGCAACGGTCAGCGCGATACGATCCTTCAAAAGCCGTGGCGGCAAAGCAACGAAAATTGCCGATGAGTGCCTTTCAATTCATCTTGCGCAATCTCAGGTCATGGATCGCGGGTATGCGCGATCCCTTTGCAAGGGAACAGACGGCCTGGAGCAGCTATGAGATCGAAAATTCCTATCTGCCGGAAGAGGGCAGGCGCAAACAGGCCTTCGTGTCGGATTTCGTCCAGCGCCTGCGGCCGCAAACCGTCTGGGATGTCGGCTGCAACACCGGCCTTTACAGCGAGACGGCTCTGCGGGCCGGCGCGCAATATGTCGTCGGCTTCGACAGCGATCACGGCGCGCTCAATCTTGCCATCCGGCGCGCGGTTCAGGGCAACCTTAAATTCCTGCCGCTTTTGATGGATGCGTGCAACCCCAGCCCGGACCAGGGATGGAATCAGAAAGAGCGATCCGGCCTGACGTCGCGGGGCAAGCCGAACGCCCTCCTGGCATTGGCGATCGAGCACCATATCGCGATCGCTCACAATGTTCCGCTTCCCATGCTGATGGACTGGATGACCGGCTTGGCGGATTGCGGTGTTGTGGAGTTCGTGCCGAAGGAAGATCCGACGATCCAGCGCATGCTAAGCATCCGGCCGGACATCTTCGATCACTACTCGCAGGCCGAATTCGAAGGCGAACTGACGAAACGCGCGGCCATCGAGAAAAAGGAAGTGATCTCCTCATCGGGCCGGACACTCTACATCTACGCGAAAAGCGCCTCGCATGCGTAAGGCATTCGATCTGCTGCTGTCCGTTGTCATGCTGGCGCTGTTCTCGGGCGTCGCCTTTCTCAATTTTTACCGGATAAATCTCGACAGCCTCGATGGGCCGTCGCGCGTCCTTCATTGGTATTTTGTGGTGCTTGCGGTCGCGGTCGCGATCTCGCTGGCGGCCAAGGTGGTTTTTCGGTCGTTTCCGATCGCCAGGATATTTCTGATCGCAGCCGCCATATCCTTCATGGCGTTTTCTTACGATGAGATAAAACTGCTGCTCTCCCACGATGAGATAAGGGCCCTGGTCGGTGGCCATAATCTCGTGCCATTCGCGATCGGCTGCTGGGTGGTTGCGATCGTGCTGGCGGCCGTGCTGGTGGGCGTCTTGTCAGGGAGTGCGGTGTTGCTGCCGACCATGGCACTGGTCGGGATCGTCTACATCGTACCCGCTGCGATCAGCCTGATCGATGCACGTTCGCATCCGGTCGTCGTGAACGATCCTAAAGCGCTTGCCTTGGTGGCGCGCCGCGATCCCAATGTGTACTGGATTGTACTGGACGGCTATCCACGCCAGGACGTTCTTCAGCAATTCTTTGATTTCGACAACGGGTCTTTCGTGGAGGGCCTGAAAGCGCTCGACTTCACCGTCTATGACCGCGCACTCGCAAGTTATCCGGAGACGATCTTTTCGATATCAAGCACGACTTCGATGGGGTTTCTGGTCAGCGGTGCCGGGACCTCGGCCAGGCTGCCGCCGCTTGCTGAATTATACCGCGACGTTCGCGGCCAGAACGTTGTCGTCAATACCGTGCGAGCGCTGGGCTATCGCTATGTTCATTTCGAGAACGGATATGACAATCTGACCCGATGCCCGATCGAAGGTTCCATTTGCATCAAGGGGAATGTCCAGTCCGACGATAGCGCGATTCCGCTCGACGAGTTCAACCTCGCCATTCTGTCGAGAACGCCGGTCATCGATCTGATGACGTTGCTTGAGCGGTCCGGGGAAACCTCGCCCTTCATGAGGGGCGCGGTTCATGACCTGACCGACGACCTTTCCAGGGTATCCGAACATGGTGCGCCCTTCTTCCTGTATGCCCACATTCTGGCGCCGCATCCGCCAGTGCGGTTCAGGCGCGACTGCTCGGACAGGCTTGTCCCGCCCAATCTGGTGGAATGGGATGCAACGGAAAAATCCGCATTCGTGGATCAGCTGATTTGCGTGAACAACGAGGCGATGGTGCTTCTGAAGGCCGTTGTGCAAAAAGACCCCCAGGCGATCGTCGTAGTTCAGTCCGATCACGGCACGGCGTTTCGCGGCCAGTTCCACAAGCCGTTCGATGCCTGGGACCAATTGGATCTAAAGGAAAGATTCGGCGCCTTGAACGCGCTTCGCGTGCCCGCGGCCTGTTCGAAGGATACGCTGGGGACCGTCGATCTCGTCAATACGTTCGTCCGGGTCCTGAACTGCATTTCGGACGGCAATCTGCCGGACCGGGCGTCCCGGCAGTTTGTCGTGTCGCATGCCGATATGGCGAGCGTTCACGAGTACAGGATGGATTCCGACTGAAGCGTTTTCGAGCGCAGGGGTTTCCGAAAGACGGATCTGAAGAGAGCCTGGAAAAAACAAGGCCGCCGGCGGAATATTGACGCCTGGTCGGCCTTGCCCTGCCCGGATATTAAAATCGGCTTGCGCCACCCGGTCCAAACATCATGCCCGGTTCCCATCCGGACGGATGTGATCCATTTCACAAACGGTCCAAAAAAGCCGAATGGCTCTTGAAGCGAGGCGACCAGACCGTCTGTCCCGCAGGCCGTTGTTTTGGCCATCAGCTTTTTGATTTACCATGCCCCTGCGCGGTTCTTGGCACGGTTCTGGTTCGCGGCGCGGCTCTGGCCGTGTGGGGTTTTGGCCGGCTCGCTGCCTGTTGAACGGAAGGCTGGCTGGGCGTCTCGGCGGCTTGGGCGCTCGCAAACGACTGCTTGAGGTTCTCGATGGCCGCAGTCAGGCTTCCAACCTGATCCGACAACCGCTTGGAGTCGTTCTGCTGCTCCGCCAGCAGGTGCTTTACGGTCTGCACTTGATCCTGAAGCACTTGCAATTGATCGATCGAATCCTGCTGCGACTGACCGAGGGCCGTGGTTTTCTCGACAAGTTGCTCGGACACCTGAATTGTGCGGGCCTCGATCTGGCGGGCGGCCATGGCGGAGCGGTCCTGTTCGGGCGATTGGCCGGTATAGGCGCGCCACAGCACGATCGATGCGGCGCCGGCCACCACGATTCCGAGCGCAACCGCGGCGAGAGCGATCGGTTGCGCTCCGGCCGGCGCCAAGCCGTTCGCCCTTGCGTCCGGATGGAGATCGATCATGGAACTAAAAGCGCGGCGCGCCGCGAAAGTTCCGGCGGCGCGGAATGAACTTCCGCGGGCTTTAGATCGGCTGGGGATATCTCGGTGTTTTGGAAAAACAGCGGTTAAGGACTTGGCGGCGGAAGAACAGGGCGGACATCACATCTCGACATCAGGTCGCAGAATGAGTCGGACGTGCCATTTCATCTGCGGTTGACTTTGCCGGACACAAAACTGGCCATTCCCGATCGGCACCGTCAGGACCGAGGTCGGTTTACCACTGCAGCATTGTTGGAATTGGTCGGGATATCCAAGCGGATAGAGATACAGACGCGTGTAGTACGGCTCCACGGAAACGACGACATCCATATGTTTTAGGCCGCGCGGGACCTTGCCAGCCAAATCGAGGGTGCGTTCGCCCGGTTGGCATGCGAGCGCTGCGATAAGTAACAGCTTTTCCATCGGCCGCTTATACGAACACGCCGCCGAAACAGAAAGACCGCCCGAAGGCGGTCCCTGCAGGCCCGATGGTGATGCAGATCAGGTCAAACCAGGCGCGGACCCGTTCCGCTTGGGCACCGAAGTGCCCAATAACATTAGAGCATGATGGGTTCTGATCGAATCAGAACCGAAGCTCGAGCTTCTTGTTTTGACGCGTTTCTTCGCGCGAACCGGTATCCACTTCGCTCAAAAACGCTTCAGTTAAGAGCTCCAGTTAAAAAAGGTGCGGCCGAGCCTTGGGGGAGGCTCGGCCGCGCGCGATCCGGTCTGGGACGGGGAGGGGTGGGGATGTGACCGGGTCGCGTGTTCCGTCCTGTTCTTTCCTGTTCTTTCGTCAGCGGGCGCTGGCGGTAGCGACCGCAGGATGGCTGTCGCCAAGCGCAACCCACGCATTCGGATCGCTCTGCGACTGGCGTTTGATGAAGTGGTAGCCGGTCTCGGTCCAGGCCACGACGTTTTCGTTCTGGTTGTCGAGGATGTACTCGCCCTTGTCCGTCTTCACCGTCAGTACCGCGTGACCTTCGTCGTTCCTGTCGCGCACCACCGTGATCAGCAGCGCTTCGCGCGGCCAGCCGGCGTCGATCAACATCTTGCGTTTCAGCAGCACGTAGTCCTCACAGTCGCCGTAACCGTCCGTCGGCAACGACCATTTCTCGACCACGCCCCAATGCTCCATGTCGGTCATCGGCTTGACGGTCTCGTTGACCCAGCGATTGACCCGCACCAGATCCCGCCATGCCGTCTGCGACATCACGATATCGCGTGGTTGCGACGTGCCGCGCGGACATTCCCCGGGGTTGTCGCCGCAGAATTCGACCCAACCGATCGGCGCGCGCGTGGTGTCGCCAATGCTCGCATATAGAACCCGTTCACCGCCGGCTCGCGCCGACGTGCTCATTGCCAACAGGACGGCGACGATCGCCAACCCTGTCCCCTGTCCCCTGAAACCAAACATTGTGGCCCCCGTTTCTTGTTGGGACCACGTTTCGCACAAAGGTTTTGCGCCGCCGCTAAATCAAGCAAGTACATTTGACGCGAATGAAAGTAAAAGCTGCGGCGAATTCGATCTATACTTGAATATAATTTGCGTAAAATTTGAAATAACTGCAATTGATTCAAAATTTATGCATTAACCCGCGCTGCAGTGCCAGCGCAGCGCTTTGGGCGATCGCAGCCGGCGCCGTTAACCGGCCGCGGCACATGCCGGAGGGTGCAAAGGCGGCATGGAGCGCCGGGAAGGCCGCCTCGAAAACCGCTCAAAGGGGAAGGTGGGGTCTTTCGCGCTTTACCGCGCGGTAACGCTGTCTTCGAGCGTTTCGACGAGCTGCTCGTGCAGGAACTCGAGGGCGAAGCCTTCCTCGAGATTGCGCACCACCCGGGACTGGACCCGGCCGAGCATCACGATGGATTTCAGCGGCGGGCGGTTCTCTGCGGCAATGGCCGCGCCGGACAGCGACATGTCGATGACCCGACAGGTCATCTTGGTGCCGTCCTCGAGCGTCAGCACCGCGATCGGGTTGCGCGGTATGATGCGATCGTGGCGGCGATCTTCCGGCAAGTTGAGGATGTCGCGGTTGGCGAGCCAGGTCAGCTGCGCCGCCAGCTTGTCGCGCTTGCGCGCGGTGGCGCCGATGGTCATGGCAAAGCCGTTGTCGATGATGCGGGTGATCCTGCCCTCGACCCGGCCGATATGGTCGAGATAGGCGATCACGCGATCACCGACATTGCCGATCCCCGGCGCCAGCAGCGCCAGTCCGCCCGGCGACATATTGACGATCTGGCAGGGAAATTCGCGGCGGTCCGGCAGCATGTAACGGCCGAGCAGGTGAACCTTCACGCGTTGAAAGCGTCGTCGCTCCTCGGCGGCCGGAAGGATAGATTTCTTGTGCGTTAACGCCATCATCGCCACCCGACAGCCGGCCTTCGGCCGTCGTTCAAGACCCTACGGCCGACAGGGTTAATGGGTGGTTAGCGCGCGCGGCGTGAATTAAGATCGCGCCGTCTTTGCCGCCGCCGGGGATCCGTCGTGAACGGCAACAGGAAAAGCAAAAGCCAAAAAAGCAAAAGAGGGAACGTCCATGGATCAGAGATCATCGATGACCGTGTAGACCTGTTCCGCAGGAAGAGAAGAGCGTGGGATAGTCTTTCGCAATTTCGAGGGCGTCGTCATGAAGGTGCAGCGCCGTCACTTTCTGTGTCTCGGGGCCGGTGCCGCGGTGCTTTCAGCAGCCTCGCGCGTAGCGCGCGCGGGAACCTATCCGTCGCGGCCGGTTCGCGTGGTGGTCGGCTTCGCCGCCGGCGGCGGAACGGATGTTGTCGCGCGCTTGACGGGCCAGTGGCTGTCCGAGCGGTTCGGTCAGTCCTTCGTGGTCGAGAACCGCACCGGGGCCGGCAGCAACATTGCCACCGAGGCGGTGGTGAATGCGCCGGCAGATGGTTACACCCTGCTGCTGGCGAACACCGCCAACACGGTCAACGTCTCGCTCTACAACAGGCTCAATTTCGATTTCATCCGCGACATCGCGCCGGTCGCGGCGCTTCTCCGCGCGCCCAACGTCATGCTGATCAATCCTTCATTCCCGGCCGCCAGTTCCGTCACGGCGTTCATCGCCTATGCCAGGGCCAATCCGGGCACTGTCAACATGGGCTCCGGCGGCAATGGCGGGCCGGTCCACATGGCGGGCGAGTTGTTCAAGATGATGGCCGGCGTCAATCTGGTGCATGTGCCCTATCGCGGCGAGGCGCTTGCGATCACCGACTTGCTGGCCGGTCAGCTTCAGGTCGTGTTCGGGAGCCTGTCTTCGTCAATCGGGTATGTCAAAAGCGGCAGGTTGCGTGCGCTCGCGGTGACCGGCGCGACCCGCTCGGAGGCGCTGCCCGAGGTTCCCGTGATGGCCGATTTCGTGCCGGGCTACGAGATGAGCACCTGGTACGGCATCGGCGCGCCGAACAAGACGCCCGCCGCGATCATTGACAGGCTCAACGCGGAAACCAACGCGGTGCTCGCGGACCCGGCGTTCAAGGCTCGGCTATCCGATTTCGGCGGCGCGGTGATCGGAGGCCCGCCATCGGCGATGGCGCAACTCGTCGCGGAGGAGACCGCGAAGTGGGCCAGGGTGGTCAAGTTCGCGGGAATTCAACCGATCTAATCGGAACCGGTAATGATCTGAGGCAGACGCTCGTCAAGCGCAGCGGGACGAGAGGTCGCAGAGCGTCCCTTAAAAAGGCGCTCAACGCCATCGGATTCGTCTACACATGGGAAGGCGAATGACCGGATCATTTGCCACACGCCCTTCAAGCAATGGAGCCTCCATGAGCGAGCGACTTGAGACGCTGAAGAAAGCCCGCGAGCGTATGATCGAAGACAGGGATGTGCATGCGAAGGTGCTGGCGGCTCCTTTTGACCGGGACAAGGCGGAGCGGGCGCGCAACAAATTCATCGAGATTCAAGGGCTGATCGACGCGCTGGACCGCGCCATCAGCGGCGAGGAAAGCGTCCTGTCAAAAAGCTAGAGCATGATCCGGAAAAGTGGGCACCGGTTTTCCCTCGCGGCAAACGCGGAACGCGTTTGCGCGGAGATCATGCTCAAACAAGATAGATATCGGACGCGTAACGCCCGACCGGGCGAACCGAAAAAGCTTCGACGGTTTCCACGTCTGGGATAGCCGAAATGCGCGCCAACTAATCCGTAGCTATTCGGAGACAATGAGCGCACAGTCTCGACATGCAGGTTCTTGTGTCGCGCAGAGAAGCTTGTTTCCGGCGCTGTGCGTTCGGGCGGTCGAGCCGCGATGTGACGCCCTGATTCAACGATTTCATCATCACCAAACCAACGGAGATCATCATGGCCAAAGGCGAGCAAAAAGGTAATCGGGAAGCCAAGAAGCCCAAAAAAGAGAAGATCAAGACAATTGCAGCCGCGCCAAGCCAGAAGGCTTCCGGATGGCAGCCGGGCTTGTCCTCCGGGAAAAAGAAATAGCGATGGCTGGCGTATTTGATCCCCGGCGCAGTGTTTAAACAATCTGCGAAAAGGGATTCCCGCGGGCGCGACGGGACTAGCAATGGCGCGGAGTTCTATCGCGTTTTCAAGCGAAGTGGCTTGCGGTTCGCGCGAAGAAAATGCGTCAAAAAATATGAGAGCCGGTTCTGATTCAATCAGAACCAATAAGGCTCAGGTGCTCTTGCGAAAATCGATGCCGCGCAAGATGATGCCCGGAGGCGTGCCTTCGAATTCCTTCGCCTGGAATTTGTTGGCGGCGCAATTTTCAATCCGATCGCGCAGTCGCATGAACTGAGCCTCGCGCTCGTCTGCCTTGGTTCGCGTCAGGTTTTCCAGATCATCCATGGCGGAGGTGGAGATCGCACACCGTACCTCTCGCTGGCCGTCGACCATCGAAAACAAGATGACCATTCGGTCGAATTCGTAGCCGAGAAAGCTACCGCGTGTAAGTGCCATTTGATCGACTCCTTCAGGGAGGCTGCTTTTCTTCGAGAGCGGGACGTCTCGATCGCGCGAGACGTCCTTGGCCTGTCGGATCCGTTATACGGCGCGCTTGCGTTTTGCGTCTTTTGGCGGCGGCGGGTCGATCTCTGCGATCTTGCGCAGGCAATCGGCTTCGGAATCATGTGGCCCCGAAACGAACGTTCCGCTCACCTTGGTGCTGTACCAGCCTGAAATGACACCGAGCCGAAGGGATTCTTCGGTTTTGACATGGCGTGGCGAAAGATTTTGCATGGAGTATCTGCTTTCAGGTCGGCGTCGATCCTCATCGAGCGCAAAGGGTGAGCTTCCCGGTTGTTCGGCGAACAACCATTGGTTCAGGTTTCGTTGGAGAGCCGGGCAAAGTCCTCAAGTACGGCCGCAACGAGATCGCGATGATGGGTGTCGTCCGGCGCCAGTCCCGCGGCGTATAAATTCAGGATGTAACGCGCCTTGGCTGCCGCCTCCGGCCAGGAGGCCGCTGAAGCCGACAGAAGCTGGCTTTCGAGGATCGCCTGCCGATCCCGCAGCTCCCTTGCGTTGTTCTCGATCTCCGCCAGGGCACGCCGGATGCCGGTCGCTTTCTGAGCGGCCACGCCGCGATGCTTGTCGAGATCGAGCGGTTTGTCAGTCATTGGGCGCGCTGGCGTCGATCCGCTGCGCATCCGCCAGATCGACCGAGCCGATCGACACCATCTCCACCGTTGAACTGCGCGGTGCGGCCCCAGGCACCATAATCATGGTCGCAACACGGCGGAATGACGCGAAGGAAAGTCCTTCGATCATCTCTTCATCCGTGATGACCTCATAATTCCCGGCGGGCAGCAGTCGATCGATGCCCCGCATCTGGAAAGGGTGTTTGAAGGTGATGGTTTCCCGTCGCGAGCGCATGGTCATGCGTGATTGCCTTTCGCAGACAGCTCCGCCCCCGCGCCATAATTGTGCATGATGTTGACCCTGCGCTCTTTCGACCCAATTAGCTATCTCTTTCTTGCGGGATTATTGATGGCCGCGGGCGAATAACCCCGGCCACGCCTTGTACTATGCGGCCTTCGTCGCCATCTTCGCAGTGCGCCGGAACGATTTTGTATTATCGGGTCGGATGGGTCACGCGACCGGCCGGCGCTGTTGGTCATGCCTGCAAACTTCATTTCAAGATTTGCTTCGAAGCCATTTCGATATGGCTCGGTGAAGGTGGCATGCCTTTCTTAGATGACTCCGACTCAGATGACTCCGACCGGATTGGGTGTTTCATATGAAGATTCGTGTCGGGTTCGAGATGATTTACGATTTCCCGCAACCGACTCCGTTGATCGCAGTGCTGGGCACGCATTTCACGCGGGCGTCCGATATCATCGTGCCGGATTATTTGACCACCAGTCCTTCGGTGCCGATCACGGCGTATCGCGACGGCTTCGGCAACTGGTGCAGCCGGATGGTCGCGCCGGCCGGCCGCATGCGGCTCTCGGCAGACGGCACGGTGCGCGATAGCGGTCTGCCCGATGTGATTGTTCCCTCGGCCGCACAACACGCCATTGAGGAATTGCCGGCGGAGACCATCGTCTATCTGCTCGGCAGCCGTTACTGCGAGACCGACCGGCTCTCCGACACGGCATGGAAATTATTCCAGCAAACGCCGCCGGGTTGGGCGCGGGTCCAGGCGATATGCGATTTCGTTCACAACCACATCGCGTTTGGTTACGAATATGCGCGCGCGACCATGACGGCATGGGAAGTGTTCAACGAACGCAAAGGCGTTTGCCGCGACTACGCCCATCTTGCCATCGCGTTCTGCCGTTGCATGAACATTCCGGCGCGATATTGCACCGGCTATCTCGGTGATATCGGAATGCCTCCGCCCTATGCCGCGGGAGATTTCGCAGGATGGTTCGAGGCCTTTATCGGCAACAAATGGTACACCTTCGATGCCCGCAACAATATCCCGCGGATCGGCCGTGTCCTGATCGCTCAAGGTCGCGATGCCGCGGACGTTCCGATTACCCAAACTTTCGGGCCGAACACGCTGGTCAGCTTCAAAGTCTGGACGGACGAGATCGCGTAGATGTTCGGCGCTACATCGATTTCCTGAGCGCGGTTGAAGCGGCCGATTGACGATATCGATGCCGGTTTGATGCAGCGATTCGCCCGCAATGGAAGCGCCGGATCACGGATAAGTTGGCTTTGACATCGTCGGACGTATCGGCCAAAAGCTTGGCCATGGCGAAAAAACCCGGAACAAATCCGAAAGGCGAATTCGCCTTTTTCAATGTCCTCTACGAGGATGGTTCGCAACGCTCCAACCGGCGCGTTCCGGCCGAGCTGCTCGACGGGTTGGACAAGGACGAGCCAGCACGTGATTATATCATGCAGCAGGATCGGGAAATCGCTGAAAAGTCCGGTCGGGCGCCGCTTGAGATAAAAAGCATTTCGAGGGTAGGGGCCAAGAAGAAATAGCCTGAAGACATAGCCCGCTGGCGGGATTTCTGGCGTCCGGGAAGGGATGGCCGCTTTCGCCACAGGCGCACCCGCTGGATCGCCGGGCGGGCCTCAGATCCCGCGCCTTAGAGCGGGACGACTTTTCTTCGAATCGTCATTCCGCTCTAGGTCCTTATTTGAGCATGATCTTTTCGGAAAACCGGTTTCCACTTTTCCGGATCATGCTCTAGCGCAGTCCCTCATACACCATCAGGCCGCGCGCGATGGCGAGCTTCTTCAGCACGCGGGGCACGAAGCGCTGCGGCGGGTGGGCGAGGTAGCGCCACGATGTCAGCTTGAATTCGGAGAGCACGCCTTGCATGTCGCCGAACGGCGCCAGCAGCCCGGTCAGGCTGATCGGCGTGTGCGCGCGGGTGCTGAACGGCAGCAGCAGCAATTCCAGATGCGCCGGCGTGCCATCCTGCGATGTCGCGGTGATGCCGGCGACCGCGCCCAGCAGTTCGTCGGCGACGACGGCGACGATTTCCTCGATCTCCTGGCGGCTTTCCGCGGCAAACAGCGCGGAGAAGCTTTTATCCTTGAGGTCGCGCCCGACCAGGGCGCAAACCCGCGTTCCTGCAACCCGAAAGGGATAGCCGGCATCGCCATTGTAGGACAGCACGAAGATATCGCCGAGCAGTTCGCGCACCGCGCCGGGTTCGATGTCGCTGCGGTCCGGCGCCCGCTCGCCGCCGCGCTTGCCGTCCCAATATGCGAAAAACTCGCGATTCGAAGGATGTTTCATACTCTGACCCGCCCCTGCGCCGGGCTTGGCGGGACAGATCTGTCCCGCTTTCGCGCATGCGCATTCCCGTGTTCGTTTTGCCCAAGGGGCGGTGCAGCGTCCATGCCATAGGCGGACTTCTGCCGGTCTGGCGGGGGTTTTCAGCCGTTAAGGTTAAGTTAACTATGCGGTTGGCAGCGCACGCGAGACGGGTAAGGTGCGCGTGTTGCCGCCGCGGTTTTCTCCAGGGCTGTTGCGGATACGAATTAAAACAGGGCTGGTTCAAACAGTTTGGTCGACGCGCGGGGAGGGGTGGGGATATCGCCCCGCGCGGAAAAGATCAGGACGGACAAGGGAGGGCTTCTCAGGCCCTCCCTTTTTCTTCGGCTCTTTGGGGGGTGACCTTCCCTGTGCCCGCCTTGCCGGCGCGGCTCCTCATTTTTTACTGTGAATGAGGGCATAAGAAATTGGTGGGTCATCGATTAGATGCGGAATTCTGCCTTAATTGCCGACGGATACTGTCCGGGCGCGGCATTTAGTAGTTGGCAGGGTATCGCAAATGAGTTCCAAAAGTACCGAGGTCGCTATCGAGGAAATCATCGAGGCATGCGAGGGCGACATGCGGGGCGCCCTTGAGGCCCTCCTGCTGGTGAACGAGCACCTGGAGACCGAGCTGCATCAGCTTCATACGTTGGTCGCTCGTCTCGGTCAGCCGTGCTGCGGTCTGACGATGCATTAGCTGCGTGACCCTGACGGCCGCGCCATCACAATGCGGGGCCGAAAAGATCACGCCCGGATGAGGAAATGAGATCGCGACCCGATTAAAGCCTGATCGGATCGTGGCCCAGGTTCCGTCGGTACGGTCGGAGATCAGGAAAAACTTCCCAGGTTTTTCTTTCACCGGTTCGCCTCTTCTCCGGTTCGTCTCCAGGACAAGGCTTTGCGCGTTGTGTACTTGCACAGCGCGGCCAAGCCGCCTATTGGGGCGCAGTCGCTCGTCTGAGCCGTTGCCTAAGGTGCTCGACTCCTTGGAATCTCCACCGGAAGCCCCGTTTGAATCACGGCCGGAATTGCTGCCTGAGCCGCGCGAGCCGCTGCTGACGCTGCCGCGCGCCCTGACCTCCTATATCTTGCTGCTTGCCGTGATCCACGGCGTGCGGATGCTGCTGCCGGACGATATCGACGACCTCATTATCCAGATCTTCGGTTTCATTCCCAAGCGTTACGATTCGACGTTGCTTGACGTCGCGTTTCCCGGCGGTGCCGGCGCCAAGGTCTGGAGTTTCGTGACCTATTCGCTGCTGCACGCCAATCTCAGTCACATCGGATTCAACGTGCTGTGGCTGTTGCCGTTCGGCAGCGCGCTGGCGCGCCGTTTCGGCGCGCTCCGGTTCTATCTGTTCATGGCGATGACGGCCGCGGCCGGCGCGCTGGCGCATCTCGTCACCCACGAGCATGGGATCGCGCCGATGATCGGCGCGTCGGCGTCGGTGTCCGGCGCGATGGCGGCCGCGATCCGCTTTGCTTTCGTGCAGGGCAGTTTCCTGTCGTTCAGCCGCGGCGACGCCGATGCTGCAGCGCGGGTGCCGGCGTTGTCGCTGCTGCGTGCGCTGAGCAATGGCCGCGTACTGGGTTTTCTCGCGGTCTGGTTCGGCGTCAACATCATCTTCGGCATCGGATCGATCGCGATCGGCACGGAGGGCGCCACCGTCGCCTGGCAGGCGCATATCGGCGGGTTCTTCGCAGGGCTTTTCTTGTTTTCGCTGTTCGATCCGGTTCCGCACCTGCCGCCCCATGCTGCAGATGCGTCATGGCCGGACGCATCGCCGCACGACTGAAGGTCGCTTGCGGCACAGCCCGATTTGATTCATCATCGGGTCTCTTACGAGGCTAGGCATCAAGCCCGTAAACAGGCGGCGTCTGATCGCCGCGTTTGCCGAATGCGCCTGCAACGAAACCGGCGCTGAACTGTTGATTGAAAACTCGAATGAACAAAGACCGCGCTCGCTCAAGGGCGCGATCGGTGTCAGGGAGGCGGCAATGACGGTACGTGCAATTCTCGATTCCAAAGGCCATCAGATCCAGAGCGCCGGGCCGGAGGTCAATCTCTCGGTTGCGATCAGGACGCTCGGCGAGCGAAAGATCGGCGCGCTGCTGGTGATGAAGGAGGGGCGCATCGAAGGCATCCTGTCGGAGCGCGATATCGTGCGCGTGCTCGGCGAATGCGGCGCCGGCGTGCTCGACCAACCCGTCAGCGCGGTGATGACGCGGAAGGTGGTCAGCTGCAAGCCATCGGACACCGTCAGCGCGATCATGGAGATGATGACGGTCGGCAAGTTCCGGCATCTGCCCGTCGTCGAGGACGGCAGGGTGGTGGGCCTGATTTCGATCGGCGACATCGTCAAGCAGCGCGTGCAGGAATATGAGCGCGAGCAGGAAGCGCTGCGCGACTACATCAAGACCGCCTGATCTATTCTTTCTCGGTCTTGTCGGGCGTCGCGGCTGTCCTGGCCGGTGCCGGCACCAGAATATCGATCGCTTCTTGAATGGAATCGATGGCGCGCTCGGCGGCGCGCGTGCCGTGGGCGATCAGGTCGTCGGCGCGATGGAAATCGAACCAGCCGATCTGGCCGACGCGCGGCGAGATCAGGAGATCCGGCGGATCGCCGGCCAAACGCGCGCGGGTGATGCGGTCCTGCATGATATTGAAGGCGTCGACCATGACGGTGGAGATGCCCGGCCGGCCGCCGCCGCCGAAAAACTCGCGCTTCACGGTGCGTTCGGGCGAGAACAGCCTGCTGAATCCGCGTTTCGGCGGCGGGGCAGGGTCCAGCACCTCGGGCGTCGACGCGACCGTGACCTCGGCGGTGCCGTGGGCATAAATCGTGGTGCTGTGGGCGAACACGTCGCTGGAAAGATTGGCGGCGATCACGATCTCAGCGCCGAAAGCGCGCGCCGCGGATACCGGCACCGGGTTCACCAGCGCGCCGTCGACGAGCCAGCGGTCATCCACCAGAACCGGAGCGAATATTCCCGGCAGGGCATAGGAGGCGCGCATGGCGTCGACGATGCGGCCGCGGGTCAGCCAGATCTCATGGCCGGTGCGGACTTCGGTCGCCACCGTCGCGAACTTGATCGGCATGTCCTCGATCAGGGTCGAGCCCATCGCGGCTTCGAGCTGGGCCGCCAGCTTGGTGCCGCCGATCAGGCCTGAGCCGTTGAGGCGAATGTCGAGATAGCTGAGGATATTCCGCGGTTGCAGGCCGCGCGCCCATTCCTCCAGCGTATCGAGATGCCCCGCGGCATAGGCGCCGCCGACCACCGCGCCGATCGAAGTTCCGACCACGACATTGGGCACGATGCCGTGGGCAAGCAGCGTTCTGAGGATACCGATATGGGCAAAACCGCGCGCCGCGCCGCCGCCCAAAGCAAGGCCGATCACTGGCCGCCTGACGCTGCCGAGCCCTATTTTTCCGTTTCCATTCGCCGCCGCATGGCCGCGCCTGATCAGATTCTCCAGCACTGCGCTTCTCCTTGAAGGCAAGCCTATTCGTAATAGCCCGTCCTTGCCAGAACCCTACCACGCGCATGTTTTATGCTGTGGTGCAGGCCGGCCTGGGCAGGGATCCGGGTTAGGCAGGAAATGTGACTGGAACGCGGCCCGGAGGGTAGCGTGCTTTTTCGCACATCCGGCAGACGAGCGGCGTGAATCGGCTGGACGGCTTGAATTTGCCGCGTTTTCGGTGAAAAGCATTTGTCATGATTTTCGGGGGTAACGGTATCGGCGGATCGGGCCGGCGCTCCGCGATGGCGTTTGCTTTCGCGGCTGCGCTGGCTGTGCTGATTCCGGCTGCCGGATCGGCGCAGATGTTCACCGAGAGTCCGCCGCCGGTCCCTCCCGGGGCGGTTCCGGAAGCGCCGGATGCGGCATTGAACCTGGCCCCATCCGGGCCTGCGGCGTCGATTCCGAGCCTGCCGGCGCCGCTGACGCAGCCACCCATCGCCTCGATCCCGCCGGTTGCTTCGCCGGGCACGGCGACGGCTGGCCAGGCGGTGCTTTCCCTGACGGCGCGTTACGGCAAGGATCTGCCGGTCATCGGCAGCGGACTGGTGTGGCGGGTGTTTGCGGACCGGCCGGACGAAACCGGCGCGTTCAAACTGATTCGTGAGGATCACGGCGCGACGCCCAACATCGTGCTTCCGCCCGGCAGCTATGTGGTTCATGTCGCGCTGGGCCTTGTGAGCGCGGTTCGGCCGGTGACCGTGAGAGCCGAGACCGACCGCGAGGCCTTCGTGCTCCCGGCCGGCGGCCTGCGCATCGAGGGCCGGGTCGGCACCAGCAAGATTCCGTCGAATCAGATTGCGTTCTCGATCTTCAAGGGTAGCCAGTTCGAAACCGGCGAACGCGCGGCGCTGGTGCCGAATGTCTTTCCGGGCGATCTCGTGCTGCTGCCGGAAGGGACCTACTACATCGTTTCCAATTACGGCGACGCCAATTCCGTGGTGCGCTCGGATATCCGCGTGCAGGCCAGCAAGCTGACCGAGGTGACCATTACCCACCGCGCAGCCGTGATCACGCTAAAACTGGTCGGCGACAAGGGCGGCGAAGCGCTGGCCAACACCGCGTGGTCGGTAATCACGCCGGGCGGCGACGTCATCAAGGAATCGATCGGCGCATTTCCCCGCGTCATCCTGTCCGAAGGCGAATATCGCGCCATCGCCAAGAACGAGGGCAAGGTCTACGAACGCCCCTTCAACGTCGTCAACGGCGTCGACAGTGAAGTCGAGGTCATTGCGCGTTAATTGCCGACGCCGGCGACGCGCGCTTTTTCATTTCAATATTCCAGATTGCAGGATGGCTCGGCCATTGGCCGATGCGGAAGGCCATTGACCGCCGCGCCGCTTTCGCCGCCGGACTCCTGCAAGAAGAAAAAGCCCCGCAAAATGCGGCCCTGAAAGTCCAGCAAGAGACCTGGTGGAAACAGGAGTTGCCGGTCGGGCGGTTTCTGTCGATATCGGGATGTTCGTTAAGATGATCGGAAGTTGATCGTACCAAAATTTGCGGTCGATTTACTATGCTTTGCTGTCATTCCGGTCGCATACAGGCATATTCGGAAGTATCCTTGGGGGTAATGTCACAGTCACTAACGCCCGCTAACCATCCGGCGGCTTAAAACTGTCATAATCACCGCTTCATCCTGCGAGACCTGTGATTTTTACACCGCATTAAGCCCGCCTGCGTTGGATAAAGCGGGGACTGGAACATGATCCGGACCTTGAGGGCCGCGCCAGCGCAAGGCGCAAAGCGGCTTTCCGAAAGATCATGATCGAACCAGAGAGACGAGATCACGATCCGATTCAATCCAGCCGGATCATGATCTGGTGTACGCGTTGCGGGGCGTCATGATTGCGGCCAAGGAAACATCCGGAAAAGTCAGTTCCGAAATGTTCAATGATATTTCGATCCTGCAGCGCAAATGGCAGGCCGCATTGCGGCCGGACGGAAGATTGCCCAGCTACGAAGATGTGATGCTCGGGAGCCTTGGCCGGCTGGCGGACCACATCGTCCTTTTGAAGCACGACAACGAAACACTTGATAATAAAACATTCGGGGTGTCGCGCACCGGACGCTACGCCCAGAAATGGCTGAACGACGACCGCTGGGACATTCCCCTGACGGCGCTGTCGCCGGATTGCGCGACCGCGCTCGGCGAGGCCGCGGCCAACGCCCTGGAGAAGCGCCGTCCCCATCTCGCCGTGGCGCATTGCGTGCGCGACGGCATCGTGCAGGCCTACGATATCCTGGCCTTGCCGACCTCTTCGCGCTGGGGCGGCACGCTGATCGGCGCCTATGTCAACGAGCGCAGCGCCCAGTACAATCTGCTGGACGCGATTTTCGCGCAAACGGATGACGGCGTGCTTTCGCTTGCGACGCTCCGCGATGCGGGCGGGCGGCCGTTCGACTTCCAGATTGTTCACCACAATCAGGGTGCCTGCCGTCTGCTCAAGGTGCCGGCTGCCGGACTGCTCTGGCGCAGGCTCAGCGACGGCGGCAATCTTCTGTGCCTGCCGGAAGTGACCGGGAGGCTGCTCGGCGTCGTCGAAAACGGAAATGGCGATCAGTTCGAGGTCGACAGCGACGACCGCAACCTGAAGCTCGGGGTGACCGCGTTCGGCGACATCCTGTCGCTGACCGTCACCGATGTCACCGCGCTCAAGCAGCGCGAGGCTTCGTTTCGCCTGTTGTTCGACAACAATCCGATGCCGATGTGGGTGTTCGACGCCGAAACGATGCGCTTCCTCAACGTCAATGACGCCGCAGTTCAGCACTACGGATACAGCCGCGATAAATTCCTGTCGATGACGCTGCGGGAGATCTGGCCGCAGGATGAATGGTCGAGCCATTCCCAGGCGGTGCAGCAGATTGGCGATACGCACTACAACAGCCGCAATTGGCGACACATCAAGGCCAATGGCAGCGAGATCGAGGTGCTGACCTATGGGCGCCGCGTCGCGTTCGGCGGCCGCGAGGCTTTTCTGGTCGCCGTTGTCGACATCACCGAGCGGCGCCGGGCCGAGGCCCGGATCGCCCACATGGCGCATCATGACGGTCTGACCAATCTGCCGAACCGGGCGCTATTTCAGGAGCATCTGAAGAAGGCGCTGGAGCAGGCCGGGTCCGGCAACAAGCATGTGGCGGTGCTGTATGTCGATCTCGATCTGTTCAAGAACGTCAACGATTCATTCGGCCATCCCATAGGCGACCGCCTGCTGACGATGGTGGCGGACCGGCTGCGGTCGGAGGCGCGTGACGACAATCTGGTTGCGCGGCTCGGCGGCGACGAATTCGCCGTCATCCTGGCGTCGGACATGACGATGAGCGAGACCGGCGACTATGCAGTCAGGTTGATCAAGGTCCTGAGCGCGGCCTACGGCATCGACGAGATGGAAGTGGTGATCGGCGCCAGCATCGGCGTCGCGCTTTCACCCGATGACGGCGACACCAGCGAGGAACTGATGCGCAACGCCGATATGGCGCTGTACAGCGCCAAGGAGGAGGGCGGCGGCGTTCATCGCTTCTTCGAAAAGGAAATGGATTTGCAGGCGCAGAAGCGCCGCGACCTGGAACTGGACCTGCGCCGCGCTTTCGCCAATGGCGAGTTCGAGCTGCATTACCAGCCGCTGGTGGATATCGCCTCCGACCGGATCAACGGATTTGAAGCGTTGTTGCGCTGGCGCCATCCCGAGAAGGGCATGATCTCGCCGGCGGAATTCGTGCCCGTCGCCGAGGATATCGGGCTGATCGTGGCGCTCGGCGAATGGGTGTTGCGGGAAGCCTGCGCCGAGGCCGCGAAGTGGCCCGCGGACATCAAGATCGCCGTCAATCTGTCGCCGGTCCAGTTCCGCAGCCGCAACCTCGTGCAGATGGTGATCTCGGCGCTGGCGCAATCGGGCCTGTCGCCGACGCGGCTCGAGCTCGAAATCACCGAGTCGATCTTCCTGGCGGAGACCGAGGCCAATCTCGCCATCTTGCATCAATTGCGCCAACTCGGCATCAGCATCTCACTGGACGATTTCGGCACCGGCTATTCCAGCCTCAGCTATCTCAGAAGCTTTCCGTTCGACAAGATCAAGATCGACCGTTCGTTCGTGAAGGATCTGGTGCAGCGTCCCGATTGCGTTGCGATCGTGCGGGCGATTTCGGGCCTCGGCCGCAGCCTCAACATCACGACGACAGCCGAAGGCGTCGAAACCATCGACCAGCTCGACTGGCTGCGAGCCGAGGGCTGCAACCAGGTGCAGGGCTATCTGTTCAGCGCCGCCAGGCCGGCGAGCGAAATCCAGCAACTGCTGTTCAAATTCGGCCGGCGTGCGTCGCAGGCCGCGTGACGCGCTTCGTCATGCCCGGATTTGATCCGGCATCGATCTTGAAAGATTTTTTTGATGGATTGTCGGGTCAAGCCCGGCAATGGCAGCGACTGAGAACTCTCAAAACCGCGTCACGATATCGGTGAGATCAGGGCGGGGACGGTCCTCGCTCGGTTTTGAAGGCGTTCCGATATGGATGAGGCCCGCCAGCTTTTCGTCCGCCTTCAATCCCAGCCCGTCCAGCACGTCGCGGTCGAAGGCGAACCAGCCGGTCAGCCAGTTGGCGCCGTAGCCGAGCGCGGTCGCTGCGGTGACGATGTTCATCGCGCTGGCGCCGGCGGATAATTCCTGTTCCCACGCCGGCACCTTGGGGTGCGGCCTGGTGAAACTGACCACGCCGATCACCAGCGGCGCCTCCATCAACCGGCGCTTTTCGGCTTCGACATCCGCGGTCGGCGCGCCCGGATTTTTCCGCGCGAACACCTTGGCGATGATTTCGCCGGCGCGGGCCCGGGCGTCGCCTTCGAACACGATGAAGCGCCACGGCGTCAGTTTGCCGTGGTCCGGCACCCGCGCGCCGATGGTGAGAATGGTTTCGAGTTCGGCGGGCGAGGGGCCGGGGCCGCTCATCTCGCGCGGCTTGACGGAGCGGCGGGCTTTAAGGAGTTCGATGGCATCGGGCACGGTCATTTTCCTACATCATGCTGCCAAGCAGCCTGCCAAAGCAGATAGGGCGCGAACGGGCGATCGGAAGCCGGTTTAGACCGATTATGAATGGTCAGTCCGCCGCCTGAGCCCGCTTCACATCCGGCGGCGTGGCTTCCTCGACCAGTGCCGCCAGCGCGGCCTCGGTCGACATCACCTTTTGGCCATCGCTGCCGAGCCGGCGCACCGAGACCGAATGCGTCTCGGCCTCCTTCTTGCCGACCACCAGAAGCGCCGGGATCTTCGCCAGCGAATGCTCGCGGACCTTGTAGTTGATCTTCTCGTTGCGCAGGTCGAGTTCGACGCGCAAGCCCGCGCGCCGCGCCGCGGCCGCGACCACCTTGGCGTATTCGTCGCCTTCCGAGGTGATGGTGGTGACGACGGCCTGCACCGGCGCCAGCCAGAGCGGGAAATTGCCGGCGAAGTGCTCGATCAGGATGCCGATGAAGCGCTCCATCGAGCCGCAGATCGCGCGATGCACCATGACCGGCGCCTTTTTCGAGCCGTCGGCATCGATGTAGAACGCGCCGAACCGCTCCGGTAAATTGAAGTCGACCTGCGTGGTGCCGCATTGCCAGTCGCGGCCGATGGCGTCGCGCAGCACATATTCGAACTTCGGCCCGTAGAATGCGCCTTCGCCCGGATTGATTGCGGTCTTGATGCGGTGGCCATCGCCTTGCGCCTCGATCTGCGACAGCACCGTCGCCATCACGCGCTCGGCATGGTCCCACATCTCGTCGGTACCGACGCGCTTTTCGGGCCGGGTCGACAGCTTCACCGTGAGATCGCCGGTAAAGCCGAAATCGGCATAGGTCGACAGGATCAGCTCGTTGATCTTCAGGCATTCCTCGGCGAGCTGCGCCTCGGTGCAGAACACATGGGCGTCGTCCTGGGTGAAGCCGCGCACGCGCATCAGGCCATGCATCGCGCCGGACGGCTCGTAGCGGTGGACGACGCCGAATTCCGCCAGCCGCAGCGGCAGATCGCGATAGCTCTTCAGACCGTGCTTGAAGATCTGGACGTGGCCCGGGCAGTTCATCGGTTTTAGCGCGAACCAGCGCTTGTCCTCGGCCTCGTCGCCGGCGGATTGCGCCGCGAACATGTTCTCGCGGTACCAGTCCCAATGGCCCGAGGTCTCCCACAGCACCTTGTCGAGGATCTGCGGCGCGTTGACCTCGCTGTAATCGCCCGACAGTCGGCGGCGCATATAGGCGATCAGCGCCTGGAAGATGGTCCAGCCCTTGGGGTGCCAGAACACCACGCCGGGGCCTTCCTCCTGGAAATGAAACAGGTCGAGCTCGCGGCCGAGCTTGCGGTGGTCGCGCTTCTCGGCCTCCTCGATCTGCTTCAGGTAGGCGTCGAGCTCTTCCTGCTTGGCGAAGGCGGTGCCGTAAATGCGCGTCAGCATCGGATTGTTGCTGTCGCCGCGCCAATAGGCGCCCGCCACCTTCATCAGCTTGAACGCGTTGCCGATCTTGCCGGTCGAGGTCATGTGCGGGCCGCGGCACAGATCGAACCAGTCGCCCTGGAAATAGATCTTGATCGGCTCGTCGCCGGGAATGGCGTCGACCAGTTCGACCTTGAAGTTCTCGCCCTTGTCGCGGAACACCTGTTTGGTCTGTTCGCGGCTCCAGACTTCCTTGGTAAACGGCTTATCGCGCGCAATGATCTCGCGCATCTTCTTTTCGATCGCAGCGAAGTCTTCCGGCGTGAACGGCTCGTTGCGGAAGAAATCGTAATAGAAGCCGTTCTCGATCACGGGGCCGATCGTGACCTGGGTGCCCGGCCACAGCGACTGCACCGCTTCGGCCAACACATGGGCCGCGTCATGGCGGATCAATTCCAGCGCACGGGCGTCGTCGCGGTTGATGAACTCGATTTTGGCGTCATGGGTGATGGGATCGCCGAGGTCCGCGACGACGCCGTCCAGCGCCATCGCCACGGTGCGCTTGGCGAGCGAGGGCGAGATGCCCTTGGCGATATCGAGCCCGGTGATGTCCCTGGCGTATTCGCGGCTGGCGCCGTCCGGAAAGGTGAGGGTGATTTTCAGCGGCGTCTCGGCTGGTCTCAAATTGGTGATGCTGTATTGGAATCCGGATTCGGATTTGTGGTCGTCGGTCATGCGTGTCTCCTGAAGCTCACTCCTGCGAACGAGCGCAGGTAAGCGGAAAGCAGGGATATAGCAGGCGATTCGGGCAACGCAATCAACCTGTCCCGACAAAATCGGGGGCCGTGCCGCCGGACCTTTCCTTCGGTGCGGGGTTGCTATAGATGCATTTGCATGGAAAAGGTCTCCGTTGCCCGCGGCTACGCCCCCACCGCCCTGATGTTCGGGAATATCGTCACCGGCACGTCAGTTTTCGCGCCGGCGGGAATGCTGAACGAATTGTCGGCGGGCCTCGACGTCAGCGTCCGCGTCGCGGCGCTGCTCCTGACCTTCGGCGCCGTGGTTCTGTGCATCGGCTCGCCGCTGACGGCGTGGCTGACCAGCCGCATCGAGCGCCGCACGCTGCTTGCGGGAACGCTCGCGGTGTTCGCGCTCGGCAACATCGCCTCGGCCTTCGCGCCCGATTTCACGGCGCTCTTGGTGATCCGCCTGGTCATGCTGGCGATCGGCGCGTTGTATACGCCGCAGGCGGCCGGCGCCGCCGCCCTGATCGTGCCCGCGCAAAAGCGCGGCAGCACCATCGCCTATGTCTTTCTCGGATGGTCGATCGCGGTCGCGCTCTGTCTGCCCCTGGTTACGTTCATCGCCAGCCGCTACGGCTTTCGCGCGGCCTATGGCGGCATTGGCCTGGTCGGCTGTTTAAGTTGCCTCGTTCTGGCCTGGCGTCTGCCGCGGGGGCTGCTCGGCGCGCCCGTGGACCTGAAGACGTGGACCGATATCGGGCGCAACCAGCTGATCGTGCTGTTGCTGCTGATCACGACCTTACAGATGGCCGGTCAGTTCGTGGTGTTCACGTTCATGGGGCCGCTGCTGGGCAGGCTGACGCAGGCTGGCCCTGACGCGATCGGGCTGGTGTTCGCGCTCTATGGCGTGTTCGGCTTCATCGGAATGGCGGTCGCGACCCGGATCGTCGATTCCTGGGGGACTTACAAAACCTCGCTGCTGTTCACGGCCCTGCTGCTGACAGGCCTGACCGGGTGGGCGCTCAGCGCGGGTATCTATCCGCTGATGGCCGGATCGGTCGCGGTCTGGGGATTGGGTTTTGCCTCCACAAACTCGATGCAGCAGGCCCGTCTAGTCGCCGCGGCGCCGCCGCTGGCGTCGGCTTCCGTCGCGCTCAACACGTCGGTGCTCTATATCGGGCAGGCCATTGGTTCGGCCATCGGCGGTGTGTTATACGCGCGCGGTTTGTTATATGGCGCCGGCTATGTGGCGATGGGGTTTGTCGCGCTGGCGCTTTTGACGGTGATGCGAACAAGGTCGCATGCCGGACAACAATGGGGTGAGATTACATGAGACGAATGCTGGCGCTTGTCGCGGTCCTCTATTCGGCCACTGCCATGGCCCAGAACAGCCCGCCGCCGACGATCGGGGGAAAGCCGCTGGTCCAGGTGAAGCCGCACGGCGCGCCTGCGCCGGCCAAACCGACGTCGATTGCGGGCAAGCTTCAGGCCTGTCTCGAGATTGACGACGGGACGAAGGGCCGCCTGGATTGCTACGATGCGGTTTTCGCGCCCAGGCCGAACCCGAAGGCAAAGGCCGCGGACCGTGTCGCGGATTGCCGTTTCACCAAGGAGGAAGACGAGCGGCTGGCCTGCTACAACGGCTTCGCGGAGAAGATACCGAAATTCTAAGAGCAGGAATCGGTTCTGATTGAATCAGAACCGGTACGGTCGGGCCAATCCGCCTTACCAGCGAACGCTTTGGCTCGGGACGATGAAATCCGCATGGTTCGGCGGCTCGGGATCGCGGACGTAAAACCGGTACGCGGCGACGATGACGACGATCAGGACGCAGATGGCGATCAGGTCGATCTGGCGGGGATCATGACCGTGGCGGCTGATTTTCCAGCGCATTGTTTGGCCCTCCCGAATGGAAGCGCGGGATCAATGCGAAACGCAAACGGTAGTTCCCGGCGTCGCCACGGATTTAGCTTAAGCGCAGCTATTGCGGTGCATGCCGCGCCGCTTCAAGAAAGCGCTTCAAGACAAATGACCAAAGGATTCTAATTCAATCGGAATCGGGCGCGTTGACGCCGCACCAGCGTCCGAACCGCCAGGGCAGATACCATCTTGCGCCGTCAGGCCTTGCCGACGGCACGTTGTCGATGCCCGAGGTGCCCCAGGGCTGGCAGCGCAGCAGCCGCGCCAGCGTCATCCATCCGCCGCCCCACAAGCCGAAGCGCGCGATCGCCTCGTCGGCATAGACCGAGCAGGTCGGCAGATGACGGCAATTGTAGCCGACCAGCGGCGACAGGCTGTGCCGGTAGATCCAGATCAGCGCGCGTCCGCCATTGCGCGGCAGCCGCCGCGCTGTGTTGGCGCAGTCGCAGGAAGAACGGCGGGACGAATGAAAGAATGCGTGCTTCATGCGCGGCTTGCCGAAATTGTACACAGGGATGTGCGTGGTTCCCAATCACGGAACCGGCAGGATTATGTTTTTACGCCACATTTTAAGGAAAATCGCATGTTTTACGCGGCGTTGCAGCAAGTCCCTATGGACGATCAGGAATCGTCCCGATACGTTTTTAATGACGTCAGCGTGACGAAATAAGCTGGCGTGAGCGGGACCGTCGCCACCCCGATATAGGGGTTTGCGGAAAGGAACCAAATTGACGCTCGTGAGGTCGCTTAACATTCGAGGCTGGGCGCTGTTCGGCGCCATGGCGCTTTCGATCGCACTGTACGGTGTTGCCGCGACACCAGGTCATTCCGCGCAAGCCGGCGTTGCGCCCGAGGAGCGAAAGCTGCCGATGCGTTTTAGCTGGGTCGCCTGCGAGCCCCATTGCCGCGGCTGGATCAGCGCGGTCGGCATCGTGACCCAGGACAGTCCCAAGGAGTTCGACGACTTCGCGCGTGGACGCCATCTTGCCGGCGCGACGCTGGTGCTGGATTCCAGCGGCGGTTCGGTCAACGATGCCATCGCGCTTGGGCGGCGCTGGCGCGGTCTCGGCCTGTTGACGACGGTCGGAACCAGCGTTCTCGATCACACCGCCCAAGGCGAGCGTGGAAGCATCATGCCCGACGCCTATTGCGAGTCGATGTGCGTGTTCCTGCTGCTGTCGGGCAAGACGCGCTACGTGCCCGAGGGGGCGCATGTCAGGGTGCATCAGATCTGGATGGGCGACCGCGCCGACGACGCCAAGGCGGCGAGCTATTCCGCGCAGGATTTGATGATCGTCGAACGTGACGTCGGCCGGCTCGCCAAATACACTTTCGATATGGGCGGAGCAGGCGATCTGCTGTCGCTGGCGCTCAGCGTGCCGCCGTGGGAAGATCTGCATGAATTGTCGCCGGAAGAATTGCGGCTGACCAATCTCGTCACCACCGACGCGGTGGCCGAGGTGCTGCCGCCAGCCGAAGTCACGGCGCCCGTCGCCGAGCTTTCAGCCAAGCAGGTCCAGGATCGCTTCGCCGGCGGTGCGGCGCAGGCCGAGAGTGTTTCGTCTGCCGTGAAGTCAACCAAGACGGCGGAAGCGATCGTGCCGACCGGCGGCGTCGCGGCGGCGGGCCCGGCGAAGTAGCGGCGGTCAGCCGTAGAATATGAACTCGTCATTCCGGGAGCTCGCCAGCGCGAGCAAACCCGGAATCCAGAGAGGATGCCGAGGGACACCGGGTTCGCGCGAACGCGCGCCCCGGAATGATGGCACCTTCTCAGCCGCCTTCTTTTTAGCCTTGGGCGGCGGCCGGCTGTTTCGCTTCGGCCTTGTCTGCGCCCTTATCCCCACCCTTATTCCCATTTTTGGCTTCGATCTGGCCGATCGCATCGACCACGGCATCGAAGGTCAGCATGGTCGAGGCGTGCCGCGCCTTGTAGTCGCGCACCGGTTCCAGAAAGGCGATGTCGGCCCATTTGCCTTGCGGCGGCGCGCCGTTTTCCTTCAGCATCTTGCGAACGGTCTCGCGTAACTCGCGCAATTCGCTCGCGGTCGAGCCGACGACATGGCTTGCCATGATCGACGATGAAGCCTGGCCAAGTGCGCAGGCCTTCACGTCATGGGCGAAGTCGGTGACGACGGGCCCGTCCATCTTGAGGTCGATCTTGACGGTCGAGCCGCACAGTTTGGAATGGGCAGTGGCGCTGGCGTCGGGGGTGGCGAGCCGTCCCAGCCGCGGGATATTGCCGGCCAGCTCGATGATGCGTTTGTTATAGATGTCGTTCAGCATGAGTTTGGGTCTCGAAGCCGCGGGGGATCTCGGAGCCGCGGGTCGCTGCCCCCCTGCGATCACCCTTGGCGGGCGCGGCCTGCCGTCCTATATAGGGACGGAAATGGCCAAAATACAGTCGGCCGTTTTCCGAAGTGGCCTGAGAGATGGAAACCAGCCGGTCCGCTGCGGTCTTGATATCTTGGTACTCAGGCGTCCGGCGGCAAGCCGCCCCGTCTGCCGGTGACACTCCGGTCCCAAAGGCCGGTCGAACGGAGTTGACATGGACGCTTTGATTAAATCCATCCGCCCCAACAAGCTTTCGGATGGCAAATCTGCCGATCCGAGGACGCCGGAATCGAAAATTCCCGAAGGTCGTCCCGGGGAGCTCGACCCGTCCGAGTTCCTCGCCGCCGCCGTGCGTGCGGACCAGCCGCGGCCGTCGCGCGCGGAAGCCGAACAGGCCGTCCATACGTTGCTGAACTATATCGGCGAAAACCCCGGCCGCGAGGGCCTGCTCGACACGCCGCGCCGGGTGGTGGAGGCCTTCGACGAGCTTTATCAGGGCTATCATCAGTCGCCGGCCGAGGTTCTCAACCGCACCTTTGGCGAGACAGCGGGCTATGACGATTTCGTGCTGATCCGCGACATCGAATTCACCTCGCAATGCGAGCATCACATGATGCCGTTCTATGGCAAGGCGCATATCGCCTATACGCCGGTGGAGCGGGTGGTGGGCTTGTCGAAGCTGGCGCGCCTGACCGACATCTTCGCGCGCCGCTTGCAGACCCAGGAACATCTCACCGCCCAGATCGCGGCGGCGATCGACGAGATCCTGAAGCCCCGCGGCGTTGCCGTGATGATCGAGGCGGAGCATACTTGCATGTCGGTGCGCGGCGTTGCCAAGCACGGGGCACTGACCTTCACCAGCCGCTTTACCGGCATGTTCCGCGACAATCCGGCGGAGCAGTCGCGTTTCCTGTCCATGGTGCGAGCGGCGCAGCGCTGACCGGCCCCTCGCTTGACGCTACGAGAGGCCGTTGCCGTGTCCACATCGACCGATATCCATGACCTCGAAGAGGGGCTGGCGTTCCGGCCCCGTTTCGACGCCGCCGGGCTTGTGACCTGCGTCGCCACCGACGCCGCCAGCGGCGACGTGCTGATGGTCGCCCACATGAACGACGAAGCCCTGCGCAAGACCATCGAAAGCGGCGACGCCTGGTATTTCAGCCGCTCGCGCAACGCGCTGTGGCGTAAAGGCGAAACCTCCGGCCACACCCAGCGCGTGGTCGAGATGCGGATGGATTGCGATCAGGACGCCGTCTGGATCCGCGTCGAGCAGACCGGTGCTGCCTGCCACACCGGCCGCCGCTCCTGTTTCTACCGTGCGGTCGCGGACGGCGAGGGCGGCGTGAAATTGTCGTTCGTCGATTCGAACCGGCTGTTCGATCCCAAGACGGTTTATCGCAAATAGCAGTCGTCATTCCGGGACGACGCGTCGGCGCCAGACCCGGAATCTCGCGCCATAACCTCCGGATTCCTGGCTTGCGCCAACAGGCGCTTCCCGGAATGATCTGCGAGGAAGCCCATTAACCTGCCATTAACCATAATCGCCGCAATGTGACGGTGGAGTGAGCGCCTTTTGGGAGAAGGGCGCCTCATATTCGCAAAACACACACGGGCGTTTCGCGGGGAGCGGGGCACCAACCGATGACTGTTGTCGATACTTCAAACGCTGCGGCAATGGCTGCGGCCGATCCGTCGCGCACGCGGGTTGCCGGTGCGATCAAGCAGGCCGCCAACACCACCGGCACCAGCTTCCAATATCTGCTCACCACCGCGAAAATGGAATCCGACTTCAATCCGCAGGCGAGCGCTTCGACCTCGTCGGCGAGCGGATTGTTCCAATTCATCCAGCAGACCTGGCTCGGCACCGTGAAGGAAGCGGGTTCGCTGCTCGGCTACGGCAAATATGCCGACGCCATCAACAAATCCTCCTCCGGCGACTATTCGGTCAGCGACCCCTCCGCGCGAAACGAGATCATGAAGCTGCGCGACGATCCCGTCGCCAGTTCGGCGATGGCAGGCGTCCTGACGCAATCCAACAGTTTCAAGCTCACCGGCATGATCGGCCGCCGCCCGACCGATGCCGAACTTTATATGGCGCATTTCATGGGCGCCGGCGGCGCCGCGAAGCTGATATCGAGTGCGGAAGACGACCCGCAGGCTTCGGGCGCGCAATTGTTTCCGAACGCCGCCGCTGCAAACCGCTCGATCTTTTACGACAGCTCCGGGCGCGCGCGCACCGTCTCCGAAGTCTATTCGGTGCTGACGTCACGCTACGCCGCCGCCGCCAATTCGTCGACGACGCGCAGCGCGATGGCGGCGGTCGGCGATACGCCCGGCAGTACGGCAGTCGCCAGTGCGGCTCCGCCAGCGGCGGCGATCGACAACGCCGCCTATCTGTCGAGTTTTCCAAACGCCGCTGCGCCCGTCACGAGCGCATCGGCATCAACCAATGTTTCCTCGTCAGCGGGGATGAGTTTCCGTTCGCTGTTCCAGGTCGACGAACGGACCCAGCCGGTCTCGCCGACCATTCAGAAATTGTGGGGCGCCACGGCGTCGACCGACGATTCGTCCTCGGCATCCGATGTCGGCGCGCCGCAGCCGCTTGATCTCTTCAGCGATCGCAACGGCACGTTCAGCAGCTAAGCGGCCGCCTTCGCGATCGCCGGTTCGCATCAAGAAAACCCATCAAGACAAAGGACAAAGACACGGTTCTGATTCCATCGGAACCGTACACGCAGCCGGCCGTTCAAGACCGCTTTATGACAGCTGCGTGTATTCAAAATATTGTACAACCTTGAATAGATAGCTAGGTTCGCGGCCAAGCTTGTGTCTGCTGCGGCAGGAGTTGGCCATGTCCATGGATGTAAAAGTCTACGACAACGGCGATCATACATGCGTTGTGTGGTTGCCCGTTGACGGCAAGCCGATTCCGCAATGCCGGGGCTTCACGATCCACCGCCTGTTGAAAAACGACGCCAAGAGCACCGAAAACTATTTGCACGGTTTTGTCGGATTTTCCGACGACGACACGCTCGATGCCGCGGCGCCGTGGAAGTTCGCGCTCCAGCGCTACATGTGGTGGGACTACGGCGTGTCGCCCGGCGACGTCGTGCAGTATTCGGTGGTGCCGGTGGTGGGGCCGGACAAGGATCATCTGCAATTGTCGACGGCCGCGGCGAGCGCCTTGACGCCGCCGATGACGGTTTCTGGCCGCGCGACATCAAACGTGTCGGCCTACTTCAACAAGGGGATCGTGGCGGCGCAGTGGGTCTCGCGGGCGCTTGGGGCGCTCGGCAAGAATCCAAAGATTGCCGACCTGATTGCCGATACCCGGCCTCCGCATGACGGGCTTCCGGGTAACGCGCTGAGAAACGAATTGAGCGGGCTTCTGCGTCTGCAGTTGCTCGCGATGCTCGACGAGGTGAAGAGCAATAATGGCGAGATCTACGCGGCTCTGTATGAACTCAACGATCCCGAATTGTTGGATCGCCTCAAGGCGCTCGGCCAGAAATGCCACCTGATACTGGCGAACGGCGCCTTCAGGCCGCCAGCCAATGACGAGAACAAGCAGGTTCGCGCGCAGCTGAAGGGTGTTGTCGACCTGCATAACCGTCTGGTGACGGGCAGGCATTTTGCGCACAACAAATTCGTCGTCTGCTGCGATGCGAAAGGAAAGCCGCAGCGGGTCCTTTCCGGCAGCACCAACTGGACCATGACCGGGCTCTGCACGCAGGCCAATAACGGCATCATCGTCGACGATCCGGATCTGGCGGCGGATTTCCTCGCCGAATGGAATCTGTTGAAGGATGCCGGAAATGCCTATCCGCCGAGCCTCGCTGCGGCCAACTCGAAAGCGAAAACGTTCCAGATCGATGGCGGCGCCATTACCCAATGGTTCGCGCCGACCAGGGTCGGGGAAGATCTCGATTATGCGCGCCAGCTGATCAACGCCGCGAAACAGGGCATCCTGTTCCTGTTCTTCAATCCGGGCGCGTTCGTCGCGCCGGGAAAGCCGGAAGAGAAATGGACGCTGCTGCAAAACATCCTGTTCCGGCATCATCAGGGCACCGCCAATTTCGACGACGGGCTTTATATCCGCGGCGTCGTGAACCAGGAGATCGCCAATCTCACCACGGAGTCGAAAGGCAAAGCCGGGCCATCGACGCACGCGGCGCTCGATCCGTCATCCGGCACCCCGGTCACGCTGTTCAAAGGCGGCAAGCAGCCGCCGCAGCACCTCGGCTACGAGTCGATGGTGCCCAAGAACATCAAGGACGTCTTTCACAACTGGGCCACGGAAATCCTGGGCGCCGGTGTTCACATTCACAGCAAGGTCATCGTGCTCGATCCTTTCGGCGACAAGCCGGTGGTGATGACCGGATCGCATAATCTCGGCTACAAGGCCTCGACCGCCAATGACGACAACCTGATGATCATCGAAGGCAATGCGCCGCTTGCGGCGGCGTATGCGGTCAACATCATCGCGATCTACCAAGCCTATCGCTGGAACGCCTATGTCGAGGCGCACCGGCAGGATCCGAAGGTCTGGCACGGCCTCGTGGACAATGACTCCTGGCAGGACAGCTTTCTTGCCGGCGAGGATCTGGCCGAAATCCGGTTTTGGCTTGGATTGCATCAGCCGGCTGCGGGCATGACAGTTGCGTCGTCCGTAGCTGGTGTGCCGGTACACACAACACCTGTTGCAGACGATGGAGGGCCAGCGCCGGGGAAGACTTCGTCGGCGAAGAAAACGACGGGGGCGAGAAAGAAGGCGTCAGTCAAAAAGAAGCCGGTGAAGAAAGCCGCGGCGAGAAAGAAAGCGCCGGCCAAACGGAAGGCGCCTGCGAAAAAGAAGAAGGCTGCGACAAAAAACAAGCGCGCCGCGAAAGCGAAGAAGGCAAAGAAATCGAACAGGCGGTGATGTCCGGCCATCCGGCATACAGGGCAGGCGAGCCTGTTCAAGCCGTTCGAAACGTCCTCGCACCCTTAATAAAACGTCAATAAAACCAGCCGGTTATGGTGAACGCTTTGTTAAGCGTCATGGTTTATTTTATCTGACGGTGGCGCCTGCATCACGGCGCTTTTGAAGTCGCGTAAGCCGGCAGGGGCATGATCGTTCGGCAATTTATCAGCTGGGTAAGGACGGCTCCGGCAGGGGAGCGGTCCGAGGCTACACGGGCCTTGGCCCGGGCCTGGCTCATTTCGGATTTGACCTCCGAGGATCGGGCCGCCGCCGAAGGCGCGCTGCTGATGCTGCTCGACGACACCTCGCCGCTGGTGCGTCAGGCGATGGCCGAAGTGTTCGCGCGCAGCATGGATGCGCCGGCGGCGATCGTCCGGGCGCTATCGACCGACCAGCCGTCGGTGGCGATTCCGGTCCTCGAACATTCGCCGCTGCTGATCGACGCCGATCTGGTGGACATCGTCGCGACCGGCGATAGCGCGATGCAATGCGCGATCGCGCGCCGCATCAATCTTCCGGCCTCGGTCGGTGCGGCGATTGCGGAAGTCGGCAGCGCCTCGGCGGCGCTTGAACTGATCGAAAACCCCCACGCTGAACTCGCGCCGTTTTCCTGGGACCGCATCGTCGAGCGTCACGGCCAACTCGCCGCGATCAGGGAAGCCATGCTGGTGCTGGAAGATCTACCCGCGGCGACGCGGGCAGCGCTGGTCGCCAAACTCTCGGACACGCTGGCGCAATTCGTCGTTGCCCGCAATTGGCTGAGCCCCGACCGGGCGGGCCGGATCGCAAGTGAAGCGCGCGACCGCTCGACGGTGAATATCGCGGCGTCTTCGCGCGGCGACGACATGCAGGGGCTGGTGCAGCATCTGCGCGTCACCGGCCAGCTTACCGCGGGATGGATCCTGCGGGCGCTGCTGTCCGGCAATCTCGAATTGTTCGATCACGCGCTCGCCGAACTGTCCGGCTTGCCGCCGGCCCGCGTCTCCGCGCTGCTCCACGACCGCAGTGGTGCCAGCCTGCAGGCGCTGCTGTCGCGCGCCGGCTTGCCGGAATCGACCTTCGCCGCGTTCCGCGTGGCGCTCGAAGCGAGCCATGAAATCGGTTTCGTCGACACCGTCGATGGGGCGGCAAGGTTGCGCCGCCAGATGGTCGAACGCGTGCTGACGCATTGCGAGAGCGACGGGCAGGCGGCCGGGCCGTTATTGATCCTGTTGCGGCGCTTCGCCACGGAATCGGCGCGGGAAGAAGCGCGCATGTTCTGCGACGAACTGGTCGCGGACGACGCCATTGCGCCGATACCGTATGATTTGATCGCGGCTTGATTTCCACGCGCTCGTCGTCGTCGTTGCGAAAGCGAGAACGGCGAGAAACGCCGCCAGTCTCACTCCGTCGGCACGATGCTCGGGGCTAGGATCGCTTCGAGATGTTCGGGGCGGTCGCGGTTGGCGTGCGTGAGATATTCGTCCGTGATGCCGCGCAATCTCCGGCTCAACGCGTTGGAGGTTGCTACGGTGTCGAGCTTGGTGCGTTCGCGCACGATCGCCTCGATGGCGTTGATGTGATGGTTGATCAGCTCGGCCGGAACCTTGCCGAGATCGGGGGCATGCTCGATGATCCGGCACAGGCTTTCGGCGGCAATGCCGGCGGACGGGTAGCCGAACGTCGCGGCGTCGCCCTTGATATCGTGAGCCGCGCGAAACAGTTCCTCGCTGGTGGCCTTGGTAAAGCCCTCCTTGAGGGCCGCGGCGTGAGCGGCGGCGAGCCGGTCGGTTTCGACGATCATCCACGTCTTGAACTCGCCGGAGAGCCCGGCCAGGGCCTTTTCCGCGCGCGCGACCGGATCGTCGAGATCGGTCTCGGCCATGCGGCGCAGCACCTTGCGCAGGGGATTGGGCTGAGTGATCACGTGATGATCGGCGAAGGCCTTGATCTCGATCGGCGCGGGCTTGTTTTTGGCCATCAGAATTTCCTCGGCGCTGCGTTAGATCGCGGAACGTGCCTTGTCGAGCAATGACGGCTGCTGCAACACTTCCATTTCGCCGCCGACGCGGCGCTCGGGGCCGATATAGGCGGCGGTGTTGCGGCGGCGGTCCGGGCCGAAATAGGTTTTGGTCTTGATGAACGGACGCGGGTTGGCGACGACGTTCATGATGCGCTGATAGAGCGCCTTGGCCGAGATCGGCTTGGCGAGGAATTCCGTCACGCCGGCATCGCGTGCCACCGTGACGCGGCGCTTCTCGGAATGGGCGGTGAGCATGATGATCGGCGCAAACGGATTGCCCTTGGACTCCGGTTGCCGGATCATCTGCGAAAGTTCGAGGCCGTCGAAAATCGGCATCGACCAGTCGGTGATGACGATGTCGGGAATGTAATGGGTGTACATTTCGAGCGCGGTCGCGCCGTCCTCTGCCTCATAGACCTCGCGTGCGCCGAAGGAATGCAGCAGCGTGCGCAAAATGCGCCGCATGTGCGGATTGTCGTCGCACACGAGAAATCGGAGCTTGTTGAAATCGATGCGGAACATGGCACGGCTCTAAACCGGTATCGGACGTCCCGATATACCCCGAGTTAACCATATGCCGCGCACCGTTAACGAAGGGTTGCGATCGGTCTTTTTTGCTCGCCGCGTTGAAGTGGAGAGAAGCGGGAGCGCGGGCGTTCAGTAGCCGAATTGTTCGCTCAGGATCCGCTCTTCCAGGCTGTGGCCGGGATCGAACAGCATCCGCATCGAAATGGTCTTGTCGGAAAGCACCTCGACCCGGCGGACATCGCGGACCTCGTCGTGGTCGGCGACGGCGGCGACCGGCCGTTTGTCGCCTTCGAGCACCTCGATGACGACGAAGGCGGTGTCGGGGAGCAGCGCGCCGCGCCAGCGCCGCGGGCGGAAGGCGCTGATCGGGGTCAGCGCCAGCAGCGCCGCGTTGATCGGCAGGATCGGCCCCTGCGCAGAGAGATTGTAAGCGGTCGACCCCGCGGGCGTCGACACCAGGACGCCGTCGGCGATCAATTCCGACATGCGTTCGCGCTCATCGATCAGGATCTTCAGGCGCGCCGCCTGATAGGTCTGGCGGAACAGCGCGACTTCGTTGATGGCGTGATGCAGGTGTACCTGGTCGTGAACATCGGTGGCGCGCATCAAGAGCGGATGGATCACCGATTCCCGCGCCGCAGCCAGGCGCGCGTGGAGGTCGTGGGTGCTGTACTCGTTCATCAGGAAGCCGACGGTGCCGCGATGCATGCCGTAGATCGGCTTGTCCGAACGCATGTAGCGGTGCAGCGTTTGCAGCATCAATCCATCGCCGCCGAGCGCCACCACGACGTCGGCGTCGGCGGAATCATGATTGCCGTAGATTTTCTCCAGTTCCGCAAGCGCCTGCTGGGCTTCCACGCTGCCGCTCGCGACAAAGGCGATCCGGTCATATCGCTGGGACGTGGTCATGGGATCGCAAGCTCATGTTAGCGCGGATGGAGGCGGTTGCGCCGGGGTCGTCTATAGGCCCGGGCTGTACCTGTCGAGATAGCCAGCCTGCCAGAAGAATGTCACCGTTTGTACAATGTCCTGAATGGGCTTTCGAGCGGGGTGGTTACCGCTTCGCGTGAAGAAAATGCGTCAAAACAGAAGATCGGAGCCCGGTTTGATCGGAATCAAGCGGGCCCTCGATATCGGCGTTAACGCAAATTGCGGGTTTGCCGGTCACGTCCGGTTGTCGCAATTTTGAGCAGAATAACCGGTTAAAAGCCGCCATGCTTGATACTTGGCCAAAGGGACTGGCCAAAGGGCGGGGCCGAGGAGAGGAATGAAAGAGGAATGAATATGGCTGCCGCCTTCATTGTTACCCGTAGCACCCGCTTCGCGCTCGCGCTTGTGGCATTTTCTTTTATGGCGAATGCTCGCGCGCAGGATGCGCCGCAGCCGTCCGAATCCTCATCCGCCGCGGCGCCTTCGGCCCAGAGGCCTGAGGGAAGAGGCGAGCGCGCCAATGTTTCCGCTTCGCTGGCCGCGGCCGAGCAACATCGCCTGCCGCCGGATTCCACGACCAAGCAGACCGTGGTGCTTCCGGGGCGCACGCTGGATTTCTCGGCGACCGCAGGCTCGATCCGCCTGTTCAACGACAAGGGCGAGCCGCAGGCCGACATCGCTTACACCGCCTATCAACTGGATGGCGCCGATCCGGCGACCCGGCCGGTGACTTTCATTTTCAATGGCGGGCCGGGCGCGGCCTCCGCCTATCAGCAGCTCGGCAATGCCGGGCCGTGGCGGCTGCCGATCACCGGCGCTGCCGCGGTCTCCTCCGCCTCGCCCGGTCTCGAGTCCAACGCCGAGACCTGGCTCGATTTCACCGATCTCGTCTTCATCGATCCCGTTGGCACCGGCTACAGCCGTTTCATTGTGACCGATGAAGACGCACGCAAGCGCTTTTTCTCGACCCAAGGCGATGTCAGTTCGATTGCGCTGACGATCCGCCGCTGGCTGGAAAAATCGAACCGCTTGCTGTCTCCGAAATTCGTCGCCGGTGAAAGCTATGGCGGCATCCGCGGGCCGCGGGTGGTGCGCGAGCTGCAAGTGCATCAGGGGGTCGGGGTGAAGGGCCTCATCCTGATATCTCCTGTGCTCGACTTCCGCGAATTCTCCGGCTCCAGCCTGCTGCAATATGTCGCGAGCCTGCCGACGATGGCTGCGGTGGCGCGAGAAGCCAAGGGGCCGGTGACCCGGACCGATATGGCCGACGTCGAGCACTATGCGCGCGGCGATTTCCTGAACGATCTGGTCAAGGGCGAGGCGGATACCGACGCTACGACGCGCCTTGCCGACCGCGTGGCCGCATTGACCGGGATCGATCAGGCGGTGAGCCGCAGGCTCGCCGGGCGTTTCGATGTCGACGAATTCCGCCGCGAATTCGACCGGCGCGCAGGCAAGGTGACGGGACGCTACGACGCGTCGGTATTGGGCTTCGATCCCGATCCGGATTCGAGCTCCTTTAATTTCGAGGATCCGTCCGGCGAACCCCTGATCGCGCCGCTGACCAGCGCGGTAGTCGATCTCACCACGCGCAAGCTCAACTGGCGGCCGGATGGCTCCTATCGCTTGCTCAACCTGGAGGTCAACAAGGATTGGAATTACGGCCGCGGCATCAATCCCGTGGAGTCGATCTCGCAGTTGCGCCAGATTCTTGCGCTCGATCCCAAGCTGAAGCTGCTGGTCGGGCATGGGCTGTTCGATCTCGCGACACCCTATTTCGGTTCGCAGATCCTGCTCGATCAATTGCCGGCCTACGCATCACCGGAGCGGGTGAAGCTCGTGGTCTATCCCGGCGGGCACATGTTCTATTCGCGTGACGCCTCGCGCCGGGCGTTTCGGACCGAGGTCGAAGCGCTGATGAAATGAAGCTGAACGGGATGCCCGATTTCATGGCAGCCCAAAATAAAACCGGCGCAGCCCCAAGGACTGCGCCGGTTTGTTCGATTCCGTTGCGATCAGTAAACGAGGCCGGTGCCGGGGGGGTTTGCCATGGCTTCGGCCAGCGAGCGGTATTCCGGGCTGTCGGTGCCGGCCAGGGAAGCGATCTTGTTCAGGTGATATTGCGCCTGTTCGCGATTGCCCTGTTCGAGCTGCCACAGGCCGTAATACTGCCAGGTCTTGAGGTGGTTCGGATCGGCCTGGAGTGCGCGCTCGTACCAGACCTGCGAGAGCTTGTAGTCGCCGAGCTTGCGATAGGAGTAGCCAATCAGGTTGGCGACGGCGGCGTTGTCGTCGTGACCGAGCGCTTTCAACTGATCGATGGCGGACGTGTAGTCATGGCGATCGTAGATGGTGGTGTAGGCGGTATGATAGCCCGAGACGAAACGCGGATCGTTCAGGCTTGAACTCTTGTCGTCGCTCTTCTTCTTGCCCTTCTTGCTGCTCGACGCCGGCGGCGACGGATTGTCGTCGCCTGCGGCATAGGCCGCTGTGATCGCCGGCACGGCAACCAGCGTTGTTGAGACAAGGGCCAACATCAAAAACCTGATCGCGGATTTGCGCATGCATCTCTCCCGAATTTCCAATGCAACGATCCTACACCGAAGCCTATGGGTGTGAACCCCTCGCGGGTGGAGACATTCCCGAGCGAGCGTCACAATTTGTTCAGCCTGCCGGCCAGGTTCGGCCGGCCGCCGCAACGTGACGAAACCGTCATGCAGATGAACGAAGCCTGCTGTTGCGCTTCAGGATGGGTTCAGCGCGGGGCGGGTAGGGTCGCCCGATACGATCGGCGAGCCCGGCCATCCGGCCGTCACCCCCGCGATCACCACCAGGAGATCATCATGTTGAAGACCATTTCGGCCGCGCTGCTGGCCGTTGCCGTTCTCGCCGCGCCTGCCGTCTCGCCCGCCGCGGCTGCCACCGTCAAGACCACGCATGCGCCAGCGGTCAGGACCGGACAAATGAAGCCGAGCGTGCTGAACGCCAATGCCAAAATGGAGCGGCATCATCGCAAGCACTACCGGCATCATCGTTTCCACAAGAAGATCGGTGCGTTGAAGACGCATGAATTCTCCAAGGTCACCGCCAAGCATGTGACGCTTCCCGTCAAGCGCGGCTGATGTTGAACCGCGGGCGCGCGGTTGTTTCACGTTGCCCCGCCGCCGCCTGCGGTATCAAGACGGCCCGCGCCATTGCTTCCCCAATGGTCGCGGGCCGGCTTTTTAATCACCGAGAGACGAATTCCATTTCGCCGGGGGACGGTCTATAGCGTTTTCGAACGAAGGCCTGCCCCGGACTTGGGTAGCGGGGTGGCTTTGCGGTTGGCGCGAAGAAAACGCGTTAAAACAAAACATGAGCTTCGGTTCTAATTCCATCAGAACCGCAAGGTCTCAAGCATTCGCAAGCGGCAAATCGGGGACGACAGGTTGCGTGTGAAGACATCGGCGAAATGCGCGGCGATCCTGTTGTTGCCGGTGATGCTGACTGCCTGCGCAAGCGGCGAGGGCGGCAGCTTCAGCTATAGCGGCGACCGCGATAACGCTGTCCAGCCCTTTCCCGCCAACTACCGCGTCGAATTGCTGGCGTTTCTGCGGACCTATCTCAACAATCCGGTCGGTGTGCATGATGCCGTCATGGCCGAGCCGGTGCAGCGCACCGTCGGCGGGCGGCAGCGCTATGTCAGTTGCCTGCGGTTTTCGGCGCAGGACACCGACGGCAGCTACCGCGAGCCGCGCGAGCGTGCCGTGGTCTATGTCGATGGCCGGCTGGATCATATCGTCGACAAGGCCGCAGACGTCTGTGCGGGCGCGGTCTATGCGCCGTTTCCGGAGCTGGAAAAGCTGACGCGCTGAGATCGGCTCTTGAGATCATGGACGGCCGCGCGCCGTTTTGCCGCAACAATCAATCACTTTTCGGCGAGGCGTTGAACCGGAACTTTAACCGCCCGACACCGCTTATAGCTGTGTTGAGCGGGATCAAAACGGTTTGGCAGCGGGGCGCTATGGTTATGGAACGTTGGCGCACTGGCGTTGCCGCGAAGCAACCAAATTGAGGCCACGTTGTTTAATGAGGGTCGGATATGACGACCATAATGGGGATCTGCTCATGAAAAGAATTCTGCTCGGAACGGCCGCTGTCTTTGTGTTGGCGGCTCCGGCATTCGCGGCCGACTTGCCCGCGCGCACCTATACGAAGGCGCCTGCCTATACGCCGCCGGAGGCGGTCTATAACTGGACCGGCTTCTATATCGGTGGCCATGTCGGCGGCGCTTTCGCTGGCAACGATGCCCTGGAAGGCAGCGACGGCCGCTTTTTCGGCGGCGTGCAGGGCGGCTTCGATTATCAGTTCGCCCCCAACTGGGTGATCGGCGCTGAAGCCCAATATAGCTGGCTTGCGAATAACAGCGGTTCGGGCGTCGCGTTTCCGGCCGGCACGGTCATAACCGGCAATAGCGACCAGCTCGGCTCGGCCACCGGCCGGATCGGTTATACTTGGGGCCCGGCGCTGGTCTATGCCAAGGGCGGTTATGCTTGGCGCGACAACCCCAATGTCGGCGTCGCCTTCGCGGGTACGCCGGTGGATTTCACCACCGACGGCAACCATAAGGACGGCTACACCGTCGGCGCCGGGCTCGAATACATGTTCGCCCCGAACTGGTCGGCCAAGATCGAGTACCAATATTACAACTTCGGCAATACGACCTTCACCGGTGGACCCGCAGAGATTGTCGGATCCCGCTTCCGGGACGACGAGCACACCGTCAAGGCCGGCCTGAACTATCGCTTCGGCTGGGGCGGCCCGGTTGCCGCCCGGTACTGACCGGGAGGCCGCCATTTCACCCGAAACAAGGTCGGCTTTCCCGCCGGCCTTGTTTTTTGGCCGGAGGGCGCGGGCGGGCCGCTTTGGTAAAAAATAATTTTCGCCATCGGTGAAAATTTTACACGAGATCGATTATGGTGCTGTCCGCCGGTTGGTGGACAACGAACATGCGTGCTTTGGCGTTAGGGCTGATTTTCTCGGCGGTTGCCCTGCCGTGTCTTGCCCAGACTATCCTGAAATCCGAACCTCTCGCCCTCGCGCCCTATGAGGTCGCCTTCGTGCAGGACGCGTCCTGTCCGTCCGGGAAGGTCCTCAAGGTCACCGGCGCGATCCGGGGGCTTCACCGCAGGAAGGCCTGCGTCGCGCTCGCCGCTGAACAGGCGTCGCTTGCGGTGGCGACGCCTTAGGCCTGCTTTTTCGGCGTTGCCTCAGGGGACCGGGTGGGGTGGGTCAGCGCAGCGGAATCTCGCACTTGGGAAGCTCGCAACGGGGAATCTCGCATTTGGGAACGGAGCCGAAATTCCAGCGGGGCCTCGCGCTCGGCTTCGGCCTGGTTCTTGGCGGGATCTTCCTGCGGATCGAGTGAGCAGGGCCTGATCTCGTAGCCATTGTCGAGCACCGGCCGGAGAGGCTTTTCCCCCTCCGAGACCGTGTCAACCACGAGCCCGCTCCGCCGCGCGAGCTTCCAGACATCCGCTTCGGTCGGATAGGCCTTGCTTAGCCTGGCCTCATTGCAGAACAGCGCGTAGGGCATCGGACAAGCTCCGGGCTCTCTTTTTGTTTTGATGCGTTTTCTTGCCGTGAATCGGAATCCGCCCCGCTATCCAGGCCCGAGGCGGCTTCGCTTGAAAGCGCCATAAACCGGCTCAACGCCTTGGAGGCAGATCGGGTTTCGGCGCTGGCGGAGATAATGGTTCACGCCGGGGTGACATTTCATATCCAAGCGAGTCGCGGCGGCCGGCTGGCCGGGAGTCCCTGAGTCGTAAACGAGTCCTGAATCCCGCAAAAAATATCATCCGAGACTCCCGGACTAGAATCGCCGGATGTTTTCGGCATGACGGGAACGATCCTCCAGACCTCCTGTGAACGCCTGCACGTCGCCCTCGCGGTGGTGCTGCTGGGAGCCTGCGCGGCCAATCTGGCGCTGATATGCGCCTGGCTATAGAGTATGACCCGGAAAAGTGGGAACCGGCTTTCCCTCGCGACAAACGCGGAACGCGCTTGCGAGGAGATCGTGATCCGATCAGATTGAGTCGGAGCGTGATTTAGGCGCCCGTTGGCCCGGCCGTTATTCCCCGGTCACGCGACCTCCCGCTGCCGCGTCGTCGCCTTTGCTCGGACATCCCGATCGCTTCCGCGCCTTCATCGGCTTCCCAGGCCCGTGCCGGGGCCGTCGTACCGATCGTCACCAAACTGAAATCATTAACCCTCCGTTAACCAAGATCGCCCAATCCTTAACGAAATTAACGATCGGGAAGCGAGTCGAGCAGTCATGAGCGCCACGGCGGAGCCACAACGTCAGCTATTACGCTTTCGCGGCCGGTCTTTTGTCGCCTTCGTGTTTTCTCCGGTCGTCCCGATCATGGGCTGGCTCGAAGAGCTGGACGCCACGCTGGCGCGCTCGCCGGGGTTTTTCGCCGGACGGCCGGTGGTGCTCGATCTCTCGGCGCTCGAACTCAGCCAATCCGCCATTGCCCACCTCATCGCGAGCCTTCAGGAACGCAGTATCCGCGTCCTCGGAATCGAGGGCGTCGACGAAGCCCAGCTCGGTTCGGGCATGCCGCCGGTGCTGACCGGCGGCCGTCAGTGTTCGGTCGAGGACGCCAGGCCGAAAACCAAGGCGCCGTCCGGCTCACTGCTGCTTGAGACGCCGGTGCGATCGGGACAGTCGATCGTGTTCACGGAAGGCGACGTGACGGTGCTGGGTTCGGTCGGCTCTGGCGCGGAGATCGTCGCCGGCGGCTCCATCCATGTCTACGGGACGCTGCGCGGCCGCGCGATGGCCGGCGTCAATGGCAATTCGTCGGCGCGGATCTACTGCCAGAAGATCGAAGCCGAACTGCTCGCGATCGACGGTTATTACCAGACCGCGGACGAGATCGACGGCAGGCTAAGGAACAAGCCGGCTCAAGCGTGGCTTGACGGCAATATCATGAGAATCACACCGCTGAACTGAGTGAGGGAGGAGTTAAGGATGGCCAAGGTATTGGTCGTGACGTCAGGCAAAGGCGGCGTTGGAAAGACCACATCGACAGCCGCGCTTGGCGCGGCGCTGGCGCAAAACGGCGAGCGGGTCGTTGTCGTGGACTTCGACGTCGGCCTGCGCAATCTCGACCTGGTCATGGGCGCGGAACGGCGGGTGGTGTTCGATCTCATCAATGTGGTGCAGGGCGTCGCGAAGCTGTCGCAGGCGCTGATCCGCGACAAGCGCCTGGAAAATCTGTGGCTGCTTCCGGCGTCGCAAACCCGGGACAAGGATGCCCTGACCGACGACGGTGTCCGGCGCATCATTGCCGACCTGCGAACCAAGTTCGACTGGGTGATCTGCGACAGTCCCGCGGGTATCGAGCGCGGGGCGACGCTTGCAATGCGTTACGCGGACGAAGCCGTGATTGTGACCAATCCCGAAGTGTCGTCGGTGCGGGATTCCGACCGTATCATCGGCATGCTCGACTCCAAGACCGCAAGGGCCGAGCGGGGTGAGCGGGTGACCAAGCACGTGCTGATCACCCGTTATGATTCCGCGCGCGCGATGCGCGGCGAGATGCTCGGCATCGACGATATTCTCGACATCCTCGCGACGCCGCTTCTGGGCATCATCCCCGAGAGCCAGGACGTGCTGCGGGCGTCGAATATCGGATCGCCCGTTACCCTCAACAACGCGGCCAGCGCGCCGGCGCGCGCCTATTTCGACGCGGCGCGGCGTCTGAATGGCGAGGATGTCGCCATGACGGTGCCGGTCGAGCGCAGGGGCTTCATGAACCGGTTGCTGGGACGGAGGGCGGCATGAGCTTGAGCTTGATGCGGCTGCTCGGGCGCCGCACCGGCAGCGCGCCGGTTGCCCGGGAAAGGTTGCAGATCCTGCTCGCGCATGAGCGAGGGATGCGCGGCCAGCCGGATCTGGTGGGGATCTTGCGGGAAGAGATCCTGGCCGTGGTCTCTCGGCATGTCACGCTCGACCCGGATAAGGTGCTGGTCAAAATGGATCGCGGCAAAAGCGTATCGACGCTCGAAGTCGATATCGAACTGCCGCACGGATTCGAGCAGCGGACCCGGCTGCCGGCCAATCAGCTGGCGTGACCTGACAGGCAGGGCCGTTTGGCCTGAAAATGGGACAAGGATAAGCTTGATCCCGGCGGCCTCTACCGGCGTTTGTTCATCCTGTGTCTCAAGCGCCGTCGCCGGCGAGCCCCAATATTGACGGTGTTTTCGAGCGAAATGGATCGTCGGCCACGGCCGGCGGTCAGGAATCGCGTTCGATCCAGCGGTCGCCGAACTTCTCGTATCGGCGTTTCACGGCCGCCCATGCCACCCGATGGGCGATTTCCTCGACCCGCGCCGGCTCGCGTTCACCATACTCGATCCAGGCATGATTGAATGCGCCCAGGTAGATCTCCTGGGCGTGTACCGGCAGATGGTTGCGAATGGACGGTGGCAGGTCCTCGGTGGATGCGTAAGGCAATGGCGTCTCTTCGGATGGAAGCGGAACTCAGCGATGCGGCCAGCATTGCATCCCCTGAGCATGATCTCCGCGCAAATGCGTTCCGGGTTTGTCGCGAGGAAAACCGGTACCCACTTTTCCGGATCATGCTGTCATCCAAGCAGATCCGCGAGCCGCTCAATTGATCCTCCGCAAACCCTGACCATCCGGGCCCTCTAAGCTTTCAAGCCATTGGCAGGCCGACTGCGGCGGCATGGATATTAACCGGAGAGCGCAATGAACACCGACCCTTCATCCCGAAAGCAGAGCATTGCGGTCGGTTACATCTTTGCCGCAGCGATGGGCGTGCTGCTGTTGCAATGGCTGTTCACCACCTACAACACCGTGGACACCATTCCCTACAGCGAATTCGAGCAACTGGTCGCGCAGGACAAGGTGACCGAGGTGTCGGTGGGGCAGGACGTCATTCAGGGCAAGCTCAAGGATAAACTGCCGAGCGGCAAGTCGGCCTTCGTGACCGCGCGGGTCGACATGGCTCTGGCCGAGAAGCTGGAGGCCAAGGGCGTGGCGGTCACCGGCGTTCCCTCGGGCGGATTGTTGCAGACCATTCTGTCCTGGGTCGTGCCCATGTTCTTCTTCTATCTGATCTGGATATTCCTGGGACGCCGTCTCGCCGACCGGCAAGGGTTCGGCGGCCTGATGTCGATCGGCAAGTCGCGCGCCAAGGTCTATGTGGAAAAAGACACCAAGGTCACTTTCGCCGACGTGGCCGGCGTCGAGGAAGCCAAGTTCGAATTGCAGGAAGTGGTTTCCTTCCTGAAGGATCCGAAAAGCTATGGCCGGCTCGGGGCCCACGTGCCCAAGGGCATCCTGCTGGTCGGACCGCCGGGCACAGGAAAAACATTGCTCGCCCGCGCCGTGGCCGGGGAGGCCGGCGTCGCATTCTTCTCCATTTCGGGCTCCGAATTCGTCGAGATGTTCGTGGGCGTCGGCGCGGCTCGCGTCCGCGATCTCTTCGAACAGGCGCGCAAGGCGGCGCCTTGCATCATCTTCATCGACGAACTTGACGCGCTGGGGCGCAGCCGCTCGCCCGGCGCTTTCGGCGGCTATGATGAAAAGGAGCAGACCCTGAACCAGCTTCTTGCCGAGCTCGATGGCTTCGACCCGAGCTCCGGCGTCATCCTGCTGGCGGCGACCAACCGGCCCGAAATCCTGGATCCCGCGCTGTTGCGCGCCGGCCGGTTTGACCGCCAGGTTCTGGTCGACCGGCCCGACAAGGCCGGCCGCATCGCCATCCTCAAGGTGCATGTGCGCAAGATCCGGGTCGGCAACGATGTCGATCTCGACAAGGTCGCGGGCCTCACCACCGGCTTCACCGGGGCCGATCTCGCCAACCTCATCAACGAGGCCGCGATCGCTGCGACCCGGCGCAACGCCGAGGAAGTCAGTTTCTCCGACTTCACCGTCGCCATTGAACGCATTGTCGCAGGAATCGAGAAGAAGAGCCGGGTGCTGAGCAAGGACGAGCGCCGCAGGGTGGCGTATCATGAAATGGGCCATGCGCTCGTCGCTTCGAGCCTCACCGGCGTCGATCCGGTGCAGAAGGTCTCCATCATCCCGCGCGGAATCGGCGCGCTCGGCTACACCATGCAGCGGCCGACCCAGGACAGGTTCCTGTTGACCATCACCGAGCTCAAGAACCGTATCGCGGTGCTGATGGGCGGCCGAGCCTCCGAGCAGCTTATCTTCGATGGCGATGTATCGACCGGAGCCGCCGACGATCTTCAGCGCGCGACCGAGATCGCGATCGAAATGGTGACGAAATACGGCATGGACGCCAAGGTTGGCCAGCGGACTTACGCGCCGAAACCCCAGACCTTCATTCCGGCGGCGCAGGATACGATCGTGAGCGCCGCGGAGGCGACGGGCCGCGAGATCGATCTTGCGGTGAGAGATCTGATCGATGCAGGCGATGTGCGCGCGCGGCAGATCCTGGAAAAGCGGCGGGCTGATCTTGAGGCCGGTGTCGAGCTGCTGCTCGCCAACGAGACCCTGACCGCCGAGCAGTTCGCGCCGCTGCGATCCTCGGGCGCCGCCGGAGACGAACAGGCGGCGGCCTGATTTCTGGAAGCTTGCGACAGGTGAGGGGTTGTTTGGATGTAAGGGGATCGACAGAAGCCAGGACTTGAGTGGCCAAGGACTTGAGTGGGACTTGGCAGGACAGCGTGCCAGGACGCGGACTTGGCCGTCGTCAAGACTGAGCTGGCACCAAGTCTTGCTTTCAACATCTGGCTCCCATCCGGATATGAAACTCGATCGTCATATCCGGAGCCGATCGGCGGCGGGTTTCCCCGCCACGTTCATTCAGGCGTTGAGCTGGGCCAGCGCGGTACGGTTACGCAATTCCACGCAGCGGGACGACGACAGCGAGATCACGCCGGTCTGCTGGAGCTGGGTGAGGGTGCGGGAAACGGTCTCGATGGTGAGGCCGAGATAATCCGCGATGTCCTGACGCGACATGGCCAGTTCGACCGCCTTCGCCTTCGCGGCACGCCGTTCCATGTCAAGCAGGAAGCCCGCGACGCGTTCTTCCGCGCGCTTGATCAGAAGCAGGACATGCCGTTGCGTGCGTTCAAGCTCGCGGGCGGTGAGGGTCCAGAGTTGCTGGGCGAGATCCTTTTCGTGGTCGGCGCGGGCCATCAGGGCGCTGCGCTTGATGACCAAAATCTGGGAGTCGCTGATGGCTTCGGCCGAGGTGGCATGAGTTTCGCCGGCTTCAAATCCGAACACGTCGCCGGGCAGGTAGAAGGCGCTGACCTGGCGGCGGCCGTCGTCGAGCATTTTGTAGGTTCTGACCGCGCCGCTGACGACCTGATAGAGATATTCCGCTGGCTCGTCTTCGCCGAAAATTTCGGTATTCCGGGGGTAGCGCATCGGCGCGCCCATCAGCGAAAGGGGGCTCCTGGGCTCGGGGCTGCCGCATTTGATCGAGGCGGGGACGGGGTGGCGCGAGGTGGAAGTGGAAAGCGCTGCGTTCAGCATGGGAGGAGCTCCGTGGGGCTTGACCTTCGATGGAACCCACGATGCCTTGCCTGAGCAGCCGCGAAAATTTGGATATTTCCCCTAAGTAGTATCCCGGAATTGCCAGCCGGCCGGCCCAACCGCGAACCGGCCACCACTCCTACCATCTCACGCAAGAGCGCGCAGATTATTGATGTAAATCAAGGTCTTATTTCAGGGCGCTGCGAAGCTGCATTCGCTGGTTTGGCAGTGGGCGACCGATGCGGTGGATGCGGATTCTCGCGAGGCTGTTTGGCAATGAGTGGCGCGATATTTCCACCGCACCGCACCGCCGCACGCTTGAACTGGCGGTGATTGACAGCGGCGTCCATGCGGCCGAAGCGCCCTGTATCCGCAACGCCGACGGCTGGATCGATGCGACGACCATGCGGCCGGTGCAGATCCGGGCGACACATTGGCGCTACTGGAATCCCGACCTCAATTTCCGCGCCTGCTGCTGATCGGGAATATAGTTTACTCGCCCGGCGGATCGTCGTCGGCGATGGCCCGCCAGGCCGCGCCGTCGAGATCGTCGTATTGGCCGCTCTTCATCGCCCACAGGAAACCGAGCAGGCCGACAAATCCGAGCGTCAAGGCGAGCGGCACAAGGTAGATCAGGATTTCCATCAGGCTGCTTTCCTCGTGCGGTTGCGTGCTCGCAGCGCATTGAGCATGACCAGCAGCGAGGAGCCGGACATCGCCGCCGCGGCGATCAGCGGCGTGACCAGCCCCACAATCGCGATCGGCACGGCCACCGCGTTATAGACGACGGCGAGCCAAAGGTTCTGCCGCATCAGCGACAGCGCTTTCCGTGAAATCGCGACGGCGGCGCTGACCGGGGCCAGGCGGTTGCCGAGAAAGACCGCATCGGCGACGGTCTGGCTCATATGCGTTGCGGTGATCGGCGACATCGACGCGTAGGCCGCGGCGAGGGCGGGGGCATCGTTCAGGCCGTCTCCGACCATCAGCACCTTGAAGCCGTGGCGGGTGAGATCGTCGATGCGCGCGATCTTGTCGACGGGCGTCACCTCGGCGCGCCACTCGTGAATGCCCAGCGACTGTGCGGCGGCTTTCACGGCCGCTTCGCGGTCGCCGGAAACGATTTCGACGCCGATGCCATATTGCTGGAGCTGCGAGACGACGGCGGCGGCATCGGGGCGCAGGCGCTGCCGTACCGCAAGGACGTGGCGGGTCTCGCCGTGCCGGAACGCGACCACCGAGGCTTCGGGATCGTGACCGAGAATTTCATGGGCGAGTTCGTCGGCGCCGCAATAAGATGGCCTGCCGAGTCTGATTTCCTGACCCTCGAACTGGCCTCTCACGCCCTGTCCCGGCTCTTCCTCGATTCCCGGCAACGGAGATTTGGCGCCGGCGGCCCGCGCCACGGCGGCCGCCACCGGATGACGGCTGGAAAGCGCGAGCCGTCCGGCCAGACTGACGACTTCCGCGGGAATGCTGGAGGCGTTGGCGACATCCAGCTCGGGCAAGGTCAAAGTCCCGGTCTTGTCGAAGATGACCCGGTCGATCTGGGCGATGCGCTCGATCGCATCGCCGGAATTCAGCAGCACGCCCGAATTGAACAAGGCGCCGGATGCGACGGTCTGGACCGCGGGAATCGCCAGTCCCAGCGCGCAAGGACAGGTGATGATGAGGACGGCGATGGCGATGATGATCGAGTCGTGGAGGCTCGCGCCATAGGCGAGCCAGCCCAGCATGGTCAGAAGCGCGGTCGCATGCACGACCGGCGCATAGAGCCGCGATGCGCGCTCGGCCAGCCGGAGGTATCGGGAACGCGACTGCAAGGCATTCTCGAGCAGGCGGGAGATTTCGGCCAGCAAGGTGTCTTCCGAAGCGGCGGCGACGCGGACGCGCAGCGTGCCCGACCGAACCAGCGTGCCGGCGAAAACGGCGGTTCCGGGGACCGCCGTGATCGGCATGGTTTCGCCCGTGATCAGGCTTTGGTCGATCTCGGATCGCCCGTTGATGACGTTGCCGTCGACCGCGGAACGCTCGCCGGGGCGCAGCAGGACAATATCTCCGGGCTCGATCGCAGCCACGGGCACGGTGCGGATTTCATCGGCGCTGACGAATTTCGTCGCCGTTTCCGCCTTGAGCGCCGCGAGATTGCCGGCGAAGGCGCGCGTCCGCCGCCGCATGTTCTGGTCCAGATAGCGGCCGGCGAGCAGGAAGGCGATCAGCATGATGGCGGCATCGAAATAAGTGTGCTCGGCGTGCGAGGCCGTCTCGACCAGCGACATCGCCAGCGCCAGGAAAATCCCGATGCTGATCGGAACGTCCATGTTGACGCTGCGCGCCCGAAGCGCGCCGAACGCCGACGAAAAGAACGGCTGCGCGGAATAGGCCGCGGCCGGCAGCACGATCAGCGCCGACAGCCAGTGAAAGAAATCGCGCTGCTCGGGAAGCATATCGCTGACATTTCCCGACCAGACCGGCACCGACAGCATCATGACGTTCATCGCGGCGAACGCGGCGACGCCGAGACGGCGCAACAGCGATTTGGCGCGTTCGGATTCCTGCGTTTCGGCGCCGGCCCGCTCGAACGGGTAGGCCTTGTAGCCGAGCTCGGCGAGGCGATCGACAAACACCGCCGGGTCGATCGCTCCAGCCTTCCATTCGACCGCCAGACGGTGATCGGTGAGATTGACCCGCGCCTTGGTCACGTCGGGAATTTTCGACAGGTTGCGCTCGATCTTGGCCATGCATCCGGCGCAGCTGATGCCCTCGACCGCCAGATCGAGATGGAGCACGCCGGGTCCGGCGCTCTTCAGATAATGCGAAAAATCCAGAGCGGTCTGCATGTGCCACCTCGTCAGTTCAGGACGACCCGGTTTCGCGACAGGAACATGCGCTGGCCCTTGGTGTCGGCCTCGATCACCAGATCCCATAGCCCCGCTGCGATGTCCTGCGCCGTGCCGCGGTAGGTCCCGTTGCCGCTGTCCACCATGTCGATGGCCTGATCGGCGCGCCGGTCGGTCGGTCGCTCGAGCCTTCCGGAGAAATTCAGCCCGGCAAGGCTAGTGCCGTTCGCGTCCTTGGCGTGAACGGTCAAGGTCGCGGTGCCGTCGGGCCGGCGCTCGATATGTTCATCGACCTGCCATTTGCGCAGATCCTGCTGCCGGGCCGCCTGGATTTCCCCCTCGTAAGCGAGGCTGGCGCTATAGGCGCTGTCGACCTCGGTGCCGGGCAGTGTCGTGATCGCAAGTTGCATCATCAGTACATTGACGCCGATGACGACCGCGAAGAACGCGACGATCGCGATGAGTACGAAGCGGCCGGTCAATGGCCGGGCAGTAGGAGCGGATGCCGTCATGGAGACCCTCGTCGGCGTTAGTTATGGTGTTACGAAATTGTCGGTGGCGGAGGCGGCCTCGCCGAGACCGATGTCGGTGACGCGGAATTTCAGCGGTACCGATTTTTCCGTTATTTCGCTGGAGGGAACGGTCACCAGCACGCGCAATTCGGTGGTCTGGTCGCGGCCAAGGATGATCGTCGGCCGTTCCGGCGTCACGGAATCCGCGCCGACGATGTGGACCTGCGCGTCAGGCGGGCCGTCGATGTCGATCGCGATCACGCGGTCGAAGCCGCGCTTGTTCAGGAAGCGCAGCGTGTAGCCGTTGCGGATCGAGCCATCGCTGAGCATGACCGCGACCGGGTTGCGGTCGTGCAGCACATTGACGTCGAGCAGAGTCCGCGTCAGCAGCGTGTAAAGCATCACAGCGCAGACGCCGGCGATCAGGACGGCGTAAACGACGGTTCGCGCCCGCACCGGCTTGAAAACCTCCGGCTGGCCGGCGATCCGGTGCTGGATATTGATATCGTTGTCGTAGCCGATCAGCCGGGTTTGGCGGCCGATCTTCGTCATCACGGTATCGCAGGCGTCGATGCAAAGCCCGCACTGGATGCAGCCGAGCTGCGGCCCGTTGCGGATATCGATTCCGGTGGGGCAGACCGCCACGCACTGGTTGCAGTCGATGCAGTCGCCGATCTTCTCGCCCAGCGCACGAAGCTCGATCGCCTTTTTCAACGAGCAACGCTTCTCGCCTCGATCATATTTATAGGTGACATTCAGCGCCCATTCGTCGGTCAGGGCGGCCTGAATCCGCGGCCACGGACACATGTAGACGCAGACCTGCTCGCGCATGAAGCCGGCCAGCAGATAGGTCGTGAAAGTCAGGATCGCGATCCAGATATAGGCGAGCGCGGGAGCCTGAAACGTGATGAGCTCTTTAACGAGGGTAGGGGCGTCGGAGAAATAGAGAACCCAGGCGCCGCCGGTCCACCACGCGATCGCGAGCCAGATCGCATGTTTCAACGCCAGCCTGGCGGCCCGTTTCAGGTTCATGCCGGCGGCATCGGCCCTGATCCGCTCGCGCCGGTCGCCTTCCACCCAGCGCTCGACCGCGTAAAACAGATCGGTCCAGACCGTCTGCGGGCACAGATAGCCGCACCAGATCCGGCCTCCCAGCGCATTCATCAGGAACAGCGCGAGCGCGGCCAGGATCAGCAGGCCCGTGAAATAATAGACTTCCTGTGGCCATAGCTCGATGAAGAAAAAATAGAAGCGCCGGTTCGGAAAGTCGATCAGCACCGCCTGGTCCGGCGCGCCGAGGCCGCGATTCCAGCGCAGGAAAGGCAACAGGTAATAGACGCCGAGGCAAGCCGCCATCAGCCCCCATTTGATCCTGCGGAATGTACCCGAGACGCTTTGCGGATAAATCTTCTTCTGGGCCGCATAGAGCGGCCCTTCAGCGTCCAGCAATTCGTTTGGTGAAACAGGTTTGTTCATACCCGAGGCCCGATGCGTCCCTGGCTGAACCTACATTTCGGCGGCGCGGCGGCGGTTGAGCCAGATCAACCGCCGCGCCAGCCGCCGTGCAGTCTACGGGCTTTTCCCTATTTGCCGCCGCCCAGCGAATGCACGTAAACCGTCAATGCCTTGATGGTGATGGGATCCAGGCGTCCGGACCATGTCGGCATCACCCCGGCGCGGCCGTTGGTGATGGTCTCCTCGATGGTTGCCTCGTCCGAACCGTACAGCCAGATCTGATCGGTCAGGTTGGGCGCTCCGACTTCCTGGTTTCCCTTGCCGCCTTCGCCGTGGCAGGTGACGCAATTGTCCGAGAAGATTTTCGCCCCCGCGGCGGCATTAAAGCCGGGCGCGGTCGGAAGTCCCGAGAGCGAGCGGACATAGTTCGCGACCGTGACGATCTCGTCCTTCTTCAGCATTCCGTCGCGGCCGAACGCCAGCATCTGTCCCTCATGGGCGTTGGGATTGCCTGACCTCGCACCGAACTGGATCGTCTGCATGATCTGGTCGAGCGAGCCGCCCCACAGCCAATCGTCGTCATTTAGATTCGGGAATCCCTTGGCGCCCGCGCCGCCGCTGCCGTGACACGGGGCGCAATTGTCCGCGAATACGGTCCGGCCTCGCGCCCGCGCCAGCGACAGCAGCGCCGGATCCTTCTCGATATCCGCCAGCGAGGCGGCGCCGAGCACCGCCATTTTCTCGCCGCGCAGCTTCTCGAGATCGGAGAGTTCGCTGTCGACAGTCGCGCGGGACGAATAGTGCAGGATTCCCGTGGTGTATCCGTGAACCAGCGGCCAGGCCGGATAGACGACCCAGTATCCGATCGCCCAGATGATGGTGGCGTAGAAGGTCAGGATCCACCAGCGCGGCAGCGGCGTGTTCAGTTCCCGGATGCCATCCCACTCATGGCCGGTGGTCGAACGTCCTGAAACATGATCGATGTCGTTGTGCTCGGTCATCAGCGGTCAGTCCTCCCGCAGCGGCATTCTTGCCGCATCGTCAAAAATCGCCTTGTTACGGGGCCGCAGCGCATAAAAAACAATGGCCAGGAAGATGGCGACGAAAATCGGCGTCCAGAAGGTCAGGACAAGATGCGACGCCAGATTCTCAATAGAAACGATCGCGTTCATATCGATCCCTCCTTCAGCGTAAATTGGCTTTTTCGTCGTAAAGCTTGAAGTCGACGAGCGTGCCCAGCATCTGCAAATAGGCGATCAGCGCATCGAGTTCGGTGGGGTTGCCGGGCTTGCCGTCGAAATTACGAACCACGGCCTTCGGGTAGCGCTTCTGAAAGGCATCCGCGTCCGCGCTGTCGGGATCGACCTGGGCCCTCAGATCGGCCTTGGCATTGGCGATCTGCTCGTCCGTATACGGCACGCCGACGACCCGGTTGGTCCGAAGATGAGCCGCGATATCGTCGATATCGACCTCGGTTTCCGCCAGTGCCGGATATCCGGGCATGACCGATTGGGGCACGATTGATCTCGGATCGGTCAAGTGACGAACGTGCCAGTCATCCGAATATTTGGCGCCGACGCGGGCGAGATCCGGACCGGTGCGCTTCGAGCCCCATTGGAACGGATGGTCGTACATGCTCTCGGCGGCGAGTGAATAATGTCCGTAGCGCTCGACCTCGTCGCGCAGCGGGCGGATCATCTGCGAATGGCAGAGATAGCAGCCTTCGCGGATGTAGATGTTCCTGCCAGTCAGTTCGAGCGGTGTATACGGGCGCATGCCGTCCACCACCTCGATCGTGCTTTTCAGATAGAACAGCGGGGTGATCTCGACCAGCCCGCCGATGGCGATGACCACGAGGATTCCCGCGATCAGGAAGATCGAATTTTTCTCGAAGATAGCGTGTCGGTTCCAGAGGGACATGCGATGACCTATTCGGCAGGCTGGAGCAAACTAGCGTCCTGGGTTTCCTCGGCTTCGCCGGCATTGACCGTCATCCAGAGATTGTAGGCCATGATCAGCGCGCCGATCAGGTACAGGGCGCCGCCGGCGGCGCGGATGATGTAGAAGGGATGCATGGCCTCGACAGATTCGATGAAGGAATATTCGAGGAAGCCGAGCGATGTGTAGGAGCGCCACATCAGTCCCTGCAGGATGCCGGATACCCACATCGCGGAAATGTAGAGCACGATGCCGATGGTCGCGATCCAGAAGTGCCAGCTGACCAGCCTGAGGCTGTAGAGGCCCTTGCGCTCCCAGAGCCAGGGTACCAGGCAATACAAGGCGCCGAACGACACGAAGCCCACCCAGCCGAGCGCGCCGGAATGCACGTGGCCGATGGTCCAGTCGGTGTAATGGCTGAGCGAATTGACCACCTTGACCGCCATCATCGGCCCTTCGAATGTCGCCATGCCATAGAAGGCGACCGAAACCACCAGCATCCGCAGCACCGGATCGGTGCGCAGCTTGTCCCAGGCACCCGACAGGGTCATCAGGCCGTTGATCATGCCGCCCCATGACGGCATCCAGAGCATGATGGAGAACGTCATGCCCAGCGTCTGCGCCCAGTCCGGCAGCGCCGTGTAGTGCAGATGATGCGGGCCGGCCCAGATGTAGAGGAAGATCAGCGCCCAGAAATGGATGATCGAAAGCCGATAGGAATAGACCGGCCGCTCCGCGCGCTTCGGAATGAAATAATACATGATCGCAAGGAATCCGGCGGTCAGGAAGAAGCCGACCGCATTATGCCCATACCACCATTCGAACATGGCATCCTGCACGCCGCCCCAGACGACATATGATTTCGAGCTGACGAGCGAAATCGGTATCGCGGGGTTGTTGCCGAGATGCAGCACGGCGATCGTGATGATGAAGGCAAGGTAGAACCAGTTCGCCACGTAGATGTGGGGCTCCTTGCGCTTGATCAGCGTCATCAGGAACACCAGAAGATAGGTCACCCACACGATCGTCAGCCAGAGGTCCGCATACCATTCCGGCTCAGCATATTCCTTCGACTGGGTGACGCCGAGCAGATAGCCGGTCCCCGCGATCACGATGAAGAAATTATAGCCGAGCACGATGAACCAGGGCGCCAGATCGCCCGCGAGGCGCACACGGCTGGTCTTTTGCACCACGTAGAACGAGGTCGCAATCAGGACGTTGCCGCCAAAGGCGAAGATCACCGCCGAAGTATGCAGCGGCCGCAACCGGCCGAAGGTCGTCCAGGGCAGATCGAAATTCAACGACGGCCACGCTAGTTGCGACGCGATCAGCAGCCCCACGGAAAAACCGGCGATGCCCCAAAACACCGCCAGCACCGTTGCGAGCTTGATGGGGCCGAAATTGTAGTTCGGCCGGCCATTGATTTCCTGCGGCGGAAGTTCGGCCGGCCGGTCATAGTAACGGTTGATGATGGCGAACGCCGCCGCGAGGCTGGCCGCAGCGCCCAGCGAAGCGTGGAAGGCGAAGGCGCTGTCGAGCGCCATCGCCGCTCCCATCAGGCACAGGAACGACAACACGACGAAAATCGAGGAGAGGCCAGCTTCGCCGATCGTCATCGACTTCGATGCAGGGGAGGCGTTTATCATAGCTCGACTTTCTTTCCGGGCTGACGGTTCGAGGGAAGCACATGCGTAACGTAGACAATTTGACTGAAATCAAGTTTCGGAATGCACTGGTGTTGAAAACGCACGATCAGGCCGCCGAATGCCGCGTCGATTCGCGCATCAGCGCCCGCAAGGTGAGCGCGTTGGGGCAATATTCAGGTTGCTCTTTCAACTGCCCGCCGCTGGCAAGATCGGCGGTGCAGCGGTTCCTGGCGCGGCATTGCCCGCAAACGCGCTGTAGATCGCGCAACACCTCGCCGCGCCGGGCGGCCGAGATGCTCTCGGACAGGCCGGATCGCGCGAGGCGGCGATCGAGGAGTGCGGTGGAGACGGATGCTCCTGTGGCGAGGGAAACAAATTCCGGAGTCGAGACATGCACGTCGCGCGCAATGCCCTCGATTTCGTCCAGACTTAGATGGCCAATTTCATCCCGATGAGAAATCGCTTGCCGCGCCCGCCTCAGCAAATCCCAAAACATCGCTCGCTTGCCCCTTTTTTAAGTTCACATAACGCGGCGGGAGGGGCGCGCGGTTGATCCAGATCAAACCGGGCGAAGTGGCTTCCGGTTCGCGGGAAGAGAACGCGTCAATGCAAGGAACATGAAGCTTCGGTCCTGATGCGATCAGAACCGAAGAAATGCCGTGCGGCAGCCAACGGACGAGGTGATTAAACGGCGGTGCTGAATTGAGCCGCCGGGGAGCGCCTGAAAACGTCGAAGGCGGCGGCAATCACCCTGACGACGGACCGGCCGGCCGCTGTGACGGAAAGCTTTCTCCCGTCGATGGTGACGAGGCCTTCTTTCTGCATCGGGGCGAGAATGGTGAGTTCTTCGGTAAAATCGAGGCCAGGGCCGATCTGTTCCAGATCGACCTCGAAATCGCACATCAGTCTTTCGATGATCCGGGCGCGCTGCCGATCCTGAGGCGTGAGCCGAAAGCCGCGGGCGGAGGCGAGAGAACCGGCCGCGATGGTGCGAACATAGGTCGGCACGTCCGTTACGTTTTGAACAATTCCTTCAGGGAGCGTTGAAATCGAGGAGGCGCCAAAGCCGAGCAGCACCTGGCGGTCGTCGTCGGTATAGCCCTGGAAATTGCGATGCAGCCGCCCGGCCGCCGCCGCCTGCGCCAGTGCATCGGCCGGTTTGGCGAAGTGATCGATACCGATCTTCCGATAGCCGCTGCGCGCAAGCTCCTCGGCGATGACATTGGCCTGATCGATGCGCTGGTCCTGCGAGGGAAGCCTTGCTTCGTCGATGCGGCGCTGGTTGGCCTTGAGGCGGGGAAGGTGGGCGTAGCCGAAGCATGAGATCCGATCGGGCGAGATCGATGTGACCGACGCGCAGGTCTTGCGGATCGAGTCGATCGTCTGCATCGGCAGCCCATACATCAGATCAAAACTCAAATTGCGGATGCCGGCGGACCGCAGCCGGCGGGCCGCGGTTTCGACCATGTCCAGCGGTTGCAGCCGCCCGATGGCGGCCTGCACCAGTGGATTGATGTCCTGGACTCCGAGACTGGCGCGGGTAACGCCGAGCGCCGCAAGACCGTCCGCCAGTTCAGCCGTCACATGCCGGGGATCCAGTTCGATCGCATGTTCGAAGTCAGGCTCGATTGAAAATCGATCCCGAAGTGTCTCGAGGACCGAATGCAATCCCGCCACCCCAAGGATGCTCGGCGTCCCGCCGCCCCAGTGCAGGCGTCCGATCGTAACACGGTTTTCGATCAGGCCCCCGACGAGAGCGATCTCGGCTTCGAGCGCGCGGCGGTAGCTGGCGACGACGTCATCGCGAACCGCCATCTTGGTATTGCAGCCGCAATAGAGGCAAATCTCGCGACAATACGGCACATGCAGATAGATCGAAACGCTCGTTTGAGCCTCGAGGTGGCGAAGCCAGGCTGTGTGCTCATTTGCCGTCACCGGGCCGAAATCCGCCGCTGTCGGGTAGGAGGTGTAGCGCGGGACGTTCAGATGCGCATAGCGATGGATAATTCCCTCCACGGAAGCGCTGTCATGTGCCTCATGGGATGGGGCTGATGATGCCGTCAGAATAGCGGTCATGGTCGTGATGGCTGGGCTATGTCCAATGTTCAGATCGCGTGGATATGGTCCGCGTGCCGCTTGTGCGCCGCCGCGCCTGCGGCCGAATCCGACGGACCGCAAAGCTCCACGGTGTCGGCAAACATCGTCCAGTCCTTGACCTGCTTCTGAAGGCAGAAATCTTTCTCCGCCTGCTGGATGGCCTCCGCCAGCGTGCCGGCCTGAATCAGGAAGCTGCCCTGACACGTATGATGTTCGTGACCTGAATGGTCACAGATGGTCTTCAAGAACCGAACGTAGAATGACCGCATGACGATCTCCCGTCTTCAAATGATTGCCTGACATGTTTCCGGCTTCGTCGCTTTGACGAAGGTCAAAAATGCGGTGGCGTCGTCGGCTATCGGAGAGTCCGTCGGCGCGTATCGGTTGATGCAGGTCAACGCGCCGGAGCTTCACATTGGCAGTCTGATGCGATCACAAAGCCGATAGGAGGGAGCCCCAGCAATGCCCATCTCGACCATCATTGTGCTCGCAATCGTCTGCGCGATGTTCGCGGCTTTCGCCATCACCATGGCATGGGCCCAATTATCGACACCCAATTCGACGGCTCCGGTCCGTTCGAATACGGATGCCCGCCACGGCTCACGCTAACGGTATTTCGGACTACTGTGGTGCAACCGGCCGGTCCGTGATCCATTTGTAAGATATACGGATCTCCCGATCATCGGATTTTAGGATTGGCGAATCTTGGCGGACCGGTTGCTCCAGAGCAAGGCCACCAGTCCGATCGCAAAGGCCGCCGAAACCTCTGCCGCCAGCCATGCGATCGTCGTAACCAGGAAGGCTTCCTGTCGTTGCCAAGCCATTCTGGCGTTCTCGCCAACCGCGTAAGGCAGGACATCAGGAAACACAAACCGACAGAAAAGAGCCAGCGCCGCCGACAACAACGCGCCCGCAACGATGATGAAGATAAACCGCCTTGCCATCGCTACCTCCATGTTCCGAGGCAACCGTGCCACGGCGGTCGGCTGCGCGCTATTCCGTATCTTTCCGTAGAATCGCGCGGCGATTTATTTGCCCCGTGGTGCCGATCGCCGCAGCGCATCGGCGGCTTCTTTCAAGAGCGCCCGCTTTCGCTTGCCGTAACCGGGCGGGCGGCCACGCCCCGCCTTGCGCAGACGCTTCAAATCGCGAAGGTCGCCGAGGGCGCGATGGATACGTTTGGCGCCGTCATAGGCCGTGCCGGTCCAGGCCGGAGACAGCATGCCCAATTTCTCGAATGCATCGGCCATGTACCGAAAGCGCTTGGCCTTGATTCTCAGCCGGTGCATCTGTCCGGAGCTTAATGCCCGGAGCTCCCTGCCGTTTCGCAGCAAGGTCTTTTTCCAGTGCCGGAACCGGCGCTCGCCATAGGACGCGGCGGATTCCATCCGGTGACCCGGCAAAGCTTCCTGAATCCACGGGCCGTTCACGATCCAGCGGCTGACCGCGGCGATCCAGCGCTGGTAGCGGCTTGAGCACAACGCCTGGGCGGCCAGCCGGTCGCATTCGGCGCTTGCCTGCACCAGCGAACAATTGCCGCTTTGCACCCAATCGGGATCAAGCTGTGCCGCGTAGATCAACGTGACGTGACAGTCGCGCGCCTTCCCAAGCTCCGAATTCAGCCAGGCCAGCTCGCGCTTGAGCAATGGCCATACCCGGTCGTGCGTGATCGGCGCGAAAAACGCGACCGCCGCCCGCAATTGCGTGAGTGCAATCCTCATCCCGTGAATCGCCTCAGCGTCACGCTGGCATGCCGCCGGGTGATGCCTGCGGATATCCCGGATGGCGTGATCGGCGATGTGCTGGAACGCGGTCTGGCAATCCAGCGGCGTTGACGTCAGCTCCGGCAGCTGCGCCGGAGGGGTGGCGTGGCCGCCGCGGATCGGGGGCTGATTTCTCATCGCGGTCCCCTGATTGCCGGTCCCAGATGCGGGACGCTCCGTTCGATCGTCTCCTTGGGCGAGCCGGAGGCATCGACCTGTGGCCAGTCCATCCGGCCAATGTCGATGCTTTCCTGCTGAAGGGCGACATCCCGCGTGGCGTCGGAGGCGTCGCGCCGTCGCGAGGCGACGCGCTTCAGGCGCTCATCGCAGTCGAGGCTAAGAAAAACCGGGCGGAAGGCCGTGCCGGTTTCATGGGCGGCGAGCGCAAGCGCGTTCCGCTCGGCTTCGCGCAGGAACGCGGCGTCCAGGATGACGGAAAGTCCCTGGCCGATGATCGCCCTGGCGCGTTCGGCCATCGTCCGGTAGACGCGCGCGGATGTCTCGGAATTATAGGCCGTCGCCGGCAGGGCCACGAGCGCATCGACGCCGAACAGTTCCTTTCGGATCACGTCCGAACGCAGGATCACCGCGCCGGGTAAAGGCGTAACCAGGCCGGCGAGGCTGCGGGCCAGCGCCGTCTTGCCGGTTCCCGACCGGCCTCCGATCGCGATCAGCGAAGGTGCGCCGGGCGCAATCAGTTCAAGCGCCAGATCGAAATAGGATTTCGCTTGCGCGATCGGCGCGGCATCGTTGTGGGACTGCTCGCATGTCGTGAACAGCACATGGGCGCGGATCGCGGCCCGTATCGAGAGGAATAGCGGCAGCAGCCCGAGCGCATCGGCATGTTCGCGCCAGGCCGGTTGCAGATAGTCGTTGAACAGCCGGTTGGCGGCGACATACCTGCCGAAATGGATGAGATCCATGATCGGAAAGGCGAGGTCATACAGCACGTCGGTGGTCGCGATCGCGGGATCGAACTCGATCGCATCGAACAGCACGGGCTTGCCGCCGACCAGGACGATATTGCCGAGATGGGCATCGCCGTGGCAGTGGCGCACTAAGCCCGCTTCCGCACGCTGTTTCATCAACGGGAGATGCTCGGCAAGCTGTCGATGGCTCAGGGCGTGAAGCCGTTCGACGGCTTCACCCGCGAGGGCCGTCTGGCCGCGAAACTTCTTGGTGTTGCGGTCGATGATGCCGGCGACTGAAGCGGGCCATTCGGAGCGGTCCGCGACCGGCGCGTCCGCATGGGACGCGCGCATCACCTCGGCCAGCGCGTCGGCCAGTTCTGGCGCGACCTCATCGATGGCCGCCAGATGATCGAGCGTCTGCCGCTCGTCGAACCGCGCCATCTCGACCGCCCATTCGATCGGCGGGCCGGTGCCGCCGATCTCCGGCCCCGCGGCTCCGCGCGTGATCGGCAGGACGCGCCGATAGAGCGCCGGGGCGTAGCGTTGGTTGACCGCAAGTTCCTCCTCGCAAGCGCGCTTGCGCTTTTCGAGGGTCGAATAATCCAGGAAGGGCAGGCAGACGGCCCGCTTGATCTTCAACACCCGATCGGGTTCGAGGAAGACGATCGACGCGTGGGTATCGATGCGTTTCACCGCTCCGTTGCGATGGCGCCCGGCGAGAAAATCGAGCACCGCGTTCTGACCGGCTGTCTCGGGCGGGTTCTCGGGCTTGGTCGACCGCATCACGGCTGCAACACGGCGGCGCCGACGAGCCGACCTTCGCGCAGCCGGGCCAGCGCTTCGTTGGCCTGCTCAAGCGGGAAAACCGTGGTGTGGGTGTGAACGCCCGCCTCGGAGGCGGTTTTCAGGAATTCGGTGCCGTCGTGGCGGGTCAGATTGGCGACCGAGACGATCTGCCGTTCACCCCAAAGGATGCTGTAGGGAAACGAAGGAACATCCGACATGTGGATGCCGGCGCACACCACCCGGCCTCCCTTGCGGACCGCGCGCAGCGCCTGCGGCACCAGCGGGCCGACCGGCGCATAGATGATGGCGGCATCGAGTTCAACGGGTGGCGCATCCTCCGACGCCCCGGTCCAGCGTGCCCCGAGCGAGCGCGCGAGAAGCTGCGCGTCCTCGTCGCCCTTGCGCGTGAACGCGTAAATATTGCGCCCCTGCCAGCGCGCGACCTGGGCGATGATGTGTCCGGCCGCGCCGAAGCCGTAAATGCCGAGATCCTTGCCGTCGCCTGCCTTCGTCAGCGACCGCCAGCCGATCAGTCCGGCGCAGAGCAGCGGCGCCATCGCGGTGTCCTCGCCGGTTTCGCCGAGCGGGAAACAATAGCGTGCGTCGGCGATCAAATGGCTGGCGAACCCGCCGTCGCGCGTATAGCCGGTGAACTGCGGATGATCGCAAAGATTTTCCTCATCGTTTCGACAATATCGACAGACGCCGCAGGTCGAACCGAGCCAGGGAATCCCGACCCGCATGCCGAGCTTCAGGCCGCTGACGCCGGGACCCAGCGCGTCAACCCGGCCGACAACTTCATGTCCGGGGATGATCGGATAGGCGATGTCGGGAAGTTCGCCGTCGACGACATGGAGATCGGTACGGCAGACGCCGCAGGCGCTTACCTTGACGCGGACCTCGCCGGCAGCGGGAACCGGGTCCGGACGTTCCACCCATGTCAGCGGCGCGCCGGGCGCCGCAAGCACCATCGCATGCATGGCAAAATGTTCCTCACAGTTGACATTCACTTTGGCGGCGAAGTCGCCGGGCGGTTTGATCTTGGTCAACGCCGAAGTCGTGTGACTTCCTTAAACGTAATTATGCTAACTTAACCAGGAGGCAAACATGACCAAATCTGTAATTCCCGTTGGTACCGAACGTAGCGTGGCGCGCCAGGAAGCCAATCCCTTTGCGTTCCTGCAACAGGAAATCGACAGGCTGTTCGACGGCTTTAGCCGCAATTTCCCGGCCTTCACCACCAGCGGAGCGGCGCTGCCGCGCATGGATGTGGGCGAGACCGACAAGGTGATCGAAATCACTGCCGAACTGCCCGGACTTGAAACCAAGGACGTTCAGCTTAACCTTGCGGACAATGTCCTGACCGTTCGTGGTGAGAAGAAGAACGAGCGCGAGGAAAAGAACAAGGATTATCATCTGGTCGAGCGCAGCTTCGGCTCGTTCGCCCGTTCGGTCCAGTTGCCGGAAGGCGTCAAGTCGGAAGATATCACCGCTGAAATCGCAAAGGGCGTGCTCAAGGTGACCGTCAAGAAGCCGGCGCCGAAGCAGAGCAAGCAGATCGAGATCAAGGCCGCGGCCTGACCTTCCAAAGGCGTCGCCGGCAAGATGCCGCGTCAGTCGAGCTTTTGCCGATCAGGAGCGCGAGGGCGGTAGGTCGAGCCGCTGTCGCGCTCTTCGTCTGTGCTGACACGGGGGTTGCACGGTATATTCGCGCGCTCAGCATTGGTTTTGGCTGACGAGCGAAGCTTGATACGCGAAGCATCGGGTCTGATCTGAACTGAAGCGATTCAGGCTTGGCGCACTTCAGAGCGGCGTGACGGCCACGACGAGATAGGGATGCATGCCGTCGGCCTCGTGGATGGAAACATATTCGCCCGGCTCGAAGCGCTCGTCGCCAAGATGGTGGCCGGCTTCATCGGGCAAGTCGCCGGCTACGTCGTAGTGAAAGCGCCAGTTGCCGCCGGGCCCATGCATGATATGGCCGAGCTGGTCGTTTCCGACCGGCCGCTGCCGCGCAACCCGGCAGGCTTCCTTGTGAAGCTTCCACAGGTCGGCATCGACCCGCGAGGCTGCGTCAAGCGGCGCCGTGATCACGTAGGCGATTTCGGAATCGCCTTTGGGATGATCGTGATCCCGCGCCCGCTCCAGCCGGATTTGCCGGAATGCGCGGGGAAGGGCGATGTTGCGGAACCGTTTGAAGGCGTGACGATTCATCGAAAATTCCGGGGGGGGGGGGACGTGAAGTTCAGGAGGGTCAGACAGGATCCATGTCGGCCTTGCGCGAGCGGAGGCGCTGGACCAGCAGCGGAATGAGCGGCAGCAGCAGCGGGATCGCCGTGCTGGCAAGGGCTGATGCCAGCGAGGCGGCTCCGCTTTCCTGGTTCTTGATTTCCGCTTCCAGCGCGGCGATTGCCTGATGATGCACTTCGGTCGCAAGCGCGAGTTCATGGCCGACCGGCCGGCGCAACGCGAACAGGGCCAAAAGACCCGCGATCAGAATATTGATAAGCCCGAGCGCGGCGGCGGACCAGATCGCATTCCACACCTGCACCAGGGCGAAATAGGCGGCGAGCTCGAACAGCAGCAGACCAAAGGACGCGATCAACGCCGCCAGCGCCTGAAGGCCCAATCCGCTCAAAAGCCGCTTCAAGCGAAGCTCGGCAATGATCCGGTCGGTTCGCCACAGCACGCGCGCGTGGTCGACAAGACGGCTGACGTTCATGGTTTTTTCCTCATGGCCCAACCGATAACGATGCCGAGCGTGAGCGCGGTGACCAGCGCGGTCGCCGTTTTTCCGGCGATCGCGTGCTCGATTTCTCGCTCGTCCATTTCAACAGAGGTACGCAAATCGGTAAGGAAGGCTTTAACGTCGTTTGCGAGCGTCTTGGCCTTTTGGGCCGAAAATTCCCGCCATTCGTCAGCCCCCGCGCCGAGCAGCCGACTGGCTTCCTGCCTGAGCAGATGAAGCTCGTCCACAATCTCGCTGCCGTGAGTCATCGCCATACTCCTCTCAATGGAGGCTATGGCCAGCAGTCACTGGCAATCTTGATCTGCGTCAAAAATTCAGCGGCTGAGCACTGCCCGGTGTATTGGAATCCGTCAAAATGATCCAGATTGCCCGCCGGATCGCCGCTGCCACGGCGAACCGGCGTGAACATGACGTGAATTCGCCGCAGCGTCTGTTCAATAGGCGGGAATCATTTCGTCGATCACGCTTTTGACGTTGGGTACGCTTTCAGCCAGCGTCAGCAGCGCCTTTCGCTCCTGCTCGGAGTTCACAAGCCCCCAGATGTGGACGGAGCCGTCGTTGACGATGATGTTGCGCTTGCCGAAATCCGTCCAGGACTGCTGTTGCAGCCTGTCGAGGATGTCGCGCCGAATCGCCCGATCGGGATCCGGATTCGATTTCGACGCGATGTTTGCGGAAGCGAGGGCTTGAATCAAATTCGCCCGGCTCACGATGCCCACCAGCTTTCCGTCGCGCAGGATGGGAACGCGCTTGATCCGGTGGCGCTCGAAAAGCGTTGCGATCTCTTCGAGAGAGGTATCCTCCGATGCCGAGACCACCGAGGACGACATGAGTTCGGATACCTTTGCGCCATGCGATGCCGCGAACTCCTTCGCTAGCGTATCGGGCATCGTCATGGCCTCCAGCCACCACGGGCGCTGCCGCTCGGTGCCGATCTCCTCGCGGCGCATCAGGTCGGCTTCGCTTAAAATGCCGACGACGTGAAGCTCGTCATCGACCACCGGCAGGGCACTGACGTCATATTCCGTCAGTAATTTGGCGGCATCCACGACGGACACATCAGGACTCACCGTGACAACTTCACGGGTCATCACATCGATCGCTTTCATGGCCTTGTCCCTTCGAGGTATGTTCAGACAATTGGAGTCGATCATGTCAGTCTTTTATGACACGCTGTTATCGCGCCTTGTCGCGAGACGCCCGGAATTTTCCCTTAGGGGATTCTACGGATGATCGTTCGGCCACCTGCCCACCGCGGCACCAATTGAGGCGGCAAACGTTGACGCACATCATGAACTACATGCGAACTCACGAAGTATGGTTGCTTCCGACAGGAGAACGAGCATGGCGGCAGAGATCAGCGGGCGGGTGGTTCCTCAGGCGGGGTCTTTATCCCCAAAAGACTCGTTGTCTTCGAAAGACGTGAGTTTGATGCATGCGTGGTGGCGCGCGGCGAATTATCTTTCGGTGGGGCAGGTTTACCTGCTGAACAATCCATTGCTGCGCGAGCCGCTGACACTGGAGCATGTCAAGCCGCGCCTGCTCGGCCATTGGGGCACCACGCCCGGTCTCAACTTCATCTATGTTCATCTCAACCGCATCATCAAGGCGCAGGACAGGAACATTCTGTTCATTGCCGGGCCGGGACACGGCGCCCCCGGCGTCGTCGCCAATACCTGGCTCGAGGGGACTTACAGCGAGCTCTATCCCGATGTGTCGCAGGATGAGGCCGGCATATGCCGGCTGTTTCGCCAATTTTCGTTTCCGGGCGGAATACCGAGCCATGCCGCGCCGGAAACGCCGGGATCGATTCACGAGGGCGGTGAACTGGGCTATTCCTTGTCGCACGCCTATGGCGCGGTGTTCGACAATCCGGATCTGATCGTGGCGTGTGTCGTCGGCGACGGCGAAGCCGAAACCGGCCCGCTCGCGACCTCATGGCACGGCAACAAGTTTCTCAATCCGGCCAGCGACGGCGCCGTGCTGCCGATCCTGCATCTCAACGGCTACAAGATCGCCAATCCCACGGTATTGGCCCGGATCAGTCCGGCCGAGCTTGAAAGCCTGATGCGTGGTTACGGCTATGACCCGATTTTCGTCGAGGGCGACGATCCGATGCCGATGCATCAGAAGATGGCGGCGGCGCTCGACACGGCGTTCTCCCGGATCGATGCCATTCAGAAGGCTGCGCGGGAGGGCAAGACCAAGACGCGCGCGCTGTGGCCGATGATCGTGCTGCGGTCGCCGAAAGGCTGGACCGGCCCGAAGACCGTCGACGGGTTGAAGGCGGAGGGGTCCTGGCGTTCGCACCAGGTGCCGTTCAGCGACATGAAGAAGCCCGGCCATCTGGAGCTGCTTGACCATTGGATGCGCAGCTATGTTCCGGAGGAGCTGTTCGACGGCAGCGGCCGGCTGCGCGCCGAGATCGCCGCGCTCGCGCCCGTTGGAAACCGGCGGATGAGCGCCAATCCGCACGCCAATGGCGGTGCGTTGATGCGTCCGCTGCGGCTGCCCGAGTTTGAAGCCTACGCCGTGCCGGTAACGGATCCGGGCCAGTCGGAAGCGGAGGCGACCTATATCGCCGGCAAATTCCTGCGCGACGTCATGCGCGAGAATGAGACAAATCGTAATTTCCGGGTTTGGGGCCCGGACGAAACCGCGTCAAACCGGCTTCAGGCGATCTTCGAAGCCACCAACCGCGCCTGGGATGCCGAAACCATCCCGGATGACGATCATCTGGCGCCGGACGGCCGGGTGATGGAGATCCTGAGCGAGCACACCTGCCAGGGCTGGCTGGAGGGCTATCTGCTGACCGGCCGGCACGGTTTCTTCTCCTGCTATGAAGCGTTCATCCACATCGTGGATTCGATGTTCAACCAGCACGCCAAATGGCTCAAGACCTCGCGCGAGGTGGCGTGGCGGCGGCCGATTGCCTCGCTGAATTATCTGCTCACCTCCCATGTCTGGCGTCAGGATCACAACGGCTTCAGCCATCAGGATCCGGGCTTTGTCGATCATGTCGTCAACAAGAAGGCCGATACGGTCCGGGTCTATTTCCCGCCGGATGCCAACACGCTGCTTTATGTCGTCGATCACTGCCTTCGCAGCTGGAACCGGATCAATGTCATCGTCGCGGGAAAGCAGCCGCAACTGCAATGGCTCGACATGGATGCAGCGATCAAGCACTGCACGCAAGGTATCGGGATCTGGGAATGGGCCAGCAACGACCGCGGCAGCGAGCCCGATGTCGTGATGGCCTGCGCGGGGGATATTCCGACCCTGGAAACGCTGGCCGCGGTCGAGTTGCTGCACCAGTATTTGCCCGAGCTGAAAGTCCGCGTCGTCAACGTGGTCGATCTCATGACGCTGCAACCGAAGTCGCAGCATCCGCATGGCTTGAGCGACAATGATTTCGATGCGCTTTTCACCACGGCCCGGCCGGTGATCTTCGCCTATCACGGCTATCCCTGGCTGATCCATCGCCTGGCTTACAAGCGCACCAACCACCACAACATGCATGTTCGCGGCTATCAGGAGGAAGGTTCGACGACGACGCCGTTCGATATGGTCGTGAGAAACCGTCTCGATCGTTTCCATCTCGTCGCCGACGTCGTCGACCGGGTGCCGTCGCTGGGACCGAGAGCCGTCTACGTCAAGCAGATGATCCGCGACAAGCTCGTGGAGCATGAGCGCTATATCCGCGCGCATGGCGAGGACATGCCGGAAATCTCGGGCTGGAAATGGCAGCGCAGGGCATAGAGCCTTGTCGGTTCTGATTCAATCAGAACCGAAGCATTAGCGGGCGGGGTGGTCGGAAAGCCGTTCCACCTCGATGCAGTCGAGCAGGTCGGCTGCGTCCTTTACCTGCGCTTCCGCCAGAACCAGCGCGCCGGATGGGCTTTCCGATACGACGTCGAATTGTTGCTGAAGATGTTTATGGCCGGTCGAGCCGGGGGCTATTTTGAAGAATTTTACGCGATAATTGGCCATTTGGATGCTCCCGTGCTGTGGCCTCCCGATCGGTCACTTGTGCGCGATGCCTGAACTGAAGATGTCCGAACTGCACATGTGAGCGGGCTATCTTGCCGGTTCGCTTTGAATCCCGACGATCCGAATAGACCAAAACCATTTATCGTAACAGTGATTTGAATCGCATTGATCCGCATCAAGACGGGTTCATCGCCTACGATTAGCTTTCGTGAACTGAGTCGGGACTTCCTTTGCGCATGGTTTGAGGATGGATGAAGTTGCACGAAAAGGCACCGTTATTTCCGTTCGCGGGGCGGTCGTCGATGTCGGCTTCGCCGGGGGCAGGCTTCCTCCGATCAATACGGCGCTGAGCGTGCGCTGGGACCGTCCGGAAACCCTTGTGCTTGAAGTTCATGCCCATCTCGACGGATCGCGGATTCGCGCGATCGCGCTTCAAAGCACGTCCGGGCTGGCGCGCGGTGTTGACGTCGATGTCCAGGATGGCCCGATTGCGGTCCCGGTCGGCGAGGCCGTATTGGGGCGGCTGCTCGATGTGCTCGGCCAGGTCTGCGATCGGGGCGAGGCGTTTCCCGCGTCGACCCCGCGGCGCTCCATCCATCACGCGCCGCCGGCGCTGGCGGAGGAGACCGCGACCCGGTCGATCTTCGAAACCGGCATCAAGGTGATCGACCTGCTGGCGCCGCTGGCGCAAGGCGGCAAGGCCGCGATGTTTGGCGGAGCGGGCGTCGGCAAGACAGTGTTGGTGATGGAACTCATCCACGCCATGGTCGAGAAATACGAAGGTATCTCCGTCTTTGCAGGCGTCGGCGAGCGTTCCCGCGAAGGTCATGAACTGCTGACCGACATGCAGAGCTCCGGCGTGTTGGAGCGGACCGTCCTGGTCTATGGCCAGATGAACGAGCCGCCCGGCGCCCGTTGGCGGGTGCCGATGACGGCGCTGACCATTGCGGAATATTTCCGCGACCAGAAGCATCAGAACGTGCTGCTGTTGATGGATAACGTATTCCGTTTCGTGCAGGCTGGCAGCGAGGTCTCGAGCCTGCTGGGCCGGCTGCCTTCGCGCGTCGGATATCAGCCGACGCTCGCCACCGAAGTGGCTTCGCTGCAGGAGCGGATCGCCTCGGTGGCAGGCGCGTCGGTGACGGCGATCCAGGCCGTTTACGTGCCGGCCGACGATTTCACCGATCCGGCGGTGAGCGCGATCTCCAGCCATATGGACAGCACCATCATGCTGTCGCGCGAGCTCGCCGCCGAAGGTTTCTATCCCGCCGTCGATCCGCTGGCGTCGTCCTCGGCGCTGCTCGATCCGCTGGTGGTCGGCGAGGAGCATTACCGGATCGCCGAGCAGACGCGCGAGACGCTGGCGCGGCTCAAGGAGCTTCAGGACATCATTGCCCTTCTCGGTGTGGAGGAGTTAGGGGCGGCCGATCGCGTGCTCGTCAGGCGGGCGCGGCGTTTGCAGCGCTTTTTGGCCCAGCCGTTCGCGGTGACCGAGGCTTTCACGGGCACGCCGGGCCGAAGTGTCCGGCGCGAGGAAACCCTTGCCGGCTGCCGCGCCATTCTCGCCGGCGAAACCGACGACTGGGCGGAGAGTTCGCTCTACATGGTCGGAACCATCGATGAAGCGCGCCAGAAGGAAGCGGCCGCGGCCAAGGCGAGGGCGCCGGCATGAGATTGCGCATCACCACGCCCATATCGCTTGTCGTCGATGAGGACGCGGTTCGCGCCGTCAGGGCCGAAGACGCCAGCGGCAGCTTCGGCATCATGCCGGGCCACGCCGATTTCCTGACCAGCCTCGCGACGTCGGTCGTGAGCTGGCAGCGCCATGACGGACGGCGCTCCTATTGCGCGGTCCGCGGCGGCATTCTTACGGTCAATCATGGCCAGGAGGTCGCTATCGCGTCGCGGGAAGCGATCGCCGGCGACGATCTGGCCGCGCTCGATCAGGAGGTGCTTCGCCGCTTCCGCGAGGATCTGGAAGAGCAGCGCAAAAGCCGGGTCGACAGCATGCGGCTTCAGGTCAACGCCATTCGCTATATCATGCAGCATCTCCGTCCCGACCACCGTGGAGCAGGGAATATGTTTCCATGACCGCGCCGCAGGTCGATCCGGATGAGGGCGACGAACTGGTGCGCGGCGCACGGTTGCGCAACCAGCGGCATCAGCACTGGCTGCGCGAGGGCGAGTCGTCGGTCGCCCGGCGGCTGGCGCAGATCGGCGTGCTGGGCTGGATTGTCGTGGTGCCGATGCTGGTCGGCATCTTCGCCGGCCGGTGGCTCGATGGCGCCTTCAATACCGGCATTTTCTACACCGCGCCGTTGTTGATGCTCGGGCTCGGGCTCGGCTGCTGGTCGGCCTGGCGATGGGTGAACACCGCATGAGCATTTTTTCATTCAACCCGTCATGGATGACGGCGCTGGTCCTCGCTCTGCACCTGCTCGCGGGGATCGGCCTCGGCCTTCTGTATTTCCATGCCCTGCGCCGCAATGTGGGGCTGCTGGTGGGCGGGGGGCGCGTGGTGTTGTCGCTGGCGCTGACGGCGGGGCGTTTCGGGCTTGTCGCGGTGTTGTTCGTCCTGGCCGCGCGCGAAGGCGCGCTGCCATTGTTGACGCTCGCCGCCAGTTTCGAGATCGCCCGCCGGCTTGTCCTGCGCCGAGCCCGCGAGGCGGTCGCATGAACTCGCCGCTCTCGTCGATTCCGCTGTTTCATATCGGGCCCGTCCCGATCAGTTCGGCGGTGGCCGTGACCTGGGTCATCATGGCCGCGCTGGTGTTGGGCGCGATCGCATTGTCTCGTTGTCTGAAGTTGGTCCCTTCGGCCACCCAGGCGGTCTTCGAACTGGTCGTCGAGACCGTGGATGCCCAGATACGCGATACGATGCGGGTCGGGCCGGCGCCTTACCGTGCGTTCATCGGGACATTGTTCGCCTTTATCTTCGTCGCGAACTGGTCCTCGCTGATCCCTGGTGTCGAGCCGCCGACCGCCCATCTCGAGACCGACGCCGCATTGGCGTTGATCGTCTTCCTCGCCGTGATCTGGTTCGGCATCCGGGCCGGCGGCGTGCGCGGTTATCTCGCGACGTTCGCCACGCCGAGCCCGCTGATGATCCCGCTCAACTTCCTTGAGAGCATCACGCGCACGTTCTCGCTGCTGGTCCGGCTGTTCGGCAATGTCATGAGCGGCGTCTTCGTGATCGGTATCGTGCTGTCGCTGGCGGGACTTCTGGTTCCGATTCCGCTGATGGCGCTCGATCTGCTGACCGGCGCGGTTCAGGCCTATATCTTCGCGGTCCTGGCCATGGTTTTCATCGCCGGCACGGTCAGCGAAGGCAAGGAAGATCCAGAATCATCAAATCCAGATTCACTAATTCCGGGGACACATCCATGAACTGGCTAGCACTCGCAAGCATCGTATCGGCCGCGATGGCGGTATCGTTCGGCGCCATCGGCCCGGCGCTCGCCGAAGGCCGGGCGGTCGCCGCCGCCATGGATGCGATCGCCCGTCAGCCCGAGGCCGCGAACACCATCTCGCGGACGCTGTTCGTCGGCCTCGCGATGATCGAGACCATGGCGATCTACTGCCTGGTGATCGCGCTGCTGCTGCTGTTCGCCAATCCCTTGCTGAAATGATCGCATGACCATCGATTGGTGGACCCTTGGGCTTCAGACCGTCAATGTCCTTGTTCTGGTCTGGCTATTGGCGCGCTTCTTCTGGCGGCCGGTGGCGGCCATGATCGAGGAGCGGCGCAAGGCCGTGCAGCAAACGCTGGCCGAGGCCGAGGCGAAGCGCGGCGAGGCCGACGCCGCTTTGGCCGATATCAAGCGGACGCGCATGAGTTTCGACGGCGAACGCCAGGCGATCCTCGCTTCCGCCGAGGAGGCGGCCGAAAAGCTGCGCCATGAGCGCGTTGCCCAGGGCGAGAACGAGGCCGCGGCGTTGCGTGCGGCGGCGCAAGCGACGATCGACCAGGGCAAGAAGGCCGCCGACAAGGCCTGGACCGAGCGCGCCGGCCGGTTGGCGATAGAGATTGCGCAGCGGCTGGCCGCGCGTCTCGACGGCGCCGCTGTGCAAACGGCGTTCCTCGATTGGCTCATTGCCGATATCGGCAAATTGCCGATCGCGGTCCGCGAGGGGCTGACCGCTCCGGGCGTCACGCTCGTCCTGGCGAGCGCGGCCCCGCTCAGTGCCGACGATCAGGCGCGTTGCGGCGTCCGGATCGGCCAGGCCTTGAACGCCACCGTGCAGCTTGATTTCACCGCCGATCCCGCGCTGATTGCCGGCCTCGAGCTGCGCGGGCCAAGCATCATCATGCGTAACAGCTGGCAGGCCGACCTGTCGCACATCCTGGCGGATATCACGAATGACAGCCGATCGTGACGCACCGGCGGATCTCTGGCTCGACCGCGCCCGGTCGAAGCTGGAGCGCGCGCAGCTCGGGCCGCATGTGGAGGAAGTAGGGAAGGTCGTCCGGATCGAAGATGGCATCGCGCTGATCTCCGGGCTGCCAAGCGCGCGGCTCGACGAGCTCCTGCGTTTCGACAACGGCCAGTTCGGCTTTGTCCAGGTGCTCGAGACCGATACCGTCGGCTGCGTGCTGCTCGACGGCAGCGATACGGTCGAAGCCGGCGACATGGTGCGGGGCACGGGCGACGTGGTGCGGGTGCCGGTGGGGCCGGCGCTGCTCGGCCGCATCGTCGATCCGCTCGGCCGTCCGCTCGACGGCAAGGAGCCGATCGCCGGCGAACGCGAGCCGATCGAGTGCCCGGCGCCCGGCATCATCGACCGAGATCTGGTCAGCCAGCCGGTCCAGACCGGCCTCGTTGTCGTCGATACGCTGTTTGCGCTCGGCCGTGGCCAGCGTGAATTGATCATCGGCGACCGTTCGACCGGCAAGACGACGATCGCGGTCGACACCATCATCAACCAGAAGACCAGCGATATCATCTGCGTCTATGTCGCGATCGGGCAGAAAAGCTCCAACGTCAAGCGCGCCATCGATGCGATCCAGTCCGGCGGCGCCTTCGATCGCTGCATCGTCGTCGTCGCCGGCGCCGCCAACCCGGCGGGCTTGCAGTGGATCGCGCCCTTTGCCGGTTTCACGATGGCCGAATATTTCCGCGACCGCGGCCAGCATGCGCTGATCGTCGTCGACGATCTCACCAAGCACGCCGCCTGCCACCGCGAGATCGCGCTGCTCACCCGTCAGTCGCCGGGCCGCGAGGCCTATCCGGGCGACGTGTTCTATGTGCATTCGAGGCTGTTGGAGCGGGCCGCGAAGCTGTCCGCAGAGAAGGGCGGCGGATCGCTGACGGCGTTGCCGATCGCCGAGACCGACGCGGGCAATCTCAGCGCCTATATTCCGACAAACCTGATCTCGATCACCGACGGCCAGATCGTGCTCGACACCAAGCTCTTTCACGAGGGGCAGAAACCCGCGGTCGATGTCGGCACCAGTGTCAGCCGGGTCGGGGGCAAGACGCAGGCGAAGGCGCTTCGCGAGGCCGCAGCGACCTTGCGTCTCGATTACACCCAGTTCCTGGAGCTGGAGATGTTCACCCGGTTCGGCGGCATGCCGGATGCGCGCGTGCGTCAGCAATTGAGCCGCGGCGCGAGTATTCGCACGGCTCTCGCCCAGGGACAGCACCAGCCGCTGCAACTCGCCGATGAGGTTGCGCTGGTGACAGCGGTCCAGAGCGGAATCCTCGACGGGCTGGCCCCAGCGGCATTGGCCGCCTTCCGCGCCGGGCTGTCCGCGATGCTCGACCGGGATGTTCCTGCCATCGTGCGGGCCATCAACCGGGCCGGCTCGCTCGACCAGTCCGGCAGGGCCGGGTTGATCGAGGCGCTGCAAAAATATGCTGCGGCCTTGCAGCCCGGCAACGGGCCACCGGGAGCGGCGGCGTCATGACCGAACGTCTCGCCGATATTCGCGCCCGGATCGGGGGGGTGCGCCAGCTCGATGCGGTGGTGAACGCCATGCGCAGCATGGCCGCGGCGCGAGTCCAGCAGGCGCGGGGCCAGCTTGTCGCCGTCGACGGCTTTGCGGCGACGGTGGCGGCCGCGATAGGCAGGAGTCTGGCGCTGGTTCCGTCCGCCCGCGAGCCGGCGGGCGAGGGATCCGGCCGCCTCGGTATCGTGGTTTTTTGCGCCGAGCAGGGATTTGCCGGGGCCTTCAGCGAGCGGGTGCTGAACGCGATCGGCAACGACGCCGGCTCTTCCGACCTGTTCCTGGTCGGAACCCGCGGTCGTGCGGTCGCGGCGGAACGGAATCTCGCCGTCGGCTGGAACGATGCGATGCCGCCCAATTCGCTCGGGATTCCCAAACTCGCCGACCGGATTGCCTCGGCCGTGTACGACCGCGTCGCCGCCCACGAGGTGACCCGGCTCGATACAATGTTCACGCGCTGGCAACCAGGCCGCGGCTTTGCCGTCGAGCGCATCAATCTTTTTCCGCTCGACCGCAAGGCTTTCGCGACGGCGGTTGCCGCCGACGCTCCGCTGGTCAACCTTGAGCCGGACGCGTTACTGGGGGCGCTTACGGCGGATTACATCTACGCCCGGCTTTGTCATGCGGCGCTGCATGCATTCGCCGCGGAAAACGAGGCCCGTATGGAGGCAATGGCCTCGGCGCGCAGCCATATCGAGCGCCAGCTCACCGCGCTGCAAGCGCGGGAGCAACTGGTCCGCCAGGACGAAATCACCGCGGAGATCATCGAACTGGCGGCCGGAGAAAGCGCCAGCCGCAGATAAGCGGCCGGTGGAATATTCCAGTGATCCTGTTGGATCCTTTATGCCCGCCGCGCCGCTTTTTCGTCTTCCGGCGATTCGATGTAGAAACCTGAATAGGTATCCACGAAGCACAAATGATCGTGGACTTCCTTGACGCCCTCCACATTCTCGGCGGCGACGATGCTGGCCTGACGGGAGCGTTCGTCGATGACGATGCCGTGGAGATGGACGACGCCGTTGCGCACCGTGACCTGGAGGCCGAGCGGATGCCAATCGGCTTTCTCGATCGCCCGCGTGATCCGGTCGCGGATATGGTCGTCATCGGCGGTCGGATCCGGAACATCGCGCGCCAGACTGGCGACGGCCTGAAGCAAATTGGACCGGGTCACAATGCCGACCATGTCATTGCCCCGCAGCACCGGAAGCCGCTTGATGCCCTTTTTCTCCATCAACTTCACCAGTTCTTCGAGCGGCGTTTCCTCGTCGACGGTGACGGGATCGCAGGTCATCACGTCTTCGATCTTGCGGCCGCTCTCACGGGTGAATTCGTCGGCATCGCGTCCCGGACTCATCAGGAATTGAAGCCAGCGCGGCCGCTTGCGCTGTGTGCCGATCTCGGAGCGGCGCAGGAAATCACCCTCGGAGACGATGCCGACCAGTTTTCCCGATTTGTCGACAACGGGCAGGCCGCTGATGTGATTTTGCAGCATCTTGTTCGCGGCTTCCACGATCGGCGTCTCGGGTGTCACCGTAATTACGTTCTGCGTCATGACCTGATGGGCGCGCATGAAAATCTCCCTTGCTTGGATGTTAAGTTAGTAGCAGGCGCCTGCCATTGCATTTTGACCTATCGCAACCGGGACCGGCCGCCGAAGTTCTCCCCAAGGAATTGGAGGACGGAATCAAGGGGCGGGCGAACCGGCGAGTTCGCTCTCGGCGATATCCAGGTCCGGTTCTTCCAGGTCCCGCCCCAACTTTTCCCGAGCGGCGCTTTCGATCCGCCGGGCGAGTTCGGGCTGCCGGTCCATCAACGCATGGAGGTCCAGCGTATCCAGTACGAGCAGCCGTGTGGGCGCGACCGTCACGATTGTCGAGGATCGGCGCGTGCGCCGCAAGGCGGCAATCTCGCCGAAAAACTGTCCGGTTCCGAGCCGGAAGCGCTTGTGGCGGAGCCGGACTTCCACCTCGCCATCGGCGATCAGATACATCGCGCGGGCCTGCTCGCCGCGGCGGGCGATGACCGCGCCGCTCTCCAGTTTCTGGGCCCGCAAGACCTTCATCACCTCGGCGATCTCCGCCGCGCTCAATTCGCTGAACAGCGGGATTCGCGCCACAAGGCCCCATGTGATGACAAAGTCCCTGCGGTGGACCTCGTCGGCGAAGGCGCTGGCGACGATGCCGATCGGCAGCGCCATCATCAATAGTCCCGCGAAGATGGTCAAGCCGGCCAGCATCCGCCCGATCGGCGTGACCGGAACGGCATCGCCATAGCCGACCGTCCCAAGCGTCACGACCGCCCACCATAAGGCGTCGGGGATCGTTCCGAATACGGCCGGCTGGGCATCGCGTTCGGCCAGATGCATGCCGGCGGCGGCGATCAACGCCGCTCCGAACAGGATGACGAAGCATCCCGTCAGCGCATGGCGTTCGGAATACAGCGCTTCCAGGAGCGAACGTATCGCGGGAGAATAGCGGGTGAGCTTGAAATAGCGCACCAGCCGCAGGACGAGCAGCGTCTTGAAATCGGCCGCGATGAAGAAGCCGAGCCAGAGCGGCAGCAGCGCGCCCAGATCGATCAGGCCCGAGAGGCCGGTGACGTAGCGGAGCCGCGACAGCAACGGCCCGTAGCGCCGGAACGGCGGATGTTCGGGCGCGCACCAGAGACGCGCAAGGTATTCGAGCGTAAAAACGGCAGTGGCGACGATTTCAATGCCGCGGAACGGCTCAGCATAGGTGATCGCGAGCCGCGGTACTGACTCCAGCACCGTTGCAGTAAGCGTGATGACGACCAGGAAAACAAGCAGCCCGTTGACGGCGAGACTGGCGCCGTCATTGCTGGAGTCCTGTTCGAGGATCGCATAGAGCCGGCGCCGCCACGCTTTCCACCGCGCCCGTAGAAGCTGCCGGCTCACGGGCTGCACCGTCAATGCGACATCAGGGTCGGAACCGTCATCGACTGGAACATCGCCCTGGTCACGCCGCCGAGAAGGCCCTCCTGCAAACGGGAGTGGCCATAGCCGCCCATTACCAGCAGATCGAGGCTGAGATCAGCGGCGGTGGAGAGAAGCATGGGCTGGATGTCGGCATGACCGGCCGTCAGTCGTTCCACGACCGCCGTAAGGCCGTGACGCGCGAGACAGGTTTTCGCGGCCTCCGCGTTCACTTCGCTGGCCGCTTCATCGTCGTTGGCGCTGATGATCGTGATCGTGTCGGCTTCTTTCAGGAACGGCGTGGCATCCCGCAGCGCGCGGGCCGCAGCCCGGCTTCCGTCCCAGGCGATGCCGATCCGTTTCGGGGTACACGGACCCTTATGCGTGTAGGGCAGGACAAGCACCGGTCCGCCCGATTGGAACAGGATTTCCTGCGCCATCGCATTGTCGTTGGACGCGGATTCCGGGTCCGGCTGAAGCACGATGGTCAGGTCATGAAGGCGGGCGGCTCCGCCGGCGATGGTCCAGGCCTCGTTTGGAGAAGCCGTCAATGCGCGGCAGCTGTAGGAAATTCCGGCCTTGGCGGCGGCGGTGTTGAATTCGGCCATCGCGCTGTTGGCGCGCTCCATGGCGCGTTCGCGTTCGATATCGTAAACGGCCGCCATCGCCGCCGCGCCGTCGGCCACAAAGGCGACGCTGGTGAGTTCATAGCCGATGGAGAGGGCGTCCAGTTGGGCGTTTCGGCTGGTTGCGATCGAGATCGCGCCCTCAATGACCGGTCGCGCCGCTCGTTCTGAGGGAATATGGACAAGAATATTTTTCAGCATCTCGGTTTTCCTCCTGCCGGTTGAGCAAGTCATACGATAAAATTTAGCCGGAATGCCACTATCCGGATTTGATTTAGCTCACAACCGCAAGAGGTTCTCCGGACGTGGCCCGATTCAGCACGGACGTATTTTCGAGTCCCGATCAGGCCGCGGAAATGTTGTCGTGCTTCCTTGCAGCCGCACGCCCGATCAGGGTGACAAATCCGAGCGCGGACAGGAACGATGCCGTACCGCAGACATAGGCGGCCACGGCCACAACGAAAGCCAGCTCCCGACATCCCCGCGGCTGTGCCGCAATTCCGGAGCCGAGGTCCGAAAAGGCGACATGATACAGGACGAGCAACAGCGCGCAGCAAAGCCCGCTCACCAGCGCGAAAAAGAACAATCGTTTTGTCATGATCGTATCCATGCGGCGCGACGATGACTGCTTTCGCTGTGACTCGCTATTCAGGTGTTTTCCTTAGGTAGGAATCTCGATCGAGACGATTCTTAACAATGGTTAAGGGAGCCCGCTTCTTTCACCGGTGCGGGCGTCTTCGATGGTTCCGCATTGTTCGATAGGCCCATGCCTGGAGGTGGAGGCTTGATCCTTGTCAAGGCTGATCGGTATGTCTGTCCTAAAGTTCAATGCATGGTTCATGCCCATTGAACAGGAGACTCCGGCATGTACGAGTTCCTTCAGGAGACGGTCGCGGACAATATGACGAGGCATGTGAAGTGCGTCGCACCGGAAACGACCGTGGGTGATCTTCATCGGCTGTTCGCCGTCGACGAGTTCGATGCTTATCCGGTTTTGCGTGATGATGTCGTCGTCGGATTGGTGTCAAAATTCGACGCGATGAAGCCGTTTGCGTTTACGCCGGATTGCATCCTGCCGCATTATGATGATCTGGTGGGAACGACGGTGGACGAGATCATGAGCCGCAACGTTGTTTTCGTCGATGTGGAGACGAAGCTCCAGCGCGTGTTGCAGATGATGGTGACACAGCGGTTGAAAAGCGTTCCGGTCCTTGACAAGGCCGGGTGTCTCGTCGGCATTATCGCACGAAGCGATGTCCTCCGCGCGCTCGATCGTTGTAGCGAGCAGCGTGACCGACAGCAGCCTGGAGCGCCAGAACCCTTGCAGTGTCTATATATCGCCTAGACCGGTTATTTGCGCCGCGCTCGCTCGCGCTGGTAGGCGGAAGCGAGTGCCTTCGCTCGCCCGGCCGGGCCGTAATCCGCAATATTCTTGACGCGGGCTTTGGCGGACAAATCGGGGTCGTCAATCCTCACCGTGCGGAAGTGGGCGGGTTGGCGGCGCAGCCGAAACTATCCGCGCTTGGATTCGTTCCGGGCCTGATCGTGGTTACGGCGCCCGCAGCGCTGGTTCCGGCGATCCTGGCCGAGGCCGGCGCGCGCGGCGTGGCGGGGGCCGTGATCCTGAGTTCGGGCTTTGATCGCGGCGAAGGCGCGCGGTGGGAACAGGTCAGGCAGGCGGCGCGCAAGACCGGCATGCGGATCGTCGGCCCGAATAGCCTGGGCATCGCGATGCCGGGTGCAAAACTCAACGCCAGCCTCGGCGCGCATTCGCCCCGAAGCGGCAATCTCGCCTTCATCTCGCAATCGGCCGATATCGCCGCGGCCGCGATCGGATGCGCGGCGGAACGGCAGATCGGCTTCTCGGGCCTGGTGTCGGTTGGCGACGAACTCGATGTCGATATCGCCGATTGCCTCGATTATTTCGCGCTCGACCAGAAGACGCGCGCGATCCTGCTCCATCTGGAATCCGTCAGGGACGCCCGCAAGTTCATGTCGGCGGCGCGTGCGGCGGCGCGATTGAAGCCGGTCGTGGTCGTCAGATCCGGATGTGTGGCGCAAAACGACGGGGCTGAGGGCAGGGACGGCGAGGCCTCGATCGGGTCCGATGCCGTCTATGACGCGGCGTTTCGCCGGGCCGGACTGCTGCGGATGGCTGGTCTTGGCGAGATGTTCTGCAGCGCCGAAGTGCTGGGGCGGGCTCCGTTGCCCGCGGGCAAACGTCTTGCCGTTCTAACCGATGGCGCCGCGCTCGGCGTGCTCGCCATCAACGAACTGCAGGAGCTTGGCGGCGTTCGGGCGGAGCTGATGCCCGAGACACAGCGCCGGCTCGAGGACGCGCTGCCGGCTGGCGGTCCGGCGTCAAACCCGGTCGATATCGCAAGCGATGCGGAGCCGGCGGAGTATGCGGCCGCGCTGGACATTCTCCTGTCTGAGTCCGCGGTCGATGGCGTCGTCGTGATCCATGTTGCCACCGCCGTAACGGACACCGCCGCCATTGCCACGGCGGTGAGCGAATGCATCGCCGCGAATCGCCGGCTGTGGCACGCCTCGGCCAAGCCCGTGCTCGCCTCGTTTGTCGGGGCCGATGCCGCGGCGACGGCGATTCTCGACCAGGCCGGCGTCCCGCATTTCGCCGTCGAAGACGAGGCCATACGCGCTTTCATGCATCTGGTGCGCCACCGTGAAACGATGGACCTCCTGACGGTGACGCCGCCGAGTGTTTCGGGTGAATTCAAGGCAAATCGCGCCGCTGCCGAACGGATCATCGCAGCCGCCATGGCCGAGGGCCGTTCTCGGCTCGATTCCGGCGAAGTCGCCGAACTGCTGGCGGCCTACGAGATAGCGTCGTTACCGACGAAGGCAGGCGACGCCGTTCGCGCTGATGGCGGGTTCTTGATCGGGATGTTCGATGATCCGGTCTTTGGTCCGGTCATGACGCTGGATCGCGATGGACGCGCTGTGGCGCGGCGAGACGGCCGGTCGTTCGCCCTGCCGCCGATGGACATGAGTCTGGCGCGCGATTTCGTTCAGGGAGCGATCGCGCTGTCTTGCGCCGATCCGCCGTCCGTCGCGATCGACGAGGCAGCCATTGCCGTCGTCAAATTGTCCCAGATGATCGGCGATTTTCCCGCGCTTCGTGAACTCGGCATCGATCTTCGTTTCGCGGACGGCGGCCTGTTCGCTTTCGATGCCGCGATCGGCGTGGGAAAACCGGCGGTTTTGTTCGCCGGCAACACGCGTCTTGCCGTTCGTCCCTATCCGGTGGAGTGGGAGACCGATCTGACCTTGAACGACGATTGGCGGGTTTTCGTCCGGCCGATCCGGCCCGAAGACGAACCGGATATCCGCGGTTTCCTCGGACGGGTGGATCTGAGCGATTTGAGGCTGCGTTTCCTGGACGCGATCAAGGAATTTCCGCACGCTTTTCTGGCGCGGCTGGTCCAGCTCGACTACGCGCGGGCCATGGCCTTTGTCGCATTTGACAAAGCAGGCCGGGACGTCATCGGTGTCGCGCGGCTGCACTCCGATTCCCTGTATGAGGCCGCCGAATATGCGATCCTGCTGCGCTCGGACCTGAAGGGCAAAGGTCTTGGCTGGGGCCTGATGGAGCTTTTGATTCGCTATGCGCGCAGCGAGGGGCTGAAGCGGCTGACCGGCCAGGTCCTGCAGGAAAACTCCCCCATGCTGGCGATGTGCCGCGAATTGGGCTTTTCGGCCAAGACCGATGCCGAGGACGGCGGCCTGGTCAATGTGACGCTGGAGCTGACGCAAGGTTAGGGTGGTGGGCAGGAGAAGATGCCGGCGCTGCTTCGCGTCCGGGATTGCGATGGGTCAACAACAGGGGCTGCGCGACCGTTATTGACGTAGCCGCAACTTGCGCGAGGAATATCGTGACGGATGAAGTACCAGATTTGCGCGCCGTCGAGGGCGACCCGCTGATCCTGCGCGCCAGCGGAGCGTGGACGGCGGTCCATGCCGAAGCGCTTGAATCCCTGTTCGACCGGAATGCAGGGCTGCTCGAACGCACCCGCCGCTTCCGCATCGATGTTTCGGCGGTGAGCCAGCTCGATACCGTCGGCGCATGGCTGATCGAAAAGATGACGCGGTTCACCGGAGCCGATCAGGCTGCCGCGGTGACCAATCTGGCGGCGCCGATGGCCGGCCTGATGCAGGAGATGCACGGCCTGAATCGAAGCCGTCCGGCTGCGGTCTCCTCCGGTCATCGGGTGGTGGCATGGCTGGAAATGCTGGGCCGCACGGTCTGGGCCTCCCGAATCGATGTCATCGAATTTCTCGACATATTGGGGGCGTTCAGCGCGGCGCTGTGGCGCCTGCTGCGCCATCCGCGTTCGTTCCGGCTCACCTCGACCGTGTACCAGCTCTCGCTGGTCGGCTGGCAGGCGGTTCCGATCATGGCCCTGATCACATTCCTGATCGGCGCCATCATTGCGCAGCAGGGCATTTTCCACTTCCGCCGCTTTGGCGCGGAATCCTATGTCGTCGACATGGTCGGGATCCTGGTGCTGCGCGAAATCGGGGTGCTGATCGTCGCGATCATGGTCGCCGGGCGTTCCGGCAGCGCCTACACGGCCGAAATCGGGTCGATGAAGATGCGCGAGGAGATCGACGCGCTCAAGACCATGGGGCTCGATCCCATGGAGGTGCTGATCGTTCCGCGCATCATCGCCCTCGTGATCGCGCTCCCGATCCTGACCTTCATCGGCTCGCTGGCTGCGCTCTATGGCGGCGGGCTTGTTGCGTGGCTTTATGGCGGCATGAGTCCCGCGATCTTCATCGCGCGTCTGCACGAAGCGGTCTCGGTGACGCAATTCGAGGTCGGCATCATCAAGGCGCCGTTCATGGCGCTGGTGATCGGTCTTGTCGCGGCCATGGAGGGTCTTCGTGTCGAGGGCAGCGCCGAGTCGCTCGGCCGCCAGACCACGTCCTCGGTCGTCAAATCGATCTTTCTGGTGATCGTCCTCGACGGCCTGTTCGCGGTCTTCTTTGCATCGATTGGAATGTGATGACGGACGGGACAGACGAAGTAGCGATCCATGTGCAGGATCTGGTGGTTGGATTCGGCCGCCATACCGTGATCGACCATTTGTCGCTCGATGTCATGAGCGGCGAGATCATGGGTCTGGTGGGCGCATCCGGGGGCGGCAAGTCCGTGCTGATGCGGACGATCATCGGGCTGTTGCCGAAGCGAAGCGGCACCATCGCGGTGGCGCCGGCCGAGGGGCGGCCGGCCGCCGGGCGCTGGGGCGTGCTGTTTCAGCAGGGCGCGTTGTTCTCGTCGCTGAATGCGCGGCAGAACATCCAGGTGCCGCTGCGGGAAAGCTTTTCTTTGTCGGAGCAATTACTGGACGAGATCGCGACCGCCAAGCTGGAGATGGTCGGGCTTTCGCGCGAAGACGGCGACAAGATGCCGTCAGAGCTTTCGGGCGGCATGACCAAGCGCGTGGCGCTGGCGCGCGCGCTGGCGCTGGATCCGGCGATTCTTTTTCTCGACGAGCCGACCTCCGGCCTCGATCCGATCGCGGCCGGCGAATTCGATACGCTGATCAACATCCTGCAACGAACGCTCGGCCTCACGGTCCTGATGGCGACGCACGATCTCTCAAGTCTTGCCACGATCTGCGACCGTGTCGCCGCGCTGGCTGACGGCCGGATCGTCGCCCTCGGGCCGCTTCCCGAAGTCCGCGCTTCGGATCATCCCTGGGTCAAAGCCTACTTCCACGGCGCCCGGGCCGAGATGATTCACGCCCCCCACCAACCCTAGAGACCATCATGGAAACTCGTGCACCATTCGTCATCGTCGGCGCCTTTGTGATCATCGCGATCGGAGCCGTGTTCGGCTTCGTCTACTGGCTGAATAATTCCGGAGGCGTGGGAAAGCGGGATAGCTATCATATCGCGTTCGAGGAGCCCGTGCCCGGCCTTCTCACCGGCGCGGCGGTTCTCTTCAACGGCATTCGCGTCGGCGAGGTGACTGATCTCGGCCTGGTGCCGGATCAGCCCCGCGCCGTTCGCGCGACGATCGCGGTGGAGCAGCATACGCCGGTGCGCAAGGACACCAAGGTCGGGCTCGATTTTCAGGGGCTGACCGGCGTTCCGGTGGTCGCGCTCGAAGGTGGCAATGCCGGCACCGCAGCGCTTGATGAAGGTGGTACGCTGGTGGCCGAAAAGGGCGCCGGGACCAGCATGACACAGGCGGCGCGCAATGCGCTTCAGCGTGTCGATACGATCCTCGGCGACAACGCCGACAACCTCCACAACACCATTGCCAATCTCAGCACCTTCGCCGACGGCCTGGCGCGGAATACGCCGCAGCTCGACGGCATCATGACAGGTCTCGAACGCATGACCGGCGGCGGTCCGGCGGCCGCGCGCAAAACCACCTATGATTTGTCGGCGGTCGGCAAATTCGACGAGCCGCGGATACCGCTGAAGGCGGAGTTCTCGGTCTCCGAGCCCAGCGCGGTGGCGCGGCTGCAAACGCAGCGCTTCCTGTTCTCGCCCGATGCGGACCATTCCGGATTTGACGACGCCCAGTGGAGCGACAGCCTTCCGATCCTGCTTCAGGCGCGCGTGCTGCAAAGCTTCGAGAACTATGACATCGCCCATGCGCCGCTCCGCTCCGAACCGGGGGCGGATTCCGGGAACCGGCTGGTTCTCGATCTGCGCCAGTTCGAAGTCCAGATGGAGCCGTCGCCGCATGCCGTGGTCAGCTTTTCCGCCAAGCTGGTCGACAGCGCCAACGTGGTCAAGGCTGCGCGCGTCTTCCAGGGCGACAGCGCGATCGCCGCACTCGATCCAGCGTCGGCGGCTCTCGCCTTCAACAGTGCATTCGGAAATGCGGCAAAGGATCTCGTGAGCTGGACCGCGCACCAATTGTAGTGGCGGGCGGGGCGTTCGTTATAGCCCTGCCGCCAGGGCCAGCCGCATCAGTTCGGACATGCTGCGCGCGCCGGTCTTGGCCATCAGATTGGCGCGGTAGACTTCCACGGTGCGGGGACTGATGCCGAGATCGTGCGCGATCACCTTGTTGATCTTGCCGGCGACGAGGCCGCTCAACACGTCGCGCTCGCGCGGCGATAGTTCGGCGAGGCGGGCTTCGGCGGCCCGGCGCTGTCCGTCGTCATTCGGCGCGCGGACGGTGAGCGCGCTGCGCACCGCGCTGAGAAGGATGTCGTCGTCAAACGGCTTTTCGATGAAGTCGACGGCGCCGACCTTCATCGCCTCGACCGCCAACGCGACGTCGCCGTGGCCGGTGATGATGACGACCGGGCAGGCGATGCCGTCGGCTTTCAGCTTGCGCACCAGCTCCAGGCCGCTCATCCCGGGCATGCGGACGTCGGAGATGACGCAGTCGAGGCTGGCGCCCGGCACCTGATCGAGGAAGGCATTGGCGGAATCGTGAACCTTCACGTCGAAGCCGTGGACGTCGAGCAGAAAGGCAAGTGAATCCCGCATGGCGGGATCGTCGTCGATGACGTGGATCGTGGGCTTATGCGTCGTCATGACCGGCTTCTGTCTCCACAAATGGCACCGTGAACTGGAAACGCGTGCCGCCGGCCTCGCCGGGTTCGGTCCAGATCCGTCCGCCGTGGGCTTCGATGATGGAGCGGCAGATCGAGAGTCCGACGCCCATTCCGCTCGCTTTTGTTGTCAGGAATGGCTGAAAAAGCTGCTCAGCGACGGCCGGATTGATCCCCATTCCCGTGTCGGCGACCGAAAATAATATCATGTTCTCGTCGCGGGCCACAGTCAGGGTCAGCTCGCGCCGTTCGGTCGTCTCCATCGCTTCGATCGCATTGCGGATGAGGTTGAGCGCGACCTGCTGAATTTGAATTTTGTCGACGGCGATGGCCGGCAATTCGCTGTCGAACTGCAAGGCGACGCGGACGTTCTGCTCCTTGGCGCCGACCAGCGCGAGCGCGGCGGCTTCTTCCATCAGGGTCGCGGGATTCTCCAGCGTATGCTGCGTCTCGCCCTTGGCGACGAACTCTCGCAAACGCTTGATGATGTCGCCGGCGCGCAACGCCTGGACGGCGGTGCGGTCCAGCGCATCGCGCAGCCGGTGCGTATCCGGGGGCGAGGCGTTCAGGAGGACGGCGGCGCCCCGGACGTAGTTTGTGATGGCCGAGAGCGGCTGATTGAGTTCATGGGCGATGGAGGAGGCCATCTCGCCCATGGCCGTCAGGCGCGAGACGTGCCCGAGTTCGGACTGCAATTCCTGCATCCGCCGCTCCTGCGTCCGGCGCTCGGTCAGGTCGCGAATGAATCCGGTGAAAAATCGCTCGCCGCGGACTTCGGCTTCGCCGACGGCCAATTCCATCGGAAAGGTTGAGCCGTCCCGTCGTTCGCCGACCACGATACGGCCGATGCCGATAATGCGCTTCTCACCCGTATCCCTGTAGCGCTTGAGATAATGGTCGTGCTCCTGGCGGTAGGGCGAGGGCATCAGCAGCGACACGTTGCGGCCGATTACTTCGTCGGGAGACCAGCCGAACAGCCTCACGGCAGCCGCGCTGAAAGAGCGCATGTTGCCGCGATCGTCGATGAGAATCATCGCCTCCGGAACGGTGTCGAGAATCGACTGAAGCTGCGCCTGCCGGTAGCTTGCATCTTCGGACTCGCGCAGCAGCCGGTCGCCGATCACGCCGATAACCGGGCCCAGCACCGCGAAGAACGTGATGTCGATGAGATTGGCGGTTTCCAGGGACTGGACAGGTCCGAGAAAGCCGATGCTGATCGCGATGCATAGAACCGTTGCAAAAATGGCAGGCCCGCGGCCCCCAGCAAATGTCGAGAAAATGACCACCGGCACGTACATGGCTGTGAAAGCACGGCCTTCGAAATCGGCCCGCAGCAGAAAACGGAAAGCCAGCGCCAGCGCGACCACGGCTGCCGCCGTGCCGTATCGATACAAGACGCGACCCTGCCCGGCCGAACCCGGCTTGGACGGGGGACGGGATGCGTTATTGGAGGCTTTCATCGGACATCGTGACATGGAACGGAAAGGAAAGACAGCTATTGGGTATCCTGTCTGTAACGGGCCGTCACTAGCCTATCCGAATCCTCATCTATCATCCCTTGTTCCCTCCGGAACGTCGTGCAATGTTTCACGGGCAGGGTCTGCAAGGAGACATCCCAATGGACAGGACCGTCGCTAGCCTGAACATTGAGCATTTCAAGAAACTATTGGAAGCCGAAACCGACCCTAAGAAACGGGGTATTATTGAACGGCTGCTTGCCGAAGAAGAGGCGAAGGTTGCAGGTCCGCTGGCAACTGATGGCCTCCAGAAGCCTGCCTAGTCGGTCTTCTCCTCCCACGGCCGCCAATGCGTCGGATTGACGTGGACCGGAGCCTGCGTGATCGTGTTTGTCCATCCGCTGAGTATCCGCCGACATGGAAATACCAGCCGGTGAACATCGTCGCCTTCAATGACCGCAAGTTCAAGATCTCGCCCGAACGGCGCTGTCGTGATCGCCTGCCAGCGCCGATTGGTATCCATTACAAATTCCCACCCTTTCATGAGGCGTTAAGCTACGGGCTCTGCTTGGCCCGGCGGATTCACATCCAGGCTGACGTCATGACGGCTCGGCGGGCGTGGCCGCGGCATCGCTTGCTGCCCGTCCCGAAGGCGCGAAAATCCGGGTCTCGATCTCCCCGAGCGCCCGAGCGTTCTCCATCATGTAGCTTGCGTCGTCGGTCGCGCGTTTGGTGAAGTCCCGCAAATAGTCCTGAAATATCTTCGCCTTGTCGGTCAACGAGGTGGCGGCGCTGGCTTTCCAGAGCACATCCCAGCACTGGCTGGATTCGATCTGAATCTGTTCAAACCAGTGCCTGTTCACCTCGACCAGTTTCCTGCCGAATTCGGCCTGGATATTCATGGCTTGGGCCGAACGTTGGTGCAGCGCAGCAGCGAAAGCTGGCGTTAAGCTCGTCACATTCTCCTGCTCGGACATGCTCGTCTCCTGTGCTACTTTGTTTAAACGCTAGGCGCTCCGCGAAGCGGCGATATTGAGCTAAATCAACATTCAAGCGGAGAAAGTCGGCGGCCCAATTGATGCTGGTCAAAAGGCGGGGCTGGTCGTGGTCCAATATTGCTCACAGCCAAACGACAGGAGAGCAATGTGTTTCCTACCTTCGCGGTACTGCTTGCCACTTCGCATCTTATGATTGCGGCCCACCCTGCGGCCGGGGCGGCCGCTGCGATGCCCCAATTCGACATCACTGCCAATTGCCGCGCCGAGATATCGACCATTTCCGGCGTCTCCGAGTCGCTGCAGCAATGCGTGTCCGACGAACAGACGGCGCGCGACGCATTGCAGCCGGAATGGTCGGGTTTCATCGCCCACGACCAGCGCGAGTGCCTGCAGGAAACCGGCATGGACGGCACGCCCAGCTATGTCGAACTGAAGATCTGCCTCGAAATGGCACGCGATGCGCGCCGTATGCGGAAAAACAACACGTAACTTTAGTTCGATGGTTGCCTTGGATCGGGTCGGGCGTTCCGGCCCGTGTTTGTTGTGCAAACCGGAAGCCACTCCGCCATCCGGGCATGGGGCAGGCTTTCGTCCGAAGACCCGATAGGCAGATTTTGCGAATTACGCGGTGATGTGGGCGCCGCCATCGACCGGAATCACCGTGCCGGTAATGCGGCGGGCGGCATCGCTGACGAGGAACGCCGCCAGATTTCCGACGTCGCTGATTTCCACCAGATGATGCTCCGGCGCGAGCAAGGCGGCGGCTTCCAGCAACTCGTCGAACTGGTCGATGCCGCTGGCGGCGCGGGTTTTGATCGGGCCAGGCGATATCGCGTGGGCACGAATGCCCTTGGGCCCGAGTTCGGCGGCCACATAGCGCATGCTGCTCTCGAGCGCGGCCTTCACCGGCCCCATCAGGTTGTAGTTCTTGACCACATGTTCGGAGCCGTAAAAGGTCACGGCCAGAAGACAGCCGCCGCCCGCCATCAGGGGTTCGGCGAGATGCGCCATCCGGATGAAGGAGTGGCACGAGACCTCCATCGCGATATCGAAGCCCGCGACGGAACAGTCGGTCACCCGGCCATGCAGGTCATCACGGGGCGCGAAGGCAATCGAATGCAGCAGGAAGTCGAGGCCGCCCCAGGCGGCCTGGACGCGGGAGAACACGTCTTCCAGTTGGCCGGGAATCCGGACATCGCAGGGCAGCAGCAATTCGCAACCGAGCCGGTCGGTGACCGGGCGGACAAAGGGCTCGGCTTTGTCGTTCAGGTAGGTTGCGGCCAAACGGGCGCCGCTGCGGGCAAAAGCCTCGGCGCATCCGGCCGCGATGCTGTGCTCATTGGCGATCCCGATCACGAGACCCTTCTTGCCGCGCAGATCGACAAGGGGAGTGGCCAGCGGCGTGACATCGGCGTTTGCCATCGAGATAGTCCTTATGACCGGAGCATGATCCTGAACATGGGAAGCGTTTTCGAAAAGATCGTGCTCTAGGCTGGAGACACTCCGCGCACGATATCGAGGGTGTGGCGGGCGATCATCGCTTCTTCGTCTGTCGGGATCACGCGAACGGCGATGCGGCTCTGCGGGGAACTGATCACATCGGCTCCGTCGGCATTGGCCTTCTCGTCGAGGATCACGCCGAGCCAGCGCAGCCGCTCGCACACCCACGCCCGGATCGGCGGCGCGTGCTCGCCGATCCCGGCGGTAAAGACGATGCCGTCCAGCCCGCCAAGCGAACTGGTCAGGGCGCCGACCTCGCGGGCTATGCGATAGACAAAGAGTTCGAGGGCTTCCCTGGCGTGAACGTCCTGGCTTGCGAGCAGCGTGCGCATGTCGCTCGCAAGGCCTCCCGAAACCCCGAGCAGGCCGGATTTGCGATAAAGCAGATCTTCGACCTGCTTGGCGGTCATCTTTTTCTCCTGCTCCAGATAGAGGACGACGCCGGGATCGAGCGACCCGCACCGCGTTCCCATCATCAACCCGTCCAGCGCAGTGAAGCCCATGGTCGTATCGATGCTCCGGCCTCCCTGCATGGCGCACAGGCTGGCGCCGTTGCCGAGATGGGCGGCGATGACCTTGCCATTCGCGAGATCCGGGGCAAGCTTGCGCAATTGACGGGAAATATATTCGTAGGACAGGCCGTGAAAGCCGTAGCGCCGCACGCCTTCGGCCTCGAACTCGCGCGGCAGCGCGAAGCGCGTCGCCACCTTCGGCAGGGCGTGATGGAATGCGGTGTCGTAGCAGGCGACCTGCGGCAATTGGGGCCGGATCTTGCCGATGGCGTAGATCGGCGCCAGGCTGTGCGGTTCGTGCAGCGGCGCCAGCGGAGTCAGCCGCTCAAGCAATTTCAACAGGTCTGGGGTCACGCGTTCGGGCCGATCGTGATCCGGGCCGCCGTGGACGATGCGGTGGCCGACCGCCATCAGCGTATCGCCTCCCAGATCCTTTTCGATCCACGCGATCATCTCCTCGAGCAGCGGGCCGAAGTCCTCATCGGCCTTCGCCCAGCGGCGTTCGGCCAGGATCTTTCCCTGCATATCGCGTGCGATGAAATGCGGGGCGCTGCCGATGCTTTCGACCTCGCCCTTGGAGACAAGCGTCATCGTGTCTCCGGCCCCAATTTCGAACAGCGAGAACTTGATGCTCGAGGAGCCGGCGTTGAGCGTGAGGATTGCTTGCGTCACCTCTAGACTCCTGCCGCTTTTTGCGCCGCGGCGGCGCGATTGCGCGCGATCAGGACCGCAACGGCGCATGAGGCGAGCCGCGTGCGCTCGGCATCGGCCCGGCTGGTGAGGATGATCGGGATGCGCGCGCCAAGCACGACGCCAGCGGCGTCGGCGCCGGCCAGGAATGTCAATTGCTTCGCCAGCATGTTGCCGGCCTCGAGATCCGGAACGACCAGGATATCGGCGCGGCCCGCGACCTCGGAGACGATCCCTTTTTCCTTTGCCGCGGCCGGGCTGATCGCGTTGTCGAACGCCAGCGGACCGTCGACCAGGGCTCCGGTGATCTGGCCTCGATCGGCCATCTTGCAGAGCGCCGCCGCATCGAGCGTGGAGCGGATCTTCGGGTTGACCGTCTCGACCGCCGACAGCAGCGCCACGCGCGGCAACTGGATTCCCATGACATGGGCGAGGTCGATGGCGTTTTGCACGATGTCGCGCTTCTGATCGAGGTCGGGCGCGATATTGACGGCGGCGTCGGTGATCAGCAGCGGCCGCGGATATCCGGGCACGTCGATCAGATAGACGTGGCTTAGCCGGCGACCGATGGACAATCCGCTGCCGGGCTCCAGCACCGCGTGAAGCAGCTCGTCTGTGTGCAGGGAGCCCTTCATCAGCAGCGCGGCTTCGCCTTTGCGGACGAGACCGACCGCTGCGGCCGCCGCTTCATGGGGGGCGGTATCGACCAGCCGGAATGCGGAAATGTCGAGTTTCGCCGTGTTCGCCGCTGCAAGGATCGTCGCCTTCGGGCCGACGAGGATCGGTTCGATCAGCCCGGCGGAGGCGGCCTCGACCGCGGCGCCGACGGATTCGGGATCGCAAGGATGGGCGATTGCGGTCGGGACGGGTGGGCCGCTGCCGGCGGTCGCCTCGCCGATCACGGCATGGAATCGTTCGTGGCGGCTGAGGCGGACGCTCGGCAGTTCGATGCGAGGCCGGCGCACTTTTTCGGTCGGCGCCCGCACATGCGCGGTCCCGGTTACGACCACTTCGCCGCTTTGATTGACGCAGCGACACTCCAGAACCAGATCGCCCTTCTCGGGATGCTTTTCCTTGACGATAACGCTGGCGGTGATGGTGTCGCCGATATCGACCGGCCGCAGGAAGCGAAGATCCTGGCCCAGATAGATCGTGCCGGGTCCGGGCAATCTGGTGCCGAGCACGCTGGAGATCAGCCCGGCGCTGAGCATGCCGTGGGCGATGATGCGGTGGAACATGTCGGTCCGCGCATAGGCCGGGTCCATATGGGCCGGATTGACGTCGCCGGAAACCACCGCGAACAGATCGATGTCCTGCTGGCTGATGGTCTTGGAAAGACTGGCCTGATCGCCGACCGCGACCTCGTCATAGGTCCGGTTCTCGATGAATTCGCTGGTCGTGGATATTACGGCGTCCATATCGAGCGCTCCTTCAGCTTTCCCGGACATAGCTGCCGGGCGCATCACAGACGGCGGGATAGCCCATCTCCGGAGAGGAGAGCGGTGGCGGCATCACCGGCGCGCCGGAATAACCGGCCAGCCATTTGACCAATTCCGGCCACCAGGACCCCTCTTGCGGAGCTGCGGCCGACATCCATTCTTCCGGAGCAAGATACAGGCCCCGGCGCGGCCGATGCGCCAAACGGTAATGACGATGGCGGTGGCCGGGTTCGCTGACGATGCCGGCATTATGCCCGCCCGAGGTGAGGACAAACGTGATGTCGCCATTGTTCAGCAGGTGAATTTTATAGACCGATCGCCACGGCGCGACGTGATCGGTCTCGGTCCCCACCGCAAACAGCGGCACGTGAATTTCCTGGATCGCGATCGGCCGTCCGTCCACCTGAAAGCGGCCTTCGGCGAGGTCGTTGTTGAGGAACATCGCGTGCAGATATTGCGAATGCATCCGGTACGGCATCCGGGTCGCGTCCGCGTTCCACGCCATGAGATCGTTGGGGTGGTCGCGCTCGCCGAGCAGGTAGCTCTTGATCATGCGGGACCAGACCAGATCGTTGGAGCGCAGCATCTGGAACGCGCCCGACATCTGCGTGCTGTCGAGATAACCCTGACGCCACATCACGTCGTCCAGCAGTGCGAGTTGGCCTTCGTCGGTGAAAAGCTGCAACTCGCCGGCCTCGGTGAAGTCGGTCTGGGCGGCGAGCATCGTGACGGTCGCAAGGCGGTCGTCGCCCTCGCGGGCCATCGTCGCCGCGGCGATCGACAATAGCGTGCCGCCCAGGCAGTAGCCGCAGGCGTGAATTTTCTCGTCGCCGCAAATCGCGCGAACCGCGTCGATGGCCGCCATCACCCCGAGCTGGCGGTAGTCGTCAAAGGACATCTCGCGCAGCTCCGGCCCCGGATTTCGCCATGAAATGCAAAACACGGTGAAGCCCTGCGACACCAGATAGCGAATGAAGGAGTTTCCCGGCGACAGATCCAGAATATAGTATTTCATGATCCACGCCGGCACGACCAGGATCGGCTCGGGACGAACGGTGGGAGTCACCGGCTCATACTGGATCAGCTCCATCAGGTCGTTGCGGAAGACGACCTTTCCCGGCGTCACCGCGAGGTTCTCTCCGACAGCGAAGCCTTCCACGTCGTCGATAAGGCGTCCGCTCGCGATCCGCCGCATATCCTCGGCGTAATTCATAAATCCCTTGACGAAATTGCCGCCGGACTGCTGCACGGTGGCGCGCAATACCTCCGGGTTGAGCCAGGGAATATTCGACGGCGAGAAGATGTCGAGAAGCTGTCTGGCGTCGAACGTGACGACGTCGCTGTGCGACTTGGTGACGCCCGGAAGTCCGGTGGTCGCTTCCTTCCACCATTCTTCCGTCAACAGGAAGGCCTGCGCGATCGTATTGAAAGGCGGCTGCGACCAGGCTTCGTCGCGAAAGCGGTGGTCTTCAGGCTCGGGCTGTGTCCAGTCGGCAGCGGACAGCAGGCGCTGCGCTTGCTTGGCGGCCTTGACCGCGAGCCCGAGCCGCCGTTCGGGCGCGTCGGCGAGGTGCAGGGACCAGTCGAGATAGGCAAGCATCAATGAAATGGGCGAGAGCGATCCGGTTGCCTTGGCCTGCCAGGCGTGCAGCAGCCGGTCGAACGACCTGCCATCGGCCATGCCGGCCGGATGGCGGGGCACAGGTCCGAGCGGAACGACGGATCGCGGCGCCGCGGGGACCAGTTCAGCGTGCTTGTTGCTGTCGGCGGTGGCATCGTGGGGTAGGACAGCGTCACTTGTCTGGAGCATGAAATCACCTGGGCGAAGCATCGGGGCCTTGATGCTCAATAAGCCGGCCGTAGCAGAATCTGCTTGATCCTTGTCAACGAAATAGGGCGGCCAGGTTCGGCACACGCTTGCCGCGATATATCACCGGATGATGAAAGTTATTTTCGGCCAATAGCTTGTATTTGACCCTTTGCCAGGACTGCCGTCATCACGTCACCTTGAACAGCCGGAAGGTCACTGATTTGACCGCGTCGAGGACGAAGGCAAACATGATCGCCGCGCCGAATATCGAGAGCACGACGGCAATCGGCAGCGGCGCCATCAAAATCCCGTTAACGGCAAGCGACGGGATGATCAGCAGGTCGGCCATCGAGCACAGCACGACGATCGCGCTCGGCCTCGACGACCACAAATGCTCGCGCTCGCGCACGACGTAGAACAGGGCCTGTCCGCTGAAGACCAGCGTGACCAGCGTCAGGGTTCGCAGCGTATCGATATCGAATTGCAGCCGGTATTTTCCGATCGCCAGCACGCTGACGCAAAACGCGAGATCGACGACGCCCATGACCGCGCCCGCCCGTGTCAGCCGGCCGATCCGCCAGCTGTTCGGTCTGGGAGACGGACGCACATTGTCCGTGGTCGACGACATCGCAAGGAAATCGCCGGTGACCATCGAGATCACCATCAGCATCGGCGTCAGGATCGCGTGACCCGTGATCACCAGGCCGACAGCCAGAAACAGCACCTGGCGGACCTTATGCACGATCGATCGCAGCGTGTAGGTCAGGATGCGCTGGAACGCCACGCGTCCAGCCAATACGGCCGTTCGAATTCCCGAAAGCCCGGCTTCCGTCAGGACGATGCCGGCAGCCGACTTGGCGACGTCGGTTGCCGTCGACACTGCAATGCCGAATTGCGCCTGCCGGAGTGCGGGCGCGTCGTTGGCGCCGTCGCCGCACATTCCCACCGTGTTTCCGGCTTTCTGGAACGCCTTGACCAGCGCGTATTTGTCCTCGGGCAGCACCCCGGCGAAGACGGCGAAATCATCCGGATTGAGGCGGTCCGGAATCGATCGGGCAGGGGCGATGGGACCGTCGAGCCCGACGGCATGGGCCACCACGGCGGCGGTCGTTGCCGCGTCACCCGTCGCCATCACGACGGACACGCCGAGCTGGCGCAGATCGGCGATACAGCCCGCGGAGTCCGCGCGCGGCGGATCGCTGAGCGCCAGTAAGCCGGCGAATTTCAAAGACGTGCCGGTGCCGGAAGCAACGCCGAGAACCCGGAAGCCCTGCGTCTCCAATTCGTTCGCCTTTGCTGTAGCTTCGGCCGGGGCCTGCGAAAGACTCGCGACGATCGCAAAGGCGCCCTTGACGATCCTGAGCGCCGCACCAGCCGAATCCGTCGCCAAGGCCTCTGCCATCTTGGTGGCGGGATCGAACGGGACGAATTTTGTCAGCTTCGGCGCATCGTCGGCGGAAGCCGCGATCGCGGCCACACGAACCGCCGCGTCGACCGGATCCTGACCGGCGTCGGAACTGGCCAGCCGCGCCAGCATCAAAAGCTGCGCTTCGTCATGGCCGGGCATCGGGACGATGGCGGAAACGGCCAGTTCGTTGCGCGTCAAGGTCCCGGTCTTGTCCACGCAAAGCACGTTCACCGTGGCCGCTTCGTCGACCGCCGACAGGCGCGTGGGCAGAACGCCTTGCCGGGCGAGCAGCCTGGCGCCGATCGCGGTCGCCAGCGTGAAGGTCGCAGGCAGCGCGACCGGGACGGAGCCGAGCACGGCGACCAGCGCCAGCGGAATGACTTCGGTGATCGGCATATGGATGAAAACGGCATAGCCGATCAGGCAGGCCGTGATCGCGCCATTGATCGCGGCAAGGTAGATCACGACCCGGAATACGGCTTTCTGCTCGGAACTCGCCACATGCGCCGTGCGCACGAGTTCGGCGGTCCGTCCGAACTTTGTCCGTACGCCGGTCGCGGTGACGGTTGCGACGGCCTCGCCCCGCCGCACCAGCGCGCCCGCATAGGTCTCGGCGCCGCCGGTGGCCTCGATCGGCATCGATTCGCCGGTCAGCATCGAATGATCGAGCAGGACGTTTCCCTCAAGCAGATGGACGTCCGCCGGCACGACGCTGCCGAGCGTCAGCTTGACGATGTCGCCCGGCACCAGCGCGGTGGCGGGCAGGATCGTCCAGGCGCCGTCGCGGCGAACCGAGGCGTTCAGCGCCAGCCGCGACTTCAGGGCCGTGATCGTCGCCTGGGCGCGGCCTTCCTGAAACAGCCCGAGCGCCGCGTTGAACACCAGAAGCAGGGCGATGATCGAGGCTTCGATATATTCGCCGAGCACCAGTTGCAGCACGATTGCCGCTTCGAGCAGGCAGGGTACCGGCGCGATGAACTTGCCGAGGATTTGACGCAGCGGATTCCGGTCGGCGTCCGGGGTGGCATTGGGGCCGAAACGCTGAATCCGCGACGTCGCCTCAACGCTGCTCAATCCGTCGGCGTCATGCGCGTCGCCGACAACCGGACGACCGGCCGATGAAGGGTCGGCCGCTTCGATATTTGCAGCCTGCTTCGTCACGTCCGGATCCCCCATCATGAGGACTGCGCGACGACGGCTCGAAAGCGCCAGATCGACAGGCCGAGAAACCCGGCGCCGATCGTCGCGACCGCGAGGAACTGCGGCCAGACGACATCGATGCCGGCGCCGCGATAAAGGATCGACTGCGCGAACGAGACGAAATGCGTCGAGGGGGACGCCTGCATCGCGGTCGCCAGCCACACCGGCATGCTTTCGAGCGGCGTCGCGCTTCCCGATAACTGGTTCATCGGCACGGCAATCAGCATATAGAGCAGACCGAGTTGGGGCATCGATTGGGCAACCGTGCCGAGGAAAATGCCGATCGCAGTCGCGAAGAAGAGATAGATGACGACGCCGACCATGAACAGGGGGATCGAGCCCGCGATCGGTATTCCGAGAAGCAACCGTACCACCAGATACAGCGAAAGAGCCACGGCAATCGCGATAATGAGCCCGTTTGCCCAGATCTTGGACATCGCAATCTGGAACGGCGTCAGCGGCATGACAAGAAGGTGATCCATCGTTCCGTGCTCGCGTTCCCGGACGATCGCAGCGCCGGCCAGGATGATCGCAAGCATGGTGACGTTGTTGATGATGCCCATGACGCTTGTGAACCAGGCGGTATCGACATTCGGGTTGAACGCGATCCGGATCGCGAGGTTGACGGGCGGAGGCGGTGAACCCTCCGATCGCGACAGGAAATCCGCAACCTCGGTGTCGATGATCTGCAACGCGTAGCCGGACCCCAGCCCGGCCTGCACCATGGCCGTCGCATCGACATCGACCTGAAGCGCCGGCTGGCGGCCGCCGAGCACGTCGCGCTCGAAATTGGGAGGAATGTCGATCACGAACGTATACTGGCCGTTGTTCATGAGGTGGTCGATGTCGTGTTCGCTGATCGGGACCGGAGGCTTGAAGTAGGGCGGCAGGAATGCCCGGGCGATGCGGCGCGAGAGTTCCGAGTGATCCTCATCGACATAGGCGATCGATGCGTTGTGCAGTTCCTGCGAGTTGCTCTGCGCCTGGCTGATCACCGCCAGCGAGAACGAGTAGACGACCAGGCCGAGCAGGACATAATCGCGGATGAAGCTGCGCAGTTCCTTCGTGCCCAGCCAGAAGATGTTCGACAGCGACCACATCAGCTTCACGCCTCCTGCTTGCGAAGCAGCAGCAGGCTCCCGGCGGTGAGGACCGGGATGAAGACCGCCAGCGCCAGCAGGCTGGTTGCGAGATCGGTAAAGCCGAGGCCCTTGGTGAAGGTGCCGACGCTGATCGGCCGGAAATAGGTCATGGGAAAGGCGCGTCCGATCAACTGCCCGAATCCGGACAGCGACGATACCGGAGTCAGCATTCCCGAAAATTGCGACGCCGGCAGGATGGTCAGGATCGCCGTGCCGAACAGCGCCGCGATCTGGGTCCGGCAGAAGGTCGAGATGAACATGCCGTATCCGGTCGTCGTGATCACGTAGATGATGACGCCGATCAACAGCGTGAGGAAACTTCCCTTGAGAGGCACATCGAACAGGAACAGCGCCATCGCGAACATGATCGTGAAGTTGATCATGGCGACGCCGACATAGGGAAGCTGCTTGCCGATCAGGAATTCGAGCCGCGTCACCGGCGTTACGTAGAGATTGGTGATCGAGCCGAGCTCCTTCTCGCGCACGATCGCGAGCGCCATCAGGATCGCCGGGAAAAGCGCCAGCAGCATCGCGATCGTCGACGGCACCATGGCGTAAATGCTGTCGAAATCCTGATTATATTTGAACCGGATCTCGACGTCCGCGGGCGGGCCTGTCGTCGGCACCGTGGTCTTGACCGCGGGGTCCGCGAGGTAGAGCTGGTGCATGCCCTGAAGATAGCCGCGGATCGTTTCCGCCCGGAACGGCATCGCCCCGTCGATCCAGGCCGAAGCCCAGGCGGGCCGGCCGCGTTTGATGTTCAAGCCGAAGTTCGGGGGGATTTCGATGCTGGCCTTGATGTCGCCGGCCTGGAGACGCCGCTCGAGCTCGGCATAATCCGCGAGCGGCGGTTTTTCGGAAAAATAGGGCGAGCCTCGCAGCTCCTCCAGATAGGCGCGGCTTTCCGGGGTCTGGTCGCGATCGAGCACCGCAAAGGACAGGTTGTTGACATCGGTCGAGATGCCGAAGCCGAAAACGATCATCAGGAACGCGGTCCCGAACAGCGCGAACATCAGCCGGATCGGATCCCGCGTCAGTTCGAGGCTTTCGCGAATGGTGCAGGCGAGAAGGCGCTGTGGGCTGAAATAGGACCGGCGCGAGTCCCGACGCTTGTCCGGAGCCAGCAGGGATGCCGGGAGCGGCGGCGCGGGCGGTGGCTGCGAAGCGGAGCCGGACAGGTTGGTTGCGTGTTCGAGATAGCGGATGAACGCGCTTTCCAGCGTTGGCGCTCCCTGCGCCCTGACCAGCCCTTCGGGCGTGTCGGTGGCAAGGACGTGCCCCTCATGCATCAGCGAGAGACGGTCGCACCGGGCGGCCTCGTTCATGAAATGGGTCGAGACGAAGATGGTGACGCCCTGATTCCGCGACAGGTCGATCAGCAGCGACCAGAACTGGTCGCGCGCCACCGGATCGACGCCGGAGGTCGGCTCATCCAGAATCAGCAGTTGCGGCTTATGGACGATCGCCACGGCAAGCGACAGCCGCTGCCGGATACCCAGTGGCAATTCGGCGGCGTCATCGTCGATATGAGCCGACAGGCCGCAGGTCTCGACCAGTTCGGCGATCCGCGCTTTCGCGACGGCGGAGGGCAGATGGAACAGCCGGGCGTGAAGCTCGAGATTTTGCCGCACGGTCAGTTCGCTGTAGAGCGAAAACGACTGCGACATGTAGCCGACCAGCTTGCGCGTCTCCATGCTGCCGGCGTCGACCGGCTTGCCGAACAGATAGGCCTGTCCGGCGGTCGCCGGCAAAAGGCCTGTCAGCATCTTCATGGTCGTGGTCTTGCCCGAGCCGTTGGAGCCGACGAATCCGAAGATCTCGCCGCGGCCGATTTCAAAATTGACGCGGTCGACGGCGGTGAAGTCTCCGAACCGGCAGGTCAGGTCTTTCGCCACAATCACCGGCGGCTCGTCGGACACGACGCGCGGAGGCACCGCCGATGTGCTTGCGTCCCTTTTCTCCTTTCCGGGCGATCCCGGCATCAGGCTGACGAAGGCATCCTCGATGTTCGACGTTCCGGTCTGCGATTGAAGCTGCTGCGGCGAGCCGGTGGCGAGGATGCTTCCCGCATTCAGCGCGAGCAGCCAGTCGAACTGCGCGGCCTCTTCCATATAGGCGGTTGCCACCAGCACGCTCATGCCCTCGCGGCGGGCCCGGATGCGGTCGATCAATTCCCAGAACTGCCGGCGTGACAGCGGATCGACCCCGGTGGTCGGCTCGTCGAGGATCAAGAGGTCCGGGTCGTGAATGAGCGAGCAGCACAGGCCGAGCTTCTGGCGCATGCCGCCCGACAATTTCTTCGCCGGCCGGTCCGCGAACGGTGCGAGCGCCGTGCTGTCGAGCAATTCGGCGATGCGCCGCTCACGCTCCTGGTGCGATTGGCCGAACACCCGCGCGAAGAATTCGATGTTCTCGCGCACGCTGAGATCCGGATAGAGGTTCTTTCCCAGTCCCTGCGGCATGTAGGCGATGCGCGGACACACCGACGCCCGGTGCGCCGCGTCCGACACGTCGCCGCCGAGGACCGTCACGCCGCCCGACTGGCAGCGGCGCGCGCCGGCGATGATGCCGAGCAGCGACGATTTTCCGACGCCGTCGGGACCGATCAGCCCGACCATGCAATTGCCGGGAATCTCGATCGTCATCCGGTCGAGGGCTGTGACTTTCCCGTAGCGCTGCGTGACTTCGCGGAGAGAGGCAAGCGCGGGCGCTTGCCCGGTCATGGCTCGCCCCGCAAGGCGTCCGGCCAGGCGGTGGCGGGATCCCAGCGGACATAGGTCAGGCCCGGCAACCCGCTTCTGATCGCGTCCCGGTGCTCGTGCAGCCGTTCCGGGTCGATCTTGACCCGGATCCGGAACATCAGCTTTTCGCGCTCGGTCTGGGTTTCAACCGTCTTCGGCGTGAACTGCGCCTGGCTGGCGACGAACGAGACTTTTGCGGGGATAGCGCGATCCGGATAGGCGTCGAGCACGATGCGCGCATCCGATCCGATCTTGATTCTGCCGGCCTCCATCGTCGGCAGATAGATGTCCATGTAGACATAGTCGAAATCGAGCATCGTGAAGACCTTGCCGCCAGCCGGCAGCACCTCGCCGATATTGGCGACCCGGTACTGGATGCGGCCGTCCTTCGGTGCGATCAGGTCGTTGTCGTTGATGTTGACGGTATAGAGTTGGGCGTCATGTTCGGCCGCCTGCCGCGCATGCTCGTTTTCCTCCACCCTGGCCTTGGCGGCGATCAGCGCGGCATTGGCGGCATCGAGCTGCTGCTTCCTCTGATCGAACACCTCCTGCGTGGTCCAGCCGTTCTTGAGCAGTTCTTTCGCACGGTCCATCTCCTGCGTGGCGAGGGTCTGCTGGGTCTGCTGCTGTTCGACATTGGCTGTGGCTTCGGCGATCGCCCGCTCGGCCTGGCGGGTTTGTGACTGAGCCCGTTCCAGCGACTGCTGCAAATCCCGCGTGTCCATGCGCGCGACCAGCTGTCCCGTCGTCACCATATCTCCGATGTCCACCCGCAATTCGGAAATCCGGCCGGCGAATTTGGTGTCGATGTCGACCTCGTCCGATTCGATCCGGCCGTTGCCGAACGCGATGCCGTCCGGCAGCCGCGAATGATAATATTTCCACCAATAGGCGCCGCCGCCGCCGGCCGCAGCTACTGCGAGAACAAGCGCGATGCCGATCCATTTGCGACGATTCCGCACGCGTTTTCCGGCGGGTACAGGCACCGGTAACCGGCTTGGATCATGGCCGGGGCCCGGTTGACTCACTTGGTCATGAGGCGAAGCGTTGCCGTCCGGCTTCTCCTGCTTCCCGAGCTCCTGCACATCCACCGTATTTCTCCGTCAAAACGTAGCGACGAATGAACGTTGCACGGTAGCACGACCGGCCTATTGAGGCACCTCAATTGCCGCCTCACGACTAAGTGTCGGGATTGAACGCTCTGTCCCGCGTGGCGGTTATTTTCGCGGCGGGTTTTCCGATATTTGCTTCAGTGTCCGGCCTTCGGCGCGAACGATTGGTCGCTGAATGGCGAGGCGGCCGGCACCTGCACCACGATGAACCCGCGGCCGATCGCCTGATGGCAGCCATTGCAGGCGGTGGTGAGATGGTTGAAGGCCGCCGCAAACTTGGCGGAATCCTTGGCTCCGATCGCCTCGCCGATTTCGCGCGCCGGTTCGGTCAGCGGCGTCATGTCCGCGACCGGAATGCCGGGATAGAACGAGCCCGCATCGGAGAAGCTCTGATCGATCTGCTGCAGTTCGTAGGTGGCCAGCTCCCAATTCCGGGACTTGCCCGCGAACCAGAGCTTGATGTGGCGTGATTGCAGCGTGGACATGATCTCGGAAAGATGGGGCACATAACCCCTCTGTTCCGTCAGCACGTTGGGAGCCTGGGGCCAGGCCAGATTTGGAAGGGAAATCCCCAGCACCACAAGCACAGCCAGACAGGCAAAACGCGGCATCTTCATCTCCTCACGGCTGCGATCATCCAGTTTATTTATCGAGAGCTTGCCGAAGCAACAGGTTGATGTGGATCAAGCTTGGTGACATGGCCGATTTGCAGACCGTATACCCAAAGCGAACAGGACAGCCGCTTCAAACTGACATCGTCGTTTTTGTGGTCGTTCTGGATTCGGGGCAAATCGAAAATCCATCAGATCGCGGCGCCGGATTGAAAATGCCGGCCAGATTGCTGGTGCCGGTTGAGAGGATTGAACTCCCGACCTTCGGTTTACAAAACCGCTGCTCTACCGCTGAGCTAAACCGGCCGACAAAACCGTTCCGATATCGATCGATATCCAAAGCCGTTTTGTCATTTTTCTCCCCGCGACCGGCGGGGGTAGCCGGGAGATGCGCCGTCAAATACCAGAGTTGGTTGCCAAGGGCTACAGGCGCGAACACGCGCTTTGTGAACACCCGGCCAGCGCGGGATGTTACATTCCAGCGGGCGGAATCGGGGCAGCGGGAGCGCGCGATATGACCGGCAGGGCGCTTTCCGTTGCGGTGCTGTCGCTGGCCTTGATCTCGGAACCGACCGGCGCCCGTGCCGCAGATCCGGCTTTCTGCAAACAATATGCCCGGGCGGCGCTGGCCGAGGTGCGCAAAGCGCTGGAAAATCCGCGCTGTGGCGCGGGATTGCAGGGCATGCGCTGGTCGGCGGAGTTTTCGGTCCATTACGAATGGTGTCTCGGCGTGTCCGCTGACGCGGCCGGCGCCGAGAGGGATGCGCGCAGCCATGATCTGACGGCCTGCGCCGGCCGGTGATCCCGAAACCGCGGGTAGCGGACAGGAACATGAGGACAAGAAAAAGGCGGCCGAAGCCGCCTTCCTCCGTTCCTGCGCCGCAAGCGCAGGGGGGCGATGGCTTACTGGCAAATGTGCCGGAAGCCATCGGCGCCCTTGAACCAGGTGCCGGGGATGCAGACGATGCCGTTACGCTCGGCATAGGTGTGGATGTCCCCATTGTAGCCGTACCAGCCGTTCCAGCCGCCATTATAGCCAGCGTTGGCTTGCATATTGGGATCATAATAGGCGTAGGAATCGCGGGCATAGGAATCGCGATGGAAGGGCGCCGCGGCGATCGCGCCGGCCGTGCCCACCGCCGCGCCGGCTACACCCACTGCGCCGCCGACCACGCCGGCCGCGACATCGCCGGGCCAGAAGCCCGAATCGTGGCGGTCCCACTGATTGTCATTCCACGTGTCATGCCAGCCGCTGTTCCAGTTGTCGTTGTTCCAGCCATCGTTGCGCGCGGCGGTATTTTGATAGGCCCTGTCCCTGTAGGCGACGCGGTGCCGATAGCCGTTGCCCGTATAGGGATTGCCGGGTCCTTTATTCAGGCAATTGGCGCTTGGATAAAATTGCGCGCAGCGGCCGGGATTGTCGATCACCTGCTGCGCCATCACCGGGCCCGCCAGCGTCGATGCAAGAACCACGGCGGTTGCGCCAAGAAGCTTGAATTTCGTCATATGTCGTCTCCGTTGTGCTGAGAGATATGAGATGCGCGGGTTGGAATGACATTTTGGGATGTCCGCCGATTGCGTGCGGACTCCAGCCGGCGCGTTGCGGCGAAAAGGTCGCGCGGTCAGAACCGTTTCCGGCAACGGATGTTCCGAAACGATCGCGTGTATGTTTTCAAACCGATGTGAGGGCCGGTTCCGGCGACGGTGCGGAAAGCCGGGCTATAAAGGCCGGGAATCCGGCGCCGATCGCGGGCAAAATCGCGATTCCGCACAGCATCGCTGCCTTATCGCGACCGCCGTCCGGGTCATCGGCATCGGCGCGGCCACGCGCATCATTCGCGCCGTCGTTAACGTTTCGATAGCGCGATCACCGGCAATTGAGCGAATGCGAAGGCTTGCGTGTTAGGCTTACCCGCGGTTCGGGCCGCGACCTTAACCCTTCGGTTCGAACCTTCGGCTAGGGTTCGCGCGAATCGGGGCTTCGAGCAGATGCGCGCTGGGTTGGCACTGGCCTTTTTGATCGGAACGGCGCTGCCGGCCGTCGCGGCCGAAGGTTTTGAAATCGTGATTCCCGGCCGCCCCGGCGTGCCGATCATCATCAACGGGGTCGATGCTTCCTACGCCGTCGTCGAAGGCGAATGGGGGCTGGGCAAAAACTATCAGCCACCGGTCACGGTCTATGGCGGCCATCCGGTCGAGCCGGAGCCGCCGGTCGGCCATTATTATCCGACGCTTGGCCACGCGCCCGGCTATGGACGTCTGGAAATCGAGCCGCCGCCGAACCGTGTCCTGCCAAAGCCGGCCGAGAGCTATCATCAATCCTGGTCCGCGCAATCCGCGCCGCCGCAGGCGCAGCAGCCTCTGGTGTCGCCTTATCCGCCGGCGGTGGTGGTCGCGCCGCAGTCGAATTATCAGGACCAGAGCTCGGAACAGAACCGCAGACCGCCCCGGGCCACGCCACGACCTTTGTCTTCAAGGACATCGCAAGCCCGCGGAACGAGATCCACCACAACAAGAAAATAGTTCGACAGGAGAGCGTAATGCGTCAGACGATTTCAGGATTGGCCATTGCCGTGGCCATGATGGCTGCGAGCGCCGTGCCGGCGATGGCGTGCGGGTTTGCAAGCCCGTGCGTACAGAGCTACACGCCGGTCTATTCAGGCTGCTATAGTTGCGGCTGGGGCTATGAGCGGCTGCCCGATCCGGTGCAGCAATATCATCGCTATCCGGTGGCGACGCCGCAATATTACTATGTCAACCAGGGCCCGACCTATACCGGCCCCGGCGATTTCGCGCCGTATCCGACCTATCAGGAGAGCGCGGTTTCCGGCTGGAACGCGTATCGGCAGGCGCCTTATTATTACGGCTATGACGGTGGCCGTTATGCCAATGCCACCAACCATTATTATGATGGCGCGCCATACGTCCAGGGCCCGGTGATCTACACCTATCGCGGCTATCATCGCGTTCGCCCCTGGCGCAGCCATTATGGCTATCGCCATTGGGGACATCGCAGCATCCGTTACGGCTACTTCGCCCATCACCGCTATGCGTCGCATGCTGGCTACCACGCCATGCGGCATCGCTATCACGTCTATCGCTGACGCGCGGGCTTACCCGTCATTGGCGTCCGCTCGCGCCGAATGCGTGGGTGGACGCGGCTTTTCCAGAGCTTCGGTTCTGATTGAATCAGGATCGAAGTTCCAGATTCTCATTTCGACGCGTTTTCTTCACCCGAACCGCAATCCACTTCGCTTGAAAAACGCCTTAGCGCATTAGGCCGAGCCGGCTGGCGCCGATATAGAGCGCCAGCACCGCGGCGTTCGAGACGTTCAGGCTTTTGATCTCGCCGGGCATGTCGAGCCGCGCCACCACGCTGCAGGTCTCGCGCGTCAATTGCCGCAGGCCTTTGCCTTCGGCGCCCAGCGCCAGCGCCAGCGGCTGTTGCAAATTCACCGCGGCCAGATTTTCGCTGCCCTGGCTGTCGAGCCCGACGGTCATGAAGCCGCGCTCGTTCATCTCGTTGAGCGCGCGCGCCAGATTCTGCACCGTGACCAGCGGCACCAGTTCCAGCGCGCCGGAGGCTGATTTCGCCAGCACGCCGGTCGCCTCCGGGCTGTGCCGCGCGGTGGTGATGATGGCCTTGACCGCGAAGGCCGCGGCCGAACGCATGATCGCGCCGACATTGTGCGGGTCGGTGATCTGGTCGAGCACCAGCACGATGCCGTCGGTCGGCAGCGTATCGATATCCGGCGAGGGCAGGGGATCGGCTTCGGCCAGCAGGCCCTGGTGTACCGCGTCGGGGCCGAGGCGCTGGTCGATCAGCGACGGCCGGACGATGTCCGGCGTCACGCGGCTGTCGATCTGCTCGTCGGCGAGGCGCCGCGCCGCGTTTTCCGACAGCCACAGCTTGCGGATCTGCCGCTGCGGGTTGGCGAGCGCCGCCGTCACGGTATGCCAACCATAGAGGATGACCGGCCCGTCACCGGCCTCTCCGCGGTCACGCCACGCCGGACGGCCGGATTGATGGCCGGATTCCTGGCGTTTTCCCCCCGGTTTGCCGCCTCCACGGCGGAACTGCTGCTTTCGGTCGCGATCACCCATGGAGCGAGCTTGTCTCACGGGTTCCGGAGAATGGCAATTTGGGAGCCGCAACTACCCATCAGGTCCAGCATTTCTCGGTCGAGGCTCGAGATCTGCTTGGCCGCTTCGGCACGCTGTTGCCGACGGTATCCCCTGGCATATTTGCTGGTCATGATGGGTCCCCCTTGGGGAGAGAACAATAACAGAACAGACCCCAGAGAACAAAACGTGTCGAAAGATGTCGAATTACTTTGGCCGGATGGGCCTTCGCCAATCAAAATTCATCAACAAAATCAAATTGGTGGGGGAGGAAGGACTCGAACCTTCGAAGCCATGAGGCGGCTGATTTACAGTCAGCTCCCTTTGCCACTCGGGACACTCCCCCGCTCGACGGCGTCCAACTCCATCCGCTGGAACAGCGATGGGACGAGCCGTGGAGACGTGAAGACCGCGAAACCCGATCACGGGGCTCGCGGTCCGGCGGTTTATGGGCGAAGGGCCATGGCAAAGTCAACCAAGGGAAAGCGTAAAATAGACAATCAGGGCGAGGCATTACGCTTGCGCCGACCTCGGCGAGAAGGCGGGACTACGGTCGACGCCCCTTCCGCGCGGCCGAGAGCGATCTGGATGCACACCGCGCGCGGCTATTGCGGGCTTCGGTGCATTTCAGCGCGGCGCGTTCGGGGAGGTGGCATGAGAATTTGAGGGGCTGTCCAAGTTTGATTTTGGCAGTGCCCTAATCTACCAATGGTATCCTCGTAATCTGGTCATGAAAACTCGCATGGTTGACAGGTTAAAGGACTCGCTTGAAGGATTTGAGTCACCGATCTGTTCCGCCTGCAACGTTCCGATGACGTGGGTACGCTCAGAACTGATCGAGAAATATCCAATCGTCATCTTGCACGTGTTCCATTGTGTGACGTGCGATCGCATCGAGAAGATGGAGTCAGTCTCGAAGCCCGCGAAACTCCCTCCCGGAAAGCTTTCTGCTCCGCTCCGTCGATTGGATGCTGCCTGACTACTCCGCTCCGGGGCCGCTTTGAGTCACGACGATGGCGTTGGGCCTCGTCCTGAGACGAACGAACCGAGAGGGCGTCACACCGCTCCGCTCTTTTATCGTTCTCGGCTTATGTTGACGATCACGCCGTCCGCAAGTTTCGGTTTGCTGTTGCGACATGACTCGACTCGTCGTTCTCCTAAATGGGAGTTGTCGGGCTATCCCGGCGCGCCGTCGACGTCGTAACTGACTGCTGTCTGCTCCGATCGAAGGGGGTGACCGAGCGCAGAGCCGCCTTGACGCCGTGTTGCAAGGGCGCCTAAGACACCCGAAATAATGGGGGGATGAATAATGCGCCGTGGATGGTTGCTCGCAGTCGCGTTGAGCGTGGTTTTTTTTGTTGCGGCGGGAACTGAAACTAAAAGCGCCGAGACCGCAAAATCCGAAACAAAATGGCCGACGAGACCCATCAGGATCATCGTCCCCTTTGCGGCAGGCGGAAGCACCGATGTGACGGCCCGGGTTGTCGCTCAGGCATTGTCCGAGCGTCTGGGGCAACAAGTCTTCGTCGAGAACCGACCGGGGGCCGGTGGCAACATCGGGGCGGAAGCCGTGGCTAAGGCCGACCCTGATGGCTATACGTTGTTATTGACGACGAACGGCACGTTAGCGGTCAATCCGAGCCTCTACAAAACGCTGGCCTTCGACGTGAAGAAGGATTTCGCGCCGATCGCGTTAACGGCCCGCATTCCGAACGTTCTCGTCGTCAATCCGTCTGTGCCCGGCAATAATGTCGCGGACTTCATCGCTTACGCAAAGGCCAATCCCGGCAAGCTGAATTTCGGATCATCCGGCAACGGCACCTCGCCTCATATCGCCGGTGAGTTGTTCAATGTGCTCGCCGGCGTGAACATGACCCATGTTCCCTATCGCGGCGGCGCCGTGGCCCTCACTGATTTGCTCGGCGGCCAGATCCAGGTCATGTTCGAGCCCTTGGCCGAAGTGATCCAGCAAGTACGCGCGGAGACGGTTAAAGCGCTCGGCGTTACCACAGTCAAAAGATCCTCGCTTCTGCCCGACGTTCCGACGATCGCGGAAACACTGCCAGGCTACGAAATAACAGCCTGGAATGGCATGCTCGCCCCGGCGGCTACGCCTCCGGACATCATCGCGCGCCTCAACCGCGCCACGGACGATGCGCTTCACTCCAAGGAAGTGCAGGAAAAGCTCGCCGAACAAGGTAGCGAACCGGTCGGTGGAACGCCTGCGGAGTTTGACGCATTTCTCGACAGCGAACTGATCAAATGGAAAAAGCTGGTCGAAATATCCGGCGCAACGGTGCAATGACAATGTTCTTTTGCGTTGCCGTCCTCGTGGCCTGGCTGAAGCATCTATGATGGCAACGCAGATCTCTCGATCGCCTCGATCCTAGATTACTGTTCCGGCGTTGCTGGTTCGCTGGGCCGGCTGCGCGGCCTTCGGCCATGAGCCGCAGGAGCATTGCTAAGCCGCCCGGTAGTTTGTAGACGGCATCGTTCGGGTCGCGGCGGGCAGCATACCGGCCGGACCTCAAGCAAAAGAAGCCTTAAACGAGGGCAGGGAGGAATCGCGATGAAGTTTGGCAGGGTCAAGGCCATTGCATGTGGCCTGGTGGCGCTGGGCGCTTCGAATTGGGCGTGTGCCGAGGAAGGCGTGTTGCGCGTCGGCATCATCACCGACATGAGCGGCCAATATGCCGACGGCAATGGAACCGGCTCCGTCGTTGCGGCGCAAATGGCGGCGGATGAAATCGGCGGAACGGTCGCCGGCCGCCGCATCGAAATTATCTCCGCCGATCACCAGGACAAGCCGGATGTCGCCGTCGGCATCGTGCGCAACTGGATCGACAACAAGAGCGTCGACGTCATCGCCGAAGGCGTCAATTCCGCCGTGGCGCTCGCCATCCAGAATCTGACGCGCGAGCGAAAAAAGCTGTTTCTGATCTCAGGCTCCGGTTCGTCCGATCTGACCGGCAAGCAATGTTCGCCGACCAGCGTGCAATGGACTTACGATACCTATGCGTCCTCCAACGCAACGGCGAAGGCGGTGGTGGCGCGCGGCGGCACGCCGTGGTTTTTCCTCACCGCCGATTATGCCTTCGGTCAGGCGCTGGAGCGTGATGCGTCCAGGTCCGTCGTGGCCGCCGGCGGACAAGTGACCGGCGAGGTCCGCCATCCCTTCAACACCGCGGATTTTTCCTCGTTCCTGCTGCAGGCGCAGTCGTCCGGCGCCAAAATTCTCGCGCTCGCCAATGCCGGTGCGGATTTTCGCAACGCGGTCGCGCAGGCCGATGAATTCAACATCCGCCAGAGCATGCAGGTGGTCGCGCTGCAGGTGACGCTGACCGACGTGCCCGCGCTCGGCCTGGCGCATGCGCATGATCTGCTGTTCACCGATTCCTTTTATTGGGACCGCACGCCGGAGACGCGGGCATTCAGCAATGAATTCTTCAAGCGGCATGACGCGATGCCGACCGCCTACCAGGCCGGCGTCAATTCATCGCTGCGGCATTATTTCAAGGCCGTCGCCGCGACCAATTCGGTCGATCCGGAAACCGTGATCGCGCAGATGCGCAAGACTCCCGTCAATGATTTCTTCGCGCAGGGCGGCAAGGTCCGCGAGGACGGCCGCATGGTCCATGACATGTACCTGATGCGCATCAAGAAGCCCGAGGAGTCGAAGCAGAAATGGGATCTCTACGAATATCTCTCGACCGTACCGGGCGACGAGGCGTTCCGGCCGATGGCCGAGGGAGGGTGCCCCTATCTGGCCAGCAAATAGGCCGGGAAGGAATGCCGCTGTGGTCTTGGGGATCGCGGCGGAACCCGCCTTCGTTGCGCAGCAGGCGGGCGGGTTCCCGTCGCGCCCCGGTCGTCTGGCCGGAATCTCCCGTGGACGGACCAGTTGTCAGGTTGACTTGGTCTGCCTTGACTTGGCGCCCATTAACCTAGCCTATGCAGTCTTGGTCCATCCTGGCATTTAGTTGGGCGCGGAGACTTGTAATACTGCGGCAAATCTATATGTTGTGTCCGTTCGATTGCCGCTTTGCCTTGTTGACTGCGCCTACGGGCTCTTTTTCCGAAGACATCGTTGAATTGGATTGAATCGCATGGTGTTCATGCGAACAGCGCAGATGCGCTTTGGAGAAGAGATATGGCGACAGGTACGGTCAAGTGGTTCAACGGTCAAAAAGGTTTTGGATTCATTCAGCCCAACGACGGCGGCAACGATGTGTTTGTGCATATCAGCGCGGTCGAGCGGGCGGGTCTTTCCGGCCTGGCTGAAGGCCAGAAGGTCAATTTCGAGATCAAGGACGACAAGAAGCGTGGCAAGACCAGTGCGGAAAATCTTTCGCTCGGCTAAGCCGCTACCCATTTCACGGATGTACTGAGATGGTGTTGCTGCCCGTTCGACCTTCCGGGTCGGGCGGGCATCGTTGTTTTCCGGATTGGAGGGAGGGCCTATGGCTGGCAAGAAATTGAGCGATCCTTCTCCCGAAACCGTCGCTCGCGCGAACCGGCAGCGCATCGCTGCGCAGGAAGGCGTGCAGGCGATGGCCGAGCTTGAGAAACAGGCTGTTGCGGTACGCAAGAACATGGAGCGTCTGCGCAGCTTAAGACAGGCTGCGGAGGCCGAAGCGGTTCGAAACAGCATCGCGACGGCCAACACGACCACCGGCGCGAAACGAAAGAAGCGCGTTTCCCGGTAGATCGCGTTCAGAACCGAAGGGCTCCCGGCTCGCTTCCCGCGGGCGCCTTGCCGGAGCAAATATCGACAATTCCAGACAAATTATAGCGTTTTCAAGCGACGTGGACTCCGGTTCGCGTGAAGAAAACGCGTCACGACAAAACAAAGCAGGTGAGCCCGGTTCTGATTCAATCAGAACCGATCAGGCTCTGGAAAAAACAAGAAGGCGCGGCGGGTTTCCCCGTCGCGCCCCGATTGTTGCACTCGCTGGTCCAGGGCTGAGAGCGCCCCGTTGCGAAGCTTGAACAAGCTTAGCGGGCGATCCCAGCGAGGTGACAGCGCTTGGTATAAGACACTGGATCACCTCCTTTCATTGTTGATGGAAACCCAAGTATAGGTAGGGAATCACCGCATGTTAAGGGCCCCGCCGCGAAGGCGGCCGCAACAGCGGCCTTTCTGATCCCTGGAAACGGGGGCCTTGGACCGGCCACAAGGCGGCGTGTGGGGATGGTTGAGGCCGCCCGCGTGACATGATAGGGGATCGGTTGAGATGCGGGTGTAGCTCAATGGTAGAGCAGCAGCCTTCCAAGCTGAATACGAGGGTTCGATTCCCTTCACCCGCTCCACTAAAATCAGCTACTTAGCCACGAGTCTGTCTGGTGGTAACTGTAGTGGCAATTGTCCTGCCGGAAGTCTCATGAATGAAATATCCGACGCGGACCGAACGTCCGCGATGGGCCTCCTTACGGACGCCAAAGAGATGTTGGCGGCGGCAAAGCCGTTGCATGATTCGAAGGTTCGGAAGGTTCAGCGGCCGACCCACTACTTGCTGGGGCATTCGATAGAAGTGGCGCTGAAGTCGTTTCTGCTGGCGAACGGGGCCAGCCCCGGAACGCTAAAAAAGAAACTGGGTCACAACCTCGCAAGGACAGCGCGCCCGGTAATTGCGGCCGGGTCAAATTCCGTTTCGCCGATTGTCGAAGAATACTTGGCTGCTATCGATCTGCTTAACCACCACTATCAGGTGAAAGAGATTGAGTACCGCGTGACCGGCTCGAAGACTTTCCCGGCGAAGGAGACGTTGTTCGCGTTTCTTGATGCAGTCATTCCGAAGATTGAGCCGGTCGCTTATCGGGCGCTTCGCTCGAATGAATAAAGCCGCCTCGTGGACGGCTTGCAGGCAAGGTCACTCTCGTCACCGGAGCTTCGATCGGCGCCAGTGTCGCCGAAGCATTTGGCGAAGCCGGCGCGCATGTGGCGGTCGCCTATGCCCGCGATCGAGATGGCGCGGAACGTGTCGCCCAACAGATCGAGGCGGCTGGCGGACGCGTCATGACCGTGCGATGCGATCTGGTGCAGACGAATGATATAGAGGCCATGATCGCCGAGACCGTGGCCGGGCGGGTAAATGCGATCCGCGCGGGATGCTTCGCTCAACAAAAAGGGCGGCTCCGGAAGCCGCCCTTTGTACCGTTATTCATGTCGCATTGTCATTCACAGGGATGTCGTTGCCCGTCACGTCCCAGGAACGTCCTTGAGCGCGGGTCGTAAGACCGGTAGCGCTGGGCGCAGAAGCTCTCGTTCGGCATCCTGGCATAGGAACCATTGCCGTTCAGCGACGGTGCGAAGCGATCTTCATCGTTCTGGTTGTAGGTCGGGGCAGGCTCCAGGCCGTAGCTGCTTCCCGGCCCGGGCATTCCACCATTCTGAGCCAGCGCCGGCGACGTGATCGCGGCCGCGACGATGGCCATCGTACCCAGTAGAGTTGATTTTTTCATTGTCGGTTTTCTCCATTGAAGAGGCGCAAACTTTCCTCTGGATGGATATTCCGGCCTTGATCTGCCTCAAACGGTCGCCGATTTTCCCTGCAAGCCGGCCTGCAAATTGATTGAGGCAGACAAGCAGTGTATCAGACCTGATTATGTCGAATCGCGGGAAATAAAAATGGCCGAAGCCGATCTGGACGTTGTCATCCGGTCGATGGCGAAAAAGCAGATCAAGGGCCTGACGGACGCCGCGAAGAAACGGCACGGGCGGTTGATGGGCTTGGCCGCCAAGGCGAAGGATAAAGAGACCAAGGCGCGCTACAAGCACATTGCCAAGAACACGCTGCTGCTGGCGGGGGCGGCGGTGAGGCGGCTGCAGGTCACGGCGGAGAACGCCGCCGACAGCTATGCGCGGTCGATCAGGAAAGCGGTGGAAGAAGCGCCGGCAAAGCCGGTGCCGGTAAAGCCGGCAAAGAAGCCCGTCAAAAAGCAAAAGAACTGATGAAAACGGGCTGACGGGTAAATAGCGCCGCTGCCGCGCCCGTCACTCGCAAGGGCGCTGGCTGAATTCAAACGTCCAGTTCACGCCCTCGGGCGAGAAATCCAATACGCCGCTTCCGTTGAGAGCGCGAGGCACGATCTGCTCGATCACGACGTGGCCGAAACCGCGCCGTCGCGGCGGCGCAACTGCCGGGCCATTCTTTTCGCACCAATCGATCCGGACCCTGTTGTCGGCTTCCTCGACCTGCCAGCGAATCGACACCGTGCCGTAGGGTCCCGACAACGCGCCGTGCTTCGAGGCATTGGTCGCCAGTTCGTGCAAGGCCAGGCCGAGATGCTGGACGGCATCGGGATTGAGGATCACGCATGGCCCGGACGCGTCGATCCTGCCGGCATTGGCTTCGCTGAACGGCCGCATTTGCGCCGACACCAGATCGTGCAGCGAGGCGCCGTGCCAGCTGTCCTTGACCAGCAGATCATGGCAATGCGCGAGCGCCTGCAACCGCTCCGCGAAGCGCGTCTGGTACTGCTTTACGTCGCTGGCGTGCTGCGCGGTCTGGTTGGCGACGGCCATGACGACCGCGAGCAGGTTCTTGGTGCGGTGGGAGAGCTCGTCGATGATGAAGCGGATATGCTTTTCGCGGCGCTTCTGCTCGCTGATATCGACATGGGTTCCGATCCAGCGGTAGATCGTCGAGGTCGCGTCGCGCAGCGGAATCACCCGGGTCAGGAACGGATGATACTGCCCGTCCTTGCCGAGCAGCGACAATTCCATTTCCAGCGCCGTGCCGGTTTGCAGCGACTGTACCCAGCGCCGGCGGGCCTTCGCCAGCGAAGCCGGGGCGAGAATGGCCTGCCAGTCATGCGAAGTGGTGTCGCCACCGGGCGCGACGCCCGTGTAGTCGTACCAATGGCTGTTGAACCAGAAGATCCGGCCGTCGGCCTCGGCCATCCAGACCAGTTGCGGGATGGAATCGGCCAGGATGTGAAATTGCCGTTCGCTGGCCCGAAGCGCCGCTTCGGTGCGGTTGCGTTCGGTGATCTCCTCGGCAGCGACGTTGACGCCCGCAATCCTGCCATCCGGCCCCCGAAGCGGATGCCAGTAGGTGATCCAGGCGCGGTCTTCGTTGTGGCCGGGGCGCTGGCCGGATACTTCGATTCCGGTGACCGGCTCGCCGGTTGCCATGATCGAGCGAACGATGGCCTCGACCGTATCGGCCAGCCCCGGCACGCATTCCCGCACCGTTCGCCCCAGATGCCCCTCGATGGGAATGCCGCATATTTCGGTGAGGCGCTGATTGATATGGACGTAGCGGCAGTCGGGCGAGAGGAAGGCGAGCCCGATCGGTGCGGTGTCGTAGATGAGTTGCAGCGCCGGCTGTTCGGCAAACGGCAATCCGGGCAGGGAGATCGGCTGAGCCGGGCTCACGTCGCTGTCTGCCTCGTTCACGAACAAGGGCCCCTCCGGCGATTCACGGTCTATGATCTGCAACCCACCCATCGATGCATTGATCGAGCCTACACCTTGTTTTCAATCAGGTGCCAAGGACTTTTGGAGCCGGACGCGATGGAGCGGTTTGATCTTGATCGTTAGCGAAGGCGGTCCATGCGGTGGCGGTTATTGCCGTAAACGTGGGAATCCCTGGCCCCGGAGTGCTGGAAGGATAGCGAAAACCCCCTATCCCCGACATCTCGAATATCAATATAGGCAATCGGAAGTATGGCAGGTCGATAAAATTGATCCGAGATCGAACCGGTTCGCTTGCCCGCCGTCCTGCCGAAAGAAATTCCACAGCGATCTCAATCGTCTGAAAAGTTGGAACGGATCGGGCGGGCCCGCAGGCCACGCAATGTCAGTGCCGCGTGGCGGAATAACGGATGCTGCGGCGCTTCCGCCGGGGATGAACGCCGCTACCCGTGGATGAAGGCGGGCAACCTGACCGCGTGCGAGCGGTCAAGCTGCCGGTTCGGCTCACCACTTGTAGCGCAAGGTCGCCATCACCTGACGGCGCAGGCCGTAATAGCAGCCGTTATCCTGACAGAGCGCCACATAGGTCTTGTCGAACAGGTTCGACGCGTTGAGCTGGAGCGTGTAGCCCTTGAACTGCGGGCCAAGCGCAGAAAAATCATAATGCACGGCCGCGTCGAACAACGTTACTGCCGGCACGTCGAGCACCGTCGGCCCCGCGAGGTTGCCGGGCGTATCGCCGAGATAGCGGACGCCGCCGCCAATACCGAAGCCGTCCAGCTTGCCGCCATGGAACGTGTAATCCGCCCATAGCGAGGCCGAATTCATCGGCATGCCGATATAACGGCGGCCGGTTTCGTAGGGCGTGTTGCTTCGGGTTACGACGTCGTCGAGATAGGTATAGGAGGCAAGCAGCGACAGGCTGCGATCGATTTCGGTCTTGCCTTCGACCTCGATGCCGCGTGAACGAATTTCGCCGGTTTGTACGCTGTCATTGACATGTGTGGGATCCGGGTCGGGCGTCAACACGTTCTGCTGCAACAGGTTGAAGGCCGCGATGGTGTAGAGCGACTTGGCGTTCGGCTGGTATTTGATGCCGGCCTCTTCCTGCTGGCCGGTGGTCGGCCGGAACAGACCGCCGCCATAGGCTACGCCGGTCGTCTGCGGCTGGAACGATTCCGTGTACTGGATATAGGGCGCGATGCCGTTGTCGAATTTGTAGAGCAGGGCGCCGCGTTTGGTCGTGGCCTGGTTCGACTGGTGCGTTGTCGTCGTCGCTCCGGTCGCGAATGCCTGGGTTTGCGAGCTGGAATCCGCGTCATCCCAGCGGACCCCGAGCAGCGCGACCCAGTGATCGAGTTTGATCTGGTCCTGCGCATAGAGCCCGACCTGATTGAAGCTCTGGTTGTTCGTCGATGACGTCACCAGCGGAATCGGGATGTTGTAGTTGGGATCGACGACGCTGATGGGAGGCACCGTGGAGCCTGGCGGAGGAGATCCGGCTCCATAGCTGAAAGTGCCGGTTTGATAGTCGACACCGAACAGCACGGTATGGCTGAAGGGGCCGGTCGCGAATTTGGCCTCGGCCTGGTTGTCGATATCGAAGGTGCGTAGCTTGTCGTTCTCGAAGAATCCCGCCCGCGCCAGGCTGTTGGGATCGGTTGGGGAAGTGCCGGTCGGATAAATCGTCGAAATCTCGCTGCTGATATCGCTGTAACGAAGATTTTGCCTGACCGTCCAGACATTGTCGAAGCGATGCTCGGCCAGATAGCCGACCTGTCCGAGTTCGCGACTCATCTGATCGCTGCCTGGCGAACCGGGATAGAAGCTTGTCGGAATGAACTGGCCATTCGCCAGCGGAAATAGCGTGCCGTACCCTTTCGAAGGCAATTGATTGTAGAAGCCGGCCTTCGGATCGTTCTGGTAGGTGCCGAGGAACGTGACCGTCGTATCGGTGTCGGGCCGCCAGGTCAGCGACGGTGCGATCGAGACTCGCTCATACCGGGTGAAGTCGACTTGGCTGCCGACATCAAAGCCCGATGCGGTGAAGCGATAGAGCCATTGCTTGTCCTTGTCGATCGGACCGGAAAGATCGACGCCACCCTGGATGCGGCCATAGCTTCCAGTCGAGAGGAACATCTCGTGATACGGATCTTCGGTCGGGCGCTTGCTGACCATGTCGACCACGCCGCCGGGTGAGGCCTGGCCATAGAGCACCGAAGCCGGACCGTGCAGCACCTCGATGCGCTCGAGGTTGAACGGCTCGACGATCGGCGATGAGAAACCGGTCGTGAATAGCTTCATGCCGTCGAGGTACAGGTCGGCCTGAAACCCGCGCACATAAACATAGTCAAAGCGACCGTCGGCGCCCGCGACCTCTCCTCTCGTGCCGGAGGTATATCGCACCGCCTGCGGAATGTTTTGCGCCGCCTGTGCCTGGATCTGGTCCTGCGTGACGACGGAAATCGCGGCCGGCGTCTCGACCAGCGGCGTATCGGTCTTGGTGCCGGTGGCGCTCTGGGACGCGACATAGCCGTCAACATGTCCCCAGGCGGATTCGGTTCGCCGCGTGCCTGCGCCGGCGCCGCTTGCCGTCTCCGATGAGCCGTTACCGCGGCCGGTGCTGCGGGAGGTTTCGGACGCCGCGCGCGAGCGGTTGGCGCGTTGCGAGACTTTGGGCTTGGCCCGTTTCGCCGCCGGGCTTTGCACGACGACCGGCGGCAGCGCGGTCGGTTCAGAAGCTCGACCCGGTGCGTCGGTTTGCGCGAACGCTTCCTGGATCAGACAGATGCTTAACGCGATACAGCTGATGACATAGAGAGCGCGGACCCTGTTTTTCTTCCAGATCAAATTCACTTCGAAAAGCCCTCAAAGATTCTTAGCAGCGAGAAAACTGCGTGAGGGCGCTCTAACGCGAATCCATTTCGTTACACATCGTTCCGCATTTAGAAGCTATTAAAACGAGGCATTGCGTTGACGGGTGTTGCTAAGATGTCATCTCTCTTTCGAACGGTTCAAATCTGGAATGAATCAAACGGCACGTTCAACGTGCATCACAGGCGCGCACAGCGATCGCAGGATGAATTCGGGCCAGCGGCGAGATTGTTCTGATGTCATCTGGAATGATTCAAAACATATCCGTGGCAGCACTGGAGATCGCCAGGGAACAATCGGACGGCAAGACTCAAGACAAGACTCAAGAGACGCCGTTCAGGACACGCTGGTCGTCAACAGGGGGAATCGACGCGAATGATCCATTCCCGGACATCGGCGATGTGAATCGGCAAGGTGTTCATGCGTCACCCGCTGACTGTTATATTGACGCGTTTTCTTCACGCGAACCGGCGCCCACTTCGCTCGAAAACGCTCTATTAAATATGTTTAACCTGTCAATGAGCATATTTTCTTGCATGAACGCGGTGTGAGCATCCAAGATCAGGGACGCGCCGCGAGGGCGTGAACAGCAGGCGCCGTGCCGATCCGTACACGGTGAAAAGGCGTCATCAGCGCTACACCATCCAGTGGTTGCTTACCCGCCAGTGGTTGCTTACCCAGATGCTTGGTCATTACCGGAAAGGCAATTTCATGCTCGCTAGATTAAGGGTCGTGCTGCTCGCCACATGCAGTTTTGCCGGCTCCGTTGGCGTTGCGCATGCCGCCGACCAGGCGCCGGTCCACATCACGGTCATCTCGGATCTGGATGACGATCTTTACGATGCTCGATCTGGCCGTGGAGGCGTGGACGCAACCCGGATGGCTGTCGCCGATTTCGGCGGTACGGTTCTGGGCCGGCCGGTGATTGTCGATGCCCTGAACGATCATAACAAGCCTGCGGAAGCGCCGGGGCTTGCGACGCAGGCCTATGATGCGGGGGCCGACCTGCTGATGGATGTGCAGAACTCGCCGATTGCGCTGGCCATCGCCAAGGTGGCGAACGAACGGCACAAATTGGCGATCAGCACCGGCTCGGCCGCTCCCGGCCTTACCCGGGGCGCCTGTAGCCGCTACGTCTACCATTACTCGTTTGACCTTCCGGCGATTCAGACCACGACCGCCGACTACCTGGCGCAGACAGCGCAGGGCAAGCGCTGGGTATTCATTTCGGACGATAGCGGTTTCGGCCGCAGCGGCCTTGCGACCATGACGCCGTTCATCGCCGCGCATGGCGGGCAGGTTATCAAGTCCTATCTTACGCCGCCGGCCACGAGCGATTACGCACCCATCCTTGACGAAATACGCGGCCTGAACCCCGGCGTGGTGGCGGTCATCAATGCCGGCGCGAAGGGCGATGACGGCGTGTCAGCCGTGACCGGGGCAGGGCTTCCGGCGATTACGACAATGTCGCTGCTCTATCTCTCCGACGTTGATCGGGTGCAAACGGGCTATGCCGGCGTGGAAGCGGCAGTGCCTTGGTACTGGAATCTCGACGCCGCGGCCCGGGCGTGGTCCGACCGGTTCGCCGCTGCGCATAACGGCAACCGGCCGACCGAAACGCAAGCCGCGGACTATTCGGCGACAACACAATGGCTGAATGCGGTGCGCGCCGCCGGAACCACGGATGCCGATGCGGTCATCAAGGCGCTGGACGGCCACAAGTTCAACGATCTTTTCGCCCATAATGGCGAGTTTCGCGCGGGCGACCATATGGTCGTGCATGATCTCTATGTCGTGAAGGTCAGAACGCCGGCGGAGCTGCCGGAGCCGCATGCCTGGTACGACGTGCTGGCGACCGTACCCGCGGCGACCGCGTTCACGGCCGGGACAGAATGCAAGATGACTCAGTGACCGATCCGTCCGCGGCCGGCGCGTCGTTGCGATGCGCCGCGTCGGGCGGGACAAACCGCTTCAACTCTCTCCTCCCGCATCCGCGGTTGAGCTTGTTGAACTCTTCGTCCGGCCTGGGAGGCGCAGGAGGTCTTCACCGCTTCCGTCGATGGTCGATTATTTTCGGTGATCTGAGGCCTGGAGCGCGCTTGTGTTTCCTCATGTCGAGCGCCTCATCGTGAGAAATGGCCGGAAACAAACAGCGGCTATGTCGGTGAGCTGAATTAACATAATCTTTCGATATGCAGCGCAGGCCGGGGGAATGGACGCAGCTTGGAAAATCTGACCATTAGTCACGGGTGGTTGAGCAGGCATCCCGCTTCCGGATTTTTCGCTCACGGCGCACCGTTATCGAAATGCTAGCTGGATTCGGTTCGCTAGCCGGGAACAAAAATGGTCAAATCAACTACAGGCAATCCAAGGTTCTTTAGCCGAAGCGGACCGTATACTCTGGCGATTGTCGCGGGAGCCGCACGCGGGATTGCGGATGAGTTCGATCTGCTGCTCGAAGGATTGGCCCCCCTGCAAACGGCCGGCCCGAATGAGGTGAGTTTTCTGGACAACCGGCGTTATGCATCGGCGCTCGATCAGACGTTGGCCGGCGCCGTGATCGTGCATCCCGATATGGCGGCGCGGGTGCCCACCGGGACGGCGGCGATCCTGACGCGCGAACCCTATGCCGGCTGGGCCCGCGTTGCGGCGCTGTTCTATCCCGCACCGCCGGTCTCTCCAGGTATTCACCCGTCGGCGATTATCGCTGAAGGGGCGCTGGTCGATCCGTCGGCGGAGGTCGGACCGCTGTGTGTGATCGAGACCGGAGCAGAGATCGGTCCTGGCTGCCGGATCGGATCTGGCGCGGTTATCGGAAGCGGCGTGATTGTCGGCCGGGACTGCCGGATTGGTGCGCATGCGAGCTTGAGCCACGCGCTTTTGGGCGCGCGCGTCTATGTCTATCCCGGCGCGCGGATCGGACAGGAAGGCTTTGGATTCGCCTCCACCAAGGACGGATTTCTATCGGTCCCCCAGCTTGGGCGGGTCATCCTGGAAGACGATGTCGAGGTCGGCGCCAATAGCACGATCGATCGGGGGTCATCGCGAGACACGGTGATCGGTGCCGGTTCCCGTCTCGATAACCTCGTGCAGATCGGACACAATGTTATCCTCGGCCGGTGTTGTGTCATCGTTGCGCAGGTCGGTATTTCGGGGTCGACCGTGCTGGAGGATTTCGTCCGCGTCGGGGGGCAGGCGGCGATGGCCGGGCATCTTCGGATCGGTCAGGGTGCGAAGATCGGAGGGCAGGCCGGAGTCATTTCGGATATCGCTCCAGGTGAGACCGTGCTTGGAAGCCCTGCTCAGCCAAAAAAGAAATTCTTCCGGCAAATCGCCACCCTCAAGAAGATGGTAAAGGGCGAAGGATAAAGTAGATGTGAAGGCGGAAGGCATTCCCGATGGCATCCAATCCCCAGCAGAAGGTCATCATCACCTGCGCGGTCACCGGCAACCTGACCAAGCCGGAGCAGTCGCCTTATCTGCCGATCACCCCGCAGCAGATCGCCGACAGCGCGCTGGAAGCGGCGGAGGCGGGGGCCGCGATCGCCCATATCCATGTGCGCGATCCCGAAACCGGCCGTCCCTCGATGTCGCTCGACCTGTACCGCGACGTGGTGGACCGCATCCGCGCCCGCAACGCACAACTGGTCATCAACCTGACGACGGGACCCGGCGGCCGCTTCGTGCCCTCGGAGGATGATCCGAAGGTCGCCGCGCCCGGCACCACCCTGATGGCGCCGGAGAAGCGGGTCGAGCATGTCGAGATCCTGCGCCCCGATATCTGCACGCTCGATCTCAACACCATGAATTCCGGCGGCGAGGTCGTGATCAACACGCCGCGCAACGTCCGCAAGATGGCCGAGCGCATCAAGGCGGTGGGCGTGCTGCCCGAGATCGAACTGTTCGACAGCGGCGATTGCCATCTGGCGCGCGACATGTTCGCGGACGGCTCCTTGAAGGGGCCAGGGCTGTTCTCGCTGGTGCTCGGCGTCAAATACGGTTTCAACGCCTCGCCGGAAACCATGATCTATGGCCGCGATTTGCTGCCGCCGGGCGCGATCTGGACCGGCTTCGGCATCGGCCGTTCCGAATTCCCGATGGTGGCGCAGGCCTATCTGCTGGGCGGCCATGTCCGCGTCGGCATGGAGGACAACCTCTATATGTCGAAGGGCGTGCTGGCCAAGTCCAATGCCGAACTGGTCGTACACGCCGCGGACATCCTGCGCAGCGTGGGGGCTACGATCGCCTCCGCGGCCGACGCCCGCGCGATGCTCGGACTGTCGTAGCGCCCGCTGTCGTCCGCGTGCGTTCCCGCCGGCGCAGAACGCAGCGGGATGGCTTCATGCCATAGACGCAGGGCTGGACGCCGCAAAATGGTGTATCCGCTAGGTTATGCAGGGCCGGGATCGTTCCCGTGCCCCAAGATCATAAACCACTGAGGAAACATTCATGTCGGCTTTGCCGCTTTCGGGCATCAAAATCCTTGATCTGACGCGCGTACTGGCGGGGCCGCTGTCGGCGCAGATGCTTTCCGATCTTGGCGCCGAGGTGATCAAGATCGAACGGCCCGGCACCGGCGACGATGCGCGCGCCTTCGGTCCGCCCTATCTGGTCGATCCCGAGGGCAAGGAGAACAACAACAACTCGTTCTATCTCTGCGCCAACCGCGGCAAGAAATCCGTCACCCTCAATATCGCCAGGCCCGAGGGGCAGCAGGTCGTCCGCGAACTGGCAAAGGACGCCGATATCTTCATGGAGAATTACAAGGTCGGCGATCTCAAGCGCTACGGGCTCGATTACGAATCGATCCGCGCCATCAATCCCGGAATCATCTATTGCTCGGTGACCGGTTTCGGCCAGACCGGCCCTTACGCGCCGCGCGCCGGCTATGACGCGATCTTCCAGGCGATGGGCGGGTTGATGAGCGTCACCGGCCATATCGACGGCGAGCCGGGCGCGGGACCGATGAAGGTCGGCCCTTCGATCGTCGATTACATGACCGGCATGAATACCTCGATCGGCATCCTGGCCGCGCTTTACCATCGCGATGCCAATGGCGGCGAGGGCCAGCATATCGACGTCTGCCTGCTCGATACCGTGATTGCCTCGCTGTCGCACTATGCGCAGATCTATCTCGTCAACGGCCAGACGCCGCCGCGGCGCGGCACCTGGGGCAATGGCGGCATGCCGGCCGGCGTATTCCGCTGCACCGACGGCGAGCTGATGCTGGTGGTCGGCAACGACGCGCAATTCGCGCGGACCTGCGCCGTGCTCGGGGAGCCGGGGCTCGCGGACGATCCGAAGTTCGTCAAGAACAACGACCGCGTCCGTCACGGCAAGGAGATCATGGCGATCTTCGCCGGACTGTTCCTGAAGCAGCCGGTGGCCCATTGGCTGGAAGGGTTGGAGAAGGCGGGCGTGCCGTGCGGGCCGGTCAACGACTTCGCCCAGGTGTTCGCCGATCCGCATGTGCGCGAGCGCGGCATGGAAGTGAAGGTCGACCATCCGTTCGAACCGCAGCTGTCGCTGATCCGCAATCCGCTGACGTTCTCGGGCACGCCGGTCAAGGATTATCGCGCGCCGCCGCTGCTCGGCGCCAACACCAGGGAGGTGCTGACCTCGAAGCTCGGCTATGACGAGGCCAGGCTCGATGCGCTGAAGAAGCAGGGCATCATCTGAGGCGACCATCCAGGCGATGATCGCCTGTGCATTTTCGCTGCACCGGATGCATCCTTTTCTGATACAACCCGTACCCGCCGGTGCAGGAGGATTTGATGCGCGCGTCGTTTGCCCGAATAGCATTTCTTTTTAGTGTCACGTTGCTGCTTGCCGCGCCGGTCCGGGCGCAATCGCCAAAATCCGACGCCGAGGTGGCGGCGAAGGAATTGGTCGACACCATCAAGCTGGCGGATCGGTTCAAGGCTCTGTTGCCGATGATTTTCAAGAATTTGAAGCCGGCGATCGTCCAGAATCGTCCCGATGTCGAGCGCGATTTCGACGCGCTGGTGCCGCTGCTGATGCAGAAAATGAACGCGCGCTTTGGCGAACTCGAACAGTCCATCGTCCTGATCTATGCCGACAACTTCACCGCCGATGAGCTGCGCGCGTTGATCGCCTTCTACAAGACGCCGCTCGGGCAGAAGCTGCTGGAGAAAACGCCGCTCGTCACCCAGCAGACGATGGCGGCCGGCGCGAAATTCGGGCAGATCGCCGGCGCGGAAGCGCAAAAACAGATGGTGGATGAGCTTCGCAACAGGGGCCATTCGATCTGAGAGCGTGGCCGGCGAGGAACCTGATTGTCTTGCGATTTCGCTCCGGACTATCGCCGCGCGTCCTGGGCTACGAGTTTGGCAGGCGCCTTCCTTGCGGTTTCGCCTTCCGTCAGCGCCATCGCCGCGACCGCCACCACGCGGTCGATGACGCCCTGGACGTCATCGAGGTCGCACAGTCCTTCCGACAATTTGGTCAGCCGCTCGCTGTCGCGGATGGTCTGGTGCGCCATCGCCAGCGCGAAATGCAGCCCCCAATAGAGATCGACGTCGCTGCGGCCGGGCAGCGAGCGCCGCATCGCGGCGATGAATTTGCGCAAATGATCGATCTCGCGGTTTCTGATGCGGCGGATCGGCGGCACCGCCTCGATCGAGGCGCGGATCATGAAGCGTGCCGCGGTCGAGCGTTCGCGCTCGGGGCCGAGGCAACCGCGCAAGGTCGGGCCGACCAGCGCGCGCAGGACGGCATCGATATCGGCGCGGCCGCCGCCGGCTTCTTCGGCGGCCTTCAATTCATTGAGCCGTGCGCGGTTGGTGGCGATGCTGCGGGTGACGAACAATTCGGCGATCAGTTCGTCCTTGGAGCCGAAATGATAATTCACCGCCGCGAGATTGACGTCCGCCGCGGCGACGATGTCGCGCAGCGTCACGTCGCCGAAACCGCGGTCGGCGTAAAGCCGCTCGGCGGCGTTCAGGATGGCCGTTCGCGTCTGATCCGTCGCCATGGCCTTCAGCCTTTTCCATCATTCCGGGACGCGACGAAGTCGCGAGCCTCAGCTGCGCAATGGCGCATCGGGGAATCTGGCGCCGCCACACCTCTGGATTCCGTTCAGCCCTGACGGGCTGCCCCGGAATGACGAGAATGCAGCCGAGTTGCAATTCAAACATTTGTATGAAACTATGGTTTGAAGGCCGGAAAGTCAATGCGCTGGGCATGGGCGGTTCGGCCGGTCTGCCTCGCTTACGGTCCTGCCCGTTTGTTGTCCTGCCGGCCGGCGCGCTCGGCGGTCTTGCGACGGATCGGCGGCGGGACGACAGTGCGGCGCAACGGTTTGAAAAACGAAGGTGGAGGAGTGTCCCATGGATTTCACGATGTCAGACCGCCAGAAGGAATGGCTCAACCGCGTTCAGGCCTTCATGCAAAACCATGTCCGGCCCGCGGTGCCGATCTACAAGCAGCAGGACGCCGAGGGGCCGCGCTGGAAGGTGATCCCGGTCCTGGAAGAACTGAAGAAGAAGGCCAAGGCCGAAGGCCTCTGGAACATGTTCATGCCGCCGAACGCGCATGAAGACGACGAATTCCGCGGCGCGGGATTGACCAATCTGGAATACGCGCTGCTGGCCGAGGAGATGGGCCATATCAGCTGGGCTTCCGAAGTGTTCAACTGCTCCGCGCCGGATACCGGCAACATGGAAGTGTTCATGCGGTACGGCACCAGGGAGCAGAAGCGCAAATGGCTGCGCCCGCTGATGGACGGCGAGATCCGCTCCGCCTTCCTGATGACCGAGCCTGCGGTCGCGTCCTCCGACGCCACCAATATCGAGACCCGGATCGAGCGGGACGGCGATCATTACGTCATCAACGGCCGCAAATGGTGGTCGTCCGGCGTCGGCGACCCCCGCTGCAAGATCGCGATCCTGATGGGCAAGACCGATCCCGGCGCCGCGCGTCACCAGCAGCAGTCGCAGATCCTGGTGCCGCTCGATACCCCCGGCATCACCGTCGAGAAGATGCTGCCGGTGTTCGGCTTCGACGATGCGCCGCACGGCCACGCCCAGGTGCTGCTGGAGAACGTCCGCGTTCCCGCCAGCAACATCCTCCTCGGCGAGGGCAGGGGGTTCGAGATCGCGCAGGGCCGTCTCGGTCCCGGCCGCATCCATCACTGCATGCGCACTATCGGCAAGGCCGAGGAGGCGCTGGAGAAGATGGTGAAGCGGCTCTCGTCACGCACCGCCTTCGGCAAGAAGATCATCGAGCATTCGATCTGGGAACAGCGCATCGCCGAGGCCCGTACAGATATCGAGATGAACCGTCTGTTGTGCCTCAAGGCCGCCGACATGATGGACAAGGTCGGCAACAAGACCGCGCAGCTCGAGATCGCCATGATCAAGGTCGCCGCACCCAACATGGCGCTGAAGATCATCGATAACGCGATCCAGGCGTTCGGCGGGGCCGGCGTTTCCGACGATGCCGGTCTGGCGCGGGACTATGCCTCCATGCGCACCATGCGCCTGGCGGACGGTCCGGACGAGGTTCACAACCGCGCCATTGCCAGACTTGAACTTCGGAAGTATGCAAATTCTCCTGCGAAGTAGATAAGGGAGCGCGGTCGCGGCACTCTCATGCTGTCATTCTGGGATGGTCCGAAGGACCAGACCGCAGATGCGCAATTGCGCATCGGGAATCTCGAGATTCTCCGATGTGCAATCGCACGTCGAAGTTCGATGCTTTGCATCGTCCCGGAATGACGAGCAATTAGAATATAAGAAGTAGAAGTAAGGGAGCGTCATCGTGGCCGAAGGCGTCAAGACCGACGAGGAGTTTTCGGGCACCAAGCCGGTCGAGGAGCGGCATCGCATCGATGAGCTGCGCCTCGACGCCTGGATGCGCGATCACGTCGAAGATTATCGGGGGCCGCTGACCGTCCTGCAATTCAAGGGCGGCCAGTCCAACCCGACCTACCGGCTCGATACCCCAGGACGCTCCTACGTGATGCGGCGCAAGCCGTTCGGCAAATTGCTGCCGTCGGCGCATGCGGTCGATCGCGAATTCCGCGTCATCGCCGCGCTCGGCAAACAGGATTTTCCGGTGGCGAAGGCCTATGCGCTGTGTTCCGACGACGCCGTGATCGGTTCGGCCTTCTACATCATGTCGATGGTGGAAGGCCGCGTGTTCTGGGATCCGACACTGCCGGCCGAGCCGCCGGAGACGCGCTGGAAAATTTTCACCAGCAAGATCGAGACGCTGGCACGGCTGCACAAGTTCGATCCGGAGGCGATCGGACTTGGCGATTTCGGCAAGCCGGGAAATTATTTCGCGCGTCAGGTCGATCGCTGGACCAAGCAATACCGTGCGTCGGAGACACAGCATATTCCGGAAATGGAAAAGCTGATCGAATGGCTGCCGCGCACGCTGCCGAAGCAGGAGCGCGTCTCCATCGTTCACGGCGATTACCGCCTCGACAACATGATCTTCGACTTCAAGGAGCCGCGCGTGATCGCGGTGCTGGATTGGGAGTTGTCGACGTTGGGCGATCCCATGGCCGACTTCACCTATCTGTTGATGCAATGGACCATGCCCGGCCTCGCCGACGCGGATCTGAAGACGCTCAACATTCCGAACATGGCCGAGGCCGCGCAGATCTATTGCAACGTCACCGGCACCGCCGTTCCGGATTTGAACTGGTATTTTTCCTACAATTTGTTCCGGCTCGCCGGCATCACCCAGGGTATCGCCGGCCGGATTCGCGACGGCACCGCGGCGAGCGCCAAGGCCATGGAATCGGCCAAGCGCACCGTGCCGCTGTCGAAGGCGTCCTGGGAATACGCGCAGAAGGCCGGGGCGGTGTAACAATCCAGGGCGTGATCTCATAGGTCGCGCCTTTTTAGTTTGCTACTTTCGTTCTATTCCGCGGGTTCTATCGGCGCCTGGAAGAAATGCCGATAGGCGTGAGAGAGAAAGCCGATCCCGATCGGCACGATGAGCAGATAATAAACTGTAAAGACTGTGCTTGAAACGGTCATTTGCGCCACGAAATCATCGCTCGCCAAGTTAGCAGGACGAGGGAATCCGATTATTAATAGGAAACCGATCTCCGCAATCAACCAAGGCGGTATTGTCGTGACCACAATGCCCCAAAAAAGCCGCCAGATATTTCCGCGGGTGCGATTCCACGTTTGCTTGAAGGTCAGGTTGGTGTTCCCGATCGCCCGTGCCGGGAGTAGCAGGGTCAGGCGAAGCGTAACGGCTGTACCCACCACGTAGGCCACAAGGAGCATCAGGATTAATGGCAAAAATACCGGAGGCAGCGAGGTTCGAACTCCCGGTGCTGGAAGCAGAAAATAGAATGTCGGAAGCATGACCACTGCTATCGACAGCAACAGAGTCAGAAACAGCGCAATGGCCACGACGATGTAGCGCCACAGGTCCTTTGTCGCAACGTTGCTGCCGCTCAAGCCCGGACGTTGGTTCAGAATCATAAGCCGGTGCCACGCGACAGCGATGCTTACCCCGGCAAGCAGCAAAAGAATGTTGTCGATTTCCAAGAGCGCCGTCATTCCGGGCTTTGGCGCCTGGGGCGCTTGGCCGGGCTTCAGGTTCGTCACGGCTGTGGCCGTCCAGGACCGTTGCTGCCAGCTTACGAAACCCGTGAACGTGGCAACCACGATGAGCCATAACCAGGATGCGCGCAATGAGTCGATGAAATGACTGAAATAGGTTGAATAAGAAAGACTGACGGTTTCCCAGAACGGCAGCTTCGGTTGAGGCTCGCAAGCTATGCTCATAAAAGTTTTCCGGTTCGCAACTGGAATTTCATCCTCGCGCACGCCATGCGCGTTGTTTCGCAATACGATCGGAGTTTAATGTGGATTGAAAAACGACCAGAGATTGCGGCAATTTTGTAGCAATGAATTAGGGGCCGAGCAACTGCACAACCTTGATGTTGTTCGTGGCGTAGTGCTGCTGTCGAAGGCATACTGGAATACGCGCAGAAGGCCGGGGCGGTGTAACAATCCAGGGCGTGATCTCTGGGGCACGCCTTTTTCAATTTTACGTCGCTTCCAATCCCACCGTCATTCCGGGGCGCGTCGCCCAAACTCGGGTTTACCCGAGTTTGGCTACTCGACTTGGATCGCGCGAACCCGGAATCCATTCTTACAATGGTGGTTATGGATTCCGGGCCCGACGCTGACGCGTCGTCCCGGAATGACACGGTGGAAGAGAAAAATTGACTCGTCCAAGGCGCCGGATAGGGCGGCGCGCCATCACACCGCCATCCCGCAAGCTCCCGCACACGGTTTTTTGTCGTGACGGGGCCTGATTTATGACAAAACTACTACAGTCAAATGTCGGGCCTGTTACAGGTGGAGCAGTCCATGAGTCTGGAATGGCGGGCGCGGTCAAGTTCCCTGGCTTGGTCAAATCCGCTGGCCTGGTGGTGGGGTCTGTTGACCCTGGTCAGCGGCGTAAATATCGCAGGTTGGTTCCTGCTGTACGGCCAGCTCCACGAACCGGAGGTCGGCAGTCTTGGCCGCACCTCCAGCATCGAGCCGATGCTGCTGCTTTGCGCGGCCTATGTTTTTGGCTGCGCATTCCGGTCGTTGCTTCCGCGTGCCGACGTTCAGCGGATCTGTTTGTTCGATACCTGGCTGTCGAGTGTTGTGGTCGGCCGCTCGGTCGCAACCGTGGCGGAGGTCTGCTTCGCGGCGCAGTGGGCGATTATGCTGCATCAGCTGGGCAGGATCTCGGAAGCCGACGCCACCTTGAACGCCGCATGGGTGATCGTGCCGTTGATCCTCATCGCCGAATGCTTCTCCTGGTATGCGGTGCTGACCACCAATTATTTGGGCAACGCCATCGAAAATTCGATATGGGCCGTTGCCTTTGGCGTCGTCGGGATTGGCCTTTGCCGCTTATTGCCGGCGTTCGACGGTCTGGTTCGCGTGGTCCTCGCTGTCGCGATCACGGGGATCGCCTTCTATCTGGTGTTTCTGATGACCGTCGACGTGCCGATGTATCTGGGCCGATGGCGGGTCACCGACGGCGGCACGCTTCTGCGGCCTCTCGAAGGGCTCCGTGACGTAAGCACGCGCTGGGTCGTGACGCACGACCTTGCTGAATGGAAGGAAGAGATCGCCTGGATGACGCTTTATTTCAGCGCGGCGGTCTGGGCCAGCCTTGCGCTGTGCGTTTTCTATTCGGTCGAGGACCATCTCCCGCGCCATCGCACCGAAGCGGCGGTCGTAAGCGGGGCGTCGGACGCGGTGGCGCTGATTGGCAAGCCTCACATCTGGCGATGACGCGCCGTTCCGGGGTGATGTGCCCGGCGGGCTGACAGGTGATTTGCCTGTCCAGCCCTCTTCTTAAAAATATTCCGCTTCTCAGCCCGGTAGAAACACCTCTATGTCCCGCGTTATCCCGCACCCGCAAGAGGGGCGTATCGCGATCGTCACGGACGTTGGATGCGGGAAGCGGTGGACGCGGCAGCGGCGAGAGACGAACGCCGGTGAACGCGGACGGCGAAGCCGTGTGGTCCTGACGCCCCGACGCTGGCGTCAAGCTCGCGAAGACGCGTTGCCGCGTCTCGCGGATGACGGTGACAATAAAGCCCGGTCACCGGGGAGAGCGCGGAGTAAGCCGTTAAAACCATTGCGCAGGGAAGGCCGGGTTGTCCCGGTGTACCTGTGGTGACGAACTCGTGTGCTTATCTATTTTGCACGCGAGGCTGCGGGTGCAACCGGCACCCGGCTTTCCCTGCGCCCTCTCTTGAGGGTCGCCTGCGCCCTCTGTTTTCAGAGGGAGAAGGATTCTTGCAAAAGCTCGGACGCACTCTGCGTCGCGGGGATGCGAAGTTTTGTCTCGGTGTGCTGTCAGCCGATCCATGACCGGAATCCATTGTGCTGCATTTTCTGCTGGACCATGGATTTTTGGGTTCAGCCTTGCGGGGGCGCCCCCGGAATGACCGAGTTCTGGGCTATTTCTTTCGCAGGTTCCCGGCGAGGCTGAATTCGACAGCGGCCGCAAGGGCTTGCGCCCGAAGCTAGAAATCCGATGGCGGTCCGCCACGGGCCTGTGTATAAACCGGCCCTTCGCTGCTTCGCGTAAGTGGCGGTTTTTGCTCAGGAGTTGACGTCATGTCCGAGCGGTGGACACCAGACAGCTGGCGCGCCAAGCCGGTGGTGCAGATCCCCGATTATCCCAACGCGAAGGCGCTGGCCGAGGTCGAGGCGCAATTGGCCACGTTTCCCCCGCTGGTTTTTGCAGGCGAGGCGCGCAATCTGAAGCGGGCGCTCGGACGGGTCGCGGCCGGCGAGGCTTTTCTGCTTCAGGGCGGCGATTGCGCCGAGAGCTTCGCCGAGCACGGCGCCAACAATATTCGCGACTTCTTCCGCGTGCTGCTGCAGATGGCGGTGGTGCTGACCTATGCCGGCGCGCTGCCGGTGGTGAAGGTCGGCCGCATCGCCGGACAATTCGCCAAGCCGCGCTCCTCGCCGACCGAAAAGATCAACGGCGTCGAACTGCCGAGCTATCGCGGCGACATCGTCAACGACATCGCGTTCACGGCCGAGGCGCGCACGCCCGATCCGCAGCGGCAGTTGATGGCGTATCGCCAGTCGGCGGCGACGCTGAACCTGTTGCGCGCCTTTGCCACCGGCGGCTTCGCCAATCTCGGCAGCGTGCATCAATGGATGCTCGGCTTCATCAAGGATTCGCAGCAGTCGCGCCGCTACAAGGAGCTGGCCGACCGGATCTCGGACGCGCTCAATTTCATGCGCGCCTGCGGCCTCAATCTCGAGAGCCATCCGGAACTGCGCGCCACCGACATCTACACCAGCCACGAGGCGCTGCTGCTCGGCTATGAGCAGGCCTTCACGCGGGTCGATTCGACGACCGGCGATTGGTACGCGACTTCCGGCCACATGATCTGGATCGGCGATCGTACCCGTCAGCTCGATCACGGCCATGTGGAATATTTCCGCGGCATCAAGAATCCGATCGGGTTGAAATGCGGCCCGTCGCTCAAAGCCGATGAATTGCTACGGCTGATCGACGTGCTCAATCCGGACAACGAGCCCGGACGGCTGACGCTGATCAACCGCTTCGGCTCGGACAAGATCGGCGATCATCTGCCGTCCCTGATCCGCGCCGTGCAGCGCGAGGGTCATGCGGTGGTGTGGTCGTGCGATCCGATGCATGGCAATACCATCACTTCGAGCAACGGCTACAAGACCCGCCCGTTCGACCGCGTGCTGTCGGAGGTGAAGTCGTTCTTCGCCATCCACGCCGCGGAGGGCACCCATGCCGGCGGCGTCCATCTGGAGATGACTGGGCAGGATGTCACCGAATGCATCGGCGGCGCGCGCGCCATCACGGACGAGGATCTCAACGACCGCTATCACACGGTTTGCGACCCCCGTCTCAACGCCGAGCAGTCGATCGACATGGCTTTCCTGATCGCGGAATTGCTCAAGCAGGACCGCGGCAACAAGCTCAAGTCGATGCCGGCCGTAGCGGGACTTTGAGTTGCTGAGGCTGTGGCGGGCCACGATCAATTCGCGCAACGGCCTGGCTTTCGCGATTCGATCCGAACAGGCCGTGCGCGAGGAACTGTTTGTCCTCTTGCTCTCCGTGCCGCTGGCGTGGGTGGTCGGGGCCACCATCATGCGCCGGGTCGAACTGGTTGCGGCCGTCGCGCTGGTTCTGGTCGTCGAGCTGCTCAACACGGCGATTGAGAAGCTCGCCGACCGGCTCACCACCGACCACGACGCGCAGATCGGCCGGGTCAAGGACATGGGCTCGGCGGCGGTCGGCGTCTCGCTTTTGATGACCGGCGCGTTCTGGCTGTTCGCCATCGCCGAACGCATGGGCGCGATATAAAGCATGCGATTGCAGTTTCCGCCCGCGCGAGGCACCATCCGGCAATGACCGAACCTGCTGCTCAATTTTCGATCACGCTGGCCCAGTTGAACCCGACGGTCGGTGACGTCACCGGCAACGCCGTCAAGGCGCGCGCCGCGCGCGTCAAGGCGCGCGCCGATGGCGCCGACCTGGTGGTGTTTTCCGAGCTTTTCATCGCCGGCTATCCGCCGGAGGATCTGGTGCTGAAGCCGGCCTTCCAGTCGGCCTGCCGCGCCGCCATCGAGGAGCTGGCGCGGGATACCGCCGACGGCGGCCCGGCGATGCTGATCGGTACGCCCTGGGTCGAGGACGGCAAGCTCTACAATGCCTGCGCCCTGTTGGACGATGGCCGCATCAGTGCCCTTCGCTTCAAGGCCAATCTGCCGAACTACGGCGTGTTCGATGAAAAACGCCTGTTCGCGCGCGGACCTGCCGCTGGGCCGGTAACCGTCCGCGGCGTCCGGGTCGGCGTTCCCATCTGCGAGGACATCTGGCTCGAGGAATCGGAAGACTACGAAGACGTCGTCGAGTGTCAGGCGGAAACCGGCGCCGAGATCATCGTGGTGCCGAACGGCTCGCCCTATGCGCGCAACAAGAACGATATCCGGCTCTCGGTCGCTGTGGCGCGGGTCACCACGAGCGGGCTGCCGCTGATCTACCTCAATGAAGTCGGCGGCCAGGATGAACTGGTGTTCGACGGCGCCTCGTTCGCCCTGAATGCCGATCTTTCGGTGGCGGCGCAGCTTCCGGCGTTCGAGGAAAACATCACGACCCTGCGCTGGAACAGGACCGACACCGGCTGGCGCTGCACCGGCCCGATTGTCGCGCTGCCCGAGGGCGACAAGGGCGATTATGCGGCCTGCGTGCTCGGGCTGCGTGACTATGTCGGCAAGAACGGTTTTCCCGGCGTGCTGCTCGGCATCTCCGGCGGCATCGACTCCGCGCTATGCGCGGCGATCGCGGTCGATGCGCTGGGCGCGGACCGCGTCCGCGGGGTGATGCTGCCGTTTCGCTTCACCGCGCAGGCATCGCTCGATGACGCGGCCAAGCTCGCCGCCGCGCTCGGCATCCGCTACGAGATATTGCCGATCGCCAAGGCCGTGACCGGGTTCGAGGAAATCCTGTCCGGCCCCTTTGCCGGGCTGCCGCGCGACATCACCGAAGAAAATTTGCAGGCGCGCACGCGCGGCACGCTGTTGATGGCGATCTCCAACAAGACCGGCGCGATGGTGGTCACGACCGGCAACAAGTCGGAGATGTCGGTCGGTTACGCCACGCTTTATGGCGACATGAACGGCGGCTTCAACCCGATCAAGGATCTCTACAAGACCGAGGTGTTCCGGCTGTCCGATTTGCGCAATGCGTGGAAGCCGGACGGCGCGCTCGGCCCGTCCGGCGAAGTGATCCCGCCGAACATCATCACCAAGCCGCCGACCGCGGAACTGCGCGAAAACCAGACCGACCAGGATTCGCTGCCGCCTTACGACATGCTCGATGCGATCCTGGAACGCCTGGTCGAACGAGAGGAGCCGCTGGCCTCGATCGTTGCGGCCGGATTCGATCGCGAGGTGGTGGCGCGGGTCGACCGGCTGCTCAATATCGCCGAATACAAGCGGCGGCAGGCGGCGCCCGGCGTCAAGGTGACACGGCGGAATTTCGGGCGCGACCGCCGCTATCCCATCACCAACCGCTTCCGCGATGCCGGCAAGCCGCTGCCCGAACCCGACGACACGCTGGTGTCGCGGGCAAGCCGCGGATCGGCAGAGGCGTTCGAGGGATAAAGAAGCGTTTGAGGGAAAATTCAGCGCGCGGGGATGAAGGTCGGTCCGACCGTCCGCACCGATTTGCTGTCGGTCGTGGGGGTGGAGGGTGCCGCCGCGGCGTTGGCCGGATCGTCGGCCGCCGCCGGCGCCGTGCTGTCGGGCGCGCCGCCTTTCCGGGCCGAGGCCTGAACCGGCTTGGTCGGCACCCGCGACATCTTCTTCGCGCTCTCCTCGGTGACGATGATGTCGCCTTGCTGTTCGGCGGTGGCCTTGTCGTCGATATTCTTCAGTGCGTCGGCCCAGGTCTGTCCGGCGGCCTTGCAGGAACAGGACGGATTAAATTCCTGGCGATAATGGAATGCATTCGGGGTGGAGGTGTAGGACTGGCCGCTGATCGAGACCGCCGCGTTCATGTCTTCACCGGGATTGCGATAGGTGAAGAGCGTGGCGTCCGCCGCCGGGCACAGCGCCTTGCAGGTTTTTTCGTCGTCGGGGAAACGCGCCGGAACGGTGGCGAACGAGATCGGGAAATAGAAGCCGTCGCAGGAGCGGACGCAGACCGTCCGATACGTTCCGGATTGCGCCCCATTATCGGGGGCACCGGGCACAGCCGAGCCGGGATTGGGATTGTTGTTGCCGAACAGATTGCTCAGGAAATTGCCCGGGCCGCCGCCGCTATTGTTCAGCGCGTTGGCGTATTGCGGCCCGCAATTATTCTGCGCCAGCGCCGTCAGCACCGAACGGCGCTGATTGTCGCGGTCGTCGCCGTAACCGCCGCCGCCACGCAGCCGCTCAAGGCTGCCCGTGATCTGATCGAGATTGGACCGCATCTGCTGGATCTGGGTGTTGACCGGGCCGCATTGCGCCGACTGGCCGCTGAACAGCGAGAAAAATCCGGAGCTCTCGCAGCCCATCCGTTTGGCCTGCGCCGTCACGCGATCGAGTTCGCTTTGCTGCTTGGCCGCGGCATCCTGATAGCGGCGGATCTGGTCGTCCCTCGCGGGATCGCCGGTGCCGCCATGATCGATCGTTGCGAGCTGTGCTTCCAGCCGTACGCACATCGGGTTCGAGGCTGGCGCGCTCTGTGACGGTGGCGGCGGGGAATTCGGACTCGTTTGCGCCAACGCATCAGCGCCCGGCGCAACAACGCCGAGCAACGCCATGCAGGCCAGGATCCATTTCAAGGTCGGTGTGGGGAAGGGGGGAATCAGGGTTTCGGGCATATCCGGCCAACAGGGCGATTCCGCGCGGCGTGGAAACCTCAAAAGCGCGGACGACGCGGCATCACATAGCCGCTTCTCTGGGCATCGTCACGTCGTTTCCGCGGCGCCGGTGTGGCGGGCGGGTCACTTGACGCTGCGGCGGGCCGGTGGATCAGCGCTGACAGGTAATCGCGATATACTCCCCGCAAGCCGCCCGGGAGCAATTGGCGGCCGCCGCCTTGGGAAGCGATCCCGTTATCTCGTCCGGATCGACGCTCCGGTAAGACGAAGCTTGGGCGAAATCCCGCGATCTGCAATAGGATAATGCGGCATGTTCGCCACATTTCTCGCCTTTGGCGAGGCACTGGTCGACCCCATAGCCGTCCGCCTGATTTTCGATGATGAAAACGCGGCTGTCCGCCATGGCGGCCGACGCGGCACAAACGAGAGCGCCGGCCAAAAACGCTGAAATGGATCGCATACTGCACCGGAGAATGAGGGGAATGTTGCTTCCCACCTCGATAGGTCCAAAAGGTTAACAATGATTAACCATGGACAGGGTGCTAATGGGTTGCCCGGGCTTGATGGCCGAAATCGGGCGGCCGGATGGCCCTTGACGCGGTCCCCCGCACTGCCCCATAGGTAACTCGGATGTACGGTCTCCTCGCCATTTGCGGCATTTGCCGCGAGATTACGCGCTAGCGATTCGCTGGCTGAGGCCGTCTTTTCTCAAAAGAGATCACTGGACGCCCGGCCGCAAGGGATGGGGTATCCATGAAACTGCACCTTCACGATACGTTGACCAGGGAGAAGCGCACCTTCGTGCCGCTCGATCCCAACAATGTGCGCATGTATGTCTGTGGGCCGACGGTTTACGACTTCGCCCATATCGGCAATGCGCGTCCCGTCATCGTGTTCGACGTGCTGTTCCGGCTGCTGCGCCATCTCTATGGTGCCGATCACGTCACCTATGTCCGCAACATCACCGACGTCGATGACAAGATCAACGACCGCGCCGCGCGGGACTTTCCCGGCCTGCCGCTGAACGAGGCGATCCGGAAAGTCACGGAAAAGACCGAGAAGCAATTTCATGAAGATGTCGATGCGCTGGGCTGCCTGCGGCCGACGGTCGAGCCGCGCGCGACCGAGCACATCGTCGAGATGCGCGCCATCATCGAGAAGCTGGTGGCGGGCGGGTTTGCCTATGTCGCCGAAGATCACGTGCTGTTCTCGCCGCAGGCGATGAATGCCGCCAATTCGGTGCTGCCGCGTTACGGCGCGCTCGCCAACCGCAGCCTCGACGAGATGATCGCAGGCGCCCGCGTCGATGTCGCGCCGTACAAGCGCGACGCCACCGATTTCGTGCTGTGGAAGCCTTCCAAGCCCGGCGAGCCGTCATGGCCGTCGCCGGCCGGCATCAAGGTGGAGGGCCGTCCGGGCTGGCACATCGAATGCTCGGCGATGGCGTGGAAACATCTCGGCGAGCAGTTCGACATTCATGGCGGCGGCATCGACCTGGTATTTCCGCATCACGAGAACGAACTCGCGCAAAGCTGCTGCGCCTTTCACGAAGGCCGCATGGCCAATATCTGGATGCATAACGGCTTCCTGCAGGTCGAAGGCGAGAAGATGTCGAAGAGCCTTGGCAACTTCGTCACGATCAGGGAATTGCTTGGTGGTTGGCAAGGCTATGGCTGGCCGGGCGAAGCTTTGCGCCTGAACATGCTGCGTACGCATTACCGCCAGCCGATCGACTGGACGCTCGAAGGACTGGATGAGGCTCACAAGACCTTGTGGACATGGTATGAGGGCCTGGCGTCTGTCGAGCCGCTTTCTGAACTGCCTGCCGATATCGTTGCGTCGCTATGCGATGACCTGAATACGCCGCAGATGATCGCAGCCATGCATGGCCTGCACCGGTCAGGCAAGAAGCGCGAGTTGCGAGCCGCGCTTCGCCTGTTGGGATTTTCCGGCGACCGCAATAAAATCGGTCGTGTAGCTGTTGCCACAGGAACGTCTGATGGAGTTTCAACGGCGCGAGCCTCGAGCGGAGCTATTGAGGCCGCTGATGTTGAAAAGCTGATTGCTGACCGCCAAGCCGCGCGCGCCCGAAAAGATTTCAAGGAGTCCGATCGCATCCGCGATGAACTTGCGGCGATGGGGGTTGTCATCAAGGATTCCAAGGAAGGCACCACCTGGGAGGTCGCGCGATGATCGCATCTGAACTCATGGCTGCCTTGAGATTGTTCGGAGTGTTTTGACGCGATGGGACAAGCCTTACCAAAACCCGCATTGCGGCCGTTCCTGCCGGCGGATACGCCTGTCCTGGCCGCGATCTTCGTTGCCGCCATCGAGGAGTTGACCGGCGAGGATTACAGCGAGGTCCAGCAGGCCGCGTGGGCGGCGTCCGCCGACGATGAAGAGCAATTCGGCAAGCGTCTCGCCGGCGAACTCACCTTGATCGCCACGCTGCAAAATTCGCCGGTCGGTTTTGCCGCGCTCAAGGGCGCCGATCACATCGACATGCTCTACGTGCATCCGAGTGTGGCCGGGCAGGGCGTCGGCTCGGCGCTGTGCGAGGCGCTGGAAAGGCTTGCCGGCGCCCGCGGCGCCAAAAGCCTCACGGTCGATGCCAGTGACAATGCGCAAGGTTTCTTTGCCAGGCGCGGCTATGTCGCCAAACAGCGCAACAGCGTCACGGTCAATGGTGAATGGCTGGCCAACACCACCATGCAGAAGACCTTGGCCGATGACGCTGCACCCGGAATGCAGCCATGAGCCGCGAACGCCTCTATCTGTTCGACACCACGCTGCGCGACGGTGCGCAGACCAACGGCGTCGATTTTACGCTGCAGGACAAGCGGCTGATCGCGCAGATGCTCGACGATCTCGGCATCGACTATGTCGAGGGCGGCTATCCCGGCGCCAATCCGACCGACAGCGAATTCTTCGCGGCGAAACCAAAATTCGATCATGCGCGCTTCACTGCGTTCGGCATGACAAGGCGTCCGGGCCGCTCGGCCTCGAACGATCCGGGGCTGGCGGCACTGCTGGAGGCCAAGGCCGACGCGATCTGCTTTGTCGCGAAATCCTCGGCCTATCAGGTGCGGGTGGCGCTCGAGACCACCAATGAGGAGAATCTGGCCTCGATCCGCGATAGCGTCATGGCCGCTAAGGCCGCGGGCCGCGAGGTGATGCTGGATTGCGAGCATTTCTTTGACGGCTACAAGGAGAATCCGGAGTTTGCGCTCGCCTGCGCGAAGGCGGCCTATGATTCCGGGGCGCGCTGGGTGGTGTTGTGCGACACCAATGGCGGCTCCATGCCGCACGAGATCGAGACCATCGTCGGCGAGGTGGTCAGGCACATCCCCGGCGACCATGTCGGCATCCATGCCCACAACGATACCGAGCAGGCCGTCGCCAACTCGCTGGCGGCGGTGCGTGCCGGCGCGCGGCAGATCCAGGGCACGCTGAACGGCTTGGGCGAACGCTGCGGCAACGCCAATCTGTGCTCGCTGATCCCGACCTTGCTGCTGAAGCGCGAGTTTTCCGACGCCTTCGAGATCGGGGTGTCGGTGGACAGGATGGCGACGCTGATGAAGGTATCGCGGACGCTGGACAATATGCTCAACCGCGCCTCGAACCGGCATGCGGCTTACGTCGGTGAAAGCGCCTTCGTCACCAAGACCGGCATTCATGCTTCCGCCGTCCTGAAGGACCCGCACACTTATGAGCATGTGCCGCCGGAATCGGTCGGCAATCATCGCAAGGTGCTGGTTTCCGATCAGGCCGGCCGCTCCAACGTCATCGCCGAACTCGATCGCATCGGCATCTCCTATGACAGGAACGATCCGAAACTGGCGCGCCTGGTCGAGGAACTGAAGGAGCGCGAGGCCGCCGGCTATGCCTATGAGTCGGCGGACGCATCGTTCGAACTGCTGGCGCGGCGAACGCTTGGGCGCGTGCCGGAATATTTCCAGGTCGAGCAATTCGATGTCAATGTCGAGCAGCGCTACAATTCCAACGGCCAGCGCCTCACCGTGGCGATGGCGGTGGTGAAGGTCGATGTCGCCGGCGAGAAGCTGATATCGGCCGCCGAAGGCAACGGTCCGGTCAACGCGCTCGACGTGGCGCTGCGCAAGGATCTCGGCCAGTACCAGCGCTATATCGAAGGCCTGAAGCTGATCGATTACCGCGTGCGTATCCTCAATGGCGGCACCGAGGCTGTTACGCGGGTGCTGATCGAGAGCGAGGACGAGGCGGGCGAGCGCTGGACCACGGTCGGCGTGTCGCCCAACATCATCGACGCATCGTTCCAGGCGCTGATGGATTCGGTGATCTACAAGCTGGTGAAATCCGGCGCGCCGGCGTGACGACTGACCTAAAGATACTCACCGAGGAGATCTACGTCGTCATTGCGAGCGGAGCGAAGCAATCCATGCGCCGAATGCGATGCTCAACTTCTGGATTGCTTCGTCGCGGAGCCTGTCATCGGGCGGCGCTTCGCGCCGATCCGGTGGCTCCTCGCAATGACGGAGAAAGGTACGGCTATGGCTGTTTGCCATATTGGGTTGAGAAAGCCGTCAGATGATCGACCACGTCTCGCTGGCCGTCAGTGACCTGGAGCGCGCGGTTCCGTTCTACGAACGAACGTTCGCCGCGCTCGGGATCTCAAGGCTCGTGACCCGTCCCGCCATGGTCGGTTTCGGCAAGAGCTATCCGGAAGTCTGGATCAATCTGCGCAGCGGAATGCAACGCCTTGCACCGGATAACGGCGTCCACGTCTGTCTCCGCGCCAGGTCGACGGCCGAGGTCGATGCTTTTCATGCCGCGGCGCTTGCCGCCGGCGCAACCTCGGAAAGCGCGCCGTCGCTGCGTCCGCATGATCGCGTGCGCTATTATGCGGCCTTCATCATCGATCCCGACGGCAACCGCATCGAGGCGGTGACGTTTCCGGACGAATGATCGCGGGACTACAGCCGGTCGGCGATCTCGGGCGGCATCTGCTTGTTGCTGGGCGCTTGCGCCGCTGCGGCGCGAAGGTTCGGCAGGATATCTTCGACCCGTTCGGCCTTGAGAATATCGACCGCCAGGGAAGGCCGGATGAACTCCGTTGCGCGCATATGCGCGAGCAGCGCCAGCAGCGGTTCCCAGAAGCCGCCGATGTTCGCAATCAGGATCGGCTTCGAGTGCCGGCCGAGTTGCTGCCAGGTCAATTGCTCCACCAGTTCCTCAAGGGTTCCGATCCCGCCGGGCAGCGCGACGAAGGCGTCGGAATGCTCGAACATCAGCCGCTTGCGCTCATGCATGTCGGGCGTGACGATCATTTCCTGGACCCGCGTCAAGGCGTGCTCACGCGCCTTGAGGAAATCGGGAATGATACCGGTGACCAAGCCGCCATGATCCAGCACGGATTTAGCGACGGCGCCCATCAATCCGAACGACCCGCCGCCGTAGACGAGGCGGACATCGTTCTCTGCAAGGATCTTTCCGAATTCGGTGGCGGTTTTGACAAAGAGGGGATTGGTACCGGGCCCGGATCCGCAATAGACACAGACGGTTTTGATTTTGTTCATGACTGCCATGTGGCACTGCAACGTAAAAGCGTCAAGGCGTGCGAATCGGTAACACTAATAGAAATGCCCCCCTAAACGCCGGAAGTTACGAAAGAATTACCCCGCAAGCCTGTGCAGGCGGTCGAAACGTCCTATATGACGTAGCGAATGTACATGAACGAAAAAATACAGGCGCCCCCGAAGCGGCGCGCGGTTTCGCCTGCGGATTCTCACTGATGGCCCACACAGATTCGCGCCGGGGCGCCGGCAGGCCGCTGCCTGTTTCCGACAAGTCCTTTGAGCAGGCGACCCTGACCGGGACGCTGGTGCATCTTTGGCCCTATATCTGGCCCGGCGACCGTGCCGATCTGCGGATGCGGGTGGTCTGGTCGGTAGTGCTTCTGCTGGTAGCGAAGTTCGCGACGCTGGTGGTGCCCTTTACCTTCAAATGGGCGACCGATGCGCTGACCGGAGCCGATACCGCTCCCGTCCAGGCGTCGAACTGGATGATGTGGGTGGTGGCATCGCCCCTGATCATGACCGCGAGCTACGGCGGCTTGCGCGTGCTGATGGCGGTGCTGACGCAATGGCGCGACGGCATCTTCGCCCAGGTGGCCATGCACGCGGTGCGCAAGCTGGCCTATCTCACCTTCGTCCACATGCATGAATTGTCGCTGCGCTTTCATCTGGAGCGCAAGACCGGCGGGCTGACGCGCGTGCTCGAACGCGGCCGCACCGGCATCGAGACCATCGTGCGGATGGTGATCCTGCAACTGGTGCCGACCATCGTCGAGGTCACGCTTTTGATGGGCGTGCTGCTGTGGAAGTTCGACTGGCGCTATGTGATCGGCACGATGATCATGGTCGTGATCTTCATGTACTACACCTATATCGCGACCGAATGGCGGATCGAGATTCGCCGCAAGATGAACGATTCCGACACCGAGGCGAATACCAAGGCTATCGACTCGCTCCTCAATTATGAGACGGTCAAATATTTCAGCGCCGAGGAGCGCGAGGCCACGCGCTACGACCACTCGATGGAGCGTTACGAACGCGCCAGCGTGAAAACCTACACCTCGCTGGCAGTGCTCAATACCGGGCAGGCGATCATCTTCACCGCGGGCCTGACGGCGACCATGCTGATGTGCGCCATGGGCGTGCGCAGCGGCCGTAACACGGTGGGCGATTTCGTCATGATCAACGCCATGATGATCCAGCTTTACCAGCCGCTGAATTTCATGGGCATGGTCTATCGCGAGATCAAGCAGGCGATCATCGATATCGAGAAGATGTTCGCGGTGCTGTCGCAGAAGCCGGAGGTGAAGGATATTCCGGGCGCCATGCCGCTGGTCGTGACCTCGGGCCATGTCCGCTTCGACAATGTGCGGTTCGCCTACGATCCTGATCGCCCGATCCTCAAGGGTCTCAGTTTCGAGGTGCCGGCCGGCAAGACGGTCGCGATCGTCGGTCCCTCCGGAGCCGGCAAATCGACGATTTCACGGCTGCTGTTCCGGCTTTATGATGTTTCCGGCGGCAAGATCCTGATCGACGGTCAGGACATCCGCAATGTCACGCAATCCTCGCTGCGCGCGTCGATCGGCATGGTGCCGCAGGATACCGTGCTGTTCAACGACACCATCCGCTACAATATCCGTTACGGCCGCTGGGATGCGACCGACGACGAGGTGGAGCAGGCCGCGCAACTGGCCCAGATCGACAACTTCATCCGGATGTCGCCGAAGGGCTATGAAACCCAGGTCGGCGAACGCGGCCTGAAACTGTCGGGCGGCGAAAAGCAGCGCGTGGCGATTGCGCGCACCGTGCTGAAGGCGCCCCCGATCCTGGTGCTCGACGAAGCGACGTCCGCACTTGACAGCCACACCGAACATGAAATTCAGGGGGCGCTCGAACGGGTGTCGCACAACCGCACTTCTCTTGTGATCGCGCATCGGCTATCGACGATCGTGGGCGCTGACGAGATCATCGTACTGGACCAGGGCCGGATCGCCGAGCGCGGGACGCATTCCCAGCTTTTGGCAACCGGCGGCCTCTATGCCAGTATGTGGAACAGGCAGCGCGAGGCCGAGGAAGCTCGCGAAAGGCTGGCGCGGACCGGTGACGACGAGGCGCCCGGCCGGTTGCCGCCGCCGATCGATGACGCGCTGGCCGCCGCTGAATGATTGCAATGACCCGTCCCCGCGAGGGAAAGGGCAAGGATAGTTCTCAAGGATAGTTTTGATGTCGATAGCCAAGTCCATCCGCGCGCAGATTCCGCCGATCCATCCCGAAGGCTATCCGTTTATCGGCGGCTTTGCGCTGGCCAGCCTGATCCTGTTCTGGCTCTGGTCGCCGCTCGGCTGGATCGGCACGGTGCTGACGATCTGGTGCGCGCTGTTCTTTCGCGATCCGGTCAGGGTTACGCCGGTCCGGGAAGGGCTCGTCGTGGCGCCGGCCGACGGCCGCGTTTCGATGATCGCGCCGGTCTTGCCGCCCGCCGAACTCGGGCTTGGCGACCGGCCGCTGCTGCGCATCTCCATCTTCATGAGCGTGTTCAATTGCCATGTGAACCGCAGTCCGGTGGCGGGTCAGATCGACCGGATTGCGTACCGGCCCGGCGCCTTCATCAACGCCGAACTCGACAAGGCAAGCGAAGACAATGAGCGCAATTCGCTCGTGATCTCGACACCGAACGGCCGGATCGGCGTGGTCCAGATTGCGGGACTGGTCGCGCGCCGGATCGTGTCGTTTGTGCGCGAAGGGCAGTCGATCGGCGCCGGCGAGCGGTTTGGGCTGATCCGCTTCGGATCGCGCCTCGACGTTTACCTGCCCGAGGGAACCGGGGCGCTGGTCTCCGAAGGCCAGACGGCGATCGCCGGAGAGACGATTCTGGCCGATTTCAGGTCGGGCGATCCCACCCGGACCTACCGGACCGATTAACCTGTCCGGTCTGCCGGAAGATCGGCCCGCCGTAGCGATGGCGGAGCGACGCTACGCTTGCTATATCTATTAGGCCATGCCGATAAATTTCGATCCCAACTATGCCGAAATGCGTCGCCGCCGGTTTCGTCCGATTCCGGTGCGCATGTTGGTGCCGAACGTCATCACGCTGCTCGCGATCTGCGCGGGGCTGACGGCGATCCGGCTATCCACCGAGGGGCGGACCGAATTGGCGGTGGCGGCGATCGTGTTCGCGGCCATCCTCGATGGTATCGACGGCCGGGTGGCCCGCATGATCAAGGGCCAGTCGAAATTCGGCGCCGAACTCGACAGCCTCGCCGACTTCGTCAATTTTGGCGTGGCACCGGGATTGATCCTTTATTTCTGGCAGCTCCACGACCTGAATAACGGCGGCTGGATCGCCGCGATGGTGTTTGCGATCAGCGGCGGCCTGCGGCTCGCGCGTTTCAACGCGAGCATCGACGATCCCAACAAGCCGGTATTTGCCGCGAATTATTTCACCGGTGTACCGGCGCCTGCCGGCGCGATCACGGTGCTGCTCCCGATCTATCTGGCATTCCTCGGCGTGCCAAAACCTCCGGCGATGCTGACGGCGCTTTACACGCTGCTGATTGCGTTCCTGATGGTCTCGCGCTTGCCGGTATTTTCCGGCAAGACCGTGCGCATGCGGGTGCCGCCGGAAATGGTGTTGCCGCTTTTCGTTTCCGTCGTTCTCTTCATCGCGCTCCTGATCGGTTATCCCTGGCATATCCTCTCCGTGGGTGCGGTGATCTATCTCCTGAGCCTGCCGGCAGGCTGGAAGTCCTACCGCGACCACGCCCGCAGGGCCGCGGCGCAAACGCCAATGCCGGCCGCCGCCGCGCCTTCAACGCCGTCGTCGCCCTATCCGTCGCCGGTCTCCGAATCCGCGCCGGACGATCGGCCGACCCGGCTGAACTGATCCCGCCCGTAGGGCGTTCTTCAAATATCTGGCATGATGGATCGGCCGGTTGGGTTCGCTCCCGATCTCGGCTATAGCCTGATCGCATATAATCAAAAGATCAGGAGAGAACGCCGTGACGACATCCGCATCCGCGCCGCTGCCCGCTTCCGTGCTTGAAGCCCTGGCGCGCTATGACACGCCGACGATCTGCAATGCGATGGAGATCGTGGCGCCGGAGCGCCGGCTGATCGGTTACACCACCAAGCCGCTGGTGTGTCCGTTTCCTGATTTGCCGCCGATGGTCGGTTATGCGCGGACGGTGACGATCCGCTCGGTGCTCCAGTCTGGGCTGCCCGCCGCCGAACAGGCCATGCGGCGGATCGAATATTACGAATATGTCGGGACCGGACACGGTCCGCGTATCGCCGTGATCCAGGATATCGACGGCGCCGATGTCGGTTATGGCGCGTTCTGGGGCGAGGTTCAAAGCAACGTCCACAAGGCGCTCGGCTGTCTCGGCGTAATCACCGATGGATCGATCCGCGACATTCCGCAATGGGCGGAGGGTTTTCAGGCGCTGGCCGGTTCGATCGGCCCCTCGCACGCCTGGGTCCATGCCGAAAGCTTCGGCGGCGAAGTGCGGGTGGCCGGCATGACGGTGCGGTCGGATGATCTCATTCATGCCGATTGCCACGGCGCCATCGTGATTCCGCACGATCTCGCCGCCAAACTGCCCGATGCCGCCGAACTCTGTGGACGCCGCGAGACGCCGATCCTGGATATCGCGCGCAGCCCCGACTTCACGCTCGAAAAACTGAAAGAGGCGTTGAAGCGCTCGGCCGAAATCCATTAGCCGCGAAAACGGATAGGCATGAGAATCCGCGAAGCGCGGGCGGCATACTCGCCGCCTCCGCGCTCAAGGGACCGACAGGCTGGCAGCCGTGGCGGTAATTCCTGCATTTTCGAGCCTGCGGCAGCTTAAATTGTTTACCAATTATTATGCCTACCAAATTCGGTAACGCGTCTTTAATTGCAGCCACCTAGGGTTTGGTGGTGCGGTTCGAGGTGGGCCGCGCCTCCGTCCAGGATGGCCGGACATTCGCGACCGCGTTGGAGTTCCTCATGGATATCATGACGGGCATTGGGCTCGTGTGCGGTATAATCGTCATTGCGACGATGATGCTGCTGGGCGGCGATCTCAGCCTGTTCGTCAGCGAGCATGCCGTGATCATCATCTTCGGCGGATCGATCGCCGCCACCATGATCCGGTTTCCGCTCAGCGCGCTCGTTCACGGCTTGCCGCTCGGCGCAAAATTCGCCTTCACCATGAGCCGGCTGTCGGCGCACGAACTGGTCGACGAACTGGCCCGCATCGCCGAGATCGCACGCAAGCAGGGGCCGGTCGGACTGGAAAAGGTCGAAACCAACGAGCCCTTTCTGGCCAAGGGAATCCGTTATGTCGCCGACGGCTACGATCTCGAATTCATCCGCGACAATCTCGAGCGCGACCGCGACAATTTCCTGATGCATCTCGACGAGGGCAGCAAGATCTACCGTGCGGTCGGCGATTGCGCGCCGGCCTTCGGCATGATCGGCACCCTGATCGGCATGGTGCAGATGTTCGCCAACATGACCGACCCTTCCAAGCTCGGCCCGTTCATGGCGACCGCATTGCTCGCGACGCTGTACGGCGCGCTGGTCGCCAATCTGTTCTGCCTGCCGATCGCCGACAAGCTGCATGGCAAGCTGCTGGACGAGGAGACCAACCGCACGCTGATCATCGACGGCATTCTGATGATCCGGGACTCCAAGAGCCCGGCGCTGGTCCGGGAGATGTTGCTGGCCTATCTGCCGGAAAAACACCGCCACGAAGAGGGTGAACCGGTCCCGGCCTAGTTGGCCGATCCCGGTCCGGAACAACCGCAATGGCCAAGAAAAAACGGGGCGATGCGCATGGAGGAGGGCACGGCTGGTTCGTGACCTTCGCCGACCTCATGGGCCTGATGATGAGCTTCTTCGTGATGCTCGTCGCGTTCTCCACCACCGACAACAACAAGCTCAAGATCGTCGCCGGCTCGATGCGGGATGCTTTCGGCGTGCAATCCGAAAGCCGCTTTTCCGGCATTCTCGAATCCGACGGCGTGCCCACCAAGCCGAAACTCAAGCACGTTGAGCACATCAATCCTGAGGAGGCCTCCAACACGCCGACGCCCGATCAGCATGACAACAGCCTCACCGAGGGCGAACGGCTCGACAAGGACCGCGAGTTCGCGCTGGCTTCGGCGTCGCTGCGGCAGGCGTTGCAGGACATGCCGGAACTGACCGAGATCTCGAAGCACATCATGTTCGAGGAGACCAAGGAGGGGCTGAATCTCGAGATCGTCGATCAGGACGGCCGTTCGATGTTCGCCGACGGCTCCAAGGTGCCCTACGACCGCACCCGCCGGCTGATCGAGAAGCTTGCCGGTCCGCTCAAGGCGACGCCGCTGCGCATCTCGATCGTCGGTCATACCGCCTCGGGTTTCGTGCCGACGCAAAGCGACTATGACGCCTTCGACCTGTCGGCCGATCGGGCCAACGCGGTGCGCCAGATTCTGGCGCGGGAAGGGGTGCCAGCGGCTCATATCTATGCCGTCTCCGGCAAGGCCGACACCCAGCCGCTGTTCCCCGACGATCCCTCGATGTCCGCGAATCGCCGCGTCACCATCACGCTGATGCGCGAAGATCCGGCGATTCCGCCCGGTCTGAAGCCGTAGTCCGTTACCTTATTATATTACCGTAAATTCAGTTTTGGGCGTTGCCGGGAGCATGATCTGGACCCGCCGGCTGTCGCAAAGTCCGGATTCGGGGCGCCGTCTGGCCGGTCCGGCATCATGTCCTGCCACGGTTGATCGGTTGACAGCCTTTCCGGAAGCGTCGATAGCCGACCCGGACCAAATCAATCGACCGAGCATTTTCCCGCGCAATGGCTCTCAGCGTCACATCCACCGAAGCCGAGGAGGGGCCGGTCACGGCGGGCTTTTGGGCCTTGACGCTCGGAAGCATCGGCGTGGTTTTCGGCGATATCGGAACGTCGCCGCTCTATGCGTTTCGCGAAGCCGTCGCCGGGGCCGCGCAAGGACATCCGATTACCCGGACCATCGTGCTCGGGGTTCTGTCGCTCATCCTGTGGGCGCTTCTGATCGTCGTCACCGCCAAATACGTTCTGCTGCTGTTGCGCGCCGACAATAATGGCGAGGGCGGCACGTTGTCGCTGATGGCGCTGGGCCAGCGCGCGATCGGGCGGCGAAGTCTGCTGCTGCTGACGCTGGGTGTGATCGGCGCGTCGATGTTCATCGGCGATTCCATGATCACGCCGGCCATTTCGGTGCTTTCGGCCGTCGAAGGCCTCAAGCTCGCGACCCCGGCGCTGGAACATTATGTGGTGCCGCTGACGATCTTTATTCTGGTCCTGCTGTTCGCGGTCCAGAGAGGCGGCACGGCGCGGGTTGCATCGGCTTTCGGGCCGGTGATGGTGGTCTGGTTCGGTTGCCTCGCGGCGATGGGCCTGGTCAACATCAATGACGATCCCTCGGTGTTGGCCGCGATCAACCCGTGGTACGGGATCGATTTCCTGCTGTCGCACGGAACCGTCGGAATGGTGACGCTGGGGGCGGTGTTTCTCGCGGTCACCGGCGGCGAGGCGCTTTATGCGGATCTCGGGCATTTCGGCCGCAAGCCGATCCAGGGCGGATGGCTCTATTTCGTGCTGCCGTCGCTCCTGATCAATTATTTCGGTCAGGGCGCGCTGGTACTTTCCAATCCCGCCGCGATCGAGAATTCCTTTTACCGGATGGTGCCGGAAATATTGCTGTTGCCGCTGGTCGTGCTGGCGACCGTCGCCACGGTGATCGCAAGCCAGGCGGTGATCACGGGCGCCTATTCGCTGACCCGCCAGGCCGTGCAGCTCGGCCTGTTGCCGCGTTTCGAGGTCCGTTACACCTCCGAGACCCATGCCGGCCAGATTTATCTGCCGCGCGTCAACCGGCTGCTGCTGATCGGCGTGTTGCTGCTCGTGCTACTGTTCCGCACCTCCAGCGGATTGGCCTCCGCCTACGGCATCGCCGTTTCCACGACCATGGTTGCCGACGGCATCATGGGCTTCGTGGTGATCTGGAAGCTGTGGAATTGGCGTGCGGCGAGCGCCGCGGCATTGATCATTCCCTTCGTCGTCGTCGATATGACATTCTTCTGCGCGAACCTTTTGAAACTGTTCGAAGGCGCATGGGTGCCGCTGTTGTTCGGCCTTGTTCTGGCGATCATGATCTGGACCTGGCGCAGGGGCACCGCGATCCTGCTCGCCAAGACCCGGCGCACTGAAGTGCCGCTCAAGGAGCTGATCGCAAGCCTCGAAAAGCGCCCACCCCACATCGTCAGGGGGACCGCGGTTTTTCTCACCAGCGATCCCAATTTCGTTCCGACCGCGCTGCTGCACAATCTCAAGCACAACAAGGTGCTGCACGAACACAACGTGATCCTGACGATCGAGACGGCACAAACGCCGCGGGTCGTTCCGGCCGAACGCGTCCGCATGGAAACGGTCAGCGATAAATTCGCCGTCGTCCGGCTGCGCTTCGGCTTCATGGAATCGCCGAATGTCCCGAAGGCGCTGGTGATCGCGCGAAAGCTTGGCTGGCAGTTCGACATCATGTCGACGTCGTTCTTCGTGTCGCGGCGCTCGCTGAAACCGTCGGCGCAGTCCGGAATGCCGAAATGGCAGGACCACCTGTTCATCGCGATGAGCCGCTCGGCGAACGACGCCACGGATTATTTCCAGATTCCGACCGGCCGGGTGGTTGAAGTCGGGACCCAGGTGACTATCTAACAAGCCATGCATTTTTTGCATGACGCTGGCCCGAAATCGGGCTATGCTATGCTCCGGACGCAGGACTATAAGCCGCGTCGCTTTACTATCGTGCAGTGAAGCATTTTCGAGGCGTCCATTCTCATGACGAGTGATGTTGTAGCGACCGCCGCGGAAATGCCGGCGGCAAACGGTCATGGCGACGCGCATTCCACGGCCGGCTTCAAGGCATTGATGCTGGGCAGCATCGGCGTCGTCTATGGCGACATCGGCACCAGCCCGCTCTACGCGCTGCGCGAAGCCGTCATTGCCGCCAGCGGTGGCGCCGGCAGTATCTCGCCGCAGGCGGTGCTCGGTGTTTTGTCGCTCATCCTGTGGGCGCTGATCGTCGTGGTGACCCTGAAATACGTGGTGATCCTGCTGCGGGCGGATAACAACGGCGAGGGCGGAACGCTGGCGCTGATGGCGCTGGCGCAACGTGCGGTGACGCGTGCCGCCGGCACGATCGTGCTGCTCGGCATCATCAGCGGCGCGTTGTTCTATGGCGACGCGGTGATCACGCCGGCGCTGTCGGTGCTTTCCGCGATCGAAGGCGTCAAGCTCGTCACCGCGGCGTTCGATCCCTATGTCGTGCCGGTCACGATCGTCATCCTGCTCGTGCTGTTTGCGGTTCAGTCGCGCGGCACGGCGCGCGTCGCGGCCTTCTTCGGTCCGATCATGGCGATCTGGTTCGCCGTCATCGCGATCGCGGCGATCACCCCGATCATGCGGCATCCCGAGGTGCTGTTTGCGCTCAATCCGTTTCACGCTGTCTGGTTCATGCTTCATCACGGCATCATCGGATTTGTGACGCTGGGCGCGGTGTTCCTGGCCGTCACCGGCGCCGAGGCGCTCTATGCCGATCTCGGACATTTCGGCAAACGCCCGATCCAGACCGCGTGGCTGTTGATCGTGCTGCCGTCGCTGGCGCTGAATTATCTCGGCCAGGGCGCATTGCTGATTGCAAATCCGCAGGCCGTCGAAAACCCGTTCTTCCTGATGTTTCCGGATTGGGCGTTGCTGCCGATGGTTTCGCTTGCCACCATTGCGACCGTGATCGCGAGCCAGGCGGTGATTACCGGCGCCTATTCGCTGACCCGCCAGGCCATTCAACTCGGGCTTTTGCCGCGATTTGAAATCCGCCACACCTCCGAATCCCATTCCGGCCAGATCTACATTCCGCGCATCAACATGCTGCTGCTGGTCGCCGTGACGCTGCTGGTGCTGATGTTCCGCTCGTCGAGCGCGCTGGCGTCGGCCTACGGAATCTCCGTGACCGGCACCATGGTGGTGACGGGCATGATGGGTTTCGTCGTCATCTGGAAAGTGTGGAAATGGTCGGCGGTCGCGGCCGCAGCGCTGATCGCGCCGTTCTTGTTCCTCGATCTTACTTTTCTCGCCGCAAATCTTTTGAAAGTGCTTGAAGGCGGGTGGGTGCCGCTGGCGCTGGGCGCGGTGGTGATGCTGCTGATGTATACGTGGCGGCGCGGCAGCCGGCTGTTGTTCGAGAAATCGCGCAAGCTGGAATTTCCGCTCGCCGACCTGGTGGCGATGCTGGAGAAGCGGCCGCCGCAGCGCGTCCCCGGCACCGCGGTATTCCTGACCAGCGATCCCGTCAGCGCGCCGACCGCCCTGATGCACAGCCTGAAGCACTACAAGGTGCTGCACGAGAAGAACGTCATTCTCACCATCGAGACCGCGCCGACGCCGCGGATCAATCCCTCCGAACGGGTACGGCTGGAGGAGATCAGCCAGACCTTCTCCAAGGTGACGCTGCGGTTCGGCTTCATGGAATCGCCAAACGTGCCGAAGACGCTGGCGATCGCCCGCAAGCTTGGCTGGCATTTCGACATCATGTCGACCTCGTTCTTCCTGTCGCGGCGTGCGCTGAAGCCGGCGGCGCATTCCGGCATGCCGCGCTGGCAGGATCATCTGTTCATCGCGCTGAGCCGCACCGCCAATGACGCGACCGACTATTTCCAGATCCCGACGGGACGTGTGGTCGAGGTCGGAACCCAGGTCACTGTCTAGATTCACCGTCTGGATTGAGCTCGCCTCATAAACCGTTCGCGGCGCTTGATTTTTTCCGCGCAAGAGGCGACTTTGGCCCCCGGCCGAAGGGCATCGGCAGCGCCGGATTTGCCCTTCAAATTGAATCGTCGGGAGGATGAGCGTGGCGAACCAGGTACAAGATCTAACCCCGCAGGACGTGTCGGACGGCATAGCGGAGGGACGCTATCTCCTGGTCGACGTCCGCGAGCCGAATGAGGTTGCTGTCGAAGCCTATCCGGACGGCGTGGTTGTTCCGTTGTCGAGCTTCGATCCGAAAAATATTCCCGATCCGCAGGGCAAACAGGTGGTGTTCGCCTGCCGCTCCGGCAAGCGGTCGGTGACGGCGTCGCTGGCGGCGCAGGCCGCGGGGCTGCCTTACGACAAGCACCTTGCGGGAGGCATGTTGGGCTGGAAGGCCGCCGGGCTGCCGATCAAGACCGGCGGCTGATCGATCCATGATTTCGATGAACAAGGTCTTCGCAGACCTTCCTGTCACCATTTTCGAAGCCATGTCGCAGCTTGCGCGCGACAACAATGCCATCAATCTCGGCCAGGGTTTTCCGGACGATCCGGGGCCGGCGGACATTCGCCGCGCGGCGGCGGATGCAGTGCTGGACGGCAATAACCAGTATCCCTCGATGCTGGGGATTCCCGAATTGCGGCAGGCCGTCGCCTCGCATTACGGGCGCTGGCACGGGCTCGATCTCGATCCGATGACCGAGGTGATGGTGACCTCGGGCGGCACCGAAGCGCTGACCTCGGCAATCCTCGCCGTGGTCGAGCCGGGCGACGAGGTCATCGTGTTCCAGCCGGTCTATGATTCTTACCTTCCGATCATCCGCCAGGCCGGCGGCATCCCGCGGCTGTTGCGCCTCGAGCCGCCGCATTGGCGGCTTTCCGAAGAGATGCTGCGCGGCGCCTTCAACCACAAGACCAAGGCAGTTCTGTTCAACAATCCGCTCAATCCTGCCGCGGTGGTCTATCCGCGCGAGGATCTGGAATTGCTGGCACGGTTTTGTCAGGAGTTCGATGCGGTCGCGATCTGCGACGAGGTCTGGGAACACGTGATCTTCGACGGCCGCGAGCACATTCCACTGATTACGATTCCGGGAATGCGCGACCGCACCATCAAGGTGGGGTCGGCGGGCAAGATCTTCTCGCTGACGGGCTGGAAGATCGGCTTTGTCTGCGCCGCGCCGCCGCTGTTGCGGGTGGCGGCGAAAGTACACCAGTTTCTCACCTTCACGACCGCGCCGAATCTCCAGGTGGCGGTCGCCTATGGCCTCGGCAAGCCGGCGGAATATTTCCACGACATGCGCAAGGATCTGGCGCGCAGCCGTGACCGCCTCACCAAGGGGCTGGAGAGCCTCGGCTTCCCCGTGCTGCCGTCGCAGGGCACTTATTTCCTCACCGTCGATCTGTCGCCGCTTGGTCTCAACGAGACCGATGAAGCCTTCTGCCGGCGTATCGTGACCGACTACAAGGTGGCGGCTATTCCGGTATCGGCTTTTTACGAGCAGGATGCCGTGACCTCGGTGGTGCGATTTTGCTTTGCCAAGAAGGATGCCACCCTCGACACGGCGCTGGAGCGCTTGTCGGATGCGATCCATCGCCGATAGGAGGGGATATCATGCGCCGATCGCCTTGCTGCCGTATCCGGCGTGTGGCCGCGATCGCCATGATGCTGACGGCCATCGCGTTACCGGCGAGGGCGCAGGAGCGCGTCGTCAATTTCTACAACTGGTCGAGCTATATCGCGCCGGAGGTGCTCGAGAACTTCACCAGGGAAACCGGCATCAAAGTGGTCTACGACACGTTCGATGCCAACGAGACACTGGAGACAAGGCTGCTGGCGGGAAAATCGGGCTACGACGTCGTCGTTCCCACCGGCTATTTCCTGCAGCGCCAGATCACCGCGCATGTCTTTCAAAAACTCGACGCGTCGAAATTGCCTAATCTGGTCAATGCGTGGCCGGAGGTCACGCAGCGGCTTGCCACTTACGATCCCGGCAACGCCTATGCCGCCAATTACATGTGGGGCACGACCGGCATCGGCTACAACGTCAAGGCGGTGCAGAAAATTCTCGGTCCCGGCGCCACGATCGATAGCTGGGACATCGTGTTCAAGCCGGAGAACCTGGCCAAGTTCAGGGATTGCGGCGTCCACATGCTGGATTCCGCCGATGACATCTTTCCGGCGGCGCTGAACTATCTCGGGCTCGATCCCAATTCGACCAAACAGGCCGACCTGGAAAAAGCCGCCGATGTCGTGCTCAAGATCCGGCCCTATGTCCGCAAGTTTCATTCATCCGAATATCTGAACGCCTTGGCCACCGGCGAGATTTGCCTCGTGGTGGGCTGGTCCGGCGACATCATGCAGGCGCGCAGCCGCGCCGCGGAAGCCAAAAGCGACGTCGAGATCGGATATGCGATCCCGAAAGAGGGCGCGCAGATGTTCTTCGACAATCTGGCGATCCCGGCCGACGCCAGCCATGTCGCGGAAGCTTATGAGCTGATCAATTATCTGTACCGGCCTGACGTCGCCGCCAGGAATTCCGATTTCCTGTCCTACGCCAACGGCAACCTGGCGAGCCAGAAGCTGGTTGACCCGAAAATCCTCAACGACAGGAACATCTATCCGGACGAAACGATGCTGAAGAAGCTCTTTGTCATCAGTGCGCGCGATCCGGCGACCCAGCGCATCATCAACCGTCTCTGGACCAGGGTGAAAACGGGCAGGTGACAATCGCCGTTCCGGTTTCGGTGCGAAGCATCGCCTCGGAATGACTTTCCGGTGTGATTATCGCCAGCGGCGGTGCAGCCAGAGCCACTGTTCCGGATATTCGCGGATCCAGCCCTCGATCACCGAGGTGATCGTCTGCGTCGTTCCCTGAACATCGATCTTGCCCGAAGCATCGCGTACCGGCTTCACCTCCTCGGTGACTTCGATGCGGAAACGATGTCCGGGCAGGCGGATAATCCGGACGCCGTGGATCGGGCACTCGACCTGCCGCAGCAGCCGGGCCAGCATCGGATTGGCCCTGGTTTTGCGGCCGAAAAAGGTGACCTCGACGCCACCGGTCAGATACTGGTCGACCAGCATGGCGACGTGCTGGCCTTTCTGCAGCGCGTCCGCGAGCCTGAGCGGTGCGTCGCGGCCGGCCGGAATCAATGTTCCCATTTTAACCGCGCGCATCTCCTGGATGATGCGATCGGCGGAAGCGCTGTTCGGCCGGCGATACAGGATCGCGGCATCAAGCCCGTGCGCGACGGCGGCAACCGCGGGCAATTCCCAATTGCCGAGATGGCTGGCAAAGATCAGCGCCGGCTTGCCGTCGAGCCGCAATTGATGAAACAGCTCAAGGCTGCGCGGCGAGACTTCGATACGGCTTGCCTCCGGATGGGCCTCGTCGAAATCCCAGACCCGATCGAGATGCGCGAATTCGGCGCCGACACGGCCAAGATTGTCCCAAACTCCGGCCAGGATCGCCTCGATCTCTTCGGGGGATTTTTCCGGGAACGCAGCCGTCAGGTTGGCGCGGCCGATTCTTTGTTCACGAAGCGCAGGGCCGATGAAACGGGTGACGCGGCTGAACAGGTTTGCCGTCTTGATGGGGTCGAAATAGCGCGTGGTGCGCAGCATGCCGACCGTCAGCGCGCCGACCGCGGCTTCCCCGAGCGGCTTGGTGGCCGCGCGAATACGGGCCTTGCTGCGAGCGAGAACGGGAGCCATCAAAAACCGGCGCCGGTTTTGCCGTGAAGTTCCCGGTCTTCCATCCGCTTCAATGCGCCGGCAGCATGCGCATCGCCGCTTGGTGGCATCCTATCGACCGCCGGCATCGGACTGCCTGCGGTCAGATCGGTTCGCGCGTCAAGATCAGCGAGGCATTCTGGCCGCCGAAGCCGAACGAATTCGACATCACGGCGGTGACGCGGGCGTCGCGGGCCTTGTTGGCGACGACATCGAACAGAATCGTCGGATCCGGCGTTTCATAGTTGATCGTCGGAGGAATCCGCTGATGTTCAAGCGTCAGCAACGAGAATACCGCCTCGACCGCGCCCGCCGCCGAGATGGTGTGACCGACCATCGACTTGTTCGAGGACACCGGGATTTTCCCGGCATGTTCGCCGAACACCGTGGAAATCGCCAGATATTCCATCTTGTCGTTTTCCGGGGTCGCGGTGCCGTGGGCATTGATATGATCGATCTGCTCCGCCGTCATGCCGGCGTCGGCCAGCGTCTTGCGCACGCAGCCGATGATCGGCTTGCCGTCGGGGCTGGAGCGGGTGCGATGGAAGGAGTCGGTCAGCTCGCCGCAGCCGGCCAGAACGCCGAGGATCGGCGCGCCGCGCGCGATGGCGGCATCGTAGCTTTCGAGCACCAGCGCGCCAGCGCCTTCCGCCATGACGAAGCCGTCGCGGTTCTTCGAGAACGGCTTGGACGCGCCCTGGGGCGGGTTGTTCTGGGTGGAGAGGGCCGACAAAAGAGAAAACCGGACTACCGCCTCCGGATTGACCGAACCGTCGGTCGCCACGCACAACGCGGCATCCGTCTCGCCGCGGCGGATGGCTTCGACGCCGAGCTGGATCGAGGTCGCGCCGGAGGCGCAGGCGGTCGACAGCGAAATCGGAGATCCCTTGGTGCCGAATGTTTCGGCCAGATAGCTCGCCACCGATCCGAACGTAAAACGGCGATGATAGGAGTTGTACTTTCCGCCGCCGCACACGCGGAGCAGATCGTTGTAGTCCAATTCCTGCTTTCCGGTGTCGTGACTCAATTCCCGCCGTTGAGGCCATTCGAGCTCGACCGGCGGCACCGCCAGAAACAACGGTCCCGGGAAGTCGCCCTTGCTGCCGCGGCCGGACTGCTCGAGCGCTTCTTCGGCGGCCATTTCGGCCAGGCGCTGCGAAAGTCCGGGCGAGCAGAAGAACGGATCGACGGTGACGAAATCGACCGTTCCCGCCATCGTGGTCTTCAAGCCTTCGATCGGGAAACGCGTGATGGTCCGGATCCCGGACTCGCCCGCGGTCAGTTTCGCCCAATTATCGGTTTTGCCGGCGCCGAGCGATGTCACGACGCCCATGCCGGTGACGACGACGATCGGCCTTCCAAATTTGTCGCGTGATGCTGTCATGGTTCCCCTACCGGTCAGGCCGCTATGCTCACTTGATCGCCTCGACCAGGGCCATGCCTTCACCCCGCCAGTGACTGGCCCCGATTACTACAATCTGGGCAGGCGGCTTGGACATTTCAATCTCCACGCCGGAGGAATCGGTCGGCGGAAACAACGCGCCGCGTGAAATCGAGAGAGCCGCCACGGCAAGTCCCAGCGGAAACTGGGCTTCCATCGTGTGGCCGAACACGGTGCCGGTCGCGCGTACCGCATAATCCGGATGCTCCGACAGAAACGCCCGTTCCTCCGATGTGGCCGGCTCCGCGCCGGTCGCCCCGGTCACGATCGCTTCGCCGCCGTCGAGCTTGCCGAGCTGCGACCACAGCTTTTCAAGCGTGGTCTTCATGTCGCCCGGCTGCTTGCGCCGCGACATGTCGGCGACCACGTTGGTCAGGCGCGCGTAGGGCTTGGCGCCCCGCGCTTCGGCATGCGCCCTGGATTCGATCACGAGGAAAGCTCCCGCCGAGCCCAACGCAAAGCCCGAGTGCTCGTGGCGTGACCAAACCGGTGCGAACTTGTCTTTGAGATTGTAGTCGCCGAATTCATAGAGCAGCAAAAGATCCCTGCGCTCGCCATTATGCGAGCCGCCGATCAGCGCGATGTCGCTTTGGCCGGAGGCGATCCGCGCCAGCGCAATCCGCGCCGCGTCCACGCCAGCGACTTCCTCGCCCATGAAGGTGCGCGACGTGCCGGACACGCCATGCACGATGGCGATGTTGCCGGCCAGCAGGTTGGAAAGCTGCGCCAGGAACAGGGTCGGACGCAGATCGCTCATCAGGCGCTCGTTCAGAAGGCCGGGATCGGAATTACCCTGGGCTTCCGCCGTCAGAACTCCGGAGTCGACCTTGAGATCGCGCTCGCCGCCGCCGGCGGCGACGATCATGTCCATCCGTCCGAGGATTTCCTTGTTGCCTTTGACGCCGGCGGAATCCAGCGCCAGCCCCGCGGCATAAGTCCCGATGCGCTGCCAGGCTTCCATCTGACGCTGATCGCCTTTCTTGGGGATCTGCGTATCGAGATTGACCGGTGCCCAGGGATGAACGACGTAGGGCGCAAAGTTCTTTTCGTCGACATTGATGCGACGTTGCTCGAGCGCATTCCAGTTCGCGTCCGGCCCTTCGCCAAGCGAAGTGGCAAGACCGATCCCGGTGATCCAGACTTCCGCCGGTCCCGACGTCGCAGATGTAGTCTCAGTCATTCGTAATGGCCTGTTGCGGAAAGCCGATGCGCTTGGCTACGGCGTCCATGTGTCCGCGCAAATCCGCGTTGGGGAAGGGGATGTGGCTGAAGGTAAGCGTCGCGTTGGTCCTCAGCTTGCCGCCGACTTTGATCTTGGCTTCTGTTATCGCATAGCCGGAGCCTTCGTAAACCATGCTGGCGTCGATCGTCAGCAGTTCCCCGGGAGCAACGAAGCCGCGCATCTTGGCTTCCTTGACCGCGGCGAGAAACGGCATGCGCTCGAACTTCATCAGCGAGATCAACAGCCAGCCGGAGGTCTGCGCCATCGCTTCAATCAGCAACACGCCGGGCATGATCGGATAGCCCGGAAAGTGTCCCTCGAAGATGGTGTTGTGCTGAGGGACCTGCGCTTCGACCGTAATGGTCTTTGCGCCGATGTTGATGTCGACGATCCGGTCGATCAGCTGGAAATATTCGAGGTGCATGGCAGGCGGTTAGGTGCCCGCATTCTTGGCCGCGACCAATTCGTCGATGCGCGCGCAGAGGTTTTTCAGGACGAAATATTGTTCGGTGGTCGCCTTGCCGTCGTTGACCTCCTGGGTCCATTTTTCCAGCGGCAATTTGATCCCGAATGCCTTGTCGATGGCAAACGCGATGTCAAGAAAATCGAGGCTATCGATCCCCAGATCGTCGATGGCGTGGCTCTCCGGCGTGATCGTGTCACGCGGTATGTCGCAGGTCTCGGCGATAATCGTGGCGACCTGATCGAATGTGGATGACATCACTAAGCCTTTGATACATTGGTGATAATTTTTCGGCGACAGCGTGACGACCGGGCATCGCGCCCCCCCGAATGCCCGATCCGTCGCCCAGAGTCGACTGCCCGTATATCGGAGCGCCGCCCCGAGTTCAATGGAGGCTCGCAGGGTCCCGGCAGGATCGAATTCAAGGCCACCAAGCCCAGCCCCCCTGGCTTTGAAAACGTTAGCGCGGGATGGCTTTTCCTCGAATCGTCATCCAGCTCTAACTTTCTGTTCGAGCATGATCTTTTCGTAAAAGCCGGTGTCCACCCATCGGGTCGTAGTCCGAGGGCATGCTTTTCCGGATCATGCGCTAGATCGAGGGAGTCGTGATTTGAACGCAGTCACGCCGTCCCAGCAGCACGCAATCCTGAGTCCGCCGCAGGTCGGCAATGCTCATGACGAGCCATATCCCGATGGCTGTCAGCGCGACGACGAAGGCGAAGCCGGCGATGTTGGTCAGCATGCGCTGGCGGAAATCATCCGGCACCTCGCGGGGCCGTTCATAGCGGGACAGATCGTTCGGTTCCGGCGGATTGTCCTCCCGCCCGCCTTGCGCGTTCAGGTCTCTCCGCCAGCCCGGCGTCAGCACCGGCTTGCGCGGCCGGAATTGAAGCACGCGGTGCTCTTCTTCCTCCGCCACAATGGGCCGCTGGGTTTTCACCGTTGTCAGCTCCGCGACATCTTGAATTCAAATTAGCACGGCCGCGACGCGTGTCCCAGAAAATGTTGAGACGGCTGGGATGGCCGCGATCTATCCCGGCACGGTGTCGTGGAACCTGCCGTAATCGATTCGAAGGCGGCCGTCGTCCATCTCGCCGAGAATATCCGCGTAGCGATGCCCGAATAAAATATCGCCGTAATCATACGACCGTCGTCCATGGACGGTTTGCGCTGCAACAACATCATACCCGGACACCACCACGACAAGACCGACGCTGGATTCAGCGAGGTCATCGGCCGTTTGTCCATAGAGCGGGCTGTCTTCATCGATCACATGATAGAGCGTCCAGCTCAGCGCCAGAGCAGGGTGCTCGTTCCGCACCAGCGGCAGCTGGTAAAATCTCCGGAACGACCGTCCCTCGCAACTCACGACATCCTTGAGCAACCACATCTTGGCCGTGGCGTTGCCGATGATGTTGTGGCGCTCGTTGGCGAGGCGAACCATCAGGGTCGGCTTGCCGTCATGCGTTGAAATCACCGGATTGTCGGCGAACAACAGCCGCGCACTTGGCCGCGAGAAGCGGGCAAAGACCAGCCCGGTCATCAACGACATCGAGAAGATGCCCGTGAACAGCTCCACCGCCGCGATGAAATGCCCGTAATGGGTTTGCGGATGCATGTCGCCGTAGCCGGCGGTCGAAAGCGTTTCGATGCTGAAATAGAGATAGTCGATATAGGCGCCGCCAGGCACGTTTGAGATCGGCTGATCGCCGATCCAGTAAAACAAGGCGAAAATTGCGTTGAACAGGATGAACACCAGCGCGGCGCCGCCGATGAAGGAAGGCCAGGAGGCGGTCATGCAGCGATGGCTGATATCGGCCCAGAAGTTGAGGTGAAGGCCCTCGGCGACGATCTCGCGGCGGCCAAGCTGAACGATCCGCGTCCTCGATCTGTGCTCGCTCCGGCTTTTGTTCATGTTCAGAATCTGGAGACGTCCTTGAGCTAAGGAGATTTGATTGACGTTGTGAATGACGTTGCCATCATGGCATAATCACAGCGATTTAAGAGGCTTTTTTGCCGCCGAAACACGAGGGTACCAGTCATGGCCAACACGCGTGAACCACTTCTGGAGCCGGTGCCGATCCTTTCCCTCCGCCCGACCCAGATGACTGTCGGAATGAGAGAGGTCAAGGAAAAGCGCAAGCGCTGGCGTGAGCACAAATCAAAGAAAAAGCAGGCCGAGCTGCTGGGGAAGCACATGATCCCTGTCGTTCTCGGACCGGACAAGAATTATTATGTGGTCGACCATCATCATCTGGCGCGCGCGCTGCACGACGAGGGCGTGAAGGATATTCTGGTCACCGTCATCGGCGATCTCACCATGGTCGAGCGCGAGGCGTTCTGGGGCGTGATGGACAACAAGAGATGGGTCTATCCCTATGACGCCAAGGGCGAGCGCCGGCACTTCCGCGATCTTCCGAAGTCGGTGACGGACCTCAAGGACGATCCGTTCCGCAGCCTGGCCGGCGAACTGCGGCGCGTCGGCGGCTTTGCCAAGGATACCACTCCGTTCAGCGAGTTCCTGTGGGCGGATTTCCTGCGCCGGAAGATGTCGCGCAAAGGCATAGAGGACAATTTCGAAAAATCGATCGAGAAGGCGCTGCTGTTCGGGAAAAGCAAGGACGCCATCTATTTGCCGGGCTGGTGCGGGCCGGCGTCGGATGATTAAGGCCTGATCGGTTCTGATTGAATTGGAGCCGGGCTTCCGGAACGGGCGTCTTACTTCGGCAAGCGCCCCATCATGTAAAATTCGTCGTTCGGGCGCATGGAGGTCACGTTGGCCATGCGGTTCGACAGCGCAAAGAAAGCCGAGATCGCGGCGATGTCCCAGATGTCGTCGTCGCTGAAGCCGTGGCCGGCGATATCGGCAAAATCCTGTTCGGAAATCTTGTTCGCTTCCGTACTGACCTTCATGGCGAAGTCGAGCATCGCGCGCTGGCGCGGCGTGATGTCGGCCTTGCGGTAGTTGACGGCGACCTGATCGGCGATCACGGGATTCTTCGCCCGGATGCGCAGGATCGCGCCGTGCGCGATCACGCAATAATGACACTGGTTGGCGGCGCTGGTCGCCACCACGATCATCTCGCGCTCGGCCTTGGTCAGCCCGCTATCCTTCTCCATCAGCGCATCGTGATAGGCAAAGAACGCGCGGAATTCGTCGGGACGACAGGCCAGCGTCAAAAAGACGTTCGGGACGAAGCCGGATTTTTCTTGCACCGCGAGGATGCGGGTACGGATATCCTCCGGCAGCGCGTCGATGGCGGGGACGGGAAAGCGCTTGGCGGCGGGTGTCGCGATAGGCGTCATGCGATGGATTCCGGCTCGAGCCGCATCGTGCGGCAGCCCGAACCATAGTCGAAGATCGCGATCAGCGCAGCGGCTTTTTCAACAGCGAAAAGCGGTCGGGATCGAGACCCATCGACGGTTGCAGCATCGGGGCTTCCACCGCGCGCGACACCGGCCGCTCGCTGAAGCCGGAATCGCCGGAAACGTCGCGATTCGACGTGGCGCCGCGCCAGCGTTCGAGCACGGCGCCGACGAAATGCAGATCGTGACCGGCAGTGACCGACGGCGACGTCGCGATCGTGGCCTCGCTGCGCGGCAATTGATGCGCGGGAACTTCCTTGAACCGCAGCCGGGTCGGCAGCGCCACGCCTTCGCCGAAGGCGAGCACTTCGCGGGTGCCAAGCGAAGGCACAAAGGACAATAGGTTGGCCGCGGCGTCGGAGACCGCCGAGCGCAACAGCGACTGGTCGCGCTCGTTGGCAAGGCGCATGGTGAAGAGGGTGTTGCACTGGGAGATGATGGTGGCGTCGAGTTCGGCGGGCCGCTGGGTGACGAGGCCGAGATAGACGCCGTATTTGCGGCCTTCCTTGGCGATCCGTGAGATCGCCTTGCGCGTCGGGCCGAAACCGATGCTGCGGTCGGCGGAAGCGTAGCGATGGGCTTCTTCGCAGACGAACAGCAGCGGCGAGACGCCGTCGCTCCACAGACCGAAATCGAACGCCATGCGGCACAGCACCGAGACCACGGAATCGATCACTTCGGCGGGGAAGCCGGCCAGCTGCATGACGGTCATCGGCCGGCCGTTGGACGGCAGGCGGAACAGATGGCTGATGACTTCCGCCATGGTGTCGCCGCCGACATTGGCGCTGTCGAACATGAACGTATAGCGCGGATCGTTGCGCACGGTCTCGATGCGCGAAATCAGCTTGTGATAGACGATGCGCGACGAGCGGTTCTCGAGCTTGCCCATGCGCTCGTCGATCAGCGAGATCAGATCGACCAGGCGATAGGGGACCGGCGTATCGGCGGTATAGCTGACTGTCCTGGAATCGGCGCGCTTCAATCCAAGGCGATCGGAATTCTGGTATTGGGTATAGAGGCCCTTTGCCGCCGGAATGACTTCGGCGAGAACGTCGAGTTCGTCGGGGACGCCGGGGCGGCCGCCAAACAGCACATCGACGATTTCCTCGAAGTTGAACAGCCAGAACGGGAGCTTGAGGTTGCGTGGATTGAGAACCTGCGCGCGGCTGCCGAAGCAGCGGCCGTATTCGTTATGAACGTCGAGCAGGAAGATGCGCAGGTTCGGCCGGGACTTGAGAATTTCGTTGAGAAGCAGCGACACGCCGGTGGACTTGCCGACGCCGGTCGAGCCGAGCACCGCGAAGTGCTTGGAGAGCATTTCCTCGACATCGACATAGGCGGTGATGGAGGGATCCTGCTGCAGGGTGCCGACATCGATCTGGTCCGATCCGGAAGGCGCGTAGACCGTGCGCAGTTCCTGATGGGTGATCAGATCGACGGTATCGCCAATCGTCGGATAGTTGGTGACGCCGCGCTGAAATTTGGGCCGATCAGCCGGCCCGAGGATTTCGCCCAGCAAATCCACCGAGGCGCTGGCGATGTAATTGTCCGAGACCGGCAAATTTTCGCTGGATACTTCGGTGATCATGGCGACGATGGTGGAGACCGCGCCCCGGAGGCAGACGAAACGACCGACCGTGGCCCGTATCTCCGAGGTACCCATTTGGCTTGTCGCCAAAAGTCCGACCCGGGCAAGCGACCCGCGCACCGTAATCACACGTCCGAAGGATGTCACAGTGGTCAAGCCCATCACATGAGAAAGGCGCGCCCGCACGCGCTATGGTGATGAACTATGCAGACCGTGGTTGCATAAACGGTTAAACCGGCAAGGCCGGAGCTTTGTAAAATCTGCCGCACTTGGCCGGAGCTTCGCATGGTCCCATGCCGTCATCCCGGCGCATATTGCTGAATATGGCTGGAGAATCCTGATCTTTAGCGTCCGCGCGTTTATTGCGGGCGTAGATGGCGCTTTAATTTCTGGTTCACCATTGGCTAAGGAGAGCCGTCTATCGCGTTTCGGGCGAAAGCCTGACCCACTGGTTTCCCGATGGCCTGATATCAGGCAGATCGAACGCGGCGCGGCTTCGGGCGCGAAGCGTCTCCGCTTTTCGCCGATCGGTCGGAGGGGCTTGGCGCGGCGGCAATTTAAGGTAATTGGACACCACCAAGATCGAGGGGCCGCCTTAATTCCTGAATTCGTGACTTGACTATGTGTTCTATTTTTGTTCCGATACAATATGGACAACAGAATTAATGAAACGCGGCGTAAGATCAGTGCCTTGCGGGCAGAGATGCTGGCGGCTGAAGCTGCGATCCGTGATCGGATCAAGCAAGATCTGGACTATGCGGATTCCTCATTCCGGCTGTTGAAGATGCGGACCGAAATGGTGGCGCTTGTCGGCCGGTGGAAGGCCGCTGGCGGCACTGACCGGCTGCCCACCGTGCGCGAGCGCCTGAAGGAAAATCTTCGGCCTGAGAAAGCGCAAGATGATAAAACGCCGGGAAAGTCAAAGGCCAAAAAGCCAAGCGACAATAAGCCGAGTGACAAAAAGCCAGGGAATTGAAACGCATCGGCGTCGGAATGGTTGACGTCGGCATGCCGCCTTGGGAAGCTTCCGCTCGAACGGGGCGAACGCTGCGGGAGAGTCCCGGATGTCGCCGTAACCGGATCGGGAGTTCGTGATGTCAGATATTTTTTCAGCTTCCGAATTGGACGATCGGATCGCGATGTTGCGCGACAATATCCGTCAGCTTGTCGAGCAGGCCGCCGCGCAATCGGGAGCGGGCGATGAGGCGAGGGTTTCCGATCGTATCGCAGAGCAAACGAGCGAACTCGAGAAACTGGTGGCGGCCCGGGAAGCGCTCGACACCGGCAAATAGGCGCCGCTTACGGGGACGTTCTGCCGGCAAGACGATCAATCATCAATCGCTATATGCCGGCAGTGAGCGCCGTAATGGATTTCGCAAGATCTCCTGTGCGGACAGTGTGCCTTGTGTGGACAACGCGCAGAATTCGCCGGCCATAACGACTTCAGGGCGACGCGTCCCTACATCCACCTTAAAGACGAAGATATACGGCCGTGGCGGCGGTCATGCGGAGAGCGGGATGAGGAGCGCGGCGGACTTCAACAGGCTCTATCTGGAGCGCCGTGACCCGTGGGGGACTGACAGGGCCACGCGGCGCGACAGGGGGCTTGCGAAGGTCATCCCGCCTCACGTCGAGGGCAAGACCGTGCTGGAGCTTGGCTGCGGCGAGGGCCATCTGACGGCGACCATATTCAGCAAAGCGAGTTGGGTCACGGGCGTCGATATCAGCGCCGTGGCGATCCTCCGCGCCTCGGAGCGCCGCTTGCCGAACGCGACGTTCGTCGATCAGGACTTCATGGGCATGAGCTTCGAGGGCCGGGACGTGATCGCCGCGCTCGAATGCATCTACTATTTGTCACTGGAGGAGCGCGAGGCATTCTTCCGCAAGCTCGCGAAGGAGCACAGGGGCACGTTCATCATGTCTGCCCCGATCATCGGCGGGAAGTATTTCACGCATGAGGAACTCTTGGAGACCTTCAATCGCTACGGCCTGGGACTGATCAACTGGCGCAACGTCTACGCCTATCGCAGGCCCGGCGTTGGGGGCTTGGCGGCCTCAGTCGCCGCCCGTGTACCGCTGGTGCGGGACGCGGTGGTGGCGCTGTGGCCCGAGCGGTTCATGTGCCATCGGGCCTACGTTGTGAGGTGCGGTTGAAGCGTGTGGTGGGGCGTTTTGGGCCTTCGAGAAGGCCCGTATGATCGGGCTTTCCACGATGCCGCTGGGTTGGCTGGGGAACTAGGATTCGAACCTAGACAAACAGAGTCAGAGTCTGTTGTGCTACCGTTACACCATTCCCCAATTAAGCGATTGAATTATCAATTCTTTTTTCTAATCGCCGCGAGGATTTTTCCAAACCCGACGATTTGTAGGGGTGATATAGCGGTGTCGGCGTTCGTGGTCTAGTCCTCGTTGCTCACCACCCTCAGCCGCTTCTGGCCGTCGGCACCGACCTTCATCTGATCCTTGAAGCGCATGTAGTGCTCCACGTTCTGCCGCGACATGCCGATGTCGTTGGCGATCTGGTCGACCTCATATCCCTGTTCGGCACAGGCGAGGATACGGTCCCGCGCAGCCCGTGGATGGTGGGATGGTCGGCATCATCGGGATCAATGTCCCATTCGTACTTCTTGACCTGGGCGGCAACCCATTCCTTCCATCGGCGGCAGATGATGCGACCTTCTGCCGTATCGTTGAGCCAGCGGGAGCTGCTATCGACGCCGAACTGCATGACCTTGCGATGGAGATCGGCGGTGACCGAGGCTGATCCCCAGGCCGACGCCGCTGCGCAACTCGCCCGCTGGCTCACCGGGGGCTTTCTGCCGATCACGCCGGATGACGTCGCCACGGCGCGCATCGCTGGTATGGTCTTTCTGCCGCAGATCGGCGGCTTGGTGATGATGCTTGCGATGGCGCTATGCCGCGCGCAGGTCAGGCAGTACCAGGGGCAGGATTGAGGCGTTTCCGTCCCACTACTCGTCGTCCTCTCTGATTTGAGGCTTGTCGCGCAGCACAGCGTCTAGCAAGGAACGATGAACCTCGATTTTTCCATTGTAATTGATGAATCCCCGTTTTCTAAATTTGTTCATGAAGAAGCTAACCCGCGAGCGAGTGGTGCCTATCATTTCCGCCAGTGTCTCCTGACTGAGGGTTACCGGGATCGGAACTGGGCCGTCCTCCTCCCCGAAATTCGCCAGAAGCAATAGAAGACGAGCGAGGCGCCTCTCGCTGGAATTGAACAACTGGTCGATCAAGTCATCTTCTATTCGGGTGTTTCGGGACAACAGATAGGCCAGGAAGAATGCTGAGAACTTCGGTTCTTTGGCTAAGGCCGCCAACATTGCGGTCTTTGTGATGCAGGTGATCTGACACCCTTCCACAGCATGGCTCGTAGCGCCGCGTAATTCGGCTCCGTCGAGACATCCTTCGCCGAAGAACTGCCCCTCTTTCAATAACCCGATGACCGCTTCCTTCCCGTGTTCGGATATGACGGTGAGCTTGACCTTGCCGTTGCGAATGAAAAAGACCGCGTCGGCGGTGTCTCCCTGGCTGTAGATCTTCTGATTTTTCCGGTATCGCTTGATCGTCTTGCCTGCCCCAACCCTGCCAAGAAAAGCGAGCGGATTGAACTCTTTTGGACCTTGTGGAGATTTGGACATAGTGCTGCTCCGTCATTGGGCGGGAGCAAGACACTCTCAGTCACCGGTAGATACCGAAGGTGGACGGGTGATAAGGGGGTAATACCGCAAGCGGAGCAATGTTCCATTAGTCTTCAGATAGCACCAGCGACCACGCCAATGCGTTCAAGGCGGCGCCTGGTTTCCGCGAGCACGGGGCGTGCCGCATGCCGCGCTCTTGTCGATTTAGATACTGACTCCCTTCCATCCTGAAGATGGTTATTGGTCCTTTTGGGGAGCACCGGTCTTCGAATACGCGCTCTGCCGGGAGCTGTCATCCGCAGTCCGCGATTCTTCAGGGCCATGCAGAGACCCCACACTTTATACAAATCACGTCGATGTCCTGAGGGGCACCTGAGACCATAAAGCCTTCGGGTAGGCTATCGACGGTGATTAAGAATTCGCCATGAACAAGCGTTATCTCAAGCCCATTGTGGCGCGCAAGGTTGGCGGTCCCAGCCCTGCCACACTGGCGACATTTGAAGTTTTCAACCCAACGATCTGAGATTTCCATTTTTTCAAACATCGCCTTTATCGACCGCTTGCTTTAAGCGTTTCGCTCTTCAAGGAACCATCTACCCTGGATACACTTGGTTCATCAGGAAGGGTATCAACTCATGATGATTTTTATGGAGAAAATTGAGCCGCCGCCTGTGCCATTAACGGGCGACGAGGAGTTGAAGCTGAGATTAGAAGCAATCGAGAGCGAAAACCTTTGGGTTAAGAACTTTATCGACCACTTGGCCGGCGTCGTCAGGGATATGAAGCACTGAACGTGAAAGGCTGCCTCAGTTCCAGATCAGAAAGGAATTGCTCCAGCGTCTGGTCGTTTCCATTTTAGCTTTTCAATGCCGGTTCATCCGTGACCCGCGTAATCTCGACCTGGCCGGCAGGCGCCGACAGAGCACCGAATTTTGTCGTATTGGTGCAAAGTTCGTCGAGTGTTATGGCGATCGCAATGACGGCTTCGGATGCGATCTGGATGTCGGATCCTTGAATTGAGAACTTCGCTGCATCCGGATCATCGAATGGCTCGGTCGCGCCTCGGATGAGGGTTTGCAAGTCCGTACCGGTCCACCGTGCCTGCAGCAGGAGGTCATGAGCTCGTCCAAGAGCGAGCAATCGGCCTGCAATCGCGTGCTGAACATGTTCTGCGCTCGGTGCAGCGGGCGATCAGGCGTGGTCCATCATATTCCGCATTTCCAGAACCATTTCGCCGGATACGAGCGGCTTTCCGAAAAACCGGCTTAGGCGCGGAATATCGCCTCCAGACGGCCTCAATTGCCCCGAAACCAGAATGATCTTGATGGGCGGCCACCGCTTGTGGACGACATGGGCAAGCCGGAGCCCGTCCATGCTGCCGGGCATCTGGATATCGGTGAACAGCAAGGCAATATCGGATCTGGACTCGAGTATCGCAAAAGCTTCGTCGGCGTCCACGGCCTCGATCGACGTGTAGCCGGCATCTTCCACCATATCGACCGCCTGCATGCGCAAGAGAAACTCGTCTTCAACGACGAGAACAGCTCGCGCGGTTGCGGAGCGATCGATAAGCGTCATCACAGCGGCCTCACTTGATACGTCTTCCGCCGAAGAAGCCGGCGTTGGTGGTGTTCTGCCTGATGTTGGCAGTTTCGCCCTGTTCCGCTGCATTAATGTTTGCTTTGTTGGCCGGGGTGTCCTTGGTCACCTCGACATCGTCTCCGGTCCCCTTGTGGCTGCGATTAGCGGCTGGAACGGGCGGCATCGTGTTGTGGCGAGACATGGCAAATCCCTTTGTCAATCACGGGCCGCTTCCCAGCGGCCGCTGCATGCAATTCCAAGGGAGGCGCCATTCCACCTGCCCGAGCCGGCGTTGCCGTTGAGCTGGCCGCTGGCATAGACGCCCTGGATCGATACCTTCACGATGCCCTCACGCCCGATTTTACCCATCACATCTCCGGCGCCGGAAACCCTGCCGTCGAGAACAGTGAGCGGATACTGGCTGGAAGGCTCGCAACTGCCGGTCCTGGTCTGAATTTTCACGTTCCAGAGACCATCGTAAGGCGTCTGTGCAACTGCCGGTCCTGCCAGGAGCGCGGCCGCGACGAAGCTGAAAGCGAACATTTTTCGTATCTGCATATTTTTATCTTTCTCCGGTAATTATTGATTAGTGTACCAAACGCGCTTGTTGGACCGAGGCCCCTGAACCGCTATCGCGGAGGCAGGACGCGTCAAAGTCGGGCCAGACCTGGCTCGTGCAATTTCGGACGACGGGGCGAACGGCCAGCCGGTCCCCTTTCGGCAACGCGGCTGTTTCGCTGGCTTTCGCTTGAGGAGCCAAGGCTGGCAAAGCAATAACTGCCGTTCCCAAAAGCGAGAATATCGCTAGGGCCGTGAGAGATTTGATCATTTGGGATGCTGACTGTGGCGGGTCGCCGATCCCGCTACGCTCGGGGATCAATTGACAACAACGGCCGCGATACGAAGTTCCTCAAATGCGATCTATATTTAGACCTGATCCTATTGACGTCGATTTATTGACGTCTAGA
>NZ_JAAVUS010000010.1 GCF_018449525.1 Bradyrhizobium sp. dw_78
TTCTTCCAGACGCTCGTAGGGTCTGGGGGAAAGAGGGGAGTGGAAACTTCGGGGTCAGAAGTTCGCAGTTTTGTACCGAAGTGGCTCTCCGGCCCGAATCAAACTGCGAACTTTGAATCGTCGATCCCCTCAAAACTACGCCAGAACCTCGGTGGAAGATTCGGAAGCGTGACGCGATCGAGCGCCGCGCAGCCGGCTAGCTGACCGGCCGAAATCTCTCAGAAAAAGCTCCGCCGCACTTGTGCTGGAAAATAGTGAAGTCCCGATGAATGAGCTGTCGACGCCATCAATAGGATTGTTACCGCCGTTTTGATTATCCCAGTAGTCGCCCGTGATGTCCTCGTACTTCGGTGAATTTAGGAACTTACTGTGGCGACGACTAAGGTTGCCTTGGGCATCCCCAGGGGAACTACATGATCTCCAAACAATTTGGTCTTGACCAAACGAATTTGCATCAAAAGCGGCTAACCCCACTCGGAACTCCGGCTTGTTCAGATGGTTGGACACGCGGCGTTTCCAGAACGATCGGCATCTGAGGAGGGCTCTTTGACATATAACGATGATCTTCACCCGGTGAACAACCGTCTGCGCTCGACAGTGCGGATCGCGAGTCGTCCTGTCCATCCAATGCTGGTGCCATTTCCGATCGTATGCTTCGTCGGTGCGCTGGTGACCGACATCGCCTATGCCCGAACAGCCAACGTGATGTGGGCGGATTTTTCCGATTGGCTGCTCGTGATCGGCATGATCATGGGCGGGCTGGCGACGATCGCCGGCCTGATCGATTTTCTCGGCAATCGTTTGATCCGTGCGCAAGCCCCGGCATGGCCCCACATGATCGGCAATATCGTCGTCCTGCTGCTCGCACTGCTCAACACCCTGGTGCATACGCGAGATGCCTGGACGTCGGTGATGCCCGTCGGACTTATTCTTTCGGTGATCGTCGTGCTGATCCTGCCCATCACGGGCTGGCTCGGTTGGTCGATGGTTTATCGTCACGGCGTCGGAGTGATCAAGTGATGTTTGCTGCAATGGATATGGCGCGGGCAACCCGGCTCGCGAGCCTCATGGCTTTTTGTGCCTCGGCCCTTTGCCTTGCTGGATGTAACGATCAGGGCGGCGATCCAAAGGCCCAGATCGGTCCTCATCCGAACTTGCCAGATCTGAAGCAATATCTCATTCCGCCCGTGCATATCGCCCATGTCGTCGGATGGAAAACGGACGAAACGCCGACGGTCGCGCAAGGACTCAAGATCCAGGCGCTGGCCAAAGGTTTGCAGCATCCGCGGTCGCTTTATGTGCTGCCCAATGGGGATGTCCTGGTCGTCGAATCGAAATCTCCGAATACGCAGCCTATCGCGCGGCCCAAGGATTTCGTGATGAGCCTGGTGGAATCATGGGCAACGTCCGGAGGCGATACCGGGGCCAGCAACCGCATCACGCTGTTGCGCGATGCCAATGGCGACGGTGTTCCCCAGACCCAGAGCGTATTTCTTGACCATCTCCACTCGCCATTTGGCGTGGCGCTGGTCGGCAACGATCTCTATGTCGCCGACACCGATGCGATCGTGAGATACCCCTACAAGGAAGGCGACACAAAAATCACCGAGGCCGGCACGCAGCTCACCGAACTGCCCGGCGGTCCGATCGACCATCATTGGACCAAGAGCCTCGTAGCCAGCCCGGATGGCTCGCTGCTGTATGTCGGCATCGGCTCCAACAGCAACATCACCGAGAACGGCATGGAGGCGGAGAGGGACCGCGCGGCGATCTGGCAGGTTGACCGCGCGACCGGCCGCCATCGCATCTTCGCCAGCGGTCTGCGTAATCCGAACGGCTTGAGCTTCGAGCCGCAGAGCGGCGCCCTGTGGGCGGTGGTGAACGAGCGGGACGAACTCGGCCCCGATCTGGTCCCCGACTATATGACCTCGGTGAAAGACGGCGCGTTTTACGGCTGGCCCTATAGCTATTACGGCCAGCACGTCGATCCGCGGGTCCAGCCGCAGCGGCCGGACCTGGTCGCAAAGGCCATTCCGCCGGATTATGCCCTGAGCTCGCATGTCGCTCCGCTCGGCCTTGCGTTCTACACGGGGTCCAATCTTCCGGAGGCTTACCGCGGCGGGGCATTTGTGGGCGAGCACGGCAGCTGGAACCGCGATCCGCTGAACGGGTACAAGGTTGTGTTCGTGCCGTTTAGCGGCGGCCAGCCCAACGGAATGGCGCAGGATGTCGTGACCGGATTCCTCGACAACGATAATCAGTCGCGCGGTCGTCCCGTCGGGCTTGCGGTAGACAAGTCAGGGGCTCTGCTGATTGCCGACGACGTCGGCAACACGGTGTGGCGGGTGACATCGGAGGGCGGTGGTTGATTGGCGGACTGTCAGCCCAAGGTGAAATCGGAACCGGGGTCTGCGACGACTTCGTTGGGATCGGCCTCGCATGGCTTGATTTCGAAATCATCATCCAGAACCATTTTTCCCTCGGGACCGGGGATGACGAGACCGGCGCGTTCGGCTGCCTTCCAGACCTCATCCCGGGTCGCAAAACTGCGGGTAAGCTTTTCCTCGTCCTCAAACAACGCGTATGACATGACCCTCTCCGAACTGAACCCCTCGCTATCGCAATCGCCGAAGGCGGCGCATGTTCCAGGCTTCGGCCGTTTCCGATCCGGTGCGGGAACGGATCGCCGATGGCCGGACTGTGAGTGATGGCCATCGCAATCATCGATGTTCTGTTAAAACCGATCGCTCGCATCAGGCGGACCTGCGAGATGGTGGGAGTTGCGGAAAAATTCAACCGGACCCTTCCACAACTTGAAACTTACCTCGAAGGCGAGATGACCAATGGCGAAACCAGCGAAACTCGGCTGACCTATGACGGCTCTGTTTCCTGAGGGAAGCGTTCGCGAAATCATAACAACGTCACGAAGCCACGAATCAGTGCAGCCGGCGCTGACGCCGGGCGGCGGAAACTAAATCCGGCCACGATAGCTGAGGCGTCGACTGTCTCACAGGAGCCCTCAGTGCATCCCAAGCGCGTTCTCGAGCTGACGCTTGCTCATCCAGGATCGTCCCTCGATGTGCCGGTTTCGGGCCTCCTGATACAGCTCCTGCCGGGTGTGTCCGTCGAGCTTGCGGGAACGGGAGATCGCCGCGCGATGTCCTCGCGCCGTCTGCTTACGCGCATCCTTTCCGCCCATGGTCCTGGTGCTCTCCCGCTTCCGCGAAGCGCCGACATGGGACTTGCCCTCGCGCTCCTGCTGCGCTGTACGGCCCTAGGTTTCCTTGCCTTCGGTCCGCTGCAGGTTGCGGCGGTTACGGCGCCTGCTTTCGTATTTTGACGCGCCGGCTTCCTCGAGTGCGATGGCAATCGCTTGACGGCGGTTCTTGACTTTACCGCCGCGGCCGCTCTTGAGCTCGCCATGCTTGAATTCGTGCATGACCCTGCCGGTGATCCGTTTCTGACGCGAAGATGGTGCTGCCATAGCTGGTCCCTCCATGGATTGGGCAAGAACCTTCTGCGATCGCCGAGTTCCAGGTGGATAGGAACAGCGGAGGGCGGGAGACGTTGGTCCTGGAGACGAGGAGGCAGCGATGACGAAAGTTCAAAAAATACGCATTCATCAATTTGGTGGGCCGGAAGCCCCACACGCCGACGAGGTCGATCAGTCGCAGCCGGACGCGGGACAGGTGCTGGTCGCGGTGCGCGCCGCCAGCATCAACCCGGTCGATTTCAAGATCCGCTCCGGCAAATATCCGGCCGTGAAGGAAGATCGTCTGCCTTATACCCTCGGACGTGATGTTTCCGGCGTGGTCGCAAAATGCGGCGCCCAGGCGTCGCGTTTCAAGGCCGGCGACGACGTGTTGGGCATGGTCGGGATTTGCGGCGGCGGTTACGCGGAGCAGGTGGTGCTGGCCCAGACCGCGGTTGCGGCGAAGCCGTCCGGTATCGATCATATACATGCGGCCGCCATTCCGCTGGCGGGCCAGACCGCCTGGCAGGGCCTGTTCCGGCATGGCGGCCTGAAGGCCGGTCAGTCCGTCCTGATCCACGGCGGCTCCGGCGGCGTCGGGCATTTCGCGGTGCAATTCGCCAAGGCCAAGGGTGCGCGCGTGTTGACGACAGTATCGACCGAGAATGTCGATTTTGCGCGGTCGCTCGGTGCTGATGTCGTCATCGACTACAAGAAGAAGCGTTTCGAGGAAGAAGTATCCGATCTGGATATGGTCTTCGACCTGATCGACGGCGACACCCGCGAGCGCTCCTGGAAGCTGCTGAAGAAAGGTGCGGTGCTGGTTTCGACGCTGACCGATCCGTCGCAGGAGAAGGCCAAAGAGCTCGGCGTCCGCGCCATGCGTTATACGGTCGAGGCCGATGGCGATGAACTGGCCGAGATTGCGAAGCTCGTGGTCACGGGAAAGGTCAAGCCGTATGTTCAGCAGACGTTTCCTTTGAAGGCAGCTGCTGAAGCCCTTGCTGCGGTGGAAAAGGGGCACTCGGTCGGGAAGGTCGTATTGACCGTTAAATGACCCGGAGAGGAATGGCATTCGGGCGCAGTCCACCAGCTAGAACGAACGGAAGGAACAGGCAACGCTTTTCGCCGTTCTTGTACCGCTTGGCAGAGGAGATCCGAAGATGGGACTGGCTCAGTATGCAATTGTTGCGGTCCGCGACCAATGGGGCGTGCTCCACGATGGCAACATCAACGGTGAATATGCCACGAAGGAAGCCGCGTTCGAATCGGCTGCCGCGGCAGCCTCATTGGCGATCCGCGACGGCCATGAAGTTCACGTCAGCGTGCCGGGCCGCGAAGAGGAGAGGACGGCATGATGATCACAAATGCATCGCCGCCTTTGTCGGATCCGGTGTTACGTGCGTAGACAAGGGGAGGGCAAGGATCGCGCGCGATTTTGTCCGCAATTTCAGCGCGGGAGGCGCCAATGACGAAGAGAAATCGGCAGAAACACGCCATTCCATTCGATCAACGATTGCAAAAAGCTGCCGAAGAAGCCCGCGCAGCCGCAGGAAAATTGCCGCAGAGCCTGGAGCGCGAAGCGTTGATTGAACGGGCAAGGCAGGCGGAAACGGCGGCTCGCATCAATGAATGGCTGACTTCGCCGGGATCGCAATCTCCGAAATAAAAATAGCGAAATGAATAGCCTCGAAGCCCGGCCATCATTCCAACAGCCGGCGTAGTCTGATCGCGTCGGCAGGTGCCGTACTCTTCTGGTCATTGTCGAAATAGACGAACACGTCGCATCCCTGCCGTTTCCACGACTTGATACGTCGTACCCAATCCGCCAGTACATCGGGACGATAATGCCCCTTGTAGCGCCCCGTCGGCCCGTGTCCACGTATATAGACGAAGTCGGCAGTGCGCTTCCATGGCGATGGCGCGTCATGGTGGTCGGAGAGGCAAAGCGAGATGTTTCGCTCGGACAATAATCCAAAAATGCGATTCTGATACCAGCTCGGGTGTCGGAATTCGAAACTGTAACGTCGCTTCTTCGACAGCAGCTTGATGAACGAAGCAAGCCGGTCGGAATCGGCTTCGAAATTCGGCGGCAATTGAAACAGGATCGGTCCAGCCTTGCCGCCGAGCAGCGAGAGACGATCTTCCAGCAATTCGAGGCTGTCGATTGAACGATGCGACAGCCTTTTCCAATGGGTGATGAATTTCGAGGCCTTCCAGGCGAAGACAAATTCCGTTCCGGTCTACGCTTGCCAGCTCGTGACGGCCTCCGGTGTCGGTGTCCGGTAAAAGACCCCGTTTAGTTCGGTGGTCTGAAACTGGCTGGCATAGTATTGAAGCTGGTTCTTGATCGGCAACCCCTTTGGGAAAAAGGCTTCCCGCCAGGAATCGTAATTCCAGCCTGAGGTGCCGATCAGGATGCGGGCCAGGGCTTCTTCATCCAACTGGCTTTTACCTGATTATCGCCCGTTCTCGGTGGTGAGCTCGAAGGATTTGACGCGGAAATGACGGTCGATCATTTGCAGGAGCTCAGTGGGGGGACCGGCCAGCTCGGGCTGCTTCCAGGACAACTCGAACGTATAGTCCATTCCGTCCGCATCCGGACTTTGTCGCTGCTCCTGAAAATGCGCACGGTACTTCATCGGTTGGACAAGCTTGGGCATGTCGACCAGCACATTCCATTGTGCCGGGCCGGTGACGACCAGCCTGGCGCGATGTTCGCGGGGGATGATGCGATCGACCCACTTCAAAGGCCCGAGCGTCAGAACACCCAGCAGGGTAGCGGCGATGCCGAGAATCAATTGGCCGCCACCCAGGCATAGTCCGATCACCGTCATCAGCCACAGGGTTGCTGCGGTCGTTACCCCCACGGCCAGATCGCCCTTCTTCAGGATCGTGCCGCCGCCGATGAAGCCTACGCCGGTCAGGATACCCAGCGGCAGGCGCATCAGGTCCATCACGGCAAAAGACTCCGGCGTCTTGCCGCTCAGCGGCAGCAGGATATTGGCCTGGATCATGGCGAGCGCGGCCGCCAGGCCGACCAGGATGGTGGTTCTAAACCCGGCGGCGTGACCGCGCGCGCCGCGGTTAAATCCGATGACGGCGCCGGCGAGCATCGTCAGTGCAAGACGGATCGCGATGTCAGGCCAGGAAGGTTCGAGGGGCATGTTCATGACGTCGCCCTGTCAAATTGGGAAATCAATGGGTGTCCATGTCCCGGCCGTAGCCGGTAAATCTCCGCAAGAGCCGCTCCGTGGCGACGCCGATCGCAAGCCCGACGACAACGTCGCTGGTCCAGTGGGCGAGCAGCACGATCCGGGTCGCGACCAGACCTGCACCAACGAGCCACACCGCGTTGCGTTGTCGCCGTGACAGCCGAGATGCGGCGGATGCCAGTGCGCCGACGTGGACAGCATGTCCGGACGGAAAGGCGTCAAATTGTTTCCCGGAGAGCGGCACTCCGCGGCCGTGACCTCGGATCGTCAACCGATCCGGGCGCTGTTGATCGAAGATCATCTTGAACAAATGCGGAAGCGCTGACGCGACCAGTGTCGTCAACAGAATGTGGTCAGCGGCCTGACGTTTGGTACGGTCTTGATGTCGCGTATAGAGCCACCATGCCGCCGTGAGCGCGCACAGCACATGTTCGTCCGCGCCCCACGTCACGACTTCCGCGACCTCTTCCGTAGGAGGATTGGTGTGCGATGCTATCGACCTTGCTATCGCAACATCGGCTGCTGTCGGACGAACGGTCGCTAAAGCCACTTCGAAGCACCCCCCTGAATGACAATATCAGTCAAATAAACGTCACATCCCCTTGTCGGTTCCGACAATGGAACGCCGGATCGGGAGCTTCTCGGCTCGGCGCCAATCTCCGCGGCGATGTCTTTGAACAGCCTATGTATGCTCAAGCGTCGGTCGGCCAGCCGTGGCCCGCATTTTGCCGGTGTGGAACGTGTCTTCCTTGAAAAGGTTCTAGACACTCAATCGCTCTGCAAAAGCGAGGTCCCGCGTGTCCCATTCCGTCACGTCTTCCGGCGTACCGATAACCCTGACCATCAATGGCCACCGTCATGAACTGAGGGTTGATCCATGGGTTACCCTGCTGGATCTTCTGCGCGAGCAATTGCAATTCACCGGCACGAAGAAGGGATGCGATCAAGGCCAGTGCGGCGCGTGTACGGTGCTGATCGGCGGCAGGCGGATCAATTCCTGCCTTGTGTTGGCGGTGGCGCGGGATGGCTCCGACATCATCACCATCGAAGGACTATCGGAGGGCGGGGAGTTGCATCCGCTGCAGACCGCCTTTGTCGAACATGACGCATTCCAGTGCGGTTACTGCACGCCCGGCCAGATCTGTTCCGCCGCGGGATTGCTCAGGGAAGGCCACGCCCATACCCGCGCCGATATTCGCGAGCAGATGAGCGGAAATCTCTGCCGGTGTGGCGCCTATACCAATATCGCGGATGCGATCGAGGACGTATTGCAGCAACGCACCAAGCGGGAGGCCGCCGAATGAACCGGTTCGATTATGTGAGGGCGGAATCCGTTGCCGATGCGGTGAAAGCGCTTGCCGCTGTGCCTGATGCCAGGGCCCTGGCCGGCGGCACCAATCTTGTCGATCTCATGAAGTATGACGTCGCCAAGCCATCCCGGATTGTCGACATCAATCGGCTGCCGCTGAAAGCCATCGAAGAGACGCCGAGCGGCGGACTTAGGATTGGCGCGCTCGTCACGAACAGCGATCTGGCTTGGGATCCGCGCGTCGTGAAGCGTTATGCGCTCCTCGCCAGCGCAATCCTCGCAGGGGCGTCGCCGCAACTGCGGAACGCTGCGACCACCGGCGGCAATCTGCTGCAGCGAACACGCTGCTATTACTTTTACGATCCGTCGACCGCCTGCAACAAGCGTGTCCCCGGCAGCGGTTGCTCAGCCATTGGCGGCGTCAACCGCATTCACGCCATCCTCGGCACAAGTGATGAATGCATCGCGGTTCACCCATCCGACATGTGCGTCGCGTTAGCCGCCCTCGATGCCGTTGTGCATGTTGAGGGACCGGGCGGTACGCGCACGATACCGTTTGCGGAGTTTCATCGTTTGCCGGCCAATGAGCCGGAACGCGATAATACGTTGCGGACAGGTGAGTTGATTATTGCTGTTGAATTGCCCGCCGCGACGTTCGGTCCGAACCACACCTACCTCAAGGTCCGAGACCGACTTTCCTATGCATTCGCGCTGGTAAGCGTCGCCGTTGGCCTGAAAATGTCCGGCGGCACCGTCGAGGAAGCCCGAATTGCGCTCGGCGGCGTCGCCCACAAGCCGTGGCGCGACCGCGCGGCGGAGGAGAGCCTGCGCGGTAAGCATGCCGACGAGGAGACCTTCAAGGCGTTTGCCGACGAGGTGCTCCAGCAGTCGAAGGGCCAGGGTCAAAATGACTTCAAGGTTGAGTTGGCGCGACGCACGATCGTCCGGGCGCTGCGGCAAGCCGCCGCCGGAACGCCCCAGGATCAATCCGACAAGACCATTCGCTAGGGAGACAGCCTGTGCAGTCAGCCGAACTCCATCACATCGGGCGCGCCACAAATCGCGTCGACGGCCGCCTCAAGGTCACCGGTCAGGCGAAATACGCGGCGGAATATGCTGCGACCGATCTGCTCTATGGGGTTATCGTATCGAGCACGATTGCCTCGGGCCACATCCGGAAGCTCTATATCGATCGAGCGAGGACGGTTCCAGGCGTAGTCGAAATCTTCACCCACGAAAATCGTGGCAAGGCTGCCCGGCTGGACCGCAGCTGGCGCGATGAGGTCGCGCCACCCGGCCATCCGTTTCGGCCCTTGAATTCGGATCGGATCATTTTTGATGGCCAGCCGATTGCGCTGGTCGTTGCTGACAGTTACGAGGCGGCGCGAGACGCGGCATCGCTGATCCACGCCGACTACCGGGTCGATGCGTACTGTACGGAACTAGAACGCAAGCGTTCCGAGGCGTATGATCCGCCGGAAAAGCGCAGCGGCATTCCGGCGCCCCCAGAGCCTCGCGGTGACGCCGAGACGGCGTTCTCGCAGGCGCCCCATCGGTTCAGCGGCGACTATCGCATCAACGCCGAGCATCACAACCCGATGGAAATGTTCGGCACGACCTGCGTCTATGAGGGTGATGGAAAGCTCACGATCTACGAAAAAACGCAGGGGCCGCAGGCCAGTCAGAGCTACGTCAGCTCCGTGTTCGGCCTGAAAGGCAGCGATGCCCGCGTCATCAATCGCTATGTGGGCGGCGCGTTCGGCTCCGGATTGCGGCCGCAGCAGCAGTTGTTCTTGGCGGTGATGGCCAGTATCGAGCTCAAGCGATCGGTCCGCGTAACGTTGACGCGGACGCAGATGTTCCACATCGGCTACCGGCCGGATACCTACCAGACGGTCTCGCTCGCCACGGACGGCAACGGTCAACTGACCTCCATCATGCACGACGCGGTCGCGGCCACGTCGCATCAGGAGGACTACCAGGAGGCGGTCGTGAACTGGTCCGGCATGATGTACCACTGCGACAACGTCAAGCTGACCTATGCGCTTGCCAAGCTCAACACTGCGACGCCCTGTGACATGCGCGCGCCGGGCGCGGCCGTCGGTATCACGGCGCTCGAATGCGCGATGGACGAGCTGTCCTACGAGGTCGGGATTGATCCGCTTGAATTGCGGAAGGTCAACTTCGCATCCAAGGATGAGAACACCGGAAAGATGTTCACCTCAAAGGCGCTGCTCGACTGCTATCGGCGAGGAGCGGCGGCGATCGGCTGGAGCAGGCGCAAGCCGCAGCCGCGCTCGATGCGCGCAGGACATGAACTGGTCGGACTCGGGATGGCCACCGGCACGTGGGACGCCTTCCTCATGAAGGCGGCCGCAAAGGCGAGATTGACGGCCGATGGCAAACTCGAGGTTTCGACCGCGGCGTCCGATATCGGCACGGGCACCTGGACCATCCTTGCCCAGATTGGCGCCGATGCGCTTGGCTTGCCGATCGAGTCGGTCACGCCGAATATCGGCGATTCCCTGCTGCCCGAGTCTCCCGTCGAGGGCGGGTCATGGACAGCCGCTTCGAATGGATCGGCCGTGCAGGCGGCCTGCGACGCGGTCAGACAGACGCTGTTCAAGCACGCGAAAAAGATGGCCAATTCTCCGTTGGCCGATTCCGGGTTCGAAGAGGTTGAATTCCATGCCGGCCGGATCGGGCGCAAAGACGATCCCGGCCGCAGCCTGTCGATCGCCGAAGTGATGCATGCCGCCGATCTCGATGAGATCGTCGAGGATGGCAAGGTCAGTCCGAACGCCAGGCAGATGCGGAAATATGTCAGCTACACCCATTCGGCGGTGTTTGCGGAAGTCCGCGTCGACGAGGAGCTGGGCATCGTCCGAATTCCCAGGATCGTATGTGCCGCCGCGGCCGGCCGCATCCTCAATCCGAAGACAGCGCGTAGCCAGATTCTGGGCGGCGTGGTCATGGGCATCGGAATGGCGCTGCATGAAGAGGCGATGACCGACCATCGGCTCGGCAAGATCATGAATCATGATTTTGCCGAATATCACGTTCCGGCCCACGCCGATATCGCGGATATCGAAGTCATCTTTGTCGACGAGCAGGACGACAAGGTCAGCCCGCTGGGTGTGAAGGGGCTGGGTGAAATCGGGATCGTCGGTACCGCTGCGGCCGTTGCCAACGCGATCTTTCATGCTACCGGCACGCGCGTGCGCGACTTTCCCATCACGATCGACAAGCTGATTGCTGCATGATCGTGATGATCGATCGGCCTCCGGCGACCAGGCCTGATCGAGACGAAATATCGACACTCAATTCGTGCAAAGTCCAACAGGCGCAGGAACTTCTTGTCCAGGCATCGGGTTTTCCTTGCAATCCATTGAAGGAGATCCGGCCGTGAGACAGAGAGTCAAGGTTGAACATTATGATGGCCCGGCGGGAGGTTGGGGATCGGTGAAGGCCGTCGCCAGCATCCTGACGCAAGAAGAGGTTGCGATCCTCGGCAGCGAAATCCTTCTCAAGCAGAACAAGCCCGACGGCTTCATGTGCGTCAGTTGCTCCTGGGCGAAACCGGCCAAGCCGCATCCGTTCGAATTCTGCGAGAACGGTGCCATGGCCACGGCATGGGAGGTGACGGGAAAAACCGTCACGCCGGATTTTTTCGCTGCTCATACCTTGGCTGAGCTGCGTAGCTGGTCAGACCACGAGTTGGAAGAGCAGGGGCGTTTAACGACGCCAATGCGATACGATGCATCGACCGACAAATATGTACCGGTGGATTGGAGCACTGCGTTCCGCGAAATCGGGGCCGAACTCAGCAGGCTCGGTCCACGTTCGGTCGTCATGTATACGTCGGGCCGGGCTTCGCTCGAAGCGAGCTACATGTATCAGCTGTTCGGCCGGATGTACGGGACCAACAATTTTCCGGACAGCTCCAACATGTGTCACGAGACCACGTCGGTGGCGCTTCCGGAAGTGATCGGGGTCCCGGTCGGTACCGTATTGCTTTCCGATTTCGAGCAGGCGGATTGCATCTTCTTCTTCGGCCATAATACCACGACCAATGCGCCGCGCATGCTGCATCCCCTGCAGGAGGCCGCCCAGCGCGGCGTGCCGATCATTACGTTCAACCCGTTGCGCGAACGCGGGCTTGAGCGCTTCACCAATCCCCAGAATCCGATTCAGATGGTGATGGGCGGCACCCGGATCAGCACGCAGTACCATCAGGTGCGCCTCGGCGGTGATGCGGCGGCGATTGCCGGAATATGCAAGGCCATCATCGACGCCGATGACGCTGCACGGGCGTCCGGATCCCCGCGTGTCGTCGATATGAATTTTATCGAGCAACATACGTCGGGCTTTGAAGAGTTCGCAGCCTTCTGTCGCCAGAACCATTGGAATGAGCTGGAGCGCGTTTCAGGACTAAGCCGTGCGTCGATGACCGACGCCGCCAATGTTTACATGGCGTCGAAAGCAGTCATCGCCAACTACGGAATGGGCATCACTCAGCACAGGCACGGCGTCGAAACCGTCAAGATGATCGTCAATCTGTTGTTGCTTCGCGGAAATATCGGCAAACCAGGCGCGGGTATATCTCCCATTCGCGGCCATTCCAATGTGCAGGGACAGCGTACGGTTGGAATCTCTGAAAAGACGAAGCTGGTGCCGCTCGACCGGCTTGCGGAACTTTACGATTTCGATCCGCCGCGCTGGGAAGGTCTCACCACGGTCGATGCGTGCAAGGGTATTCTCAAGGGCGACGTCTGCGGCTTCGTCAGCCTCGGCGGCAATTTCCTGCGCGCGGTTCCCGAACGGTCATTGATGGAGCCGGCGTGGACGGGATTGCGACTGTCGGTGCAGATCGCGACCAAACTGAACCGCAGCCACATCGTTCCGGGCGAGGTCACGTACCTGCTACCCTGCCTCGGCCGGATCGAGATCGATACCCAGGCAAGCGGGCCGCAGGCGATCTCAATGGAAGACTCCACCACGTCCATTCACGGTTCACGCGGCCAGCGCGAGCCGGTCGCAAAAAGCCTTCTGTCGGAGGTGAAGATCGTCGCCGAACTGGCCAAGGCGACCCTGAAAGCCAACCCGAAACTCGATTGGGACACCTGGGTTGCCGACTATTCGCTGGTGCGCGATGCGATCGAGCGGACTTATCCGGACCAGTTCAAGGAGTTCAACCGGCGGATGTTCGAACCCGGTGGTTTTCCGCGCCCGCTTGGCGCGCGTGAACGGAAATGGAAGACGCCGAACGGAAAGGCAAATTTCACCGTCCCCACATCGGCGCTGAATCCACCCGCGGAAGCGGACGACATCTACGAATTGATGACCATGCGCGCCGACGGCCAGTTCAATACCACGATCTACAACGAGGATGACCGCTTTCGCGGCATCCAGGGAGGTCGCTATGTCGTCCTTATCAATCCTGAAGACATGGCTGAGATGGAGCTGAAGTCGGGTGACTTCGTCACGCTGTCAACGGCGGTAAACGACGGCGTTGATCGCTCTCTCGGCGAACTCCAGGTCGTTCCGTATGACATACCGCGCAAGAGTATCGCCGGTTACTACCCGGAGTGCAACGAACTCATTCCGCTCTCGCATTTTGCCGAAGGAAGTAAAGTTCCCGCGGCAAAATCCATCCCCGTGCGAATCTCAAAAGATAACCCGCTTGAATATGTCGAGGCCGACGAGATTCCGATTTCGGTGACATGAGATCGACATTTTGAGCGCATCAGCAATGGGAACCAAGGTGACGCTTCCGGGATTGACGAAAGACAAATCATTGCTGGAGGCTTTAATGAATAAATTTGCAATCACCGTATCGACAGTAGCTCTTCTCGCATTTTCGCCAGCGTTCGCCCAGTCGATGGGTGAGAAAACCGGCGTCAACTCCGCGCTCGACATCAGCCCGACCACGGCGGATTTTGTCAAGGAAGCGGCGACCAGCGACATGCTGGAAATCGCTGCCGCCAAGATTGTGCAGGACAAGGGCAACGCCGAGGAAAGGAAATTCGCCGCACAGATGATCACGGATCACACCAAGACCAGCACCGATATAAAAGGCATGGTGAGCAGCGGAGAGGTCAAGGCCGACATTCCGGCGAAGCTTGACGATTCCTCGAAGAAAAAGCTCGGAAAGCTTCGGGATACCAAGCCCGACGACTTCGCCGCCGAGTACGATCCGATGCAGGTCAGCGCCCACAAGGATGCCGTCTCTTTGTTCGAGCGCTATTCAAAGTCGGGTGATAACCCCAAGCTGAAGGACTGGGCAGGTAAGACATTGCCGACGCTGCAGCATCACCTCGAAATGGCTCAGGCGATGAATAAGAACCGTAAGTGAAGCGGTCGTCCTGACGGGAGTTTGTCGCAGCTACGCCGCAAGGAGGTTTGGCAGGATGACGGAGCCTGACGTTCGCAAGGGAATGCCGCCTGTCAAACTCTCCCGCGACGAATTCGAAAAGCGCTACCGCCGCCGCTTTTCCGATCCTGTTTTCGCGCCGCTGCAGCGCGAGCTGGCTTCCATCATCGCGGCTGCATGGGATGCTTATAGCCATTCACGCAAGTCTCCGGTCACCCGCAAGGCGGGACCGGGATTCGCCGATCCGGAGTACGAAATCGCGGTGGACTGGCTCGTCGGCCGCGAGGCGATCCTGGATGCGCAGCGGCGACACGACGATTTGAGCGCAGCGCCACGTATCCTGATCATCAATGGTTCATCCCGCAGCGAACATACATGTCCGGGTGAAATGTCCAAGACGTGGCGCTTGGTCAAGCTCGTCGAACCGGTTCTCGTTGAAAAAGGATTCGCGGTCGATATTCTCGACCTTTCTCGGCTGGCGTCGGAATTCGGCAAGGAAATTCATCCCTGCAAAGCCTGTGTGTCGACGTCGATGGCGTTATGCCACTGGCCGTGCAGTTGTTACCCGAATTACTCGCTGGGACAGACCGACGACTGGATGAACGAGATCTATCCGCTATGGGTCGCGGCTCATGGCATCCTGATCGTCACTCCTGTCAACTGGTACCACGCGCCGACGGGATTGAAGGCCATGATGGACCGGCTGGTTTGTGCCGACGGCGGCAATCCAGATCCGTCTTCTACCCACGGCAAGACGGCGGCGGAGGCCAAGGCGCTCGAAATGGCGGGCTGGCCCTATCCGCGACATTTGGCTGGCCGATATTTTGGAATTGTCGTTCACGGCGACAACGTTGGCGCGGAAACGTTGCGTCGTTCATTATCGGATTGGCTCACCGACATGAGCTTGATATCGGCTGGCGGGATGGCGGAGGCCAACGGCTACATCGGCTATATGGAGCCATATGCCACGTCTCATCAAGCACTCGATGAGGACGAGGCGTTCCGGCAGGACGCGTTGAACGCGGCGCGTGCGCTCGGCAGCGCCGTAACGCTCAGCCGGGCTGGCAGGCTTGAAAATCCCGGCAAGGGCCTTGCTGATCCGAACCCGAAATAGTTGCTCAAGGCTGGCCCGAGCCGCCGGCCGCGCCGTAGACCTGGCCCGTGGCAAAGCTCGCATCGGCCGCTGCCAATTGCACGTAGATCCAGCCCAGCTCCGCCGGCTGCCCGGGGCGGCCCAGCGGGGTTTGGCTGCCGAACTTCTCCAGCTTCTCCATCGAGGCGCCCCCCGAAACCTGCAACGGAGTCCAGATCGGGCCCGGTGCGACGCCGTTGACCCGGATGCCCTTCGGGCCCAATTGCTTGGCCAGCGACTTCACGTAATTCATCGTCGCGGCCTTTGACGTTCTGGACTCCGTTGCTTACTGCACTCGGCGCCATCTACCTGCGTATCTCCCCCTTGCGGGCGTGCCCGCCGTGCTACGGCAGATCGTCCGATGGATCGATGACGACAACGAGATCCATCCTCACTCAGCGCTCACGATGCACTCCCCGAGGGAATTCATCCGTGCTCAAACCCAGTAGCCGGGTGTTCGGTGAAACGGGGGACACTCCAGTCACCACATATGGCCTTGAAAACCGGCACCGTTCTCTGGAGTCAACTGAGGCCAAGACGCCAAGGAAAACTGTGATGAGAATTGTAAGGAAAACTGTGATGAGAAAGGCCTTGTTCGCGCTGGCTATATCGGCCTTTTTGTTGCCGGCAGGCGCTTCGATGGCGCAGAGTCTTCCCGAGCCCTTGACGCCCATCGGCAATCTGAGCAGCCCCTTTAACCTCATCATTCCAAACTATAGCAAGGCGCCGCTTCCTTCCTCTTGGCAGGGATTCTACTTCAAGCCATCGATCGGCTATAATAGCATTTCATTCGGCGGCAATCAGCTGAGCGACGCTAAAGGAATCACACTCGGCGCCTCGGGCGGCTACGATTTCCGTTACAATCGCTTCGTGTTCGGCCCGACAGCGGATTTGAACTACGATTTCCTGAGTGGCGGCGAATCCAGCATAGACGGTATATCCGGATACAAAACCCGCATTGATTTCGATGGCTCGGTGGGTGCCAGAGCAGGGTATCTATGGGATCGCACCCTGATCTATGTGACCGGCGGCTATGCGTTCGCCAATATGAGTGTGAAGAACGACGCATTTGGCCTCAGCGATTCTCACACGCTATCCGGATGGACGGCCGGCGGCGGCCTGGAATATCTTTGGAGCGACCATGACAGTCTTCGCTTCGGATACCGGCGCGTACAATTCTTCGACGCGAGCTTTGATTCGCTACCGGTCGATCGCAATAAGGTGAAATTCAATATGGACAAGTTCGATATTGGTTTCGTACATCGCTTTTGACTGCACAGGAAAGTGATCGTCAAAGACAAGCGGGCTGTAGAACAACCGCAACCAGGCGGAAAACCCGTCGATGCCCTTCGCGATCTATCAAGCGCGACAGCTTGTCAGACAATGGCGATAACTTAGCAAACAAAGGCAATAACACTGTGCGCCGGCCTGTTGTATCGGAGACTTCCGCGGTTCAACCTGCAGGCGCAGCCAAGTCCGCTGTTTCGCGGAAAGCGTCGTCGCATCTCCGAACTCCGAAGGCAATATCAGACAGGGCTATGCCTGTCCGAGTCGAGCGGCTCGAAATCTGCTCAGTGGGATGTGAGATAAGAGGCCCGTTGATCGGGAGTCTTCTGTCGAAATCAGATATTCCATCGCCGGTCAGCGGACCTAAAGCGCGCCCCTTCGGCTTCGTTACCCTGGATGGAGGACCCAACGTCTTGGAGCAGGCCGCAGATAGGTCCGAAGCCATTCTTAGGGCCAGAGAGCAGGCGCTTTATGGCGTCGTTGGGATTCTACGGTAACGATCGAGGAGGTTCGGATGGCGTGGTCAGGTGGCGCCGATGTGATTACTGTATCGAAACCTCGATTGATGCTGTCGTTCGTGCTGGCCTCGTCATACTGTTCGCGGCGCTGTCTCCGGGGCGTGCCGTCGAGCCGTCGGCTGCGGGGCTATGGCAGAGCTCGAAGATGGCAAGCCGGTGGTGTAGGTCTTGGTGGTCGATGACGAAGGCATCTTCGAAGGCGTCATCGCCAAGACGTTTCTGCTTCCCGGCGAAGATAGCAATGATGCCTGCACGAAATGCACCGACGATCGCAAGGATGCATTGGTGCTCGGAATTTCCTTTATCAGGGACATGAAACGCAATGGACTGACGTACGAGAACGGCAACGTCCTCGATCCCCGCGACGGCAAGATCTATCACGCCAAAATGACGCTAGCCGCCGGTCGGGGCGGTTAAGCCGCCCGTTGCGGCGAAGAAGAACGCGCCGGCGCAGTTGCCGAGGTAGCGCACCCAAGCGAGCGTTTCGCTCCCCCATCAACTTTGATCCAGAGCGCTGCGGTTCTCGTCCGTTTCTTGCCGGCGCCGTTTTGCCGGACAGAATGAGCACCGAGGTGCGCGCAAGCCGAGCTTGCAGCCGATCAGACAATGGCACCGGCATTGGACTGGGACCGATCATCATCGAACCACATGATTTCCTGCTACATAACAGTTTTTCGAACAGCGGCTTCCCGGAGAGCGATTTTTCTTTTTGCTTTGTGTCGTTGGCGACCGTTCCCGCGCTTCTTGGCCGGGGCGTTCGGCTCGGAGTCGGCAAGACCTGAAGCAAGATTGTTCTGCGCGCGGCGATCGATCAGTTCAACCCGCACTTCGATCTCTCGCAGGTTCTGAACCGTGGCCTTCACGGCGGCCGGCTTATCTCGTCTTTTGATTGCGTCAACAAGACCCGAATGAAAGGGAAGCATGCCGGAAAGCAAACCGAGCTTAAGCACCGCTCCGACGTGAACGATAAAATCATTCGCATGCGTCGCGAAGGCTTTGGTCAGATAGGCGTTGTGGGATGCCGTGACGATGGACAGGTGAAAATCATAGTCCAGCTTCGCCATCTCATCGCTATCTTGGACATCTTCCATGCAGCGCTGCCAAGCCGACATGATCGCATCCATTTCGGCTTGCGAATGTCTTTCCGCCGCGAATCCGCTCGCGGGAATCTCGATCAATTTCCGAAATTCCAGAAACTCAGCGCGCGTCTTCTTAGACGTCGGCGTCAGCAGGTCGCGCTGCCACACCTCTGCACCGGTGACGTAGGTCCCCGAGCCGCTCCGGGCTTCAACAACGCCCAGATGGCCCAATACCCGCAACGCTTCTCGGACCGTGGAGCGACCCACGCCCAGAAGACGCCCAAGTTCGATCTCTGACGGCAACTTCGTCCCGGCCGCCCACGCATCCTCGGCCAGCATCTTTTTGATGACCGCGATGACCTCGTCGACCAGCGAGGTTCTCGCGACACGAGGCACTTGGACTTTTGGTGCTGTGTCCACCTGATCAATCGTCCCTGTGGGAAATGACGCAATCTTACGCACTGTGCCTCGTCTCAACAAGCAGAAGGGCTAAAAAACGGTCTGGCAGTCTGCTTGTCAGACAGCTTTTGCGGCGCTAATCATTAGGCCGAGACGGGCATTCTTGCAAGTGTGGTTGGAACAGGAAGACCAATATGCGTTTGATCCAAGCTCTCGTTCTTTTCTTTGCTTCATGCACCGCGACGATGGTGGAAGCTCAACAGCTCAGCCTCCCGATTATCGTCCCGCTGACAGGGCCTCTCGCTCAGGACGGCACGGCGCAACGAAATGCGACATTATTGGCGAAAGCTCACAGCTCCGCCGGTGGCAACGTCGCGATGGATGTGTTTGATACCGGTGGGGCGCCCGAGGGCGGGACTAATGCGCTGGAGCGCGTCGGCGATCAAAAGGGCGTCGTCGCCGTGGTGGCGCCCGTCTTCGGCACGCAAGTCTTGCCGATGCTGGACGTGGCGAATGAACTCAAGCTACCTATGATCACAGTCTCGGGGACGGCGGCAATCACGGAAAAAGGCAGTCCCTTCATCTTCCGCTATTATCCGTCGGACGCTGTAACCAAATATGCTCAGGCAAAATATGCCGTCGACACCCTCGGGAAGAAGCGCGTCGCCATCTTGTTCAATTCCGTCGCGTACGGCCAAAGCGGTGAATATCATCTGAAAAACTATGCGACCCGTTTCGGCGCAAAAGTTGTCTTTTCAGATTCCGTCGATTTGTCCATCAAGGACATGACTCCCCTGATCGCAAGGATACAAGCCGCTGAGCCAGACGTCATTCTGACGCAATTGCTGCCGACATCGATGGCTCTGTTTGCCAAACAATATGCTCAGTCGGGCGCCAAAATCACCGTCGTTGCAAATACATTCCTGACCTACCCATCGACCACAGCTTTGCTCGAGCCATCGGAGATCGGGATGACCTGCGCCGAGACATCGGCCTGGATCGGAAAAGGCGCATCGCCGGCAATGGATCGCTTCATCGACGACTACATAGCCAAGTTCGGCATCCAGCCGGATGGGAGCGCGTTGCAGCAATATGATGGCTCGATGATGGTCATGAAAGCAATCGAGGGTGGCGCCGCGACAGCGAAAGACGTCAAGGCGTTCCTGGACACACAGACGTTTCACGGCGTCAGCATGGACTTCAAGAATGACGGCCAGGGAAACATGGCGCATTCGGCTGTCGTGGTCTGCTTTGACGGAAAGTCCCGCACGCCGAACCTGGCTGCTCGCTTCGACAACGTCGATATTACGAAGTAGCCGCGTCGCTGCCGAGGATTTCACATGGTTCAAATTCTCTTCAGCACGGTGGCGCTCGCCTCTGCGTATGCTTTGATGTCGCTGGGATTTGTGCTCGTCTTGAATGCGACCCAAGCCGTGAATTTCGGCCATGGAGCAATCGTCACTCTCGGCAGTTACATATCGTTCACGCTCGGCAGCATCCTTGGGTCGAACGGATTGCTGTTGCTGCCGGTCGTGATCCTGCTGTCCGCGCCGATCGGTCTCGTGTTGTATCTGGTGGCCTATCTCCCCCTGCAGAAACAGCCTGTCGTCACGATCTTCATTTCGACGATCTCGGTCGGCACCATCATCGAAAATTTAACGCTGCTGATCTATGGGCCGGAACCGAAATCCTCTCCGCCGATCCTGGGAACGTCGATCCTGCATGTCGGATCGCAGGCGTTCAGCGAGCAATCCCTGGCCGTCATCGTAACGGCTGCGGTTCTCATCGCGATACAATACGTCCTGTTTACCCATACGCGTATCGGCAAACGTCTGCGCGCAGTCGCACAAGATCCGTTCATGGCGGCGGCCTGCGGCATCGATGTTCGGGTGATGGTGGCCTCGACCTTTATGATCGCCACTGCGCTGGCCGGTGCTGCCGGAGCCTTTTTAGGCGCCACCTATTATACGTCCCCTACGGACGGAGCAAATTACACCATCAAGGCCTATCTCGCTGCGACGATCGGTGGCTGGGGAAGCCTGCCGGGCGCGGTGCTAGGAGCGTTCCTGGTCGCGATCTTCGAGATTTTAATTCCCGCACTGCCGGCGTTGTTTCCCGCCATCGATCGCGTTCTGCCGGGCAGCGACGGCATCTTCACGATGACATCCTCGACCGTCGTTCTCTTTGCGGTCTTTATCCTCGTTCTTCTTTTCCGGCCGCAGGGATTGCTCGGAGAGGCCGTTGGCAAGAGAGCTTGAGATGCCTTTCTTGACCGCTCGCATGGCCGTATCGGCTGTAGGCGTCGCGCTTTTGATTGCCTGGCCGATCGTCTTTTCGTCGTTCTACGAACTCCGCGTGTTCGCGCTGGTTGGCGTCTTCGCGCTCCTCGCCATGGGGTATCAATTCATATTCGGTCATGCCGGCGCGCTGTCTCTCGCGCAGGGGCTATTTTTCGGGTTGGGGAGCTATACCACAGCCATACTCGCCGTTCGTCTGGGGCTCGGTTTCCCGGCCACCTTCGCCGCGTCCATCGCCTTGCCCGTGATCGCGGCAGCGCTGATTGCCCTATCCGTTTTGCGGCTCAGCTCGCATTATCTGGCGCTGGCCACGCTCGCCATCAGCCAGATCGTCATGCTCGAGGCCGTCGATCAAGTGTCGTTGACCGGCGGCGCGAACGGCTTGCCCGGCGTTCCGGCCCCGATGATGTTCGGCCTCACCGTCGGACGAGGTTTTCCGATGGTTGTGCTGATTTGGGGCCTGGTTGCGGTGGGAGCGGCATTTGCGCTTTGGGCCACCGGCGGTCTTCGCGGCAAGACGCTGCAGATCGTCCGCGAAGACGAAATCGCGGCGCGCTCCATCGGCATTGATACGGCTCGCATCCGCTTTTTCATGCTTCTGCTAAGCGCGGGCTATGCCGGAGCCGCCGGCGCGCTCTACGCCCACACCGTGCGGATCGCATCCCCGGAAGCGCTCGATCTCAAGACCATGATCACCTGCCTGACCATCGCCGTCATTGGTGGCCGGACCAATGTGTGGGGAGCGATCGTCGGCGCATTGTTTGTCATCAACCTTCCGGAATGGCTCCGCTTCCTCGAACAGTCTTATGTGCTCGTGACCGCGGTGCTGGTGCTCCTGGTTCTGATCGTCGCACCGGGAGGACTTGTGGGTCTGATCGAAAAGCTCTTTCCTCTCGCGCAAAGACCCGTTCCGAAAGATGTCACGTCGATCGGAAATATCGGCTCCGAAGACCGTGGGCCGGCGATCGGCGCCACTCGGACCACGGTCGCCGCGGCGCCATGCTCGCCATCAGCACAGTTACTTGAAATCGCGGCGATCAGCAAATCGTTTGGCGGAATCCGGGCTCTCAGCGACGTTTCATTCTCACTTGGCCACGGCTCCATCACCGGGCTCATTGGCGCCAATGGATCCGGAAAAACCACGCTCGTCAATTGTATCACAGGCGTCGAACACATCGACAACGGGCGGATTGTCCTTGACAGCACCGAGCTGTCCGGGTGGCGGGAGCACGATATCGCGAGAAAGGGCGTCGTCCGGACATTCCAGAATATTCGCCTCGTGGACGACATGTCGGTCTGGGACAATGTTGCCGTATCGAGCTTTTCCGGCCGGAGGCATCTTTCTGGTTACGACGCCAGCGCATCATACGCGCGCGCGGCCGACCTCCTCGATCATGTCGGGATAAGCGATCTCGGGCGGATGTGCGGCGCACTCCCTTATGGCGCGAAGCGACGTGTCGAGATCGCGCGGGCGCTCGCTCTTCAACCGCAGCTTATCCTTCTCGACGAGCCGGCTGCCGGCCTGAACGAATCCGAGCAGAACGATTTGGCCGCGCGGCTGCAGGGTTTGGCCAATACAGGCGCGACGATGCTGATCGTCGAGCACAACATGCCCTTTCTCACCCGGCTCGTGTCACGGATGATCTGCCTGGACCAGGGTAAGATCATCGCAGACGGATGCCCGCAAGACATCTACCGTAACCCGGACGTTCTGCGCGCTTATCTGGGATCGGATTTCACGCAGACGGATGTCCAGGGTAGCTAGATGACCGCCTCCGTTCTGAACATTGCGGGATGCAACGTTGCGTATGGGCAAATCAAAGCCTTGCATGACGTCGAGATCACCGTGGGGCCGGGCGAGATCATCGCGCTTGTCGGGGCCAACGGCGCCGGCAAAACCACGTTGATGAACGCCATCATCGGCCACTTGCCTGCTGTTTCGGGCAGCATCCGCCTCGAAGGTACGGAGATCAGCAGGTTGTCCGTCCACAAGCGAGTGCGGCTCGGACTCGGATACTCACCCGAGGGACGGCGGATATTTCCAGGGTTGAGCGTCAAGGAGAACCTCGATGTCGCCTCACGGGAGAGCTCGCTCGACTCCGCCCGGACCATCGATCAGGTCTATCACTTCTTTCCGGACCTCGCGGCAAGGCAGTCCTCGCTCGGATGGACTCTCTCGGGTGGACAGCAGCAGATGCTCGCGATCGGCCGCGCGTTGATGATGCGGCCGAAGCTTTTGTTGCTCGATGAGCCGTCGCTCGGCCTGTCGCCGAAACTGACCAACGAGGTGCTGACGCGGTTGCCGGAGATCGTCGCATCCGGAATGGCCGCTCTCATTGCCGAGCAGAATATGTTGAAGGCGCTGGATATTTCTCACCGGGCGTATGTGCTGCGGAACGGATCGATTGTTCAAAGTGGCGAGTCGCAGGTGTTGAAAAAGGACGACAATGTCCGGCGTGCATTCTTGGGTGGATCGTAAGGCGCCAATGAGGTGTCGTTTTTGGCTATTGGAGATGTGAAGTGGTTATGCGCTGTTGGGCCGTCGTCGAGCACGGAAAAGATCTGCAGGAAATCGAGATGCAAATTCCTGAGCCGAGCGGGGCTCAGGTTCTTCTGGAGGTGACGCATTGCGGCGTGTGCCATACCGACCTGCATGTTTGGGCGGGTTTCTATGACCTCGGCGCAGGCAAGCGAAGCTACCTCAGGGATCGCGGGGTCAAGCTACCGCTTGCCATGGGACACGAAATTGTCGGCCGTGTCGTCAAGATGGGACCGAAAGCGACTGGCGTGAGCGTGGGCGATGTACGTATCGTCTATCCATGGGTCGGATGCGGGCATTGCCGGCGCTGCCTCGCTGGCCAGGAAAATCTCTGTTCGGATGGACGGGCGATCGGAATATTCCAAAATGGCGGTTATGCGACCCATGTCATGGCACAAGCGTCACGACATCTGGTCGATCCCGGCAATCTCGATCCGGCTCTCGCGGCGACCTATGCCTGCAGCGGCATCACCGTCTATTCCGCGATCAAGAAGGTCTTGCCCTTGCCGCCGGATGAACCGATCGTCCTGATCGGCGCCGGTGGCTTGGGGTTGTCGGCGATCGCAATTCTCAAATCGATGGGACACCGTGCGATCATCAGCGTCGACGTAAACCAAGGCAAGCTGCAAGCTGCGCGCGATACCGGAGCCAGTCACACCGTGGACAGCACTACGCCCGACGTGGCCGACCGCATCCTCGCCGCGGCAGGAGCGCCTGTCATTGCGGTGATCGACTTTGTCAACGGCTCGACGACGGCTGCCTTTGCCGTCGACGTGCTATCCAAGGCAAAAGGCGGGCGCCTTGTCCAGGTTGGCCTGTTCGGTGGTGAGATCAAACTGGCTCTGCCAATCGTCGCGATGCGTGAACTGACGGTCGGCGGCAGTTATGTCGGGACATTGCAGGATTTGTTTGAATTGGTTGCGCTCGCCCAAAGTGGGAAGCTGGAGCCGACGGCCGTAACTATGGTTCCGATGGATCAGGCGAACGACGCCTTGAAACGACTTGAGCGTGGCGAGGTCGTGGGGCGTATCGTGCTCCAGTCTGAGCGGGCATAGACCACGGGCGCAGTTTGGCAAACTACGATTACAAATGCCGTTCGCGGCGATCACGACGAGCGCGGAAGCCGGCTCTTTTGTCACGCCGGTGCGTTCCGATCCCGCCCTCTGCGCTCTAACATCGATGGGCCGGCACAGAAAAACTCAAGAAAATTCCGAGAGGCCTGTACGCATGCTTAAGGGGAGCGCGCCCGCTCAACAACCTCGAGACGTACAGCGGGGCCCAGGAATTACGATGGGCTGGATTTTTGGTGCATCCGACGTCGCAGCCGGATAGGGGGGCGGAGTTATCGTTGGGCCAGGCGCGGCATCCTCGATCGCCTCCGCCGTCGTGCGCGCGCTATCCAATTAGGCGCGGCAGCTCACATAAACGTCTGTACCGGGCCGGGCACCAAAGCCAAGACACTTCTGGTCGTCTCTGGCGTTTGCGGCTGCAATCTGTTGATCGCGCGTCATGCAGCCTGCTACCGAGGTCGCCGCAGCGACCGCAACTAACAATATAAGCGTTTTCATTTCTTAGCCCCAGATTTTGAGTAGCCATCCAGATGCTGCTCCGTCAAGAGATCGGTAAGATCTATGGCGCTCGCGAGCGCACTTGAGGCGCTTTCCTCAACATTTTGGACGACTCTCCGATCAATCCGCGATTGTCGCCGCTGGATCGTCCGCACGCACGGAAGCCGCGATCTTGCCTGGATCAACCTTCCTCGATGCCGCCCAGGTCCGCAGCGCCGGCGGCCGGTAGGTCTTGTCCGCGCGCCAGCGCTCGAACACCGAGGTGTCGATGGTCTCGTTGATGTTGCTGACGCCGGGGCCTTCGTCCCTTGGCGCGATGCCGATCGGGCGATAATAGGGGCGGCCTAACGTCAGAAGGCGATACAGGCCCCACATGAATTCGGCATAAGAATCGGAGATCGGTGCAGCGTCGGCGGTAGCCTCGGCGGCAAAGCCGTCCTTGAAGGTGAGGCCGAGCGCCGCCGCCTTGCGCTCTAGCCATTTGAACGGAAGCTGCGCCAGCGGATCGCTGAAGCATCCGCCGCCGACATTGGCGTGGGCGCCGACGAACCAGCGCTGCTCGGTGCGCTCGATCGGCCGCGGCGTCGCGTGCGTCGCGCCTTCATTGGTCCAGAGCGTCGGCGCGAAGGCCTTGCGGTGCTCGTCGATCGCGAGCGCATGAAAGGCATATTCGTTGTTCAGGCGTAGCCCGGTGTTGAGGAACGGATAGGCCGATCCCTTCAGGCGGCGCAGCAGCGGGAAGGGCACGCCGAGCGCGCCGACCGTGTCGAACACGCCGAGGAATTTGATCGGCACGGCCTGCGCGAATTTCAGCATCCAGGATTCCTCGAAGCTGAAATCGGTCTTGCCGTTGTCCCGATCGGCCATCAGCTCGCGAATGGTTCGCTGGCCGGAGCGGCGGTAGCGCATGAACAACTGGTTGACGCCGAGCGGTGCGCCGCTTTGCAGCAGCCCGCATTTGGAAACGAACCCTGAGAGGCTGCGCGCGGTGTAGGCGCCGCGGCTGAAGCCGAAGATGAAGATCTCGTCGCCGGGCTGATAATGCTCCATCAGCCACTCATAGGCGCTGGTGATCGCGGTATCGATGCCGGCGCCGAACATGCCGCCGCTGATTTTTTCACCGAACTTGGTACCGAGGCCGGTCGAGTAATAGGCGCGCTGCTCGCGGCCGTCGGAGCCAACCGGCGAGAACAGCGCGCGGAAGCGCCAGATGTTGGTGTTGTCGCTGACCTCGTTCCAGGTGCCGTCCAGAAACAGCGCAAGACGTTTCATCGGTAGCTCGGGCATGGTCAGCCCCTCGAATCGAGAAATATTACCAAGTTTATCTCGCCGGCATGACGGATAGCCACGTAAGCAGATTGCCCGTCGGATTTCGCGGTTGCTTGCTCGCCAAGCGAAGGGGATGCTAGAAAGCAAAGAGAAAAGAGAGATTTCATTGAAAAAACAGGGATTTATTCCTCGCCTCGAATCTCTGCGCGGGATCGCCGCCCTCACGGTGGTCGGCTATCACGTCAACAACCAATTAGCGGGTGGCAGAGCGAACGGCTGGCTTGACAAGATGGCCGGCCGCCTTATTGGCGCCTGCGCCAATGGCACGGGGGCCGTGGTTACATTTTTCGTCTTGAGCGGCTTCGTTTTGGCACGCTCGCTCGACGGCAATTCGGATCCAGTCCGCTTCCTGCGCAACCGTCTGCTTCGGTTGTTCCCGGCCGCTGCGGCAGCCGTCGCATTGCTGACCGTGCTTTACTGGAAGTTCGGATTTTTCGTCGGATTCAGGGCATCATTCGATCCGATCAATGTCGTCCTGAATATGCTGCTGATCCGAAGCGACATCAACGTCGTGATGTGGTCGATGACCGTTGAATGCGTGGCGACACCGCTAATCCTGCTCAGCGTCTGGACGCTGCAAAAACGTAGCGACCCGCAACTGTGGGTTCTGATAATTGTCCTGATCGGCCTATCTTCCGTGGGACCCTATGTGCATCTGCTCGGCGGCTTCACCAACCTTGCGCCGCTCTACGCCTTCATCGTCGGCGTGTTGATTCATTTTAGGGGGGAGCAACGTGCGTCGTCGCTCAGCCCAAGGCTTGCTGTCGCTGTGGCGATCATCTCCATCGCGTTGTTTTGCTTCTGCGGATCGAGAACGCAGAGCGCGCTGGTTCTCCTGCTGGAATGTTTGAGTTCCGCGGCAATAATTGCACTGATCGCGTGGCGGCCAGCCATGGCTTTGTTCAAACCGCTCGATTCCCGGTTGGCTCGGTTTTATGGGCAGGTTTCCTATAGCTTCTACTTGCTGCACCTGATCGGAATCTCGATTGCCTTCCGCTTGACAGATCCTGCCGCACTGAATGCTGCGGGGCTTCCGCTATCCCTCACCGTTATGTTCGCAACCGCCGTTTCGATACTGCTGACAACGCCCGCGGCCTATCTGTCCTGGAGATTCATCGAAATGCCGGTGATTAATTTCGCAAAGTCGGTTGGCAGGAGACGCAGCCAAGACGTGATAGCAGCAAAAGAACGGACGACCGAACTGGATACGAACTCTAGTCTGATATAAGCCGATTGCCGTTATTACAATCCGTCTTAGAACGCGGCTGCGGGGAGGGGCATCTGGCTCAAGCTGCCTTCGGCAGAGCAAAATCAATCACCTGAGCTGATATCAGCGATGTGCTAACGAGCGAGATGACTTAACCTTTCCAACGCCAGATTTGAGAGCGGTGATTTCTTGGAGATTCCCTACGCTGGATATTGCCAGCGTGCTCACTGTTCGCGGCGATGGGTGCATGTATTGGTGTGTGTATATGATTGAAGCGGTGATCTGGGATTTCGGTGGGGTGCTCACGACCTCTCCCTTCGAGGCTTTTGCGAGGTTTGAGGCCGAACGTGGCTTGCCGGTCGATATCATCCGGCGCATCAACGCAGTTAATCATTTGGAAAATGCCTGGGCCAAGTTCGAACGTGCCGAGATCGATCTCGAAGCGTTCGATACGCTGTTCGCGATGGAATCGATGGCGCTCGGCGCGGAGGTGCGTGGCAGGGATATCTTGCCGCTGCTATACGGCGACTTGCGGCCGGAGATGGTCGAGGCGCTGCGGCGCGTGAAAGCAAAGTTCAAGACCGGCTGCATCACCAACAACCTTCCGGCCAACAGCACCGACAGCCCGGTCGGCCGCTCGCTCTATGTCGCCGAGGTGATCGTGCTGTTCGATCGCGTTATCGAGTCCGCCAGAATCGGGCTTCGCAAGCCGGATCCGCGCATTTACCGGATGATGACCGAAGCGCTTGGCGTCGACCCGAAACATTGCGTCTATCTGGACGATTTCGGCGTCAACCTGAAACCCGCACGCGAGATGGGCATGACGACGATCAAAGTACAATCCTCCGGTCAAGCGATCGCGGAGTTGGAAGCCGCAACGGCGCTGCGACTTCGATAGCTTTGGAACCATAAAGGTGCTGGTTGCCCCGTCGGGCAAATCAGTGATTTATGAGCTGCCTGGCGACTTCCAGGAGGCCTTCTCGTGTCGGATAATTTCTCAGAACTGGTCGAAATTTCTAAGCTGAACGGCGATTTCAAAAAGAATTACGGAAAGCTGCTAGGTGGGTATCTCTACCTTCGCTCGATCAGCGCCGCCCGTGGTCGGACTTATTTTTGGGGCGGCGTTCTCTTTGCCGTTGTTTCGATTGGATCGATTTCGTTGAAGATGCATGGTCTGTCTTGGCTAGGCGTTGGACGAGCGTTCGAATTAGCGTGTCGAAATCTTCGAACTGCTCTACTCCATGATTAAGCCGAGCTTCCTCAGAAAACCGTATTTGGCGTCCCGGCACCAGAGCCGTAGGCACCAGCAAGTAGTCGAGCAGGTCTGTGTTACGTTCAGTAAGCCTGATGGAGACGATCCAACCGGGGAAAAGGTGAGCGCGGACGTTTATCGACCACAAGGCAGCATGAGTGGCTTTCTTGCCTGGCTGCCATCTTGCAAGTCGAAAAGAGATGCCGGTTTTAGCGCTGAGGACGAGACAATTAGTCGCGCTATAGAAGGTGGGGCGCTTGCCGAGCCGCTGAATACTGTCTGCGAGTTGCGACGCCAAGTCGGTCATTAACCCGGCCCATTTTCCGCGAGATTCTAAGTACTCACAGTCTCGCTTGGACGCGTAACCGATTAAGCGATATGCGTTGCGCAGGCTCCCGAAGTGATTTTGGTAGGTTACAACGCAGGGAACACCGATGGCCTGTTCAATGATTGGGCCGTTGAGCTTTCTATGCTTCATCAGGAGTTTACGTAGTCGCGCCAGCATCTCCTCCTCGGATAGATCGACGCGGCGCTCTTCTATAATCTTTGCGGCGCGCAAGAACTCGTCTTGCTTGATAATCGGTTCGATGCAGCCTTCGCTTCTGACCCATAGGTCGGGCGGATTGTATTTTCTCGTTTCCTTGAGCTTATACGATCGGCGGTTGTATACGAGATTTCCGATGTAGTTTTCGTTTCTGAGGATGCGGCCTATTAATCCAGGATTCCACACGCGACCCGTGTTGGTGGGTATGCAATTTTTATTAAGTTCTTGAGCTATAGCTGCTTCTGACTGTCGTTGTAAGAACCGTTCAAAAATCCATTTGACAACCATCACCTCTTCGCAAGCGCCGGGGACGAGTCTTACATGGTCGGTGGCCAGATATTTGCGCTCGCCATTTCTGAGAATCGCCTTGGTCCTCTGCTTCTCGTCCACGAGTATCCGCCGTAGCCCGTATGCAGTTTGACCGCCCCTCGCAAAGCCAAGCCGAGCGAACCGGGAAGCTCCAGCGTGAACTTTAACTGAGAGCTCGCGACTGTATTCGGCCGCCATTACTCTTTTTAGATTCTTGACAATGCTGGACAGCATGGTGCCGTCATTGTCGAACTGCTCGGCGCAATACGTGATTTTAATGCCGGCTTGTTTGCAGAGAAATTCGTAGTGCGCACTTTCATCGATGTCTTGGAAACGTCCCCATCGGCTAACGTCGTAGACCAAGATGTGACTGAAATCGGCGCGGCCCGTGGAAACGTCTGCCAACAATTGCATCAGGCCAGGTCTGTTCTTAAGTTTCAGTCCACTTTCGCCTTCGTCTCGATATGTTCGGACGATAGATAGTTGGTGAATTTGAGCGTATGTCGCCATCACCGCGGCTTGATTTTCAATTGAATATCGCTGGTAGTCTGTGGACATGCGGACATATTGCGCCGCGCGTAGATCGGATTGCGATCGCGGTAGGTGAGTTCTTCGGACAACCAGCTCTTTGCCCATTGATGCAGCCCTGAATTTCGCTAGCAAAGCCTTCTGGCTCGAAATAAACAAAGCAGGTGCTTTTTTAGATGTGCCCGAAACGCAGCCCGGGGGACAATCCGTTCTCCCACCTCTTTGAGAGAGGATGGCCTTCATCTCGAATTATACCATAGCCGGCCTCTTATCGGCGAATTGCCTCAGAATATTTGGGACGTTCAGCACCACATTCACCTATGACCCCAATGGCAACCAGATCTCCAGGTTGGGGCGCAACATCGCCTACGCCTTCTATAACAAGCTCGTGAGCATCACCCAGGGCGGGCGGACCATCAGCTTTCTGGACGACACCGAGCATCAGCGCTTCAAGCAGGTGACGCCGGAAGGGCCGAGGTGAGCAATCCCCGGGGCGTCGACGACGAGCTGGACCGGGTATCTCTCGGTCGGTAGCCGGCAGAATGTGAGCGCTTCTCACCACCACCGTTGGCGCCCGGTGTACCAAGGCAGTACGGCGCTTTTTTGGATCAGCCAACCACGTCTAGCGTTCGAAGCGCCTGTTGGACAGGGTCGGCTGTCCGTCAGTCGTGTTGTCGTTATGTGAAGAGCTACATGCCGATAGTACCCCTCTGGGGGCAGGTTGCTGGTCGATCGGTCGGTAATCGGGCAGCGCCAACAACATCAAGGGCGCCGAGCAACAACAGGACGCGCAAACGATCAGAGATCAGGAGACGGAAAAAAATCGCATCAACGCCTATGTCATGCGGCTCGGCAAAAAGGCCCGGGCCAACCTACTCTATCCGGATGATGGCCGCAGTGGTTCCCCCGTCGTCGCCTTTACCGTCCTTGTCAGCGGCCAGATTCGCCCGGGTAGCCTGAAGATCGCGGAAAGCAGCGGTCAGGCCGCGCTCGACGCCAGCGCGCTGAAGACCATTCGTGCCAGCGCTCCTTTCGATCCGCCGCCGCGCGAGCTGCCGCTGGCGATCACGGTCGACTTCACCCGAAAGCGTTGATCGTCTCTAAAAATGCGGTCCGAGGTCGGGCAGCCGCGCAAGCCGGATCGGCGCGATAGGATGCCCGACCAGTAATTGCACGCTGTTCTGCCCGATTGCGCGATCACGAAACGCGGGGGATTGCGTCTCGATCCATTTTACCCGTTCCTATTTCCTGACGGATTTCATAGGACAGGAAAAAGCAATGCCATACGTTGATGCCTCCGGAGCAAAGCTCTATTTTGAGGAATACGGCGAAGGCTATCCGATCATTTTCATCCACGAACTCGGATCGGACCTTCGTCAATGGGAAGATCAGGTCCGCTACTTCTCGCGCGCATATCGTTGCGTCACCTGCAATGCTCGCGGCTATGTGCCCAGCGATGTTCCTGAAGATCCTGCCGCCTATGGTTGGGAACAATCGATCGATGATGTCACAGCCGTCATGCAGGGGCTGTCGATCGACTGCGCTCATCTGATCGGCCTAAGCATGGGCGCCTATACGGGGCTGCAATTTGGGCTACGACATCCGCGCAAGGTCAGCGCGATTGTCTGCGCAGCGGCAGGATCCGGCTCCCCGCCGTCCCAGCGTCATGCTTGGTTGAGAGAAACCTCAATTCTCGCTCGCGGCTTCGAGCGCAGCACGGATTCGATCTCCGAAAAAGTCGCGAACAGCGCAACACGCATTCAGCTCAAATATAAAGATCCAAAACGCTGGCAAGCGTTCGCAAGCCAATTGCGTGAACAATCGGGCAAGGGACTGTCCAACACGGTCATCCGTTGCCAGGCGATGCGCCCATCATTGCACGACCTGCGTGACCGGCTCGCGAGAATGATGGTGCCGGTCCTGCTGATCGTGGGCGACGAAGACGCGGCCTGTCTCGAAACCAACCTGATGCTGAAATCCACACTTCCAAATGCCGGCCTTTGAATTTCTCCCAACACCGGTCACTCGATCAACCTTGAAGAGCCAGCGTCGTTCAATATCCAGGTTGAAGCCTTCCTCAATGCCGTTGAGCGAGGGAGCTGGCGGCGCGGTTATCCAACAAGCGACTACATAACAACCAGCAGAATGCCCGAACTCAGATTGCTCGCCAACTCCACGATCGAGCTCGGAGAGGACACGACCGATGCCAACGTCGTCCCGTTGCATCAAGGGCAATCGCCGTTCTGAGCTGCTGCCGCTCGCCATTGACTTCGTCGGATCCGTGTCTTTGGTGAAACAACTTCCCGCGCCTGAAGGGAGGGCTCAATGAAACTTGCGGCCACCAGGTCGGCACCGAAAACAACGATCCCGCTTTCGGAGCGGCCGACACTGGCCGTCGATGAGTTTTGCAAGATGGTCGGAATCGGGCGCTCAACTTTCTACAAGGCGGTAGCGGCCGGGGACCTCAAGGTCCGCAAATACGGAAAACGGACCTTCATCACAAGGGAGGAGATGCTGAGGTTTGTCGAAAACATGCCGGCCGGCTGACCCGATGCAGATGCCCCGAAAAGGCGTTTGATGGGACGAAGGTGACGTGGCGCCACGTCATTTCAGAGTGACGACACGGACGCATTCCCTTCGGCGTCACCACGATGGGGCGATTGATCAGAACGAGATGCACCATCAAGGCCCTTAGTGGCGTATTCTTCCCAGGCGGTCATCAATTGGCGACGCTTCGCCAGCGCCGTGCGGCGTCGATATGCAGTCTCAGTTTCGTCGCCAACGGCATGCGCAATCGCGGCCTCCGCAACTTCCCATGCCACCTCCGTTTCGTCGCCGGCCCAGTCCCGGAAGGTCGAACGAAAGCCGTGCGTCGTGGCGGGTGTGCTGGTGTGCCGAGCGATGCGCTTGGAAAGCGACACGTCACTGACCGGCCGGAACGGCAATTGCGCCAGGGCGGCTGCGGTCAGGGGGATTTCATGCTTCCTTTCGCCCTTCATTCGGCCCGGCGGGATTGTCCATAGATCTCCCTTTATTTCGGCTTCAGAATCCATTTCATAGGCTTCATTGAAACGGCAGGCGGTGAGGATGATCCAGCGCAGCATGCGTGCCGCATCTGACGCGTCGGCCGAAAGCCGCTGCCAGAATTTCGGCAGTTCCTCATAGGGCAGGGCGGGGTGATGCTTCACCTCCGACTTGCGGCGCCGCGCCAGCACCTGGTCAAGGTGACCGCGCCAAAGGGCCGGATTTTCGCCCGCGCGCAGCCCTTCGGCCTTCGCGCCGTTCAGTACCGCCTCGATACGGCCGCGGACCCGTCGCGCAGTTTCCTTCTTCACAGTCCAGATCGGCCTCAGCACTTTCAGTACGGCCTCGGTGTCGACGTTGCCGACAGTCAGATGACCGATGTGCGGGTAAGCGTAATCGCGAAGTGAGTTGCGCCATTGCTGCCGGTGCTTCTCGTTTTTCCAGCCGGCCTCTTTTCCGGAAATGAAGGCATCCGCGTAAGCCTCGAACGTGATCGAGCGGGACGCGTCGGCCTTGGCTTCGGCGCGCCTGGTGTTGCGATCTTCGATCGGGTCTTTGCCATTGCGGAGCAGGGCGCGGGCGTCGTGCGCCGCGTCGCGCGCCTTCGCCAGCGTCACGTCGTCGGCGGTGCCGAGGCCCATGTACCGCTCCTTGCCGGTCAGCGGGCTTTTGAACCGAAACACCCAGGAGCGGTTGCCATTCTTGTCAACGTCGAGACGCAGTCCGCCGCCATCGCTCAGCCTGCTGCCAGGTTTGGCATGCTCAACCTGTTTTGCCGTTAGGATCATGAGATGTCCGCCTAACCCACGAGGACGTCGACCTGGCGTGAGTGTCCGCCTAACCCACGCGTCAACCCACGTCGATGAGATGGATTATGCCAGACTTCGGCGAACCCGCGAAGATGCATCGCGAACAAATGTGCTTGATATATCGAAGATTTTTGGACGCTGGCGGACGTTGGTGGATGTGTGCGGACGGGGTGCTGGCGGAGGGGTGTCCGCCGACGAGAAACACAAAACAGCTATAATCATAGGTCTTCTCGGCAGTTTAAGGCATATTGTAAAACAAAAACGTAAAACATAGTGTCAAACAATTGACTATCGAACTGACCGCCGATAGATCTGGCTTCATCATATTGAAGGCAGCGCGGCGAGGCAGAAATGGCGCACGAAGGGTTACGGCAACGGGGTAGTTTCTGGTGGTTCTTCCGCCGAACCCCCAAGGAATATGCGGCGGTTGAGAAGCGCCGCGTTGTCCAGCTCTCGACCGACATCCGGGTTGCCGATGACCCAAAGGCGATCTCCGCCCGCCGGAAGGCGAAAGAGTTGGACACCGAACTTCATAACGAATGGCGCATGATGTTATCGGGCTCGACCGCCGAACAGATGCAGGAATATCGCGCTGCTCGCGACGCCGCCCACAAGCTGCGGATATCCCCTCCGATCAGCAACCAAGCCGACCGTGACATTGTAGAGGCCGCCCGGCGCATTCTGGCCGCCCATGGCGCGAACCTTTTGATGGATCGCCCCACGGCTCTGGCCGTCACCGACCAAGCTCCAAAGCCATCTATTACGTTCGAGGAATGCGCCAAAGAGTACATCCGCATAAATGCGGATGCGTGGAAAAATGGCAAGCATTCGGCTCAATGGCCTTCGACATTGGAAGCCTATGTCTATCCGCATATCGGGAGGTTGCCGGTCGCCGAGATCGGCAAGGAACACGTTCTGCTTTGCATCAAACCGATCTGGGATGCGCGGAAGCTGGAAACCTTCCGCCGGGTGAGGGGCAGGATCGAGTCCATCCTGGATTACGCCAGCGCGCACGACTACCGATCCAAAGAGAATAACCCAGCCCAATGGAAGGGCAACTTGAGCCACATTTTTCCGAAGTCCGGCGCCGTCAAGCAGACGAAGCACCACGGAGCGATGCACTTCGATGAGGTTCCAGCATTCATTACCCGCTTGCAGAAACAGGCCGGATCTGCGGCCCGCGCGTTGGAGCTGACGATCTTGACCGGGTTGAGGACAGACGCCGTTCTTGGCGGCAAGTGGGCGGAGATCGATTTCGAAAAGAATGTATGGACGATTCCGGCGGCGAGATCGAAGCGCAAGCCGGAATTCGCCGATCTGCCGCATCGGGTGCCGCTGACCCCGCGCATGGTAGCGCTCCTGAAAGATCTGCCACGTGATGGCGAATACATCTTTGCCGGCGCGGCCAAGGGCAAGCCGCTCAGCAACATGTCCATGCTCGTCCTCCTGCGGCGCATGAAGATGGACGGCATCACGACGCATGGCTTTAGATCAACGTTCCGGGATTGGGCCGGCGAAAAGACGAACCACGAGGATCGGCTTTGCGAGTTCGTTTTGGGCCACGTCACCAGCGGCACTCGTGGAGCTTACCAGAGGATGGATATGCTCGATAAGCGCCGCGCCCTGATGGACGATTGGGGGAACTACTGCTACGGCGCGCCCATGGCGGTGGCGGCGTAATGAGAAGGGGAAAGCGTCGAAAGCGGCGCTCCCTATTGGTTATGCTATGCGGCGATCTGGCGCGGACTGGCGTTGTCGTTCCCTATGGTCGCGTTGATCGCACCGCGAGCCAGAACCCGGCGGGCGTAGTCGAGAGCGCCGCCTTCGGCGATCAGGCGGTCGCGCTCGGCTTCCATCCGGATCAGCAACGGCAGCGCGCCGGGCAGGTTATGATACTGGATCATAAAGGCCAGCGCTTGAACTGCGGTCTCATAATCCTCTGCGGTAAGTTCTTTCATCATGCTTTGACCCGCCGTCCAGTTATGCGGCCATTTGTACGGCTGGATTCCGCGTTCGCGACTTCCGCACCCAAAATCCCTTCCGCCTCGCGAGACTGCGAACGCGCTCTCGGACATCGCCTTCATCGCAGTTCCTTTCAAGGTTTGACAGGATCAACGGCGGCGAGAATGCGTACCCGATCGATCCGCATTCAAGCGGTCGCGAAAAAAGAAATCGTTTGCGGGACGCGTCGGAAGATCTGCGCGACGCCGACTGGTGCTAGGTCTGGCCAGTAACGCCGCTCATAGAAAAAGAGCCCCGGCAGGCGACGACAACCGGGGCTCTTTCTTCATCACGAATCACCGAGGGGCTGACTCGGTTTCTTCGCGCTGGTCCAGTAAAACCCACCCAGCGCGCCGACAATTGGTCCTTCGTATCGTAGTAATTTAGTTCGCGTTACTACATCCGAGCCGCGTTTGAGATGATTGAGAAATTTTCTCCGATTGGGCACCACGTTGTGCCGAATTGAAACGATTGAGAAATTTCCTCCGATTTGCCGCCACGTGGCGGCGGTTCAGCGCGACTGGCCGCCGCACTGCTTACCGACTAAACGTTGAATGAGGATTGATCGTCTGCCAGCCATTGGCAATGGCGGGCAGGGAAGGAAGTCATGATCCTTCTTTTGGCCGTGACCCCTCCGGTCGCCCGCCAGCTTCACTTTGGAGGGGCGACGGTGGTTCTCAATGACAATCAAAAACAATTCACAGGACGAGTCCGCCAAGCGCGGATTCTTGGTGGTGCATCGCGACCTCTGGGATGATCTTGTTTTCAAGCCGCTTCCGGAAAGCGAGCGTGGAGCCTGGCTCTGGCTGATGAAAGAGGCGGCTTATACCGACCGCGTATTTTGGATTGGTGACGTTTGCTATGATCTCCAGCGTGGCCAACTCGTTCACAGCTATGGATATATTGCCGAGAAGCTGATCTGGCTTACCGCCGATGGCAAGCCGAATGCGAAGGCGGCGGAGCGCTTTTTGAAGCGACTGGCGGCGCGCGGCAGGATCATGATGGAGCCGACCAAGGGCGGCTTCAAGTTGATTTCCATCGTCGGCTATGACGAAAGCCAGCTTGCGTCTGGCTACAACAAGGGGGCCTCTTCTCGACGAGGTGTCGAGGGGGATGGCAGGGAAAAGCCGCGCTCTGGTCGAGCTAATGCCGACCTCCTGTCGAGGGACTGTCAACCTCCTGTCAACAAACAGAAGTCAGGTAATGCAGGTAAGTCCGGTAACTCCGGTGATTCCCGTAATACCGGTAAGTCCGAAAATACCCGTGATACCGGTAATACTTTCGGATCAGCTTGCGCGATTGACGACCCTGATTCACCTAGCGCGGAAGAAATCCATGGCTCTGCCAACATAATCCCCTTTCGACGGACAACGATTTCCCCGGAAGAGGCCCATTCAACAGCGGAATCCATTTCCTACCCGCCCGGTGATTCATGCGAATTGACAGAAGAGACTCTTGAGACCTTGATCCCGGAGATTTTCGATCTGGCCAGCGTTCCGGTCGCCCAAGAATTGGCAGCGGCGGGCGGCCTGTCTTATCTGCGCACGGTCGTAGAGCGCGCCATCGATCTGCCGCGAGCCACCCGTTACAGGGCGCTGGCCGGAGCGGCGCGGTTTATGAGCGACGATTGGATTATGAGCGAAGATTGGAATGACGCCAGGTCGGACCCGAATGCCGGGCTTGAAGCGGGCAGGCTATATGTCGCGGATTTGCGCCGCCGGGCAGAGCAAAAACTGGGTGCCAACTGCGATTTCCTTGTTGATCGGGCCGTGAAGTTATCCGACTGCGATCTGGATAAAGCGCTGGCGGTTATCGAGGGTTCGCCCGACATCGCGTCATTCAAACTTGCCATTGAAAATCTCGCTGCCCGCAACGCGGCGTGACAGGTACCCCCGCCCTAGCCGTGAACTTGCCCTGTTTGTCGTCGATCGTCCCGTTCCAGCGCGCCGAAACAGCGGCTTGACCCGCTATGATCGCAATTCTCTGCATTCTACGGCGACCAAATCATTTCTGGCAGAGAGCCACTTGACGAACTCATCCCTTGCGGCGTCGAACGATGCGGCGGATGATTGCACCAGCCGCCGACATTCCTGGCCCCCGTTGCACGTCGCGTGGTCCTCAGCAGAGCAGGAGTTTCATCGGCCCGTTTTCAGTGTGGCGACCTCAAGCCGGGCGACGCAATCCATTCAGAAAGCCGGCTCGCAATTTCATCCTGGCGCGCGCGGCGGAGAAGCGTGTCGCGCTCGGGACCCGGCGGCAATGTTTTTGCCTTTTCACGGAGTTGGCGCGCCTCTTCGGCAAGACGCTCTTCGAGCGGACCATTCTGGACAAAACGACGGCGTTTATCTGGCATGGGACCCTCACATCGCTGGACGAAAGGTCGATGACCTGCGGATCGCAAATTATGCCAAGTTTTCGATTGAACGCGAGCGGAAAATGTTGAGTCGTTCCGGGAATAATTAGGAAAGTTTCGGCTAATTGACCGAAAATTATAGATCACGTTTTAGCTTTCGTGGGGCCCAGTACGGGCTTTTGTGTGCCGGATTGAAGACGCGCGCGACATCGCGATCGATGGCCCGATGAAGGCTTATCTTTGCAAACATCATCGGTGCGCGATCTTCCGCGGCATCGATCAGCATCTGAACGGCGGTCTGCCATTCCTTCATATCTTGCTCGGTTTTTGGAAGGTTTCCGATAAAATTTGCGGCGTCTCGCAGTGTTCGTGCCGGCGCGCCTTTCGGCAGGGGGACGGGCTGATCGAATGGGCGGTCCCAGGACACGACGCAAGACTCCGTGGGAGAAGCTGGGTAAAATCCAGATCTGCAGGATTGGTTCCTAGCTATTTGTTATCGGACTTCGGATCGCCCAAGAGTCGCCCGGACATCAGGTTGATGAAATGCAGCCCGCCGCAGGCCGGACAAGCGACAGACTCGAAAGTGTCCTCACGAACAGGGGTATTATCGGGCAGCCAATGCTGCACCCTTCTGCCGGTGATGGGGCATTTGAATAGAGGACGATGGGTCATGTCCAAAATGTGCCTGCAAAAATCGAAACACAAAATTCCGTATCTATACATCCGGAGATTTACCGGAATTTTGCAGGAACGATTGTTCCCACGTAGTTCGGCGCTGGCGCGGATCCACGGTCTTATGGCTCGCGCTTGGGATGGAGCGCGGCTTTTCGTGCCTCCAGTTCTTCTATCAGCGCCTTGAACCGTTCAATTGCGAACGGGTCGTTGATTGTGGCACAGATTCTCTGAATGCGCGCGATTTGTTCATTGAGTTCGACGCACCTTTCACACATTACGGGCTCACCTTCGTAGAAGGATTTAGTTCGTCCAAATGAAAAGGAGATGTTGGGCGACATGTTCCGCGCCGCGGCGATTACATATCGGGATAATCGTCTCGTTTGCGTGAGGCCAATATAACGGCTATGCGTACCATGCTCAGGTGTCGACCGGGGCAAACCAGCTAACTTGCGCGTAGGCCGAACCGCAGCGACAGTTGGCGGATCGAAGGTTCGTGACGCTTGATAAAATCGGCTAGTCCTGGCGGAATATCGCAGCCTTCCAGGTCGCATCTGCGGTGCAATTCCAGAGCGATGTCCTCGGAAACGTCCCGCGACCAACCCTCGGCGGTATTGAAGGAAAATATGCCGATCGGATTATTGTACTGGCCATCTAACAAATCGGTGACGACAGTCTCGAAATCGGTTGCCTCGTAATCGGCTTCTCGCCAGACGCGGCCGAGACGACCAAGATCATCGACCACAAGGTAGATATCTTGATCGTCTCCACGCGGCACGATGGACGGCGTCCGGGCTCCGGGCTTACGCATACGCAACTCCACGCCACAGCACCCGATTCAAGAACAGGACGGTTGAAAAGTTCCTCGGCGCCGATGGACCCGGCTTATCTCCTTGCTTTTCGCGGATCGAACTTCGGCAAATTCGAAGGCTGTTTCATCGGCGGTAGATCGTTCGGTCGCTGGGGATAGTGAAACTCCGTACCGAGCAGCCAGCGCCCTTCGAACCGGTCCCAGAACTGCATCGCATCGAGTTGCCAAGCAAACTCATAAACCCGCCAAAGACCGCCGTCGCTAATTTTCTCGCCGGTCGCATTGAACGGAACGCTGTTGATCTTGCATAATGCGTCAATCACGTCCCAATTCGCCCTGATATATCCGTCCTCAAGTGCGACATGATACGGGCGCTCCGGCCGCCAGCGCAGTCCTCCGCCACGTTGATTGAATCCCTTTCGCTGCATCAGGAATTCGGGAATGCGGGCGATCGCCTTGGCAATCCGCCGCGCCTCATCCGAGGTCAGATGGCTATGGCCGAACGACCATTTTTGCAGATCATCCCGGAAATGCACCAAGGCCAGCCGGAAGCCGTTGGCATCCCGCACCTCGAAACAGTCGGGACCTGGCTGTTCGACCCGCCAGGGTGGCGGAAACCGGCGTTTCGGATCGCTTGACTTCATGAGAACATAATGAGAACATTCAGGGCGTTCAGTCAACTTGGAACCCGCCATGCCGGAGCCTGCCGCGCCCAATCCACAGGCCGACGCCGACCGGCTTGAAGCGGCGGTCGACCAGACAATCGCGGCCTGCGGCGGTGACGTTCGCGCCGCGCTCAAGGCGGTGCTCGTCGCGAACGAGTATCTTGAGGCAGAACTGGAATCATCCGTCTCCGCAGGGTATTTGCGGGGTTATAAGCACGGGCGATTCAAGCCGTACAATGGCTGACGAAGGGATCGATTCACATGAGCACAGCCGGTCAGCAACTAGGCATCGACATTGCTCACAATCTTATGTTGATGACGTTGTTCGGCATCCTCGCCGATATGGCGCAAGACCCGGACGGGTTTCGAACCGACGTGAAGAAGGCGTTGTTCGATTTGGCCGACGAATACAGCTTGTCCGGAATTTCACCTGCAATGGCGACGGAGGCTCGCGAGGCCGCAAAGCTGATTATCGGCGCCATTCTCCAGAATCCAAAACCGTTCCAGCAAAACAGTTGACGCCTGCACAACTTCCGCACAACTTCTTGAATGCGCGTACATCAACTGCTAGTTATTTTTCCATACTAAAAAAATGTGTCTAGCGGCGGCCATCGGGCCGCCGTTTCCGTTTTAGAGCCCAGCGGCACGTCGGTAACAACCTAGTTTCTTGTAAAGCGCCGTTTCAACTGCTGGTCTCGAATCCCGGCGCGCGCCGGGCCTGCACTCGTCCACGGATGTACTGAGGCGAGCAGGCGGTAAGCCCGATCCGACTATCGGGCACCCCAACGGCAAACGAGATCGATGTTCGAAAACGCGGATGCGCCCGACAGTGGGCGTCCGGCGGTGATGCCTGTCATCTCGCCGAACAACGTGTTCGCACCCGAAGCGTTTGCCAGATTCATCGACTCCGAAGTCGATCTCATGATTAAGGGATTGGAGCGGATCGGAATCGCGGTCAAAGTCAGCGAACTAGCAGCGCTCCGCCACAGGATCGAGTTGATGACTTTGGTCGCGCTTGATCCCGCCGGCCGTTGCTGAGAAAAGACTACAGGAAATGACTACCGATACCGGCGCCGGCCTCACCGCCGAACGTGCCCGCGAGCTATTATCTTACGACGAACAATCCGGCGAACTGACGTGGCGAGTCCACAAGCGCCGCGTGAAACCCGGCACCATCGCTGGCACTCCCCATACCGGCGGATATATCTCCGTCAAGGTCGATGGGCGCCGATATTATGCCCACCGCCTGGCATTCTTAATCAAGACTGGCCGTTGGCCGTCAGAGATCGATCATATCGACGGCAGCAAATCGAATCGCTGGAGCAACCTTCGCGAGGCGACTCGCTCTCAGAACCTCGCCAACCGCCGTGCCGGCAGGCTTGATAAGGTGCTGCCCAAGGGCGTAGCCTTGTCTGCGAATGGGCAGCGGTATCTCAGCGCAATTTATTACAAGGGCGTTACGCGCCGTCTCGGCAGCTACACCACGCCGGAAGAGGCTCACGCCGCCTTTGTCGTCGCCGCCGCGCAGACGCACGGCGAATTCGCCCGCGCTGCATAATTTCAATTACTCATTTTAGGGCTACCACATGGCTAAAAGTTTCGAGATTTCGCCGCGCAAATCGCTGGCAATGGGTTCTGACCCGCTTGCAGGCGCAGGAGACTTCGGTGTCGATGCGACGCCGCTCAAGGGCGGCAAGGCCGCGCCAGATCGCGGCGAAAAGGTTCTTCGCGACCATGAGCGCGGCACCGGAAAGCCGGTGCGGTATTCCAAGGGCAAGCTTCCGGCACAGGCCGAGGCCGATCACGGTGACCACTTATAAGATGGCCAAGTCAGGCAAGCCGAAAAAGTGGATGGGGGCCGCAGTGAAGCGGCCCGGTGCCTTGACGGCAAAAGCAAAGCGCGCCGGACAGTCGCCGATGGCGTTCGCCCGTAAGCACTATCATGACTCCGGTCTCACCGGAGATCAGGCCCGGTTCGCCGTCAATGCTCAGAAGGGCAAGGACTAATGGCGAAGACGCCGGGCATGACCAAGCCGTTGACCGTTGCGCAGGGTTTGAACGCCGCTGATGTCCGCCCGTCATCCGCACCGCTTCTGACCGTCGCCAAGAAGTTTGAGCCCTCGAAGCGCAAGGCCCGCGCGTTCGGAAAGCTGCGGAACGGGACCTCGTTCACGAAGTCAAAGACCGCCGCACTCGCGTAATGCCGTTACTTGATGATCCACGCCACGAACTGTTCGCGCAGGCCATAGCGCGTGGCGAGATGCAGGGTCGGGCCTATGTTGAAGCCGGTTTCGAGGCCACGACCAAGCAGAGCATCAGCACCGGCGCGTCAAAGCTGGCTCTAAAGTCTCACATCTCGGCCCGTGTCGCCGAGATTCAAGAGCTAGCCGCCCGCAAGGCCGAACGCAAGATCGCGATCAAAAAAGCCGACATCTTGCAAATGTTGCTCGAGGATCGTGAGAGCGCCAGAGCCCGAAACCAGTTTGGTCCGGCGGTGCGCGCCACGGAGCTATTAGGCAAACAAATGGGCATGTTCGCCGATCGCCAGCAAATTGAAGTTGGTCCGCTTGATGACATGAGCGTCACCGAACTCGCGGAAATGTATGAACAAATCAACACCATCGCCAGAACAACTGGCGGCGCTGAAAGAAGCACTATCGAAGGCGATGCGGGAGCGGAAGCGGGAGACGCTGTTTCCGGCGACGGGACCGCTCTCGATCCGAAACTACCCGAAGCACTATGAGATTTTTGCCGCCGGTCGCATCCATCGTGAACGGTTGATGTTGGCCGCCAACCGCGTCGGCAAGACTGTTGCTGGCGCATTTGAGACTGCCAATCACGCGCTGGGCGAATATCCGGATTTCTGGCCGGGACATCGATTCGATGGTCCCGTAAGGATTTGGGCCGCAGGCGAACGCGCCGAAACCGTCCGCGATATTCTTCAAGCTGAGCTGCTTGGCCCGCCGGGTTCTTTCGGCACCGGCATGTTGCCTAAGAAATCCATTGTCAGAGTGACGGCACGTCGCGGTATCCCTGATGCGATCCAAGACATTTACGTCAAGCGTAAAGACGGTGGACAGAGCGTCATCCAGTTCAAGTCGTTTGAAGCTGGGATTGAGGCGTTCATGGGCACCAGCCAAGATTTTATTTGGTTGGACGAGGAGCCACCGCTGGATGTCTACACCGAATGCTTGATGCGAACCATGACCACGCGCGGTTTGGTTCTCTGCACCTTCACGCCGTTGCTCGGCCTCTCCGATGTCGTGAAGCACTTCATGCCCGGCGGGCAAATCCCAGCCGATCAAGAGCCGATCCTAGATGCCCTATTGGCGGCGTAAGTGGCACGCAACGGCAAAGTTTGCCGTTGCGTCTGAGGATATCATGTCAGTAAACAAGCATTCGGTTTGCGTAGCACTGGCGCTTGCCGCTGGTGTCATTGGATACAGCGGGCATGACGGCTGGGGTTGGTGCCTACTTCTCATCGCCATGATCGAGACGTGACAAGCGCGCCGATTTCTTGCGCGGCTTGAGCTTTTTGGAGCCCTCAAGCAACGCGTCATTGATCCGCGACTGCCATCCAGGACCCGTGGCGCGGAATGCATCGATAATCCATGTGTCGAGCCGAAGGGCGACTTGCACCTTGGGGCGCTTGCCGATCGGTGGCCGGCCACGCTTGGCCTTGCTCTTCGCCGGGTTTTCGTCGTTATCCTTTGGCGACTTCTTGCCCTTTTGCGAAGCGGCGGCTGCGAGGAGCCTCACGGCAATCGCGTGGAGGGTTGCCGGGTGCGGCGGATTCTCGTCAACGTCCTTCGGAGACTTTGCTTTACGAGACATGGCGTCGATCTCTTTCGCCGCGCTGAGGGCACGTTGATATTCCATCCTAGCGTCCATGCGCCCGAGTACCCTTGCAAGATCCAACCACTTCTCACGATGCATGGGGTGATTGATATTGCGCGGATCGTCCGGCGGCAGTTCATGAATGATGACATCCGGTCTGGTTCGTGGAGGCTTTCCCATGAGGTCGCTTCCTTTGCTGCTGGCGGAAGCATAGGCGGTTTTTGATCGCCGACCACAGAAATCACGCGGTGCCATTTTCAGTAGCGCCGCCAAGAAAAAGGGAAAAGGAATGCCGATGTCGGATGCCGAAATTGCTTCGAACGAATGCCAGAGCGCGGATATCGTGATAGCGCAGGGCGGCGGAGGCAGTGGTGCCGTTGGCCACGGAATGGGTGTCAGCGGTGGTGGAGGAAGCGGTGCCGCCGTGCCGTCCAGCCGTTTCCGCCCGCGATATCGGCAACTTACTGATGCCGAAAAGGCGCTGCACGATGAGATCAAATCGAAAGCGCAGGAACTTGAAGCGCTGATCAATCAAGTACCGAACGGACGATATCTGTCGCTGGCGCTTACGGATCTGGAGTCGGCGGTTATGTGGACGGTCAAGGCTGTCACCGCGTGATCCGGCTGCAGGTCGGCACGGATCGCGTTTAGTTCCGCTTTCTTACGCTGCGCGCCGTGGCGTTTTCGCCTTTCGCTTCTTTGCAGGCTTCTTGGTGACGATCCTAACCAGTTCGTCATCGATTTTCGTCTGCCAGCCCGGTCCCTTCGACTTGAAGTGTTCTAGGACGATAGGGCTCAGGCGGATATTCACCGCTACCTTGGTCGGCTCTTTTTGAGGTCCGCGCCGAGTGATCGTCTTGGCAAGCTCTGGCAGAACTTCTGCGAATGGCTTCATCCGAGCCAACTGTTCTTTAGTTAGCGACGGATTGTCGGAAACCTCATCCCAATCGGCTTTGGTGTAGCCCTGACCGGGCTTGAATGCTTTGGTTTTAGCCATCGATCCGTTTCCTTTCTTTCCGGTTGGCGGAGCGCATGCTGATGATGCTGACGCCTTCCGCGCCGAGAGTTGCGAAGATCACGGTTACGGCACCATTCGCCAAGCGGCCGATCGCGACAAAGCGACCGTTCTTGGCTGCATCGATCACCGCACCAATGAAGAACTCTTCCTTGATGTCGGCGAAATCCAGGCCGTGCTTGGCAATGTTCGCAAGGCGCTTCGGTTCGTCCCAAACGATTTTCATGAGTCAAATTGTAGATACAAATTGGCCGCATGTCAACGCGCGGAGAGGTGCCGTGGTCGCGATCCGCCCGCGAGAACCAATCGGCGTAGCTCAACTGGCAGAGCATCGGTCTCCAAAACCGGCGGTTCTAGGTTCGAGTCCTAGCGCCTTTGCCAGCACGATTTCGCCTCTGCCGTCTAATCGCTTTGCGCAATATCACGGCGAGGGCGTGGGCTCGTTTGTCGTCGGCAAGCGCCTGATATAGATGCTCCCGTTTGATGCCAGCGGCCTTTGCGATCTCGGTCATGCCGCGCGCTGTGATGATGGTGTTGATTGCGGAAATGATTTCTCCCGTGCTCCCATTCTCAAGCCTAGCCGACAGGAACTCGGCCTGAGCCTTCGGTTCTTCCAAGTGCGCCGCTACATCAAGGTGCGTCGGCTGCTTTCGTTTACGGGGCATGGCTTCTTTTACTGCGTTAGCGCTGCCGGAATGCTCACGCGCGTCGGGCTTCGTGCGTTTCTTCTGCGTTTCTGTAAGCCGCTTATATTCCTGCCTTGCAACGTGTCTGCCGATAGCCTTGGCAAACTCCATCAGAGCAGGCCAATGTTCCGGATGACCATGGTTGCGCGCATCCTCCAAATCAATAACGTTGATGTCTCGTTGGGGCTTCTTCACATCTAAGCATCTCCTTTGCTGTCGGTGGAAGCATAGGGCGATAGCAATCGATGGCAACAGGAATGTCGGTGCCGTTGTTATTAGTTCCGCTAAGAAAAAAAGGAAATCAATCAATGCCGTTCGCGGCCAATAAGGAAAAACAAGAATGACGCTTGAAGAAGCGCTCGCGACGATCGAGTTTCCGCAGGTTGACGGCCTGACGACGTATTTCTGTGAGACCGGAGAGCCATATGTCTCTCTCGTCTCCGGCGGCGTGAAGGCCGAAGGAAAAGATGCGCCGATTTTTTGCTCGACGGAAGATATCGCCGTTAGGTTTTGGTTGGATGCTTTTAATAACTACGCCAGGGACAAGTCCGGCGTTCTTTATTGGCGCGAGCGGCCTAATTTAATGGATTGGGATGTCCAGAATGTTCACTGCGATATCGATATCGATCGGAGCACCCTGTATTTCGTCTATTCAAGGCTGGTGATTAGCGACAGGCCCGCCGAATGGGCGCTGGACGCCGACTCGCGGGAATTCCGCCGACTATGAGAAGACAATCAATGCCACTGGCGATCCGGAATCGCCGGAACCAACGGCGTTAAAGGAGACGGGCCTATGCGCCACATTATCGCGTTGTTCAAGAAACTGTTCGCTGCCATCGGGCGGCTATTCACCGGCAAGCCCGCACCGGCCAAGGCGGCAACCACGACCGCTCCAGCGGCAACGACTACGCCAGCACCGGCTACGGCAAGCGTCACGCCAGCGGCAACCGCGTCAACCAAGTCCGCCGCGTAATTCCAGTAGCGCAAGCTGCACCAGTGGAAAATCAAACCGCCGAAACGGCGACTTGATCGGATTGACGAATTCGGACGATTTGCCGCTGAACAGCGCGACTACGGCTGCTTGAACGGGTTGTGGAATTTATGCCGTTGGCTCGTTAGCAGAGCTTAGATAAAAAGCTCCAACCGCAACCAGAATACCAATGAAGGCGCTGGGCAGTAGATACGCGCCGTGCTGGTCATAGTTGGCAAAGCCATAAGCGAAGTTTGCTGCCAAGCCCAAGAAAATGGCTCCCATCAGCCGCCGCGCGGTCCGTATAGACATAGAAACCCCCGCCCGTACCTGATATACCTAACTCAAGGCATATCAAAGGATCGGCCCTTGAGTAACCGAATCTGGAAAATCCGTGGTTTCGAAGGAACGGTATTGATCTTCGAACGGTCCTTACCAGAGGGCTCGTTATCTGAATCAGAGATCATAGTGATGCTGCAGCGACTGGTGGCGCGCCATCTAAATGAGGGCGAGGTAATCGGCGGCTCGTTAAGGCAAGGTACAGCGGGCTACCGGCACGATTTTGAGGTAGAACGCGCGCGAGGTCAGTCATTCTGCCTTATGACCAACGGCAGCGGAACTCATTATACCGCAACGATTGAGGTTGCCTAATCCACACCCGGAATCGCCGGGGATTAGGACATCACCGGACAAAAGACCCAGAGACAGAACCAAGGCAGCGCCGAACCCGGTTATCATGACGCCGGGCCGGGGAAGGGATAGAGTGGCCGGATCGGCCATTCTATCTGGATCAAGAGCAGATCGCTTCACCGCACAAGTTGCCGAGGCAAGCGGCGCTTTTCCAGTTCAGTCCTGATTTCCTCTATTTTCAAAAGCAGATCGGCTTTATTGCGTTCCTCGCGGCCATCAAAGGGCTGACCAAGCGGAGCCCCCAGCGCAAGCCGCAGCCCTTCCAATTCGGCCCTTAGATCGTCATCCGTAGATTGGGAGTGGGCCACTTATTCCTCCTAGCTTCCGCTAAACATCCGATATGCTAATGCTTCGCGGTAAGCTTCGCAACGGAGAGGCCATGACCGATGAAGATTTCTCGAAACGGCTCAACAAAAAGCTTCGGCCTGAGTTAGACCAAATTTTCGCAGAGCATGAACGTTTCATGCAGTTGGTCGCGAAAATGCCAGAGCCGACCGAAGATCAAAAGCGCGCCGTTGGTGAAGCCAATAGCTCCGAGGGATGGGCAAGAGCGTTAGACGAGGTTTCAAAGACAACAAAAAAGTCGCAACGCAAAGTGCCAGTGTGGTCTGTCGCGGTCTGGTTGGGGCTGGTCTTGATTACATGCCTTATCCTCGGGTCGATCAGGCTGATGATTTTGAACTGAGGCACCGCCGCAGTCATTGCAGGCTAATTAGTCATCCATGAGCACAGCCTATGGAGCACCAGTTAGCCTAGCCACGCTGGGATGATTGAAGAACCCAGAGATGCGAGAAACCATTGCAGCGCAGTGGTAACTTGGATCATGGGAGAGGTCGTGAGAGAGACGGGGCAGGGTGCTGGGCAACGGATTAGATGCATGTGCATCTAATTCTATACGGCGCTGCCTTCGACCTAGCTTCCACTGTGATATTTATGTCACAGAAATGGGCATATCCAGGTGTCAGAGGCAAGTCGTCAGAATGACAACTTGGCAGACAGCGTGACCGTCCTGACACTGCGGCGTAGAAATGCGCCGTGAGATTGATCCGCCAAATGTTTGCGTTTGTTTTACGTTTTCGGCTTTCGATCGTCTCTGGCTTCTGCTAAGCAATTGATATTGCTTATAGTACGGCGGACGATGTATCCGCCTCGATCCGACGAGGCCCTAGGAGCGCCGCTGAGCGCGCTGTTTCCCCGTCCGGCTCTCCGATACCCGCCAGCCAAATGAACGCACCAGCGGGCTCGGCAGCCGCATAGAACATATCAAGAACAAGCCTCGTCGACCTGGCTCTGGGAGGGTTCCATTCCCCAGCGAACCGGACCGGGTGCCACCCCCCAAACAGGCCGCCGTTGCAGGGAGGGTAGTACCCCCTCGATCCCCACGCGGACAGGTTTGAAGCGAATCAACCAAACCGTCAGTCAGACAAAAACACAACTTGAGTAAATACATCGTCCAAGCAACGTGGGATGACGCCCCACACCTAACGCCAGAACTGCGCGACGAATATTGGTCCGCGATTCCACCTTATCAGCGGGACGCCCGATCAAAGGGCATTCCGATGCTCGGGTCCGGTGCGATCTATCCCATCCTCGAGTCCGATATCATCGTTGAGCCGTTCAAGCTCTCGGCGGCCTGGCCTCGCGTGTTCGGTCTGGACGTTGGCTGGAACCGCACCGCCGCCGTCTGGGGCGCTTGGGATCAAACGACCGACACCGTGTTCCTTTACGACGAATGGTATCGATCACAGGGCGAGCCCGCCATTCATGTCGCTGGTATCAACGCGCGCGGCGGCAATTGGATGCCCGGCGTTATCGATCCGGCGTCTCGCGGCCGTTCGCAGGTTGACGGTCAAAAGCTGATCGATGTCTACGGCGGCATGGGCTTGATGCTGGCGCCCGCCAATAATGCGGTCGAGGCCGGGATCACGACCGTCTGGGAGCGCATGGCAGAGGGAAGGCTGAAAGTCTTTTCCTCTTTGCAAAATTGGCGTTCCGAATTTCGCATTTACCGTCGGGATAAAAACGGCAAAGTGGTCAAGAGCGACGACCATTTGATGGACGCCACGCGCTATTTGATGATGTCCGGGCTTGAAATTGCGCAGACGAAACCTGGCAACGAACAGCCGGATTACGACGCGCACTATTCCGATCAGACGCGATCGAGCGTGACTGGCTACTGATTTTTTATTGGATTTTGAATGGCTTTGAACCCCGCGCAAGCGGATGACGATAGCGCCTTGCCTGATGGCAACGCCGATGACGCAAACGCCAATTTGGCGGTTGCGTCCACACCGCCGGGTTCTGCCACTACAGATCCTCGCGACGAACGCCTACCGCCGCATATCCAGATGGCCGCTGCCATGGGTATGGACGTAGAGCAGGGCCAGAAGCTTCACCGGTGGGCCTATGCCGACAACATCGCCGATGAGATCGATGAATCCCTATTGGGCGCGATCGGCATGCGGGTTGTCCGCGAATACGAGATCGACAACGATAGCCGCTCCGAATGGGTCACCAAGACCAAGCGCGCTATTGAGCTGGCAACGCAGAAGACCACGCCGAAGACCTACCCATGGCCGAAGGCAGCCAACGTCATCCTGCCGATGATTACCAGCGCGTCCAATCAATTTGCCGCCCGCGCATATCCGGCGATCGTTGATGGCAGGGATATCGTCAAAGGCATCGTGATTGGCGACGACAGCGGCACGCCGATGGTCAACCCGCAAACCGGGCAACCCGTCATCGTCGCGGGACCGAATGGCCAGCCAATGCCGCAATGGGCCGTTGCGCCGGGAGCGAAGCAGGCGAGGGCAGATCGCATCGGCGATCATATGTCCTGGCAATTGCTGGACGAGATGCCGGAATGGGAACCGGATACGGACAAGCTGTTGCACATGCTCCCCACGATGGGCTGCGTGTTCCGCAAGACGTTCTTTGATCCGACCAAGGGTCGCAACTGCTCGCATGTCCGATCGGCCTTGAAGGTGGTGATGAATTACCACGCCAAGGACTGCGAGACCGCGCCACGCGTCACCGAAGAGATCGAATATTACCCGCGTGAGATCGAGGAGATGCGCCGGGCTGGCATATTCCGTGTTCCTGAGAACGGTTTCGCGGCTTCGGTCAACGCCGAGAACGCTAGCGACGATCCGGATGCACCGATTGATTTTCTGGAACAGCACCGCTGGCTTGATCTGGACGAAGACGGCCTCGATGAGCCGTACATCGTCACCGTCCACAAGGATTCCGCTTACGTCGCCCGCATCAAGGCACGCTATGAGCCGGAAGGCATCATTTACAGCAGCGCGCCGCACCGGTTGATGAAGATTGAGCCGGTTCACTACTATACGCAGTATATCTTCTTGCCGAACCCCGATGGCGGCTCTTACGGGCTCGGGTTTGGTCAACTGCTTGGCCCGATCAACGAGTCGGCCAACACCGTCATCAACATGCTCCTGGACGCCGGCACGCTACAGAACGCGGGCGGCGGATTCCTTGGCAAGGGATTCAGCACGAATACGGGCGCTGTCCGTTTCTCGCTGGGAGAATGGAAGCCGGTCAACGTCACCGGCGGCAATCTCCGGGACAACATCGTGCCGTTCCCCGCTCCGGGGCCGTCGCAGGTTCTTTTCCAACTACTGGGCCTCTTGGTCGAGTCTGCAAAAGAGATCGCATCCGTCAAGGACGTGCTCACCGGCGATCAGCAGCAAAGCAACGTGCCGGCGACTACCACCTTGGCGATGATCGAGCAGGGGTTAAAGACCTTTACCGCGATCTTCAAGCGGGTGCATCTGGCATTGAAGCACGAACTGGCCAAGCTGTACCGGTTGAACGGCATCTATTTGAACCAATCGACGCAATACAGGGTCGGAAGCGAGTGGCGCACGATCACGCGCGCCGATTATGCACAGGGCGACGGCGTTGAACCCGTATCCGATCCTACCATGGTGACGGATATGCAGCGGATGGGACGCGCGCAGCTTCTGATGTCGATGTTCGCCAACGATCCTTATTGTGACGGGTTGGAAATTCGTCATCGGGTGCTCGAAGCCGCGAATATCGATGGCATCGACAAAATCTTGCATGCACCACCGCCGAACCCCGAACTGATCGAGAAGGCGGGCCAGCTTCATATCAAGGCAAATCGCGAACAGGCGGCATCGCTCAAGGATCTGGCGCAAGCCGTGTTGTTCTTCGCACAGGCCGACAAGGCGGTCGGCGACAAGAACCTCGCTTGGGTTGAGCACCAGTTAGAGATTTTCAAAACCCAAATAGAGGCAATGCAGAATGCCGGAAACGGAAACGACCCAGGATCATCCGGACCTCAGTCAGGTTCAGGAAATAGCGGGGGTCCACCGCAGCCAGTTTCTGGAATGGCGGCATAACCCCGTAACCAAGCTCTTCTTCGCCTATCACGCGGCGAAGCGCGACTTCATGAAAATCAAGATCCTGGAAATGTGGATGAGCGGCAGCGCCGAGTTGTCCAAGGCCGAAGTACCGCGCGGCCAGATAATCGAAATCGAAGAAATGATGAATCTGCCGTTCGAGGCGTTTGTTGCCATGTTCGGGGAAAAACAGGAAGAGGAATCCGCAGAGAATGCAGCCGAAGTTAATTAAGACCCAGAACGCACAATACGTTCCCGGAGTCTTTGACGGCGATAATAAATCCGGCTGGACCCCGATCGGAGACAAGGTTCTTGTCCTGACCGACCAACCGGCGAAAGAAACATCCGGCGGCATCATGCTCCCGGAGGATCTGATTGAGCGCAACGGTATGGCAGCCGAAACCGGCATCCTAATCGAGTACGGCGAAGACGCGTTCAAATTCAGCAAGGACGGTATGCCGCGTTCTGGACCCAAGCCGAAGATTGGCAGCTATGTCTATATCGAGCGGTATTCCGGCCAGTTGATGCTCGGCGATGACGGCCAGTTCTATCGGATGATGTCCGACCATTGCATTGCAGCGGTGAAGCCATCCGTTGATGCCAATTTTGTTTAAGTAATGATCGAGAAATAATGAGCGATACAGACGATATTGAGTTAGAGCCGGTCGAGACCGGCATTGATACCGAGCGCGCCGATCTGGAAACGAAAGCCCGCCGCCTCGGGTGGGTGCCGCTTGACGAGTTCAAGGGCGATCATGCCCGCTGGCGTGATGCCGACGAATTCATGCGCCGTGGAGAAACCATTCTCCCGATCGTGCAGGAAAACAACCGGGTCCTTCACGACAAGCTGACCGCCACCGAGCGGCAGATGACCGAGATGCGGCAGGTTCTCGGCGAATTGCACGCCAGCCAGAAGGCGAACGAAGATCGTATTCGTGCGCAAGCCCGCGCCGAACTCGAAAACGAAATGCGCGTTGCGGTGCAGACCGCCGATACACAGCGGTTTGAAGCCGCAAATGCGCGGCTTCGCGAGGTTGAGAGACCCGCCGCCCCGGTGGTGCCTCAAGCGCAGAGCCCCATGCCTGGCGCTGCCCTTCCGCCCGGTATCGACCCATATGTCGAGCGATGGATGGCGGAAAATACGTGGATGCAAGACCCCGCGCTATCACTGTTCGCACAGGCACACAGCGCTCAACTCATGCAAGAGAAGCCGGGTCTCGGCATTCAGGATCGGCTCGCCGACGTTAAGCGCCGCGTGCAGGATCAGTTTCCGGAGAAGTTCGGACTCAATCCACGCCGCAACGAGGCGGCGTCCGTCGCCTTCGCAAGCGCTCCGCCGGTTGCACGCAGGAGCAACAAGCGCGGGTATGACGATCTGCCCGGCGAGGCGAAGGCCGCATGTGATCGTTTCGTCAAGATTATCCCCGGCTACAAGCGCGAGGACTATCTTAAATCTTACGAGTGGGAATAATTTCAGGAAATTTATTGATGAGTAAAGCACCAGTTCAGCGCGCCAGCGTTGAGGCCGCGGAAACGATTGTCCCGCAGGAACAGCCAAAGCGCCGAGTTACGAACCCCTTCGGTGCCGCCCGGCAGAAACTGAATTATCCGGCGCGTCCCGGATATCATCGTCATTGGTTCAATGACCAGCCGGGGCGGATCGATATCGCGAAACAAGCCGGTTATACGCACGTAACAGGAAACGACGGCGAGCACGTCAAGCGTGTCGTCGGCACGATGGAGGGCGGCGGCGGTCTTGTCGCATACCTGATGGAAATTCCCACGGAGTGGTGGGAAGACGATCTCCGTGCGCAGCAGGCGCGGGTCAATGAGATAGAAGCCCAAATGAAGCGCGGCGTCGGCGCGGGCAAGGAACACCTAGAGCCGGGCCAGTACGTGCCCATGAACGCGGACGGCACACCTCGGATTCGCTTCGGCGTTTCGTCCTCCCCGAACTAACCAACTCAAATCATCAATCCATTTTTCGAACGTGCCGGGATTCGTCCCGGCGCGACGGGAATCTATTTTGGAAATTTACTAAATGGCTAACAGCAATATCCCGCGCGGTCTTGTGCCCTACAAGCATCGCAGCGGCGCTCCTTATAATGGCGCGGCGAACGTCTATTACGTTCCGGCGTCTGTGACGAGCAACATCTATGTGGGCGATCCCGTCATTACGGCAAACGCCGATAACGACGCAAACGGCATTCCCGGCGTGATTTTGGCTTCTGCCGGGGCCTCGAGCCACGTCACCGGAGTCGTGCTCAGCGTTGTCAACGCGGGCCAGCCGATCATCACTGTTACGCAGGATAAGCCGGTTTATCACCCGGCCAATACGGCCGGTTATGTGCTCGTCGCTGACGACCCGGAATTGCTGTTCCTGATTCAGGACGATGGCACCGGCTCCGCCCAGGCGAATTGGGCGTCGCAGAACGCCAACTTGGTTTCTGGAACGGGTAACACCGCCACCGGCTGGTCCGGCTGGCAGCTTGCGGGCTCGACCGTCGCGGATACCGCGACCTTGCAGCTTCGCATTCAGCGTCCGCTGACGGAGACGGACAACGACATCACGTCAGCTAACGCCAAGTGGCTTGTCAGTCTGAATCTCCATCAGGTCCTGAACCCCGCTGGCACCTAAGCGCCAGCGATCATTTCACCTAACCTTTTTTAAAACGGGATATTTTTCTAATGGCTGTTATTACGACAGGCGCACATCCGAAAGCTTTGTGGCCTGGCATCGTCGCTTGGTGGGGCCGCGCTTATGCGGAGGTTCCGACCGAATACACCGATCTGTTCGACACCGAAACGAGCGACAAGTCGTATGAGGAGACGGTGGAAATCACCGGCTTCGGCTTGGCTCCGGTCAAGAACGAAGGCACGGCGACCTCTTACGACACCGAGACGCAGGGGGCGGTCACTCGCTTTACGAACGTAGCCTATTCGCTTGGCTACATCGTTACTTACGAAGAGCAGCGCGACAATCTCTATGAGAAAGTCTCGAAGACTCGAGCGAAGGCGCTGGCCTATTCGATGCGCCAGACCAAGGAAAATGTTGCGGCGGCGGTTTATAATCGCGCGTTCAATTCGTCCTTCATCGGCGGCGACGGTGCCTCGCTGATTTCGGCATCGCATCCGACCGCGAACGGTGCGCAAAGCAATCAGCTCAACACAGCGGCCGATCTCTCGGAAGCCGCGATCGAGGACATGCTGGTCCAGATCATGCAGACCAAGAATAACCGTGGTTTGCAGATTTCGAACGAGGCACAGAGCTTGATCGTTCCGTCTGCTCTGATGTTCGAGGCAAATCGCGTCGTCAAATCTGTGTTGCAGAACGACACTAATAACAACGCGATCAACGTTCTTCGGGCAGTCAACGCGTTCCCGAAGGGCATCAAGGTGAACCGCTATCTTTCGTCCGCGACGGCGTGGTTCATCCGTACCGGCATCCCGGAAGGCATGAAGCTGTTCCAGCGCGAAGAGCTTTCCCTCGATAATGATAACGACTTCGATACCAAGAACCTCAAGGCGCATTCTTACGAGCGGTATTCGGTCGGTTGGTCCGACTGGCGGCAGCTCTTTGGCACTGCTGGGGTCTGATCGACTTCGATGAGATCATGGGACGGCGTTCGCGCCGTCCCATTTCCTTGCTTTCTTTCAGTCCGGTCAAAGCATCGCCGGGAAAGCGCGAATGCTTTCAGCGCGGACTCGAAGACGATCACTACGGCGATCAACAAACCGCGTTAAGCGGTGCCGAATTAGTCCACGTTCATTTTCGAGACCGCAATGGCAGCGCCAATTTACGAAACCTACACGACCACGGGCGCGCAGGACCCGATCCCCCTCAATTATTATCAGACGCCCTTTAACGCGTCTGTCTTTGTCTACATCAACGGCGGTACCGCGACCTATGGCGTTCAATATACGGCGGACCCGACCAACTCAGCGAGCATTACCCCGCGTTGGTTTGACGACGCCAATATGCCCGCCGGGACAGCGGCAAGCGCCACGTCAAACTATATGTTTCCGGTGCGGGCCGTCCGCGTAAACATCACGGCGATCACCGGCTCTGTGGAATTCAAGATTCTACAGGGAGTCTAACATGGCGGATGGCGTTCAACTCAGTGGTGTCGGGGTCCAGTTGGTTCCGGACAAGGGCGGTGGCGGCGGACAACCCAGCACGCCGGGCGGCCCCAACGAAAGTATCCAGTTCAATAATAGCGGCGTCCTTGATGGCAGCACGGCGCTTACGTTTAACACCGAGACGGGCCAGGCGATCTTTGGCAATCGCCCCGCCTTCGGGGCAGATACACCATGGGATAGTGCGAACTTCACGCCCACAGACTATTTCCCGGCGTCCGGTGGCACGATATTCGGGAGTGTCATTGTCCCTGCGCTGGCGTTATCGATAACGGGCGCTGCCGGTTCTTATCGGCTCGTTACGATTACAAGCTCTGGATCGAACCGTTGGCAATTCGGGACGGACGCGACCGCCGAATCCGGTAGTAACGCCGGCGCGAACTTTGCGATCTATCGACAGAGCGACGCGGGTACAACGATTGATGCTCCGTTCTCGATCACCCGATCCTCTGGCATTGCGACGTTTTCTGAAATCCCACAACTCCCGACCGCGTCTGCCGGGGACAGCAGCACGAACGGGGCCAATACTCAGTTCGTTAATACTGCCGTGGCCGCCGGGGTCGGATCGCCGTGCATCATCTCGCGGAGCTACATGGGACCGAGTCCAGCTCCAGTGTTCACGGCAAATGAATACGTTCTTAATTATTTCGCGGTGCGGCCGGTCATTTTTCCAGAGAATTTCGCTGGTTCGGTTGCAGTCGCGCTTGGCGGCCCCGCCACGGCTACGACCGTCCTGCCGATCGAATTAAATGGCCTCGTTGGAACGCTGACGTTTGGTGCCGGAAGCAACGTCGGGCAATTCAGTACACAACCTGGCGCAACTCTTACATTGCAGACCCATCAATCGCTCGGAATTATCGGCCCCTCCGTACCAGACGCCACGTTGGCCGGCCTGACGATCACAATGATGGGTTCGTATGCGAACTAGCGCAGCGGCGCCTATAAATTTGCGCCGTCTCTCGGCGATCTTGTTCACCACACAATCCATATCTGAGGCTTTTATTGAATGGCTGATGCCGTAACGACGCAGATTATCGAGAACAGCTCTCGGAATCTCGTCATGACCTTCACGAACATTTCTGACGGGACAGGGGAGGCGGCCGTCATCAAGGTTGATGCGACCGCTCTGAATCTCACCCCGCATCTGAAAGTCCGCAAGATCGAATACAACGTGACGCAAGGGGCTGTTCAATTGCAGTGGTGCGCCGATGTTAATGTCACGTTCGCGTATCTCACCGGATTTGGCTGCATGGACCTGCGCGATACGCAGGGTATTTGGAACAACGCTGGTTCGGGCGTCAACTCCAGCATCTGTCTCACCACGTCCGCGTTCCATGCGCCCGGCACGTCCCCGGAGACCAGCCCGCCGCCCGCGTCAGGCTACACCATCACCCTCTACATGATTAAAGGAAGTTAATGACTGGACAAGTCACCTTACTTACGAGCAACGGCGGTCCGCATCCGGCCGATCGTTGGGCGGCTCTCGCTGCTGCGCAGGTATCCAGCCTCATCGTAATTGATGAGGATTCTGTCACGGCGGATGCGGCCACCGCCCGGAAAGCGCAACCGGTGTTTCAGATCGCGTTTGCCAATGCGGTAGAGCCGATTTTTGACCAAGTCGCCGCTGCCGAAACCGCAAACGTTGCGGCCAATCCATCGATCAAGCGAAGCGATCCATATTCGATCACCAGCTTTCTTCCGGGCGTAATCACGGCAGTTACCGGCGCGGCTGCGAATACCCCGTTCACGTCTCACTTTCAGGACGCGACGGTCCAGGCATATATCCAAAAGATGTTCACTCAGTATTTTCTCGACGCCGCGAACATTTCGCGTTCGTGGGCGCTCGACGCTAAAGGACTTTAATTGATGTCGACCACCACGGCAATGTGTACTTCCTTCAAGGCGGAAGTTGCACAGGCTCTTCATAATTTCACCGCAGGCACGGGCAACGCATTTAAGATGGCGTTGATTAAGGTTGCGCCGACCGGAACTTATGATGCAACGACGACGAACTATTCCAATCTCACGGGCAATGCTGATGAAGTAAGCGGTCCCGGTTATACGGCGACGGGCGCGGCCCTTACGTGCGTTACGCCCGTTACTTCCGGCACCACCGCTTATTGGACGTTCTCTCCGAATCCGTCTTGGACTTCGGCAACGTTCTCGGCGACCGCTTGTTTGATTTACAACGTGACCAGCGGCGGAAATTCGGTTTCGACGCACGACTTCGGCGGTACGCAGCAGGTTTCCAACGGCACCTTCACGGTCGTTATGCCTACCGCCGACGCCAACAACGCAATCCTCCGGATTCAGTAAGCAGAACAAAATTAGCGCGAGAGGCGCGGTGGCTTCGGCTGCCGCGCCTTTGCGCGTTTTTAGTTCCGGGGCAGTTCGCGCCAGTGGCCAGTACCGACGCCGTTTCGACGGTTTATACCTTCACCACAAGCGGCACGTTCACTGCTCCCGATAATCCTCCTTGCTCGATCGAATATTTAATTGTCGCGGGCGGCGGTGCGGGAGGCGGCGGCGTAGATGGCGGCGGTGGCGGTGGCGGCGGTGTTGTCTCCGGCTCGCTGCCGATATTGGAGCCGGGTGATTACCCGGTAGTTGTCGGTCTCGGTGGCGTTGGCGGGAGTGGCGCCGGTCCAAACGGCGGTAACAGCAGCTTCAATGGCGTCACTGCGGTTGGTGGCGGCGGCGGTGCCACGGAGGGCGGCGCTGGTAGCAGCGGCGGATCTGGCGGCGGCGGCGGGGGCCAGGGCGGTCTTGCTGGTGGAGCCGGAACGTCAGGACAAGGCCAGAGCGGCGGCGCTGGTTCTGGTGGCTCGCCGCGAAGGTCGGGCGGCGGCGGGGGTGCAGCCGCCAGCGGTCAGAATGGCTCGGCCAATAACGGCCAAGGCGGCAATGGTGGCGCCGGGGTTGCGAGTTCAATCACCGGAACGTCAGTGTTTTATGCTGGCGGCGGTGGTGGTGGCAGCGAAGGAACGGGGGACGGCGGTCAGGGAGGCGTTGGCGGCGGCGGTGCCTCCAATGGCAACAACGCCGGCGGCAACGGCGCTGCGGGCACCAATGGTCTTGGCGGCGGTGGCGGCGGTGCCGCTCGTAACAACGGCAGCTCCACATGGACGGGCGGTAGTGGTGGCTCCGGCATTGTCATCATTGTATGCACGCCGCTCCCGATCACGAATGTTTCGATCGTTGGTGTCGCGGCAAGCGGCGCTATCGGCAATGCCGTCGTCAGCACGCAAAGCAATATCCCCGTCCTTGGCGCAAGCGGGCAGGGCGTTGCTGGGATCGTCCAGCCAAATCCCGGCGCTAATCCGGTCGGTGCCTTCGGTGTTGGCGCTGTCGGTTCTCCAAAGACCAATGAAGGCATTCTTGGGGTATCCGGTTTCGCCGTTGCTGGCTCACCGGTCAGCGGGGTCAGGATTGTCATTCCCGGTGTCGCGGCAAGCGCTGTCGCCGGCGCTCTTGCAACCCAGCATACCGCCAGCGTTACAGGCGTAAGCGCAACTGGCGTAGCGGGCGAAGTTGGAGACAGCGAACGCCATAACATTTTTGGCGCGTTTGGTCTCGGCATCGCTAACCCGCCCGGCAAAAACGTCGCAGTCCTCATCTCCGGAGTGGGCGCTACCGGGGCGGTCGGCTCGGTGTCGCAAGGCCGTGGCGCGGCTGCGCTTGGTGTCGCCGCATCCGGTTTCGCGGGCAACGTAAGCGAAGATATCGGAGCGGTGTTGGTCGGCGTGTCCGCCAATGGCTTGGCCAGTGGTCTCACGCTCGATCTCGCTGCCCTCATCACAGGTGCATCAGGCGAAGGTATCGCGGGAGAAGTCTTCCCGATCCCGCCCGCGCCAATTCATAGACCGCCGCTTCCAATGCGGCACAGGGGCCGAACCTCTCAAGGTTCGATCTGGAAAGGCAGCTTGGGTCACGGACTCCGGCGTGAGAGCCCGTGACCGTAAGCGTTATCTATTTAACAACCGTTGGCGCTGGCTCATGGGTAGTCCCCGCCGACTGGAATCCAAACAATAACTCGATCGAGTGTCTGGGGGCGGGAGGCAACGGCGCTGGAGGTGGCAGCGGCGGAGGCGGCGGCGGGGGTGGCGGCGCTTTCGCAAAAGCCATCAACGTATCTCTCGCCGGCACTGTAAATTTTACCGTTGGCGCTCCTGGCGGTGGCGCGGGCGGGGCAGGCGATACCTCTTTCGATTTTGTCTGCACCGCGACGGGCGGAGGGAATGGCTCCTCAAGCGGCGGTGGCGCAGGCGGTAGCGCCGCTTCAAGCTTTGGCGACATCACATTCAGCGGCGGGAATGGTGCTGGCCCAAACTCGGCGTTCTTCCCCGTTGGCGGCGGTGGCGGCGGTGCGGCGGGACGAAGCGGCGAAGGCAACAGTTCCGCCAGCACTTCTGGCGGCAGCGGCGATCTTGGTAACGGCGGTGCTGGCGGCTTAGGTGGCTCTGATGGCCCCGGCGGCGCTGGCGGTAATGGCGCCGAGTGGGATTCCGACCATGGTTCTGGCGGCGGCGGCGGCTGTGGATCGTTCGAGACTGACACAACAGCTCCCGCGTCGGGTAACGGTGGTGAATTCGGTGGCGGTGGTGGTGGCGGCTCTTCCCTCAACGGATCTCCCGGCGCGGGTGGTCAGGGCCTCATCGTCATTACCTATGACACTTCACCGCCCGCCCAAATTCAGACCTTCCTTACCGACACCGGTTCTGGCCACTCGTGGCAGGTCCCATCCGATTGGAATCCAAATAACAACACCGTCGAATGCATCGGTGGCGGCGGCAACGCGGGCACAGGATCAGGACTCGGCGGCGCGGGCGGGGCAGGCGCTTATTCAAAAAGCATAAACCTTGATCTCACGCCCGGCTCCGTCATTGCGGTTCAAGTCGGTGGCGTCGCTCAAGATACTTACTTCAACCCGGCAGGCGCGGGCTTTCCGTCGTCTGGTCAGGCTTGCGGTGCAAAGGCCGGCGCAAGCGCGACAACGATTGCTGGCGCTGCTGGTGGCCTTGCGTCAAGCGGCTACGCAACTGGCCCTAATAGTGTTCGATACAACGGCGGTAATGGCGGAGGAGGTACCGCTTCTGGTGACGTAAACCAGGCTGGTGGAGGCGGAGGCGGCGCTGGCGGCCCGCTCGGCAACGGCGGCAATGGCGGTGGGGCGAACCAAAGCGAAACCAGCACTGGTGTTGGCGGTGGTGGTGGTGGTGCGGGCGGCGGCTCAGCCGGAACCGTTGGCTCGATTTCACCCGCGATCGGCGGCCGGGGCGGCAACAATGACGCTGGCGTTGGCGGGGGTTTGGGTGGGGGCAATGGCGGCGGTAGCGGCATTGGCCAACCGGGCACGAACCCATCTGGCGTCGGTCACTCTGCTGGCGGTGGTGGAGGCAGCACCGAAGGTCTCGCGGCTGGCGCGGGCGGCAACGGCCAAGAGTGGGATTTAACTCACGGCTCTGGCGGGGGTGGCGGCGGAGGCGGCGCTTTCTTCGGTGGAGGCGCTGGTGCCAATGCTGGCGTTTACGGAGCTGGTGGCGGAGCTGGTGGTTCGGGCGCGGCAGGTGCCGGCGCGCAAGGTATTATCGTCATTACCTATGCGCCGCTTTCACCGGACGTATCTGTGTCTGTTGTCGGTGCGGCGGCGTCTGGCGCGGCGGGTCAATTTAGTTTCGGACTCAGTGCGGGCATCACCGGTGCGTTCGGCGTTGGTGCCGCTGGGCTTCCTGTTGCCGGTGTTGGCCCCGCCGTTATGGGTACCTCCGCGACCGGCGTTGTTGGTCGCATATCCGCGACTGATGGCATTCCGAGCACTGCGGCCACGGGTCTGATCGGCACGATTAGAGGTGCGGTCCAAATCGTTCTGCCCGGTGTCGCGGCAACCGGCGCTATCGGAAATATCAGGACCGGCGTCTTGTCCGAGGCATTTCCCGTTGGCGCGTTCGGCATTGGCATAGCGGGCGACGCTTTCGCGGTTCCTCCGACTCCAGACCGTCGGTCGCGATTATTCATCCAAGGAAACGACCGCGCCGCATCATCAATCTGGCGTGGAAGATTCGAACAATAATGGCTGACGACAAGCATTACGTCCCCGGCGATTTCTATCGCATCTGCGATCGCTCGGGTTTCAAGGTTCGCGCCTCAGCGACGATGAAGGAATGGGACAACCTCATTGTCCGCAACAAAAGCTGGGAGCCGCGGCAGCCGCAGGATTTCGTTCGCGGCGTACCGGATAACCAAAACGTACCGGAGCCACGCCCGCGTCAAGTCAACACCTTTGACGGTCCGCTCCAAACAACCCTTACCGCGCCCGCCATTCCCGGTGCTGTCTCTGTCTCCGTACAAAGCTCGGCGCGCATGTACGCAGGCGATGATGCTTCGCTCATTCTCGACAATGGCGAGGCTTTCCAGGCGGTCATCGTAAGAGCCGCACCGGGCCAGATCACGTTCGGGAAACCTCTGCCGTGGTCGGCCTCTGCCGGAAATATTTTGACGGATTACACGGCGATCTCTCCGCCGAATATCGGATAATTAATGACGACTTCGGGTTCGACCGACTTCAACTATAATCGCGATCAGATTATCAGGGCTTCCCTCCGAAAGATTGGCGCTATCGCGGCCGGCGAAACGCCCGGCGCGCAAATGGTTCAAGACGCCGCCGATGCTCTCAACATCATGGCCAAGGAATGGGATGCACAGGGCATCCATCTTTGGACCGAGACAGAGGGCACGCTGTTCCTCCAGCCGTTCCAATCCCGGTATTCGCTTGGCCCAACCTCGCCCGATCATGCGACCGAGAGCTACAGCCAGACATTTCTTACGGCAGATGCGCAAGCGGGTGACACCTCTGTCGTTGTGAGTCGTCCGCAACCCATCTCCGCCGGGGATTATATCGGGGTCACGGTCGCGACCGGCCAGATATTCTGGACAACGGTAAACGGCGCACCGAACGGGCAGACGGTCACGCTGGCAACGGCGCTTCCGGATTCGGCGGCGACTGGCAGCAACACCATCACTTACACCAAGCCGCTCTTGCGTCCGCTTCGTGTGGTGGATGCCCGGCGGTATCAGATGCAAAGTCGCATCGAAACGCCGATGACCCGGATGTCGCGGCTTGATTATCGCGATCTCCCCAACAAGTCGAACGTCGGCGAACCGACTTCTTTTTTCTACGACCCGCAACTTGGGCTCGGCCAGCTTTATGTCTGGCAAGCGCCGCTGGATAACACCGACGCCGTAAAGTTCACTTGGTATCGCCAGATTCAGGATTTCACCAACGCGGCTGACACTCCAGATCTTCCGCAGGAATGGATTGGCGCACTGATCTGGGGCCTGGCCCTCGAAATCGCTCCCGAATACGACGTTCCGGTGCAGCGGCAGGCGGCGCTCAAAACTCAATTCGATGAGAAATTCCAGCGTGTGACCGGGTTCGATGTCGAGCCGGAGAGCATCTATTTCGGCTTTTCTTACGAGCCGTTCCAGCATTAATGCCGATCATTCCTTTTGCGACCAACAGCTACCGGTCGGACTCTCTCCCGGTATCTGCTCAGCGCGCCGTCAACGTCTACGCCGAAAAAGAGCCGCAGGACGCCAAGAACCAAGTCGCGGTCTTTGGCGCGCCCGGTCTCACGGCGTTCTCAAATTGCGGTGCCGGCCCCGTGCGCGGAATGCACGTCATGAACGGCGTGCTCTACATCGTGTCAGGCCCGACGCTCTATAGCATCGCGGCGGACGGGACTTGCACCGCCCTGGGCGGACAGGTCAGCGGGACAAATCTTGTCTCGATTTCCGATAATGGCACACAGATTTGCATCGTCAATGGTGTCAACGGATACATTTACGGCAGCGATATCGGGTTCACGATTATCTCTGACCCGAATTTCCACGCTGCCAAGACCGTATCGTTCTTTGATGACGTGTTTGTCTTTGACTGGCTGGGAACGAATAAGTTCTTTCTGTCAAACCAGCTCGACGGCACCACCTATAACGGTCTCGCATTCGCATCTGCCGAAGTAGCGCCGGACTTCGTTCTCTCGACTGTCAATCAGCAAGAGAACCTGATGATCTTCGGCGGCAGCACGATCGAGCTTTGGTTCGACGCCGGGACTGCCAATATGCCGTTCCAGCGGCTTGACGGTGGCGTGATCGAACGCGGCTGCGCCGCAGCAATGACGCCGGTCAAAGAGGACAACACGGTCTTCTTTCTCGGCGAAGATCTGATCTTTTATCGCCTCAATGGCGTGATCCCAGAGCGCGTCAGCACGCACGCGATCGAGGCCGAATGGCGCAAGTATCACGATGTCACGGACGCCTACACGTTCTCCTATACCTGGAACGGTCATAAGTTCATCGTTCTGACCTTCGTCAGCGCGAACGCCACGTGGGTCTACGACGTGGCGACTGGCCTTTGGCACGAGCGGGAAAGCTTCGATGCCAATAACCGATCCTACGGCCGCTGGCGCGGAAACTGCCAGGCGAACTGCTACGGCTTGCAGCTCATCGGCGATGCCTTCTCCGGCACCGTGGGGTATCTGGACGAGTCTGCATATACCGAGTTCGGCAACATGATGCAGGGCTATATGGTCTCTCCGTATTTGCAAGAAGACCGGAAGCGCATCTTCGTCTCCCGCTTTGAACTCGACGTTGAGACCGGTGTTGGCGTCACCACCGGGCAGGGCAGTGACCCACAGGTCATGCTGCAATGGTCCAAGGACGGCGGCCGGACCTTTAGCGATCTCCAACTCTGGCACAGCGCCGGAAAGATCGGCGATTACCTTACGCGGCTCCGCTGGCTCCGTCTGGGGCAGGCGCGCCAATGGTGCTTCAAAGTAACCATCTCCGACCCTGTGCGGCGAACGATTATCGCCAACAGCGTTGATGTCTCCGCAGGGATGTAATGGCCACGACTATTAGCACCGCAGCGCAGCCATCTCCAACGACCGCGCCGCAAGCCGGTGCTTCGTTTGTTGATATGAGCACCGGGAAGCCGACCAGCACGGCAACTCAGTTCATGCAACAGCAATACAATTTGACCAAAGGGATGAGCCGCAACATCCCATGCAACTGCGCAAGCTCTAACAACGTCTACACATTGTCGATGCTTTCGGCTCAACCGACATACACCGGTTATGCCGCTCACGATCAGTTCGGCTTTGTCGCGGATACCACTTCCACCGGAACCGTGACGGCGAACGTTGTCACCAGCACGGGCGCTTTAGAGACGCTACCGGTTCACGTCAGTAACGGTGCATCTCAAGCTGGTGCGAACAGTATCGTTGCGGGCGGTCAATATTTCGCAACCTACGTTGACAGCCTCAACGGCGGCGCTGGCGGATTTGTCCTGCGTTGATCGAACGTCATCTGACTGCCGACCGGCTCAATGAGATCGTCAACGACCCGTCCGTCTATCCATGGGTTAGAGGCGCGTGTGATGCCCCGTTGGACCTCGCGCCACTGCTGAGCGACAAGAGACACGTATGTTTGCTGGGCGAGTTCGGCGGCTGCGTTTTCGTGCAGCATCAGCCCGGCCTCTATGAGGTTCACACGCAAATGCTGCCCGGCGGTCGTGGCCAATGGGCGCTTGATACCGTGAATGAATGCCTCCGCTGGATGTTCACTCGCACCGACGCCGTTGAGATTTGGACTCGGTGTCCGCGTGGCAATCTGGCCGCCCGCGCCCTCGCACGCGCGATCAGCGGACAACACGAAATGGATCTCCAGCGCGGTTGGGTCAAGGACGGGGAGGTCATCCCGGCGGCGATCTTCTCCTTGACGTTACAGCAATGGATGAAAACCGCACCCGGCCTCGAAGAGGTTGGGCACTGGTTTCATATGCGACTTGCTGACGAATACCGCGCCGTTGGCTTCTCGGAAGATATCCACGCCGATGACGCCAGCCATGACCGCTATGTCGGCGCGGCTGTTGAAATGCTCCGCAGCGGTCAGCCGGAGAAGGGCGTCATTTTCTACAACCGCTGGGCCGTGATGGCTGGCTATGAGCCGATCAAGCTGCTCGGGACCGCCCCGGTGATGGTCGACATCAAGGACGCGGTCTTGGCGATCGGCCGGAATGATTTCTTCGTCGCGTCCGTTGCCCGCCCGACCGCCTAACTTTTTTTTATATTTTCTCGGAGAGTTTGTTTTGCCTATTTCAGCAGGAATGGGAGCGCTTATTGGCGGCGCTGCCACAGGAATCGGAGGTATTGCCAGCGGTATTCTCGGGTCTAACGCCGCTGAGAGCGCCGCGCAGACGCAAGCGCAATCGGCCGCGAATGCGCTGGGGTTTCAGCAGCAGGTTTACGGTAACGCGCAGGGCTATCTCAATCCTTTCGTTACGACGGGGCAGGGCGCAAACTCGTCGCTTGCCAGTCTGTTCGGCTTGAACGGTCAGCCAGCCAATTATTCGTCGTTCTATAACTCGCCGAATTATCAGTTCGCTCTACAGCAAGGACAGAACGCCACGCAAAACCTTGCGGCGAAAACCGGCACGCTACAGTCCGGCGCTGGTTTGCAGTCGCTTGAGAACTTCGGGCAGGGCCTCGCCTCGCAGCAGTATGGTAATTACGTCAACCAACTTATGGGGCTCTCCGGGCAGGGCGTGCAAGCTGGTAGCGCTCTCGCTGGCACCGGATCGAATATGGCCAACACGATCGGCAACACCACCATGGCCCAAGGCCAAGCGCAGGCGGCCGGAACCGTTGGGTCGGCAAACGCTTGGAACAGCGCAATCCAGAATCTCACCAAGGGACTCCAGACTTACTCCCAGACCGCCAATCTCGGCGGTGCCAGCTCATATGGAAGCGGCAGCGTGCCCAGTTGGAATAGCAACCCCGGTAATGGCGCTGGCGGCTTGTCATATCCCCAGTTTTAAGCAGAACTAATAAACGATGCCGTATCAAAACGACAACGCTATCGCGCTGCAAATCCAGCAGCCGAATCTTGATCCCAGCGAGCCGATCAAGGCGATGGCTTACGCCAATCAGGCGAACGCGCAGACCGCTCTCACGAATCAGCAGGTGCAGCGGCAGGCGGCGATCTTGAAAGCGCTGCAAGGCGGCGGGCAAAGCGGCAACGGCGGTGATGTAGCATCACAGCTTGCGATGGTCGATCCCGAAACTGCAAACAAGATGCGGGACTACCAGTCGAAGACCGCCGATCTGGTTGGCCGGGGCGCTAACATGTACCTCGCCAATCCGAAACCTGAGACGTGGAGTAACGTCATCTCTTCATTGAGTGGCTTGATTTCGCCAGCGCAGGTTCAGCAGTTGCAGATGATGAATCCGGATCAGCGAATGGCCGCTGCCAGGGCGTATTCCGGATACGGTCAATCGAGCCAGAGTTTTGCGGATACGCCGTCACAGAAAGCGCCGTATGAAACTGTCACAGGCCCGAACGGCGAGGTCTATAACAAGGCTGCGGCTCTCGGCGTTTCGTCGCCGGCGGGCTCACCAGATGGCCAAGCCGCCCCGCGTGGTCTCCGTAACAACAATCCGTTGAATATCGAGGCCGGTCCTTATGCACAGGGACAGCCGGGGTTCGCGGGTTCCGATGGCAGGTTCGCACAGTTCCAAACGCCAGCACAGGGAATCGCCGCCGCCGACAATCTTCTCTCGGGATATGGGGCCAAGGGCATCAACACCATTTCTGGCGTCGTGAACCGCTGGGCTCCTGCCCGCGATAGCAACAATCCGGCAGCCTACGCCGCGTTCGTCAGCAAGGCGACCGGCATCGGTCCCGACGACAAGATCGATTTGTCAGACCCGACGACGCGAGCCAGCATTATCGGCGCGATGGGGCGATACGAGAATGGCGCTTATCAAGCACCGGTCGGCAATCAAGGTCCGGGTGTTGCGGCACCGCAGCCCGGCGGCGCTCAAGCGGTACCGGGATCGCCTCAACCGTTGATTCCGGGCATCACTCCACTTGATAGAGCGCGTCAGACGAACGAGGCCGCGAGCGATCAAGAGTTCAAAAACGCGGCCTACGACAAGTACGAGGGCGCGCAGAACAATCTCTATTCCCTCAAGCAGATGCTCGATCAGGCGCGCGATCTCAAATCGGGACCTCTGGCGATGGGGTCGACCAATGAATTTCGCACTGAATGGGCGAAACGATTCAATTCCGTTATTGCGGCTGCTGGCCTCGACCCCCAAAAATACGGGGCAGTCGATCCAGACAAGATCGCATCGGTGGAAGATCTGAATAAGCTGGCCACTCGCGCGGCGTTCACGCTGGGGAAGGACGCCGACCCGCGTGGTGCTGCGGTCGTCGCTCAGATGGCATTGAGGGGCGTCCCGAATCCGGCGAATACTCCCCAAGGTTTCAACACCGTGTTGTCAGGTCTTTGGCAGGGTGTCGCGCGGGACCGCGATAGGGCTGTTGCGATACACAATAGCGCAGGCCCGCCGCGAGCGGCAGCTATGGCGTTCGATCAGTCGCATCCTGTTTCGCTATATGCCGACCGCGCGAAGTTGGGAGCATACATTGGCCCCGAAGCCATTGACTATCTGGCTGCCCACCCCGACACGGCGCAGCAATTCGACGCCACCTATGGCCCGATCGCAGGCAAGATTCCCGGCTTCGCAAATGGCGGCTCTCTTTCATCGCGCCTTCTACCGCAAGGTCGCTAATTAGTGCCGAACCCTTACGATCAATTCAGCGCGAATATTTCGCCAGATCTGTTGTCCGCGTCGCCCGCTGCTGGCGCTACTTCGCCGCCCGTTGTCGCGAATCCGGATGCCGCCTCTGCCACACCGCCCGCCGCTTCGTCCTCGGATGCCTCGGCTCCTCCACGGCCTCCGGGCGCGCCGCCGATAAGAGTCTACATCACAAAACCATCGCCCGGCGATCAGGACTCCAATCCTTACAGCCAATTCCAGGGCGATATCTCGCCGGATTTGCTTGCAGACAGAAACGGCAGCGATCGAACAATTTCCGGATGGGAGGCCGCTGGGCGTGGCGCTCTGGCTGGTGCAACGCTCAATTTCGGCGATGAGCTGCACGGTCTTGTTAATTCGTTCTCTGGCGGCCCTGACGCCGTGCAGCGCTATAACGACACCGTTGCGGCGGATCGTGCCGCGGATAAAGCCGCTGTCGAGCAGCACCCGTACCTATATGGTGCGGGTGCCGTTGGTGGCGGCCTAGCGCTTGCCCCGCTCGCCCCAGAGATGTTGGGCGGGCGTGCGGCAACGGCGGGCGCTAGATTCGCTAGGGGCGCTGCGCAAGGTGCTTTATACAGCGGTGCGGCCGGTGTAGGCGCTGGCGAAACACCCGAAGACAGGGTCGTTGGCGGCGTAACCGGTGCTGCTCTTGGTGGGTTGGCCGGTGGCGTACTTGATACGGCTGTCGGTCCACGTATCCCCAAAACAGAAACGCCATCTGCTGCGGATGTGGCGGCGGCGGCCCAGCGGCTTAATATCGCAAAGGACCTCCCGGTTGGACTTGCGAGCAACAGCGGTGCCTTGCAAAAGGCCACCCAAGGTCTCGCGCAGGTGCCGTTTGCCGGGTCCTGGCTCATTTCAAATCCTATAGCCAGAGCGGCGGAATCGCTTGGGCAAAGGGCGGAAGAAGCTGGCAACAGAATGGCCTCGGCTGTTGGTGCTGGCGGCGATCGTGCGACGATTGGCGCTGCCGCAAGGGATTCCTTGCAACGAGCTGTTGATGCAGCCGACGGAAAGGCCGATGTGGCATTTTCGAACCTGCGTGGCGCGATCGATCCTAACAAGACCGTTCCGGTGCCCGGCAACGTTATCACGCCCTTGGACAAGATCGTCCAAAGCCGTATCGCGGCGGGCGAGAATGGCGTACCGATCACCGGGCTAGAGGCCACGACGGATCTGCTAACCCGTCTGGAAGGCGCATCGTTCAATGGATTGCAGCGAGCGCGCACCCAACTTAGCAAGGCCATTAATTGGGATCAGCGCAACGGCGGGTTCTATGTCGCCGACTTGAAGCATGCTTACGACGCTCTTTCCGACGCGATGGAGAATGCCGTCCGGTCCACCGCAAGAGGTGACGGCGATGAAGCCGTGAAACTCTACAAGGATGCGAACAAGACTTATGCAGATACGTTGACCCATAACAAAGACCTTCGCCGGTTCCTTGCCAATGGCTCGGATGAGCGTATCGTTGATCGTATTCTTAGTTTTGGTTCGGACAAATCGGGACAGGGAGACATCCATAAACTTGCGCAGCTAATGAACAGCATGGGGAAGGAAGAATGGGGCGGTATCTCCGGTTATGCCATTCATCAAATGGGAACCGACGCCTCCGGTAATTTTTCGAACGCGGCGTTCTTGAGGCGCTACAAGTCCCTTTCCGACAAGGCAAAGGAAATGCTGTTCGGACGGCAGGGTACGAATACACGTGAATATATCGATGACATCGCGACCGTGGCGGACCGCCTCAAGAGTTCGGGGAAATACGCGAACCACTCCAATACGGCCGGAACTCTCGCGCTGCTGGGCCTGCTTGGTCTCGGTGAAGGGCCTGACCTCATAGATAAAATCGAAGATCATCCATACGCGACCGGATTGTCCTTGGTCGCGGCTCTTGCCCTATCGCGTCCAGCAACCGCGCGCTGGATGGCAAATTATTCCCGTCTTGGCGCGGTGTTCCTCAAAGCGCCAACTGCTGCATCGCGGGCGGCATTGATGGTCGGCGCAAGAGAATTGTCTGCCAGCTTTGGTCACACGCTCGGCGTTAAGATTGATCCGAACGCATTGGTGCCACAGCAATAGTGGAGGATCACCCTATAGGCCACGGCGTGATCCGCAGAGCTGCGCCGATAGCGTGGATTGCGATAAGGATAATCATAAACCCACCTACCGGGTTTAATAGCGAGTAAACGGCCAGAAGCACCACGGGAATCCCCATGAGGCACATTGCGCAGACCGCAATGGTTTGAGCGGTTTCGAGGAGCTTGTGTAATCGTTCCTCACGTCGGCGCTTTTTCCGGTGGTATTCGAATAGAGGATGCCACAAAGACCTAAGCGGGGAGCCCTCGTAAATCCAGTGCCGAGATTGCTGGTTCACGTGGCGCCTCTTGGCGCGCCTTTCAGCGTCCTCGTGCCGCCGCTTCCGTATATCCTCTATATCGTAATCAATGCTCGTTTTTGTGACGGAGTCGTTGAACGCGCTGATGACGCACCACCAGAACAGAAAACCCGGCGGGACCAGCACAACGAATATCATGGCAAGCGTCTCCGATATTCGGCCGTCCAATAGCGGACGTAAGCAGCCCCGTAGCGGCAATAACCGATAGCCCTCAAGGTCCAGCCAGCGACCACGCAGAAGATCAACAGAGCCGCGATAGCTTCCAGAACGAATATCAAGGCCGGGATCAAGTAGGGCATCGCCCGCTCACCTATCATCTCGCCCCCCGGCACGCACAGGCCCTCATAACTCCAGCGCGCGAACGACTCCAGGGTTAATTCGGCGAAAGCCATCGAAACAATTTTGTACCTACAAAAATAGCAAATCTCCGGAATCGTTTTTGACGAACAGATTTTATTCGCCCGATCAGCAATTCGCCGATCAGACGGGCAAGCCATATGCGAACGGGTCTCTCTATTTCTACTCATCCGGCACCAGCGCGCCGCTTGCCACGTTCTCGGATGAGGCGCTGACGATCGCCAACGCAAACCCGATCGTTCTCGACGCCGCCGGATCGGCGGGCAGCATTTTCCTGCAAGACCGCGCCTACAAAGTGGCGCTGGTTGACGCGAACGGGCTCCAGATCTGGACGGAAGACCCGGTTTATTCGTCGGACTATTCCACGTTGGCGCAAGTACAGAGCACCAACGGCGACCCAGACGGCCAACTCGCCGGGATGCAGGCCAGCACGACAATGCCGGCCTCGATGGACTGGGATTGCCTCAACAATCTGCTCTATGTCTGCACAGAGAGTGGCACCGCCGCCACCGCGCGGTGGACTCCCATCAACCCGCCGGTAGCGCAAACCAATGTCGTCACGACACCGCAGGGCCGTCTCACTCCGGTAAGCCAGACGCCATTCATATCGACCGATGTTTTCAGCGCGGTCGGCATTTTCTACACGCCCTATGTCGGCAGTATTGTCCCGATTTACAACGGGACATCTTTTGTCCCGACCGAGTTCACCGAGCTAACGCTGAATCTCACGTCGTCGCATCAGGCGAACACGATCTATGATGTCTTCGTTATCAATTACAAGGACATCCCGACGCTTGTTACCGGTCCCGCATGGGCCAGCTCGGCTGCGGGCACCTCGAGTCGCGGATCGGGCAACGGCACGACGCAAGTTGCGAGGCTTTCCGGCGTCTATGTTAACGCGGCCGGATTCAGCGGGCTCAATGGCACCACGGATTATTCGGTATCACCGAATGAAGGGACCTACGTCGGCTCGATCTTCATTGATGCGTCGCCCGGCGAGGTCTCTTGCAATTTTGCTTATGGCCAGTCGCGCAAGTGGGGTGTGTGGAATGCGTATTATCGCGGGGAGGTCTCTCTGCTGGTCGGCGACCCGAGCGTTGACTGGGAATATACCACGGGCATCGCGTTGCAGCCCGCGCATAACAACACCGCCAACTCTCTGACGGTCTTTAGCGGGCTACAGGAAGAACCCGCCACGATAACTTTTACGCAGCGGTTCACTGCGCAGAGTCAACTAGCCGGGAGCGAGTCACAGCAGCGATCCGGTATTGGCGTCAACACGACCGCCGAGTATTCGGGCAACATCAATTCCTATGATGCCATCCTACAGCAGAACGGATCGCTGGAAGTCACGTCGCAAGCCATTTATCCGCTGGCCCCCTTTATCGGCATTAACACGATCTATGCGGTGGAAGATGTCCTGGTCTCTGACGGCGACATCGCGGTCTTCTTCTACGGCACTCAAGCGGACATGCTTTTGAGAGCCACATGGCGCGCGTAATCATCAACTAAAGTCTGGATCATTTCTTTTGGCAAATCGGTTTTTCTCGCCGGATCAACAGTTCGTTGGTCCGAACGGGACGCCATACGCTGGCGCGTTACTCAATTTCTATGCGTCCGGCTCCGACATCCGGCAGGACACGTTCTCAGATAGTGCGCTGACGATAGCGAATTCAAATCCCGTCGTGACGGATTCCGCCGGTCGGGCTGGTTCGATCTTTCTGCAAAACCTGTCTTATAAGGTTGTCCTTACAGACGCCAGCGGCAACGAAATCTGGTCAGAAGACCCGGTTTACGCGTCGGACTTTAGCACCGTTGCGCAGGTGCAGGGCACGAACGGCTCTCCGAACGGCCAGCTCGCGGGCAACGCGGGGAGCGCGACCATCCCGGCCTCGATGGCGTGGGATTTCATCAACAACGTCCTTTATATCTGCACTTCAACGGGCAACGCCGCATCAGCGGTATGGACGGCAGTAAATCCGGCAGGATCGTCCGCCGTCGTGATTCCGGCGCCGCAGGGACGCCTAACGCTGGAATCTGGGACGCCCGTTCCGCCTTCCGACGTAACGTCAACGACGATCTATTACACGCCATACACCGGCAACACGATCCCGGTCTATGGCGGCACCGCGTTTGTCCCGACGACGTTTAGCGAACTATCGTGCGCTCTGTCGCCCGGCAATCTGCCCAATCAACTTTACGATATGTACGTCATTAACAACGACGGCACGCCGACGCTGGCGGTGAGTCCGGGCTGGGCAAACTCTACCGCCGGCCTTGGAAATCGGGGCACCGGAGGCGGCAGCGTTCAACTGACCACCATCAACGGCATCTATGTCAATGCCATCCAAATGACGGTCAGCAATGGCAGCACGACTTACAGCCTTGCGCCCAGCGCTGGAACTTACGTCGGCTCGATCTTTATAGACAGCACGGCAGGGCAGGTTACTTGCAACTGGAGCCCCGGCCAGTCGCGCAAATGGGGAGTCTGGAACGCCTATAACCGAACGCCGGTGATTCTTTCCATGCGACAGTCGAACAGCGCGTCGTGGGCCTACAACGGGGGTGTGCGTATCTCGGACGGCAATCCCGCCAACACCGCTGCGGCATTCTGCGGACTGGCAACGGACCCGATCATTGCGACGATTGCACAGTATGCCGGCGGCACTTCATCAGGGACGATCATTGGTATTGGCGTCAACACGACATCATCAATGAGCAGTTCGGGCGGCGCTTATGGCGGCAACGTGGAATCCGACGCCACCATCACCACCACGGCGTCTGTCATGATCCCGCCAGCCCTTGGGGTCACCAACATCAATGCGGTCGAGAGCGGAGACGGCACCTTCTACGGCGGCGACTACCAAATCATGACCGCATCTTGGATGGCGTAAAGTTCTCTTCTTTTCAATGTCCAGCATCAATCTCAAAGTAATCGACGTATCCCATTACAATCCGATCACGTCATTCCAGAATATCTATGACGCCGGAATTCGCGGCATCATCCACAAGGCAACGCAGGGCCAGAGTTATGCTGACCCGAGTTATGCGACGGCGCGCGCCGGATCTCTTGCCGCCGGACATCTCTGGGGAGCCTATCACTTCGGCGATGACAGCGACCCCGTAACACAAGCCCAGCACTTCGTCTCGATCGCCGATCCTGACGCGGAAACGTTGATGGCGCTCGATTTCGAGCCCAACGGCAATAGCACCATGACGCTTGATGGGGCTCGGGCGTTCATGCAAGAGACCGAAAAGCTGATCGGCCGCGATTGCGTGCTGTATTCTGGCAACCTCATCAAGGAAACGCTCGGCAACGATGTCGACCCTTATTTCTCCGCCCGGCGTCTCTGGCTCGCGGAATATGGACCGAAAGCCATCGTCCCGGCGGCATGGGCGAAGCCTGGTGCTTGGCTCTGGCAGTTTTCGGACGGCGTTGTAAATCGCAATGGCCTCTCGGTGCCCGGTGTGTCCGGCAAGGTCGATATGAACTCTTACGCCGGCTCTGACGATGAGTTGGCGATGGCATGGGCGGGGGAAGTGCTCGACGGCTATTCCCCCGCGCCAGCCCCGGCGAGCCCATCGCTGATCTCCCGAGTCGAATCCTACTTCACCGGTAAGGGCTGATGGGAGACGACGGGGACCGGAGCGCGGACCCGGTTGAGCATTGGCTACAGGCATATTGGCGGCCCGCTATGGCGTGGTCCTATTTGGTCGTCTGCGTCTGCGATTTCATCATCTTCCCGGCGGTGAACGCGGCGGCCTTCGCGGTATCGCATCAACCCTATCAGGAATGGCACCCGCTCACTCTACAGGGCGGCGGCCTCTATCACATCGCCATGGGCGCGATTGTCGGCGTCACGTCGTGGCAACGGACGCGCGAGAAAATGGCGGCATTCGACAACAACGATGACAGGCACAACTAGGTCATGCTCTCTTTTATTTTGGACTGGATCGGCATCAGTGCCGATTATCTGGTCTCTGGACTATTCTTTGTCGGCGGCGGATTCCTCGCCTTCTATCTGGGTCTGATCGCGCCAGCGCCGTTCTCTTCCGTCGTCAAGTGGATCGGGTACGTGCTGATGATTATCGGCGTCGTATTCGGCTTCTTTAGTTACGGCAGGTCGGTAGGCGCGGCCGACTGCTACGCGGCCTGGCACAAGGCCGATGTTGCATTTGAAGCCGCAAAGCAGAATCAGGAAGCCAACGCAGGCAATGTTGCGGCGAGTACCGCAGCAGCGCAGGCACAAACTCTAACGAAACAGAACGATGATCTCCAAAAGCAGATTCAGAAATATCAATCGTCAATTTCTCCGACCGCTACTTGCCGTCTCGCTACTGTCGATGACGACCGCAGGATGTGTCACCTTGTCGGGAACGGCGCCGCTGGCTGTAAAAATTCCAAGTGACTGCGACAAGAACGCCGTCGCGGTAGCATATCCCACGATCGCGAAGGAGGACCTTGGCGTTCGCTCTGCCCGGTACGCCGCCGCTCTCAAAACCGCCAATGGTCGGCTATCAGCCGTTGCGAAGTGTGATGCCGCTGTCCGGAAAGCCTTCTCGGCGCCCCTGTAATGGAAGACGAAACGGTATTGAACTTCGTGAAGACTACCGGTGACGATGACCGGCAGGCCAGTCAATGGCATGTGCAAAAGGGCATCCCGATCAGTCTGCTCTTTGCGCTGGCGCTCCAAACCGGAGCCTTCGTCTGGTGGGCCTCTAGGACCGAGCAGCGAGTCAGCGACATCGAGATTCGGCTGAATGCGGCGTCAAACCAGCCCGAACGTCTCGCGCGCGTCGAAGAGAAGATCGATTCCGCGAACAGCGGGATCGCCGACATCAAGACCTATCTCAGAAACAACCAAAAGGCGGCGCTCCCATAGTTTCCCCAGCGCGGGCGGAAATTACGTCGCCGCGCGCTTCTTATTTCAGAACCAAACACAGGCCCCGGCGGTTTTCCCGCTGGGGCTTTTTCTCGTCTCGGGAGGCGCGATCTGGTCCATATGTTGGATCAGTCGATAGGACATCGAAGCGGATCGTTTAGGTGTAGGTCGGCGTCCAGCGGTCCTTAAAGCGATCGCCGTATCGCGCTTCGTCAAGGATATCCTTCAATGTCTTGCGGACCTCTTGAATGTCAGCGTCCCAAACGTGTCCCTTGCATCGGGTCGTCGCGAGCGCATAGGCGTGGCTCTCTGCGTAGGCGCTGTAGCAGCTTACGAAGTGCTCGCCCTCTTCGTCCATCTTTATCGCTCCGGTTTCCGTAGCGATCTTCATCAGGTTTAATCTCATTTCTTCCGCTGCTTCGGCGTGACGCTGTACTGCACTCATTCCGGTTGCTCCAATCGGTTGCGGTTATCGATCATAGCGGGGTATCGCCCCATCGAAATTGACAATTTGCCGTTCCTCGCGAATTTACTGCTATAAATGGGAACGGAGCCAAAGCCGAACTTGATACCTGCGCGATCTTGGATGTTTGCTCAAGTCACAGGGAAAACGCAGCGACGCTAAAGACTGAGGCCGGTGAAGCACCAAGAGCCGACACAGTGGGTTCGGTCTACAATGAGAGAGGTCGCCAACCGAGGTGGTTATTTTGAGGATAGAACGATGCGCGTTCAAATATTTCAAGCTGTCGGAACCGGTGCCATTGCTGATCTTGAGTCTAAGCTGAATGCTTGGCTGGCAAATGATATCGATGCGAAGGGGTGGAAGGTGACCAACACCAACATGGTGAGCTATCAAGAACCCGACCCGTATGATGAAGGGAAGACGCAGCCGGGAGCTACGCTGCTGGTTTGGTTTGAGGAAAAGGCCACCAACTGAAGCCGCCTTCTCATTTTATGCTGCGTTCGATTCCTGCGGTTTTGCTTTGGGCTTGGGGACCGCAATGAGGTGATTCAAGACTGATTGAACACCTAGTACGAAGCCCCAACACTCGCCGTACTTGTTGACCGTGGCTCGATATTTCCCGGCGAACAATGAAATGTCGATACCGCCGGTGTTCCCGAAGCCGACGCCGTTAGAATAGATATGGCCCACGACTTCATTTGTATCCTCGTCGATTATCTCTCGGTACTTGAAGCCCCGACCATCGAACCAATCGAACTTTAAGCGCATGGTCCCTTCTCCATTGCTCAACCTCACAGTGTAAGTGTTGGCTTGAACAAAACGTTCTATTTTGGGCCGAATAGGGGCCCCCCCTCAAAGTGAGCGTCGGCCTGACCGAATTAGCAGAAGATGCCGGGCAGGGCATGGCGAAGTCGAACCCGACAGGGCCGGTCAAGTGGCTGCCGACTGACAACAGAGCGTAAAACAAAGCTGAGGAGCGATCTCTCTAAGTCACTGATTTTATTGATATTGACGAGGCAAATGTTTTACACTGGCGGAAGGGGTGGGATTCGAACCCACGGTACCCTTGCAGGCACGCCGGTTTTCAAGACCGGTGCCTTAAACCACTCGGCCACCCTTCCAGCGCAGCCACATCAATCACTTGGCGCTGGGAAGATCAAGAACCGTTGGCAACCGGGCCTGTCAAAGTGGATCCAACACGCCGCTCAACCCTGAAAGGGCTGGCTGCCGGCGGGGCTGCTGTCGTAGACGAAATCAAGTTGCCTGTGGTGTTCTTCTTCCGGCTTAGACTCTGGGGAGGGCGGTCCGCCCAAACAAAAAGCCGCCCGAAGGCGGTCTCCCTGTAACCCGATAGGACAGGTGATCAAGCTGCGTGAAACGACGGGCCGCTCTTTCGCCGATCAGCTCAGCACAAAAACAAGCAGGCTGGAGGAGAGCAGCACAAGACAGGCGGCGGTCAGGGCAAGAAAGCTGTCGGAGACAAGATCGTGGTTGCGCATGATGCACCTGCCATTTCCGACCAATGCTCGTCCCAATTTATTAAATATTTCCGAATCAGATCCGGCTCAGGGCAGTGATTCGCGGTCTCGCACCCGAAAGTGATGGCGCCAAGCGTTCATCCCGCATCAAGCGTTCACCCAGCATGAGTCCCCTCGAAAGTCCGGTCCAAGGGACCAGATCGAAACATCAGATTCTGGAGCGAAAGCCTTCAAGGGCGTGGGCCATGAAAATAGCGGCGCTGAACAGGCCCATAACTGCTGTGACTGTCTCGATCATCGGAAAAATCCTTTGCGCCCCTGCGCGAGCACAGAACGCCACGGCCCCTTACACAGTCAAAAAGATTCCTCGCCGAACACGAAGATCGGGCCGGGGTGATGATTTGATGCAACAGCTTCGCCGGTAGAGGCCGCGTTCCGCTCTATATCGGCCAGCCGCCAGGGTGGAACTGTTCGTTTACCAACCCGTGACCAACTTGCACTGACTTCGCCTGCGGCGCTGTGTCTCCCCATTTCTGCCGCGTTCGGCCTGCGATATGCTTCCCGACTGGTGCGGAAGCGGGCTGCACGGGGGACAACCGGCCGATGATCGCCTTTCGTTGGGCGCGCGGGCGGTGCAATGGTAATTGGGGCACGTTAATTGGGGCGCATGGGGATTCGAACGTCAGATCGGATGGTCCGGGCGGCGCGGGGTTTTGCCGCCGTCGCGGGCTGCCTTCTGGTCGCCAATTGCGCTTCCTCGAACAAATTCGCCAGCCAGGTCGATCCCAGATACGGCGTTTCATCGAGTCCCCGGGTTGTCGCCTTTGGCGACCCCGTGCCGAAGGGCGGGGGCACCTACCGAATAGGTAAGCCGTATATCGTCGGCGGACGGGTTTACGTGCCTGAAGAAAACGTCCACTACCGCGAAGAGGGCCTGGCGTCCTGGTATGGCGACGATTTCCACGGACGGCTGACCGCCAACGGCGAAGTGTTCGACATGGGCGGGCTGACCGCCGCCCATCCGACCCTTCCGATGCCGTGTTATGCGCGGGTCACGAATCTCGGCAATGGCAAATCGCTGATCGTCCGGGTCAATGACCGCGGTCCCTACCATGGCAACCGGCTTATCGACGTTTCCAACAAAGCCGCTGAACTGCTTGAATTCAAAGGCAATGGCGTGGCCCGCGTGCGGGTGGAGTATGTCGGCGCGGCGCCGCTCGAAGGCTCCGACGACCGTCTGCTGATGGCAACCCTGCGCACCGGCATACCGGCGCCATCGCCCTCTCTGGTCCGGGTTGCGTCGGCCCGTCCGTTCGTTCCGGAATCACTGTCCTCCGGCCGCGCGATCCGCGGCGAGGTTCCGATGCCGGAAGGCCGGCCCTACAGCCTCGGCAATACAGTGGCGGACCAGGCCTCGATCAATGCGACCTCGGAAATGTCCGCTTCCGCCCGTTCGCGTTCGGCCGGGCGCGTCCTCGATAATCCGCGCGAAGTGTCCTACGAAAACGACGCGCGCTACACCCCGGATGTCCGCCCGGTCGCGGCCTATGCGCCGGTCGATTCGCGCGGGCCCAGCGAGTTGTTGGCCGGCCGCGGACTCTATTGAGCGCCGGCTGAACGGGTATTGAAGGCCCGGCAAGACCTGTTCCATGTCAGTGATATGCTTGCCCCGATCAGGGCGGTGACGATGGCATCCTTCGATCCCGTGATGAACGGCGACGGCTGAGCGATCCGCGCGCTGCGCCACGTCGTGGTCAGTTCCCGGTTGCGGCCGATGTTTGTTGGATCAGCAGAACCGGTGACTACATGAAACCCGTGTTGTTCGGGTCACTGCCAACTGTTAGAACGCCGCGCCCAGGACGTCGCCGATGGCCATCGAAATATCCCGCTCCCGTCGATCAGGATCCGCCGCCCGCGCCCGGTACGGCCTGATCGCGGCCGCAATCGCGCTGGCGGTCGGCTGGGTCGGCCTGGTGCATGCCGCCAACCACAGTGTGCAGGGGGCGCCGAAGGAGGAGGGCGGTTTCGATGGCGACGCGCCGACCGCGATCCTGATCGAAGCCTCCAGCGGCAGCGTGCTGTTTGAGAAGAACGCCGACGAACTGCGCGCACCGTCCAGCATGATGAAGCTGATGACCGCCGAGGTGGTTCTGCATACGATCCAGCAGGGCGGCGTCAAGCTGACCGACGAATACCGGATCAGCGAAAACGCCTGGCGCAAGGGCGGCGCCCCCTCCGGCACCTCGACGATGTTTGCCGCCCTCAACAGCAAGGTCTCGGTCGACGATCTCCTGCACGGCGCCATCATCCAGAGCGGCAACGATGCCTGCATCGCGCTCGCCGAGGGGATGGCCGGCAACGAGCAGAGCTTCGCCGAAATGATGACGAAACGCGCCCGCGAGATCGGCCTGACGCAATCGACCTTCGCCAATTCCAACGGCCTGCCCGACCCCGGCAACAAGATGACCGCGCGCGAACTGGCTAAACTGGCGCGCTACCTCATCCTGACCTATCCGGAATCCTACAAACTGTTCGGCGAGAAGGAATTCACCTGGAACAAGATCAGGCAGCTGAACCGCAATCCGCTGCTGGCTTCGCTGGATGGCGCCGACGGTCTCAAGACCGGCTACACCAAGGAGGGCGGCTACGGCATGGCCGGCTCGGCCGTGCAGAACGGGATACGGCTGATCGGCGTCGTCAACGGGCTCGAGGATTCCGAAGACCGCGCCTCCGAGACCAAGAAAATGCTGGAATGGGGATTTCGCAATTTCGAGGTCAAAACCCTGTTCGCGGCGCAGCAATTGGTCGGATACGCCAAGGTGTTCGGCGGCGACAGCGGCTCGGTCAAGCTTGCGAGCCCCGAGCCGATCGACGTGATGGTGCAGAAGAACGGAAACGACAAGCTGATCGCGCGTATCGTCTACAATGGACCGGTACGGGCGCCGATCGAGCCGGGCCAGCCGGTCGGCGTCGTCAGGGTCTGGCGAAACGGCAACATCGCCGTGGAGACGCCGGTTTATGCGGCGGAATCGATCGGCAGGGGATCGATGATGCGGCGGGCGATGGACGGTGTCGGCGAACTCGTGATCGGAGCGTTTCGCGCAGGCATCGAGAAGCTCTGAACATGGCCAAAGCTCTGAACACGGCCAAGACAGCGGTCAAACGATCCTCCGGGCGCGGGCGCTTCATCACATTCGAGGGCGGCGAGGGGGCGGGCAAATCCACCCAGATCAAGACGCTCGCGGAGCATCTCAACGCGGCGAAGCTGCGTACCCTGGTCACGCGCGAGCCGGGCGGATCGCCGGGCGCCGAGATCATCCGGCATCTGCTGTTGTCCGGCATGGGCAAGCTGCTGGGCCCCGATGCCGAAACGCTGCTGTTCGCGGCCGCGCGCGACGACCATGTGCGTTCCGTGATTCAGCCGGCGCTGAGTCAAGGAACCTGGGTGCTGTGCGACCGTTTCTCGGATTCCACGCGCGTCTACCAGGGCAAGCTCGGACATGTGGCCCCTGCGGTATTGAATGCGCTGGAGCGGGTGACGATCGGCGATCTCAAGCCGGATCTGACGATCATTCTGGATGTTCCGGTCGAGGTCGGCCTGCAACGCGCGGCCGCCCGCCGCGGCGCCGGCGTAGCCGACCGGTTCGAGTCCGAAGACGTCAGGTTTCACCGGGAATTGCGCGAGGCCTACCGGCAGATCGCCTCGCGCGAGCCGCAACGCTGCGTGCTGATCGATGCCGACGCCGATCCCGCGACGGTTGCCACCGCCGTATGGTCTGCCGTGCGCGACCGCCTGCTTCCCGCCAACGCCGGCAAGGCGGTCCATTCAGCATGAGTCCCCGTCAAACCGAATCGCAGGTCGCCGCCCGGCATCCGCGCGAAACCACCGAGCTGTTCGGACATCGCGAGGCCGAGACGGCCTTGCTGAATGCCTATCGCGGCGGGCGCATTCCGCATGCCTGGCTGATCGGAGGCGCGCAGGGCATCGGCAAGGCGACGCTGGCCTATCGCATGGCCAAATTCGTGCTCGCCCATCGCGATCCGCTTGGAATGGACGTGCAGCACGCCGGGACATTGCGGGTCGATCCATCCGATTCCGTCGCCCGCCAGGTCGGCGCCGGCGCGCATGGCGGCCTGCTGACGCTGGAACGCACCGCCAATGACAAGGGCGTGATGCGCACCGTGATCACGGTCGACGAGACGCGGGAGACGATTTCGTTCTTCGGCTCGACGGCGGCGGTGGAGGGCTGGCGGGTCTGCATCGTCGATACCGTCGATGAACTCAATCCCAACGCCGCCAATGCGCTGCTCAAGGTGCTGGAGGAGCCGCCGCAACGCTCGCTGTTCCTGCTGGTCAGCCACGCCCCGGCGCGCGTCCTGCCGACCATCCTCTCCCGCTGCCGCAAACTGCTGTTGCGGCCGCTGGCGGCCGCCGACGTGATCCGCGCTGCGGCCGGGGCCGCGGGCCTTTCGGCCGACGACCCCGCATTGGCCGATGCCGCCGCAGCGGCAGAGGGCAGCGTGGCTCGCGCGCTGACCCTGCTCGGCGGCGATGCCCTGAAGCTTCAGCAACGGACGGCGGTGCTGCTGGCGGGGTTGCCGCGGCTCGACCTGCGCGAACTGCACGCGCTGGGCGACACGCTCGGCGGCAGCGACCGGGGCGCATTGACCGCCTTTGTCGACAGCGTGGAGCGCTGGGTCGGCGAGCGCTTGCGCGCGGGCGCCCGCGACAACGCGAACCTGCCCCGCCTTGCACGGCTGGCGGAGGTATGGGAAAAGATCAATCGCGCCGCGCGCGATGCCGAAACCTATAATCTCGACAGAAAGCCGCTGGTTTTCTCGGTGTTCGGGCTGCTTGCAGAAGCAACGCAGTAACGCCTCAACAAGATTATTTCCGGCAATCCCGTTTGACCAAGTGAAGGAATTTGTGGTGGCGACGCCGAAGAGAAAGTCTCCGAAAAAAGCTTCCAAAAAGCAGCCGGCCAGGAAGGCGCGGGCGGCCCGCGCCGGCAAGGCTGCGGCAACGAAAAAACGCGTCAAGAAGAGCAAGGTTGCGGCCAGCAAAGCCAGCAAGGCGGCGAAGAAAGCCGCTAAAAAAACCACCAAGCAAAGCACCAAGAAAACGGTCAAGCGGACGGTGGCGAAAAAAGCTGCCAAGAAAGACGCCAAGAAGGCTGCCAAGAAAAAGGCCCCAGCGAAGTCTGTGAAAAAGACCGCGCCGAAGACGCGCCAGTCCGCGCCGGCGAAAACCGCTGCGAAAAAGCCGGAGAAGATCATCGCAAGCGGGCAGATCGCTCCGGTCGCAAAGAGCGGGAACCCGGCAGATCGAAATTCCTACTACATCACGACCGCGATCGCATATCCGAACGGCACGCCGCATATCGGTCACGCCTATGAGGCGATCGCGACCGATGCGCTGGCGCGCTTTCAGCGGCTCGACGGCAAGGACGTCTTTTTCCTGACCGGCACCGACGAACACGGCCTGAAGATGATTCAGACCGCGCAAAACGAGGGCATGACTCCGGCCGATCTCGCCGCGCGCAATGCCGGCCGGTTCAAGCAAATGGATCAGCGCCTGAACGTTTCGTTCGACCGTTTCATCCGCACTTCCGAACCGGCGCACCACCGGTCGGTGCAGGAAATCTGGCGCCGGATGCAAGAGGCCGGCGACATTTACATCGACGCCTATTCCGGCTGGTATTCGGTGCGCGACGAGGCCTATTACGCCGAGGACGAAACCAAGATCGGCGAAGATAATATACGCCGCGGCCCGCAGGGTTCGCCAGTCGAGTGGGTCGAGGAGAAAAGCTATTTCTTCCGGCTCTCCGCCTATCAGGACAGGCTGCTCGCGCTTTACAGGGACCAGCCCGATTTCATCGGACCGGACTCGCGCCGCAACGAAGTTGTCAGCTTCGTCAAGGGCGGGCTGAAGGATCTGTCGATCTCGCGCACCACGTTCGACTGGGGCGTCAAGGTGCCGAACGACCCCGAGCATGTCATGTATGTCTGGGTCGATGCATTGACCAACTACATCACCGGCGTCGGCTTTCCCGACGAGAGCGATGCCAACTGGCACTATTGGCCGGCCGACGTACACATCATCGGCAAGGACATCATCCGCTTCCATGCGGTGTACTGGCCGGCCTTCCTGATGTCGGCCGGCATTCCCATACAGAAGCGCGTCTACGCCCACGGCTTCCTGTTCAACAGGGGCGAGAAGATGTCGAAATCGGTCGGCAATGTCGTCGACCCCTTCAACCTCGCCGATCAATATGGCGTCGATCAGATGCGCTATTTCTTCCTGCGCGAGGTGCCGTTCGGGCAGGATGGCAGCTACAACCACGAAGCCATCGTCGCACGCATCAACGCCGATCTCGCCAACGATTTCGGCAATCTGGCGCAACGCTCGCTGTCGATGATCGCCAAACAACATGGCGGCGTGCTGCCCGAGCCCGGCACCTTCAGCGCGACCGATCAGGCCATCCTTGCCGAGGCCGACGCCATGATCGGACACGCACGAACGGCGATGGCGACGCAGCAGATTCACCAATGGCTCAACGCGGTCTGGTCCGTGGTGGCGGAGGCCAACCGTTATTTCGCGGGCGAGGCGCCGTGGGCGCTGGCGAAGACCGATCCGGCGCGCCAGCGTACCGTGTTATACGTGGCGGCGGAGGTGGTCCGGCAGATCGCCATCCTGGTTCAGCCGGCGATGCCGGAGGCCTCGGTACGGATGCTGGATATTCTCGGCATTCCCGAGGACGCCCGAGATTTTGCGGCCCTTGGCACGCGGATCAAGCCCGGTACGGTGCTGCCGACGCCTGCGCCCGTGTTCCCGCGTTACATCGAACCGACTGCCGACTGAACGTTGACGCCGATGCTGATCGATAGCCATTGCCATCTCGATTTTCCGGACTTCGCCGACGATCTCGACGCCATCGTCGCGCGTGCCGAAGCCGCCGGGATCTGGCGCATGGTCACGATCTCGACCCGGGTGAGGCGGCTTCCCGCTTTACTCGAGATCGCCGCGCGTTTTCCGAACGTCTATTGCTCGGTCGGCACCCATCCGCTTCAGGCCGACGAAGAAGACGGTATTCCGGCAAGCGAGCTGATCGAGCTGACAGCGCACCCGAAGGTCGTTGCGCTGGGCGAGGCCGGACTGGATCATTTCTATGAGCCCGGCTCGAGCGAAGCGCAGGAGCGGGGCTTCCGCGCGCATATCGCCGCCGCACGCGCAACCGGCCTGCCGCTGGTCATCCATACCCGCGAGGCCGACGATGAATGCGGCCGCATCCTTGAAGATGAAATGTCAAAGGGGCCGTTTCGCGCGGTGCTGCATTGCTACACCGGCGGACGCGAACTCGCGATGAAAGCGATCGGCCTCGGGCTTTCGATTTCGTTCACCGGGATATTGACCTTCAAGAAGTCGCAGGCCTTGCGGGACCTCGCGGCTGAATTGCCGGCGGACCGTATCATGGTCGAGACCGACGCGCCGTATCTGGCTCCCGGCAAATTCCGCGGCAAGCGCAACGAACCGTCTTATGTCGTGGAAACAGCCAAGGTGTTGGCAGAGACCCGCGGCGTATCGCTGGAGGAGATTTCGCGACAGACGACCGAGAATTTCTTCCGCCTGTTCAGCAAAGTCCCGGCCGTGGAAACCGCGGCATGACGCTGACACTGACCATTCTGGGCTGCGGCTCATCCGCCGGCGTTCCGCGCCCCGCGCTCGGCTGGGGCGCGTGCGATCCCACCAACCCGAAGAACCGCCGCCGCCGCTGCTCGCTGATGGCCGAACGGGCATCCGACAATGGCGTGACCCGGATCGTCATCGATACCGCGCCGGATTTGCGCGAACAGTTGATCGATGCCGAAGTCGATCACATCGACGCGGTGTTTCTCACGCATGAGCATGCCGACCAGACCCACGGGATCGACGATCTGCGTTCGGTGGTAATGAATCAGCGCCGCCGTATCCCGGTTTATTTGAACCAGTTAACCGCCAAGGACGTCGTCACGCGGTTTTCCTATTGCTTCGTCGCGCCTGAAGGCAGCGACTATCCGCCGATTCTCGACCATCGCGCGATCGAAGCCGGCGAGAGCCGCATCATCGACGGGAAGGGCGGCGCGTTGACGGTATCGGCGTTCATCCTGCAACATGGCCATATTCCGGCGCTGGGCTACCGCATCGGCGATGCCGCCTACACGCCCGACCTCAACGATATTCCCGCCGAGAGCTGGCCCTTTTTGGAAAATCTTGAGCTGTGGATTGTCGACGGTTTGCGCTATGCCGGGCACCCGAGCCATTTCAGCGTCAACGACGCCCTGTCCTGGATCGATCGCTTCAAGCCGCGCCGGGCCGTCATCACCAACATGCATGCCGACCTGGATTACGAGGTGCTGCGCCAGAGCCTGCCGCCGAATGTCATCCCGGCCTATGACGGGATGCGGCTGACGCTGGAACAACCGCGATAGGGCGCGTTGCCATGTCAATCGGAGCCGGTGCGTTTCTTGCTCAGCCTCACATCACATGGCGGCGAGCATCCACCGAGCAGCCGTGCAAACCCTCTCGGTCGGCATGTTTGTTGCATTAAAATAGCTCGACACAGGAGCTAGTTTGATGACATCCAGGATCCGCCGTCGTGAATTCATTGCCGCCCTTGGGGTCGGAATTTTCGCAGCCCCCGCCATCGTGCGCGCCGAGGGCGAGCCGATTGTCATTCGCGCCGGCGCCCTGAAGCTGATCCATTCCATTGCGCCGTATTTCTATGACCAGTTCGTGCCCGCCGGCTACAAGATCGAAGTGCTGCCGTTCGAAACGCCGACCGAATGCAAGAATGCCGTCGTGACCAAGTCGGTCGACTTCGGCTCGTTCGGTATTGCCGCTGCGATCCTCGGTGCCGCGGCCGGTGAGCCGGTGGTGGTGATCGCCTCGACCTGCAATCGCGGCATGGCCATCATCGCGAAGAAAGGTGAGGGCATCACTTCGATCAGGGATCTCAAGGGTAAACGCGTCGCGGTCTTTCCGGGAACCACACAGGAAGTCTTCTTTCTGGAGCGATTGCGCATGGAAGGTATGACGATCAAGGACGTCGAGCCGGTCCGCGTTTCCTTCAGCGAAATGCATATCGCGCTGTCACGCGGCGATATCGACGCCTATGTCGGCGCCGAACCCGGTCCTGGCGTATCGCTGTCCAGCGGTGTCGGCACGCTGGTCGAATATCCGTATTCGACCGCGATGGGCTCGCTCAACATGGTGTTCGGCACGCATCGCGACGTCATCACCGAGAAACCAGATCTCGTGCGGGTGATGATGGGCATTCACCAGCGGGCGACCGATTTCGCGGCGACCAACAAGGACGCGATGGTCGCGATGGCGTCCGGCAAGCTCGGGCAGAAGAAGGAAGCGATCGAGGCTTCGGTGCCCAATGTCGAACTGACGTGGCGGCTTGGGCCGAAGGAAATCGAGGAATCCAAAGTCTATGCGGACCACATGCTGGCGCTGAAACAGATCAAGCGCCTGCCTGACTTCGCCACCTTCATCGATACCAGCTTCGTCGATGCGATGAAGCCGACCTGATGGTGACGACGCTCGCATCCGATACCGGAGACGAGACCGCCTCTGCGCATAAGGTTTCATGGGCCGCGACATGGTGGCCGCGGCTGCGGCCCGTGCTGTTGGCGGTCACGTTTCCGATTGTGCTGCTGGCGATCTGGCATTTTTCCACGGTGGGACGGCCGGGCAGCCTGATCCCGCCGCCCTATGACGTCTGGCTCGAATTGAGGGATCTCGCCGTTGGCGGCATCAATGACGATGCCTATAGCGGCACCCTGTACATTCATTTGCTGGCATCGGTCAGCCGGGTCTATGGCGGCTTCGCGCTGGCCCTGATGGTGGCGCTGCCGTTGGGAATGCTGATCGGCCGGGTACCGCTGGTGCGGCAGGTGGTTGATCCAACCCTTCAAATTCTTCGGCCGGTGCCGGTCACGGCGTGGCTGCCGCTGGCGATGATCATCTTCGGGCTTGGGCCGCGCTCGGCGTTCTTTCTGGTCTTTCTCGGCGCGTTCTATCCCATCCTGGTGAACACCATTTTTGGCGTGCGTTCGGTCGAGCCGCGATTGTTCGAAGCCGCGGCAATGCTTGGCTGCAGCGGTTCGGCGCAATTTTTTCGCGTCGTGCTGCCCGCCGCGCTGCCATCCATCTTCACCGGCATGCGGCTCGGACTGGGCTTCGCATGGGTGGTGATCGTCGTCGGCGAAATGACCGGTGTGCAAACCGGGCTCGGAGCCATCATCATGGAAGCCCGTCAGCTCTCGCGAACCGAAATCGTGATCTCCGGAATGATCGTGATCGGCACTGTGGGTTTCCTGTCCGACCAATTGGTGATGCTGACCGGACGACGGCTTCTGGCCTGGAGTCCGTCGCATGGCTGAAGCCACGATCCCGATCCTGGAAATGAAAAATGTCGGGAAGACCTATTCGCAGAACGGGCGCTCCATCGAGGCCCTGCGGGGCGCCAATCTGCGGGTAAAAAAGGGCGAATTCATCTGTCTGATCGGCGCTTCGGGTTGCGGCAAATCCACGCTGCTGCGGATGGCCGCCGGGTTCGAAACCGCGACCCACGGCGACAACCTGATGTGGGGCATGCCGATATCGGGTCCGGGGCCGAGCCGTGGCATGGTGTTCCAGGATTACGGTCTGTTTCCCTGGCTCAGCGTTCGCGACAATATCGGCTTCGGACCTAAATCGAGGGGGCGCGCCAAGTCCGAAATCCGCGAAACAGTGGATCATTTCATCGATCTCGTCGGGCTACAGCACTTCGCCGACGTCTATCCGCACCAGCTCTCCGGCGGCATGAAGCAGCGTGTCGCCATCGCCCGCGTTCTCGCCAATGATGCCGAAGTCGTGCTGATGGATGAGCCGTTCGGTGCGCTCGACGCGATGACGCGTGAACGGCTGCAGGACGAGTTGATCGAGATATGGTCGCGGACCGGCCTTACGGTTTTGTTCGTCACCCATGCGATCGACGAGGCGATCTTCCTGGCCGACCGGGTCGTGGTGATGTCGCCCGGACCGGGCCGGATCGACCATGAATATAACATCGACCTTCCGCGGCCGCGCGATACCGCGAGTACGGAATTCAACGAATGGCGGCGCATGCTGTCGTCGCAACTGCATAGCCATCACGGTCGCAAAGCGGGTTGATGCCGCGCTTACGCCGATATGGCGTCGACCGAATGCACCTGGTCGCGCAGCACGAATTTCTGGATCTTTCCGGTCGACGTCTTCGGGATCGATCCGAACACCACGGCCTTCGGCGTTTTGAAGCCCGACATGTGGCTGCGGCAGAACGCGATGATCTCGGCTTCGGTGGCCTGCGCGCCTTGCTTTAATTCCACGAAAGCGCAGGGCACTTCGCCCCATTTTGCATCGGGCTTTGCCACCACGGCCGCGAACAGCACCGCGGGATGCTTATAGAGGACATCCTCGACCTCGACCGAGGAGATGTTCTCTCCGCCGGAAATGATGATGTCCTTGGAACGGTCCTTGATGATGACATAGCCATGCTCGTCGCGCACGCCGAGATCGCCGGTGTGAAACCAGCCGCCGGCAAAGGCTTCCTGCGTGGCCTTCTCGTTCTTCAGGTATCCCTTCATCACGATGTTGCCGCGGAACATGACTTCTCCGATGGTCTCGCCGTCGCACGGCACTTCCCGCATGGTTACGGGATCGATCACCGTCACCGCTTCCTGCAGCGGGTAGGGCACGCCCTGGCGGCGTTTGAGCTCCGCCCGCTGATGGGCCGGGAGTTCGTCCCAGCCGGGCTGCTCCGCACAGACTGACGCCGGGCCGTAAACTTCGGTCAGGCCATAGACGTGCGTGAGCTTGATGCCGATGCGCTCGGCACCCTCGATCACGGCCACCGGCGGCGCCGCGCCCGCGATCAGTCCGGCGACCGGCCGAACGGCCGCTCCCTTCGGCGCACTGGGCGCGTTGATCAGCGTGTTGTAGACGATCGGAGCTCCGCACATGTGGGTGACGCCGCGCCTCATGATCAGTTCGAAGATCTTGGCGGGGTCCACCTTGCGCAGGCAAACATTGATGCCGGCGGCCGCGGCGATGGTCCAGGGAAAGCACCAGCCGTTGCAGTGAAACATCGGCAGCGTCCAGAGATAGACCGGATGCTGGCCGAGGTTACCCGCCAGGATGTTGCTGACCGCGTTGAGGTAGGCGCCGCGGTGGTGAGTCACCACGCCCTTGGGATTGCCCGTGGTGCCCGATGTGTAGCCGAGCGCGATCGCGTCCCATTCATCGTGCGGCGGCAGCGCCGTGAAAGCTGGATCGCCTTGGGCCAGCGCATCTTCATATTCGATCTTGCCAATGCGTTCGCCGCCCGCAAAGGCCTCGTCGTCGACGTCAACGACAAACGGCTTCGGACCCTTCATTAGCGTCAGCGCTTCCGCGATCACGCCGGCGAATTCCGGATCGACCAGGATCAGCTTCGCGCCGCCATGATCGAGCTGGAATGCGATCGAAGGCGCATCGAGCCGGATGTTGAGCGCGTTGAGCACGGCGCCGGCCATCGGCACGGCGAAGTGCGCTTCGTTCATCGCGGGGATATTCGGCAGCATCGCCGCGACGGTGTCGCCGTAGCCGATATTGCGGCGGGAGAGGAACGACGCAAAGCGACGGCAACGGGCATGGGTCTCCGACCAGGTGAAGACGCGGCCTTCGTAAACCGTGCTGATATGATCGGGATAGATCGAGGCGGTCCGCGCCAGAAAACTCAGCGGCGTCAGGGCCACGAAATTGGCCGGCGTCTTGTCTAATCCGATAGTGTATTGGCTTTGGCTGGCGTTCATCGGCCACCCACCTTTCATCGAAATATCTAGCCTTGGACTTGCCCCTGAAGGAGCGACCGATTCCTCGAAAACAACATGCCCGAACAAATAGATAGGCGATAAATCTGATCCAGCGAAGTAGAATTACATTCTACAGGAAGCCGATCGATATCCAGGGAAAGATCGCCACCACGATCAGGCCTGCCAGCAGCGCCAGCATGTAGCCCCAGATCGGCCTGATCCCCTCGGCGGGATCAACCCGGCCGATGGCGCAGGCTGCATAATAGCCAACCCCGAACGGCGGCGCGAACAGCCCCATGCCCATCGCCAGGATGATGATCATCGCATAATGGACCTCGTGTACGCCGACTGCACGCGCGATCGGAAATAGCAGCGGGCCGAACAGCACGACCGCCGGGATACCCTCGAGCACGCTGCCGAGGATCGCGAACGCCACGATCGAAACCGCGATGAACGACGCCGGACCGCCGGGCAGGCCGGTCATGGCGGCCGCGAGCGCGCGCGAAAATCCGGATTGGGTCAATCCCCAGGCCATGCCGGTCGCCGAGCCGATGATCAGCAGGATTGCGCCGGACAGGCAGGCGGTATCGACCAGCATCGGCCCCAGCCGCCGCCAGTCGAAGCGGCGGTAGATCAGAAGGCCGACGATGCAGCCATAGACGATGCCGATGGTCGACACTTCGGTCGCAGTGGCGATGCCTTCGACCACGGCGGCGCGGATCACGAAGGGCAGGGCCAGCGCGGGCAGGGCGACGACGAAGGTTCTGAAAATCTCGCCGGCGCCGGCCCGCTTGACGTGACCCAGATCCTCGGTCCGATAGCGCCACCACACCAGCGCCGCCAGCGTGATCGCCAGCACCACGCCCGGCAGCAGGCCGCCGGTGAACAGCGCCGAGATCGAAACGCCGGTCACCGAACCGATCGTGATCAGCACCAGACTCGGCGGAATGGTTTCGGTCTGCGCGCCGGTCGCGGCGAGCAGGGCAACGAGATCGCCGGGCTTGGCGCCGCGCTGCTTCATCTCCGGAAACAGCACCGGCGCCACGGCGGCCATATCGGCGGCCTTCGAGCCCGAAATGCCCGACACCAGATACATCGCTCCCAACAGCACGTAATGCAGGCCGCCGCGGACATGACCGAGCAGGCTCGCCAGGAACGCCACCATGGCGCGCGCCATCCCGGTCATCTCGATCAGCAGCCCCAGAAACACGAACAGCGGCACCGCCAGCAGGATCAGGTGGCTCATGCCCTCGTCCATGCGGCCGACCAGCACCATCAGCGGCGTGTGCGTCGTCAGCGCCAGATAGCCATAGACCGCCAGTCCGAAGCCGAAGGCGATCGGAACGCCGGCGAAGACGCAAAAGCCGGCCACGCCGACAAAGAAGATGATCAGGTTGATATTGCCGAGCGGCCGCAGCCACGGCTGCGCCAGCCAGAAAATCGCGATCAAGGCGGCCACCGACAGCACCGCGCTCAGCAGGATCCTGAAATCGCCGGTCCGCGCCAGCCGCAGCAATGCGAACAGCCCCATCAGGCAAACGCCGATCGGCAGCGCGATCGCGCGCCAGATGTTGGGGATTTGCAGCGCCGGCGTGGTGATGAAGCTTTCCTCATAGGCGTAATCATAGGCCGGCCAGACGATCAGCAGCAGGAACGCCAGCGCGGCGCAGGTCGCAACGACATCGAGATAGGCCCGCATCGCCGGCCTGGCGCTGGCGACGATCGCCGTCATCCGCATATGCTCGGCGCGGCGAAACGCGACCGCCGCGCCCAGCATCGCAAGCCACAGAAAAAGAATCGAGGCCAGTTCGTCCGACCAGACCAGCGGCTGGTGCAGCACGTAACGCCAGATCACGCCGGCGAACAGGATCGCGATCTCGGCGACCACAAGCATAGCCGCCGGAATTTCCACGAGCCTGCCAAGGAAAGCCTCAAGCGATGCTGCGACCGAGCGGCGGCGAGGGGACGTCACCTCGCCGATCGTCACTTGCGTGAATTCGATCTGAACCATGCCCCGCGGTTCTCCCCTATGGTTTTATTCTGCGGGCTATCCGTGTCCGTCCGTTACGACAGCTTGCCGACGGCCTTTTCGAGCAGCGACCATGCCTCCTCGCCGTATTTGCCTTTCCACTCGGAATAGAAACCGGCCGAACGGAGTTTTTCACGGAACGGCGCGGCATCCGGCTGGTTGAACGCCAGGCCCTGAGACGCGAGTTCGTCGCGCACGGTGGCGTTGAGCTTCGCGGTGTCCTCCCGGGCCTTCAGGGCGGCGCCGTTGACGTTGTTGCTGACGATGGTCCGGATATCGTCCGGCAGCGCCTCCCAGGCGCGGCGGTTGGCCAGGAACCAGTAGCCGTCCCACATGTGGTTGGTCAGCGAACAATATTTCTGGACTTCATAGAATTTCGCGGTCGAAATCAGCGCCAGCGGATTTTCCTGTCCCTCGACGATCTTGGTCTGCAGCGCCGAATAGACCTCGCTGAGATTGATCGAGGCCGGCGCCGCGTCGAACGCCTTGAACATGGATGTCCATAATGGCGAAACCGGCACGCGGATCTTGAAGCCTTTATAATCGTCCGGTCCGGTAATCGGTTTGGTCGAGGAGGTGGTCTGCCGGAAGCCGTTGTCCCAGATCTTCTCCATCGCCACGATATTGGCCTTGGCGACCTCCTTGCGGACATAGGTGCCCAGATCGCCATCCATGGCCTTCCAGACCGTGGGATAATCCGGAAACACAAACCCCATCCCGTTGATCGAGGCCGCCGGCACCAGCGTCGCCAGGATCAGCCCGGACAAGGTGAAAAATTCGACGCCGCCGGAACGGAGCTGGCTCAGCGTATCGGTGTCGGAGCCGAGCTGGCTGTTGGGGAAAACCTGAAGATCGAACCGGCCATCGGTTTCGGTCTTGATCGCCGCCGACATCTCCTTGGCGCGGATGTTGAGCGGATGCGAGTCCGGCAAATTATTGGCGAACTTGTAGCTGAACTCGGCCTGCTGCGCCCGCGCCACCAACGGCGCGCCAACACCGCCGATAACGGCCGATGCCGCGGTCGCCTTGAGCAACGAGCGTCTCGAGAAGCTCATCCGGTTTTCTCCCTTGGGACGTATTGTTGTTGAGAGACCTATACGAGCCCGGCGCCGCCGGGTCATCTGCGATCTCGCTTGATGCGCGTTATTTCAGCGTCAGCACGCGACGGCAAGAACGGCTTTCGGACCATGCCGTCGGATCCTCAGGGCTATCGGCAGAGCCACCACGGGCAGGCGCTTCAGGGCGGTGTTGAAACTGATGTCAGTCGTCAGGATTTCACGCTAAATATCTGATCCAATTGTACATATAAATATTCCATAATATACCTTATGCGAATTGTATATTCTGGCCGCCGCCCAGCGGATTGTGCCGTTATAGCGTTCGCTCTCGCCGGCTCCGAGCCGTCCAGACGACTTCCGCTCCGACGGCCGATGGGCTCCGCCTTGTAAAAGCGAGTTCTTTGAAGATCAGCGAAAAGGACATCAAGCGCTGCGCCGCGGGGCCCGCGTCGTGACTTGTTCGCTTTGACGTAGGGCATGGGCAAGAGGCGACGAAGGCCCCTACCTAGTGGAACTGTTTCAACGCGCGAGACCTCTGCCTCATCGCTCCATTTTCGAGATACACAACCCCGCTTGGAGCCGGGTTGCTGATGTACTCAGCGACAAAGGCGCGCCCGATATCGTCTTGCTCGATCGTGCCGAACCGTCCCGGAATCAGACGCCCCAACCAAGCTGCATAGAGCGGTGTGTGAACATTGCCTGCAATAATTCCCGGACGAAAAATCGCGAGATGCTGGAAGCCGATCCCTTGAACCATCTCTTCCTTCAACCCCATGACCCGCACATAGCGAATCCTGCTTTTCGCGGAGCTTCCCACGGCAGAGAGCAGAGAAAACCGTGTAATGCCGCCGGCCTGACAACCGCGGGCAAAACCGCCGACCACGCCGATTTCGAGGGCTTTCAATTCCTCCTCGCTCCACTTCATGCTGCCTTGACCGACGCCCACACAGGATGCCCCGTAAACAGGATCCCCTTGCGCCACCATGCTCTGCGCAAGCTTGGTCACTTCAGCCGAAAACTGGGCGGCCGCCGTATCCAGGATCACCTGCCGCACATGGGGATGGGCGGTCAGAGAAACCGCCCTGCGATTGACCATCACGACTTCAGCGCAGGACGGCTCTGCGGCCAGCGCCCGCATCACCGCAGCTCCCACCTGCCCCGTGCCGCCGATGATCAAGACGCGAAATCCCATTTAGGCCTCTCCTCGAGCGCGCTTCCGCGCCGCATCCAACCCACTGCTTCTCTTTTCCTGACACGTATATTCGGCCATTGAGACAGTGATTGGCTCGATTGGCCCTGCCCCAGCAGCACGCTTTATTGCCGGTTTGATAAGGGCTTCGGTGGCCCGCCAATTGCTTCCATGCAGCCATATAGTATCAAGGGGATGCTGATCGTTGATGAACGCGGGTGTTCGCCAAGGTCAAAAAGCTGATCCGTTCTACCCAAGGTGCAGTCATAAGCTATCAAGTCAACGGCAAGGATTTTTTCGAACGTCCCGGGACCGGGCAGTGCTTGCGAACGTTTCTGCGCGATCTCGGGCATTTTGGCGTGAAGAAAGGCTGCGACGCTGGTGACTGTGGCGCCTGCACAGTGCTGCTCGACGGCGAACCGGTGCATAGTTGCCTGATCCCGGCGTTCCGCGCCGATGGCCATGCCATCACGACGATTGAAGGCCTCGCCCCCGATGGCGGCATCCATCCGATGCAGCAGGCATTCCTTGACGCCCAGGCTTTTCAATGCGGGTTTTGCACCGCCGGCATGATCCTGACCTGCGCCTCGCTGAACCAGGCGCAGCGGCGGGATCTCGATGCGGCGTTGAAAGGCAACCTCTGCCGTTGCACCGGCTACCGCGCCATCGAAGACGCGCTCAACGACCGGAACAATGTGGAAGACGCCGCGGCCGGTACGGCGTTCGGCCGCAGCCTGCCCGCCCCGGCCGGGCCGCAAGTGGTCACCGGGGCCGTGCGCTATACGTTCGATATCGCGATGGAAGGCCTGCTGCACATCAAAATGGCGCGCTCGCCGCATCCGCACGCCAATATCCGCTCGATCGACAAGACCGCCGCGCTGGCGGTGCCCGGCGTGCATGCGGTGTTCACGCATGAGGATGCGCCGGACCGGCTGTTTTCCACCGCGCGGCATGAGCGCCTGACCCGGAATCCCGACGATACCCGCGTGCTCGACAATGTCGTGCGCTTCATCGGCCAGAAGGTCGCTGCCGTGGTCGCCGATAGCGAGGCCGCCGCCGAGGAAGGCTGCCGCCGTCTCAAGATCGAATACGATATCCTGCCCGCCGTGTTCGACCCCGCGGAGGCGATCGCGCCTGGCGCGCCCGCCATCCATCCCGACAAGACGGTCGAACAGCGCGTCAGCAATGCGTCACGCAATATCATCGTCGAAATCCATGGTGAATTCGGCGATGTCGCGGCTGCATTGGCGCAGGCCGCCGTCACCTATGAGGGCACGTTCACGACCCAGCGGGTTCAGCACGGCCATCTGGAAACCCATGGCGGCGTTGCCTGGGTCGATGCGGATGGCGTCCTCAACGTCCGCTCCAGCACCCAGACGCCGTTCCTGGCGCGCCGCGGGCTGGCCGAGATCTTCGATCTGGCGCCGGAAAAGGTCCGCGTGTTTTGCGAGCGCGTCGGCGGCGGTTTTGGCGGCAAGCAGGAAATGTTCGTCGAGGACATTCTGGCGCTCGCCGCGCTCAAGACCGGGCGTCCGGTCAAGCTTGAACTGACCCGCGAAGAGCAGTTCACCGCAACGTCGACGCGGCATCCGATGCGGGTGACTGTCAAAGCCGGCGCCGCCGCGGACGGAACGCTGACGGCGCTGCAAATCGACGTACTCTCCGACACCGGCGCTTACGGCAATCATGGACGCTCGGTGCTGTTTCACGCCTGCAACGAGTCCATCAGCGCCTATAATTGTCCGAACAAAAAGGTCGACGCCGCCGTCGTCTATACCAATACGGTGCCGGCCGGGGCGTTTCGCGGCTACGGCCTGCCGCAAACCACCTTTGCGGTCGAGGCGGCGATGGATGAACTGGCGAGAAGCCTCGGCATCAGCCCGTATGATTTTCGCCGACGCAACGTGGTGAAGGCAGGCGATCCGATCCTGGCTCCGCCCGGACCGGGCCACGATGATGTCGTATATGGCAGCTACGGGCTGGACCAATGCCTCGACCTGGTGGAGCGTGCCATGCAGGACGACACATCCGCGCCGGAGCTATCGGCCGAGTGGTTGACCGGCGAAGGCATGGCGTTGACGATGATCACGACCGTTCCGCCGGATGGCCATATCGCCGACGCCAGAATCTCGCTCCGCGAGGATGGCGGCTTCGAGCTTGTGGTCGGCACCGCCGAATTCGGCAACGGCACCAGCACGGTGCATCGGCAAATCGCCGCCACCGCGCTGGCGACGACCGTGGAACGAATCCACCTGCGCCAATCCGACACCGCCAATGGCGGACACGACACCGGCGCCTATGGCAGCACCGGAACATTCGTCGCCGGACGCGCGACCCAGGCGGCGGCCGAAAGCCTCGCCGCCGATCTGAAGAATTTTGCCGCGGCCGAAACCAAAATGAATGCCGAGGCCTGCGTGCTTGAAAACGATGCCGTGATCTGCGGCAATCGGCGCATGTCGTTCGCCCACCTCGCGACAGCGGCGCGGGCACAAGGAAAAACGCTGATCGCACACGGCAATTCGGCCGGCACGCCGCGCTCGGTGGCGTTCAATGTGCAGGGCTTCCGCATCGCCGTGAACAAGGATACCGGCATCATCAGGATATTAAAGAGCGTGCAGGCTGCGGATGCCGGCATCGTCGCCAATCCGATGCAGTGCCGCGGCCAGATCGAGGGCGGTGTCGCGCAGTCGCTCGGCGCGACGCTATACGAGGAAATGGAACTGAATGGCGGCCGCGTGATGAATCCGAAGTTCCGGGAATATCACCTGATTTCATTTGCGGATGTACCCCGCACCGAGGTGTATTTCGCCGACACCAGCGACACAATCGGGCCGATGGGCGCGAAATCGATGAGTGAAAGCCCGTACAATCCGGTGGCCGCGGCGCTCGGCAATGCGCTCAAGGACGCAACCGGTATCCGCTTCACCGCGGTGCCGTTCAAGCCGGACCGGCTGTTTCCCGCCCTGCATGAGAAGTACGGTCGCACGGCTCGCCGATAGACTTTAGCCCAAAGCCAATCGCGCGCCTCGTCCCATGCAACCCAAGTAATCGTTTCAGAAGTGATCGCTTCCATCGCTTTCGAACCGTGCGGGATTACAGGCTTCGAATTTGTCCGACCACTTCTTCGCGCAGAATATCGAGATGCTCCAGCATGGCATTTCTCGCGCCTTGAGCGTCGTTGGCGATCAAGGCATCGATCAGCTTCAGGTGTTCAATACGATCCGATCGATTTTTCCCGGGAAACTCCGTCAGTTCGAACAGTCGGGTGCGACGCCGCAGGTTACGGACCAGATCGGCCAGGCAATCGTTTCGCAGTGAGTTCGCGATGTTCAGATGGATGCTTTCATCGAGGGCGAAAAGATCCGCGCTGGTTTGATTTTCCGGCGCCGCCAGCACCTTTTGCTTGAGGCCGGCGAGCAGGGACAGATCCATTTTTCCGGTGGCGAGGAACGCAGCCTCCGGCTCGATCAATCTGCGGACGTGAAGCATATCCAGGAACTCCTTGACGGAGACCCGACGCACCACGAGCGCGCGGCCCGACCGCTCCAGAAGCCCCTCTCCTTCGAGCCGTCCCAGCGCGTCGCGAATCGGCGTCCGCGACAGATTGAGCTTCTCGGCGAGCCGGCTCTCCTGAATGACGTCCCCTCCCCGGAGCGATCCGTTGGACAACCTCTCCGTGAGATAATCATAAGCCCGGTCCGCCATGCTGGGCGCGCTTGTATGCGCATCCAGAACGCTCACCCTGCCGGCCCGCTTCCGTATCGTGCTTTTGCGGCTATGCGCGACCCGTTCGAGCTTCGGCTTGGCCTTTTGCCGGCCCGGTTCGGTTTTGCTCTTCGTTTTCATCTTCTTCATGGGCTTCCTATCGCAAGAATCGCTTCCACGATCGCGCTTCTCACATTGTCGATATGATCCGCCATCGATTTGCGCGCCGCGACGGCGTCTCCGGATGCCACGGCGTCCAGAATGGCAAGATGCTCGGTCGCTCCCGGATGCAATCTGTCCGGAATGCGCTCGGTCGAGAAAATATGTGTCCGCCGGCGCAGATCGAGGATGGTCGTCGCCAGCAGCCTGTTCTGGGCAGCGTCGGAAACCATGCCGTGAACCAGATCGTCGACGGCCCAATGTTCGGCAACGCTCGGCTTTTCTTTCTCGAGAAGCCCGGCGATTGCATCGCGGCCCGACTGAACCAGGCGCGGCGCCAGCCCCTTTTCGGCAGCCAGACCGGCCGCCTCGACCTCGAACAACTTTCTCGTCTTCAATATCTGCACGTATTTCTGTACGGGCATTTTGGAGACCATCGGCGAGCGATTTTCAAATGGCGTCACGAGGCCCTCGGCCGCCAGCCGCGATATCGCCTCGCGCAGCGGCGTCCTCGAGATACCCAGTTTTTCCGCAAGCCTGCGCTCCTGCAGGATCGTCCCCGGCGCCAGTTCCCCGGCCAGGTACAGATCCAGCAATTTTGTATAAGCGACCTCGCTCAGCGGGCGCTTTTCCAAACTTTCGTCCGGGTCAGAAGCAGTTCCCGGCGGCCTTCCGAGCTTTAATGCCATTAATTACCGAGATTCAATTATCGAGATGCAACGACCGAGATTCTTGGGAAACACCGTGAGAAGACTTCGTGTATACCAGCGCAATGCCTTAGCACTGGAGCGCCGCAGGGCGCAATTGCTGCAGATCAAGACGCAAGGTGGAATTTGTAGGCAACATGCTGTTTAAGCAAGGTAAAAGCGAACTTCAAAGGTAAAACTGTGAATACCAGGGCAACAGGCCGACCAGATCCCGGAGCCCGGGGCGCCGACCTCTTGCGGCCGGAAAGCCTCGGCGAACAAGCTTACAACCGCCTGATCGAAATGATGCTCGCCGGCGAGTTCAGGCCCGGAACCATCCTGCAGGAGCGAGGATTAGCCTCGATCCTGAATGTCTCGAGAACGCCGCTTCGGGAAGCATTGGGCCGACTGGCGAACAAGGGGCTGATCGCACGCGAGGCGGGCCGTTTCGTCATGGTGGACGGGTTGGACGTCCAGCGGCTGGTCGAGACCTTCAGCTTGCGCCGGCTGCTTGAAACGGAATTTGCCGGCCTGGCTGCGGGCAAAGTTGCGAAAGAACAGATCGAGCATCAGCGGGCCCGGGCGCATGAATTCCTGGCATTGCCCTCGCCGTCCCCCGGCGACTATTGGAACGCAGATAATGCCCTGCACAGTCTGATCGCGGATGCGGCTGGCAACGAGTTCGCGGCATCGCTGGCATTGGATGTGAGACGCCTGACCCATGTTCTCGTTCCCCATCGCACGAAAGATCAGATCAGGTCGGGCGTTATGGAGCATTTTGCCATCATGGACGCCGTTTTGGCCGGAGACGCGTTGCGATCCCGCGAACTCATGGAAGAGCACCTGGCCGGGGAAAAAAGCGCAGGCTTGGCCAGCGCGCTAGGCGATCCGATCGAGGTTTCCGCCTGACCGCTTTTGACACTCGACTATCTTCTCACCGGCCCTTTTCAAGGAAGGCAAGCGAGCGTTTGCCAAGCCGCTCCCGGTGGAGTTAAGACGCCCCTGCCAGCACCTCGAATTGGCAGTGCCAACACGGATCACGGCTCAATTCACGTCGGCGTTAATTTTATGAGGCGGGACTCATGCAAAGCCTAACCTTTCGCAGGCCAAGCGACCTTCACGTTCACTTTCGCGATTCAGAGGTTCTTGAAGCCGTGGTTCCCTTTACCGCGCGTGCCTTCTGTACCGCGACCGTGATGCCGAATTTGGTCCCTCCGGTCCGGACCGCCCGGGAGGCCGCCGCCTACCGTGACCGTATCAACGCCGCGGTGCCAAACGGCGTCCGGTTCGAGCCGCGCATGACATGCTATTTGACCGACCAATCCGATCCGCAGGATCTCTCGGAAGGCCACAAGGCCGGGATTTTTACCGCCGCCAAACTCTATCCGGCTCACGCCACCACGAATTCGGGGCACGGCGTGACCTCGATCGACAAGATTCAGCGGGTGCTGGAAACCATGCAGGATCGCGGCATTCCGCTGCTCATTCATGGCGAGGTGACCCGCCATGACGTGGATATCTTTGACCGCGAGAAAATATTCATCGACGAAATTCTGATTCCGACATTGCAGCGTTACCCTCGCCTGCGAGTCGTTCTGGAGCACATCACGACCAAGGAAGGCGCGGACGTCGCGTCGTCATTCGGCAACCGGCTTGGGGCGACGATTACGCCCCAGCACCTGCTGTTCAATCGCAATGCGCTGTTCGATGGCGGGCTGCGGCCGCATATGTACTGCCTGCCGGTGCTCAAGCGCGAGGTACACCGCGAAGCGCTCCGGAAAGCCGCCACCAGCGGCCTGCCGAACTACTTCCTCGGCACCGATTCCGCACCGCATTTTCAGCATTTGAAGGAAGCCGACTGCGGCTGCGCGGGCGTCTTCAGCGCGCCGGTCGCGGTCGAGGCCTATCTTCAGGTCTTCGACGAAGAAAACGCGCTGGATAAATTCGAGAACTTCGCCTCGGTGTTCGGTCCGCAATTCTACGGTTTTGAGCCCTCTTCGACCCTGGTGACCTACGTCAAGAAGCCACGACAGGTGCCGGCATCGGTGCAGGTCGCCAATGTCGGCTCCCTGAAATCGCTCTTCGCCAATGACGAAGTGGCATGGTCCCTTGCGGGCTGATCATCTCAGGCGATTTTTTCAAGATGGAGCGGGCTTTCGGCAAGCCGTCGCTCCAGCCGTTGAACGAGCCCTTCCAGTTCTTCGAGATCATCACGCGATAGTCTTGGTCCCGGCGCGCGGACGAAGCTGCTTTTGATGGCGCCGCGACGGCGCAATATTTCCTTGCGTAGCGCCAATCCGATCCCCGGTTGCGCCTCGTGGCGCAACAGCGGCAGATAGATATCGAAGACGTCCTCGCCTCCCGCCGCGTCGCCGGCTGCGAAACGGCGCGTCACCTCGACCAGCATTTCCGGATAGCCAAAGCCCGTCATCGCACCGTCGGCGCCCCTGGCCAGTTCCTGGGGCAGATAGAGACCGCCATTGCCGACCAGGATGCTGATCCGCCGGTGTTTTCCGTCGAGCGAACCGCGCCGCAGGCTCGTCAGCTTGTTGAAGCCCGGGCAATCCTCGTGCTTGAGCATCACCAATTGGGGAAAGGCGTCGATGAGCTTGTTGATGGTGTCGACCGAAATATGAACCAGCGTGGCCAGCGGAAAGTCCTGCAGGACCATCGGAACCGAATGACCCAGCCCCTCGCAGACGCTGGCGAAATATTTGAACGTCTGCTCCTCCGTTCGCAGCGTCGAAATCGGCGCTACCATGACGCCGGCCGCTCCGGCCTCCATCGAATCCATCGCAAACCGCAGCAGCAGATCGGTCCCGGGATTGCTGACGCCGACGATGACCGGAATCTTGCCGCCGATCCGGCTGATAAACCGCTTGGTAACCGTGCGGCTTTCTTCCTCGGACAGTTTCGTGGCCTCGCCCATCATCCCGAGAATGGTCATGCCGGTGACGCCGCATCCGAGATAAAAATCGACCAGCCTGTCGATGCTGTTCAGATCGACCTTTCCGTCGTCCTGAAACGGCGTCGCGGCGATCACACATACGCCCTTCTCATCGGCAGTTATCAATCGGCTCATCTTTGATTCCCAAAAGCTGTACTTGCGTCGCATCCGGAACGGATGTCGTCATCGCTCCGTTCGCTGCGAAACATGCCAGGGTATCAGCCTGCGTTCGATCAGCTCGATAACCCAGTAGAACGCCATGCCCAGCGCGGAGAGCAGGACGATCGCGGCGAATTGGCGCGTGATGTCGAAATTCGAGGACGCCGCCAGGATCACATAGCCCAACCCGGCGTCGGCACCGACGAATTCGGCGACTACGGCGCCGATCACGGCAAGAACCGCCGCCATCTTCATGCCGGCCAGAACGCTCGGCAGCGCCTGCGGCAGACAGAAGCGCCAGAAGATTTGCCAGAGGTTCGCTCCCATCGAGTGAGCCAGATAGACCATCTGGGGCGGCGTCGCGCGCAGGCCGACGACGGAGTTGATGACGACCGGGAAAAACGCGATCGCGATCACGATCGCCACTTTCGGCGTGAGGCCGAAGCCGAACCACGCCAGCATTACTGGCGCGATCGCCACTTTGGGCACGACCTGGGATCCGACGATCAGCGGATAAAGCGACTTGTTGAAGAACGGCGAGTAGCTCAGCAGGATGGCCAGGGGAAGACCGACCGCGACGCTGGCGGCGAAGCCAAGAAGTATGACGACGGAAGTGGCGAGCACATGAGGCATGAAGTAGCCCATATGAAGCGCGAGGTCTTTTCCGATATCATACGGCGCGGGAAGAAGATAAGCCGGCACTCCCATGAACGAACATGCGAACTGCCATAACAAAATCAGGACCACCAGCGCGATGAAGGCATAGGGCAGTTCAAACCGCTCGCGCCAATAGCGGCGGAATGCGTTCGATCCGACCATGCCGGAATCCACCGCCTCGACGGTCATGCCTCGTCCTCCTTCAGCACACCCAGCGACTTGAAGATATCGGTTACCTGGTGAACATGGCGCGCGTATTGGGGCGTATCGCGTACGGCCAACCGCCGGGGCCGTTCGAGTTCGACGTCGATGATCGTCTCGATCCGCCCCGGCCGCGGCGACATCACGACAATACGGTCGCTCAGGAACACCGCTTCCGAGATCGAATGCGTAATGAACACGACGGTCATCTTCTGGTCGGTCCATAGACGCAGCAAATCGACCTGCAATTGATCACGCGTCAAAGCGTCGAGAGCTCCGAACGGCTCGTCCATCACCAATAGCGGCGGGCTATGCAGGAGCGCTCTGCAAATCGATACGCGCTGGCGCATGCCACCGGACAGTTCATGCGGCAGAGCGGCGTGGAACTGCTCCAGCCCGACCATCTTCAGAAGTTCCTCCGCCCGGGCGTTCGAGGCGGCATGGTCGAGCTTTCTGATCTCGCATTGAAGCATGACGTTGGAGAGCGCATTGCGCCAGTCGAGCAGCGCGTCCTGCTGAAATACGATTCCAATGTCGGAATTCGGCCCCTTGATTTGCCGTTTATCGATTTCGATCGTGCCGCTGGTCGCCGCATCAAGACCGGCCATCAGCATCAGCAGCGTGCTCTTGCCGCAGCCGCTGGGGCCGATGATCGAGACGAACTCGCCCCGCCGGATATCGAGGTCTACGGACGTCAAGGCGTGGACAACGCTCTTCTTGGTCCGGAAGCTTTTTGAGACGTTTCGAATCGTGACGGAACTTCCCGCCCCTTCCGGCAACTCCCCGGCTCCCCGCCGAACGTCGTTCCTGACTACCTGCAGCATGGTTGTGTTCTCCGCCACATGGCCGTTGCGCCCATTGCCGTCCGCTCGGGTCTGCCGGAGGCCTGCAGTTCCGCCCGCTGTATCGACATGCGGGGCTGGCTAGGACGGCAAGCGAGGAATGAAGACGCCATGTCCCGGACTACCTTCAATTTGCGTGCCATTCCAAACGAGCCGGCCCCTCACGAACGTGGCCTGGATGCGGGCCGAGAAAATCTCGCCGTCATAGGGACTCCAGTTCAGCCCATCCAGGGTTTGCGACGCGTCGAATTTCCATTCCTCGTTCCGAACGATGGCGAAATCCGCGTCCGCTCCAACCTGGATGCCGCCCTTCCGGGGCCAAATGCCGAAGAATTTGGCAGGGCGCTCCGACAAATACAGCGCCGCAAGCCTCGGCGCGTCCTTTCGACGTTGGCTCAGTCCGGTAAAGAATGCCGGCAAAAGCGTCTCAAGCCCGGGAATTCCGGCAGGCGCATCGAATGACGATTTTACCTTCTTGCGCTCCAACGGCCAGGCGCTGTGATCGGACGACACGAATTCGGCGCCGCTCTTTTCGAGCTCGTCCCACAATCCGTCGCGGACGCCGCTTCGAATCGGCGGGTTGACCTTCATCAGCGTTCCGAGCCGTGTCATGTCTTCGGCCGCATCAAAATGCAGATAGTGAACGCACATCTCGCCGGTCGCGCGCACGCCATCGGACTGGTATCGCCGCACAAGTTCGAATCCGGCCGGAGACGACAGGTGAACGATATGCACATGCGCTCCCGCCGCGCGTCCCATTTCCAGAAATGTCGCTGTGGCGACCAGCTCCGCTGATTCAGGCCGGCTGAATTCATGGTCCTCGGGGCCGGTCCGATTCTGCGCCACGAATTCAGCCATCGTGGCGCGCACGATTTCCTGGTCCTCGTTATGCAGTCCTGTCGGCACGTCCGTGTCCGCCAGCAAGTTCAGCAGAGCCAGGGCCCTGTCGTTTCGAATCCGCGGGAATCTGGATGGATGATTCTCAAACGAGGAAATCTTGAAGGCGCAGGCTCCGGCGTCCCGCAACAATCCCACTTCCGACAGATCGCTGTCGTTGGTGATGGTGGCGTACAGCGCCACGTCACCATAGGCGTGCTTTTCGATCGCGGCGATTTTATCCCGCATGATCTGAAGCGTATAAACCGGATCAGGCTGATCATAGGGCATATCGACAATGGTCGTGATACCGCCGGCTACCGCCGATCTTGTCGTCTGCTCAAGGCCCGCGAATCCGAACTGGCTCCCTGCATGGGTTTGACCGTCGATCACCCCGGGAAGAATGACGCATCCGGAAGCATCATAGGAGCGTTCAGCTGCCGGCTTGTCGCCGATACCGATCGAAACGATTTTGCCGTTCTTAACGGCGATCCATGCGTCTTCCTGATAGCTTTCGGGAGTGACCACGCTTCCCGACACGACAAGATCGATCTCAGGCATGCGTGGCTTCCCCGCGCGGCAGCAAATACAGATATTCCGGCAACATCAAATGATGCCCGAAACCAGAGCCAACCCAATTCCCCATCCCGAACGGCGCTCCTGAAATGATGCGAGCACGGAAGCACGGCATTTCCGATTCAGATTTCCTGCAATCCGACCCGGAGATATCCGCTTCTGTCGACCAAGTGTATACCAATGCAACACATCGCGAATGCCGGCCCGTGTCAAGGCCGAAGTCGAGACAGCCCACTCCATTGCATCGGCATCCCCGATCTTCACGGAGACGGCGTTCGTCCCGCATCTTTGCAGCGTCACGAAGGGCTTTGCTGGCGCGGCACGAATTGCCCCAGATCCTTTTGTCCAATGACATCCGCGCCGTTCCAGACCTGCCTGCCTCGCACGAAGGTCGATGCCACCTTCGCGGTGAAGGTCATGCCGTCGAACGGGCTCCAGTTCACATCGTCATGCGCTTTCGATGAATCGTATATGAAGCGGCCGGGTTGAAGCACCGCGAGATCGGCGTCCGCGCCGACCGCGATGGCGCCCTTCTTGGGCCAAAGGCCAAAAAGCTTGGCCGGCTTTTCAGACATGAATCGCGCGACAGCGGCGGGCGCGTCCATCTCGTGAGCCTCAACACCGGTAAAGAACGCGGGCATCAGCGATTCAATTCCCGGAACGCCGGGGCCGGCATCGAAGATCGATCCGCCGAGCTTGTTCTCGCGCGACATCGTCGAATGATCCGACGATATGCACTGCACGCGGTCGTTGCGGATCTGGTCCCACAGCGCTTCACGAACGCCCGGTCGGATCGGCGGATTGACCTTGATCAGCGCGCCCAGCTTCTCACCATCGCTTTCGGGATCGAACAGCAGGTAATGCACGCAAATTTCGCCCGTGGTCTTGTGGCCGCCTTTTCGATAGCCATCGAGCAATTCGAAGCCGCGGGGCGTCGAAATATGGACGATGTGGGCCTGGGCTCCCGTGACCGCGGCAAGTTCAAGAAACAGCGCCGTCGCGGCAAGCTCGGCCGCTTCGGGCCTGCAGGCGGAATGAACCGCGAGCCCTTCCTTGCCGGTCTCACGCATACGCTGCGTGTTGTAGCGCACGATTTCCTGGTCCTCGTTATGGATACCGAGCGGAAGGCCCAGTTCAGCACAGGCCTGCAACATCGCCAGCTGCTGATCCGCGGGGATTCTCGGAAACCGCACCGGATGGCTTTCGCATACCGAGATCTTGAAGGCACAGACACCCGCCTCCGCCAATCGGTACATTTCATCGGTGTCTTGATGGGGCGCACAGGTGCCGTACAGCGCAACATCGCAGTAGGAGAGATTCTCGATCGCCTTCACCTTGGCGTGAAATAATTCCATGGTGCTGAGCGGTATCGGATTGTCGAACGGCATTTCGACCATGGTGGTGATGCCGCCACACACCGCCGCGCGGCTGGTCGGCTCCAGACCGGCGAGCCCCCAATAACTGCCGGCATGAGTCTGCGCATCGATCCCGCCGGGCACGATCCAGGATTGTCCGAAATCATGAACCTCCAGCGCCGCGGGCGGCTTGCCCTCCCCGATCTCGCGGATTGTCTCGCCATCGATCGCAATCCATCCGCCGGGAATGGAGGCTTCCGGCGTTACCACCGTGCCGCGCACGACTTTTTCATAACTCATATCAAACGCCTTTCGCGGGATGAGAAGTGGGAGGAGAAATATGTTCCGCGGTTTTGCCCATCGCCGTTCCCAGCCGGATCGGCATGGCCGCGAACTTGTCGAAGAAATCGGCCAGCCGGTCGGCGATGAGCTGCATGATCTTCTGGCCGGTCTCGATGGTGGCCGCCGCCGGATCACCGTGATAGCCAGCGTCGTTGCCTTGAAAAATGGGCGGCCAGGCTGCGCGGACTTCGCTGATCGGATCGGACGATTCACCCGGAACGACCCAGGGCTGCAAGGTGCGCAGTTTGAGCGGCGCCGAACGCTCGCGGATGGCCTGGTTTGCCGTCGGATCGCCCTCGCCCACCGCAAGCATCAACGAGGTTTCGAATTCGCAGGCGTGCCCGAAACGCCGCAATCCGCCCTTGAGCATGTTCAGCCATTCGGCGTCCGCGACCGCCCAATAATCAACCCCGGTTACCGGGATGCCATCGGTGACGAGCTCCGCGATTTTCGAACGAAACGGCGCGGAGTTTCCACCATGCCCATTGACGAAGACAATTCTGCGAAATCCGGTCTGCGCCAGCGAAGACGCGATGTCGCCGAGAACCGCGAGGTAGGTCGAAAGCCTGAGGCTGATGGTGCCGGCATGGCTCAGATGATGCGGCGAAAACCCATAAGGCAGGCTCGGCGCAACCAGCACCTTCGTAGCCTTCACACGGGTGGCCGCCAGTCTGGTGATCGCCGTGGATAGCCGCGCATCGGTATCGACCGGAAGATGCGAGCCGTGTTGTTCAATCGCGCCGATCGGAATGGCGACCACCGCGCCTGCGTCCCGCGCTTGCGTAATCTCGTCGCGTGTCAGGTTCTGCCAAAGACTGTCGCGATCTGTCATACCATATCCTCTTCATTTCGAGCGTCACAGGTCGAGCACGAGCTTATCGGTCTTGCTGCCCGAACAGCAGATCATCATCATCTTGTTGGCTTCGCGTTCCCGCTTGGACAATACCGAGTCCCGGTGATCCGGAACGCCTTCAAGAACCGGCGTCTCGCAGGTTCCGCACACGCCTTCCATGCAGGACCGGCTCACTTCGATGCCTTCGGAGAGCAGAACTTCCAGAATCGTTTTATCGGCCGGGATCAGGAAAGACCGCCCGGATTTGGCGAGGGTGACTTCAAAGCCTCCGCGCGCCGGCGCTTGTTCCGATGAAAAGCGTTCGAGGTGGACCGTCGCCGGATCCAGCGAAGACGTCGCCGCCTCAAACGCGTTCAACAGACCGGCAGGACCGCAACAATAGAAATGAGCCACCGGCGACTGGCTGCGGACGATGGCTTCCAGATTCAGCCCGGCAACATTCGGTTCCTGGTCAAAGACGATGGTGACCCGGTCGGGGTATTGCGATTGCAATGCGAGAAGTTCGGCCAGGAACGCCGCACGCTCTCTGGTCCGCGCCGTATAAAACAGCCTCCACGAACGGTTGATCTGCACCAGCCGCTGCAGCATCGACCAGATCGGCGTGATGCCGATGCCGCCGGCGATGAGAACCGTTTCCGCGGCGTCTTCCGCAAGCGCGAAATTGTTGCTCGGCTCGCTGATCTGCAGCTCGTGGCCCGGCCGCAAGATGTCGCACATATATTCCGAGCCGCCTCGGCTTTGCGGATCCCTGGCAACGGCCACGACATATCTATGGGTTTCGTGCTGCGGATTGACCAGCGAATAGCTGCGCTCCAATCCGTTCTTGATCAGGATCTCGATATGCGACCCGGCCGTAAACCGAGGAAGCTCCGCGCCATCGATGGAGCGCAACTCGAACGAAAAGATATCCTCGGCTTCGTAGCGAATGCCGTGAACACGCACCTTCAGAAGCCGCCGGGGGATCATCTGATTATCGGCCATTGAGATGGTAGAACGGCTTCGGAACCGGCAGCTTCCAGTCCTTGTAAAAATCGCGAACGTAAGGAAACACTTCGCGGGAAAATTCGGCCCTTGCCGCTTCGTCCGCCCGAAGCGGACGATTGAGATCGGCCGACAGTTTTTGCGCTGTATGATCGCGATCGACGTTCGCGAATTTTCCGTTTCGATACACGATTTTTCCGTCGATCATGACGGCGCTGACATGTTCGGTCTTGGCGCGATAGATCAGGGCGTCGACGATCGGAATTTCGCTGTCCAGAAAGGGCGCCGCGATGCGCTTGTAATCGAGAGATACCAGATCGGCGCGTTTGCCGACTTCCAGAGTCCCGATTTCCGATCCAAAGCCGATCGACTTCGCGCCGTGCTCGGTCGCCATCTGGAATATCTGCGCGGCACCGAGCGGTTTCTGGTAGATTCCGGGCTGGGCGTGCAGGTGTTTCACCAGCCTCATCTCCTGCAGCATGTCGCGATCGTCATTGAGGCCGGCTTCGTCGATGCCCAGCGCGACCGGGATGCCGCGCGCGACAAACTCCCGCACCGGCGCGATCCCGCTTCTCAAGCGAAGATTCGAGCTGGCGTTATGGCAGATGCACATACCATGCTTGGCGATGACATCGAGATCGGCTTCACAGACCCAGGTGCCGTGCCCGACCGTCAAATGCGGGCCCAGAAATCCGATGTCGTCCAGATGCTGGATCGATGTCTTGCCATATTGACGCGCCGAGAATTCCTTTTGATACGGCGTCTCCGACAGGTGAAGATGGATTCCAATGCCATATTTGTGCGCCCAATCCCGGGTCAGGCCGAGCAACCGGTCGCTGCTTCGTTCGAGATTGATGGGGGCCAGCCAGATCCGGACCAAGGGCTGTTTGCCGCCGCCAAATCGATCCAGCATCGGCTTCAGATATTCGGTCTCGTAATCCTCCAGATCGAAATGCGTCCTTTGCAGAAACGCGCTCGTTTTGTGCCGCAGCGGCTCGGGAAGCGACGCGATGAAAACGTCATCATCTTCGTAAACCAGCCGGTGCTGGTCGCGATTGCAGAAGGCGAAACTCACGCGCATGCCGAGATCGACATAGGCCTGGATGATCGCGGAAGCATTTTCCGGCCAGGAACGCACCGGACCCGGCTTCATGCCGCCGAGGTGCTGAACGGCCGTGACCCCTGAGGCGACCAGTTCGAACGCCGAATAAAGCGTATCGAGATACGGATCGACGTCGCGATGGCGGATATGATGGGTCAGCCATGTTTCCAGCGGCATGTCTTCGCTGCCCAGCTGAACTGGCGTTATCCCGATGTGGTGATGGGCATTGACCAGTCCGGGGATCACGACATCATCGGCGGACCCACAGACCTCGATGCCGGAATGCTTCTTGGCGAGGTCCGAATACGGACCGATCTCTTCAATCCTGCCGCCGATTTGAAGAATTGCGCCGTCATGCAGAATGTCGACCGTGTCGTCGTCGAGAGCCTTGAGCAATATATGCCGGCCGCGGACCAGTGAACCGCTCTTCTCGCGCGAAGCCATCGTCGAATTGTCCGTCATTCTTTCGGTAGTTGGTCCGGAGATCCTGTCTCGATCACGGCTTGCCGGCGGAAGCCGTGATCGTCCCCGTCTATTCCGCGGCCTTCATCGAATGCAGGGGACCGACCGCGTTGGTCATGGCATCTTCGTAGGCGTCCAGCCAATCGGTGCCCTTCTGAACAATGATGTCGCCGCCGCGCGCATCGCGGCAAAGATGCGGCTCGTCGACGATGCGGGGCAGCTTGCCGTTGTCCCGATAATCGATCGCGGCTTTCAGCAGGGCCCGGCGCGTCAGCATCACCATCCGGTCGCTGGCGGCCAGATGCTCCATGGTGCGATCGACAATCGAACCCATGCTTTCCTGGATCGCCTGGTCCTGCAGCGGAATTCCGATGATCCCGCTGTAGCTTTCTCCCGAGCGCTGCATGTCGCGGTCCATCAGATAGTCGTTGGCCGCATTTCCCTTGGGGCGCCAGCGTCCCATCCAGTCGGTCGTGCGCGGCAGGTATTCCACCGGCCGCGCCAGACCCGGCACCAGCGAGCCGTCGGCGTAGCGCATGGCCGTGTCCTTGCCGGTGCCCCGATATACATCGATATTGAAAATCATGGTGTGCTCGTCGTCGATCGGAACCCACGCATTCGCGGATACGTTGTTGGTGACGACATCGCTGGGATACGTCACCCAGAACGGAAAGATGAACGATGCGAACCGGTGATGTTCGTTGCCTTCATCGGCATCGCGCTGCGCCGAGTACATCGTCCCGTACTCGGTCTCCGTCACGTTGATTTCGGGCGACTTGTTGATGATCGTGTAGCTGAGCGGATCGTTCAGATCCAGCCGATCGACGTCGATGTTGCCGCCGTGCAGGAAGCCGGAATGCGATGTGTCGATATCCCCTTCCAGCGCCTGCAGCCAATTGCAGTCACGCTGCGTCAACGCGATGCCGACATCCTTGGTATCGACCATCGTGGCTTCGATGTCCGGCAGCGGCGGCGGAACTTCGCGGGCGCCCATGTAGAGGAAGACAATGCCGCCCCGTTCGGTGACCTTGTAGGCTTTCGCCTTCGTTCCCGCCGGATAGCGCTTCTTGTCCGGAACGTTCGGCTGGTCGAGACAATTGCCGTCGACGTCGAATTTCCATCCGTGATAGATGCACCGGATACCGCCCTGCTCGTTGCGCCCGAAAAACAGCGAGACGCAGCGGTGCGGACAGAGGTGATCCAGTATGCCAACCCTTCCCGCTGAATCGCGGAACGCGACGAGCTTTTCGCCCAGCAGCATCAGCCGCATCGGATCGCCGTCCGACACCAGCTCCGACGACAGGCATGCGGGGATCCAGAATTGACGAAACAGATTGCCCATCGGCGTGCCACGGCCGACGCGGGTAAGCAGTTCATTTTCCTCTGCAGAAATCATATCCACTCCTCATTCTGATCGCGGCTCGCTTGCGTTATGGTCGACAGATGCCAGCGCGGGACAGCGCGTCGATCGCTTCTCGAACGATCGGAATCGTCGCGTCGGCGTTGGTCATCGGCGTGTCGAGAAAACGGTTTGGCGGATAACCAACCGCGGCGGCGTAAAACGGCCGATACATATCCCATCGCGCCCGCGCCAGGGGGTTGGCGATCCCGATATCGTTGCGCGCCTCCCGGAGGCGCTGGAGGTCTATCTCCGCCGATACCGCGAGCGTTTCCCCGGCCCCCTCCTCAAAGGCGAGCGTGCATCCCCGGTAATCAAGGATGTGGGACCGTCCGCCCAGCACGCTTCCGTCTTTCGAGAATCCGATGCCGTTGGCGACGTTGGCGCTGACAACATAGACCATATTTTCCGCGGCGCGTGCCACCTTGGCGGCTTCCTGCGCCGCGCTTCTCTCTTCATTGGTCGGATGCAGGATGACTTCGGCGCCCCGCATCATGAAGACCCGCGCGACTTCGGGGATCGCGATCTCGCCGCAGGCCATCATCGCCAGCCGACCGAGTTCGGTATCGACGACCGGGAACGCGCCCTCGAACCCCTCCTCGGCGATGTAGGCATCCATGAAATCGTGCGGAGAAGGCCAGACGGCGGTATTGATCCGCCGAAACCGCAGGATGATCTCCCCGCTGGGATCGATCAGAAAGCACGCGTTGAAAAAGCGGCCGGGCCATTTTGCGTCGATCTCGAACTGATTACCGGCGATGAAGATGCCCTGACGACGGGCCACCTCCTGTAGCGGCTTGGTAATGGGCCCGGGTATCGGGGCGCAGGCTTTTTCAATCCATTGGCCAATGGTGGCGCCGTGCGGCGGCCCCTGCATGGCGAATTCCGGAAGCACGACAAGCTGCGGCTTTGACGCGGCACCGGCGCAGGCTCGATCGATCAGCCTTACGGCCCGCGCGATATTGCCATCGATTATCTTCCATGCCCCCTCCCGATCATCCGAAAGGGCCGCAAGGTCGCTCGTCATCTGAATGCAGGTCGCGCGCCATTTGTTCATAGAATTTCAATTCTCAACGATCGCGCGCCTCAGTACACAAATGGAATACCAACAGAATCCTGAGATGAAATCAACCATTTTATGATCGCCGGAAGGACGCCTTTATGGCCGCGGAAAAAATGGGCCGCCATCAAGGCGGCCCACGTCCGGCAGACCGATCGGTCGAAGCGCTATTCGGCGCCCGGCAGGAACTTGCTGGTGAAGATATCGCCCGGCTTCACCCCCTCGCGCATGCCGAAATACTTCTCCTGGATTGAAATGGTCTGCACCAGATCCTTTTCGGCGACCCAACCATATGGCTTGCCCGCGCTGTTGTCGGTGTGCAGGAATCTCGGCAGTTCCTTCATTTCGATGGCGAGAATCTCCGGGTCCGTTTCCGCATTTGCGGCATGGACGGCGGCAACGCCGGCCGCCGGATCCTTCTCGACGGCGTCAGCGCCCTTTTCCGTCGCGGTCATGAAGCGCTTGAGCACGTCGGCTTTCTTTTCCAGCGTGTCCTTGGTGACGAAAATGCCGGTGCCGAGGGTATTGATCCCTGAGTCGGAGAACATCATCGGCGGATTGATCGGCTTCACCTTGTTCACCTTGGTGCCATCCGGCACGGCCCAGGCGGCGATGAAGTCGACATCGCCGTTCAGGAGCGAGGAGTACATCGAGGCATAATTCAGCGAGATTTTCTTGATCTTCGACATGTCGATCTTGTTGACTTCCGCGTAGGCGTCAAACAGCCGCTGCGCCTGATCGCCCGGAACCGCGCCGAACTTCTTTCCTTCGAGATCGCTCGGCTTGGAAATGCCGGAGGTTTTCAGCGAAATCACCGACTCCGGGGCCCGTTGCATGATGCCGGCAATACCGATCACCGGGGCTCCCTTGGATTCCGCCAGCGCGAGCGCCGACAGGCTGGCAAGGCCAATGGTCTGGTTTCCGGAAGCCACGAGTTGCAAGGTCGGGACGCTACCCTGGCCGCTGAGGATTTCGACGTCGAGCCCCTGCTCTTCATAGAACCCTTTTTCCTTTGCAAGAAACAGCGCCGCATGGTCCGCGCCCGGAAGCCAGTCCAGCCTGACGCTGACTTTCTCGAGCGGCGCCGCGTCAATCGAGGGCATGTGGACGAACGCGATCGCTGCCGTGAGACAGCCCAGGATAAATCTACGATGGAAATGCCGATTAAAACTGAAACTGCGCATCACGGTTCCTCTTTTTGGAAGCTGCCGGCTCTGGGATAGACGTCGTCCGAACTCGTATTCACCTGGTATTCCATTAGTCGCCCGAAATAGATCATCAAATTTCAGCCTCTTCAAGAAGGCCTCTGCAAAGTTTCTTTATTGAGGGCGCGATTCGATGAAAACGCTTGTTATGAAGTCACGATGATCAATCCGAAAGCATGCGATGCCGTGAAAGAGGGCAAGTAAGCTCGGGCTCAAGGTGGAATGTTTGCGGCGACGCCGATCAATGCTGCGCGATGGAGGCGCGGTTCGGTTGCAGGCGCGTTGCGTGTTTTCCAACGGTCCGCGACGGGCTCAAGCGGCTCCGTCAGCCGATCCGGAGGATCGCCTGACCTTGCTAGGTCCCGGAACTCTGCATGAGGTTACGAACCGAATCCGACAGGCGCCGCCCGGACACGCGATCCGTAAATGTCATTCGACCTGCACGGCTCGCGAACAAAGAGCCTGGCTCATTCCGCCGCCTTGAGGGCCGAAGCTGCGGCGTCATCTTCTTCATGTGTCGAACGGGCAAGTCCGTAGCCAAATCGGTCGTCCATCTCGCGCAGCTGCGGCGAACGTTCCGACGGTTCACCATATCCGCCGCCGCCCGGGGTTTGCACATGGATGACATCACCGGCGCGAAGCTGGATGTCCTGATCCTTTGAGAGATGCAACGGCACATAGGTCTTGCCGGACTGGCGGATTTCGATGCGGTTGGGTTTGCCTGAGCCGCCTCCGAGAACGCCCGGTGGGCCCACCCGGCCATGATCCATGACGAAGGAAGCCCGCGCTTCGCCGCGCCGGAGAACGACGGCATAGCGAACGCCGAAACCGCCCCGGTGCCGCCCCGCTCCGGCCGAACCCTCGGCGATGGCAAACTCGTTGAAGAGGACGGGAAAGCGCTGCTCGAGAATTTCGATCGGCGGCGTCTTGGCGATGCCGATCGTGGAACAGCCATTCGAAATGCCGTCGAATTCCGCCGAGCCGCCATAGCCCCCGCCCGTCACGATGTACATGACGAAGCTGTTGCCGGTTTGGGGATCCGTGCCGCCGATCGCCAGATTGCCGCTGGTGCCGGCGGGAGCCGCAAAGAGGCGATCCGGCAGCGCATCGGCCAGCGCCAGAAACACGGCCTCGGCGATACGCTGGCTCACCTCGGCCGCGCAGCCGGAAACCGGCCTGGGATATCTGGCATCGAGGAAAGTCCCCTCGGGCACGGGGATGGTCAGGGGTTCGAATGTGCCGGCGTTGATCGGCACTTCGGGAAAGATGTGCTTGATGGCCAGGTAAATCGCCGATTTCGTGGTGGCGATCACGCTGTTCATCGGCCCCCGGCAAGGCGGGCTCGATTTCGAGAGATCGAATTCCATGCCCTCGCCGCGCTTGCGGATCAGGAGATTGATCTCGAGCGGCTCATCGATCACGCCGTCGGAATCAACGATCGCGACGCTTCGGTAATCGCCGTCGGGGATGGTGGCGATCTTGGCGCGCATCTGTTGCGCGGCGCCCCGCTTGAGCAGGTCGATGGCACGCTCGACCGTGTCTTCGCCATATCTGTCGAGCAAGGAAGTCAGGCGGCGTTCCCCGATCTCGAGCGCGGCGGCCTGCGCCCGGATGTCGCCAATACGCTGATCGGCGATCCGGATATTCGAGAGGATGATGGAGAGGATTTCCTCGTCGATCTCGCCCTTTTTGTAGAGCTTGACCGGCGGAAGCCGCAGTCCTTCCTGCTCGACCTCGGTCGCCTTCGCTGAAAACCCGCCGGGCACCATGCCGCCGGTATCCGGCCAGTGACCGGTATTCGCAAGCCAGGCGAACAGACGCCCTTTGTAGAAGAACGGCTTGACGAATTTGACATCCATCAAGTGGGTTCCGCCGAGGTAAGGATCGTTGACGATGAAAATATCGCCGGGGTCGATGCTCCTTGCGCGATCGATGACCGCCCGGGTCGAGAACTGCATCGTCCCGACGAAGATCGGAAGACCGAGTTCGCCCTGCGCGATCAACTCCCCGGTCGTCCGGTGATAGATGCCGTCCGAGCGGTCCAGCCCTTCGGCGATGACCGGGCTGAAGGCGGCGCGAACGAAGGCGGTGTCCATTTCGTTGCAGACCTGCTGCAGGCCGTTCTGGATGACCGCGAGCGTGACGGGATCAATTGCTGCCATCGTCATTGTCCTTCGGCGACATGGATGATGACGTTCCCCAGCACATCGACCTCGATGCGATTGCCGGGATCAACGACCGTTGTCGCGTCAAGTTGTTCCAGTATCGCCGGACCGCGGAATTCGCTGCCGAGCGGCAGGCGGTCGCGATCGAAGATCGGCGTGTCGAACCAGCCATCCTCAAACCAGACGCGGCGGGTGCCGCGCTTCGCATCGGCGACGGTCCGGGCCGCGGTGCGCGAGGTCAATGCATCGACGGGAAACGGCTTTCGCTTGCCGATGACCGCGGTGTGGAGATTGGCAAGGACGGGTTTGATTTCCGGAAGCGCGACCCTGAAGCGGCTCCAGTATGCTTGCTCAAACGCATTGTGGAGAGCCTGCGTTTCGAACTTCCCTTCGGGAATGGCGACGTTGAGGATATGTGTCTGGCCCTGAAACTGCATGTCCGCGGTGTGGAAGACCCGCACATCCTCGATCTGGACATCTTCCTTCGCGAGGATGCTTCGTCCCTCCTCGACATGCGCGCTCAACACGGCGGCCAATTCCTGCTCGCTGACCGCCGAAAGCGGCTTGTTGATCGTTCGCACGAAGTCGTGCCGCAAATCGGCGACCAGGCAGCCCAGCGCATTGGTCAGACCCGGGCGAGCCGGGATCAATACCTTGGGGATGCCGAGCTCCTTTGCCAGAGCCGCGGCATGCAAGGGTCCCGCGCCCCCGAATGCCAGCAGTACGAAGTCACGCGGATCATGCCCTCGCGAAAGTGATACGAGGCGAATGGCGCCCGCCATCTTGTCGTTTGCGACGCGAATGATCGCGGCCGCCGCCTGTTCTCCGGTAAGGCCGAGCGCGTCGCCCACATGCTCCCGCATCGCGCCCGCAACGGCGGTCATGGTCGTCGATCGTTCCACCCCCAGCAGCCGCTCCGGGTTGAGACGGCCGAGAACGAGATTGGCGTCGGTGATCGTGGGCTCCGTGCCGCCGCGCCCGAAGCAGATCGGACCAGGAATCGCGCCGGCGCTTTTCGGCCCGATCTGGAGAAGTCCCGCTTCATTGACGTGGGCGATGGATCCGCCACCCGCGCCGACGGTATGAACATCGACCATCGGAACGTGGATCGGCATCGCATATTCGATTTCCAGCTCCGACGAAACCAGCGGCACTCCCTCTTGAATAAGGGCGACGTCGGTGGACGTTCCGCCCATGTCATAGGTGACGACATTGGGGAATCCCGCGGCCGTCGCCGTGCGCGCGGCGGCGATCACTCCCGATGCCGGACCCGACATCACGGTATGAACGGCCGAACGCGTCACGATCGAAGACGATGCCGTGCCGCCATTGCCCTGCATGACGAGAAGCTGCCGCCGGAGTCCGCGCTGCTTCAGCTCCGCCTCCAGCCTGTTGAGGTAACGGTCCAGGATCGGCTGCACCGATCCATTCACCGCGGCGGTGACGCCACGCTCATACTCCCGGCATTCCCCGATGATCTGATGCCCTGCGGTGACATATTCGTTCGGCCATATCGCGCGGATGATTTCCGCGGCCCGCAGCTCATGCGCCGGATTGGCGTAAGAATGCAGGAAATGCACGACGACGGATTCCGCGCCGCGCGACAGCATTTCTTCGGCAACGGCCCGAACTTCCGCCTCGGAAAGCGGCTGGACCACCGCACCCGTTGCATCCATTCGTTCCGTCACCTCAAAGCGCAGATCGCGCGGGATCACGGGAATGAAGGTGCCGATCAGGCCGTATGGATGTGGCCGCGTGCGCCGGCCCAATTCCAGCACGTCCCTGAATCCCCTTGTCGTGATCAACGCGCATTTTGCGAGTTTTCGCTCAAGGAGAGCGTTCGTGGTGGCTGTCGTGCCATGAATGAAAAGATCGATTCCGTTGGGGTTCTTGCCCGTCTTCTCCAGCGCGGCGAGCACGCCGTGCGCCTGGTTCGCGGTTGTCGTCGGCACCTTTGCAAATTGTAATCCGTTGACGGGATCGTGCAGGATGAGGTCGGTAAACGTGCCGCCGACGTCGCAACCGACAATGACCGATCCCATCGCACGCTCTCCAGCCTTCTCTTCCATGGATTCCCGATGCATTTCCCGTGCCTGCCTCATGCGACCTAGCGGCATAGCCGGCTTGTTTCCCGGTCGCGGCGCGACATCGGCAGATCGTTCATGGCTTTGGCTGTTCCGGAATATTTTACATCCATGATATTTATCAATGTATCCAGAACGATTAGCATGCGAAACTATAGACGGGAAACGCCTTGTTTCGATCGGTGCTTTGGCCGCGCGCCATCCTATGGAAATCTATATTCCGGGGGATTGGCTTGCTCCCAATGTGATGTCTTCGTGCGAAACGACGAATTTAAAGAGAACAAGAGTGGCATTGAAAACCGCAGATTCTCCGAAGCTCATTGAAGACCTCGCCAACCGCATTCAGGCGAAAATCATCACCGGAGAATATCCGCCGGGAACGCGTCTCAAGCAGGAAGTCCTTGCGCAGGAATTCGACGTAAGCCGGACCCCGATACGGGAAGCCCTCTCGCGCCTCGAAGCCAAAGGCATTGTCAGCCAGGCCCAGCGTCGCAGCGCTGTGGTGCGAACGCCCTCGAGCCGGGAAATAACCGAGATGTACCAGGTCCGCGCCGAGCTGGAAGGGCTTGCCGCGCAACTGTCCGCGCGATGGATCACCGACCAGCAGCTTGTGGAGCTCCGCACGGCCCATGACGAGTTCGTGCAGGCGGTGAAGGAGCTGCGCAGCACCCGCGATTCAGAGGCCCGCTCGAAGCCCGATCCGAACTGGTTCGAACACGCCGCGCAGCGCTGGATCGACATGAACGCCAGGTTCCACAAGACCATCAACGATTCTTCGAACAACCGGTATCTGGCGCGCACGATCCAGGACGTGACCTCGGGATATGCCCGCAGCGTGTTGCTCTCGTCGGCATTTGGAATGAACAGCTTCCGCATCGAAGCCAACATCAGCCAGCACGAACGAATCCTCAAGGCGCTTGAAGATCGTGAACCGGCCCGGGCAAGGCGCGCGATGGTCGAACACATTCTGAAAGCGAGCGAATTCGTCATTGCGTCATTTGCAAATCACGTTGCCGAGGCGTGACGTCCGCCTTCGATAGATCGACCGGCCCCGCCAGTCGCTCCAGGCGCACACGCGTCTCGCCATAGGCGGCCATTTCGCCGAAATTCGATATCACGTCTTCGGTGAGAACGTTGGCGCCGCCGCCGCGCTTCATCCAGGTCCCGACCGGCATGATCACCATCCCCCGACCGACCCGCGGATCGACCAGCACTTCAACCTGAAGTTCGCCTACCGCCGACTTCAGGCGCGCGATCTCACCATTCTTGATGCCGGCTTCATCCGCAGCGGCCGGTCCAACCCGAACGGATGCGACTTTGGGATGTTCGGTCTCCAGCATCTGCGAGAGCAGCCATTTCTTGCTGAAATTTGTTACGAATGTGAGGGGAAATCCGGAATCCGACCGGGGCACGATATCGACCTCGGTCAGAAATTCGAATCGGCCGGATGCGGTCGGAAACTTCTTGTCGGCGAACGGGACCTGTGGCGCGACGGGGCAGCGTACCGGACCCTTCATCAATTCATCCACCGTCACGCCGTTGTTCGCCATCGGCTGGAGAAGGCGTACCAGCCATTCGCGCGGCGAACCGGCCATCTCCTCGCCGATGCCGAGACGTGTCGCGAGCTGCTGATAGATCCAAAGGTCGGAACGAGATTCTCCGACAGGCTCGATCGCGCGATTGACACCGCCGAGGATGTTGTGCCCCCAGGACACCAGCACATCCTCTTCCTCCAGGAAGGTGGTGGTGGGAAGAAACAGATGCGCGTAATCCGTCGTGTCGGTCAGAAAACTGTCGACGACCACGACACATTCGAGCTGGCGCAGCGCTTCCGCCACCAGGTTGGAGTTGGGCGACTGATTGACCGGATTGCCTCCGTTGACGAACAGCATCCGGACCGGCGGATCGCTGGCTTCGAGCAGCCCCCGTCCCAATAGCGGTTCAGGAATGGTGCGGTGATATTGCGCGCGGTCAGATGCCTCCAGGCGCTTGTCGAACAGGCGCTGGGTGTCGAACCCGTGCGTCACGCCGCCGCCGGCGATTCCGATCTGGCCGCAGATCGCCGCGAGCGCATCGACGCAACGAAAGATTTCGGCGCTGCTCCTGTATTTGTTGAGGCCCCAGCCGAGCATGATCGAGGCGGGCTTTGTCGTTGCGAATTCGCGCGCGAACCGCTGCAATTCCGCAATCTTGATGCCGCATCGGCCGCCGAGATCGTCGAGCGAATGCCGGTCAAGCAACGCACGGAACGTCTCGAAGCCGTGGGTATGATTGTTGATGAAGTCGCGATCTTCCAGGCCTTCGGCAAGAATTATCTTCGCAAGCGCCAGGGCGAAGGCGGCATCGGTCGCGACCAGCGGCTGGATGTGCTCATCGCAGATCGTCGCGGATTCGCTCTGCACAGGATCGATCAGGACGACCCGCCCGCCCTGCTCGCGAACCGCCTTCAGCAGCGGAACGAGATGAAGATTGGTCGCCAGCGGATTACGTCCCCAGAGCAGCACCAGCCGGCTGTTGAGAAGATCCGATGGATCGTGGCCGAGCCTGACGCCGAAATCGAGCTTCTGGCCCGCGCGAGCCGCGCCGCTGCACAGCGAGCCGCTGGCTGTCGTCACGCCGCCGAGCAGATTCCAGAAGCGATGGCTTAACTTTTTGGTCGCGCCCCAGGAGCCGGTGCGCTGATAATGCATGATCGACAACGGGCTGTCTTCACGCCTGAAAGATTCGATCTTCGAAGCAATGGTTTCAAGCGCCTCGTCCCACCCGATCCTCACCCACGGCGAGTTGATCGAGCCATCCTGCCTCCGGAGCGGGTGCAACTGACGTTCCGAACTGTAGAGACGCCGCGGAAATCGGTACGTCTTCGCGCACAAATACCCCTTCGTGAATTCGTGCCCCGAATGTCCTTCCAACTTGGTGACACGACCGTCTTCGACATGCGCGATGATGCCGCAGCCATCAGGGCAATCCAGCGTACACGAGGTGTAGATTTTTTCCGTCATTCAAGCGGCCGCCCAGAACAATGCGAATGCCGGCGCGCGAGCCGCGCAGTGCTGTCATCGATACAATATTGTATCCAAGATTACATGTCATGCATTCATAAAGAGCAGCATGGCGATCTTTTATGCAAGCTCAAAAGAAGCGCAATTAGCGATTAGAGGCCACATAAGTATCTGTAATTATGATATAATTTATAATCCATGCACGGCCCAGAGCGTCGAACGGGAGGTGGCACGGGTCTTGCGAACCGTGATTCGTCATTCCTTCATGGAGAAGCAGGATGAGCGCAGAAGCCGCCGTGACAATCGAGCGTCAGCCAGTAAGGGCGGCGGCCGCCGCCTTCGCCGGCACCACCATCGAATGGTATGATTTCTTCGTGTACAGCACGGCGTCCGCGCTGGCCTTTCCGCAGCTCTTCTTTCCAAACACCGATCCCACGGTCGGCCTGCTGGCATCGTTTGCGACCTTCGCCGTGGGATTCTTCGCCCGCCCCTTCGGCGGCTTCCTGTTCGGTCATCTTGGCGACCGGTTCGGCCGCAAGCGGGCCCTCATCGCCACGCTGATCCTGATGGGCACCGCGACGACGGCCATCGGATTTCTCCCGACCTACGCGCAGATCGGAATCTGGGCGCCCGTCCTGCTGATCCTGTGCCGCGTTATCCAGGGCGTCTCCGTCGGCGGCGAATGGGGCGGCGCCGTGCTGATGGCCGGTGAGCATGCCCCCGAGGGTCGGCGAACCTGGTATGCCTCGTTCGCCCAGCTTGGCAGTCCCGCAGCGGTGCTGCTCTCGATGGGCATTTTCGCACTGGCCACCCGCATGGCGGGAGACAGTTTCATCAACTGGGGATGGAGGGTGCCGTTCCTGTTAAGCTTCGTGCTGCTTGTGATCGGATTGCTGATCCGCCTCGGTGTGAAGGAATCGCCGGAATTTGCCGAGGCCAGCGAACGCGAGAAGCTTTCGCGATTTCCGATCATCGACGCGTTCCGGAATTCAACGAAATCGATCATCTTCACCTTGCTCGCATTCACGATCGGTACGGCAGGATTCTATTTCACCAACACCTTCCTGATCGCCTATTCCACCAGAACGCTCGGAATTGACCGGTCGCTGGTTCTGGAAAGCCTCACGATCGTTGCGATCGTGCAATTCATCGGACAGATCGCCGCGGCGCGGATCGCCGAAAAAATCGGCGACAGCAAGTTTCTGCTGGCCGCCTCGGCGCTCGCGATACTGGCTCCCTATCCGATGTTCAAGCTGGTGGAGTTGAAGAGCCAGTTTGGAATTGTAACGGGCGTATCGATCGCGACGCTGTGCGCGTCCGGTTTCTACGCCGTGATCGCCGGCTATGCGAGCAAGGTCTTCCCGGTCGAAGTGCGCTACACGTCGATCTCCGCGGCCTATCAGCTCGGCGGAGCCATCTTCGGCGGCTTTACGCCGATGATCGGCGTGGTCCTGTCCAACAACTATCCCGGAAGCTGGATGCCGCTGGCGATCTTCTACAGCATATTGGCCGGCATTTCGTTCCTGGGCGTATTCCTGCTTTCATCCGCCGGATTTGCCGGCAGCGAACAGCCATCCGGCGTCGCGTCCGTGATTTCCCCGGAGATCGCCGCGACAAACTGATCAGCGACGGGAGGCGACCGCGGTCGCCTTCTCTTTTTCGGGGCATGGAAGTCTTGATCGAGCGGCGAAACAGGCCGGCATCTACCGGCCAGGACATCTCGATCAGCATCGATGTCAGTTTCGAAGGATCGATGATCATGACGTCGTGCCCAGTGTCGATCTCGGCAACCTGCCAACCTGGCTGGCCGCGTATCTTCGCAAGATTGGCATCGAATGTCGGGCTGGCGTATCCCTTGGCGCGGATATAGTTGCGCTTGGCAATCTTGTCGCGGCCACCTTTGAAACTCGATTTCTCGGTGTAGGTGCCGATCGGTTGCGGGGTCGTCTTCGAATCGACCCACTCGCGGTCCTGTTGCGCAACGCCGAAGGCAGAGGCCGGCGGTTGCTTCACCGATATGTCACCACGGCCAAGCGCCGCCTCGATCGCGGACTTGAACGCCGGCGACGATTTGTCGAGCAGCGTGTCGCCGTCCTCGGGGAAGAACGCATCCAGGAATATGATGGACGATATCCGATTGCTCAGCTGATCGGCCACACCGCTGATGGCGAGACCTCCATAGGAATGCCCGACGAGTACGATGTCCGAAAGATCTTCCCATTTGATGACATTTGCGACATCGGCTACATGCGTGGAGACGTTCACGTCCTTCGAGACGAGATGGGAGCGTTCGCCCAAGCCGGTCAACGTCGGGAGGAATACCTTGTGGCCGCCCTTCTCCAGCAAGTCCGCCACCCGCCGCCAGCACCATCCACCATGCCAGGCACCATGAACCAGCACGAAGGTCCTGGTAGCGCCTTGCGCATGCAAGGCACGCGTTGAAACGGCACCATAGGCTGCCGCGGCCGCGGCAAGAGCCCCACGCCTGCTGAATCGCATTGCACCCATCGTTTCCTCCTCGAAGATTGTTCGTTTTGTGTTTGCCCAATAACGCGGGCTTGTTCGAGGCGGCAATCAGACGGAGGTCGTAACTAGAATTGGGACAATCACACAATTGTCGTACTGCGCGGAGAGTCGGCATGGAGGCGCGCAACAAAAAACGCAGGCCACGTTTCCGTGGCCTGCGTTTGGTTCGACCTGAATTCTCAGGGCTTCGCGATGCCCGCGATCAGCGCCTTGTCGAATTTTTCCGGGTCCGACATCTGCGGCGCGTGGCCGAAATCCGGAAACTCGACCAACTTGGCGCCGGGAATGGCCTTTGCCGCCGCCTTGCCCAATTCGGGATAATTGCCGAGCTTGGGCCGCAGCTCCGGCGGCGCGAAATCCTTGGCGATCGCCGTGGTGTCTTTCTGCCCGATCATGAGCAAGGTAGGCACCGAGATCTCGCTGAACCGGTACAGCACCGGCTCGGTGATGATCATGTCATAGATAAGCGCGGAGTCCCACGCGACGGCTTCCTTGCCCGGGCCGTTGTTGAGACCCGCGAGCATGTCGACCCAGCGGTCATAGCGCTCCTGCCACTGGCCCGCGTAATAGGTCGATTTCTCGTAAGCGCGGACGCCGTCGGCGTTGAGCTTCAGTTCGCGCGCATACCACTCGTCGACGGGGATCGGGGGAATGCCTTTGGCGGTCCAATCCTCGAGTCCGACGGGATTGACCAGCACCAGATGGCTAACGTCCTTCGGGTAAAGCAGCGCATAATGCGCGGCCAGCATGCCGCCGGTCGAATGGCCGATCACGACCGGTTTCTCCACGCCAAGCTTGGCAAGCAAAGCATGGGTGTTGCCGGCCAATTCCTTGAAGGTGAACTGATAGGCGGGGGGCTTGCTGGATTTGCAAAAGCCGATCTGGTCGGGCGCGATCACGCGATAGCCGGCGGCGGCGAGATCCTTGATGGTCGGCTCCCAGGTCGCGGCGCAGAAGTTCTTGCCGTGCAGCAGCACCGCCGTCCGTCCGTTCGGATGCTCCGGCTTGACGTCGAGATAGGCCATGTGGAGCGACTGCCGCTGGGAGGTGAAGTCGAAACGCTGCACCGGGAAGGGATAGTCGAATCCCTCGAGTTCCGGCCCGTAGGACGGTCCCGGCGCCGGCTTCTGGGCCGAAGCAGCCCCCATGACAGCGGCCGAAAGCATGGCGCCAGCGAAGATCGTCCATATCCTGAATTTCATGATTTTCCGCACAAGGCTGAGAGATTTCGAGTTTTTACCGTCGGTTGACTACCTGCCCACGGGCGGCACCGATAGTCAAAATACCTTGATGCGGCTGCGGTTCCTAGTCGCGGCCGCGTAACCGTTGCGGGGAAACCCAATCGGCCGCCGCGCCGCCGCGCCGCCTCGTCCAGGGCGGCCGGAACCAGGACCGGTCAGTCCGGGTTTCGGCTCTACCGCCCCTTGAAACGCGGCTTGCGGCGCTCGAGGAACGCTTCCACTCCCTCCTTATGATCCTCGGTCAGGCTCGCCAGCGCGAACTGGTCGACGTCCATGTGGCTGGCGAGATCGTCGAGCGCATGCGCCAGACGATTGACCGTGAGCTTCGTCATCGCCACCGATAGCGGCGGCTGCGCGGCCACCTTGTCGGCGAGCATCATCGCGGCATCGAATGCCTGGCCGGGATCCGTCACCTGCTCCACCAGCCCCCATTCATACGCCTCCTCGGCGCTGATACGCTGGTCAGCCAGGATCACCGCCTGCTTGGTGCGCGCCGGCCCCATCAGATGCAGCATGCGCGGGACGCTTTGCCAGCTCATATTCATGCCGAGACCGATTTCGGGGACCCGGATATGGGCGGCGCGGCTCATGACGCGAAAATCCAGCGCCACCGCCAACGCGACACCGCCGCCGATGCAGAATCCCTCGATGGCGCCGATCGTGACCTGCTCCATCTCCTGCCAGGCATGGCTCAGCCGGGGCCCGAGTTTCAGATGGCGGCGCAACGAACCGATATCCATGGTCCGGCGCGAACGGCCTTCGGGATCCTTGAGGTCAAATCCGGCGCTGAATGCCTTGTCACTGCCGGTCAACACCACGACCGAGCTGTCGCTATCATCCTCGAAGCTGCGCGCCGCGTCGGTCAGCTGGCGCAGCGCTTCCGGCGACAGCGCATTGACACCGTCGCCACGGTCGAACCGCACCACGGCGACGCGACCTTCGGGCCCGAGGCCTTTTTCAATGGTTACGAACCCGGTCAACTCTGCCTCCCCGTGCGCTATTGTTGTGTGACAATAGCGCACAAGTCGGCGGCGGAGGAAAGGCCGCTAGGCTGCGCTTCGCTGCGTATGCCTGCCCTCGCTGACCTCTTCGATGATCTTGGCGCTGAAGGCATTGAGGTCGCCCGGATTGCGCGACGTGATCACGCCGTTGTCGACCACGACCTCGGAATCCTCCCATTTCGCGCCGGCGTTCATCACATCGGTCTTGATCGACTTGTAGGACGTCATCTTGCGGCCCTTGGCGATACCGGTTTCGATCAGGAGCCAGGGGGCGTGACAGACCGCGGCGACGATCTTTTTCTGGTTGAAGATGTCCTTGATAAAGGCGAGCGCCTTCGGCTCGACGCGCAGCAGGTCCGGATTGATCTGGCCGCCCGGCAACACCACCGCGTCGTAGTCCGCAGCCGAAACCTGAGCCAGGGTCTTGTCGACCTTGACCGGCCGGCCCCAGTCCTTTTTGTCCCACCCCTTTATTTCGCCGGCCTCCAGCGAAATGATATCGACCGTGGCGCCGGCCGCCTTCAATTTGTCGCGCGGAACTTCCAGTTCGGCCTGTTCAAAGCCGTGGGTGGCAAGAATCGCTATCTTCTTGTTGTCGAGTTTCATGGATCGCTTCTCCAGAAGTGGCCGGCCCCCCAACCCGGCAATAAAGCCGTCGGGCGATGGTTCCTCGCGGCAAGGGCCCTTGCGTTCAAATCGCGCTCATACCTGCGTTGCCCGGAGAGGCCGGACCTCGACATTAAAGGGGTATTTCGCCTATCTTTGCCGCATGACCGATCATGACCACCATCACCACGAACACGACCATTCGGAATTGTCCGAAACCGAGCTGCGGGTGCGCGCGCTCGAAACCATCCTGACCGAAAAGGGCTATGTCGATCCGCCCGCGCTCGACGCCATCATCCAGGCCTACGAGACCAAGATCGGCCCGCATAATGGCGCGCGGGTCGTCGCCAAGGCCTGGTCCGACCCGGCGTTCAAGCGCGCGTTGCTGGAGGACGGCACCAAGGCCGTCGGCACGCTGGGCCATGTCAGCCGGGTCGGCGATCATCTCGTCGTCGTCGAGAATACGCCGCAGCGCCACAACATGGTCGTGTGTACGCTGTGCTCCTGCTACCCCTGGGAAATGCTGGGGCTGCCTCCCGTCTGGTACAAGGCCGCGCCCTACCGTTCCCGTGCCGTCAAGGATCCGCGCGGCGTATTGGCGGATTTCGACGTCAGCCTGCCGAACGAAACCGAGATCCGGGTGTGGGATTCGACCGCCGAGACCCGCTTCCTGGTGCTGCCGATGCGGCCCGCCGGCACCGAGGGCTGGAGCGAGCAGCAACTCGCCGAACTGGTGACGCGCGACTCCATGATCGGCACCGGCTTTCCCAAGATTCCGGGCGCCCCCTCATGAACGGCGTACACGACATGGGCGGCATGGACGGCTTCGGCAAGGTCGAGCCGGAGCCGAACGAACCGGCGTTTCACGCCGCATGGGAAGGCCGCGTGATGGCGATGGTGCGCGCGATGGGCGCAGCCGGCGCCTTCAACATCGACACCTCGCGCTATTATCGCGAGATCCTGCCGCCTGACGTCTATCTCAGCAGCTCGTATTATCAGAAATGGCTGCTCGGGCTCGAGGACATGCTGATCGACAAGGGCTATGTCTCCGCCGGAGATGTGGCTGCGGGTCACGCGGCGGCGCCGGCCAAGCCGCTCAAGCACGGCAAGTTCACGCTCGATGACGTCGAGCGCATCATGGTGCGCGGCAAATTCGGGCGCGAGGCGCAGGCGCCTGCGAAATTCAAGCCGGGCGATCGCGTACGCGCCAGGAACATGCATCCGGCGACCCATACCAGGCTGCCACGCTATGTGCGCGGCCATGTCGGCGTGGTCGAGCTCAATCTCGGCTGCAACGTGTTTCCGGACTCGGCCGCGATGGAAGCCGGCGATAACCCGCAATGGCTTTACACCGTCGTATTCGACGCAACGGAATTGTGGGGGCCGGACGCCGATCCGACGGTGAAGGTCTCCGTCGACGCGTTCGAACCCTATCTGGAGGCGGTGTGATGGACACGGCCGCGGCGCGCGCGACGAGCGCCCTCCCCGACATTCCCTGCGACGCCGAAGGACCGGTGTTTCGCGAGCCGTGGGAGGCACAGGCGTTCGCGATGGCGCTGGCGCTGCATGAGCGCGGGCTGTTCACCTGGAGCGAATGGGCGGCCACGCTCGCCAGCGAAATCAAGCAGGCGCAGGCCGCCGGCGATCCCGACACCGGCGAGACCTATTACCGGCACTGGCTCGCGACCCTGGAACGGCTGATCGCCGAGAAAGGCGTCACGACGTCCGAGACCCTGCACCGCTACCGCGCCGCCTGGGACCACGCCGCCGATCGCACACCGCATGGCACGCCGATTGTCCTCAGGCCGGAAGATTTCGACTGAGCCCTAATATTGCGGCGTCTTAAAGGGCTTTCGCCGCATATTCCCGCCAGCCCTTGGCGCGCAGCACACAGGCCGGGCATTCGCCGCAGCCATAGCCCCACTCGTGGCGCGCGCCGCGTTCGCCGAGATAGCAGGTGTGGGAGTGCTCGCGGATCAGGTCGACCAGCCCGGTCCCGCCGAGTTCATGGGCAAGCTTCCATGTGGCGGCCTTGTCGAGCCACATCAGCGGCGTGTGCAATTCGAATTTTCTGTCCATCCCGAGGCTGAGCGCGGCCTGCAACGCCTTGATGGTCTGGTCGCGGCAATCCGGATAGCCGGAGTAATCGGTTTCGCACATGCCGCCGATGACATGGGTGATGCCGCGCCGGTAGGCCAGCGCCGCCGCGAAGGTCAGGAACACCAGGTTGCGGCCGGGAACGAAAGTATTCGGCAGGCCGTCCTTGCCCATCTCGATCGCGACATCGCGGGTCAGCGCGGTATCGGAGATCTCGGCCAGCGTCGGAATCGCCAGCGTGTGGCTGTCGCCGAGCCTCGCAGCCCAATCCGCGCGCAACGATTTCATCCCATCCAGCAGGGCGCCGCGGCATGTGAGCTCGATGGCGTGACGCTGCCCGTATTCGAAGCCGATGGTTTCGACCTTCGCAAAGCGTTGCAGCGCCCATGCTAGGCAGGTGGCGGAATCCTGCCCGCCGGAGAACAGCACCAGCGCGGTTTCGGACCGGAACGGATAGCTCGATTGATCGCTCATGGCGTTGCCTAGCACCCATCGATGTCGGGGCCAACCGGTGGAAACTGCCGCCGGTCCGGCTCGTTTTGCTGGGATAGGCTTGCCTCTTGCGGCATACAGGTCAAATCAACTTCCAGCCGGTGTGCCCCATGCTTCCTTCCCGTGACATCCAAGGCTTGCTCGACATCATGGCGGCGCTGCGCACCCCCGGCAGCGGCTGCCCCTGGGACCTCGAACAGAATTTCGCGACCATCGCGCCCTACACCATCGAGGAGGCCTATGAAGTCGCCGAGGCGATCACGCGGGGCGATCTCCCCGACCTCTGCGATGAACTCGGCGACCTGTTGCTGCAAGTGGTGTTTCACGCCCGCATGGCGGAGGAACAGGGCGCGTTTTCGTTCGGCGACGTGGTCGAGGCGATCACGCGCAAGATGATCCGGCGGCATCCCCATGTCTTCGCCAACAAGGACGGACGCTTGACGCCCTCCGGCGTCAAGGACGCCTGGGACCGCATCAAGGCCGAGGAGAAAGCCGAGCGCGCCGCGCGGCGGCCGCCGGGAGAAGAAGCGACGGACAGGTCGCTGCTGTCCGGCGTCAAGGCGGGCCAGCCGGCGCTGACCCGCGCGATGGAATTGCAGCGCAAGGCCTCCAGCGTCGGCTTCGATTGGAACGATCCGCGCGCAGTGCTGCGCAAGATCCGCGAGGAAGCCGACGAGATCGAAGCCGCGCTCGATCATAACGACGCCGATGAAGTTGCGAGCGAGACCGGCGATCTCCTGTTCGCGCTGGTCAATCTGGCGCGGCATGTCGGCGCCGATCCCGATTCCGCGCTGCGCGGCACCAACGCCAAGTTCGAACGCCGCTTCGGCTATATCGAGCAAGCCCTGGCGGCGCAGGGACGTTCGCTGCAGAGCGCCTCGCTCGAGGAGATGGACGCGTTGTGGAACGAGGCGAAGGGCAAGGAACAGCCGTCGATACGCGCCAACGTCGAACAAGACCGGCGGTGATCGCTACATCTGGAGAGCATGATCGGTTCTGATTGAATCATAACCGAAGCTCTCAATTCTTGTTTTGATGCGTTTTCTTCACGCGAACCGGTGTCTACTTCGCTCAAAAACGCTCTATCGGCATCGCGCCTCGGTTCCAAAAATCAAAGTCTTCAAAAATCCTGACTGCACCTCACGCGGACAACTGAAGCCTTTGCATTTTCGAACGAAAAGTTTCGTATCGAAGACGCGCGAGCGGAAACTTAGATTCGCTCTTAAATAAATTCAATTTCCTTCGTCGCAGATGACATGAAATAGGCGTCCCTCACCAGGGCCGGTCGAAACGTGATGCGTGTTCTTACGCGCATATTTCATTGGTCTAATTCCAAAGTGTGGGGGCACTCGGCATGGCGGCGCATCTTGATTCATCGCGACTTGCTTTCGCATCGGCAGTTTCGATCATCGTCCTTGTTTTCGCAGGCAACGGAGCAAATGCGCAACAAGGCACGAGCGGCCCGTCCAGCGGCGAACTGCCGCCTGTCGTGATCCATTCGCCGCAGGCGCCGAGAGCGTCGGCGGCTGCTTCCAGATCGACGCGGCGCGCGGCAAGTTCCGGCGTGTCCCGGCGCGCCCATAATGCCGCTCGGGACGTGGCCGCGCCGAGCAGGCCATCGGCTCCGGGGCAGCAGAACATACAGGCCGGACAGGATCCGCGCGGCCCGATCAATGGCTACGTTGCCGACCGCTCGCTGACCGGCACCAAGACCAACACGCCGATCATGGAAACCCCACAGGCGATATCCGTGATCGGTCGCGATGAAATTCGCGATCAAAATCCGCATAATTTCGCGGAGGCGTTGCGCTACGCACCCGGCGTCGGCGCCGAGACGTTCGGTGCGGATACCCGCAACGACTGGTTCAAGATTCGCGGATTCGATGCCCAGGATGTCGGCCTGTTTCTTGACGGACTGCAGCTCTTTGCGGGTTTTGGATTCGCCACGTGGAAATTCCAGCCGTTCGGCATCGAGCGGATCGATATCCTGCGCGGACCGTCCGCCGTTCTTTACGGCGGCAGCGGGCCCGGCGGCATGGTCAACATCATCAGCAAAACCCCGCCTTTGACGCCGCAAAACTATGTCGAGACCGGAATCAATTCTTTCGGCAACGGCTATCTGTCGTTCGACTTCGGCGGTCCGGTAGCGACGCATTCCGGAGCGAACAACGATTTGTATTATCGCCTGCTCGGCACGGTCCAGGGCGGCAATACCCAGACCGATTTCATATACGACAACAACTATTTCGTCGCGCCGTCGATCACCTATAAACCCGACATCGACACGACATTGACGATCATGGCCTCGGCTTCGCGCAACGAAACGCGGGTGCAGAATTTCCTTCCCTATGTCGGAACCGTGGTCAACGCGCCGTTCGGCCGCATCCCGACCGGTCTTTTCGCCAGCGATCCCAGCGTCGACAGCTTCAGGCGCGAGCAGGAAATGATCGGCTATCAGTTCGAAAAGAACCTGACCGATGACCTGACGTTCCGGCAGAACGCGCGTTTTGCGCATGACGACGTCCAATTCCATACCCTGCTTGGCAATGGCTATGCCGGCGATGCCTCCAGTGCCCTGTTTTCGCGCTTTAACGATTTCGCGCACGACAGCGCCAACCAGGCCGATCTCGACAGCTCGTTCGAGTACCGCTTCGCTACCGGTCCGATCCAGCACAAGGCGCTGGTTGGCGTCGACCTCAAGCACTATGAGATCAGCGATTTGCAGGCGTTCGATTTCGCAACGCCGCCGCTCAACTTGCTGAACCCCGTTTACGGCATTCAACAAGGATTCCCGGCGACCGTCTTTCAAGATCAAAACATTACGCAGAAGCAGGCGGGTCTCTACGCCCAGGATCAGCTCAAGCTGGGCCGCCTGACCCTCGTTCTCAGCGGACGAAATGACTGGGTCAACACTTCGGACAACAACCGGGTGTTGCCCAGCGATAACCGCGACGACAGCAAGTTCAGCGGCCGCGCCGGCCTGATCTACAACACCGACCTCGGGATCGCTCCGTATATTTCCTATGCCACGAGCTTCAATCCGGTCATCGGGACTAATTCAAATACCGGTCAGCTATTCCTGCCGGAGACCGGCGAACAAACCGAGGCGGGTGTCAAAATCGAGCCGACCGGATTCGACGGCCATTTCGGCGTATCCGTCTTCGATCTCAAGCGGCAGAATGTTCTCACCACCGATCCGAACAATCCCAACCCTCTCGTCTCGATCCAGACCGGGGAAGTCACCTCGCGCGGCATCGAACTGGAGGCGGTCGCCAATGTCATGCCCGGGCTGAAGGTGACCGGCGCCTTCACCAGCTTCGACATCTTCGTCAGCAAGGATCTCAATCCCGCTCTGGTCGACACCGTGCCCACCAACACACCGAGCGATATCGCATCGCTCTGGGGCGATTATACGTTCCAGACCGGACCGCTGACAGGTTTCGGCTTCGGCGCCGGCGTCCGTTACAACGGCGTATCCTATGCCGATACGGCCAATACGCTCGAGGTCCCCGCCTTCGTCCTCGGCGACCTCGCCGTCCATTACGAGATCAACAACTGGCGCCTTGCGCTCAACGTCACCAACATCACCGACAAAATCTATGTCGCCAATTGTCAGACGCCGACCGCCTGCTTCTACGGTGATCGCCGTCGCGCCGTCGCAAGCCTCTCCTATAAATGGTAAATCGATAGAAATGCCGGGTGACGAAGCGAAGGTGAGATCGGTTAAATCTGGTCCAGCGTGCGCCGGACGAACACCGTAGCTCAGTCTACATCGCGTGCGGCACGGCGTCGAAACGGTTGACCACGATGTCGCGCTTGGTCTCGTCGACCCGCACGGTCATGTCGAAACGTCCGTCGTGGAGCTCCTTATTGAGCACCTCCGAATTGCGGTGCAGCCAACTGATGCCGGCGCCGTCGGAAGCGTCGATCGACAGGTCCAGCGTCATGCGCGTCACGGCCAGCCGGTCCTCGATAGCGGCCAGCAGCGCGTCGATCCCCTCCCCGGTTTCGGCCGAGACCAGAAAACAAGGCCGTTCCGGCGGACGCCGAGCGGCGATGTTGTACAGGTTCTCGCGCTGTTCGGGATCGAACCGGTCGATCTTGTTCCAGACTTCAAGGATGCGCTGTCCGGCCTCCGGATCGATGCCGAGCTGCCGCAGCACCGCGTCGACGTCGCGCTCCTGGGCCTCCGCGTCTTCATGCGAGATATCGCGGACATGGAGAATGATATCGGCTTCCAGCACTTCTTCCAGCGTCGCGCGGAACGCCGCCACCAGTTGCGTCGGCAGGTTGGAAATGAACCCGACCGTGTCCGACAGCATCGCCTTTCCGCCATGCGGCAGACGAAGCGCGCGCAAGGTAGGGTCCAGCGTCGCGAACAGCATGTCGGCGGCCTGCACGTCGGCGCGCGTCAGGCGGTTGAACAGCGTCGATTTGCCGGCGTTGGTGTAGCCGACCAGCGCCACGACCCGATAGGGCACGCGCTGGCGGCCGGCGCGATGCAGCCGCCGCGTCGCCTGGACTTTTTTCAACTCGTTTTCGAGCCGGGAGATCCGATCGCCGATCAGGCGTCGATCGGCCTCGATCTGGGTTTCGCCGGGGCCGCCCATGAAGCCGAAGCCGCCGCGCTGGCGCTCCAGATGGGTCCATGACCGCACCAGGCGGCTGCGCTGGTAGTTCAGATGCGCGAGTTCGACCTGCAACGAGCCTTCCCTGGTCTTGGCGCGGCGTCCGAAAATTTCCAGGATCAGGCCGGTGCGGTCCAGAACCTTGGTATTCCAGGCCTTCTCGAGATTGCGCTGCTGGATCGGCGAGAGCGCGCAATCCATCACCACCAGTTCGATGTCATGGCCCGTGATGAGACCTGCGATCTCCTCGACCTTGCCCTTGCCGAGATAGGTCGCAGGCCGGATCTGACCGATCGGCGCGATCAGCGAGTCCGCGATGGTCAGGTCGATGGCGCGCGCCAGGCCCACGGCTTCGTCGAGCCGCGCTTCCGAATCCCGGGCGACATGAAGCTCCGTCTGCGCCTCGGCATCGCCGCGGCGCAGACGTAAATAAGGGCCGATGACGATCACCCGCCCGGTTGCTTGGTCCCCGGCCGACCGCGGACGGTCGGCCTCCCCGCTAAAATTCCGGGGTTCCAATCAAATCACCCTCAAGCCTGGGTATCCTCGCCACCTTCGAACAACTGGATCGGAGCGCCCGGCATGATGGTCGAGATCGCGTGCTTGTAGACAAGCTGCGAATGACCGTCGCGCCGCAACAGCAGGCAAAAATTGTCGAACCAGGTGACAATCCCCTGCAACTTTACCCCATTCACCAGAAAGATTGTCAGGGGTGTTTTGGTTTTACGAACGTGATTGAGGAAGGTGTCTTGTAGATTTTGTGCGCGGTCTGCCGCCATTGTTTTTATCCCGCCGTCTTGTTTGCTTTTTATTATTGGACCGGCCGCAGCTTTCATTAGATGCGTTCCGGTGCCGGCCACCCCTGAGATCCCCCTCCGGGGGGCGCGACTGTTTGATTAGAGGGCAGGTGCGGTTTTTAGGCAAGCCGGTTCGCGCCCCGGGGGCTCCGCGGGGCACGAAATTTCCTGGAAAGATCCGGAAACAATTCAAATTTTACAAGCAAATGCATGGAGATAGGCCGGGGACGGCTTTTAGCCGACCCCCAGCGCCTTGAGCTTGCGGTGGAGCGCCGAACGCTCCATGCCGACGAATTCCGCCGTGCGCGAGATATTGCCGGAAAAACGGCTGATCTGGGCGATCAGATAGTCGCGTTCGAACACTTCCCGCGCCTCGCGCAGTGGCAGACCCATGATGTGTTCGCCATTGTTGCTGGTGGGCATCGCCGGTACCATCGAACCAACATCCTGCGGCAGCATATCCGCGGTGATGATGATTTCCGGTCCCCCGCCCGCCAGAATCATCACCCGTTCGACATTGTTGCGAAGCTGCCGGACGTTTCCGGGCCAGACATGGGATTGCAGAACCGCCATCGCGTCCTGGCCGATCTGCCGTTTCGGCAGGCCGGTCGAGGCCGAAATCTGGTCCATGAAATAGTCGATCAATTCGGGAATATCCTCGCGCCGCTCCGACAGCGGCGGCACCCGGATCGGCACCACCGAGAGCCGGTGATAGAGATCCTCGCGGAAGTGCCCTGCCGTGATCTCCTCTTCCAGGTTGCGCGCGGTTGAGGAAATGATGCGGACGTCGACATTGACCTTGGTGGTGCCGCCGGAGCGCTGGAACGTCTGATCGACCAGCACGCGCAGGATCTTGTTCTGGGTCTCGCGCGGCATGTCGGCGATTTCATCGATGAAGAGCGTGCCGCCGTGGGCTTCCTCCAGCGCACCCGGCTTGCGCGGTTGCTCGCCATTGGTCTGTTCGACACCGAACAGCTCGACTTCCATGCGCTCGGGCGTGATCGCCGCGGCGTTGATGACGACGAACGGCCCGTCGGCCCGGCTCGATGCATTATGCAGCGTGCGCGCCGCCAGTTCCTTGCCCGCCCCCGACGGGCCGACAATCAGGATGCGGCTGTTGGCCTTGGCGGCGCGGTCGATGGTCTGGCGGAGCTGGTTCATGCAGGCCGAACGCCCGGTCATGATGCTTGCCGTCGGCGCGAGCTGCTTGAGCTCCCGCACCTCCCGCTTCAGGCGCGAGGTCTCCAGCGCCCGCGTCGCTACCAGAATCAGCCGGTCGGACTTGAATGGCTTTTCGATGAAGTCGTAAGCGCCGCGCTTGATCGCGGCGACCGCGGTTTCGATATTGCCGTGTCCGGAAATCATCACCACCGGCATCTCGGCGTGGTCGCGCTTGATCTGCTCCAGCAGTTGCAATCCGTCAAGCTTGCTGCCTTGCAGCCAGATGTCGAGGAACACCAGATGCGGACGGCGGTTGGCGATTTCCGCCAGCGCCGAATCGCTGTCGCGCGCGGTCCGTGTCGCGAACCCCTCGTCCTCAAGGATGCCGGCGACCAGATCCCGGATATCCGCCTCATCATCGACAATCAGAATGTCACTTGCCATGGATCACGCCTGTGTTGTCAGTTGCCTGTCGCGGCTTTGATTTTTGTTTCGCTGCTGGTTGCGCTAGCCGGTTCAGCGGCTTCGCTCTGCGGTTGTTGTGGTTCGGCGGCCGGCGGCGGCTTGGGGCCGGCAGCCTGTTCTTTGGCGTCGGCCTTGGCGGCCTGGCCCGAGACCGCAAACCGCAGCCGCATCCAGGCTCCGCGCTGGCCGGGCCGGAAGTCGGATGCGTCCTTGAGTTCTATCCGCCCGCCATGATCTTCCAGAACGCGGCCGACGATGGCGAGACCAAGGCCGGTGCCTTTTTCGCGGGTGGTGACGTAGGGTTCAAGCAAACGCGCGCGCGCGGTTTTTGGCAGGCCGATGCCGTTGTCGATAACGTCGATCACGATGTCGTCGTTTTCGCGCGCGGCGATGACATCAATACGACCTTTCTCCATCTCCTCCGGCGGCACCGCCTCGATCGCCTCGGTCGCGTTCTTGATGATGTTGGTCAGCGCTTGCGAAATCAGCCGCCGGTCGAACTGCGCCCGCAGCGGGTCCTGCTTGATATCGGTCTCGATATCGATAGCAGGATGCGCGACCCGCATCAGGAACACCGCCTGCCGCACCGTGTCGGCGACGTCCTCGCCTTCCATGACCGGTTTCGGCATCCGCGCAAAGCGCGAAAATTCATCGACCATCCGCCTGATATCGTCGACCTGCCGCACGATCGTATCGGTACATTGCTCGAACACCGACTTGTCTTCGACGATAACTTTGCCGAACTTGCGGCGGATGCGTTCGGCCGAGAGCTGAATCGGCGTCAGCGGATTCTTGATCTCATGGGCGATGCGGCGGGCAACATCGGCCCATGCCGAGGTCCGTTGCGCCGAGACCAGTTCGGTGATGTCGTCCAGCGTGATGATATAGCTGTCGCTCGACTGGCTGGTCTGTTCGGCGCTGACGCGAACCGACAAATTGCGCTCAAGTCCGTCGCGATTGATCGTGACCTGGCCCTGAACCAGCCGCTGGGTGCCTTCCCGCGCGGTCTTCATCATGTCGTCGAGTTCGGGCAGCACGTCCGACAGCGGATGGTCCAGCGTCTCGGATTCGGCATGGCCGATGAGTTTTTCGGCGGAGCGGTTGAGAATGCCGACGCTGCCGGAGGCATCGACGCCGATGATGCCGGCGCTCGCTGACGACAACACCGCCTCGATGAAGCGCCGCCGGCTGTCGATCAACTCGCTGGCGTTGACCAGTTCATCGCGCTGGGTGCGCAATTCCTGCGTCATCTTGTTGAAGGTCTCGCCGAGCTGGGCCAGATCGCCCTCCGACCTATGCACCGGCACCTGGACATGAAGATCGCCGGTCGAGACCAGGCTGGCCGCACTCATCAGCCGCCGGATCGGCGCCACCAGCCAATTGGCGAAGTTCAGCCCGATCAGGATCGAGGCCATCAGGATCGTCAATGCGATCACGGCGAACATCAGCGCCAGGCTCACCTGGATGCCAAGCCGGCGGGATTCCACCGCGGCGTATTCGGCGACGCTGGCCTGGGTCTGTTTGAGTTGCGCCACGACGCGCGGATCGAGCAGCCGCGCCACGTACAGAAAGGTATCGTCGAAGGCTCGCAACCGGATCACGGCCGCGACATAATTATCCTCGACCGCGATTTCGGGTTCGTTTTCGTTGACGTTCTTGAGGAATTCCGGCGGCGGCGGCGCGAAGGCCAGATTGATGCCGGTTTGCGCCGTCTCCAGGAGGTGGCTGTCCTTGTCGATCAGCATGGCCCCCGGCAAATTGCGCGCCGCCGCGCTGGCGGTCAGAAGCTGGCGAAACGTGCCGCGGTCCTGGTCGTATAACGGCCGCGCGCGGGCGATATCGTTGGTCATCCCCAGAATATCGTCCCGTATCAACTGGGCATGCTCGTAGGCATAGGCGCGGGCAATGGTCAGCGAATTCTGGATCGCCTCGCGGGTCGGGCCGGAAAACAGCCGATCGAGGCCACGATCGATGGTGACATTGGCGACGATCGCCACCAGCACGGCCGGCAGCACCGCAATGATGGAAAACAGGCTGACGATCTGGATGTGCAGCCTTGCCGCCGCCCGGCCGCGCCGCCGGGCCTGCATGACCTGCCAGACCTCGCGGACGATGATGCCGACCTGCAGAAGGATGGTGGCGGCATTGATGAGGATGAACGAATAGACCACCGTCGGCGTCGGCTCGATCGGCGTCAGGCCGGTGAGCACCACGAAGGTCAAGCAGGCCGACAGCAGGGCGAGAGCGACCGCAAACGCCGCCAGCAGCCTCCAGAGGGACCATCCCCTGGACTCGGCAAGCGACGGATCGAACGATGGGACCGCGGAATCTGCGCTGGTCATTCCGGCTTTGGGGTGAGCTGATGGCCTTCCGTCCGCCGGCATAATGCCAGCGGCGGACTGATGCATTCATATCACAATGTTGCCGAATTGCGACAATTCCACGGCGCATCCTGCGGCGAAATGCGCCTTACCCCGTGACAATCTGTTGATGACTGGCCCGCGATTGGCGGATCGCCTTCGCGGTATCCTCAACTGCCGCTGCGGTAGACCTGAATATCGAGGTCGCGAATCTTCTTCCGCAGTGTGTTGCGGTTGAGACCCAGGAGATCGGCGGCGCGGATCTGGTTACCCCTGGTCGCGGCCAGCGCAGCGGTCAACAGCGGTACCTCGATCTCCTTGAGAATACGGTGATAGAGGCCCGGCGGCGGCACGCCATTCGGGAAACCGGAGAAATGCGACGACAGATAGGCCTCGACGGCGCCGCCGAGATTATCGACGCCGTGGGGAACGTTGCCGCCGGAACTGACCGCCGGAGGCGCCAGTTCGCCGTCGATGACGGAGGCCGTGATCACGTCCTGCGGATACAGCGCCGCCAGCCGGCGAGCGAGGTTTTCCAATTCGCGCACATTGCCGGGCCAGCGATGCTGCTTCATGCGCTCGAGCGCCTGGGTGTCGAGCTTCTTCGGCGGCAGGCCGTCCTTCTCCGCCAGCGCGAAGAAATGCCGGATCAGATCCGGCAGATCCTCGATCCGCTCGCGCAGCGGCGGCAGGCGCAGCGGCACCACGTTGAGGCGGAAGAACAGATCCTCGCGGAACAGTCCCTGCTGAATCAGGATGCGCAGATCCTTGTTGCTCGCGGCGACGATCCGGACGTCGGTCTTGATCGGGGTACGGCCGCCGACGGTGGTATATTCGCCTTGCTGAAGCACGCGCAGCAGCCGGGTCTGCGCCTCCATCGGCATGTCGCCGATTTCGTCGAGGAACAGCGTGCCGCCCTCGGCCTGTTCGAAGCGGCCGGAGGCGCGGGTGTTGGCGCCGGTGAAGGCGCCGCGTTCATGGCCGAACAGTTCGGATTCGATCAGATCGCGCGGGATCGCCGCCATATTGACCGCGACGAACGGGCCGTTTCGCCGCTTGCCATAGTCGTGCAGCGCGCGCGCGACCAGTTCCTTGCCGGTGCCGGACTCGCCCGAGATCATCACGGTGAGGTCGGTCTGCATCAGGCGCGCCAGCACCCGGTAGATTTCCTGCATCGCCGGCGAGCGGCCGACCAACGGAATGGAATCGAATTCCGTCTCGTCGGCGGGGCTCGCCACCCGCTCCTTCGGCTCGGCCAGCGCGCGGCCGACAATGGCGATTAGTTCCTTCAGGTCGAACGGCTTCGGCAGATATTCATAGGCCCCGCGTTCGGAGGCGCGGATCGCAGTCATGAAGGTGTTCTGCGCACTCATCACGATGACCGGCAGGTTCGGCCGCATCTTCTTGATCCGCGGCAGCAGATCGAACGCGTTCTCGTCCGGCATCACGACGTCGGTGATGACGAGATCGCCCTCGCCCTGGCTGACCCAGCGCCACAGCGTCGCCGCGTTCCCCGTCAGCCGGACCTCATATCCGGCGCGCGAGAGAGCCTGGTTCAGGACGGTACGGATGGCCGTATCGTCGTCGGCGACAAGAATGCTACCTGCGGGCATTGTTATTCCTCATCTTCTGTCCTGCGAGGCATGCGGTGACGTACCCGAAACGTCATCGCGATGACTTTGATCCAGATGTTTGGCCGTGTTGAACATGGGCAGCAGCACGCGGAAGATGGTTTTCCGCGGCTGCGACTCGCATTCGATGATGCCGCCGTGGTCGCCGACAATCTTGGCCACCAATGCAAGTCCGAGGCCGCTGCCGGTCGCCTTGGTGGTGACGAAGGGATCGAACAGGTTCGGAAGCAGATCTTCCGGCACGCCCGGGCCGTTGTCCTTGACGCAGAATTCGAGCGGCAGCGACACCCGCGATTTCTTGCCCGGCACCGACAGCCGCACGCCCGGCCGGAACGCCGTGGTGAGCTGGATTTCCGCATCGGAGCCCAGATCGGCGACGGCTTCGGCGGCGTTCTTCACCAGATTGAGGAACACCTGGATGAGCTGGTCCTGGTTGGCCAGCACCGGCGGCAGCGACGGATCGTATTCCTCGACGAAGCGGATGTTACGCGCGAAACCGGATTGCGCCAGCCGCTTGACGTGATCGAGCACCGAATGGATGTTGACCGGGCCGCGCGCCACCGGCCGGTCGTCGCCGAACACTTCCATGCGGTCGACCAGCGTCACGATGCGATCCGCCTCGTCGCAGATCAGCCGCGTCAGCATGCGGTCCTCCGCCGAGGCCTGCTGCTCCAGCAATTGCGCCGCGCCGCGGATGCCGGACAGCGGATTCTTGATTTCGTGCGCCAGCATTGCCGCCAGCGCGATCACCGAGCGGGCGGCGCTGCGATGCGTCAATTGCCGGTCCATCTTGTCGGCGATGGTGCGCTCCTGCAGCATCACGACGATGTGGCCGGGCCGCTCGGTCAGCGGCGCGACATGCAGATCGACCTGGCGGTCGCCGCCGATCCGCGGCGTGCCGAGGTCGACCTTGTATTCATTGACCGGCGAGCCGGTCGAACGCACCTGATCGATCAGCGCCAGCAAGGGGCTGCCGAACGGCACCAGTTCCTTTAGCGATTGCCGTTGCAGGAATTGCGTCGAAATCTCGAAGAACGATTCCGCCGCCATGTTGGCATCGACGATCCTGCCGTCCGGCGCCACCAGCAGCACCGGATTGGGCAGTGCGTTGAGAATGGCCTCGCTCTCTGACGGCACAGGCCGGAGATGTTCCGCGGCTAGAGTCATGCAGCAGCGCTCCATGCAAAGTCGTCGAATGCGTCCTGCAGCGCGCGACGCACACTCGCTGGATCTTCCGACGTCAAAATCTTTTGCCGCCACCCCTTGATCACCGTTGCCTGCGCCCGGCCGCAGCGGGCCGCGACGTCGAGCGCCCAGCCGAGATGCTTGCGCGCGTGGCGCAGGCCGATGCGCAGCCCGTAATGGCTGCAGATCTCGTCATAGAGCGCGCGGATATGGTTCTGCTGTTCCGCCAGCGACGGCGCGGATTCGGCAATGCCGGTCTCGAGACGGCGGCCGATCTGGCCCGGCAGCCAGGGCTGGCCCTGCGCGCCGCGGCCGATCATCACCGCATCGGCGCCCGACAGGTCGAGCGCGGCGACGGCGTTTTCATACGAGGTGATATCGCCGTTGACGACGAGCGGAATTCCAACCGCATCCCTGACCGCGCGCACCGCGACCCAATCGGCCTCGCCCTTGTAGAACTGGCAGCGGGTGCGGCCATGCACGGTGATCATTTGCACGCCGGCGGCTTCAGCGCGCCGCGCCAGTTCGGGCGCGTTGAGCGAACGCTCGTCCCATCCGAGCCGCATCTTCAGCGTCACCGGAATTTTCACGGCCGAAACCGTCGCCTCGATCAGCCTCAGCGCATGATCGGGATCGCGCATCAACGCCGAACCCGACTGGCCGCCGGTGACATGGCGGGCCGGACAGCCCATATTGATATCGATGATGTCGGCGCCGGAACTCTCGGCGATCCGCGCGCCCTCCGCCATCCAGCGGGCCTCGCATCCCGCGAGCTGAACGATATGCGGGCCAACCCCGGTTGCCTCGCACCTCAAGCGTGACATCGGCCGCCCATTGATCAAATCGGAGCTGGCGGTCATTTCCGAGATCACGAGCCCGGCGCCCAGCGCCGCGGCCAAACGCCGGAACGGCGCATCCGTGATGCCCGACATCGGCGCAAGAAAGACCCGGTTGGCGGGTGTAATACCACCAACTTTCAAGGACTTACCGTGAAATTCTACCGGGCTGGCCACGAATTGCTCATTGTTCTGACGGACGCGTCACGACGTCGAGGTTGTATTTTGAGCACAATTCTTGTGCAGTCAAGCATCTTGCCTACAGTTTAGACAGTTCTATCAAATGTGCAAGTGCAGTGCAGCAAGAACTGCTTTTCACACAGCGCCCAGGAAACGCTCTGTTTTTAAGCTGCCGGCATGATAAGGGCTGTACGGCCAGCGCGCGACATGCGCCTTCATTGCAATTTTGAATCACCCTTCATTGTGTCCGATGTCCAGACCTGATCGTACCGCAGTCGTCCTTGTTGCAGCCGGGCGCGGGCTCCGCGCCGGCGCGGGCGGCCCCAAACAATACCGAACCATCGGTGGTCAAACCGTGATCCATCGGGCGATGCAAGCATTTTGCGAGCATCCACAGGTGTTCGCGGTGCAGCCGGTTTTGCATCCCGATGACACCGTGATGTTCCATGAGGCCGTCAGCGGCCTGCGTCACCAAACGCCGGCGCACGGGGGCGCGACGCGGCAGGCCTCGGTTCATGCCGGACTGGAGGCGCTGGTGGATCGGAAACCTGACATCGTTCTGATCCATGACGCAGCGCGACCTTTCGTCACGGCTGCCGTGATCTCGCGCGCGATCGAAGCGGCCGGGCGCACCGGCGCCGCCGTACCGACCATCGCGGTCACCGACACGATCAAGCTGGTCGGCGACAGCGGAAATGTCGAGGCGACACCGGAGCGCGCGCGGCTGCGGATCGCGCAAACGCCGCAGGCGTTCAAGTTCGATGTGATACTCGAAGCCCATCGCCGCGCGGCCCGCGACGGCCGCAGCGATTTCACCGATGATGCCGCGCTGGCGGAATGGGCAGGATTGACGGTTGCGACCTTTGAAGGTGATCCTGCGAACATGAAACTCACGACACCGGAAGATTTCCTGCGCGAGGAAGCCCGCCTCGGCGCGGCGCTCGGCGATATCAGGACCGGCACCGGCTACGACGTTCACGCCTTCGGCGATGGCGACCACGTCATGATTTGCGGCATCCGCGTGCCGCATAATCGCGGCTTCCTCGCCCATTCCGATGGCGACGTCGGACTGCATGCGCTGGTCGACGCGATTCTCGGCGCGCTGGCCGACGGCGATATCGGCTCGCACTTCCCGCCCAGCGACAACAAGTGGAAAGGCGCCTCCTCCGACCGCTTCCTGAAATATGCGGTCGATCGCGTCAGCGCCCGCGGCGGCCGCATCGCCAACCTTGAAGTGACTATGATTTGCGAGCGCCCGAAAATCGGACCGCTGCGCGACGTCATGCGGGGACGGATCGCCGAGATCACCGGGCTCGACATCTCGCGCGTCGCCGTGAAGGCCACGACCAGCGAGCGGCTCGGCTTCACCGGCCGCGAGGAAGGCATCGCGGCCACCGCAAGCGCCACCATCCGCCTCCCTTGGGACAGTGAAGGCCGGGACAACGAAGGCCGGAGCGACTGAGATGAGCGGCAGCGACGCCCGTGCTTTGTCCCGCTCGCTGCTCGACCTGTGCCGGATGCGCAAGCTGACGATCGCAACGGCGGAATCCTGCACCGGCGGCCTGGTCGCCGGCGCCCTGACCGACATTCCCGGCTCATCCGATGTGATCGACCGCGGCTTCGTCACTTATTCCAACGACGCCAAACGCGCCATGCTCGGCGTCAAGGCCTCGACGCTGGCGACATTCGGCGCGGTCAGCAAGGAAACCGCAACCGCGATGGCGATCGGCGCCTTGGAGAAAGCCGGAGTCGATCTGGCCGTCTCGATCACCGGCATTGCCGGCCCGGGCGGCGCGACGCCAGGCAAGCCGGTCGGGCTGGTGCATTTTGCGGCGGCTTCGCGCGATGGCCGGATCCTGCACCGCGAATGCCGCTTCGGCGCGATCGGGCGCACCAGCGTACGCCAGCGCTCGGTGGTGGAGGCCCTGCGCATGCTGATGGAATTGGCGCGCGGGCCGCAGCCGTTAGCCGCGCCGCGCAGCGCGGCCGCCGGCCATCGGCATCAGCGTGTCGCGCGTTCACCGCGCCGGACCGCGGTCAAACGGCGCCGTCCGCCGCGGGCATAGGCGCTGGAAGGGCAAAGCCGAATGGCTGCCCTCGATCCGAAATGTCTCGCGTGAGCGCAGACGTCAGGATGGGTCAGCCGTCGCCTTGATAAAATCGATGAACGCCCGCAACGGGGCGGGCACGAGGCGCCGTCCGGGGTAATACAGGAACGGCCCCGAAAAGCGCTGCCACCACGGTTCGAGCACGGGTTCGAGCGCCCCGTTATCGAAGTACGGGCGCAGCCAGTCCTCGAACAAAGGCACGATACCGGTACCCGCGATCGCGGCGTCGACGAGGAGATCGGTGGCCCCGCCGATCTGCACAATCAGCGGCCCGGTGGCGTCGACCTGTACGACCTCGCCATCGCGCTCGAATTCCCAGGCCATCATCGCCCCGCTCGGAAACCGGCCTCGCAGGCAGCTATGGCCGAGCAGATCGCGCGGGTGCTCCGGCCGGCCGCATCGATCGAGATAAGCCGGCGCGGCGGCGACGGCATAACGCTGCACGCGCGGCCCGATCGGCACCGCGATCATGTCCTGCTCCAGCCGCTCGCTGTAGCGGATGCCGGCGTCGCAACCGGCGGCGAGCACATCGACGAAATTCTCCTCGGCGACGACCTCCAGGCGAATGTCGGGATAGGCCGCGAGGAATGGCGGAACGATGCGCGGCAGCACCAGCCGGGCCGCAGAGACCGGGACGTTGAGTTTGAGCGTGCCCGCCGGCCGGTCGCGAAAACCGTTCACCACATCCAGGGCGGCCTCGACCTCCGTCAGTGCGGGGTTAAGCCGCTCCAGCAAGCGCTCGCCCGCTTCGGTCGGAGCCACGCTGCGCGTGGTCCGGTTGAGCAACCTGACGCCAAGCTGCGCCTCCAGGCGGCGCACCGCTTCGCTCAAGCCCGACGCGCTCACGCCACTGGCGCGCGCGCCATCGCGAAAGCCGCCGGCCCGCGCCACCACCACGAAGCCGTTCAGATCGCCCAGATCGGCCTTCATTGTTCGTTATTCCATACAGCCTGTTCATATTGTGCCGGATTGTCACACAGAAGGTCAACGTCTAACTCGACGGTCTAGCCATGAGATGACTTCAAAGGAGACCCGCCATGTCCGTCACCAGCCTCTCCCGCACTTTCACGCTCGGCGACCGCACCGTGAAGCGGCTCGGTTATGGGGCCATGCAACTCGCGGGACCCGGCGTGTTCGGGCCGCCCAAGGATCGCGACGCCGCATTGGCGGTGCTGCGCGAGGCCGTCGCGCGCGGGGTCGATCACATCGACACCAGCGACTTCTACGGCCCGCATGTCACCAACCAGATCATCCGCGAAGCGCTCCACCCCTATCCCAACGATCTCGTCATCGTCACCAAGATCAGCGCCCGGCGCGGCGCGGACGGATCGTGGATCCCGGCGATGTCGCCCGCCGAACTTACCCAGGCGGTCCACGACAATCTCCGCAATCTCGGTTTGGACGTCCTCGACATCGTCAATTTGCGCAGCATGTATGACGTGCATGGCCCCGCCGAGGGGTCGATCGAAGCGCCGCTCACGGTGCTGGCCGAACTTCAGCGCAAGGGCCTTGTGCGTCACATCGGCCTGAGCAACGTCACGCCGACGCAGATCGCGGAAGGGCGCCGGCTCTGCGAGATTGTCTGCGTCCAGAACCATTACAATGTGGCGCATCGGAGCGACGATGCCCTGATCGACGATCTCGCCCGCGCCGGCATCGCCTATGTGCCGTATTTTCCGCTCGGCGGATTCCAGCCGCTGCAATCCTCCATCCTGTCCGACGTCGCTGCGCGCCTTGGCGCCACGCCGATGCAGGTCGCCCTCGCCTGGCTGCTTCGCCGGGCGCCCAATATCCTGCTGATTCCCGGCACCTCGTCTGTCGCGCATTTGCGGGAGAACCTCGCTGCGGCCGAGCTCGATCTGCCGGACGACGTGGCCAAGGAGCTGGACAATGTGGCGAGTCTTGCCTCCGCCTGACCGCTTACAAAGGCCGAGCGATCCGATGGCTTCAAACCGCTCCTCACGCACCCGGCGTCGGCGCGTGAACTCCTCATGCCCGCCGCACCTCGCAGTGGGCGATCGACAAAGCGCTATCATTTCTTTCCGCTGCTCAACCTAAATTTCCTGCATCGGTTCAATGCGGTTGGCGTGCTCGCTCGCGACAGGCGAGCGCTTCGGCGAGGATGGCAGTCAACGACAGGATTGACACCGACTTTGACAAACTTCTATCGTCATCGGTGACGGTTCCCTTCACGGGGATCAAAAGGGAATGCGGTGCGGGAATTTTCCCAATGCCGTAGCTGCCCCCGCAACTGTAAGCGGCGAATCTTTCGTCATCAGCCACTGGGAATCTCGGTCCTGGGAAGGCGACGGAAGGTAGCGACCCGCGAGCCAGGAGACCTGCCGTCAGCCGTGGTCACACGCGAAGATGTCGGTCGGGGAGTACAGACATTGTCTTCATCTGGCGTCGCGGCAAAGCGCGCCTGGGTGAGACCTCGTTCGCTGTGACGTGCCACTGACGTCATGCCGAGGTCCACTCGTGTCCTATATCATCCCTGTCGCAAGGCGGCATCGCGCTGCCGTGCTCGCTTTCAAATACCTCCTTCCAGCCCTGCTGCTCCCGTTTTGCCCTGCCAAGGCCCAGCAGTCTGATTCGTCTTCGCCTCATGCCTTGCCGCCGGTGAGCGTTGGTCCGCCCCAGAACCGTCTGGCGAAGCCCAAGCGCCTCGATCGCGAGCGTTCAACCGCGGCGGCGCGACCGCAGCCGAACCGGGCCGCGGCGGCGCGCAGCGCAACGGCGCCGGTCGCAACATCTTCCCCCTCGCCTTCGGCCCTGAACCTGAACCGGCAGAACGCGAGCGGCAGCCGTCTTGGTCTCACGCCGCTGCAAACGCCCGCCAGCGTCGAGACGATCACGGCGCAGACCATCGAAGAACGTGGCCAGCATAATCTGACCGATGCGGTCGTCCAAAATGCGGTCGGATTTACCGCAAGCCCCGCCCCCGGCAATGGCGGACTGTCCTTCGCGACGCGCGGCTTCACCGGCAGCAATTCGGTGATGACGCTCTATGACGGCACGCGCCTCTATGTCGGCGCCGGCACCGTGACCTTTCCATTCGATACATGGTCGGCGGAGCGCATCGAGGTCCTGCGCGGGCCGGCTTCGGTGCTGTATGGTGAAGGCGCCATCGGCGGCATCATCAACGTGATCCCGAAAAAGCCGATCACAACGCCCTATAATGATGCCGAAATGTCGTTCGACACCAATGGAACGCGACGCGTTGCGGTGGACAGCGGCGGCCCGATCAATCCCAACGTCTCCTATCGCATCAACGCCACCGGCAACATGTCGAACGGCTGGGTCGACGGCGACAAGACCTCGAATCTGGCGGTCTCCGCCGCGGTGCGGGTCCAGGCCGCCGACAATCTCGCTTTCACGCTCTCGAACGATTACGGCGATCGCAGCCCGTCGCGTTATTTCGGCACACCCTTGATCAACGGGGCGATCGACGACGCGCTGCGATTCAAGAACTACAATGCACTGGATAGCGCGATCCACTACCAGGACAACTGGACCCAGTTCAAAACCGAATGGGACGTGACCGACGGCATCACCGTTCACGACACGCTTTACTACCTGACCAGCCAGCGACACTGGCGCGACATCGAGAGCTACAGCTTCAATCCCGCGACCCAGTTGATCGACCGCGCCAACTATATCGAGATTTTCCACGACGAGAATCAGGTCGGCAACCGGATGGACACGACGTTCAAAGGCCATGTGCTGGGCTTTGAAAACGAGTTCGTCTCCGGCTTCGATGTCAACCGGATCGATTTTACCCACATCAACAATTCGCCCTATGGCGGTGCCTCTTCGGTGAGCCCCTTTGCGGTCGATACCGGATGGGGGTCGTTCTCGGCCACGACGACGCCAACAACGCCCGGTTTCAACGCGATCGTCGATCAATATGCGCTGTTCGCCGAAGACCGGCTGTCTCTGACCGATCAACTGTCTTTCGTGAGCGGTGTGCGGCTCGATCGGCCATCCGTTGACCGCACCGACGACAAGACGCCCTCGAACAGTTTCGATACCACCTTGTCGGGCACGAGCTGGCGCACCGGCCTGGTCTATACGCCGATCAAGGACCTCGCCTTTTACGGGCAATATGCGACGGCGGTCGATCCCGTCACCAATCTGATCTCGCTCTCCACCACCCAGAAAAACTTCCAGCTTGCCACCGGCAAGCAAACCGAAATCGGCGTCAAACAGTCGTTCTGGGGCGGCCGTGGCGAATGGACGCTGGCGGGCTATCAGATCGTCAAGAACAACCTTTTGGTCCCGGACCCCAATAATCCGGCCGGTCCGGCGCTGCAAATCGGCCAGCAATCATCGCGGGGGGTCGAGACCTCGATCGGCCTGGCGCTGAATGGCAGCTGGCGCGTGGATGCCAATCTCGCGCTGTTGCAGGCCAGGTACGACAATTTCAGCCAGGTGGTGAGCGGCCAGCCCGTCAGCTACGCTGGCAACATTCCCATCAATGTGCCGGAGCAGGTATCGAATGTCTGGCTGACCTGGGACTTCGCCCCGAACTGGTCCGCCTATGGCGGCGTGCAGATCGTGGGCCGCAGCTTTGCAGACAACGCCAACACCCAGGCTCTCCCGGCCTACACGGTCGTCAATGGCGGCCTGCGCTGGAAGCCGGACGAGCGGACCACGTTCGCGTTGCGAATCTACAATCTGTTCGACACGGTCTATGCGACATCGGCGCCCTATTCCGGACAATGGTTGCTGGGCATGCCGCGCACGGCGGAAGTGTCGATGAACGTGAAGTTCTGACCATGCGCCGCGCATTGATCCGGCGAGGACGGCGATGGCTTTACGTCATCCATCGCTGGATCGGCATCGTGACCTGCCTGCTGTTCGCGATGTGGTTCGTCTCGGGCATCGTCATGATGTATGTGGCGTTCCCGCAACTCACCAACCGCGAGCGCGTGATGGCGCTGCCTGCGATCGCCTGGGACCGCGTGCTCGTGACGCCGGATCGCGCCATGACAAGCGCCGGTGTCGCCAGCTACCCGCGCGATCTGCGCCTCATGATGCTGGACGACATCCCGGTCTACCGGCTCGTGGAATGGAATGGCGCGCATAAAACCATATCGGCAATGGACGGGCGCCTGATCGACGGCATCACGTCCGAACAGGCGCTGGCGATCGCAAGCCATCATCCGGGCGCGGTGCATCCGCAGATGATCGGCACGATCACCCGCGATCAATGGAGCGTGACGGCGCGCTACGATTCGCTCCGGCCACTGTTTCTGGTGTCGCTCGGAGATCGGGAGGGAACCGAGTTGTACATCTCGGCACGGACCGGCGAACTCGCACTCGACACCACACGACGTGAGCGGATCTGGAATTGGCTTGGCTCGATCCCGCACTGGATCTATCCGACCGTCCTCCGCCGGGACGGCGCAGCCTGGCGGCAGGTGGTGCTCTGGATATCCGGAATCTGCATCGTGGTGGCAGTGACCGGATTCTGGATCGGCATTCTGCGGCTGCGATGGCGCCGGCGTTATGCTCGGGGCACCGTCACGCCCTATCGCGGCTGGATGGCCTGGCATCACATCGCCGGTTTGATCGGCGGAATCTTCGTCCTGACCTGGATATTCAGCGGCTGGCTGTCGCTCAATCCGGGTGAATATTTTGCGGCCCGAGGTCCGACTGAGAACATGGCCGTCCGCTATGCCGGACATGAAGCGCCGCGGATCATCGCTTCCTTCCGATCGACGCCGCCGCCGGGCGCGGTCGAAGCTCGCTTTGTCTGGATCGGCGGCCGTCCGCTGATGATGCTCACCGATCGCGAAGGCCACCAGACCGCGGCGGGCCCCGAGAATGGCGTCGCGACAATGCTTTCCGACGATGAGATTTTCGCAGCCGCGCGCCGGCTATTGCCGGACGCCGCCATGACCACCCATCTGCGCCTTCAAGAGTTCGACGCCTATTGGTATTCGCATCACAACGAACGCGCGCTCCCGGTGTTGCGGGTGGGCTTCGACGACGCGGCCAGGAGCTGGTTTTACATCGATCCGCGCAACGGCGACGTTCTCGGACGAATCGATGACAGCCGGCGGACCTATCGCTGGCTGTTCAACGCCCTGCACAGCCTCGATTTTCCACTGCTGCTGCGCTACCGCCCGGCATGGGACATCGTGATGTGGCTGCTCTCGCTGACTGGCATGATCGTGTCCGCCAGCGGCATCGTGATCGGTTGGCGGCGCTTGCGCCTCACGCAAAATTCCTAAAGCGCTTCGAGCTGATTTGGGTCGTCCACCCCTCGGACGAAAAATATTCCGCTTCTCAACCGGCGCAAATCAGGTGCTATCCCGCATCGTTCCCTGCCCTTTGGAGGGGCGTTTCGCGATCGTCACGAACGTTGGGCGGGGAATGCGATGGACGCGGAGCGCCGCAAGACGAACGGCGCCCAGCGGACGGCGAAGTCGTGTGGTCCTGGCACCTCGACGCTGGTGTCAAGTTGGCGATGATGCCAGCGCACACCAGTGACGATGCTTCGCATCGCACTAAAGTGATGTCGCTTCGCATCACGCCGGCGACGGTGGCAACAAAGCCCGATCACCGGGGAGAGCACGAAGGAAGCCGTTAAAACCATTGTGCAGGAAACGCCGGGTGTTCCGGTAAACCTGTGGTGGATAACTCGTGTGCTTTTTTATTTTGCACGCGAGGCCGCGGGTGCGGCGGGCACCCGGCGTTTCCTGCGCCCTCCCTGTTAGAGGACGTGATCCGTGCAACAACTCGGGTGCGAACCGCGCCGCGAGAACGCGAAGTCGCATCCCGCCGTTGTTTGACAATTGAATCGGAACAACGACGCCATGCGCCGTCTACGCCGGCGCGCTGCCGGGCTTTCCATAGACCGCATCGGCACGCTTCTCGAATGCGGCGGCAAACCGCTGGAACGCGGCGTCGAACATCGAGCCCATCAGCAGGGCCAGCATCCGGCTCTTGAATTCGTACGAAATGAAAAAGCCGACATCGCAGTCGGTTTCCGACCTCGGTTCGAACGTCCAGCGGTTCTCGAGACTGCTGAACGGCCCCCTGAGATATTCGACCAGGATCTTCAGATTGGGACGATCCAGCGTCACCTGGCTGGTGAAGGATTCGCGCACCAGCTTGAACGAGACCGTCATGTCGGCGATCACGATTTCGGTGCCGTCGGATTTTGGCGTCCGCTCGCGGATCTTGAGCGACTGGCACAGCGGCACGAATTCGGGATAGCGCTCGACGTCGGCCACCAGATCGAACATCTGGAGCGCGCTGTGGTGAACCCGGCGCTTACTGGAAAATCTGGGCATTGGATTCGCTCAGCGGGAGAGCGCCGCTCGCGCTGCCTTCAGTTTGGCAAAATCATCGCCGGCGTGGTGCGACGAGCGCGTCAGCGGACTCGCCGACACCATCAGGAACCCCTTGGTATAAGCGACCTTCTCGTAACCGGAGAATTCGTCCGGTGGCACATAGCGCATGACCGCCTGATGCTTGCGGGTCGGCTGCAGATATTGCCCGATGGTGAGAAAATCGACATCGGCGGTGCGCAGATCGTCCATCACCTGCAACACTTCGTGACGCTCCTCGCCAAGCCCGACCATGATGCCGGACTTGGTGAAGATCGTGGGATCGATCTCCTTCACCCGCTGCAACAGCCGGATCGAATGGAAATAGCGCGCGCCGGGACGCACGGTGAGATAGCGCGACGGCACGGTCTCGAGATTGTGGTTGAACACGTCGGGCTTCGCGGCCACGACGACCTCAAGCGCGCCCTCCTTGCGCAGGAAGTCCGGGGTGAGGATTTCGATGGTCGTATTCGGGCAACGGGCGCGGATCGCGCGGATGGTCTGCGCGAAATGCTCGGCGCCGCCGTCGGCCAGATCGTCACGGTCGACCGAGGTGATGACGATATGGGCGAGCCCGAGCTTGAAGGTCGCTTCGGCAATGTGTTCCGGCTCGCTGGCATCAAGCGCGCCGGGCATGCCGGTCTTGACGTTGCAGAAGGCGCAGGCCCGGGTGCAGGTATCGCCCATGATCATGAAGGTGGCGTGCTTCTTGTCCCAGCACTCGCCGATGTTCGGGCAGCCGGCTTCCTCGCACACCGTGACGAGGCCGTTTTCCCTGACGATGTTGCGGGTGTCGGCATAGCCGCGCGCGCTCGGCGCGCGAACCCGGATCCAGTCCGGCTTCGGCGGCGACAGGGAATCCGGCCGGTTGACCTTTTCAGGGTGACGCGGGCGCAGCGGCGTGGCGGAAACGGTATCGATGAGGACGACCATGCAATGTCCATGAAATGCGGCAGCTGATTAGGTAATCCGTCTGACGGACGCCCGCAACCGGCTCGCCGAACCTAGCAGAACATGCCACACTTAGGCAGATTTCCTGCCGATGTCCGGTTGATTCACCTCAAAATGGCTCAAAATCCCAGGCCGGCCGATACGACTTCGCTTCACCCGGCTGCACTTCCCTTGGGCAAGCCGCTGAAGCGCGCGTTTTTCGACCGCAGCGTGCATGAGGTCGCCCCCGAGCTGATCGGCGCGACGATGCTGTTCAACGGCGCCGGCGGCCTGATCGTCGAGGTCGAGGCCTATCATCACACCGATCCGGCCGCCCATTCCTTCCGCGGGCCGACGCCGCGCAACAGGGTCATGTTCGGACCGCCCGGCTTTACCTATGTCTATCGCTCCTACGGCATTCACTGGTGCGTGAATTTCGTCTGCGAACCGGAAGGATCCGCCAGCGCGGTGCTGATCCGCGCCCTGCAACCGACCCACGGCATTCCGGCGATGCGCCGGCGCCGCGGCCAAGAGGATGAACGATCGCTGTGTTCGGGGCCCGGCAAACTGTGCGAGGCGCTCGGCATTACCGTCAAGCACAGCGGATTGCCGCTCGATGCGCCGCCATTCGCGCTGCATGCGCGCGCTGGCAACGTCGATGTCGTCGCCGGCGTGCGGATCGGGATCACCAAGGCGGCCGATCTGCCGTGGCGCTATGGGCTCAAAGGTTCGAAATTCGTCAGCAAGCCGTTTCCGGCCTGAACGATGCAGTCGGACCGCAGCGTCATTCAGGTCGCGTGCTTCAGCCGCTCCATCGCCTCGAGGATCTTGGCCCGGCGCGCCATCGCCGCTTCGCGCTTTTCCTTTTCCTCCTCGACGATCTCCTCCGCCGCGTTGGCGACGAATTTTTCGTTCGAGAGCTTGGCGTCGGCGCGCTTGATGTCGGCGTCGGCCTTGGCGAGTTCCTTTTCCAGCCGCGCCTGTTCGGCCGTGAAATCGATCACGCCTTTCAGCGGCAGCGCCGCGAGCTCGCCGCGCACCAGCAATTGGACCGCGCCCTGCGGCGCGGAATCGGCAAACGAAATCTCCGACAGCCGCGCCATCCGCTTGACCACGTCGTTCCAGCGCCGCGCGCGATCCTTGGTCTCCACTGATGCCGCGGCAAGCACCAGCGGCGTCAGGGTTGCCGGCGGAATATTCATTTCCGCACGCACCGAACGGATTGCGGTCACGAGGTCGACCACCCAGCCGATCTCGGCTTCCGCCGCCGGATCGCTGAAGTCTTCGGCGGTCGGCATCAGCAGGATCGGCGGAACAAGCGGATCGTTCGGGCCCGTCATCGACGATATCAGGGCCAGTTGATCCGGCGTCAGTTCAACCGTCTGGCGCGGCCACGGGGCCAGGGTCAGGACCTGATCGCGCCTGGCCGTCACCGCCCAGAGTTCTTCGGTGATGAACGGCATGAACGGATGCAGCAATTTGAGGATCTCGTCGCGCGCCCATGCCACCATCGCCCGGGTCTCGGTCTTGGCGGCTCCCTCTGCGCCCAGCAATACCGGCTTGGCGAGTTCGAGATACCAGTCGCAATAGACGTTCCAGACGAAGCGGTAGATCGCGCCTGCGGCGTCGTTGAAACGATAGGCTTCCAGCGCTTCCGTCACCTCGCGCGCCGCCTGCACCGTCTCGTGCGCGATCCAGCGGTTCAGCGTTTCCTTTGCTTGCGTGGCGTCGAAACCGGCCGGCTGCACGCACCCGTTCATTTCCGCGAAACGACAGGCATTCCACAGCTTGGTCGCGAAATTGCGATAGCCCTCGACCCGGCTTGCGGCGAGCTTGATGTCGCGGCCTTGCGCCGCCATCGCCGCCAGCGTGAAACGCAGCGCGTCGGCGCCATATTCGTCGATCAGATGCAGGGGATCGATGACATTGCCCTTCGACTTCGACATCTTGGCGCCCTTCTCGTCGCGGACGAGGGCGTGGATGTAGACAGTCGAAAACGGAACCTCCTTCATGAAGTGGAGGCCCATCATCATCATTCGGGCCACCCAGAAGAAGATGATGTCGAACCCGGTGACGAGGACATCGGTCGGATAATATCGCGCCACGTCCTTGTTATCGTCGGGCCAGCCAAGCGTCGAGAACGGCCACAGCGCGGACGAGAACCAGGTGTCGAGGACATCTTCGTCGCGGGTGATGAAACCTTCGCGCTTGGCGCGGTCGAGCGCCATCTCCCGCCCCTGCTCCGGCGTGATGACCTCCTGCTCGACGTAATAGCCGAGCGCGTTGCCGACGGCTTCCTCTTCGGTTTCCGCGACAAAGACCTTGCCGTCCGGCCCATACCACGCGGGAATCTGATGCCCCCACCAGAGCTGGCGCGAGATGCACCAGGGCTGGATGTTCTCCATCCACTCGAAGTAGGTCTTCTCCCAGTTCTTCGGCACGAACGCCGTCGCGCCGCTACGCACCGCTGATATCGCCGGCTGCGCCAGCGTCTTGGCGTCGACATACCACTGGTCGGTGAGATAGGGCTCGATCACAACGCCGGACCGGTCGCCATGCGGCACCATATGCGTGTTGGGCTCGATCCGTTCCAGGAAGCCGAAATCCTCCAGCCGCGATACGATCTTCTTGCGCGCGGCGAAGCGTTCGACGCCGTTCAATTCCTCCGCAAGCTGCGACGAGCCCTCGGGCAACCCGCGCAAATAATCCTCGTTGCCGACGAGCGCGAGACAGCCTTCCTGATCGAGCACGCTGATCTGCGGCAGATTGTGCCGCCGGCCGACCTCGAAATCGTTGAAGTCGTGCGCGGGCGTGATCTTCACCGCACCGGAGCCTTTCTCGGGATCGGAATATTCGTCGGCGACGATCGGAAGCCGGCGCCCGACCAGCGGCAGGATGACGTGCTTGCCGACCAGCTTGGCGTAGCGCTCATCGCCCGGATGCACCGCAACCGCGCTGTCGCCGAGCATGGTCTCGGGCCGTGTCGTCGCGACCACGATAAAGGTCGCGGGATCGTCCGGATTGAAGGTTTTGCCTTCGATCGGGTAGCGCAGGTACCACAGGCTGCCCTTGACCTCGACCTGCTGCACTTCGAGATCGGAAATCGCCGTCAGCAATTTCGGATCCCAGTTCACCAGCCGCTTGTCTTTGTAGATCAGCCCTTCGCGATGCAGTTCAACGAACACTTTGACAACGGCGCGCGACAGGCCCTCGTCCATCGTAAAACGCTCGCGCGACCAGTCGCAGGACGCGCCAAGCCGCTTCAACTGGTTGACGATGACGCCGCCGCTTTCGGCCTTCCACTGCCAGACCCGCTCGAGGAATTTGGCGCGGCCCATATCGCGCCGGCCCGGCTCCCGGCGTTCCGTCAATTGCCGCTCGACCACCATCTGGGTCGCGATACCGGCGTGATCGGTGCCGGGCTGCCACAAGACGTCGCGGCCCCGCATCCGCTCGAAACGGCACAGCACATCCTGCAAGGTATTGTTGAGCGCGTGCCCCATATGCAGCGAGCCGGTCACGTTCGGCGGCGGAATCACGATCGTGAACGGCACGGCGTCGCGGCGCTCGGGGCGCCCGGCCTTGAACGCCCCGGCCTCCTCCCAGAGGCGGGACATGCGGCCTTCGATGTCGGCGGGCTGGTAGTTCTTTTCGATCATGGCGGAACCATAACATCACGATCCGACCAAACTGGATCAGATCACGACCTTATCTCTTTGTTTGAGTGCGATCTTTCGGAAAACCGGGTCCCGGTTTTCCGGATCGCGCTCTGGGGGTTCGGAACCGGCTAGAAACCTGCCGGAACGGGCCGAGTCAACACGGCAGGCACGCCGAAATACAGATAAGGCCCGATGTAGTGGCTGAATGCGGCTGGGGACAGGTCCGCCCCCGCGAAACTAGCGGCCGCGCGAAACCCGCTCGATTTCCGCCTTGACGATGCGTTCCACCAATCCCGGCAGATTATCGTCGAGCCAGGATTTCAGCATCGGCCGCAGCATTTCCTTGACGAGGTCTTCCAGCGTCCGCGCATTGTTGCTCAACACGGTATTGGCGAGGCTGTTAAACGCGGATTCAACGGCCGAGACCGTCGAATGCGACAGGATCTGCTGCGATGGCGACGGAGCCGGGCTGCTTTCGATCGGCGGCGGCTCATACACGGGCGGCCGATAGGCCGTTTTGGCGGCTGCGGCTTCAGCGAATTCAAGATCGTCTTCCGGCTCGACCTTCTGGAACGAAGTCCGCGGCGGATTTGGCAGCGCCATCTCGTCGGTCAATTCGAACACTTCGGCCTCCGGCTGGGATGGCCGTATCTCGGCCTCGGTCGTTGCTTCATCAAGTCCCGACAGCAACGCGTCGATGTCATCCTGGCTGTTGGACACGACGGGAGCCGGGGCCGGCGCGGGCTTTGGCGGGGCCGGCGGTGGTGGAGGCGCGGCAGCTGCCGGCGCGGCTTTCGCGGGGGTTGCCTTCGCCGCGGGAATGTTTGATGGCGGAATACCGTTCATCGCAGGCTTGGCTGGCGGCGCCGCGACAGCAACAGGCTTGTCCGGCTTCGCCGGAGGAGCTGGAGCTGGCGGCGGCGGGCTCGGCGCTTTCTCGGCCGCCGCCGGCTTGGCTTCATCGTCGGCGATGATACGCCGGATCGACGCCAGAATCTCCTCCATCGAGGGCTCTTGGACCTTTGCAGGCTGCGTCATCTCCGACTCCACATCATCAACGCCTTCGCATGCGTTTTACCACCAAGCACGACAGGATTTGCCTGTTCCAGAATTGCGGGCCGGGATTTTCATCGCACGAGCCCGACTTGTCCCCAGATCAAGCGACGTTCGAGACCTCGCGCTGCCCTGCCCCCCGCTCAAGGCATCGAAGCGTCGCAGGCCAAGGAACATCAGATGCGGCGCGAATCGTTCTGCTGCCTCTGGAAACGGTACGTCAGGGCAACAAAAGATTGCAAGCAGACGCCTCGCGCGCTTCGGGAAAGCACGCGGCGGAAGCCAAGCATGATCAAGAACCACATGATCCCGAACTAAGAGCCGCGTCAGCGCGATACACAATCCGGCCCGTGGAAAAGATCCCGTCCAAACCAAAGGATGGAGCAACGAGTCCGCTTCAGCGAGGCTGCGACAAATTCTGCGATCGCACCGCGATCATCGGATCGATAAATGGCAAAAGCCCGGTTCTGATTTAATCAGAACCGGGCTTCAAGATCGGAAATCTCGATCAGGCGTTCAGCGGCCGTCGGGCGTCCGCAGACCGAACCAGCTGTCACGTACCTGCTGGTAATGCACGCTCGGATCGTAGGTCGTAGTCGGCAGCTTGAGCACCTGCGGCGACAAGCGGCCGACCGCAGCCAATACAGCGTAGGATGCGACAACGCGATCATGCTGCGCGGTGACAAGCGCGACGCGGGCGTTGACCAATGCCTGTTGGGCATTGAGGACGTCAAGCGTGGTTCGCTGCCCGGCCTTGGCCTCCTCGCGCACGCCGTTGAGCGCGATCTCGGATGCCGTCACCTGTGCCTGCGCGGAAGCCACCTGCGCCTTGCCGGCCACCAGCTGGCCCCACGCGGTGACCGTGTTGGCGCGGGTCTGGTCGCGGGTCTGTTCCAGGACCAGACGCTGCTGCGCCAGATTTTCCTTGGACTGGCGGATCAGCGAGTATTCGGCACCACCCTGATATACCGGGATCGACAATTGGGCGATCGCCGAGGCGCCGAACGAGCGGTAGGTCGTCAGTTGTTCTTCGTAGGACTGTTGGACCGCCAATTGCGCGGTAACCGTGGGCAGCAGCGCGCCTTCGTTGATCTTGACCTGGAGAAAATTGACGTCGATGCCGAACATCGCGGCGGTGACGTTTGGATTTTCCATCAGGCTGAGTTCGATCGCAGCAGGCAAGGCGGCCGGCAGGAAGCGATCCACCGGGGAGCCCGGCGCAAGGGCTTCCGGCTCGTTACCGATGATGCGGCGAAAATTCGAACGCGTCGTCGTCAGTTGGGACTCCGCAGCCAGCTGCTGCGTCCTTCCGGCGGCAAGCTGCGCTTCGGATTGCGCGACGTCGGTGCGCGTCACCTCGCCGACGTTGAAGCGATCCTGCGTCTGCTTCAACGTCTGTTCGAGCACGCGCGTGTTGCTACGCTGCACCTCGACGATCGCAGCATCGCGCAGGTAGTCCATGTAGATCGTCGCCGCGGAGAGCAGAACCGACTCTTCGAGCACGCGCAGGCCTTCACGGGCGCCCGAAACCTGACTTTCGGCCGCACGGGTTTTGTTGGCGGTTTGATTGCCATTATACAATGTCTGCGTCGCGGTAATGCCGGCGGCGCGCGGCGCATCGACGCCGTGAAACTCGCTTTTGACGAGGTCGGTGGCGGTCCCGCCCTGCGTGCTGTTGAAGTCGGTATATTGAACGCCTGCGCTAGCGGTTATCGCCACCTTGGGCCGATAACCGGATAGCGCCTGCGGCACGTTCTCGTCGATCGACCGGACCGAGGAACGCTGCGCATTGAGCTGCGGGTTATTTTGATAAGCCCGAACCAGCGCCGCCTCAATCGTATCGGCAAGCACGGGCGCCGGGCCCGTCCACGCCAATAGAAGGACCGCAGCCGCAGCTCCGGTAACGACCTTCACACCACCCATTCCAGGTAATCCATTCATTTTTTCCGCCGATTCGAATGACTGAATCGACGCCGCCTCTTTGTGAGTCACCAACATATGCTGGGTGCGGGCGAGACGGAACCACCCGGCCAAGAAACCCAGTGGAAACTCTTCAGATGGGGCAATCCGGCCACACTTCTGATTCAGAACGGGATTTTAACAGGCGCCAAGCGCCCGGCCTGCTAGAAAACGAAGGCGGGCAGCCGTTCCAGACCCGGCAAAATCGGAGCTGAGGCGTCAAAAAGCGGCCGGTGCCCGAAATCATCATGGGACCGGGTCACGATCGCGGCCCGTGGCGGCTGCGTGATAGCAAAGACGCCGACCAGCCGCCCGCCTTCCTTGAGCTGCCGGAACAGCCCGTCCGGTATGATTTCGGTCGCACCGTTGAGGACGATCACGTCATAGGGCGCATTTGCCATGTCACCGGCGGCCGCTGCCGCGACCTGAACCGTCACACCGAGCCCAAGTTCCGCCAAGACCGCCTTGGCCTTGCTCGCCAGCGCCGGATCGCTTTCGGTCGCCGTCACCTGGCCTGCGAATTTGGCGACCACGGCAGCCACGTAGCCGGTTGCGCAACCGACCACCAGAACCTTGTCGGCGCCTTTAATATCGGCTGCCTGCAACATCCGCGCGGTTACCGCAGTCTTGAGCAGGAAACGCTTGGCCTGTTCCCCCCCGCTGACGTCGAGATCGAGGTCCATATAGGCCAGCGCGCGCTGATTCTGCGGCACGAAAGCCTCGCGGGGCACTTCGAGCATCGCGTCGATAATCCTGATGTCGGTGACGTCGCTCGGACGCACCTGACAATCGACCATTTTTTGACGAGCGGCCGAAAAAGCGGACATGGACGGACCCCAGAATCGAGCGGACATCGCCGCGGAAAAGCTCAAGACCGGTGATCTTTTGATACAATGAACGCCAAAACGCAACATGGCGATTGACGCCCGGCGACGGCCTTTCGCCCCTGCCCTGCGCTTTCGGCGCGAGCACGGCCGATTCGATGGTAATAGCCAGCCGCCCGATCGGCATCGCCGGTTGATCCCGATCATCTTCGAGGATCCGGTGCGACCGGACCTGGGCGGCGGATGCGGCGATCCGGCGGTTGATGCGGGGTAACGCGCCGGATCATGGAAAAACCCGGGTGCGCAAGCCGCGACCGCAGCCGCCATTTCGTCCTTTGCAAGCCCGGATGGCTTTGTTATACGCACGGCCGGCGAGCGGTTGTCTCGCCCTATTCCTCGGTAGCTCAGCGGTAGAGCATTCGACTGTTAATCGAATGGTCGCTGGTTCGAATCCAGCCCGGGGAGCCACTTCGGTACAAAACTGCGAACTTCTGACCCCGAAGTTTCCACTCCCCTCTTTCCCCCAGACCCTACGAGCGTCTGGAAGAG
>NZ_JAAVUS010000011.1 GCF_018449525.1 Bradyrhizobium sp. dw_78
GGTCAATATCGCTCGTTTATGGAAAGTTAATGAACGGGACCTGGCCGAGCCCTCCTCGAAGGGATGATGGCACCCGCTACAGCGCCCGCGATCAAAGCTGAGCTTGAAAGCTGACCGTAATTTAGGGGCCGATGTGATCGCGCCGGCATCCTCATCGAGGCATCGTTCGGGAGTTATTTATCCGCAAAAGGCGCGACGAGCCGAAACTGCTTCGCACATGCAGGGGTGGCTTTTGTCTCTCGGGCTGCGCGCGCCGTGGTGAGCATTGAAACAGCCGGGGGCTTTGACTATCCCGAAGAGATGTCCGAGCAGGATATCGCGTGCTTTCGAAAGCAGGCGGAGGAGTGTCACCAACAGGCTGAACGGGTCGTCAACCCGCTCGACAGAGGCATGGCCGATGATTGGGATCAGGCTGGCACAGGATTCCACAGGGCAAAGATAAAGAGATCGGCTCAATTGGTATCCTCTTTCAGTTTCGATGGTTATTCGAAAGGGCGGTTGCGAGCACCGCCCCTACCTAATTTGATTCTCGCGTCGAGTTGTCTTTGCCGCAGCCAACCGCGGGCTGCCCTGGATAGTAACCATTGAATTTAGATACGTTCTATTTCGGGCGGCGCGCGAAATGTTCATGGCGCTGCAACCTTTTGCGTATGCGCACGTTATCACTACCTGATTTAGGTTGGGGTGAAGTATGATTGTTGAGATAAAGAACGAAAGATCCTCACCACTGCCGAGCGCGAAGCTCGCGCCGCATTCAGGAGCGTTGAAGCCGAGAAGGCATTGACCGATCGTGAGCGCCTTCAAAAAGGCGTTCCACAAGAACCGGGAGCGACCAAAGGCTGAGCGATTGGCGCGCGAGACCCAATTGAAAGAGAAATGATTCTGCGTGTTTCGCTTTGGAATCAGGACGATGAGGGGCAGCCTGTATATGAACCCAACTGTCTTAATCCGGATTAGACAGTATCCTAATTGCCCCGTTGTGTTCACTTGTGGCCCGTGTTTCGATCTAAGGGGTATAGACTTTTCTCCATCACCGCTCAGTGCATGGCTTTCATCGGTTATGAGAACGCCGGTTGTGCTCCCGCCCACTCGAACAGGAGGCAGCGCCATGCAGCAGCAGCGACGCCGTTTCAAGAAAACCACCACATTAAATCAGCGCCTGGCGGAAGAGGCCCAACGCCTGCGAAAAGAAGCCCAAGGCATCCCGCCGGGAATTGAGCGTGAACGCCTAATTCGCAGAGTGCGGCACGCGGAAACCGCTGCCTATATGCACGAAGGGCTCACGTCTTCCGGCTTGCAACCACCGAAGTAAGCTCATTGCCCCATTCGCTCGACTACGCCGATCGCGGTGTCATGCACATCAATAAGGGGACTTTTCGTCGGCATTGGGGTTACCCGGCGCTGTTGTCCAAGCGGGTTCGACGAGCGTCGTGATTCTCCGGCCCACGCCGTCGATCTGGCATACTAGGAGATCCTGTTCCTCGGTGTAGGCCAATGTCCGTCAGGCGCGGCGAAACGAGTGCGTGCCGTAAGCGCGGGTGATCGCCGAATTGCTGGGACACGGTAAGTTATCCCTTGCGGCGCGAGCGATCAGGAGGAAGACGCTTTGCATGTCTTTCGGAAGGATGCCGGACCGAAGCCAGACTTCCCGCCAAGCGTCGTCGTCTTCTTCCATATCGCTGGAGAGTCCTGGCGTCGAAATCGTCCAGCTTTTGTTGCCAGATTCGGACCTCGTCCTGTGTCTTGTATTTGTAACTCCCTAATCCGATGCGGGTTTCCATTGGGCCGCAGCGGATGATACGCCGGCGAGCGTAAGCGTTCCGATCACGAGCGGGGCGATAAAAATTCTCATGGCGTTCATTTCGTTTTGTTTCTCATAAGCTGACGCCCGCGTAAACGGATCAGCCGATGGCAGCGACAGCGGGCTCTACGGCTTTGGTATGCACATCGACGCGCGAGGGATTGACGCTGCCGAGGATCGTCTTGGCTCGGGCAATTTCCGCCGCCGGGCCGTGTGCGAGCACCAGGAAGCTGTCGGTTTCCAGCGCGGTTTCATATTGGATCACGCTGTCCTTCGGCACGCCAATGCTGTAGAGCGCCGCGGCGAGGGCACTTATGCCGCCGACGATGACGGCATTCTCGATGGCAGCAATCACAATCGTGGCGATATAGCCGAGCACGACAACTTGCCCGACAACGGGAACGGTTATGAACAGCCCACCCAGGAACAAGCCCCAGAAGCCGCCCCAGAATGCACCGCGCGTGCCCCAGAATTTGATGCGATCGCCGGTATTGTAGAATCCGACAACCTTTTCGTCGGTGTGGTAACCCTTGCCGACCACACTGAGGTTTTTCATTTCAAAGCCTGCGGCGGTCAGCTTCTTGATCGCCGTTTCAGCCGCGGGATGGTCGGTGAAGACGGCGATGACTGTGTCGTTATTTTCCATCGGTATTCTCCTTTTGAGGGGTAAGCTGGGTCATCGCGCCGGCTGTCCGTATCGTTCTTGGGCGCATGCCAAAGGCGCAGCCTGAAGGCCGCGGATTCGGAGTTGATCTTTGCCCCAAGATTAGGTTGGAGGTCCCCTACCAAGATAGACTCGGAAACTACTCAGTCTTGGCTCACGCACCACGGCGACATCATGGAAATGGTAACGAGAGTTGGTGCTTCGGGAACCGCGCTGAACTCCATGAAGTCCGCGCTTCATCTCACCCGCTCGCGCCGGCCGCGCAACCCGGTCCAGCTTCGCCGAGGCGAGGGCTATCGGTCGGGCCCGTCACAAAAAGCGGGTTCATCTTTGAACGACGGTCGAGGAGCATCTTCAACGCCGGTTGACGCATAGGATTGGCTTTATGTCGGTGCCCTAAGATCGCTGGCCAGCAGCCAGCCCGCCTGGTCCGATTTCATCGGATCAGTCGCAACGGGTGCGATGTGGGTGTGATCGCACCTGTCGTATTCGAATGTACGGATATCGAAAGCGGATAGTCCTCGCGCAAGCGTCATCTGTGCGTCGCATTTCGGGCAATGGGGACGCACTAGGGCGTAGAGCGGAAGACGCGAGGAAGAAAAAGTCTCTGGCATCAGCCCATCCAATGTATACGCGTTCGGCCATTTTTGATCTTAAGAGCCTACGCAGCGACATGGCGACCTGGCTGCGCTACAGTCGTTTCCGGGGCAGTTGAGTTGATTGGGTGGGTCCAGTCAGCGGCGAGCGCCAGACGAGCCAACTCCGGTAGCGACTTCGAGCCGGTTCTTCGCATGATCGAGGCTCGATGATTTTCGACGGTACGTTGGCTGATCCCAAGATCCGCAGCGATGTTCTTGCTCGGATGACCGACAAGGACCAGCTTCATGATCTCATGCTCTCGAGGGGTCAAGCTCGCGAGACGGTTTTCGGCGGCGTGGTGTAATCCGAACATCATGGTGACCAGTTCCTCCCTTTCCCGGAGGACGGGGCATCCTGCACATGTCGCCGCATAACTGATCTGGTGCAAAACAACTGCGCCAGTTGCACCTTCAAACGTGATTTTGGAATGTGAAAGCGGGCCTGTCCAGCGTTCGTTCTGGACGTTGTCTTGCACTTTACAGGGGAACATCGGCGCTACTCCAGCCGCGCTGGAGCGGCTCTGCGATAAGCCTGTGCGGTGAGGCTGAGTTCCCTAACAAGTTTGTTCGCCGAGGTTGGTTGCACCGGGCACGCGCAATGCAGCGATGCGTCGAAAGCCATGTTTTTCTCATTGGTTAAGGTCAATTTTGACCACGGTGTCGGTCAAGGAATGGGATAGCGTACAGTGGTTTCTTGTGCGCTATCGATATTCGTCAGATTGCCGCTTGAGATGATCACGGGTCGGGACGATCATCCGAGGTCATCCCCCAACCGCCTTTTCAACTTTTCAGGGACTGAGCGAGCCGGTTAATTGGCTAAACCTCATTTGCGAAGCTCAGCGATGCCTCGATGGCTTCCTGCCAAATATCATTGGTGGCCACGCCCTCATCCTCCAGTCTCTGCATAAGCGCGCCCACCGCGGCAGCAGAGGCATCTGCAAGTCGATCATTTCCGGAAGCCCGGGTGCGCATTGCGTTGACGAATGGCCGAATCGCCTCGACGGCTTCGGCAGATGGCAGGCTGCGAGCCCCGTGAAGGATATGAAGCATATCGCAGACCAAATGCGGCGGTGGCGTCTTGGGGACCGGATTCGCGTCGGTACGCAAGCCTTCTTCAATTGCTTTATGAGCCATCGCCGTCATCTCCTTTGGTGGACGCTGATTTTGCAATCGTCGAGCGCGTCGGTTTTATCTCGCCGCCGAACCTGGGGCATTCATGCCGGTCGGCTGTTGCTGGCGGCCACATAAACGGGGCTTTCGCGCGTAAACATCCGAAGCGCTGTCCGGAGTGAACTGGTTGTCGCTTCAGATGTTCCAGTCCGCGCCGGTGCTGCGGCCCGCTACTCGACCTCCGGACTCCTCGACCGCAAACTCGCGATCCAATCACCCAGCCGGTCGAGATAGAGATAGATCACCGGCGTCGTGAACAATGTCAGCGCCTGACTGACAATCAGGCCTCCGACCATGGCGTAGCCGAGTGGCTGCCTGAGTTCCGAGCCGGTGCCCTGGCCGAGCATAAGAGGAACTCCGCCAAGCATTGCCGCCATCGTTGTCATCAGGATCGGCCGGAACCGCAGCAGCGCGGCGCGGCGGATGGCGTCCTTGGCCGACAAATGATCGTCCCGCTGCGCCACCATCGCGAAGTCGACCAGCAGGATGCCGTTCTTTTTGACGATGCCGATCAGCAGGATAATGCCAATCAGCGCGATCACGCTGAAATCGAAATGGAACAGCATCAGCGTCGCCAGCGCCCCGGCGCCTGCCGATGGCAGCGTCGACAAGATCGTTAGCGGGTGGATATAGCTCTCATAGAGGATGCCGAGGATCAGATAGACGATCGCCAACGCGCCCACGATCAACAGCGGTATCGTCGAGAGTGATTGCTGGAACGCCTGTGCGTTGCCCTGAAAGCTAGTCGTGATCGTGACCGGGAGCTTCAGCCCACGCCTTGTGCCATCCACCGCGTCGGTCGCTTCGCCGAGTGATACGTTCGGAGCGAGGTTGAAACTGAGTGTGACGGCCGGGAACTGGCTCTGGTGGCTGATGGAGAGCGGCTGGACCGGTACCGTCGTCCATCGCGCGAATATCGAAAGTGGCACCTCACTTCCCGTCGTGGGTGACTTCAGGTAGATTGTGCCGAGCGTGTCAACTTCGCCCTGCAGGGTCGGCAGCACCTCCATGATCACTTCATAGGTCGAAAGCTGGGTGAAGTACTGGGCGATTTGACGCTGGCCAAAGGCATCGTAGAGCGTGTCGTCGATCGTTTGAAGGGTCACGCCGTAGCGCGAAGCCTGGCTTCGATCGATCGTCGTCGTCAGTGTCGTGCCCTGTGTCTGTTGGTCGGATGCCACGTCCCGCAATTGTGACAAGCTCTGCAACGTCGCCAGCATCTTCGGCGCCCAAGCGTTCAGTTCGTCCAGATCGGGATCCTGCAGCGTGTACTGATACTGGGTGCGCGAAGCGCGTCCACCCACCGTCACATCCTGCGTGGCCTGCAAAAATAGCCGCGCACCCTGGACCGCGGCCAGGCCGGGTGCCAGCCGCGCGATGATCTGATCGGCGGTCGCCGTGCGCTGATCGCGCGGCTTCAACGTGATAAACAGACGGCCGGTGTTGAGCGCGTTGCCGGTGCTGCCGATGGACATAGCGACATGCGCCACTGCAGTATCGTTCTGAACGACGGCGCCCAGCGCTTCCATGCGCCGCATCATTTCAGCCGGGGCAACGTCCTGTCCTGCCTCGGCGACGCCGGTGATCAGTCCGGTATCCTGTTGCGGAAAGAAGCCTTTCGGAATGATGACGAAAAGATAGACCGTCAAGGCGAGGGTTGTGAGGAAGACGAGCAGCGTCACGAATCGGAATTTAAGTACGCCGTCGAGTCCCTGCTCATAGAGTTTCAACAGGGCCTCGAAGGCTCGCTCGCTCCCCGCGTAAATGCGTCCATGCTTGGCCGCCTTGGACGAGGTCAGGAAGCGGGATGCCATCATGGGCGTCAAGGTCAGCGATACGATGGCTGACACGACGATCGTCATCGACAGCGTCGCGGCGAATTCGCGGAACAGCCGGCCGATGATGCCCCCCATCAGGAACAGCGGGATCAGCACGGCGATCAGCGATATGCTGATCGAGACGATGGTGAAGGCGATCTCGCGCGACCCCTTCAGCGCGGCCGCGAATGGCTTCTCGCCCTTCTCGATATAGCGCGTGATGTTTTCCAACATCACGATGGCGTCGTCGACGACGAATCCGACCGAAATGGTGAGCGCCATGAGCGAGAGATTATCGAGACTATAGCCCGCGATCCACATCAGCGCGCATGCGCCAAGCAAGGCCAGCGGCACCGCGACGCTGGGGATGATCGTTGCCCAGAGGTTACGCAGGAATATGAAGATCACCATGATCACCAGCGCGATGGTGAGCAACAGCGTGAACTGGACGTCCTGGATGGACGCGCGGATTGTCTGCGTGCGGTCGCTCAGCACGAAGATGCTGATGGCGGGCGGCATGGTCGCCTTCAGCCGCGGCAGAGCCGCCATGATGCTGTCGACGGTGGTGATGACATTGGCGCCCGGCTGCTGGTAGATGACAAGGAAGACGCCGCGCTTGCCGTCGGCCCAGGCGGCCTGTGTCGAATCCTGCGCCGCGGTGACAGCGTCACCGATGTCGCGCACACGCACCGACCCATTATCGCGATAAGCGACAATAACATCGTTCCAGGGCTCGGCCGTGATGAGTTGATCGTTGGTGTAAATGGTGTACGAGCGTTTATTGCCTTTGATCGCGCCTTTCGGACTATCGGTGGTCGCCGCGGAAAGCTGCGTGCGCACATCTTCGAGCGACAGGCCTTTCGCCACCAGCTTTGACGGGTCGAGCTGGATGCGGATCGCCGGCTTCTGCTGGCCTCCGACGGTGACCTGGGCCACGCCGGAAATCTGGCTGATCTGTTGGGCAAGCTTGGTCTCGATGTCGTCATCGACCTCGGTCAGCGGCAGGGTTTCCGAGGTCGCCGCGAGCAACAATATGGGCGAATCTGCGGGATTCACCTTGCGGTAGGTCGGTGGCGCCGGCAGGTCCTTCGGCAATTGCCCACCGGCGGCGTTAATCGCTGCCTGCACGTCGTTCGCAGCTCCGTCGATGTCACGGTCGAGGTCAAACTGAATTGTGATCGCAGTCGAGCCAAGCGTGCTTGTCGAGGTCATCTGCGAGATACTTGGTATCTGGGTGAATTGGGTTTCCAGCGGTTGGGCCACAGCGGAGGCCATCGTGTCGGGGCTGGCGCCGGGCAGCGACGCCGACACTTGAATGGTCGGGAAGTCGACCTGCGGCAAGGGCGCCACCGGCAATCTGGGATAGGCGACGATACCGACGAACAGGATACCGATCATCAGCAACGAGGTGGCGATCGGATGTCGGATGAATGGCTCGGAAATGCCGCCCGCCACGATCAGGGCGCCTTGGCTTGAGGGGTCGCCGTGGCATCGCCGGGTGGGGCTGACTGGACAACGGAGCCCTGAACCAGGCGGTATTGGCCCGCGGTCACCACGGTCTCGCCGGGCTGCAACCCCTGCAGGACAACGGCCGTTCCGGCATCATCCTCACCGATCTTGATGGGGTGCATCTCGACTTTGGCGTCGGCGTTGACAACATAAGCGTAGAGCCCGTTAGGTCCGTGCTGAATTGCATCGTCGGAGACGACGGTCACCTGTTTCCGCGTCTCGACCAGCAGGCGCGTCGAAACTGACAGGCCGGGCCATAATGCATCGTCCTTGTTCTCGAACGTCGCCTTCATGCTGATGGTGCCGCTCGCTTGATCGACCAAATTATTGACAATGGCGAGATGGCCCTGGGACAGGATTTTTGAGCCATCCGAACTACGGACGATCACGGGCACGGCGCCGGCGGCGAAAGCGATATTGATCCGCGGGATGTCCTGTTCGGGAGCTGTGAAAACCACCGAGATCGGTTGCAGCTTTGCAATCGTCACGATCCCCGTGGCGCTGGCCGCATGAACGATGTTGCCGAGATCGACGAGACGGAAGCTGGTCTTCCCCGTGATAGGGGATCGGATCGTGGTGTAGCCGACTTGAGTCTGGGCGGTATCGATCAAAGCCTGATCGCCATCGATCTGGGCGGTCAACTGATCGACCGTAGATTGCTGCGTGTCGAGCTGTTGCCGTGTGGCGTATTCTTGCTTGGCCAGAGTGGCATATCGCTGCAGGTTGAGCTGGGCGTCTTTCAGACTGGCCAGATCTTGTACCTTTTTCGCGAGGGCTTGATCCAGGACCGCCTGGTAAGGTCGCGGATCGATCTCGACGAGAATGTCGCCCTGCTTGACCATCTGGCCTTGCTTGAATGCGACCTTGGTGATTTCACCATCGACGCGGCTGCTTACGGTGACGGTCTCGTAGGATTCGGCGGTGCCAAGCCCGTTGAGGTAGACAGCGAAATCGGCTGTCCGTGTTTTGGCGGTGCTGACGGGAACAGGTGCAGCCGCCTCACTTGCGCTTTGGTCTTTGGCTCCCGTTCCCGTGACGTTCCCATAGTAATGACGCCAGCCGAGGTAGCCTGCCAGCGCGATCGCCGCTACAGGAACCAGAAGCTTCCAGCTGCCTCGGAGACTTAATGTGTAAGGCGAGGACAAAAGCGCGTTCTCTAGAAACTCCGGGAATTAGGAGTTCAGGATAGCGGTCGATGATCGGGGCGAGTACCCTCGGAAACTACGCAGGCTGACTCGGCGAATGTTCATCAGCTTGCTGAATTCTGCCATGCGGCTGCAGGGCCCGACGAGCAAACTCCACTCGTGGCGGGATAGCAACCGTAGCGAATGAAATCAGTCTCGAGACAGGCCTGCAGGACGGAATACTGCCGACGTCGCGCCGTGTTCAGCATCGTCCTGACCGGCTGGATTTCTAGGGGCATAGGAACGTAGCTTCCTCAGCGGTTCTTCCATGCGGAAGCCCGCGAGAGTATCAGACTACGCGATGTCTTACGAGACTGACTTCTCGCTCCTCGCAAGAATTCCATCGTTACCGCCGCCGACGTGCTGCGTGCGATAGGTTCCCAGAAACCTTGCCGCTAGATGGCATCGATCGGATTAGATAAAGCTGTTATAAAATTGCTCCACCGAAAGTTGCTCTAGATCCAGCGGCCGAGGAGAATCAACCCGGTAGCATTGTTGTGATATCTCATGTTCAGCGAAGCTTGTGAGCAAAATTGACCAGACTCGCTGACTTGGCGGAGCAGTATGGCCTACACATTGTTGCCAGGCGTGCGCAATGGCCGGGTCAACCTGCTGGCGTTGCGCGTTGGATGCGAGAGCGGAGTTATTATGATGCGCCACTACCATATCCGCGACCACGAAGATTTCGCCGACGAGCGCATGAGACCTGTCTCGGGCTCAATAGCCGGAATTGAAGATGCGATTAGTGAAGCCATGCTTCACACCGGCTACCCGGCAAAATGCGGCGGGTGTCATGTGCTTCAAAAAAGGGACGATCTGCTTCTTAAACTGCTCGGGGTGCATGAAGATGCAGAGAAGCGTCTCTCAGGTCTTACCCATCGACAGTATCAGGTCATGAGGTTGGTTCTCGCCGGCGTTCTGAGCAAGAATATCGCAGTGGATCTTTGCATCAGCCGGCGCACCGTTGAAAATCATCGTGCCTCGATCATGAAAAGAACAGGTGCGAAGTCGCTTCCGGAATTAGCGCGCTTGGCGCTCGCCGCCGACTGGATAAATCCAATCAAAGTGACGGCTCAATGACGCTGCCATCCTTAAATTGCCCAGTGCTGGATAAGGGGTTTTGCTCCGAGTTATCCCTAGCATTCGTGCCGAGCGGCAGGAAACGTCGCCGTTTTGTAAGGCATTGTCGTACGCCGAACCAAATCCGTTGGTCACGGGGCTCGCGGTGCCCGCTCTGCTGACGTAGCAACCAATCGCGCGCCCCGGGTTGATTGCAAGACCGGCTGAACACCTTCGGGGGCTTCTGGAACCGAGGTACGCTGATCGCTCGAAATACATTGCTCGCTCGTATGCTTGAAATCTCGCCGCGCAATCTTCGGCATGGCTAGGTAGTTTCCGAGCCTACCGCGTGCGATCGTTAGACGGCTATCTTCTGAAGTCGAAAAACCATTGCGGCTAGATCACGGCGGTTGCGGCATGACGACGTTGGATGGGACCGAGGCATCTGTATGCAGCAACGCCCTTACGATAGGGGCCATCGTCGATGAGTTTAAATCCGACCGTAATCGTCTGTTGGATATTGTTGGGCGGGTGCAGCACCGCTTCGGTCATGTCAGTCAGGAAGCGATAAGTTCAATCTCAAGTAGACTTGGCATGCATCCCGTCGAAGTCATTGAGATGGTGTCCTTTTATGCATTCTTCGACCAGACGCCGCGAGGGCGCAACCGGATCCGTCTCTCGAAGACGCCAATCTCGATGATGAATGGCGCCAGGGAAGTCGCAGAGGCGTTTGGGCAATCGCTGGGCATTGCTATGGGGGAGACGTCGCTTGATGGCATGTTCACGCTGGAATGGACGAATGATATTGGCATGGCTGATCAGGAACCGGCGGCCTTGGTCAACGGGATGATATTGACTTCGCTTACGCCGCTGGATGTGCCTGGGATCATTGCTGCTCTCCGACATGAGGAGGACGGCCTTGGTCTGTCGTCCTATCCGCCCACAGCGGCGCAGGCATTGAAGTTGCCGAAATCCAACGTGCGCCCAAGCCTCATTCAAGCCGGGCCGCTGCTGACGAGGCCGGTGGTTCGGGCACGCGGACTAAAGGCTGCCCTGGCCATGACGCCTGAGAAAGTCATCGAAGAGATCACGAGTTCCAAACTCCGGGGGCGCGGCGGTGCCGGATTTCCAACCGGCATGAAGTGGCGCCTTACTCGAAAGTCGGCAGGCAAGGAGCATTACATTCTTTGCAATGCCGATGAGGGGGAGCCAGGCACCTTTAAGGATCGAATGTTGCTCGCCGAGTTTCCGGATCTGGTTTTTGACGGACTGACCATCGCCGGCTACGCTCTCGGTTCGCAGCATGGAATCCTATATCTCCGGGGCGAGTACGCCTATCTGTGGGAGACACTTCAGGAAACGTTGAGGACTCGCCGCAGCCTCGGGCTGCTCGGCGCGAATATCTGTGGGCGGCAAGGATTTGATTTCGATATTCGAATTCAACTCGGCGCTGGTGCTTACATATGTGGTGAAGAATCCTCGCTGATTGAATCGCTTGAGGGCAAGCGTGGCTCGCCACGCGATCGACCGCCGTTCCCGACGGAGCGCGGTTACTTACAACAGCCGACCGCCATCGACAATGTCGAGACCCTGATCTGCGCCGCCCGCATCTTGGAGAAAGGCGTGGCTTGGTTCACGAGTTATGGCACGAAGGAGTCGGCCGGTACGAAGCTGATCAGCGTCTCGGGCGATTGCGCTCGACCCGGCGTCTATGAAGTGCCGTTCGGCGTCACCGTCAGCGAGCTTCTAGACTTGGTCGGCGGAGCGGACGCTATTTACGTCCAGGTGAGCGGTCCTTCGGGCCATTCGGTCGCACCGAAGGATTTCGGCCGGAGCATCGCCTATGAGGATCTATCGACCGGAGGCTCGACGATGGTCTTCGGTCCGCAGCGCGACGTGCTCGATGTCGCGATGCAATTCGCCGAGTTTTTTGTTGAGGAATCCTGCGGATGGTGTACGCCCTGCCGCGTCGGCACCACACTGCTCAAGCAAGGCATGGAGAAAGTGCTCGCTGGTCGTGCGACGCTTTCGGATCTCTCGGAGATGGAAGCGCTCGGCCAAACCGTCGTGCGGATGAGCCGGTGCGGCCTCGGCCAGTCGGCCCCCAACCCCATCCTGACCACAATGCGAAATTTCCCCGAACTCTACGAGGCCCGACTTGCGGCCGTCCCGTTCACGCCGCTCGTGACTTTGCATGACGCCTTGCGCGAAGCCGTGGCGGTCCAGGGCCGCGAGCCACTCAGTGAGGAAACGTGAAATGGTTGCCGCCAGCTTTAAATTCAACATCGACGGGATCGAGGTCGAGGCGACTGAGGGCCAATCGGTGATCGAAGCCTGCGACGAGGCCGGTATCTATATTCCGCGCTTGTGCCATCATCCGGAACTGCCTCCCTCCGGAAACTGCCGCGTCTGTACCTGCAAGATCAATGGCCGCCACAGTGCCGCCTGCGTGACCCCGGCCGCGCATGGCATGGTGATCGAGAACGATACGCCGCAGCTCACCAGCGACCGGCGCGCCGTTATCGAAATGCTGTTCGTGGAGGGCAATCATCCTTGCCCCTATTGCGTGGCGAGTGGCGACTGCGAATTACAGGCGCTCGGGTACCGGCTGGGCATGGTTGCGCCCACTCAACCATATCAGTGGCCTGAGCGGAAGATCGATGCCACGCATCCTGACATCTATCTCGACCACGACCGCTGCATTCTCTGTTCGCGCTGCATTCGCGCGTCGCGGATGGAGGATGGCAAGACGGTTTTCGGCTTTGAAGGACGCGGGATCGCGATGCGGCTGAATGTCGATGCGCAGGGAGGCCTTGGGGAAACCCAGATGGCCGCGATTGACAAGGCGGCGAGTGTCTGTCCGGTCGCTTGTATCGTCATCAAACGTCACAACTACCAGGTTCCAAACGGTAGCCGTCGCTTCGACAAGACGCCAATCGGCAGCGATATCGAGGCGAAACGAACAAGGCGTCAGTCATGACAGCGACGCTCGACGCAGGTTCAACGACAGGCCCGGCAGCGTCACGCTCCAAGCCGAGTCTCGCGACCTGCGCCCTGACAGGCTGTTTTGGATGCCACATGTCGCTTCTCGATATCGACGAGCGAATCCTCGAATTGGTCGACCTCGTCGATCTGGACGTGTCACCGTTCGATGACAAGAAAGCGTTCGATCGACAGGTTGATGTCGGCTTCGTCGAAGGCGGCTGCTCGAATGAGTACAATGTCAAGGAGCTCAGGGAATTCCGCAAGCATTGCCGTATCCTGATCTCGGTCGGCGCATGCGCGATCAATGGCGGCGTACCTGCGATGCGCAACACGATCGGTCTTCGGGAGTGCCTGGAGGCGGTCTATCTCAACGGGCCGTCTCTCGAAGGCGCCGGCATGATTCCGAACGACGAGGATCTGCCGCTGCTCCTCGACCGTGTCTACCCATCGCATGAGATCGTGAAGATCGACTATTTCCTGCCAGGTTGCCCGCCTTCCGGCGACGCCATGTGGGAGGGGCTCAAGGCCTTGCTCACCGGCAAGGCACCGACTTTGCCCTACTTGCTGTGCAAGTACGAATGATGCGCGCCATACAGGGACGTACACCATGAGCGATGTTCAGGTCAGTCAGCCACAGGGTAACCCGCTGAAGGGCCGCCTGGGACCGCGTAAAATCGTCATCGATCCGGTGACCCGCGTTGAAGGCCACGGCAAGGTTACCATCAAGCTCAACGAGGCCGGCGAGGTCGAACAGGCACGGTTTCATATCGTGGAGTTCCGCGGGTTCGAGAGATTCATCTGTGGGCGCATGTATTGGGAGGTTCCCGTCATCGTTCAGCGCCTCTGCGGTATTTGTCCGGTGAGCCATCATCTTGGCGCCGGCAAAGCAATGGATGTCATCGCCGGAGTAGACCAGTTGACGCCGACGGCAGAGAAGATGCGGAGGCTGATGCATTACGGCCAGGTGCTGCAGTCGAACGCCCTGAATTTTTTTCATCTGGCCTCGCCTGATCTTCTGCTCGGCTTCGAAGCGCCGGTCGCGCAACGCAACATAATTGGCGTGATCGAAGCCTTTCCGCAAGTCGGCAAGTGGGCGATCTTTATCCGCAAATACGGTCAGCAAGTGATCGCCGCGACCGGCGGCAGGCGAATCCATCCAAGACTGTGCATCCCAGGCGGAGTCAACCAGAACCTGACCGTGGAGAACCGGGATGCGCTCAGGAAGGATATCGATCAAATCATCAATTGGTGTTGCGAGGCTCTGGAGCTTCACAAATCCTTTGTTCATTCGCATGAGACGCTGCACGAGACATTTGCAAGCTTTCCGTCGAGCTACATGAGCCTCGTCGGAGCAGATGGCGGAATGGATCTATACGATGGCACGCTCCGCGCCATCGATGCGGACGGCGAGTCGATCTTCGAGGGCGTCCGCCCGGTCGACTACCGCGACTACCTCACCGAGGAAGTCCGCTCCTGGAGCTATATGAAGTTTCCACACATTCGTTCGCTCGGGCGCGAGGACGGCTGGTATCGGGTCGGTCCCCTGGCACAACTGAACTGCTGTGCCTTCATCGGCACACCTATCGCCGAGATCGCACGCAAGGAGTTCATGGCGCTTGGGCATGGCGGGCTGGTCCATGCGACGCTTGCCTATCACTGGGCGCGGCTGATCTGCATGATCCACTGCGCCGAGACGATCAAGAAACTTCTATTCGACGATGATCTTCAAGGGACCGATTTGGTCGCGAGCGGCCAGCGCCGGTCGGAAGGCGTTGCGATCATCGAAGCGCCACGCGGCACGTTGCTTCATCACTACGCGGTGGACCATAACGACCAGGTGACCAGCGCCAACCTCATCGTTTCGACAACCAACAATAACGAGGCGATGAATCGGTCCGTGACCAAGGTCGCCATCGATTATCTTGCCGGCCACGAGATCACCGAAGGTCTGCTGAACCACATCGAGGTCGCGATTCGGGCCTATGACCCGTGTCTCTCATGCGCCACACACGCGCTTGGCCAGATGCCGCTCGTCGTCACGCTCGAGGATGCCGAAGGTTCGGTGATTGCGACCCGGATAAAAGAATGAGTTCGGTCGCAACAAAGATGGCGCCTGCAAATGGACAGGCCCGCATCCTGGTTCTGGGCTACGGCAATCCGGGGCGCCAGGACGACGGCCTGGGTCCGGCGATGGTCGCCGAAATCGAGAGGCTGGCATGGCGCAATGTCACCGCTCATGACAATTACCAGCTCAACATCGAAGATGCGATCGATGTCGCGGAGCATGACATCGTGTGGTTCGTGGACGCTGCGAGGGCCGGGCCAGCGCCATACTCCATGAGCGATCTTTCTCCTGCATCAGGCATCGAGTTCACCAGTCACCTGGTCCGGCCGGAGGTTATCCTGGCGATAGCCCGGCAATATTACGGCGGGTCACCGCGGGCATTTCTGGTCGGCATACGAGGCTATGAATTCGAGTTCCTGGAGGAACTCACGATGGAAGCGAAGCATAATCTGCGTGCCGCGCTAGCGATGCTTGGTGAACGCATACGCTCTTGTCAGACCGGAGAGGCGCCATGAATATCGGTTTTGGCAATTCAAGGAAGACCATACTCCTGATCGATGAAGACGCTCATGCGCGGGCAACGCTACGCATCGCCCTTGAAAATGCCGGCTTCACGGTTGGCGAAGCGGCGAATGGACGGGAGGGTGAGCGCACGGCGCGGCGGATCAAGCCGGATGTCATTCTGGCCGAGCTGATGATCGAACCCGCCGATGCTGGTGGAACGGTTTCGGAGCGGCTCAGGGCGACCGGCAGCACGACACCGTTCTACATCGTCAGCACGGCCGGCGAGGCGCTTGTTGGATCCGTCGGGCTGCACGAACTCGGCGTCTCCGGCGTATTCCTCAAGCCTATCGATCCCGCGGTCATGATCCAGGCGCTCAAGACGCGCCTTGATGTCACCGAACGTGCGGCTCGCGGGGAGCGAGGGGATGCATGAAGTGTCCCTTATCGAAGGCATTGTCGATCTGGTCGCAGCAGAGGCGCGAAAGCAGGCATTCTCGCAGGTACGGGTAATCCGTCTGAGGCTCGGCGCCCTTGGGCATGCCGAACCGGAGGCGCTGCGGTTCTGCTTCGACGCGGTTACGAACGGTACCATCGCCGATGGTGCGCGGCTGGAGATCGAGATGGTGCCTGGGCGGGGCTGGTGTTTCGGTTGCGAAAGTACCGCATTGCTTGATGAACGGTTCGCGGCATGTCCGCACTGCGGAAAAGCGCCGCTTCAAATCTTGGCTGGCGACGAGTTGCAGTTGGCGGAATTGGAGGTCGATTGATGTGCATAATATGCGGATGCGGGACAGAAGACATCTCGATTGGAAAGATTGGCGGCCACAACCAAACTGGATCGCACACGTTTGGTCATTCACATCATGATCATGTGCATGGCCACGCGCATGAACATGCAAATGGTACCCATGACCACGACCACGAATCGATTGATTTCGGTACGGGGCCGGCGGGTTTGGCGGTTGCGGGGCTGAGCCAGGAACGGACAATCCGTATTGAGCGCGATATCCTTTCGAAAAATGGTGCATTCGCCGACGCCAATCGTGTGCGGCTGCGCGGGGCAGGAATCTTCGCGCTCAACTTCGTTTCCAGTCCTGGTTCCGGCAAAACTTCATTGCTGGTACGAACGATCGCTGAATTGAAGGAGCGATTTTCGATCGCGGTGATCGAGGGAGACCAACAAACTTCGAACGATGCCGACAGAATCCGCGCCGCCGGTGCGCCGGCCGTCCAGATCAACACCGGCAAGGGCTGCCATCTCGATGCTCACATGGTGGGTCATGCGTTGCATCGTCTACCTGTGACGGCGGGCGGCCTGCTGTTCATCGAGAACGTCGGCAATCTCGTTTGCCCCGCCGCTTTCGATCTTGGCGAGGCGCACAAGGTCGTCGTGCTCTCGGTTACCGAGGGTGAGGACAAGCCGCTCAAATATCCGGATATGTTTGCTGCAGCCGACCTGATGCTTCTCAACAAGATCGATCTTTTGCCTCATGTTGATTTCGACGTGAACGCTTGTATCGAAGCGGCGCAGCGCGTGAATCCGAATATTCAGACCATGCTCGTCTCGGCGAGAACGGGGGAGGGGCTTCAGGCCTTCTATGACTGGATTGCGGCTCAAGCGTCAACGGTGGCCAAAATGGACGAGTGTGCGGAATGAGGTCCTGATGCATACACCGGCCATATCCGCGATCAACGTCAGCCGCGTGCGAATTCGCGTCAGCGGAGCCGTACAAGGCGTCGGATTCCGGCCTTTCATGCATCATCTGGCCGCACGCTACAGCCTCGCGGGCTTCGTTCTGAATGACGGAGAAAGCGTTGTGGCGGAGATCGAGGGTGTTCAGCTGGATAAGTTTATCGGCGAATTGGACATGCAGAAGCCGACTCTTGCACGGATCGACCGAATTGTGGTCACCTCCCTGCCATTCGAGGGGCAAAAGGGATTTACGATTCGCGAAAGTGTGGGAACTGAGCGCGGATCGGCCCGCATCGTTCCCGATGCAGCCACATGCCCATCATGCCTCGGCGAACTGTTCGACGTTGACAGCCGCTTCCATCTTTATGCCTTCGTGACATGTACGCAGTGCGGCCCACGGTCCACGATTGTCCATAGGTTGCCTTACGATCGACTGAATACCTCAATGGCTGGATTCGCCCCGTGCGGGGCGTGCGCGCGTGACTACCGCGATCCCGCCAACCGCCGGTTCCACGCGGAGACGATTGCATGTGCGGTGTGCGGTCCGCGGATGAGCCATTCCATCGGTGAGATAGCCGCGGCTCTGCGCCGCGGGATGATCGTGGCTTTGAAAGGGGTCGGCGCTTATCAGCTCATGTGTGATGCAACGAACGAAGCCGCGGTAACCCAATTACGCCGGCGTAAGCAACGGCCGGGTAAGCCTCTCGCAGTCATGGCCGCCAATGTTGCGTCGGTCGAATACTTTGCTGCGCCGACCGTCGAGGAGCGGAAATTGCTCGGCCACATCTGCCGCCCAATCGTTCTTGTGCGAAGTCGTATGGAATTGGCTCCATCCGTGGCACCTGGAATGAATCGCGTCGGCGTCATGCTTCCTTCCGCGCCCGTTCATCATCTGCTGTTCCACGCTTTAGCAGGTTATCCAGCGGGCTTGGTCTGGCTTGACGCACCCCATCTGACGTCGCTTGTCGCCACCAGCGCCAATATCGGTGGCCAACCCCCGATCATCGACGAGCTTGAGGCAAAAGAAGCGCTCGTTGATATCGCCGATCTGGTGGTGACGCATGATCGGCCGATCCTCGTCCGCATGGATGATTCTGTCATGGCCGTCGTCGATGACGCGCCCGTCATGATTCGCCGGTCGCGCGGTCTCGTGCCCGAACCGATCGATCTTGGGGAGGATGGACCAACCGTGCTCGCGACCGGAGCGCATCTGAAGGCGACGCTCTGTGTGACTCGGGGACGCGAGGCCTTCGTCTCCCAGCATTTGGGCGATCTCCGTGCGGCGGATACGATCCGCTTCTATCAGGATACTGCACGGCAAATGATGGCGACCCTGGGAGTCGCGCCCGAGATCGTTGCTTGTGATCTACATCCCGACTATCGCTCTACATTGTTTGCCCAATCGACCGGCTTGCCGCTGCTACAGGTTCAGCACCACGCCGCGCATATAGCTGCCGTCGCCGCCGAACATCAGATGCGGGGAAGAGTTCTCGGAGTGGCACTCGATGGCTATGGCTACGGTGACGATGGAGCCGCATGGGGCGGTGAACTGATTTTGTTAAGCGGCGCGACGTGGAAAAGATTGGGTCACCTTGCTCCTCTTGCGATGCCGGGGGGAGACCGCGCCGCGCTGGAGCCGTGGCGGATGGGCGTAGCCGCTTTAACCGCTTTGGGCCGAGGTGCGGAAGCCGCCAGACGTTTTCCCGGCATAGCGCTAGCGAGCCGCCTTGCGTCAGCGCCGGATGTGATCGGGGCTGCGGTGATGACAACCAGCATGGGACGACTGTTCGATGCCGCCGCTGCACTGCTCGGCGTGAACACACGACAGAACTATGAGGGCCAGGCGGCGATGGAACTAGAGGCGTTGGTGCGTAGCGCGAAATGCCTGCCCAGCGGTTATCGCATCGCCAACCATGTGCTGGATTTCCGCCCCCTTCTGGCCGGACTTCTGGAGCCGGGTTTGCAGGCGGACGAGGGCGCGGACGTGTTCCACGGCACGCTGATCGAAGGTCTCGCCGAATGGATTAGCCGGACGGCCAATGAACTCGGCGGGATCGAAATTGTGCTCGGTGGTGGCTGCCTGACAAATCGTGTTCTGGCGGAGGGGCTTGCTTTTCGGTTGCGTGGCTTAGGCCTCAATCCGCGGCTGCCACGCGCGGTACCCGCCAACGATGGCGGTCTTTCGCTCGGGCAGGCGGCGATGGCGCGGGCTTATCTCGTCGCCGGGACCGCCGCCTCAAGCCATGCAATAAGGAGATGATCGTATGTGTCTCGCCATCCCCATCCGTGTCGAACAGCTTCTTCCAGACGATATGGCGCGGGTCACGTTGGGTGGCGTCTCGAAGATCGTATCCACAGCTCTCGTCGAGGCAGTGCGAGTCGGCGATTATCTGATCATCCATGTCGGCTACGCGTTGGCGAGACTCGATCCGGACGAAGCCGAGCGCACGCTCGCATTGATGCGCGAGGCTGCGGTGCCCGAGATGGAAGAGTGCCGGCCATGAGATATATCGATGAATATCGTGACGGTGCATTGGCCCGCGCTATCGCCGTAACTATAGCCCGCGAAGCAGTGCCGGATCGTCGGTACCAGTTCATGGAGTTCTGTGGCGGCCACACCCATGCAATTTCGCGCTACGGGATCGAGGATTTACTTCCTGCAAACATCCAGATGGTGCATGGGCCAGGTTGTCCTGTTTGCGTCCTCCCGGTAGGGCGCATTGATGACGCCATCAGAATGGCGATGCGCCCTGAGGTGACGCTATGTACCTATGCAGATCTGCTACGTGTACCGGCCTCCGGCGATACCAGCTTGCTCAAGGCGCGCGCCGCCGGCGCTGACATCCGCATGGTATATTCGACGCTGGATGCGATCCGCCTCGCCGAGGCGGAACCGGATCGCGAGGTCGTTTTTTTTGCGATCGGATTTGAGACGACCACCCCGCCGACTGCGATTGCTATCCGGCAGGCGCGCAAAAAGCGGCTGACGAATTTCAGCGTGTTCTGCAACCACGTTCTCACGCCGCCGGCGATCCGCGCAATCCTCGACAGCCCGGAGGTGCCGGGTCTTGGGCGTGTTCGGGTCGACGGTTTCGTGGGACCAGCCCATGTCAGCACGGTGATCGGGACACTGCCGTACGATAGTGTCGCCGCGGAATTCGAAAAGCCTGTCGTCATCGCGGGGTTCGAACCGCTCGATGTGGTGCAGGCCATCCTCATGCTGGTCCGCCAGATGAACGAGGGCCGCCATGATGTAGAAAACCAATATATCCGAGCGGTCACGGCGCAAGGCAACCTGATCGCACAGCGGGAAATCGCCGAGATCTTTGAAGTGCGCGCGAGTTTCGAATGGCGTGGATTGGGAGAGCTTCCGGCGAGCGCGCTGCGTTTCCGCGAATCCTATGCCGATCTCGATGCAGAGCGACGCTTCGTAATTGAAACCATACCGGCTGCCGACAATCCCGCCTGTGAATGCGCTACCATTCTCCGGGGCCTCAAGAAGCCTGCGCAGTGTAAACTGTTCGGCACGCTTTGCTCCCCCGAGACGCCGATGGGCCCTTGCATGGTATCGCCGGAAGGAGCCTGCGCCGCGCACTGGACCTACGGTCGGTTTCGAGACAAAGCGAAAATCGACGCGGAAAAGGCCATCGCATGACCGCATCGAGACTCCGCACACGCAAACTGGATCTCCGGAGTGGTCGCGTCGACCTGTCCCATGGCGCGGGTGGCCGGGCGATGACGCAGCTGATCAAGGACGTGTTCCTGGAGGCTTTCACAAACCCGTTGCTTGACCAGGGCAACGACCAGGCCGCATTTAATGTGCCGGGCGGCCGCATGGTGATGTCGACCGACGCGTATGTCATTTCGCCCTTGTTCTTTCCGGGCGGGGACATCGGCTCCCTGGCTGTGCATGGCACGATCAATGACGTGGCCATGGCGGGTGCCCGCCCGTTGCACCTCGCGGTCAGCTTCATCCTCGAGGAAGGCTTTCCGCTGGCTGACCTGCAAAAGATCGCAAACAGTATGGGCAATGCCGCGCGCGATGCGAAGATCACGATCGTAACTGGCGACACCAAGGTCGTCGAGCGCGGGAAAGCTGACGGCGTTTTCATCTCGACGACCGGGATTGGCGTGGTCCCGCCCGGCCTCGATCTGTCAGGGGATCGCGCGCGGCCGGGCGATCAAGTCATCCTCTCCGGTTCGATCGGAGACCACGGGGTGGCGGTGATGTCGAAACGCAGCAATCTCGGATTCGAGACGGAAATACAGTCGGACAGCGCGGCTCTGCACGAACTCGTTTTTGCAATGGTGGATGCTGTCGGACCGTCGCTTCGCCTCATGCGCGACCCGACCCGCGGTGGGCTGGCCGCTACCCTCAACGAGATCTCGCAGCAATCGGGAGTGGGATTCTCCATCAACGAGAGCACGATCCCGGTTCGGCCGGAAGTGGCCGCCGCCTGCGAACTCCTGGGATTGGACCCGCTCAATGTTGCCAATGAAGGCAAGTTGATCGCCGTCGTGGCGCCGGAAGCTGTCGAGGCCCTGCTCGCTGCGATGCGTGGTCATCCGCTGGGTCGTGACGCCGCTCTCATCGGTGCGGCGACCCAAGACGATCAACATTTTGTGCAGATGACGACCTCATTTGGTGGTGGCCGCATCGTGGACTGGCTCTCCGGTGAACAGCTTCCGAGGATTTGCTGACAACAAGATTGCTGTGCAAACCCGAGCCGAGCGCGGCTCATCCGGTTAGACGCGACGTGTCCCCCTCAACGGCACGCCCGCCGTGACGCCCAGCGCGCAATGACATCAATGTGATGTTGCAAGATTAGCTGCACCAGAGCACCGCTCATCCGATTCGACCGGCCAACGGCGTGGTTTCGGGGGCGTTCTGTTTCTCGATTCTGAGTTGGCGGGCGTGAGTAGTTTCCGAGTCTACCCCCGCAGTTCTATTGATGGCTATGGTTCAGCAACTACCCGGCGACCTTTGGTCGCCTTACGACATCGAAAGAGAACCAGGACATGGCCTATCAAAGTCTCAATCCCGCCACCGGCAAGCTCATCAAGAAATTCGAAGAGCTCACCGACAAGCAGCTCGAGGAAAAGCTGGCCATCGCCGCGAAATGTTTCGAAACCTGGAAGCGAAAGTCGTACGCCGAGCGTGCGGTGATCGTAAACAAGGCAGCGAAGCTGCTGCACGAACAGGCCGAGGCATTTGCGCATACCATGACGCTGGAAATGGGCAAGCGGATCGGTGAGGCGCGGGGCGAGGTGGAGTTCAGCTCGAATATCCTTGCCTACTACGCCAAGAACGCCGAACGGTTCCTTGCCAACGTCGAACTCCATCCGACGCTCGGCGATGGTCATATGGAAAGCAGCCCCATTGGCGTGATCTTCGGTGTGGAACCCTGGAACTTTCCCTACTATCAGCTTGCCCGTGTCGCGGGTCCGCATCTGATGGCGGGCAACGTACTGGTGGTGAAGCATGCCGGCTGCGTTCCACAATGCGCGGTCGCCTTCGAAAAGCTCTGGATCGATGCCGGTGCGCCGGCCGGTCTATATACCAATCTGCTGATCTCGCATGAGCAGTCCGACCGCGTGGTCGATGATCCTAGGGTCAAGGGTGTAGCGCTGACCGGCAGCGTTGCCGCCGGCAAGAGCATTGCGGCTCGCGCCGGCAAGGCCCTCAAGCCATCCTCGATGGAGCTCGGCGGCAGCGACGCGTTCATCGTACTCGACGACGCCGACCTCGAACATACCGTGAAGTGGGCGGTATGGGGCCGGATGTACAATACTGGGCAGACCTGCTGCGCCGCGAAGCGGTTCATCGTTGTCGAAAAGCTCGCCGACAAATTTCTCGAGAAGTTCAAGACCGCACTCGAAGCGCTCAAGGCCGGTGATCCCTTGGACGAGAAGACAACAATGGGTCCGTTGTCCACGGAATCGGCGTTGGTCGATCTTCTCAAACAGGTCGACGTTGCTGTTGCTCACGGAGCCAAAGTGCTCATGGGCGGCAAGCGGGTCGATCGTCCGGGCGCCTTCATGCAGCCCACGATTTTGACGGACGTCAAACCGGATAACCCAGCTTTCCGTGACGAATTCTTCGGTCCGGTTGCGATGTTCTTCCGCGTCAAGGACGAAGACGCTGCCATCGCGCTTGCTAATGATTCCGACTTTGGCCTCGGCGGCTCCGTGTTCACCAAGGATCTCGCACGCGGCAAACGTGTGGCCAGCCAAGTCGATACCGGCATGATGTTCATCAACAGCATCAGCTGGTCGGATGCGGAGCTGCCGTTTGGCGGCATCAAGAACTCCGGCTACGGGCGCGAGCTTGGCGACATGGGTATCCAGGAGTTCGTGAACAAGAAGCTGGTTCGCTACGTGACGGCCGAAGCGCCACTCTGAAGCACTTCGATCGACGCCATTGATCTGGCGTCGATCGCGCGGCGCAGACTGCGTCATCGCGTAGGCCGTGGTCGGCGTCCAGCGCTTTCCGTCAGTCCGTTGGTTCGAATAGCGTCAAGAGCCGGAGTCACTCATGTATGTCAACGTCGCCGTTCTCAAGGAAACACAGCTGCATGAACGCAGGGTGGCGCTGGTGCCGTCAGTGACCGGCAAGCTGATCAAGCTGGGCGCTAAACTTCATATGCAGTTGGACGCTGGCGCCGCAGTCAAATTAAGCGACGCCGCATTCAAGGACGTTACGTTCATGACTGATCGCAAGGTGCTGGTTAGTGACGCCGACGTGGTGCTTGCCGTGCAGCCGCCTGATCTGGCTGTAATCGATACGATGAAAGAAGGCGCGATCCTGATTTCATTCGTCTATGCGGAAAATGAAAAGGCGCTGGTACAGCGCTTGCTGGACAGGAAGATCACCTGTTTTGCGATGGAACGCGTCCCGCGTATTACCCGGGCCCAAGCCATGGATGCCTTGTCGAGCCAGTCTGCTTTGGCCGGCTATTATGCCGTTGCAATCGGCATGACCCATATGGCCAGCGTGCTCCCCAAGATCACGTCGGCCGCGGGCGTGATTGGGCCGGCCAAGGTGTTGGTCATGGGCTTGGGCGTTGCGGGCTTGGAGGCGATCGCCACCGCCCAGCGGCTCGGCGCCGTGGTCGAGGGCTACGACATCCGCCCTGCAACCAAGGATCAAGCGCTTTCACTGGGCGCGACCTTCGTGGATACGGGCGTGGATGCCACAGGTGAGGGCGGGTACGCCCGTGCGCTCACGCCTGAGGAAAAGATCAAGGTCGAAGACGCGCTTACCAAGCATATCCAGGGTTCCGACCTGATCATTACCACCGCCGCAATTCCCGGCAGGCCGTCGCCGAAACTCATCAGCAGGGCGCAAGTAGCCGGCATGAAATCAGGCGCCGTAATTGTCGATCTCTCCGCCGAAGGCGGCGGAAATTGCGAGGACACGCGACCCGGCGAAACGGCTGCGATCGGTCCGGTGACGATCGTTGCCCCGCTGAATGTTCCGTCGCTACTCGGCAGGGATGCCAGTGAGCTCTATGCGAAGAATGTCGCAAGCCTGCTCATGCTGATGATGAAGGACAACATCATCGCCCTGAACTGGGACGATGAGGTGCTTGCCAAGACGGTCCTGACCCACGCGGGAAGGATGCACAGCGATAAGAGCGAGCAGGGCGCCTATCCCAGCAACGCCATCGAGAAAACTGCCGGCAAGGCGCCCATCAAGGCGGCCTGAGTGCGAGGAGGAGATAGCGCAATGGACTTTTCAATCGAGATCACCGGCTTTGTGGCTTTGTATATCTTCATGCTGGCTGCCTTTGCCGGTTGGGTCATCATCGGCCATGTCCCGGCAATCCTGCATACGCCTCTGATGTCCGGATCGAATTTTGTGCATGGCATCGTGGTCGTCGGCGGCATGTTCGCACTTCTCAACGCCAGCACGGTTCAGGAGCAGGCAATCGGCTTTTTCGCTGTGCTGCTTGGCGCCGGCAATGCCGCGGGCGGGTATGCCGTGACCCATCGTATGCTTGCCATGTTCCAGACAAGCGGCCACGCCGACAAACGATAAAGAGCAACTCATGCGAAGCCGAGTTCAAAATGGCGCGTTGAGGGAATGACAATGACAAGTATTGCCCAATTGATCATCGGTGTAACTGATCTTGCGGCTGCGTTTCTCTTTATGTACGGGCTCAAGCGGATGTCGTCGCCGGTGACCGCGCCGTCAGGCATCTTCGTGGCTGGCATCGGTATGTTGGTGGCCATCCTCGCGAGCTTTCTCTATGTCTTTGATGCAGGTGCGTCCGCAAAGCCGCACTTGGTGGCTAATGCAGGGCTTGGTGTCGTCGCGCTTATCGTCGGAGGCGGCGTCGCCTGGTGGGCCGGCAAGAAAGTCGCGATGACGGCCATGCCGCAGATGGTTGCCATCTATAACGGCATGGGAGGCGGCGCCGCCGGCGCGATCGCAGCGGTCGAACTGTTCAGCGCCAGGGTGCCGGGAGCGGTTCAGCTTGTGGTGACCTTGCTGGGCGCCCTGATCGGCGCAATTTCCTTCTCCGGCTCGCTGATTGCCTGGGCCAAGCTCCAGGGCGTCCTTAACAAGCCGCTGCGGGTGAAGGGCCAGCAAATCTTCAATGGCTTGGTGATGCTGACGACCCTCGCCGTGGGCGGTTACATTGTTTTCGTAGCTGACCGTGGTGTAACCCCGCTGATACCGATGCCCGATCTGATCTGGCTGTTCTTCGGCTGCGCATTGGTGTTTGGCATTTTGATGACGCTACCGATCGGCGGCGCCGATATGCCGGTGGTGATCTCGATCTACAATGCCTTTACCGGTCTCGCGGTGGGCCTCGAAGGGTTCGTGCTGCAGAACCCGGCGTTGATGATCGCCGGCATGGTGGTTGGCGCCGCCGGTCTGCTCCTGACGCTGCTGATGGCGAAGGCGATGAACCGCTCGATCAGCAACATCCTGTTCACAAACTTCGGAACCGTCGTCCAGCGAAAGCAGGGCGACATCAAAGGCAGTCTCAAGCCGGTTGAGGCGGGCGATGCCGGTATCTTCATGCGTTACGCCAGCACGGTCATCATTGTACCAGGCTATGGTCTCGCCGTCGCGCAGGGACAGCAGAAGCTCTATGAGTTCGTTAAACTACTGCAGGGGGCCGGCGTTTCGGTCAAATTCGCGGTCCATCCGGTGGCTGGGCGCATGCCCGGTCAGATGGACGTCCTGCTGGCGGAGGCGGGGGTCCCTTACGACCTGATTTTTCAACTCGACGACATCAACGAGGAATTCGCCAACACCGATGTTGCGCTGGTCATCGGCGCCAACGATGTGGTGAACCCCGCGGCGCGAACCGAAAAATCTTCGCCGATTTACGGCATGCCGATCCTTAACGCCGACAAGGCCAAGAAGGTCTACGTGGTCAAGCGTGGCGAAGGCAAAGGCTATGCCGGCATCGTGAACGCGCTGTTCTACGGCGACAATTGCGACATGGTCTATGGCGATGCCGCAGCCGTGCTGGGGAAGATGATCGAGGCGGTCCGCGCCTTGGGTACAAAAGCTGCCGCGTGAGCGGTCGTTGAAGGATGTCGACTGATTCAACTCGAAAGCAGGAGCTACCAAATGGCCGCAAAAATGCACGTAGCCGTCGTCGAGCAGTTCGGAAAACCCTTGGTGCAGCAGGAATGGGACATCCCATCCCCTGGGCCCGGTCAAATCCTGGTCAAGACCGAGGCCTGCGGCGTTTGCCATACTGATTTGCATGCCGCGACCGGCGACTGGCCGCTAAAGCCCAAGCTGCCGTTCATTCCGGGACACGAGGCCATCGGCCGCGTCACCGCGGTGGGAGCCGGCGTTACGATCGTTAAGGAGGGCGACCGCGTCGGCGTGCCCTGGCTCTATTCGGCATGCGGTCATTGCGAGCATTGCCTGAGCGCGTGGGAGACGGTGTGCGGCGAAGCGCAATTCGGCGGCTATACGAGGAATGGCGGCTTTGCCGAATACGTCATAGCCGATCCGAACTACGTCGCTCACATACCGGCCGACCTCGACCCAAAGCAGGCCGCTCCCCTGATCTGTGCCGGCATCACGAGTTACAAGGGCATCAAGGAGACCAAGACCAAGCCGGGTGACTGGATCGTCATCTCGGGCGCCGGCGGCCTCGGGCATCTCGCCATTCAATATGCCAAGGTCATGGGCCTGCAGGTCTGCGCCGTCGATATCGATGACGCCAAGCTCGCGCTGGCGAAAACCATGGGGGCCGATCTTGTGGTCAACGCCCTGCATGGCGACCCGGCAGAAGCCGTGAAGAAGGGCACTAACGGTGGCGCGCATGGCGTGCTGATCACCGCGCCATCGCTCGGTGCGTTCAAGCAGGGCATCGGCATGACGCGCAAGCGCGGCACCTGCGTCCTGGTCGGCCTACCGCCGGGTGATTTTCCCGTGCCGCTGTTTGATGTCGTGGCGAACTGCATCACCATCCGCGGTTCCTTTGTCGGCACCCGCGAGGATATGGTCGAAGCGCTGGCGTTTGCCGCCGAGGGCAAGGTCAAAGCTGATATCGAGCTACAGCCGCTTTCGGACATCAACGACGTCTTCGATCGCCTCAAGCACGGCAAGGTGGCCGGCCGCGTGGTGCTCGATTTCTTGGGAACGAAGGCTGACGATCGTCAATCGAAAGCCTCCGCGGCTAAACGCGATACCATCGCCGTATAGGTCGCCGCGCAGCACGATGGCCAGATCTTCCGCGTCAGGCACGAGCGTCAACTTCTCGATTGGCGTCCGGAAGACTTCCGCCGCCTCGGCCCTCACATCCTCGTTCTGCGGGCTCCCATAGAGTACCGCGATCCGCTGGCGATAAATCTCCGCCATGTTCGGATGCAGGAGGGGCGGTGGCTCCTCAGCGTTCGTCGCGAGCGTTGTTGCGCCTCGTTGAGACCATCGTGAATAATACAAGCGGTAGATACTGATCCATTTGCCGGCGTTGGCCCCTTAGGCGTTGGCGTAGTATGAAAGCAATTGCTGCGCGTCATCGGAAAGCCAGTCGGCCACCCCGGATATGTAGCCGGCGATGCGTCCAGATGGCGTGATCAGGTAGGTCACCGGCATGCCGTAGGCCGAGAGGGCGGCCGGACTCTCGTTCGACGCGCTTACGAGCTTCCCTTCCGGGTCGAGGTAGATGGGGAGCGAACGAACGGCGAGCCTGTCGAGAAAGGACTTGATGTCAGTTCGGTCTTTCTTCTCGGCCGATACGGCGGCGACCTGGACTTGACCGGCCGTCGCCTGATGAAATCGTTCCAGCAACGGAAGGTCAGTCCGGCATGCATCGCACCAGGTCGCCCAAAGATTGACAAGCAGGATCTTGTTGGCGACAGGAGCCAAACGTGCGGGCCGGCCCTTCAAATCGGTCAACGTCACGGCAGGCAATTGCGTCGCCGGCTCAATGATCGTGAACTGGAATCTCGATGTCCGGAAGGCAGGCGGGCGATCATAGGTCTGAGCCCGCGACCGCCCGCTCGGAAGGAGGGATACGGCGAAACCCAGAAGCGGGAAAAGAGCCACGCGACGGGAAATCGGGCGGGGAAGGAAGGGTGACGCAGAAGCCGATCTATCCATGGATATAGCTCCACCGCGCTTCCTGGAGTTCGATAACCCGGCGGATGCCGAACGGGACGAGCCGCGCGCCTGGAATCAAAGGGATGGCGGTGCCTTCCTTTTGCTCCGCGATCTGCCGTGACGAATTGCACATGCTGAAAACAATGCCGGGCACGGTTCGTAGCACTTCGGCGAGTGGCGACTGAAAAGGAGATTTGTCGGCGCGGAAGATCGTGATCCCCGAACCGTTTGCGACGACCTCGATACGGATCTGCTCGTTCGACTCACCGACACCATCTGGCATTTCCACGGCATGTTGAAACCGCCACCGCAGGCGCAGACCTTGATCGACGTACCGCCGGATCCGGCAAACCAGGATTCCGGCGGCGCACTGCTTTACGACGACCGTGTTACCACGGCCGGCCGGCTGATCGTTTCCACTCGATCCATTTTATCATCACGGCAGCAATTTCATGCCGGCGACGACGAAGTTTCTGGACGGGATTTTGCCGTGGGCGAGGGCGATGGCGCATTCGTCGGGTGCGTAGAGCGACGCTCAACCTGTCTTATGGATTGTCTGATCTATTCGCGATTTTCTCCGGGGGGCCGTGGCAGCCGAGCGGCACCATGGCGCCGATCGTTTCCTGGGCCGCGAGCGGGATCGGACGCTAGGCCCCGCGCCCAGGCGGTGTCGATCGGGCCAGGGCAGACACAATTGGCACGCACGCCATAAGGCGCCTGTTCCAGCGCGCCCCCTCGGCGGAGGCGAACTTTTGTGTCGATTTGAGTGGACGAGGTGGGTCTTTGCTTGCCGCACGCTCCGCACTGGATTTGATTTATATTTCGGATGGGGCCGGTTGGGACCGCAAATCCGGTTACGTCTCGGGTGGAGCGGAACGACCGTAATGGACAAATTGCGCTGGTTCCGCGCTTAAATAAACGACATTCGCACGAGGCGTTCGCTATAACGCCCCATTTTTTACCGGATTGCGCTTTGGTAAAAGCGATCGCGGCAGTATGAGGGGAGTGCGTGCGTTTCTCATCATCCGGATTGTGTGGAGAAATGCTTTTAAGATTGGTGACGTGTCATCGCGGCGGTGAATGCAGTTAAAGTCGACCATTACAGGTGGTGATCTATTCAAGCGCCGAAAGGCCACGCCCGGCAAACTCATCTGTGAAACGGTTGCCGGCACTAGCGACACACCGAAACCTGCCGCGACAAGCGATACGGCCGTTACGGAGTCGACTACCTCCTGAGAGATGGCGGGCTGAAATCCATCTTCAAGGCAAAGCGCAAATATCATATCCATCAAATTCGGTCTTGGCCCACTGGCAAAAATCACCATCGGTCGTTCGGAAATCTGCTTAAGCGAAACCGAAGATCGCTTGGACAAAGGGTCGGCCTCGTTGATGGCAACGACCAACGGCTCACTGCGCACCTTTTCGTTGGCGATTCCGGCCAGCTTCAGACCAAGAAGATTGAAGCCGACCGTGACGCGACGATCATACAATGCTTCGAGCTGTTTCTCCTTGTTCATCGCGTGGACAACGACCTCGATGTCGGGAAATTGCATCCGGAACGTTTGCAGTAATTGCGGTACAGCGAGGATATTCGAGCCGAATAGGCCGACGTCCAGCCGGCCCGATTGGCCCAGACCCGCCAGCTTCGTGCGCTCTTGCGCACGCGTTGCCAGCGCGAGAATGTTGCGCGCTTCCTCAAATAGGACTTGGCCGGCATTTGTCATTCGAACGCCCTTACGGGTTCGCTGAAACAGGGAAGTGCCCACCTCCGTTTCAAGTTGCTGTATCTGCCGGGTCAGGGGTGGCTGCGCCATATTCAGTCGGTTCGCCGCACGGCCAATGTTTGCTTCTTCAGCAACAGCTATGAAGTAGCGCAAACGTCGGAGATCCATCACGCCTCCAATTCAATCATACCAGGAAGGTATGATAGCGCCATGTAACATATATTGGACGGTATCAAAATAGACCGATACTGCTTTGAACACCAACCGTCGCCTGAACGAGCGACGGAATCAGAACAGGGGAGAAACATGCTCATCAAGCTTGGAGGGTTACTGTGCTCGGCTGTACTGCTTTGCTGCTCCATTTCGAAGGCTGGAGCCCTGGAATTTCCGACGAGAGTGGTGCGTATCATTGTGCCCTACGCGCCTGGTGGTTCTGCAGAAGCGCAAGCTCGAACGCTTGCCGAAGAGCTAAGCAAAATCTGGAAGCAGCAGGTCATCGTCGAGGATAAACCAGGCGCGGGTACGACGATTGGCGCAGCCTACGTGGCGAGTTCGCCACCTGACGGTTACACGCTATACTTGGCCGGGACATCGCATACCATCGCACCCAGTCTCTACAACAGCGTCAGGTACGACGCAGTCAAAAGTTTTTCGCCAATTTCCCGCGTCGCGACGTCTCCGTTCATCTTGATGGTCAATCCATCGTTGGGAGTTAATTCGGTTGCGGACTTTCTTGCTTTGGCCCGAGCCAAGCCGGGAAAGCTAAATTACGGTACCTCGGGTATCGGCGCGGGCCCTCATCTTGCCACAGAAATGCTGGTGGCCGCGACCAAGATCGACGTGCGTCATGTGCCTTTCAAGGGTTCTGCGCCTGCGATGACCGCATTGCTTGGAAATTTCGTTGAGTTCGGTATGGGCGATATGAGCGCATTGCCCAGCATCAAGGCTGGCTCGCTGCAGGCCCTCGCCGTCACAACAGCAAAACGGAGCTCGCAGTTGCCCGATGTTCCTACGTTTGATGAAGCCATTCAGAGGGGACTCGAGGTAACGAACTGGAGTTCGATTCTCGCGCCGGCAAACACCCCGCCCGAATTGATAAATTTCATCAACGGTTCAATCGCCGCCGCCTTGCAATCGCCGGATTTGAAAAAGTCGTATGAAGCGCAAGGGTTCGAGCCGGCGCCGAGCACGCCTGATGAACTTCGAGATTTCATGACTGCCGAGGTCAAGAAATATCGAGATTTGGTCGAGCAAGCGGGAATCCAGGCGGAATGAAGCCGAGGGCCTGACGGCCGTATCGAGGCGGTGATGCGAAGCGGTAGCGACCAAAGGGTCGAGCGGGAACATATATAAATCAAGTGCTGATACCTCAAAGGAAGCAGTAAAATGAAGTTGGTCAGTTTTCAACACGGCGGTTCTTGTCATTACGGAGCAGTGAAGGGCACCAAGGTCGTGGACCTTGGTTCGAGGTTGGGAAGTCTATACCCCACGATCGTCGATTTCATTGCGCGGGATGGCCTGCCCATCGCGAAGTCGGTTGTCGAAAACGAGGCTGGGGATTTTGAATATGACGATCTGGCATTATTGCCGGTCGTGCCCAACCCAAGTCGTATCATATGCGTCGGTCTTAATTACCATGACCACATCAGCGAAGCGAACCGTCAGCTCAACCGAACGGATAAGGGGTTTGACCGGCCGATGATTTTTGCACGCTGGCCGGAATCCTTGACTGCGCACCGGCAGCCAATCTTTCGGCCTAAGGTATCGACTCAACTCGACTACGAGGCCGAACTGCTTGCGGTTATTGGCAAGGACACCGGTCGCTACGTGCCGGCAGACAAGGCGCTCGATTACGTATTCGGATATTCGTGTCTGAACGAAGCTTGCCTGCGCGACTACCAAAAGCACAGCCGGCAGATTAACCCTGGCAAGAATTTCGAGAAGACAGGCGCCACGGGCCCATGGATCGTGACGGCTAACGAAATAAAGGATCCCGAAAATCTTGACATTGAAATGCGCCTCAACGGCAAGACCATGCAGAAGGCCAATACGAAGGACATGATCCACTCTGTGGCACAGGTCATCGAGTATGTAACGGAATGGATGCCGCTGCGTGCCGGCGATTTGATCGCCAGCGGAACCATGGGCGGCGTTGGATTTGCACGAGATCCGCAGGTTTTCATGAAGCCCGGCGACGTCGCCGAGATCATCATCGAAGGCATCGGTACGTTGCGCAACGTGATCGAGGACGAGCGGATTTAAGGCCGCGACGCTCCGATAATTCCAACTCAACCAAGTGGCCGTTGATCGTGTGTAGCGCATGGATCGAAGAGGAAGAAGCATGTCACCCGAGGAAAAGGCGATGCGAGCCGGCGATCAATCGATTTCGGTCGGCGTTGATGTCGGCGGCACGTTTACCGACCTGGTAATTTACGATGCGCGCACGAGCGAGGTTCGCACCGCCAAGGTGCTGACTACGCCGAGGGATATTCCAGCCGGAATATTCCAATCATTCGATCAGGTTTCGGCAAGACTCTCCGAAGCGCAATATGTGAAGCACGGTACAACGACTGCCATCAACACGGCGCTAGAGCGCAGCGGCGCGAAGACGGCCCTGATCACCACCAGAGGGTTTCGCGATATACTGGAACTCGGCCGCGGAAACCGGCCGGATTCATTCAACCTTTTCTATCGGCGGCTGCCGCCATTAGTGTCTCGCGATCTTCGCCATGAGATCAGCGCACGGATGGATGGCCAGGGCAATGAAATCGCGCCCGTTCTCTTCGATGAATTGGACGAGATATTGCGCGAAATGGCTGCGCAAGGCGTTGAAGCGATAGCGGTGTGCCTGCTGCACGCCTATCGCAATCCCCAGCATGAGCGTGCTGTCGGTGAATACCTTCGCTCGAAATCCAAAAGTTTTGTGTCGCTGTCGCATGAATTGTCCCGCGAATGGCGCGAACACGAACGAACGTCTACGGCCGTAGCCAACGCCTATGTGGGCCCACGTATGGAGCGTTATCTGGAATCGCTCCAAGGCAGGCTGACAGAGGAGGGTCTTGCCGGCGCGTTGCTGCTGATGGAGTCCAATGGCGGGGTGATGACGGGCAAACTTGCTGCGCAGCATCCGGTCTATCTGCTGGAGTCGGGGCCGGTGGCGGGAGCCGTGGCCGCGGCCGCGCTGACACGAAAACTTGGCTACGACAACGCCATTTCGTTTGACATGGGCGGCACAACAGCCAAATGCACGCTTATCAACAAGGGGCGCATTGAGATTGCCGACATCTATTATGTCGGCGGTTACGAGCAGGGTTATCCCGTACAGGTCCCTGTGGTGGATATCATTGAAGTCGGCGCGGGCGGCGGAAGCATCGCCTATCTCGATCCGGTGGGCTCCCTAAAGGTGGGCCCGCGCAGCGCAGGAGCAGAACCCGGTCCTGTCTGTTATGGTCGGGGCGGTACGGAGCCGACGATTACCGATGCCAACGCTGCGCTTGGCCGGCTTGCACCGAGCGGTCTGCTCGGCGGTGAAATGGCACTGGATACTGACGCCGCAAAGCGTGCGATCCACGACCGGATCGCCGCGCCGCTCGGCCTACCGGATGTTCAGGTTGCCAGCGGGATCATTCGACTGGCGGTGGTGACGATGTCCGCAGCGGTCCGGCGCATCAGCATCGAGCGCGGCCATGATCCGCGCGATTTCGTTCTCATCGTCAGCGGCGGCGCGGGGCCGCTTCACGCCAGCGCCATCGCCCGGGAATTATCGATCCCGGCGGTGCTGGTGCCACCTCTGCCAGGTCATTTTTCCGCGTGGGGCATGCTGCTTGCCGATCTTCGTTTCGACAATGCCCAGACCTACATCGCCGATCTGGAAGTGGCCGATAGTTCCGATATCGAAGCCCAGTTTCGAACGATGGAGGAGGCCGCCAGAGAGCGGCTGCGTGATGCGGCGCCGCGGCTTGAGGCCATCGAGATATCCCGGTACATCGACGTCCGTTATGCCGGTCAGGAGCACACGGTCAGAGTACCTGCGCCTCGAGAGTTTTCGTCCGACGGTGCAAAGTCCGTGTTACACAACACGTTCATGGAAATGTACGCCCAGCGCTATGGTCACGCTGATCCACGCGGCAAACTGCAGCTTGTTACACTGCGTGTCGTGCTTGACGGCTTGGTCGACAAGCCGAGGCTTGAAAGCTTCCGTCCGAAGGCCACCGTGCCGGCGAAGCCGGTTGTGTCGCGGCAGGCATTTTTCGATGAGTCGGGCTGGGTCGATTGTCCTGTCTATCAGCGTGAAGCGCTTGCGGCAGGCCAGAAATTTGTGGGGCCGGCTATCATCGTCGAAACCGGCTCGACCACCGTGGTCGCGCCGGGAGATCGCGGCGAGATCGACAACCTTGGAAATATAATCATTCATGTGGCGTCCAGGCACAGCGTCTCGGAGCGACAGCTGGAAAAAGTGGGAGCGGAAGCGCAATGAACAAGCAAACCATACTGCGCACGGATCCGATTACCTTCGAGGTCATCGACTTTCTACTTCGCGCCATCGCCAGCGAACTTGAGACTAATCTGACCCGGACGTCCTATAGCCTCATGATCTATGAGTATAAGGATTTTGCTGTTGGCATTGTTGCAGCCGATGGCCAGTTGATCTGCCAGGGAACCGGCGGCCTGCCGATTTTTCTGGCCGACATTGGGGCTCCGTTGAAATCCGTGCTCGAAGCGCATCCGATCGAGACCATTCGTCCGGGCGATGCCTTCGTTACCAACGATCCCGAGGCGAGTGGTCAACACTTGAACAACGTGACCATGTATACGCCTGTATTTGGAGAAAACGGCGAAGACCTCATCGCGTTTATTACGGTGCGCGCGCATTGGACCGATATCGGCGGGGCGGTCTTCGGCTCGATGATGACGAGTAGCAGTACGGAAATCTTTCAGGAAGGCATTCAGTTTCCCGCGCTTAAGTTCTGCAACGCAGGCACTGACGACGGTCAGATTTTGCGCCTTATCGCAAAGAACAGCCGTATTCCGGAAATCACCATCGGCGATCTCCAGGCTCAGCTTGCGGCGTGCAGATTGGGCGAGCAGCGTCTCAAGGAAATGATGGCGCGCTATGGATGGGATACGATTCGGGCTACCATCGACGAGCGCTGGGTGCGGTCCGAAATGCTGGCGCGCAAGCGTATCGAGGACGTGCCTGATGGTACGTACGAGGCGTCGTGCTGGCTCGACAATGATGGCATCGAACTTGATCGCAGATTGCCGTTCAATTTCAAGGTCCACATCCAGGGGGATGAGGTCGCCATCGACTTCACCGACATCGTCAACCAGGTCAAGGGTCCCTACAACGCCGGCATGATCGGAGGCGGAATTACCGCGGCGAAAGTCGCTTACAAGTACGCCTTGATACCTGATCTGCACTCGGATGAGGGATGTTTCCGTCCACTGAAGGTGATTTTGCCGCCCGGCAAGATCCTTAGCGCCGGCGAGAACGCGCCGATGGCCAGATTCAATGTGATCATGGCTACCGTCATCGATGGATTGATCAAGGCATTTGGTGAGGCTGTCCCGAGCAATGTCGCTGCTGCGCATCATGCAGCCCAGAATTCCATCCAGTTCACCGGGCGGCGCAGCAACGGCAAGTTATGGAATTACAACGATACCGCGCACGGAGGCTGGGGCGCGTCTCTCGGATCGGATGGCAGCGGACCGTTCAAGACGATGTCGCATGGCGACTGCAAAGACATTCCCGCCGAGATCGTTGAGGCGCTTTATCCTATCAGGATAGAGGAGGTGTCCCTCCGGCAGGATTCTGGTGGCGCGGGAAAGCATCGCGGTGGCTTAGGAACGGTCAGGCGGTGTACGGTGCTGGATGATGCCAACCTTACCACCGCCTGGGAACGTACGACATGCCCGCCGTGGGGGCTGTTTGGGGGCAAACCTGCCGAAGTCGGATCTATCACCGTCATCGCACCTGACCGATCGTCGACATCGATCACGAAGGTTACCCAGGCGGGGATCAAGCAGGGAACACAGGTAGTCTTTCTGACCGCCGGTGGCGGCGGCTGCGGCGATCCATTTGAACGTCCGGTCGCGGAGGTCGTTCGTGACATCGACCTCGGCTATGTGAGTGGCGAACGGGCGGCACGGGATTACGGCGTGGTTTTGACCAGCGCAGGAAGGCTCGACGAACAGGCCACTGTGGAACGTCGCAGATCTCGACCGGCACCATAGATTGGCATTGGGAGTTCTGATCGGATGTGAGTCAGTCCATCGACTGACATGCTAATCATACAAATGCAGGCGGTCTGCCAACTGATAAGCTTTGGGATGAAGTTTGCGAGTTAGTGTCGGCCCACTTGTCAGCGCCTGAGTTTCAATGGTTGGCGAGGGCCTCGCCTCGGCCTATCTCAATCTGAAGGTCATAGGTTCAAATCCTATCCCAGCAACCACTTTTGTTATAACTCACTCACTGTCCCGGTCTAAACCGCAGGGACGGCTTGGCTTTTTCAGAAGAACAAAGGGGCCGAGACCATGGAGTTGATCCAGTCGCGGGCGGCCTGACGATATCTATCGAGATCAACATCTATAGAGATCAACGGGCGGACATCCTGAGACGACAGTTATTGAGACCAGAGAGCAAATCGCCGCTCAATATTTGCACGACGAATTGGGAACGAGAATGGCTTCAAAGGGACGTGCGTAGCACTTCCAACCCGGGCAGGAGAAGGACGCTCTCCTGCTCGTTTGGATCCGTGCGCGAGATGATGGCGACGGCCTCCTCGGTCTTGCTTGGATTGTAGGGCAGGTGTGGCACGCCGGCGGGGATGTAGAAGAAGTCGCCGGGGCTTACCACGGTATGATGCTCGAGCCTCTCTCCATGCCAGCAGTGGGATACACCCTGCAGCGCGTAGATCGCGGTTTCATGTCCTTCGTGCTTGTGGGCCTTGGCGTGCGCGCCGGGCGGGATCCTCACAAGCTGCATGTGGATACCCTGAGCCCCCACGGACTCCGCCGAGATCCCGACATTGTAGAGCAGATCCTGCTTGCCCTTTATCGTGCTGCCCGGCCGCACAAGCTGGCATTCCGATGTCGTGGTATGCATTCGTCAGTCCTCTCCATCTCGTGCGGGGTGAGAATTCGCGGTCATCGATCCCGTGACGACGGTTGACCGGCGCTCAGCGTAGAACGGATAGAATCCCGTTGTGAGACAAGGCGCGCCCTTTGACTTGTCGATTTGCGCACCCGGCTGAGGAAGCGGCCCTAGCGCCCCTTCGCATAAAATGGGCGATGGCTCCCCCGGGGCTGAATCAAACTGCAAACTTCGACCACTCGAAGGGCATGCCGTCGCCGAGATCGCGGCGGGCGAGGGGACGCAGAAATAAGGGCAAATGGAGCTCACCGATATGGGGCCGAACGACAGCCAGCGGCGATGTCGGCCCCCAGCGGCGCAAGCGAGCAAACGTCAATCGAGGCTGATCTGAGGCCGGCAATTTCCATTTTTCACCGTCTTTCAATTGCAGCATTTGCGCTGGCTCATCTCGCGATCGTTGCCGGATGCCCGCTTGGGGGATGACCGAAGCGCTGACGGAACTTGCGTGAAAAGTGGGCGTAGTCCAAAAAGCCGCAAGCATAGGCAATCTGCCCGAGCAGTTCGTCGTTTCCAAGCAATGCACGACGCCGAAGGATGCGTGACGCATAGTCCAGACGAACCGAAGAGATAAAATAGCTGCAAGTCGTACCGCGTGCGCTAAAGAGCTTCTGCAGATAGCGTACTGAAATCCCTGCTTCGGCCGCGACTACGGATGCGGTCAACTCCGGATCTGCGAATCGAGCCCTGATCAGGCTGCAGATCCGGCTGAACAACTTATCGCTGTAAGCCGAAATCAATCTGTGCTCGTCCGGAGCGAATGCAGCAGCCAGAAGATCATAGATAACCAACCTCATATGGTTTTCCGGCACCGCCGGCGCGGGCTCTCGCTCTTCAAGAGCCTCTGTAATCAGTTGAATGAGCAGGCGATTGGCGGCGGTGCCTCGCCGATGGAGGCCGCACCTCGGTTCGTATCCCAGGTGAGCGACGAGTTGCTGGCGCGGAAGATGCAAGGCAACGTGCCGGGCGACGCCAGGCTCTCGAAGGACAGCTATGGGACGGGCTGGATCGACGAGCATTAAATCTCCCTGCTCGAGATTTAATAGAGTATCGCCGTGATCTATCGCCGATTTGCCGGCTATCTGGAAGACAACGCTATATTTATCTGTGCCGACTATCTGAAACACCACGCCATCATCAGAGCCATCGAGGCGCGTATGTCGCCGGGCGCGGTCAATTCGCGGGATATTGCAAGCGACATCGAGGGCTTCCAGCCCGTAAAGGCTGAAGGGGCACGACCAACCCACAAATGTCTCTGGGTCAAATCCCGATGGTTCATGTGCGCAGGCCAGCTGGACTGAAGATATCCATTCATCGCCAGGCGTTGTCACGAGAGCCGGGACGTCGTTCGTTCCCACGATTAATCCCGTTTCTCAGCGTGCATATTTTCAACGGACTTACTGAGTTGTTTGAAAATAATATCCGGCGCAACCCTGCTCATAAGCTTGAGGCGGTTGCTCAGGCCGGGCCGGATTTCGAGGCAGTCCTTCTCGATCTGCTCGATTGCGTATCTCGCCAAGGTATGGACGTCCATCGCTTTCACACCGAGAAAGTCAGCCGTTTGAAAACCATCCTTGAACAAAGGCGTCTCGGTGAAAGGCGGCGCCAATTCAAACACGCTGACGTTGGTGTTCTTCAACTGAATACGAAGCGACTGCGTGAAGGAGTGTAACGCGGCTTTCGTCGCGGAATAGACCGGCGATATCGCAAACGGCACGAAGGCTAATCCTGAAGAAACATTGACGATAGCGCCTTTGTTCTGCTTTTTCAGCAGCGGCAGGAACTGCATAACCATACGGATCGAACCGCTCAGGTTGATCTCGATCTCGCGTGTGATGTCCTGCAAATCAGATCCGGCCGTCTGCAGATTGATTTTCCGCATGACGCCGGCGTTGTTGATAAGCATCTTCATCCTGGGAAATTCCTCGGCGACGTGCTGGTAAAGGTCGGCAATCGACCCGGGATCGCTTACATCACTCTTGACGGCGTGGATGCCTGGAAGCGCGGCGCTTGCGGCATCAAGATTGGATTGGCTCCGCCCGGTGACAATCAATTTGTTCCCGCGCGCCAAAAGCTGAGCGGCGAGTTCGAAGCCAATGCCGGATGTTCCACCCGTTATCAGAATCGTATTGTCGCAAATTTCCATATCAATTTTCCCGAGCTGGCATAGCTCACCATCGCCATACCCTGAATGGGGCGGATGTTGATCATGCGCTTGAATTGTTGGACGTTCTTATGCCGCGGACCTGCTCCAAGCGCTGCCATGACTCGCATCCCAGCAAAAGCAGGGCGCGGCAAAGACTAATGACGACATCGGTTCGATGTGCGCCGGGTCTGCGGAACAGGATAGGAGTTCGGCCGCCAAAGCTCTTGGCGAAACTTGCGCTCCTTCAGGCGATTCTTGCGGAAATCCAAAACTGCCGCGGCGTCAAACCAACGATCCGCTTGAAATGAAAGGCGAACTGGCTTTGATCGGAAAAGCCAACGCGCTGCGCTATATCGGCCAGAACGATATTGTCGAGGCCTTGCAAAAGTTGCTGGGCGCGTTCCACGCGTCGCGCAATCAGGTATTGATGCGGTGTCAATCCGGTCGCCGCCTTGAACTGCCTTGCGAAGTGATAGGGACTGAGATTTGCGACAGATGCCATTTCCTCCAGCGTCGGACCGACATCGAGATGTTCCATCACATACTCGACAACCCTGTCGAGCCTCCGACGCTCTAATACGCCATCTCTCGGGTTAGCCGGCGATCGTGGTCCCACGATATAGCGGAGCAGGTGAATGGCCAGAATGTTGGCTAGGGAGCCGCTCATGAGCGGTCCTCCGTCGCTGCCAGAGGTCAACTCAGAACCTATGGCTAGCATCGCAGCGCGAAGATCGGGGATATTCGGAAGCCTGAGTGGAGGAATCACGATCTGAGTTGGATCAAGCCCCAGCGAATCTATTGCGACTCGCCTGATAAGGCCCGGCTCAAGGTAAACATGGAACGAATCCTTGCGTCCCATCCATCGCCAGTTCACGAGGCATTCGGCCGGCACGACCGTGATGGAACCTACCGGAGCCTGTAATTTTAGGTCGCTTCCCTCATGGCGCAGGTCCATCTTTTCGGGCGGTCGCGTAACCATGACAAGTGCATGCATCGGCAAGCACAGGTCGACCTCGCTTGAAGGTAGCTCACGAAAGCGAAGTGCGTGAAGTTCTTTCCACTTATGCGGGCGGCTTGATGTCACCGGCTCGTAAGAGGATGTTTCCCACAAGGCCTCTCTTGAGTTGACGAAAACGTACCCCTGTTGCGGCATGAATACTCCTCTGGCCCAAGGTCGTGCCCATATGGTCCGTGCTAATTGATGCGACTTGGACCCTGCTCTATGAGCGCCAGGCAATCCCTCGTCTTCGTCATTAATTGCCCGCGCACAACGAACAAATGCCGTGACTCGTAATGCGGCAAACCAAGTGCGCAAACAGATAAGCCAAAGGCAAGCTTTGGTCACGCTCTTTCACGTGATGAACCGCTAGCCGACAACCTGTCGCCGATGCCTGCTCACCAGATCGTTGGAATTAAGGGGCGCCAGCGAGGTGCCTGACGATGTCTGCGTTTTGAGCAGACAATTGCATTTTATGCGGACGTGAAAATAAGATCGATTTCGATCAGAACGCCCATCCTTTCGCGACGCGCAAGGCCCCTAACTCTCGCCGATAGCGAGGACAAGGATCCTTCGACCAAGCCGTTGCCGCTGCCTTGGTTAGGGTTGGAATCGACCCCTTCTCCCTATAATTTGGGCCGCATTTCAATCGAGAAAAGTCCCTTTCCCTCCTCGATGAACTCAATGAGGTTGCCATCGGGATCGCGGATAAAAACTGTTCCGGTCCCGAATGTCAGGGGATCGCCCGAATCCGTCAAAGCATGTTCCTTCATGCTGTTGTCCATTTGGAACGGCTGCTGTCCCGCGGCAAGGAGCGTTCTGAGCAGGTTCTGCAGATCAGCGACTTGCAGGGCGAAATGCTGAACGGTGCGATGCGGGGATGCGTCCTTTGGATCGGCCTTGGGGATAGCGACCAAATGTAACGTGCTGGCTGCGTTCAGAACCAGCCAGGATTTCACTTTATGGTGTGGCTTGAGACCAAGAACACCACTGTAGAATGCGTCGGCGGCTTCCTTGTTTTGCACAACGAGGCAGACATGGTTGATGGATAGGATGTCGACGTCCGGCATATTTTGCTCCTGAAGCCTGAGATCGCCCGCATTGAACATTGCACCTCATCGCCCTGCAGCCCGCCCCAGGGACTATGCGGTCTTTCTTCAGGGCGCCGCGACATGTGGGGAATCCGGCAGATGCTTGAGATAGGCGTATATTGCGCCCAGTTCTTCATCATCCATCTTGCCGATCGCACGCCAGGGCATCAGACTGCCGTCGAGCTTGTAGCCGTTGGGGTCAACGCCAGTGCGCAGGGTGGTGATGAACTCCTCCAGTTTCCAATCCTCCACAACGGCAAGGTTGGGGCCGAGCGGGCCAAACTGCCCCGGAACGCCGCCCGTCAGATTGGCGCCATGACATGTGCGGCAATCCTGATAGGAGAGGATGTATGCGCCGTATTCGGCGGTCGCCGCTTTAGACGGGGCTGTGACGGTGCCGGTGAAGACCGGTCGGCCCGCAGGGAATAGCCCCGCACCCACCATGACGAGGCCCAGCGGGTTGATCTGATCTGGCGGATTCGGCGTAGGTTCCCCAGCGGCGGGCACGCTTCTGATATAGGCGATGAGAGCACGAATATCGTCATCGCTCAGCTTACCGGCATTGGTGAGCGACATGATGATCAGCCGATGTCCGTCCGCGTCGACGCCGTTACGGATGGCGCGGAAAATTTCACCATCCGACCAGCGGCTCAACTGCCCGGCCGGCGTGAGATTGGCGGCGATCATCCGGCCGATCGGTACGGGCAAGTGCTCGCCCAGGTTTCTTCCTCCCGTGAGGATGCCCGCGCTTGAATGGCAGGCGCCACAAAAGGCGGAAGCGATCGTTTGCCCATGGTGAATTTGCTCGGATGTCATGGCGATCTTCAGGTCGGGCACCGGGGCGTGGCGAGCCTGCAACTTATAAAGCCCCGCGACTATCAAGACCGCGGGCAGGGCGAACGCTGCGGCCGCGAGTCCCGCCAGGCTTCCGCCGCCCCATTTAAGGAGGCGGTGTTTCGATCGCCAGGCTCGCATGGCCCAAAAGGCCAGGGTCGCAGAGAGGACGACAAGGATCGTTAAGCAGAACGCATTCAGCATGATGCCCCCGTGAGCTATCCGGTCGTCCAAAAGGCTTCGGTCATTGGGATCGATGATTGTGAACCGGGTCGCGCTGCGCGGTTGCCGCTTGCGCAGGCGCAGATATCGTTATCAGTGCGATAGCGAGAGGTAGGGTCCTCGAACAATCCGCCGAAACATGGCAATTGCGGCGTGCTTGGGCCTGCTGGATGCGATCAAGCCGGCCCTCGGGGATATAGCGGCAACTGGCTTGCAATCTCGTCCGGAGCGAGGATTCGGACGCCATGCTGGTGCAATCGTCGCGCGACCTCCTCCAGATCTGCGGTCGAGTAGGTGATAGCTTCGGCAGGAAACTCCAGACTTTGAGCAGGAACGCTCTTGCTGCGGAAGGCATCCTCAAGCCCGCCGGGAGTAAATAGCGTGAGCAGGCGAAGCCGGGCCGAAAGGATGATGAATGCGTGCGGCTTCAATTTCGGCAGAAAGACGCAGCCCCCCTCGCTGACCTCGAAGACCTCCTGGCCAACGAACACGTCAAAACTGCCTTCGAGCACATAAAAGAGTTCGTCCTCTCGCGAATGCACGTGCGGAGGAGGCTCGTTCCCCGGTTTTAAAACCGCCTCCATCAAGCAGTATGCGTCGTTGGTGTCTCCTGCTTCCGCAAGATTGGTTATCAAACTCCCCATGTAGCATTTGGAGGCCTCCAGCGACGGAGCGCGCTTGAACGCTGATGAAGTTGACGAATCTGACATGCATCCTCGGTCCGGCAAGATGAATTGCGCGGCACCATTGCTACGCGAGGTGCAGTATAGACGCCGACCGGACCCGGCCTTTAGTCAGGCAGCGCCATGTTGCTTGTCTGTTTGCGCACGGCGATGGACGTATGTGTGCTTGGAGGATGACCAAAGCGTTCGCGGAATTTGCGCGAAAAATGCGCATAGTCGAGAAAGCCGCACGCGAACGCAATCTCGCTGAGAGGCTCCTCGCTCCTGGAGAGTGTACGGCGCTGAAGCAGGCGCGACGCGTGATCGAGGCGGAGCGAATGAATGAAGTGGCTGCAGGTCGTGCCGCGCGCGCTGAAGAGTTTTTGAAGATAGCGAACCGAGATCCGGGCTTCGGCGGCGATGACGGACGGGGTCAGATCGGGGTCCGCCAAATGCGCTTCGATCATGTTGCAGATACCAGCGAACAGCTTGTCGGTATGGGCCGAGCCGCGCTCGTCGCCGGATGGCGCAAAAAGGGCGGCGAGCAAATCATAGACGACCAGCTGCATTTGGGCTGCCGGCAAATCGTCGGAGGGGCCGTTTCCCCGGGAGGCTTCGATCATGAGCTGCAGCAGCAAGCGGTTGGCGGCAGTCCCGCCCCGATGAAGTACGCCCTTTGGCTCAAAGCCCAAATGAGCGACAAGCTGCCGGCGCGGCAGATGAAGTGCCATATGGCGAACGACGCCCGGCTCGTTGAAGACGGTAATCGGGCGTGTGGGATCGACGAGTATCAAATCCCCGGTGTCCAGCTCGAGAAGTCTGTCGCTGTGATCTATCGCCGATCTGCCCGATAGCTGAAAGATCAGGCTGTAATCCTCAAGGCCATCACGACGGGCGTGCCGTGAAGTGCGGTTAACTCTGCCAATATTGCTGCCGGCGTTGATTGCCTTCAGCCCGTGTACCTGGAAGGGATTAAACCAGCCCACGAATGTGTTTGAATCGATCCCGACGATATCATTTGCACATGCCTGCTTCAGCGATGACGTCCACTCGTCGCTTGTTAGTTTCCTGAGAGCTTGATCCGCTCCGCCTTCGCCCGCCGTTCTTATCAGGCTGTTGTCGGAAAAATGGATTCTTCTATGCAAGTTTTTCGTCCTCATATGGAATTGATCGAGCAAATCATCATGAGCCCGACGATTTTCAGGGGGAGCTCAAAACAGGGCGAAGGACCGGCTGTGAATCGTGAAAGGTCAACGTAGTGCGTAAATGGACAAGCATCATGGCGCACCTATTCTAAAATCGGATTTCATCCAGGCCTATACGTCACGTCACGAACCATCGTGACGAACCGGGGATTTTATGTGGCTGTCCGCGCGGTTTGCGTTGCGGGTAACAAATATGTGTGAGGGGAATAAAATGCCGATGGGCGAACAGCACGAAAATCCAGGTCAGCTTTCATGCTTTCAAGGAGAAGCGTCCTTGCAAGGCGAAAGGTCTTATTTGCTTGGATATTCAGAAGCCGAGATCCGGCGCCTGCTGTGCCAGGCGGAGATGCTACGGCCGATCACGGAGCGGCTTCTGAAGAGAGCAGGGCTTTGTGAGGGCATGCGGGTTTTGGATATGGGATGCGGCATGGGGGACGTAACGCTGCTTGCGGCGGCGATCGTCGGGCCGACCGGCTTTGTCGTTGGGGTGGATCGGAGTGGGGAAACCATCGGTCTCGCACGCCAAAGAGCAAGCGAGAGGAAAGTCGGCAATGCTGGTTTCGAGGTTGCCGCGCTGCCGGATATGGAAGGTCTGAAGGATTTTGATGCCGTCATTGGCCGTTACGTGCTGGTTCATCAGCCTGACCCTGTGGCCTTCCTTCGCGATATCTTGAAGTGCGTCAAGCCCGGTGGCTTGATCGTTTGCCATGAGGCCTATCCTCGATTTCCGATCTGTTCGAGCCCGCCACTGCAGATCTGGCAGGACGTCGGAGAATTTCTTCGCAAGGCCGCGGCTCACCTTCCCGGCGTCGACGCGTGTGAAGACATACAACAAACCTTCGAACAATCCGGTCTTCGGAAACGTGAGATCTATTATGAAATTCCGGTTATCCAGCATCCTCAGTCGGAACTTATCGAGTGGGTCGCAAGCTCGGCGCGGACCTTCGCTCCCCTGGCTGAAGCCAACGGAGTTGAGGGCGCGGCAGTGCTTGATTTGCCTACGTTCGAGCAAAGGTCGCGGGACGCCATGCGGAAGGCGGGGAGCCATCTGACCGCGTGGCTACAGGTTTGTGCATGGGCCATCATATGAAACTGATTGTGGGATATTCCCCGCCGACCGGCGTGTGGATTCTTGTGGAGTGCGGATACCGGACGCCCTGTTCCGAAACGAGGTGAAATGCGAATCCTGATTGTGGGGGCCGGCATTGCCGGTCTCGCCCTGGCAAAGGCCTTGGAGCAGCGGGGGATGGAGGCGCAGCTGATCGAGTGCCGGCCGGAGTTGCCGGTGACGGGCGCGGGGCTGTTTCTGCCTGGAAATGCGGTGCGGGCGATCGAACAACTCGGGCTGCGCGAAGAGGTCGCCGAAAAAGCCGTTCCCATCAAACGCCAGCTCATTCTTGACGCCGGCGGCAAAGTCTTGAATGCGATCGACTCGGAAAACTTCTGGCGTGAATGTGCATCCTGCCTTTCGTTGCAGCGCAAGGGCTTTCAGGACATCCTCAAGGCCTCCCTTGGGCGCTCCACCATCGCCTTCGGCAGATCTATCGCAAGCCTGAAGCAGGATTCCGCCGGATGTTCGGTCACCTTCGATGATGGCGCGGCCGCCAAATATGATCTCGTCGTTGGCGCCGATGGGATGCATTCGACCGTTCGGGAGCTGGCCTCGTTGGGCGGATCAGCGCGTTATGTCGGCACGGTCTGCTGGCGGTTCATCACCCAAAACACTGCCGGGATCGACTGCTGGACCGCGATGCTCGGAACCGGCCGCACATTGCTGGCGATCCCGGTCAGCCGAACGGATGTTTATGTTTATGCGGATATCTCTGTCCCCGGTGACGGCGTCCCCGGCCTGCCGCCAGATTCACCCCTACGATCGCTGTTCAAGGATTTTGCCGGGCCGGTATTTCCGCTGATCGACCGCTTGTCCGCGGACACGCCCATCCATTATGGGCCGATCGAGGAGGTGCGGCTGAAGGATTGGATAAGCGGCCGTGTCGTTCTGCTGGGCGACGCCGCGCATGGCTGTTCGCCAAATATGGCAGAAGGCGCCGGCATGGCGATGGAGGACGCTGTTGTTTTGGCGGAGGAGTTGTCCCGCAGCACCGACATCACCAAGGCTCTTCGCGCGTATATGGAACGACGAAGACCCAGAGTCGATTGGGTGCAAAACCAATGTCGCGCGCGCGATAAAATGCGCTCGCTGCCGGCTTTGCCGCGAGCTGCCGTGCTGCGATTATTTGGGACTTCCCTGTACAAGCGCAGTTACTCGCCCTTGCTCAAGTCTTTTTGATCTCTCCTGGCATATGATGATCGCGGATAAGCGCCAGCTCCGCGGCTGGACAATCGCCGGGAGGGATCGTCGCCGGACGCGCGGTGTGCCGGATTCTGTTGACGAGATGGTCCTGCTGCGTGTCGTTTACCAGGCTGTGCTGCTGACAATTTCTGTCAGGGCATTAAGGTAACCTCGCCTCCAGCCGGGAGTCTGCATGGGCCGTTCCACCCGCCTTCTTGCTCTGTTGCAAGCACTGCGAGGCCGCCGTCGTCCGGTGACCGCCGCGACGCTCGCGCGCGGGCTGGAGGTGTCCGAGCGCACGATCTATCGCGACCTGTCGGAGCTGGCGGCTCAGGGCGCGCCGATCCAAGGAGAAGCTGGCGTCGGCTATATCCTGGGTCCCGGGCTGTTTCTGCCGCCGCTTATGCTGACCGAGGACGAGACCGAGGCCGTTCTGCTCGGATTGCGCTATGTCGATCAGCGCGGCGACGACGTGTTGACGAAAGCCGCCGAGGGTGTCCGTGCCAAGATCACGGCCGTATTGTCTCGGGAGATGCAGGCGGCCGCGGATATGCCGCTATCGATGCCAGGACCCGGCGGCAAAGGGTTTCCGGAGAACAGGGTGCCTCTTGCTCTCCTGCGGTCGGCGATCCGGATGCAGAAACGACTGGCCATCGAATATGTTGACGAGCAGGACCGTCGCACCAGGCGTATCGTATGGCCGATCCAGCTCGGCTTCATGGACAACGGCCGCGTGCTGACGGCCCGGTGCGAACTGCGCGAGGCATTCCGATTCTTCAGAACCGACCGGATCCTCTCGGCCGAGCTGCGCGACCGTTACCCGGCGCGGCGGGCAGACCTGTTGCGCAACTTTCAGGCCCAGCTTCGGGATGAAGCAGCATCGTCGAGACACTCCTGACAGAATCTGACAGGGGCACCGATTAGCCTCCGTTATCACGGCGGAGATGGAAATCATGCGGAACATATCGGCCGAAACATTGCCCCGGATCATCCTGGACCACGTTGCTGCCTATCGGAGCCACGACGTTGAGGCGTTCATGGCGACGCTGGCGCCGGATGCCCTCGTCAATGACGCCAAGCGCGAGTTCCTCGGTCATCCGGCCATTCGGGCATGGGCGGACAAGGAGATCTTCGGCGACAACGTCATCCTGGAGATCGAGAGCGCCTTCGAACAATCCAGCAGTTCGATCGTGCGCTGTCGCGCCGACGGCGACTTCGACAAGTCGAAGCTGCCGGACCCCGTGATCCTCACCTACTACTTCGCCGTAAGGGGAAATTTGATTACCCAGGTGATCATCCTGCTCAACAGCAAGAACGCTCTCTAAACCTGGATTGACCACACAAGGCAGACTGTTGGAGCAAGAACGATGACCTATCCCTTTTCCGTTCATGTTGATGAATTCAGGGACAAGCGTGTGCTGGTGACGGGCGGCACCAAAGGCATGGGCGCGGCCATGGTCGAGCGCTTCCGCATCAGCGGCGCGAGGATCGCCACTACGGCGCGCTCCGAGCCGATCGGCCTCCAAGAGGATGTGCTCTTCATTAAGGCCGATATTTCCACGCCGGCGGGCACGAACACCGTGGCCGAGCGCCTCAGCCGCGAATGGGGCGGCCTGGATGTCCTGGTCAACAATGTCGGCGGAACCGCTACCAAACGAGGCGGTTACGAAGTTGTGACTGACGAGGATTGGCAGACGATCTTCGACGTCAACCTGCTCGGAGCGGTGCGTCTGGATCGAGCCTTCCTTTCGGGCATGCTGGCGCGCGGCTCAGGCGCGATCATCCATATCGGCTCTGTGGCGCATTTGCTTCCCTTCGCCAATTCCACCCTGGCCTATGCGGCGTCGAAGGCGGCGCTGCGGACCTACAGCAAGGGCCTGTCCAAAGTTGCCGCGCCCCAGGGCGTGCGCGTCAACATGATCTCGCCAGGCTTCATCGAGACAACGGGCGCACAGGGCATGATCCAGGACATCGCCCGTAATCAGAGCATTCCGGAGAATGCTGCGCGCAAGGTCATCATGAACATGCTCGGTGGCATCCCGGTCGGCCGCACCGGCCTGCCGGAAGAGGTAGCGGAACTGACCGCCTTCCTTGCCTCGGAGCGAGCCGGGTTCATCTGCGGCGTCGATTATGTCCTCGACGGCGGCGCCATACAGACCGTTTGAGACTTGGATTTATAGTTGTCGAAGGGGAATACGAAATGAGCGCCTACCTGATCTTTACTCGTGAGCAGACACTCGATGCGGAGGAGTTGGCGCTGTACTGGAGCAAAGGTTCGGGTGACTTTTGTGGTGCATGACATGAAGGTATTGGCAGCCTACGGAGCGTACGAAGATCTGGAAGGACCGAGGACCGAAGGCACGGTGATCGCTGAATTCCCCAGCATGGAGGCGGCGAAAGCATGGTACGACAGTCCCTCCTATCGCGACGCGCGGCAGCATCGGCTCGGAGGCACCGTCTATCGAGGAACGCTGGTCGCGGGCGTCTGATTAATGTGAACCCCGCACCACTGCGTGCCATCGGGTTTCTCATAAGGCCACCTCGGAGAAGGTTGCTCGACCAATAGCAAGAATCGCGTGTTGCGTGTCCTCGCAGCCAATGATTCTTGCGAAAGCAAGGCACCCAAAGCCTGGCCTCCGAAAGGACGTCGGGTTTTTTCTTGTTCGCGGCGAACCGCAGGATGGCGGCTAGGTCGCCGCGCAGCACGATGGCCAGATCTTCCGCGTCCGGCACGAGCCGTCAACTTATCGATTAGCGTCCGGAAGACTTCCGCCGCCTCGGCCTTCACATCCTCGTTCTGCAGGCACTCATATTCGAGATCGATGTTCGATCGTCGGTAGCCGCGACCGAACTGAGTTGAGCATCGCGCGAAGAGCGACAGTCGGAGATTTTGGGGGGAATCAGCCGTGATCGCGTACGAACCGGCGCGTGTGATCGGTAACGCGCAGGCACGTCATGACCCATGGGCCGGAACCGATCGCTTTCAGTGGGTGAACGAGTTTGGCATCGTCGACATAGTTGAGGGCGCTGTTGAGCCGGCGCGGTGGCCAATCGGGGATACGACGCATAATCGTAGGAGTAGCTTCCTCGCTGATCGCGAACCATTCGGGGGACGTTTGGGTCATATTTACGGTCTAGCGGGCGTGCGCGATCATCTACAACTATTACGAATAGACGAGATTCACTCTATGGAGTAGGCATGGAATCTATCAGCATCCCCGTATCAATCTTATCGCTCGCTATTTCTCTCGGCACGTTCTGGCTGGCGTTCATCGACCGGGGCCGACTGAAGATGACGAAGCCGACAATTGTATTCTTCGGTTTCGATGCCGTGCCGAAGGTAACACCCAAAGTGTTTTTGCGGACCTTGCTTTACAGCACGGCGACCCGCGGACAGGTGGTTGAGGGCATGTATGTGAAATTGCGGCATGCAGACGACGAACGCATATTCAGCTTCTGGGGCTACGGCGAAACGGAAAAGCTATCTCCCGGCAGCGGGCTATATGTAAGTCGCGCCGGCATAGCCGCCAACCATCACTTTGTTCTGTCCGTCCACGAACCCACTTATCAATTCAAGCCGGGTCCCTATGAGATTGACGTGCTTGCTAACATTGTGGGGCGCCAAGAGCCGAGGAAGCTTACCACAATTGAGTTGATACTATCCGAAGAACTCGCTGCCGCGCTTGGACGTCAGGAAGGAGTATTATTCGAGCGCAAGATCAGCGGCGAATACGAAGGTCATGCAAGAGAACGATAGGCCGTACAGCCCGTTAGATCGATACTGCCGGCTGCGAGCGGTTCGGGCGCTCTGCCATCGACAGGTACGCGCATCACACAGACGGCAAAGAGCTGCGCCGTGATGCCCAGGCACGTTTTATGGATCTCGCACGATGCGCGCTACGGGCGGCCAAACGAGCCAGGCGGTTCCAACTCAAATATTTTCGCCATCGAATTTTCCGGTCGGGTGCTTGCGGAGGGAGCCATCCCGCTACGGGGCCGACGTGAACGTCGATCCCGTAAGCATATTGCTGCTGATTATAAGGCGCGCCGCGGTATAAGATGGCCTCGCAAGTCCCGGCGAGTTTGCGATATATGCCATTGTCGGTCGCACAGCTAAACAGTAGCGCCGCGCAAAACTGCTTCCCATCCGCCTTTGCGACTACCGTGACGTACAGCGCCTGCTCATCTGGTTCTCCAACCTCAACACTCCAGCCCGCGTCTCGGATGGGGCGAACCAGTTCCTTGATGCAGTCGTTGGACAACATCGCCTTGCGCAGAAGCGCGCCATTATCCGTCGGCATCTCGGGCACAAGGCGGCCGTGTTTCTGGTAGCGCTTCTGTTCGATCATTTTGAGGCTCATTCGTGCGTTACCCTGGAGCAAGGCTTGCTGCCAGAGCAGCTTACTGTCCTCGTTCATCTCCGGGAAAAAGAACGACACAAGGTGGGACTCGTCATGCCACGATTCAATGAGGGCCAAAGTCGCCAGAGCGACCACAAGACGGCTGAAATTCGCTGATTGCTGCCAGTCGGAATGCGTGCCGTGCGCAAACATATGGCGATTGAGCCATGTTACTCCGTCATATTCTCCGGTCTTGCGGAAGAAGGATTTCTGTAACCAGCGTCGATAAGTTTCAAAGGTGAAGACACGTTCATCCTGACCAAAAAGATAATCCCCGCTCAGATAATCCTGCGGCACCCACATCTTTTCATAGTGTGCCTGCGCGGCAGTTTCGACGGCACGATTGATCACACGGTCGACTTTTGCGGATACGGGAAGCTCGTCTCCTGCGCCGGAAACGATTCGAGTCAGGCTTCCTTCAATCGCCGGAATAAGAGCTGAGATGCTGGCCGCGCGGTACCCGCTATAAAAAGCGAGATATGCCTCACGCGCCAGGGCGCAAACATCCTTCAGGCTTCGCGTGGCGGGAAGGATTTGCGCGACGCAAACGGCCTGGAACGACAGGATATACAACGTGGATGTATGATAGTTGAACATTTCTATGGCCTGCTGCTTCGAGCGGCCTTGGGCGGAGATCAGGATTTTATCGGAGGCTCCCCTTGAAACCCACAACGGGGAAAACCATTCCATCTTCTCCCATAACGCCGCTTTCGCCTCGGCCTTTTGCCGCCGCAGCTCCCAGCCCGGATCGCCTTGCGCGGGAATTTTCGGGAAACAGGCTTTGACTTCCCCGACGGTCAGAACTATGGCCGGTGTCTTCGCAAAGGCTCCGACATCGCGCTCCTCCACAAGCGTCACGTCAAGGCCGCGTTCTCCAGCCCAGAGTTGAATATCTTCAGGCTTGAGCGCAGCAAGCGACGGCGCGTTCAGGGCGCGATACCAAATGGCTTTGAAGTGGTCCTCTAGATTCGACATTTTTTTCGCCGCAATAGTTTTTCTTCCGCCATCGTCTGCACCTCTACAGGGTACTTAGATCGTCCGGTACGTCGCCGAACTTCTTGATGATCGTTGCATCGCCAAAATCGCCGGTGGCGGGATCTCCAGTTCGGCTGAAGGCCATGGCTCCCACATGTCCCGGTTTGCGCGATAGTGCTTCCGCGCGCATCACGACCGCGACCGGGTTGAAGCATTCTGTCGGCTCGCCGGCCGCAATGCCGTCGTCGGCAGCGACAAAGGGCAGCGCCACGAAGTAGGTTACTTCCGTCATGGTTCGCTCCTAGCCGGAATAGGTATGAAATCTTCCCCGCACAAAGGCGTGGGAGACGGCTTTCATCAATTCGTCAACCTCGGTCTCCAGATATTCGTTCGCGACAATCAACGCGCGGATCGTCGAACGCATGTCGCCGTCGCATGCCTCGATGGCCTGATCCACGGCAGCCTCCAGTCCGTCCGCGTCCTGTGTGTTCGGTAGCGAGCCAGACGACATGACGCTGTTCCAGGTTGACCGGTCACGCCCTGTGTTCCTATTTTGTTCTCATGAAGTCAACCCGTCGTTTTAAGCCGCCCTGGACGCTGATCCGGGAAAATTCCGAGTGCTACACCGTTCAGGACGCCAACGGTGTGACGGTGGCCTGGCTGTATTGCCGCGACGATTCACAGCGTTACAGTTTCGGTGCCGGCGAGTTCACATCGGAGGAGGCGCGCCGGATCGGAAAGGCCATCAGCCGGATTCCCGAATTCATGACCCAGCGGCAGGGCTTTCACCAGCGTGGGGGAGGGCCGCGCTGGTGCGCCGATCGGCCCTATCATGTCGCGCTGGAGGACACCTACATTCGCGCCCACTGGGACGAAATTGACGCGCTCTGCAAGCTCAATAGCCTGCCGTTCAATTCGACCGGCGAGACCATCCAGAACGAAGGCGTATGGAAGGTCTATGAGTTCACCTGGCAAATGGATGCCATCCTGTTTTGGGATCGCTTCGAGGGTCGCTGGCTGCGCGGCAGCGAGTTTCACTATCCCGAGCGACCTGCAAATTTGCCGTCCTTGAAACCGCTCCAGAGTTGGCCGAAATTCAAGCCGCGAAATACGCGGTAGCAGATCGCAGGTCTACGATGTGCAATCTCTATTCGATTACGACCAATCAGGCGGCCATCGTCGCGCTGTTTCGCGTGCCGAACCGCTATGTCGGCAATCTGCCGCCGATGCCCGGCGTGCTTCCGGTTTACCCGACGCCGGTCGTGCGCAACGCGGCCGCTCGCTATTCTTAGCAATCGGTCCAGGTCCGTCGTGAGTCAATCGCGTCAGTTTGCCGGTGCGCCGGTCACGTCCGGTCTTACCTTATGAACGACGACGGCAGCATCGATCGGCATGTCTCAAAGGTGCCAGAGGTGGACCTCGCTTGAATCGCTGGACACGACGGAGGGCCTGCCCCAGTAGCAGGCTCGGCTATATTTCGATCATACCAAACAGCCGACGAGCCATAATGGCGAGGACTCTACCCTACGTAGCTGCTATAGTTTACAGAAAATCTATAGCTGGTTTCGGAGCCCACAATGCCAGAGCAGTCCTTTTTCGAAACGGAAGCTCTTTTGACTCTTTTGAACGCTGCGTCGTCGCGCCTGGGAATTTCGGCTTCTGATCTGCAAAACATTACAGATGAGATTTCGGACCAGGACGCCACCCGGCTGAACGGCGAATTGGTCGAAATACTTAAGTTACTCCCCTCGACCGCAATAGAAATGGAGGAGGAATTGCCTCCGCCAGGGATCGATCAGTCCAGGCTGTCGTTTCGAATTTGGCGACAGACCAACTCAGACCGTCAACCGAACAAGATGTTGTTTATCCGAGTGAAGGACGCCGCTCCAACTGTCGGCATAGGCCTTGTCGGCCTCGTCCTTGCGCTTGCTACGCTGTCACCCTCTGCTATCACATCGGGAATGTCGACCGTGAAGGGCGTTTACGACAACTTTGTAAAGTTGAAGAGCCCGGAAGACGACGACGCAATGAGCATCTATGACGCGCTATTAAAATGCGCGGCTACAATCACCGTTGAGACTGAACAGCCCTCTGTTTCAGGCGTAAAAGCCGCCGAACTTGCCGACTTTGGCGGTCCAAGTGGGGATCGAGCCGCAAAGGCACTTAAACGACTGAAGGATTTGAGCCTCGCGGAAGTAGCTGCCTGGGGCGATTCAGGTGGGGATCTCGCGCATCCCGATAATCTTTGGCGTCTCAGAGCTTGACCATGTCGAGGGCAAGAGCGTTTATCGGCCGAATTTTTGCGAAAATCATAAGGTCGGCAAAGGCGGTACCGGGTAAAGAGCCGTCCGCGGAGCCGTTGCGGCTAAATGAAATCAAGTGGCAAAGAAATTCTTTGGGATTGTCCCAGCGCTCCGGCACTGTGTACGGCTCATATTCGCACAGGTATCTGTCCGTCAGCGCCGTAAGCATGGGAGAAATCGAATCTGAACAACAGCTCGAAGAGCTGCTAGCAGAGAGCCAAGGCGCCTCGCTGCTAGATTTGGCGATGCGCCACACCGTGATCTTTCACGAATATCGTCACTTTCACGACTGTTTCGGAACCAGCGCCGGAATCTTTTCGTTTCTCAACTATGTGCAGTGTCTCGAGGCGTTCCTGGACGTTTGCAGGAGGTTACGTGAGGAAGGCGTCGAGTTCAGATTCCCGTTCGGCGAATGGATTCAGCAAAGAGACTGCCCGGCTTATGTCAAAGAGTTTTATCGGCAGCTCGCCTTCGGTACGTTCTACCGTTTAATCTTTGATGGTACGTGCGAATTACCACCACAGAGGGGCGAGGACGGTGAATCTTGGCGCGACTTTTTGATCCGATTCGGCCCAGAAAGCATTCACATTCCGGCCTTTCCGCTAACGTTTGGAGTGCAGGATCCTGGTGAGCCGGAGGGACTTAGTCCTGTCGTGCATTGGGTCCCTCTGGGTTTTAACGTCTTGATCGAGGGTAATGCACAAGCCTTGCAAAGACGCCTGCTGGTATCCAGCTTCTCCGAAGCTGCGGACCGTGAGCTGGAAATTGCCCAAACGTTGCACGTATCGCATCACCCCATCGACGAAAAACTGGATCACTTGGACATCACGTCCAATATCGTCGAACCGTACCGGATTACAGACCTGCTTCTCTCCAAGTATTTGAGAAAGTACCACGAAAAGCTCGAAAAGTTTCCGCGCCGCTGGATCACTCATCTGACAGACTTAGCTCTGATGGCCTCTCCCATGGAAAGCTTTGGGGAAAAGTCAAGGAGCATGCCTCCCGGTGGAAGGTTCGTGCAGATGATCGAACTCACAAAATGGCCAGACTCCGCCGAAGACTCTCCGCAATTCCCGTCGGGGTTTTCCCGCGACGATTTGATAGCTATTCGAGATAGTATACGCGACTGCGGCGGTCCGGAAGAGATAACCGGACAGTCAGTTTTCTCGCCCGTAGAATATATAGCGCGCTATGTACGCCAACATATCATAGCGCCTATCCTGGATCTCAGAATTCAATATGGGAACGAGATCTTTAGCGATTTTGATTTGTATCTTTCGAAGTTCTCGGAGTTTCCCACTGCGCCGATGGTGACCATCGGCGCTAAAACCCGTGCGTCTGGCGACACTCCGCCGGAGTTTTTTAATTGGTGGACACGCTTCGTCATGATCGGTGAGGTGGCCGAGCAAATCTGGTCTGGGCGTCGCATTATCTGTTGTCCGCGAGCGTACCCTACAGTCGAAGGTATAGCGGGGTTCGATTTCGCCGCCGAACCGGGATGTGAAACCAATCTTGCTGCCAAGATTTGTGGCACTTGGGACAAAAAGAGGACACAGGCACTGCCAGACTGCTACTTCGGATTTCTGATGAAAGGGCTCTTTGGTCGTAGCGACACTCCGCGAGAATAGTCGGCCTTCAATTCGAGAATGTGTTGCCCCTAAGGAATGTCTGTCGAGGGTCAAAGACGTCTTGATGGCCCCAAAAAAGCAGCGGCTACCGTGCTCAGCTTTGCGATTTTGGCTGACTATTTTCCGAAACAGCTCGCCGGGCGGGCTAACGGAGCGCTGAATCTGTTCCACATCGCCGCAGCGTTTGCGGTGCAGTACATAACCGGTGTCGTGCTTCAGCATTGGACGCCTGAAGCCGGGCATTATCCCGAAATCGCTTATCAGACAGCCTTTGCTCTCAACCTCGTCCTCCAGATCGTGGCATGGATCTGGTTTGCGCGGCCGTGGGCCTTTCTTCGACATCCGACGACATGCCGCGGATAACGGTCTCCTCTAGGCCTTGCCGGACTTGCTTTCCCAGGCGGAGGGGACGCTGGCGCCGGTGGCGTGGTCGATGATGAACAGCCAGTTCCCGTCAGGCTGGCGGCGCGCGATCTCGATCGCACTGCCCGTCAGCGTGATTTTGCCTTCGTGACGGAAGCGGTAGTCGGCGCGCGCCAGAGCGATATCGCCATTGACGCCGACGAAATTGACCTTGGTTTCGATGGCGCCGGGCACGTTCGCCAGACCCGCGAGGCTCTTGCGGATCGCTTCATGCCCAATCACCGGGCTGGGGCCGTCGAACAGGACCGCATCCGGCTCATACAGCGAGACCCAGGCGTCGACGTTGCGGCCCTCGTTGAAAATCCTGGCGAATGTCGCATTGGTCTGGCTGGGATCAGTGATCTTGTAAGCTTTGGACATCAGTGGCTCTTGGTTGGGAGACCCAGCAGCCCGGTTTCCCCGCTGATCGGGAAAGGCATTGCAACGGCCGCTGCCTGATGACGCGCCGCGGATCGTTACGCGCGGCGCCGACAAAGAAGACCGTGCGGCCTCGTGAAAAAGCCACACCACTTCATCCGCGCCAGCGCAATCGTTTCACCAAGTTATCAGAGGAGCGCGGCGAAGCCAGGCGTCATCGGTCAATTGCTTGACGACGAACTTCGCGACGTCGCGGCGAGCCACGGTCCCGCCATGGACCCGGGATAGATCGGTTTGCGCATGCACCGACCCCTTGGCGGGCTTGTCGTTCAGGATTGTCGGCCGGACCAGCACCCAGTCGAGATCACTGCCGCGGACGACATCTTCCTGGCGGTTCTTGTCCTGGTAGACCTTCCTCAGCAGCAACGGCAGAAACAATCTGTCGTAAAGAAAGCCGCCGTGACCGCGGCTGTCGCCGGCCCCCACGCCCGTGATGCACACCAGGCGGCGTACCTTCCGGTCGTCCATCGCTTTCACGAGCGCGCGTGTTGCCGCCGAAAGAAGGGTGACTTCGCGGAAGGGACTCATGGGTGTACCCAAGGAGCTGATCACGCCGGAACAACCCTCGAGCGCGCGCAAGAGGGCCTGCTCGTCGCGGGCGTCGCCCTCAACGAGGTCGGCCCCGGCAAGATGGGTCGCCTTCGCCTTGGATCGCACCAGCGCCGTGACCGAGTGGCCCTGCAGGGCCGCTTCACGCACAATCTCGCGACCGGTGCCACCCGTTGCTCCCAGAATCAGGACTCGCATATCGACAGCTCTGCCATGAAGAACGCCTCCTGCTTGGAGTAGTGGGTGGTTGTCATCTCGCTGCCTCCGGAGCGTTCGCCGGTTCAGGCCGCCTTTGCGGTCTTGAGCGTTGGGTAGACGGTGTAGCCCTTCGGCCCCACGCCGTAGAAGCTCGACGGATCAGGCTTGTTGAGCGGCGCGTCGGTTCGGAGGCGCTCCACCACGTCGAAACGAGCCCCCGCGAATTTGCCGCCGGCGCCGACCGCTAGGATGGTTTCGCTCATCTATTTTGTCCTCGCGCGCAACGAAACATTTGTCGCCGCTCTTGTGGCAAACCCTCTAATCGCTTCTATCCGCCTGCGAAGGTGGCGTGAGTAACCGATACTGTCGTCCCCTTGGGACCGCTCATGGTGACGACCTGAGAATCGAGTTGCTTTGCAAGGGCTTTGACAATACCCGTTCCCAACCCGGTTTTCGGTTGGGCAAAAACGCCATCTGGCTTGCCCATTCCGTTGTCGGCGACCGAAAGCTTCCAGTCGGTCCCGGACACGTCGTATGCAACGGTAATCTGCCCGTCTTTCGTTTTTTCGTCGAAAGCATGCTTCAGCGCGTTTATGACCAGTTCGGTGACGATCAATCCCAGACTCTCGGCGTTGACGCAGGTCGAAAGTCCGCCCTTGCCGAGCACCTTCAAAGAAATTGAAGCGCTGTCACCAATCATTGAATGCGTGAGTGCGCCGCAGAGCGTGGTTAGATAGGGCAGCATTTCCATCGTCCCAAGGCCGGCTGCAGCGTGAAGATGTCGCTGCACGGCTGCAACCGATATGACCCTGTTGTGGGCGTCCTGCAGATGACGTCGTGTCTCCTCGGACTCCACGGATTTTGCCTTCAACATGATGATGCTGGCGATGATCTGGAGACTGTTGGCAACGCGGTGCTCGAGTTCATCGAGCAGCACATCCTTTTGTCGCAGCAACTCGTCCTTGTCGCGCTCCAGCGTACGTTGGACGGTAATATCCTCAACGCTGAGCAAGATATTCTTGTGCGCTTTCTCATAAAGAACGATGCAGGCATTCAACAGCAGGATGCGTTTTCCGATGCGAGGAAATTCATGCTCGACTTCATAATCATCCATCGTACCGTGGTCCGGTATGATTTTTTCCAGCAATGTTCGAAGCTTTGGAATGTCCCACTCGCCGGCGCCCAACGCGTAAAGATGCTTGCCCCGGGAATCGTCGGGATTGGTTGCGAACTTCACATAAAAGGATCGGCTCGCTGCGATGACCCGCAGGTCCTTGTCGAGAACGATGAGAGGTTCACGGACGGTGTCCACCATGGCCTGCGCAAGGGCACAGGCATCTTCGACTTCACTGAATTGCTTTTTGAACACGAACGGCCTTTCCCTCGGAGCGCGCGACACCGGGATAGCGAGGCGTAGACCGGGGTATGGAGAGGATACAGACCAACGGCCAGATCGAGACTTAGGTCCGTGTTGTAGCTGGATTATAAAGTGAGCAATATTGATCACCAACCTCGGGAGTGAGTGGCAAATCGCTCGCAATGTCGTCGACCGACTGATAGTCGGGTGCAGGCCAAGCCATGCGGTCTTTTGCGAAGTTTTTGCGACGCCGGAACAGAGAACAGTCGTCAGAGCTTGCTTCTGAAATCCGTTGAGGACACCGCATGCTCGTTTCCATTTCGCAGGGTTCGGCCCGCAGCATTGGCGATTCTGTCGGGTTGTTTCCTGCTGGTGCTGATCTTCGAATTCTCCAACGGCTTTCACGACACGGCCAACGCGGTCGCCACGGTGATCTATACCAACTCGCCGAAGCCGACCTACGCCGTTATATGGTCCGGATTGATGAATTTTCTCGGCGTGATCCTCGGTGGCATCGCCGTCGCCTACGCGCTGGTGGAGCTGATTCCGGCCGAAGTGCTGTCGCCGCCGGACGGCGAGGTCGCGGCGGGCATGCTGGTGGCGCTGTTCACCTCGGCGCTCCTGTGGAACGTCGGCACCTGGCGGCTGGGAATTCCCAATTCCAGTTCGCACGCCTTGATCGGATCGCTGATCGGAATCGCCATCGAGACCGCGCTGACGCATGGACGCGGGTTGCACGACGGCGTCGACTGGCAACAGGTCTGGAGCGTGCTGGGTTCGCTGCTGCTGTCGCCGATATTGGGCTTCGGCCTGGCGCTGCTGCTGTTCAAGCTGCTTAGCAAGGTGATCCACGACAAGCATCTTTACGAGCCCCCCGAGGGCGACAAGCCGCCGGTGTGGTGGATGCGCGGCCTCTTGGTCCTGACCTGCACCGGGGTGTCATTCGCGCATGGCACCAATGACGGGCAAAAGAGCATCGGCCTCATCATGCTGACGATCATCGGCCTGTTGCCGGCGTCCTATGCGCTGAACATGAATATCACGGCGCAGCAGATCGCCGGCGTCGCGCAGGCCATGCCGGCCGCCTCGAGCCTGATCGAGCGTTACGGCAGCGAGCAAAAGCAGGGCGGCCTCGAGGGCGTCCACGCCCTCGGCGATCGCTTCGGCCGCATCAAGTCGGCTGACGACATCCCGGAGAAAGAGCGGTCGGCGGTGCGCAACGATCTCAACCGCGTGCTGGAGCAGTTGAAGAACGCAGGCGAGGCCAAGGGCATCTCGGACGCCGACGAGAAGCAGGCCAAATCGATCCACGACGAGCTGATGAGATCGGTCGAATATGCACCGTGGTGGGTGCGCGTGTTGAGCGCGCTTTGCCTCGGGGCCGGCACCATGGTCGGCTACAAGCGGATCGTGAAAACGCTGGGCGAGGGGCTGGGCAACTCGCATCTGGTGCCAGCGCAGGGCGCGTCCGCCGAACTGGTCGCCGCCGGGCTGATCGGCTTTGCCGGTTTCTCCGGCTATCCCGTCAGCACCACGCATGTGGTCACCGGCGGCATCGCCGGAACCATGGTGGCGTCGGGCGCCGGCGTCCAGAGCGCCACGCTGTGGCAAATCGGGGCTGCGTGGCTGTTGACCCTTCCCGGTACGATTGCGATTTCAGGAGGGCTCTTTTATCTGCTGTCTTGAGCAAATGACGTGGCTTCCCCCCGATTTCGAAGCGGCAACGATAAGATCCGTCATCAAGATTGGATGCGTCGTCGGACCCTGAATGATTGGCAGGTCAATGCCGATCGGATTCTGAATCCGGCGATCCAGCCGCTTGAAGCAGATTCCTCCCATCGATGGCGGCTGTGACCACCGGGCTTAAAATTGTCGGCCTCAGGCCTTGCCGGATTCGGCCTCCCAAGCGGAGGGGACACTGGCACCGGTGGCGTGGTCGATGATGAACAGCCAGTTCCCGTCAGGCTGGCGGCGCGCGACTTCGATCGCGCTGCCCGTCAGCGTGATCTTGCCTTCGTGACGGAAACGGTAGTCGGCGCGCACCAAAGCGATGTCGCCATTGACGCCCACGAAATTGACCTTGGTTTCGATGGCGCCGGGCACGTTCGTCAGACCGGCGAGGCTCTTGCGGATCGCTTCATGCCCGATCACCGGGTTGGGGCCATCGAACAGCACCGCATCCGGCTCATAGAGCGAGACCCAGGCGTCGACGTTGCGGCCCTCGTTGAAAATCTTGGCGAATGTCGCATTGGTCTGGCTGGGATCGGTGATCTTGTAAGCTTTGGGCATCGGTGGCTCCTGGTTGGGTGACCCAGCAGCCCGGTTTCCCCGATGATCGGGAGTTTGGGGCTTTATCTGGAGTGATCACTCCCGTATAGTCTCGATCAGATGTTGGATGTCAAGGTTTTGTGGAGTGATCACACCAGAAAAAGCATGGGTGCGGCGTGGCAGCGGGCGGCGGCACGCCTTTGACCGCCAGACCGTGGTCGAAGAGGCCATGAAGCTGTTCTGGGAGCGCGGCTACGAGGGGACGTCCTTTGTCGACCTGATCGCGGCCATGGGGATCAGCGCCTCGACCTTCTACAATTCATTCGGCAGCAAGGAGCAGCTCTTCATCGAGGCGGTCCACCACTACATCACCGGCCCGGGGGGCGAGCGGGTGACGAAGATTTTCTCTGCTCCCCATGATACCTGCACAGCCTTCGAGTTGCTGCTTGAGGCGGCGGCCTTCGATTTCACCAATTCGAATTACCCTGCCGGATGCATGATCTCGCTGGCCGGCACCCATGTCCCGCCAGACCAGCGCTCGGTTCGCGATGCGATGGTCAAGTTCCGAGCCAATTTCGAGCACATGCTGAAGGATCGCTTGCGACGGGGCGTGGAAGCCGGCGACCTGGCGCCGGATACGGATGTGACCGAATTGGCCAGCTTCTTCGGAACCGTATTCCGCGGCATGGCGGTGCAGGCGCGCGACGGCAAGTCGAGGAAGCATCTCCGGGGATTGGCGAAGATCGCCATGCGGGCGTGGCCCGCGTAGAGCAAAGCCTTGCATGCATAAAGATTAGGTAAGGCGTCCACGGTTTTTCACCGCCGCATTCCGCGCGCCGATATCGACGCGCTGGACGAATGACGGCGAATTGTCGCCTGTGCGGGGACGGGGTGGGCATTGTCGCCAGCGCGCCGATTAGTCATTGGCTTCCGGTTGGGCTAGGCGGTCAGGGTTTGTGGTGGAGGAAGGCTGAAGTTGCCGCTAGCAGCGTCATGCGACGATGCGCAAACCGCTATCGGACAGCATCTTTTCGACCTCGGATGCCGGTCGCGGCGGATTGAAAAGATAGCCCTGGACCTCGTTGCATCCTTCCGATCGAAGAAGAGCCAATTGTTCGCTGGTCTCGACCCCTTCCGCGGTCGTCAGGATACCCAGACTCTTCCCAAGGCCCGTGACGGCCCGCACGATGGCGGCGGAGTCTTCGCGGGTGGCGAGCTCGTTCACGAACGAACGGTCGATCTTGATCTTGTCGAACGGAAAACTGCGCAAATAGCTCAGGCTTGAATAACCAGTTCCGAAGTCATCCATCGAGATATTGACGCCGAAGCCGCGCAGCTTGTGCAACGTGGCGAGTGTGGTCTCGGTTTCCTGCAGCAGTACCGACTCGGTGATCTCCAGTTCGAGACGGCCGGCTACCAGGCCGGAGTCGCTCAACGCCGAGACCACGGATGAGAGCAGGTGTCTGTTCTTGAATTGCGCCGGAGACAAATTCACCGCAACACGAACCGCCTGCGACCAGCTAGCCGCATCTCTGCAGGCTTTCCGAAGTACCCATTCGCCGATCGGGATAATCAATCCGGTCTCCTCCGCGAGCGGAATGAAGTCGAGCGGCGGGATGAGGCCGCGGAGCGGGTGGTGCCAGCGGACCAGGGCCTCAAAGCAGATGATGCGGTTGGACTTCAGATCATGGATCGGTTGGTAGTATACCTCGAATTCGCTTCGTTTCAGGGCCGCCCGCAAATCGATCTCCAGCAGGCGGCGGGCCTGCGCGCGGGCATCCATTCCGGCCTCGAAAAAGCGGTAGGTGCCGCGACCGTCCGACTTGGCCCGATACAATGCCAGGTCGGCGCTCTTCATGATCTGATCCGGGCCATCTCCGTCCGACGGTGCGAGCGAAATCCCGATGCTGACGCCGATCGTGAGTTGATGTGCCTGAATGACGTAGGGCGCCTCGACGGCCTCGATAAGGCGCCCGGCCAGCGATGACGCTTCCGAGGCCTGAACTTCGGCGCTGAACTGGACGATCGCGAATTCGTCGCCGCCCAGCCGGCACACCATGTCGCGCTCGCGCAGGCACGCGGACAACCGCTTGGCGACTTCCTTGAGCAGTTCGTCCCCGACGGAATGTCCCAGCGAGTCGTTGACCTCCTTGAAGCGATCGAGATCGAGACAAAGCACCGAGATGTGGTCGCTTGATCTGGCATGACGAAGCGCCAGATCCAGCTCTTCACGGAACTTGGCCCGGTTCGGAAGTCCGGTCAGCGAGTCATGGTGGGCCATGTGGGAAAGCTGGGCCTGCGCCTTGCGCCATTCGGTGATGTCCTCGACCGTTGCGACCCATCCACCACCTTGCATAGGCTGTTCCACCACCCGGATGACCCGACCCGACAAGGTTTCCATGATTTTGGTATTGGAGTTGCCCGCCTTGATGTCGGCCAGCACCCGGGCGAAAAATTCATCCGGATCTTCGGCAAATTCTCCCGCGGACTTCCGGTATTTGAACAGTTCCAGCAGAGACCGGCCCGTGATCTGGAGGCCGGATACACCCGTCATTTCGGCATATCGATTGTTGAAAAGCCTGACGTGGCCTTGGGCGTCGAACATGCAAAGGCCCTGTGACATGTTCTGCAAGGCCGTATCGAGCAAAATCTTCTGTCGCCGTAGTTCGAATTGCGACTGCCGCGAACTCAAGGCCGCCACCAGGCACATGCCGAGCACGATCGCGGCGGCGGCACCGATGATGTGCGAAAGGGAAGTCGACGATATCGAGAGAGCGTCAGCGGCCACCGTGGGGTCCGGGACGAACGTGATCGCCGCCATCGCAGTAAAATGAAGTGAAACGACGGCCATCGCCAGCAGCAGTGTCGCGAATAAGGTGTGCGCGAGGTCGTCGCTCTTCGCGGCCACCATCAAAGCCAGGGTGCCAAACGCACAGGCCAGCACCAGCGCTGCAACAACAAGATGGGTGGACCATAAGATATGTCCCGGTATCTGAAGGGCGAGCATCCCTGTGAAATGCATCGCCGCGACGCCCGCTCCTAACGTGGCGCCTCCGAGGCCAGGCGTCCATCGCGAAGGGACTTGCAGCGCGATCGCAAGACCGGCGCCGGTCACGACGGAGGCGATTAGCAGTGACACGACGGTCAGCGGGAAATCGTATCCGAACGTGGCGCCGGGATCGTAGGCAAGCATTGCAATAAAGTGCGTCGACCAGATTCCGCAGCCGCCGGCCGCGGCGTCCAGCAGCAGCCACCTCAGCCGCGCTTTCCCCGTGGTGGCCAGAGCCCTTTGAAACAGGCTGATGACGACGCCGCTCGCGAGAACACAGACGCCGGCCGCGAGCAGTACCAGGTACCAATCATGGTCTACCGCCAGGCAATGGAACACTTGGAACATTCTATGGACCGGTTGGATGGATTAGCTGTTGTTAACGCGCGTCAAATGGCATTGGCCTTAAGCGGCTGCCGTTTCTCGGACAACGTCCTTAACAAAGTACCCAGAAACAAAAGCCGCATGGACGTAGCTGCGTGGCTTTGTTGCTGTCACGTATGGCTCGCGATCCAGGCAACAAGAGATGCGCCCATAAATGGCGCCGGCGGACGGACTTGTTTGGCAACGAACAGGATCCGTGCATTCGCAAGCGCCGCGTCGGCGACGCAGCACTTGCGATTGCGGTCCGTGCTGGCGTCAGCGTCGGCGGCGGATCGCGCGGCTTTGGCCGCTTGGGGCGGCCGCGGTCGTTGTGTAGCCCATAATTTGAGAGCCATCCGGACGGCGCTCGACCTCGATTGTAAATCCGACAATTTAGGAACGATTTGGCTTTGCTCTCGTTAAATTCGATCTAACCCATCCAGAGTTTTGGCTTCCACTCTTTAAACATGCATTTGAGCGTGTCGGATGGCTAATGTTGCCAAGCAACCCAGCAATGGAGAAACCCGAATGGAATTGATTCTGATAATTGTGGTGCTCGTCCTGCTCTTCGGTGGCGGTGGATATTGGGGGCGCCGTCGAAGATATTGGTGAGCGATGACGCACTTGCACTCCGCGCCTGGCTTCCAAGCCCGTCGCGAGATTGATAGTGCCATTGCCGCCTGGAGTTCGGGATAATCGGGGTGACTCCAGTGCAGCAATGCACCATTAAGAACGTCAGCCGGCAGGTGGTAGAGTCGCAAAATCTGGCGACGGCTCTGTCGTATTACTCGCTCTTGCGTCGGCCCCTGTTATGACCCTGCACGGCGGTCGAGGGTGGCTTTAGAAACGCGTCGAAACGCTCTTTGACAATGGCATAGCACTCGCACGAGGCCTTTTCGAGGCCCGCGCGATCAAGTACCTGGATGGTGCCCCGACGATAGCTGATAAGGCCGGCCGCTTGCATCGACAGCGCCGCCAGCGTTACGGATTTCCGATTGGCACCGAGGATCTGCGACAGAAATTCATGCGTGTACGGAAGCGCTTCGCCCTCCGCCCGATCATGCATCATCAGAAGCCATCGGCACATCCGCTCTTCTGTCGTGTGCATCGCATTGCAAGCCACTGTCTGCTGGACCTGGGAAAGCAGCGTCTCCGAATAGCTCACAAATAGATCACGAACGTGCTCGCTGTTCTTGAACTCATATTGCAGCAGCTCGATCGGACAACGAACCGTGTGACCCTCGAGTTGAGCGATGCACCGGTTGAAGGAGACACGGCTGTACATGGCGGCGAAGAGACCGAAGGCTCCTTCGCGCCCGATATTGGCGGTCTCGATCGCGGCGCCATTCTCCAGAACCGTCAGCAGCGAGAGGACCGAGCCTTGCGGAAAATAAGCGTGCTTGAGAAGGCCGCCGGCATCGCAGACGATCTCACCAAGTTTGAACTCGATCGGTTGTAGATGGGGCTCTATCCGCTTGCGGCTGGCTGGCTCCAATGCGCCCAGCAATTGATTGCTTCGCAGGTCATGATCCATTTGTGCTTTTGGCATTATTTTGTGTCAATACGAACGGTTGACATAGCCCGCCGACAAAACATCGACGATGTCCAATGCTTGCTTGACTGTTTGAACGCAATTACACGGTTGGTCTGAGCAAAACAGCTCATATGTCGGGTCCGCAATGCGGACTTTACAACGGTGCCCTGGCGACAAGCGAACGCAGTTCCTCGATCATAGCTTCGGCCCGATAGGGCTTTCCGACAAAGCAGCTATTCGAAGGCAAATCCGACGGAGGCAGCTTAACCTGGCCTGATACGACGAGGATCTTTATGGATGGCCAGCGACCTCGAACCGCATGGGCTAGTTTAAGCCCATCCATGCTTCCGGGCATATTGATGTCTGTGAACAGCAAAGCAATGTCGGGGTGAGTTTCCAAAAGAGCAACCGCTTCATCCGCATCGGCAGCTTCCAACACCACAAAGCCTGCCTCCTCGGCGACTTCGACGGCAAGCATTCGCAACAGCGGTTCGTCGTCGACAATCAAGATAACGGGCAAGGAGCCGATGGGCGTCCCGGTCATCACGTCAATTCAGATCCGGGAAAAGCGGTTCCCCGGACGGGCTTTGATCAGCTTGATGGGACCAGACCTCTGCCATTCGCAGAAAGCGCGCCTTCAGATCCGCATTTGGAGTGCTGTTCGCCAGTTGTGTCAGTTCTGACGCCAGCCGCAAGCACTCCAGCTGTCGCCTATTCTCGGAATCGGGCACGAAACGCCTCCTGTCGCAGGAGTCATCGCACACCATCCCGGCTCCGGTCGGTGGTACACACCACAGAGCGGCAGCATACATTTCGGCTGCAAACAGGTCAGGTTCGCAAACGCCCATCACCTGTGAAAGTGAGCTGTTTTGCTCAGACTCTCATCGCTAAAACGGTCAAGCTTTAACCGGAGGGGCGTCGCCTGGTTCTGGAACTCATTGCTCGGCGACAGCCGTGTCCTCAGGATTCGCTATGTTGGTGTCTTTCGAAGCCGGCCGAGAGTTGTCCCAGTCTACCGCAGCCCCGCTGGTTCGAGACGAACTACCCTATCGGTTGCGACAGCAATCCCTGCTCGGCGAGTTCGGGCGCAATGCCATGCAGACACGGGACTTTCGGCAAATTCTTCAGCGCGCGACGGAACTTTGCGCCCAGGGACTGCAGGCTCGCTTCGCCAAGGTCCTGGAGTTTTTACCGGAGGAAGATCGCCTGATGGTGCGCGCAGGCGTTGGCTGGGGACCGGACACCATCGATGTCGTCTCTCTTTCCGCCGATCTTGGGTCGCCCGCTGGATACGCGTACCAGACGGGCGAGATGGTCATCTCCAACCATCTGGACGCGGAAACGCGCTTTCGGACGCCTCCGCTTTTAAAGGATAATGGCATCAGGCGCGCAATCAACGTGCTGATTGAACGGGGCGGAGAGGGCAAAGCCTTCGGCGTGCTGGAAGTCGATAGCCCTGATCCCGGCCGGTTTGATGAGGCCGATGCCGATTTTCTGACTGGCTTTGCCGGATTGCTCGGCATCGCCATCGAACGCCAGCAGGCCGACGCCAAGCTCCAGGAGGCGCTTGATCATCAAGCGTTGCTGACGCGAGAAATGAGTCATCGCGTCAAGAACAGTCTTACTTCCGTCGTTGGCCTGCTTCGAGTCCAGGCTCGCAGCTCCCAATCCGAGGACGTCCAGAACGCCCTGAAAGATGCGAGTTCGCGGGTAGCGACCATAGCCCAGGTCCATGATCATCTTTGGCGGGGGTCGCGGATCGGCTTCATCGACCTCGCAGATTTCATGAATGAGTTCTGTAAGAAGTTGCAGGGGACGACCGGAGGACACGCTCTGCACTGTCACGCCGACGCGATGTTACTTTCGGCCGACCATGCCATTCCCTTGGGGCTTCTGATCAACGAACTCGTTACCAACGCCGTCAAATATGCCTACCCAGCGGGTCCAGGCGCCATCGAGGTCTCCGCCCGCGAAATAAAAGGGCATCTGCACGTCGCAGTCTCCGACCAGGGCGTCGGCCTTCCTGACGGCTTCGACATCGATCAGCCCCGCGCCAGTCTGGGCTTCAAGGTGATAGCCGGTATGGTGCGTCAGCTTCAGGGGCATTTGACCGTCATCTCAAATGAACCAAGAGGCGCCCATTTCCTGCTCGACCTTCCGATCCTCCCCGAGCCGCAGGAATAGGACGTTCGGTCAACCCATTTGTTACCGGCAGGGTCTTCCGGGGCCCCATAGGCGTTCGATATAGTTTCTCGAAACCCTTCGCGCGTTGACTACCCGGTGGATGTCGGGACACGCACGCTCGGCCGCCTGAATTATCGTGTATTGTAGCGAACGCCAGCCGAGGGCTTTTTTCGAGCCGATCCAGGCTATGGGAACTGTTATTGTTCCTGCAGGGCTGCCAGTTATGGCATTTTAACGTTGGGTTCGCGCGTTACTGCTTGAGTTGGATTTGTTTGGTTTGGTTGGTTGCGGCGGCGTCGGTCACCACAACCAGTTTCGACGCCTCAATGCATAAGCGGGTGGCGTCTCGGAAGGTTATGCTGAATAGATCGGCTTTCGCGCCTTCCCGCAGCACATTTAGTTGGTCGGTCTCGTGAGATGTCGTCCAACAGCCGATCATGATCAGGGCGCGCGGAAGTTTGCGGCGTAGCCGTAGCGTCAGGGTTTTCACCAGCGTGGGGGAGGGCCCGTTGGCGCGCCGATCGTCGCGCGCGGCGCCGACAAAGAAGACCGCGCGGCCGCATGAGAGTGATGCGATCAATGCGGCTGTGATCACGCCATGGCTTCAAATGAATGGCAATATTGGGCGCATCCGCATTCGCGGACCAGGCTCTCGTGAACCGCGCCGCAAGAGCGTCGCGGCCATGCGGCATCGATCTTTCGCGCAGGAGCAGATCATGCCCACCGGAGCAGAAATGAAAAACCGGACCTTTATGCAGTAGCCACCTGCACAAAGGTCCGGCCTTATCTTACCTTGCCGCGATACCGAACGGCTGCAAGGACCCTTCATATCCTTTGCGAGAGGTTTTGCTTTGCATCTGGGTTGCGACCCGGAGGCTGCCATCTCTCGGTCGTGGATGCGATTACTTCTTTTTCTTTGAAGTCTTCTTTGCCACTTTCTTGGTGGCTGCCTTTGCGGTCTTCTTTGCCTTCTTCGCTTTCTTGGCCATGTCGTCCTCTGTAAAAAACTGGCTCAGTGAACATGCACACGCCGTGGATCGACATGCACAACATTGAGACGATACCACAAATGCAAAATTGATACCAACGCGTCGTGAACTCACTCTTGAGTCACTCGCCGGGGGCAGTCGGTCCCGCGTCCCGCCTTCGGCGGCGCTATGCTGACGCTCCTGCGGCTGCCCTGTTAACCGGTCTTCTCTAACCGGGGTTGAGACGTCAAGTACCAAATCTGATCCAATTACCGCATTGCCGTTCTGCCTTCTGAACCTACCGTGGTGTCAAGCTATCCGGCGATCGCGCTTCTCTTCGAGGTCGGAATCCCCGCCTCATGATGATGTTCGTGAAGAAGTGGCGGGACCATCTCGGGGACGCAGTCGTGGGGCAATGTGCTCGCGCTGCAGACCGGTTATCACCCTCGCCATTCCTCGTCCTGCCGGACTCCTTGACAGCCTCTCGGCCGTGTTCTTCTTGATCAGTGCAATCGGGTGTTAGGCTGCCGCTGCGGCCTCTGATTTCTCCCACCGGAAATCGCTGCCGTCGCACCACATACGGTGCAGGATGACGGATATCTTGCGAGCCACCGCGACCAGCGCATTTTTCATGGAACTGCGCTTGGCGATGCGGATGCCCCATGCCTTTAGCGAACACCACCGTCTAGTGTTGACCATCAATGAATGAGCGGCTTCAAGGAGGTGTTCTCGAGCAAAGGCATCGCCGCATCGGGTGATACGCCCGTTGTAATCAACCTCTCCGGACGCGTATTTGCCTGGGGTCAGTCCAAGATGGACGCCAACGTGCCGTGATTTGCGGAAGCGGCCTGGGTCATCGATGGTCGTCTTGAATGCCAATGCTGTCAGGGGGCCAACGCCAGGAACCGTCATGAACCGGCGGCAAGTAGCATCGCTGCGAACCAGGCGCCCAATCAGGCGCGTCAACACGCGTGCTTGTTCGCCAAGTATGCGCCGAGCTTCCAGCAATGGAACCACGAGGGCCTGTAAATCTCCATCATCCACGATCAGCTCGCGTACACGCTCTTCAAAGCGGCTTTGGCCGATAAGGCCCACTTTGAATCCGAAGGTTCGGAGTGCCGCCCGAATATGATTGTTGAGGTCGCGTTGCTTGTCGAGCAGGCACCGGCGACTGCCCATCAAAGCTCGGAGCTTTTGGCTGTCTTCGGATTTGATGTGAACCGCCTTAAACCACCTTGTTCGCATCATTTGCGCAAGCGCACGAGCGTCGTTGCGATCCGTCTTGACAGTTTGAGCCTGCATCACGCTCTTTGCGTGCCGGGTCTCAACACAAATGACGGATAATCCGCCTTCCGAAAGCCCCTTGTGCAGCCAGGAGGAACATTGAGCGGCTTCTAGCCCAATGCGCTGCAAAGCGAAGCGGGTATTTCTTAGCCAGGAAATTAGCGCCTCGGGTTCGGTATCCGTCACTCCTTCCCGGACGATATTTCCATCTCGATCAACGATGCAGATCGCGGTGCGCTTCAAAGACACGTCGAGTCCAGCGAAGTAATTCATCAGGATCTCCAGCTCATCTTGTTGGGCGAATCGATCCACGTATTATGCGCCCGAGAGGTCGGTGCCCGGTTACTTCATCTCGCGACCCGCGAGTGGTCTCCGCTGACGCTCCGCCCATACGCTTCTTTTTCTTATTGAAGAACTATGGGGCTCCGCCCCTCGCGCGCACCAGGGTAAAGCGCCGGCCAACGCCAGCGCCGACCCGAGCGGTATCCCCGGTCTTCCGCGCTTCGTCAGATCCTTAAATCGTCGCGGCCAGTCATGCGCTTGTGCAGACCCGCTCTTCGAGCGGCCCTTCAGGGCGGGCGATCCCCCTCCACTCGGGTCGCCCTGGCACTTGCTACCCCCGGTCTCGCCGACGGGCAGGGGTGCAGGCGCGAGGTGCGCCTCGCACCCATGCCCTCAAAAGGAGATTAATCATGTCGGCCAAGCACGTTGAAATCGTTACGGAGAGCGGGACCGAAAGTTTCATTCCGCTCCACAAGCTCAAGAAATCCCCGAACAATGCTCGCAAGACACCGCATAGCGAGGCGTCGATCGAGGCCTATGCGGCCAGCATCGCCGCCAAAGGCATCCTGCAAAATCTTGTCGTCGAGCCGGAATTTGATCCGGACGGCGTGGCGACCGGGTTTTATTTCGTCACCATCGGCGAGGGCCGCAGGCTGGCGCAGCTTCTGCGGGTCAAGCGCAAGGAGATCAAGAAGACCGAACCAATCCGCTGTGTCATCGACACCACCAACGATCCCCACGAAATCAGCCTCGACGAGAACGTCACACGCGAGAACATGCATCCGGCCGACCAGTTCGAGGCGTTCAAGAAATTGGCCGAGGAACGCGGGTTCGGCGCGGAAGAAATCGCCGCCCGGTTCGGCGTGACGCCGCATGTGGTGCGGCAGCGCCTGCGCTTGGGTGCGGTCTCGCCCAGACTGATGCAAATCTACCGCGACGGCGATCTGGCGATGGACCAGTTGATGGCCTTTGCCATCACCGAGGACCATGCCCGGCAGGAAGCCGCCTTCGAGCGGCTATCCCATAACCGCGATGCCAGCACGATCCGCCGTCTGCTGACCGAAACCAACGTTGCCGCCACGGATCGCCGCGCCATCTTTGTCGGCGCGGAAAAATATACCGAAGTGGGCGGCACGATCCTGCGCGACCTCTTCACCGAGGATCGCGGCGGCTATTTCGAGGACGCGGCGCTGCTCGATATGCTGGTCTTGGCCAAGCTGGGCCGTGAAGCCAACGCCTTGATGGAGGCGGAGGGCTGGAAATGGGCGCAGGTCTTTCTGGACTACCCACACAGCCACGGGCTGCGCCGGACCTATCCGCAGGCCGTGGACCTGTCGGAGGAAGATCAGGCCACGCTGGATGCCGCGCAGGTCGAGTTCAACAGCCTGACCGAGCAGCATGAGGGCGCCGAGGAACTGCCCGATGAGGTTGACGCGCGTTTCGGAGAGCTTGAGGCCGAGATCGAGCGGCTGGAGGCCAAGCGTCAGGCCTACGACCCCGCCGACATCGCCCGTTGCGGAGCCTTTGTCATCCTCAATCATGACGGGACGTTGCGCATCGAACGCGGCTTGATGCGGGCCGAGGACGAGAAAGCCGAGCCGGTAACGGTGAATGCGAACGGCGAAGGGGAGGGCGGCGACACCGGCGATGACGGTGGCGCAACCGGCCCGGACGGTGAACCCGGGGGTGACACCTTGGATGCAGAGGTCGAGGAGGCCGACGATCACAAGCCGCTGTCGGACATCCTGATCCGCGATCTCACCGCGCATCGTACCCTTGGGCTTCGCCTCGCCGTGAGCGAGCAGCCGGAAATCGCCATCGTTGCCGTGACCCATGCGCTATCGGCGCAAATCTTCTATCGCGGCGCGGACGCCCATGTTCTGGACATCCGCCCGGTCAGCACCGTGCTGGCCGGGCATGCCGATGGTATCGAGGATACCAAACCGGGCAAGGCTTGGGCGGATCGCCATGCCGGGTGGGCGGCGCAGATGCCGCGCGACGTGACCGATCTGTGGGCCTTTGTCGTGGCGTTGGACCATGACAGCCGCATGGCGCTGTTCGCGCATTGTGTCGCGTGGACGGTGAACGCGGTCAAATTGCCGTGGGAGGGTAAGCCCCGTAGCATGACGACAGCGAACAGGCTGGCGGAAGCGGTGTCGCTCGACATGACCGAGCATTGGAGGCCAACCGTGCGGACCTATCTCGGCCGCGTCACCAAGACGCGTATTCTTGATGCCGTGCGGGAAGCCGTCAGCATCGAGGCCGCTGACCGGATGGCCGACATGAAGAAGCAGGATATGGCTGAGACCGCCGAGCAGTTGTTGGCTGCAACCGGTTGGCTACCCGCGCCGATGCGGACGCCGCGAGTGGTCTATGAGCCCGCCGAACGACCGCAGGCGGGCGATGTGACCGAGAAGGATGATGAGGCCTATTCTGACGCAGCCGAGTGATCGGCGTAGCCGGGACCGTGTGAGCGGTCCCGGCTTGCTGTCACGCAACTGTCGGAAATCTTGGCCGCGCGCCTTCGGGCGCGCGGCCAAACGCATGATGCTCACGCCCGCGACCGGGCGCATTATCGAAAGCCAGACATTTTCCGCTGATAGGGGAAAGACGCGTTGAGGCCCACGCCCATGAATCCGGTCCGAAGGCGTGCGCCACATCAATCCAGTCGGATCAGTCGCCGTTGCGGCGCGACCAGATCAGCGCGAAGCTGGTGTCGATGCCCTGGCCTTTCACCAGCGAGGGTAGACCGTCTCGGGCGTATCGAACATCCCTGACATCGAGATTACGATCTGGACTTTACGGGTCTTCGGTAACGGGGACGCCAACCGGGCGCCGCGATGCTCATTCATGCTGCGTTGTTCACTCCGTCGCGCCCTTTGCTTTACGTTGATGCGTGAGTGCCAGTCTTTGCATGATCGGCGATGCCGTGTCCTGGCGCGGTGACGATAGCAGCAGTCACGGTGGTCTCCATCAGTCTGGTTGATGGGCGCGCCCCACGCGACCTCGAATGGACGGATCAAGCCCGAGGGACGGCTGCGCCTCGATCGCCTTCCCGCAACGGCTTCGCCGGCTTTTTTCCCCTGCCGCCAAGCAGCGGCATTCCTCGCGGAAAACAAAAAAGCCGGCTGCCGCCGTCCTCCGCTGCGCTGCGGGCCTGACGGCTGCGGGCCGATCCGCTCCCCGGGCCAAGGACCGCCATCGAGGCTGCGATGGTCGCGGCCCGACAACAGAACGGAGACCACCATGGCTACCATCGGAACCTTCACGGCGTCGGACAACGGTTACACCGGATCGGTCAAGACGCTCACGCTCAACGTCAAGGCGAAGTTCGTCGCGACCGAGAAGGATAACGACAAGGCGCCCGACTATCGCATCTTCGCCGGCACCACCGAGTTTGGCGCCGCCTGGAAGAAGACCGCGAAAGAGACCAGCCGCGAATATCTCTCGGTCAAGCTCGACGATCCGAGCTTCCCGGCCCCGATCTACGCCTCGCTGGTAAAGGGCGAGGGCGACGACAGCCACACGCTGATCTGGTCGCGCCGTAACGGCGACTGATCGAGACGGATCGACGCGCCCCGCCTCTTCGGCGGGGCGTTTTCCGCGCTTATGGCCACTGTCGCACTGAGGAAGAGGAAGACCTCCGGTCTGCTTGTTTGCAGGATGATTGCTAAGTCCGTATGTCCTTTGGCGCCCGGAGCCCAGGCGCCGCAAGTCTCCGGCATAGTCGAGCCGCCGCCGCTCATGAAGGCGCGGCGGCTCGACATCGGAGAGAGGCATGCAAAAGATTCTTTACGTTGGGCTCGACGTTCACAAAGCCAGCATTTCAGTCACTACTGCCGAGGAGGGACGGGACGGCGAAGTCCGTTTCATCGGCGCCATTCCCAACACGCCGGCGGATGTTGCCAAACTCGCCAAGAGACTGGCCAATGAGGGCCGTCGCTTGGCGTTCTGCTACGAGGCTGGTGGATGTGGGTATGGTATCTATCGACAACTCGTAGGTCTCGGCCACGGCTGCACGGTGGCGGCGCCGACACTGATTGCCCGCAAACCTGGTGAACGGATCAAGACAGACCGAAGGGATTCCCAGAAGCTCGCCCTCCAGCATCGCTTTGGCGATCTGACGTCGGTCTGGGTTCCAGATCCGGTTCACGAGGCGGTCCGCGATCTCGTCCGCGCCCGCATGGATGCCGTGATGCAGCTGATGCGGGCTCGCCAGCAATGTCTCGCCTTCCTGCTTCGCCACGGCCGGAACTACGGCCCCGGAAAGAAGAACTGGACTCTGCGTCACCGGCGCTGGCTCGCCACCCAACAGTTCGACCAGACCACCCACCAGATTGTCTTCCAGGACTATGTTGAAGCGGTGTGGTCCGCCCAGGATCGCCGCGATCAACTCGAAGCGCGTATATCGGCGATGTTGTCGGATTGGTCGATGGCACCGTTGGTTGAGGCACTGCGAACCGTCCGCGGTATTGACTTGATCTCATCGGTGATCTTCGTGGCGGCCGTGGGCGATCTCGGCCGCTTCGGGTCTCCTCGCCAACTCATGGCCTATCTCGGCTTGGTACCGTCTGAGCAATCGAGCGCCAGCCGCATCCGGCGCGGCGGTATCACTCGGGCTGGCAACGGCGAGGCTCGCCGCATGTTGGTAGAAGCCGCCTGGAGCTATCGCTATCAGCCGCGCGTCTCGTCGGGCAAGACCGACGTTGTGGAGCGCCAACCAAAACCAGTACGGGACATTGCATGGAAGGCGCAGGTTCGTCTCTGCGGCCGCTATCGCAAGCTCGCCGCCGCAGGCAAGAAGCCCACCGTGGTCGTCACCGCGATCGCCCGCGAGCTCAGCGGCTTCGTCTGGGCCATCGGTCAGACTGTGAGGTCGCCGATGCCTATGGTGTAAATCCGCCGACCTGTTCGGCCGGGGGCGGAGCGCAAGGTCAGGCAATCCTCGAGAGCCCAGTGGGCCGGTTCAATCCGATGCCCGTGCTAAGTCAGAGGTAGGCCGCGACGAAAGGCGTTCATGCGGTATCCAACCCGCGAATGGAAGATTGATCGACCGTCGCCATCGGCGCTTCGCCCCCGACCCAACGGGAAAGAACACTCCTCTGTCGCCGCGCCTCCGGCACGGCGAGGGTTCTCGCACATCTTTTTACTTGCAAAAGGACATGGAGGGCTCCGCCCTCGCGCGCCCAAGGGTAAAGCGCCGAAGCCGGCGCCGGCCTGGGCGGTTTCCCCGGTCTTCCGCGCCAGCGCAGGTCTCTCAGAACATCATGGTTGTCAGCGCGTGCAGACGCGCGCGGTCCGCGCGCCCCGATGGGCGGGTGATCCCCCTCCGCCCCGGCCGCCCTTGCCCTTGCTACCCCGGTCTCGCCGACGGGCAGGGTTGCAGCGCAGCGCTGCGCTTTAACCCAGCCCAATAGGAGAATAAGCGATGACCATGATCACCCTGACCCCAAACCAGCCACCTGTTTCCAGCGGATTCCGCGTCGACGTGTCGCGCGGCGAGCGTATCGGCCGCGTGTCGTCGGAATGGTTTTCCCGACCCGATGACGAGCGCTATCTGAATCTCACCGATCTTTACGACTCGGTGCGCCGCCGCGCCGATTGCGCGCAGGCCCGCACGGTGGAAAGCCGCGCCGTGAAGGTCGAAGCCAGCCGCGACAACGCGGAGCGGTTGGCGCTGATCGTGCCGGGACGTGACGAACCGGTGGCCCCGACACATTGGAGTTTTGGGCAATTGTGTAGCCTTGTCGGTGCGCCGTCATCCTATATGCGGCAACTTCCTGCGCCGCTGGCCGGGATCAATCTGCAACACGGCCTGCTGTCGCATCGCGCCGAGCTCGTCAAAACGTTGGAAGCCGATGACGGTCGCATCGAGCTTCGCGCCGTCACCGGCCCGGATTATGGCCGTATCTGGGATCACGAGCTTGTCGCCGCCGTGATGAAGATTGCGGGCAACGGCACCGGCGACACCAGATGGAAGGTGCCGGGCGTGCTGGATTGGGCGACCATGATGCATAACCCGTTCGTGGACATCACCAAGGACACCACGACGCTTTATGCCAGCGACCGCGACGTGTTCCTGTTTCTGGTCGACGACACCCACCCCATCGAGGCCGGACGGCTGCCGGACGGATCGCCGGATTTGTATTTCCGGGGGTTTTATTGCTGGAACAGCGAGGTCGGATCGAAGACGCTGGGCATCGCGTCTTTCTATCTTCGCGCGGTCTGCATGAACCGTAATCTGTGGGGTGTCGAGAATTTCGAGGAAATCACCATCCGGCATTCCAAATTCGCCGCGCAGCGTTTTGCCCACGAGGCCGCGCCCGCGTTGACGAGCTTCGCCAATTCGTCGCCCGCGCCGTTTGTGGCCGGGATCAAGGCGGCACGGGAACGGATCGTCGCCCGTACCGACGACGACCGCGAAACGTTTTTGCGCAAGCGTGGTTTCTCCAAGGTCGAAACCGGCAAGATCATCGAAACCGTATTGAACGAGGAAGGCCGCCCGCCGGAAAGCCTGTTCGACTTCGTGCAAGGTCTCACCGCACACGCCCGCACCAAGACCCATCAGGACGCCCGGCTTGAATTGGAGGGCAGGGCCAAGAAACTGCTGGAACGCGCCGCATGAGGAAACGGCCGCGCAGCCTCAACCGGCTGCGCGGCCATTTCTCAAAAGCCGATCGTGCGTCGGCCGATCCGCTTGCGGCGAATCGGCCAGGCACGTTGGTGCCGTCGCGCGCCGGGCCTGACGGCCCGGCGCGCGATCAACGTCACCCATTTTTGGTCACGGCCTTGAAAGGGACAACGGCTGAGACGGGGCGATCAGGGCCATGATCGCCGTGGGCACGTTCGCCTCTGCTATCTCTTGCCCCGGATCGGCCTGGACGCGCGCCGCAGCAATTCGTCCGGCTCGACGCCAAGAACGTCAGCGAGTTTGCCCACCATGTCGATGGTGGCCGCGTAAACCCCGCGTTCGAGCGCGCTGACATAGGTCCGATCGACCTCCGCGTCGTGCGCCAGCGCCTCCTGCGACAGGCCCTTGGCGTGCCGGCAGCGGCGCAAATTGCGAGCGAACACCTCCCGAATCTCCATCGGGAAACTGTTCGGCTTGTAGGGTATCCCACCACGGAGTATACTCGACAATCCTGTCCCGCAGGCGGCTCCGGGGGCCTTCGAACCGGGGACGTTTGCGGAACAGGCCACTTCAGAAAGCGGTTCAAAAGCCGAGCAATCTGTTAATTGTCCAACAACTGTCATCGATCCGCAGCAAGAGTGCCGTATTTTCTACCACTGATGCCGCTAGACGACTGGCGCGAGTACCCGCCATGACCATTCCTCCGTTCAACGACAACCCTCCCGACCTGCCGCATGTCACCCCCTATGATGAGCGGCACCTCAAGATCTACATCCGGCTGCTCGATGCCGATGAGGAGGGCGCCGACTGGCGCGAGGTCGTAAAGGTGATTTTCGGTCTCGATGCCGAGCGCGAGCCCGATCGCGCGCGTGGCGTGCATGACAGTCATCTTGCACGAGCACGTTGGATGGCCAAAGCTGGGTACCGCGACCTGCTCAAGCCGCCGCTCCAATGAGTTGACGGCGCGGCATTTTTCAATCGCTGCTTCTATTCCCTCATGCTCAGTCGATTGAGTCCCTGCAACACGGGTTGCGACTCTGCGTCCTTCCGGGTCTCGCCGACCCCGCGAACACTCGGTCACGGGCAGGGGCGTGTCTCGCTTGGGGAGCGAGTGATTCTGGAGTGATCGCATGCCGGATGATGAAAGCTGGCGGTCGCAGGATGCGACCGCCTATCTGGATCGCGTGCAACGCGCGGGTTTCGCCTGGGAATTCCTTCGACGCAATCCGGACTACCGCAATGATTACGAAGACATGCGCCGTGATGTGGCGAGCGGAACCGCCGCCACGCTGGAGGCAGCCCTGGCGCTGGCCCAGCGCTGGGGGTTGAGTTTTCCCGTGCGATCCGCAGCAGCCAAGCGACCGCGCCCTGACATTGTGGGCGTTCAATACTCTCCCGGCGGCGACCGCACTCACGGCGGCGCCGCCCGGCACCGAAAGCATGCTGCGCTTCGATTCTTTGCCATCGCCGGCATTCTCCGTGGACTGCGACGACGGCCGACACCTCCTGTGGTGGGAGACCCAGGACGAACAGCGGATTTGGATTCTGCCGGATGCGACGGCGACTGCCTCCGTTGCCGCTATCATCCCCTTCGACCAACACCTCCCGGATCGGCTCGCAACTACCCTTCACCTGTGGCAACGCCTGACCGGAGTTGCGACGGCGCCGAGTGCATCGTCGTCGTTGACCAGGCAGCAGCGCCACCGCCTGATTTTGATGCTGAGAGCACTTGACGGCCGGCACGACCGCGCGAGTTACCGCAATCTCGCTGCTGTATTGCTTGATCCGGATGTGCGGCGGCAAAGCCGGCACGACTGGCTGACGTCGCCGCGCCGCGCGCAGATCATTCGTCTGGTCAAGGATGCGGTCCGCCGCATGGAAGGCGGCTATCGCGACCTGCTGCGCGGTCGATAGCTTTCGTCGCCAACGCCTCTTCGACACCGGTGCCGCTGCGCGGACAGCACGGCGCCCCTGTTGCGTTTGGCCCGTTCAACGGACCGCGCAGGCGGGGGGATGGACAGAAACCGAGTCTTCATCTTCGTTCATCCTCCTTCCGGCATCAAATCCGCCATGCTGCGCGCGTCACGCCGTCGATCGCCGATCGCGGCCGATGCCACACCGGACGGATGCCATGAGCGACAAGCCAGTTCATCCCCAACAGCGTTATCTGCGGACCCCCGAGGCGGCGCGGTTTCTTGGACTCTCCGGCCGCACGCTCGAGAAGCACCGCACCCACGGCACCGGCCCGCGTTATCGCAAGCTGGGCGGCCGCGTCGTCTATGCCGTCGAAGACCTGCTGGCGTGGGCCGACATCGGCCTTCGCCGCTCGACGACCGAGCAGACCAACGGCGTCGTTCATGCGGCCAAGCCGGTGCCCGGCTTTGGATCTCTGGCCCGCGGCCGACGGCCGTGAACGCACGGGCCGCAGCCGCAACGAGCGCGTCGACCGGTGTTCCGGCCGACATCCTCACCTATGTCGAATTGACGTGGCATGCCAAACACGTCGAGCACCGCATCCGCTTCGGTCATCCGGTCCGCCGAGAACGGCGCGATCGTCGACATGGCCGCGTTGCTTTCGCCCCTGGCAGCATCTTTGCCGTTATCCGTTGGGCGGCCAATGATTTCGGTACCGTGTTGTCGCGGATCGATATCCTGCGCGCGGTCGGCGCAGGCGAACGCTGCACCACCGTGCCGTTCGTCGAGCCGGGTGCTGCCATCCTGCTCTCGATCTCAGGCTGGCCCAAGGTTGAGCGGGTGTTGCAGGCGATCGACGGCGTCGAGGCGCTGCGCATCGATCCCGCTGACGCCGCGCCGGAGCATTGGCAGCACGTTCACAACCGGCTCAGCGTCAATGAGGTGCCGCGCGGCTACACACGCAGCCGTCATCAGATCTGGCTGAAACGGCGAAGGATCGCGCCATGACGCGTCGCACCGCTCTCATCGTCGTCACGCTGCTCGGTGTCGCCATCCTGGTTCCTCCGATCGGATCGAAGCCGTTGCCGCATTACATCTGGAATCTCACTCCCAGCGTTCCGCTTGGTCTCTACGGCGTGCGGCCACCTGACGAACTGCGCGTCACCAGCCTGGTCGTGGCGATACCGCCGGAGCCGCTCGCGACGCTGTTGGCCGATGGCGGCTATCTCGCCCACGGCGTACCGCTGCTCAAGCGCATCTTCGCGCTTTCCGGCCAGATCGAGTGCCGCCTTCACCGCTGCTTCTCCGGTCGCCGGCAGGGCGATGTCGCCCACATGGGCGATCGCGCGCTTTCCGTTGGCGTCTGTTTGCTTGGCCGCGGCCTGGGCCTTGGCGGCATCGCGTCCGATGATGACGACAGATCCGCCTTCCGCGACAAATCGGGTCGCAACTTCCTTGCCGATCCCTGAACTGCCCCCTGTGACGATCGCGACCTTGTCCTGAAAGCGCATGGGTAGCTCCATTGTCTCACTCTACCTATCGATAGATTTATACGTTTGGGAGAACTAACCTCGGGAAACTGGATGCGTCAAGCTCGATCTATCGATAGAGAGATGAACGATGTTGTGACCGGCGGCGAAACGACTGACCGCTTCGCCGAAGAGGCTCCCTCGGTGTCATTTCGCTGAGCAGGGAGAGGTGTAGTCGGGAGCGCGGAGCCGCCTTTATTTTAGCGAACCACGGCGCTTATCGGCGTGTCGTCGAGCCACGTAGAATGTCAGGATAATATTGCGGGCTCTCCCGTCGATCGTACATGCCGTAATCACGCACGATGCGCACGACGCGATGGCGGATCGCGTCGGCCTCGGGGAACAGCTCTGGTTTAAACTGCTCAGCGGAGCCGCGGTCGCGCCAGGTCGCTAACAATGCAAGTTTTCCCGCGTTGTAGATGCTTGCGAAAACATCGTGGTCGATCAGGGCCGGGTGCGTTTGGTCGAGCGACAAACGGTCGGCGAGCGCCGACGAAGCCAGTGATCCTGCTCCGGCCCGTGCCGGCAAAACCTCGGTCAGCGTCGCAAACTTCCCGGCGCCGACCTCCGTCTCGTCCAAACGCTGTTCCAGCAGAGATACGCCGTCGGGAGGTGCCGAATCCGACACGACTTCGCCAACCCGCAAATGATAATCTTGGAAGACGTCGTCGCGGCCGCGCTGTTGAGTCTCGTGGTGCTTGGCGACGGTGCGCCATCTCACAACAGACTTTTCGTCTCGCCACGTGGAATGCGACAGGATCCACCCTGGCCGACGCGCGCTTTCGAAGCGCTCGTTGTCGACGAACCCGTCGATGCCCTCCAGGATCGGCTTCAAGTCTTTTGCAAGCGCGAGGTAAAGCTCGAATCGTTCTTTCTTGGGATGGACTTCGAAGATCACCGAGAACATCTTGATCACCCTGCTCGTCTGTGAGGTTCGTGCTCGGGGGAGGGGTAATATCTTTCTGCCGCGATCGACGAGCCGGAGCCCGGCCAATGGCCCGAACCTCAGGATTGCGACAGGCCCTCAATGCCTCATTTAGCACATTACCCTATCGATAGATAGACTGACAAGGCATTGTTTTTGGTCTCTTTAAGCCCTACCTATCGAGAGGTAGCCACGGGAGCAGATTCAATGAGTGACGTCACCGCCGCCATCATGGACGCCGCTGAGCGGCGAATGCGGAAGGGCGGCTTCAACGGTTTCAGTTTTCGAGAGATTGCAGCGGACGTGGGCGTCAAGAGTTCGAGCGTCCACTATCATTTCCCGACCAAGGAAGACCTCGCAGCGGCCGTCATTCAGCGCTATACCGCACAGACCGCGGATTTGTTCGAGCGGGAGCTCCAAAAGGAGCCAAACCCGGTGAAGGTTTGGGTCAGAGCATTCCGCGGCACGCTGCACTCGGAGGATCGCATGTGTCCGTGCGCGGTGCTCGGTGCATCAACCATGGATCTGCCGCTGGAGGTGTCGACGGAGGTCAAGAAGTTCTTCAAGATGTGTCATGAGAAGCTCGTCGAGAAGGGCCTCTCGTCTGATGAGGCCTCGCATCTGCTGGCAACGATTACGGGGGCATTGGTGGTGGCTAATGCGGTAAATGACTTTGCGACATACGATCGAGCTACACGTGAGTTTACCCGAACGTGGAAGCCTGCGTCGGCGAAAGTTGGTCGCCAGCGCTCGAAGTAAGCATCGAGCTCGCGCCGCGTGAATTCCGTTTCAAAATCACGGCTAATGAAGGTCCGTTCGGCAGGAGCGCGATCCGCGGCCGGGCCGCAGTAGGAGAAGTAACCGCTCCCCCTTTATCTTCGCCCGGCCCAGCTCCGCCCGGCCGCCAGAGCCTGGCTGTCTAATTGTGGCTCTACGCACCACCCGCTCATCGCCTATCAAGTTGCGTTCGGCACGAACCTTCTTCTGCAGAACATTGCGTGGATCTGGTTTTCATGGCCGCGCGTTGGCGCCGCGATCTTCTCCCCACGACGGAGCGATCGACGTCATACGTCCGAGGCTGCCCGTGTCAGCCATTCGCCACTTGGACGGCAGAGTCCGGGAGCGCAGGAACGCGCCGACGTCCGTCGTGCAGATCAAGCGTTTCGTCCAGCCAGTTGAAGACGACTTCGTGGAGGTAAGCCAAGGCGCCCGATTGGCAATGATTTTCAGCCCCGTCTTCGCTGGTGAATCGGAACAGGGTCTTCGGAGCTTGCAACGCATCGTAGATTTTCTGCGGCTGGCCGCGGAAAAACATGTCCCCCTCGGCCTCCAGAACCAGGCAGGGGCACCGAATCTGTCCCGCGACGCCCTGCATCGTGAGCGGCTTGGTCTTTGTCAGAAAATCGACAATGCTCGAAGCTCCAAAACACCAGACACCCTGTGTGATGCCCCAGCGCAGATTCGTATTGCTCGCCATGGCTTTGCGGATGATCTGCTCGCACTTGACGGTGTCGCCCGTGTCCAGAGCGGCGACCGCCTCTTTCGGCAGCATGCCCCGAAAGCTTTCATGGCAGTCGTATACGCCGTCGAACAAGACAGTTGCGCGAACTCTATGCTCAAAAGCCGCGGCGCGGGCAGCGAGATAGCCGCCCAGGCTCATGCCCATGAGTGCGAGATTCTCGCCGTCTACGTCCGGCCTGGTCAGGGCGTAGTCCACGACAGGGGTCAGCACCGCCTCCCAATCGCATCGGAAGGGGAGCTTCTGTTCGCGCATCGGCGCACCCTGTCCGGGGCCGTCAAAGGTCAGACAGTTGTAGCCCCGCCGAACAGCGGCGGCCGCGCCGAAATAGAACAGCTCCTCGAGACTCGAGTCGAATCCGCCGTGGAAGATCAGTGTGGGGCGCGGCTTGCCGGAATTGTCCACCTTGTAAAAATATCCAGGTAGCGTGGTTCCTTCGTAGGGAATTTCCACCGCCTCCCATGTTGGGCCGGTGAGCTTCGCCGCTTCGGCATACGCCTTTTGCGACGCCCTGGACTCCGAGAGAATGCGGGGGTCGGCAGGATCGCCATGGAGATAGAACTCGGCCGTCCGAAAGTAGGTGGATGCGCGCAGATAGGCTTCGCGGGCGCTTTCCAGGTGACCCGCCCCCAGGCTGGCGTCAGCCCGCGACAAGATCCGTCGCGCCAGCCTGTTCCATTCCGCGTACCAGCTCTCGAAATCACCTTCCTTGATCCGTCCGGCGGCAGCCATCATCTCGCCGATATCCGAGCCTCCATAGTAGACGAAGCCGAGGTTGCGAACGAATTCGAATGCAAACGACTCATCTTTGAATGCGACCTTCATTGTCTTCTCCAGTTCGTCGGTTCTAGGGGCCGCGATCTGCCGACATCGGAGAGGCGGGGCGGAATCCACTTACTTCGGCCTCTACCGCGCGGGGCTCTGCCTCACGATCCGCAGTGTGGCAGTCTCAACTCCATCATCACGTTGTCGACGGCAAAAAACTCTTGACGGGGCGTGCCGCGTCGGCGGCGGAACTCTGGCCGAGGGCCGGGCGGAGGAGGGTCGAGAAGCTTTTCACCGCGTCGTTCATGCTCTAAGTCTCCATGAATGGAACGCTATCGTTCCAACCAACTGGGGATGCCGACGATGGAACGCAACCGTTCCGACGATAATTATTCGCCGCGCCGGCCGAGCGGAGCGGCCGTGATGCGGGTCGAGGTGACCGACGCGCTGTCCCGTGCATTCTTCTCCGAATGGTCGCGGGTCGGCTATGTGGGGCTCAGCCTCGAGCGCGTGGCCAAGGCGGCAGGCGTTGGCAAGGCGGCCCTCTACAGGCGCTGGCCGTCCAAGGCGGCCATGGCGAGCGACCTCCTCTCGCGAGTCGGCCTCACGCTCGCCGAGATTGGGGACGCGGGCTCGTTGGAAGCGGACCTGCGGGCACTGCTGCTCGCCTTCCGGCGCCTGCTGCGCCATCGCTTGATCCGCCGGATACTGACCGATCTTCTGGCCGAAATCGGACGCGAGCCAGCGCTTGAGACGGCGCTCCGCCCGTTCCAACGAACGCGGCGCGACCGTGTCCGACAATTGATCGAGCGCGCCATCATGCGTGGCGAGCTTGCCCCAACGGTGGACCGGGAGACGATCCTCGATTTCCTCGTGGGGCCGCTCTATTGGCGCCTCGTCGTTACTGGCAAGCGCTCCGACGTCGCGCATATCGAGCGTCTCGTACGCATGACGAAAGCCGCGATGGAGGTCGGTTGACAGAGCACCACATGCTCCGCTTTCACACCGCGATGGCGTACCCCATTCTCCGCCACAACGGCGTCGACGTCGGCAAGCTGGACTTTCTCGGTCCTATAAAGTTTGTCGAGCCTTGGCTACCCGGCGCGAGGTGTGATGCCCTTCGTGAAGTCGTTAAGCACCCGCGTCCACACAAATCAGGCCGCGGCCATTTTGAATCCCGTCGCTGCTTCCGCAGCGCGGGCCAGCATGGCCGGATCGGAGACTCCTTGGTGATCCCGGCGCGGGGTGTACGGCGCCTCCAATCGCATTGCTTCGTCGTCGGTCAGGATGATCGACAGTGATGTGATCGCGTCGTCGATGTGCTTGGTCTTTAGCGCACCGATGATCGGCGCGGCGACCACGGGATTGCGACCGAGCCAACTCAAGGCGATTTGTGCCTGACTAACGCCACGTTCCGCTGCGATGGCACCCACGGCTTCGACAATCTTCTGATCGCTTGCTGCAGTGGCCTCATCTTGCTTGGCGCCGGCGAGTTCGGCTTCCGAGCGTTCCGTCGTTGTCCCCCACGCTCGGGCGAGGCGGCCCCGCGCCAGCGGACTGTAGACGATGGTCTGCACGCCTTCGTCGGCACACAGCGGCAGCATCTCATGTTCTTCCTCGCGGGTGAGCAGATTATAGGTGTCTTGCATCGACACGAATTGCGCCCAGCCGTTTGCTTTCTGCAGATGCAGCGCCTTGCTGAATTCCCATGCCTGCATCGAAGAGGCGCCGAGATAGCGCACCTTTCCCATTTTCACGAGGTCGTGCAGCGCCTCCAGGGTCTCTTCCCACGGCGTTCGCTGATCGCGACGATGGATCTGGTAGAGATCGATGTAGTCCGTCCCAAGTCGGTGCAGGCTGTGATCGACTTCCGTCATGATGGCCTTGCGCGACAAGCCGGCAGCATTTGGGCCGTTACGCATCGGGGCCATGAGTTTGGTGGCAATGACCACGGCGTCCCGGTTGGTGAAATCCTTCAGCGCCCGGCCCAAAATCTCTTCGCTCGAACCGTTCGAATACATGTTGGCGGTGTCGAAGAAGTTGATACCGGCCTCGATGGCATGGCGGATCAGCGCGCGGCTGGAGTCCTCATCGAGCGACCATGACGGGTAGCCGCGGGATGGATCGCCAAAGCCCATGCAGCCGATACAAAGGGGGGAGACATCGAGACCCGTGTGACCGAGCTTTACGTATTGCATGCGATCTCCTTGCAGGATAGAAACGGACAACTCTCCGATTGCTTGTCTGAAATAACGGAGAACTCTCCGCTTAGTCAAGGGGCTCATGACCGCCGAAGAGGAAAACCTGCGCGCCGACGCGCGGGCCAACCGGGATCGCATTCTGGATGTGGCGCGCGAGGCGCTCGCTGCTGACCCGACAGCATCCCTCAGCTCCATCGCGAAGGCGGCCGGGGTCGGCGCGGGGACGCTCTATCGTCATTTTCCGAGCCGCGAGGCGCTGGTGCTCGGTGTTTACCGCACTGAGATTGACGCGCTGGTCGACCTTGCGCCGCGGCTGCTTGCCAAGCACCCGCCGTTAGAGGCCTTTCGACTATGGTGCGATAGGCTCGCAAAATTCGGCAGGATGAAATACGGCATTGCAGACATCGTCCATGCGGCGACATCGGAACAAAATATTCAGGAAACCTATGGACCGCTGATCAATGCCGTCCGCGAGATGATGGATGCCTGTAAAGGGTCAGGCGATATCCACCCCGAAGTCGACGCCGAGGATCTTCTGATGCTTTTGGGACTGTTGTGGCGAATCCCTCCAAATGCTGCCGGACAGGCGCGGACAAAGAGACTGCTGGCCCTTATTTTTCGGGGCATGGGCGCAAAAAACACGGCCGCGCCGGACGCCGTCCCGTCGTGACGCAACTCAGGCTCCGCGTTATTTCAACGCCTCATTGATTAGATTCGCTAGCCGTGCTGCGGCAAGCGCCGCCTGACTTCGAGCAATGTTGCGTGCGCTGGTCTCGTAGTCGCGTGTCAACATCACCGCAGTTTTCCCCATCCTCACCCGCGGCGCATAGGCGAATTGCTTGGCAAGGTCTGCGCTTTCCTCCACCCATGCCTGTGGATCGGAGACCTGGGCCGCAGCGTTGTTCACGCTGATGCTCGCGAGGCCATCCGTAGCGCAACCCAGATGCGCAACCTGATCGGACTCACGCCGGTCGGCCAGCAGGTTCGCCTGACCATCGAACGCAAGGGCGCTACTGAAAATGTGACGGTGGAAGTCGAGCCACTGCCGGAAAAGGCGAGGCAAAGAAACTCTGGTTGAGCGAGGGCCCATCGACCTGCAAATGCAACATACGAGCATTTCGAATTATCGCAGTTCAGAGGGTTCTTGAAAGATCAAAAAGCTTTCCTAAGTCGATCGCCGCCAAGTCCCGTTGCAGGGAATAGCACGCCAAATGCCGCGAGGATTTGGCGTCCGGACATAACCATGTTGCTTACAGGAGGATGTGGCTATGAAGACCTATCATCTGCCCTCTGTGCCCCGCTGGGGTGCATCCATTGAGCGAACCTTCAGGCGGCTCGGCCGCCATCTCTCCAGTCCACTCAAACATTGGCGCGCCAGGCTGCCAGCCTGGAAGGCCAAAAGCTGAAGTGGGAGGAGGAGCCATGCGCCGTGTTCTCGCAGCTTTTGCGATGTTGGCCATCGTGTTCAGCACAAGTCAGGTCGCCGGCATGGAGCGGACACCGCCAAAGCCGAACGCGCAGTCTGCTCAAGCGGTTCAGAGGAGGTCGTCCGAGCGGACGATGCCGAGCCGGAAGGTGAGCGCCAGCCCCTCAATCAGCGCGACTTCGGACTTCCGTGCTGAAGATCTCATTCCGGACATTTGCAGGGGATGCTCTTCCTGAATGGCGCCGGAGTTACATAGGGAGCGTTGGCATCGCTGACCGATCCATCGCGCGGCTCCGCACCGCGCGATGGCGTTTTGAATGCTCAACATGCGGTGGTCCGCCTTCACACCATCCGGCGATGGAGCGGCTCGGTTGCTTTCCTCCATGGAAGGACCACCGGGGCGGAGCGTTTTTCCATCCTCCTTCATGACTTCTGACGGATCTATGTTGGAACCATGGCTTGGAATCAGTTTGTCGGAATTACGATGTTGCTGTATGCGCTGACAAACCCCGTCGGGGCCATTCCGATCTTTTTGTCGATGACCCGCCGGGCAGGAAGCGTGAACAGACACCGCATCATCATTCTGGCCTGCACAGCCGTCGCGATCTTCTTTGTGGGCGCCGCGTTGCTCGGCAAGGAGATCCTTGCCTTCTTCGATGTGGGCCTCGACGACTTTCGCATCGCGGGCGGGTTACTGGCGATCGTCATCGCGCTCGAGATGTTTCAGGCGCAGTATGGAAAATTCATCCAACCAGCCGGTGGCGTAGACAGCGGCGAGGTGGACATCCATGGACTCGCCATAACGCCTTTTGCATTTCCGCTGCTGGTTGGACCCGCCGAAATAAGCATCATCATCACTCTATCCAACGACAATCCTGGCTGGCTTTCAAAAATTCTGCTTGCCGTTGCCTCGATGATGGCAACTTTCCTGATCGGGTTAACATTGTGGACGGCCAGCGGAATTGAACGGTACCTGGGAAAGACCGGGATCAACCTCATGACGCGAATCATGGCTCTCATTGTCGCCGCGATAGGCGTTAACTTCATCATGACGGGATTGCGGAGCGAGTTTCCCGGCTTGGCGCACTAAAGTAGCCGCGCCGCGATGACTGTCGGCAAGACCGGCTATGGTGCCGCCGCCAACGCCGTATCTCATTCGACGCCGGGTCGATGCCCGCTAGGACCGAACGACTTCCCGTGGGAACTGAAAAATCTCAAGAGTTGGCCGCCGCTGCATGATCCGGCAGCAGCGCCGATCAGAATCTCCTGGCCGACGAGCTTGGCAAGGTCAAGCCAGATTTCAGGATCTAACTTCTTGGGACGTCGCCTGAAATTGCCCCGGAAAATCGAGCTAAAAATTTTTTGCCGCTACCCTTGAAATTGATTTCGGTTTTTCTAATTCGATTATTGCCGCTTACGGGCGGTGCCGGGCGCCAGCTTTGGGTCCGGCAGACTGAAGCCGGGCGCCGGACAGTCTTGCACGCGTGTCTTGCGCCCCTTCGTATCCATCTTGCTCTTAGGAGGACTTGGCTAGGAGGACTTACGATCTTAACCCACTCTGGCGGTCGACCGTCGGATTCGACCGCCTTTTCGATCTCCTCGACGAAACCCAGCACAGGACCGAGGATACCTACCCGCCCTACAATATCGAGCGGATCGGCGAAGATCGTTACCAGATCTCGCTCGCCCTGGCTGGTTTCAGCCCGGATGAGATCGCGGTGACGGCCGAGCAGAACGTGCTCACGGTGGAAGGCCGCAAGAGCGACAAGGACCAGCACGAATATCTTTATCAGGGGATCTCGGCCCGGCCCTTCAAGCGGCAATTCAACCTTGCCTATTACGTGCAGGTGAGGGCTGTGACGTTCGACAACGGGCTGCTCCGGGTCGAGCTGGTCCGCGAAATCCCCGAGGCCATGAAGCCGCGGCGCATCGCCATCAACGGTGGCGCTTCTGCCGGGCAAATCACGCAGAGGGCGGCTTAAAGCTGCTTCACGCCTGAGACCATCGCGCGCGGACGTTAACCGTCCGCGCGCCGACCAGCTTCATGTCAAGGAGGATATCATGGGTATTCGTGATCTTGTTCCCTGGACCAAAAGCCAGCAGCTCTCGACCGGGCGCGAGGCTTTCGATCCGTTTCTGACGCTTCACCGCGAAATGAATCGGCTGTTCGATGACGCGTTCCGTGGCTTCGGTTTGTTTGGTCGTCTTGGCAATCCGTTGATGGAGAGCCAATTCGCCTGGCCCAGACTTGAAGTAAGTGAAACGAAGAAGGCCGTGACGGTCTCCGCCGAGCTTCCAGGGTTGACCGAGAAGGATGTCCAGGTCGAAATGGCCAACGGCGTCCTATCGATCCGCGGCGAGAAGAAGGCCGAGCGCAGCGACGAGTCCAAGTTTGTCAGCGAGCGCTACTACGGCTCGTTCGAGCGGCAGATCCCGCTTGAAGGCGTCGAGGAAGACAAGGCCAAGGCGGACTTCAAGAACGGCGTCCTGACCGTGACGCAACCGATGAGACGGCTTATGCGTGACTGGCTGGCAGATGGACGACGGGCATGATTCAACTGAGTTGAATCGTGCCCCGTGAGTATGGTGAGTCTTCTTCGAATCGTCATCCAACTCTATCTTTTTGTTTGAGCATGGTCTTTCTGCACAAACGCGTTCCGGCCTTGTCGCGAGGAAAAGCCGGTTTCCGCTTTTCCGGATCATGCTCGAGGAGGTGCTCACGGGACTGCGATCAAGGCTCTGCGCGGGGCTACCGTTTCCTTTCGCCAAAATCCGTTCGAACAGGTCGCCGAGACCTGCCTCGTCCATCATGAGGATGCCCTCGTGATTATTGAAGACGGCAAGATCCAGACGATTGAGCCCTATTCCGAGATCATCGCTCGACTTCCGACCGGCGTGGTCCCGACCGAATACCCGGATGCGCTCATCTCGGCCGGCTTCATCGACACTCACGTTCACTATCCACAAGTCGAGATGATCGGCGCCTACGGATCGCAGCTTCTGGAGTGGCTGAATAACTATACCTTCGTGACCGAGCAGAAATACGCCAATGAGGCCCATGCGGAATTGGCGGCGAGGTTCTTCCTGCGCGAGTTGCTGCGCGCCGGCATGCAACTCGATTTCGTGGACGATGTCGTGCTGGGGGTGGTGGCGCTGAAGCCGAAAGCCGTGGTGCTTTATCCGCTTCATGAAAAATTCCATGAGATGATGGGAGCGAAATCGAGGCCGTGGTCGGAATTCGAGGCTGCGATCAATGCGAAGTTCCCAAATGTGAAAACCTACGTCGCGGCTCCAGGAGACGAACTAGATCTGAACACCTATGCTGCACAATGATCCGACATTATGACGCTCGGCTTGTTCGCTAACGGGGCCACAGCGCTGTCGCCGGCTCGGGGCAGCAGTTTTCGATGGGCAGCCCAGCGAAGCAGATCGAGTAACGGTCAAATATTCCGGCCGAAGATCGATTGCATTGCCATGGAGTAAGGTCTTTTACGTTGTGCTACAAAGCGTCGGGGGTGCCGCTCCGGTCAAAATCAAGCCTTGTTGATCCGTCATCCGAGTGACCTGATCGGGCGTACCGATATCCATCTCGAGCTCGTCGATGACGACGGGTTTACCGACGTGGTCGAGCGAATGGCGCATCGAGGGTAGGTTGCCTGTCGCAAATCCCCGTCAGGAACACTACGTCAGTGCTGGACCGTGATCGGTATCTGACTTGGATGTGGATCATTATGGGCTAGATTGTGATCGTTGTCTGTTGAAGCGAGCTTTTGGTCCCACCAGCCGCCACCCATGGCCACCATGAGCTGGACCGTGTCCTGGTAGCGCTGTGCTTCTGCGCGAATATAGCCGAGCTGCGCCTGTTGATACTGCCGCTGCGCGTCGAGCAGACCGATGATGCCTGAACCGCCGCTGCCATAGTTGATGCGTTGCAGACGTACGGCTTCAGAGGCCATGGACAGCGCGTGCTTTTGAGCGACCAGAAGATTCGTATCGTGTGTCAATGCCTGCAGGATGTCCGCGACCTGTCCGAAAGCTTGCAATACGGTCTGTTGGTAGTCGGCTGCAGAAGCCTTGAAGGCAGCCAACGCCTCGCGGCGCTCGGCTTCTCGCATGCCGCCGTCAAAGATCGGCTGCGTGAGCCCCGAGGCGACGCTCCACACCAGGCCGGACGGGGTGAACAGGTCACCTCCATTCAATGATGAGGCATTAATGCCGGCCGAAAGAGTTATGGAGGGATAAAGTTGTGCCGTGGCGATTCCGATCTGAGCGCTTGCGGCGTGCAACTGAGCCTCAGCCGCATGAATATCGGGGCGCTGATGGACGAATTCTGAGGGAATGCTGACAGGCAGACGGTGAGGGAGCGCGAAGACTGCCAATTCAAAATTAGGAGGCGACCAATCGCCGGGCGGCAGCCCAATAAGAACCGCCAGTGCATGCTTGGCCACGCTCAATTGCTGTTCCAGTCCCGGCTGCAACGTCTCGTCTGCGGCAAGCTGGCTTTCGGCAACGATGACATCGCTGTCGGGTACAGTTCCGGCCTGGCGCTGCTTGCGAACGAGCTCCACATTTTGACGATCGATGGCAAGGATGTCGTTGAGAGCCTTCAATTGAGAACGGGCCGTGGCAACCTGAAGCGCCAGGGAAACCGTGTTACCGGTTAGAGTCAAATATGCGGCGTCGAGCTGGTCGCTCTGATATTCGGCCAGCGCAGACTGTTGTTCAATCCGGCGATGCGTTCCACCAAACAGGTCAGGCGTGTAGCTGGCAGTCGGGCCGACCTGAAACAGATTGAAGCTCGGTGGAAGCGGGAAAGCATTTGGCGACAATCCGAACGTGGCGGCGCTTTGTTTTTCTTCCTGTGCGCTGGCGCCGAGCCCGACCTGGGGATAAAGCGCGCTTCTGGCGACCGCAACCGCCTCCCGCGCTGCCACCAATCTTTGCTTTACACTCTCAAGCGAACGGTTGCCTGCGATGGCCTGTTTTACCAGGAGGTCGAGGTCCGACGATCGAAAGAGCTTCCACCAATCGGCCGCAACCTTTTCGCCGACCGTGATCGCCTGCGTAGGCACCGCCTTTCCGGCATCGCGAGCCGGTGCATTGATCTCGCTTGGTGAGATGTAGCGGGTAACTGAAGGGGACTCCGGCGCCTCGAAATCCGGTCCCACCGTACAACCCGCGACGGCGATGCCGAGCGTGGCCGTGACGGCCCATGCTGTTGAGCGCGGCGCGATGCGTCGAAGCGATATTCGGAATGATAGAGCCAACATCGTTATTCCATGGCGGCGTGTACGGAATCGTTGACCGCACTGGGTGGAGGCTTCTTGAAAATAACGAGAAGGGGCATTGCAGCGAGCGTCGCGATCATCAGCAGCTTGTAATCATCCATATAAGCAATGATCTGGGCCTGCTGGGTCACTATGGCATCGAGCGCGGTACGACCCGCGGCGCTAATCGGGTCCCAGAACTGCGTAATCGCCAGGTCCTCGAACGTTCGATTGACCGACGTGACACTGCGCGCGATTTCGGCGTGGTTTACCTGCGTATTGATCGTCAGCAGGCTGTTCACCACGGAAATGCCGACGCTGGAACCAATATTGCGCGACAAGCTGTAAAGGCCGGCGCCCTCCGCCCGAAGCTCGGGTGCCAGCGTTGACAGGGTCACCACGCTCAACGGCACAAAGAGAAAGCCAAGGCCGACACCCTGGATCATGCCGACGACAACAATGGTCGTCTGCGAAACGTCCGGTGTCCAGCCCGTCATCACATAGAATGACCAGGCTGTGAGCCCGAGGCCCAGAGCCAGAAGAAATCGCGTGTCGACCGGCCCGATCAGCCTTCCAACAATCAACATGGAGCCCATGGTGCCGATGCCCCGAGGTCCCAGCACAAGGCCGGCGCTGACGATCGGGTAGTTCATGAGATTCTGCAGATAGGGAGGCTGCAGAGCCAGCGAAGCATAATAGGTGAGACCGACGATCGAAATGAACAGAACTCCAGCGGTAAAGTTGCGGTCGCGGAACAGAGACGGCCTTACGAACGGCTCAGGCGCCGTGAAGGTATGGATGATGAACAAATAGAATGCCGATACAGCTATGATGGCTTCGGCAACGATCTCACCGGAGCTGAACCAGTCGAGCTCTTCGCCACGATCGAGGAGAACCTGCATGGCAGCGATCGCCAGGCTCAGCGTACCAAACCCGAACCAATCCAGCTTGGCCGCAGCGTTCCGTGGCGTATCGGACAGAAAAGTCGTCATTCCGAAAAAGGCAAGGAGGCCGATCGGCACGTTGATGTAGAAGACATAACGCCAACTATAGGCTTCGGTCAGCCAGCCGCCGAGCACCGGCCCGAGCACCGGGCCGGCCATCACCGCAACCCCCCATATCGCCATCGCGGATCCCTGCCGCTCCTTTGGATTGATGTTCATCAGTACGGTTTGCGAGAGAGGGACGAGCGCCGCGCCGAATAAGCCTTGCAGAACCCGGAACAACACGATCTGCACCAGAGATTGCGCCATGCCGCATAGTACCGAGGCAATGGTGAAACCGGCGACCGAGACCAGGAAAATACGCTTCAGCCCGAACCGGCTCGTGAGATAGCCGGTAGGCGGCGTCATGATCGCGGCCGCTACGATGTATGAAGTCAGCACCCAGGCGATCTCATCCTGACTCGCCGAGACGCTGCCCTGCATATACGGAAGCGCGACATTGGCGATGGTGGTGTCGAGCGCCTGCATGAGCGTGGCGAGAATCACGCAGACGGTAATCGCCACCCTGGTGGATTTGGGCAGGGTAGTCTGGTCGGACATTACCGGCCCTGACGATCGTGACCGAACATGGCGGTCAGGAAGTGGGGCAGGCCGCGCCTATGTCCGGTATCGACGTCGACCTCGACGCTCATTCCGGCGCGCAGCGGTGGCAAGCTCTTGTCTTTCGTATCGACCCGCACGCGCACGGGAATGCGCTGCACGACTTTTACCCAGTTGCCGCTGGTGTTTTGCGCCGGCAGAAGCGAGAATTCCTGCGCGGCCGCCGGACTGATGCTTTCGACGCTCCCGTTCCATTGCAAATCGGGATAGGTATCCACCGATACCGTAGCCGGCTGGCCGGCCCGCACATAAGTCAGCTCCGTCTCCTTGGGATTGGCGACAACCCAGACACGATCCGTAGCGACGAGATAGAAGGCGGTTGCCGAGGCCTGGAGATATTTGCCGGGTGCGATTGACGGGACGTTCGTCACGATACCGGCGAAAGGCGCCTTGACAAAAGTGTGTGCGAGCTGCCGTGCCGCCTCGTCGCGCTGCGCGATGGCATCGAGGTAGCGCGGATTCTTTTCCACGGGGCCGTCAGGGTCGCTGTCAAGGCTGGCGGCGATCCCGTCAAGCTGCTGGTTCAGGGAAACGAGCTTCTGTTGCGCATTTTGCAGGTTGCGGCGCGCCGTATCGAAAGTTGATTGCGAAGCGACATGCGCGGCCAGAAGGTCCTGCTGACGGTGGAATTCGGTATTGAAATAGTCGATGTCGTTCTGCGCCTGCTGGATTTGAGCCTGCATGTCGCGATAATTCGTCTTGAGCGCATTCAGGGAATCTCGAACCGTACCGATCTGCGCCTCGGCGCGCTGCAATGCGAGGCGAAACTGGAGATCTTCGAGGCGATACAGGATTTGGCCGGCCTCGACATATTGGTTCTCCGCGACGGCAACTTGCTTGACGATTCCGGCAACATCGGTCGAGACGCCGACCTTGTCGGCTTCGACATAGGCGTCGTCCATCGAAATCGTCTGCCCGCCAATGACATACCAGAACGCGCCGACGATGAGCACCAACGGCAACAGCGCGAACATCAGCGACCGAATCCGCGACTTCTTCGATGTTTCGGGTGTATCAGGCTTTGGGTCGGGAGAGGCCCCTGCCTTGTCTTTTACCTCTGCTTCACGGCTACTCGGATTCAACGCCCTGACGTCCGGTGCCGTGACCTGGCCGAGAGGCAATGCATCTTTCGCTTCGCCGGCAGGGCGGTCCAGCCGATGGACCTTGTCATCGCGAATGCGGGCCGCGTCCGGCTCGGCGCTCACTTCACGACGTGGATTGATTTCATTTGGATTAGGCACTGCCTGCTCCTTCTTGTTTCGCAACCGGCGCATCGCACACTGCCGTCAGGTTCGTCTTCAGGATCTGCAATGTATTCAACAGGTGGACCCTGTCGGCCTCGGAAACTCCCGCCAATGCCTCGCCACGCGTAATGTCTCCCACCGCGTGAACCTCTGCGAGCTTTGGGCGGGCTGCAGGGGCAAGATGAAGAAGCCATACCCGGCGATCGGAGGGATGCGGACGCCGTTCGACCACCCCCAGCGCCTCGAGCCTGCCGACGCTGCGGGACAGCGTAATCGGCTCAATCTCAAGAAGCTCCGCCAAGGCACTTTGGCGAATGCCTTCGTTTCGAGCGAGTTGGGTAAGCACCTGCCACTGCGATCGGGTCAGGTCCAAGTTGCGCGCATGTTGCTCGAAGCGCTTTCTGAGGAGGCGTGCAACATCGTGCAGCACAAATCCCAGTTGGGAAGAATTAGCTTCCATTGACCTGCCAGTTAGTAAGCAAGCTTATCATAAGGATGCTACTATAATTGATCAAGCCGGCAGCCGCGCGACGACGGCATTCCAGCTCATCGATTTGCGAATGCAGCTACATCAAAACGCAGCCAGGCAGTCACGCGCCTGTGAGGCAATGATTCGTGCCGAGCCAAATTGGCGACGTTCTGGCCCCGTACAGGCTATTGTCCTTTTTGGGATTCCCGGCCTGGTCTGCATTGGTATAAGGCTGCTGCCGTATGCACAGGAAATCATTCAGCGGCAGGATTGCGTCCCGAAGCTACGATCGTTGGCGTGATAACACGAACGGAGTGACGTCGGACGAGGTTCATCGCGAGAACCGCTCTGGTTCTGCAATAGACGGCGATCCTCTCGGTCAGAATGTCAGTCACTCTTTGCATGCGCGTAGTGGATACGACTTCCGGCCACTCATGACTTCAGATCGGCGCGCTCTTCGGACGGTCCCTGGTAGCGAGTGAGATTGTAAGCCGTGTTGACCAGCGCGACATGGCTGAATGCCTGCGGAAAATTGCCCATCTGGCGATTCGTGGAGGGGTCGTATTCCTCGGCGAGCAATCCCACATCATTACGAAGCGCCAGCAGGCGCTCGAACATTCCGCGCGCTTCAGTGATGCGACCTTGCAGGATAAGATTGTCCACGAACCAAAAACTGCAGGCAAGGAACGCGGCCTCGCCCGGCGGCAGGCCGTCTTCCGTTTCGCCGGTGTCGTAGCGGAAGACGAGTCCGTTCACCAGCAGGCGATTCTCGATCGCCCGCAAGGTTCCTACAATTCGCGGGTCGGTCGGTGGCAGGAAGCCAACAATGACGAGCAGCAACAGGCTGGCATCCAGTGCTTTTGATCCGTAGGCCTGCACGAAACTGCCGAGTTCGCGGTCGAACCCATTGTGACATACGTCCGCATGAATGGCCTCCCGAGCGGCTCGCCAGCGGTCGATCGGCCCATCGACGCCGAGTTGCTCGACCGATTTTATGGCCCGATCGAATGCGACCCACGCCATCACTTTGGAATGCGTGAAGTGCTGCCGGGGACCGCGCACCTCCCAGATACCTTCATCCGGCTCGCACCAGATGACCTCGAGATGATCGAGAAAGGCGCGGCCAATCGCCGACCAGCGCTCGGCCGCTGGCAGGCCGTGCGAACGAGCCTGGAACATCGCGTCGACGATCTCTCCATAGACATCGAGCTGGAGTTGGGCGGCGGCCGCATTGCCGACGCGAACCGGACGTGCGCCTTCGAAGCCTGATAGCCACGGCACCTCCCATTCGGGAAGACGCCGTTCACCCCCGAGACCGTACATGATCTGCAACTGGTCCGGCCGGCCCGCAACCGCGCGCAACAACCAGTTACGCCATTCCTGTGCCTCTTCCGTGTAGCCGGCGCTTCCGAAGGCGAGCAGGGTAAAGGTCGCATCTCTGAGCCAGCAGTAGCGATAGTCCCAGTTGCGTACGCCGCCGGCCTGTTCCGGCAGCGACGTGGTAGGCGCAGCGACCATGCCGCCGGTAGGCGCGTAGGTCAGGCCTTTCAAGACGACAAGCGATCGCTTGACATCTTCGGTCCAGTCGCCCGCGGGCGCGCAACGCCCGGACCAGCCGCGCCAAAATGTTTCCGTGTCTTGCAATGCATCGACAGGATCAATCGCGGGCGGCGGCGGTGACTGCGAGGCGCCATAACTCAACATGAATGGTACCAGTTCTCCGGCGCCGACCGTGAAATCGCCGACCGTGGTGAAGTCTTGGCCGTGGAGGTGTACCGGCGTGCGCAGCACGGCCATTTCGGGTCCGGCAATGGCGCGCAGGCCACCACCGCCCTTGAGGCGTTCCACCCACGGCACGACGGAGCCATAGTCGAACCGCAGAATAAACTCGGTGCGCAAATCGACCCGCCCGCTCACGCCGCGGATCAGACGGACGAGATCTGCGATGCCGTTGCGCGGCGGCATGAAGTCGACCAACTCGACCGTTCCCTGTTCGGTCTCGAACGTGGTGACGAGAATGAGTGAGCCATCGAGATATTGCCGCCTGACCCGCGCAGCCGGGTCCTTTGGCGCGATCAGCCATCTTCCGTGTTCCGGACCGCCGAGTAGTGCTGCAAAGCAGGCGCCTGAGTCGAACCGAGGCCAGCACAGCCAGTCGATGGACCCGTTTCGACCGATCAGTGCGGCTGTCTCGCAGTCGCCGACGAGCGCATAATCTTCGATCAGTTGTGCCGGGATTTGGAGATCGGCAGGAGGACTTCTTTTGCGTCGAGACATCTTAGGGATTCAATTCCATTCGCGCGATGATGGGATTGGTCTCGTCCTGGACCGGGCGCGGCCTTCGTCGTGGAGCATCCGGCGGACGAAGGGATTGCGTGATAGCGAGAGCGGGGCGGCCACGCATCGATCGGTCATTATTGTCCGTGACTGACCAGTACCTGGCGACAGGCGGCCCTCAATTTTGGACGATTTTGCTTAAGACAAGCCAGAATAGCGAAATCGCCTTGATCCATCAATTTGCGGCAGAAATGCTCGACGTCGTGCGTGCAAGCCTCCTGTTCCTTGTCAGTACCGCTATGTTGAGCGTTGGCCGTCGAAATTGTTGCGGACAACAGGAAAGCGGCGAAGAATAATTTATGCATTTGCGTTCCATTCGTTCGTAGTCTTTTTATCTTTGTCGCCAGACGTTCGAATTCCAAATGGCCGATGCCGTGAGCTGAACGTTGAGGAGATGCCCAACATCGGCGACCCCAGATGATGCACTTTGGCGTTACTGCGGGCGGCGCCTCTCGGAAAATCGTCACTTCATTCAGTCTGCTTGTTTGATCAACCATGACTTGTTTGATTAGCCATGGCTCGCCCGCTTAGGCACCGCAGCCGGCAAGTCACATGCTTTGGTCAGGTTCTCTTTCAATGCCTGCAACGTCTTCAACAAGCGCTGCCTGTCAGCTTCCGATACGCCGACCAGTGCCTCGCCGCGAGTGACATCGCCGAGCTTGCGGACCTGTTCCAATTTGGGTCGAGCAGCCGGTGTGAGATGAAGAACCCACACGCGGCGGTCTGTCGGGTGCGGGAGCCGCTCAATCAATCCCATCGTATCGAGTTTGTCGACGATGCGGCCAAGCGTGATCGGTTCGATTTCGAGTAACTCCGCCAGACCGGTCTGGTTGATGCCCTCGTTTCGGGCGAGATAGGCCAAGACCTGCCACTGCGATCGGGTGAGGCCGGATCCACGGGAGTTCTGCTCGAACCGCTTTTTCAGCAGGCGAGCCACATCGTGCAGCAAAAAACCAAGCGTGGGCGAATTAGCTTCCATCGGCGAGACTTTCATAAGCATGCTTATAATAGTCATGCTTCTGGTTCGATCAAGGTGTTTATTTCCGCTACGGTCTTGGCGCCGGGGACTAAGTTGAGATCCTCAGCTGACGGCGACGACGGTGGTCTGCCATCGCTCGACATCATGGCGGATCCCAACGGTCTAGACGTTGTTGTCTGTGACGATCGCTTTTTGAACAAGGATCCGTTTTGGGCAGACGGGAATCGCAGAGTTCAGTGCGCCAACAGTTTGAATCTCATTTACGCGCTGTCCGGCATGGATGCAACCGAACGGCCCGCACATCCGAGGTTTGAACGATGCAACGTCGGACATAAATTCTCGAAACCGCGGTTGCGGCGCAACCAAAATTCTCCGCCGGATGTTCCAATCTATCGCGGGGGCATTTGTCGCAAGGTCTTGTCCATCGCAACCTGCGATAAAAAAATAGCCATCCCGTTGTTGGCGGACCCGTCTCGCCTACTATCCACCGCTGGATCAGACAAGATGGGATCAAAATGATGAAGACGTTCTTTCAGATGGCGCGCGCCGCCGGCCTGCTGTTGGCGTTGACGGCCGCCGCTGCAGCCGGGGAACCGCTGAAGATCGCCACCAGCGCGGGTCCGGTCGGCCAGCTTGTTTCATTCGCGGCCAGTCTCGCGAAGGACAAGGGGATCGACGTCAAGGTGGTCGAACTGACCGACTGGGTTGCGATCAATGAGGCAGTTTACAGCGGCGACGTCGACGCCAATCTTTTCCAGCACGGAATCTATCTTGCGCTTCAAAACAAGCAGCGCGGCTTGAATCTCGTTCAGGTCGACAAGGTCGGTGTCATCGCGCCGGTCGGATTGTTCTCGAAAAAGGTCAAGACACTCGACGAGGTCAAATCCGGCGACAGCGTCGCGATTCCGAACGAACCGCTGAACGGTGCGCGCGGCCTGATCCTTCTGGAACGGGCCGGCTTGGTCAAACTGGCGCCCGGCAAGGGATTCGCGGTCAGCAAGTTCGACATCGTCGAAAATCCAAAAAACCTGAAGATCGTCGAGCTCGATCCCGCACAGACCTACCGCTCGCTTGACGATGTCACGCTTGCGCTTGTCAACACCACCTATTTGATTGCGGCCGGCGGCGATCCGAAATCGGCGCTGCTCATCGACCAGACCGTCGATGACGGGCTGGTGCTGCGCTTCACGGCGCGCGCGGACAGAAAGGACGATCCGCGGCTGAAGGCCTTTATCGAGGTGTTCAAGTCACCGCAGGTCAAGCAGTTCATCGCAGAAAAGCTGCCGGCGTTCATCCCGGCTGGATTCGATAGCTAGGTCTGATCGATAAATCCGCGACGTTGGCGGAAATTACCCTTTGTTTCCGGACGAGTACCGCGCCCATCCTATGGGCTGTAAAGATGCAGGTCGCGAAGAAAGACAGCGATGTTGGATCGGTGCGGTGTGCCGGCCATTCACCCGATCACGGTGAATGCAGCAGGCTGGCGATGACTTGCCGTGCAATTGCGTTCTCGCCGGGCAGTCCAATCGAAATACGGACCCAGGTGTCGAGAGGAGGGTAGGGCCGGCCGATGTCGATGCCTTGTGTCGCAAGCGCCGCCGCGACCGCTTGATGTGGGCGGCCGGAGTCAAAAAAGACGAAGTTTCCAAGCGAGTCCGAAAAGCGGACCTTCTGCTTCCGGAACAGGTCATGCCAGGCGTTGCGTTCGGCTGCGACCTTTGCACGAACGGACGCGACATAGCCTGGATCCTTCAGGCTTGCGTTCGCCGCAATCAGGCTCAGGCGGTTAAGATCGTAAAAAGCGCCCATGCCGAATTGTTTTAATGACCTGGCAAGTTCACTGGGAGCCAGCGTGTAACCAATGGCAAGGCTGGCGAGCCCGTAGATCTTTGAAAATGTTCGGAATACCGCGACCTGTGCGCCACTGCGAACCAGGCCGGCAACGGTTCTCTTTTCAAAATCTCCGGTAAATTCGAGATAGGCCTCGTCAACAATGACGAGGGTGCGTTTTGAAAGCTCGCGTACGAAATCGATGAAACGCGTCGCCTCGCTTACCGTGCCGGTCGGATTATGCGGATTAACAAGATAAACGGCGCGCGTGCGGTCATTGACCTTGTCGGCGATGGCAGGGAGATCGTTTTCAAAATTCGCGTTGAGCGGAACGCCGACGACAATACCGCCGCCGGGCGCGACGGCATTCACCAGAGCCGTATAGCCGGGCAAGGAATAGATAAATTCGCCGCCGGGACCGCCATGCGCCGACAGATAAAGGCCGAGCACGTCGAGCAGTTCGCCGAGCACGATCTGTCCCGGTGCGACGCCTTCGCGGGTCGCGATGGTCTGGGTCAATTCAGCGACTTCATTGCCCGCATAACGACTGAGGTCGGCGAGGTGGGCTTTAATGGCTTGCACGGCGTGTGGAGATGGTCCGAGCGGATTTTCGTTTAATGACAAGCGAGCCGGGTCATGCCGCGGTGTGCCGGCCATTGCCGGACGGAGAACACCGCTCGCTGCGGCGGTCGTGATCGTCAGCCATTCGCGGCGACTGAGGTCGGTCAAAATACGGTTCCTTTAGAATCGAAAACCAGAGCCTGCCCGATATCCTGATCGTAATGCGTCCGAGGTTCAAGTGACGGCGGTGCATTCTGCGTTAGGTCTGGTTTGAAGACAAGAATTCTAGTCGTGCGCTATTCGGCGCCGCTGTTCGAAGGTGAAACCGTTTTGTCCGTTTTCGGGACCTCGCATAGGAGGGCAAGCGCGCCGCAACGGCAAAATTGGGTACCCATTTCATTGACCGTTTCACCAGATCGCCTGATACTCACTGTCGTAAAATTGGCTCCGAGGCTTACCGCATGAAGTCGAATAGCAAGTTAGCGGCTGGCGATATGCGCAAGCGCATCGCCCGGCGCTGCCTCTCCGCGGTGACCGGACCCTGTCGCTGATCGCAGCGCGGTCAAGAAACAATCAATTTTCGATTTAGACAGGAGCGCCGGTAATTCCGGCGGATGAAAACATATGTCCAACGCTTACATCATTGAAGTCAGAAACCGGACCGTCGGAATCGTTACAAGCGACGAACACGGATTCCGGTTCTTTTCCTCAGAACGTGCTTTCGACAGCATCGATGGCCATGAGTTCCATTCCCCGCGCGATGCCGAGCGCGCGGCGAGTGCCCTGATCAAGGGCCAGCATGATCCGGCGGGCCGGCGGGCGCTTCCCGCCATGTATTGAAACATGCAGCCGAGCCTCGAAGGGGCGCAGTGATGATTACAAGGCGAGTTATCCTCCAGGGAGGGCCGGTGCTTGCCGCGCTGGTGGCGTTTCCCGTGCGCGCAGAGGAGAGTCCGGCCGAAATCCGCATCGGCACACAAAAGGGCGGTTTCTTTCCGGCCGTACGGCAGCGCCATTCGCTGGAGGATGCATTCAAGCCGCTCGGCATCGAGATCAAATGGATTGATTTCCAGTTTGGGCCGCCGCTCCTGGAGGCGATCAATGTCGGCAGCGTCGATTTTGGCTTTGTAGGCGACGCCCCGCCGATCTTCGCGCAGGCGGGCGGCGCCCGGATCCGCTATGCCGCGGCCGTCAAATCCGAGGGGACGACACAGGCGATCATCGTTCCGCAGGATTCGCCAATCAAGACACTGGCTGACCTCAGGGGCAAACGGATCGCCTTTGGCAAGGGATCGAGCGCGCACAATTTGCTTGTCGCCGCCCTGGAGAAGGCTGGGATCGACTGGAGCGACATCACACCGGCTCCGCTGGCACCGGCCGATGCGACCGCAGCGTTCGTGAAGGGATCGGTCGATGCCTGGTCGATCTGGGATCCCTATTTGGCGCTTGCCGAGCTCAAGCAGAATGCACGCGTGATCGTTTTCGACAAGGACGTACACAAGCCCAATGCATTTTATATCGTGGGTTCGGATTTCGTGGAGAAATATCCCTCTCTGGTTGCGAAGCTGAACGCCGTTTTCGCTTCCGAAGGGGAATGGGCCGATGTCCATCACGAGGACGTCGCGAGAGCGCAGGCAGAGGCGACCGGTGTCGATATTGAAGCCATCCGGCGTTTCGTCGATCGCTCGAACTACCGCGTCGTTCCGGTCGACGATGAAATCATCAAGAGCCAGCAGGTGGTTGCCGACCGCTTTGCACGACTGGGCCTGATTCCGAAGCCGGTCAAGGTTTCCGATATTGTCTGGAAATGGACGCCGGGGTCCTGATTTCCTCCAGCACCCGATAGGACAGATGCGTCACCATCGGATTTGTTTAAAGAGTGGGGCCGAGGTGGAGACGCATTGCAACCCGCTTACGGCGTTCCGATCTTGCTGCGAACCGTCGCCTGGGTCACGAAGCTGTTCGGCGCTACGTCCTGCGTGAGCCAGACGTTTCCGCCGATGGTTGAGCCGCGGCCGATGACGACTCTGCCAAGGATCGTGGCGCCGGCATAGATGACGACATCATCCTCCACGACCGGGTGACGCGCATCGCCCTTGATCAGATTGCCATGATCGTCGGTGGGAAAATGCCGTGCGCCGAGCGTGACGGCCTGATAGATTCTCACGTTCTCGCCGATGATGGCGGTCTCGCCGATCACGACGCCGGTGCCGTGATCGATAAAGAATCCGGATCCGATGCCCGCTCCGGGATGGATGTCGATGCCGGTTTTGGCATGGGCGATTTCGGCCATCAGGCGGGCAATCAGCCTTGCGCCCAGACTGTGCAGAAGATGGGCAAGGCGATGATGGATGATGGCCGTCATGCCGGGATAGCCGATCAGGATTTCGGGAAAGTTTTCGGCCGCGGGATCGCCGACAAAAGCGGCTCGCAAGTCGCTGATGAGCAACCCCCGCACGGCCGGCAGTTGCGACGCGAATGCGCGCGTGAGCTCGACCGCGTCCTGTCGGTGGAATCCCGGCAGTAATTCGTCGCCCACGAACAGCGCGCCGCGGTGAATCTGGTCGCATAAGGAATCGAGCGCCGCGCTCAGCGTATGGCCGACGAAATAATCGATATTCTCGCCGTCAAACTCGAACTGGCCGTAATGACGGGGAAACAGCGCTTCGGTGATATTGCCAAGGATGCCATCCAGGGCATCCCGGGACGGTGCGCGCCGCGCTTCTCCATCACGCCGGATACTATGGGTGACTTCCCGGGACGTGCGCAGTTCGGAAACGATCTGATCGAGCCGCCAGCGTGTCGGTGTTGGGGCGGCTGGGCCGGCCGCAGCCGGTTGGGCCGACACGATATCGTCTTTCATTTGTTGCCCGTAGCTGCCGGAGATTGCCTGTCATTGTCCGTTCCGCTGACGAGATGCATGGCCGAGCTGCTCAACTTACGCTCCTTTCGTCATCTGTCCGGCGATTGTCGGCGGGGGCACGGCAGAGGCTGCCCTCTCGTCAAAAGAAACCTTTGGCAGGAAGCGGCGTGCCGCTGATCTCATATTGTCCGATCGATCGCGCCTTGAAGGTGGTCGGATTGTGAGAGGACAAGGTTCGCGCATTGCGCCAGTGGCGATCGAAATTGGTGGCTTTCTTGGTGGCGGACGCACCCCCGACGTCGAACAGCAGGCTGCCGCTGCGAATGGCAAGCTCGTCGGCGACGATCTTGGCCTTGGCCGACAGCAGCGCCGCCCTGTGCGCCTCCTCGACGGCATTGGCGCTGCCGGCATCGAAAGCATCGGTCGCGACATCGAGGGCATCAGCCGCCGCCAGCACGACGGTTTCCGCGGCGAAAGCCGCGCTGGCGATTTGCCCGACGGTCTGCTGTAGCAGGGGATCGTCGATGGGATGTTCGTTCGGCGCGTAGTAGAAGGTCCGTTTCCGCGAACGAACCAGTGCCGTGGCGTCGCGCAGGATGGCTCTTACGATGCCCGCATTGACGGCCGTCAGAAAAAGCTGGGCGAACGTGTTCGAATAGGGGACGCCATATCCGACATCCGGCGCATCGAATACGATTTCCTCACGCTTGACCCGGACATTGCGGAAATGCGTCGTTCCGGTCGCGGTCAGCCGCTGTCCCAGCCCGTCCCAGTCGTCGATCAATTCGACGCCATCCCGCTGCACCGGAATGATCGTCGCCCCGTTCGCGCCGGACGGATCGGCGGCGCGGACAAGGACGTAGTCCGAATAGAGCGTGCCGGTGCTGTAATATTTCGTGCCGTTCAGCAGGTAGTCGCTTCCGTCCGGTGTCAACGTCGTGTTCGGCGTGACGTCGCCGACCTTGGGCGACTCCAGTTCCGTCGTGGCAAGACCGATGATGGCGCCATCGGCAACGGCTTTCTGCCACTGCCGGCTCTGTTCATCCTTCGGCCGTCGCACCAGCCGCTCGACCACGGAGAAATGGTTGCGCAGGATATGTGCGACATTGGCGTCGGCCTCTCCAAGACGCACCACGATCTCGAGCAATTCGCGGATCGAGCTTCCGCCGCCGCCGACCTCGGCCGGAATTCGCAACGCGCCGAGGCGAGCGCGGCGAATGAGGTCGATCGCCTCAAAGGGAAGTACGCGCTCGCGCTCGCGTTCGCTCTCGCCTTCGGCGATATGGTCCAGCAATGCCTGAAGGTCAGGCGAACGGGGATCTAGACGGTGCGAGGGCTGCAATGAAAAGGTGGATACCGGCTTGTTCATGGTTCGGCCTTGAATTGGGTTGGATTTGGATGCTTGGAGCGATGATCGCGATCATTCTAGGAGTTACACCAGGTGATTGGTCACCTTGACCGGTTCCGGCAGGATGTTGCGGGCCGTGAGCCAGTCCGCGGCCCTCTGCAGATCGGCGACGAATGGTTTGTCGTCGACGGAGAAGTAGCGATATTGGCGGTTCATCGCGATGAACCGGTCGCGGACCTGATCACTGTACTTTCCGGCCTTTTGCGCAATGTATTCGGCCTCCCTGCTATTCTCGGAAATCCATTTTCCCTCGGCGCGGAAGGCGTCGTTCACGGCGCGGACCAGCGCCGGATTATCAGTCGCGAATTTGCGGGTGGTGAGATAGGAGGTGTAGTCGATCTGAAACTCCAGATCGCGGCCTTCGAGAAACAAATCGTGCGCCTTGTATTCCAGCCGGGCAATATCGACGCCGGGGCTCCACATCGACCACGCGTCGACCTTTCCCGACGCCAGCGCCGGAGCGGCATCGGGAGGATTGAGATAGACGAACTTCACCGTCGAGCGGTCGATCCCGTGCTTCTCCAGCGCCGCCACCAGCAGGAATTCGCCAAGGCCGGAGCGGTTGACCGCGACCGATTTTCCGACCAGGTCCTCGATCCTGTTGATGCCGGAATCGTCCTTGGCGATGATCGCGGTGGTGCGAGGTTCGTAGACAACGAACTGGGTGAACACCAACGGCGAGCCGGCGATGATGGCGGCCAGCGCCGGCGTGGTGCTGCCGCCGAAGCTGAAGTCGGCGCTGCCGCCGGTGACCGCCTGCAAGGTCGGTGCGTGGTTCGGAAACGGGCCGAGCCATTCGACCTTGATGCCGTCCTTGGCAAGAATCTTGTCGAACTCGCCGCGTTCCTTGGCGATGAGGTTCAGGCCGCTGAGGCCCCAGGTGAGTCGGACCGTGTCGGTGACGCGCCCCGAGGACGACCAGGCCGGCCGGCCGAGGTCAAGTCCCGTAAGCGTGCTTACGCCGAATGCGGCGGACCCAAGAAAAAGTCGCCGGGATAGCAGATCGAAGGAGAAGTCGGGCATCAGCGATCCTTCCAGGGGCTTAAGCGGGAACGTGAGAGGTCAATACGCCGAGCTCCGCCAGAAGATCGGTGCGCGCCATCGAAGCCGGGCCATTGCCGTTTGTCCGGTGTTCAAAGGCGATGGTGCCGTCGCGCATCACCAGGATGCGGTCGGCGAGCGCGATCGCCTCGTCGACATCATGCGTCACGAGCAGGACGCCGGGTCGATGGTTCGCGACCAGTTCGCGGACCAGCTCATGCATGCGGATGCGGGTCAGGGCGTCGAGCGCGGCGAACGGTTCATCCAGCAGCAGAAGCTCGGGTTGCTGCACCAGGGCACGTGCCAGCGCGACGCGCTGGGCCTGACCGCCGGACAGGTTGCGCGGCCAGTCGTCGAGCCGGCCGCCGAGCCCGACTTCGACCAGCGCCGCGCCAGCCTGCGCGCGCGCGTCCGGCGCCGGGAGACCAAGGGCGACGTTGCGCCACAGATTGTCCCACGGCAGCAGCCGGTGCTCCTGGAAAACCACGGCCGGCCGTTTAGGCGCTGCGATACGGCCGCCCTGGATCGGATCGAGCCCCGCCAGCGCCCGCAGCAGCGTGGTCTTGCCGCAGCCGCTTTCGCCCAACAGCGCGACGAATTCTCCGCGTTCGATACGCAGATTGAGGTTTTCGATCACGACCCGGTCGCCGTAAGCGCGCCTGAGATTGGTCACCACCACGGCCGGTAGCGCCGGAGAAGACAATGGGAGCGGCACATGGAAGGTCATCGCGTTCCCCCATAGTTCGGATGCCAGGCGAGCAGACGCCGTTCGAGCCAGCGGGCGATTGCATCGGCGGCGATACCGATCAGCGCGTAGATCACGATCGTCAGCACGATCACGTCGGTTCGCAGGAACTCCCGCGCATCCATCGCCAGAAAGCCGATCCCGGACTGCGCGCCGATGGTTTCCGCGACAACAAGCGCAAGCCATGCCGTCGCCAGCGCATAGCGGACACCGGTCAAAATGGACGGCAAGGCGCCCGGCAGCACCACCCGCCGGATGAGCTGCAACGCGTTCAGACCCTGAATGCGTCCAAGTTCGACCAGTTTCGGATCGACCTGCCGAATGCCCAGAATGGTGTTGATGTAGATCGGAAAGGTGACGCCGAGCGCGACGAGAAAGATCTTTTCCGCCTCGCCGACGCCGAGCCACACGATCACGAGCGGAAGCAATGCGAGGAACGGGATCGCGCGGATCATCTGGACGCTGCGGTCGATGGCGGCTTCCGCGATGCGCGAGAAACCGACGAAGGTACCGAGAGCGAAGCCGATGCTGGCGCCGATGGCAAACCCCGCGGCCGCTCGCAACAGGCTGACTCCGAGATCGTTCAGCAGGCTTCCCGTCGTTGCGAGCTTGATGGCGGTTCTAGCGACCTTGCTCGGAGCAGGGAGTACTTGCGGCGACAGCCATCCAGCTTGCGCCAATATCTCCCACACGGCCACGAGCGCGACGGGCGCAAGCCAGGAGATTAGCTGCAAACTGCGTTTGCCGAGCCTGAAATCCGGCCGCTGCGCCGGCGAGGAAAGCCCCTCGGCATACTTGAGCCGATCAAATTCGACCGTAGCGGCGGTCTGCTCGAGGTTGCTCAAGACGATTAATCCTGAAATCACGGTGCCATTGACGAACCGGCAGACGCAGATCAGCGAAGGCTGCCGCATACAGGCGGCGCATCACCCGATTGGCGACGCTCCTCCAACAAGACAAACGGAGCCCCGATCGCTTATTGCAAACTGTCCCACGAATTCGACCGAACAGAAATAGAGCGGTTTTCCAATTGTTGTTGGTTCCGGAGTTTTCTGATTTCTTTGCAAGCGAAACGCGGCAAGGAATATCTTTCAATATTCTATTGCCGCTTTTTGCGGCCAGTTGTGCTTGATCTCTCGACGCGTTTGGCGAAACATCGTGTGCTTCAGTGGATGAAATGACGCGCACGGGTCGAAGAGAGAACACCAATGACAACGCATCCCCTTCGTTTCGGTATCTGGGCGCTGGTTCACGGCTCTCGTGCCGCACATCAGGACCCTGAAGAGCCGTATGATGCGTCGTGGGAACGCAATCGCGATCTGGTGCTGGCCGCGGAAAGGCTCGGCTACGATTCGACATTGATTGCGCAGCACACCATCAATCCGCATCAGGAGGATCTGGATCAGCTCGAAGCCTGGAGTTCGGCCGCAGCGCTTGCGGCGCTGACGAGCCGGATCGAGATCATCGCCGCGATCAAGCCGTATCTCTATCATCCGGTCGTGCTCGCCAAGATGGCGCTTCAGATCGAGAACATCAGCCGGGGGCGGTTTGCCATCAATCTCGTCAATGCCTGGAATCGTCCAGAGCTGGAAAAGGCAGGTATCGGTTTCCCGGAGCATGACGCGCGTTACGCTTACGGCCGTGAATGGATCTCGGTCGTATCGAGCTTGATGCAAGGGGAGCATGTGACTTACAAAGGCGCGCATTTCGACGTGCGCGATTACGCCCTGCGGCCCAAGGATCTCTACCGCGCGCGCCCGACGATCTATGTCGGCGGCGAATCCGAGCCCGCCCGTGCGCTGGTCGTCGATCATGGCGACGTATGGTTCATCAACGGGCAGCCGCTGGAGGACGTGGCCGACTTGATCGCCAATGTAGCGGCGCGTCCGCGTCCTTCTGTGCCGTTGCGGTTCGGGCTGTCCGCCTTTGTCATCGCGCGCGAGACCCATGAACAAGCGCAGGCTGCCTATGAACGGTTGTCAAATCTGGCGGCAAAGGACGCGCCGATGAAGGCGATCCAGAAACAGAACACCGATCCGAAGGTCGTGATGATGCAGACGATGCAGAAAACGCCGCGCCTCGGCAGCAATGGTGGAACGGCGGCCGGACTGGTCGGCAGCTACAATGAAGTGGCGTCGCGCATCGGCGCCTTCCATGCGGCGGGAATCGAACTGTTCATGTTGCAATTCCAGCCGTTCGAGGCGGAGATGGCGCGCTTCGCGCAAGAGGTCATTCCGCGTGTGCGCCAGTTGCAATCCCGGCCATTGGCCGACAGGACCGGGGCTGGATCGCTATCGAGCCTGCGCTGACAGACGATCTTCACGCTGAGGCTGCCGCCGATGCCCGCTTTGCAAACCGGCTCGGCGGTTTTGGCAGACCGAAATGGTCGCGCAAGGTAGATCCGGCATATTCTTTACGGAACAACCCGCGGTTTTGCAGGATCGGCACCACCGTCTCCACGAACGCTTCGAGTCCGTCTGGCAGCACGTCCGGCATCAGGTTGAAGCCGTCGGCCGCGCCGGCCCTGAACCATGCCTCGATGTCGTCAGCGATGCGCTCGGGCGTGCCGACGATGATGCGATGGCCGACGCCGCCTCCGAGCGCCCGGAGAAGTTCGCGGACGGTCAGGTTTCCGCGGCGCGCCAGGTTAACGGTGCCATTGAACATCGTGTGGTTGGCGTTGGCCGGTAGCGGCAACGGATCGGGCAACGGTTTGTCGAGTTTGAGTTGTGCGGGATCGATCTGGAGCGTGCCGGCGAGGCGCGCGAGGCTGTACTCGATGGGGACGAGTTCCCAGAGTTCATCCTGCCGCCGCCTGGCCTCCGCCTCGGTGCTGCCGATTACGGTGGCGAGCCCCGGCAGGATGACGATGGCATCGCCCGGTCTTCCGTAGGCGGCCGCCCTGGCCCGCAGGTCGCGCGCATAGGCCACGCCTTCGTCGATCGTCTGTGCGAGCGTGAAGACGGCTTCGGCCTGAGCGGCCGCGAGGTCGCGGCCGTCGTTCGATCCGCCCGCCTGCACCGTGATCGGCCGCCCTTGCGGGGAGCGCGGCACGTTCAACGGCCCCGCCACCGAATAATATGTTCCGCGGTGTGCGATCGGATGAACCTTCGAGGTGTCCACGAATCTTGCCGTGGCCTTATCGCCGACGAAGGCGTCATCTTCCCAGCTATCCCAGAGTGCATGAACGACTTCGGCAAATTCCTTTGCGCGATCGTAGCGTGCCTTATGTTCCAGCACGCCGGACAGGCCGAAATTCCGGCTCGAGGCAGCATCCGCCGTGGTTACAGCATTCCAGCCGGAGCGTCCCCCGCTGGCGTGATCCAGCGTCGCAAACCGCCGCGCGATATTATACGGCTCGTTATAAGTCGTGGAGGCGGTTGCGATCAGTCCGATGTGGCTGGTGGACGCGGCAATCATCGCCAGAATGATCGTCGGTTCCAGGGACATGAACGGGCGATAGTCGATGCGATCGGTGACCGCCGGCGTATCGGCGAGAAAGATGGCGTCGAGCTTGCCGCGCTCGGCGATGCGCGCGACGCGCACGTAGTGACCGACATCGAAACAGGCGCGCGGATCGCTGTCCGGTAACCGCCATGCCGACGCGTAGACGCCGGAGTGCAGAAGATTGACGTTGAGATGCAATTGGCGGGACGACATGCGAGGATTTCCAGGTTCAAGGTATCAGCGGCAGCTTTCAGCCGCGGTGCCGCCAACGCATTTCTTTCAAGTATAAAGCGGGTCCGATGTGATCCTGCCGTTCAGCGCGAAGTTGCCGACCTCTCTTGCCTTGTAGGCAACGGGATCATGCAAGGTATGGGTGCGGACGTTTCGCCAGAAGCGGTCGAAACCGTAACGGGCGGAGGTCGAACGTGCTCCCATGAGATCGAAAATGCGTGAAGTGATGTCCAGCGCAACCCGGGTGCTGTTGACCTTGGCTGCATAAACGGTCGTGGCCGCCGAGTTGCGCTGATCCGGAGCAAGCGCCGCGCCGCGTCCGATTGCGGCCTCTATCTCGGTCGCTGCGACTTCAGCCAGTGCAATGCTGGCGCGGAGGTCGGAATGAAGAGAGCCGTATAGTTCCAGGATGTATGGATCCTCGCTGGCCCGCGCGACTCCTGACGTTTGCCATGGCTTTGCTTGGGCTCGAATATATCGGTTCGCTTCCAGCAACGCGCCTTCGGCTGTCCCGAGGTAGAAGTTCACGAACAGCAATTGATGGATGGGAACCACCAGGGTCGTCAGCGCAGGCAAGGGGGCGTCCGGCTTGGGCGGAAAAAGTCCGAGAATATCGTCTCGTTCGACGCGCACATCGTGGAATTCGATGCTGCCGCTTTCGGTCAGCCGCTGGCCGAAAGCGTCCCAATCGTTGCCATGCACGATCCCGTCATTTGCACCGGGCAGGGCGATCAGCACGACCGCATCGCCGAAGGCCGCGCGCAAGGTGATGCGGTCGGCCCGCGATGCATTGGAGGCGAACGTCTTGCGGCCGTTCAGCCGGAAGCCGTCGCCATCGGCGGTCAAAATCGTGAGCGCGTCGCGCGGATTGGAGGCGCCGCCCCAGAACCACTTCTGCCCGACGGATTGCCGGACAAGGCGTTCACACTGCTCCTGGTCGGCACGCCAGAACGCGCTGTGCGACAGCAGATAATGATAGCTCAGGATTTGCGCGATCGAGGTGTCCGCACGTGCAAGGATTCTCACCACGCGGAACGCATCCGTGAACGTTGCGCCGGCGCCGCCGGCCTCCTTCGGGTTCAGCAAGGTGAGAAGACCAGCCTCCCTGAGCCACGTAATCTCTGTATGCGGCGGTGTTCCGGCACGCTCGCGCGCGACCGCCGTTTCGCTCAGACGTGCCGCAACCTGTTCGGCAATCGAGAGCCAGTCGGCCCCGGCAACAAGGCGTTCATCGGCTGCGAAGACCGCAGGTTGGGTGGATGTTGCGGTCATGCCTTAAAACTCGCCTTGCGGAAACATCGAATGGACGGCGCTCGACCGTGTGGCGAGCAAGGTTATTTCGCCGCAATCGGAAGGGTCAATTTTGTATTTCGCCGGGATCGGAGACGAACCTTCGAAGCGGCCATCCAACTGAAGAAAGCTCTGCTGCGGAGCGCGCCATCCGCGTCTATTCCGCGGCGGCCGCGAGCCGTCCATAGCGGTGCAGGGCGGCGGGATGCGGCTCTACGAGGCGCGCGCGACCGGCCCCGAACAGTTTTTCGCGCAGCGTTCCGGGGCGGTAGGATGGTTTGTAACGCCCGCGCCGCGTCAACTCGGGCACGAGCAGGTCAGCGACGTCCTCAAAGCTTTCGGGCGAAATCGCAAATGCCAGGTTGAGGCCGTCCACTCCGGTCTGTTCGATCCAGGCTTCGATTTCGTCCGCGACCTTTTCGGGTGTGCCGACGAGCACGGGTCCGATGCCGCCAATGCCGACATGCTCGGCGACCTCGCGAACCGTCCAGATCCGGTCCGGGTCGGCGCGGGTGATGTTATCCATCGCCGTGCGTCCCGCGTCGTTCAGCACATGTCGCACCTCCTGATCGAGGTCGTAGGTCGAGAAGTCGACGCCGGTCCAGCCCGACATCAGCGTCAGGGCGCCTTCATGGCTGATATAGTTCCGGAAATCGGCGTGCTTGGCGGCAGCCTCTTCCTCGGTGCGGCCCAGGATGACGGTCATCAGGCTGAACATCAGAATTTCGGCCGGATTTCTTCCTGCTTCCGCCGCCAGTTTCCGTATCGTCGCAACGCGCGGCGCGATGACCTTGGCCGAAGGACCTGACATGAACACGCATTCGGCATGCCGGGCGGCAAATTCGCGTCCACGCGGCGACGTTCCGGCCTGATAGAGCACGGGCGTTCGCTGCGGCGATGGCTCGCTCAGGTGGATTGCGTCGAGACGGTAATTGGCGCCTTCATGGTGGACTCGATGGACCTTGGCCGGATCGGCAAAGATGCCGCTGGCGCGGTCGCGCAGCACGGCATCATCCTGCCAGCTGCTTTCCCATAATTTATAGACGACCTTCATGTATTCGTCTGCGACCTCATAGCGATCGTCATGGGCGTTCTGCCGGTCCTTGCCCATGCCGCGCGCCGCGCTATCGAGATAGCCGGTCACGATGTTCCAGCCGATGCGTCCCTCGGTGAGGTGGTCAAGCGTCGACATCCGCCGCGCGAACGGATATGGCGGCTCGTAGGAAAGCGTGCAGGTGACACCGAAGCCGAGGTTTTCGGTGACGGCTGCCATCGCCGAAACCAGCAGCATCGGGTCATTGACCGGCACCTGTGCGGCGTTGCGCAGCGCCGCGTCGGCATTGCCGCCGAATACGTCATAGACGCCGAGTACATCGGCCAGAAACAGACCGTCAAATCTGCCGCGCTCAAGCGTCTTTGCGAGGTGAATCCAGTAGGACAGGCGATGATAGTCGCTGCTGCGATCGCGCGGGTGCGTCCACAATCCCGGCGATTGATGGGCGACGCAGTTCATCGCGAAGGCATTCAGCCGAATTTCCTTTGCCATGCTCAAATTCCCGGAAGTGTCGAGCTAAATTCCCGACGTCATCACTCGATCAAGATGTCCTTTTGAACGAAAGATCCACTAGCGTATGCTGCCTTGCTTGCAAAGCTGGAACGAGAGCAGGAGATATCGATGGAGAGATGTTGCCGGTCTGATGCTGATGGCGCAAACGAATGACTGCTCAGGGTCCGTTGCGGGGAAATTTGTGCTGCGGCCGCAATGTGCCTGGTCGGCGATGACATGGAGAAAATGAAGCGCCTGCCGTTATCGTGGCATTTTGCCGGCATGCGCTCTTATGATACACAGGATCGGTATCGCCTTCCAATCTCATGGGTTTGAGTGGGGTGTGATGTGGTTGATCCCTCGGTCGTCCGGTTGCCGCGCTCTCTGAGCGAAATCGCCAGTTTTCACGCCCACGTCTATTACGATCCGCAGACGCGCGGGGAAGCCGAACGGCTGCGTGCCTGGATCGGCGAACGCTTTTCCGTCACGCTTGGCCGCTGGCATGATGCGAAGATCGGCCCGCACGATCAGGCCATGTTCCAGGTCGCCTTTGTCGTCGATGTCTTTCCCGCGCTGGTGCCGTGGCTGATGCTCAATCATGGCGCGTTGAGCATATTGGTGCATCCGAACACGGCCAATCCGCATCGGGATCATACCGCAAATCCGCTTTGGATCGGCCGACCTCTCGCTGTTCATGCCGAAATCTTGCCCGAAGAGGGAGCGGTCGATTCGACACTCTTGCCGAACACCAATCCGGTCAAACCGGCATAAGCGCAACCGTGAGCTTATGATTGAAGACGCTGGGCCGAGTCCCCGTTGGCTCAATCCATGATGTCAGATCGTGCATGGCGGTAGTAACAGCCGGGAATGTTTCCGCCGAAAGCGGAGCTTGAGAGCTGACATGGCGCAGTTCTAATTCACGGTAAATGGCAGTTGATAGGGGCGGCCGAACGGCACGCCTTCACGCACGGTTTGTACCGCCTTGAGGTATGCTTTGCCGGTGCGGGGGTTATTTGAGGTATCAAGCAATTGTACAGGCCCCTCGACGAGTTCGAGGATTGAGACGTCTCCCGGTGCGCCGACTTGCAGCGTACCAAGCTTTGCAACCTTGCCAATAATCGTTGCGGGCTTGATTGTCGCAGCAGCGATGACGTCCTCAAGTGAAAATCCAAGCGCCAGAAATTTGCTCAAGACCCACGGTAGATAGGGTTGGCTCGGCGTGTTTGCGGCTACGACATGCGCGTCGCTGGAAATCGTGTCGAAGGTCAGGCCTTGTTGGATCGCTGCCTCCGCGATATCAAAATTAAAGCTGCCTGCGCCGTGTCCGACGTCGATAAGCACTCCGCGTCGTTTCGCTTCCAGTAAAGCGGGCAGAACCTTGCCGTTCTGCACGGTGTTGTTGCCAAGACTGCTGTACGGATGCGTAAGGATATCGCCCGGGCGCAGGGTGTTGACGAGAACCTGCAGGTCACCGGGGGCGTCGCCGATGTGGCACATCACCCGGCCTTTGGTACCAGAGAGTTCAACGGCTTCAATGGCGCGCTTGAGCGGTTCGATGCCGTTGTTGCCTACAATGGCTAGCGTTTCGCGCACCTTGGCCCCGAGCACGATGTCCTGATTCTCGGCGATGGTACGAGCGGTCGCGTCGGCATCGGCATATTTGATATTTTCTGTCTCACCAACCGGAAATCCGGCTAGTCCAATCGTGGAAATGTTCACGAAGGTGAACACCCGACTGCGGGATTGTCCCACGAGAGTCCGCTTGAATGCAGAGAAATTATTGGCTCCGGCGGCACCGGCGCTCACATAAGTGGTGGTGCCGGAGAACGGGACCAATTCGTCGGGCGGGATGCCAATTGCCGATCCGTAGGCATAGATATGGGTATGCATGTCGACCAGCCCGGGCGTGACCAATTTGCCCTTGGCGTCGATGGTGCGTTTTGCAAGCGCCGGATCGATCGCGGCTTCGACTGCCGCGATTTGTCCGTATCGAATGCCCACGTCACGAACGCCTCGGAGCTGCTGACTCGGATCGATGACCTCGCCGCCGCGGATTACGAGATCGAACGGCTGGGGCGTATCGCCGAGAGTCGGGCGGTGACCTGCTATGGTCGCGCCGACCAGTGCTGTGGTTCCAATTAAAAAATCGCGTCTCGACGGATTGCGCATGATAGGCCCCGATTTCTCTTCATTTCTTTGCCGTTCGCCTTTGCTGTAGCCCGAATTTCCCGTAATTGTTTTGCATTGATCGAGGCAACGCGACGTCATTGTTCTCTTGGATGGCCACCAAACGAAATGGCCGCCTTAAAATCTCAGGGACGTCATGCCGGTCCGCAAGGCGTGACGGGAATCAAAGCGCGCGGCCAGATGACCCGTCGCTTTCAGCGTTGCAGCGGCTCTGTTGGTTTTCGCAGTACGGCTTTCTCCAATGGGGCAGGCGGGCCGCGATTTCGTTTCGTCGTTGCGAAGCAATTTGAAACCAATAACCCGCGAGGTTGCCTTAGCTTGGATGCGCCACCCACTGCGCCGTAGCGGCTGTTGTCGGGCTTCAATCTGGTGAAGCAATGCAGCTAGCGCGGCGCCCAACCCGAGGTACAAAAATGGCGTCGATCAACACCTTGGCCACGAAAATCCGCATTTCACCGAATCCGCCGGTATTCGACCTTCCAATTCTGGTCGCTCTCGAGCATGGCCTGTTCGAAAAGGCTGGGCTCGATGTCGACTACTCCGTGAAATATGCGGATCACGATAAGCATGAACACGACGTGCTGAAGCGGCAGAAGGAGGCGTTGTTCGAGACGGGGGCCGCCGAAGCGTTCAATGTCTGCGAATGGGGCGGTATCGACCGTCTCGAGCGCGGCACCGGCCGCGGCAAGATCGCCGCGCTGCGGCCTGCGATCGCCGCCCAGGCCATCGTCTCGTTCGATCCGCTGATTCAATCGCCGCGCGATCTTGCCGGCGTTGCTATTGGAATCAACGATTTCACCGGATCTCATTACACGACCATCGGCCTTCTCGAAGGCGCAATCCCCAAGGACGACATCGCCACGACGCATATCGGCGCACCAGAAGTGCGGTTGCAGGCCATGAAAGAAGGGCGGGTTCGCGCCGTCACGGTGATGGAACCGTTCATCAGCCTGGCGCTAAAACAAGGCGCACACCTAATCGCCCTGACATTCTACCGCGGCGCTGAAATCGTCTCTCCGGATTTGCAGCCTCTCGATCTCGATACGTATTTCAAAGTCCTGGACCAGGCCGTCGACCTGATCAACGCCGACTTCAAGAGATATGCACACTACATCGTCGCCATCGCCAAAGAGGAAATTGGTGCGGACGAGCTGGATGGCCGTTTCATCCGCTACATTCACGCGCAGCGCTACTCACACGATCTGTTCGATCCGGCGTATCATTGGATGAAAGACCGCGGATTCACCGACGGCAGAAACAGCCACGATACGCTGGTCGTTTCCTGACTTTCAACACCCGTCGGATCCTGCCGGGGCCCGACGGTGAAAGGCCTCCTCACAAGGCAACGCGGCGGGGACAATGATCATGACGCATAAGTCCAAGCGGAGCTCTGTGTTCCGTTCTCCCAGCCGCAGAGAAGTTCTGGCCGGTATAACGGCTTTGGCCGCCAGTCCCTTTGTTGTCACAGCCGCTGCCGCGGCCTCCAAGCCGGTCGTGAATGTGACCCTGTCGACCCCGGGAAGCGCGGGTTCGATTTGGCGAGCTGCCATTTCCACACTTGATCCATCCCTCAGTTCGGAATTCGATATTCGTTGGGTCGCCGGCGATCCCGGGCAAATGCAGGTACAGCTTGCCGCCGGGTCGCTTGACGTCGGGCTGTTCGGAGCCATCGGTCTTGCTTCTTTGGCCCGCAGGGGTAGCGACATCACATTGTTCGGCCCGGGACTCAATAATCATGGCCGCATCATCGTCCAGGCAGACAGTCCATATCAAAAACCCTCGGATCTCGTTGGGAAGAAAATCGCAACCCAGCCGAAAACCACTGAGACGTATCAGCAGGCACGGGTGGCGCTTTCGCTGATCGGAATCGATATGGAGCGCGACTTCGAGGTTTTCTTCGGGCCGCCAACGGCAAATCTGGCGCTCTTCGACCGCGGCGACGTCGACGCCATCATCGTCGTCGAGCCGACGGCGACCCGCGCTGTCGGTGCGGGAGCGCGCGAGCTCGCCAAGATAGGCGAGATATGGAGGCAATCCTCCGGGGTCAGTGCTGCACCGTTTCTCGTCGGACTTGCCGCCAAAAATTCCTGGATCGCGTCGAATCGCCATATCGCGACGTCCGTCGCGCGTCTGTTCGCGGCGGCGAACGGTGCCTTGCGCAGAAATCCGGAATTGTTTGTCGAATATGCCAGCGAAATGGGGCTTCGACAGAAGGAGAGCACAGCCATCGAGCTTCTTCCGAGCAGGTTGGCAGACGTTTATCCAACCGATTGGGACCAGGATGTCTGGAACTCGATCGATCGGCAAATTGAGATCGCCGTCAAAGTAGGCCTGCTCGACGCGACGCCGGAGCGTCCGCTCTACGACGGTCTGCCGCTTGGAAAGGCATGATGGCCGATATAGCCGAGCAACCCGCCGCCGACGAGCGGCCCTTAAAAATTTCTGCAGGAAGATCGGCGCTCGCGCGCGCAGTGGCGCTGTGGATTCCTTCCATCCTGTTTTGTGTCTGCCTGCTTGGGCTCTGGGAAATCATGGCCCGAGTCACGGCCAGCCCTCTGGTTCCGAATGTCGGCGAGGTGGCGGGTGAGGTGCGGCGCCTTGTCTTCGGCGGTTTCGCCATACGCCAGATCGGAATAACGCTGGGTCGGATCTTGCTGGGCTTCAGCGTTGCTTTTGTCGTCTCGCTGATCGCCGGCATTGCCGCGGCGAACAGCGCAATGTTTCGCCGATTCTGCGATCCCGCGATCATCCTCGGGCTTACCGTACCGGGGCTTGTCTGGGCTCTGCTGTGCGTGATCTGGTTCGGCGTAAGCTTGGCGACGCCGGTCGTGGCAATCGCATTGGGCGTGGCGCCGGTGATGACCCTGCAGGTCGTGCAAGGGATGCAGGCGGTGGATTCGGAAATCGTGGAGATGGCCCACGTCTTCAGGCTTTCGACCCGCGATAAGCTCGTTCACATATGGATTCCCAGCTTGATACCGCACCTCATCGGAGGCTCTCGCGTCGGATTGTCGCTCGGATGGAAGGTGATCGTCTTGGTTGAGCTTTTCGGTCTTTCAAACGGAGTCGGATATCAGCTCAACTCCGAATTCAGTTCGCAGAATGTCGCCGGGGTTCTCGCATGGACGATTGTGTTCTGGGCGGTCATGGTGGCCCTGGAGTACGGCGTCCTCCAGACGCTCGAACGGCGCTTCACGGCCTGGCGGCGGGTCGTTCAGCTATGAGCGCTTCGATCAGATTTTCCAACATCGACAAAAGCTTCGGGCGTCCCAATTCGGTCAGGCTCGAGCACGTGCTGCGCAACTTCAATCTCGAGATCGAAAAAGGGGAACTCGTCGCCCTGGTTGGCCCGTCCGGCGTCGGCAAGACGACATTGCTTCATATCGCGGCCGGCCTGGAGCACCCCGACCTCGGGCGCGTCGACATCGATGCCGGACTTGTCGGTAATGCTGCACGGCTCGGCATGGTCTTTCAGCAGCCAAGATTGCTGGATTGGCGCACGGTGAAAGCGAATGTAAACTTGATAGCGCGGTCTGCCGGACGCGACACCGGGCGCACGCCGCACCTGCTTGCGCAGGTCGGACTCTCCGACTACGCGGACGTCTATCCGTCCGTGCTGTCGGGCGGCCAACGCCAGCGCGTGGCGCTCGCCCGAGCATTTGCGATCGAACCGGAAGTCTTGCTTCTCGACGAACCCTTCAGTGCGCTGGACGAACTCACCGCGCGGCGATTACGGCTGCTGTTGCAGGAAATGTGGCTCGAAGCGCCTCCAACCGGCCTGCTCGTGACACACAACATGCTCGAAGCGGCCTTTCTGGCTGACAGGGTCGTCGTGCTCGGTGACAAGCCCGTCTGCACGATCGCGACGATAGAGATCGACTTGCCGCGGCCCCGCCATCCGGAAGATCCGGAATTGTTTGTCATGCACAGGCGTATCCTGAGCCTGCTCACCTAGATCGGACAGTTACGAGCCGGCAAGATTCAAAGGGCAGCCGGTTTCTTCATGTGAATCATGCTCTCACCGCCAAACGCCCGGGAAATTCGCGCGTCCTTGCCAGAGTAAAATCTTTCGCCAGAGTTGTTTGATCTGGCACAATTCGCTCCTGCTTCCGGGAAGAACGGACGCCTTTTATCAAGAGCGCTCACTATAAGGGGACATCCTGTTCAGCTATGGTGATGCGATATGAACCGAGTTTCGTTGGCAATCGTCACAGCGGCGATGGCCGCCGTCGTCTTTGCCGCTCCCGCCTCCGTTTCTGCCGCGGACCCGATCCGTATCGGCCTTTTTGCTCCGTTGACGGGAAGTGTCGCTGCCTATGGCGTCAGGTTCCGTGAAGCGATCGAGTTGAAAGTGGGGCAGGTCAATGCCGCCGGCGGCGTTGAGGGACGCCCGATCGAGATTATCACTGAAGATGACCGTAACCAGCCGGAAGATGACGCGACGATCGCGCAAAAGCTCGTCGGCACGCCGGGGCTTGTGCTGGCGATCGGTGGATTCTCGACGACGGCATCGATGGCGGCGGCACCCATTTTCGCCGAGGCCAAGATTCCGCAGATCAGTCCGAGCGTGACGCACCCGGACTTTACCAAGCAAAGCCCTTACCAATTTCGCCAGAACAATCAGGAAACCAGTCTGGCTCAGACCAATGCCGAAATCATACTGGACAAATTGAAGGCCAAAACCGTCGTCATCCCCTATAGCCAGGACGACAGGGGCCAATTTTCGTCCGCCGGAACCGCCGCGTTGATTGAAAAGGCCGGCGGCAAGGTGCTCCTGCGCGAGCCGGTAGCCCCGAATTCAAAGGACTTCAGGCCGTTGGTCAGCAAGATCAAGTCGCTCAAGCCGGATGCCGTCTTTCTTGACCTGTATGCCCAGGAAGCCGCCATTCTCATTCAGCAACTACATCAGGCCGGGCTCAACATCCCTGCTGGCGGTCCGACGCCTCTGACCAGTCCGCAGTTCATCGAACTCGCCGGGAAGGATGCGGAAGGTGTCGTGCTGCATACGATCTTCTTTCCGGGCGATCCTTCGAACAAGGAATTTGTGCAGGCCTATGCGGCAAAATACGGCAGGCAGCCGGATCAGTGGGCCGCGCTCGCCTACGATTCTGCCGATGTCGGCATCGAGGCGATCCGTCGCGTCGTGAAGTTCGGTAAACCGCTGACCGGCGAGGCCGTCCGCGACGAACTCGACAACGGGCCGCCCTACAAGGGCGTGACCGGCATCACGAAATATGATCGCGGCAGTGTCGAGAAGAAGCCGACGATCATCATCATCCATAACGGCGGTTATTCCGTCCTTTAGTCCGCCGCCGAGATCTCAGGTTACTTCCAGAGGTCGCGGGCGGTTGCCGCAAGATCGCGGTGACCGCTCCGCTGCTATTGGTCCCATAATGGAATTACTTTTCAGCCAGATCCTGAATGGCTTGGTCATCGGGCAAGTCTATGCCTTGATCGCGCTCGGCTTCACCCTGGTGTTCGGTGTGGCCAACATCATCAACTTTGCGCAAGGCGCACTGTTCATGCTGGGCGCCTTCCTGGCGTTTTCGGGGATCGCGTGGTTTGGCCTGCCGCTGGTGCCGGCGGCGCTGATCTCGGTTGTCCTCGTTGCTGCACTCGGCGCTGTCCTGGAGCGCGTTGTGTTGCGGCCGCTGTCGGGCGCAAGCGCGATCACGCCGCTTCTGTCCACGCTGGCCATCAGCATGATCCTCGATCAGGCGGCCGAGATGATCTGGACGCCGGAGCCCCAGAGCTTTCCGTCGCCGCTGGCGGAAAGCCGTATCTTCATCGGCGATGCCTTCGTTACGGGAACGGATGCGGCCATCTTCGGCTTTGGGCTGCTGACCGCAATAGGGCTGATGATCCTCCTGTCCCGAACGTGGCTTGGGCGGGCGCTGCGCGCCACGTCGGAGGATCGGGATGCGGCGGCGCAGATGGGTATTCGCACCGATTCCATGCGCCAATATTCGTTCGCGCTGGCCGGGGCGCTGGGGGCGTTGAGCGGGATATTCGTCGCGCTTTATTTCCAGAGCGTCTTTCCACAAATGGGTCTGCCGTTCGCGTTGAAGGGGTTCGCCGCGGCGCTGCTGGGCGGTCTGACCAGTATTCCCGGCGCGGTGGTCGGCGGTGTCGTGCTCGGCGTGGCGGAAACGCTGGCCAGCGGTTATCTCGGCGACAATTATCGTGATGTCGTCGCCTTCGCGCTTCTCCTGCTGCTGTTGATGTTTCGTCCGCAAGGTCTGCTTGGCGATCATCGTCTGGAAGCGTTGGGAGGTGCTTCGGCTGCGGCCGGAGCTGCGCCGAGCACCAGCCTGCTGGCGTCCGCGGGCGGCGCAGCGGTGCGTCAGCGCGTGATCGCACTGCCGGCCTGGGGATTTATCGTGTTGGGGGCGGCGCTTGCTCCGCTTCCGTTCCTGTCATCCGGCGGTTATTTGCTGCAGGCCGTTAGCTATGGCCTGATCTTCGCGTTGCTGTCGGCCAGCGTCAGTCTGGTGTCCGGTTCCATCGGCATTCTGTCGATCGGGCATTCGGCTTTCTTTGGGATCGGCGCTTATGCGGTAGCGATCCTGGCCCGATTTTACGCATGGCCGGCCGAAGCGAGCCTCATTGCGGCGATCGTCATCACTTCATTCGTTGCGATGCTGGCCGCACTGCCGCTGCTGCGTCTGTCGGGTCACACCGTTGCGCTCGGGACCCTGGCGATCGGGCAGATCGGCTATTTGGTGTTTCTGAACTGGGACACCATGACTCGCGGTCCGCTCGGGATTCCCAACGTGCCGGCGCCGGTGCTGGTCCTGTTCGATAATATCCGTCTCGTCAGACTGCCGCAGAAATATTGGCTGGTGCTGGCGCTGGTCTCGCTGGGCCTGTTCCTGGCGGAGCGGTTTGTCGGCTCCGAGATCGGGCGGGTCTGGCGCGCGATCCGCGAGGATCGGCTTGCCGCTCACACCGCGGGTGTTCCGGTTCGCCGTTACATTCTGACCGCTTTCGCCGTCTCGGGAGCCCTGGCCGGGCTGGCGGGTGGCCTGCTCGCGTATCTGCAGACGGTGGTCAGCCCCGAGAGCTTCACGGTGGAACTGTCGATTGTCACGGTGATCATGGCCGTGCTGGGCGGTCTCGGGAATATGACCGGCGCGGCGGTCGCGGGCTTTGCCCTCACCATCCTGCCCGAACTGCTGCGTGGATTTTCAGATTGGCGGCTGATTGTTTACGGCCTGATCCTCCTGGTCGTTCTTCGGCTGCGGCCCCAGGGCCTGCTGGGGGCGCGATGATGCCGGAAAGCAGGGCGAAGGGCTTTATCGTCGAGAACGTGTCAAAATCGTTTCGCGGTGTGCATGCCGTGAATGGTGTCTCCCTGCATCTGCGGCCCGGGGAAACGGTGGCGCTGGTCGGTCCCAACGGGGCCGGCAAGTCGACGCTGATGCAATTGATGAGCGGCGTGGACCGGATTGATGCCGGCGCCATCCTTGTCGACGGCGCGCGCGCTGACGGCCTTGCCCCGGAGCGTATTGCGGCGTTGGGCGTGGGCCGCACATTTCAGACGTCGCGGGTGTTTCCGGCGTTGACGATCTGGGACAGCGTTCTGATCGGTCGGCAGCTTTCGTTGTTGCGCGGCGAGGGCCGCACGCTCATCGATCCCTTGCGGGAATCCTTGAGCGTTCTGTTCGGCCTGCCGTTCTGGCGTCGCCGGGTTGCGCGTCAGGAGGCCGTTGCGGAAGCGACGTTGAAACTCTTCGGTGACCGGCTGTGGCCCAAACGGGAGGCACAGGCGTCCAGCCTGTCCTATGCCAATCGGCGCCGCCTCGAGATCGCGCGTGCTGGCGGGTGAGCCACATTACCTGCTGCTCGATGAGCCGACGGCGGGGATGAATCCCACCGAGACCGCCGAGCTGACGGATCTCCTGATCGACCTGCGCCGCCAGCATCCGGCGATGGGCATATTGGTGATCGAGCATAAGCTGTCGTTCGTTCGCCGTGTCGCGGACCGGGTGCTCGTTCTCAATCAGGGAACGCTTCTGGTGGAAGGACCGCCGGACGAGGCGCTCAGCCATCCTGCCGTCGTAGAGGCCTATCTCGGCCATTCACGCCCGGAAAGACAACTCTTCAGGGATGCACGTCTTGGCTGAAAAGGCGGTTCGTTTGCGGATAGATGCGGTCGACGTGTACTACGGCGCGGTTCAGGCGCTGTTCGGTGTGTCGATCTCGGTTCATGGCGGCGAGGTCGTGGCGGTGCTCGGCGGCAATGCTTCCGGCAAGTCAACAACTTTGAAGTCCGTACTCGGTCTGGTGCATCCGACCCGTGGCGAAATTCATCTCGACGGGCAACGGATAGACCGCTTGTCGACTCCCGATATCATTGACCGCGGCGTCGGCAGCGTGCCGGAAGGGCGGCGTGTCTTCCCGCGCATGTCGGTCCGCGAGAATCTTCTGCTCGGTGCCTATCCCCGCCGACATGATCCCAAGCATGTCGCCGATGATCTGGAGCAGGTGTTCAAGGTATTTCCGCGTCTCAAGGAGCGCAGTCAACAGGCTGCAGGGACGCTCTCGGGTGGCGAACAGCAGATGCTGGTGCTCGGGCGCGCCTGGTTGCGGCGGCCCAGCCTGTTATGCATCGACGAGCCGTCGATGGGGCTTTCGCCGCGCTTCGTCGATCAGGTCTATGAGGTATTGGCGGGCTGGAAAGCGGCGGGATTGACCATCCTCATCGTCGAGCAGAATGCCCGGCTCGCTCTCGAACTAGCCGATCGCGCCTATGTGCTTCAGCACGGCCATGTCATTCGAGAGGGAACGGCTGCGGAACTGGCGGCGGATGAATCCATCCAGCGCGCTTATCTCGGTGAGTCAGAGGTCGCCTGAAGGCGCATCCAACAATGACGGGCTGCCGATATATCCATCCATCCTTTGGACAACGCGAATAATTCCATCTTATGAGGTGATCGACATGTGTGAACATCATGGTCAATTTGGAAAAGGGTGGCGCGGATGGCCGGCGCTGCCGAAAACAGCTCCGTTGACGCCCGCCGGCGATTGGCTGGATCTGACTCATCCGATCGGGGCGAATACGCCGAACATTCCCGGCTTCCCGCCGCCTCGTCTTGAGAAGCTGAAGTCGTTGCCCGATGATCCCATCAATGTCAGCAAATTGCAGTTGGTGGCTCACACCGGCACCCATGTGGATTCGCCGCGCCATTTTTTCTTCGACGGTCCCGCCTTCGAAGACGTGCCCCTGAGCAGGCTATCCGGTCCCGGCGTGGTCTGGCGCATCGAGATCGGTGCTGAGGAATTGATCGAAGCCGACCATTTCGAGCGCGCGACGCCGGCGGTACGTCCGGGCGACATTGTCGCCCTGTATACGGGCTGGGCGGCCTACACCGCATCCGATCTTTACCATCGGCACCCCAGTCTCAGCGCCGCCGCCGCGGAGTGGCTGGTCGAGAAGCAGATCAAGCTGCTGGCGATCGATTTTGGCACGCCGGATTTGCCGACCCATCGGCGGCCGGCGGGCTTTCTCTGGCCCATTCATCAGATTCTTCTGAAGAACGGGATCTTGATCTGCGAGCATCTCACGGGCCATGAGCAGCTTTCGGGCGGCCGCGCCGAATTCTTCTTTGGCGCGTTGAATATCGAGGGCGGTGACGGCGCACCGGCTCGCGTCGTGGCAAGGACAGTCCATGAGTGATGGACGTCTTCATCATGGCGCGATGCTTTTGCGCGTCTCGATGAAATTTGCGTTTCAATTCTCCAACAACAAGGTGTTCACATGGCTTTCGGGACGATCGTTCCACCTCTGACCCCATTCACAGATGATCTGAAAATCGATCTGAAGGCGTTAAAGTCAGGCGTCGACTATGTCGTCGAGCGCTGCCGCGCCACGATGGTGATCGCGGCCGGTGTCGAAGCGCAGGAATACCAGTACCTGTCCTTCGAGGAGCGAAAGACGCTTATCAAGGAGACCATCGATGCGGTCGACGGCCGGCGTCCGGTGGTGGTCGGCGTTTCCCATCCGTCGTTCCGGATCGCAATTGAACTGGCGCATTATGCGGAACAGCTTGGCGCCAGCGCTATTCAATTGTTGGCGCCGTTAAAGCCGACGGGCGGAACGCCAACCACGGCGGAACTGGTCCGCTATTTTGAGTCGGTTGCCAGGGAAAGCAACCTTCCACTGATGCTGTATCTGAACGCGGGCCCCGGCGCGGATGTCTCAGTTCCGGCGACCATCGAGCTCGCCAAGCTCGATCAGGTCAAGTACGTCAAGGAAAGCTCTCGCGATGTGACGCGTGTATCGCGCTTGATCGTCGAAATCGAGCATGCCGGACATGCGCGCTATTTCACGACCCTGCAATTGCTGTTGATTGCGCTGCAACTCGGCGGCTCGGGAATCACGCTGCCGCCGCCGGCTGCCGAGATCGCCCGCCTTGCCATCGATGCATTCGAGGCAGGGGATGTCGCGCGGGCCGTCGTGTTGCAGAAGCAATTCGCGCTCTTTCCCGCGCGATGGATGCCTTATGGCTTGGCGGCCGTGATGAAGGCTGCATCCGCCTATATCGGCATTCAGGCTGGTCAGCCTTATCCGCCTTATGCGCCCGTGAAAGGCGACGATCTCAACGCCTTGCATGCGTATCTTGCAACGACCGTCCTCTCCCAGCGTTGAAGGTCGCCTCGGCATGGCGTTCAGTGAAGGCGAGCTTCGAGGTCCGGTCGATGGCGTCGAACAGATAGAACAGTCCTCTTTGAATTCTTATGCCCCAACAACGACTGTCTTTTGCCGCTATGAATGATAATTCTCCCGGTTCCTGTCGAGCTGGCGCAGGAGGGCGTGCCAGTCGCGGTCGGCCACAAAGGGGGTGAAGTTCTCAAATTGGCGTGCCGTACGTTCGCATATTTCGGTGGGCGGGTAGATCAACTCTCTGCCGCCCGCCAGCGCATCGATCTGAATCTTGCATGCCATTTCCAGATAATACATCAGCTCGAATGCGTCGCGCACGCTCCTGCCGCATGTCAGCAGGCCATGATTGGACAGGATCAGAACGTTGTGCGAACCGAGATCGTGCGCCAAGCGCTGTTGTTCATCGATGTCAAGCGCGAGGCCTTCGAAAGCGTGATAGCCGATACGGTTATAGAACCGCAATGCGTGTTGCGAGATTGGCAGCAGGCCATCCTTTTGTGAGGAAACCGCAACGCCGGCCTTGGTATGGGTGTGGAAGATGCAGGCCGCATCCAGCCGCGCCTTGTGCAAGGCGGAGTGAATCACAAACCCGGTCGGACTGATATCGAGCGGGTCTTCGTCGAGCGGATTGCCGTTGATGTCGACCTTCACCAGATTCGAAGCAGTGACTTCCTCATACAGGAAGCCGAACGCGTTGATCAGGAATTCATCCTGTGTGCCGGGTACGCGCAACGAAATGTGGTTATAGATCATGTCGGTCATGCCATAATGCACGCACAGCCGATAACACGCGGCAAGATCGACCCGGGCCTGCCATTCCGCTGGCGTTATCCGCGATCGCAGGGAGGCTCGCCGTTCGAGGGATTGTCTGGTTTTCTCGCTAAGCATGGTATTTATACCCCATCAAAGGAATTTTAAGATATTCCGCTGGCGACGAAGGCGCGGGCTACGAAGCTGAAAGAAGCACTGGCCGGCTTCGCGCGGTTCGATTCACCCCAAGCGCGTCGAGCAAATCGGCCCGGGCTTTGTCGCCAAAATCCGGCGCGACCGATCCATCGGCCAGGCGCTTGATGCGCAATTCGCGATCGATTCGTCCTTGATCGATCACGAGAACGCGATCGGAAAGTTTGATCGCTTCGTCGATATCGTGCGTCACCATGAACACCGCGGGGCGATGGCGATCGCAGAGTTCAATGATAAGCTCATGCATGGTGATGCGGGTGAGGGCGTCGAGCGCGCCGAAGGGCTCGTCGAGCAAGAGAAGGTGCGGCTCACGCACCAGGGCTCGCGCCAACGAGGCGCGCTGCGCCTCTCCGCCGCTGAGCGTGGCTGGCCATGCGTTCCAGCGGTGCGACAGGCCGACCTCGTCAAGCGCGTTGCGGACGCGCGCTCTCGCCTCCGCCCTGGTCAGCCCCATGGCGACGTTGCTTGCTACCCTCTCCCACGGCAGAAGGCGCGCCTCCTGGAATACGACTGCGGTGTTCTCGGTTCCATCCACGAGGCCGCTATCGGGCTGGTCGAGACGAGCGAGGATCCTCAGTAGCGTGCTCTTGCCAGAGCCCGATCGCCCGAGAAGCGCGACGAACTCGCCGCGCCGGATGCTGAGGTCAACGCCTTTGAGCACCGCGACGTCTGCGAACGATCGCCGTACGCCCCTGATCTCGACCGCGGCCGTCATCTACTTGACCTTGGTGACATCGAAGACGTTGTTCGTCACATCGATCAACTGGGGCTGGAAACCATAGGCGTAGGTCTGGCGTGCAATCTGCTGGACGAGTTTCAGGCCTTCGGCGTCGATCGGGATAATCCTTGGTTTTAAATTCCAGCTCGAGATCGTCTGTATAATTTTGGTTGGCGCGCCCTGCCGTTTGTAGGCGGCGGAATCGATCGAGGGATCCGCGTTGATCTTGGCGGCGGCCGCGACCAGGCCGTCGAATACGGCCTTCACGGCTTCGGGATGTTTGGTCGCGAAGTCGCGGGTCACGAAATGTACCCAGCTATTGAGTGACTTGATCTGCTTACCATCCACCAGAAGCAACGCCCCCGGCACGTTGATGGCGGAGGCCAGATACTGGTCCCATGTCGCGATCGCATCCACGTCGCCGCTGGCGAATGCCGCTACGCCGTCCTCCGGGTTGTTGATGTTGATGCGGTTGATACCCTCGCGGCTGATACCGTTTTCCTCCAGCGTGCGAAAAAGAATGTATTCGCCGGTGCCTCCGGGAAAGTTCACGGCGATCTTTTTACCCTTCAGATCCTCGATCGTCTTGATACCGGAATCGCCGCGGACCACGATGCCTTCGCCGAGATGATTCGACTCGATTGCGAACAGCAGAATGTCGCTCTTTACCTTTGCCTCGTTTACCAGGCTGGCAAAGCCGCTGGACGTGATATCGATCTTGCCGGACTTGGCCGCTTCCGAGGCCGCCGGGTAGCTGGCGAATGGGCCTGCCCAGACGACCTTCGCCCCAATTTTCGCCAGCGGTTCGCGCAAGGTGCCGCCGTCGTCGTCAAGCGATTGGATGGTCAGGCTGTTGGCGGCGGGCAACTGCCCAATGCGAACTTCCGTTATTGGTCTCTCGTCGGCCGCGAATGATCCGCCGGAAGCCATGAAAATGGGGCATGTAAGCACCAAACCCGCCGCGAGGCCACGTAAGTTCTTCAACATTGCATTTCCCTGTTCTACGAAACGACGAGGCCGAGCGGGCTATTGAGCGATGTATCCGGTGCGCCATTGCAGCAGCCGATCTTCGAGAAGCCGCACCAGCAGGTCCGTGATCAGCCCGAGGATGGCGTAGAGCGATATGCAGAGCAGCACGACGTCGGTTTGCGCGTATTGCCGTGCCATCGACAGCATCGCGCCGATGCCGTTCTTGGCATTCACCGATTCTGCGACGATCAATACGGCCCATCCCAGGCCCAGCGAATAACGCAGCCCGACCAAAACCGATGGCAACGCGCCGTGAAGCAGAACGCGAAGCGAAATCTCAAGCGGCGACAGCTTGTATACCTTCGCAACCTCGACGAGGCGGCGGTCTACGTTGCGGATGCCGCTGAAGGTGTTGAGATAGAGTGGGATGAACACGGCCCACACGACCAGCAGGATTTTCGCTTCTTCACCAATTCCGAACCATAGAATAAAAAGCGGCACCAGCGCCGTGAATGGAATGGAACGGATCATCTGCACCGGCTTGTCGAAGATCAATTCGCCGATTCTGGAGAAGCCCGCGCCAACCCCGATCACCACCGCGAAAAGAAATCCGATCAGTGATCCGATGCAGGCGCGAAAGGTGCTGGCTCCAATCGCGCGCCATAGCGAGCCGTCCTCCGCGGCTTCCCAACCTGCGTGCAGCACCGCGTTCGGACCGGGAAGAATTTGCTCTTGTAATAGGCCGTAGCGCGAGGCGAAATACCAAAGAAGTAGGATCGAAATTGAACTCAGCCAGGGGAGAAGCTGGGCAATCGAGAATGCGGACCTGGACCGTTCACCGTTACTCATCATTGTTGACGGCGCTCCCGACGAGCAAGCCCGGATGAGCCGCTACGCGACGACGAATTCGGATTCCACGAGGACATAATCGTCGCGGTCATCGCACATCTTCAGTTCGGAATGGTGTAAAGCACTGCGGAAGAAAAATGCGCGATGACTGGAAGGCATCACGTTGCTCTCGCTAGATCAATAGAAGCGAATTTCATAATACTGGCATGTGCGTGCATGCGTTTCTCTTTGGCAAATGACGAATAGGCGTATTTTGTTGCTCGCTGATGTCGCGTTGAGTGCGAGAGACGACGCAACCCAGGTCCATACGCTACGGAGATATGTCTCTCCGATTTGCTTGGCCTCGGCGGATACCGTACCCATACGACCGCACCTATCGGAAGAGTCGCATCGGTGGAGGTATTGACTCCGTTTGTCTCGCGTTGATCGGCGGGTCTTGTTGTATGTCATCCTCGTCGTCGGCGACGAGGATGCTGCCTGTCTCGATACCAATCTGATGCTGAAGGCGACGCTTCCCAATGCAGGGCTTTGGATAGCGCCCAACACCGGCCACACGGTCAATCTCGAAGTGCCTGCGGCATCAATGCCCACGTCGAGACCTTCCTGCGAGCTGTCGAAAGGCGACTGTGATGCCGTTCTTACACGACAATAAGGATCGGCAGCCGGCACTTGAGCCTCGAACGAAGCTCGCAAACTCACGCTCCGATCCACCTCAGCCAAGACCTAAGCGACGATAACGTCATCTCTTTGCATCAACCCAATCGTTCCGACATTTCCCCAGCGAGCTCCCGCCATCAGCCTCTGATTGAGCACCGCTACCCTCGGGGCAGGTCGGCCTCACACCTAGAGAGCAAGCCCAAGTCCGAGCAGCGCGCTATAATAGAATGCGAGAAATGCGCCCTTTGGGGTCGAATCGAGAGCCAACACATTTCTCTCGACGGAATAGACCGCTTTCACGATTGACCAGCCGCGCGGCAGCGTCAGCAGCGGGAGCAAAACCCAAGCACTGTAGCCGAGACCCACCCACAACCAGAATGGCGTTAGATACGCAAAGACCGTGAAGATCATGATCTCGCGCCGATTCCAGTCCACTCCGAAAAGAACCGCTCCCGTACGCCAGCCCTTCGCGCGGTCTTCGGTCTGATCGCAGATATCGTCAACCAGCATGACGTTGGTCACAAGGCCGCCAATCGGCAGTCCGACCAGAACGCGTTGAGCGGCAGCGCCTGAAGAACGACTCCGAGACGATCCGCTGGGAAATGGGAGGCTGCTTGTGCGTAATAGGTCCCAACGACTGCGACTATTCCGAACATCAGGAAAAAGATCGGGTCGGCGAGGCCAAAGCGAGTGTAGATCAAAGGACCTGCGGAATAGTCCCAGCTCGCGCAGAGACCGACCACGCCAAAGACAATAACAAGCGGCCCTGCGACGTGGAGAAGATAGGGACTTTTGGTTCCAACTATGCCGCATCCCGTTAAAAATCTTGTATGTTTGTTAGGAATTCCACTTGGAATTGTGGCTTTGGCCTCATGTATTGAGTGGTTGAACGAGGGCTGGTTCGACTTGCCACCATTCGGGTTCGCGCTTTTACGGTACGCAGTGAAGATTTTTCATAGGTATTATCTCTTGAAAAGGTTTTTCGTGTGATAGGATCTGATTTCGGCGCGGAGTTGAAATCGCGAACGAAATTCACGGCCGAGAATGTTTTTCATAAATTGAGCCAATGCAGACAAAGTTTTCAGGCCCAGCGAGCGTTTTTCATGACCGAAGGCTGCCGGAGGCCGCGACCCCGGCTGGCTATGCCGCGCTGATTGACGCCTACCACCTGTCCGCCCCAGTGCCACGCGTGCTCTCCGCCATCGGAACAAAGCACCGTATCATCGAGCAGGGGGGATGGCGCATCTACACGCCACGTCATGCGCCAGACGCGACACTTGAGGGGCATCTCACCTTCGCGCTCAAGAATGAAGGCCTCGACCTCGCAGTCCTGAAGCGGCTTTTCCTTGCCGTGAACGAGGACGAGATAGCAGAGCTTGTGAAGCAAAAGCCGACCGGGCTCTACACGCGCCGCATCTGGTTTTTCTATGAATGGCTGTTGGGGCGCGAACTCAATCTGCGCGCGGCAGACAAGGTCTCCTATGTCGATGCCGTCGATACCGAACTCCAATATGCGAGCTCCGGGCGGAATTCGGTACGGCACCGCGTCCGCAACAACCTGCCAGGGACGCCGGACTTCTGCCCGCTCGTATTCAAGACGCAGAGACTTACGGAATATGTTGCGCAGGATCTCAAGGAGCGCGCCCGTGTGGCGGTAAGCCAGGTCCCGAAGGATATACTCGCCCGCACTGCCGCCTTCCTTCTTCTCAAGGACTCGAAGTCGAGCTACTTCATCGAAGGCGAGAGACCGCCGCAAGATCGCATCCAGCGGTGGGGCAGGGTCATCGGCGAAGCGGGACAGACGCCGCTCGATGAGGCGGAGTTCTTGCGCCTGCAGCGGATCGTGATCGGCGACGAGCGCTTCGTGAAGCTCGGCTTCCGTAACGACGGCGGCTTCGTCGGCGAGCATGACCGCGAGACGCAGAGACCTATCCCGGATCACATCAGCGCGCGTCACGAAGATATCGCTTCGCTCGTACGCGGATTGATCGCATTCGATCAGGCGGCGGAAAACGAGATTGATCCCGTTATCGCTGCCGCCGTGCTGGCTTTTGGGTTCGTCTACATCCATCCGTTCGAGGATGGCAATGGCCGTATCCACCGATACCTGATGCACCATGTCCTGGCGCGGCGCGGATTCAATCCCGCTGGAATCCACTTTCCGGTTTCTGCCGCCATCCTCGACAAGATCGGCGAATACAAGGACGTGTTGGAAAGCTATTCGAGCAGATTGCTTCCATGCGTCGAATGGGAGCCAACTCCACAAGGCAACGTCAAGGTCCTGAACGACACCGGTGACTTTTACCGCTTCTTCGACGTAACGTCGCACGCCGAGTTTCTCTACGAATGCGTGCAGCGGACCATCGAACAGGATCTGCCGAAGGAAACGCAATTCTTGCGAAGCTTTGACACCTTCCGCGCAGGTGTCGAAAGCATGATCGATATGCCGGAGCGGACCCTCAACGTCCTCCTTGGATTCTTACAGCAGAATGAAGGGCGACTCTCAAAGCGCGCCCGCGACAACGAATTCTCCCAACTGACGCCAGAAGAAGTCACGAAGATTGAAGAGCTCTATCAAGCTGCATTCTCGCCGGATGATGGGCCGGCCAATTGACTGTGTCAGATGTCATTGACCTGGAGCTTTGCTACTGAAAGACGGAAGAGCCAATGGAAAAGATTGTAACACCCGAGGATCCAGAGAAAACTCTTTCACGCTAGGGTCTGCTGCTGACGGCTTGAAGTCTCCGCCAGGACAACAGGGCGATTGTGGCGGCCGCAAGCCATCGCGGCAAGCATGTGGAGCATGGGTCCACCGCGCGAAGCGGACGGTGGGTGTCAGAGGTTATTCATAGGCCGACCCATCCTTGTGCTCGAAGCGCCAAGTTCCACTGTCTGTTCGTACCGCGACCAGATCATCGTCCGGATAGGCGACTTTGTCGCCATGGCTGCGATCACCAATCTCGAGGATAATCGCGTCTTCAGGACCTTCGTTGAGCAGGTGATGTGTCGTGCCCCCGGCGGGGAAACCGGCGCACATGCCCGGCTCCAGTTTGACCGCGCCTTTATCTGTAAAAAGCGTCGGCGTCCCGGCGACGACGTAGATGAATTCGTCTTGATGGGAATGTCGATGGTGAAGAGATGAGCTTGCTCCACATGGAAGTGTTGTCAGGTTCACGCCAAAGTTTTTAAGACCAAAAATATCACCCAGAGGGCGTTTCACCCGCCCCGCCATTTTGGCTGCAAAGGCCGGCGGGTAATTGGATGGCTTCTGACGTGGCGGTGCCGCCGAGGCCTCGATTGCGCCTGCGTTCTCCGTAAGCTTCGATTGCATTTGCTGACTTCCGTCCTGATAATGTTGCGGGTTCAGTGATGCCTAGCCAAGGCGATGATTGCTGCTTGAACAACGTGTTTATGCTGCTTTCACCGCGACGGCGAGCTATCAGGAGTCTATGATGGCACTTCGCCTTCCACCACTTTCCTCGCTCCGGTTTTTTGAAGCCGCCGGCAGACACCAGAGTTTCAAGCTCGCCGCCGGCGAACTGAATGTGACGCCGAGCGCCGTGAGTCATGGAATCGTGGCGTTGGAGAAGGCTCTTGGGGTTGCGCTTTTCGTTAGAGAACCGCGAGGGCTTTCGCTCACTCCGGAGGGGGCCGATTACTTGACTTATGTGTCCGAGGCACTGTCCCTGATTGCGGTCGGCACTGAACGCCTTCCGAACAAACAAAAGAAGCGGACGATCGCGGTGAGCTGCGCGCCAACCATTGCATCGCGTTGGCTGTTGCCCCGGCTGCATAGTTATAGCGACCGCTGGCCGAATGTCGATGTGAGCGTCGACACGTCTCGCCGGCAGGTCGGCTTTCCCGTCGATGGGTTCGATTTTGCCCTGAGAATGAGCCGGTCCTCTGCCGCAGATTCGGGCTGGACCAGATTGTTTGGAGAGCAATTGGTCCCGGTGTGCAGCCCATCCTATCGCGACACGCTATGCGATGGAAATGGAGACATTGATCTTCGCCGTGCCACGCTCATCCATGTCAGCGCGGCAAGCGAAGATTGGAGGGCCTGGTTGGAAAAAACGGGAACGAACGGCATCGAGCCGGGGAAGGGGCTTCACTTCGATACAATCCAGCTCGCCTTTGAGGCGGCCGCCATGGGGCTTGGCGTGGCGCTGGGTCGGCGACCGTTAGTCAATCGCGAGCTTGTCTCCGGGACGCTGGTCGATCTTGGCCTTGAGGTGATCGTGGCCGATACCGCTTATTGGCTGTTGAGTTCGGAAGGAACGGCTCATCGTTCCGATCTTGTGGGCTTCAGACGCTGGTTGGTGCGGGAAGCCGAGGCATTTGAGGGCCACTTGGCAGGACATCTGTTGGCGTAAATCTCGGCGGTCTCGCGTTTGCTCGATAGCCGCAGGTGAGCGCTCCTCTTCCGTCATCAAAATCTTTTCCTTTGTCGCCGCCTGCCGTTTCCCGGCATCGTGGTCGCGGGGAGTGCTTGAATCTTAACGGTAGCGTTCCCACCGATCTCAGAGGAACGCCTGCCATGATGGCTGTAGCGACTGCCCGATTGCCTTCGCCATCATGAGCGACACGACGGAGCTTTCAGGGCTCAAGCTCTCTGAGGTGCGGTCCAGCTTTGAACGCCAGGGGTTGATGCGGACGATCGGCGCCGAACTGACCCTGCTCGCGCCTGGGCGATGCATCATTACGCTTCCGTTCAATGAGTCCATTGGACAACAGCAGGGCTTTTTCCACGGTGGGATCATTGGATCGGTCGGGGATAACGCCGGCGGCTACGCCGCGCTGACCGTGCTGCCCGTCGGCAGCGAGGTGCTCACGCTCGAATATAAGATCAATTTCTTGCGCCCGGCGGCAGGCGAGACTCTCTTTGCCGAAGGGCAGGTGCTGCAAGCAGGGCAGTCAATCTGTGTGACCCGTGTCGATATCTATGTCGAGCAGGCCGGACGACGTTCACTTTGCGCCGGCTTGCAGCAGAGCATGATCCGCGCGCCGGCGTCCGGGCCCGCATCCTGATGATGTGGCATCTGTCCCCGCGTTGTGGCGGCCACGCGTTTGCGCGCCCAATGGTGATCGTGCCGTGATCTCGTTCATCGCGCTCAGCCTTCCCATCTTCGGCGTGGTCGCGCTCGGCTGGATTGCCACACGCATGAGTCTGTCAAATCAGACCGTCATCGATGCGCTCGGTGTGTTTTCGTTCCGCTTCGCGCTGCCGGTGCTGGTGTTCCGGTTGGTCGCTGGTCAACCGCTCACCAGTTCGTTTAACCTGACGTTCTACGGCGGATACCTGACGAGCGGAGGTTTGTTATTCATGCTGGCCTTCGGCGTTTTCCGTCTCCTGACGGGGCGGAGTGTCGCCGTCGCCGGCGCTTACGCGACCACAGCGACGGTCAGCAATCTCGGCTTCCTCGGTCCGCCGCTGATGCTGGCCTTTTTCGGCGAGCGCGGCGCAGGACCCCTCGCCATGGCGATCCTGGCCGAGATCATGATTCTGCTCACCGTCGGCGGCGTGCTCATGGGAGCCGCGCACGGCGGCATGGGCGTGCGTTCGCTGGCGTTGAGGGGCACGGTTCAAAATCCGATTGTCATGGCAATCGTGATCGGCGCTGTTCTGGCCGCCACAGGCTTTCCGCTTCCGGCTCCGGTCGATCGCTTCCTTGGATTTCTCGGCGCCTCCGCCGGACCAACAGCTCTGTTCGCGCTCGGCGGAGCGCTGGCGTTGCAGAAGATTGATCGCAAGACGGCCATCGCCGCCGGCGCTATCGCTGTCACCAAACTGGTCATTTATCCCGTCCTGGTCTGGGGTGTTCTGACTTATATTTTCAGGACGGGGACCTTCTGGCTTGAAGAAGGCATTCTGATCGCGGCCTTGCCGCCGGCCGGTAATATCTATGTTTTGGCCCAGCGCTACGGGGCCGATCATGATGTTGTTTCCGCGGGGATTGTCCTCTCAACTCTTGTGAGCGTTGCGACCGTACCTCTGGCTGCGTGGCTGGTGCTCGGCTGACGCCTGTGACCATTCTGATAGCGTCATTCAGATTTTAAGTGGGGGCTGCCTGTGCAATTGCTTGCGCTCCTATCCGCAGGATCTGGGTCCGATAAGAAAGCCGATCGGTTCATGGAGCGGTCAAGGCCGGTATTGCGAGCCCGCGCGTCACGGCGGGACGCGCAAGACATCGGTCGAGCTAGGCGGGGACATTTTTCATGCTGGTGTATCCGACAAGGTCGCCAGCACCATAGTAACCCACAAGGTGGCGTATCCAACCGATCAAGGCGATATCGGCGATCGAATAGTCCTCGCCCATGATCCATGAACGCCCGTCGAGGCGCATCTCCAGTAAATTGAGAAGACGTTCGGCTTCGGCCCTGTAGCGCTCGAACGGGCGTTTGTCCTCGTAGTCCTTGCCGACGAATTTATGAAAGAAGCCGAACTGGCCGAACATTGGGCCGACATTCGCCATCTGGAAGAACACCCATTGAATCGTCTCAATCCGCCCGGCCGGATCGGCGGAAAGCAACCTGCCGGTCTTCTCGGCGAGATAGAGCAGGATGGCGCCGGATTCGAACAGCGCCAGCGGCTGCCCTCCCGGACCGTCAGGATCAAGGATCGCGGGGATTTTGCCGACAGGGTTCAGCGACAGAAATTCTGGCGTGTGGGTTTCGTTATTGCCGGTGTCGATCCTGTGCGCCTCATAGGGCAGACCAATTTCCTCCAGCATGATCGATACCTTCACCCCATTGGCGGTTGGCAGTGAGTAGAACTGAAGCAGGTGGGGACGCTGAGCCGGCCAGCGCCGTGTGATTGGAAATCGGGATAGGTCTGCCATGAGATGGATGCCGATCATGAGATGCCACAGTGGTGAATATCATCCGGCCCGTTTCTCGGAGGCGATCCGAAGTCGTTTTGTCCGCTTCTCATGGATTCGATCACCCGCCGTCAGGGCCGTGGAATGTCGAAGCGGATCGTCCTGCTGTCGAGGACATGATGATTGGCATCGGCAAGCTCCAGGAGGACGTGGTGTGCGCCAGGGGGCAATCCCTGAATGACGATCGGCTCCTCGGTTGCATGAAGCCAGTGCCAGGACGCGTCGTCCACTGTAATATGAAGATGCCCAATGCGCGGCGTGACGCTCAGTGCTGCTTCTCCATAGACAGGAACGATCTTCAGATTTTCCGTTCGGAACGGGATGACCGTAACGCCCCTGGACAAGGGTCCCGCGAGTGCCTCCATTACGGCCAGAGAAGCTGACGGCTGGGCCGCTGTTGAAGGCTCATGCATCGCGTGTTCGGCACCGTCCGCGCGCGATGCGATCGGGGCAGCCATTGCAAGTAAGGATAGCGTCGCGGCGGCGAGAATTGAACGATGTATCATGAACGATCCTTGTGCTGGATGTGGCTGTTTCAACTGCGGGGCTGCGGCTACCGATCGGATGTGATCACCGTGCCGGGACAATTCGGTTCGAGCTTGCCTGACGTCAGCCATTCCAATGGAACTCGCCATAGTGTCCGCTCGAACTTGCTGTGAAAGAATCCGAAATGGCCGATAGCCGGTTCGGCAATAGAGTGAGGCGCAATTCGCAGATGCGTTCGTGAACTGTTTCGGAAATATCCCAGAAGACGCTCCACTGCCGGAATGGTGCCGAACTCGTCATCGGTCACGCTGATCGCGAGCGTAGGGGCGTTGACCGACGCGAACCGTTCCACAAGGGCCTGCTTTCCTGGATAGCGGAGCGTTGAGCGGCCGTGCCAGGTGTCTTCAAATCGCGCGCGGCTCAGAACCCAGTCCCGTACCACGCCTTTCGGTGTGTCTTCGAGCCAGCCGAGTTTCTTACCTGGGAAATAGCCGAAGGCCACCGTCAGGAGCGGCATGGCGAGGTGCCATTTCGCAAGCAACTGGAGCCTTTGATCCGCAGCGTAATCACGCCAATAGGCGAATTGCGCGCCCATTGTGAAGATGCGGCGAATGAGGTGGTTGGATTCCGCAAGGCCAATGATGAGGCCGCCAATACTGTGGGCAATCACATGGATCGGCTGACCGGAGAATGCATGATCGGCATATTGCAGAACGGCCTCGAAGTCCTGGACGCCCCAGTCGATCCAGCCGGCATCAAAGCCGCGCAACGTCGCCGGCCGCGACTCGCCGATCCCCCGATAGTCATAGAGGATGACATCGAACCCGGCCTCGAACAAAAAAGCGGCGAAGCGTGAATAGTAGCGGCAGCGGACTGACGTGGCGGGGTTGACGATCACAACGGGGCGCGGCTCGCCTATGGACTCCGAATGGCGCCATAGAAAACCTCCGATGCTGTACCCGTCACCGGCCACCAGCGTCAGGGGTCCAGGCATGAGATCAAGATCCGACACGTCTTATCCTGAGGCACGTTCGCTCCGCCCATTTGATTTGACGAAACGCCCTCCGCTCAAACGATATCTTTGCGACAACGGGTGAAGATTGTTCATCTGTCATGGAAGCCTTCTCCTTTGCGGCATCGCTCTTCCATTGCGATTGTCGTCGTCTTGCAGGGTGAAGCGTCGTCGCTCGGGCTTTGTGAGGGGAACTGTCATGGGCGAAATCGTGCAACCTGTCGGCTTTATCGGATTGGGCTCGATGGGCACCCCGATGGCGCTCAATCTGGCGAAAGCCGGGACGCCGCTTCTGGTGTGGAATAGATCCTTGAGGAAGACGGATGCGCTGGCGGCTGCCGGCGCGGAAAGCGCCCGCGACGTCAGCGAGGTTTTCGCCCGTGCCCAGGTTATTGTCTTGATGCTGACTGACGGGGACGCGATTGATGAGGTCCTGCGGCGTCACCAGGACGAGTTCGTTTCTCGTGTAAGGGACCGCACCATTGTTCACATGGGAACGACGTCTCCGGCCTATTCGCGTGCGCTTGAAGCGGATATCCGGTCAGCCGGTGGTCACTATGTCGAAGCACCGGTGTCCGGTTCGCGAAAGCCGGCGGAAGCTGGCCAACTCGTTGGGATGCTGGCTGGGGCAACCGATGCGGTGGCGCGGGTTCGCCCATTGCTGGCGCCAATGTGTCGTGAAACCATTGTTTGTGGCGCTGTTCCGAAAGCGCTCGTCATGAAACTTGCGGTCAACATTTTTCTGCTGGCAACCGTGACGGGTCTGGCCGAGTCCGTGCATTTCGCAGAGCGCTACGATCTGGATCTCGATCAACTCGCCGCGGCTCTCAATGGCGGCCAGATGGCGAGCGATATTTCACGGGTGAAGGTGCCGAAGCTCGTTCAACGTGATTTTTCCGTTCACGCCGCCATCGCAGACGTTCTGAAGAACAATCGATTAATCTTTGAGGCTGCACGGGAAGCCGGTATTGCTTCACCTTTGATCGAAACGTGCTACGCGCTCTATCAGGAAACACTCGCGCTCGGTCATGGCGGCGAAGACATGGTTGCTGTTGTGAAGGCTATGGAGGCCCGAACGGCAGCGCTTGCGTGACCGCCTTTCAATTGTTCAGGCCCGCTGTTTCCCAGACGGATTATCCAGCGGAGCGGATAGAGGCAGTTGCCGCGCGGAGTCTAAGATAGGCACTGTTCAGAACAAGTGCTGTGCATGTGAGGCTAGCGCCGACTATTTGCATTTTATCTGGGATATTTCCCTGGATCGCTGAAATTATGAAAGTCGTGATCGGCTCGGCGTTCATGAACAGGACGCCGTTGGCGGGCGTGATGATCTTGTTGCCAAGGTTCCAGCCTAGGACGCCTATCACGCCCGCGACCAATGACATGTAGGCCATCTGGGGCAGGATGTCTCCGAAGTCGTCATGCGAGGGAAAGGGAATGGCTCCGCTCGCAAACAAAACTACATTGATGACAATCGCACTCAACAATCCGAGCACGGTGGTGACGGCCGTATATTTGTAGGATGACCATGCTGGGAAAAATGTGCCCCCGACCGTGTAGATGACCCAGCACAAAGCGGCAAAAAGCATGATGCCATCGGCGATGTAATTTTGCGGGCTGTCAATAATCGCCGCGATGTTGCCCTTGGAGACGACGAAGACAACGCCAACGAACGACATGAAGATAAAGAAAAACGAGTAGGGCGAAGGGGCGGTCTTTGTGACGTACCAGTTCACCAGAAGGCCAAGCATGGGCATGGTTGCAACCATGACTGACGCAGTTAGGGCGCCATCCTTGCCCGCAAGCTGTTGCCCGAAGAATATAAGAAAGTTAAAGACGGCGAAGCCGGCGGTTCCAAATAGCCAGGCTAGGCCGATGCGCTGTCCCCGAAGCTCAATTCCGCTTTGCCCCTCGATAAGCACGGCCAGGATGATAAACATCAGCCCGGCGATCGCGTAACGTATGGACGTGAAGGTGAACGGGTCGACGTGGCTGAGGGCCGTCGACATCACCGGAAACATCCCGCCCCAGACGGTGGTCGCAGTCAGGCACAGGGCGGCGCCCTTGAAATAGCTTTGAGACACAACACCTCCGGTTTGTGAGGATGCCGAACTCCGTGTTCGGCGCCTTAGCGAGTTTCTTGACATCCTGCGCGACTGCTGGCCGTGGGTTGATCGCGATCGCATTGGCCGTAGCCGATATCGGCGAGCTCGCGACGTGTCAGCGAGCTCAGAAGTCTTTGCTGCGTGCGCATCTGGCGTATCTCTCGGAGATCAGCAATGAGGGAGAGTAAATGTCGGAAGATAGAAGTGCGGATGGCGTTCATGATGTTCGCAATACCGACAAGGCGCTCCTACGCGCGCGGCCGGTCCTTCCCTTGAGCAAAAGCAAACCCTTCGTCAGCCCAGCCGGTGATGCCGCCGATCATGACTTTTGCTTTGCGCCTTAATTGTCCGAGCCGAAGAGCGGCGCGATCAGCTCCGTTGCAGTGGGGGCCGGCGCAATAAACGACAAACAGCGTATCGTCCGGCCATTCTTGCAGCTTCCCGGCTGTCATCTTGCCGTGCGGCAAGTTGATTGCGCCGGGCACATGCGCAGTCTCGTAGAGTTGTGGTCCACGCACATCGAGGATGACAAAGTCCTGTTGGCGCAGCCTGATCGCTTCATGCACATCCCAGCAGTCTGTCTCAAAGCGCAGGCGTTCAGCATATCGTTGTTCAACATCACGGGGATCGGCGAAGGGAATATCGGTGACGAGACTCATCAGCTGCTCCATGCGATCGAGACGGCGGGGTCGATTGCCCCGCCGGAAGAGATGAAAAGGAATGGGAATGATCCTCTGGCGATCGTCGAACTTTGGCCGCGAGATTGCGGATAGTTCCGCTGCCTTCGGTTCAGGCGACAATTTTCCTGGGAAGGCCAATTGAGTTGAGGCGCGTCCTCTCGGATTCCGGGAGCGCGGCTGACCATTCCGCTTCCTTGCCGTGCAACGGAAGAACGCGGCCGAACTCGATCATCTGCTTCGGCGGCAGCTCCGACAAATACACCCAGATGCAATTCATATTCATCTGGGAGGCGGTAGCTACATCAGTCGCCAGGCGGGCCATCAACGCGTCCCTCATGTCGGTCGGCCGGCCTTCGCGGATGGTGCCGTGAACGAATATCTCGTTGCCATGAAGGTGAGTGCCACCCAGGAAGTAATTGTGGGGATTGACTTCGTTGAACGTGAGCCGGACGAAGTAGTAGGGCGCGCCGGTCACCTCTCCATGAGCGCGGGTCACGGCCTCGGCGATTTGGCTCTTCTGCGTGTCGCTCAGTCGGCCTTCCTCGCATGTCACGATGTAACTGGGCATTTTGGCTTCCTTTCATCATTGAGTCAGACGCGATACACGAAATCGAATCATGGCCTCTCTGGAGGCGCGAAAGGGCGCTCGCGTTTGGCGTTTATCGCCAGTGGCGCTATCGCGATCAGTGCTGCGATGGCGCCGAGGGCGAACGGCCCGGCATTCGAGGCGCCGGCGACAAGACCGCCCAACGGGCCGCCGATAGCGGTGCCCAGGTCCCACGCGGACGTCACGGCACCCAGGGCTGCGGTTCGTTCGCGAGGATCCGCAGCTTCGGTCACCAGACTCGTGACGCTCGGTATCAGCAGCGACAATCCTGCGCCTGCCAACGCTGTCGAGGCGAAAGCGAACCACTCGACATGTGTGAGAAATAAGCCCGCGAGTCCGGCGGATTCGATCAGGAAGGCTGAGAAAAGAACTTGCCTCCCGCCGAAACGGTCTGCATAGCCGCTGCCCAGGAAGCGCATAATCATAAACGCGACGCCGAATACGGTGAGCGCGAAGCTCTGGCCTGCAAAGTCGAGCGCCGCGAAGCGCGGCACCAGAAACGCCGCGATGATTCCATAGCCGATGCTGGCGAATACGCCCGAAGCGCCGGGTACCCATGCTGCCCTTGGAAACAGGGCGCGGCGGATAGTCGTGCCGCCGTGCGAGACACGGGCCTCACGCCGCGTCAATGCAACCAACACCCACGCGAGCAACGGAATGATACTCGCGGCCTTCCAGACATCGCGATAGGTACCGATCGCCATAAGTGCGGTGCCGAGCATCGGTCCGGACGCCAGCCCCATCCACATCGACAGGCCAAAATGTCCGGCGACCTTGCCCCGCTGTGATTGCGCTGTGTGCGTCAGGATCCAACCGACGGATCCCGTGAACAGTGCGCCTTCGCCAGCGCCGAGAAGGAGCCGGGCCAGAACCAGGACGGGCAGGTTTGTCGCCACATGGCCGATGCCGCCGATCAGGCCGAGGATGGCTCCGATCATCGCCACGCGCCGGCCACCGCTTTGATCGGCAAACCGTCCGGAGATCGGGCGCGAGAACATGGTGGCCAGAGATCCGATGGTCACTGCGAGACCTGCGGTGACCGCATCCGCTCCCAGCCACTCGTGGGCATAGGCCGGCATGACCTGCATCGTCATGCCAATCGCGGCGAAGCCCAGGAAACAGGCCGACCAGAGGCGCCGGTAAGGAACCGCACCGCCGCTCAAGACGTGCCGCTCGGTGCCCAATTGTAACATATCATCAAACCCGCATATTGTTTGATGACAAGATACGGCTTTGATTGTATGAGACAATTCAGTAATTCTCATTACGATTATACGAGAGTCGCATGAACACGCGGGACCTCGAGGCCTTTCTGGCGGTGGTGGAGACCGGCTCGATCGTCGGAGCTTCAGTGCGGCTTCATCTCACGCAGCCCGGTGTGAGCCGCCGCATCCAGAGTCTGGAAGAGCGGCTTGGGGTCGCCCTGCTGGACAGGCAATCGAAGCCCTTGAAGCCAACGGCGGCGGGCCGTGAAACCTATGCGCACGGACGGCGGATGCTGGGCGTGTTGGCCGATCTCAAGACGGGATTGTCGCCCGAAGGAGTCGTCAGCGGAGAATTCCGGCTCGGCATTTCGCCTTATCTATCGGAGGTCGGGATCACGACGCTCGCTGACAGGCTTCGTGGCAGCTTTCCGGCTCTCATGCTGCGCATCACGGTCGGGTGGCCCGAACAGCTTTTGGAGCAGCTTCGTCGCAGCGATATCGACGTCGCGGCGTTTTGCCTTCCGGATGGAATCAATCCGCCGACCGAGATCGAGGCGGACTCGCTCGACGTCCAGCCGCTATTTGTGGCGGCTGCTCCATCGCTGGATTTGCCTTCTCCCGCAACGCTGCAAGACCTCTCGCCGTTTCCCTGGATCATGAACCAGGACGGCTGCGGCTTTCGAAGTGTGATCCAGCGCAGCTTCGAGCAGGAACATCTGCCTCTGCGAATAGGTGTGGAGGTCCTGAGCTCGGATCTTCGCCTGTCGCTGGTCGCGCGCGGGCTGGGGATCACCCTGGCGACAAGAGTTGCAATTGAAAACAGCCCGCTGCGCAACGCCCTCCGGATCATTCCTGTGCAGGACTTCGAACCAAGAGTCCGGGCCTGGATCGTCCGCCGGCCGCCGGTGGGGAGACTTGTGAAACCGATCGAATGTCTCAGCAGCGCGCTCGAGGCCGCACTCGACGCGCAGGCGCCTGATTCAAATCAGGGTGTGAAACGTCGGCGATGATGTTTGATGGCAAACCGTCCATCTTCGGTGAAATCGTTGTGCGATTGCAAGGCGTGCTCAGTATTCAAAAGTGAAGCTCGATTTGCATCAGCAGCCGAATCGGCACGCAGCGGCGGGCGCATTGTCCATCGCTCATTGAACTTGCCTGAGTGGCCAGACTCGCCGTAGCCAGAGTGGATCGATGATATGCCGACGGGCGAGGGGACATGGCGCTCACTTCCAAAAACAAACCAACGACCGGTTACGCCCTTGAGATCGATGGTCGCATCAAGACCGAGTTCAGTACCAAGGAAGGAGCCGAGCGCGGGGCTACCGAATTGAAACAGCGGTTCCCGATGCTTCAGATCCGCGTCTATGATGCGGCGAGCCAGTCGCTGCATGAGATACGCCCCTAGTCGGACGCGCTCGGTCATACACCCGTCACGGGGGCGACGTGAAACACGAAATTGTTCGGCGGCAATTTGCAAAGATCGGCGGAGCCTGGATCGCGCTGGAAGATGCACAACAGCGCGACCTTGATGTCGAGCGGAGCTGGTCTTCGTTTTGCGTTCTGGTCTCAGGAGACAAGCTCGATGACATCGCAAGGACTTTGCGCGAGCGCGTCTCATCCTCTCACATCGACATCGTTCCATCTGCCGCGGCGGGGGGCGTGTGGGTTCTCGGTGCGATGTATCACCTGGAAAACGCGTTGCCGCGGTTGGCGCCTTGAGCGTGTCTTGAAGATCGCCGTCTCCCTGCGGGACCGGGCTGTCGGCTTGCGCTGAAACCCCGAGTTTCGGGTTTTCACCCTTCGGGCTTCCATCCCTTCTGTAATCCGATCTGTGACGTCAAGCCCCTTTCTGCGGCTCACCCTATGTCTGGTTCCAGAGTGGAAGCCCTGCCGCCAAAATGGCAAAAATAGGCAAGATCGACGCAAATCTGAAATCAAAAGGCACGATTGGATCGGAAGGCCGGGTTATGCAATTGTCGAGTGATGGTGCAAGACGAAGCAGTCAGATTGCGTAAGCAAGCCGAAGAGGCGCGAGAGCAAGCAGCTCGGGCCTACAACCCGCTGGACAAGGAAGCTTGGCTCCGGGTCGCTGAGGAATGGCTTAAACTTGCATTGTCGGCGGAGGCGCGGGACCGGAAGTAAGGCGGCCACACGTTTAGCCGCTGTCGTGCGATCAGCCGCTCTATTCGGCCGGCTTTTCGTCTCTCTCCAACTGAGGTTTTTCGTATAAGACCGCGTTCAGCAGAGAGCGATGCACTTCGATCTTTCCGTTGTAGCTGATCAATCCGAGCTTGCGAAATTTGTTCAGGAAAAAGCTCACGCGGGATCGGGTCGTTCCGATCATCTCCGCTAAGGTAGCCTGATTGATCGAAGCATCGATGGGTGTCGGCTTTCCATTTTTCCCGAAATTGGCAAGCAAAAGAAGAAGACGTGCGAGCCGCTTCTCGCTCGAATTGAACAACTGGTCGATCAAATCTTCTTCGATGCGATTGCTCCGGGTCACCAGATAGGTCATGAAAAGCTCTGAAAACCTTGGCTCCTTCCGAAGCGCCGCCAGCATCGCCCTCCGCGTTATGGAGGTGATAACGCACTCCTCTATCGCCCTCGCGGATCCAACGCGGACCGCCTGACCATTCAGGCATCCTTCGCCAAAAAACTGCGCAGTTTCCAAAATGCCGACGACTGCTTCTTTGCCCTGTTCAGAAACAACGGTCACCTGCACCTTGCCTGATTGGATGTAAAAAATCCTGTCGGCCTCTTCGCCTTGGGCGTAGATGATCCGGCCTTTACGATATTTCGAAATCGTCTTGCCGGACCCCACCTTGGCCAGAAAAGCCTGGGGATCGAATTGTCGCTTTGCAGGCTTCACGAGCCCTCCTTTGGCCACCAATGCCTAAATATTAAATATCGCGTGTTTTGGTCAATATTGACCAACAGGCGGATTTCCACGGCGTGAAAATGCCCCCCCCCCCGTCAGAGGTGGGTGTCCGGCAGCACGTTATGCACCCGCCTGATTGAAGGGGTGCCTCCCATGCCCGGCTTACGAGCATTATCCACTGGGCCGTCCCTCAGCGTCATAGAGCGCCCACGCTGTCAGCACTGCCAGACCCGCACGATCTTGCACCGCACTGCGCCCGGTCCGGCGGGTTATGAATTCCGTACCTTCGCGTGCCCCAAGTGCGACCGTGTCCAGCGAACCTTGGTGGTCAGCGACCCCATGAGCGGCGATGCGAGAGGGTGGCTTCGCGGCGAGCTTAAATCCCCGAACTAGATTTTGGCAAATTCAACGGAGCTACAATGGCCGCACGCCGATATAGGAAAAAGGTCGTATTTTTGACGGCCGACGAGTTGGAAGAGCAGGCAGATGCGCGCGCCGATGAGGCGAAGCAATTGCCCGAAGGAGAGGCGAGACAGCATGCGCTTCGCAGCGCAGCGCAGTTGAAAGTATATGCCGACATGAAACGCGTACTCACACCACATGCCGCCAAATCGAGATAGTGGACGCGGATCGTGAAATTGGGACGGATTATAGCGCAATGAGCGATAGATCTTCGGACGGAATACACTCCCTCCAGCGTCAACCCGTGAGAGCCTCAATGGAGGTCGCTGCGGTCGTCAACGCAGCCAGCGTCGTCTTTGGTTGGCGGGATGAGGAATAGGTTTTCGAATTACCCTGGCGGCTATTCGAACAACTGCCGTTTGCCGTCTATGTCTGTGACCGGGACGGTCTGGTGCTGCAATACAACCGCCGCGCTGCCGAACTATGGGGTCGTTCGCCTAGACCCGGCGACCCCAACGAACGATTTTGTGGATCGTACCAAATGTTCCGCCCCGACGGCAGTCTGCTTCCACACCATCAATGCCCCATGGCAGACGTGCTGCGTACCGGCATTTCCGTGCGCGAACAGGAAGTACACATCGAGCGACCGGACGGCGTGCGCGGCATCGCGCTCGTTGACATCGAGGCAATCAAGGACATCGATGGAAACGTTGTCGGCGCGGTCAACTGCTTCCAGGACATAACGGAGCGCAAACGCAGCGAGGCGCAAATCGTCAATCTCGCACACGAGGCCGAGCATCGAACAAAGAACATCTTGTCCACTGTGCTGGCGACGGTGCGTCTTTCTCATTCCGATACATCCGATGATCTCAAGCGATTGATCGAAGGGCGCATCAATGCCCTCGCACGGGTCCATGGGCTGTTCGTACAATCGCGCTGGACCGGAGCGGAGCTTCACAATCTGGTCACCCAGGAGCTTTCGCCTTACTGCGGCCAGACTGTGGAACGCGTGCGAATTGACGGACCACCCCTGTTGCTGGAGCCGAACACGGCTCAGACAATTGCGATCTCCTTGCATGAACTCGCAACCAACGCGGCAAAATACGGGTCGCTGTCGGTAGCGGATGGTCGCGTTGAAATCGCCTGGTCGCGTACGGCGGACGGACGGCTCAGTTTACGCTGGATCGAGTCAGGCGGGCCGGCTGACACGCCGCCCGCGCACCGCGGGTTCGGCACGCGTGTCATGGAAAATATAATTGCGCACCAGCTCAGGGGGGAAGTGCATTTCGATTGGCGCGAGCAAGGCCTAGTGCGAGATCGTCTTGCCGCTTCCATAGGCCGGGCGCCTCGATGGCTGTGCGGGTCGCCTCCAATGGCGGCGCTTCTCAAACCAAGCATGAAATATCCCAAAGACGTCGCGCCATCGGTTGAACGCCGACGTCTGCTGATGACACATCGCGGCCGTCGAGTGCTCGCCGAGGAATGTCCGATCTTGAGGCGGGAAAAGAAGCGCGGTCTTGACGGCCCCGCTCCATAGGGCGGTCACGCTCTAGT
>NZ_JAAVUS010000012.1 GCF_018449525.1 Bradyrhizobium sp. dw_78
GAGCTAAAGTCGCTACCTTGGTTCGCTACCTCTGCGGGATTCGCAAGGCCACAGCTTTCTCCAGCGTTATTCACAGCACTGGAGTTTGAATTGATGAATGAGACGGCTTCGATGCTACGACTCGATTGACGAGCGGCATGACGTATTGGCCTGATCGCGAGGGACCATGCTACCAACGAACAGTCGGTTTAGGCGTTTGCGTCCATCGCGCGAAGCCGCCATTGCGTCTAATAAAGAAGCATGAAGTCCGGCCGAGTTCCCGTTTAATTCCACAGTGACAATTGTTGCTCAGTGCGAACTTCCTGCGCACTCTGCGAGCTGACTGTATAATTTTGAACAGCCCTACTTCCGGTTGAAGCTCAAGCTCTCTTACAGATTCGGTCAAAGGTGATCGACGCGCTGGAAGAATAGTTTGATTCCATCGGCTGGAGGCTGTTCGAACATGCTTGTGCTGAACAGAAGCCTCTGCTTGGTGGGCGTCGTGCTCATGAATTGCAGCTTCACGCTTGCATCGGCCGCATGAGCGCAGGCTACGACATGGGCCAGCGCCGGAGTTGAGTGGACGACAGGCGCCAATTGGTCGCCGAACGGAGTTCCCGCTGGCACTGCAACCTTTGCTGGGGCAAGCCCGACCACCATCACAATCACCAACACGACGTCGATCAACGAGATTCAGTTCAACTAATCGAACTCTTCAAATTCCCAGGCATGATTGGGGAGACGGCCACCACACCGTTTTTGAGCCCAGAATAGAACTTCTCGCCGTGCTGCTGCCTTTGCCTTGTCCTTGCCATGGATAACGGCGGCAACGCGCAGGACTTCGTGCTCGCGGACGACAGACGGCATCCTTGCCGCAATAGGTTTCAACACGCCCCAAGGCGACGACAGGTTCACGTGACCACCCCCGCACGCTCTCAAAGTGGGAAGAATACCAACAGTTGTGCCTTCTGGGCGAGGACGCGTGTGGCGTTGCAGCGGGTCGGCTTTGCGTTGAAGCAGGCTCAACAGGCTCTTCGCACCCGGCTGGACACTGGATTACGGGAAATTGGACTGACCACGCCCCAGTATGCAGTCCTCGCCTTCTTGGAGGTCGAACCAGGTGCCTCGAACGCCGCGCTCGCGCGCCGCGCCTTCGTGACTCCACAAACGATGCAGGGAATCCTGGTTGCACTTGAGCGCTCGGGCTTTATCGCGCGGACACCCCATCCCGAACACGGGCGAGTGCAAACGACCGAGCTGACGGCGTTGGGTCGGGATGCCTTGGAAGAGGCGTCTGGGATCGTGGCCGATGCAGAAGCGCGTGCCGGAACGCTGCGGCACCTCTTGATCCCCAGGTTGTCACCGCGATGCTGCTACGACTCGCGGAGGCGCTCCGTTGAGCAGCGAACGACCGCTTCTTGAACTTGCCACCATTGAGCAGACAGTTAGCTGTCGGCCCCGATCGTGCCGGCCCTCGAATAGAGAGCCTGCCGAACTTATATCCAATTCCATCCATTTCGATAAAGGCCATACCATGGGAGAGGCTTAGGGTGCCTTAGGTGGTTATGGCGTAGGAATAGTCCCAATCTTCATCGTTCACGGCCCGCCATCAAGTTCTAGCGTAGTATAGCGTGCCGAAGGTGGTTGGGTCGTAGAATCGGCGTTCTCTACGTCGCCTGCTGATCTCGAACCTCACGTTCGCCCTGAATGGCGTTCCGCCATGTAGCGCCCCGGCGAAGTACCGAGTACCTTGCGGAACATAGTCACAAAGCTCGGCACGCTCTCGTAGCCGAGATCGGCCGCGACCTGCTGGATCGATGCGCCCCCGGCCAGCCACTTCACGGCGAGGATCACGCTGAGTTGCTGGCGCCAGCGTCCGAAGCTCATGCCCGTCTCCCGGCTAATGATCCGGCCCAACGTCCGCGCGCTCAGCCCTGCTTTCTCTGCCCAAACGTCGAGCGTCCCTCGATCCGCCGGCGAGGCCATCATCAGGTCGATGATCCGGCGCAGGCGTGGGTCGGCCGGCATCGGCAGATGCAGGTCTTCGTCCTTCGCCGCCGCCAGTTCGTCGAGCAGCACCGCCATCAATCGGGAGTTCGCGCCGCCCTCCTCGTAGAGCAGCGGCAGATTGGCGGAGCGGATCAGGAGTTCGCGCAGCAACGGCGTCACCGAGACGGCGCGGCACGCCGTGGGCAGGCCCGCGCCGATGCCGGAAGCGACGAATGCACCATAGCCTTCCAATGCGCCCGTCACCTTAATGGCGTGCAGCGCTCCGCCCGGTATCCACACGGCACTGCGCGGTGGCACAATCCATAGGCCGCCTTCGACTTCGCAGCTCAGCGCGCCGCGCTGGACGAGCAGGATTTGGCTCTTGGCGTGGAAGTGCGGTTCCAGTTCGAAATCGCCGAAGGTTTCGGATGCGAAGCCGTAGGTGACGACCGGACGGGGCACATCGTCCGGCTCGACCCACTCCGATTCGTCCGAGAGATCGTTCAGAAGCGGCACGGCCGACAATCGGGCATGATGGCGAGATTGAATAACATTCTGTCTGACATTCGGAATGACGCCAAGCTCGGTTCCCTGTACCAGCTTGTCATCAGCCAGTCGAGGCCGATCGGCTCCCATGATCGGGAAGGAAACAGCATGAACACGTTGACCAGCGGGCGCATCGCCCAACTTCTGACCCAGCTTCATCGGGATGCCGAAGCGGCGGATGGCGAATTGATGAAAGAGGTCGTCGCCGGCATGGAAGCCTCCGGCAGCACGATCGAGCAACTCGCGGCGCAGATGATCGCCGATGAGCGTGCCGATTACCGGCGAGTTTATAGCGGCCATGCCGCACATTTTCTGTCCGTATCGCCCGGCTATGGCCGCTTTCTCTACGCCATCGCGCGTGCCTGCAAGGCGTCGCGGATCGTAGAGTTCGGTACCTCAATGGGCGTCTCCACCATCTATCTCGCCGCCGCGCTGCGCGACAATGGCGGCGGTCGGCTCATCGGCTCCGAGTTGGAGCCGGCGAAGGTGGCACGGGCACGGGCGCATCTCGATGCCGCCGGACTCGCCGATCTGGTGGACATTCGGGAAGGCGACGCGCTGGAGACACTCAAGGATGTCGGCGGCGAAGTCGATCTGGTGCTGATCGACGGTGCCTGGTCGCTCTACCTGTCGGTGCTCAAGCTGATCGAGCCCCAGTTGAAGGCCGGCGCGGTGATCCTCGGCGAGAACGCCTTCGCGGCGGACTATCTGGATTACGTCCGCGATCCCGAGAACGGCTACGTCTCGCAGTCTCTCCCTCTCGGCGAAGGGCGTGGCAACGAGTTCACCGTGAAGGTCGCATGATGATCGCGGCGGAGACGCCCATCCGCCGGACGGCCCAGCGACATGGGAAGCTATAGCGGGCTTTAGGTGGCTATGACGTAGCTGTAGTGCCCATCTTCATCGTTCGTGGCCCCACAGTCCTGTTCTGCCGCTGTGGCGGGGTGTCCACGACGGTGGATAAGGCCGCCGCCAAGGGACGCAAAAAGGGGCTGAGGACATCAATGGGGCGCGCACGCCGCCGCGCCCTTGTTGATTCGAAATCGCCCGGCGATAGGATATGAGCGATAGCTCGTCTTCCACGCGCATTTCGGGTCACGGGACATGGCGCGCAAACCGCTTACAAATCCCCGCAAGCAGGCCTCGCAGGCGCGATCGCGCGCCACCGTCGATGCGCTTGTCGAGGCGACCGCCCGTATCCTGGTCCGCGACGGTTACGACAAAGCCAGCACCAACCGGATCGCGGATCTAGCCGGCGTGAGCATCGGCTCGCTTTACCAATATTATCCTTCCAAGGAAGCGCTCGTTGCCGCCGTCATCGACCGGCACAATCGCCAGATCATGCGGCGTGTGCGCACGGTGCTGACCGAGATCGCTTCGCAGCCGATCGAGCGGGCCGTGCGAAGGCTTGTCGCCGTCGCGATCGAGGCCCACCGCATCGATCCCAGGCTGCATCGCGTGCTTGCGGAGCAGATTCCGCGCGTCGGGCGGCTGGAGAATGTGGAAGCGCTCAACCGCGAAGGCCACGCCCTCTTCCGGGGCTATCTCGAAAGCCGCCGCGACGAACTGCGTGTCAGGGACCTCGATCTGGCGGCATTTATGTGTGCGACATCGATAGAGACGCTGACCCATACGGCCGTCCTGTACCCCACCGAAATTCTGCAGGATGCCGAGATGCTGATCGACGAAACCGCACGTCTCATAACCGGATATCTGCAACCGCCGCCGGCTTAATGCCCAGATATTCCGGTGGCGTGGTCATGACGATGCCGTGACCACGCCTTGAGGATCGTCGGCTTCCGGCTTTCGCGCGAGCAACGAGCGGCAGGGCCAAAGCCACAGCAGATCGGTGCCCAGGCTCTCGACCGTCAAGCCCGCCTGACGCAATATCTCCCCATAGCGGGCCGTGTGAAGGAGATCGAAGATCGCGACGCGGCCGCCCGGCTTCAGCACGCGGACGAACTCGCGCACCGCTTGGTCGCGCGCCTCTTGCGAAGGGATATTGTGGATCACGGTCATCGAGACGACGGCGTCGAATACCGCGTCGGAGAAGGGCAGCTTTGTGATATCCCCGGTTTCGATCTGGACCAGGTCGGCAACGCCTTCCGCGACCGCGTTGGCCCGCGCCGCGTCCGGATTGTTGCCGGAAAGGTGCCCGGCCCAAAGATCGATGCCGACAGCCTTGCCCGTGGTAAGTTTCCTAGCGCAACCGATCAGGGCCAAACCCAGACCGCATCCGGCATCGAGCACGCGTTCATTTCCCGAAAGGGCAAGCGCGTCAACCAGGCGGTCGCGTACCCGCATCTTGCCCACAAGGCTGGACCTCAGCATGACGGCCGCCCAAGCAAGCAGAAGCGCCGCGAACAAGGCGGCGCCGATACTCCAGGGCGCGGGAATGGGACTTGATCCGGGCCATGCGAAACCGATCAGCGCCGGCAATGCCAGCAAAACGCCGAAAACGATGTACGCGCGAACCACTCTCGGCGCGTCGATGCCGTATTTTGCGCGCTGTCTCATGCGTTCGAATCTCCCGGCTTCGCGGTTGCCGCCTCGCGCTTCCCGGTTTCGGCGGGGGCGCGCTGTCAATTCCGCCTACGGGAAAGATATGAGCTATCGCTCACGTTACATACTCGCATTGCCAGGGCGCAGCCCCGGCAGCGCCAACGCTTGGCAAATATCGGAAGAAAAGCGCCCCGGTAGCGATCGCGCCTTGATCGCGAACGCCGGTGCTGAAGCGACTACTCGCATTTTGGGAGCGGACACCTGGTCGTCGGCCGCCGACAGGACGACCTCCGGTTCGACCTCGGTCACGATATAGCGGCTCCAGGAAATGAAGACCGACCGAATTTCTATCCAATTCCATCCATTCCGATGGAGTGGGCTCGCGGCAGTGGAGAAGCCGCAGTGCGCCTTAGGTGGCTATGGCGTAGGAATAGTGCTCATCTTCATTGTTCTCGGTCCGCCATCAAGCTGTAGCGTAGTATAGCGTGCCGAGGGTGGACCACTACGCCGCCGACGCGGCGGCGGTCGTCGAGCATCTCGATCCGGTTCGGCAACCACCTCGTCTTCGAGGCGACCAAGTTATTCGCGGCTCGGCGTTGAAGCGGCCTGAGACTGGTTTGCCGAACTGTCGCCAAGTCGCGATAAGGTCAGGCTCTACGGAAGAAAAGCTCCATCGCTATGACCACGCAGAAGGGATGGAAGCCCGAAGGGCGAAGAGCCGCGAAGCCTACCGCACATCATACTTGGATTGTGCTTTCCTGACCTGCTCCCAGTTCGCCTTGGCCCAGTCGACAAGTCCCTGGGTGGGCGCCAGCAGGCTCCTTCCAAGGTCTGTCATTTCGTATTCGACGCGGGGTGGCACCTCGGGAAACAGCTCGCGGACGACCAGCCCATCCCGCTCGAGATTTTTCAGGGTCAAAGACAGCATCCTCTGCGAAATCCCGGGTACGGCACGTTCGAGCTCGGAAAATCGAGCGCGTCCGCCGAGCAGCTCGAGCGAGAGGACGAGGAAGATGGTCCACGTGTCGCCGATCTTCGTCAGCAGTTCCCGCACTGCCATCGGGTCGGAGCTTCTGCAGATCGCTGCAGGATCCAGTTGGCCGGTTTTGCTCGGTCTTCTCATAACTTACCTCGGTGTTAGCTACTGATCCCAAAGTGCCTTCTTCTTTGATATCAGCTCCCGGCATATAGGTAGCTCTCCTTTCGTAAGTAACATCGCGAAACGCGCGTGGAGAGCCCAGGATGCCGAGTTCGAAATATGCTGCTTACGAGGGCGCCAGTCCTTACTTCGAGCTGGTCCGAGGGGCGCTGGGCGACCTGGTCGATGGCGAGCACTTTTTCGATGTCGTCTCTGATGGCGTCATCTACGAGGTTCTCTACGACTTCCCCGGTTGGCCTCGCATTGTCCGGGGGCGTGCCGATCTGATGACTCAGTTCGCCGGCTACGTCGACAACATCAAGCTCCAGGCTGCAGACAGTCTGATCACCCACAAGACGGACGACGGCCGTGTCGTCGTCATCGAGTATGAAGTCCATGGGACCATCCTCGCAACAGGTGTGAAGTACAACAACCGCTTCGCCTCAATCATAAGGATTGAAGGTCGGAAAATCGCGCACTGGAGGGACTACATGGACTCTCTTGCGGCATGGAACGCGCTGACGGCGGACGCTGGCTAAGACATCGACATTCCGTAAAATCCGGGAGATCCTGAGATGAAGCAAATCCTCTTGATTGAGGTGAGCCCAAGGGGAAAGGACTCTGCGAGTCGATCGGTAGCCGATACGCTCGCCGCACGGCTCATCGGGCTCTATCCATCAGCAAAGCTCATTCGCCGTGACCTCGCCGCCGAGCATCTGCCCCATCTGGATGATGTTACGCTCCGGGCAATCTCGACGAAGGACCCGGGCGAAGCAGAGAGATTGAAGGGGGCGGCTCGCCAGTCGGATCATCTGACCGACGAACTGCTGGAATCCGACCTTCTTGTGATTGCAACGCCGATGTGGAATTTCGGAATTCCCTCCGCGCTCAAAGCATGGATCGACCTGGTCGTGCGGCCGGGTAGGACTTTCCGGTATGGCGATGGCGGGGTCGTCGGCCTGGCGAAGGACAAGAAAGCAATCCTGGTGCTGGCGTCAGGCGGAGTTTTTACAGAAGGCCCATGGCTCCCATGGGATTTTGTCGAGCCTTACCTGCGGCAAATCCTGGGCTTCATTGGCATCGAGGATGTGCAGACCGTTCGGGCCGAGGGGATGAACCTTCCCTGGTTGGCTGCCGAAGTCGTGCCAAAGGCCAACAAGGCCGTCGAGGCGCTTGCTCTATGAGGGTCCGCTTCGAAAATCACCGATGAACATCTCTTCGGACGAGGTTTGCCCAGCGACTGGCGAAGGCGTGGAGAGCCTCGCGTGTTCCGCCCAATCAAGCTTCGATGACGACTTTGCCGATCGTCCGTCTACTCTCGACAAGCTCGTGGGCAGCCTTCATCGTTTCCGCCGAGAGGCCCTTTAGCCGTGTGGTCGCGATCGGAACCACGAGGTCTTTGTCGACGAGGGAGGCAATGGTCTCCAGGATGTTGCCTTGTTTCTCCGGCGCGGTACCGTTCATGATCCTGCTGAAGACCATCTCCAGGTGGACTGACGCAGCCTTCATCATTAGCGGGCTCACGTCGAGCGAGGCGCCCGCGTCCACCACCGAGAGGTGACCGAACGGTCGCAGCACCTGCGCGATCCAGCCGATTTGCTCGGCAGTCTTCGCAGTCGAAAGCACCAGATCAAGTGAGGGTATGCCGGCCGAAGCGAGTTGCTCGGCAATGTCGCTGCTGTGATCGAGCACCAGATCGGCGCCCATCTTCTCGCTCCACGCCTTCGATTCCGGCCGCGATCCGGTGCCGATGATATAAGCTCCGGTCATGGCCTTCAGTATCTGGGTCGCCATCGAGCCGACACCCCCGGCACCGCCGAGGATCAGGACGCGATCGACGTCGCGCGGCAATTCACCCTGGTCGCGGAAGACAGCTTCCCACGCCGTCAACGAGCCGATGGGCAGGCTCGCGGCATGACCAAATGAAAGGCGATCGGGTATAGCGGCCAGAATGCGATGGTCGACGGCGACGCGCTCTGCCCAGCAGCCGTCGCGCGTCATGTCGCCCGTGCCATAGACGCGATCGCCCACCTTGAAGCGTCCGGCGGACGCACCGGCGGCGGCGACGACGCCTGCGAATTCCCAGCCCAGCAGGACCCGACCGCCGGGTTCGGCGCTCCGCACGCCGCGAAAGAAGGCTTCGCCCGGGTTGACGCCAATCGCGCGAACCTCGACCAGAACATCGGTGTCGCGCAGTGACGGCTCTGCCACGTCGACAAGCTCGATCGCGAAGTCTTCGAGCTTGTGGGCCTTTTCATAGGCGAGCGCCTTCATAGCGAGAACCTCTCGATGAAGTTGAGCCTGATCCCCGCGAGCGGCCCTCCGAGCTGCTGCAGGCGCCCGCCGACGGCAAGCGAGCCGAGGTCCACACAGGTGAAACCGATCTCCTCGATCAGATCATGCACGGGCTTTTTCGCCTCGCCATCGTCCCCGGAGATGAAAAGAACGGTGCGCGGCTTTGAAGGGGTGAAGTCCGAGATCCAGGACATCGGCACGGAGTTGAATGCTTTGACCACGCAGGCTCCCGGCGCGAGATCGGCGACGATCTCGCTGGAGGTCCGACCCGAAATGTCGCCGAGCGAGAGCGGGTTGAAGCTCGCAATGCGATTGGTCGCATCGACGAGAAGCCGGCCTTTCCAGTCGCCGATCGAGAATAGGGCCTTCTGCACGCCCGGCCAGTTGACGGCCAGGACAACGAGCCCCTGCCCGGCGGCTTCCTGCACGGTTCCAGCCGAAGCGCCGGGCCCAAGTTCATCCACCAGTGACGCTAGCGATTCCGGTCCGCGCGAATTGCTGAGGACGGCCTCGTGCCCGGCAGCGAGCGCATGCTTGGCGATTGTTTGGGCGACGACGCCCGCTCCCAGGAAGCCGATCTTCATGACGTGCTCTCCTTGGCTCGGGCCGCCTCCGCGACCGAACGCAGATACTCGGCAGGCGTCGTGGGCTTGCGGCCGATGAGCGCTTCGAGATCGCCGGTGACCTCCTCCCACTCGCCCTGATTCATGCCCTGAACCCACTTCAGGATGAACGGGGCGACGAAATCGGGGAAGCCGAGCGCCGCCATCGAGCCGATGTATTCCTCGTCGGAGATCGCAATGTAGGACACGTCCTTGCCATGGATCTCCGAGAGAATACGGGCAATGTCGGCCCACGAGACCGCTGGTGCGCCCGACAGATAGTAGGATTTGCCCTCGTGCCCCGGCTCGGCGAGGACCGTCGCATGGGCCGCAGCCAGATCGTCGCGGGTCGCCGCCGTGAACTTGCCGTTGCCCGCCGGCACCCGAACGCCTGTCTCCACGGCGTTCGGCCCGGCATACATGATGGCGGGCTCCATGAAGGGCGGATGCTGCACGAGCGTATAGGCCAGACCCGACGACCGCAGCTTCTCGATCGAGAAGATGTCCTCTTCGGTGATTTCCTTCATCGTGAAGGTCGAGCCGGCCTTGCGATAGATCGGCATATAGACTAGGTGCCGCACGCCGGCCTCGGCTGCCACTTCGATCGCGTTGGCATGAGCCGTCTTGCGATCGGTGAAGGCGTGTGTCGACGTCAGCATCAGCTTCTCGACGCCGACAAAGGCGCGCGTGAGCGATTCACGATCCAGATAGTCGCCCTGGCGCAGCTCGACGCCGAGCGCCGCCAGATCCTCCGCCTTCGCCGGATCCCGGACGAGCCCGATCAGATCGCTCGCGGGCCGCTTCTTCAGAAGATGTAGAACTGTCTTCCTGCCGATGTCCCCGCTCGCGCCGGTTACGAGAATTTTGCTCATGAGATGTTCCTTCCTTTTTTACTGACAGTTTGTTGCGGGCATCGGGAAACGGCGCGTCACGCCGCGCTCTTCGCCGCTATGCGTTCCGCACGGCGCACCGGCTGAGGCGCGTTCGGGTTCATTTCCTTTGCGATCGCATAGGCGCGCTCGGTCGCCGGACGCGAGGCCACGGCCTCAAGCCAGCGCTCCAACGCCGGGTATTCATCGACGTCCAAGCCGAAGAGGCTATATGGCGCCGACCAGCCGTAGGCCGCGATATCGGCGATGGAATAAGCATCGCCAGCGAGCCATTCTCGATCTTCGAGCCGCTTGTTCAGGACGCCGAACAGCCGGGCCGTTTCTGCCCGGTAGCGGTCGATCGCGAAGGGGAAGCTCTCGTTGTTGCGGAGGAAGAAGATGAGCTGACCTGGCATCGGCCCGAGGCCGGCGACTTGCCAGAACAGCCACTGCAACGCTTCCGTTCGGCCGCGAATATCCTTCGGCAGGAGATGTCCCGTCTTTTCGGCGAGATAGAGGAGGATCGCGCCCGACTCGAAAATGCTGATCGGGCTGCCACCACCGACAGGCTCGTGGTCGACGATCGCCGGGATCTTGTTGTTGGGCGCGATTTCAAGAAATTCAGGCTTGAACTGGTCGTTCTGGACCAAGTTGACGGGGACGATGTTGTAAGGAAGCCCTGCCTCTTCCAGGAACATCGTGATCTTGTGGCCGTTCGGCGTGGTCCAATAGTGCAGATCAATCATATTTCACCCTTTTGCTGGGAAACCGGGGGTGCCCGGCGCCCGGCGTTGACACGAAATGTCAGGAGCGGCAGGCGCCGTGATCAGATGCCGGCCAGGGTGCCCCAGCCACCGCCGACGAAGAGCGTATCGCCGGTGATGTAGGAGGCCCGCTGCGACGCGAGGAAGACGATGGCTTCCGCCAGGTCTTGCGCCTTTCCGGCGCGGCCTTCGAGCGGCACGGTGGCAAAGAACTGCTCGTCGGTGATACCCATCGCCTGGGTGATGGTGTTGCGAACCTCGTCGCCTCCGGGGGTGATGATCGGTCCGGGCGACACGATGTTAACGCGCACCCCCTTCGGCGCCAGCTCCTTGGCGAGCGATTCCGACCAGTTGTTCAGCGCGGCCTTGGCCGCGCCGTAGTGCGCCATCGGACCGCCGAACGCGATGCGTCCGCCGGCCGTGACATTGACGATCGAGCCCTTGGTCTTAACGAGCTCGTCCAGCGATGCGTAGGTGATGCGCAGCGCGGCCAGGAAGTTGATGTTCAGGCTATCGACCCATTCCTCGTCCGAAATCGCGGTTGAGGCCGGCAGATGGAGGCGAGCGGCCCCGGCGTTGTTGATCAGGATGTCGAGACCACCGAGCGCGGCGATCGCCTCCTTGGCCACCTTCTGCGCGCCATCCAGGGTGCGCGTGTCGCCAGTGATGAACGTCGCGCCCTTCGGCGTTTCGGCGTGTGTACTGCGCGCGGTGACGACAACCTTTGCGCCGCCATCGATGAGGCGTTGCGCAACAGCGGCGCCGATGCCACGGGACCCGCCGGTGACAAGGGCGCGGCGGCCGGCGAACTCTTTGGTGAGATCAAGAAGATATTCAGACATAGAGCTTTCCATTTTCAGTTGAGGTTGAGATGTTCCCGGCACGTCGGATTTCGTGGGACCGGGCTTCGTCGAGAGGCGCGAGCAGAAGGACGACCGCGCCCACCCGATCAGTCGGCCTTGGCGCGGGCGAGCTGATCGAGGATCGGGAGAAGGTCGCTCGGCTCAGGCCGATGGGTGTAGTCGGGATTGACTTCAGCGAATGCGATCACGCCGTCCTGGCCGACGACGTAGCGGCCTGGCATAGGCAGCGACCAACTGCTCTCACCGTTGATCGCTTCCAGATCGTTGCCGAGCGTGCGGTAAAGTTCGATCGTCTCGGGCGAGAGCGCATATCGGAGCCCGAATTTGTTCGAGATCTTGCCGCCAGCATCGACCAGAACTGGGAAGCCAAGCTTGTTTTCACGCACCGACTTGCGGCTGTTCGCGGCGTTCTGCATCGACACGGCGATGAGCGATGCCCCCCTCGCCTCAATGTCCGCGCGGGCCTCTTCCAACGCCTGCAGCTCGATATTGCAGTACGGGCACCAGACGCCGCGGTAAAAGCTGATGACGAGCGGCCCTTGCCCGAGCAGCTTGACCGAACTGACCAGCCGTCCGCTCTCGTCCGGTAGCGTGAACGACGGAGCAACGTCGCCGGCCTTCAGAGCGCGTTCCGACTTGCCGCTGGCCACCAGCTCCTGGATGCCGGCGATCAATCGTTTGACGATCGGTTCGGGGATCTGTCCGCTCTTGATCAGATCGGATGTGAACGCGTCTAGTTTTTCCTGCAACCGCACGACTTCATCCCTGCTGAACTTCGGAAATGCTTCCCTTGCTCAGCAGATGGCTCATGCAATTCGGTCTCAGTAGGCCGAAGAATTGACTTTTAGAAATACAATTTCTGAATAAATGGCGCGTTCCATGCGGGCCAGCGCATGATGCGACGGCCAACGCGGGGCATTCGCACGCCACCATCGGCACATCTTCCAGGCGTTTCTATCAGGTATTCGCGCGAGCCTAGGCTTCCGGCGAGCGAATGCGGCTTAGGTGCCAACCTCCAAAGGGGCACGGGCGTCGACCGCGAAGCCGATGGAAGGGAAAGGCGTCAATCGCTCGACCCGGTCCCACGTCGCTTCCAATTCTCGAAATTGAGAATAGACGAAATCGGAGAACGCCCTGGCGGACGGCTTGGCGGCGCGACCGGCTGCCAGGATGACATGGGCCTCCGCGGTCCCCATCTCCCAATCGGGCAGAACCCGCACCAGTGACCTACTCTCCAGCTCCTTCATCATGCCGAAGGCTCCATTCGAGACGATGCCGAGCCCGGAAACGGCCGCCGCCGTCGCGCCCTCCGCCCCGTTGAGCACGAACCGCCCCTCGACGCGGACCGAGGTGGCCTTGCCGTCTTTCTTGAAGGCCCATCCTTCCACTCCCCGGCCCGCTGGGCCGACGATGATGGAATGGTTGGTTAGATCCGAAGGAACGCGCGGCGTACCAGCTCGGGCCAGATAGGCCGGCGAAGCGGCCAGAGTGCGGAAAACCACACCAACCTTGCGAGCAATCGCCGATGAGTCGGGAAGTGAGCCAACCCGCAGCGCCACATCGATCCCGTCTCCGATGAGATCCTGCTTTTCGTCATTCAGCACAAACTCAATGCGAAGATTTGGATGCAAATCCGTAAATCGCGACAACCGCGGCAGAACGCACCGCAAAGCGGTCGAGGTCGACATTGCTACGCGCAGGACCCCACGAAGCTCACCTGTGCCGCGCGCGGCGTGATCGGCCTCGTCCAGCGCGGCGAGGATTGCTTCGGCCCGGATAAGATAGTCCGATCCAGCCTCCGTGAGCGCCACCCCGCGCGTGGTTCGCGTCAGTAGCGCGACGCCAACTTTCTTCTCGAGGGCGGCGACGATGCGCGAGGCGGTCGGCTGGGACATGCCCATTTCGCGCCCGGCAATGGAGAAGCTGCCGGTCCGAGCGACGCGGGCGAAAAGCTGCAACGAGAGAAAACGATCATTCATACAGGAACCAAATTTATATGGCTGATATTTGAGACAGTATCACGAATTATCAAATACCGTTATAATTATTCTGAGAGCCTCCGTGTGTTCCGCAAGCTCAGGACGGTAACGAATTCTGCCTATTTTCCACGCCAGAGCACTTGACCCAAAGACCGCCCGCGGTGGCGTCTTGCGCGCTAGCGCGAGCGGTCCATATCGTGCTTTCAAACCGCTTTAGGAGGCACTGCCCGGTAGCGGCCGAAGCCGACCTTAACGAGCAAACCCTCGTCGACCATTCGCGCAAGGTAGCAACGATGAACGCCAACTTCGGTCAGGTCCTTGGTCCGAACCTCACCCTTCTCCAGGGCAAGGGCGACGGCGCGCTCTCTCAGGGTCGGCTTGGGGCCACCGGCCAGCCGGACCCTCTCTGCCCGGTCACGATCACGCTTGCGTATCCGCTTTGAGGGCTGTGGCGTAGGTTTGAGGGGAATCGGCGACTCAAAGTTCGCAGCTTCATTCAGCCCGGGGAGCCAAATGGCTGTTTTCATTTGTTCGCAGCCGTTCGCAAACATTCGCTCTCCCCTCAAAGCAAAGTAAATTCACCCCTCGACGCTAGGTCCCGGCTTCGGAACGGCTCGCCGCTGTTCGCCGACATCGGTAAATTTTTCGGGGTATCGAACAGGATATCGCCAGTCTCGCGATGCTGTTTGCGTATCCATGAAGCTGGCGCTCGCCTCATCGCGCCCCGCGACGAGGCGCTATCCTGATCGATGTCGCTTCTGCCGCGGTTTATCGGTGCGGCGGCGTTCAGCCACACTGCCGATCACGCGGGACGAGACGGTCCGATCGAGGTTTTAAAACGGTTCGGTGGATTGCCCTCGTGATGATGGTTGCATCCGGATCGACGGCGCTGACGAATGTACTCGGCCGAACCGTTGATCCCCTGAGTTATCTGAATCGCGCCCTGTGCTCGCGTGGCGCCCACAGCGACCATCCGCATATTTAGCGAATGAACGGCTAGCTCCGCTCCCGCAGCCGGGTGCGCAAAACGACAAGTCAAAGGGCGCGCCTTGTCTCACAACGGGATTCTATCCGTTCTACGCTGAGCCCCCGCCGGCGTGCCGCACCTGCCCTACAATCCAAGCAAGACCGAGGAGGCCGTCGCCATCATCTCGCGCACGGATCCAAACGAGCAGGAGAGCGTCCTCCTCCTGCCCGAACTCGACGTGTTGCGCAGGTCGCTCTGAAGCCATTCGCTGGCGTCCGATGATTTTGATGATCCGACGCTGCTCGGCAAGGCCTGGGAACCCAGTGCAATCCCCGCGAAATTACGCACCGCATCATTTCATTTTACATTTTACGTTTCTCGCTATATCTCTCTAACGTATAGCGATGGAATGGATGGATATTCATGGACGGGAAGATCGAAGCTCCAGCGGCTGAGCCTCCGAGCGAACGCACGCGGCTGAAGCGGTATCACTGGCTGGGCGATTACGAGAAGAACACCATCAATGCGATCATCGACGCCGCCCTGGTGTGCCAGGTCGGGTATGTGATCGACGGAGCCCCCTACGTAACGCCGACCAACCATTGGCGCATCGACGATTATGTCTACTGGCACGGCTCGTCAGCCAGCCGCATGCTCAAGGCCCAGTCGAAGGGCATTCCGGTCTGCTTCACCGTCACTCATCTGGATGGCATCGTCTTTGCCCGCGCAGCCTTCAACCACAACGTCAATTTCCGGTCGGTCATGGCGTTCGGCAATGCCGAGTTTGTCGAGAACGACGACGACAAGAAGCGCGTGCTGGAAGTTTTCACGAATCGCGTCGCACAAGGTCTGTGGCAACACGCGCGTCAACCGACCGAGCAGGAATGGAAGGCGACGCGGATCATCCGGATGCGGCTCGACGAGGCTTCGGCCAAGCTGCGCTCGGGACCGCCCATCGATGACGAGGACGACTACAAGCTCGATTGTTGGGCCGGCATTATTCCATTGCAGGTCGTCGCGTTGCCGCCGGAGTCGGATCCGAAGCTGCGCGAAGGCATCGAGGTGCCGCAATTCATCCGGGATTTCCAGCTCTGAAACCAAGCCCATCGGGCTTCAATATCCGAGATTGGCCTGCCGCCGCAGGCAGGCGACGATCGCTTTCACGTTCGGGATTGCGCCCGGCGCAAAGCCGGTCGACGTCCGGCGTGCGGGCCCGCTTCTATGCAGTGTCGCGATATCGGCCTGCGCCGATGACCACACTCTTTTGCTTGATGGCGCCGCCCGCGGGCGCGGTCGTCATTCCGGCGGATACAGCAAAGAACAACAGCCGAATGCGATTTTTCTCGCAGCGGATGGGACGGCGGACGATCTCATTTTAATAACCAGAATAAGATTTCAGTAACCACATGTGCCGCGCTCGCCCGATCGATACAATTTGAGCAATCGCTTCAATCCAGCGACAAACCACTTCTGAGACGTTGCGCTCTCGAACTTGGGAGAGCGCAATGAGTGAAGCTGAATTCGAGCGATTGCTGGACGCCGTGCGAACGGCCGTTGCGCCCGCCCCGCAGGAGGATTTCTTGATCAGCCCGCGTGCTTCCCATCAACCGCCCCACGCCGCCAACGACAATGAGCACGCCTGGCCGCTGATTCCATTTCCGGACGGCTGGTACGCAGCCTCCTGATCGCGTGATTGCGCGACCGGCCCTCGCGCGTGCGCCGTACCCGGTCAACGCCCGACATTGATCGACCCGAGAGCCGGGACAGAGCCGGCTCCGCAACCGTCTGCCTCCCTCATCAGGTCCATGTTGCCGGTCAAGCTGCCACGGGCATGCGGCGCATCGGGGCGTATCCGAATCAAGCGTCTCCGTTGTATCGGTGTTGCCGGAATTGACGGGCCAGCCGGTTGGCACGGAACGATGTCAGCCGTGTCGGCCGCCGCAATATCCTCCCGAAGCGATGCGATGCGGACAGGCTCTGCTTTATTGATCTTGCTTACCTGCACCGGCTGCGCCCTGTCGCAGAAACCGGTTGCACGGAACAATGCGGCCGAGCCGGTAGAGGTCACGGCGTCAAATCCCGCTCCGGCGGCCGACGCCTTGCCCCCGAGATTCGAATGCAGCGACGGCACGATTTCGGCATCGCAATCCGATTGCCTGATCAACATGGCGCATGCGCGGTTGCCGCCGCAATCCGCCGACCAGACACCGGTCGGTTCGACCCCGGCGGCCGGTCAGGCCCAGCGGTAAGACACGATGGTTCCCGCGCCCAGATCGTCTAAACAGGAGTCGGTTGCTTAAGCGCTTGAGGCTCTGTATTGATCCGCAGCTATGGGGCCACGTGGCGGAGTGGTTACGCAGCGGTCTGCAAAACCGTTTACACCAGTTCAATTCTGGTCGTGGCCTCCATCCCCAGTTCTTTGATTTTATTGAAACATTTTGGCGGCCACGAGGCTCCGATCAGATCGCTCTGCTGTTTAGGGTGCGCCAAGAGTTCTCTATAACAGCCCATGTAACTCGCAGATCCGCTCGGATGACCGCATTCCTCAAACCTGCCACCAATTGGCTCAAATCAAAAAAGGTCGAACTCGGCCTGGGTGTCCGGGTCACAGTGGCCGCGATGGGCGCGCTCGTGATCGCGCTGGCGCTCAACCTTGCCCTGCCGCTGTGGGCGGTGCTGACATCCATCATCGTGACGCAAATGAGCGTCGGCCGGTCGCTGAAGGCAACCCGCGACTATCTGGTCGGGACCATTGGCGGCGCGATCTATGGCGGCGCGGTAGCCGTGCTGATCCCGCACCATGGCGAAGGTGCCCTGCTCGCCGTCCTGGTGATGGCGGTGGCGCCGCTGGCGTTCATCGCCGCCATCAACCCGAGCCTGAACGTGGCAACCGTCACCGCGATCATCGTGCTGCTGCTGCCGCTCATGAACCACGGCGATCCCCTGGACTCCGCGATCGACCGGGTGCTGGAAGTCACGGTCGGCGCCGTCACCGGCCTTGTGGTGTCGTTCCTGGTGTTCCCATCCCGCGCCCATAGCCAGATCCGCGTCAACGGCGCGCAGGTGCTCGAACTGATGGCCGCGGCGCTGAAGGAATTATTGTCCGGCCTGACCCGTGGCCTCGACAATGAAGCCCTTCACAATCTGCAGGACGGCATCGGCTCGGCGCTGGTCGGGCTGAACACCGTCGGCGCCGAGGCCGAACGCGAACGCGCGGCCAGGCTCTCCTCCGGCCCCGACACCGGGCCGCTTTTGCGCACCATCCTGCGGCTGCGCCACGACCTCGTGATGATCGGACGCGCCAGCGTGACGCCGCTGCCGATCGAGTTGCAGCAGCGTCTCGCCGCGCCGCTTGCCGATGTCAGCAACGCGATGTCCGACTATCTCACGGCGATGGCCGCGGCGCTGCGGACCGGCCGGGGCGCCCCCGCAATCTGGCCGGTCCAGTCGGCGCTGGAGGCTTACGCCGCGGCGGTCGCAGCGGTTCGCAGCGCCGGCCTGACGCGCGGCGTCCCGGGCGATGTTGCCGAACGCTTTTTCGCACTTGGTTTTTCGCTCGAACAGATGCGGCAGAACTTGAGGGATCTCGAGCGCTGCGTGTCGCAATGGAGCGAGACATCGCCGGAGATCAAGCCCGCCGAATCGGACGGCAAGACCAATTAGAGCCTTTTGAATCAGAAGCGGGTCTAACATTTTGTTTAGACGCTTTTTCTTCACGCGAACCGGAATCCACTTCGCTCGAAAACGCTATGGAGCAACGGCGAGCGGCGTCACGGCGGCGAATACCCGGTCAGGCCCGGCGGCGGCGATAGTCCCGCTTCGGCTTCGGTCGGGGGGCCAGCTCGGGCGATACGCTTTGCACCTCGCGATAGCGCGCCAGCATCCGCTCGAAACCGGCGTGCAACGTCTCGGCAATGTCCGGCCGCTTCTGCAGGGCGGCCAGCACCATCGCCGCCGCCTCGATGGTGGAAAGGCCATCGCGCCGCGGCTCGCGCCGCAACTGTCCGTAGCGCGACGGACGCGATGGCCCAAGGATGATGCGCCGGCATTTCAGCATCCACGCATTGCGCCACCACAGCGCCTTGGCCTGGCTCCAGGTGCCGTCGAGCAGCACGATGCCTTCGATATCGTTGAGAATGCCGCGCTGACCGTCCTCGATCCCGCCCTTGCGGTTGATGGCAACGACCTCGCTTGAGGTATCGAGGTCGGCGACCTTCGCCGAGCCGAGATAGAGCACCGCCCAGCGCGAGGGATCATGCACCGGCCGCCCCAGCGCCTTTGACAGGCTGGGCCAGGACAGTCCGATCCTCACGACAGCATCCTTGAAATGCAGAGCCGTCAGCCGCGCCGTGCCGAGCGCCCGGTCCTGTTCCTGCGGATGTTGCAGGATCAGCAGCGAAATCCTGCTGTCGATCGGCGTGATGCTGTCGCAGATGCATAGCGGCTGCGGCTTATGGCAGCGTGGACAGTCCGCGACCGCCTCCGCGACGGCGCCCGTCTCGTGCCTGGATTGTTCTGACATGGGCCGCCTATACGCTCCACAGCGGCATGCATCAACCTTCCAGGACGATTTCCGGCTGTTCCCGATCTTTGGGCCAAACGCCGGTCCCGGCACGCCCCTCAAAATGCTTCCACTTCCCCCTGTCGCGCTCTAGGGTCATGGCCGGATCCAACAGCAGACCAGCAAGATTCCGCCGATGAAGATCAATACCGACGTCGTCGAAGCGATCGGCCATACGCCGCTCATCAAGCTCAAGCGCGCTTCCGAAGCGACCGGCTGCACCATTCTGGGCAAGGCCGAGTTCATGAACCCCGGCCAGTCGGTCAAGGACCGCGCCGGGAAATGGATGATCCTCGAGGCGGAGAAACGCAGCCAGCTCAAACCCGGCGGCCTGGTGGTGGAAGCAACCGCGGGCAATACCGGCATCGGTCTCGCCGTCGTGGCCAGCGCGCGCGGCTACCGGACCTTGATCGTGATTCCGGAAACGCAAAGCCAGGAAAAGAAGGACATGCTGCGGCTGTGCGGCGCCGAACTGGTCGAAGTGCCGGCGCTGCCCTACGCCGATCCGAACAATTACCAGCATATCGGAAGAAGGCTCGCCGACCAGCTGCGCAAGACCGAGCCGAATGGCGTGCTGTTCGCCGATCAATGGAACAACCTCGATAACCCGAAGGCCCATTACGATTCGACCGGCCCCGAGATCTGGGAACAGACCGGCGGCAAGCTGGACGGTTTCATCTGCTCGGTCGGCAGCGGCGGCACGCTGGCCGGCATCAGCCGTTACCTGAAGGAAAAGAACAAGGACATTGTCGTCGCCTGCGCGGATCCGCGCGGCGCCGCGATGTACGAATTGTTCAGGAACGGCCAGGTCAAATCGACGCCGGGCGGATCGATCACCGAAGGCATCGGCCTCGGCCGCGTGACGCCGATCATCGAAACCGCGAAAGTCGACGACGCCTTCCTCATTCCGGACGAGGAAGCCGTACCGGTGATTTACGAACTGCTCGAGCACGAAGGGCTCTGCCTCGGTGGCTCCACGGGCATCAATGTCGCGGGCGCGATCCGGCTCGCCAAGCAGCTTGGACCCGGCAAGACCGTCGTCACGATCCTCTGCGACTCCGGAAACCGCTATCAGTCGAAACTGTTCAATCCGGCCTTCATGCGCTCGAAGAACCTTCCGGTGCCGGAATGGCTGGAAAAGCATACCAAGATCGACGTGCCATTCGCGAAGATATGAGAGCCGAATGGAAGGTAGTGAGTAACGAATGGCGAATGGAATCCCTATTCGCTACTCGCCGCTCTCCCGCTCACCGCAAAATCTGGCTCAAAAACAGCTTGGTTCGCGCATGCTGCGGATCGGCGAAGAAATTGGCCGGCGTGTTCGACTCCATGATCTGCCCCGCATCCATGAAGACCACACGGTTGGCGACTTCCCGGGCAAATCCCATTTCGTGGGTGACGACCAGCATGGTCATGCCTTCCCGGGCGAGATCCACCATCGTATCGAGCACTTCCTTGACCATTTCGGGATCGAGCGCCGAGGTCGGCTCGTCGAACAGCATGACCTTCGGGTTCATCGTCAGCGCGCGCGCGATCGCGACGCGTTGCTGCTGACCGCCCGACATCTGGCCGGGGTATTTATTGGCCTGATGCGGAATTTTGACCCGCTCCAGATATTTCATCGCGGCCGCTTCGGCATCCTTCTTCGGGATGTTGCGCACCCAGATCGGCGCCAGCGTGCAGTTCTCCAGCACGGTCAGATGCGGAAACAGATTGAAGCTCTGGAACACCATGCCGACCTCGCGCCGGACCTCATCGACCCGCCGCAAATTCGGCCCCAGCTCGATGCCATCGACGACGATCCGGCCTTCCTGGAATTCCTCGAGCGCATTGATGCAGCGGATCAAGGTCGATTTACCGGAACCCGACGGGCCGCAAATGACGATGCGTTCGCCCCGCCCGACTTCGAGGTTGATGTCGCGCAGCACATGAAAGTCGCCGAACCATTTGTTGAGGCCGGAAATACTGACGATGGCGTTCTCGGTCATGTCGTTTTCTCAGTGGCGGTGGGCGTTCAGCCGATGCTCGACGAACAGGGAGTAGCGCGACATTCCGAAACAGAACGCGAAGTAGATCATGCCGGTGAAAGCGAACCCCGTGAACAGCGTCGTCGGCGTGGCCCATGCCGGATCGGCGAATGACGCCCGCAATTGCCCGAGCAGATCGAACAGCGCGACGATCGAAACCAGCGAAGTATCCTTGAACAGCGCGATGAAGCTGTTGACGAGGCCGGGAATGACATGGCGCAGCGCCTGCGGCATCACGATCAGCGCCGTCGTTTTCCACCAGGACAGTCCAAGCGCGCTCGCCGCCTCGCTTTGCCCGCGCGGGATCGCCTGAAGACCGCCGCGGATCACCTCGGCGTTATAGGCGCCCGCGAATAAAGCGATACCGATCAGCACGCGCACCAGCCCATCGATGGTGAAGTTTGACGGAACGAACAATGGCAACATGTAGGTCGCGAAAAACAGCACCGTAATCAGGGGAACGCCGCGCCAGAATTCGATGAAGGCCACGGAGAAGATCCGGATCAACGGAATCGTCGAGCGCCGCCCCAAGGCCAGCACGATGCCAACCGGCATCGACGCGACGATACCGGTGACCGACACCACCAGCGTCACCAGAAGGCCGCCCCACAGCCGGGTATCGACGACAGGCAGCCCGCCATGATCGAGGCCCATGACAGCAATCACGAGACCGATGCCCGCAAAACTCGCAAGACTCATGATCAGCGCGCGCCATCCGGCGCGAACGCCGCCGCCCAGCCAGAACGCGAGGATCGAGACGATCGCGGCGGTGGCGGCGAAGTCAGACCACAGGGCATGGCGGGAGGCCTGAATGAAATCGCGAAGCCAGATCAATGGCGAGATCAAAACGGCAAGCGCGGTGGCGATGAATTCAATCAATTCGCCCAACAGAGCCAGCAACGGCCCGATCACAGCGGTCGCCTCGCCGACGCTGGCGAGCTGGCGGCCAGCCTCGCCGATGCTGTCGGCAAATCCCGAAAGGATGCTCGCGGTCCAGCCTATCCCGAAACCGCTCAATCCGCCGCCATGCAGCAGGAAAAACGCGACGACAGGAAATGCGATGAAGAACAGACCGGCGTTGAGACCCTTGGCCGGCAGCCGCGGGATCAGCAGCGGCAGCAGCAACAGCGCCGCGAGGATGAAGGTGAGGTTGACCCGCCAGCGCTCAGGCTCGGGATAAAAGCCATAGATGAATTGCGAAAATTTCGCCCGCACGTAAGGCCAGCACGCGCCGACGGCCTGTCCGGCATTCTCCGCCAGACATGCGTTGCGGTCGGTGCCGTGCCAGACCGCATCGGCCAGCAAAAATCGCAGCGACGGAACCACGATGAACCATAGCAACAATGCGCCGGCGACGGTCAACAGGATATTTGTCGGCGAGTTGAACAGGCGCGTGCGCAGAAAGCCGATGACACCGGTGGTCTTCACCGGCGCGGCGCGTTCGGGGATCAGTTCCTGCCGGACAAAGGCCCGATCGGCGGTGTCGCTCATGCGCCCAGGCTCCGGCCGAGCCGCCATCCATAGAAGTTCATGATCGCGCTGGTCAGCAGCGAAATCAAAAGATAGACGCCCATGGTGATGGCGATGATCTCAATCGCCTGCCCGGTCTGGCTCAGCGTCGTTCCCGCGAAGACCGAGAACAAATCCGGATAGCCGATCGCGACCGCCAGCGAAGAGTTTTTCGTCAAGTTCAGATACTGGCTGGTGAGCGGCGGCAAAATCACCCGCAGCGCCTGCGGCACCACGATCAGCCGCAGCACTGCCCCCCGGGTCAGCCCGAGCGATGCGCCGGCCTCCATCTGCCCCTTATGCACCGACTGGATGCCGGCGCGCACGATCTCGGCAATGAAGGCTGCGGTATAGATCGACAGCGCCAGCGTCAGCGCCACCAATTCCGGAATGACACGCGAGCCTCCGGCAAAATTGAATCCCCTCAATACCGGCAGTTCGAAGCTGAACGGGGCGCCGAACACCAGCGCCGCGAGCAGCGGCAGGCCGATCAACAAGGCGATCACATAGGGCCAGACGACCATCGGCTTTCCGCCCTCGAACAACCTTCGGCGCGCATGGATGCGCAACAGCAGCGCAGCGGCGATCGCAATCAGGATGGCAACCGCAAACGCTTCAAAACCGGGGCCCGCGATCGGGCGCGGAATCACCAGGCCGCGGTTGTTGAGAAAAACCACATCGAACAGCGAGACGCTTTGCCGGGGCGACGGCAGCGCGGCAAGCACCGCCAGATACCAGAACAGGATCTGGAACAGCAGCGGCAGGTTGCGCACCAGTTCGACATAACCGCCGGAAATCCGCGACAGCAGCCAGTTCGGCGACAGCCGGCCCAGCGCGACGACAAAGCCGATCACCGTAGCGAAGAAAATACCGATGACCGAGACCAGCAGCGTGTTGAGCAGCCCGACCAGAAACACGCGGGTATAAGTGTCCGAGCCGGAATACGGAATCAGCGACTGGCTGACGTCAAACCCCGCCGTGTTCGACAGGAAGCCGAAGCCCGAGGTGATGCGTTGCGACTGCAGATTGGCGCGGGCATTGGCCACGATCTCGTAGCCGATCCAGAGGGTGGCGGCGAGAAACAGAAGCTGAAGGACGAACCCGCTCCAGCCGGCCTGGCCGCCGAGCGCATGCCGCAGCCTGGCGATAAACTGCGATGGCGGGCGGCGGGGCTCAATGCTCATTACCGGAGGCTACAGCAGATCGCCCCGATCAGCGAATGGGCGGCGCGTATTGAATGCCGCCCTTGTTCCAGAGCTGGTTGAGCCCGCGCGCAATACCGAGCCTGGACCCGCTGCCCACATTGCGTTCATAGACTTCGCCGTAATTGCCGACCGCCTTCACGATTCGCGACACCCAATCCTTGGTGAGACCAAGCTGTTCGCCGAGATTGCCGTCGGTGCCGAACACCCTTTTCAGCTCCGGCTTGTCCGACTTCGCCATGTCGTCAACGTTTTTCTGGGTAATGCCGAGTTCTTCGGCGTCGACCATCGCAAACAAAACCCATTTCACGAGATCGAACCATTGATCGTCACCATGGCGCACCATCGGACCCAGCGGTTCTTTCGAGATCACTTCCGGAAGCACCATGTGATCGGCGGGACTGGAAAGCTTCAGGCGCTCGGCATAGAGCTGCGACACGTCGGAAGTGAAGACGTCGCAGCGCCCGGATTCATAGGCTTTTATCGTTTCATCCGCGGTGCCGAACGCGATCACCTCGTACTTCATGTTATTGCTCTTGAAGTAGTCGGCCAGATTCTGCTCGGTGGTGGTGCCGGTCTGCACGCAGACCGACGCGCTGTTCAATTCCAGCGCGGAATTCACCTTCAGCGATTTTTTCACCATAAAGCCCTGGCCGTCATAATAGGTTACGCCGGTGAAGTTGGCGCCGAGCGAGGTGTCGCGGGACAGCGTCCAGGTCGTGTCGCGCGAGAGCACGTCGATCTCGCCGGATTGCAGCGCGGTGAAGCGGTCCTTTGCCGACAGCGGAACGAATTTGACCTTGCTTGGATCGTTGAAAATGGCGGCGGCAACGGCGCGGCAGACTTCGACGTCCATTCCGGTCCAGTTGCCCTTGTCGTCGGGCAGCGAGAAGCCCGGCAGCCCCTGGCTCACCCCACAGGATAACATGCCGCGGTCCGTGACCGTCTTGAGGGTCTGCGCGTCGGCGACCCCGGTGGAAAGGCCGGCGGCAAGAGCAAGGGTGAAAACCAGGGATACGCACTTCATGGCAAGGCCTTTCAAAGGTCGTCCGGGACATGTTCGCTTATCATCGCGCGCACCAATGGGCCAACCTCGCAATCCGCCGCTGCCGATCTGACAGGCAGTTTGACGTATGGTCAGGTCAAACGATGGATCAAAAGTCGCGGCAGGCCCCTCAACATGCGGCGACGGAATAGTCACGGCATCACAGAACGGCCAGCCCGCCGGGTCAAGGGGTTGACGGCTGTCTTCTGTGTCTTGTTATTAACGGACCCAGCCCGAACCCGCCGCCCGGCGGGCCTCAAACCGGCGATGGCTGCGGCAAAACGTCTTTGGTGGCGCAGATGAATTCTTCAGGACACGATCCGCGATCGACCCCGATGAAAACCGAAACGGTGCTGGTGACGGCGGGCCGCGACACCACGGCGCAGAAAGGATTCGTCAATCCGCCGGTCGTGCATGGCTCCACCGTGCTTTACCCCACGGCGGACGACCTGCATGCCCATCGCGCCGAATTCCAGTACGGCCGTCACGGCACGCCGACGACGAAAGCGTTGCAGGAAGCCATGATGGCGCTTGAAGGCCCGCAATGCGCCGGCGTCGGCATCGTGCCCTCCGGCCTGTCGGCGATCAGCACGGCGCTGCTCTCGGCCCTCAAGGCTGGCGATCACCTCCTGGTCGGCGACAACATCTACCGGCCGTCGCGCAATTTCTGCAACGGCCTGCTCAAGCGCTATGGCGTCGAGACCACCTTTTTCGATCCCCTGATCGGCGCCGGCGTGGCAAAATTTTTCAAATCCAACACCGCTGCGGTGCTGGTCGAAGCGCCGGGCTCGCAAACCTTCGAAATGGCCGACATTCCGGCCATCGCCGGCGTCGCGCACACGCATGGCGCGATCGTGATCGACGACAACACCTGGGCGACCCCGGTTTATCGCCGCGCGCTGGAGCAAGGCGTCGACATCAGCCTGCAGGCCGCGACCAAATATATCGGCGGACATTCCGACATCATGTTCGGGACCATTTCAGCCAATGCAAAGACCTGGCCGCGCCTGGTCGAGACCATTCGCGAACTCGGCGTTTGCGCAGGGCCGGATGACGTGTTCCTCGCGCTGCGCGGCCTGCGCACGCTTTCGGTGCGGCTGGCGCATCACCAGCGGTCCGGGCTCGAGATGGCGCGCTGGCTCGCGGCACGGCCGGAAGTCCTGCAGGTGTTGCACCCTGCGCTGGAAAGCGATCCCGGCCATGCGATCTGGAAACGCGACTTCAGCGGTGCGTCCGGCCTGTTCAGCATTGTGCTCAAACCAGCGCCGCAGAAAGCCGTCGACGCCTTGCTCGACACCGTCAGGCTGTTCGGCATGGGTTATTCCTGGGGGGGCTTCGAGAGCCTCGTCATCCCCTTCGACTGCGACGGCTATCGCTCCGCGACCACGTGGGCGCCCGGCGGTCCGGCGCTGCGGCTGCATATCGGGCTGGAGAATGTCGAGGACCTCAAGGCCGACCTCGAGCGCGGGTTTGCCGCATTCAACGCCGCCAACTCTTGAGAAGCGGCTTTTGGCGTCTTAACTATGCGCGATTGCTGCGGGCCAGACGCCGCAATTCGGAACGATCTGGCACATAAAAAGATTGATCTGCGGTCATTTGGCGATAGCCTGACCCTTTGACTCGCTCACATCCAGAACTGGACGATCATGGGAAGCCTCGTTCTTCTCGACTTAATGGGTGGCGTTGCGTTGCTGCTGTGGGGCCTGCACATGGTCCACAGCGGCATTCTGCGCGCGTTCGGGCCCGATCTGCGCCTGCTGCTGGCGAACGCGCTGAACAACCGCTTCACCGCCTTCGCCGCCGGCGTCGGCCTGACCGCTCTGCTCCAAAGCAGCACCGCGACCGCCCTGATCACGAGTTCGTTTACGGCCGAGGGCCTCGTCAGCCTGGTCCCGGCGCTGGCGATCATGCTCGGGGCCAATGTCGGCACCACGCTGATCGTCCAGGCGTTGTCGTTCAATATCTCCGCAGCGGCTCCGGTCCTGTTCGTCTTCGGCCTCGTCGCATTCCGCAGCGGCGCGCGCTCGCGCATCAAGGATATCGGCCGCGTCTCGATCGGGCTCGGCCTGATGCTGCTGGCGCTACATATCCTGCTCGATACGTTGGCGCCCGCGGAGAACGCGCCCAGCGTTCGGGTGCTGATGGGCGCCATCACCGGCGATCCCGTCCTCTGCATCATCATCGGCGCGCTCGTCACCTGGGCGGTGCATTCAAGCGTGGCCAGCGTGCTGCTGATCATGTCGCTGGCCTACGCGCAGTTCATCACGCCTTACGCTTCCCTGGCGCTGGTGCTCGGCGCCAATCTCGGCAGCGCGATCAACCCGGTATTCGAGGGCGCGCGGCGCGACAATCCCGCGAGCTACCGCCTTCCCCTCGGCAATCTGATCAACCGGGTGGTGGGCGTGGCGCTGGTCGCGCCGTTTCTGCGGCCGATCGCCGATCTGTTGCAGACCTGGCAACCCGATCTCGCCAAGATGACCGCAGAATTTCACATCGCCTTCAACGTGGCGACGGCGATTGTCTTCATCGGCCTGCTCGACAACATGGCCCGGCTCTTGAAAAACCTGCTGCCGAAGCGGGTCCAGGAAACCGATCCGTCGCGGCCGCGTTATCTCGACGACAGCGCGCTTGAAACGCCTTCGCTGGCGCTGGCCGACGCCGCGCGCGAAACCCTGCACATGGGCGATCTCGTCGAGGTCATGCTGCGCAAGGTGATGACGGCGATGATGAGCAACGACCGTGTGCTGCTCGACCAAGTCTCCAAGATGGATAACGGCGTCGACCATCTCGACGAGGCGATCAAGCTTTACGTGACCAAGCTGACGCGGGGCAGCCTCGACGAGCACGAGGGGCGGCGGGCGATGGAGATCATTTCCTTCACCATCAACCTCGAACATATCGGCGACATCATCGACAAGAACCTGAGCGAACTGGCCGCCAAGAAGCTCAAGCACCGTTTCCAGTTTTCGCCGGAAGGCGCCGAAGAACTGTCGGCATTCCACAAGCGAACCATGGACTCGCTGCGAATCGCATTCGGCGTCTTCATGTCGGGCGATGTCAACGAAGCCCGCAAGCTGCTGGCGGACAAGGCGGCGCTGCGCAACACCGAGCTTGCCGCCGTCGAGCGGCATCTGGACCGGCTGCGCGAAGGCCGGCCTGAGACGATCGAGACCACCTCGCTGCATCTCGACGTGCTGCGCGATCTGCGCCGAATCCACTCGCATATCTGCTCGGTGGCGTATCCCGTCCTCGACGCGGCCGGCGAACTGCCGGCCTACCAGCGCGCTGAGACGGATATGGCGGCCTTGCCCGCATCCGCGGCGCATCCTTTGCCGCGCTGATATTTGTCGGAGGGCTGATATCGGTCAGTGGCCGGAGGATCTCTCGCGGACCGTTAAAATGATGAAATAAACATTGCGGATATAGACCAGGAGGCCGAGCGCCTGGCCTGCGATAAAGACCGGGTCCCTGCGATACAACGCGTAAACCAACAGCAACGAGCCGCCGCCGATCGAGAAAAACCAGAACGCCACCGGGATTACGCTCCTGCGCGCGCGTTCGGACGCAATCCACTGCACCACGAAGCGCATGGTGAAAAGTCCCTGCGCCACAAATCCCAGCAAGACCCAGGCATCGAACTTGATGACGAAGACGTCATGCAGATAGGCGGCGAGAGAGTTGAACAGCCCGGTCATCGCGTTACCTCGGTCACAACAGGTGTCGGTTTCTTGCGGCGGATCAGCCACCATACGCCCGCAAGATCCATGATTCCGATCCACAGCCGATCGAAAAAACCGTAATTCGACACGCCCGAACGGCGCGGCCGGTCGACGACGTCGACATAGGCGATCTCGTATCCCTCGCGGCGGACCAGCGCCGGAAGAAACCGGTGCAGCCCGTCGAAATAGGGCATCATCAGGAACACATCGCGCCGGAATGCCTTCAGGCCGCACCCGGTGTCGCGGGTGCCGTCACGCAGGATGGCGTTGCGCACGCCATTGGCGATCCGGGACTGGAGCTTCTTGAAACCGGTGTCCTTGCGCCCTACCCGCTGCCCGGCAGCGAGACCGACGCGGTCGCCGCCCTTCTCGATCGCCGCAATCAAATCCGGCAGGAATGCCGGATTGTTCTGCCCGTCGCCGTCGAGCGTCGCCACGATGGCGCCGCGCGCGGCGCGGACCCCGCTGCGTACCGCCGCCGACTGGCCCGAGGATATCGCGTGATGGAACTGACGCAGATTGCCGCGCTGCTGCATGGCGGCGGCGATCCGCGCGGCGGTCGCATCGGTCGAACCGTCATTGACGTAGATGATCTCGTAAGACCATCGGCCATCGAGCGCCGCGGCGATTTCCGCGATCAGCGGCGCCACGTTCTCGGCCTCGTTGCGCACCGGCACAACGATGGAAACGGCTACGGCTGCGTTGTCGGAGGAAACCAAATTCAGCACTCGTCGTTTGCGTTGGACCGGTGGGAAACCGGCTGGGCCGGACTTTGCGGCGCCCGCTTTTATGGGGCGGACGCCCCACGGGCAACCCCTTTGCGCGGTCCGGTTCGGGCGAGCGGCGGCGCGATGGCGCCGTCGCGGCCGATGACGAATCCGAGGCGGCGCGCCGCAAACCAGTACCGCACACCCATCGCGCCGATCACCCCGATCAAGGCGCCGCCAGCCACGTCACTGGGATGGTGCGCCAGCAGCACGAGACGCGAGCCCAGGATCAGCAGGACGTAGGCCACCACCGCGCCCCTCGCCTGCGGCCATACGGCGGAGACCGCAAAGGCCAGCGCCGCGCTGGCAATGGCATGCCCTGACGGAAAGCTGGCATAGGCTTCGGTTCCGGCAAAATGGACAAAGTTGAACGCATTGGCCTTGCCGCCGACAAACGGGCGGCCGCGCCCGACGATCCACTTGATGACCTCGCCCGCGAGAACCGGGACCAGCACGGCCAGAAAGAAAAACTGCAAGTCGGTGCCAAGGCGCAATAGCCGGGACCGCGCGGCTCCCCGTAATGCCGGCGCGATACAGGTAACGGCAACCAACGCCACGGCCAGCAGCGACAGCACATTGGCGTCTTTTCCGAAATCCGTAATGATGCGGGCTGGCCAAAGGCCGGGGGTGCCGCGCGGCGGCATCAGGCCGATCTCGTAAGCGTCCAGCGCGTACATCAGCGCAACGACGGCGATGCCGCCGGCCACGATCAACAGTAACGCCTGGCGCGCAAATCTCCGCGCCGCCTCGGTTGCTTGCGGATGCGATGCCGGGCGCAGCAATTGCACCGCCGATTGCCGTACCAGGCCCGAAAGACGCGAAACATAGCTGGAGGATTCGCCGGTCACGGCGGGCTCGGACATCTTACTCCGTGCCTTCGGAGCGGAAGATCGAGATCGAGATCGGGCGTCCCTGCGAGATATTATAGCCCTCGATGCGCGTCGCCATGTTGTAGCGCAAGCCGATGGCCTCGGCGCGTTGCCCGAAGGCCCGTTCGGAGCGGGCTTCAACCAACGCGAAGCGGCACGTGCCGTGGCTGAGAAAATCCGCAGCGCCCGAGCCGTCGGTCAGCACCGTCGAGGTCCCGGTCATGAACACCAGACTCGGCTCCTGGAAACCCGCGGCCGCCGCCTGCGGTCCGACGCAGACAACGTTGCGCAGCGCACGCGCAACCTCCGCGCTCGGAAACAGCGGGGTCAGCGCCGGCACCACGACGCCATAGATGGCGAAGGCCAGAAACAGCGCCGCGACCACGGCATTGAGCAGCGAGCGTTCGGCGCGATTGTCGTCAAACAGCCACCACGCGAACAATCCGAAGATCAGCGCCGCGCCGACGAACGGCCACGCCAGAAATACCGGCTGGCGCATCACCGTCACCGCGCCGATCACGGCAATGACGGACGTCAGCGCCGGAATGGCAAACCACCAGGCCGCGCCGCGCCGAAGCCAGGATCGCGACAGCACATGGCGCTCCATCGCGCCGACGGTCAGGATCGCGATCGGCGGATAGAGCGGCAGCACGTAATGCGGCAGCTTGGTCAGCACCAGTTCGAACACGATCCAGGACGGGATCAGCCAGGCCAGCAGATATTGCGCGCCGGGCTCGCGCCGCGCCCGCCAGACCGCCGGCGCCGCCATCGCGGCCAGCGGCGCTCCGGGCCAGAACGTGATCCAGAACAGCAGCAGATAAAGGCCCGGCGGCGCACCGTGGGATTCCTGCGCCGACAGCTTGCTCAGCATGTCGCCGCCGACCGAATCCGCGAAGAACGCGTCTCCCGAGCGCCAGACGATCGCAACGAACCAGGGCAGCACCAGAACCAGCATCCACATCAGCCCCCAGAGCGGGCGCAGGCGCCAAAGCCAGTTCGCCGACCGATCGAGGATCGCGAGCGTCAGAATCGTCAGTCCCGCGAACATCAGGATCAACGGCCCCTTGATCAGGATGCCGCCGGCCAAAGCGGTCCAGAAGATCGCAGGCCAGTTCCACGGCGGATGCTCGGGATCCTCGCCGCGCTGCCAGGACAAATACACCCGCGCCAGCGCCCCCATGGCCGCCACGACCGTGAGCAGCAGCATGGCGTCGGTCTTGGCAAGCCGCGCTTCGACGCTGAGCAGCACCGAACTGGCCAGAATCAGCGCGGCAAATACCGCGCCGCGCCGCGTCACAAAGGCCAAGGCGGTCCAGTAGGTCAGCAGCACCGCGCCGGTCGCGCCGATCAGCGAGGGAATGCGGTAGATCCAGATCCGGAGCTGGGCGCGCGGCAGGCCGAGCGCCGATGCGGTTTCGACCGCCGCCGCCTGCAACCAGTAGATGCCGACCGGCTTCTTGTAACGCACGTCATCCTGGAAGCGGATGTCGACAAAATCGCCGGTCTCGACCATCTGCTTGGTCGCCTGCGCGAACCTTGCCTCGTCGCGGTCGATCGGCGGGATGTTGAAAAATCCCGGCAGGAACAGCAACAAACAGCATAGCGCCAGGAAGGCGATCGAACGGATATGGCTGGCGGTGACAACGTCGATCACGCCCATCAGCCGGCTCCCCGGATTCACCCGGTTCGTCGGCTCACGCGGCTCTCCAAAACGGGGGCGGGCATAGGTTTCGACCATCGGGTCCGCATACGCCGAAACCACTATCGGGACAACCGGTTAGCGGAGCTCTATTGAATTCTGACAACAACTGTGTCCGCGGCGCCCGTGGCGTCGATCACGGTCAGTCTGACAAAGCCCGGCCCGGGCGGATTGACCAGGCGCTGGCGCCGGCTGTCGATTTGCCCCGCCGCCATGCCGTTGACCAGCATCGTCATTGGCGGCACGCCGCCGGCAATTTTTACGGGCATGGCCGAGAAATTGCCCTCACTGGAGCCGGAGACATCGATCCGGGAGCCGTTCAGCGGAAACTGGATGTGCGGCGCCTGCTCGCTGCCGGTCCGAACCAGTTCCCCTAACGGGCGAAATCGCCGCAGCGGCAATGGAAGCCCGGCATTGCTCGCGATCAGCACGCCCTTCGGAGGCCTCGGCAGCGGCATCGGCAGCTTTCCGGTGCGCGCAAAGGCGTCGAACAGGATGGGCGCGGCCGCCGTGCGTCCCACGAGCCCCGGAACCGGCGCCCCGTCGGGACGCCCGACCCAGACCCCGATGGTCATGCGGCCGTCGAAGCCGACCGACCAGGCATCGCGATAGCCGTAGCTGGTTCCGGTCTTGAACGCGATCCGGCGTTGCGGGGCATTTTCCGGCGGCGGCGTGCCCATCAGCACGTTGCCGACCTGCCAGGCCGCGGCCTGATCCATCAGCCGCAACGGATCGCGCGGCCCGTCTCCGGCATCGACGATCTCGCGCAACGGCCGCGTGGTGCCGAGCCGGGGGAAACCCAAATAGAGCTGAACAAGGTCCTGCAGGGTGATACCGACGCCCCCGAGCCCCATCGCCAATCCCGGCACTTCGTCTTTCGGCAGCACCAGATTGCCGCCCGCCTGTTTCAGCCGCGAGGCCAGGCGGCTCGCGCCGACCCGGTCGAGCAGCGCGATGGCCGGCACGTTGAGGGACAGTTGCAGGGCCTTGCGCACCGGCACCGTGCCCTGGAAGGTCATATCGAAATCCTGCGGCGCGTAGTCGCCGAACCGGATCGGCCGGTCATCGATCAGGCTTTCCGGATGCACGAAGCCGTCTTCGAAGGCCAGGCCGTAGATGAACGGCTTCAGCGTCGATCCCGGCGAACGGACCGCGCGGGTCATGTCCACCTGCCCCGCGCGATGCGCATCGAAATAATCGGGCGAGCCGACCCGTGCCAGCACATCACCGCTCGCGTTGTCGACCACGAGAATACCGACGGAAATATTCGGACCCAGCGCGATGGCGCGATCGCGCGCCAATGCCTCGATCGCCCTTTGCACATTGGCATCCAGCGTCAGCGAAATGACGGGAATGCCCTTGAGCGTCGAGACGGCCCGATCGGCGGAATGCGGCGCCAGGATCGGGATCGACTGGCGTAGCCGCGGCACCGGCACCGCTTTCGCCGCAACCGCATCCTCCGCCGAGATCTGGCCGTCCTCGACCATGCGGTCGAGGACGCGGTCCCGCGCCAGTCGCGCCTTGTGCGGATGGCGATCCAGCCGCCGGTTTTCCGGCGATTGCGGCAGAGCGACCAACAGCGCCGCCTCCGCCAGCGTCAGCCGCTTCGGCTCCTTGCCGAAATAGGCAATCGAGGCGGCACGAATGCCTTCGAGATTGCCGCCATAGGGCGCCAGCGTCAGATAGAGATCGAGAATCTGGCCCTTGCTCAGTTCATGCTCGATCTCGATCGCGCGCACCATCTGGCGCAGCTTGGCATGAACCGAGCGCTTCCGGCGCGGCTCCAGCAGCCGCGCCAGCTGCATCGTGATCGTCGAACCGCCGGAAACGATGTGGTCGCGGGTCAGAAGTTGCAACGCGGCGCGTCCCAACGCCCACGGATCGACGCCGTCATGCGAATAGAAGCGTTTGTCTTCATACGCGAACAGCAGCTTGAGATAGACCGGATCGACGTCTTTCTTCGCGTCGACCGGCAGCCGCCAGCGTCCGTCAGCCATCGCATAGGCGCGCAGCAATTTGCCGTTGCGATCGAGGACCGTCGTCGAAACCTGCCGCGCTTGCGCCAGCGGCAACGGTCCGAGCGAGATGGCCCATGCTGCGAAGACGCCAACCAGGAGCAAGATCATTGCCGCCGACACGGCTGCGATGAGATTGATCCGACGCCAGCGGCGTTTCGGCGGGACTGTCGGCGCAATGGTTTCCACAACGCTCATTTCGCCGCGCTGACCTCGACCGTGCCGGTGCCGGTCCGGCCATAGCGCGAGGGATTGTACATGTCCTCGACATAGGCCTGCGGCAGCACATATTTGCCCGGCGACACCGCGCGGACCACATAGGCCACGGTGAACACCGACTTGTCGTTGGCGGCACGATCGATCGCGGCGGTAAAGCGGTCGTCGCGGAATTCGGTGTTCTGGGGTTCCTCGCCATCCTCGATCCAGTCCAGCGTGCCGCTATCGCCCGACGAGACCAGATGCGGATTGTCGATCTCAAGCCCCGCCGGCAGATAGTCCGAGACCATGATGTGGCCGAACTCCGGCCGCGGCTCGGTGACCCTGAGAACGACAGCGAAGCGATCGTTCTGCCGGGCCCTGGAGATATCGGCCGGCTTGCCGTCGAGCGTGAAATAGTTGCGTTCGATCTTGAAGCCGTTCGAGGCTGGAGGCTCCGGCGTGACCGGCGACCCGCTTACGGAGACCACGACCTGCACCGGCATATCGCCGGTATTGGTGATCTTGACCGGCTTTCCCGCCATCTCGGAGGCCTGGTAGCTGCGGTACAGCGCGGTCTTGACCGGCGCTCCGTCGACATCCAGCGCCAGCGTCTCCTTCGCCAGCGCCCGCGCCGCCAGCACCAGCCAGGCGTCCTCCTGGGTCGAGGTGTAAGGCGTCAGCCCACGCGCCACCTCGACGCGTTCGACCGCCTGGGTCAGCGTCGCATGCGGCGCGTTGCCTTCGCTGGCAAGCGACACCAATGCGGCGGCATCGCGCAGCGCGCTGCCATAGTCGGTCCGGCCAAATTCCAGCGCCGGTTTCGGCGATAGGCTCTCCAGCGCCGCCGCATAGACCCGCTCCGCCCGCGCCTTGTCGCCGACCAGCGCCAGCGCCGCCGCCAGTTGCGATCTGGCGATCGGGGTAGCGAGGTTGTTCAGCTTGGTATCGGCGAGGTAGCGCAGATCGCCGATCGGCGCGGCGCCGTTACGGGCAAGCACATAGAGGCCGTAGGCCAGATTGCGGCCGCCATCCTTTTCCGGCTCATCGGCGTTCACCACCGAATTGCGGATGCGGTCGAGCGCGCTCCTGAACAGCACATCCGGCACCGCAAATCCTTTTTCGCGGGCGCGGGTCAGGAAGTCCGTGACATAGGCGTCAAGCCAGGCGTCGTCGCCGCCGGACGACCACAGCCCGAACGAGCCATTCGAGCCTTGCCGCGCCAACAGCCGGTCGATCGCATCCTTGACGCGCTGATCGACCGCCGTGTCCATCGCCAGATGCGCCCCCGCCGCGAGATCGTTGACATAGAGCAGCGGCATCGCGCGGCTGGTGATCTGCTCGGAGCATCCGTACGGGTAGCGGTCGAGCGCTTTCAGAATGGTGGCGGCGTCTAGCGCGGTGGAGAGGCTGGCGGACAGCGAAACGCTGCCGGTGCCCGGCACCAGGTCGGAGAACATATCCGAGGTGAGCGTCAGGCTCTCGCCCTTGGCCAGCGTCCGGATCGAACGGCGCGCCAGGATTTGCGTCGCCGCCTTGACGTCGAGCGCATAATGCCGCGCCAATGTCGGTCCGTTCGGTCCCTTGATATCGACATCGATCGCGGCCGTGCCGGTGCCGGCGGCATCCAACGCCAGCGACATCGAACTCCGCTGCCCGGCCTTGAGACTGGCCGTGGTCGAGGGATTGCCGCTGACCTTGACCGGGCCCGACGCCGTTACCTTGACCGTGTAATCGCCGGGCGCGCCTTCGACATTGTCGAGGTCGTAGCTCATGGTGCCGTGATCGCCATCGAGCAGGAAGCGCGGCAGCGTCGTCGTCAGCACCACAGGGTCTCGCACCGTGACGTCGGTGGAGGCCCTGCCGAGCTTGGTCGCGGTCCAGGCCACCGCCATCACGCGTGCGGTGCCGGCAAATTCCGGAATGTCGAAACTGACTTCAGCGGTGCCGTCCGCCGCGACGGTGACGATTCCCGAATACAGCGCCAGCGGCTTCTGGGTCGGCGGGCTGCCCTGCAACTCCGCGCCTGCGGAATCGCCGCCGGTCCTGATCTGGCCGCGGGTGCCCTGCATGCCGTCGATCAACTGCCCATAGAGATCGCGGATTTCCGAAGTCAGGCGGCGCTGGCCTAGATAGTAGTCATCCGGCGTCGGCGGCTTGTAATTGGTCAGATTGAGGATGCCGACATCGACCGCCGCGACGACGATTTTGGCGTCCTCGCCGGGACTTAGTCCCCCAAGCTTGACCGGAATCTTCAGTGTCGAGCCTGGACGCACCAGGGATGGCGGCGAAAGGCTGACGTCCAGCGTGCGCGTCTTCCTGTCGATACCGAACCATTTCAGTCCGATCGACCGGCCCGGCATCCGCAGCGCCGCGGTGTCCATCGGCCGGCGCAGCGTCGCCACCACATAGGCACCGGTGCCCCAATCCCTGCCGATAGGAATTTTGACCTGTGAGGTGCCTTCCTTGACGTCGGCGGTCTGGGTCGTCAGCAAGCGGTCGCCGAGCACATTGACGGTCAGCTTGCCGGCCACGCGCGCGTTGACCGAGACCGTCATGGTGTCGCCGGATTGATAGTCCGGCCGGTCGATCGAGGTCTCCAGCAGATCCGGTGTGTCGGCACTGCCATCGGAGTACCAGCCGACGTCGAACTGCACCGAGGTCAGCGGCCCGTCGGCGTCCGCCGTCTTGACGTCGAGGCGATAGCGGCCCGGCTGTGGCGACAGCGTGACGCGCGCGGGTTTGTCGGCGGCAACGATGAGATCGCCATCGGTCACCCGCGTGGTCGATTTCACCGGCTCGTAATCCCAAGATGAATTCTGCCGGTACCATTGGTAATGGGATTCGATCTTCAGGAGCTCGTAGCGCAGCCCGTCGCGCGGCAACGGCTTGCCATCCGGCGCGACGAACACGACATCGAAGGCGGCCTTGTCGCCCTCCGCAACGTTCTTGTCGGCGAACAACGGCTTGACGCCGATCATAGCGGCGGTAGGCGCCACCGGTAGCACCAGTTTGCGCTCGACCGCGCGGCCGCCGGCTTCCGCCATGCGGATGAAGATCTGGGCTTCCTGCGGGCGGGTCGAACCAGGCGGCTTGTCGAGGCTCACCGGGAAGGTCGCGACGCCGCTGGCATCGGTCGCCGGCAGGTTCTCGATCGGCGTCCGCTCGTTGCTGGCGGTCTCCTCGTCGTCGACGCCGAACTGGTAGCCGGGGTAACCGGGCCGTTCCGCCGCCTGCGCGACCAGCATGTCGCCTTCGAGCTGGAGCTCCGAGGCAGGAGCGCCATAGAGGAAATGCCCCTCGACCTTCAGCTCCACAGGAGCTTCGGCTTTGATGGCTTTGTCTTTGCTGGACAGATCGAATTCAATCCGCTCGGGAATGTAATCCTCGACCATGAAGGTGGTTTCGCCGACCGTCGAGGCCTTGGGATCGGTAAAGGCGCTCACCCGCCAGGTCCCGGCCGGCACGGCGGAATTGAGCGGCACCGCCAGGGTGCGCCCACCGGCGCCCTGATCGGCCAGCACGGCGCGCCGGAACTCGACGCCATCAGGACGCTCGATCACCAGCGTCAGCGGTCCGCCGGTGACGGCATTGCCCTGCCCGTCGCGCAGCAACGCCGTGAGATAGACCGTCTCGTTGGAGCGATAGACGCCGCGCTCGGCATAGACGAAGGCATCGGCGCCTGCGGGCACCGCCCGCCCCGAAACGCCGCGGTCCGACAGATCGAAGGCGTCGCTCTTCAGGCTGAGGAAAGCGTAGTCGGCCTTGTCGCTGGTCACTGTCAGCAGCGCTGGCGCCAGACCGCCCTCACCGCGCGCCAGCCCGGCCTCGAACAACACATGGCCGGATTCGTCGGTCTTGCGGGTGGCGAGGATTTCGTTGTTGCGCGCGATCAGCCGCACCTCGGCCTTCCCGACCGCGTCCGTCGTCGTCAGCGAATTGACGAACACATGGATGCCGTCATTGCCCGAGAACGCGGTCAGCCCGAGATCGGAAACGATGAACCATTGGGTCGCGAGTTGGCCGTCATCATCGCTGCCCGCCCCTTTGGGAGCTGCGGTCATGACGTAGACGCCCGGCTGCAGATCGCCGAGCGCCTGGTCCACCGGGAACGCCGTGGTGACGTCCTCGTTGAGCGTGGCCGCGGTGGCGAGTTCGCCCGACCAGACCTTGACGCCGCGCTCATTGCCCAGGTCGGAAAGCTGGTAGGCGTTCAGCTGCTGCTGGAAATCGCTGCCGATCACCGTATTGATCAGGTTGCGATCGCCGATCCTGAACACATTCACCTTCACCGCCGGCGTGTTGACGCTGACCAGCGGAATGCCGCGCTGGCCGGCGCGCGGCAGCACATAGGCCCGTCCGGTGAAGCGCACGAACGGCTTGCGGTCGCGCACATAGATGTTGAATTCGGCGGACTTCGGCAGCGTCTCCTTGACGATGGACGGCAGCCCGGCGCGCAGATCGACGGTGTAGCGCTCGCCGTGCTTCAGGCCGTCGACGCAAAGCTGCTTCTCTTCCGCCGACAGCGCCGGCTTGTCGGTGCCGGCCAGCGCCACGAACGGGGTGAAGTCGGTGCGCTTGGCGAGATCCTCGGAGAACTGGAAGCAGGCGCGCGGTGAAGCCGCGTCGGAATCGACGCTGTAATCGAGCAAGCGGAAACCATGTTCGTCGCGCATCTTTTCATATTGTTCGCGAACGTCGGCGACCTCGCGCAGATCGAGCGACAGCCGCAGCGCGTCCAGCGCCGGCCGCCACAGCTTGCGCTCGGACATCGTGCGGCCCAGCACCGCCAAAGCGTCCGCCTCCTCGCCTGCATTGCCGGCGCGCTGATAGGCGATGTAGGCCGCGGTCGAGGCGCGCTCCAGAAGAAACGTCTCCTCGCTCGCGTTGGAAGGCTTGATCTGGAAAATGGTCCGCGCCAGCCTAAGCCAGTTGGCGCTGTCATCGGGCGAGATCGCGGCGATCTGCCCCAGGATCTGCAAGCCATTGCGGAAATCGCTTCGTTTGAAGGCGGCGTCGGCATCGGTCCGCAGCGTCGCGGCAGACCTGGAAACCGGCCCCGCCTCGCTCTTGATCTGGGCTTCCAGCTTGATCGCCGCATCGGCCAGATCGTCACGTTTGAAGGCCTTGTCCGCGGCCTGCGCCGCCACCAGACCAAACACCAGGGTGGCGCACAGCGTCACAGCGCGAATCAAACCGGTCATGATGAGACTCCGTGCGCGGACCAGGGCCGCGTATCGACCAAAAATGCGCGAAAAGGGTGACGGACCTATGGTCCCGAAACAGGGCGGTGAAAAGGTCGCATGCGGCATGGCCAGGACAGGTTTCCATCGCGCCGGATCGGTGCGGTACAGCGAAGGTACAGGTAGAGCGGCAGGCGCGATCCACCTTGGTCGATGGATCGGCCAAAATGGTTCGGATAGACTTAGCCGCAAGATAGTCTTGGCCATAAATGGACTTGTAAATCGGCTTGGCGGCGAGGCGGATTTTTCATATTGGCCGTGGTATGAAGGCCGGGCGATCGGTCGCCATACGATCCCATAGCTCAACTGGATAGAGTAGCGGATTTCTACTCCGCGGGTTGCAGGTTCGAATCCTGCTGGGATCGCCAAAATTTTCTGCCCCTAATGATTTCAATAGCTTATCCATCGTTTTGGCTCGCCGGTTCAAAAGTGAGCCAATGCTTGTTCCAGCACTGAGCTTCGCCGCCCCCGCACCATGAGATTTCAGTTCGCAGCTTTCGGGAAAAACTGAGCCTGCGAGATCAACGTCCAGCGAAACCACACCATCAATTGAGATCGGTTGACCGCTGCGGCCTGCCATCCCAAGCCGACACTACGGCTGAGAGCGTGCCACCACTGAGCTCGTCGCTGAATAGCTGGACAGGGCACAGCGGATCTTTGCCATCATCCCTTGCTCTGTTGCCGAGCGAGCCGCGGCGATTTTGCCTCGATCCGCGCTCCGCCTCGAAACGCGCCTCAACAGACAGTACGGCAACCCGACGCGGATACCGCTTCGGCTTCGCTCTCTTCCCGTACCGAGGAGCTACGCCGGATTGTGAACGAGAAATAACTTTCATCGGCCGAGTGCATAAATCTAGCCGCAACTCTAATTGACAACACTTCGTCGGCTGGCCAGATTGAGATCAGTAAAAGTGCAACTGCTGGGTGGCGTAGATGATGAAGCGGAAGGTATTCGGATTGGCCGCAGCGGCGGCGCTTGTGTTGGCCACAGTTTCAGCGGCGCAGGCGGAGGTGACTTATACATTCTCGGGCGATTTTCAGACCAGCATCTTCAATCCGCCAAATGCTTCATTCAGCATCACTGTTCCCGATTTTATCACCTCGGATACGACATTCACTGCAGCGCAAAGCAATCTCGCGTGCGGAGACAATTTTGTCCAATGCACCGGAGTCAGCTTCGTGACTGACTACCCAGGGCAGGACGCGATAACCATCAACTTCATCGCGGGCAACACCGCCGAGACTGAAAACTATTACTTCGCACCAGATGCCTTCACCACTATTGGCTCATTTCCACAGGATGGCGGTGCCTTTGCAAACAACGGCACTCTGGTAACTGCCGTTCCCGAACTATCCACATGGGCGATGATCATTCTCGGTTTCGCTGGCATCGGCTTCATGGCTTGTCGCCGCCGACGTGCTGGTGGACGGTCAGCATTCGCTGCGGCCTAATCCTCGATTCTCTCGTCAATCCGAAGAAAGAGGCCGCCTTCGGGCGGTCTTTTTGCTTGTTATGGCCGCCGCTATTGCAGCCAGCTCTTATTCGATTCGCGGAAAGCGGGGGGCTAACCACATGAAGTTTGTCTCAGACGGCCGATATGGTTGAGTTAGACATCCGTCTTCGCCTCTGGACCTGGCCGCCCGTCATGTTTTCCTCGAGCGGACCGAAACAATCGTCGCACGGCTTTTGCTGACGCCGATATCTGTTTCACAAGCACCCCGCGGCTTAGACTTGCCGGCCGCATCTTTCGCCAGAATCGTGTCGAGCTTTGAGACGTCCGGCATCATTTACCCCGGGGCACGCTGCGATCGATCGAGGGCGCGATCGAGCCGGTCGCCAAGCAGTCGATCGCGGCCGTCAACCGCTCCTCGACCCCGTGCATGACCTCGCGAGGATATGTTCCTTCGCGCCCTGCTTGCGATAAAGCGCGAACGAGGCTGATGACCGTTGCCTCCAAGTAGACAAAAGACCGCCTTCGGGCTGTCTTTTATTTTGGATACATCACCCGCGTTCGCATCGCCGACGCCCGGTCATCCGCATGAAGGTGATCGCCGCTGGCGCCCTCGCCCATTAACTAAATCTGCAGGCGTCGATCGTATGATGCCACAGAGACGTAGGTTTTGCGCCGATGCATACAAAGTCCAAAAGATATTTGAGACGCCAGCGCGCTCGCCTGCGAGATGCGGCGGTAAAATCTGCCCCGGAGGCCAAGGAGGCCCCGGAAAACCGTCTCGCGCTTCACATCACGGAATGTATGCGAAAGTTCAGAAATTCCGATCGGCCGAATGAAGAGCTCCAGCCCTACTTTGAGGCCTGATCCATTTCTTTAACGCTGGCTTGTGTGCGTCCAGGTCGGCAAAACGATTATTCTCTCGTTTCAAGGATTGCGTCCGGCGATCTGCGCATCCCCGGTCATCGGTCCCTATTCCGCAGGGGAAGCGCCTTTTGTCGGCTTGACCCCTGTTTTTTGAGACGCTATTATTTCAATATAAAAGTGATAATGGGGCATTTATTATGAATTATATTAGGTCGTCGTTGGCTGGACTCGCACTCTTTTTCGGCATGACGGGCCTTGCTTCGGTCGCATCGGCATCCCCTATCACCTACGATGTTTCCGGGTCGTTCCAGGACATCCCCGGTTCCTCTTATTATTCGGCGCTCAGCGGGGGATCGTTTTCGGGATCGTTTGTCGCACCAAGCGGCACCTTTCCGCTCGGGACCAATTCATACGATTATCTATATAATTATAACATCAATATCTATGCGGCGAACGGCAGCCTATTATCGACGCTCAGCAGCTCCACACCGGGAGCCTATCTGATGATTTCCACCGCTTATCTCGACATCTACGGCGGAGAGCAGATTGATTTCCAGGTAAACGGTGTCGACTATTTACAGTTGATCGTCCCCACGACGTTCAACGGCACAGGCAGCATCATTTCGGGTAACGACCATTCTTACGCTGAAGCCGGCGATGGCAATTACGCATATCTGGCGACTGGTATCATCACAGCGGTTCCCGAGCCCTCTACCTGGGCCATGATGGTACTTGGTTTTGCTGGCCTTGGCTTCATGGTCTATCGCAGGCGCGGCCGCGAGCTTCACGCCGTCTGATCTCGGCAATTCTTTCTCACGCAACAGCACGACGACCGCCTTCGGGCGGTCTTTTGTTGGGGGCGGCGATTCAAGCCGACGATGATGATGATGATGATGATGCGGGAGCAAGGCGCCATTTAATGGCAATGATATTAAAGTGCCCCTTATTTAATTGGACTTAGATTGACTCCAATCAAAAATGAGATTTTATATCTTTGCTTAGAATACCGATTCGTTATTTTTTTGATTTTGGAGGGCAGAATGATTTTGTCAAAGAACGTGGTTGCAGGTTTGGCGGCGCTAGCAGCCGTAACCGGTGGGGCTTGCTCCTCGGCTAAGGCTGAGGTCATTTTAACGGACACGTTGAACAGCATGGGCACCTGCAACACCTGCGGCTCTGGCCCCTACGGCACGGTAACGGTGACACAGGCGAACCCCGGCGATAATTTGGTATTCACGGTTACCCTGGGTGCCAACGATACCTTTGCCCGCAGTGGCGTTAATGACGCATTCTCTTTTAGCTTCCTGGCGGGTGAAACGATCAGCGGACTTCCGGCAAACTTTGCCGTCGACCCCTCCCCCGCGACCGTCAACAACTCACCATTCGGAAATTTCACTTACGGTATCAAGTTCACCTCAGGAACAAACAGCCCGACTTCGACGCTTACCTTCGAGTTGACCGACTCCGGTACCCTGTCTGCAAGCGACTTCCGTCTCTCAACTATCCCCGCCGACAATGGCTCGCATACGTTTGACGCGGCTTATTTCTCGGCTGACATACTCTATTCTCCGCCAGATGGTTCGGCGATCGATCCTGCCGTAGGCGCTACTCTTGCGCCCGTCGTTGCTGCTGTTCCCGAGCCTTCTACCTGGGCCATGATGGTTCTTGGTTTTGCCGGCGTCGGCTTCATGGCCTATCGCAGGCGCGGCCGCGAATTTCACGCTGCCTGATCCCGGCAAGTCTTACTCACGCGACAGCAGGACCGCCTTCGGGCGGTCCTTTTTGTTAGGTTGAGGCACGCCTTCGTTCGCCGGAACGCCATCGCTTGTTCAGGGCCGAGGGCAATGCGGCAGCCAAAATGTACAACGCAATGACCGGCCGATCTGACGCCTCGCAGCCCAACAAGCCATGAAACGATTTTCTCGTGCCGCGAAGTCATTTTCCGGCCCCGCGAAGCCATCCTGAAACGAGCATCTCGTAGCAACATGCCGGATCAAACAACAAGGGTTCGGTCATGTGGGAATTCATCGTCAATCTGATTTACAGCCGGTCCTGCAAAAACTATCTCGCCGAAATGGTGAGACACCAACACAGGTGGATCTGACGGGGCAGCACAGACACAGGCAAGAACCACAGCGGTAAGGCTGGGCTGGTTTCCTCACTGCTTATCGAGCGGGATGTGCTGTTGGTACTCTTTCGATAGCGCGCTGTGGTCGTGCGCAAACACCGTGCGGCTGATCGATCTGGGATCATGTCGTCTACCCTGACCGAAAGAGCTGCTAAACATGGATGCTCCCGGATTTGGCCGGTGATATGCTTGATGCCGAATCAGGGATGTTCGACATGGTTGCTGACAGCAATAGCGAAATTGCCTGGCACCGGGCACAACTCAAAAAGCACCGCGAAGCCTTGAAGGCGCTGGAAGTCTCGAGATTCACGATCGGCGAGATGGCCGACGCCAGGAAGCCCGGCGAAATGCAAAAGGCGGTCGCAGAACTCAAACGGAAAATCGCGCAGTCCGAACGCTGCATAGCGGCCTATGAGCGGCAAACCCGGCGCCCCCTCACCACAGACCTGCAGACCCTTGCCAATGTCAGCTGGGGTAGCTGGAATGCCCGGACCAACGGCGGCCACCGGTGACGCGCCGAGCCCGATCAAGCAGTTCAGCTTTGTCGGCCGGACGGACAATCGGGGATGCGGCCAGCCCGCGATTTTCTGAAGCACCTTGATCCTCGACATCAAAATTCCTGACATCAAAATCCAGCCGCTATTTTCCAGTCCCGTTCGGCAGTTTGATCGGAACATGCCGCGCGGTACTCACAATGACCGGACTACCGTCGGGATGGGCCTGCACCTGGCTCCGGAGAGTCTCCAGAAGCAGAAAGAACTTCTCGGCAAGCATGGGCGTGACCTCCCTGATGAAACGCATTTCCCGGATTGGTCGAGCCGGCGCGATTGAAATTCAATCACTTGTTTGGGAGCAGCCGGGTGCGAGGCGCCGGGCCTCGCATGAGACGAGGCCGCGCCGGCATCAAGCCGATGGCGTCAAATCGATTGAAATTCCGCGGCGGCGCCTGCGCCCGGTTTCTTGGCTGATTTATTGGCCGATCGTATCGCTGACGCCGTGCCAAATCTGGTCCTTCAAGGCAATGAGCGGCGGCGGCGGCAACGTCGCCGGCGGCTCCGTTCGCTTAACGCCGCCTGCGACCAGACTGCCGACATCGATTTCGCCGTCCGTGTAATAGGAATCGCCGCCGCCATTGCGGCCAAACAAGGTCGGGCCGACGCCCGAGATCTGGAACAGGGCATCGACCATCCCGGCATTGCTCAAATCCCGCATCAGCAGATCGCGTTCGGCATCGATGTTCGGCGCGATGTGATGGGTAACCTGCCCGGTGTAATGGCTGAAGCCTACCCCGCGATCATAGGTCGCCGCGCCGAGCCAGACCGGACGGCCGTCCATGCCCTTTTCGAGCACCAGCCACAGCCGGACATGATGCCGCCGGTCCGCGCTTTTGCCGTCAGGCTTCTCGAACGCGAGCTTCTCCTTTTTACCTTGATAATAGAGTGGGCTGACGGGAGCGTCGGTGTAGGGCCGGTCGAGCACCACGCTGCCGATGATCTCGATGCTGGTGCGAAACGTCACGGGATCGGCCGGAAACCAGCCCGCCGCCTCCATGGCGCGCAACACGTCCTGCTCGCTGCCGACCAGCCCGACATTGAGCGCGTCGCCCGGAATGCCGCTGCCGGTCTGCGTTACCATCGGCAGCGAGGCCAAGCCCGGCTCATGCTCATGATGGGCCCACAACGCCGGCAGCGCGGCATAAGCCAGCAGGAAATAGACGATGGCCGTGGCCGAAAGCACGAACAGCCAACGTTTCTCGGTTTGAAGCAGTTTCATTCAAATCGCTCTATGCCGTGCGACCCGTACATGGATTGCTAAATTCCGCCTCACGGTTCCGCGGGGCGGGAAAACCGGAAAGGGGCAGGCGTAACCAACGGTGCGCATTATGGTTTCCATGCGGCAAAGGGCGATGTGATATCCGTACGATTGGGGAGCGTATGGCGCGGTTTACCGCAGAATCGTTTGCAGACGACGTTGCGTCGCCTGATGCACAGGGCTACAAGCCGCGTTTCATCGCGCGTACAATTTGACCGACGTGGCGTATGATCGATGATCTCGCAACAAACAACAAAGGCGACAAGACTTCTATGAGCGGATTCAAGGAACCTGGCTTCGCAGACCGACAAAAAGCCGCTCAGCAGGCACGGCAAAACATTCTGGACAAGTTCCGCGCCCAGCCGGGTGCCGACGATCCGGAGGTCATAAAACGCCGGGCCGAGCGTGAGGCTATCGCTGCCGCGCGAGCCAAGGCCAAAGAGGCGCAGGAGGCAGCGAAAGCTGAACAGAAGCGTCGCGAGAAGGAAGAGGCCGCCGCCGCAGCAGCACAACTTGCGCGCGAAAAAGAGGAATTTGAGGCAAGGCAGGCCGCGCTTGAAGCCGAGCAGAAGGCAAAGCGCGATGCTCGCTATGCGGCCCGCAAGAACAAGGGCAAAAAGAAATAGCCTGACACTTTGCGGGCCCGCCTTCGAGTTCAGGCGGGCCCGCAAGACTTCGAGAGGCTGATGCTTATTACTTCGCCATCTCGTCCTTTTTCATGCCATCTTTCTTCATGCCGTCGCCCTTTTTCATGGCGTCCTTGGACATCGTGTCCTTCTTCATCATCGTATCCTTGGACATGGTATCTTTTTTCATCATGCTGTCATTTCCCATCTTATCCTGAGCGAAAGCGGCGGGGGCCAGCGTCAGGCTGAGCGCGATAGCCGCGATAGAAACGCCAAACGCGGTGCGGGTACGTATGGTCATGGCGGATTATCCTTTTGAAGAGCGACGTCGAGAGCGGCGGATGCCACTGCGGATTTGGACGCTCGTAACGCCCTCTTTGTTACCCGGATTTGGAAAGATTTTACCGCAGTGCCGTCACGGGTTTTCCGAGGGAGCCATCCAAGCCGCCGGCGAATTTAGACGCATTGTTGTCTGATTGTTGTCGGAGTTTCGCCCGGTGTGCGCCGCAGCAATACCCGGACTTGCCTCCACGTTCGGCTTCGAGAATTATCGGGCACCTTCAACTATCCGATTAGAGAAATTTGAGGCCCATATCGGCTAGGATGCGCTCAACGTCGCTATTCGCGTCAAATTAGATGTCACTTTTTAGGGGGAACTTATCCATGCTTACGCGCCGCCACATCCTCGCATCCACGCTTGCCGCACCGGCGATCCTGCGTTTTGGGATTGGAACGGCGCATGCAGCCACCACGCTGAAAATATCGCATCAGTTTCCGGGCGGTACGGTCGACAAGGGCGATTTCCGCGACCGTCTGTGCCGCATATTCGCTGCCGAACTAGCGAAACGAAGCGGTGGCGAGATCACCGCCGATGTCTATCCGAACTCATCATTGATCAAGACCAATGCGCAGTTCTCGGCGATCCGCAAAGGCGCGCTTGATATCACCCTCGATCCTCTTCCCTATGCCGGTGGCGAGGTGCCGGAGGCCAATATTGCGCTCATGCCCGGGCTGGTCACGACCTATGATCAGGGCTTGCGCTGGAAAGGCCAGCCGGTCGGCAAGGCGCTGACGGATTTGCTGGCCGACAAGGGCGTCATCCTGTTGACCTGGATCTGGCAGGCCGGCGGCGTCGCCAGCCGTTCAAGAACAATCCTTGCACCGGAAGACGCCAAGGGCCTCAAGATCCGCGGCGGCTCGCGGGAGATGGACATGGTGCTGCAGACCGCCGGCGCCTCCGTGCTGTCGGTGCCTTCAGACGAAATCTACACGGCGATGCAGACCGGCGCCTGCGATGCCGGCATCACCTCTTCCACCAGCCTGATTTCCTTCCGGCTCGAGGAAGTATCCAAAGCGCTGACGTCCGGCGCGCAAGCATCCTACTGGTTCATGCTGGAGCCGCTGCTGATGTCCAAATTGGTGTTCGACGGTCTGCCGAAAAAGCACCAGGACATCATCCTTAGTCTTGGCAGCGAACTCGAGGCGTTTGGCAGGAAGGGTGCGCAGGCCGACGATACCGAAGTGGCGAAGACCTACGAAAAGGCCGGCGCCAAGGTCAGCTTGCTCGATACCGCCACGGTCAACAAGTGGCGTGACATTGCGCGCGACACCGCCTGGAAGGACTATGGCGCGAAGACCGCGAAAGCAGCCAACCTGCTGAAGCTCGCTACCGACGTCAGCGCGTGATGCACGGTCCGATTCCGGATCGAAACGACCAATCGAACGTCGCGCCGGGTAACTCACCGGTCGCGGCGTTTGAGTACGCATTGGCGTTTTGCAACCGTGTGATCCTCATCCTGGCCGCCTTGGCGCTGATCGCGGCCTGCCTTGTACTGACCGACAGCGTGATCGGACGAGCATTATTCCAGAGTCCGAATTACTGGCAGGACGAGATGGCGGTGTTCCTTCTGGTCGGCGCCACCTTCATGACAGCGGCCTATGTGCAGGGACAGCGCGGCCATATCGGCATCGAGGCCTTCGTCGGATTGCTGCCGCCGATGGTCAACCGCATCCGGCTATGGCTTGTCGATGTCGCGAGCCTGCTGTTTTGCACGTTCTTTGCCTGGAAATCCTGGACTCTGACGAACGAGGCCTGGGTCGACGGCCAGGTTACCAACTCGATGTGGGCGCCACCGCTGGCGATCCCCTACGGCCTGATGGCAATCGGCATGACACTGTTGTGCGTGCAAATCCTGCTGCAGGTTATCATTCCCCTAAGTGGTGCGACGCGCCGATGAATGTGCTGGGAATTGGCGTCAGCTACGCCGTAGCCACCCTGTTTGCGATGTTTTCCGGAATGCCGATCGCCTTCGCGCTCGGCGCGGTCGCATTGGTATTCATGGGCATCTACATGCCCACCGCCTCGCTCGATACCGTCACGCAGGATGTGTATGAGGAGATGTCCTCGATCACGTTGCTCGCGATCCCGCTGTTCATTCTGAAGGGCGCTGCGATCGGCAAGTCCCGCGCCGGCCAGGATCTCTACACCGCGCTTCATGCCTGGCTGCACCGGGTGCCCGGCGGGCTTGGAATCGCCAATGTCTTTGCCTGCGCGCTGTTCGCGGCGATGGCGGGCTCCTCGCCGGCAACCTGCTCGGCGATCGGCTCCGCCGGCATCCCGGAGATGCGCAAGCGCGGCTACTCGGGCGGATTCGCCGCCGGCATCATCGCCGCCGGCGGCACGCTCGGCATCCTGCTGCCGCCTTCGATCACGATGATCCTGTTCGCGGTCGCCGCGGAAAAATCTTTGGGGAGGCTGTTCCTCGCCGGTATCGGACCGGCGTTGCTACTGGTGCTGCTATTCGGCTGCTATGCCGTATTGCGCTTCCGCAAGGAATATGCCGCGGCCCATGCCGCCTATAACGAGACCGGCGCGACGTCGGTCATCCTCAAGCGCGACGATTTCTCCTTTGCCGAGCGCTTCCAGGTTCTGCCCCGCGTGCTGCCGTTCGTCATCCTGCTCACCGGCGTCATGGTCGCGCTCTATGGCGGCTATGCCACGCCATCGGAAACCGCAGGCCTTGGCGGTCTGCTCGCGCTGCTGCTGATCGCATTGATCTACGGCGTTTGGCGGCCGACTGACCTCACGCCGATCCTGACATCGACGATCCGCGAATCCACCATGTTGATGATGATCATCGGCATGTCGCTGCTTTATTCCTACGTGATGAGCTATCTGCATATTTCGCAGTCGGCCGCCGAGGCGATCGTCGCCATGAACCTGTCGCGCTGGGCATTGCTCGCAGCGATCCTCGTCATGGTCGTCGTGCTCGGCTTCTTCCTGCCACCGGTCTCGATCATCCTGATGACCGCGCCGATCGTCCTGCCGCCGCTGCGCGCCGCGCATTTCGACATCATCTGGTTTGGCGTCGTCATGACCATCGTGATGGAGATGGGCCTCATCCACCCGCCGGTGGGCTTGAACCTGTTCGTGATCCGCAACGTCGCACCGGACATCCCGCTGAGCGAGGTGATCTGGGGCACGCTGCCATTCGTGCTGCTGATGATGCTGGCGGTCGTCGTGCTGTGCTTCGTGCCGGGGATATCGACCTTGTTGCCCGATCTCGTGCTGGGGCCGGACGGCAGCCGCTGAAGGCTATTTCCCGGCCCGCTTCTTCGCATTCATCGCCGAGGCGACCCGGCTGACCGGCGGGCGGCCGATCAGCCTGCTGATTTCATTGGTCGCCGCCAGCAATCCGGGCATGTCGACCCCGGTCGCAATGCCCATACCTTCCAGCATGTAGACCACATCCTCGGTCGCGACGTTGCCGGTGGCGCCGGGCGCGAACGGACAGCCGCCGAGGCCACCGGCCGCGGAATCGATCACCCGCGCTCCCTCTTCCATGCCGGCATAGAGGTTGGCCAGCGCCTGCCCGTAGGTGTCATGAAAATGCATCGCGAGGTTTTCCATCGGCACCTGACCGGCCACCGCACGCAACAATTGCCGGGCCTTGGCCGGCGTGCCGACGCCGATAGTGTCGCCGAGCGAGATTTCATAGCAGCCGAGATCCCACAGGGTTTTGGCGACGTCCACGACCGCCTGCGGCTTTACCTCGCCGTCATAGGGGCAGCCGAGCACGCAGGAGATATAACCGCGCACCTTGATCCCATCCGCCTTGGCGCGGGCCATGACCGGCTTGAACCGCTCGATCGACTCCGCGACCGAGCAATTGATGTTGGCGCGCGAAAAGCCCTCGGAAGCCGATGCAAACACCGCGACCACCCTGGCGCCGGCCGCGCGCGCCGCCTCATAGCCCTTTTCGTTCGGGACCAGCACGTGGAATTCGCCGCCGCCGAATTGACTGACCCCGCGCAACACCTGGTCCGAATTCACCATCTGCGGGATCGCCTTCGGCGAGACAAAGGCCCCGACTTCGATCGTGTGCAGCCCGGCGCCGAGCAGCGCCTTGATGAAGGCGATGCGGTCCGCCACGCCGACCGGAGTCTTTTCGTTTTGAAGCCCGTCGCGCGGGCCGACTTCGACAATGCGAACGGAATCGCTCATGGCTTGCCTCACGCTGCCGCCGGCTCGACTTCGGCGAGCTCAACGCCTTCCTGTACGATGTCGCCGACCCTGCATTTGATCTTCTTCAGCACGCCCGCGAAAGGCGCGCGCAGGGTCTGCTCCATCTTCATCACTTCAAGCGTCAGGATCGGCGTGCCCTTCTCGAGCGTGGCGCCCTCCTCCGCCAGCAACGCGACCACAGTGCCCGGCAGCGGCGCGACGATCCGGTCTTCGCCGGCCTGTTCCTCGTCGCCGGCGCCGAACGGATCGACCCAGCGCAGGTCAAAACGGCCGTTGCGCGTGCGCAGATACAGTTCATGGCCTTCGATCACGGCGACGATACGCGACTTCGTGCCGTCCAGCGTCACCTCGAAACCGCCATCGCCAGCCGGCGAGAAGGCGAAGCCGAATTGGCGCTCGCCGACCGACAGGGTGGCGGGTCCGTTGCCGTAGCGCAGCGCCACCTTCAGTTCGGCGCCTGATCCCTGGCGAAACGAAAACAGCCGCTGGCGGCATCCGACCGGCATCCAGCCGAAGGTTTGCCACGGCGAATGCACGTCGGCCTGCGAGGTCTTTTGCTCCTCACCGAGGATCGCCGCCACCGCCGCGCCCAGTTCAAGATCGCCCGGCGCCCCGGACACATCTGTCAGGCTGTTCAGATTGCGTTCGATAAAGCCGGTGTCGATGGCATTGGCGCGCACATCCGGATGCGTCACCAGCGCCGACAGGAAGGGCACATTGGTCACAACGCCGCGGATATCGGTTTCTTCCAGGGCGCGATTGAGCCTGTCGATCGCCCCCTGGCGCGTCGGCGCCCAGGCGATCACCTTGGCGAGCATCGCGTCGTAATAGGGCGAGACCGTATCGCCCTCGCGATAACCGGCATCGATGCGCAGGCCATCCACTGCCTCCGGCGTGCGCCAGGTCTTGATGCGGCCGACCGACGGCATGAAATTCTTTTGCGGGTTCTCCGCATAGACCCTCGCCTCGATGGCGTGTCCGTTGAGCGTGATTTGGTCCTGCGTCAGCGGCAGTTTTTCGCCGAACGCCACCCGCAATTGCCATTCGACGAGATCGGTGCCGGTGATCAATTCGGTCACGGGATGCTCGACCTGCAGACGGGTGTTCATCTCGATGAAGAAGACGTCGTTGCCGTCAGAGACGAATTCGATCGTGCCGGCGCCGACATAATTGACCGCCAAAGCCGCCTTGCGCGCGGCGGCGCACACGGCCTCCCGTTGCCGAAGGCTAAGCGTCGGCGACGGCGCTTCTTCGATCACCTTCTGGTGCCGGCGCTGCAACGTGCATTCACGCTCGAACAGCGACAGCAAGTTGCCGTGGCTGTCGCCGATCACCTGCACCTCGATGTGGCGCGGGTTCTGGACATATTTCTCGATCAGCATGCGGTCGTCGCCGAACGCAGCTTTGGCCTCGCGCTTGGCGCTGACGATCGCGGGCGCAAGCTCGGCCCCCGAGCCGACCACCCGCATGCCGCGGCCTCCGCCGCCCGCGGAAGCCTTGACCAGGACCGGAAAGCCGATCCTGTCGGCAGCCTTCGCCAACGTCGCCTCGTCCTGCGCCTCGCCGTGATAGCCCGGCACCAGCGGCACGCCGGCTTTCTCCATCAAGGCCTTGGAGCCGGATTTGGAGCCCATCGCGACCATCATGTCGGCGGTGGGGCCGACGAACACCAGCCCGGCATCGGCGCAAGCCTGCGCGAATTCGGCATTCTCCGACAGGAATCCATAGCCGGGATGGATGGCTTCGGCGCCGCTCCGGCGGGCGGATTCGACCACACGCTCGATGTTGAGATAACTGTCGCGCGCCCGCGCCGGGCCGAGCAGCACGGCCTCATCGGCTTCGGCGACATGCATCGCACCGCGATCGGCTTCGGAAAAGACCGCGACGGTGCGCAGGCCCATCGCCCTGGCTGTGCGGATCACGCGGCAGGCGATCTCGCCGCGATTGGCGATCAGGAGCGTGCGGAATCTTCGGTAAAGCCTGGAGCGATCCATCGTCACATCCTGAACAGGCCGAAGCGCGTGGGCTCGATCGGCGCGTTGGCCGCCGCCGAAAGCCCCAGGCCCAGCACCAGCCGCGTATCCGCCGGATCGATCACGCCGTCATCCCACAGCCGCGCGGTGGCGTAATAGGGATTGCCCTGGCTTTCATACTGGGCGCGGATGGGGCTGCGAAACTTCTCTTCCTCTTTCGCCGGCCAGCGGTCGCCCTTGGCCTCGATATTGTCGCGGCGGACCTGGCTCAGCACCATCGAGGCCTGCTCGCCGCCCATGACGGAAATGCGGGCGTTGGGCCACATCCAGAGGAACCGCGGACTATAGGCGCGGCCGCACATGCCGTAATTGCCGGCGCCATAGGAGCCGCCGATCACGACGGTGAATTTCGGCACACCGGCGGTCGCGACCGCCGTCACCAGCTTGGCGCCGTCCCGCGCGATCCCGCCGGCTTCGTATTTCTTGCCGACCATGAAGCCGGTGATGTTCTGCAGGAACACCAGCGGAATGCCGCGCTGACAGCACAGTTCGATGAAATGCGCCCCCTTCAGCGAGCTTTCGCTGAACAGGATGCCGTTATTGGCGATGATGCCGACCGGATAGCCCCAAATATGGGCGAAACCGCAAATCAGCGTTTGACCATAGAGTTTCTTGAATTCGTCGAATTCCGAACCGTCGACGATGCGCGCGATGATGTCGTGGACATCGAACGGCTTGCGCCCGTCGGCCGGGACCACGCCGTAGATTTCCTCCGCCGCGTAGAGCGGTTCGCGCGGCTCGCGCATGTTCAGCGCGGCGCGCGCCGGCGGCTTCAGCGTAGCAACGATACGCCGGGCGATGCCGATCGCATGGCTGTCGTTCTGCGCATAATGGTCGGTGACGCCGGACTGGCGCGAATGCACGTCGGCGCCGCCGAGTTCTTCCGCGGTGACGACCTCGCCGGTGGCGGCTTTCACCAGCGGCGGCCCGCCGAGAAAGATCGTGCCCTGGTTGCGCACGATGATGCTCTCGTCCGACATCGCCGGGACATAGGCTCCGCCGGCGGTGCAGGAGCCCATCACGAGGGCGATCTGGGGAATTCCGGCCGCGGACATCTGCGCCTGATTGTAGAAGATGCGGCCGAAATGCCGTTCGTCCGGGAAGATCTCGTCCTGCATCGGCAGGAAGGCGCCACCGGAATCGACCATGTAGACGCAGGGCAGATGGTTCTGCCGCGCGACGTCCTGCGCGCGCAGATGCTTCTTGACCGTCATCGGGTAATAGGTGCCCCCCTTGATGGTCGCATCATTGGCGACGACGACGCATTCGCGTCCCGCGATCCGCCCAACCCCGGTGATGATGCTGGCCGAATGCACGTCGCCGCCATAGAGGCCATTGGCCGCGAGCGGCGACAATTCCAGAAAGGCCGTGCCGGGATCGATCAGCAGATCGACGCGCTCGCGGGCCAGCATCTTGCCGCGCGAGGTATGCCTTGCGCGCGATGCCTCCCCGCCGCCCCCGGCGACCTGGTTGAGCTTCTCGCGGAGGCCCGCGACCAGTGTACGCATGGCATCCGCGTTGCGGGCAAAATCGGACGAGGTGGGGTCGATACTGGAATGAAGCGGCATGGCCTCGGGCCGGTTTCCTGGGGGCTGGTTTCCTGGGCGGCTTATGGAGCGCCGCGATCGACGCTTTGCACTTGCGTCATGGTGTCATTGCGCCACGGCCTTAGGCAACCCGGAAGTTTCGGCCCTCGCCCTGCCCAACCCCGTCCGGGGCCCGGCCAGGACGCAATTCCGTCCCTCGCAATTTCGCCCTCAATGGGTCCAGGGTTCACCGCGCCGGAACGAGAAATTGTCGGCATAGGCGGCCGGGCGGCGGACCGGCTCTTTCGGTTCGATGACCTGATAGGGAATGCCCTCCCGCTCGCAATAGGCCACCGCCTCTTCCTTGGTCTCGAAATGAAGGGTGAGTTGCTGCTTCATGTCCCCGGACGAGGTCCAGCCCATCAGGGGCTCGACCACGCGCGGTTGCTCCGGCTCATAGGCAAGCTGCCATTCCCGGGTCTGGGCCTTGCCCGATTGCATCGCGTTTTTGGCGGGTTTGAAGATGCGTGCGGTCATGAAGGGTCAATTCCCCTGAGATATACGGCATGGAAGCGCGTGCGCGGCCAGCCGGGATGGTATACAGACATTTTCCGGGAATTTGGTCGGTGATTCCCAGCCTTGGATGATGTATTTCCAGACCGGTATAGTCATTATGCCGCGCGGTGACAACTTGGCCAATGACCCGGCCGGTGCCCCGTCTCGCGGGTTCGATCTTGTCGAAGGCATCACGTCGAAACGGCAGCCATGAAGATCTACGCAACCCTCCCTGAAAAAGGACGCGACCTTCGGCTCGACCTGTTTCGCGGGGTCGCGAACTGGGCGATTTTTCTCGACCATATTCCCGACAATGTCGTGAATTGGATCACGACCCGAAATTACGGTTTCAGCGACGCCGCGGATTTGTTCGTTTTCATCTCGGGATATACCGCGTCCTTTGTCTATGCCCGGATGATGATGGATCGCGGATTCATCGTCGGCGCCACCCGGCTGACCAAGCGGGTCTGGCAACTCTACGTCGCCCATATCATCCTGTTCGTGATCTATATCGTTTCGATTGGCTATGTCGCGCAGCGCTACAGCGATCCGGAGATCATCAACGAGTTCAACGTGGCGGGCCTGGTCGACAGCGCGGTCGAGACGCTGCGCCAGGGACTGCTGTTGAAGTTCAAGCCGGTCAACCTGGACGTGCTGCCGCTTTACATCGTGCTAATGGGATGTTTCCCGCCGGTGCTGTGGTTCATGCTGCGCCGGCCCAATCTGACGATGCTGGCGTCGATCGCGCTGTGGCTCAGCGCCCGGTATTTCAGCTGGAATTTCACCGCCTATCCCGCCGGCACCTGGTATTTCAACCCGTATTGCTGGCAGGTGCTGTTCGTGTTCGGCTCGTGGTGCGCGCTGGGCGGCCCGCGCAAAAATATGGCCGTCATCATGTCGCCGATCACCCTTTACGTCTGCATCGCTTATCTCGTCTTCGCGCTGGTGATGACGATGGCCGGCCGGTTTCCCGACCTCGGCGCGATGTTCCCGCATTGGCTCTATTCGGCGTTCAATCCGAACGACAAGACCAATCTCGCGCCCTATCGCTTCCTGCATTTCGTGGTGATCGTGATTATGGTCATCCGCTTCGTGCCGAAGGATTGGTCGGGCCTGCAATGGAAAGTGTTCGATCCGCTCATCGTCTGCGGCCAGCAGTCGCTCGCCGTATTCTGCGTCGGCGTCTTCCTTTCCTTTGTCGGCCATTTCGAACTGATGATGAGCTCGGGCTCGCTGCTAGCGCAGATTTTCGTCAGCGTGACCGGGATCGCGATCATGACCGTCGTCGCCTACTACATCTCCTGGTCGAAACGACAGGACAAGCCCCAGAAGCCAGCGGCGCCGAGACCCGCTGCGGCAATGGGCTGAATCGGGTCGGCCGGCCCAGGGCCGGGCGGCGTTGCGTCGACGTAGCGCTATTTCGAACTGCGTTCCCTGCCGGGCGTGGCGAGCAATTTGCCTTTCGAGGAAACCTCGCCCCAACTCGTGGACCAACGGACCTCGGAGCCCGGAATGAGCCCGGAGCGCTGCCCGCTCCGCTTTCCCTGCAATGCGAACATCGCGCCCTGTGGGTCGATGCATCGCGCGACCCATGCGCCGCCGGGCACTTCGATCGGGCCCTCGAAGATCCGGCCTCCGGCCGCCTTCACACGCCGCGTCGCCACATCGATGTCATCGACATTGAAGTAGTAAAGCCAAAACGAAAAAGGCTCCCTTTCCCGTTTGGCAAACATGCCGCCAATCGTTTGTCCGCCGACGGCGAACAATTGGTAGCTGTCCATCGCACCGGTTTCGGGGGCCGCTTTCTGCCAGCCCAAAAGCTCACCGTAGAACGCAACGGCCTTGTCCGGATCGGCGGCAAGCAATTCATGCCAGCCCACGCGCCCGGGCTGGTCCACTGCGGCGGCATCATGCCGGCCCAGTTTCAATCCATCGACCAGCGCAAGCGTCGCGCCTTGCGGGTCGGCGACGACCGAAATGCGGCCAATATTGGTGTCGGTCGGCGGAACATAAACCGTTCCGCCCAGACGCTTGAGGCGGCCTGTCACGGCGGCCACATCGTCGACGCCGACATACCCCATCCATCGCGGCGTCGCGCCTTTTTTCGTCGCCTCCGGAGGCAGGTCCATGAGGCCGCCGATCTCGGTCGTTCCCGAAATGAACAGCGTGTAGGCGAGACCGGAGGTTGACGCATCCCGGGCATCCCAGCCGACGATCTCGGCATAGAAGGCCTTGGCAGAGGTGACGTCCGTCGTCATCAGCTCGTGCCAGGCGAAACGCCCATGATTGTCGGCCACGTCTTGTCTCCCTGCGAATCCGAAACAGTTGCGATGGATTGATCGGTAACTGCCGGTCTCGATAGATTCTACGAATTGTTTTCGGGGTACGTGAAGTGCAAGTGCCACGTGGTTGACGCCGGCTTTCTCCTGGTTGCCGTCGATAGCATCGATGATGAACAATGGATGAATAGATAGGCCAATCTCGTTCATCAAGATGAACCAAATACCTGCCGGTAACGACCAATTCAGCGCAACAGATGCAATCGCCTTGCACGGCGAATTTGCAAAGGATAAACTTACTGCGCTGGAGTCAGACCAATTACAGGTATGGAGGTTGCGACTATGCAACGTGTAAAACAAGCGTCGAAGAAAAAGCACGTGACGAAATCCGTTCCGGTGCTGGGGGCAGCCGGCTTGACGTTTTCCATGGTTGGCGGTGCGTCGGCAGCCGCTGTGCCGACGGCGGACGTGACGCAGGCGCCGGCCGCCGGCCTTGGCCAACAGCTTATGCTGGGTGACGAAGAAATCGCCGACGTCAGCCTGGCGACGTTCCATCTGTTCGACAAAGAGAATGTCGCGAGTAGCGGCGGCGTTCAGGTGGCCCGCGCTTGCGGCGGCTGCCGGGGTTGTCGCGGGTGCCGAGGCTGCCGTGGTTGCGGATGTCGTGGCTGCCGGGGTTGCGGTGGTTGTGGCGGCTGCTGCGCCTCCTGGGGAGCCTGCCGCTTTTGCTAAGCCACGCGGCCTTCCGATCAAGTTGACAGAAGCAGTTCGTTATGGCCGGGTTCGACAATGTCGACCCGGCCAATCCATGTCTAGTTTGTACTGCTCTTGTCTGCACCGCTCTTGTTTGCACTGCGAAACCGCCCGCGCGCGGCGGCAGGTCCTTACATGACCGCCGAGTAGGTCTTCAGCCTTGTCGAAAAAAGCCCGCGTCCAAGCAGGACGAAAAAAATCCGTCGTTCGGAAAGCACGCCCCAAGCCTGCGAAACGAAGCGGTCAGCGCACCAAAGGCGCGGGCGCTGCAAAACGCAGGACCGCGCCGGCGCGGCGCCCCGCCCCGGACGTTCCGCAATTCGCGCCGAATTTCACCGTCTATGTGCTGCCGCCCGACGCGGTGTGCCTCTATTCCGAGGATCGGAAATTCTTTCTTCATGGCGAACTCTATTGCGCGATCGCGACGGCGATCGGTAAAGGCGGAAAGAACTTCGCCGAGCTCGCTCAAGAACTGGCCAAGAATTTTCCGGCCGACAAGATCGAGGAAGCGCTCAAACGGCTGATGGAGCGCCGCTACATCGTTCCGGCGTCCCCTTCCTCCCCCAATGCCATGGACGGCTATTGGGCCAGCCTTGGTCTGCCACCCGGTGTCGCCGAGCAAAATCTCTCAAATTGCCGTGTGCGCGTCGAAGCGATCGATGTGCAAGGCGCCGCCGAACTCAGCGCGGCCCTGAGCGGACTTGGCGTCCAGGTGGTCAAACGTTCTCCCGACCTGACGGTGACGCTGGTCAACGACTATCTCGAGCGGCGGCTGGCCGAGATGAACCGGCAGCGGGTATCGGAGCGCACCCCGTGGTTGCTCGTGCAACCTTCCGGCGCGTTTCCGCTGGTGGGGCCGGTGTTCGATCCCGGCAAGACCGCCTGCTGGACCTGCCTGTTCGATCGCATGATCCGCAACCGGGAAATCAAGGGCTTCCTCGACCGCGGATCGGCGCGGCCGGTCGCCGTTTCGCCGCTCGTACACAACACGCTCGGACAGGGCGCAATCCAGTTCGCGGCGATCGAAGTCGCCAAGGCCATTGCGACGGGCTTTCGGACCGAATTGAACGATCACATCGTCAGCCATGATTTCATGGGCATGAATGTCGCCAAGCATTACGTGGCCAAACGCCCGCAATGTCCGACCTGCGGCGACCGGAAGCTGATTGACCCGCGCCGGACGCCGCAGCCGGTCGAGCTAAGTGACGGCGCAAAGCTGGTGATGACAAGCGGCGGCTATCGCACCGTATCGTCGCGCTCGACGGTGGCCCGCTTCCGCAAGCATGTGAGCCCGCTCACCGGCGTGCTGACGCGGCTCGAGCGGATCGAAGCCGATTTGCCGATGAACACCAATTTCTTCGCGCAGCATAATTTTTCCGCACCGGCCCAAAGCATCGACCAGCTCCGCGACGGATTGAGCGGCGGCAGCTTCGGCAAGGGCTCGACCGCCGAGCAGGCCGAAGCCAGCGCGCTGATGGAGGCGATCGAGCGTTATTCGGGAATCTTCCAGGGCGACGAGATCAGGATGACGCGCCGCTTCACCGATTTCGCAGCGGGCGACGCCATCCGTCCCAACGACGTGCTGCTGTTCAGCGACGCGCAAAGGCAGGCCGACCAGGCGTTGTCCGATGTCGCCGAGCAGACGATCCCCACCCCGTTCGATCCCACAGCCGAGATCGAGTGGTCGCCGGTCTGGTCCTTGCGCGACGGCCGCTTCAAATATCTGCCGACCAGCCTGTTGTATTTTTTCTACAGCGGTCCTGCCGCCTTTCAGGCGGATTCCAATGGCTGCGCCGCCGGCAACACGCTGGAAGAAGCCATCGTTCAGGGCTTCCTCGAACTGGTCGAGCGCGACGCCTACGCGATCTGGTGGTACAATCAATCACAGCGCGCGGAAGTCGATTTTGGCCAGTTCAACGACTCCTATATCGCTGATCTCAAAGCCCAGCTCGCCGACACCGGCCGCAAATTATGGGTGCTCGACGTCACCAGCGATCTCGGTATTCCGACCTATGTCGCGATCCTGCACTGGATGCAGAACGGGCAGGAAAATATCGAGTTCGGCTCCGGCGCGCATTTCGACAAACGCATCGCCATGCTGCGCACGCTGACGGAGCTGAACCAGTTCCTGTCGATCGGCCTGATGGACGGCGGCAGCGGCGAGAAGCCGAGCCTCGACGGCACGACGCCGCTGTACCTGCCGGATTACCCGTTCCTGATCCCGAACAACGCGGTGAAGATCCCGGCCGCTTCGGACTTCGGCCCGCTCGACCATACACGCAACCAGGTGCTGGCCTGCGTCGAGATCGCAAGGCGTGCCGGCCTCGATTTCCTTGTCCTCAACCAGACGCGGCCCGACGTGGAAGTGCCTGTCGTCAGGGTCATCGTTCCCGGCTTAAGACATTTCTACCGCCGCTTCGGGCCGGGCCGGCTATACGACATTCCGGTCAAGCTCGGATTGCGCGATCAGCCGATCCCCGAAAGCGAGCTGACGCCGTTCCTTCCCCACAGCTAGGATTGGCCGCTTGCGCGCTCCCGTGAAAAAGACCGGGCGGAAGAACGCGGCGCCGGCCATTTCCGTGCGGCTGAGCGATCGCGTCATGCTCGAGGCGCAGGCGGACGGCAGCCTCGACGCCTGGTTCGACGGCTATTCAACCGGTCTTGGAAACTTCAGCGCCGCCGCGATCGGTCGCGCGCAAGATTTAAGCACGGGCCTGCGGCTCAGTTCCTTTTCCCCCGATGGCAAACCCGTCGAGAAGGAAATCGATGTGCTGGTCCGGCGATTGGCCCGGCGCGGTCTTGTGGAATACCGCCTGGCGCACCCGGCCGATGCGAAGGAGCTGGTGGCGATCGAGCCGCAGCTTCCCGATTATTGGCCGCGAACGCTGAAACCCGACAATGCGGACGTGATCGCGCTATCGCGGTTCGCCTATTTGCGTCGCCGCGGCGGCGAGATGGTCCTGGAATCGCCGCGCGCCGGGGCATTGTTCAGGATCGGCGATCCGAAAATCGCCTCCATCCTCGCCTTGCTGGCGACGCCGCAAAAAATCAGCAGGCTCCGCCGGCAGGACGGCTTTCCGGGAATGGAGTTTCTCGGCCTGCTGATGGATTGCCGGATCCTGTTCAAGGTCGAGGCCGAAGGCGATGGGTTCCGCGCCGACGAAGGCGACGACAATCTCGTGCTCTGGGACTTTCACGATCTCCTGTTCCATGCGCGCAGCACCGAAGGCCGGCAAGCCAATCCGATCGGTGGACTTTACCCCTTTGCCGGCATCATGCCCCCGCCGCCGGCTGTGCGGCCGAGCTGGCCGGGAAAACAAATCGACATGGACGGGTTCCTGGACGGGTTCAATGCGCTTTCGGAGCCATTGCCGGGGATCGCAGGCGTGTTGCGCGAGCGCCATTCGGTGCGCGATTTCGACGACACGCGACCGGTCACGCTCACCGAGCTTTCGCGCTTTCTCGATGGCAGCGCACGGATTCTGTCGAAATGGGAAAGCCCGCTGGATCCCGAGGACGGCGATAGCCCCCTCATCGACTATACGACACGGCCCTACCCGTCCGGCGGCAGCAGCTACGAGCTCGAACTCTATCTTGCCGCCGCCAATTGCGAGGGATTGACCCGCGGCTTCTATCACTACGATGCCGGCCGGCACGCGCTGACGCCGATCGATGTGCGGCCGCAGGATTTCGACGCGATGCTGACCTCGGCCGAACTGGCGATGGACGCGCCCGGCGCGCCCCAGATCCTGATCACGATCGCCGCACGCTTCGGCCGGATTTCATGGAAATACAGCGGGCTCGCCTATTCGTTGATCCTGAAAGATGTCGGCGTATTGATGCAGACGTTCTACATGGTGGCGACCGGCATGGGCCTCGGTGGATGCGCCATCGGGACCAACAATATCGAACTGTTCGCAAAGATGACCCACATCGACTTTCATGTCGAAGGGCCGGTCGGTCAATTCGCCGTCGGCCGCGCCCTGCCGGACCAACCATAAAGACGTTGCACGATGGATGATCCTACAAACCATCCCAGGAACGACTCCGATCGAGGCGAAAGCAGACGCCCGGCGATTGCAGGTCTCGTGATCGCGGCGGTGTTGCTGGTGGCGGGACTGTGGCTTGCCCATGAGTTGACGGCAGCCAGCAAGATGCAGGATTGCCTGATGTCAGGCCGCACCAACTGCAACGTGATTGAGCCGGCCCAATAGGCCGGATCTCATCCCCCTCGATTCTGATTCAATCAGAGCCGATCATGCTCTAATTGCAGGAATGGCGCTGACCGTCCTGGCCCCGGTAGTTCGCGGAAGACCGTTCGCAATATCGGCCGAAGCCATCGTAAATCCCGTATGGCCTGCCGGTCACGGGATAAACCACGCGATCGGGTGGCACGTTGGTGCCGGGATAAAAATCCGGCGGCCCATAATTATGCAAGTAGATATCGTCCGCACCGTGCGCGTGCCTGTGATGGTGCCGGATATGCATGTCGGCGTCGGCCGCAAATGACGGCGCTGAAACCGTCAGCAGGATCGCCGCAGCAGTCAAAAACCTCATTTGCATTGCCTGTCCTCGTGATTCGGGGCGCCATCATCCCGTTCGTTCCGCCTTGAGTCAAAATCTTGGGCGGCCATGACTTCAGTGTTTCCCAAGGCATCGACGAGAGCAACAAAAAGCAACGTAGGCCGACGGTTTTCCGACAAAAGTGCCCGAATCGGCACATCTCGGGCAGAAATCTTCGGCCACAAGGCGCGCCGCTTCATCATATGGAAATATGCGATCGAGTTTTGAAGACGAATGGTGCCGTCGAACAAGCCCGTCAGCGCCCCCGCCACGTCCTCATTCGAACAGACGCTCTTCGCTCAACAGCCACGCGTGGATGACCCGCCACTTGTCACGCCCCCTCGACCGGAAATTCAGGAGCGGAGACCGTATATCCTGCAACTCAAAAAAGAACTTCAATGAGTGTTTGCCGGTAGGGCCGCCGGGTTCGTCCGGCTGCGCCTGAAGCCAGCGATCCCATTCCTGGATAATGAGGGTTCTTACTTCTTTCTGCTTCATCCAAGCACGCGTCCTTAACCGCAAGGCGAACCCGATGAGGGCCCGAGGTGGTCGCGCTGGATTTGAAGATTGTGGATGATGCCGATCGGTGGACGATCAGCCAGCCACATCGAAGGCGATGGGGGTGATTGGCCTGCCGCCGTGCCAATCGATGCCTTCAGGTTCCCTTGTGACAGGAAGACCTTAAACGTTCCTAAACGTATATGAACACACCCGCTGGCGGGTTGGCAATTCGCGAAATCAGCGGGAAATCGTCGTGCAGGCGTAGACCCCCCTGCATGTCGACGCCTGCCCTGGCAGGGATTGAGAATTTTGGTCGGGGCACACGGATTCGAACCGTGGACCTGCAGTACCCAAAACTGCCGCGCTACCAGGCTGCGCTATACCCCGCCGATCTCCGAAACGACGTCGATACACGCTTCAACCGCGGCCAGCAAGAAGCTAACGGCTCGGCCCCGGTTCGAACCGGCCTTCGGCGGCCATTAAGCATTTTCTACACGGAAACCATGACCACCCATGTCACCGGCGGCCTTTGCCCGAGGATATGATCTCAATGGCTGCCGAAAAGCGGATGCGCCACACGGTCTCCGGGCCGGATCCCGTATTTCTGCGCGGTGCCGGCAATCACCTCCAGCACCCCCTTCACCGGTCCGTTCGACGGGATGATCCTGGTCGACAGCGGCTCGGTATTTTCGGCTATGCGCAGGATCCGGCCATCGGCCCGGATGAAAATCATGTCGAGGGAGATGTAGGTGTTTTTCATCCACATCGACACCTCCTGCTCCGGCGAGAAATCGAACAGCATCCCCTTCCCGTCAGCCAATTCCTTGCGGTACATCAGCCCGGTGGTCTTCTCTTCCTCCGTCGTCGCCATCTCGACCGAGAATACATGCACGCCGGTCTTGGTCGCGATCTCAAGCGGCTGAACGCTCGCCGCCTGCGCGCCACGGCCGCTGAAAACACAAAGCGCAATGGCCGCAACGACGACGCAAAGCCAAGCCCGCAGACAAAACCAGCCAGCAACCCGATCAAAATTCATGGACACACTTAAACCCGGCCGTGAAGAAATTCGCTCACCCGGACCGTAGCCGGACGATCATGGCAAATAGCAGACGGAGAGCCCCACCGCGACATCAATTTGCGCGTGGCCCATGACTTCTCTCACACTTCCGTCGGGTAACACGGAAGTGTTACGCCTCGAAGTCCCCTGCTTAATGCGACGACAGGGCTGGCGAACCGTTCTCAGGGTGAATTTCGGCTGCCATCATGCCCTTGGAGCCGGGCCCGAACCGGACCAGCACATACTGGCCGGGACGCAGTTCAGTCATTCCAAAACGGCGCAATGTTTCCATGTGAACGAAGATATCCGGCGTTCCCTCGCCGCAGGTCAGGAAACCGAACCCGCGCAGCCGGTTGAACCATTTGACCTGCGCCCGCTCCAGGCCGCTGGTCGGGGTAACACTGACATGAGTCCGGGGCGGCAACATTTGCGCGGGATGGATCGCCGTCGACTCGTCCATCGAAACGATCCGGAACGCCTGATAACCCTTCGCCCGTTGCACGCATTCACAAACCAGCCGCGCCCCCTCATAAGCCGTCTGGTAACCGTCGCGCCTGAGCACCGTCACGTGCAGCAGCACGTCGGGCGAGCCATTGTCAGGAACAATGAAGCCGTAGCCCTTCGAGGCATCGAACCATTTGATGACACCGCTCACCTCGACAAGGTTGGCGCTGTCACCAAGAACCGATAGCGCATCGAACGCCGCATCCCGGTCAGGACCCGCAGAAAATTCGCCCGGTCCCAGTCTGCGACCCGGCCCTGTCGCGCCCGACGACAGGCCTCCTAACTTCTTGGACTCAAATCCGTCCGACCCCATGACCCCGGACCCCACACTTGTCCATAGCCCATCCTTGACAAGATGGTGCTGCTCACGCGCCCGCCTGTGAACATTCACGACGACATCACGCGAATCTCTCAAGACAAAAGATAACACTCCCTCCCGCCGCGCATAGCTAAAAAACGAATCTGTCAGCATCTATGAACAATCTTGCGCGGTCGCGAATCAATCCGTCATCAGTTGCCGACGAACGGCCCGAGCGTCTCACCGATGTCGTGCCGGATCACCAGATCGGCGATATCGTCCTGTTCGGTGGGCTCGTTGTTGATGATGACCAGCTTGGCGCCGCTATTCCTGGCCATCAGCGGAAAGCCCGCGGCCGGCCACACCACCAGCGAGGATCCAATCGCCAGGAACAGGTCGCATTGCTGCGCAAGTTCGGCGGCGCGGCGCATCGCATCCTCCGGCATCGCCTGACCGAAGGAAATGGTCGCAGTCTTGACCGGCTCCGCGCAGATCATGCAGTCCGGCGCGGTCCCCGCCGCATCGAAACGCTGCCTGACCCACGGCAGATCGTAAGCCTGACCGCAACCGATGCAGCGTGCGTAAGTGGTATTGCCGTGAAGTTCCACGACATGATCCGCCGCAAAACCAGACACCTGATGCAGATTGTCAATGTTTTGCGTCACGATGGCGGGAATCTTGTCCGCCTTGTAGAGCGAGGCAAGCGCGCGGTGGCCGCGCCCGGGCCGTGCCGCAGCAAAAGCCGGCTCCATCGCAAAACGCCGGCGCCAAGCTTCATCTCGCGCATCGGAACTCGCGACGAAATCGGCGAACGGGATGGGACGGTTGCGAGTCCACAATCCGCCCGGAGAGCGAAAATCGGGAATCCCGCATTCGGTCGAGATGCCGGCCCCGGTAAAAGGCACAATCACAGACGACTCGGCGATCATCACGCCGAGTCGTTCCACGCCGCTGCGAAGATCCGATGCAATCAAACCCGACTGTCCGAAAATCTGCCTTTCAGACTATAGCACGGCCTTCCGGCGCGATCTCATGCAACCTCGTCAGGCCGCCTTCTCGTCAAGCGGCCTTGGCGACCGGCTCATTGGTCCCGGCAGCGCTTTTCTCTTCGTTCTTCTTGGCCTTCGCGACGGGGGTGGCGCCCTGAGGCTTTTTCGCGGACTTGCCGTACTGGGACAGCTTGTCCAATTCGGCTTCGAGTTCAGCCTGTCGCGCCGCTACCTTTTCCGCAAGCTTCTCGATCGCGAGGTCGCGCAAGTTTGCGAGCTCTTCGATGCTCAATGAATCCAGATCGATCTTTGCCATACAGGCCTCCCAGTTTCCCTTGTTTCGCTACCGGGAAGGCATGAGAGCAACAAGCGCGGCATGGCTCTTATCCACCGGGAAGATTGCGTGTGAACAAAGCATCCACAGTCTTGCAACGCCGTGTCCCATTCACGCCCCAATCCCGGCGGCCAATACATTACGAGTAAGACTCAAAATTAAAAAGGACCGGCAATGACCGAACAAAAAGATCGCCTCGCGCGTGCGCGGGAAGAAATCGCGGCACGCGTCGCGCGATTCAAGGCCACGCAGGAAAAATTCGAGCGGGAACGTGAGCAATATTGTACGACGACACTCGAAAACGCGCTGAACGGATTCGAGGGCAAACCGTTCTGGTCTTGAAAACGTTCGGATACTCGGGTCCTCGGAAAGAGTCCGTCGCTTCGTCTGCTGGAGTCGTTGTTGAGGTAGCGTGGTTGAAATCGCGTGATCGCCTGTGTGCTGTCAGACTCCTGCGTAGCGGATGAAAAGCGACACTCAAAAAAGCCCGGAACCGATGTTCCGGGCTTTTTGCTTCACCAATGGCGCCAGTAGCGGCGATGATAATAGGGTCCGCCGTAATAGGCATACGGTCCGGAGCCGTAATAGGCCGGCGCATAATAGGCGGGGGCATAATAGCGAGGACCGTAATAACCGTAATAGCGAGGACGATAATAGCCGGGATAGCCGTAGCCATAATAGCTGGGACCATAATATGAATATGGCGCCCCCCAGGCGCCATAGGCGCCCGCGGCAAGCGCGCCCGCAGCCAGCCCGAATGCGAGACCTGGCCCGAAGCGTCCGAAGCCGAACCCCCGCGCCTCGGCGGGCGGCGCGGTGACTGCGGTAACGCCGACGGCGGCCACGGTCGCCAGAATTGCCAATGTCTTTTTCATGCGCAACTCCTCCATTGAGAACCGCAAGATAACGCCGAAATTTTTCAATGGTTGCAGGGAGCCGATCGTTCTCAGGGCAACCGGCAATTGTCGCAGCAACGATCCATGAACAACCGCCACGACAAATGCGACGGACCATCGGCAATCACAGCCGCTCAGCCTTGGCCCGGAATCCCGCTGCCAGACGCGCCCTGAAACAAATGATTTGATTTAAGGAACGACTATTCGTTTTCGGCATTGAGCCGTGACATCGTCACCCGAACGGAATGGCCGTGATTTTCAAGTGGTTCAAACGATTGCGCCGGAAAGATGTGCCGCCTCCACCGCCGAGACGCGAGGATAATAGCAGCATGGCGCTTCTTGTCCGACTGCTGCAGGAACAGACGGAACCTGCCGAGTAATCCGTTCGGCCTGGAGACGTTCCGAAGGCCCTCGAATGGTCAAAGCCGGCCACTACAAATACCCGCGCGGAACCAACGCCCGCGACGCGGTTTGCCTCGGCATGCAGTGGATCGAAGTCCTCATCAACCTCCTGGCCTTCGCCGGATTTATCGGCATCGCGTCGCATTCGTCTCGCAAACACCGTGCCGACAAATAAGCCGAATAACAAAGGGACCAAGTCCAGTTCGCGAGCCCAGTTCACAGGTCCAGTTTCAGAACCGGCTTTGCCTGCGGTCGGACCGAGCAGCCTTCCATGAGACAGCGCCGGAACAGCGTTGCGGTCAGCCCGCCATGTGTCTCACATTCGCGTGAAATTCTCCGAGCCGCCTTTCAAGGTCGCGAAACCTGTGGCGACCGCGCGACTTGTTCCCTCCATTGGCATCGCTCGGCGAAGTCCTTGCGTTTTCAGCGTAAATTGTTTTGAACCTTTTGCTCGGATCCCTAGACCTAATTTGTGCTGGGGATTTAAGGGCCCAGTGAATAGAGCAGCGCCACCTAGCGAATATACTCCGCTTAGGGGGCGCTGTTGTTTTCTGGCCTTGAGTGCCTATGTCTCGGCGTACGACGCCAGCGACGACGCGCCCTTGCGATCCCCAGACGCTGGCGGCCGAAAACCCCGCTCACCCCCTGTGCGGGGTTTTCTTTGCCATTAAGAACCGTCATATACGGCCTTTCGTGACGATCTCATCGCCACGCTACAGCTCATCAATCCGCCAGCTTCTTCAACGTCGCGCGAAAACTCAGGCTGCGATTGCCTGCCAGCGTGGTGCCGAAAACCTCGGCACGGCCGGCGGCAAAGGTCCCGGAAAATCCGCTGGTCACTTCCTGCCCGCCAAATAACGGCCGGATGAACGGATCGGAAAACGGCGTGTGCTGATTGGTGCTGAGCTGTCCCTTCCAGGTTCCACCGCCGACGGTGTAAGTGCCGACGGACCAGAAATAAGGCCCGCCGCCGAACAGCACACCGTCGCGGAGAATGAGCACGCCGCTGTCGCGGCCTTTTACGCCGTCGAGCATGTGGATGTGGATGGAATAGAGCCCATTCTGCATGAAAAAGCCGCCGCCCTTCCGGCAGCGCACAATACAGCCTGTGCGGATGAGCGTCGAGAAGCGGAAGATGATCGGCTGGCGTCGCGAACGGCCGCCAGCAAAACTCCGGCCCTAACGCGAAACACCCCGCCCTTTTCAGACGGGGTGTACTCACACCGCGGACGGTACGCATACTCTCTACCCGCCCGCGACATACGATGTCGGCAAAGGATTAAAAAAAAGAAAAGTATTGGAAAGATCGACAGGCATCTTCAGGGAACCGGATGATCTTCGGACATGGCCGACACCTGAACAGCAAACGGCGCTTCCGGCCCGAAAATTTTTGCAGGCAGGCCCGCGCTAATACACGCCGCACAGACCGGATTTCCGGGCCACGAAGAACCGCTCGACCGCCGGCGAGCCCGAACCGCATTCGCCGCTCATCGTATTTACTCCTCCAGACATCGCACGGCCCCTGCCCTCTGCGCCACTTTACTGCTATTCAATGCCCCGCCCGAACCCACACGGCAAAATCTCCAAATGTTCAAGGAGCAAGAACATGCGTTATCTCCACACCATGCTGCGTGTCCGCAATCTCGATGTCGCGCTGAAATTCTATCAGGACGCCCTGGGATTGAAGGAGGTGCGCCGCATCGACAATGAGAAAGGGAGATTCACACTGTTGTTCCTGTGCGCACCCCAGGATGAGAGTCTGCTGAAGAATCTTCCTGCGACACGCGGCGCGCCGCTGGTCGAGCTCACCTATAATTGGGATGAAGAGAAATACGGCGAGGATCGCTTTTTCGGTCATCTCGCCTATGAGGTCGACGACATCTACGCCACTTGCGACCGCCTGATGAAGCTCGGCATCACCATCAACCGCCCGCCGCGCGACGGCCAGATGGCCTTCGTCCGATCGCCCGATCTGCATTCGATCGAGCTGTTGCAGAAGGGCGAGGCCAAGCCGCCCGCAGAGCCATGGGCTTCGATGCCGAACACAGGACATTGGTAAGCGGTGCTTCACCCATTGCAGGAACAAGCTCTCCCCTCGCACGTTCTCTCTTCAATGAAAGCTTTGAAGGAGGAGACGATGGGACGAGGAATTCTGCTTTGGCTTTTAGGCGTGCCTATACCGGTGATTATCTTGTTGTGGCTGTTTCTGGGTCGTTGAATATTGCGGCCATGCACATCGGGCCCCGCGCCATGCGCGGGGCTTTTTGCGTGGCGCTATTTTTTAAGGCGGTGCGCGCTTCCGAAAATTCCGATATGACCCGCGAACAAGGTCAATGGGCCATCGGAGCAAACGCGTGCCGGACAAGGGACAAATCACGATTTGGGGCCGGGCCAACTCGGTCAATGTGCAGAAGGTGCTGTGGTGCCTGGCGGAGTTCGACCTCGCCTATGAACGGATCGATGCCGGCATGGCATTCGGCCGCAATCGCGAGCCTGATTACCTTGCGATGAACCCCAATGCGCGCGTGCCGACGCTGGTGGATGGCGACTTCGTGCTCTGGGAATCCAATTCGATCATGCGTTATCTCGCGCTGGCCTATCGTCCGGAATCGCCAATCTACCCGCAAGCGCCGCAACGGCGCGCGGCCATCGACCGCTGGCTCGACTGGACGCTTTCCACCGTGCAGCCGGCCGATCGTCCGGTATTCTGGGCGCTGGTGCGCACCCCTGCGGCACAGCGGGACATGGTTGCGATCCAGAAGGACGCCGACGCGGAGGCTATCGTTTGGCGGATCGCCGACGAACAATTGGCGACGCGGCGCTTCCTCGAAGGCGACGATTTCACGCTGGCCGACATCTCGGTCGGGGCCTACGCCCGGCGCTGGTTCGGCGTCGAAGGCATCAGCAAGCCGAAGCTGCCGCATCTTGAACGCTGGTTTGCGCAATTTTCCCGCCGTCCGGGCTTTCAGCGATTCCTCGCGCCGCCGATGTCGTAGCGCGCCAACGAGCGGCGTCGAACCCCGATCAGAAGCCGCCACGCTCGAACAGCAAAACGCCGATGATGACGGCCAACGTCACGGCCGTCACCGCCAGCCGCCTGGTCCAGCTCAGCCTGCGGCCGATCCACCACAGCATCGCGCAGCACATCATGACGGGAACAAGGATGTCAGGGCGCAACGGAGGGGGGCTTTCTGCTCGATCAGCGCGGCCCCGCGGACCCGCTGACATCAACGCGAACGGCGCCGCCGACCTTCATGCAGGTATCGGTACCCTCAACTTTCATAAAGCCGGGACCGAACGCGGCGCAGGGATTGCCGGCGCCCATGCCCTTGACCGGGAGCAGCCTGCCGGGCGAGACGGCATAGTCCGGCTTTTGGCGGGCCGCCGGATCGGCCAGAACCGTCGAGCCCGACAGGACGGTAACAAGCATGGCGAGGAAGACAGTCCGCATCGCGCCTGTTTATCGCTTGCAGGCCGATTTTGCTACCGCACGAATTTCAGGCCCAGCGACTTTCCCCGGCGCCAGACCACCTCGCAGCTATGTCCCGTTCTGGCATCGCGCGAAAATGCCAACCGCAACCGGCCGGCCAACGCGCTGGGATCGTCAAGCGTGATCATGGCGCCCGAACTCGAAATGTCCTGCACCACACATGGCCGTGCGGCAAAGCCGCCGTCGAGGGTGATCCAGCCGGGCCGGCGCAGCGATTTGCGCGGGTCCCGTTTCCTGGTTCCTGCCTTCATTCGGGTTGCTCCTGGAGCCGCCCTTTACTGTCGCGGTGCTTTAAAAACCGTTGCAACCGGCATGGAATCATGGGCTATTCCGGGTGCTGGAACATGCCCGATTTGCCCCCAGAAGCCTGATATCGGCGGCTTGCCCGGCTGCCGAAAGGTCATTATACGTCTGCCGGGCCGTGGCCTTATGGCCAATAGTCTAGCTCCCTTCGTCTATCGGTTAGGACGCCACCCTTTCACGGTGGAGAGAGCGGTTCGATTCCGCTAGGGAGCGCCAGCAAAATCAAGCACTTAGGCAATCCGCCTCGCCGAGTGTCCAACATCTGTCCAATATACGGGTGTGGATGTACGTGGAAGCGCTGCTCTTAATGGCAGTGCTCGTGGCGCTCATGGTGATCGTATTCGTCTTGTCTCTGTGGCCGATTCGGTCCGAGCGGCAGCTTGCCTTACGGGAGGCACTCATCTGCGGCCGCCGCGAGGCAGATCATCCTCGCGATATTTGATGGCCACCGCCGCAGCGGGAGAAAATCACGCGGCACGGTAAGGCGGCCGAATTCGACGTGTTAGGCGCAGCGTAATTATTATTTGGGATTCGGCCATTGCTGGCCCGGAGCGATGGGCTTTGACGGTGCAGGCCCCGGCAACGGAGGCAGCGTGATTTCTAGCATCTTCCATTCTCCCAAATGCGTACGGACATAGGAACAAGAGATCAGCTATTCAATGAATTGCAGTATTATCACGATCGCCGTTACTTTTCCCTTCGTCCTTCAAAACAGCTTCAATTTTGCTTTTCAATGTGGCCGCATTGTCACGTGCATAGTCGCGATGCTCTACCCCGCACTGGTGGAGAAGATCCCCCAGTCTCTTGCTGAATGCCTGCCAGCGATCGAGTAGTTCGCTCTCCGTGATTTTCCCCAATTTCACGTACTCAGAGAAAAATTCCACTTCCTCGGCGAGGGCATGGAAGCGTGCGGCGTGACCGAACCATTCGAAACGTTTTCCACCGCTGCCAACGACCAGGCTATAAATCGCTAGGAACGTAGCGAGAGCACCGAATACAGCCCATACGGGCGTAAGCGCTGGCGGATTAAGCTTGTCAAGCGCACCGGTGACCAACGAGATAAGGACGGAGATAAGGACGGACCATCGGACAAGCCCCTCGATTTGACTGGCGCGCCGCATGAGCTCGTCGCAGATCAACTCGTTGTATCGAAAGCGTGTGTACAATTCAAAAAGCTTGGTCTTGTACTGTTCGATATTTGCAATGAGACCGGTGCTCACCAATTAATCCCCCCACTAACAGCAAGCAAAGATCAGTATACCATCGTTAGTTATTTCAACCAATAGGCGAATCAGGAAATGGGTCGTCAGGTTACGAGTCGGGCAACCTAGCCGCCTGGCGCGAGATGCGGCCGGTTACGCCGGCGCATCTCGCGGAGATGTCTCACGCGGCTTCTTCTTCGTCTCGCTCGATCGGAAAGCCGCTGAGTGATGACAGCAAACGGACGATCATGCCCAACTCTTCGTAGTGCGATTCCTTGATAATCCCGTCGTGCAAGTAGAGAACGTGAGCGATAGCCTGAACTCGCAAGCCTGCGGGCGTTTGCGCCTGGATCTTCGTCATCCGATCGAAGACGCTATATAGTTGGTCCGAGATCTCGTCTTCGGCTTTGTTCGCCTCTCGAATTCCCGTTGCCTCCCCCACTTCATGGATGGCTCGCTTATAGTTGTCCCAGACTGAAAGCAGCTCAGTTGCCCGCTTTTGACGGTGAGTATCCGGCCAGGATTCCCATAGATGCTCAAACCCTTTGACTGGCGGAAGACCGTCCGTGTCCTCCGGTCTCTCCAGGTGGAGCTTTTTGTAATCATCCTCGGAGCCTTTGAAGGCCCATTGCCTAAACTCGCGGCCGCGGCAGTTTTCGAGTTCACCGGTGTTGCACCAAAGCTGCCTTTTCCCATCCTCGGTGCGGATCACGTAGCCTACTGGGTCGTCGAGACGCCAGCGTAATGCCTCGGGCATCTCAGGTTTGGCTTTTAGGTAGTCTTTGCGCCGAGCGGAGGTTTCAGTGGACGCTAGACCGAGGCGCAGCTTTAGGTCCTGCAGTTGATCGAATAGCTCGATAAGAACCTCGTCACCATTCGAGCTGTAGCGCTCCGGAAGGTCCGGGGCGCTCGTCGGAACGAACGTGGCGATCGGCAGTGCAACGATTGAATTCATGAGGAAACTCCTACGGGTACTGATAGCGGGCGCAGATACACTCGACGCGTCGACCGGTGGGGAATTTCCGTGCGTTAAGGTTGTCATGAGAAGGCTCACTGGTTTTCGGCTTTCGACAGCCGTCGCCCCGTGTCAGACGAGACAGCCGGGGGGTCGAAACCAGCCAGTGAGACTGGTAGAGCGTTTTTACGGTTTCCCGCTGGACAGCGCGCTCTCCCCCGGCCATATTCGGCCGGTCGGAGCCACGCCGCCAAGCGTGCCCGTTGAGCCCCTGGGCTCATATCCGCGGCCCTCGACGCCAATCGAGAGCACTGATCCTTAGATGGATTGCGGGTAGTCACTGGTCCGGGTTTCGACACCCACAGACATACTCTCATTGATTTGGTGATTTTTCAATTAATTTCCCCTCATCGGGGAATCGTGTTTGCATGGCTAGGCCATGGATGCACCAGACGTCATCACTCCCAAGGAATTGGCAAGGCGGCTCGGCTGGTCTGAGCGGCGCGTGCGCAACCTAGCGAGGGAGATCGGGGCTTGCCGCGTTCTCGGCAACCGCATGGTACTCATCAAGGAGGATGTCGAAGCGATTTTGGAGGCGACCAAGCCAAAGCCGCTACCGACTTTTTCGCCTCGCCGGCTATGGCGGTCAGGACCAGCGTTCCCGAGCGGCGGCTACGCTGAACTTTTGAAACTTCGGGAGCAAACGGAAAAGCCAAAGCGGCCTCGCCGGCCAAGAGGGAGATTGTCAAGATTCAAGCCGAAAGACGAAGTCTGACCCATCCCATCGGGACGCTTTCGCGCGCGCGGAGGTTGCGCTAGGCTTGGCACTCTTGCCTTCGACCTTCGGTTGCGCTTGGATACCGCCGGGCCTGGGGGAGATTTCTTTGCAATGAGGATCTGGATTGTCGTAGCGCTTTGTGCTGCCTTAGTCGGCTGCGCAGCGTCGAGACAGGAAGTCGCTGCGCAACGGCAGACCCTTTGACCGCCGGTATTTGTCGTATTCCCGCTGAATGATGCCTTTATGCGTCCGGCCGCCGGGATCATGCGGATCGTCCGAGTTGCCGCCCTCCTGCTTCAGGGTAAACGGCAGGCAGATCGCGAAGCGCGTATTTTCGGAGGTGTCGACCACGGCAGGTCTCCCATTGCGGGATGACCTTCAGGGGAGCATGGATGTGTCGCAACGCACCGCCAGATCAAGGTAGGGAAGCAGCTATTCCGCAGCCACGACTTCAACGTGGGCGGCAGAGTCAAGCTTAAATTTGCCTGACAGAATAGCTGACAGCGGCTTGATCAGCCTGCGCTCGACGAAGAAATAGACCAGCCACGCCACCAGAGCCATACAAGCCGGCACGGCAACGGCGCGTAATATCCATGCGTTCGCCGGGACGTTTAGCCACTTGATAATCATGAGACCGATTTCTTGGTGAACCAGATAAAGCGGATAGCTGATCAAGCCGATCCATGAGATCGGGCGTAAAACCGCAACTATGTATCTGTTGCGGGGGCAAAAGGCGGCGGCCGCTACGAGAAGCGTGGAGACCCAAAGAAATTCGGTCCTGCCTTGGCCTATTGGCGCCGACGGCTGCACAAAACCAAATTTCAGATGATACAGATCGAGAGCCCAAGCGAAGAGAATTGCCGCCACTCCCGTGGAGACCTTGCGACGGACGATCGCCGCAATCCCCATGCCGCAGATAAAAAATGGAAAAAAATCAAACGAACCGTTTATCGCCAATCCGGTCGTCAGCGTGTGCAAGAGCGCAACAATACACACGAACCAGATCAACCGATCCCGAGCGCCGACGATTATTCCAGCGAAGCATACAACGTAGAACTGAAACTCAACAAGCAGTGACCAGTAGGCTCCGTCCGGCATTTGAAAAGGAACCCGAAAAATTCCAAGCGTCGGAGCCGACACTAAAAAACTGACATAATCCCACCACGAAATAACCTGCCGATCCGACAACATCAGCTCTGGGAACTTCGATTTCAGATATGTCGTGAGCGCACCACAGACGATCAGAGCCGGCATCAACCGTCCCAATCTCTTGGCATAGAACTGCCATCCAGAATGGGAACTCTCAACGCTGAATGGGATGCAATATCCGCTGATCACGAAGAACAGCAGGACGCCATAGAAGCCATGATTCAATATTGGGATCTGGACATAGTGATACCAGACGACAGTCAGAATCGAGGCACCACGCAAAAAATCGATTGCGGTTGATCGATCGACGCCTGCCCCACGAACCTCCATGACGCGCGAAGCATAGCGACATCACGGAAAGGTTGCAACATCACGTTAGAAAACCGTGGGCGCGATAATATTGGCGCCTACCTGCGGACCTTGAAATTCGTCAGAATGCCTGATCTTCGCCGATTGCGCCGGTAACGAGAGTGCCGCCGTTGTTGACAGTCGTAGTGCATCCGTTCGGCTCTACGCCGCCAACGATAAGGGCTCCCGCATTGCTACCGCTTTGCTTGGTGATGAGATTTTGGCAGATTCCGCCACCACCGCCAGTGACAGTGTGAAGCCTGACGATCGTACTGCCAGTGACGAAGGAATAGATTGGATTGGCAAGACCTTCGGAATGCCATCCATCAATATCAACCACTCCGCCAGTGGTAATGTCGAGGCCGTAGGTGCCCGAAACCGGACCCCCGCTCTCAACCACGGTATCGACAAGATGGATATATGCTGCACCGTACGTAATAACAACGCCCGGATTGGTAGTGGTTCCGTAGAGATTGCAATATAGGTTGCGGCCACTGAAGTTCGCCGCGCCGCCGTAACCAGTGTCACCTAGAAGGCATATGCGGTCGCCCGGATATATAGTGACATTGTCGTAGATCAGGTTTTGTTGTGCGCAATTCGTATACAGCATCGCGATGCCGCTACCGGCACCGCCGGTTCCCGTGAACAGTTGCATATCACGGATGGAGACGCCGAAGCAGGCGAGTTGCGCCGCCCGATCACCTAGGACAACAAAAGTGACATTGGGGCCATCACTATCGCATTGCTTCAAGATGCTTGAGGTCGGCCCCGCTGCACGAAAGACGACTCCCATGGGCACGACCAGTCCGTTGCAGACCTTGGAAGCGCCGGCCGGGACGTACACACTTCCATTAGTATGCCCACCGGCATCAGGCGAATAGACAACATAGCCAGCAAAGGCCAGAGCGGCATTGATGGAGGGACCGTCATCGGTAGCAGCGGCGTCCCCGCCCGCATGAGTGTAATTTTGAACCGCGCCGAACTGGCGGATGTTGGTGTTCTGATCCGCGATGATTTGCCAATGATTCCCGACAGCGTCGGTGAAAGAGCCTAAAGGGGATGTGACGGCAGTTATCGTAATGGTAGGCTGGGTTGTACATGGCAAATCGCGGCCCAGAGATCCTGAACCGCCCAAAGTGAGGACATTGTTTACGTTGTACGCGTTGCCGGCATTTGAGATACTAAATGCCAACATCGCTCCACCGGAGATCGTGACTGTGGCTGTAAGCCCAACACCGTCGCCCCCCGTGGCTTTAACCCCCGGATAAGTACCTGCCGTACAACCAGCGCCGGCATTGGTGGTGGTTTCTGAAGAGACAAAGCTGTCGATGAAGGCTGCCGATCCGACATTCTTAAACGTCGCACCGCCGCCATCGCCGGGCTGGGCATAGCCGCCAGTCTGGATCATGCCGAAGGTGTGAAGATCGGTTGCCGCTGCGGCTGCTCTTGATGGCAAGAGTACGGCGCCGTTAGAGCTGCCTCCGGCCGATATCACCGTTGGGTTAGTCCCAGTGAAAGCGATCCCAGTGCCGGGGACAAAGGTTGGCGTCGAGATGGTGGTGGGGTTAGCGCCGGTGAATGTGATGCCGTCGCCGGCCGCAAATGATCCGGATGGCGCGCCAATACAGGGCGTGAGATTTGCGCTGCTGTCGAAGCACGCTCCCATGTTGGCCCGGTTGGCGGCGGGCGGCAGCGTGGCGAGCGTCTCGCCGGCGGGCGCGCGGATCACACGTCCAGTGACATCGTTGATCTTGTCCCAGACCTCCCGCAGCATCGCGACGATATCGGTCAGCACCTGGTTGAGGTTGCGGGCCGGAACGCCGGTGTTCTCATTGAACTGAGAGACGCGCCGCGGTCGGCGGGCGCCGACGATCTGGACGGTCCCGGTCTGTACATTCGTGAAGGTTAGTACAGCGTTCGTGATCGGACGCGGCAAATTGGCAAGCGGACCGCTCGGGCTGGTGATCGTCCATCCGAACGTCGGGTCATTGAAGGCGACGTTGACGCCATTCAACCAGACTTCGACCCAATCCTGGTAGTCGGTCGAATCCCCGTAAATCGCGAAATTGACCGCACAGGCGCAGTTCGATGCCGTGATACTGTAAGAAGTCCGCCGCTCAGTATCGGGAAGCGCCGGAACTGGCGTGGGCACTCCGGCGACACTGGCCGCGATCGACGACAGCGTAATGGCTGTTGTAAGGGCAGCGAGAACCAAAGCGCGGATGCGGCGGGTGATCACTTCCCGATCACCTCAAGACGATCAGCGAGCTCCTCAAACGTATCTGCGATCGCGCGAAGGTATGCCGCACTGTCGCGGGCGTCATGGATCATTCCCCCGTAGATCGACGGCTCGGCCTTGACCGCAGCCAAGAGCGCTGCGCGAGGCAGCGCGCCTAATCGCGCGGTGATCTCGGTCAGCGTCGGTACGGTCGCGAGATGTTGGGCAACATCGAATGCTGCGGGGGAAATGTCCCGGCCGAGATAGATGGGCGCGAAGTCATCGTGCGTTTCATCGGTCATAGACCGATGAAAGTCGGCCCAACGTTTAGTCGCAACGCACCGAAGCGCGTCGCCCTATCCCGCTATCGCCATCGTGCTGTCGATCGGCGAATTGACGATGTCCCTCTTGCGATAGGCCTGCACGGCTTCGTCATGGTACGGCTGGCTCGGGTCAAACCGGATGCGCGCGGGGCGACCGTTCTGACCCATCATCATGCCCCACCGGCCATTCGGGTCTTGCAAAATGACCTGATAGCTTGGCGGCCGGCCTTGAGCGATGTCAGACTGCGTGGTGGGATCAGATACAAGCGCGCGTGGCGCTGCGTATTGTCTCTGACCGACGATTGAGCGTCTGTCCTCCGCGTACTTCACATCCCTGTCCATGTAGGGCTGCATCTGCTGATACCGTGCGGCAGCGGCTTCCGGCGTGGCATAGGACGGGAATTTGTCCCAGCCAACCCTTTCGACATGTTCGAGCGCTTGCTGCGACGGCTTGGCGGCGAGCCCGCTCTCGTCCGCATTCGGCGCCACGTCCGTGAGCACCTTGCCGCCCCACACCGTCGGGATGCTGTAATAGCGGCCGTCGTGCTCCTGCGGTATCGCCGCAAGCGTGAGGCGAGAACCGTCCGGAGAGCTGACGCCGCCCGGACCGGTAACGTTCGATTGGTGGATCTTGAAAAGATTCTGCTCCTCCGGCGTCAGATGCAGATCGGTAAGCGCACTATAAAAATTGCGCGCAGGATTATTACCCGCCTCGATGATTTTGCTGAACGGCGTGATGTCAGCGGCGCTGCGGCCGCCCTGCTGTCGCGCTTCGTAGGCGTTCGGATACGAGCGGCGCGGCGACTGTTCGACGCCAAGCGCGTTCGCGACCTCCTGATCGAGTTGCTTTGCGATCCAATCGTAGGAACCGTTGACCATCGGATAGTAGGCTGGATTTTCCGGCGCATAGGCCATAACCCGGTTATTGTTCGTCGGCGAGACGGCGTATTTCATCTTCAGCCGTTCCATCGCGTATTGGTCCGCCATCGTGGCGTCCCGGCTAACGGCAAATCCTTCGCGGTAATTCGCATCGTAATCGGCCTTCAAAGCTCCAGCAGCCATGGCTGGGGCCTCGCCCGCAGGCGCATTGGCGGTGGTCCCGATCAGGGGCCAGCCCGTCGAGAATTTCGACACCACCTTGTCGGGCGAGACGTTTTTCAGCGCTTCATCGGCGACGTCATCGGACGCCTTGCGGGCCTCGATTTCCTGCGGCAAGTTGAGGGTCTCCATCTTCTTCGCCAATGCGTCCGGCGTGTAGAATGAGATCATCGACTGCCATGCGCGCAGGTCGCGCAAGCCGTCGGGAAATTGTTTGTTGAATTGCATGGGATTCTGCCGTTGCAGGCTATCCATGAACGAAAACGCAGCGTTCATTTTGGCCTGGTCACCCGACCGGGACATGCCGGTGATGCTGTCGGCCAGTTTCGTCTTGTCGAACAGCGTGGTCAGGTCCTGAGGTTGCAGTCCGGACGAGAGACCTGCGAGCACGTCCGGCCCGTTCGGCCCCTGCAGAGCGGCCTGCACCTGGCCAACGTCCTGTTTGTCGAGCACGGACAGCGGTGCCGTTTGCCAGTTCTGCGCGCCGAACTTGGCAATTCTGCTGCGCGCCGCGAGTCCTGCGGCGAGCCCTTGGGCCGAAGAGACGTCCAGCGGCCCCGGATCCTTCACCTTGTCCGGGAAGTTCGCCACGGTGGTAGCGATCGGATTTTCGTTCAGACCGGTGTTGATCGCGTTGTACCTGCGCTGCAGATCGGTGATCAGTTGCGAATTGCCGGGCGATAGACGGCCGGCGTTGCCCGCGGCGGTCAGGTCGGTGATGTTGGACTGCTGCACCACCAGTGGCGCGCGTGCGCTCTGTCCGGCAAGGTCCATGACCTCGCTGTCGTGGGCGATGGTATCGAGCAGAGCGGGATCTCGTGCCACCCGTGCGGCGTTCACAATGTCATTGGCCAGTTGCAACGGCGGCCGGCTACCGCTCTCGCGGTAATCCTTCATGATCGTCTGCCACTGGGTATAGGCGGCGGTCCCGAGCGTGCGCGCCCGGTTGGCCTCGAGCCACATGCTGCCGGCCGGCCCCATCGACATGTCCGCGGGCCTGCCGTTGAAGATCTGCCGCGCCAACGCCCTCCTGGACTCGTAGCCGAGTCCAGCGGCGGGGTTTTGCTGCGTCCAGCCCTGCGGCCGCTCATAATCGATGAACGCACCAGCGGCGTCCTCTGGCGTCGTGGCGGCCTGTAGCTTGGCGAGCGTGCCGGCTTCGGTGGTGTGCAGCTCATGATCGATAAAGTCGACCTGGGTCTGTAGGTCGGACACGGGCTTGCCCTGCGCAGCCGCGAAGGCCTTCAGCGCCGTCAGCCGCTCATTGTGCCACTGCGCGAGGCCGCCGGACGTCCCATTGTCGCCAACAGCGGTCGGATCGACACCCGATTCATGAACCACATTGCCGACAATGCCGGCTGCTGCGATCGGGGAATAGCCTTTGGCGATCAGAGCCGAGTTTACGAAGGTGATGGCATTGGCCCCGTGCAGGGCCGCAAGCTGCTTGGTCTGCTCTGCAAGCGGCTGCTGGCCGAAGGAGTCGTTCAGAGGCTTCCGGATGAACGAGGAATAGACCGCAGCGGCAAGCCCGGGGTCGCCCGCCTTGCGCGCGCTATCGGCAACATGCTCGACCATGTCAGAACTGACCTCGCCGCCGGCCGCGCTCACCATCGACAGGTCGTTAAATGAGGCTCGGGCTTCCGCCACATCCTGATGGCGCAGCGCCTCGTTGGCGCGAATGTCGGCAGTGGCCTTGTGGAAATAGGCTTCGCGCTGTGGCTGGGAAAGCTGGTAGGCTGGGTTGACGAGGATATCCTGGGCCTTTGCCATAGCGCCGGCATAGCCCTGATTTTTGTAGGTCGAGTCTACGTCATACAACCATCTGCTGGCGCCGGCCTCAGAGTGAAAGGTCTGCCGATCAAAGTCGGCCTGTTCCTTTGAGTATCCGAACAGCGGATTGGCCGCGCGGGCCGATATCGCGGCGTCCACCTGTGCGAGACGGCTCTGCACCGCGGGATCGGCGAGCGACGCACCGCCGCGCAACATGGCCAGCACGTCATCCTGGGCGCTGGTCTGCGTCGCCGTGAGCGCGCCGTGCTGCCTGGTAAGGTCTAAATTGGCGGCCGTGTTCGTGATTGCATTGAAGTGCTGGGTCTGAAGCTGATCCGCCTGCTGCTGGATCGCGAGGCCGACTTCGCCGCCGCCATGATCAGCGGTGTATCTGGCCTTCCACGCATTGGCAGCCGCATTAAAGCCGGCCGGATCAGTCGGGTATTTCTGGTGAATGTCGTTCATCTCCTGCGAGATGACATTCGAGTGCTGGGCGATCGTGCCTGCTTGCACGGCTGCGCCATACGCCTCACCGGCTCGTCCAAAGATGACCGAGTTGGCAGGATTGACGATGTTAACCGAGCCGTCGGCGTTCAGCGTGACCTTCTGATTTTGCAGATCGTCCGCCGCTTGCTTCTTCGCCATGTCGGTGGCGATATCCATGGTGGTATCGGCCACCTTGGACATGGCATTCGCCATCAGGTCAGCATTCTGCTGGATATCGCCGCGCGACACCGACGACTGCGGCGCGGTCGAGGTGACGATCTGATTTCCGACTGTGGGAAGGTCAACCATCTGTCGGTGTCCCGTTCGAGGCAAATGCCGCGTCGATATTCGCCAAGGCGCGCGTGAGCGAACTGATCAGCGGTTCTGGCGGCGGCGCCGGGCGCAGCTTTGCGCGCATCTCGGCGAGGTTGATCACCTTCGCGAACGATTCCTCATTCGAATCGCTAGCCATATTTGCTGCCCCGCCTTTTCGCGGTGTCCGCGACGGGCGCGGCTAATTCATGATCCCTCGGCGTGAGCCGCGACGCATTGCCAAAGCGCTGGTTGGAGCGATCAACTGGCGTGCGAAGCGCGAGCGTGCGGGCAGTGGCGACGTCGTTCTCGATGATGAGGATCTTCAGGCCTAGCACACCGAGCATCGCTTCGAGAGCATAGGGCCACATCTTCTTGTTCTTGCGTCGGGGCTCACCAGCGTCCCTGCCAAGGATTTTCCCGGCATATCCGACCGGCAATCCGCCAAGCCGATCGATTTCCAGGCGGGAGATCCCGAGTTCATCCGCGCGGGCCCGACAGGTCTCGACCAGCCCGCGGTAATCGTTGATCAGCCGGCCAAGCTGGGCACCCATGTCGAGGCCTCGCCCGTCAGACGCCTGCGACGCGCGGAATCAGTGGTGTGGTGATCTTCGGCAAAGGATTCGAGAGGCCATCGTCGAGATGTATCTGGCCATCGCGCCATGGCGAGCGCTGCAAGCGCGATTTCTGGCGGGAGGTGAAAAACTCGAGAACCCGCTGAGCGCTGAAATTCAACGGGGTCATTGTTCCCGGGTTCGGCCACTCGGTGGTTTCAATGGCCTCACCGGCCTTGTGGATCCGCTCGCCGTACTGCCAGACATCGCTTTCCGAACTACTCGAAAAAGGGGGTTCAAACCTGAACCGCTCTTTCGGGGCCGGCTTGGTGTCCCGGCTGATCCGGTATTTGGGGATTTCGTGCCGCCAGTTGAGCGATGGTAACGCGGGAATGGGCTTGCGGTCGTCAGTTGCGGTCGTGGTCGACATGGTGCGTGTCCTTGGTTGAGGGAGATCAGCTCGTGGCGACTGCCGTGTAGGTCCAGCTGCCGATCAAGTTGGCGCCGGTGTCCAGGATTTCACCTGATGCCTGAGCACCGCCGGCGCCGCGGATCGATTGCGCCGCGAGCTCACAAGCCCGGGCAACCGAGGCAGTCTCTTGGGCCCTCGTGGAGAGCGCGGGGCTCGGGACGTTCACGGTGATGACGGCTAGCGACATGTCTTGGTCTCCAGAATGGCCCTAGATAGGCTTACGGGACTCACTGATTAGTCCGGGTGATTGGATGGGGGATTGAGTGAAGAACGGCGAAAACGAATCCAGAGTCGTTTCTGCGCGATTGAGCGCGGGTCCGGAAGTTTTCGCGGGAAAATAAAATCTGAGGGTCCGAAGATTTCGGGGGTGATGCGAGAGGGCGAAACACGAGCTCTATGAACTCGCCGACTTTTTCCCCGGATGGCCTCGCGGGCGATCGTGGGGAAAGGAGGACCGCACCCGGCACCCTCCTCCATCTCGCGGCTGCGAGCCAATCGGTCTAACCGAAGATGCATGGTGTTCCACATATCGCTGCTTATTGGACAGCAGTTGGACACTGATTTGCGCACGATTGCAAATACCCCTTCAAATATAGTCCATGCGCGTCTGTCGGCGTCCAATCTCTTCACCTTGTATCAGTGGCGATCTCGATCACTCGGTGCTCCGCGACATCGACATCGATCCTCGCGCCGGCCGGTCCGATGGTCTCACCGCTCTCGAAAATGTTTGAGCGGTGATCGCTCGCGCAAAACATCTCAAAACATGAGTTTTACGTGAGGCTTCACAGGGACGGAAATTCCGTCTCACTGATGGCCTTTCAAGAACCAAGACGTTGATACGACTCCGGAATTGGAGTTGTGCTTCCTTTCTGAGCACAGGGAGTCACACACGTGAGGGCCACCACACATACTTGCTGTTTTCTGCACGGATTTGACTGCTTTCCAGCATGTAGTTGTCATGCCTGCGCTTGCTTCTGATCTTGTTCGGCACAAGCGGTGCGCTAGCGAGCGTCGCCGGAGGCAGAGCGCTGCTGGCGCATAGCGGGTGGGACGGAATATGCGAGAGGCGCGCTTGCGCCATTGGTGCGCCACCAGCAATCGGGGTAATGGCGCGCGCTTTTGCGCCATCCCCTGCCCTAGGGAAATTTCAATGACGGCGCAGATTGAGTTGCGCCATTGGTGCGCCATTGAATTTTTGGTAATGGCGCAGGTCATGAAGGCCTCTTTGCGTGACAAACACGCAGGCTCTTGCGGGGCTTTCTCGCGATCGGATCGTCGTGATCTTCGACCAGCAGCACGCCGTTCTTGAGCCACGTTTTCACTATCTCGCGGCACTGGGACTCGGTGTGGTCCGGACAATGGCGTTGTACAGCCGCCCAGGCAGCACGATCGTCGGCCCTTGGAGCGTCGGAATAGCGCTGGCCATTCGGTAGGCCGGCCTCGATCTCGTCGAGTGCGGCATTAAGCTGCGCGTTGGAGAGATTGTCCCACGTCCTCGGTGGGTGCCACCGGATCACGGTCTGGACGTCGTCGCCATTGGGATAGTCAGCTGTGCCGTTGTCGAGATGAACGCCGATCAGCTTGAACCAAGTTGCCTCGTCCGCTGGCGGCGCGAGGTTGACCTTGCTGGAGTCGAGTCGGACATAAAGTCGGCGTTCTGTCGCTGGGACACCGAAGGTGTCGCCCTCGGCGTCAGTCATGCGGGTGAGCGTGTACATGAGCCGCCCGGCGTCGCGGGCTGCGCTGGCGCCGCGGCCGGCATCGGCGTCCCCAGCCGTCTGTAGGCCCTTCTTTGTGTGATGGGGGACGTCGATCGCGATATTAAACTCTATCGCCAGTTTCACGAGCAGGCCGCAGACAAAATCCATGGAAGAGTTGTCGTTTTCCTCAAGCGCGTGCAGCTTGACGAAGGGATCCAGCCCGAGCAGGTCAATCTGCCGATCTCTGATGACCTGGCGTAGCATCGCCTCCAGCGGCCCGCTCACGCGCGCGCCGTCCTTGATGTCGGCGAGCTTGATACCCTTCGGCGTGGCGCAGAAAAGCCAGCCCTTTAGGTCCGAGGGTGCGATCCCGTGATGGATGCGAGCCGCGGCGAGCCGCCGCCGGAGCTCGTTGTCGTCGTCCTCGAGGCTGAGCAGGAGCACACGGGAGCGCTTGAAGACGTGCTCACCAGTCAGCGGCCGGCCTGTCGCGAGGGAAAGGTACTGCAACGTCCGCAGCGCGGTCTTGCCGGTGGCGCCCGGCGCCAGCAGACCGGAAAGAAACTGACGGCAGAACTGATTGCCGAGCAGCCATTCCCGAGGCGGCGGCATATTCGAGTGCTCACCTGCATCCCACTCGTTCAGCGAGGAGTCTCCTTTCGCCTGGATGACGTCCGGATCCAGCTCATAGACCGGCTCCCCATCGACACTATCCGGATAGGACTCGTACGGCGGCGGCTCCTCGCTTACCGGGGGACCAACACCCACTTTTGCGAAAGCCAGAGCTACGCTGCTGCGGTCGAGCACTTCGCTCTCCAAATTTCGTTGAGATACGAAGCGTCGCGCGAATGATCTGCGAGCCAGAGAGAGAGCCGATCGGCATCGCCCTGTCGGAGAACGCACCAAAAGGCGTCGATGACGCTCTGAGGCGTCCGGTACCGCGCAGGCTCGGTAGCGACCGGCACCGGATTGCGGTCTGCGGCCTCCCAGCACTCAATGCGACGCTCCATCTCGCGCCGGTCGAAGTCGCTGAGAGGTGGGCTGTTCACGCTGGCTTCATCATGAGGCGCCGGAGCAAACGCGATGATCGCTTGAATCGTGTCCTGGCCATGGACCTCAGGCAGACCCCAGCACTCGGCGAGTCTCTGGAGGGTATCGACCGCAACATGCAAGTCGATCAGGCCGCGGTCATACAGTTCCGCCTGAAGGCCGCAGACTTCGATGAAGTCATCAAGATCGCCGAGCACCGTCATTGCACGGCCTCGAGGAGACCGAGTTCGATCGCCAGCACCTCAGCCTTTTCCAGGGCCTTCCGGATCTCTGGGAGCCTGTCGATACCGATCGCGACGCCACGGGTGGTCGGCCTGCTGCACCCGTCCGATCCAACGAAGAATTGCCGGATGTCGAGAATCGGCCTGCCTTTGTACCGTTTCAGCGTCACACGGACATGATTGACGCGGCGGCGCCCCTTCCAGACGTCGGCAACCTTGATATCTTCGGCGAGGGGATCGTCGGCTGGGGACGTTGCGAACTCGGGGTCCGAGCAGATATCGAGAGGCTGCGACCACCTTCCACAGCGATCAGCCTTTCGACCCCGCCCTCTCACGGCGGGGTTTTTCATGCTGCGCTCGGATTCATCGCCGGCAAGGCGGCAAGCCAGGCGCTTTCGTCCTCGATTGTGATGAGCGTGGCACTGCCGACCTTTCGGGCATTCAGCCGGCCGGCCTTCAGCTCGAGGTAAACTTGAGCGCGTGAGATGCTGTTACGGTGAGCAAATTCGTCGATGCGAAAAGCTCGCTTCTGAAAAGTCGGCTGAGTGTCCATCGGAATTTTCCTGCGTGCTGTTGATGCAGGAAAGATGGACTGATCCGGCGCGGATGTCGGACGACAATGGCCGCTAATGGCCGGCCGGTAATTCTGCCCGAATGCGTTTCAAGATTTCCGTGACCTTCCTCTTAAACTGTGACTCGCGAGGGACTGGCTGCCTCCTGCGCTCCAGGTAGTCCGTAACCGATCTGATCAGATCGTTTTGAGATCGCCAGCCCTCGGTTTTGTTTTCCGGTTTTAGGAAGTCGCCGAGATCTGCAAATTTCGTGCGAATGAACTGCTCAATATCGTCCCAATCATATTTTACAGCGGCGCCAGGTCCCACGCGGGGCACTTTTGGCGCTGGAAGATCTTTTCGATCGACATAAACCCAATGTGGCACGGGGATTCGACGACGAATACGGGACGGGCGGCGCCGATCGCGATCAATGACCATTATCTGATACGGCTTTAACTGCGGATCGCGCGCGCCGTCCCGATCATGGGTAGCCCCATCGGCAATACAAAACGCTGCTGCTGAGATAGGCACGGGATCGAGGTCACCCCGCGCCTCGCCGCTGTAGATGTAGGGAGTGATCTCGCCTGCCAGTATTTTCGCCCAAAGCTCTGGGCCAGCAACAATTACGTAGTTGGGAAAGGGAGGCGACTTGTCACTCACGAAGCGGCTTTCGTCATCGAGGCGACGTTGCTTTGCTCTACCCCGCCGAACCGCGGCGCGCCGGCCCGGATCGCATCCGCGACATAGCTTGGCGCCAGATGGCCGTAGTGCTTTTCCACCATGCGGGTGTCGCTGTGACCGAGGTTCTTCGCTACGACCATTAACGGCACACCGTTCATGACCGCATGGCTGGCCCAGGTGTGGCGCAAGCCATGGAAATTGATAGGGGGGTCGATCTTCGCGTGCTTATTAGCCTCACTCATCGGCTCTTTCTGATGATCCTTCTTCCACGGCTCGCCGTCGTCCTTGAGGAACATGAAAGTGGTCCCCGGGCGGCCGGCGGTGATCGAGCGGAAGAATGCGGCGCCGTCTTCGGTCAGGTGAATATGCCGCGACTTGCTTGATTTAGATTTGCGAATCCCTACCGTGCCCGAGTTATGGCTGAAGTCGGACACTTTGAGCCTGGTGAGTTCGCCATAACGCGCCCCGGTCTCAAGCGCTCCGCGGGCCAAGCGGCGAAAATCCGTCTCGGAGGCGTTCAGCAGCCGCGTAACCTCGCTAAGCTCGAGATACCGCACGCGCGCGGCGTCGACACCCTTGAATGGCTCGACGGCCCGCCAAGCAGCGTCGGTTGGCACCTTTCGGTCCCTCCATGCCCTGTTCAAGGCAGCCTTGAGGACGGTCAGGATACGATTTGCGGTCGAGCGGCGGCGGCGCTGGTGCTCCTCCGGGTCGGTGATCTCCTTGAACCGTTGCTCCTTGCCCTTCTTCACTCGAATCCGCGCGCCAGCCTTTACGAGGTTGTGATGCCATTCCTCGATCGCGTCCTTCGTCAAATCCTTGACCTCGGTGCTGCCGAGCGCGGGCAGGATGAAAGCATCGGCGGCATACCGGCTGAACCGGGCTGATTTACGCTTGGCTTCCAGGAACTCGATATAGGCGTCGATGGCGGCTTTCACCGTAAGCGGGCCGGTCTTGCCGGCAGCCTGATTGGCCCGCTCGACCATCAGGTCCCGCGCCTTCGATTGGGCCTGTGAAAAGCTCAGGATCTTCTCGCCGTCGGCGTCGGAAAAGTCGTCGGCCGGGCCGATCGTCTCGACCTCGTACTTCTGCTCCCCGACATAGTGCCGAACTACCCAATTGCCGGCACCGGTCTTGAGTCTTCGATAGCCGAGGTGAAGCCCCTCCTCCATGACGCGGTAATGGGGCTTCCCGCGCGCCGGCAATCGCCGACGGGCCTCCCGCTTTTCCAGGTTCGCGTCGCGGACAGTACGGGCCATGGATTGCGCCTCTACAAGGATGAGAAATCGCCGTGTCCAACATCTGTCCAATATACGTGGCTAGACGTCAATGGACAGGCATGGCCCTATGTGGCAGATTCTACTGTATTATTTGAGGTTTTCAAACGGAGATAGACGGCCATGAACCAATTCTTATCTCTTTCACGGTGGAGAGAGCGGTTCGATTCCGCTAGGGAGCGCCACGGCGCAAAATCTTAAAAAATTCAATCACGCGCTTCGACGTGCAGATTCTGTTCGACAACCGCGAACCGAGCTCCCGTCACATGGATTATTCCGGCTCGTCAACCGCTACATGGATGCGGGCAAGAAAGAGCGGGCTATGGCGACGTGACGATTGAGGCCCGGCTTCGCGCAAGATACTCTCGCGCAGTCGATCCCGAATGACGTAAACGCTACGGCCGGCTGGCGTGGCCTGCCATCCATCCGCGCTCTTTTCAATCAAGCCGTGCTCCACCAAACTGACAAAACCTTCATCCGTCGGCTCATAACTCGAGCCTTCAACCAGTTTTCTCAATAGGTCTCGCGCATCGGCACTCAAATTGTTCCAGTGAACCATCGGCGCCCCAAAATCGATTTCTTCAATAATTTTGAGGTCACTGGTCCAGCAGCATGCGTGCGAAAACGCTCCCCTGCCGATGAATCTCAAACCTCAGAAAAGTAATTCTGATCACGCCATTCGCGTTCCGCACACGAAGAGAAAAATCCACGCCGTACAGCGAGCCCGAAAACAAGCTCGTCGGCTCAGTTGCCCTGAAGCGGAATTGCAGCCGACAAGACCAAGGCGCCGCGATGGCGGAACGCCAACATCAAAGGCGACGATATGGAATCTGCTTTTTGGTCGGCTTATTTTTGACTGGCCGCATCCGGAGAAGGATCGACGATCAGACGCGGGGCGTCCGCATAGGCGGGCTCGCCGCGAGCGTTCACATACCAACGGCTTCGCAGGAAAAGACTCTCAACCAGAAAGGGAAAACTCGGGAAGGCCTGACCGGTCGGCGGCTTGATCACACGAGCCGCAATTCCCGGAAACTTCAGCCTGTAAATTTTACCAACACGCAGCATGGCACAAACCTAACTAATGGATCGTTACCATCTGGGTTCCCGTGCGTAAATGGGATTTTTTGCAAGGACACGATAAGGTTACAGGACAGCCGCAAGCGGGAACTGCCTCCGGAATCGGGAATGCACGGGGGATGCCCCACCAGCGGCGTCCCCTTCCCCAATCGCAGCAAGACAGCTCAAGTCGATATGCGGCGTTGGCGTTTCATGGTTTTATATTACCTTTTCCGATCTATCGCTTTTAAATGGCGGATCAACATCCCCGGCAGATCGGCCACAGCATTTGCCGATCTGCTGACCTCACAGAATATTTCGATATGTTGCTCATCATGACTGATCGCGGCCATACCCGGCGTCCCCAAGGTTCACCACGGGGCCATCGTGAGACCCGACCGCCCCCTCTGCTCCTCGGAAAAAGATCAGCCGACGCGTCTCTGGCGTAGACCGATCACAGATACATCATGGCGCCGCACCAGAACGCGGTGCGGCCTGTGTACGGGAGCAGAAAATCGCACGCCCGCCGATAGACATGGCGCGCGATTACAGGCATTTTGCTGAAAGAAATCCGATAAACTCCTTGATCGTATTAAATAATAGCGAAAGCGCTCGCCAGCATTCCGGCGGGATGCTGTTATAAATCAAAGGATTGGAATGAAACTCTTTCCTATCGTCGCGGCGATGTGCGTGCTGTGCGAAGCGGCGAATGCGCAGACGCCGGACTGCAGATCGATACCGGATCCTGCCGCCAGACTGGCGTGTTACGACCGATCAGCACCGTCGGTTGCGTCATCGCCAGCCACCCGGCAAGCCATGCGCGCGGCGCCGGCTCCGAAAGTCGACGGCGCCGGATATGTCGACTCGATCGCCGCGGAGGACGCGCTCATGAAGGATCGAATGAAAGGGATCTGTCGCGGCTGTTGAGCGGATAACGCCGTCGGCGCCAACCGAGGGAACATCCGCCGCCCTTCGGGGTTCGCCTTCACAGCCAAGTTTCAAGCGGTCGCTAATATAGAGAAATGGCCTGTTTGTCGTCCCGATGAACCTCCTGGCGTCCCTCCCGACCGTTATCGGCACTGCGGCCATCGCACCTGCGTTGCTGATCCTGTGGCTCGTCATCGCTGCGGACGAGCGTCCGGGTCCGGCCCCCAGGGTCTGGACCGCCTTCCTGCTCGGCGCCGCCAGCATTTTGCTGCTGGGAATTGCGCGCGCGCCGTTCGTGCGGTTGCTTGAGACACCCGGAAACCCGTGGATTTCACAGGTTTTGCATTCGATCTTTGGAGTCGCCCTGCCGGAGGAAGCGGTCAAGATCCTGGTCATCGTCGCGGTTTCCGCGCGGCGGCGGCCGCTGGTGGACCCGATGGACACCGTTGTCTACGGCGCGGCGGCCGGCCTTGGCTTCGCGGCTTACGAAAATCTCGCTTATCTGGTGCAGCATGCCGACATGTGGCGCGCGCTGGCGGCGTTGCGCAGCGTCCTGACGGTGCCGTTTCATGGCGCGCTCGGCATCATCGCCGGCGCCTATCTGGCGATCGCCCGTTCGGGCACCGCGCTCGGCGCTCACCGGCACCACCGCGACTGGGCCCGCGTCTCAAGCTGGCTCCTCGTTCTGTTTGCGCCGGTTGGGCTGCACGCCGCCTTCGATTTTCCGCTGCTGAGCTTGCAGCAAAACCCAGACATCGATTCCACCGTCAGGTTCGTTCTGGGATCGGCGAGCGTGCTGATCGGATTCAGCTCTATCGCGTTCGCGATCCGGCTGGTGCGGCGCGTCGGCCGCCATCACGCCCCGCGCACCGAGCTTGCGCGCGAACGGCTGGCCCAGTTGCGGCGGATGTGGGCATTGCTGGTGGTGGGCAGCGGCGCGGGCTTTGTCGGGCTTGCCTTTGTGCTGACGTCGATCCACCACTGGGTGGTCAATCCCGAACGCGAGGTGTCGCTGGTCATTCCCATCGGCTTCGTGTCGATCATGATCGGCATCGCACTCCTGGTGGTGACCACGGCGATCTACTTTCTTGGCCGCAGCCGGATGCGCGGGACATCGCAAGGCCTTTCTTCGGCGTCCAGTCGGGGATAGGCTTGCGTGCCCTTGGACTCGACTCCTTTTGACGTGGCTCAAGGCTCGCCTCGGGATTTGGTTTACTTGGCCGCAACAGCGCCGTGCATACATCCGATCCGCGTCGCTGAACTGTTGTTATTCCAGATCGGCAGCGTCGGCATCGGGAGACTCCAATGACCCTTCCTCAGGACCTCACTAATCTGCAATCCAAAGTAGGCGCCGCGGTACACGAACATTGGAAGGCCTTCCTGTTTGAAGGCATCCTGCTGGTCGTGCTGGGATTGGCGGCGATCATCGTTCCGCCGCTCGCCAGTCTGGCCGTCACCATTTTTCTGGGCTGGCTGTTTCTGATCAGCGGCATCGCCGGACTCGTTTTGTCGTTCTGGGCACGGCAAGCGCCGGGTTTCTGGTGGTCGCTGATTTCGGCGGTGCTGGCGATCGCCGCCGGCTTTATCCTGCTGGCGCAGCCGGTGCAGGGCACGCTGACTCTGACCATCGTGGTCGGCGCCTATTTCCTCGCCGAAGGCGTCACCACCATCATGTACGCGCTGGAACATCGCCGCGAATTATCGGAACAATGGTCATGGCTGCTGATATCGGGTCTGATGGATATCGTGATCGCCGGCATCATCATCGCCGGGTTGCCGGGATCGGCGCTGTGGGCCGTCGGCCTGTTGGTCGGCATCAATCTCGTGTTCGGCGGCGCGACACTGATCGGCGTGGCGTTCGCCGCCCGCAACAGCGCATCGTAGCGCCTTCGCGCAAACAGCTTGCGGATAAACAGTTTGCCCCGGCTTGAACCGGGGTAACTATCCGAAACGGACCTGCCTTGGCAGCGTGCCGGTCAGCAGCCTCGGCAGATACTCTTGATCTTGCGGTCGAGGTCGGCGTCTTCCTTGTTCACCGGATTGTTCGGATCGCTGAGGTTCTTCTCGTTCGGCACCTGATCGGCACGTGGCTGGCGATGGCCGACCGGGGCCTCGGGAAGGGCTCCGGATGATGAATTGGGAGAGGACGTTGACGCCCCCGTGGTCGTGCCCTGCGCCATCGCCAGAGAACCTCCGGCCAGGAACAGCATCGTTGTGACGGTTGTTATGATCAGCTTACGCATCTGAATTCTCCACTCCAGAGAAGCGCTCACCTTACGGTTGCGAATCGTAGCGCTTCCTCCGCCTGTCTTCGCTCGATCACTGCCTTGGAGGATAGATATGAACATCGCCGCAGTAATCAACGACACGATAGCGCAATTCCGGAACCGGTTCACCTTGCGTCGAAAAAGAATTTGCTGCCGAACCGGAGTTTGACGGCGACAGGTAATTCGGGCCGACCGGCACCTTGCCGTAACCGCCGGGGATATCGAGCACGTAATCCGGCTGGCACAATCCGGACACCCGCCCCCGCAGTACACGCATCAGTTCCTGTCCCTGCACCAGCGTCGTACGCAGGTGCGAAGTGCCCGGAGCAAGGTCGCCGTGGTGCAGGTAATAGGGTTTGATCCGGCACTCGACGAAAGCGCGCATCAGCGCTTCCAGGGTCGCGGCATCGTCATTGACGCCGCGCAGCAAAACCGACTGGCTCACCAGGGGAATACCGGCGTCGACCAGGCGGGCGCAGGCGGCGCGGGCGTTGCCGGTCAGTTCCCTGGCATGATTGGCGTGCAACGCGACCCAGATGGCCGCACCTTCCACCTTCAACGCCGCGACCATTTGGTCTGTGACCCGCGCGGGATCGGCAACCGGCACGCGGGTATGAAGCCGGATGACCTTGACGTGATCGATCGCCGCCAGATCCGCCATGACCTCCGCAAGCCGCCGCGGCGACAGCATCAGGGGATCGCCGCCGGTCAGGATGACCTCCCACACTTCGGAATGCGCGCGGATATAATCGAGCCCGTCGCGATAGGCCGCGGGCGACAACGCCGTCGCCTTGCCGGGGCCGACCATTTCCCGGCGGAAACAGAAACGGCAATAGACTGCGCAGACATGAACCAGCTTGAACAGCACCCGGTCGGGGTAGCGATGCACGATGCCGGCGACCGGAGAATGCGCGTGATCGCCGATCGGATCGGCATGTTCGCCGGGCTCGCTCACCAGCTCCTCGGCGCTTGGAATGAACTGTCGCGCGATCGGATCCTCGGGATCTTCCGGATCGATCAACGCCGCGATGTCTTCGGTCACGGCGACCGCATAACGCGCGGCGACTTTTTCGAGCTCAACGCGATGGCGCTCCGGCGCAAGCCCTCGGGCGACCAGTTCGGCGGGCTCGCGCAACGTGGCGGAAGCCTCGACACGATTGCGGCTCATGCCTCCTCCGCCGGCGGCGTCCACACCACCTGATCGATCCTGATCGCGCCGCTTGCCAGCATTACCAGCCGGTCGAAGCCGAGCGCGACACCGCTTGATTGCGGCATCTCGGCAACCGCATGGAGAAAATCCTCGTCGAGCGGATAGCGCTCGCCATAGCGCCGCTGCTTTTCATCCATCGCGGCCGTGAAACGGCGGCGCTGCTCCGCAGCATCGGTCAATTCGCCGAACCCGTTCGCCAGTTCAACGCCGCAGGCATAGATCTCGAAACGTTCGGCGACGCGCGGATCGGTTTGCTTGGCGCGCGCCAGCGCCGCCTCCGGCGCCGGATATTCAAACAGGATCGTCAACCGCCCTTCGCCCAGCCTTGGCTCGACATGCTCGACCAGAACCTTGCTGAAGATATCGGACCAGGTGTCGTCGTCGGTGACCCGCACCCTCGCCGCGGATGCGGCGGCGAGCGCGGTGCGGTCGCCTTCGCCGCCGCTGATGGTCGCCAGCAGATCGATGCCGGCAAAACGCGCGAAGGCGGCCGCCACCGTCAGCCGTTCCGGCTCCGCAAAGGGATCGGCGCTCCTGCCGCGGAACGAAAAGCGGGCGATACCGGTGGCCTCCGCCGCGCCGGCAATCACGGCCATACTGTCGGCCATGACCGCGTCATAGGAGGATCCGGCCCGGTACCATTCCAGCATGGTGAATTCCGGCAAATGCAGATCGCCGCGTTCCCGGTCGCGGAATACCCGCGCGAATTCGAAAATCCTGGGTTCACCGGCGGCGAGCAGCTTCTTGCAGGCAAATTCCGGCGAGGTCCGCAGATAGCGTGTCGACCGTCTGCCATCGGCACCCGTAAGCTCGGTGCGGGGCGCATGCAGGTGCGTCTCATTGCCCGGGGAGAGCTGCAGGATGCCGGTTTCGACCTCCGCAAACCCCTGCTCCTCGAACCATGCCCGGATGGCCCTCGTGACCGCGCCGCGCGCCATCAGGAACGGCCTAATATCGGCATACCGGGGCGCCGACCACCATGGCGAAAGCTGGTCGTTTTCGGCCATCACCGGGCCCGTAAACCGCTGGCGTCGGGTGGCAAAATCAGTATGTTGCAGCCCGAAACCGCCCCGGTGGCCGCAGGATTCTCCTGGCTGGGCCAGCCGGAGGCCAGAAATTCAGGAAAAACAGCTTTGAGAGTCATCGCCAGTTCTATTCGCAAGGGCAACGTCATCGAGCAAGATGGCAAGCTTTACGTGGTTCTGACTGCCGAGAACATCCATCCCGGCAAGGGAACCCCGGTCAGCCAGATCGAAATGCGCCGAATCAGCGACGGGGTAAAGATTTCCGAGCGCTACAAGACCACCGACCAGGTCGAGAAGGCGACCATCGAGGACCACAATTTCAACTATCTGTACGAGGACGGCGACGGCTTCCATTTCATGAACACCGAAACCTATGATCAGGTCCAGGTGCCCAAGGATATTGTCGGCACCGCCGCGCCGTATTTGCAGGAAAACATGACCGTGAAGCTTTCGCTTCACGACATGATTCCGGTCGCCATCCAGTTGCCGCAGCGGGCGACGCTCGAAGTCGTGGAAACCGAGCCCGTCACCAAGGGCCAGACCGCCTCGTCCTCCTACAAGCCTGCTGTGCTGTCCAACGGCGTGCGCACGGCCGTCCCCCCGCATATCAGCACCGGCACACGGATCGTGATCATGACCGAAGACGGCTCCTACGTCGAGCGCGCAAAGGATTAGGCATTTCCGGACATGCTTGGGCGGCGGTTGAGAAACAAAGCTGTCTGCCGCCCCCCTGCCCGGCTCCTTGCATCGGCGTTGTCATTCCTGCTGCTGATAGCCGCCGGCGGGTGGTCCGCGCCGTTCGCCGACGAATTCAAAACGCCGTCGATTTCCGCCATTCATGTCGAATGGCGCGCCGTTCTCGACCGGCTCCGGTCCGAGATCAGTACCCGCCCTTCGGTCGCGCAGGCCTTCACCTTCGCCGCGCAACGCCGCCTTCCGGCCTCCGATCCGCGCTCGACGCCGGCGCTGGTACAACTGAACGCGGTGACCGCACCGTTTTTTCCGGGAATCGCGCAGAGTCCGATTCCTGTGCTGCTGCCGTTCGATACCGCGGCGTTTCTCGACGCCCGGTCGCACGGCGCGCCGGACGACCTGCCGGTGTCGCGCTATCAGGCCGATTTCCGCCCGGTCGATGTCTTCGACGCCGGCCAATCCGGCTATGACGCGGTGTTTTCGCTCGAACCGGGTGCCGGCGACGGAATGCCGCAACGGATATTCGTCAAACCCATCGAGGTGCAGATCACCGGCTCGATCCTGATCTACGACATCAGCGACGCCGTCAGCGGCAAGGGCGAACCGGTCAGATCACTGACCGCGCAGTTTCCCGATCTGCGCCGCTTTATCCGTGAAGGTTATGTCCGATATGCTTTCACGCGGTTCGGCGTCCCCTATGTGGTGTCGATCCAATGTCTCGACAGCGCGCCCCGCGAGCGTCGGCTGGCCTGCCGCGAGGCCTATCCCGTCGCCGAACGCTTCCTGAAGGCGCTCCGCGTCGCCGGCGGCCAGCCCTCGCGCCTGCGAACGGATATCCAGTCCGAGATCGCCGAGCGTCCGGCGATGTCGGCACCTGACTTCACCTATCGCGCCCCCGGCGACATCATCGCCAACAGCGGCGTCCACAAACAAAGCGGACGCGCTGACTTCATCGTCTATTCGCAAATCCGGTTTCCGCTGGACAGGGCGCCGGCCTTTGTCCGCTCGCAATCGTTCGGCAAGCGTAACAAGGCCGATCTTCCCTCCGGCGGATATCCCTGGCGCGATAATTTTTGCGAGGCCCGCAGCTTTGCGGTCGGGCAATGCCCCGGCGGTTTCGGTCATCAGGGCGAGGACATCCGCCCTTCGCGGTGCCCGGCGCAGATCGGGGCCGGTGAACCTTGCGATCCCAGGCAGCAGCCGGTCCTCGCCGTGCGCGACGGCGTCGTGATCCGCTCACCGAAACAGCAGGCGGCGACGTTGCAGATCGACACCGCCAACGAGCACATCCGCTTCCGCTACATGCATATGAACCCGTTCGACATGGATTCCGATGGCGTCCTGAACGGACGCCGTGTCGCGGAAGGCGAACGGATCGGCGTCGTCTCGAATTATCTCGATCATCCCAACGGCACCACGCGCCACCTTCACTTCGACGTGCAGGTGTTCACGCGCGACGGCTGGATCTGGGTCAATCCCTATGTCACCCTGATCTCGGCCTATGAGCGCATGATCCGCGGCCGCGGCCATGAGGTCGGACCTGAAATCGCGGCATCGCCCGCGGTCGCGCATATATCGCCCGAAGATGCCGTCCGTCCCGATCCGTTGGAAGGCGGTGGGAATTGATTTTTACGCCGCCGCGTGGAGCGTTTTGGGCCGCGCCGGTGGCGTCTATCGATAGGCGACGTGCAGGAAATGCAGACCCGGCTAACCATAGCCGGATTCGATGTGGGGACTACCTGATCACCGCTGGCCCGCGGTCCGGCACCGCCACGTCGAGCACGCGCAACTGCACGCGCTCGTTGCCTTGCCAGCGATCGACCGCGAGCGATCCCGCCACATGCAATGGCTGCCCGCGATTTTCGACAAGCGCGTTGCCGAGCTTTTGTCCGATCGCGCGGAAAGCGATGCCGTTGACCATCGCGCCGTCGCCGGATTTGAACCGCACCCGCAGATGCGCCTGACCCACTTCGTCGGCATAGACCAGTTGATGCGCCGGCAGCGCGATCACGGGCTCGGGATTGGCGCTGCCGAACGGACCGGCGCGATTGAGAGTCGCGACGAATTCAGGCGTCACGGCGCGCGCGCTGACGGCGCCGTCGATGAAGAACTCGTTCTCATGCCGGGAATTGGCGACGTCCGCCGCCAGCGCACTCTCCATGAAGGCGCGGAATTCCGACAATCGTTCCTTGCGCAGCGTGACCCCAGCGGCCATGGCATGGCCGCCGCCTTTCATCAGCAGGCCCGCTTTCACCGCATTGCGTACCGCCTTGCCGAGATCGACGCCGGAAATCGAACGGCCGGATCCGGTGCCGATGCCGCCCGGCTCCAGCGCGATCGCAAACGCGGGGCGCGCAAACTTCTCCTTCAGCCGCGAGGCGACCAGACCGACGACGCCGGGATGCCAGCCCTCCGACGCCGTGACGATGACCGCGCCCTTGTCCTCAAGACCGAGCGAGGCGAGCGCCTCGGCTTCGGCCTGCGCCTCGGCCGCCTGTTCGATGATCCGGCGCTCGCTGTTCAGGCGATCGAGTTCGGCGGCGATCCGCGCCGCCTCGGAAATATCGCCTTCCAGCAGCAGACGAACCCCGAGATCGGCGCGCCCGATCCGGCCGCCGGCGTTGATGCGCGGCCCCAGCATGAAGCCGAGATGCCAGGCCTCGGGCGGGCCATTCAGCCGCGCCACGTCCATCAGCGCGGTATGGCCGACATGGTCGCGGCGGCGCATCGCGATCAGCCCCTTGGCGACAAAGGCGCGATTGAGCCCGATCAACGGCGCTACATCAGCGACGGTGCCGAGCGCCACGTGATGCAGCATGCCGAGCAAATCCGGCTCCGGCCTTTCGGCGGTCCAAAAGCCGCGGCCGCGCAGCTCCCGGTTGACCGCGACCAGCGTGACCAGCACGAGGCCGACGGCGGCGAGATGACCGAGGCCTGACAGGTCGTCGGGCCGATTCGGATTCACCAGCGCATCGACCTCGGGCAGTTCGTCGCCGGACTGGTGGTGGTCGATCACCACCACCGACATGCCAAGCCGCCGCGCCTCCTTGAGCGGTTCGTGGCTGGTGGTGCCGCAATCGACGGTGACCAGCAGCGTCGCCCCCTTGGCTGCGAGCGCCTTCACCGCCTCGGTGTTGGGCCCGTAACCTTCGAAAATCCGATCGGGAATGTGAATCAGCGGATCGAGCCCGCAATGGCGCAGGTGCCAGGCCAGCAGGGCGGCCGAGGTCGCGCCATCGACATCATAGTCGCCGAAGATCGCAACCTTTTCGTGCCGCACGGCCGCATCCGCAATGCGCTTGGCGGCGGTTTCCATCTGCGTCACGGTAAAGGGGTCGGGCATCAATTTGCGGATGGTCGGATCGAGAAAATCCTCGACCGCGTCGACCTCGACGTCGCGCCCCGCCAGCACCCGCGCCAGCATTTCCGGCAATTGATAACGCTGCGCGATCGCCAGCGCGCGCGCCGCCCCGCGCGCATCGAGCCGGTCGCGCCACAGCTTTCCGATCGCAGAACGCCCGACGCCGAGAAAAGCCTGCGGCGCTTCAACGGGCAATGCGGATGCGGAAAGCGTCATGATGCCCGAGAGCAGATAGGCAAACCGGTCCGCAGTTCAATGATTCGCGCGGCACCACACCGGACTTATACCCGCCATCCCCCGAATCATCGTAATCTGGCTGATAATCCTTTGAATATCTCGCTGCTTAATTTGACGTCGGAAACACCCGCACCACTGCGCTGAAAAAAGCGGCTGACTGCAAAAACAAGATGCAGCTTTAGCGAAGCCGAAAACATCCTGCCCGGCGGAAATTAAACCGACGTTAGAATAAATCAGCGACAAGGGAACTCATCAGTTGCGTGCTTCTGACGACTCTCGCATTGGGCATGTCAGGCGCCGCAACGCAAAGGAAGTCCGTCCATGTCCACCGCGCTCGATCGTACCTCGCGTCCGACGATGTCGATCGTGAACCAGCCGGCCAATCCGGCAGGCGTCGAAGACGAATCCGATATTTCCGCGCTGATCGGGCGCCTGACCGCCGAGGTCAACCAGATCGCCTGCGAGAAGACCAAATCGATCCAGAGCATCACCAACCAGATGAAGATGCTGGCGCTGAACGCACTGATCGAAAGTTCACGCGCCGGCGCTCAGGGCGCGGGCTTTGCCGTGGTCGCGCAGGAGGTGAGAAATGTCGGCCAGCAGGTCGAAACCATCGCGCGCGAGCTGGAGACCCAGTTGACCGGGCGCACCGGCAATCTCATGAATTCGATCGAACGGATGACCGAGCGCGCGCGCGGCGAGCGCATGGTCGATCTGTCGTTGAACGCCATCGAACTGATCGACCGTAATCTCTATGAGCGAACCTGCGACGTGCGCTGGTGGGCGACCGATTCCGCCGTGGTCGACTGCGCCGCCGCGCCGGAAGCCGCGGCCGTGTCGCATGCGTCGGAGCGGCTGGCGGTGATCCTCGGTGCTTATACCGTCTATCTCGATCTCTGGCTTTGCGATCTCGACGGCAAGGTCCTGGCCAGCGGCCGCTCGGACCGCTTCAAGGTGATCGGGCAAAACGTCGCCAGCACAAAGTGGTTTCGCGAGGCTCTCAGCCTGCGTTCGGGAGACGACTACGTCGCCGGCGATATCGAGAGCCAGCCACTGCTCGGCAACGCTCAGGTCGCGACCTATTGCGCGAGCGTCCGCGCCGGCGGCAAGGCCAATGGCAAACCGATCGGCGTGCTGGCGATCCATTTCGACTGGGAGCCGCAGGCCCGCGCCATCGTTCAGGGCGTGCGCGTCGGCGCCGCCGACAAGGCACGGGTATTGCTGGTCGATTCGAATTTCCGGGTGATCGCCGCCTCCGACGGTCATGGCCTGCTCACCGAGCGTGTGCCGCTGACACAGGATGGCCGGCGCAGCGGCTTCTACCATGACCGGTCCGGCGCGCTGATCGCGTTCCACGGCACGCCCGGCTACGAGACCTATAAGGGGCTTGGCTGGTTCGGCATGATCGTCTGCGCGGCGTAATAACCCGAGCTACGGTATGTGAGGTATTAGCAGCCCAACCGGTCTGCGATCCCGCCGAAATCCCCGACGACGATGTCCCAGTCGCCTTCGGCTTCGAAATCGCGTTTTTGCAGCGGGCCATATTCGGTCGGACGCGCGACGAAGGCGGTCTTCAATCCGAAATTCTGCGCCGCTTTCAGGTCGTGGTTATGCGCGGCCACCATCATCACCTGTCCGGGCGACAGGCAAAGCAGGCGCGCCGCCCCGAGATAGGCTTTGGGATCGGGCTTGTAATGCTCGAACAGTTCGGCCGACATGATGAGATCCCACGGCAGGCTGGCGAATTTCGCCATCTCGGTCAGCAGCGCTACATTGCCGTTCGACAGCGGGCTGATGATGAATTTCTGCTTCAGCCGCGTCAGGCCGGCGACGCTGTCCGGCCACGGATGCAGCCGATGCCATCCCATGGTGAGGTAATGCAGATCGGCATCGTTCAGGCCGGTAATCGAATGCTGCGCGACCAGCTTTTCCAGCGATCGGCGATGCAGCACGTCGAGGATTACGTAACCGCGCTCGGGGTGCTTTCGCACCTCATCCATCGAAGCGGCATAGACCGCGCGCCAGCCATCCACCAGCGCCGTCCAGTCCGCTCTGATGCCGCGTTGTTCACCCCATTTGGTGAAATCCGCGATCAGGCTGGTGCGCCAGTCGACGACGGTGCCGAAGACGTCGAACACCAGGGCTTTGACTCCTGAAATGTCGGACATGTGCGCTCCTCCCCCGCCGTCGTCATTCCGGGTTCGACGCTCACGCGTCGCCCCGGAATGACACCGAGATTTAATCCAGATGAAACTTCTCGACCTGCCGGTGTTCGGCCTTGATGTAGCGCACCGTGCCGGTGACCGAGCGCATCACCACCGTCTCGGTCTGGATCACGCCGTCTTTGCGGAACTTGACGCCCGACAGCAGCGAACCGGTGGTGACGCCGGTCGCGGCAAAAAGGCAATCGCCCTTCGCCATATCCTCAATGCCGTAGATCATCTTCGGATCGTTGACGCCCATCTTGGCGGCGCGCTCGCGTTTTTCCTCGGTGTCGAGGATGAGGCGGCATTGCATCTGGCCGCCGATGCAGCGCAGCGCCGCCGCAGCCAGCACGCCTTCCGGCGCACCGCCGGTGCCGATATACATGTCGACGCCGGTGTCGTCGGGGGTTGCGGTGTGAATGACGCCGGCGACGTCGCCATCGGTGATCAGCTGCACCGCGGCGCCGGTGCTGCGCACCCCCTGAATGATGTCGGCGTGGCGCGGGCGATCCAGAACCAGCACCGTGATGGCCGAAGCGTCAACGCCCTTGGCCTTGGCCAGCCGCCTGACGTTATCGGCCGGCGAGGCGTCGAGTTCGACCACGCCCTTGGCATAGCCGGGGCCGACCGCGATCTTCTGCATGTAGACGTCGGGCGCGTGCAGCAGCGTGCCGCCATCGGCCATCGCCATGGTCGCGATCGAACCCGGCATGTTCTTGGCGCACAGCGTGGTGCCCTCGAGCGGATCGACCGCGATATCGACCTTCGGGCCGGCATTGATACCGACCTTCTCGCCGATGAACAGCATCGGCGCCTCGTCGCGCTCGCCCTCGCCGATGACCACCGTGCCCTCGATCGGCAGCTTGTTGAGTTCGCGGCGCATCGCGTCGACCGCGGCCTGGTCGGCCGCTTTCTCGTTGCCGTGGCCGCGCAGCCGCGCCGCCGACACCGCGGCACGTTCGGTCACACGCACGATCTCAAGGGTGAGAATGCGCTCGAGCAGCAATTGCGGCGGAACAGAAATATGGGTCGACATCGGTTTACTCCCTCGAAACCTGACAGCCGATCGTTCGGCCTGCACATCTTAAGCTTCAACGCATCGTCCGGAGGACCACGCGCTAGTTCTTCTCAATCCGTATCACCTGCGGCCGGCCGCTGATCACCTTGTCGCGCTGCACCGCCTGCAACGCGCGATAGACGGCATCCTCGCTGGTCGCATAGGTAATCAAAATGACCGGCACCGGAGAGGATTTTCCGTTCAGGGCGGCCGTGTCAACGCCGTTTGCATGGCGCTGCACAATCGATTCAATGGAAATCTTCTGTTCCGCAAGCCGGGTCGCGATGGTCGCAGCGGTGCCTGCCAGATCCCGCGCCATCAGGCGGATATAATAGCCACCTTCATGGCGCTCCATCGGCGCCTTGCTGGTCGCACGCAACTGCGCCACCGGCCGCCCGAACGGCTTGGCGCGGATGCCGCGCGCGACGTCGGCGATATCGGCGACGACGGCCGACGCCGTCGCGGCCCCGCCCGCGCCGGGCCCGACCAGCGTGATCGGAGCGATCCCCTCGCCGTCGATGGTCACGGCGTTGGTGACGCCCATGACCTGCGCGATCGAGGATGATTTCGGCACCATGGTCGGATGCACGCGCTGTTCGATGCCCTTGGCCGTTTTTACCGCCACACCAAGAAGCTTGACGCGGTAGCCGAGTTCCTCCGCGGCGCGAAGGTCCTCCGGCGCGATCGAGGAAATCCCCTCGACATACACTGCCTTCTCGGCAATCTCGGTGCCGAACGCCAGGCTAGCCAGGATCGCCAGCTTCTGCGCCGTGTCATGGCCGTCGACGTCGAACGACGGATTGGCCTCGGCATAACCGAGGCGCTGGGCATCCTTCAGGCATTCGGCGAACGACAACCGCTCCTGCTCCATCCGGGTCAGGATGTAATTGCAGGTGCCGTTGAGGATGCCGTAGACCCGCTGCACGGAGGTGCCGGCGAGGCCCTCGCGCAAGGTCTTGATGACGGGAATGGCGGCGCCGACCGCGGCCTCGAAGTTCAGCGCACCGCCATGCAGCTCGGCCAGTTTCGCCAGCCGCAGCCCATGCTTGGCGATCAGCGCCTTGTTGGCGGTCACCACGGATTTGCCGGATTTCAGCGCGGCCTCGATCGCCGACAGTGCAGGCTCACCCGCGCCGCCCATCAATTCGACGAAGCAGTCGATCCTGGCATCATTCGCCAGTTCCAGCGGATCCCGCGCCCAACTGATACCGCGTAAATCGATCCCGCGTTTTTTTGCCTTGGAGCGCGCAGTGACGCCGACCACGCGGATGTCACGCCCGGTGCGCGCCGACAGGATCCGGCCCTGCTGCTCGATGAGGCGGACGACTTCGGATCCAACCGTGCCGAGCCCCGCAATACCCACGTTCAGGGGTGCGACCATAACGAGAAAAACCTGCCGGAGAGATTGTGACCAGTCCCGATCGGGTGGCGAAAACCGCGATCAGGCCTAGCGCCGGTTGGCGAGAGGAACCACGTTGTGCAACGTTTCAATGCCGCTTTCAAGGAAGCGGCGCACCCCGCGCGCGGCCTGGCGGATGCGTTGCTCGTTTTCCACCATGGCAATGCGGACATAGCCCTCGCCGTGCTCGCCGAAGCCGACGCCCGGCGATACCGCCACCCCGGATTTCTCGACCAGCAGGGTCGCGAACTGCATGCTGCCGACCTCGCGGAACGCTTCGGGCAGCGGCGCCCAGGCGAACATCGAGGCGGAAGGCGGCGGAATTTCCCACCCCGCACGCCCGAACGATTCCACCAGAACGTCACGGCGTTTGCGGTAGGTGTCGCGCATCTCGCGGATGCAATCGTCTGGACCGTTGAGCGCCGCGGTCGCGGCCACCTGTATCGGCGTGAACGCGCCATAGTCGAGATAGGATTTGACCCGCGCCAGCGCCGCGATGATGCGCTCGTTGCCGACGGCAAATCCCATGCGCCAGCCCGCCATCGAATAGGTCTTGGACATCGAGGTGAATTCCACGGTCACGTCGATCGCGCCGGGAACCTGCAAGACCGACGGCGGCGGATTGTTGTCGTCGAAATAGACTTCCGCGTAGGCGAGGTCGGAGAGAATGAAGATCTCGTGCTTCTTCGCGAACGCCACCAGGTCCCGGTAGAAATCGAGGTCGGCGACATTGGCGGTCGGATTGGACGGATAGCAAACGACGATCGCGATCGGCTTCGGGATCGAATGGATGATCGCGCGCTCGACCGCCTCGAAGAACTGCGGCGTCGGGTCCGACGGCACAGAGCGGATCACGCCGCCGGCCATCAGGAATCCGAAGGCATGAATCGGATAGCTCGGGTTGGGGCACAACACCACGTCGCCCGGCGCCGTGATCGCTTGCGCGACATTGGCAAAACCTTCCTTGGAGCCCAGCGTGGCGACGATCTGGGTTTCGGGGTTGAGCCTGACGCCGAAACGCCTGGCGTAATAGCCCGCCTGAGCCTTGCGCAGGCCGGTGATGCCGCGCGAGGCGGAATAGCGGTCGGTCCTGGGCTTACCCAGCGTTTCCTTCAGCTTTTCGATGACATGCTGCGGCGTCGACATATCCGGATTGCCCATGCCGAGATCGATGATATCGGCGCCAGCATTGCGCGCGGCCGCCTTGGCGCGGTTGACCTGTTCGAACACGTAAGGCGGCAGACGGCGTATGCGGTAAAACTCTTCCATGGCTCCTGGCTCCGGCAACCGGTAAGGGCGCAATCACAAATTTGGCAACGAATCGGAATGCGCTTTCGTCCAGAAATTCACGCTAGATCAGAGACTTAACGTGAATAAAGGCGCGAAATTGGTGTCTTCGCCCCGATTTGCGGTTGAACTGGATTCTTTTACCACGGATACCCGGTTATGCCAGTGCAGCTTCGGATTACTTCGAGGCCGGCCCCTGATTCTGGCTCTCGTTTTGGCCTTGACCCTGCTCCTTGGTGGTCGATGCCTGACGATCTCTGGCCGCGAGCAGTTCCTTCTTGATCTTAGCCTGCTCATCCGGCGCGATCGCCGCCTGGTCCCGATCGGGAGGCAAATCTTCCACCGGCAGGTAAGCCCCCGGCTCCTTCGAACGCCCCGGCGCGCCGGCCGGCGTCCCGACCAGGGGCAGATCGGCGATCGACGTCGCACAGCCGCCGAGCGCAAGCGCCGACAGCAGCAGCGCGCCCCAGATCAACACCCTCGTGTTCCGATTTACCGACATGCGTCTCCGCCGCCTACCTTCGCCCTACGCGCATGACTTTGCAGCCAACTGACACATATTTCATCAGCGGCCGACCGCAACCTAAACGACTGTCGTCGGAAACGATTAAGGCCTGAACTATAGACTGAGCCGTTGAGGCCTCAATATGACGGAACCAAGATTCTTTGTCGCAGTGCAACACGTCCGGCACAAAGATTAACATCCGCTTTGCCGTCGGCGATCGACCGCGGTGACGAACTTCGAATGAACCTGTAGTGTTGCCGACATGAGCGACGTCACCACCCAAACCGAGCCCACGAAAAAATTCGACCCCGAAGCGTTCGCACTGAACCTTGCCCGGGCGATGGAGAGCAGCGGCCAGGCGCTCGCCGCCTACCTGAAGCCGCGCGAAAACGGCGAGCCCAAGGACAAGCCGCCGAGCGAACTCAGCGAACTCGTCAAGACCTTCACCGCCGTCGCGGAATACTGGATGTCGGACAAAACGCGGGCGACCGAGGTGCAGATGAAGATGGGCAAAGCCTATCTCGATCTGTGGGCCTCGTCGGCGCGGCGTCTTGTTGGCGAACCGGCTGAGCCGGCGGCCGAGCCCTCGCCGCGCGATCGGCGCTTCAAGGATCCCGAATGGAAATCGAACCAGTTTTTCGATTTCCTGCTGCAACTCTATCTGCTGACGACGCAGTGGGCGCAGGACCTGGTGCATAACGCCGAAGGCCTCGATCCGCACACCCGCCAGAAGGCCGAGTTCTACGTCCAGCAGATCGCCAATGCGCTGGCGCCATCGAACTTCGTGCTCACCAATCCGGAAGTGTTGCGCGAGACGCTGGCCTCCAACGGCGACAATCTGGTCCGCGGCATGAAGATGCTCGCCGAAGACGTCGAAGCCGGCCACGGCACGTTGCGGATCCGGCAATCCGATCCGGATGCGCTGTCGGTCGGCGTCAACATGGCGACCACGCCGGGCAAGGTGATCTTCCAGAACGATCTGATGCAGCTCATCCAGTACGAACCGACGACGGAAAACGTGCTGCGTACACCGCTCCTGATCGTGCCGCCGTGGATCAACAAATACTACATTCTCGATCTCAGGCCGGAAAAATCCTTCATCAAATGGTGCGTCGATCAGGGCATCACGGTGTTCGTGATTTCCTGGGTCAATCCGGACAAGCGGCTCGGGGCGAAGACCTTCGACGATTACATGAAGGAAGGCCCGCTGGCGGCGATGGATGCGATCGAGCAGGCCACCGGCGAAATGAAAGTCCACACCATGGGCTATTGCGTCGGCGGCACGCTGCTTGCGGCGACCCTGGCCTGGCTCGCCGAGAACCGCCGCGTCAAGGTGACGTCGGCGACGTTGCTGGCGGCGCAGGTCGATTTCAGCCATGCCGGAGATCTCCTGGTGTTCGTCGACGAAGACCAGATTTCGGCGCTGGAACGCGACATGCAGGCCTCGGGCGTGCTCGAAGGCAGCAAGATGGCGATGGCCTTCAACATGCTGCGCTCGAACGATCTGATCTGGTCCTATGTCGTCAGCAACTATCTGAAGGGACAGCCGCCCTCGTCGTTCGACCTGTTGCACTGGAATTCGGACGCGACGCGGATGCCAGCGGCCAATCATTCTTATTACCTGCGCAACTGCTATCTGGAGAACCGGCTTTCCACCGGCAGCATGGTGCTCGACAATACCCTGCTCGATCTGTCGAAGGTGAAGGTGCCGGTCTACAATCTGGCGACCCGCGAGGACCATATCGCGCCGGCGGAATCGGTGCTCTACGGCTCGCAATTCTTCGGCGGACCGGTGAAATACGTGATGTCGGGATCCGGGCACATCGCCGGCGTGATCAATCCGCCGGCGGCGAACAAATACCAGTTCTGGACCAACGACAGGATCAAGGACATCACGCTCGCCGACTGGATCAAGGGCGCCGAGGAACACAAGGGCTCGTGGTGGCCCGACTGGCGCGAATGGCTCGGCGGCATCGATCCGGAGGAAGTGCCCGCGCGCGCGGTCGGGACAGAAGCGCTGCCTCCGATCGAAGATGCGCCCGGCAGCTATGTCCGGGTTCGCGCGTAGCGTCACGAGCCACCTTCGAATATAATCGACGCGTCCCGCCCGGACGGGATTTGAAATCGAACTGAGGGGGAAGTGTCTATGACGCGCGAATTGTTCTGGCTGACACTGACGGTCATCTTCACGGGACTGCTTTGGATCCCTTACGTGCTCAACCGCTGTCAGGTGCGCGGCCTTGGCGGCGCGATGGCCAATCCCGCGCGTGGCGACAAACCGCTGGCCGACTGGGCCACCCGCCTGATGTTCGCGCATGACAACGCGGTCGAGAATCTGATCATCTTCGCGCCGCTGGTCCTGATCCTCAACGCGATCGACTATTCCAGCAAATGGACCGTGCTCGCCTGCGCGGTCTATTTCTGGTCCCGCGTCGCGCATCTGATCGTCTATACGCTCGGCCTGCCGGTGTTCCGCACGCTGGCCTTCGTGGTCGGATTCCTGGCGCAGGCCGTGCTGGCGCTGGCGATTTTCGGGCTGGCTTGAGAAATCAGACACTCTGCCGTCATTCCGGGGCGATGCGCAGCATCGAATCCGGAATCTCCCGCCATCGCCTCTGGATTTCGGGTTCGCGACTTCGTCGCGCCCCGGAATGACATCTCAACAGGAAATGCGGACCGTTGGACCCTACGCGTCCGCGAGTCCCAGCATCAGCCGCATGTTTTGCACCGCCGCGCCCGAGGCGCCTTTGCCGAGATTGTCGAGACGGGCGACGAGAACCGCCTGACGGTGTTTGTCGCTGGCAAACACATAGAGTTCGAGCCTGTTGGTCTCGTTGAGCGCCTCGGGCTCGATCCGCCCACTCTTCGCCGCTTCGTTATCGAGCGGCATCACCGAAACGTAGCGGCTTCCGGCATAGCGCTTCGCCAGCGCCGCGTGGAGGTCGGCTCCGCCGGGCTTACCGGGAAGCGTATCGAGCTGCAGGGGCACGGAAACCAGCATGCCCTGCCGGTAATTGCCGACCGACGGCACGAAGATGGGCCGATGCGCCAGCCGCGAATAGAGTTGCATCTCCGGCACATGCTTGTGCTCGAAGCCGAGGCCATAGAGCTCGAAGGCCGGCGCTGTGCCGTTCTCGAAGCTTGCGATCATCGACTTGCCGCCGCCCGAATAGCCGCTGACCGCATTGACGGTGACGGGATAGTCCGCAGGCAGGAGACCGGCATCGACGAGCGGTCGGAGCAGCGCAATCGCGCCGGTCGGATAGCAGCCGGGATTCGAGACCTTCCGCGCCGCCCGGATCTTGTCAGCCTGATCCGGCGCGAGTTCGGGAAAGCCATAGGCCCAGTCGCTGGCAACGCGAAATGCCGTCGACGCATCGAGAATCTTGGGGGCCGAAGCCCCCATGCTGTCGATCAGAGCGACGGTCTCTTTCGCGGCATCGTCCGGCAGGCAGAGGATCACGAGATCCACCTCCTCCATCAGCGCGCGCTTGGCTCCCGCGTCCTTGCGCTTTTCTTCCGCGATGCTCTTTTCCACGACACCGCTCTGCAGGCTGAGGCGCTCGCGAATACCGAGGCCCGTGGTGCCGGACGCGCCGTCGACAAACACGCTGGCTTTCGCGGAGGCGCCGGTGGCCGGAGAGTTACTGATATCGGCGAAGGTCATGGGACGTTCCTTTCGAACCTGTTGGTTTCGCCTGCAAAGGCCTGTGGCAGCGTTTCCCGCATCAAATCCGCAATCCGTTGCGCGCCCGCATTCGGCTGGGCACCGAGTTCAGCTGCGACAGCGGCGTAATCGGCCTCGGACTTGTGCTGATTGAGTTTGAAGCTGCCTTCGACCTCTTCGACGGTCATCACCAGTCCCACGATCGCCTTCTTCATGGCATCCAGCCGTCCCGGCGTCATCTTCCCTGAAGTCCAGGGCCTCTTCGGCAACAGCCGGTCCTCGAATTTGGCACTGAGCCTGTCGACCTGTACGCCGAGTTCATCATCCGACAACCGCCGTACCGGTCCTGTCAAATGCACGGCCTGATAAAGCCAGGTCGGCACCTGATCCGGCGACACATACCAGTCAGGCGAGACATAGGCATCCGCCCCGGTGGCGGCCAATAGCCAGGGCGAGTCCCCGCCGGCAAGCTTTACCAACGGATTATGACGGGCAACATGAAACGCCGCCAGCGGGGCACCGTTATCGGCATAGCTCAGATAAAACGGCAGCGCGGACGCGATGGGCTTGACCCCGTCCCAGGCGCAGACCGTGCCAAATCCGCGCTCTTCCGCAAAGCCAAGGCTTGCGGCGCGGTCGGCCTTGAACGAAGGGGGCGTGTACATCCGGGAACTCCTGCTGGATTGAGGAGCCGCCAGACCGAACCGCGTGATTTTTTGGGACGAAAAAGCCGCGGGATGATCCGGCGGCAGGGGCAGATGTCTTAAACGCAGACGTCCGCCCGTACCGCGAAGGTACGGCGGCGGCGAACGATCAGAATGGTCGCAGCGTTGATCATGAGCGCGGCTATAGGACCGCGCCCGTTTTGCGTCAAGCCGAAACCGCCGGGGCATCAACACCCTGCCCGCCCGGTTCGGCTTACTCCGAAACCGGCGTCAGAACACGCGCCATAGCCATTCGGCGATTTTCGCGATCACGTCGCCGAATACCAAAAGCGCCGCCGACCAGACCAGCGCGGATACGAAGTTGGCGATTTGAAACGGCCAATAGGGCATTTCGAATATCCCGGCGGCGAGCGGCACGGAGGCGCGCAACGGACCGAAAAATCGCCCGATGAAGATGCTCGGCACGCCCCAGTTTCTGACAAAGGCTTCGCCACGCGGCAGGATTTCCGGGTATCGCGACAGCGGCCACATCCGCGCGACCCGTTCCTTGTATGTGAAGCCGAACCAGTAGGAGAGCCAATCGCCGAGCGCGGCGCCGAGCCCGCCGGCGATCCAGACCGGCCAGAAGCTGATGCCGCTGGCGCCGATCAGCGCGCCGATCGCCACCAGCGCTCCCCAGGCCGGGATCAGCAGCGAAATGAAGGCGAGCGATTCACCGAACGCCAGCAGCAGCACGATCGGAGCGGCCCAGGCCGAATGATCACGCACGAAATCGGCGAGCGCGCGCGCAATATCTTCCATTTGCCGAAATGCCTTCCCGCCTCGGTTTGTCCGTTCGGACCTCTCTTTGGACCCTTCTTGGGGGATCCTTGATTAAGGACAGGTAAGCTGCCCGCTTCCATGACATCAAGTCACAAAGCGGGCACGCCAGGAGCCGGCGCAGGCCTGCCCCGAACCTGTCCGAGGCGTGTTGCCATGAGCGCCGCTCCCTGTTACCGGGCGTTGCGGCGATCATGTTTCGCACCTCGCAGGCCGTGGACCGGCATCTTATCTGTCCAATCAGCCAGGATGGGGCAACCGACGCCCAGCCCCCGCGGTCACTTTTTAAGCCTATCCATGGCATAGTCCGAGCAACGATTCGTCGCGTGCGATACGCGCGCCTCCACATGAAGAGCCATGTCTAAATCATTGAAACCAGCAACTAAAACAAAATCCGCAAGCGATCTTTTCGGAGCCGCCGAACCGAAGGCCAGGACGGCCGCGAAAGCCGCCCCGAAGCCTTCGAACGCCGAGGCCGCCTATACCGCCGCCGACATCGAGGTGCTCGAGGGCCTGGAGCCGGTGCGCCGGCGTCCCGGCATGTATATCGGCGGCACCGACGAAAAGGCGCTGCATCATTTGTTCGCCGAGGTCATCGACAATTCGATGGATGAGGCGCTGGCAGGCCACGCTTCGTTCATCGAGGTCGAACTGGACGCCGACGGATTCCTGACCGTCAGCGACAACGGCCGCGGCATTCCGATCGACCCGCATCCGAAATTTCCGAAGAAGTCCGCACTCGAAGTCATCATGTGTACGCTGCATTCCGGCGGCAAATTCGACTCCAAGGTCTATGAGACCTCCGGCGGCCTGCACGGCGTAGGCGTGTCGGTGGTGAACGCCCTCTCCTCGCGATTAGAGGTCGAAGTCGCGCGCAGCCAGAAGCTCTATCGGATGAGCTTCGAGCGCGGACACCCGAAGGGGAAGCTCGAAGACCTCGGCAAGGTCAACAACCGCCGCGGCACCCGGATCCGTTTCAAGCCCGACACCGACATCTTCGGCGCCAAGGCCACGTTCAAGCCGCAGCGGCTATTCAAGATGGCCCGCTCCAAGGCCTATCTGTTCGGCGGCGTCGAAATCCGCTGGCATTGCGCTCCGGAACTCCTGAAGGGCATCGAGGATGTGCCCGCCGAGGACACCTTCCATTTCGCGGGCGGCTTGAAGGATTATCTCGCCGCCGCGGTCCATGCCGATACGCTGGTGCATCCCGACATCTTCTCCGGCAAGTCCGGCCGCAACGGCGCCCATGGCGGCTGCGAATGGGCGGTGGCATGGACGGCGGATGCCGACGGCTTCCTCTCCTCCTATTGCAACACGGTGCCGACGCCGGACGGCGGCACCCATGAATCGGGCATGCGCAGCGCGCTGCTACGCGGCTTGAAGGATCATGCCGAGCGAGTCGGACAGGGCAAGCGCGCCGCCAGCGTCACCTCGGAAGACGTCATGGTGGGCGCCGGCGTCATGCTTTCGGTGTTCGTGCGCGAACCGGAATTCCAGGGCCAGACCAAGGATCGCCTCGCCACCGCCGAAGCCCAGCGCATCGTCGAGCAGGCGATCAAGGATCCGTTCGATCATTGGTTGTCGGGTAATCCGGTACAGGCCAGCAGGCTGCTCGATTTCGTGGTCGAACGCGCCGACGAACGGCTGCGCCGCCGCGCCGAAAAGGAAACCTCGCGCAAGACCGCGGTCAAGAAACTGCGTCTGCCGGGCAAGCTCGCCGACTGCACCAACACCGCGACCGAGGGCTCGGAGCTCTTCATCGTCGAGGGCGACAGCGCCGGCGGCAGCGCCAAACAGGCGCGTGACCGCAAGACGCAGGCGGTGTTGCCGTTGCGCGGCAAGATCCTCAACGTCGCCTCCGCCGGCAAGGACAAGCTGACCGCCAACGCCCAGTTGTCGGATCTCATGCAGGCGATCGGCTGCGGCATCGGTCCGCATTACCGCGAAGAGGATCTGCGCTATTCGCGCATCATCATCATGACCGACGCCGACGTGGATGGCGCCCATATCGCTTCGCTGCTGATCACATTCTTCTATCGGCAGACCCCGCGGCTGATCGATGAGGGCCACCTTTATCTCGCGGTGCCGCCGCTCTATCGCCTCACCCACGGCAGCAAGACCGTTTATGCCCGCGACGACTCCCACAAGGACGCGCTCCTGAAGAGCGAATTCAACGCCAATGCCAAGGTCGATGTCGGTCGATTCAAAGGCCTCGGCGAAATGATGCCGGCGCAATTGAAGGAAACCACCATGGACCCGGCCAAACGCGCGATGCTGCGCGTGGTGCTGTTGGCCGATGACCGGGAGGGCACCGCCGATTCGGTCGAGCGGCTGATGGGCACCAAGGCGGAGGCGCGGTTTGCCTTCATTTCGGACAAGGCGGAGTTCGCCCGCGACGACTTATTGGATGTGTGAGATTCCAATAAATTCTCATGTAATTACAAAGCGTTATATTTAACGCAACGCTGCCGGTGCAAAACTCTTGTTAGGGTCGTTTTCCGGCAGGTGTGCCCGCAGGGTAACAGCATTCCGGGCAGAACCGTTTATAACTTGGTCAACGGTTTTCGAGATTCGGTGCATCCGTATCGTTCAACACGCGGTCGGGTTCAGGCGCATCAAGGCTGAGGGTTAAAAAAATGAAGAAATTACTGCTCGCTCTGACGGCGGCGGCGGCGTTCACTGGATCGGCTTTCGCAGCGGATCTTCCGGCCCGTACCTACACCAAGGCGCCTCCCCCGGTTGCGGCTCCGGCCTGGACCGGTTTCTACGTCTTCGGCGGCGGCGGCGGCGCAGTATGGGATGCTGACACCGGCATTCAGGGGACTGCGAGCGGCGCTCCCCTCTTGGGCTTCAATCAGCGCCAGGGTGGTGACGGCTGGTTCGGCACGGTCGGTGCTGGTTACGATTGGCAGTTCGCGACGAGCTGGGTCGCCGGCATCTTCGCCGATGGCCAGTTCGGCAGCATCAAGGGAACGGTCCAGGATCAGGGGCTTGGCGGCGGCGTTGCCGGTAACTTGAAAGCCCGGGACACTTGGGCAGCGGGCGTGCGTGGCGGCTATCTGGTGGCGCCGAACGTGCTGTCCTATGTCAACGCCGGTTACACTGGCTCAGATTGGTCCGGCACGACCTTGTTCAATACCGGTTCTGCTCTTCCGGCAGGCTTCCACACCAACAGCTTCGACGGTCAGGGCTGGTTTGTGGGCGGCGGCGTGGAAAACAACTTGGACATTTTCGGCCTCTCGGCTCCTGGCTGGTTCATGAAGACCGAATATCGGGCCGCCTATTACGACAAGAAGAACATCTCGGAACTGGTTGACGGAAGCGAAGCGCTGACCGGCCGCGATGTTACCTTCCATCCGCTGGTTCAGAGCGTCAGCACCTCGCTGGTCTATCGCTTCAACTGGGGTGGCCCGGTCGTCGCCAAGTATTGATTGGCTCACGTACTGATCTGATCAAGCGCTGATCTGATTTCGCATCGCGCTTAAAAAGCCCCGGTCTGGTCCGGGGCTTTTTTGTGCCCAGGCCATGGCAACGCCATTCAGATGCGTTGTTCTCGCGCTTGCCCTCTCCGCCTCGCAGCGTCACTCTGGCGGTCGCCGCGCCGTAACCGCGCGGCGGGGGTAACGGGCATCCGGATCACAAGCATGAAACAGCAGCTATTCGATCTCAGCGGCAAGGTGGCGATCGTCACCGGTGGCAATGGCGGTATCGGCCTTGGCATGGCGCGCGGGCTTGCCGACGCCGGCGCGCACATCGCGATCGTCGCCCGCAATGAAGCGAAGTCGAACGATGCCGTCGCGGACCTGCGGCAGCGCGGCGTCAAGGCCATTCCGGTCATCGCCGATGTCACCGACAAGGCTGCGGTCGCGGCCATGGTCGAGCGCGTCAAGCAGGAGTTCGGCCGGATCGACATCCTCGTCAACAATGCCGGCATCAATATCCGCAAGCCCCCGCACGAGCTCGATATCGAGGAATGGAATCGTGTCATCGATACCAACCTCACCAGCGCGTTCCTGTGTTCGCAGGCGGTGTACCCAGTGATGAAATCCGCGGGCGGCGGCAAGATCATCAATATCGGGTCGATGATGTCGATCTTCGGCGCCAGTTTCGCGCCGGCCTATGCCGCCAGCAAAGGCGGCATCGTACAGTTCACCCGTGCCTGCGCGTGCGCCTGGGCCGCGGACCATATCCAGGCCAACGCGGTGCTGCCGGGCTGGATCGATACCGATCTGACCAAGCGTGCGCGGCAGGAGGTCGACGGCCTGCATGGCAAGGTATTGGCGCGCACGCCGGCGGCACGGTGGGGCGACATCGCCGACTTCGCCGGCATCGCCGTGTTCCTGAGCTCGGCGGCTTCGGATTTCGTGACCGGCACCGCGATTCCCGTCGACGGCGGCTTTTCGATTATGGGTTAGAGCGGGATGACTTTTCTTCGAATCGTCATCCATCTCTAACTTTCTGTTTGAGCATGATCTCCGCGCAAACGCGTTCCGCGTTTGTCGCGAGGGAAAACCGGTTTCCACTTTTCCGGATCATGCTCTAGACGAAGCTGTCGAGGCTGCCGGCGAGCGGACATGTTCCGAGCGAACACCGATCGCCAGGAAGCGCGCGGTAAGGCCTTGCAGCCACGGCACCGCATTGACGATGCGCGCGAACAGCGGAACCCTGAGCGGGCGATCGCCCGGCTCGAGCGCGACGCTGATGATGTTGTTCTGCACCACGATCTGCATTGCCTGCGTCATCCGCATCGGAAACTCCCGCCGCCGCCGTACGGCGTCGAGTTCATTTTCATCAGGGCAGCCTTTGGCCAGCTTCGCCGCCAGCAGGTTCGCGGTCGCGACCGCATCCTGCACCGCGAGGTTGACGCCGACGCCGCCCACCGGCGACATCGCATGCGCGGCATCGCCGATGCAGAGCAGGCCGGGCCGCGTCCAGCGCTTCATTCGGTTGATCGCCACCGTCAGCAGCTTCACGTCATCCCAGCTCTTCACATCCGCAATCCCGGAGCGCAGCATCGGCGCCGTGGCGACGACATCGCTTTGGAATGCATCCAGCCCGCGCGCCTTGACCGCATCGTACTGGCCCTTGGCGATCACATAAGCGCATTGCCAGTAGGTGCCGCGGTCGAACGTCACCATCATCTTGCCCGGCTCAAGCCGGGCAAACACGTTTTCGATCTCGTCGGGACGCCGGCCGGCGCGAAACCACAGCACATCCATCGGTGCTCCGATTTCCTCGACCTTGAGCCCGGCGCATTGGCGCACCGTCGAATGCCGCCCGTCGCATCCGATGGTCAGGTCGGCCTGAATTCGGACAGGCCCTTCCGGCGTATCGGCGATCACCCCGGCGACCCGGTCGCCCGACCAGATGAGATCGGTCGCGTCCGCCTGCATCATGACCTTGAGCGGCGGAAACCGCTTGCCGGCCTCGCGCAGGAAATTGAGAAAATCCCATTGCGGCATGAAGGCAATGAAAGGATATTTGGCGCCGGTGCGGCCCAGATCGGCGATGCGGACCGACCTGCCGCCGAACTGGCCGTCCATCTTTTGCAGTTGCTGGTGCGGCAGTTTCAAGAACCCGTCGATCAGGCCCAGTTCATCCATCACCTGGAGCGTCGAGGGATGCACGGTGTCGCCGCGGAAATCCCGGAAGAAATCCGGATGCTTTTCCAGCACCACCGTTTCGATGCCGGCGCGGCCGAGCAGATAGCCCAGCATCATCCCGGCCGGTCCGCCGCCGACAACGCAGCAGCGGGTCGTGATCGTGCGTTCTGATCGTTCCGGGGGACTACTGGCGTCCATGATCTGTCTTTGTCGTTGAAGGGCATCAGGCGGCGCGCCCTGGAGCTCCGGCAATGGATTCGACGCGCACCTTATTTGAAGCCCGAATGACAAAAAGCCCCTTATTTGTGCGAAAACATTAAGCTTTTTCCGCCATTTGCGCTGCGGCAAGATTGACTTTGGCCGTTTCGTCCCTATGTTTCGATCAACGCGGCCCTGGATCGAAACGCGATTCTTTAGGTTAGCCGCTGGTCAGCGTAGGTTCAGAGCCCCCAGCTTTATAAAGCGCGCCGTTTCGGGGCTAAACGCGACAGCCTTTTTACTTTCGATTCCGAACGGCGGTGTCGATTAGAGGCTCAATGTCTTTTTCCCATCTTGGCTTATCCGACAAGGTGCTCGCCGCTGTCGCGGCCACCGGTTACACCACCCCTACCCCCATCCAGGAACAGGCGATTCCCTATGTTCTGGCCCGCCGGGACGTCCTCGGCATCGCCCAGACCGGCACCGGCAAGACCGCCGCTTTCGTCCTTCCCATGCTGACCATGCTGGAAAAGGGCCGCGCCCGCGCCCGGATGCCCCGCACGCTAATCCTGGAGCCGACGCGCGAACTCGCCGCGCAGGTAAAGGAGAATTTCGACAAATACGGCGCCGGCCAGAAGCTCAACGTCGCGCTTCTGATCGGCGGCGTCTCGTTCGGCGATCAGGACAGTAAATTGACGCGCGGCGTCGACGTGCTGATCGCGACACCGGGACGGCTGCTCGACCATACCGAGCGCGGCGGCCTCCTGCTCACCGGTGTCGAATTGCTGGTGATCGACGAAGCCGACCGCATGCTGGACATGGGTTTCATTCCCGACATCGAGCGTGTCTGCAAGCTCGTTCCCTTTACCCGGCAGACGCTGTTCTTCACCGCGACGATGCCACCGGAAATCCGCCGTGTCACCGAAGCCTTCCTGCACAATCCCGAAAAGATTGAAGTTTCCAAACCGGCGACAACCGCCGTTACCGTGACCCAATCGCAGGTCGCCGCCGGCCGCGAGCCGCACGAAAAACGCGAGATCCTGCGCCGCCTGTTGCGCGACGCCAAAGACCTCAAGAACGCGATCATCTTCTGCAACCGCAAGCGAGAAGTCGCGGTCGTCTACAAATCATTGCAGAAGCATGGCTTCAGCGTCGGCGCGCTACATGGCGACATGGATCAGTCCGCGCGCATGACAGCGCTCGATCAATTCCGCAAGGGTGAACTGCCGCTGTTGGTCGCCTCCGACGTCGCCGCCCGCGGCCTCGATATCCCCGAGGTGAGCCACGTCTTCAATTTTGACGTTCCCCATCACGCGGACGATTACGTCCATCGCATCGGCCGTACCGGCCGCGCCGGCCGTACCGGTACGGCGATCTCGATCGTCACGCCGCTCGACCAGAAGTCGATGGTGGCTATCGAAAAACTGATCGGGCAGACCATTCCTCGCGCCGACAGCGGCGTCGAGATTCGGCCAGCCGACAACATGGCCCCGGATTCCGGCAGCGAGCATGAGCGCGACTCTCATGCGCGCGAAGGTTCGCGTGGCGGCCGCAAGCCCCGCCGCGAACGCGAAGGCCGGCGTCCTAATGGTCCCAATGGCGGCGGTGGCCGGGGTCACGCGCCGCAGCAGCCTCAGCCGCAGGCGGCCAGTTCGCGGGTGCCGTCGATTGGCCGCGCCGAAGCGCCGCCGTCCGTCCAGCACGATACCGAACCTGCCGATCACTCACATCTTCCGGCATTCCTGCTCCGGCCCGTGCGCGCCCGAGTCTAGGCGTTTTCGCGCGAATCAGAACCGACGCTCTGGAATTATTTCGATTCTGACGGAATCGGAACCGAGACTTTATCCTTTTGTTTTGACGCGTTTTCTTTGCGCGAATCGAATCCACCCCGGATCAAATCCGGGGCAGGTTTTGGTTTGAACAACACGACCGATACCGCATCGCAGGATTTCGATGGCATCGGTCGGATATCCGCCGGCCCAGGAACCCGCTACGGAACCCGTTTACCGGTCATTCATCCTCGCCCGTTAGCTTGGCGGCAATATTTCGAGATATTGCGCTTGGGGACGACGGGCAGAAGCTCGCTATTTTTGGGGACACGACCGTGCTCGACGAACACGAACGCACGCTGGCCTTTGCTGAAGTCGCGCTGGGCCAGATCAAGTCGCTTCGGCAGACGGCCGTCCCCCGCAATTACGAAATCTGGTACGTCTACGCGACCGGATACAATCCGCCGCTCAACAAGATCATCAACGAGACGCTGGCGCATAACGGTAAGCTGACCGAGGCCGATCTCGATCAGATTTACGATACCTATCTTTCCCAGATCAAGACCACCGACCGCATCGACAAGGTCGGCGCGCGCGTGATCGGCGAGATCGACGACGTGATGGCCCTCATGACCGACGCGCTGGGGATGTCGGCCAGCTACGAGGAAAGCCTGTCCGGCGCCGCCCGGCAACTCAGCGCCGTGAAAAATCATGACCAGCTCAAGATCATCATCGAATCGCTGGTCAAGTCCACGCAGGAAATGCGCGAGACCAACAAGGTGCTGGAAGATCGGCTTCAGCTCTCGAAAACAGAGATCGCCAATTTGCAGCACAGCCTCGACGCCATCAGGGCGGAGAGCCTGACCGATCCCCTCACCGGCCTCGGCAACCGCAAATATTTCGATCGCTCGATCGAACGCGCGGTCGAGCATGCGCTCGCCAATAATGAACTGCTTTCGCTGTTGATGTTCGACATCGATCACTTCAAATCGTTCAACGACTCCTATGGGCACCTGACCGGCGATCAGGTGCTCCGCCTCGTCGGCATGTCATTGAAGCAGACCATCAAGGGCCAGGATATCACCGCGCGTTACGGCGGCGAGGAATTCGCGGTCGTGCTGCCCAATACCGGGCTGCGCCAGGCGCTGACGGTTGCCGACCACATTCGCTGCGCCGTGATGGCGAAAGAGCTGAAGAAAAAATCGACCGGAGAAATCCTCGGCCGCGTCACCATCTCGGTCGGCGTTTCCATCCTCAAGCCCGGCGACGACACCGATTCTCTGATCGAACGCGCCGACGCCTGCCTTTACGCCGCCAAGCGCAACGGCCGCAACCGGGTCATCTGCGAAGTCGATCCGGAATACGCCACCGAGATCCAGAACCAGGTAGCTTAGCAAGAGACCTTCATGAGGTCTCATACCTGGCCATCCTTCGAGATGCGCGCTAAAGCGCGCTCCTCAGGATGAAGACTTTTTCTTCGAGCTATTCCTCTTTCCAGCGGCCTTCGCGCTGTTTTTGTTTTTAGCGGCAACCTTGGTGGCGGCTGCCTTGTTGCTGCCCGCCTTGGCCTGCTTGCGCGTTCTCGGACGTTTTCTCAACGCCGCACGTTGCGCCGCCGCGAGCGCCGCCCTGGCCCACTGCGTCAACTCTTCGGGCTCGTCGAACAGCCGCGCCGGCAATTGCCAATAGGAGCCGACCGTGACGCTCCTGGTGCTGGTCTGATACTGGAACGGCGTTGAGCCTTCCGACTCGAATTGCGGAATGGTTTGCTCGTCGGCGCGGAAATACAGGCCCGCGCGCAGCGCCATCGCGAAATTGGTACCGTCAACCGAAATGCCGAATCCCGAGAACATCGGGCGGATGGTTACCGGGCCGAAATCGGCAAACAGGTCGATCAGGAAATCGCGGTCCATGCACCGCCCGTGTTTCCGCCTATCGTCCCGGCATTCGCCGGAACGATATCAAGGATTTACACCTTCGCGGGCGTCAGTTGCACCGACTCGCCGCAGCCGCAGGCGCTCACCTGGTTCGGATTGTTGAAAATGAACTGCGCCGACATCCTGTCGGCCTTGTAGTCCATCTCGGTGCCCAGCAGGAACAGCACCGCCTTGGGATCGACCAGGATCTTCACGCCCTTGTCTTCGACGACCTCGTCGGTCGGACGGACTTCGTGGGCGTATTCGACCGTATAGGATTGCCCGGCACAGCCGCCGTTCTTGATGCCGACGCGCAAGCCGACGATTTCGGAATCAGCGCGCTTGGTCAATTCCCGGACGCGCTGCGCGGCGGCTTCGGTCAGTTTCATGACCTGCGGGCGGGGCCGCGGCTTCGGCTTGGAGCTCGGAATGGATGATGCGGGTGTCATGTCAGTCATGTGGCCCATCCCAACGGCAAATCAATGCCCGTTATTTTCCCATAAACCAGTTAAACACGCGAATGCGTCACCACATGTTGAGGACGAGACGCGCCTCGTCACTCATTCGATCCGGCGACCACGCCGGCTCCCACACCAGATTGACGCTGACGACGCCGACACCGGGAACGCTGGCGACGGCATTCTCGACCTGCGTCGGCAATTCTCCCGCTGCCGGACAATTCGGCGTCGTCAATGTCATGACGACGTCGACGCTGCGATCGTCCTTCAGGTCGACCTTGTAGATCAGGCCGAGCTCGTAGATATCGGCCGGAATTTCCGGATCGAACACCGTCTTCAGCGCGGCGACAATTTCACCGCTGAGCCGTTCCGTCTCTTCCGGCGGCAACGCCGAACTGGTCTCGATATGACTGGTTTTTGCTTCGGCCGTATCGGTCATGAAAACAATTCCCGTGCCTTGATAAGCGCCTGCGCCAGGTGATCGACTTCCTCGCGCGTATTATACATTCCGAACGAAGCCCGGCAGGTCGCAGTGACGTTGAAGCGCTCTAAAAGCGGCATCACGCAATGGGTTCCGGCGCGCACCGCGATCCCCTGTCGGTCGATCACGGTCGCGACATCATGCGGATGGGCGCCCTTCATCTCGAACGAGATCACCGGGCCCTTGTCGCGCGGTGTGCCGATCAGTCGCAGCGAATTGATTTCGCGCAGCCGCTCCATGGCGTAGGTCAAAAGGCCATGCTCATGCGCGGCGATGCGCTCCTTGCCGATCGAATTGACGTAATCGATCGCCGCCCCGAAGCCGACCGCCTCGACGATCGCCGGCGTTCCGGCCTCGAATTTGTGCGGCGGATCGCCATAAGTAACCCAGTCCTTGGCGACTTCGCGGATCATCTCGCCGCCGCCATTGAAGGGCCGCATCGCTTCCAGAATCGCATATTTGGCGTAGAGCGCGCCGATACCGGTCGGGCCGTAAACCTTGTGACCGGTGAAGACATAGAAATCGCAATCGATGTCCTGCACGTCGATCGCAAGATGAACCGCGGCCTGGCTGCCATCGACCAGCACCGGAATGCCGCGGGCATGCGCCAGCTTCACCACGTCCTTGACCGGAACGATGGTGCCGAGCGCGTTCGACATCTGCGTGATCGCGACGAGCTTGGTCCGCGGCGTCAACAGCTTCTCGAACTCGTCGATCAGGAAGTTGCCTTCATCGTCAACCGGCGCCCATTTGATGACCGCGCCATGACGCTCCCTGAGAAAGTGCCAGGGCACGATATTGGAATGGTGCTCCATGATCGAGAGCACGATCTCATCGCCAGCCTTGATGTTCGACTCGCCCCAGGAGTAAGCGACCAGATTGATCGCCTCGGTGGCGTTGCGGGTGAAGATGATCTCCTCGTTGCGCCGCGCATTGAGGAATTTAGCGACCTTGGCGCGGCCGCCCTCATAGGCCTCGGTCGCCGCATTGGCGAGGTAATGCAGACCGCGATGCACGTTGGCGTATTCGCTTTTATAGGCTTCGGTCATGCGGTCGAGCACGGCCATCGGCTTTTGCGCGGAAGCCGCGTTGTCCAGATAGACCAGTTGCTTGCCGTAGACCTTGAGCGCCAGCGCCGGGAAATCCTCCCGGACGCGCGCCACATCATAGGAGCCGTTCACCACCGCCGGATGCAGGGTCATCGTCGCGCCTCCAGCCAGCGTTGCGCCGTCGCGGTCACCTGCTCCCGCAAGGCATCGCTGGCGATCTGTTCGATCGCCTCGCCGACAAAGGCCTGGATCAGAAGCGCCTGCGCTTCGTTCTCGGAGAGGCCGCGCGCCCGTAAATAAAACAGCAGGCTATCATCCAGCGCGCCCGTGGTCGCGCCGTGGCCGCAAGCGACGTCGTCGGCGAAAATCTCGAGCTCCGGCTTGTTGTCCGCCTCGGCTTCATCGGACAACAGCAGAGCCCGCGTCATCATCCTGGCGTCGGTCTTTTGCGCCTTGGGCCGGACGTTGATGCGGCCCTGAAACACCGAATGGGCGCGGTCATCGACGACAGCCCGGAAGATCTCCCGGCTGACGCAATTCGGCACGGCATGATCGACCACCAGCGTCATGTCTCCGTGCTGCTTGCCTCGCAACAGATTGACGCCGTTGATGGACAGTTCCGTGCCCTCACCGTTCAGCGTGACAAAACCCTGAAACCGGCCGACCGCGCCGCCGCTGAACATATTGAACAGATTAAGCTTGGCCTTGGCGCCCACGGTAAAAATGCCGGACGTGATGTTCACAGCATCGGTCCCGTCGTCCATCAGCCGCACCTGCGACAGGTCCGCCCCATCACCGATCCAGACGATCACCGCGTCGTTGACCTGATGCGATCTGGCGCCATCGGCCGCCACAAAATTCTCGACAAGAGTGGCGCGCGCGCCGTGACCAACCTTCAGATAGGAGCGCGTGAAGGCCGAAGCCGACGGCGCCGTCGCCACGTGAATGATCTGGATCGGACGGGAGAGCGCGGCGCCATCGGCAATGCCAATCACGACGCCATCGGTCGCCAGCGCCGCGTTCAGCGATATCATCGCATCGGTCGTATCGGTGAGCAGCAAATCGGACCGGGCGTCGTTGCTGGCGTCCTCCAGCGTCGCACGCAAGGTCTTGACGCTGACGCCGGCCTCAAGCTTGGTGAGATCGGAAAGCTCCGGCACCAAAACGCCGTCCACCAGAACGAGCTTTGACGCATCCTCGACCGCATGCAATTGCACCGCAACGCGCGCACGCTTGAGCGCGACGGCGTCCGGCGCCGCCGCCAGCGGCAGCACCTCGCGCATCAGCACCCGCAGATCGGTATATTTCCACTCCTCGACGCGCCGGTTGGGCAATCCCGCGCGTTCATAGGCCTCGAACGCCTGTTGACGCACGCCGGCGACCTTGCCCGCGCCGGGCAACCGGTTCCGCGCGATAGCGAAAATATCGCTCAACGCTTTGCCGGTTTCGGTTTTTGCCAGTACCAGGTTCATCATCAATCCGTTTATGCGTCAGGCCGCGTCTTCGAACTGCGCGTAGCCGGAAGCTTCCAGCTCCAGCGCCAGCTCCTTGCCGCCGCTTTTGACGACGCGGCCCTTCGACATCACATGCACGATATCGGGAACGATATAGTCCAGAAGCCGCTGATAGTGCGTGATCACCACCATCGCCCGCTCCGGCGTCCGCAACGCATTGACACCGTCGGCAGCGACCCGCAACGCGTCGATGTCGAGGCCCGAATCCATCTCATCGAGGATGCACAGGCTCGGCTGGAACAGCGCCATTTGCAGCACCTCGTTGCGCTTCTTTTCGCCGCCGGAAAACCCGACATTGACGCCGCGGCGCAGCATGTCCTGCGGAATATTCAGGGAGCTCGCGACCTCGCGCACCTTCTTGAGAAAATCAGGCGTCGAATATTCGCCCTCGCCGCGCGCCTTGCGCTGCGCGTTCAGCGCGGTGCGCAGGAACGTCATGGTGGCGACGCCCGGGATTTCCACCGGATACTGGAAGGCGAGGAACACCCCCTTGGCGGCGCGCTCGTCCGGCGGCATCGCCAGCAAATCCTCGCCCTTGAACAGGATCTCGCCGCCGGTGACTTCATAGCCCGGCTTGCCGGCGATGACATGGGAGAGCGTCGATTTGCCGGAGCCGTTCGGTCCCATGATGGCATGCACTTCGCCAGCGTTCACCGTCAGCGTCAGCCCGTGGAGAATCTCACGCTCCTCGACACGGACTTGCAGATTTTTGACTTCGAGCAGTGACATCGAATTATCCTTAGGAGACCGACTTAGAAGTCTTCGTCATTGCGAGGAGCTCCTGCGACGAAGCAATCCAGCTTGGTTCGCCCAATGGATTGCTTCGCTGCGCTCGCAATGACGGCACCAAACCCGCCATCACCCCACGCTGCCTTCGAGCGAGATCGAGATCAGCTTCTGCGCCTCGACCGCGAATTCCATCGGCAGCTGCTGCAGCACGTCCTTGACGAAGCCGTTGACCACCAGGCCGACGGCCTCCTCCTGGGAGAGCCCGCGCTGGATGCAGTAGAACAGCACGTCCTCGGAGATCTTCGACGTCGTCGCCTCGTGCTCGAACAGCGCCGACGAATTCTTGGCCTCGACGTAAGGCACGGTATGCGCGCCGCACTGGTCGCCGATCAGGAGCGAGTCGCAGGCGGTGAAGTTGCGCGCCCCGGTCGCCTTGCGGTGCGCGGTGACCAGGCCCCGATAGGTGTTCTGCGACTTGCCCGCCGCGATGCCCTTGGAGATGATCCGGCTGGTGGTGTTCCTGCCGAGATGGATCATCTTGGTGCCGGAATCGACCTGCTGGTAGCCGTTCGAGATCGCGATCGAGTAGAACTCGCCGCGGGAATTGTCGCCGCGCAGGATGCAGCTCGGGTATTTCCAGGTGATCGCCGATCCGGTCTCGACCTGGGTCCAGGAGATCTTGGCATTGTCGCCGCGGCAGTCGCCGCGCTTGGTGACGAAATTGTAGATCCCGCCCACCCCTTCGGAGTTGCCCGGATACCAGTTCTGCACCGTCGAATATTTGATCTCGGCATCGTCCAGCGCCACCAGCTCGACCACCGCGGCGTGCAGCTGGTTCTCATCGCGCTGCGGCGCGGTGCAGCCCTCGAGATAGCTGACGTAAGCGCCCTTGTCGGCGATGATCAGGGTGCGCTCGAACTGGCCGGTGTTGCGCTCGTTGATGCGGAAATAGGTCGATAGCTCCATCGGGCAGCGCACGCCCGGCGGCACGTAGACGAACGAGCCGTCGGAGAACACCGCCGAGTTCAAGGTCGCGAAGAAATTGTCCGAGGTCGGCACCACGCTGCCGAGATATTGCTTCACCAGGTCGGGATGCTCGCGGATCGCCTCCGAGATCGGCATGAAGATCACGCCGGCCTTCATCAGCTCTTCCTTGAAGGTGGTGGCGACCGAAACCGAATCGAACACCGCATCGACCGCGATCTTGCGCCTGGCCGTATCGGCTTCGCCCGGGCGCGGCTCGACGCCTTCCAGCATCGCCACCTCGCGCAAGGGAATGCCGAGCTTCTCGTAGGTCTTGAGGATCTCCGGATCGATCTCGTCCAGCGACGATACCTGCTTCTTCGGCTTCGGCGCGGCGTAATAATACAGATCCTGATAGTCGATCTTCGGGTATTCGACCCGCGCCCATGCGGGCTCGGTCATGGTCAGCCAGCGCCGATACGCCTCCAGCCGCCATTCCAGCATCCAGGCCGGTTCGCTCTTCTTCGCCGAAATGAAACGCACCGTGTCTTCCGACAGCCCTTTCGGAGCCTTGTCGGATTCGATCAGCGTCTCGAAACCATATCGGTATTGATCGACGTCGACCCGCCTGACGCGGTCGACCGTCTCTTGTACTGCCGGCATTCCATCCTCCGCTCGCGGTTTCAAGGACCGCGGTGGATCAATTCCGAAACTTTACTACGATGTTTGTCGGACAAAATCACCTGCTTAGAACCGTTCAAGCTGTGTTTCGTCCCTCTTTAACTAGGGTACTGGAGAGCTTTCGCCAAGCCTCAAGGCAGCGATTAATGTCGTCCTCCGACGTGGACCAGCCCAGACTGAGCCGCACGGCTCCCTGGGCAAGATCCGGGCCGAAACCCATGGCTTGCAGCACATGGGACGGCTGAACCTTCCCGGACGAGCAGGCCGAGCCTGAAGACACCGCAATGCCGGCGAGGTCGAAGCCGATCACCGCCGTCTCGGCCTTGAGTCCGGGAACCGTGAATAAAGTGGTATTGGGCAACCGCTGCACATTCTCGGAGAAGACAATGATTTCAGGGGCTTGCCGCAGGCCCCTCTCAAGCTGGTTGCGCAACCTTTCCAGCCGGGAGGCGTCATCGTCCAGGGCAGCCATGGCAGCCCGCGCCGCCGCCCCAAAGCCTGTGATGCCTGCCACGTTCTCCGTACCCGCCCGGCGCCCAAGTTCCTGACCGCCGCCGCGCAGCAGCGCGCCGAGCCCCTCCACTTCTTCCGCCAAGACGACGGCTCCGACGCCCTTGGGGCCGCCGATCTTGTGCGCCGACAGCGTCACCAGATCGGCACCCGTCGCGCCGATCTCGAACGGGATTCTTCCAAACGCCTGGATCGCGTCGACATGGAGCAGACCGCCAGCGGCATGAACCAGCCTGGCCGCTTCCGCCACCGGCTGCACCGCGCCGGTTTCGTTGTTGGCGAGCATCACGGACACCAGCGCGGGCGGTCCGCTCTCAAGCGCCGCCCGCAACTGATCCAGGTCGAGCACGCCGGAGCGGCCAACTCCGACGGACGTGATCGACTCGGACGGAAACTGCCCGCCGGCAAGAACCGAAGCATGCTCGACGGCCGAAACCACCAGCCTTTCGACCGAGGGTCCGGAGCCTCTTCGAAGGCCGGGCTTCAGCGCAAGCACATTCGCTTCGGTGCCACCGGAGGTAAAGACGATGTTTCGGGGCATAGCGCCAACGGCAAGCGCGACCGACGCCCTCGCCTCTTCGATCAGCTTGCGGGCCTCGCGGCCCTCCGCATGGACCGAAGAGGGATTGCCGCAGAGATCCCATGCTGCAGCCATCGCCTCGCGGGCTTCCGGGCGAAGCGGCGTGGTCGCATTCCAGTCGAGATAGATACGATCCAGCATCTAGTATTATATTACCGTGACAAGGACTTTCAGAACGGACGATGGCAGCTTTCGATCACGTCCGGTGTTTCCTCAATTGGCGATCCGGGCGTGACTTGCAATCGAATTCCCGGCGCTGAATGCATCGGCGAATGTTCAAGATGCTTGCTTTTTGCCCCTCGCCCTATGTTAGAAGGCGGCCTCAAATTCACCCGCGCCGTTCGCGCATCGCCAGACGGCGCCTGATCATCCCTTCTCTGCAAGGTTCATCTGACGGACAGATGGAGCCCGCATTAGGTCGGTTGATTACTCTAGGAACACGCATGCCTGAAGTCATTTTCACCGGTCCCGCAGGCCGTCTTGAAGGCCGTTACCATCCGGCCAAGCAGAAGAACGCGCCGATCGCGATGATCCTGCATCCGCACCCGCAGTTTCACGGCACGATGAATCACCAGATCGTCTACCAGTGCTACTACGCTTTCGCGCATCGCGGGTTTTCGGTGCTGCGGTTCAACTTCCGCGGCGTCGGCCGCAGCCAGGGATCGTTTGACCACGGCACCGGCGAACTCTCGGATGCGGCTTCCGCGCTGGACTGGGCGCAGACCATCAATCCGGAGGCGCGCGCCTGCTGGGTGACGGGCTTCTCGTTCGGCGCCTGGATCGGCATGCAATTGCTGATGCGCCGCCCGGAGGTCGAAGGCTTCATCTCGATCGCGCCGCCGGCCAATCTCTATGACTTTTCGTTCCTAGCGCCCTGCCCGTCCTCCGGACTGATCGTGCATGGCGAGAAAGACGCGGTGGTGCCGCCCAAGGACGTCAACACGCTGGTCGAGAAGCTCAAGACGCAAAAGGGGATCGTGATCGATCAGCAAATCATCCCCGGCGCGAACCATTTCTTCGACGGCAAACTGGAGCCGCTGATGGAAACGGTGACGAGCTATCTCGACATGCGGCTCGCCAACGTCCGCTGAGCCGCGTTTCGAGACGACGCCCGGTCACGGCCGGGCGATCACGCCGCCGGTCATCGGCATCGGCACGCCGGTCGTGGCGGGATAGCTCAGCGGCAGGCCTTTGAGGCCGCGCGCTGCCAGAAAGCCGAACGCCTGTGCCTCGATGGCGTCCGCCGACCAGCCCACGACGCCGGCCGCTTCGACCGTGGCCTGCGTCAGCCGCTCGCGCAGCATCCGCAGCATGGTGAGGTTGCTGGCGCCGCCACCGGCGACGATCCAGCTCTTGGGCACCTTGGGCAGCAACGGCACGATCCGGGCGATGGCCGCCGCCGTGAAAGCGGTCAGTGTTGCAGCGCCGTCGGCGGGGCTCACATCGCCGAGCTTCAGCGCCGCAAAATCGTTGCGATCGAGCGATTTGGGCGGCGGCGACGCAAAGAACGGAAGCGCCAGCGCGCGTCCGATCCAGGCCTCGTCCGCCACGCCCTGCGCGGCCAGACGGCCCTCGCGATCAAATCGCTGCCCCATGACGCGGAACATGAAATCGTCGAGCAACGCGTTACCGGGACCGGTATCGCAGGCCATCAGGACATCGGAACCGTCGATATAGGTGATGTTGGAAACACCGCCGATATTAACCACGACGATCGGCCCCTCGCGCTCCAGCGACTGGGCCAGCGCGCGGTGATAGACCGGCACGAACGGCGCGCCCTGGCCGCCGGCGGCGACATCGGCGGCGCGGAAATCGTGCATGACCGGAATATGGATGGCCTTGGCCAGCGCCGTGGCGTCGCCGATCTGGACGGTCAGCCGCTGCTCCGGCCGGTGCAGCACGGTCTGGCCATGAAAGCCGACGATGTCGATGTCCTCGGCGGTGAGGCGGTTCTGCGCGGTGAATGTCGCCACCGCTTCGGCGTGCGCGAGCGTCACCACGCGCTCGGCCTCGCGCAGAATTCCCGGCCTGGCGTCGCGTTGCGTCAGCCCGGCCGCCTCGGTCAGGGCCTGGCGCAACAGCACCCGCTCCGGATCGGTGTAGGGCCTATATCCGGAAGGGCCGAGCGCCTTGACCTGCTTGCCGTCGGTTTCGATCAGTGCAACATCGACCCCGTCGAGCGAGGTGCCGCTCATGAGACCGACCGCCGTCATCATCATCGCCAAAGTGCCTTCGCGACGCCCTGCCCGGATTTCGGGTTCGGCCAGCTTGTGCCAAACCAGCACATCTTATAATGCCACAGCGCGGACAGCTGCGGCAGTGCGTTCCGCCATAGTTCCGCAATTAGCTGCAAACAGCGTAAAACAAGAATGATCAGAAAAGCCAACCTATGACTGCCTTTAAGTCTGATTTTCTCAATGTGCTGCAAAGCCGCGGCTTTATCCATCAGATTTCGGACCCGGATTCGCTGGATGCGCTGGCGGCCCGGCGCGAACTCACCGCCTATATCGGCTTCGACTGCACCGCGCCTTCGCTCCATGTCGGCTCGATGGTGCAGATCATGTGTCTCTATTGGCTGCAGCAGACCGGCAACAAGCCGATCGCCCTGATGGGCGGCGGCACCACCCGCGTCGGCGATCCCTCCGGCAAGGATGAGACGCGCAAGATCCTGTCGATCGAGGACATCGAGCGGAACAAGAACGGCATCAAGCAGGTGTTCTCGCGCTTCCTGCAGTTCGGCGAGGGCAAGAGCGACGCGGTCATGCCCGACAACGCGGAATGGCTGACCAAGCTCAACTGGATCGACATGCTGCGCGACATCGGCCGGCATTTCTCGGTCAACCGCATGCTGGCGATGGATTCGGTCAAGCTCCGCCTCGAACGCGATCAGGAGATGAGCTTCATCGAGTTCAACTACATGATCCTGCAGGCCTACGATTACACGGTGCTCAACAAGCGCTACGATTGCCGCCTGCAGATGGGCGGCTCCGACCAGTGGGGCAATATCGTCAACGGCATCGACCTCGGCCGCCGTCTCGGCACGCCGCAATTGCACGCCTTGACGACGCCGCTGATCACGGCGGCTTCGGGCGAGAAGATGGGCAAGACAGCCAGCGGCGCGGTCTGGCTCAACCCCGACATGAAGAGCCCCTACGAATATTGGCAGTTCTGGCGCAACACCGAAGACGCCGACGTGCCGCGCTTCCTGAAACTGTTCACCACGCTGCCGCTGGACGAAATCGATCGGCTGGCGATGCTGCAGGGCGCGGAGATCAACGAGGCCAAGAAAGCGCTGGCCGATGCCGCGACCGCGCTGCTGCATGGCGCGGACGCCGCCCGCACCGCGGCTGAAACCGCAAGGCAAACCTTCGAGGAAGGCGCCATCGCGGAAAACCTGCCGACGGTGGAAATTCCGGGCAGCGAGCTGGACGCCGGCGCCGGCGTGCTCGGAATGTTCGTCAAGGCCGGTCTTGTGGCCTCGAACGGCGAGGCGCGGCGCCAGATCAAGGGCGGCGGACTGCGCGTCAACGACGTCGCGGTATCGGATGAGAAGATGGTGCTGAACCGCTCCAACCTGACCCCGGAAGGCGTGATCAAACTGTCGCTCGGCAAGAAGCGCCACGTCCTGCTCCGGCCTGCCGAGTAAGGCCTGCATAGGCGCATTCCCGTTTGACCCTTGCTCGGAGCGCCGGAAACGCGCTCCTTGCTCCGCATGAATCAGAATGCGCCAAGGGAAAATCCAGGGGAGGATATCGCCGCCAAGCCGTTCAAGCCGGTTCGGGTGGCGCTGAGCGTTCTCGGGGTTTGCTTTGCCTTATCGGTGCTCGGCCGCGGCCTTAACGAAAGCTTCACGGTCTTCCTGAAGCCGATCTCATCGAATTTCGGCTGGGACCGCGCCGATGTCGTCTCGGTGTATTCGCTGTCGGCGCTGGCCGGCGGATTGGCATCGCCCCTGATCGGGCGGCTGTTCGATCAATATGGGCCGCGCACCGTCTATGCGCTGGGCCTGTTGCTGCTGGGCGGCGCGTTCGTCATCACGGCCTTCTCGCAGCATCTCTGGCAATTCCAGTTGGCGCTCGGCCTGTGCGTCGGCGTCGGCGTCGCCTTCATCGGTCCGGTACCGAACTCGATTCTGCTTGGCCGCTGGTTCGGCCCGCGGCTCCCGACAGCCATGTCGGTGGTGTATTCGGCGACCGGCGCCGGCGTGCTGATCCTGCTGCCGGCCTCGCAAGTGCTGATCGACCATTTCGGCTGGCGCGGCGCCTATGAGATTTTGGGCGGCGGCACGTTGATCCTGCTGGTGCCTCTGTTGGCGCTGCCGTGGCGGCTGTTCTCCGGCGGCGCACCGCATATCATCAGGAAGGTGGCGTTGGACCTGCCCGACGAGGCCTGGACCTTGCTGAGCGCGATGCGGCATCACGCCTTCTGGGCACTGTTCGCCACTTTCTTTTTTACGGCCATCGGAATGTATGCCATTTCGCCGCAGGTCGTCGCCTATCTGATCGATGCCGGATTCCCGCCATTGCAGGCGGCGACCGCCTGGGGGTTCAGCGGCGTCGTGCTGCTGTTTGGCATGCTCGGCGTGAGCTGGCTCGACGGCATCATCGGCCGCAGGCCTTCAGTGCTGATCAGCTATGCAATTTCGATTGTCGGGATCGTCCTGCTCTGGCTGCTGCAATGGTATCCGGACTTCTGGATGCTGACCGGCTTCGTCATATGCTTCGGCAGCATGATCGGCTCGCGCGGTCCGCTGCTCGCGGCCACCGCAATGAAGATCTTCCGCGGCGAACGGCTCGGCACGATTTACGGCACCATCACTATCGGCAGCGGCCTCGGTTCGGCCTTTGGTTCGTGGAGTGGCGGCCTGATTCACGACTGGAGCCACAGCTATAATCCACTGATCGCGTTCGCCCTGGTCAGCGTGTTGCTCGGCATGATTCCATTTCTGGTCGTGCCGGCCTTGCGGACGTAGCGTACCGTCCGGCCCGGACAAAAAGCCGCAGCGCAACGTTTGCGTTTCGATACCTACGGCGTCCGGATCGTTCGCATCCGATTACCGGTATTCACGATTGGTAAGCAGGTTCCTGATAATCGGCTGTGGTGAATTTACGCTGCAGGGGTCTACATGAACGTGCTCAGCCAACTGAAAATCCGCACCAAGCTCGCAGCCATCGTTGTGCTGGCAGCCCTGACCATCTGCCTCATCATTGGGATTTCGGCGTGGCTGAACGAAAACCGGATGCTGGCGGACCGGGTCACCCAGATGCGCACGGCGGTCGATCTCCTGTACGGCATGGCCCAGACGCTTCAGGATGAGGTCACAGCCGGCAAAATGACCATTGCCGAGGCGCAGACCGAATTCCGGAAGCGCGGCAGGAAAATGACCTTCAATGACGGGCAAGGCTATCCCAATGTCTATAATGCCGATACCTCGCTTCTCCTGAACAGCGGCAACCCACAAATCGAAGGCAAGATCACCGGCGCAAAGGATGCCAACGGCGTCCTGATCGTCGACGCCCAGGTAGCCGCCGCCCGGCAGAGTCCTGAAGGAGGCATTGCCTCCTTCCTCTACCCCCGCCCTGGCAATACCGTTCCCGTCCGGAAGATGGCCTATGCCCGCAGCTTCGGGCCCTGGAACGTGGTCATGAGCTATGGGCTTTACGTCGATGACATCGACGCCGATGTGAACGCCCTGCTAATGGAGCTCGGCGCGATCGGCGGCGGACTCATGATCCTGATGGGCCTGCTGTCATGGCTGATCGCCAGCGATGTGCTCGGGGCGCTCGACCGGTTGAGAAGCCGGATGCAGGGAATCTCCGAAGGAGATCTCGACCAGTCGGTCGGAGAATCCGGCCGCGGCGACGAGATCGGACGGATGGCCGAGACGCTGGAAGTGCTGCGGCAGACGGCGATGACGGCGCGCGCGCTTGAAGCCGAACAGGTCGCGACCAAGCAACAGGCCGAGAAAGAGAAACGGCAGGCTCTGATCGCCCTCGCCGACCGGTTCGACACCTCGGTCGGACATCTGGTCGGGCTGATGGCATCCGGATCGACCGAATTGGAAAAGACCGCGCAATCGATGACCGACACGGCGGAGCGCACCAATCAGCGCGCCTCGGCAGTGGGCTCGGCGGCGACGGAAGCCAGTTCGCGCGTCCAGACAGTCGCAGCGGCAGCCGAGGAATTGTCCTCGTCGATCACCGAAATCAGCCGGCAGGTGGCGCAATCCGCCGCGATCACCAGCCGCGCCGTCGAAACCGCGCGCCACACCGATACCACCGTGCGCGCGCTGGCCGATGGCGCCAAACAAATCGAACACGTCGCGGAACTGATTTCGAACATCGCGGGCCAGACCAACCTGCTCGCACTCAACGCGACGATCGAGGCGGCACGCGCCGGCGAAGCCGGCCGGGGATTTGCCGTGGTGGCGGCCGAGGTCAAGAGCCTCGCCAGCCAGACCGCCGAAGCCACCAAGGAGATCGGCACCCGCATCGCCCAGATCCAGGGTGCGACACGGGAAGCCGTCGAGGCCATCCAGGGCATCACCGCCACGATCGAGGAAGTCAGCGTCATCGCCGCCACGATCGGCTCGGCGATCGAGGAGCAAGGCGCGGCGACGGCGGAAATCGCGCGCAATGTCACGCAGACCGCACATGCGACCCAGGATGTCACGACGAATATCGGGGGCGTCAGCATGGCGGCCAATGAAACCGGCGGCGCCGCCGGTCTTGTCCTGAGCGCGGCAACCGATCTCTCCAAGCAGGCCGAGCAATTGTCAGGCGAGGTGAATACCTTCCTGTCCGGCGTGCGCGCGGCGTGAGATCGAATAGCCTTTAAGCGATCACCGGGCGCCGCGGCCTCATCGCGGCGGCCGGTTTTCATCGGAAGGAAAGTCGACCGGACCGCTTTGCTTGCCGGTGTTGAACTCGAATATCTTTCTGAACACGCCCGGCGCCATCGCCGAAATCGGATTGACGCGAAGCACCGGCTGGCCGGGCGAACCGACGAGCTCGTAGGTCACGCCGATCAGTCCCTCGTTGCTGCCGCCGCCCAGGAACAAGCCGACAATCGGAATCTGGCCGAACATGTTGTTCAGCCCATACATCGGAACGAAGGTGCCGCTCATGCGCACCTGGTTGCCGGGGTAATCGATACTGCCTTCGATGGTGCCGCCGACCATCGGCCCCTTCACCACGCCCTCGCGAATCGTAAGCTGGCCGTTTTGCCGGGTGAACTCGGCGCGCATTCCCGAAAAGGCAATGCCGTTCTGGACTCCGGCCGGGCCACCGGCCGCGATGCGATCGAGCGCGGCCTCGCCCTTGATGGAAAAATCGCGAACCAGGATCCGGCCTTCCTTGGCGCTCGATTCGGCGCTCGGCGGATCCATCGCCAGCGAAAGCTGGCCTCCGATCATCTTGGCGTAGGTGTCGGTAAAGCGAAACAGCGCGCCGGCATCATTGGTATCGAGATAGATCATGTCGCGGCCCTGGGGACGGCTGCGCAGCTCTCCCGTCACCGGCGTATCGCGCCCGAGCTTGCCGCTGAGCGCGAGAGACTTGAGCGCTCCGCCCCGCCGCGACATCTTGACGTCGACACCGCGCAGCGCCTCGCCGTCATAGCCGATGACCGCTCCGAGCTTGACGTCCACGTCGAAATCAACGTTCTTGGCCTTGCTCTTGGCGTCGGCCTCCTTGCCTGAAATGGCCGACTTGATGAAGCCGCGCCCGTCGAACACATCGCCGCGCATCGTCACCCTGAAAACGCCGTCGGGGCCGCGATCGGCCTTCAGCGAGACCTTGTCGCCGTCGGAAGGAGAATAGGTCGGGAAGTTCGCATTCATCAGGTCGTTGTTCTGATCGAACTCGAGCGATCCCTTCATCGACGTGCCGCCGCCGTCGATGACGATATCTTCGAAGCGCGTCGATTGCGGCTTCGGCACCACGTTGAAAACGGCATGGGCCGGCTTGCCCGCCGCCTTGACCCAGCCCGGAAGGATATTGTCGAGCTTCAACGCGGTCAGATCGGCGTCGACGCCGATGCGGCTGTCATGGTCCGGAGCTCCACTGATCTTCCCCGTCACCTTGACTGGAATTGTGCCGCTCGCCGCGGGGCCCAAATCGAATAATCCAAGACGCGCACGACCCGCATCATCGAGCGTCGCCTGCAACTTGATATCGGCATCGCCGTCATTCGGCTTGCGGTAATCCAGCGAAGCCGGTTGCCCGTTGATCTTGACGTCGCCCTTGACCTGGTAGCCCTGATTGTTGGCGACCACTTTCAGCGCATTGGCCTCGAGCTTCTGGTTCATCACCAGTTTGTCGGCGGAAAATCCGGTGAGGTCCGCGGTGACGGCGTAGCTCGTGTCGGCTGCGGTGATCGCACGCTTGATCGGCAGGCCAAGCATCACCTGGGCCGACACCGTTCCCTTGCTCGAATCGGGATCGACCAGGGTGCCGGCGAATTCGCTGAGACGATCGGAAGCGAGAATTTCAGCCGCCGCCGGCACCGGACCGTCGATCCGGAATCGCACCTTTGCCGGCGAAGGCTTGGGCGCCAGATCCGGCACCTCGAACGCGAAATCGGAGATGTTGAGTTTGCGTCCGGCGGGCGTGTCCACCACGGCCTGCCCGATCGTCACCGTCGCCGTACGGCCGGTAACATGGGCTTTCAAATCCGCATCATGCACCAATGGCAAACCATCCACCGGGCGCAACGACACGCCGCCGGCGACGATGTTGACGGAAAGACCGTCGTCCGGGATCGGCGGGCCCCGCCGCGAAAGGTTGTGAACCGGCGAGTTGACGCCAATCTCGATGCGCTGAAGCGAGCCGCGCTCGACCCGGTCGAGGACCCACTCCCGGACCTCGGGAACGATCAGGGTCGGCCAGATCAGCTTGAGCTGTGCCGCCGACATCGGCGTTCCAGCGATGCCAAGTTGCAGCCGCGGTTCGCCCGCATAATCGATGCTGCCGCTGCCGGCGACGCCAATCTCGCCGTTGCTGATGTCGGCCTGGGATAGCAGCACCCGGTGCTTTTCCGTGTCGAACCGCAGCGCGACCGAGACGCGGTTGAAGATCAATGGCTGTTCGTCGCCGTTTCCGGCAAGCACGATGGTGCCGCCGCTGAGGCCCATTTGCCAATCGGTGTCACTGCCGTTGGGCGGTTCGAGATGCGCCAGAAGCGTGATCCGGTTGGCGCCCGAGACGATCTTGAACGGCGCGAGCAATACGTGCCGCGCTGAATCCCACTCGATATCCGTCTCCGCCGAATCGATCGCCATCGGATAATCGGGCGTATCGCTATCGATGATGTGTCCCTCACCGGCGCGGATCTTGCCGCTGAAATAGGTCGGCGATCCGTCTCGGCCGAGCTCGCCCTTCAATTCGCCCGACAGCAACAAATCGGCGCTGTAGGTCAGATCCTTCAGCCGCAGCGCCAGCAGGATATTCGCCGTCGGCACCTTGTCGGCACGAATATCGACCGATCGCACGCCGTTCGCCAGCGCGCCGACCGCGACGCGCAGCGACCACGCATTATTGCCCTCTTCGCCGACGCTCAGCGCCACGCCGCCGCCGCTCGGGCGGCGAAGACTGAGGCTGATATTCTCGAAATTCCATTTGTTGCCGCGCTGCTCGTCGTCGACGATCAGGTTTCCATTCTTCAAACCGATTTCGTTGAGGTTTTGTCCATCGAGCCCGGTCAGGCTCAGGCTGTCGAGCCAGTCGAGTCCGGCGAGCAATCCGCTCGGCGCGCCGCGATTATCGGCGCCGGCCGTCGCGCCGGACGGAGCGGGAGGCGATGGCGCGGCAACAGCGGGCGACGGCTGCGATGCCGGAAGCTGGGCCGGAGACGATGGCGGCGCTCCGATCTGTCTTTTCGACGTCACGCCGGTTGCGATCGGCCGCGCATTGGCGCCGGTGGAAACCGTCACATAGCCGTCCGGCGTGATGCGCACCGCGAGGGTGGCATCCACCAGATTGAGGCTTTCGGCGCGAAGCTGCCCCATCAGGAGCGCGGTGCCCGACAGCCTTACCTCGGCTTTCGGCGCGCTGGCGACAACGGCATGGTCGCGGTCCCTGACGATGATGTCGCGGATTCGCACCGCAATGCGGATTTTTCCGGCGCGCTCGATCTGGGTGCCGCCGACTTCGACGGTATTGTCGTGGCCGATATTCTCCTCGATCGCCGACGCCAGCCACGGCGTCGCCATGTCGAGATTGATCGGACCTGCACCGAGCCGCCACCATAGCGCACCGAAACCCGTGGCGAAGATCGCGATCAAGACCGCGACCGTGATCGCCGCACGCTTTATCCAGCGTTCGCGTCCAAGCCACCGGCCCAACGCACCAAAGCGATCGCCGAACCGGTGGTAGCCGGAGTTCGAGCGCGACAGCAACCGACGTGCATGGCGGCCGGTCGCCTCTTCGTGATCGTGGTCCCAGCCGGTATTATCCAACGGCAAGGGTTGGATATCGGCACGCGAACTGGAGCCTTTGGCCCCCTGGGGCGACGTATTCCTTGCCATTGCCTCTCGGTCGCGGCGTTGATTGTCGGATTGGTCGATGCAAAGGCCACGCCCGTCGATATGTAACGGGCGCTCCCGTGCAGGCATCGCCGGCAATCCTCGATTGATGTCACTACCCGTCATCCAGCCCCAGGAACGCACTCAACGCGCAGACAGGTAACGAGCAGACGAGTGATGTCTCGAATTCCGTCCAACCTTACCCCGCGGCCGTCGGATTTGCCCAGCCGCCTATTCGATTCGAGCTTGCCAGGACATCGCCTGCCATAGACTAATGATTGATCCGCCGAAAGCGACGAAAGGAAGGCGTATGTCCAAGAAAACGCGTAAGAAATCCTCTAACACGTCCTCCGGCAAAACGGCTCGCGCCGAATCGAAACGATCGACCGCAGCGACGGCGGCAAAAAAACGCGCCGCAACGGCGGCCAAGCCGGCCCGGAAAACCGGCAAGCGGCCCGCCAGCGCTGCGCCGAAAGCATCGAATCGGACCGCGCCCAAACCGCCGAAACCGCTGCGGCCAAAAGTCGCCGCCGGTGCAGACGCGGCGCCGGGCGGCCGCCATGTCCTGACCGAAGGCGCGAAGGCTCCGGCCTTTCGTCTGCCGCGCGACGGTGGCGAGACGGTTTCGCTGGCCGATTTTGCAGGCCGAAAGCTTGTGCTGTTTTTCTATCCCCGCGCGAACACGCCGGGTTGCACCAGCGAAGCCATCGACTTCACCCGGCTGGCCAAGGCATTCGCCGAAACCGATACCGCCCTGCTCGGTGTCTCGGCCGACCCGGTCAGATCCCAGGAAGCGTTTCGAGACAAACACAAACTCTCTGTTCCTCTCGCGTCGGACGAGCAGCACGGAATGCTGGAGGCTTATGGCGTTTGGGGTGAAAAATCCCTGTACGGTAAAACCTTCCTTGGAATCGTTCGAACGACGGTTCTGATCGATGCCGAGGGGCGGATCGCAAGAATCTGGCGCAAGGTGAAAGTCGACGGTCATGCCGACGAAGTGCTGGCAGCCGCCCGATCCGTCTGATTTGCGATGAAACCGAATATTTTCTCGCATTTTCTCCCCACAAACCGGCGTCCATTCCAGATCGAGTCCGAAGCCGGGTTTCGCTCGAAAACGCGACAAACCGTTTCCTGAAAATTAATCATGAGAAGGTCAAATCGGTTCCGCCAATCTTGCCGTACGGACCCCCCTCTCCGACCGGCGCTGGAGTGCCGATGTCGTACCGTACGGGTCATTATTCCGAGTATCCCCAACATCACCCGCATGACCATGGCAGGACCTCAGCTCGCCGTCCGGCGGGCGCCCACGCACCTGCCCCCACGTCCCCGGCTCAAAACGGCTATACGCTCGTCCACGCCGGCAAGCAGGTCCGGTTCGGTCCGGTCGTGTTCTGGATCGTGGTCGGCACGGTGGTCATGCTTGGCGCTTGGTCGGCGGCCACGGCGACCTATTTCACCTTCCGCGACGACGTGCTTACGCGGCTGATCTCCCGTCAGGCCGAGATGCAATATGCCTATGAGGATCGCATCGCCGAATTGAGGGCCAAGATCGATCGCACCACCAGCCGCCAATTGCTCGACCAGGACCAGTTCGACAAGAAGCTCGACCAGATCATGCGCCGTCAAGCCGCGCTGGAAGCCCGTGCCATCGCGCTCGGCGCCATTCCGGACGCCCAGGGCGTCACCGGATCGATCAGGCCGCCGTCGCGTGGCAACGACACGGCGCCCGCGACCCCGCCCAAGCCTTCGCCGATCAGCGACACCGTCATTTTCACGGCGCCTCCCGATCGGGAAGCCCGCCTTGAATCGCGTGCGCCGCTGGTCGCCGATCCCGGCCCCAGCCAGTTCGCCAAGATCCAGGGCGTCGATAGCGTTCTCGCCCGTCTGCAAACCTCGCTCGATCAGGTGGAAAGCCGGCAGATCGCGGCGGTCAATTCGGTCGAAGACGGAATGGAATCGCGGATGCGCCGGATGCGGGGCGTCATCACCGATCTCGGCCTCGACATGGCGCAGCTGGAGGCCGCCACGCCGCGATCCGGCATGGGCGGTCCCTATGTTCCGGTCAAACTGTCCGGCGACACCGGGCCGTTCGAGCGGCAGCTCTACCGGATCAATATCACCCACGCCCAGATGGATCGCCTGAACCGGGTGCTGGCGCTGGTGCCGTATCGCAAGCCGGTGATCGGTGAAGTCGAATTCACTTCAGGATTTGGCGTTCGCAGCGATCCGTTCCTCGGCCGCCCGGCCATGCATACCGGCGTCGATTTCCGGGCCTCGATGGGCGATCCTGTGCGCGCCACGGCCAACGGCAGGGTAGCCTCGGCCGGGTGGGCCGGCGGCTATGGCCGCATGATCGAGATCGATCACGGCAACGGCCTGTCGACCCGCTATGGCCATCTGTCGGAGATCGGCGTCAAGATCGGCGACATCATCAAGATCGGACAGGTGATCGGTGAAGTCGGATCGACCGGCCGCTCCACCGGTCCGCATCTGCATTATGAAACCCGGATCGACGGCGAAGCGGTCGATCCGCAGAAATTCCTGCGCGCCGGCGTGCGCCTCAGCGCGGGCTAAGGTTCACCGGAACATCCGCCCTTGCGGAGCTTCTTCGATTATTCGACGTCCTCGACCGCGCCGGGCGAGATGCCGAAGGCGCGTTGCGCCAGCGTCGCGGCCATGAACTCGTCGAGGTCGCCATCGAGCACACCCGCGGTGTCCGATGTCTGCACGCCGGTGCGCAGGTCCTTCACCATCTGATAGGGCTGCAGCACATAGGAGCGGATCTGGTGGCCCCAGCCGATATCGGTCTTGGCGGCCTGGTCGGCGGCGGCCTGTTGTTCGCGCTTCTTCAACTCGATCTCATAGAGCCGCGCACGCAGCATGTCCCAGGCCTGCGCCCGGTTCTTGTGCTGCGAACGGCCGGCCTGGCAGACCACCGCGACACCGGTCGGAATGTGCGTCAGCCGCACCGCGGATTCGGTCTTGTTGACATGCTGGCCGCCGGCGCCGCCGGAACGCATCGTATCGGTGCGCACGTCGGATTCCTTGATGTCGATCTTGATGCTGTCGTCGATGACCGGAAAGATCGCGACGCTGGAGAATGAAGTGTGGCGGCGCGCATTGGAATCGAACGGCGATATCCGCACCAGCCGATGCACGCCCGCTTCGGTCTTCAGCCAGCCATAGGCATTGTGACCGCTGATCTGGATGGTAGCGGATTTGATGCCGGCCTCTTCACCCTGGGATTCTTCCAGATATTCGACCTTGAAACCGTGCTTTTCGGCCCAGCGCGTGTACATCCGCAACAGCATCGCGGCCCAGTCCTGGCTCTCGGTGCCGCCGGCACCGGCGTGGACTTCAAGATAGGAATCGAACTTGTCCGCCTCGCCGCCGAGCAGCGCCTCGAGTTCGCGGCGCGCGACCTCCTTCTTGAGCGCTTTCAACGCGGCTTCGGCTTCCGCCACCACCGATTCATCGTTCTCGGCCTCGCCGAGCTCGATCATGCCGATATTATCTTCCAGCTCGCGCTCGACCTTACCGATGCCTTGAAGCGAATCCTCCAGCGAGGTCCGCTCCTGCATCAGCTTCTGCGCCTTCTGGGGATCGTTCCAGAGATCGGGGTCTTCCGCGAGCTTGTTCAGCTCCGCGAGTCGTGCAGTCGAGGCATCGACGTCAAAGATGCCTCCTCAGCAGCCCGACCGACTGCTTGATCTCTTCAACTAAACGTTCAACTTCAGCCCGCATGGGTCTCTCTGGTCCGCGGCAAGTGCCGCCGTTGCAATGTTGTCAGGGATGTAGCGAGGCGCGTCGCAAAGCGCAATCGGCTTCAAACCGCGCTACCATCTTGCCGGACTAATACAATCCGCCGGTGCCGGAGCGCAGGATGGTGCGGTCGGCGTCAGGTGACACCGTGAGCGTCCGGCCATCCGCATCGGCAACGCCGATCACCGAATAATTGTCCGGCGGCGCAGTACCCGGCTTGAAAGCCTCCAGGATGGCCTGGGGGTCATTGGGGCCGGCCCGCATGCCGGTCATCTGATCGACGCGGATCAGCTTGATTCCAGCCGGCACCTTGAACGGAACCGCCGGCTTGTCGGCGAGCGCGAGCTTCATGAAATCCCTGGCGATCGGCGCGGCGGTGTGACCGCCTTGCGCCAATCTGCCCAGACTGCGGGGCTTGTCGTAACCAAGATAGAGACCGACCACGAGATCCGGCGAGAAACCGACGAACCAGACGTCCTTCTCATCATTGGTGGTGCCGGTTTTGCCGGCGATCGGCTTGCCCACGTCGCGCATCACGGTCGCCGTGCCGCGCTGAACCACGCCTTCCAACATCGACGTGATCTGGTAGGCCGTCATCGAATCCAGCACCTGCTCGCGGTGGTCGACGAGCTGCGGCTCCGGCTGATTCTTCCAGCCGCCGGGCGCATCGCAGCCGCGGCATTCGCGCTGATCCTGCCGGAAGATGGTGTGGCCGTAACGGTCCTGAATGCGGTCGATCAGCGTCGCCTTCACCCGCCGGCCGCCATTGGCGAACATCGAATAGGCCGTGACCATCCGCATCACTGTCGTCTCGCCCGCGCCCAGCGCATAGGACAGGTAATTCGGCAACTCGTCATAGACGCCGAAGCGCTTGGCGTATTCGCCAATCAAGGGCATGCCGATGTCCTGCGCCAGCCGCACCGTCACCGTGTTGAGCGACCATCTCAGCGCGTTGCGCAGCGTCGTGGGGCCGCGGTATTTGCCGGCGGAAAAATTGTCGGGACGCCAGACCCCGACGCCCTGCCCCTGATCGATTTCGATCGGCGCATCGACCACGACGGTCGACGGCGTATATCCGTTGTCCAGCGCCGACGAATACACGATCGGCTTGAACGAGGAGCCCGGCTGCCGATAGGCCTGCGTCGCGCGGTTGAACTGACTCTGGTCGAACGAGAAACCGCCGACCATCGCCAGCACACGGCCGGTCCACGGATCCATCGCCACCATCGCGCCGGAAACCTCCGGCAGCTGGCGCAGCCGGTACTGGCCCTCGACCGGATCGCCGTCCTTGATCAGCGGGTCGGCATAGATCACGTCGCCCGGCGCAAGTACCTGCGATACCGCGGCCGGAGTCCGGCCGCGCGCCGGACCCGACGCCGGCTTCGCCCACCTGACGCCGTCCAGCGTGATGATCCCGGTCTGGCGGTCCTTGGAAACGGCGCCGCCCAGTTCGCGGCCGGGCTGGAATCCGATCCGCGCCGACTGTTCGCTGGTCTCCAGCACCACCGCCATCCGCCACGGCGATACGTCCGACAGCGACTTGATATCGGCAAGCTTCACGCCCCAATCGCCGGAGACGTCGATCCTGTTGATCGGGCCGCGCCATCCCTGCGCTTCGTCATAGTTGACGAGGCCGGCCGCCATCGTCTTGCGCGCCATCATCTGAATCTTCGGATCGAGCGTGGTGCGGACCGAAAGACCGCCCTCGTAGAGTTTCTTTTCGCCGTAGCGCTCGAGGATGTCGCGACGGACCTCCTCGGCAAAATATTCGCCGGCGAAGATGTGCGCGGCATTGGCGTGGTTGGTCACGATCAGCGGATCCTTGCGGGCGATATCCGCATCGGACTGCTTGATCCAGCCGTTTTCCAGCAGCCGGTCGACCACGTAATTGCGTCGCTCGATCGCACGGTCATGGTTGCGCACCGGATGCAGCGCCGCGGGCGCCTTCGGCAGCGAGGCCAGGTAGGCCGCTTCGGCGACGGTGAGTTCGTTCACCGATTTGTCGAAATAGACCAGTGACGCTGCGCCGATGCCGTAAGCGCCGAGGCCGAGATAGATTTCGTTGAGATAGAGCTCGAGGATTTTGTCTTTCGAGTAGGCGCGCTCGATCCGCATCGCGAGCAGCGCCTCCTTGATCTTGCGGGCGAAGGAAACCTCGTTGTTCAGCAGGAAGTTCTTCGCCACCTGCTGGGTAATGGTCGAAGCGCCCTGCGGCCGCCGGCCCGAACCGTAATTCTCCGCATACAGAATGGCGGCGCGCGCCATGCCGGAGAAGTCGATACCGCCATGCTCGTAGAAGTTCTTGTCCTCGGCAGCGAGGAAGGCGTTGATCACAAGCTTGGGCACCGCCTGGATCGGCAGGTATAGCCGGCGTTCCTTGGCATATTCGGCGAGCAGCGAGCCGTCCGCGGCATGGACGCGCGTCATCACCGGCGGCTCATAATCCTGAAGCTGCGAATAGTCCGGCAAGTCCTTGGAAAAATGCCAGATCGCCCCCGCCACCGCGGCGACGCCCACCAGAAACACGACGGTTCCGGCGGCGAACAGGAAACCCAAGAACCGCACCAGCAAGCGCATTACCGAATGTCCGTTTCAACCTTTGCGCCGTCAGATCCGGCGTTTTCCTTGGAATATGACGACCATTACGGGATCATCGCGCCCCGCCGGCCGAAACCGGAATCCTGATCGATTCCAAATACGTTGCCGCGGTTTTATAGAGCCGCCGCTGTGGCCAAACTAGGGCTTCCTTCAATTCGCGGGCCCGGCCGTCGCCAGGCGTTTGGCAAAAAATGCATCAATGGCCTGGGTCATGGACCCGACGGTCCGCGACCGCCAGTTCTCGGATACCAGATGTTCGAGATCGCTCTTGTTCGAGACATAACCGAGCTCGACCAGGACCGACGGCACATCGGGCGCCTTCAGTACCCTGAAGCCGGCAGACTTCAAGGGGTGCTTGTACATCCGCGCGGTGTTTTTCATCTCGTTGACGAGCAGACGCGCGAACCGGTTTGAAAAGGTACGGGTTTCCCGTTGCGCCAGATCGATCAGGATGTCGGCGACGTCGGTCGGCTCCTCCGTCAGATTGACCCCGCCGATGGCGTCGGCCCTGTTTTCCGAATCCGCCAGCCGTTCGGCTTCGGTGTCGGAGGCGTGGTCCGACAGCGTGTAAATCGTGGCGCCCTGGGCATCGCCTTCCCGGTGCGGCAGCGAATCGGCGTGGATCGACACGAACAGCGCGGCCGATTGATCACGCGCGATCTTCACCCGGTCGGAGAGCGGAACGAACGTATCGTCGGACCGCGTCATGACGACGCGGTATTTGCCGCCCTTTTCGATACGGTCGCGCAGCGCCAATCCGAACGCCAGCACCAGGTTCTTTTCGCTCTCACCGTCGGCCTGGGTGCCGTTGTCGAGGCCGCCATGCCCCGGATCGATCACGACCACGGGGCGTGGATCGGTGACGGCGGGCTCGGAAAGCTTGGCGCCGGGGGCCGATGCGGCGGCGGGGGATGCGGAATCGACCGCATCGGCGATAGCAGGCCGCAATTGCGGCCGGCTGTCCGACGCCAGCGACTGAACGAACGCGGTGCGATCGACCTCGGTAAACTCCAGCACCAGCCGCGCCGGCTGCCCGTTAGCGGCATCTAGCACATAGGAATTGGAGATTTTGGCCGGACCGGTCAGGTCAAACACGATACGCGAGCCGCCCGGCATCACCAATCCGTAGCGAAACGCCTTGACAAGTCCGCGTCCGGTGCTGCCGATTCCCGCGCCAAGCTGAAAATTGACCTGCGGGATATCCACAACCACCCGGTACGGGTCGGCCAGGGCGAAGGCGCGAAACGGAATGGTTTTGTCGAGGTCCAGAACAAAACGGGTCTGCTTGCCGTCGCCGGCCAGCCGGGCGTCGGAAGCCAGGGGGAAAACGGGAACGGCAAGCGGGGCCGCGGCGACCGGGGCGGATGCGGCGACTGGCGCAGATGCAGGTGATGGCTCTTCGGTGGCATCGACATTGGTGGAGCCGACAACGGCCACGCCGGTCCACGCCAATGCTGCGGCGCACAGGAGCGCAAACGCCAGCAAAACACGGTAATTTGCGCGGCTCGCCAACGATTCGGTGCCTCCGAGCTGCCTCATACCCCAAATAGGACCGCAGGGTTAATCGTGACTTAAGAATCCTTCGGTGAATAAGGTGGAGTGTTGCAGTGCTGCGACGCTTCCCTTGCGCGAAGCGGCCAATCCACGTATGTACAGAGAGCTGACGGCTAATACTCCCGGTTGTGTCGCGTTCAGCCTCCCGGTGCAGCGCCGGAAATCTTCGATATCCGAGGATTCCAGCGTCTTTCCGATCCCTCCCAACCAGCGCAGCGCGCGGCTGACATGGAGTGGCGGTTTCGAGCCCGAGCGGCGCCGGTCCCAGGTCACACTTTTGCTCCAGGGACAGTTTCAGACACGGCATAACCGGTTACCGGGCCGCAAGGCCCGGATATGCGATGGCCGGCGAGCGCTTCGGCGCCTCACTGGGGCCTTCAGCGACAGACAAGGTGGCGCCTTTCGCCGCCAACGTGTTCAGACGGGCCGACGCTTGATGCGCCAGACTGTGTTGCCAACGGTGATCCACGCACGAACCGCGCCGATGCGGAGCGAAAGCTCCGCGCGTCGCCTGTTTCCGCACGGATCCTGTTTGGCGAGGCGTCCCGGGTTGCGTTTCGGCCTTCCCCTCACCCCCGAATCAGGTGGACCGTCGCGTCACCCGGCCGCGCGAGACGCGCGCGCCGCTATACGCGCCCGCTGCCGTCAAGAGTTCCAAAATGCCCAACAAAATGTTGATCGACGCCACCCACCCGGAGGAGACCCGGGTCGTCGTGGTCCGCGGCAATCGCGTCGAAGAGTTTGATTTCGAGACCGCCCAGCGCAAGCAACTGCGCGGAAACATCTATCTCGCCAAGGTCACGCGGGTAGAGCCCTCGCTCCAGGCCGCCTTCATCGAATATGGCGGCAACCGCCACGGCTTCCTGGCCTTCAGCGAAATCCATCCGGATTATTATCAAATCCCGGTCGCCGACCGCCAGGCGCTGATCGAAGCGGATGAGCGCGCGCACCGCGAAGCCGAAGAGGAGAGCGAGAATCGCTCCAGCCACCGGCGCCGTCCACGCCACCGCAACGCGCGGCGGCGCAGCAATGGCGACCGCGTCCAGAGCGAGATCGTCGAAAATACCGCTCTCGATCCCTCGCAGACCCCGCAGCCTTATGAGAACCAGCACGCCGACGACGGTCACGTCCACGCGCATGATGCCGGGCCTCACGATGACGGTGCGGAACATCATGATCATGATGCCCATGAGCATGAAGCGCACGAATATGCCGGGGATCACGATCATCCGCACGATGATCATGACCACGAATATCATGACCATGAGACGGCCGTGGGCGCGGCGGTCGAGGCCTCCGTTGCCACGGCATCCGGAGTTCCGGTCAGCGCGGAAGCCGGCGAAGAACCCGCGCAGGACGAGCGTATCAGTGAAGAGCAGGCCGCGGAGAATGCCGCTTACATCGACAACGCCCCGCATGCCGAACCGGCCGAGGCCGGGCACGCCGCCTCGGACCACGCCGAACACGCGCTGGTGCCGCATGACGATGAGCACCACGACGATGAAGACGACGGCGAGGACGCCGAGGAAGAGGTTGAATCCGTCGGTGGCGACGACGTCATGGAGGAAGTGCCGGAACGCGCCTTCCGCCCGCGCCGCCAGTACAAGATCCAGGAAGTCATCAAGCGCCGCCAGGTGATGCTGGTTCAGGTCGTCAAGGAAGAGCGCGGCAACAAGGGCGCCGCACTGACAACCTACCTGTCGCTCGCCGGCCGCTATGCCGTGCTGATGCCCAACACCGCGCGCGGCGGCGGCATCAGCCGCAAGATCACCTCGGCGCAGGACCGTTCGCGGCTGAAGGAAGTGGTGCAGGATCTGGACGTGCCCGAGGGCATGGGCATCATCCTGCGCACGGCCGGCGCGGCGCGCACCAAGCCCGAGATCAAGCGCGATTTCGAATATCTGATCCGGATGTGGGAAACCGTGCGCGACCTGACGTTGCGGTCGCAGGCGCCGAGCCTCGTCTATGAAGAAGGCTCGCTGATCAAGCGTTCACTGCGCGACCTCTACAACAAGGAAATCGACGAAATCCAGGTCGCCGGCGAGGCCGGCTACCAGGAGGCGCGCGATTTCATGAAGATGCTGATGCCGTCGAACGTTCGCGCGGTGAAGCTCTACCGCGACGGCCAGCCGCTGTTCTCGCGGATGGGCGTCGAAAGCCAGCTCGACGCCATGTTCTCGCCGACCGTGCAATTGCGGTCCGGCGGCTACATCGTGATCAACCAGACCGAGGCGCTGGTTTCGATCGACGTCAATTCTGGCCGCTCGACCCGCGAACATCATATCGAGGATACCGCGCTCAAGACCAATCTCGAGGCCGCCGAGGAAGTCGCAAGGCAGCTCCGGCTGCGCGATCTCGCGGGCCTGATCGTCATCGATTTCATCGACATGGACGAGAAGCGCAACAACCGCGCGGTGGAGCGCAAGCTCAGCGACTGCCTGCGGCAGGACCGCGCCCGAATCCAGGTCGGGCGCATCTCGCATTTCGGCCTGCTCGAAATGTCGCGCCAGCGCATCCGCGCCAGCGTGCTGGAAAGCTCGACCGAGCCCTGCCCGCAATGCGGCGGCAGCGGGCATGTGCGTTCGGTTTCCTCGGTCGCGCTGCAATTGCTGCGCGGCATCGAGGAAATCCTGATGAAGGGCGCCACCCACAATCTCACGGTCCGTACCCGGACCGACGTGGCGCTTTACGTCCTCAATCACAAGCGCGGTCATCTGCGCGATCTCGAAGACAGCTTCAAGGTCACGCTTGCCGTCATTGCCGACCCGACCGTGAGCGGCCAGCAATCCTTCATCATCGACCGCGGCGAACAGGTGCATACGCTGGAGGCGGCGAAGGCGCTGCTGGCAGCGCAGGCCGCGGCCGCTCCGCCGCCGTTCGAGGACGCGGACGAGCCGGAAGAACCGTTCGATATCGAAGGGGAAATCGAAACCGAAGAAACCGAAGGCCTTGCCGACGAGCACGAACAGGTGGCCGGCGAGGAAGCCGCCGAGGGCGATGGCCCGCGCCGTCGC
>NZ_JAAVUS010000013.1 GCF_018449525.1 Bradyrhizobium sp. dw_78
CCCGCGGAGGCCGAGGAGCTGGTATCGCTCGAGGAAGCCGACGCCGAGGAGAATAGCGGAAAGGTTCAGGCCGTCGTTCCGGAGTCGGAAGACGACATCGAAATCGATGAGACCATCGAAGACGATGATGATGACGACTCCACCTTCATCGCCGACGAAGAGGAAGGCGACGAAGACGTCACCGACATTATCGGCGACGTCGGCGGCGACGAGGAGACTTGAGATAATCCCCGAACTGTGTTCAGGGTTTTCTATCCCGTGCGTCGCCCAAGGCGCGCGGGCGAGCATGATCCGGCCCCTTGATGGGCACGTTGGCGGAAGGCAATTTTCCGGATCGATCATGCTCAAAAGAGTAGAGCGGGACGGCGATCTGATTTAAATCGATCGCGCTGGTTTCGGGGCCATAGCTCAGCTGGGAGAGCGCTTGCATGGCATGCAAGAGGTCGGCGGTTCGATCCCGCCTGGCTCCACCAACGTTTCGCAAGCCGTTTCGGCCGTGTTCTCTCCCGGAACGAACGCCCGTTAAGTTCCGTGGCACCCGCCAGATCCGTGACTGCGACGATTGGAAGTTACTGCGCGGAGCTGTCTTCCAGCGCGGCGTTCAGGCGGTCGCGCAAGGCGGTGAGCTGATTTTTCGTCGCCAATAATTCGGGGACCGAGCACGCGGACGCGGCGAGGATGGCGTGCGGCACCGATTTGGCCTTTTCCTGCAGCGCCTGGCCTTGCGGCGTGAGCGAGATCAGGACCTGCCGCTCATCCTCGGTGTTACGGGTGCGCTTGACGAGCTGCGCCACTTCCAGCCGCTTCAGCAGCGGCGTCAGCGTTCCCGAGTCCAGAAACAGCCGTTCGCCGATGTCCTTGACCGGCAGGCCGTCGCCCTCCCACAGCACCAGCATCACCAGATATTGCGGATAGGTCAGCCCCAGCCGGTCAAGCAGCGGCTTGTAGACGCGATTGAAGGCATGCGCGGTCGAGTAGACCGCAAAGCAGATCTGGTTGCCGAGCAGAAGCTGCGGGTCCGCAGGATGTTTTCTGGCCATTTGTAAATCCTTCCAACCGGCAGGTCGGCCGGTCAATTCTGGGCCCGGCCGGGCCAGCAATCAATTGCGAACAATTAAATGTGAGGCCTTCTTATTTATATTGCGCACAATCTACTTGTGTGCAATATATTTGCTGTCGAAACCCGAACCAAGGAACGCCACCATGTCCGTTAATGTGCTTTACCGAACCAGCGCCAAGGCAACCGGGGGCCGCGATGGCCACGCCGCGACGCTGGATGGAACGCTCGACGTCACGCTTGCCACGCCGAAGGAACTCGGCGGCGGCGGTGGCGCGGGCAACAATCCCGAGCAATTATTCGCCGCCGGCTATGCCGCCTGCTTCCTTGGCGCGATGAAATTCGTTGCTTCGCAGGGGGGCCCGAAAGTGCCGGCCGATACGTCGGTGACCTCGACGGTTGGCATCGGTCCGAGATCGGCCGGCGGCTTCGGCCTGGATATCCAGCTCGAGATCGCCCTGCCCGGGGTTCCGCGCGCGGATGCGGAAGCGCTGGTGGAGAAGGCGCATCAGGTATGCCCCTATTCCAACGCCACCCGCGGCAATGTCGACGTCCGCCTGACGGTTGTCTGACGAAGCCGGCTGGCCCGCCCGGCAAGCTGGCGGGCCAGCCGTCGCTTGAAGAAGCGCCGGACAGCCGGCGGGCCGCTTCCCGACATCTGTGACATGCGGCTGCGCGTGCGAAGGCATTGCTGCCGCCCCCGAACCTCGCTAGCTCTGTGATCCGAACACGCTTGCTTTCGTTCGATCAACATTTAGCGAAGGTTGTTTTGATGACTTCCCCAGTTGCTCCCGGCGCGATGGCGGGGCTGCGCGTAATCGATCTCACGCGCGTTCTCGGCGGCCCTTACTGCACGCAAATCCTCGCCGATCATGGCGCCGACGTGATCAAGGTGGAGCCCCCCGCCGGCGACGAAGTCCGCGACTGGGGCCCTCCCTTCCACGAAGAAGACGCGGCCTATTTCGTCGGCGTCAACCGCAACAAGCGTTCGATCGGACTCGACCTCGCCTCGGAAGGCGGACGCGCGGTGCTGATGAAGATGCTGGAAGGCGCGGATGTCCTGATCGAGAATTTCAAGCCGGGCACGCTCGACAAATGGGGCATCGGCAACGATCTTTTGCGCGCAAAATTCCCGCGCCTCGTACACTGCCGGATCTCGGGCTTCGGCGCCGATGGTCCGCGCGGCGGCAATCCGGGCTATGACGCCATCATCCAGGCGATGACAGGGATGATCAAGGCCACCGGTTCGCCGCAAAGCGGGCCGATGCGAATCGGCGTGCCGGTGGTCGACATCACCACCGGGCTTTATGCGGCGATCGGCATCCTGATGGCGCTGTCGGAGCGGCAACGGTCGGGGCTTGGGCAGTTTCTCGAAACCACGCTGTATGAGACCGGCCTTGCGGTCATGCACCCGCATGCCGCGAATTATTTCATGCATGGCAGGCCGCCGCAGCTCACCGGCAACGAGCATCCCAACCTCGTGCCCTATGCGATCTTTCAGACCCGCACCGACGATATCTTCATCGGCGTCGGCAATGACGGCACCTTCCGCAAGCTAGCCAAGGAAATCGGCAAACCCGAACTCGGCACCGATCCGCGCTTCGCGCGCAACAAGGACCGCATCGCCAACCGCGATGCGCTGCGCGCCGAGCTGGCAGCCGTTTTCAGCCAGCACGAAGCAGGTCCGCTGTGCGATCGTCTGCTGGCCGCGGGACTTCCCGCCGGCCCGGTGCAGTCGATCGATCAGGCGCTGACGAGCGCGCACACCGTCTATCGCGGCGACGTCATCGAGAAGGACTGGTACAAGGGCGTGGCTTCGCCGATCCGGCTGGAGCGCAGCAAACCGAGCCTGCGCCGGACGCCGCCGAAATTCAGCCAGCACACCAAGGAAGTGCTGTCGGAATTCGGATATTCCGAGGGCGAGATCGAAACCATGATCGCCAAGGGCGCGGTCTGCGGTCCGACCCGCAGGCGTTGAACCTGCCGTCGCTTCGGGGCTGGCAGAGCTGGCCGGCCCCGAAAGCCCGGCCGTTAACCAAATCCGGTCCTTGCAGGAGGCCCGACGGAACGCGAGTTCCCCAACTGCGCTCGGCCCGATGCCCTTCATCGCCCCCGCAACGATGCCCGATAGCGGGGCTCCACCGGCGCTTGAACGCCAGCAAAATCATGCCCATATTGCATGTTGACCGCACGGCAGTCCGCCGGACGGCCAAAAATGGGGTGCCGCAAGGGCCCCTCAAAGTCGCTTCGAGAGGACTTTGGAATGTCTCGTGTTCCTTCGTTATCCAGTCCGTTCCTTTTGGGATTCGACGAAATCGAGCGTGCGCTCGATCGTGTCGTGAAAGGCGCCGACGGTTATCCTCCGTACAACATCGAGCGCTGCGAACGCAGCAACGGCCAGCCCGAAAGGCTGCGCATCACGTTGGCGGTGGCGGGCTTCACCCGCGACCAGCTCGATGTAACCATTGAGGAAAACCAGCTCGTGATCCGGGGCCGCCAACAGGACGACAAGGCCCGGCAGTACATCCATCGCGGCATCGCCGCACGCCACTTCCAGCGCACCTTCGTGCTGGCGGAGGGGATGCTGGTGCTGGGCGCGGATTTGAAAAACGGGCTGTTGTCGATCGATCTGGCCCGGCCTGAGCCGGAAAAAATCGTTAAGACAATCGCTATCAATGAGCACGAATAATGGGAACGAGTAGCGGACTCGACCGCTTAGTCTCACAGAGGAGTCGAGACCATGACTGAAGGTAATTTTGCGTACGAACCGACCAATGTCTCCCCCGAGGCGCTGGCGCATCTGGGCGAGGGTCATATCGCCTATGTCAAGCAGGTCCGTTCCGAGGACGTGCCTGACCTGTTTCCGCAGGCGCCGAAGATCGCGCCCGGACTGAAGCTGTTTGCGCTCCACGCCGCCGACGGCACCCCGATCATGCTGACCGACAGCCGGGAAGCTGCGATCGCGAATGCATGGAGCAACGAGCTCCAGGCCGTCAGCGTGCATTGAGACCCGCCAGCCTGGCTGGTGTCATTCGCGGAGGGCCGCTTTTACAACCGCCGCTGACCCGAAATTAGAGCCTTATCGGTTCTGATTGAATCAGAACCGCACTCTAATACTTTGTTTAGACGCGTTTTCTTCACGCGAACCGGAATCCACTTCGCTTGAAAACGCTATACGCCAGCGTCGGCTGTTGAATCCGGACAAGAGTTGCGAAGCGCGCGTTCGCCCTCGATCGGTGGGCGCGGACGCGCGCTTGCTTTCGACTGCCCTTGGTCAGCCATGCTCGCGTCAGCCAGGGACATGGCCGAGCAGCATCAGGCAGGCTGTCAATGAGACGACGGATGCCATTGTCGTGAGAAGAATCGTTCCGGATGTCACGACGGCTTCGCGTTTGTAGAATTCGGCGATCATGAACGGGCCCGTACCTGTCGGCAATGCCGAAAGCAGCACAACGATCGCGGCCGGCATCGGCTGCAGCTTGAAGATGCCGTAGGCGCAGATCGCGGCGATCCCGGGCTGGATGATCAACTTCAATGCTGTGAGCATCGCCGCGATCGGCCAGTTGGACCGGCTACCGTGGTGCCTGACGGCGAGAAACAGGCCCAGCGAGACCAAGGCACAGGGACTCGCCGCGTCGCCCAGCATATGAAGCACGACCTTGGCGGCTTCCGGGACAGGCGTATGGGTCGTCGACCACAAGGCCCCCAGCAACGGCGCGACCAGCAACGGATTGCGGATCAGCGCCTTGCCGATCTTGACGAACAGACGGTGCGGCCGGCGTTCGGTCTGCAGGCCTATTTCCACAAAGATGATCGCGGTCGCGAACAAGACGCTGACCGTCAGGATGGTCGCGATCGTCACCAGAGCCAGGCTTTGACGGCCAAAGATCAATTCACAGAGCGGAAATCCGACGTAGCCGACGTTCGCGTAGCCCGCGTTCAGACCGTCAATCGACGCATCCGTCAAATGATGCCCGTTCGCGACCCGATAGATCAGCGTGCCGCCGAATATGACGACGATGCCGATCGTAAACGACGCGATGAACCCGGGCTGCCACAGCGTCGGCCAGTTCGCATCGGCCATGACCTGGAACAACAATGCAGGCAAGCCGAGATAAACGACAAAGCGATTCAGTTCCGAACTTGCCGCAGGCCCGAGCAATCCGAGACGGCCGCAGCCGAAGCCCGCGACGATCAGGGCAAACACCGGGCAGACCACGGACAGCGACGTGAGCATGGAGAATCCTTCAAATCGGCGCCCCTTGACTAGCCGATCCGAACTATTCCATTCCAATGCCGTTTTTGCTCCTTTCGATACCTTATAGGTATGATGGCGATGGCCCCCTCCCTCAATCAACTGCGGTATTTTTGCGAACTGGCGAAGGCCGGCAATTTCGGTCGCGCCGCCGAGCGTCTGCATATGTCGCAGCCGCCGCTGAGCCGGCAGATCGCGGCCCTGGAGCGGGAGCTTGGAACCCCGCTGTTTATGCGCTCCTCGAAGGGAGTTGTGTTGACCACGGCTGGACGCCAGTTCCTCTCGGACGCAACCGAGATTCTTCGTCTGGTCGAGCAGGCGCAACGCAACGCGGCCGCCACCGGGCGCGGGGAAGCCGGTCAGTTCACCATGGGCTTTACGATGTGCGCCGCCTACAGCGTGGTGCCTGACCTGACCCGCCGCTATCAACGGGCTTTCCCCGATGTCGATTTGCGTGTCCGCGAATTGATGCCGAATGCGCTGGAAAGCGATTTGAGGGACGGCGTCATCGATATCGCCATCAGCTTCCCCGGCAATGACGGTTCACGCTTCGAAACCCGCCCGCTGTTTCGGGAACCGCTCAATCTGGTCTTGCCGGAACGCCACCCGCTGGCGAGATCGAGGAAAATAAAAGTCGAGGATCTCGCGCAGGAGCGGTTTTTGATCGTGCCGCGCGATCAGGTGCCGTCGCTTTACGAGAGCATCGTCCAGTGTTGCCGCGCGGCGGGTTTCGATCCGGTGATCGGGCTCGAGGTTTATTTGCAGCAAACCATCGTCAACTTTGTTGCCGAAGGGCTTGGGATCGCCTTCGTGCCGGCATCCATGCAACGTTCGCAGATCAAGGGCGCGGTATTCAGAAAGGTCGATCATCCGCCGATGATCGACCAGCTTTTATATTGGTCGCCGGTCAACAAGAACCCCTGCCTCGCCGGATTTCTCGCGCTTTCGGAACGGTGACGGATGAAATCCGTGACGCGGCTCGCTCGCGAAAGAGCCTGCACGGCCGAAGGACCGGTGATGCGAGGTGGAAGCGATTGAGAAGCGCGCCTTACGCGGCGCTGGCCGGCGGCAGCGCCAGCACGGAGTAGATCGCCTGCGCGTCGCGCGAGGCGCGCAGCTTCTTGGCGACGTCCTGATCACGCAACAGGCGGGCGATCCGGGCCAGCGCCTTCAAATGATCGGCACCCGCGCCTTCCGGCGCCAGCAGCAGGAACATCAGATCGACGGGCTGGCCGTCCATCGCCTCGAAATCGATCGGCCGTTCGAGCCGGGCGAACAATCCGAACAGCTTTTCGAGCTTGGGAAGCTTGCCGTGGGGAATCGCAACGCCATAACCCACCGCGGTCGTGCCCAGCTTTTCACGTTGCAGCAGAACCTCGAAAATCGCGCGTTCGTTTTGCCCGGTCAGGCTGGCCGCGCGCGCCGCCAATTCCTGCAGCGCCTGCTTCTTGCTGTTAACCTTCAACGCCGGGAGAATCGCCTCGGGTGCGACCAGATCGGTAATCGTCATTGGGCGTTCCGAGGTGAATTAGACCGTCAGGGTGCGAAATAGGTTTAAAGCGGTAGCGTCAGGAAGATGCGACGGGAGACAGATTCTGGCCTGGCTCCCCGACGGGGCTTCTACTCCAACGCTTGCCCGGTGCCAACTACCCGCAAGGTTGTTCCTCAGGCTATCCCTGTCCCTGTCCTTAAAACGGCGCGGACCATAGGGAGGGGACCCAAAAGGCGTCAATGCCTGTCCGCATTCAACCCCCGGCGTTAACGGCCGGTGGATCGATCCAACCGACATTGCCGTCTGCACGGCGGTAGATGATGTTCACCCGGCCGCTCGATCCGTGCTGAAATACCATGCAGGGAGCGCCGGTCAGATCCAGTTCCATCACCGCTTCGCTGACCGAAAGCCACTTCAGCGACGTGGTCGCCTCCGCGATGATCACGGCGTTGTAGCCGCTCATCTCGTCTTCGCCGTCGGACGCCGGCGCCTCGATGACATAGCTCGGCGCGTCCAGCGTCGGCGCATCGATCTCGGCAAGCGCGGCGGAAGCCGCATAGGCCTTGCGGGCCGAGCGATCCTTCAGACGGCCCTTGTAGCGGCGCAGGCGCTTTTCGATCATCAGCAGCGCCTGATCGGCGCTGGCATAGGCGTCGGTGGCGTTGGAATCGGCTTCCAGCGTGATCCCGGAATCCAGATGCAGCGCGCAATCGGTGCGGAAGCCGAAGCCGTCCTTGCTGAGCGTGATGTGGCCGGAATAATTGCCATCGAAATATTTGCGGAGCACTTCCTCGGTGCGCGCGCTGACGCGGCCACGCAGCGCTTCGCCGATGCTGATGCTTTTTCCCGAGATCCGAAGAGTCATGGTGACGGCCTCGATTGGATGAAGGGGAACCGAGACTACCGCGATTTATCGCCGACGCAATCAAGCCGGTGCGGTGTCGCGGGAACGGTCCGAAGAGGCGGCGGGAGCGGAAAGGGCATTGCCGAGCATGCTCTGTTTGTCGCGGCGGCGCTGCACCGAGGACGGAATCCGCATCGCCTCGCGATATTTCGCGACGGTGCGGCGGGCGATATCAATGCCGGAATCGCGCAATCGTTCCACGATGGTATCGTCGGAAAGGATCGCGGCCGGATCTTCCGCGTCGATCAACTGCTTGATGTGGTGCCGCACAGCTTCCGCGGAATGGGCCTCGCCGCCGTCGGCCGACGCAATCGAGGCGGTGAAGAAATACTTCAATTCAAAACTGCCGCGGTTGGTCGCCATGTATTTGTTGGCGGTCACCCGCGACACCGTCGATTCATGCATCTGGATCGCGTCCGCCACCGCTTTCAGGTTCAGCGGCCGCAGATGCGCGACGCCCTTGGTGAAGAAGCCGTCCTGCTGACGCACGATTTCGGTCGCGACCTTCAGGATGGTGCGTGCGCGCTGATCGAGGGCGCGCACCAGCCATGTCGCGTTCTGCAGGCAATCGGTGAAATAGGACTTGTCGCCGTCCTTGCGGATCGTCTTCGACAGCTCGGTGTAATAGACCTGATTGACCAGCACGCGGGGCAACGTGTCGCTGTTGAGCTCGACATGCCAGCCGCCGTCGGGTCCGGGACGCACATAGACGTCCGGCACCACGGTCTGCAGCCGTGATGCGCCGAACTTCAAACCTGGCTTCGGATCGAGACGGCGAATCTCGCCGATCATGTCGGCGATATCCTCGTCATCGACGCCGCAGAGTTTGCGCAAGCCGGCGATATCGCGCTTCGCCAGCAGATCCAGATGCTCGACCAGCGCCTGCATCGCCGGGTCGTAACGGTTGAGCTCCCGGAGCTGGATCGCGAGGCACTCGCTCAAGCTGCGCGCGCAGACGCCGGGCGGATCGAATTTCTGCAATACCGCGAGCACGTCTTCGACGTCCCTCGGCGCCGCCCCAAGCCGCTCGGCGGCCTGTCCCAGATCCGGCGGCAAATAGCCGGCCTCATCGACCAGATCGATCAGATACTTCCCGATCATGCGCTGCGCCGGCGCGGTGACCGCCACGGCCAGTTGCTCGGCCAGATGATCGGCCAGCGTGAGCTCGGCGGCGACAAAGGCCTCGAGGTTATATTCGTCATCGTTGGACGCGCCGCCGCCCCATTCGGTATAGGCGGTCGGCGCCGCGTCCTGCGCGGTCCGCGCCGCGGCTTCGGCGGGCTCTTCGGAAAATACGTTGTCGAGACCGGTATCGAGGGTCTGCTCGATCTCGGTGCGGCTGCCGAGGTCGCTGTTCAGCCATTCCTCCTGGACCGGCTCGGAGCCTTCGCCGGACAAACCAGCCCCCTCGCCGTGATCGCCATCCGGCTCGCCGTAGCCCGCATCGCCGGAATCGGAAAACTCCGCCCGCTCCGGCACCGGTTCGCCCGCCACCGGCGCTTCGGGTCCGTCGCTGGCGCGCTCCAGCAGCGGATTGCGCTCCAGCTCCTCCTCGACAAAGGCCGAGAGGTCCAGATTGGACAGTTGCAGCAGCTTGATCGCCTGCATCAACTGCGGCGTCATGACCAGCGACTGCGACTGGCGGAACTCTAATCTCTGCGTTAGCGCCATGAAGGCAAGAACCGTTCCTAAAAATTGGTCCAATTCTTGCTTAGCGTAGTCCAGGACCGATGTATACGGCTTGACGGATTAGAAAATTTGATTAGAGCCGCCGACCGGCAAATTAAGGTCGCCGGTTTTGCGCCGGGATCGAGCCCCAAACATCACACCCCAGATAAAATCACACCCCAGGCCGGAGGCGGAAAATCAGAGGCGGAATTCCTCGCCGAGATAAAGACGGCGAACATCCGGATCATTCACGATCTCGTCTGGACTGCCTTCTGTCAAGATCTCACCGGCATAGACGATATAGGCACGGTCGGTCAGGCCGAGCGTTTCCCGCACATTGTGGTCGGTGATCAGGACGCCGATGCCGCGATTGGTGAGATGGCGCACCAGCGCCTGAATGTCGCCGACCGCGATCGGATCGATGCCGGCAAAGGGCTCGTCGAGCAGCATGTAGTTGGGCCGCGTCGCCAGCGCGCGCGCGATTTCGACACGCCGCCGCTCACCGCCGGAGAGCGCGATCGAAGGCGATTTGCGCAAGCGCGTGATATTGAACTCGTCGAGCAGGGAATCGAGTTCGTGCTCGCGCTTTTTCCTGTTGGGCTCGACGACTTCCAGCACCGCGCGGATATTCTGCTCCACCGTGAGGCCGCGAAAGATCGAGGCCTCCTGCGGCAGATAGCCGATCCCGAGCCGTGCGCGCTGGTACATCGGCAGCTTGGTGACGTCGTGACCGTCGAGCTCGATCGCGCCGCGGTCGGCCGGGATCAGGCCCGTGATCATGTAGAACACCGTGGTCTTGCCGGCGCCGTTCGGACCCAGCAGGCCGACCGCCTCGCCGCGCCGGACATAGATGCTGACGCCGCGCACCACCTGGCGGGTGCCGAAACTCTTTTCCACGCTATGCACAGCCAGATAGCCCGGCCGCTTCAACAATTGCGGCGCGGCAGGCGCCCCGTTGCTTCTGGCCTTCGGACGGGGTCTCGGCTTTTCGGCCGGCGGCGCCCGTTCGGGTCGCGGCGAATTGGGGTAGGGCGGATCGATGCGCGGCGCCGGCGCGTCGCGGGCGGTCGGCGGCGCATCGCGCACCGGACTGGTCAGCATGTCGCTGAAGGGATCGCGCAGCGACGTGATGTCGTCATGCGCGCGCGCAAATCCGGGCGGCTTGCGCTTCGCCGGACGTCGCCGGAACATGCCGAGTAAGTCGACCATCGAAGCTCAGCTCAGCCTTTCACGGTGATCCCGCGAGACGCCTGCGGGCTGATCGATTCGCGCACGAACCATGAATGAGTGGATGTCCGTTGCCCAGCCAAACGCCTCGATCCCGAGGCGCTTATCCCCCCGCCGGCTTACGCGCTAGATACAGTCTCGGTGGGCAAGCTTCAACCGCAGCGCCTGTGGATTTTACACAAGTAATTGATATTATTTCGGTTTATTTGATCCAGACCCCGCCCCGGCGGCGGGATTGGCGAGACCCGGAATCGCCGGAGTGCCGCCCTGATTGCCGGACGAGATGAACAGGCCCTGGACCTTGCCGTTATCTGATTCGACCCGCGACACGCCCGTCGTCATGTCGACCATCAGCCGGTCGCCGCGCAGCACGTTCTTGCCCTGGGTCAGAACGACCCCGCCAAGCATGGTGACGAGGTTGGTCTTGGTGTCGAACACGGCGGTCTCCCCGGTCACGACCTGTTCCTTCTGGGTGACGACGACATTGCCCCGCGCTTCCAGCCGGCGGATCGACGAGCTGCCGCCGGGTCCGGGCGTAGCCGACTGCATCGGCGCCGGTTTGGCCTGGGCCTTTGCATTGCCGGCCGGAGCGGCTGCGGGCGGGTTGTTCGAATCATAGAACACGACGAGCGTCTTCGAGGTCATGGTGGTGTCGCCCTGCACCACTTTCACATTGCCGGAGAATGTCGCTTCCTTTTGCTTGTCGCGCATCTCCAGCGTCGCCGCCTCGATCTGGATCGGCTGGTCCCGGTTCTGCGAAAAGCCCTGCATGGCGTTGGGCACGCCCTGTACCGCGCTCTGTGCCGCGGCTTCACCGATCAGCAGCGCGAATACGACGACGGACGCAACGCATCGCGCGGTTCGCATGATTCGGGCCCGGTGCCGGAAAAACATCGTCATGATCGTTATTTCGGGTTGGCGGATTTGTGGGACGGAGACCGCGGCTTGCCGGACCGCGCGGACGCCGGATCCGGCGCCACGGGCTCCGCCGATGCGGTGTCGGATTCCGCCGGCGGGTCCGGGGGAGGCAGCCGGTCCAGATGCATCACGACATTGCCTTCGAAGATGATCACCTCGCCGCTGCCGGTAATCCTGAGCCTGTCGGAAGACAGCGTTCCATTGGTCAGCTTGACGTCGACATGTTCGTCCGACGTCACCGTGCCCTTGCCCATATCGACCGACGCCTGGCTCAGGCGCGCTTCATAGCCTGTCGAAGTTTGCAGAAAGATATCCTTGTGCAGATCCAGCAGCTGATCCTTGGTGTTCATGAATCCCTTTTTGGCATCCAATGTCAGCGTCGACTGATCCTCCATCAATAGCTTGGCGCGCAGGATATTGAGGTCGAGATGGTCCGGGTCGGTTACATCCTGGATCGCGGTTTTCGCCCAGACTTCGTAGGGCCGACGATCGGTCGTGTAGCCGGCCATATGCGGCGATTCCATCGTAATCTTGGTGCCGGAGACGACCAGATTGTCGGCATCGATCGGCAATTTCGGCAGCAGCATCCGGAACGGATTGAAGACCGAGACCGAGACGATCGCCGCGAGCGACATCAGCACGACCGCCGGGACCGCGATACGCAGTATCCGCACCATCCGGCTGTGGCGCGCCGCTGCGGCGAAGCGCGCCTCCAGCCTTGTATCATAGGTTGGGCTTTGAACCGAATTCACCGCTGCTCCAAGGCGCTGGTCCCGTAAAAGGTTCTGATGGAATCAGAACCAGGGCGCTCATCTCGTGTTGACGTGTTTCTCGACGCGAACCGGTTTCCGCCGCTCCGGATCGCGCTCGATACCCGATCCGCCGTTCCGTGAACGGATCGGCGAAAGGATCAGATACAGGTTTAAGCCCGATTACCCGGCAAACCAGACCTTGACCCGACAAAATACGTGCCGGATGTAGCCGATGGCGATTTCCATTCTGGCCGTCCCCAGACCCTCGTCCCATGAGTATGTCCGAAACGGGGCGGTGCCCCGCGGCAAAACGCGTTGTCCGCGCGTGGACTCAAGGGCAGACTCCAGCTTCCGCAAAGAACCTGCGCCAGAAGGATAAAGTCCAGGCGCTGATTTTCTCGGAGCCGGAATGGCCTCAGGAATGCGCGAAGATGTCTTCGCTGTCCCAGCCGTCGAGGTCGAGTTTCGCCCGCGTCGGCAGAAATTCGAAACAGGCCTTCGCGAGTTCCGTGCGGCCCTCGCGCGCGATCATAGCATCGAGCTTTTCGCGTAGGGCGTGCAGATGCAGCACGTCGGACGCCGCGTAAGCCAGTTGCGCTTCGCTCAAGGCCTGCGCGCCCCAATCGCTCGATTGCTGCTGCTTCGACAGATCGATGTTGAGCACCTCGCGCACCAGATCCTTCAGGCCGTGGCGATCGGTATAGGTGCGGCAGAGCCGCGAGGCGATCTTGGTGCAATAGACCGGCTGCGGCATCACGCCGAGGGCGTTGTAGAGCGCGGCCAGATCGAACCGGGCGAAATGGAAAATCTTGACGACCTTGGGATTGGCAAGCAGCGCCTTCAGATTCGGCGCGTTGCTGTGCCCCTTCGGGATCTGCACCACATCGGCACTGCCGTCGCCATTCGACATCTGCACCACGCAAAGCCGGTCGCGATGCGGATGCAACCCCATGGTCTCGGTATCGATCGCCACCGAATCGGTATAGCGGGACAGATCAGGCAGATCGCCGCGGTGCAGGCGGATGGTCATGATTTCCAAAAACCTCGTCGAATCGATACCGGCCAACCTACCGCCCGAATCCGGAACAGGCGAGCGGGCTTGGCGCGAAGAATGTCTAACCAGCAATGGATCACAGGCGCGGACGGATTTCCACCTCAAAACGATTTGATTTTGCTTGGCTTTTCGATCATTGCGGCGGCGCAACACCTTGGCGCGACTTTGCGCCGACGTCGTGAAATTCCGCTAAACCGACCCCATCTCTTGCCGGCAAGCGCAGCGCGCTGCCGCCCCTCCTTACGAAAGAGTGCCATGAGCGAACAGACGCTGGCCGGACCGATCGACGATCAACAGGAGCTGGAGCGCGGCTTTTCGCGCTACCAGGCGCGCCTCGTGGCGCTGCTTGCGCTGGTGCAGTTCACGGTGATTCTCGACTTCATCATCATGTCGCCGCTCGGCGCCATCATCATGCCGGCGCTCGGCATCACGGCCGGACAGTTCGGCATCGCGGTTTCGGCCTATGCGTTCAGCGCCGGCATTTCCGGCGTTCTCGCGGCGGGCTTTGCCGACCGATTCGATCGCAAGCGTCTTTTGGTGTTCTTCTATATCGGCTTCGCCACCGGAACGGCGCTGTGCGCGCTGGCACCGAATTATCACCTGCTGCTGCTCGGCCGGATCGTCACCGGATTGTTCGGCGGCGTAGTCGGCTCGATCGTGCTCGCCATCGTCACCGACCTGTTTCCATTACACCTGCGCGGCCGTGTGATGGGCTTCGTGCAAACCGCGTTTGCGGCCAGCCAGGTGCTGGGCATCCCGGTCGGGCTGTTTCTGTCCAACCACTGGAACTGGCACGTCGCTTTCGGAGCGCTGGTCGGCCTGGCGCTCGCCACGATCGCCGCCGTCCTGATGTTGATGGAGCCGGTGAACGGCCATCTGCGGCTCAAGCAGGACAGGAACGCCTTCCGGCACCTGATCGCGACCGTCGGGCAGCCGCGCTATACGCTGGCGTTTGCGGTGACCACGCTGCTTGCCACCGGCGGCTTCATGCTGATGCCGTTCAGCAGCGCCTACACCGTGCATAATCTCGGGATCGATATCGTGCATCTGCCGACGATCTATCTGGTCTCCGGCATGTTCAGCATCTTCACCGGCCCGCTGGTCGGCCGGGCCAGCGATAGGTTCGGCAAGTTTCCCACCTTCGTCTTCGGCAGCGCGATATCGGTCGTGATGGTGACGATCTACACCCATCTCGGCCATGTCACTTTGACGACCGCGATCATCGTCAACGTCTTGATGTTCGTCGGCATCTTTTCGCGCATGATTCCGTCGCAGGCGCTGATTTCGGCGATTCCCGAACCCAGCCAGCGCGGCTCGTTCAGCGCGGTCAGCGCCTCGCTGCAACAGCTCTCCGGCGGGCTCGGATCGGTGCTGGCTGCGGCGATCATCGCGCAAAATGCCGACGGCTCGCTCCAGCATTTCGACCGGCTGGGCTACATCGTCGTCGCGACCTCGATTCTGTCGCTGATGGCGATGTATTTCGTGCAGAGGCAGGTCGCGAAACAGACCGGCGAGCCGGTTGTGTGAGGCCGGAGCTTATTTGTTGAGGCTGGACGCCAGGGGTTGCCCGACACGGACACCGCCGTTTCAGCGCACGGCCCTCGGTCCGCCGGCTTTTGCGCGGGATTCCGCGCAAAATGGTGCCCAGGAAAGGACTCGAACCTTCACGGCCGTTAAGCCACTGGCACCTGAAGCCAGCGCGTCTACCAATTCCGCCACCTGGGCATGGGGGGCGTTACTACGGATCGGTTGCGCGCTTGTCAAATTGGTGACCCCCGGGGCAAATATGCTACAGCGCGGGACATGACGGCGCGGCGCGAAAGCGCTAGATATCGGCGACACTCCCCTCGGCTTTGACTGGCAGGAACATCCCCATGGCATCGAATCTGGACACCCTCGTCACGGTTTTCGGAGGATCGGGCTTTCTGGGACGCCATGTGGTCCGCGCGCTCTGCAAGCGTGACTACCGGGTCCGGGTGGCGGTCAGGCGGCCGGAATTGGCCGGGCACCTGCAGCCGATCGGCAAGGTCGGGCAGATTCACGCGGTCCAGGCCAACATACGCCATCCGGCCTCGGTCGAGGCGGCGATGCGCGATTCCCACGTCGCCATCAATCTGGTCGGCATCCTGGCCGAAAGCGGCGCCCAGACCTTCGACGCGGTGCAGGGCAAGGGCGCGGAAACGATCGCCAGAGCCGCCAGCGCCATCGGCGCCCGGATGGTGCATGTCTCCGCCATCGGCGCCGACGAGAACTCCCGCTCGCGCTACGCCCGCGCCAAGGCCGCCGGGGAAAAAGCGGTGCTGGCGGCCATCCCCTCGGCCACCATCATGCGGCCCTCGGTGGTGTTCGGCCCGGAGGATCAGTTCACCAACCGCTTCGCGGCGCTGGCCAGGGTGTCGCCGGCGCTGCCGCTGATCGGCGGCGGCGCGACCAAGATGCAGCCGGTCTATGTCGGCGACGTCGCGACCGCGGTTGCGGACGCCGTCGACGGCCTAGCCAGGTCCGGCGCGACCTACGAGCTCGGCGGCCCGGAAGTGCTGACGATGCGCGAAATCCTGGAAATCATCCTGGCCATCACCGAACGCGACCGGATGCTGCTGCCGCTGCCGTTCGGGCTCGCGAAATTCAAGGCCGCGTTCCTGCAATTTGCGCCGGGCGCCCTGAAGCTGACGCCGGATCAGGTGGAACTGTTGCGCACCGACAATGTGGTGTCAGCGACCGCGAAATCCGCCGGCCTGACGCTGGAAGGGCTCGGCATCACCCCAGATTCGCTGGAAGGGGTGGCCCCGCAATATCTCTGGCGGTTCCGCGCCGCTGGCCAATTCCAGCGGAAGAGCGCGTAAGAACGGCTATTTGCGGCCGTCATTCCGGACGACGCGGAGCGGCGATCCGGAATCTCGAGATTTCCCGATGCGCCATTGCGCATCTGAGGTCTGGTCTGGAGCTTGTCATCGGGCGGCGCAGAGCGCCGACCCGGTAAGACCATCCCGGAATGACGAACCCGAATTCAACGCATCATCGCTGCGCGAAAAACGCTTACCGCCCCATCGCCAGCGCGATCAGGCCGAGCGTGCCGACGATGACACGCCACCAGGCGAACAGCTGAAAGCCGTGGCGTGTCACATATTCCAGGAACGTCTTCACCACGACGATCGCGGTGACGAACGAGACCACGAAGCCGATGGCGATGATTCCCAAATGATCGGTCGTCATCTCGGCGCGGCTTTTGTAAAAATCGTAGGCAAAGGCGCCGACCATGGTCGGGATCGCCAGAAAGAACGAAAACTCCGCCGCCGCGCGCTTGTCCGCACCCAACAGCATCGCCGCCACGATGCTGGCGCCGGAGCGCGACACGCCGGGAATCATCGCCAGACACTGCGCGATCCCGATCCACAGATAGGTCATCAGCGGAAATTTCGTCGCATCATGTTCGTGCGGGTTGTGATCGAGCTGATCGACCCACAGCAGGATCGCGCCGCCGACGATGAGCGAGAAGCAGACCACCCAGGGATTGAACAGGTGCTCCTTGATGAGTTTGCCCGCGATCAGGCCGATAATGACCGCGGGCAGGAACGCGACCAGCAGACCGATGACGAATCGCCGGTCATCGGGATTGGTGAACATGCCGAGCGCGACCCGCCACAGCCTTCCGAAATAGAGCACGACGATCGCCAGGATCGCCCCCAGCTGAATCAGGATGTCGAAGCTCTTCCAGAAATCATCCTCGCCGAGGTCGAAGAAACGCCCCGCCAGCAACAGATGGCCGGTCGAGGAAACCGGCAGAAATTCCGTGACGCCCTCAATAATGCCGAGAATCACCGCTCTCAATGTGTCAGACATCATGCTGGCGCCTTGTTCCCAAAGTTCGTTCGGCTACGCGCCTGGATGTCCCTGATACGACTTGCCGGAAAGCATGCAGGAACTTCAAATCGGTGACACCAGCCGCTATGATCGAAATGCGTCAAAAAAGCCGCGTTCTTCTCGCTTATTCGCCCCCCTGCCGCAATCGCAAAATGCAAAAACGCCGGTTGCCTCGCGCCGCTTCTTGAGTAGTTTGGCGCGCTTCCGAGCCGGGCCGCGCAGCCTCGCGGCAGTGAGAATTTCTTAAGCAACATAAAATTATCAAGGGCTTCATGTTCACGCTGTTCCATCATCCATTCTGTCCGCATTCGCGTTTCGTCCGCCTGGCGCTCGGCGAATACGGCCTCGATCTGCGGCTGGTGGAGGAACGGGCCTGGGAGCGGCGCGAGGGGTATCTTGCGCTCAATCCCGCGGGCACCACGCCGCTTTTGACGTCGGATGGCATTCCGCCGATTCCCGGTCCCGGCATCATCGCCGAATATCTGGACGAAACCTACGGCGAGAAGATGAACAACCGCCGGCTGCTGCCGACGACGACGGCCGAACGCATCGAAGTGCGCCGGCTGATGGCGTGGTTCAACGAGAAATTTTTCGAGGAAGCCTCCAATCCGCTGGTCACCGAGCGCATCTACAAGCGCTTCATGAGCGAGCAGAATGGCGGCGGCGCGCCGGCGACGGACGTGATCCGCGCAGCCAAGGCAAATGTGCGCTATCATCTGGCCTATATCGGCTGGCTGGCGCAGACGCGGAACTATCTGGCCGGCGACAACCTGACCTATGCGGATCTCGCCGCCGCAGCGCATCTTTCGGCGATCGATTATCTGGGCGATGTGCCATGGATCGAGGACGAGGCAGCAAAGGCCTGGTACGCGCGGGTGAAATCCCGCCCGTCGTTCCGTCCGCTGCTGAGCGAATGGCTGGCGGGGGTGCCGGCGTCGCGCACCTATGTGGACCTCGACTTCTGAACGCCGGCGTCAAGCTCGCGCCAACAGACCTCAAGGCCGCGCTCGCCAACGAAGCCCGCGCGCTTGGTTTCGACTGCGTCGGCGTCACCGATCCCGATGTTCCTGGAAGCGCCGCGCGGCATTTCCGCGCCTTTCTCGATGCCGGCGCGCATGGCGGCATGGACTGGCTCGCGGCACAGCCGGAACGCCGGATGGATCCGCGCGTGCTGTGGCCCGGTGTACGTTCCGTGATCATGCTCGGCGTCAATTACGGGCCGGATGAAAACCCGCTCGCGATCCTGGAGCGGCGAACACACGGCGCGATCTCGGTCTATGCGCAGGGCGACGATTACCACGACGTCATCAAGAAGCGGCTGAAGGCGCTGGCGCGCTGGCTGGCCGCAACCTCGGGCACCGAGGTGAAAGTCTTCGTCGATACCGCGGCCGTGATGGAAAAGCCGCTGGCGCGGGCGGCCGGGCTCGGCTGGCAGGGCAAGCACACCAACCTGGTCTCGCGCGAGTTCGGCTCCTGGCTGTTTCTCGGCGCCATCTTCACCGCCGCTGATTTGTTGAAAGACGAGGCAGAAGCCGATCATTGCGGTTCCTGCCAGGCCTGTCTCGACATCTGCCCGACCGCGGCGTTTCCCGCACCCTACAAGCTCGATGCACGGCGCTGCATTTCGTACCTGACGATCGAGAACAAGGGGATGATTCCCCATGAATTCCGCAAAGCGATCGGCAACCGCATCTATGGTTGCGATGATTGCCTCGCGGCGTGCCCCTGGAACAAATTTGCCCAGGCCGGGCGCGAGGCCAAGCTCGCCGCGCGCGACGAATTGCGCGCGCCGCACCTTGGCGATCTCGCCCGGCTGGATGACGCCGCATTTCGTGCCTTGTTCACGAAATCGCCGGTCAAACGCATCGGCCGCGATCGATTCATCCGCAACGTGCTGATCGCGATCGGCAACTCGGGCGATGCCGATATGGCGATCGAGGCCCGGCGCCTGCTCGACGACAACAGCCCGCTGGTCCGTGGCGCCGCGGTCTGGGCACTGTCACAACTGATGGAGCAAGAAGCATTCGCGGCGCTGGCGGCCGAGGCGATCGGCGCGGAGGCGGACGAAACTGTTCGCGAGGAATGGCAACTCGCAAATACGGCTGTCGCGAGAAACTAACCGTCACTGCAAGCGAACAATGGAATCAAGGCTGTGAAAAAGAAACTGGATGGCGTTGGAGCTCACGCTCCCCGCAATGACGGAATGAAAAATCACCGCTCCAGATGTCGCTTCATCTCGGGCCGCGCCTTCAATTCCGCGCCCTGTCTGGCGGCGATCCTGGCGATGCGCTCCGGGGCGAAGTTCATATCGACGAAGGCAGGCGCGGTGTCGGCTACCTCGCGATAGCTCGCGATTCCGCCGTCGCGGAGCTGCATGATCGCGACGCCCTCGAACATCGCGCGAGCATCTTTGGCCTCCAGCAGCGTCGAGCGATAGCTGAACGTATAGCGCGCATAGAGCGTCTCGCCGTCGCTGACCGGCGTATGCATGTCCCAGCGAAAATCCGCCGCCGTGCGGTAGAACCAGTCGTCGATCATGGCGGCGATCTTCTCGCGGCCTTCGAAGACGCCGTAGAAAACATCGTGATAGACGCCATCCTCGGTGAACAGGGAAGCGAACGCCCGGCCATTTCGCCGTTCGACGGCGTCACAGAAGGCGCGCAGCATGGCGGTCGGGTTCATCGCGTCCTCCCAATCAAAACCGTCATGCCCGCGAAGGCGGATGATGACGTGCAGAAATAAGTTTACTTCATTTCCGCCACCGCCGCGATGATCCGCGCGATATCCTGCGGCCGCGACAGGCGGTGATCGCCGTCCTGGACCATCGTCAGCACCACGTCGTCGGCCGGTAGCCGGTGCGCCAGCGCGAAGGCGTGCCGCCACGGCACATCCGGATCCTGCGCACCCTGCAGGATATGCACCGGGCAGCCGACCTCGATGGCGCTGCCGAGCACGAGATGATGGCGGCCCTCCTCGATCAACGCACGCGTGATCGGATAGGGCTCGTCGCCATATTGCGACGGACGCAGCCACTCGCCGCTGGTTTCGATCTGCTGGCGAATCTCCGGCGAAAAACCTTTCCACATCAGTTCTTCGGTAAAATCCGGCGCCGGAGCGATCAGCACCAGCCCCGCCAGCGAGGCGCGCTTGTCGGCCCGCCGCGCCATTTCGCGCGCCAGCAGCAACGCGATCCAGCCGCCCATCGACGAACCGATGACCACCTGCGGACCGCTGCAGAAACGGTCGAACACCGCGACCGCCTCCTCGAACCAGCGCCCGATGGTGCCGTCCCTGAACGCACCGCCGGATTCGCCGTGTCCGGAATAATCGAACCGGACGCAGGCGCGATTCTGTTCGGCCGCCCAGGCATCCAGCGCCAGCGCCTTGGTGCCTTTCATGTCGGAGTGGAAGCCGCCCAGCCAGAACAGGCCCGGACCACCGCCCGTGCGGGCGCGCACCGCGATGCGGCGCAGACCACCATCTTGGCCGACTTCGATAAAGGCCAGTTCCGGATCGGTTGCGTTTGCTGATGGCTCGGTCATGGATCTTTCATCTTTCGCCTGCTGTTTGATGCAGCAGGCGCCGTCCGTCAACGGACGCAGATACCGGCTTGTGGCCATCGCGACGCTTGCGAAGCAAAACCCTGCTCTCTATGTGAGGTGATCCCAGCCTTTGATGCGAGCCGGCCTGAACCTTTGGCCCCGATGCGCGTTGTGGGCCGTGACCGAAATGTCTCGTATTTGATGGTTTTTGAGCAGGGGCGCGCGTGCGAGCTTGCCGGCTCGGCCTTATTCCTTCAGAATAGCGCCCTTCCTTCACAACTTTGGAGAGTTACCCATTCGCCGTCCTAATAGAGCCCCGCCCGCTGCGACCAAAGACGGGCCGCGCACCAATGATGAGATCCGCAACGCGCAGATCCAGCTGATCGACCAGGGCGGTACCAACCAGGGTACCGTCGAAACGGTGGTTGCGATCAAGATGGCCCTCGATGCCGGTATGGATCTGGTGGAGATTTCGCCGAATACCGTTCCTCCCGTTTGCAAGATTATGGACTACGGGAAGTTCAAATATTCCGCGCAGAAAAAAGCCGCCGAGGCCCGCAAGAAGCAGAAGATCGTCGAGATCAAGGAGATCAAGCTGCGGCCGATGATCGATGATCACGATTACGATGTGAAGATGCGGGCGATGCAGCGCTTCTTCGAGGAAGGCGACAAGGTCAAGATCACCTTGCGCTACCGCGGCCGCGAAATGGCGCACCAGGAAATCGGCACCAAGCTGCTGGACAAGGTGAAGGCCGATGTCGCCGAATACGCCAAGGTCGAGCAGGACGCCCGGTTCGAGGGCCGTCAGGTCGTGATGGTTCTGGCGCCGCGCTAGGTTAATCACGAACTGCCATTGGATAACGGTCCGCCAGGGCAGTCTGGCGGACCTTTTTATTCTATCGGCTCCCGCCTCGCGGTGGCCGTCTCCCTTTTCCCGCAAATGGGAGAACGGGCCCTGCGCTGCCTTTCCGGCGCACAATGCCGCCGTGCGGCCTCGTTCCGTTATTGCCAATTCGGCCTGGCTCTGCCATAAGCCCTGCCTTCATCGCCCGGCTGATTAAGGGCTGCCGTGGCGGTGTTTATGCGGGCTGTTTCATTTCGGAAATAGCTAAGCATTTTCAACGCTCTAACGAGCATTTTAGCCGACCGGACGCCTTCACGGGCGTTTTCGTGTTGCGGCCATAGGAGAGCCAAATGCCCAAGCTGAAGACCAAATCGGGCGCTAAAAAGCGCTTCAAGGTGACTGGCACCGGTAAAGTGATATCCGCCCATGCCGGCAAACGCCACGGCATGATCAAGCGGACGAAGAAGCAGATTCGTCAGCTCCGCGGCACCCGCGTGCTGTTCAAGACCGACGGCGACAACATCAAGAAGTATTTCTTGCCGAACGCCTGATCGCAGAACAGCGATTCATTGAGCCGGGCCGCGTCCGCGCGGCATTCCATCACCTCTGATTTCCAAGGATATCTGTCATGTCTCGCGTCAAACGCGGTGTGACCTCTCACGCCAAGCACAAGAAAGTCTACAAGGCCGCCAAGGGTTTTTACGGCCGCCGCAAGAACACCATCCGCGCCGCCAAGGCCGCTGTCGACAAGGCCGGCCAATATGCCTTCCGCGACCGCAAGCGCAAGAAGCGTACCTTCCGCGCGTTGTGGATCCAGCGCCTCAACGCCGCGGTGCGCCCGTTCGGCATGACCTACAGCGTCTTTATCAACGGCCTTTCCAAATCGGGAATCACCGTGGACCGCAAGGTGCTGTCGGATCTTGCGATCCACGAGCCGGCGGCGTTCCAGGCCATCGCCGAAAAGGCCAAGGCCGCGCTGGCGGCGTAAGTTCTCGAAAAGCCTTTGCTTTCACCTCTCCCATCGGGAGAGGTCGGCGCGTAGCGCCGGGTGAAGGGTTACGGCCTATCGATAGATCGTAACCTCTCATCCCAGCCCTCTCCCAAAGGGAGAGGGGGCGCGCCTTCGTTGCGGCAGCTTAAGTGGTTCTTCAACTGCCTTTGCCCAAGGATCGCCATGTCCGACCTCGCTCAACTCGAATCCGAAATCCTCACGCAAATCGCCGCGGCGGATAATGAGGCCGCGCTGGAGGCTGTGCGGGTCGCGGCCCTCGGCAAGAAGGGATCGATCTCGGCTTTGCTGGCCACGCTCGGCAAGATGTCACCGGACGAACGCAAGACCCAGGGCGCGACCATCAACCTGGCCAAGGACAAGGTCACGCAGGCGCTGGCCGAACGCCGCGACGTGCTGAAATCGGCCGCGCTCGATGCGCGGCTGGCCTCCGAGACTCTCGACGTCACGCTGCCCCTGCGCGAGGCGCCCGCGGAAACAGGCCGCATCCATCCGCTCAGCCAGGTGATGGACGAATTGACCGCGATCTTCGCCGACATGGGATTTTCCATCGCCGAAGGGCCGGACATCGAGACCGACGATTACAACTTCACCAAACTGAATTTCCCGGAAGGCCACCCGGCGCGGGAGATGCACGACACGTTCTTCTTCAACCCGAAGCCGGACGGCTCGCGCATGTTGTTGCGCACCCACACCTCGCCGGTGCAGGTGCGCACCATGCTGACGCAGAAGCCGCCGATCCGCATCATCTGCCCGGGCCGCACCTATCGCATCGATTCCGACGCCACCCACACGCCGCAATTCCACCAGGTCGAGGGCCTCGTCATCGACAAGGAATCGCATCTCGGCCACCTCAAATGGATCCTGCACGAGTTCTGTAAGGCGTTCTTCGAGGTCGATCACATCAACATGCGCTTCCGCCCGTCGTTCTTCCCCTTCACCGAGCCGTCGCTTGAGGTCGATATCCAGTGCCGGCGCGACAAGGGCGAGATCCGCTTCGGCGAGGGCGAGGACTGGCTGGAGATTCTCGGCTGCGGCATGGTGCATCCCAACGTGCTGCGCGCCTGCGGCATCGATCCCGATGTGTATCAGGGCTTTGCCTGGGGCATGGGCATCGACCGCATCGCGATGCTGAAATACGGCATGTCGGACCTGCGGCAATTGTTCGAGAGCGACGTGCGCTGGCTCAGCCATTACGGCTTCAAACCGCTCGACGTCCCGACGCTGGCGGGAGGGCTGAGCTCATGAAATTCACCCTTTCCTGGCTGAAGGAACATCTCGACACCGACGAGCCGCTGGAAAAGCTCGCCGACAAGCTCACCATGATCGGGCTTGAAGTCGAACACATCGAGGACAAGGCGAAGGCGCTTGCGCCTTTCACCATCGCGCGGGTGATTTCGGCCGAGCAGCATCCCAATGCGGACCGCTTGCGGGTCTGCATGGTGGATACCGGCCAAAAGAACGAACAGGGCGCCGCCGCACCGGTGCAGGTGGTCTGCGGCGCGCCGAATGCGCGCGCCGGCCTCGTCAGCGTGTTTTCGCCGCCCGGCACCTTCATCCCCGGCAAGAACATCACGCTTGGCGTCGGCACCATTCGCGGCGTCGAGAGCCGCGGCATGCTGTGCTCGGCGGCGGAATTGCAGATTTCGGAAGATCACGACGGCATCCTGGAGCTGCCGGCCGATGCGCCGATCGGCGCCGGCTATGCGCAATGGGCCGGGCTCGGCGATCCCGTGATCGAGATCAACCTCACGCCGAACCGGCAGGACTGCACCGGCGTCCACGGCATCGCGCGCGATCTTTCCGCGGCCGACATGGGGAAGCTCAAGGACCCCGCGATCCGTCCCATCAAGGGCGAGTTTCCCTGCCCGGTGAAAATCACCGTCGACGATGAAGGGCTCTGTCCGGGCTTCGCACTGCGGCTGGTGCGCGGCGTCAAGAATGGTCCGTCGCCGGAATGGTTGCAGCAGCGCCTTACCTCGATCGGGCTGCGGCCCATCAACGCGCTGGTCGATATCACCAATTTCATGACCTACGACCGCGCCCGGCCGCTGCATGTGTTCGACGCCGCGAAAGTGAAGGGCCACCTCACCGTGCGCCGCGCGCGCGACGGTGAGACGCTGCTGGCGCTCGACGGCCGTACCTATACGCTGGACAACAATGTTTGCGTCATCGCCGACGATCACGGCGTCGAATCGCTGGCCGGCATCATGGGCGGCGAAGCCTCCGGCTGCGACGACAGCACCACCGACGTGCTGATCGAATCGGCGCTGTGGAACGAGATCAATATCGCCCAGAGCGGCCGCAAGCTCGGCATCAACTCGGACGCGCGCTATCGTTTCGAGCGCGGCGTCGATCCGGCTTTCATGGTGCCGGGGCTCGAAATGGCGACGCGGCTGGTGATGGAGCTGTGCGGCGGCACGCCTTCCGAGAACGTCGTCGTCGGCAAAGCTCATGGCGACGACCGCGTGATCGATTTTCCGCTGTCCGAGGTGAAGCGTCTCGCCGGCATCGAGGTATCGCTGGCGGAGACGCGGCGCATCCTCAGCCACCTCGGCTTCATGATGGCCGGCACCGGCCCGGTGATGAAGGTCGCGGTGCCGTCCTGGCGCAGCGACGTGCATGGCAAAGCCGATATCGTCGAGGAGATCGTGCGCATCGTCGGCGTCGACAAGGTGCCGATGACGCCGTTCGAGCGCGGCGACGCGCCGCGCAAGCCGGTGCTGACCCCGATCCAGCTCCGCACCCGCCGCGCCAAGCGCGCGCTGGCCGCGCGCGCCATGGTCGAGGCGGTGACCTGGTCGTTCATCGCCAAGCCGGCCGCCGGATTGTTCGGCGGCGGCCAGGCCGAGCTCACGCTCGCCAATCCGATCGCCTCCGACCTGTCGGAGATGCGGCCGAGCCTGCTGCCGGGCCTGGTCGCGGCGGCGCAGGCCAACAACGATCGCGGTTTCGCCGATGTGGCGCTGTTCGAGGTCGGGCAGATCTTCAAGGGCGACAGACCGCAGGACCAGTTGATCGCCGCCGCCGGCGTCCGCCACGGCTTTGCGTCGTCGAAAGGCATCGGGCGCAACTGGTCGGGCTCGGCCACAGCCGATACGTTCGACGCCAAGGCCGATGCGTTCGCGGCGCTGTCGGCCGCCGGCGCGCCGATGCAGGCGCTGCAAATCGTCCCCGGCGGTCCCGGCTGGCTGCATCCGGGGCGTTCCGGCACCATCCAGATCGGCCCGCAAAACATCCTCGGTTATTTCGGCGAGTTGCATCCGCGCGCGCTGGAAACGCTCGACGCCGACGGCCCCCTGATGGCGTTCGAGGTGATCCTCGATCGCATTCCCGACGCCAAGAAGAAACCGACCCGCGCCAAGCCGCAGATCGAGCTGTCGGCATTCCAGCCGGTGTCGCGCGATTTCGCCTTTATCGTCGATCGCAGCGTCCGCGCCGGCGATATCGTCCGCTCCGCGCAAGCCGTCGACAAGAAACTGATCACCGATGTCACGGTGTTCGATGTCTATGAGGGCAAAGGCATCGAGGACGGCAAGAAGTCGATCGCGATCGCCGTCACGATCCAGCCGCGCGAGAAGACCATGACCGACCAGGAAATCGACGCGGTCGGCGCCAGGATCGTGGCCGAGGTGACCAAGAAGACCGGCGGCAGCCTGCGCGCATGAACCCCGTTTCTTTTCGGAGTGTGATCTCCACGCAAACGCTTCGCGTTTGCCGCGAGGGATGAGCGCGTTCAGCCTGATCCCGGCGGATGTCAGCATCAGTGTCGTCGCTGGTATCTGCGCGATCGCGTTGTTGTCCGGCGTCGCACGCGGGTTTTCCGGTTTCGGCTCGGCGCTGATTTTCATGCCGCTGGCCAGCAGCATCGCGGCGCCGCGCCTGGTCGCCGCGCTCTTGCTGGTGATCGATTTCGTCGCCGCCGCGCCGCTTCTGCCCAATGCCTGGAAACATGCGGATCGCAAAGCAACCGCCGTGATGGTCGCCGGCGCCTTCTTCGGCGTGCCGATCGGCACTTATTTCCTGATCCGGCTCGATCCCGTGACGACGCGCTGGATCATCTCCGGATTTGTCGTCGCCCTGCTGATTCTGCTGCTGTCGGGCTGGCGCTATCGCGGCAAGGATCACCCCCTGCTTTCCATCGTCATCGGCGGCCTGTCCGGCTTTGGCAGCGGACTGGCGCAGACCGGCGGACCGCCGATCGTCGGCTACTGGCTCGGCCGGCCGATCGCCTCCAACATCGCACGCGCCAACATCCTGCTGTTCTTCGGCGCCTCGGACTCCTTTTCCGTCGTCAGCTACGCTTTCACCGGGTTGATCACATGGGACGCGCTTCGCTTCTCATGCCTGGTCGGTCCGGCCTATGCCGTCGGTGTCTGGTTCGGCTCCAAATTATTCGGCCGCGCCAGCGAGGCGCTGTTTCGCTCGATCTGTTACGTCTTGATCGCCGCCGCGGTGATCGTCGGCCTGCCCACACTCGACCGCGTATTGCGCTGATCCGCCGTGGTTGCCGGCGTGACGAAAGTCGGCTTTGCTCCATCGGTGAATACCGTTAGCTACGCGCCGCAAGAAACGACCAACGGAAAGATCAACGGGAGGACATCATGATCGAACGCCGCGATATCCTGAAGCTCGCCCTCGCCGGTGCCGCTACCGCGGTCGCCGGACCGGCGCTTTCGCAGACAGCGGCGAAGCCCCGCACCAAAATCGTGTTCCTGGGCACCAAAGGCGGCCCGCGCGTCAGCGTCACGCCCTCCAATCCCGCTAACCTCGTGATGGTCAACGACACCCCGTTCGTGATCGATTGCGGCATGGGCGTCAGCCATCAGCTTGTCAGCGCCGGCGTGCCGCTTGAATCGGTGAAATATATTTTCATCAGCCATCACCATTCCGATCACAATCTCGAATACGGCAATCTCGTCTACAACGCCTGGGCAGCCGGCCTTTCGACGCCGCTCCATTCCTTCGGCCCGAACGGCCTCGAAGCGATGACCAGGACCTATTGGGAGCTGAACAAATTCGACGTCGAGACCAGGATCGAAGACGAAGGCCGTCCCGATCCGCGACCGCTCCTGATCGCAAAGGACATCACCGAAGACGGCGTGGTGCTGCAAACGCCGGACGTCAAAGTGACGGCGTTCCGCACGCCGCACCCGCCGATCACCGATAATTTCGCCTACAAATTCGAGACGCCGGACGGCGTGATCGTGTTCTCCAGCGATACCGCCTACAATCCGAAACTCGCGGAATTCGCCAAGGGCGCCGACGTGCTGGTGCATGAGGCGCTCTACGTCCCCTGGGTCGATCGCCTGGTCACCAGGGTCAAGAATGGCGCGACGCTGAAGAAACATCTGCTGGACAGCCATACCGCCGCCGACGATGCCGGCCGCATCGCCGACGCCGCGGGCGTCAAGGTGCTGGTGCTCAGCCATCTGGTGCCGGGCGACCTGGATGTGACCGACGAGGACTGGAGCAGCGAAGCCAAGAAGACGTTCAAGGGCCGGATCGTCGTCGCCAGGGATTTGATGGAATTGAAGCTGCCAGTGTGATCCTCGACTCAACCACTGTCATTCCGGGATGGTGCGTTAGCACCAGACCCGGAATGAGGGCATCGGATCAAATGCAGGGCAAGCTCCCGCTCGAAAACGCGATAGCCATCGCGCGCGATGCGGCCACGGCATCAATCGATCGGCGAGAACGGCGTTGCGGTTCGGGCCGGCGCCGCAGCGCGGCGCGGCTTCGGCGTCCGCGCCTGCGGCGCTCGCACGGACGACGTATCTTTCGGCCCGCCGATTTTTTGCAGCGCTGCATCCGCAGCGCGCTCGCCGCTTTCCCAGGCGCCATCGACCGTTCCCCACAGCGTCTCATGGGTCGCTTCCCCGGCGAAGAACAGGCTGCCGACCGGCTCTTTCAAAATCCCGCGCGACGGCTGTCCGCCGGGCGCGGCCGATGACATCGCACCGAGCACGAACGGCGCTTCGTTCCAGCGCGTGACGCTGGTCTTCCTGATCGCCGCGGCCGTCTCGCTGCCGAACAGTTTTGCCAGCCATTCCGAGGCGAACGCCACCATCGCCGCCTCGCCCTGCGCCGACAGATCGCGGCCGAACGAGCCGGCAACATCGATCACGCATAACGACGACGATCCGATATCGGCGAACAACAGCGCCGTCCGCGTCGAATTGCTCTGCTCGATGATGACATCGTCACGCGCCAGCCCGAGCGGATTGCCCGACAGTTGCAGCGCAATGTGATCGTAGCTGCCAAGGCTCAATTTCGCCGCGGCATCGAGCTGGCGCTTGGGAAGATCTGGCGTGAATTTGATGTTGCCGGCCGCCAGTACATTGCTCGACACCGTGATGATGGCGGCGCGCGCTGCGATCTTGCCGGCCGGCGTTTCGACCATGACATCGCGCCCGCTCCAGCTGACGCGGTTCGCCGGCGTCGACAGCGCGACGGGAACGTCTCCGCCGAGTCTTGCAACCAGCGTACCCAGGCCCTGCCGACAGGCGATCGCGACGTTGTGGTCATGGGCGCGGGCCTTGTCGATCGCGGAAATGTCCTTCAGATCCTTGCCGGCAAAATCGGCCCCCAACACGAACTCCACCGTCCCGGCCCAGTCGCCGAGGTCTTTCGGCAGAACCGAGGCGCAGGATATATCGGCCCGGCCGCGCGCAGCGTCGTCGATGGCGCGGTTGGCGCGCACCAGGGCGGCGAGAAATTCCTCGGTTTCACCGGCCCGCGCGTTGCGGCGGCCGATACGGATTTTCTGGCCCAGCGGCGCCGGCGAGATATCGAGACCCGCACTCCGCCCGAGCTTGATCATCGGATTGGTGTCGGAATTCTGCAACCAGCGGGCGCCGCGATCGAACGGCGCCTCGAATGTCGTGGTGTCGGTGAGGCAGCGGCCGCCGATCTGGCTCGCGGCCTCGACCACGATCACCTTGCGATTGGCGGCCTGAATCCGCCGCGCCGCCGCGATCCCGGCAGCGCCGGCGCCGATCACGACGATATCGGCTTCACGGGGAAGCGGCGCTCCCCAGGCGCGGGCGCCAAGCGCCGGTGGCATCGCCAAGGCCACGGACGCCGACAGGAAATCGCGGCGCGTCATTGTCATGTCGTGGTTTCCGAAAGGCTTGCAAATACGGGAACGTCTGGTGAATCTTGCCGCATCCCAAGGGGCTCAGCAACCATCATGGTGAATCAATCATGATTGATCTGCCAAGGGCATGAACCAAATTGCAACAGCTTTCGCCCATGATAAGGAAAGACAAAGCGGCCGGACAAGGCCGCCTGGGGGGAAAGCTGCTCTCATGGGCGTCGTGCTCGATACCGTCGGCAAGTGGATCGCAAGGTACCTGCAAAAGGAATTGCCGGGCTACGAGCCGTTTACGCCAAGCGACCCCGAACATCTGCGTGGCGTTATCGAGCAGGGCGACGTCCTGCTGGTCGAAGGCAACAACCGGGTTTCCGGCATCATCAAATACCTTACCCAGTCCACCTGGTCGCATTCCGCGTTGTTCGTCGGGCCGATCGAGGGCGCGACCGAGCCCGACGGCGAACCGCATGTCCTGATCGAGGCCAATATCGGCGAGGGCGTCACCACTGCGCCGCTGTCGAAATATTTTCCCTATCACACCCGGCTCTGCCGCCCGATCGGCCTGTCGTTCGAGGACCGCAACACGGTCTGCCGCTACGCGATCAACCGGATCGGCTTCGGCTACGACACCAAGAACATCCTTGATCTGATGCGCTATCTGGTTCCGCTCCCGGTCCCGCAACGCTGGCGGCGGCGAATGATCGCGTTCGGCTCCGGCGATCCCACCAAGATGATCTGCTCGGCGCTGATCGCGCAGGCGTTCGATGCGGTGCGCTATCCGATCCTGCCCAAGGTCACCCTTGCCGGCAGCCGTCAGGCCCGGCGCGAAATCCTCCACATCCGCGACTCGTCGCTCTACATGCCGCGCGATTTCGACATCTCGCCCTATTTCGAAATCGTCAAACCCACCATCGTGCTCGGCTTCGACTACACCGCGCTGCACTGGGCCGACAAACAAAAGCCGCTCCGGGAGGTAGCGGGCGATCTCGGCCTGTTTCCAGGACCGCTCCAGCCGCCGCCGCTCGTTCCTGAAGGGATTGACGAGGAAGCGGCGCTTCCTGGAGAAGAAATAACCTCGGTTGAAGAAGCAGCGGCTTGAAAGCTGGCCGGATGCCAGGCGGACTTACGGCTTGTCAGCCGGCGCCGCGCCGTCATCGGTCCATTCCGGCGGCAAGCCGACATGCTCAGCAACCATGCCGGCCACGCCTGGCGCCTTTCCGAATGCTGAACAGGCGGCATATTTCGGCTTTCCGCCGAGCGACGATCCGATCTTCTGCAACGATGGCAATGCCGGCATCTTTCCGAACGGCGTGCTACCGGTCACCAGTAACCGGCTAAAATCACCGCCAAACGCCGTCGCAAGGTCATAGGCATCACCCGATGTCGAAACCCTTGGAGAACTCGTGAATGAATCGGCGCCGCGCGCCCAGATCATGGCGGCTTGCTGGTGGCCGGCCCTGTCAAGGGCTTCCGCCTCGAGGGAAAGACTTCCCAATCCGATCGGAAGGCGCGGCACCGGAACAGGCGCGCCAAGGCTGAGAGCCGCGGGCACGATTGAAATAACTTTCGATGCGCCTGCCGCCACTTCGTTCGTAGCTGCGGCATCCGTGATGACGGCGTGAACCGTCAGATCGGCCGGCTCGCCGCTGCCCACCACTTCGAACCGGTCGCTCAGACTGGCGCACAACGACCGGTCAACCGCATTCGCTACCAGTACACGCTCTTTCGCGGGAATCGGAGACGACACAGCCTCCGGAAACGCCGTCGGTATAATCCTCACCGATCTTGCCGCAAGAACATAATCATGGTCGACACGGATAAGCGACTTGGTCAACGCGCCGTTCGAGGACTCCATATTATCGTAGGAAGTGAGCGACCCCGTCCGGGTCATCGGCGCGCTCGCGCAACCTGACAGCGCCACCGCCGCTGTCAGTTGCGCGGTAAAAAACAGCAGCTTTGGCAGCGATGGTTTTACCAACTTGTCTGTTCCGGTCACGCAATTTTTTCGATGAACAACGTCATGACCGTCCTTGCCCGGCAGCGCAATGGCGGGGCGCGGCCTTAATAAAACTTTACATTTACGGCTATGATCTCGAACGCCATTTGCCTTTAAATTCGCCAAATGCTCGGCTTAACGGAATCCATGGGTCTTCTGCCTCTTGTTCCGCTGCGCGCAAAAGCGCGCATCCTGTGCGTCGAAGACGATGCAGAGATTGCCCGCATGTTGACCGAGGTGCTCAAGGAGAGCGGATTTGAGCCGTTCTTTGTCGGCTCGGCAAAAGAGATGGATGCGGTGCTAGACCAGCACCGCATCGACTTCGTTCTGCTTGACCTCATGCTGCCGGACGAGGATGGTTTCAGCATCTGCCGCCGGCTCCGGGCGCATTCATCGATTCCGATCGTGATGGTCACAGCGCGGGGCGAGGACATCGACCGCATTGTCGGCCTGGAGATGGGCGCCGATGACTATGTTACAAAACCCTTCAATTCACGCGAGCTTGTCGCCCGGATACGCACCGTCCTGCGTCGCACTGAAACTGCGCCGGGACTGACGCGACTGCGCGAGCGGAAACTTTGCTTTGCCGGATGGCAGATTGATCCCACGCCGCGCGAACTTCACGATCCCGATGGCATCAGGATTGCCCTGACCAGCGTCGAATTCGATCTGCTGCTTGTCTTCTGCCGCAACCCGGGACAAATCCTGACGCGAGAGCAGTTGATCGAACTGACCCACGGGCGTTTGGCCGGTCCCGTCGAACGAAGCATCGACGTCCATATCAGCCGCATCCGACAGAAGATCGAGGCTGATCCACGTGATCCGTCCATTATCAAGACCGTCCGTCTGGGAGGATATGTCTTTACGCCCGATGTGGTGCAGGCGTGACGAAAGCGTTGAAACGCCTGATCCCGCGTAGCCTGACCGGGCAGGTCACGGGTATCGTCGCCGTCTCGGTGATACTCGGCATGATATTCACCTTGGCCGTCGTCGTTTTCTTTTTCGATGTGACCTTTCCCGGACGAAGCTCAAGCTCCGCAGCGTTTCGCATTTCCGACATCACCAGGCTCGTTCGCGCGGCAGCGACTCCCGATGAAGCAGACACCGTTATCGCAAACGCACGCAATATCGGCTTTGAGGTCAGCCGCGTCGCAATATCCAGTCTCGCGCCCTTGCCGGGCCGCGTCGGCATGCCGGTGTCATCCTCGCTCGTGATCCGAAGATTGAATGCGGAGCCGGGGATCGAAGTCCTAAACAGGCTTCGAACGCCTTCCGGTTCACGATATCAGCTCATCGTGAGGCTCGATGAACGGCAGGCTCTCGTGTTCGAACCGACGGAGGGAATCAGTCTGTGGCGTCACCTGTTGACACCGACCACCCTCGTGTTGGCGATCATCATGATCTTCGCGCTGCTGCTTTCGATATACGCGATCCGTTGGATCATCGCACCGCTAGCCGCCGTCGCCAAGGCGGCGCATTCATTCGGCCGCTTGCCGCAGGACGATCAGGACGTCAGTCTCAAGGGCCCGCGCGAAATCAGGCAGGTGGCGGATGCCATCAACGGGATGCGGACGCGCATCCGTGCGCTGCTCGACGATCGTGGCCGCATGCTTGCGGCGATCAGCCACGATCTGAGGACGCCGCTCACCCGCCTGAGGCTGCGTGCCGAGCGCGTTGGCGACGCCGGCCTGAGTGGCGCGATGCTCGGCGACATCGCCCAGATCAGCCGCATGCTGGACGAGACGCTGGACTATCTGCGCGATGACGCAAAGGCCGAAACGATGTCCAAGGTAGACCTGCCGAGCCTGCTGCAGACGATTTGCTCCGACTTCGCGGATATCGGACATTCCGTCTCCTATCGGGGACCGGCCCGGCTGACCTGGGTCTGCCAGCCGAAGGCCCTGACGCGCGCGCTCACCAACATCGTCGAGAATGGCCTGAAGCACGGCCACACCGTCATCGCGGGAATCGGCATCGACCAGAAAGGATCGGCCGAAATCGAAATCTCCGACGACGGACCAGGGATTCCCGAGCCATTGCGCGACCGGGTATTCGAGCCCTTCTTCAAGGCGGACCATGCGCGCAGCGATGGCGGCTTCGGCCTCGGACTTTCAATCGCCAGCGATATCGTCAAAAGACATGGCGGCGATATCGCCCTCGTCGATCGCGCGCCGCGTGGCCTCATCGTGCGGATCACGCTGCCGGAAGAAATAGCACTCGGAGCCGCCTGAGGCGGCGGGCGTCGAAGGAACGGCCCGTGATCGTTCCCGCCACCCGGCCTTGCCGAAACCGGCTTGTATCTCTACCTCTGCGAGGACCGTTCCGGAGGAACCGACGACGATGATAGATGCTGCCGCCAGGGCGCTCTCGCAAATCCTGTCGCCGCCGATGCGTTCGATCCTGTGGCGATCGATCGGGCTGGCGCTAACCTTGATCGTGGTGCTGGCGATCGGGCTGCAGCGGCTGTTGAGCTGGTTCGCGACATCGGGCGAAGGCTGGGCGGAGGCGATGCTGGGCCCGGGCTCCCACACCCCGCTCAATATCGTTTCATGGATCGTCTCGATTGCCGCCGGCCTCGGTATCGTATTCGGGGCGGTGTTCCTGATGCCGGCGATCACCTCGCTGGTGGCAAGCATCTTCGTCGACGAGGTCGCCGATCATGTCGAGCGCGAACACTATCCGGCCGAGCGGCCGGGAACGGCGCTGCCGTTCAGCGTCGCCATGATCGAAGGCATCAAGGCCGCGCTGCTGACGATCCTGGTCTATCTGATCGCACTGCCATTCGTGTTCATTGCGGGGGCCGGCGTCATCGTATTCTTCATCGCGACCGCATGGCTGCTCGGCCGGGAATATTTCGAACTCGCCGCCATGCGATTCCGCTCGCCTGAGGAAGCCAAGGCGATGCGGCGGCAAAATGCCGGGATCATCTTCACCGCCGGACTGGTGATCGCGGCGTTCGTGTCGATCCCGATCGTCAACCTGGCCACGCCGCTGTTCGGCATGGCGTTCATGGTTCACATGCATAAGCGACTCTCCGGCTCGCGGCCGGAACTGATCGAGCCGGCACGCAAGACCGGCCTGCCGGCAGCATAGCGCCGCTTCACCAGCACCATTCCGCGATCAGTGCTGCGCTGCCAGCGGGCAACCGCCTTTGTCCAGCGGGCGGAACGCCTGATCGCCGGGAATCGTTGCCAGGATCCTGTAATAATCCCACGGCGCGGCGGATTCCGGCGGCGTCTTCACCTGGGCCAAATACATGTCATGCACCAGGCGGCCGTCTTCGCGCAGGCGTCCGTTCCTGACGTAGAAATCATTGACCGGCATTTCCCGCATCTTCGCCATCACTGTCTTGGCCTCATCGGTGCCCGCCGACGTGACGGCGGCCAGGTAGTGACGGATCGCCGAATAGGCGCTGGCCTGCACCATGGTCGGCATTTTTCCCTGTCGCTCGAAAAAGCGTTTTGACCAGGCACGGGTCTCGTCGTTGCGATCCCAATAGAAGCCGGTGACGAATTTCAGTCCCTGCGCAGCCTCAAGCTGCATGGCGTGAACATCCGACAGGAACACCAGCAACGTCACCATCGTCTGGTTTTTGGTCAAGCCGAATTCGTTCGCCTGCTTGATGGCATTGACCATGTCGCCGCCGCCATTGGCGAAGGCCACGACTTTCGCGCCCGACGCCTGGGCCTGCAGCAGATAGGAGCTGAAATCCGCGGTGTTGAGCGGATGTCGCACGCTGCCGAGCACCTTGCCGCCGGCCGCCTGCACCGCGCTGGTCGCATCGGCCTCGAGCGAATGTCCGAACGTATAGTCGACCGTGATGAAGAACCAGGTGTCGAGGCCTTGCGCGACGATCGCCTTGGCAAGGCTCGTGGTGAGCGCGTAGCTGTCATAGATCCAGGATGCTTCGGTCGGCGTGCAGGACTTGCCGGTAAAGGCCGTGCTGCCGACCGCGCCCGCAATCGCGATCCGGTCATGTTCGGCAGCGAGCTGCTCGACTGCGAGCGCCACCGACGAATTGTCGAATCCGATCGCCATGTCTACCTTGCCGGCCTCGAACCATTGCCGCGCGATCGCTGCCCCGATATCGGCCTTGTTCTGATGATCGGCGAAGATGATGTCGACGGGCTTGCCGAGCACGCTGCCGCCGGCATCCTCCGCCGCCATGCGCGCCGCGGTAACGGTGCCCGGGCCGCCGAGATCGGCATAGAGGCCGGACTGGTCGTTGAGCACGCCGATCCTGACGACATCGTCGGAAATCTGCGCCCGAGCTTCGGATCCGAAGGACAGAAGAAGGCAAGCGGCTTCCACGGCCGCAACCACAGCGGATTGCAATCGCACGGCGTCTCTCCCGATTGGTCCTTGATCCGGACCTTGATGGGAGAGCGTATGCCCGGCCTCAATCGCACACAAGCACGGCGATCATCCGAAGATTCTTACAGAAGGCGGGATGATCGCCGGAGCGAGCGGGCGCGGGTCCGCACCTACACTGTTTTTTCCGGCCAGCGGCAAAGATCGTTGATCAGGCAGACCTCGCAGCGCGGTGCTCGCGCGAGGCAGGTATAGCGGCCGTGCAGGATCAGCCAGTGATGGGCATGCAGCATGAACTCGGACGGGATCACGCGCTCAAGCCCGAGCTCGACTTCGAGCGGCGTCTTGCCGGGTGCGAGGCCGGTGCGGTTGCCGACGCGGAATACATGGGTGTCGACCGCCATCGTGCGTTCCCCGAACGCCATGTTGAGCACGACGTTGGCGGTCTTGCGCCCGGCGCCGGGCAGCGATTCGATCTCGGCGCGGGTGCGCGGCACCTCGCCGCCGAAATCGGTGATCAGCTTTCGCGATAGCGCGATGACGTTCCTGGCCTTGGTGCGGTAAAGGCCGATGGTCCTGATGTAGTCGCGCAGCCTGTCCTCGCCGAGCTCGATCATCTTTTGCGGCGTATCGGCGACGGCAAACAGGGCGCGCGTCGCCTTGTTGACGCCGGCATCGGTCGCCTGCGCCGACAGCACGACGGCGACCAGGAGTGTATAGGGATTGAGATGCTCAAGTTCGCCCTTCGGCTCGGGATTGGCCTTGCGAAAGCGGCTGAACGCCTCGTAGACCTCGGCGGGTGTCCAGGGCTTGACGGGCCTGGTGGTGGACCCGGCTGAAGCCTTCGGCGATTTTTTCGCTACGCCCGCGGGCGGTGATTTGGCCTTGGTCTTTTGCGGCGATTTGGCGAAGGCTGATTTGGCTTCCGGTTTCTTGCCCGATCGAACGGGGGACTTGCCGTCGCGTTGGGCGGCTTGGCGGCTGGATTTGGCGGGCGCCTTGCGGATGATTTTGGCCATGATCCGGGTATACTGAGCTGCGATGACCGCAGGCAATGACTTTGATCCGGCGCCGCGCGAGCCCGAATTGTTTTCCGCGCTGCTGACGCCGCACCGTTCGCTGAACCGCACCGGCTTTATCCTGCTGATGACGTTTCTCAGCGCGATCAGCTTTGTCGCAGGCTTTGCATTCTGGCTGATGGGCGCCTGGCCGGTGTTCGGCTTTTTCGGACTGGACGTGCTCCTGATCTACTGGGCGTTCAAGATCAATTTCCGGCGCGCCAGGGCGACCGAGGAGATTTCGGTGACGCCCTCCGAATTGCGGGTAAGGCGGGTCAGCCACCGCGGTCACGTGGTCGAGTGGGTGCTCAATCCGGTATGGGTACAGCTCGATCAGGAGATCCATGCCGAGTTCGGTATCGAGCGGCTTTATCTGGTCTCGCGGGGCCGCCGGGTCTCTATCGCCAATTTCCTGGGGCCCGATGAAAAAGCAAGCTTTGCCAAGGCGTTATTGGCGGCGTTGCAGGCCGCCAAACGCGGTCCGACCTATAATCCGATCACTTGAACGCGGTCAGGAATCGGGTGGTTTGGGAGCCCTGCCTGACCTACATCCACGGTGATGATGACCCTCGCCATCAATGAAAATCGGCTCGCCAAGCCCGGCCCGCAGAACGCCGCGCTCCGCGACTATGATTCGGTGCGGCGGGCGATCGCCTTCATCTCCGAACGCTGGCGCGCGCAGCCGGCCATCGAGGCGATGGCGGAAGCGGCCGGCGTGACGCCCGACGAACTGCACCATCTGTTTCGGCGCTGGGCCGGGCTGACCCCAAAGGCCTTCATGCAGGCGCTGACGCTCGATCACGCCAAGGGCCTGCTGCGCGATTCCGCCAGCGTGCTCGATGCCGCGCTCGATTCCGGCCTGTCCGGTCCGGGGCGGCTGCACGATTTGTTCGTCACCCATGAGGCGATGTCGCCGGGCGAATGGAAGAACGGCGGCGCCGGCATGACGCTGCGCTATGGATTTCACGTTTCCCCGTTCGGCAGCGCGATCGTGATCGCAAGCGACCGCGGACTGGCGGGGCTTGCCTTCGCCGATCCCGGCGGTGAACAGGTTTCATTCGCCGACCTGAAACGGCGCTGGCCGAACGCGGCCTATGTCGAGGACCATGATGGCACGGCCGCATTGGCGCAGCGGGTCTTCGATCCGAAATTGTGGCGTCCGGAGCAGCCGCTGCGCGTGGTCCTGATCGGCACCGACTTCGAGGTCCGGGTGTGGGAGACGCTGTTGAAAATCCCGATGGGCCGCGCGGTCTGCTATTCCGATATCGCGACCCGGATCGACAAGCCGAAGGCGTCCCGCGCGGTGGGCGCTGCGGTCGGCCGGAATCCGGTGTCGTTCGTGGTGCCCTGCCATCGCGCGCTCGGCAAGGGCGGCGCGCTGACCGGCTATCATTGGGGCATCACTCGCAAGCAGGCGATGCTGGGCTGGGAAGCCGGGCAGGTGGGGCTCCCCTAAAATCCCGGCGACGAGGTTTCAGGCCGCGAGATCGAGCTTCGAGGCGACCGTCGCATCGGCATTGAGCCGGTAGATGATCGGCACGCCGGTGGCGAGTTCGCGCTTCAGGATGGTTTCCGGCGACAGCTTCTCCAGCACCATGATCAGCGCGCGCAGCGAATTGCCGTGCGCCGCCACCAGCGTACGCTCGCCGCGCAGCACGCCGGGCAAAATCTCCTGGACATAATAAGGCAGCGTGCGCGCCAGCGTGTCCTTGAGGCTTTCGCCGCCGGGCGGCGGCACGTCGTAGGAGCGCCGCCAGATCAGGACCTGTTCCTCGCCCCATTTCTTGCGGGCGTCGTCCTTGTTCAGGCCGGATAGATCGCCGTAGTCACGTTCGTTGAGCGCGAGGTTCTTGCTGACCGGAAGCCCGGTCTGGCCGATTTCAGCCAGCATGAGATCGAGCGTGTGCTGGGCCCGCGTCAGCATCGAGGTGAAGGCGACATCGAACGACAGTCCCTGCGCCTTCAGCTTGCGGCCGGCTTCCTTGGCCTCCGCGACACCCTTCTCGGTGAGATCAGGGTCTTTCCAGCCGGTGAAGAGATTCTTCAGGTTCCATTCGCTCTCGCCGTGGCGCACGAGCACAAGAAGACGATCGCTCATTGCTCTGGTTTCCGTTGTACTTTCGAACTGAATTCAGGTGTCGCCGAGGCCGAGCACGTCGGCCATCGTATAGAAGCCGGGCTGCTTGCCATGCGCCCATAACGCTGCTTTCAGCGCGCCGTGCGCAAACAACATACGGTCCTCGGCATGATGCGACAGCGTGATGCGCTCATGGGGACCGGCGAAGATCACACTGTGATCGCCGACCACCGTGCCGCCGCGCAACGAGGCAAAACCGATATCGCCGGCCCGCCGCGCGCCGGTAACGCCATCGCGGCCGCGCGCCGAATGTTTGTCCAGTTCGATTCCGCGGCCCGCGGCGGCGGCTTCGCCGAGCATCAACGCCGTGCCCGATGGAGCATCGATCTTGGACTTGTGATGCATCTCCAGAATTTCGATGTCGAAATTTTGGTCCAGCGATTGCGCCACGCGCTTCACCAGCGCCGCCAGCAGATTGACGCCGAGGCTCATATTGCCCGACTTGACCACGATAGCGCGCGAGGTGACGCTCCTGATCACGGCATCGTCCGACGCCGACAGGCCGGTGGTGCCGATGACGTGAACCAGCCCGCGCTGGGCGGCAATGGCGACATTGGCGATGGTGGCGCCCGGCACCGTGAAATCCAGAATGCCGTCGGCATTGGCCGAGAGCGACCACAGGTCGGCGGACAATGCGACGCCATTGGCGGGCAGGCCCGCCAGCACACCGGCGTCCTGGCCCAGCAGTTCGGAACCGGGCGCCTCCAGCGCGCCGGCCAGCGCCGCGCCCGACGTCTCCGCAATGACGCGCGTCAGCGCCCGGCCCATCCGGCCGCCGGCCCCCGCAACGATCAAGCGCATATCCGCCATGGCTCTCCCTCTCTTCGCCGTATAGCGGTCGCAGGCAGTTCCGGCAACCGACCGAGACTGGATCAGGCGTTCGGGTTCAGGGCTGCGGCCCGTCGTAACCTTCGATGACGATGATCTCGGCGACCGAATGCGGCTGCCGTACCTTGATGTTGTCCTGGTATTCCGGCGAGCGGTAGCAGGCCAGCGCCGTCTCGTAGTCGGGAAATTCGATCACGACGTTGCGCGAGCGGCTTTCGCCCTCGACTGCGGTGAACTTGCCGCCACGCACGACAAACCGCCCCCCGAATTTCTTGAAGATGGCCGCGTTGGCCAGCGCATAGGGCTTGTAGCCTTCCTCGTTGTGAACATCGACGCGACCGATCCAATATCCCTTCGCCATCCGTTTTTCTCCCTCGTTGCTTGTTTAACCCAGCGCTTGCGCGATCTCCGCCTGGATGGCCTCCGCCGCGCCCTTCGGATCGGCGGCCTCCATCACCGGCCTGCCGACCACAAGATAATCGGCGCCGGCGGCGATGGCGCGGGCCGGCGTCATGATACGTTTCTGGTCGCCTGTCGCCGATCCCGCAGGCCGAATGCCCGGCGTCACCAGATTCATCTGCCGGCCGATCATGTTGCGCAAATGGGCGGCCTCTTCCGGCGAACAGACCAGACCATCGATACCGAGCGCCTGCGCCTGCCGGGCCCGGGTCTCGACCAGAGCGGATACGCCAAGGCGATAACCGGCAGCCTCGAGATCGCCGTCGTCATAGGAGGTCAATACGGTAACGGCGAGGATCTTCAAATTCGATCCCGCCCGCGCCTCGGCGGCCGCCTTCATGGTCTGCGGATAGGCATGCACGGTGAGAAACGTCGCGCCCAGCGAAGCGATGCTCTCGACCCCGCGCGCCACGGTGTTGCCGATGTCGTGCAACTTGAGATCGATGAAGACCTTTTTCCCCGCATCCGCGAGCCGGCCGACCAGCGGCAGGCCGCCGGCATAGGCGAGCTGGTAACCGATCTTGTAGAAGGTGACGCTGTCGCCAAGCCTCGCGATCATCTCTTCCGCCGCGGCCACGCCGGGCACGTCGAGCGCTACGATCAACCGGTCGCGAGGGGCGATATTGGCGGGCTGCATGTCACCTCACATCGAATATTGAGAGAATTCGATCAACTGCCGCACCAGCGCCTCTAGCTCTTCGGCGTCGGCGGGCTGTTTCAGCCGATCCATGTCGTCATAGGCTTCGTTCGCATAGGACAGCGCAAGCTGGTTCGGAATCACCGTCGCCCGGCAGGCCGTGAGAATCAACCGCAGCGCCGCCAGCGCCCGGGTTCCGCCGAGGCGGCTTTCGGAAGCCGCCGCGATCGCAAAGGCGCGTTCGCGAAACACCTGGCCCCGGGTTTCGTGGAGATCCTGTACGCGCGTCACCCAGTCGATCATGTTCTTGACCAAGGGCGGGACCGAAGAATTGTATTCCGGGGTCACGATCAGAACCCCCTGATGCGCGCCGATCATGCGCTTGAGATTGACCGCGTTCTTCGGCACGCCGGATTTTGCCTGCAGGTCGCCGTCATAGATCGGCAGCGGAAAATCCGCGAGCGAAATCCGAGTGACCTCGACGCCGGCCAGCGCGATTTCATGGGCGATCGCCGCCGCCAGTTTCGCATTGAGCGAGCCGGTGCGCAGCGAACCGGGGATCACGAGGATTTTCAGCGCGGCCATGATTGGAAATCGCGTTGGAGCATGATCCGGAAAAGTGGGAACCGGTTTTCCGAAAGATCATGCTCAAACTAAAGAGGGATCACGATCCACCGGAAACCGCCGCGCGACAAATTCGGGCGGTATCAGCGCTTGCGATACACCCAGACCCGCGCGGGGGGAAGGTTCATCCAGACCCGTTCGGACGCTTCCGTGGAAACGCCCGGCAGCGATTTCGGAATCGGCGGCACCACCGAATAGGTGAACTGCACGAACGGTGCGCCCGGCGCCAGCGCCGCAAAGGCTTCGCGGATCAGTTTCAGGCGCGTCAGCATCGGCTTGGTGACCAGCGGCAGGCCGGAGACCACGGCGGAGGCCGGATCGCTTAGCACCTCCCACAGCGAGTCCCGCAACTTGTAGGCATCGCCCTGCACGACCTTGGCCTGCGGGTAGCGATCGCGCAGCAGCGCGCAGAAGCCGGGATTATATTCCACCAGCACGAGCCGCTTCTGATCGATGCCATGCTCGATCAGCGCGTTGGTAATCGCGCCGGTACCCGGCCCAAGTTCGACGACAGGTCCTGAGGAGTCGACATCGACATATTGCGCCATGGTGCGGGCAAGCATCCGCCCCGACGGCATCACCGCGCCCATATGCAGAGGTTTCTCGATCCATGAACGGAGAAAGCGCACCTCGTCATCGAGACGGGGCTTTTTCAACGCTCGCACAGACGAGTGCAATGACATGTCACTACCAGGAGGGACCGCAATGAAGCGGCAAATGTCAGAATATCGTCACAAAGACGTATAGGCCGCCGTTGAAACGGTCAAGCCAAACACCGTCATTGCGGGGCAGCACGGCTGCCGAAGAAATCCTTGACTTTCGTGAAGAAACCCGCGGCTTCCGGTTGCGTTGCACCGGACGATAATTTTTCGAACTCAGCGAGCAATTCCTGCTGCCGCTTGGTCAGATTTTGAGGCGTTTCGACCGCGACCTGAACGTACATGTCGCCGGTCTGGCGCGAGCGCAGGATCGGCATGCCTTTTGATGCAATGCGAAAACGCCGGCCGGACTGAGTCCCGGAAGGAATTTTCACCTTGGTCTTGCCCTTGTCGATGGTCGGCACGTCGAATTCGCCCCCGAGCGCAGCCGTCACCATCGAGATCGGCACGCGGCAATGCAGATCGGCGCCGTCGCGCTGGAAAAACTCGTGCGAGGCCAGCGACAGGAAAATGTAGAGGTCGCCCGAAGGCCCGCCGCGGACGCCGGCTTCGCCTTCACCGGCAAGGCGGATGCGGGTGCCGTCTTCGACGCCCTGCGGAATATTGACCGACAAGGTCCGCTCCCGCGTCACCCGTCCCGACCCCGAACATGAGGGGCACGGATCCTCGATCATCTGGCCGCGTCCCTGGCAACCCGGACAGGTTCGCTCCAGCGTAAAAAATCCCTGCGCCTGCCGGATACGGCCGGCGCCACCACACATCGAGCAGGTTTTCGGCTTGGTCCCGGCCTTGGCTCCGGTGCCCGAGCAGGATTCGCAGGTGACGGAAACCGGAATCTCGATCTGCGCGGTCTTGCCGAGATAGGCTTCCTCCAGCGTGATTTCCATATTGTAGCGCAGATCCGCACCGCGCTCGCGGCCACCGCCGCCGCGCCCACGCTGTCCGGCCATGCCGAACAGATCCTCGAAAATATCCGAAAACGACGAGGCGAAGCCCGCGCCGAATCCAGGTCCGGCGCCGCCGGTGCCCTGTTCGAACGCCGCATGGCCGTACCGGTCATAGGCGGCGCGCTTCTCACCGTCCTTGAGAACCTCGTAGGCCTCGTTGATTTCCTTGAAGCGCACTTCGCTGCTGGCATCGCCCGGATTCCGGTCCGGATGCCATTTCATCGCCAGCTTGCGGAAGGCTGCCTTGAGCTTGGACTCGTCGGCGTCGCGCTCGACTTCGAGGGTTTCGTAATAGCAGCGCTTGGTGGACATCCGTCAAATCCGCCAGAAGTTCGTCGTCATTTCAAGGGAACGCGCTTTGAAAGATGCGGTCTTCGGCTTGATGAAAAATGACCCTCACCCATTGAGACGCACCGTGCGCTCTTTGGCATGAGGGTCATGTTCGTCGCCTGAATTAAGCAGACTTCTTGTTGTTCTTGTCGTCGTCGACCTCGGTGAATTCCGCGTCGACGACATCATCCTTTGCCGCGTCTTTGGCCGCATCGCTCTCGGCCTGCTGCGTATACATCGCCTCGCCGAGTTTCATCGAGGCCTGCGCCAGCGTGTTGGTCTTGGTCTTGATCGCCTCGGCATCGTCGCCCTTCAGCGCTTCCTTCAGGTCGCTGACGGCGTCCTCGATGGCGCGGCGCTCGGTGTCCGCGATCTTGGAGCCATGCTCGGCCAGCGCCTTCTCGGTGGAATGCACCAGCGAATCGGCGTGGTTCTTGGCATCGACCGCCTCGCGGCGCTTCTTGTCGGCCGCAGCATTGGCTTCGGCGTCCTTGACCATCTTGTCGATGTCGGATTCGGACAGACCGCCGGACGCCTGAATCCGGATCTGCTGCTCCTTGCCGGTCGCCTTATCCCTGGCCGAAACGTTGACGATGCCGTTGGCGTCGATATCGAAGGTCACCTCGATCTGAGGCATGCCGCGCGGCGCCGGCGGAATGCCCATCAGGTCGAATTGGCCCAGTATCTTGTTGTCGGCCGCCATTTCACGCTCGCCCTGGAAGACGCGGATGGTGACGGCGTTTTGACTGTCCTCGGCCGTCGAGAACACCTGGCTCTTCTTGGTCGGGATCGTGGTGTTGCGCTCGATGATGCGGGTGAACACGCCGCCCAGCGTTTCGATGCCGAGCGACAGCGGGGTCACGTCGAGCAGCAGCACGTCCTTGACGTCGCCCTGCAGGACGCCGGCCTGGATCGCCGCGCCGATCGCCACGACTTCGTCCGGGTTGACGCCCTTATGCGGCTCCTTGCCGAAGAACTGCTTCACCACTTCCTGGATCTTCGGCATGCGGGTCATGCCGCCGACCAGCACCACTTCGCCGATCTCACCGGCGGTAAGGCCGGCATCCTTCAGCGCCTTGCGGCAGGGCTCGATGGTCTTGTCGACGAGATCGGCAACCAGCGCCTCGAATTTGGCACGGGTCAATTTCATCGTCAGATGCTTCGGCCCGGTCTGATCGGCCGTGATGAAGGGCAGGTTGATTTCGGTCTGTGTGGTCGAGGACAGCTCGATCTTGGCCTTTTCGGCGGCCTCTTTCAGGCGCTGCAAGGCGAGCTTGTCGTTGCGCAGGTTGATGCCCTGCTCCTTCTGGAACTCGTCGGCCAGATAGCTGACCAGCCGCATGTCGAAGTCTTCACCGCCAAGGAATGTATCGCCGTTGGTCGACTTCACCTCGAACACGCCGTCGCCGATCTCGAGGATCGAGACGTCGAAGGTGCCGCCGCCGAGGTCATACACCGCGATGGTGCCGGCTTTCGACTTGTCGAGGCCATAAGCCAGAGCGGCCGCGGTCGGCTCGTTGATGATGCGCAGCACCTCAAGCCCGGCGATCTTGCCGGCATCCTTGGTGGCCTGACGTTGCGCGTCGTTGAAATAAGCGGGAACGGTGATGACGGCCTGATCGACCTTCTGGCCGAGATGGGCCTCAGCGGTCTCCTTCATCTTCTGCAGGATGAAGGCGGAGACCTGCGAGGGCGAGTAGGTCTTGCCGTCGGCCTCGACCCAGGCATCGCCGTTGGAGGCCTTGACGATCTTGTAGGGGACGAGCTTCTTGTCCTTCTCGACCATCGGGTCGTCGTAGCGGCGGCCGATCAGGCGCTTGACCGCAAAGAAGGTGCGCTCGGGATTGGTCACCGCCTGGCGCTTGGCAGGCTGGCCGACCAGACGCTCGCCATCATCGCTGAAAGCGACGATCGACGGGGTGGTCCGCATACCCTCGGCGTTCTCGATGACTTTCGGCGCCTTGCCATCCATTACGGCAACGCACGAATTCGTGGTGCCGAGATCGATCCCAATGACCTTTCCCATGGTTCTCATACCCTTTTTTCTGTGGCAGGTTGGTCGGGCCCTGACGGCGCACCAAACCGAACCCCCAAGCGTTCAAAAACTCGCGATATTGCGACGGTGAGCCTCATATAGGAGGGGGGCTAGGGCCTGCAAGGACTGGACGCAAGCTTCACCCCGCGAAAAGCCTGCCCTTTTTCAAAGATAGTGTCGGGCAGGCCGGCGGTTCAGGGCGTTGCCGACATATCCGCAAGCGAGCCGGTCAGCAACAGGTTAACCAGGACCTGCCCCCGATCTGTTGCCGGGAGACCAAACCGGCTAAAAGCGGGTACCCTGAATCGGGTCGCGCCTCCGAATCCTGCCGCGACTGGCCGCCCCTGCCGACCATTGAACGGCCTCAATGCGAACCCAGTAGATTTTCATGACCCACATTCGGTTTTTATCCGCGCTCGCCCTGCTCATCGCCACGCTCTGCCCGGCCTTCGCCGCGGACCCGGTGTTTCCGCCGGGCATCCGGGTCGGCCTGACCCCGCTGGTCGGCCTGGCGCCCGCCAAGACCTTCCTCGGATTCGAGACCGAGGACCATAGCGTCAAAGTGCTGGTGGCAGAGCTCCCGGCGGGCGCCTACAGCGAAGTCGCGAACGCCTTGAAGTCCGAGACGGCAAACAATATCCCCGGCGTCAGGCCGGAGAGCATCGAGACCACGGCCGGCATGGCCTACTACACCGTCGAAGACGCCAAGGATGGCGCCGTCAACCTGCGCCGCTATTCGATGATCATGCCGGGCGGCACGTTCTCCGGCTATATCGCGGTGCAGGTTCCGGAAAACGTGAGCAAGATCTACACCGACGATGCGGTGCGCAAGATGTTTGCCTCGGCCGCGATCCGCAAGGAGGTTCCGGTCGACGAGCAGCTTGCGCAGATGCCGTTCAAGCTCACAGAACTCGCCGATTTCAAGAACGTCCGCACGCTGGCGATCGGCGCCGCTGTCGTTCTCGCCGATGCCGACGAAGCGACCGGATTCGAGGCCGCTCCTTTCATGGTGATCGGCGTGGTCGGGCAGTCGCCGGCGACGCCCGACGATCGCGACCGGTTTGCCCAACAAGCCCTGACCTCGTTTCCGGGCATCCATGAATCCAGGATTACGATGTCGGAGCCGGTCAGGATCGACGGCATGCCCGGATTTGAGACGCGTATCGACGCGACCAGCGGCAAGGACAACACCAAGGTCACGGTGGTGCAATGGCTGCGATTTGGTGGCGGCCCCAACGTGTTGCGCATCGTCGGCAGCTCGCCGCGCGACCAGTGGGAAAAGGCGTTTCCGCGTTTCCGCGCCGTGCGTGACGGACTTCAGCAGAAGGGCTGATTGGGCTTGAGGCAGCAGCATTGATCAAACCCGGCGACGCATCGGTCCTTCTGGTCATCGACGTCCAGTACGGCTTTCTGCCGGGCGGCAGCCTTGCCGTCAAAGACGGCGATCAGGTCGTGCCTGTCATCAACCGGATCGCCGGCGGCTTCGCCCATGTGGTGATGACGCAGGACTGGCATACTCCCGGACACATCTCCTTTGCCTCCTCGCATCCGGGCAAGAAGCCTTTCGAAACGATCGATCTGCCCTATGGCAAGCAGGTGCTGTGGCCCGACCATTGCGTGCAGGGAACCGACGACGCCGCGCTTTCTCGGGATCTCTCGATCCCGCAAGCCGAACTTATCATTCGCAAGGGATTTCACCACAACGTCGACAGCTATTCGGCCTTCACCGAGGCTGACGGCAAGACCACGACCGGATTGGCCGCCTATCTCCGGGCCCGCGCGTTCGAGCAGGTATTCGTGGCCGGCCTGGCCACCGATTTCTGCGTCGCCTGGACCGCGCTCGACGCGCGCAAGGCCGGCTTCGAGACCTGGGTGATCGAAGACGCCTGCCGCGGCCTCGACACCTTGGGCTCGCTTGCCAAGGCCTGGGCCGACATGACCCAGGCCGGCGTCAAACGCATCCAGTCGGCGGATATCGCGCTTTAGTTCTGGGTCGCCTCAGGCGCGGCGGCTTTCGCGCCGCCCTTCGAGACCGCCACCAGCGCCGGCCGCAACACGCGCTCGCCGATCATGAAGCCGGCCTGCACGACCTGCACCACCGTCCCGGCAGGCACCGACGTATCGGGGACTTCGTACATCGCCTGCTGGAAATTGGGATCGAATTTCTCGCCCGACGGATCGAACTTCTTGACGCCGTTTTTCTCCAGCGTGTTGATGAGCGAGCGCTCGGTCAATTCGACGCCTTCGATCAGCGCTTTCAGGCCGGGATCGGCGGTGGCCTTGGCCTCGGCGGGGAGCGCATCCAGCGCCCGCTGCAGATTATCGGCGATGTCGAGAATGTCGCGCGCAAAGCCGGTGATGCCATAAGTGCGCGCGTCGGCCACTTCACGGCTGGTGCGCTTGCGCAGATTTTCCATCTCCGCCAGCGTACGCAGCATCTTGTCGCGCGCCTCAGCCACTTCCTTTGTCAACGCCTCGACCGATCCTGTCTCCGGATCGTCGGGCATCACATAGGGCTTCGAGACCACGGGCTCGGCCTGCGCCGCATTCGCCGGATCTTCATGGGGCCGGTTCGGATCGGTCATGGGTTGCCTTTTCGAAAAATCGCTCAGGTTCGGGTCAATCGGGGATTTGCTGGCCCGGGATATCGTGCTTTAGGCGACGAAAATCAAGCTCTCGAAGCGCGGCGCAGGCGGGTTCACCCGCCCAGCATCCGGCTGACGATGCGGGCGGCATAATCCACGGTCGGGATCACCCTTGCATAGTTCAGCCGAGTCGGCCCGATCACGCCGAGGACGCCGACGATATGGCCGGCGCCGTCGCTATAGGGCGCAATGATGGTGGACGAACCGGACAGCGAAAACAGCTTGTTTTCCGAGCCGATGAAGATCCGCACGCCATCGCCGCTTTCGGCGCGGCCGAGCAGATCGATCACGCCGCGCTTGGTTTCGAGATCGTCGAATAACAGCCTGATGCGTTCGAGGTCATCGAGCGCGTGCAGATCTTCCAGCAGATTGGCGTGCCCGCGCACGATGAGTTGCCGGTCCTCATTGTCGCCGCCGGACCAGCTTGCAAGGCCCGCGGCGATCACCTTCTGCGTGAGATGATCGAGCTCGGTGCGGTCCTGCGCCAGCGCGGTTTCCAGTTCCAGACGAGCCTCCGCCAGCGTGCGCCCCCTGATGCGCGCGTTGAGAAAGTTGGAGGCTTCCGTCAGCGCCGAGGGGGGAACTCCGGAAGGCAACGTCAGCACGCGGTTTTCCACCTGGCCGTCTTCGCCGACCAGCACCGCCAGCGCCTTTTCCGGTTCCAACCGCACGAATTCGATGTGCTTCAGCCGCGAATTGGATTTGGCCGTTAACACCACCGCCGCGGCCCGGGTCAGGCCGGACAGCCGGGTCAACGCTTCGCCCAGCGCGGCCTCGACCGACTGCGCGCGGCCGACGGCGGCGAGCTGGGTCTGGATCGATTGCCGCTCCGCCTCGGTGAGATCGCCGACCTGCATCAGGGCGTCGACGAAGAAGCGCAACCCCAGTTCGGTCGGCAGCCGGCCGGCCGAGGTATGCGGCGCGTAAATCAGGCCAAGCTGCTCGAGATCCGACATCACATTGCGGACCGAAGCCGGCGACAGCGGTACCGCGATCAGCCGCGCGATATTGCGCGAACCGACCGGCTCGCCGGTGGCGAGATAACTTTCTACGATTTGACGAAATATGTCGCGCGAGCGCTCATTGAGCTGCGCGAGCCCGGCATATGGCGCCATCAGACTGATCGGATCGTGGTGGGCCACTGGCTACTCCCTGAGACAACCGTCCCTAATCTGTCCATCGGGCGGCCCGGTGACAAGCCATCATCGGTGCCAAAGGCCTTGCCGCACCGCCCAGCCGCCCCTACAAGCACGGCCAACCCTTTCCGCTGATTTTTTGGAGAATTCCGATGCGGCCGAGCCGCCGAGCCCCCGACGAACTGCGTCCCGTGTCGCTGGAACGCGGGGTCGTCAAATATGCCGAGGGTTCCTGCATGGTGAAATTCGGCGATACCCATGTGCTGGTGACGGCCACGCTGGAAGAGCGGTTGCCGCCGTGGCTCAAGGGGCAGGGCCGGGGCTGGGTCACGGCCGAATACGGCATGCTGCCGCGCGCGACCCTGGAGCGCACCCGCCGCGAAGCCGCCGCCGGCAAGCAGGGCGGCCGCACCGTCGAGATCCAGCGCCTGATCGGCCGCTCGCTGCGCGCGACCGTCGATCTTGAAGCCCTGGGCGAACGCCAGATCACGGTGGACTGCGACGTATTACAGGCCGATGGCGGAACCCGTACCGCCTCGATCACTGGCGCCTGGGTCGCCCTCGCCGACTGCATCGGCTGGATGAAGACCCGGAACATGGTGAAGGGCAACGTGCTGCGTGACAATGTCGCGGCGGTCTCCTGCGGCATCTATAACGGCACGCCGGTGCTCGACCTCGACTACGCCGAGGATTCGGAAGCCGATACCGACGCCAATTTCGTCATGACCGGTGACGGACGCATCGTCGAGGTGCAGGGCACGGCGGAAAAGACGCCGTTCTCGCAGGACGAATTCCTGGCGCTGATGGCGCTGGCGCGCAAGGGCGTGGCGCGGCTGGTCGACCTGCAGAAAATAGCGGTCGCGTAATCGGGATGGCGTAGACTGCAAGCCATGCACCGCCGAATCACTGGCCAGCTCGTGATCGCGACCCACAATCCCGGCAAGCTTGCCGAGATGCGTGAATTGCTGGCGCCTTACGGCATCGAGGCGGTGTCGGCCGGCGAGCTTGGCCTGGATGAACCGGAGGAGACCGGTACGAGCTTTCGCGCCAACGCACAGATCAAGGCCCTTGCAGCGGCGAAAGCCGCGCAGTTGCCGGCCTTCGCCGACGATTCCGGACTGGTGGTCGATGCGCTCGACGGCGCACCTGGAATTTATTCCGCACGCTGGGCCGGCCCGAACAAGGATTTCACCGGCGCGATGACGCGGATCGAGCGATTGCTGCAAGAGCGCGGCGCGACCACGCCCGAGCAGCGCCGGGCGCACTTCGTTTCCGCCCTGTGCGTGGCCTGGCCCGACGATCATATCGAGGAAGTCGAGGCGCGCGCCGACGGCACGCTGGTATGGCCACCGCGCGGAACCGCAGGCTTCGGCTATGATCCGTCGTTCATGCCCGACGGGCATACACGCACCTTCGGCGAAATGACCAGCATCGAAAAGCATGGCCTGCCGCCGCTGGGGCTCGGCCTGTCGCATCGGGCCCGCGCCTTCGTCAAGCTCGCGGAGATTTGCCTTGAGCCGCGCTGACCGAGAAGCCTTCGGCGTCTATGTGCATTGGCCGTTTTGCCTGTCGAAATGCCCCTATTGCGATTTCAACAGCCATGTCCGGCATGCGCCGATCGACGAGGAGCGCTTCGCGCGCGCCTTTGCGCGGGAAATCGAAACCACGGCGGCGCGCGCGCCTGGCCGCGAAGTGACGTCGATTTTTTTGGGAGGCGGCACGCCGTCGCTGATGCGGCCGCAAACCGTCGGCTCGATCCTGGATGCGATCGGAAAGCATTGGCGCGTGGCGTCGGATGCGGAAGTGACGCTGGAGGCCAATCCCACCAGTGTCGAGGCGACGCGGTTTCGCGGCTATCGCGCCGCCGGCGTCAACCGGGTCTCGCTCGGCGTGCAGGCGCTCGACGATGCCTCACTGAAGGCGCTGGGGCGTCTGCACACGGCGCGCGAAGCACTGGATGCGGTGGCGATCGCGCGCGGCGCCTTCGATCGTTACTCGTTCGATCTGATTTACGCCCGTCCCGACCAGACGCCCGAAATGTGGGCCGATGAACTGAAGCTCGCCATCTCCGAGGCCGCCGAACATCTGTCGCTCTATCAGCTCACGATCGAGGAGGGCACGCCGTTCTTCGGGCTGCATGCCGCCGGCAAACTGAAGACGCCGGATGAAGCCGTCGCGCGCGCGCTCTACGACGTCACGCAGGAGGTCTGCGCGGCGCAGGGCCTACCGGCCTACGAGATTTCCAACCATGCGCGCGCGGGCGCGGAATGCCGGCATAATCTGGTTTATTGGCGCGGCCGGGAATATGCCGGCATCGGCCCGGGAGCGCATGGCCGCCTCGACATCCACGGCGCAAGACATGCGACCGTCACCGAAAAACGGCCCGAGGCGTGGCTGATGCGGGTCGAATCGATCGGCCACGCCATCGTCACCGACGACATCCTGAACAGCGAAGAGCGCGCCGACGAATTCCTGCTGATGGGCCTGCGTCTGGCCGAGGGCATCGACCCCGAACGCTACGCGGCCTTGTCAGGCCGCGCGCTTGATCCAGACCGCATCGCGACGCTGCGCGAGGAAGGCGCCATCATTGTCGACGCCGATGGACGGCTGCGGGTGACGCAGTCCGGATTTCCGGTGCTCGATGCCGTGGTGGCGGATCTGGCGGCGTAATTCTTTCCAATGCCGTCCCGGCGGGAACGCATGGTCGCGCGCCCGGCACGACGAAAACTACGTCCCGAAGCTCTTGGGCGATCCCGCGACGGCCGCGCCGCCGCCCGATCCCACCCGCATCACCGCAAGGCCGCGCTCGTTGGTGCCGTCGGCGCGAAACCGGAACAGGCCGTCGATGCCCGAAAAGCCGGACGGATTGGTCAGCACGTCGGAGGAAAAACGCTGGGGCCCCTGGGTTCGCGCCAGCGCTGCGACCAGCGCCACCGAATCATAGGCCAGCGTCGCGGTTCGCACCGGGTCGGAGCCGTATCTGCCGCGGTAGCGGCCGGAAAAGCTTCGGAAGCCGGACGGATCCGGCGCGGCATAGAAACCGCCCTGCAAGGCCGCGCTCGCAAACACGCGCGGATTGTCCCAGAGGCCGGTACCGAGCAGCTGGACATTGCGCAAATTCGCACCCGCCGCGGTCAGCGCATCGGCGACCGCCGCCACCGAATCGCCGTCGTCGGCGATGAACAGCGCGTCGGCCGTATTCAGCGACTGCGCCACGCTGCGCACGGCGGCGGTGCGATCCGCGCCATATTTCTCAAACGCCGCGATACGCCCGCCGCGCCGCGGCACGGCCTGCTTGAACGCCGCCTCGACCACATTGCCATAGGCATTGTCGGGCAACAGCGCGGCAAAGGAGCGTTTTCCGATGCTGGTGGAATATTCGATGATCCGGTTGACATCGGACTCCGGCAGGAAGCTCAACAGATAGACGCCGCGGCCGGCCACGCTCGAATCGGTCGAGAACGCGATCACCGGGACACCGCGCGCCCGCGCCAATTGCGCTGCCGCCGGGACCGATATCCCAAACAGCGGACCCAGGATGATCTCCGCCCCCTCGTCGAGCGCCTGCTGCGTTCCCTGCTGCGCGCCTTGCGGGCTGCCGGCGTCATCCTTGATCAGAAGCTGGATATTGGGATTCTGGAATTCCGCCAGCGCCATCTCGGCGGCGTTCTTCATCGATTGCGCCGCGATGCCGGCATTGCCGGGCGCCGACAGCGGCAGCAGCAATCCAACCTTGACCTGCCCGTTGCCGACCGCGAGCGGTTGTTGCGGAGGCCCGGCCGGACCAGGCGCCGCGGGACCGGGCTGCGAACCGAATGGGCTGGAAAACTGGCTGAGACCCTGCTGCACGCCAGAACAGGCCCCAAGCAAGGGGGCGCCGAGAATCAGGCCAACCACCGTCCGCCGGGTCGTCCCGACGGGCTGGGATTTGCGATTGAGCGGGCCTACCATCACATCTCTTCTCTTGACCGACCACCATCGGCCAGGACTTCACCTCCCAATCATCAGGAGACGCGGATTCAGGCATATTGTCGGCGAATAGTTAACCAAAACAAAAGGATTATACCCGTGCGGCAACCCCGCCGGTGGGCGAAATTCCGGCTTCTCTCGTGTCGTGCCGAGCACCGGCTCCCGGGATTCCCGGGCTGGATCGTGGCGCCGGCGCCCCGTTCCATCTAGATTGAGCTGATGCGCGCAAAGGCTGCTTCCCCAGATACCATCGAAGGCGTCACGGGCTTCACCGCCCGCCGGTTTTCCATTGGCGGCGAGACCCTGGCTGCGCCAAAAGCCGCACCCGGCCTTTATCTGGTGGCGACCCCGATCGGCAATCTCGGCGACATCACCTTGCGGGCGCTGGAAACGCTGGCCGGCGTCGACGTCATCGCCTGCGAAGATACCCGAATCACCCATCGGCTGACCGAGCGCTACGCGATATCGGCGCCATTGACTCCCTATCACGAGCACAACGCGGCCGCAGCGCGGCCGAAAATCCTGGCGCGGCTGGCGCAGGGCGCCTCCATCGCCCTTGTCTCCGATGCCGGCACCCCCTTGATCTCCGATCCCGGCTTCAAGCTGGTGCGCGAGGCCTGTGCAGCCGGTTATCCCGTGACCGCCCTTCCCGGACCTTCCTCGATACTGGCGGCGCTGTCGGTCGCGGCATTGCCCACCGACCGGTTTTTCTTCGAGGGATTCCTGCCCGCCAAGGCAACGGCACGCCGGGCGCGGCTGGCCGAGCTTGCCAAAATCGACGTCACGCTCGTCCTGTTCGAATCCGGCAGCCGGATCAGGGATACGCTTGCCGATCTCGCGGAGATCATGGGTACACGCGACGGCGCGATCTGCCGGGAACTGACCAAGCTGCACGAGGACATTCGCCGGGCGCCGATCGCCGAATTGGCCAAAGCGGCGGATGGGCTGGAGATTCGGGGCGAATTTGTCGTGGTGATCGGACCGCCGCCGGCCGACGCCCAGCTCATGAACGAAGACGAGCTGAACGAAGTCTTGCGAGACCGGCTCAAGCACGACAGCGTGAAGGATGCGGTTGCGCATGCGGTGGAGCTTTCGGGGCGCCCGCGCCGCGAGGTCTACGCCCGCGCGCTTGCACTCGCCAGGGAGAGCGAAGCGGAAGACGAAGATGGCGAAGGCTGACGATATCCGTTCCCGGCCCGCGGCGGCTCCTGTGAAGGCCGCCGCGCCGGCGCGCGTTGCGGCGTTTCGCACCGGGCTCTCGGCGGAGGCCAGAGCCGCCGCGTTCCTGATGGCCAAGGGCTACCGCATCCTCGCCAAACGCTTCCGCACGCCCTATGGCGAGATCGATCTGGTGGCGCGGCGGCGCAATCTGCTCGCCTTCGTCGAGGTCAAGGCCCGCGCCAGCCTCGATGAGGCCGCTTATGCCGTGACGCCGCGTCAACAACGGCGCATCATCGATGCCGCCCGGGCCTGGCTGATGGCGCATCCCGAACATGCCGAGTTCGACCTGCGTTTCGACGCCGTGCTGATTGCGCCACGGCGTCTGCCGCGCCATCTGGTGGCGGCCTTCGACGCCAGCGCGTAACATCCTCTTCAACAAGACCAACCAGCGGGCCTGCCCATGAAACTGAATGTCGCCGTCCAGATGGACCCCATCGCGCGCATCAATATCCGCGGCGATTCGACCTTCGCGCTGCTGCTGGAAGCGCAGAAGCGCGGCCACGGCCTGTCTTACTACACCCCCGACAAGCTCTCACTGCATGGCGAAGAGTTGGTGGCTCCGGTCCAGACGCTCACCGTGCGCGACGAGGTCGGCAATCATTTCACACTGGGCGAGCCGCGGCGCGAACCGCTTGCGGCGTTCGACGTCGTCCTGCTGCGGCAGGATCCGCCGTTCGATCTCGCCTACATCACCTCGACGCATTTTCTCGAGCGGATCCATCCGAAGACGCTGGTCGTCAACAATCCCGCGAGCGTGCGCAACGCGCCGGAAAAAATATTCGTGATGGATTTTCCGCAATTGATGCCGCCGACTTTGATCTCGCGCGATCTCGACGAGATCAACGCGTTTCGCGACCAGCATGGCGCGGTGGTGATGAAGCCGTTGCACGGACATGGCGGCGCGGCGGTATTCCGCGTGATGCCGCAGGACATGAATTTCGGCTCGCTATTCGACATGTTTTCGGTGACGTTCAAGGAGCCCTGGGTGATCCAGCGTTTCCTGCCCGAGGTCAAACACGGCGACAAGCGCATCATTCTGGTCGACGGCGAATTCGCCGGCGCGGTCAATCGCGTGCCCGCGGCCGACGATCTGCGCTCCAACATGGTCCGCGGCGGCGCCGCGCAAGCGACCGAGCTCAGCCCGCGCGAGCGCGAGATCTGCGCGACCCTCGGCCCGGCGCTGCGCGAGCGCGGGCTGCTGTTCGTCGGCATCGACGTCATCGACGGCAACCTCACCGAAATCAACGTGACGTCGCCGACGGGTATCCGCGCCATCGCGCGGCTCGGCGGGCCGGACATCGCGGCGAAAATCTGGGACACCATCGAGGCGAAGCGGGCAAAGGCTTGATTCAAAGCTTCGCATTCGCGACGAAACGCCGAAATGATTAAGGCCGCTATGCGGCAGCGTTTTCGCGCATCGTCCTTGAGCACGCCGGCGTGATCGCCGGCAAATGGCTGTTTTTCAAATGGCGCCGTCCGGCGCTTACAAGAAAGTACGGCAACTTCTGTTTCGAGGGATAACACTCCGTTCACCATGCGGAGAAATCCCCGCACAGCTTGCCGTAAACCCGCCGCTCCTCAAGCAGGCTTATACTTTTGCTGCTTAGTCATGCACAGGGAAGAAGCTGAGACTGCCGCCGTGCAGCTCAGATGTCCCGGCGTGAGAGCAGATAGTAAAAGCGTATGAATATCGCCCGCATTGTTGTCCTGACCATCGCTCTCGGTGCCGGCGGTGTTGCCGCTTATCTTGCGAGCGGCGGCGGGTCTGACAGCAGGCCTCCACAAGCCCAGCCGGTGGCCCAATTGCAAACCGTGGACGTGCTGGTTGCGAAGGCCGATATCGGTCTCGGCCAGACGGTCAAGCCCGAAGACATGCAATGGCAGACCTGGCCCGCGGCAACGGCGAGCAACAATTTCATCCGCCGCAGCGAGCGTCCCGACGCGACCACCCAGATTGCCGGTTCGATCGCGCGTGTCCCGATCATCACTGGCGAGCCGATCCGTGAACAGAAGCTGGTCAAGGGCAATGGATCGGGCTTCATGGCGGCGATCCTGCCCTCCGGGATGCGCGCCATTTCGACCGAAATCTCGCCCGAGACCGCCGCCGGCGGCTTTATCCTGCCGAATGACCATGTCGACGTCATTCTTTCGAGACACCTGAAGAATCCGGATCACGCCAGTTCGAACGACGTCGTTACCTCGGAAGTCATCCTGGCCAACATCCGCGTGCTCGCGATTGATCAGGCGCCGAAGGAAAAAGACGGCCAGAACACCGTGCTCGGCAAGACCGTCACACTCGAATTGAAGCCCGAGCAAGCCGCGATTCTTGCCGCCGCACGTCAGAGCGGCACGCTGGCGCTGGCGCTGCGCAGCATGGCCGACGTCAACATCGTCGAGAGCAGTGCCGACGATCAGGCCCCCAAACGTGGCAACGGAATCAACGTCGTCCGTTACGGCGTCTCGACCCCTGCATCCACACAGAAGTGAACACGACACAGAAGTGACCAAGAGGACGACGGAAATGACGTGCAGGGGAAATCAGCCGATCGTGCGGACCTTTCTGGTCCGCGCGCTGTCGTTCTCGCTCGTGGCGGCATTGACATTTAACCTGGCTCCGATGGCAATCGCGGCGGGCGACTCGCACACCGAAGCGCCGATTTCCTCCGGCGGGCAAAAGGCGCGCTTTCTCGCACTCGGCATCGGCAAATCGGTGGTGATCGATTTGCCGCGCGACATCAAGGATGTGCTGGTCGCCGACCCCAAGATTGCAAACGCGGTCATCCATTCATCGCAGCGCGCCTATATCATCGGCACGGAGGTTGGCCAGACCAACGTCGTGTTCTTCGATTCCGACGGCCAGCAGATCGCCGCCTATGACATCGCCGTCAAGCGCGACCTCAACGGCGTGCGCGCGGCCCTGAAACAGGCCATGCCGAACGCCGACGTTCAACTCGAGGGCGTCGGCGACGGCGCGGTGCTGACCGGCACCGTATCGAGTCCGGTCGAAGCGCAACAGGCGGGCGACCTGGCCACGCGGCTGGTCGGGAGCGCCGACAAGGTTGTCAACTCGATCGTCGTCCGAGGCCGCGATCAGGTGATGTTGAGAGTCACCGTCGCCGAGGTCGCGCGCTCGATCGTCAAGCAGATGGGCATCGACCTCAGCGCCAGCCTGAATTACGGCAACACGGTCGTAACCTTCAACAATTCGAACCCGTTCACGGCAAACGGCGGTCCGCTGGTCTCCGGCAACAGCCTGACCGGCACGTTCGGCAGCGCCCCGTCGGTCACCGCCACCATGCGGGCGATGGAAAGCGCAGGCCTGATCCACACGCTGGCCGAGCCGAACCTGACCGCGATCTCGGGCGAGTCCGCGACCTTCATCGCCGGCGGCGAGTTTCCGGTGCCGACCGGCGTCACCTGCCAAACGCTGGCGTCGGGAGCCGTCGGACAATGCGCACCGTCGATCTCGTTCAAGAAGTTCGGCATCTCGCTCAATTTCACGCCGGTCGTGCTGACCGAAGGCCGGATCAGCCTACGGGTGATGACCGAGGTCTCTGAAATCTCGAACGACAACTCGATCAATATCAGCGGCATTTCGGTGCCGTCGATCAAGACCCGCCGCGCCGAAACGACGCTGGAGATTCCGTCGGGCGGCTCGATGGCGATGGCCGGACTGATCCAGGAACAGACCAAGCAGGCCGTCAACGGAATGCCCGGCGTGGACCAGTTGCCGGTCCTGGGCCAGCTTTTCAGAAGCCAGGACTTCGTCAACAACCAGACCGAGCTGATGGTTCTGGTGACGCCCTATATCGTTCGGGCGGTCTCCCAGAAAGAGCTGTCGCGCCCTGACGACGGGTTCGCGCCGGCGTCGGATTCGCAATCGGCGCTGCTGGCCCGCATCAATCGAATCTACGGCGTTTCAGGCCGCGTCGAGCAAGTCGCAGGCTACCCGTGCAATTTCGGCTTCATCACCGACTGAGACGGAACCGACCGGCCAACGCGGGACGAGGACAGAACGATGACAAACAGAACTTTGAACCATCGCCGCCGAACCTTGGGTGTGCTCGGCGCACTCTCGGGCCTTTCGATCGCACTGGGAGCCTGCACCACCTCGGACGGTGAAGTTACCGCGAGCGTTCCTGAGGATTACCGCCTGCGGCATCCGATCGCGATTCGGGAAACGGACCAGTCGGTCGTGATCTTTGTCGGGCATGGGCGCGGCGGCCTGTCCGCATCGCAACGTACCGATGTATTGGGGCTGGCGCAAAGCTGGCGACGCGAAGGAACCGGCGCGATCGTGGCCGACGTTCCGGTCGATACCCCTAACGCGGCGGCGGCCGCGGATGCATTTCGCGAAATTCGATCGGTGCTGTCGTCGGCCGGCGTGCCGCCGCGCGGCATTACGGTGCATCGCTATCGCCCGGATGACCCGCGCCAGTTGGCGACGATCCGGCTGAATTATCCCAAAATCGCGGCTGTGGCCGGTCCTTGCGGCCTGTGGCCCGCGGATGTCGGACCGTCACTCTGGGATCCGAGCTATTCCGAGAACAAGTCCTATTACAATTTCGGTTGCGCCACCCAGCGCAACCTGGCGTCGATGGTCGACAACCCGTCGGACCTGGTGCAGCCGCGGCCGGAAACCCCGGCCTACACGGCGCGGCGCACGGAAGGTTTCGAGAAGTACCGCAAGGGCACCACGACCGCGACCATCTATCCGGAAGCCGACAAGGCCGAACTCAGCGATGCAGGAAAATGATCAGCCGCGCCCGTCAAAATTCCAAGGAACAACCGGACATCACACCGATCGAGGACGATTACATCGCTCCAGCGCCTCGGGTATCGGTGCAGGCCTTTTGCGAAACCGAGACGACCGCGAGCGTCGTGCGATCGGCGGGTGAAGACCGTCGTCTCGCCAAGGCCCATCTCTCGGTCCATATGGGCGGCATGGCCGCCGCGATCGACGCCTATCACAAGGCGCCGACGCCGAACGTGATCGTGCTGGAAACCGAAGGCGACAGCGATATCCTCGTTGGCCTCGACGAACTCGCGACGGTGTGCGACCCCGGAACCCGTGTCGTCGTGATCGGCAGCGCCAGTGATATCACCCCCTATCGCGAACTGGTACGCCGCGGCGTCAACGACTACGTCGTCGGGCCAGTCGAAGCGATCGACGTGGTGCGCTCGATTTGCAGCCTGTTCTCGGCGTCGGAAGCCATCATGGCCGGCCGGGTCATCGCCGTGGTCGGAGCCAAGGGCGGCGTCGGCGCCTCCACCGTCGCGCATAATATGGCTTGGGCGATCGCCCGCGATTTGGCGATGGATTCCGTGGTCATCGATCTCGACCTTGCGTTCGGCACCGCCGGCCTCAACTACAACCAGGATCCGCTGCAGGGCATCGCCAATGCGGTGTTCTCGCCCGACCGGCTCGATACCGCGGTCGTCGACCGCTTGCTGGCGAAATGCACCGACCATCTCAGCCTGCTGGCGGCGCCGGCGTCGCTGGAGCGGGTCTATGATTTCGGCGCCGAAGCGTTCGATGCGATCTTCGACACCTTGCGCATGACGACGCCCTGCATCGTGCTGGATGTCCCGCATCAATGGTCGGGATGGACCAAGCGGGCTCTGGTCGGCGCGGACGACATCCTGATTGTCGCCGAGCCCGACCTGGCCAATCTGCGCAACGCCAAGAACATGCTGCACATGCTGAAATCGGCGCGGCCGAACGACCGCGTGCCGCTATATTGCCTCAACCAGGTCGGCATGCCGAAGCGGCCGGAAATCGACGCCCGCGGATTCGCCAAGACGGTCGAGAGCCAGCCGATTGCGTCGATTTCCTTCGATTCGAAAATGTTCGGCACAGCCGCCAATAACGGCCAGATGATCGCGGAGATTTCTGCCAATCATCGCACCGCCAAGACGTTTCTGCAGATGGCGCGGCGGCTGACCGGCCGCGGTGAGCCCAAAAAGCAGCAGCGCTCGCTGCTGGCTCCGATTCTCAAGAAACTTCGGGCATCGTAATTTGCTGGTGCCCTTTCGGTTCTGATTGAATCAGAGCCGGCTCTCCTGTTTTGTTTTAACGCGTCTTCTTCACGCGAACCGGAATCTTCGCGCGAAAACGCGATAGACACGGCGCTTCGTGAGCGGCCGTAAGGATCAGTCGGCTTGTCCGGCGGAAGCCATCGGAATCCTAGCATCCGCATGGGCGTTGTCTTTGCGCGACAGCAATCGTCTTAGATAGGTGACGTTCGCGGCGGCTTCCTCGGGCGGGCGGCCCGCCTTCACGATATTTTCAGCCTCGGCAAGACGGCCTTGCAAGCCAACCACCAACGCCAGATTCAGCCGCACGCGCGGATCCGCGCCCGCATGGCTGTTGGCGCGGCGCAAAATTTCTTCCGCCTTGGGCAGGTCTTTTGAGAGAACATATGAAAGACCGAGATTGGACAGCACCGAAGGCTCATCCGGTGCAATCCTCAGCGCGCTTGCATAATATTGTTGCGCTTCGTCGTATCGGCCAAGCTGATCGAGCGCGGCTCCCTGCGCCGACAGGATCCGCCAATCCGGATTGTCGGGGCTGTGGGCGCGGCTGAGGACATCGAACGCTTCCTGGAAGTCGCCATTGTCGGCCAGCGCCCGCCCGTAGCCGGCCAGCAGCGCCTTGTTGCTGGGGTCGGCGATCGTCGCCTTTTCAAGCACCGCAACCGCCTGGGCCCGCTGTCCCTCGGCACGGAGCGCCTTGCCATATTGCAAGGCCGCGTCGGCATCCTTGGGATTGGCGCGAAAGCGGTCGCCGTAGACTTCCACGTCGTGCCGGGGGTCGGCCGCGCTGCTTGCTTCGGCTTTATCGCCCAGCGCGCCGGTAATATCCGACATGCCCGATGTCTGACAGCTACAGAGCCCGGCTACCAAAATCGCTGAGGAGGCTGCGGACGCAAGGCGTCTCGCGAAGCGGTATCGTTCGAACAATTGCCGGCACATACACTTTGACCTGGGGTCAGCGACTGTTCAGAAATGCACACAGTAACCCTAAATTCCGGTTAAACAGGCGGCACCTTTTCGTTGCCGCCGCAGGATCGATCTGGGCAGGCCCGCCGGCGTCGACATCGCGTTTACGGATTTATAGCGTTTTCGAGCGAAGGCCTGCCCCGCACTTGGATAGCGGCGGCTTCCGGTTCGCATGAAGAAAACACGTCAAAACAAGATGTGAGGGTCCAGTTCTGATTCGATCAGAACCGGTAAGGCTCCAGAAACGCCAATGGGCCGTGAGATTCTGGGAGGCCTTCGCGCTAATCGATGAATTCGGCACCGAATTCGCAACCGATCCGCCATGCCAGCCGGCATTGGCGGGCATGGCCGGTCGACAATATGATGGTGAATTCAGAGGGAATCTCGGGGTATTCGGCAACGATCTTCACGCCGCCCTGCGATACGTCCGTGACCATGCAATCACGCGGCAACGAACCGGTCCCGAATTGAATCTTCGCGACCCTCCTGCACTGTTGACGTTCGGTTTTGCGTCGATTCACCAGCATGTCGGTCCCTCGTCCCCACTCGATAACAGCGCATCAGGCACTCGATATCGATTTACAGAAGAACCGTTGGAATAACCCTAGCGGAACCGCTCGCAATGTATCGGTTCTTTTTGGGTTCTTTTTACCGAGTTGATTCAATTGCGCTGGGCGCCCGCCCGCCAAAGCGTTCCCGAATCTCGCTCTATGCGGCGTTGTTGGCGCTATCACCGCCGGTCACGTCATAGGTCGCACCCGACACCATGTAAGCTTCGTCGCTGGCCAGAAACACCACTGCGGGGGCGATGGCTTCCGGCTCGATCCAGGGCACGCCGAGCGGTGATTTGGCGGCAAGCTTCTGTTTGGCCTCGGCCTCCAGCCTGTCGATCGGTTCGGCATTGTTCAGATCGTCGACGGCCTGGGCGTAGCGCTGCCGGTGCCGCGTCAGCGGCGTGTCGATCAGTCCGGGGATGACGGCATTGACGGTGATACCGTATTGGCCGAACTCCAGCGCGGCGGATTTCATCAATCCGATAATGCCCCATTTGGAGGCCGAATAGGCCGCGCCAAATTTGGTGCCATGTCGGCCCTGGGTCGAGGAAGTGACGATGATGCGCCCGCCGCCATTCCTGACCAGATGCGGCGCCACCGCGCGAATGGCGTTACAGGTGCCGGTGAGATTGACATCGATCTGGTCATGCCAGTCCGCGTCCTCCATCTCCAGGATCGGTTTGAACGACTGGATGCCGGCATTGGCGAACAGGATGTCGATCTTGCCGAAAGTCCGGACCGCTCTTTCGGCCGCGTCGCGCAGCGCGGACAGATCGCGCTGATCGAGCCGGCGCGAGGCCCATTTGCCGCCCGCGGCTTCGACCAGCCGCCCGGTTTCATCGAGTTCGTCGCCGGTCGCGGGCTCCACTTCCAGCGTGGCGCTGACGGGACCCGCGATGTCGATCCCCATGATGGCGGCGCCTTCGCGCGCGAACGCCACCGCAGTCGCACGCCCGATCCCGCGGGCCGCGCCGGTGATGATAGCGACCTTACCTTCCAATCGTCCGTTTGGCATTGTCTTGCCCTCCGAGAGCTTCGCCGCGCCCCATCAACCGGGGCAGGCGCAGACTGGTTCTGAATTGGGGTCGGATAAACGCCCGACCCGGCAACTCACTGTTGTTGCCAAGGGAAACAAGAGCCCGGATGCAACCGTCGGGCATTGATCCTAATCATGTTCCCGTAATGTTCTTGCGCGAACCGCCGCTTTCCGCTAGCCTCGCCAGCGGGAATGAGGGGCGGCATGGTCCAGCGGGTTTCCACCGTAGCGTTTGAGGGGATCGAGGCCCGCGCGGTCGCCGTGCAGGTGCAGGTCGCGCCGGGATTGCCCGCTTTCGCCATTGTCGGCCTGCCGGACAAGGCGGTTTCCGAGGCGCGCGAGCGGGTTCGCTCGGCGTTGATCGCCTCGGGACTGGCGCTGCCGGCGCGCCGAATCACGGTCAACCTCGCGCCGGCCGATTTGCCCAAGGAAGGCAGCCATTACGATCTGCCGATCGCGCTCGGCCTGATGGCGGCGATAGGTGCCATTCCGGCGGATGCGCTGAATGGTTTTACCGTGCTCGGCGAACTCGGGCTCGACGGATCGATCGCGCCGGTGGCAGGCGCCTTGCCAGCCGCGATCGGCGCCAATTCGCGCGACGAAGGCCTGATCTGCCCGGCCGCGTGCGGCGCCGAAGCGGCCTGGGCGAGCCCGGATATCCAGATCATCGCTGCCAATTCGCTGATTCAGATCGCCAACCATTTCAAGGGCACGCAGGTCTTGTCGCGCCCGCAGCCGAAGGTCCATGAGCGCGAGCCCGAACTGCTCGATCTGCGCGACATCAAAGGACAGGAAAGCGCCAAGCGCGCGCTCGAGATTGCGGCCGCCGGCGGACACCACCTTCTGATGATGGGTTCGCCCGGCGCGGGCAAATCGATGCTGGCAGCGCGGCTGCCCTCGATCCTGCCGCCGCTATCGCCATCGGAATTATTGGAAGTGTCGATGATCGCTTCCGTCGCCGGCGAAATCCACGGCGGCGCCTTGACCACGCGGCGGCCGTTCCGCAGCCCGCATCATTCCGCCAGCATGGCCGCGCTCACCGGCGGCGGCATCCGGGCCAAACCCGGCGAGATTTCGCTGGCGCATCAGGGCGTGCTGTTCCTCGACGAATTGCCGGAATTCGATCCGCGCGTGCTGGATGCGCTGCGCCAGCCGCTGGAGAACGGCGAGGTCGCGGTGTCGCGCGCCAATCATCGCGTCACTTATCCGGCGCGCTTCATGCTGGTCGCAGCGATGAATCCGTGTCGTTGCGGCCAGGCTTTTGAGCCCGGCTATTCCTGCAAACGCGGACGGATCGAGCGCTGCACCGCCGATTACCAGAGCCGCATCTCCGGCCCACTGATGGATCGCATCGACTTGCGGATCGAAGTGCCGGCCGTGACCGCGGCGGACCTGATCCTGCCGCCGCCCGCGGAAGGCTCCGTTGAAGTCGCCGCCCGCGTCGCGGCGGCGCGCGACATCCAGCGCGCGCGTTATGCCGCGGCGGGATTGACGCATGTCCGCACCAATGCGGAGGCGCCGGCTTCGATGCTGGAAGAGATCGCACAACTCGACGCGCAAGGGACCAAGCTGCTGCGCGACGCCGCCGAAACCATGCGCCTTTCGGCGCGCGGCTATCATCGCGTGCTGCGCGTCGCGCGCACGCTGGCCGACCTCGATGGCGCGCAGCAGATCGGACGTCTGCATCTCGCCGAGGCCCTGTCCTACCGTGTACTGGCCGAAGACATCCGCCGCGCCGCGTAAGACGCTTTTTGACGCGGTTTCCTGACGCGGACCGATACCCGCTCCACTCAAAGCGCGATCTCCGCGTCAACCCGATGGTAACGAGTTTTGTTTACGCTCTGCCAACCATAAGCCCGGTTTACCGCGGGCAAGCGTTAAGCGAGTAGCGTGGCATGTTGCGTTTCAAGGTTCTGGTCTCGGTCATTCCATTGATGGTTGCGGCCGTCCTTGCCCGCGTCGAGCTGCTGCCCGGTCCGCAGCCCTGCATTTCCATCGGCGACGAAGCGCTCCAGATCACATCCGCCCCCTGGCACGCCGACCTTCACGTCAGTTTCACCGACGATCCGGCGGCCGCCACGGTGCGGGTTCAGGTCGCCGACAGCGCCGAGGCCGCTGATTTCGCCGTTGTCGACGACGTCGATGGTTCAGAGGCCGACACCTGCGGGGTGACGCCGGCGACGCACTTCGTCGCGGTCTCCGCCAAGGCCTCCGGTTCCGCACCCGTCGTCTATCTCTCGCCAGACGGTCCCGCCGATTATCGGATCTTTGTCAGGTCAAGGACGTTCACGACGCGCGAAGCCGCCGCCCTGATTGTCGGCGCCGGCCGTACACATCTTGGCTTGGCTGCCGCATCGCTTTGAATATTTGTTTTGCCGCGTCGTCTTGACGCGAACCGGAACCCACCCCGAGCAAATCCGGGGGCAGGCTTTGACCCGAAACACTACGCTTTAACGCTCCATCAACCCTGTTCCTATCACGTCCCGTGAGGATATCCCGGCTCAAGCACTTTGCAACATCACCGCCGCATCGTCGTCACGCGGCAGATGCCGAGCGAACTTGAACGAACGCCGACCGTACGAATCGACCGCGATGACGCAAAAGACAATTCAGGGCAATCGGCGATGAAGCAGGGTTTCCGGATCAGGGCGCGTATACGCCGCCTTGCGCGACGCCATCCCCGGATCATTTTCCTGGTCCGCTCCTTCACGATCTTCTCCGCCGCTTTCGGCGGCGCCTATGGCTTCATTTCCGGAAGCCGGTCCGAACATTCCGGCTACGACCCCAACGCCTTTGCGATCGGCGCGAGCTTCCTGTTCGCCATCGCCTGTGTCGCGCTCGCAACCCTGAGCATACGATTGCGCTGGATGCGCAAGAGGCTGCGCAAGGTTCTGCTGCATAATGAAGCGCTCGTCGACCGCAATTGGGAACTAAAGGAAGCCGAAGAGCGCACCCGCAGCCTGTTCGAATCGCAGGGCGATCTGATCGTATTGCGCGACGCCGAGGGCCGCATCACGTTCGCCAACGAAGCCTATTGCGAACTGTCCGGTCAGCCGCGCCGCGCGTTGATCGGCAACCGCTTCTCACTCACCGTCCTCGAGCAAGGCGACATCGCGCTCGACAGCAACGGCACCCGCATTCACGACCAGAAGATCGCCGGTCCGCTTGGACCGCGATGGATCGCCTGGCGCGAAGGGTTGGTCCGTTCGGATGCAGGCCAGCCGGCGGAGACGCAATGCGTCGGCCGCGACGTGACCGATCGCACCGAAACCGAACGCGCGCTCGGCGAAGCCCGCGATCATGCCGACGCCGCCAACCGTGCCAAGTCGCGATTCCTCGCGATGGCCAGCCACGAAATCCGCACGCCGCTCAACGGCATCATCGGCATGAGCGGGCTGTTGCTGGACACGCCGTTGACGCCGGAGCAAACGACCTATGCCCGGGCGGTAAAGACCTCGGGCGAGGCGTTGCTGTCGTTGATCGAAGAGCTGCTGGATTACTCCAAGATCGAAGCCGGCAAGATCGACATCGAGCATCGGCCCTTCGCGCTCGCCGCGTTGATCGAGGATATTACCGAACTGCTGGCGCCGCGGGCACAGGCCAGGCAGCTCGAGATCGCAGCCTATGTGGACGAACGGCTGCCCGCCGAGGTGGTCGGCGATGCCGCCCGTTTGCGTCAGGTGCTGCTCAATCTCGCCGGCAACGCGATCAAGTTCACCTCGACCGGCGGCGTGGCGCTGATCGTCGAGCCCGGCATTTGGCCCGGTGAGATCAGTTTCCTGGTGCGCGATACCGGCATCGGCATCGCGCCCGAGGCCCAGAAGCGGATCTTCCGTGAATTCGAACAGGCCGATGAACGCATCGCCCGAAACTATGGCGGCACCGGACTGGGGCTGAGCATCAGCGAGCGCATCGTCAAGCGAATGGGCGGCCGCATCCGGCTTGAGAGCCAGCCCGGCGCCGGTTCGACCTTCGACGTGTCGGTGCCGCTTGCCGCGGCCGGCGATGGGAAAAATGCGCCAACAACATTCATCGCGCCCGATCTGACCGGCCAGTCGGTCATGCTGGCGGCGCCGCAAACCATCGAAGCCTCGCTGGTGGCGCGGCGGCTGCAACGCTGGGGCGGCCAGACCTGCATGGTATCGGATCTCACGGCCGCGCGGGCCTTGCTGCCGGAACGGTCCTGGCATGCGGTGCTGCTCGATCATGGCTTCGGGGCAACCGAGGTCGAAGCCTTCGGAGAGGCGGCGCGCGCCCACGCCACGCAGCGCATCGTGATGTTCACACCCGCCACGCGGCATGAACTCAAGCTCTTGCCCACCTTTACCGGCTATCTGGTCAAGCCGTTGCGCGTAGCTTCGCTCGCGGCCCGGCTGGCGACCGCGCCGGAGATTCCGGCACCGAACCTTGCCGGCGATCCCCAGCTCGACATCACGGATCACATGGCTGATCAGGCCGCGACAGCCCCGGCTGCGCCTTCGCGCGGGCTTTCGATCCTGGTGGCGGAGGATAACGAGATCAACGCGCTGTTGATGCGCTCGCTGTTGACGAGACTCGGACATCACGCCGTCCTCACCACCAATGGCGAGGAAGCGCTGGAATCATGGCTATCGGCGAGATCAGCCGGCACCCCTTATGACCTGATCCTGATGGACCTCCAGATGCCGCAGCTCGACGGCGTCGAAACCACCAAGCGAATTCGTGCGCATGAGTCCGGCCAGCCGGACCGTCCGACCCCGATCCTCGCGCTGACGGCCAACACGCTGGTGGAAGACCGCTATGCCTGCTTCGAGGCCGGCATGGATGGCTTCCTGATCAAGCCGCTCGATCGCGACAAACTGGCCGACGCGCTCGCCGGCCTCGCCGCCTCACGGCATCTGGTGGCGTAAGGCCAATTGCGGTTCTCATTGCGAGGATATCACTGGCCCTGCCGGCCTGCCTGGTAACCTCCAGACTCTCTGTCATTCCGGGGCGATGCAAAGCATCGAGCCCGGAATCTCGAGATGCCCCGATGCGCAATTGCGCATCTGAGCTCTGGTGCTTACGCACCATCCCGGAATGACAAGTCTGGATTATCTTGCGGCGGACTCAATCGCTGCTACAGCCGCCGCAACGCCACCTGTTCGACGACGTGGTCGGCGCCTTTTTTCAGGATCAGCGTCGCGCGCGGCCGCGTCGGCAGGATATTGTCTTCAAGATTGGCAAGGTTGGTTCGTTCCCAGATCGCTATCGCGGTTGCGGTGGCTTCCTCGTCGGACAGCAACGAATAGCGATTGAAATACGATCGCGGATCGTGAAACGCGGTGTCGCGCAGCGCCAGGAAGCGCCGCACATACCATTCGCGCAACACCGGCTCTTCGGCATCGATATAGACCGAGAAATCGAAAAAGTCCGATACCACGGGCACGGCGTTGCCATCGCGCGGGAGGCGGCCGGTCTGCAAGACATTGACGCCTTCGACGATCAGAATATCCGGCTGATCGATCTCGATCCATGCATTCGGAACGATATCATAGGTCAAGTGCGAATAGACGGGCGCGCGAACCCTGCGCCGACCCGCCTTGATGTCGCTCAGGAAGCTCAACAGCGTCGGCAGGTCGTAGCTGTCAGGAAAACCCTTTTTCTGCATCAGGCCCTGCCGCTCAAGCACGGCATTGGGAAACAGAAAGCCATCGGTCGTCACCAGATCGACCTTCGGCCGCGGCGACCACCGGGCCAGCATCGCCTGCAACACGCGTGCGGTGGTGGATTTGCCGACGGCAACAGAGCCCGCAACGCCGATGATGTATGGCATCTTGCGGTCCTGGATGCCGAGAAACCGCCGCTGCGCGTAAAACAGCCGCTGCGCGGCATCGACATACATCGACAACAGCCGCGACAGCGGCAAATAAATCTCTTCGACCTCCCTGAGATCGAGCCGGTCGTGCATCGAGCGCAAGGCCGCGATCTCTTCGGACTTGAGCGTCATCGGCATGTCGTCACGCAGTCGGGCCCATTGCTCCCTGGAGAACACGCGATAGGGGTTGTACGGCTGATCGGCTGCGCGAATATCCATGACAACGCTCTTGTCTAGTGATCAGACCCGATCTTTCGTGGAAAACCGGTACCCACTTTTCCGGATCATGCTTCATATCTTGAGCATGATCTTTCTCGGAAAACCGGTACTCCACTTTTCCGGATCATGCTCTAGTCGCGCTTGCGCGCAGCCTTTTCTTCCAGTCCGGACATGTTGGTGCGCTGCGCGAGCATCGCCTCGACTTCCTCGAGCGTCACGCCGCGCGACTTCAAAAGAACCAGGAAATGAAACAGCAGGTCGGCGCTTTCGGCGATGATGTGTTCGCGATCGTTCTCGACCGCGGCGATGATCGTCTCCACCGCCTCCTCGCCGAGCTTCTTGGCGCAATGCTTTGGACCCTTGTCCAGCAGCTTGCGGGTGTAAGACGCCTCTCCGCCCGACGCCGCACGGGCATCGACGATGGCAGCGAGATCATGGATCGTAAAACGCGGCATCAACTCAACTCACGCGCAGCTTGGCTGGTCAGGGCGGCGCTACAGCCCCTTCGACCTGTAGCACTTCTGTCATAAAGAGTCGTCAGGGATCGAGCCGCATCGGCAGCCCGGCGCGAACCATGTGATCCTTGGCTTGGCGGATGGTAAATTCTCCGAAATGGAAAATCGATGCCGCCAGCACCGCCGTCGCATGCCCTTCGCGGATGCCGTCCACGAGGTGGTCAAGGTTACCGACGCCGCCTGAGGCGATCACCGGTACCGAAACACTGTCGGCGATGATTCGGGTGAGCGGCAGGTCGAACCCCTGCCGGGTCCCGTCCCGGTCCATCGAGGTCAAGAGGATTTCACCGGCCCCGAGCGAGACGACCTCCTGGGCATATTCGATGGCGTCGATGCCGGTCGAATTGCGCCCGCCATGGGTAAAGATCTCCCAGCGGTCCGATCCGCCGCCGCGCTTGACGCGCTTGGCGTCAATCGCGACCACGACACATTGATCGCCGAATTTCTCGGCCGCCTCCTTGACGAATTCGCGGCGGCTGACGGCGGCGCTGTTGATCGACACCTTGTCGGCGCCGGACCGCAGCAGGGTACGGATATCGTCGACGGTGCGAACGCCGCCGCCCACGGTCAGCGGCATGAAACAAGCCTCCGCCGTGCGGCGAACGACATCGAGCATGATGCCGCGATTTTCGTGGGTGGCGGTAATGTCGAGGAAACACAGCTCATCGGCGCCGGCGGCGTCATAGGCGATGGCGGCTTCGACGGGATCGCCGGCATCGCGCAAATCGACGAAATTGACGCCTTTGACGACCCGGCCGTCCTTGACGTCGAGGCAGGGGATCACGCGCACCTTGAACATCGATGTCTCCCATGATCGGCTTCAGCTGCGCTGAATCCGATCCGTCGTGTTATCCTTTGTCTGGGCATGATCTCCGCGCAAACGCGTTCCGCGTTTGTCGCGAGGGAAAACCGGTTTTCACTTTTCAGGATCATGCTCTAAACCGCGGCACGGGCGTCGCGGATCAGCGCCAGCGCAGTGGCGGGATCGAGACGGCCATCATAGAGCGCGCGGCCCGCGATCGCTCCGGCCAGCTTCTTCGCCCGCGGCGCCAGCAACGCCCGGACATCGTCGATCGAGGCCAGTCCGCCGGAGGCGATGACAGGTATTGAAATGCGCTCCGCCAGCGCGATGGTCGCATCGAGATTGAGCCCCTGCAGCAGACCGTCCCGGGCGATGTCGGTGAAGATGATCGCGGCCACGCCGGCATCCTCGAATCGCCGGGCGATATCGAGCACGGTGACTTCCGAGGTCTCGGCCCAACCCTGGACCGCGACCTTGCCGTCGCGCGCATCGAGACCGACCGCGACGCGGCCGGGGAATTTCCTGGCGGCGTTTTTCACGAATTCCGGATCGCGCACCGCGGCCGTGCCGATGATGACGCGCGCCACGCCCTTGGACAGCCAGGCTTCGACGGTGCCGAGGTCGCGGATGCCGCCGCCGAGCTGCACCGGCATGGTGATCGTCTTCAGCATGGCTTCGACCGCATGCGCGTTCATCGGCTGGCCGGCGAAGGCGCCGTCAAGATCGACCACATGCAGATATTCGAACCCCTGCGCGGCGAAGGCACGCGCCTGATCCGCGGGATCGAGATTGAAGACGGTGGCGCGCGTCATGTCGCCCTGTTCGAGGCGGACGCACTGGCCGTTCTTAAGATCGATGGCGGGGAAGAGTATCACGGCTTCCACTTCAGGAAATTCGAGATCAAAGCCAACCCGAAACGCTGGCTCTTCTCGGGATGAAACTGGGTGCCGATCGCGGTGTCCTTGGCCACGATCGCCGTCACCGGGCCGCCGTAATCGGCGCGCGCCAGCACGTCCGCCTCGTTGGTCGCGTTGAGGTGATAGGAATGCACGAAATAAGCGTGGCGGCCTTTCGGACCCAGCGGCAGGCGCTCGAGCACCGGATGCTCGCGGAGCAGGTCGAGCGTGTTCCAGCCCATATGGGGGATCTTCAAATTCTCCTCGCGCGGCGCAATCTTTTCGACGTCGCCCGCAATCCAGTTGAAACCGTCGGTGGTGACATGCTCCTTGCCGCGCGTCGCCATCAACTGCATGCCGACACAAATGCCGAAGAACGGCCGAGCCTTGTGGCGCACGGCTTCCGTCATCGCCTCGATCATGCCATCGAGCATATCGAGGCCTTTGCGGCAATCGGCGAAGGCGCCGACGCCGGGCAGCACGATGCGGTCGGCGCGATAGACGGTGTCGGGATCGCGGGTAACGACGATCTTCGGCGGCTCTTCCATGCTCCGCGCCGCGCGCTCGAACGCTTTCGCCGCGGAGTGCAAATTGCCGGAGCCGTAGTCGATGATGGCGACGCTCACCGTGAAGCTCCGGGTTGCGGGAACAATCCGATGATCTCGCTCGGCGGCGCCGGCGGCTTTGAGAATGGCTGGCCCGGAACATCGCGCGTCGGCGGCGGGCCGCCGCGATCGACCGCCGCCTGGTCATTGGTCAGGCCGCGCTGTTTGGCGGTCCAGCGGTCGAAGAAGCGCCGCTCGGCGGCCTCCTCATCGTCGGCAACCACGATGTCGAGCTGGCGCCAGTTGCGCCGAGACAACGTCCAGCGTTGCAGGCTGGCGCCTTCAAATCCCATCAACAGCGCGATCAGCACGTCGACGAAAAACGCGGTTCCTCGCCCGGCGTCGAAGAACGCCATGGCGAACTCGATCGCGGCAATGGCGACGATCCAGCCGATCAGGGCGAGCCACAGCCGATGCCAGGCGAGCCACAGCGGGCCGAACAGCGCAGCCCAGAGATGAAACCCGTCGCGCACGAACGCGAATTTGTCGGTCGCGACGAGGCTTGCATCCGTCGCCACCGGAGCGTGAACTGTATAGACCGGCATCATAATCTCCGCCGAGAACGCAAAAGGACGCTAGCCGCCGAGCTGTCCCTTGGTGGAAGGCACTTCGCCCCCCGCTCGCGGATCGATCGCGACCGCGGCGCGCAGCGCCCGCGCCAGACCCTTGAAGCAGGATTCGGCGATGTGATGGCTGTTCTCGCCATATAGGGTCTCGACGTGCAAAGTCACGCCGGCGTTCACCGCAAAGGCGTTGAACCATTCGCGGACCAGTTCGGTATCGAACTCCCCGATCTTGTCGCGCGGGAATTCCACCTTGAACACCAGCACCGGCCGGCCGGAAATATCGATCACGACGCGAGACAGCGTCTCGTCCATCGGCATATGGATCGAAGCATAACGGGTGATGCCGGCCATCGATCCGAGCGCCTGCTTCACGGCTTGGCCAAGCGCGATGCCGACATCCTCCGTGGTGTGGTGGTGGTCGATGTGAAGGTCACCCACCGCCTTCACGGTGATGTCGATGCGGGAATGCCGGGCCAGGAGGTCGAGCATATGGTCGAAAAAGCCGATCCCGGTCGAAACCCTGGACACGCCGGAACCGTCGAGGTTTACAGCCACCTCGATATCGGTCTCCTTGGTCTTGCGCTTGATGGTTGCTGTGCGCATGAAATGTGCTTTCCCGTGCCGAAACGCCGCCCTTTTAACAGGCGGATGTCGTCTTCGCTACTGCGGGATGGCCGGTTCAGGCCCGAACTTCGGCCTATGGTGACTGGAATCCGTTCCGATTGTAACCCGGCGCGCCAATCCCTAAATCTGGCCGAACGCGAGGTATTCCATGCAAGCATCACAGACCGCATCGCCCGTCTGGCACGGCACCACCATTTTAACGGTCCGCAAGGGCGGTAAAGTGGTGATCGGAGGCGACGGCCAGGTCTCGATCGGCCAGACCGTCATCAAATCCAACGCTAAAAAAGTCCGGAAACTCGGCAAGGGCGATGTGATCGGCGGTTTTGCCGGCGCCACCGCCGACGCCTTTACGCTGTTCGAACGCCTGGAAAGCAAGCTTGAACAATATCCGGGGCAACTGACCCGGGCGGCGGTCGAACTGGCCAAGGATTGGCGGACCGACCGCTATCTGCGGCGGCTGGAAGCGATGATGATCGTCGCCGACAAGGACGTATCGCTGGTCCTGACCGGCACCGGCGACGTGCTGGAACCGGAAGCCGGCGTGATGGCGATCGGCTCCGGCGGCAATTACGCGCTGGCGGCCGCCCGCGCGCTGGTCGATTCCGACAAGGATGCCGAGACCATCGTGCGCCGCTCGCTCGATATCGCCGCCGACATTTGCGTCTACACCAACCGCAACGTCACGATCGAAAGCCTGAGCGGCTGATCGAGGCCAGCGGACGATGTGTTCCGCCTGACGACGACGGCCCCGTCTGGCGGCCTCAAATGCGGCTTGTTCTTGCACCATTTCAACCCTAGCTAGGGGCCCATGACCGACTTTTCTCCCCGTGAAATCGTTTCCGAACTCGACCGCTTCATCGTCGGACAGGCCGACGCCAAGCGCGCGGTATCGATCGCGTTGCGTAACCGCTGGCGGCGGCTGCAACTCACCGGCAGCCTGCGCGACGAGGTATTGCCGAAGAACATCCTGATGATCGGGCCGACCGGCGTCGGCAAGACCGAGATCGCGCGGCGGCTGGCAAAGCTGGCAGGCGCCCCCTTCATCAAGGTCGAGGCCACGAAATTCACCGAGGTCGGCTATGTCGGCCGCGACGTCGAGCAGATCATCCGCGACCTTGTCGAGGTCGCGATCGGGCAAGTGCGGGAGCGCAAACGCAAGGACGTCCAGGCCCGCGCGCAGCTTGCCGCCGAAGAACGCGTACTCGACGCCTTGGTCGGCGCCAATTCCAGCGCCGCGACGCGCGATTCGTTCCGCAAGAAGCTGCGCGCCGGCGAGCTCAACGACAAGGAAATCGAGGTCGAGACGCAATCCTCTGGCGGAATGCCGATGTTCGAGATTCCCGGCATGCCGGGCGCGCAGATGGGCGCGATCTCGATCGGCGACATCTTCGGCAAGATGGGTGGACGGACCAAGACCCGTCGCCTGACCGTCGAGAATTCGCATGAAATTCTCGTCAACGAGGAATCCGACAAGCTGTTGGACAACGATCAATTGGTGCTGGAAGCCATCACCGCGGTCGAAAACAACGGCATCGTGTTCCTGGACGAGATCGACAAGATCTGCGTGCGCGATGGTCGCGTCGGCGGCGACGTCTCGCGCGAAGGCGTGCAGCGCGACCTGCTGCCGCTGATCGAAGGCACCACGGTGTCGACCAAGCACGGCGCGGTCAAGACCGACCATATCCTGTTCATCGCCTCGGGCGCGTTCCATATCGCCAAGCCGTCCGACCTGTTGCCGGAATTACAGGGCCGGCTGCCGATCCGGGTCGAGCTGGAGGCGCTGACCCGCGACGATATGCGCCGCATCCTCACCGAACCCGAGGCGTCGCTGATCAAGCAATATGTCGCGCTGATGCAGACCGAAGGCGTGAGGCTCGACATCACCGACGGCGCCATCGACGCGCTTGCCGATGTCGCGGTTGCGGTGAACTCCAGCGTGGAGAATATCGGCGCAAGGCGGCTACAGACCGTGATGGAGCGCGTGCTCGACGAGATCTCGTTCACCGCGCCCGACCGCAACGGCGAAACCGTCCAGATCGATGCCGACTATGTCCAGAAGCACGTCGGCGATCTCGCCAAGAACGCCGATCTGAGCCGCTTCATTCTCTAAGACAGTTCAGAGCGTTTGCGAGCGAAAGCCTTCCCGGACCTGGATAGCGGGGTGGCTACCGGTTCGGGTGAAGAAAACGCGACAGAATAAAAGCTAGACCCGTACCCGCCGGATCCGCACGTAAAGCGCGCCCTCGCCGCCATGGCCGATATGCGCTTCCTCGAAACCAACCACCATGCTGCGAAATTCCGGCAGGCCGAGCCATTGCGGCACCTGGCGGCGCAGCACGCCGCGCTCGGATTCGCTTCCTGCCGTGCGGCCCTTGCCGGTGATGACCAGCACGAAGGTGAGGCCATCGGCATGCGCGCGCCACAGGAAATCCGACAGCGCCCGGTGCGCACGTATCTGCGTCATGCCGTGCAGATCGAGCCTCGCATCGATGTCCTTTTTGCCGCGCGAAAGCTGCGAGCGTTCGCGGCGTCCGAGCGGCGCCAGCGGCGGCGGTGCGGGCGGTGGCAGATCTGGCTTCGATGCCGGCGCGGCTTTGCTCCGCGGCGACGGCGGCGAAACGGCGGATTTCGCGACAACCGGAGCCTCATCTTCCTGCGCCTTCACCGGCCGCGGCCGCTTGCGCAAGGGTTTGGTCTGTTTCGCCACGCTTTCCCATAACACGCGCTCTTCTTCGCTCAGCGCGCGCTTGCGCCGCGAAGGCGGATCAAGTTCTGGAATGGACTTTGGGCGTTTCATCGGCCGCTGCGGTAATGACGGCCATGCCGGTGATGACGCCAGCCCGGTTTCACCTCCGGCCGGGCTTCCGGCAGCGGGATGGCTGTGGTGGCGTCAGCTTGAGCCGTCGATAGCGGTGTTGCAGATGCCGGCTGTAACGGCGCGGACGCCATGTTCTTTTGATCTTTTGGCCGATCCTTCAGCGGATCAACCTGCGGGAACAACCGGGCGATCCTCGCCGACGGCCTTGGATCCGGCAACGGCATCCTGCGGCCCTGCACCACCGGATCGAGGCTCTTCGGCACCAGCATGATGAAGTTCATAGTGTGCCGGAGCCGGCCCGACACTTTCGCCGCATCGGCGCCCGCGCCGAAATAAAGATCGGCGCGCGCGGGGCCGGTGATCGCCGAACCAGTATCCTGCGCAATCATCAAGCGGTGAAAGGGCGTCTTCGACTGCTCGGATTCGATCGGAAGCTGGCCTTCGATGAAGAATGGCGTGCCATAGACATGCAGCGATTTGTCGACCGCGATCGAGCGGCCCGGTGTCAGCGGCACGCCCTGCGCGCCGACGGCTTCGTCCTTGTCGGAGAGCGGCACTTCACGGAAGAAAATGTAGGAACGGTTCTGACGCCGGACGTCCTTGGCCCCGTCGGGATTCTGATCCATCCATTCCCTGATCTTCTGCATCGACATCTGTTCTTTCGGGACGATGCCGCGATCGATCAGGACACGGCCGACCGGCGTATAGGGATAGCCATTATGCGCCGCGTAGTTGATGCGGATGGTCGATCCGTCCGGGAGACGGACCCGCGCCGAGCCCTGGATCTGCGCGAATAAAAGATCGGTCTGGCTTTTGAGCCAGCATATTTCGAGGCCGCGGCCGGCAATCGCACCGTCTTCGATCTGGCCGCGATCGTAATAAGGCACGAGCTTGCGCCGGCCGATCTTGCGGAACACCTCGCCTTTGTTGGGCAGTTCGGGCGAATCCTGCGTGAACCCGCGCACGAACAAATTGGACGGGCGGCGATAGACTGGCACGTCGTAGACATCGGTCTGCGTCCGCGACCCGTCGATGATCGGCTCATAATACCCTGTCACAAAGCCCGCATCCTCCCCGAGCCGCGAAATCTGCAAGGGGCGGAAATATTCCTCGAAAAAAGCGCCCGCCTTGGCATCGTCGGCGATGTCGGCGGCTTTTGCAGCGCGGCAAGGTTCGCGCAGCGAGATTCCCAGCGCTCTCGGATCGACCGTGGTGTCCGGTTGCGCGGATATCGCCTTGCAGCTCGCGCGAAAGGTCTTGAAGGCAGCGAGACGATCGTCATCGTTCCAGCCCGTAATATCGGTCCAGGCAACTGGCGCGTATTGGCTGCCGTTGATCACCATCGGCCAGGCGCGTTGCGGATAGGGCAGATGGCGAGGGCGCGAACCGTCGGCAGGCATGGGTGCGAGCGAGAGGCTAGCTGCAATCGCTATCCCCGCCGCGACATGCCGGGCACCGTTTCTCGAGTTGAAGTTCCTGATTGCAGCCTGCAGCCCCGGCAGCAGGAACCTCGATAGGGCGGCGCTAGTGTGCGCTGCCCGTGCCAACCAGCTTCCAGTTCGGATCGCGTGAGGTAACGTCACGGGCAAATGTCCAAACGTCGGTGATGTCGGTGACCTTATCGGGGTTGCCGTCCACGATCGTACCAGCCTTGTCGCGGGTGACCGAAATCATCTGCGACACAAAACGCATGGTCAGCTGCACAGTCCGGTCCCGCGCTTCGGCATTCACGAGTTCGGCCTTGTCGATCGAAACGAAACGGGTCTCGGTCTTTCGCTCCTGCTTCTCGCGATCCTTGATCGCACTTTCGAAGCTGTCATAGACCTCGGTGGATAATAAATCTTTCAGCGCCCGCCGGTCGCCATTGGCAAAAGCCAGCACGATCATCTCATAGGCGCTGCGCGCGCCGCTGAGAAAATGCTTGGGATCGAATGACGAATCCAGCGCGGCGACGGCGTCGAGCCCCTGTGCGAGCGGCGTACCCGGTTCAGCAAGACCCTTCCAGCGATCGGTTGGCGGGCTGACATCGGCCGTCGGCGCCAGTGGCACCTGCTCGATCACCGAGCCCGGCATCGGAACGACCTTGCTGTCCGGCGCGCCCTGCACCACGTTGCGGGCCGCTCTATCATAAGGCGGCCGCTCGCTCCCGGTGCGCTGTCCGAGCACATTGCGCAGGCGCAGGAAGATGAAGACCGCCAGCGCCAGGAAGATGATGGTGTAAATATCCACGTCGTATTCGCTTTCTGATCGGCGCCGGCAATGGAACCGGCGATAGAACGATCCCCTGGAGGGACGGCGGAGACTACCTCATGGATTAAGTCTGAAACATGTAGGCACGAAACTGTGCCCGGCCAATGGCGTGTGTTGGCCCAATAAAGCCCACACCGACGGCAACAGGATAAGCCAATGCTCTCACCTGTCTGCTTCCCCTGACTTGTAGCCGGTTTTCGCCGCGAGGGGAAACCCCGATCATGCCTGGAAACCGCGCACATTCAATAATTTAGAGCATGGTCCGGAAAAGTGGGCACCGGTTTTCCGAAAGATCATACTCAAACAACTGGAATGCGCGGCTAAGCTATCGGCCGCTGGCCGACCTGCCGGGCTCGCGGATTTGCGTGCCGGCAACCGATCTGCCGCCATCGTCGCCGTTGTCGTCCTTGTGGAACACAGCGGGGCTATGTTAGCCACTCGCCCCGACAGAGACCTTCGCGCCTTTGCGCCCTTTTGTGCGAATTCAGACAGAAAACGGTCCCTGCCGGCATGAAAACGTTCCAGGAGAGACTTCGATGACCAATGGTAACGGTGCCCCCCCTGAGGCGGCCCCTCCCCCCCAGTTGAACGTGCTGGCGCAGTACACCAAGGACCTCTCGTTCGAAAACCCCAATGCACCAGCCTCGCTGGGACCGCAGCCCCAGCAGCCGGCGATCAATATCCAGATCAACGTCAACGCCAACAATATCGCTGAAAACGAATATGAAGTGGCGCTTTTGATCGAGGGCAAGGCCGAAAACAGCGGCAAGGTCATGTTCAGCTTCGACCTCGCCTATGCGGGCGTGTTCCGCATCGTCAACGTGCCGAAGGAAAATCTGCATCCGCTGATCATGATCGAGTGTCCGCGGCTATTGTTCCCGTTTGCCCGCGAGATCATTGCAACTTCGGTCCGCGATGGCGGTTTTCCGCCGCTGATGCTGGACCCGGTCGATTTCGTCGGCCTGTACCGCCAGAACATGGAACGGCAAGCCGCCGCGGAGCAGGCCGCCCAGGTCAAGCCGAGCTAGCCTTTCAAGCCAAGCTAACCTGCGGCATTGGCCGCTGTCGCGGGTAAAAAATCGTTCCAGATCGGCTTGTCACTTAACGTGGCGACAAAGGCGCGGTGTACGGCGCGCTCCTCATCGGTGATCCGGGGCGTGAGTGGCACTTCGCGCTGCCGCCGCGGCATATCGCCATACCCGCCGGCGCGGGTGTCGCGAACCTCGGCCGCAAGGATCAGTTGCGACTGCCGGGCCCCGATCAGGTCGATATAGACCTCGGCCAAAAGCTCGGCGTCGAGCAAGGCGCCGTGCTTGGTGCGGCGGGAATTGTCGATCGCGTAGCGCGAGCAGAGATCGTCGAGACGATTGGACACGCCCGGATGCTTGCGGCGCGCCAACAACAACGTATCGACCAGGCGCTCTTTCGGAATCGGCGGCCGCTTGATCCGATCGAGTTCGGCGTTGATGAAGCCGATATCGAACGACGCGTTGTGGATCACCAGCGGCGCATCGGCGATGAATTCCAGGAATTCGTCGACAACCTGCGCAAATAGCGGCTTGGTGGCCAGGAATTCGGTGGAAAGACCATGCACCGCGAAAGCTTCCGCCGGCATGTCACGCTCGGGATTGATGTGCCGGTGAAAGGTCTGGCCGGTCGGCATCCGGTTGAAAATCTCGACGCAGCCGATCTCGACCAGCCGATCGCCCCGCAGGGGATCAAGGCCGGTGGTTTCGGTATCGAGAATGATTTCGCGCATCGACCTCGGACCAGGAAACAGCGAATCAGGATCGCCGTTTCGGCATTTTAGCAGCCTCGGCCAGGATGTCCCGGATTTGGGCGCGGACCGGATCGAGGCCGTGCGACGTATCCACGATAAAATCCGCCCGCTGGCGCTTTTCGACGTCCGGCAATTGCCGCGCCAGGATGTAGTCGAGCTTTTCGGCGGTCATGTTGTCTCGCGCCAGGATCCGCTCGCGCTGAACGTCAGGCGACGTGGTGACCACGACAACGGCATCGACACGCTTCTCGCCACCGGTCTCAAACAATAATGGCACGTCCACGACCGCAACGGGCGCGCCGGACCGCTCGGCTTCATCGAGGAATTTCTGATGGTGGGCGCGCAGCATCGGGTGGACAAGCTGCTCCAGCCGCTTCATCGCGTCGACATCATGCACGACTTTCGCCGACAGCCTGGCGCGATCAACCTTGCCGTTGACGGTTGTGCCCGGAAACGCGGCTTCGATCACGGGCGCGGCCTCCCCCTCATAGATCTTGTGAACGGTCGCGTCGGCGTCGTAGACGGGGACGCCAGCTTCGGCGAACAGCTTCGCGGTGGTCGACTTCCCCATTCCGATCGAACCGGTCAGCCCGAGCACTATCATGGCAGCCTCATCATTCGCGGCCCGTCAGCATTTTGCCGTCATACCGCAAGCAATCCTTCACCACGCAGGAAAGCCAGCAAGGGCAGCAACGGCAATCCGAGGATGGTGAAATGATCGCCTTCAATGCGCTCGAACAAATGTACCCCGAGCCCTTCAAGTTGATAGGCGCCGACGCTGGTCGTAACGCTTTCGCCGGCTTCATCCAGATAGGCGCCGATTTCAGCCTCGGTCAGTGGCCGCATCGTCATCCGTGCAATGGCGACGGTTTCAAACATGATCCTGCCGTCGCACGCGACAGCAATTGCGGAGTATAATTCATGATTCGCTCCCGCCAATGAACGCAACTGGTCCGCTGCCTGCGCGCGACCCGCCGGCTTGGTGAACAGCCGATCCCCGAGCGCCAGGGTTTGATCGGCGCCGACGACGATTCTCCCCGGACGGCGCGAAGCTACTGCCAGGGCCTTCTCCCGCGCCAGCAATGATGCGACCTTGTCAGGCCGCGAAAGGCGTGAGTCGAGCTGGATCCTTCGCTCATCGATGTCGGCCGGAATCGCATCGAACACAATGCCGGCATTGGCGAGCACCGCCTGCCGCGCACGACTTTGCGAAGCCAGGATCAACGGATATTTTCCGCGCCAGATCGTCATCTGCGAAACATCATTCGGAAAGCTGCTGCCGCTGCCGGTCGGCAAACAATTTCAATATGGCAGCCGCCGTTTCCTCGATCGAGCGCCGTGTCACGTCGAGATGCGCCCAGTTGAATCGGGTACTCAGCCGCCGCGCAAAAGCGACTTCATCGGCAACCGCCTGACGGTCGATATATTCGTCATTGTCGGTATCGGCGCCCATGCTCAACAGCCGGTTCTGCCGGATCTGGATCAGCCGTTCCGGGGTCGCGTGCAGGCTCACCACCAACGGCTTTTTCAGAGCCTCCAATTGATGTGGGACAGCGATGCCCGGCACCAGCGGAACGTTCGCGGTACGGATGCCGCGGTTGGCCAGATAGATCGAAGTGGGCGTCTTCGAGGTGCGGGAGACGCCGACCAGAACCACGTCGGCCTCTTCCAATCCTTCGACGTGCTGGCCGTCGTCATGAATCATCGTGTAGTTCAGCGCATCGATCCGCTTGAAATATTCCGCGTTCAGCGTGTGCTGCGCGCCGACCCGGCCGGTGGTCGCAGCACCTAGATAAGCCTGAAATAGCTGCATCACCGGACCGATGATCGAAAGACTGGGAATATTGATTTCCTTGCACTTGTCCTCCAGCCGCGCGACCAGGTCCTTCTCCAGTAGTGTGAACAGCACGATACCGGGCGCTTCCTCGATCTCGTTCAGCACGCGATCGAGCTGCTTCTGGCTGCGTACCAGCGGATAGACATGTTCGACCGGCGTCACATTGGCATATTGCGCAGCCACCGCGCGCGCGACCGTGATCAGCGTCTCGCCGGTCGAATCGGACACCAGATGAAGGTGAAAATAGTTGCCGGTCGTGGGCACGATGGACCCTGTATATCCTGTGAGTCCTTGTGGAGCTTGGCTGGAAGAATCGGGCGCAGGTCGGAGCGTCAGGGATAACCCGGCTTTTTCTTCACAGCCCTTCACCAAAGGACAACTTCATTCGATGGTTTGAATGATAGTGGAGTTATGTGGACTTGTCTCTTCATAAGCTGGCCCAAAAAGCAGCACAAGCGTTTGAAACAAGTGGCGTTATTCAGGCAGCCAGATGTCTCGCCGGAGTTGTTGATGAATGTGAGCAACGTCTGAAAATCACGGGACAGATTTTTATGAGTCAAATCCACGTCCACTTAGACTCAAACCTAAGATTCTAAATTAATTGTTTTAGAAAAGGCCTGCTTGCGGATATGTCTCCGTTCCATGCGGTCAAGAACACTGAGCCCCGAGTCGGAACATTGAGCTGATCGGGCAGCCACCGCATGCTGATGAAGAAACGAGACCTCGCGATGTATGAGTGGATCAAGGCCCTGCATGTCATAGCCGTCATCTCGTGGATGGCCGGCATGCTCTATCTGCCACGGCTGTTCGTGTACCATTGCGAAGCGGAAACCGGGTCCAAACAGTCTGAAACCTTCAAGGTGATGGAGCGCCGGCTGCTCAAGTCCATCATCAACCCCGCGATGATCGTGACGTGGCTGGCGGGGCTCTATCTGGCATGGTCCGGTCACTGGTTTTCGGCCGGATGGCTGCACGGTAAGCTTCTGCTGGTGTTGATTCTTTCGAGCGTACACGGTTTTTTTGCCCGTTGCGTGAAGGATTTCGCCGCCGACCGTAACAGGCGAAGCCAAAGATTCTATCGGTTTATCAATGAGGTACCGACCTTATTGATGATTTGTATCGTAATCCTCGTGGTCGTAAAGCCATTTTAGCCGACACGATCTTCAACAATGCCGGCATCGTTAGCTGCTTGCGAAACGCGGACTGGTTTTCTATATTAGCGAAATCCCACCACACGCAGGCGGATGTGGTCGCGTTCCGGTATCTTCGCCGGACCGGCCGCCGCATCGGGTTTGAAGCCTCTCCGGCACTTTCCTTGCTCAGACCTGCGGACCATTTGCACGTCCGCTTTTCCTAAGCCGCCTCGCATCCTTCCCCAAAAAGCTACTCCACAGGACCACCCCAATGCGGGAAATAAAACTCCAAGACCTCAAGTCCAAAACGCCGGCCGAACTGGTCTCGTTCGCGGAAGAAAACGGGGTCGAAAACGCCAGTACCATGCGCAAGCAGGAGCTGATGTTCGCCATTCTCAAGCAGCTTGCGATCGCGGAGACCGACATCATCGGCGAAGGTGTCGTCGAGGTTCTCTCTGACGGTTTCGGGTTTTTGCGTTCGCCCGACGCCAATTATTTGCCGGGACCGGACGATATCTATGTTTCACCCTCGCAGATCCGGCGTTTTGGTCTGCGCACGGGTGATACCATCGAGGGCCATATTCGCAGCCCGAAGGAGGGCGAGCGTTATTTTGCGCTGCTGAAGGTCAATACGCTGAATTTCGAGGATCCGGAAAAGTCCAAGCACAAGGTCAATTTCGACAATCTGACGCCGCTGTTTCCGGATCAGCGCTTTCGGCTCGAGCTGGAAGACCCGACCAGAAAAGACCTTTCCGCAAGGGTGATCGACATCGTCGCCCCGATCGGCAAGGGCCAGCGCGCATTGATCGTGGCGCCACCGCGCACCGGTAAAACAGTGTTGATGCAGAACATCGCGCATTCGATCACCGCCAATCATCCCGAATGCTACCTGATCGTGCTTTTGATCGACGAGCGTCCGGAAGAAGTCACGGACATGCAGCGCTCGGTGAAAGGCGAGGTGGTTTCGTCCACCTTTGACGAACCGGCGGTGCGTCACGTCCAGGTCGCCGAGATGGTGATCGAGAAGGCCAAGCGTCTGGTCGAGCATGGCCGCGATGTCGTGATTCTCCTGGACTCGATCACACGACTTGGCCGCGCCTATAACACCGTGGTGCCGTCGTCCGGCAAGGTGCTGACCGGCGGCGTCGACGCCAACGCCTTGCAACGGCCGAAGCGGTTCTTCGGCGCCGCGCGCAATATCGAGGAGGGTGGCTCGCTCACCATCATCGCGACCGCGCTGGTCGATACCGGCAGCCGTATGGACGAAGTGATCTTCGAAGAGTTCAAAGGCACCGGTAACTCCGAACTGATCCTCGACCGCAAGGTCTCGGACAAGCGGACCTTCCCGGCGATCGACATCTCGCGTTCCGGCACACGCAAGGAAGAGCTGATCACCGATCCGCAACTCCTGAAGAAAATGTATGTGCTGCGGCGGATTCTCAATCCGATGGGCACGATGGATGCGATCGACTTCCTGCTCGACAAGCTGCGTAACACCAAGAACAACTCGGAATTCTTCGATTCGATGAATACCTGAGGCGTCTTGACGGGTTTGAATAGGGACGCCCCGGCTCGGCTCGGGCGTCCTTATTTATGATTTATGCTGCGATATATGTTGCAGCATTGCTGCAACATAACGCGGTGATTCGCCGTTCTAAATTTCGTATAAAATATTGTAATTGTTGGTTATTTTAAATTATTGACCTATTTTATTTTTGGCCAGCGTCGGAACGCTTCATTTTTCAGAGCCATATAGCGGTGGAAAATGGTGCGCTATTTGTGCAATGCACAATATACGGTTCGGTGCTAACCCTTGATGGATGGATGTCCATTATAGCGAATTGCTTTGCCTGTTCTGAAACTCGCGGGCAAATAGGCCATGCATCCTTCGGAACAGACGATCTTTGCACTTTCCTCGGGCCGGACGCCGAGCGCGATCGCACTCGTGCGCGTGTCCGGGCCGCGGGCCGGAGCCGTCCTCACATCGCTGGCGGGTAAGTTACCGCTGCCACGGGTGGCGACCCGGGCTGTGCTGCGCGATTCGGAGGCACAGCCGGTCGACGATGCGGTGGTGCTCTGGTTTCCGGGACCCGCGAGCGCCACTGGCGAGGACGTCGCGGAATTTCATGTTCATGGCGGGCGAGCGGTGCTGGCTTCATTGTTCGTAGCGCTCTCGGCATTTGACGACGTGCGGGCAGCGGAGCCGGGTGAGTTCACCCGGCGCGGATTCGAGAACGGCAAACTCGATCTCACCGAGGCGGAAGCGCTCGACGACCTGATTCATGCCGATACCGACCGGCAACGCCGCCAGGCGCTGCGCCAGTTGAAGGGGTTACTTGGCGACAGAGCGCGCGACTGGCGCGCCCGGATCATCGAGGCCTCGGCGCTGATTGAAGCCGGCATCGACTTTTCCGACGAAGGCGATGTGCCGGTCGAATTGATTGCGCCGGCGCGGGCAAAGATGAAAACGCTGCTTGGCGAAATCCAGCAAGTCCTTTCGGCGCAAGGCAAGGCTGAACGCCTGCGCGAAGGGCTTGTGGTTGCGATCGCCGGACCCCCCAATGTCGGCAAGTCGACGCTGATCAACCAGCTGGCGCGGCGTGAAGTGGCGATCGTCTCGCCCCACGCCGGTACCACGCGTGACGTGATCGAAGTTCAGCTCGATCTCGATGGTTATCCGGTGACGGTGGTCGATACCGCTGGCATTCGCGACACCGACGATCCGGTGGAGCAGGAGGGCGTACGGCGGGCGCAAGCACGGGCAGCGGAAGCCGACCTTGTACTATGGCTTTCGGATATGTCCGGCACGAAGCACGGGTATGGGGGCGCGACACAGGTATGGATGCTCCGCAACAAGATCGATCTTGAACACCAAAATGCCGATGCGGCCGATTCAAGTGGGTCATTGGCCGAGTTGCAGCGGGCTGACGGTGAATCGGGGTTTGCGATTTCCGCGAGCCGTGGCGATGGAATCCCGGAGCTGGTTTCGGCCCTGGTGGCTTTTGCCCAGGATTTCTTCGGAGCCGGTGAGGGTGGGCTGATCACGCGGCAGCGGCAGCGGCAGTTGTTGCAACAGACCGCGGAGTCGCTACGCCGCAGCATTTCTGTCGCAGATACCAGTGAGGAACTCGCGGCCGAGGAGCTTCGGGTTGCAGCTCAGGCGCTTGGACGGTTACTGGGCCGGGTTGACGTCGAGGACATCCTGGACGTGATCTTCCGGGAATTCTGTATCGGTAAATAAAATGTTTATTTCTGCGGGTTCTTGTTTCACGTGAAACAGGTTTTTGGCGACGGTGCTTTTCGGACACCAGATTGTTTCACGTGAAACATCCGGGGCCACCAAGATCCGCTTTCGACTCCGGCTATCTCGGGATAAAGGTCGCGGCATGATCGCCCAGCAAAATTCATTCGATGTGATTGTGATCGGCGGTGGCCATGCCGGCTGTGAAGCCGCGGCTGCGGCCGCGCGCATGGGCGCTGTCACGGCGCTGGTTACCCATCGATTTGCGACCATTGGTGCGATGTCCTGCAATCCGGCGATTGGCGGGCTCGGCAAGGGCCATCTGGTTCGCGAAGTCGATGCACTTGACGGGTTGATGGGCCGGGTCGCGGATGCAGGCGGCATCCAGTTCCGGATGCTCAATCGCCGCAAGGGCCCGGCCGTCCGGGGGCCCCGTGCCCAGGCCGACCGCAGGCTGTATGCTGCGGCGATGCAGGCGGCCGTCAAGGAGACCGCAAACCTTGGCGTGATCGAAGGCGAAGCCGACGAGTTGATCGTCTCCGGTGGCCGGGTCACCGGCATTCTCTTGGCGGACGGCCGAGAGCTGAGGGCCGGTGCGGTCGTGATCACGACCGGCACCTTTTTACGCGGCCTGATCCATCTCGGCGAGAAGAACTGGCCAGCCGGGCGCATTGGCGAGGCGCCGGCGATAGGCCTCTCGGCATCGTTCGAGCGCGCTGGCTTTACCTTGGGCCGGCTGAAGACCGGAACTCCGCCACGGCTTGACGGGACCACGATCGACTGGTCTGCGGTCGAAATGCAGCCGGGCGATGATCCCCCGGAGCCATTCTCGGTCATGACCGAGCGGATTACGACGCCGCAAATCCAATGCGGCATCACCCGCACCACATCCCCTACCCATGACGTGATCCGGGCCAATGTGCATCGCTCGCCGATGTATTCCGGACAGATCAAGAGCACCGGGCCGCGCTATTGTCCTTCGATTGAGGACAAGATCGTTCGTTTCGGTGATCGGGATGGCCATCAGATCTTCCTGGAGCCGGAGGGGCTGGACGACAATACGGTCTATCCGAACGGGATCTCCACGTCGCTTCCGGAAGACGTGCAGTTGGCGATTCTGGCGACCATTCCCGGGCTGGAGCGGGTCCGCATGGTCCGACCGGGCTACGCCATCGAATACGATCACATCGATCCGCGCGAACTCGAACCGACTTTGCAAACCAAGCGCCTGGCGGGGCTGTTCCTGGCCGGGCAGATCAACGGAACCACGGGCTACGAAGAGGCGGCCGGACAGGGGGTCGTCGCGGGCCTCAACGCGGCGCTGTTTGCCGGGCAGGCCGCACCCATCGTCTTCGACCGCGCCGACGGCTATCTCGGGGTGATGGTCGACGATCTCGTGACCCGCGGTGTCACCGAGCCATATCGGATGTTTACCTCGCGCGCGGAGTATAGGCTGACCTTGAGGGCGGACAATGCCGATCAACGTCTGACCGACAAGGGAATCGCGCTCGGCTGCGTTGGAAGCGCCCGCGCGCTTCGCCACGGGACCAAAATGGCCGCGCTTGATGCAGCGAAGTCATTGACGAAGACACTGACGATCACGCCGAATGAAGCCGCCAAGCATGGGATGGCACTGAACCGGGACGGTCATCGCCGGTCGGCATTTGAATTGCTGGCCTATCCGGAGGTCGGCTGGAGCGAGCTGCGCGGTATCTGGCCGGAATTGTCGGCCGTTGACCCATCGATCGCAATCCATCTCGAGATCGATGCCAAATACGATGTCTATCTGAAGCGCCAGATCGCGGATGTCGATGCCTTCCGGCGCGACGAAGGGCTGCTGCTCACCGATATCGATTACGCGGCCGTGCCTGGGCTCTCCAACGAAGCCCGCGCAAAGCTGGAGACCGCCCGGCCGCGCACGGTGGGGCAGGCGGGCCGGATCGACGGCATGACACCGGCCGCGCTTGGCATCCTGGCGGCCTATCTCCGGCGCGAAGCGCGACGCAAGACGGTGACGGCTTAGAGATTGTTTCACGTGAAACAGAGCCGCACTGTTTAAGCGACTCCAACGACGGCCCGTTACGAGTCATGATCTTTCAATGATTCGCGAAGGCCTGAGCGCCTCCGGATGCAATGCCGACGAGTGCGATGTCAAAAGCCACACAAGAGAACGCTCCCCCGGTTTCGCCCGCCGACAAGATAGCGGCACTGGCGCTGACTCCTGTTTCACGTGAAACAGAAGCGCGGCTGAATCGCTATGTCGATCTGCTGTTGCAATGGCAGGCCAAGACCAATCTGGTTGCGCCATCGACGCTTCCGACGCTTTGGACCCGGCACATCTCCGATTCGCTGCAGCTTCTGTCACTCGCCCCCGACGCCAGGCAATGGGCCGATTTCGGCAGCGGCGGCGGTTTCCCTGGGATCGTACTCGCTTGCGCTTTGGCCGAAACGCCAGGTGCCACGGTGCATCTCATCGAACGCAATGCGAAGAAGGTTGCGTTCTTGCGTGAAGCGTTGCGCGTGACCGGCTCGCCCGGCATCATTCATCTGTCTGATATCGAGGATATTGTGGATAGTAACCTTGATCGTATCGATTGCGTGACCGCGCGGGCGCTCGCTCCGTTACATCAACTCATCGGTTTCGCAGAGCCGTTGATAAAACGGGGTGCCAAAGCTCTGTTTCTCAAGGGTCAAGATGTTGAGTTGGAATTGACCGAAGCCACTAAATATTGGAACATCAACCCGCGTCTTCATTCCAGCCGCACCGGCGGACACGGCTGGATCGTGGAGCTCGATCACATCGAGCGGCACAATCCGTCCGCCGCCGCAGCATATGGCGTTCAGACATGACCGTAATTGATGAAATTTATCAAGAGGATAGAGCCCCGAGACCGGCGGGCCATCCACGCATTCTGGCGCTCGCCAATCAAAAGGGCGGGGTCGGAAAGACAACCACGGCGATCAATCTCGGTACGGCACTCGCGGCAATTGGCGAGCGCGTGCTGATCGTCGATCTCGATCCGCAGGGCAATGCGTCCACGGGGCTCGGCATCGATCGCCGCACCCGCAACGTCTCGACCTATGATGTGCTGATCGGCGAAGCGCCGCTGCGCGATGCGGTGGTATCGACCGCGGTGCCCCGATTGCACATCGCGGCGTCGACCATGGATCTCTCCGGGCTCGAGCTGGAATTGGGGTCGACGCGCGACCGCGCATTCCGGCTGCGCGATGCGATCGCGGCGCTCAACACCAACGCCGCGGAGAACAATGATTACACCTATGTGCTGATCGATTGTCCGCCGTCGCTCAACCTTCTCACCGTCAATGCGATGGCGGCGTCGGATGCGATCCTGGTGCCGTTGCAATGCGAGTTCTTCGCGCTGGAAGGTCTTTCGCAACTGCTGCAAACCGTGGAGCAGGTGCGCTCCACGCTCAATCCGAATTTGTCGATCCACGGCATCGTGCTGACCATGTTCGACTCGCGCAACAATCTGTCGAACCAGGTCGTCGCCGACGTGCGGCAGTTCATGGGCAGCAAAGTCTACAACACCATGATCCCGCGCAACGTGCGGATTTCCGAAGCGCCGTCCTACGGCAAGCCGGTACTGGTCTATGACCTCAAATGCGTCGGCAGCGAAGCCTATCTCAAGCTCGCGACCGAAGTGATCCAGCGTGAGCGCGAGCTTCGCACGCATTGAGATAGTGGATTTGTAGGGTGGGCAAAGCGAATCGTGCCCACCGCAAAGTTCGTGTCGGATCATCGGGGGCATGGCGCGGAGATCGCTTTTGCCCACCTGACGACGATAGACAAATAACTGAGATTTGAATTCCGGAGTGCTGCGAGTGAACCCAAGGGAGCTGGCGATGGCCGACGAAGCGCGTTCGCGACTGGGCCGCGGTCTTGCAAGTCTGATCGGCGATGTCGGTGGCGAGGCCGCGCATCTCGATCGGCCGCGCACGCAGCGCAAGGTGCCGATCGAATTCCTGAAACCCAATCCGCGCAATCCGCGGCGCGAATTCGCCGAAGCTGAGTTGCACGAGCTCGCCGATTCGATCCGGCAGCACGGCGTGATCCAGCCGATCGTGGTGCGCGCGGTCAAGGGCGTGGCGGACCGCTACGAGATTATCGCCGGCGAACGCCGCTGGCGGTCCTCGCAGCTTGCCGGCCTGCACGAAGTCCCGATCGTGCCGGTCGATGTCAGCGACAGTGACGCGCTCGAGATCGCCATCATCGAAAACGTGCAGCGCGAAAACCTCAACGCGATGGAAGAGGCGTTGGGCTATCACGCGCTGTCCGACGAGTTCAAACGCAGCCAGGACGAGATCGCGAAGATCGTCGGCAAGAGCCGCAGCCACGTCGCCAACATGATGCGGCTGACGAAACTGCCGGCCGAGGTGCAGGCCTATATTTCGGCGGGCCAATTGTCGGCCGGTCATGCCCGCGCGCTGATCGGTGCTGCCGATCCCGCCGCTGCCGCCAAACGGATCGTCGAGGAAGGCCTTAACGTGCGCCAGGCTGAAGCGCTCGCACATGACGATGGGGTGCCTGTTCGCAAACCGCAGAAGCCGCGCGGTAGCGGCAAGGTAAAAGATCCGGATACGATCGCGCTGGAAAAACGGGTGAGTGACGCGCTTGGCTTGGCGGTCACGGTCGATCATCGCGATCCCGGCGGCACCGTACTGATCCGCTACCGCGATCTCGATCAGCTCGACGAGATCGTCCGGCGGCTGGACAAGGCGGGTTAGCTCGTTCGTTTCACCCTCGCCGTCTGGCGTTCACCGCGATCGACATCAGCGTGCGTTGCGCAATCACGGAAGCGAGCGCCGCCTGTTTGCGCATGTCGAGCGCGGCGGTGGCGAGCTGATCGATAATCGATAGCAATCGCGCTGCGCTGAACTGGCGCAGCGCGATTTCGACATTGGCCTTCCGCGAGAAATGCAACCGCGGGAAGCCGCTATCGAGCAGGGTCGCGACCGGTGTTCCCTCGGCGACCGCAAGCGCTGATTTGTGCAGCCAGGCCGCTTGGCGCTGCGCGGCGGAGATGATGACGCCGGGATACGTGCCGGCGACCATCGCCTTGGCGAATTCGGTCTCGACCAGATCGGGCTTGCCGGCGAATGCGCCGTCGACGATCGGGTCGATCTTCAGCTCCGAGGCGTCCGCCACCACCGCCATCACGTCGTCGAGCGTGACCTCGCCCTTGCCATGCGCATAGAGCGTGAGCTTGCGCAATTCATTACGTGAGGCCTGACGGTCGCCGCCGAGCAACGACGTCAGGGTGGCGCGGGCGTCGGGGGCGATGCGCAGGCTTGCAAGGCGCAATTCATCGTCGATTAGCCGGGCGAGGTCACGCTCGCCATCGGGATAGCAGGCGATCGCAACCGCGGTCTTGGCGCGTTCGCAGGCCTTGCGCAGCGGCGATTCGGGCCGCAGGTCGCCGGCCTCGATGACGATGCGGCAATCCTTCACCGGCGAATCGGCCAGTGCGTCGACGCCGCCGGCAAAGCTGCGCGAACCGGCGCGGACCCGGATCGCGCGGCGGCCGCCGAACAACGGCACCGTCATCGCTTCGTCGACCAGCCGTGAAGGTTCGGCTGCGAGTTCGTCGCCATCGAGACGCACAAGCGAAAACGGATCGTTGGGATCGTCGACCGCGGAGGCCAGCAGCGCCTCGGCGCGTTCGCGCACAAGACCCGCATCGGGGCCGTAGAGCAGGATAATGGGACGCGCAGGATCGGGCCGGGCGAGATAGACGTCGATATCCTTTCCGCGCAGCGCGACCACAATCGAACCTTTTCGAATTTACATTGTCATTCCGGGATACCCGTCTTCGCCCGGGCCCCAAAGTCCCCGCGCGCCTCTGGATTTCCGGACCGCGCCTTCAACGCGTTCCGGAACGGCGGCGAGGTCAGCTGCCGGTGAAGAAATAGGACGCCAGCCGGGTCTGGATGTTCGACGCGATTTCCTGGCAGGCCCGATCCTCGGCGTCCCGGATGGCGCGGGCGCGGGCGAAGCGCTGGTAACTGCCCGGAATATCGTAGGAGACATGCGAGAACGTCGTTCCCGTCATCACCGACTTGTTGGTGGCGATCTCGACCAGGTTGAACTGCGCGTCGATGCCGTAGTTCTCGGTGGAGGGTAGTCCGGTGTTGGGATCGACGATCAGCGACGAGCGGGAGCTGGTGAATTGGATGACCAGCTTGTAAAGCGGCGGCGCGCCGGTGGCGGTGCCATAAAGCTTGAACGCCAATGCGTTGCGGATTTCCACGCCGAGGCGGGCTTCCTGCGAGGCGTTGGGCTTGTCGATCGGCGGAAGGTCCACCGTCAGCAGCTTGTCGCGCAAGCCGGTACCGTCGGCATGTTCGGCATACATCGGCTGAAAACAGCCGGCGGTCAGCGCTGCCAGCGCGGCGACGGCCAGGAGCCGGGCGGCAATACGGATCCTAGCCAACGACATTCACGATCCTCATGGGAACCACGATTACCTTGCGGACAGGCTTACCGCCCAAGGCTTGTTTTACCGCATCGAGCGCCAAAACGGCAGCCTCAATTTCCGGATTCTGGGCATCGCTCGCCACAGTAACCTCGCCCCGCTTCTTGCCGTTGACCTGAACCACCAGCGTCACCGTGTCCTCAACCAGCAAATCGCGTTCGATTTGCGGCCAATTGGCCTCGGAAACCAGGCCCGGCTGTCCCAGCACCTGCCAGCATTCCTCGGCCAGATGCGGCATCATCGGCGCAAATAGCTGAACGAGTACGAGGGCGGCCTCGCGAATCGCCCAGGCCAGATCCGGAGCGAGATTCGGCGCGGGTTTGTTTTCGCCTCCCAGCGCCCCGGCCAGCGCATTGGCGAATTCCCGGATATGGGCGAGGCAGACATTGAAATGCAGCCGCTCGATGCCGGTCGAAACCTTGTCGAGCGCGCCATGCGTGGCCTTGCGAAGCGCCAGCGCGTCGGTTCCGAACGAAGCCGGCCGCGCCGCCGCCGCGGTCCTGGCGGCATCAGCCGATTCATTGGCCAGTCGCCACAGCCGCTGCACGAAGCGCGACGCGCCCTGCACGCGCTCGTCGCTCCAGATCACGTCGCGGTCGGGCGGCGAGTCCGACAGCATGAACCAGCGAGCGACATCGGCGCCATAGGTCGCAATGATATCGTCGGGATCGACCGTGTTCTTCTTCGACTTCGACATCTTCTCGATCGGGCCGATATGGATGTCCTCGCCGGTCGCAAGCAGATTGGCGAGGCGGCGTCCGTCAGCGCTGGGCTCGATCTTCACTTCCGCCGGCGTAACATAGGAGCCGTCGGCCTTCTGATAGGTCTCATGCACCACCATTCCTTGCGTGAACATGCCGGCGAACGGCTCGTCCATGCCGATATGGCCGGTGGCTTTCATGGCGCGGGTGAAGAAGCGGCTGTAGAGCAGGTGCAAAATCGCGTGCTCGACGCCGCCGATATATTGATCGACCGGCATCATCCGGTTGGCGACATCAGGCGTAGTCGGCGCCCGCTCGTTCCAAGGATCGGTGAAACGCGCGAAGTACCAGGACGAATCGACAAAAGTATCCATCGTGTCCGTCTCGCGCGTCGCCGGGCCGCCGCATTGCGGGCAAGTGACGTGCTTCCAGGTCGGGTGATGGTCGAGCGCGTTGCCCGGCCTGTCGAAGGTCGCGTCGTCCGGCAGCGTTACCGGAAGATCGCCATCCGGTACCGGCACGACGTCGCATTTCGGGCAGTGGATCACAGGGATCGGGCAGCCCCAGTAGCGCTGGCGCGAGATGCCCCAGTCGCGCAGGCGGAAATTCACCTGGCGCTCGCCAACGGGCATGTTGCCGCGGATCTCCCCCTCGAGCCGCCTCGCAACCTCTTGCTTGGCAGCATCGATCGTCAGCCCATCGAGGAAGCGCGAATTGATCATCCGGCCGTCGCCGTCATAGGCGGTGTCGGTAATGACGAAGGTCTTGGGGTCCTGCCCTTCCGGGCAGACCACGGGCGTGTTGCCGAGGCCGTATTTGTTGACGAAATCGAGGTCGCGCTGGTCGTGCGCCGGGCAGCCGAAAATGGCGCCGGTACCATATTCCATCAGCACGAAATTGGCGACGTAAACCGGCAACTTCCAATTCGGATCGAAGGGGTGGACCACCCTGATGCCGGTGTCAAAACCCTGTTTCTCGGCGGTGTCGATGATTTCCTGCGCGGTGCCGATGCGCTTGATCTCGGCGATGAACGCCGCAAGCTTCGGATCCTTGGCCGCTGCCGCCTGCGCCAGCGGGTGATCGGCGGCGATCGCCATGAACTTGGCGCCGAACAGCGTGTCGGGCCGCGTCGTGAAGATTTTCAGCTCGGTTTCACCGGCCGGCGATGTGGCCGGATCCAGTACGAAACGAATCAGCAGGCCCTCGGAGCGCCCGATCCAGTTGCGCTGCATCAGGCGCACCTTGTCGGGCCAGCGGTCGAGCGTATCGAGTGCGTCCAGCAATTCCTGCGAATATTTCGTGATCTTGAAGACCCACTGGCTCATCTCGCGCTGCTCGACCACCGCGCCGGAACGCCAGCCGCGGCCGTCGATCACCTGCTCGTTCGCCAGCACGGTCATGTCGACCGGGTCCCAGTTCACCTTGCGCTTTTCGCGCTCGGCGAGCCCCGCCTTCATGAAATCGAGAAACATCTTCTGCTGATGTTTGTAATAGGAGGGATCGCAGGTGGCGAATTCGCGCGCCCAGTCGAGCGACAACCCGATCGACCGCAATTGCTTCTTCATTGCGGCGATGTTGTCGTAGGTCCATGCCTTGGGGGCGATCTTGCGCTCGATCGCGGCGTTCTCCGCCGGCAGTCCGAAGGCGTCCCAGCCCATCGGGTGCAACACGTTATAACCCCGGGCGCGCATGAACCGCGCCAGCACGTCGCCCAGCGTATAATTGCGGACATGCCCGATATGGATACGCCCGGACGGATAGGGGAACATCTCCAGCACGTAATATTTGGGCCGCGGATCGTCGTTTTTCGACGCGAAGATCGCCTGTTCCTCCCACTGGCGTTGCCAGCGCGGCTCGGATTCGCGTGCGTTGTAGCGTTCAGAGGTCATGAAATTGCGGAGCTTTCTTAGCGTCGTCGGGGCGGACTAGGCCACAAAAGACCGCAATGGGTCAACGGCTTGAGTGGGCCGCGAGGCCGGGAGGAGGCGGTGGCCTAGCTCGCCATCGCCATGCCGTCCCCGCCGTCCGTCATCCGGACAAAGCTGTGTTCGACCACGGTGTTACGGCCGCGATGTTTGGCGGCGTAGAGCGCGGCGTCGGCCGCTTCGATAAGGTCGCCGGACTGTTGCGTGTCGTTGGGCCGGGTAGAGGCCACCCCGACGCTGACGGTAACATTTTGATGCACGCTGGTGGCGTGCGGGAGCGCCTGATCCCAAACGGCCTTGCGCACCATCTCGCCGATTTCCAGCGCCCGCGCCGAATCCGTGTTCGGCAGCAGCAGGCAGAACTCCTCGCCGCCATAGCGTCCGGCAAAGCTCATAGTATAGGCGGCGATCCCGGCCAGCGTTTCGCCGAGCTTTGTCAGGCAGACGTCGCCCTCGGGATGGCCGTAAGTGTCATTGAACATCTTGAAGTGATCGACGTCGATCATCAGCAGCGCCAGTTCGGAATTGGTTTGCTGCGCTTTCATCCATTCGAAGTCGAGCCGGCTCTGGAATCCGCGCCGGTTGGCCAGGCCGGACAGCATGTCGATCGACGCCATCACGGTAAGGCGGTCGTTGGTTGCGAGCAGTTCGCGTTCGCGCTCGCCAAGCTGTGCCGCCATCGCATTGAAGGCGCGCGCCAGCGGCACGAATTCGGCCGGCAAATGATTATGCGGCGCGCGTGCGGTCCGATCACCCTGGCCAAAGCGCCTGGCCATCGCCACCATCGTCTCGATCGGGTTGATGATCAGCTTCTCCGCTGCGACCAGCGCGCCGAGCAGAACGAACAGGCAGACGAAGCCGAGTTGCAGATACGCCGTGCGGATGTCGCGATTGATCGCAGCCGTTACCCTGGTTTCGTCGATGCTGGTAATCAACCGCGACTGCGTTCCGGGAATGCGTGCAAAGTTGATGGTGCGGTTCGATCCGTCAGCGGCGATGAATGAAAGCGATCCTTTCGTCTCTTTCGAGTCGATCGCCTTGTCGGCGATGGCGGACAAAAGCGGCAGTGAATCCAGCGAGCGGCCGACCATGCTGGCCTGATCCGCCGGCGCCGCCAGCACGATTCCCGTGCTGTCGATCAGCACGGCCGAGATTCCGGGACGGCCGCCGAAATTACCCATGATCTTCGACAGCCAGCCAAGGCTGATGCCGGCCACGATCACGGCATCGGAATCTTCCCTGATGGCGGAGACGGGATAGGCCGCGACCACGATGGGCAGGCCGGTCGCGATGGCAAACAGGAAGTCGCTGAAAACGACGTTCCGGACTTCCTGCGCTTTCTTGAAATAAGCGCGCCTGCCCAGATCGAGTCCGACCAATTCGTTGCGCGTTGCGCATTGGACATGGCCGTCGCCGCCCGCGATCATGAGGCTGCTGATCCACGGCAGATTGATCGGCAGGCTCGCGCGCAGGATATCGCAGCTGCGGGCGACGCCGCCCGCCGAGGCGCGGATATAGGCCGCCGATTTCAGCATCGTTTCGACCGACGAGATGACTTCGCGCTGGGTGTCGGCGGTGTGCTCCGCGAGTTCGGAAAATTCCTGGGAAGCCAGCGCGATCTGCTTGGAGCGGGTATCTTCGAGGGAGCGGGCGCGGTCCAGCATCAACGGCGCCACCACGATCAACGCCAGCAACGCAAGCCGCGCCCTGATTCCAAGGAGCTTCCTGAGTTTTGCTCTTTTGCGGTTGAAAGTGAAACGTGGCATCGTTGTCCCCGACCCCGCACGCAAGGTAGAGAGAAGGGTTCAAGAAGCCTTTCCTGAACTCGGTAAAATTCGAATAACCCGGTAGATTTACCGATCGGTAGCCGCCATGACGCCTGAAACGCCTTCGCCGATAACTATGCCTTTACCAAGCGCACTCGCTGCAGTGGAAAGCGAGATCGCGCGCGCTTGCCGCGATGCGCGCCGCGACCGCGCCTCGGTAACGCTGATCGCAGTGTCCAAGACCTTCGATGCTGACGCGATCACGCCCGTTATCGCGGCTGGCCAGCGCGTTTTCGGCGAGAATCGCGTGCAGGAAGCCAAGGCGAAATGGCCAGGGTTAATATCGGCCTATCCTGGTATCGCCCTGCATTTGATCGGGCCGCTGCAATCCAACAAGGCCAAGGAAGCCGTGGCGCTGTTCGACGCCATTCATTCGATTGACCGTCCGAGCATTTGCGAAGCGTTAGCCAAAGAAATCGTTTCGCAAAAGCGGCAGCTCGAACTGTTCGTCCAGATCAACACCGGCGAGGAGCCACAGAAGGCGGGCGTCGCGCCGGGCGAGGCGGATGCCTTTATTGCGAATTGCCGCGAGAAATATGGGTTGGCGATTTCCGGCCTGATGTGCATTCCACCGGTCAATGATGCGCCGGCGCCGCATTTCGCGCTGACGGCGAAGATCGCCGCGCGCAACGGGCTGAAGAATCTGTCGATGGGCATGAGCGCCGATTTCGCGGTCGCGATTCAATTTGGCGCGACCCATGTGCGGGTCGGCTCGGCGATTTTCGGAAAGCGGTGAGATCAAGGCCCATCGTCTCGAGAGCATGATCGGGAAAAGCGGAAGCCGGACGCGATTGCGATCTGATCGTTGTTCAACGTGATCCTTGACGTCTCCAATGAAATCATCCGATCACGATTTGGGTCTGCGGCCCGAGCCGTTCGAGCAGCCGCAGCATCGCTGATTTTGTCATCGAGATGCATCCCGCGGTCGGCGAAAAATCCGGCCGCGCCAGATGCAGGAATACCGCGCTGCCCCGCCCGGCGATTCGCGGCGAAGTGTTATGGTCGATCTCGATAATGAAATCATAGAGATGGTCGTCGCGTTTGAGCCGATCACCGCTGTGGCCGCGCTTGAGCCGGACCGGCTGATTGTAATGGCGGCTCAGCGGGTCCTCGCACCAGGCATCCTCGGGGCGGATGGCGCGGAGCGGCAAGGAGGTCCGCGGCCGCGGGTGACGGTCGGCGCGCCACCACACTCGCCGCGGATGGAAGATTCCCCTCGGGGTCCCACCGTCGCCTTCGCGTTTGTCGGCTTTGATGCCGCCGCGACCAAGTGCCACCGGTACCGTCCGCCCGCCTGCGGTCAACCAGCCCCGATTTGGATGGCCGGCCGCGGGGCGGACCAGAACTTTTTCACAAGCCATTGAATTTACTTCGTTTTATGTGAGGCCGAGGTCTCCCTCGATTGGCCTGGCCGGCAAAGACGCGCATTACTGGCATTACAGGACGTTCATCCAAATACCTTCCGGTTTTGAGGTAAACTCCAGTCCGGCTTGTGAATCTGTAACAGAGGCTTACCTCTGAACGAAACTAGTCCGACGAACCGAGATTCATCTATCGAGATCCGGCTGAAGACGCTTCCGTCTGCCCCGGCTCCAAAGGACCATACGCCATGGCAAATGCCCGCAAGATCCTGATCGTGGACGATGACACCGATCTCCGCGACACCTTGGTGGAGCAATTGTCGTTGCACGAGGAATTCGAGGCCTCCGCCGTCGATACCGGCGCGAAGGGCGCCAATGCCGCCAAGGCCAATGCGCCCGATCTGGTGCTGATGGATGTGGGCTTGCCGGATACCGATGGCCGCGAAGTCGTGCGCTCCTTGCGCAAGGGCGGCTTCAAGGCGCCGATCATCATGTTGACCGGCCACGACACCGATTCGGACACCATCCTTGGGCTGGAATCCGGCGCCAATGATTATGTCGCCAAGCCGTTCCGGTTCGCGGTGCTGCTGGCGCGGATTCGGGCCCAGCTCCGTCAGCACGAAGCCAGCGAAGACGCGGTGTTCTCGGTCGGTCCCTATAGTTTCCGGCCCGGCTCCAAGATGTTGACCGGCGCCAACGCCAAGAAAGTACGGCTGACCGAGAAGGAGACCGCGATCCTGCGATTTCTCTACCGGGCCGGCCAATTGCCGATCTCGCGCGAGACCCTGTTGCAGGAAGTGTGGGGTTACAATTCCGGCGTCACCACGCACACGCTGGAAACCCACATCTACCGGCTGCGGCAGAAGATCGAGAAGGACGCCGCCAACCCCGAGATACTGGTGACGGAAGCCGGTGGTTACAAGTTGGTGCCGTGATACGATTCGGACAGCGAATCGTAGTTAGAGAATCCCGGTCACCGGACCTGCATGTCGATCGAAGATGATGTTGCCTTGCTGGAGCGCGTCCCGACACTGCGCCTGTTGGGAAATACGGCTCTGCGCATGCTGGCCATCGGCTCCGAGCAACGCAATTTTTACCGCGGCGATGTGCTCTTCAACGCCGGCGATGACGCGGACGCGGGATTCATCGTTCAGCGCGGAAGGTTTCGCGTCTCGGACGAGAGTGGTGCCGAACTGATTGCGGGTCCCGGCGCGTTGATCGGCGAACTCGCGCTGATGGTTGCGATGCAGCGACCGTCGACCGCGGTCGCGCTGGAACATGCCTTGGTGATCCGAATCGCGCGCAGTCTGTTTCAGCGCGTGCTCGAAAGCGATGCAGCGGCGGCGGGCCGGCTGCGCGATGAGTTCGCCAACCGCACCAGCCAGATTGCCAGCGATATTCTGACGGCGGGCGCCAAGCTGAACATTTGACCTTGTGTCTCGCCATCCCGAGGTTGCCCGTGGACCGGAATGACGGGACGGTCCCTACACTTCCAGCGTTGCCGTCACCGGGACATGGTCGGATGGCCGCTCCCAGCCCCGAGCCTCGCGCAGGATCTGAAAATCGCTGACGCAGTCTTTCAGCGCCCGCGATACCCAGATGTGATCGAGCCGGCGGCCGCGATCGCCGGCGGTCCAGTCGGCGGCGCGGTAGCTCCACCATGTGTAGACTTTTTCCGATAGCGGGATGCGGTCGCGCGCGATATCGCTCCATTCGCCGTGGGCCTGCACCGCCAGCAGCTTCTCGCATTCGATCGGCGTGTGCGACACCACTTTCAGCAATTGCTTATGCGACCACACGTCGTTCTCATGCGGCGCCACGTTGAGATCGCCGACCAGGATATGCCGGTCGTCGCCGCGCGGGTGCAGGGGTTCGCACGCCTTCATCTCGTCGAGGAATTGCAGCTTGTGCTCGAATTTCGGATTGAGGGCGGGATCCGGAATGTCGCCGCCGGCCGGAACGTAGAAATTATGCAGCACCAGCGGCTTTGAAAGCTGTGCCGCGGCGCCGAACTCGACCGAGATATGGCGAGAATCGATCTTGTCGCAAAATGTTCGGATATCGGTCTTCTCAAAGGGCAGTTTGGAAACGACGGCGACGCCGTGATAACCCTTCTGGCCGTTCAACGCGATATGCTCATAGCCCAGACGCTTGAAGTGTTTCAGCGGAAAGGCGTCATCGATACATTTGATTTCCTGCAGGCACAGCACATCCGGGCGCGCCGACTTCAGAAATTTGGCGACAAGATCGATGCGGAGCCGCACCGAATTGATATTCCAGGTTGTCAGGGAGAACCGCATGCGGAGTGGGTAATAACATGCTCCCGGCCGTTGTCTCGTCCCTTTCGTCGGGAAAAAAGCAAGACGAAGACGGATTCCACAGAATCGAGCCTTGAAAAATCAGCCCGGCGGGGTCGGATAATTGGTGAAGTCGATCTTGAACAGGCTGGGATCGACCTTCTTGGAAGTATCCAGATTATAGACCGCCACCGTCGTGTCATAACCTTGCGGATCGGTCACGGTCCATTGCTTGAGCTGACCGTCCTTGGCGCCGATCATCAGCATCAGGCGGCTGGTGCCGATCAGGGCCTGCTTCTCCTCGATGGTGATGCTGATGAACATGTCGTCCGCCGTCACGTTCACGACGTTGGTGTCCTTCATGAGGTCGATACGGTCGGACAGCAGATATCGTAGCGGCGTTTGCGACAGCGGATAGATGTCCTGGGTCGCAAGCTTGCGGTCGCGCACCGCAAGTGACGATCCATCGGCAATAAGCTCGACCGGGCTCGGCGCATCATATTCGAAACGCACCTTGCCGGGTTTCTGGATGTAAAAATCGCCGGTGGTCTTGCTGCCGTCCGGGCCGACCTGCACGAAATTTCCGACCAAGGTCTGGAGCGACGAAAGATAGGCGCTTACCCTGGCGGCTTGCGATTTTTGATTGGCGTCGAACGTCGAAAAAATATTGACCGGAACGTTGCGGCGCGGATCGGGGATGACGGGATCCGGCGGCTGTGCCTGAGTCGTCCCCGTCGTTATCGGGGACGATGCGCCGATCTGGATATCGCGACCTTTTGGCGCAGGCTTCGGCACCGGGACGTTCTGTGCCGAGGTCGGGACGGCTGCGCCCATCATGAGTGCCGCCATCGCCATTACCAGACCGGCGCGTGCGCCGCGGGCCGCGAGTTGTTTTGTCATTGGAAATTTCGAAGCTCTGTTCAACGAGTCATCCCGACTGGCCAGCGGCCATTTTATCGCGCTTAGGCCGAGGCCGGTATCGTTTTTCCGTGAGAAAATAGTTGCAACTCCGGCAATCACTTGGCCGATGAGCACGGCTCAGAAGCCGCCTTCTTCTTCAGCGACCAGAATTTCCCGCTTGCCGGCGTGATTCGCCTGCCCGACGATACCTTCAAGTTCCATTCGTTCCATCAGCGACGCGGCGCGGTTGTAGCCGATCTGCAGCCGGCGCTGGATGTAGCTGGTGGACGCCTTGCGGTCGCGTTTGACGATCGCCACCGCCTGCGAGAACAGGTCGCCGCCGCCATCGCCACCCATGCCGGTGGCATCGAACACCGCGCCGTCTTCGTCGGTGGGTTCCTCTGCCGTGACCGCTTCGAGGTATTCGGGTTGGCCTTGCGACTTGAGATGGCGCACCACTTTCTCGACCTCTTCGTCGGAGACGAAGGGGCCGTGTACGCGGCTGATGCGTCCGCCGCCGGCCATGTAGAGCATGTCGCCTTGTCCGAGCAGTTGCTCGGCGCCCATCTCTCCGAGGATGGTGCGGCTGTCGATCTTCGAGGTGACCTGAAACGAGATGCGGGTCGGGAAGTTCGCCTTGATGGTGCCGGTGATGACGTCGACCGAAGGGCGCTGCGTGGCGAGAATGACGTGCAGGCCGGCGGCGCGCGCCATCTGCGCCAGCCGCTGCACCGCGCCTTCGATGTCCTTGCCGGCGACCATCATCAGATCGGCCATTTCGTCGACGATGATGACGATGTAGGGCAGCGGATCGAGATCGAGCTTCTCGTCCTCGTAGATCGCCTTGCCGGTTTCCTTGTCGAATCCGGTATGGACCGTGCGGGTGAGTTCTTCGCCCCTTGCTTTGGCCTCGCCAAGGCGCGCGTTGTACCCGTCGATGTTGCGCACGCCGAGTTTGGCCATTCGCTTGTAGCGCTCTTCCATCTCGCGCACGGCCCATTTCAGCGCGACAACCGCCTTCTTCGGATCAGTCACGACCGGCGTCAAAAGATGCGGAATGCCGTCATAGACGGAGAGTTCGAGCATTTTCGGATCGACCATGATCAGGCGGCATTGATCCGGGCGCAGCCGGTAAACCAGGCTCAGGATCATGGTGTTGATGGCGACCGATTTGCCGGAGCCGGTGGTGCCGGCGATCAGCATATGCGGCGTGCGGGCGAGATCGATGATGACGGGATCGCCGCCGATGGTCTTGCCCAGGCACAGCGGAAGCTTGGCGACGGATTCGATGCTTTCCTTGGCGACCAGCAATTCGCGCAAATAGACTTTCTCACGATGTGCGTTCGGCAGCTCGATGCCGATGGCGTTACGGCCGGCGACCACGGCGACGCGCGCCGAGATTGCGCTCATCGAGCGCGCGATGTCGTCGGACAAGCCGATCACGCGGGAAGATTTGATGCCGGGGGCCGGTTCAAGCTCGTACAGGGTGACGACCGGGCCGGGATTGGCCTTGAGGATTTCGCCGCGCACGCCGAAATCCTGCAACACGCCTTCCAGCGCGCGCGAATTGTTATCGAGCTCGGCTTTACTGAGCGGCTGGCGATCGGAAGCCTTGGGTGCGGTAAGCACCGAGACCGAAGGCAGTTCGAATTTTCCCGACGATTTGCGCGCCGGTAGCGCGGCCTTCTTGCGCGGCGCGCGGGCGACGGGCGCCTCTTGTTCCTCCTCGTCGTTCTCTTCCTCGTCCTCGAAATTTTCTCCGGCTTCCGGTGCCAATGAGGGTGCCATGCGGCCGGCGAGACTGGGCTCCTGACGTTCGAATGAGGCTGTGCGGCTCGCCGCCGGCGCGCTCGAGACCAGCGAGCGGTACGCCGTGCCCAGCAGCCAGCCCAGCCGCGCCCTTGCGCTCATCGCGGCATGAAACAGCCAGCCCAGCGAAACCGAACCGCGGTCATCATCGTCTTCGGCGATCGGCGCATCGTCATCCTCGATCTCGGCGGTTTCGTCGTCTTGCGGCCGCGAACCCAGGCCGCAGGCGACCAGGAACGTCACGATCATGGCGGCGAACAGGATGCTCCCGAGCACGAGGCGGTAGACGAAACCCGGAGGGCCGAACACCATTGCGGGCGCGCGCACCAGCGCATCGCCGACGACGCCGCCCAGTCCGGTCGGCAGCGGCCATCTGCCGCCATGCGGCCAGCAGCTGACAAAGCCCGCCGAAATCACCGTACACAGGATCCAGCAACCGAGCCGCAGCGCTTCGCGATCAAAGTGGCGATGGGTCAGCATACGCCAGCCCCACACCGCTACCGGCAGGATCAGCATGATCGCGCCGAGGCCGAGAATCTGCATCAGGAGGTCGGCGCCGATGGCGCCGGGATAGCCGACAACGTTGCGGATGGCGCGCGACGTGGCGTGGCTGAAGCTCGGATCCTGCACCGACCAGGTCATCAGCGCCGCGGTCGCCACGCCCGCGAGCGCAATCAGACCAAGCCCGGCAAGCTCACGCAGCCGCCGCGCCAACGCTTCGCGTATCGAGACCGGCAAATGGCCGATGACGGGAATGACACGTTCGATCGCGGGCATGCTCATGGTCTTGCGACTAATCCAGAGTTTCGACCAGCCGGTGCAATGCTTCGGCTGTTGTTTCACTGTCTGCCACCAGCGCCAGGCGGATATAGCCGGCGCCGGGATTGAAGCCGTCAGGTTGCAGGCGGGCCAGATAACTTCCAGGCACTACGCGCACGCCGGCATCCCGGTAGAGTTTTACTGTCGCCGCTTCGTCGCCGCCGCACGCCGATACGTCGAGCCAGACGCAAAAGCCGCCGGCGGGGCGATGATAGCCGTAGCGGTTGCCGAGAATCTGGTCGGCGAGATCGAACTTGATGCGATAAAGCCTGCGGTTCTCCTCGACATGCGTTTCGTCGCCATAGGCTGCGATCGCAACCTGCTGCAGCGGCACCGGCACCTGGGGCGCGGCGACGTTGCGCAATTCGTGAAACAGGCCGAGAAACTTCTTGTCCCCGGCGGCGAAGCCGACCCGCATGCCCGGCAGGTTCGAACGCTTCGACAGCGATTGGAACGCGACGACATTGGCAAAGTCTGGCCCGGCGCATTCCAGTGCGCTGCCCGGCGCGTCCTTGGTGTAGATTTCCGAATAGCACTCGTCGCTCAGAATCATGAAGCCGAAGCGGTCAGCGAGCTGTTTCAGCCGGCTGAAATAGGCGCGCGAGGCCACCGCGCCTTGCGGGTTGGCCGGCGACGCGATGTAGATCGCAACGGTGCGGGCGAGCGTGGCGTCGTCGAACGCCTCGAGGTCGGGCAGGAATCCGTTGGCGACCGTGGTCGGCAGGTAGATGGGTTCGCAGCCGGCGGCACGGGCGCCGGCGCCATAGGCGGGGTAAAATGGATTGGGCATCAGGATGGCAGGCCGGCCGTTGCGCTTATCGACGCAGCGTGCGGCGGTCAGCGCGGCGAAGAACAGGCCTTCGCGGCTGCCATTCAAGACCAGAATTTCGCTGTCCGGATCGATTCCGCGCGGCAGATCGAATCGGGTGGAGAGCCAATTCGCCGCCGCCCGCCGGAACGGTTCGATGCCCTTGGCGATGGGATAGCGGCCGAAATCGGCGATGTATTTGGCCAGCACCGGGCCGACGAATGCCGGGACAGGGTGCTGCGGTTCCCCCAAGGACAGCGTAATCAACGGCTTAGCTGGCTGGTACGGTGCCAGGAGCTCGGTCAGTCTGGCGAATGGCGAGCGTTCGCTTTCCTGGTGGCCGATGCCTTGCGGCGCGCGAGATGAAGCGGTCATTGCCATGTGGGACGCAATACTCCAGGGACGGCGCAGTTCAGGGGGCCAGCCGGAAACAGACCAGACCACCATAGATACGGCGAGGTTAAGGCGCGATTAACCATCGGTCGCCGGCGTCAATCCAGCCTTTAAATCTAGCTCAAAAAGAAAGGGGCCCCAGCTTGCGCTGGAGCCCCTCAACGGTCGGGGCATTGCCGGGTATGTGCCCAAACCGTAGCTCTGAACGCGGCCCCCTAGGGGGCGCGCGTTCCGGGAGAACTTACATGTTGTAAGCGCGCTCCCCGTGATCGGTGATGTCGAGACCCTCGCGCTCTTCTTCGATCGAGGGACGCAGGCCGACGATCACGTCGACGATCTTGTAGAGGATCGCCGAGCCGACGCCGGACCAAACCAGCGTCGCACAGACCGCTTTGCCCTGCGCGATCATCTGGGTGACGAGGTCATAAGTGCCGGCGTTGTTGCCGGTGATGTTGGTGTAGTCGGTGATGCCGACGCCACCGAGCGCTGGATTGACCAGGATGCCGGTGCCCAACGCGCCGACGATTCCGCCGATGCAGTGGACGCCGAACACGTCGAGCGCGTCGTCATAACCCAGCGCGTTCTTCACCGTAGAGACGAAGAACAGGCAGATCGGCGAGACGATCAGGCCGAGCACCAGTGCGCCGATCGGGCCAGCGAAACCCGAAGCCGGCGTGACGGCCACGAGACCGGCGACCGCGCCGGAGCAGATGCCCAGCAGCGATGGCTTGCCCTTGACGATCCATTCGCACAGCAGCCAGGACAGCGCCGCACCTGCGGTGGCGACCATGGTGTTGACGAAGGCCAGCGCCGTGGTGCCGTTGGCTTCCAGGTTCGATCCGGCGTTGAAGCCGAACCAGCCGACCCACAGCAGCGAGGCGCCGATCATGGTCATGGTCAGCGAGTGCGGAGCCAGCAGGTCCTTGCCGTAGCCGGTACGCTTGCCGACGATCAGTGCGCCGACCAGACCGGCAATGCCGGCGTTGATATGCACGACCGTACCGCCGGCGAAGTCGAGGGCGCCAGCGCCGGCGAGCCAACCGACCGAACCGGTGACCTCGTCGAGCTTGGCCTGGGCCGCTGTCTTGGCCGCACCATCCGCCGCGGCGGCCAGCGCCTTGGCAGCATTCGCGATGTCATCGGGAGCGGCGACGTACCAGACCCAGTGCGCGATCGGGAAATAGATGAAGGTGACCCACAGCAGGATGAACAGCATGCAGGCCGAGAATTTGATGCGTTCGGCAAAGGCACCAATGATCAGGGCCGGTGTGATCATCGCGAAGGTCATCTGGAACACGAAGTAGGCGAGTTCCGGAATCACCACGCCATTGGAGAAGGTCGATGACGTCGAGTTGGCATCGATGCCGTGCATGAAGGCTTTGCCGAAGCCGCCGACATAGGCCGTCATGCTGCCGCCGTCACTGAAGGCAAGCGAGTAGCCGTAGATGGTCCAGATCACGCCGACCATGGCGACGATCGCGAATACCTGGGTCAGGATCGAGGCCATGTTCTTGGTGCGGACGAGACCGCCATAGAACAACGCAAGGCCGGGGACCGACATCATCAAGACGAGCGCGCTGGAGACGAGCATCCAGGCGGTATCGCCCTTGTTGGGGACGGGCGCAGCCGCCGCAGCATCGGCCGCGGGGGCAGCCGTCTGGGCAAGTGCAGTATCGACGAAACCTACGGCGCAGAGCCCTGCTATTGCGAGGACTGCCCATCCCGCGCTGGTGGGACGCTTAAACGTCATTTGTTCAACTCCTGATTTTTGAAAATTGGTGAGCGCGAGATTGATTAGAGTGCTGCGGCGTCTGCCTCTCCCGTGCGGATGCGAACCGCATGGTCGAGGTTGATGACGAAAATCTTGCCGTCGCCGATCTGTCCGGTCTTGGCCGCCGATGTGATGGCGTCGATGGTCTTGTCGACCTGGTCCGAGGCGATCGCGACCTCGATCTTGATTTTTGGCAGGAAGCTCACCGCGTATTCAGCACCGCGATAGATTTCCGTATGGCCCTTCTGCCGCCCGTATCCCTTGACTTCCGTTACCGTGAGACCGTGAACGCCGATGGCGGTCAGGGCATCGCGGACTTCCTCGAGCTTGAATGGCTTGATGATCGCCATAACAATTTTCATGGGTCCTATCCCCGCTTGGGCCCGGATCAGACGAGACCGGGCGTTTCGACTGAGGTTCACCACGCGGAGCGATTTCACGACGCGGGCACAGCCACCGTCCATAGAATCAAATGCCGTGCCAGAACGGGCATGTTGCCTAACGGATTATGAACGCGGGCGTTTTCGTACTTTGCAGGGCTAGGACGAAACTGCGTTATTCGGTCGCGCCTAAAGTCTAGTCATGCCCGCCCAAAACACGGGCATGACAGACTCCCGACATAATCATGCCCACGCGGAGAGCACTCCGGAGGTATCAAGATGGTGGATCATTGCAAGGCGTCGCCATACTGCAAGATATCGAGGCCTTAGGGGATGTTGCAGTGGGATCTTATAGCGCGTCGCTATCGGTCTCGCCGGTCCGGATCCGAAGCGCATGATCGATCGGCGTGACAAAGATCTTGCCGTCGCCGATCTGGCCGGTACGGGCGCTGGTGGTGATGACCTCGATCGCCTTGTCGGCGAGGTTCGACGTCACCGCGATCTCGATGCGCAGCTTCGGCAAAAAATTCACGATATATTCGGCGCCGCGATAGATTTCAGTATGGCCCTTCTGGCGGCCGTAACCCTTGACCTCGGTCACGGTCATGCCGTTGACCCCGATCGCCGAAAGCGCCTGGCGGACTTCGTCCAGCTTGAAGGGTTTGATGATGGCAACAACGAGCTTCATGGTCAGGCCTTCGTTTCCCAGGATTCCGAAAGGGTATAACACCCGGACTGGCGGGATCGACAGCCCTGCTCCCAAGTCTGGCATCTTTCTGTGCGAATGGCATAAAAAATTTGCAAGCCCAATTGAAAAACGATCGGGCAGATGCGCTCTGCCCTATCCATTCGCTTTTTAAAATGCCTAAATAACAGGCGGCGTGCCTTTAGCGCTGATTAATCCGGGCTTGGCGGCCCGCTTCCGGCCAGCGAATGGTTACCTGGATGATGGTGTCACCGCCGTTCGCGCACCGAGCCTTCCTGGGCGACGGAAGCCACCAGCGTGCCGTCGGGCTTGAAGATCAAACCGCGAGCCAAGCCACGGCCGCCTTGCGCGCTTGGCGAGTCCTGGGCGTAGAGCAGCCACTCGTCGGCGCGAAACGGCCGGTGAAACCACATCGCGTGATCGAGGCTCGCCGGCATCATCCGCTTGTCGAACAGGGTGCGCCCATAGCGCGCCATCGCGGCGTCCAGCAGCGAAAAGTCCGACGCATAGGCCAGCGCGCACAGATGCAATGCGGGGTCGTCGGGCAATTTCGCAGCGGTCCTGATCCAGACATGGATGCGGCCGTCCTCGATCTTCTGGCCGAAATAGCGGCCGAGTTCGACCGGACGTAACTCGATCGGGCGGTCGGATTCGTAATAGCGGCGGACGAAGTCCGGCATTTCGCGAAACATCGGCTGTTTTGCGAGCTCCTCGGCCGTGAGCTTTTCCGGCGGAGGAACGTCGGGCATTTTGTCCTGATGATCGAAAGCGCCCTGTTCTTCGACGTGAAACGACACCATGATCGAGAAGATCGCGTTGCCGTGCTGGATCGCGGTGACCCGGCGGGTCGAATAGCTCTTGCCGTCGCGCAGCCGTTCAACCTCATAGATGATCGGAATCTGGGGATCGCCCGGCAGGATGAAATAGCAATGCAGCGAATGCGGCAGGCGGCCTTCGACGGTGCGGCATGCCGCCACCATCGCCTGTCCGATCACCTGACCGCCAAATACCCGCTGCCAACTGGTTTTGGGGCTGTTGCCGCGGAACAGGTTCACCTCGAGCGGCTCGAGGTCGAGGATGGAAATCAGGTCGATCAGGCCTTTGGACATGAAAGCGCTTTCGGTGACATCGACGAGCCGTCAACTATCATAATCGTCATTCCGGGGCGAAGCGAAGCTTCGAACCCGGAATCTCGAACTTCCGGGTTCGCGCAAGTGCGTGCCCCGGAATGACCGTTATACAACCTCTTGCTTCGGCCTTCGGTTTCGCCCAGCTATACTCTCTAGGCAAGTGAATGAGTAAGCAGGTCTAGCCATGTCGACACAGCGAAGCATTGTCATCGGCGGCGGCGCGTTTGCGGGGCTGGCGCTGGCGCTGGCGCTGCGTCAGGGCCTGGGTGCCGAGATCCCCATTATCGTGGCCGATCCGGCGCTGGCGAACCGGCCAAGCCGCGATCCGCGCGCCACCGCCATCGTTGCGGCATGCCGCCGGCTGTTCGATGCCATCGGGATCTGGGGGCAGATCGCCGAGGGAGCGCAGCCGATCCTCGACATGGTCGTCACCGATTCCAGGCTGGAAGATGCAACCCGTCCGGCATTCCTGACATTCGCAGGCCAGGTCGAACCGGGCGAGCCGTTTGCCCACATGGTCGAGAACCGGCACCTGATCGATGCGCTGGTCCGGAGCGCGGAAGCCGCGGGCATCGATCTGCGGGCTACCGCGGTGACCGACTTCGCTGTGCGTCCGAATGGCATCGACGTGACGCTGTCGGACGGTAGCGTGATCGAGGCCAGCCTGTTGGTGGCGGCCGACGGCGCGCGCTCGAAACTGCGTGAGCGGGCCGGCATCGCTACCCATGGCTGGGAGTACGACCAGTCCGGCATCGTTGTCACCGTCGGCCATGAGCGCGATCATCACGGCCGCGCCGAGGAGCATTTCCTTCCCGCGGGTCCGTTTGCGATCCTGCCGCTCACGGGAAAGCGCTCGTCGCTGGTCTGGACCGAGAAGCGCGACGAAGCCGCGCGGATCGTCGGCCTGAGCGAAGACGAATTTCACAGCGAACTCGAACGGCGTTTCGGGCTGCATCTCGGCGAGGTCAAGGCGCTCGACACGCCGCGCGCGTTTCCGCTCGGCTATTTCGTCGCGCGCTCGTTCATCGGCGAACGGCTGGCGCTGGTCGGAGACGCCGCGCACCTGATTCATCCGATTGCAGGGCAGGGCCTCAATATGGGTTTGAAGGATGTCGCGGCGCTTGCCGAAGTCATCGTCGATGCCGCCCGGCTTGGCATCGATCCCGGCCAGGCCGACGTGCTCGATCGCTATCAGCGCTGGCGGCGGTTCGATACCGTGGCGATGGGGGTTGCGACCAATTCGCTCAATCTGTTGTTCTCGAACCGGTCGGCGCTGCTGCGGACCGTGCGCGATATCGGGCTCGGCTTGGTCGATCGTGCGCCGCCATTGAAGAGCTTGTTCATCCGTCAGGCGGCTGGCCTTGCGGGCGAGGTGCCGCGCCTGCTCAGGGGCGAGGCGCTGTAGGCAGCAGAGTAAGACGTCGTGAGGAGCGGCCGATACGGCTGCTCAAGGATCATCTTGCTTCGCCGGCGAGGATAAAATCCGTCACGGAATCGATCAGACCGGGATCCAGCACCCGTTCGGGCTGGTTGTAGGCCGCGAAATCATCCGCGTCATCGGTGACGTCGACCAGCACGTGATTCATGTCCGGCAGCCACACCGTCTTCGCCACCGGCGAGGCCGCGCCGAGCGCAATGAAATCGACGCGCGCGATCTGCAGGTCGCGGCCGCCGGCGATAATCAGCGTCGGCGCGTCGATCTTTTTCAACGGGTCGATCGGATCTTCCGCGAAGGCGGAAGCCATGCCCGGCTGCATCGACGGGTCGATCGCCAGTCCGCGCGGTGGCGGGTCGACGATCTGTCCCGCCATGATGGCGTCGATGGCGGTTGCGATCGGTGCGTAGACGTCCGGCGCCAGCTTTTTCTCAAGCTGGTCCTTGATCAGATCGCCCTGCCGCCGTGCCGCGGTCGCCAGCAGTACCAGACGGTCGACCGGCAGGCGGCCCGCGGTCAGGATCGCCACCAGACCACCCTCGCTGTGGCCAACCAGGGTGACATGCGAAAATTGCCGGCTGCCGCGCAGGTAATTCACTAGCGCCGCGGCGTCGTCGACATAATCCTTGAAGCGGAAATCCTCCGGCCGGCCGAATTGCGGCTTCCATCCGCCGGCGCCGCGCTTGTCGTAGCGGAGTGTCGCGATCTTGTGCGCGACCAGCGCGTCCGAAAGCTTCTTCAGGGTCGCAGGTTTGAGCTGCGGCCCATTGCCGTCGTGGTCGGTCGATCCGGATCCCGCGATCAACAAGGCGACAGGCGGACGCTCAACATCGGGTGGTGTCGTCAGCACGGCGTCGATGGCGCCGACACGAATTTGGCTTTCTGTGGCGGACGCGCCGATGGCCATAACCGAAAGGCCGAATGCCGCGAGCACCAGGGCGATCGTCCGGACGCGCATCGGCTAGTCGATCTTCCGCGCCTCTTCCGGCAGCATGATCGGGATGCCGTCGCGGATCGGATAAGCCAGCTTGGCCGAACGCGAGATCAATTCCTGCCGCGCCGCGTCGAATTCGAGCGGGCCCTTGGTGATCGGGCAGACCAGGATTTCCAGAAGCTTGGGATCGACGGTGCCTTCCGGGCGCTCGGGCGGGGCGGTCATGGTTGTAGTCTCCGGCTGGATCGGTCGAGGCTGTAGCATATTCGCCAGGCGAATATAGCGATAAGTCCGTGGCCGGAAGTGCGTTGCTAAATGCGTCAATACCGATGATCGGCGGCTGAATCCCTACTGCAGCGGCGGGTCGCCGCCGCTGGTGCGCTTTTTCGCCAGATCCATTTCCGTGACCGCGACCAGGATCTCGGCGCGGGTTTTCAGGTCGGGCGCCTCCAGCATCGCCTGTTTTTCCGGCGGCCCATAGGGCGACATCATGGCCAGCGCGTTGACCAGGGCTTCGTTCGGGGCGCTTTCGACGCCTTCCCAATCGACCTTGAGATTGTTCACCTTGAGGAAATCCGTCAGCACGGACAGCAAGGCCTCGCGATCGACGGCCTCCTCACCCTTGCGCGCGGTGAAATCGTCGATATAGCGAAAATAATCCACCTTGCACTGCCGATAGGAGGTCAGCACGTCGATCTCCTCGACCACCCTGAACCGCGTGATGCCGGTCAGCTCAAGGATATAACGGCCATCGCCGGACTCCGCGAGCTGGGTGATGCGGCCGACGCAACCGACACGAAACAGCATCGGCTTGGCTTCATTGGCCGAATGGGTGGTGTCCGGCTGGATCATGCCGATCAGCCTGTGGCCGTCGCGAAAGGAATCGTCGACCATCGCCAGATAGCGCGGCTCGAAGATATTGAGCGGCATCTGGCCGCGCGGCAGCAACAGCGCGCCGGCGAGCGGAAACACCGGGATCACCTCGGGAAGCTCACCGGGTCCGCGATATTCGGCATTGATCGGCATGGGCGATCCCCGGTTAGAGCATGATCCGGAAAAGGGGGCCCGGTTTTCCGAAAGGATCATGCCCGGATAAGGAGATATGGAGCGGGACGGCGACGTGAAGAAAACCCATCCCGCTCCAGCGAAGTGTTTTCAGGAGAACAAGATTGTCGACAGCCGCTTTCGGCCCTCGATGGTGGCTTCATCCGCGCCGCCCCAGGCCTCGAAGAACTGCACCAGCTGTTTGCGCGCGCCGTCGTCGTTCCATTTGCGGTCGCGCCTGACGATCTCGAGCAGTTGCTGGGTTGCCTCGGTGCGTTTGCCGCTGGCGTTGAGCGCGGTCGCCAGATCGAAGCGCGCCTGATGGTCGAGCGGGTTTGCCGCGACTTTCTGTTCCAGCTCGGTCACTGGCCCGACCGACTTGGCCTGCTCGGCGAGATCGAGTGACGCCTGCACCGCCTTGACCGCGGCGTCATTGCGTTTCGATTCCGGGACCATGGCGAGCGTCTGCTTGGCTTGCTCGATGGCACCGGTCGCGACATAGCATTTCGCAAGTCCCGCGAGCGCCGCGATATTGGTGGCGTCGGCCGCCAGTACCTCGGTATAGATCTGCGCGGCCGCCGCCGGATCGCCCTCCGCCAGCACCGCTTCGGCCTCCTGCAGGATTTCCGCGATATCGGGCTGACCCGCGCCCGGCATGGCCGATGTCAGCTTGTTGATGAAGGCTGTGACCTGGCTTTCCGGAACCGCGCCCATGAAACCGTCGGCGGGCTGGCCGCCCACGAACGCGATCACTGCCGGGATCGACTGGATCCCCATCTGGCCCGGAATCGCCGGGTGCTCGTCAATATTCATCTTGACCAGCTTGACCTTGCCGTTGGCGGCGCGGACCGCCTTTTCGAGGATCGGCGTGAGCTGGCGGCAGGGGCCGCACCACGGCGCCCAGAAGTCGATCAGCACCGGCTGGCGCTTCGACTCCTCGATGACGTCCTTTACGAATGTCTGGGTGGTCGTTTCCTTGATCAGATCGACCGCGGCGTTTGGCGCCGGTCCATTGCCCTGCTCAATGATCGTCACGAAAGCCTCGCCTGATGTGTGGGGGATTGGACCTCATCCTAGCACGGCCCTGCCCGGTGGTTCAGAAAGTTCTGTTCCCTAAGTGGCGGGTGGTCCGCAAATTTCAATCGGTTCCCTGGCCGTCGCGCCGTTTCGCCGCGAACCCTCCGCGAAAGCCCCGTGATCGATAAAACCGCCTGGCCAAGGCGGTCCTGAAAGGCGGTCATGACGATATTTACCGGCAGCAGGGCCACTATCGGCGCCATTCCGTGCGGATTTGGCGTTTTATCGCCGATATCGGGCGGAAAGACCGATTCCATACCTTCGCAGGGCTGTTGCATTCGGGGTCCGCATTTGGCATAGCTCTGCCCGTTGTCGGCGGGATCGCCGCCAGCCTATCGGATGCGGGTGTAGCTCAGGGGTAGAGCACGACCTTGCCAAGGTCGGGGTCGAGGGTTCGAATCCCTTCGCCCGCTCCAATACCTAGCCGGATTTTCCCCCTCCGGCGAAATCTCCCAGGGTTCTGGAAAACGTCGCCCGGCGCGCAGCACGTCAGGCTGCCAACGTCGCGGATGATGACGGCGAGGGTTACACCCTGATCGACGAAGAGGCTGAGGGCGAAGACAATTCGCCAGCGCCTGTCTTCGCCGGATGGAGCGCGCTTAAAGCCTGCGCGTCTGTGGGCCGTTGGAGCTTTACCGCTTCCCGCAAGAAGGGTCGCAAACCAAAATCTCTTGTTGGCCGCTCGTACCCCGATAGACGGTGACTAGTCTGTCGTCCTGGCTGTCGTTGTCCTTGGCCGCAACGCGAGCCTTACTGTCGGCGATGCTGCGGAGTGCCAGCGATATGGTGCCGCTCAGGCGCGCCTTTGTCAGAATCGCCACGTCATCGCGCGTCAATTCCAGCGTGGCCGTTTTTCCCAGCACCGCATTTTGGCCGTCCTTTTCCTTGGGGGCCTGATCGATAGCCAGAACGCGTATATTGCTCAGAACGACTTGCGACGTGACCATGTCAACCGAAGGGGCGTCGGCACTCGATGTCGCTTTTTCATGCTTCGATAGCACGACATCCACCCGATCATTGGGCAGAATAAAGCCGCCTGCGCCGGTTTCCGGGCTTATATCCGTTGATACCGCGCGCATGCCGGTTGGCAGAATGGCGGCCATAAAACCCGATCCATCCGCCTTGACCAGCTTCTGTTCGCGGATCGGCTCGCCCGCGATGAAGGGCGCGCGAGCGATCGACCCCGTCAGTTGCGTCATGGCTTCCGGACGATCGTTGCGGCGAATGAAACTGCTGCTCGCCGTTGATTCAGTCCACGTCTGCCATTGAAGTGCGTCCGGCGCGATCTTCTGGCCGAGCACAATGTCGCCCTTCGCAACCAGAACATCGACAGTTGGCAATTGAGCGACGGGCGCGGCAGGGGCTGGAGGTTTACTGTCCGATCCGCTGACGAGGTAAGCGGCAATGCTGCCCGCGCAGAGGGCTATTCCCAGAACGATAACGCGGGCACGATTCATAAATTTTACTCACGCAATAACGCCGGGCGGAATGACCGCCGCCACAATCCGTAGTTAACCAGCCATAAGTCAAAGCTAGGTTAATCGGGGGTATCAGATAATCCTGATCTCCAATCAGGATGCGATGGATCTCGCGGCCGTCGCCCGAACCGGCATCTTGCAGCGATGCCGCAGCGCAACGCGCACGGAAATCGTCTCGGACGAAGGCTGCCCGGAGAAACTTCTTCCCAAATTCATGGTGACGTCATGGAGCCGCGCGGCGCGCTTCCACAATGAAGCTTCTCTCCCGCAATGAACGTGCTAACATTTTGCGGTCGGATCATTTCATCCAGACCAAACTTCGTCTCGAAGCCTTCAAAATAAATAATGCAAGCAGCCGCATGGCTGCACAGGGAGTGACGCGATGAAATCGATGTTCAATCGATCTGTTCTTGCGCTCGCAGCAATCGCTGTTGTTGCGGGGGCCGCCCAGGTCAAAGCCCAGCAAAAGCTTCACAACTATCAGTCGGGCAGCAAGGAATTCTGGACGCATCCGCCGGATGACTGGTTCCTTGGCGACGAAACCGAGACGCAAAAGGGCCTTGCGCCGCCATCGGGCCCGCCGACCGGATCGTCGGATGCCGAACTCGCGGCGCTGATCAAGAAGATCAAATTGCCGCCGGGCTTCAAGATCGAGGTCTGGGCTCCCGGCGTGCTGGCCGCGCGGCAGATGGCCTGGGGCGACAAGGGCACGCTGTTCGTCGGCTCGTTCGGCCTCGGCAACGTCTATGCCATCACCGACAAGGACGGCAAGCGCGAGGTCAAGACGGTCCTCAAGGGCCTGAACATGCCGACCGGTCTCGCCTTCAAGGACGGTGCGCTATATGTCGTCGCGGTCAACAGGCTGATCCGGTACGACAACGCGGAAGCCAATCTCGATCATCTCGGTGACGGCACCGTGGTCTATGACGACATGCCGTCCTATGCGGCGCATGGCTGGAAATATATCGCGCCGGATAAAGAAGGCTGGTTCTATATTCCGTTCGGACCTCCCTTCAACATCGGCATGCCGCCGACCAGCGTGTCGCAGATCCGCCGCGTCGATCCCAAGAGCGGCAATGCCGAATTGGTGGCGCTCGGCGTCCGCAACAGCGTCGGCGGCGATGTCGATCCGCGCAGCGGCAAATACTGGTTCACCGAAAACGCACGCGACTGGATGAGCGACGACATGCCGAGCGACAAGCTCAACATGATCTCGCGGCTCGGCGAGCATTTCGGCTATCCCTATTGCCACCAGGGCGACACGCCCGATCCGAAATTTGCGATGGGCCACAAATGTTCGGAATTCACTCCGCCGGTGCTCAAGCTCGGCGCGCATGTGGCCCCGCTCGGCATGAAGTTCTATACCGGCGACCAGTTCCCCGCCGATTACAAGAACAACATCCTGATCGCCGAACACGGCTCCTGGAACCGGCATAAATACCAGGGTGGCCGGATCGTGCGCGTGATCGTCGATCCCGAAGGCAAGAATCCCAAGCAGGAGGTGTTCGCGTCCGGCTGGATCGAAGGCGACCAGGGCTATCTCGGCCGGCCGGACGATATCATCCTCGCCAAGGATGGTTCGATCCTCGTCGCCGACGACTGGGCCGGTGCGATCTACCGGATCAGCTACAGCAGGAAGTAAGCCTGCAAGGTTCCGGGCTGCGGCTGCTTTAACAGGCGGCCGCAGCTTCTTCTATGTCGTCTCGTGCCCGGCGATGATGAGAGATAAGGAGTCGTGATGCGAGCCGCTTTGGCCGGGATGCTGTCAGTTGCAATGATCTGCGGATCATTCGCCCACGCCGCCGACATCGCTGCCGGCAAGGAGAAAGCTGGGCTTTGCGCCGGCTGTCACGGCGAGAACGGCATTTCGCAGACCGAGAATATTCCCTCGCTGGCGGGGCAGCAGGATCAGTTCATCCAGTGGCAGCTGGTCTTTTTCCGTGGCGGCGCGCGCAAGAACGAACAGATGCAGCCGATCGCCGAGCAGGTCGGCAACGAGGACATCCGCAATCTCGGCGCCTATTTCGCCTCGCTCACGCCGCCCAGGGATCCGAAGCCCGACGACAATCCAGATCTGTCCGGGAAAGGCGCGGAGGCCGCGGCCGGCCGGCGCTGCGCCTCGTGCCATACCGATTCATATGCGGGAACGAAAGCTGTCGCCCGTATCGCCGGCCAGCGCGAGGAATATCTCGTCAAGGCGCTGCACGACTACAAGTCCGGTGTGCGGACCGGCGGCGCCGGAGCCGCGATGACGGATGTCGCCTATCCCCTGAGCGACGAAGAAATCACCGCGCTCGCGCATTATCTCGCGCATTTGTAACCATTGGCTGTCCCGGCGGTTGCCGGGACAGCCACAAGATCAAGTGCAACTACGCGCGCAGCTTCTCATAGGCCTTGAGATGGGTATAGGCGGTGCGCAGCTTCGGCACCGGCACCTTGGCGGCATCGCCGCGGGCGATCAGGTCGCCGACCACATGGTCGGCCTCCACCTGTGCGCCCATCTTGATGTCGCGGAACATCGACGCTGTCAGCTGCGACCCCTCCGTGGTGAGCATGCCGCGGCTGCGCTCCAGGAACGGCGCCCGCGGCGCATGGCCCTGCGCGCCGGCGATCGCGCTGATTTCGTCGAGCATGCCGAGGATAAAATCCCTGCCGCCGGGAGCGGCCAGGATGATCCCGACCGGGGCCCGCATCAGGCTGGTGGAAGCTGCAAGCGTCGCCAGGAACGTCCACTTTTCCCACATATCCTGGATGATGTTTTCGCTGGCGGCCGAGCCGAAATTGCCGCTGGCGAAGACCTCGGCGATGGCGCGAACCCGATCCGACACGGTGCCGTCGCGCTCGCCGAAAGTGAGCGACTGCATCGGCTGGAGCTGGATCACTTCGCGTTTGTCGTTCAGCGTCACCGCGATCGCGCACAGTCCGCCGAGCACGCGCTCGCGGCCGAATTTCTTGTCGAGCACGTCGAGATGCAGCATGCCGTTGAGCAGCGGGACGATGGAGGTCTGAGGCCCGACCGCGGGTGCGAACGACTTGATCGCATCCTCGAGATCGAACGCCTTGCAGCTCAAGAGAACGACGTCGAATTTTTCGTTGAGCGTATCGGCCTGAACGGCCGGCGGATTTTTCAGCGTCACGTCGCCGTTCGGGCTCTTGATCACAAGGCCGGCGGAGGCGAGCTCGGAGGCGCGCCGCGGGCGAACGAGAAAGGTGACATCGCGGCCGGCCTGCAGCAACCGCGCTCCGAAATATCCGCCGATGGCGCCGGCGCCGACCACTAGAATACGCATTGTTCAGTTCTCCTGCGTTGGCGACCCCGTTTCCCGGGGCCTTACGTCCTTGTCATGCCCGGCCTCGCGCCGGGCATCCACGTCTTACTCTGCCAAGCGGAAACAGATGAGACGTGGATGGCCGGGTCAAGCCCGGCCATGACGGATAAGTCAAAGAGCTACCATTTTTCTCCGAACGGGCGGATTTCGAGTTCGAAGGTCCAGGCGCTGCGCGGTTGCTGGTAGAGCTGCCAGTAGGAGGCGGCCACCGAGGCCGGCGGCATCAACAGGTCCGGATTGTCGAGCGCTTCCTTGCCCCACAGCTTTTCCCGGCGCTCGCGCACCCAGGCGGTATCGACGCCGGAATCGATGATCAGATGGGCGACATGGATGTTCTTTGGGCCGAGTTCGCGCGCCATCGCTTGCGCCACCGCGCGCAATCCGAATTTGGCGCTGGCGAAGGCCGCAAAGCCGCTGCCGCCGCGAAGAGAGGCGGTGGCGCCGGTGAAGAAGATGTTGCCCTTGCCGTGCGGCAGCATCAACCGCGCCGATTCCCGGCCGGAAACAAAGCCGGCCCAGCACGCCATTTCCCAGACCTTGCGGAACACGCGGTCGGTGGTTTCGAGAATCGGAAAATTGACATTGGCGCCGACGTTGAAAATCGTGACTTCCAGCGGCGCATGCTTGTCGGCATCGTTGAGAAAAGCCACAACCTCGTCCTCTTTTCGGGCGTCGAGCGAACGGCCGAAAATCGTTCCACCGGCGGCCTCGACGTCCTTCACCAGCGGTTCGAGCTTTTCGCCGTTGCGGCGTCCGGCGAACACCGTAAAGCCTTCAGCGGCGAATTTCTTCGCAATCTCGGCGCCGATATAATCGCCGGCGCCGATCACCGCGACGGTCGCGTTGCGTTTTTCCATGATGCGTACTCCGCTCTCCTCGTCCTGAGGAGCGGCGTCTTCGCCGCGTCTCGAAGGATGAGACCATAAAGGCCACATGGTTCGAGACGCCGCGCGATGCGCGGCCCCTCACCATGAGGATTTACCTAAGGCTATTTCCCCGAGATCAATTCCTCGACCTCGCGCAACTGTTCCTTGCCGAAAAACATTTCCTTGCCGACGAAGAAAGTCGGCGAGCCGAACGCGCCGCGTTCGACCGCCGCCTGGGTATTCTCGATCAGCCTGGCCTTGATGTCGGGCTCCTGCGCGCGGGCGAGCAATTTGGCCGCGTCGAGGCCGGATGCGCCGAGCGCCTTGGCCGCCACTTCCGGGTCGTCCATTTTCTTCGGCTCGACCCACATGTGATGAAACGCCGCTTCGACATATGGCTCGAACACGCCCTCGAACTGCGCGGCGATCGCGGCACGCATCAGATGCAGCGTGTTGACGGGAAAAAACGGATTTGCGGTGTAGGGTCTGACGCCGAAACGTTTGACGAAGCGCTCAGTTTCGATCGCGTGAAACTCGCGCTTGTTCTTGATGCCGGCCAGCGTTTCGGCCGGCGACTTGTTGTTGGTGGCCTTGAAGACGCCGCCCAACAGGATGGGGACATATTCGAATTTTACGCCGGTGCGCTGTTCGATCGCCGGGATCGCCTCGTGGCTGAGAAAGGCGTTGGGGCTGCCGAAATCGAACATGAATTGCGGGGCGGTCAGGCTCAACGGCGGTCTCCCTCGGACAGGATGGTTCTTATATGATCCTTATCATTCCAACCAGAATATCGGTTCACAGTTTCGGGATCAACCGGCGAGCGGCAGTGTTTCCCGGCGAAAGGTCCGGTTTGCAAGGCTGGCGGCATGATCGCGCACGTCCACGGGCCAAGGCGCGATCAATTCTCCGAAACGGACCGGGTCCGGCGCGAACAAGGCGCGGATCGCATCCTCGAAATGCGGCTTGTTGCCGGCCATCACCGACATGAAGCGGTAGGCCGCGTCCTGGGCGGCGCGGATGCGATCCCGGTCCTCGCCGCTGCGCCGGGCCTGATCGACCAGCCTGCGGATCGCGACCGACGCGCCGCCGGGCTGGCCGGCCAGCCACTCCCAGTGCCGCGGCAGCAGCGTGATCTCGCGCGCCACCACCCCGAGTTTCGGGCGGCCGGGGCCGCGGTTTGGCGGAATGTCCGGCGGGGCATCGCCTGGGATCGGTGTCGCGCCGTGAACCGGCAGGCGGGCCAGCACCTCGTCGAGGCTGCCGCGAAGGTCGAACTCGACCTGCTCGCTGGTCGCGCCATCGAAAACCAGAACCGAGGCGTCCGTTCGCTGTTCGAGCATCTCCTTCGCCGCGCGGGCGACCTCATGAAGGTCGCCGGCGGCGATCCGGCGGTCGCCTTCGAAAGCCAGATAGGCAGCATTGGAGATCGGATTCATAGAAAGCTCCTCGTTACGTAATTGAATATTACCCGGATAAATTACCGGCGTCAATAAACTCCGGGTAATATCAAATCGAGAAAAGCTCGACTTTACGCCCGACGGCGGGCGCGACCCTGATCGTGTCAAGCCGGGGGACTCGCCATGCTCACCGTCCACCACCTCAACAATTCGCGCTCGCAGCGCGTGTTATGGCTCCTCGAGGAGCTGGGCGTGCCTTACGAAATTGTCCGCTACCAGCGCCTGCCGGACATGCGGGCGCCTGCGGAATTACAGGCGATCCATCCGCTCGGCCGGTCGCCCGTCATCACCGACACCGGCAACACCATCGCGGAATCGGGCGCGATCGCCGAATATGTTCTCGATGCCTATGGCGAGGGGCGTCTGATTCCGCCGCCCAAAACGCCGGAGCGGCTGCGCTTCACCTATTGGCTGCACTACGCGGAGGGCTCCGCGATGCCGCCGCTATTGTTGAAACTGCTGTTCACCTTGATGCCGAGACGCGCGCCGGCGCTGTTGCGGCCTTTGGTGCGCAGGATATCCGGCCAGGCGCTGACCGCGCTGGTCGATCCGCAGCTTAAACAGCACATGGCGTTCTGGGAAAGCGAACTCGGCAAAAGCCAATGGTTTGCCGGCGATGAATTCACCGCAGCCGACATCCAGATGAGCTTTCCGCTCGAAGCCGCCGCGGCGCGCGCCGGGCTCGATCAAGGCCATCCCAGGGCGATGGCGTTTCTCGAACGTATCCACGCGCGCCCGGCCTATCAACGGGCGCTTGAAAAGGGCGGGCCTTACGCTGTTGGACGCTGACGCGTCCTGCGTAAGGCTTTCCTCGAGAGTCTACCGTAGCGGTTTCGAGCGAAAGCCTGCCCCGGACTTGGATAGCGGGGCGGCTTCCGGTTCGCGTGCCAAAAACGCGTCAAACGAAAAGAGAGACTCTAGCCGTCCGCATGCAGGATGCGGCCGCGCGTTTCCGGCAGTGCGAATGCCGCCAGGAAGAACAGGCAGTAAGCCGCCGTGGCGAAGATCGCGATGGCATTGGCAAGCGACGTCGAGCTGGAAAGCATGCCGACCAGATAGGGAAATAAGGCGCCGATGCCGCGGCCGAAATTATAGCAGAAGCCTTGGCCCGAACCGCGCAGCCGAGTCGGATAAAGCTCGGTCAGAAAGGCGCCGACCCCGGAGAAATAGGCCGAGGCGAAGAAGCCGAGCGGAAAGCCCAGCACCCACAGCACCTCATTGGTCAGCGGCAGCTGCGTGTAAACCAGGACGATGGCAATGGCGCCGAGCGAAGTATACAGGAACAGCTTGCGCCGGCCGATCCGGTCGGCGAGCCACGCGCCGGCCAGATAGCCGATGAAGGAACCGATGATCAGCGCGGCGAGATAGCCGGTCGAGCTGACGATCGAGAGCTTGCGTTCGGTGGTGAGAAAGCGCGGCACCCAGAACGTGATGGCGTAATAGCCGCCCTGACATCCCGTCACCGCCAGCGACGCCAGGATGGTCGTCTTGAGAATGGGCCTGCTGAAGATCTCGTGCAGCTTCGGCCGGACACCGCTTGCGTTCTGCCGCGCCAGCGTGGCCGCGGCGACCTCCGGTTCTTCTACATAACGGCGCAGGAAGAACACCAGCAACGCCGGCAGCGCGCCGACCGCGAACATCCAGCGCCAGGCGGTTTCCGGCGGCAGCCAGGAGAACAGGACAGCCTGCGCCAGCACGGCAAGGCCCCAGCCGACCGCCCAGCCCGATTGCACCGAGCCGACCGCGCGGCCGCGATATTGCGGCCGGATCGACTCGCCCATCAACACCGCGCCCGCGGCCCATTCGCCGCCGAAGCCCAGGCCGAGCAAGGTGCGGGCGATCAGGAGCTGATCGAAATTCTGCACGCAGGCGCAGATCAGCGAAAATACCGAGAACCACAGGATCGTCAGTTGCAGGGTTTTGACGCGGCCGATGCGGTCGGCCAGATAGCCGCCGAGCCAGCCGCCGACCGCGGAGGCGAGCAAGGTGAGGGTGCCGGCAAATCCGGCCGTGCCGGCGTCGACCTTCCACATGGCGATGAGGGTGCCGATCACGAGCGGATAGATCATGAAATCCATGCCGTCGAGCGCCCAGCCCGCGGCGCATGCCCAGAACGTCCGCCGCTCCGGCGAATTCATATCGCGGTAAAACGCGAGAAGGCTGGAATCGGCGATCGGGGCGATTTCGATCGTGCCCGACGGTTCGGTAGTGCTGCTCATGATGACGTGTCCCCCAAGAAAATCTGTAGCCGGCGCCGCTTGCTTACGGGGCCAGCCTTTGCGGATTACGCCAAATTGAGGTCAGTGGGCAATGCGTCATCAGACCAATGTATGATTTCTATTCTCCAACGGCGGCCGCCCCGCGGGTCCGTGGATCGGGTGCGCCGGACAGCCCGTTCTCGGTCACGGCGATCGAATTGGCCGAGGTCTGGCCCATCGGCTCGACCACGGTGTGTCCCTTCGCCCTCAGCGCCGCGAGGACGTCGTCGGAAAAACCGCGTTCGACGCGCACTTCATCCGGCAGCCATTGATGGTGCAGCCGCGGCGCTGCAACCGCGTCCTCGACGTCCATATGGTAGTCGAGCACGTTGACGATGACCTGCAGCACCGTCGAAATGATGCGGCTGCCGCCGGGCGATCCCGTCACCAGCACCGGCTTGCCGTCCTTCAGCACGATGGTCGGCGACATCGAGGACAGCGGCCGTTTTCCGGGACCGGGCAGATTGGCTTCAAATCCCACCAGGCCATAGGCGTTGGACGCGCCGGGCGCCGCGGTGAAATCGTCGAGCTCGTTATTGAGCAGCACGCCGGTGCCCTCGGCGACCATGCCGACGCCGTAGCTGAAATTCAGGGTGTAGGTGTTGCTGACCGCATTGCCGCGATCGTCGACGATCGAAAAATGCGTGGTGTTGTCGCCTTCATGCGGCGGTGTTGCCGAGAGCGCGTCCGTCCACGGCGTGGTGCGGTCGGGATCGATGCCGGCGCGCTGCCTGGCGGCGTAATCCTTGGAAATCAGCGTCGCCACCGGCGCGTTGATGAAAGCGGGGTCGCCGAGATAACGGGCGCGATCGGCATAGGCGCGCTTCATCGCTTCGATCAGCAGATGCAGCGAAGGCGCCGAGCCTTGTTTCATCGCGGGCATCGGAAAGCCTTCGAGGATATTCAGCGTCTCCAGCAGCACGACGCCGCCGGACGAAGGCTGCGGCATCGAGACGATGTCATAGCCGCGATAGCTGCCGCGCACCGGCGTGCGAACGACCGCCTGATACGACTTCAGATCGTCCAGCGTCATGATGCCGCCGGCGTCGCGAACGCCTTTGACCAGCTTCTCGGCAACCGGGCCCTCGTAAAACCCCCGTGGGCCTTGCGCGGCAATGGCGGTGAGCGTTGCCGCCAGATCGCTCTGCACCAGCCTGTCGCCTTCGCGCAGGGAAGTGCCGTCGGGGCGCGAGAATATCCGTGCCGAGGCCGGCCAGCGCGCCAGCCGCCGATACCACTCCGGCAGCGTGTCGGCGCCGTCGTCGGCGATGACGATACCGTTGCGCGCGAGATCGATCGCGGGCCGAAGCAGGTCCGACAGCGTGAATTTCCCGGAGCCGTATTTTTCCAGCGCCAGCGCCAGTCCCGCCGGCGTGCCGGGGACACCGATACCGAGCGCGGAATCGCGTGATTTTGCCGGATCGGGTTTGCCGTCGGCCCCGAGGAAAATCCCGGCCATGGTTGCCGCCGGCGCGGTCTCGCGATAATCGATGGCGACATCCTCATGGCGATCGGCCGAATGAATGATCATGAAGCCGCCGCCGCCGATATTTCCGGCGCGCGGGTAGGTCACGGCCATCGCAAAACCGGTCGCGACCGCCGCATCGACCGCGTTGCCGCCGCGTTTCAACACGTCCGCGCCGATTTGCGCCGCCGTCTTCTCTTGTGCGACCACCATGCCATGCGCGGCGGCAACGGCATGCAGCGTGCCGGAGGCGGGTGGCGTATAGAAGCCGCGGCGCTGTTCCTGCGCGGAGGCCGGCAGGCAAAAGCCGATAATGAACAGGATTCCCGCGGCGATCATTCGACGCCGGGCCGTCAGGAAATGGGTCATCAAAATTTCGCCTCGGGTTAACGTCACGAGATACGCCGCCCCGAATGCTATAGGGGGCAGTTCCCGCAGGCAAAACGCCTCCGCGTGATAGAGCAGGACATTTCAGAGCATGGCGACGATCACGGCGGACGCAGGCAGCGCAGGTCTGCATCAAAAATATCCACCGCGTGCCGCGGTGGTGAGCTGGATCTTCTTCGACTGGGCGGCCCAGCCCTATTTCACGCTGATCACCACCTTCGTGTTTGCGCCCTATTTCGCGACCCATATCGCCGCGGATCCCGCAAGCGGGCAGTCGTTGTGGGGCTTTGCCACCGCGGCGGCGGGTCTTTTGATCGCCCTGATGTCGCCGGTGCTGGGCGCGATCGCGGACGCCAGCGGCCGCCGCAAGCCGTGGATCGCGGCGTTCGGCGCGCTGTTGGTGATCGGCTCCTGCCTGATGTGGTTCGGCAGACCCGGTGATACCAGCGTGATTCCGCCGCTATTGGTCGCCTACGGGATCGCCACCGTCGGGGTTGAGTTCGCCACCGTCTTCAACAATGCGATGATGCCGACGCTGGTGCCGCCGGAGAAGATCGGCCGGTTGTCCGGCACCGGCTGGGCCACCGGCTATATCGGCGGCATTCTAAGCCTGATCCTCGTGCTCGGCTTCCTCGCCGCCAGCCCGGAAAGCGGGCGCACGCTGTTCGGCTTTGTGCCTCTGTTCGGTCTCGATCCCGTCACCCATCAGGGCGATCGCATCACCGGGCCTTTGACCGGCATCTGGTTCATCATCTTCGTGCTGCCGATGTTCCTGCTGACGCCGGATTATCCGGCCAAGAGGCCGTTGCGCGCGGCGCTGCGCGAGGGATTGATCGAACTGCGCGACACCTTGCGCGATTTGCCGAAGCAAAAATCACTGGCGGCGTTTCTGCTCGCCAACATGATCTACACCGACGGGCTGGTGTCGCTGTTCGCTTTTGGCGGCATCTACGCCGCCGGCACTTTCGGCTGGAATACGATCGAAATCGGCACCTTCGGCATCATCCTCGCGATCGCCGGCACCTTGGGCGGCTGGCTCGGCGGCAAGCTCGACGATGCGTTCAGTCCGAAATATGTGATCGCCGGCAGCATGTGCATGCTGCTGTTTGCGGTCGTGGCCATCCTGCTGGTGCAGAAGGACAGCGTGCTGTTCGTCAAGGTGACGCCGCCGGTGCCGGGTGGCGCATTGTTCGCGTCCGCCGCGGAGCGCGCTTATCTGGTGCTCGGATGCCTGATCGGCGCGGCCGGCGCCCCGTTGCAGGCGGCGTCGCGCTCGCTGTTGATCCGGATCGCGCCGAAGGGCCGCATCGCACAGTATTTCGGCCTGTTTGCGCTGACGGGGAAGGTGACGTCGTTCATCGGTCCCTTGCTGATCGGCGCGATCACGGCGATCACCGCCAGCCAGAAAGCCGGCATGGCCGTGCTGGTATTGTTCTTCGTGACGGGATTGGCGCTGCTGACGCGGGTGAGGGACAAGTAAGATTATCACCGTCATTCCGGGGCATCGCGTAGCGATGAACCCGGAATCTGGAGATGATACGGTGCGGAATGACGAATAGTCATCAATGCCTGAAATGCCTGACACCAGTAAGCACCATGGCGATGCCGTGCTCGTCGGCGGCCTTGATGACCTCGTCATCGCGCACCGAGCCGCCGGGCTGAATCACGGCGGTGGCGCCAGCCTCGATACAGGCCAGCATGCCGTCGGCGAAGGGAAAGAACGCGTCGGACGCGACCACCGAGCCTTTCGTCAGCGGCTCGGCCAGTTTCAATGCGGCGGCGGCGTCCTGCGCCTTGCGCGCGGCGATGCGCGCCGAATCCACCCGGCTCATCTGGCCCGCGCCGATTCCGACGGTGGCGAGATCCTTCGCATAGACGATGGTGTTCGACTTCACATGCTTGGCGATCCGGAACGCAAATTTGAGATCGCGCAATTCGGCTTCGGTCGGCGCGCGCTTGGTCACGGCCTTCAGCGTCATGTCATCCACCACGGCGTTGTCGCGGCTCTGCACCAAAAGGCCGCCAGCGACGGTCTTCGCGGTCAGTCCCGCGGCGCGCGGATCGGGCAGTCCGCCGGCCAGCAACAGCCGCAGGTTCTTCTTGTTGGCAATGATGGCGATCGCTTCCTCGGTCGCGTCCGGCGCGATGATGACCTCGGTGAAGATTTCGGTGATGGCGCGCGCGGCCGCCGCATCCAGCATGTGGTTGACGGCGACGATGCCGCCGAAGGCCGAAGTCGAATCGCAGGCCAGTGCCTTGCGATAGGCGCTGACGAGATCGGCGCCTTCGGCGACCCCGCAAGGGTTGGCATGCTTGACGATGACGCAGGCCGCGGTGCGCGCGGGATCGAATTCCGCGATGCATTCATAGGCCGCATCGGTGTCGTTGATGTTGTTGTACGACAGCTCCTTGCCTTGCAGTTGCCGCGCCGTCGCGACGCCGGCCCGTTTGTCGGGCGTGCGGTAGAACGCCGCCGTCTGGTGCGGATTTTCGCCGTAGCGCAGCGCCTGGATCCGCCGTCCGCCGAAGGCACGATAATCCGGCGCCTCGGTCTTGAGTTCGTTGGCGAACCAGTTCGAGATCGCGGCGTCATAGGCGGCGGTGCGGGCGTAGGCCTTGGCGGCGAGACGGCGGCGCAGAAACAGCGTGGTCGCCCCCTTGTTGGCGGCGAGTTCGTCGAGCACGGCCGTATAATCCTGCGGTTCGACCACGACCGCGACATCGTCATGGTTCTTGGCCGCGGCGCGGATCATCGCCGGGCCGCCGATGTCGATATTCTCGATGCATTCGGTGAAATCGGCGCCTTTTTCTACAGTCGCCTCGAACGGATAGAGATTGACCACCAACAGGTCGATTGGCGCGATGCCATGCGCCTTCATCGCGCGGGCATGTTCGGTGTTGTTCCTGATCGCGAGTAGCCCGCCATGCACTTTCGGATGCAGGGTCTTGACCCGGCCATCCATCATTTCCGGAAAGCCGGTCAGATCGGAAACGTCGGTAACCCTCAATCCCGTGGCGGCAATCGCCTTGGCGGTGCCGCCGGTCGAGACGAGTTCGACACCATGGGCCGCCAGCGCGCGGGCAAATTCGATCAGCCCGGTCTTGTCGGAAACGGACAATAATGCGCGGGTGACGTGGCGCAGTTGGTTGGTCATGGGTCGATGTCCTATGGAATAAGGCCGCCGGGTAGCACGGTTTTGCCGGTCACGGAACCGTCACGGGCCGCGTGCGCCGGGCCTATGGCCAGATATTTTACAATCGCCGTTTTTACAACGGCAGCTTTACAACGGCAGTTCCGGTTCGCGGCGGGCGCTGCGCCGGGCCGTCGTCGTGGAAGCCGAAGCCGTCGAGCGGACGAAGCTCCAGCGCACCGAGGACGCGTGCCGTGCGTTCTGGTGGATCACGATCTGAGCGGTGCGGCGGGGCCCGTCGTTTCCCGCCAGGAATACGCTGTCTTCCAGTTCGACCCTGTCGTCCAGCGCCTCGAAGGTCCAGACGTCGCGGTTCGGCAGCACCAGCATCACGCCCCGCGCATCGCTGAGACGGCTTGCCTTCACCGAAGGGTGCAAATGGAACCGCAACGCGTAGTCGGTGTCGTGGCCCTTGATGCGTCCGCCCGGCGCCGGTGACAGCGTATCCTCGCCGTCGAGCCTGGAACCATCCAGCGTGGCCATCAATACGCGGCGATGCATGACGCCGAAGCGCGCCAGATAACCGTCATGCGCGGTGGTCAAAAGCTCGCCATTGGCGACCGCCTCGCGGTAACTTTCCACGCGAGACGGGCCGCTGACGACAGGGGCGCCCTGCAGAAGCCGCTTCACCGCCGTCAGTTCGACGAACTGGCACGAAGAGGTATCGTGATAGGTCAGTGTCGAATGCGCTGCCGTGCTGCGCGCAAACGCGCGCCAGTTGTCGCGGCCGGTGGCCGGCATGCCGCAATTGACGACGATCCGGCTCGGTCCGGACGACAATTCGAACGACAGGCAACCGGCATGGGCGTCCTGGCTGACATTGGCCGGCGGCGGCGGACCGGTGTCCATGATGACCGTCATCGCACCGGCGTCGAGCCGCTGATAGCCGGTATGCGGCATGTTCGCCATCGGCGCGCCGTGGGCATCGTCATAGGCGAGCAGCGTCGCCAGCAGATCGGAGGGCGTGCTGCTCATGCCGTTGAACAGCGCGAAGCTGCCGTCGCCGTGGCGGAAGAAGCGCAGCATCGGCATCATGCGGTCGATCGCGTTCAATAGCGCTGGCGGCGGCGCGATGTTGCGTGCGGCGAAGGTCTGACGCAATGGCAAGAGGTCGATCAGAAGCTCGATCAGCGCGCCGGGATTGCGCGAGATGTGGCCGCCATCGGGAAGGATCTGCCGCTGCAATTCATCGGAGAATTTTCGCGTGGCGGCGCGAATATGCTTCGCCTGGTTGGCGAGGCAGAGCGAAGCGTAGCAAAGCGCGATCAGCACCTGCAGCCGCGGCATGCCGTCGGTGGTGTCGAGCGCGGCATAACGCAGATGGCGAATCTCGCGCGCCAGTCCGCGCAGATAGCGCCGGTAGAACTTGCCGTCGGTATCGCTGAGCACCAGCGGCGCCTGCGACAGCAGCGAGATCACGCGACGGGCGACCACGTCGGGCCGGCGGCCCACTGCGCGGTTGGCGGGATTGGAAATCCAGTCATCGACCAGCGCGCGGGCGTTGGCGCGGGTCAGCGCGGTATCGGCCGCGCGCAAATGCCGCAACCAGCCGAAGCCGAGCAGCGCCACCTCCCAATCCTCCGAGGGCGGCTCGAGATCGAACACCGAGCGCCCGTGGCAGGTGACGATCTTGCCGGCAAACACGAATCGCCCGGCGTAGATTTCGGCGGCGCGCGTGGCGTCGGCGGTGCGCAGGTCGTGGGGGGCGATGATCAGGCGATCGGTCCGGCCCGGCCACAACTGCGCAAGCATCAGCGATCCGCCGCTCGCACGCGCCACCATGTTGCGGGCGAAGCGACCCATGACCAGCGTCGAAATATGTCTGCGTTGAGCGACCGACACGCCTTGCCTTGATCGGGAGGATTCTCGCGAATCCTTTTAATCCGGAAACGTGATCAAGACACCATCCTGAAACGTCTTGAAACGCCGCGAATCATCGAGCCAACCATATGAAATACAGATGCGAATCAGGATTTTACCAGCCGCGCGGCGTAAAAGCCGTCGAGCCCGCCCAGGCGGGGCTCTTCCCGCGGCAGATGGCAGGGCAGGGTGCGCAAATCGCCGTCCGCGGTGATGATCTCGGCAAGGCCCGCGACCTCGCCGGCGTCGACCGGCGCGCGGCGCATCGCCGATTCGGCGGCGAGAAAGGCCGCTACCGCCTGCTCGCCTTCTTCCGGCTCCAGCGAGCAGGTGCAATAGACCAGTGTCCCGCCCGGCTTGAGCAGCGCGGCCGCCCGTTGCAGCAACCGTTTTTGCAGCGCCGTCAGGGCGGCGATATCGGTCTCCTGCCGGAGCCAGCCGATGTCGGGGTGACGCCGGATCGTGCCGGTCGAGGTGCAGGGCGCGTCGACCAGGATGGCGTCGAAGCCTTCGCTGCCAGTCCCCTGCCATTCGGCGGCGTCGGTCACGACCGCTTCGGCCTGCAGCGAAAGCCGTGCGAGATTGTCGCGCAGCCGGGCTATGCGGTTGGATGAGCGATCGACCGCGACGACACGGGCACCGGCTTGCGCGAGCTGAGCCGTCTTGCCGCCCGGCGCCGCGCAGAGATCGGCGACGGTTTTGCCGGCGATGTCGCCGAACAGCCGCGCCGGCAATGCGGCGGCGGCGTCCTGTACCCACCATTGGCCTTCGGTGAAGCCCGGCAGCATCGTCACCGAGCCCTGCAGCAGCGTGCGCACCGTTCCGGTCGGCAGCGTCTCGCCATGCAGGCGGCTCGCCCATTGCTCGGGATCGGACTTCACGGTGATGTCGAGCGAGGGCTCATGGCCGATCGCGGTGGCGATGTCGCGGGCGACGGCTTCGCCGTAATGCGCGATCCAGCGCTGCAGCAGCCATGGTGCGATATCGAGCGTCTCGGCCTTGACCTCCTCGATCAACGGCGCGCCCTCGCGCGCGCATCGGCGCAGCACCGCGTTGACGAGGCCGGCATATTTGGCGGCGCGCCGGTCCGATTGCACCAGCCGCACCGAGAGATCCACCGCCGCGTGATCGGGTACGTCCATCCAGAGGATTTGCGCGGCCCCGATCAGAAGCGCGCTCTGCGCCCGCGGCGCATCGGTCGGAATGCCGCGATCGAGCAGCCGCGACAGCAGATGGCCGAGCGTGCCGAGCCGCCGCAAGGTCGTCGCCACCAGGCGGCGCATCAGGGCGCGGTCGCGATCGGAGAGCGTCTTCAATCCCGGATGGGCGCCGGTGCCGTCGAGCTGGTCATCGAGTGTGCGGTGCTTTTGCAGGACGCCGTCAATGATATCCGCTGCGATCCGCCGTGCCGCGAGACCAGGCACTTCGGCGGGCAATGCGAATCGTTGAGGAGGCATGAAGCGTGAACATCTCTAGGGGAATTGATAACGGTTTCGCGCATGCGAACCGCTTTCGCAGAAAGGGCATTTCTGGCATGTGAATATGCCAAATATAAGTATCGACCCTTCCGATTAAAGCGTCGCGACATGATCTATATGCAGACCCTTTGCAGCGCTGGTAGCTCACATGGCCCATGATTCTCTCCCGCCGGCAACGGCCGCAGCACCGAAATCCCGCGAATTATCGCCGGCGGCGCAGCGCGCGCTCGCCGAGGCCGAAGCCCGGAGAAAGGCCGCCGCGGCGAACCCGCATCCGATGCCGAAGGAACTTCAGGGACCGGCCGGGCCGGAACCCACCCGCTATGGCGACTGGGAAAACAAAGGCATCGCGTCGGATTTCTGAAAGCCGATCTCGCGAATATTAATATAGAGAGCCGCGCTGTCCGCGCGGCTTTTGGATTCAGGTGAAGCCGCCTTGCAATCAGCGCGTCACGACCACGGGCGTGCCGACCGAGACGCGCTGGTAGAGGTCGCTGATATCCGGATTCAGCATGCGGATGCAGCCATAGGACACGAAGCCGCCGACCGAATTGGGTACGTTGGTGCCGTGGATCGCATATTCGCCGCCGCCCGCCAGCGTCATCGCCGCGACGCCCATTGGGTTCTGCGGCGATCCGCCGGGAATCACGTCCGGGATCGACGGGTGGTCATGCTTGACGTCGGCCGGCGGCGACCAGGCCGGATTTTGATATTTGCCCTCGATGCTCGTGGTGCCGGCCCATTGCTTGCCGGTCTTGCCGACGCCGACCGGATAGCGCATGGCGTGGTCCTGATCGAGGATCAGATAAAGCCGGCGTTCGCCGGTCCGCACCACGATCGTTCCTGGCGCATAATCGCCGTGTACCCCGACCATTTCCGGCCGCGCCTCGGCCGCACTCGACATCAACATGCCCGCCCCGATGGTGGCTGCCAGCGCCACCGCAATCCTCAGCGACATCCATCTCTCCACTTCGCTTCAACGCCCCTGCCGGGGCTCGCAGATTCCGGCGCAAACCTTACGATTGCGGGTTTGCCGGCCAGCGCAGCTATTTTTAACCGCGTGCATTAACCGGACGGTTGCTGCGGCAAGCCTTGGGCTGGTCTGGCGGGGAGGAACTAAGAAAATGTTCGAAACAAAGTAAATGACCTGAAAACAACACCGGGCGCGGAAACGCCAAAGCAGCGCCGGCCGGTTCTGACAATCGCGTGAGCGGGATTCTCATGCCGGTGCGAAGCTTATTTCTTGCAGCGTCCGGGGTGATCGAGCTGCGCCTTGGCCTTCCGGAGCTCGCATTCGCTGGGATAGGTCTTGCCGTTGCAGCCGCAGACCGGTCTTGAAATCGGAATGCAGAAATCCGGCGCTTTTTCGCAGGCGCCCGCCGCGTCGGCCGCGCCGCATTGTCCGGCGGTCTTCCGGCACCATAGCGCCGAGTTGCAGGTGATCCTGTCGGGGCCACCGCAGGCTTCGGCGAGGTTGGCCGCGCCGGCGCGCGGCGATCCGAACACGATGCCGGCCGCGACGATGAAGATCGCCGCAGCGAGGCAACCGGGATGCAATCGCATAAGCCCCTCCCAGCGCAGGATGCTTGAACTCCCGCCTACTTCTTGTTCTGGCGATGCTGCACCAGGTCGTCGACCACGGCGGGGTCCGCCAGCGTCGAGGTGTCGCCGAGGCTGCCTGGTTCGTCCTCGGCGATCTTGCGCAGGATCCGGCGCATGATCTTGCCGGAGCGCGTCTTCGGCAGGCCCGGCGCGAACTGGATCAGGTCGGGCGATGCGATCGGCCCGATGTCCTTGCGCACCCAGGCCACCAATTCCTTGCGCAATTGCTCGGTCGGCTCGGTGCCGGTCATCAGCGTCACATAGGCGTAGATGCCCTGGCCCTTGATGTCGTGGGGATAGCCGACGACGGCGGCTTCGGACACCGCGTCATGCGCCACCAGCGAGCTCTCGACTTCGGCGGTGCCCATGCGGTGGCCGGAGACGTTGATCACGTCGTCGACGCGGCCGGTGATCCAGTAATAGCCGTCGGCGTCGCGGCGGCAGCCGTCGCCGGTGAAATATTTGCCCTTATAGGTCGAGAAGTAGGTCTGCTCGAAGCGGGCGTGGTCGCCATAGACCGTGCGCATCTGCCCCGGCCAGGATCGCGCGATGCAGAGATTGCCGGTGGCTTCGCCTTCCAGCACCTTGCCCTCGGCATCGACGATCTCGGGCACCACGCCGAAGAACGGAAGCGTCGCCGAGCCGGGCTTGAGTCGGATCGCGCCGGGCAGCGGTGTAATCAGGATGCCGCCGGTCTCGGTCTGCCACCAGGTATCGACGATCGGGCAGCGCTCGTCGCCGACCACGCGGTAATACCATTCCCAGGCTTCCGGATTGATCGGCTCGCCGACGCTGCCGAGCAGCCGCAAACTCTTGCGCGAGGTCTTCGTCACCGGCGCGTCGCCGCTCTGCATCAGCGCGCGGATCGCGGTCGGCGCGGTGTAGAAAATGTTGACCTTGTGCTTGTCGATGACGTTCCAGAACCTGGAATTGTCGGGATAGTTCGGCACGCCTTCGAACATCAGGGTGGTCGCGCCGTTCGCCAGCGGACCGTAGAGGATATAGCTGTGGCCGGTGACCCAGCCGACATCGGCGGTACACCAGTAGATGTCGCCGTCGTGATAGTCGAACACGTATTGGTGCGTCATCGCCGCGAACACGAGGTACCCGCCGGTGGTGTGCAGCACGCCCTTGGGCTGGCCGGTCGAACCCGAGGTGTAGAGGATGAACAGCGGGTCTTCCGCGTTCATCGGCTCGACCGGGCATTCCGTCGTCACCATCTCGGCCGCCTCGTGGTGCCAGAAGTCGCGCACCGGATCCATGTCGACGGCAGCACCCGTATGCTTGACCACGACCACCCAGTCGACGCCCTCGGTCTTGCCGAGCGCGGCATCGACATTGGCCTTCAGCGGCACTTTCTTGCCGCCGCGCAGGCCTTCGTCGGCGGTGATCACCACCTTGGATTGGCAGTCGTTGATGCGCTGGGCGAGGCTGTCGGGCGAGAACCCGGCGAACACCACCGAGTGGATCGCCCCGATCCGCGCGCAGGCCAGCATCGCATAGGCCGCTTCCGGGATCATCGGCAGATAGATCGTGACGCGGTCGCCCTTGCCGACATTGCGGGTGCGCAGGATGTTGGCCATCTTGCAGACTTCGTCATGCAGTTCGCGATAGGTAACGTGCTTCGACTGCGAGGGGTCGTCGCCCTCCCAGATGATGGCGGTCTGGTCGCCGCGCTGTTCCAGGTGCCGGTCGATGCAGTTATAGGCGGCGTTGAGGACGCCGTCCTCGAACCATTTGATCGAGACGTTGCCCGGCGCATAGGACCAATTGCCGACCTTGGTGAAAGGCTCGATCCAGTCGACCCGCTGGCCGTGCTCGGCCCAGAAGCCGTCGGGATCTCGGGTCGAGCGCGCATACATCTCGCGGTATTTGGCCTGGTCGACGAAGGCGCGCTTGGCCCATTCGGCGCTTACGTCATAGATTTTCTCGGACATCGTTTCCTCCACCCTTGATCATGATTCGATCGGATTGAACCGGATCATGATCGCATTTCTTGGTCTGAGCATGATCCCGCGCAAATACGCTGTATTTGTCATGCGAAAAACCGGTTTCCACCGGATCAGCTCCAACGGCCCATGAACGCGGCGACCATCCGCCGTCTTCAGTGTTGAAAGCAATTATGCTTCGCCGGGTAGCCCGCGGACAAGGCGGAAGCCACTCCGACCTTGGTCGGCCGGGGTGATGGCTTGCCCGGTAAATCTTGCGCCCTCGTCATCACTTTGGCGTTTGACGTCAGCCCGAAATCAACGTTATCGGGCGAATGGCTCCCATGAACGGTATCCAATAACCGTCGTGCCGTGATTCGTGACTCGCAATGCACCCGGTTAACCCCTAAATCGCCTCCCCGGGGCCCGGAGGGTCCCTCCGGAACCAAGCTTTGGGAATGGGCATTACCGGAAGACCAGGCGGAGCAAGGCGTCCACGACCATGATGGATCAGCAGAATTTCGAGGCTGCGCGGCCCGTTTCCGCCGATCCCGCCGTGGCGCTGGCCAAGGCGCTCGGGCAGTGGCCCAAAGCATCGCCGGTAACGCGCAAGACAGGCCTCGATGCAAGCCCGACCGCTTCGGTGGAAACGCTCGCCCACGAACTCGGCCTCAAGCTCGGCGACCAGAACGAATTGACCATCCGCCGCATCAAGCGCGGCAAGAACTATTCCTTTGTCCGCGCCAACGGCTCGCGCGTCCGCGACGCCCGCACCATCCGCCGCCTGCATTCGATGGCGGTGCCGCCGGCCTATCGTGAGGTGCGCTATTCGCCCGATCCGGCGACGCATTTGCAGGCGGTCGGCGTCGACGCCGCGGGCCGGCTGCAATACCGCTATCACGCCGATTGGGAAAAGGTGCGCGAGCAGCGCAAGGCGCATCGGCTGGCGAAGCTGGTCGCGGCGTTGCCGAAGATCCGCCGCAACGTCTCGATGCATCTGTCGGGCGACGAGCCGACCCGCGAATTCGCGCTCTCGGCCGTGATCGAACTGATCGCCCGCACCGCGATCCGGCCGGGCAATGAATCCTATGCCCGCCTTAACGGCACCCGCGGCGCCACCACGATGTTGAAATCCAACGTCACGCTGGAAGACGATAGCGTGGTGCTGACCTTCAAGGCCAAGGGCGGCAAGGCCGTGCGCAAGGAATGCAATGCGGCCAAGCTGGTGCGCGCGATCGGCATCCTGCGCGGCGTGCCGGGCCGGCGCATGTTCCAGTATCGCGATGGCTCCGGCAATGTCCGCGGCGTTTCGACCACGTCGGTCAATGCTTTCCTGCGCGAGATCGCCGGCATCAAGATTTCGCTGAAGGATTTTCGCACCCTGATGGCCTCCGCCGTGGTGGTGGAATCGCTGTCGCGGATCACGCCGGCGGCCAGCGAGCGCGGCCGCAAGCGCCAGGTGCTGGAAGCGATCCGCGCGGCGGCGGACCAGCTTTCGAACACGCCGGCGATCTGCCGCAAGAGCTATGTCCACGACACCATCGTCACCGCCTTCGAGGATGGCATCCTCGAGCGCTTTGCCGCGACGATGAAAGGCTATCGCTCGCAATCCAAGCGCGAGCAATTGCTGGCGCAGGTGGTGACGGCCGCGGCGGTGTAATTTTTGCCGCAAGCGGCGGTCTTCCGGTTCGAATTTCAAACAGCCAAGCCGTCTCACCTCACGACGTGAGACCGGATGGCGCGCCAGCACCAGACCCGGAATCCATCCGGCCATTTGCGTAATGCGAAATGGATTCCGGGTTCGCGCTAAGCGCGCGCCCCGGAATGACGGGCACCGATGTGTCCTTCCAAATGACATGACTCCGCATTCCCGCGACGCGTTACGTCCGGGTGATGCCTCGACATTGTCCCTCGAAGAACGGAGGGCGCAGACGCCCCTCAAGAGAGGGCGCAGGGAATGCCGGGTGCGCGGATCGCACCCATAGCCCCGTGTGCAAAATAAAAAGCACACGAGTTAGTCGCCACAGGTGTGCCGCTGTTCACACGGCATTCCCTGCGCAATGGTTTTAACGGTTTCCTTCGTGCTCTCCCCGGTGACCGGGCTTTGTTGTCACCGTCGTCGGTGTGATGCGAAGCATCATCACTTGCGTGATGCGCAGGCATCATCGCCAACTTGACGCCAGCGTCGGGGCGTCAGGACCACACGACTTCGCCGTCCGCGTCAGTGCCGTTCGTCTTCCGGCCTGCCGCGTCCATCGCATCCCGCACCCAACGTTCGTGACGACCGCGAAGCGCCCCTCTTATCGGGGCGGGACGGCGCGGGAGGTGCCGGTGATTTGCCGAACAGGTCAACTGCGGCACTTTGGCACGACGGGTAAAGCAGTCGTGGACCCAGACACGAATCACGCGCGTTCGAGCGCAGGCTTCGATTCGAGCAGCGAACTGATCCGCTTCGCGTCCGCAGGAGTCGCGGGATTATAGACGACCATGCCGAGATCCGGCCGGCCATCGACCGCGAAGGCGGAATATTCGAACGCGATCGGGCCGAGAATCGGGTGCTTTATGTGCTTGATGCCCTCGCCATGGGTATGGACGTCGTTGTCGCGCCACATCGCCTTGAATTCGGGGCTGAGCCGGCAGAGTTCGTCGACGAGAGGCTCGACCTCCGCCGCGGCACCCGCCCGCGCCGCGTCCACCCTGAACGCGCCAACCACGAACCGCGCCACGCTTTCCCAATCATATTGTGCGGCGCGGACGCGCGGATCGAGAAAGATGAAGCGCAGGACATTGCGCTGCTCGGGCGGCAGGGCGCCATAGTCGGTCAGCATCACCGTCGCCGCCCGGTTCCAGGCCACGATATCCCAGATCGCGGTCCTGATCAGGGCCGGGCTCGGCTCCAGCGCATCGAGCACGCGTTGCAGCCGTGGCGTGACGCCTTCGTTCTTCTGGTAGCGCGCTTCCGGCGGGCGGCCGAGACCGAGCAGGAAGAGATGCTCGCGCTCGACATCCGTCAGCATCAAGGCACGCGCGATGCGGTCGAGCACATCCGCCGAGGGCGCGCCGCCGCGCCCTTGTTCGAGCCACGTGTACCAGGTCGGACTGATATTGGCGCGCTGCGCCACTTCCTCGCGGCGCAGGCCGGGCGTGCGGCGGCGCTCCGGAGGGAAACCGAATGCGGCCGGATCGAGCTTGGCGCGGCGGTCCTTCAGATAGATCCCGAGCAGGTTTTCCTGGGTGACGTACTCGCCCATCCTGTTAGCCATTATACCCTGATAAAGTCACTACTTTACCAGCATAGCCCGTAAGCCGACATTTGTCTCCAACGCAACTCGGAGACTTCTTTCATGCGCGTGTTTGTCACCGGCGCCACCGGATTCATCGGCTCGGCCGTCGTCAAGGAGTTGATCGCGGCGGGCCATCAGGTGCTCGGCCTCTGCCGTTCCGACGACAAGGCCGCAGCTCTGGCCGCCGCCGGCGCCGAAGCCCTTCGTGGTTCGATCGAAGACGAGGACAGCCTTAAAGCGGGTGCCGCCCGATCGGACGGCGTCATTCATCTCGCCTTCAACCATGACTTCTCGAAATTCGTCGCGAATTGCGAGGACGACCGCCGTGTCGTCAAGGCGCTCGGCTCGGCTCTCGCCGGCTCCGAGCGGCCGTTGATCGTGACCTCCGGCACCGGGATGGCGAATACCGTCCCCGGCGAGCCCGCCACCGAAGACAATGCGACGATCTCGTCCGAGATGATTCCGCGTGCCGCCTCGGAAGAGGCGGCCGCTGCCGCAGCAGCCGACGGGGTCAATGTATCCGTCATGCGCCTGCCGCAGGTTCACGACACGACGAGACAGGGTCTGGTCACCTATGCCATCGCGATGGCCCGCGAAAAAGGTGTCTGCGTCTATATCGGGGATGGGCGCAACCGCTGGCCTGCCGCGCATGTTCTCGATGTCGCCCGCCTCTACCGGCTGGCGATCGAAAAGGCGGAGCGGGGCGCGAAATATCACGCCGTTGCCGAAGAAGGCGTGGCGATCAGGGATATGATAGAAGTGGTCGGCCGACGCCTGAGTTTACCGGTCAAGTCGATCGCTCCGGAAGAGGCCCAGGCCTATCTGGGCTGGCTCGCTATATTCGCGAGCCACGATCTCCCGGCCTCCAGCGCGCAGACCCGGAAAAAATTGGGATGGCACCCGACCGGACCCACGATGCTCGCCGATCTCGAGCGATTGCAGGTGTCGTAGCTAAATCGAAGTTACGACGGCTTGCGCCTTCCTTCTCCCCTTGTGGGAAAAGGTGGCGCGAAGTTCGCGCCGGATGAGGGATCTGTATCCGCGGAGGCAATCCCTCACCCGACTCGCTGCGCTCAGCACCCCAAGAGCGAGCCTTGCTTGTCTCGGCTCCCACAAGGGGAGAGGGGAATTACAGCCCGCCCATCTTGCAGACGATCTTCCACTCTTCGGCCGTCACCGGCTGCACCGACAGCCGCGAATATTTCACCAGCGCCATGGCGGCGAGTTTCTTCTCGGCCTTGACCGCGGCCATCGTCACCGGCGCCTTCAGCGGCTTGTCGGCCTTGATGTCGACGCAGACGAATTTGCCGGTCTCATCGGTCGGATCGGGATAGGCTTCCTTGATGACTTCCGCGATGCCGACGATCTCCTTGCCCTCGTTGGAATGATAGAAGAAGGCAAGGTCGCCCTTCTTCATGTTCACGAGATTCTGCCTGGCGGTGAAATTGCGCACGCCGGTCCAGGCTTCGCCCTTGGCGCCCTTTTTTACCTGCTGATCCCACGACCAGACCGACGGTTCCGATTTCACCAGCCAGTAGTTCATATCGTTCTCATTCGCTCGTCATGGCCGGACATCGCCGTTTGAAGAACGGCGTCGCTTCCGCTCGCCTATGCTCGGCCATCGACGTCTTTCTCTTGAACTTCAATACCCGGACGTGGATGCCCGCGACAAGCGCGGGCACGACGGCTGGATCATCCTTCCGCCTTGAACGGCCGTGTCAGCAGGCTGTCGATCGCGGCATCGATCGTCATCGCGCCGCTCAGGATCGCCGCGACCGACTGCGATACCGGCATGTCGATGTTCCGCGAAGCCGCCAGTTCGATCAGCACCGGCGCGGTGAAGGCGCCTTCGGCGAGTTTCTGTTGCGGCGGCGGCTCGCCGTGGCCCAGGGCCATGCCGAGCGAAAAATTGCGCGACTGCGGGCTCGAACAGGTCAGGATCAGATCGCCCAGGCCTGAAAGCCCGACCAGGGTTTCGGTTCGCGCGCCGCAGGCGAGCCCAAGCCGCGCCAGTTCGCTGAAGCCGCGCGTGGTCAGCGCCGCCTGCGCCGAGGCGCCGAGGCGGCGGCCGACCGCAATTCCCGCCGCGATCGCCAGCACGTTCTTTGCCGCGCCGCCGATCTCGACGCCGCGGATATCGGTGCTGTGATAGGGCCGGAAGGTCGAAGACCCCAGCGCCCGCACCAGCGCGCTGGCGAGCTTTTCATCCTGTGCCGCGAGCGTGACGGCGGTGGGAAGGCCGCGCGCGACATCGTCGGCGAAACTCGGTCCCGACAGGATCGCCGGCCGCGCGGCGGGCGCGGCTTCCGCGATCACCTCGGTCATGAATTTGTGGGTGCCGCGTTCGATGCCCTTGGCGCAGGCGACGACGGGCGTATTTCGCGCGAGATGCGGCGCCAGCGTGCTGACGGCGCCGCGCAGATGCTGCGCCGGCGTGGCGATCAACGCGATATCGGCGCGCGCCGCCCGCGCGATGTCGTTGCTGATTTCGAGATTGGCGTCGAGCCTGATGCCCGGCAGCCGCGGATTTTCACGCGACGATACCATCTCCGCGACATGAGCCGCGTTGCGCGCATAGAGCGTGACATCGCGTCCGGCCCGTGCGGCGACAGCGGCGAGCGCGGTGCCCCACGCGCCGGCGCCGATCACCGCGACGGATTTGAACGGTGTCATCTCAGAAACCTGCGCGCGTATTGGCGAAGCCGGGCGGCGCCACGGCGTTCTCGTCGAGCCGCCAGCGCGCGCGGGGCGGCGCATCCATCGTATCGATCATGCCAAGCACCATCCGTTCCGCACCGGCCCAGGCGATCATCGCGCCATTGTCGGTGCATAAAGCGGGCGGCGGAATGATCAGCGTGGTCTCGGCCTTGGCGGCGACATCCTGCAACGCGCCGCGGATCGCCCGGTTGGCGGCGACGCCGCCGGCGGCGACCAGCGCCCGCGGCAGGCCGAACCGCTCATGAAACAGCCGCAGGCCGACGCCCAGGCGGTCGGCGGTGGATTCCAGCACCGCGGCCTGAAAGCCGGCGCAGAGATCGCTGATGTCCTGAGGTTCGAGCGGGGTGAGGCGGCTCGCTTCGTTGCGTACCGCGGTCTTCAATCCCGACAGCGAGAAATTCGCATCCGGACGGCCGAGCATCGGCCGCGGAAAGGCGAACCGCGCGGGATCGCCGCTTTGCGCCGCGCGCTCGACCTGCGGTCCGCCCGGATAGGGCAGGCCGAGCATTTTTGCCACCTTGTCGAAGGCCTCGCCCATGGCGTCGTCGACGGTGGTGCCGAGCCGCACATATTTGCCGACGCCGACGACGGCGACGATCTGGGTATGACCGCCGGAGGCGAGAAACAGGCAATAGGGAAACGCCAGCGCGCAGGTCAGCCGCGGCGTCAGCGCGTGGGCCTCGAGATGGTTCACCGCGATCAGCGGCGTATCATGCACCATCGCGATCGCCTTCGCCGTCGTGAGGCCGACGATCACGCCGCCGATCAGGCCCGGCCCCGCGGCGGCCGCCACCGCCGACAAATCCGCAAAGCCGACGCCGGCCTCCTTCATCGCGCTGTCGATGATGCCGTCGAGCAGATCGACATGGGCTCGCGCCGCGATCTCCGGCACCACGCCGCCGAACGGCAGGTGCTCCGCCGTCTGCGAGCGGACGACGTTGGACAAAATGACGCCCGATCCGTCGCTCTGGCGCTCGACCACGGCAGCGGCGGTTTCATCGCAGGTGGTTTCGATACCTAGAACCAGGGTGGGTGCCAGCATCGGCCTATCGTTATCCAATGGGAGCCCTTGCGCTATGGCCTAAAGCGGCGTTTGCCTAGTTCCGGTAGCATTGTGAGGTCGCAACGTGCAATCGTCCGGCATCTTAAAAGTCATGGCTTGAGGGGGTGACGCATGGCCGTTCTCGTCACGCGCCCGCATCCGGACAATGAAACCACGGCCACCGCGTTGCGCGCCAGGGGCTTCGACGTGCTGTTGGCGCCGATGCTGCGGTTCGAGCCGCTGCCGTTCCGCGATGACGCTGATGCGGGTTATGGCGCGGTGATCGTCACCAGCGCCAATGCGCTGCGCGGCCTCGAATCCCATCCGGGCGGGCATCGGCTGTTCGAATTGCCGCTGTTCGCGGTCGGCCACCACACCGCCTCCGCCGCCCGCAGCGCCGGCTTTACGGCGGTGATGTCGGCCAATGGCGACGCCACGAGCCTGCGCGACGCGGTGCTGGCCGCCGTGAAGGCGAAGCAAATCAGGAAATCACGTCCCCTGCTCTATCTGGCAGGCAGCGATCTCGCGCGCGATGTGGCTGGGGAACTCGGCGGGCGCGGTCTTACCGTCGTTACCTGCACGACATACCGTATGGCCGCGGTCAGCGATCTGCCGCGCGCCGCCTCCGAGGCCTTCGCTGCCAACCAGGTCGAGGCGGTGCTGCATTATTCCCGGCGCAGTGCCCGCGCGTTTCTGGAGGCGGTGCGGGCGGCCGGTGTCGAGATTTCGGCGTTGGCCATCCTGCAAGGCTGTATTTCCGGCACGGTGGCTTCGATCCTCCGCGAAGCCGGCGCCACGCAGGTGCTGGCGGCGCCGTCGCCGGACGAAAATGCCCTGTTGGGGGTGCTGGAGCGTGCTTTGCGGCCCTGATCGCGCTAAGAGGGGGCGTCGAATCCAGGTAATGTCTGACCATGGCCAAGGAGGAACACGGGATGGCCGATGACAGGCCCGACGATACCGCAGCGTCGCCGGATTCGGGCCGGGCCAAACGCGCCCCGCCCACCATCGATCTCGAAGCCACCGAAGTGTCCGATAAGCCGGCAGGGCCGGCTGGCAATGCGCCGACCGGACCCAAACCCGGCGATTCCGCGCCCAAGTCCGGGCCGCAGCAGCCTGAATTTGGCGAATCGGGGCCGAAAGGGGCTTCGGCGGCGGCTTCGATTTCGCCCTGGGTGGTTGCCCCGGTGTCCGGCGCGGTGGCGGCGGCGCTGGTGATCGGGGTCGGCTGGATGCTGGGCTGGCCCGCGGTTCAGCCGGCGTCGACCGAGACCAGTTCGGCTGCGCTCACCGCGCGGGTCGCCAGCCTTGAATCCAGGGTCAATAAACCGTTAACGCCCGATCCGGCGGTGGCGGCGCTGGAGAAATCGGTGGCGTCGCTGCGCGAGGAGCTTTCCGCCGTGCGCGCGCAGTCGGACAGGCTTGCGGGCGATGCCAACGGCGCCACACCGGGGTCCGGCGATGCGGCCGCCACCGCGGACCTGTCCGCGATCAACGGACGTCTCGACCAGCTGGAGCGCGCGACGCGCGATGCCAGCGCGGCAGCCGCGCAGCAAAGCGCCAGGCCGTTGGATGATACCTCGCTGCGCCGGGTCGTGGTGGCCTCGCTGCTCGACATTTCGGTGCGCCAGGGCGATCCGTTCACGGCAGCACTCGACGCCGCCAAATCGCTGGCGCCCGATCCAGACACGTTGAAGCCGCTGGAAGATTTTGCCGCGACCGGCGTGCCGACCGCGGCCGCGCTGAGCCGCGAATTGCTGGCGCTGATTCCGAAGCTGTCGCCGCCGGCGCAGGAGAATGGACTCGTGGGGTCTAACCTTGGCCTGGTCGACCGCCTGCAGGCCGGCGCGTCGCGGCTGGTTCGTATCGAGCGTACCGACGCCGTCGGCAATGATCGCGGCGCTATCGTCGCGCGGGCCACCGCTGCGGCGCTGCGCAACGACGCCAACGAGGCCAGGCGCGAGTTGAATACGCTGTCGCCGGCCAATCGCGCGCCCGCGCAAGCCTGGATCGACAAGGCCGATGGGCGCGACGCATCGCTGGCCGCGTCACGCCAGTTCGCGGCTGACGCCCTGGCGGCGCTCGCCAAACCCGCGCCATAGGCCCCGCGATGATCCGGATCGTTCTGTTCCTGGTGTTGATCGCGCTGGCCGCTTCGGGCGCGGCCTGGGTTGCCGATCAGCCCGGCGCCATCGTGCTGTCATGGTCGGGCTGGCGCGTCGAGACCACGCTGCCGGTGTTCGTGCTGGCGCTCGGCGTCGTCATCGTTGCCGCGATCATGGTGTGGTCCGCCCTGCGCGCGCTGTGGCGCACGCCCGGACGAATCCGG
>NZ_JAAVUS010000014.1 GCF_018449525.1 Bradyrhizobium sp. dw_78
ATCACCGGGCTCTTGTTCAGGTCATAGAACTTCTTACCCGTCGTGGGGCAAATGCGTTTGGTTCCGAGGTCGGATTTGGCCACGTGCATGAATCCTGGGAATTTCTGAAAAACGGTGCTTCACTTGGCTAGTTGAAGCGCCGCTGTCAATAGCGGTCTACAGGACTTTGACAGTCGGGTGACGCCGTGTGGCGCATGTGCTACCTGCCGCCGCGTGCAGAGGACACAATCTTGACCCATTCACCCACCCCGGCAATGCCGCTTGAGGCCCGTTCTAGCGGGCCCCTGACCGGGAAAGCGCGCGTTCCCGGCGATAAATCGATTTCGCACCGGGCGCTGATCCTGGGGGCGCTGGCGGTCGGCGAAACCCGGATTTCGGGCCTTCTGGAGGGGGAGGACGTCCTTAACACCGCCAAATCGATGCGGATGCTGGGCGCCAGGGTGGAGCGGACCGGCGAATTCGCCTGGTCGGTACAGGGAGTCGGCGTCGCCGGCTTCGCCCAGCCTGACGTTCCGCTCGATTTCGGTAATTCTGGCACCGGCTGCCGGCTGGTGATGGGCGCGGTCGCCGGCTGCCCGATCACGGCGGTGTTCGACGGCGATGCGTCGCTGCGCAGCCGGCCGATGCGGCGGGTGCTGGATCCGCTGGAACGGATGGGCGCGCGCGTGACGGCAGGCGGGGAGGGCGGCCGTTTGCCGCTGACGCTGGCCGGCGCCCGCGAGCCGCTGCCGATATTGTATCGCACCCCGGTGGCATCGGCGCAGATCAAATCCGCAGTGCTGCTGGCGGGGCTGGCGGCCCCGGGCGTCACGACGGTGATCGAGACCGAGGCCAGCCGCGACCATACCGAATTGATGCTGAAGCATTTTGGCGCCGAGATCGTCTCGACGCCGGAAGGCAGCCACGGCCGCCGGATCGCGCTTACCGGCCAGCCCGAACTGCATGGCGCTAATGTCGTCGTGCCGGCCGATCCGTCATCGGCCGCGTTTCCGCTGGTTGCCGCGCTGATCGTCGAGGGCTCCGACATCGTGCTGCCCGACGTCATGACCAATCCGTTGCGCACCGGCCTGTTCACGACGCTGCGCGAGATGGGCGCCTCGATCGAGGAAAGCCATGCGCGGGGCGATGCCGGCGAGCCGATGGCGCAACTTCGCGTGCGCGCCTCGCGGTTGCACGGGGTCGAGGTGCCGCCGGAACGCGCGCCCTCGATGATCGATGAATATCTGGTGCTCGCGGTGGCGGCGGCCTTTGCCGAAGGCACCACCATCATGCGGGGCCTGCAGGAATTGCGCGTCAAGGAATCCGACCGGCTGGAAGCCACTGCCGCCATGCTGCGCGTCAACGGCGTCAAGGTCGAGATCTCGGGCGATGACCTGATCGTCGAAGGCAGGGGCCATGTCGAGGGGGACGGCCTCGTCGCCACCCACATGGATCATCGCATCGCCATGTCGGGGCTGGTGATGGGGCTCGCCTCCGACAAGCCGGTGAAGGTCGACGATACCGCTTTCATCGCCACCAGCTTCCCGGATTTCATCCCGATGATGCGCGCGCTGGGAGCGGAGTTTTCATGATTATCGCGATCGACGGCCCGGCGGCTTCCGGGAAAGGTACGCTCGGCAAGCGGCTTGCCCATCATTACGGTTATCGCCACCTCGATACCGGCGTGATCTATCGTGCGGTCGCCAAGTCCTTGCTGGATACCGGCGCCGACCTGAACGACGAGGCGCGCGCGGTTGCGGCCGCGATGGAACTCGACCCCGAAAAGTTCGGTGATCCGGTGCTGAAAACCCAGCAGGTGGGCGAGGCCGCCTCGGTGGTGTCGGCATTCCCGCGGGTGCGGGAGGCGCTGGTCGATTTTCAGCGGCATTTCGCCGCCGGTCCGCCCGGCGCTGTGCTCGACGGCCGCGACATCGGCACCGTGATCTGCCCGGATGCCGACGTGAAGATCTTCGTCATCGCCGATCCCAAGGTCCGCGCCCGCCGCCGTACCCTGGAGGCCAAAGCGCGCGGCGAGGAGGCCGACGAGGCTCTGGTGCTGGCGGATATCCTGGCCCGCGACGAACGTGACCGGAATCGCGCCACGGCTCCTTTAAAGGCAGCGCCGGATGCTCACTTGCTTGATAACTCGCATTTGGATATAGAAGGCGGCGTCCGGGCCGCCATCGACATTATCGAGGCTGTCCGAGCGGGCCGGCAGCGGGCTTGAGCGTTTTCAAACTGAACCGCTGCCGTCATTGGAGGAAAGCCCGCTTCCAGATCTTCGAAGTCGATAAACCGATTTCAGGTCCCGGGCATCTAGGTCACGCGCATTCTTTTCGCAGAACCGGTACCCGCTTTTGCGGAATGCGCGCCATCAAACGTATCTCACGTGCAGGCATGCTGCCGGCCCGCTTTCCGCGACTTCCAGCGGCTAAGCGGACGTTAGGGTTTGCGGAACTCTGACATCTCACGCGCGATGCGCCCTTTAACCCGACTGGCCGGCGATATCCGTATCTGGAGAACAAATGGCTTCGACTGCTGCTTCTTATAATCCTACCCGCGACGATTTCGCCGCGATGCTTGATGAGTCCTTTGCCGGCGGCAATTTGCAGGAAAGCTCGGTCATCAAGGGCAAGGTAGTTGCAATTGAAAAGGACATGGCCGTCATCGATGTCGGCCTGAAGACCGAAGGCCGCGTGGCGCTGCGCGAGTTCGCAGGACCCGGCCGCGAAAGCGAACTCAAGGTTGGCGACGAGGTCGAGGTGTTTCTCGACCGCATCGAAAACGCGCTCGGCGAGGCCGTGCTGTCGCGCGACAAGGCGCGCCGCGAGGAAAGCTGGGGCAAGCTCGAGAAGGCCTTCAACAATAACGAGAAGGTGCATGGCGTCATCTTCAACCAGGTCAAGGGCGGCTTCACCGTCGATCTTGACGGTGCGGTGGCCTTCCTGCCGCGTTCTCAGGTCGATATCCGCCCGATTCGCGATGTCGCGCCGCTGATGAACAATTCGCAGCCGTTCCAGATCCTCAAGATGGATCGCCGTCGCGGCAACATCGTGGTGTCGCGCCGCACGGTTCTGGAAGAGACCCGCGCCGAACAGCGCCAGGAACTGGTACAGAACCTCGAAGAGGGCCAGGTGATCGACGGCGTCGTCAAGAACATCACCGATTACGGTGCGTTCGTCGACCTCGGCGGCATCGACGGCCTGCTTCACGTCACCGATATCGCCTGGCGCCGGGTCAATCACCCGACCGAAGTGCTGACCATCGGCCAGACCGTGAAGGTCAAGATCATCAAGATCAACCACGAAACCCACCGCATTTCGCTCGGCATGAAGCAGTTGCTGGACGATCCGTGGCAGGGCATCGAGGCGAAATATCCGCTGGGCGCCCGCTTCACCGGCCGCGTCACCAATATCACCGACTACGGCGCCTTCGTCGAACTGGAGCCGGGCATCGAAGGCCTGATCCACGTCTCGGAAATGTCGTGGACCAAGAAGAACATGCATCCCGGCAAGATCGTCTCGACTTCGCAGGAAGTCGAAGTGCAGGTGCTGGAGGTCGATTCCGTCAAGCGCCGGATTTCGCTCGGGCTCAAGCAGACCATGCGCAACCCCTGGGAAGTCTTCATCGAGAAGTTCCCGGTCGGTTCGGTGGTCGAAGGCGAGGTCAAGAACAAGACCGAATTCGGCCTGTTCCTCGGGCTGGAGGGCGATGTCGACGGCATGGTCCATCTGTCCGATCTCGACTGGAAGCTTCCGGGCGAGCAGGTGATCGACAATTACAAGAAGGGCGACATGGTGAAAGCCGTGGTGCTCGATGTCGATGTCGAAAAGGAGCGCATCTCGCTTGGCGTCAAGCAGCTCGAAGGCGATCCGTTCGCCGAACCGGGCGACGTCAAGAAGGGCGCGGTCGTGACCTGCGAAGTGCTCGAGGTGAAGGAAAGCGGCATCGAAGTGAAGATCGCCGGCACCGACTTCACCACCTTCATCAAGCGATCCGAACTGGCCCGCGACCGCAATGATCAGCGCGCCGAGCGGTTCGCCGTCGGCGAGAAGGTCGATGCGCGCGTGATCCAGTTCGACAAGAAGGCGCGCAAGGTGCAGGTCTCGATCAAGGCGCTCGAAGTCGCCGAAGAGAAGGAAGCCATCGCGCAATACGGCTCCTCCGATTCGGGAGCAACGCTGGGCGACATCCTCGGCACCGCGCTCAAGAATCGCGAAAAATAACCGGTTGCTTCAGCCGCGCCCATCAATCAGGCCCCGGTTTCGACCGGGGCCTTTTTGTTTTCCCTCCAACCGTCATTCCGGGATGGTGTGCCAGCACCAGTCCTCCGATGTGCAATTGCACATCGTAGTTCGATGCGGAGCCTGTCATCGGGCCGCACTTCGCGCGGACCCGGTGGCATCGCCCCGGAATGACGAACCTGTTTTCTTCAAATTGTGCTTGAATTGATGTAGTCTGATAACCGGATAGTTACGCTGCGGATGCAAAACACGCCGGCTGTTTCAGGAGAAATGTCGATGTCGCTCGATTCGGACGTGATCGTCGATCGCCGCAGGCTGCGCCGCAAGCTGACGTTCTGGCGCGTGGTGGCCACAGCCATCGCGATCGCCGCGATCATCGCGGTCGGCATGGCCGTGACGCCGGCCGGCCGTGGCGCGCTCACGGCCTCGGGCTCGATTGCCCGTGTCACCATCGAGGGCTTGATCCGCAGCGACCAGGATCGCGTCGAGGCGCTGGAACGGCTGGCGGATTCGAAGGCCGCGGCCGTGATCGTGCATATCAATTCGCCCGGCGGCACCACCGCCGGCTCGGAGCAGCTCTACGATTCGCTGATGCGGCTGAAGGCGAAGAAGCCGCTGGTCGTGGTGGTCGAGGGGCTGGCGGCCTCCGGCGGCTACATCACCGCGATCGCGTCCGATCACATCATCGCGCAGCAGACCTCGCTGGTCGGCTCGATCGGCGTGCTGTTCCAGTTTCCGAACTTCACCGACCTTTTGAAAACCGTCGGCGTCAAGGTCGAGGAAGTGAAGTCTTCGCCGCTCAAGGCCGCCCCTAACGGGTTTGAGCCGACCAGCCCCGAAGCGCGCGCGGCGCTGGATGCGCTGGTGAAGGATTCCTATGCGTGGTTTCGCGGTCTCGTCAAAGAGCGTCGCGGCATGAACGATGACCAGCTCGAAAAAGTCGCGGACGGACGGGTCTTCACCGGCCACCAGGCGGTTGATCTCAAATTGATCGACGAACTTGGCGATGAAAGAACCGCGGTGGCGTGGCTGGTCGCACAGAAAGACGTGAAGCCAGACCTTCCCGTGCGCGATTACAAATTGCAGCCGCGTTTCGGCGACCTCACCTTTCTGCGAACGGCGGCTTCGATCACGCTCGATGCGCTCGGCCTGAGCAACATTGCGCGCCAGCTTGAACAGAACGGCAGCGTGCAGGCTGTCGATCGCTTCGGTCTCGACGGCATGTTGGCGCTTTGGCAGCCAGCCGGGTCCAATTGAGCGGCACGAATCCGGTCTCCAATCGGTTTTCCCGCACTGCGAGTATAGTCACAATTTTCGCGCCGATTCGTTTGTCACGTGTTTTCGCAATGCCCCAAATTGATTTAGCGTCTTGACAGTTCAAGGTATTTTCACGGAAATGAGCATCCGCACGTCCTCCGGACCCTGGCTTCGATGATCAAATCCGAACTCGTTCAACGCATCGCCGAGCACAACCCGCACCTCTACCAGAGGGACGTCGAGAATATCGTGAACGCGATCCTCGATGAAATAGTCGCAGCTTTGGCGCGTGGCGACCGGGTCGAACTGCGCGGTTTCGGCGCGTTTTCGGTGAAGCATCGCCCGGCCCGGGCGGGTCGTAATCCGCGCACCGGCGCCCATGTGCCGGTGGATCAGAAAAGTGTTCCGTTTTTCAAGACGGGCAAGGAAATGCGCGAGCGGCTGAACCGCGAGAACGGTGCGCCTGACGCCGGCGGCGCTTGAGCCGTTCCGGTCCCGCGCATCTTCAAACTTGTAACGTATAACGTGTAGCGTGCTGCGGAAGATGTTCCCGCCGATCTCCAGCGATGCGAGAGATGGTCATGCGAAAATTTCTCACGGCTTTGGTCGTCGTTCCGCTGGGCCTGATCTTCGTCGTCTTTGCGGTTGCCAACCGTCATCTGGTGACGCTGTCGTTCGACCCTTTCAATTCCAGCGATCCTTCGATCGCGGTCCGGCTGCCGCTATTCGTCGTCATTATCGCGGTTGCCATTGCAGGCGTGGTGGCGGGCGGTCTCGCCACCTGGTTCCGGCAACGCCGCTGGCGCCGGGCGGCGCGCCGGCATGAGGCGGATGCCCGGGCCGCGCGGGCGCAACTAGCCGATCTGCGGGCTGCCGCGACCGCCCGGGCCAGCGCTCCCCAACCGTTTCCGGCATTGACCCAGGGCGGGCATTATGGCGCTGCCGGGCGAGACAAGCAGGGCGCGACGTTGTAGAACGCGCCCGCGCGGCCCGGTTTTCGAGCCTGCCGCCGCGTTTCTGGCCCATACCGTCCCAAACCGTGAAGCATGTCCCTGGTTGTCAAAATTTGTGGCCTGTCTACGCCCGAGACCCTGGATGCCGCGCTGCAAGCAGGCGCCGACATGGTGGGATTCGTATTCTTTCCGCCGTCGCCCCGTCACATCGGTCTGGAGACGGCGCGCGATCTCGGCCGGCAGGTCGGGCGGCGTGCGCTCAAGGTCGCGCTTGCCGTCGATGCCGACGATGCGGCGCTGGCCAACATCGTCGAAACGCTGCGGCCGGACATCCTTCAGCTTCACGGCAAGGAAAGCGTGGCCCGGCTGCGTGATATCAAACAGACCTTCGGTCTCCCGGTGATGAAGGCCATCGCGGTCGAGAATGTGGCCGACCTTGCGCCGCTGCCGGGCTATGCGGCGATCGCCGACCGGATTCTGTTCGACGCCCGTGCGCCGAAGGGCGCCACCCGGCCGGGCGGTCTGGGCGCGGCATTCGATTGGCGCGTACTGGAGAATCTCGATCTCAAATTGCCCTTCATGGTCTCTGGCGGTCTCAACGCCGGCAATGTCGCGGAAGCCGTTCGCGTCACCCGCGCCGGCGGCGTCGATGTTTCCTCCGGCGTCGAGCGTGAGCCCGGCGTCAAGGATCCCGAGCTGATCCGCGCCTTCATCCGCGCCGCGCGCGCCACCCAAGAGTTAAGCGTACGATGACCCCGAACCTGCCCAATTCCTTCCGTAGCGGACCCGACGAGCGCGGGCATTTCGGCATCTTTGGCGGCCGCTTCGTCGCGGAAACGCTGATGCCGCTGATCCTCGATCTGGAAAAAGCCTATGCGGAGGCCAAGGCCGACCCGGCCTTCCAGGCGGAAATGAACGGCTACCTCAAGCATTATGTCGGCCGGCCGTCGCCGCTCTATTTCGCCGAGCGCCTGACCGAGCATCTGGGCGGGGCGAAAATCTACTTCAAGCGCGAGGAGCTGAATCATACCGGCTCGCACAAGGTCAATAATGTGCTGGGCCAGATCATGGTGGCGCGGCGCATGGGCAAGAAGCGCATCATCGCCGAAACCGGCGCCGGCCAGCACGGCGTCGCCACCGCGACCCTGTGCGCGCGGTTCGGGCTCGAATGCGTGGTCTATATGGGCGCGGTCGATGTCGAGCGGCAGCAGCCCAACGTCATCCGCATGGAGATGCTGGGCGCCAGGGTAGTCCCGGTGCAATCGGGCTCGCGCACGCTGAAGGATGCGATGAACGAAGCGCTGCGCGACTGGGTCACCAACGTCCACAATACATTCTACTGCATCGGTACGGTCGCGGGACCGCATCCCTATCCGATGATGGTGCGCGATTTCCAGTCGGTGATCGGCAGCGAGACCCGCGTGCAGATGCAGGAGGCCGAAGGCCGTCTGCCGGATTCGCTGATCGCCTGCATCGGCGGCGGCTCCAACGCGATGGGGTTGTTCCATCCGTTCCTCGACGATCCCGGCGTCGAGATTTTCGGCGTCGAGGCCGCGGGCCACGGGCTGACGCAATTGCATGCGGCTTCGATCGCCGGCGGCCGGCCGGGCGTGCTGCACGGCAACCGCACCTATCTGCTGATGGACGATGACGGCCAGATCCTGGAGGCGCATTCGATTTCGGCCGGCCTGGATTATCCCGGCATCGGTCCAGAGCATTCCTGGCTGCACGAAACCGGCCGGGTGACCTACCTGTCGGCGACCGACGACGAAGCACTGGCGGCGTTTCAACTGCTGTCGCGGCTGGAAGGCATCATCCCGGCGCTGGAGCCGGCCCACGCCATCGCCAAGGTAATGGATCTCGCGCCGAAGCGGCCGAAAGATCATCTGATGGTGGTCAACCTCTCCGGCCGCGGCGACAAGGACGTGCCGCAGGTCGGCGACATCCTGAAGAGCAGGAAGACGTGATGGCCGAAAGGTGGCGCTCTCTTCACCTCTCCCTGCCGGGGAGAGGTCGGCTGCGCAGCAGCCGGGTGAGGGATCTTTCCGCTCAATCGGATCGAAGCGAGCTCTCGATCATTTCGAGGACTCCTTCGAGATTCTCGTACACGTCCGTATTTGAGACGCGGACGACAAGGAAATCGCTGGCTTCAAGGACATCTGACCGCGCCTTGTCTCGCTTGACATCAGAAGGTTCAGAATGGGTCACGCCGTCGACTTCAACCATCAGTTTTCCGTCGAGCGTTACGAAATCGACGATATATCGGTCAATCGGGTGCTGGCGGCGAAACTTCCAGCGCGCCAGCTTCCGATTGCGGAGCGCTTGCCAAAGCTTAGCTTCGGCACTTGTCTGTGACGCACGAAGGCTTCGTGCTCTGGCCTTGAACCTATCCATCCCCCTCACCCGGCTGCTGCGCAGCCGACCTCTCCCCGGCGGGGAGAGGTGTAGCACAGCGAATGCCGCACCATGACCACCCGCATCGATACCCGTTTTGCCGAGTTGAAGAAGCAAGGCCGCTCGGCCCTCGTTACCTTTGTGATGGCGGGCGATCCGGATCTCGCGACGTCGCTCGACATCGTTAAGGCGCTGCCCAAAGCGGGTGCCGACATCATCGAGATCGGCATGCCCTTCACCGATCCGATGGCGGATGGCCCCTCGATTCAGGCCGCGGGTTTGCGCGCGCTGAAGGCGGGCATGACGCTCAAGAAGACTCTCGAGATGGTGCGCGGCTTCCGTAAGGACGACGACACGACGCCGCTGGTGCTGATGGGCTATTACAATCCGATCTATATCTACGGCGTCGACAGGTTTCTCGCCGACGCCAGGACGGCCGGCGTCGACGGACTGATCATCGTCGACCTGCCGCCCGAGGAAGACACGGAATTGTGCCTGCCGGCGCTGAAGGCCGGGCTTAATTTCATCCGGTTGGCGACGCCGACCACCGACGACAAGCGGCTGCCCGCGGTGCTCTCGAACACCTCCGGTTTTGTCTATTACGTTTCGATCACCGGCATTACCGGTAGTGCGAGCGCCGACGCCAAGGCTGTCGGCGCGGCGGTAGCCCGCATCAAGCGGCACACCAAATTGCCGGTCTGCGTCGGCTTCGGAATCCGGACGCCGGAAGCTGCCGGCGCGATCGCCGGCAGCGCCGACGGCGCGGTCGTCGGCACGGCGCTGATTGATGCCCTGCGCGGCAGCCTCGATGCGGACAGCCGCGCGACAGCCCAAACGATCGGCGCGGTGACCGATCTCGTGGCCTCGCTGGCGCAGGGCGTAAGGGCTGCGAAACAGGCCGCGGAATAAGCCATAATTGCGGTGCAAGCGTCGGCTTGCCGGGCCTAGCCCGGGCCGCCATATATTTGCAAGGCGGTCGCTGTTTGATCGCTAATCGGGAGCGAACCATGAACTGGCTCACCAATGTCGTCCGGCCGAAAATCCGCAACATCCTGCGCCGCGAGACGCCGGAGAATTTGTGGATCAAATGCCCGGATTCAGGGCAGCTCGTGTTCTACAAGGATGTCGAGGCCAACCAGTTCGTCATTCCGGGCTCGAATTACCACATGCGCATGGGCGCGGTGGCGCGGCTGAAATCGGTCTTCGACAACGAGACCTGGTTCGATGTCGCGCTGCCCGAGGTGACGGCCGATCCGCTGAAATTCCGCGACGAACGCAAATATGCCGACCGCATCAGGGACGCGCGCGCCAAGACCGGTCTGAACGACGCCATCAAGGTCGGCTACGGCAAGCTCGAAGGCGCCGGCGCCGTCATCGCGGTGCAGGATTTCGACTTCATGGGCGGCTCGCTCGGCATGGCCGCCGGGGAAGCGATCGTGCGCGGGCTCGAACTGGCGCTGGAGAAGAAGTCGCCGTTTATCGTGTTCGCCGCGTCCGGCGGCGCGCGGATGCAGGAAGGCATCCTGTCGCTGATGCAGATGCCGCGCACGACGGTCGGTGTGCAGATGCTGCGCGAAGCCAAACTGCCCTATATCGTGGTGCTGACCAATCCGACCACCGGCGGCGTCACCGCCTCTTATGCCATGCTGGGCGATGTGCAGATCGCCGAACCCGGTGCGCTGATCGGCTTTGCCGGCGCGCGGGTGATCGAACAGACCATCCGCGAAAAATTGCCGGAAGGATTCCAGCGCGCCGAATATCTGAAAGACCACGGCATGGTCGACATGGTCGTTCACCGTCACGACATGCGCGCCACCCTGGCGCGGCTCTGCCGCTTGCTGATGAAATCTCCGGCGCTTGAGCCGGCGGTGAAGACGGCGCCGCAGGTCTCGGCGGCCCAGATTGTGACGGCTCCGGAAACGGTGCCGGCCGCCCCGCACGCGTGAACGCGCCCGCCTCCATACCGTCACCATTGCTCCGCGATGTGATCGCGCGATTATCCGCGCTGCACCCGCAAGGCATCGATCTCGGTCTGGAGCGGATGCACCGGCTGCTGGAGCGGCTCGATCATCCCGAGCGCAAGCTACCGCCGGTGATTCATGTCGCCGGCACCAACGGCAAGGGTTCGACGATCGCTTATTTGCGCGCGATCCTGGCGGCGGCGGGCCTGCGCGTTCATGTCTACACCTCGCCTTTTCTGGTGCGGATCAACGAATGCTTTCGTCTCGGCAGCGCCGGTGGCGGGGCGCTCGTGAGTGACGACGAATTGCGCGGGACGCTGGAGCATTGCGAGCGGGTCAATGCCGGCGCGCCGATCACGATTTTCGAAGCCGAGACCGCGGCGGCGTTTTACCTGTTCGCGCAGCATCCGGCCGATGTGCTGCTGCTGGAAGTCGGCCTCGGCGGGCGGCTCGACGCCACCAACGTGATCGAGGCGCCGCTTGCGACCGTGCTCGCGCCGATAAGTTTTGACCACACCGAATTTCTCGGGCGCACGCTGGCTGCGATTGCCGCCGAGAAGGCCGCGATCATCAAGCGCCACGCGCCGGTGATTTGCGCGGAGCAGGCGCCGGAGGCGATGGCGGTGATCGAAGCGCAGGCGCGCCGCCTGCGCGCGCCGTTGCACGCCGCCGGACAGCATTGGCACGTCAATGTCGAGCGCGGACGTCTCGTTTATCAGGATGATCGCGGGCTGATGGACCTCGCCGCGCCCCGGCTGTTCGGGCGGCATCAGTTCGACAATGCCGGGCTTGCGATCGCGACGCTGCGCGCGCTCGACGCTTTCAGGATCGACCATGCGGCGTTCGAGGCCGGCATCGTCAACGCCGAATGGCCGGCGCGGATGCAGCGCCTGTCGTCGGGTGCGCTGGTGGATGCAGCGCCGGCGGGTTGCGAGATCTGGCTCGACGGCGGGCATAATGCCGAGGGCGGGCGCGTCGCCGCCGCGGCCCTGGGCGATCTCGAAGAGCGGGTGTCGCGGCCGCTCGTGGTCATCGCCGGCATGATGGCGAACAAGGATGCCGGCGCGTTTCTCGCCAATTTCGCCGGGCTGACCCGCCACATCATGGCGGTGCCGATCCCCGATCGCGGCAATGCGATGCCGCCGGACCGGCTGGCGGACGCCGCGCGCTCGCTCGGCATGCGCGTGGAAACCTCTCCCAGCGTCGAAGCGGCGCTGCACGCGCTGACACGCCTTGCTTATGAGGTGCCGCCGCGCATCCTGATCACCGGCTCGCTTTATCTCGCCGGCCATGTGCTCGCCGCCAACGGCACGCTGCCGGCCTGAAGCACGTCCCGGCGGCAGGACCTCGCTCTGTATGGCTGCTACCCCAAGCTCATTAAGGGGGCGGAAACCCTACCTGTGGCAGAACAGTGGCGTTTCCGATGGAGTGCATATCAAGATGCGGATCCGTACTTTCTTCCTCGGGTGCTTTTGTTCGGTGGCGTTACCCGGCGCGGCCGCGGCGCTCTGGCTTTCCATCGATGCCTGGAACGACTGGCAGCAACAGCAGGTGGCGACCCTCGCCACGCGCGTCGTGAGCGATGCGCAACGGGCGCAGACCGCGATTGCGGAAGAAGTCGGCCCCTTTGCAGGCCAGCTACATTTAGCCACGCCGGACGTTGATGCGGCGCGCCGGGCGGCGCCGCGGACCGACCGCATGCTGCAGGCGGCGGCGCTCAGCGCCACACAAGGCGGTTTTGACGGCAAGGTGGCGCAGGATACCCTGGCGCGGGTTCAGGCGGGACGGGCCCGCACCATGGAGGAATTCGCCAAGCCGCTCGCGGAGCGAGACCCCGCTTTGCCCGACGCCATGCAAACCCTGCGCAATCAGTCGGTGGAGGCCTTGCGTGGCGTGGCGGCGACGGCGAGCCAGCGTGTGGCGGCCACTTCGCCGGATGCGGCATTGTTCGTGGAAATCGCGCTGGCCGCGATGGATTTCCGTGACTTCGTCGGCCGCCGCAGCGTGCCCGTCGGCAACTGGATCGGCGGCCTTAAAATCGAGCCGCAGGTCTACGAAGACATGTTCCGTTTCACCGGCCGGATGGATCAGGCATGGGCGACCGCGCAGCGCCTGATTGCCGACATGCCGGATAACGCGCATCTGCAGCGTGCCCTGAAAGAGCAGCAGGCGATCCAGGCCCAGTCCGAGCCGCGCTGGCTGGAAGTGCTGGCGCTGGCGCGCGCCGGCGTCGGCGGTGGCAAGGTGGATTGGGGCACCACGGTCCCGCAATTCAGGCCGTGGTCGTTGAAATCGCAGGCGGAGATCCTGGCGCTGCGCGACGCGGCGCTGGACGAGGCGCTGACGCAAACCGAGGCGGCCTCGAATTCCGGCGAGCGAACCTTCTTTTCCGCGCTGGCGCTGGCTGTCCTGGTATGCGGCGTTGCGATTGGCTCGATATGGCTGCTGCTGCGGCGGGTGTTGCAGCCGCTGCGGGTGATGACCTCCACAGTGACCCGGATCGCCGGCGGCGAGCTTGAGGTCGAAGTTCCCGGCCGCGACCGCAGCGACGAACTGGGCGAAATGGCCCAGGCGGTGGAAACCCTGCGCGCAGGGTCCGTGGAGCGCCAGGAAATGGCGGCCATGCAGGCCCGCGAGCAGGAAGCCAAAGCCGCCCAGGCGGAGCGGCTGAGCGGGCTGGTGCGTGAATTCGAGGCCGAAGCGGCTGACGTTTTGCGGGCGGTGGCGGCGGCGGCAACCGAGCTTGACGCCACGGCGGTCGAACTTACCTCGACCGCCCAGACTGGCACGCAGCAGGCGAGTTCCGTGGCGGCGGCCTCCGAACAGGCCAGTGTGAATGTGCAGACGGTGGCGGCCTCTACCGAGGAGCTTGCGACTTCCATTGCCGAAGTCGCGCGCAAGGTGTCGGAAGGCGCTGCGACGGCGCGGCACGCCGCCGATAGCGCACGGCAGACCGACAGCACGGTGCAAAGCCTGGCCGGCGTGGCGAGCCAGATCGGTGAGGTCCTGAAGCTGATCAGCGACATCGCCGGACAGACCAACCTGCTGGCGCTGAATGCGACCATCGAGGCGGCGCGGGCCGGCGAGGCGGGCAAGGGCTTTGCGGTGGTGGCCTCGGAGGTGAAAACCCTGGCGGCGCAGACGGCCAAGGCGACCGAGGAGATCGGCGCCCAGATCGCGGCGATGCAGAGCGAGACCGAGCGGACGGTGCAGGCGATCGCGACGATCGTGCATACGATCGGGCAGCTGGACGCCAATACCTCGGAGTTGGCGGCCGCGGCCGAACAGCAGGCGGCGGCGACGCGGGAGATCGGACGGGCTGCGACCGAGGCCGCGGCGGGTACCCAGGATGCCGCGCGGCACGCGACCGGAGTTCGGGAAGGCGCCGAACGGACCGGCGCGGCGGCGACCGATGTCCGGTCGGCATCGGGGGAACTGGCGCGGCGGGCCGAAGAGATGCGCGGACAGGTGGACAATTTCCTGAGTCGCATCCGCGCCGCCTGATTACGGGCCGGCTTTATCTTTCATCCTTTGCGACAAAGAAAAACGGCCGGCTATTTGCCGGCCGTTTTTGAAAACTGGGTGATACGAAGCGGATTAGACCGCAGCGGTGATCCACTGTTGCAGCTTCTGCTTCGGCGCGGCGCCGACCTGGCGCGAAGCCATTTCGCCGCCCTTGAACACCATCAGGGTCGGGATCGACATCACGCCGTATTTTGAGGCCGTCTTCGGGCTCTCGTCGACGTTCAGCTTCACGATCTTGACCTTGTCGCCCATCGTGCCGGAAATCTCCTCGAGCGCGGGCGCGATCATGCGGCAGGGACCGCACCATTCGGCCCAGAAATCGACCACCACCGGGCCGGTTGCCTTGAGCACTTCGGCTTCGAAATCGGCATCGGAAACCTTGCCAACGGCCATCGGAATTACCTCGTTCGGTTGAGAAGGAAGGCGCGAAAAGGAATCGCGCCAAGGATCATAGGTCCAACCTATGAACGCGGCCTTGCCGGGTCAAGCTCGGTCACCCCCGGCACCAAGGGATGCCAGCTCAGTGTCCAGCGCGGGGGAGGAAATCTCCATCAATTCAGGGGTTTCGGTCCAGAGCAGCGCGGCGCGGACCGCCCGTTGCGGATAAAGCTTCCGTAACACCGCGCGGTACAGCGCAAGCTGGCGGACATAGGCGGCGGGCGCCTCTTCAGGCGCGCCGGGCGGGGCGTGGTTGGTCTTGAAATCGACGATCAGGACCTCGCCTGGCGTCACCACCAGCCGGTCGATCTGACCGGAGACCAGCGCCGGGGGCCGGCCCGGCCGTTCCAGCCGGCCGACGATCGAAACCTCGGCCCGGCTGCCGGGCGCAAAAACCGCGGCGAATCGCGGGTCCTCGATCAGGACATGCACCCCCTTTGCCAGTGCGGCGCGCTCGTCTTCGGTCCAGCCGCCGGCATTGCGGCTCAGATAGTTCAGCGCGGCGTCGCGGCGGCGTTCGCCCGGAACATCCGGCAGCGATTGCAGCAGCCGATGCACCAGGCTGCCGCGCTGAAGCGCGCGCGCGCGCTCCTGGATCGATTCGCCGGTCCGGACGCGGTGACCCTCGTCGTCCGCGCCGGACGGACGCAGCAAATGACTGGAAAACGTCTCGGCCGGAACCGGTATGCGCAGCCAGGAGGGCCATGCGGCCGGCGGGGCCGGTGTCTGGGTTTGCGTGGCGGCTATCTCGGTGACGGTATCCTCGGGACGAGAATAGCGCGTCACCTTGCCGTCGGCGGTTTCCAGTTCCTGTACATGCAAGCCGGACTTGTCGAGGCCCTTGGCGATCAGGTCGTACCAGGAGAGGTCTCTGACCTTGTTCGCATTGCCCGGCATGCAGCCGCCGACGACCAGCCGGTCGGCCGCGCGCGTCATCGCGACATAGAGCAGGCGGCGATATTCGTCCTCGGTTTCGCCGATCATCGCCGCGCGGGCCGCGGCGACCGCGGCAGGGTCTTCCGCCTTGCGGCCGGCCCAGACCACGACTCCGGGCCCGCGCGGCGCGCCGTTGCCCGGCGGCAGATGGACGAGCCGGCGGCGCTGGGTGTCGGAAGGCGAGGTCGTGGTGTCCACCAGAAACACCACCGGCGCTTCCAGGCCCTTGGCGCCGTGTACCGTCATGACGCGGACTTCGTCGCGCGAGATTTCCATGTCGCGCTTCACCTCGGTGTCGGCGGCGCGCAGCCACGCCATGAAGCCTTGCAGCGAGGCTGGCGCCTTGCGTTCATAGCCGAGCGCGAGTTCGAGAAATTCATCGAGCGCGTCGGTCGCTTCGGGCCCGAGCCGCTTGAGGATGCGCTCCCTGCCGCCGTCGCCGCCGAGCAGCCAGGCATGAAACGCAAACGGCGTCTCGTCGGTGAAACGGCGCTCGCAGCGTTCAAGGCGCGCAAGCGTCTCCCTGAATCTGTCCGATGTCGCGCCGTGCTGGCCCAAGGCTTCGCGCAGCGAGCCTTTGCGCTGCCATGCGAGCGTGAACAGATCGTCATCGGTGAGGCCGAACAGCGGGCTCTTCAGCGCCACCGCGAGCGCCAGATCATCCTGCGGCAGCAACAACGCGTCGGCGAGGTTCATCAGATCGATGATCGCGATATGCTCGGTGAGCTTGAGCCGGTCGGCGCCGGCGACCGGAATGTCGGCGTGCTTGAGCGCCTGAATGACGGCGTCGAACGCGCTGCCGCGCCGGCGCACCAGCACCAGAATGTCGCCGAACCGCAGCGGCCGGCGCTGACCGGCGTGGCCTGTCATCGCGCCGCTGTCGACCAGCCGCTTGATCTCGGCCTGAATGCGCCGGGCGAGCTTGACTTCCGGGCTGGTCGCCGCAACGCCGTCGAACGGCGCGCGCCAGCCTTCGATATCCTGCCGGCCGTCGGCTTTCGCCAGCTCCCAAAGCTCGATCAGGCTGGGCCCGGCGTCGGCCATGGCCTCATGCACCGGATAGGCATTTTCCGCATGGATGCTGCGGTAGATCGCTTCGTCGCGAAACACATGATCGACCGATTGCAGGATCGCCGGGCCCGAGCGGAACGAATAGGTGAACGAGACCGGATCGAATTTCAGCCCGGCATCCTCGAATTTTTTCTTCAGCGCCCGGCGGCGGGCGTCGAATTCATGGGGGTCGGCGCCCTGAAACGAGAAGATCGACTGCTTCTCGTCGCCGACCGCGAAGATGGTGCGGACGATGTCGTCGCGTGCGCCCGCGCCGGAGGTGAACTCCGAAATCAGATGCGCGACAATGCCCCATTGTCGCGGGCTGGTGTCCTGCGCCTCGTCGATCAGCACATGGTCGACGCCGCGGTCGAGCTTGTAATGGACCCAGGCCGAGGCCCCGCCGTCCAGCATGTCCAGCGTCTTATCGATCAGGTCGTCGTAATCGAGCAGACCGCGCTCCCGCTTCTCGCGCCGGTAATTCGCCGCCGCCGCGGTCGCGACGGAGAGCAGCGCCTGGGTGCGGTCGCGGATCGCCAATGCGCGGCGCTTCTCGATCAGAGGATCGAGACGGAGAATTTCTGCCTCGATCAAACGGCCAATCGTGGGATTGTCCCGCGCAAAGCTCTTTGTCAGCACCGATTTGCGGGGCGTGTGATCGGTGTCGGTCAGGAAGACGGAGAGATACGCATCGACCTGAGCGGCGCCGGTGAACGCCAGTGCATCGCGCAGCCGCGCTGCCTGATCCTGATCGGATTTGCTGCCAGTGCCGAGAATGGCGGCGATCTCTTCCCACCCTGACCGTCTGACATATGGGCCATCGACAATCATGCGCTCGATGTCCTCGATGCTCTCTGACGCGTCGACGCCGAGGGCCGCGGACAGCTGCGCGGCCGCGGTGTCGGCGCTGCCGGCGGCGTCGGTCCATGCCATGAAGTGATCGCGGCTGAGGCAGGCCTCCCGCACCACGTCCTGGAAGGTGACATCGGCGGCGCTCGACATGGCGACGTCGAGCGCGCGGCCGGCGGGGCTTGCGGGGTCGCGGGCCGCTTCCAGCAGCACCGCGAGATTGGCGCGCTCCATCATCTCGGCCTGGTCGCGCTCGTCGAGCACCGCGAAATGCGCCGGCACATTGGCCTCGAACGGAAATTGTTGCAGCAGCCGGGTGCAGAGCGCGTGGATGGTCTGTACTTTAAGGCCGCCCGGCGTCTCCAGCGCGCAGGCGAACAATTCGCGGGCGCGCCGCCGCAACCGCGCATTGGAGCGCGGCAGGCCGGCCCCGCGGATCGCGGTATCGAGCGCCTCATCGTCGAGCGTGATCCAATGGCCGAGCGTCGAGAATACCCGCTCCGCCATATTGGCCGCGGCCGCCTTGGTGAAGGTGATGCAGAGGATCTTTTCCGGCGCCACGTCTTCGAGCAGCAGCCGGACCACCCGCTGCACCAGCACATGGGTCTTGCCTGAACCTGCATTGGCCGAGACGAAGGCCGAGGCGGCGGGATCGGAGGCGCGCGCTTGCGCGGCGCGCACGGCGTCGGGGATCGGGCGTGGCGTTTTCACCGTTCTTCCGATCCCGAGTTGCCGGCCGCGGACCACTCCTTGATCCGGGCGAGGTCGTCGTAACTGCCGTAACGGTTGGCCCACATCGGCAGGTTCAGCGATTTGTAAGGCTCGCTTTCGTTTTCGAATTTGCGGATCAGCGCCTCGAGCTGCTGCCGCGCATAGCTGGCGGCATCGTCGGGGGATTGCGGCTGATCGCTCTTGTTGACCTTCAATTGCAGCGGCTTGTGCTCGCCCGGCGGATTATTGCCGCTGAGCCTGATATAGCCGATCTCGCTGACTGAACTGTTCGCCGGAATATTTTCGAAGCCGCCTTCGCGCAGGATCGCCGCCTCCAGCGTGAGCTGTGGCGACAGCCCCATGCGCACCTGCTTGCCGGAGGGCGGCAGTCCGGTCTTGTAGTCGAGGATCACGTAGCTTCCGTCCGTCAGGCGCTCGATCCGGTCGGCCCGGGCCGACAGGATGAAGATCCGCTCGTCGTCGAGATGGACCGGGATTTTGCCCTGAATCTCGGCGTCGATGCCGCCGATCTGGCCGCGCCGGGCGATTTCCCAACTCGCGAACCAGGCCGCGATGCGCTGGAAGCGCGGCCACCACAGCGCGCGCGCCTCGGGGCGTTCCATCAGCGGCGCAAACCATTTTTCACCGATCTGGCGCAGCGCGCGCGCCGGATCATCAGGCAGCGCGTGCGCGAAGGTCTGGGTGAATTCGCCGAGCGCCTCGTGGATCGCCGAGCCGCGGTCGGCCGCCGACAACGGCATATCGACGGGATCGAGCGGAACAAGCCGCAGGATATGTCGCGCATAGATCGTATAGGGATCGCGCAGCCAGTCCTCGATCGCGGTGACCGACAATTTCAACGGCCGCGCCGCGCGGGGCGGCCTCGGTTCGGGCTGCGGGACCGGCTCGACCTTGTCCGGCCGGTCGAGCTCCGCGGCAAAGCGCATATAATCTTCGCCGGCGGATTTTGCGGCTTTCCAGCGCTCATCGCCGGCGACAGCCTCCAGCCGGTGCAGGAATCGCGAGGCCACCGCGGGCGCGCCGGCCATTTTCGCGGCGTGGCTGAGGATCACCTCCTCATGGCCGAGCAATTGCGCGAAGTCATGCGCCGAAAGACCGATGCGGCGTTCCGGCAGATCGAGGCCGAGCGCGTGCCGCATCGGCCGGCTCAGCCACGGATCGATCCGCGGCGCCGGGGGCCAGACGCCTTCGACCAGCCCGCCCAGGATGACGCGGTCGGATTGCGTCAGGCGCGCCTCCAGCGGACCATAGATCCGCAGGCTGGCTTCGGCGGCTTCCGGTCGCCGCACCACGCGGTCGCCAAAGGCGGTCTGGAAGATCTGGGGGTAGTCGGCGAGCGGCACCATCAGGCCGCTTGGCGTCCGTTCGCCGAGCAGATCGTCGAACGCCGAAGTAAGCGCCAGCCCCTCATGGCCCTCGAAGGCCAAGGCCACGCCGTCCTGATCGCGCGACAATTCCATCAAGACGTCGCGATGGCGCTCGGCGAGATCGGCGAAATCATGCGGCCTTGATGCAGCAAGGCGCTCGAGCGGGGCCAGCGCCGCCTGCAATGACCCGATCAGCTCCTGGACTTGATCGAGCTCGTCGTGGTCAAGCCTGGTCCGCGGTTCCGAATGATGCAGCGAACAGTTCTCGCCGCGTTGCAGTTTTGCAAGCTCGGTACGGAAGCGGTCGAAATCCCGCGCAAGGCCGGTGCTTCCGGCTTGCGGCCGCGTGCCGCGCAGCAGCGCCAGTTCCAGCGCCTCGACGGTATGCTTGAGCGGGCGCGGGGCGCGGCCGAGCCGGCATAGCGGATGTTTCAGCAGCGCCAGCAGCGTCGGCGGCTCCAGCTGCCGCGCCACGGTGGCGGCGGCGAGCCGTGCAAAGACGCCCACGGGAGTGTCCATCAACGCATCGCCGCCGGAATCATCGAATGCCAGATTCCAGCGGCCCAGCGCCGCCATGACCCGCCGCGCCAGCGCGCGATCGGGCGTGACCAAGGCGGCCGATTTGTTGAGATGCCGCGCCTCGCGCATCGCGACCGCGATCGCCAGCGCCTCCATTTCCGGATTGGCCGCTTCGATCACGGCAAGGCCGGTCATGCCGCGCGCGATCTTTCCGATGATGTCGGGCTCGGTCAGCCGTTGCTGCCAATGCGCGGTTGCGTTCGAGGGCCGCATCGCTTCGGATGCCAGCACATCGCGTCCTTTCGGCGCGGTCGTGCCCAGGGTTTCGACGTCGCTGCGCTTCAGGCCAAACCGTTGCAGCAGCGCGTGCATGGCGAATTGCGGATGGTTGGACGCGGGCGGCGCGGTGAACTGGCCCGCCGCGTTGCGGGTGCCGCCGATCAACTGCCAGGCCTCGTCGTCGAGATCGGTATCGAGCCCCGGCAGCACCACTGCGCCGTGCGGCAAGGCCGCGACGGCATGGAGGAATTTTGCCGTCGCCGGCATCGAGCCGGTCGAGCCCGCCGCGATCACCGGACCGTCGTGATGGGCGCCGAGTCGTGCGGTTTCCGCCTCGATCAACTGATCGCGGCGCGTCGCCGGTTCGATCTTGCCGCGTTCGGCGAGGATCGCGGGCCAGGTATCGCGGGCGACAGTGAGGAATTGCAGCGTGAGCTGCCAATAGCGGTCGAGCGCGTCCGGCACCAGCCCGTCGAGCGCGCGCCAGTCGACCTTGCGCGTGACCATGTCGTCCATCAGCCGCGCCAGATCGTCCGCCAGCGCGAGCGTAGAATCCGGACCGCCGATGACCAGCGGAGCCTGGGCGGGATCGCCGGGCCTGAGTTGCTTCGCCCACAATGCGATCAATTGCGCCAGCAGCAGGCGGCGCTGCAACCCATCCATCGCCGGCGGAATTTCCAGCGCGGCCCATCCGGGAGACGCGGCCTGCGCGAAGGCCAGTTCGTCTTCGTCGATGTCGCCGAGCGCGACGATGCGCGGCAGCACCGCGGCGTCGGTCTTCAGCTCATCGAGGAAGATTTCCCGCGCCATGCGCCCGGCGCGCCGGGTCGGCAGATAAAGCGTCGCCTGCGCCAGCCGCTCCGGATTGGCGCGGGCCTCGAAGCCCCCGACCAGCCTGCCGTCGATCAGCGCCGCGATAACGGTGCGTAGGAACGGTGCCGAGAGGGGAACGCTGAAAACGCGCATGGGCTTCCTGATTCGCGGGATCAGGCGGCATCATGGCATGGGTGGAGAAAAGGGGGGAGTCGTTGGACTCTCACCGTCATTCCGGGGCGATGCAGCGCATCGAACCCGGAATCTCGAGATTCCGGATCGTCGCTTCGCGTCGTCCGGAATGACGATGGCTTTTACGCGTGAAACTTAAGCGACGCTTTCCAGGAACGCCTCTTCCGCGGCATGGACCGCATCGGGGGTTCCGACATGCATCCAGACGCCGTCGAGCCGCAGGCCGAACAGCCGCTCCTGCTCATTGGCGAGGTCGAACATCCGGGTCAGCGAAAATTCGCCTTTGGGCGCATCGGCGAACAGCGACGGCGACATGATCGCCGCGCCCGCATAGACGAATGGAACCACCTGATGCTCCTTGCGCTTGCGCAGGGCGCCGTCGGGCAGCATGGCGTAGTCGCCGCGGCCGCCATAGCCGATGCTGCTGATGGTCGGCGCCATCAAGAGCAGGATATCCATCCGCGCCGGATCGAAGGTCTCGGCCAGGCGCGTCAGGTTGGGCCGCACGCCGTCGATCCACATCGTGTCGGAATTGACATGAAAAAACGGCGCGTCGCCGAGTAAAGGCAGCGCCTTGACGACGCCGCCGCCGGTGCCGAGCACGGCGTCACGCTCGTCGGAAATGATCACGCGAGGCCGCGTTCGTCCCGCGACATGGTCGATGATCTGGTCAGGCAAATAATGCACGTTGACGATGGCTTCATCGACGCCGGCGTCGGCGAGCTTGTCGAGCACATGATCGAGCAGCGTTCTTCCCGCGACGCTGACCAGCGGCTTCGGCATATGGTCGGTCAAGGGGCGCATACGCAGGCCGAGGCCGGCGGCGAGGACCATGGCTTTGCTGGGATGTACGGACATTTCGGGGATTTCTACGGCCGTTGTTCAAGCGCCCGATCGGCGCCGGGGTGGATACCGTGGGTCAGGATACGCACGCACAGGCTGGCAAAGCACCGCGGATCATATCACCGCCATCCTGCGCCGCATCGGTACTTCACGCCATAACCGCCCGACATGACGATTATGCGACCGGAACGGGACATTAAAACGAGGCGCGGCTCAGATTTCCGCATCCATATCCACGGCGCGGGTGTTTCTTTTCTTCTTGTCGCCCTGCTTGAGGAAATTGACGCCGATCTGGTCGCCATTGACCCAGGACAGCTCGCAGCGGCGGTAGGCGAGTCCCGTGGACGAGAGCAGCAGGAAAAACTCCTTCAGATGCAGCCCCTCGACCGAGCCTTCGACCGTGAGTTTGGCGCCGGTCTCGGAGACGTCTTCCATCTTGCAATCGCGCCGCCAGGTGCCGTCGATGCCCATCATCTGCGCGGGGATGCCGCGCTCGAAGGTGACGCGTTCACCTTTCTGCCGCTCCGCAGCCGCCATGATTTCGCTCCGTCATCAAGCCCACGCCCTGCGTCTCGGACCGAAGGGTCGCCACAAGATAGAGGGACAGTGGCTAATAAGCGGTAAATCGAGGGTAACGATCCTGAGCCCAACGCTATAGCGTTTTCGAGCGAAGCGGATCCCGGTTCGCGTGAAGAAAACACGTCTAAACAAAATGTTAGAGCCTGGTTCTGATTCAATCAGAACCGATAGGGCTCTTGCATCGGACAAAACCGAATCGGATTTCAGGCGATCGGCGGGGGGACATGGGCGGCATACCATGCCCGAAACCGTGCCAGCGCCGGGTGGGCCAGTGAACGATTGAGGTAGGTCCAGATGCGCGGCTGATGGCGCAGATATTGTGGCTTGCCGTCGCGCCGGTTGAGCCGGGCAAAGGTGCCGAGCAGCCGCGTGTTCCGCTGCGCCGACATGATCGCATAGAGTTCGGCGAAGCGAGCGGGGTCGAAGGCGCTGTCGGCGGCAAGCTGCGTCTTGATGTAGCGCGTCAATAGCGCCAGCTCGATCTGTTCGGGCACGTCGATCCGTGCATCCTGCAGCAGCGACACCAGGTCATAGGCTCCCGGTCCAAGCACGGCGTCCTGGAAATCGATGACGCCGACTTTCGCGATATCGCGCCGCTCTCCAAGCCAGATCAGGTTGGGCGAATGAAAGTCGCGCATCACCCAGGTCTTTGCGGCGGGTTCGGCGAGGGAGCTGTCGAGCAGATCGCGCCACATCGCGACGAACTGCGCGCGGGCCTCGTCGGGCAGGTCTGCCCCGCGGTCGGGCAGGTACCATTCCGGCATCAGCCCGATTTCGACCAGCATGGCGTCGGTGTCGAAGGCGGGAATGGCGTAGTCGTTCTGCGGGGGCAGCGGCAGCATCGTGGGCAAGGGCAGGCGATGCAGCGCGGCCAGCATGTCGACCGCAACCTGGTAGCGCTCGGCGATCGGCGAGGGCGGGCTGCCCTCGATGAAGCCTTCGCTGCCGAAATCCTCGGTGATCAGGAATCCTTCGGCGAGATCGGCGTGATGGATCGCCGGCGCGGAGAAGCCGCGTTCGCGCAAGCCATTGGCGATGGCGACGAACGGCCTGACGTCCTCGGCCAGATGTACCGCGGCGCTGTAGGATTGGCCGTGATAGATCGCGGGTCCGTCGGGCCGCCGCGGTGAATTCATCAGGATGACCGCGTTGTCGTCGCGGAACAGCCGCGCATAGGACCGCGTCGAAGCGTCACCGGCCATGCGCCGGCGCCCGGCGTCGGCGTAGCCGGCGTCGGTCAGGAACTGGCGCAGCGCCTGCAATCGTCTCACTTGCGCGGCGGCCTTGCCGTGGCCGGTGATTTCGGCGGCGCGGGCAGCCGATCCCAGCGCCGGCCGGTGGCTGAGCGCGATGTCGATGCGGTCGGCCGGCAGCACGTCGGACGCGCGCTCCGGCCATTCGATCAGCGCCACGGTGCCCTCCGGCAGCGGCGACAGCCCGATCTCTTCCAGTTCCGCGGGATCGTTGATGCGGTAGAGATCCGCATGAACCAGCGGAAACGGCGGCAGATCGTAGGTCTGCGCAAGCGTGAAGGTCGGGCTCGGCACTTCCAGTCCGTCGTCGCCGGCGAGATAGCGGATGATCGAGCGCGCCGCGGTCGTCTTGCCGGCGCCGAGATCGCCCGACAGCGTGATGAGGTCGCCGGGACCGATCAAGAGCGCCAGATCGGCCATCAGATGCGCGGTGGCGGCCTCATTCGCCAGCGCAACCGAGAATACGGCGGGACCGGTCATTCCGCGGCGTCGCGATGCGCGGCCTGGTCGAGCGGAAAGTCGCACGTGACGGTCGTGCCTTTGCCGACGATCGAATCGACGCGCACCTTGCCCCCGTGAAGTTCGACAAAGGAGCGGACCAGCGACAGGCCGAGGCCGGCGCCGCGGTGCCGCGATCCGTTGGAATGGCTCTCGAACCAGTCGAACACCTTGTCCTTGACGTCGGGCGGAATGCCCGGGCCGGAATCGGTCACGCGGAACACCACGCTGCGCTCGGTGCGCCGGGCGCTGACGGTAATGGCGGTATCCGGCGGCGAGAAGCCCACGGCGTTGGCGAGCAGATTATAAAGCACCTGCACCACGCGGCGTTCGTCGCCGACGAAGGTTCCGATATTGGGATCGATGTCGAGCTTGAGCTCGATGCGGTCGGTCGCGAGCCGGTCCTGAATGCCTTCGGCCGCGGCTTCGATGGTCTTGCGGATATCGACCGGGCCCAGATTGAGCGACATCGCGCCGGCGTCGATGGTGGCGAGATCGAGGATGTTGTTGATGATCGCCAGCAGCGCGTTGGTGGAGGTGGTGATGTAGCCGAGATATTCGGCCTGCTTGGGCATCAGCGGGCCGGTCACCGGGTCGCTCAGGAAATGCGCGAAGCCGATGATCGTGGTCAGCGGCGAGCGCAGTTCGTAGGACACGTGGTGGACGAAATCGATCTTCATCTGGTCGGCGGTTTCCAGCGCCTCGTTGCGCTCGCGCAACGCGCGTTCGACATTTTCGGTATCGGTAATGTCTTGGAATGTCAGCATGGTGGCGCCGTCGGGCAGCGGCATGGTCATGCAGTCGAGCACGCTGCCGTCCTTGCGCTCCAGCTTCAGCGGCACCTCGACGCGATTTTCGATCGCGGTAACGGCCTCGCGGATGGTTCGCCAGGTCGCGGCGTCGTCGAACAGCGGCTTGCACCAGGCTTCCACGGTCTCGATATGCGGCCGTTGCTGCATCGCTTCCGGCGACAATTTCCACATCTTCGCGAAGGCCGGATTGAACAGCTCGGCGCGGCCGTTGCTGCCGAATACGGCGACGGCCTCGGCGAGGCTGTCGAGCGTCTCGCGCTGCACCCGGATCAGGCCGTCGAATCGGCGCGCCAGGTCGAGGCTTGCGGTGACGTTGTCGAACAGATAGGTGACGCCGCCTTCCGGATTCGGCGTCGTAACGACGCTCACCGCCCGGCCGTCGGGCAGATACCAGGTATAATTCTGGGGTTCGATGGCGCGGTAGGCCTCGTGCAGCTTGGCCTTCCAGGCGCGGAAATCCGCCTCTTCGGGCAGTTTGTGGGCCGCGCGCAGCCGGTCGAGCACGCTCGAATCGTCGGGGTTGTTGTCGAGGAACGCGCGGTCGAGATCCCACAGCCGGCGGTAGGAATCGTTGTAGAACGCAAGCCGCCGCTGGCTGTCGAACACGGCGACGCCGGACGACAATTGATCGAGGGTGCGGCGATGCGCCTCCGCCATCCGTACCAGGGTCGCGCGCAGCGCCTCGGCTTCGCTGGCGTCGATGGCGATGCCGGCGCTGCCGCCATCGATCGCGAGTGCGTGGACATCGTAGATCCGCCGCTCGCCGCCGATCACGATCGGCAGCCGCGCGGTGAAAGTTCCGGCGCCGGTCAGCGCGCGGTCCATCTCGACGCGGTCGGCGCTGTCGAGCAGTCGCAGGTCGCGATCGATCGCATCCGCGGCATCCCCGGCATCGGTTGCCCGCGCATAAGCGGCATTGGCGTAGCTGAGGTTGCCCTTGGCGTTCTTGGCCCAGATCGGCCACGGCGCGGCGGCGGCGAAACCGCGCAGTATCTGGGTCTCTTCCAGCAGCGCCTTGTGCCGGATGTGGGTTTCGGCCAGTTCCCGGCGCAGTCCGCTGAGCTCGCGGATCCGCACGATGGCTTGGCCGCCGACGGCGCGGCCCATCGCTTCGAAGGCGCGCCCGTTCGACGAGGTGAGATTGAGCAGAAAACTCTCGCCGGCCTCGCGCAAGGCATCGATCGCGTGGTCCATTTGCAGCGCCGGCTCCGGCGGCAGCCAGGTTCCGAAAGCGAGGATGCGTTGCGGCTGGTGCTGGGACTCCGGCGGCATCACCAGCGAAATGTCGCCGCTGATTTGCGGCCGGTTGTTGCCCGCCTCCCACGAGATCAGGATCTGCGGTTCGGCGAACAGCAGCGCCCGGAAATTGTCGGTCTCGATTTGCAGGCCCTGGATATCGGACCGTAGCTGGGCCTCGGTCTTGGCGGCGCGCACCCGCGTATGCATCAGCAGGATCGCCGATACCACGGTAAAGCCGAGCAGCGCCAACGCGGTGGTGAGGACCGCGAATTCCTGGTGATTGAGTTCGAGAATCCCTTTGAGCGGTGAAAACTCATCGGCCTGGCTCGGCGTCGCCGCGGCCAGCAGGCCGGCAAGGCTGGAGCCAAGACCCCTCATGCCGTGGCGTGCCAGCGATGAGCACGACAGCAAGGTCCGACGCATCGACACGAACACGCCCGACATAATTTGCCCCAAACCGCACGATTTTACGCCCGGCTCTGCAGCTGCCGTTCGCGAATCGAAAGACAATATCCCCAACGGGAGTCGGCCGGGTAGAGTCCAGACCGTGAACGTAAAACGGCGCCGCAAAAAAATGCCGCATTGAAACAAGTCGACACGATTTTTACGAAAATAAATCAGCTGCTTAGAGCATGACCCGGAAAAGTGGAAACCGGTTTTCCCTCGCGATAAATGCGGAAGGCATTTGCGCGGAGATCATGATCTAGCGTCCCGTCGAGCCAAAGCCGCCGCTGCCGCGGTCGGTCGCGGAGAGCGATGCCGCGGGAACGAGTTCGGCGCGGGCGACCGGCGCAATGATCATCTGTGCGATCCGCTCGCCGCGCCGGACCGGGAACGGTCTGTCGCCGAGATTGACCAGCAGAACGCAGATCTCGCCGCGATAATCCGCATCGATCGTGCCCGGCGAGTTCAGCACGGTGACGCCGTGCTTGGCGGCAAGGCCGGAGCGCGGGCGGATTTGCGCCTCATGGTCCGGCGGTAGCGCGATCGCCAGCCCGGTGGGAACCAGCGCGTATTTTCCCGGAGCGAGGATCACAGGCGCGTCTTCCGGCACGGCGGCCAGCAGGTCCAGCCCGGCGGCATGCGCGGTCTGATAGGCCGGCAGCGCCAGACCCTCGCCATGCGGCAATTGCTGGACCTCGACCTTGACGGTGCTGTTCACGACGCTGTCTCCATGGTTGCGGCGGCTTTCGCGATCCTCGCCACCAATTCGATCGCAACCTCTTCCTTGGTCATCACGGGCCAGGAATCGACGCTGATTTCGGTTCCCGCGCGCGTCAGCAGGTGAACGGTGTTGCGGTCGCCGCCCATCACGCCGGTGGCGGGCGAGACGTCGTTGGCGACGATCCAGTCGCAGCCCTTGCGCGTCATTTTGGCCTTGGCGTTGTCGATCAGATGTTCGGTCTCGGCGGCGAATCCGATCACGAGCTTGGGCCGCCGGTCGTGAAGTCTGGCGATCGTGGCCAGGATATCGGGATTTTCCACCAGTTGCAGCGGCGGCATGCCGGCCGCGGTCTTCTTCAGCTTCTGCTCGCCTTCATGGGCGACCCGCCAGTCGGCGACGGCGGCGGCAAAGATCGCGATATCCGCCGGCAGCGCCGCTTCGACCTGCCGCAGCATGTCGCGGGCGGACTCCACATGCTTCACCGTGACGCCCGGGGGATCGCCGAGTTCGACCGGGCCCGAGATCAAGGTGACATCCGCACCCGCCGCCTGCGCCGCCGCGGCGATGGCGAAACCCTGCTTGCCGGAGGAGCGGTTGGCGATGTAGCGCACCGGATCGATCGGCTCATGCGTCGGCCCCGCAGTGATCAGCACATGCTTGCCGGCCAGCGGGCGCGGCTGCGGCGGACGCAGCAGGCGTTCGGCCGCCGCCGCGATTTCCAGGGGTTCCGCCATCCGGCCGAGGCCGGCCTCGCCGGCCTCGGCCATCTCGCCGGAATTGGGGCCGACGGTGAAGACGCCGTCGCGTTCGAGCTGCGCCACGTTGCGGCGGGTGGCGGCGTTGTTCCACATCAGCGGATTCATCGCCGGCGCCAGCAGGACCGGCCGGTGCGCGGCGAGCAGGATCGCGCTGGCGAGATCGTCGGCATGGCCATGCGCCATCTTGGCCATGAGATCCGCGGTGGCCGGCGCGACCACGATCAGGTCGCATTCGCGGGCAAGGCGGATATGGCCGGCGTCGAACTCGCTCTCGGCATCGAACAAATCCGTATAGGCGCGCTCATGCGACAGCGCGCCGGCGGCCAGCGGCGTCACGAATTGCTGCGCGGCTTTGGTCAGGACGCAGCGGACATGGATCTGACGCTCCATCAGCCGCCGTATCAGGTCCAGCGCCTTGTAGGCCGCGATGCCGCCGCCGATGATCAGGGTGACGCGCGCCAGTTCCGGAGCGGCGGCGGCGCCGTGAGCCCCGCGTAGCGCCGGCGAGGGGGCCTGAGAAGCCGGCAGGGCGGCATCCGGCGCGCGGGGTTGTGACGCCTCGCGCAGGATCACTCGCACTTCGTCCTCGACCGAGCGGCCGTTCTGCGCCGCACGCAGCCGCAGCCTGTCCCGGATGGCGTCGTCGAGCTTTCGGATGGTGAGGCTGGCCACGGCGCCCTCCGGCGATTATGATAGCAGTGCTATCATAATCGGGATGCATTGCAATCACATCTGCCGGACGACAATCAATATCCCGATGAAGGTGATGGCGATGATCCACAGCGCCACGGTGCGCCCGCGGTTTTTGCGGACCTCGCTGCGTCCCATCGCAGCAATCGTCTCCGGCGACAGCATCACGCCTTCCCGGGTCATGGTCTCCAATTGCTCCAGAACCGCGACCGAGCGCGCAACGATCGCCGGCAGCCTCGCCAGCACCCGGCCGATGTCGCTTGCGCCGGACATCGCGCCCTGGACCCGTCCGATCGGCCCGAGATTGCGTTCGATCCATTCGCGGACCACGGGATCGGCGATCTTCCACATGTCGAGCTTGGGGTCGAAGCTGCGGGCGACGCCCTCGACCACCACCATGGTCTTTTGCAGCAGGATCAACTCGGGGCGTGTCTGCATGTCGAACAGGCCGGTGACCTCGAGCAGCAGGGTCAGCAGCCGCGCCATCGAGATTTCCTCGGCGGTGCGGTTGTGGATCGGCTCGCCGATGGCGCGGATGGCTTGCGCGAAATTCTCCACCGAATGGTGTCGCGGCACATAGCCGGCCTCGAAATGAACCTCTGCGACGCGGCGGTAATCGCGCGTGATGAAGCCCAGCAGGATTTCGGCCAGGAAACGCCGCTCCTTCATGCCGAGCCGGCCCATGATGCCGAAATCGACGGCGACCAGCCGGCCCTCCTTGTCCAGGAACAGGTTGCCGGGATGCATGTCGGCGTGAAAGAAGCCGTCGCGCAGCGCGTGGCGCAGAAAACTCTGGATCACCTTGCGGCCGAGGTCGGGCAGATCGACCTGCGCCTGTTCGAGCCGCGCATGATCGTTCAGCGCGATGCCGTCGATCCACTCCATCGTCAGCACATTATGGGTGGTGCGGTCCCAATCCACCTGCGGCACGCGGAAATCCGGATCGCCGCTGGTGTTTTCCGCCATCTCGGAAAGCGCGGCGGCCTCGAGCCGCAGGTCCATCTCCATCGCCACCGAGCGCGACATGGTGTTGATGACTTCGACCAGCCTGAGCCGTCGCGCTTCCGACGAATGCGCTTCCGCCTTGTGCGCGACAAAAAAGAAATCGCCGAGGTCGCGGCGGAAGCGCGAGGCGACGTTGGGCCGCAGCACCTTGACCGCGACTGCCGTGCGCACGCCGTCATGTTCGACCACGCCGCGATGCACCTGCGCGATCGAGGCCGCGGCCACGGCGGGACCGAGGCTGGCAAAGGCCTGCGCCACCGGACGTTCCAGCGAGGCGGCGATAACGCTTTCGGCTTCGGCTTGCGAAAACGGCGGCAGGCGGTCCTGCAAGGCTTCCAGATCGCGGGCCATGATGACGCCGACCACATCGGGCCGCGTCGCCAGGAACTGGCCGAGCTTGAGATAAGCGGGGCCGAGCCGCGTCAGCGCGCGCGACAATCGGGGTCCGGATTTGGCGCCCGGGCGCTCGACCAGGCGGGCGATGCGAAGCGCGAGCTGCCCCGGCGGCGGCACCAGGGCCGGATCGACGACGCCGAACACGCCTTCGCGCGCGAACACGAAGGCCGCGCGGGTCAGCCGCGCAATATGCGTTATCGCGGAAATCACAGACGCCAGCCCGAATGCAACGCCACGATGCCGCCGGAGAGGCTTTGCCAGGAGACGCGCGCAAAGCCCGCGGCGCGGATCATGTCGGCAAAGGCAGCCGGCCTGGGAAATTTGCGGATCGATTCGACCAGATAGCGGTAGGATTCGGCATCGCCGGTGACGGCGCGGCCGAGCGGCGGAATCACCTTGAACGAAAATAAATCATAGAGCCGGTCGAGGCCGGGCATATCGACGGTGGAAAATTCCAGGCACAGGAAGCGGCTGCCGGGCCGCAGCACGCGAAACGCCTCGCTGAGCGCGAGATCGATCCGCGGCACGTTGCGGATGCCGAAGGCGATGGTGTAGGCGTCGAAAGTCCTGTCGGCGAAGGCCAGCGCCTCAGCATTGCCCTCGACAAACGACACCCTGTCGTCGAGGCCACGCTTCGCCGCGCGGTCGCGGCCGACCGCGAGCATGTCGGGATTGATATCGCAGACGGTGGCGCGAAAGCCGTTGCCGGCCGCCTTGGCGGCGCGAAAGGCGATATCGCCGGTGCCGCCGGCGACATCGAGCAGCGCGAACGGGGTGTCGTTCCGCGGCGGATTGAGCGCGGTGACCATCACGTCTTTCCAGACGCGGTGCAGGCCCGCCGACATCAGGTCGTTCATCAGATCGTAGCGCGACGCCACGCTGTGAAAGACGTCGTTCACCAACGTCTGCTTGTCGCCCAGCGGCACATCCTTGAAGCCGAAATGGGTGGTTTGGTCGGGCCGATCCATGCCATCGCATCCTGAGAGTCCTGCCGCGATTGCGGCAGACGTGGAAAATTTGTTCCGTCGCTGCTCCTCGCAATGACGAGGGTGCCGGACCATAGCGCGCCCGCCGCAATGGGGCTATCACGTCACGTCCAGAAGGTGAACGCCCTCAATGCCCGAATTGCCCGAAGTCGAGACGGTTCGCCGCGGCCTGCAGCCGGCGATGGAAGGAGCCAAAATCGTCAAGGCGGAGGTCCGGCGCAAGGATCTGCGGTTTCCGTTTCAAAAGGACTTTACCGCGCGGCTCGACGGCCAGACGGTGATCGGCCTCGGCCGCCGTGCCAAATATTTGCTGGCCGATCTGGCCTCCGGCGACGTGCTCCTGATGCATCTGGGCATGTCTGGCTCGTTCCGGGTGATCGAGCAGGACGACCGGCAGGCGCCGGGCCGCTTCCACCATCCGCGCAGCGAGGACCGGACGCATGATCACGTCGTGTTTCACATGTCGTCGGGGGCCGCGATCGTCTTCAACGATCCGCGCCGTTTCGGCTATATGAAGGTTATCGCCCGCACCGCGCTGGGGGATGAGCCGTTGTTGAAGGGGCTCGGCCCTGAACCGCTTGGCAATGAATTCGACGCCGCGATGCTGGCGCGCGCCTGCGCCAACAAGAAGACCAGCCTGAAGGCGGCGCTGCTCGACCAGCGCGTGGTCGCGGGCCTTGGCAATATCTATGTCTGCGAGGCGCTGTTCCGGGCGCATCTGTCGCCGCGGCGGCTGGCCGCGACACTGGCGACAAAAAAGGACGAACCCACCGACCACGCCAGATGGCTGGTCGCAGCAATCCATGCGGTGCTGAACGAGGCGATCAAGGCCGGCGGTTCGTCGCTGCGCGACCATCGCCAGACCAGTGGCGAACTCGGCTATTTCCAGCATTCGTTCCAGGTCTATGACCGCGAGGGCGAGAAATGCCGCAGTCCCGGCTGCGACGGCATCGTGCGCCGTTTCACGCAGAATGGACGTTCGACATTCTGGTGTCCGAAGTGCCAGAAGTAAGCGGCCTTCAGCAATCAACCGAAACAAAAACTTCATGGCGAAAAGTTAACGGACGGGACCTTGATCGAAAGCTCGCTCCCGCAGTTAAATCGCTTCGGGCGAACAGCACGAAGCAACAAGAGGAGAGCCATGAGCTTTGCACGGATCGCGGCGTCAGCCGCCATCTTCACCATTCTGTCGGCGGTCAGCGCGACGGCCAAGCCGATCGCCACCACCGCGGAGACCAATCTGCGCAAGGAGCCCGGCACCAAGAGTGACGTGCTGACTTTGATTCCGAAGGGGACCACGGTCGAGATCGGCAAATGCAGCAACGGGTGGTGCCAGGCTTCGCTCAACGGCCAGGACGGTTACGTCATCGCGCAGAACGTCGGCATGGCGCCGGTTCGGACAGCTCGGCGTGCCCGCGCGATTGCCGATGAGGAAATTGTAGAGGACGATTACGACGGTCCGCCGCCCGGTTACGTCGTCGGGCCGCCGGCCTATTACGGTTACTACGGTTATGGTCCGTATTACGGCTATGGCTATGGATGGGGTTGGGGACACCGGGGCTGGGGACGGCGCTGGTAGCAGGCCTGCTTATTTTTATTTGCGCACGCAGATCACGCGCACCACGGACGCCGCAATGTTTGCCTTGGCGTCCGTTGTCGCGCCGGTGGCGTTGACGCCATTGGCCGTGAGGAAATCGCGCACGGCGTCGGCCGGCGCCAGCATCGCCTGCGTCACGGGTCCGGCGTTCGGCGGCCCCGCCACGGCCGGCTTCAGCAAGGCAACCCCGGCGAATGTGCCATCGTCGTCGAGCGCGGCGGCACCGGAAAAGCCGGGCGCGGGCGGCGGCGACAGCGCGAGATCGCTGCCGATTGGCGTGACCGACGACCTGATGCTGCTGGCCGCCGATCCGCCGCCCTGGTTTTGCGGGTCGGCAATTCCGGTCAGCGCGATGGCGGGCTTCGCCGCTCCGCGCGCGATATTCAGCGGCTTCAGCCCGCGCGCGCCGTAAAGGCGCAGCAGCGCGAGACCGTGCTCCTTGTCCTCGGCGGTGCGGTCGGCATTGCCGTAACCGGCGATCGCGATCGCTAGGCAGCCGTCGCTGAGTTCGCGGTCGGTGACGATCGCGCCATCGTCGCTGACGATGAGGCCGGTGCCATATTCGACCGTCTTGCGCGGCGGCTCACCTGCGGCCTGTTCGCCGGCCGGAAACGGATTGAACGCGCTCGACATCGCGATCACCACCGGCTCGACGGTGTTTTCGGTGGCCTGATCGTAAAGGATGGTGAGGATGCGGACCTCGTCGCCCTTGTAGGTGCCGCGCACATAGAATTTCTTCAGCCCCTGCAAGCCCGACAGCACGAAGAAGTCCGGTTTGATCACGGTATAATCGACCGTTCGTCCGGCGGGCTCTTTCTTTTCGCGTTCGGCCAGTTTCGCGGTGGCTGGGGCGGCTTCCTTGCGGCGCGTCAGCAGGATCTGGATGGTGCCGGAGGGTGAACTCCATTTGGCGCCGTTGGCATCGCTGGATTGCTGCGGCACCAGCCTGGCCGGAATGCCGAGCCGCGCGCCGCTGCCGGCATCGGTGACGATTTTCCACCCGACATTTTCCTGCCGCCGTTTCGCGGTGTCGGCGAGCACGCCGCGTTCCTGCGGATTGAGCACGCCGGTCGGCTTGCCGCCGCGCGCCTTCTGGAATTCCTTGATCGCATTGACCATGCGCTCGCTGACGTCGCCGGTAATCGCGCCGTTATACTGGCCGACCCAGGCGAGGTCCGATTGCAGCGCCAGGCGCTCGGCCTGCGGCATCGCATTGGCGGTATCGGCCGGGGCCTGCACCGTAGGGCGGGCCGGCGTCGTGGCGGCGGGTTTGGATCTGGCGCTTGCCGTGCCCGGCGTCGCCGCTTGCGCGGACTCGCAGGCGAAAGCCCCCATCGTCATGAACATCAATGTTGCCGCGAGCGGTGATCTCATGACAAACCTGAAGGCTCCATTGAAGCGCGCGCAATTAAGCACATCTGATGGGTCTGCAACAACCGCGCGGCGGTTCAAGAGACCGGGACTCAAGGAAATAGCCTGATCATGCTGAGCGCCGATGAACTCGAACGTTACGCCCGCCATATCGTGCTGCGCGAAGTCGGCGGCCCCGGTCAGCTCGCGCTGAAGGAAGCATCCGTGCTAGTGATCGGCGCCGGCGGCCTCGGCGCGCCCGCGCTGATGTATCTCGCGGCGGCCGGAATCGGCCAACTCGGCGTGGTCGACGACGATGTCGTGTCATTGTCCAATTTGCAGCGCCAGGTCATTCACGCCACGCCGGATATCGGCCGGCGCAAGGTCGACAGTGCGGCGTCGCAAATTCACGCGCTCAATCCCCATGTCCGGTTCGAGGCGCATGCCACGCGGCTCGATGCCGGCAACGCGATGGCGCTGATCGGCGGCTATGACCTCGTGCTCGATGGATCGGATAATTTCGAGACCCGCTATCTGGTATCCGATGCCTGTTTCCTCGCCGCCAAGCCGCTGATCACGGCGGCGCTGGGCATGTTCGACGGGTCGTTGACCACGATCCGCGCGCACGAGAAAAATCCGCAAGGCGAATTCAATCCGACCTATCGCTGCCTGTTTCCCGAACCGCCGCCGCCGGGCACCGTGCCGGCCTGCGCCGAAGCCGGCGTGATGGGGGCGCTGGCGGGCGTCATGGGGTCGATGATGGCACTGGAGGCGATCCGCGAAATCGTCGGCTTCGGCGAGGGCCTGGTCGGGCGATTGCTGATGCTGGACGCGCGCATGATGCGGTTCGAGACGCTGCGTTACAGCCGCGATCCGGCCAATCCGCTCAACGGCGATGCGCCCGTGATCACCGATTTGAGCGCGTATTCTACATAGAGCCTCGGTTCTGATTCCGTCAGAGCCGAGGCTCTATGTTTTGTTTTGACGCGTTTTCTTTACGCGAACCGGAAGCCACTTCGCTCGAAAACGCGATGGAAGTGGAGAGCGTCCGCGAGCGACGGCGTTGATGATCGCGCTTCACGCCTTGTGCCGACCAGCGGGACGATATCCTGGCCCCTGGGCGCTTTGCCCGTCGTGCCAAAGTGCCGCAGTTGACCTGTTCGGCAAATCACCGGCACCTCCCGCGCCGTCCCGCCCCGATAAGAGGGGCGCTTCGCGATCGTCACGAACGTTGGGTGCGGGATGCGATGGACGCGACAGGCCGGAAGACGAACGGCGCTGACGCGGACGGCGAAGTCGTGTGGTCCTGACGCCCCGACGCTGGCGTCAAGTTGGCGATGATGCCTGCGCATCACGCAAGTGATGATGCTTCGCATCACACCGACGACGGTGACAATAAAGCCCGGTCACCGGGGAGAGCACGAAGGAAACCGTTAAAACCATTGCGCGGGGAATGCCGTGTGAACAGCGGCACACCTGTGGCGACTAACTCGTGTGCTTTTTATTTTGCACACGGGGCTATGGGTGCGGCGCGCACCCGGCATTCCCTGCGCCCTCTCTCGAGGGTCGCCTGCGCCCTCTGTTCTTCGAGGGACAATGTCAATGCATCACCAGGGCGCAACGCGTCGCGGGAATGAAAAGTCGTGTTTACAATTAGGGCACCGTCATTGCGAGAAGCGAAGCGACGAAGCAATCCATTCTTTCTTCGCGGTGGATTGCTTCGCTTCGCTCGCAATAACGATATGGCTGTTTGAAATTCGAACCGGAAATGCCCGCCGCTTACAGCATGCTCGGCAGCACGCGGTCGGGCGGCTTGTGGTCGTCGAAGAAGGTGCGGATGTTGATGATCACCTTCTCGCCCATTTCGACGCGGCCTTCGATCGTGGCGGAGCCCATATGCGGCAGCAACGTCACCTTGCCGGCGCGCGCCAGCCGCACCAGTTTCGGACTGACCGCCGGCTCGTGTTCGAACACGTCGAGACCGGCGCCGGCGATCTCGCCGGTTTCGATCAGCCGGGTCATGGTTTCTTCGTCGATCACCTCGCCGCGCGCGGTATTGACGATATAGGCGTCCTTGCGGATCAGCTTCAGCCGCCGCGCCGACAGCAAATGAAAGGTGGCCGGCGTGTGCGGACAATTCACCGAGATGATGTCCATCCGCGCCAGCATCTGGTCGAGGCTTTCCCAATAGGTCGCGCCCAGTTCATCGGCGATGTGCGGCGCCACGGGACGGCGGTTGTGATAGTGAATTTGCAGGCCGAAGGCCCGCGCCCGCCGCGCCACCGCTTGCCCGATGCGGCCCATGCCGATGATGCCGAGCCGCTTGCCGCCGATGCGATGGCCGAGCATCCAGGTCGGCGACCAGCCTGCCCAGTGCTTGCCTTCGGTGAGGATGGAGGCGCCCTCGATCAGCCGGCGCGGCACCGCCAGGATCAGCGCCATCGTCATGTCGGCGGTGTCTTCGGTCAGAACCTTCGGCGTATTGGTCACGGTGATGCCGCGCGCATGGGCCGCGACGACATCGATATTGTCGACGCCGTTGCCGAAATTAGCGATCAGTTTCAGCCGGCAATCGGGCTGCTTGAGAATTTCTTCGGTAATTTCGTCGGTGACGGTCGGCACCAGCACATCGGCGCTACGGACGGCTTCCCCGATCTGTTCCGGCGTCAGTGGCGTATCGTCGAGATTGAGCCGGGCGTCGAACAGCTCGCGCATGCGGGTCTCGATCGAGTCCGGCAGCTTGCGTGTCACGACGACGAGGGGCTTTTTCTTGACTGACATGTCCTGCTCTTATGAGGTTCGTTCAGACCTCATTAACCCGGTTATTCGACACTGCCGGTGCAGCGCGGTCCCGGCGTTCCTTGGGTTCCCCGATGTTTCCCTTGAATCCTTTTTGGGAAATTCGGCCGTCGTCTTGTTTCTCCGACGTTCCGTCCTCTCTAGCAGAAGGCCGGGCCAAGACAAGAAGCGAAGACAAGAACCCCGGAACAAGGATGTCAGGGCCGAAGCGGCGCGGGGTTTGAGGGGCGGCATTTCCGAGCAGTTCAATTCGAACAAAACAGGGTTGAGATCTCGGCAGGGGACAGGGTGATGTTGGGGCGTTTCTGTTTGATGGTCGTGCTGGCCGGGGGCCTGCTCGGCGCGTCGGTAAGTTCAGGATTTTCGGCCAAGGATTCCGCCCTCACCACCAGCGGATTGCCGATCCCGCGCTATGTCAGCCTCAAATCCGATCATGTGAATGTCAGGGTCGGACCGACCAAGGATAACGACGTCGCCTGGATCTATACCCGCTCGGGTCTGCCGGTCGAAATCACCGCCGAGTTCGAGAACTGGCGCCGGGTGCGGGATTCCGAAGGCGCCGAGGGCTGGGTCTATCACTCGCTGCTGTCGGGCCGCCGCACCGCGGTCGTCACCATGAAGCGCAAAGACGAGTTGGCGCCGATTTATGATCGTGCCGATCCGGCCAGCGCGATCGCCGCTCGCCTGCAGGCTGGCGTCGTGGCCCAGGTCAAGCATTGCGGTTCGGGCTGGTGCCATATCGACGGCACTGGCTTTGACGGTTGGATCGAACAGCAGCGGCTGTGGGGCGTCTACGCCGATGAGAAGGTGGAATGACGAGCCTTCGCCGTTGCCGGGCTCGACCCAGGCAACCCATCCGCCTCGAATGCGGCATTTCCTGAAGAGATTCTTGAAGATCGATGGATATGCGGGTCAAGTCCGCATATTTAGCTCAGCGCTTCTTGCGCAAGCGGACCACCATGTCGACCCGGGCGATCTCGTAGCCTTCGGGAATTTCCGGCATCTTCTGCAACATCAAATGCGGGTCCGGGATATCGACCAGCTCGTGATTGTTTTCGAGATAGAAATGATGATGCGCGGAGACGTTGGTGTCGAAATAGGTCTTGGTGCCGTCGACACTGACCTGCCGCAACAGGCCTGCGTCGGTCAGCTGGTTGAGCGTGTTGTAGACGGTGGCCAGCGACACCGGAACCTTGGCGAGGGTCGCCTCCTCGTACAGCATTTCCGCGGTGAGGTGACGCGCGCCCTTGCCGAACAGGAGCCAGCCCAACGCCATGCGCTGGCGGGTGGGGCGGAGGCCTGCGGCCTGCAGCATTTCGTTAACGTCGTGCCAAGGACAGCCGGTCAGCGCCGGTTGGTGCGCCGCACCATGCACTGCCGAAATGACAGCGTCATCGCTCATCATTGAGGGCTCGTCATTCATTTCCACGTCAGACACCACGCGTTATCTCGGCACAACTCCCAGTGACTATAAGAAGCAAAATCAGTACATGCAAGTTTTTCGCAACTAGGCAGGTTTCAGACGGTGGACGGAACTGACCGCCGAATGCGGCGATTTACCCTGTCGGGACGCTTTGACGCCCGTAAGCCCTATGTTAGGAGGTCCGGCCTATGCGATTTCCGCATAGGCGAGCGGCGGGTGTCATCGTTTTTTCGGGCCTGAGGCATCCGCGCCACATTGCGATCATGGGGCGTTTTCCACGCAAAACGGCTCCAGGAACGCTCCACCGGAATGATGAGAGAGGCGAGGCGGTATGCTGAATCGGCGCGGCGGTTATGAATATGAGGATCTGCTGGCCTGCGGCCGGGGCGAGATGTTCGGCCCGGGCAATGCCCAATTGCCGCTGCCTCCGATGCTGATGTTCGACCGGATCAGCGAGATTTCCGAGACCGGCGGCGAATATGGCAAGGGCCTGGTCCGGGCCGAACTCGACGTCAAGCCGGACCTCTGGTTCTTCGGCTGCCATTTCAAGAACGATCCGGTCATGCCGGGATGCCTCGGCCTCGACGCTTTGTGGCAAATGGTCGGCTTTTATCTGGGCTGGATCGGCGGCGAGGGGCGCGGCCGGGCACTCGGCCTCGGCGAATTGAAGCTCGCCGGACAGGTGCTGCCGAGCGTCCGCAAGGTTGTGTACAACATCGACATCAAGCGCGTGATGCGCTCAAAGCTGGTGCTTGGCGTCGCCGACGGGTGGCTTTCCATGGACGGCGACATTATCTATCGCGCGAAGGATCTGAAGGTCGGATTGTTCAAGCAGGGTACCGTGCCGGCTTGAACCGGGTCGGTGCTCACAACACACACAAAGCATAGAGGCAGGGCGAGGCGATCATGAGACGGGTTGTCATCACCGGGATGGGCATTGTCTCATCGATCGGAAACAACACCCAGGAAGTGCTGGCTAGCCTTCATGAGGCGAAGTCCGGGATCACGCGCGCGGATAAATATGCCGAGCTTGGCTTCCGTTGTCAGGTGCATGGCGCGCCGACAATCAATCCGGCCGAAGTCATCGACCGTCGCGCCATGCGGTTCCTCGGCGACGGCGCCGCCTGGAATCACATCGCGATGGAGCAGGCGATCCAGGACGCCGGCCTCGATCCCACCGACATCTCCAATATCCGCACCGGCATCATCATGGGATCGGGCGGACCCTCGGCGCGTACCATCGTCGAGGCCGCCGACATCACGCGCACCAAGGGACCGAAGCGGGTCGGACCGTTCGCGGTGCCCAAAGCGATGTCATCGACAGCGTCTGCGACGCTGGCGACCTGGTTCAAGATCAAGGGCGTGAACTATTCGATCTCCTCGGCCTGCGCGACCTCGAACCATTGCATCGGCAACGCCTACGAGACGATCCAGATCGGCAAGCAGGACATGATTTTCGCCGGCGGTTGCGAGGAGCTGGACTGGTCGCTGTCGGTTCTGTTCGACGCGATGGGGGCGATGTCGTCGAAATACAACGCGACGCCGGCCACCGCGTCGCGGCCTTATGATGTGAACCGCGACGGTTTTGTCATCGCCGGCGGTGCCGGCGTGGTGGTGCTCGAGGAGCTTGAGCACGCCAAGGCGCGCGGCGCGCGCATCTATGCCGAGATCGTCGGCTATGGCGCGACGTCCGACGGCTACGACATGGTGGCTCCGTCCGGTGAAGGCGCCGAGCGCTGCATGCGGATGGCGATGGAAACCGTGAAGACGCCGATCGATTATATCAATCCGCACGCGACATCGACGCCAGCGGGCGATCCGCCGGAAATCGAGGCGATCCGCAAGGTGTTCGGAAGCGGCGAGAAGTGCCCGCCGATTTCCGCCACCAAGGCGCTCACCGGACATTCGCTCGGCGCTACCGGCGTGCAGGAAGCGATCTACTCGCTGCTGATGATGAAAAACGGCTTCATCTGCGAGAGCGCCAACATCACCGAGCTCGATCCGGTGTTCGCCGACATGCCGATCGTGCGCAAACGGATCGACAACGCCAGGCTTGAGACCGTGCTGTCGAATTCCTTCGGCTTCGGCGGCACCAACGCCACGCTGGTGTTCAAGCGGCTGGATGCGTGAGATTGCCTGCGAATTGACTCTCTCATTTAGTGTCATGGCCAGGTAAAAGCGCAGAGCGCGTCTTAATTCCTGAATATCCCCGGCTATCTATCCACGCCTTGATCTACGGAAGATTCGAAAGATGCAGGACCTGATGAAAGGCAAGCGCGGATTGGTCATGGGCGTCGCCAATGATCATTCAATTGCCTGGGGCATCGCCAAAACGCTTGCCGCACAGGGGGCCGAGCTCGCCTTTACCTATCAGGGCGAGGCGCTCGGCAAGCGGGTCAAGCCGCTTGCCGCATCGCTGGGTGTCGATACGGTCCTGCCGTGCGATGTCGAGAATCTCGACAGTGTCGATGCGGTGTTCGATGCGCTGCGGGCAAAATGGGGCCATCTCGATTTCCTGGTTCATGCGATCGCCTTCTCCGACAAGAAGGAGCTGCAGGGACGCTATGCCGACACCACGCGCGAGAATTTTTCGCGCACCATGCTGATTTCCTGCTTTTCGTTCACGGAACTCGCGAAACGCGCGGCCGCCATGATGCCAGCCTCCGGCGGCGCGATGATCACGCTGAGCTTCGGCGGCTCGTTGCGCGTGATGCCGAATTACAACGTGATGGGGGTCGCGAAGGCCGCGCTGGAGGCTTCGGTTCGTTACCTGGCATCCGATTTCGGCGCGCGCGGCATCCGCGTCAACGCGATCTCGGCGGGACCGGTGCGCACGCTGGCGGGATCCGGCATCGGCGACTCGCGCGCGCTGTTCGCGTTCCAGCAGAAGCACTCGCCGCTCGGTAGAGGCGTAACGCTGGATGAACTCGGCGGCTCCGCGCTGTATCTGCTGTCCGAGCTGTCCGGCGGCGTCACCGGCGAAATTCACTATGTCGATTCCGGCTACAACATCATCTCGATGCCGAAGCCGGAAGAATTGAAGGCCGAGTAAGATTGTTCACCCGGCCGCGAGTTGTTCGGCGCGCTGGAAGGCGGGTCGCGCGACGCAGCGCGCGATATAGGCATCGAAGGATGGCCGCGACGGCACCATCTTGAACAACCGTACCGAGAAATTCAGCGCGGAGCCGATCGCGACATCGGCAGCGGAAAAATCCTCGCCGAGAATCCATGGCCCTTTCGTCAGGTTTGCGTCGAGCACGTCGAACACCCGCTGCGCGTCGCCCCAGCCTGCCGAAACCGGGCTCATCTCGACCTTGGTCGCGATCTGCACCATCGCCGGCTCGATGCAGCTCGGAGCGAAGAACAGCCAGTACAGATATTTCGCCCGTAACGGATCGCCCAAGGCGGGCGCCAGTCTCGCCCCGGGACAGCGCTCGGCGACATAGGCGCAGATCGCGGCGGCTTCCGCCAATGTCGCCTCGCCGTCCCGCAGTGCCGGCACCTTGCCCATCGGGTTGATCGCGAGATAGGCGGGCGCCCTTTGCGCGCCGGCGGTGATGTCGGTGAGGACGCGCTCGTAAGGCTGGCCGGTTTCTTCCATCAGCCAGAGCGCCGTGAACGAGCGCGAACGCGGCGCCCAATAAAGCTGCATCATGGGGCGGATCCCTTCTTCGTCCAGCGATGATGTTTCACATAGATGACAGTTGGTCCCGGACCAAACCTGCCCGACATCATACACGCAAATAAAAAGGGCGGCCGAAAGGCCGCCCTTTTGCGTCGAAATTTTCGGATCAGGCGAGGTCGAAGCGGTCCAGGTTCATCACCTTGGTCCATGCCGCCACGAAATCTTTCACGAACTTTTCCTTCGAGTCCGAGGATGCATAGACTTCCGCGAGGGCGCGCAGCTGCGAGTGCGAACCGAAGATGAGGTCGACACGGGTGCCGGTCCACTTGACCTCGTTCGTCTTCCGGTCGCGGCCCTCATACACGCCCTCAGTGCCGGCAGACGGCTGCCATTGCGTATGCATGTCGAGCAGGTTGACGAAGAAGTCGTTGGTCAGCGTCTCGGGTCGCTTGGTGAAGACGCCGTGCGCCGGCTGTCCGGCGTTCAGCGCGCGCAGGCCGCCGACCAGCACCGTCATCTCGGGCGCTGTCAACTTCAGCAATTGCGCCCGGTCCACCAGCTGCTCCTCGGGGGATAGACGCTGCGCGCCCCGGAGATAGTTGCGGAAACCGTCCGCGGTCAGTTCGAGCGGGGCAAAGGAGTCCACGTCGGTTTGCTCCTGCGACGCGTCCATCAGTCCCGGTGTGAACGGAACCTTCACGTCGTACCCGCCGTCCTTGGCGGCTTTCTCGATCGCGGCGCTGCCGCCGAGAACGATCAGGTCGGCGAGGGACACTTTCTTCTTGCCGCCGGACTGCGAGGCGTTGAACTCCTTCTGGATCGCTTCGAGCTTCGAAAGCACCTTCGTCAGCTGAGCCGGCTGGTTGACCTCCCAATCCTTCTGCGGGCTGAGGCGAATGCGTGCCCCGTTCGCGCCACCGCGCTTGTCTGAGCCGCGGAACGTCGCCGCTGACGCCCAGGCGGTCGTGACCAATTGGGAAACGGACAGGCCGGACGCCAGGATCTTCGCCTTCAGAGCGGCAATGTCCTGCTCCCCGATCAGTTCATGATTGACCGCGGGAATCGGGTCTTGCCACGGCAGCACCTCCTTCGGAACGAGCGGGCCCAGATAGCGTACGATCGGGCCCATGTCGCGGTGAGTCAGTTTGAACCACGCCCGGGCAAACGCGTCCGCGAACTGATCCGGATTCTCGTAGAAGCGCCGAGAAATCTTTTCGTAGGCCGGATCGACCCGCAGGGCGAGGTCGGTGGTCAGCATGGAGGGGGCATGGCGCTTTGACGGATCGTGCGCGTCCGGCACAGTACCAGCGCCGGCGCCGCCCTTCGGCGTCCACTGGTGCGCGCCAGCCGGGCTCTTGGTCAGTTCCCATTCATAGCCGAACAGGTTCCAGAAGAAGTTGCTGCTCCACTTCGTCGGCGTCGTGGTCCAGATCACTTCCAGGCCGCTGCCGATCGCGTCAGCGCCCTTGCCGCTGCCATAGGCGTTCTTCCAGCCGAGGCCCTGCTGCTCGATACCGGCGCCTTCCGGCTCCGGGCCCACCAGCGTGGCATCGCCGGCACCGTGGGTCTTGCCGAAAGTGTGACCGCCGGCAATCAGCGCCACCGTTTCTTCGTCGTTCATCGCCATGCGGCCGAACGTGTCGCGAATGTCCTTGGCCGCGGCGAGCGGATCCGGCTTGCCGTTCGGCCCTTCCGGATTCACGTAGATCAGGCCCATCTGCACGGCGGCGAGAGGATTCTGAAGATCACGGTCGCCGGTATAGCGCTCGTCGGCCAGCCATTTGCCTTCGGGGCCCCAGTAGATGTCCTGTTCGGGCTCCCAGACATCGGCGCGGCCGCCGCCGAAACCGAACGTCTTGAATCCCATCGACTCGAGGGCGACGTTGCCCGTGAGGATCATGAGGTCGGCCCACGAGATCTTGTTGCCGTATTTCTGCTTGATCGGCCACAACAGCCGGCGTGCTTTATCGAGGTTCACGTTGTCGGGCCAGCTATTGAGGGGCGCGAAACGCTGCTGACCGGCTCCGGCGCCGCCGCGGCCGTCGCCGATGCGGTACGTGCCTGCGCTGTGCCACGCCATCCGAATGAACAGCGGCCCGTAATGGCCGAAGTCGGCCGGCCACCACTCCTGCGAATCCGTCATCAAGGCGTGGAGATCCTTGATCACGGCGTCGAGATCGAGGCTCTTGAAGGCCTTGGCGTAGTCGAACGCCTCGCCCATCGGATTGGACAGGGCGGAGTGCTGGTGGAGAACCTGAAGGTTAAGCTGGTTCGGCCACCAGTCACGGTTCGTGCTGACTTTAACAGTGGTGTGCATGACCGGGCACTTGCCCGCGCTCTCGTCGGTCTTTGCGTCCATGTTCTCTCCAATCGTGTTCTGTAATTTTCCGGCCTGTGGGATTGGTTGAGCCGTCCGGTGACGGCAGAAATCCGCAATCCGATAAGGCTGTGCGTTTCCAGGGTTGTCGTTGCCGGGCGTCTCATACGAGCAGGCGGCCAAAAACAGGTTCATTCTGGCATCGGCTCGTGACGAGAGTTTGGAAGATATCTAAGATCAGGTCCAGTCGAATTGTCTTGACCTCTTAATCAGTTTATCTGATCGACGATGATCACGCTCCGGCAGCTTCGTTACCTCGCGGCACTCGCCAAGCACGGCCATTTCGGCCGGGCGGCGGAAGCCTGCGCCATTACGCAACCGGCGCTGTCGATGCAGATTCGCGATCTGGAACGCATCCTCGGCGTGGTTGTGGTCGAGCGGCGGCCGGGCGAGGTGATCCTGACCGATGTCGGGCGGGAAATCGCCCGCCGCGGCGAGGACGTGCTGGCGGCTTCCCGCGACCTGGTCGATTTTGCCAGACATCGCAGCGGGTTGCTGACGGGGCGGCTGACGCTCGGGGTTATTCCATCGCTGGCGCCCTATCTGCTGCCGAGGATTCTTCCCCTGTTGCAGACCCAGTTCCCGGAATTGCGCCTGGAATTGCGGGAAACCCAAACCAGGCAGCTGGTCGAGGACGTCAAGAGCGGCGTACTCGATGCCGCGATGCTGGCGCTGCCGGTGGATGAGCCGGATGTCCGTGCGATCGTCCTGTTCGAGGATCTGTTCCTGCTCGCGGTGCCGGCGAACGATCCGCGGCGGGAGACGGCGCGCGTGGCAGCCGAGGACATCGATCAAAGCCGTCTGATCCTGCTCGAAGACGGCCACTGCCTGCGCGATCAGGCCCTGGCATTTTGCGCAACGGCCCGGGGACGGACGACGGGAGCGGCCGGCGCGGGATTCGCCGCCTCCAGCCTCGCGACGGTGATGCAGATGGTCGCCGGCGGTTATGGCGTCACGCTGATTCCGCAGATCGCGGCCGATGTCGAGCGGCGCGACGACCGGGTGAAATTGTTGCGGCTGAAAAATCCGCAGCCGGGCCGCTCGATCGGCCTCGTGTACCGGAACACTTCGCCGCGCAAGGCGGATTTTGCCGCATTGGGTGAGGTGGTGAAGGAAAGCGTAGGCGTTCCGTTCACGGCGACCGTGAACGGGAAGCGAGCCGGGCCGTAACGGCCGCGCCACTGCTCACAAACAAAAAGGGCGGCCCGGAAGCCGCCCTTTTTTATTTGCTATCGGCTTTATCGCCGTCCGCCCGAATCACTCGCCTGCGGCTTCCCGCGGCGCCGGGGCGTCGGTCTTGGCTTCAAGATCCTCGCCGGTCGTCTGATCGACGGCCTTCATCGACAGCCGCGTCTTGCCGCGATCGTCGAAGCCAAGCAGCTTGACCTTGACCTTGTCGCCTTCCTTGACGACGTCGGAGGTCTTCTGGACGCGGTTGGCGGCCAGCTGGCTGATGTGAACGAGGCCGTCCTTGGCGCCGAAGAAGTTCACGAAGGCGCCGAACTCCATCACCTTGACCACGGTGCCATCATAGATCTGGCCGATTTCCGGATCGGAGGCGATCGACTTGATCCACTTGATGGCGGCCTTGATCGCTTCGCCGTCGCTGGAGGCGACTTTCACGGTGCCGTCGTCCTCGATGTTGACCTTGGCGCCGGTCTTTTCGACGATCTCGCGGATCACCTTGCCGCCGGTGCCGATCACTTCGCGGATCTTGTCGGTCGGGATCTTGAAGGTCTCGATGCGCGGCGCGTATTCGCCGAGTTCGGCGCGCGCGGCGGTCAAGGCCTTCGACATCTCACCGAGGATGTGGATGCGTCCTTCCTTGGCCTGGCCGAGCGCGACCTTCATGATCTCTTCGGTGATGCCCTCGATCTTGATGTCCATCTGCAGCGAGGTGATGCCCTGATCGGTGCCGGCGACCTTGAAATCCATGTCGCCGAGATGATCCTCGTCGCCGAGGATGTCCGACAGCACGGCGAAGCGCGAACCCTCGAGAATGAGGCCCATGGCGATGCCCGCCGTCGGCCGCTTCAGGGGAACGCCCGCGTCCATCAGCGACAGCGAGGCGCCGCAGACCGACGCCATCGACGACGATCCGTTGGATTCGGTGATCTCGGAGACCACGCGCACCGTGTAGGGGAATTCATGGTGCGGCGGGAGCACTGGATGGATCGCGCGCCAGGCCAGCTTGCCGTGGCCGATTTCACGCCGCTTGGTGCCGCCGAGACGCCCGGTTTCACCGACCGAGTAGGGCGGGAAATTGTAGTGCAGCATGAACTGCTCTTTGTAGGTGCCCGCCAACGAGTCGATATATTGCTCGTCTTCGCCGGTGCCGAGCGTGGTGACGACCATCGCCTGGGTTTCACCGCGGGTGAACAGCGCCGAACCATGCGCACGCGGCAGCACGCCCACCTCCGCGATGATATTGCGGACGGTCTTCGAATCACGGCCGTCGATGCGCTTGCCGGTGTCGAGGATGTTCCAGCGGACGATCTTGGCTTCCAATTCCTTGAACACGCCGGCGATGCGGAGCTTGTCGTATTTCGGCTCCTGGCCTTCCGGAAAATAATGCGCCATCACCTTTTCCTTGGCGGCGCCGACGGCGGCGTAGCGATCCTGCTTGACCGGAATCGCATAGGCCGCGCGCAGATCCTTCTCGATCAGGGCGAGTATTTCCTTCTCGAGCGCGCTCTCGTCGACGATCTTGACGTCGCGCGGCTCCTTCGCTGCCTTCTCGGCGAGCTGGATGATCGCATTGATGACCGGCTGGAAGTGCCGGTGGCCGAACATCACGGCGCCGAGCATGATGTCTTCGTTGAGTTCCTTGGCTTCCGACTCCACCATCAGCACGGCGTCGGCGGTGCCGGCGACCACCAGATCGAGCTGGGTCTCGACCATTTCGTCGAGCGTCGGATTCAGCACATATTCGTCATTGGCGAAACCGACGCGGGCGGCGCCGATCGGGCCCTTGAACGGTACGCCGGACAGCGTCAGTGCCGCGGAGGAGGCGACCATCGCGAGAACGTCGGGATCGTTCTCCATGTCGTGCGACAGCACGGTGATGATGACCTGGGTTTCATTGCGCCAGCCATCGACGAACAGCGGGCGCACCGGACGGTCGATCAGGCGGGAGACCAGCGTTTCCTTTTCGGTCGGGCGGCCTTCGCGCTTGAAATAGCCGCCGGGAATGCGGCCTGCGGCATAGGCCTTCTCCTGGTAGTCGACGGTGAGCGGCAGGAAGTCGACGCCTTCGCGCGGTGCTTTCGCGGCGACGACGGTGGCGAGCACCACGGTCTCGCCATAGGTCGCCAGCACGGCGCCGTCGGCCTGACGGGCGATCTTTCCGGTTTCGAGCTTGAGGGGACGTCCACCCCAGTCGATCTCGACTGAATGCTTATTGAACATTTCGATCTTCTTTCATGGGTTCACGAAAGAGGGATGCCCCAAAACACAAAAGCCATGCGCAAGATGGCGAGAGGCTGATCTCGATGCGAGATCAGCATCCGGCGATCCTGCCATGGCTCTTATGTTTCGGATGGCGTCCATCCTTTCGGGGTCGTACGGGCATCTTGCCCGTTCCGCCCAGCGGCCGGATTGCTGCTGGACGTTGTTGCGCATGATCGCTTCCGAAAACCTTCACAGGGTATTTCGAAGCCATGCAAAAACGCGCGCAAATCGGCGCGCGTACTTCAGCGTATCAACGACGAATGTTATGCTTTTCCAGCAATGCCTTGTAACGCGCCTCGTCCTTCTTCTTGATATAATCGAGAAGCGAACGACGCGTCGACACCAGCTTCAAAAGGCCACGGCGCGAATGGTTGTCCTTCACGTGGGTCTTGAAGTGCCCGGTGAGGTTGTTGATGCGTTCCGACAGGATCGCAACCTGGACCTCGGGCGAGCCGGTGTCGCCGGTTTTGGTGGCATTCGTCTTGATGACTTCCGCTTTGCGTTCGGCGGTAATCGACATCGTCAAATACTCTCGTTGCGACCGGAACTGGCAGTCAGTCCGGTCAGGTTGAACACACGCTTGGGGATGAGTTCGCCATTGCCAATTTCGGCGAGGGCCAGAAGCCGGCCTGCCACCGTGACATAGACTGTGCCGCTACTATTGGGCGCATCCCGTCCGCGCAACAAAACGGCCTGACCCCGATGGAGCCTTGCCGCATCCGCCCGTGTGACGGCCAGTGCCGGGATGTCGTCCAGCGCGGTCTCAACGGGCAAAAGCGCCTCGGCGAGGCTACCCTCGCCAGACGCGGCTCTATTGCACAAAGCCTCCAATTGTTCCAGCGGAATCATGTCGGATTCGCCAAACGGGCCGACCAGGGTTCGCCGTAGGGCGCCGATATGGCCATAACAGCCGAGAATCCGGCCGATATCGCGGGCTAGCGCCCGGACATAGGTTCCCTTGCCGCACTCGGCCTCGAATATGGATTGCCCATCATCCGTGTGATCTATCAGGGTTAATTCGTGAATCTCGACCGGGCGGGGTTTCAATTCCACCGTCTCGCCGTCACGGGCCAGATCGTAGGCCCGCTCGCCCTGGACCTTGATGGCGGAATATTGCGGGGGAATCTGTTCGATCAGGCCGGTGAACTGCGGCAGCAAGTCCCGGACCGAATCGGCCGACGGCCGGAGATCGCTGGTCTGGGTCACCCGGCCCTCGGTGTCGTCGGTATCGCGCTCCGCGCCCCAGCTTACCGTGAAGCGGTAGCGCTTGCGGCCGTCCATCACGAACGGAACGGTCTTGGTGGCCTCTCCAATCGCGATCGGCAGCCCGCCGGAGGCGAGCGGGTCGAGCGTGCCGGCATGGCCTGCGCGCTTGGCCTGGAACAGCCGCTTCACGACCGCGACCGCGTGCGTCGAGGTCATGCCGATCGGCTTGTCGAGCACCACCCAGCCATGCACGTCGCGCTTGTCGCGGCGCGGCTGTTGGCCCTGACGCGGCTGGCGGTCGCGGGGGTCGTTATTGGTCCGCCGTGCGTCGTTGCGCGACTCGACAAAAATATTTTTTTCAGCGGCGTCCGACTCGGCGTTTTTCGAATCGATTTCGCTGTTTGCGGCGGTCATGGTCATCACTCGTGGTCCGAATCGGGTGCGAGGTCTTTTTGCACCGCAGGTGTTCGCAATAATTTCTCTATTCGTTCCGCTTCGTCGAATCGGTCGTCGACGCGGAAGCGGATGTCAGGCGCAAATTTTAAGTTAACGCGATGCGCGATCTCGCCGCGCAGGAACTTCCTGTTGCGCTCCAGAGCCGTGATGACGGTGTCGGTATCGCGCCCGCCGAGCGGCATCACATAGATGGTCGCAAGCTTCAGATCCGGCGACATCCTCACTTCGGGCACGGTGATGATATGGCCCTCGAGGTCCGGATCATGCACGCTGCCTTGCGACAGGATATCCGCAACTGCGTGGCGCACGGTTTCGCCGACCCGCAACTGACGCTGAGAGCCGCCGGGGGCGGAATTCTTTTTGTGGTGACTGGGCATAATCGCTTCTCAACAGGCTCATGGTTCGAGACGCGCAGCCAGCAGCTGCGCTCCTCACCATGAGGGTTAGATTTCCCTCGATCGGAATTGAGCCCTCATCCCGAGGAGCGGCCGCTTGGCCGCGTCTCGAAGGATGAGGCAGGTACCATACGCTTCGTAAGATTTGGACTTACGGAAGACCTGTACTTACAGAGAGCGCTGGATCGTTTCCACGCGATAACACTCGATGATATCGCCGACACGCATGTCGCCGTAATTCTCGAACGCCATGCCGCATTCCTGGCCGGAGGCCACTTCCTTCACTTCGTCCTTGAAACGCTTCAGCGTCGACAGCTTGCCTTCGTGTACGACGACGTTGTCGCGGATCAGGCGGACATTGGCGCCGCGCTCCACGGTGCCGTCGGTGACACGGCAGCCGGCGACCTTGCCGACCTTGGAAATGTTGAACACTTCCAGGATCTGGGCGTTGCCGAGCATGGTCTCGCGCAGCGTCGGCGCGAGCAGGCCGGACATCGCCTTTTTGATGTCGTCCACGAGATCGTAGATGATGTTGTAGTAGCGGATCTCGATGCCGTTGCGCTTGGCGGCGGCCGCGGCTTCCTTGTTGGCGCGCACCGAAAAGCCGATGATGGCGGCGTTGAAGCCTTCGGCCAGCGTCACGTCGGATTCGGAAATGCCGCCGACGCCGGCATGCAGGATGCGCGCCGCGACCTCGTCGGTGCCGAGTTTTTCCAGCGATCCGAGGATGGCTTCCAGCGAACCCTGCACATCGGCCTTGACGATCAGCGGGAATTCCTTGCGGCCCGAGGTCTTGAGCTGCGACATCATCTGCTCGAGCGAGCCGCGCATGCCGGAAATGCTGGCGGCGGCGTTCTCGCGCTTCTGGTGGGCGCGATAGCTCGTGACCTGGCGGGCGCGGGCTTCGTTCTCGACCACGGCCAGGCGGTCGCCGGCTTCCGGCGGGCCGTTGAAGCCGAGGACTTCGACCGGCACCGACGGTCCGGCCTCCTCGAGGGTTTCGCCCTGGTCGGAAATCAGCGCACGGACGCGGCCCATTTCGGCGCCGGCCACGATGATGTCGCCGACGCGCAGCGTTCCGCGCTGCACCAGCACGGTCGCGACCGGGCCGCGGCCGCGATCGAGCTTGGCCTCGATCACCGTTCCTTCGGCCGGACGCTGCGAATTGGTCTTGAGGTCGAGAATGTCGGCCTGCAACGCGATCATCTCGAGCAGCCGGTCGAGATTGGTCTTGTTCTTGGCGGAGACCTCGACGTCGACGACGTCGCCGCCGAGCGATTCGACCTGCACTTCATGCTGCAGCAACTCGGTGCGCACGCGCTCCGGCCTGGCGTCGGGCTTGTCGATCTTGTTGATCGCCACGATCATCGGCACCTTGGCCGCCTTGGCGTGGTTGATCGCTTCCACCGTCTGCGGCATGACGCCGTCATCGGCCGCGACCACCAGCACCACGATGTCGGTCACCTTGGCGCCGCGGGCGCGCATCGCGGTGAACGCGGCATGGCCCGGCGTGTCGATGAAGGTGATCATCTTGCCGCTTTCGGGCGACTTCACCTGATAGGCGCCGATATGTTGGGTAATGCCGCCGGCTTCGCCCGATACCACATTGGCATGGCGCAGCGCGTCGAGCAGCGAGGTCTTGCCGTGATCGACATGGCCCATCACGGTCACGACCGGCGAGCGCGGCTCGGTATCGGTGGAATCGTCGACGACATCGAACAGGCCTTCCTCGACGTCGGAAGCGGCGACGCGCTTGACGCCGTGGCCCATTTCCTCGGCAATCAGCTGCGCGGTATCGGCATCGATCACGTCGGTGATCTTGTGCATCGCACCCTGCTTCATCAGCAGGCGAATCACGTCGACCGCGCGTTCCGACATGCGGTTGGCGAGTTCCTGGATCGTGATCATCTCCGGGATGGTCACTTCGCGAATGAGCTTTTCCTTTGGCTCGTTCGAGGCGTGACCCTTCAGGCGCTGGGTACGGCGGCGGAACGACGCGATCGAGCGCTCGCGCACGTCATCGGCGGTCAGCGCGGTCACAACCGTCAGGCGGCCGCGCTGCTTCTGCGGCGCGGGCTTTTGGGTGGTCTTGGGAGGTGTCACCGGACGGGCCACGCCGCCAGGGCCGCGACGGACCAGACGCGGGCCTTCATCTTCCTCGACTTCAACGGCAACGCCAGGCGCCTTGGCAGGGGGCGCCTTGGCGGCAGGCGGCGCAGCAGGGCGTGATGCGGGCGCCGGAGTTGCGGGGACGGCCGGCTTGGCTTCGGTGCTGGTCTCGCCGCCAAAGCGCTTTTTCGCTTCCTGTTCGGCCTTGCGTTTGGCGTCCTCTTCCTGGCGGTGACGCTCCTCTTCGGCCTTCCGGCGGGCTTCCGCCGCTTCGCGCTCGGCCTGTTCGATGGCTTCGCGGCTGGCCCGGCGCTTGGCTTCCTCTTCGGCGATCCGCCGTTCCTCGACGTCGCGCACTTTGGCATCCGCCAAGGCGCTGGCGCGCGCGGAACGTTCATCCTCGGTCAGGGTGCGCAGCACCACACCCGAATTGTTGCGCGGCGCGGCGGGGGGAGGCGCGGGGCGGGAGACCGGCGGCTTGGCGGGCGCGGGCTTGGCTGCGACCGGCTCAGGCGCGCTCGGGGCTTCGCCCCCTGGCCCGTCGCCACCGAGGCGGCGCTTGCCGCGCTTTTCAACCACCACCTGCTTGGTGCGGCCATGGCTGAAGCTCTGGCGCACGGTGCCCGTCTCGACGCGCGGCTTGAGCGTCAAGGTCTTGGACGGGACACTGAGTGTCTTGTCGCCAGGGGTTTTGGTATCAACCATTCACTAATCCCAATCTCGTTGCATTGTGCGTTGCCGCACCGTCGTTAAAGCTCGTCGTCCGTGTTTGAGCATGATCCGTTTGGAAAACCGGTTCCCACTTTTCCGGATCACGCTCTAGAATTTCTGGCCGCGATGCCGGCGGTCTTGTCGTCGTCAGCCATCCGGTATCGGACCAGGGTCTGGCTGCGCGACAGGAACGTTTTGCTCGCCGGGCCCGCGAGCAGCGCTGCATGTATCACATTTGACCGGCCCAGTGCCAAATCCAATTGTTCCGATGTCAGCGCGGTGATGATCGAAAATTCTCGCGAATCGTCGTTAATTCCGTCATTTCGCCCGGCAAGGGCGTCCAATTTACGGATTCCATCGGCTGCGCCGTCGGAAGCGTGGATCAGGGCCCGCACCGGGGCCTGCGCCTGCCGCTGTTCCAGCGCCGCTTCCACCTTGCTGAAGCCGGAAATCACCTGCCCCGCTTTGGCGGCCATCGCGAGCGCGTCGACCGCGCTCCGTACCAGCAGGATTTCGGTATCCGCCGGCAGCGCTGGCGTAACGCGGATGTCGCGCTTGAACCCCTTGCTGAATTGGTTACGGCGGACCGCTTCCGCAACCGCCTGGCGAGACGCCGAAACCCATAATCCCCTGCCGGGCAGCTTGCGTTTCAGATCCGGCACCACCTCGCCCGAAGGCGAAACCACGAACCGGATCAGTTCGTCGATCGGCCGTACCTGCCGCGTGAGCACACACATCCGCATTGTCGCGGACTTGTCGGTCCGCGGCCCGTTGTCGAGATCGAGGTCGGCAACAGCAAGCATATCGGTGACGTCTGCCCCATCGTTGGGTTCTTAAGAAAACATGCGCATCAAGCCGGTTGGTCTTCGGTGGCTTCCGCTTCCACTTCTTCGGTCTTCTTCGCGAGATCGGCCTCGGTGATCCAGCCCGCCTTGACGCGGGCCTGCATGATCATGGCTTCGGCATCTTCCCGTGAAATATCGACGCCATCGAGGAAGCCGGCATGCTTGACCGGCTCACTGCCTTCCTTGCGTTCCGTCCAGCCCACCAGATCATCCGTGGCGCAGCCGGCCAGATCCTCGACGGTCTTGATATCGTTTTCGCCGAATTTCACCAGCATCTTCGAGGTCACGCCGGGTACGGCTTTCAATTCGTCTTCCACGCCAAGCTCCTTGCGCTTGTTTTCCAGTTCGGTCTCGATCTGCTCCAGATATTCCCTGGCGCGGGTCTGCAATTCGTTGGCGGTTTCGTCGTCAAAGCCTTCGATGCTCGCCAATTCGCGGACATCGACCAGCGCCAGTTCCTCCACCGAGGTGAAACCTTCCGACGCCAGCAACTGGCCGACGACTTCGTCGACATTGAGCGCTTCCATGAACACCCGCGTCGAATTCTCGAAATCGGCCTGGCGGCGTTCGGACTCTTCCTGCTCGGTGAGGATGTCGATATCCCAGCCGGTCAGTTGCGAGGCCAGCCGCACATTCTGTCCGCGCCGGCCGATCGCCAGCGACAATTGGTTGTTGGTGTCGGGAACCACGACCTCGATGCGCTCGCGGTCCTCGTCGATCACGACCTTGGCGACTTCAGCCGGCGCCAGCGCGTTGACGACGAAGGTCGCGATGTCGGGCGACCACGGGATGATGTCGATCTTCTCGCCTTGCAATTCGTTGACCACGGCCTGCACGCGCGAGCCGCGCATGCCGACGCAGGCGCCGACCGGATCGACCGATGAATCCCTTGAAATCACGCCGATTTTCGCACGTGAGCCGGGATCGCGGGCGACCGCCTTGATCTCGACGATGCCGTCATAGATTTCCGGTACTTCCTGCGCGAACAGTTTCGCCATGAATTGCGGATGGGTGCGCGAGAGGAAGATCTGGGGGCCCCGCGTCTCTCGCCGCACATCGAAAATATAGGCCCGGACGCGGTCGCCGTTGCGGAATACCTCGCGCGGCAGCATCTCGTCGCGGCGGATGATGGCTTCGCCGCGGCCGAGATCGACAATGACGCTGCCATATTCGACGCGCTTGACGATGCCGTTGACGATATCGCCGATGCGGTCCTTGAATTCCTGATATTGCCGGTCGCGTTCGGCCTCGCGCACCTTCTGCACGATGACCTGCTTGGCGGATTGGGCGGCGATGCGGCCATATTCAAGCGGCGGCAGCGTATCGGCGATGGTGTCGCCGACCCGCGCGCCGGGATTGGCGCGCTGCGCATCCGCCAGCGAGATCTGGTTTGACGAATTTTCGACCTGGTCGACCACCAGCATATGGCGCGACAGCCGCAGCTCGCCTTTCTTGGCGTCGATTTCGGCGTGTACGTCAGTCTCGCTGCCATAACGGGCCCGTGCCGCCTTGGCGATGGCGTCTTCCATCGCCGCGATCACGATGGAGCGGTCGATCGATTTTTCGCGCGCAACCGCGTCTGCAATCTGCAGCAGTTCGAGTTTGTTGGCGCTGACTGCCATGTTCAGTCTCCTCTGGAGGGATCGAAATCGCCCCTGCGCGCTCTTTCGGCGGCGAGGCGATGTTCCTTGGTATTCTGCGGCGCGCTCTTGCCGCCGCTTTTAGACTTCAATTTCGGCTTCGGTTTGTTGTCTTTAGCCGGATCGCTTTTTCTTGCATGCGGGGGCGGCGGCGGTTCAAGCCCGAGACTCTGGCGCAACTCGCGTTCCGCAGCCTTGCCGCGCCGCATCGATTCCGCGATCAGCTCGTCGGTCAGGACCAGTCTGGCGTCCGCAATGTCTTCGAGAACCAGCAAAACCTCGGCGTCTTCATCCGCCGCCTTGTCGTCGCGATGGAGCCGCACCGAGCCGTCCTCGACGCCGGCGAGAATGCCGCGGAACCGCTTGCGGCCGTGGCTCGTGACCGCCATCTCGATCTTCACGAGATGACCGGTATAACGCTCGAAATCGGAGCGGCGCACCAGCGGCCGGTCGATTCCAGGCGAGGATATTTCCAGCCGGTAGGCGCGGTCGATCGGATCGGCGATATCGAGCACCGGCGAGAGCGCCTTCGAGATCGCCTCGCAGTCCTCGATCTGCATCGATCCGTCGGGCCGTTCGGCCATGATCTGCACCGTGCAGCCGGCCTCTCCCGAAATCTTGATCCGAACCAGCCGGTAACCCATTCCTTGCAGCACCGGGCCTGCCACCGCCGACACCCGCGCCGCCGCGCCCGGCTCGATAACGAGGCGCGGCTCGGCGAGCAGGTCGGCTTCCGGAGAGGCGGTGGTTGGATCGGTCATGTCCAGGGTCAAAATAGGTCTAACTTGAGCTTTCCAGCAGAGGTTCGGTTAAGACTGTGTTTCGGATACGGTCGGTGGGTCCCTGAATGGTCCGGCTTTATTCGCGTCGGATGCGTTCAGGTAATAAAAAAGAGCGGGTCCCGAGGGGCCCACTCTCAATACGCGATCGTATGAGATAGCAAAACTTGACGCTGATATAGCGGTTTTAACCCTATCCGGCAAGACCCGCGAGAACCGGGGATACGATTTTGCGACCTTTAGGATGCCGCTTCGGAACCTAACCCTTCGTTCATGAAGCCTGTCTAGGTTGCCCGAGACCCGCCCCAGCGCTGCCAGGCCGAAATTGCTTGCGTCCGTTACCGCAAGCAAAACAGGGACTCGGCGAAAGCGTCTTAGCGGCGGTCTTGAGTAGGTTTGATGGTCGTCGCTTCTTCGCTGATTCCCGAACTCGATGAGATTGTCAGAGGCAGCAATCAGAAGCGCCGGACCGAGGCCGCGAGGCGGATCGCCGAACTGTTCTTCTCGGGCGCCGCGAATTTCCGGCCCGATCACATCGATCTGTTCGACGGCGTCCTGCTCGATCTGGTTCCCCATGCCGAACTGGCCGTGCGCGCCGACGTGGCTGAGCGATTGTCGGTTCTCCGCAACGCGCCGCGCAGGCTGGTCGGGCAACTCGCCCGCGAGGATGAGGTCGCAATCGCCGGGCCGCTGCTGCGGCGGTCGCCCGTTATCGACGAAGCGGCGCTGATCGATATCGCCCGCGGCAAGGGTCAGGGACATCTGCTGGCGATGTCCGAGCGGATGACGCTGTCCGCCGATCTCACCGACATCATCGTGCATCGCGGCGACCGCGAGGTGGTCAGACGCGCCGCAGGCAATGCAGGCGCGCAATTTTCCCAGGCCGGCTATTCGGAGCTGATCAAGCGCGCCAGCCATGACAGCGTCCTGACGCTGACCGTCGGCCAGCGCGAGGATCTTTCGGCATCGCGGTTGAAAGATCTCCTGACGGGATCGGACGACGCCGTTCGCCGTCGCTTGCTTGATATGGCCGAGCCCGGCCGACAGGAAGCGATCAGGCAGGCGATAAGCGAGATCTCCGACGCCGTCGCGCCAGTCGGCGGCCGCAACTTCGTGCCGGCCCAGCGCGCGATCCTCGCGTTGCATCATGCCGGCGATCTCAACGAAGCCGCATTGCTGGGTTTTGCCAAGAGCCACAAATACGAGGAGGCGATCGTCGCGCTGTCGGTCATGTCGGCGGTGAAGATCGCAACGCTCGACCGGCTGATTTCGGGCGACCGCTATGATCCGATCCTGATCGTGGGCAAGACGATCGGCCTGCAATGGGCCACCGTGCGCGCCTTGATCCTGCTGCGGCTGGGTCCGAGCCGGATACCCTCTCCGGCCGATATCGAGAGCGCGCGGTTGAATTTCATGCGGCTGATGCCGTCGACCGCCGAGCGCGTCGTCGGTTTCTGGCAGGCCCGTCAATCGGCCTGAGCCGCGCGGATGCCAAGCCGCGATAATGGTTGCCCGTTCGTGTCCCGAACGACGGCGGCAAGATTTTCAGCCGGCTTTCCGAAACCTTAAATACGCGGCTTCGCGGCCCTCGCGTTCGGCTTTGCGGCCGTATCGCGTCATCGTGTAATCGGGCCAGGGCAGGCGCCAGTCGGCTGCCCTTTCGGCGGTCCAGATAAAATCCGGCGAGCGCGCAAGATGCGCCAATGTCCAGGCGCAATAGTCGGCGATGTCGCTGACGAAACGGAATTCTCCATCCGGCCTCAGGGCGCGCGACATCGCGGCGACGGTCGCGTCCTGCACGAAACGCCGTTTCCAGTGCCGCCGTTTCGGCCACGGGTCGGGGTGGATCAGGTCGATCCGGACCAGCGCATGCGGTGGCACCCAGGCGAGCAGTTCGGCGGCGTCGCCGGCGAACAGCCGGATATTGTCGATGTCATGGCTCTCGATCTGCGTCAGGATTTTCGCCATGCCGTTGACATAGGGTTCACAGCCGATGAATCCGAGTTTCGGAAAGGCGAGCGCTTCCGCCACCAGATGTTCTCCGCCGCCAAATCCGATTTCGAGCCTGACGTCATCGACCGGCGGATCGAACAGCGCGGCGAGATCGGGCGGACTTGGGCCGCCGATATCGAGCGCCAGCCGCGGCAGTAAATGTTCGATCAGGTCCGCCTGATGCAGACGTAGCCTGTGGCCCTTGCGGCGGCCGAAAAACGAACCCTGCGTGTGTATCCCGTCGTCGCCGGGCATATCGCCGGACGACGTTTCAGGATGGGCGGGATTGCGGTTGGCGCTGGTCATCGCAGCCGCCGCGTCCCGATCTCAATCCGGCGGCGAACGCCGCAGGGGATGATCCTGGTTTTGAGAGAATTGGAGCGGGCAGTCATCAGGAAGTCGTTTCCGGCGGCAGAGTCATGGCGGTCGTTGAACCGGACGCGCCAAACGCGGTGCGGAGCCGGAAACCAGAGATTATCAGAGAGATTCCGTTGGCGCGCCCTGTATCCGCGCCGGGATGACAAAGGCGTCAGCGCTTGTCGGGCCCTTCGCGCGCGGCGATCTGTTCGACCAGATCGACGATGCTGCGCCGAAGCTTGCTATCGGTGATGCGGGTAAAAGCGCGCGTCAAGGCAAGGCCTTCGGAGGTGGCGAGGAAATCGGAAATGTAGGTTGGCGAGGCGCCTTCGCTGAATCCGTCGGAGCCTGCGGTGCCGCTGGGACCGCCCTCGAACAAAAACGATACCGGCACCTGGAGGATTTCGGAGATCTGCTGAATGCGGCTGGCGCCGACCCGGTTGGTGCCCTTTTCGTATTTCTGAACCTGCTGGAAGGTAAGACCCAAGGCTTCGCCGAGTTTTTCCTGGCTCATGCCGAGCATGATACGGCGCATGCGCACGCGACTGCCGACATATTTGTCAACAGGGTTGGGCGCTTTGGTCGACATTTCGAATACTCCTTGGGATCGAGCCAGCGATGAGGCAGCACGAGAACGGATCAAGGCCTGGGGACCTAGGCTGGGGACCTAGGGATGACTGAGCGCCGTCAAATTCTGTGCGGCGCATCGGGGAGAAAAACAGTCAATTCGAACCTAATTGGCTGAATCTATTCTCCATTACTGTGGCCAGATTGCGAATGACGTCATACGTCTGTCAACCGACAGGGGCTCTGGCAGCGACATTTTCGTCCGACATCCAAAATGAAAAATAAAAACGGTCAGGGAATCCGCTTCGCGGCGCGACGTCGGAGCACGAAAATAAAAGCAGCGGCAATAATGATAGCAGCGGGAATATCGCCGACCCGGACGTAAAGGGTCGGGGGGATCGAGGACGGCAGGCCGGAATCGAGTACGCCTTCCAGACCAAGGCCGAGCCGTGCGACGATCCGGCCCATCGGGTCGATGACCGCGGAAATGCCGGTATTGGCGGCGCGCACCACCGGCAAGCCTTCCTCGATCGCGCGCAGGCGAACCTGCTGCAAATGCTGATAGGGACCGGTCGAGATTCCGAACCAGCCGTCATTGGTCAGATTGACGATCCAGCCGGGACGGTCGTTGCGCTCGGTAACGTTACCGGGAAAAATCGCTTCATAGCAGATCAGCGGCAGCATCCGCGGCGCATGCGGGATTTCCAGCGTATGGCGCCGGGTGCCGGGAATGAATCCGCCCTGAACCTTGGTCAGTTGCTGGAAGCCGAGCCGTTCCATCCAGTCCTGGAACGGCAGATATTCGCCGAACGGCACCAGATGCAGCTTGTCGTAGACCGAGAGCACGCTGCCGTCATGATCGATCACGTAAATGGAGTTATAGGCGCGCGTGATCCTGACGCCCGGCGGCAGGTCGGGCGCGCGCACCGCGCCGGTGATCAGGACCGTGCCTTTGGGCAGGAGATCCGCGATCTCCGCCATCGCGTCGGGCTCGCGGGTCAGGAAAAACGGAAATGCCGATTCCGGCCAGATCAGCATGTTGACGTCGCGCACGCCGGTGGATTGCGGCCCCGACGCGCGATCGGACAGCGCCAGGTATTTCTGCATCACCGCCGCCTTGGCGGAGTAATTGAAGCGCTCGTCCTGCTGCAGGTTGGGCTGCATGATCCGAAGCTTGAGGCCGGCCACCATCGTGGTCGGCTGCCGCGACAGGCGGACGCAGCCGAAGACCGCCATGGCGAGCAGCAACAGCAGCGCAGCCGCCGGCGCCAGCCACGGCTTTCGCCCGCGCGATGTCCCGTCAATGAGAGCGGCCGGGCTTGCGAAGATCGCGACGCTCAGAAACGTCAGGCCCCACAGGCCGATCAGCGATCCCGTCTGCGCCAGCGCCAGCGGCTCGGTCAGGGCATAGCCGAACGCGTTCCAGGGAAAGCCCGTCAGCATATGGCCGCGCAGCCATTCGCTCACCGTCAGCGCGGCGGCGAGCGCGATCACGCGCGAAGCATCCCGGGTCCAGATCAGCCGCGCCAGCGCGAAGCCGAAGGCGGTGAACAGCGCAAGATAGGCAGGCAGGCCGAATATCGCGAATGGCATCAGCCATGCGAAGGTCGACGCATCGACCAGGAAGGCGTAGCCGATCCAGTACAGGCCCGGCACGAAATAGCCGAGGCCGAACCAGAAGCCCGCCATCGCCGCCGCAGGCACGCCCTGCCTGCGTCCGGCGCCGGCGCCGTCGATCAGCCAGACCATCACCGGCAAGGTCAGAAACAGCACCGGCCAGGCGTTGAACGGCGCCATCGCCAACGCCGATAGCGCGCCTGCGATCAGCGCGATGGCGGCGCGCTTCCATCCCCAAGCCAGGATGATCGCGAGACCGATGGAGCGAAACCGACGTATTTGCGTCACTGCGGGCCGGCTCCGTCGCTGGGCGGCGGAGCGGTGTTGTCGTTGGCCTGAGGAGAATTCTGTTCCGGCGTGGGTTCACGGCGCCGGGCTTCGCGCTGCGTCCGCGGCGCAGGCCGTTCCTTGCGCGAGGAGATGCGCAGGCGTTTGACGCGCCGCGGGTCGGCATCGAGCACTTCGATCTCGTAATTGCCGGGACCGGAAATGACTTCGCCGCGCACCGGCAGCCGGCCGACATGGCTGACGAGGTAGCCGCCCAGCGTCTCGACTTCCTCGCCGGCCTCGCCGGTGACGAAATCCTCGCCGATCACGGACCGGACGTCATCGAGGCTGGCGCGCGCGTCGGCGATGAAGGCGTTGTCGGCCTGCCGCACGATCGACGGCGGCTCGTCGCTGTCATGCTCGTCGTCGATTTCCCCGACGATCTGTTCCACGATGTCCTCGATCGACACCAGGCCGTCGGTGCCGCCATATTCGTCCACCACCAGCGCCAGATGAATGCGCGAGGCCTGCATCTGCGCCAGCAGGTCGATGGCCCGCATCGATGGCGGCACGTAGAGCAGCTTGCGGATGATATTGGTGTCCCCCAGCGGCAGTGCGAGATCGACCGCGCGCAAATCGAGGCCGGCCGGCAAAGGTTTCCTGCGCCGGGTCTTGCCGGCCTCCGTGACGCGGGCGCGCGCGGTCATGAACGCCAGCAGATCGCGGATGTGAACCATGCCTTCGGGATCGTCGAGCGTTTCGTTGTAAACCACCAGGCGCGAATGCGCCGCGCTTTCGAACAGGCTCATCAATTCGCCAATCGGAATGTCGCGCTTGACCGCGACGATGTCGGCGCGATGGATCATCACGTCGGCGATGCGGCGTTCATGCAGGCCGAGGATATTGCGCAGCATGGTGCGCTCGACCGCCGAAAAGCCGACGTCGTCCGGCGTGCTGGCGTCGAGCACGACCTGCAGGTCGTCGCGGACCGATCCCGGCTTCCAGCCGAACAGCGTCTTGATCGCGCGCACCAGCCAGTTGTCGGCGGTGGGACGCATGACCTCGCCGCCCTGCACCACGGCCGGCAGGTTGCGCGTCTGGCGCGGATTGTCGTGAGTCGGTTCGGAATCCGCCATCTCAGTCCATCCGTTCCTAGTCCGCATAGGGATTTCGATCCGTATACGGGTCTGGAATGCCGAGCTGCGCAAGAATCTGCGTCTCGAGGGCTTCCATGATCTCGGCGTCGGCGTCGGTTTCGTGATCGTAGCCGATCAAATGCAAAAAGCCGTGTACCGCCAGATGGCTCAGATGATGATCGAACGGCTTTTGCTCGTCATCGGCTTCCTTTCGCATCGTCTCATAGGCGATCGCGATGTCGCCGAGCATGCGCGGCGCATCGTCCGGGCCGCCTGGGCCATCCGGTTGCAGCGCAGGAAATGACAGCACGTTGGTCGGCTTATCGATGCCGCGCCAGTTGCTGTTGAGCGTGCGAATGCCGGCATCGTCGGTCAGCATGATCGCAAGCTCGGTCTCGCCGACATCGGCGCCGGCCATTTCCGCGGCGATTTCGATGGCATGGCGGATCACCGCTTCGGCGTCGGCTTCGTTTTGCCAGCACGCGGCGGCGACGAGAACCTCGGTGATAGGAAGAATCGAAGGCGCCATCTCAGCAGAATTTCTGTGGTGGCCGGGAGCGCGTGAAGCGCGCTGCCGGCGAAAGATCCTGGGTCAAGCTTTGCCGGTTGCCGTTCGCTGCGGCAATCCCTCATAGGCGGCGACGATCCGCGCCACCAATTCGTGGCGGATCACGTCCTCGGCGGTGAATTTCACCTGCGCGATGCCCTCGACGCCATCGAGCAGCTTGACGGCTTCGGCGAGGCCGGAAGTCTGGCCGTTCGGCAGATCGACCTGGCTCGGATCGCCGGTGATGATCATGCGGCTGTTTTCGCCAAGCCGCGTCAGGAACATCTTCATCTGCATGGACGTCGTGTTCTGCGCTTCGTCCAGGATGATGGCGGCGTTGGTCAGGGTGCGGCCACGCATGAAGGCAAGCGGCGCGATCTCGATCTCGCCGGCTTGCAGCGCACGCTCGACGACCCGCGCATCCATCAGGTCGTACAGCGCATCGTAGATCGGCCTCAAATAGGGATCGACCTTCTCGCGCAAATCGCCGGGCAGGAAGCCGAGCCGCTCGCCGGCCTCTACCGCGGGCCGCGACAGGATGATGCGGTCGACTTCCTTGCGTTCGAACAATTGCGCGGCCTGCGCCACCGCAAGCCAGGTTTTGCCGGTGCCGGCGGGGCCGATGCCGAACACCAGCTCATGCCGCTTGAGCGCGCGGATATAGGCGTCCTGCGCCGCGGTACGCGCCCGCACCGGACGCTTGCGCAAATTGATCGTCTCGAACGAAGGCTTGGCGGACTTGGCGTCGAATTCGAACAGCGAGCCTTGCGCCAGCACGGCGCGGATCGCGCCTTCAACGTCGCCCTGCGCCAGATCATGGCCTTGTGTCGCCTGCGCGTACAGGGTCTCCAGCACGCGCCGCGCGGCATCGCAGCCGTCGCGGGTGCCCGCGATGGTGACGTGGTTGCCGCGCGAATCGACCACGACGTTAAGCCGGCGTTCGATCAGAGCTAAATTCTGTCCGTAGGGGCCGACCAGCGCCGACGCGGCCCTGTTGTCGTCGAAGTCGATGACGACCTGTGTATCGGGCGGGATCGGCATGTCGCGGTCGAGTTTGCGGCTGGGAGCGAGCGAAGACGAATCCGATGCGCTTTTTGGCAAGGGTTCAGGCTCCCATCGTCATCTGAGAAGAATCGGGGATCCGGGCGGGGATATGGGAAAGCGCCGGCCGGGCATCGGAAACGGGCGCAAGCCTGCCGAGCAGGCTGTAGCGTTCCAGGCTGTCAATCGTCACCGGCAATATCCGTCCGATGATATCGGGCGAAGCCATCACATGCGCCGGTTGCAGATAAGCGGTGCGGCCGACGATCTGGCCGGGGTTGCGGGCGGGCCGTTCGAACAGCACGTCAACCGTGCAGCCAATCGCAGCCTGATTGAAGGCCGATTGCTGGCTGTCGATCAATTCCTGGAGCCGCACCAATCGCTCGTCCATCTCGGCTGCTGACACCGTCTCCTGCATGTCCGCCGCCGGTGTTCCCGGCCGCGGCGAATATTTGAACGAATAAGCTGCAGCGTATCCGATTTGTGTGACGAGAGCGAGGGTCGCGGCAAAATCCTGCCCGGTTTCGCCGGGGAAACCCACGATAAAATCCGATGAAAATGCAATATCTTGCCTCGCCGTGCGAAATCGGTCGACGACGCGAAGGTATTCATCTGCGGTATGCTTGCGGTTCATCGCCGAAAGGATCCGGTCCGAGCCGGATTGCACCGGAAGATGCACGAACGGCATCAGCGCCGGAAGGTCGCGATGCGCTTCTATCAGCGCGTCATTGACGTCGCGGGGATGGCTGGTCGAGTAGCGCAGCCGCAGGACGCCCGGCAGTCCGGCGAGATGATGCAGCAGGTCGCCCAGCGACCAGATCCGTCCATCCGGTCCCTCGCCATGATAGGCGTTGACGTTCTGCCCGATCAGGGTGATTTCGCACACGCCATTATCCGTGAGCCGGCGGACGTCATCGGCGATCCTGCTCACCGGGCGCGACACTTCGGCGCCGCGGGTATAGGGCACGACGCAGAAGGTGCAGAACTTGTCGCAGCCTTCCTGGACCGTCACGAAGGACGAAATGCCGCGGGCGCGGATCGTCTCGGGTCTCGGCGGCGCCAGGAATCCGAACTTGTCCTCGACCGGGAATTCCGTCTCCAGCGCCCGGCCGTCGCGTTTCGCGCGCGCCAGCAGTTGCGGCAGATGGTGATAGCTTTGCGGACCGACCACGACGTCGACCGCGGGCGCGCGGCGGATGATTTCGTCGCCTTCGGCCTGCGCAACGCATCCGGCCACCGCGATGCTCATGTGGCGGCCGTTGCGCGCGGCTTCTTCCTTGGCGACGCGCAGCCGTCCAAGCTCCGAATAGACTTTCTCGGAAGCTTTTTCGCGGATGTGGCAGGTGTTGAGGATCACCAGATCCGCGTCGTCGGCGCTTGCGGTCTCGACAAAGCCTTCCGGCGCCAGCGTGTCCACCATGCGCTGCGCATCGTAGACGTTCATCTGGCAACCATATGACTTGATGTGCAGCTTGCGCGGCGGCTTCATGGAACCTGGCAGTTGGGCGGACCTGTCGCCAATACGGCGCAAGGGACGGTTACAAGGGGCGGTCAGTAGGGGGCAGTTATAGGCTAAAGGACTGAAAATCCAGCGTCCGGCCCCTTATTCCGCGGCGATATGCCGGCATCGGGCCCGGAATCCCGGGATTCGGGGCCCGGCGCTTGCGCTCCGCCCCGGAGTGACGGCGGATCGATCCACTCCATCAGGGCGGGTAATTGTCGCATGTCGCTGAATGTGGCGCTGGCTCCGGCCGCACGCAGCGTTTCGGCATAGCCTGGCTGGCAATGGCTGCCGCCGTGAAAGCCCAGCACGGCCATTCCGGCGGCGATAGCGCCGGTAATGCCGGGAATGCTGTCCTCGACGACAAGGCATCGTCCGGGCGGCACCTTCATCCGTGCCGCGGCAAACAGAAACAGATCCGGCGCGGGCTTGCCGTTGGCCACCTGGGAGGCCGAAAAAATGTTCGGCGCGAACCGGTCGTAAAGTCCGGCGCGGCCGAGGCTGACGCGCATCCGCTGGTGCGAGCCGCTCGATGCCACGCAGACCGGCTGCGCGATGGCGTCGAGCGCCTGTTCGATATGGGGCACCGCCTGGAGTTCGGCTTCGAACGACCGCAACAGTTCATCCTGCAACTGCACATGGTAATCGTCAGGCAGGCTGCGGCCGAGTTCGGCTTCGATCTCGAGATTCGCCTGGCGCGTCGAGCGGCCGAGAAAACGTTGAAAGACCTGCCCGGCATCGATCGGATAGCCGTGGCGGCTCAGCACTTCCGCATGGGCGCGGCACGAAATGACTTCGCTGTCGACCAGCACGCCGTCGCAATCGAAGATGACGAGATCGAAGTTCCGGTTTCTGTCTTGACGCGTTTTCTTCACCAAGCCGATTTCCACTTCGCCTGAAAACGCGGACGTCTCAGGACTTCTCGTCATCCAGCGGGACGCAATACAGCTCCAGCCGGTGATCGACCAGCTTGTAGCCGAGCTTGCGGGCGATTTCGGCCTGTAGCTTCTCGATTTCCTCGGAGGTGAACTCGATCACCTTGCCGTCGCGCAGATTGATCAGATGGTCGTGGTGGCTGTCGGGCATCTGCTCATAGCGGGCGCGGCCCTCGCGAAAATCATGCCGCTCGATGATGCCGGCGTCTTCGAACAGTTTCACGGTGCGGTACACCGTCGAGATCGAGATCTTGTCGTCGACCGTGACGCAACGGCGATACAATTCCTCGACATCGGGATGATCCTCGGCTTCCGCCAGCACGCGGGCGATGACCCGGCGCTGCTCGGTCATGCGCATGCCGGTGGCGGCGCAGCGCGCCTCGATGCCGGAGGCTTGGGGCACAGACGAGGATTTCAATGCGGTCATGCAATAGGGCCTTGAGAAGGGGCTGTGGCGCGACACAGTTTACGACAAGTCGCGGCGCATCAGAAGCGCATTCAATTGTTCCCCGCCGGGCTGCTGATAATATCGCTCGCGGCGCCCGACAATGGTAAATCCGGTCCGTTCGTAGAGTTTTCGCGCCGGGCCATTATTTTCCTCGACCTCGAGGAATATGGCGCGAATGCCGCGGCCCGCCAGATGCCCGAGATGGGTCAGCAAGAGATCGCGGGAGAGGCCGCGGCCGCGATGGCCGGCGTCGATTGCGATCGACAATATCTCGGCCTCGTCCGCCGCCATGCGGGAGGCGGCAAAGCCAATGATCTTTTGACCGAGCTTGAGGCGATGAATCAGCGTATTGCGCTCGGTGAGCATGGTCTCGAATTCGCGCTCCCCCCATCCGCGGTGAAACGATGCGCCGTGCAGCTGCGCCAGCCGCGCCGCGTCACGCAGGCTTGCGGGCTCGACCGCGGCTGGGCGGCCGCGCCACAATCCGGAAAGCCATGCCATCATGACGCGGCCGGCTGGGACGCATTGTGCAGCGGATCGCTGGACGGCTTGGCGTCCGGCGCGCGCAGATAAAAGGGACGGGCCGGCGCGGTGTCCGGAGCGACCGCCGCGCCAAGCCACGCGATCCAGGTGATATCGGGGGCGGTCTGCGGATCGACCTCGCAGGGCGGCGGCGCATCCGCCGGCCAGCGCCCGGCAAGAATCGCGGCGGCATTGCCGACCAGATGCGGCGAACCGAATTGCGCCGCGCCGAGCGCTTCCTCGACCGATGCCACGCATGGCCGGATCAAGAGGCTGCCGTCGCCGGCCACCGCCTGGAAATACACGTGATCATGCCGCGCATCGATCGCGGAGACGACGGGCTGCTCGAGGCCGAGCCCCACGATCGGCGCGGCAAACGCCGCCAGCGTCGTCACGCCGACCACGGGCTTGCCGGCGGCGAGCGCCAAGCCGCGTGCGGCGGAGAGGCCGACGCGCAATCCGGTGAAGCTGCCGGGGCCGTTCGTAACGGCGATACGATCGAGTGCTGTAAATGCGACGCCTGCCTGGTCCCTCACGCGCGCGATCAGTGGCATCAGGGCTTCGGCATGGCCGCGCTTCATCGCCTGGGATTCCTGCGCCAGCACTTCCCCGCTGCCGGTATCAAGCACACAGGCGGCGCAGGCATCCAGAGCAGTGTCGATTGCGAGAATCAGCATGAGGGAAGGGCGAATGGCGCGTAGCGAATGGCGAGTGGAAGATCGGCAGTGACGGCGTCTCTCGTCAGGCCGCTAATCGCTATTCGCCATTCGCCACGCACCGTTCGCCTCCCAATCACATCGGCCGGACTTCGACCACGTCGGGGACGAAATGCTTCAGGAGGTTCTGGATGCCGTGTTGCAGCGTCGCCGTCGATGACGGGCAGCCGGCGCAGGAACCCTTCATATTGAGGTAGACGATGCCGTCCTTGAAGCCGCGGAAGGTGATGTCGCCGCCGTCGTTGGCGACCGCCGGCCGCACCCTGGTTTCGATCAGATCCTTGATCGTCGCGACCGTCTCGGCGTCGTCATCGCTGAAGAATTCGTCACCTTCATCCATCGCCTCGTCGCTGGCGGCGCTCCCATCGGCCAACAGCGGCGCGCCGGACATGTAATGTTCCATGATGGCGCCGAGGATGGCTGGCTTGAGGTGCTGCCAGTCGCTGTCGTCCTTGGTCACGGTGACGAAGTCGGAGCCGAAAAACACCCCGGTGACGCCGGGCACGCCGAACAGCTTTTCGGCGAGCGGCGAACGATTGGCGGTTTCGCGGCTGGCGAACTCCATGGTGCCGTTATCCAGCACGATACGGCCCGGGATGAATTTCAGGGTGGCGGGATTGGGGGTGGCTTCGGTCTGAATGAACATTGGTTTTCTCCGGCGTCGCCGGTTCAAGGCCGGCGCGTGGTTCCTCCCTAGCAGATGGCGACGGCAAACGCACGATCAAGAGCGGAAATCGGCGGTTTGGCAGGTCTATCCGGGGCTTACAGCCCGAATCCTTGCGGCCAGGAGTCTAAGACAGGGCATCGATGTCCGTATCGCTCAAATCCCCGGCCACGATCGTGACCGGAATCGGGAACGAGCCGATCACGCCGGTGATCATGGTGATCAGCGGGCCGGGTCCCTCCGGCCCGGGATTGGCCGCCAGCACCAGCAGCGCAAGATCGGCATCCTTGTCGATGGCGTCGAGGATCTGTGCGACCGGATCGCCCTCGCGAATGATGCGTTCCGGCGTGATCGCGCCGATGCCGTTGACGCGGCCGGCGGCACGGTCGAGCGCGGCGTCGGCGTCTTCACGCGCCTCGGCGCGCATAATGTCGGCGACCCCGAGCCATTGCTGATTTTGCTCTTCGGTCTCGATGATGCGCAGCATCACCACGCCACCGCCGGACCGGATCGCCCAGCGGCTGGCATAATAAACCGCGCGATCCCATTCGGTGGTGTCGTCAACGATGACGAGGCATTTGGGCTTGTGACCCGTCTCGTAGCTTCGTCGCTGGGCGGCCATGCATGTCCCGACGCTGCGTTACGTCGCGCATGCTGCCACGGCGCGGCCGCTTCCGACAAGCGGCGTTGGCGCTGTGCAGAGCGGCAACGATCGGCAGCCGCGTCCGAGGTCAGGGCTTGCGGATGAAACCGACGATATCCTTTGCCGCCTGCATGGTTTCGTGCGCGATCACGCTTGCGCGATCGGCGCCGTCGATCAGGATCGCATCGACATGGCCGGGGTCCGCCATCAGGCGCTTCATCTCGGAGGCAATCGGCGAGAGTTTCGTAACGCAAAGTTCGACCAGCGCATTCTTGAAATTGGAGAACTGGCCGCCGCCGAATTCGCGCAACACCTCGGCTTTGCTGCGGCCCGACAATGCGGCATAGATGCCGACGAGATTGTCGGCTTCGGGCCGCGGTTCGAGGCCCTTTTCTTCCGAGGGCAGCGGTTCCGGATCGGTCTTCGCCTTGCGGATCTTCTGCGCGATGGTGTCGGCATCGTCGGTGAGATTGATGCGCGAATTGTCCGACGAATCCGACTTCGACATTTTCTTGGTGCCGTCGCGCAGGCTCATCACCCGCGTCGCCGGCCCGGTGATCAGCGGTTCCGGCGGCGGAAAGAGCAGACCGTCGGCAAAGCCGTGGCTGCGGATCGAATCGGCGAAATCATTGTTGAATTTCTGCGCGATATCGCGCGCCAGTTCGAGATGCTGCTTCTGGTCCTCGCCGACCGGCACATGGGTGGCACGATAGAGCAGGATGTCGGCCGCCATCAGCACCGGATAATCGTAAAGGCCGACGGAAGCGTTCTCGCGATCCTTGCCGGCCTTTTCCTTGAACTGGGTCATGCGGTTGAGCCAGCCGATCCGCGCCACGCAATTGAAGATCCAGGTCAGCTCGGCGTGACCCGTGACCTGGCTCTGGTTGAAGACGATGTGCTTGTTCGGATCGATGCCGGCGGCAATGAAAGCCGCGGTCACCTCGCGCGTGTTGCGCGCCAGTTCCGTCGGGCCGCCCCAGACCGATACCGGCTGTGTGATGGCATGCAGGTCGACGACGCAATAGATGCAGTTGTGGGTTTCCTGCAGCCTTACGAAATTAACGATCGCGCCGAGGTAATTGCCGAGATGCAGATTGCCCGTCGGCTGGACCCCCGAAAAAACCCGCTCAACGATTGCCATTGTCAAGAATTCCCGCTGTTCTGCGCCGTCGTTTGCCATGCACGCCTCAAGCGCGCAAGTCGCCCGGCGGCGTCCTTCGGACCGCGCCGATCGCCTCGCGCCAGCCGGTGACGCCGAATATGCTTAGCAAAAGACCATAAACCACGATCCCGGCCGTGATCAGGATCAAAAGAGCCAGCGCTTCGGCGAAGCCGTGCAGTTCGGCCTTTTGCCCCAGCACCCAGCCCGCCGTCCCCCACAACAAGCCGCCCATTCCCAGCGCCGCCAACGCGATACGCGGCAGCCGCCGGCGCGCTGTGGCATCGATGGAAAATCCGAACGTCGCCGCGCCGCGCCGCGTCAGCAGGAGCGCATTGCTCCACGCTCCAAGCGCGATGCCGGCGGCGATACCGGAGGCGCCAAATAAGCGGCCGAACAGCAGGGCAGCTGCCATCGCGACGACAATCGCCTTGAGTGTCGCCCATAGCGGCGTGGCCGTGTCATGGCGGGCGAAAAATGCCGGCGACAGCGACTTGACCAGCACGTGAGCGGGCAGGCCGAGCGCAAGCCACATCAGCGCCCGCGCGGTGCCTTCGCTATCGGTGGGGGTGAACAGGCCGTGCTCGAACAGCATCCGCACGATCGGCGCGCTCAGCGCGATCAATCCCAATGTCGCCGGCATTGTCAGGCCGATGGCGAGTTCCAGGCTGCGCGATTCGGCTGATACCATCGCCGCCTTGTCGTCGCCGCGCAGCGCCCGCGTCAGTTCCGGCACCAGCACGGTGCCTATGGCGACGCCGACCATGCCGAGCGGCAGTTCGATCAGGCGATTGGCGAAATAGAGCCACGACACCGCCGATGGCGACGCCGAAGCGACGATCGCGCCGGTGATGATCAATAGTTGCGGTCCCGCGCTGGCGATCATGCCGGGCAAGGCCTTGCCGAGAAACCCGCGCATTTCCGCGTCGAATGCGACACGGAGCGGCGTCGCGGTGCTGTCATTGCGGCGCAGGGCCAAAATCAGCAGTTGCAGCAATCCGGCGAGGCCGACCGTCGCCGCGATCACCAGCGCCGCATATGCGCCATCCTGGCGCCAGCCGAGCAGCGCGATCATCACGATGATCAAGGCGATATTGAACAGCAGCGGCGAGAATGCGGTCAGCGTAAAGCGGCCCTGCGCGTTCAACAGCGCCATCATCACCGTCACCGGTCCGGCAAAGGCCAGATAAGGCAGCATGAGGCGGGCGTCGTTGACCGCGAATTGCAGCGTTTCGTGCCCGGCAAAACCGGGCGCGAGTACGGTGATGACGAATGGCATCAACAGCCCGATGAACAACGCCGCCGCGATCAGCGCCGCGCTGACGGTGCCGAGCACACGCCCGGCAAAAGCGGCAGCCGCGGCGGGGCCCCCGGTCTCGCGCACATGCAGCCAGGCCGGCACCAGGGCCGCATTCAGGGCGCCTTCGCTGAGCAGGCGCCTGACGACATTGACCAGTTGAAACGCCGCCAGAAACGCATCCGCGACGGGACCGGCGCCCAGCAGCGCCGCCATCATCGCATCACGCACGAATCCGAGCAGACGCGAGGCCAGCGTTCCCGTGGATACCGTCAGGAAAGAGCGGATCATAAGGCGGTCATATTCGCATCGCTTGCTGGCGCAGGGCCTGTCGTGATAGGCCGCTGACGCCTTTTCGATCCGGGTTGGATCGGATTTTCCACTCTATCGCAATTGCCCTGACAGGGATTGGTGAATGACCTCAACGAAATACGATGTTCTCGCGATCGGCAATGCGATTTTCGACGTGTTGGTGCAGACTGACGAGGGCTTTCTTGCCGCGCACGGCATGACCAAGGGCGGCATGATGCTGATCGACGAGGCCCGCGCCGCCTCGATCTACCGTGACATGGGACCGGCGACCACGATGTCCGGCGGTTCGGCGGCCAATACGGTTGTCGGCGTCGCCAATCTCGGCGCCCGGGCAGCCTATGTCGGCAAGGTCCGAAACGACGAGGTCGGAGGTCTCTACACCCATGACATCCGCGCCGCGAAGGTGGCTTTCGAAACCAACGCCGCCACGGGCGGTCCCGCCACCGGCTGTTCCTACATTCTGGTCACGCCGGATGGCGAGCGCACCATGAACACCTATCTCGGCGCGGCGCAGGAACTGACGCCCGGCGATATCGACCCGGAGCAGATCGCGGCCGCCTCGATCCTCTATCTCGAAGGCTATTTGTGGGATCCGAAGAGCGCCAAGGACGCTTTCGTCAAGGCGGCGGATATCGCGCATGGCGCCGGCCGCCAGGTCGCGCTGACGCTGTCGGATTCATTCTGCGTGGATCGCTATCGCGACGAGTTTCTCGATCTGATGCGCAAGGGCACCGTCGATTTGATTTTCGCCAACGAGGCCGAACTGCATTCGCTGTACCAGACATCGGACTTCGACACCGCGCTGAAGCAATTGAACAAGGATACCAAACTCGGCGTCGTCACCCGCAGCGAAAAAGGCTGCGTCGTGGCCTCGGCGGAAGGGATCCTCGCGGTGCCCGCGTTTCCGATCGAGCGGATGGTCGACACCACGGGCGCCGGCGATCTGTTCGCTGCCGGATTCCTGTTCGGTTTGGTGCGTAATGCCGGTTACGAAAAGGCCGGAAGGCTCGGCGCGCTGGCGGCCGCCGAAGTGATCCAGCATATCGGCGCGCGGCCGCAGGTTTCGCTGAAGGAATTGGCGCAGCAGAACGGATTGCCGGTGTAGGACCAGAGCGTTTTCGCGCGAAGTGGAAACCGGCTCGCGTGAAGAAAACGCGTCAAAACAAGAATCGAGAGATTCGGTTCTGATTCAATCAGAACCGATCATGCTCTAGGCGTTACGAAATTCCATTCTCTCTGCGATCACCGCTTTTACCTTTCCCCACAAGGGGAGGGGATGATGACGCCGCCTGGGTGCCCTTGGAACAGCTAGTTGCCTCACGCCGTCTTCGCCGCGTTCAATCCGAGCCGCGCCTCGACCGCCTCGCGCATCAGGAATTTCTGGATCTTGCCGGTCACGGTCATCGGAAATTCGTCGACGAATTCGACATAGCGCGGGATCTTGTTGTGCGCGATCTGTCCCTGGCAGAACGTGCGGACTTCCTCGAGCGTCAGCGTCTCGCCGGGCCGCGTCCGGATCCAGGCGCAGAGTTCCTCGCCATAGCGATCGTCGGCGACGCCGAAAATCTGCACGTCCTGGATCTTGGGATGGCGGTAGAGGAATTCCTCGATCTCGCGCGGATAGAGGTTTTCGCCGCCGCGGATCACCATGTCCTTGATGCGGCCGACGATGTTGCAATAGCCCGCGTCGTCGATCACGCCGAGGTCGCCGGTGTGCATCCAGCCGTTGCGATCAAGCACGTCAGCGGTCTTTTCCGGCTCGTCCCAATAGCCGAGCATCACGCTGTAGCCGCGGGTGCATAGCTCGCCCCGCTCGCCGCGCGGCACCACGCGCCCTTCGAGATCGACAATCTTGACCTCGACATGCGGGTGGATCCGCCCCACCGTGGAGACACGGCGCTCCAGCGGATCGTCGGTCGCGCTCTGAAAGCTGACCGGGCTGGTTTCGGTCATGCCATAGGCGATGGTGACGTCGCGCATGTTCATCTTTTCATTGACGCGCCGCATCACCTCGATCGGGCAGGGCGCGCCGGCCATGATCCCGGTTCGCAGCGACGACAGATCGAATTTGGAAAATTCGGAATGGTCGAGTTCGGCGATGAACATCGTCGGCACGCCGTAAAGCGCGGTGCATTTTTCCCGTTCGATGGTTTGCAGCGTCGCCAGCGGATCAAACCCCTCACCGGGATAGACCATCGCGGCGCCGAGCGTGAGGGCGGCGAGATTGCCCATCACCATGCCGAAGCAGTGATAGAGCGGCACCGGGATGCAGATACGGTCCTGCTCGGTAAGGCGCATCGCGCGGCCGACGAAATAGCCGTTGTTGAGGATGTTGTGGTGCGTCAGCGTGACGCCCTTGGGCGATCCGGTGGTGCCGCTGGTGAACTGGATGTTGACGGGATCGTCGAATTGCAGCGTGCCGGCAAGGGCTGCGATCATGGCCCGGTGGCGCTCGCCACACATGCGTGCCACCTCTTCGAACGCAATCGTGCCCGGACAGGCCGGGCCGCCGACCTGGATCACCGCGCGCAATTGCGGCAGCCGCGCCGCGTGCAGATCGCCGGGAGCCGATTTGGCAAGCTCCGGCAGCAGCGTGTTCAGCATCTCCATGTAGTTGCTGGTCTTGAAGGCGGTCGCCGTGACGATCGCGGCGCAGCCGACCTTGGCCAGCGCGAATTCCAGTTCGCTCAGGCGGTAGGCCGGATTGATGGTGACGAGAATGAGCCCGGCTTTGGCGGCGGCAAACTGAGTCAGCGTCCATTCCGGCCGGTTCAGCGACCAGATGCCGATCCGGTCGCCGCGTTCGAGGCCGAGCGCGAGAAAGCCCGCGGCCAGCGCATCGACGCGCGCAGCCAGTTCCTTCCAGCTCCATTTGACGCCGTGGCTTGGCGCAACCAGCGCGTCGCGATCGGCCCAGCGTTGAGCGGCCAGATCGAGAGCGCGGCCGATGGTCTCGCCCAGAAGCGGCGCATCGGAGACGCCGCAAACATAGCTACCGGCTTTCTCGGTCAAATTCGCTTCTCCATCCCTGAAAGATTTTGTCCAAGCGCAATGGCAGGAAACCCGCCGCCGCGATCAGTTCTCTCCCCTTGTGGGGAGGCTTTGAGAACAGAATATCACGAATTTCGGCGTTGCGGCTCGTTCCCTTTTTGCCGCTTCCTCCCGTGTGAAGGGTGCGGACAATCGGGATGGGGCTTCTTACGCGGCCTTCTGGCCGTCCGCCGCATCGAGCCCGCCATAGACGCCGCGCTCAAAGGCGGCGAACGTCTCCAGGCATGTCGCGTCGGCGAACGGCAGGACCTGCATCAGGATGACGCCGGTGACGTCGCGCGAAGGGTCGATCCAGTAATAGGTGTTGGCGAGCCCGGCCCAGGCGAGACTGCCGGGGCTGCGGCCCTCCGGCGTCTTGGCGGTGTTGATCAAAAAGCTCAGCCCCCATTTCTTCTCCATGTCCGGATAGAGATCGACGTCGTTGGTCGCGAACGCGATCGCCGAATTCAGCCTGGTCATGTTGAGTTCGCCGATGTGGTTCTGTCCCATCGTCGCGACGGTCTCGGGATTGAGCACCTGGTTGCCGTTGCCGCGGCCCTTGTTGAGGATCATCTGGGTGAACTTGATGTAGTCGCCGGCCGTGCCATAGAGCCCGCCGCCTCCGGCGAGAAATTCCGGGTTCTGCTCGACCTCGAACGGGATCGGCATCAGCGATCCATCCGCATGGCGTTGATGCATGCCGACGAGGCGTTGGCGCTGCGAATCGCTGATCCTGAAACTAGTGTCGTTCATGCCGAGCGGCGCGAACAGGTGATCGCGCAAATAGGCATCCAGCCGCTTGCCGCTGGCGGCTTCAACCGCCTGGCCGACCCAGTCGATGTTGATGCCGTATTCCCAGCGCGTTCCGGGATCGGTCATGATCGGCACGCGCAGTGAAGCGTGGAGGCCGGATCTGGCGGGCGGTGTACCGGTTTTCTCCAGATACTGCACCATGTCGCCATTCCACATATTGTAACAAAAGCCTGCGGTATGGGTCATGAGGTGGCGCAGCGTGATCGGCCGCTTCGCGGGCCGAAGTTTTGGCTCGCCCTTGTCGTCAAAGCCCTCGAGCACCTGCGGGTCGGCGAGATCGGGCAGCACCTTGCCGATCGGCTCGTCGAGCGACAGCTTGCCCTGTTCCACGAGCTGCATCGCGGCGGTGGCCGTGATCGCCTTGGTCATCGAGGCGATCCAGAACACGCTGTCGGCCGTCATGGCGGTGTCCTTGGACAGGTCGCGTGTGCCGAACGCGTCCTGATAGATCACGTCCTTGCCGGTCGCGGCCACGGCGACCATGCCGGGGACATCCCTGGCATCGGTTCTCTGGCGCAGCGCCTGGTCGATTTGATCCGTGCTTTGCATGGGCTCCTCCCCGATTTTTTGAGTTGTTAATATTCCTCCCGGCGCCTGCGCCTCGCAAGTACGGGCGGCATGTTGCCGCTGCGGTCGCGCGCTCGTGATCGCCGGCCCCGGATCGGCCATTGCAGCATAATTTGCGGTGGATTAACCGGTTTGGCGCGATCGGCGCTATGCGGATCTGGCGCACCGTCCCGGACATGATTTTGGTTGTAAGGCGTTCAGATTTCGGTGCAAATGGGTAAAACCGAACCGATCAGTTCGATTAAATAATGAGCAGCTTTTTAAAGTTGCGGGAGTTTTCGATGATTTCTACCTGGAGTGAATGGAAACGATATCCTCGCGCTATGCGCGGCGAGAATATTGAGGCGCCGATTGGCCCGGGCATCTACGAAGTCCGGTATGCCGGAACGGGTGCGCTGCACTCATTCGGCGCGGTCGATAACGTCGCCCAGGCCTTGTCGATGTTGCAGGTGACGGCGAAATCGTGGTTCGGTCGGCGTGACTCCGTTGCAGCGCCGGACCTTGAATATCGCACCTGCGCCACCTCTTCGAAGGCGGACGCCAAGACGGCGGCGGAGCGCATGATCGGCCGCCGCGAAACCTATCTGAGCGGCGCGGCCTGACGTCGCTGGCGGCTCCAGCCCTCAAAATTGGTTGAAGCAGCCGGTCGTTTGCGACCGGTGTCATGCGGGCTGTTTATACCTATATTCTTGGGCAACACCAAAAGCCTCAGGAGTGACGCCATGACCCCGACCGCCGCCGCACGTGCCTCGCAATCCTCTGCGCCATCTCTGCGCGAACGCTTGAAAGATGTCTCGCTGCTGCGGGACCGCAGCTACATCGATGGCGCCTGGGTCGGTACGCCCGCGCATCCCGTCGTCAATCCGGCCACCGGCGTCGAGCTTGTCAAAGTGGCGCAGCTGACGGCGGCCGACGCCACGCAGGCGGTGGAAGCCGCCGAACGCGCGTTTCCGGTCTGGGCCAAGCTGACCGGCAAGCAGCGCTCCAACATCCTGCGCAAATGGTACGAGCTGATCGCCGCCAACCGCGAGGATCTGGCGCTGATCCTGACCTCCGAGCAGGGCAAACCGCTTGCGGAAGCGCTGGGCGAGATCGATATCGGCGGCGCCTATGTCGAATTTTTCGCCGAGGAAGCACGCCGCGTCTATGGCGAAACCATTCCGACCCAGCGCGCCGACGCGCGGCTGCTCGCGATCAAACAGCCGATCGGAGTCTGCGGCGCGATCACGCCGTGGAATTTCCCTTGCTCGATGATCACGCGAAAAGTGTCGCCGGCGCTGGCGGCCGGCTGCACCGTGGTGCTGAAGCCCGCCAACGAAACGCCGCTCAGCGCATTGGCGCTCGCGGTGCTGGCCGAGAAGGCCGGCGTGCCGAAGGGCGTGCTCAACGTCATCACCGGCGATGCGCCGCCGATCGGCAAGGTGCTGTGCGAACATCCGGCGGTGCGCTTCGTCGGCTTCACCGGATCGACCGAGGTCGGCAAGATCCTCTATCGGCAGGCCTCCGTCGGGGTGAAGAAGCTTGGGCTTGAGCTCGGCGGCAACGCACCCTTCGTGGTGTTCGACGACGCCGATATCGACGCCGCGGTCGAAGGCGCGATGGTCTCGAAATACCGCAACATGGGCCAGACCTGCGTCTGCGCCAACCGCCTCTACGCCCAGGACAAGATCTACGACGAATTCGTCGAGAAGCTTTCCAGGAAAGTCGCGGCGATGAAGGTCGGAGACGGCGTTGAAGCCGGCGTCACGCAGGGGCCGCTGATCAACATGGAGGCCATCGACAAGGTCGAGCGGCACATCGCCGATGCGGTCAAAGGCGGCGCCAGGATCGTGACCGGCGGCAAGCGCCACTCGCTCGGCGGCACCTTCTTCGAGCCGACCGTGCTCGCGAATGTCAGGCCCGACGCGCTGGTGTCGCGGGAGGAAACCTTCGGTCCGCTGGCGCCGGTGTTTCGCTTCAAGGACGAAGCCGAGGTGATCGCGATGTGCAACGCCTCGCCGTTCGGTCTGGCGTCGTATTTCTATTCGCGCGACCTTGGCCGGGTCTGGCGGGTTGCCGAGGCGCTGGAATCCGGCATGGTCGGCGTCAACACCGGCCTGATCACCACCGAGGTCGCGCCCTTCGGCGGCGTCAAGGAAAGCGGCCTTGGCCGCGAAGGCTCCCATCACGGCATGGAAGAATATGTCGAGATCAAATACGTGATGATGGCGGGGGTTTGATTTCAGTCCCCTTATGCCGACACGTTTAGACCGAGTCGATGACGGTCTAAGAGTGAGTCGGTGAGTCTTGCTTCAATATTGCTACCGAAAGTTGCGGCCGCTGAGAATTATCTTCTATTGCGGGCCTATTACGAGAGTCCATTCGACGGATTCTTCCTATTTTGACCATCCTGGGTTTTAGAGTCACGTAACCGGCGTTTCGGGGCGCGGCCGGCCGCGAACACGAACAGTGTGTTAGTGATCTGATGCCGGATCTGGTGAAATTACTCCTAGGGGGACGCGAATACGAAATCGAGCGCGTCCTTGGTCAAGAGACGTTTCTGCACGACGTACCTTTGCCATGATGAGCATCTCCGGCGATGACGACGCGGATACGCGAGCTCCGAAGTTTTGAGGTAGCGCCGGGATGGCCTTAGGAAGGCGCGGAGCCTATCCGATCCCTGAACGGTCTTGAATGATGACAATTAAAGCGATCGATCCAGCGACAGAACTGTCGGCACTGTTCGCCTGCAAGTGCGGAAAGCCGATGTGCCGGTGGAGAGCCCTGCGACCATTTAGGGATCATATTAAACGGCTCTTTCAAGCCATCTCGGTCAAACATGAACGGGAGCGTCTTTCATCAGGGGACCCGGAAGTCACCTGGGACGCCACTCTGTTCTCACTTCAGATGGCGGCGAGCCTAGAGGACGCATCTGCGAATACCGCCTACGTCGATGACAGCGACGCCATCGTTTATTGTGATGCGGCTTGGGAGTTCGAGGTGTTGAGCAGCGAGATCGCGGCCAAATACGTTGCGGGCCTGAGCATTTTCAACTTTCTTTGGTCTGCGTATGAGAACGCCGTAAAGGCAGCGGCAGGGACTCAGTTTCCGCGCGACAAAACGGCAGTACGGGGCCGCAAATTGGCCGAAGGAAGTCCTAGGTCTGAGGACGACTTTCCGGCGGTGAATATGCTCTATCGGATCGCTGAACGGTGCTGTCGCATTTGCGGCGATCTCGACCCTGAAATCGATCTGATCTCCGGAAAGTACAAACTCACGGGAACTGGCGCTGCGGCCGAACTTGCGCGAATCTACCGCAACCATTTGGCGCACGGGGACGATTGGGTGCCCACCGCATCTTCGGATTGGGAAAGGAACGGCAGGGGAAAGGCCAACTTTGTCGTCTTTAGGATGTACGCCGTGGGACGTCTTCTCCTCTTGCTCATTCAGGAATTGGCTTTCCAGTCCTTGACAAGCCGATCCGCCTGCAAGCCAGCGAAACACAGCGGAAAGGCCTTCCTGAGGTTGCACTTGCTGACGAAAACAGAGCTCGCCGACGGCAATAGGCTTGCTCATATGCACGCCGACTGACAATGGGCTCTCATTGAAAACGGCTACGATGGGAATTAGATGCGCTCTGTCGCGCGATCAATGCCTACCTAGATGGAAGCACCATGGCCTACATTCTGGACTCAGACCTTTTCACCAGGACTTTGAGGGGCGAGCTACCTGCCACCATTTTCCGATCTCAAGAAATGTTGGCGACATCCTCACAGGCGCTTTTGCTGCGCGAACACTGTACTGCCGCCGAGCTTTTCAAACTTCCGGCTTTCAGGGAAGTAGGAGCGGTTCAGGTCGAGCAATTTGAAATCGACGAAGACGGCTTTGGCGGGACATGGCTTGAAAGCGGCGTTACCGTCGCCATGCTGGACGCGCGGCTTAGCGCTAAAGGTGGCGTGCGCCAGGCAGCAAAAAGCTTCCCCGATGTCCTGGTCGCCGAGACCGCGATCAATCATCGGGCAACGCTCATCAGCGACGATATGCATTTGCGGGCTACCACCGAGGAATTTGGCGGATTGGCAGTGTCATTACAGGACTTTTCTTCCGCTCGGCGCTGAATGCCAATCAGGCCCTCTGGACCTCAATTACAATCGGATGAAAGCTTCCAGGGATCGGTCCTCCAGGCTGAAGCGACTGGCCTTCAACAATCTGGACGACGTCGAATGCTGTCCCTTTCAGCGGTTTTCACCCGTCATCGATTCCGACTTCATCGCAAGTCCCGCTTGCAGCTTGCGATAGAAAGCTGGGTCGTCCCTGAGGGTACGTGGCGAAGGCGTCCCGTTTGCACGATTGCCTAGCCAGGCTATCGAAATCGGCATGTCCGGGGATAAGCTGTTTCAGCCAGTTGGGATGAGAAGTCGGCGAAAGCACCTGACCCGCACGAGGCGAAACATGGAACAAGCGAAGAAGCGACCGAAGGGTCCTGAAATCGGCCTCCACCAGGCCAAACGCCTGTGCCAACTCGACGAAGCTACGCGGCTTCAATTCATCGCCGAAGGGATTCCGATCATCCTCAATAGCGCACGAAGTTTCTGGCAAGCTGCGGAGCAGCTTCAATCGCATGGACGAGAAGTGGAGGTGCTCCGGATCTTCGCCGAAGAAGAGGCCGCAAAGATCTTAATTCTGGTCGACGCCGTTAGGTGTCCGCCGAAACTCATCGCGTCCCGTTTGAATAGGATCGTCGGTTGGTTCTACGACCACCTAGCGCGGCTGATATACGCGCAGGCGACCTCCTGGGCACCGACCAACCTGGCTCAATTGCGCGAATACGTCGACCGCGAACGCCGGGGCCATTATCTCGAAGGCTATGCCGGTGAGTACATCATGCCCAACTCTACCGTTTATCAGCGCGAGAGCCGCCTTTACGCAGATATCGAGGCCTATCAGGACGGCAAGCTGAATTGGAGCGTGCCGCGCGACCCAAACTACGGCGGCATCAAGTTATTCGGATCGTTCGTGCCACCTGCGCTTCGCGTTGCCGATGCCATGGAACAGGTTGGCATGTTAACGGCGAAAGGCCTGAAGGCGTTATCCGAAACGTGGGGGACCCTCGAATATAAGGACAATGAAGATCACCACATGGGCGCCAAATTGACGGAGCATCTGTTGGAGCGCCTGGAGGCGGAGAACTTGCCGCTCGATACCGTCACGAAGGAGCATGTCTCCGCGCTATATGACACTTGGCAGATCCCGATGTACAATCTTGAATTCGCGCTCATCCCGGTGCCGCTCGACGAGCTCGAGGCGGCGCAGGAGCGCGAATACTGGTCGATGGTCGGTGACCCTCGCTGACGCAACGAACCTTATCTTTTTGGACTCGGCGACACATGCGCGTGAAGATTCACACCCGGTACACGGGCTATCTCGTCCTCAACTTGCAATCCATCGAGACCAAGATCCGGGCGTTCCTGGAATGCCGGGATGGCGGCGCGCTGTCTTTTCCCAAGCCGGGCGACACCGTTACCAAGGAGACTTGGCTGACCAAGTATTACTTTTTTGGACCACTGGTGGACGAGTTCAACGGCTCATTGACCGATCGAGAGCGCGAACGCTACGCTTTGGATACGCGCATCGTGGAAATCCGCAATTCTTTCGCGCACGGAAGGCTTTTCACGGATTCGGAGCGGTTTCCGGCGAGGCTTTGGCGCTTCGGCCGTAAGCCTGATGAGGACGGCAACCTGGCGGTCGAATTTTCCGAGCTCCTCACGCCGGAGTGGCTTTTAAAGAACCATAATTTTATCGCCCGCGAGGACGACAAGGTCCTAAGCTGTTTCAAAGCGCGAAAATACCGCGGACTTCGGTGACAATACGGGCAAAGGCTGTCGTCACCACAAGAAGCCCGCTCATCGCGCTGCGTGCCGCCGCTATTGCCCGGCGGATCCTAGCATGCGGCATTCAAAAAGACGCTTCAACCGGCCACCGGGGGCATCCCCGTACAAGGGATAATTGCAGAAAATCGGTTTTCATGCTGCAACCTTGGAAAACGGGGAGCCGGGGGGCGCAATGTACGGTAGCGTTCAGGGCGATAGCGAGGGATTAACCGGTTTTCTGGTAGGATGGCGGGTCGGACCGGAGGATCGAGTATTGAGTTTCCGCTTTGCCGCGCGGACCCTGTTGGAGCTCGGCAAAGAGCTCATCAGTTCTGACGAGGTCGCGCTTTACGAATTAGTTAAGAATGGCGTCGATGCGGGCTCCCGCAGCATCGAGATCGTTGCGCGTTGCGTGCTGCCCTACGCCGGCTACGTGGCGGCCCTGGAGGCGCTCGACGGAGGGGTACCCGGTCGGCGGGTGTTGGCGGACGTTCGGGCCGCATTCCTGCCGGGGCTGCCAGCAGATCACATCTCGTCGTTCATGGGCGGCCTTGAGCTCGCCGCAGGTCGTCCCCGTCGCCTGAAAGCGGCCCTTCAGGCGGCCTACAGGCGTCACAACTGGATCGAGATTCGGGACAAGGGCGAGGGCATGAGCCTCGAGACCCTTACCGACGTCTATCTGACGGTGGGAACACGCTCACGCAGGCGAATGAATGTCGCCGGCGCGACGTATCTGGGAGACAAGGGCGTCGGTCGGCTCTCCGCCATGAGGTTGGGCGACCATCTGACCGTAACCACGACCACCGCCGATGATCGCAATTGGAATATCCTGAAAATCGACTGGACGCTTTTCAGCCATGAATCCGAACAGTCGGTCGGTGACATCGAGATCGAACCGGAGCGCGGTCTGCGGAAGGAAGACAGGTCCGAGCAGGGTACCGTAATCCGAATTTCCGGACTCACGACGGACTGGAATCAGGACAACTTCGCGAAACTTTTCCAAGGCAAGATCGCCCGGATGGTCGACCCATTCGAGCCCGGCCGCGGCAACAGGTTGCTGAAGGTCAGGTTCAACGGCTCGCGCATCGTGATTCCATCCATTCCCGCCGAGCTCTTGCAGAAGGCCCATGCAACCTGCATCGCGTCCTTAAAATTCGACAAAAAAGGAATTCCGAGTATCGAGGGAAAGATAGACTATCCATATCGCGGTGCGTCGCGCGAAATCGCGCAGAGCGGAGCAGAAGTCTATTCGATCACCCAAACCGTCTGGAGAAAGCGCGGCAAGCGTGGCCATGCTGCAGCCAAGGAAGTGCCTATTCGTCCGAAGGCGCTGCAGGACCTCGGGCCCGTCGACGTCCAGGTCTACTGGTACAACCGGTTGGTTGTCGAAAAAATTCCCGATCTCACCGAAACGATCAAGGAGACACGCGACGAGATCAAGAAATGGTCGGGTGGGCCGATGCTTTTTCGTCACGGTTTCCGGATTCTGCCGTATGGCGACCCGGACGACGACTGGATCGAATTGGACCGCAACGCATTCGGGCAATCCGGTTTCAAGCTGAACAGGCAGCAGGTGATCGGCAGGGTCAGCGTAAAGTCGGCGCATACTGCGCTCAGCGAGCAGACCAACCGCGAGGGACTCGTTGCTTCCGAGGCCCAGCAGGCCCTGCGTACTATCGTGATGTGGCTCCTACACGGCGAGATGCGCGAACTCATCAACGAAGCCGACAAGGCCGAACGGATCAGCCGCCGCGAAGCGGAGCGCCTATCGTTCGAATTCCGGACGACTCAGCAGAACGTGCAGGAGGCGCTTGAGACCTTGCGTCGGCAATCGACGCCTCCGCAGCGGGAGACCGTCGACCGGCTCGGCAAGTTGGTCGTCTTGATGGGCGACCAGTGCGAGCAGCTAGTCGGCAAGACGAACGACGCTATCGACGAATCCTCCGATGAACGCGAGAAATTCGTTCATCTCGCCGGCATCGGCCTGATGACGGAGTTCATCTTTCATGAATTGGACCGTGCAGTCGGTCACACGATGGGGTTGTTGGGAGAGCTTGAAGGAGGAGCCTATTCCGGTGCGTTACAAGCGCTGGAATCCCAACTTCAGACCCTCCAGAAGCGCGTGGCGGCTTTCGACGATTTGGCCGGGGAAAAGCGACAATCGAAGTCGACCTTCGATCTCGCCGAGGTAGTGAGATTGGTCATCGAGAACCATGCCAACCAGTTTCAACGCCACTCGATCAAGGTGACCTTCGATTTCGAGGGGAAGTATCGCATCAATGCCGTGCGCGGCATGGTGATTCAGATACTGGAGAATCTGGTCGCGAATTCGGTCTATTGGCTTCGGCAGCAGAAGCGCCTCGAGGACAATTTCAAACCGACCATTGCCATCGACATTGATCCGGAGACGAAGGCTCTGACAGTGGAGGACAACGGTCCGGGCGTCGATCCACGCAGACGCGAATCGATATTCGAGCCGTTCGTCACGTCGAAGCCGCCGGGCCAAGGCAGAGGACTCGGGCTGTACATATCGCGCGAGCTCGCGCGATATCACGGCTGGCAACTTTATCTCGACGATAACACCGGAAGAGCGCGGCCCGGACGCATGAACATGTTCGTGCTGGACATGGATGAAGAAACAAAATGATGCATCAAGAAAACATCATCCTGGCGATCAAGCAAAGCAAGATTATGAAGATCGCGGTCATCGACGATGCGTTCGACATCCCGGGGGTGGACGACAAAAACGCAGGTGATCTCCTGGACTGTCTCGGATCCGGAGCATTCGAGGCTATCAGGGTCGAAGCGCAGATCTCGGAAGCCGATCTCGGCGAAGCGATCTCCGCGCTTGAGACGACGCAGTACGGCGACCAAGGCCTTTCGCGCGTGCTGGAAAAACTCTATCGAAAATTCGGCGATTCCTTGGAAGAAAGATTCAATCCAGCCGGGATGTTCGGCGACCGGTTGCCCAATTTGACGCACCTTGCGCCGGTCATGCGGCTTCTTGAGACCTGCAATCCGAAGCCGGACGTCGTGCGGTTAAACTCGACCTTGGATGATTTGGACGAGGCCAAAGACGTCCAATTGATCTTCATCGACTTTTATCTTGACCCATCGGTTTCCGCGGAGAGCGCGCCAAAAGATAAGAACGCGGCGAAGAAGAACTCCCTCGTCAACGTAACCAAGCTCGTAAAATCGCTAGGCGAGAAGGCTCCTTCCGTCATACTTATGTCTTCCGCTCCGGATGTACGGAAGCAGGCAGAAAAATTTCGCGAGGAAATCCTCTCGGAGAGCGGTGGAAAACAAAAAGGGTTGGTCTTCGCCAGCCGCTTCGGCTTCCTCGAAAAGACTCGCTTGAAGCTCCTCGAGGGAGGACTGGTCGGTATCGAGGACGACGCCGCCGACGATCTTTTGGACGTCTTCCAATCGTACCAGTTCGGCAGATCGATGCATACGGCTCTGGAAGCGTGGTTGGGCAGCGCGGAGAAGGCCGCAACCTCGATGCGCGAAGAGATCGAACGTCTGCATCTCAAGGACTTCGCTTACCTGGTGCGGTTCAGGTTGCTCGAGGAAGGGCAGAGCCTCATCGAATATCTTGAGTGGTTTTTCGGTGAATGTCTGCTGGACGCGGTCGGAAAGGAGGTCGACGAGGTGTCGGCCGCACAGGAAACGGTTAAATTCCTGAACAAGGAAGGCGCGGAGCAGATCGAAGGAGCCTACGACGGCGCCACCAAGACGGTCGCGGACCTCTATCATCGGGTCCGGATCGAAAGCCCCAGAAAAGCGCGAAACGGCGGCTTCCGACTGGGAGACCTTTACACTGAGGGGAAGCGTACGATCCTGGCGACTATGACCCCCGATTGCGACCTCATCGTCAGAAAGAACGGCAAGCCCGGCGCGGAGCGCCTACTCATGCTGACCGGTGAACTGAAGGACTTCGACGCCCCGGAGACCCCGGTCGCCGATTTCGTGATGATCGACGGTAAGCCGCGGAACATCAAATGGGACATGAAGAAGATTCTGACGAAGGAGTTCGAGGGATTCCCCGATAAGCAAGGTCTCAAGTACGTCGGGACGCTCAGGCCCCTCTACGCTCAGGAGCTCCAACGTAAGGTTCTCCACGATCTTGGTCGAGTCGGCATCTCGACCGCACCTGCGATCGGAGTCAACGCGGCCATTTCCGTTCATGTGCAATCCAAGGCCGGTCCGAGAACAAAGATCGATCTCGCCGCGGACTGCACGATCATGACGAGCCGAGGCGGAAACGCCAAGGCGACGGTATTGTTCAGGCGTGGGTTCGTGCCGGCTCTCATGAACGCACTGATCGTATTGGATCCCAGTGAGCTCGATCCGAAAGCGGCAGCAAACATCACGTCGCTAAAGGAGCAAGGCGCGAGGAAGAAGCTCGAGAAGATCTACAGAAACGGTGTGCCCTGCGAAGAAATGATTGAATTCGGCATCTATCTCACGGCGAGCGACAGGCTGAAGAGCAAGGACGAGAAGACCTGGTGCTGGATTTTGATCGAGATGGGCGAAAAACTTGTCACCGAGACCTTGGCCAGTGGCTGAATGGGACCTGAGGTCTACAGGGATATTCAACTCGTCTTGCTGGTAATCAGCCGGCCAATACGGTTTCGCGATCTTTTCTCGGGGTAGTGTTCTGCGTCAGTCCGACAATTGTTTCGATGAACTGCGAGTCAACGAAGGGCACCTGAGAGAAGCACAACCCGCGCTCGCCTTCCAGCTTGGCAAGCATGTGGCCGCGGCCAAGCAGACGTTCAGCCCCTTTTTCTCCCAACGCAATCTCGGACGTACCTTCGGAATCAACCCTCAGGATCAAGCGATTGCCCAGATTGGCCCGCAGCTGCATCGGCATGACATTGGCGTCCGGGCGTTGCGCCGCAAACACCAGATAGATGCCGGCAGCCCGGGCCTTGATTCCGAGCCGCTGCACGACCGTCGACACGGCCTCCCTGTATTCGTCGATCAGCATCCATTCGGCGAATTCGTCGTGGACCAGCCAGATCACGGGAAGGCGCTCGTTTTCCGGAGCCTTCGCGTTGTATTCGGTAATGTTCGCCACGCGCTTTTCCTTGAAGCGCATGTAGCGGCGGTCCATTTCGAGGACGAGTTCGGCAAGCCGCTGGGACGCGAGCTCCTGCTCGTCGATGATGCCTCCATCGAGGTGGGCCAGTCCCTCGAACGCGAAATAGTCGACGCCCTGCTTGGGATCTATCAGCACGATCCGGGCTTGCGCCGGAGTATTGGTGGCCGCGATCGCCAGCAGGATGTTCTGGACCAGGACCGATTTTCCGCTGCCAGTGCTTCCCGCTATCAAGGTGTGCGGCGCGTGGAGCCGTCCCGGAGACAGAAACAGGAGGCTGCCGTCGGCTTCCCTGACGCCAATGAGCAGGTCCTGATTTCCCCAGCCTACATCCTTCGGATTCCAGCGCGCCCACACCTGCCTTATATCGACGATCTGGTGGACTTCCCTTTCTACGGCGATCACCACGGCGCCGGGCTCGGGCCGGACGGAAATCACGTTGAGACCGAAGGTGGTGAGCAACTCTGAGCGCTTCTTGAGGACCTGGTCCACGGTCAGGTTCGCGCTTCCTGCGAACCTGAGGAGCGCGCTGTTCGGAGTCATCGAGGAATTGAGGAGTTTCGCCTGCAGCTTCATTTGCTGAAGCGCTGCGCGTGCCGATGAGGACGTCTTCTGCAGCCACTGGTCCTCCGTCTCCGATGCGACGGAAACCACGGCTTCGGTCAGTAACGAACTGATCTGCGGATAGGCCCATCCTTCAGGCGCCGGTGGCCGCTCCCCTTGGAGATCCCCTTGGAGATGTCCTCGCAATACCTCGGAAATTTTGGAGGGGATGCAGGCCCGGATCCGAGATTGGGTCGAGGTGCCGGCCCGGGTTCGGGCGCGTTGCCGGACGGCCCCTGTTTCTTGGCCGGACGCTTGGGTGCTGCGGGCGCCGCGATTGGATCTCCGGAACCGGGTGCTCGCCAGGCCGGATCCGCGTCCAGATAGTCCGCTCCGGCGCTGATCCGGATTTCCCCGGGGCTCTGCTTGTGCCAATACGCGAGGAGGAGTTGCTTCAAAGCGCCTCGGCCGTAAATCTCCTGATAGGCATCGGAGACCGAGGGAACGGCGTAGGCCTCTGTCCGGTCCGCCCCCTCGACGGCCGTGGGGACGAAAACATGAGAGTACCCGCGCAGGTTAATTTCGCACCGTCCTTCGCGGATTGCCCTGCGCCAGGTTGCCAGATCGATTCCGCTGGCGGCTGGAAGACGGATTCCATCGAGCACGAGGTCCGCGATGCGCGCGAGCCAGGACTCCCGGTCCAGCCTATCCGGATTGCCGAAGATCGCTTCGCTGATCCGGTGCATCGTATCCCGGAGTTGCTTCTGCGATTCCTTCCGTTTGACCGGCAGACTGGCGTCATCGATGTATTTTGCCTCTGTGACGATGATCGTCAGCCGCAGCGTCCCGTCCGGGGACTCTTCTGGACTGAGGGTGAGGAGGTCCGCGAGCTGTTCTTCACGTTGGCCCATCCATGCGGCGTAGTCGTCCAGGAAATACCATCCGACGGGCCGGCCTTCGCCGATTTCGTCCTTGACCAGGGCCCGGCTCAGGACCACGCCGATGAGCTCGCTGGCGCTGTGCCCCCGCTTGGCCGCCCGCAGCACGATATCTCCGGAGACGTCGTTGGCATCGCTTATCAGCCGTTCAGCCAGAAGCGCCAGGTCCGCGCCGCTTAGTTCGGTGTTCAGCGCCCTCAACCGGTGCAGGATCATGGATCGCAGCAGGCTGAGCGGCGCGCGGGACGAAATGATCACGTTCCGTCCCTGGGTGGCCGACTGCTTGTACCGGATGATGCGGACTTCCTGATTCAACAACTGGCGCCGGTCCAGCAGTTCATCGAAGTTCACGACCCAATTTCCGAGGTTGTGGGTCTCCTCGAAAATGCGGGCGGTTCGGCCGTCGCGGAAGTCGAGCTGCCTTACAGGCAAAAGCCTGCGATTCTCGTCGCCGTCCCAATCGCCGCGGAAAAGCGAGGCTACCGCCGAGAGGTAGGACCACCCTTCGGCGCTTTGGACCGGACAGCACAGGTAGACAGACGATTTGAGGTCGTCGGCGGCCGCGGGACGGCGACGGGACCAGCGGGAGGGCAAAAGGGTCTTGATGTCCGCCGGCTTGGCATCCTCCTTGTGCCATTCGAGTTTGGCATGCCTGGAAATGACATCCTGCGAAAACACGATGTCGTACGGACAGCCGTCATTCGGATCCGGGGGCGGCGCTTGGTCGGCGATGACCGAAATCCGCAGCCGCGCCATGAAGTCTTCCGTTGCTTCGCTTGCGCTGTAGGTGTCGGATGTCGTGGAAGCGCCCAGGATCGAGTGGTAGAGGTCGCGAAGGCGGGCTTCCAACATAGCGTGCATCCGGACGGCATTCGGTTCGTCATCGACATGACGCCATGCTTCGATCAATTGGCCGTCGTTTGCAGTTAACAGGAACACCTCTGCTGGTGCTTCCGCGAACATGGATGCAGCCATCTTCCGGAGAAGTTCATATTTATCGCTGTACCGACCTGCGTCGTCAGTATCGGGAAGCGCCGTGAAATCCCTGATTACATGGACCGTTACCGCCCGGCCCCCAATAACGACCTCGTTCAGTTGAAAATAGATTTCGTTTGTGGACCATTCCTTGCTGGATCCGTTGAGCATTTCCCATACGCGTCCGCAAAGGTGACTTTTTCCGTCTCCCGCGGTGCCGGTGAGAACTACCGAACGAGGCTCGCCTCCATCGGCGCGAAAGGCCGAAAACAAGGCGTCTTCGAGCGGATGTTTGAATGATATCTGTCGGATTTTCAGTCTTCTGGCCGACCGGCTGATATGCTCATCGAACATGCTTTCGTTACGGGGAAGCGGCCCGTATTGACGCAGGAACGTGATCCATTTTTCGCCGTCGGAGGCCACTACGGATACCTCAGGTTAATCGGACGGCTTCCGGTCACAGCGAGCATACTAGACACCCGTCTCTCAAATGACTGTCGTCCTCGGATTCGAGGCCACCGAGTGTCTCGACGAGTGCCAGGTTCTTGCGGCTTGCGCGCTTCTTTGCTTCGCTCGCTTCCCAGTTTCGCTTGATCTCCTCGACCCTCTCCGGACGTTCCAACTGCGCAAGCGACTCCGACCGCGACCAATAGAACTGTTCGCCGAAACCCAGACTTCGCTCTTCATATTCCTTTGCCTTCTCGAAAAGATCGGGATGCTGTTCTTTCAAGCGCACCCATTCGATTTTCTGTTGATAGAAGCAGAAATAGCAGCCGGATCTGGACCGTCCCCAGGCCATGTAAGGAGGCAGGCCTAGACTCGATTCCTCGAGGATCCTGATGATGTCCGCGCGGACCAGGCCGTCCTCTTGGAAAGGATAGACGGCCTTGATATTCGGCTTTGTGCTGATGTATCCCGTACGATTTTCGTCCGCCCTCAGACCGACGTAGTTTATCACGGGCCCGTCCCCGATGTAGTTCTCGAACGGCTTCAGCTTCAGCATCCTGGTGCACCACCGGCGGTGATTGGATGGAAGCATTCCGCCGTAAACCGACAGCCAATGATCGAACGTGTCGGTCGGCGACGTTTTGACTATCGGCTTGCCGAGGATGGCTTCGAGCCTCGCCAGGAAATCGTAGGTTTCCGGCAGTTCCTTGTCCGTGTCGTGGAAGATGTACTCCATTTCAGGAACGCGATCGCGCATGTAGATGGCAAGAGCCGCACTGTCTTTTCCTCCTGACAAACTCAGGACATGCCGCGGTGTCTGGCCGTTGAACTGTTCGTGTTCCAATTTTGCACTTTCCGTCATTGTGCGAGCCGCGAGTTCGCCGGCTGACCGACACTACCGCTGTCGACGTTCGTTTCCTGTGTTCCCCCAAGTTCCGCCCAAAGCATGCGCGCCAGCACATCGATGCGGGCCTGCTGATCCTTGGGAAGAAGATTATTGAAAACTCCGAACAGCTCGGTGGTCGCTGCGTCCTCTTTTAAACGGGGTTCGATTACCCGGACCAGGTCGACGCCGTCGCCTCTGGTGAGGTTGAGCCGAACCGCCGTCGGACTTGGCGCTTCGCCGCCGGCTCCGAACGCCGCGGCTTCGACTTTCTTGAAGAGCTCGGCAAGCGCGGAGATTTCCTCGCAAAACCGCGTCTCGTCGCCGGGGACCCACCGTGCCGGAGGCTTTGACACCACGTAGCTCGCCAGGGCTTCGGCCCAGGTTTCATCCGACAGCCCCGGATCCCGCAGGCGGAGGGCAAATGTCCGCAGCCGCGGTTCGCGGGCCGCCAGGGTCACGCGCGCTGCGCGCGCTGCGAGCTTGGCCCGGTCGAACGATTCCCCCTCTTCTCCGATGGAAGTGGAGACACTGGCGACAATTCGTTCGAGCAGCGCGGGATAGGCGCCGCGCATCTCTCCGATAGCATCCTGAAGCGATGTCACAAAACCGGTTACAAGAGCCGCATTTGGCGCGTCGTTCGGATCGAACTTCCCCATCCCGCAGGCCTGAGGAAGATCGTGGAAGAGCAGGACGACCGGTTCGCGCGCCGACAGGAGTGCCTCGCGAACCGCCGTTGCAGGTCCGCTAAGCCCGGTGGACCGCCGAGTGGACTCGGGCAGTTGTGCGGCGAATTGGCAGAGGGGCCTTACGACATCTAGAAGGTCGGGCCTCCTCGTTGCATCGACGCCCTCAGCGAAGGTGGTTGCCAAATGATTGAAAACCTCGATCCTTATGCCCTCGACGCGGCAGTGCTGTATCTCAAAGGTCCCGGGAGACTTGGTCAACCTCAGGAAGTCCGAGGCACGCATGCGATGGAGAAACGTGCCGTGCTCGTATACCGCAAGTTCGTGTCCCCTCGTCTGAAGCAGTATCGCCAGCAGCAGAGGCGCAACCCCCGCTCTTACTCCGAACGGCCGGCCCTTTAGATCGGACAGAATCTCGGCAACTGACACCCGGCCGCCGTGAGCCCGCTCGATTTTGCCAAGTATTCCATCAAGCGCAGGGCGCAGACGTAGAACATCTGTTTCCTTGGTCGGCTCCACGATCTTCAGGCCGTGTTCGTCCCGTACGTGAATTCCGCCCTTCTGAAGCACCGAGAGATACATGGACTTTTCTGGCGGGGCTTTTTCGACGTCCATACCGAACAGAGGCTTGTCACCTGACGTGAAAAGACCTTCGATCAGCCGCATTCTAGCTGCGGCCGCCGCACTGCTGAGACTATTCCGGTTGAGGAGCTCGTTGGTTATGAGCGGTGATTGCGGATAGAGGCTGTCGCAAATTTCCGAAAGCAGGGCTGACGCTCCGCCTCGCGGCGGAAGGACGACCTTTTCGCCGGCGAAGAACCAATCTGTCTCAAAAACCGCGCGGCCCTGTGTACCGATCAGCTTGTTAGCCTTCGCGTTCAAGGCTCGATGAGAGGAAGCCAGTTGCCGCGTTACTTCGGCCAGCGCATACGCATCTCCGGAGAGTTCGGGAGTGTTTTCGGCGACCCATCGCCAACGCTTCAGATCCTGCAATTCTACTGCCAGAGACCGCAAGGGTCGCGGGATCCCGAGCACCACGTCATTCCGCGCGGCAAACGAGGGGGACGTTGAGGCCTCGATCGCCGTGGTCCGATCGATCTCGCTGTCCGGTAGGGCGATAATGAGCAACCCGTCCGCATCGGTGCCCTTCACAGTCGCTTGAGACAAGGCGTCGACCTTCGCGTACCGAACCTCGAAGTAGCGCATCGTGCCGCTCTCGACATAATGACGACGCGCAAGCAAAGGTTCACGATCCAAGAACGGAAGAAGACTGTCCGCGACGCTATCGAGGGATCCGAGAGCGCGGGATGCGGTTTGGAATGCCCCTTCCAGATTGACGCTCGAATGGGGCCAAAGGCGATAGGCTCCGGTCGGGCCTCGACGGAATACCAGGCCGGCGCCGATCAATTCCGTTAAGGCCGCAGCGACTTCCCGCTCCTTGTTCGGAACGAACGCAGCGACGAGCGCCTCCTGGGTTGCGGCGAGGTCGTCAGCGTCGAGAAGGTTCAAGACGCCGATAGCCTTCAGCACCCGCTCTGCGAGCGGACTTAAGTCATGGGTTCCGTCGATCGTCTCGAGGATGCGCAGCCATTGATTTCGATAGCTCGCTCCCGCAAGTTTGTGACCGAATACCGCACGCACATAGTCGTAGAATTCCGACAAGTCGTACCAAGTACCGGGGTCAATGGCCCGCGACGAAAACGATTGAACGCTGAATGGTTCGGTAGAAAGGAGGAAGCCGAACAACGAACGTTCATGCTGCCCAAAACGCGCGAAAAACCGGACGACCGCCGGTAGGACGGTGGGATGAAGGGGGTAGGTCCGTCCGGAGCCGAACAGCTCGAGATTGCGTTTCGCTGAACCGATCCATCCGACCGAAGCTGCAGCGTTAGCTGCCCGCCTTGCGGCCGAGCAAACTGCGTCCGGCACTCGGCGCAAATCGATGTTCAAGGCGCCCGAGACAAGCGCGGCCGTATGAGCGAGGGGTTGGTCAAAAACGATTTCGTCGAAGCGGCCTGCCACCTTTTCCCATTCATGGCGGACGGCAGAGGGAAGGCTTTCCGCGTAAGCATGGAAACCCTGATGAAGCAATCCGAGCAGAACGAAAGCGCGGTCGCCGCTGCGGGCCGCTAACTCGGCCAGGCGCTGCAGGACGTAAACGTCCTCGAACTCGGGTCGCTGGGCTGCATGTTCGAGGTTCTTTCCCAATTCGTCGATGACCAGAAGGACGCCCTGACCGTTATCTCCCGCATGCTGACGGATCTTTCCAATGAGCTTCTCCAACTCCTTGAGATCGCCCGAGCGTTCAACTTCTTCGGCAAAGCTCGCGATATCGAGCACGGCCTGCGGAATTCGACCGGGCTGGGCGCGGCGCTTACGAAGAGCTTCAGAAATACCGCGAGCAATAGCGGGGATGATTCCTTCCCGGGAACCGGTGACCAAGACTGGAAACATGGGAGGGATGCGCTTGGGCCAGTCGATTGCGCGGGCAATCTTCGAAATGTCCGGCGGCGAGCGATCGAAAAGGAGATGGGCAAGAACTAGCGCGAACGACGACTTGCCCACACCGTAGTCGCCGGTGATGCGCCATGCCCTGCGGCCGGACCCCGCGGCCAACCCTTCAGCAATGCGCAAGAAGGCATCCGCCATTGGCGGCGTGACGATATAATTTTTGCATGCAGCCACGTCGTGAAAGTCGCGCTCGATCTGAACGGACCGGAGGAATCTGGTCGGAACGTCGAACAAGTCGCCGATCGTCTTATGCATTTTCGGAGACCTCCGAGTAAATATCCGCCAATGTGGGAGCACGAGCTCCCCTCTGCCGGGACAGCAGTCCTTGCACGGCTGATGACTGATAACTGAAGGATGCCGCACGCCCGGGGCCTCCGACGCGCTCAAGTCTCACGCGCACGTCGTCTTCGGGCAATTTGAAGACCTGCCCTGGCGAGCACGGCGCCAAGGCAATCTCCCGCAAGGTCAGCGATTTTTCGCCAGGTCTGAAGGTTTCCCAAAACTCTGAAATGCAATACGCAAAGAGAGCATCGGAGACTTCCGGCTTGGCCTCGCGCCTGAACGAATACACGCTTTCCCAGCGCTCGCCCTCGACCTTCCTCTCGCCGACCGGCTGCAGTAGCGCGAGTTCAACCAAGGGACCGTCGAGGGAATCCTCAATGCCCACATTGGCTGATTTCGTCGGGCGATAAGTGTGCAGAAACACGTCGAGGTGCTGCGAGAGGGTGATTGTCGAGTGCGAGTGGCCCATCTTGGCGGATTCGCGCGCGAATGCGCTCAGCGCTTCCGAACGCGTGAGTTCGGGGTAAGGCCAATGATTCAAAAGAAACCGCCATGCAAAAAGGCCGCCCTTTCGCCGTGACGAGAGTTTCCAGTGGAGCAGCCACAAAGTTCGTATGTCTTCGAGATATGGGTCAAACCCCTTCGAGCCGAAAATCGCGTGTGCAAAATCGGTCAGGTGGAGCTCCCGATTTTCCGGCTCCGCTAATCCGGTTGCCTCGACCCAGAAACGGAGCGATCGAACCATGTTTTTACCGATTCCCAGGTCAACCATGGCGGCCTGCTCGTCGACGAACGCGGACGGATCGGCCTTGATTGCGCGATAGGCCTTGGGGAGCCAGGCGTAGCGGCACGCGAAAGTCTCGTGTCCGGAAAACCGCAACACCTCGTTTGGGCCGGAGACCATGGCTCCTTCGATCATGTTGAAACTCCCTGCAGCGACCCCGTGACTTCGCGAACAGCCGCGACGATTTCGTCGGCAGCGCGATCAACCTCGTCGCGGGTCGTATACTTTCCAAGTCCTATTCTGATTGCGCCGTCCTGCATTTCCTCGGACAGCCCCATCGCCTTAAGCACATGGGAGGGTGTCTGGGCTCCAGACGAGCAGGCGGCACCGGTGGAAATCGCTACCTTGTTGCGCAGCCTCGCGATCACGGCATCATTTGGAATGCCAGGCAGAGCGATATGAAGGTTATGAGGCAATCTGTGCCTGCGGTTCCCGTTCACGACTATCCCAGGAATCTCGCGGATCAGGTTGGCTTCCAGTCGATCACGACATTCTGTGATTCGTTTGTCGTCTGCCGGCCCTTCGAGCTGCATTAGCCGGCAGGCCTCTCCAAAACCAACGATCCCAGGAACGTTCAAAGTGCCGATGTGGCCCACAACGTTTTCCGTCAATTCAGAGTGGACGACGGCCTTGCTGACCACCAAAGCGCCGACCCCTTTTGGGCCGTAGATCTTATGGGAACTGAACGCGACATAGTCCAAATCCCAATCCTGTGTCCTCAAATCGACGCGGCCTGCTGCTTGGGTGCCATCCACCAGCACTTTCGCGCCGGCTTGATGAGCGTCGCGCGCGATCTGCTCTATCGGATAGATCGTTCCAACCTCATTGTTCGCCGCCATCACGCATGCAAGGTCGACGCCCTCATTCAACGCTGCCCGTAGGCTTTCCGGACGAAGGTTCGCCTCTTCGTCAACTTCTACCCAAACCACTTGGGCGAGCCCGGCGCGGACTGCAATCCGGAGCGCGTCGAGGACCGCCTGGTGCTCCACCCTCGTCGCTGCGACGCGCAACATTCGGTTACGGCGCGTGGCTATGGCGTGACCAACTGCGAAGCGAATGGATTCGGTCGATCCCGAGGTAAACCTAACTCCCTCGGTCTCGGAGCCAATGAGGTCCGCGACTTTTTCTGTCGCCCTGTCCACCAATTCGAGCGCAGCCTCACCGTGCGTATGGTCAACGCTGTTAGCGTTGCCAAACACGTTGACCATCGCGTTGACGACGACATCTGCGACCCTTGGGTCAACCGGAGTCGTAGCATGATGGTCCAGATAAATTGGGTGATGCGGCACGGGCAGAATGCCTGGGACCGGGCGCCGTACCCGTTCGGCTAGACTATGACTGGTCATTGATCGAACTCTTCTGCGCCGCGGGTGACATCCGGAATGCCGGATAGAGACACGACACCAAGCAAATCGGAAGTGAATTGCCGCCGGTCAGCGCCAAAAGCAGGTACGCGATACAATCTCAGGTTACTCACGTCTTGCCCGCCTTCGCTTTCCACCGCTCCAGCCACTGGGCGGCAGCTTCTTCCAGGATCTCGGACGCCGATTTTCCCTCCTGGATCGCTGCATGCTTCAGGCCCTTGATGGTCTCGGCTTCCAGGGTCGCGAGGAATTTGCGCAAGTCGATGCCTTCGAGGGCCTTGCGCCCTGGCTTGCGACCTTTGCGGTGGGGCCTCTCCTGATCGTTTTCCATCAGTCCAAGCCCGCCCTGATTGCCAGATCGTCCATCAAAAGCGTCCCATGCGTTGTATCCACGAACAAGCGCAATCGGGCGAGCCGGCAAGCGGTTTCCCCGACATTCGTAAGCGAAGGAGGCCTCTCGCGAGGCTTAGATCGCTGAATCTACGTCAGATTCGTCCTTCGAGCCAGACCAGATATAATTATGAAATAGATATTCAGATATATTTATGTTGACAATCGACCTAATGTTCTGCTTTTGTTCTCGAGTTGGTAGCGTGACGGGAGTGGAACATGGCGGTACGCCGGGAAAGTCGGACATGGCGGGACAGCCTGGTCGCGCGCCACGCCGACATCTTCCAGATCACGGAAAACGGACAGACTTAACCTATACCGAATTGTCCGCCATGCCCATCATCGGGCCAAGCGGGTCGACGAAGACCACTTCCATGGTCGCAGTCGCGGAAAAGCTCAAGAAAAAGCATCCGGGAAAGACACCCATTCTCGTCGTCAAGTTGCGGTCGTCCACGACAAAGCTGAAGCATCTCCATGTGCAGATTCTCGAGGCTTTCAACGACCCGCAGGCCGATACCGTCCGTAATCAGATTGTCTCTCACTCGGACAACGTGAGCGCCGATGCAATCCGCAACGTCGCGCGGGCCGCCGGCACCTACGTCGTGGTGCTCGACGAATCCCACAGCGTCATCGGCGTGCGCGAGAAATGGGCGAGGGCGCAGGCCTTCGCGCCGCACATCAAGAGTCTGGTCAACGACGGGCTGTTCGCGGTCATCGTGATGGGCACCGAGGATGCGAATCTTTTATTCGAGACTTTGCCGGAGTTGAACAACCGGAAATTCGATTCCATCTCGCTCAACCCCATCGATCTGAGCAACCCAGAGGACTTCAGCTACTTCTACAAGCTCATCGGCCGGATCGACCACAAGCTGGTTGCGCTCGACATCCTGGACGAGCCCATCGGACTCGTCGACGACCTGAAGAGCCGCGGGCTGCTCTACGACATGTCCGACGGAGTTGTAGGCGTCATTTGCCGCATCCTGATAATCGCCCTGCGCATGGTGCAGCGGAAGGGTCGCCGCACGATCGACTTCGACAACGACATCAAGCAGGCGTTCTGGGCATGGAAAGCCGAACAGAAGGACGAGGACGGAAATTCGATAAAGATCTACGATCCGTTCGTGGAGAAGATCCGACCCACGACGACGGACACCATCGCAGCAATGTCCAAAAAGATCGGGATATCGTCGTGACGACCGATTTTTCCAAGGTCCGCCCCTTTATCGCCAACATGCCAACGCCGCACCTGGGTGAGAGCCTTATCGGCTACATCGACCGCGCGGCGCAGCGAACGGTCGTCCGGAATCTTCCGACCATCATGCGCCTTGCCGGAGCGGCAAAGACAAGGCATACGTCGTTTGTCCGTCCCTTCAATATCGATCCCCAAGAGGCGAGGGGACTCGCCAAGCTGTTCTCATTGAGCCCGCAGGAAATTCTTTCACGCCTGCATCCTTGGGGAGAATTCGATCACGCCAAAGAATCCACAATCGAGTTCTTCGGAACGAAAATCCGCGGACAGTATTTCGAATCCAGGGCGCGCCGGGTATCACCGCGCGCACTGGGGATCTCCCCCCATCACCGGGCGATCTGGGACCTCAGACCTTTCGCGTTCGATCCAGCAACGCGCGAGCAGTTGCTGGACCGGTGCCCCGTTTGCCAGAAGCGATTGGGCTGGGTCCGCTTGGCAGGGCCCACCAATTGCGAGCATTGTCTCGACGAGCAAGGTAAACCAACCGATCTTCGCGCCTTTACCCAGCCGATCGTAGAACTCGATGACGAAGAGGCGATAGATTTCGCAATCGCGATGGTCCACCCGGACCGCGCGAAGCGTGATCTGGCACACAAACTCGTTCCGGACGAACTCCGGTCCCTGACCGCGTCAGATCTATTCGAAACGATTATCTCGATCGCCAGCATTCTTCGGCCTAGTTTCTTTCCCCAGTACAAAGCCATCGGGCGGCCGACGACCTTGCGGGGGTTCGAGGAACTGACGCCGGATCTGCTGGTGATGGGTGCACGCGCGATAATCGGAGGCGAGGACGGTTTCGCGGGGGTCGCCGACAAGATGCGAACAACGATGGACCGTCGTCCGGCCGCCCTCGGCATCTTCAAAGAACTTGGTCCTCTCGCCGCGATAGCGGTCGACAGGAAAATCGCTCCCGCGATGCAGGCGTACTTTCGCAAAGCGATCGCACGCGACTTCGCCCGCACGACCGACCTGGGCATGGTTAGAAAACGGTCGGCCGCGATCAACTACACCTCGGAAACATGGCGCAACTTGAACGAACTCCACCGGGAATTCGGCGTCCCGGAAGCATACGTCTCACGTCTAGCGCAGAGCGGTCTTGTCGAAACGCGACGCGCCGCCGAAACTATTACTGCTCCGATCATGATCAATAGGGCGGACTTCATCCCGCTTGCCGAGCTGTACAAGGACTCGGTCGGTGAGCGCTCTGCTTCAGCTCAACTGAGGGTTTCGTATCGAGCGCTTGCCGAACTCGCGCGACGAAAAGTCATCGAACGCATCGAGGGCCCGGCAGCCGCGATGCTTGGAGACAATCCGCGCTACAGGTTGTCGACCATCTCCGCGGTCCTGATCGCCGTCGACCGTCGCGCCGACCGGCCAGTGCCGCCACAAAAGGGACCGTTTTTGAATGCCGCGGCGGCGGTCTTCGCCCCGCATATTCCGTGGCCGACGATCATCGAGTTGATCCTCTCGGGGGACATCCTCATCCATCGCCGACGGAAGAACGGGAAGAATTGGCAGGGAGCTGTAGCGATAGACGATCCGGAGAGTTTCCGCCGGGTCGTTGCCGCCGCCGCTGACGGACGCGCGGACGAAGGCGCAATGGGGAATTGGCTAAGCACGCATGAAGCCGCCCTGCTGCTCGGCTGCAGGAAGGATACGGTTGCGGACCTGCAGAAGGAGGGAATACTGCACTCGCAGCGCGGAAGCACCTGTTTCTACAAGCGTACGGAGCTCGAGAAATTTCGCCGCAAGTACGTTTTCGGACGCGAAATGCTCGCCCGATCGGTCTTCGAAGTCCACCATCAACTCTATCGCTGGCTCCGCTCCGAAGGTGTCGTCCCGGAAAAAATGAAGCTGCGGGGGATCGATCCGATATTCGACCGAGCCGAGTTCGAGCGGGCCCTGAACTCGCTGCCGGCAGCCCCGCCGAAAACCACAAAAAGAGAGGGCAGAGGCCTTTTCACCATCGAGGAGAAGCAGCGGATGGTCGACGCGGTTCAACTCGGTTTTCCCGTCAATTGGGTAAGCGATCGGATGGGCGGAAAACCCAAATCTATCGCCAAATGGGTAGAGGAGTTCGAAAGCACCGGAAAGATATCTTCGGCATGGAAACTCGAGGAGCACCAAGATACATTGAAAAGGATCATAGCCAGAGATCCTAAGCAGACACTCGTATCGGTGCGGAGGCGACTGGAAGACGACGGCGTTGTCAAGGTTAGCAAGTCCGCCCTCGATGCGTATCTGAAGCAAATCGGATATCGGCGAAACCACCGAGGCGAGCTTCGCCTTGATCGAGCAAACGGCTCCGCCGCTTCATCCGCGCCTACCGGATCGTCTGAAGAGCTTTCTTCCGGCTGAATGGGTGCGCTGGCTCCCTTACGGACGCGTCTAGGATATGCACTGCGGACCGAGGCTAACGGATGCAATCGAAGAGTGCGATTGTTATAATTTTCTGGCAAAGTCGGTCGAAATCGAGGAAAGAGTTCTCGAAACATTGGCATCGCACTGGGCTGAGAGAGACGCCGGCAACTGCGAATCGTAAAACAATGAAGAAGCATCGCAAGAAAAAGTCCAACAAGGCTACCGGCCGAAGCACGCCCGCAAAAGATGCTCTTCTGATGCAAGCGAACTTCCTGAAGGCCGAGAACGCGACGTTTGTTATCACCAACAATCTTTTACACAACCTCGTCGTCCGTGACGCCGCCGCGGTTCAGGAGTCATTTGATCAACACTATGGCTCGCTGTTAGGCGAGACTGATGTCCTCTTTAGCGAGGCGGCCTTCCTCTTTTTCGTTGCCACCCGCATGGACACCGGGCTTCACGAAAACTACAAGTCTGTTCTTACGGGACTGTTGAACAACGCTCTAAATACGTTCGGTGCCTCACTGATCTTGCTGCGCAACGGATTGCCCGGACAGTCGATGGTGCTGATCCGACAGGTCATCGAAATATGCAGCACCATCATCCACATTGTGGGTGACCCTAAAGGCCAGGCAATCAAGGATTTTGAAGCAGGGAAGTACGGATCGACGGCTTCTATTGGCCAAGCAAAGAAGGCAGTGCCAATCATTGGTATGTTTTGGGGATTTTTGAGCACCACGTTCGTTCATATCAACCAATCGCACAGCGAGATCCAACCGATCCGGCCATACAAACCTGGAAACGCGGATGTCGAAGCCGTTCTTTCTTGCCTGCGCATGACAGTGTGGATCTGTTACATCACGGCGGAATTGGCATTCCCAACTGCGCAAAAGCGCAATCGCTATTGGAAGCTCCGAGACATCGATGGCAAGAACGCAGTTGCCTACGAACCGGATGAAGCAGAAAAAGAATGGGCGGCCAAATTTTTGAATTTGGAAGAAGTTGGCGCCGACGACTTGGGCGAGAGCGAGCTTGATGAGAATGCTCCAAGCTCGCGCTGAAGCGATCAATTCTACCACCGGCGCGGAATGAGCCTCACTTCGCGTCGCCGCCGCCGCTGCTCGCTCAGCCCTTCCCTTCTGTGTCTGCGCTTTCACAGGTGCGCTACCTACACATTCGGAAACGCTTCAACACGGCAAGGAAATGTCTGTCGCTTAGCCTAGGACAGTCTGCATCTGGTGGTTCAAGCCGGCCAATTCGCCGAAAAACGCGTCGGACAACGGGTTCAGATCCGAAATCTTGACGAGCGTCGCTACCTTCAGTGGCATCATGGTCGGCCGTCCCGTCATCGGGCTTATCGCTACCGTGGGGCAAATGCCCAGACACAGGACGTCCCCTGAGGTCTTCTTTCCGCGAAAGATGCCATCAATCGTTCCACGCTCGTTTTCGGAGACCATCTGAGTAAGCATCGCGTGGCAAGCTTCCGACACTGCGATGGCCGGCCGTCCCCAGTGGAGGAAACAGCCTCCCTCAGGCCAGATGGCGGCCGATTGCAGTCGCGGCGTCAGATGGAGCGCCACGATGCCGGCCGTACTGCTAGACCGTTCGATCTGATCGACGCCCTTCCGCAGGTGATCCAGGATGCTCTGAGGGTACTGCGAGCGGATCGTCTTGAATGCATAACCGTGACGGTCAACTCGGCCGGTGGCTGACGTGATGATGTCGGGATTCCGCCCGTCGGACGCCGTGGGGTGATCGAGTTCGACGGAAAGCCCGGCCGCCAAGCAAAGGCTCGCCCAATAAACCTCGATCAGCTTGTTGTAGCCGTCAGAATTGGAAGGAGGGGGTTCCGTCAGGTGGATCGCACCCTCTGCCAAGATACGCAGATGCGGAATGAGGGCGTCGAAGCCCGGGAGGTGCCGGACCTGCAGCAGTTTGGCCGCCAAATCGTGAACTGCCAGCGCGGCCGTGTATTCCTTGCGTAGGTCGTCGGGATTGCCGGCGAACCCCTGCCGAACCATTTCCAGGATCGACCGGAACGGGAGCATGTCTGCGCCCGTCTCGGTGTGGCGGGGAACGCTGATCGAGTGCGTTGCCAGCAACTCCTCAAACCGGTCGACCAGATCGGACGCTGCGCCGACTGACACTTGCATCGTGCTCACCAAGATTGGTTTGATTTCAATGGCTTAGCAAGGTCGACCGTTCTTATTGTCAAAAACGACCAAATGACGCCGTCTTAAAGTAAGAATCCGACTCACTCTTAGCCGACGCCGCCGTGACTTTTCAATGAGTTAGCCGCCTCGCTCTTAACGTGTCGGCATACCCCTCCGATCTCTCTTTCGATATGGCCGGGCTTCGTCCCGGCCATATCTTTAGGGCCGCATGAGTAAGAAAGACGTGATGCTCCGCGACGGACGTGGGCATGACGCCTCTGAGTCGTAACGGCTCTATCGCCGCAGCACCGCGATGGTGCGGTTGGCGAAGGTCAGGCGCTCGGCCATCACCGAAACAAAGTAGGTCAACAGCTTGCGGCCGAGCGCCGGATCGCCGGTCATGATGGCCTCGAACTGATCGGCGCGCAGCACGTAAAGAATGCTGGCGATTTCGGCCTGGATCGTCGCGCTGCGGGGCGTCTGCGAGACCAGGCCCATCTCGCCGATCGTCGTGTAGCGGCCGAGGCTGCGCACCCGTGTGGTGCGGTCTCCGTCCGCGGGGACCATGATGCCGACGCGTCCGTCCAGAATGAAATGCATGGAATCGGCGGCCTCGCCGGCGCGAACGATGATGTCGCCCGCCGCTACTTCGAGGCGCTGGCAGCGGCGGATCAATTCCGCGGCGTCGCGCTCGGTGTCGAACAGCCGGATGAACCAGTCGCGCAGGCTGGCTTCCTCCTGTTCGAGGCCCTGATGCTGCGCGATCACCTCATTCTCGCACCATTCCAGCGCATGATCCAGTTCGGGCACGACGCTCACCTCGCGCGAGATGAATTCGCTCGATCGCAAGGTCTTCTCCACCGCAGGCGGAAGATGGGTCAGCACCAGCCGGATGCCGCGGTCATAGGCGGTTCGCTTGATCTGGGCAAAACTATAGGCGGCCGAGGAGTCGATTCCGGTGACGAGCTTGAAGTCGAATACCAGAAAGCGGCATTCGGGGTGGCGCTGCAACAGCGCCTTGACGTGCTGGTAGAGCCGGTTGGCCGAACCGAAAAACAAATAGCTCTGTAAATTCAGGCCCTGGATGGCGGCGCCGTGCGTGGCCAGCACCGCCAGGTCGTCGCGCGAGCGATCGAGCGAACTGCGATATTCCGAGCCGTCGAAACCGTATTTGATGGAATCGATGCGCGCCGCGCTCAGCGCGAAGGTCGCGCAGCCGATCACGACGCCGATCAGGATTCCGGCGATGAAGCCCCATTGCAGGATGATGACGATGATCGCCAGCAGCGACAGATATTCCGACAATGAAAGCCGCCGCCGCGACTGCACGATCCATCGGTGAAGCTGGTCCGCGCCCAGATAGATCAGCAGGCCGCCGAGCACGAATTTCGGCATATAGCCCAGCAACGACGGCGCAAAGGCGAGCATCAATATGGAAATCGCGGCGGCGGTCAGGCCGGAAAGGCGTCCGCTGCCGCCGCTGTTGAAGTTGAGCACCGAGCGGCTGACCGAAATGCAGCCGGTGTAGCCTCCGAAGACGCCCGACAGCACGTTGGCGAGGCCGGTCGTGTTCAGCTCGCGTTCGAGATTGGCTTCGCGATGGACCGCGACTTCGATTCCGGTGGTGTTGAACAGCGTGGTCGACGCCGTCACGAAAATGACGGCGACCAGATTGCCGGCGATATCCGGCAGCGCGTACCAGGGATAGCGACCGGTTTCATGCGCATTCCACGGCAACATGAAATGCACATGCGGCGGCGGCGTGAAGGTCCAGCCCGCCGCCTGCGCCTGTGCCAATGAGATTCCTGCGAGCCAGAACGCGGCATGGGCGGCGATGACCCCGCCGATCAGGATGGCCGGCAGTCCGAACGGCGTGCGGGTGCGGTGCCATGTCAAATATAGCACCAGCGCCATCGCGCAGGCCGCCGCGAGTTCGGACAGCGTCAGCACATTGGCGAACCGGTCGAGCGCCGTGAACTGAATGCGGAATCCGGTGATGACCCGGACGGCCCCAAGCAGGATCAGGCAGCCGGTGGCGCCGAGGAAGCCGCCGACCACGGGGTAGGGCACATAGCGGATCGCGCGTCCCATCCGCGTCATGCCGAAACCGCAAAGCGTGATTCCGGTCGCTATCGTGGCAAGGCTGACGGTGATGAGCACCGGTCCAAGCACCGGAGCCGACGAATCGGTCGCCGCCATGCGTTCGACCAGCGACGAGGCCAGTATTCCGGTCATTGCCGCGGTGGACGTGTCGGGAGCGGCGATCGCAAACGGCAACGAGCTTCCGAGCGCGATCACCAGTCCGAGAATCGCCGATGAGACGAAGGTGGCGGCGACGCCGTAGGACAGATTCGACGCCAGCGGCCCGGCAAAGATCAGGAGCGAGTAGGACAATCCGAAGGTGATGGTGAGGACGCTGGCGGCGCTGCCGCCGAGAATGTCGTTCAGCGCCGTGCGCAACTTCGGACCGAGAGCAGCGGATTGATGGGTAGCGGATTGGCTGACCACGCGCGCATTCGCCTCTGACTTCGATCGTCAGCGCCTTTCGGTTCTGATCAGAACCGAGGCTCTATGTTTTTGTTTGGACGCGTTTTCTTCACGCAAACCGGAATCCACTTCGCTCGAAAACGCTCTAGTGGTAGACGACCGCGACCCGCGAGGAAAATGTATTTTTTATGACTTCGCCGAAACAGGCCCCGAAGCCAGGGCGCGCCTCCTACACGAGTTTGAGATCGGCTCCCGTGATGCGCCGGTAGGCCTCGAGATAGCGTTTGCTGGTGGCGTCCACGACGGCGGCCGGCAATGGCGGGGGCGGGGCTTCGCCGTTCCAGCGTCCGGCGCGGCGCTCGCCATCGAGATAGTCGCGCAGCGGCTGCTTGTCGAAGCTCGGTTGCGGCTGGCCGGGTCTGTAGACGTCCGCCGCCCAGAATCGCGAACTGTCGGGGGTCATGACTTCGTCGATCAGAATGATACGCCCGTCGCCGTCCCGGCCGAACTCGAATTTGGTGTCGGCGATGACGATGCCCTGCTCGCGGGCCAGCTCTTCGCCGAGCGTGTAGACGGCGCGGGTCATGCTCTCCAGCGTATAGGTCACTTCGTCGCCGAGGAGCTCGCGCATCCGGCTGATCGTGATGTTCTCGTCATGCCCGGTCTCGGCCTTGGTCGCCGGGCTGAAGATCGCGGGCTCGAGCTTTGCACTTTCAAGCAGGCCGGAGGGCAGCTTCTCGCCCGCCAGCGTGCCTTGGGCGGCATATTCTTTCCAGGCCGAGCCCGACAGATAGCCGCGGATCACGCATTCGATCGGGAAGACGGTGGTGCGCCGGCACAGCATCGCGCGCCCGGCGAGTTCATCGCGATGGCCCTGCAGCGCCGGCACTTCCTTGATGATGGCGTCGGCGTCGGCGCTGATCATGTGGTGCGGCACCACGCCTTCGAGTTGTCCGAACCACCAGGCGCTGATCTGGGTCAGCACCGCGCCTTTCATCGGGATCGTCTCGGCCATCACCACGTCGAAGGCGCTGATGCGGTCGGTCGTCAGCAGCAGGACGCGATCGTCGCCGACGGCGTAGATATCGCGGACCTTGCCGCGTCCGATCCGGGGCAAGGGAAGGTCGCTGGCGAGCATGGTGGTCATCAGTCAGGCTTTCAACAGAAGGCACCCCCGCGCTGGGCGCGAGCGGTGGCCGGGGAGAGAGGGGATAACCTACTCCGGCAGCGGAATGAACTCGTGTTCGTTGGGAACGGGTGCGAAATGACCGGTTTTCCAGTCCTGTTTGGCCTGCTCGATCCGTTCCTTGCTGGAGGAGACGAAATTCCACCAGATATGGCGCGGACCCTCGAGCGCGTCGCCGCCGAGAAACATCATCCGGGTCGGTTTCAGCGTCTTCACGGTGATGCGGTCGCCGGGCCGGAAGATCAGAAGGCGCGGCGATTCATAGCGTTCATTGGCGATCTCGACTTCGCCGTCGACCACATAGATCGCGCGTTCCTCATGATCGGGATCGAGCGGCAGGCTGACGCCCTGCTCGGCCGTGACCTCGGTGTAGAACCAGGGCGACACCATCGTGACCGGCGATTTTACGCCAAATCCGCTGCCGGCGATAATGCGCGCGGTGAAGCCGCGTTCCTTGACGGTGGGCAGGCTCCCGGCCGAATAATGCTGGAACGAAGGTGCGATCTCCTCCGAGGCTTGCGGCAGCGCGATCCAGCTTTGCAGGCCGAGCATCTTCTGCCCGTCGCGCCGCTGTACGTCGGGGGTGCGCTCCGAATGGGCGATGCCGCGCCCGGCCGTCATCAGGTTCATCGCGCCGGGCTGGATTTCCTGGATGTTGCCCTCGCTGTCGCGGTGCATGATGCTGCCGTCGAACAGATAGGTGACGGTGGCGAGCCCGATATGCGGATGCGGGCGTACGTCCATGCCCTTGCCGGCGATGAACTGCACCGGACCGAAATGGTCGAAAAAGATGAAAGGGCCGACCATCTGGCGCTTGCCATGCGGCAGCGCGCGGCGCACCTCGAAGCCGTCGCCGAGGTCACGGGTGCGCGGCACGATGACCAGTTCCAGCGCATCGCAGGAGCGGGGATCGCCGAGGATGGGATCGTTGGAGGGAAGCCAGCTCATGAGGAAACTCCGTGAGTTTTGCGGCAATCATAGCAGCAATTGTCTGGGCGCGCTCAAGCCTCCATTCGCCGCCGCGGCAAGATCCGTCAGCACGCCCTGCGTTGCCGGAGCGGCGAAGCCCGCCGCTTGTACACCCTGCGACGATGGCGGTAAGCACGTGTATAAAGCCGGCGCTTTCGCCGGAACCCGCCCCATCTGAGCACGCAATTTCAGTCAATATGTCGAGGTCATGACCCTGCCCCCATCCCAGAAGGACCGTTCCACCGTTGCTGTCATTGGCCTTGGAAGCATCGGGGGTGTCGCGGCGGGATGCCTGCGCATTGCCGATCGGCATGACGTCGTCGCCTGCGTCCGGCATCCGATCGAGCGGCTGGTGCTTGAACAATCGGCAGGAAGCGTCGAGGTGCCGTTGCGCGCGCTGACGGACCCGGCGCAGGCATCGCGCGTCGATTGGGTTCTGCTCTGCACCAAGGTCCAGCAGACGCCGTTGACCGCGCCGTGGCTGGCGCGGCTGTGCGATTCGGCGACGCGGGTTGCGGTCTTGCAGAACGGGATCGATCATGTCGCGCGGGTCGCGCCTCTGGCCGGTGGCGCGGGTATCGTTCCGGCCATCGTCTATTATAATGGCGAGCGGCTCGGTCATGACCAAGTCCGCCTGCGCCAGGTCGCGGAACATGACCTCGCCGTGCCGGACGATGCCGATGGCCGCGCGTTTGCGCGACTGCTCGAAGGTACGGCGCTGCGCGTTCTGACCAGCGACGATTTTCCGACATTGGCGTGGCGCAAGCTGCTGATCAACGCCATCGCCAATCCCGTCACGGCGCTCACCTTGCAGCGGCAGGCAGTGTTCCGGCGCGACGACATCAAGGCGTTGTGTGTCGCGATCCTCGACGAGGCCGTGGCGGTGGCGCGCGCCGACGGGGCGCATCTGGCCGAGGACGAATCGCAGCGAACCCTGGCGACGCTGCTCACCTATCCTCCCGAAGCCGGCACCTCGATGTATTTCGATCGGCTGGCGGGGCGGTCGCTCGAAGTCGAAGCCCTGACCGGCGCCGTCGTCGCGGCCGGTCAACGGCTTCATGTCGCGACGCCGCTCAATGCGGCGCTATTGGCGCTGCTGCGCGCCATCAGCGACGCGGCGAGTGCGAAATAACTGCCGTTTAGCGTCCTATTGCCGGCCAAGCTGTGTGGCCTTCTCGACGCGGTCGAACCGCTCCAGCGACAGGATCGCGCTTGCGAATTGCTCGGCGCGGCCGCTCAGCACCGGGCGGGCGAGGGTGAGGAATTTCTGCTGCATCGCCTGCGCGTCCGGAAAGGAATTCGGCTCGCCGGACGGGTCGGCGTAAATCCGCTCATGCACGCCGTCGTCGGTTACGATGCTGACGCGGGCGCCGAACGGATGGCTGCGGCCGATTTCGAGCCGGTCGTCCTGCACCACGTCGAACTTGTCGGCCAGCGCGTCGACCGCGGCATCGCCGAGCTTGTCGTAATCGTCCCAGCCGAAGCGGCCCTGATCGAGCGCGACCGCGCCGGTGAAGAACATCGAGAACTGGCCGCCGACGATCGAGGTCGGATGCCGCTTGGTGGCGGCGTCGCCGGTGAGCGTGATGCCGTTGCGGTGCAGGCCGATCTCGACGCGCTTGATCTGGTCCGGCGTCAGATTGTGCTCGCGGCGCATCGCGATCAGCGCATCGAGCGCGGCATGGGTATAGCGGCAGCTCGGATAGGGCTTTACGCCGATCTTCATGGTTTCATAGATGTCGCCGAGCCCGGCCACGGCCTTGCCGGGATGCGCATTGTCGCTATAGCCGACCAGAAGGCCATGCTTGCCCTCGACCGATTCGATCGCGCCGACGAAATCGTTGCGCGCCAGCGTCGCCGCGATCACGCCGTTCATGGCGGCGGCGCCGACCTGATAGCGCTTGTTCCAGGCGCCGTTGACCAGGAATTGCAGCGAGCCCGCGGCCTGGCTGCCGGAGACGCCGAACGCCGCGACGATCCGGTCTTTTGGGAGGCCGAACAGTTTTGCGGCGGCGGCGGCGGCGCCATAGGTGCCCGCGGTCGCGGTGGGGTGAAAGCCGCGCGCGTAATGCGAGGTCGGGTCGAGCGCGTTGCCGAGTCGGCAGCAGACTTCATAACCGGCCACGATCGCGGTCAGCACGTCGCGGCCCGATGCGCCGACCATTTCGCCGACCGCGAACGCGGCCGGCACCACCGGCGCGCTCGGATGCAGCGAGGAATCGGCGTGGGTATCGTCGAAATCCAGCGAATGGCCGAGCGCGCCGTTGAGCAGGGCTGCGACCGCAGGCGTCCAGGTCTTGTCATCGCCGAACACGGTGGAGGAGCCCTTGCCGTCGAGCGCGAGCGCTTCGAGCATGTTGAGCAGCGACGGTGTGGATTCCGCATCCCGCCGCGCCCGGATCGCGCTGCCGAGGAAGTCGAGCGTCAGCACCTTGGCGCGCTCCAGCACCTGCGCCGGGATGTCCTCGAATTTCAGATCGGCGACGTAAGCGGCGAGCGTTGCGGTTTCATGGGCCATGCATTGCCTCGTTCGTTCTTATGCGTTCCCTATGCGATTTTGGTACGGCGCTCGCGGAGCGCCGTCAACTTCGCCGGTTGCGGGTCAGACCCCTGCTTTCCATGCGGCAGGGCTCGAGACTGGCGCCGGTCGCGAACTGATGTAATGGTCAGGCGGAATTCCAGCAAATGCCGATGACGGAGGCAACCATGCAACGACGCAAATTCCTGATCGCCGGGGCGGTAACGGCCGCCGGCGCCGTTTCCACAGCCGCGCTCGCCCAGAACGGCGCGACGCAATCCTTGCCGGATCGCTTCGCCGCCACGTTGAGCGCGCACGACATCGGGGCCTTCGCTGATCTGTTCTCGGAGGATTATGTCAACCACCAGTTCAGCGCGGCGGCTCCTGCGCCGGCCGCGGGAAAATCCCCTAAGCAGGCGTCGGTCGATTTCTTTGCCGCGCGGCTGGCGGGCATGTCCGACCTGCAGGTCGCCGTCGAAACGGCGATCGTAACCGGCGACCGGATCGCCGCGAGTTTCGTCTATACCGGCACGCATGACGGAGCCTATCTGGGCGTCGCGCCGACCCATCGCCGGCTGAAATTCACTTCATGCGATATATTCACCGTGAAGGATGGCCGGCTTCGCGAACATTGGGGCATGGGCGACATCGCCGGAATTCTGGCTCAGCTACGCTGAGCCGGCCAGCAATTCGCGAACCAGCGGAATCACCTTGGTCCCGTAAAGCTCGATGCTGCGCATGAGCTTTTCGTGGGGCAGCCCGCCGGCGCTATACTTCATGTCGAACCGCGAAATCCCGAGCGCGCGCACGGTCGATACGATCTTGCGCGCCACTGTCTGCGGCGAGCCGACATACAGGGAGCCGTGGGCCGCCTCCCGATCGAATTCGGCCTGCTGCATCGGCGGCCAGCCGCGTTCGGCGCCGATCCGGTCACGCATCCGCTTGTAATCCGGCCAGAGTTCTTCGTGCGCCTGTTCGTCGCTGTCCGCGACATAGCCCGGCGAATGCACGCCGATCGGCTGCACCGGTCGACCGATCTGACCATAGGCGCGGCGATAGAGATCGACATAAGGCTGGAAGCGGTTCGGATCGCCGCCGATGATGGCAAGCATCAGCGGCATGTCGTACCGGACCGCGCGCACCACGGATTCCGGGCTGCCGCCAACGCCGATCCAGGTCTTGAGATGTCCGGTCTCGACCGGCGGGAACACGCGCTGATCGACCAGGGGCGGCCGCGTCGTGCCTTGCCAGGTGACGGGCTCCTGCGCGATCAGGGCCGCGAACAGGTCGAGTTTTTCCTCGAAAAGCCGCTCATAATCGCTGAGCTCGAATCCAAACAGCGGAAAGGATTCCGTGAAGGATCCGCGGCCGAGAATGACTTCGGCACGCCCGCCCGATGCGGCGTCCAGCGTTGCAAACCGCTGGAACACCCGGATGGGATCGTCCGAACTGAGCACCGTCACCGCCGAGCCCAGACGAATTCGTTTCGTGCGCCCCGCAATTGCAGCCAGCACGACTTCCGGCGCGGACACCGCGAAGTCGGTCCGGTGATGTTCGCCGACGCCGAAAAAGTCGATGCCCAATTGATCGGCGAGGACAGCCTCGTCGATGACGTTTCGGATCACCTGGGCATGAGGCAGGGGATGGCCATCAATCCCGGTCGTCACATCGCCGAACGTATCCAGCCCAAGTTCCAGACTTCTCACCATGTCGCTCTCGATTGATTTGCGGCCACCCGTGTACGTCGATAGCTCGATCTCTTGCGGCCATCATGCGGCCCGGCACCGTATGGCTTCTGCATTTCTAGCACGTTGACCAATATGGGTTTCAAGCCGCCGCCTTTTGCAGCATGGCGGCAACGATCAGGCGGTGAAAGGGCAGGATGATTGCGAGATAGACGCGGCCGAGCCGGTTATGCGTCCTGACCAGCGTCGTCGCGGTAACGTGTTGGCCGGAGCCGGAAGAGGCGACGTCCACCACCAGGCGAAAATCCAGATGCTTGTCGTTGAAGCCTGCGACAAGGCGATCCGGTGTTTCGCGGAGGACCGGAAATATCCCGATCATCTCGCGGGACGGCCATTCGCCCTCGCCCGATGTTTTCAAGCCAAACGGGGCGACCAGAAGATTGCGGAGCGACATCAGAACTTCGATCCATCGCGGCGAGCGCTCCGTCATCCGCTCCGCGGCCTGACGCGCGTCGCGGATTTCGCGCTGCGTTTCAATGCGGAAAGCGTCGGCGAATTGCGCGCCGGAGAGCAGTGCGCCGGTATCGATATCGGGTGCAACCTCGCGGACCTTCATGGTCAAAAAGCCTGTTTGCCGGCGAGCGGATCAATCCAGCCAGAACTTATAACGCTATAGCATCCCAGCAAGCGGTCTGCCGCCCTTTGCTTATCAAGAGCTTGGTTCGGATTGAATCAGAACCAAAGCTATTGATTCTTGTTTTGACGCGTTTTCTTCGCGCGAACCGGTATCCACTTCACTCAAAAACGCTCTAGCCTGGGCCGCAACAGGACGGCAGTCATGGCTTCACGTTCCCGCGGCGCGTGAACTGCCCGAGTGATGCATCAAGAATGCCCCTCGAAAAAACAGAGGGCGCAGCGCGACCCTCAAGGGAGGGCGCGGGGAAGGCCGGGTGCCCGTTGCACCCGCAGCCTCGCGTGCAAAAGGTAAAAAGCACACGAGTTCGTCACCACAGGTACACCGGGACAGCCCGGCCTTCCCTGCGCAATGGTTTTAACGGTTTCCTTCGTGCTCTCCCTGGCGACCGGGCTTTATTGTCACCATCACCCGCGAGACGCGGCAACGCGTCTTCGCGAATTTGACGCCAGCGTCGGGGCGTCAGGACCACACGACTTCGCCGTCCGCAACAACAGCGTTCGTCTCTCGCCGCTGCCGCGTCCACCGCATTCCACCGCAACGTTCGTGACGATCGCGAGCCGCCCCTCATCCGCGGTGAGACACGCGGAGTTAAAGCGGTGATTTGGCCACGGCGGGAAGCGGAATATTTTCTGCAAAAGGGCTGGCCAGACTTTTGGTGATTTGCCCGTCGGGCCGTTTTGCGGGTGCCGCCGCCTCCTCCCACCGTCATTCCGGGGCAGCCCGCAGGGCTGAACCAGGAATCCATCGGGCCATATATGGATTCCGGGTTCGCGCTATAGCGCGCCCCGGAATGACGGTCGTGTTTAATGGCTGCTGCATCCGGCAAATCATCGGTCCATCCGGCTTCACCGGTTGCCGGCAATGGGAGCGATCCGCTTTCCTGCCGGTCAGCCACGCTCCGGCACGCGGGTGATTTTCGCGCCGAGCGCGTTGAGGCGTTCATCGATCCGCTCATAGCCGCGCTCGATCTGGTCGGCATTGTTGATGGTGCTGGTGCCTTCGGCACATACCGCGGCCAGCAGCATCGCCATGCCGGCGCGGATATCGGGCGATATCATCGAGGCGGCGTGAAGGCGGCTTGGCCCCGCCACGATCGCGCGGTGCGGATCGCACAGCACGATGCGCGCGCCCATCGAGATCAGCTTGTCGACGAAGAACATCCGCGACTCGAACATCTTCTCGAACATCAGGATCACGCCGTCGCACTGGCTCGCGGTCACGATCGCGATCGACATCAGGTCGGCGGGGAAGGCTGGCCAGGGCTGGTCTTCCAGCTTCGGCACATGGCCGCCGAAATCGTCCTTGATCTTCATCGCCTGGCCCGAAGGCACGACGAGATCATCGCCTTCGACGCCACAGACGATGCCGAGCCGCTCAAATCCCATCCGGATCGAGCGCAGATGTTCGACGCCGGCGCGCGCGATCCGCAAAGGCGATCGTGTCACCGCGGCGAGCCCGATCAGCGAGCCGACCTCGATATGGTCGGGGCCGATCGCATAGCGCGCCGGGCCCAGCGTCGCCGGGCCGTGTACGATCATGGTGTTGGTGCCGATGCCTTCGATGCGGGCGCCGATCGCGACCAGGAAATGTGCGAGATCCTGCACATGCGGTTCGGATGCGGCGTTGCGCAGATAGGTCGTGCCATGCGCCGCCACCGCCGCGACCAGCGCGTTTTCAGTGGCGGTCACGCTTGGTTCGTCGAGGAAGACGTCCGCGCCCTTGAGACGCGAAGCCCGAAATTCAAGCCGGTGGGTCGTCGTCACGGTGGCGCCGAGCTGCTCGAACGCCAGAAAATGCGTATCGAGGCGCCGGCGTCCGATCACGTCGCCGCCGGGCGGCGGCAGCGTGACTTCGCCGCAGCGGGCGAGCAACGGTCCGGCCAGCAGGATCGAGGCGCGGATCCGCGCGCATAATTCGGGGTCGAGATCGGTGGCCCGGATTTCCTTGGCATGGATCGCGAGCGTGTTGCGGCTCTGCCATTCGGCGGACGCGCCGACGGAGCGGACCAGTTCGACCAGCGTTTCGGTGTCGCGAATCCGCGGCACGTTTTCCAGCGTCACCGGATGTTCGGTGAGCAGTGCTGCGGCGATGATCGGCAGCGCCGCATTCTTGTTGCCGGACGGCTCGATGGTGCCGGTTAACCGATGGCCGCCTTCAACGACATATTGGACCGGCGGCATGTGGCTTCACCACGCCTTAGATGTCGATGGTGGCGCTGAGCGAGTTGTCCTGGATGAATTCGCGCCGCGGCTCGACCACGTCGCCCATCAGCTTGGTGAAGATGTCGTCGGCCTCATCGACCTCCTTGATCTTCACCTGCAACAGCGAGCGCGCGTCGATGTCCAGCGTGGTCTCCCAGAGCTGGCCCGGATTCATCTCGCCGAGACCTTTGTAGCGTTGCAGCGTCACGCCCTTGCGGCCGGCGTCCGTCACCGCCTCGAACAGGTCGATCGGGCCGTGAATCGGGGTTTCAGTGTCCTTGCGGCGCAGCAGGCCCGGTTTCGGATAGGCTTCCTGGAGCTTGACGGCGTAATCGTCGAGCTTGCGCGCATCGACCGAGCCGAGCAGCGCATCATCGATCATGGCGACATCCTTGACGCCGCGCACGGTGCGCTCGAAGAAGAAGCCGTCGCCCTCGGTGAAACGTCCGATCCAGCCGCGCTCGACCTCATCGGCCAGCACGTCGAGCCGGCGCGCGATGTAGTCCGCGGCGGCGTTGGCGGTGGCAATGTCGGCGGTAACGCGCGGGTTCAGCACCCCGGCGATGGCCGCCTGTTCGACCACCTTGCGGTTATAGCGGCCGTGCAGATTGTTCAATATGCCGCGGATGATGCGGGCATCCTCGACCAGCTCCTTGAGGTCGCGGCCGCTGCGCTCTTCGCCGGATGCCAGCCTGAAGACACAGTCGTCGAGGCCGGTCGAGATCAGATAGTCTTCCAGCGCCCGCTCGTCCTTCAGGTATTGTTCGGACTTGCCGCGCGCCACCTTGTAGAGCGGCGGCTGGGCAATATAGAGGTGGCCGCGGTCGATCAGCTCGCGCATCTGCCGATAGAAGAAGGTCAGCAACAGCGTGCGGATATGGGCGCCGTCGACGTCGGCGTCGGTCATCACGATGATCTTGTGGTAGCGCAGCTTGTCGGCGCTGAAATCATCACTGATGCCGGTTCCAAGCGCCGTGATCAGCGTGCCGATCTGCTCGCTGGACAGCATCTTGTCGGTGCGGACGCGCTCGACATTGAGGATCTTGCCGCGCAGCGGCAGCACCGCCTGGAATTCGCGGTTGCGGCCCATCTTGGCGCTGCCGCCGGCCGAGTCGCCCTCGACGATGAACAGTTCCGATTTCGCGGGGTCCTTTTCCTGGCAGTCGGCGAGCTTGCCGGGCAGCGAGGAAACGCTCAGCGGATTCTTGCGGGTCAGTTCGCGCGCCTTGCGGGCGGCTTCGCGCGCGGCGGCGGCCTGGATCACCTTGCCGACGATCACCTTGGCCTCGGCCGGATGCTCCTCGAACCACGCCGCCAGCGCCTCGTTGAGCACGTTCTCGACCACGGGACGCACTTCCGAGGACACCAGCTTGTCCTTGGTCTGCGACGAAAACTTCGGATCGGGCACTTTCACCGACAGCACCGCGGTAAGACCTTCGCGGCAGTCATCGCCGGTCAGCGCGATCTTTTCCTTCTTGGCGTTCGCTTCCGCATAGCCGTTGACCTGGCGCGTCAGCGCGCCGCGGAAGCCGGCGAGATGGGTGCCGCCGTCGCGCTGCGGGATGTTGTTGGTGAAGCACAGCACGTTCTCATGATAGCTGTCGTTCCACCACAGCGCCGCCTCGACGCCGATGCCGTTCAATTCCGAACGGACCATGATCGGAGCGGGCACGATCGCCTTCTTGTTGCGGTCGAGATATTTGACGAATTCCTCGACGCCACCGTCGTAATGCATCTCCTCGCGCTTCTCGACCGCGTGGCGCATGTCGGACAGCACGATATGAACGCCGGAATTGAGGAAGGCGAGCTCGCGCAAACGATGCTCGAGGGTGGCGAAATCGTAGTCGATGTTCTTGAAGGTCTCGGGGGAGGCGAGGAATGTCACCTCGGTGCCGCGCTTGCCATGGGACTCGCCGACCACCTTCAGCGGCGCTACCGCGTCGCCATGGGCAAACTCGACGAAATGCTCCTTGCCGTCGCGCCAGACCCGAAGCTGCAATTTGCTCGACAGCGCGTTGACGACGGAGACGCCGACGCCATGCAGACCGCCGGAGACCTTGTAGGAATTCTGGTCGAACTTTCCGCCGGCGTGGAGCTGGGTCATGATGACCTCGGCCGCGGAAATGCCCTCGCCCTTGTGAATGTCGACCGGAATGCCGCGGCCATCGTCGCGCACGGTCACGGAATTGTCGGCGTTGAGCACCACTTCCACCGCGGTGGCGTGGCCGGCAAGCGCCTCGTCGATGGCGTTGTCGACGACTTCATAGACCATGTGATGCAGGCCCGAGCCGTCATCGGTGTCGCCGATATACATGCCCGGCCGCTTGCGCACGGCATCGAGGCCCTTCAAGACCCGGATCGATTCCGCGCCGTACTCGACCGGAATGGAATGCTCAGTGTCGGCGATGGTTTGCCGGGCTGGTTCTGTCATGTGATGCCTTCGAGGATGTCCCGAATCAGCGGCGCAAGATCAGGCGCTGATGGAGCTATTTATGCCATGAAACAAGCCATGCGCCTAGCGCAAAGGCTCTCGCAACAAGCTATTGAATAAATGGGATTTTTTAAGGGTTTTTCAAGGCGCTCGGGGATCGATTCGAGGGGGTTGAAAAAGGCTGATTCGGGCGTGCGGCAGCGCTCCCCGGAACTGGCTTTCGTACCCTCCACGCGGCGCGAACGAGGCGCCGAAAATCGCCAACAAGCAAGAGCGATCAGGTGCGGCCGCGTGGCGTGATACGGCCGGACTCGACGTCGAAAATCTCACCCGATGCGCCGATATCCGCGAAGGCGGCGGGATCGGCGCCGGTCATCCAGACCTGGGAGCCGAGCCTGGCCAGTTCCGCGAACAGCGCCTTGCGCCTGGCGGGATCGAGATGCGCGACCACCTCGTCGAGCAGCAGCAGCGGTATGATGCCGGTCATTTCCGCAACCAGGCTGGCATGCGCCAGCACTAGCCCGATCAGCAGCGCCTTTTGCTCGCCGGTCGAGGCGTCACGGGCCGGCATGTTTTTCGGCGCGTAGATCACTTGCAGATCGGTCAGATGAGGGCCATCGAGCGTGCGGCCGGCGGCGGCGTCGCGGGCGCGTCCCTGGCGCAGGATTTCGCGATAGCGGTCCTCGACGGCCGTAGCCGGCTCGTTTACCAGCGCATTCTCCATCCAGCCGTCCAGCGCGATCGCCGCGGCAGGGAACGCGGACTGCGCGCCGCGCTGGCGCAGCATCGCGGCCAGTCTGGTCAGGGTCTGGCCGCGTGTCGCCGCCACCGCGACGGCCAGTTCGGCGGTTTCGCGCTCGATCGCGTCGCACCAATGGTCGTCGAAATTGCGCACCTCGAGCAGCCGGTTGCGCGATCGCAACGAGCGGTCGAGCGCCGAGACCCGCGCCGAATGTTCGCTGTCGATCGCCAGCACCAGGCGATCGAAAAAGCGCCGCCGCTCCGACGCTCCGCCCGCGAACAGCCCGTCCATCGACGGCGTCAGCCAGACCATGCGCAGATGATCGCCGAACGCCGTAGCCGAGCCGACCGGCTCGCGGTCGATCCGGCAGCGACGGCTGGTGGCGGCGGCTTCGCCGGCCGGAGCGTCAATGCCGGTGCCAAGCGTGGCCAGCCCCAGCGCGCCTTCCACCTCGGCCGATACCGCCCAGGAGCCGTCTCCCTGGATATCGGCGACTTCGTCAAGCGTCGCGCGACGCAGCCCGCGCCCAGGCGACAGAAACGAGATCGCTTCGATGCAGTTGGTCTTGCCGGCTCCGTTGGGCCCCACCAGCACCACCATCTCGCCGCGCGTCTCAAGGCCCGCCGCGCGATAATTGCGGAAATGCGTCAGGCCGAGGCGTCGGATGCGGGAAGGGGTCATGCTGCTCGTCATTGCCGGGCTTGACCCGGCAATCCATCGTCCGCATCAGCGGACAATATCTTCATATAAATCTCGCCAGTCCGGATTGCTCGCGATGATCAAATCGATTTTCCACTCGCGCGATCAATGCTTGATGTTCTTCTCGCGTTGAAGCGCCGCGGCGATCGTGTCATGCGCTTCAAAATAGACCAGGATCTTGATGCCGTAGCGCTTGGTAAAGCCGTCGGCCAGACCTTCCCGATGCTCGTAAACGCGCCGCATCAGATTGTTCGTCACGCCGACATAGAGCGTTCCGTCGGGCTTGTTTGCGAGAATGTACACCCAATAGCCCATTTCAGTTTTGATGGATTGCCGGGTCAAGCCCGGCAATGACGACTATGAAGCAATGACGGCTGTAGAACTCACACCCGCATCGGCATCAGCACGTAGAGCGCGCCCTTGGCATCCTTGTCCTGGACCAGCGTCGGCGAGCCTGGATCGGCCAGTTTGAGCACCGCGACCTCGCCCTCGATCTGGGCGGCGATGTCGAGCAGGTAGCGCGAGTTGAATCCGATATCGAGCGCGTCGGAGGCATATTCGACTTCGAGTTCTTCGGTGGCGCTGCCGGAATCCGGATTGGTCACCGACAGCACCAGCTTGCCCGGCGACAGCGATAGCTTGACGGCGCGGCCGCGCTCGCTGGAGATCGTCGAAACGCGGTCGACCGCGGCCTCGAAGTCCTTCTTGTCGACGATCAGTTCCTTGTCGTTGTTCTGCGGAATGACCCGGCTGTAATCCGGGAACGTGCCGTCGATCAGCTTCGAGGTCAGCACGACATTGCCGATGGTGAAACGGATCTTGCCTTGCGACAATTCGATCTGAATCTCGGCTTCATTGTCTTCGATCAGGCGCTGCACTTCGCCGACGGTCTTGCGCGGGACGATGACGCCCGGCATGCCCGATGCGCCCTTCGGTAGCGGCAGGTCGATCTGGGCCAGACGATGCCCGTCGGTCGCGACCGCGCGCAGGGTCGCATTCTTGGCGTCGCCGGCGGCGTGCAGATAGATGCCGTTGAGATAATAACGGGTCTCCTCGGTCGAGATCGCAAATTGCGTGCGATCGATCAACCGCTTCATGTCGGAGGCGGCGAGCGTGAAGGAGTGCGTCATGTCGCCGGCGGCGAGATCGGGAAAATCGTTTTCCGGCAGCGTTTGCAGCGTGAAGCGCGACCGGCCGGCGCGGATCGCCAGCACCGCGCGATCGCCATCGCCTTCCAGCACGACCTGCGCGCCGTCCGGCAGCTTGCGGACGATGTCGTAGAACATATGCGCCGGCACGGTGGTCGACCCGCCGGTGCCGGATTCCGCCGCCAGAGTTTCCGTCACCTCAAGATCGAGATCGGTGGCCTTCAGCGACAGCCGGGCGCTTTCGGCGCGGACCAAGACGTTGCCCAGAATCGGGATGGTGTTGCGGCGTTCCACCACGCGGTGGACGTGTCCCAGCGATTTCAGAAGTTGCGCGCGTTCGACGGTGACCTTCATTGCTATACCCGCCTGATCCGAAAATGGGGAAGCCGGGCAGCCCACAAGGGGCGCGCCGGGCGTTTGATACCCGAAAGGCCCGATCAAAGCTGGATTTGATCAAACCCGCGGGGGGACCCCAAGGTGGCGCGGATGGCGCGCCAGCGCAAGAGACCGCGAGGCCGTTTCCCACGTTTTGGCGAAGTTTTGCCGCTCTTCCCCGGTCAAAGGGAGGAGCGACAAGGCAGGACGGCAAGGGGACGGAATGTCATGAAGACGGCAGCAGGCGGCTCACTCCTGCTGCAGCTGGCGCTTCAGCGCGTCGACCTCTTCGGAGAGCGTCGTGTCCTTTCCGACCAGCGCCTCGATCTTGCGCACGGCGTGCAGCACCGTGGTGTGATCGCGTCCCCCGAAACGACGGCCGATCTCGGGTAACGAGCGCAGCGTCATCGTCTTGGCCAGATACATCGCGACTTGGCGCGGGCGCACCACGTTGGCGGTGCGGCGTGAGGACAGCAGGTCGGAGCGGCTGACATTGTACTGCCGCGCCACCACCCGTTGAATGTCCTCGATCTTGATGCGCTTAGGCTCCTGGGGGCGGATCAGGTCGCGCACTTCGCGCTCGGCCATCTCGAGCGTCACCGGCTGGGCGTTGAGCTTGCTGTGCGCCAGCAGGCGGTTGATCGCGCCTTCGAGGTCGCGGCCATTATGGGTGATGGTCCGCGCCAGATAATCGAGCACCGGGTCCGGCACGCTGAAGCTGGCATGATGGGCGCGGGCGGCGGCGACGCGCGACTTGAGGATTCCGAGCCGCAATTCTTCGCCGAGCGATCCCATCTCGACCACGAGCCCTCCGGCCAGGCGCGAGCGCACGCGGTCGTCGAGGCTTTCGAGATCGGACGGCGGACGGTCGGCGGCGATCACGACCTGGCGGCCGGCGTCGATCAGCGCGTTCAGCGTGTGGCAGAATTCGGCCTGGGTCGATTTACCCTGCAAAAACTGCAGATCGTCGATCACCAGCACGTCGATGCCGCGCAGCGCTTCCTTGAAGGCCAGCGCCGTCTGCGTCTTCAGCGCCGCGACGAAGCCGTACATGAATTTTTCCGCGGTGAGGTAAAGCACCTTGCGTTCGTTGCCGGAATTGCCGGCCCAGGTCACCGCCTGCAACAGGTGGGTCTTGCCGAGCCCGACGCCGGCGTGAATGTAAAGCGGATTGAACATCACGGGATCGCCGCGCCGTCCTTCGGCCACCTGACGCGCCGCCGCATGCGCCAGCGTGTTGGAGCGGCCGATGACGAAGCTTGCGAAGGTCAGCCGCGGATCGAGCGGCGAGCCGCCGAGCGCGTCATGATTGACCGAAACCGGCGTGGTCGCGGTCGCGCGCAATTCGGGCGCGGCGCGCTCGACGCGGCGCGTATCCACCGGCGCGGGCATCTCCTTGGCGGGTGCAGCGGGCCGCAGCGCGGTGCGCACGGTAAGGTCGATCCGGTGTACTTCCGGCATCTCGGCCTGCCAGCAGGAGAGAACGCGCTCGGCGTAATGGGCCTGGATCCAGCTCTTGAGAAACCGCGTCGGGACCGACAGGCGGACGCTTTCGTCCTGCACGCCTTCCAGATCCATTCGCGCGAACCAGCTGGTATAAACGTCTTCCCCCACGCTCGAGCGCAACCGGCCCTTCACGCGCGACCAGCGATCCTGTTCCATGTTTGACATTGCCTGACGACTTTTCTGCAAGAGTAAATCTTTGGGTGGATGAAAATCGCCGTGCAGAATTCTGCGCGGCGTGACCTCAAGCGAAGTTTCTTCCAGACATAGACCAGCCGTTCGGCGCAACGCCGCATGACAGATCTTCGATTGGAAGAAAGAGCCTCCGCGAGGTCAGCGAGTACTCGACGGTGTGTCCGGAGCTCGCGCTGGAGGCCGCGTACTGGCGACGCTGGAGGTAAGGGCCACGGTATCGTTTAAAGCCGCGGTATCGTTTGAAAATGAAATCCAGTCGACCGCCGCGATGATCTCGTAAAGCATACAACCTCCCCCCTCACCGCGATGACTCGCGGCAAGCTGTCCGTCCAGATATTTCTCAAAACACAGCAGTAACGCCTGACACTCAAAATCGTTCAGCCGCTCACCGCTTGGTCTCAGCCCTCTTTTCGTTCGCGTCCTTCGCATCCGGCGTTGATAGGACCCCGTGGCATGTGCGTATTTCTCTTTTTCGAAGCGGACGAGACATGAATGTCCCGCCTGAGAAATTTAGACACAGCACCACCATGCTCATATTGCTATGAGTCATAACCCATCCAACGCTTGGAAAGCGTCGCACACGCGCACACCGCCGCCGATTTGCACGTTCGCCCCTGGTTTTCAAACCGCGCTGATCTGGAGAACCGTGGGCGCCGCGAACAGACAAAGAAATACACGATGCGTGATTTCTCGCAATGCCTTGAATCGAGGCGCACGGCTTCGCGGCATCCGTATGTGCGACGCTGCGGTCGCGAAATGGCAAAGCAAGTTTTTGAATCACCGCGTAGATTCGCGTGTGCGAGGCGTTGTCACAAATCTCGCTGCAGCCGCGAAAATTTTTAATAAATTCTTTACAATCGTCGGCGGCGAATACCGTTTTTCAGAACGCTTGAGCTCGCTATGCGGGTAAGTGACTAGCGAGACGGCGTTTTTCGAGATTCTTTTTCAGGGTAACTCTCGCCGGTCATGCTCACGGAAAAAGCAGAGAGCTTCACGGCTTAGGCAACATCACGCGGATCGCTTGCGCTGGCGCGATGCGTTTCGATTAGGGCAAGCGGCATCCAGTAAAATCACGGAAGCGCGGTTGCTCCTTGCACGGAAGCTTGTTGCTGCGAGATGGATGCGCAAAAGAAAAAGCCCGGCATTGCCGGGCTCTTTGACGAATGTCTTTTTCGTTCAGTTCATTTCGCAAGCTTGGCGATCTGGTGCGCAAGCCGCGATACCTTTCGGCTCGCGTTGTTCTTGTGAATGATGTTGCGCTGCGCCGCTTGCATCAATTCCGGCTCGGCGCGGGTCATCGCCTTCAGCGCCGCTTCGCGATCGCCGCTCTTGATCGCTTCTTCGACGGTGCGAACGGCGCCGCGCATCTGGGTGCGGCGCGATTTGTTGATGATGGTGCGGCGGGCAATCTTGCGCGTCGCTTTCTTGGCAGAGGTCGTATTGGCCATGCTCTCAAATTTCCTGTAGCGGTGACCGGTCGCAGGTGGTCGGACTAAACCGCGCCCGCCGTTCAACCGTATGATCGACGCTGGGGTGTGCTCGGGTATTCCAAAGGTGCCGTGTCAGGAGCGAAACTTGCTCGCATGACCGCGCCTCTCAAATAATAGCGGCGGCAGGATTGCGCCCGCCGCCATCGTCAGTCCTTATAAAGGGCGCGGCTTGCAGCGTCAACGCCTTCCGGCCGCTTCCGAACCCCGCCGCCCGGCCCGGCGCCGCCGATAAGGCGTTGACGAGGTTGAATTTCCCGCGCCGCCCCGCTAATGGCTGACAGCGTTCGGGGCGCTGCCGGTAAAGAGGGTGACGGATGATCCGCGGTTTATTCCGCCTTGTGGGGCTTCTGCTGCTGGCCGGCGGATTCATCTTCATGGTCTATGACGGCGCGCGCTGGGTGGCCGATCAGACCCTGCGCTTCACCCGGTTCGGCGAGTTCTGGAACGACCTCCATCAATCCAGCCAGGAGGCATTCAAGACCTGGGTCGACAGCCACGCGCCCTGGCTCTGGAACAGCGTCATCCGGGTCGTGCTGGATCAGCCGGTCTTTGCCGTGATGGGCGTGCTGGGCATTTTGCTGATGGTGCTGTTTCGTCCCCGCAAGCCGCTGATCGGTTATTCGCGGAGCTAAGCCGCGCGCGCACCGGCGGTCCGGGCACGCGCTCGATGCCGTGTATTAACACCGTTTGTTAACCATAGCCGATGCAAGACTGGGGCTGTCTCGCTAAGAGGATGTCTCCGGTGCCGGTTGCGCGCGGATTTCGATTGCCGATCACTGTCGCCCTGACCGCGCTCGGCTTGTCGGGTTGTATGCACACATCAGGTCCGGTCGCGACCGCGCAGCCGGGCGATCTCGATTACATGACTTACGGCCAGCCCTATGGCGTGGCCCCGCGACGCGCCGTCGCTTCGCCGGCTTATGCCGCGGATAGCGGCGGTGCTGTCGCGGCGCTACGCAACAGCTTTGCCTCGTCGCGTTACGATACGCCCGCGCCTGTTCCGGTTGCGTATGCGGCGGCGTCGGGAGGCTACGATCCCGCGTATCACCTCGATGCCGGCGACAAGCTACGGGTCGTCGTCTACGGCCAGGAAGGCCTCACCAACAGCTATGCGATCGACGCCGGCGGCTCCATCACCATGCCGCTGATCGGCCCGGTGCCGGCACGCGGACGAACGCCGGCGGGACTCGCCGCCGAGATCGCCCGCCGCCTGCGCAGCGGCTATATCCGCGAGCCATCGGTGGCCGTGGAGATCGAATCCTACCGGCCGTTCTTCATCCTCGGTGAAGTCGCGGCGCCCGGACAATATCCTTATGTGCCCAACATGACCGTCGAAAGCGCGGTCGCCATTGCGGGCGGTTTCTCGCCGCGCGCCAAGCGCGACCAGGTCACTTTGACTCACACCGATGGCGCGGGCCCGATACGCACCACCGTGCCGCTCGGCACGCCCATCGGCCCCGGCGATACCGTGCTCGTCAGCGAACGCTGGTTCTGAAGCTGCGGCGATCGGCCGTTAAGTTTTTGCCTGCGCGGCCAGCACTTCCCCCGCCGCCCTTTGCCCGCTCTCCAGTGCCCCATGCGCGGTCGAGAAAAAATTCGGCGAGGTGGCCTCGCCGGCAAAGAACAAGCGCCCATCGACCGGAGCCGCCAGCACTGCGCGTTTCCCTGCATGACCGGGCAAGGCGTGCGAATAAGAGCCGCGCGCGAACGGGTCGTGGGACCAGCGCGATTCGGACAGCGGCTTCAGTCTGCGGCGATAGTCGTTGCCGAGCAGGGCCGCGATCTCGTCGATGCTTTGCGCGGCGAGCGCGCCCGGGCCGGCGTCTTCCAGCGCCTGCGCAAAGCTGCCGCCGAAAAATCCCTCGATACAGGCCTGCCCGAACGGCCTCAGGTGAAAGGTGCCCATCGCGGTTCGCATGGTGGCGCCGCGCAGATTGCCGTCTTTCGGCAGTTGCTCCGGTTGATCCAGCGCCAGCATCACCTTGTCCGCAAGCCCGAGCGGCAAACCGCGCGCGGCGTCCACCTTTTCCGGCAGGGGCGGGTGAAAACCGATGGCCTGGTCGGCGATCAGATTGGTCGGCACGGTGACGATCACCTTGCCGGCCGTGAGCATGCCTTTGGAGGTCTCGATCTGCAGGCGTTTTCCGGAATGATCGATCCGCGTCACGTTGCAGTTGAATGCGCGCGGGCATGACGCGCCATAAGCGCCGATCAGCGCGCCATAGCCGCGCCGCACGCGCCAATTGATCTCGGTGTCCTCATAGGCCTCCATATCGAGGGTCGAGACCAAGTCGAGCTCGCAGCCGTTGATGTAGGTCGAGAGCGCGTCGATCATCGGATTCCAGCGATTGCCGGGCTCGAGACAGGTGCTCGCGGCGGGATCCTTGCCGGTCTTGGCGGCTCGCTCCGCGCGATCGTAGAACGCGTCGATCGCCTCGATGAAATCCTGCCGCTCCTGCAGCGGAAAGCCGGCGTCGAAACTCTGCTCGCGCCAGGGCGGGCGGGTCTTGTCGACCTCGAAATTCAGTTGCGCGGCGATACCGACGAACGGGTTCTTGTCGGCCGAATGCAGCCAGCCGCAGCCAAGATCGAAACTGATGTCGGGCGCGGCCATGATGGTGTGGGCGCGACCACCGACACGCTCACGCGCTTCCAGCACGATGACCGAGAGGCCGGAGTTGTTCAGAGCGTGTGCGGCGCCAAGGCCGGCCGCACCGGCGCCGATGATGGCGACATCGATTTCGGAGGGGAGGGACATTGGATTATCTCACCGTCGTCGTTCCGGGATGCGCCGTAAGGCGCAGGCCCCGGAAGGACGATCAATATTGCAAGCGATGAGGCCAAGTCAGATGAGGCTAAGCCAATAGCCTCACGCCACCACTTCCTTGGTCTTTTCGGCGCGCTTGCGTTCGTTGGCGTCGAGGTGACGCTTGCGCAGGCGGATCGACTTCGGCGTGATCTCGACCAGCTCGTCGTCCTCGATATAGGCCAGCGCCTTTTCCAGCGTCATCCGGATCGGCGGCGTCAGGCGCACCGCTTCATCCTTCGAGGTGGTGCGGATGTTGGTGAGCTGCTTGCCCTTGAGGATGTTGATCTCGAGATCGTTCTCGCGGGTGTGCTCGCCGACGATCATGCCCTTGTAGACCTTCCAACCGGGCTCGATCATCATCGGGCCGCGGTCTTCCAGCTTGAACATGGCGTAGGCCACGGCCTCGCCCTGATCGTTGGAGATCAGGACGCCGTTGCGGCGGCCCTGGATCTCGCCCTTATAGGGAAGGTAATTGTGGAACAGGCGGTTCATGATCGCCGTGCCCTTGGTGTCGGTCATCAACTCGCCCTGATAGCCGATCAGGCCGCGGGTCGGCGCGTAGAACACCAGCCGCAGCCGATTGCCGCCGGAGGGGCGCATCTCGATCATCTCGGCCTTGCGTTCGCTCATCTTCTGCACGACGACGCCGGAGAATTCCTCATCGACGTCGATCACGACTTCCTCGACCGGCTCCAGCAACTGGCCGTTCTCGTCCCTGGTCAGCACCACGCGCGGACGCGACACGCTGAGCTCGAAGCCTTCGCGGCGCATGGTCTCGATCAGGATCGCGAGCTGCAATTCGCCGCGGCCCGACACTTCCATGGAATCCCGGTCGGCGGCTTCGGTCACGCGCAACGCGACGTTGCCCTCGGCCTCGCGCAGCAGGCGGTCGCGGATCAGGCGGCTGGTGACCTTGTCGCCTTCGGTGCCGGCGAGCGGCGAGTTGTTGACGATGAACGACATCGATACCGTCGGCGGATCGATCGGTTGCGCCTGGATCGGAACCTCGACGCTCGGATCGCAGAAAGTATCGGCCACGGTGCCCTTGGGCAGGCCGGCGATCGCGACGATGTCGCCGGCTTCGGCCAGATCGACCGGCTGCCGTTCGAGACCGCGGAAGGCGAGGATCTTGGTGATGCGGCCGGTTTCGACCAGCTTGCCGTCGCGCGACAGCACCTTCACCGCCTGGTTCGGCTTGACCGAACCGGAGGCAATGCGGCCGGTGATGATGCGGCCGAGATAGGGGTTGGCCTCGAGAATGGTGCCGAGCAGCCGGAACGGGCCTTCCTCGACCACGGGCGGAGCCACGTGCTTGATGACGAGATCGAACAGCGGCTTCATGCCGACGTCGTGAGACGCGTCCGGTGTCGTTCCCATCCAGCCGTTTTTGCCAGATCCGTAGAGAATCGGAAAATCGAGCTGTTCGTCGGTAGCGTCGAGGGCGGCGAACAGGTCGAACACCTCGTTGACGACTTCGGTGACGCGAGCGTCCGGACGGTCGACCTTGTTGATGGCGACGATCGGCTTCAGGCCGAGCTTGAGCGCCTTGCCGACCACGAATTTGGTCTGCGGCATCGGACCTTCGGCGGCGTCCACCAGGACGATGACGCCATCGACCATCGACAGGATACGCTCGACCTCACCGCCGAAATCGGCGTGGCCCGGGGTGTCGACGATGTTGATCTGGGTGTCTTCCCAATGCACCGACGTGCATTTGGCCAGAATGGTGATGCCGCGCTCGCGCTCCAGGTCGTTGGAGTCCATGGCGCGCTCGACCTGCCGCTGGTTGTCGCGATAGGTGCCGGATTGCTGCAGCAACTTGTCGACCAGGGTAGTCTTGCCGTGGTCGACGTGGGCGATGATGGCAATATTGCGAAGGTTCATAGCTGTTCTTCTGGCTAGGCCAATGGCGGAGCGCGATCTCGCCGGAAAACCGGGACCCGCCCCTCGGAATAACGCTCAAATCCTTAAGATGTGACGGAGCTCGTGCCCCCAAAAAGGAGCCCGGCCAAAGAGACCGGGCACATCCTTACTCGTTGCGGCGCAATATATTCAGAAAAGGCCAAAAAACAATGGCTCGTTTCGCGCCCGGAGCCTTCATTTCGCGCCATGCGCCGGCTTAATTGTCTTTTTCGGGAGCCGGATAGACGCCCCGCAGCACTTCCTCGAAATGGCTTTTGACCGCCTCGTTGCACAGGCAGGCCCGGATACGCAGCGCTTCCGGGTTGCGGATCAGGATGGAACCGCGCCGGGTCTCCAGCACGCCTTCCGCCTTGAAGGTCTGGATCACGCGGCTGGTATAGCTGCGGCCGACGCCGAGCAAGGTCGCAAGCTGCTCATGGGTCAGCGGCACGGTGTTGTCGCCATTGGTGCGCTCCATCGCCGCTAGGATCCATTTCGCGGTGCGCTGCTCGATCGAATGGATCGCGTTGCAGGCGGTCGACTGGAAGATCTGGGCCAGCATGCAATCGGCATAGCGCGCGAAAACGCTGCGCAGCGTCGGCGAGATGGCTTTCGCAACTTCGAGTTTTCCGACTTTCAGGCGTGAGAACGGTCCGCTGAATTTGACCATGATGCGGGTATAGGCCGGCAGATAGCCTTGGCTGACAATGCCGCCGACTGCGCCTTCACGGCCGATCAGGATGGTCTCGACGTCGCGGCCGTCTTCATTGGACACGATGTACGACACCAGGCTCGGACCGCACGGAAAATGCACCGTCTCGACATTGTCGCCGGGGCTGTAGAGCAGATCGTTGGCCCTGGCCTTCTCATGCGTGAGGCCCGGCGCGATCAGAGCGAAATCGGCATCGCTCAGGCGCCGCAGAAGATTGTTGAATGGCCGCTCGCCGGCTTCGGCCGGTCGTTCATATCGCGTGAGCATCTCGAAGGTCCCGGTTTCCGGACCAGCAATAACCAATCGCAACGTTTAGAGCCTTATCGGTTCTGGCTGAATCGGAACCGGGCTCTAGCTTTTTGTTTTGACGCATTTTCTTCACGCGAACCGGAATCCACTTCGCCCGAAAATGCTATAGTTATGTTCACTAGTGAGCAGACTTTGGAACTGCAGCGTGATGGTCTTCGCAGCGGGAACCGTCGGTGTGCTCCTCGGAGGCGCCGATTTTAAGGCCGCCTTCCGGCTGTCGCCGGAGCAATCCACCAAAGCTTGAGCCTCGCGATACCATGAAGCCCGCTTCCGACGGTATGCCCAAGGACGTCCTGATTGTCGAGGACGATCCCATTATCGCGCTCGATTTTGAGGACACGATTCTTAGGTTCGGCGTGAAAGCGATACGAACCGCGGGAAACGTGGCGCAGGCGCTTCACCTGATCGGCGAGCGCGCGCCTGATTTCGCCCTGCTCGACGTCGGCCTGCTCCGCGAAAACAGTTTTGCGGTCGCCGAACGGCTCGATGCGCTGCGGGTTCCCTACGCCTTCGTCACCGGCTACGGCGCCGATGTCAGGCTTCCGGCCGCGTTCGCGGTTCGGCCACGATTGCCAAAACCCTTCTCGGTTGAAGCGCTGGAGGCTGTGTTGACACACGCCGCCTCGGGCGGGGCCAAGGGCTGACGGAATGTTTACCCCCATCCAAGGGTCATTCCGGGTTCGCGCCTCCGACGCGCCCCGGAATGACCAAGGACCAACGAAACCCGGGTCCGGTTCAGCGGTCAGCCGAGTTTTGGATCGAGCGTGGTCGACCATAGGGCCGTGTCGGCGCGGTCCCGCAGCGTCACCGTCATCCGTCCGGTCTTGCCCTCGATCTGTACATGACCGAAGAACTGCATGCCGTCCGACGGCGGCAGGTTCTGCTTTTCACCGGGCGCTTTGACGAACTTCACCTCGGGACCGAAGGTGTTGTCGAGTTCGTTCGGCCCGAAGGTGCCGGCGTGGAAGGGGCCTGAGACGAATTCCCAGAACGGCTCGAATTCCTGGAACTGCGCCTTGTCGGGGTTGTAGTAATGCGCCGCGGTGTAATGCACGTCCGCGGTCAGCCACACTGTATTGGTGATCCCGGCGGTCTTGATGAAGCGCAGGATGTCGGCGATCTCGAGTTCGCGGCCGCGCGGCGGGCCGTCGCCTTGCGCGAATGCTTCCGAGCCTTTCCGGTTGGCCCCATCGTCATAGACGATCAGGCTGAGCGGCATATCGGATGCGATCACCTTCCAGGTTGCCCGTGAATTCAACAGCGCGCGCTTCAGCCAGGCGAGCTGGTCGGGACCGATAAAATAGGCATCCGGGCCATAGCTGGTTTGCAGATTCGGTCCGTTGCCGCCGCGATAGCTGCGTTCGTCCAGCATGAAGACGTCGAGCAGAGGCCCGTAATTCAGCGTGCGGTAAACCCGGCCCGGTTCGACGATGCTCTCGCGCATCGGATACATCTCGTGAAACGCGCGGGAGGCGCGCGCTGCGAGCAGGGTGATGTCGCGCACCTTGTAGGTATCCGGGAGATGCTTGGAGATCGACCAGTTGTTGGTGACCTCGTGGTCGTCCCACTGCACGAAGATCGGCACATCGGCATTGAAAGCGCGCACATTGTTGTCGAGGAGATTGTACTTGTGCGCGGCACGATATTCGTCGAGCGTCTCGGCGACCTTGGCCTTTTCCGGGATCGTCATGTTCTTCCAGATCTTGCCGTCGGCGAGCTTCACCTCCGGGGCGATGACGCCGTCGGCATAGATGGTGTCGCCCGAGTGAAGCAGGAAATCCGGCCGGTGCTTGTGCATGGCGGCGTAGGTGACCATGCCGCCGTCGTCGGGATTGATGCCCCAGCCCTGTCCGGCGACGTCGCCGCCCCAGACGAAGCTGACGTCACGCCGGTCGGCCGGCGCGGTGCGGAAGCGGCCTACCACCGGCTCGCCCACCACGTCGGTATGCGACAGATCGCGGAAGCGGACGCGATAAAAAATGTCCTGTCCGGCGGGAAGGTTTTCGATCAGCATTTTCGCGGTGTAGTCGGTTTCGGGCAATGCCGCGATCGGCGGCAGCGCCCGCGCATTGGCAAAGGACTCGACGGTATCGACTTCGACCATCATCTGCGCCGGCCGGTCGGTGCGCGACCACACCACGCCGCCATCGGTGCCGACGTCGCCGGATTGCACGCCGTGGGTGACCATCGGCCGGTCGGCGGCGCGGCTGAGATAGGGCATGGCCAGCGTCGTGAAGCCGGTTGCAGCGGCGGTGGAAAGGAAGCGCCGGCGGGAAAGTCCACGGAAACCTTTGCGGGGAATTTTGACCGTCATGCGAGCCTCCTATAGCGTTTTCGAGCGAAGCGGATTCCGGTTCGCGTGAAGAAAACGCGTCCAACAAAATGATAGAGCCCAGTTCTGATTCAATCAGAACCGATAGGGCTCTTGATCGGCTGAAAGCTTCAACAGACCTAGGAAGATTTGATGACGGCCCGATTACAGAAGGCGCTTCCGTCTACAACGTTCCGGTGACCCGCAATGGGACGCCGGTGCGCGACAGGTTTTGCGGCACGCCGGTGAGAAGCGCCTTGCGGTCGGCCACGGCGTTGTGAAACTGCTCCAGCGCGATGTTGAAGGCGGTCAGCGCGCCTTCCGCGATGGCGCCATGTTCGAAGCAGAGCAGCGTGTTGCGCAGGATGTCGTCCGCTTCGGCCTGCATCCGGTCAAGCTCTTCGACGGAGTCGCAGCGGCGCGCCGCGGTCAGCATGTTCAGGAGATAGTCGCGCCGCGAACTATGGGTGTCGCGCTCGTCCTTCTTCAGATAGCCCGCGAACCATGCGCCTGCGGAGCCCATCGCCGAGAGCGCCATCAGCCCCCACCAGATGAAGTCGCTGTAGCGGTCGAGAAAGGTCTTTTCCTCGCCGTCGACAAACGCGGCTGCGCCCGGATGCACCGGGATCGCGGCATCCTTGTCGGTATCCGGCGTCTCGATTTTCGCGGCCAGCGGGAATTCCGCCATCACCTGGCGCCGGATCGCGAATAATTGCCGGGTGAAAGCGGCGATGGTCGATTCCGGCAAATCCTTGCGGGCCACGATGTGGTGGGCGAAGCTGATCGTCCTCACCTCGTCGTCGGGCCGGTCGGGCGAGCCGCCGAAGGCGCCGGCCGGGATTTCGGACGCTTCGTAATTGGGATGATTTTGGGCGATGGCTTCGGCGGAATCGATCGCGAGGAATGTCGGGGCGCCGCCATCGCGCGTCGATGCGGCGATCGCGTCCGTGGTGATCTTGCTGTTGACCGGCCCCGCGGCGAGATAGGCGTCCGCCTTCTGGCCGCGGATTGCTTCGATCACATCGGAGGCCGGAAACTGGACGATATCGACCTTGGCCGGATCGATGCCGTATTGCTGCAGGATCACCTTGAGCAAATTGACATTGGCCGGCGTGCGGCCGACGACGCCGATGCGGCGTCCGGAGAGTTGCGCAATTTTGGTGATCTTCGGCGCGGCCTTTCTGCCCTTGGCTTTCTTGGCGGGCGAAGGCGCCCACAGCACCGCGACGTTCTTGCGCAGCGTGGCCACAGCCTGGGCGTTTGCCGGCACGGCAAGATCGCCGCGGATGATCGCGAGATCGACCTTGCGGTCCGCCAGCGCCTGCGCGCTCGCGGCGGCGCCGTCGGTCGGCACCGGACGCAGACGAATATGGCTATGGGTCTGGGCAAAGCCCTGGGTCAGCGCCTGCACCACCTTGAGGTCATCGCTGTTTGCAGGGCCTACGGCTATCCGCAAGATCACCGGCCGCGTCTCGAAATAATAGGCGGCGGCCAGCGCGCCGATGATGGCGAGGATGCCGGCCAGGAGGATGAATGTCAGCCGCTGCTGCGCCGGGCGCGGCGATGGCGACACGGGCGCTTCGATCAGGTCCGGACCGTCGGTCATCGATCTCCTAAATAACCGTTTTGGGGTCAATCTGGGTCGCCAACGGGGCTGAACTCCAATTGTAGCAAATTTGGCGTCGATCCGGGGTTACATCCGCGTCATGGTTCCCTCCTTAGGCTTGGCGCGGGCGCTTTTATTCCGCGATGGATCCCGGGATCGTCCGGCGGTGTTAGAAGTGCGGGATCGCTTGAACGGGAGGATATCATGGCGGAACGGTTGTCGGCGGAAGCGCGGAAGCAGGCGCTGATGGGCTTGCCCGGCTGGGCGGATGCGCCGGGGCGCGAGGCAATTGGCCGCACCTTTATCTTCAGGAATTTCAGCGAAGCCTTCGGGTTCATGGCCCGCGTGGCATTGGCCGCCGAGAAAAACGACCATCATCCGGAGTGGCGGAACGTCTACAAGACGGTGGAAGTGGTGCTGGCCACCCATGACGCCGGCGGCGTCACCGCGCTCGACATCGAACTGGCAAAGGCCATGAATGCGATCGCGGGGCAGTTCGGGACAGGCTGAGCGGTTCCACGATCTTGCAGCGATGGCGTGACATCCCCAGCTAAGAAAGACCGCGGTGGTTTTCGATACGGGAAACGGTTTCGAGCCGAAGCCAGCCTGGACCTGATTCAGGGAGTGCAGGTTCGGATGAAGAAGACCCGTCAAGACGGAAACAGAAGTAAGACGGAAACAGAAGATTGAGAGCGACAGGCCGGTTCTGGTTCGATCGGAATCGATAAGCGCTTGGGGATCCCGCACGATGGCAACCGAACATACGGCAGGTTTCGAGCCGGCCGAGGAATTGGCCAAGGACCGCGAAAGCGTGAGGCGGCGCTTCTGGATCAAGCTGAAGCGAGTGGTGGCGCAACTGCCGTTCGCAGAAGATTTGCTGGCCGCGTATTATTGCGCCTTCGATAAGCAGACGCCGCGCCACGTGCAGGTCACGCTGCTGGGCGCGATCGCCTATTTCATCCTGCCGTTCGACTTCATCCCCGACATGATGCCGGTGCTCGGCTTCACCGATGATGCCGCGGTGCTCGCCACCGCGATCCGGCTGGTCGCAACCCACATCACGTCAGACCACCATGAAGCGGCGCGCGCCGCCTTGAAGCGGATGGGCGGGAACCGGTAGCCGGCGCTCTATTGCTGCGCCGGCCGGGCCTGCGCCTTGGCGTTTTGCGAGGCTTCCCAGGCCTGGAACTGCCTGAACAAGACTTCCTTGTCAGTGCTTGATTGCATCGCCGCCGCTGCCGGATTCTGCCGCAGGAACGTCTCGAATCGTTCGCGCGTCAGCGGCTCGATGCCGTGCTTGTCCAGCCATTCCTGGGCCGGAGGGAAACGGGTCCAGCCGGGGAGCGGCGCCGACAGCGAAACCTCCTTCCATTTCGGATGGAAGGGCGGCCTCTGGAACTGGGGGAACTTGGTGAAGAAAGCGTCCACGAACAGTGAAAGCTTTCGATAGCGATCGGTCTTCGGCGCCCAATTATAGGCCGCGAGCAGCGCCGGCACCGCGATGGTATCGACCGTCTCGCCGTCCGCGATCAGGTTCGGATAATCCTTCGAGGTCAGCGTCGCCGGCAGATAGTCGCCTTGCAGCGGCCTTTCATAATCCACCTTCACGAGATGGAAGCGGCCGCCATCGTTGGTAAAGGACGAGACCGACTTGTACGGCTTGCCGCCGACGACGATCACGGCATCGACCTCGCCCTTCTTCAGCTTCTCCATCGCGACGCGCTGTTCGATATAGACCCAGTTCGCCTTCATCCCGAGCCGCTCGGCCACCGTCAACACGGTGACGAAGGTGCTGCCGTTCGGCAAGTCGACGCTGACGGTCTTGCCCTCCAGATCCCGCAGGCTCCGGATCGACTTCGAGGCGATGATCTGCATTTCCTCGTTGTAGAGCTTGGTCACGTAGGTGAACTGCCGCTTGATGTCTTTCGCAAACCCCTTCTTTTCGAGGTAGTCGAGCGTGTCGGCGCGCACGACGCCGATGTCGACGCCCTGCAGGAACAGGATGTCGGCGACGCTCTGCACGGAGCCGCGACCGACGATCGGCAGCACGCGCAGATTGTTGCCGTCGTCGAGCACGGAAGCAAGGTCGGCGCCGAACTGCACATAGGTGCCGCCGATGGTGCCGGTGATGCATGTCACCGTGTTTTCGTTCAGCGCCTGCTTGGTCGCGGCCGAACCGAACTGGAAGATTGCCTTGAGGCTGTCACTGACCTTGGCGGGGTCATATTCGTCCTGCTCGGCTCGCGCTACCATGCCAAAAGTCATCGCGATGACGAATATCGCCAACCCAACCAAACGACGCATATTTATCCCCCGCCCTATGAAAATCAGTCCATGCTACGAAGATTATTATTGCATCTGAGCCAGGCGTTGCTGCGCGTCCGCCGACCCAAGCTCGGCCGCCTTCTCGTACCAGCTCCGCGCCGCCGCCAGATCAGGCGTGATGTTCCTGACGTCCTGCGTTCCCAGCACCGCCGGGTCGTAGGTCTGGCCAAGCATGAAGGCGGCGCTGGCCTCCTGCGCGTCGGCAGCCCGCTCCAGCAGCAGACGGGCCGATGTGATGTCGCCGACGGTGAGCAGAGTCTTTGCCCGGTTCATCATTCCCGCCAGCGTGTCCGAATCGAGCCTCCTTGCCGGCTGAACCGGAGCCGGGGGCTGAATTTCGGGCTGAATCTGACGGGCGGTTTTAAGTGCGGCGGAGATTTCCTCGCGTGAGGGCGTGGCTGCGACCGCCGGGGTCTGAGCAGACGGTATCTGACCATTGCCGGTCGTCGTCTGGCCAACGGCGGCGGGTTGTACGCCCAGTGTGGCCACCTGGACGGAATTTGCCAGCCGCGGCTTGGCCGCGGGGAGCTGGGCTACGGCGGTCCCGGATTGGTTTCGGGTCGCCGCGGTTACCGCCGCCAGCGAAGCCTTGGCGTTGACGATGATCGCACGCGTGGTGTCGGTCGAAAACAACGACGCAACAGCTGCCGCCGCCAAGATGGCCACGGAACCCGCGAGAACCCGCGAAGCGGTAAATGTCCGTTTCCGAGGACGCTCCCGAACATATTCGTAGGGTTGCGGCTCGGTTTCTTCGAATTCATCCGACAGGAAGAGCGGGACGGCGTCGTCCGGAATATGCGCTACGCCTGCTTTTCTATATGGATAGCGCCCAAATCGCGGGCCGTTTGTATCGTAATCAAAGGTGTCGACGCTTGAGTCTGATTGAAAACGCCTGGTCTTCTCCAGCATTGTGATGCCTCCCCACAGCCAATACGCAACGACTGGGCACCACCGGCCTCGCCTTTCTTCCCCGTGCGCCCATTGGTTGAGTAAATCGCCCGGAGAATCAGCCCAAAACACGACCTTCCGTGGCGCAAATTGGGAGATATTAAGGTATAATTAAGGCGTAGCGGCGAAGTTCACAGCGTTTTTACAAAATCGCAACGTTCCGATTAAATGAGATTTATAATTTGATAGATTCATAAATTCGCAGCCGCTCCGGCAATTCGCTTCGCCACTGCGTCCCCGCATCACGGATGCAGGATCACCTTGCCCATCGCCTTGCGGCCGGCGAGCACCTTCAAGGCGTCGGCGGTTTGCGCCAAGGGGAAGGTGCGATCGACATGCGATGAGATCTTGCCTTCCGCGGTCCACTTCACCAGCTTCTCAAGATTGGCGCGGTTCTTGTCCGGGTTGAGCCGCGCCCACGCGCCCCAGAACACCCCGCGGATATCGCAACCCTTGAGCAAGGCCAGGTTGAGGGGCATTTTCGGAATGTCTCCGGCGGCAAAACCGATGACGAGAAAGCGGCCTTCCCACGCGATCGCGCGCAGCGCAGCCTCGGCATATGCGCCGCCGACCGGATCAAAAATAATGTCCGCGCCTTTGCCGTTGGTCAGCCGGCGCAGGCCCTCCTTCAAATCTTCCTTGGCGTAATTCAGTGTCAGTTCGGCGCCATGCGTCTTGGCGAATTCGAGCTTCTCGTCCGACGAGGCGCAGGCGATCACCTTCAGGCCCATCAATCGGCCGAGTTCGCAGGCCGCAAGCCCGGTGCCGCCGGCGGCGCCGAGCACGGCAAGCGTTTCGCCCGGCTTGGGGCTGGCGCGGTCTTCCAGCGCATGCAGCGCGGTGCCGTAGATGATGATGATCCCGGCGGCGCGATCGAAATCCAGATTGTCCGGAATCTTGACGATGGAATTCGCCGGCAGCGCGATCTTTTCACGGGCCCCGTTATGGCCGCAGGAAGCGATGACGCGGTCGCCGACCTTGAGCTCGGTTACGCCGGCGCCAACGCTTTCGATCACGCCCGCGACTTCCGCGGCCGGCGAGAATGGAAAGGGCGGTTTGACCTGGTATTTGCCCTGGATCATCAGGATGTCGAAGAAATTCAGCGCCGCCGCCTTGATCGCGATCACGGCCTGGCCGGCTTCCGCGACAGGATCCGGCACCTCCGCCAGCACCAGGTCGTCGGGCTGGCAATATTGCGAGCAGAGAATGGCTTTCATGGGCGCACCTGATTTTCGGACGCAAAATGGCTCGTTGTTTCATGCCGGATTTGAGGCCGGGCGACAATCCGATTTCCGCTTCTCATGGCGAGGCGGCGCGCTTGCGCCGCCCTCGGACAGAATCAAACGATGTTTGAAACAGCCTGTTGGCGGGGAAGCGGATTCTGATTCCCGGCGCAGAGGCGACCGCAATCCGCGGCGACATTCGCGGCGGCGCTGAACTCGGCGCCATGATCGATATGGTGTGGCGTGAGGCGCTGCTCGATATTCCGGTCAACAATGCCGCCGCGCATGTGCCGGCGCCGAGGACTTGTTGCGGTGGACCGATGCGCAACGGGAAAACAGCGCGCGGCGCGCGCGAAAGATTGTGGGCGGAGATTGACGGACCAGCGTTGCCGTGAATTTGCGCGTCGTCGTCCGGCGCGCCGGTTTGGAATCACGCAACCGCCTTTCCAAAAAGATATTTGCCCGTTATCCATCGGCGCGGTCGCCGGGGCGAATCGGGCCATCTTCCAGTCACAATGATAAGGGAACCAGATTCGGTCATGTCCGTGCGGCGATCTCTGGCAATTCTGGCTGTAAGCGTGCTGATGGGCGGGGTTGCGATCCCCGCGCAGAGCGCATCGCCCAAGGTCGCGGCCAAGCCAGTCGCCGCCAAACCTGATACCAAGCCTGCCGTCGCCGCTGCGGGTGGCGCGGAGCCGACATTGATCGGCCAGTTCGGCACCTGGGGCGCCTACACAGCATCGCCGAACGGCAAGAAAGTATGCTTTGCACTTGCAAAGCCGTCGTCGTCGAAGACCAACCCGCCGAACCGTCCGCGCGATCCGGCCTATGCCTTCGTTTCCACGCGTCCGGCGGAAAAGGTCATGAACGAAGTTTCGATCATGATCGGCTATACGGTCAAGCCGGGCTCGGAATCGACGCTGGAAGCCGGCGGCGCCACCTATGCGATGTATACCCAGGGCGACGGGCTCTGGATCAAGAACGCCGCCGAGGAAGAGCGCATGGTCGAGGCGATGCGCAAAGCCGCCGATGTCGTGGTCAAGGCCGTTTCGGCAAAGGGCACCGAGACGACGGATACTTTTTCGGCGAAAGGGCTCTCCCAGGCGCTCGACCGGTTGGCGCAGGATTGCCGGCGCTGAAGTCAGCTTCGGTTTTGTTGATTCGGTCCCGTTGATCTAGCTGGTTTGGACATGATCTTTTCCGACCGCCGATGGCGGCTTTGCGCCGACGAAGCTTCCGGCCCGGGTTCATGCCTGGGCCGCTCATTTCGCCCGAAACCCATGCGTTTGATGCCTTTCCAGCGGATGCCGGAAGGCCTATCTGATGTTCCATGACGGACAGCCTGACCCATATGACCGCAGCCGGTTCCATCGCCAGCGCGCCGCTGGAAAAGATCGCGCTCGAAACCTATGTGCCGCCGGCCAAGCCGTCGCTGATCGGCTTGTCGCGCGCGGAACTTGCCGAGCGTTTGGGGACGATCGGCGTGGCGCCGGCGCAGCGCAAGATGCGCGCGCAACAGCTTTGGCACTGGATCTATTTCCGCGGCGCCGCGACGTTCGACCAGATGACCAGCATTTCCAAGGAAATGCGCGGCCAGCTCGAACAGCATTTCACCGTCGCGCGGCCCGAGGTGGTCGCCGAGCAGATTTCCAACGACGGCACCCGCAAATGGCTGCTCCGCCTCCCGAGCGGCGATGCGGTCGAGAAAGCGCACGAGGTCGAGTGCGTCTATATTCCGGAAACCGATCGCGGGACGCTGTGTGTGTCTTCGCAGGTCGGCTGCACGCTGAATTGCTCGTTCTGTCACACTGGCACGCAGCGGCTGGTGCGCAATCTGACCGCGGGCGAAATCGTCGGCCAGGTGATGGTGGCGCGCGATCGCCTCAACGACTGGGCCGACCGTGACACGCCGGGCGGCGGCCGGCTCGTCACCAATGTCGTCATGATGGGCATGGGTGAGCCGCTGTATAATTTCGACGCGGTGCGCGACGCGCTGCTGATCGTTGCCGACAATGAGGGCATCGGCATTTCCCGCCGCCGCATCACGCTGTCGACCTCGGGCGTGGTGCCGAACATCGTGCGTGCCGGCGAAGAGATCGGCGCCATGCTGGCAATCTCGCTGCATGCGGTGCGCGACGAATTGCGCGACGAGCTGGTGCCGTTGAACCGGAAATATCCGATTGCCGAATTGCTGCAGGCCTGCCGCGACTATCCGGCCTCGTCGAATGCGCGGCGAATCACCTTCGAATATGTCATGCTTAAAGGTGTCAACGATTCGCTCGACGACGCCAGGCTGCTGGTGAAGCTGCTGAAAGGTATTCCGGCCAAGATCAATCTCATTCCGTTCAACCCATGGCCCGGCACGGCTTACGAATGCTCGGATTGGAATCAGATCGAGAAATTCTCGGAATATATTTTCGACGCCGGCTATTCCTCGCCGGTGCGCACGCCGCGCGGCCGCGATATTCTTGCCGCCTGCGGTCAGCTGAAATCGGAAACCGAAAAACTGTCGGCGCGCGAGCGGCAGGCGCTGCGCGCCATGGCGATGACGGATTAGACATGAGGCGACGCATAATCGTCATGCCCGGCCCAGTGCCGGGCATTTGCATCTTTTTTCGCTGCAATCGTACAGACAGGTGGGAGACCGGGGCGACGTCAGCGCTACCGCTCGATGCTGGATTCGCTTCATGGTGCTGATCGGCCGGCTGTTCGTCATTTTGTTCGCATCTTTCGCCGCCTGTCTGGTGGCGGGAATGATCGTGGTCGTCGCGGTGCTGTTTCCGGAATTCAGCGATCTCGGAGCCGGCCCGGTCGATCCCGGTGCGCTGAACATCGTGCTCGGCTTCGGTTTCATCTTCGTCAGCGGCTTTGCGCTGTTGCCGGCGATGATTGTGGTCCTGATCACAGAGGCCTTTTACGTACGAAGCGCACTTGCCTATGCGGTCGGCGGCGGGTTGGTCGGTCTTGCCTGCTATCTCGGCCTGGTCCCGTTCAATACGACGACGCTGCAATTTGAAGGCATCGTTCGCCGTCACCTCGAAATCATGACCGGCGCGGGCATCGTTGCGGGCGTCGTCTACTGGATGATCGCAGGCCGCAATGCCGGCGCATGGCGGCAGCCGCCGCCACCTCCGCTTCGGCCGCCGCCGCCATTGCCATCCAATTCCAGGCCGCCGACGTGAGAGGGGGCGTCATTGCATTTCTACCCATCAGGGAGGCCTCGGCCGGGTCTTTCCATGCCCGGCGCCCTCGGTTAAACCCCGCGCCATGAACCGGACCGGACTCTTCATCGCGCTCGCTCTGATGCTTGTGATCGAGCTCTTGTTCGGGATTTATCCCGAGCTCGATCTCAAACTCGCCGCGTTGTTCTACGATCCGGCGACGCATACGTTCCCGCTGAAACTCAGCACCGCCGCCGTGATCGCGCGCGACAGTGCGATGTGGGTCGCATGGGCCTTCGCCCTGCCGGCGATTGTCGCGTTGATCGTCAAGCTGGTGCGGCCGGACCGGCCGCTGTTGATCTCCGGGCGCGCCGTCGCCTTCCTGCTGGTGACCTTGACGCTTGCCGCGGGCCTTCTCACCAATTTCAGCTTCAAGGCCTATTGGGGCCGCCCGCGCCCGGTGATGGTGGCGCAATTCAACGGCCCGCAGCCTTTCGTGCCGTGGTGGGATCCACGTGGCAGCTGCCACAAGAACTGTTCGTTCTTCTCCGGCGAGGGCGCGACGGCGTTCTGGACCTATGCGCCGGCGGTGCTGGCGCCACCGGCCTGGCGGCCGCTGGCTTATGCCGGAGCGGCCCTGTTCGGCGTGATCACCGGCGGGCTCCGGATGGCGTTCGGCGGGCACTTTTTTACCGATGTGGCGACCGCCGGCCTGGTCACGTTTCTGGTGATCTGGCTTGTCCACGGCTATATCTACCGATGGCCCCGGACCCGCCTCACCGACGAGGACGTCGATGCCGCGTTGACGCGTTTTGCCTGGCCCGGCTATCGCCTCCGCCAGCGCTGGCTCGGACGCGACGTCGGCGCCGCGCCGACCGCGTGAATGACCTGATAACGCCAGCCACCTATTAAACGCGTGCCCATTGGCGTGAAATTTGATATTCGCGCGTTCAAGGCCTTTGCGATTCTGATTGAATCAGAACCGGGCTTTGGAAATTTCGATCGATTGGAAGTTTGATGAGTACGATCTTGAAAAGCCTGCCCACAGGGGAAAAAATCGGCATCGCCTTCTCGGGCGGTCTCGACACCAGCGCGGCGCTGCTGTGGATGAAGCAAAAAGGCGCCCGCGTTTTTGCCTATACCGCCAACCTCGGCCAGCCCGACGAGACCGACTACGACGAGATTCCGCGTAAAGCGCTGGAGTTCGGCGCCGAAAAGGCGCGGCTCGTGGATTGCCGCATGCAATTGGTGCATGAAGGCATTGCCGCCATCCAATCGGGCGCTTTCCACATCTCGACCGGCGGCATCACCTATTTCAACACCACGCCGCTCGGCCGCGCCGTGACCGGCACGATGCTGGTTTCGGCCATGAAGGAGGACGGCGTCAACATCTGGGGTGACGGCTCCACCTTCAAAGGCAACGATATCGAGCGTTTCTACCGCTACGGCCTGCTGACCAATCCGAGCTTGCGGATCTACAAGCCCTGGCTCGACCAGCAGTTTATCGATGAACTGGGCGGCCGCGCCGAGATGTCGGCATTCATGACCGCATGCGGCTTCGCCTACAGGATGAGCGCCGAAAAGGCGTATTCGACCGACAGCAATATCCTCGGTGCGACCCACGAGGCCAAGGACCTCGAGAGCCTGGACAGCGGCATCAAGATCGTCAATCCGATCATGGGTGTGCCGTTCTGGCGCGACGATTGCAGCGTCAAGGCCGAGAAGGTCGTTGTGCGTTTCACGGAGGGCCAGCCGGTCGCGCTGAACGGCCAGACATTCGCCGATCCGGTCGCGCTGTTCCTCGAGGCCAATGCCATCGGCGGCCGGCATGGCCTTGGCATGAGCGACCAGATCGAGAACCGGATCATCGAGGCCAAGAGCCGCGGCATTTACGAAGCTCCCGGCATGGCGCTGCTGCACATCGCCTATGAACGGCTGATCACCGGCATCCACAACGAAGATACCATCGAGCAATACCGGATCAGCGGCCTGCGCCTTGGCCGATTGCTCTACCAGGGGCGATGGTTCGATTCCCAGGCGCTGATGCTGCGTGAAACCGCCCAGCGTTGGGTGGCTCGCGCGGTCACCGGTGAGGTGACACTCGAGCTGCGCCGTGGCAACGATTACTCGATCCTGAACACCGAGAGCCCCAATCTGACCTATCAGCCGGAACGGCTGAGCATGGAGAAGGTGGAGGATGCGGCATTCACGCCGGCGGACCGTATCGGACAGCTGACGATGCGCAACCTCGACATCGCCGATACCCGTACCAAGCTGGATCTCTACTCAAAGACGGGCCTGCTATCGACCGGGGAAGGCTCCCAGATTTTCAAACTCGATAGCGACAAGAACTGAAACATGCGGGTAGCCGCTCGCTTTTTTTAACGCGAATACGTCAGTGCGAGCGTTAGCGAAGCAATCCAGACTCCGTCATTCCGGGGCGATGCGAAGCATCGAACTACGATGTGCAATTGCACATCGGAGAATCTCGAGATTCTCAGATGCGCATTGCGCATCTGAGGTCTGGTCCTTCGGATCATCCCGGAATGACACGTGAAATTCATCCCAGCGCCGTCGGTCTCTTCCGGCCGGTCCGCGCATCGCAATGATGAACTCTCTTACGATCCTAGATAAAATTAGCCGGGATTTCTCCCGGCCATTTTCGTTTGACACGCGCCTTACCGCGGCGGAGGAGGTGGCGGCAGCGAGGCCGCCCCGCCGTCGAGCAGCGGCGTGATGCGGCGGACGGTGACGCGGCGGTTGATGCGGCTCGGCCCGTCAGTCTGTTCTTTCGGATATTGCGAGCCGTAGCCTTGCGACACCAGGTTTTCCGCCGGCACGCCGAATTGCTGGGTCAGCAGTTCGGCGGCGGATTCCGCGCGCCGGTCCGACAGCGACAGGTTATCGGTATCGTTGCCGACCGCGTCGGTATGGCCTTCGATCAGGAATACCTCGCGCGGGTTACGCTGGATCGCGCGGTTCAGCCCGTCCGCGATCACCTGGAGCTTTGCCGCCTGATCGGGCGGAATTTCCCACGATCCGGTGTCGAAATTGATGGTGTTGAGGTCGATGCTCGGCATCAACAGCCGCACCCCCGGACTGTAGCGGATTTCGTCGAGCGAGTAGCGGCGTTCGATGCGGTCCACCGGCGGCGCTTCCATGGTGTCGTAGATCAGGTCCGGTGGCGCGCCGTCGGCGTCGACGATATAGCGGTCATAGGGAATGCCGATCACCGGCGGCGGCAGATCGACATAGAAGCCGCCGGCCGCGCGCGGATCGCGATAGCTGTTGTCGATGATGACGATCTCGCGGCCTTGCGGATCCCTGCGGATCCGCCGCAACAATCGGCCATCGGCGCCGACCACCGTGATGATCTGGCTGCCGTCGGGGCGGATGACGATGGTGCGGTTTTCGTCGCCGACTCGCTCGGTCCGGATGTCACGCGCGCCGAAACGGAAGCGGTCGACCTCGTTGTGCCGGATGAATTCCTGACCGCCGGGATCGCGGACGATGACGCGGCCGGGTTCGGTGATGACGGTGCGGCCGCCTTCCTGGACCTCGTGCCGCTCGCTGCGGAAGTCGTCGAGGCGGCGCGGCCCTGGCGCCGCGGCGCCCGGAGCAATCGGCCTCAATTCCTGGGTTGGCGTCGGTGCGGCCGGCAACGGTGTCGCTATCGAAGGCGGTGCCCGACGGGTAAACGGCACGCCGGCGGGAGCGCCGGGCGCTTCGGGCGGCCGGCGGGCCTGTCCGCCCGGAGCATTTGGCGACTGAACGGCGTTCGGCTGCGCGGCGGGCGCGGCATTGGGAGCAGGATTATTGGCTGGCGCGGTCCTGACGTTCGGCGCCGCCGAAGGTGAGGTCTGCGTCTGTGGCGTTGCGGGAGGCCCTGGTGGC
>NZ_JAAVUS010000015.1 GCF_018449525.1 Bradyrhizobium sp. dw_78
GCGTAGACCACGGTCGTTCAAATAACTGGCGATCTGCCGGACGCCCATCGGCCCATCGCCATCGCCCAGCCGCGCAAGCCGGAAGATCAGGCGAACTGTTTCAACCTGGGTCGGGTCAGGCTCGATCTTTTTCTTTGTCCGGGCGCCGCGCATCTCGACCGCAACCACTTTATAGCCGAAGGGTGGTCGCGAGCCATTCCAATAGCCTTGGCGCGCGTTCTCCTTCATCGCCCGGAGCGTGTGCTTTGCATTCTCCTTCGACTGATATTCATCAAATAGCGCCATAATCTGCCGCATCATCACGCTCATCGGATCGTCGCCCAACTCTTGCGTGATCGACGTCAATCTGACGCCATTTTTAGCCAGCCGGCGCACATAGAATTCGAGTTGAAACTGATCGCGAAAGAAGCGCGAGAATGAATGGACGATGATGACGTCGAACGGCGAGGGCCGCTGAGACGCCTCATCCATCATTCGTTGGAAAGCGGCCCGCTTGTCGTCAGTTGCCGTTGCGCCAGGCTCCACGAATTCCGCTATCACCTCGATGCCACGCGCCGCGCAATAGGCCCGAAGTTGACGACGCTGGTCGGGAATTGAGAGATCTTGCTCGGCTTGGCGGCCGGTCGAGACGCGAAGATAAAGTGCTGCACGTCCCAAGACGACCGAGGTGGAGGCCGCATTGGCATTCATGCGAGACCTCCCTTGGAACGATTACTTTTTGAAGCCGAGGATTTTGTCCAATTCGTCGCCGAAGTAGAGTTCGTATAGCTCAAGCTCTTCAACATAGACCGGCACTTCCTCTGGCCAGTCATCGACAATCTGCGGCGCCCATTTTTGCCTTCGCCGGCGCGAAATTCGTTCGCACGACGGCGGCTCTTCAATTCGCTCGGCGCAGAAGTCGAAATCGTCGGCTTTACTGTCCTCTGGCGCGAGACATGGAGTGACCTTTCGGGACATGCCGCCATTCTTGCGCAATATCCTATATAATCCAAAGCATTACCTCCATATGTTAATGCGAGAGATTGGATAGTGCCGCGCACGGGCGGTGAGCGTCGTGCAGAAAGGACGGCGGCAGCGTAGTGCAAATACGCACGCTTTTCGGTGCAAATACAGTTCAATGGGGACGCGGCGGCTCCCAAAGGCACCAGTGAGGTGGTTGGCATTAGGCAGCCTTAAGCGGACGGGCGCGTTTGATCCGCTCGCGCTCCTTGGGACTATGCAACGCCTCCCAAAGGTCAGTGCGCCGCTGCACGTTCAGCCAGAAGTCTGGGCTATTACCGAAAACCCGGGCCATGATGAGGGCCGTCGATGCCGTCACATTCCGACGCCCATTGCACAGCTCATTGACGTGCTTGCGTTGTACGCCCATCGCCTCGGCGAGAGCCGCCTGAGTCAAGCCCAAAGGCTGCATAAACTCTTCCACCAAAATCTCGCCGACCGTGATCGGCTTGCGCTTTGTCATCAGCATGTTTGCTTCGCCTTACCTGTAGCTATGGTCATCCAGATAAACGCCATCTGCCTCACCTCGACCGCTGTCCCATCGGAAGACCAGCCGCCATTGTTTGTTGACGCGGATCGAATGGAACCCCGCCAGATTGCCGCGCAGCTTTTCAAAGTGGTTGCTGGGCGGCACGCGCAAATCTTGATCGGTCGCGGCGTCGTCAATCATCTGCAGCTTCCGAAAGAGTCGGCTTTCGAGATCGGGTGGGATATTTCGAGAGTGGATATCCTCAACGAAAAAGGCGCGCAGCCATTCGTCCTGAAAGCTCACGATCATACCACAACTCCGCGCGAGTGTATGTACCACTCCGTGGTACATCTTGCAATAGTTTTGATCTTGAAACAGCGCCGGACCCTAGGCGAAATGGCATAAGGAGGCCCTCGCCTAGCCGCGAACTGAGAAGCAACCGATGTTGAACTTTCAGCGTCGATCAGTCCCTGACGATGTCACCCTCCAGCGTCCGCTCTTTTCCAGAGTCAGGGCCGGATCTCCGACGCGGATGCGTTCGCCGAGAAAGTCGATGAAGGCCCGCACACGGGCTGGCAGCGGCCCCCCTTGTCCCAGGTAGACCGCGTGGATATCTTCCCGGTCACCAGGATTGAACTCTTCCAGCACCAGCACGAGCCGCCCCGCCTCGATGTCCTGTCCGATGTGGAACAGCGCTAGCCGCGCGATCCCGATGCCGCCGAGCGTGAGAAGTTTTGCTGCCTCGCCGTCGCTGGCGCGCGCGATCGGTGGAGCGGAAACCGCCTCGGTCCCCTGCCCGCTGCGGAACGGGCCATCCCCCGATGGTCCGAAAGAAGGTCCAGCCAATGCCCTTGTGACGGATGAGATCGTCGGGACGCTGCGGCGTGCCGTGCCGCGTAAGATAATCCGGCGATGCGACGACCGCCATGCGACTGGTCCCGAGCTTGCGCAAGCGCAGGCTGGATTCTCGCAGCGGTCCGACGCGGATGGCGATATCGGCGCGCTCCTGAAGCAGATCGACCACGGTGTCGGAGAGAACAATATTCAGGGTGACTCCCGGATGCTGCTCAAGAAAGGCCGGCACCAGCGGCATCACATGGAGCAGTCCGAACGGGATATTGCTGTTGATCCTGAGGTGTCCCCGCGGTGACGCCAGACGCCGCGATGGAGATTTCCCGTTCAGACCTTCCGGAATTGTTTAAAATGCGACCAAGCGTCAAGTTTCGGCGTCATCGATGCACCGAGCCAAGATCAAGAAAAAGAGAACCCCATCATGAAAAGCGAAGCCGAGCCTGCGTTCGATCCCAAGGTTTTCCTTGCCAAGGCCGACGGTGGGCGGACTGTGTCCAAATATCAAAGGAACGACACGATCTTCACGCAGGGCGATCCGGCGGATTCAGTCTTCTACATTCAGCGCGGCAAGGCCAAAGTCACCGTCAGTTCTGCACAAGGCAAGGAAGCCGTGGTTGCGATCCTGGGGCCGGACGAATTCTGCGGCGAAGGATGCCTGGCGGGACAGCCCCGACGTATGGCGACAGCGACAGCAATGACCGATTGCGAACTCATGCGGGTGGAAAAGACCGCTATGATCCGCGTCCTCCACGACGAACCGGCATTTTCCGAGATGTTCGTCGCGCACCTGTTGGCCCGGACCATTCGGGTCGAAGAGGATCTGGTCGATCAATTGTTCAATTCGAGCGAAAAGCGCTTGGCACGGGCGCTACTTCTGCTGGCCAATTTCGGCAAGGAAGGCAAACCCGAACCGATTATTGCGAAGGTCAGCCAGGAAACGCTTGCCGAGATGATCGGCACCACGCGGTCGCGCGTCAGCCACTTCATGAACAAATTCCGGGAATTGGGCTTCATCGAATACAACGGTACTTTGAAAGTTCATAGCTCGCTGTTGAGCGTCGTTCTGCATGATCAGCCGCAGATCAGGCGCGACGATGAGGAAACATGACAGGGCACGGCACGATGGTCGTAACTTCGACATGCAATCGCCATCGCTAGAGCCGTTTACGGCCAGGCACCGCGACATCGCAACTATAGGATCACCAAGGCGCGCGATCCGCGATTCATGTGACATTTCGATGGGATCTCGACGATCGGTGCGAGCACGCGGTTGCGAAATGCGATCGCAGGCGCAGCCCGTCTCGCCGATCTGGTGGCTGCAACGGAACGGGCGCGACCTCAAAAATTCAGAGTGATCGGCAGTTGTCCGCCTTGGTGCGCCTCGTTTTTCGGAACCAAAGATGGTTGCGCCGTCGCGCACTGCGATCTCAGGCCGCCACGCGGGACTGATGAAGGTGAACCATTTCGGCTTCGTCCTTCAGCGCCTTCCGCGCGGAAGGACGTGCTTCGACGCGGGCGACGTAGGCCATCAGGTTCTTGAGGTGGTCGATCTTCACTCCTGACCGCTCATGCCACATGGTGGCCCAGACATAGGCATCGGCCACGGTGAACTTTTCGCCGGTGATATATTTCCGGCCATCGGCCAGGCGCCGATCGAGTTCGGTGTAAGCCTTCACAAGCTTGTTGCGGGTCCACTCGGTACCTTCGTCGGTGAGCAGCTTGCGCATCAGGGGGATGTGCTTCTGCGCGATCTCCGTCGCGAGGTAGACGAGAAGCTGGTCGAATTTCGCGCGCTCGAGCGTGCCGGCGGCTGGGATCAGCCCAGATTCGGGATGCTGGTCGGCGAGATACGACGTGACGACGATGGTCTCCGTCAGGCGATCGGATGCATCGTTGTCCAGTTCGAGGACCGGCACGTAGGCCAACGGGTTCACTTCGGTGAATGACTGACCGTTCGATGTGGTCCTGTTGTGGACGTCGAAGTGGACCAGTTCGGGGGACAGAGCGAGTTCGTTCGCGACGAGCTGAGCGGCGAGGGAGCAGGTTGCCTGTGCGATGTAGAGTTTCATAGTGGGTTCCTTTCGTTCGGATGATCGGAACCTATCTGGACCTTGAGGAGCGATAAATGGCGGGCTGGGCGGAGGAGTGTCTCCTTGAAGGATACAATTTCGACGGCTTTTTCTCGGACGTCCTGCGGTCGGGTGCCCCTATCCTACTCACCAAAAAAAGCGCCCGCCCGCCGATGCACAGCGGACGGGGGCGGCGGTCGCTCGAAAGTTCAAGCCGCGAGCGCCAGTCGCTCCGGAGGGGCCGCGCGGATACGCTTCGCCTTGGCACCCGACAGGCGACGCACGACGACATAGAACACCGGCGTGAACAGAAGGCCGAACAGCGTCACGCCGAGCATGCCGAAGAAGACGGCGATCCCCATCGCCTGACGCATTTCCGCGCCTGGTCCGCTCGAGGTGACGAGCGGCAACACGCCCAGGATGAATGCAAAGGACGTCATCAGGATCGGGCGGAGCCGCAGCCGCGCCGCCTTCACGATGGCCTGCACCATGCCGTTGCCGGCGTCTTCAAGCTGGCGTGCGACCTCGACGATCAGGATCGCGTTCTTGGCGGCGAGACCGACCAGGACGATGAAGCCGATCTGGGTCAGGATGTTGATATCTCCGCCGAGCATCCGGACGCCGGCCGAACCGGTCAGGAGAACCATCGGCACGATCAGCAGGATCGAGAGTGGCAGGCTCCAACTTGCGTACTGCGCGGCCAGAACGAGGTACACGAACATGACAGAGAGCGGGAAGATCAAGAGTCCCAAATTGCCCGTCGTGGTCTGCTGATAGCTCAGGTCCGTCCACTCGAAGCTGATGCCGGCCGGCAGGATCTTCTTCGCCAGTTCCTCCATCTTGGCGACGCCATAGGCGGCCCCCATTCCCGGTAATGTGTCGCCATTGATCTCGGTCGCGGGGAGCAGATTGTAGCGTGGCACGCGATCCGCGCCGAAGATATCGCGCATCGTGGCGACGTTGCCGAGCGGGACCATATCGCCCGCGGCGTTACGGACCTTGATGCGGGTCAGATCGTCGGCGCTGCTCCGGAACGGAAGGTCAGCCTGCGCGGTCACGTGATAGGTGCGACCGTACATGTTGAAGTCGTTGATGTAGCTCGACCCGAAATAGGTCTCGATCGCCGCGTTCACGTCCTGGCTCTGAACGCCCAGCATCTCGGCGCGCTCGCGGTCCAGATCGACCTTGATCTGGGGCGTGCCCGCCGAAAACGTGGTGTAGACGCCGGTGAGCCCGGACGTGGCGTTGGCGGCGGCAACGAGATCGTCGGTCGCCTTGGCAAGCGCGGCGGTGCCAAGACCGGCGCGGTCCTCCAGCCTCAGCGAGAAGCCGCCGGCGCTGCCGATACCGGAGACCGGCGGCGGTTGCACGACGAGGATGTTGGCGCCGTCGATATTGGCGACGCGCCTGGTCAGTTCGGCCTGAATCCACGCGGCCGTCTGGCCGTGCTTCATGCGCTCTTCGAACGGCTTGAGCACGACGTAGGCCGCGGCCGAGCTTGACGAGATGGTCTGCGTCGCTCCGGAGAAGCCCGCGAAGGTCGGCAGGTGCGACACGCCCGGGATTTCGAGCGCGATACGCCCGACTTCCTTGGCAACCTCGGTGGTGCGCTCCAGCGAGGAACCGGCGGGAAGCTGCGGGATCGCGATGATGTAGCCGCGATCCTGGGCAGGGATGTAGCCTTTCGGGCTCTCGATCAACAGGTAGCCGGTCGCGCCTAACAGCGCGACGTAGACGGCGAGCATCGCCCTGGAATGCCGCACCAGGCGTACGACCAGCGCACCGTACAGTTTCGACAGCTTGTCGAAACGAGCGTTGAAGCGCTCCGAGGCCGCGGTACCGAGGCGCTTCAGCACGCCCCCGCCCTCCCCGTGCCCGGCATGCCGCTTCAGCATCATCGATGCTAGGGCGGGCGACAGCGTGAAGGAGTTGAACAGCGAGATCACGGTCGCGACCGCGATGGTGATGCCGAACTGCCGGAAGAACTGGCCGGACAGGCCGGGCACGAACGCCGTCGGCACGAACACCGACGCCAACACCAGCGCAATGGCGACCAGCGCGCCGCCGACCTCGCGCATGGTCAGCAGGGTCGCCTCCCGCGCACTTTTGCCTTCCGACAGATGCCGCTCGACGTTCTCGACCACGACGATGGCGTCGTCGACGACCACGCCCACCGCCAGAACCAGGCCGAACAGGCTGAGGTTGTTGATGGAGAAGCCGAACGCCGCCATGACGGCCATGGTTCCGATCAGCGACACCGGTATGGCCAGGATCGGAATGATCGACGGCCGCCAGCCCTGCAGGAAGACCACGACCACCACCACGACCAGAACCATCGCCTCATAGATGGTCTTCACCAGTTCGTGGATGCTGTCGGCGATGAAGCCGGTCGGGTTGTAGCCGATTTCGTACTGGATGCCCTTCGGGAAGTCCTTCGCAAGTTCGGCCATGGTCTTGGCGATCTCGTCCTGGGTCGCCAAGGCGTTGGCGCCGGGACGCTGCAGCGCGGCGAGCGCGACCGCGGGCTTGTCTCCGAGGTAGCCGCCGGTCGAATAGGTCAGCGCGCCGAGTTCGACCCGGGCAATGTCCTTCAGCCGGACCACATGCCCGCCATCCGCCTTGACGATGATGTTGCCGAACTCCGCCGGCTTTTTCATGCGGCCCTCGAAGATCAGCGTCGACTGGAACGCCTGATCCGTGACCGGCGGCTCCGCGACGACGCCGCCGGCGACCTGCGTGCTCTGGGCGTTGATGGCCTTGGTGATATCGGACGGCGTGATCCCGAAGGAAGCTGCGCGGTCCGGATCGAGCCAGATGCGCATGGAATATTCGCGGACGCCGAACAGCTGGATATCGCCGACGCCGTCGACGCGCTTCAGGACGTCGACGACGGCGCGCAGCGCGTAGTTCGAGACGTAGAGCTGATCGTAGCTTCCGTCAGGAGAGAACAGGAAAACGCCGCTGAGGATGGTCGGCGAGGACTTCTTCACCGAGATGCCGTTCCGCTGCACCGGCTGCGGCAGACGCGGCACGGCCAGCGCGACGCGATTCTGGACGAGGACCTGTGCCTTGTCGAGATTGGTGCCTGGCTTGAAGGTCACGGTCAGGGTCAGGCCGCCGTCCGAGGTGGCCTGACTGTACATGTAGAGCATGTCCTCGACGCCGTTGACTTCCTGCTCGATCGGCGTCGCCATGGTGTCGGCGACGGTCTGCGCGGAAGCGCCCGGATACATCGTGGAGACCACGACGGTCGGCGGGACGACGTCGGGATACTCCGTGACGGGAAGCGTGAAGTAGGCGATGCCGCCGACGATCACCGTGACAATCGATAGAACGATGGCGAAGATCGGCTGGCGGACCGAGAGTTGACCGAGATTCATAACACGTCTCCCTTCGAGGCGAACTGTTCAGGCTTGATGGTTTCCATGCGGACGGTGACTTTGGTCCCGGCTTGCACGCGCTGAATGCCGGAGACCACGACGCGGTCGGTGGACTCCAGGCCGCGCGTGACCTCGCGCATCTTTCCGAACATGCGCCCGAGCTCGACGGGACGCGCGGCAACGCGGTCGTCGGCGCCGACGACGAACAGAACCTGCTGAGAAGAATCGCTGGCCACAGCCGTGGCCGGCACCAGAACGGCCTGATGCGCCGGTTCGGCCGCGAGCGAGACGCGCACGAATTGGCCGGGCATGAGCACGTGGCCCGGATTGGCGATGCGGGCCCGCAGGCGCAGCGTCCCGGTTGACGCGTCGAGGCGATTCTCGGTGAAGTTCAGCCTGCCGGTGAAGCGCGGGCCTGCTTCGCCGGGCAAATGGATACCGACTTCGCCGACGGCTTCAAATGCGCTGGCCTGGCTGCCCTCCTTGCCGGCGCGCCCGTAGCGCAGGAAACTCTGCTCGTCGATGTCGAAATAGGCGTCGATGGTATCGAGCGAGACGATGGTCGTCAGCAAGGTGGCGTTCGAATCGCCGCCGGCGACCAGATTGCCTTCGCTGACGAGCTTGCGGCTGATGCGCCCCGTAATAGGTGCCCGCACTTGCGTGAAGTCGAGATCGAGCTTGGCACGAACCAGCACCGCGGATGCGACTTCGACGGCGGCTTCCGCCCCCTGCTGGCTCTCCGATCGCTGATCGAGAACGTTGGTGGCGATCGCTTGCGTCGTGATCAGCGACTTGGCGCGATCCAACTCTTTATTGGCCAACACAAGCTGAGCCTTTGCCTGCGCAAGTTGGCCCTCGGCCTGCTTTGTCGCGGCCTCATAGGGGCGCGGGTCGATGACGAACAGGAGGTCGCCCTTGTGAACGTAGTCGCCGTCGCGGAAGACGACCTGTTCGACGTACCCGTTCACGCGCGGGCGCACCTCGACGGTGTCAACCGCTTCCAGGCGGCCGGTGAACGTGTCCCGTCCGGTCACCTCCTTCAGAAGCGGCGTGCTCGCCGAGACGGTCGGCATGGCTGACGGTGTTGCGGCGTCGGGACTGCAGGCGGCAAGTATCAGCGCGACGAGGCTGGCCGCCGAGATTCTCGTCAGAAAGCGTGCGTGGGACATGATCGAAACCTTCGTATGAATTTGACGCGAGCGAGTGGGACCAGCGTCCGGACGGACGTCGGGTATCGATGTGTTTGGTCTTCCGTAGTGGTTCGAGGCGGGGCGGCCCTACCGGGCGGGTCGCCCTAGATAATCAGGCTAGGGCGGCATGACTTCTTGAGGCTGGCCACCCAATCGGCATGCCCGCTATCGGCGGTCCTGATGAAACGCGTCCACCGCATGGCTCAGATCTCCCGCTTTGCTTGGGCGGCAGCCACCTCGGTCCGGAGCCGTTCGATATCCTCGTCGTGAATGCCATGATCTTGCAGGCCCTCGGAGGTCCGGAATAGATAGTCCGCGGAGGTCCCGAGCGCTCCGGAGGCGGTGGCCAGGCGGCGGACCACCTGTTCTCGCTCGAGGCCGCCGGCGTAGTTTTCGGAGGCAGGATCGATCGTGAAAGCGATAGCGCAACCGAAGCGCACACCGTGCTCATCAAGAAGATCGAGCCAGCGCGGCACGTAAGAAGCCGAAAGCATTTCGCGTTTCCAAAGCATGGCGAGTTCGGGCTCGACGATCTCTCCAGATATCCGGAACGCGACGCCATCGCAGTGTCTTCCTGCGTCGAGGCCGAGGACGAGACCCGGATTGTCAACCGAGCCGCGGCCCGCCGGCGTCGACAGGCAGAAGGCGCGATGCCATCCCATCACCCGCGCGACCCGGCGCTCGACGAAATGGACCGTTGGATTCCAGATCAGGGAGCCATAGCCGAACAGCCAGACATCGTCCTGCGGCTTCGCCGCGAGCGTCCGGAGCAGAGACTCTCTGCGCTCGGCATCCGAAAGGATCCGCACGGTCGGCGCGTCGCGCGCGACCATGGCGTCGATCGCACCGGCATCGATCAGGTCACGGGTCAGGAAATCCAGTTTCACAACGGCCTCCGTAGTTACAGGCCGCCGATATGATCGAAGGTGCGCCGAAGATAAACAGTGCCACGGGAGACGGATTGTCTCCAATAAGAAGACAATCTTGGTAAATCGGAAATAACTTAGTAATTCCTATTACTTATGGCGCCTTGGCACATAACAGGCTGCGCGACCGAAGTCGCTGGAGAGTGGAAATGACAGCTTTCAAGCGATAGTTAGGGCCAAATCAGCGTTTTGTCGCCGAGGAGATGACAGATGGCGCTCACCGAGCTTCCCATCAACGATATAGCGACGTTCGTGGCCGTCGCCCAGAACGCCAGCTTTACCAAGGCCGCCGAAAAGCTTGGCACCAGCAAGTCCAACGTCGGCAAGGCCGTGCAGCGACTGGAGGCCCGGCTCGGGACCCGACTGCTGCAGCGGACGACCCGGGCGGTACGCCTGACCGAGGACGGCGAACTCTATCTCGATGCCGCCCGCGCCGCGCTCGACGGATTGAGCGAAGCGGAAACGGCACTTTCCGCCCGCCGCGACGAACCCGTCGGCCGAGTAAGGCTCGACGTTCCGATCGGCTTCGGGCGCCTTCTGCTGCCGACCTTCCATCGCATCCGGCAGCGGTATCCGAAGGTCACGATCGAACTGAATCTGAGCGATCGTCAATCAGATCCGGTCAAGGACGGTTGGGACATCGTCGTCCGTGCCGGCGTGCTGCCTGCGGAAGGCGAAATGACCGTCCGGAAGCTGTGCGACATGCGTCTCGGGCTCTATGCATCGTCAGCCTATCTCGCGAGCCACGCACCGCTCGTCTCGATCGACGACCTGACAGGACAGGAAGCGATCGTCTTCCGGGCGGGCTCGGGCAAGACAAGGCCATGGACGGTGACCGACGGCGCGCGCGTGTTCGATACCACGCCGCCAGCAAGTCTGATCACGGGGGACGGACGCGCATTTATCGACGCCGCCATCGCTGGCCTGGGTATCGCTCAGATCTTCGATCGCGTGGCCGCGCCTCACGTCGACGCCGGTGAGTTGGAGCCCGTTCTGACGCAGGCCGACGTGGACGGCCCGCCCGTCCATGCATTGATACCGGCCGGACGCGGTATGCCGCCGAGGACCCGCGTCGTTCTCGACCATCTCGTGGAATTCTTCAGAAGGCAGCTTTGAAGGTTTTTGTTTTGGGTGCAACGGGCGGAACCGGACGGCTGATCGTCCGCGACGCCCGGCGAAAGACCATCCCGTCGTTGCCTTGGTTCGCTCGAAGGCCCGCGCCCTGGATCTCCCCGCAGCAGACATGATGCTATCGAACTCATGGCTACCCCGTTCGGCGCAGCGAGGAAGGCGCCACAGTTCGATTAGGCGTTAGCGGCAGACAGCTCAACTCGCCACAGCGCGGTAGCATACACATCTTAAGCTATTCCATTTCACCTTGCTTGACGCCGGATCCCATTCAAAAGGATATCCAGGATATATCCCGCAGTTCGGTCTGCATCGTTGGGGTTGGAGCCAGCCGGGAACCACGAGCCAAGCATAGGCACTCGAAGCAAGTCAGCTTCCGTCGGTCCAATTTCAGGCGCCAAGCAGACCTCTTACCCTTGATGCCGATCGGCGGACCGATCCGAGGCCTATGAACAAACGGCGGCTTTCGCACTCTGCGACCAGCCTGAGAGCTGAAGATCGGGCGCCTCTCAGAACCGGCGCAAGCGCGGATCAATGATGGCGCTGGCTCGCTAATTAACTTGTCGATGCGCAGCCCTCATCAGAGCAACCATCTCGAACAGATCAATAGCGCTCACGAATCAAGTCGATCAGCGCACGCAGCCCGGCCGGCACATGCCGGCGCCCGGAATAATACAGACACAGACCGGGGAAAGGTGGTGTCCAATCTTCGAGCACGCGCACCAACGCGCCGCTCGCCAGATCGGGGGCGACGTTCCATTCGCTGAGATAGGCGAGAGCGACGCCAGCACGTGCCGCCTCCAGCATTAGGTGCGGCTCGTCGAGGATCAGCGGGCCGTTCACGTCGATCGCGGCCTCCTCACCGTGCCGCTCGAATTCCCAATGATAGATGGCGCCGCTCGGCAGCCGCATCCGGATGCAGCGATGCTGCAAAAGATCCGCTGGGGTGTTGGGTTGCTGGTGGTTTTCGAAATAGACCGGGGATCCCACCACGGCGAAACGCAACTTAGGGCCGACAGGCACGGCAATCATGTCCTGCGGCACCAGTTCGGCCAAGCGAAAGCCCGCATCGAAGCCGTCGACGACGATATCGATCAGCCGGTTCTCGGTGACGATGTCCACCGTCATGTCGGGATAGCGACGCAGATACTCAAGGATGATCGGCTCCATCATCTGCCGCGCGGCGCCGGTCGATGTGTTGAGACGTAATGTGCCGGCGGGCGTGTCGCGATGGCTTCCGGCCTGTTCCATCGCTTCGCGAATCTGGCTGAGCGCCGGAGCTACTCCGGCAACGAACTGCTCACCGGCTTGCGTCAGAGAAACACTCCGCGTGGTGCGGTGGAACAGCCGGACACCGAGCTTCGCCTCCAGCGCCGCAACGGCGTGGCTGAGCGCCGAACGCGACATGTCGAGCTCGATCGCGGCCGTGCGGAAGCCGCGGTGGCGCGCCACCGCCAGCACAGCATCAAGTTCGACCAGTCCGGACGACCTCATTGTCCTGATCTTTGCACCATTTCATGCCGTTTTATACAGCTTATCGGGGCAATGGACACCCTCTATCTCCCGATCAGTCCACCTTCGTGCCGCCGGGAGAGCAAAATGAACATCATCGACAAGGTCTATATCGACGGCGCGTTCGTCACCCCGCATGGGACGGATTGGTTCGATCTTCACAACCCGGCGACCGCGCAGGTCATCGGCCGGGTCCGGCTCGCCGACGCGGAGGACGCCCGCGCGGCGATCGCGGCCGCAAAGGAGGCTTTCCCCACCTTCTCCCGCACGAGCAAGATCGAGCGGATCGCCCTGCTCCGCCGCATGCACGACGCCTTGAAGGCCAGACGCGACGATCTGCTGGAGGCGATCATCGAGGAATATGGCGCACCCACGGCCCGTGTCGCCTTCATGGCCGATCATCCGGCGAGCGTCCTGCTCGATGCGGCACGCGTGCTGGAGGAATATGATTTTGTCCGCCGTATCGGCATCGCTGAGGTCGTGATGGAGCCGCTCGGCGTCGCTGGGCTCATTACGCCCTGGAACAGCAACGCAGGCTTCATCTGCGGCAAACTCGCAGCCGCGATCGCCGCAGGCTGCACGGCGGTCATCAAGCCGAGCGAGATGAGCGCGATGCAGACGCAGATCGTGACCGAAGCGTTGCACGAGGCAGGTTTGCCAAAGGGGGTCTTCAACATCGTCACTGGCCGCGGCGAGGTGGTCGGCGCGGAAATCAGCAGCCATCCGGACGTGGCGAAGATCTCGTTCACCGGCTCGACCGCGGTGGGAAAATCAATCCTGCGCGCCGGCGCGGAAACGATGAAGAGGGTCACGCTCGAACTTGGCGGCAAGTCACCAAGCCTCATCCTGGACGACGCAGACTTCACACAGGCGATCCCGCTCGCCGTTGGCGTCGGCTTCGGCAACAGCGGACAAGCCTGCATCGCTGGCACTCGCGTTCTCGTACCCCGGAGTCGCTTGGCGGAATTCGAGGTGCTGGCGAAGGCGGCGGTCGAGAATGTCAGGGTCGGCGATCCCCGCGATCCGGCAACCGCGGTCGGTCCGATGGTCAGCCAAAAACAGTGGGACCGGGTACAGCGGTATATTCGCATCGGCATCGATGAAGGCGCGACATTGCTCGCCGGCGGCCCCGGCAAGCCGGACGGACTCGACGGCTGGTTTGTACGGCCGACCCTGTTCACCGGCGTCCGCAACGACATGACCATCGCGCGCGAGGAGATTTTCGGCCCGGTGCTATCGATCATCGCCTATGTCGACGAAGCCGAGGCGATCGCCATTGCCAACGACACGGTCTACGGCCTGCAGGCGTACGTGATGTCGACCGACGAGGATCGGGCGCGACGGGTAGCGAGCCGGATCGTCGCCGGCCGCGTGCTGATCAACACCTATGCGCACGAGCCGATGGCGCCTTTTGGCGGCTTCAAGCAGTCCGGGATCGGACGGGAATACGGCACATTCGGACTGGAGGCGTTTCTCGAACCCAAATCCCTCCTCGGTCTGCGCGCAGCTTGATCGGGAGGGCTGGCGGGTCCGCCGATCGGCATTCACCTATCGTATTGCACCCTCAATCATAAGCGCTCGCACGTAGATCCTGGCCGACGAGGCAGATGTCGTTGAACTTAACCCCGCAGGTGTTCGTCCCGAAGAGGTGAAAGAGTGGCGGCTCATTTGGGAGGTATGGACGAGAAGCCCTACTCTCAAGCAGGTCATGCACCTTCGCAACAAGGAGCTGGCTCACCTCCCGTTTTTGGACCTCGCGATACCTAAGTCGCTTATCTCTCAGTTGTTCGATACATCCGAGGAGACCACGCGGCAGCTTCACCAGCTTGCGCTGATGCTCCGCTGCAATCAGACAAACATGGATTTCGAGCGCAACGAGCAGCGCAATAGTGCTGCAGCATTTTGGGATGTCTGGAAGCGTTCCCCGTCTGATTCCGCTCCGTTCTCAAAGAACGAATCGAAATCGGACAATTCAACCCGGGCCAAATCTTAACAATCGGTTTAAAGCAAATGTTAATGAAGCTCTTCGAGGAAGCCCTCCATGAATTCCTGGGAAGGGAGCGAAACAACATCATTGCCAATATATCGGAGCGCAACCTCTGCGGCCGACTGATGCTGTACCTGGACGCCGCGCGGCTTAGGTATGAACTGACCGACTACTACACCGACACCGAATACAACCGAAACCTGGGGGACATTAAACGCATCAGGCACAGCCCGACAGAATTCAACATCATTACGTGCAACCTCATCCTGCACAGCCGCGGCCAACGGGACGACAACCTGATAGCGATCGAGATGAAGAAGAAAATTCACCCGACGGCGTCGAAGAATGCCGATCGCATGAGACTGGTCGCCCTCACCCGTCCTCGCGACGCTGCCCGCAGGCTCTCAAGGCGGCAAGATCACGTTTACGGTTATCACCTGGGCCTGTTCCTTGAACTGAACACGGAGGACGCCGAGTACCTCCTCGAAGTCTACCAAGAAGGCGAGAAGGTAAGCGAACATCGATCACCGTTTTAGGCCTTCCGCGGGCCCTTAAACGAGCTTTGGCGCAGCCCCCGAGATACATCGATGGGCTCATCTTGTCGGAAGAAGAGCCCGGTGGTTTAGACGCGCAAGCAGCGTATCGCTTCCGCAAAAAGATAGACGCCGCGCTCACCGCATGGCGCCAACTCAACTCTAGCGAGAACTGACCTAACCAGATAGTTTTGTGCCTTTAGGGGGCAAGCATGGATTTCGATTCGATAGGCGCGGACGAGTCCGAAAAGGCGGCGATCCACGACTTCTTCATTCATGCCACCCTGCCAATTCTAATTCAGGAGGGTGACAAATTCGGGATAATCGCGACTGGAACGCTGTTCAAGATCGCCGGCAGGTCTTTTCTGATCACCGCTGCCCACACCATGGAAAGCTATCATCCTGAGAACTGGGCCTTTCCGACCCACCCTCGCAAGGGAACGATTCACACCATTGGTGTGGCCGATTACGTGAAACCTTCGGATGCCGCTTTAGACGTTTGCGTTATTGAACTGAAGGACCCAGCCGTCAGCGCCATGCTAGATGTGAATTGGCGATTCCTCACGCTCAAAAACGTTTGGTTACCAGACTTATCAGCCGATGCTGTTTTGCTGGCTGGCTATCCGTCCGCCCGAACGAAGTTCGAGGACGCCAACCTTCACGGCAAAATTTTCATTGTCAGGCAGAAGTACCGCGATGGCGTTCCGCCCGAGGTCGAGCACTCATCAGACCCGCTCACAAAGGGCATAGATTTTTTCATCGAATACCAGGACGCTATAAACGAGTACACAGGCGAAAACATATCCAGCGTTCATGTCGGCGGCATGAGCGGCTGCTCTGTGTGGGCATATCGGCGTCGCGGTTTGGCATCTCACAGCTTTTGGTCGGCTGAAGTCCCTCTTCGGGTCATTGGCATTCAGTCGGCTTTTGTCCGGAACAACTACTTACGAGCAAAAAGCTGGGGTGCTGTGCTCGCCACCCTTTCTCTCTTGGACGAGGAGATTCGAGAAGAGGTCCGGCTGTTCATTGAGCGGTTCATAGCTTTGACCGGTCATAGGCCAGAACAATAACCTACCGCACGTCGCCGGCGCTTCTGCTGCCGCTGATCGACACGGGTTTGTTCAGAAAATAATCCCGATTTCCCGTGGCAGCTTCCGCATACTGGTCGGTCGCCACGATGATCGCCTGACGTGCTGGTAGCACCACCCTTCCCGCGTCGACTTGTGTCGCACAACATCAAGAGCTTTGAGAAACGGCGACAGCTCCAGCTCATCGGAAAACCATCGAAGCGGTTCTATTCCTTCCAAACCACCAGCAAGTCGAACCCCTCTATAGACTTTGCGGGCGGGTCCGGGAGCATGTTCGGTATCCGGGCGAAAAGTTCATCGATGGCATTCCTGCAGGCCTCCGCGTCGGTCAGGCTGATGTTGTCGAGGCGGTGGAAGAACCTGTCCCCGAACTTCAGATTCGTCGGGACCGAATACCTAGCCTTCCAGATCACGACCTCCGACAGCCACGCCAGGAGTCTAGTTTCCGGCTCGCTGAGTGCCACCCCAGCCTCTCCCGCCAGATGCACCAGATCGTGGCTCTTCAGGTCCTGCGAAAGTTTGTCGGCACCGATCAGGTCGGGGTCCTTGTGGACCATCACCGCCTTGAACAGGTTCTCCAAGGCGGAGCCGAACATGCTGAAGGCAGGAAGCATGTCTGGGTGTCGGTGGCGTACCGGCGCCTTGCTCTCTTCTCCAATCTCCTCCAACGCTTTTTTGTAAGCTTGGTCGTAAAGCTGAAGGTCAGGAAGGTCCGCGTTGTACAGAATCAGTGACGCGCGCTTCAGCTTCTTCGCTTTTTCGAGCCAGTGATCCCACTCCTGATAGTATTTGAAGTGCTGTCGGAGGAATGAGTCTTCTTCTTTCATCGATCCAATCTTTCAGAACGACCCGCCGAGGCGCTAATCAGAAACCCCAACCCACCCGATGGCTGGGCCTCGGTGCCGGGCTTTCCGATTGGACATAGGTCTAATAGGCATCGTGCTTGGAGCCGTGACCCAGCGGCCCATTACAGCGAAGCAAAGCGCCACATCGGGGCGATGACTGCCAGCACAAAGCTATTCGCTTAGCCACTCGTCTTGGATGAGTTCGCTCCACACTTTGCGTCGAATACATCGTTCTGCGCCAACTATAGGAGCAGGTTGCGCAAGTGGTTCGAGTAAAGGACGTTGGCGTCAAGTAGTGCTTTGACCCGGCTTGGCATAGTTTTCTTCGAGATATTCCGTGTCGGCCGACAAGGCCGCCGCGAAAGTCCGGCGACTGTCCTCGAACTGTTTGAGCTTGGCAACGTCGGTCGCACGGATCCTTCGGTGCGTTCCGACCCCGTCTCGGCGATAGTTGCCAGTACGCTTTGCATCGCGCGAAGCAACGAGGCGGGCATTTCGGCCAGGACCCGTTCGCCGTTAGCCTTAGTGAGGAACAGCCCGCCATGTGGGAGCATGGAAGCTCGCTCCAGGAAGCTCGCGCCCTGTTTGGCCTGTTCGCGCTCCGCTGCCTCGACCTTGAACTTTGTCACCGCGTCATCCATGACACTCTCCATCTGTAATAATTGTAATATCTGCAATGTATGTAAGTCAGTTTTGCAAGCTCCCACCCCCAATTCGGGCAATTCCGAATCTGCGTTTCAAGAAGTGAGCGATACGAGATACCCCCGAGATATCGCCTTGACTTGAGTGGCGTACTCGTAATCTCCGTCGGCGAAGCGCCCTCAGCCCCTCCCACGGGAGGGATTGGCGCCTGCCTCCGTGTACCCGCCGAGGCCGCCTAATTCGTCCCGATCGGGATGTTTAGGCCAGATTTACCAGATTCCAACCACAATCGTCCCGATCGGTTCTTTTTTATCGCAAGAGGGCCGGAACTTGCTATAATCGCCCCGATGGGGATGATTATGCAGACGATCACGACGAGCAAAGGCCTTGGTGAATTGATCCGCGAGGAGCGGAAAGCCCAGGGTCTGACTCAGGAGCAGCTCGCCGGACTCACCGGGGTCGGCGTGCGTTTCGTGCGCGAATTGGAAGCCGGAAAAGAAAGCTGTCAGCTTGGTCGCGCGCTTCAGGTTGCGGCGGCGCTGGGCCTCAGCCTGTCCGTCAGCAGCCGCCGGGAGACAACGCGGTGAGCCACCTTCTGGATGTCTATTTCAGCGGGGTGAAGGCCGGCATCCTCAACCAGGATGACGGCGGAGCACTCAGCTTTGTCTATGACGCCGGCTACCTTGCCCAGCAAGAGCCCCGGGCGATCTCGTTTTCCATGCCGCTGCAGGAGGGCCCCTACTTCGATCGTGCAGTCCGCCCTTTCTTTTCCGGCCTTCTGCCCGACGAAGCCGCCCGGCAGCGTCTGGCCGGCGCGCTGGGCATCTCGGCAGGAAACGCCTTCGGCCTTCTTGAAGTCATCGGCGGAGAATGCGCTGGCGCTTTGTCACTCTATCCAGCCGGGCAGATGCCACCCTCGTCCGACGACAATGGCGTCGAAGCGCTCAGTCCGGTGCGGCTCGAAGAAATTCTTGGCAAGCTACGCGAGCGCCCCCTGCTCGGCGGTGAGGAAGGAGTCCGCCTGTCACTCGCCGGAGCACAAGACAAACTCGCCGTCTGCATCGAGGGTGAAGCGATCGGGCTCGCCAAGGGTGGCCGCCCCACCACGCATATCCTGAAACCTTTCATTCAGGCGCTCGACGGCAGCGTCGAAAACGAACTGTTCTGTCTACGCCTTGCCGCGCGCCTGAAACTGGCGGTACCCGAGGTTCAGATGCGACGCAGCGGCGCCATTCCGTTCCTCCTGATCGAACGTTACGACCGCTCGAAACATGAGGATGGCACGATTACACGCCTCCATCAGGAGGATTTCTGCCAGGCGCTGAGCGTGCCGCCCGAACTCAAATACGAGGAGGAAGGCGGACCAGGGACCGAGCGCTCGCTGAATCTGCTCGACCGCGCCACCGCGCGGCCGGCGGCCGACCGGTTGAGCTTTATTCGCATGCTCATTTTTCACTATCTGGTCGGCAATGCCGATGCCCATGGCAAGAATTACGCGCTGCTCTATCGCGGCAGGGCGCCGGACCTTGCCCCGCTCTATGATGTCGTCTGCACGGCAGCCTACCCGAGACTGGCCAAGAAGCTCGCCATGGCGATCGGCGGGCGCTCCATCCCAGACACGATCCAGTTGCAACACTGGTTGACGCTCGTCCCAGCAACGCGCGGCGCGCAACGTCTATTGGTCAAGGATATGACGGAGCTAGCGGGACGGATCAGAGGTGAAGCGGACACCCTTCTGGCCGACCTGGAAGCCGCAGGCATAGCCCACGCCATTCTCAAAGCCGTTCGCGCCATCATTGAGACGCGCGCGTCCCATTTGCTCCGGATCACAGCGAAGGCCTGAAAGAGGCGCAAAGCCAATTCGTGCTAACGAAGAACCTGACTGATAAAGGGGTCACGCCATAGAACGGGCAGGAATCCACGCCAAGCAGACAAAGATAGAACCAACAGGCCTGCGGCGGCGCCGACGGACGGACGAAAGGCACACCTTATTTCCCGCCCTGGACTGTTGGGCAGGCGGACTTATCCGCGTCAAACGCCCCATTGTCAGAATCGCGGCCTTAAAACCTTATCGAAAATCGGCAGAGCGCGAAGCTGCCGAACTTCCGCTTTGGGGGAAAGGAGAAATTGCGTTTGTCCGCCGCTTGCGACGACTGACGACCCGGCGCGATCATGTCGAACGCTCTCGCCGTTCGGCTCCGGGCTTCAAGTTGCGGTGAGGGACAGAAACGCGCGGGTCTCCGCGAGCACCCGATCCTGAAATTTGGGGTCGCTGGCGAGCGTCGAACCCCTCGTCGGCCGACCCTTGTGATCATAGTAGACGCCGGTTCCGACGGATTTGTTGGTCAGAATCGTGATGATGACGCGCGCCGCCCGCTCGGGCGTATTTCTGTAGCGGTTGAACGGCGGCAGCCGCGAGATGATTTGTTCAAACACGAAACGCATTAATCCATTTGCACCGCCGAGACCGGTCGCCGGATTGATGCCGGGCTCAACGGCGTTGATGTGCAATCGGGGTAATTCTCTGGAAAGCGCCAGGGCGGAAACGAGGATGCACTGCTTTGACGTCGCGTAGGCATCCATGCCCGTGATCCTGGATCCAGGCTGTTGCCATTCGCCCCGCGCGCTCGCCTCTGTCGAGATATACCGTCCGCCGCGCATGCCCATGACCTTGACCGTGGGCCGCTCCGGGTCTTCGACCCCCGACGCGACGAAGAGGACGTTTGCGCCATCCGGTAGATGCGGGACGAGCGCCTCCGTTAGCGCGAACGGACCAAGGTGGTTGGTCGCGAAGGTGAGGTCCCAGCCCAAAGCGTTCTTGCCCGGCTTCGTGAGCATGACGCCGGCATTGTTGAGCACGCCGGTGATCGTCAAACCGATGGCGATGATCTCCCGCGCGGCGCGCTGAACACTCGCTGGATCGGAAAGGTCGCAGACGACCGTGAAGGCCTTGCCGCCAGCCCGCTCGATCTGGTTTCGCACGCCGTCAAGCTTGCTGCGATTGCGACCCACCAGGATCAACGTTCCATGCGGAGCCAGATCCAGGGCCGTGCGAAGTCCAATGCCGGATGTCGGCCCTGTGACGATGTAGGTGTCATTTTCGGACGGCTTCATGAAATCTCCAATGTCTGAGTAGTCAGTCTTTTATGGTCGAAAATTAAGCGATCATTCGCCACATGGCTTCGAAACCGGCTTGGCTGTGCGCCTCGACGTTCGCCGGGTCATGGACAATAAAATCGACCGTCGCGTCCGCGGCGGCGTTCATGAGACCCACGACCAAACCGAACGGTGCGGCGCGCATCGGTCCAGTCTCACGACTCCGCTCAAGGATTGCGGAGACCTCGGCCATGGCGCGGTTGCCGACGTCCCGGCTCGACCGGGTTATTTCGTCTGACACCGCAAGCTGCGCAAGTGTCCGGCGTTTTTCAGGATCGGCGGTCGCCCAACCAAGCCACCCGCGCCACATGCTGGCCATCTGATCCCGAACATCTTGGTCAACAAGCACGCCGTCCAAGGCGGTTGCGGCCATCTCTGTCTTCAGTTCGACGTAGAGCTGATTCAAGAGATCCGCCTTGGTCCCAAAGTAGGTAAATAGGGACCCGTTCGAGACACCGGCCTCCTTCGCGATCAGCGCCGTCGGCGCGGCCAGCCCGTGGTTCGCGATAACATGGGTTGCCGCCGCGATGATCGCGTTACGCCGGTCCTCGCTTCTCGGTCTTGCCATGCCAGATCGTCCAATAGGGTTCGATCATATAAAAGAGTGTCTGGTCGGTCAATCGGTCGGGCTATGCTGGGTTCAGGCAGATCCGGACGGCGACCGAGAGCCTCATTGAACCGTAGCTTCGTGGCCAGCCAGACGGCTTCGAGTTGGCTTAGAAATCGCAGGCGAAACTCGGACCGGCTGCGGCGATCAAGCGGGCCGAGAGCTTTACCTTCGTCGACGAGCGGCGCGCGTTCGGGCTGATGATCGCTGATCGCCTAGAAACGATCATTCAGAAGGCCGGCGAAGTATATCCAAAGCGGGATCGCTGATTACGTTAGATGTTCCAGAGCGAGCCAAGGTACGTCGCTAACAGAAATAGCTCCTGAGCCGGGAGCATTTTTTCTGGGAGCGCATGTATTTGCAATGCATGTATTTGAAATAAAGGATGCTCGCGTCGTCATGCTGCGATGACCGAATCAGCAACGACGCTGATGATCCAGCGCTTCGGATTGCTGGAATTAACTTCCATGACCGAATGGACCAAGCCCGTGAGGAGCGATCCATCCACTTTCACGGTTGTTTTTTGGCAGCGATGTTGGTGATAGCGACAGCGCCTCGCCACTTTTGAATCGATCGTTTCGAACGTTTGCATGCTTTACCAATTAGAAGAATGCGAAACCGTTCCTCGACCGCAATTATTCTCGATCGGGCGATCAAAATATGGCTGCTCGGCGCGCCCACGGCGAACGACAACGGACGCGACGGTTGAGCTATTTTGACCAGACAGCGCACGGTCACATCGCTAGATTGCGGATGTGCATGCTGGCACCGAACTAACTCCAAGAACTTCTCACCCCTGCATCGGGACCCTGCCCGTTCCGGTGCAGGGTTTTCTTTGGCTAGGCCACACCCCGGCGCACCGGCGAGCTCGGGCCGGGCAAGGGATTGAAATGCCGGAGGGTGCCGACGCCAAAACGGGTATTCGATCGCTCGCCGAAAGCCAGGCGGTGAAAGCGCCGCAAGCTAACGCCCGGTTGATGACGGCCCGCGTGTTATTTTCTATTGCGGTCCCGGCGTTGACTGCAATCGCGGCCTATCTTGCGATCCGATGGGTGTCGGGTATCCTCCAGACGTTATAGTGATCATCAGAGAGTCCGCCGCACACTGCCATGACGGCCGGTACGCGCGGCGTCCTAGAAGCGCTGCGGCGGTCGGGAAGCTCCGCACGTTCAAAGCCAATTCGGGCAACACCGTTCATCAGCATTGCGGCGTGGGGCATCGGCCCGACCGCGAAATATGTTACGGGAATTATCGCTCGCGCACCGGTGGGCACGGCGAAGCGCACGTTTTGGGCAAAGCCATTTCGAGATTTTGAGAGGCAATGAAATTCGCACGCCTGGTACGAACGACCTCTGGCGACGCTCTCGGCCGCAATAAGACCCTTGTCGCAGCGCATTCAGCATCTACGGGCCGGGGCTGGGGCCCAGTCGCTAACTATATGGCGGTGGAGATAGCAAAGACATTATTATACTTTGCCAGAGGCTTAATAGCGGGAATATTGCCGCCGATTGGGTTAAATCAATTAGAGTATGTCTGGATCGATGTTCCGCATATCGTTGGATAGGCGGCACAATTGAAAGCAGAAGTGATGCTGCGGTGAAAATGCCTGAGAAGAGATAGACGGCTGATTATGACTCTTCCTGAAGCAGATGACGAATGGCCAGGACGCGCGTGGCGCGGCAGGCTCGATATCGATCAGTCTCTTTTAACCCAGAGCATCGCCCACTCCGATCTGAATGTAATCCGGCACGCGCGCAGGAGCGGCGGCGGTGGCTGGTCTAATCCGAGTTCCGTGGCGGATGGCTTCGTTGTCACCCCTTGCCTTCTTCCCACCCGGCTTGCTGAAGTGCAATTCGATGGCAGGACCGTCGCGTCCTCCGTCCTCGTACCGAGGGGTGGGCTGCTCGTCTATTCGATGAAGTCATCTTATCAGGTGCATATCCCCGACCCGTTCGACGCAGTCAGCTTCCGGCTCGACCAAGCCTTGCTTGATCGCGCGGCGCAGCGGCTAGGTTTGCCGTCGGCACCTGAGCTAAGCGAACCGTTTCTGTCGACGTCCGACGAGGTGCTCGTAAACCTCTCTCGCGCGCTGCTCCCAGCGTTGAGACGCCCGGCGGAGGTCACCAGGTTATTTGCTGGGCATGTTGTAGATGCCGTGGTCTTCCATCTTGTCGGAAAATCCGCGCGGGTCAGGACAGAGAAGGAGACGGTCACACGCCAGCCCGCAGAAAAAGTGCAAGCCGCCCTTGAGTACATGCTTGATTGTCCTTCGGACGACGTCGATGCGGCTAAACTTGCTGATCTTTGCGGACTGTCAATCGACCAGTTTAACCGCGCTTTCAAGATAGCAACCGGCATACCGCCACATCAATGGCTCGTCGGCGAACGCGTAAGGCGTGCGCGAGAGTTACTGGCCGAGACAACTATCCCGATTAGCGATATCGCTCTGTGCTGCGGCTTCGCCGATCAGAGTCATCTGACACGCGTGTTCAAGGGCCACGTAGGTGCTTCTCCCGGCGCGTGGCGACGCGAGGCCCGAAAGTAGGCCGGCACCCCAGCGCCGCAGGAACATCCAATCCGCAGAAGTCTGCAAGACCGGCTTACCTGATCTAGGTAAACTTCGGTGGTGGCTGATGTGGGGAGAATAGCGGCGATCTCGGCGTAACGCAGCACGGGAGGTCGTTGCCAAAAACTCCGGCAGAGATGGAACGCCCGTTCCACCCGCGCGCGCGACCACATGGAAGTAGGCCTCCATGCTGCAGGTTTCCATGCGATGTCAGAAACTGATTTGCGTCCTGCCATGCTCTCCCTTGTCGGACGCGAAGCGCGTTTCGGCCCTTTTCGACTGATCCCAGCGCGTCAGCTGCTGCTATGCGGCGACAGGATTGTCCCGCTGGGCGCCAGAGCTTTCGAGGTGCTGCTGACGTTGGTAGGTCACGCCGGCGAACTCGTCGGCAAGGAAACGCTGATCTCAAAGGCGTGGCCGAATACATACGTCGATGAAAGCAACCTACGTACCGCAATTGCTGCGATCCGGCGGGCATTGAGTGGACAAGATAGCGTGCGCTTTCTCGCTACCGTACCGGGACGCGGATACCGGTTCGTTGCGAGTGTGACGATCTCCGACGACGTTGCCCATCGGCGAAACCTGCCTGCATCGATCGCTCGTGTTATTGGACGCGAGCATGCCATCGACGCGCTAGTCGCTGAGCTGAAAGCACACAGGCTGGTGACCGTTGTGGGACCAGGGGGCGTCGGCAAGACCACCACTGCTCTATCAGCCGCACGGCGCACCGTTGAACGGCGGGAATTCTCCGCCGCGGTCGTCGTCGATCTTGCGCATCTCAAGGATCCGGTTCTTGTTCCCAGCGCATTGCGATCCGCCCTCGGCGTTGTGGCCGACGGCGATGACATGAGCGCGATTCAGACACACCTGGCGGACGAGCGCCTACTCATTCTCATCGACAGTTGCGAGCCGTTGCTGGCCGCGGCCGCGGCCGAGGCCGAGTCGATCCTGACGCTTGCCCCGAGGGTTTCCGTTCTAGCGACCAGCCGTGAGCCGCTCCGGGCCGATGGTGAGCGCATTTGGCGCTTGGACCCCCTGTCAGCGCCACCACCGTATGCGTCGTGCAGCGCCAGCAAGGCGTTGGAGTTTTCAGCGGTGGAGCTCTTCTGCGAGCGCGCAGCAGCCTCCCGCGCAGACTTCGAACTCACAGATTCGATCGCTCGGGAGGTCTGCGAGATTTGCCGACGACTCGACGGTCTCCCTCTTGCCATCGAACTCGCGGCCGGGCGGCTAGACGTGCTCGATGTCTCAACCCTCGCGGCTGAACTGAACGACTACTTCAGGCTCCATATGCCTGGCCGCAGCTCGAGCCTGCCCCGCCATCGAACGCTGCAAGCGACGCTCGACTGGAGTTTCGAGAGGCTGACCGAAAAGGAACGCGTGCTTTTCCGGCGATTGGCCGTTTTTCGCGACCCGTTTGCGCCCGACGCTGTGCGCGGAGTCGTAACCGACGCGCTCCTGCCCTCGGTCGAGATTTCGTCGATCCTGGCCAGTCTCGCGGCGAAGTCGCTCATTGCAAAGGAGAACAACGGGCATGGGAGGCACCGCTTGCTCGACACGACGAGAGCCTATGCCCTTCAGCGGCTCGTAGACAGCGGCGAGGTGGATGATCTGCGTGAACGCCATGCCCGGTATTTCGAGCGGCGGCTTGGAGAGCCGGCTCAAGGCGCCGGGGACGGCCCAGCAATCGCGGCGGCCCGCGCGGGGATGAGGAGCCCACCGATTGAGTCGGCTGGTTTCGAAACGAATGCACCACATTACGGCGATCCTATGCGGGTGCCAGAAGCTGCACGGGACATGGTCGATCACGGCGGCACCAACGCCAAGTGGCTGTATGCCTCGTTACTGGCCTTAGAGCAGAAGGCGCGCATTCTGGATCCGCACGGTGATCATTCGACGTCCGAGGAGAAAGTTCGCGTGGCTATCGATTTCGCCGAGCGCGAGCAGGCAGGCGTGTCGAGTCAACAGGTCGTTCCCCTTCCCGACCCAGCGCCGTGCATCGGCACCGATTCAGGAACGGTGGCGTGACAACCTTCAATACGGCGGGTATTGAACTAATCGCTTGGCCACAAGTCGTATGGCAAACCGAGGCGCAGCTCCACGCGCATGGATAACGCGGCTGACAAGGCTGCCATCAACCTTCGCGGACGCGAAGCTCGATTCGGTTCGTTCCGCTTGCTGCCTTCCCGGCAGCAACTCTTGTGCGGTGACGAGGTCCTGCGGCTTGGCGGGCGCGCCTTCGACGTCCTCCGCGTTCTTGTCGAAAACGCGGGTGAAGTGGTCGAGAAGCAAGCGCTGATGACCAGCGCGTGGCCGAACACTTACGTCGAGGAGTGCAACCTGCGCACGGCCGTTGCCGCAGTGCGAAGGGTGCTCAACACCTGGGGATCGAAGGGCGACTATCTGGAGACGGTTCCTGGGCGCGGTTATCGCTTTATCGCACCCGTTTCGATCATGGACGGCAAGCCACGACGCAGCCTGCCCTCGCCGTTATCACGTATCATAGGGCGAGACCACGCCGTCGGCGCACTTGCTGCTGAACTGCGCACGGGTCGGTTTCTTACCATTGTCGGAGCGGGTGGCATCGGAAAGACCACTGTTGCGGTCTCGGCAGCTCGGCTCGCAATCGAGCAACGGCAATTCTATTCTGCCAGCCTCGTCGACCTCGCCCATCTTCGGGATCCGAAGATGGTTCTCAGCGCCATACGATCCGGCCTTGGTTTCGCAACGACCGCCGGCGACGACCTGAGCGAGATCCGAGCACTTCTTGCTGACCGACGCCATCTCATTGTTCTCGATAGCTGCGAGCCATTCGTGGCCGAGGTCTCAGCGGCGGTGCGGGTAATCCTATCGGGGGCCCCCTCCTCCGTCGTATTAGCGACGAGCCGTGAACCGCTCAGAGCAGCTGGCGAGCGGATTTGGCGCCTCGATCCACTGACTGTCCCGCCGCCATACGCGGCGATCAACGCAAGAAGCGCGTTATCATATTCGGCCGTAGAGCTTTTTTGTGAGCGAGCCACCGCGAACAGCGCCAGCTTTCGCCTTACGGACGACGCGGTGCGGCACGTTGCCGAGATCTGCCGCAAGCTGGACGGGCTACCACTCGCGATCGAGCTGGCGGCCGGACGGCTGGACACCCTCGAGGTGGCGGAGCTTGCAGCCGAATTGACCGACTATTTCCGGCTGCACATGCCTGGGAGGAATACAGGCTTACCAAGGCACCGCAGTCTCCAAACCACTCTCGATTGGAGTTACGAGACCCTGTCCGATGCGGAGAAGGTTCTCCTTCGACGGATGTCCGTTTTCTGCGGCGCATGCAGCTATGACGCACTTAAAGCGGTCGTGGGCGGTGACGGCCTGGATCCGCTGGCAATTCATTCGCTCATGGCAAGCCTCGCGGCGAAGTCACTAGCGATTGGGGCGGGTGAACTTAGCGCGAGCGGGCATCGTCTCCTCGATACCACGCGGGCTTACGCGCTCCAGCGACTCGAACAGAGCGGCGAAGCAGAGACGATCAAAGAACGACACGCCCGCTACTTCGAGCAGTTGGTCGCCGCGACAGCTGCGTCCGTCGGCGGGCGATCTACTGTCCAATGGAGTGCCTTTTGCGCGCAGACGATTGATCAGGTCCGGGTGGCATTGGATTGGGCCACCGCTCGGCCGACAGCGGCTCACCTGGCCTGGCGCTTGGCCATCTCGGCGCTACCCATGTGGGCAACCCTAGGTCTTGGGGATGAATGCTTCGCTCAGATCGCTCGGATCGGACCACTCCCCGCCAGCTGAGATCATTGTCTCGCTAACGTCCTATCCTCCTCAGGGTGATGTTGATCCGGCCGCTCGCCGCAAAGCCGTGCTCTTCGAGTAGCGGCGAGGTTCCCGGCCTGATGCCCTCGACCCCGTGGAAAATCAGCCGCGAGGGCCCGCCAAACCAGACCACGTCGCCACTCCGGAGCCGGAGGCGCCTGACAGGGTCTTTCCGGACCATCCCGCCAACGGAAAAGGTCGCCTCATCTCCTAAAGAAACCGAAACGACCGGGGCTTCCAGGCTCGACTCCCCCTTGTCCTGGTGCAGGCCGAGACGGGCTCCGGCGTCATAGAAGTTGATGAGACACATGTTGGGCGGTTCGATCTCGCTCGTCACTCCTTGCCACAGATCCAGAAACACCGTCGGAATCGGGGGCCAACGCTTACCTGTCACGGGGTGGACTGTTTGATAGCGGTAACCACCTTCGCGGTCAGTTACCCAACCAAAATCTCCCGCATTACTCATCCGCACACTGAGAGGGGCGCCGCTCTTAGGCATGCTCTGTTTGAACAAGGGCGCCTCGACCAATAGTTGCCGAACGTCGGCAACCAGCGCCCCCTGGGCCGTCTCATCGAAATAACCCGGCAGGTAGTGGAGACCCGCTGGGAATGGTTCAGGGTCGGTAAGCTCCAGTTCAACCTGCGGTTTGCGAGGGAGTCGAGGCATCGTCCTCACCTGTTCTCAAATGGGCCTGGGTAATTGCCATCTGGGATGTTGGAAATTCGTCCACCAGATCTTTTCACAAAAATACACAGCCGAGACCAACCGATCGAGTTTAACAGAGGGTAGACGCGTGGCAGAACTTAGGAGCCTCAGATGCGAGCCGTCGGCCTTTTCGAACCCTCGCCGCTTAGTGCTGAGCAGACCCTGGCTGATCTCGAAATCCCGGCGCCCGAACCTGGCCCCCGCGATCTTAAGGTTGCGGTTCGTGCCGTGTCGATCAATCCCGCCGACTACTTCATGCGCAGGCAGTTCACGCCCACACCAGGCAAGCCCCGTGTGCTGGGCTACGATGCGTCGGGTGTGGTTGAGGCGGTCGGCTCTGATATCTCGTTGTTCAAACCTGGCGACGAGGTCTTCTACGCGGGTGACATGACGCGAGCGGGATCAAACGCCGAACTCCAACTCGTGGATGAGAGGATTGTTGGTCCAAAGCCAAAGACCCTCTCCTTCCTCGAAGCCGCGGCAATGCCGCTGACATCGATCACGGCCTGGGAGCTACTTTTTGACAGGCTTGGCGTCGGCTACGGCTCGGAGTCCACGCCGGGCGTGCTTTTGATAATCAACGGTGCCGGCGGCGTAGGCTCGATGCTCACCCAGCTGGCTCGGCAACTGACGGGCTTAACCGTCGTCGCCACGGCCTCACGCCCCGAGACAATTGCTTGGTGCGAGGAGATGGGGGCCCACCACGTGATCAATCACCACGAGCCGCTTGACGAGGGGCTGAGAAGAATTGGCATCGAGCAAGCTGACTTCATCGCTGGGCTCACCGGTTCCGATCGACAGATGTCCGCGATTGTAAAGGTTATTGCTCCTCAAGGCAGATTCGCCCTCATCGACAATCCTGACGTGCTCGATATCGCTCCATTCAAGCTGAAATGCGTCTCTGTGCATTGGGAGATGATGTTCACACGATCGATGTTCCATACCCCTGACATGATCCAGCAACATCGTCTGTTGACCTCGGTCGCCGAACTGGTCGACGTCGGCGTGCTGCGGACGACGCTAATGACCAAACTCGGGCCGATGTCGGCGGCGACCATCGCCCACGGCCACAGCCTCGCGGAAAGCGGGCGCTCGATCGGTAAAATCGTCCTCAGCGGCTTCCCCGTGACTCAGTAGATCGAGCCCTCCATGGGGGGGGGCGATAGCATTCGCTGCGACCAGCAGCGATCCCGAAGTCTGCCCCGGGGTATTCAACCGGCCGGCGATCTCCTCTTTCCTGCCGGACTGCATCTCAGTAACCCATCTCCAAGAGTGATACGCGATGACCGTGGTAAAAGGGAATGAAAGCAGGTCTCCCGAACTGAAGACGCCCAGTGGACTTTCAGCAGATGCTGCGCGAGACGTGCCGGCTGCGCTGACCACGCTGCTCGCTGACGTATTTGCGCTTTATCTCAAGACCAAGAATTTCCATTGGCATATGTCGGGTGAGCATTTCCGGGATTATAACCTGCTTCTCGATGAGCAGGCCTCTGACATATTTGCCATGACAGACGACATCGCGGAGCGCTGCCGCAAATTGAGCGGCACGACGCTTCGCTCCATCGGCCACATCGGCCGCTTGCAACGGCTGGCGGATAACGATGCCGCTTTTGTCACCCCCAAGGACATGTTGGCCGAGTTGCGAGAAGATAACGAGCGGCTTGCGGCCTCAATGCGCGAGACCCATAGCTTGTGTGAAGATTGCGACGATGTGGCTACGGCGAGTCTGCTGGAAAACTGGATTGATGAGGCGGAGCGCCGCGTGTGGTTTCTGTTCGAAACCTGCCGCTGACTAGCCGTATGGCGCGGGAAATGAACAGCCAATGGACGTGCATCGCAAGCTTGCTAACTTGTTGAGTTCGATCCTTCGAGAACGCTCCCGGTGGGGGTTGATCAGTTACAATTCAGCAGAGTGTCGGCTGTAGTGACGTCTTACAGATGTCACTACAGCCGACCTTAAGGGAACGCAAAATGAGTGACACTATGCTGGGGCTGCTGGTCGAGCGTCCCGACGGGCCTTTCCTATCCGTCAAGCTACCCAAGCCTGTGCCGCAAGCTGGCGAGGTGCTGGTCCGAGTGCATGTGAGTGGTGTGAACCCATTAGATACAAAGATCAGGGCGGCTGCAGCACCGCATGCTCGGCAACCACTGCCGGCCGTGCTGGGAATGGATCTCGCCGGCACGGTCGCAGCGATCGGTCCAGGCATCGCTCGGTTCGGTGTCGGGGATAAAGTCTATGCCATGGCAACCGGCGTCGGGGGCGTGTCGGGCTCGCTCGCCGAATACGCGGTGGTTGATGCTGACCTGCTCGCCCATATGCCCGCCAACCTCGCGATGCGCGAAGCGGCGGCGCTCCCTCTGGTGTTAATCACGGCCTGGGAGGGCCTGGTCGACCGCGCCGATGTGCAACCTGGCCAGACCGTCGCGATTCTCGGGGCCGGCGGCGGAGTTGGGCACGTCGCTTCGCAGATTGCAGCGGCGCGTGGCGCCAAGGTCTTCGGCGTCGACAATGCGGCTAAAGGCGATCGCATCGCCAAGCTGGGGGCTATCCCGATCGACCGTGAATTACCTGTCCCGCAATATGTCGCGCAGTACGCCGAAGGGCGCGGATTCGATCTCGTTTACGACTGCGTGGGCGGCGCTTCGCTCGACGCGGCCTTCCAGGCGGTCGGCCGCTTCGGGCACGTCGTGAGTTGCCTGGGCTGGGGAACGCACGCCCTCGCACCATTGTCGTTCAAGGCGGCTTCCTACTCGGGGGTGTTTACCCTTCTTCCGCTCCTAACCGGCGAGGGCCGCGCTCGCCACGGCGACATCTTGCACGAAGCCGCGGCGATGATCGAGGCGGGCCGGCTTAAGCCCCTCCTCGATCAGACGCCGTTCGCCTTCAGCCCGGACGGCGTTGAGCAGGCGTATGACGCCGTAACCAGCCGTGCCGGTCGCGGTAAGGTGGTCGTTACTTTGGTGCCGGAGTGAGCGGTGCTGTAATATCCTCCTCACCATGAAATTAGCCTGCGGTTTCAGCGCCCGTCGTGGAAACCCGTCCGTGCCGCGTTCTCCTCCCATGCAGCAAGATCGGCTTGGAGCAAATGGTGCGACTTCTTCAGCGAGGGCCTCGGAGAAACTTTCGACCGCAAACTTGCTCGCATTGTAAAGGCCGAAGCCCTGCCGACCGGTAATTCCACCGACGGACGAGAAATTGATGATCCGGCCACCTCGACGCTGACGCAGCGCTGGCGGCGCGGCGCGGGTGGTCTCGATAACGCCGAACAGGTTTGTTTCGAACATCGACCGATACTCCTCCGGCTCGGTTTCCTCAATGGCGCCGATCAAGCCGAAGCCCGCATTGTTGACGAAAATGTCCAGGCCTCCGAACGTTTCCGCTTTGGCGACGGCAGCTTCGGCATCGCCCGTGCGCGCAACGTCCAGCGGCGGCGCGTTCTGGGCAGTGCCTGACGAGGTCAGACATGGCGGCGACGTCGCGCGCGGTGGCGACGAGTTTATCGCCGCGGGCAAGAACGGCCTCTGCGAGTACGCGGCCGAAGCCGGTGGAGCAGCCGGTGATAAGCCAAGTCTTCATCATTAGCTCGGACCTCGGTCTTTTGGCAGAGACGGTTCAGGCGTGATTGAGGCTACAGCGCTCTACTCAAGAGGTAGGCGATATAATTGGATTGGCCAGACGACTTTGGAATTGACGCCGTGGAAAAGGGCCGCGCGATCGAGCTGCGGGACCGGCAGCCAGATCGTGTGTTGCTCATCGATAAAAGGCGCATCGACCCAATGCAAATCGGGGGTCGGCGATAATGGTGGTGATTGTCCCGTCGGCACTGCGGCGTTTCAAGGCGCTCTCAGCGAGGTCGCTAAAGTACAGATCGCCGTTGGAATCCATGACTTCCCCGCCCATTGGCGGCAAATCGGCCCAGGGTTCAACCTTGCCGCTCAGCGCGTCGGCGGACAAAGTCGCGTCATCCAGGAAGCGCGTTTCGATCCTTGACCAAGGCCCCTCGAGCGGACCGAAATAGAACCAGCGACCGTCCGGCGAAACCTCCATCGGATCACTGTTGACCTTCAAGGGGGTACCCTTTGGATCCATGACAGTCTCGCCGGCCACAATAATCGGACGACCGCCGGCCGTCGCGGCCGCATGAGCGTCAAGGACCCGTCGAGCGGCACCCGTCTTCAGGTTGAGCACAATCAGACCAGGACGGCCCGCATCGGTGAAGTAGGCGTGGTCGCCGTGGAAGCGAATGTCGTCGACGTAGCTCCCTTTCCCGGCAACCTCTCGTCCAAGTGGATAGATACGCGACACCTTGTTCGTCGCTAGGTCAATGCGCACCGCCTTGGCTCCGCCCGGCAAAGGATCGCCGCCAAAAACGGGGGAGCCGGTATCGATCACCCAAAGGCCACCTTGTGTATCGCGGTGCAGGGCGTTGACGTTGACGAATGCCCGGCGCGGGTCCGCACCTGTGCGCCAATCATTCCAGGCGGCGTCAGGATATGGGTGCGCGGCTCCGGCCTCGTCGATCCGGGCAACAGAGGGGCCCGTGGAACCAGTCCAGCGTGGTCCTGCCACGAAAATCCGGCCATGATCCACGGCAACGGCGTTCCAGATCATCGTGCGACTTTCTGCCGCCACTTCAAGCTGGGGCGAGGCTCCGAGTGCGGCGCTGGGCGACAGCGCGGCTACGAGTGCTGCCGCGGCGCGGGCTGACTTCGTGGCTTTCCCGCTCATGTGTCAGAATCCCGACAGCACAATCTTGCCGATCGACTGCGCGCTTTCGATCATGGCATGTGCTTTCTGCAAATTGGCGGCGTTGATCTTACCAAAGTTCTCTTTGAAGGTGGTGCGTAGCACGCCCGCGTCCACCAAGTCGGCGACCTCGTCGAGGATGCGACCCTGTCGGCCGCTCGACGCTGGCTGGTAGAGGCTTCGGGTGAACATCGATTCCCAATGTAGCGCGGCGCTCTTTCCCTTCAAGCGCGTGACGTCCGGAGGAGTCGCAGGGTCATCTATCAGCCCCAAATGGCCTTCTGGCGCGATCAGCTCGGCGATTTCGTCGAAGTGCTGTTCAGTATGAGTCAGGCCCATGATGTAGGCCACTCCTTGAGGAGCAAGCGGGCGTACCTGATCCACGAGCGGTTTGGTATGATCTACCACGTGGTGGGCGCCCATATTCCTCACCCAGTCATGAGTTTCAGGCCGCGATGCGGTAGCTATGACGGTCAAAGTTGTCAGTCGCCGCGCCAGTTGGATCGCCATCGAGCCTACGCCGCCGGCGCCGCCGACAATCAGTAGAAAGCCCGGCTCGCCGGATTTTCCGTAGGGCGCGGCGAAGCGATCGAAAAGCAGCTCCCAGGCCGTGAGGCTCGTTAGCGGCATCGCGGCCGCCGCGGCGAAGTCGAGCGAGGCTGGTTTTCGGCCCACGATCCGCTCGTCGACGACGTGTAATTCTGCGTTGGCGCCTTGGCGATTGATCGTGCCGGCATAGAACACCTCTTGGCCGATCTTGAAGCGCGAGGCACCAGTTCCGAGGCCATAAACGACGCCGGCGACGTCCCAGCCGAGCACCTTGTCCTCGCCTTTTGGGTCGACCCGCTCACGAACCTTGACGTCGACCGGGTTAACCGAGATCGCCTTTACCTCGACCAGCAAATCTCGAGGGCCGGGCGCGGGTGCTTCCAGCTCGACGTCGATCAGGCTCTCCGAGTGATCGATTTTCTGTGATTGGCGGTAGGCGACGGCTTTCATGCTCGATACTCCACGTATGCGGGACGGAAACCGCCTCGATTGAGAAAGAGAGACCTGAAGTGGTCTTGTCGTCCATCCGTGTCACGGTCGGTTTTCGAGAAACCACGGATGTTCACACGTTCGCTGGAGCTCTCAGCTCGGCACACCGGATCGGGCCCATCAAACTGGAAACGGATTGCGTTCCTGGAACTGGGCCTGATGCCAGTAGGGATAGGATAGCGGGCGTTTGCTGGCCTCATCCAGGGCCGCGATCTGGTCGGGGTCACCTTCCAGCCCACCGCACCCAGGTTGATCTTGAGCTGCGCCTTGTTGCGCACCCCAATCACCACGGTCGATACGGTAGGCTGCTGCTGCAGCCAGTTCAGCGCTACCTGCGGCACGCTTTTGCTGGATTCCGCCACCACCGCATAGAGATACTCGTCCTCGATCTGCGAGCCCGCTTCTGCCCAATCCAGCCACATGCCTCATGCTTTGAGTGTCCTGTTGATCACTGGCAATCTTAGCAGCTCGAGAAATCTCGGCGGATAGCGCTCTACGCAGATTCACAACTCACCACGGGACTCGTCAGCCGGGCTCGACCATCTTCCTGAGCTACGGCCACATCGGCCCCAGTAGGGAAGACACCGGCATGGGCGGAACGCTTTCGACATCGGCTTTGACTTTAAAGCGGCTGAATGTGCGGGCCGTTGTCGTTCCGCTTCGACGCCCGGTGATCGCCGGGATCGGCCGGTTCGATCAGTGGCCCTTGGTGCTTGTGGACCTCGAGACCGATGGTGGCGTCGTCGGCCACAGCTATATCGCACCATACCGCACCGCAGCCGTCCCCTCGATCGTGGCGGAACTTGCCGACCTTGCCAATACGCTTCATGGACGGTCGGTCGCTCCCTTTGATGCTTACGAGCGCGATCTGACCGCACTTAACGTAGTCGGCGTTACGGGCGTCTCCATGATCGCGACGGCAGCGATCGACATGGCCGCCTGGGACGCGCTCGCCAAGCAGGCGGGCCTTTCGCTTGCGGTTCTTCTGGGCGGATCGATCGGTCCGCATCGCGCCTACAACAGTAACGGCCTATGGCGTCACGAGGTTTCGACATTAGCCAAAGAAGCTACCGATTTGCTTCAAGAGGGTGGCTTCTCGGCGATGAAGTTGCGACTAGGCAATATTCATCTGAAGGATGATTTGGCAGCCATCGCTGCGGTGCGTGAAGGGGTCGGCTCCGACATCGATCTGATGGTCGATTTCAACCAAGCCCTTGGTCTTGGAGACGCGATCCGGCGTTGCCACGAACTGGATGAGCAGGGTCTCTACTGGTTCGAGGAGCCGATCGCCTACGATAACCTGCGAGGCTATGTCCAACTGGCCCAGCAAGTGCGCACGCCGCTGCAGATGGGTGAGAACTACTACGGGCCGCGGGATCTATTCACCTTCCTCTCCGCCGGCGCCATGCACTATGCGATGGCCGATCTCATGCGGATTGGGGGGGTAACAGGCTGGTTGCGTGCCGCGCATATCGCCTCCGCAGCGGGCATCCAGTTTTCCAACCATCTCTATCCAGAGTTTTCGGCGCATCTCATGCGGGTGACGCCAACTGCGCACTGGCTGGAATGGGTTGACTGGGCGACCCCGATCTTGGCGGAGCCGATGCAGCCTGTTGACGGGCAATTAACGCCATCGGCTTCCCCCGGTGCTGGGGTCAGCTGGAATGAAACGGCGGTCGCAAAATACCTCGTTAGGCCATGAGTTCCGTTGTCTCACCCAACCCAATCTTTACCGCATAAGAGGACCAAAAGCATGGCCTACCAGACCATAAATCCCGCGACCGGCCAGGTGGTGAAGACCTTCCCGGAAATCTCCGATGCCGAGCTGGAAGCGACGTTGGATCGTGCGCACACCGTCTATCAGAGCGAGTGGCGTCATCGGTCAATTGCGGAGCGCGCAAAGGTCGTATCGAGAGCAGCCGCGAAGCTCCGTGCGAACGCCGAGCATTACGCGCAGCTGCTTACACTCGAGATGGGCAAGTTGATCGCGCAGGCCCGCGGAGAGGTCAGCCTGGCTGCCGACATTCTCGACTACTACGCAAAGCGCGCCGAGCGTTACCTTCAGCCGCAGCCTATCCCGGAAGCGCCTGGATCGATCGTCGAGACGCGGCCGATTGGTGTGATCCTCGGCGTGGAGCCTTGGAACTTCCCCTACTATCAGCTCGCCAGGGTCGCAGGACCGCAGCTGATGGTGGGCAATGTCGTCATCATCAAACACGCAAGCAGCGTGCCGCAGTCAGCCGAGGCGTTCGCTGATCTCTTCGATGGTGTCGGTGCCCCGGCGGGAATATATGCCAACATCTTCGCCAGCTTCGACCAGGTCGGCCGGCTGATCGACGATCCGCGGGTGCGCGGTGCCACTGTGACGGGCAGCGAGCGCGCTGGCGCCTCAGTCGCGGAGCGCGCCGGACGCAACCTCAAGAAGTCCGTGATGGAACTCGGCGGCAGCGATGCGCTCATCGTGCTCGAGGACGCTCCCGTTGAGCCGACCCTCGACAATGCCCTCTGGGGCCGGATGAACAACACCGGACAGAGTTGCGTCGCCTCCAAGCGGATCATCGTGGTCGGACGCGAGCGGGCACAGGTATTTCTCGATGGCCTCACCGCCCGCATGGGCGCTCTCAAGGCCGGCGACCCTACGGACGATGCGACCACTCTGGGGCCGGTGTCATCAGAAAACGCCATGAAGGGCCTGCTGCACCAGATTGAATTGGCAAAGCAGGCCGGCGCGCGCGTGGTTGTGGGCGGTGGGCGTGTCAACCGCCCCGGCTTCTACGTCGAGGCGACCATCCTGACTGACATTATGAAGGAGAATCCGATCTTCACCCAAGAGCTTTTTGGGCCAGTCATGTCCTTCTATGCAGTGGAGTCCGAAGAGGAGGCGATCACGCTTGCGAACGCCACTCCCTTTGGCTTGGGAGGATCGGTATTCACCGCGGATCTCGACCGTGGTCGCCGCGTCGCCGAGCAGATCGATAGTGGCATGGCGTTCGTCAACCACCCGACCTGGACAGCACCCGAGCTGCCGTTCGGAGGGGTGAAGAATTCTGGCTACGGCCGCGAGCTGTCCGAGCTGGGTTTCGGCGAATTCGTCAACCGCAAGCTCGTGGCCGTTTCGCCCGTCGGGTCGCCCCCGCCCGGCGTCTCTGCCGCTGGTTGATTTCGCACCGTCACATTTCGGAGGCCGCCATGAGAACCGTGAGAGAAGCCTTTTTCGAAGTCGCGCGTCAGCTCCGGCTCACGACGATGTTCGGTAATCCGGGGTCGACCGAGGAGACCTTACTGGCCAACTTCCCGGAGGACTTTCGTTACGTCCTGGCACTGCAGGAGGCTCCGGCCGTGGCAATGGCTGACGCTTACGCTCAGCGCACAGGACACGCTGCTTTGGTCAACCTGCATACGGCAGCGGGAATGGGCAATGCGTTGGGCAATATCGAAAGCGCCTGGTACAACCGTGCTCCCCTGATCATCACGGCCGGTCAACAGACCCGCGAGATGCTGCTTTTGGAGCCATATCTAGCAAATAAAGAGCCGCTGGAGATCCCGAAGCCGTTCGTGAAATGGGCCTACGAACCCGCGAGGCCCGAGGACGTGCCCGGCGCGCTAATGCGGGCCTACGCGATGGCGGTGCAGCCGCCGATGGGTCCCGTTTTCCTTTCTATCCCCATGGATGACGTGGACAAGCCCTGTCCGAAGCTCCCGCCGATCCGCAAGGTTAGCCGTGGTCTAGGCGCCGATCCGCATTGTCTCAAGGAGCTGGCCGAGGTGCTCAGCGCGGCCAGCTCACCCGTTCTCGTCATCGGTGGTGCGGTAGACCAGTCCCACGGTTGGGACGCAGGCGTGCGTCTCGCCGAGCGGCTGCGCTGCAAGGTCTATGCAGCGCCCGGCGAGGGACGGCCCGGCTTCCCTGAGACCCACCCGCTTTTCCAGGGCGGACTCAAGAGCGCGATTGGGCCGGCGTGCGAGCAACTCGCTGGACATGACGTCATTCTGGTAATCGGAGCGCCCGTGTTCCGCTACTATCCGTACGTGGCTGGAGACTATATCCCAGAGGGCTCGCGCCTCTTCCACATCACGGATGATCCCAATGAAGCGGGCCGCGCTCCGGTTGGCGACAGCATCCTGGCCGATCCGGGACGAACGTGCTCAGTCTTGGCGGAACTCATTCCTCAGACGACACGGGAAGCGCCGGCACAGCTGCCCGCCCTAGCAGAGCCGGACACCCACTCGGGAATCACCGCCGACCAGCTCTACTATTCGATCAATCAGGTACGTCCAGATCACTGCGTCATCGTGCAGGAGTCGATGTCGACATTGAAGTTGCTGCGTCAACGACTGCCGACAAGCCGCTCGCAGTCCTTCTTCTCTATGTCGAGCGGCGTGCTTGGGTACGGCCTGCCAGCGGCGATCGGCGTCGCCCTGGCAGAACGCGACGAAGGAACGGATCGCAAAGTCATCGCGATCGTCGGTGACGGAGCAGCGAATTACGTGATCCAGGCGCTCTGGACCGCGGCGCAGCACAAGCTTGACATCCTGTTCGTCGTACCGCGCAACGGTGCCTATAATATCCTGAAGTCGTTTGCGAATTTGCTGCACACGCCAGGAGTTCCGGGCCTCGATCTGCCCGGACTCGACTTTCTCGCGCTAGCGGCCGGATACGGTGTGCCCAGCGAGCGGATCACCGAGCTCGCCGCTTTGGATGGCGCGCTGCGCCGCGGCGTTGCGATGGTCGGGCCGCACCTCATCGAAGTCGCGGTCGATGCGACCGTTCCCTCGCTCATCTAGTCATCCGCAACAGAATCAATGCCCCATTCAAGGTGATAAAAGCCATGAGCCAAGTTCCCCTCACCCAAGATCGTCGGCAGTTAACGTATGCAGGTGCGGTGGTCGCGATCGAAGCGGCCGTCGTAAAGTCGCGCGAGCTGGGCGCGCCGGAATGTATCGCGGTTGTCGATGCCGGGGGCAACCTCTTGGCCTACGCGCGAGTCGAAGGTGCGGCGGTGCTTGCGTTGAAGCCGTCGATCGCCAAGGCGCAAACTTCTGCGGCTCTCGGAGCGCCAAGCGGCGGCATTCCATTCGAGTTCGGTATCAATCTGACCACCGCCAGCGACGGCGGAATCACCAACCTCGGAGGGGGATTGCCTATTATCGTGGATGGTCAGGTGCTCGGTGCTATCGGCGTCGGCTCAGGGACAACCGAGCAGGACATAGCGGTCGCCACCGCTGGACAGGCCGCCATCCTCGCCGCACTTCGATCCGCCTGATCAACATCACCGCGCACGCAGCCGCGGCGGAGACTTCGATGAAACACTTCTCATCCGTGTTTGCTCTTACCCTCGCGGTGAGCGGCTACGCCTCGTCGCCAAGTATTGGAGCCGTCATGACCACCCCTCAATCCCTCCCGTCAGATGCCGTCATCGGCCACATCGAACAGGTAGCCAGCTTTCACGACGCCATGCCGACTGGCGTGACCGTCTCGGCCAAGGGCCGCATATTCATCAACTATCCTCAGTGGGGGGATAACGCGCATTTCACTGTGGCCGAGCTAAAGAACGGCAAGGCCGTCGCTTACCCCGATCAAGCAATCAACACGTTCGATCCCAACCGTGCGGGAGCCACCCTGATCAGCGTGCAGAGTGTGGTGATGGACCCTATCGATCGCTTGTGGATACTCGATACTGCGGCGCCAGGGTTCTCTGAGCCGAAAGATGGGGGCGCCAAGCTCGTTGCGGTGGATCTGGCGACCGACAAAGTGGTCAAGACCATCGTGTTGCCTGCGAGCGTCGTCCTGAAGACGACATATGTGAACGACGTCCGCTTCGATCTTCGGAAGGGCAAGGCGGGCGTAGCCTATATCACGGACTCCTCCATCAGCGGTCCCGGCGGAATCATTGTCGTGGATCTCGCCAGCGGCGAAGCTTGGCGCAAACTGACCGGGCACGCGTCGACTTCGCCGGACCCCAACTTCGTGCCCGTTGTCGAAGGTGAGCGGCTGGCCGTCCGCAAGGTGGGCAAGCCGCCAGCGCCCTTCAACGTCGCTTCTGACGGGATCGCTTTGTCTCCTGATGGCGCAACGCTCTATTACTGCCCCTTGTCGAGCCGGCATCTCTTCTCAGTCCCCACGGCGCTGCTTCTCGACCGTAGCGCCAACGACGAAGCCGTGTCGCTTGCGGTGAAAGATCTTGGCGAAAAGGGCGCGTCAGATGGCCTAGAGGCGGACACCAAGGGTCGAGTCTACGCCGGCGACTACGAGCGCAACAGCATTCGCCAGCGGCAAGTGGATGGCGAATGGGTCACCATAGCACACGATCCACGCATCCTGTGGCCGGATACCCTGTCGGTTGGCCCGGACGGCTATCTTTATTTCACCTCCAACCAATTGCAGCGCCAGGCTCAATTTCACGAAGGTAAAGACCTCCGGGTGAAGCCGTATTCGCTCTTCCGAGTGAAGATCGATGCGGGGCCGGTTTCGTTGAAGTAACCGCCGTGGTGCTTTCGCCAACCCGTTCGATTTCAAGCGCAGGCGGAATCATCGGTCAAGCCGTTATGGTGGAGCTGCTCCTCGATCCGAACCATGTTGTAGGCACACGAGACGATGAAGAAATTCGCCGGCGAGGATCTGCGTCATCGCCAGCTCGGCGAACTTATCCGTACCCATACCCTCGACCAGCGTCTCACTACCGAGCTCGGACCTCGTCATGCCCGGGCAGATCAGACCGACGGAGATATTTGCAGGAACCTCCTCGCGAAGCGCGACAGTCATAGCCAGCCAATCTCCTGAAAGTTGGCCACGCCGTGACGGTGTACAACAGGGCGCCCGGAGCGGCTGCGGCTCTTGTCACGCAAGGCGCCAAGCAGGCTCTGACGTCGAGGGAACCCTGGCCGTTGATGCGGTCGAGCAGCGGTCCAAAATGCCGACGGGTGCGCTGACCAATGTCTGGCCCACGGCTCGAATTTATGTGGAGTCAGACGTGGAAGAAACATCAAAAAATCAAAATTAATTAGCAAAATCAATTACCTTTGGCAGCCACCCCTTCCGCCAATATAAATTTGCTTTGGAACTCCGGTGATTTCCGGCGTGCAAAGACCAATGCAGGTCGGATTGTACGCATGAGCACGTACGTCACGCGCAGAGGCAATTCCTACGTTTTCCAGCGTCGTCCACGGACCTGACGGGACGGTGATCTGGACGGCCGCCGGGCAATATTTTCAAGAGCGACGATAGGCATTCCCCAACCTAACGGCTGGTGTGATCCGCCCCACCCACTTCCTTGATGAAGGCGAGCAGAAGCGTGCTGAGCCGAACCGGCTGCTCCTGTTGGATCCAGTGACCGGCGCCGTCGATCAGCTCGATGCCACCCATCCTCGTCGCCGCCTTCGTCCTCATAAAATCGACCGCGCCCGGCGCCGAATAGGTACCCCAATCGCTCTTCCCGCCAATGAAGAGCGACGGGACATCGATCGTCTTGCCCGAAAACAGCCGCAACTCAGCGTTCAGGTCAGGATCGGAATAGACGCGATAAGTCTGCAGGGCGCCTTGAAACCCAGTGCGGCCATACTCCTCCGTGTACACTCCAAGTTCCGGCTCGGTGAGCCATTTGCAGGCCTGGACCTCGGCGGCGGAAGGTTGGAATGGAGCGACGGTCTGGGGCATCGTCTTGCCGAGATCCATCACGTAATAGGTGGGCATTTGTGCAAGTTCTATGGCGGTTCGCGCCTTCAACGGATGCGGCTTATTTCCCGGCCAGTCAGCGCTCTTGACGTAGAAAAATGCACGAAGAAACGCGTGTAAACCTTGAGGGGGGTGCCACATGTCATCGTTCGCCTCCCGTGTGCTCAAGTATTGTTGATAAGACACTCTGGGCGGATCGAGCGCCGCCAGCGCGGCCGCTAATTTTTGATTTTCATTGTTCGGTTGAACCGACGATGGCTCGCTTTCCGCGGTGTTGAACGGAAGCGCCGGCGGACCGGGGAACGGTGCGCTCATCAGCACCACCGAGGGAAAGACGTCAGGTCGGGCTAGCGCACAATAGGCCGCCACGGGCGAGCCAAAGTCGTGCCCGACGAGCATCGCCGTACGCCGATACCCCAACGCCGAAACCAACCCGAGGGCGTCGCGCGTCATATTCAAGAGGCTGAAAGGCTCTAGCCGGGCGTCATAGCCGTTCATCCAACCGGTGGTGCGGCCAAAACCCCGCTGGTCGGGCGCCACGACATGGTACCCGGCGTCAGCCAGAATTGGGATCAGGTGTCGCCAGCCGTAAGCCAAATCCGGAAAGCCGTGCAGCAGCAGCGCGAGTGGCCGGCCAGGGCTTTCGTAACCGGCCTCGAGAATATGGACATCGAGGCCGTTGACCCCATGAATCATGCGCGAGCGGACACCGTTGGGAAGCGTTCCCTCGCCATATGTTGATGTGGTCAAATCAGTTCCTCCTATGGGGTTTGCGCGGGCCGCTCGAAGTGAAGCCGCAACCAGGCTGACGGCGCCCATCGCCAAGACGGCTCGTCGGGACGCCGATGGCTTGAAACTAATTGGATGGCTCATGACGAAACGCACCGTCCGCGTGTAAGCGCTCTCTTCAGTTTCAGCGACAACGCACGCGACGAACAATTCACACGGCGGCCAAGCAATCGAGGACGATCAGCCCCGAAACGAAGACGCTCGGCATAGGGTGAACGAGGAAACCCGCGTGCTTCGTCTCTGCTTATTCCTGCCGCGATCTGGGTAGGCTGCGCATCACCGAACGAACCTTCTTGGCTTAGGATTTGGTAAAGGAGCATCGCCGGACTCCTGCTATGGCGATCACCATAGTATGGTGATCGCCATAGCGACGTCAAGCGAAACGTGTTATGTTCACGGCATGCCACGTAAGACTGACGCTCGCGCTCGCGCGATTGCCACCGCCGAACGACTGTTTCGCATCCAAGGCTATACTGCGACTGGATTGACCCAGATCCTTGAAGAAAGCGGTGCGCCTAAAGGATCGTTCTACTTTCACTTTCCACGCGGCAAGGCACAGCTCGCAGAGGAAGCGATCGAACATTACGTAGCGGGTAGGATTGCCGTATTGCGGAATATCTCGGCGAATACGACGGGTGATGCTCTGAATTTCGTTCATCAGATTTTCGGCACATTCGCGGCCGAAATGGTCGCCTCTGATTTCCAGTATGGATGTCTAATGCAAAATCTGGCGAATGAGCTGCCCGCGCTCGACGCTGAATTGACCAAACGGGTAGCGCGCGGATTTGTTGATTCGACCGAGATTGTTGCGGAGCATTTTAGGGGGTGCGGTTTCGCTCCTGCGCGCGCATCCTCTACCGCAGCCGCATTGGTAGCCGCCCTCGAAGGCGCGCGAACGATCGCCCGCCTCGAACGCACGCCGGCTATATTCGAGGCGCTGGCGGATGTTAGTGTCCAGAGGTGGGCTACCCCCGAGGGGTGATCCGGGTCCAATGCTCTCGCTCGGGCGTGGAAAGTCGATCCGGACGCTGTAGCGATAGGGAAAGCCCGGTGAGCCGATGGTGGAGCGCACACCTCGTCTCATATCCAGCTATTCATTGCCCATTCAAGTTTTTTCAAGTTCCGGTCTTGGGCTTTAGCTGCCGTGCCGTTTCCATAAAAAAGATGCCAGCCAAAGTAGCTACCCAACGCAATCGCCAAAGCAGGAACCAGTAGCTTCCAACTATATCGGAGAGCTGGCATGTAAGCTTGGGGCAAACGCGTCTTCTCTGAATCCGGAATTGCGATAGGAAACATAACGTTCGATTGTGGGGATAGGCAGCTTCGGAAACCACGCACACCGGTCCTGCCGGCGCATTTTTGACGAAGATGAAGACAGCCCCGACAATCTTATTTCACTTTGGAGGCTGGAGCTCGCTCAGAAGCCAACCGAGCGTGTAAGAGTTGATCGGGTCAATCGCCACCATGACTTTTTCAACGTGATTGCAGTTGATGCACTCAAATGTTCGCAAGTCCAGATTTGACCGCGACGGCATTATTCTACCGAGCGCCATTTCCGTCTGGCAATTGGGGCAATGTGGCCGGGGAATTGATGGACGACAGGACAATAAATGAGCCAATGCGGCCATGATAACCACCTCGGATCAGGCGCTGCACACCACCCTGTGACCGGCGCGGCCTGGTAGCGCGCGGTAATAAAAATATCTGTGGCTTTCCCATCGCCTCCGCGCTGTTCAATATTGGTCAGTCTGAAACGAGCATTTCAACTTGAATAACAGGCACTTTCAGCAGCTCAAATTTTTACGGCAACATAGCTGCCCTATTTGCGCCATGCGACTAGCCTCTCGAACGCTGACTCATTGCTGGAAATATCCGAAAATAAATCCGGACAATTGTTCTCTATTGAACAGCATGTTCCGCGTTCGCGTTTATTAACTTAGTTATTCTCCGGATCTCATCCGAGAGGCGATTAGTAATGGCGCCCATCAGGGTCGAAAGTCGCAGTTCAGACGAATTAGCGCCGCGCTCCAAAAGATCTCGCACTAAGCAAGCCGCCCAGAGATCAAAAAAATTGACAGCAACTCTGAGGCGAAGAGCACTGAAGCGAAAGATTCAAAATTAGCCGAGGCCAGTTCCACTGATCCGTCTCGTGGCCGTGCATAATGAAGGAAGAGACGACGCCGAGGAGAAATTGATGACCCGTCCAAGACCGCAAGAAAGGCGGCCGCCTTGCCTCGATCAGATCAGGCGAGGCAAGCGTGAGGGTGACAGACATCCAGGCGATTACGCCCCGCCTTACGATAGTTTCTCGCCGCCGCCACCCGTCTTAGATGGCCAGAACCGTTTCAAGGAGGCATTGGAAGAGCTTGAGAAGCAGAATAAATACCTCAGAGGTCTTGTTGTAAGCCTTTCGGAAACAATCATTAGACAGGTCACGGCCAAAAAATGAGTTCGCAACCAATTGCGAAGCAAGCCGAGACCAAGATTACCGGCCCAACGGCACGTTGAGAACGACATCCATTGGGCGTGGAATAAACAGCCCCCCGGTACGGGCGGGTCAACGTTCTGCTTTTGGCAAAATGGCAAAGAAGCGGCTTTGAGGTTCCTAAGGGAAAACACGCCGCGATAGCGGCATGGGCTCTTCTCCATAGCGAATGATCTCTAGTCCGTTACCACATCTTATTTTATTAGCCCGCCGGCTCCTTTCCCTCGTCAATGGCGGCAATCATTAATTCCTCGGAATCTGTAACCCCCTCCGAAGCAATTTTAACAATACGCTGCGCCATTTTTGCCTTCGTGCCGGGCGTCCGGTGGGCCACCGAGATATTCTGAACCGCAGCGTCCAGCGCCGACCGCATCGTGAGGACAAACTCCCGATCAAACCGAAGCAATGATGATTCTATCATGAGCCATTCCCGTGTTGTCCAACGCGATGAAGCTTTTGCCCATGAATGAAGTCACCGGCATGACGAAGTGAACACAATATCGTTTGCGCAATTCCATCGATTATTCCTCGAATTGATACGACGATGATTATTGATCGGGGGACAGATGAATCCAACTTTCCGGACTGAGCAATATTGACCACCGACGCCCGGTAAACGAAGGCATATTGCTTCCAGATTCGGCACCGTCCTGTTCGCGATATCTCCGGTGATCGAAAGCGTTGCCCTCTCGCGGGGGTGGACGGAGCTTCAATATGTTGAATGATCGATGACGGAAACGTATTCCTCACCACACAATCAATTGAACGCCGGCGAGAATCTTCGCTGCTCAAAGTGCAATACGACGATGGTGCTTGCTCGGACTTCGGTTGGACCATCCGGCTTTAACATTCGCACGTTCGATTGCACCAATTGTGACCACGCCCATATCGTGACGGTTTCGACTGCGCTTCCAATCTCCGATGGGTGGAGGCGGGCCGCCAAAGCGGCAGACGCGCTGGAGGAAGCGCGCCAGATGCCGCCCGGCCCAGAGCGAATAGATGCATTGAAGAAGGCCGGCAGGCTTCGCCATATGGCTGATCGACACGGCCTGACCTTTGCCAGGCGGGGGCGGCCGCCGAAATCGTCCGCCTAAACACGGCAGTCCTGCTACGCCTCACGTCGATCCGTCCCCTGACCCTTTGGAACGAAAAGGCGGCCAACGCGGCCGCCGTTCTCCTTCCGCACGCAAGTTGAGAACCGCTTATTGGCAGGGATGGCGCTGGCCATCATAGCCAAGATACGTACCCGATGCCGGATCGTAGGACTGATAGCGCTGCGCGCTTGAACCAGGCTCTATCGATACTCGAACATCGAATTTTATAGTCGCTGTTATCTGTATTTCCGTGATCGTCACGATATTCGCTCCGAAGGCGGAAGGCAGCTCTTTCTCAGTTATAGGTCAAAAAAATGACCCCTTGTTGGGGCCATTTTTTTGTTCGGATAAAGTCAGTACCGATCAGCGTGATGGTCGTGATGACCGTGCCTCACTGCGACAGAAACCCCACGGTGATGGCGGCGGCCATGATCACCAACGCCGATGCCGACTCCCCCTGCCCCGACGACGATTCCCGCAGCGTTCGCGGCAGGCACCGCCATAGGCAGAGCCAGCCCGAGAATTGCGAGCGTAGCGAATGAAAGTATAATTCTCCGCATGATAATTTCCTTTGTTCTGGTGGGCGCGCTCAGTGGCGCATCACAGCAACTCGCGCGGAGAACAAGCGTTCCTGCCGGCTGCAATTAGGCTCCGGAATCCTGTCCCAAAACAGGGACTTGCAATCCATTTTCCGGATCGCCGGTGATCTCTTTTGCTCATGTGACATCCGATGAAACGACGTAGATGCGCGGAGGGAGGCGGAGGCATCTGCTTGGACATATCGCCTGCATTGTGAGACTAGAACAGATGGTTGGTTTCGGAGCGCATCCCATCGGTACCTCTTCACCCTCGCCGTCCGCCTCGAGCAAACGGCTTCTCCCGTGGCTGGTCGCCGTCGCATTTTTCATGGAATCGCTCGACACGACGATTTTGAACACGGCCGTGCCGATCGTATCTCAGGCCCTTGATGTGACTCCGCTCAGCATGAAGTCGGTGCTAGCGAGCTACACATTGAGCCTCGCCGTCTTCATTCCGATCAGCGGCTGGATGGCCGACCGCTTCGGAACCCGTCGGGTTTTTGCGTCCGCAATAGGGATCTTCACGCTCGGGTCCGTGCTTTGCGGCATCTCAAGCAACATTCATTTGCTGGTCGCCTGCCGTGTCCTGCAAGGCTGTGGCGGAGCATTGATGGTGCCGGTAGGCCGGCTCACCCTGGTCCGCGCGTTTGCCAAATCCGAGCTCATCCGCGCCATGAGCTTCGTCGCGATTCCCGGCCTGATCGGCCCGATGCTCGGGCCTATCGCCGGAGGCCTGATCGTCGGATATCTGCACTGGCGATTCATATTTTTCGTGAATCTACCCATTGGAATCGTCGGCCTGGTTTTGGTCTATCTGCATCTGCCCGACTATCGCGAACAGGACACCAAGCCGCTCGATATTGTCGGGCTCATCCTGTTCGGTGCCGGCGTTGCCCTGCTATCCTATGTGCTGGAGATATTTGGTGACCACTCGTTGGGCCTGGCCGAGATTCTAGGGCTGTTGGCGCTGTCATTGACGCTGCTCGCCGGTTACGGGCTGCACGCGACGCGGACCGCCTTCCCGTTGTTGCAACTGGGCCTGTTTCGTATCCGCACCTTTGGCGCGGCGGTGAGCGGCAGCCTCTTCACCCGGCTCGGCATCGGCGGCGTGCCGTTTCTCCTGCCGCTCCTCTACCAGGTCGGGCTCGGCTTCACACCCGTTCAGTCGGGCCTGCTCATCATGCCCCAGGCGGTCGCCGCCATGAGCACGAAATTCCTCATGCCGCAAATCCTCGACCGCGTCGGCTACCGCGGCGTGCTGATCTCCAACACCATTGTCCTCGGTCTCCTTCTGATGCTGTTCGCCACCATCGGGCCTGGCACGCCGCTCTGGGTCATCGTGCTGCAAGCCTTCTGCTATGGCGCCTTCACGTCCTTGCAATATACCAGCATGAATACATTGGTTTATGCCGATATCGACGAGGACAAGACGAGCAACGCAAGCTCCATTGCTAGTACGATACAGCAGATGTCCATCAGTTTCGGTGTCGCGGCGGCCGGAATCACCACCGCGTTTTTCATTCCCGATCAATCGCGTTCAAATCCGGCCGAGATGATTCACGGGCTACATGAGGCGTTTCTCGTCCTCGGCGGATTCACCATCTTGTCCACCCTCGTTTTTTATCAATTGAAGCGCGGCGACGGCGGCAACGTAAGCCGGCAAAAGGACCTTCATCTCGGGTAACGGTTCCAGCCGGATCTACCATGCACCAATCGCCGCGCAAGGAAGATCAGGCAAACGGACCTCACCGTGCCAACGCGTATCTCAGTCGAAGGCAGGAGGAAATTGGCCGTTGCGGAAGATAACCGTAGGCTCGTCATCATAGTCACCCATCTCAGGGTCGCCGGTGGATGAGAAGGCAACGACGCCGAGTTTGCTCAATGCCAATCGTTCCGCTGTTCGGATAGCGCCTGTTTCCGATTTGCACGCTATCGCAGCATCCGCCTTCAGGGCTCCTCCCTTGCCGGCGTTGAATGACTGAACAAAATAACTTGTTTCGCGGACCATATGGTCTCCTTACAGCTGACCGGCACAACGCCGTCGCTTGCGTTTCAGCGAGAACACAATCAACTCGTCATCGTACTTAGCAGGTCCGAGATCTTGACGGTCGCGAAATTAGAGAACGTGTCCGACACGGCGTATGGCAAAATGATCTGATCATTGTGCCTCATGGCCCCGCAGGTATAGACGACGTTGGGAACGTAACCCTCGCGCTCCGATGGTTCGGGCCGCAGCAGCGGCTCGCGCGAACGCGCGAGCACCTTGAGGGGGTTTTCCTTGTCGAGCAGCGCCGCGCCGATCGAATATTTGCGAACCGGACCGACGCCATGGGTGAGCAGCAGCCAGCCTTCATCGAGCTCAATCGGCGACCCGCAATTGCCAATCTGAACAAATTCCCACGGAAATTCCGGCTTCAGAATGGATTGGCCGTCTTCCCATGTGTAAAGGTCATTCGAATAGATCAGATACAGGTTCTCGTTGTCCTGTCGTGCGATCATCGCATATTGGCCGTTGATCCTGCGGGGAAACAGCGCCATGCCCTTATTGTGCGATGCCGCCCCCTGCAGCGGCGACATCCGGAACGACAGGAAATCGTCCGTCGCAATCAGTTCGGATCGGATCGCCCGCCCGCTGTACGCCGTATAGGTCGCATAATAGGTCTTTCGACCCCCATCATCGAATTCAACGAAACGGGCGTCCTCTATCCCGTTTGACTGGGATTCCGTCACGGGAAAGATAACACGTTCGCTGATGTCCTCGTCAGGGCTGAATATCACCTCGACATTGTCGCCAATCGGTCCAGAGATCCGGTTTCCAATTCGGGGGCTCGAGGCGAGCCGAGCCGTCGGATCGATCTCCAGGTTACCATCGGAAGTGATGGTGCCGCCGCGAAACGTCAATGATGATACGTGCCCTTCTCCAACAGCACGAAGACTGAGAACGAATCGCAAGCCGCCTTTCGGAGCGGCTGATTGGTCGGGATGCGGCACGATGCTGGGGTTGAACAAAGCCGAGGCTTCGAACGAATACTCACTGAGAAAATAGGCTCCGATCAACTGACGCTGAACTTTTGAAAAAGTGCCGTGAGCCTCCAGCGCCTCTTCCATTTCGTCGGCTCGGGCTTCAAACGTCGCCAGCAAATTGCGGTGGCGGCCAAGGAAATTCTCCAGGACGTCGGCGAGTTGGCTGGCAGCGACTTCGGAATCGAGTGCGAGCACACGATCGACTATATGGTTTGCCCGTGTCCTGTCGGTCGGATTGAAATCGCGCGGTTCAGTCGCCGGTTTGAACGGACGCACGATCACCCGTGCGGGGTCGGGACGCAAATAGAGCGCCTTCCGATTTATGAATGTGGTTTGCAACAACGTGCCCTCGGTTCACAGGAATGGGGGGTGAAAATCAGGCTTCGACGGCTTGAACGGCCGAAGATTTTGTCAGGCCCGCGTTGCTGCGCGCAAGCTGACGAATGTCGGCCAGGCCGAGAAGATAGGAAACCACCGATTCGCCCCCGCGGTTTTCGTTGGCTCGATCGGGATGCAGCCCGTCGCGGCAGCTTCCGGTGTGTAAATCAACCAGTGCAACAGACAGGTCATTGCTGCCGAGAAACCAGGCGAACACGTTGGTTGCGATGGCCTTCCATTCCGGATCGCTCTCCGCGCGCCAGGCCACAAGGCAGGCGGCAATCGTCGCCGTGGCTTCCAGAGGTTGCTGATCGAAGCCGCGCGGATGTTGCCGCTGTTCGCCGAAGCCAGCCGTGCCGACCGGCCGGAAATGACCCGCCGGGGTCATTTGTTGTGTCATTAGCCAACGCAGGGATCTCAACCCGGCCTCGACATAGGCTGGCGTTTGCGTTGCCATACCGGTCAGTATCAAGGCCTGCGGCAGGCGTGCGTTATCGTAGGCAAGTCCTGCCTCGAACCAGATCCAATCCTTTGTCTCGACCGACGCCAGACACGACATCATCCTGTCGGCGAGAAAATGCCGGACTTCCTGGGCGTGGAGATCATCTGGCGCCGCGGCACAATAGGAATTCAAACCGAGCAGCGTAAATGCCCATGCCCGTGGGGAGCGGAAGGATTCCGCTGTCGACAACGCTTCGACAAACAAGGCCGCGGCCCACCGGCGGCGTGACGGCCCTGCGTCCCTGCCCGCGCATTCGCCCAAGGCCCACAATGTCCGCCCATGACTATCTTCGGAACCGCTGTCTTCAAGCCAGGCTCGATTGAAGCCCATGAAGTTGCGAAATCGCCGGGTATCGGGATTCCACGCATGCTGTACGAAAGCGGCAAAACGGGCGGTCAGAACTTCCGACAAACGTTGTTCGCCCGGATTGTTGAGGGCGCATGCCAACAGCAGCGCACGGGCGTTGTCATCGACACAATATCCGTGCGACCGATCCGGCACCGAATGCACGGCGTGCTGGAACAGTCCGGTGTCGTCGCACATCGACAGGAAATGACCGATCTTCATGTCAGGCGTAGCGGGTTTCTCAGGTTCCGACAAAGTCTTATCGGAACGGGCGATGATCTTGAGCCAGTAGCCCTGCCTCGCGCTCGCGAAGGCGGTCAAGTAACGTTCGGCGGTACGCGCCCATGTCATGGAGCGGCTGGTTTCGTAGGCGCGCACGCACATCGCCTGCCGGCGAGGATCATCGGTAAGCAATTCCGCGATTTTATCGGCGATCGCCACCGCGTCGCCGAAAGGAACCAGAACGCCGCGCCCGTCAGCCAGCAGCTCGCGCGCGTGCCAGTACGGCGTCGAGACGACCGGCTTTCCCAGCCCAAAGCTGTAGGCCAAGGTGCCCGACGTCATCTGCGCTTCGTTAAGATAGGGCGTGACGTAGACATCGCACATCGAAATGAATTCGAGCAACGTAGCCTGATCGACGAACTGATCGAGGAACACGACATGATCCTCGACGCCAAGTTCACGCACCCGCGTCAACAGGCTCTCTCGATAGGCTTCGCCCTGGTCTCGAACCAGATTTGGATGCGTTGCACCGAGCACGACATATACCGCATCCGCGCGTCGCTTCAGCACCGACGGCATGGCGTCGATCATAACTTCGATACCCTTGTTGGGGGACAGCAAGCCGAACGTTAAAATGACCGAGCGCCCACTGAACCCGAGCCTGGCCTTCGCCGCGTCCGGCGCAATAAACGGAAAGTCGGGAATGCCGTGAGCGATGACCTCGATTTTGTCGTCCGGCACCTGATAGACGCTGCGTAGCAGTTCACGGCCCTTGTTGGCCATCACGACGACCTTCGAGGACGCCCCGACGACGCGCTTCACGACCGCACGCTGGACCGCAGTGGGCTCGGCCAACACTGTGTGCAGTGTCGTAATCACCGGCATGGTAAGGCGCGACAATAGCTCAAGAATGTGGGCACCGGCCTCGCCGCCGAAAATTCCGAATTCGTGCTGCAGGCAAACCGCGTCGAACCGGCCGGCATTCAGGAAGTCCGCCGCACGCACATAGTCCTCGATCGTATCGTCCTCGATCTGCAATGCAACCGAACGGGGGTAATCATAGGCCTGACCATGGTCGGTCATGGCCACGATGCAGGTCTCCAGGTTCGGGCGAGAAGTCGATATCGCTTGTTGCAGGTCGGTCGTAAAGGTTGCGATGCCGCAGCGGCGGGGCAATGAATTACCAATAATGGCTATGCGGCGGAGCGGCGTCATGCGTCCGCCTCGATGGGGCCCGTCTGCGGGACGGTCAGATCGACCGGCGCGATAAAATGGGACGATTGCTTACCGAGGTTCTGCAACAAGGACTCCGCTGGATTAGGTCCCGGATAGGCGATCAGACCACTGAAACCATTGGTACCAACCTCAATGCTGGTACGATCGCCGCCGACGAACATCGCGTGCCCAACAGAGACGGCGATCAACCCAATCGCGGCCTGGCCATCCAGCCCGAGAATCCAAGTCTCCGGGTTGGCAAGCAGCACCCAGCTTGAACCCTCGGGAAGATCAATCCGTTCCAGAATGAAATGCTGATTGGCGACGAGAACCGTTCGAGCGCTGCTGAGCCGGAGTGGATTGCACGGGCCTGGAGCCGGCCCGGCATCGGCGACGGCTACAGCGCTGTCTTCGTGCAAATCGCGCTGCCTTCCATAGTCGAACAGACGGAATGTGACGTCGCTGCGCTGCTGAATTTCGGCAAGCACAATGCCGGCGCCGATGGCATGGATTGTACCGGCGGGGACGAAGATGACATCGCCTTTTGCAACTGGACGCCATTGAACCAGATCGGCAATCGAACCGTCCCTGATCGAGGCATGGAGTTCCTGCGGCGTGAGATGCCGCTTCAATCCAACAGCAACCCGTGCGGCCAGCGCTGCAGAAAGAATGTACCACGCTTCGGTCTTGCCGGATGGCAGACCCATCTCACGCGCGAATACGTCGTTGGGATGAACCTGGATCGATAAGGGCTCGCTGGTAAATAACAGCTTGAGCAGCAACGCCGGGACTGGCGCATGTCTATCGGAGCGATCAAACCATAACTCCCCGATGGCGTCTCCGGAGCCGTCAAGGTCGCTCCAGGGGTGCAGATCGATAAGCCCCCAAGGCTTTCGCACGACCTGCACGGAGACATATTCGATAGCCATAGGTTGTCCTGTCCCGTAACGCGCATATCGATGCGATATGCCGTTGGTCGATCCCGTCCGTAAATTTTGGCATGGCTAAGCTTAGAGATTCGGGATCTGCGCCATCGAGGCGATCCGAATGCACTGTTTCATCAGATGGATACTCCGGCGCGCAATAGCAATTGGCCTGCGGTAATAAAAGGCCAGAGCGCTGACATGGCCGAAACTACGATAAACTGTCGGCAGTAAATCGAGCATGCCTGCGATCGCTCTCGCAATCGGAGGTTTGCACCCCGATTTTGGTGCATTTGTAACCCACCGCGTCCATATCTCTGATTGTTGTTAGCTAATCGGGGTCACATGGACTATGAGATGTTAACTCTGCGCCCATACCCGTTCTTTGCTAAGGCGTAGGCCATTTCCTTTGTTCACTTTCGAAAGCACCTTTAATGATGATCCTGGATCATGCGGCTATCCCAGCGGTCGTTCTCGTCGTCGAAGATGAAGCGCTGCTGCGGATGTGTGCGGTCGATATGGTGGAAGACGCCGGCTACACGTCGGTTGAGGCCGTGGATGCCGACCAAGCCATCGCAATCCTCGAATCCAGGTCTGACATCGCGTTGATGTTCACTGACATTCAGATGGCCGGCAGCATGAATGGCCTGAAACTCGCCCACGCGGTGCATGAGCGTTGGCCGCCGATCAAGATCATCCTGGTGTCCGGGCAGCTGAAACTGGCAAACACCGATATTCCCGCAGGCAGCCGGTATTTCGGGAAACCACTCGATGCCAAAGTCATGATTGCCCAGATGCAGAACATGATCGATCAAGCCTGATGCCGCATTATCGGGCCGCAGCGGCGATATATCACCCAATCGTGCTGCAATTGCGTTGCAATAATTAGTCCAGGGTCGCTCTGAGACGGTATAGTCATTGATGTTTCAAACCAACGATAGGCTGGATCTGGGCCGTTCGAGCAACGCATCGTCCGCCGGGATTTGGCAGCGGAGAACATCAGCCTTCGGCTGCTGCTGGAGCAAGCCGAAAATGATGCTCAGGGATTGCTGGCTCAGGCCGGTATTGAGGCCAAGCAGCACGAGGCGGCTGATAAGATTCAAAGACTGATCCTGGAAGAGCTTCATCATCGCATCAAGAATACCTTGGCGATGGTCGGCGCGATTGTTTCCCAAAGTTTGCGGAACGTGCCGGGAGCCGAACATGCGCAGTACGCCATCGAAGGCCGTCTGCTGGCGCTGGGACAGGCTCATGACCTTCTTTTGCAGGCAAGATGGACCGGCGCGGATCTCGGAAAGGTCGTTCGCGGCGCCACCGAGGCCTTCGATAATCCCGACATGCCCAAATTTACGATGGCCGGACCCGATGTACGGTTGACGTCAGCGGCCGTCACCGCGATTGCAATGATCTTCAACGAACTTTGCACCAACACCACGAAATTCGGCGCGTTGTCGGTGCCTGCGGGCCGCGTCGAGATCGCCCGGACGCTCGATCCCAAGACGCAGCGTCTGCACCTGACATGGATCGAGCGGAACGGCCCCTCGGTTCGGGCTCCGACAAAGCGCAGCTTCGGGACGCGGCTGATCGAAACGCTTGGCGAGCAACTCAAGGGCGATGTGCATTTGACATATGAGCCCAGCGGCTTCGTGTACGCATTCGACATGCCCCTACCGCCTTTAACGTGAAGCGGCGCCTTTCGAGAACTTAAGCGCAAAGAGAAAAGCCCCGAGCAGGGAGCGCTCGGGGCCTTCGTTCATCGGAGCCAAATGGGCGACATAGGGCGTCCGGCAACGCTTGGACAAGCCAGCCAATCAGTAATGGCTCCCGTCCCTTGTTACCTGACAGATCGCGACGCCTCTCCAAACGAAATGAGCCGGCGTCCCACCTCGTCCCACAGAGCCCTTCGTACACACTGCAGACTTTCGATCAGAGTGATCCGTCCAACAACAGCGAGCTCCGGATAATCCAGCAACACATCCGGCAACCGATAACAAGGAATTCGGCTGCACAGATGATGGACGTGATGGATCCCGATATTAGCTGTGAACCAGCGCAAAACGCCCGGCAAGTGATAGTAGGAACTGCCATGCAGCGCAGCTTCGTGAAAACTCCAGGCGTCGTCACGGGACCAGGAGGTGTTTTCGAATTGGTGTTGAACATAAAACAGCCAGACACCGATAGATGCCGCCAGAACCGTGATCGGCAGGTGAACAAGGAGAAGCGCCTCAAACCCGACCAGCCGGATCATCGCGACGACCAAAATCGCGATGGCCGCGTTCGTGCCCATTGTACTTAGCCACGGCTCCCATCCGCTGCGCATCATCCCGATCGGCAAGCGATGCCGCAAGATGAACAAATAGGTGGGACCTACACCAAACATCACGATCGGGTGCCGGTACAGGCGGTAAAGGAACTGATGCCATCGAGGCCGCGCGAGAAACTCGCGCACGGTCAACGTGTCAATATCGCCGATGCCCCGGTGATCGAGGTTACCTGAACTGGCATGATGACGTGCATGGCTGCGTCGCCAGAAGTCGTACGGAGTCAGGGTCACGACGCTAATGGCACGGCCGACCCAATCATTAGCGAGACGGCCGTGGAAAAACGACCCGTGGCCGCAATCGTGTTGGATCATGAAGAGGCGAACGAGAAAGCCCGCCGCAGGTATCACCAGCAGCAGACCAATCCAATAGCCGTGGTCAAGAGCCGCCGCCATCAGGGCCCAGATAACGAGGAAGGGCGCCGCCGTGATCACCAGCTCGAATACGCTCCGCGCGCTGTTCGGCTCGCGATAACGGGCGAGCAGCTGCGCCAACGCGCGGGTTTCTGGTGGGTTATGAACCATTTTCTGGACCGGTTTCCTATGCCCCTTCAGCGAGCCGCCACTCGCAATGGACTCCCGCGCCCCAAGGATTTCGTGAGCTGCGCCTCAAGTCGCCTGGAAAGCAGGTGCTGGTCCCTCACCTTTCAGAGCGATCTTCTGTGCCGAATTGTTGCTCGTCGGCAGAAGCTCATTTGCATTGGCCGGCGCCGTCGCATTTCCGCCAGCCAAAGCCAACGCCACGACGGGGTTCATGCTGTCGACCATCGAGGTGGGGATCAGGATCGTGGCACCACGTTCCTTGGTCGTCTCGTAGATGATATTCATGGCACGCAATTGCAGGGCAGCCGGTTGTCCCGCATAGATCGTGGCCGCCTCGACGAACTTGCCGGCGATCGCGGCCTCGGCCGATCCAAGGATGACGCGTGCCTGTTTCTCGCGTTCGGCCTGGGCTTGCCGTGACATGGCATCCTGCAATGCGACCGGGATCGCGACGTCGCGTATCTCGACGGACTTCACCGAGATGCCCCAGTCCGCCGTCTTGCGTCCGATTTCGCCGCGCAACAGGTCGTCTGCGGCGGTCCGTTCCGACAAAAGCGCTGACAACATCGACGAACCGATCATCTCCCGAAGCGACGTCTGGGCGACCCGATCGATGGCTTCGCGATAGTTTGTAATATTCAAAGCCGCCTTCTGCGCATCATGGACGAACCAGAAAATGATGGCGTCCACGTTCACCGGAACCGTATCCTTTGTCAGGGCCTCCTCGGCACTGAAAGCAGTGGTCTGAATACGCTCGTCAATGACGGCCACGACGTTGTCGATCACTGGAATGATCAAGAAAAGTCCGGGCCCTTTCACGCCACGCAATTTGCCGGCGCGCAGAATAACGAATTTCTGCCAGGCGTTCGCCATCTTCAGGGCGGAAGCGATGATAATCGCGACGACCACGAAAGCGACGCCCACGACAAGATAACCCGTCGCACCAAGGGCCGCGCCGACGACAAGGCAAGCGATCGTTAGAAATACGGTGATCGGATTCATTGTTATTGCGGCTTCCAACTCTCGAGGCCGTCCCAAGCGCCACGTTAATCCCTGTTTTGGCATTTTACTGAGCAATATTGCTCAGCCTCGGGACGGAAGCCCGCTGTTTTCCATTGCAGCCATGAAACGATTCAGGCGTTTCTTGCGGCGTGATGGGCGATTGAAACGAAGGTGCCTTGGGGACCGCTCGCGGTCACCACCAGCGCATTCAGTTGGCCGGCGAGAGCGGCGATGATACCGGTGCCGAGCCCGCCTTCGGCATTACCCGCGCGCTGCTGTTTGCCCTTCCCGTTATCGGATACCGACAGCGTCCATTCCGTTTCGACGGAATCGTAGGTCACGACAATGCGCCCGCCCTTCGCTGCATTGCCGAATGCGTGCTTGAGCGAGTTGATGACAAGCTCGGTGACGATCAGTCCGAGATTCTCGGCCTTCCGACGGTCCGCGTTGCCCCCATTGCCAAGGACTTCAATCAAGATGGCCTGGTCATCGCCGATCATCGAACAGGAGATGGCCTCGCATAGATTCACCAAATAGGGGATCAATTCGACGGCCCCGCCCACGGTCGACACATGGAGGTACTTTTGCACGGCTGCGATCGACATGATCCTGTTATGCGCGTCCTCCAAAGCTCGCCTCGCTTCGGCCAAAGTGACCTTTCTGGCTTTCATGGAAATGATGCTTGCAATGATTTGCAGGCTGTTGGCCACGCGATGGTAGATTTCGTCGAGCAGAATGTCTTTCTGCCGGATCAACTCAGCGTTCTCGTGTTCCAGAAGACGCTTGCTTGTGACATCTTCAATGCTAAGAAAGATGTTCGCGGGGGACTCGCCCTTGTAAAATACTTCCCGCGCATTCAGCAGCATCGTTCGTCGCCCGAGCAGCCGAAAGTCATATTCGACTTCGTAATTCTCCATAGCTCCTTGCTCGGGTATGATTTGGCCCAGCAGCAAACGAAGCTGGGGGATGTCCCACTCCCCGCCTCCCAACTCATAAAGCGGCCTACCGAGGATATCGCCGATATCGAGCCTGAATGTCGTACAGAAGGCGCGGCTCGCGGCGATCAGCCTCAGATCCCGGTCGAGAACCAGCAGAGGTTCGCGAATGGTGTCGACAATTCCCTGGGCGACCGCTCTGGCGGCATCGTCCTCAACGAAGTCGGCCGGTTGCCAGGGTTTGTCCTTGGTGGTCGCCGCCAGAGCTGCCCGAATTTGCGGAATCATGTTCCATCTCCATGTTTTCCAACAGCGCCTACCAGCGCCTCCGCCATGCGCCGCCCCAGATTCCTCCCCATCGGCTTCTTCGGTGGACAAGCCTGATAATCAGAAGAAGCAATATCGCGCCGATCGCGGCATCAACGATCGCCGAAACAATGCCCGAGCCTAGATGGATTCCGAGCTGTGGAAGTATCCAGCTCGCAATGAAGGCGCCCGCGACTCCCACGATGAGATCGCCAAACAGGCCCAGACCTGTGCCTTCGACAATTTGGCCGGCGAGCCAGCCAGCCGCGATGCCGACAGCCAATATGACGACCAGACTATCGCCCGATATGTTCATTTTTGCGCCCTCACAATTGGACAATTCAGGCGGTAGCGCCATCGTAACAACGATAAACCTTGAGGCAGGATGGATACTGTGCAAAATTGCTCAGGTGCCGCTGGTTTATGCGACGTGCCGCTCACTAATAGGTGTTGACCACTTTGCGGAAAATCTGTGCAATTTTGTTCAGCGTGAACGATAATAACAGATAGGCTGCTGGGTGGATGCTCAGGCCTCGTGCGGCAAGTCCGATTGGCTTGACTGCCAGCAACGCAGATTCGTCCCGAAGATTTCACTTTGACCATCGGGACAACGCGGACAACCGCTTTGTTCAGTAGCTATTTCTGTTCATATCGGAATCTGAAGGCATTCCGCCGCCAGTGAATGTCGCCCTTCGCTGACAAAGAGCTGGACACGGGCCGTACGGTTTTGGGGATATGATACCTCGATTGAATATTCCTTTTTTGTCACCGTCGATGCTCTCAAGAGGGTGGAACCGCATCTCCGGTCTGACGAAGAAGGCTTTCTCTGTGCATTCGATGAGAATCGCGATCTGATTTGCCAGACGGCCGCAGCGGTGCATTCGCTGGATCGAAAGGGCCGCTACGAATTGGTGGGTGCGGATTTCAGCTAGATTCGTTCCGGACCTACCCGCCTCCATCACGACGGGCCGCCTGCCCAAAACGGGGTAGTTGATCTGTCAATCCAGCCCGGCAAGCTCATCGCGTGAAGGATTTCATGTGCATTTTCCGCGGGGCGAACATCAACACATAAGGCTATGCCAGCCGTCCGTTATGGCTATGCTGGTGGCAGATAGATCTGCACTTTCGCCCGAACGGAAGGCGCCAAGCATATGCTGAGCTGAAACACCAACCAGGCACCATCAACTTCATGCCAAAAGCCGCAAAGGGCTCGTTTGATCCAAAAGACTTTCTCGCCAAGGTTGGCGAGGGAAAAGTCATATTGAAATTTGACAAGAACCAAGTCGTTTTTTCGCAAGGCGATATCGCAGATACGGTTTTCTATATTCAAAAGGGAAAGATCAAGGTTTTCGTTGTCTCCGAACAGGGCAAGGAAGCCGTGGTCGGAATCATGGAGCCCGGACAATTCTTTGGCGAAGGATGCCTCAACGGCCATCCCGTGCGGATCTCTACAACCGTGGCTATGGAAGAGTGCCTGATTACCTCCATCGCCAAGAAGGCGATGCTGGCGACGATTCAAAGCGAGCCGAAGTTTGCAGAGCTGTTCATGGCGTATCTCCTGAGTCGGAACAGCCGCATCGAGGAGGATTTGATCGACCAGTTATTTAACTCAAGTGAGAGGCGGCTCGCGCGCCTCCTCCTGCTCCTGGCTAATTTCGGAAAGGAAGGCGCCCCGCAGCCGATTGCGGCACATATCAGCCAGGAAACGCTGGCGGAGATGATCGGTACAACGCGCTCCCGCGTCAGCTTTTTCATGAACAAATTTCGCAAGCTCGGCTTCATCACCTATAACGGGACGATCGAGGTTCATAGTTCGCTCTTGAACGCGGTCTTGTACGATAAGCCCGAAATAAAGCGGGACGAGTGAAGCTGCCGACGCCAAGCTGGTATCCAGCAGCAGATATTGTCCATCAGTCCGGTTTCATCGATCTTGCGTTTGCCAATTTATCCAAGAAGAAATACGCAAAACAGCACGGGCTGCGATACGCTGCGGCAATTGATGTCGAAATTATAGTTGCCGTTCCAGGCAACAAGCCCATCACAAGCGATAGCCACGGAACTTTTGTGCGGCGGACTCGTTGATGGTTATCACCGCGCCGTCCTTAGCTTCTACCGGTGACTGAGAGTGTTGTGCTCCCGCCTGATCAGGGACCGACACCGTGGCCATCTCACCGCATAATCCACCATTGAATGCGTCGTTTAACCCCAAGGCTTTTCTGGGTCAGGCTGGCCCTGGGAAAGTGCTCATAAAATGCAAGAAAAAAGAGGACATTTTCATTCAAGGGGATGTTGCGGAAACCATTTTCTATATTCAAAAAGGAAAAGTCAAAGTCACCGTGCTGTCCGAGCAGGGTAAGGAAGCGGTCGTTGGCATTTTGGCGCAAGGGCAGTTTTTTGGCGAAGGATGTCTTGATGGGGCAAAGCTACGCACCTCGACGACTCGTGCGATGGAGGAATGTCTTCTCACATCGATCACGAAAGCCATGATGATTGCCACACTCGAGACAGAGCCGAAGTTTTCCGCGTACTTCATGGCCTACCTCCTGTCCCGCAATAGCCGGATTGAAGACGATTTGATCGATCAGCTATTCAATTCGAGCGAAAGACGGCTCGCCCGGCTTCTCCTGCTTCTTGCGGATTTCGGCAAAGAGGGAGGCGCTCAACCTATCCCGGTCACCATCAGTCAGGAAATACTGGCGGACATGATCGGTACGACCCGGTCTCGCGTGAGCTTCTTTATGAACAAGTTTCGAAAGAAGGGCTTCATAAGCTACAACGGAAAAATAGAAGTTCACCGTTCGTTGCTGGACGCGGTCCTGCGTGACAAACCTCAAATCAAAGAAGACGAGTAACGAACGGAATCGTTCTTTGCGCGCGTAGCAAGCTGATGCAGCACCGGGCCGCCCGGATCGATGCAATGGTCGATGTCGAGAAAGTATTCCGATCAATCGCCCGGCAGAGTGGAAAACAAGACGCGCCGGCAGCAATGGCGCAACTCACGTCGCGGCCATGCTCATCCTCATAGCGGCCATCTGGCCGTCGCCGCAGAGGCTGTGCCGAAAGTGCTGCGGCAGGACAGCGCGCGATTGCTGCGGGAACGAACAGCGGCTCACCGCAGCAACGGCCGTCATATCGGATGATGAACGCCGCCTCACCAGGATTATTCGGCCGTCCAACCTCCGTCGACCATCAATGACGACCCCGTCATCAACGCCGATGCATCGCTTGCCAGGAAGACGATCGCGCCCATCAGATCCTCGATCGTCCCCAGTCGGCCGAGTTTTATTTTGGACAAGACCTCGGATCGGAAGTCCGGATTATCGAAGAACGGTTTCGTCATCGGCGTTTCGATGAAGGTCGGACAGAGCGTGTTGACGCGTATTCCGGAAGGCGCGAGTTCGATAGCCATCGCCCGCGTAAAGCCTTCCATCGCCCATTTGCTGGCGCAGTACAGCGACCTGCGTGCGCCGCCGACATGTCCCATCTGGGAGGACATGTTGATGATCGAGCCCGGCCGCTCCTCCGCCAGCAAGCGCCGGACCACAGCCTGCGTCAGGAAGTAGGCGGCGCGCACGTTCAGGTTCATGATGACGTCGAAGTCCTCATCGAGGACATCCGTCATCGGCTTCGGCCGGTTGGTTCCGGCGTTGTTGACCAGAATCTCGTAGGGCTCTCGCGCGCCGATCTGCCTTCTCATATCCGCAAGATCGGTGACGTCGAGCTGAAGCGTATCGACGGAATGCCCTTCCAGCCGGAGGGCCTCCGCAGCTTCCGCCAGTTCGCCCGCAGTCCTGGCGCAAAGGGTTACGTGTGCGCCCGCGGCGGCCAACGCGCCCGCGGCGCCGAGGCCGATACCGCGACCGGCCCCAGTCACGAGCGCTCTGCGCCCGTCGATTCGAAACGAAGGCGTCCTGAAGGGAATTGTCATCGATACCCCTGTTGCACCTGCCGGCTCGCGAGCCTGGTGAGCGTTGACGAAGACGATCTAGGTTCGGGCGGAGCTGCTCGCTGCCAACTCGACCTTGGAAGGCCGGGATTCGATTTCGCTTTCGATGGCTTCGATCGAGCGCCCCTTGGTCTCTATCCCGAAGATGATGAATGCGAGGCAGGCCAGCCCATACCAGGCGGCGAAGTAGAAAAACGCATTCTCAAACGAGACACCCGATGCGGCAGGTCCCGACGAGGTCGATGTGCCCACGATCAGTGCCAGTCCCATCGGACCGATGATCTTGCCGATGCCGCCGAAACCATAGGAGGCGCCCATGCCCGTTGCGCGAAGACGCATCGGCCAGACCTCGGCGGAATACGGCCCTACGATGGCAAATCCCCCTTCGCCGAAGAAGTAAGCCAGCATCAGCACCGCCAGGAACGCGACAAAGGATGCGGCGAGAGCTCCTCCGAACAGGGCGGCTACGACGAGCATCACGGTCGCTCCGACGGTGCAGAGAATGCCAGCCCGCCGTCGCCCGATCACTTCCGACAACAGTGAAAATGCTATTCGTCCCAGCAAGGCCGCCGCGGTCACAAAGATCATGTAGAAGGCCGCCTGGGTCGGCGGCACGCCCAGGAGCTGCACAAGCAGCGTGGGCGACCACAGCGTCAGGCCGTAATATCCCGTCTGCATCCCGAGATTCGAAATCCACGAAAGCGCGACGCTCTTGGGATAGTGGAACAGCTCGCTGAACTTCGGTTGACGTGCCTTGACATCCTCCGTCACAGCCGGAAGGCTCGCAGCATCGACCTGAAGCGCCCACGCGATCGATTTGCGTGCGTCGTCGGCGCGACCGTTATGGAGAAGCCAACGCGGCGACTCCGGAATCCACGCGCGAGCGGCAAGCGTGATCAAGCTCAGGCCGACGCACACCGCCATCAGTCCACGCCATCCGATCGATGGCGCCAGGAACGCGACCATGACCGAGCCGAGCAGGAATCCGATCGGCACCGCCGCCGTGACCAGGCCGCTGATCGAGCCGCGTTTCGATGTCGGCACGAACTCCTGGATCAGCGGCAGATCGACGCAATAGAGGCCGCCGGCGCCGAATCCGATCAAAAATCTGAAGAACGAAAGATAGATCCAGCCATAGGTGACGCTTTCCGGCGTGAAGATCAGCGCCCCGGTGCTGGCCGAGAACAATGCGATGGTCGAGATGAAGACCTTGCGTCGCCCTATCCTGTCGGCGAGCCAGCCGAAGAACGTGGCGCCGAGCATCGATCCGACGCCGGACGCCAGCAATATCACCGAAGACGTTCCGAAGGTGAGATGCCAGGGCTTGGCCAGGAAGGTGAGGACGAAACCGATCAGGAAATAATCGAGGAACTCGAGGATCAGGCCGAATGATCCGGCAAAAATGAGCTTCTTCTGATTGAGACTGAGGTGACGTTGACGGTCCAGGGCTGCGAACATGGGGTTTCCTCCGCTGTACAAGACAGCGCTCGCGCGATTGATCGCGCTGATTATTGGGGGCAATGGCCGGAGCGGACGATCCGCTCCGGTTTATCTGTTGACGGTGGCGACGGCCCTATTCGGCCGCGGCCCCGTAGGGAATGTTGCGGCCACCGTAGCGTCGCACCCGGATGTTGGCCTGCTCGGCATGCCCTACGAAACCTTCAAGCATGCAGAGTCGCGAGCAATACTCGCCGATCAGCGCGGAAGCCGCGTCCGTGGTCACACGCTGGTAGGTGACCGTCTTCAGGAATTTTCCGACCCAAAGACCGCCGGTGTACCGGGCCGCCTTGAGCGTCGGCAGCGTGTGATTGGTACCGATCACCTTGTCGCCGAACGCGACATTGGTGCGCGGCCCGAGGAACAGCGCGCCGTAGTTGGTCATATTTTTCAGAAAGTAGTCGGGATCGCGGGTCATGACCTGGACATGCTCCGATGCGATCCGGTCCGCTTCCTTGACCATCTCCTGTTCGCTTTCGCAGACGATCACTTCGCCGTATTCGTCCCACGCCTTGGCGGCGACTTCGCCGGTGGGAAGAATGGCGAGAATCCGCTGTATCTCGGACATCGTGTCGCGCGCCAGCTTCCTCGAATTAGTGAGCAGGATGGCGGGCGAATTCGGGCCGTGCTCCGCCTGCCCCAATAGATCGGTCGCGCACATCTCGCCGTCGACAGTCTCGTCGGCGATCACCAGGGTTTCGGTAGGTCCGGCGAACAGGTCGATCCCGACCCTCCCGAACAGCTGCCGCTTGGCTTCGGCGACGAATGCGTTACCGGGACCGACCAGCATGTCGACCGCCCCGATCGACTTGGTTCCGATCGCCATCGCTCCGATGGCCTGGACTCCGCCAAGACAGTAGATCTCGTCGGCGCCGGCGAGATGCTGCGCAGCGACGATGGCGGGCGCGGGCTTGCCGTGATAGGGCGGCGCGCAGGTCACGATACGGTCGACGCCGGCAACCTTCGCGGTGATGACCGACATGTGGGCCGAAGCGAGCAACGGATATTTCCCGCCCGGAACATAGCACCCCACCGAATTCACCGGGATGTGCTTGTGTCCCAGCGTCACGCCGGGGAGCGTTTCCACCTCGATGTCCAGCATGGAATTGCGCTGATGTTGAGCGAAATTGCGCACCTGCTCCTGCGCGAAGCGGATGTCCTCGATATCCCGCGAGGATAGCTGGCCGACGCAGTCCTTGATTTCGGACGAGGTCAGCCGGTAATCCTCACGGTCCCAGCCGTCGAACTTCACCGATAATTCGCGCACCGCGACATCACCGCGCAGTTCGATATCGCTCAAGATTCCCTCGACCGTAGCCCGGACCTTTGCCTGGTCCTCGGCACGCAACGCCGCGTCGCGCCCTCGCTTGAGATACTCGACCATACTGCTTCTCCCGCTTCTACTTGATTGCCTGAGGGTTGATCGGCGATCCGGCGCCTCCGGGCAAATGAAGCGGAGGCGCGGTGAAGAAGAATTCGTAGACGCCGTCCTCGGCGCAGTCCTGCGCCAATTCCTTCAGGTAGAAAATCTCCCCCATCGAGATCCCGAGAGCGGGAATGACGACCCAGTGCCATGGCTGATTGGCCTCGTTCGTTTCGTTGGGGCGCACTTCACACCCCCATGTGTCCGAACAGATGGCCGCGACGTCCTTCTCGCGAAGCCAATAGCAGGTCTCGAAAGCAAAGCCCGGTGCATCGCCGCCCGCGTATCCGTTCCAATCCTTTTTGGCGAGACAGCGCTCCTGGTGGCCGGTGCGCACAATTACGAAATCACCCTTGCGGACCTGCACCTTCTGCGCGGCAGCGCAGGCATTCAGATCGTCGATTGTAATGCCGTATCCATCGTCGAGCGAATCCACTCCCTTAAACCGGGCCACGTCAAGGAGAACGCCGCGTCCCACCATCTTGTCTCGGACCTGCTCGATGCCCAGCTTCCTCGCGCCGCGCGCGTCGACCAGCGACGCGTCGAAGCCATTGTACATCTTGTCGTCCAGGAAGATGTGGCAGAGTGCGTCCCATTGGGTCGACGCCTGGCAGGGCATATTGATCGCGTCATCGGCATAGCGCAGGTACGGTGCCGGCTCGTCCTGATTGCCGGACTTCGCGTCCGTGCCCGTCGCAAGCATCGTATGAATCGGATTCCAGCGGCCGCCGAAGAGACCAGATTGAATCGGCTCCTTCAGAGACAGCCCGAGCGCGAACACCCGCCCCTTCCGAATCAACCGCCCGGCACCGACGATGTCTTCCGGCGTCACGTTGTTCAAGGTACCGATCTGGTCGTCGGAACCCCATCGTCCCCAGTTCGAGAGTTTCTTTGCGGCTTCATAAATAGCGGCGCGGTCAACCTTCATGAGCTTCTTCCCTAACGTCCGTTGTTTATCGATTGATAACTTACATAGCTAGAAGCACATCATCAAGCTGAAATGTAGTGATGCACTGCACAATTTCACTTTCTGTGTCGTTATCGATTGATCAATTAAAAAGAAGAATGGCGGCCGGGGCCTCCGGCTGCATGCCGAGCCGTCCGACCGGGGATTGCCTGTGGATCTAGCCGGTCTAAGACGTTCGATCATACGAGACCGGCATCCGCTGCCGGAGAGCGGCCGGCCTCCATCGCACGGTTTGTCCTTGCGTCGGCCTGTGTGATAAAGGCCATATCTTTTCGGACTCGTGCGCCGCCTGCTCCGCGCAGACCATTCCAGCTAAGGATGCCGTTTAATGCGACGGACGTTGAAGGAATCGAAGAAGGCGCCGGAAAGAAGGCGCAATCCTTTGTCCGGCGGGAAAAGCAGCGGTGCCAAGCCGAGCGCTCGGTCCGCTTCGCAGAAGACCAAGCGTCTTCCCTTTGAACAACGTCGCAAGCTTATTGTAAGGAAAGCGGCCGAGTTCTTTGCGGAATCGGGCTTCGCGGCCACGACGCGCGAACTCGCCGACCATCTGGGAACGACCCAGCCGCTACTCTACAAGTACTTCAAAACCAAAAAGGACCTGGTAGACGAGGTGTATAAGAGCGTCTTCCTCGACGTATGGGATGATTCCTGGGACGACCTGCTGATCGATCGTTCGCGCCCTGTGGAAGAGCGGCTTGTCGAGTTCTACGCGCGCTATACCGATGTCATCATGAACCGCGGCTGGATGCGGATATATCTTTTCGCAGGCTTGAGGGACGTCGGAATCACGAGTTCATACATCAGGCTGCTGGAAGAGCGGATCATACGGAGGATCGCAGTCGAGATTTGTACGTTCTGCGGCATCGAGCTCACGACCGACAACGAATCCCATTACATCGAGATCGCCTGGAGCCTTCAAGGCAGCATCTTCTACTACGGCGTTCGCAAGTACGCTTACGGGCTGTCGCCGCGAACGGACAAGGATTTCGTCATCCGCAACATTGTCGGCATCTACGTGAAGGCATGGCCTCACGAGATGGTGGTGACGAGCCCTCCCCGCTCCGTCCAGCTTCTTTAGCTCCAGAATTGTTGCAGGCTGGTGCCTGTTTCAGGACGTGATGGGAGTTGGAGCTCTCTATCTTCCTCCAATTGGGCCGAGGGGGCGACCGGGCGATGTTCGCCGCGCTCCAAAATCTTCATCTCTGCTGAGCCACGGCTCGCTCACAAATCGAGCGTCATCTCCAGCCGCGCGCGTGATACACACGGCATGATGCGATCCTGCCGCTTCGACAAGGGCAGCACCTTGTCGCGATGGATGACCGAGCCCGATCGATAGCCGCATTCGCAGGAGCCGCAAACGCCGGCCTCACAGGAGGCCCGAATCTCGAAGCCATTTGTACGCAGCACATCGAGCAGCGACCGATCGGCCGGCACATGGAGGATCTGCCCGGTGGACGCGATATGCACATCGAACGGCTCCGGCTTAAAATTCTCGTCGGCCGTAGCCTGGAACGCTTCGACATGAACTTGCGAGGCTGGCCACTCGGCCTGCGTCAGCGCGGCTTCGACCGCCGCCGACAACGACTGCGGGCCGCAGGCATAGACATGCGTTCCATCGCGAGGCGATCCGAGCAGCCGCGGATCAAAGCGGCGCTGGTCCGCCGATGACCAAACCGAGAGGCGAGATCCGCAGATATCGCGCAACTCCGGCAGCAACGGAGCCCGGTCTTCCGACGGAACGCAGAAGTGAACCTCGAAATCCGCCTGTGCGGCTTTCAGGCTGCGCGCCATCGCGACAACGGGGGTAACGCCGATGCCCCCGGCGACAAGAACATGGCGGTATGCGGTGGCCGCCAATTCGAAATTGTTGCGCGGCGCAGACACATGCAGGATCGCCTCACTGGCGGCGCTCTCATGAACCCAGCGCGAGCCGCCACGCCCCTCCGCCTCGCGCTTGATCGCCACTTCATATCGACTGCAATCGGCGGGATCGCCGCAGAGCGAATATTGGCGAATGCGCCCGTCAGGTAGCCGCAGGTCGACATGCGCGCCGGCGGTCCATCGCGGAAGTGTGGGGCGCAGCGGATGCACCAATGTCAGGTGAAGCACGTCTGACGTCACGTGGCGGACCTCAGCCACGCGAAGCTTCATGATAATCCGAGCCGTCATTCGCCCCCGACCATTTCGATGACGTCGCCCGGCCGAATGGTTCCCCCCTTCTCGATCCCGCAGTTCAGCCCGGACCGGTTATAGAGAGGCAGAAACACCGGTGAGCCGAGCAATTCCTCCAAATAGCGGCAGGGAAAGTTGAGACGCCCGCCACGCAAGACCACATCGCCGATACGGAAACGGCGTCCGACGAGGTGGTTCAAGGGAACGCCGATGACAGTCAGATTGCGGCGATGGTCTTCCGGCGCCAAGCTAATGGGCCCGGACTGCAACGGCGGATCGTTGCGGGCTAGCGCATCGAGCGCTTCTTGTTCGATCAGGGTCACCTCGCGCACATCAGGCTTCGGCGAGTAGGTGCCGGTGCCGAGATAGTAGCGGTCGCCGACGATGCCGCGGCCCGCGACGCATTCGGCTTCCGTTAATTCTTCCATTTCGTAGCTTGCGGCGGGCGCAATATGGATATGCAGCAACCTTCCTTGCCAGCCATTGGCACCACCGGGCGTCTTTACGGCGACAGCCCCCGCAGGATGGTCGAATGCATCGACCATCCGAGGCACCGTCGTGGATGGTGGGTGGTAGTTCATGACGCGTCTTTCTCAACCCCTCAACGCGATGGCCTCGATTTCGACCAACGCATCCTTGGGAAGACGTGCCACTTCGATGGTTGAGCGCGCCGGCGGCGTATCCTTGAAATACTCCGCGTAGATGCCGTTCATCACGGCGAAGTCGTTCATGTTTTTGAGGAACACGGTTGTCTTCACCACGGTCGTGAACGACGCTCCGCCTTCCTCAAGCACCGCGGCGAGATTCGCGAGCGACTGACGCGTCTGCGCTTCGATGCCGTCCGGAAGATTCCCCGTCGCAGGGTCGATCGGGAGTTGTCCGGACGCGAAAACATGCGCGTCGGTCCTGATCGCTTGCGAATAGGGACCCGCCGCAGGAGCAGCCTTGGAGGTCTTTACAACTGTCTTTTCCATCATCGTTCCTCAGTTAATTAATGGGATATGCGTCGTCTCGGAGGTGATACGAAATGCTCTGGTCGGCTCCCTGAATTGTTCCGTTCTTCTTCGGACGCATGCGCACGTAGATCTGCAGCGCGATCAGCAGCACGGACAGCGCGATAAACACTGCACTGATCGGCCGCTCGACGAACACGCTGAGGTCACCGCGCGAGACCGTCATGGCACGGCGGAAATTTTCCTCGAAGCGCGGGCCCAGAACGAAGCCCAGCAGGATTGGCGCCGGGTGGAAGCCGAGCCGCAGCAGGACATAGCCCAGCAAGCCGATGACAGCCGTCTCGCCGACCTGGAATATGTCGTTGTTGGCGGCGTAGACGCCGATGCATACGAAGAATATCGCGCTGGGATAGAGGTACTTGTAGGGGATCGCGAGCAGCTTCACCCAAATTCCGATCAGCGGCACGTTGAGGATGACCAGCATAACGTTGCCGATCCAGAAGCTCGCGACCAGGCCCCAGAATATATCCGGATGCTCGTTGATGAGTTGCGGGCCCGGCACGATGCCCTGGATCATCAGCGCACCCAGCAAGAGCGCCATCACCGCATCGCCGGGAATGCCAAGGCTCATCGTCGGAATGAAATCGCCCTGCACCGAGGCATGCGTTGCAGCTTCCGGACAGACCACGCCTTCGATCATGCCGGTGCCAAACTTCTCAGGCGTCTTGGATATCTTCTTCTCGGTCGCATAAGCGACGAAGGACGCAATTGTCGGACCGGTGCCGGGAATCAGCGAGCACAGGCTTCCGATCAGCGTGCCGCGGAACATCGGCGCAATGGTGCGTCGCATCTCTTCCTTGGACGGCCGCATGTCCTTCAGCGTGACCTTGGCATATCCGGCATTGACGGCCGAGACCTGGTTGACGCTGTTCATGAACTCGCCGATGCCGAACAGGCCGAGCGCAAGCGCGATCAACTCGATGCCGTCGTCGAGATGTGTCATCCCGAAGGTGAAACGCTCGGAGCCTGTCTCGATATCGGTGCCGACGATACCCAGCATGAGGCCAAGCAGGGTCATCGCCACGCCCTTGAGCGGCGAGCCCCGCGCCAGCGTGGCTCCGGCAAGCAATCCGAGAAGCATCAGCGAACAGATTTCGGTCGGGCCGAATTGCAACGCTGCCTTCACCAGCACGGGTGCCAGGAAGATCATCTCGATGATACCCCAGGACGCACCGATGAAGGAGGCGAACACGGTGGCGCCAAGTGCCGCGCCGCCGCGGCCGGACTTGGTCATCGGAAAGCCGTCGAGACAGGTCACAGCGTGAGGCGGATGACACGGCAGGTTCAACAGGATCGAACAGATCGCCCCGCCATATTGCGCGCCATACATCACACCGGCGAGCATCAGAATGGCCCCGACCGGTTTGATGCCGTACGTCAACGGCAGAATGATCGAGATGGTGGCGAGCGGCCCCATGCCCGGCAGCACGCCCACCATGTTGCCGACCAGAACGCCGACGAGGCACCAGACGATGTTCTGCGGTTCGAGCGCGACGCCGAAACCGTACCAGAGATCGGCGAATGCGGTTCCGATCACAGCCCCCTCCACACGAAGACCGGCATCGGGATCTGCAAGGCGTAAGAGAAAAGGCCGACACCGAAGACAGTGATGGCCGTCGAGAGAATAAGGGTGCTTTTCAGCGTCGCCTCGCGAGCCCCCATCGCTGCAACGAACACGCAGGCGAAGGTGCCGGGAATCATGCCGAAATAGGTGCCAAACAGCATGAACGCGAACGGTGACGCGAGAATGCAAGCCCAGGCCCACCATTCGCGATGCTCAGGCAAGATGTCCTCATCCTCGCCCTCTGGCGAACGCAGGGCGGGTGCGGCGATCGCGATGCCGAGCCCCGCGAGGATGACGCCGAGAATCGTGGGCAGGAAGCCCGGCCCCATATGCGTCAAGGTTCCGAAACCGTAGCCCGGTCCCTTCAAAGCCATTATCAGGCCGAAGAGGATCATCAATCCACCGGCATAAAAATCGCGCTTGCGGACGAGATTACGCGCAAGCATGGCGAAAGTGTTGTGTCTATGAGTGACGCTCAGGGCCTTATCTCCGCTTGCTCAAGCTCAACCCGCCTCACGCATGAAGGCGGCGCCTGGCCTGCAACAACTCACGAAGCGCATTTCTTGAATCGCCGGGTACGTCACGTCTTCACATTGACCACGACACGGCCCCGTATCTGTCCCTCCAGGAGCTGACGGGCCGCAGTCACGACATCGCCTATCCCGATCTCGCTGACCGAGGCCTCCAGACCGGCCGGCTCGATCAGTTCGGCAAGCCGCTTCCACGCCGTGATGCGCTGCGGCTTCGGACGAGTGACACTGTTAATGCCAAGCAAGGCCACGCCTCGCAGGATGAATGGCGCAACCGATGCCGGAAGATCGAGGCCTTGAGCCATGCCACATGCCGCCACGGCGCCATCGGCCTTCAGGCCGGCGCAGACATTTGCCAATGTATGACTGCCAACCGAGTCGATGGCAGCAGCCCATCGCTCTTTTTGAAGTGGACGCCCGGGCTCCGACAACGTGGCGCGATCGATCACGTCCTTGGCGCCGAGACTTTCAAGATAGGGCCGTTCGTGCAGACGACCGGTCGCGGCCACCACCCGATAGCCCAGCCTGCTGAGAAGCATGATGGCGATGCCACCGACGCCCCCGCTGGCCCCCGTCACCAGCACATCGCCATCAGCCGGGGTGATGCCGTATTTTTCCAGCGCCATCACCGACAGCATCGCCGTGTAGCCGGCGGTGCCGATCATCATTGCCTGCCGCGTGGAGATGTCGTCAGGCAGCCGCACCAACCACTCGCCGCGCACGCGAGCCTTATTTGCCAATCCACCCCAATGCTGCTCGCCGACGCCCCATCCATTGAGAACGACGCGGTCGCCCGGCGAAAACTCCGGATGATCGCTCGCGCTGACGATACCGGCCAGATCGATGCCGGGCACCATCGGGAATTTGCGCACGACCGGACCGCGGCCGGTGATGGCGAGACCATCCTTATAATTCAGTGTGCTGTATTCAACGTCGACTGTGACGTCGCCCTCCGGCAGCCTGTCCCGGGGCAATGTGACGAGTTCGGCACGATAGCCCGGCTCGTCGTTCGAAATCAGAATCGCCTTCAACATCTCACTCGCCCACGCTTCACCTTCGGACACCGCGCATGATCAACGCGGAAGCCCGTTCACAAAACCCGCGATGAACGTGGCGAGCGGATCGCCGCTGCGCATCAGCCGGGCGCGCATCACTGCACCCTCCCAACCGATCCAGAAATATTCGGCAAGTTCCTCGCAGTCGACTTGCCGCCCGATTTCACCTGCCGCAACTGCCAGCTCCAGACAGCTCGCGACCCGCGTCTGCCAGCCTTGCAAGATACCGTTGAGCTGCACGCGATAGCCGTCCGGCAACGCCTCGACTTCCTGTCCCAGGTTGCCGACCAGACAACCGCGAGCGTAGCGATATTTCGCCATACCGGCCTTGGCATCCTCGACAAAATCGTGGAGCCGCTGCAGCGGCGCGCGCGCCTCGTTCGTCAATGCGCGATCGAGTTTGCGGCAGAAAAAGGCATCGTAAGCCTTCAAGACCTCGGCGCCGAATACCGCCTTGCTGGCGAAGTAATAATAGAAGGATCCCTTCGGCACGGTCGCGCGCTTCAACACCGCGTCGAGCCCCGTGGCAGTAAAGCCCTGCTCGGTGAGAATTTCCATTCCGCACCGGATCAGAACAGCTTTCGTTGCGACGTATCCGATCTCGTGCGAGGCACGATCGGCCGCGGCGCGTGACTGCGCTTTCTTGCTCATGTTTCCCTTCTAGACCGATCGTCTATAAAAACAAAGCTCATTGATCAGGCAAGAACTGACGCCGACGCGAAGCGGAAATGCCTATCGACTAACTCACAAGTACGCAAAATATGCAGATATTGCCGATATAATTCGCATATTGGAGCGAGAATATCATTGCATCGCTTGGGGTGCCTATGGGCGCACCGGGCCCGCTCAACATTCGATCACAGCGCATCCATGTTTCCCCGTTGACACAAGGTGTCATTGATTCCGATAGTCGGTCGCGCCGGTCAATTCAGTGAGGATTTAAATGCGATCACGACTTCTCATCGCGCTGTACATGGTCACGTCCCTGCTCGGCCTTGCTCCGGCACACGTCGTGGCGGCCGACAGCTATCCGTCCATGCCGATCAAGCTTTACGTCGGCTTCCCGCCGGGCGGTCCCACGGATATCATCGGCCGCGTGATCGGCCGAGAGCTGTCGAAACAGCTCGGACAGCCCGTGGTCATCGTCAACAACGGCGGCGCTGCCGGCATCATCGCGGCCACCACGGTGTCGAGAGCCGAACCTGACGGCTATTCCCTGCTCGTCAGCGTCGAATCCTCGCAAACGCGAGCCCAGGCGCTCTATGGGAAGCTGGCCTATGATCAGGAGAAGAGCTTCACCTTCCTGAGGAAGGTCGCCAAGCAGCACAGCCTGATCGTCGTGAACCCGCAGCTCCCGGTCCACAGCGTGGCTGAACTGATCGCCTACCTCAAGGCACATCCGGGCGAAGTGAACGTGGGCGAAACCTTCGGAACGTCGTCCCACATTGGCGGAACCCTCTTCGATATGGCCAACGACACCAAAGTGACATTCGTCAGCTATCCGGGCGGCGCGCAGCCCATCACCGACACGGTCGCAGGCACCGTTCAGCTTGGCTTCTTCACCGAAGCAACCGTTGCGCCGCTGGTGAAGGCGGGATCATTACGCGCGCTCGCTATTGCTGCGCCAGAGCGTTCCAAGGCGTTCCCCGATCTTCCGACCGCGACCGAAGCCGGGTCGAAGCCGTTTGATGCATCGCCGTGGTTCGGCGTCGTCGGCCCCGCAAACATGCCGCCGGACATCGTGAAAAAGCTCGGCGAGGCCCTCGATCGCATGACGGCGAGCAACGAATTCCAGACCGAGCTGGAAATACTCGGAGCCGTACCGATTCAGGGCACGACATCCGAGAGTTTCGCGCAAGATGTGGGACACGAAATCGTCGTCTGGAACCAATGGGCCAAGGACGTCAAAGCTCCGACCCTGCACTGACCGCACATGGATTTCTATCGCCAATACGACAGCCTGCTTTCCAGCGACGAGCTGTCCTTCGTCGAGAAAGCCCGTGCGTTCTGCACGGGCGCCTTTTCCGACCATCTGCTTCAAGCGCACATCGAGGGGATCCCGTTCGCGCGGGAATGGATCTCCCGATGGGCGGCCCTCGGCATGTTCGGGCTGCAAGCGCAGCGCGATCACGGCGGTCTGGGGGCGTCCTTTCTCTGCAAAGTTCGGGTCGCCCAAGAGATGGCGCAGCACGGCTTTGCCGCCGCCTTCTGCCTCAACCACCATCAGGGCAGCGTCACCCGGCTGTCTCAAACGGGAACACCGGCGCAGGCTCAGCGCCTGCTGCCAGACGCCCTGCGCGGGGAACGCCTCTACACGATCGCGATGACCGAACCCGGCGGTGGAAGCGATGCGGCCGGCATGTCGACCATCGCAACCAGGGTGCCGGATGGCTGGCGGCTCAACGGTAGCAAAAGCTGGCTGACCGACGGCCTGATCGTCGATGGGCTCATCCTGCTTGCCCGCGCAGCGAATGATACCGCCGATGACGGTGTCGCAAGCTTCTATGTCACGCTGGACGACGCGGCTACGTTCTCGCGCCGGGAAATCATGGTGCCGGGGGCGCGATCGTTTCGGCTGGCCGAGATTACGTTCAAGGACCATTTCATCCCCGACTGGGCGATGATCGCGGCGCCGGGACAGGCCCTGAAAGCCTCGATGGCGACCATCAACGCCGCACGGGTTCATGTCGCGGCAATGTGCGTCGCGACGCTGCGGGCTTCCTTAGCCGAAGCGGTGGCCTACTGCCAGGAGCGTCATACCTTCGGCAAATCACTGTTGCAGCATCAGGGACTGCGCTGGGAGCTGGCGAACGTCGCCACGCGCCTGGAGGCCGCTAATGCCCTGGTGTATCGGGCCGCCGAGCTGATTCAGCGCGGCGAGACGCCCGTGACCCTCGCCGCACAGTGCAAGGCGTTCGCCGTGGAGACCGCGATCTGGGGCGTCGACCAATGCATCCGCGCCATCGGCGCGACGGGAGCCAGCAGCGCCCATCGCCTCAACATGCACCTCGCCGAGATGCGAATGGCGGCCTACGCGGACGGCACCAACGAGATGTTGTTCGATCGCATCGGAAAGGGACTGGCGGCCGACTACCCGCTTCAGTCCGCAGCTCATTGATAAGGCAGGAGTTCTAATGCGCAACGTCGTTGTCGAAAACGCGCGCGAAGCTGTCGCCGGCATCAAGGACGGCGACACGGTGATGATGGGCGGCTTCGGCGGCGCGGGCCTACCGACCGGCGTGATCGAGGCGGTGCTCGACACCGGGGTGCGCGAACTCACCATCATCTCGAATAATGCCGGGGCGTCAGGCCCCGATCTCTCGCTGTGGTTTGCCGCGGGGATCGTGCGCAAGATCATCTGTTCCTATCCGCGCAATGCTGAAGCCTTCGCGCAGCGATACCGTGCCGGCGAAGTGGAGCTCGAACTCGTCCCCCAGGGCACGCTCGTCGAGCGGATCCGGGCCGGCGGCGCTGGACTTGGCGGCTTCCTCTCTCCCGTCGGAGTCGGCACCGTGTTTGCCGAGGGCAAGCGTGCGATCGACGTCGATGGCCGTGGCTATATTCTCGAGTTACCGCTGCGCGCCGATTTTTCGTTCGTGAAAGGACGCCAGGCGGATGCGCTCGGCAACGTCACCTACAACAAGACCGCACGCAACCATTGCGCCGTCATGGCCACCGCAGCGACGACCGTCGCCGTGGAGGTCGACGAGATCGTCGAGGTGGGGACCATGGACCCCGAGGCCATCGTCACCCCCTGCATCTTCGTCGATCGCGTCTATATGAGGAAGCCGCAATGAGTTCCTTGTCCCGCGACGCCCTCGCCCGCCTCGTCGCCGCGCATCTGCCGCAGCAGGGTTTTGTCAATCTCGGCATCGGCGCGCCATCCCATGTGGCAGATCATTTGCAGCCGGACAGCGGCGTTATCCTGCACAGCGAGAACGGTATTCTAAATATCGGGCCTCGCCCTCCGCAAGGCGAGGAAGATTGGGATCTCATCAACGCCAGCAAAATCCCGATCACAGCCAGGCCCGGCTGCTCTTATTTCGATTCCAGCCTGTCTTTTGCGATGATGCGCGGCGGTCACATCGACGTAGCCATCCTCGGCGCATTTCAGGTGTCGCAGAGCGGCGACCTCGCCAACTGGAGCACGGGCGAACGCAACGGATCGGTGCCGGGCATCGGCGGGGCGATCGATTTGGCTGTCGGTGCAAAGTCCATCTGGGTCATGATGGAACATACGACCCGCGATAAGGCCCCACGCATTGTCGACCGCTGCACCTATCCGCTGACAGCCGCCGGCGTGGTCAGCCGTATCTTCACGGATCTCGCCATTATCGACATCACACCGGATGGGCTGGTGGTCGATGCCCTGCTGGAATCCGCGTCGATCGAGACTCTCAAGGTCGTGACCGCAGCACCGCTGATCGCATCCGGCTCGATGCGGACCATCGGGCTTGACGGTACGATTGGCGGCATTTGATACGATCGATATCTTAGAGCATGCCCCTCTTGATCGCCGGGTATGCCCGCGCCTTCGATGAATTCGGGAAGGACATATTGACGCGTCCATGATTCCATTTACGAGCGCTTTGCCCCAATGCCTCTCAACCTGAAATTCCTGCGGCTCCAGCGCAGCATGACGCTTGAGCAGCTCTCAAGCCGAGCCGGCCTGACGCGCAGCTATCTGTCCAAGCTGGAACGCGGGCTCTCGGCGCCTTCGATCGGCTCCGCGATCCGGATATCCAACGCGCTGAGCATCAGCCTCGAGGAGATGTATGGGCAGGAGAAGGACCATGATCCCATCACGATCGTCAGGAGCAAAAACGGCAAGCCTGGCGATCCGGCCATGCACCTGTCCCTGGTGGCGGGAATCAATCCCGAGCGCGTCATGCGCGCCTTCATTATCCGTCCGAGCCGGACCGCCAAACGCGGGCGCATGATGAGCGAGCATGAGGGGGAGGAAATTCTATTCGTCCTGACCGGCAGGATCGAACTTGTGATCGGCAAGCGAAAAGAGGTGCTGAAGCCGGGTGACTGCGTGCAGTTTTCCTCGACGATGCCGCACAAGCTCACCGCCCTGACAAAAGAGCCGGCTTCCGCACTCGTCGTGATCGCCGTGAACGGCATTTTGTAGTCTTAGCTCGCCCAACTGCGCCCATTCGCTCCCGAAGCGCGATGACGTTTCACGTTGCCGCGGATGGAATCGGCGAGCGGCGTCTGCTCGCGACGGATGGCTCACAGCAGGGTCGCACCGAAATTGCGGTCGGGATCGATGTCCGATACCAGGCGGCCGGTCGGCTTCGCCGCCTCGCCTCCGGCGCGAGCGAGGAAGCGACCGGAGCCTGCTTCGACCGAACGCTTGCCGTCCGCGACGATGATGCGCCCGCGCGACAGCACGGTGACCGGCCAACCGCGCAGCCTGCGGCCGGCAAAAGGCGTGTAGCCGGCGAGGTCGTGCATCATCCCGTCGCCCAGCGTGATCTCGCGCTGCGGATCCCAGATCGCGATGTCCGCATCGGCGCCGACAGCAATCGAGCCCTTGCGCGGATGCAGATTGTAGATCTTTGCCGGCGCCGTCGCGGTCAGTTCAACAAATTTTTCGAGTCCCAGACGCCCCTTTGAAACCATCGCATCGAACAGCAGCGGCAAACGAACTTCCAGTCCCGGCAATCCATTCGCGATCTGCTTGAAATTGAGATTGGGACCAGCGCGCAATTTACCCGATACGTCAAACCGGTATGGCGCATGATCGGACGAAACAGTCTGGAGATCGCCGAGCGCGAGCGCCTGCCACAGCGCCTCCTGATCCGAGGCGCGGCGCGGCGGCGGGCTGCACATCCATTTCGCGCCTTCGACGCCCGGCTTGTCAAGATCGTCGGCGGTGAGAAAAAGATATTGCGGACAGGTCTCCGCGAACACCTTCAGGCCCTGCCCGCGCGCATCGCGGATCACCTTGGCGCCTTCGGCCGTCGACACGTGAAAGATCATGATCGGCTGATCGATCAGCGCGGCCATGCCGATCAGCCGGTTGAAGGCCTCCGCTTCCGAAACGCGGGCATGGCTGATGGCGTGATATTTGGGATCCGTATAGCCGCGCGCGAGCAGCCTCTTCACCATCCAGGAAATAATTCCGTGGTTCTCGGCATGGGCACAGAGCAGCGCGCCTCCGTCGCGGGCCGCCAGGAGAATGTCGAGCAGTGGCTCGTCCTCGATTTTCAGGCGATCATAGGTCATGAAAATCTTGATCGAGGCATGGCCCTGCTTGATCAGCGCCGGCAGATCGGTCTCCAACGTCTCCCTGGTCGGATCGGCGATGATCATGTGAAAGGCGTAGTCGATGACCGCGCCTTTTCGCGCGAGAGCATGATAATCTTCGAGCACCAGGGGCAGTTTCATGCCGACATGTTGAGCCGCGAACGAGATCACGGTGGTGGTGCCGCCGAAGGCTGCCGAAACGGTGGCGCTCTCGAACGTGTCGGCGTTCATGATGCCCGCGGCCGAAAGCTGCTCGATGTGAGCGTGGCTGTCGACCCCGCCCGGCAGAACCAGTTTGCCCCGCGCGTCGATCTCGCATGGTGCGCCCGCCAGCCCGCGGCCGATGGCGGCGATGGTCTCACCGGAAATGGCGACATCGGCCTCGAACAGGTCGCTCGCGGTGGCGACGCGCCCGCCGCGAATGATAAGGTCGTAAGCAGGCCCGGTCATGGCAAACTCCCAAATCCCGACTTCCAAGTCTTCGACTTGCGACAAGTCTTCACTGCAACAAGTCTTCGCTGCAAATTTTCGCTGCAAGCCTTCGCCGAATGGAAGCACAGATCGTGCCGTCACGCTCCCTTGCGCTGACGGAACAGGCAACGGCTCATGCCTCGTCGGATGGCACGGTCATTGCTTCCATTTCAGCTTCTGCCGATGCGTCATTCCGCAGGAAAGCACCATGTCCCGGCCGCGCATTCTCGTCATCAATCCGAATTCCAACCACCTGGTGACGCAAGGGCTGGAGCACGCCTTGAAGCCGCTTGCCTTCGAGGACGGGCCGGAGATTGTTTGCGAGACGCTGGCCGAAGGGCCTTACGGGATCGAGAGTCAGGCCGATGCCGACAGCGTGGCGATGCCTCTGCGCCGTCTCGTCGAGAGCGATAACCGCTCGGCGGCCTTCGTCATCGCCTGCTACAGTGATCCGGGCCTGCATGTCTGCCGCGAACAAACGGATCGGCCGGTTTTCGGCATCGCCGAATGCGGCGTGCTGACCGCGCTGGCGCGGGCGGAAACCTTCGGCGTTATCGCGATCGGCCAGCGCTCAATCCGTCGCCATAGCCGCTATCTGCGGCAGATGGGGTTGACGGGACGCCTGGCCGGAGAACGACCGCTCAATATCAGTGTGGCGGAGGCGGCGTCGGGCGAAGGAGCGCTGGCGAAGATGATCGAGGTCGGACGGCTGCTGAAGGACGACGACGGCGCCGGCGTCATCGTGATGGGATGCGCCGGGATGGCGCGCCATCGCAAACCGCTGGAGCAAGCGCTCGGCATTCCCGTGATCGATCCGACGCAGGCGGCGGTGACCATGGCGCTCGGCACCCTGCAGTTCACTCATCACTGATTTCCGTCGAACGGTTTACCCGCGCCGGACCGGTCATCTATAGCGTTTTCGAGCGAAGTGGATTCCGGTTCGCGTAAAGAAAACGGATCAAAACAAAACGGTAGAGCCCGGTTCTGATTCAATCAGAACCGATAAGGCTCTGATTGAATCAGAACCGATAAGGCTCTACGCTTCCGGCGGCGGCACCGCTCCGGTGCGGCTGGTGATCAGGCCGTAATGCTCGATGCGGCGGTGGCGGGCGAAGTTGAAGATCGTGCTCTTGCCGAAGACGGTCGCGTCGAGATCGCAAGGGTAAAGCAGAAGCTCGTCTTCTTCGGTCCTGGCCTCGGCGACAATTTCGCCGTCCGGGTTGACGATCAGGCTGCCGCCGATCAACGGAAAGCCATCCTCGATGCCGGCCTTGGCAACCGACACCACCCAGGTCGCGTTTTGATAGGCGCCGGCCTGCACGGACAGGCGATTGTGGAACAACCGCTTCTCGGGCCCCTCCTCGCTGCGCTGGGAATTGACCGAGGGCGTGTTGTAGCCGATCAGCACCATCTCGACGCCTTGCAGGCCCATGACGCGATAGGTTTCCGGCCAGCGGCGATCGTTGCACACCGCCATGCCAAAGATCCCGCCGAGGGTGCGCCATACGTTGAAGCCGAGATCGCCTGGCTCGAAGTATCGTTTCTCCAGGTGCTGAAAGGCGCGTTCCGTATCGAATTCCGAATGCCCCGGCAGATGAACCTTGCGGTATTTTCCGACGATTTTGGCGGATCTGTCGGTGAGGATGCAGGTGTTGAAATGATGCCCGTCCGGTGTCAGTTCGGCGTAGCCGAAACTCATTGCCATCTGGTATCGCGCGGCGCGCTCGAACAAAGGCTTCGTCGCCGCGTTCGGCATCTCCGGCTCGAACCAGCCATCGACCTCGGCCTGATCCTCCATGTACCAGCGTGGAAAAAAAGTGGTGAGGGCCAGCTCCGGATAGACAATCAGGTCGGCTTCCCCGGCCTTGGCTTCATCCATCAAAGCGATCATGCGCTTGACGACGGCTTCGCGGCTATCGGCCTTCTGGATCGGGCCCATCTGGGCGGCGGCGACGTTGATAACGCGCATGGAAAACTTTCCGGGTGCTTTTATTAGGCGTGTTGCATAAATATGGAGCAGCTTGAGGATGTTATTCCTCGGCATCCATTCCGGCTCAATCGGCGTCAGCAGTTAGAATTCTGGTTCACCGGGAGTCAATTCCCGGAGAACGCTGGCGGCTGGCATGCGTCTTTCACAGCCGGGCGATGACAGCGACGGGGCCGCCGCCGGCTGGGCCTTGATGCTCGGCTCCCCCTGAAACATAGACCGCGCCGGTTCCCGATAGGCCGGCGATCAGTCCGCCGACGGCGGCGCGGGCGTGCCGGGTCGCGCTGACATCCGTGTCCTCGAGCATGGTGTGACGAAATCCACGCACTCTGCCGCTTGGCGAGGCTTCCGCCTTGGCGAAAATATTGACCAGTTGACGGTTCGCCATCGGCTTGGAGCCCTCTCCGGCGCCGAGTCCGACGCATTTCAGCGCCTCGATCACCGCAGCGGAATCGATCGCGTCACGCATGACGGCGTGCCCGATCTCAAATGGACTCGCCGACGATGATGAATTGCCCAGCACGATGACCACATTATGCATGAGCTCTATCCCGGACGATGTGGACGCCACCGAGGAAAACAACTCGAAATTTCGCAGAACCTGCCCGTCGCCAATCTCGCCGTCGATCTCACCAAGCGCCATCGCGACCCCAAGCGCCGACGCGCCGCGCGAATACCCCATCGAACCGTAGGCGCTGCTTGTAACCGTCTTATTGCCGCGCGCGACCGCCGATTCGACGCGCTCACTCGTCAAAAGCGGACATTTGATCTGCACGAAATGAACGTCGTGTGGATCGGCAATGGCGGCATCGGCCATGGCCGTTGCCACGGCCTTTGCGGTCTCCTCGATCTGCGCGCTGCGGCCGAGTTCCTCGGGCAGGAAATCCCGCGTATGGGCGATCCCGATGCTGAGGCGTTTCCCGGAAATGCCCTCGGATGAACGATCGACACGCTCGGCGCGCGTAAAGACGGTGATATGCGGACTGAGCACGCCTTCCGTCCCGCCGGACATCACGAATGCGATCCGCTCTTCCACGCGATGTGGAGGCAGATCGACGTGAGGTGCCAGGGCTGCGCATAGCGCGGAAACGGCGTATTCCCGCGTGAAATCGTTGACGCCGCCATTGCCCTCGGTTTTTCCCAGGATCGCGAGGATCGCGCCCGGATCGATCTTGCCCGACTCGATGAGGCTCAGCAGGCCCGAGACATCGCCGGGGCCTTTTGTGGCGATGCGAACGACGTCCACCGATGTTGAGCGCATGCGATTCCCCTTCCCCGCGACGCCACGACCTCAACGGCCGCGAAAAACTTCACCGATCACCGGGGCTGACCACGGCAAGCGAGGTCGGCATCTTCGGGGTGAAGACAGGATATGGCAAGCCATGATGGCTCTGCCGTTTCGGGAGTCGCCCCGAGCGAATGCTTTGATCGTGCAGAGGCCGGCCATCGCCGACATCCGACACAGGACGCATTTTCGGCAACACTTCAATTATTTAAGCCCCTAAACCAAAGTCGCGCATCAACCGCATCAAACAATCGGGATTCGTTCGGTTTTCGGTACATTTGGCACATCTGTTGCATTTGCCTTCGCTGGACCTGCCGGCTCGCCCAGGTTGCCCGGATTCCCGGTAGACAATGCGGATTGATACAGATGACGACCACGGCGGCGCTAGAACTGGTGCAACTGACCAAACGATACGGCAGCGTGACCGCCGTCGACGCCATCGACCTCAAGATCCCGGCCGGCTCCTATTGTTGCCTGCTCGGGCCATCCGGCTGCGGCAAGACATCGACGTTGCGAATGATCGCCGGGCATGAATCCGCGACGTCAGGCGATATCATCGTCGGGCCGAAAAATGTGACGGATCTGCCGCCTGCCGCCCGCAACACGGCGATGATGTTCCAGTCCTATGCTTTATTCCCGCATCTCTCCGTTATCGACAATGTTGCCTTTGCCTTGAAGATGAAGGGCGTTGCCAAGGCACCACGCCATGCCGAAGCAAACAAACTGCTCGAGCTCGTCGATATGCAGGCTTATGCCGCAAGACTGCCGGCGCAGCTTTCCGGCGGCCAGCAACAACGCGTGGCCCTCGCCCGCGCCCTGATCACGTCTCCGCAGATCCTACTGCTGGACGAGCCGCTTTCGGCGCTCGATCCGTTTTTGCGGCTGCGCATGCGAACCGAACTGAAAAAGCTTCAACGCGAGCTCGGGATTTCCTTCATCCATGTCACGCACGGCCAGGACGAGGCGATGGCGCTGGCCGATATCGTGGTTTTGATGAACGGCGGACGAATCGAACAGCAAGGTTCTCCGCGCGAAATCTTCAACCACCCCCGGACGGAATTCACGGCGAAATTCATCGGCGGCCATAATGTCATTGCCGTCGGCGGCGAGACCTTCGCCGTTCGCAACGATCGCCTGCTGTTGAAAAAGCCGGGCGAGGCCGTCGCGGGTCCGTCGATCGCCGGTACCGTCAGCGAGGTCGAATACCAGGGAACCTATGTCCGCGTCGCGGTCGCCGCCGACGGCGGAGCCGACATCTCCGCCCAACTCACGGAAAGCCAGTTCGACGCCGCCAACTACATCGTCGGCGAACGTGTCCTCGCCACCTGGGATCCGGCGCTGGCGAGCCCGCTGAAGACCCGTAATCCTGTAACCGTCACGTCGTCCGAACAGGCGGCCTGACATCCTTGGAGACGAGCATGAGCAGTCGTTCGAAATCCCATAACGGTGTTAACCGTCGCGCCCTGCTGAAAGGCGCGGCCGGAGCGGTCGGTCTTGCGGCGGGTTCGGGTGCCATTACCGGCTTTCCCTATGTCTATTCGGCCGAGCCCAAAGTTCTGCGTTATCTCGGCACCGCGGTGAATGAAGGCGACGAGATCTCAAAGAAATGCCTGGAAGATACCGGGATCAAGATCGAATACATCACGGCAACGACCGACGATGTGACCAAGCGTGTGATCACCCAGCCCAACTCGTTCGACGTGCTCGATACCGAATATTTCTCACTGAAGAAACTGGTGCCGTCGGGAAATATTTTCGCGCTCGATGCCAAGAAGATCAAGGAATTCGACAACATCACCCCGGTCTTCACCAAGGGGCAGTTGCCGAACGGCAAGAAAATCGGCGATCAAGGCACGGCGCCGTGGAAGGTGCTTTATCTAGAAGGCCCGAACTCCAAGAAGTTCTCGACCACGCCAACCGAATTCGTGACGCTGATCCCGACGGTCTACAACGCCGATACGCTCGGCATCCGCCCCGATCTGATCAAGCGGCCGATTGAATCGTGGACCGAACTGCTCAATCCCGAGTTCAAGGGCAAGGCCTCGATCCTCAACATTCCCTCGATCGGCATCATGGACGCCGCGATGGTGGTCGAAGCCAGCGGCCAGCACAAATATACCGACAAGGGCAACATGACGAAGGCGGAGATTGATCTCACCATGAAGATCATGACCGAAGCCAAGAAGGCCGGTCAGTTCCGCGCCTTCTGGAAGGATTTCAACGAATCCGTCAACCTGATGGCCTCAGGCGAAACCGTTATCCAGTCGATGTGGTCCCCTGCGGTCACCAAAGTGCGCTCCATGGGAATCGCCTGCACCTTCCAGCCGCTCAAGGAAGGCTACCGTTCGTGGGCGTCAGGGTTCTGCGTGTCGAAGGCGGTTTCAGGACCGAAGCTCGATTGGGCCTATGAATTCGTGAACTGGTATCTGTCGGGCTGGGCCGGCGCTTATCTCAATCGCCAGGGCTATTATTCCGCGGTTCTGTCCACCGCCAAGGCCAACATGACGCCCGACGAATGGGGCTACTGGATGGAAGGCAAGCCGGCGGTCGGCGATATCAAGGCGCCGGACGGCACCGTCCTCGAAAAGGCCGGCGCCAAGCGTGACGGCGGTTCCTATGACGACCGCATGGGGGCCGTTGCCTGCTGGAACGCCGTCATGGACGAAAACGACTACATGGTCCGCAAGTGGAATGAATTCATCGCAGCCTGATGCCATCTCGGGACTTGCCGCGCAAAAACGGCGCGGCAAGTCCTTTTCCGGTGTGACCGAGATCGGCCTTTCCATGATTCAGGACCGCAAATCCTTCTTCGCGTGGCTTCAGGCCGCGCCGATGATGCTCGTCTTCGCACTGTTCTTTCTCTTGCCGCTCGTTTTCGTGACGATTGTCAGCGCGTGGGATTACAATGAATATGAAATGATCCCCGCCTTCAGCCTGCGCGGCTACACCGATACGTTCGAGGGCTGCGTCGCCGATCTGCCGGATCTGTGTACGATCCTGAAGACCTATCTGAAAACGTTGCAATTGTGCCTGATGACCTGGAGCCTGACGCTGCTGATCGGCTTTACGGTTGCCTATTTTCTCGCATTCCACATCCGGTCCAAAACCTGGCAGATCGTACTCACCCTGCTGTGTACCATTCCATTCTGGACCTCGAACGTGATCCGCATGATCGCGTGGATTCCGCTCCTTGGCCGCAACGGCCTGGTGAACAACGCCCTCGAGGGCATGGGCCTGATTCATCAGCCGCTGGAATGGCTGCTGTTCTCCGAATTTTCCGTCGTCCTCGCGCTCGTTCACCTGTTCACATTCTTCATGGTGGTGCCGATCTTCAATTCGATGATCCGGATCGACAAGCGGTTGATCGAGGCCGCCTATGATGCGGGAGCCACGGGATGGCAAACCCTGGTGAACGTCGTCATTCCCTTGTCGAAGCCCGGGATTGTCATCGGCTCGATCTTCGTGATCACGATCGTGATGGGCGATTTTGTCACGATCGGCGTGATGGGCGGTGAACAGATCGCATCCGCCGGAAAAATCATCGAGACGCGCCTCAACGCCCTGCAATTCCCGGCCGCCGCCGCCAATGCGGTCATCCTGCTCGGCATTACCATCCTGATCATTTCGGCGCTGACGCGGATCGTCGATATCCGCAAGGAGCTGTGAGATGGGTGAGAAGCGGTCGCGATCTTTCTATGTTCTCGCGGCGTTTTTTGCCGCCTATGTCCTGTTTCTGTACGGGCCGATGTTTGCGATCTACATCCTCTCGTTTCAGGGGCCAGACGGCGGCCTGACCTTTCCGATGAATGGCGTTTCCCTGCATTGGTTCAGCAAGGTCTTCTCCGGCACGGGCATCGTCGATATCGGCGCGGCTTTCAGGCGGTCGCTCGAGCTCGGCCTTGTCGTCATGGTGCTGACGGTCATATTGTCGGTTTCGGCCGGCATGGCCTTCCGCAAATCGTTCAGCGGCGCGACTTTCCTGTTTTACGTCGCCATCGCCAGTCTGATCATGCCGTCGATCATTACCTCGCTCGGCATCGCACTGGAATTCCGCCTGTTTGACGATTTCATGATCAAAAATGGCGCCGAGGGTTGGACCACGGCGATGGGACTTTTCACGTCGGGCCTTGGCGCTCACCTCACCTGGACCCTGCCGTTTGGGCTTTTGATCATGTTTGCGATTTTCAACCGCTTCGATAGCCGGCTTGAAGAGGCCGCGCGGGATCTCGGCGCGACTCCATGGCAGACATTTCGGCATGTCGTGCTGCCGATCATATTGCCGTCTGTCGTGGGTATCGGCCTGTTTGGCTTTACCTTATCGTGGGATGAACTCGCGCGTTCGAGTCAGGCCATCGGTTCCGTCAACACCCTGCCGCTTGAATTGCAGGGCCTAACGACAACGGTGACTAAACCGGACATCTATGCGCTTGGAACGCTGACCAGCGCGGTATCCTTTCTCGTCATTTTCCTGGCGTTGATCGTCATCCTCGTGCTCCAGGCGCGACAAAGGCGTCACGGGTCGGATGCCGGCAAGGGAATGGTCTAGGACCGTCCTCGCGCGCATTCGCGCGGTAATCCGAGAACCTTCAGCACAGCTTCAAGAGCGTCATGTCGTTCGACCTGAAATGTGGTCCGTAATAGGCCAGCATTTCTGACGTTTCCGACGTGTGGTCGGAGCTTCGAATAAATCAGCGAAGCGCGGCTTGAATTGCGTGCCGGTGCGGCGTCGCCCCCTCCGCAACTCGCCAACCTTCATCGCGAGCATTGCGGCCGCATTGGCATCACCGAATGGCCACACGGAAATCAGACGTTGACCGGATTTCGTCGATAGAATTCTTTGGTTTTTAAACCGGGAAAGGAATGACCATGCGAATCTTTACAGCATCTGTCATTGTTGCTGCACTCTCCCTCGGAACACCGGCTTTGGTGCAGGCGCAAGGAACGTCCTCACAACCCGGGGCGCAGACCCCGTCTGATCAATCCAGCACGATCATCCGGAGCATACAGGTCGTCAACCTCAAGGATCTCAAACCGAAAGTGCGGTCGAAGGTCGAAAACGTCGTCGCGCAGACCAGCGAAGACGACCTGCGATCACTCCGGAGTTCCATTGAATCGACGCCGGAGGCGGTGGCCGCCCTTAAGGCCAATGGCCTGAATTCATCACAAGTCGTCGCTATCAATATCGCTGACGGCGTCCTGACGATGTTCGCCAAGACGGCTTGAAACCAAGGCCGTCTGAGGCCGACAGCTTGAACACGATAGTTTGAAACGGTCTGTTGGCTCGACAGGCGAGACCGGTTCGGCATGAGCCGGCCCAAATTCAGCGATGCTCCGTTCGGATCTATTTATCCGTACGGTGTAAGTTGACGCTTGTCCGCGCGGGTGCGGACAGCACGTCCGCGCTCATTCGCGACAAAAATCAAATTCGACATTGATTTGAAGCCTCGCCTGCGGTTGGATGCTTTTTTCCGGGTTATCTTTTGTACCAGCCTCGTCGCTTGGCTTACCTCACCCGGCCATTTCGAAAAACGTTGGAGCAAAAATCCTAGATAAAAAAATCATGGGAGCGAAACGCGATGAAGCAGATAGTGCGCCGAATTGCTGCCAAAGGATACAGAGAGCTCATGTTGAGGGGCTATCTTCGCAATGTCTGGTATCCCCGCTACCAATTTCAATATTTTCCCAGACAGTTATGTTTTCTTGCAGATTGCCTGGATCGCACAGCCGACGTCGACGGTTCGGTCGTGGAAATCGGTTGCGCGCACGGCCTCACCACAACGTTCCTGTACGAGTACCTGGCTGACACCGGAATCCTCAAGGAATATATCTGCATCGACACCTTCTCAGGGTTCACTTCCGAGGACATTTCGATCGAGAAAAAGCAGCGCGGGAAAAACCACGACTACGGATGGGAATTCAAGAACAACAATGTTGAATGGTTCAAGGAGTCCCTCGCCCGAAGGCACATCACGGACATCAAGGTTCTCAAGGCTGATATTTCATCGCTGGACGACGCCCTCCTGCCCGATCGGGTCTCGTTTTGCCTGCTCGATGTTGACCTCTATCAACCGGTCAAGGTCGGTCTGGAACGGATATTCCCGCGGCTGAGTCCCGGAGGCATCATTGTGGTCGATGATTGCTGGTCGAAGTCCAGGCATATGTGGGTCGACGGCGTTGGCGAAGCGTATGACGGGGCCATGCAGGCCTATAAGGAATTCACTGCAAAGCAAGGCCTGCCGCAAAAATTCGCCGAAACGAAATTGGCATTAATTGAACGTCCCAAAACCTCGACATAGTCTTGGCCGCGATACGATTTCGGCCGCGCGCTGTTTCGCCGGCGATTCGGAAATTCTCTTTGTTTTCGCAAGGCTCATTTGAGCGCTGTAGGGAAAGAATGCCGGACCGGCGTCGACCGCACTGTTTTGCGTGCGGCCTGACGCCAGGTCCTTTCGCCGCGGTCGGTCACGACCAATAAGATATCGCGATCCGGATCGCGGATACCTCGCCGGTTCACGAAATTGCTGGAGGATTAGGCAGAAAATTCGAGAGTTTTGGCATTCAGGCGACATCGCTGCCGGGCGTAGGGTCCGTGGCGAGGCCTTGGAAGGCGATCGGGAAAAGCGACTGAAAGCGTCCCGTGAGCCACTAGCCAAAGGACAGTTCGTTGAAGACAGTCGTGATGGCCGGCAGCGCCTCCGGATTGGGCATAGTTGCCGCGCAACAGATCGCTCAGGCTTGCATGGTCGGCTTGTCTGAACTGGCCTGATGCCCTTCCTTGTCCCGAATCCCAGCTCGAACAGGGCGATCAGGCAAATCCGCAGATCTCATGCATGCGTGGCAGCAGGGCGCTTCCTTTGGAAAAGCGGCTCGATGTTCAAATTCCGCTCCACCGCCGCACTGATCTGCCTGGCCATCGGCCTTGTCGGCTGCGGCAGTCGATTCGTCGGCATCGATCCGGCGCTCGCGCCCGAGCAACGCGACCAAGCACAGCGCGATGCGCGGCGGCCGCCAATCGAGACCGATACGCGTTACGAGACGGTGACGGTGGAATCCGATCTTGCCATTCCACTCGATCGTTTCGTGAACTGGTTCACCACCATCGGCGCGCCGCAGTTTGCATCGTTCATGACGGGTACGCCGGCCGTGTCGGGCGCGGCACGCAGCGATCCGCTGATCGGGTCATGGCGCAAGGTAGGAGACCGGCGCCGGGTCGTCTTTGCCGACGGCAAGAGCGAGATCGAGGAGATTACCGCCGATCAGAAACCAGAGCTGTTCCAGTACGAGATGTGGAATCTGACAAACGATATGGGCCGATACATCACTTACGGTCTCGCGGATTTCAGCTTTGCCGGCCGCGAGTCAGGCACCCATATCCGGTGGACCTATTCGTTCCGCCCCTTGGCGTGGCCCGATGGCTGGTTCATCTCCCGCGTGGTTCATGAAGACTTCCGGCAATTCATGGAGACGACCCTCGCAGCCATGCAGGCAAGGGCACTGTCCGATCTGGCCAGAAAGTGAGCAAGCAATATGCACAAGATCCTTCTCTACGCGGCATTCGGGTGGCTTACGATCGCCGGTTTCCTGCATTTCATCATCGACGTTCTTTCCCAATATGTGCGCGGCAAGCGCCTGCCGGGAATTGAAACGAGCCTCTATTACGGCATGAACAGCGCCTACGCGCTCGGGCAAGTGTTGTTTGGTCTTCTGGGTCTCTGGCTTGCCTGGCGTGCGGTGGACGTTCTCGGCGAACGGCCGGTGATGGCTCTCTCGCTTGCCGGCGCCGCCGGCTGGCTGGTGATTGGCTTCATGTTCATCGAATATTGGGAGCCAAAATTCATCGCCGCGCTGTTCGCCGTCCTTATCATCGCTGCTGCTGCGACGGCCTGACGGTTTCGCCATACGGCTATCTGCGCCAACGTGTCACGTTCCTGGCAGATGATCATGCAGAGGCGCTAGCATGCGATCGACCGTCGGGCTGATCATCCGCTGCAACAGTCCGTTTGGCGTGACGCGGCTGATGAATTTCATCACATTGCTCATGCCCGGCCGGATTTCGAGCCGGTCCTTTCGAATCCCCTCGATCGCGCGCCGCGCCAACGTCTCGGCAGACATTACCGGGATTCCCTTGCGGTCCTCTTCATCGAACGCACCGGTAGCAAGCGGCGTCAAGGTAAGCGGCGGCGCCAGTTCGAAGACAATGACGTTGGTTCGTTTGAGTTGGACACGCAGGGAAATCGTGAACGAATGGACGGCAGCCTTGGTGGCACAATAGACCGGCGAGGCCGGGGCCGGAAGGAAAGCCAGCCCCGACGAAACGTTCATGATGGCCGCGCTTTTCTGAATCTTAAGATGCGGAAGAAACCGCGCGGCCATGCGGATCGACCCGGCGAGATTGATATCGATCTCGCGGGTGAGGTCTTCGAGCTTTCCGCCGGAATCATGCAGGTTGATCTGGCGCATGATGCCTGCGTTGTTGATCAGCACGTTGAGCGCCGGGAATAGTCCGGTGACCTGCTCATAAAGGTCCGCGATGGCCTTGGGATCGCTGACATCGCTCCGGAAGACATGGAGTCCTGGAAGCTTCCTGCGCGCTCCCTCGAGAGCGGACGGATCACGGCCCGTGACGATGACCGTATTTCCGAGCGCCAGGAACTGTTTGGCGAGTTCGAAGCCGATGCCCGACGTCCCGCCGGTAATGAGTATGGTGTTGCCCGAAACCTTCATCGATGCACCTCTGATCGTCCCTTAAAGGCGGCGCGTCAAAGGAACATGCCGCCGGAGGCTTCGATGCGCTGGCCAGTGACCCAGCGGTTGTCATCGGAAAGCAGTGAAGCGATCATCGGGCCGATATCGTCCGGGAGCCCTGCCCGGCCCATCGCCGTCACCGACGCGACGAACTTGTTGTATTCCGGGTTGTCGCGCACCGCGCCGCCGCCGAAATCGGTTGCGATCGCGCCGGGCGCCACGGCGTTGACGGCAATGCCGCGCGGGCCGAGTTCCTTTGCCAGATAGCGGGTCAGCACCTCGATCGCGCCTTTCATGGCGGCATAGACGGAAAGGCCCGGCAGGCTGAAACGCGCCAATCCGGAGGACAGGTTCACGATCCGGCCGCCATCGGCGATCAGCGGCAGCAGCTTCTGCGTCAGGAAGTAGACGCCCTTGAAATGGATGTTGCAGAGCCGGTCGAAATCGGCCTCCTTCGTTTCCGCAAAGGGCGCGCTATGGGCGATGCCGGCATTGTTCACGAGATAATCGAAACGCTCGCGGCCCCAGACATTCCTCAGAGCCTGCCGGACCTCGTCCGAAAAACCCTCGAAGGCTGATATGTCGCCGGTGTCGAGCCGGAAGGCGACGGCCTTGCGCCCGAGCGCCTCGATCTCGGCGATAGCGCTCTCTGCCTCGGCCCGGTTCGAGTGGTAGGTGATGATGAGATCGACGCCCTTGCGGGCGAGGCTCAGCGCGGTGTTGCGGCCGAGGCCGCGGCTCGCGCCGGTGACGATCGCCACTTTCGTTGTCGAAATCTGCTGTGCTTGGTCTGACATCGGACGACTCCCTGTTCGGTTGCGCCAAACATGGAGATCAAAGCCGTGGGCCGCTTGCCTGAAGCCTTAAATTTCTTGCCTGATCCTCCGACCCCTACTGGCAAAGTCCGTAATTCGGGCTAGATTCGTGCGTGATATTCCGCCTCCCCGGCGGCTAAGGGTTATCGGAGGAAAGCAATGTCGCCGGCCTTGAAAGCTGCTGTCGAGATCTACGTCGCCAGGAGCGGCAACGGAGACGGCCTTATCGCGACGCCGGTCGCCGACCTTGTCCTGATGAAGACCAGCAAGAGGCTGCTGCCGCACCACATGATCTACAAGCCCGCGCTCTGCGTCGTCGCGCAAGGAGCCAAGCAGATCACGCTCGGCGATGCCGTCTTTGATTATGCCGAGGGACAGGCGCTGGTCGTTGGCGTCGAACTTCCCGCCTTCGGCAGCGTCACCAGGGCGCCTTATCTCGGCATGACCCTTGAGTTCGATACCGCTGTCCTGCGCGAGGTTCTGGAAAAGCTCGATCCAATGCCGAGGCCTGCCGGCGAGGTTGGCCTCGGCCTCTTTGTCGAAACCTTGAACGAGCCACTCGCCGACGCCCTGCTGCGGCTCGTTCGCATGCTCGACGCGCCCCAAGCGGTCGCGGTCCTTTATCCCTCCCTCATGAGGGAGATCTGTTACTGGCTGCTGACCGGCCCCAATGGCGGCGAGATCTGCAAGCTTGCACTGGCGACGGGCCATGCCCAGCGCATCGCCGCCGCGATCCACCTGCTGCGGGATAATTTCGCACGCGCCATCCGCATCGAGGAACTAGCCGAGGCGGCATGCATGAGTCCGTCCTCGTTCCATCAGCACTTCAAGGCGCTTACGGCGATGACACCGCTGCAATACCAGAAACAGTTGCGCCTGCTGGAGGCGCGGCGCCTGATGGCGGCGGATGCCGCGAACGTCACGCACGCGGCTTTCCAGGTCGGCTATGAGAGCGCTTCCCAGTTCAGCCGGGAATATTCCCGCATGTTCGGAATCCCGCCGAAGCGCGATGCGATGAATATGAAGGCAATGCCTGAACCCGTTTAGAGGATATTGGATCAGGCACGATAGGCCTGATCCCGCTCCCGACCACATATTCGGCGCCGATTATGGCTTCTCCTCGTCCGGTCCGGCTCCCGCATCCGGTCCGGAAATTTCTTGGAATTCTAATCGCCCTGCTGGAACCATTGGACGGCGACGGAGTTGGTTCATTTGGCCCGATGGGGCGAGTTCCAACTTCTTTGCCGAACGGTCGTCCTCCCTTGATTTGGTATTCCGCCGCCGCTTCTATGTGGCAACCGGTTGCGCCCATGATGGATTCGGTGACGCCTTTGCTGAGGGAATACCATGAGCGATCTTGATCCCGGAGCCGTGTCACCGCCTCCTCATCCGATCTCCAAGCGCAAATCCGGAACGAATCCTGGACCGGATTCGTGGCAGGATCTGCTGCAAGCGCTTCAGGCGATGCGCAGCGGGGATTTTTCGGTCCGGATGAGCGGCGACTATCTCGGCATCGAAGGCAAGATCGCCGATACCTTCAACGAAATCATTGCCGCCAATCAGCGCATGGCGCAGCAGCTCGAGCGCGTCGGCCAGGGTGTCGGACGCGAAGGCAAGACGCGGCAGCGCGTCAGATTCGGTCTTGCCAGCGGGTCGTGGGCCGACATGGAAAGCTCGGTCAACACCTTGATCGACGACCTGCTATGGCCGACGCGCGAAGTGACGCGCGCCGTCGCCGCGGTCGCGCAAGGCGATCTGTTGCAGACCGTGCAGCTCGATGTCGACGGCCGCCCGCTCGGCGGCGAATTCCTGCAATCGGCCAACATCGTCAACACGATGATCCGGCAGCTTGGCGTGTTCACCTCCGAGGTGACGCGCGTGGCGCGCGAAGTCGGTACCGAAGGCAAGCTTGGCGGTCAGGCCCAGGTGCCCGAAGTGACCGGCGTGTGGAAGGATTTGACCGAGAGCGTCAACTCGATGGCCAATAACCTGACCGGCCAGGTCCGCAACATCGCCGAAGTGACGATCGCGGTCGCCAATGGCGATCTCTCCAAGAAGATCACGGTCGACGTGCGCGGCGAAATCCTTCAGCTGAAGGAAGCCATCAATACCATGGTGGATCAGCTTCGCTCTTTCGCCTCCGAAGTCACCCGCGTCGCCCGCGAAGTCGGCACCGACGGCAAGCTCGGCGGCCAGGCGATCGTGCCCGGCGTCGCCGGCACCTGGAAAGATCTCACCGACTCCGTGAACGCGATGTGCGGCAACCTGACCGCGCAGGTGCGCAACATCGCCAACGTCACCACGGCGGTGGCCCGTGGCGACCTCTCGCGCAAGATCACGGTGGATGTCCGCGGCGAAATTCTCGAGCTCAAGGACACCATCAACACGATGGTCGATCAGCTCAATGCCTTCGCCTCGGAAGTCACCCGCGTCGCCCGTGAAGTCGGCACCGAAGGCAAGCTCGGCGGCCAGGCCCAGGTGTCGGGCGTGGCCGGCACCTGGAAGGACCTCACCGACAACGTCAACTTCATGGCCTCCAACCTGACGGCCCAGGTCCGCAACATCGCCGATGTCGCAACCGCGATTGCCGGCGGCGACCTGTCCAAGAAGATCACGGTGAACGTATCCGGCGAAATCCTGCAATTGAAGGAAACGCTGAACACGATGGTCGACCAGCTCAATGCCTTTGCCGGCGAAGTCACGCGCGTCGCGCGCGAGGTTGGCACCGACGGCAAGCTCGGCGGCCAGGCCGAAGTGCCCGGCGTGGCGGGCACCTGGAAGGATCTCACCGACAGCGTCAACTCGATGGCCGGTAACCTCACCGCCCAGGTCCGCAACATCGCCGAAGTGACGACCGCCGTCGCCAATGGCGACCTGTCGAAGAAGATCACGGTGGATGTCCGCGGTGAAATTCTCGAGCTGAAGGACACCATCAACACGATGGTCGACCAGCTCAACGCCTTCGCCGGCGAAGTGACGCGCGTGGCGCGCGAAGTCGGCACCGAGGGCAAGCTGGGTGGCCAGGCGCTGGTGCGCGGCGTGGCCGGCACCTGGAAGGACCTGACCGACAGCGTCAACTCGATGGCGAGCAACCTGACCGGTCAAGTCCGCAACATCGCCGAGGTCGCAACCGCGGTGGCCGAGGGCGACCTGTCCAAGAAGATCACGGTGAACGTATCCGGCGAAATCCTTCAGCTCAAGGAAACGCTGAACACCATGGTCGACCAGCTCAACGCCTTCGCCGGCGAAGTGACGCGCGTGGCGCGCGAGGTCGGCACCGACGGCAAGCTCGGCGGCCAGGCCGAGGTGCCCGGCGTGGCCGGCACCTGGAAAGACCTCACCGACAGCGTCAATTCGATGGCCGGCAACCTCACCGCCCAGGTCCGCAACATCGCCGAAGTCGCAACCGCGATCGCCGGCGGCGATCTGTCGCGCAAGATCACCGTGGATGTCCGCGGCGAAATCCTTCAGCTCAAGGAAACGCTGAACACCATGGTCGACCAGCTCAACCGGTTCGCCGGTGAGGTGACGCGCGTGGCGCGCGAGGTCGGCACCGAAGGACGCCTGGGCGGCCAGGCCAACGTCCCCGGCGTCGCCGGCACCTGGAAGGATTTGACCGACAGTGTCAACTCGATGGCCGGCAACCTTACCGGCCAGGTCCGCAACATCGCCGAGGTCACGACGGCGGTGGCCAAAGGCGACCTGTCCAAGAAGATCACAGTGGACGTCAAAGGCGAGATCCTCGAGCTGAAAAACACCGTCAATACGATGGTCGACCAGCTCAATGCGTTCGCCTCGGAAGTGACGCGCGTGGCGCGCGAGGTCGGCACCGAAGGCAAGCTCGGCGGCCAGGCCGAGGTGCCGGAAGTCGCCGGCACCTGGAAGGACCTCACCGACAATGTCAACTTCATGGCGTCGAACCTGACCGCGCAGGTCCGAAACATCGCCGAGGTCGCGACCGCGATCGCCGGCGGCGACCTCTCCAAGAAGATCACGGTCGACGTCCGCGGCGAAATCCTGCTGCTCAAGGATACGCTGAACACCATGGTCGAGCAGCTTCGCTCCTTTGCGGCCGAAGTGACGCGCGTGGCCCGCGAAGTCGGCACCGAGGGCCGACTCGGCGGCCAGGCGGTGGTGCCGGGCGTCGGCGGCACCTGGAAGGACTTGACCGACAACGTCAACCTGCTCGCCGCCAACCTCACCACCCAGGTCCGCAACATCGCGGAAGTCACGACGGCGGTGGCGCGCGGCGACCTCTCGCGCAAGATCACAGTCGACGTGAAGGGCGAAATTCTCGAACTGAAGAACACCATCAACACCATGGTCGATCAGCTCAATGCCTTCGCCGGCGAGGTGACGCGCGTCGCGCGCGAGGTCGGCACCGAAGGCAAGCTCGGCGGCCAGGCCGAGGTGCGCGGCGTCGCCGGTACCTGGAAGGATCTCACCGATACCGTGAACTTCATGGCCGCCAACCTGACCGAGCAGGTGCGCGGCATCGTCAAGGTCGTGACGGCCGTGGCCAATGGCGATCTCAAACAGAGCCTGACGGTGAAATCGAAGGGCGAAGTCGCCGCCCTTGCCGACACCATCAACAACATGACCGAGACGCTGGCTATTTTCGCCGACCAGGTCACCAGCGTCGCCCGCGAGGTGGGGGTCGAAGGCCGGCTCGGCGGTCAGGCCAATGTGCCCGGCGCCTCCGGCACCTGGAAAGATCTGACCGGCAACGTCAACCTGCTGGCGGCGAACCTGACCTCACAGGTGCGCGCGATCGCGGAGGTGGCGACCGCCGTGACCAAGGGCGACCTCACCCGCACCATCCAGGTCGACGCCCGCGGCGAAGTGTCGGAGCTGAAAGACAACATCAACACGATGATCACCAATTTGAGGCTCACCACCGACCTCAATACCGAGCAGGACTGGCTGAAGACCAATCTCGCCAGGTTCACCAATATGCTTCAGGGCCAGCGCGACCTCGCCACGGTCGGACGGTTGCTGCTGTCCGAATTGAGCCCGCTGGTCAACGCGCAGATGGGCGTGATCTACCGGGTCGAGAACGAAGACCATCCGCAGTTGCGCCTGCTTTCGTCCTATGCCGGCGACGGCGCCTCCCCGCACCGGCAGATACTGCAATTCGGCGAGGGACTGGCGGGTCAATGCGCGATGGACAAGCGCCAGCAGCTATTGTCGGATATCCCGCCCGACGCGGTCCCGATCAGTTCGGCGCTGTTGCGCGTGGTTCCAAAGGACCTCGTGGTCCTGCCCGTCCTGTTCGAAAATCACGTCAAGGCCGTGATCGAGCTTGCCTCTGTCGGCACCTTCACGGCGTCGCAGATGACGTTTCTCGAGCAGCTCACCCACAGCATCGGAATCGTGCTAAACAGTATCGAAGCGACGATGCAGACCGAAGGGCTGTTGAAGCAGTCCCAGCAGCTTGCCGGTGAGTTGCAGACCCAGCAGAGAGAATTGCAACAGACCAACGAGCAGCTCGAGCAAAAAGCCCAGCAACTCGCCGAACGCAACGTCGAAGTGGAGCGCAAGAACCAGGAAATCGAGCAGGCCCGCCGCGCGCTCGAAGAAAAGGCGAGCGAGCTCGCGCTGACATCGAAATACAAATCCGAATTCCTGGCCAACATGTCGCATGAGCTGCGCACGCCGCTCAACAGCATCCTGATCCTGGGCCAGCAGCTCACCGAGAATCCGGACGGCAACCTGACCGGCAAGCAGGTCGAGTTTGCACGAACGATCCACGGTGCCGGAACCGACCTGCTCAACCTGATCAGCGACATCCTCGACCTCTCCAAGATTGAATCGGGAACGGTGACGGTAGATGCCGAGGAAATTCTCACCTCCAGTCTTTTGGACACGGTCGGCCGGCCGTTCCGGCACGAGGCCGAAAACCGTCAATTGACGTTCAATGTCGAGCTCGACCCGAATCTGGCGCGCAGCATCGTCACCGACTCCAAGCGCTTGCAGCAGGTGCTGAAGAACCTGTTGTCGAATGCATTCAAGTTCACCGCAGAGGGCGGTGTCAGCCTCAAGGTCGCGGCCGCCGTGGGCGGCTGGAGTCCCGAGCATCCGCTTCTCAATGCGGCGTCGGCCGTGATTGCTTTCGAAGTATCGGATACCGGGATCGGCATTCCCCTGGAAAAGCAGAAGCTGATCTTCGAGGCGTTCCAACAGGCGGATGCCGGCACGAGCCGCAAATATGGCGGCACCGGCTTGGGTCTGGCGATCAGCCGCGAGTTGGCGAACCTGCTCGGCGGCGAAATCCACCTTCACAGCACCCCCGGCAAGGGCAGCACCTTCACGCTTTATCTGCCGCTGAAATATTCCGGACCGACGGTGGCGCCGCGCACAAATGCCCCGCGGCCATACGGCGCTGTGCCGGCGCTGCCTGCCGCGACACCGGAGCGCGTGATCGAACAGGTGCCGGATGACAGGCTAAGCCTGGAACCTGGCGACACCATCCTCCTGATCGTCGAGGACGACCCCCATTACGCGCGGGTGCTGGTCGATCTGGCGCGCGACAAGGGTTTCAAGGTGCTGGTGGCCGCGCGCGGCGCCGAGGCGCTGGATCTCGCCAAACAATTCCAGCCGACCGCCATGTCGCTCGACGTGTTCCTGCCCGACATGCTCGGCTGGACGGTGCTGAACCAGCTCAAGCACAATCCCCTCACCCGCCATATCCCGGTCCAGATCATTACCCTGGACGAAGACCGTCAGCATGCGCTGGCGCGCGGCGCGTTCTCCTTTGTCAACAAGCCCACCACCACGGAAGGATTGAGCGCAGCGCTGTCGCAGATCAGGGAATATGCGCGGCCGCGCCGCAAGCGGCTGCTGGTTGTCGAAGACAACGCCGCCGAACAGCTCAGCATCCGGGAACTTCTCGATCATGACGATATCGAGATCACCACGGTCGAAACCGGCGCGGCTGCCCTTTCCGCGTTGCGCGACACCCCCTGCGATTGCATGGTGCTCGATCTGCGACTGCCCGACATGAGCGGATTCGAGGTGCTTGACCGGATCCGCCATGACAGCGAGCTGTCGAATGTACCCGTCGTGGTCTTTACCGGGCGGGAACTGTCCGCCGAAGAGGACGCGGAACTCCACGTCCTGGCACGCAGTATCGTGGTCAAGGGCGTGGAATCGCCGGAACGGCTGCTCGACGAAACATCACTGTTTTTGCACCGTGTGATCACGGAATTGCCGGCTGAGAAGCAGCGAATGCTGGAAAAGCTGAACAGTTCCGATGAGGATCTGATCGGCAAAACTGCGCTGCTGGTCGACGATGATGCCCGCAACATCTTCGCCTTGAGCAGCGTCCTTGAGCGGCGCGGCATGAAAGTCCTCACCGCGACCACCGGAAGCGAAGCGGTCGCTCTGGTCGAACAGAACCCGGAAATCGCGATCGTTTTGATGGATATCATGATGCCGCAAATGGACGGCTACCAGACCATCGGCGTCATCCGGCAAAACCCCGTGTTCTGCCGCCTTCCGATCATTGCATTGACGGCCAAGGCAATGAAGGGTGATCGGGAGAAATGCCTGGAGGCCGGCGCATCCGATTACCTCGCCAAGCCGGTCAATACCGAACAACTTCTCCTCGCCATCCGCATGTGGCTGCACCGCTGATCGGTTTTGTATGATGGACCATGAAAAGGTGAACATACTTCTGGTCGACGATCAGCCTGCCAAGCTGCTCGCCTATGAAGTCATCCTGAAGGATCTCGGCGAGAATCTCGTCGCGGCGGCCTCGGGACGGGAAGCACTCGAGATTCTGCTCAAGACCGAGATCGCGGTCATTCTGGTCGATGTCTGCATGCCGGAACTGGATGGCTTCGAACTTGCCGCCATGATCCGCGATCATCCGCGCTTCCAGAAAACGTCGATGATCTTCATCTCGGCTATCCAGGTCAGCGATTTCGATCGCTTGCGCGGCTATGAGATGGGCGCCGTCGATTACGTTCCGGTGCCCGTCGTGCCCGAGGTGTTACGGGCCAAGGTCAGGATCTTCGCGGAGCTCTACCGCAAGACCCGGCAATTAGAGCATTTGAACGCCGAGCTTGAAGATCGCGTCCGCGCCCGAACCGCCGAACTGGAGGAGTCGACCGCCCGGCTGATCGAAAGCGAGCAGCGCCGCAGCATGGCGCTCGCGGCGGGCCGGATGGGCTCCTGGGACTGGGATTGGGACAATGGCGACTGGATGTGGGACGAAGGCCAGTACCGGATTTTCGGTGTCGAGCCGCAACAGTTCGAGGTCAATTCGGCGAATATCCGAACCCTGCTGCACCCGGACGACGTCGAGGACCTCCGCAGGATGATCGAAGAATTCGCCAAGGGCGCGCAGTCGCATGAGGCGGAATTCCGGATCCATCGCCCGGATGGCGAGATGCGCTGGTGCGTCGGCACCGCGGCGGCGACCCTCGATAAAAACGGCCGCATCGTGCGGGTGAGCGGCGTGACGGTTGATATCACCGACCGCAAGCGCGCCGAGGAACGTCAGAACCTGCTGACCCGGGAAGTCGATCACCGCGCCAAGAATGCGCTGGCGCTGGCCCAATCCATCGTGCGCCTGACGCGCGCCGATAATGTCAAAACCTATGTCAACGCCGTGGAAGGCCGCATCAATGCGCTGGCCCGGGTTCACACCATTCTCTCGCTGTCGAGCTGGCAAGGCGCCGAAATAAGCAAGCTGGTCGATGAAGAAATCGCGGCCTATTCAATGGGCGGCCAGATCCGGCTTTCCGGCTCGGAAGTCCAGTTGCAGCCGGCAACCGCGCAAACGCTGGCGCTGGCCTTGCACGAGCTCATCACCAACTCGGCCAAATACGGAGCGCTCTCCACCCTGTCGGGACACTTGTCGATCGAATGGGACGTCGAGGATGATGTGCTCGCGCTGATATGGGAAGAGACCGGCGGTCCGCAGGTGCAGCCGCCGACCTCGCGCGGGTTCGGGACAAGGAGCCTGATGACCAGCGTCGAGTCCCAACTCGGGGGACAGGCGCTGTTCGACTGGCGCGCCGAAGGCCTGATCTGCCGGCTGCTGATTCCGCTGGCGAGAAAAAAGCCGATAGCGGAACTGCATGACAGACATGGCGCTGCCGCCAACCTCTCCCGTCAGCGTGCGTCCTGATAGGCCACACGCCGATATTTTAGCTTTCAGAGCAGCCGGGCGCGGCCGAACAACACGCGCAGGGCATCGGTTGCCTGCACCGTCAACATCGCGTTTTCGGAGGCATTCTGAAGCGCACGCAGGGCGTCTTCGTGCAGCGATTTGAATTCCATCCACTCGACCGAGCTGAGACTGGTGATGAATTGATAGGCTTGGCCGACGGTGCCGATGGAAAGCGTTCTGCCGTTCAATCTGATTTCGAACGTCGCGCGCAACGGTGTGCCGCAATGAGAGGCATCACTCATGTTTCGGTTGCGCCGCGCGGGCGGCGACCAAAGCCATTCCGCACTCTTCCATGCAGCGCATATGCCGGAAGGCCGCTTTGGTCAGCCGCGGCGGGCGTCAAGTCTGGGAGTCCGCCCGACGCGTATCCGGCGCGGTTATGTTCAGGCTCGGCACCACGACCAGATGACTGATTTCGCCATTCTTGTACGCGGCGAGAAAGCGGTCGTAGTTTCTGATCGACACGCAGCCGTTGGAATCGCCGTTGGGACCAAGCATAAAGCTGTGTGTCAGCAATCCGGTGCGGCCCAGCGTCGCGTTGCTGTCCTGCGGAATCATGCGGAGCGCTTCGACGCCGTGAAATATGTGTTCTCGCGGCTTCAAATCATAGGTCGCGGGCGGGGTCGCTCCGACATTGCGTTCGTTCACATGTTCCGGATCGTCCATCAGACGGCCCATTCCCGAATGGGCCTCGAGCTTCAAGCCGTTCGGCATGTAAACGACATGGGCAGATATGTCGTAAACAGCCGTGACTTTGTCGTAGCCGAGCGTCGTGAGATCCGGCCCGCCTTCCGAGATTCCGATTCCGGATTCGGGCGTAAGCGATGCCAGCTTGAGACCGCCTGCCGGCAACAGGGCGGATAGTTTTTGCAGCCATGTCCGGTCGTCAGGCCGCGCGGCGACAGCCGTGCCGGCAGCAGAAACGCTCGCGGCTTCGAAGCTCGCCTCGACCGGACGCGACCTCGGAATCGGAACGGCTGGAGCCGTTGCGGGCTTGGCGTCGTCGGCGGCGGCCGTCGACACGTCCGGAGCCGGATTTTGCTGCGGTGGATCCTGCTGCGACAGCTCCTGCGATGACTGCAATCCTTGTGACTGCAATCCTTCGGCAAGCCGGCTTTTGGCCTGATGTAATTTGAGATCGAGTTCCGAGGACCAGGCCTGGACCAGAAGGCGCGGCGACAAATGCGTCGGAGGGGTCTTGGAGACCGGCAGGAAGCGGTCATCAAACGTTAACGCCTCGCCCGCCACGGACGAGCCGATGCGCGACAGCAAAATACCCGGGTCAAAACCGGCGATCCAGGCTGTTGCGCCCGACGCAATAGCCAGCGTGGCAACGATCGGAGCGATCTTGCCAAAAGACCCCCTGCTGGGACCGGATGGAAACCGTCCATCGGTCATAGCAATATAAGCCATCCATCCCCCCGGTTCGGCACCCTGGGACTAGGATTCGCCCAAACCTGCCGAACTATGCGGACCCAACTACGGCATAATCGAGACAGAAACGGCGACCCCCTATAGTTCCGCCGCCCTGGACACTTTTAATCAATTGGACAATAGCCGATCCCGCGTTCCGCTTCCAGTATCGAAAGCTAACGGCTCCCCCTCCTTCCGGACCGCTTCATCAAGCCACGATAGGTTGGCGGTCACTTATCCAGCCTTCGAATCAGGCGTAGATGCCCGCAGAGGCACGGTAATTGGATACTTCGAGATTGCCGGGGTGACGGATGGGTTTTCGCCCCGCCGGCACGGGGCGGACGCCTCGACCTCATCCCGGACTTTGCGGATGAGCGGCTGCGTGTGGCGCTGCAACGAAGGTGATGCCGATGCGCTTGTGCTGAATCCAGGCAATCTGGCATTCGCGCACCAACGCGCCTTTCGACATCACCAGACGAAAGCGAGCAGGCACGAAAGCCGGGTTTTCGATATCGATGGCGGCGCCGTCCGGCGAAATGTTGCGGACGACACAACTCATGACCGAGCCGTCCGCCGACACATAGGCCGGTTCGTTGATTTCGGTCCGCTGGTACTTGCGCTTTTCTTCCATTGACTTCGATTCTGGAGGTCAACCAAGCCGGAGCATAACGCGAAATCATAAACGAATTGGGCAATGTGCATTGTCTTGGCCCCTGCGTGCGGCCAGACAAAGGCCGAACCGGCGAGACATCATGACCGGCGGTCTTCGGGTTAGCTCTGAGTTCGTCTTCGGCGGTGCCGCAAATGCGGATCCGCGATTTTCTTATTTATCGATCGATATCTCACTCTTCCGTTCGCCGCTTTGTCAGGGTAGCCTTCACGACATGGTGCGTTATGCGGGCGCAAAGCCCGCAAAAAATCAAACAAGCGCCAACGGAGAGAAACGCCATGTTCGAGATGCTCGACCGACGGACGAGTCTGACTCGTAATCAGATCAAGATCCTCGCCGCAGCCATTATCGGTGACGCGCTGGAATTCTTCGACTACTTCCTGATCGGCTTCGTACTCGCCTTCCTGATCGGGCCGTGGAAACTGACTTTCGGCCAATCCGCTACCGTGTTGATGAGTTCCGGCATCGGCGCCATTCTTGGCGCCTATACTTGGGGATGGCTCGCCGACCGGGTCGGCCGCCGCAAGGTGTTCATCGGCACCGTACTGAATTTCTCGGTCGCGACCGGACTTCTCTATTTCACGCCGGACAATGGCTGGGTCTATCTCTCCGTCATGCGCTTTTTCGTCGGCCTCGGCGTCGGCGGCCTCTATTGCGTCGACCTGCCGCTGGTGCAGGAATTCATGCCCTCCTCCAAGCGCGGCTGGGTCGGCGGCCTCGTGACCTGCGTCATTCCGCTGGGCACCGGGCTAGGTGCCGTGCTCGGCGCTTCCGTCGGTGGCGGCGACTGGCGGCTGCTGTTTGCCATCGGCGTGCTTCCCGCCATCCTCGTTCTGCTGGTTCGGCTGTGGGTGCCGGAATCGCCGCGCTGGCTCTGCCGCCAGGGCCGCTATGAAGAAGCGCGCGAATCGCTGGCCTGGGCGTTGCAGACCGATCCCTCGAACTTACCGATGCCGACGGCTGCCGATGCCGGCCCGGTGATCAAGTCGAACTGGCTCGACCTCTTCAAATATCCCCGCAGCCTGATGGTCTCCTGGCTCGGCAACGCCGGCGCCCAGACCGGCGTCTACGGCATTACACTCTGGGCGCCATCCTTGTTCGTGCTGCTGCTCAAGGTCACGCCGCAGGAAGCCGCCAAGATGATGATCCTGCTGACCGTGTTCGGTTTCTTTGGACGCATCTCCTTCGCCTTCTTTTCGGAACTGATGGGGCGGCGCAAGGCGGGAGGCCTGCTCGGCTTCGGCGCGGGCGTCCTCACCATCGTGGCCGGCTACAATTACGACACCATGGTCATGGGCGTGTCGGCGTTCTGGCTGATCCTGGCGCTCGGCTATTTCTTCGCGGATGGCGGTTTCGCCATCGTCGGACCTTACGGGGCCGAGGTCTGGCCCTCGCATCTCAGGACGTCCGGGATGGGCTCGGCCTACGGCTTCGGTGGCATCGGCAAGATCATTGGCCCGGTCGGGCTGGCGCTGATCGTGGGCTCCGGCAATTACCTCAAGCCGGACGTGCCTTTGCCGGAAATTCCGATCGCCTTCATCTATCTCGGCTGCTGGTTCCTGATGGCCGGTGCGATGTATTATTTCTTCGGAATTGAGACGCGGGGAAAATCGATCGAGCAGATCGACAGGGAACTGGCCGAGACGGCGGCAAGGTCCACAGTTTCCGCCACCACCGCAGTTCGGCAGGCCTAGCCATGAGCACGGTGATCCCAGATATGCCTTCCGTGACATCCGCCGATCTGGCCGGCGACCCGGCCGTCATCGCGCGGGCCGAAGCCGTCCGCTCCGCCGTCGGCGCTGCATCGATCGAGATCGAGCGCACGCGCCGGCTGCCGCCGGCCCTGCTCGACAAGCTCCATGAGGCCGGGCTGTTTCGTCTGCTGCTGCCCCGCTCGTCGAACGGGATCGAGACCGATCCCGTGACGTTTTTCCATGTCATCGAGGCGATCGCCCGCGATGATGCATCGACGGCCTGGTGCCTCAGTCAGGCCGGTGGCTGCGCGATGTCGGCGGCCTATCTCGACCTCCCGGTGTCGCATGAAATCTTCGGCGACGATCCGCGTGCGGTGCTGGCCTGGGGACCGGGCCCCAAGGTCAAGGCCATCGAATGCGACGACGGTTACCGGATCTCGGGTGTCTGGTCCTTTACCTCCGGCGGACGCCACGCCACCTGGCTCGGCGCGCACTGCCCGATCTACCGGGCCGACGGCTCGCCGAAGCTCGACGCCAATGGCGTCCAGCAGGAGCGCACCATGCTGGTGCGTAGCGAGGATGTCGTCTGGACCGATATCTGGAAAACGGTGGGCCTGCGCGGTACCGCCAGCGATCAATTCGCGCTGAACGATTACTTCGTTCGTTCAGATCATTCGATCACCCGCGAATTCGACCAGGAGTGCCGCGAGAGCGGTCCGCTTTACAGGATGGGTTCCGGCACCTGCTATCAGGTGGGCTTCGCCGGAGTCGCTTGCGGCGTCGCGCGCGGCGCACTCGACACTTTCATCGACATCGCCCGCAACAAGGTGCCGCGCGGTCAAAAAAGTCCACTGCGCGACAACGCCGTGGTGCAGTGCAGCCTCGCCCAGGCCGAGGTCAATCTGCGTGCCGCACGCGGCTTTGTGCTGCAATCGATGGCGGATGTCTGGAAAGCGCTTTCGGCCGGTTCACTGATCACGGTCGAGCAGCGCATCGTGATCCGGATGGCGGCCACCCATGCCATCCACAAGGCGCGCGAGGCCGTCGACTTCGCCTACCACGCCGCGGGCGCAACCGCGATCTTCGAGAACCATCCGCTCGAGCGCCGCTTCCGCGACATCCACACCGTGACCCAGCAATTGCAGGGCCGGATGAGCCATTTCGAAACCGTCGGCGCCTGGATGATGGGCGCGGACGCCGACCTCACTTTTGTCTAGGGAGAAGAACCATGCCACTTGGCGGACTGCAGCACTACACCATCGAACCGCAAGACCTCGAAAAGACCAAGGACTTCTATTGCGACGTGTTGGGATTGGAGAACGGCGATCGCCCGCCGCTCGATTTTCCCGGCTACTGGCTCTATTCGGGCGGCCAGGCCACGGTACACCTGATGGGCACCCGCAAGCCGCGCGAAGGCATCGTGGTGCGCGGCACCGAGAAGAAATTTGACGACACCGGCCGCCTCGACCATATCGCCTTTGCCGCGACCGACATCGAAAGCGTGCGCAAGCGGCTGCAATCGAAGAACGTCGAATTCCGCGAAAGCATCGTCCCGCGCACCGGCGATACGCAATTCTTTCTCTATGACCCGGACGGCGTCGGCGTGGAGCTGAATTTTCCGAAGCGCTAAGGCATTCGCCCATCGGCTATGTACGAGACCCGGCCAGCCCGCTGGCTGGGTTTTCTTTTCGCGCCTTACTCGTGACGAAACTGCCATGACGCCATCGGATGCCCATCGAGTCGAGCGCGACCCGGCATAATGCACCGCACAGAAGATATGGAAATTTTGTCGGATCTAATGTCAGATTTAGTTCGGCCTTGATCCGTTCGGACATCATGGTGCAGAGAAATGTCAGCACCACTTCCCCAAGTGCGCCGCGCACTCGCCATTGCCGACTTATTAGTTGGTCTTTCAGATTAATTGGTCTTTCAGACCGCTGACAGATCCCGCGATTCGACTTCATCTCTGCGGTCCAAGAAAGATCCTGATCGACAATTTCGTTGTGCGGCGCAGATCGGCCTGCGGCTCAATCGCGCACCCTTTGGCAATGCCGCGCGGTTCAAACACGTATGTGCAGCGCAGTATGCCTCTCGATTCCCGCAGCGATGCAATGCTTGTGCTATATCGCGATCGTCACCCGGCGCCCATAAACCGCAACGTTAGTTCTAGAGGGACGACGCATGTGATTTCTCGACAGGCGTCCGCAATTCTGATCTGATCACGGCAACGAGTATTCGCTGCGCGCTGTCGCCTAAACGGCCAAAGACCGGACGACGCCGCGGCCGAAGCAAAACAAGACTCACAACAACAAGAAATTCTATCTTGCCAAGATTGGTTCACCTGGGAGGGAACGCCATGTCACGGAGGAAGATTTCTCGTCGTCAATTCGTAGCAGCCACCGCCCTGTCATCCGCGGCGTTGATATCGGCGCCGTATATGCGAACGGCTTACGCGGCCGGCAAACTTACAATGGGCTTCTGGGATCACTGGGTACCCGGAGCCAATACGACCTGCACCGCGCTCGTCAACGAATGGGCCGCCAGGGAAAAAGTCGAAGTTTCGATCGACTATATCACCAGCCAAGGCAACAAGAACATCGTAACCATCGCGGCGGAAGCACAAGCGAATTCCGGACATGACATCTTCGCTTTGCCGACCTGGTGGCCACACGCCCACGCCGAACAGCTCGAGCCCGTCAACGACATCATGGAGTCGATCGTCAAGCAGAACGGCGAGGTGAACGGGACCGTCAAATATCTCGGACAGCTGGACGGCAAATGGCTTGGCGTCCCCGCCACCGTCGGCAGCCAGATCAAGGGCCCCTGCTCCCGCATCGACCTGATGAAGAAATTCACCAATATCGACGTGCAGGAAATGTATCCGGCCGGCGGCCCGCCCAAGGCGGAGAACTGGACGACGGACACCTTCCTGAAGGCGGCCGAGGCCTGCTACAAGGGCGGCTATCCTTTCGGCATCGGGCTTGGCGAAACATCCGACAATGTCGACGCAGCCGGCGCGTTCTTCCAGGCCTTTGGCGCCCAACTTGTCGACGCCAAGGGCAATCTTACGGTCAAGACCGACGAAGTGCGGCAAGTTCTCGAATTCTACAAGAGGCTGATCGCCTTCCTGCCGCCCGACGTTGCCGCATGGGACGACGCCTCCAACAACAAATGGCTGGTGTCGGGCAAGGGCGCGATGATCCTGAACCCGCCGAGTGCCTGGTTCGTCGCCAAGCGCGACGCCCCGCAAATCGCCGAACATCTGTGGACCCACGGCTTCCCCGCCGGGCCGAAGGGCCGGTTCGCGCCGTTCCTTCCCTTCTTCTGGAGCATCTGGAGTTTCTCCAAGAACAAGGAAGCCGCCAAGAGCCTGCTCGTTCATCTGTCGCAACCGGCATCGATCGAGAGACTGGTCGAAGCGAGCAGCGGTTATGACCTGCCGGCCTATGAGAAGATGACGACGCTGAAAGTGTGGGCCGAGCAAGGCCCGCCCAAGGGGACCATTTTCCACTATCCCAATCCGTACCACCACCAGACGCTGTCGATTGCGGCCTCGCCGGCGCCGCCGAAGATCGCCCAGCAGATCTACGCACAGGCCGTTCAGACCAAGATGTGCCTGCGCTACTTCCAGGGCGAGCCGATGGAAAAGACGCTGGCCTGGGCGGAAGGCGAGTGCGAAGGCTACATGCGGAGCTGACTCCGCAGCGGTTTTTCGCAAGCGACCGCAGCGATGCGTTGCACCAAGGCGAAGCGGAGCCGACATAAGCCGGCTCCGAAACCATCCGAAATCTCGTTCCTCTGAATCCAATTCGCGGGAGGAAGATGCATCATGGTCGATGTCGCATTTCAGCCGAACGGCGTCGTGGCGGCGCGCGCGACGCGAAAACGGTCGAGCCTGCGGACCGCGCTCAAGCGGAAATCGACGGCCGCTTTTCTGATGACGCTGCCGCTGATCCTCCTGATCGGCATTCTGGTGATCTACCCTGCGTTCTATTCCCTGCATCTGGCGACGCTGAACAAGTCGATGCAGCATTTCGTCGGCATCGGTAATTTCCAGTTCCTGTTCAATCGGGAAACGTTCTGGCTGGTGGTTGAACAGTCCTGCATTTTTGCGATCTCGGCCGTCATCTTCAAAGCGCTGATCGGCTTCATCGTCGCGCATTTCGTCCACAACATTCCGGCCAAAGGCCAGCGCAAGTGGCGCGGCATGCTGTTGGTGCCCTGGGTGATTCCGCCGGCGATGAGCACCCTGGCATGGCTTTGGCTGTTCGATCCGTCCTACAGCGCCTTCAATTACACGCTTTCCTTTTTCGGCCTCGGGCCGATCTCCTGGCTCGGCGATCCCAATTGGGCCCGCTTCTCGGTCATCCTGGTCAATATCTGGTACGGCGCCCCCTTCTTCATGATCATGTACCTGGCGTCGCTGAAATCGGTGCCTGAGCAGCTCTATGAAGCCGCCGCCATCGACGGCGCCAATTGGTGGCAGCGCATCTGGTACGTGACGCTGCCGATGATGCGCAACATCATCGCGATCACGACGCTGTTTTCGCTGATCGTGACCTTCGCCAATTTCGATATCACCCGCATCCTGACCGCTGGCGGTCCGCTCGACCACACCCATTTGTTCGCGACATGGGCCTTCAAGGTCGGCATCGAGGGCAGCGATCTTCCGCTGGGCGCCAGCGTGTCGCTGTTCATGGTCCCGATCCTGGCCATCGCGGCGGTCTTCATCCTGCGCGACATCAACAAACGCGGAAACGAAGCGTCATGACCAGCATGGTGATCGATAAGGGCGCCCCGACCCGCGCCGTCAAATATCGCAGCGTCAGCCGCGACCGCACATGGGCGTTGCGTTGGTCGTATTTCTTTCTGGTCCTGTTTGCGATCTTCTCGCTGGTGCCGCCGTTTTACATGCTGATCACCTCGCTCAAGGGCAGCACCGAGATTTCGGCCGCGACCAATCCCTGGTGGGTGTTTCATCCGACGCTGGAAAATTACGTCAAGCTCTTGACCTCGAACCAGTTCCTGATCTTCTTCCGGAACTCCGCGCTGGTCTCGATCCTGGTGGTGACGATCACCATGCTGATCAGCGTACCGGCGGCCTTTGCGCTGGCGCGAATGCGGTTCTGGGGTTCGGCCACGCTCGCAACCGGCGTATTCCTGACCTACCTGATTCCGGACTCGCTGTTGTTTCTGCCGCTGTTCAAGATGTTTGCGGTGTTCGACAACTTCACCGGGATTCAACTCATCAACAGATGGTACGCGCTGGTGATCGTCTATCCGACGCTCACGGTGCCGTTCTGCACCTGGATCATGATCGGCTATTTCGCATCGATCCCGAAGGAACTCGACGAAGCCGCCGTCATCGATGGCGCCTCCTGGTTCCAGACCCTGACGCGCATCTTCATTCCGGTCGCTTTACCCGGCCTGATCGCCGCCACCATCTTTGCTTTCACGGTCTCATGGGCGCAATTCCTTTACCCGCTGGTTTTCACGACCTCGACGGATCAGTTGGTACTTCCGGTCGGCATCATCACCACCCTGATCAAGGGCGACGTCTATAATTGGGGGCAGATCATGACCGGCGCGCTGCTCGGCGCCGCACCGCCCCTCATCATCTACGCTTTCCTGATGGACTATTACATCGCCGGGCTGACCGCCGGCGCGACAAAGGGTTGAAGCTCATGGCTGACGTTAGCTTGCGCAAGGTGATCAAGCGGTATGAAGATGTCGAGGCGGTGCGCGGCATTGACCTCGATATCGCCGATCACGAGTTCGTCGTGCTGGTGGGGCCGTCGGGCTGCGGAAAATCGACCACGCTGCGCATGATCGCGGGGCTTGAGGACATCACCGGCGGCGATATCATGATCGGCGGCGATCTCGTCAACGACGTGCCGCCGAAGGACCGCGACATCGCCATGGTGTTTCAGAATTACGCGCTCTATCCGCATATGACGGTCGCGGAGAACATGTCGTTCGGGCTGCGCCTCAAGCACTATCCCAAGGCAGAGATCAGGAGCCGGGTCGACGAGGCCGCGCGCATGCTCGATATCGCCGAGTTGATCGACCGCAAGCCGAAGCAGCTATCGGGCGGCCAGCGCCAGCGCGTGGCGATGGGGCGCGCCATCGTGCGCAATCCAAAAGTGTTCCTGTTCGACGAGCCGCTGTCGAATCTCGACGCCAAGCTCCGGGTCCAGATGCGGATCGAGATCAAGAAAGTGCATCAGAAGGTCCGCACCACGACGGTCTATGTGACCCACGACCAGGTCGAGGCGATGACGCTCGCCGACCGGGTCGTGGTCATGAACAAGGGCCGGATCGAACAGATCGGCACGCCCAACGATCTCTATCACCATCCGGCGACCCGCTTTGTCGCCGGGTTCATCGGCTCGCCGGCGATGAATTTCATCCCCTGCCGGCTGGAGGACAGCGGCGGCGGATTGAATATCCGGCTGACCGACCGCATCGCCTTCCCGTTGCCGCCGGCCCGCGCCGCCAGGTACCAGGGCGTGACCCGAACCGACAGGCTGCTGCTCGGGCTGCGGCCGGAGCATATCGCCGAGCTCAAAGCGCATCCGGAGCCCGGGATTGAACCGTTCGAAGCCGTGCTGGATGTCACCGAGCCGATGGGAATGGAGACGCTGGTTTATTTTACCCTCGAAGGCGCACAGATCTGCGGACGGGTCAGCCCCAACGCCGGTGCCCGCGCCGGCGAGCCGCTGCGATTGGCGGTGGACCTCAACAATATTCACCTGCTAAACGAGGTGACCGGCGCCGTCATTTGACGGCGCAAAAAAAAGAAAGGCGTGGGGCGGAATGGCGACCAACAAGAAGAAAATCCTCGTGACCGAAACCATGTCGCCGAAGGCACGGGCTCTCTTGATCGAACGGGACGACATCGAACTCGTCGAATTCCCCAATCTGATCTCGGCCGTTGATTTCGAGGCGTTGCTCAAGCAACAGGCGCCAATTCATGGCGTCGCGCTCGGCGCCACCCGCTTCGGCGAGCCGGAACTCGAGGCTTCCGGAGACATGAAGGTAGTGACCCGGATCGGCGTCGGCTACGACGCCGTCGATGTCCCGGCGCTCAGCCGCCGCAAGGTTCCGCTGATGATCGCGGGCAGCGCCAATTCCCCGTCCGTCGCCGAACAGGCACTGTTCATGATGCTGACGCTCGCCAAGCGCGCCGTCGAATTGCACATGCTGGTGAAAGACGGCGCCTGGGCCACCCGGCTCGGCAAACTGCCTTACGACCTGTACGGCAAGACGGTTCTGATCATCGGCTTCGGCCGCATCGGCACGCGCACCGCCAAACGCTGTCTGGCGATGGAAATGAACGTGCTGGTCTATGATCCCTACACTCCGGCCGCCGAAATCAAGGCCGCCGGTTGCGAACCGGTCGCCGATCTCGATGCGGCGTTGCCGCGTGCCGACTTCGTCAGCATCCACTGCCCGAAGACGCCGGAGACGGTCGGAATGTTCAACGCGGCGCGCTTGAAGCGCATGAAGCAGACGGCCTACCTCATCAACACCGCGCGCGGCGGCATTGTCGAGGAAGCCGCACTCTACGATGCGCTGAAATCCGGCAGGCTGGCCGGCGCCGGCCTCGATGTGTTCGAGCAGGAACCGCCGCCATTCGGTCATCCGCTGTTCGAGCTTCCCAACGTGATCATCGCGCCGCATGTCGCCGGCGTGACCCGGGAAGCGGTCGAACGCATGAGCGAGCAAACCGCGCGCAACATTCTGAGCGTGCTGGACGGCGAGCCGATCCGGCAGAACGTCATCAACCCGGATGTGCTCGGCTGATCCGGACGCGGCTTACATCCGCCGGTGATCGAACAGGTGTCGTCGAACTTAATTCGATGACGGAATGTTCACAGGCAGCATTAATCTTCCCGCAATTATAGCCGGGGAACCCCTCGTTTATCGTCCGTCGGCCGGTCAACGAGGCCGGTTCCACCGGTATGATCGTATATCAAGCCGAGCTAATAATATTGCGCTATTCTCCGAGATGCGTTTTGCTGTCGTCGATCTTGTGTTTTGGAGATTGATTATTGAGTCAAATTGATCCGATGGATCACGCGCTGGCCACGATCGCCAGCATCCTCGATCATCCGGAGCCGTATCTCGCGCCGGAAGCTGTTGCCGGCGAAGAAAAGCCTGCGACCTCCGCGCCGGCTGACGCTGCCGGCTATTCGAAAATCGGCCCGGGCCCGATGGCCGCGATCCGCTTCAAATGGACCGTGCGGCGTGCGGATGATGGCGACTATTATGTCGACGAGACGATTGGCGAGAATTCCCTTCCGATCACGGCGGGACCGATGTCCGGAGAGGCTGCGGTCAGGCTGGTCGATGATCGCGAACGCGAAGCGCTGCTGCGGTTTGCGCGGCTCAAAACCGAAATGATCGAAAGAAGCACGGCCGCGAATGCGGCGGCCAGACCTGAAGCCGGTTAAACGGGAGCTTCGGTTCTGATTGATTCAGAATCGAAGCTCTGGATTTTTGTTGTGACGCGTTTTCTTCACGCGAACCAGCATCCACTTCGCTCGAAAACGCTCTAACCGGCCGCAGGTTCCTCTTTGCCGCCTCGTTTTATCGCAAACCAGATGACGTGACGCGCGCCGCTGCGCTTCGAGGTCGCACGCACGCCGACCTCGTTGACCTCGAAATCCGCGGCGCGCAATCGCTTCGTGAACGCAGCGTTCGGATCCGACGACCAGACCGCCAGCACGCCGCCCGGCCGCAGCGCCCGCCGGATCGCCTGCAATCCCCCGAGATCGTAGAGCGCGTCATTGGCCTTGCGAATGAGCGCTTCCGGTCCGTTGTCGACGTCGAGCAGGATCGCGTCATACGCCGACGGTGACGACCGGATCACATCGGCGACGTCGGCCTCGCGGATATCGGTGCGCGGATCGGAAAGGCTGTCACCGAACAGTTCGGCCATCGGCCCGCGCGCCCAGGCGATGACGGCGGGCACGAGTTCGGCAACGGTGACACGTGCCTCCGTGCCGAGCACCGCGAGCGCAGCGCGCAGCGTGAATCCCATGCCGAGCCCGCCGATCAGCATATGCGGACGCCTGACGCTTTCGATTCGCTTGCAGGCAAGCGTAGCCAGCGCCTCCTCCGACCCGCTGAGGCGGCTGTTCATCAGTTCGTTTGCGCCGAGCCTCATCGAGAACTCGGCGCCTCTCTGCATCAGGCGAAGTTCGACATCGGCGCCGGGCACTGGCGTCTTGTCGATCTGCAACCAGGGAATCATGGCCAGCCTTTCAAAATCGACCGGCGCCATGATGACTGCCTCGGGCAACGTGCCCCAGCCTGCGCCATCGGCCTCGGCACATCGACCGCGTAGCCGATCTGGCCATCCTGCGAATGGAGAGGTGGAGCGGCTAGGCCCCGACGCCGGCGGAATATTCCGCGTCGGTCACATGCTCCATCCAGCTTGAATAGCTACCGTCGAGCGCTTCCTGCATGGCGATGTGGGTCATGCCGTTGGTCGGCGAAGCGCCATGCCAGTGCTTTTCGCCCGGCGGAATCCAGACCACGTCGCCGGGACGGATTTCGCGGATCGGCCCACCCTTGGCCTGAATCAGGCCAATTCCCGAGATGACATAGAGCGTCTGGCCGAGCGGATGGGTGTGCCAGGCGGTGCGGGCGCCGGGTTCAAACGAGACGCGCGAGCAGTTCAGATGCGCCGGCGCCGGCGTCATGATGACAGGGTCCTGCCACACGGTGCCGGTGAAATGTTCGGCCGGCGCGCGGCGGGTCGGGCGCGAGCCCGAGAGGTGGATTTCCATGGGATTATCTCTCTTTCCTGATGTTATTTGTTGCCTGATATCACTTCTTCGACGCCGCGTAGCGCGCCTTGGTCTCGGCGTTCATCGGATAGAGGCCCGGCAGCGCGGCGCCCTTGTTCACTTCCTCGACGATCCAGCCTTCCATCCGCTCCTGCTCGGGGCCTTCCGCCAGCACGTGATCCAGAAACGCTTGCGGGATCAGCACCGCGCCATCCTGGTCGGCGACGACAATGTCGTTCGGAAACACGGCAACGCCACCGCAGCCGATCGGTTCGCCCCAGCCGACGAAGGTCAGACCGGCGACCGAGGGCGGCGCGGCATAGCCGTCGCACCAGACCGGCAGGCCGGTACCGAGCACGCCTTCCACGTCGCGCACCACACCGTCGGTAATCAGGGCGGCGACCTTACGCTTGACCATGCGCGCGCACAGGATGTCGCCGAAGATTCCGGCGTCCTTGATGCCCATGGCGTCGACCACGGTAATGCAGCCTTCCGGCATGGCCTCGATCGCGGTTCGGGTCGAGATCGGCGCGGACCAGGACTCCGGCGTCGCCAGATCCTCGCGCGCCGGCACGAAGCGCAAGGTAAATGCCGGTCCCACCAGCCGCGGCTGTCCGGGCCGGAGCGGACGCGTCCCCCGCATCCAGACGTTTCGCAGGCCCTTTTTGAGGAGAACCGTGGTGATGGTGGCGGTGGATACGCCGGAAAGGGTTGCGATCGCTTCGGGGGTCAGGGACATTGGGAGGAGAGCTCCGGTGGGGGTGGATTGGCCGGCGCATCTTGCGGGGCGCGCGTAGCCCGTCAAGTGCGAGGCTGGCGATGAGAGAGGCGCACGGTAAGGTTGACATAACCATACCTTATCGCAGGACACTCGATTAATTTATTGAACTTGCAGGCTCATTTGGGATGAAGCGAATTCCATAACGGCCAAAAACACGCTAGAGGTTTGTTCTTCGCCTACGAGCTTGTGAGGCCGTCGAGATTCCAAAGGTCATGGCCGCGCCACTTTCCCCGCCCCGTTTGTTACCCAGTGGCGACAGCGCCATCACGGTCGAGTTCAGCCGTCATATCGATGACGCGGCAAATCAGCGGGTGCTGGCGCTCGATCACGCGGTGGCACAGGCAGCGGTCCCAGGCGTGACCGAGACGGTGCCGACCTACCGGTCGCTGCTGGTGCATTACGATCCCGTCGAGATCGGCTTCGACGCCCTGGGTGAAAAGCTGCTGGCGCTGGCGCAGCTGCCCGTTCCCACCATGACCAGCACGCGCCGCTGGCGGATCCCGGTGGCCTATGGCGGCGAGCACGGCATCGACCTGGAGGATGTCGCCAACACGCTGAAGACGACGCCGGATGATATCGTGGCCCGCCATATCGCCGGCGACTACCGCGTAGCCATGATCGGTTTCACCCCCGGATGGTCGTATCTCAGTGGGCTCGAAAAGTTTCTGCATCTGCCGCGACAGCAGAATCCGCGGCTATTGACGCCGGCCGGAACGATTTCGATCGGCGGCGTGCAAACCGGCGTGCAGTGCCTTGCCGGCCCCAGCGGCTGGCACCTGCTGGGCCGCACCGCGGTCAGAACCTATCAATTGCACCGCGATCCGACCTTCCTGCTCGGACCGGGCGACCACGTGACGTTTTCGGTCGTCGATCACAAGACCTTTGCCGAGCAGGATCGCGCCGCGGAGCGTGGTGAACTCGTCGCCGAATTGATCTCTGCATGAGCAAGCTTGTCATTGCCAGCATCGGGCCGGCGAGCTCAGTCCAGGATGGCGGCCGGCCGGGCGCGCAGCGTTACGGTCTGACGCCGAGCGGCGCCCTGGATCGGCTCGCGCTGGCCGCCGCGAACAGCCTGGTCGGAAACCAGCCCTTCGCCGCGGCCGTCGAGATCGGCCCGTTCGGTGCTTCCTTTACGGCGCGCGACGGCGCGGTTCGCGTGGCGCTGGCGGGCGCGCCGCGCAACGCCGATATCGCCAAACGCCCGGTCGCGTTCGACACCTCCATGACGCTGGCGGAGGGCGAGACGCTGACGCTGGGTTTCGCCCGCGGCGGGTCTTTCAGCTATCTCGCGATCGAAGGCGGCATTCAGGGCGAGCCGATGTTCGGCAGCCTGTCGGTGAATGCCCGCGCCGGCCTCGGCAGCCCCTATCCGCGGCCGTTGCAGGCCGGCGACGAACTAGAAGCGACCGACGCCAGCGGCGCGGCCGAACGCCGGATCGATCTTCCCGCGCCGGCGGACGGACCCATTCGCGTGGTGCTGGGTCCGCAGGACGACGAGTTCAGCGACACGGCCAAGCAACTCTTTCTCGACAGCGAGTGGAAGATATCGCAGACCAGCGATCGCATGGGCTATCGGCTGGAAGGGTCCGCGATCAAGCATCTGCACGGTCATAACATCGTCTCCGACGGCACCGTAAACGGCAGCATCCAGGTGCCCGGGAACGGCGCACCCATCGTGCTGATGCCCGATCGCGGCACCAGCGGCGGCTATCCCAAGATCGCCACCGTGATCTCGGCCGATCTCGGCCGCTTCGCCCAGACCCCGGCCGGCCGTGATTTCCGCTTCAAGGCGATCGGCATGGCGGAGGCGCAGGCCGAAGCACGCAAGTTTGCGGAACTGCTGCGCACCCTGCCCGGCCTCGTTCACGACATCGAAAGTTTTGCCCTGAACCTCGAAGCGCTGCAGAATGCGAATGTCGCGGGCAGCGCCGTCAGCGCGGTCGATGCGGCGACATGGCAGGTTCCACCGGCGGGAGAGCCACCGGCACACGAGTTGTAAAGCACCGACAGCAAGATACCCTCACGCAAGCGGATAATCATCATGACAACCATCGATCTCAACTGCGATCTCGGCGAAGGATTTGGCGTTTGGGAAATGGGCCATGACGCCGCCATGATCGAGCTCGCCACCTCGGTCAATATCGCCTGCGGTTTTCACGCCGGCGATGCCGACATCATGCGCCATACGGTAGATCTGGCCAAAGCCCGCGGCGTCAGCATCGGCGCCCATCCCGGCTATCGCGACCTGCACGGCTTTGGACGCCGCCCGATTCCCGGTCTGAAATCGTCCGAGATCGAGAACCTCGTCGCCTACCAGATCGGCGCGTTGCAGGCGATTGCGACCGCGGCCGGCCACAAGGTGACTCACGTCAAGGCGCATGGTGCCTTGTCGAACGTCGCCTGCGAAGACGACATGACCGCAAAAGCGATCGCCAACGGGATCAAAGCGGTCGATCCCAATCTGGTTTTCATGGTGCTGGCCAATTCGCGCCTGGTGCGGGCCGGCGAAGCCGCCAACCTGCCGATGGTGCATGAGGTGTTCGCCGACCGCGCTTATGAGGACGACGGCACGCTGGTGTCGCGCCGCAAGCCCGGCGCGGTGCTGCACGACGCCGGACAGATCGGACAACGCGTCTTGCGGATGGTGCAGGACGGCGCGGTGGTGGCGGCGTCGGGCAAGGTGATCAAGATGCGCATGGATACCGTGTGCATTCACGGCGACACGCCGGGCGCGGTCGAAATCGGCCGCGGGGTCCGTCAGGCATTAAAGGATGGCGGCATCGACGTCGCGCCGTTCAAGACGGCGAAGTAGCGGAATATAGTTGTAGGGTGGGCAAAGCGAAACATGCCCACCACCCTAACTCTCAAAAGCAATTTCAGAACGGGTGGTACGACAGCGTGCCGACACCACCGCGGCGATGACGGCGAATGCGCCATAGAGCGCGGCCGCATGAAGTCTCTTGCCGGCTTGGCCGGATAGCGAGCGCGCGTAGAAATGCAGACGGGCTTCCGCCGATAATTCGCGCATGGTCGTTCTCCAACGTCGCATCAGCACCAGTGGAATACGGACGGCATGCGGAGGCAAGGTGGCGAAAGAAATAACGATGCCCGCGCCTCGTCCCGCCTTGTCGCAGATTAAAATTCTCCACAACCGCTTCAGCCGGGAATTATTTTCGTTCGAATTTGACGAGGTTGGAACCGACTCCGCAATCAATAGACATCCTGCTGAAACCGCCCTGTCTTCTTGAGCTCCGCGACGAAGCTTACGGCCTCCTCGATCGACCGGGCGCCGAATTGCGCGACGATATCGACCAGCGCCCGCTCGACATCCTTTGCCATGCGCTTGGCGTCGCCGCAAACATAGACATTCGCGCCCTCGGCGAGCCATGTCCATAATTCCCGGCCCACCTCGCGCATGCGGTCCTGCACGTAAAACTTCTTGTCGCCGTCGCGCGACCACGCCAGCGACAGCCGCGTCAATAGCCCCGCCGTCTTCATCGCGTTCAGCTCATCGGAATAAAAGAAGTCGGTGGCGCTGCGCTGATGGCCGAAGAACAGCCAATTCCGGCCGGTCGCCCCGGTGGCACGGCGGTCGAGCAGGAAGGCGCGGAACGGCGCGATGCCGGTGCCGGGGCCGATCATGATAATCGGCGTCTTCGGGTCCTGCGGCAGCGCAAAGCCATGCGCCTTCTGCACGTAGACCTTCACCTCGTCACCGGGATTGATCCGCTCGGCCAGGAAGGTCGAAGCCATTCCGAGCCGCTTCCGCTTGCCGATCACATAGCGCACGCAATCGACCGTCAGCGACAGCCTGCCCGGCGTCGCATTGTGCGACGACGAGATCGAATAAAGCCGCGGCTGCAACGGCTCCAATGCTTCGACAAAGGCTTCGGGATGCGGCCGCACGCCGGAAAATTTTTGCAGCGCCGCCATCACGTCGAGCGTCGCGGCGTCACCATCGGGATCCTCGCCCTGCGCCAGCGCGCGCGCTTTCTCGCGCTGCGCACCGCCGGTGATGAAAGAGATCAGTTCGAACAGCTTGTCCGGCGCGGGCGACAGTGAAACGTCGCCGGTCAGCACCTCGCGCAACGTCTTGCCGTTGATGTTCGTGGTGTGCGACGCCCCGAGCAGGGCGATGATCTGATCGACATGGCCGATTTCATTGCTGGCGAAGATGCCAAAGGAATCGCCGACGACGTAATCGAGGCCGCAGCCCGAAAGATCGAACTCGATGTGCCAGGTTTCCTTTTCGGATCCGGCCCCGTTGAGCAGGCGCCGCGACAGGAAGGTGGCGGCGACCGGATGATCGCGCGAGCGTCCGGGTTCGCCAATAACAGCCGGCGCCGCCGCAGCAGCCGAATCCCCAGGCGCCGCCGTCGGCGCCTTGTCCAGCTCTTCATGCAGCGTCTTCAGCATACGCGCGGTTTCCTTGCCCCCGGGCACGCAGAGATTGAGCCGCGCTTCGCTCCTGCTCGCGATGGCGTCCGAATAATCGTTGCAATTATAGCCGCACTGGCCGCAGTCCTGCTGCGCCATCGCCGCCATCATCCGTCGGCGCATCGGCCGGCCCTCAGCCAGTTTCATGCGGTCGGCGATCGGCATGGTCTGGTCGTGCCACGGCGCTTCGCCGTCATCACCGTCGCCGGACGCGCCACTGACGAGGGCTGAGCCCTGCTCCGCCGGCAATGGCGTCGGAGCATCGGTCGACAGCAATCCTGCGAAAAACCCGTTCAGCCAGGAGCGCTGCGCGTCGGAGAATGGCGCGCTCTCCGGGATGATTTCGATTCGGGGCGGCGGCGTGATCTGGTTCATGACGAAACCTCGGCATCGGCAAGCTTGCGCAGCGTCTCGCCGTCATGGCGGCGCGCAAACGAGAGGAATGTTTCATCCGGCGCCGAGCGGTGTGACAGATAGGCCTTCAACAGCCGCTCGACGGTCTGCGGCGCGTCCTCGGCCTTGAGATCATGATAGACCTCCGTGCCAAGATCGGCATCCGGACCGAAACCGCCGCCAGCGAACAGATGATAGCCCTCGGCGGTGTCGTCGCTGTCGCCGACCGGCACCTTGGCGGCGATCAGGCCGATATCGCTGATGTAGTGCTGCGCGCAGGAATGATGGCAGCCGGTGAGATGGATGTTGAGCGGCGTGTCGATCTCGACCCGCTGCTCGCACCAGTCGCCGATCGCCGACGCATGCAGCTTGGTGTTGGAGGCGGCGAATTTGCAGCCGGCATTGCCGGTGCAGGCGATCAGGCCGGCGCGTATCTGCGACGCCTGGATCGCAAGGCCGAGTCGTTCGATCGCGGCCACGGCCAGCGCTACATTCTCGTCGCGCACCCCCGGGATCAGCAGGTTTTGCCAGACTGTCAGCCGGATTTCGCCGTCGCCGAGATCCTGCGCGATTTGAGCGAGCCCGCGCATCTGCTCACAGGTGATCTTGCCGACCGGCAACACGACGCCAATCCAGTTCAGGCCCGCCTGTTTCTGCCGTTGCACACCGATATGCGCCATGCGGTCGAAAGCCGGCCGCGGCGCCAGCGCCTCGGAAGGCACACGGGTCAGTGCCTGACCAAGCTTCTCCTCGACCAAAGCGAGGAATTTTTCCACGCCCATTCCGTCGATCACATATTTCAACCGCGCCTTGAGCCGGTTGGTGCGATCGCCGAGATCGATGAACACGCGCACGATGGCGTCGGCCAGTTTGGTGGCGTCCGCCGGCCTGACGATGACGCCGGTCGCCCTCGCAAAATCCCTGTGTCCCGTGATGCCGCCGATGCCGAGACGAAACCAGATGCCGGGATCGACGCCGAAACCGTCTTTGACCTCGACCGCGGCAAAGGCGATGTCGTTGGTGTCTTCCAGTACGGCGATCCTGCCCGCGCCGTCGAACGCGACGTTGAACTTGCGCGGCAGCCCCGTCAGCGAGCGATCGTTGAGAATGTGATAGTGCCACTCGCGGGCATATGGGCGGGTGTCGAGCAGTTCCTGCGGATCGATGCCGGCCGTCGGCGTGCCCGTGACATTGCGGATGTTGTCGGCGCCGGAACCGCGCGAGCACAGGCCGAGATCCTGAATGCCCTCGATCAGCGCCACCGCGTTCTTGGGCGGGATTTCGCGAACCTGCAAATTGGCGCGCGTGGTGACATGGGCGAACGGTCCGCACAACCGTTCCGTGAGATCGGCCAATCCCGCAAACTGCCAATGCTTCAGGATGCCGTTCGGAATCCGCAGCCGGCACATGTAGGAATCCTGCGCCGGAGCGACATAGAACAGGCCGTAATAGCGCCAGCGGAAATTATCCGCCGGCGACGGCGGCGCGTCATCGGCCGCCTGCTGCTTCAGCCGCGGATAGGCGTCGAACGGATGTTCTTCGCGCTTGAATTTCTCCTGGTCCGCAAGCTTTTTGCCCGCCGCGACGACCTTGTCTTGCGCCCTGATGTGCGCGGCATCCGGTCCGCCCGGTTCGGTATTGGCTTTGCCCGAACCGGCGCCGCCGAGACCGCGACCGACCCGGCTGATCTGCAGGCCGGTGGCGAAACCTTCGAGGTAGCGTTTCTGCTCGTCGGTAAAGTCGACGGAAAGCTGATCGATTTTCATGGTGCGCGACGAAGCTCCTGCGGCCACCACCGGTGGCGTCACCAAATGAGGGTGTTGACCCCCGCCGAAAAGTCAGCGCGGCCGATGGGCCGAGCCGCAATTCCGGATAAGGGTCCGATCAGCGTCGTTGCTGCGGAAATCCATCTTGGACAGTGCCAGCGGGCATCTGCGGCGGCCGGCCCGCCACAACATTCAAGTTGTGTGCCACGCTGGCCTTCATAAAATGTCTTCTAATTCCAATATGTTGCCGGATTGATCCGGGAGGCCGGAGGCCGCGCGCGCAGCCAATCCCGCGCCGTCAGCCCAAAATTTAGCCGGTCTCGCCCGGAGCCCGACATCGCGGCATCGGACTGTTCAGGATTTCCGATAGCCGATCTTGAACGCCGCCAGATATCCTGCGATATCGCCGGCATCGAAGGCGGGCCCCGCGAAGGCCCCGACATCGCCGAAGACGCTGGCAGGTTGCGCTGGACGGCCGATCGCCGCGTCGTAGAGATCCGGACGGAACATCGCCATGGCGGTGCGAAGGGCATCGGGGCTGAAGGCAGCCTGCCCCCAACGGACCATCTGGGCGTAAAGCCAGGCGGCCTGGACCGGCTCCGGCCGGGCCGCCCCTTCCGTTCCGACCAGCCAATACCGCTCACTTTCCCGCACCGTTCCGTCCGGCAAGATCTTGAGCCGGCCGCTCAGCGTGCGCTGGATGACATCGGCATCGACGCCGATCCGTTCTGGCTGCGCCAGAATATGCGCCGCCTCGGCGCGGTTTTGCGGATCTGCGATAAATTCGGCGGCGCGATGGGTGGCGCGGATGAGCGCCGCAACGGTTTGCGGATTTTTCTCCGACCAGTTCTGCCGGATCGCGAGCACCTTCTCCGCGGCCCGCGCTAGGATCTCGGAGACGAAATGCAGGATATGGCCGACGCCGAGATCGACCGCGACCGAATTCCAGGGCGCGCCGACGCAGAACGCATCGACGTGACCGTTGGCGAGGCTGTCCACCATGTAGGGTGGCGGCAGCACCACCAGACGGACGTCCTCGTCGGGATCGACACCGCCCGCCGCCATCCAGAAGCGGAGCTGATAATTGTGGGTGGAAAATGGAAAGGTCATGCCGAATGTCAGCGGCTCGGCGCCGCTCCTGCGCCGCGCGGCGACCACGCGCGAAAGCGCCTGCGCGGTGGCCATCGGATCGAATGGGTCGCCCTCGACCTCGCTCAGAATCGCCGCATGCAGCGCCGGCGACACCGTGATCGCGTTGCCGTTGAGGCCGAGATTGAACGGCGCCACGATCGGTACTTTCACATGGCCGAGCCCGAGGCTGGAGGCGATCGCAACCGGTGCCAGCAGATGCGCCGCATCGAACAAGCCGATATTGAGCTTGTCGCGAACGTTCGACCACGACACCTCGCGCACCAGCGTGACATCGAGCCCCTCGGCCGTGGCAAATCCCTTGTCGACGGCGACGATGAGGGCGGCGGCGTCGACCAGCGGAATGAAGCCGATGTGAAGCGGTGTGCTCATTTCAGCAACTCCGATGCGGTCAAGATCGATTGCGCGATCTCGCCGATCTTCTTTTTCTCGCGCATCGCCGTCGATCGCAGCAGCACATAGGCCTCGTCTTCGGTCAGCCCCTTCAGTTTCATCAGGATACCTTTGGCGCGCTCGATCACCTTGCGCTCTTCAAGCGCGGATTTGGTGCGATCGAGTTCATCCTGCAATTTTGCGAACGCGTTGAAACGCGAAACACAGAGGTCCAGGACCGGCCTGATGCGCTCCTTCCTGAAACCATCGACGATATAGGCCGAGACGCCGGCATCGACGGAAGCCTGGATCGACGCCGCGTCGCTCTGGTCGACAAACATCGCGACCGGCCGGCGCACGGCACGGCTGACCTGGAACATTTGTTCCAGAACATCGCGGCTCGGGTTCTCCAGATCGATCAGGATGATGTCGGGATCGAACGCATAGATCCGGGCCAGCAGGCTCTGCATTTCGCTGATGTGGACGACGTCGGTATAGCCGGCTTCCCGCAATCCCTCCTTCAGGATCGCGGCGCGGATCGGGCTATCGTCCACAATGACGATTTTAGGAGACTGCTCGGCGCCCATCGGTCACTCGCATTCGGCCGGTTATCCATAGCATGCCGGATGCCGGCTCAAAGCCTTGTAATTATGAGCAATTGGGACTAGCTCGTGCGGATCAATCAGGCAGTTCAAGACATGCAACAGGCCGCCGCGCCGAAAATCAGCTTTGTGTCCCTGGGATGCCCGAAGGCGCTGGTGGATTCCGAGCGGATCATCACGCGGCTGCGGGCGGAAGGCTATGAACTGGCGCGCAAGCATGACGGCGCCGATATCGTCATCGTCAACACCTGCGGCTTCCTCGATAGCGCCAAGCAGGAATCGCTGGGCGCCATCGGCGAAGCGATGGCCCAGAACGGCAAGGTCATCGTCACCGGATGCATGGGCGCGGAACCGGAGCAGATCGAGGCGGCCCATCCCGGGGTGCTCTCGATCACCGGACCGCAGCAATATGAGAGCGTGCTGGAGGCGGTACACCGCGCGCTGCCGCCGATGCATAATCCCCATCTCGACCTGGTGCCGCCGCAGGGCGTCAAGCTGACGCCACGGCATTACGCTTATCTGAAAATTTCCGAAGGCTGCAACAACCGGTGCAGCTTCTGCATCATCCCGAAGCTGCGCGGCGACCTGGTGTCGCGTCCGGCCAACGACGTGTTGCGTGAGGCCGAAAAACTGGTCGGCGCCGGCGTCAGGGAATTGCTGGTGATCTCGCAGGACACCTCGGCCTATGGCGTCGATTTGAAATATGCGATGAGCCCGTGGAAGGACCGCGAGGTCCGCGCCAAATTCTATGATATCGCGCGCGAGCTCGGCGAGCTCGGCGCCTGGATCCGGCTGCAATATGTCTACCCCTACCCGCATGTCGACGAGGTCATCGGCCTGATGACCGACGGCAAGGTGCTGCCCTATCTCGACATTCCCTTTCAGCATGCGAGCCCCGATGTGCTGAAGGCGATGAAGCGTCCGGCGGCGCAGGACAAGACGCTCGAGCGGATCAAGCGATGGCGCGAGCAATGTCCGGATCTAACGTTGCGCTCGACCTTCATCGTCGGCTTTCCCGGCGAGACCGATTCCGACTTCGCTTATCTGCTCGACTGGCTGGATGAAGCCGAGATCGACCGCGTCGGCTGTTTCAAATATGAGCCGGTCGCGGGCGCGGCATCGAACGCGCTAGGCAGTGCCGTCCCGGACGAGGTCAAGCAGGAGCGCTGGAACGCGCTGATGGCGCGCCAGCAGAAGATTTCCGCCCGCCGGTTGAAGCGCAAGGTCGGCACAAGGCAGCAGGTCATCATCGATGAAGTCGGCCCGACCGTCTCGAAGGGCCGCTCGAAAGCGGATGCGCCGGAGATCGACGGCGCGGTCTATGTTTCGAGCCGCCGTCCGCTGCGCGTCGGCGAGATCGTCACCGCCAAAATCGAACGCTCGGACGAATACGATCTGCACGGCAGCGTCGCCGGATTCTGAATGGAATGCTTGACATCCGCCATCGTTCGGCTGTATGGCCGCGTCCCATGACATCGAACCGGATCCAACGCCGCGCCACTTTCCCTCGTCGCACCTGCGACGATGATGGGCTGCGCCGTGTCCGACGACAACGCTGAACAGATAAATCAGCAACGTTTTCGAGAAGGCCGCACCCGCAACGTGCGGCCTTCTTTCGTTTTGGCCCCATTTCACCGAACCGCAGGAGATCGACATGACCGTTGCCACGCATCCGTTCGACGCCTTGATGGATATCACCCCGCGCCCGGCGACCGTTTTCGTCAAAGGCGAAGGCTCGTGGCTGTGGGATGACACCGGCAAGCGTTATCTCGACTTCATCCAGGGCTGGGCGGTGAACTGCCTGGGCCACTGCCCGCCCGCCGTTACCGATGCGCTGGCGGCGCAGGCCAAGCTGTTGCTGAACCCGAGTCCGGCCTTCTACAACGCGCCGAGCCTCCGGCTCGCGAATGCCCTGGTCGAACTGAGCTGTTTCGATCAGGTGTTCTTCGCCAATTCCGGCGCGGAAGCCAATGAAGGCGCGATCAAATTAGCGCGCAAATATGGTACACTGCACAAGAACGGCGCGTTCGAAATCATCACCTTCGAAGGCGGCTTCCACGGCCGCACGCTGGCGACCATGTCGGCTTCCGGCAAGAAGGCGTTCGAGCCGCTGTTCGAACCGAAAGTACCCGGCTTTCGCAAGGCCAGGCTGAACGATCTCGCCTCGGTCCGTCGCCTGATCAACGAGCAGACCGTCGCCGTGATGCTGGAGCCGATCCAGGGCGAAGCCGGCGTCTGGCCCGCGACCGATCGGTTTTTGCGGGAATTGCGGGCGCTGACCGAGCAGCGCGGCCTGCTGCTGATCGTCGACGAGATCCAGACCGGCATCGGCCGCACCGGCAAACTCTTTCACCACGAGCATGCCGGGATCGAACCCGACATCATGACACTCGGAAAAGGCATCGGCGGCGGCGTACCGCTGGCGGCGCTGCTGGCGACCGAACACGCGTCCTGTTTCGAGCATGGCGACCAGGGCGGCACGTTCAATGGCAATCCGCTGATGTGTGCCGCGGGGCTTGCGGTGATCGAACAGGTCGGCAAACCGCAATTCCTGAAAACGGTTGTCGATAGCGGCCTGTATCTGGAGAGCGAATTGCAGCGGTTGTCGGCGCGGCACGGTCTTGGCGAAGTTCGGGGACAAGGTCTGTTGCTGGCGCTCGACCTGAAGCTTCCGATCGGCGCGTCGATCGTGGCGCAAGCGTTCGAGGCCGGCGTGCTCCTCAATTCGCCGCAAGCGGATGCATTGCGGTTCATGCCGGCGCTCACCGTCACGCGCGATGAAATCGGCACGATGATCGATTGTCTTGATTTGATCCTGACCAAGATAGGGGCTGCGAGACGGGTGGCGTAGGCTGCTTTCTCCGCCATTGCGAGGAGCGCAAGCGACGAAGCAATCCGGCTCTCAACATGCTGGATTGCTTCGTGGAACCTGTCATCGGGCGGCGCTTTGCGCCGACCCGTTGGCCCGCAATGACGATCGATTAAGGCTTCAGGATCGATGCACCGGTGGTGGCGCGGCTTTCCAGGTCGATATGGGCCTTGGCCGCATCCTTCAGCGCATAGGCATGGTTGATCGGCACATGGATCGTGCCGTTGATGACGGCGGCGAACAACGTGTCGGCGCCCTCCAGCAGTTCCGAACGATTGGCGATGTAATCGTTGAGCTTCGGCCGGGTCGCGAACAGCGAGCCGTGGTTGTTGAGTTCGGCAATCGCAAATGGCGGCACCGGGCCCGACGCGTTGCCGAAGCTCACGAACAGTCCGCGCGGCTTGAGACAGGACAACGAGCCTGGAAAGGTCGATTTGCCGACACCGTCATAGACGACATCACAAAGCTCGTTGCGGCTGATCTGTTTCACGCGCGCCACGAAATCCTCGTCGTTATAGAGGATGACGTGATCGCAGCCATTGGCGAGCGCCAACTCGGCTTTCTCCTTCGATCCCACCGTGCCGATGACATGCGCGCCCATCGCCCTCGCCCATTGGCAGGCGAGCAGGCCGATGCCGCCGGCGGCGGCATGGATCAGCACGCGATGGTGCGGCTCGACCTTGAAGGTCTTGTGCAGGAGATACCAGACCGTCAGCCCCTTCAGCATCAGCACGGCACCCTGCTCATAGGTGATGTGGTCGGGCAATTTGACCAGCCGCTCCGCGGGAATGTTGCGTTCGGAAGCGTAGGCGCCGAGCGTGTAGTAATAGGCGACGCGATCGCCGGGATGAAAATTGGTCACGCCGGGTCCGACCGCCACGACTTCGCCCGCCGCCTCATTGCCGATGACGAACGGCAGGCCCGGCGCCTTGTAGAGGCCGTTGCGAAAATACACGTCGATGAAATTGAGGCCGACCGCGTGCTGGCGGATATGCACCTCGCCAGGACCCGGTGCCGGCACATCCACGGCTTCATATATCAGAGCTTCCGGGCCCCCTACCTGATGCACGCGCACGGCTTTGGTCATCGAGGGTCCTCCTTTGGATATTTCCCGGGATTCTCTTGAGCGGAGCCAAGGCCATCGAGGCCGCGTTGTCAACTCGATGGCTTAGGGGAAGGTCTCCAATCGATTAATGGCCGGTTGTTTTGCGGTTGCGCTTGGCCAGCACATTGAAGGCCTCGACCGCCGCCGAAAACGCGATGGCGAAATAGATGTAGCCGCGCGGGATGTGGAATTGGAATCCATCGGCAACCAGCGCCACGCCGATCAGCAGCAGGAACGCCAGCGCCAGCATCTTGGTGGTGGGATGCTCGGCGACGAATCTCGCCACCGGCCCCGACGAGGCGTACATGACGAGACAGGCAACGATCACGGCGGCCACCATGACCTGAAGATCCTGCGCCATGCCGATCGCGGTGATGATCGAATCCAGCGAGAACACAAGGTCGATGACGACGATCTGCAGGATGATCCAGACGAACGCGCGCGCCCCGAACGCGCTTTCGGCTTCCCGGTCGTGGGCTTCCATTTCCCCATGAATTTCGTGCGTCGCCTTGGCGATCAGAAACAACCCGCCGCCGATCAGGATGATATCTCGCCAGGAAAAGCCAACGCCATTGACCGTGAAAACGGCCTGCGTCAGCCCGATCAGCCATACCAGCAGGCTGAGCAGCAGAATGCGAAACACCAGCGCCAGCGCCAGCCCGATCTGCCGCGCCCGCTTCGCCTGCGGCGGCGGAATGCGCGCGACGATGACGGAGAGGAAAATGACGTTGTCGATGCCGAGGACGATCTCAAGCGCCGTCAGCGTCAGCAACGCCGCCCAGGTTTCCGGATTGGACCACAGTGCGATCATATGCCGAACGATCGAGCGAGGCGGATCGCCGCGTCGCTTCCCGCGACATAAACGGCGATCGCGCACAGGGCGATGGTGACCGGCGCGCCGACGTCGAAATCATTGACCAGCGCGTAGATCGCGAGCACCGCCCATACCGCGATCAACGACAGCGTCAACCCGCGCAGCCGCGCCACGCGCACCGGGTGCAGGACGTGGAATGGAATGAATGTCGCCGCGATCAGGATCGCGATCGCGAGGCTGGAGAGCGCGGGCGGCCAACGCAACAGGAACAGATAGAAGGCGGCGGCATTCCACAGCGCCGGAAAACCGCGAAAATGATTGTCTGCCGCCTTCATGCGGCGGTCGGCGAAATAGAGCGCGCCCGAAACGACGATTCCGACGCCAAGCAGCGGCGCCGCCAGCGGCAGCAGCAGGCCGCTCGCAGTGATCGCATAGGCCGGCACGAAGACATAGGTGACGAAATCGACCACGAGGTCGAGCACTTCGCCGGACCAGTTCGGCTGTACCCGGCCGACGTCCAGCCGCCGCGCGATCGGGCCATCGATCGCGTCGATCACGAGCGCGACCCCGAGCCAGCCGAACATCGCAGGCCAATGCTCGCGTACCGCCTCCAATTGCGCGATCAGGGCGATGCCCGCCCCCAATGCCGTGAAGACATGCACGGAGAAGGCGGCTGCCCGCGTGTGCGGCGGCGCGGACAACGAATCCTGCTGGTCGGCCTGGTCCATCAAGGCGGCAGTGCTATCAGGAATCGCGCACTTTTGCACATCGGCGCTTGCGGCGTTCCGCCGCGCGATTTGGTAGACAAAAGGGCCCGCAACGCAGGCTTGAAAATGCCGCCGGGAACGTCAATTGTGCCGGTATGAACGATGCCCCAGTTCCCTTCGATGTGGCCGTGATCGGCGGCGGGCCCGCCGGAGTTTCGGCCGCGATCGCGCTGGCGCAGACCGGCGCGAAGACCGCCCTGATCGCCCGGCGCGCGCCTTATGCCGACAACCGCACCACCGCCCTGCTCGGCGATTCCGTCAGCTTTTTGCAGGGTCTGGACGTCTGGTCCCGTTGCGAGGACAAGGCGGCGCCGTTGCGGAGCATGCGGCTGGTCGATGACACCGGCCGGCTGATCCGCGCCCCGGAGGTCAGGTTTTCGTCCGAGGAAATCGGTCTGGCGGAATTCGGCTACAACATCGAAAACCGCGAATTGATGGTGGCGCTGGAAGATCGCGCCGCGGCGCTTCCGGAACTGATCCGGTTCGATGACGAGGCGGAGGCGATTGAACCGGGAGAGGCCATCGTCACCATTCGCACCGCCGGCGGACAATCGCTTGCGGCGCGCCTTGTGGCCGGCGCCGACGGACGGCAATCGCTTTCCAGGAAAGCCGCCGGCATCGAGATCAGGCAGCGCCTGCTCGATCAGGCGGCGCTGACCTTCAACGTCACCCATTCCCGGCCGCACGGCAATGTCTCGACCGAGTTTCACACGCCGCAAGGCCCGTGCGTGTTCGTGCCATTGCCCGGCGCGCGTTCCAGCGTGGTGTGGGTTTCCGCGCCCAAGGAGGCTGAACGGCTGATCGCGCTGTCGGATGACGCGTTGTCGGAGGCCGCGGAAGCGCGGTCGCATTCCGTCCTCGGCCGCATCCGGGTCGAACCCGGACGGAATCTGTTTCCGCTCGCGATCGAGCTGCCCGCGAGATTTGCCCAACGCCGCATCGCGCTGGTCGGCGAAGCCGCGCATGTGCTGCCGCCGATCGGTGCGCAGGGCCTCAACATGGGATTGCGCGACGCGGCCGATATCGCCGGCATCGTGCGTGACACCGTGGCTGCCGGCGGCGATCCGGGCGCACCGCAGGTGCTCGACCGCTATCATTCCGCCCGCAGCGCCGATGTCGCGACCCGGACCTGGGCGATCGATCTAGCGAACCGTTCGCTGCTCAGCGATTTCCTGCCGATCCAGTCGCTGCGCGCGGCCGGCCTGCATCTGCTCGGCTCGATCGGGCCGCTTCGGCGCATCGCCATGCGCGAGGGTCTGGCGCCGTCATGGCGGCCGTCACGGCGGGTTGGTTAGAGCTGGATGACTTTTCTTCGAATCGTCATCCAGCTCTATCTTTCTGTTTGAGCATGATCTCCGCGCAAACGCGTTCCGCGTTTGTCGCGAGGGGAAACCGGTTTCCACTTTTCCGGATCGTGCTCTAAGGAAACACCAGCCGGCCCGTCTGCAACAGCCACATCACGCCGGTGAGCGTGACGACCGAGGCGAAGGTTCCGATCAGCACCGCGACGGAAGCCGGTTCGATCCAGCTGTCGTTCTGCCGGGCGATCACGAACACGTTCAACGCCGGCGGCAACGATGCCATCAGGACCGCGGTTGCGGCCCAGGGCTGCGCGAACGGCCCCACCAGCAACATCAATCCGAATACGATCAAGGGATGGATCAGGAGCTTGATCGCGACCACGCCGGGAACCTCCCACGGCACGCGGCCGAATGGACGCAGCGCGACCGTCACGCCGAGCGCGAACAACGCCACCGGCGCCGCAGCGTTTTGCAGAAACAAGAGCATATGATCGATGGCAACTGGCGGACGGAAATGGATCGCGGCCGCCAGCGATCCCGCGCAGGTCGACATGATCAACGGATTGAAAACGATCTGCCGCGCCACGACGGCGAGCGTATGCAGCAGCGACGGATGCTTGCGGTCGGTGAGCGCGATCAGGAGCGGCACGATCGAGAACAGGAAGATGCTGTCGCAGCAGAAGATCAGCGCGGTCGGCGCCGCGGCTTTCGCCCCCAGCACGGCCAGTGACAGGCCGGGGCCCATATAGCCGATATTGCCATAGCCGCCGGAAAGGCCCGCCAGCGTCGCCTCACGCAACGTCAACCTTCCGGCCAGGCGGCCCGTCAGCAGCGCGAGCACGAAAGCGCTCATCGTGCCGAGCGTGGTTGCGATCAGAAACGGCGGGTTGTTGAGTTCGGCAAACGGCGTTTTGGACATGATGCCGTACAGCAGCGCCGGCAACGAAACATAAAGCAGGAAGAAGCTCATCCAGGCCAGGCCGGCCTCGGGGATCGCCTTGGCCTTACCGCAGGCGAAGCCGATGAAGATCAAGCCGAAATACGGCAGCGCCAGATTGAGAACATCGAGCATCGGGAAATGTCTTTTTCATCGCAATCGCCCCCGGTCGGCACACCGGACAGCCGCCACAGCTTAGGGTTAATTCGCCCGTTTGCCTCTAGCATCGGCCACAATCATGGTCTATTCGACAAAACATGATAAAAACGCGTACCGCCAAATTTCAGATCGGGCAGATCGTCCGCCACCGGATCTTTTCGTTCCGGGGCGTGATTTTCGACATCGATCCGGAATTCAGCAATACCGAGGAATGGTGGCTGGCGATCCCCGAGGATGTCCGGCCGCACAAGGATCAGCCGTTCTATCACCTGCTCGCCGAGAATTCGGACTCGGAATACGTCGCCTATGTTTCAGAGCAGAACCTGTTGCCCGACGACTCGGACGAGCCGATCCGGCACTCACAGGTCGCCGAGATTTTCGTGAAGGACAAATCAGGCGGCTACCGGCCGCGAAATCCTTCGTTGAATTAAATCTCGCGCCAGGAAAATTAGATCTCCCGCCAGGGATCTTCCGCCAAGTCGATCCGGGAATAACGCTTCTCACGCAATAGCGCTTCGCACGAAAAAGGCGCCCGACCGGGCGCCTTTTGTTTGAGACGATCTGCCTCTTGTTTTATTTACCGGGCGGAGTGGCCGGAGCCTGGCCCTGCGGCTGGGTGGCCTCGAGCTTCTTGCGGGCCTCTTCCGCGCGCTTTTGCAGCTCTTCCTGCAGCTTCTTCTGGTTCTCTTCAAATTCCTTCGGATCGGTCGGCGGCCCATCATAGGCCTTGGCGAAGCTGCCGCCGGTTTCCTGCAGCGGCAGCGGCAAGGTCAGCGGCGCGCCGTTGGAATTGATGGCCTGAACCACCAGATTCTGTCCCTTCCTCATATTGGCGAGCAGTTCCGGCGTGGCTTCGTAATCCGACATGCAGCCATTCTGGAAGCAGATCACATAGGGAGACTGGATCGGAGGATTGTTGTCGACGATGATGCGGGTGCCGTGAACGAGTTGCATGCCCAGCGGCAGCGTCACGCGCAGGATCTTCTTCGGCTCGCCTTCAGGCTCGATGATCACGGCTGCGATCACCGGCTGGCCCGACTCGATGCGCCCATCCTTGCCCGTGAAGCAGACCTGCTTGGCGCCGGCGTCCTGGCCCTTCAGGCAGAACTTGGTCCAGGGCGCGTAGATGAGCTGCGGAATCTGCTGATCCG
>NZ_JAAVUS010000016.1 GCF_018449525.1 Bradyrhizobium sp. dw_78
GCTTCCGCGATATCGCCGCCGACGCCGACGATCTCGGACGCGCCGCCGCCCAGGCCAACCGCGCGGCGCGGAAGACCTATGCCAACGTGCCCTCGCCATCGCCGGAATTCGACCGGCTGGAGCCGAACCTGGAAAACCGCGGCGCCGATCCGGACGCGCCCTATTCCTATGATGAATCGATCGAGGAAGCCGAGCGCTATGCGCCGTCGGCGGCCCCCTCGCGGCCGCGCCTGCCGCCGGACAGGAATCGCGACAAGAAGCGTGTCCGCACCGGTCCGGTGTTTCCGTTCAAGAGCGCGATCGTTGTCGGCATCGTGCTGATTCTGGTGGGTGTCGGCATCCTCTGGGGCAAGCCGGTGCTGAACGCCGTGAGCGGACTGTTGAGGTCGTCCCAGGTTGCCGAGGCGCCGAAGGATTCCTCCACGCCGCTGTCGAAACCGAAGATTCCGGATCGCGTCGGCCAGCCGCCGTCGAGCGACGAGGTCGCGCCGGTGGCGCAGCGCGTGGTGCTCTACGACGAAGATCCGTCCGATCCCAAGGGCAAGCAATATGTCGGCACGGTGGTCTGGCGCACCGAACAGGTGAAGGCCGGCAACGGTCAGCCCGCCGATATCGCGGTGCGCGCCGACATCGACATCCCCGACCGCAAGTTCAAGATGACGATGTCGTTCCGCCGCAACACCGATACCTCGCTGCCGGCCAGCCATACTGCGGAGCTGACCTTCATCCTGCCGCCCGATTTCGACGGCGGCGGCGTCAGCAACGTGCCGGGCATTCTGATGAAGTCGAACGAGCAGGCGCGCGGCACGCCCCTGGCCGGCCTCGCCGTCAAGGTCACCGACGGCTTCTTCCTGGTCGGGCTGTCCAACGTCGATTCCGACCGCGCCCGCAACATCCAGCTTCTGAAGGAACGTTCGTGGTTCGACGTGCCGCTGGTTTATGTCAACCAGCGCCGCGCCATCATCGCCATCGAAAAGGGTTCACCCGGCGAGCGCGCCTTCAATGACGCCTTCGCCGCGTGGGGCGAGTAGAGGGCCGCCGTGCCGCCTTTGCAGAGCGCCTCCGGCAGATTGAGCGGCGGTTAGGAGCGAAATAGGCCTGGAGGCGGAGCATGAAGCGGTATCTGATTTTTGCAGTGCTGGGGCCGTTTTTCGGCGGGTTCTTTCTGCTGCTGGCGACCACGGTGATGTCCGGCTACTGGGATCAGCCGAGCTGGTCCGCCGTCAGCAAGCTGTTCGCGGTCTTTCTCAAGACGCTGCAATACAGCTATTTGTTCGGTATCCTGCCGGTTCTGATGATCGCGGCGGTGGACGATATTTTCTTCCATGTCAGAAAAATCGCGCCCGTGATCCGGATGCTGATCGTTGGCGCCATTGCTTTCGTCGCGGCGGAGTTTCTCTACGGCTCCAGGGGGTCCGACAGCGGTGCCGCGCAATTTATCCTCTATGGTCTGGTCGGCTTCGTCCCGGCGACGGTGTGCTCATGGTTGTCGCATGAGGTGATCGACGAACTGGCGTCCGCGTAAGACCCGGCAATTGCGGAGGGCCGCGCCGCATAGGCAACTTGCGCCGGTCCTGCGCGTTACCCATCTGATGGCCATGCCAAACGATCTTTATCCCCGAAAACCTGCCTATTCCGGAAGCGCCGGTTCCCGGACTGGGGGCGGCTCGGCTTTTCGCGGCACGGCGTTTCGTCACGCCGAGGCGCAAGGCCCTGTCATCGACCAGGATGGCCGGGAGATCCCCCGGGAAGCGCTGGGCGCAGGGTTTCGCGGTTTCCGCTTCGACTTCGGCCATTCCAGCGCCAATCCGTTCGGCAACCTCACCCGCGAGCAGCGGCTGGCCCGGCTCGATGCGCTGGCGAAGCTATTGGACGTCGCCTTCGTCCTGCCCGGCACCAATATCCGTTACGGCATCGACGGCGTGGTCCGCCTGATTCCGGTGGTCGGCGACCTCATCGCGTCGGCGTTTTCGCTGTGGCTGGTGCGCGAGGCCCGTGCGCTCGGCGCGCCCTGGCACATCACGGCGCGGATGCTCGCCAATGTCGCGCTGGAAGGCGTGGTCGGGATGGTGCCGGTCGCGGGCGATGCGTTCGACGTCTTGTTCCGCGCCAATATCCGCAACATGCGGATGTTGCGGCATTGGATGGACCGGCAACCGCGCTGACGAACACATAAGGCTTGACGGGATAGTTCAAACAGGAACGCGCCCCCTCTTCCGAATGGAAGAGGGGGCGCGTTTTGATTCTGCGGAGCGGGATTACGCCGCGTCGGCGTCGGCTTTGTCGCCGGCAGGCGCAGCCGCGCGAGGACGGCGTGGCAGCGGGAAGGCTTCGCTTTCGTAAAGCGAGCGGATGCCGCTTTGGTCGAAGCGGGCTTCGTCAACCTGCAGATAGGCGCCGTTCAGCGAATCCGCCGGCAATTCCTCGATCGCGAAGCGTACCGCTTCGGCCGCGGTGCCAAATCGCCGATACGCAAAGCCGGCCCGTTTCTTCTTGCGGATCGCGGCGGGAAACAGTTCGGCGGCGGTGTTGTAGCTGAAAGCCATGCTCAAGGACCCTTATGTTCTCGTGGGAGCGCGGCCGAGGCCGCGTACGATTCGTGCGGGGACCGCCAACCGGGCCGGCGCCGACACACTTCATTCCAGGACAGCCTCTAATATAAGCTCGTTTGACAGAAATGCGACTCTTGGCGCGCCAGATGATGAATCTGGCCCGGATCGGGTTCCCGTTATAGTAAATCCTTATATTTCAAATAGTTATAGCATCAAAACATACCCAGCAGCAGGAGCACGATCAATACCACCAGGACCACCCCGCCGAGGCCCATCCCGGAATGGCCCATGCCGTAGCCGTAGCCGCCGAACCGGCCGCTCAGGCCGCCCAGCAGATAGATGATGACGATGATGATGAGTATCGTTCCGAGAGACATCGTGCATTCCCCAACAAGCCGCCGGCGGACGCGTTTCCGCCGGCTCAACCTGCCGAGCAAATCATATGCCGATGTCCGGTTCCAGCGACCGGGCCGGTGCGGTCTATTTGGGTTGCAATTTCAGCGCCGCCGAATTGATGCAATAGCGCAAACCGGTCGGGCCGGGGCCGTCGTCGAACACATGGCCGAGATGGCCATTGCATTTTGAGCACAGCACTTCGGTCCGGATCATGCCGTGGCTGAAGTCGCGCTCTTCGTCGACCTGGCTTACGGCCGAGGGCGCCGTGAAGCTCGGCCAGCCGCAGCCGGAATCGAACTTCGCATCCGATTCGAACAGCGTCTGACCGCAGCCGGCGCAGGTATAGGTGCCCGGCCGGTGCTCATGCTCATATTCGCCGGAGAACGGCCGTTCGGTCGCCTTCTCGCGCAGCACCGCATATTGCATCGGCGTCAGCTCTTTGCGCCACTCCGTCTCGCTCTTTACGACCTTGCCGGCCGTGGTCTTGGTGTCGGACATGAAACCTCCTAGCTAGCCGTCAATCGGTGGCCTTGGCGTCGCCCACCAGCGTCGGCTTCTCGATATAGTTTTCCGCGAAAATCTTCTTCAGGTTCTCGACCTTCGGGATGTCATTATAGGCAATATAGGGTTGGTTGGGGTGCAGCGTCAGGTAATCCTGATGATAGGCCTCCGCCGGATAGAACCCCTCGAGCGGTCCCACCTTGGTCACGATCGGCTTCCTGTACGCCTTGGCGGCGTTGAGCTGGGCGATATAGGCGTCGGTCACCTTCTTCTGTTCGTCCGAGGTGGTGAAGATCGCCGAGCGATATTGCGTGCCGCTGTCCGGGCCCTGCCGGTTGAGCTCGGTCGGATCGTGTACCACCGAGAAGAAGATCTGCAGCAGCTTGCCGTAGCTGATCTTGGCCGGATCGTATTTGACCCGAACCGACTCGGCATGGCCGGTGGTGCCGGTGCTGACGGTCTCGTAATTGGCGGTCGCCTTGCCGCCGCCGGCATAGCCGGACACCGCGCTGACGACGCCGGCGGTGTGCTGGAACACACCCTGCACGCCCCAGAAGCAGCCGCCCGACAGAACCACCGTCTGGATACCGCCGGACGATGGAGCGTCGATCGCGGGCGCGGGAATGATCACGGCGTCCTCGGCGGCGCGCGAGGGCGTCGCGAACGCGGCGATCGCCAGCGCGCCCATAGCGGCGGCGCAGAGCGACAGTCGGTTGAAGGAACGGCGGGGCATATCACGGAACATGGTTTCCTCCGGGGTCAGCGGATTGGGAGACAGCTTAAAGCGGGAGTTGCGGTTCGCAACGGCCAATATAGCGTTTTCGAGCGAAGTGGCTTCCGGTTCGCGTTAAAAAACGCGTCAAAACAAGAGAGTAGAACCTCGGTTCTGATTCCATCAGAACCGAAAAGGCTCTAGCCCGCCCGACGCCCTCAAGATACGCGGCGAGACCGGTTTTGTTACAGCCCGGCAGACACGGCTCCGTGAGTCTCCTCCCGCCACGCAAGCCGTCGTTCCGCGTTCGCGCTGATGCTCGCCCCGCGTCGAACCTCTTAATTGGTGGGCATGGCGCGAGAGGCGCCTTTACCCACCCGCGCTGGCTACTATCACTGTCATTCCGGGATGGTCCGTAGGACCAGACCCGGAATCTCGAGATTCCGGGTTCGCATCTTCGATGCGCCCCGGAATGACGGTCGTGTTTAATGGTGGTTACGATTCTGTTTTGCAGGAAGCGATTAGTTCCTCATGGTGAAGAGACGCTAGCGGCTCCTCAATGAAGAGGTCCGAAGGTACCGATCTACACCACCACGCTCAACCGCTTCGCGGCGCGGGTGATGCCGGTGTAAAGCCACCTGGCGCGGCTGTCCTGAAACGCAAAGCTTTCGTCGAACAGCACGACGTCGTCCCATTGCGAGCCCTGCGATTTATGCACGGTCAGCACATAGCCGTAATCGAATTCGTCATAGGGCTTGCGCTGTTCCCACGGGATCGTCTCGATGGCGCCGCCGAAACAATCGCCGCGCACCGAGACTTTCGTCACCTTGTGACCGAAATCCTCGTCCGGCATCAGCCGCATGGTGATGATCTTGGATTTCGACTGCGCGCGTGCCTTGACCCGCCACAACCCGCCATTGAACAGGCCCTTCTTGCGGTTGTTGCGCAGGCAGACCAGCTTGTCGCCGGCGACCGGCAGCGGATCCTCGATGTTCTGTTTCTGCCGCACCCGCATGTTATAGGCGCGCCTTGTGTTATTGCGCCCGACCAGAACCTGGTCGGCACTCATCACCCGCTCCGGATCGAGCTCGGCGCGCGACACCACCTCGCTTTCGCCGTAGCGGCCGATCTCGAGTTCGCGGCCGTCACGGATATCCATCGACATCCGCACGATCGGATCGTCCTGCGCCTGGCGATGCACTTCGGTCAGCATCGCGTCGGGCTCGCCATTGGTGAAGAAGCCGGCGCCCTGGATCGGCGGCAGCTGAGCGGGATCGCCGAGCACCAGCAGCGGGCAGTCGAACGACATCAGGTCGCGGCCGAGTTCGGCGTCCACCATCGAGCATTCGTCGATCACGATCAGTTTCGCTTTTGACGCCGGCGCATCGTCCCACAATTCAAAGCTCGGCTGTTCGACGCCGGATTCGCGGGCGCGGTAGATCAGCGAGTGGATGGTCGAGGCGTTGTCACAGCCCTTGTTGCGCATCACCAGCGCGGCCTTGCCGGTAAAGGCCGCGAATTTCACCTCGCCGTCGACGCCATCGGCGATATGGCGCGCCAGCGTGGTCTTGCCGGTTCCGGCATAGCCGAACAGCCGAAACACCGGCGGCGTGCTGTTCCGGCCGGGCTTGGCCTTGAGCCAGTCGGCAACGGCCTTCAGCGCGGAATCCTGATGCGGCGTAAAATGGGTCATGAGGTTCCGGCGGAGCATGAAACGGGCCGCGTATGCAGCCCGCGACTCATGACGGCAAAACTAACCGTTCGCACGCTCCATGCAAGCATGCGTACACTGCGCGGAATGGCTCCGCGGAGCCCAAGTGAACCCCAAGCCGACCGGGCAACTGATCCTGATCTTACCCGTCAGTTGGATCCGGCCGAGGCCGCCGTAAAACGGCGATCGACCGCTGTTTCCACGTCCAGCGTTGTGGGCAGGATGCCGTACCGCGTGGCGCGGTCGGAAGCCTGCTGAATTTCCGTGACGAGGTTTGTATCGATCACGATCGGGCTGGTCCGCTGCGCGGTATAGGCGCTGAGCAGCACGTCTTCGGGCAACTGGGTGAGGGCCGCCGTGGCTTTGGCGTATTCGCCCAAATGATCCAGCGACCACAGCCGCGCCTTGTTCAGCCGCCGCACCAGATCCTGCACGGCGGCGCGCTTGGTCGCGATGGCCTGATCCGACGCGACAAAGAATGTGATGGTGGGTGTCAGGCCTTCGCCGTCCGCGACGATGCGCGCGTTGTCCTTCAGCGTGGCGTAGGAAACATAGGGTTCCCAGATCGCCCAGCCGTCGATCGAACCGGCGAGAAGCGCGATCTTCGCATCGACCGGGCCGAGTGGCGCGAAGGTCGCATCGTCGATCCTGTCGCCCGCCTTTTCCAGCGTGGCGTCGATCAGGAACTGGCCCCAGCCGCCGCGTGTTCCGGCCAGGCGCTTGCCCTTGAGATCGGCGATGCTCTTGATCGGAGAATCCTTGCGCACCAGGATCGCCTGCGTGCGGGCGTCGGAGCGGGTGCCGCCGATCGCCTTGATCGGCGCGCCTGCGGCATAGACGGTCAGGAAGGCGAGATCGCCGGTGTAGCCGACATCGAGGGCGCCTGCATTGAGCGCTTCGAGAATCGGCGCCGCCGCGGGAAATTCGGACCATTCGATTTTGTAGGGAAGATCGTTGGCAAGACCCGCGATCTCGAGCAGGGAACGATTGCCGCCTTTCTGGTCGCCGACGCGAAGCGTGACGACATCCGCCGCCGCTGCGGACGCTATCAACACGAAGCTCACCAAGGCTGCGCTCAATGCGCCGCCGATCATCATCCGCAGGCATCCATGTGATTTGGTTTCAGGCTTGATCGTCTGCATGCGCGTAACCCCTCCGATGGCGTCTCAACCCGATCTTTCGTCGATGTTGCAAGCCTACGGCCGGAAGGGATGCAGTCAATGAAATGGCCGACTGAATATTTGACGCCCCAGGCAATGATCGCCTCGCAGCCGATGCTGGTAAAGAAAGTTATGGTGCCGTGCGGATATGGTGCGCGCCGGATATTCGAAATTGCGCCAGCGGCGTCACTTCAGATTCCGCCAGTGAAGCAAACCGTTTCATCGCGCAGAGAGATCATCGTGGAGATAATCTCTCCATTCGCTTTTACATTCAAAATTCCATTTCATTGACGATTGGAATGCTGCCGCGCATCATTCGCGCCGATTTCAACGGAATGCGAGCAGAAGAAGCTCGCCGGAATTCAATCATATTCACTGACCGCTAGCGCGAAAGCCGCCGGCGCGGCGCTGTTGCGTTGCGCTGATGGAATTTCATGTCGCGTCACAACAGGAGAACGAGATGCCGAAAGACGTCAAGCAGGACAAGGCGTTGCTGAATCGCCGCGCATTGTTGCAGGCGGGCGCCGCTGCGGCGCTCGCGGCGCCGATCGGCGTGTTCAGCGCACAGGCCTTTCCGTACCGCCCGATTGCGCCGGCGATCGACTTCTCGGAGTTTCCGATCTGCAAGACATCGTCCGACGCGCCGCCGCTCACGGGTACGCCGCGAAAACTCAGCCTGTCCTGGAACGCCGGCGCCGTCTGCCTTACACCGCTGCCGGTTGCGATCGATTACGGTTTCTTCCGCAAGCAGAATCTCGATGTCGAGCTGGTCAATTACAGCGGATCGACCGACCAGCTTCTGGAAGCCATCGCCACCGGCAAGACCGATGCGGGCCTCGGCATGGCGCTGCGCTGGCTGAAGCCGCTCGAACAAGGGTTTGACGTCAAGATCGCCGCCGGCACCCACGGCGGTTGTCTGCGGGTTTTGTCTCACGTGAATTCGGGCGTCGACAAGCTTGCCGATCTCAAGGGAAAGACGGTTGCGGTTGGTGATCTCACGAGCCCTGAAAAGAATTTCTTTTCGATCCAGCTCGCCAAGCAGGGCATCGATCCCAACACCGATGTCGATTGGCGCGCCTATCCCGGCAATCTCTTGCAACTCGCCGTCCAGAAGGGCGAAGTGCAGGCGTTCCTGGCGTCCGATCCGATCGCCTATCTCTGGCTGAAGGATAAGGACTACAAGGAAGTCGCCTCCAATCTGGACGGTGAATACAGAGACAAGACCTGCTGCATCGTCGGGCTGCGCGGCAGCCTGGTGCGCGACGAGCCGCAGGTTGCCCGTGCGCTTACGCAAGCGCTGCTCGACGCCGCCATGTTTACCTCGCAGAATCCGGAAAAGGCCGCCGCATCGTTCCAGCCTTATGCGCCAAAGACCGCCACACCGGAGGATCTGCAGGCGATGGTCAGGTATCATACCCACCATCATCATCCCGTCGGCGACGCGCTGAAGCAGGAACTGAAGGCCTATGCGGACGATCTGAAGCTGGTGTCCGTTTTCAAGCCGGGTATCGACACGACAAAATTTGCGGAGCGGATTTATGTCGACGTATTCCGAGACGTCTAGGGCCGCCGTGCTGGCGCAAACCGCGGAGGAGGGCGCCGCGCTTGAGGCGCGCCCGCTGTCGCTGCCTTCCTCGTTCCTGGTCAACGGACCGGCCGTATTCGCAAGCCTGGCGTGGGCCGGTTTCGGACTGTCGTGCCTGTGGTGGGAAGACCTCGGCGACTGGTCGCGAACGCACGAACTGGCGATCACTGCCTTTGTCGTCGCCGTCGGCATTCTTGCGACAACGTTGGGCGGAAGCCGGCTCGGGCGTTTCGCGGCGGGGCTGCGCGCCCGCGCGCCGTGGTTATTGGCGCTCGGGCTGTTCCTGACGCTGTGGGAGGTTGCGACCGCCAAATTCGCATGGCTGCCGCTGCCGTTTTTTCCGCCGCCGCAGGCTATCGTCGAAGTCTATACCGATGACCTTCCCAAACTCCTCGCCAGCGCCTTCGCCTCGGTGAAACTTCAACTGGTCGGATACGCGATCGGCGCTGCGGCCGGCTTCATCACCGGCGTATCGATCGGATGGTCGCGCAGTGTCGGCTATTGGGTACATCCGATCCTGCGCTTCATCGGTCCGTTGCCGGCGACGGCGTGGCTGCCGATCGCCTTCTTCTGTTTTCCGTCGAGCTGGAGCGCAAGCACATTCCTGATCGCGCTGGCGACCGCGTTTCCGGTCACGGTGCTGACCTGGTCCGGCGTCGCCAGCGTCAGCAGCGCCTATTACGACGTGGCGCGGACGCTCGGGGCCAAGCCGTCGTTCCTGGTGCTGAAGGTCGCGATTCCGGCGGCGTTGCCGCATGTGTTCGTCGGCCTGTTCATGGGCCTCGGCTCGTCCTTTGCCGTCCTGGTCGTCGCCGAAATGATCGGCGTCAAGGCCGGGCTCGGCTGGTATCTGCAATGGGCCCAGGGCTGGGCGGCCTATGCGAACATGTATGCGGCGCTGATCGTGATGTCGCTGTTGTGCTCCGGCGCGATCACGCTTCTGTTCAGGACGCGCGACCGGCTACTGGTCTGGCAGAAGGGCGTCGTCAAATGGTAGCGCTCGCCATCGCCGAACGCGATCGGCCGGGCGCGGCCGGGGCGTCGCTGGATGTCAAGGGCGTCAGCCACGCCTTCGACATCGATGGAGCCGTGCTGCCGGTGCTGGAAGATGTCAGCTTCAAGATCGCGCCGGGCGAATTCGTCGCGCTGCTCGGCCCGTCCGGCTGCGGAAAATCGACCTTGCTGCGTCTGGTCGCAGGGCTTGAAGCGCCGCGCTCGGGAAGTTTGCGCGAGGACGGCGATGTCATCACCGGGCCGTTTCCCTCGCGGGTGGTGGTGTTTCAGGATCCGACGCTGTTTCCATGGCGCACCGTCTGGCACAATGTCGCGCTCGGGCTCGAAGCCCAGGGCATCCTGAAAAGCCAGCGTCATCGCGTCGATGCCGCGATCGACCTGGTCGGGCTTTCGGCGTTCCGCAACGCCTATCCGCATCAGCTTTCGGGCGGCATGGCGCAGCGGGTGGCGCTGGCGCGGGCGCTCGTCAACGATCCCAGGATATTGGTGCTCGATGAACCGCTCGGTAAGCTCGATTCGCTGACCCGCATCACCATGCAGGCGGAAATCTCCGCGCTGTGGCAGCGTAGCGGGTTCACCACGCTGCTCGTCACCCATGATGTCGAGGAAGCCGTGTTCCTGGCCAACCGCGTCATCGTGTTCAGCGAGCGGCCCGCGCGCATCAAGGCCGATATCGCGGTCGATCGCCCGTTTCCGCGGCACCGCGGCGATCCGGCACTGGCGGAATTGCGGCGGCACATTCTGGGCCTGCTTGGACTGGACGCGACCTGGTGAGTTCGCGGGACAATTCGGCCCGCAAGGAGCCTCCGATGGATGCCAGCCTTGGAATTTTTCCTGGAATTTTTCCCGGAATTTTCGACAAGGCGAACCGGCTGGCGGCGGAATTTGCCGAGCGGGCGGCGCTGCATGACCGCGACGCCAGCTTTCCGTTCGAGAATTTCGACCGACTGTCCGAAGCGGGATTGCTGGCGCTGACGGTGCCGGCGGCGCTGGGCGGGTCCGGCGCCGGGGCGCGCGATACGGCGCGAGTGCTCAACATTCTCGGGAAGGCCGATCCGTCAACCGCCCTGGTGCTGTCGATGCATTACATCCAGCATCTGGTGATGGCGAGGAGCAGCCGCTGGCCGGGCCGTCTCGCGCGCAGGCTGGCGCGGGAGACCGTCGCAGGCGTGGCCATGATCAACGTCCTCCGGGTCGAGCCGGATTTGGGCTCGCCGGCGCGCGGCGGCTTGCCGGCGACGATCGCGCGAAGAACCGATCAAGGATGGCGGCTCAGCGGCCGCAAGATCTACTCGACCGGCGCGCCGATCCTGAAATGGTACGCGGTGTGGGCCAGAACCGATGAAGCGGAGATTCGCATCGGCCTGTTCCTGGTGCCCGCGGGATTGCCGGGGACACGCATCGTCGAGACCTGGGACCATCTCGGCCTGCGCGCCAGCGGCAGCCACGACATCGTGTTCGATGACGTCGTGTTTCCGCTCGATCACGAGATCGATGTCCGGAAGCCGGACGACTGGCGGGTGCCGGATTTTACCCAGGCGACGGTTCACGCCATCTTCGTCGCCTCGATTTACGACGGCGTCGCGCAGGCCGCGCGCGACTGGCTGGTCGGCTTTCTAAAAACCCGCGTGCCCTCCAATCTCGGGGCGCCGCTGGCGACTCTGCCGCGCGCGCAGGAAATCCTCGGCGGCATCGAGGCGCGGCTTGCGGTCAATGCGCGCCTGATCGACAGTTTTGCCGGCGATTTCGACGACGGCATTTTGTTGAGCGCGTCCGAATCCAACATCGTCAAGCTGACGGTGACCGACAACGCGGTCGCGATTGTCGAGGACGCGCTGTCGCTCGCCGGCAATCACGGGCTGACGCGCGCCAATCCGCTGGAGCGGCATTATCGCGACGTGCTGTGCGGCCGGGTTCATACACCGCAGGACGACGCGACGCGGGTGAATGCGGGGCGTCTGGCGCTCGGCGTCTGATCATATGTTGAAACCAGCAGGGAGTTTGCAATGTCGGTGGAATTCATCGGATTCATCACCAACAACAATTCATCCGAGACGATCGTCCGCAACGGTCCGGTGCTCGACCGGCATCACATCGAGACCGTGGCGAAAGCCCATGAAAACGCCGGCTTCGACCGCGCCTTGCTGGCGTTTCATTCGACCTCGCCGGACGGATTGCAGATCGGCCAGCATGTGCTCGGCATCACCGACCGGCTCAATGTCCTGATCGCGCAGCGGCCGGGTTTTACCGCGCCGACCCTGCTGGCGCGCCAGCTCGCCACCGTCGACCAGTTGTCCGGCGGCCGGGTCGCGCTGCATGTCATCACCGGCGGCAATGCCACCGAGCTGCAGCAGGACGGTAACACCATCGACGACAAGGACGAGCGTTACGCCCGCACCGACGAATTTCTGGATGTGGTGCGCGCCGAATGGAGCGGCGAGAGGCCGTTTTCCTATGACGGCAAATATTACAAGGTTCAGAACGGGTTTTCGCAGATCAAGCCGTACCGCAGCGAGGGCATCCCGATCTTCGTCGGCGGCGCTTCCGACGCCGCGATCGAGGTGGCCGGCAAGCATGCCGATACGTTTGCGCTGTGGGGCGAGTCCTATGCGCAGGTGCGCGATGTGACGTCGCGGGTTCGCGCCGCGGCCGCCAGGCACGGCCGCGCCGCACCCCGTTTCAGCCTGTCGGTCCGGCCTATTCTGGCCGACACCGAGGAAAAGGCGTGGGCCAAGGCCGGCTCGATTCTGCAGCGCGCCACCGCCTTGCAGGACCAGACCGGCTACCGCAAGCCCGCCGACGGCCACGCCACCGCAGGCGCGCGCCGGCTGCTCGCGCTGGCCGAGCAGGGCACCCGGATCGACAAGCGGCTCTGGACCCAGATCGCCGAACTGACCGGCGCCAACAGCAATACCACGGCGCTGGTCGGGACCCCGGAGCAGGTCGCCGAGGTGTTCGGCGACTATTACGATCTCGGCATCAGCCATTTCCTGATCCGCGGCTTCGATCCGCTGATCGACGCCATCGAATATGGCCGCGAATTGATTCCGCTGACGCGCAAGCTGATCGCCGGGCGCGACGCCACCAGGGGAGTCGCGGCCGAATGATGCGCAATCTCCTTATCGCGGGCCTGTTGCTGGGCGCGATTGCATCAGTGAGCGCCCAGACTGTGTTGCGCGTCGGCGACCAGAAAGGAAACTCGCAGGCCGTGATGGAAGCGGCCGGCGTCCTGAAGGATGTGCCGTACACGATCGAGTGGAAGGAGTTTCCGGCGGCGGCTCCGCTTCTGGAAGCGCTCGGCGCCGGAGCGATCGACACCGGGCTGGTCGGCGATGCGCCCTTCACGTTTGCCGTGGCCGCCAACGTTCCCGTGAAAGCCATTGGCGCCATCCGCCAGAGCGGCGACGGCCTGGCGATCCTGGTGCCGCGTGATTCCAAAATTCAAAGTTTTGAGGATTTGAAGGGCAGGAAGATCGCGACCGGCCGCGGCTCGATCGGGCATCAGCTCATTCTGGCGGCGCTTGAATCCCGGGGATGGTCGACAGGCGATGTCCAGATCGTGTTTCTGGCCCCGTCCGACGCCAAGATCGCCTACACCCAGGGCTCGGTCGACGCATGGTCGACATGGGAGCCCTATGTCAGTCAGGAAGAGGTGTTGTTTCAATCGCGGCGGGTGATCACATCAGAAGGCCTGACGCCCGGATTGAGCTTTCAGGTCGCCTCGGTCGATGCCATCAAGAATAAGCGTCCGCGGCTTGAGGATTTTCTTCGCCGTCTCACGGCCGCCCGCGCCTGGTCGCTGAACCATGTCGGGGCCTATGCCGAGACCTGGGGCAGGCTGATGAGCATTCCGCCTTCGGTGCCGCTGAATTGGCTGAGCCGGGCCAGGATCCATGTCGCCCCGATCGACGACGGCGTCGTTGCCGGCGAGCAGAAGACGATCGATCTGTATTTTCGATCGGGCCTGGTCAAGCAGCAGCTCAACGCCGCCGATGTCGTCGACCGCTCATTTGCCGCCGCCATCGAAAAAGGTGCGGGGCCTTAGAGTATGATTCAACGGAGTTGAATCATACTCGTCGTAAATCTTCTTATGTGAGCATGATCTCCGCGCAAACGCGTTCCGCGTTTGTCGCGACGGAAAACCGGTTCCCACTTTTCCGGATCATGCTCTAAACCGCCGGTGGATTGCGGTCGATAAAGGTCGCGCGCTGATGCCAGTAGGGATAGGGCAGCGTCACCTTGCTGGCTTCGTCCAGTCTGGCGATCTGGTCCTTGGTCAATGACCATCCGACCGCGCCGAGGTTTTCGCGCAGCTGCGTCTCGTTACGCGCCCCGATGACCAGGGTGGCGACGGTCGGCCGCTGCAGTAGCCAGTTCAGCGCAATCTGCGAAACGCTCTTGCCGGTTTCGTTGGCGACCTCGTCGATCGCGTCCACGACGCGGTAGACATGCTCGTCCGGCACCGGCGGACCCATATCGGCGGTTTGTGGCAGGCGGCTGACCTCGGGCCGTGGCTGGTTGCGCCTGATCTTGCCGGTGAGACGCCCCCAGCCGAGCGGCGACCATACGACCGCGCCGAGCCCCTGGTCGAGGCCGAGCGGCATCAGTTCCCACTCATAGTCGCGTCCGATCAGCGAATAATAGGTCTGGTTGGCGACGTAGCGCGGAAAGCCGTATTTGTCGGCGACGGCGAGCGACTTCATGAGGTGCCAGCCGGAAAAATTCGAGACCCCGACATAGCGGATCTTGCCGGCGCGCACGAGCGTATCGAGCGTCGCGAGCACTTCTTCGGGCGGCGTGAACGCATCGAAGCCGTGAAGCTGGAACAGGTCGATATAATCGGTGCCGAGCCGGCTGAGCGAGCCGTCGATGGCCGCGAGCAGATGCTGACGCGACGAACCGAGGTCGTTCGGTCCATCGCCGAAACGGAATGTCGCCTTGGTCGAGATCAGCACCTTGTCGCGGCGGCCCTTGATGGCCTGGCCGAGGACGCGCTCGGATTCGCCGACGGAGTAGACATCCGCGCTGTCGAACATCGACACCCCGGCATCGAGGCAGATGTCGACCAGCCGCCGCGCTTCGGTCGCATCGGTACTGCCCCATGCGGCCAGGCGGCCGACGCCGCCGAAGGTGCCCGTTCCAAAGCTCAGCGCGGGTACGGTCAATCCTGACATCCCCAGGCGTCGGTATTCCATCTGTGTTCTCCTCGCATCAATCTGGTTTTGCGTCGTCCGGCGCCGCGCGATCGTAACCCAATGGCAGGCTGGCGCAATCGCGCTGGCAAGGAGGCCAGGTGAAGTCAACGTGACTTGACACTCGTTCGCGATGGCCACGCGATCATGTGGGCGCGCAGCGCTTTGACAGCCGGAATTGCGGATCGAGTCAGCGGAAACGCCGTCCCTTTCCAGAAGCGGCGTGCCGATCATCGAGGGCGTCTCGCGCGTAGCATCAAGATCACCTTTTTGCGCCGCAACGAAGGGCCGATCCATGCTGCTCCACCGACAAGAAAAGATTCGTTCTCCTTCTCCTAAGTTTGCGAGAAGGTCGTTGTCGTCCGGCAGCCAACAAAGAAATTCTGTGAGATTGCCGCTGGTGTCGCTTCGCCGTCATATTGAGTAGGGCGGGAGGCGATCGGGCGTGGAATCCCGATACCTTGCAGCATTGAGCCGGGGGAAGTCGGATGTCGGATATCGCAGTTGATAAAGTGTCGGAGCCGATCGCGCTGAAAGCGCGGTTGAACGAGGACTGGCTGGCGCTGGTGATCGGCCTTCTGGTTTTCGCAGCATCGCTGTTCAGCATCGCCGGAACGGATCTGTTGGGCTGGGCGGTGACGACATCGGTCTATACCGATGTGACAAAGGCGCTGGTGCCATTCGCAAAGACCTATGCCTCGCTCGGCGGAGGCGGCGCGCTGATTGCGACCTATGTCGCCCTGCTGGTGGTGTTGAGCGCCGGCGTCGCGACGCTCGGCGCCGATGTCAGGAAATTCGCGATCGCCTTTACCGCCGTCTTCGTGCTCGCTTATGCAAGCTGGATTCTTGGCAGCTACGCTTATATCGCCGCGGTCACGCCCGCCGAGCAACAGAAATTCGGCATCGCCTGGTCGCTTAAACTGACCAACGAAGGCGGCTTCGTCGTCGCGCTTCTGGTCGGGCTCATCATCGCCAATTTCTTGCCACGGCTCGCGACCTGGCTCAGGGAAGCGATCCGGCCCGAACTCTACATCAAGATCGCCATCGTCATCCTCGGCGCCACGGTCGCGGTGACGGCGGCAGGCCGGCTCAATCTGGCGTCGTCACTGCTGTTGCGCGGCGCGGCGGCGATCGTCGAGGCCTATCTGATCTATTGGTCGGTGATCTATTACATCTCGCGCAAATGGTTCGGCTTCAGCCGGGAATGGTCGGTGCCGCTGGCGTCGGGCATTTCGGTCTGCGGCGTCGCGGCGGCGATCGCGACCGGCGGGGCGATCCGCGCACGGCCCGCGGTGCCGGTGCTGGTGTCGTCGCTGGTGGTGGTCTTTGCCGTCGTCGAAGTCCTGATCCTGCCGTTCCTGGCGCAGACTTTCCTCTGGCGGGAGCCGCTGGTTGCCGGCGCCTGGGTCGGTCTTGCCATCAAGACCGATGGCGCAGCCGTCGCCGGCGGCGGCATCACGGAGTCGCTGATCATGGCCAAGGCAGCGGCGGAGGGCATCCGCTATCAGCCGGGCTGGATTCTCGCGACCACCACGACGGTCAAGATCTTCATCGACATCTTCATCGGGATATGGGCCTTCATCCTCGGCTATATCTGGACCAACCATATCGACAAGGGGCCGGATCGCGCCAAGCCGTCGGAAATCTGGCAGCGGTTTCCGAAATTCATTCTCGGCTTCCTCTTCGTCTTCGCGGTGTCGCTGTGGCTCGCGGTGGGTTCGACGCCGGAGATCGCGAAAGCGCTTCCCGTAGCGGCGGGCGAGGCCAATATCTTCCGCGTCATCTTCTTCATCCTGACCTTCTTTTCGATCGGTGTGCTCTCGGATTTCCGCAAGCTGTGGCAGCAGGGTTTTGGCAAGCTCGCGGCGGTTTATTTCGTCAGCCTGTTCGGGTTTGTGATCTGGGTAGGGTTGCTGATCTCCTGGCTGTTCTTCAGCGGCGTCAAGCCGCCGCTCGCAAGCTGATCGTTTGAAGAGGAAACTCCCATGTCGCAACCAGACCTCAAGAACGAACTTGCCACCGCCCCCGTGGAACCCTTGCTGCCGGTCGAGAAGAAACTGATCGGCTGGAGTCTCGGAATTGGAATCGTATTGTTGGTGGTGCTGATCACCGTCAATCATTTTGTTCCCATCCAGCTTTGACGCGACCTCTGGCGCGGTAGAAGCTGGCGCGCTCGATCCGATGGCGGTCGGATCGAGCGCATTTGTGCATGTCGACAGGGATTTGTCGCTGCCGCCTCGATCTCGCGCATTCAGGTTCCGCAGCCCCATTTATGATTAAGGGATTTGCGGGGGCTAGGCGCCCGAGAAAAATGCCCTGCAATCCATCGTCATTCGGCAACAAATGCTTCGCCGCAGAAGCGTTGAGGAGTGCTGCCATTGCTATTTTTGCAGGGCACTCGACACCCTCGAAGGGCACCACCATCATCCCACAATCGCGTGCATGCGTGACGCCGCGGCATTCTCGGGAGATTGTGATGCGACGCCGGCAATTTCTGCAACTTTCGCTTGGAACCGTGGCCGCTGCTGCGCTGGTCCGGCGGGCCTATGCGCGGGATAGCGTCAAGGAAATCCGCATCGGCTATCAGAAGAACGGCGTGCTGGTGATCGCGCGGCAGCAAGCCACGCTCGAGAAGCAGTTTGCGCCGCAGGGCATCAATGTGAAGTGGGTCGATTTTTCGTCCGGTCCGCCGATGCTCGAGGCCATGAATGTCGGCAGCATCGATTACGGTGCGGTCGGCGATTCGCCGCCGGTATTCGCGCAGTCGGCAGGCGCCAACCTTGTCTACGCCGCAGGCCAGCCGATCACCAACGGGCAGGGTATCCTGGTTCCGAACAATTCCCAGATACGCACCATTGCCGATCTGAAGGGCAAGCGCGTCGGTTTCACCAAGGGCTCCAGTGCCCATAACGTCGTCGTGCAGACGCTGGAGAAGGCAGGTCTCACCTATGCGGATATCACGCCGGTCTATCTGACGCCGCCGGACGCAGGACCGGCTTTCGCCAGTGGCAGCATCGATGCCTGGGCGATCTGGGATCCGTATTTCGCGATCGGCGAGATCAAGCAGAACGGCCGGATTCTCGTCAACGCGTCCGACATCACCAAGACCAACTCGTTCTATATCGCCAACCGCGATTTCGCCCGCGACCACGGCGCGATCCTACGTGAGATCATCGACGTGACGACGGCGACCGGGAAGTGGGCCGAGGCGCACCGCGACGAAGTGGCGAAATCATTGAGCGCCGTCACCGGCATTCCGCTCGACATCCAGGCGGTCGCCGCCAACCGTTCGTCCTTCGCCGTCGGCCCCGTCACCGACGATATCATCGCGACCCAGCAGGGCGTCGCCGACCGCTTCTACAAGCTCGGGTTGATTCCGAGGCCGATCGTGGTGCGTGATGCGGTCTGGAAGCCGGTACAGACCTGAACAGCCTGTCTTTCTTTTCCGAAGGAATGAGGATCGTATGAAGCATTGGTTCAAAAAAATGATTGCCGTTGCGGTGCTGTCGATGAGCACGGCGCTGGCCGGCGTCGGCGCGAGCTACGGACAGGACAAGGTCGTGCGCATCGGCTACCAGAAATACGGCAAGCTGGTGCTGCTCAAGAGCAAGGGAACGCTTGAACCGAAGCTGAAGGCGCTGGGCTATGACGTCAAGTGGACGGAATTCCAGTTCGGGCCGCCGCTGCTCGAGGCGATCAATGTCGGCGCAATCGATTTCGGCAACACCGGCGAGACACCGCCGGTATTTGCGCAGGCGGCCGGCGCACCGATCCGCTACGTCGCCTATGAGCCGCCGGCGCAGAAGGGCGAAGCCATTCTGGTCCAGAAGGACAGCCAGCTGAAGAGCGTGGCCGATCTCAAGGGCAGGAAAGTCGCCGTGGCCAAGGGATCGAACGCGCATTATCTGCTGGTGAAAGCCCTCGAAAAGGCAGGCGTCAATTACGAGGACATTACGCCGGTCTATCTTGCACCGGCCGACGCCCGCGCGGCGTTCGAGACCGGTGCGGTGGACGCATGGTCGATCTGGGATCCCTATCAGTCCGCAGCGGAGACGACGCTGGGCGCAAAGACCCTGACCGACGCCACCGGGCTGGTTCCCAATACGCAGTTCTATCTGTCGTCGCAGAAATTCATCGAGACCGAGCCCAAGGTGCTTGACGCCGTGCTCGATGAATTGCGCGGGGTCGATGCCTGGGCGCAGGCGGACATTCATGCCGTCGCCGAGCAGTTGAGCCCGGCGGTGGGATTGCCGGTGCCGGTGCTTGAAGTCGCGTTGAAGCGGCAATCCTACGGCATCAAGCCGATCGACGACCAGGTTCTGGTCGATCAGCAAAAGCTGGCGGACACGCTCTACCAGCTGAAGCTGATTCCAAAAGCAGTGCGCGTATCTGATATCGCAAGGAAGTCAGGCTCATGAGCTCGCAGAATCCCGCCAATATCCTCTGGTTCCTGCCGACGCATGGCGACGGCCACTATCTCGGCACCACCACCGGCGGCCGCAATGTGAACTTCAATTACCTGCGCCAGGTCGCGCAGGCCGCCGATCAACTCGGCTATTTCGGCGTGTTGCTGCCGACCGGGCGAAGCTGCGAGGATTCCTGGGTGGTCGCGTCGGCCATCGTGCCGTGGACCGAGCGGCTGCGCTATCTGGTCGCGGTGCGGCCGGGCCTGCAATCGCCCAGCGTCGCGGCGCGCATGACCGCAACGCTCGACCGGGTTTCGAACGGACGGCTTCTGGTCAACGTCGTCACCGGCGGCGACCCCGTCGAGAACAAGGGCGACGGCGTTTTCCTGCCGCATGACGAGCGTTATGCCGTGACGAGGGAGTTTCTCGGCGTCTACAGCGATCTGCTCGCGGGCAAGACCATCGATTTCGAGGGCAAGCACATCCGCATCGAGGACGGCCGCCTCTTGTTCAAGCCGGTGCAGTCGCCGCGTCCGCCGCTTTATTTCGGGGGCTCGTCGGACGCCGGCATCGATGTCGCCGTCGATACCGTCGATAAATACCTGACATGGGGCGAGCCGCCGGCGCAGGTCGCCGAGAAGGTGAACCGCGTCAAGGCGGTCGCCGTCCAGCGCGGACGCAAAATTTCCTTCGGCATCCGTCTGCACGTGATCGTCCGCGAGACCAATGCGGAGGCGTGGAAGGCCGCTGACGATCTGATCAAGTATGTCACCGACGAGACCGTGGCCTCGGCGCAGAAGATCTTCTCGCGCATGGACTCGGTCGGCCAGCAGCGCATGCTGCAACTGCATGGCGGGCGGCGCGACAAGCTCGAGATCAGCCCCAATTTGTGGGCCGGCGTCGGGCTGGTGCGCGGCGGCGCCGGCACGGCGCTGGTCGGCGATCCCGAGACGGTCGCGGCGCGGATCAAGGAGTATCAGGATATCGGCATCGATACCTTCATCATGTCCGGCTATCCGCATCTGGAGGAAGCCTATCGCTTTGCCGAACTGGTATTTCCGCTGCTGTCGCTGGCCCAGCCGGACAATGTGACGCCGCTTCGCGTCAACACCGGCCCGTTCGGCGAGACCATCGCCAACGAGCATCGTCCGCTGGTGAAGGCGTCGCAATCATGAGCCTGATCGAAAGCCTTCCGCGTGTCCGCGGCCTGCGGCTGCCGCGCGCCGACGGTCTGATCCAGTGGATCGTGCCGCTTGCGATCGTGTTGATCTGGCAGGTGGCCTGCATCACCGGCTTCGTGTCGCCGCGGGTGCTGCCCGCGCCGACCGATGTGGCCCGGGCGGGATGGAAGCTTTTGCTGTCGGGTGAACTGGAGCGCAACATCTGGGTCAGCTTCTGGCGCGCCAGCGTCGGCTTTGTCATTGGCGGCGGCATCGGCTTTGCCTTCGGGCTCGCCAACGGCCTGTCGCAGCTCTCGAGCAAGCTCACCGACACCACCTTGCAGATGGTGCGCAACATTCCGCACCTCGCTTTGATTCCGCTCGTCATCCTCTGGTTCGGCATCGACGAGTCCGCAAAACTGTTTCTGGTCGCGCTCGGTGTGTTCTTTCCGATCTACCTGAATACGCTGCATGGCATCCGCACCGTCGATCCGCAACTGATCGAGATGGGCCGCATCTACGGCATGAGCGACGCCGAACTGTTCCGGCGGGTGATCTTTCCGGGCGCGCTGCCCTCGATCTTCGTCGGCATCCGCTTTGCGCTCGGCATCATGTGGCTGACGCTGATCGTGGCGGAAACCATCGCGGCCTCGTCGGGCCTCGGCTACATGGCGATGCAGGCGCGGGAGTTCATGCTGATCGACGTCGTCGTGCTCAGCATCCTGATCTATGCGCTGCTTGGAAAATTGGCCGACAGCGCCTCGCGCGCGCTGGAGCGGCTGACCCTGTCCTGGCACCCGGCCTTCCAGAAACATTGAGAACCCGCATGCAAGAAGCCCTCAATTTCCACCTGTCCGACGCCGAGCCGCTCGATCGCGCCAATTTTGTCGAACAAGCCCGCGTCGCGCGCGATGGATCGCACGATCCGTCGCGGGGGCTTCCGCTGACCATCCGCGGGTTGCGCAAGTCGTTCGGCCGGAACGAAGTGCTGCGCGGCATCGACCTGCACATTCCGGCGGGCCAGTTCGTGGCCATCGTCGGCCGCAGCGGCTGCGGCAAGAGCACGCTGCTGCGGCTGATCGCGGGCCTGGAAACGGCCGATGCCGGAACGATCAGCTTCGGCGAGCAGACGCGCGCGGAAGATGTGCGGGTGATGTTCCAGGAGCCGCGGCTGCTGCCCTGGGCGCGGGTGCTGTCGAATGTCGAGGTCGGCCTTGGCCGCGGCCGCGCCTTGGTGGATGCGCAGGCGCGCGCGGAAAAAGCGTTGACCGAAGTTGGCCTCGGCGACAAGCGGGGGCAGTGGCCGGCGGTGCTGTCCGGCGGCCAGAAGCAGCGCGTGGCGCTGGCACGGGCACTGGTCAGTCATCCGCGCATTCTCGCCTTCGACGAGCCAATGGGCGCGCTCGATGCGCTGACCCGTATCTCCATGCAACGCCTGCTGGAGCGGGTCTGGCGCGATCAATCCTTCACGGCGATCCTGGTGACTCACGATGTCTCCGAGGCCGTGGCGCTGGCCGATCGCGTGCTGGTGATCGAGGAGGGCCGTATCGCGTACGATATCAATGTCGACATCGCGCGCCCGCGGGCCCGCGGATCGGCCGATCTTGCGGCGCTGGAAGGTTCGATCCTGCGCGAGCTTTTGCAATCGGCGGATGATCCATCAGAACAGTGAGGCTGTCATGAATTCCGTGGTCCGTAATATGGCTGCCGCCGGCGATATTTCCTCCGATGGTTTTCGCGGTGCGATGCGCCATCTGACCGGCGGCGTGAGCGTCATCACGGCGGGACGCGGCAAGGACATTACGGGGATGACGGTGACGTCGGTCTCGTCGCTGTCGGTCGATCCGCCGACCCTGATCGTCAGCGTCAACCGGGAGGCCTCGTCCTGGCCGCTGCTGATGCGCCACGGCTTCTTCGGCATCAATATTCTCGCCGCCGATCAGATCGGGATCGCCGAGCGCTTTACCGGCAAGGGCGGTCTCAAGGGCGCGGAACGTTTCGCAGGCGGACAATGGACCACCAGCGTGTCCGGCGTGCCGTTGCTGGTCGGCGCGCTGGCCGCCATCGATTGCGCGGTCGAGGAGACGATCGAGCGGCATTCGCACGCCATCGTCATCGGACGCGTGCTCGATATCCTGGCCGGCGGGCGTACCGCGGCGCTGGCCTATTGGCAGGGGCGCTATGTGGCCGTGGATCAGGATGAAGATGCGGCCAGGCTCGCGGAAGTCAGTTTGCCGCTGGCGCACGCCCACACCCGTTAGGGTGTGCCGACCGGCGTTGGCCGATTTCCTCGGGAAAGACGGTCTTTGATCGCTCGCGGGCTCTGGATGCCGGTTTTGAGGCGTTTTCTTCACGCGAACAGGTTTCCCCTTCGCTCGAAAACGCTCTAAACAGCGGCCGATGAAACGTCTTGCGATCTGGATATTCTATGCCATCGGCGCGCTCGCGATCGGCTATCTCGCGCTCTACGCCTATGTGACCTTCACCGGCCGCGACCTGCGGCCGGGCGATCCCATTCATATTTTCCGCAGATCCGACGCGCCGGCTTATTCGTGATGCACCGGGATAATTTCTAACGTCATTGCGAGCCGACGGTGCGCGCTGATGCGCGCCCCGATGACAGGCTCCGCGAAGCAATCCAGAACTGTGACGGGTAAGACCGGATTGCTTCGTCGCTTCACTCCTCGTAATGGAGCGTCGTTTACCCCGCCGCGGCGATCCGGTGGTAGTCGCCGGTTCCGGCGGGCGGAATCGGCAGTCCCCCGTCGGCATACTCGTTGAGCTTGTTGCGCAGCGTGCGGATCGAGATGCCGAGGATATTCGCGGCGTGGGTACGGTTGCCGAGGCAATGCTTCAAGGTTTCCAGGATCAGGTCGCGCTCGACATCGGCGACGGTGCGGCCGACCAGGGCGCGGGTGACCTGCTCGGCGGCGAAGGTCGCGTGCGCGACCGCCGGTGCGGTCTTGGCGAGGTCGAGACGGTCGCCGTCCGGCGTCATGATGGCGTCGGCGCCGATCTCGTCGCCTTGCGACATCAGCACGGCGCGATGGATGGTGTTTTCCAGTTCGCGGACATTGCCCGGCCAGCGGTTGGTGGTCAGCACCCGGCGGGCTTCGGCGGAAATCGGCCGCGTCGGCAGCCCGTTGGCGTCGGCGTATTTCTTGGCGAAATGCTGCGCCAGTTCGAGAATGTCCGCCGGCCGCTCGCGTAGCGGCGGGATCTTCAGATTCACGACGTTGAGCCGGAACAGCAGATCCTCGCGGAAGGTGCCTCCGCGCACGGCGTCCGCGAGGTTGCGGTTCGAGGTGGCGAGAATGCGGATATCGACTGGCACCGGGCGGGTGCCGCCGACGCGGTCGATCACGCGCTCCTGGATCGCGCGCAGCAACTTCGATTGCAGCCGCACATCCATTTCGGAGATTTCGTCGAGCAGCAGCGTGCCGCCGGTGGCTTCCTCGAATTTTCCGATGCGCCGGGCCACGGCGCCGGTGAACGCGCCTTTCTCGTGCCCGAACAGTTCCGATTCCAAGAGATGCTCGGGGATCGCCGCGCAATTGATCGAGATGAAGGGCCGCTTGGCGCGGTTGGAGCGAGTGTGGACATAGCGCGCCAGCACTTCCTTGCCGGTGCCGGACTCGCCGGTGATCATGACCGAGGCGTCGGAGCCCGCGACCTGCTGCGCCAGCTTGATCACTTTCGCCATCGCCTCGTCGCGGTAGACCAGATCGCGCGAATCGTTGGCGACGGCGGCGAGCACCGCGGCGATCAGCTCCGGCTCCGGCGGCAGCGGAATGTATTCCTTGGCGCCGGCGTGGATCGCGGCCACCGCGGCGCGGGCGTCGCTGGAGATGCCGCAAGCGACGATCGGGACGTGAATATGCTCGGCTTCCAGCCGCATCACGAGGTCGCGGATGTCGAGCGAGACGTCGACCAGCAGCAGGTCGGCGCCCTTGCCGCCGCGCAGGACGCGCATCGCCTGTTCGTTGTCCTCCGCATGCGTTACCGAAGCGCCGTTATCCATCGCGATCTTGGTGGCGGTCGTAAGCTGGCCCTTCAATGTGCCAACGATGAGAAGCCGCATGGTGATCTCCTGTCCGTCTGCCGGCGCCGGTCCTGCGCCGTATCGTTAAAAAGGTATCAGGCGCGATCCGCCTTGATGATTTCCGTCATGGTCACGCCCAGCTTGTCTTCCACCAGAACCACTTCGCCGCGCGCCACCAGCCGGTTGTTGACATAGATGTCGATGGATTCGCCGACCCGGCGGTCGAGTTCGAGCACGGTGCCGGGGCCGAGCTTCAGCAATTCGCCGACATCCATCTTGGAGCGGCCGAGCACCGCCGAGACCTGGACCGGCACGTCGAACACGGCTTCCAGATCGGCGGCGACGCGCGAGGCCTGTTCGTCCTCGTTATACCCCACGTCATCGATGGCGGGCGCATCGGCGGCGTTGAGATCCGGAAGCGGCACTTGTCCGTCAGTATCGCTCATGGCTTAAGTCCTTTTGGCCGCCACCCCGGCCTGGCCGCGGGACGCCATATAGCGTCCGACGAGTTCGTTGATCTTGGCTTCGACCGCGGCGCGCTCGCGCACGACGCCGCCGTCGGCCCATTCGATTTTGCAGTCGCCATTCGCAATTCCCGGCTCCGCCAGGATCACGAGGCGGCCATCGAAGCCGCTTTGTTTCGCCAGCTTCTCGATCCGCTCGCGCGCGCCGTCGTAGAGGGAATCGTTGATCCGGACCACGAGATGCGGTGTCGCGACCAGATGCGAGAAGCATTCGCGGACCAGCCCGGTGATTTCCGCAAGGGGCTCTCCGGCGATCAATTCGCTGCACAGCTTGCGTGCGACCGCAACCGCGACGTCGACGGCTTCGGTCTCCATCCGGTTCTCGATGCCCGAATAGCGCGCGGCGATGTTCTTGATGGCAATCCCGATCTCCTCGAGCGCCAGCGCGGCGCGGCGGTCGCTTTCGGCCTTGGCCTCGCGCTGGGCGGCGGCAAAGCCGTCGCGATAGGCGCTGGCCTCGGCGGCCGCGATCTTCTGCGCGATCTCCGCCGGCGTCGCAGGCCGTTCGCGCGCTTTGTCCGGCGCCGAGAAGTCCGTGTCGAACAGGAATTTTGCGGGGGCGGCCATCAGTATACCAGCTCGTCATCGGCGCGATTTTTGGTCAGCATGATCTCGCCCTTGGCGGCGAGGTCCTTGGCGAGATTGACGAGCAGCGCCTGCGCCTCGTCGACATCGCGCAGACGGACCGGTCCCATCGCCGCCATGTCGTCGAGCAGCATCTTGCCGGCGCGGGACGACATGTTGCCGAGGAAGAACGCGCGGACGTCCTCATTGGCGCTCTTCAGCGCGATGCCGAGCTTGTCTTTGTCGACGTTGCGCATCAGCGTCTGGGCGGAGCCGGAATCCAGCTTGATCAGGTCGTCGAAGGTGAACATCAGCGCCTTGATGCGCTCGGCGGCTTCGCGGTTTTCCTCTTCCAGCGAGGTCAGGAAACGGGTTTCGGTCTGGCGGTCGAAATTGTTGAAGATCTCGGCCATCACCTCATGGGCGTCGCGGCGGCGGGTTTGCGACAGGTTCGACATGAATTCGGTGCGAAGGGTCTGCTCGACGCGCTCGATCACTTCCTTCTGCACCGCTTCCATCCGCAGCATGCGGCCGACCACATCGAGCGCCATGTCCTCGGGCAGGATCGCCAGCACGCGCGCCGCATGTTCCGACTTCAGCTTCGACAGCACGACGGCGATGGTCTGCGGATATTCGTTCTTGAGGTAATTGGCGAGCACCTCCTCCTGCACGTTGGAGAGCTTCTCCCACATGTTGCGCCCGGCAGGCCCGCGGATCTCGTCCATGATGCCGCTGACGCGATCGGACGGCAGATATTGCTGCAGCAGCCGTTCGGTGCCGTCGAAGGTACCCATCAGGGCGCCGGAGGCCGACATCCGCGAGACGAATTCGAGCAGCATCTCTTCCACCACTTCGGCGTCCACGGTGCCGAGCGTCGACATCGCCATCGACAGTTCGCGCACTTCGTCGTCGTCGAGCAGCGACCACACCTTGCCGCCATATTGCTCGCCAAGCGACAGCATCAGGATCGCGGCGCGCTTCGGCCCGCTCAGCGGCGGTCCCTTTGTGCGAGTGCCCTGACGGTTCGCCAGCGTCGCGAGGACGCTGTTGATGTCGTTGGCGTTGGCGTTTTGCGCTGGAAGGGCCATGTCAGGTCGTGGGCTCCGTCAGCCATTGACGAACGATGGAAACGGTTTCGTTCGGATTTCGCTCGGCCAGTTCGCCGACACGATGCATCGTCTGGGCGTGGAGCTGTCCCTGAACCTGAGCGACGTCGATCAGGTTCGGCGCATTGCTGGCGGGCAACAGGTTCTGGATGCTGGCGTCGGGCAGCGCCGGCAGTTCGGCTTCGGGCGCCGGAGGCACTACTTCGGAAGCCAGGATCCGGCGGACCAGCGGCCGGATCACCATGAACAGCACCACCAGGCTGAGTAGCATCATCACGCCGAGTTCGATGATGTACATGACATCGTCTTTGGTGAACTGGAGCATGCCGAGCAGTCCGGTCGGCTCGTTGAGCGGAGCGACCGCCGGGGCTTCCGCGAATTTGAGGTTCACGACCTCGACCTGGTCGCCGCGCTTCTGGTCGAAGCCGATCGCCGAGCGCACCAGCGTCGCGATACGGTCCAGCTCTTCCTTGCTGCGCTCCTTGTAGACGATCTCGCCTTTCTCGTTCTTGGCGTAGTTGCCGTCGACCAGCACGGCGACCGAGACGCGGTTGACCCGTCCGGCTTCCGTCACTTCGGTCTTGGTGGTGTGGGATATTTCGTAATTGTTGGTCTCTTCGGTTTTCGTGCTCTGGTCGCGCCCGGGATTCGCATTGTCCTGGCGCTGGTTGCCCGGCAGTTCGTTGTTGACGGTGACCTGGCCGTTGTTTTCGGCGGTTGAGGAGGATTCCTCGCGGGTCTGGCTCGAGCGCAGCACCCGGCCTTCCGGGTCGAAGCTGTCGGAGGTCTGGGTAATCTTGTTGTAGTCGAAATCCGCCGAGAGCTGGACGCGGGCGCGGCCGGCGCCCACCACCGACGACACGATCGCCTCGACCTCGCCGCGCAACCGCTTTTCGTAAGCGGCGCGGCGCTCGTCGCCGACGACGTTTTCGTTGTCGCCGGCTTCGCCGTCGGCCAGCAATTGGCCGTTTTCATCGACGATCGACACCCGCTGCGGTTTCAGGCCGCTGACGGCGGAGGCGACGAGGTGACGGATGGCGCGAATCTGTTGCTGTTCAAGCGAGCCGCGGACACGGACGACGATCGAGGCCGACGCCTCAGGTGTCTCGCGCGAGAACAGCGGCCGCTCCGGCAGCACCAGATGGACCCGGGCGGCCTGGATCCGGTCGATGGCCTGGATGGTGCGGGAGAGTTCGCCCTCCAGCGCGCGCAAGTGATTGATATTCTGGACGAAACTGGTGGTACCGAGCGCGTCGGATTTGTCGAAGATCTCGTAGCCGACGCCGCCGCCCTTGGGCAGGCCGCCCTCGGCCAGATTCATGCGCAGCCGCGTGACCTTGTCCTTGGGCACCAGGATCACGGCGCCATCATTGCGCAGTTCGTAGGGAATCGCCCGGCGTTCCAGGTCCTTGATGATGGCGGAGGAGTCCTCCAGGCTGAGGTCGGTAAAAAGCGTCGTCATCTGCGGCGTGGTGACGCGCAGGATGACGAACGCGAAGAAGCCGATCAGCGCGGCGGTTACCGCAACCATCGCCATCAGCCGCGAGGCGCCCAGCCCCTTTAGAAAGTCCACCAGACTCTGCAAGCAACTGCCCCTGAGATTCGGCGCCAACGTCCGACTGGGCAATTATTGCCTACGTGATGGTTTCCATATGGTTAACGAAGATTAAGAGCCCGGGCAAAACTGCGGTATGAAAAAGATCGGCCTCGCAAAACGAGGCCGATCTTCGTCAAATTCGACTGATTTGGGCGATCGCTTACTGGCGGTATTGCTGGATGCGGGTAGTCCGCAGCCCCGCAAGACCATGCTGATCGATGGAAAATTGCCAGGAGAGGAATTCGTCGACAGTCAGAGTGTACCGGCTGCAAGCCTCCTCAAGGGAGAGCAGACCGCCACGAACCGCGGCAACGACTTCGGCCTTCCGGCGAATGACCCACCGTTTGGTTCCGGGCGCGGGCAGATCCGCAATTGTTAACGGACTGCCGTCGGGCCCGATGACGTATTTCACCCTCGGGCGATGGGGTTCTGTCATGGCGTACTCACAAACTCTCAACCACTGAACTCACCGCAACAACCTACCCCTCGCGGCTTAAAATTTGGCTAAACCCAAGGCTTCAATACGAATCTCCTTGAAAATGGCATGACAGTGGGTCCCGGGCGCCGTTTCCGGCGCCGGGATCCGATCAATAGGGACCCCTTTTGGGGCAAGGAACGCAAATATGGCAGGCGAGGGCGGGAAAACGCCCGCCGTCAGCTGCCGTTGGCCACGATGCTCTTGATCTGGTTGATCGTGTAGGTCTGGCCGTTGATTGACAGCATCGGCGGCGACTGGGTGAGGTCGACCGAACTGACGACGCCTACGACTGACGTCGTAATCCCCACATTGTTGCCGGAGGAATCCTTGGCGCTGGCCGTCAGCGTGTAACTGCCGTCGGGGTACTGGGTGCCGTCATTGCCTTGGCCGTTCCAGACAAAGGGCTGGCTGTCGCCCGCGTTGGCGGTGTAGGTGCCGGAAAAGACGGTCGCACCGGTGCTGTTGGTAATGCTGACGTCCATGGTTGAATTGGAGGGGACGTCGAGTTCCCACACCGCCTGGCTGTTGGAGAGTGCGGCGGTGCTGCCACTGACCACCGCCGTCTGGCCGACATAGGCCAGCGCCTGCGTGGCCTCCGTGGTCTGTTGCAGCGAGACCAGGGTTGCCAGCGAGTCGTTGGTGTTGAGCTGTTGCTGAACGCCGGCAAATTCGACGAGCTGCTGGGTGAACTGGTTGGTGTCGAGCGGATCCAGCGGATTCTGGTTCTGCAACTGCGTTGTCAGCAACTGCAGGAAGCTCTGGAAGTTGCCGGCGATCTGCTGCGACGCCATCGCGTTTGCGGCCGCTGCGGATGAACCTGCGGAAGATGACGACGCCGGCAGGGGCGTCGTTCCCGAAACGGGGGGAGTGGCATTGATTGCTGCTGCTGACATGTCTTTCTCCTCAAACCCTGATATCCACGCCGCTGCTGGATCCGGTCATGCGGCCGTATGTTCGTCCCGCGGCTGCGGCGGGAGCCGTCTCTTCGCTGCTGATGACCAGCCGCTGCGGGTTACGGTTGCCGCCGTTGCCGCCGTTCTGGCCGGATGAAGACTGGTCGCGCAGGCTGAATTGCAGGCCGCTATCGCCGGTCTTGAAGCCCGCGTCATTCAAGGCGCGCTGCAATTGCGGCGCATCCTGTTGCAGCATCGATAGCGTTTCCGGCTTTTCGACCGTCAAATGCGACGTCATCTGGCCGGTGCTGTCGACATTGATGCGAACGTCGATGCGGCCGAGGTCGGCCGGGTCGAGCCGGATCTCGAAACTGCTCTTGCCGTTCTTGGCTGACGCGGCGATCTCGACCGCGAGTCCGTTCAACGGCACCGCCGCGTGCGTTGCCGCGGTCACGCTCACCGGCGCCGTTGAGGCGGCACTGGCTGCCGCGGAAGGCAGTTGCGGCTGGATATTGCCCGCGGCCTGAGCATTGATGTCGGTGGTATTGGCCGGCGCGTGGTCGGTCGTGGCGCCTTCGGGATGGTCGTGCTCCGTCATGACCGCGGTCGTCGCCGAGGACGAAGCGGCGGAGCCATCGGCCTTGGTGGCATCGGTGCTGCTGCCGGTCGCCGCATCTTGCGGCTTGTTTGCGCCGGCGGGTTGCGGCATGGCCGCACCGGTCGAGTCGGCATTGGCAGGCGCTTTCGCCGAGCCATCCGATGCTGTCGTCCCGGTTTTCGACTGTGTTGCGGCCGCAGATTTAGGGCCGGCGGGTTTTGGCTCGGTGGACGTCGTCGTGGCCGCAGGCGTTGTCGCGGACGTTGCCGCGGCCGCAACCGTCGATGCTGCGGTTGTACTGGTCTGTGTTGGCTGTGCCTTTGTCGAACCGGCGGCCGTTTCATTTGCCGCTGTCTGGACCGTTCCCTTCGTGTCCGCGGTTGTCGCCGTGTCGGATCCGGCATCGGGCGCCGCGGTGTCGGCGTCGGTATCAGTTTGCGCCGCTGCGGCAGCTGCCGATGCCGTTGCCGATGTCGCTGTGGTTGCTGTTGACGCTGCTGACGCTGCCGACGCCAAGGTCGACGCCGGCTGGCTGGCAGCGGCAATCGCCGCCGCTGCGATCGCGAGCGGCGGCGTACCTGTGACCGTGTTTCCGGTCGCCGATGAAGGCGCTGCGGGCGTGCTGGTCACCGCGACCGTGGGCGGAATGACGACCGCGACCAGGCTCTGGGTGATGACGGCGGTCGCATCCGTCTGGGAGGGGGTGGTTGAACCGTTGCTCGAATCGGTCGTCGAACTGTCGCCGGATGACGAGGATGTATCCGATTTCGCGGAATCGTCTTTCGACGCTGCGGACTTGGTCCGGGAACGCTGAGGCGCATCGGTGCTGGCGCCGCTGTTGGAGTCGGAAACCGGTCCGGAATTCTGGTTGTTCGGGGCGTTATTATTGTTGTTGTTGGTGTTGTTGTCGGCCGGCTGGTTCTGATTCGCCGGAGCGGTGTTGCGCCACTGGCTGTTGTCCGAGGCGTCCGAATTGTTCGACCAGCTTGGCGGGTTGTTGGACCAGTTTTGCTGGGCGGGTGGTTGTTGGGCCTGGGCCGCCGCATTGCCGGCATCGGCATTGCTGTTGACGAGGCTTGCGAAAATATCGTTCTCCGGCGACGGGCCGGCGGCCGGCTTGGCAAATCTCGGGGGCGTGTTCTGGAAAGACACGTTTGTCGCTGTTTCTGACGTAACGCTTTGCACGGACGGCCTCTCGCAATCGAACCCGATTGTAGTTCAGCAAGGACCGGGCCAGTCGGAAGGCGTATAAAATACCTATATATTTCAAATACTTGTTCTATTTCCGGCCGGGTCCGGGAGGCGGCGGCGCGGCAGCCCTTGCTGCCCGGCGGCAAGATTTGCCGTTCGCATAGGGGCCAACCGGGTTCGCATCATTGCCTCATGGAAATGCGGCCTATATTAAAGGCCTGCTTTTCAACCGTTCCGGCAGGCGGATTTGCTACCCGGAACCGTCGGTTTGCGGCTGGACGCCGCGACCGCAGCGATGACCGGAACCATGCGCAACAGTCTGGATCTCGAAGGCCGTCCGCAAGACACGAGGGTCGTGGTCGCCATGTCCGGCGGCGTCGATTCATCGGTGACGGCTGCGCTGTTGAAGTCCGAGGGTTACGACGTCGTCGGCATCACCTTGCAGCTTTACGATCATGGCGCCGCCACCCATCGCCGGGGGGCCTGCTGCGCCGGGCGGGATATTCACGATGCCCGCGATGTTGCCGCGCGGATCGGCATTCCGCATTACGTTCTGGACTATGAGAGCCGCTTCCGCGAGTCGGTGATCGAAAGTTTCGCCGACAGCTACGCCTCGGGCCAAACCCCGGTGCCCTGCATCGAATGCAACCGCGCGATCAAGTTTCGCGATCTGCTCGATACCGCGCGCGAACTCGGCGCTTCGGCGCTCGCCACCGGACATTACGTCGCCTCGCGCCGCCGGGCCGACGGCGCGCGCGCGTTGCTGTGCGCGGCCGATGCCGACCGCGACCAGAGCTATTTCCTGTTTGCGACCACGCAGGAGCAACTCGACTATCTGCGCTTTCCGCTCGGTGACATGACCAAGGCGCAGACGCGCGAACTGGCGCGGCGCTTTGAACTTGCGGTCGCGGAAAAGCACGACAGCCAGGACATCTGCTTCGTGCCGACCGGGCGCTATACCGACATCATCGGCCGGCTGCGGCCGAATGCGATCGAGCCCGGTGACATCGTCGACCTCGACGGCCATGTCATCGGCCGTCATCAGGGCATCGTTCATTTCACCGTCGGCCAGCGCAAGGGCCTCGGCATCGCTTCCGGCGCGCCGCTATATGTCGTGAGGCTCGATGCCGAAAGCCGCCGCGTCGTGGTGGGGCCGCGCGAGGCGCTGCGGATGGATCGCATCGTGCTGCGCGACATCAACTGGATCGGCGGCGGCGATCTCGCTCGCGCGGTCGGCAATGGGCTGGAGATCTTCGTGCGCGTGCGATCGACCCGCGCGCCGCAACCGGCCTGGCTGCGTGCGGCCGATGGCGGTTATGAAGTCGAATTGGTGGCGGGCGAAGAGGGCGTGTCCCCCGGCCAGGCTTGCGTGTTTTACGACGCACCGGTGGGGCAAGCACGCGTGCTCGGCGGCGGCTTCATCCAGCGCGCCATGGCCACAAGGCGCGCGACAATGAAAGCCGCACCGCTGCCGCTCGTCGAAGCGATGCGCGGATAGATTTCAAGGCAGGGGCATGGCTGGAGATATCGACCGCGCGGGGGTCGCAAAGGCGTATCAACGCTGGGCGCCGGTCTACGATCTCGTGTTCGGCAAGGTATTCGATCACGGCCGGCAGTCGACTATCGCGGAAGCCGACAGGATCGGCGGCCGGATTCTCGATGTCGGCGTCGGCACCGGGTTGTCGCTGTCGGATTACGCGCCGACGACGAAAGTCTGCGGCGTCGATATTTCCGAGCCGATGCTGCGCAAGGCGCAGCAACGGGTGCGCGCGCTCAAGCTTGCCAATGTCGAGACGCTGGCGGTGATGGATGCGAAGCATCTCGCCTTTCCGGATTCGTTTTTCGACGCCGTGGTGGCGCAATATGTCATTACTGCGGTGCCGGATCCGGAAGCCACGCTCGACGATTTCATCCGCGTGCTGAAACCCGGCGGCGAACTGATCCTGGTCAATCACATCGGCGCCGAAAGCGGCCCGCGCCGTGTTTTCGAATTGGCCTTCGCGCCGCTGGCGCGGCGGCTCGGCTGGCGACCGGAATTTCCCTGGGCGCGGCTGGTCGCCTGGGCCGCCAAACATGGCGGCGTCAGCCTGGCGGAACGGCGGCCGATGCCCCCGATGGGGCATTTCTCGCTGATCCGTTACCGGAAATCTGGAATTTAATTTACGGAACATCCGCGTGCGCCGGCCGTTTTGCCTGCATGCAGATGAAACGCTCTTTATTACTGTCATGTGTTCTGCTGGCCGCATCCGGCGCGGCGAGCGCGCAAGCGCCGCCCGCGCCGGCGACGCCCCCGGCCCGGACCGCGCCGCGTGTACCCGATCGCGCAAACGGCTGCATGCCGACGCAAACGACGCCGCAGGGACGTGTCGCGCCGGAAGGCACGACCACGGGACAAAGCCAGGAACCGCTCGGCGACCGATTGGCGAAGTCCGACGGCGTGCTTTGCCCGCCGGCAGGTGTCGACCCCGCGATGCGGGCGCCGGCCCCCAATGAAGGTAATATGCCGGTCATTCCGCCGCCCGGCAGCCCCGGCGGCGATCCCGACATCCGTCCGAAATGAGCCTGTTCCCGCGACAGCTATGGGGTTTTCTCGGGCGAAAGCCCGCGACGGACGTGATCCGGGTCGGATGCCGGCTGGCGCGGAGAAACCGCGCCAAAACAAGGACGGGGTGCCCCGGTTCTGATCGAATCAGAACCGAAAAGGCGACGAGACCGATCCGCCGGGTTTGCTTGACAGGTCCTTGATCGGCTTCTTATATGCCGCGCGTTCGCGATCGCGGCAGGCGAAGCCGATAGCGTGCGCCGTGGCGGGGTAGCTCAGCTGGTTAGAGCACGGGAATCATAATCCTGGGGTCGGGGGTTCGAGTCCCTCTCCCGCTACCACATCGCCACTAAAGCATTGAATTCAATAGAACTTGATCTGTTGCTTCTGACATCGAAGGACGTCACACGACTATATCCACGGATACAATTTGGCAATGACAGCGAGCACTATACTGTCAGAAAGTAGTGGGGCTTGCGGACTCTGAGGTCCGAGCCCTGGTGCGCCCACCACTACCTAAGCCAGTCAAATGTTACGACGAGCTGAAAAGGCCGTTGACCGTTGGTGGCATTATTGGGGCCTTGAGTTGGGCTCTTCGGCTCCGGCAACTTGATGCCGCACTCACGCGCAACAGGATGTTTCGCGCGTCGCTCGCCACCGAGGCAGCAGCTCAGTCGGAATTTCCGCAATGGTTGTTTGAACCATGCGGCTGCATCAACGCCCGCTTAGGACGTTGGTATCCTCGATGACGCGCTTTATAACGATGGGGCGCAGATTCCGGCTGACCATTTCATCAAGCCGCGCCTGGAAGTCGAACTCGCCTTCATCATGGGCGAGGGTCTGTCAGAACCCGGCGCGCGCATTTACGATGTCATGCAAGCTGTGGAGTTCGTCGTCCCTGCGCTCGAAATCATCGATTATCTTTTGTTGATCTGTCCGGTCGAGGTCGACGACGCCGCGTGCGCGCGAAACCACGCGCGCGCGGGGTGCTCCACGAATTGTCGGCGCCTTTAGCCCGCCCCCACTGCTATTTTGTCACAGCCCGTGCCCGGATGGCCTCTTCGTTCACTTCGATGCCTCACCCGGGACCGTTGGGCAGAATGAACTCGCCATCGACGATTTGGGGAGGCGTGACGACGAATTCGTCGCGCCAGCACACGCTGTCGACGTCCGTCTCCATGATCCGGAGATTCGGGACCGCGGCTGAGAAATGCGTGCTCATGACACTGGCGAGGTGGCCGTAGAAGTTATGCGGAGCAACGTTCACATCGTATGTTTCAAACATCGCTGCGATCTTCAACGATTCCGCGAAGCCGTTCCAAACGACGTCGACGATCGCGACATCGACGGAATATTCCGTGAAATACGGGCGGAATACCTGGCGCTCCAATAGAGTCTCACAGGACGCCAGCGAAAACGGGGCTTCCTGACGCAGGAGCCCGAGAGCCCGCGGATCATGGATGTCCAGTTCGAGCCATCCGAACTTTTCTTCGCGCAGTTCTTTAGTCCCAAGCTTCGATGGTGCATTCTTATCGCACGATTCGAAGGATGCGTTATGGGACAAGTTTTACATGGCTGTGCCACCACGACGGTGGCAGTCCGTCGTCACCGAGAGCGGCTTTCCCCACACCGAGGCGCGTGAGTTCAGGCCAGTTCTGTGAAGATGCTGCGATAATCCGGATCGCGCCGTCCTCGCTCACCATGACAAGGCGGGTGAGGCGATCCCGGATTTGCTCAGGGAGCGATATCGAAGATTTCGTCTGCCAGGGTGTGTCGTTTTCCATGGTCATAGAGATGCCCTGGAACGGGACGCGCGACCAATATTGTCTCTATCACGACTCTGATGACAATCGTAATGGTCGCCTCGAATGACTGCGATTGGGGTCGGAAAGTTTGCGACGCTTCCGTGAAAACGTTTCCCGCTGTCGCGGCTGGCAGCAGACGAAAATTGTCGCGCGGGGAGGGGATGGCCACCGTGACGTCAGCCCGCGGCGGACCAAAGGCATTATTCTCTGCGGTCTCGTGTCGCCGCCCCTTCTCATCTCGCTCGGACGGTTTCGGGCGAAAGAGCACGCCATCCAGATCGGCACGGGACCGGCGACTGCAGCATTATGATCGGTCATCTGCCTGGCGCGTTGGGGCAGGTCACTGTGTCGAACGCAAGCCAGAGCTTGCAGCGCGCGGCGATCAATCTCCACGATCATGCGAATGTTCGCCTGCATGATCGTCGGCCACGCCACGATCCGCGACGATTTTGATGTCAGCCCTTCCGCGCACAAAGCAGTCGGAACCGATCCTT
>NZ_JAAVUS010000017.1 GCF_018449525.1 Bradyrhizobium sp. dw_78
GCCGTCCGCGCCTGCCCACAGCGTCGACGTCGCGGCCATCGTGGACAAGGCCGCCGCCGCCAAGAAGGGTGAGAAGCTGGAATGGCGGACCTCGATCGTCGATCTGATGAAGGCGCTGGACATCGATTCCAGCCTCACGGCGCGCAAGGAGCTCGCGAAGGAGCTTGGCTACACCGGCGACACCGGCGATTCCGCGACCATGAATATCTGGCTGCACAAGCAGGTGATGGCGAAGCTGGCCGCCAATGGCGGCAAGTTGCCGCCGGACATCAAGCACTGAGGCCCAAAGCATTAAGCCCTGTGCAGCGATCTGACAGAGGCCCGCGAATGATCGCGGGCTTTTGTTTTGCCGGCTTCGGCTCCCGCCGATCGTTGTCTTGCCGGGCAGGGTGGGGAAGGCTAGACATCCGGTCGAATGCGTAACCGGATCATCCAGGAGAAAGCCGTGACCACAATCGATCGCAGGACCGTTATCGCAACCGGCGCGCTGGCGCTGGCAGGCGCCGCGGCGCAAACCGGCGCCGCCGAGGCCAAGGCCGCCCCGAAGCCGGTTTTTTCGGTGGCGATGACCACGATCCCGATCGTCGGCGAAAGGGACGTGTTTCCGGTGCGCCGCATCTATTGCATCGGCCGCAACTACGCGGCGCATGCGATCGAGCGCGGCTCCGATCCGACCCGCGAGCCGCCATTCTTCTTCCAGAAGCCGACCGACGCGATCCAGAACGTTCCGGTCGGCGTGGTTGCCGATCATCCCTATCCATCGCTGACCAAGAACTATCACCACGAGGTCGAACTGGTGGCGGCGCTGAAATCCGGCGGCACCGATATCGCGCCGGAGCATGCGCTCGATCATGTCTATGGCTATGCGCTCGGGCTCGACATGACACGGCGCGACCTGCAGAACGAGATGTCGGCGCAAAAGAAGCCGTGGGAGATCGGCAAGAGTTTCGACCATGCCGCGGTGCTTGGCCCGATCCATCCGGTTTCCAAAGTGGGCCATCTCACCAAGGGGGCGATCTCGCTGGCGATCAACGGCAAGGTGCGGCAGGAATCCGATCTCAGCAAGATGATCTGGAGCGTCGCCGAGCAGATCTCCAAACTGTCCGAGGCTTTCGAGCTCAAGGCTGGCGACATCATCTATTCCGGCACGCCCGAAAACGTCGGACCGGTGGTGAAGGGCGACGTGCTGCTCTGCAAGCTCGAGACCCTGCCGGACATGTCGATCCGGATCGTGTGAGCGGTTTCCATCTCCAGATGATCCTATCGGGCCGCACAAGGCGCGGCCCGATGAGATTCCGGGTTCACGCTGACGCGCGCCCCGGAATGACGGGTTGAAATCGCGTCATCCCGCCAGATCTGAAAATTCCGGATGCCGGCGCAGATAATCCACCACGAAGCTGCAACCGGCGATCACCTTCAATCCGTCGGCGCGGACGATTTCCAGCGCCCCCTGCACCAGCGTTGAGGCGATGCCGCGGCCGCGCAGCGCCGGCGGGGTTTCGGTGTGGGTGATGATGACGGCGCCCGGCACCAGGCGATAATTGGCGAACGCCAATGTGCCTTCGACCTCGAGCTCGAACCGGTGCAGGGCTTTGTTGTCACGAACGGCTTTGTTGTCGTGAACGCCGGTGATGTCCGCGCTCATGCGAGCAGATCCTGATAATCGGGATGCCTGTCGATATATGCTTTCACGAACGGACATTGCGCGATCACCTTCAGCCCGGCGTTCCGCACCTGATCGAGCGCGCCCTTGATCAGTTTCGAGCCGATGCCCTTGCCGCCGAGTTCGGGCGGCACCTCGGTATGGACGAAGGTGATGACGCCATCTGCAATTTGATAATAGGTCGCGGCGATATGGCCCTCGACCGCCAACTCGTAGCGTTGTTGGGCCGCGTTGTTGATGATGTCGCTCATTGCATTCGTTTCTGTCGGTGTGGCGTGGATCGGGTCCGAACTTCCGGCGGCTGTGCCGATGTTTCATTTACTGCCATCGCGGAGGAAATCATAGCGGCGCCGCGGCCGCGGTCGCGACGTCACCGTAACTTGCGAACGTGAACGTTGATGTCGAGATCGATGTCGCTGACGCAGGTTTGCGCCGTGCGGTGCGATCCGCCCTCGTGCCATCGGCCCTGGCACATTTGCGCGTGCCTCACATGGGCGAGCCGCAGGCAGCGCCATTGCGGCAGCGGGCCTGAGCTTTCGCCCGCGAACTGCCAGGCCAGCACGACCTCTTCGCCGCTTTTGTTGGTGCCGATGATGTGCGGGCACAATTCCCGGCGGTGGCGCCGATAGGTGCAGACCACCTGCTGCTCGCCGAGGATGGCGTCACGGAAGAGGTTATAGGTAGCGCTCGGCATTCGGCTCGACGGTCCGCAGACTTGATCCGGAACCACCACGTGGCCGCGGTGATAAGCCTAATCGCCAGGCCGCTGTTTTGATCCGGCAGGGGGCCCGGTCCGATTAATAATGTTCTTGTTATGTTCCAAATATCGTGCAACGCTAGAATTTATTAGATCCCGCTGTGCCGTATTTGATGATTTGGGGCCGTGCCCATGAGTTCGCGACGTCATCGCCCGATCAACCTGCCGGCGCCGTATCTCAAGCGGCTTTGGCTGGACCCGTCGCGCATCACCGACCGCAAGGCCTATCCGTTTTGTCTTCCGTTCCTGGCGGATGATTTCGAGCTGCGCTTCGAGCGATCCATCACCATCATCGCCGGCGAAAACGGCACCGGTAAATCCACCTTGCTGGAAGGAATTGCGGTGCTGGCCGGCTATGACGAGGCCGGTGGCGGCAAGGGCTATATGCCGGTCGACCATTCGAAAGCGATCGAGGCGATGGGCGGGAAGTTGTCGGCGGCGCTGCGCGCGAGCTGGCTGCCGAAGATAACCAAGGGCTGGTTCTTTCGCGCCGAGAGTTTCTTCTCTGTCGCCAGATATCTCGACGAGGCCGCTAAGGAGCCATTGAGTGGACCACCGCCGGACTTCCTCTCGCATTCGCATGGTGAAGGTTTTCTGCGCTTCTTCAACGAGCGTTGCCAACGCCAGGGCATCTTCATCTTCGACGAGCCGGAATCGGCGCTGTCGCCGGCGCGTCAGATCGAATTCCTGAAGCTGATGCGGCGAATGGAAAATATCGGCCATTGCCAGATCATCATGGCGACCCATTCGCCGATTCTGATGGCGTATCCCAACGCGACGCTGCTGCGGCTGTCGAAATACGGGCTGGAGCCCACGACCGTCGAACAGACCGATCATTACAAGGCGATGCGCGAATTCTTCGACGATCCCACGGGTTTTGTGGAAGCCGCGATCGAGGAGTAAGGGGGCAGGGGGCACACCCGTGTCGTCCCGGTCTTGCGCCGGGACCCATACCGCGGAATCTTCGATAGGTCCCGGATGGGGTAGACGTTCTTCGTGGCAACGAAGCGCTGTGGTTATGGGTTCGGATCGCGCTCGCGATGCTCGCTTGTCCGGGACGACGTTGGAGAGCTCATTGCTTTAGAGATCCGTCATTCCGGGTCTGGTGCTAACGCACTATCCCGGAGTGACGAGCCGTGATGGATTGCTTCGTCGCTCGCGCTCCCCGCAATGACGGGTGTGCGCATTCCGATTCAGATTTCAAAGAACTAACAGGGAATACAACTCCGCCTTCCCGCGGCGCAGAGTGCGTCCGAGCTTTTGCAAGAATCCTTCTCCCTCTGAAGCCCCTCAAGTGAGGGCGCGGGGAAGGCCGGGTGCCGGTTGCACCCGCAGCCTCGCGTGCAAAGTAAAAAAGCACACGAGTTCGTCACCACAGGTACACCGGGACAACCCGGCCTTCCCTGCGCAATGGTTTTAACGGCTTATTCCGCGCTCTCCCCGGTGACCGGGCTCTTTTGCCACCGTCATCAGTGCAATGCGAAGCATCGTCACCAACTTGACGCCAGCGTCGGGGCGTCAGGACCACACGGCTTCGCCGTCCGCGTTCACCGGCGTTCGTCTCACGCCGCTGCCGCGTCCACCGCTTCCCGCACCAACGTCCGTGACGATCGCGATACGCCCCTCTTGCGGGTGCGGGATAACGCGGGACATAGAGCTGTTTCTACCGGGCTGAGAAGCGGAATATTTTTCGCGACAGGGCTGGACACCCAAATCACCTGACAGCCCGTCGGGCCAGCAAGCGCTGCGGGATATCTTCTATCCGTTCGAACATGAGATCGGGCGCATGCGCGCGCAGCGCCTGCGGCGCGGCATAGCCCCAGCACACCGCGCCGCAGGCAATGCCGACGGCGCGGGCCGCTTCGATGTCGCGAATTTCGTCGCCGATCGCGATCGCCCGCGCCAGGTCGACTCCGGCGTGCTTGACAACACGCCGGAATTTGGCGGGCTTGCCGAACAGCGAGGCGGTGCAATCGAAACAGGAGAACAGTGCGGCGAGATCGCCGAGCTTGCGCCGTGCATTGGTTTCGCTGTCGGAACTGACCAGCGCCAATTGCACGCCGCGATCCGCAAGCGAGCGCAGCATCGCATCGACGCCGTCGAACAATGCGATATCGGCGGCCGGCTCGGCTTTCAGCCGCCGCATGTGCCGGGCGATCGCCGGCAGCTTCCATGATGGCACCTGGAGAAAGCCAAGGATTTCGCGGGTCGAGGCATGGCGCAGCTTCTCGACATCCCCTTCCGCGACGCGTCGAAAACCGAAACGATCGGCGACATCGTTGATGGTGCGCAGGAACCACGGAAAGCTGTCGGCCAGCGTGCCGTCGAGATCGAAGATGGCGAGGGAGTAGGGCATGGAGGGGAGTGACAAAGCCGATTGGTAGGAAAACGCGGCCTGAACTATAGCCGTGTAGGGTGGATTAGCGTCAGCGTAATCCGCCGTCGTTCAGCCGCAAGTGATGGTGGGCTACGCTTCCCCTACGAATTCTGTGTCATTAACCCTCATGGTGAGGAGGCGCATAGGCGCCGTCTCCGGACGATGCAGAGCTTGTCATCGGGCGCGCATTCGCGCGACCCATTGGCATCGCCTGGAGAACCATGAGGCCTCACGCCGTTATTGGCCTCATCCTTCGAGACGCTTGCTCCGCAAGCTCCTCAGGATGAGGTCATAAATTGGATATGACGCAGTAAGACTATTTCGCCCTATGAACTCGGGCGCCAATCCTGGCTATTCCGCCGCTTCGCTCGCGTTGCTCTTCTTCGCCTTGCGCGGCTTGTTCGATTTCGCCAGCACCGGGGCCAAGAACTGGCCGGTGTAGCTGCGCGGTGCCTTGACGATGTCTTCGGGCGGGCCCCAGGCGACGATTTCACCGCCGCCGTCGCCGCCTTCGGGACCGAGGTCGATCACCCAGTCCGCGGTTTTGATGACCTCGAGATTGTGCTCGATGACCACCACCGTGTTGCCCTGCGACACCAGCTCGTGCAGCACTTCCAGCAGTTTCTTGACGTCGTGGAAGTGCAGGCCGGTGGTCGGCTCGTCCAGGATATAGAGCGTGCGGCCGGTGGCGCGCTTCGACAGTTCCTTGGCCAGCTTGACGCGCTGGGCTTCGCCGCCGGACAGCGTGGTGGCCTGCTGGCCGACATGGATGTAATCGAGGCCGACGCGGTGCAGCGTCTGGAAGGTTTCGCGCACCCGCGGCACCGCCTTGAAGAACTCGGCGGCTTCCTCGACCGTCATGTCGAGCACGTCGGCGATCGACTTGCCCTTGAACAGCACCTCCAGCGTTTCGCGGTTGTAGCGTTTGCCCTTGCAGACATCGCAGGTGACGTAGACGTCGGGCAGAAAATGCATCTCGATCTTGATGACGCCGTCGCCCTGGCAGGCTTCGCAGCGGCCGCCCTTGACGTTGAACGAGAACCGGCCGGGCTCGTAGCCGCGCGCCTTGGCTTCCGGCAGGCCGGCGAACCATTCGCGGATCGGCGTGAACGCGCCGGTATAGGTCGCGGGATTGGAGCGCGGGGTGCGGCCGATCGGCGACTGGTCGATGTCGATGATCTTGTCGATATGCTCCAGCCCCTCGATGCGATCGTAGGGCGCGGCGGGCTCGCTGGCGTTGTTGAGCTTGCGCGCGATGGCGCGGTAGAGCGTGTCGATCAGCAGCGTCGACTTGCCGCCGCCGGAGACGCCGGTGATGCAGGTGAACAGCCCGAGCGGAATCTCGGCGGTGACGTTCTTCAGATTGTTGCCGCGGGCGTTGACTACCTTGATGGTGCGGCGATGGTTCGGCGGCCGCCGCTCCGGGACGTCCACCGACAATTCGCCGGTGAGGTATTTTCCGGTCAGCGATTTCGGATTGCGCATGATCTCGGCGGGCGTGCCCTGGGCGATGATATGGCCGCCATGCATGCCGGCGCCGGGGCCGATATCGAGCACGTAATCGGCCAGCCGGATCGCGTCTTCGTCATGCTCGACCACGATCACGGTGTTACCGAGGTCGCGCAGCCGCTTCAGCGTTTCCAATAGCCGCGCATTGTCGCGCTGATGCAGGCCGATCGAGGGCTCGTCCAGCACGTAGAGCACGCCGGTCAGTCCGGAGCCGATCTGCGAGGCGAGGCGGATGCGCTGGCTTTCGCCACCGGACAGCGTGCCGGAGGCGCGCGCCAGCGTCAGGTAATTCAGGCCGACATCGAGCAGGAACGACAGCCGCTCGCGGATTTCCTTCAGCACCCGGATGGCGATCTCGTTCTGCTGCGCGTTCAGCGCCGCCGGCACGCTCTCGAACCATTCGCCGGCACGCTTGACCGACAGTTCGGAGATCTCGCCGATATGCTTGCCGCCGATCTTGACGCACAGCGCCTCCGGTTTCAGCCGGTAGCCGTTGCAGGCGGCGCAGGGAACATCCGAGAAATATTTGGCAAGCTCCTCGCGCGCCCATTCGCTCTCGGTCTCGCGATAGCGCCGCTCGATATTGGTGATGACGCCCTCGAACGGCTTCTTGGTGTCGTAGGCGCGCACGCCGTCCTCATAGGAGAACTTGATCTCGTCGTCGCCGGAGCCGCGCAGTAGCGCGTTTTGGGTCTTTTTTGGCAGGTCCTTCCATTTGGTGTCGAGCGTGAACTTGTAGAATTTGCCGAGCGCCGTCAGGGTCTGCAGGTAATAGGGCGACGACGATTTGGCCCAGGGCGCGATGGCGCCCTTGCGCAGCGTCAGTTCCTTGTCGGGGATCACGAGATCGTCGTCGACATGCGGTTCGACGCCGAGGCCGCCGCAGGCCGGGCAGGCGCCGTAGGGGTTGTTGAACGAGAACAGCCGCGGCTCGATCTCCGGGATGGTGAAGCCGGACACCGGGCAGGCGAATTTTTCCGAGAACAGGATCCGTTCCGGTCCGCTCCTGTCGTGGATTTTCGCGATTTTCTTCTTCTCGTCATGGCCGGGCTTGACCCGGCCATCCATCTCTTTTGAAGAAGATGGATCACCGGGTCTCGCGCTTTCAGCGCGGCCCGGTGATGACGAAGAAGCATCGGCATATTCGATCACCGCGAGCCCTTCGGCGAGCTTCAGCGCGGTCTCGAAACTTTCCGCCAGCCGCTGGCCGATGTCGGGCCGCACCACGATGCGGTCGACCACCACGTCGATGTCATGCGGGAATTTCTTGTCGAGAACCGGCGCTTCCGCGAGCTCATGGAAGGCGCCGTCGATCTTGACCCGCTGGAATCCCTTCTTGAGATATTCGGCGAGTTCCTTGCGGTACTCGCCCTTGCGGCCGCGCACCACCGGCGCCAGCAGATAGAGCCGGGTGCCCTCGGGCAGCGCCAGCACGCGATCGACCATCTGCGAGACGGTCTGGCTCTCGATCGGCAGGCCGGTCGCAGGCGAATAGGGGATGCCGACCCGCGCCCATAGCAGGCGCATGTAGTCGTAGATCTCGGTGACGGTACCGACCGTCGAGCGGGGGTTCTTCGAGGTGGTCTTCTGCTCGATCGAGATCGCCGGCGACAGGCCGTCGATCTGGTCGACGTCCGGCTTCTGCATCATCTCCAGGAACTGGCGCGCATAGGCCGACAGCGATTCGACGTAGCGGCGCTGGCCTTCGGCATAAATGGTGTCGAAGGCGAGCGACGATTTGCCGGAACCGGACAGGCCGGTGAACACCACGAGCTCGTCGCGCGGGATATCGACGTCGACGTTCTTGAGATTGTGCTCGCGCGCGCCGCGAATCGTGATCGCGCGCGTGTGGGAGCCGGCGGGGTGTTGGCGCTTCGCCTTGATCACTTCATCCATGCGGGCAATTCCAGACGCGCAAACGCCATGTTCGGGCGCGCATCGCGGAAAACCCGGAAGCGGACGCCAGTGATTGATGTCGGAACATAGGAAGAACGGGCGCGAATTTCCAGTGCTGCTTGCGATCCATCAACGGATTGTTGTGGCCGGGGTTGCAACGCAGGTCGAATGCCGAGCTTGAACGCAACACACCCGGCCACGACACCAGCATCAATGCCGCAATAAAAAAGGCCGGCGCAAGGCCGGCCTTTTCGGATGTTCAGCCTGGGCTGCGATCAGTACTTCGCGATCACCGGACCGCCGAAGCGGTAGTTGATGCGAGCCGCGACCAGGTCGACGTCCTGGCGGATGCGGTCGCTGCCGAGGAAGATGCCGGTGCCGGGAATGGTGAAATCGGTGGTCTTATCCTGCAGGAAAATATGGTCGTATTCGACGCCCACCGACCAGTTCGGCGCGAAGCCGTATTCCAGACCGGCCCCAACGGTGCCGCCCCAATTGGTCTTGTCGCCCGAGCTGCCGAACACCGTGCCGCCTGGCACGTCGAGAACTTCGTAGCGGTTGTCGACCACCGCACCACCGCCCTTGACGTAGACCAGGACGTTATTCCAGGCATAGCCGATCTGGCCGGTGAAGAGGCCGAATGCGTCCAGTTTCGAACGATCGGTGAAGCCGGAGAACGGGCTGACGTTTGAGCCCTTCAGATCGGCCCAATCGCCCTGGGCTTCGATGCCGAACACCCACTGATTGGCCTGCCAGCGATAACCGATCTGACCACCGACGATGGCGCCATCGGCGTTGCTGCGGCCCTCGTCGCCGACGAACGTGCCGTCCGGTGCGACCGCGTTCCAGCGGTTGCGGCTGTTGCCCCAGCCGGCGTTGCCGCCGATATAGAAGCCGCTCCAGTCATAGACCGGGGCGACCATCGGGGGCGCCTTGGTATAAGGCCGCGCGGCGAGATCGGCCGCCGACACAGGTGCAACGCCCAGTGCAACCAGACCTACTGTACCCAGCAAAAGCTTTTTCATGTCCATCTCCAGCTTTATGTTCGTTTGATATTGATTTTCTGAAGCGGTCTGCATCAGGGCACCAGCGCCCCTAAGCCCATCCAGTTTCAAAAACCAAAATACTCCGATTCAGCCGGAAAATCCGTCGCCCAAATGCAACACTCACAGATCAATGCATCTCTGTGAACATAATGATTTGTTTAGCATATTTTGGAACCCGATGGAACTTTTGAGGCGTTTTTGCGGCAGCGGAACCTGGATTCATTTGCGTTGCCGCACGGCGATACCTTTTGGAACTTTTCGCGTTGTACTAGAAAGAACAAATCTGGAACATTTCGGAAGCGGATGCTATATGTGGATAACCTCGGGATCGCCGGCTTGCAGGATCGGCGAGCGTATAGGGTCGGCCCGCAAGGTAGCCCCGCGGCGGCAGCGCGACTCGGGTAGCGAGTTCGAGCGAGACTTGGGTACCGAGCTCAGGGGCCGGCAGGCGAGCGCAGGGGCGGTCCGGTAATTTTCAAGCGTGGAGAGTGATGATGGCGGGAAGCGTGAATAAGGTTATTTTGGTTGGCAATCTCGGCAAGGATCCGGAGATCCGCCGCACCCAGGACGGGCGGCCGATCGCCAATCTGAGCGTGGCGACGTCCGACACCTGGCGCGACAAGGCGACCGGCGAACGCAAGGAAAAGACCGAATGGCACCGGGTCGTCATCTTCAATGAAGGGCTCTGCAAGGTCGCCGAGCAATATCTGAAGAAGGGCGCCAAGGTTTACATCGAGGGCCAGTTGCAGACCCGCAAATGGACCGACCAGAGCGGCGCCGAGAAATACTCGACCGAGGTGGTGTTGCAGGGCTTCAATTCGAACCTCACCATGCTCGACGGCCGCAGCGGCGGCGGCAGCTTTGGCGGCGACGACGCGCCCGGCGGTGATTTCGGGTCCAGCAGCCCCTCGAGCGCGCCGCCGCGCCGTGCGGTGGCGTCAGCCGGCGCGCGCAACAGCGATATGGACGACGACATTCCGTTCTGAGCGCGGCCAGCTTCAATCGGACCGATCAGGCTCTGACAGCCTCGACGCGGCCGGGGAGCCGTTACAGGCCCTTTACAGGCTCTTCAATAAGCCGAGGTGCGGCGGCGCCGCACCTTGCGCGGGCCGCCTTCATGGTTTCTCGCGGGGGTGCGAGGATTGCTCCCGAAAGCGCGCCTGGGAAGCGGGATTTGGGGTTTGCTAACCAAGCCGTCACAAGCACTTCCGCAAGCCGCTTTCAAAAACCATCGCGGCCCCTGTAAGTCTCTGGAAAAACGAAGGGAAAAACCGCTTCCAGGAACCCCTTGGGGGTGGTTTGAAAGCCCCCGATGCGCTATATGATTCCTGACCCGAACTGAGTGGAATCCCTCATTGTCTGAACCAGAAGATACCAAGCCCGGAGAGCCCACGGGGCCCTCCGATATTCGTCCCGTATCCATCCTCGACGAGATGAAACGCTCCTACCTCGATTACGCCATGAGCGTGATCGTGGCGCGCGCGTTGCCGGATGCGCGCGACGGCTTGAAGCCGGTTCATCGCCGCATTCTGTATTCGATGTACGAGCAGGGGCACACGCCGGACAAGAAATACGTCAAGTCCGCGCGCGTCGTCGGCGACGTCATCGGTAAGTATCATCCGCATGGCGACCAGTCGATTTACGACGCGATGGTGCGGATGGCGCAGGATTTCTCCATGCGCGTACCGCTGATCGACGGCCAGGGCAATTTCGGTTCGGTCGACGGCGATCCGCCGGCGGCCTACCGATATACTGAGGCGCGCCTGACGCGGTCGGCGCTCGCGGTGCTCGCGGACATCGATAAAGACACGGTCGATTTCCAGGCCAATTACGACAATTCCGAGAAAGAGCCGTCGGTCCTGCCGGCGAAGTTCCCGAATCTTCTGGTCAATGGCGCCGGCGGCATCGCCGTCGGCATGGCCACCAACATTCCGCCGCACAACCTCGGCGAGGTGATCGATGCCTGCGTGGCGCTGATCGACAATCCGGCGCTGACCATCGAGGATCTGATCAATTTCGTGCCGGGACCCGATTTCCCGACCGGCGGCATCATCCTCGGCCGCCAGGGTATCCGCTCCGCCTACCATCTCGGCCGCGGCTCGGTCATGATGCGCGGCAAGGTCTCGATCGACACCATCCGCAAGGATCGCGAGGCGATCATCATCACGGAAATCCCGTACCAGGTGAACAAGGCCACCATGGTCGAGCGCATCGCCGAACTGGTGCGCGAGAAGAGGATCGAGGGCGTCGCCGACCTGCGCGACGAATCCGACCGCGACGGTTTTCGTGTCGTGGTCGAACTGAAGCGCGAGGCGATGGCGGATGTGGTGCTGAACCAGCTCTACCGGTTCACGCCGCTGCAAACCAGTTTCCCGGCCAACATGCTGGCGCTGGATTCGGGCCGTCCGCAACAGATGACCCTGAAGGACCTGCTGACGGTCTTCATCGCCTTCCGCGAACAGGTGGTGACGCGCCGCACCAAGTTCCTGCTCAACAAGGCCCGCGACCGCGCCCACATCCTGGTTGGCCTCGCGATCGCCGTTGCCAATATCGACGAGATGATCCGGGTGATCCGCACCTCGCCAGATCCGAACACCGCGCGCGAGACCCTGATGTCGCGCGACTGGCCGGCGCAGGATGTCTCCGCGATGATCACGCTGATCGACGATCCCCGCCACCGGCTCAACCCGGACGGCACCGCGCGGCTGTCGATGGAGCAGGCCAAGGCCATTCTCGATCTCAGGCTGCAACGGCTCACCGCGCTTGGACGCGAGGAGATTTCGGAAGAGCTGGACAAGCTGGCGCTGGAGATCGCCGACTATCTGGAGATCCTGCGCTCGCGCGCCCGGGTCCAGTCGATCGTCAAGACCGAGCTTGCCGAAGTGAAGGCGGAGTTCGCCACCCCGCGCCGGACCGTCATCATCGAGCAGGAAGGCGAGGTCGAGGACGAAGACCTGATCCAGCGCGAGGACATGGTGGTCACCGTCTCGCATGCCGGCTACGTCAAGCGGGTGCCGTTGTCGACCTACCGAGCGCAACGGCGCGGCGGCAAGGGTCGTTCGGGCATGCAGACCCGCGACGAGGATTTTGTCAGCCGCCTGTTCGTGGCGTCGACCCATACGCCGGTGCTGTTCTTCTCGTCGCGCGGCCAGGTCTACAAGGAAAAGGTCTGGCGGCTGCCGGTGGCGGCGCCCAACGGCCGCGGCAAGGCGCTGATCAACATCCTGCCGCTGGAGCAGGGCGAGCGCATCACCACCATCATGCCGCTGCCCGAGGACGAATCGTCCTGGGCCAATCTCGACGTGATGTTCGCGACCACCGGCGGCAATGTCCGCCGCAACAAGCTGTCGGACTTCGTCGATGTCCGCCGTTCCGGCATCATCGCCATGAAGCTCGACGAGAACGAAGCCATTGTCGACGTGCAGATCTGCACCGAGCGCGACGACGTGCTGCTGACCGCCGCCGGCGGCCAGTGCATCCGTTTCCCGGTGACGGATGTGCGCGTGTTCCAGGGCCGCACGTCGATGGGTGTGCGCGGCATCGCGTTGCCGGAGAACGACAAGCTGATCTCGCTCACCATTCTGCGCCATCTGGAGGCCGATGCCGAGGAGCGCGCCGCCTATCTGCGCCGCGCCAACGCGGTGCGCCGCGGCGGCGTCGAGGAGGAGGCGGGGACCGACAGCGAGGACGCGTCCGGCGCCATCGAACTCGGCGAGCAGCGCTATGTCGAGATGTCGGCCGCCGAACAGTTCGTGCTGACCATCAGCGAGAACGGCTACGGCAAGCGCACCTCGTCGTTCGAGTACCGGACCACGGGCCGCGGCGGCAAGGGCATCGTCGCGATGTCCGTCAATGACCGCAACGGCAAGCTGATAGCGTCGTTCCCGGTCGAGGACCCTGACCAGATCATGCTGGTGACCGACAAGGGCCAGTTGATCCGCTGCCCGGTCGAAGGCATCCGGATCGCGGGCCGTTCGACCCAGGGGGTCATCGTGTTCGATACCGCCGAGGACGAGCACGTGGTGTCGGTCGAGCATATCGGCGACGACGGCGAAAACGGCGAGAACGGCAACGGCGGCTAGCCTGTAGCGTTTTCGAGCCAAAGCGTGCCCCGGACTTGGATAGCGGGGTGGCTTCCGGTTCGCGTGAAGGAAGCGCGTCAAAACAAAAGAGGTGAGCGACGGTTCTGATTCCATCAGAACCGTGGGGCTAACCCGCGGCCGCCATCAGTACCTGCTCCAACTCCTCATCGAGTTCGCGCCCTGTCTTGGCGACCTCGTCGTTTCCAAACTGCCTAAACAGCGAGGACGGCAGATCATATTCAAAGACCGCGCGGCCCTGCTCGTTTTCGTAGAGAACGATGCGCAGCGGTGCGTATAGACCTGCGGCCAGGCGGTGGCGCGTCATGCGCTCGGCCGTCAACGGATTGCCGATCTCGAATTGGATCGCCTTCTTCGCATGTCCCTCGGCGGCAACGAGCGCCCCATGATCGCGAGTCTCGAACAGCCAGAGTTTTGGCCCGGTGGCGCGCCGTTTCTCGATCTCTGCGGTATTCGCGCTTGTCAGCAGTTTCCTGAGCTGGGGATCGAGCGCCGGCACGTCTTTGACGAGTGCATCACGCACGGCTTCAAACGGCCGTCCGCATGCGATCGTGACGTGAACGACTTCAACGGTCGCGGTGCGCATCATGGCCTGTGGCATTGCCTGCTCCTCTTGCGATTTCAGGAAGGCCGGCGGATCGGCGTTCACCTTGTCTTTGTGGCGAGCAAGCCGTGCGGAAACCCTTATACACCACGAGCTTGGCGTTCCTGACGATCTTCGCCGTCAGCCTACCGGAAATTCGATGGCAACGATCTGGTCGTCGCCGCCATGCAGGATCGATGTCGGCAATGTGATCTTCTTCAGATCCTCCCTGACGTCGGTTTCCGAGAGGGCCCCGATCGCCCGGTGAGCCGCCATGACGCTCGCGCGCGGCGGCTGGCCGCTGGCCGTTATGGTCCTACCGGGCGCGATCCGTGGTCACCAGGCGGGCTTCCCGCACGGTTCCCTTGCTGCCGGCGACGCGAAGGCAGGAAGCGTCCAGATTGGGCCAAGCCTGCTGGGAACAATCCCGGCCGGGCGGATGAACATCGAGGCGGTCGGCCTTGGCGAGCGCGTGCGGGACGCTGGCTTCGACCTGCGGCGCAAAGCCGGGCAGGAGGGTGAGGCCGGCGGCGATGACGGCAGCAACAGCAATGGCTGAGAGAGCTTTGATCATGACGGTCCCCTGTTTGATCGAGCCGTTCTGGCCCGTCGTTTCGTTGACGGATTGGTAACCATCAGCCGTTTCGGGATGTCTTCGCGATAGGCGAAAAATGGTTTCGTCCCGCCGCGGTTTTGTTTCGTCGTATTTCCCCGGACGAAACACGCGGCCCGTTGAGAAGACGCGGCGACCCCGCAGAGGGTTCGAAGGCCGGCCTGAAATAAAAATCCGCGATTGGACCGGGGACGCGGAACCGGCCTGCCTTGCGACGCCGCCCGGGCCGGGGTAGAGGGGATGATGCCCCGCATCGCGCTGTATCCCGGCTCCTTTGACCCCGTCACCAACGGCCATCTGGACGTGGTCCGCAACGCCGTCGGCCTGTGCGACCGGCTGATCGTCGCCATCGGGGTCCATCCCGGCAAAAAGCCGCTGTTTTCCGTGGAAGAGCGCCTGGAGATGCTTCAGGCGGTATTCGGACCGGTCGCCAGCAAGGCCGGCTGCGCCTTCGAATGCACCACGTTCGACGATCTGACGGTTACGGCCGCCAAACGGGTCGGCGCGACGATCCTGATCCGCGGCCTGCGCGACGGCACCGATCTTGATTACGAAATGCAGATCGCCGGCATGAACGAGATCATGGCGCCGGAGGTCCGCACCGTGTTCCTGCCGGCGTCCCCCACCGTCCGCCCGATCACCGCCACACTGGTGCGCCAGATCGCGGGCATGGGCGGGGATGTCTCCGGCTTCGTGCCGAAAGCCGTCGCGGTCCGTCTCAAAGCCAAATTCGCCTGATCGCCCGCCGTTTCGTAAAAATGTTACCCGGCCTGGCGATACGACATGCGCAACACCAAACGCTCTTTCCCTCAATGTCCGGAGTTTCCATGATCCGAATTCTTGCCGTCATCGCCGCGCTGTTCTGCGTGGCGCCCGCGATCGCCCAGTCGCTGCCCGCCAATCTCGACAAGCAGAATGCGATCGTCATCGATACCACCAAGGGCCGCATCGTCATCAAGCTGCGGACCGATCTCGCGCCCCAGCATGCCGAACGCATCAAGCAGCTCGCGCGCGAGGGCTTCTACAACAACGTGCCGTTCCACCGCGTCATGGACGGCTTCATGGCGCAGACCGGCGACGGCCAGAATTTCAACGGCACCGGCGGATCGAAATATCCGAACCTGAAGCAGGAATTCTCCAGCGTTCATTTCAAGCGCGGCATCGTCGGCATGGCGCGGCGCGGCGACAGCGTCGATAGCGCGAATTCGCAGTTCTTCATCATGTTTACCGACGCCCCCAGCCTCGACGGCCAATACACCGTGATCGGCGAAGTCGTGCAGGGCATGGATGTCGTCGACAAGCTCAAGAAAGCGCCGCCCGGTTCGGCCGGCGGCGCCGTCACCGATCCCGACAAGATGGTGAAGGTTCAGGTCGCCTCGGATATCAAGTGAACGATGGCCGCGCCGCGCGACAGGCCACTCGCCTGGTTTGCCGCGGCGCTGCTATTGCCGCTATGGAGCGCATCGGCGCAAGCCGGGCCGGGTCAGGTCGACAGCCTCAAGGACCTGTTCGTTGAATTGCGCAGCTGCTGGCGGCCGCCGCCAGCGTCGCGCGCCAATCCGGGGATCGACATCACCGTTATCGTCAGTTTCAACCGCGACGGCAACATCCTCGGGCAACCCAGAATTAGCTATGAATCGGAACAAGCGACCGATAACGATCGTTTGATGTACCGCGTTGCGGTAATGGAGACATTGCAACGCTGCACTCCAATACCATTTACCGCGGGAATGGCTGGTGCGGTCGCAGGCCGACCGTTTGCCATCCGATTTCGCAACCAGAAACCTCCACCCCAACCCATAGAGAAAAGAGCATGGCTGATCCCGAGAACACTTTGATCCTGGAAACCACCCAAGGTCCCGTGACCATCGAGATGCGCCCGGATCTTGCGCCCGGACACGTCGCGCGGATCAAGGAGCTGGTGCAGGAGGGGTTTTACGACGGCATCGTGTTCCATCGTGTGATCGAAGGCTTCATGGCGCAGACGGGATGTCCGCACGGCACCGGCACCGGCGGCTCCGGCCAAAAGCTCAAGGCCGAATTCAGCGAAGAGCCGCATGTCCGCGGTACCGCCTCGATGGCGCGCGCGGCCAATCCCGACTCGGCCGACAGCCAGTTCTTCATCTGCTTCGACGACGCCTCGTTCCTCGATGGCCAGTACACGGTCTGGGGCCAGGTCACCGAGGGCATGGAGAACGTCGACAAGATCAAGCGCGGCGAGCCGGTGCAAAACCCGGACAAGATCGTCAAGGCGCACATGGCTGCTGACGCGGCTTGAAAACGCGCTGTCATTCCGGGGCATGCGAAGCATGAACCCGGAATCTCGAAATTCCGGGTTCGCATCTTCGATGCGCCCCGGCATGACGTGACGAGACCCAGCTGGAGCGCATCGCGCCATGCGCACCGATCTCTTCGACTTCGAACTTCCCGCCGACACCATCGCGCTGCGGCCGGCCAGCCCGCGCGATTCCGCGCGGATGCTGGTGGTGCAGCCCGATGGCGTCTTGCGCGACCGCTTCATTGCCGATCTTCCGCAATGGCTCGCGCCCGGCGACCAGCTGGTGGTCAATGATACCAAGGTGATCGCGGCGCAGCTTGCCGGTCGCCGCATCGGCCGCGACACCGAACCGAAGATCGAGGCGACGTTGATCAAGCGTCTCGGCGGTTCGCGCTGGCAGGCGCTGGTGAAGCCCGCCAAAAAACTGGCACTGGGCGACATGGTTCGCTTCGGCGGCGAGGGCAGGGTGTGCCTGCTCGGCCAGCTCGACGCGGAGGTCGAGCACAAGGGCGACAATGGCGAGGTCACGCTGTCGTTTTCATTTCACGGGCCGGCGCTCGACCAGGCCATTGCCGATCTCGGCAGCCCGCCGCTGCCGCCCTACATCGCCTCGAAGCGCACCCCGGACGCGCGCGACGCCAGCGACTACCAGACCATGTTTGCGGCAAAGGAAGGTGCGGTCGCAGCGCCTACGGCCGGACTGCATTTTACGCCGCAGCTTGAAGCGGCGTTGCGCGATCGCGGCGTCACGCTGCACCGGATCACCCTGCATGTCGGAGCAGGAACCTTCCTTCCGGTAAAGGTGGACGACACGGCCGGACATAAGATGCACGCCGAATGGGGCGTCGTCACCCGCGACACCGCCGACGCGCTCAACGCCACGAAGGCGCAGGGCGGCCGCATCGTCGCGGTCGGCACCACCTCGCTGCGGCTGCTGGAAAGCGCCACGGCGGAAGACGGCACCATCGAGCCGTTCACGGGCGAGACCGCGATCTTCATCACGCCGGGCTACCGTTTCCGCGCGGTCGATATCCTCCTGACCAATTTTCACCTGCCGCGGTCGACGCTGTTCATGCTGGTGTCGGCCTTCTCCGGCCTCGACACCATGAAGCGGGCCTATGCCCACGCCATCGAAACCGGCTACCGGTTTTATTCCTACGGCGACGCCTGCCTGCTGTTTCGTGATAAGGCAGGCGGATGACCTCGGCTAATTACTTTGAACTTCTGGGATGCGACGGCGAGGCCCGCACCGGCCGGCTGACGACGCCGCATGGCGTGGTGAACACGCCGGCCTTCATGCCGGTTGGCACGGCCGGCGCGATGAAGGGCGTGCATTGGCGTGAGGTGCGCGAGGCCGGCGCCGATATCGTGCTCGGCAACACCTATCATCTGATGCTGCGGCCGGGCGCCGAGCGGATCGCGGCGCTGGGCGGCCTGCAGAAATTCACCGGCTGGCAAGGCCCGATGCTGACCGACTCCGGCGGCTTTCAGGTGATGTCGCTGTCTGAACTGCGCAAGGTCAGCGAAGACGCGGTCACCTTCCGCTCGCATATCGACGGCGCCAAGATCGAACTGTCGCCCGAACGCTCGATCGAGGTGCAGCGGCTGCTGGGTTCCGACATCGCGATGCAGATGGACGAATGCGTGCGGCTGCCGGCCGAGCGCAGTGATATCGAGCGTGCGATGCAGCTCTCGCTGCGCTGGGGCGAACGCAGCAAGCGCGCGTTCGAGACCGCGCCGCAGGGCTACATGCTGTTCGGAATCGCGCAGGGCGGCGATATCGCCGAGCTTCGCCAGGCCAGCGCGCGCGGCCTGGTCGAGATCGGCTTTCACGGCTATGCGATCGGCGGCCTCGCGGTCGGCGAGCCGCAGTCGGTGATGCTGGCGATGATCGAGGAGACGGCGCCGATGCTGCCGCAGGATCGCCCGAGATATCTGATGGGCGTCGGCACGCCGGAAGATCTGCTGGAGTCCGTCGCGCGCGGCATCGACATGTTCGATTGCGTGATGCCGACCCGCAACGGCCGTCACGGCGTGGCGTTCACGCGGTTCGGCCAGGTCAATCTGCGCAACGCCCGCCACGCCGACGATCCGCGGCCGCTGGATGAGGAAAGCCCGTGGCCGTCGGCCCGCACTTATTCGCGCGCCTATCTGCATCATCTCGTGAAGTCGGGCGAGGCCTTGGGCGCGATGCTGCTGTCGGAGATCAACATCGCCTATTATCAGCAATTGATGCGCGGCATCAGGAGCGCGATTTCACAGCGGACGTTGGCGGATTTTCGTGAAAATGTCCGGGCGGGGTGGTCGCAGGGCGACATCGCGCCGCGGTGAACCAAGCTGCCGCGATGGCCGAGGATATGACCGAGGATCGGTGGCCTCGTGGTTCTCCAGGCGATGCGACGCATCGTCCGGAGACGCGCTGCTTTTGCCGCGCTCCTCACCATGAGGGTTCAAGAGAACCTTATCCTGAGGAGGCACGAATGCGCCGTCTCGAAGGATGAAGCCACGGAACTGAAAGACGCGCTAGTTGCAGGCGAACCGCTTGAATGCATGCTTGGTGACGAAACCATAACCGCAGGTGTCGCAGGTCCAGAGATAGCTGACGACATCGTCGGCGACAAACGCGGACGCTTCCGCGGCCACCATCGAGTCGGCGCAAACGGGGCAGGTCGGAAGATCGCTTCCACGCGGGCCGGGTCTAATCGGCGTGACGGTCGACAGGACTTCAGCGATTGCTGCCATCGTGACCTCCATGCGGTCTGAACCTGTCGAGACCCTACACCGATTTCTTTGAAGATGTCGCAACACAAATGCGTAGGATTTACGTTATTTTACCGCGTTAAAATCTGCTCGGGAGTCGTTCAACTTTTTGCAATGCAACGAATTTGTGACTCGCGATTATTCCAGCTTGCGCGCGAACGTCGCAGATGGTGGTGTTGCCGATGACCGGAGCCCATCTGTGTTGCGGTCGAACACATGCTGAATTAGCCGTCAGCGCATGATCTTATCGGCCAATCGTTCACATTTTAGCCGATGATGTGATGTGAGATGCACGATTAAGTTTTCTAAGTTTTTCTGGAAACGTCTTGCATAAGGGGAACTGAACATGGACGCGCCTTCATCCGCCAGTGCGACGCATCGTCCCGGACGTGGCCACGTTTTCGACAGCATCGTGGATGCGTTCGGGGACACGCCGATTGTGCGCCTGCGCAAATTGCCGCAGCAGCACGGCGCGCACGCGACCATTCTCGCTAAGCTGGAATATTTCAATCCGGCGGCGAGCGTGAAGGACCGTATCGGCGCGGCGATGATCATCGCGATGGAGAAGGCGGGCGTGATCAATGCCGACACGGTGCTGATCGAGCCGACGTCGGGGAATACGGGAATAGCGCTGGCCTTCGTCGCCGCCTCGCGCGGCTATCGGCTCAAGCTGGTGATGCCGGAGTCGATGTCGATCGAGCGGCGCAAGATGCTGGCGTTCCTCGGCGCCGAGATCGTGTTGACGCCGGCGGCCCAGGGTATGAAAGGTTCGATCGCGGCGGCGGAGGAGATCGTGCGCACGACGCCCAACGCGGTGATGCCGCAGCAGTTCAAGAATCTCGCCAATCCTGAAATTCACCGCCGCACCACGGCGGAGGAAATCTGGAACGATACCGGCGGCAATATCGATTTCTTCGTGGCCGGCGTCGGCACCGGCGGCACCATCACCGGCGTCGGGCAGGTGTTGAAGCCGCGCAAGCCCTCGTTGCGCGTCGTCGCCGTCGAACCGGAGGAAAGTCCGGTGCTGTCCGGCGGCCAGCCTTCCCCGCACAAGATCCAGGGCATCGGCGCCGGCTTTATTCCGGAGATTCTCGACCGCTCGGTGATCGATGAGATCGTCAAGATCAGCAGCGCCACCGCGATCGAGACGTCACGCGCGCTGGCGCGCAACGAGGGCATTCCCGGCGGCATTTCCTCGGGCGCCGCCATTGCGGCCGCGCTTCAAATCGGCCAGCGGCCCGAAAACGCCGGCAAGACGATCCTGGCGATTGTGCCGTCCTTCTCCGAGCGGTATCTATCGACGGCCTTGTTTGAAGGAATCTAGTCAAATGGTGGCAGACCAACCGCGCCGTCCCAGGACGATGAACGATGCCCGCAGCGAAGCGGAAGCCGCGTTCAAGAAGGCCACGACCAAAGCGCCGGAGGCGCCGCCAAGGAAGGCGGCGCCGCTTCCTGGCGTGAAGGAATTGGTTTCGCTACGGATCGATCAGGACGTCCTGCAATACTTCCAGGAAGGCGGGCCGGGATGGCAGGAGCGGATCAACGAGGCGCTTCGCAAGGCGGCCGGGAAATAACGCGCCAATCCTGGCGGTCGCGCAGCAGAACATAACAGCAAAATACAACAGTCGGCTGCCGGTCAGGCGCTGGCGCGCACGCGAAGCGGCGTCGGCGCCTTCAGATTCAGCAGGTTACCGGCGAGGATCAGAATCGCGCCGAGCACGGTGAAGACATCGAGCCGCTCCGAATAAATCAGCCAGCCGGCGGTGGCGGTCAGCGGCACCCGCAGGAAGTCCATCGGCACCACCACCGTCGCGTCGGCGTAAAGCATCGCCCGTGCCAGGCAGAAATGAGAAAACGTGCCGCAGAACGCGATGATGACGCTCAAGCCCCAGACATAGGCGGAGGGCCATGTCCAGACATAGAGACACGGCAGGATGCCGGCCGCCGACTGCACGATCAGCATCCAGAAGATGATCGTGACCGTCTGCTCGGTACGGGTCAGCGATTTGACCATGACAATGGCAATGCCGAAGCCGACCGCGGCGGCGAATGCGATCATCTGCCCCGGATTGAATTCGGTGGTCGCCGGCCGAACGATGATCAGGACGCCGATCAGGCCGAGCACGATCGCGGTGATCTTCCATAGCGTCATGCGCTCGCCGAGAAAGCTCGCCGCGAGGAGGGCGGTCCAGATCGGCGCTGTGAACTCGATCGCCACCACCTGGCCGATCGGAATCAGCGTCAGCGCGAAGAACCAGCCGAGCTGCGCGACATAATGGGAGAGATTGCGCCCGATATGCTGCGGCAGTCGCGATGTCTTCATTGCCGCGAACCCACCGTTCATCCGGATCATCGGATACAGCATGAAGAAGCCGAGCAGGGTCCGCAGTTCCATCAGCTGAAACACGTTCATTTCGCGCAGCGCCGCGCGTCCGGCGATCGCCACGACCAGCATCATGCTGAGCCAGCCGGCCATCCAGAGCGCGGCTTTCGGTTTCGAAGGGATGCGGTTCATCAGCGGGCCGGTGCAAGTTCAGCAGAGGATATGATCGAACCGCCGGTATCGGCGACGCCGCGCCGATTTGCAACGCGCAAATGGGCCGGCGCAATGCCCGATTTCGCCGTGGGAAAACCCGCCGATTTGATGCTAAGGACTTTGCCGTTCCATGGCTCGCGGTTTCGGCGCGCACGTCCAACGGGCGAACCGCGATCTCGAAGTTCCGGTCGAGCCGTCCAAATCGGCGGTTGCCGACAACAAAGCTGGAGAAGATGCCCATGCATGTCCCGCAACCGGCCTGATCGACGCCCGTGCCAAGGTCGAGATCACCGCATCGTGCCTGCGGCGTAGACGATCAACCCATCCCTGCATGCGGATATTCCGCAACACGCGGTCGTGACTTCAACGCGGCCGGCGCGGCAAATCACCAAGGAACACATCTCCGATGAATAAACGATCGCTGTCCGCGGATTTCGTCACCGCCTTTGCCACCGGCTGGCCGGAGCACCAGCCTGACATCCTGGTGCTGTCGCTGACCACGCACAAGGGCAGTCAGGACTTTGCGCTCACCAAGGAGCAGGCCCTGTTGATCGCAAAAACCATGAAGGAAACTGCGTCGCGGCTCGCCAAGCCCAAAGCGAGCTAACAGCGCTGAAGCCCTGCCGGTTCTGATTCAATCAGAACCGGCAGGGCTTCAAGAGCGCGCTGGGATTTAGGCGGGTCTCTAGGAGCGCGTCAGCGAAATCGTGGCGCCGCGGAACTGGCTCTCGGCCCGGATCACCACCGATTGCCGATTGCCGCGGGTCGTCAACGAGATGTTGGCGTTGAATCCGGCGGCGCTGGCGACCACCTGGAAATTCCCGTTGCTTCCACGGCCCTCGATGCTGCCGTTGATGTTGCGGCTGCTCTCGCTCCAGACGCCGCTGATCGTGCCGCCTTGCGCGACGATGTTGGTCTTGAGGTCGAATTTGTAGCTGTCGCTGGCGCAGGTGAGAGTCTGGTTGAGGCCGCGACCGCCCTCGCCAACAGCATAGGAGGCGCGGCAGCGAATGCGCTCGGTCGAGCCATCATCGAGGGTGACTGTCCCGCCGCCGGACCAGAAGCCGGCCATGCCGGTGAACGGTCCCGATTGGGCGTAGCTTGCGGTGCTGGTGGAGACGGAAGCCGCGAACAGGGCCATGAACAAGGCTGCGGCTCCGAAGATCAGGCCCTTGAACGCTGCGAGGGCGCCGGCGGACCGGCCTTGTTTTTTACTGCCGCGACGCTTCCCAACGGCCGCTGCAAGGTATGCCTGCTGATGCCCCATTCCACTTCCCCGCTCCGGCATTGCCATTGAGTTGGCCATTGGCGTACGCACCATGCAGTGAAACACGCACAAGGCCCTCGCGCCCGACACTCCCGGAAACATCAGCACCCGGCGCAGAGATCTTTCCGTCTGCCACCGTAAGTGTGGAGCTTGAGGTCGGTTCGCAACTGCCTGTCTTGGTCACAACCGTGACATTCCACAATCCGTCATAGGGGGTCTGGGCCGTCGCGGGGGCCGCAATGAGGCCGGAAGCAGCAACGAAAAATGAGCTAAAAAAAGCCAAACGAATGCGTTGGTCGCGCATGAATCAGGATCTCCGATCTGGGTGAAGGAGCGACTTATTCCGTTACAATGTGTTCAAAATTTGCTGCGTCGCGTCAACCCGGATCGCTCCCGTGGCACTGGACAACTCAAAATGAAGGTTATTTTATCAACTAGAACAATAGCTTGCCCTGTTAACCCAGATCTGCCGTTTTTCACAATATCTGCCGTTCTCACGGCTTAAAGCGCAAGTTTCGGCGCGCTGGTGGCAAATTCCTCGTCCTGCGGCTTGGCCGGCAGGGAATTGTGGGCTTGAGCGTATTTTATGACCTCGACCAGAAGTCGTTGGCCGAGCGGCGCCAGCGCGCGCTCCCAGAGCTGACGCGCCGTCTCGCCTTTTTTGACGAAAACCCAATCCTGGGCGGCGATCGCGCCGGCATCCATGCGGTCCGCCAGATGGTACACGGTGCCGCCGGCAATCGGGTCGCCTTCCTTGATGGTCCATTCGACCGCGGCGATGCCGCGGTGCCGCGGCAACAGCGAGGGGTGATAACCGATGCCGCCGAATTTTGCTGCCGCCAGCGCCTCCTTGCTGACGCGCGCATGGCTATGCGCCGTTACGATCAGGTCGGTGCCGGGGGCAATTTCGGAAGCCACGACCAGCTTCGGATCAGCCTGCACGGTCACTTCGATGCCGGCGGCACGGGCCGCCGCGGCCAGCCGGTCTTCGGCGTCGGCCACGACCACCCGGACAATATCGACGTCCTGCTGGCGCAGGGTATCCAGGGTCGTCACGCCGAAATGGCGGGAGCCGACAAGGGTGATCCGCATGATGTCTGTTCCGTTCCAAGCCGTGTTTTTCCGTCGATAACATGCCGGGGTCTGCCGTCACGCCGCCTGCGTTCCCGCGCAGCGGGTTATCAACAGGGGCGGTCCGGGAAGCCCGCGAGGCGATGGACCGGCTCTATCAGCGTTCGATCCCGACCAGAAGTGCCCGCACGCTCATGGCGGCATGCTTGCGGCGGTGAGGCGGCGCAAGTTTGAAAGGCAAACGTCGACCGCTAGAGATCTATCGGTCCGATTGAAGCGGAACCGGGCTCCCGTCATTCACCTCAGTATTCGCCTTAGTTCAAGCCAATCGACGATGCGTGCGCCCGCGTTACGGGCGCGGTGCGAAGACGCTCCGATCGCATATCGAGGCAGCGCCGCAGTTCGGCCCCGCTTTGCTTGATCTGGTTGCGGAGTTCACGGCTCTCGAAGGCCGTCAGCGATGGCATGCTGAGATGTTGCCAGGCGACTCTCTGCCGCTCCTGATGCTCACGAATGTTGCGTTCCAGAACATCCGGTTCGGTCATGATCGAGGGCCCGCTTTCAAGGTTGGTCCACCGCAGGTTGCACATCCCATACTTAACGGATGATTAACGGCGATGCGCCGACCGGATTCCTTTGCGGAGCAGGGCCTGGGCCGAAGCAAGCCGAATGTACCGGAGTAACTCAGATATTAACGATTCAATCTTAATTTGAAGGACGGGAATCACAAACTCTTGACGCTGCGCCTGGCGCGGCAAGCATGGGATGGGATGGGGAATGCCGAAGCTGCTCAATTTGTTCTCGAACCGCTCGATCGCCGCAAAGCTCGCCGTGATGACAGTCGCCGGCGCGATCAGCATGGCGCTGGTCGCCGTCACCGTGCTCCTGATCGCCCGCAACCAGCTATTCACCGAGCGCACCGAGAAGGCGCACGCCATCGTCGATGCCGCCTGGCAGATTGCGGATACCTTTCAGCGCGCCGCTGCCGCGGGCCAGATGACGGAGGAGGAGGCAAAGGCCCGGTTCTACGCCGCCGCCGGCGCGATCTGGTACGAGGGACACACCAACTATGTCTTCATCTACGATACCGAAAGCGGACTTTGCGTCCTCAATTCGTCCATTCCGGGCCTCGTCGGCAAGGACATGCGGCAGATCAAGGATGCCAATGGCTTCCCCTTCGCGACCAGGCTGATTGATATCGCCAAGCAGGGCGAGGGCAGTGTTCGCTATACCTTCATGCGCAGCAGCGCGGATCCGACGCCGCTCGACAAGGTCGCCTATGCGCGAGGTTTCGCCCCGTGGCATCTGATGATCGGGGCCGCCGAGTACATATCGGATGTCGATGTCTCGTTCTGGTTGATGGCGCGGACGGCGTCGGCCGTGATCGCGATTCTGATGCTGCTGTCGATCGGGATCGCCTGGGCGATTACGCGCAGCGTGGTGCGGCCGCTGACCGGCTTGAAGGAGCGCATGGCCTCGCTCAGCACCGGCGAACTCGACGCGCCCGTCGCCAATGCGGATCGCCCCGATGAAATCGGCCAGATGGCGCGCACCGTCGAGGTCTTCAGGGGCGCCATGATCGACGCCAATCGCCTGCGCGATGACCAGGCGGCGGCGGAGTTGCGGCAGGCCGAGCGGCGCAAGGCCGATATGAACCGGCTCGCCGATCAGTTCGAGAATGAGGTGGGCGAAATCATCACGCTGGTCTCGACCGCGGCCGGCCAGTTGGAGGCTTCGTCCAGCACCTTGAGCAAGACAGCCGATACCGTTGAAAAGGTCAGCCAGCGGGCATCCAATGCGTCCGGCGACGCTTCCGCGAATGTCCATTCCGTCGCCTCGGCCAGCGAGGAGCTTGCTTCCTCGGTCGGCGAAATCAGCCGCCAGGTCGAAACATCCGCCCGTATCGCCGGGGAGGCGGTCGAGCAGGCGCAGCAGACCGATGCGCGGATCAGCCAGTTGTCGCAGGCCGCGGCCAGGATCGGCGACGTCGTCGACCTGATCCAGACCATCGCCGGCCAGACCAATCTGCTCGCGCTCAACGCCACCATCGAGGCGGCCCGCGCCGGCGAGGCGGGCAGGGGCTTTGCGGTGGTCGCCGCCGAAGTGAAGACGCTGGCCGAGCAGACCGCAAAGGCCACGGGCGAGATCAGCCAGCAGATCACCGACATCCAATCGGCTACCCAGGATTCGGTGACGGCGATCAAGGAGATCGGTGCAACCATCGGAAGGATTTCGGAAATCTCCTCCGCGATTGCCTCCGCCGTCGAGGAGCAGGGCGCCGCCACCCAGGAAATTTCCCGCAACGTGCAGCGTGCCGCCGAAGGCACCACGCAGGTCGCGGCCGATATTTCCGACGTCCAGCGCGGTGCGTCCGAGACCGGCGCCGCGTCGTCCCAGGTGCTGTCAGCCGCGCAGTCGCTGTCGCGGGAGAGCGAGCGGCTGCGGCGGGGCGTCGGAAATTTCATGAACAATGTCCGGGCAACCTGAAGATCGCCGGCCGGTCCAGCGAGCGTTGCGATTGGTTTGATGAGTTCCGGCGACGGCGTGCCGCCGGAAGCAAGGCTGTGGAAGGCTTTGCACCCGGTTATCAACAGCTGTGGTTTGTTGCGCAGCAAGCCTTTGTACGAGAGAGCAGATTCCAAAAATAGCGGCTGTGGATAGGCTGTGGATAAGCTCCGCATCGATCGTCGCCGCGGCCAGGGAAGCTCGGGCGAAACGCCATCCGTGTTTTGAAAGGGATGTCCAGCCCGAGGCCGAGGACACAGGGATTCGCGTGGCACCTGCTGCAAGTTGCCGAGCGAGATAAATACAATTCTTTAAGGCCCTGATGGTTGAATTAAAGGGCCGCACCGCCGCGCGGCCGATAGCCGGGCGCCGAGCCTTCAACCTACCCCAGGGCGAGCGTGCGCCCGGCTATTTCGCCGGCGCAAGCCCTTTGGCCCGCCGCATCAGCTAAGGTCGGCCGCGCTTTCCCCGACGCGCTATGGTACGCGCGGGATCCGGTGTCCGGTCGTCATACGCATATTGCCGCAACGGCTGTTGAGATAGGCCCCGATGCGCCCGGCCAATCCCGGCATTCCCGGGCGGAATTTGTCGCTGGGAACAACCGTCGTTTCCGACGTCGGGCCCGCGATCACGATCGGATGCGTCGGGCTCCAGGAGCCGTCCATGTTGTAGAAAAATTCGCTGCAATTCGCCTGCGCGTGTGCGGGAGACGCCATTGCGGAAAGACCCAGGCCGCCGGCCATGACAAGTCCTGTCAGGATGCCTGTTTTTCGTTGGAGGGCGGTTGGATGCAGGCCAGGGACGCGACGGTTTTGCAGGGCCGTTACCTCGCTCAAAGGATGAGTGACCCGCATATAGCACGCAGATTACCGCCTGATGTCAGATCTCCGGCAAAAAGATCGATTTCAGCGGCCCGCTTGTATCGCGTCCATGCCCGAGGGCGGACGGATGGCGGACAAGGACAGCTGTCGAAGGCGCATCGGAGGCGGGCCATCGAAAAAATGCCGCCTCATCCCCGGGCCGTGGGGGTGCCAGGATGAGGCGGAGTCAAGGGTCATATGAGCTTGGCGCCGCCGCGCCTCGCAACATCAAATGTGCAATGAGGATTCGGGCAACTTGGGGGCGGGGCAGCAAGTCTTTGACGCTTTAAATAAACCACGGACTTTGCCGGAACGGATCGATCCGCCGCGAATGTCTTCGGGATTTCAATCGGCGACGCGACCTTCGCCGTTCAACCAGCCATGGATGATGTGCCATTTGTCGCGGCCTCTGCCCTGGAATTTCAAAAGGGGCGATTGCGCGTCCTTCATCTCGAGATAGAACTTCAGGGAATCTCTGCCGGTTGCCTGCTCCGGTCCGATAGGCTGCGTTTTGATCCATCGATCCCATTCGTGGACGATCAGGCGCTTGGCTTCTTCACGTTTCATCGCGTACCCCACCGCGCTCTTTTTTCGAGACGGCGGCAGAATTTGCGGCAAATATTACAAAACTATTTGCCGCACTGATGAAAGTCGGCGGTATCCGCCACGTTTCCTGGAAGCAGCACGAAAAGACCGCCCGAAGGCGGTCTCCCCGAGCCTGATGACTATTCGCTCTCAAGCCGCGTGCGCCGTTCCCCCGCCGATCATCAACCCAGCCACCTTGGCGCCGCCGTCAATCTAAGCGGCGCCGGAAGCGCCTGGGAAGGAAAAAAGAGGGGCATGATGCGCAAACCGGAACGGCGTTGCCGACACGACACAACGGCGCATGCCGCGGCAGGTGGACGCCGAAGACCCGGCACCTCCGACCCCGGTTCTGATTCAATCAGAACCGATGAGGTTCTCATCCATCGGATGGTGCCGTAAGGAGGGTGCAAATAAAAGCCGCCCGAAGGCGGCTTCCATTGCGCTGTGTTCTTTCTTTAGGCTTGGCTGAAGCGGACTTCACCGCGGCGCGTGCGGCGATAGCTGACAAGGCCGATGCCGGCGAAGCCGAGCAGCAGCATTCCCCAGGTGGAAAGCTCGGGAACGGCCGCAACCGGTGCGAAGGCAACGCCCTTGAAATCGCTGTCGGCCGGAGCCGCGGCGAGTTCGTCGAATGTCTCATCCCCCGGCAGGCTCGTCGCGGAAAGCGAGTCCGTGATGCCGTACAAATAGGTCTGGCCGGTGTCTGTCAGTGAGAAGCTGGTCGCAAACAACTCGACTTCCTGCTGGCCATTCACCGTCACAACTTCTCCGGTCAGACCGTACAAACCAGAAGTGCCCGAACTGGCGCTGCTTGATACCAGGTGCAAACCATTGGCCAAGGTGTAATCGAGGACCCACGAGCCATTCACAAGGCTCCACTTTTGCAGCCCGCCGTCGCCGCCGTTGCCGCCCTTGGTGTTCTTCGGATCGCCACTATCGGCGACATAGAGCGTGGTGGAGTTCGCGAAAAAGAAGCTCTCGGGGCTGAGGTTGACTTTCTGGCCGCTGTTCAGGCCGTTCGAAGTCGCCGAAGTGATCGTGATCAAGCCTGCGTTATTGGTGCCGAATCCGGGAAGCTGTGCCGGCCCATTGCTGCCATTCGCGACGGACGTGGGCGGTGAGCCGGCATTGCCCAGCGTGCCGATAAAATCGCGATTGTTCGAACCGCCCTTGCTGTCAACCGATGTGTAGAGCGTGTTGTTGTAGATTTGCACATCGCGCGTGTCTTGAGACGTACCGCCGCCGGCATCGTTGCCGGTGATCGAGGTTGCCGACTTGCTGCCCAGTGTCGTGTAGAAGACGCCGCTGGTGCTGTCCGATCCGGCATTGCCTTGACCTGACACGTAGAATGACTTTCCGTCCGTGGTGTAGACGCTGCGCGGATTGTTTTGATCGAAGACGTTGTACAGCGCAGTCGATGTATCGACGCTGCCATTGGCGCCGATCAGCGCGACGACGCGCGAAACAGGGGTATAGGACTGACCGGTCAGGCTGCCCGATTGTCCGAGCGCCTTGTTCGACGAATCAGGGCCATAGGCGCCCGGATTGGCATTGAACGCATTGGCGTTCACGCCGTAGCCCATAATGGTGAGATACTGGCCGTTGCCGGAAAGCTGTAACGTTCCTTCGGAAGAAGAGCCATACTCGCCCGAGATGGCGACATTGTTTCCGGATGCCGTTTGCGGGAGCGTCATCGAGCCCGCGAAAGTGGTGCTGCTGGTGCCGTTCAGGCCATATTCGTACAAGGTCAGCGGAGCGGCCTGATTGTCGGAATAACTGCCGGTGTTGCTGCCGTCGCCTTCGACCGAAACAACGAGATCGCCGGCGGTGAAGGAGCTGAACGTCTGCGCGGAAGCGCTTTGCGCAAAAGCTCCTGCCGCCACCAAGGTGGCAAGCAAAGTAAGATTAGATTTTAACATGAGCCAGTCCCCGAAAATAAATGCTGGCCCCGCTATGTGATGCTTACGTGACCTTCGCGCGCGGCAATATCTGTGGCGATCATTACAGTTATGTGACAAATGTATCAGGGTGGGACGCCGTGTGGCCGGTGCCATCATCCCTTCAGGCAATCATCGATAAATCCGAGGTCAGCTTTTGAATAAATCCTCCGAATAAATCGCGGGTACCGGATTCGGATTTCTCGGCCCGCCGAGGATATCGAAAGACAGCGATCACCATCACGCTGGCCGCGCAATAAGCGGGAAGATGCGCGGATTGCGCTTAAAATTTCAGTTCAATATCCACAGGGGGAATTTGCGCCGAGCCATTTCGCTGCCAACACGGTCCCGACGGCGAGATTCGGAATATCGCCCATCTGGCCCGTCCCGTGCCGGGACGGCTTTGAGCCGTCGTGGCCTCTTCGCCTCGCTTCAAGTTGCGGCTGTATTGCTACAGACAGCCCCGCTGGCACCCGATAATGTTCCGCTCCTCAGATTCCAAAAAAGCCGAAGGACGACTGACATGCGAGCCCAGATCACACTCCCAGCCATACTCGTTGCGTCTCTGTTGGGATCGACGATGGCCGCCGTCGCGCAAACCGGCGAGTTCGCCAGCCCGGTCCCCGGCCAAGTCGTTCACGAAGGCTGGGCGCTGCAGGATGAGTTGCAAAATGCGCGGTCCGGAATGCCCGGCAAATCCGCGAATCCGCTTCGCGCCAAAGCCCGCTATGACGGAGATTCCAATTCAGCCGGTCGCGCCGCAATCAGCGGCAAGGCGAAGAGCGAGCAGTGAGGTCAGATCTGACGGCCCTCGGCCAGATACCGGGGCCGTCGTCGATCCCGACACTCGCGCGCAGGGGGGCGCCTCGCGCTTTCGCAGAAACAGCCGAGTTTCGGCGGCGGCCGGCCATTCTGGCGTATTTTCGCTTGCGGCCTGATCCTCGGTGTGACGCGGCCTCAGCGCCACAATCCGTACGAATTCCATTTCGATTCCGGAATGATCGAACCGACCTGATATTCGAAGGAAAGCACCTTCAAATGATCGGGTGACGCTTGGCACTTGAACGAAAATCGATACCAATTCCCGGCGCTGCGAAATGCGCCACCGGTGCCAACCAGCAAATCTCCCAGATGCCTGGGCGCTGACATCACATCGGATTTCGCCCGATCGGGACTGAACCCGCTATTACCGTGGCCGATACGATTCATCGCCTCATAGTCGCATATCTGCTCGAGCCGAACTTGCGGGTCCAAATGCTTCAGGCTGGCTATGAATCTCGGGTCGGCGGCGAGGGCGGGTGTGAGGGCAGCAGTTGCGAAGAGGCAGGTCAGCGCAGGAATTTTCATTACCAGTCTTCTGAAGTGATTGATCGCGAGTCGGGGGAACGGGCGCCGGACGGGAGTTTATAGAAAGCGCCCCTGTTTTTGTGGACAACCGCTTTCGACCATGCAGCGTGGTCTGGAAAGTGTCGATGCGCGCAAGGCTTGCATGGTGAGCGCGGAGGGACTCGAACCCTCGACCCCATGATTAAAAGTCACGTGCTCTACCGCCTGAGCTACGCGCTCACTCGCCGCGCTGTGTAGGGGGGCGACGGTTGCGGGTCAATAGCCGACCAGCCGTTGTCCCGCGACAGCAATGACGCGGTTTACTTTGTATTGCAAGCATTTAGCGGCGTATCTTCAAGGTCCGATCAGCCGACAATCCACGGCCAATCAATTGACCTCGCGATGAATGTCCGAAGTGACCTTCTGGGAAGCGCCGATCACCGTCGGCAGCGTAACGGGCCGCAGCCCGATCAGTTCCGCGGTGCGCACCGCGCTGTTGCGCCAGAACGCGAAGGTGTTGAGCCGCGAGGTCTCGAGAATGGCGATCGCCACCGCCGACAGGAACGGTAGGCTCTCCAGCACCAGCACGGCGGCGAACACATAGATTTCCCAGACCTGCTTGGCATTGTTCGTCACGACCAGCACCGCGGCGCCGAGCAGCAGCAGCACGCCAATGACGGCTTCCCAGAACGCCTGGAATTCGATCGACATCCGCGACAGGCCGCCCTTGGAGGTGCGGGAAAACGGCAAATGCTCGGTGATCAGGCCCTGGGCCACCGCGCGGGACACCGTCCACTGCACCGACATCGCCGCGATCATGGCCCCCAGCATTTGTCCTGATTTGATGTGGACGCGCAGCCGGTACAGCACCACGAAATGCGTCAGCGAGATCACGAAGGCCGCGATGATCGGAAAGGTCAGGATTTTGTCGGGGACGGAGATATCGGCGAAAGCGACGATCGGCACCCAGATCAGGTTCAGGAGCGCGACCAGCACGCCCAGGCTTTCGGCGCCGAGCCAGTTGAGCCAGCCGAGCGTGAATTCGCGACGTTGGTCGGGCGTCAACCGGCTCGCGCCGGGCAGGAAGCGGCGCCAGTGCTTCTTGACAATCTGGAAGCCGCCATAGGCCCAGCGATGGCGTTGCTTCTTGAAGGCCTCGTAGGTGTCCGGCAGCAGGCCGCGGCCGTAGCGGGTGTTGGTGTAATAAGTCAGCCAGCCATGCTCGATGATGGCGAGCCCGAGATCGGTGTCTTCGCAAATGGTGTCGCCGGCCCAGCCGCCCGCCATATCCATCGCGGCGCGGCGGATCAGGCACATGGTGCCGTGGACGATGATGGCGTTGGCCTCGTTGCGCTGGACCATGCCGATATCGAAGAATCCGGCATATTCGCCATTCATGATGTAGTGCATCAGCGAGCGGTCGCCATCGCGATGGTCCTGCGGGGCCTGCACCAGGCCGACGCGGGGATCGGCGAACACTGGCACCAGATCTTTCAGCCAGTTCGGCTCCACGACATAGTCGGCGTCGATGATGCCGATGATCTCGGCATCCGCGGCGGTGCGATCCATGGCGATCCGCAACGCACCGGCCTTGAAGCCCTTGACCTTCTCGGCATTGATGAACTTGAAGCGCTCGCCCAGCGCGCGGCAATGGTCCTGGATCGGTTGCCAGAATTCAGGATCTGGCGTGTTGTTGATGATCACGACGCATTCGAAGTTCGGGTAATCCAGCCGGGCAACCGCGTCGAGCGTCTGCTTGAGCATGTCCGGCGGCTCGAAATAGGCCGGAATATGGATCGAAACTTTTGGCAGGGCCGTGCCCTCGGGCATGGCGGCCGGCTGCGCGTTGTGCCCGCTCACCAGCAGGCGGCCCGGCGCCCGTCCAAAGGCGATGGCTGCGATTTCCCCGATCCGCGCCATCGCGATCAGGACCAGCGGAACCAGCAGGATTAGGCCCAGCACCAACGCAAACGCCGAACCGAATACGAAATAATGGTCGGTCCAGTAGGCGAACACGGTTGCGGTCCAGGCGCCGATGCCATTCGCCGTGGCCGACAGAACCAGCGATTGCATCACGGTGGGGCGATCGAGACGGAAAATCGGCAGCGAAAGCAGGACGCCGACCAACAGCGCGATCGCAGCCAACTTCCAGTAATTCTCGTTGACGACCGGGCCGGTCCAGGAAAATTTCGGCTCGCGATCGGCGTTCAGGATGCCCCAATAGGGGCCGACGCCGCCTTCGAAGAACTTCCAGGGCTGGTCGATCGACTCGACGATGTTGTATTCCATGCCGATGGCTTCGGCGCGGGCCACGAAATTGCGCAGCACAACGGCCTGCTGGAACGGGCCGGGATCGCCGTTTCTCAGATTATAGCCCTGGCTCGGCCAGCCGAATTCCGCGATGACGATCCGCTTGCCGGGAAATTTGTCGCGCAGGATCTGATAGATGATGATGGCCTGATCGACCGCCTGCTTGCTCGAGAAATTTTCCCAATAAGGCAGCACGTGCGCGGCGATGAAATCGACCGAGGAGGCGAGCTGCGGATTATCGCGCCAGATGTTCCAGATTTCGCCTGTTGTCACCGGTACATTGACGGACTTCTTGACCCGCTTGATCAGCTCGATGAGATCGTCGACCTTTTGCTCGCCGCGATAAATCGTCTCGTTGCCGACGACGATGCCGTTCACATTGCTGTTGTGCCGGGCGAGGTTGATCGCGGATTCGATCTCGCGCTCGTTGCGGTCCGGGTTCTTGTCGATCCAGGCGCCGACGGTGACTTTGAGGCCGAACTCGGCGGCGATCGGCGGCACCATTTCGACGCCGCCGGTGGAGGAATAAAGCCGGATCGCCCGCGTCATCGTCGACAGCTTCTTCATGTCGGCGCGGATTCGTTCGGCGGTCGGGATGTTGTCGACGTCGGGATGGGCGGTGCCCTCGAACGGGGCGTAGGACACGCTCGGCAGCATGCCGGTGAAGTCGGGGGCCTGTTCTTTGTCGCGCAGGAGGGCCCACAGGCCCGCATGGACCGCGGTCACGAACAACAGAACGGCGACGATGGCGCGCATCGCGGCTAAACCATAAGGGGCTGATATGGCAGGGAAACGGATCTGTCCCCGAGATCCGACCAAGTCAGCGGCATATCGAACATATCTCTGCCACGTGATTTAACAACTCTTATGACGACATGGCGTTTTGAGGGCCGCAAGGCCCGAACGCGCCAGTTTCCAACCGGTTCGATGCCGGTTTGGTGGGAACGCGCCGGCCTATTTGGCCGGTGCGGGC
>NZ_JAAVUS010000018.1 GCF_018449525.1 Bradyrhizobium sp. dw_78
CCTAGAGCATGATCGGTTCTGATTGAATCAGAACCGAAGCTCTAGACTGTTGTTTGACGCGTTTTCTTCACGCGAACCGGTATCCACTTCGCTCGAAAACGCTCTAAGGTTCATCCTTGGAGCACGACGATAATGCAGCGCCTGCGAGCGGCCGGCCATGGCCGGCGTTCAGTGCGCCGCGCCCGAGAAGTCTCGCGAAAGCCTGCATTCGGCGACCCGGACATCGCGGGTCGTCGCCGGCGTGTTGCGGCTTCGTCCGACGAAGCGCGGCACGCCGTCGGTAACAACCGCTCCCACGGCAGGCACGTCGCCATTGCTCAGGGCGGACAACGCATCGTTCTTGGACGAGCCCGCGCAGGCGTCGATCAGCACCACATCCGCATCCTTGCCGGCCTTCAGGAAGCCGGAGTTCAGCCGATAGACCGTGGCATTATTGCCGGTGGCGGCCGCGATCGCCAGTTCCGGCGCCATGCCGCCGAGGCTAGCCAGATGACTAATGGTGTAAAACATGCCGAGCGGCATGATCCCGCTGCCGGTGGGCGTATCCGTTGCGATCAACAGACGGTCGAGTTGTCCCGCGGCATCGAGCAGCCTGGCGGTGAGCAGCGCTGTGCGCAAATTGCCCGCCGTGCAGAGCTGAAGCGCGATGTCGCTTTCATTGACCAATCTGGCGAATCCCTCTTCGGGCATCGCCGCCGGACCGCCATTGACGTGGAAGGATACGGTGGGGTTGGAGGCGAGAACATGCTCGGCCCAAATGCCTGACGAGCTCGGGATCGACGATCCGCCGGTATGCATGGTGGTCACCATGCCGAGGCGGCGCGCGGCCTGCATCAGCGGCGCATATTCGAACGGCGTATCGAACGCACCGAATCCGGCCTTGGCCAGCCACAGCCCGCTCTTGACCAGGTCTTCCAGGTCGGCCTCGGTGAGGCCGGGTTCAAGAATAATCGAGCCGGCGTGAACACGCATCCCGCCGGGGCGATAATCGAAAAAGCAGGCGCGCGCGGCCAGCGCCAGCGCCTTGACGCCTGCGGGATCCTTGGGGCGCCCCGGAACGTGAACCTCGGAGGCCGTGATCGATGTCGTCGTGCCGCCGTGAAGATAGCTTTCGAGATATCCCACGACCCGCTGGCGAGGCGTGTAGTCGCCGAAGGTGATGTGGACATGGCTGTCGATCAGGCCGGGAATTGCTGTGGTCCCGTTCGCATCGATGACCACGTCGCAGCCCGACACCTGGCTGGCGGAAACCGTACCGACCTCAGCGAGGCGGCCGTCCTCCATCAGGATGCTGTCCCCCTTGACGAACGGAGCCTTGAGATCGCCGCTGACAATGGCCCCGAGATTGACGATCGCCGTTTTCATCCGAGCCTCCGCTGTCCCGTCTCAAGCTGCCGCAATTCCAGAGCTATCGCAGACCGTCCTTGCCGCCGATCGCGTCGGCTGCGAGACCTCCGACGCGCGCGTTCAGGCGTCCGCGGTTCGCCAGACACACGATCAACGCGACCTCGTCTGCGGCCGGCGCATCCGGCGGAAGCGTCACCGAAACACCGTCATAATGAGAGCGCACGTAGAGGGCGTCCTTGTGGGCCAGCGGAACGTCGATCATCGACCCCGGCGCGGCAAGCTTTGTGAAAGACGGAATCCAGGCTTCCGCGCCGCCAACGGCCTCCCGAAGAGGCGTCGCGAACACCGTCGTCAGCATTGCATTGGCGTGCTCGAGTTCTCCACCCAGGCCGACAACGCCGCCCTTGCCGTAGCTTTCGGTCTTGTACGGGCCCATTGCGTCGACCGCGAGCCTGGATAGGACACTACCGACATCGACGCTCGCGGCTATCGCTTCCGACAGATCCTCGACATAACGCCCGGCGTAGGGATTGACGACAATCGCGACCGCGGCAACACGGCGCAACGGCACTTGATGGCGATGGCCGGCCTCGACTTCCTTGTGATCGATGAAGGTCAGAAGCCGTCGAATATCGAGTTTCATGGAGATCTCGCAGGTTGGTCCCTGAAATATTGCACGACTTAATATCTCCCATCAATAGCTAATAATGGAAGTAATCTAGTCTAACGCCCCTTCAATCCTTCTCGAGCCTGACCACCATCGTCCAGAAGGTACCGGCCAGCAGCGGAAGCGCGACGCAAAGAACGATCGTTTCAAGGCAGAATATGATCGGCACCTGGGACTGCTCGGAAGACGCCATGATCCAGTTCCAGATCGGAAGCGTGGTCGCGTTTCCGTGCAGAAAAATCGCGCGCTGCCCTTCGTTGAAGGAAACCAGAAAGCCGAAGATGCCCGCGCCAATGATCGCGGGCCGCAGAAGCGGCATCTCGATATCCCAGAACACGCGCCATCGCGACGCCCCGAGATCGGCGGCGGCGTCGAGCAGCCGATGGTCAAAGCGCGTCGTCAGCACCAGGACGAAAAGGAACGAGAACGGAAACGCCCATACGAGATGGCCAATGAAGATCGACCAAAAGCCAAGGGACAGCCCGAGGATCATGCGCAGGAATATGAAGAGGGACGCTCCAAGGGCGATACCCGGAATGAACAGCGGAAGCAGTGACAACAGGACGATGCGGCCGGCGACCGGCGATCGCGGGACTGCACGCCCCACGAGTGTCGCAATGACCATCACGCTCAGCCCGACCAACAGACCGATCGCCAGACTGGCAAGCAGCGGCTCAACCCACCGTCCGCTCGAGAACAACTCCCTATAGTGATCGAGCGTGAACCCGTCCGGAATTCCAGACATCGGATCCCGGTTGAAGGACATCAACGCCAGCCAGGCCAGCGCAAAATAGATCAGGGCCAGCGTGATGGTGCCGCCCCATTTGCCGAACGACAGCACTCGGACCGGTGCAGCGACGTCACTCATCCGTTGATATTCCTGAACAGGGATTTGAGATCGATCAGCCGGCGCGACGCCATGGTGAAACCCCAGAGGATGAACGCGACGACCAGGATCGCGAATGTCGAAAGTGCAGCAACCGTGGGATATCGCAGCGCCTCATAGGCGCTCTCGATCGACCCGCTCAGCAGCGTGACGAAGCCGCCGCCCAGCATGGCAGGCTCGACCCACGAGGCCAGCGCCGGCCCGAGCGCAAATACCACGCCCGCCACGACGCCCGGCATCGCCAGCGGCAGAACGATGTCCCGAAGGATGCGACGAGGCGGCGCACCGAGGTCCGCGGCTGCGGCCAGCAGCGTATCGTCGATGGTCGCCATCGCGGAATAGATCGGCAGCACCATCAGCGGAAAATTCGTCAGCACCATTCCGAAGGTCACGGCCCCCTCGTTGTAGAGCATCCGGAGCGGCACCTGAATAAGACCCAGGTGAATCAGGACCGTATTGACAAGACCATGCTCGTCGAGAACGCCACGCCAGACAAACACGCGGGACGACAGGTCGAGGAAGAAAGGGATCGTCAGCAGCGTGATCATGACGGACCGCGTTTGCCGGCTGACGGCTCCCTTCGCCAGCCAGAGCGCGAATGGGAATCCGATCAGGAGATCAATCAAGGTAGCGCTGAGGGCAACGCGGATCGTGCGCGACATGACTTCGAACCGGCCCGACGAAAACAGCTCCGTCCAGGTCTTCAGGGAGGGCTGATAGACCATCATGAAGTTTCGGCTCTCGAAGAAGCTGAAACAGACCAGGATCACCAGCGGCAAAATGACCAGAAGCCCCCACGCGACGCAAAAGAGCGGGATCACCCACTCGCGGCGCTTTTTGGCCTCGAAGCCGCGTGAAGGCATGGCCGCCGCTCGCACCGAATGCGAGCGGCCTTGCTGCGCCGATTCAACCGGTAACGTCATGCGCTCAGGAACCGCTGCCATTCCTGCTCGATCGCATCAGCATTGGAAGGCGCATAATTCGCCACAAACGGCTTCTTGTACTTCCGCTCGATCTTGACCAGGCTCTCCTTCAACTCGGTGACATCGGCTTCCGGCCACTTGTTGTCGATGGCATACTGCACGCCTAGATCCATGTTCGGACCGCCATAGCCGCGATCCTTGGCCTGATACGCACGATATTCACCGCCGAGGAAATAGTTCAGCGTCTTGTAGATATTGGACAGATTATCGCGCTTGGTCGCCTGCATCGCGATGTAGGCGGCCTGGCCCCACTTGGTGTAACCTTCGATGGTGTAGGCGTAGCGTACGGCGCCGTCGCCGAGCTTCTTGTTCGCTTCACGCGTCGCCGGCTCCCAGCAATTCGCGATATCCACTTCCCGCGATGTCAAAAGCTGCACCTGTTCCTCGAACGAGGCGATCAGCGTCTTGAACTGCCCTGCCTTCTTGCGCGCGACCAGGAAATCAACCACCGTCTTGGCCTCGTCCGGCGTAAGGTCCGCAGGATTCTCGATCTTTGCCTTGCCGGATTCCTTCAGGTAGAGCGCGGTCGCGGGCGCCGAGTAGTTCCAGGTTCGGGAGAAAGCCGCACGTCCATGCGTACGCTCGTTCTCGAACAGCATCTGCCAGGAGACATCTTCCTGGCCGTCCGGATTGACACCGATCTTGTCAGCGAAATACCCGAAACTGTCGGCATTGCCTGTCACCGGCACACCGTACTGCTTGCCATCCGGCCCGACGACCGCCGACGACCGCTTCCAGACATCGGAGGTCCGGTCCCACAGCGTCAGTTCGGGACGCTTCTCATCGAGCACGGCGTAGAACCCGCGCGGGCCAAGAATATTATGGCTGCCGCCGGCAAAGAAGACGAGATCAAACTTATCGCCGACTCCGGACGAGATCACGTCACGGATCAATGCGCCAATGTCGTTACCGGCCACGGTCGAAAATTGCATCTTCAGGCCGGTCGATTTTTCCATGATCGACCAGTCTTTCAACTGCGCGGTCGTGACGCCGTAACCGGTAATGACATTTGCATCGGCGGCTCCGGCGACGGACGGAAGCGCCATCGCCGCCCCCGCCAGCGCAAGCCCTTTCAAGAAGTCACGTCGGGCGAGGTCCAACTGACTGGTCGTCGAGAGTTTATCTTCCATGACGATATCTCCTATTGTATTCGGTGAATGTTAGCTGGAAAGAATGACGCAATCTTCCACCCGGCAGGAAATAGCGTTGAACGAGGCCTGAGCGTTTCCGCGATCCCATGTTCTCAGGCGGATCGGTCCGGCCACGCTGGACGCCGTGACGTCGGTGTATTTTCCGCGATAGGTTTGCCCTTGAAACGCGCACGGCAGGACATTGTCCTGGCTTCCGGCGGCGTTCGTCCCGGCGATCGGAGATATCCGTTCGGCGCGGATGGCAATCACGACGTCCTGACCGGCTGCGAGCGGCTTGGTATCCGCGCAGAAGCCGCGAAAGCGCGCTCCGCCACAATCGACCGCGACGCTGCCGTCCGGCACCAACTCCAGAACCCGCGCCGCCAACAAATTCTCGAAGCCCATGAACGACGCGGCGAATCGGCTGCAGGGGCGATCGAAAAGATCCTCAGGGTTGCCACGCTGTTCGATCCGGCCGTTGCGCATCAAGACGATGCGATCGCTCATCGTCAGCGCCTCTTCCTGGCTGTGCGTAATATAGATGAACGTCGTTCCGAGCGATCGATGGATATCGATCAGTTCGGTTTGCATGTCCTGGCGTAATTTTTCGTCAAGCGCGCCGAGCGGTTCGTCCAGCAGCAGGATCGAAGGTCTCGTGACAAGGGCGCGGGCCAGAGCAACCCGCTGGCGCTCTCCGCCTGAAAGCTGATTGATGCGGCGATCGCCCTTTTGGTCCAGACGCACCATCGCCAGCGCCTGCTCCGTCCGCTTCGACATCTCTTCCTTGCCGACCTTGCGCAGACGCAGGCCGTAGGCCACGTTCTCGGCGACCGACATATGGGGAAACAGTGCATAGCTCTGGAACACCGTGGTGCAATCACGCTGAGAGGCCGGCACTCCGAGAACATTGGCACCATTGATCTCCAGACGGGTCGCATGGGTGGGCGTTTCCAGTCCAGAAATGATCCGGAGCATCGTCGTCTTTCCGGAACCGCTCTCGCCCAGGATCGTCAGGAACTCTCCACGCCTGGTCTGGAGCGACACGCGGTCGAGAACATAGGCCGAATGATAAACATGAGAAATATCGGCCGCATCCAGAATGATGTCGTTCGATTGCTGGGACTGCATGGACCGCTGCTCGTTTGGCTGATGATGAATTGATGGAGAGAATTCGCTGGCCGTCGGCGTCAGCAGCATACCAGCACCTCGACCCGAAGCATCGTCGCGGCCGCCGATATCGCCCGCCGCAGGATGCTCTGTGTGATCGATAACGGATCGGCGATCGGCCAATCGCGCAGCGCTATCGAAGCCCGGCGCGACGCATCATAGGCAACGGCATCACGCCGCGGACCGGATGCCAGCGTCACGGCGGCTCGCCCGTCGCTTCCGGCATTCGCCGCGATGCGATAAGTCACCGCTTGGCAACCGGCCGCGACCGCTCGCGCGGCAAAGTGGGACGCCCCGGTCGCCGATGTCGGCCTGGCGCGTTGTTCGAGCGCCTTGCCGACCCGCGCAAGTGCCACTCCTCCACCGGGAACAACCCCGGCGATGGAGGCATGCCGGATCACGGACAACGCCGCTTTCGCGCGCGTAACGCGCTGCGACGAAGAGAGACCGCCCTGAGCCCCGATCTGAATTTCCGCCCAGAGCCCCGCCAGACGGGCGGCGCGGCGAAGCAGGTGATCTCGGTCGAGCGCCAAATATTGCTGTTTCTTCGCTTCCGCAATCAATTCGTTGCGACGGTATTCAATCGCGTCCGGCTGGCCTGCCGGGTCGCTGAGGATCGCGCGTGTGCCGGACCAATGGACTTGCCGCGCCTGGCCGAGCATCGCCGGCCTGACATCGGCAAGCGACGAACCGAGCCGGTCATCGATCACCGCGCCGCCGGTTGCAACCGCAAGGTCCTCCAAGACCGCCGCCGCCCTCAGGCTGACATCCTCGGGCACCAGACCGAGAAGATTGAGACCCAGCCCCTTGCGATTGGAGAGCAGCGCGGCCCTCGCTTCCGGTCCGAAGCCCCGCGCCACGATCACAAGTGATCGATTTTTCGCGACGAACTGCTCCAATATACGCGCGAACGGGCCGAAACTGTCGACGATGTCGTTCACGATCAGCACGCTTGCGCGGTTCATGGTGAGAGCGACCTGCTCGGTCGCGGCGAAGCCGATCGCTTCCGGCTGGACGTCGAGCACGAAGCCGGCGGCGGATTGAATCCTTATACCCGGCTTCCAGCTTTCGCGGATATCAATGACGCCGTGGGGATTGACCGCGGCATCGAGCGACGCAAGGGCCTGGGCAATTTCAGCATCGTAGCAGGCGGCCTCCGCCAACGCCGCAAGCGGTGGCGCGTCGCAAGTCTCCGCCGCCAACAATTCGTCGAGACGCGGCGCCAGATCGAGCAAAGCATCCGCAAGCGCACCCAGCGGCACGCCGTGGGCGGCAGCCTGCGCGCCGGACGCAAATATCGCCTCGCAGATGCACGCGACACGCGCCGTCCCATCACCGAAATCGCGTTCGGTATCGGCAAGGACTTCGCCGAGAATGCGTGGAGCAATTGACCACGGGCCGGCCTCGTCCGCGACGATACGGGCGATCGATCCGCCGGAATGAACCGTCTCGACCGAATTCGCACCTCTGTCGCGCAGCACCGCGCAACCCGCAGGCCCCAGCGAAACGACCACCGCGCGAACCGCATGGGACAGCGACTCGGCCAGGACGGCCCTCGCTTTGGAGCCCATGATGACCTTGTGAGGCATCATTCGGGCGTCCGCAGCGGCATCGATAGACGCGATTTCCCGCCGCCGCCGACCGGCAGAACGACAACGGCCATCGCCTCCTGACTGACGCACGGCTTAATGGTCACCATCCCGCTTCGCCCTGTTAATCACCAAAACCGTATTAGGACAATTTGACCAAAGCAAGTTTTATGCAAGCAGACAATCGCCCTGCGGGAACGTGATCTGACGCTGAAAGATCGCTGTTATGGGCTAATTGTTCCCAAATTCACGCAAATCGCTGCGGCATTGTCGGTTTGATGGGCGTTTCCAGCTCAGTTTTCAGGCAATCGTTTTTCCCGTGACGGCGAAAGCTCATCGGTAGTACAATTATCGAATCGGTGGACAATTGGACTACCCATACGGGCTATCCGCTGATGCTTGGCCTCAAATACCGGCTGCTCGATAGGAATTGAGGATTCGGCTTTGACGGCCGATGAAAGGACGAGAATGGGCTGGAAGCCGCGCATCTCCAATTCTGAGAAACCGAAATATCTCGCTTTTGTCGAAGCGCTGGAGGCCGATATCGCCAATGGCACCCTGAGGCATGGCGATCGCCTGCCCCCGCAGCGCGATATTGCCCAAGCGCTCGACGTGACGATTGCCACTGTAACAAAGGCTTTTCGCGAGGCGATGCAACGAGGCATCGTAACCTCGCGGACGGGAAGCGGCACATTCGTTCGGGTAGGCGATGGAGGCGCCGAGTTCGAGCGCCCGCAGATAGACCTCAGCCTCAACACCGTCCCTTCGCGTCCGTCCAAGCCATTCCTGGATGCGGCGCTCGAGGAAATGGGTAGCCGTCATACCTCCGATACGCTCTGCGCCTATGAGCCGGCAACCGGCTCCGAGGCCCATCGAACCCTGATGGCGAAGTGGCTGAGGAAGCGTCAGCTATCGGTCGCTCCTTCGGACGTTGTTCTTACACACGGCGCCCAGCACGCCCTCGCTGCCTGTTTCTACGCGTTGGCGCATCGAGGTGACACCGTTCTCTGCGAACAATGGACTTATGCCGGGATCAGGCGCCTCGGCGATCTCAACCAGGTCAGGATCGAGGCCGTCGCGATGGACGAGCACGGGCTCGATCCCGCGGACCTCGCCAGGAAGCTCAAGAAAACAGGCGCCAAGGTCGTTATCTGCACGGCGTCGGTGCAAAATCCGACAACCGCTTCCATGAGCGCCGAGCGGCGGCGTAAGATCGTAGCTGTGTGCAGGGACAATTCCGCGGTCATCGTGGAAGACGACATCTACGGCATCCTGTCCGGCGATCCGCTTCCGCCATTGGCGGCTCTCGACCGCGAGGTCGTCATTCATATCAGCAGCCTCTCCAAATGCATCGCGCCCGGCATTAGGCTCGGCACTATCGTGGCTTCGGAGCGGCTGCTCTCAACGCTGCAGAACGCACTGGTCGCCCTGCATTGGACCGCGCCATCCTTCTGGGTCGAAATGTTTGCCTTCATGATGGAAAGCGGGTCCGCTGACCGCTGCGTGACCGCGCACCAAAAAGAAGCCGCGCGCCGTCTTGGCATCTTCCGCGATGTGACCGGATTGAAGCCGTCAACCACCCTGCCCAGCTATCATATCTGGCAGGCCGTTCCGGAATCATGGCGGCTCGATGATTTCATTTCGGAGCTTCTGACCCTGGGCGTTCGGGTCTCTCCCGGCCATCACTTCTCGGTGGACAGGCAAGCCGATCGTGACAACAATTTCATCAGGATCTGCCTCGGCGGAGGAGACGGCACGGATCTGCTCAAGGAGCAGCTCTCCAAATTCCGTGCCGTCATCGGCGCCCGTCCACGGCTTTCCACGACAATCACCTAGGCCAGAGCCCGGCTCCGAGAGAGGCCGCGTAAGGTGAAGGCGCAACTACCCTAGCTGGCGCTTGCCGGCACGAAGCGCCGGATGATGGCGTCAATCACCGAACTGTTGCTGGTGACGACATTCACACCAAACAACGCCTCGAGTTCCTTCTTCGCTTCGAGCGAACGAAAATTCGTGCAGGAAACGAACAGGGTATCGAACGATACGCCTTCAAGCTTTTCCTTGGCGAAGCGGACGATGTCGCCCGGCGTCGGGTCGGCCAGCTCGACATTGACGCTGATACCCATGCCGTGGGCCGCAACGATCTCCCGATTACCATTCTTGAGAGCGTCGGCGACCGAGCGGGTCAGATCCTCGATGTAGGGCGTGATGACCGCAATCCTGCGTGCATCGATGCGCGCAAGCGCGTCAGACACCGAATTGACCACCCCGAGCGCGGGACAACCGGCCAACTCGCCGAGATTGCGACAGGTGGCTGCATCATATTCCAGGCCGAACAATGAGCCGGCGGAGGTACAGCCGAAAACGAGCAGATCTGGATTGACCGTCGCCAGGTCTTTCGCTGCCGGAGCCGCGTAATCCTCGATCATGCGGATTTCGGCATCGCGGGTGGTTTCGACCAGAAACATCCGGTCAGTATGCACGGTGAAATGCTCACGCGGCAAGGCGCTATGCAGATCGTTCTCCATGATGGTGTTGGACGAAGGCACCAGCAACGCGATGCGTGTTCGCCGATCGCTCTTGGCCCGTCCGGAGGTCTTCTCACTCTGCGTCATTTGAACTCCTTCCCCATGCACCGCCGCCGGCGGTGATCATTTCCAACTGGTCGCCCTTTGAAAGCTTGTGCGGTCCGCTCTTCGCCGGCAGCGGGCGAACCTTGCCATCCGCGCCGAGATACGAGAATTTCGCGACGGCGCCGGCACCGCCGCCCGCAACCCCCTTCGCCGCCGAAAGGGTTCGCTCCCCGAGAATCGACGCTTCGACTCCATCGACGAGAACCTCGATCGCTTTCCGCACGCCTGCACCGCCACGATGGAGGCCAGTACCGCCGCTCTCCGTCACCAACTGATAGGCGGTGAAGCGGATCGGCATGGCCGCTTCGGCGGCTTCGATCGGAAGATTCATGGTATTGCCCATGTGTACCCGGATGCCACCGGCGCCCGGTCCGGCTGCGGTGGCTCCCGCCCCGCCTCCGACCGTCTCATAGTGAACGAAGCGCCGGCTGGTGCGCGGATCGACACCGCCCAGCGTATAGACGCAGGCGGAACCATAGCTGCCGGCCGGAACCCGGTCAGGATAGGCCTTGGCGAGCGCCGCCAGAAGAATATCGACAATACGATTGGAGGTCTCGGTGTTGGCGGCCACGACCGGCGACGGATAGGCCGCATTCACGATCGCACCTTCCGGAGCCACGATCTGGGCAACCTCATAGACACCATTATTGGGAGGAATCTCTCCGCCGGCCAGAGCCAGCAGCGTATAATAAACGGACGACGCCGTGACCGCGAGCGGCGAGTTGACCGGACCTTTGACGCATGGCGACGAGCCGGTGAAATCCACCATGAAGGAGTCGCCCTTCTTCTCGATCCTCGCGCGGATGAGCGGCCGCGCATCCGGATCGATTCCGTCGCCATCAAGCATCTCTTCATGTTCAACGACGGCATCAGGCAGGCTTTCCAGCCGGCGGCGGACGATCCGCTGTGAATAGGTCTGCGCGTCGGCCATCACCTCGGACAGAAGGTCCGCGCCATAGCGCCGGGCGAGTTCGCGCACGCGCAACTCCGCACGATGGGCACCCGCAATCTGGGCGCGGAAATCACCGTGACGATCCTGCGGTACGCGAACATTGGCGAGGATAAGCGCGAGGATATCGGCGCGCGGCTCGTGTCCCTCGATGATCAGCAGCGGAGGAATCCGAATCCCTTCCTTGAATATCTCGTCGGAAACGCTCGAACTGCCCGCGGCGATGCCGCCGACGTCGGGCCAGTGTACCCGGCTCAGGGAAAACCCGCAAAGCCGGTCTTCGTGGAAGATCGGCATGATCAGCGAGACATCGGGAAGATGCGTTCCGCCCGAATACGGATCATTCAAGATGACGCCGTCGCCCGCTTTCCAGTTCTCGATCGGAAACGCGTCAAACGCAGCACGTACCGTGAATGGCGCCGCCCCCAAATGGACCGGAATGTCCCTGCCTTGCGCGACGACCTTGCCATGAGCATCCAGCAAGGCGCATGACAGATCGGCCGACAGACTGAGAAGCGGAGAAAATGAAGTTCGCATGACCACCGACTTCATTTCGGCGCAGATCGCATACAGCGCGCTGCGAACGACCTCAAAGGTCACCGGATCGCGGTCAATAATGCTCTTGGACTGCGGAATCATTGAAGCCCACCGGATAGAGTTACGACCACCTGTCCATTGGACTCGATCCGTGCAGATTGCCCGGCGTGCAGCCAGACGGTTGCACCGGCATGCTCGATGATGGATGGCCCGGTGATCGTTCCTCCCGCCGCATCGCCAGCCGCGTAAACCGGTATCGTGGCTTCCCCGCCATCCCGCGCCAGAATTTTGACCATCCGCAGCGGGTCGGGCGCACGGGTAGCCGGATCATGCCGCACGAAAATCCGGTCACCGCTGTGACCGAGATCGATGGTGGCGATGAGGCGGAGATTCACCAGTTGCACCTGCGCATCGGGAAGCTCAAACCCGTGTTCCCTGAGATAGAGCCCGCGAAATGTCCGCTCCACCTGTTCGGGCGACGGAAGCGCGTCATCGCCGTTGCCGGCCGGCACGCGCAGCTCGAACAACTGCCCGACGAAACGCGCTTCCAGTATTCTTTCAAAACGCGGGCGAGCGTGGCCCGCGGCTTCAGCGGAAAGAATGACATCTACCCGCTTCGCTAGCTGAGCGAAGCCAGAGGACAAATCGGCTTCATCGAGATCGCGCAAATTGCGCAGCAGGGTTTGCGTGACTTCGTGACGGATCGTTCCGAGCGTCGCGCCAAGCGCGCTGAACATGCCGGGATAAGGCGGCACGATGACTTCACTCGCGCCGATCTCCGCGCCGACGGCCGCGGCGTGCAGCGGCCCCGCGCCGCCGGAAGCGAGAAGCGCAAAATCGCGCGGGTCGAGCCCGCGCTGCGTGGTGGCGAGGCGGACCATCTCTGCCATGTTGGCAACGGCGATATCGATAATGGCATAGGCCGCGCGATCCACCGTCCAGCCGAGAGGATTTGCAATATGCTCGCGTACCGCTTCGACCGCGTATTCGCGATTGAAGCGGACTCCGGAATTGGCAAAAAGTTCAGCCGTCAGGGTGCCGATCACGGCATGGGCATCCGTGACCGTCGGAAGGCTTCCCCCCCGGGAATAGCAGGCGGGCCCGGGCACAGCGCCCGCACTTCTGGGGCCCACCTTGAGGACATGGGCCTCATTGATCCACGCGATCGAACCGCCTCCGGCGCCAATCTCGACGAGATCAAGAACGGCGCTGCGAATCGCATAGCCGCCCACTTCGCGGCCGTCGACCAGCCGGTCGGCGTAGAACTCCGACACCATTTCGGGCTGGCCATTGCGAATCACGCCGGCTTTCGCAGTCGTACCGCCCATGTCGAAGGCGACCAGATTGGGCCGTCCCGTCGCCCGCGCAAAGGCGGCCGCGGCGGTCAGTTGCGCAGCCGGACCGGACTCGATCAAGTGAACCGGATAGCGCGATGCGTTTTCCGGAGAGGTGAGACCGCCATTGGACTTGACGATCATCAGGCGCTGGATGCCCCTGCTCCGCAGATCAAGATTCAGTTTCGAGACGTATTTGCCGACAGTCTGCCCAAGATAGGCGTTCACCAGGGTGGTGCTTGACCGCTCGTACTCGCGAAACTCAGGACATACATCGCCTGAGCGCGTGACAAAGACGCCCGGAAGCGCATCCTCGATTTCCGCGGCAAGTGCGCGCTCATGCGCGTCATTGACGTAGGAATGCAGAAAGCTGATCGCGACAGCTTCGACGCCCGCATCCCGGAGCTTCTCGACGATACCCGATGTTTCGAGCGGGCGGACCACGGAGCCATCCGCGGCGACCCGCTCCGGAATATCGAAACGAAGCTCCTTTGGCGCGAGCGGCTCGGATATCCGCACATCGAAGCTATAGAGGATCGGCCGGTCCTGACGGCGCAAGGCAACCACGTCGGAGAAGCCTGCGGTCGACAACAGCGCCGTCCGGCTTCCCCGCCTCTCGATCAACGTATTCGTACCCACCGTGGTCCCGTGACACACGACGGCGTCTTTTATCGTGACCGACTGGGCGATTTTCTCGATGGCATCGACGACAGCCTTGCCGGGCTCCCCCGTCGAAGAGGGAACCTTGAACGCCGCAAGCAGGCTTCCGTTGCCGCTATCGAACACGATGGCGTCGGTAAAGGTGCCGCCGACATCGATGCCTATCAGAAGATCGCCCATGATCTGTCAGACAATCAGATTGCGGATACCGCGTCGATTTCTTTCAGCGCCCACACCAGGCGATCCATGTGCTTCTTGAGGCTGAAATCGCTTCGCAGGAAGCGCTTCCCAAGCCCGCGGAACGACACGGAACCGTCCTTCACGATCACACCGCGCTTCAACAACTCGTCGAAGACCTTGGTCGAATCCAGTTCGGCATCGAGAACTTCGAGCAGGAAAAAATTGCTGCGGGAATTCGGCACCATCCGGAAGCGGTTGAGGCCGGCGAGTTCGCGATAAAGATAGTCGCGCATTTCGGCGATCATCGCGACCGTCCGATCGACATGCTCATCATCGTCCAGGGCGGCAATTCCGGCCTCGACCTGCATGGCGCCCAGGTTCCAGGTGGGCTTGATGTTGAGCAGCGGCGTGATCAGTTCCTTGTTCGCTGCGATGCCGAAGCCAAGGCGCAAACCGGCGAGTCCAAAAGCCTTGGAGAAGGTTCGCAGCACAATCAGGTTCGGGTAGTCGCGGGTCAAATGCATCGAACCCGCAGTCTGCGTGAAGTGGATATAAGCCTCATCCAGCACGACCAGCGTCTGATCGCCAGCCGCCTCACACACCGCCCTGATCTCGTTCTCCGACATGAGACGCCCGCTCGGGCTATGCGGGTTGGTCAGGAACGCGATCTTCGGCGAGACGTCCTTCAAGGTCTTGATGTAGGTGTCGATCACGAAATCGAAGTCCGGCCCCATCGGCACGCCGACGGCAACCCGTCCTTCGTTCTCGGCAAACATGTGATAGATCGGGAAGCACGGTTCATACATCAGAACCTTGTCGCCCTGTTGCGCATAAGCCCGCAGGATGAACGCAATGACCTCGGTTTCGCCGGAGCCGCATACGACACAGTCGGGCTCGAAGCCGTATTTTTTCGCAATCGCCGCGCGCAGGGCCTGCGAGGTCCATTCCGGGTAGAGAGACAGCCTCGACTGCCCCTTTTCAACAGCAGCGAAAGCTTTTGGCGATGGCCCGAAAGGATTTTCCGCGGAGCCGAGCTTGGCTATGTCGGCAGGAGCAATGCCGAACTTCTGCGCCACGTACTCGCTTGATAGACCGGGCGTGTAAGGCTCGTTCTCTACGAGCGCTCGGGTCGCAACGCTGACCATCTGTGTCGTTCCTTGATTATGGTGATTAACTGCGGGGTAAATCGACTGGCATCCTTGAGACACCATCGTCATGTACCATTACAATAATAATGTACAGTAGTACAATTTCATAAATATACATAAGCGTAATTACGCCTGCTGATGGCCGGTGGTTGCCCTTCCACGCTGATTTTGATCGGCCGTTATCGCCATTGCCCGATGAGTTACTCCGCCTTCCTGCTAGAAAAGTCCTTTGAAATATCGCAGGAATTCGGCTCTTTTGAGCCGAAATTTGAGGTTGGCGACCTTCACGCCTGTAAGGCGCGGCGTTTGGATACGGACCTCTCTGAGTTCGCCAACTGCAACCCCTCGCCACCTTGCGAGACCGCCTTATATGGTGAAACGGGCGTTCTAAGATCGCGACAAGCGGTCTGCGCTGCACAAGCGGAAGCCGCCGACGATTGCATCACCTGGTTGCGGCGAAACTGCCGGACTGCATTCAGGCCGCTTCGTCGCGTAATTGGTACCAGCGATAGAGCATCCGCTGTCCGATCCGGCGAAACGGCGCAAAAGCATGTCCGGGCAATGGCGAGGTGAAGATCGGCAAATCCTGGCCGTTGAAGCTTTGCCCGGCGATCATCTGCGCCATCCGCCGTCCGGCCTGTGCCGAATAGGACACGCCATTGCCGCCATAGCCGAGGGCATAGAATAAATTCTGTTTCGGATCAGGACGGAAAATCCGCGGCATCATATCGTGGCTGACGTCGACCCATCCCCACCATGAATAATCGATCTCGATGCCGTGGAGCGGCGGAAATTTGCGATGCAACCCGTCGACCAGCAGTTGGAAGTGCCTGTCGTTGGCAGCATCGGCGCCGGTGATGGCGCTGCGGCTGCCGATCTGCACGCGGTTATCGGGAAGCAGGCGATAATAGAAGCGAAGCGTTCGGGTGTCGGTGATGACCTGCCTGGTGCGAAAGCCGGTCGCCTCCAGTTCCGCCGCGGTCAGCGGACGGGTCACCAGCGAATTGGAGAGGATCGGCATGCACCGATTCTGCAAGACCGGCGTCAATCCCAGCGACGTATAGGCCCCGGTTGCGATAGCTACCGAGCGAGCCCTGACCGTACCGCCCGGCGCGCGCAGGAAAAACGCGCCGTCGCGCTGCTCGATCTGCTGGACCGGGCTCGCCGGATGCACCCGGGCTCCGAGATCTCTGGCCATGCGCAGATAGCCGAATGCCAGTTTCGCCGGATGAACGCCGGTACCGAGCGGCTCGTGGACCGCACCGACGGCTTCCGCCTCGTTGACGAAATCGCGGAGCAGTTCCGCGCGCGGCACGATGCGGGTCGAATAGCCGAAGACGTCGTTGAGAATCTTCGATTCAGCCGCGATCTTGTCCAGATGGCGCTGGCGATGCGCGATATAGAGATGACCGCCGCGCTGCGGCTCGCAATCGATCGGGCTCGAGCGGACCAGATCTTCGAACGTCTCGAAGCCATCCGTTATTTCCGCGTGCATGCGGCGGGCGACGTCGAAACCCCAGCGCCCAATCCATTGCGAGCGGGACAATCGCCCCGAAGCGTTCTGCGCCTGGCCGCCGTTGCGGGTACTGCAACCCCATGCGACTTGATTGGCTTCCAGCACGGTGGCCTTGATGCCGAATTCGCGGGCGAGAAAGATAGCGCAGGCCAAGCCGGTATAACCGGAGCCGATGATCGCAACGTCGCTGTCAGTGTCGCCGGCGATGGGGCCGTCAGTTTGCGGCGGAACGCCTGCCGTTGCGATCCAGTAGGTTGGCGCATAATCCCGATTCCGCCCGGGGCTTTCTGAAACCAGCGGATCGTAGTGCGGATCATAGGCGGCGGCCGGCGCGCCCGGGTGCATGTTCATCGCGAAGCGGTCTCCTCAGAGCGCCGCCAGCAGCGGCCGGTCTTTGCGGAACGCGCTCTTGGTGCAGATCTTGCCGTCGCGAAACCCAAAGAGATCGCACCCCTCGGCTTCGATGCGCTGGCCGTCCTTGGCGGTGGCGCGGAAAATCCACTCTGAAATGCCGCGGTCGCCGAACACTTCGTGACGGGTACACTGCCAACTCACGTCGGGCATGCTGGTCCAGGTACCTTCGAACGCCGCGCGAACCGCCTCAGTACCGGATAGCCGCCGCCCGCAGATCTCGGGACCGGCGGCGGTATCGAAGACGATATCGTCGGTCATGCAGGACATGACGGCCGCGCCGTCATGGCGGTTGAAAGCATCGAACAGGCTTTGAAGCAGATTTAACCTGATCGCATCGAGAGCGGGCATGTCGGTTTCCTGGGGCGAGAACGCGGAGCCGTTCCAGTCTGGCTTGGCGGCAGACTGCCACGCGGCAACGGGCGCCCTTAGAACCAGATGGGACGTTCTCTGCGGCCAGAACTGGCACGACGTCATGGGGTCCGCTGGACCTTTGCTGGCGGCCCGGTTCCGGCATTGTGCGCAAACCCAGATGCAGGATCTCGCCACGACGGTAAATCAATTTGCCGCGTCAGCTTCGCTGACGCCGGGTATCGTCGTGGCAACGGCGTTTTCGATCCTCGCGGCGGCTTTGCTGCGGGGATTCACCGGCTTCGGCTTCGCGCTAGCAGCAGTCCCGCTGCTCGGCCTGTTCATGCCGCCCTCGCAATCCGTTCCGATTGCGCTCGGCCTGCAATTTCTTGGCGGCACGGTCGACTTTCCGCGGGCGTCGAAGGATTGCCATTGGCCGTCGCTGCGATGGCTGATCGCCGGCGCCGTCGCTGGCTCGCCGGCGGGCGCGCTGGTGCTCAGCGTCGTGCCCGCATCGGTGGCGCGCATCATGATCGCAGCGCTCACCATTGGCGCCGTGCTGATGCTGAACGGCGGCTTTCGGCTGGCGAAAATTCCGTCGCGGACGATCACGGCGCTGGTCGGGTTGATCTCCGGCGTTTTCAACGGCCTGGCGGCGATGCCAAGCCCGCCCGTGGTGGTCTATTACACCTCGGGACCGTTCGCCCGCGTGGCCGCGCGTGCTTCGCTGCTGGTCTTCTTCCTCGCCACTTCAATTGCCGCGCTGGTCAGCGTCGCCCTGGTCGGCCTGCTCGATCAGCGAGCCCTGATTCTGTCGCTGTTGGGATTGCCGATTATGCTGGCCGGCACCTGGATCGGTGAGCTTGCCTTCCGGCGCGGCAGCGACGCGCTACATCACCAGGTTTCGATCGGAAGCCTTGGCCTGGTCGCGCTCGGCAGCGCCATCAAGGGAATCAGCGAACTGATGTGACGGGCATCAGCGTCGCGCGAGAACCGCCCCCAGCTGCTCGATCCCGGGTTCGATCCGGTCGGTGCGGATCGACGAGAAGCCGAGACGGAAGCAATGCCGGGTTGCGGTCTCGTCCATCGAGAAGACATCGCCGGGCTCGATCACCACGCCCTGGGCGCGCGCGGCTTCGGCAAGTTGCGTGGTGTCGGTGCCGGGAGGGCAGGAAATCCAGTAGTTGGTGCTGCCGGCGCCGCGCGACCAGGTGCAGGCCGGCAGGAACTGCGGCAGCAGCCGATCCAGCAGCTTCGCGCGCTCCAGCAACACCCGGGCCACCTGCTGCAAATGCGAGCGATAATGTCCAAGACCGACGAACAGCGCCGCGACGCGCTGATTGTTCAGCGGCGGATGACGCAGCATGAGGCGCCGCAGCGCCCGGAGCTCGCGAATGACCGGAGCCGGCGCCACGACGTAGCCGAGCCGCAGGCCGGGAGCCAGAGCTTTGGAGAGGCTGCCGACATACAGAACGCTCTGATCTCGGTCGAGGCTCATCAGCGAAGGCAATTCGTTGCCTTCAGGAATGAGTTCGCTTTCATAATCGTCTTCGATCAGGACGATATCCCGTGCCCTCGCAACCCTGAGAATCTCCATGCGGCGTTCGAGCGGCATCGCCACCGCCGTCGGACATTGATGGCTTGCGGTGACATAGGCCAATCCGCAGCGTTCGAACGCCGCGTCGGGAACCAGTCCCTGCCCGTCCATGTGAAGCGGCACGACGTTTGGCGTCAGCATCCCAAAGATGTTGCGGGCGTCGGGATAGCCGGGATCTTCCATTCCGACATTCGTTGTCGGCAGCACGAACAGTTTCGCGATCAGGTAAAGCGCATGCTGGGCGCCGATCGTCATCATGATTTCATCCGACCGGGCTCGGATGCCGCGGCGCGGCAGCACCTGCCGTTGCAACTGCTCGATCAAGGCGGGATCGTCGCCGTCGATCATGTCCCGCGCCCAGTTATTGATTTCCGGAACGCTCAGTGCGGCCCGCGCGCTTTCGCGCCAATTATTGGTCGGGAACAGGCTCGGGTCGAACTGTCCGAAAATAAACGGATAAGGGTAGCTTTGCCAATCGAGCGGCTTGACGATGTTGCGAAAGCCCGACGGCTGCAACGCGAAGCGCCCGGCCCAGCGGGTGCTGTGGATTTCGGTGGTCGCCGGGCTATCGCCCTGCGTCCCGATCTGTTTCGGCAGGCCGGCGACGAAATAGCCGCTGCGCTCGCGCGAAACCAGGAAATTCTGGTCCACCAGTTGCTCATAGGCGATGACGATCGTGTTCCGCGACACCTTGAGAAGAGAAGCAAGGTCGCGGCTTGACGGCATCCGGACGCCGAGTGGCAGGCGGCCATCCTCGATCGCCGTCACGATCATCTGCCGGATCTGGAGCTGCAGGAAAGAGCCGGCCCGATCCAGGCCCTGGAACAGGGAGCCCCAGAACAGGAAATCGTTCAGCGGAACGACCGCCGTCCCTCCTGCTGCTTCAGACCGACGCAATGGCGCGAATTTTCCCATCGATAACCTGTGTCCAGCCAGCCGCGGCCGGTTGACCCGCGGCCGCGGAAAAAGTGAAGCAAAAACCGCGCCATACGGCATTATTAACGAGGGCTGACGGTATGGGCTGGCTCTATTTGTGTATGGCATCTGGCGCTGGTCTGGACTCTCCCGGCGCTTCAGGCTCCAAATATCGAGCTTGGGAGTTCAAAATTGAGCCAGGATACCGTCGTCTTTTCGGCCCGCAGGATCGTGACGATGAATCCGTCGCGCCCCTTTGCCAGCCATGTTGCGGTGCGCGACGGACGTATCGTTGCGGTTGGAAGCCTGACTGAACTTGCGGGGTTCGCCGCGGGCGAGGTCGATCAGCGCTTCAGCGACAAAATCCTACTTCCGGGCTTCGTCGAAGGACACAGCCATATCATGGAAGGCATGATGTGGTCGTTGCCTTATGTCGGCGCCGGCGACCGCCGTTCGCCCGACGGAAAACTGGTCGCCGGTGTCCGAGATATCGACGCCATCGTCGCCAGACTGAAGACAGCCGAGGCGGCCATCGAAGACCCCAACACGCCGTTGTTTGCCTGGGGGTTCGATCCGCTGCATATCGGCGGCCATATGCTGACGCGGCAGGATCTGGACCGTGTTTCCAAGGCGCGGCCGATCATGGTGATTCACGCCAGCTTCCACATCAGCAACGTCAACAGCATTGTTCTCGAACGCACCGAATTGCTCCGCGCAACGGATATTTCCGGTGTCGTTGCCGGCGAGGATGGATTGGCCAGCGGCGAGTTGCAGGGGATCGCCGCCCGTTTCCGCGTTTTCCGTTCGCTCGGCGGCAATCCCCTGTCCGGAAATCTCACGCTGGCCGACGTGTCCCGTTATGCAGCTTCCGCCTGCATCCAGGGCGTGACCACGATCACCGATCTGCACAACGACCTCCTCGACCATACGATCGAGCTCTATCAGGCGGCCACCAGGCAGCCGGACTTCGGCGTCCGGCTGGTGCCGGCGCTGGCTTCGGTATCGAATCCGCCCGAACAGGCGATCGCAAAGCTCGCCGCCTTGCGTGAAAGCAACAACGACAAGCTGCATTATGGTATCGTCAAGCTCGTGGTCGATGGCTCGATCCAGGGTTTTACCGCGCGGCTGCGCTGGCCCGGTTATCACAACGGCGCACCGAACGGTCTCTGGTATATCGCGCCGGAGGAATTGCCGCGCATCGTCGACATCTATCACCGAGCGGGCATTCAGTTGCACATCCACACCAATGGCGATGAGGCGACCGAACTGGCACTCGATGCCATCGAAGCCGCCCAGACGGCCTGTCCGCAGCCGGATCATCGCCACACCTTGCAACACTGTCAGATGGCCGATACGGCGTTGTTCCGCCGCATGAAGGCGCTGGGCGTCTGCGCCAATCTGTTCGCCAACCATTTGTATTATTGGGGCGACGCCCACTATGAACTGACCATGGGCCCCGAGCGCGCGGCGCGGCTGGATGCGACCGGAACGGCGCAACGGATCGGCGTGCCGTTCGCGATCCACTCCGATGCGCCGGTGACGCCGCTCGGGCCGCTGTTCACCGCCTGGTGCGCGGTCAACCGGATCTCGTCGTCAGGCCGAACGCTCGGCCGCGAGACCGAAGTGCTGACCGTCGAGCAGGCGCTCGCGGCAATCACGATCGGCGCGGCCTATACCCTGAAGCTCGACGGAATGGTCGGCAGCATCGAGTGCGGGAAATATGCGGATTTCGCCGTTCTGGAGGACGACCCGTTGGCGGTTGCGCCGGACCGGCTGAAGGATATCGGCGTATGGGGAACGGTGGTTGGCGGACACGTCAAAAAGGCCCCGAGCGCATGACGGCGGCTGCGCCCATTCCGGTGACGGTGATCGGCGGCTTCCTTGGCGCCGGCAAGACGACCTTTCTCAATCGCCTGCTCGCGGCCGGCACCGCCCGCTATGCGGTGCTGGTCAACGATTTCGGCGAGATCAATGTGGACGCCACTTTGATCGAACGCCACGACGGCACCACCCTATCGCTGAGCAATGGCTGCGTCTGCTGCAGCATCGGCTCCGGCTTCCTGGAGACGCTGGGAGGGCTGCTGGACGGTGACGCGCGTTTCGAACGCATCGTGATCGAAGCGAGCGGCATCGGCGATCCCTGGCGGATCGCTGAAATTGCACTGGTCGAGCCGGCATTGCGGCTTGATGGCGTCATCGTCATCGCCGACGTGCGCCGGATAGCCCAGCTTATCGACGATCGCCGCGTCGGCGACACGGTGCGCAATCAATTCGCCAAATGCGACGTGGTGCTGCTGAGCAAGAGCGATCTCGTCACCGCAGCGGAACTGGACGCCGCCCGGCAGGCCGTGCTGTCGGTCCGGCCGGACGTTCGTATCGAGACGCTTTTGCGGGAGACAATGCCGGATCTGTCTCTGCTCGCCGGGAGCCGCACATCGTCGCGCTTCCGCGCTGACGGCGTGGCAGACGACGCGCTCGACCATGAAGAGAATTTCCGGCGCTGGGCCTATCGGCGGGATGGCACGTTCGACCGGGGCCGGCTGGCCGCTGCGATCAAGAAACTCCCGCAGGAACTTTTGAGGCTTAAAGGCACGTGTCGCATCCGGGGCGAGGCCGCGCCACAAATATTTCAAATGGTGGCCGGGAACTGGTCGTTGTCACCGGCCGGTCGCGACACTAGCGCCGGCGCTGGATCGATCGCGCTCATGGGCGTCGGCACCCACGACCTGCCGCCCGATGCCGAACTCGAAGCCATTCTCGATGGCGCACTCGCACTTGATGACGCCCTCGCACATCCTGCGCTCATATGAGCGCCACGGCACGACTATCCATTTAACTCAATGGCGCCGCAGAAGCGCCAGCCGACCCACAATCAACGACGAAAGCGGGATCTAGCCATGTCGATCAGAACATATTTTTTGCTGGGGGCCGTCGGTCTCTTCTCGGTGTTCGCAGCCCCCCATCGCTCCATCGCGCAGACGGCCGGCGCCAATACGCTCGTCATCGCCACCACCCAGGTTCCGCGTCACTTCAACGGCGCGGTCCAGTCCGGCCTGGCCACCGCGATGCCGAGCGCACAGATTTTCGCAAGCCCGCTACGGTATGATGAAAACTGGAATCCGCAACCCTATCTCGCGCAATCCTGGGAAGTGGCGCCCGACGGCTTGTCCGTCACCCTGCATCTGGTCAAGAACGCCCTGTTCCATGACGGCCAGCCGGTGACATCGGAGGACGTCGCGTTCTCGGTCATGGCGATCAAGGCCAATCATCCGTTCCAGACCATGCTCGAGGCGGTCGACAAGGTCGATACGCCCGATCCGTTCACGGCTATCATCCGCCTGTCGCATCCCAATCCCGCCCTGTTGCTGGCGATGTCACCGGCCCTGATGCCGATCCTGCCCAAGCATGTGTACGGCGATGGTCAGGACCTGAAGACCCATCCGGCAAATCTGAAACCGGTCGGGTCCGGGCCGTTCAAGCTGACGGAATACAAGCAGGGTGAATATTACACGCTCGAAAAATTCGACAAGTTCTTCATCCCTGGCCGGCCCAAGCTGGACAAGATCGTGGTTCGGATCGTGTCCGACCAGAACGCCGCGCTGGTGTCGCTGGAGCGCGGCGATGTGAACGCGCTGCCGTTCGTCACCGGCGTGCGCGATATCGAAAGGCTGGAAAAGGCGCCGAACATCTTCGTCACCAATAAAGGTTTTGCAGGCGTCGGACCGCTCAACTGGCTGGCTTTCAATACCAGGAAAAAGCCGCTCGACGACGTGCGCGTCCGCCAGGCCATCGCCTATACGGCCAACCGCGACTTCATCGTCAGCAAGCTGATGGGCGGCAAGGCTGTGCCTGCTACCGGTCCGATCGCGCCGGGATCGCCGCTCGACGAGAATGACGTCGAGACCTATAAGGTCGATTACGTCAAGGCGGCCGCGCTGCTGGATGCCGCCGGCTATCCGAAGGGCGGCGATGGCTCGCGTTTCTCGCTGACGATCGATTACCTGCCGGGCGCCGACGAGCAGCAACGCAACGTCGCCGAATATCTGCGGTCGCAGTTGAAGCGGGTCGGCATCAATCTTGAAGTCCGCGCCGCGCCTGATTTCCCGACCTGGGCGCAACGCGTATCCAACTATGATTTCGATCTGACGATGGACACCGTGTTCAACTGGGGCGATCCGGTGATCGGCGTCAACAGGACCTATCTCAGCTCGAACATCCGCAAGGGCATCATCTGGTCCAACACCCAGCAATATAGCAATCCCAAGGTTGACGAATTGCTGCAGGCCGCCGCCGTCGAGACCTCGCCCGAGAAGCGCAAGGCGCTCTACTCGGAGTTCCAGAAGATCGTGGTGGCGGATGTGCCGATCTATTTCATCAATGCCACGCCCTATTATAACGCCTTCAGCAAGGGACTGGCGGGGCTTCCGACTTCCATCTGGGGCGTGATGTCGCCGCTCGATGAAGTGTATTGGGAAACGCCGCCCAAGACTTGAGGATTGGACAAGGTCGCTCTCGTCATGGCTTTCGCCATCCATCTCGTCCGGCAGATCGCGAACGCCGTTGCCCTGCTGCTGGCGGTGCTGGTGCTGAACTTCTGCCTGATCCATCTTGCACCGGGAGATCCGGTGCAGGTCATCGCCGGAGAGATGGGCGGCGCGTCGGCGGACGTCGTGGCCGCGCTGCGGGCGAAGTACGGCCTCGACCATAGCCTGGCCGAACAGCTCTTCACCTATCTGGGCAACATTGCGCACGGCGATTTCGGCTACTCCTATTATTTCAACGAACCGGTGCTCGGGCTGATCGCGCAACGGTTGCCGGCGACGCTCTATCTCACGCTCTGCGCACTGGTCATGTCCGTCATTATCGGAACGCTGCTCGGCATCACCAGCGCCCGCCGCCCGAACGGAATCTTCAGCCATACGGTCACGGTATTCTCGCTCGCCGGCTATGCCGCACCGATCTTCTGGACCGGCCTGCTGCTGCTGCTGCTGTTCGGTTCGGTCTGGCCGATTCTGCCCGTCGTCGGAATGACGGATGTCGTGCATCCGAAGCAGGGATTTTCCTATATCGTCGATGTCGCGCGCCACCTTGTGTTGCCGGCGCTGACGCTCGCGCTGGTCTTTATCGCGCAGTATTCCAGGCTGGCACGGGTCAACATGATCGAGGCTTTGTCCGCGGATTATATACGGACCGCCCGCGCCAAGGGGCTGCCCGAATGGCTGGTGATCGGCAAGCACGCGCTGCGCAACACGCTGATTCCGATCGTGACTGTGGTCGGGCTGCAGTTCGGCAATCTGTTTGCCGGCGCAGTCCTGGTCGAGACCGTTTTCAGCTGGCCCGGCATGGGACGTCTGGTGTTCGATTCGATCCTGCGGCGCGACTATCCGACCTTGATGGCGGTGCTGTTTTTCTCCGCCATGATGGTGATGGCCGCCAACATCGTGACCGACATCGTCTACCGGCTGATCGATCCGCGCATCCGGACGGGACGGCCATGACGACCCTCCAGACGTCGACGCCCCTTGCGATCGAACCGCTTGATCTGCCGGCGCGGCCGGCCGCCTCGCCTGCACGGGCCGCGCTGCGCCAGTTTTTGCGCAGCCCGTCCGGCGTCATCGGGCTTTGCCTTTTGATCGTCCTCGTTCTCGGAACAGCTGTCGGGCCGATACTCTACCCGGTTGACCCGCTCGATCTCGTCGGGGGACCATTTACGCCGCCGTCCGCCGACGCCTGGCTCGGCACCGATTATCTCGGCCGCGACGTGCTCGCCGGCCTGATCTATGGCGGCCGCGCGACGCTCACCGTCGGGGCGGTCGCGGCCCTGATCACGATCGCCATCGGCCTGACCGTCGGCGCGTTGAGCGGCTTCTTCGGCGGCGCTGTCGATGCAATCCTGGTGAAGCTCACCGAATTCTTCCAGATCCTGCCGCCATTGTTATTCGCGATGGTGCTGGTGACGCTATTCGGACAGAAGCTCACCACCATCACGCTCGCGATCGGCGCAGTGAGCTGGACCTCGGCGGCACGGTTGACCAGGGCCGAATTCATGCGGCTGCGCAATCTCGATTTCGTCAAGGCGGCGCGGACGGCCGGGGCCGGCAATGCACATCTGATCCTGCGCGTATTGCTGCCGAATGCGCTGCCGCCGGTCATCGTGTCGGCAACTCTGGCGATCGGGGTCGCGATCCTGTTCGAAGGCGGCCTGAGTTTTCTCGGGCTCGGCGATCCGAACGTGATGAGCTGGGGATTGATGCTCGGACAGAACCGCAACTATGTGCTGGACGCCTGGTGGGCGGTGACGTTTCCCGGCGCCGCGATCTTCCTTGCCGTGCTGGCGATCAGCCTGGTCGGTGACGGCATCAACGACGCCGCCAATCCGCGTCTGCGGCGGAGGACGTGATGGGCGCGTTGCTGCAGGTCGAAAGCCTCAACGTCGGCCTACGGAACGGCGCGGGCGTCGTGGTGCCGGTGATCGAAAACCTGTCGTTCGAAGTGCATTCCGGACGCACCACCGCGCTGGTCGGGGAATCTGGCTGCGGCAAAAGCATGACGGCGCTCGCGATCATGCGGTTGCTGCCGGAGGATTTCGTCATCACCGGCGGCCGCATTGTGCTGGAAGGCGAGGATATCCTGTCGCTGTCACCGAAGCGGATGCGCGCGCTTCGCGGCAACGGCATGTCCATGATTTTCCAGGAGCCGATGACGGCGCTCAATCCGCTGTTCACGGTCGGCGACCAGATCGCCGAGGTGCTGCGGTGGCATCAGGGGCTTTCTGCCAGCGCCGCGCACGCACAGGCTGTCGAGTTCCTGCGCGCGGTCCAGATCCCCGCGCTGGAGCAGCGCGTGAATGCCTATCCGCATCAGCTTTCCGGCGGCATGCGCCAGCGTGTGATGATCGCGATGGCGCTCGCCGGCCGGCCGAAACTGCTGATTGCCGACGAGCCAACCACCGCGCTCGACGTCACGGTGCAGGCGCAGATCTTCGACCTGCTAGCGAAGCTGCAGCAGGACACCGGAACGGCCGTGCTGCTGATTACGCATGATCTCGGCGCGGTCGCCGAACTCGCCGACGATGTGCTGGTGCTCTATGCCGGCCGCTGCATCGAGTCGGGCGCATCCGCGGACCTGGTCGGCCATCCCCGTCATCCCTATACGCGAGGCTTGCTCGGCTGCGTCCCGCATCTGAAACTCGGGCAGCGGATGCCGGCCGTCTGGTCGGACCTCGGAGAAATCGCCGGGATGGTGCCGCCGCTCGGCGCGCGCGGAGCGGACTGCGCCTTTCTGGCCAGATGCAGGGATGCGAGCGATGTTTGCCGCTCCCGCCCGCAGCCCATGCTTGAGCCGATCGAAACCGATCACGCCGTATCATGCTGGCGAAAGTCGGAGATCGCGGCATGACGGCGCTTCAAACGGTTCAATCGAGCGACGATTCGGATTTCCTTCTCGACGTCAACGATCTCGTTGTTCACTTCGAGACCGGCAAAAGACGACCGTTCCAGGGCCCGTCGTACGTGCATGCGGTCGACGGCGTCAGTTTCCGGGTCCGGCGCGGAACGACGTTTGGAATCGTCGGCGAGAGCGGCTCCGGCAAATCGACCACCGCGCAGGCCATCATGCGGCTGGTCCCGGTCACATCGGGGCAGATCGTCTTCCACGGCAGGAATATCCTGGATCTGGCCGGCAAGCCGCTGCGTGAGGTGCGCAAGCAGTTGCAGATCGTGTTCCAGGATCCGTTCTCCGCGCTTAATCCACGACGGCGCGCCGGCGATCAGATCCGCGAGCCGCTCGATCTGTTGAACATCGGTAGCCGTGGCGAACGCGACGAACGCGTGCGGCGGTTGCTTGGCGAGGTCGGCCTGCCGCCGCAGGCGGCGGATCTGTTTCCGCACCAGTTCTCTGGCGGACAGCGGCAGCGGCTCTGTATCGCGCGCGCGCTGGCGCCCGAGCCAGATCTGATCGTTTGCGACGAAGCCGTATCGGCGCTGGACGTCGCGATCCAGGCCCAGATCTTGAACCTGTTGAAGCGGCTGCAACGCGAGCGAGGCCTGACCTATATCTTCATCTCGCACGATCTCAGCGTGATCCAGCAATTCTGCGACGAGATCGCCGTCATGTATCTCGGAAAGATCGTCGAGCAGGCTCCGACGGCGGGCATCTTCGTCGAACCCCGGCATCCCTATACGTGGTCGCTGATCGCCGCCGCGGCACCACCGGGTCCGATACGTGATGAGCTCAAGCGGCGCTACCTGGTCAAGGGCGATCCGCCGAGCCCGGTCGATCCGGCACCCGGCTGTCGCTTCGCCCAACGCTGCCCGTCGGCGACCGAGAATTGCCGCATTGTCCTGCCGCAGCTCGATGCGATCCGCCCACATCATTACGTCGCTTGTCATCGCGTCGGTGAACTGGATCCGCCCGCGTTTGACGCCGCCGCTATGGGCAATCCCGTCCAACAATCGATGTAACGGTCGGGCTCGAAATAGACTCCAAAAGGAAGAACCTCCTGCTACTCTGCCACGCAGTGGATTTAACTCTCCGGCCTCCGAACCGAGTCACCGGAAAACGGGAGTATTTGCATATGAGGCAGGAGATTTTCGATCTATTCCAGCTGGGATCGTACGCCCCGGCTGAGAGAAGCCAGACCATGTATCTTCAATCGTACGGCCATCATCGAGCCGCATCGCAAGGCGAATTTCTCCGTCGGAATCTTGAGCATATTTCTCGGCTGGATCAAAAGACCTCTTCGACAGCCTGCTAGGTTGAGCTAGGAGGTATGCTTATAGATGGTGTTCGGCTTGTCGAGCACGTCGGGCTTGAATACCTGATGCGGCCTGAGGGAAGCGCTTTCACCAAAGGCTATTATTACAGGCCGACCGTCACCAACGACATGCGTATCGCCCAGGAAGAGATATTTGGGCCGGTTGTCTGCGTTATTCCGTTCGATACCGAAGAGGAAGCCATTGCTTTGGCCAATGGGACCGCTTTCGGTCTGGCGACCTCGATCTGGACACACGACTTGGCCCGTGCGCACCGCGTCGCGCATCGCCTGCAGAGCGGCATCGTCTGGATCAATGATCATCATCGTATCGATCCCTGTTCGCCCTGGGGCGGCTTCAAGATGAGCGGGATCGGGCGTGAGAACGGCCTCGTGGCCTATGAGGAATATACACAAATCCAGAATATCATCGTCAATCTCAACGACGATACGTTCGATTGGTACGCCGACGACGGCATCGAGAAACGCTATAGCTGATGCGTATTCGCACCCATAGACCGTCAATCCCGATCATATCGCCGCGGCAACCGCGAGCAGTCTCAGATCATTCCGCGCCCGTTCCCCAGATGCTTGAATTGCCTTAAAATTTTCTGAACCGTGGCGGCTGGCCGGATTCTCCAAGGAAAACGGGAACACGACGATGTTCATGCGCCAGCTCACTTATCTCATCGCTCTGGATAAGCATCGCCATTTTGGGCGTGCGGCGGAAAGCTGCCACGTTTCCCAACCCGCGCTCTCGACCGGAATCAGCGAGTTGGAGCGTGAACTCGGCATCACCATTATCAAGCGCAACAGAAGTTTCCAGGGCATCACCCCCGAAGGCGAACGGGTGATTGCCTGGGCTCGCCAAATGCTCGACTCCCTGGAGGGCTTGCGGCAGGAAGCCGAACTCGTGCGCAGTGTTCCGGGTGGTCATCTCGCGATCGGCGTCGTGCCCTCGGCGGTTCATCCCGTTACTGTGCTCAGCGCCGAATACCGCCAGCGCATCTCGGGCCTGACGCTCGATATCCAGTCGCTCAGCACGCAAGATATCTTGCGGCGGCTGAAGGAACAGGAACTCCATCTTGGCCTCACCTATGATGACGCGGTTTCCGACGACATTTACGACATCATGCCGCTCTTCACCGAACGCTACGTCCTGGTCGCCGGAGAGCGGGCCTCATTGCCTCGCGAGTTGAACTGGAGCGATGTCGCGGAGCTACCGCTTTGCCTGCTCAGCCAGGACATGCGGAATCGCCGTATGCTCGACGAGATTTTCACGAAGAACGGCGTCAAACCGACCGTCGTCGTGGAATCCAACGCGGTCCGTATCCTGATCGCCGAAGCCCTGAGCGGGCGCGCCTTCAGCATCATGCCTCTGAGCGCCTTGCCGACACCTTATGCGGGAGCGGGTCTGCGTCTTCACACCATCATCCCGGAGCACAAAGCCGATGTGAGCCTGGTCAGGCTCAAGCGAGAAAAGCAGCCGCCTTTGTCAGAGGCCGCTTGGCGGCTCGCGACCAGTATCGACCTCCAGAAGACACTGGACCAGCCGCTCGCCCGCCTCGGGTGATAGCCTTTGCTTATCAGGAATTCCGGGCAAACGATTGGACGGTAGCGGGCTCAAAGATCACCTTTGCCGTCATCAGCGGAGTGAATTCTGCTGTATCACCGCAAGGAGAATTCCATGGCAAAGGTTCTATGCGTACTCTACCCGGATCCGGATTCTGGCTATCCGCCGAAATACGCGCGCGACGACATTCCGGTCATCACCGCCTACGCCAACGGCCAGACCGCCCCTACTCCCAAAGGACCTCTCGGCTTCAAGCCGGGCCAGCTCGTCGGTTCCGTCTCGGGCGAACTGGGACTGCGTAACTATCTGGAAAAACTCGGTCACGAGTTGATTGTCACCAGCGACAAGGATGGCCCCAATTCGAAATTTGAGAAACACCTCGCAGATGCCGAGGTCGTGATCTCGCAGCCGTTCTGGCCAGCCTATCTCACGAAAGAACGGATTGCCAAAGCCAAGAAGCTCAAGCTGGCTTTGACCGCTGGTATCGGCTCCGATCATGTCGATCTGGATGCTGCCGCCCGCGCCCACATCACCGTTACCGAGGTGACAGGCTCAAACAGCATCAGCGTCGCCGAGCATGTCGTGATGATGGTGCTGTCGCTGGTCCGCAACTACCTGCCATCGCATGAGATCGCCGCCAAGGGCGGCTGGAACATCGCTGATTGTGTCAGCCGTAGCTACGACGTTGAAGGTATGAATTTCGGCACCATTGCCGCCGGCCGCATCGGCCTGGCCGTGTTACGCCGGCTGAAACCGTTCGACCTGCGGCTGCACTACACCGATCCGCATCGGCTGAGCCCCGAGATCGAGAAGGAACTCGGGCTTACGTTTCATCCCGACGCGGAATCGCTGGTGCAAGCCGTGGACATCGTCAACCTTCAGATGCCGCTCTACCCATCGACCGAGCATTTCTTCAACGACCGGATGTTCTCGTTGATGAAACGGGGCAGTTACCTGATCAACACGGCACGTGGGAAACTCGTCGAGCGCGATGCGGTCGTGCGCGCCCTCGAATCCGGGCGGCTTGCCGGCTATGCAGGTGACGTCTGGTTCCCGCAGCCGGCACCGGCTGACCATCCATGGCGCACAATGCCATTCAACGGCATGACGCCACACATCTCCGGCACGTCGCTCTCGGCGCAGGCGCGCTATGCGGCCGGGACGCTGGAGATTCTGGAAAGCTACTTCGGCGGAACTCCGATCAGGGATGAATATCTGATCGTGGACGGAGGGATGCTCGCGGGCACTGGAGCTAAATCCTACAAGCTGACCTGACGGCAAAACGGTCCGGCTCCGAAAAGGGCCGGACCGTTCTCCTTGCTGCGCGAAACGCAAAAAATCGAATCGAAAGGAACTATGTCACGCGCCTGTGAAGACAAACACGGTGACCGTGGCAAAATGGATCTGCGCAGGCGATCTCTTCCGATACCGCCGGATGCTCAATTTATGCTGTTGGCATCCTCGGCCTTCGCGGCCTTGATAACGCTGGCACGGTCATAGGCGTTGATGTCGTCGATAAACCGGCCGGTGATGACCCGATCAACGGGCACCGCCGCAGGAAGGATCTTCTGATCGACGAAGAACTGGATCAGCCGGCTCCAGTCGGCATCGACCAGTGTGCCATGCTTGTCACCGATCTTCGGCGAATTCCAGATGCCGAGCCTCGCCTGATTGACGGCTACGCCTTCCTTGAGCGCAGCA
>NZ_JAAVUS010000019.1 GCF_018449525.1 Bradyrhizobium sp. dw_78
CGCAGCCGGCGCCTGGGCCTGCACTTCGGAAGCCATAAACGAAGCGGCCAGCGCGGTCGCCGCCAACAAGGCGAAAAACCGCCCGCGCGGCCCGATCGGCGCGGCCAAGCTACGGAAATTCATTGCGGAAAACCCTTTCTGAACGGGAAAACCCGAAATCGATGCAGGCATCGGCACCAGCCGTTGGGGCGGCTGTCTCCTTGCCAATTGAGGCGGATACGTGACAGGCCCTGCCCGTCCGGCCAATCGCACGCTTTCATACCTCGACAGACGAAAAGATCAATGCCGACGGGCATCTTTGACGCAGGTTGGGCCGGATACAAACAGCTGTGATAGACAGCCATTGTGCGGGACATGGAATCAAACCGGCTCGACGCATGGTGTGCTTTGCGGCGCTTTTGCGCACGCGTCTTTGTCTGCGGCCTGCTCGTTCCCGGCCTCTGGCTCACAGCCGGCACCCGCGAACTCCGGGCACAACCGGCCTATGCGCTCGCCATGCATGGCGCGCCGGCGCTACCCGCCAATTACGACCATATGCCCTATGCCAACCCCGACGCGCCGAAAGGCGGCCGGCTGGTGCAGGGTCTTCTCGGAACCTTCGACAGCCTCAACCCGCTGATCGTCAAGGGCCTCGCCGTGCAGCAGGTCAGGGGCTACGGCTTCGAAAGGGGGTATGTGATCGAAAGCCTGATGGCGCGGGGCGATGACGAGCCGTTCACGCTGTACGGCCTGTTGGCCAAGAGCGTCGAAACCGACGACGTCAGGAGCTACGTCACGTTCCACATCGATCCGTTGGCGCGCTTCTCGGATGGGCAGCCGGTGCGCGCCGAGGACGTGTTGTTTTCGTGGGCCTTGCTGCGCGACCACGGCCGCCCCAACCATCGCCAGTATTATTCCAAAGTCGCGAAAGCCGAAGCGCTCGACCCGCTCACGGTGCGGTTCGATTTCGGCGGCGCCCAGGACCGCGAATTGCCGCTGATCCTCGGCCTGATGCCGATCCTGCCGAAACACGCGACCGATGTCGCGGCATTCGAGGAGACCTCGATGACGCCGCCGGTCGGCTCCGGCCCCTATCGCGTCACCGAGGTCAAACCCGGTGCCAGCGTCACTTTCACACGTGATCCCGATTATTGGGGCCGCGACCTGCCGGTCAACCGGGGTTTGTGGAATTTCGACGAGATCAGGCTCGATTTCTACCGCGACGCCAACGCCCAGTTTGAAGCCTTCAAACGCGGCCTCTATGATTTTCGCGTCGAAACCGAGCCGCTGCGCTGGCACGGCGGATATGATTTTGCCGCAGCGCGCAACGGCGAAGTGGTCCGCGACACCTTCAGGCCAGGGCTGCCGCAGCCATCGGAATTCCTGGTCTTCAACACCCGCCGTCCGGTGTTTGCCGATATCCGCGTGCGCCAGGCCTTGACGCTGCTGTTCGATTTCGAATGGATCAACCGCAATTACTTTTTCGGGCTCTATCACCGCGCGGGGGGATTCTTCGCCGGGTCCGAACTGTCGGCCTATGGCCGTCCGGCAGACGAGCGCGAACGCGAATTGCTGAAGCCGTTCGCCTCCGGGATCGCGCCGGATATTCTCGACGGCAGCTATCGTCTTCCGGTCACTGACGGCTCGGGCCGCGATCGCGCGATGCTGCGCCGCGCGCTGGATCTGCTGTCCGACGCCGGCTACGGCCTCGACGGCACGGTATTGCGGCAGCGTTCGACCAAAGCCCCCCTCACCTTCGAGATCCTGGTCACGACACGCGATCAGGAGCGCGTCGCGCTGGCCTATGCGCGCGATCTGAACCGTGCCGGGATCGAGGTGACGGTCCGCGCCGTCGACCCGGTTCAATTCGACCAGCGCCGCCTCGGCTATGATTTCGACATGATCCAGAACCGTTGGGATCAGTCATTGTCGCCGGGTAATGAGCAATGGTTCTATTGGGGAAGCGCTGCGGCGGACAGCCAGGGCACACGCAACTACATGGGAGCCCGGGATCCCGCGATCGACGCCATGATCGCGGCCCTGCTGGCGGCACGCGGGCGTCCGGCCTTCGTCTCGGCGGTGCGGGCGCTTGACCGGGCCCTGATGTCGAAGTTCTACGCTATCCCCGTCTTTAACATCGGAGAGCAATGGATTGCGCGCTGGAATCGGCTAGAAAGACCAACGGCCACCGCGTTGACGGGATATCTCCCGGAGACTTGGTGGCAGGGACCGACGGCGCGAGCAAAGTGAATTCGTGATCCAGAACAAGCCATCGCCGACACTTGAGGGATTGTTTCGACGGGTTCTGACGCGGCATCCGGACATGCCGGCCCTGCTCGATCCAGTCAACAAGGCGCGCATCACGGGGCTGCCGCCCAAACGGCTGACCTTCGCGCAAGCCGACCGCGCCATTACGGCACTGGCGGCGCATTTTATCGAAGCCGGCCTGCCGGCCAATTCCATTATTGCGATTCAATTGCCCAATACCGTCGAATTCGTGCTGACCGTGCTTGCGGCGCACCGCGCCGGGCTGATCGTGGCGCTGCTGCCATTGCTCTGGCGCCAGGCGGAATTGACGGTCGCGCTCAACCGCTCCGGCGCCCGCGCGATCGTGACCATGAGCAAGATCGACGGCGTCAACCACGCCGACCTCGCCATGAATGCCGCAGCCGAGGCATTTTCGATCCGCCATGTCTGCGGCTTCGGCCATGACCTGCCCGAAGGCATGGCATCGCTCGACCAGGTGCTGGCCCATCCGCCGGAAGCTAGCCGTGAAATCAGACATGATGGCCGGCGGGCGGCGATCGTTTCCTTCGATGTGACGGCCGATGGCTTTTGCGGGGTGCCGCGCACGCATCTCAGCCTGATCGCCGGCGGTCTCTCGATCTTCCTCGAAGCCAACGTCGCGCAGGGCGCGAAAATCATGTCGGCTTTCGCGCCGGCTTCGTTCGCGGGCCTGGCTTCATCGCTGTTGGTCTGGCTGCTGTCCGGCGGGACGCTGGCGCTGCACCATCCGTTCGATGGCGACGCGCTTGAGCAGCAGATCGAAGAGGAAGGCTGCGATACGCTGGTCGCGCCCGCCCAATTGGCGTTGCGGCTGGCCGAGGACGACCTGCCATCGCGGTTTCCGACGCTGCGCAACGTCATCGGCCTGTGGCGCGCGCCGGAGCAAATCTCATCGTCTCCGCCCTGGGTGATCCCTGGCGTGACCCTGACCGACATCTATCTGTTCGGCGAGGTCGGGCTGTTCGGCGCCCGGCGGACAGAAGATGGCGCACCGGCCCCGGTTCTGCCGGGACCTCACGGTGCGCCGCGTGACGTGGCGGGCTCGTCGATCTCGGGCGAGACGCTGATCACGCCGAAAGGCACGCTCGGCTTACGGGGGCCGATGGTGACCGTGGCGGCCTACAACCCTGCCCCGCTGGGCGATCCGCTGACGGCGCCGCCGCCGCGCGACTACGTCGATACCGGTTATGCCGCGCGGCTCGACCGTTCGACCGGCACGCTCTGCATCACCGCGCCGCCCTCGGGCATCATGGCCGTCGGCGGCTACCGCTTCCTGTCTCAGGATTTGCAGGAATGGGCCAAGCGGCTCGGACAGGGCGCGCTGTTGACGGCGCTGCCCGACCGCTTAAGCGGCTACCGCCTGGCCGGCCGCGCCCAGGATAATGCCCGCGCCCGTGACGCGCTCTCGGAACTTGGGCTTAACCCCTTGATGGTGGAAGCCTTCCGCGATCGGGTGAACCGGACGTGAGGCCTGTCGAACAGCTTCGTTGACACCGCATTAAGGTCAACAAATTAGGGTCCGGCGCCCAATCAATTGCTTTCGATCCGGAGACCCAATGTCGCAGCAAGGCCCGATCCTTGTCGTTTCAGGCGCGGAACGGCCATCCTTCGCAAAGGCGCTCGACGATGCGAAACTGTTTCCGGTCATCGACACTCTCTGGACGGACGCGCCGCGCGCCGTTGAAGAGTTGCAGCCAGCTGCAATTCTGGCTGTCATATCAGAGACATCGGAACGAGACTTCGATTCGCTTGCGAAGCAGATCGCCGACGCGAAACCTTATCTCCCGCTGATTGCCGTCGATCCGCAGGCCGTGCTGCCGGAAAACGCCATTCCGTTTTCGCAGCAAGGCCGCCCATCCGACCGGCTGATCGCGCGCTTGAGCGCCGCGTTGCGGGTCCGGACCCTGCACAACACCGTGCTGCGCCGACGTGACGGGGCGTCAGGCACGCCCGCGCTGGCGGATACCGATCCCGTTCGCGACGCCACCGTGCTCCTGATCGGACGCGGGGCTGGCTACCCCGCCCTGTCGGTCGCGCTCGGCGAACGGATGGGAGTCGTGGGCGCGCTCAGCATCGAAGCCGCGGCCAAGCATCTCAACGATCGCGACATCGACGGCATCGTGCTCGGCGAGGGCTTCAGCCTGCGCGTGATCGACGCATTCCTGACGGTGCTGTCGGAGGATTCCCGCTTCCGCACTTTGCCTGTCGTCCTGACGTCGGACGCGCTGGCGCCAGCCTATGATCTGCCGAACCTCGAAATCATCGCGCGCGAGCCCGTACTTGTCGCGGCCAATGCCTCGCCGCTGATCCGCCAGCATGCGTTCGAAGCCTATTTGATCCGGACGCTCCGCTCGCTCGATCAAGGCGGGCTGCTCGATCCGCAAACCGGGCTGCTGATGCCGGCCGTCTTCGCGCGCGATTTCGCCGCCGCCGTCCATCAGACGCTGTCGCGTGGCGGCGGATTATCGGTGGCGCGCTTTGCCTTCGATCCGACCCATGCGCGCGCGCAGCGGGACGGCGCGCGCATCATCAGCCGGTTGATGCGGAAAATGGATTTCGGCGTAGCCGAGGAAGACGGCTCCGTCATCGTGGCGTTCGTGGAGACCGATCTGCGGACCGCGCACGCGATTGCGCGGCGCCTGTCCAGCGTGATGCGCCATACCAGCCACGGCAAACACGAAGCGCGATCGGAGCCCGTGGTGACGCTCGCGACCCTGCTGCCGTCGGATTATTCGGCCGGATCGTTGCTGGCGCGGCTCACCGAGGAAAGCCGCCGCGCCGCGTCGTGACGTTCAGGAGTTCGTCATTCCGGGATGGTGCGTTAGCATCAGGCCCGGAATGACGGCCGTGTTTAATGGCTGCTATGAAGAATCCGTAGGGAGGGCACACTTCGCTTTGCCCACCCTGCGAAGCGACGAGAACTACGCGGCCTTCTTGTTCTCGGCGAGATTGGCGAGTTGGCGCAGGATTTCGGTCGTGCCCATCAGGCGCTCCTCCGGGGTTTCCCATTCCTGCAGGAACACCACCTTCATGTCCGGCCTGACCTTGGCGGCGTTGCCGTGCTGGCGGATGAAATAGACCAGCCGGTCCGGCTGCGCGAACTTGTTGTCGCGGAAGGTGATGACCGCACCCTTCGGCCCGGCGTCGACCTTCTCGACATTGGCACGGCGGCAATAGGCCTTGATCGCCGCGACCTTGAACAGATAGCGCACCTCGTCCGGCAGCACGCCGAACCGGTCGCGCATCTCGGCGGCGAAATTGTCGATCTCCTCGTCGGTCTCGAGATCGGCGAGTCGCCGGTACAGCGACAGCCGCACCGCGAGGTCGGAGACGTAATCTTCCGGAATCAGCACCGGCATGCCGATGGTGATGGTCGGCGACCAACGGTCCGCAGCCGGCTCGACCACGCCCGCCTTGAGGTTGAGGATCGCCTCCTCCAGCATCGATTGATACAGTTCGAAGCCGACCTCCTTGATATGCCCGGATTGCTCCTCGCCGAGCAGATTGCCGGCGCCGCGAATGTCCAGATCGTGCGAGGCGAGCTGGAAGCCCGCCCCCAGCGTCTCCAGCGATTGCAGCACCTTCAGCCGCTTCTCGGCCTGCGCGGTGATCTTCTGCTGCGCCGGCAGCGTGAACAGCGCATAGGCGCGCAGCTTGGAGCGGCCGACCCGCCCGCGTAGCTGATAGAGCTGCGCCAGACCGAACATATCGGCGCGGTGGACGATCAGCGTATTGGCGTTGGGGATGTCGAGGCCGGATTCGACGATCGTGGTCGAAAGCAGGATGTCGTATTTGCCGTCATAGAACGCCGACATGATATCCTCGATCACGGTCGGCGGCATCTGGCCGTGCGCGACGGCGACCTTCATCTCCGGCACGTTCTTGTCGAGGAAATCCTTGAGGCCGGCGAGGTCTTCGATCCGGGGCACCACATAGAACGCCTGCCCGCCGCGATAGCGTTCGCGCAGCAGCGCTTCGCGGATCATCAGCGGATCATGCGGCGCGACAAAAGTGCGCACCGCCAGCCGGTCGACCGGCGGCGAGGCGATGATCGAAAGGTCGCGCACGCCGGTCAGCGCCAGCTGCAGCGTGCGCGGGATCGGCGTGGCGCTCAGCGTCAGCACATGGACCTGCGCCCGCAACTGCTTCAGCCGTTCCTTGTGACCGACGCCGAAATGCTGCTCCTCGTCGACGATCAGGAGGCCAAGATCCCTGAACTTGATCGATTTGCCGAGCAGCGCGTGGGTGCCGACCACTATATCGACGCCGCCTTCCGTAAGCCCCTTCTTGACCTGCGCCAGCTCTTTCGGCGCGATCAGGCGCGAGGCCTGCGCGACATTGACCGGAAAACCGCGGAAGCGCTCGGTGAAGGTCCGGCTGTGCTGGCGCGCCAATAGCGTGGTCGGCACCACCACCGCGACCTGCTTGCCGTCGAGCGCGACCGCAAACGCCGCGCGCAGCGCCACTTCGGTCTTGCCGAAGCCAACGTCGCCGCAGATCAGCCGGTCCATCGGCCGGCCGCTTTCGAGGTCCTTCAGGGCGGCGTTGATCGCCGCCAACTGGTCCTCGGTCTCCTCATAGGGGAAACGCGCGCAGAATTCGTCATAGACATGCGGCTGCACCGGCGTTTTCGGCGCCTCGTGCAGATGCCGCTCGGCAGCGATCTTGATCAATTCGCCGGCGATCTCGCGGATACGGTTCTTGAGTTTGGCCTTGCGCGCCTGCCAGCCGCTGCCGCCCAGCCGGTCCAGTTCGACATGGGCGTGATCGGAGCCGTAGCGCGACAGAAGTTCGATATTCTCGACCGGCAGAAACAGTTTTGTGTCGGCGGCGTAATGCAGTTCGAGACAGTCATGCGGCGCGCCGGCGACATCGAGCGTCTGCAAGCCGATGAACCGGCCGATGCCATGCTCGACGTGAACCACCAGGTCGCCGGCGGCGAGGCTCGTGACTTCCGAGATGAAATTGTCGAGCTTGCGGCTCGACTTGCGCGGCCGCACCAGGCGGTCGCCGAGGATGTCCTGCTCGCTGACGATCGCGACCTGGTCGGTCTCAAACCCCTGCTCCATGCCGAGCACGGCCAGCATGGTCTCGTTGCGCGGTGTCGCCTGCACGGTGCGCCAGGTGTTGACGCTGGTGAGGTTGAGCAGCTTGTGGTCGCGCAGCATGCTGCCCATGCGGTCGCGCGAGCCTTCGCTCCACAGCGCGATCACCACCTTCTTACGGCCGGCCTGCAGCGCCTGCACATGGGCCACGACGGCCTCGAAGACATTGACGGTGCTGTCCGCCCGTTCCGGCGCGAAACTGCGGCCCTGCCGCGCGCCGGCATCGATCACGCCCGCGCCGTCCTCGGGCACCGCGAACGGCGTCAACCGCGCCAGCGCGGACTCGCCGAGATGCCTGGTCCATTCGTCTTCGGTCAGATAGAGCCGGTCGGGCGATAGCGGCTTGTAGAGCGCGCCGCCGCCCGGATGTTCCATCGCCTCGCGCCGCGCCTCGTAATAATCCGATATCTGCTTGAAGCGCTCGCGCGTGGCATCCTCGCTTTGCGGCTCGATCGCGACCGGCGCGCCGCCGAAATAGTCGAACAGCGTGTCCATCCGCTCCGTAAACAACGGCAGCCAATGTTCCATGCCGGGATGACGGCGGCCTTCGGTCACGGCCTCGTACAACAGGTCGTCCCGCTCCGGCGCGCCGAAGGTTGCGACATAGCCCATCCGGAAGCGGCGGATGGTCTCGGTGGTCAGTTGAAACTCGGAGATCGGGACCAGATCGAGCGCGCGCATGTCGAGCAGCGTGCGCTGGGTCTCGGCGTCGAAGGTGCGGATCGATTCAAGTGAATCGCCGAAGAAATCGAAGCGTACCGGCTGATCGAGCCCGGCCGGAAACAGATCGAGGATGCCGCCGCGCACCGCATATTCGCCGGGCTCGCGCACGGTCGAAGACCGGTTGTAGCCATTATGCTCCAGCCAGGCGACGATGGAATCCATCGGCACGACATGACCGGGCGCGACCGACAGCGCCTGCGCCGCAACAGCATCGCGCGACGGCACCCGCTGCACGATGGCGTTGACCGTCGTCAACACGATCAGCGGCTTGTCGCTGCCCTGGAGCCGCGACAGCCGCGCCAGCGTGGTCAGCCGCTGTGCCAGGATGCCGCCATGCGGCGACACCCGGTCATAGGGCTGGCAATCCCAGGCCGGAAACTGCATGACCGGCAGATCGGGCGCGAAAAATTCCAGCGCGCGGGCCAGTTGCTGCATCCGCGCGCCATCGCGGCAAACCACCGCAAGGCTGATCGCGGGAGGCTTCGGCCGCGCCGCGACCGCGCGAGCGAGGTCGGAGACCACCAGGCCTTCGGCACCCTCAGCGACATTGGCGAAGGTAAGCGGACGGCCCGGCGCGAGCAATTGCGCCGGCGACTGGACCGGCGCCTTCATACGCCGTGATCCAGGATGCGGAACGATTTAATGCGTTCGAACAGCGCCCCGGCATGTTCCGGTGCAACTGGCCTGGCGCCGGTCAGCGCCGCATAGAGATCGGGATCGGGGACATCGATCAGGCGTTCGAGCTCGGCCAGTTCACGGTCATCGAGGTCCGCAATCTCGGCGTCCGCAAACCGGCCGAGGATGAGATCCATCTCACGGGTGCCGCGATGCCAACAACGAAACAACAGCCGCTTGCGGCGGTCATCCAACCCGCCGCTTGATCGTGTCGATCCGGTCATTTCTTTATTTCCATCCAAACGCCAAAAGCCCGGACGCACGGCCGGGCGCGGTTGATATAGCGTCAGCGCCGGGCAATGTCAGCCCTTCTGTTCCGTGAATATCAGCCGCGACGTCATTGCCGGGCTTGACCCGGCAATCCATCGTCTTTTGAAGATGGATGCGCGGGTCGAATCCCGCGCATGACGGATCGTGTGCGACGAGAGATTTTGATGCGCCCTGCCCTGCTCAATCCGCTGTTTGCGCCGGTCACCAGCCTTGCGGGCGTTGGGCCGAAGCAGGACAAACTGTTCCGCTATCTGCTCGGCCGCAATGAGACGCCGCGGCTGGTCGATCTGCTGCTGCATCTGCCCGCGAGCGTGATCGATCGCCGGACGCGGCCGAAAATCCGCGACGCCGTGCCGGGGACGATGGTGACGCTGGAAGTCACCGTCGACCGGCACCGCCCCGCGCCGCCCGGCCGCTCGCGCGCGCCGCATCTGGTCTATGCCAGCGACGACACTGGCGATGTGGTGCTGACCTATTTCCGGGCGCAGCCCGGTTATGTCGAGAAGCTGCTGCCGGTCGGCGCCAGGCGCTATGTCTCCGGCACCTTGCAGATGTTCGACGGCGTGCCGCAGATCGTACACCCTGACCGCGTCGTCGACGAGGAAGCCTTCGCCAAACTCACCGGCCTCGATCCGGTCTATCCGCTCACGGAAGGACTGGCGATCGGATCGCTGCGGCGGGCGATGGCGCAGGCGCTGCAAAAGCTGCCAAATCTCCCCGAATGGACCAGTCCGGAGATCATGCGGCGCTGCAAATTCCCGCCGCTCGCAGAAGCGCTGAACCGCGTGCATGTACCGGTCGAGATCACGGATATCCTGCCCGACGGTCCGTTCTGGTCGCGGCTGGCCTTCGACGAACTCTTGGCCGGGCAATTGGCGCTGGCGCTGGTGCGTGCGCAGCTGCGCCGCCCGGCCGGCGATCGCAATGCCGACGACGGCCATCTGCGCAATAGGATCATCGGTGCGCTGCCCTATGCGCTGACGCTATCGCAGCAGAAGGCCGCGGCCGCGATCTCCGACGATCTGCGCCAGCCGGTGCGCATGCTGCGGCTGCTGCAAGGCGACGTCGGATCGGGCAAGACCGTGGTGGCGCTACTCGCGGCGGCTGCCGTCGCCGAAGCCGGCAAACAGGCCGCCCTGATGGCCCCGACCGAAATCCTCGCCCGTCAGCACGTCAAGACCATCACGCCGCTGGCCGAACGCGCCGGCCTTCAGGTCGCGATCCTGACCGGCCGCGAAAAGGGCAAGGAGCGGCGCGAACTGTTGGCTAAACTGGCGGAAGGCGAAATCGATTTTCTGGTCGGCACCCATGCGCTGATCCAGGACGACGTGGTGTTCAAGGCGCTGGCGCTGGCCGTGGTCGACGAACAGCATCGTTTCGGCGTCCGCGAGCGGCTGGCCCTGACCGGCAAGGGCGACGCCGTCGATGTGCTGGTGCTCAGCGCCACGCCGATCCCGCGCACGCTGGTGCTGACCTATTTCGGCGACATGGACGTCTCGGAACTGCGTGAGAAGCCGGCCGGGCGGCAACCGATCGACACCCGCACGATCCCGGCCAGCCGTCTCGACGAGGTCATCGCCGCCGTCGGCCGCGCGCTGTCGGCGGGCAAGTTGGTCTACTGGATCTGCCCGCTGGTGGACGAATCCGAGGCGGAGGGCACCGATCACCTGACCAACGCCAGCAAGCGGTTCGAAACCTTGCAACAACGCTTCAGCGATCGCGTCGGCCTGGTACACGGCCAGATGAAAGGCACAGAGAAGGATCGCGTGATGGCGCAGTTCGCCGCGCACGAGATCGGCCTGCTGGTGGCGACCACCGTGGTCGAGGTCGGCGTCGACGTTCCCGCCGCGACCATCATGGTGATCGAGAACGCCGAACGCTTCGGGCTGGCGCAACTGCATCAGCTGCGCGGCCGCATCGGCCGCGGCTCCGAGGCCTCGACCTGCCTGCTCGTGTACCACGAGCCGTTGAACGAGATGTCGGCGGCACGGCTTAAAGTGATCCGGGAGACCACCGACGGTTTCCGGATTGCCGAAGAGGATTTACGGCTGCGCGGCGAAGGCGATGTGCTCGGTATCCGGCAGAGCGGCCTGCCCGGCTACCGTATCGCGCGCTCCGAAGTCCACGGCCAGCTCATCACGCAGGCGCGCGACGAGGCGCTGCGGATCATGAAGGACAACCCGAAGCTGGAAGGCGATCGCGGCGAAGCGCTGCGCTGCCTGCTTTACCTGTACGAGCGCGACGAAGCGCTGCCATTGCTCGGGGCGGGGTGAACAGTCGCCGTCATTCCGGGATGCGCGCAGCGCAGACGCGGAATCTCGAGGTTCCGGGTTCGCTCATTTCATTCGCGCCCCGGAACGACGATTCCGGCGTCTTACTCCGCCTTCGCCGGCACCGGCTGCAGCGCGGCCGAGTTGGCCACCCGCGCCGCATTCGCCATGCCGGCCAGCGCCGCCACTTTCTTCTGCGGATCGGAGCCGGGCTGCACCACGCCCGCCGACATGATCAGGGTCGCGGCGGCCTCGGTGCTCATCTCGACTTCGATGATCTTGTTTTTGGGCACATAGAAGAAGAAGCCCGTGGTCGGGTTCGGCGCGCAGGGCAGGAACACCGAGATGTGCTCCTCCTCACCCGGAAGGCTGTTGGCGATCTCCACACTGGGCGATTGCGAGATCAGCACGATCGACCACATGCCGGGCGACGGAAATTCGACCAGGCCGACCCGCCGGAAGCTCGACCCCTGCCCCGAGAACAGCGTCTCGAACACCTGTTTCAGGCTGCGGTAGATCGCGCGCACCACCGGCATGCGGCCGAGCAATTTTTCGCCGAGATCGACCAGGGTCCGGCCGATCAGATTATGGGTGAGGAAGCCAAGCAGGGTCAATGCGATCACGGCCACCACGAGGCCGGAGCCCGGCAGCCCGAACGGCAGATAGGTTTCCGGGCGATAGGCCGCGGGGACGAACGGCCGCACCAGCCCATCGACCCAGGTCACGAACCACCAGGTCAGATAAAAGGTGATCGCGACCGGGCCGGCGACGATCAGCCCGGTCAGGAAATAGTTCCGCAAGCGGGCGGTGAAGCCCCGCGGGGCGAGCGGTGAAGGTTCCGCCGGAGGTACGGGAGGCAGATCGTCGCGGTCCATCGGGTTCCCAAGGTCAATCAAGGCGGCGATGATGCAGCTAAGTCATCCTAACAGAGTTTTGAAGACCCGGCGCGACCGCAACGCGCAGACAGCCCTACTCCACGGTTACCGATTTGGCCAGATTTCTAGGCTGGTCGACGTCGGTGCCCATGACTACGGCGGTGTGATAGGCCAGCAATTGCACGGGGATGGCATAGACCATCGGTGCAAAGGTCGCGGCCATGTCGGGCAGCACGATCGTCACCAGCGACTCCACACTGGCTTCGGCCACACCCTTGGCGTCGGTCATCAGGATGATGTTGCCGCCGCGCGCCGCCACTTCCTGCATGTTGGAGACGGTCTTCTCGAACACCCGGTCATAGGGCGCGATCACCACCACCGGCATGTTCTCGTCGATCAGCGCGATCGGGCCGTGCTTGAGCTCGCCGGCCGCGTAGCCCTCGGCGTGGATATAGGAGATTTCCTTCAGCTTCAGCGCGCCTTCCAGCGCCAGCGGATAGCTGGTGCCGCGGCCGAGATAGAGCACGTCGCGGCACTTGGCGATCTCGCGCGCCAGTTTCTCGATCTGCGGCTCGGTGGCGAGCGCGGCCGCCATCAGCCGCGGAATTTCGACTAGGCCATGCACGAGGCGGGCTTCGTCGGCGTCGGACAATTCGCCCCGCGCCTTGCCGGCCGCGACCGCGATCGCCGCCAGTACCATCAATTGGCAGGTAAAGGCCTTGGTCGAGGCGACGCCGATCTCGGGTCCGGCCAGGGTCGGCAACACGGTCTCGCTTTCGCGCGCGATCGTCGATGTCGGCACATTGACCACCGAGAGCGTGTGAACGCCTTGCGATTTCGCGTAGCGAAGCGCCGCCAGCGTGTCGGCGGTTTCGCCCGATTGCGAAATGAAGATCGCAAGGTCGCCCTTGCGCAAGGGAGCCTCGCGGTAGCGGAATTCGGAGGCGACGTCGATCTCGATCGGCAGGCGGGCCAGCCGCTCGAACCAGTATTTGGCGACGTAGCCGGCATAGCTCGCGGTGCCGCAGGCCACGATCGAGATGCGCTGCAGCTCCTTGAAGTCGAACGGCAGATTCAGCGGCAGTTTCACCCGCTCGCTCGCCATGTCGACATACCGCGCCAGCGTATGCCCGACCACCTCGGGCTGCTCGTGAATTTCCTTGGCCATGAAGTGGCGATAATTCGCCTTGTCGACCAGAAACGACGAGGCGCCGGATTTCAGCACGTCGCGATTCACCACCGCGCCCTGCGCGTCATGGATCACGCCGACCTCGCGGGTCAGCGCCACCCAGTCGCCGTCCTCGAGATAGCTGATCGTATCGGTGAAGGGCGCGAGCGCGATCGCGTCCGAGCCGAGATACATCTCGCCGTCGCCATACCCGATCGCGAGCGGCGAGCCCTTGCGGGCGCCGATCATCAGATCGTCGTGCCCCCTGAACAGGAAGGCCAGCGCGAACGCGCCGCGCAACTGCGGCAGCGAAGCCTTCACCGCCTCCTGCGGCGACGCCCCTTTCAGGATGTAGGAATTGACGAGATGCGCGACGACTTCGGTGTCGGTCTCGCTGGCGAATTTCGCGCCCTGCTTTTCCAGCATCTCGCGCAGTTCGCGGAAATTCTCGATGATGCCGTTGTGGACCACGGCGACGCTGCCGGCGGCATGCGGATGGGCGTTGCTTTCGTTCGGCTTGCCGTGCGTGGCCCAGCGCGTGTGGCCGATGCCGGTATGGCCGGCGAGCGGCTCGGCCTTCAACCGCGCTTCCAGATTCCTGAGCTTGCCCTCGGCGCGGCGCCGGTCGAGACGGTCGCCGTCCAACGTCGCGATTCCTGCGGAATCATAGCCGCGATACTCAAGACGTTTGAGCGAATCCACCAATTGCTCCGCGACCGGAGCCCGTCCCAGAATACCGATGATGCCGCACATGCGGACCACTATCTCCGAATTGAACGAAAATTGCCGAAAAGGCGCGAATCCCGGTTAACGGGAAGCACCTCTTAACGAAAATCGCGGGCGCCGAGGTACTCAATAATTATTGCGGTGTCGTACAAGCCAGTGATTTCAACGGCTTCCCACCGGTTTTGGCCATTCTCGCCGAAATTTCCTAATTTCCCATTTTCCGGGATCGGCCCCGAAAAAATGGGGCCGCCCCAAAGGCGGCCCCGACCAGTAATTCCAGATGAGTCCGCGCTGTCAAGAGATCGCGTTCGACTGCGCCCGCTGTTGCGGATTGCCCTGGCTGCCCGAAGATCAGGCGACGCCAAGCGTGCCGCTGTTGTAGCGACGCCGATAGGCCATAAAGCCAATGCCGGCGAAACCGAGCAGCATCATCGCCCAAGTGGCGGGCTCCGGGACGGCGTCAGTGACTTCAATGAAATCGAGGTTGGACTCCCACCTGCCATGCTTGCTGTCGAGAGGCAGGATCGTTCGAGCGATTCCGTCGGCCGGGAAGTCTCCTGCCGTGTCGGCATAAGGAAGGAAATCCTGAGGATTGCCGCCCAGGAACGGATCCAATTCCGCCAGCGATAAGACAATTTCATATCCATCGGTGCCCGCCGTAATCACGATCTGGCTCTTCGCGTCGGCGGCATTGCTCGGATTGATGAACGACCACAACGGAACCCCCGTATAGGTATCGATTCCACCAGTGATAGGCACATTGACCTGCGACGGGGTGAAGCTGCTTTGCAGCTTGCCCAGCGTATAACTGCCGGGATTGTTGACCAGGCCAGTAAGCTGAACCGCACTGGAGACACCACCCGCTCCGGACGGAAGTGCAGGCGCGGATAAAACCTGCAAGCTCGTCAGGTTCGAGACATCCCGGCCGGACGCTCCCGCGTTCGGATCGATCAGCGATAGCGATCCGCCGCTATCGGATACGAACGGCGCGGCATTCGTCCCTCCGAAGGAGGGATTGAGTTCGCCCAGTGAAAACACCGAAGTACCGTTGCTGCCGCTGGCGACGACGTAATAGCGCAATATGGCATTCTTTCCATTATCGCCGTCGGGTGTGGTCGTCGTCACCCCGCCGACCAGAGACCACAAACTCGTGTCGCCGGTAATGGACACGTCCCCGCTAATTCCATCGCCCAGGATATCCAAAGTATCTGCTTTTGCGGGAACGCTGAAAGCCAGGGCCGCAATAGCAAGTCCAACCTGAAACGCTCGCATACTCACCCCCAAAACGTTATATTTAATAAAATATATCGTATTCGCCCCTTGAAATCGTGTCAATTTGGTTAATTCGTCAGTCTGTCGCCGCTTTCGGCGATGCCAACCGACTGAAAACATTGGGAAACCACAGGCGCTGAAACGACACAGCGCTCATCAGGCCGGCGCAGAATGTATCTTCTGCAGTGCTTTCGAAGGCCCGCCCATAGCGCGTCCGCGCATGATATTATCTGCCGGAAATCGGCGGATCGGACGGTCGCACTTCACGGAAAACTATCGCGGATCGAGACAGCGTTAAGCGGCAAGCTTAACAGACCCGACTATCCGCCTTTGCGCGTTTTGCTGCGTGTCTTGATCTCGCGATAGCGCGTGGCGCCGCCCTCGCGGTTGGTCTGCTGGCTGCGTTCCACGGCGAGCGCATCGTCGGGCACGTCGCGCGTGATGACCGAGCCCGATCCGATATAGGCGCCGTCGCCGATCTTCACCGGCGCCACCAGCGACGAATTGGTGCCGACGAAGGCGCCCTTGCCGATTTCCGTCCGGTGCTTGCCGAAGCCGTCATAGTTGCAGGTGATGGTGCCCGCGCCGATGTTGGAATCGGCGCCGACATGCGCGTCGCCGATGTAGGAAAGGTGATTGACCTTGACGCCCGCGTCGAGCGTCGCCGCCTTGGTCTCGACGAAATTGCCGATCCGGACGCCCTCGCCGAGCGAAGTTCCGGGTCTCAGGCGCGCATAAGGCCCGACCGAAGCGTTCCTGCCGATCGATGCCTGCACGATGTGGGAGAACGAATGGATCACCGCGCCGTCGGCGATCGAGACGCCGGGTCCGATCACCACGAACGGCTCGATGGTCACATCGCGTCCGAATGCCGTGTCGGCGGCGAGATAAACCGTTTCCGGCGCGATCATCGTCACGCCGGCCTCGAGCGCTGCCTTGCGCAGCCGCGCCTGCATGACCTGCTCAGCTTCCGCGAGCTGCGCCTTGGTGTTGATGCCGCGCACTTCGTCCTCGCCGGTTTCGATCACGACGGCCTCCAGTCCCAGATCGCGAACGATCGCGACCGCGTCGGTGAGATAATATTCATGCTTGCTGTTGGCGTTGCCGATCTTGCCGATGATTTCCAGCGCCCGCCGGCCGTCGAACGCCATCACGCCGGCGTTGCACAGCGTGATCCTGCGTTCCTCTTCGCTGGCATCGGCCTGCTCGCGGATCGCCACCAGACGATCGCCCTCGACCAGCAGCCGGCCGTAGCCGGCGGGATCGGCGGCGCGAAAGCCCAGCACGGCAAGCGCCGCGCCGTTTTTCAATGGTGCCCGCAGCCGCGCGAAGGTTTCCGCCGAAATCAGCGGCGTATCGCCGAACGCGATCAGGAGATCGTCCGCACCGCGCGCGATGGCCTCGCGCGCCGCCAGCGCCGCATGCGCGGTGCCGAGACGCTCGCGCTGGACGAATGTCGCAGCATCGGGACGCACCCGCCGCGCTTCCTGCGCCACGGCCTCGTGATCCGGTCCCACCACGACGGCGAGCGAGGCGCCGGATCCCGCAGGCGCGGCAACCAGCACATGGGCGAGCAGCGACTGGCCCGCGACCGGATGCAGCACCTTCGGCGTCGCCGATCGCATGCGCGTGCCCTCGCCGGCGGCAAGCACGACAGTCAGGCTGGATCGAGCGGTCATTCGAATCTCTTGCAAATCTCTCGCGAATCTCTGGCATTCGACGGCGTCGGGTTACAGCGCCGTCATAAAGCGTTTTCCCCCTGAGGGGAAACCTGATTCGGCGATCGGGAAACACGGCGATTCAGGATTGTGGCGGATTTCCTGTAGTCTTGCGCGGTGATTCGGCGGGGAGCCTCGGCAGGACCGAAGAAATCGTATGGCAAAGAAGAGCGGCCAGACGGCGGTCAAGCTCGAGAGGCAAAGCACGGGCGGCGCGCCGAGCGGGTTTTTGGCCGAAGAGGAATATCTGGACCGGCGCGCATTGTGGCGATTGGGAACATGGGGAGTTGTCGCCGTCGGCGCCGTGATCGCCGCGGTGCTTGCCAACCAGTCATCGATGAAACTGCGGCGTGATGAAGTCGCAGCCGTGGATCTGGTGCGGCAATCACAACAGGTCCAGTCCTTCGCCAAGGAAAGCCAGAATGAGACACGACGCCTGGCCGCCGCCATCGATACGCTGAACCGCGATCGAGACCGGCTCTTTGCCCGTATCACCGTTCTGGAACAGGGGTTGGATTCGGTGACCGGCTCGATTGCGCGGCAAACCACTGCCGGACCGCCGCAATGGGCGTCGCCGATCGCCGCTCCTCCGCCGTCACAACCGGTCGCGCAGAGCCCGGCCCCGGCGCCCTCGCCGGTGCCCGTAACAGCCCCGGTTGCAACGACAGCGCCGGCCGCGCCGCCCCCCGAAAAGCCGCTTGCCGAAAAACCGCCTGCCGAAAAACCAATGACGGAGAAGCCAGCGGCCGAGAAGCAATTGGTCGAGACCAAGCCGGCAGAACCTAAGCCGGCGGAGCCAAAATCAACCGAATCCAAGTCAGCCGAACCCAAGCCAACAGAATCCATGGCGAAGACGGTCGCGGCCGAGACGCCGAAACCAGCCAATACCCCACCGCCTCAACCGGCGGCTTCGACGGCACCCGCGCCGCCGCCGGCGCCAGCCCCTCGGATGGCGTCGAAACCGAGCATGGATCGGCCAGCTCCACCGGCGCGGAAGCCGTTTGAGCCGCAGCCGATCGCGAAGCGCGCCGCATCGACGCCCGCGCCGGAATTGGCAATGGTTGCGCCGGCACCACCTGACCAGAAGAAAGCGGCGGAGGCGGAAGCCGTGCCGGCGGCACCTCTGCTCGCGGTCGGACGGACCGAATTCGGGGTGGATGTCGGCGGCGCCAATTCGGTTGCCGGCCTGCGCGCGCTGTGGCGGGGATTGATCAAAACACGATCGAACACGGCTCTGACGGGGTTGCAGCCGATCATCGTGATCCGGGAAGGCAGTAACGGTCTCGGCATGCAGCTCAGGCTGGTCGCCGGCCCCTTCAACGACGCCGCGGCGGCGGCCCGGATCTGCGCCGACATGGCCGAACGGGAGCGCCCCTGCGAAACCACGGTGTATGACGGCCAGCACCTCGCGATGAAGCCCGAGGACATGTCCGCTTTGGCCAATGTCGGCCCGGTCAAATTTAATTCTGCCAAGACGGATACAATCAAGGCGGATACGACCAAGGCTGATATGGCGACCGACGCCGCCAAGACCGATATCGTCAAGACCGATATCGCCAAGATCGACGCAGCCAAGATCGATACAATCAAGGCCGACACGGCCGCATCGGATGCGGACAAACCCGCATCAGCAAAACCAGCCCGGCCGTATTATACCCGCCGTCGAATCTACCAGAGGAAGCTCCCGCCGCCGCCACAGCCATCGCCGCCGGTGGCGGCCCAGGAGCCCCCGAAACCGGAACCGGCCACGCTGTCGTCGTTCTTCAAGCGCTCGCCGTGATCCGACAAGACCGACAGTAACATGACCGGCCGTCGCAGGGTTGCGACGGGTTCCTGAGGTTGAACACGCGGAAGAAATCCTAGGCTTGTGACCGGCTCCGGCTTGTCCGGCCCGGTATTCCCGATCATATTCGCCCAATGAAAAAAGCTCCGTTCCGGCTGACGCCGTATCAAGTGCAATGGCTATTGATCGTCGGCTTCCTCACCGTCGGTTACGCTCTTTACTTGCGCTATCTCGCGATCGAATTCTCGACCGTGGGGCTGGCCTGCGACGCCGGCTTGCGGACGACGCTTTGCAAGGCCCGCGAGCTGGGGACCGTGCTGTTCCAGAATTCGGTGTTCGGCATCGTCGCGCTGGTGATCGCGGCGCTGCACGTCATCCGGCCATCGATCGTTCTGCTGACGGGCGGGCTGGTCGCGGCCGGCTTTGGCATCGTGCTCTACAATATCGCACTATCCGGCCTGGCGATCGGCCTGCTTATCTTGGGGTTCGCACGACCCGCGCCTGCCACAGCGTGAGCGCAAGCAGGAAATAAATCGCGGCGGTCCACAACGACTGCCAGTTATCCGGGCCTTCGTTGACCCCCATGTAAAGTGCCGACGCCGTCAGCAAACCGGCAAAGACCGCCTCGGCGATCGGACGCGGGCCTTGCTGCGGGCGGTTGAGCAACGTCAGCACCGAAAACGGCACCACGGCCATGGTCAGCGAAGCAAACGGGAAATCGCGGTAGCGCGGATCGAACACAAAGCCGAGCGCGGTTTCCGCCGCCAACAAGGCGGTCACGACAAGCACCAGTCCCAGCAAGATCGACATGGCCGATCGCGTCTTGTAGTCGCCGGGCCCGAGCAATTCGAGAAAGGTCGGCAGTGCCCGGCCTGACATCAAGGCGTTGGCGCAAAACAATGGCGACAGCACCCCCGCGGCCAGCAGCGCGGCCCATGTCAGCCAGCCGCCAGCACCGTAGCTTTCGTAAAACATCTTGTCGGCGGCGACGCCGAGCAGGATTCCGGCCGAGATGGCGGAGATGGCGACCCCGACCCAGGCCGAGCGGCGCGGCGTCCAGGGCCGGCGGCGCAAGGTGAGCCAGCCGGCGCCGAACACCAGCACGGCCAGCGCCATGCCGCCTCCCATCTGCCATTTCCAGAGCGGATAATTGCTGATGGCCTCGCCCGGCGGATATTTCAGCGCGCGCTGCACCGAATCGAACAGGCCCCAATAGCCGCCGACGGTGCCTTCGAGCCGGCGTTTCCAGGGCTGGTCATAGGCCTCGATCAGATTGACGCGAAAACCTTCCTGCTTCGCCATCGCGAGAATTTCGGAGACCACCCGCGCCTGGTTGGTCCGCGACGGCAGCGCGCCGGCGCGCATCCGTCCCTCGCTCGGCCAACCGGTCTCTCCGATCAGGATTTCCTTGCCGGGGAACGCCACGGCCACTTGCTTGCGGATCGTATCGACATGGGCGGCGGCGTATTTGGCGCGGATCGGAATGTCCTCCCAATAAGGGAGGATATGGATCGTGACGAAATCGACCGCGTCATAGATTTCGCGGTTGCGCAGCCAGTATTCCCAGACATCGGCATAGGTGACGGGAACGCTGACCTGCGATTTGACCGAGCGGATGAGGGCGGCGAGGTCGGAGGTGGTCATCTCGCCCCGCAGCAGCACTTCGTTGCCGACCACGACGGCCGTGATGGCGTCGGGGTATTGCTTGGTCAGGCCGACCACGGTCGAAATCTGCGCCAGATTCTTGAGGCGATCGCTGCCGAGCCAGATGCCCTGGATGACCTTGAGGCCGGCCTTCTCGGCAAGCCCGGGAACCTGATCAAGCCCGTTGTCGATCGAATAGGTGCGCACGCAGTCGGTGATCTCGGCGAGTTGCGCCAGGTCCTGGGCGATCTGCTCGGCCGGAATCCGATCGGTCGATTGCAGCGGCGTCTGGACGCCGCGGAACGGCGCGTAGGACACGCATTGCAGCTTGGCGGCAGGATCGATCGGCGCGCGCGCGAGAGTGATCGGCGTGGCCAGCCACCACCACGTTGCGGCAATCGCACCCAGCGATATCAGGAGAAGCGCCAGCGGCGTGCGAAGAGAAATAGGTTCCATCCTCCGGGCGGGGCCCGTCGATTAGCCGGTCGCCGGCCGTCTGCCAAGACCGGGGTCCATCGAAATCGCATCGCAGCTTTACCACGGGGCGATAAAGTTGTGAGTTTGCTGGACAAAATATGAAATGTCCGTCATGGGAATCCCGGTGTGTCTCCGCCGCATTGGGGACCTATTTGACCGGCATCAAACGCCGGCCACGGCAGGTCGCAGGCAGGTAACGAAATTGGGGAATTTATGCGTCGACGGGTGCTTGAGCTAGAACATGCGGTGTTGCGCCACCTCGCCGTCGCCGGATTAGCCCTCTTAATCGGTATCGGAAGCGCCGCCGCCCAGAGCGGCGACACCCACGCGCAGGATCAATCCAAGGCGGCGCCAAATGCCGCGGACGCCGCCAAGGACACCAATCAGCACAAGCCCGACGAGTTCACCGAGGCGGCCCAGGCCCTCAACGGCCCGGCCGGAAACCCGGAATGCGTCTGGCTCGGCCGCCGCGTCGTGCGGCTGATGTGGCTCGACGATCTCGACACAGCCTTTCGCCACCTCGATCTCTATGACCGTTTCGGCTGTCCTGGCGGACATATCCAGGCGGCATTCCGCTGCCTGACCCGGTTTGGCGGCCAGATCGATTCCAAGGTCCCGGATTCCCTCAATACCCATGTCCATGGCTGCTGGATCAATCCGGCCGCGCAGCCGCAGACGGCTGCGGCGGCTCC
>NZ_JAAVUS010000002.1 GCF_018449525.1 Bradyrhizobium sp. dw_78
GCCGCGCTATGGCTTTTACCAGCCGGGCATTGGCGTCATCGATCCAGCCGATCTCGACCTCGCACGGGATGGCGTGCCGACCGCGCTGGTGGTGTTCTACCGCGCCATTCTCGCGGCCTCCGACACCGACCCCATCGACCGCCTGATCGGCGAACTGATCAGGCGCGGCATTCGGCCGATCGGGCTGTTTGCGACAAGCCTGAAAGACCCTGAATGCGACGGCTGGCTGCGGCAATCGATCGCCCGGATAGCGCCCGATGTGATCATCAACGCCACGGCCTTTTCGGCGCGCGGCGATGACGGCAAGGGCTCGCCACTGGATGTCGTCGACGCACCGGTGCTGCAAGTGGCGCTGGCGGGCTCAAGCCGCGAGGTGTGGACCGAATCCGACCGCGGGCTGTCGCCGCCCGACCTCGCGATCCATGTCGTGCTGCCGGAACTCGACGGCCGCATCTTCGCCGGTGTCGCCTCGTTCAAGCAGGTCGAAGCCGCCGATCCCGAACTCGGCTATGCGCGCACGGTTCATTCAGGCGATGACGAGCGCATCGTCGCCATCGCCGCACGTGCCCAGGCCTGGATCAGGCTGCGCCGAACGCCCGCCGCCGACAAACGTCTCGCCATCGTGCTGTCGGCCTATCCGGGACGCGATGACCAGATGGCGCATGCCGTCGGCCTCGATGCACCGGAAAGCGCCGTCGAGACGCTGAATGTTCTGCGCGAGCAAGGCTACGCCATCGCCGACGCTCCAGCCGACGGAGCCGCGCTGATCGACCGCCTGAAAACCGGGACGATCCGCTGGCCGGTCGCAAACTACCGCGCCGCCCTCGCCCGCCTCGATCCGGCGCTGGTCGCCGACCTCGAAGCGCAATGGGGTATGCCTGAAAGCGATCCGGCGATTGACAACGGCGACTTCGTCTTCAGAGCGGTGTACTTCGATCACGCGCTAGTCGCGCTGCAACCCGATCGCGGCCAGCGCGCGGACCGCGCCGCCGACTATCACGATCCCCGGCGTTCACCGCGGCACACCTATGTCGCGTTCTATCTCTGGCTTCGTCGCGTCGAACAAAGCGACGCGCTGGTCCATATGGGCGCCCACGGCACGCTGGAATGGCTGCCCGGAAAGTCGGTCGCGTTGTCATCCTCATGCTGGCCCGATGCGCTGATCGGCCCGACGCCGGTGATCTATCCCTTCATCGTCAACAATCCCGGCGAAGCTGCCGTGGCCAAGCGCCGGCTCGGCGCCGTCACCATCGGACACATCACGCCGCCGATCAGCACCGGAAAATTGCCGCCGGGATTGCACGTCATCGAGCGTCTGCTCGACGAATATTCCGTCGCCGAAGGGCTCGATCCGCGGCGGCGCGAGCGGCTGGCGCGCGCGATCATCGATGCGGCCGCCGAATCCGGCCTCGATCGCGATAGCGGCCTCACGGACAGCATGACGCCGCGCGAGGCCGTGGTGCGGCTCGACAGTTTCGTCTGCGACGTCAAGAACACGCTGGTCGCCGACGGGCTCCACGTCCTGGGGCGCGCGCCACCGCATTCCGACCGGGACCAACGCGAGATACCGTACGAGGCCTGTGCGGCCAGCGAACGCGCCGCGATGCTGGCCGCGCTCGACGGCAGGCATGTGGCGCCGGGCCCCGCGGGCTCGCCATGGCGCGGACGGCGCGACGTGCTGCCGACCGGCCGCAATCTGTTCACCGTCGACAGCCGCGCGGTGCCGAGCCGGACGGCGGCCGAACAGGGCAAGCGGCTGGCCGATGCGTTGCTGACCCGTCATCTCCAGGACCACGGCGACTATCCGCACAATGTCATGGTCGATCTCTGGGGTTCGGCGACGATGCGAACCGCGGGCGAGGAATTCGCCATGGCGTTGCAGCTGATGGGCATCACGCCGGTGTGGGATATGACATCCGACCGGGTCACAGGTTTTGATGTGATGCCATTGGCGATGCTCGGACGACCGCGGATCGATGTGACCTTGCGGATTTCAGGCCTGTTCCGGGATGTGTTTTCAACGTTGCCGGCGCTGTTCGAGCAGGCGGCAGCGGCCCTGGCCGCGCGCGACGAGCCCGGTGAGGAAAATCCCTATCGCGCCATATCCGGTCCGCGGGTGTTCGGACCCGCGCCGGGCGATTACGGCGTCGGTGTCGTCGAAGCCGTCACGGAGTTCACGCCTGCCACCGCCAACGACGCCGGTGAAGCCTGGCTCGCCGCCAGCGCGTTTTCTTATGGCGGAGTTCACGACGGCACCGCCGCGCGGGCTGCTTTAGAGCGGCGCACTGCCGCCGCCGACGCATTTGTCCATACCCAGGACCTGCCCGAGACGGATCTCCTGACGGCGCCGGATTTCGCCACCCATGAGGGCGGATTTGCCGCAGCAGTTCGCAAGCTGAGCGGCGCAGCCACGGCGCTTTATCATGCCGACTCCACTACACTTGATGCGCCGCGGATGCGGACGCTTGCGGAAGAGATCGCCCGCGTGGTTCGCGGCCGCGCCGCCAATCCGCGCTGGATCGCCGGCCAGATGCGGCACGGGTTTCGCGGCGCGGCCGAGATCGCCTCGACGCTCGACCAGATGGCGCTGTTCGCGCATCTGGCCGGCGCGGTCGAAAGCCATCATTTCGATCTTTACTACGACGCCACGCTCGGTGATGACGAGGTGCGGCGCTTCATCGAGCAAGCCAACCCCGAGGCCGCCGCGATCATGCGCCAGCGCTTTCAGCAAATGCTCGACGCCGGCTATTGGAAAACCCGGCGCAACAGCGCGATCGACGGGATCGCAAAAGCGCCTGTCGATGCGGAGGCCGCATCATGAGCTATGCCTACGAGACCGACGGCGCCGCGATCTACCGAAGATCGTTCGCGATCATCCGCGCCGAAGCGCGGCTCGACCGTTTCGCCCCGGAAGACGAAAAGGTCGCGGTGCGGATCATCCACGCCAGCGGCATGGTCGATATTGCCGACGATATCGTGTTCACATCCGGCTTCAGCATTGCCGCCACCGCGGCGCTCCGTGGGGGCGCGCCGATTTTTTGCGACGCCCAGATGGTCGCGCATGGCATCACGCGCGCGCGGCTGCCGGCCGACAACGCCGTGATCTGCACCCTGTCCGATCCGCGCGTGCCCTCGCTCGCCGCCGCGCACGGCACCACCCGCAGCGCGGCAGCGATGGAATTATGGCGGGAGCGGCTGGCCGGATCGGTCGTGGTGATCGGCAACGCGCCGACCGCCCTGTTCCGGCTGCTGGAAATCCTGCAGGAGCCCGATGTGATCCCGCCCGCCGCCGTGATCGGCATGCCGGTGGGTTTTGTCGGTGCGGCGGAATCCAAGGAGGCGCTGCTCGCCGCCGCGCGCGTGCCGGGCGTCATCGTGCGCGGAAGGCGCGGCGGCAGTGCGATGGCCGCGGCCGCCCTCAACGCTGTTGCAAGCGAGACCGAATGAGTTCGCCCGCGACCATCTATGGCGTCGGCCTTGGCCCCGGCGATCCGGAATTGATGAGCGTCAAGGCGGCGCGGCTGATCGCCAGCGCCGGCGTGGTCGCGCATTTCCGAAAATCCGGGCGTCCCGGCAATGCCCGCACGGTGGTCGATGGCATGCTGGCGCCCGGCGTCATCGAGGAAGCGCTGGAATATCCCGTCACCACCGAGATCGCGCTGGACGATCCGGCCTATGGCGACGCGCTGCGGCTGTTTTACGACGACTGCGTGCGCCGGCTGCTGCGGCATGTCGCCGACGGCCGCGATGTCGCCGTGCTATGCGAGGGTGATCCGTTCCTCTACGGCTCGTTCATGCATCTGCACAGCCGCATCAGCGGCCGCGCGCCGGTCGTGGTGGTGCCGGGCATTTCCGGCATGTCCGGCTGCTGGACCGCTAGCGGCGTGCCGATCACCTTTGGCGATGATGTCCTGACCGTGATCCCGGCAACGCTCGACGACGCGACGCTGCGGGAAAAGCTGCAATCGATCGACGCGCTGGTGGTGATGAAACTTGGCCGCCATCTGCCGAAGGTGCGGCGCGCGCTGCGGGACGCCGGCCTTGCCGAACGGGCGATCTATGTCGAGCGCGGCACCATGGCCGGCGAAAAGGTGTTACGGCTCGCCGACAAGAGCGACGACGAGGCGCCCTATTTCTCCATGATCCTCGTTCACGGCCGCGGGCGCCGGCCATGACCGGCTGGCTCGCCATCGCCGGCCTCGGGCCCGGCGCCGCGCAACTGGTCACGCCCGAAGTGACCGCGGCGCTGGCCGAAGCCACCGATCTGGTCGGCTATGGACCCTATGTGGCGCGGGTGTCTGAGCGCGCAGGCTTGACGCGCCACGGCTCCGACAACCGGGAGGAGCTTGACCGCGCCGGCCTTGCGCTACGGCTCGCGGCGGAGGGCAAGCGCGTCGTCGTGGTCTCGTCGGGCGACCCCGGCGTGTTCGCGATGGCGGCGGCGGTGTTCGAGGCGGTCGATGCGGGCGAACCATCATGGCGCGATCTCGACATCAGGGTGCTTCCCGGCATCAGCGCGATGTTCGCCGCCGCCGCGCGGGTCGGCGCGCCGCTCGGGCACGATTTCTGCGCCATCAATTTGTCGGACAATCTGAAGCCGTGGGAATTGGTCGAACGCCGGCTGCGGCTGGCGGCGCAGGCCGATTTCGTCATCGCGCTCTATAATCCGCTGTCCTCGGCCCGGCCCTGGCAATTCGGACGAGCGCTCGAATTGCTGCGCGAGGAATTGCCCGGCACGGTTCCTTTGGTGTTCGCGAGCGCCATCAGCAGCACCCGCGAGGCGATCGAAACAGTGGCGCTGCGCGACGCGGTGGCAAGCCGCGCCGACATGCGCACGGTGGTGCTGATCGGCTCATCACGGACGCGCTTGATCATACGCGCGGACGGCAATCCGTTCGTCTATACGCCGCGCTCCGCCGGGGTGTCGCCATGACCGAGCCAGCGCAAAACCTCGGCAACGGTTTCGACTTTTTCCCGCGCCGGAATAAATGGCCGGTGAACCATCACCACCGGCAACGCGAGGTCACGCGCCGCCTCGATCTTGGCCGAGGCGGCGCCGCCCCCGGCGTTCCTGGCCACGACGATTTCAGCGCGGAAATTCGCCAGCATCGCGCGGTCGCCTATCCGGTCGAACGGACCGCGCGCCACGATCACTTCCGCGCCGGGCAGCGGCAGCGGCGCACGCGGCGGATCGACCAGCCGGACCAGATAGGCGTGCTGCGGATACGCCGCGAAAGTCTCGAGATACATCCGGCCGATGCCGAGAAATACCCGGCGCGGCACGGGCCCGAGCGCTCTGGCGGCCGCGGCGAGATCATCGACTTCGATCCAGCGATCGCCGGGCGCGCGTTGCCAGGGCTTGCGTTCGAGCGCCAGCAGCGGCACGCCGACTTTCGTACAGGCAGTCATCGCATGCGCGCTGATCTGCGCCGCGAACGGATGGGTGGCGTCGACCACCCGCGCAATCCGTTCGGCACGAAGATAGTCCGCCAGACCATCGATGCCGCCGAAGCCACCGACACGCCAGGCGATCGGCGGCGGCACGGGGTTCTCGGTGCGGCCGGCATAGGACAAGACCGCCTCGATGCGCGGATCGTTCGCCACCGCTTGCACGAGGCGAGTGGCATCGGCGGTGCCGCCGAGGATCAGAACGCGCAATGGCGTGGCCGGGGAAGATGTCATGACCGCCAGCGATGACATGACCACGCCCTGGCTGTCCATCCTCGGGATCGGCGAAGACGGGCTCGACGGGCTGTCGGCGGCGGCGCGCGATCTGCTCGCGCGCGCCGAATTGGTGGTCGGCGGCAACCGGCATCTGGCGCTCGTCGCTGCGCTCAACAAGCCGACGCTCGAATGGGAGACGCCGTTCGCCGCCTCGATCCCAAGACTTATGGCGCATCGCGGCAAGCGCGTGGTGGCGCTGTGCTCGGGCGATCCGTTCTGGTATGGCGCGGGCTCCGTGATCGCGCAAGCGCTGCCGGTGGCAGAAACCATCGTGATCCCGGCGCCTTCGAGCTTCGCCTGGGCCGCGGCGCGGCTGGGCTGGCGACTGGAGGAGACGATCACGCTGGGCCTGCACGCCCGGCCGATCGAATTGTTGCGCCCGCATTTGCGGACCGGCTCGCGCTTGATCGTGCTGGCGCGCAACGGCCGAGCGCCGGCGCAGATCGCGACCTATCTGAGCGGCGTCGGCTTTGGCGCCTCATATCTTACAGTGCTTGAAGCGCTCGGCGGCCCGCGCGAACGCGTTCGCGGCACGGCCGCAGCAGAGTTCGCGATAGCCGACATCAGATCCCCGGTAGCGGTTGCGATCGAAGCCTCAGCAACCCCGGACGCGGTCGTGATTCCGTGCGTGGCCGGGTTGCCGGACGAACTATTCAAGCATGACGGCCAGCTGACGAAACGCGAGATCCGCGCGATCAGTTTGTCGGCATTGGCGCCGCGCGGCGGCGAGTTGCTGTGGGACGTCGGCGCCGGTTCCGGCGCGATCGGTATCGAATGGCTGCTCGCCCATCCGGCCAACCGCGCCATCGGCATCGAGACGCGCGAGGACCGGCTCGGCACGGCCCGCGCCAATGCGTCGGCGCTCGGTGTTCCGCATTTCGATCTCAGGCTCGGCAGCGCGCCCGAGGCGCTCAAGGCATTGCCGACGCCGGACGCGGTGTTCGTCGGCGGCGGCGCGAGCCGCGATGGCGTGCTCGAAGCGATTTGGCAGGCGTTGCCGCCGGGAGGACGGCTGGTGGTCAATTCCGTGACGCTGGAGACCGAAGCGATATTGATTGCCCGGCACGCGCGCCACGGCGGCGCCTTGCTGCGGTTTGCAGTCGAGCGTGCCGGTCCGATCGGCGGCCTCACGGCCTGGCGGCCCGCGATGGCGGTGGTGCAATGGAGCGTGACCAAATGAGCCGGCTCGTCATCGGCGTCGGTTTTCGCGATCGGGCCAATGCGCAATCGATCAGCGAGGTGCTGGCAAGCGTTGCCTCGCGTTCCGCCATGAGCGGTATGGAGACCGTGCTCGTTGTCCCCGAGGACAAGGCCGCTCATCCCGGCTTGCGCGCAGCCGCACAAGCCATGCAACTGCGGATCGAGACCGTCACGGCCGATGCGATGGACACGGACGACATCCGCATCATCACGCGCTCGCAACAGGTGAAGAAATACCGCGGCGTCGACAGCGTTTGCGAAGCGGCGGCGCTCGCCGCGGCCGGCGCCGGCGCGCGTCTTGTCGTCACCCGTGTCGTATCGCGCGACCGCTTCGCCACTGCGGCGGCCGCCATCACCGAGGATGCCACGCCATGACCGTCCACTTCATCGGCGCCGGCCCGGGCGCACCGGATCTGATCACGGTGCGCGGCCAAAATCTCGTGGCGCGCTGTCCGGTATGTCTGTTCGCGGGATCGCTGGTGCCGCGCGAGATCATCGCGCTCTGCCCGCGCGACGCGCGGATCGTCGACACCGCGCCGCTCGACCTCGACGCCATCACCGCCGAATTCGTCGCGGCCCACAATGCAGGGCTCGACGTGGCCAGGCTGCATTCCGGCGACCTTTCGGTGTGGAGCGCGATGGGCGAGCAGATCCGGCGGCTCGAAAGCCTTGGCATTCCCTATACGGTGACGCCGGGCGTTCCGTCCTTCGCCGCCGCGGCCGCCGTTCTCGGACGCGAATTGACACTGCCCGGGGTGGCGCAGACCGTGGTGCTGACGCGCACGTCGGGCCGCGCCTCGGCGATGCCGCCAAAGGAAAGCCTCGCCGCCTATGCCGCAACCGGCGCGACGCTCGCGATCCATCTCTCGATCCATGTGCTGGACGAGGTCGTGGCGACGCTGCTGCCCCATTACGGGGCCGACGGCGCGGTCGCGGTGGTGGTGCGCGCGAGCTGGCTGGAACAGATCGTCATCCGCGCCACGCTGGCAACGATCGGCGCCAAGGTGCGCGCCGAAAAGATCGAACGCACCGCCCTGATCCTGGTCGGACCGGCGCTTGCCGCGCGCGATTTCGCCGACAGCGCGCTTTACGACGCCAACTACGATCGCCGGTTCCGGCCGTCCGCGGAGGACAGCCGTGGACGCGAATAGGACGCCGGGGCTGATTGTCGCCGCTCCCGCCAGCGGCAGCGGCAAGACAACGTTGACGCTGGGGCTGCTCGCCGCGTTGCGCCGCCGCGGCCGGGCAGTGCAACCCTATAAATGCGGACCGGATTATATCGACCCGGCGTTTCATGCCGTCGCGGCCGGCAGACCCTCGTTCAACCTGGATTCCTGGGCGCAGAGCCGCAACCGGTTCGAGGCGCTGCTGGGGGCTGCCGACGGCGCCGATTTATGCCTCGCCGAAGGCGTCATGGGACTTTTCGACGGCATCGCCGCGCCGGGCGACGGCATCGCCGCGCCGGGCGCATGGGGCAACGGCTCTACCGCCGACATCGCCGCGGCGACCGGATGGCCGGTGGTGCTGGTGCTCGATGTCTCGGGTCAGGCGCAATCCGCCGCCGCGGTCGCGCTCGGTTTCGCGCGCTACCGCGATGGCGTCACCGTCGCCGGCGTGATCCTCAATAAGGTGGCCAGCGAACGCCACGCCATGTTGGTGCGCGACGGATTTGAACAGAGCGGGATGAAAGTGTTCGGGGCGATCGGACGGGACGAGGCGGTCGCGATACCGGAACGCCATCTCGGGCTGGTCCAGGCGCAGGAAGATCCCAACGTGGCGACGCGACTTGCGGTGCTGGCCGATCTCGTCGAACGCAATGTCGACCTCGCGGCAATCGAGGCCGTGGCGCGTCCGGCACATCGCGAGCCGCATACGGTCGCGGCCCCGCTGGCACCGCCCGGACAACGGATCGCACTGGCGCAGGACGCTGCGTTCTCGTTCATCTATCCGCATCTGGTGGCGGGCTGGCGTGCGGCCGGTGCCGAGATCGTCGCGTTCTCTCCCCTCGCCGACGAACCGCCCGATCCATCCTGCGACGTCGCTTGGCTTCCCGGCGGCTATCCGGAACTGCACGCCGGAAAGCTCGCCGCCGCCTCTCGCTTCGCCGACGGCATGCGTGCCTTCGCAAAGACGCGCCCCGTCCACGGCGAGTGCGGCGGCTACATGACACTTGGCGCCGGCCTGATCGACGCCACGGGAACGCGCCACGCGATGCTCGGGCTGCTCGGGCTCGAAACCGATTTCGCGGCGCGGCGTCTGCATCTCGGCTACCGGAGCGCGACGCTGCTGGCACCCATTCCTGGCTACGCAACGGGGCGCGTGCTGCGCGGTCACGAATTCCACTATGCGCGCGTGCTGGCGCAGACCGACGAACCCCTTGCCGAGATTCGCGATGCTTCGGGCGTGCCGGTGGCGGAAACTGGCGGCCGGCGAGGTCGCGTCACCGGAAGCTTTTTCCATTTGATCGATACAGCGGAGACTACGGCATGACGGCGCCTGCCCCCGATGCGACCTCTTCCGGCAGCATCGCGTTGATCGGCGGCGGACCGGGCGACGTCGACCTGCTCACGCTGCGCGCCGTCGAGCGGCTGCGTGCCGCCGATGTCATCCTCTATGACGACCTTGCCGGTGACGGAATTCTGTCGTTCGCGCGTCCCGACGCCGAACTTGTCGCCGTCGGCAAGCGGGCCGGACACCCTTCGCCGAAACAGGAGGAAGTGAGCCGGCTAATGGTCGGCTACGCCAGGCTCGGCAAGCGCGTGGTCCGGGTCAAGTCCGGCGATCCCTCGATCTTCGCCCGCACCGATGAAGAGATCAGCGCGGCACGCGCCGCCGGCGTGCCGATCGAGATTGTGCCCGGTATCACCACCGCGACCGCGGCCGCGGCCTATCTTGGCACCTCGCTCACCAAGCGATTGGTGGCGCGCCGGGTTCAGATGGTCACCGGCCATGACGTCGACGGCCAACTGCCTGCCGACCTCGATATCACGGCGCTTGCCGATCCCGGCGCCACAACCTGCGTGTTCATGGGAAAAGCCACCTTTGCCGAATTGGCCGACAGGCTGATCGCCCACGGCCTGTCCGGCGAGACCCCGACGGTGGTGGTCGAAAGCCTCGGCTCTCCGTCCACCCGGGTCATGGCGGGCACCCTGGCCGAAATCGCAACGCGGCTCGCCGCGGCGAAGCCGGCCGGGCCGTGCCTGATCCTCTACGGCGCCGCGCTCGCCGGCGTGGCCGCGCGTGACGGCGAAGCCATTGCTTGAAATAGCCGAAGGCTTAAGACGGCTGAGCCTGTCTCAGAGACGGTCGAGACTGGGATCGGCGTCGTATCCCTTGAGCCGGTAAATGGCGAATGACAGCGCCCAGCTGGCGATGAAAAGCGCAACGATGCCGTAGCCCAGGGCGCCGAAATTGTCGTTCAGATCCGAAATCGCGTTCCAGAAGGCGCCATGAAGCTGGAACTGATCGCCGATCAGGCCGAGGGTTTCGATGCCGCCGACCACCAGCGCCACCACCACGGAAACCGATGTGATGGTGAGATTGTAGAACAGCTTGCGCATCGGGTTGCGATAGGCCCAGCCATAGGCCCCCAGCATGACGATACCGTCGGTGGTATCGACCAGCGTCATCCCCGCGGCAAACAGGAACGGAAAGATCAGGATCGACCAGCTGGACACGGCGTTCGACGCCTGCGCCGAAAGACCGAACAGGCTGATCTCGCTCGCGGTCTCGAAACCGAGCGCGAACAGCAATCCGATCGGATAGAGGTGCCAGCTGCGCGAGACGAAACGAAACAGCGGCCGGAACAGCCGCGCCAGCCAGCCACGCTGATGGAGCAGCGTTTCGATTTCATCTTCGCTCATCTCGACGCCGCGTTCGGCCGATCGGAAAACGCGATAGAGGCCGAACAACACAACGAGGTTGGCGATGGCGATGACGAACAGGAACAGCGCCGACGCCGAAGTTCCGACGATGCCGCCGATTTCACGGTAGGACGCGAACCGGTCGTCGAGCGCGTGCGCCGTCAGCGCGACGGCAATGGAGGCCAGCACCACGACGGTCGAGTGGCCCAGCGCAAAGAAAAAGCCGACTGCGATCGGCCGCTTCCCCTCCTGCATCAATTTGCGCGTCACATTGTCGATGGCCGCAATGTGATCCGCATCGATGGCGTGACGAAGCCCGAGACTGTATGCGAGCACCGCGGTTCCGATCAGGACCGGCTGATGCGCGAATGCGGCGAATGCCCAGATCCAGCAAGCCAGATTGGCGCCGACCAGGACCGCATACAGTGCGACGACCTGGATTCGAAACGGCACTTTGCCGGAGACAATTTCCGTTGGGGGTGTAGGTATTATCGGCACGGCCATGGTGACTTTACTTCTCGAACTCCGCGTGCGGCTCAGATCGGCGCACGCCAACATCCACAGCCGGTCAATATATAGAAGGATCGGCGCGCTAGCGTGCTTCCTTTTTTCTATCAGACGCTAGGAAACCTCATCGTTCAAGATCGCCCGGACCGGCAGCGCGGGAAAGGGTCCCACGCCGAAGTTCTTGCGCCGTGTCCGGGGTGGACCGAAGAACCAGCTTTCCTCGCGGGCAATCGCCGCGACTTCCGGAAGGATCGAGACGTCGATCGCCGGCAGATAGACGGCCGAATATTCCACCTTCGGAACCTCGGGCTGTTCGACGAATATCTTCAGCTGGCCTGACTCGAGATCGCCGGCGAACAGTTCCGGCGGCAGCAGACTGACCCCCACGCCGCGCCGGACCAGGAGCGCCACCACGCTAAAACTGTTGCAACAATGCATGAGGCCGGGACTCACTTGGGCCTGTTCGAACCAGTTGATGATGGAATGATAGGCATTGGCATCCTGCGGCATGCCGATAATCGGCAGGTCGGCGAGATCGGCCGCTTTCATTTCCCGGTCCTTCGGACACAGCTGCGGATGACCCAGCCACTTCATGGCGCAATCGCCGAGCGACACCCGCACCACCCCTGGCAGCTGAACCGGACCAGGCAACAGGGCGATGTCGATCTGGCGGCGGGCAAGCCTGGTGACCAACCGGTTCGACAGATCGACGTCGATCTCCATCTGTACCTTGGGATAGCGCTCCTCGATCCGGGCGAGAAAATTCTGAAACCAGGTCAGCGCGATGCTTTCGACCACGCCGACGCGGATGGTGCCGACAGCCGATTTGCCGCTGGCGGCAACGCGCATGGTCGCGACTTCCGACAGGATGCGCTCGGCGCTGGCAAGGCAGGTCTGGCCGACCGCCGTGGGCACCACGTTCCGCCCCTGGCGGCGCAAAACCTTGGCGCCGAGCTCGCGCTCGAGCTCCTGAATACGGCGGGTGACGGCCGGCTGGGTAAGATTGAGATGCTGCGCCGCAGCACCGATTCCCCCAAGCCGGACCACCCACAGCAGCGTTTCCAGATGACGGGAATCCATTCCCGTATAATGTATCCGCATGATTTCGATGTCTATAATTCATTTGTAATGCACCCAATCCCGGCGAAATAATCAGAATTGACCGGGTCTATTCCAAAAATGGAAGAGAAATACATGCGCGATATTTATAAGTTTTCCATGCAGGCCGTTGTCTGCCTGTCCTTCCTGGCCGTCAGCGCATTGTGCGGCGCAAAAGCCGAGGACGCGTCCTGCGAACCGGCAAAACTCGCGACCAAATATCCCGGCCTCGCCGGCAAGACGATCAAGATCGGGCAAGACGGCGAGAGCGTGCCGTTCAGCATGCGCGACCCCAAGGACTTTACGAAGCTGGCCGGGCTGGATGCCGATCTTGCGCAAGCGACCTTCGCCTGCATCGGCGTCCCCATACAGTTCACGATCGGGACGTGGTCGGGACTGATTCCGGCGGCGATGTCGGGCCAGATCGATGTGATGTGGGACACCCTGCTCTACACGCCCGAGCGGGCCAAGAAACTGGATTTCGTAGTCTATATGAACGCCGCCACCGGAATGCTCGTCGCCAAGGGCAATCCCAAGAACATCCACGCACTTGGCGATCTGTGCGGCCTGACCGGCACCACGACGCTCGGCACCACGCAGGAGGCCATGTTGCGCGACGCCAGCAGCAAATGCGTCGCCGCCGGCAAGCCTGCGGTCAACATCATCACGTCCACCGACATGCCGAGCGGCTTGCGCCTGGTGCAGAACGCGCGTGCGGATCTGGTGTCGGTCAACAAGTTCGTCGGCGACAACATGGTTGCGGCCAATCCCACCACGGTCGAGAGCGCGTTCGACGTCATCACCGGCGCCAAGATTGCGGTCGGCACCGCAAAGGGCAATCCGGATCTGGTCAAGGCGCTGCGCGACGGGCTCACGGCGATACGCGCCAGCGGCGCCGAAAAGCAAATCTATGAGCGCTACCACGTCGATTACAGCCTCACCGCCGAGCCGGTGATCCTGACCGAATGAGCGCGATGCAGGCGATCGCACCCCACGCAGAATGACCGCGGCCATTGACAATGCAAAGGCGCATTGTCGGCGGCGCGTACCGGAGAGAAAATCATGACCACTGAACCGTCCCACGTGCCGCTGCACGTCGAAGCCGCGCGCGTGCTGGAAATAGAGCAGGCGTTGCTGCGCATCCCCAGTTCCGCCTTCCAGGAGCAGCAGATCGCCGATCATCTGGCCGAGCGGATGAACGACATCGGGCTCGACGTGACCATGATGGAGGTCGTGCATCCCTTCGATCCGGGCATCACCAGCCGCCAGCCGGTGGGCGTTTTGCGCGGCACCGGCGGCGGTCCCAGCCTGATGCTCAACGGGCACATGGATCCGGGCGTTGAAATGCCGGGGTGGTCGGTGGATCCCTATGGCGCCAAATTCGAGGACGGCTGGGTCTGGGGCATGGGCGCCCATGACGACAAGGGCGGCCTCGCCGCCGCCTTTTGCGGCGTCGAAGCCATCATCCGCTCAGGCACACGGCTCAAGGGCGACGTGCTGCTGTGTCCGGTGATCGCGCACAAGCTCGGCGGAGCCGGCACCAGGGCGCTGCTGCGCAGCGGCGTGCGGGCCGACCTGTGCATCAACATGGAGCACTCCAACAACACCATCGCCAATGTCTGCGTCGGCGTCGTGATGGTGCGGATCCGGGTCGAGGCGCCGGAATTGTTCTTCCGCTACAGCGCCGAGGCCAAGGCCGCGTATTGGAATCCGATCGAGCAGCTTTGCGAGGTCGTTCGCCGCATCGGGCCGAGCCTAGATCCGATTCCGCAAGGAAGCTGGATGACCTTCGATGCGCACCCGGAGCTGCCCGGTTTCCCGACCCATACCTTCGATACGTTCCACAAGGAGCATTACTATCAAAAGAACTATACCGGCCTGCACAGCAAGCAGGCCGAGCTGTTGCTGCAGTTCCGCACCGTGCCCGGACAGACCCTTCAAAGCGTGAGCGCGGATGTTCACGCCCTGCTGGAAGGCATCCGGCGCGACCATCCGGCGTTCAACTACAGTTTCGAATTGCCGGCCAAGGGCACCGAAGAAGGATGGTGCCAGGAGCCGATGGCTTGCGCCGCGGATCATGCCCTGGTGACGGCCTTGGCGGCGGGTCAGGAATTGGCATCGGGGGCGCCGGCCGTCGTCGGCGGCTGGGGCCGGCTCGGCAATGTCGGCGACGGCAATATTATCGCTGCGCATGGGATTCCCACGGTGCAGTATGGCCCGGGCGACATTCGCATCTACAAGGAATGGCCCACGGCCGATGAACGTGTGCGGCTCTCCGATCTGGTCACCGCCGCGCAGGCGGTCTCGTATGCAACAACCAGATTGTGCGGCTGACCATGAGCCAGGCAAGGACACCCATCGCAACGGCTGCACGCACGGGCGGATTGCCCGGAAATACGCTATGGGGAGGCGGCATCGCTCTGGTCGTGGTGATCGCTGTTGCCTTCGGCTGGCGATCGAACCTGGTGCCCGAGCCGTTGATGGAAGTCCTTGGCTACGTTTCTTCATCCTTCCTGCTGGATGGTGCCCTGACCGCGGTGGAGATCGCCGCGCTGGCGATGGTCGGCGGCGTCATCCTGGGACTGGGGCTGGCCTTGATGCGCCTCTCCAGACTGCCGCTGCTGCCTGGAACGGCCTGGTTCTACATCTGGTTCATCCGCGGCACGCCCCTGATCCTGCAGCTCGTCTTTCTCTACGACGCGCTGCCGGTCGTCGGGATCAGGCTCGACAGCTTCACGACCGCCGTCGTCGGCTTCATGCTGAACGAGGCCGCGTTCAGCGCGGAGATCATCCGCGGCGGCATCCTTTCCGTGGATCGCAAGCAGAGCCTCGCCGCAGCCTCGTTCGGCATGGGACCTTTCCTGACGCTCCGGCGCATCATTCTGCCGCAGGCGATGCGGGCCATTCTGCCCGGCATGGCCAACCAGACCATCTCGATGATCAAGGGGACATCGATCGCATCGGTGATCTTCGTCAACGAGCTCACCTTCCGTTCCCAACAGATTGTGGGGCAGAATTTCAAATTCTTTACGGTGTTCGCCGCCGCCGGCATCATCTACCTCGTGCTGACGAGCGCCGTCGCGGTGGCGCAATTCTATCTGGAAAAATATTATAGCCTCGAGGCTTCGAAGAAGCTGCGGGCGGGAAGCGCGCCGGCCGGCGGAGCCGCCCCGGCAAGCGCTTCGAGCGCGCCGACAACTTCGCCGAGCGCCTGGATGGACAGTCTCCAGACCGGCCGCAGCGAAGATTCAGCTTCGGACCTGCCCTTCGTGGTCTGCCGCAACCTGCAAAAATCCTATGGCGACAAGGAAATCCTCCGCGGCATCGACCTCTCCGTTCAGCGCGGCGAGGTCGTCGTACTGATGGGCCCGAGCGGCTCGGGCAAAAGCACCCTGCTGCGGCTGGTCAACCATTTGGAGCAACTGGACTGGGGCGAGATCACGGTCGACGGCAAATATGTCGGATATGAAACTCAGATCGGGGGCGGATTGAAGCCTGCCCGGAATGTCGCCAAGGCCCGTGCCGAGGCGCGGATCGGCATGGTGTTCCAGCATTTCAATCTGTTCGATCATCTCACGGCGCTCGAAAACGTCATGGAAGCGCCGATCCACGTGTATGGCGAAACCACCGAGAAGATGCGGGTGCTGGCGATGAATTTGCTGCGCATGGTTGGCCTCGCCAACCATGCCGATCATCTCCCGCACCGTCTGTCGGGCGGCCAGCAGCAGCGCGTGGCGATCGCCCGCGCCCTTGCGATCTCGCCGCGCCTGATGCTGTTCGACGAGCCAACCTCGGCGCTCGATCCCGAATTGGTTGGAGAAGTCCTGGCCGTGATCCGCCGGCTCGCGGAAGCCGGAATGACCATGATCGTGGTGACGCACGAAGTGCGGTTCGCGCGCGAGGTCGCGGATCGCGTGGTCTTCATGGATGACGGCCTCATCGTTGAACAAGGCCCTCCCGAAGAGGTGCTCGACCATCCAAAGCAGGAGCGAACCCAGCGTTTCCTAAGAATGGTCGAACAGCAAGCGAGCTAAATCTCGTATGCGGGCACGGCGGTGAGCGCCACCAGGATTGCGATGGTCGGGAGTTGACGGAGATGAAGGCAACGGTTTCCGACTTTGTGCAGACTGAACGCCTCGCCCGGCAAATGGATCAGCATGGCCTTGATGCCATCGTGGCTCGCGCCGGCATCAACTTCACCTACCTGTCCGGGCTGGTCTATCCGGGCACGCTGGCGCGCCACCTCGATCTCGCGGACTCCCCGAGGGGAGTCTATCTGGTCTGGCCGCGCACCGGCGAACCCCGCATGGTGGTCAACGCGATCGCCGAAGGACTCGCACGGCGGGATTCGTTCATCGAGTATTTCGACGTCTATGAGGGCTATCGTGAGCCGCCGGTCGAGCGGCTTGCCAAGGTCATTGCCGGCATGGGGCTGGCCGAGTCCGAAATCGGCTTCGAGACCAACTTCATCAGCGCCGCCGATTGGGAGATCCTGCGCAGCCGCCTGCCGCGCATGCGGGGCTCAGATTCGACCGATCTGATGGACACGGTGCGCGCGGTGAAGACAGCCACCGAGCTGGACCGTTTGAAGCGGGGCGCCGACCTTCTCGATCAAGCCTATCTCACTCATTTTCCGACCGTCCGGCCCGGCATGCGCGAGCGCGACCTGCATGCCGCGCTGGTCGCACATTGCCTGACCGGCGGCTCGGAATTCACCCACGGCATTCTCAACTCGGAGCGCAACACGATCCCCTATGCCGGCGAAAGCGACTTTCCATTTGCGCAAGGCGATGCGATCCGCACCGATTACGTGGCCTATGTGAAGGGCTATCCCGGTCATCAATCGCGGTGCGCGGTGCTGGGCACGCCGAGCGCGGATCAGAATCGCGAATATGCGGTCATTCGCGACATCTACCGGGCGGCCAATGAACTGCTGACGCCGGGCCGGACCGCCGGCGAAATTTATCAATTCGTGGTGGAACGCTTCGCCGCGGTGGGCATGGCCTACACCTCGATGCTGGCCGGTCACAGCGTCGGCGCCTGGTGGCACCAGCAGGAGCCGGTGATCTCACGCGACAACCCGCGACGCCTGGAGCAAGGGATGGTGATGGCCATGGAGCCCCATGTCAATCATTGGCACATCCAGGACATGTTCGTGATCCGCGCCGACGGACCGGAACTGATTTCGGATCAATTCCCCACCGAGACGATTTTTGCCTGCGGTTGATCGCCTGTCCTGCTCCTGGATCGTCATTCGAGCCAACGCCGAACCGCTTCCTTCAGGAAAGCGGCGTCGGCGGGATTTGCAGCGGGATTGCCGGCGCGGTGGCCCCAAATGCTCGGGATCGGCATCAGCTCGGCATGTGCGAGATGCGCTATTTCCAGCTCGTTGTCGGCGATACGAAAATAGAGATCGGTCTGTCCCGGCATCAGCAGGACGCGGGCCTTGATCGCTTTCAGAGCCCGCACCAGATCGCCGCCGTAAAGCGGATTGGCGCTGATATCGCCGTGGTACCATGTGACGAGCTGGGCATAGCAATTGGCGGCGCGGCGGCGCTCGAAGGATGCTTCCCAGTCATTTCGCAGATAAGTCTGGAGATCCGGCGCGCCCAAGGCCGAAAGATGCAGCTTCTCCCGGTAGAAGTCCTGGCTCAACGCCCAGCCCGCATAGATGTGGCCGACGGCACGGAGTGTCGCGCGCGGCTCCGAGGAAAACCGCCCATTGCCGAGATGCTCGTGCGCCGCCTCGAAGGTGCGCAGCAGCCCTGACAGGAAGACCTTGTTGTGTTCGGCGGTGCGGGCGCTTCCGCACACCACGATGATGCGCTCGACCGCGTCGGGAAACGCCGCGGCCCAGTGATAGGCCTGTTGCGCGCCCATCGAGAACCCATACACCGCATGAAGCCGTTCGATCCCGAACTGCTCGGCCAGCAGGCGGTGCTGCGCCTGGACGCTGTCCCAGGACGTCACCAGCGCCGGATAGTCAGGCGTGTCGGCGGCCCCGGAGGACACGCCGTTGGAGAACAGGTTCGGAATCACGATGAACCAGCGGGTCGGATCGAGAACGCCATCCGGCCGGATCAGCCACTCCATGTCCTCGTGCTTGGCGCCGTAGCTGCACGGATACAGCACGACATTGTCGCGTGCCGGCGTCAGCGTGCCGTAGGTCTTCCATATCAGCCGGGCGTCGCGAATGACCTCGCCTGACTGCACCTGAAGGTCGCCAAGGCGAAACTCGCCGCTGTTTTGGGGCCAATCCATCCACGTGAACCTTTCCTGCCATCCTTTGATCGAAAGCCGGGACGACAACCCCGGACTGCCTTCGGAAATCCCGCGCCGCTCACGATACAGGCTCAGCCGCATGCGACTGCTCCCAATGAGCTCCGGGCACTGCGGCAAACAGCGCACGGGTATAGGGATGCGACGGTGCGGCGTATACGTCAGCCGCCTCCCCCATTTCGACAATTCGGCCCGCGCGCATCACCGCGATACGGTCGCAGACCTGCAAGGCCACGCGCAGATCGTGAGTCACGAACAACATGCTGAGACCAAGCTTGCCCTTGATGTTCGCCAGCAATTGCAGCACCTGCGCCTGCACCGAGACGTCCAGCGCGGAGACCGGCTCGTCCGCCACCAAAATCTCCGGCTCCAGCGCCAACGCCCGCGCGATGCCGATGCGCTGCCGCTGGCCGCCGGAGAATTCGTGCGGGTATCGCTCGGCCGCCGTCTCCTGAAGCCCGACGAGATTCAGCAGTTCGGCCACGCGCGCCCGCGTCGCGGCGCGGCTCATGCCGTGAATCAGCGGCCCTTCGGCGATGATGTCGCCGACGCGCTGTCGCGGATCGAGCGAGGCATAGGGGTCCTGGAACACCATCTGCATCCGCCGCCGGTAGGGCCGCAATTGCCGTCGGCCGAGCCGCGCCAGCGCTTCTCCACCCAGCAGGATCTCGCCGGAATCGACCCGGGCCAGACAGGTCAGGATACGGGCTAAAGTTGACTTGCCGGAGCCGGACTCGCCCACCAGGCCCAGCGTCTCGCCACGCCGCAGCACAAGACTGACATCGTCGAGCGCCACCGTGGCGCTGCCGCCGAAGCCGCGCCGCGGATAGGTCTTGCGCAGGTTGCGCGCTTCCAGAAGCGGCGGCCCCAGATTGCCCGCGCGACGGCGCGGCGCCTGCAACCGCGGCACCGCGGCCAGCAGCAAACGCGTGTAGGGATGGACCGGCGAACGCAGCACATCGTCACGCCGGCCCTCCTCCACCAGCCGACCGCGTTGCAACACCGCGACCCGGTCGGCGATATCCGCCACCACGCCGAAATCATGGGTGATGAACAGCACCGAGGTGCCGCGCTCGCGCTGAAGTTCGCGCAATTGCGCCAGGATCTGCGCCTGGGTGGTGACGTCGAGGGCCGTGGTGGGCTCGTCTGCGATCAGCAATTTCGGCCCCAACGCCAACGCCATGGCAATCACCATACGCTGACGCTGACCGCCGGATAATTGATGCGGATAGGCGCGGTACAGCCGCTCCGGATCTGGCAGATGCACGTCGGCCAGCAATTGCACCACGCGTTCGCGCCGCGCCCGGCGCGACAGATCGGTGTGGAGGCGAAATACTTCATCGACCTGGCGCCCGACCCGATGCAGCGGATTGAGCGCCGTCATCGGCTCCTGGAATATCATCCCGATCTCCGCCCCGCGGATCGCGCGCAACCGCGTCTCGTCCGCCTGGACGAGGTCGGTGGCGCCGAAGCGCAGCGCACCGGCGGCGATACGCACCCGCGGCGGCAGCAACCCCAGCACGGCGCGGGCGACCATCGACTTGCCGGAGCCGGATTCACCGACCAGGCAGGTGATCTCCCCCGGATTCAACTTGAGGTCCAGTTGCTCGACGGCGTGGGGCCGGTCGGCGCCGGGCGGCAAGGCAATGCTCAAGCCCTCGATCGACAGCGCGGGTGGCCCCAAGGCAAAGGCGTCGTTCATCGATCGCGCAGCCTCGGGTTCAACGCCTCGTTCAGACCATCGCCGATCAGATTGATCGCCAGCACCGTCGCCACGATGGCAAGGCCGGGAAAGGTGCAGATCCACCAGGCCGAGCGCAGCACCTCGCGCCCGGCGCTGATCATCAACCCCCAGCTCATCAGATTCGGATCGCCAAGGCCGAGAAAGGACAGGCCGGACTCGAACAGAATGACGTTGGCGACCAAAAGCGAGCCCACGGCGATCAATGGCGAGGCGCAGTTCGGCAGCAAATGACGGAAGACGATGCGTCCGTCGCCGGCGCCGAGGCCAACGCAAGCCAGCACGAATTCGCGCCCGCCCAGCGAAGCGAATTCGCCGCGCGCCAGCCGCGCGATGCCAGGCCAGGACACCAGCGTGATGGCGGCGATCTCGCTGTCGGCCGAGGGCGAGAGGATCGCGACCAAGAGGATCGCCAATATGAAAGACGGAATGGTCTGGAACAATTCGGTGATCCGCATCAGCGCCAGGTCCGGCTTGCCGCGATAGTAACCGGCCACCGCGCCTATCAGCACTCCGAGCACGACGGCGGCGAGCGTCGCCACGACGCCGATCATGAGCGAGGTGCGCGCGCCATAGACGATGCCGGCGGCGACGTCGCGGCCCAGCGTATCGGTGCCGAGCAGGAAGCGGCCGCCGGGCGGCTGCAACGGCGGCCCCGCCAGCGCAAAGGCGCCGGCCGGATACAGGACGGGGGCCGCCGCGGCCATCGTCAGCACCAGCAGCAGCACCACCGCGCCCAGAAGCGCCAGGCGATTGCGGGCAAAGCGGAGCAACGCATCCTGCATGTTCACATATCCATGCGCGGATCGAGCGCGACATAAGCGAGGTCGACCATCAGGTTGATCGCCACCACGACGCAGGCCGAGACCAGGAATATCCCGAGCAGCAGGTTCAAATCCCGCCCCTGCAGCGCGGCGAAGGCCAGCGTTCCGATGCCGGGCCAGCCGAACACCGATTCCACGATCACCGACCCGCCGATCAGGTTACCGGCCTGCACGCCGGCCATCGTCACCACCGGCAGCAAGGCGTTGCGCAGGATGTGGCCGAAGATGATGCCGAGCTCGGTCTGTCCCTTGGCGCGCGCGGTGACGACGTAATCCATGTTCATCTGCTCGATCACGGAAGCGCGCATCACCCGCGTGTAGAGCGCGAGATAGAACAGCGCCAGCGACAGCGCAGGCATGATCAGGTGACGGCCGACATCCAGCGCATAGGCGCGTCCCTCATAGAACGAGCCGATCGTCTCATAGCCGCTGGTGGGCAGCCATCCCAGCCGGATCGACAGCAGCACGATCAGCATCAGGCCAAGCCAGAACGACGGCGTCGCCGATGCGAGCAGCGCCAGTATCGAACTGGCGCCGTCGCGCCAGCTGTTGCGTCCGGTGCCGGCCAGCAGGCCGAGCAGGATGCCGGCGCCGACGGAAATGACGAAGGCGGTTCCCATCAGCAGCAGGGTCGGACCAAGCCGGTCGAGGATCAGGGTGAGCACCGGCTCGTCGTTGCGGAAGGAATAGCCGAGATCGAGCGTGGCGACGTTGACCACGTAGTGCCAGAGCTGCAGCGGCAAGGACTGATCGAGCCCGAATTTGTGGCGCAGCATCGCCATGTATTCCGGCGTGGCGCTGCCGCCCTCGCCCGCCATCACCGAAGCCGGATCGCCCGGCGCGAGATGGATCAGGAAGAAGTTCAGAACGGCGATACTGAACAATACCGGCACCGCCAGCGCCAGCCGTCCGCCGGCATAGATCCAGCGCCGCATCAGATAACCCCGCTAGTGCGTTTTCGAGCGAAGTGGGATTCCGGTTCGCGTGAGGAAAACGCATCAAAACAAAATGTTAGAGCCTGGTTCTGCTTCAATCAGAACCGGGCTCTAGTGCTCGATCCATGCGCGCTCGAACGCCGAATAGGTTCCGAGCGGCCCGGTTGTCGCATCATGGAGCTTTCGGTTGAACACCGTCACGTACTGAACCTCGCTCAACCAGATCACCGGCGAGTCGGTCACCAGGATCTTCTGAATCCGGTGATAGATATCGGCCCGCTTGACAGGATCGACTTCCTGGGCGCCGGCGGCGAACAGATCGTCCACTTCCTTGTTGCTGTAGAATGTGTTGTTGACGAAATCGACGCCCTTGCGGATCTGGCTCGTGACATATTGGCGCTGCACGCCGATCACCGGGTCGGCGAGATTGTTGAAGAACGGCTCGCTCATGTCGTAATCGTAATTGGTATAGACACGGCGCAGCCACGCGCCGGTGTCTTCGCTGCGCAGCGTCAGGTCGATGCCGACCGCCGCGAGAGCCTGCTTCAGATACTCGGCCTGGCGCATCCATTGCTGGCCGAACGAGTTCACCTCAAGCGTGGCCGCGAAACGCATCCCATCGGCCTTGCGCGGCAATCCGGCCTCGTCGAGCAGCTTGTTGGCGATGGCAATGCGATCCGGAACGTCGAAGCGCAGCACCTCGTCGGTGTAGAGGCCCGAAGGCTTGAAGTTGGAGCTGAGCGGCCCGGTCGCGGGCTTGCCGAAGCCGTACTGCACATTATCGATGATGAACTTGCGATCGATCGCATAGGCGATCGCCTGCCGCACCTCGCGCTTGTCGAACGGCGGACGATGCTCGTTCATCTCGATTTCGCTGAGGCCCGACGTCATTTCGTAACCCTTGCTGGTCGTGTCCAGCGCCGGGTTCGCTTGCAGCCGCTTGACGTCGGAATAGTTCACCGAACTGTAGGCGGCATATTGCACCTCGCCGGTTTCCAGCGCCGCCGACCGGGTGGAAGCATCGGGAATGAAGCGGGCGACGATATGATCGAGATAAGGCAGCCCTGCCTGCCAATAGTTCGGGTTGCGATCGAGACGAACATATTGGCCGCGCTCCCAGGCGCCGAACTTGAACGGTCCTGTGCCGATCGGCTTGTTGGCGGTCGGGTTGGCTGCCGGGTCGGTGTTCTCGAACGCCGACTTGGAGACAATGGGCGCGTCGTAACCGGAGAGCGCCATCATCAGATAAGGCGCCGGATGATTGAAATGGAATACCGCGGTCATCGGGTCGGGCGTGTCGATCGCACTGAGATCGCCCAGCACGACCGGCGCGCGCGGATGCACCTTCTTGAGCACTTCCATGAAGCTGTACTGAACGTCGGCGCTGGTGAATTTCGCGCCATTGTGGAACGTCACGCCGTCTCGCAGGTGAAACGTAACGGTCAGGCCGTCAGGCGAGACTTCCCATGAGGTAGCCAACTTCGGCACCGGCTTGAGGTCCCAATCATAGCTCACCAGACCTTCATAGACCTGACAGGCCACCGGACAGACGTTGCCGGCGACCGACATATAAGAGGCAAGTGTCGCCGGCTCGGGCTGGACAATCATCACCATCGTGCCGCCGCGCTGCGGCTCCTGCGCCCGCGCAGCCGTCGCAAGAACGGCCACCGCGGCGGCAGCAAACAGCGCGCGTAGCGGCGCATTGAATCTTCGAAACATTCGATGAAGGCTCCAGATGGTTCGCCGCTGAGCGGCGCGCGGGGAATGCGCTGACGACCCGCTCCCAGCAAGCAAGACATATGCCATTCACGGATTCGTGAGGTTCGCCACGGCCATCGGCGCGCCGCGATGAGATTGCAACCTGAGAGAATTCCGCAATCGACGCGCGCCACACATCTATGTCTCGATAAGAAAGACACTGCACCGGCATGAACAGCGCGCTGCCGGTCGCACCGATCGGCCTATGCGTTCATGAGCGGCAATTCGGTGGTCGACTTGATCTGCTCCATCGTGAACATCGACGATACGTCGTGCAGATCAATCTTGGCGATCAGGCGCTGGTAAAGATCGTCATAGGCGCGGATATCGGACACCACCGCGCGGATCAGATAATCGACGTCGCCGCTAAGGCGATAGAAATCCACCACCTCGGGAAAGCCGACGACGATCTTGCGGAATTTCTGCACCCACTCGGCGTTGTGCTGGTTGGTCTTGACCGCGATGAAGACGCTGACGCCGAGGTTGAGTTTTTCCGCATCCAGCAGCGCGACCCGGCGCTTGATATAGCCCATGCTTTCAAGCTTCTGGATCCGGCGCCAGCAGGGTGTCGAACTCAACCCGACCCGCTCGGCGATTTCCTGCATCGACGCGCTGCTGTCCACCTGCAGGATCGCGAGGATCTTGCGATCGAGTTCGCTGAGCATGTCGGTCTCCAATCCAGGCAGAGTACGGAAATTTATACTATCCGCTACTGAATTTGAGCAATGATATTGCTAGATTTCTTGGTCGGCGAGTATAAATTTTTATCAACGCCTGCGCAAACTTGCAGCAAGAAGGTTACGCCAGCCCGGAAAGGGGCTCACGTGCAATTCCAGGTTTGGTCGGGTTACTGAACGACAGCGGCGATCACCGCCGCGACGCGCGAGTTTTTGCGGGAGAAAGCGGCCTACGGGCGCTGACCGCCGCCGACGCGACCGGGTGCGATCTTGCCCGACAGCGCCGTCACACCGACCAGCCCTGGGCCGCTTCAAGCGAACGCGCTCGCGCGATCAGGGATTTGCGGTCGATCTTGTTGGTGCCGGCCCAGGGCAGTTCGTTGACGAATTCGATTCGGCGCGGATGCTGATAGGCCGGCCCGTTGGCGATGGTGAACTTCCGTATCTCCTCGGCGCTCGGCCTGGCATCGGCGCGTGTAACGATGAAGGCGACCGGGACCTGGCTGCGCTCCTCGTCCGGCAACGGCACTACCGCCGCCTGCTGCACCTGCGGATGACGTTCGAGCAGCTTCTCGACCTCGCCCGGATAGATGTTCTCGCCCGAACAGACGAACATGTCGTCGGCACGGCCGACGAAATAATAGAATCCATTGTCGTCGCGCCGCATCACGTCGCCGCTGTAGTACCAGCCATCGATGATCGCCTTCGCCGTCTGCTCCGGCAAATGATGGTAGTGGTCCATCAGCGACGGGTTACGCATCAGCAGAACGCCCTCGTTCTCGCTGCCATTGACGAGCTTGACGCTGTCGAGCGTGATCGGATAGCCCAATGACAGCGGTGGCGTCGGAATGCCGTTCGGATGCGGTCCGAACACCGCGGGCCCGGCCTCGGTGGTGCCGTAGCCGATCGAGATCGTCACGTTGGGCAGCGCCTGCTTGATCTTGTCCCACAGTCCCATCGTCATCGGCGCCGAACCCAGCATCAGCCGGCGGACCGAGGTGATGTCGTTCCGCGCCAGCAGCTCGGTCTCCTTGACCACCCTCGCCCACATCGTGGGCACGGCTCCGGCCGCGGTCACCTTATATTTCGCGATCGCCTCGATATAGCTGCGAGTCTCGAACGCCGGCAGCAGCACCACCGAGGCGTTGCTGGCAAAGATAGTCTTGAGCGCAAACAGCCCGTTCATGTGGAACAGCGGCTGCGCGATGACATAGCGCTCGGCTTCATTGAGAGCGCCGCCGGTGCGGATCGAAATCGCCCAGAGCTGGCCATAGTGTGACAGTGGCACGCCTTTGGGCCGACCGGTCGAACCGGACGTGTAGAGCATCTGGCCGACCTCGTCGGGACCCGCCGTCACGCTGGTAAAATCGCCGGGCATGATGGTCGCGGCAAACCCGTTCGGGCCGGTGTCGTCGAAGTCGATGACCGGAATAGTGTCGCGCACGATCCCGCGGCTCGCTGCGTCAACAAAGGCCAGCGCAATGGCGGCATCGTCCATCACATAATCGGCGGTCTCGCGTGGCAATTTGATATTGACCGGCACGGCCACGCAGCCGGCCCGCATGATGCCGAAATAAGCGATGGCATATTCGGCCCGGTTTAACGACGCGATCGCGATATGGGTGCCGCGGGCGAAGCCCCGCTCGGACAGATAATTCGCAACGCCATTGGCGAGGCGATCGACCTGCCGATGAGTGTAGATCCTCGGGCCGCCGGGCAAGGCGAGGTCGACGATGGCCTCCTTGTCGAGATCGGCGCTGCGGTCGACTAGATCACCAAGATTGTGCCAGCGCATGGCAAGACTCCTTTTCCCCGAGATTGTTCATCGCGCCACGCTCACGGCCTGCGGCGCCTCGGCGGGCTGTTCGAGCAGGTCGTAGTGACAGGCCACCATGCGGCCGCCGGACACGGCCCGCAGCACCGGCCGCTCCTGGCTGCAGCGCTCACGCGCCATCGGACAGCGGTCGTGGAAGCTGCAACCCGCCGGCGGATTGAGCGGACTTGGCAATTCGCCTTGCAGAATGCTCCTGGTCCGGCTGCGCGCCAGCTTCGGATCAGCGACCGGCGCGGCTGCCAGCAGCGCCTGCGTATAAGGATGCGCCGGCTTCCGCCAGAGATCGGCGCCACCGCCGCTTTCGACGATGCGGCCAAGATACATCACGATCAGCCGGTCGGAGACGTGCTCGATCACCGACAGATCGTGCGAGATGAACAGATATGACACGCCGGTCTGCTGCTGCAAATCCTGCAGCAGGTTGATGACCTGGGCACGGACCGAGACGTCCAGCGCCGACACCGGCTCGTCGCAGATGATGACCTTCGGCCGCAGCGCCAGCGCGCGGGCTATTCCGATCCGCTGGCGCTGGCCGCCGGAGAATTCATGCGGGTAGCGCCGCGCCGCGTCCGCCGGCAACCCGACCTGCCGCATCAGCTCCGTGACCCGATCGCGGATGTCGCGGCGCAGCCATCCGGCGACGCTGAGCGGCTGACCGATGATGGTGCCGATGTCGTGGCGCGGATTGAGCGAGCCGTAAGGGTCCTGAAAGATCATCTGCATGGTCTTGCGCACCGGCCTGAGCTGGGCGCCCTGCAGATCGGTGATATCCTGGCCGTCGAGCATGACGCGGCCGTCGGAGCTCGGCACCAGGCGCATGATCGCCTTGGACAAGGTCGACTTGCCGCAGCCGGATTCGCCGACCAAACCGATGGTCTCGCCGGCCTCGAGTTCGAAGCTGACATCGTCAACCGCGCGCACCGTGCCCTGCGCACTCTGGTATTGCACGCAAAGGCTAAGTACCGACAGCAGCGACATGTCGCGACAACTCCTCTTCGGCGGCGAAACACGCCACGGTCCGGCCCGGCATTAGCGGCATCAAGGCCGGCCGCTCGGCGCGGCAGCGGTCGAAGGCATCGGGGCAGCGGTTCTGGAAGGCGCAGCCGGGCGGCAGTTCGGACAGAGCCGGAACGGCGCCGCTGATCTCGGCCAGCCTGGCACCGTGCCGCCGCATCGCCGAAGGCGTGGCGCCGAGCAGGCCGCGCGTATAGCGATGCAGCGGCCGCTCGAACAACGCCTCGACCGGCGCCTCCTCGACCTTGCGGCCGGCATACATCACCACGACACGGTCGGCGGTCTCGGCGACGACACCGAGATCATGGGTGATGATGATCATTGCCATGCCGGAACTCGCCTGCAATTCCTTCATCAGATCCAGGATCTGCGCCTGGATGGTGACGTCGAGCGCGGTGGTCGGCTCGTCGGCGATCAGCAGTTTCGGCCCGCAAGCGATCGCCATCGCGATCATCACGCGCTGGCTCATGCCGCCGGACATCTGGTGCGGAAAATCCTGCACCCGGCGTTCCGCGTCCGGAATGCGGACCCGCCGCAGCAATTCGACCGCCCGGTTCAACGCCTCCTTGTGCGATACGTCGTTGTGCGACCGCACCGCTTCGATCAGTTGATCGCCGATGGTCACCACCGGATTGAGCGACGTCATCGGATCCTGGAAGATCATCGAGATATCCTTGCCGCGCACACGCTGCATCGCGCGATCGGATAAGGCGGCAAGATCGCGTCCCATGAAACGTACCGCGCCGCCGACGATCCTGGCCGGCGGCCATGGCAACAGGCGCATCACGGCCAGCGCCGTCAGCGACTTGCCGCAGCCGGACTCGCCGACGACCGCCACGGTCTCGCCGGCCGCGACCGTCAGCGACAGGCCATCGACCGCGGGCAGCACGCCGCGCCGGGTGAACAGCGACACCTGCAGCCGGTCGATATCGAGGATCTGGGCGCTATCAAGAACCTTGCTGAGACCCATGTCAGCGATCCCGAAGCTTGGGGTTGAGCGCGTCGTTGAGGCCGTCGCCAACCAAATTGAGCGCCAGCACCGTCAGCATGATCGCCACGCCCGGCACCGCGCAGATGTACCAGGAGGTGCGGATCAGGGTGCGGCCGTCGCCGATCAGGCGCCCCCAGCTCGAGACATTGGGATCGCCAAGGCCGAGAAACGACACCGCCGACTCGAACAGCACGGCGCCGGCGATCACCAGCGACGACAGCACGATCACCGGCGGCAGCGCGTTGGGCAGGATCTCGCCGAACATGATCCGCAGGTTGCCCATGCCCATGGCGCGGCAGGCCTGGACGAATTCGCGATCGCGCAGCGACAGGAATTCCGCGCGTGTCAGCCGCGCGATCGGATTCCAGCTCACGATCCCGACAGCGATCGTCACATATTCGATCTTCTGGCCGAGGATCGAGACGATCGTCAGCACGAAGATCAGGTTCGGGATGGTCTGGAACAGTTCGGTGAAGCGCATCAGCACCTCGTCGACCCATCCGCCGAAATAGGCGGCGGTCGCGCCGACCGTGATGCCGATGATCGTCGCGGTGAGGCTGGCGCAAAGTCCGATCAGCAGCGTGGTGCGCGCGCCGTAGGCGATCATCGCCGCGATATCACGGCCCAGCGAATCCGTGCCCAACGGGTAGCGCGGATTGACGAACGGCCAGATCTCGGGACGGCCGACAATGCGCAGCGGGTTGCGCGGGAACATCCAGGGCGCGGCCACCGCGACACCGATCACCACGACCACCAGCACGAACCCGACCAGTGCCGCGCGATTGCGGGCGAAACGGCGAGCAAAATCGACGGTCAGCGTCAACATGCGCCTATCTCGGCCGAATGCGCGGATCGAGCCGCAGATAGAGCAGGTCCACCGCGGCGTTGGCGACCGCGACCAGCAGCGAGCCGAGCACGAGCACCCCGAGCACCATCGGGAAATTGCGGCTCATGATGCTGTCGAACAGCAGGCTGCCGATGCCAGGCCAGCTGAACACGGCCTCGATCACCACACTGCCGCCGAGGATCGTGCCCAGTTGCAGGCCGAGCAGCGTGATGACCGGAAACAGCGCGTTGCGCATCACATGCGCCAGCGTGACCCGCGTGGACGACAATCCCTTGGCGCGCGCGGTGCGGACGAAATCGAGCCGGAGCACCTCCAGCATCGAGGCCCGCATCACCCGCGCGTAGGTCGCGGCGTAGAACAGGCCGAGCGCGGTGGCTGGCAGCACCAGATGATGCATCACATCCAGCGCATCGGCGAACGCGCCGTTGTCGGTGCCGATCGTGCGCATGCCGCCCACCGGAAACCAGCCGAGTTTGACCGCGAACAGCACGGTCATCATGATTCCGAGCCAGAAACTCGGCGCGGCAAAGAAAAACACCGCGCCGAGCGAGATCAGGTTGTCCCAGATCGAATTGACCCGGATTGACGCCAGCACGCCTGCGGTCACGCCGACCAGAAGCGCAATCGCGGTGGCCGACAGCATCAGGATCAGGGTAGCGGGCAACTGGTCCATGATCACGTCGAGCACCGGAGCGTTCTGCCGGTAGGAAAAACCAAGGTCGAGCCGCATCACCGACCAGATGTATTTCACGAGCTGCACCCAGGTCGGCTGGTCAACCCCGTAGGTATGACGCAGCTGATCGAGCATCGAAGGATCCGTGATCTGCTGTTCGGACGTCATGACGTCGAACAAGCTGCCGGGCGCGAGATGGATCAGGACGAAGTTGAGCACGATCACCGCGAATACCAGCGGGATGATCTGCGCGAGGCGGCGAAGGACGATGCGACGCAAGTCGGCCCTCCGTTCAGCGGTCGAGCCAGAGTTCGGCCCAGCTTTCGCCCATGAAGTCCGCGGTAGTGGAATGGTTGCGGACGTCGGAACGAGCGATCGTCACCGGTTCGAGATCGACCAGCGGCAACAGCGGCGCCTCACTGCTGGCGAGGCGATCGAAATCCCCGGCCAGCGCGATCCGCTTCCGCTCGTCGGTCTCGACCGCCATCCTGGCAACGACCTCGTCGAGTTTCGGGTTCGAATAGCCGGTGGCATTGCGGAACGCGGCGCCCTTGACAATGCCGTCGGTGGTGTAGAATTCCGTCGTGCTGGGGATCAGTTCGACGCTACCGGAATTGTTGGATATCGCGACATCGTAGTCATAGTCGGTGTAGATGCGTTTCAGCGACGTCGCGCGATCGGGCACGACCAGATCGACCGTGATATCGATATCCTCAAACGCCTGCTTGATGTACTGGCCGATCTTCTCGTTCTCCTCGAACCAGCCGGCCGAGACCAGGTTGAGCTTGAAGCGCGAGCCGCCCTTTACCGGATAGCCGGCGGCGTCGAGCAGCTTGGCCGCCTTCTTGGAATCGAACGGGTAATCCTGGACATCCTTGGTGAAGAAGATCGAGTTCGAGGAGTGGATGGCGCCGACCGAAGGTTGAGCACGCCCGAAGAAGATCGTGTCGGCGATGAACTGACGATCGATCGCCTGCATCAGCGCCTGCCGCACCTCCCGTTTGTTGAAGATCTCGCGGCGCTGGTTGAACTCGATGGTGGCGACCCAGGCCGAGTTCGAATAGCCCTTGGTTTCCGCGATGATCTTGCCGCCCTTGGCGAGACGATCGATGTCCGGGATCGGGATCGGGTTGAAGGTGCCGATATCGAGCTGGCCGGCCTCGAAGGCCGCCGAGCGCGACGCCGGGTCGCGCCACCAGCGGATCACGAGACGGTCCAGATAGGGCAGCGACGGATTCCAGTATTTGTCGTTGCGAAGATACTCGACGTGGCTGCCGCGAACCCATTCCTTGACCTTGAACGGACCGGTGCCGACCGGCGTGTTGTTGATCGGGTTGGTGATGATGTTGCTGCCCGCATAGATATGCTTGGGGATGATGAGGCCGGACTTGCCGGCAAGCACCGATTTGAGGAAGAACTCCGGAACGGGCGCCTTGAACTTCAGCACCACCGTCAGCGGATCGGTCGCTTCAGCGCTCTCCAGCGCATCCAGCGATACCCCCGCCGAAATCGGCTTCCAATATTCCATCACATTGAACACGACGTCGTCGGCGGTGAACGGTTTGCCGTCGTGCCAGGTGACGCCGTCGCGCAGCTTGATCGTGTAACTGCGGAAATCAGCCGCAGGCTTGATCTCGAGCGCCAGCACGGGCTCGAACTTGAGATCGACCGTGAACCGGAGCAGCCGCTCGTGGACCTTGGTCGAGGTAAAATACGGGCTCGACCCACCACCGGCCGGAACGAACAGCGATTGCGGCTCCAAGCCGCCCCAGGTCGCGATCAGCGTGCCGCCGCGCTTCGGCGCCTCGACGTCGGCACGGGCAGGATCGATCAAGCGGGTGGCGAGCGCGGCGCCCGCGCTCGTCATCAGAAAATCGCGCCTCGAAAACCTGTTCATCGTTCTTCCTTGTTTCGATTACGTCGAACCAGTTCCTCGCCGTGCGTATTCCGTCCCAGTGTTGTTATTTGAGAGGCGCTGTTATTTTGACTCGAGCGTCGAATAGGTCCCTCTTCCGATCGCCAGCAGCGCGCCTTTCTCGTCGAACACGTCCACGTCGGCGACGCCGACGCTCTTTCCGGCGCGGCGAACCCGCGACACCGCGACCAGCGCGGTATCGACCGCGGGCTTCAGATAGTCGACGCGGAAATTGACCGTCGGCAATCCGCGGCCGACCATCATGCCGACCGCGAAGTCGCCGACGGTATCGATCACCGAAGCGATCACGCCGCCGTGCCACTGTTTCGATCCCGGACGGCGCTCAAACTCCGCGCGCATCGCCGAGCGCATGGTGACTTCCTGCTTGACCGGATCGGCGCTGACCACGGTGAGGCCCAGAAACAGGTTGAACGGCGAGGCATCCAGCATCTTTTGGATTTCGGCGGCCGTCAGCGCCGTAGTCTCGGACTTGCTCACGGCACCACCACGACTTTTCCGAATACGGCGCGATCTTCGATCACCCGCACCGCTTCTTTCGCCTCCTTGAGCGGGTAGGCTTTGTCGATCAGCACCTGGAGTTTGCCGCCCCGCACCAGCTCGAATAATTTCTCGATGTCCTCGCGCTCCCAGCCGTTGGAGCCGAGGACCTGCAATTCGAAGGTCCAGATGAAGCGGATATCCTCGGTGGGTGCGTAGCCGGCGGTGGCACCGCAGGTGAGGAGGCGGCCGCCCAGCTTCAGACAGCGCATTGATTTCACCCAGGTATCGCCGCCGGTGAAGTTGACCACGACGTCGACGCCGCCGCCCTCGACAAATCGCCGCCGATGTGGCTTGCCGTGGCGCTCGAACACCGTCTTCATGAAATCGTTCTGGGTGTAGAGAATGATCTCGTCCGCGCCGAGTTCGGTCAGCCGCCGGCCCTTTTCCTCGCTGCCGGCGCAAGCGATGACATAGGCGCCCGCGAGCTTGGCGAGCTGGACGCAGCAGACGCCGACACCGCCGCTGGCGCCGAGGATCAGCACCTTCTCGCCGGCCTTGATCCGGCCGATGCTGTTCATCATCCGGATCGCGGTGCCGTAGGCGACCGGCAGCGCCGCCGCCTGCTCGAAGCTGACCCCTTCGGGAATCCGCACCAGTTGATGGGCCTTGGCGCGGCAGAATTCGGCGAGGCCGCCATCCTGGGTCTCGCCCATCAGGCCGCCTTCGACGCGGTTGACCGGGTCGATCAGAACGCGATCGCCGATTTTCCAACCGTTGACGCCAGCGCCGATCTCGGCGATCTCGCCGACCACGTCGAGCCCGATAATGACCGGCAGCGGCACCTTGATGCCCGGCATGCCACGACGGGTGAACACGTCGTGATAATTGATCGACGAGGCCTTGACCCGCACGACGACATCGCCCTCGCCCGCCTTCGGCGTCGGATAATCCGCGACATATTCAAGCTTGTCGTTGTCGCCATGTTCCCGAAGAACTACCGCTCGCATCTTTTGTATCACTCCGTTGTTAGGCCACGGCGGGCAAATCAGTCGCCCATCTGCCCACGGCCTGTTGCGTGTTCGTCACGTCGCGCGTCCTCATGCGGTGAACCCAAGCGCGACATTGGCGGCCTGCGCGTGATCGACCACGATCCGGCGCTCAAAAAGCCGGTAAGGAATCTTCGCGGCGTCGAACACCGCGCGCGGCTGGTCCAGCGACGTCACCTTGAATGTCAGCGCGACCATCCGATCCGAACCGTCCGGATCGGCCAGCGCGGCGCCGGCGTAACGCTCGGTGACCGCCTCCGGCTCCAACACGAACACGGTCGCAGCCCCGGCCGCAAACGACACGCCGCCGGCAACGGGCGTCAGCAACGGGGCGCCGAACATCCGCTCATAGAGCGAAGCGGTTCGCGCCGGATCGCGCGAGGCGATGACGAATTCGACGATTTCGGTGACGCCGTTGCGATGCTTTTGCCATTCGGGGCGATACACCAGTTCCGGCGTATCGTGGTGGCAGAAGAACGTCCGGCCGTTCTGCACCTCTTCGCCGCCGACACGGATCACCTTGAAGCGCGCATCCTGCGCGCCGCCCGGCAATTGGACCGGCCGGGCAAAACTCATCGGCTCGAGCACAGCCACGCCGCGCTCCTTCAGCGCCGTGTAAACGAGATCGGCATCGGGCGACTTGAAGACCAGGCCGGTCAGCCCGGCAGGGTGCGCCCACAGATCGGCACGCATGGTTTCGCGCCCGGGCAGGTAGCCCAGCAGTTCGAGATAGTTATCGCGAAAGATCGCGAGATTGTTGCTCGAGCCGAGCGTGTGATGGCCGCGCTCGGTGAGCTGGAAGCCGAGCCGCGTGTATTGCTCGGCAGCCTCATCGAGCTTGCCCATCACATTGACCACAACGTGGTCGAGAACGGGCCTGATGGCATCGACAGGGACAACCATATTACTCACTCTTCTGTCACAAACTGACGCGAGGCTGGCGAATACATAGCAAGATCAATGCCACCACCCCTGGCCGGAACCGCCGCTTCATGCAGCCCTCGGATGCGGCGTCTGCTTCGCCATCGAGAATTCGATTGCCGCATCAACGTGCAGCAACGTCGAGTCAAACACCGGGAGGTCGACATGCTGCGGGCCGACCAGCAGACAGATTTCCGTGCAGCCCAGAATCACGCTGTCGGCGCCGCGCGATTTGCCGCGGGCGATGACGTCGAGATAGAGTTCGCGGGAACGCGCGTTGACGATCCCCTGGCACAATTCGTCGAAGATGATGTCGTGAACGACGGTGCGGTCATCGGCATCGGGAATGACGGGATCCAGCCCGAAATGATCGCGCAGCCGCTGTACGTAGAATTCCTGCTCCATCGTGTAGCGCGTCGCCAGCAACAGCGGCCGCTGGCACCCGTCGGCCTTGATGGCGCTTGCGGTGACGTCGGCGATATGCAGCAGCGGGATCGATACCGCGCGCTGCACCTCCTCGGCCAGCTTGTGCATGGTGTTGGTGCAGATCAGCAGGCAGCCCGCCCCCGCATCTTCCAGCGCGCGGGCGATATCCGCCAGAATATTGCAGGCGTCGTCCCAGCGCCCCTGCTTCTGCAGGCTGACGATCGCGTCGAAATCGACCGACCGCATCAATATCTCGGCGGAATGAAGCCCGCCCAACCGGTCGCGCACCTGCTCGTTAAGCCGGCGGTAATAGACAGCAGTGCTTTCCCAACTCATTCCGCCGATCAAGCCAATCGTCTGCATTTCTCGCTGCTCGCTCTACACGACATCTCTGTCCTGAGCGGGATCGTAGCAGCGCGGTTGCGCAATCCGGTTGCGTAGCTGCGGCACAATAGACGATCTATCCGGGAATAAACTTCATAGTTGGACCGATGTCTGGAATAGGATTTCAAGATCGCGTCGGAATGCGTTCCGTGCGTGCTGTCGAGGCATCACCCGCCATCGTTGGGGCATATGCATCCCCGGACGCAAGCTGCGTCTGCCGACCGCAAGACGATTTGCGGAATCCTCGTGGAGGTGCGTTTGCCGGCTGCCAATAGGGACGAGATTCTATTCGCGCGGCGTTGGTCGGGATCAAAACCGGACCGCCGGCAACCTTAGTTATGGCACGGAACATGCTTGCTGCTAGTTCGTCAAATTGCAGTGCCGCCGTCTTGTGCAAACCGCATTAAACAATGGAAGTAGCCCATGACACTGATGAGCATCCCGATCATCGACCTCTCGCCGTATCGCACCGGCTCCCCCGAAGGCCGGCAGGCTGTGGCCAAGGCGGTGGCGCAAGCCTGCCGGGATATCGGCTTTCTGGTCATTACCGGGCATGGCGTCCCTTCCGCGCTGGTCGATCGGGTCGATGCGAGCGCACGGGCTTTTTTCAACCTGCCGGCTGCGGACAAGATGGCGCTCAAGCGGCCGAAGGATGACCAGGTCCGCGGTTACAGCGCCGTCGGCGACGAAGGCCTGTCCTACAGCCTTGATGAAAAAACGCCCGGCGATCTCAAGGAGTCATTTTCGATCGGCCCCGTCGACGTGCCGGACGATCCATATTTCAATGGGCCGGCCGCCGGACCGCATTTCGCGCCCAATCTATGGGCAGAACAAATCCCGGATTTCAAGAAGTCCTGGACCGAATATTTCGAGGCGATGTCCGATCTCTCGAAGATGCTGATGCGGATCTTCGCGCTCGGCCTTGATTTGCCCGAAACCTATTTTGACAACAAGATCGATAAGCACATCAGCATGTTCCGGGCGCTGAAATACCCCGATCAGCACGAGGCGCCCCTGCCCGGCCAATTGCGCGCCGGCGCCCATTCCGACTATGGCAGCCTGACCGTCGTGCGGACGGAAGACCGCCCCGGCGGCCTCCAAGTCTATAACAAGGCCGGAGAATGGATCGACGTTCCGGCGGTGGGAGGAGGATTCGTCGTCAATATCGGCGACCTCATGATGCAATGGACCAACGACCTGTGGTCCTCGACGCTTCATCGCGTCGCCAATCCGCCGCGGGACAAGGCCAATGACAGCGCGCGGCTTTCGCTGGTGTTCTTTCATCAGCCCAATTACGACGCGATGGTCGAATGCCTCGAGAGCTGTAAAGGGCCCGGTAACCCGGCCAAATATGAGCCGGTGTCGTCCGGCGACCACCTGACCAGCAAATTCGTCAAGCAGACGACCTTCGGCGAAGGCGCCAGGAAAACAGCATGACGAATTCCACGGCTGAATCCCTGGACAAGGCGACGCTATCCTACGTCAATGTCTTTGCGCAGGATATCGTCGCCCTGAGCCAGTTCTATATCGATGTGTTCGGCTTCACGGAGATCGAGAAGATCCGCTCGCCTATTTTCCGGGGGCTGGATACCGGGCGCAGCAGCCTCGGCTTCAATGCGCAGGACGCTTATGGCCTGCTGGAGCTAAGCGCATTCTCCGAGGTGAGCGGAATCAAGTTCTTGCTCAATATCGATGTTACCAGCATGGCCGAGGTCGACCGGCTGACACCGAAGGCGGTCTCGCTGGGCGCGCAATTGGTCAAGCCGCCCTACAAGACCTATTATAACTGGTATCAGGCCGTCCTGCTCGATCCCGAGCAGAACGTATTCCGCATCAACCATATGCTGGAATAAAAGCGCGTCGCCCGTTCCGCATAAAGCGGCCTCAGGCGATTTTCATGCTCTTGCCCGCAGCCGCAACGCCTGATGCTTTGCCGCTGCTCCATTCATCGAGCAGGTCGTTGGAGTTCACCACCAGGCCCAGATGCAACGAGACCATCGCCAGGGCCGCCGCTTCCAGATTGTCGTCGGTGCCGCGCACCAGATCCTGGGCGACGATCACCCGGTAATTGTGATTGTTGGCGTCGAAGGCGGTGTTCAGCACGCAACAATCGGTGAAGCCGCCGTTCAGAACGATGGTCTCCACCCGCATGTTGCGGAGCAGAAAATCCAGATCGGTCGGGTAAAACGCCGACAGCCGCCGTTTGGTCTCGACAATCAGATCCGAGGGCTCGACCCGCGTCACGAACTCGGTCCAGCGCGAACCTTCGATGGCGTGAGCTTCGCTGTTAGGTATCGCCCCGACGTGAAGCGGAAACGTGCGCCGCCAGGCCGCGCTGATGCCGTTGAGATCGTCGACGCCGCTTCGCCGCAGCACCGACCGGACATGGATGATGGGGATGCCGAGCGCCCGAACCTTGTCGTGAAAGGCATCGATCGGAGCGACGACGTCGCGGGCGCGCGGCGCTGGACAGGGACAATCCGGCGATGGATCGAGATGGCCGCGATGCATATCGATCGAGACCACCGCGGTCTTGGCGGGATCGAGGTAATCGTCGAATCCGGTCGTGACGTCGCGCGGCTGGCCGTAAACGTGAATGCGCATGGCGATGGTGACCTCCGACTATCTGACCTGGCAGGTATCTGAACCGAATCTTAGACGAAATGGAGGTCCATGCCGAACTTGTGCGGTCATCGCCGCTCCTCCCGCACATGCGGCTGGCCAAGCGCGCCCGGCTCGCCCTGATAGCCGCGGTTGCGCGCCCCCACCCACATCATCACCGCGATGGTCGCGACATAGGGCGTCATCAGCATCAGGTATTGCGGAACACTGATCCCGGCCGCGGCGATACGCGGAACCACGCCTTCGATACACCCGAACAGCAGCGCTCCGGCCAGCGCCGGCCACGGCGCCCAGCGTGCAAACACCACGAGGGCCACCGCGATCCAGCCGCGCCCTCCCACCATGCCCGTGACCCACAGCTTGACACTCACGACGGAGATATAGCCGCCCGCCAGTCCGACCAGCGACGAACCCGCCACGATCGCGCCGATCCGGTACAACGATACGTTAAGCCCAGCGGCATCAGCGGCCGCGGGGTTCTCGCCCACCGCACGCAGCTTCAGTCCCAGCATCGATCTGCGCAGGAAAAACGATACCGCAAAAAAGATCGGGATGGCGAGGTAGACGACCAGATCCTGATCGAACAGGATACGGCCGATCACGGGAATTTCCGAGAGCGGCCAGATCGCAATCTTCTTGAGGCCGGCAATCGGGTGATTTTGCCAATTCGCCAGCGTACCGATCAAGCCGGTCAGCCCTTGACAAAAGAACACGACCGACAGGCCCGCAATCACCTGATTGACGCGCAGGATCACGACGAGGCCCGCAAACAACAACGACATGAGGCTCGCTGCCAGCATCGCGACCAGAAGCGCGATCAACGGATGGCCGCCCATCGTCAGGCTGGCGCCCAGGCCGGCGACGGCGCCCACGAGCATCAGTCCTTCGGCGGTCAGGTTCAGGACTCCGGAGCGTTCGGAAATAATCAAGCCGAGCGCCGCGAATGCGTAAGGCGCCGCGGTGCCGGGAACGTTCGCCAGCCAGTTGATGAAAAAATCATTCATGCACGTAGCTCGTTTCTCCAACTCTCCACGCGCATGTTCAGCGAGTCCAGCGAATGCGGTGGCGGATCAGGAATTCGGATGACGCGACCGCGATCACGATAATGGCCTCGATGAGCTGCACCATGGTGAAGGGAATCTGGTAAAAAACCTGCAGCGTTTGACCGGTCACGAACAGGACCGCGAGCAGGAATCCCACGATCACCACGATGATCGGATCGTTGCGCGACAGGAACGCGATCAGAACGCCGGAAAACACGTAACCGTCAAAGAACGACTGCGTCAGCCGCCCCTCCTGGCTGGCGACGTTGACGAAACCCGCAAGCCCCGCCGCGACACCCGAGAGCGCGATCACCGCGATACTGATCGTCCGCACGGGAACGCCGACCACCTTTGCCATATTGGGATTGGCGCTGATGAAGCGCATGTAGAAGCCGGCCCGGCTGAGATGGACGCCCCATCCCGCCACCACGGCCGCGGCAAGCGCGACCAGAAGCGCGCTATTGATGCCATATCCGATATCGGACAGCCGCTCGAATGGCTGATATTGGGTCGATTGCGGAAACGCGGTCTTGGAATCCTGCCAGGCGCCGTACAACAGATGCAGCAGAAAATACGAGGCGATATAATTCATCAGCAGCGTCGAGATGATCTCGTTGACGCGAAAGCGCACCTTCATCCAATACGCCAGCATCACCCACAACAGGCCGCCTGCGGATGCGGCAATGCCCATCACGACGAGCCGCGTCGATTCCGGCCCGATGCCATAGATGGACACCGCCGTCGCGCCGATGCCGCCGAACACCATCTGGCCCTCCAAACCGAGATTCCAGAACCCGATGCGGAACGCCAGGCCGGCGCTGAGCCCGACCAGGATCAACGGCGCAGCCCGGACCAGTACCGAGCGCAGACTGTCGGCATTGAAGACACCCGCGAGTTCCCTGACGAGATCAAACGGCGCGATGCCGGCAATGTCGAGGATCACCACCGAAATGAAAAGCCCGATCGCCAGCGAACCTGCGAGAATGCCGGCCTGCTTCCACGGCGAAAGCGCCTGGCGCATATCCAGCGTAAAGCGGCCCACGCCGCGGCGCGGCGGCGGTTTCGGCGACGGCGAATTCTCGCGCATCGTCATCGCGACATCATGCATGGTCCACCATCGCGCGGCCAATCTCCTGACGGTCCGCCGGTCGGTCGAATTCGGCGACGATCCGTCCCCGTGTCATGACGCCGATCCGGTCGGAAAGAGCGAGGATTTCGTCGAGGTCTTCGCTGATCAGCACCACCGCCGCGCCGCGATCACGCGCGGCAAGCAGCCGCTCATGCACGGCGGCACAGGCCCGCACATCGAGCCCGCGGCTCGGACTATGCGCGACGATCACCGTCGGCTGCCGGCTGAATTCGCGGGCGATCACCAGCTTCTGGGCATTGCCTCCCGACAGCAAGGCCGCCTTTTGCCCGACGCCGCGCACACCCTGCACATCGTAGGCCGCGACAGCCTCCAGGGCGTCGCGGCGCATCGCGGTCCGGTCGATCAGCCAGGGCGTCCCGTAACGACCGGACTGGATGGTCGCGACCGTGAAATTATCCGCGATCGACAACGATCCGGCCAACGCGAACGCATAGCGATCGGCGGGGATCGCGGCGAGCCCGGCTTCGCGACGGACGGCCGGAGGCAGCGTTCCGATATCGCCCGGCCCTTCCAGCCAGATTTCTCCGGAGAGCGGCTGGCGCGCGCCGATCAGCGCTTCGGCCAGTTCGGCCTGACCGTTACCACTGACGCCGGCAAGACCGTAAATCTCACCGGCGCGGACGAAGAAGCTGGCGTCGGCCACCATCACCTGGCCATCGCCGCGGGCGCAGTACAAGGCGCCGACATTGAGAAGCGTTGTTCCGCGCGGGCGCTCGGCCCGTGCCGGTAGCGGCGCCGTCTGACCGACGGTCAACTCCGTCAGCTCCGCCGCAGAGGCTACGTGTGGATCCGCAGTCGCGACCGTGCGTCCGCCGCGCATGATGGTGACGGCATCGGCGTGGCGCTTCACCTCGTGAAGCTTGTGGGTGACCAGCACCACGGCGACGCCGCTATCGGCGAGACGGCGAACGATTTGCAGCAACCGCTCCGCCTCGACATCGGTCAACACCGCCGTAGGCTCATCCAGAATAAGAATTCGGGCGCCGCCGATCAGCACCTTGATGATTTCCACCTGCTGCTGCTCGGCGACCGAGAGATCGCCAACCCGCCGTTCGGGATCGATATCGAAGCCGAGCTGATCCGCCTGTTTGCGGACGTTCTGGCGAATGTCCTGAATTCCGGAACGAAAGCTCGGCCGCGGATTCGCCAGCAGGATGTTCTCCGCAACGGTGAATGGCTTCACCAGCTTGAAATGCTGGTGAACCATGCCGATTCCGCGGCCGCGCGCGTCGGCCGGACCGGACAGCGCAACCGTTTCGCCGTTGACCGCGACAGTTCCGGCATCCGGGACGTAAAAGCCTGCCGCGATGTTCATCAGCGACGACTTGCCCGCGCCGTTTTCGCCGAGCAGCGCGTGAACCTCTCCGGGTATCGCCGAGAAGACGGCGCCGTCAAGTGCGACGACGCCGTCAAACGTCTTCCTGATTCCGGTGAGCTCAAGCGCTGAAGTCATCGAGACGTCCGGTATTACCGCTATTTCTGTGCGATCACGCCCGGCACGTACCAATCCATCTTCCATAAACTGCCGTCGTCGATCGGCTTGCCGGCCGCAAGCTGCTCCTTGCCGGTGGTATCGCTCATCGGTCCGGTAAAGATCTGCTTTCCGGCAATGATCGCGGCGCGCTCGGCCATCACCTTGTCGACGACTTCCTTTGGTACCGCCGATCCGCAGCAGGCGATATCGGTGCCACCCTCGCTGATGCCGGGGAATGCGCCATAGGGACTGGGCTGCCAATTGCCCGCCGCAATCTTCTTCAGTTCCGGCGACAGGAACTTGTCCCAGGTCCAAACCGACGAGCACAATGTCGCCTTCGGCGCGAACTCACGCAAATCGCGGTGATGTCCCGTGCCGTAAATGCCGCGCTCCTGCGCAACGATCTGCGGCGTCGGCGTGTCGACATGCTGGCCGATCACGTCGATGCCCTGATCCGCCAGAGCCTCGGCCGCGGCACGCTCCTTCACAGGATCGTTCCAAGCGCCGGTGAAGATCACCGTGACGGTGGCCTTCGGATTCATCTTCTGGGCACCGAGTTCATAGGCATTGATGGTCCAGTTGACCGGACCGATCGGATGCGCGGCAACGAAACCCAGCTTGCCGGATTTGGACATTCCGCCCGCAATCATGCCGCACAGATACTGGCTCTCGTAAGTCCGGCCATAGAACGATTCGAGGTTGGGGCCGTTGGTGGTGCCGGACGCATTGAGAAAGGCAACCGTCGGATACTTCTCGGACAGTTCCTTGAAAGTGTCGGAATATCCGAATGCGGTGCCAATGATGACGTTGTAGCCGCGCTGGATGAACTGCTCCGCGGCGGGTTTGATCTGGCCGGCGACCTCCGGCACTTTCTCCACGAACGGAATCTTCATGCCGACCGCGCTCTCGATCTTCGGGCGCGCCTCGTCAAAGGCCTGGGTCCAGCCGCCATCGTTCTTCTGATCGAAATAGAGAAATGCGATCTTGGGCGCCGCTGGAAGCGTAAAGCCGGCGGCGTAGGCCGCAGCCCCACAAGAGATCGCCGCGCCGGCCGCGGCGAGCATGGTCCAATACTTTCTCTTCAATAGCTGTTGCATGATCTTGATTCCCCTTTGACCCCAGATCTGTGGAGCGACGACATCGTTTCACGAACGAATAGTTTCAAACCGCGCGGAAAATAGCGCGCCCAATATTTACGCAGCGGGAGATACTATAGTGGGCAGAAAACCCCATTGGCGCCGGGCACTTCGCCATCCTAATTTCATCCGCGCCGGGTCTCATGGTCAGGCTCATAGCTAAGAACTCCCACGTTGAACGGTGATTTATTCTCAACCACCGCGACGAAACCGGGATCGGATAAATCCCCTGATGAGCATGGCGACCAAGGCAAAGCCGCCGATCGGCTTGCCGCCGGACATATCCTGAGCGGACGTGTCCGCCGCAACTTCGGCATCGGCGCCTTTCTTCGATGCACGTACCGTGCCGATTGCAGCTTCAGCGTTGCGCACGAAATTAGCGACGAGCGCGTTGGCGACTTCGGAGATGAGACCGGTACGCCCGAATTGCGCGATGGTTCCCGAGAGCTGGATATCGGAATCGACAACGACGCCGGTCAGGTCGCCTTTTGGCAGCAAGAGGCAGTTCATGCTCATCTTGCCGCGACTGGCTCCCTTGCGATCGACGCCCTTGCCTTCGAGCGCCACCGATTTTTTCTCTTCGTCGTAGTGAACCGCCGCCTCGCCGTCGAAACTTGCTTGAAACGGGCCGACCTTCGCCGAAACCTTGCCGAGATGCCGCCCCTCCTCCGTCGCGCCGACATATTCGGCGCCCGGCAAACAGCCCGCGACCTTCGGGACGTCATGAAGGAAACGCCAGACCTCATCGAGTGGATGCGCGATCGTAAATTCCTGATGCAGCTTCATCTCATCCCTGCTTGATCCTGGAGCATGCTTATCCTTCCGTTTTGCAGTCGCTTCAGTCGTCAGGACGATCCGCGCTTTCGATGCAAGATTCGGTGCAAGCGGTCAGGCGTGATCGGAAGACGATCCACGGCACCCGGTTGCTGCAGGGCCGCATCGATCGCCGAGGCAAGCGCCGCGCCCACGCCGGTGATACCTCCCTCTCCCGCCCCTTTGACGCCAAGCGGATTTAACGGGCTCGGCGCGTCTTCGCGCAGCAAAACCTCGACGTCGGGCACTTCGCGGCAGGTCGGCATCAAATAGTCGGCAAGGCTCGTCGCGAGCGGCTGCCCCTGTTCATCGTAGACAAACTCTTCGAGCAGCGCGCCGCCGATCCCCTGCGCGACGCCGCCTGCGATCTGTCCCTGGACCAGCATGGGATTGACGGCCCGTCCGACATCATAGGCCACCAGATATCTTTCGATGCTGATGCCGCAGGTCAGCGGATCGACCTTAACTTGCGCGAAATGAATGCCATAGGGATAGGTCATATGGTCGGCGCGGAACCACCCCTCGCTTTTCAGTCCGTCTGTCTGCTCAAGCTGGCCCGCAATGTCGCCGAGGCGTATCGACGCTCCGCCCTGGCGCACCGTCACCGCGCCATCGACCAGACAAAGCTGGTCGGGCGCGGCCTGAAGCAAATCGGCGGCGACCGCCACGGCGCGGTCGCGCAGCGCCTCGGAAGCGATCTTCACGGCGGAGCCCGCCATCACCGTCACACGCGAGGCGAAGGCGCCGCGGCCGCACTCGATCCGGTCGGTCTGGCCGTGAACGACGGTGATGCGCTCGATCGGGATATCGAGCGTTTCCGAGCAGATCTGCGCCAACACGGTCTCCACACCCTGACCGATGGATGCAACTCCGGTCACGATTTCCACCGCGCCCGATTTGTCGAGACTCATGCGCACGAGGTCATCGGGGCCGAGGCCGCTCTTTTCGACAAAATAAGCTATACCCAGGCCAACCATCTCGCCCCCGGCGCGACGGGCGGCGATTTCTTCGCGCAGGCGATCGTAGTCGAGGTGAACAAGCAGGCGCTCAAGAAGATCGTGGTACTTTCCGGAATCGTAGACAATGTGGGTTCCAAGCGTTTCGACTCCCCGATCGAACGGCATGGCATCTTCCGGGACGAGATTGATGCGGCGAACATCGATCGATGAAAGCTCCAGTTCCGCTGCGATCTTCTCGATCAGGCGCTCGCGGGCAAACGTCGACTCATATCGCCCGGGAGCACGATAGGTGCCCGCCGGAGTCTTGTTGGTGAGACGAATATGGCCTTCGACGGAATAGGCCGGAATCACATAGGGGCCGGGCAACATTCCCGCGGACAAGTCAGTCACCGTGGTGCCGTGCGTGCGCACATAGGCGCCCTGATCGGTGAAAAGCTCTGCTTTGAGGCCGAGAATGAACCCGTGCGGATCGACGGCTGCCAGAAGGTGATAGGCCTGATCGCGCGAATGATTGGCAGCCAGCAGATGTTCCTTGCGATCTTCTATCCATTTGACCGGCCGGCGCAGCCGCAAGGCCGCGGCGCAGACCAGCACGTCTTCCGGATAAAGTTCGCCGCGTATTCCGAAGCCGCCGCCGACATGGCCTTCACTGAGTTGAAGTTTACCGGGATCAAGCCCCAGCATCCGGCTGATGGCGTCACGGTTGTAATGCGGCACCTTGGCCGCGCCATAGATGGTCAGAACGCCACTGTCCGCATCGAGGACACCCAGGGCTCCGCGGGTCTCCAGGGGAACACCGGTATGTCGTCCGATTTTTACTTCCAGTTCGACCACGCGATGGGCCTGACCAAAGGCAGCGTCCATGTCACCATAGGACCGGCGGATGACCGCCGGCTCCGACAACAGCCCGGGATAGCTGTCCGGCATGAACAGCGACGGCTTGGCGGTGGCATCGAGATTGGCCTCGAGCTCCTCGATGTCGCAAAACACGAGGTCGGCGGCATCTTCCGCGACATAGGGGTCGGTGGCGAACACGACGGCAACGGGTTCGCCGACATAGCGCACATAGTCGCGGGCGAGAATCCATTGCCGGTAGGGAACAAGACCCTCCGCGCGCATCTGACGGAAATCGATCGGTGGCAGATCATCGACATCCTGAATGGTCCAGACCGCGACAACTCCATCGAGCCGGGTCGCTTCCGCCGTCTCGATGCCAAGAATCTTCCCGAACGCCACCGGCGAACGCACGACACGCATATAGATCTGATCGGGCCAACGACCGTCCGCGGCAAACGCCCCCGCCCCGAGCAGCAGTGGGCGGTCTTCGAGGCGTTTCAGCGAACGGCCGATATAGTTCATCCGCGTATCCCGGATCGCATTTCCGCGGCAGCCAATCGAACCGCCTTGATGATGTTTTGATAGCCGGTACAGCGGCAGAGATTGGAGGACAGCAACTCCTTGATCTCCCCGTCGGACATATCAGGGGTTTCCTGCAACGCGCCGGCTGCGAGCATCAGAAACCCGGGCGTGCAGAATCCGCATTGCAGACCGTGATTTTCCCAGAATGCCCTCTGCAGGGGATGCAAGGTGTCGCCATTGGCCAGGCCCTCGACGGTGCGGATTTTCCTGCCCTCGGCCTGAACGCCGAACATCAGGCATGAACGAATCGGCTTGTCGTCGACGAGGACGGTGCAGGCGCCGCAGACGCCATGCTCACATCCGATATGCGTGCCGGTCAGGTGACAATCGTCGCGCAACACATCGACCAGCGTGCGGCGCGGCTCGACCGAGACGCTGTGCTCGCAGCCGTTGACGTCGAGGGTGATGCTGACCTTTTCATGCATGGACGGCCGCTCCGGCTTTGCGCAAATGTTCCCGGATACGCTGGGGGGTGGCGGGAATCTCGAAGATCTCGACCCCGAACGGCGACAGCGCATCGACGATGGCATTGACGATCGCGGCGGGTGCGCCGATGGCGCCGCCTTCTCCCACGCCCTTGGCGTGCGTCACGCTCTCGGGAGAAATTGTTTCCAGATGCAGGATCTCGATATCAGGCATTTCGGCCAGCGTCGGCAGCAGATAATCGGCAAAGGATGCCGTCAACAGATTGCCGGTCTCGTCGTAGATCATCTCCTCCAGCAGGGCGTTGGCAATGCCCTGGGCGACGCCGCCGGCGATCTGACCATCGACGATCATCGGATTGATCAGCACGCCCGCGTCTTCCACCACCAGAAATCGCTCGATCCGGACGCCGCCGGTTTCGATGTCGACTTCGACGATGGCAAAATGGCAGGCGTTGGAGAAAGTGCCCGGTGGATCATAAAACGCATTCTCCTGCAGCCCCGCGGACAGGCCGGGAAAACGATGGCTCTGGTGATAGGCGGCGCGGGCCAGCTGGCCGATCTCGATCGCCTTGTTGGTATTCGCAACGCGGGCCCAGCCGTCCTTCAGGCTGACGGCATCCGGGGTCGCCTCCAGCAGCGTTGCCGCGATCACCTTCAGCTTTTCAGCAATTTTTGCCGACGCCAGTTTCGACGCGCCGCCGGCGATCACCATCGACCGGCTGGCGAACGTCCCCCAGCCATAGGGAGTCGTATCCGTGTCGCCGGAAATAACCCGGATTTTTTGCACGTCGATTCCCAATTCGTCCGATACCAGCTGGGCGAGACTGGTCTTCAGACCCTGGCCGTGCGGCGACGATCCGATACGCAGATCGACGTGGCCGGACGGATCCATGATGCAATCGACGATCTCGTAACCCGGCACGATGTCCATGCCGCGCGCCGCATAGGCCGGCGTGCCGTATCCGGTGCGTTCGCTGAACACGGAGATGCCAAGCCCGATATAGCGGCCCTTGGCGCGCAGCTCGGTCTGCCGGACCCTGAAAGCGGGAATGTCGATTTTCTGAACCGCCACTTCCATCGCCTGCTTGTAGGAGCCTTCGTCGTAGACGAGGCCGGTGGGCGAGCGATGCGGAAAGCTGTCGATCAGGTTGCGGCGGCGAATTTCAACCGGGTCCAGCCCCAGCCGTTTCGCCGCGACATCCATCAGGCGTTCCATGGTGAAGGTCAGCATGGGACGCGCGACGCCGCGATACGGCGCCATCATGCAGGTGTTTGTGGTCACGCCCCGGGACCGCGCGGCGTATTCGCTGAAATCATACGGGCCGGGCAATTCGGCAAACGCCATCAGCGGCTCGACGCCGCAGGTGACCGGATAGCAGGAAAATGCCCCGACATTGGAGCGCAGATCGGCGTCCAGGCCGAGCAGCCTGCCCTCTTTCGAGAACGCCCCGCGAATGGTGAAGGCCTGGTCCCGGCTGTGCGCCGAGGCCAGAAAATTCTCCCGGCGGTCCTCGGTCCACGCGACGTTGCGCTTGAGCTTGCGCGCGAGCCAGACCAGCACGACATATTCCGGAAACAGCGACATCTTCTGGCCGAAGCCGCCACCGACATCGGGCGCAATGACCCGCAGATCGGCTTCCGCGATGCCAAGCGTGTCGGCGATCCCGGTCCGCAGCATATGCGGCATCTGGACCGACGCCGTCAGCGTCACCCGCCCGCTGCCGGCGTGATATTCGGCAAAGCCGGCGCGCGCCTCCATCGGAGCCGCCGACTGCCGGTGCGAACGCAGATCGAGCGTGACGATTTCAAAAGCATCCGCGAAGGCCTTGTCGAAACCCGCGGTCTTCATCCGGCCTTCGACCAGGACATTGTTGGGCGCCTCCGGATGAACCGGCTCGGAGCCGGGTTGCAAGGCAAGGTCGACATCGAGTACGGGATCGGTCGCCGCGATGTCGACAAACACCTGCTCGGCGAGGTCTTCGGCGAGCGCCGGATTGGCGGCGACGACGACCGCGACGGGCTGTCCCGTGAAAACCACCCGATCGATCGCCAGCACCGGCTGTCCGATCGGGATGTAATCGGGGCGATGCAGCACCGGCCGGATCGGCTTGAGATCGGCGAGATCGCGTCCCGTGAAGATGGTTATATTCGGCGGGACTTCGATGCCGACAATGGCCCCGCGCGCGACCGGGCTGCGCACAAAGCGAACGGCGGCGGCGTTGCCGACGCGATCGGCGACGTAGCTGCCGCCCCCCTTCAATAGCGTCGGATCCTCGAGCCTCGGCAAAGACCGCCCGATCCAGTTCATGCGGCGGCCTCGGTCAACGCGCGCTTGACGACCGCAGCGATGAGATCCTGGCGATATTCGGACGACGCATGGATGTCCGCGGTCGGCACGATCGCGACGCGGGCCTCTTGGGCGATGGCATCGAAAGTCTGCGACGAGGCCGGCTTGCCAACGAGCGAGCGCTCCAGTTGTCCGAGCCGGATGGCGCGATCCGATACGCCGCCGATACCCAGTCTCGCCTCCTTTACGATACCGGCTTCGATCCGGAGCGCCGCCAGGGCCATTCCCAGCGCAAAATCACCGGCGCGGCGGGAAAACTCATTAAACCCCGTCCGCCAATCGTCCGCCAGCAACGGCAGGCGAATCTCCGTCAGGATTTCATCCGCCGCCAGATCCGTCGTGAACGTTCCCTTGAAGAAGTCGTGGCTCGGGATGATCCGTTCGCCGCGACTGCTTCTGGCGACGATCTCCGCGCCTAGCGTTGTTGCCACCAGACACCATTCCGCAGCCGGATCGGCGTGAGCCAGACTGCCTCCGAAAGTGCCTCGCTGCCGGATCGGAAAATGCGCGATGTGCCGTACCACCTTGGTCAGGAGATGACCCAGCGGACCGGCGACGACAGTTCGATGAAACGTGGCATGGCGCGTCAAGGCACCGATCGAAAGGCTCCTGTCCTTTGCTTGAACGGTGGACAGTTCCTTCAACTCGTTGATGTCGATCAGAGCAGACGGCCGCAGCAGACGGAAATTCATCGCGGGCACAAGGCTCTGGCCCCCGGCCAGAACCTTGCAGTCATCCTGATTTTCAGACAGCAAAGCCAGCGCCTCGGAAACACTGGCTGGCTTGAAATATCTGAACGATACCGGCTTCATGAGTTCCTTGAAGCGTTAAACGAACATGCGGATCTAGCGGCCGTCCGGGCCACCCATGCTTTGTCCCGCGGCAATGCTCCGCGAGCCCAGCACGGCCTTGGCGACGTCCCCGACCGCCTCGACGGATTCGTCCATGCCCTGGAAACAGACGATCCGGCAGGGGCACGCCTCAAGCCCCTCATAGCGCCAGGGAAACGCCCCTATCACCGCACGCTGATTCAACATCTTCTCGATATCTCCACCGACATTCTCGGCGTGGATCAGCCCCTCCTGAAAGGCGTAGGAATGGAAGGGAAACATGTCTTCGGAGATGTGACGGCCCGACTTCTTGTGAACGTAGTTATACTCGCCGAAAAACTCTTCGCAGGTCTTTCCGATACGTGCCTCGAAGCGCTTGGCAAGGTCGGGCCGCATCAGACGAATGGACGTATTCATCGAATGGTCTCCGGACCCGCAGTCGATCCCAAACCACTTGATCTTCTTCTTGAGCATCCATTCGAGCAATTCGATTTTTCCACCCGGATGCATGCAAAAATACCGAACCAGATCCTGTTCAGGCTGGCCTTCCCAATAGCGATGCCACCCGGTGTGAATGATCAGGATGTCGCCGTCGCGAACCTCGACCGGCGCCTGCTCGATCATCTCCGGCGTGATCACGGCCCAGTCATCCATATGTTTGGAGACGTCGACGACAGCGCCCGGCCCGACCAGGAAATCGAGCGGATAGGACGCCATATCGCCCATGCCGTCGGTGCCATGCATCGCGCCATCGATATGGGTTCCGACGTGGAGCGCCGTGTCGATGCGCTGCGCGACGATCATTTTGGTCTGAAGATTCTGCGCGTAGTACATCTTGTTGCCGGCATATCCCACCCAGCCCGGCGTATGCACGTTCATCAAATGAGACAGATCCACGATCTTCATAAACTACCCCTCGTTGACGTTCATGGCCGCTTTGTTTTGGTCATGCATAAAAGGCGCGATCACCCGCCCCTCAGCGGCGAAACCTAAAATGAAAGTCCGTCGAATCCCCGCATCCGCATCTCTGTCCCGGACTCGATCATTTCGGAGCTCCCGCATCCGGAGGAAGCGCCCCAACGGCCTTGAGCAACGGCACGTCAGCCGGGCTCGGCCCCCCAACACTGACCACGGTCACGCCCCGGTCCGCGGCGACCGCATGCTTGACGCCAACCGGCACATGCACGGCGCAACCGGCATGGAACGGCAATTCGATATTGTTGGTGTAGTCGCGGATCGTTCCCTCACCTTCCAGAATGAAGATCGTGTCTTCCGAAATGGTGTGGATATGGGGAACGTTGGCCTCGCCCGGCTCAAGCACGACGTAATTCATGTTGGCTTTCCAGGCGCCGACGCCGGGCCAGACCACGAAGCGCGCATCCTTGGAGATCAGCGGCAACCTCAACGTGGGATGGTCGCGATGAAATATCCGGATCGCCATTTGCTATTTTCCCTCTGAAAAAGCCAAATCGGCGTAAAGGCTCTCGTCAGCAGGACACGGACCGCCAAGAATTTTGATGGCCTGATCGTCGTTCGCCGTGAACTGATAGGCATCCCCGGCATCGACATGCACCATCGCCCCTTCGACCAAGGGGAACACCTCGCTTGATCCTAAATCGGTGATCGAACCGGCACCGCCGATCACGTAGTAGACGGCGTCACTGCCGTGATGGAGGCGGATCGTCCGGGCGCCGCGCTCCAGGGTGATGATCTGAAGGGTGCGGAATTGCGCATCGTTTCCGGGCCACATCACCACCCTGGCGTTGCCAGTGCCGATAATGATGGGTATTTGTGGACAGCCTGTTGCGCTGTCGACAACGCGCGCCGTGTTGGCAAGCCGGGTAGCCATCGCATCGCCCCTTTTATTCATACTCGAATTTTTTTAATTATATCAAAAAATCCGAATGGGCAATAGCGGCCCGGCAGGCTAATAGGTAGCCGAAGCAACTCGACTTTAAGGGTCAAGGAAACAGAAGGACAACTTGGGTGACCGTCGAATTTTCTCCCGATCTGCCAGACGACGTCGCGGAAGCGACGGCCAACACCCTGGTCGCGATCGGGGAACGCATCCGCGAGGTGAGGCAGGCAAGGAACATGACGCTCCAAGTGCTCGCCGAGAGCACCAAATTGAGCGTATCGATGCTCAGCCTTGTCGAACGCGGCAAAGCATCACCGTCCATCGGATCTCTCATCGTGATTGCGGGCGCGTTGGGAATCACCATGTCGGATCTGATTGCGAGCGATCCTGCCTCGGATGAGGACATCGTGGTGCGCGCGTCACAGCATCACGTCGTCGAAACGGCCAGTCACGTTGTCCGCAGATTGATCCGGGAAGACCGCAGCCGCGGCCTTTCCATCGCCATCAATGAATATGAGCCGAATACGGGAAATTCGGATACCGCCGTCTCGCACGCGGGATTTGAATACGGATTCGTTCTTGAAGGCGCGCTTACGGTCGAGGTTGACAAAACATCCCACATTCTCAAGAGCGGCGACCTGATTTCCTATAGCTCGCGCCGACCACACAGGATCTGGAATTATGGACGGCGCAAGGTACGAACCTTGTGGTTCAACCTGGATCGGGAATCCTGAAAAGGTTCAGATTTCAGGGCCGACGGTCAGCGGCCGAGACGGGATGCCGCATCGGCTGATGCCCTGAGCTCTTCCGAAATAATACCCATGACGGCCTGCATCGCCGTTGAGACGACCCGGCGCGGGTTACTGATCCATGCGATCGATCGGGTCAGGGCCGGCCTTAACCGGCGCGCCCTGATCGAGCCCGCTTCCAGCGCTTGGCGAAGCGCTATCCCCGGAAGGACCGTCGCCATCGCCGTGGAAGCAACGACTTCACAGATCGCAGGCAGGCTGTCGATCTCGAGCCGCGGCGAGAGACTGAAGCCGGCGTGAGCCGCTGCGTCGTCGAGGATGCGCCGCAGCCCGTGCCGGCGTGACGGAATGACCAGTTCGGACTTTCGGACCGCCGTCAGCGATGCCAGTCTCGCAACGTCCGGATGCGCGGACGGCGCGTGCGCCATCATCATATCCTCATCCAGGATATGACTCACGATCGGTGCGCCCCCGCGCAGCCTTGCATTGACAATCGCCAGATCGAGCTGCCCCGAGAGCACCCATTCCAGCATGGTCTCGCTATAACCTTCGCATACCGACAATTCGACATCGGGATAGCTTGTCGCGATCCGGAGCGCCGAGACCGGCAACGCGCTCTGCGCGACCGAATTGATCATCCCGATGCTGACGCGCCCTCTGATCTTGCCGTCGAGACGCGCCATTTCCTCGCGTGCCCGATCGACGTCCTTGACGATCGGCGCGACCAGCCGCTCGAATTCCTCGCCCGCGGGCGTCAGCGAAACACCCTGCGGCGTGCGAAAGAACAGCCGCTTGCCGAACGATTTTTCCAGCTTCGCGATCTGCATGCTCAGCGCCGGCTGCACGATATTGAGCCGACGCGCCGCGCGGGTGACGTTCCGCTCCTGGGCGAGGCAGAGGAAATACTGCATCTGCTTCAGGTCCATTGCACTCGTCTTGCGCTGCACAATCATTAGAAATGATAGTATCGATTAGAAGCAATTATTTGGAATGATGGCAAGCACGGCTTAGGCTTTACCCCTGCGCTCACCGCCGCCGGCGGACCGAGCAGGCGCGTCCGGGCCAGACCGAGTCCCGGCCAGGCGATGTCGCTTTCAACGGGAAGAAAACCCACATGAACGGTTCAGCGGCCATGCTTCGCAACGAGAAGCCGGAGCATCCGGACCTTCGCTCGTGGTTGCAGCTTCTCGCGGCGACGGACCGGCTGGTAGTCGCGCGCAAAGGCGTATCGCTGACCGACGAACTCGCTGCGGTGGCAAAAAAACTCGAACGCGAACGCGCCGTTATTTTTCCTTCTCCCGGCGGACATGACATTGCCGTGGTCGCCAATCTGTTCGCCGGCAGAGACTGGGTCGCGGATTCGATCGATGTCCCGGTCGAGGATCTGCTGTCACGCTTTCAGCGGGCGGTGCGGCGTCCCCTTCCCTGGATGGAGGTCAAGGAAGCGCGCGTGCAGGAGGAGGTCCATCGGGATGTCGATCTGCTCAAGCTGCTGCCTATCCCCAAGCACAACGAGCACGACAGCGGCCCCTACATCACGGCGGCCCTGCTGATCGCCCGCAATCCGCAGACCGGCATCCAGAACGTTTCGATCCATCGCTGCCAGATCAGCGGCCCCGACCGGATCGGGGTTCTGCTGCTGCCACGTCACACCCGCCATTATTACGCGATGGCGGAGCGGGCGGGCGCCCCCCTCGAAATCGCGCTGGTCATCGGCGTGCATCCGGCCTGTATTCTGGCGTCCCAGGCGATCGCGGCGCTCGACGAGGACGAGATGCATATCGCCGGCGCGCTGCTCGGCCGGCCGGTCGAGATGGTGAAGTGCCTGACCAACGAGGTCCGCGTTCCCGCGCACGCCGAAATCGTGCTGGAGGGCCGCATCCTCCCGAAGCTGCGCGAGCCCGAAGGTCCGTTCGGCGAGTTTCCGCAATATTACGGCGATCGCGCCGACCGCGAGGTCATCCAGATCGACGCCGTAACCCACCGGCGAAACCCGATCTTCCATACCATCGTGGGCGGCGGCATGGAGCATCTGGTGCTCGGGGAAATCCCGCGCGAGGCGACCCTGCTCGAACATCTGCAGCGCAGCTTCCCGTCGGTTCGCGACGTCAGGCTGATGCGCGGCGGCACCTGCCGTTACCATCTTGCGGTTAAAATCGAAAAGGTCAGCGATGGCGAGCCGAAGAACATCATCATGGGCGCCTTCGCCGGCCATTACGATGTCAAGCAGGTGGTCGTGGTCGATACCGACGTCGACATCGACGATCCCAATGAGATCGAGTGGGCGGTCGCGACCCGGTTCCAGGCCGATCGGGACCTGCTGGTGGTGGCGGGCGCCCAGGGATCGAAGCTCGATCCTTCGTCGGATAAGGGGGTCGGCGCCAAGATGGGGCTGGACGCAACAAAACCGCTGGTCAGGGGTCCGTTGGACTTCAAGCGCATTCACGTGAAGGGCATCGAGACCATCGACCTCGCAAGCATTCTGCAGCAGGATACGGAGGCCGCTTTCGCCCGGATCATTGAGAACTAAATAACCGGGATATATAAGCGGCACAGCGAACAATGCCGGCGCAAAGCCGGAGCAAGAGCCAAGGGAACGGAACCAACGGGATGTCGCAGGGCCTATGGCTGCCCGGCGCCCGGAAGGAGGAGATCAGATGTCAACGGCGTTGCGCATCGCGCATGGAGCGTTCGGACGGGTCGCGCTCCTTGACATGGATTATTCGCTCGTCCGTCACGCCCATCCCCATTGCCACGTGCTGCTCAAGGTCGAGGGCGCGGATACCCAATTCGTCGTCGGTGACGCGACCTGCCCGCTGACGGACGATACGGCTGTTCTGGTGAATGGTTGGCTGCCGCACAGCTACGTTCACGTACCGGAACGGCCCCGAACGGTGATCCTGGCGCTTTATATCGAGCCCGAATGGCTGCAGATCTTCAGGCCCGGATGGGCGGCGAGCGGCGGACCGGGTTTCTTCGGCCAGCCCTCAGGACAGGTCTCACCGCGGATACGCCGGCTGGCGATGGATCTTTCGGCCGACATGATGACCCGGCCGGATTGCAAGAAGGCGCATGAGCAAATGCTCTCGGATCTGATGATCGCGGTGATCGAGCGATTCACGCCGTGGAAAAGTTTCTCGAACTCGATCCGGGATCTCGGCTCAGGCGCCGGTGACTGGCGCATCCGGCGCGCCGTCGCAACGATCCGCAGCGGGACCGTGGACCCCGAGAGCGTCGGCTCATGGGCAAAGGAAGCCGGACTATCGCGGGCACATTTCTTCCGGCTGTTCGAGTCCTCCATCGGCGCACCGCCGAAAGTCTATATGAACGTGCTGCGGATGGAGCGCGCGGTCGATCTGGTGCTGAACCGTCCGCAATCGCTTGGCGACATTAGTTCGGAACTGGGTTTCGCCGAACCGGCCCATTTCACCCGCTTCTTCCGCAACCATGCCGGCGTCAGCCCGAGCGAATTCCGTAACGTTTCCCGCCTCGCGAGTTGAGCCGCTCCGCCGGCGCGAAAATGAGACGCGTTGGTAAGTTCCGAGACTTGCCGGCATGTCGGGCCCATTCCGCCGCTGACATCATTTCCCGCAAGCGCAACAGCGCGACGGGAGAGATGTCACGGGATGAACGTCAACGCCGCAGCCAGTCCGGGAATTGCGGCGCCCTGGGTCGGGCGATCGGTCCCGCGTGTCGAAGATCCGGCACTGCTGACAGGCCGCGGCCGGTTCATCGACGATCTCGGCGTGCGGCCGGGAACGCTGCATGCAGCGATCCTCCGCTCGCCCCACGCCCACGCCAATATCGTTTCGATCGACATCGAAGCCGCAAAGCAGGCGCGTGGCGTCGCCGCCGTCCTGACCGGCAACGACATCAAGGCGCTGACGGCAAGCCTCGTCGTCGGCGTCAAGGCGCCGGTCGAATGCTGGCCGATTGCGGTGGGGCGCGTGCGTTACGTCGGCGAGCCGGTCGCCATCGTTGTCGCCGAAAGCCGATACCTCGCCGAAGATGCGGTCGATCTGATCGACGCCCAATACGACGCGCTCCCTGCGGTCATCGATCCCCTGCGCACGATGGAAGCGGAAGCCCCGCTGCTCCACGAGGGATTTCCCAACAACATCGCCAGCGATCGCCGCTTCAAATATGGCGATCCCGATCGCGTCTTCGCCGAAGCGCCGCACACCATAGCTGTAACGATCCGCTATCCCCGCAACTCCTGCACGCCAATCGAGACCTACGGAATCGTCGCCGAATACGATTCGGGCGAACAGGCGTTCGATGTACTCGCCAATTTCCAGGGGCCGTTCAGCATCCACGCGGTGCTATCGCGCGCGCTGAAAGTCCCCGGCAACCGGCTGCGATTGCGGACGCCGCCGGACTCCGGCGGCAGCTTTGGCGTCAAGCAGGGTGTCTTTCCCTACATCGTCCTGATCGCGGCAGCCGCGCGCGCGACAGGGCGCCCGGTCAAATGGATCGAGGACCGGCTCGAGCATCTGACCGCCTCGGTGTCCGCCACCAATCGCGCCACGACGCTGCGCGCCGCGGTCACCGGCGAAGGCCGCATTCTCGCGCTCGACTGGGACCAGGTCGAGGATTGCGGCGCGCATCTGCGTGCGCCGGAGCCCGCCACGCTGTATCGCATGCATGGAAACCTGACCGGGGCCTACGACATCGGCCACGTTGCCGTGCGCAATCGCGTCGTCGTGACCAACAAGACACCGACCGGGCTCAACCGCGGCTTCGGCGGCCCGCAGGTCTATTTCGCGCTGGAGCGGCTGGTCCAGCGCATTGCCGTCGAGCTCAAGCTCGATCCGCTCGACGTGATCACGCGCAATCTCGTTCCGTCCGGCGCTTTCCCCTACCGCACCGCACCGGGAGCGCTGCTCGATTCAGGCGACTATCAGCAGGCGCTCGCACGCGGCATCCGTGAAGGCGGCCTCGCCGAGCTCAGGAAGCGCCGGGATGAAGCCCGCGCGGAAGGGCGTATCTACGGCATCGGTTTCGCCGCGGTGGTCGAACCGAGCGTCTCCAACATGGGCTACATCACCACCGTCCTCACAGCCGCCGAACGCCGCAAGGCCGGCCCCAAGAATGGCGCGCAGGCGACCGCGACAATTTCGATCGATCCGGTCGGCAGCGTCACCGTCCATGTCGCCTCCGTTCCGCAAGGCCAGGGACATCGCACCGTACTTGCGCAGGTCGTCGCCGACGTACTTGGGCTGACGCCAGCCGATATCAGGGTCAATGCCGAGATCGACACCGCCAAGGACGCCTGGTCGATCGCCTCGGGTAATTATGCCAGCCGCTTCGCACCGGCCGTAGCCGGGACCACCAAGCTTGCCGCCGAGCGGCTCGCCGCCCGTCTTGCCAGGGTTGCCGCTTCAACCCTGAATACCGAAACCGACGACATTGCTTTCGCCGGCGGTTTCGCGCTGTCGAAACGCAACCCGGATAACAGGATCGCGTTTTCGAGGATCGCCGCGCTCAGCCATTGGTCGCCCGGCGCGTTGCCCGACGATGTCGGGCAGACCATTCGCGAGACGGTGTTCTGGACGCCGCCGGAGCTCACGCCACCCGACGATAGCGATCACATCAACTCGTCGCTCTGCTACGGCTTCATCTTTGACTTCTGCGGCGTCGAAATCGACCGGGTAACGCTGCAGACGCGCATCGACCGCTACGTGACCATGCACGATTGCGGCACGATCCTGCATCCGGCGATGGTCGACGGACAGGTTCGCGGCGGTTTCGCGCAGGCGGTCGGCGCCGCGCTTTATGAAGAATATGCCTACGCGCCCGACGGATCGTTCCTGACGGGCACGTTTGCCGACTATCTGCTGCCGACGGTGGCCGAGGTTCCCGAGCCCATCATCCTTCACATGCAGACGCCCTCGCCTTTTACCCCGCTCGGTTCGAAAGGCGTCGGTGAAGGCAATTGCATGTCGACCCCGGTCTGCATCGCGAATGCGGTGGCGGACGCGTTGGGCGTCGAGAATATCGAGTTGCCGCTGCTGCCTGCCCGGCTTGCCGAAACGCTGCGCGGCGCCGAGACGCCCGCGCCCACCGGCACGGCAAAAGCAAAGGACGCCCCCAAAGGCGGCCGCAAGCTGATCGGCGAAGGGACGGCGACGGTCAGGGCGTCGCCTGAACAGATCTGGAAGATGCTGCTTGATCCGATGACTCTTCAAGCGGTCATTCCCGGCTGCCACGACGTGCGCAAGATATCGGAGACGCATTTCCGCGCCGACGTGACCCTTGGCGTCGGGCCCGTCAAAGGCCGTTACCGGGCAACCGTCACCCTGTCCGATCTGGACCAACCGCACGGCGTCACCCTGACCGGTACCGCCGAAGGCGCGCTCGGCTTCGGTTCCGGCAAGGGCCGGATCACGCTTGTGCCCGGAGAAAACGGTGGAACGACGGTCCGCTACGTCTATGAAGCCGAGATCGGCGGCAAGGTCGCGAGCATCGGCGGCCGCCTGCTCGATGGGGCCGCCCGCGTCGTCATCGGGCAGTTCTTCGCGGCGTTGGCGCGGCAAGCCGGCGGCAGCGCTGCGAGCCAAAGTATCGTCGCATCCGCGATGGCCGGCATCCGGCGGCTGTTCGGAGGCCGACGATGAAACCGGCGGCCTTCGACTATGTGCGCGCGGAAAGCATCGACGAAGCGCTGGACGTGATTCGCAACGACGGCGGCGATGCACGGATTATGGCCGGCGGCCAGTCGCTGATGGCCATGCTCAACATGCGCCTCGCCAGGCCGCACGTGCTGATCGACATCATGCGCATCGAAGAACTCCGCGCGATCAGGGTCGACACAAGCAAGGTGACGATTGGCGCCGCCGTGCGCCAGGCCGAACTGCTGGAATGGCCGTCGCTCGAAAACGAGCTGCAACTTATTTCCCTCGCGTTGCCGTGGACCGGCCATGCGCAGACGCGCAGCCGCGGCACGATTTGCGGTTCGATCGCCCACGCTGATCCGAGCGCCGAGATGCCGCTCGCGCTGCTGGCGCTTGGCGGCGATGTCATCCTCCGCAGCGCCCGGAAACGCCGCCGGGTCGCCGCATGCGATTTCTTTCTCGGCATGATGGCGACCGAGCGCAACGACGACGAACTGATCGAAGCGGTCTCGTTTCCGTCGACGCGCGGCCGCCGCTGCGCCTTCCGCGAGGTCGCGCGCCGTCACGGCGATTTCGCGATCGTCGCCTGCGCGGCTGTTGCGACAGGGCGCGGTGTACGGCTGGCGGTCGGCGGCGTCGCCGACACCCCGGTCGCGCGCGAATTTGACGGGCTTGAGGGAAGTGCGCTTACCGACGCGCTCGATGCGTTCGCCTACGAGCTCGATGCCCGCGACGATTTCCACGCGACCGCGCGCTACCGGCGCGATCTGGTGCGCCTGATCGGCCGCGAATTGATCGAGGAGGTAACCCGATGACGCGGATGGCGGCTGGACAACGACATCGCCTGCGCTTCGTCCTCAACGGCGCAGCGGTCGATCGCGAATGCGAGCCGCGGATGCTGCTGACCGACTTCATCCGCCACGAGATCGGCGCGACCGGAACCCATGTCGGATGCGAGCATGGCGTTTGCGGCGCCTGCACGGTTTCGATCGACGGCCGGCCGGCGCGCGCCTGCCTCACGCTCGCGCTGCAGGCGGAAGGCTGCGAGGTCCGGACCGTCGAAAGTCTTGCCGGCGGGCCGGATCGGCTCGGCGTTCTGCAAGCGGCGTTCCGGCGCAACCATGCGCTGCAATGCGGCTTCTGCACGGCCGGCATCCTGATGTCGCTCGATACGCTGCTGGCGCGCCGGCCGGACGCAACCGAAGCCGAAATCCGCGACGTGCTGACCGGACATCTCTGCCGATGCACCGGCTACGCGCCGATCGTAAAGGCCGCGCTGGAAGCCGCGGCCGAGTTGAAGGGAGAAACCAGCCGTGAGCCGGTCGATGCTTGATCTCGGGACCAGTTTCCTTGCGAGCGTGGCGCGCGATCCCGATGCGCTCGCGCTTGTCGATGGCGATGTGCGGCTCAGCTACGCGCAATGGCTGGCCAGGATTTCGTCGCTGGTATCCGCGTTCGACCAGTTGGGACTGAGGCCGGGCGATCATCTGTTGACCGTCCTGCAGAACACCTGGCAGGCGGCGACCGTCCATTGGGCCTGTCAGTTCGCGGGCCTCATCATCACGCCGATCAATTGGCGCGTGAAGGCCGACGAGCTCGATTTCTGCATCGAAAATTCGGAGTGCCGCGCCCTCGTCTACCAGGACATTTCGCAAGATGCCGTCGCTGCATCGACGCGTGCCTCGAACCTGCTGCTGATGTGGGCCGGAACGGCGGCGGACCGAGGCGGAGAATTGTCGCTCGATGCGACATTCTCCGAGCCTGCCGGCGAGATAACCCCGCGCGCGACCGCCGAGGCGTGGTCGATCATGCTCTATACATCGGGGACGACATCGCGGCCCAAAGGCGTACCGCGGCGCCATCGCGCCGAGCGGGCGGCCGGCATCGCCCATGTCGCGCAGAACCTGTACCGGCGCGGTGAACGAACGCTGGGCGTGATGCCGCTCTATCACACCATGGGCGTGCGCTCGCTGATCGCGATGTCGCTGATCGGCGGCACCTTCGTTTGCCTGCCGCGTTTCGACCCGCAGCGGGCGCTCTCCCTGATCGCAGCGGAGCAGATCACCAATTTATACCTGGTACCGACGCTGTACCACGACCTCGCCTACAGCAAGACCTTCGCGCGATCCGACATTTCGAGCGTGCGAAAGCTCGGATTCGCCGGGGCGTCCATGACGGATGGACTGCTCGGGAAGCTCGCGGAATCCTTCAAGCCGGAGCTGTTTGTCAATCACTACGGCAGCTCGGAAATCTACACCTTCACGATCGATCAGAATGCCGTCGCGAAGCCCGGCTCTGCCGGCAAGGCCGGCATCAACCAGCACATCAAGGTGGTCAGGCTCAACGCCACGTCCGTCGCGCAAACCGCGGATATTGGCGAGGAAGGCGAGATCGTGGCGCTGCTCGCCGGCGACGAGTCCTTCGAAGGCTATTGGCGGCGGCCCGATGCCGACGCGAGAGCGCTGCGCGAAGGATGGTATTTTACCGGCGACACCGGCTATGTCGATCCGGATGGCGATCTGTTCGTCACCGGCCGCGTCGACGACATGATCATCACCGGCGGCGAGAATGTTTCCCCCGTCGAGATCGAAAGCTGTCTCTCGCTCCATCCCGCGGTGTTTGAAGTCGCCGTCGTCGGCCTGCCCGACGAACGCTGGGGAAAAATCGTCACCGCCTTCGTCAAGCGTTCCGGGCCGGTCACCGAGCAGGAGCTCGACGCGTTCTGCCGCGAATCCGGCCTTGCCGCCTTCAAGCGCCCGCGACGTTTCGTGTTCGTCGGCGCGATCCCGAAATCGCCGGTCGGAAAGCTGCTGCGGCGGCTGCTGGTCGCCGGCGAATACCAGTCCGAACACATGCCGCCGTCGAACGCGGCCTGATCAACCCTTCACAAGACAGGAAGAAGCCATGACTGCATACGAATTCTCCGACAACCGCCTCTCCAAGCTCGACGGCTTCCAGGTCGAGATCGACGAGGCGCATGAACGCGCCGACATCGTCCTCCATCGCCCGCCCTACAACGTGGTGTCGATGCCGCAGCGCGACCAGTTGCGGCTGGTGTTCGAGGCGCTGGACCAGGACGACCGGGTCCGCGTCATCGTGGTGCGCTCCATCGGCGAGCACTTCTCCAGCGGCGGCAATATCGGCGGCTTCATGGAGGCGACGCCCGAGACCGTGTCCAAGCTCGCCTGGAATATCGCCTCGCCGGCGCGCTGCGCCAAGCCGGTGATCGTCGCCAACCGGGGCTATTGCTTCGGCGTCGGCTTCGAACTGTCGCTCGCCTGCGACTTCCGGATTGCTTCGGAAACCGCGCAATATGCGCTGCCGGAGCAGAAGCTCGGCCAGATTCCCGGATCGGGCGGATCGGCGCGGCTGCAGAAGATGATCGGCATCACGCGGACCAAGGATATCGTGATGCGGTCGAAGCGGATCGCCGCCCGTCAGGCGCTGGAATGGGGCATCGTCACCGAATGCGTGGCCGACAAGGATCTTGAGGCCGCGACCGACAAACTGGTCGATGAACTCAGGACGTTTTCGCCGCTCGCCCAGCGCACCGCCAAGAAGCTGCTCGACGACACCGAGGATTCGACGCTCGCGATCGCCATCGAGCTCGAAGGGCATTGCTACAGCCGGCTGCGTCAGTCCGAAGACTTCAAGGAAGGCGTCGAGGCCTTCAACCAGAAGCGGACGCCGAAATTCATCGGCCGCTGACCCATCGATCAACAAAACAGGGGGAGGAATTTCAAAATGGCCATCACGAACGTACGGGATACGGATATCGCTTTGACCTCGCACAGACGTCAGGCAACCAACGCAATGATCGCGTCGCTGCTCGGCTGGTCGCTCGATCTGTTCGATCTGTTCATTCTGCTCTACGTCGCACCGGTCATCGGTGCGCTGTTCTTCCCGTCCAGCGTACCGACCCTGTCGCTGGCCGCCGTCTACGCCTCCTTCGCCGTGACCTTGCTGTTGCGTCCCGTCGGATCAGCGATCTTCGGGCATTATGCGGACGTGCATGGCCGCAAAGGCGCGATGCTGGTCGCCATCATCGGCGTCGGTGTCAGCACCGCCGCATTCGGCCTGCTGCCGACCATTGCGCAGGTGGGCGTGATCGCGCCGGTGATTTTCCTGGCGCTTCGGCTCGTACAGGGCATCTTTGTCGGCGGGGTGGTTGCATCCACCCACACGATCGGAACGGAATCGGTGCCGGCGAAATGGCGCGGCGCGATGTCGGGGCTGATCGGCGGCGGCGGCGCCGGCATCGGCGCGTTGCTTGCCTCCTTTGTTTTCCTGATCGCATCATCCGCCTTTCCCGGCGACGCCTTCGCGGTCTGGGGCTGGCGGTGCATGTTCTTTTCGGGTCTCCTGACCTCGCTGTTGGGCTGGTTCATTTTCCGTGGACTGGAAGAGTCGCCGTTCTTCCGGGAGCAGCAACGGAAGAAAGCCGCCGCCACGGGCGCAGCGCCCGCCTCGCCGGTGAAGACACTGTTCGGTGGCTCATACCGGAACGTCCTCCTGCTCAACCTCCTGATCACCTTTGGCGGCGGCGCCGGCTATTACCTGACGTCAGGCTATCTGCCGAGCTTCCTCAAGGTCGTAAACGGCCTGCCCAACAACATGTCCTCGATCATCCTGATGTGCGCCAGCGCGTCGGCTTTGGTCTCGGCCGTTCTGATCGGTGCGCTGAGCGATTTCATCGGCCGCAAAAAGGTGTTTCTGCTGGTCGGCGCCTGCACCATCGTGCTGCTGCCGCTTTGCTACCTCTCGCTCGCGAAGGCGACCGACACCGCGACGATCACTTTCTATGCGCTGGCGATCGCCTTCATCGGCAATGCCGGCTATGCGCCGGTCCTGATCTTCCTCAATGAACGGTTTCCGACAGAGCTGCGGGCCACCGGCACCGGATTGTCCTGGAACATCGGATTCGCGCTCGGCGGCATGATGCCGACTTTCGTCTCGCTGGCGAGCGGCGGCGCCGCGCAGATCCCGGCCGCGCTATCGATCTTCGCGGTCTGCATCTTTGCGATCTACACGGTCGGCGCCGTTCTCATCCCGGAAACCAAGGGTAATTTTCGCTAGCCAGCCAATAGGGGTTTCGAGCGAATGAGGCACCGGTTCGCTCGAAACCGCTATAGCTTTCCCAAGTGCAGGAGGCGCGACTGAGACCGATGCAGTGCCCACCGATGGCCGCGATACGGGCCATCGTCTGCCCATTCGCATTGAATGATCACTTGCGGCGGCCATAGCCCGTCAATTCAAGCACGTAGTTTTGGAGAACATGGCCGTTGACGCGCATCACGGTGCTGCGCTTCACCCAATGGTTGATATCTGGGTCAAACCACGTCTGCACCACAGCATCCGTCTTGCGGCTACGGTCATTGGTGTTCTGGGCTGAAAATTTTGTCTCGATCAAGAAGGTATCGAACTGACCGGCTTTGGTCGTGATGCTCTCCTTTCCGGTCACCCGCGACTCGCCAACTCTCTTCCAGACCGCGCCATTTGAATCGATGCGATTGGATTGAATTTTCCAGGTCTTGTTGACTTCGAGAGGCTGCTCGATGCCCGACCCATCGTTCGGCGAGAAACGTTGAGGACCGTTCTTGGTCGCATTCCACGAATTATCGTAAATAATAATTCCGACATTGTCAGATCCAGCGATCTCGATCCTCACTGTGACGTCCTTTGTCGAGACTTCCGTGACGGTCGCGGTTTGCCTTCGTTTGATTTCGCCAGAAATCTCGTCAGTCAAATCATAGCTCCAATGGTCGCCGACCGCGACCTGCCGCATATCCACAACAGGCGTTGGTGGCGCTGGGGCAGTATCGTTGGGCTTGGTAGCGGTTTCCGCCGGCTGAGCTGTTGGCGCCGGGTCTTCTGCAAGAGCTGAACCGGCTGACAAACAGAGAATGGCGATGAAGAAAAGGCGATTAAGCATTGAATATCTCGCTGACGACCGGGGTTTCAATAATGCAGCGGCTATTGCCGGCCGTAATCGACCAGTTCGACGGTCGTGTTGTTTCTGACGTGACCGTCGGACATCAGTTTCTCGGTCCGCTTCACCCAATGATCAACCGACGGCACATACCACGCGGTGATCACGACATCAGCCTTTTTTGTCGGATCGATCGCGCCGCGAATATGCACGGTGGTTTCATATTTTATGGCGCTGAACGTGCCCCCCTGAGTCGTGACTGATTCTTCGCCGATGACTTTCGTCGAGCCGTTCCGCTTCCACATCGCGCGCGCATCTTTGAGATCCGTGGCTTTGAAATCCCACGTCTGTCCCTCTTTCATCGATTCCTTGACGCCGCCACCGTCATTCGGCGCAAATTTCCACAACGGATTGCTCTTCAGATCCCAAAGGTGATCATAAATCAGGTAAATGGAATTGGCCGCTCCGAGAGCATGGCTCTGGATACTGATCTCATCGCCCTTGATATCCGTGACGGTTTGCGTGACATCGCCTTTCAGATCGCCGCTGATATTGTCGCGCAGCTCATAGGTCCAGTGGTCACCGACCGCCGGGGGAAGCATGTTCGTTGCGCTGTCATCCTGGGCTGGCGCGGCGGGGACTGGCGCGGTGGGCTTTGGCTCGGGAGATACGGTCTGCGGAGATGCGGTCTGCGCCATGGCAAGCCCCGACAATGACCCCACGAAAAACACCACCATTCCTGCCCGCGCTAACATTCAATCCCCCCTAAAAGCTATAAAAATGAACCCGGTCAGATATCCCTAGATTGTGTCACATCATTATACAATTCTCTGTGACCGTTATGTTATTTGTGCATGGCATTCGCCTTGAAAACAGGGCGCCGCGAACCGCCGAAGGCAGCAAAGATCAGAAACAATACGATGCACCGGCGGCTGTCACGATCGGTCGGCTGGGCGGTCCGGATCGTGCCGGCTCATGCTCTGCCGACCGCCGGCATGTCCCTGAGACTGTCGGCCAATCGTTGGCGCGCAGCCATCTCCATTTCCGACTGCAAGGCTTCGATATCCTGAAAGACTGGTTGCCAACCACAGGGGCATTGCTGCGCCAAGTGCGAATTCGCGGATTGCCGGTAGATGGCTCCCAACGCCGAAGCCATCATCCGCATGACCGTCATCGGCGGCAGGCCCGACGCGTCAAGCGTCCAGGAGAATGTCATCATAAGACGATGATCGATCTCTGCCCGAACGGATTGATGATCGTTGTGATTAGCCATCTGCCTCTCCCTCGCCGGAAAAAGATCGCATCGCCCTTGAGCGACAACTACGCCTTCGCGGCAAGGTGCTCAACGCGTCCGGGTGCTGCTCAGATTAGAAGCTATCGAAGAGAGAGGCCGTGCTGGCGCGATGAACCATGATCCGTTTATCGTGGATTGATCCGGACCTGAACATCGCAAGGCCGCGCCAGATAGGGTGACGAAGTCACCACGATATCGGCTCCGGCCTGGGCATAAGCGGCGACGTTTCCCGCATGAACGCCGCCGGCCGCGGCCACGATTGGCCGGTTCCACACCGATGCCATCGCCTTCATCCGCGCCACCAGCGCACCGATTTCCGCCGGGACGAATTTCTCCGCCTGGATCACGTCAAATCCCGCCACCGCCGCTTCAACCGCCGACTCGAAACTGGTCACCTCGATCACCAGTCTCTTCTCCGGCGTGGCGCGCCGTAATTGCTCGACATAGGCCGTCAGCGGCATCCCGCCGAGAAATGCACGGTGCTCCGGAAAAACCAGAACCGTCTCCGACAGGCCGAGCCGATGCATGGCCACGCCGCCCGCCTTGACCGCGGCGACAGCAAACCGCTTGGTGCCCGGGATGTTCTTGCGCGTACACGCGATCGCGATGTGAGGTGAAACGGCCCTCGCCGCATCGAGGATCGCGCGGGCCGCCGTCGCGACGCCGGACCAGATCTCGATCAACGTCTGCGCCACTTTCCAGCCGCGCAACAGCGCCGACGCCGGTCCATGCGCCGTCAGGATCGGCGAACCCGGCTCCAGCACGGCGCCGGACGATGCCCGCAGGTCCACCTTGCAGCCGGCGAGTTCGATGATGGCGGCCGCGTCCTCGGCGAGCGCAAGCACCATCCTGTCGCGGGCGGTGAACTGCATCGAGCCGGGCATCGCACCGATGCCGAGCGCTTCGGTCGTCAGATCGCCATAGGGAACGTCGTCGAGCAGAAGCTGCTCCAGTTCGGCGCGCGATGCGACCGTCGGCGCGGGCCTTCCCATGATGACCGGGCCTGACGCAGGCGTCGCCGATGGAATGACCGCGCCTTGCGGCGCAAGCGATTGGAATGTCGCAGACCTGCTCATGCGTTATGTCCGATCAGATACATCCTTGTCGGAATCACGACAAAGATACGCGGCTTTGTCTTGGCCCATAGCGAAAATGCCCTGTTGGCATGACTGGCTAGCAATCCCCGGACCAGCGGGATCGCGGCATGCGGCTTGCTGAGATCACGGTATCCGAGCGGGCACCGACAGACGCCGCCACAGACAACTCAGGAGCGCATGATGAGATTTGCCAAATTGGCTCGGCTGGCCGTCGGTATCGCAGCCTGGGTTCTCACCTCCACCAGCGTGCCCGCGGCGCAGACCAACGTGGCCGTCGCCGCCAATTTCACAGAACCGGCCAAGGAGATCGCCGCCGCGTTCAAGGCGAAGACCGGCCACGAGGTGGTGCTGAGCTTCGGCGCCAGCGGCCAATTCTACAGCCAGATCACGCAAGGCGCACCGTTTCAGGTTCTTCTCTCGGCCGACGATGCCCGTCCCAAGAAACTGATCGATGACGGCTTGGCCGTGCCGGACAGCCGTTTCACCTACGCCATCGGCAAGCTCGTGCTGTGGAGCAAGACGCCCGGCCTCGTGACCGGCGAAGAGACTCTGAAGGCCGCGACATTTGCGAAATTGTCGATCTGCAATCCGGCCGCTGCCCCCTATGGCGCGGCCGCCATGGAGACGATGAAATCGCTCAAGGTTCTTGATACGCTCCAGCCTAAGCTGGTCGAGGGCGCCACGATCACGCAAGCCTATCAGTTCGTCGAAACCGGCAATGCCGAGCTTGGCTTCGTCGCGCTGTCGCAGCTCACCGGGCCGGAGACCGGCTCGCGCTGGCTGGTTCCGCAGGAGCTTTATTCGCCGATCCGCCAGGATGCGGTGCTTTTGAAAACCGGAGTTTCGAACGAGGCCGCGACCGGGTTCATCGCCTTTCTCAGGAGTCCGGAAGCACGCGCCATCATCGAAAAATATGGCTACGTGCTCGACGGGCAAAGCTGAGCCGCATGGGCGGACTGACCGGCGATCTCTGGCAGTCGGTCTGGCTTACCATTGAGCTTGCTTCGATCACGACTGTCATCCTGCTCGCGCTCGGCACGCCGCTCGCATGGTGGCTGGCGCGCTCGAAAGCGTGGTGGACGGAGGCGGTCGCGGCGGTGATCGCGCTGCCGCTGGTGCTGCCGCCGACCGTTCTCGGCTTCTATTTGCTGGTAGCGCTTGGCCCGGATGGTCCGGGCGGAGTGATCGCGGGCGCCTGGGGCGGACGCACGCTCGCCTTCACCTTCGAAGGCCTGGTGTTCGGATCGGTGCTCTATTCGATGCCGTTTGTCGTGCAACCGATCCGCAACGCATTTGCCGCGATCGGCGATCGGCCGATCGAGGTCGCAGCGACCTTGCGCGCATCGCCGCGGCGTGCGTTCTGGACGGTGGCGGTGCCGCTGGCACGGCCGGGCTTTTTGACCGGCGCCGTACTCGGATTCGCCCATACCGTCGGTGAATTCGGCCTGGTGCTGATGATCGGCGGCAATATACCCGGCCGCACCAAGGTGCTGTCGGTGGCGATCTTCGATTACGTCGAGGCGTCGCAATGGCGCGAGGCGAACATCCTCGCATCGGGCATGGTGATCTTTGCCTTTGCCATCATCCTGACGATCACGCTGATCGAGAAACGCGGCGCGCGGACCGGCCGATGAACATCGCAACGCCTGGCCGGATCCAGGCCGCCTTTCGCGGCGAACTCGGCCGCTTCCGGCTCGATGCCCGTTTCGACATTCCCGCGCGGGGCGTCACCGCGATCTTCGGTCCGTCCGGATGCGGCAAGACGACCGTCGCCCGCTGCTTGGCGGGCCTGCAATACCTGCCGGGAAACTTCTGCGCGATCGATGGCGATATCTGGCAGCACGAGACGATGTTCAGGCCGCCGCATCGACGGCCGATCGGCTATGTGTTTCAGGAGGCAAGCCTGTTCGAGCATCTGCCGGTCCGGCGCAATCTGCTTTATGGCGCGCCACGGCGCCGGGGTGCATCCGGTCCTGACGATATCGGGTTTGACGAAGTCGTCGCCCTGCTCGGCCTGGTGAAACTGCTCGGGCGATTTCCGCAGAATCTTTCCGGCGGAGAACGGCAGCGCGTCGCCATCGGCCGCGCCCTGCTGTCCCAACCCAGGCTGCTGCTGATGGACGAACCATTGTCGGCGCTCGATCGCCTGACCAAGGACGAGATCATGCCGTTCCTGGAACGGCTGCACGAGCGGCTTTCGCTCCCCGTCATCTATATCAGCCATGACATGACGGAGATCGAGCGGCTCGCCTCGCATCTCATCCTGATGAATGAAGGCAAGGTCCTGGGCGTGGGGCCGCTCCCTGCCCTCCAGAGCGATCCCGCCCTGCCGCTCGCCCACGCGCGGGATGCCGCCGTCAGCTTCGATGGAACCGTCATGGCCTATGATGGGACATACGGCCTCGTCACGCTCGATATCGGGCATGGACAATTGCTCGTCCCCAGCCCACCTATTGCGGCCGGAAAGCGTCAACGCCTGCGGATCACCGCGAGCGATGTCAGTCTCGCGCGAGCCGCCCCGCAGCACAGTTCGATTCTCAATGTCCTGCCGGCGCGCATCATGTCGCGCTTGTCGGCCGGACCGAGCGAAGTCGTTGCTGTCCTGGCGCTGGGATCCGGCGGCTCTGGCGTCCGCCTGCTGGCGAGAATCACGCTTCGTTCATGGGATATGCTTCAACTCGCCGAAGGGATGGATGTTTTCGCACAAGTCAAAGGCGTTTCGCTGGTTTCAGGACGCTCCGACGGTTAGAGAGTACAGTCCCTGCTCCAAGGCGAGCGGCATGGAAATTGCTCAGTTTGAAGCCGGGCGACTTTGCGGACCCAGCATCGAGGACATCCACGATGACAACTGACTTCGCCGATATCGATCCCAATCATCTCGCGGCGATTCTTTATCAGCCGGCGGACGACGTCGATACGATGCTTGCCGATTTCGCAAACGAATTGCAGCGCGGTGGCATACGCGTCGGCGGCATCGTTCAACGCAATCGCAAGGACGCAACCGGCCAGCAAAACGGCATGGAGGTGATCGACCTGACAAGCGGCCGGAAAATCTCGATCTGCCAGCCGCTCGGCAGCGGATCGATGGCCTGCAAGCTCGACGCAGCCGGTCTCGCCGAGGCGGCGGTCGTGGTTGCCAACGCCATTTCGCAGCAGGTCGAGTTGATGATCATCAACAAATTCTCGAAGCAGGAGGCGAGCGGTCGGGGCCTGCGCAGCGAGTTCGCCGAGACCATCATGGCAGGGATTCCGGTGCTGACCGCCGTTCCCCTGAAATCCCACGATGCATGGCGGGAATTCACCGGCAACCGCGGCACGACGCTGCTATGCGCGCCCTATGCCGTGCATGACTGGTGGCGCAATATTTCGGCGCGGATCGCAGCCAGCAAAAAAATGATGCCGGCCAGACCAGCCGCCTGAGGCTGGGTCGACTTCCCAGCGCAGGCCCTACCTTGAGGTGCGCGGTTATCGTTCTCTTGGGATCACGATGGCCGTGACCGCGACGACCTTGCCCGTAAGAATATTGCAGGCATTGAGCCTTTTCTTACCGCTCGCTGCTCTTCAATGCTTCCATGCGAATTATGCATTGCTCTTGCAACGCTGTCGCCGCGCCGGATTGTCGGATTCCCGACAATGCCGTCTATTGCGTGCGCAAAATCCGAATAGCATATCGCTTGCACCGGCAAATGCCAATCGTTCAACGAGACAGCCTGTCGGGGTCAAGCCTGGCTTTCAGACCCAGGAAGAAACGGGCGAGAGCGCGTTCGAATCGCTGACGGAAGCAAGCTTCCCTGGAAAGTGGAAGGTGATCTTCTTCTATCCGAAGGATTTTACGTTCATATGCCCCACCGAGATCGCGGAATTCGCCCGGCTGTCCTCGGACTTCGCCGACCGCGACGCCGTCGTGCTCGGCAGTTCGACTGACAACGAGTTCTGCAAGCTCGCCTGGCGGCGCGGCCACAAGGACCTGCACCGGCTGCCGATCTGGCAGTTCGCCGACACCAAGGGTTCGCTCGTGGATGGCCTCGGCGTGCGTTCGCCGGACGGCGTCGCCTACCGCTACACCTTCATCGTCGATCCCGACAATGTGATCCAGCACGTCTACGCGACCAACCTTAACGTCGGCCGCAGCCCGAAGGACACCCTGCGCGTGCTGGATGCGCTGCAGACCGACGAACTGTGCGCCTGCAACCGGGAGATCGGCGGCGAAACGCTCAAGGTGGCGTGAGCTTGATGTCGATCGAAGACCTGAAGAACCTCATTCCGGACTTCGCCAAGGACGTCAGGCTCAACCTGACGTCCATGCTGTCCGATGAGGCCCTGGAGCCGCAGACGAAATACGGCCTGTTCCTCGCCTCGGCGATCGCGACACGAAATCCGATCGTGGTGGCTGCGCTGGAGAGCCTGGCCGCCGAACATTTGACGCCGGCGGCCATCGCCGCGGCCAAGGCGGCCGCGTCGGTCATGGCGATGAACAACATCTATTACCGCTTCGCACATCTCGCATCCAACAAGGAATATGCGGGAATGCCGGCGCGGTTGCGGATGAATGTCATCGCTAATCCCGGCATCGCCAAGACCGATTTCGAACTGTGGTCGCTGGCCGTATCCGCCATCAATGGCTGTGGCGCCTGCATCGATGCCCACGAAAAGGTATTGCAAGAGGCAGGCGTGGCCTCCAGCGCGATCCAGACGGCCGTCCGCTTCGCCGCGATCATCCAGTCGGTCGCCATCGCGATCGAGGCGGGAAGCTCCAGTCTGGCAGACGCCGCCGAATAACATTGCGCCCGGCGCCGGGCAACCGTCTGGTCATGACGGCCGGCGCCGGCTGCACATCGGCCTCCTTCGAGCCGGTCCTCACGGGATGACCGTCAGCCGAACTTGAACAGCACCCCATAGCCGCCGCGCGGATAGCTCCACTCGATGTCACCGCCCGGCTCGCCGATGACCCGGCAGGTGCCGCATTCCACGCAGCCATCGACGGTAACCTCGACCTGGCCCGCGTCGTTGAGTTCGTAGCATCGCGCCGGGCAGGCCCTGAGCAAAGTGAGCAGCGCCGGCGACGGCACCGTGTGCGGCCGCACCTTGATGTGGGGGCGCCCGGCATCGACGAGATAGCGGTTGTAAAACAGCTTGTCCTCGACACGTACAGAGAGTTCGGTTGTCATGTTTCGATCTCCATCGTTATAAGGCCGCCAGAATCCCGTCTTGCCGTCCAGGGCATGATCTCCGCGCAAACGCGTTTAGCGTTTGTCGCGAGGGATCATGCTCTAGCGCCAGGCCCGGGCGAAGCGGAAGGCATCGCCGAACAGGCCGGTCCACGATCGCGCGCTCACGAATGAGCGCAGCGTGGTCTTTTCCTTCTCCGCTTTCGGCGTGCCGTCGACGCGCACGAAATTCTGCATCGCCTTGGAGACGAGCTGCGGATAGGTAAGGAAGAAATTCTGCGACTGGATATGCATCAGTTGCGGCATATCCTTGTATTTCTTGAGATCCTTGATGACGAAGGAATCGTCCAGCATCTTCTTGTAGAGCGACAGGTTCTCCTTCGTCATCGGATCCCGGCGCGACTTGACCTGGAAGATCGCTTCGGCGGCGATGCGACCCGAAGTCATCGCGAGGTTCGACCCTTCGCGGTGGATCGCGTTGTTGAGCTGGGCCGCGTCGCCGACCACGACCCAGCCATGGCCGTAAAGCTGCGGAATCGCCTTGTAGCCGCCTTCGGGAATGAGATGCGCGGAATATTCCTTGACCTCGGAGCCCTCGATCAGCGGCGCCACCGACGGATGACGCTTGAACCGCTCGAGCAGACCGTAAGGCGTTTCTCCCGTCTTCTCGAAATCGGACACGAGGCATCCAATGCCGAGCGACACACACTCCTTGTTCGCATAGATAAAGCCCATGCCCGTCATGCCGCGCGAGATGGTGCCGGCGGCCTCGATCACGGTGCCTTCATCGCCCTTGAGGTTGAAGCGCGCCTCGATGGTTTCACGCGGCAGGAAATGCATTTCCTTGACCGCGAGCGCGACATTGTCGGGCCGCGGCCGCGCCCGCAGATCGGCCCGCGTTCCGAGCAACCCGTTGACGCCTTCGGCAAGCACGACCACATCGGCATGCACTTCGCCGTCATGCCGGTCGGTACGCACGCCGATCACCCGGCCGTAGGCGTCCTGCGCCAGCTCGGTCACGGTCGTCTCGCATAGCACCGTCGCACCGGCTTCGCGCACCTTGGACGAGAACCATTTGTCGAATTGAGCGCGGATGATGGTGTAGCGGTTGGGACGCTCCTCGTTGAAATCATCGGATCGATAATGCAACCCGACATGGGAGCGGTCGTCCATCATCCAGAAGCGCTGCTCGACCAGATGACGTTCGAGCGGCGCATCCTCCCGGAAATCCGGGATCAGCTTCTCCAGCATGTCGGCGTAAAGGATCGCACCCTGAACGTTCTTCGATCCGGAATATTCGCCGCGCTCGAGTTGCAGCACCTTGAGGCCACGCTGGGCCAGCGTCAGCGCGGCGGCGTTGCCGGCCATCCCGGCGCCGACGACGATTGCGTCGAATTTTTCTTCGATCATGGCACGCTCCTTTGTTCAGTGGCGCATGTTCTTGACGGCGCACCGGTACCCGCTTCGCCGAAACATGCGCTAACTTGCGATCCGGTCGCGCGAATGCGGCGACAGGCGCGCGCGAAACGCTTCCGTCAGCGCCGGCAGCAATCTGATCGCGTCGGTGACGATGCCGACGTGGGCGAAATCGAAGATCGGCGCATTCTTGTCGGTGTTGATCGCAACGATGAGATCGGCGCCCTCCACCCCGACCCGATGCTGGATCGCGCCCGAGATCCCGGCAGCGATGTAGAGTTTCGGCCGGATGGTCTTGCCGGTCTGCCCGATCTGCCGGTCGGAAGTCACCCAGCCCTTCTGCACCAGCGGCCGCGAACAGCCATATTCGGCGCCGAGCAGCGACGCGAGCTGCCGCACGAGCTGGAAATTCTCCGGCGACCCGAGCCCCAGGCCGCCCGCGACCACGACGTCGGCATAAGCGAGATTCGATTTGGCGGATTCGCGATCCGGCAGGAACGACAGCACCTTGGTGACGATATCGTCTTCGACCAGACCCAACGGATGGACGATGATACGGCCGGGATCGCGCTCGACCCGTTCCGGCATCGACATCACGCGGGGCCGCACCGTCGCCATCTGGGGCCGGTAGTTGAGCGTATAGATCGTACACATCAGCGAACCGCCAAAGGTCGGGCGGGTCGCGGCGAGCGAGCCGTCGCTATCGACGTCCAGCGCCGTACAGTCGGCCGTCAGCCCGGTCAGCAGCGTCGTCGCCACCGAACCCGCGAGGTCGCGGCCGAGCGTGGTGGCGCCAAGCAGCAAAATCTCCGGCTTGTAGGTGTTGACGACGTCGGTCAGGGCCTTGGTGTAGGATTCGTTGCGATAGTCGGTGAGCAGATTGTCGGCAACGACGTAAGCGAGATCGGCGCCGTAGCAGAAGGCTTCGGCAGCAGCCTGCCGCGTTGCCTCGCCCTCGGGCCCGATCACCACGGCGGCGAGATCGACCTTGAGCTTGTCGGCCAACTGCCGCCCGGCGCCCAGCAATTCCCACGATACGGGATGGACCTGACCGCGTTCCTGTTCAATGAACACCCAGACGTGCTTGTAGCCCTTGAAATGTTCCGGCAGCTCCTTCTTGGTCGCCGCACGGCCTGCCGGGGCTGGTGTTTTCGCGGGCTCGCTCATCTCGGCTCCCCTATCAATCCATTAGAATCCGCGTGCCAGCGCCGCGAGCTCTGCCTCGAGCTTGGGCTGCCGCTTGAAAATATCCTCGATCAGCGCCTCCGCGGGCGGCCGGCTGCCGAAGTCGATGAGAACCGCCTTCTCCGCGCGTGGCGACGGCGCGAAGACCTTCTTGACGATGGTCGGCGAACCCCGCAGCCCGCATTTTGCGATGTCTTCGACCCCGGCATCCTGCGCGCTCCATTTGACGATCTCGGCGCGCGCCGCCCGCAGCGCATCGATCATCGCGCCGCGCCGGATCTCGTTGGTCGCCTCCAGCATGGTGATCAGGCAGGGCAGCCTGGTGCGCAGCACCTGCACACCCCCTTCAGAGCGCCGTTCGGCCTCGATGGTGCGCGCGGCAAGATCGAGCGAACCGATCTTGGCGACATAAGTGAGCTGCAACAGGCCGAGCCGCTTGGCGATGCCGGGGCCGACCTGGGCCGTGTCCCCGTCGATCGTCTGCTTGCCCGTGAAAATGATGTCCGGCGCGCCGTAGGTCTCGCCGATCTTGCGGACGGCGGTCGCGAGCGCATAGGTCGTGGCCAGCGTATCCGCGCCGGCGAAGAAGCGATCAGTCAGCAGCACCGCGCGGTCGGCCCCGAAGGTCAGTGCCTTGCGCAGGCTGTCCTCGGCCGACGGCGGCCCCATCGTCAGCACCGTGACCTCGCCGCCGAACTTGTCGCGCAATTCAAGCGCGGCCTCGAGCGCGAACAAATCGTACGGGTTGATGATGGTCGGCACGCCTTGGCGCATGATCGTGTTGGTCACGGGATGAACACGGATCTGCGCCGAATCCGGAACTTGCTTGATGCAGACGACAATATGCATGCGATGGCTCCGAGCCTGCCTGGTGGGCTCAGAAACAGGATAGCAAGTGTCGTACCAGTCGCGGTCCCACCGAAATATCAACGCGAAGACAATGACTTGAGGACAGGAACCGACAATCTGTCATGATTTTCCTGACCCCCGCCAACCGCACATTTGCGACACGTCGCAAATGCGACAGCGCGGTTACGCGGAAGAATAGCAACGGCGTTGCAGGGAGCCCCGCCCCTCGCCGCCCGGATTCGCGCGGCAGCGGCCCGGGATGCGATCGCACGAAGCCGCAGGCTCATTTGAGTGTGGAGAGCGGCACGATGTTGCGCGGCTTGGCTGGCGCCACCGCGTCCTTCAAGACCTTGAACACGCGCTGATCGAGCGGCGACGAGGCGACGAAGTCGGCATAGGCCTGCTCAAGCACCGCTTTGCAGCGTTCAGCCACGACGGCATCGGGCAAGCCAGAGAAATCCTCGCTCACGAGATACTGGCCCATGCGCCGCAGGATATGGAGCCGCACCACATTGACCACGTTCGGGTCATAGTCGACCCCGAGCAAGGTAAAGAAATCCTCGGCCGCGGATGCTCTATGCATCTGATCGAGCACGCCGCCCGGTGTGTTGGCTGATGTCGGAGCGCCGCTCATTGCCGGCTTCCCTCGGATTGCATTGTCGCGACCACGCAGAGCGCGGCCGCATCCCTGTCTTCCCGTCCCGTCCCGCTTCCCTCGCGCAGCCGCTTCTGCATATGGGCCAGCCGCGCTTCGAGAAACTCGATGCGGTCCAGCACCACCGAGATCGCCTCTCCGACCGGATCCGGCATCAGATGATGATCGAGGTCGATCCGGCCGACCACGCGCCGGTGGCCGATTTCCGGCCGGACCACCCTGGCAGGAATGCCGACCACGGTGACTTCAGGCGGCGTGCCGTCGATCACGACGGAATTGGCCCCGACCCGCGTACCGCGCCCGATGGTAATGGGCCCGAGAATTTTTGCGCCGGCGCCGACGACGACGCGGTCTTCCAGCGTGGGGTGGCGCTTGCCCGGTGACCAGGAGGTGCCGCCCAGCGTCACGCCGTGATACAGCGTGACATCATTGCCGACCTCGGCGGTCTCGCCGATAACGACGCCGGCGCCATGATCGATGAAGAACCGGTGCCCGATCCTCGCTGCCGGATGGATATCGACATTGGTCAGGAAGCGGCCAAGCCAGGACAACAGCCGGGCCGCGAACTTCCAGTCCGCTCTCCACAGCCGATGGGCGATGCGATGCCAGATCAGCGCATGTACGCCCGGATAGGTGAGCAGCGTCTCCAGTTCACTGCGGGCGGCGGGGTCGCGCAGACGAACGCAACCGACATCCTCTTTGATCAGCTGCAACAGCGAAGGCAGACGAAGCTCGGCATCCGCCAGGGGATTGCTCGGGGGATCGCTGACGCGCATATCGACGGCGTCGGTCATGGGCGGCCTCATGCACAATTGGGAAGTCTCGAATCGCAAACCTCGCGCCAGATCTGCGTGACGGCTTCATGGCCGACCGGGCCCTTGTTGCGCACCGCATGGTCACGCACGCGCGCGAGAATATTCTGCAGCTGGTCGGAACTCGCCGGCAGCCGCAGATCCGACAACAGCGAAGTAATCGCCGATAGCCCCGAATGTTTGCCGATGACGATACGGTTGGCGCGTCCGAACAGCACCGGATCAAGCGACTGATAGGTGCGATGATCCTTGAGAAGCCCATCGACATGAATGCCGGATTCGTGGGTGAAGACATGCTCGCCCACGATCGCCTTGTTGAGCGGAATGGTACGCGCCGCCGCCGCAGCGACAATGCTGGCGACGTTGCCGAGCTCGGACAATACGATGCCGGTCTCCCGCCCGTATAATTGCCTGAGCGCGACCGCCACCTCTTCCAGAGGCGCGTTACCGGCCCTTTCGCCGAGCCCGATCACCGTAACCGAAGCGTGGGTGGCGCCGGCCTTGATGGCGGCCAGCGTATTCGCCGTGGCAAGCCCGAGATCGTCGTGGCCGTGAAATTCAAGTTCGAGGTCGGTCGTCGCACGCAAGGCAGTCATCAGCGCACGGCTCGAATCCGGATCGAGCACGCTCAACGTGTCGGCCACGCGAAACCGCCGCGCACCGGCAGCCTTCGCGGTGGCGATGATCTCGATCAGGAAATCGACGTCGGCGCGCGATGAATCTTCGCCGCCGACCGCGACGGCCAGGCCCTTGCCGCGTGCATATCCAACGACGCGCTTGACCATCTCGATCGCATTGGATCGCCTGCCGCCAAGCTTGGCCGCGATCTGCACATCGGAAACCGGCACCGATACATTGACCATCGACACGCCCGCCGCGATGGCGGCATCGACGTCCTCTGTCCGCATTCGGCACCAGGCGATCGTCGTCAGCGGCAGCTCCGCCTCGACGATGGCCCGGATCGCGGTGATTTCCTCGCGACCCATCGCCGGCGTTCCCGCCTCCAGTTCCGGAACGCCTGCACGGGCCAGCGCCTGCGCGATCGCAACCTTCTCCGCGGTGGTGAATGCGACACCGGGCGCCTGCTCGCCATCGCGCAGCGTCGTGTCGTTGAGAACGATCGGCGCAAGCTTGGTCGCTCCGATCGCGGGACGATCGAGGGGGAAAGGCTGATCGGATGTCGGCTGCTCGATCATGAAATCCTCACCACGGCGGCGGCTTGACCCGGAGAAGCCTGCAGAACACAAATTCCACGACGCATCTCCAATATCCAAAGAAGAGCAACCTCCGTGCCAGCGTTAAGATGGCCACCTAACCTCATGAAAAATAGTTATTTTTCACGATATTGCCGATTGTCGTAATCGCGACAGCGTCGCAAACGCGACGAACTAGCCCTGTTTCCGGCGCAGATGGACGACGACGTCGACCCCCGCGATCTCATAGCCGGGCAGAGGCTCCGGCAGCATGTCGATCAACACGCCCGGTTCGGGAACGTCGAGCAGCCTGTCTTCATGATCGACAAAGAAATGGTGATGCCCGGTCGGATTGGTGTCGAAATATGATTTCGATCCATCGATCCCGATCTGGCGCAGCAGGCCCGCACCGGTAAACTGGTTCAGCGTGTTGTAGACGGTCGCCAGCGAAAGGTGGATGCCGGCCGCGGTCACTTCGTCATGAAGCATTCCCGCGGTGACGTGACGGCCGCCTCTCGAGAACAGCAGCGAGCCGAGGAGCAGGCGCTGATGCGTCGGCCGCAGGCCGGCCTGGCGGAGCAAATCGAGGCAACCGCGCCAGATGAGATTCTTTTCGTTCGCCTCGAAAACAAGATCGGACGGCAGGTCTGTGTCAGCGCCGGAAAATGGCTCCGGCGACTTTTCAATCGGCATTGTCGTCGTCAGATCCACGATGCGTTACTCCGGTAGGTAGGACAGCGCTACTCCATTCGTGGACAGCGTTGCCAAGGTCACCTCACGACGCCGTTCCGCCATCCGGCTCTCGCCGCTCTCATCGCCGAAACAGACATTGAAATCATTGCAGTTGGTGCAGACCGGCGTACTACACATGACCAAGCCGTCGTCCTCGCAGAGCATGCGATAGAAAAACCGCTTCCACCGCATGTTCCTGGTGTTGCGGACAGCGATCGGGCCGAAGTGGCGCGCCAGCAACCTCGTCAGTTCGGAGCGGTCGCGCAGGCCGAGGTCTTCCCACAGATGGTTCGGCTCCATCGATCGCCGGGCGATCATCGCGGCAAGCCAGCGCCCGGCATTGCCTTCGCTCGATCGGTGCGCCAGCAGGAGATCGCGCACCATCGCAATCTCGTCGTCATCGGCGCCCTCGGCATCCGCATCCTGTGCGGACCAAACGATACCCAGACCGCAAGCCGCCGGAAACCATTGCGCCATCAGACTGGCAAACTCGGCCGCCGCGAGCCCTGCCCGCCCGGCAACGGCATCGTTCTCCATCGCCGCTACCACCAGGATCGAAGCCAGCACATGCCTGTCGAAGCTGAAATCATCCTCAATGTCGGCGTCGGCCGGGTGACAGCCGGTCAGCGTCCGGTAGGCGGCGACACCGACATGCGCGCGAGCGCGCGGCGCGGCCGATGGCTTCAATAGAGGGAGCGCCGATACTGCATCGACTGTCTGCTCTCGTGGTGCCGTTGTGATCACAAGCCGCTCCAAAGCCGGTTGATCTGCCCCAAACGGATGCCGTTGGTCGTGCCGGCCCCTCTTGCGAGGGACCGGGTCTCTGCTATTTGTCTTGATGCGTTTTCTTCACGCGAACCGGAAGCCACTTCGCTCGAAAACGCCAGAGGTCGAACGCGAGCCTCAGGCCGCCGCTATCGCCGCCTCGGCGGCGAGTTCAGCGGCAGTCTTGCCGACGACGGACTCGTCCACAGCCTTCATGATGCCGTGCTCCATCAGCATGTCCTCGAGCTCGTCCATCGTGATCGGGGTCGGGATGATGCCCTTGCCGGCGTTGTTGTGGATCTTGTTCGCCAGGTTGCGGTAGTGACCGGCCTGAACCGAGTCCGGCGCATATTCCAGCACCGTCATGCGGCGCAGCTCGGCGTGCTGCACGATGTTGTCGCGCGGCACGAAATAGATCAGATGCGTACCGAGCTTCTTGGCCATCGCTTCCGCAAGCTCGAGTTCCTTGTCGGTCTGGCGCTCGTTGCAGACCAGCCCGCCAAGCCGCACGCCACCGGAATTGGCGTATTTCAAAATACCCTTGGAGATGTTGTTGGCGGCATACATCGCCATCATCTCGCCGGACATCACGATGTAGATCTCCTGCGCCTTGTTCTCGCGGATCGGCATCGCAAATCCGCCGCACACGACGTCGCCGAGCACGTCGTAGGACACGTAGTCGATGTCCTCATAGGCGCCGTTCTCTTCGAGGAAGTTGATCGAGGTGATGACGCCGCGGCCGGCACAGCCGACGCCCGGCTCCGGACCGCCGGACTCGACGCAACGGATATCCTGATAGCCGACCTTCATGACCTCTTCGATTTCGAGATCCTCGACGCTGCCGGCAGCCGCCGCCAGGCTGAGGATGGTGTCCTGCGCCTTGGCGTGCAGGATCAAACGGGTCGAGTCCGCCTTCGGATCGCAGCCGACGATCAGGATCTTGTGTCCCATCTGCGCGAGCGCTGCGAGGGTGTTTTGCGAGGTCGTCGACTTGCCGATGCCGCCTTTGCCGTAAAATGCGATTTGTCTTAGTGCCGCCATTTCTCTCTCCATGAACCGATTGCCAATGGTCGCGCGTGGGCGCGAGACTGTTTCCGTTACAGAACCGGGCACATGGGTTACGGGAAGGAGCGCATCGCTCGTCAGACGTCTGCGTGCACTCAGCCCTCACTCCTTGTTCCGCTGACCTATTAGCAACCGCCGTGCCACTCCCACTAAGTCAATGATTAGGCTTCAAAAACGCCTGAATCCCACGGAAACGAAGGATGTTTTGAACCTGACAGCTTTGGCCCGGCTGTATGCGGTCTGTTGGAAATCGGACAAGGATTGAAGCGGCTCGCGCACAGGACACCGTCGGCGTCGCCCGTCATTGCTGCATTTTTTGTGTTGGGGCCGCATTCACGCGTTACGGAACGGAAATTGCTAGCAGCCAAAGCCGCGGGCGCAACCCGGAACATGTTCGCAAATCCAACATGTTCGTAAACCTTAAGGAGGCTCACATGCAGATCGGCGTCGAAACATCGAAAGCTGTCGACCAGCGGCGTGTGTTCGTTATCGACGACGACGAGATTACCCGCGCCGCGTTGCAGTTCATGTTGCACGACGAGATCGAAACCCACGAGCTCTCGACTCCCGAAGAGGCCTATGAAAAGGGGACCGACTGGCTCAAGCCCCACGTGGTGCTGCTTGGCGTTTCTTTCCTCAAGCAAAAAGGCCCCGCCTTGATCGGCGATCTCGCCGCAAAATTTCCCGGCGTCCGCATCCTCATTGTCTGCGACAAATCCGATGAAGCGACCGCCGTGGATGGCATGAAGGCCGGCGCGCATGGAGCGCTGGTCAAGCCGTTGACGCTGGAGGCCGTCCGCAAGAAGGTCGATACGATCCTCGGCCGCGGCGGCGCAGCCCCGCTGGTGCAGCTCGGCCTTCTCAGCTAGAGGACGCCGCTATGGCCACGATCCAGTTCTACCAAAAACCGGGCTGCGCGACGAATGCCCGGCAGAAACGGACGCTCGAGGCGGCCGGCCACACCGTCATCGCAAGGAACCTGCTGGCAGAACCATGGACGGCCGAACGCTTGCGCGGATTTTTTGGATCGAGGCCCGTAGCCTCTTGGTTCAATCCCGCCGCGCCCCGCGTCAAATCCGGGGAGATCTTGCCTGAGAAACTTGACGCGGCAGGCGCAATTGCTCTGATGCTCGACGATCCGCTGCTGATCCGGCGGCCGCTTATTGAAACGGATGGTCAAAGATGCGCGGGCTTTGATCGCGAGCCCGTCACATGCTTGCTTGACGGCGCCGTCGACCGGAATATCGAAGCATGCAGCCGGCCAGGCGCGGCCGCGGCCTGTCCGGATCCTTCCCTGCTATCGAAGACCCCGTCTACATAAATCTCGCAGGCCTTTGCAGGAGGAGCCATTTTGCGGGCGGAGCCATTGCCTCAGCGCCGCGTCAGAACCACGGCCAGGCGATCCACAAGTTGATCCCGTTTGAGGTGCTGCTCGACGATTTCATCGATATCTTCCGGCGTGGTCGGCCGATACCAGACACCTTCCGGGTAGACGACCATCAGCGGACCTGCCTTGCAGAAGCTGAGGCAACCCGAGGCGGTGAAGCCTGTTTCGGCCAAACCTTCCGTCTCGATCTTCTTGCCGAGACGATCCCATAGCGGCAGCGCGCCCGCCGCTCCGCAGCTTCCGCGCGGATGGCCCGGCGGCCTTTGCGTCGAGCACGCAAAGACATGGCGCTTATAGACCTGCGGCAGCTCGAAATCGGAATCCTGCGCGATATCAGCCTGATCCGTCATGTCGATACCGTCGCAATTCCCTTATCGCTCAACAGCGCGGCGAGTTCTCCGGCCTGAAACATTTCCCGGACGATATCGGCACCGCCGAGGAATTCTCCCTTGACGTAAAGCTGCGGGATGGTCGGCCAGTTCGAGAACACCTTGATGCCCTCGCGAATTTGCGGGTCCGAGAGCACATCGACGCCCCTGAACGGCACCGCCAGACCGGAGAGAATCTGCACCACGGCCGCCGAAAATCCACATTGCGGCGCGGCCGGCACGCCCTTCATGAATAATACGACGTCGCTGCTTGCAATCACGTCCCTGATGCGATCGGCCGTTGAATTCATCATCTGCTTTCCCTTGACGTTTGGTTGGATTTTACCCACCCGGCACCGGTGAAAACCCTCACTTCGGCACCGCGGTTTCGAGGGCAAGCGCATGAAGGGCTCCGCCCATCTGCCCCTGCAATGCGTCATAGACCATCTTGTGCTGCTGGATCCGGCTCTTGCCCGCAAAGGCCGCCGAGGTGATCCGCGCGCCGTAATGATCGCCGTCTCCGGCGAGATCCACGACGACGACATGCGCATCGGGGAAGGCTCCCTTGAGAAGGCGTTCGATATCCGATCCGGCCATCGCCATCGTGTTCGCTCCTGCTGCAACGAACGCTGTCATGCAAACTCCAAACCAACCCGGTGCCATCCAAAAGGAACAAGCCGACAAGGTCCGTTTGCTGTCGATCGCCGCCCGATCAGGCCTATCGGGCTACACCGGTTGAAACGGAGCCGGCGCTTCATTGTCGGGTTTCCGACATGCCGTACCCCCGCTGTTCCGGACCAGACCAGCTCCGTTATATTTATACCTATATATTGCATCGGCGCCGGACGGAGGTCCGGGATATCGGCTATTTTGCGCGAATATCCTGCGGCCCGGCTCTTGCTTTAGGGTTGCGAGCGTCCGGATTGCAGCGAGAAGTCTCCCATATGCGAATTGCCCCGCCCGATCGATTTGCCGTCATTCTCGGCACCAACGAGATTGCTTCCGCTGTCGCCGTGCTGCTCCGCCGCAACGGCTATGGCGTGGTTCTGTCATACGATCCGTTGCCGCCGGTGATACGGCGAAAAATGGCCTTCCATGACGCACTGTTCGAGGATGCCGTCAGCGTCGCCGGCGTTGTGGCGCAGCGCGCCGATAGCGGCATTGAAATTCGCGCTGGCATCAGCCGCGCCCCCGGCGTCATCGTCACCGAACTCGGACTGCTCGATCTCATCGTGCTTCGGGGCCTCGACATTCTGGTGGATGCCAGGATGCAGAAATATCTCGTCACTCCCGATCTGCGCCGGCTTGCCCAGCTGACGATCGGTCTCGGTCCCGGCTTTTGCGGCGGCGCCAATTGCGATGTCGCCATCGAGACACGGCCGAGCAAAGCCGGACAGATCATCAGGAGCGGGCCGGCCGATCCGCCCGACGGCGTCTCCGAGCGTCTTGGCGATCATTGCGGGGAGCGCTTCGTGCGATCGGAGTTCGCCGGCCGATGGCAGACCGCGATTGAAATCGGATCGCGCGTCTTCAAGGATTTCGTGGTCGGCCATCTCGGAAGTACGCCGGTGCGCGCGCCGTTTGACGGGATATTGAGAGGCGTCGTTCGCGACGGGGCCGAGGTGCCGTCGGGCGTGAAGCTGCTTGAAATCGACTCCCGCGGGCGCAAGGCCAACTGGACCGGCATCGACAACCGTGGCCAGGCTATCGCCAATGCCGTGGGGAAAGCCATCTCGCTTCATGCGGCAAGTTTTCCGGAAAGAACCGGACAGCTCCATCTCGTCAAGTGACATCCGCGACACCCGCCGGGCATCACATGGCCGATCTGTTCAGCGAACCCGAGTTGATCAATTTCGGCGATCTGCCCGAAGAGATCAACGCGTTGCTGCAACAGGGCGTGGCGATTTATCGTCATGACCGGGCAAAGGCGGACCGGCTGTTCCGGCAGGCGCTCGCACAAGCGCCGGCGCAGCTTCCAACCTATTTCTGCCTGTACAAGATTCACACCTATCAAGGTCATCTCGAGGAAGCGCAGATCGCGGCGGAGCGCGGCCTCAAGGAAGCGGCGGCGCAAGCCGGATGGGACGCGGACTGGCGGCAATGGCAGCCGCAGCCCATTATTCCCGATGGGCCCGGCCGCTTCGCGCTCTACACCTTGAAGGCGCTCACCTTCATCCATCTCCGGCAGAACGATCGGCACCAGGCCGATCGAATGCTCGCAGCGTTGCGGCGGCTGGATCCGGCGGGCATCATCGGCTGGCCGGTCGTCGCGGCTCTGGCCGACGGCCTTGGCTGAGAAGCGCTCCGATGGCACCAACCTTGCAGAGCAAGACCTGCAAGGACGAGATCAAAGAACAGGTGCAGGATGGAGACACGACCGTGGTTGACATTCGCAGCATAGATGTCGCCTCACCGACAATTGCCGCTGGCGACGTTACAGCCAACTCAGGCAGCCTGACCGAGCGCATCGTCGCCGCGCTCCGTACGGTGCATGATCCCGAAATACCGGTGAACATCTACGATCTCGGGCTGATCTACCGGATCGAGTTGAGAGATCAGGGCCTGATCGAAATCGACATGACGCTCACCGCGCCCGGCTGTCCGGTTGCCGGCGAAATGCTGAAATGGGTGGAGAATGCGGTCGCCGGCGTCGAGGGCGTCGGCAGCGTCGACGTCAACCTGGTGTTCGATCCGCCCTGGGACAAGTCGCGGATGTCGGAAGACGTCCAGCTGGAACTTGGATTGATATGACTGACGTGCAGCACCGTTCAATTTTCATGACCGCGCGATGATTGGCGCACTATCGGCAAACGAGGATATCATGATCGAGCTGACTGCTGGCGATGGCCACACATTTTCCGCCTATCGCGCCGAGCCGGCCGGCGCACCTAAGGGGGCCGTGGTCATCCTTCAGGATTGCTTCGGAGTCACGCCCGACATCCGTAAGCGCGCCGACGAATTCGCCGCCAAAGGTTATCTCGCGATCGCACCGTCGCTTTTCGATGCCTTGAAAACCGACGTCGCGCTTGGTTACGGCGAAGACGGCCTTGCCGAAGGAGCAGAGCTGATGCAACAGGTCGGCACCGAACGCGCGATCGCCGATATCAAGGAAGCGGTCAATGCCGTCAGGAGCGCCGGCAAGGTGGGAATCGTCGGATATGGCTGGGGCGGATACCTGGCTTACGTGTCGGCCAACAGCATCAGCGGCGTGGCCTGTACCGTCGGCTATTATGGCGGTGGAATCGTCGAGGACTACCGCACCAAGCGCAAGGTCCCTACCCTGCTTCACTTCGGCGAAAACGATCCGCTGATCCCCTTTGAAGAAGTAAGCCAGTTTCGGGCCCACCGGCCGGATGTCAGCGCATTCTCCTATCCGGGCGCGGCGCACGCCTTCAATTGCGACGACCGCGACGGCTATCATGACGAGGCGTCGAAACAAGCGCTCGAACGGACGCTGACGTGGATATCCCAATATGTCGAGGGACAGCCTCCGATCGCCCTCAAGAATGCCGGCGCCTATGCCCAGGCCAAGGTCGATAAGAAGAAGAAAAAGAAAGAGAGCGCCGACGATCTCGGTCCTCCGATGGATTGAGGCGTCCGGATGCCGACGGAAGCGGGATTCTTTGTGGATTGGGACGGCAATGCGCGCTCCACGCTGGAGCCGGGCGGCGGCTATCGCTGCGAAATCGACCTACCGGGCCGCTACGTCGCCGTGACCACCGGGAATGGCACGCTGGTGCATGAAGGCACGTTCTATCGAAACATGGCGGACATCGAGAAGGCAGGCATCAAGGCGCCGCTCGTCCCCGGCTCGCATCCCTGGGGCAAACGCGAAGACGGGTTCTGATTGGCGCAAGGCGGAAAGGAGCTCCCATCATGGTTCCGACAACCATCCTGATCGATGACACCCCGCGATGCGTGGTGCGCCCGACCGACATGAAGGATCTCAACCGCTTCATTCGCAATGGCAAACAATACCTGCTTGCGGAAAAGCCTGACGGCAGGATCGCCCACCGCAGCGCCAACGAGATCGAAGCCGTCAAATGGTATAATGCACTGGCGCTGCATAGGGCGTGGGGCGGCGCCGAAGAAGAATATTTCGGGACGCCGCTCTAAGAGCAAAACGAGAAAGCCTGTCCCGCTTGCTTAAGGCCGGCCGGTGCCGGCATCATGCGGATTGCCAGCCTGGTTGCGCATCCAGTCCGCGAGCTTGGTCAGCGCCGCGTCGAGATCCTGCCGGGCGCGGCTATCTGCAATGGTTTCCTCCATCGCGCCGCGCATACAGAGCAGCCAAGCGTCGCGCTCGGCATTGCCGATCGAAAATCCCATATGCCGTTGCCGCAGCCGCGGATGGCCTTTTTCGGGCGAATAGAGCTTTGGGCCGCCGGTCCATTCGGTAAGATAGCGCTTGAGGACATTCTTGACCGGCCCGAGATCCGGCGCGTGCATCGCTCTCACCGTCGCGACCTCCGGCAGGGTATCCATCCTCCTGTAGAAGGCCTCCACCAGCCGATCGATGACGACAGCGCCGCCGATCCGCTCGAACATCGATATTTCCGCGTCTACCTCTGACATCACTTTCTCCGCAGTCCCCGCGCAGGGCGGCGATGATTGACGAAAACTATTCTTCCATACTCGGCAGCAGGATCACTTCCGCCGGCGCGCCCGCCCCCTGTTCCTCGACGAAATCGAGCCCGGCGACAAGTGACAATCCGCCGCCGTTTTCCATCAGCACAACCGCATCCCTCGGCATCTTCGCGAGCGCTTCAAGCAGTCCGGCGACCGTCATTGGCCTTCCCGTCCAATTATCATATCATCTGCCGGAAATCGGCACCGCCGCATTGTCGAAGATCAATTCGGCTGGCTCCTCGTCCAGCATCACGATCTCGGCGCGCTTCAGGACGCCATTGTCGTGATATTGATACCGGTGCGAGAGTTCCACTTCTCCGTAGACGACTTTGTCGAATCCGCTCAGCGTTCCCGCTCTGTCGAAATAGGCGCGAATGAAGGTATTTCGGTGCGAAAGCCCATCGGCTGGAATCGGATTGACCAGGTTGAACGGCAATTTGACGCCGCTATAGGAGACGAAGAACCGGCATTCCTGATCGATATAATCCGTCATTCGTCGCGCCCCAGTCGCCAGCATCCGCCTTCGTCAATCCGGATGAATCATGATTTCCATGGTGTCGTCGAGCTCATCGAACGGATTTGGCATGTCATCGTCCTCGACCAGCGCGATGCCGCAAACGCAGACGTCACCGTCGACCACGGCGAGCGCAAGCGGCTCCAGACTCTGGTCCTTGCAGGATCCGTCGATGCACAATCCGGTATCGATTTCGAAGATCGAACCATGCCGGCCGCATTTGAGGAATGTCCGGTCCGGCGTGAAGAAGCTTCCTTCTCCGAAATTGAGCCAGATGCCTTCATGCGGGCAGGAATTGACATAGCCAAGATAGTCATTGCCGTGGGTCCGGACGATGACGATCGGAAACGGCTGGCTTTCGCCGGCCTCGTTGATCCGTGACAGGCTGAACGGCTTGGCATCGCCCCGCTCAATGTCGTCGGTGCTGCAAACGGCGAAGACCTCAACTTTTGCTGACGACATCTCTTGCCCCCGATCCGCGAGCTGCATGCTTTTCATGTCTTGCCGTTCCTCGCACATCGTTCAGAGCGCCGAAAGGGTCCGTGCTCCCTTGAGCGCCGGATAATTCTCTCGCAAGATTCTCTCGATCTTGTTGCACAGGCTCTTGTCGCATGCCGCGCCCGGACCGACGAAGTCCGTTCCCTGATCCCAGATCTCGAAAAAACAGTGCAACGCCTCTTCATAGGCGGTGTCCGGCACCGTGCTCAGGTCATTCAGCCTGGCGAGCCCATCAGCCGAGACTTCGAGCCGCCAGCTCCGGTCATCCTCGACAGATGCGAGCAGTGCGCTCACGTCCGCAGCGGTCCAGTCGCTCTTGAGATCGATTGCCATAGCCATCCTTGTCACAAAGACAACATTGCTGTCGGACTCGCTCCATAGGCGAGCCCGCGCATCTTCATTGACCGGATATTTGCATGAAGTGTGCCGCGGATATCGACGAGGCCTGCGGTCCAGCGCGTGTTGCATGAGGAAAGCTGCCAACACCGTATCGCTTGATATAGGGCGCGTTTTCTTCACGCCAACAAGTATCCACCCCGGATCAAGTCCGGGACAGGCTTTGGTTCGAAAACGCTCTGATCTTGCCTAACCTAAGCGCACGATTCTTGCAGAACGACAGCATCGGTGACGAGTGAAGGAAGACCTATGACAGAAATGATCGTCGTGGAAGACCGCAATCAGGACGACATGTCGCGCAAGGCCGGCTGCTATCTCTATACCGACACCAGGCTTTGGCTGGAAAACGATCAGGTACACCGGGGCGACGGACCGGCGGTGGTTTCCCCTGACGGCGTCGAGCGCTGGTATATCAGAGGCAAGGACATAACGCGCGACGTGAACACGTTCTTCTTCCAGAACAAATGGCCGGCGCGGCGTGGCCTGGATACACCGGAGAAAATGTCCCTGTTCCGGATTCAATTTCTCAAATGAGTGCCTTGGCGACTGCGAACTTGGCGACTGCGAAGGAGAAGCACCAGAGCATGATCAGTTCTGATTGAAGCCAAACCGATCATTCTCTGCTTCTGGTTCTGACGCGTTTTCGACACCCGAACCGGTACCCGCTCCGGACCAAGTCCGGAGCAGGCTTTCGCTCGAAACGAGCTCAGCATTCCGATCGCAGACCCATTCCTCAAGCCGCGCTTGGCGTGCTTTCGGCCTTGAGCACATCCACCACCGTCCGCGTCAGCCGGAACACGCCGCGGCCGCCGGCAAGCGTTTGATAGGCGTTGCCGGCCCTGTCGCTCAAATAATTGAACCATTGCTGGGGACTGAGAGCTGTCGGCCGCTCGCTGATTTCCACCACGGTGCCGTTGGGGGCGAAGCGCGCATGGATCAGGACGTTCTCGGTTTCCATGATTGTCTCCAAAACTACAGGCCTGAGCCAAATCCCAGCAATTCGATCTTGATGTTTTCCGTGCCCAGCACCTTGGCCTGGCAGGCCAGCCGCGACTTGGAGCCGACGCCCACGATCGAATCGAGCTTTTCATTTTCCTCGCGGGCCACCTTCGACAGGCCTTTGCGTCCTTCCTGCACGAAGATGTGGCAGCTTCCGCACTTGGCCTGTCCCTCGCATTTGTGGGGAATGGCGATTTCCGCCCCGAGAAGTGCGGCCAGCAGGCTCGTTCCTTCGGCGACCTCGATGGTTTTTCCCGATGGCATGACAGTGAGCAGCGACATTTTCAGTTCCTCTTTCGTTACTGGCTTCAATAGATGGCAGCGCCGGCCCCGACATTGACCGAGGAGTCCTTCATCGTTCCGACGATGAATTCGATCTGATCTTCAGTCAGATGGGCGTGGAAGGGCAGCGCGACCGCACGATCCGCCACCTTTTCCGTGACGAAATAGTCGCCCCGGCGATAGCCGAGCTCGAAATAATGCCGTTGCAGATGCAGCGGATTGCTGTAGGCCGCAGCTTCCACCTGCTCGACCCGCAAATCATCCACGATCGCATCGCGGCCCGAGCGTGTGAAGCGCGTGCCGAGATGAACGACGTAGAGAAACCAATTCACCTCCGTCACGTCGGGCGCGATATAGGGCGGTTTGATCCCCTCGAAAGACTGCATATGCGCGTCGTAAAGATGTTCGGTCAGCCGCCGCCGCTCCAGAATCTCATCGAGCCGATTCAACTGCGCCAGGCCGAGCGCGGCCGCGATATTGCTCATGCCGGCCTGATAGGGCGGCGTCGAGGTGACGACGACGGAGGAGCGTTCCTCCAGACGGTGCGCGCGATGGCGGCGCATCGCCACCGCGACGTCGATATCGTCGGTGACCACCATACCGCCCTCGCCGCAGGTCAATGCGGAAGGCTGCGAGAAATCGAATACCGCGACGTCGCCGAATGTTCCGACCAGCGCGCCCTGGTACCGCGAGCCGATCGCCTCGGTCGAATCCTCGATCAGCAGCAGATTGTGTTTTTTCGTCACCGCACGCAGCTCCGACCATTGCGCGGGGTGGCCGTTATTGTTGCAGGCGACGATGGCGCGCGTATTCACGGTGATGCGGGCTTCCACCTTGTCCGCGACCAGCGTTCCGGACCAGTAATCGATGTCGGAGAATACCGGCCTTGCGCCGGCGACGCTGACGGCATGGGCGGTTTCCCGAAACGAATAGGACGAAACGATAACTTCCTGCCCCGGACCGACCCCGTAGGACCTCAGCGCGATCAGGAGCCCGAGCGTCCCGCTTGGAACCGCAATCGCATATTTGCGGCCGACATAGGCGGCGAAGGCCGCCTCGAAGGCCTCGACCGCAGGCCCCGAGGACAGCCTCGGAGATCGCATGACACCGTCGACCGCCTCGATCTCGGCCAGGGTGATATCCGGATCCGAAAGCGGGATGAAGCTGTCGTCCGCGTCGACAATGACGACGTCATCGGCATCATCACCGACGTTTTTCACCAGAGCGAGATCGGTCACGAGATCACCTTCCTGTCCGCCAGAACGATGCCGCCCGCGCGCGCCGGGTCGGCGGTGATCTGCACACAATGATCGGTGCGGTCCACGAGATGGATTTCAAACCGCTGATAGCTGCGGAACGGCGTTTCCGTCAGGTCGGCGGCGTCGCACTTGGTCCAGGACAGATGCGGGAATCGCTGCCGCAATTGGGCAAGGACGCGCGCATCGGCATCGGAAGCGGAAAGCACCCGATCGATCTCCATCAACTCATCCGCACCCAGCGCCATGTCCGTTAACCGATGTTGTGGGATTGACGATCCCTGTCCGTGCCATTCATTGCCAGAAGCTCCGGTCCGGATCGACGCTCAATCGATCCAGCGCCGCCGGCAACCGCTCATGGGTGCTGTCGAGCTGCCACAAGCCTTTGGCGTGATCTTTTCGGAACAGCTGCCACCTCGCGCCATCGGCGTCATGCAGGAGCAGGGCGATGTCGACAACGCCGCCCTCCGGATCGATGTTTCGCGAACAGCACGGGCTTTCGATCCGATAGCCGCCGATCGTCGTCGCCACGCTGGGCTTGACGTAGCGATATCGTTTGCGGGTCTTCAATGCCCGCCCGATCCGCTTCCGATCGAGTTCGTTCGGGTGCGCGAACGGCCTTGCCGCCGCCTGTTCCAGGGTCGCCGATAGCATCGCCTCTTGCTCCTTCTAAAGAGGACTGATCTCTTCTTCGAGACATCCGACCACGAGCCGTTCGCCGAATTCGACGAGATAGATCGGAAGGTTCGCCTCGGTCTGCGTTCCGACCTGCACGACCTCTCCGGTGTCGCCGACGCCAACCAGCCTGGCGTCGGTCGGCGTATCGGGAAACGATCCGTCATTATAGAGGTCGATCAGGGCCCTCACGCGCTGGCCCCATTGATATTTGGGAATCCGGGGCTCGATCATACCGCCGTTCCTCCCGGCAAAGGCAGTTCCGAGATCTCGTCGCGCGCAACCGCAGGGTCCAGCTCCTTGCGCTTCATTCCGACCCGGTTGCCGCTCTCCATGAATTCGACGCCGTAGATGTAGAATTGCTGCAGGAACGTGCCGATGCTGACGACGTATCCCTCCTCGCCCTTCTTCGCGAGCACCTCGCCGATTTCCTTGCCGGCATAGGTGCCGTCATTGCGGATGGTGCGTTTGGCCTTCACCTTTTCGCCGAAGCTGAAAAACGGCGGCCCGGAAATCTCCACCACTTCGCTGTCGCGAACGATATTGCTCATGCCGGAAATCCCTCCAGCCACTCATGTCTTCCGGTTACCCGCGAGCGGGCCACATTCTGCACGAAGCCGTCGCTATCATCCGCCAGTTCGGCGATATCCCCGACGGCAATCCGGCTCGCCACTTCATAGCGGATGCGCCAGTCCGGATCATAGCGCAGCCGCGAAAGCAGTTCCGGCGGCAAACGCTGCGCAACTTCCAGCCTGACGCCGGCGTCACGATCGTTCGACATGCGGAGCAGCCAGTCGCGGGGGATGCGCTGCGCCACGACGCGGCGAACTTCGGCTTCCACATCCTCGATCATGCGCGCGAGCAGGGCCGGCGCGACACGCCGCGCGATGACCAGCCGCACATAGTAATCCGGATCTTCCATCATCGGCATCAGTTCGGCGTCGTCCAGGATCGCAGCAATGCGGATTCTGACCTCGCGATGGACGTCGGCCCTCAACCGCAGCACGAGCCGCTTCGGCAGCCGCCGCGCCGCGTTCCAGCGCACGGTCTCCTCGGGATCGTCGAGCAGCGGCGGCAGCAGGAACACGCTGGCATGCTTGGCCGCGATGGCACGTACCTCGAAATGCGGATGGACGAGATAGGAATTGGCAAGCTCTGGATTCCAATTGAAGAAACGATCGATACGCCGCGCATAGCGGTCGTGGACGCAGGCGTGCTTCAGCCGGCATCCCCCGGCGCCCGCCTGCACCTGATGGTCGCAGTTGCGGCAGTCGATCTCGTCCCCGAGCCAATCCCGGGCCTCGTCGATGTCATCCATCTTCGTCCCGCCCTACCCGTTCGAGAACCTCGAGCAATACCCGCGCGCCAACCTTGTCGCTCGGATCAAGCTCGAGGAGCTTCGCCACCGCCGCGCCGCCCTCTTCGAGATTGCCGAGCCGCATTTGCAAATAGGCGTAGCCCTTCAAGGTAAAGAGGTAGAAACGCGGCAGTATGTTCTCGTAGTGGCCGAACGCGGCGTCACCCGCCAAGACATCCCGCCATTCCGCCGCGAGCCCGTTTTCGCGCGACGCTTTCTCCAGACACAGTTTTGCGATGGTCAGGGCGTCTGCCAATCGTCCCTTGTAGAAATAGAACCGGTAAAGGCCGATCAACACCGCCGCGTGCCCCGGAGCGAGCGCTTGCGCCTCCCGTAAATGCTGCTCGGCGACGTCGTCCAGATGGTAGGAGAGCCCGGCTTCCCACAAATGGAATTCCGCCTCCGGCGGAAGGCTGCCGCCGAGCAGCGCATTGGCCATGACTGCCGCGTCCATGACGGATTGCGGGTCGCCTCGATCCGCAGTCTCCATCATCGGTGCCTCCATCTATTGAACGGCTGCGACGGCGTGGCTCCTGCAGGAGACCTGCTTCGGATCCTGGAAGACGAGCCCGGTCTGCAATGGCGTGTCGGCGAAATCGATGGTCACTCCATCCAGCAGGATTCGGCTCTCCGCCGGCAAAAACAACCTGACGCCGTTTCGCTCGACGACATCTTCGCCAGACGCGGGCTCGCGGCGAACGCTGATATCCGCCGCCAATCCCGAGCAGCCGCCGGGGCTGACCGCGAGCCGGAATCCGCTGGATGCATCGCCGTCGGCGAGAAGCATCATGCGAATGAATCTGGTCGCCGCCGTTGTGAGGGTAAAATTCATGGGTTGCTCCTTCAGGCCGGAACCTGGTAGCGCGGAAAAGACGTATCGATGACGCAGGTATCGTCGACCGGGCAGACCGCCGCGCATTGCGGGGCGTCGAAATGCCCGAGGCATTCCGTGCATTTTTTCGGATCGATCACGAAGGTTCCGTTTTTCTCCGTGATCGCGACATTGGGGCATTCCGGCTCACATGCCGAACAACTCGTGCATTGTGAGGCTATGATCTTCAGCGCCATCGCTTTCTCCCTGACAGGCTGGTCAAATCTTCAACTGTTCACGCCGCGGTAATCAGGGCGCCCTGCCGGATTTCGGCATCGCCGCGCTCGACATGCTCGATCTCGTCGCTGTTGACCTTATCGAGATAGGATTTGAACCAGGCGATCGCCGACTTTTCGATGAACTCATGGGCGAATTGGTCGATCGGCTCGATTCCGGCCTTGAGCAAGTCCGCCTTGGGGCAGCCCCCGATCTTGGCCACGAACACCGCGTGACAGTCGTTGATGGCGCGAATGATGGTTTCGAGACTGTCTTCCTCGCCGTAGCCGCCCTGGCAGTAGAGATCGACGCGGCGATGGCCGACGAATTTCGCTCCCGCGGTGGAGAGCTCATAGATCTGGAATTCCTTGGCATGGCCGAAATGTTCGTTGATCAGCCCGGAGCCTTTGGTCGCCACCGCGACCAGCAGCTTGATGTCGCTCATTTCGCCGGCAAGCGTCGAAAGCTCCTCCTGCTTCGCCGCGACCTTGGCGACACGCTCCTCCTCGACCTTTGCTTGATAGGCCTTTCTTGTATCGAGGTCGTAATTGACCTCCATCGCCATGATCTTGTCGGTGGTGAACTCCGCGCTGCGATCCTCGCCGAGCAGGCCGACCGCGTCGGCACGGCACTGCCGGCAGTGGCGCATCATGTTCATTTCGCCTTCGCAGGAATCCTGCAACGCCTTCAGTTCCTGCGCCGTCGGGCCGCGCTGTCCGGTCAGGCCGAACACGGTGCCATGTTCGGGAGCGGAAATCAGCGGCATGATGTTGTGCAGGAAGGCGCCGCGCGACTTCACCGCCTTGTTGACCTCGACCAGATGCTTGTCGTTGATGCCGGGGATCATCACCGAATTCACCTTGCAGAGAATGCCGCGCTCGGTGAGCATTTCGAGCCCCAGCAGCTGGCGGTCGGTCAGAAGCTTCGCGCCTTCGACGCCGGTGTAGCGCTTGTGCTTCCAGAACACCCAGGGATAGATCTTCGCGCCGATTTCCGGATCCACCATGTTGATGGTGATGGTGACGTGATCGACGTTGAAGCCGGCGATGGTGTCGACATGATCGGGCAGCGTGAGCCCGTTGGTCGACAGACACAGCTTGATGTCCGGCGCGGTCTTCGCGATCAGTTCGAAGGTCTTGAAGGTCTTTTCCGGATTGGCGAGCGGATCGCCGGGCCCCGCGATTCCGAGCACGGTCATCTGCGGAATGGTGGAGGCGACCGCAAGCACCTTCTTGGAGGCCTGCTCGGGAGTCAGCTTCTCGCTGACCACGCCGGGCCGCGATTCATTGGCGCAATCATATTTGCGATTGCAATAATTGCACTGGATATTGCAAGCCGGCGCCACCGCTACATGCATGCGCGCGTAGTGATGATGCGCTTCCTCGCTGTAGCAGGGATGGTTCTTGACCTTTTCCCAGATCTCGGTCGGCAGATCGCCCTGGCCCGCCGCCGATCCGCAGCTCGCCTTGCCGCTGCCGCCGCTGGTGCCACAGCCCTTGTGCTCTGCGATCGTCTGCATCACCTCTGCAACATTCGCAACGTTTCCGGCCGTGATACCTTCGTGTTGTGCTAACGCTTGCATGTGCGATCCTCGCTGCTGATCAAAATCCGAAAAATTCCGAAAAGAATTAGCGAAGAGACAATTAGCAACTCGCGTGCCACGCCCTGCGAAACCGACAACTTCTTCATGTTTCAATGGGTTAGAGCGAGAGCGCCGGCTGTCGCGTTGCCAACATGCGTCCACCAAGGTTTTTTAAATATGTTAGAAACGTTACAGACTGTGGCGTTTGCCGTCGTGAGACGACGGCGGCCAATCTCGAAGGCGCGAGATCGCGACGCGCACTTCGCGGCGTCGCACCGCGTCAGGACGCGAGCCTTTGCTGCAAATATTTGCCGCGAGTCTTTGCCGAACGAGAAGTCTCAGGCGGTAGCGCCGGTCAGGATTTCCACGGCCCGCGCCAGTGGAATGGCGATCGGCGTCAGCCCCTGATCGACCAGGAATCGAAGCTCGTTCCTGGTCAGCATTTCGGGTTCGACAATCGCGTAATGCGTGGTCGATGACCGCTTCGTGATCTGGCGCGCATAGGTCCGCAACAGCTGGTCGTTGAAGCGACAACCGATAAAAACAAAGCTCCGCTCGGTGCGGCGGTCCTTCACCACTTCCGGAATCGGAGTCTGGATATCGATTTCCGTCAGCACCTCGACATAGTCGGCGTCGGAAATCAGAAAATTCCTGGCGGGTGCGATGCTGCCGTGGGGCTTGTAGAGCAAGGTGCTCCAGCCCGTCGCCGCCGCACGGTCCGTTTCGGCGCCGGCCGCATCGTAAAACCGGTACCAGCGGTCTTCGCCGATACCCGCCCGCGTGATGCCCTGGACTTCGCCCCAGTCGTCGCGCTGATCCAGCGCCGCGCGCATTGCGCCGTCATACCAGCTATCGACAATCATCGGCAGGCGCAGCGAGGCAAGATAGCGGTGCATCGGTGTCGGCTCGACGGGAGACGCAAAGGCCTCCGACATCAAAGCGGTTACCGTGGCGCGGTGCTTCGTGCTCTCGATGTGCTGTGCGGCCGCCCAGGCATTGCCCTTGGCGCGCCGCGGCAAGGCGACCTTGGTGCCGAAGAAGACCGCGAGCGCTTCCGGATTCATCGGGACGGCCGGCTTTGCAAGCTCCGTGAGGCCGGGCCCGAGATAGGGGACGATCGTCCCCGCGCGCAGCCCCGCGGCGACTTCGGTCAGTGACGCCTCGGCATCGGAGCGCTTCCAGAACTCGTCGGGCGGTATGAGGGCGTTCATTGCTCTTCCCCTTCTCCGCGTTTGCGGGCATTGACCGTGATGGGAAGCGAGGTTCCCGCCGCCATTTCCGGCAGATCGAGGACCCAGCCGTTAGCAATGCGGATCCAGCCGCCCCACAGCGATTCATGCTCGAATTCGACGATCGGCTCTTCCAGATCCTTTTTCGGCACGTAAATCGACAGCCCCGTCTCCGGAGAACGGCGAATCATCACTTTCATAGGCTCGGCTCCGTCACTCGGGATTGGTCCGCCGCGATTTGCACATGCGCCTGCCATGCCAGGGACGACGCCCTCAGCCTGGCGATGATCTCCGGCAGCAGGTTCAGCACGCAGACCACGTCGTCGATCGTGTTGTCGCGCGACAGCGAAAACCGGATCGCGCCCCGCAGCAAACTCACCGGCACGTTCATCGCGCGCAGGACATGCGACGGCTCCATCGAGCCGGAGGCGCAGGCCGAGCCGAGCGACGCGGCGATGCCCGCCTTGTTCAGATGATGAATGATGGCTTCGCCCTCAATATAGGCGAAGGCGATATTGGAGGTGTTCGGCAGCCTGCTCTTGACGTCACCCAGCACCGAGCAATGACCGGTCCGCAGGATGCCCTGCTCCAGACGGTCGCGCAGCGCGCCAACATGTGTCAGTTCATCGTTCAGGTGCGTCGATGCCAGTTCGGCGGCTTTTCCCAGGCCGATAATGCCTGGCACATTCTCGGTGCCGCCGCGCCGCCGCCGCTCCTGCGGTCCGCCACGAACGAGCGGACTGAATTTCGTACCCTTGCGTATATACAGCGCCCCGATGCCTTTCGGCGCGTGCAGCTTGTGTCCCGACAGCGACAGCATGTCGATTTCGGTCGCCTTCAGATCGAGCGGGATCTTGCCGACCGCCTGCACCGCATCGGTATGGAACAGCGCGCCGGCCTGATGCGCCATGTCGGCCAGTTGCGCGACCGGAAACAGCGTTCCGGTCTCGTTGTTCGCCCACATCACCGACGCGATCGCGGTGCGCGGACCCAGCGCACGTCGATACGCCTCGATATCAAGGCGGCCGCAGGAATCGACCTCGATCAGATGCGTCGTGATCCCGCGTGACGTCCGCAGATGATCGACCAGCGCGAGGATGGCCGGATGCTCGACGGCCGTCGTGACGATCTCGTCCCGACCCTCCTGCGTATCAAGCGCCGACAGGATGGCCGCGTTGTCGGATTCGGTCCCGCCGGAGGTAAATACGATTTCATGGTCGAAGGCGGCGCCGAGCAGAGCCTGCAGGCCCTTGCGCGCCTGCTTCACCGCGCCCGCCACTTCGCTGCCGAAGGCATGGGCCGACGATGCATTGCCAAATTGCTTCGAGAAATACGGCAGCATCGCTGCGACGACGGCAGGATCGGCACGCGTCGTCGCATTGTTGTCGAGATAGATCGGCCGCACGGATCGCCTCTCTCAATACCAAGCCTGGTTAATGACAAGCCTTGTTCAGTGCCGGGCCTTATTCAATGTCGAGCCTTGTTCAATGCCGAGCCTTGGCTGCTCCGGCGACGGGGATCAAACGCACGAACTCGCCGAGTTTTTCCACCAGACGCGCCTGGATGCCCTCTAGCGTGGCGCTGGACAACTTGCAGAACACACAGGCGCCGGTCAGCTTGACCATGATCTTGTTGCCGTCGATCTCGATGAGCTGACAATCGCCGCCATCCCGCTGCAGATTCGGACGGATATCCTCGATCACCGCCTTGATGATCTCGACGCGGTCGGTGTCCGCGCCCGGCGACGGCTTCAAATGCTCGGGTTCAATCAGCATGGTGTTGATTTCTTTCTTTTGGAGTAAGCGCCGATCTAGCCGAACGATTTTCCGCAGGAGCAGCTGTTGTTAGCGTTCGGGTTATCGAACGTGAAACCGGAGCCTTCGAGCGCGATCACGAAATCGATCGTGGTGCCGGCGAGGTACTGATGGCTCTTGTTGTCGACGAACACGCGCACGCCGTCGCGCTCGATCACGGTGTCGTCGGGATCGACCGCATCCACGAGTCCCAACATATATTTGTAGCCGGCGCAGCCGCCCGCTTCGACCATGATGCGCAGGCCATCGACCGGCCTGTCCGCCGTGGAAATCGCGTTGCGTACCGCGTTCAGCGCGCTATCGGTGAGGTTAATCATTCGCTCGCCCTTCATTGCATGGGACCATTGAGCAATGAATTGGCAAGACTTATGCCACGCTTTAATTCGTTGATAAAATTGCGCTTTCAATCCAGCACCTGTCGCCTTTACGACGCGTGTCGGGTTTCCGACAGGGCGGCTTCCCGCCGCAGGAGCTTCAGTCGGCCCGGCTCGGTTTGATCCGACACGTATTTTCCGATCCGATCGTCACGGCAAGCGTGAGCCGAAAACCGGCAGACAATTTGCATGTCAGGTCGTATCAACGATTCAAACCGGCGCGAGCGCGCCGATCTGTCTGACAGCGGAGAAATTTCCATGACGACGATCGAGTTAAACACGCCGGCGACAATCGAGAAGACTGCCCTCGGCCGGCTCGATCGGGAGGGACGCCTGCTCAACGCCGTGCTCAAGGGACCGACGAAGAAACCGGGCCGGTTCGGATTCCGGGGCGACATCGCGCTCAAGTTCCAGAGCCAGGTCGCCGACGAAAAGCGCCCGCCGGAATTCTCGATCGAGCAGGTTCTGACGATCGCGCAGGAGGGCGACAGCACGATCCCGGCCCTTGTCGGATATTTGCACTCCTTTGCCTATCTGGACGTGGCGTCCGAGGTACTTGACGGCCTTTTGAGCCCAGGCGGAACCTACTTCATGTTCTGCAACAACATCGATCTCCTGACGAAATACTGCGTCACCCTTCGCGGCATCACGTTCTATGTCCTCCCATGCGATGAATCGACCGTCTGGAAGGAAATGCTCGACCTCCTGAGCATCGACAAGAACGACATCAAGAAGCTCGATACGGCGGGCAAGCTGGATTACGTCCTCGACGCCGCCGCGGGCTTCAACGAAAAATACGACGCCATCACCTTCGAGGAGGGCTTGGCGCGGATGGAGCCGGTGAAAAACCGCAACGAAAACCGCCCGGTCTGAGCGGTCCGGTTCAAATCATGCGTCGTCGTCGAGGACCGGCTCGCCGTCCTCGACCAGCGTCACGCCCGTCACGCAGATATCGTCGTCCAGCACAGTCAGCGCCACCGGCGTAAGGCTGCGGCCTTTGCAAGGCCCATCCACGCACAGGCCGGTGCCGAGTTCGAACAGAGCGCCGTGCTTGCCGCACATCAAGCGGGTTCCGTTCGAATCGAGGAACTGGTTGCGCTCCCAATCCAGATTCACCCCGTCATGCGGGCATCTGTTGACATAACCAAAGACCTGCCGGCCCCATCGAAGCACGAAGATCGGCCACGGCCGGGCCGTGCCGTCGTCCGCTACGACGGCCAGTTGAAAGCCCCTCGCCTGCCGGCTTGGAATGTCGTTCATGCTGCAGATCGCATAGGCCACATCGGATTGCATCTTGTCCTCGTTCACGGCGAAATGCCTCTCAACATCGATTACGCGAACCGGACTCTGCAAGATTCGCGCAAGATCCAATCCATCAAGAAAATCGCCGGTTCAACCGCCCCTTCCGGTCAACTGGCACAAAACTTGAAAAATCGATGTGTAACCCCCGTTGCGCGTGGAGATTGGCATGAATGTCACACTGGATTTTGTCGGCTGTTCGCTGGATGAACTGAAAGCATTGCTCGATGGCGGGACGCTGACGATCTATTCGGTCGCTCGCCCTGTGACCGCGGATCAGCCGGTCGAACGCAGCGGAACATTGGCGACCTTCACCTTTGCCTCGCCCGCCTTCGCCGCCGCATCGGATGGTATCGAAAACCCCGTTTTCGTCGCCAATCCCGTTGCGGCCAGCAACGTCGGTACACCCGGCTTCGCTCGCGCCCGCAAGGCGGACGGGACTGTCGTTGCGGATTTCTCCGCGGGTCCCGGCGATCGGGAGATCAAATTCAGCGAGGTTTCATTCTCGCAAGGCGCTCCCGTGAAATTGACGGTGTTCAAGTTCATCACCGAGGGAGGGTGGCCGGAACAGCCCGAATATTACGACACCAGGCCGCGTGCGGGCTATGCGATGCCGACCTCGTAACACCGAATGTATCCGGCGGCGATCGGACTTGCTTCCGCTCCCGCGCCTCTTTGGCGATGTTTGTCGGCTTTCTGACATGGAGATCATTCAGAGATGAGTCATGTAGATCCTGAAGCGCTGGTAAGCACCGGGTGGCTTGCGGAGCATCTCTCCGACCCGGACCTCCGAATTCTCGATTGCACCTGGCATCACGTCTCAACCAACCTCGACGGGCGCACGCAATATCGCGGGCGGCATCTTCCGGGCTCGGTGCATTTTGATATCGATCACATCGCCGATAAATCGACCCCGCTTCCGCACATGCTTCCCAGCCCCGGGGACTTTGCTAAAAAGGTGGGTCTGCTCGGGATTGGCGACGGCGATCGCGTCGTGGTCTATGACCGGCTGTACGGTGGCTCCGCCGCGGCGCGGGTATGGTGGATGTTCCGTGTTTTCGGCCACGACAAAGTTGCGCTGCTCGACGGCGGCCTTGGCAAATGGACCAAGGAGAAGCTCCCGACCGAAATGTCCGCGGTCCGCCCGGAGCCGAAATCGCTATCGGTCACATTCAACGCCGCACTGGTGCGCAGCTTGAGTGAGATGGATGCAAATCTTGCGGCGGCCACCGAGCAGGTCATCGACGCGCGCGGTCCTGGCAAATTCGACGGCAGCCAGCAGGACGTATTCCCGTTCAAAAAACTCGGCCATATCCCGAACGCCACCAACCTTCCGTGGGCGGACCTGATCGATCCGGACACCGGCCTGTTCCTGGCTCCGGACGCGCTCACCGCGCGATTTTCCGCCGCCGGCATCGATCTGTCGCGCCCCATCGTGACGACATGCGCCTCCGGCATCACGTCCTGCATGGTGGCGCTCGCGCTCTATCTGCTCGGACACAAGACCGCCGCCGTCTATGACGGGTCCTGGGCGGAATGGGGACTGGCCGAGCACACGCCGGCGGTCGCCGCATAACGATCCCTTTGACGGAGATCTGCGCCCATGAGCGAACATCAAGCGTCGGCCGGCCTGATTTCGGCAGGCACGGAATATGAGCTCCTCGGCACGGAGGATGGCGCCTCCTTCATCCTGAGATCGAAGAGCGACTGCTCCACCGCGCATTTGCGCGGCGAGGATGCGGCGCGCTTTCGCGCCGATTACGACGCGATCAGGCTGCAATTCCCGGCCTGGAACCCGGACCAGACGCTGGCCCAGCTCTGGGATCAAGGCGGCTATGGCTGGCTCGCCACACAGGAGGCGGATTGAACATGTCGACGCTGGTAAAGAACACGCAGGACGGACGAAAGCTGGAAGTGATCGGGCTCGCAATCTGCCTCGACGGCGAACTCGAGGCGTTCGAGTTGATCGAGGTGAAGATGCATCCCAACCGGCGCGCGATCCTGGCCGCGGCGCCGGAAGCCACGCATATGGCAGGCCGGGTTACGCTGACCCGCGAAGAGGCGGATATCGTGGTTGCCGCCTTCAAGGCGGCGGAGGCCGAAATTCTGGCCAATCCCGTCGCGATCAACGAGCGCTTCCGGATCGCGGCGATGTGGAAAGCCCGCGAACAGGGCATCGAATAGATTCAAGGCAAGGCAGGGACCGGAGGCGGTTCATCATCATGAAGCGCCGGCGGACGGCCGCCGGGCTTCCCGCGTCAGACGACCTCGGCCGGCGTCAGCCGTGGGTCTGGCAATTGGTCGGACAGACCCGGGCGCACGCGCCGCAGCCGATACAGGCCCCGTCGTCATTCATCACCATGATCTTCTTTTCGATCTCGTCGTCCTCGTCATCGTCGAGCGCGACCAGTTCGCCGTCCTCGTTCATGCCCTTCAAAGTCATGACATCGCGGCCACATACCTTGAAACAGCGGCCGCAGCCGATGCATTTCTTCTCGTCGATGGCGAGCAAATAGGCCGGTTGCCAGTCGCGGCCATCACGGGTTGCATTGGTCATGACGATGGAAACCTTCATCAAGCCTGTTCAAGACTCTTCAGCGCAGCGCGCTTCTGCTCCAGTTCCGCAAAGGCGTCATAAGCCTGCTGCGCCACGCTCGGAATCGTCTGCCATTGCAGTGGAAGCTCCTCGGACAGGTCGTGCAGGTTCATCTTCGCCTGCGTCGCCTTCGCGGACAGCTTCTTGATCTCGGCTTTCAGGACTTCCAATTCGCTCATCGGCTCACCTCAATAGTCCGCAACGGCTCTGAATTTCTCGATCATTTCGACGCCGGCCTTGACATATTTGTCGCCCTCATCGCCGAGCTTGCCGAGATTGTCGAATCCGAACCGGTGGACGTCACGCAGCTGCTTGTTGACGACAATGAGCCGGCCACCGATCAGGACCATCCGGCCGAACCCCTCGTGACTCATCTTCAGCATCGGCGAGATCATGACTCCGGTCGCGCGCTCGATCGACAGCGCCACCGCGTTGAAAAACAGCTCCATTCGCCAGATCGTGTCCGGATCGGGATCGCCGATGATCGGCAGCGCGCGGCGGGCTTCCTTGTCGAGGATATAGGGCTCCAGCAGGGTAAGATCGCCCTTGCCCTCCCACGCGCCATGGGTGTCCTGGGCCCGCCATATCTTGATCAGTTCCTTGACGAACGGCATTTCGGCCGCGGGATTGGGTTCGAGCACGGCGGCACTCTCAGTCATGGCTATTCCTCATCCTCGAAATCGAGCGTTCGTTCCTGGTCCTTCAGCATGGCCTTACGGAGCCAGGGCGGCGGCGTGCCTTTCAGCACATCCTCCAGCTTGGCCAGGAGGCCGGTGATCTCCTCGGGCTGGCTGACCTTCATCGGATGAATGTTGTTCGCCACCACCCTCGCCGCGCCGGAGCCGCCGATGGCGGCGACATAGAGAATGGCGCAATCCTTGATCGCCTCGATCTTCGGCGCGAGCTTGTCTTCGTTGCCGTCCTCCTTGAGGTCGCCATCGAACTGGACGGCTTCGAGGAAACGGTGGCCCTGCGGGCCTATTTCATAGATCGCGATGTTCTTCGCCCAGCCGAAATGAGCGTCGACGCGCTTCAGGTCCTGGGTCGCAAATGCGATTTTCATCAGCTCGTCCTTCCGTATTTCCGTCAGTGCAGCGACGCCGCGGCAGCCTCGCTCTGGGCTCCGGCGTCGTCGATCCGCCACGTGTCGGGCGTCGGCTGGTGATTATTCTCAAGGTCGGCGATGGCGAGATTGGCGATGTCGAAGATCAGGTCACGGGTGCCGCGATAGCCGACCGAGAGCTGATGTCCCGCCCCGAGCCGGTCGAACATCGGAAAGCCCGCGCGATAAAATGGAATGTTCATTCGCTCCGCCGCCTGGCGGCCGTGCGAATGGGTGATGAGCAGATCGCAGCCCCGCTCCTTTGCGAGATTTTCGAGATCTTCGAGATCTCCGATCAGGACCTCCTCGGTCTTGATCCGCTCCAGCACGGGCGATTGGGTCGTGGTCACCGCGACCATGACCTTTGCCCCCATCTCATGCAGCGTGCTTGATAGATCGAACAGCAGGTCCGGCTCGGCGCCGATCGCAAGCTTGCGGCCGCCGATATGAAAATGCGCGTCCAGCATGGCGTCGGCCAGTTGACCGCGCTGGCGCCGGTATTTCTCCGGCACCGGCCGGCCACTGATCTCGCTCAGAAACATAATGAATTCGTCATTGGGGATGAGGCCGGACAGGCGCTCGAATACCTTGAAGGGTGTCCCCGTCTTCTTCTCCATCGCCTCCGCCGCGCGCCGCATCTGCGCGCCGATGGCAATGGTCCACGCCGCCTGTCCCATCGCGGCTACCTCGTCGACGCTGATGCCGCCGATCGTGGTCGGCACGAACTCATCGGGGATATGTCCGTCGAGGGATCCGGCGAGATCGGGGAGGAAGGACGGCTCCAAGCCGAAATCCTCCATGATCGTCCTGATCTCGTCGAGGTCGCCCGGGGTGAGGTGGCATCCGGGAAGAACATTGACCCTGGAGGGATCCCGGCGGGCCGCGGTTTTGGGCGTCTCGACCAGCACCTCGACCATGCGCGCGACGGTCTTCTCCCAACCGTCCTGGAATGCATCCTTGAAGTCGGGCGTTGGGACATAGACCAGCGGAAACTCCGCGAGCTGCGGATGCTTCTGCCGGATCGTCTTGATATAGCCCTCGACGTCGTCGCCCTTGGTTTCCGTCACGCCCGTCGAGCAGATGCCGATGATCTCCGGCTTGGTCCGCTTGTGGATGTTGAGAATGGCCTGCTCGACATTCTCATAGCCGCCAAGCACGGTCGCGACTTCGCTCATCGCCGTGGTCTGCAACGGCACCGCTTCCTTGAAATGCCGCACGAACAGGGTCAGCCCGAACGAAGTGCAGCCTTGCGAGCCGTGCAGCAGCGGCATCGATCCCCGCAGTCCCAGGAAAGCGAATGCACCACCGATCGGCTGACTCATTTTCAGCGGATTGACCGCGCACGCCTTTTTTCCAACGGTGACGATCGCCATGGCGCGGCCCTACTCCGCCGCCTGCAGGACAGGAATGGCCGAGGCAACCGTTGCCGGCAGCGCCGCCAGGATATCCTCGATACGCCCGGCGCAAGCGCCGCATCCGCCCGACGCATTGGTATGTTGCTTGACGCCATCCGTCGTCGTCAGCGCATGCGCTGCGATCGCATCCTCGATGGTGCCGAGGTCAACCGTCTTGCAATGGCAGATCTTCTTGGCCCGACGGGCTTGTTCCGCGGCCTGGGGATCAGCGGCGAGTGCCGCGGCTTCGGCGTCCATCTGCGCCATCGCCCTAGCCTGCCAGTTCCTGGCGCTATTTTCCCACGGAGCGGGCTGGCGCAGTTGCTGCCACATCGGATTGTAGAGCGCCTTGTCGATCTCCTGGACCAGCTTCACCATGCCGACATACCCCATATAGGCATGACTGCGTTCCTGGTTGATATCGAGCCACGGCATCCCCGCCTTCAAGGCGACGAATTGCGACTTGCCGCCCGAGAGCATGATGTCGGCCTTGGCATCCTTCATCATTTTGTACATTTCTCGCGGCGTCATATCGTCGATCATGTGGGCATCCTGGCCCATCAGCTCCTTGATCCGCTCCTTGTCCTCCTTGGTCGATTTCTTGACGCTGGTGCCGACCAGTTCGAGACCGGCCTCCTGCAGGGCGGCGACCACCGACCATGACTTGACGCCGCCGGTGATCAGCAGGACCTTCTTGCCCTTGAAACGAGGCTTGTAGGGTTCGATCGCGGCCCACGCCTTGGCCTCTTCCCGTGCGATCACCGCTTCGGTCCGCGCCATCAATTCGTCGGGCGCCCCGCGCTCGATCAGGAGCCGCGCGATTTCCCGCAAGGAATCGCTGGAATCCTCGATGCCGTAGAACGACCCTTCAAAGAATGGAATGCCGTAACGCTCCTCCATCTTGCGGGCGACGTTGATCATGGCCTTGGAGCACACCATCATCGCCGCCTTGGCCCGGTGCGAATAGGCCACTTCTCGATATTTGCCGTCGCCGGAGATGCAGGACAGAATGCGGATGCCGAGTTCATCGAGCAGCGGCTTCACCTGCCACAATTCGCCGGAGAGATTGTATTCCCCGATGATATTGAGGTCGTAAGGCGTGGTGAAATCCGGCTCCTCGGTTCCGATCACGTGTTCGAGCAACGCCTCGCCCGCCAGCTTGTTGCCGAGGTTCTTCGGCCCGACGAAGCCAGGCGAGTTGACGGGAATGACCGGCTTGCCGAATTTCTGGCTGGCCGCCTTGCAGACCGCGTTGATGTCGTCGCCGATCATGGCGGGAACGCAGGTCTGATAGACGAAGACCGCCGGCGGATTGTACTTTTCGATGATTTCCTTGACTGCCTTGTAGAGGCGCTTCTCGCCGCCGAACACCACGTCGGTCTCGTTGATATCGGTGGTGAAGCCGGTGCGCCAGATGTTCGATCCGGAGGAGCGCGCGCCGCGATTGTCCCAGGAATTTCCCTCGCAGGCGATCGGGCCATGGACCAGATGGGCAACATCGGTCAGCGGTTGCAGCGCGATCTTGGCGCCGTCGAAGGCGCAGCCGCCGGCGGCGCCACCGGGCTGAAGCTGCTTGGTGCAGCCTTTCTTCCGCTCGGCTTCCGACTTGTTGGCGTTCTTGCCGCAGCCGGGTTCGTTGAAGACGTCCTGGATTGTGGCCGACAGTGAACTCATTCGTCTCTCCTCACCATGAATCGGCATATGCGGGTAACGAAACTGTCTTCGGCGCCTCCGCCTCGCCGCCGCTTCCGGGATCCCGGAACGGCGGCGAGGTGGAATTCCTCAGCGAATGATGTCGAAGCTGTAGTCCGTCTTCGCCGGAACGTTGGTGTTCTTGTCGATCTCGTCGAAGATCTTGTCGAGGATCCACACCAGCACGTTCATGCCGCCCTGATAGCCCCAGACCGGGTAGCGGTGATGGTGGTGACGGTCGAAGATCGGGAATCCGATGCGGATCAGCGGCGTACCGGTGTCGCGCTCCAGATATTTTCCGTAGGTGTTTCCGATCAGGAAATCGACCGGCTCGGTGAACAGCAGGGAGCGCATGTGCCAGAGATCCTTGCCGGGATAGACATGGCAGTTCTGACCGAACGGCGAGCTGTCGAACAACGCCTGGACCTTTTCCGCCCATTGCTTGGTGCCATTGGTCGCCAGCACGTGCGTCGGCTCGGCGCCGAGTTCGAGCAGGAAGCCTGCGAGCCCCAGACACAGGTCCGGATCGCCGTAGATCGCAAATTTCTTGCCGTGAATATGCGCGCTGGAATCCGCCATGGCGTCGACCAGACGGCCGCGTTCGCGCGACAGTTCCTCCGGGATTTCCTTGCCGGTGATCCGCGACAGCGCCATGATGAATTCGTCGGTCCCGGACACGCCGACCGGATGATTCAACCCCACGACTTCCTGGCCATGCGCGGCAATGAACGGCAGCGTCTTTTCCGTGCAATATTGCTGCATCGAAACCGTCGCCTTGGCGTGGATCGCATTCGCCGCGTCTTCGAGCGTGGTGCCGCCGTCATACATACGGAACTCGCCGTCGGTCGGCGTATCGAACACCTCGCTGTTGTCGGCGAGAATGGTGTGCTCGATTCCCATCAGGTTGAGAATGCGCCGGATTTCGCGGGTATTGCCGACGGTGTAGCCGTCGAAGCCGCCGATGACATTGACCTTATCGTTCGGCTGGCGCTCGAGCTTCGGCGCCGTGCCCGCCTTGCCGTCCCAGAAATGTTCGAGAATGCCCTTCAGCGCATTATCGTATCCGGTGACATGGCTGCCCACGAAGGCAGGCGTATGAGCGAATGGAACATCGAATTCTGCTGGCACCGATCCCTTCTCCTTTGACGTCTTGATAAAGGCGTTAAGGTCATCGCCGATCACCTCCGCCATGCAGGTGGTGGAGACCGCGATCATCTTCGGCTTGTACATGCTGTAGGTATTGGCCAGGCCATCGATCATGTTGTTGAGGCCGCCGAATACCGCGGCATCTTCTGTCATCGACGACGAAACGCAGGAGCTCGGCTCCTTGAAATGCCGCGAAAGATGGCTGCGATAATAGGCCACGCAGCCCTGGGATCCGTGAACGAAGGGCAAGGTCGCTTCGAAGCCCACCGCGGCGAACACTGCGCCAAGCGGCTGACAGGCTTTGGCGGGATTGACCGTCAGCGCCTCGCGCGCGAAATTCTTCTCGCGATATTCGGGGGTCTTGGCCCATTCGCGAATGCGCTCGACCTCGGCCGGGTCGCGGGGATTCTCGAACATCTTCTTCTTGTTCGCCAGCATCTGCTGGTATTCCGGACCGCGGAACAGCTCGAAATGATCGAGCACGTGGTCTGCATTCTGCGTCATCGTTGGCACCTTTCAAATATGTGTATCGGTCCCGGCTCGCCGGCGCTCTCCGATCGGAAAGCGCCGGCGTGCGCCGATTACTCCGCCGCCATCAGCGCCGGCTTCGGCACGGCCTTCCAGGGCGGCAAGGTTTTCTTCCAGATCGGCGAGTTGATCGCCATATCCATGTCGCGCGCAAAGATCGCGAAACCGTCATAGCCGTGATACGGACCGGAATAGTCCCAGGAGTGCATCTGCCGGAACGGCACACCCATCTTCTGGAACACGTATTTCTCCTTGATGCCGGAGCCGACCAGATCCGGCTGAATCTTCTCGACGAATTTCTCGAACTCGTATCCGGTCACGTCGTCATAGATCAGCGTGCCGTCCTTGACGTAATGCTGGGCGGTCCGTTGATAGTCGTCGTTATGGCCAAACTCGTAGCCGGTACCGACCACCTCCATGCCAAGGTCTTCATAGGCGCCGATGACGTGACGCGGCCGAAGTCCGCCGACGAACAGCATCACGGTCTTGCCTTCAAGGCGCGGCCGATATCTTGCGATCACCGCATCCATCAACGGCTGATACTTGGCGATAACGCGCTCGGCGCCTTCCTTGATCTTGTCGTCGAAATAGCTGGCGATCTTGCGCAGCGATTCGGCGATCTTGCTCGGCCCGAAGAAATTGTACTCGCACCACGGAATACCGTACTTCTCTTCCATATGCCGCGAGATGTAGTTCATCGAGCGATAGCAATGCAGCACGTTGAGCTTGGCCTTGGGCGTCGCTTCGAGCTCGGCCAGAGAGCCGTCGCCGGACCATTGCGCGATCACGCGCAGGCCCATTTCCTCGAGCAGGATACGGGACGACCAGGCATCGCCGCCGATATTGTAGTCGCCGATGATGGCCACGTCATAGGGCGTCGGTTCGAACTTGGCCGGCGCGTCCGGTGCGATCTTGTCGAATATCCAATCCCGGATCGCGTCGTTGGCGATATGGTGGCCGAGCGACTGCGAAACGCCGCGGAAACCTTCGCAGCGCACGGGAACGATGGTCTTGCCGTCATATTCCTTGGACTTGGACTTGGAAACCGCCTCGATGTCGTCGCCGATCAGGCCGATCGGGCATTCCGACTGGACCGTGATGCCGTTGTTGAGCGGGAACAGTTCCTGGATTTCGTCCATGATCTTGGCCAGCTTCTTGTCGCCGCCAAAGACGATGTCCTTTTCCTGGAAATCGGACGTGAATTGCATGGTCACGAAAGTATCGATGCCGGTCGTGCCGATATAATAGTTGCGCCGCGCCGCCCAGGAATACTGGCCGCATCCCACCGGACCATGGCTGATATGAATCATGTCCTTGATCGGACCCCACACCACGCCTTTCGACCCGGCATAGGCACAGCCGCGGATCGTCATCACACCGGGGACCGACTTGATGTTCGACTTCACGCCGCAATCCGACTTGCCCGCCTCATGCACATTCAAATGCTTGGCGCGGCGCTTTGCGGTCTTTTCCGGATAGACCGCCAATACTTCCGCGATCAACTCCTTGTTGCGAGCCTTGATTTCGGCAACGCTCTGCGTCTTCGTTAAGCTCATTTGGTTTTCCTCGCTTGATCGATCGCCTTGCGCAGCTAAGGTTTGCAACGACTGTGCCAGCGCCGGACGGCGACGAAAATTTCATTGATTCTAAATACATAAGGGAATCGAACCCCGGCCGGAGCGCTTGTTACAAACCCGACATCGCTGCACGTCACCCGACGTAGGAACCTGCGATGTCTCAAACAAAACAACGCATAGCCGGCAGGCGCGCAAAATCAGCTCTCAGGCGAGCCAAAATGCGCGCGATCGCCGTCATTGCTCGCGGTACGGCGTTTGCTTGGTGGACCTGGTCAGGTCAGCGAGGGCACCATGTACACGCGTTTCGAACCAACCCATTCGACGGACACCAGCCGCATTTACGTGGTCGAGGGCGACGAGGTCGTGCGCTCGGCGCTGCAGTTCATCCTCGATAGCCACGGCGAGACCCGCGGATTCGCCAGCCTCGACCCGGCGTTCGCCGACCCTGCGGACCTGGCGCCGGACATTGTCCTGCTCGGGATCGGCTTGCTGGAGAACGGCGGCGAACGCATCCTGATCGAGATCGCGCGACATTGGCCCGGCACGAAGATCCTGATCGTGGCGAACTCGGTCAACGACCAACTCGCCCGCTCCAGCCTGAAATGGGGAGCTCACGATGTGCTCGGCAGGCCGATCACATTCGACGGCGTCCGCGGCAAGGTCGACGCCCTGCTCGAAGATCACGCGATTTCTCCGACGCTGATCGCGCTCCTGCCCCTGTCGGCGGCGTGGTGAGCGAAGGACATGCCGACACGATCCATGCAAAGGTGACAGCAATGACCGGGACGGTGACAGCCATGGACCGCTCAACCTCAACACCTGTTCCGGCGATCGACGAGATCATCGAGAGCTTCGCGCTGCTGGACGAATGGGACGACCGTTACCACTATGTCATCGAACTCGGCCGCGGCATGAGGCTGCTGTCTGAAGCGGATCGTACCGAGGCGAACAAGGTTCAGGGCTGCGCCAGCCAGGTCTGGCTCGCCACCACGGTCCGGTTCGATAACGGTCATCCCGTTTTAAGCTTTTCCGGCGACAGCGACGCTCACATCGTCCGGGGACTCGTTGCCATCCTGCTCGCGGTCATCTCCGGCAGGCAAGCGAGCGCGATCCTGGAAACCGACCCGATCGCATTGTTCGAACGCCTCGGCCTGCGCGAACATCTGACGCCGCAGCGTTCGAACGGCTTCCGCTCCATGGTCACCCGCATCCACGCCGACGCCCGGCAGGCGCTTGCAGCCATTCCGCTCACGACCGTTCCGCTTACAACCAGCCTCTGACGGTCGAAGGCGACCGGCACGGCCCCGCCCAATCGATATGCCTCAACGGGTGGCTCTGGCCATCTCACGGCCGCGCATGATGACGATGGCCGCGCGCGCGACGAATTCAACCGTGTAATAGATTTCTCCGAGGAAACTCCACCTTTCGCGGATGATGCCGGCATCGCCCCGATAGACTAGCGTCTCGCCGAAATCCTTGCGGGGACAGATCCCGTCATTCTCGATCTGCGTCAGCGCGTACACGGCGTCGCCGGATTTGAATTCGCGCTTGCCGGCCACGCCTCGTCCGCGCCCGATCTGGCGCCGGCGGACGTCATGGACGACGCGGGCGATGGTTGCCGGTCTCGGGGCCGGAGTTGCGGCCGAATCTGGGGCCGGAATTGGGTGGCTCATGCGAAGAACTCCTGTGCCCTGGTGAGGGCGCGAGCCAGGGCGTCGACCTCATCGCGCGTATTGTAAAGAGCGAACGACGCCCGGCAGGTGGCGGTTACGCCGAAACGCTCCAACAGCGGCATCGCGCAATGGGTTCCGGCGCGTACCGCGATGCCGGCGCGATCGATGACGGTCGCGAAATCGTGGGCATGGGCGCTTTTCATTTCGAAGGAGACGATGGCGCCCTTCCCGGCCGCTGTGCCGATAATGCGCAGCGAATTGATCTCGCGGAGCTTCTCCTGGGCATAGGCAAGCAGCGACTCCTCATGCGCCCTGATCCGGCTCCTGCCGATGGAATTGATGTAATCGATCGCGGCGCCAAGCCCGACGGCTTGCACAATTGCCGGCGTTCCGGCCTCGAACCGGTGCGGCGGTACGCCATAGGTAACGCTGTCCCGGCTCACCTCGCGGATCATCTCGCCGCCGCCATTGAACGGCGGCATCGACGCGAGGTGCTCGTGCTTGCCGTAAAGCGCGCCGATGCCGGTCGGTCCGTATAATTTGTGACCGGTGACGACATAGAAATCGCAATCGATGTCGCGAACGTCGACATCAAGATGCACGGAAGCCTGTGCGCCGTCGACAAGCACCGGAATTCCCCTTGCATGCGCGATCCGGACCACTTCCTTGACCGGCACCACGCTCCCGAGCACGTTCGACATCTGCGTAATGGCGACCATCCTGGTACGGTCGGTCAACAGCTTCTCGAATTCATCGATCAGGAAGTTGCCGTCATCGTCGACCGGCGCCCATTTGATGACCGCGCCTTGCCGTTCCCGCAAAAAATGCCAGGGCACGATATTGGCGTGATGCTCCATGATGGAGAGCACGATCTCGTCGCCCGGCCCGATCCGCTCACGCCCGAATGTCTGGGCGACGAGGTTGATCGCCTCGGTCGCCCCGCGCGTGAAGATGATTTCGTCGCTGCGTCCGGCATTCAGGAAGGAGGCAACCTTTTCGCGCGCGCCTTCATAGGCCTCGGTCGCGGCATTGGCGAGATAATGCAGCCCCCGATGCACGTTTGAATATTCGGACGTGTAAGCTTGGGTCAGCCGATCCAGAACCGCTTTCGGCTTCTGAGCCGAGGCGGCGTTGTCGAGATAGACCAGCGGCTTGCCGTGGACCTGCATGGCAAGGATCGGGAAGTCCTCGCGGACGCGGTTGACATCGTAACTACCGTTGCTTACCGCCGGATGCATCGCGCTATCCTCGTTGTCCGAGCCAGCCCAGCGTGGCGTCCATCAAGGCGTCGCGAATGCCTTCATGTCCGATGGTTTCGACCACTTCACCGGCGAAGGCCTGGATCAGCAACGCCTCCGCCTCTTTCTCCGGAATGCCACGGGCCATCAGGTAGAATTTGAGCTGGTCGTCGAGCGTCCCCGTGGTCGCGCCGTGACCGCACTGGACATCGTCGGCAAATATCTCGAGTTCCGGCTTGCCGTCGGCCTCTGCGTTGTCGGACAACAGCAGCACGCGCGTCGTCATCTTTGCGTCGGTCTGCTGCGCCTGCGGCCGGACCGAGATCTTGCCTTGAAACACGGAGCGAGCCTCATCATCGACCACAGCCTTGAAGGTTTCACGGCTCTGGCTGCCGGCGGCGGCGTGATCGACGGCCAGCGTGGTATCGGCGTGTTGGCGACCGGCCAGCAGGCTCAGACCGCGCAGATTCGCCTCGGTCCCTTTCCCCGCGATCAGCACGAATAATTGGTTGCGGACGACCGCGCCACCGGCGGTGAACCCCAGTTCATTGAACTTCGCCCGCGCCCCGATATTGGCGAGCAACGTCGCGACATGGACGGCGGCGCCCCCCTCGCGGGTGATCTTGAAATGATCGACTTCCGCCGCGTCGCCGACCACGAGCTGAAGCACGGTATTGACCTGATAGTCCTGATGATCGGGCCCTTCATGGGTCTCGACGAAGGTCGCGCGGGCGCCTCCGCCGACCACCACCAGCGACCGCGTGACCATGGCCGCCGCCGCGGCGCCGGTATTGACGAAAACCAGGTGGATCGGCCGCTCGATGGTCGCTCCAGGCAAAACCGTGATGACGACGCCGTCGCCGGCCAGCGCGGTATTGAGCGCAAGCGCCGGTTCATCGGCCGGGACCATCGGACCAAGCCCCTGCGAGAGCAGCGGCTCATCCAGCGCCAGCGCCTCGGCCATCGAGCGGATGGTAAGGCCGGTTTCGAGCCCGGCAAGGTCGGACAGATCGGCCGCGAACGCGCCGTTGACGATGACCAGTCGTCTGAATCCGAGCGTAGCGAACAGAGCGCCCGCATCATGCACGCGCGCCTTGGCCTTGATGTCGGGTGGCGCAGCGAGCGGCTTGGCGTCCCGCATCAGCCGCCGCAGATCGGTATATTTCCAGGCCTCAACGCGGGAGTGCGGCAGCCCGGCCAGGGCGAAATGATTGAACGCGGCGGCGCGTACCGCAGCGATATCGGTCCCGCCGGGCAGGCTCTGCCGTGACGTGGCATAGATATCGGCCAGACCGAGTTCGGCAATGGTCCTGGCTGGCCGGATTGCAGCACCCATGACCGTCATGCCGCCTCGCTTTGATATTGCGCATATCCCGTGGATTCAAGTTCAAGCGCCAATTCCTTGCCGCCAGTCCTCACGATACGGCCGGCAGAGAGCACGTGAACGATGTCAGGCACGATGTAATCCAGCAGCCGCTGGTAATGGGTAATCACGATCATGCCGCGTTCCTTCGATCGCAACTGGTTGACGCCATTGGCGACGATCTTCAACGCGTCGATATCGAGCCCGGAATCGGTCTCGTCGAGCACGCACAGCAGCGGCTCCAACAACGCCATTTGCATGGTCTCGTTGCGCTTCTTCTCGCCGCCGGAAAACCCGACATTGAGCGGCCGGCGCAGCATTTCAGCGTCAATGCCAAGATTCTTTGCGGTTTCGCGAACGCGCTTGACCAGGTCAGGGGACGATAATTCCTCCTCGCCGCGCTTGCGGCGCTGCGCGTTGAGCGCGGCGCGCAGAAACGTCATGGTGGCGACACCGGGGATTTCCAGCGGATACTGGAAGGCGAGGAACACACCCTTGGCGGCGCGCTCGTCCGGCGGCATCGCCAGCAAATCCTCGCCCTTGAACAGGACCTCGCCGCCGGTGACTTCATAGCCCGGCTTGCCGGCCAGCACATAAGACAGTGTCGACTTGCCGGCGCCGTTCGGGCCCATGATGGCGTGGACCTCGCCGGCATTCACCGTGAGGTCCAGACCGTCGAGGATCTTCCGGCCGGCGATCTCGGCCTGAAGGTTCCTGATCTCGAGCAGTGCCGTCATCGTGAATGGCCTCCATTGCCTGTTTGAGCCGACAGCATCACCCCACGCTGCCTTCGAGCGAGATCGAGATCAGCTTCTGGGCCTCGACCGCGAATTCCATCGGCAACTGCTGCAGCACGTCCTTGACGAAGCCGTTGACCACCAGGCCGACGGCCTCCTCCTGGGAGAGCCCGCGCTGGATGCAGTAGAACAGCACGTCCTCGGAGATCTTCGACGTCGTCGCCTCGTGCTCGAACAGCGCCGACGAATTCTTGGCCTCGACGTAAGGCACGGTATGCGCGCCGCACTGGTCGCCGATCAGGAGCGAGTCGCAGGCGGTGAAGTTGCGCGCCCCGGTCGCCTTGCGGTGCGCGGTGACCAGGCCCCGATAGGTGTTCTGCGACTTGCCCGCCGCGATGCCCTTGGAGATGATCCGGCTGGTGGTGTTCCTGCCGAGATGGATCATCTTGGTGCCGGAATCGACCTGCTGGTAGCCGTTCGAGATCGCGATCGAGTAGAACTCGCCGCGGGAATTGTCGCCGCGCAGGATGCAGCTCGGGTATTTCCAGGTGATCGCCGATCCGGTCTCGACCTGGGTCCAGGAGATCTTCGAATTGGCGCCGCGGCAATCGCCGCGCTTGGTGACGAAATTATAGATCCCGCCCACCCCTTCGGAGTTGCCCGGATACCAGTTCTGCACTGTCGAATATTTGATCTCGGCATCGTCCAGCGCCACCAGCTCGACCACCGCGGCGTGCAGCTGGTTCTCGTCGCGCTGCGGCGCGGTGCAGCCTTCGAGATAGCTGACATAGGCGCCCTTGTCGGCGATGATCAGGGTGCGCTCGAACTGGCCGGTGTTGCGCTCGTTGATGCGGAAATAGGTCGACAGCTCCATCGGGCAGCGCACGCCCGGCGGCACGTAGACGAACGAGCCGTCGGAAAACACCGCCGAGTTCAAGGTCGCGAAGAAATTGTCCGAGGTCGGCACCACGCTGCCGAGATATTTCTTCACCAGGTCGGGATGCTCGCGGATCGCCTCCGAGATCGGCATGAAGATCACACCGGCCTTCATCAGCTCTTCCTTGAAGGTGGTGGCGACCGAAACCGAATCGAACACCGCATCGACCGCGATCTTGCGCTTGGCCGTATCCGCCTCGCCCGGGCGCGGCTCGACGCCTTCCAGCATCGCCACCTCGCGCAAGGGAATGCCGAGCTTCTCGTAGGTCTTGAGGATCTCCGGATCGATCTCGTCCAGCGATGAAACCTGCTTCTTCGGCTTCGGCGCGGAGTAATAATACAGATCCTGATAATCGATCTTCGGGTATTCGACCCGCGCCCATCCGGGCTCGGTCATGGTCAGCCAGCGCCGATACGCCTCCAGCCGCCATTCCAGCATCCAGGCCGGTTCGCTCTTCTTCGCCGAAATGAAACGCACCGTATCTTCCGACAGACCCTTCGGAGCCTTGTCGGATTCAATCTCGGTGACAAACCCGTATTTGTACTGCTCGACATCGATACTGCGGACCCGATCGACGGTCTCCTGCACGGCTGCCATTTCGTCACTCCGCTCGCGGGTCGATTGGACGCGCCCGGTTCGCCGCACGCGCGATCACCTGGCGCACCCGAAAATCCCTGCCGGCGACCAGCGCCCCCAGCAAGCCATCCAGCCAAGCGAAGAGACGATTTGGTGTTCCATTGTTGCTGCTCTTGGTCACCGGCCGCCTCCTTATGCAGGCACGCAGGTGTTTTCGACCGGACAAACCGCGGCGCATTGCGGCGTGTCGAAATGCCCGACACACTCGGTGCATTTCTTAGGATCGATGATGTACATGTCGCCCTTGAGGCGGATGGCGGCGTTAGGGCACTCGAACTCGCAAGCACCGCATACCGTGCATTGCGAAGCGACGATCTTGTAGGCCATCTGGTGACTCCGAAAGCGCGCGTGAGATGCCGAACGACATCCCTCCTTTCAAGCCGCGTGCCAGAAATCACACCTTTGATTCTTCATGATTATTTATTGAAATTGCGGATGGGCCGCTGTCGCGCCCACGACACTGTCGCAAGTACGACAGTCGCGATCAGAGATGCTTGATCTCGATGCCGTGCTTCTTCAGCGCATAGCCTATCTGGCGCGGCGTCAGACCGAGCATCCGGGCGGCTTTGGCCTGAACCCAGCCTGATTTTTCCATCGCCTCGATGAAGCGCTCACGATCGGGTATCTCGCCGCGGTTTGCGGGCGCCGCACCAGCGCCGGCATACACCGGGGCCGAATCCTCGACAGGCTGATGCGCCGGCGGAGCTGACGCGCCGATGGCGGCCGCGGCCGGCAAAACCGGCAGAGGAATGGCAGGCCGCAAACGCTGCGGTGCGATCTCCGACTGACCTTTCCAGAGCATCGCGGACAGGCATTCGTTACGGCGGCAGGCAAAATCATCCATCACGATCGACGGGCCATGCGCCAACGTCGCTGTCCGCTGAACGCAGTTTTCGAGTTCGCGCACGTTGCCGGGAAAGCCGCACCCCATCAATACTTCCATCGCCCTCGCATCGAATGTCAGAGTCCGATCGTTCTCGCCGTTGAAGCGCCGGAGGAACTCGCCGGCAAGCTGCGGGATATCGCTGCGGCGATCGCGCAGCGGCGGCATCAACATCGGCACGACGCTGATACGATAATAGAGATCGGCGCGAAATTCCTTGCGCGACACCGCTTCTTCCAGATTCCTGTTGGTCGCCGTGACAACGCGCACATCCACCTTGATGGTGTGGTTGCCACCAACCCGCTCGAACTCCTGTTCCTGCAGCACGCGCAGGAGCTTGGCCTGGAAGGCGGGAGATATTTCTCCGATCTCGTCAAGAAACAGCGTACCTTTGTCGGCGAGCTCGAAACGCCCCTTGCGCGCATTGATCGCGCCGGTAAACGCCCCCTTTTCGTGACCGAACAGTTCGGACTCCAGGACCGACTCCGGCAACGCCGCGCAGTTGATCTTGACGAATGGGCCTTTGGCGCGCGGCGACAGCTCATGGATCGCCTTGGCGATCAGCTCCTTGCCGGTGCCGGATTCGCCGCGCAACAAGACGGTGGAATTGGATTTGGCGACGATCGTGATCTTCTCGAGCAAGGATCGAAGCGCGGGGCTGTCGCCGACGATCCCCTTGATGAGAACCTTTTTTCGTTCCCGCGCAGGCTTGAGTTCCGACAATTCCTTCTGCAAACGGTAGCTCTCGGCCATCAAACGGTCGCGGTCGCGCGAGACGACGCGGTGGAGCTGCACCGTCTGGCCGATCAGGTTGGCGATCATCGTCAGGAAGCGAACGTCGGTATCGAGCCGAAATACCGAATGGCCGTCCCAGACGCGATCGATGGTCAAGGTGCCGACGACCTTGGCGCCAATGCGAATGGGGACTCCAATGAACGAGACCCTGACATCGCCATCCGCGCCAAGCGCGGTTGCATCCGTTGTGAACAGCGGATGCGTGGCGACGTCTTCCGCGACCAACGGAACCGCGGTCGCCACGATCTGGCCGATCGCCGTTTCCGGCAGGCGAGCTTTGTAGCGCTCGTCGGTCCCCTCGTTCCAGCCGATGCCAACCGTGATGTCCGGAACGTCGTCGTCCGCCAACAGCGAAATAACGCCGTGTCGCATTTGCAGGAACGACGAAAGTACGTTGAGGACGTTCGACAGCGTCGTCTCAAGCCGGTTGGGCGCGTTGAGAATTTTGGAAATCTCGTAGATTCCCGTCAGCGCGATCTCGCTCAGGGGAATCGGCGGCGGCTTGGGTCGCGTTTCCGAATTCCCGACGACAGCTGCATCAGCATGGGCCATGGCGCTCTCTCCATCGTCCTGGACTTTCCCCGCCGGCTTTTCTGAAGAATTATCGTGATGTTGCACCATGTTCACACAAATGTCGTGCCCAAGTTCACCGCACGGGTGCAGAACTTGAGAGCTGGAATTGCACATTTACCGTCCGCCAAGGGCATAAGGTCCAACCCCGTATTTATTGGCAATCGCACCGACCCGGCGGCCGCCGCAACCGCCGCATTGATCTGGATCAAATCGCCGCGACCAAATCGAAAGCAGCGCGGTATTCTTGGTAACAGCGCCCTTCCGTTTCATCAGGGCTGCCTAAACATGCTGCCCGCCGTTGATCTTGATTTCCTCGCCGGTCACGTAGCTTGCCGAATCCGAGCATAAGAAGAAGATCACCTTGGCGACCTCGTCCGGCGTCCCTACCCGGCGCATCGGGATAACGGGAGCGAGGCGCGCTTCGGTCTCGGGCGACAGGATATCGGTCTTGATCTCGCCCGGCGCGATGGCATTTACGCGGATACCGTAAGGCGCGAAGTCATGCGCCATTTCCCGGGTAAGACAGGCAAGGGCTGCTTTCGACGTCGCATAGGCCGTGCCGGCGAAGGGATGCACGCGCGAACCGACGATCGACGTGACATTGACGACGGTGCCGGCTCCCTCTTTCAACTCGTCGAACAGGCCCCGCGCCAGAAGGATCGGCGCCAGGAAATTGACGTGGAATACATTCATCCACATATCGACCGGCGTCGTCAGCGACGTCAGACGGCCGCCGTCGGGATCCTTCGGCGAAAGCCCGGCATTGTTGATAAGCGCATGGAGCGGCGCACCGGCGAGACGGGCCTTGATCTCGGCAAGCGCCTGCGGCATGGCGCGATGGTCGCCGAGATCGACCTCGATATGATCATTCGCGCCCGCATCCCACGGACAGAGCCCGCCGTCGAAAGGCTGGCGCGAACAGGTGATGATCCGCCAGCCGGCATCCGAAAACAGCTTGACCGTCGCATGGCCGATCCCGCGCGAAGCGCCGGTCAGCACCATGGTCCTTTGCTCGGCGAGAGGCCGGTCAATTTGCATGGACGCGCCTGGAAACGGACAGAGCACAACGCATCCTCCGGCGCTTCATCCAATCCGGATCATCCGGTCGGGTTCAGCATCGAGTGTGTCAACGGTCATGGCGGCGCCGCACGACCCGCGGCGCATCGCCGGAAGTATTCTCCGACACACGATGTTTTGCACGATCCGGGCCAACCCACGAAATGGCGTTTCGGGCCCGAAGTCACCCATTAGCCGAAGCTCGAAACCGTTATTTAGGACGGACAGTTTAGAAGATGTCTATTTTCCGACATTCGTGTCGTGTTCGGTACAGAGCCACCTGACGCCGGGGTTAGAGCAGAATCGGTTCTGATTGAATCAAAGCCGAAGTTCTCAATTCTTGCTTTGACGCGTTTTCTTCACGCGACCCGGTAACCCACCCCGCTATCCAAGTCCGGGGCAGGCTTTCATCCAAAACGCTCTAAAAGCTCGGCGGCGTATTAACCCAAAGGACGCGGGCCGTTTTCTTGCGATTATTGACATAGGTATGCGGCCGCTCGGAGCGGAAATAAAAGCTGTCGCCGGGCCGCAGCTGATATTTTCGGCCGTCGACGGTCAATTCGATTTCCCCGTCCAGGACGTAACCGAACTCCTCGCCCTCATGCTGGATCACGCCGTGGCTGCCGCCGCCCGGCTCGATATCGTTGATATAACCGGAGAGCAGATTGCCGCGCCCGCTCGGGATCAGCGCCTCCAGCGTGGTGCCCTTGCCGCGTCGAACCTGGTCGGTGATCACCGTCGGACGTTCTCCCTGCCGCAGGACGACATCCGATACGTCGCCGTTCTCCTGGAACAGCCCGGATACCGGCATGCCGAGCGCCAATGCGACACGATGCATGGTCTTGATCGAGGGATTGGCGTTGCCGTTTTCAACCCTGGAGAGCAGCGATTCCGAACACTCCGCCAGTTCGGCAAGCTCTTTCAGCGTCAGGCCCCTGAGAAGGCGCGTGTGCTTCATCTTGAGGCCCACGCGAATTTCCGGGGTATCGACGTGGCCCTTTTTCTTAACCGCAGCAACCATTGCCCGTCCCTGGAATCCCCGGTGTTACACCGCCGCACGGTGCGCGGTTCATAGCGACCGCAAGCCTGTTCGCAAATCGCGGCAGAGCCTCGAAACGGCCTATCCGATTCGCATCGAAGATCCGATTTTGCAATGGTTTTCTGCTTTTACCGATTCCGGACCCGGAACATATCTGCCGGATCAGGTCGACGAAGCATGCTTGGGCCCTTGCATGAATTGCCCGATCCACCACGTAAAAAACGCGTAGCGCAGGACTTCCGCATCGGTTTCGCCATACTTTCCCGTGGCCTTGAGCTGGCGAACCCAGCCGAGCTCTTCGGCCGACAAGGTGACCTCAAGCTCTGAAATCACGAGTGGAACGTTGGTGAATTCGGGCCGATAGACCGGATCCCGGTAGAGCTCGCGGTCCGCCTTGATATTCTTGACCTTGAAGTCCGCGGGGCTCCTTTGATTTTTCAACCGTGGAAATTCGGAAACCCGGCTCCAGTCCGCATCCGTGCCTTCAAAGACCGTCAGCTTGAGCGGCTTCAATTCAAAGTCGCTGGTCATCATGACGTCGGCACCGCACACATTGGGAACGGCGAGCACGTCCATGAGCGCCAGCAGTTCGACGTAATCGCCCTGCTTTGCGGTGTTCTTCGCGATGAACGGGCGGCCGCCCGAGTCGACACCGGTATGCATGAAGAAATTGAAGGAGTCGTGGACGTCGTCAGGCGTCAGCCCGAACTCGCGCTGCGCTTCCGCCTGGATGTCGTGGCAGTTCGTATGCACCGGCAGGCCATAATGGTACTCGAACAAAAACGCGCTGCATCGCGGGTAGAGCACGTCGTTGGTCCCAACCGTATCTTCGATGATCGCCATCATCGGCCGCTCGCGTGGCGGTGCCGACCATAGGAAGTCACCCTTGGTGGGGTGCAGCCCGTGCAGATGGCGCGTCCGCCCGGTATGAAAAAACTCCTTGTAGTCGTGCAGATTGAAGCAGTTGAAATCGGCGCATTGGCGTCCGCTGGTCTGCTCGATCCGCAACACCTGACCGCGCCGAAGCTCCAGCGCCTTGCCGGTGCCGGGCTCGATCGTGAGTTCCTGCAAGGTCTTTCGTTGCGGGGATGTCATCGTGCCTTCTCCCTGTCGGTCGGGGGAAGATGGTCGGCGGCGAACGCGCGGAGAGCCCGGAGCACCAGTTCTTCCCGGCCGCCGCTTTCGCCGGCCTTAACGCTGTTGTCGATCAATTCAAGCTGCTGCTGGTTCAAACGCAGCCGGATCCTGGCTTCTGTCATGACGAATTTTCCCGGTAATTCTCTTGGCGAAATCTTGCTGGACACAGCTACTCCTGCGCCACGCCCGGCGCAGGAGTAGCCGGACCGGCGTTACGGGGTCCAGCCTTTCGGCGCCTGCATGCTCGTCTTGTCGATCGAATTCAGGTTGGCCGCGGTCACCGGGATCAACGCCACCTCGTCCTTTTTCTTCTCAAGCGGCCTGCCCTTCACAAGGGCATCCATCATCCGGATGGCCGAGCGGCCGATCGCGACCGGTTGCTGGGCCACCACATAGTCAGCGCAACCGGCCCGCATCATTTCTTCGGCGGCTTCTCCCAGCACGGCGAACAGCACCTTTACCTTGCCGCACTTCTGCGCGCCCTGAGCCGCGCGCGCCGCTCCGACGCCATAGGTGTCGTCGGCGCCATAGATCACATCCACGTTCGGGAAGCGCTGAAGGAAGTCATTGGCAAGCGAGAGCGCAATCGCCGGATCCTGCTCGCTGGTCTGCTCCGCGACGATCTTGAGATTGGTGCCCGCGATATCCTCCTTGAAGCAGCGAAGCCGGTCCGACGCCCAGAACGCGCCGGGAGGCCCCGCCAATACGGCGATCGTGCCGCCGTTCGGCAGCAACGTCTTCGCGCCCTTGGCAAGCTCATGGCCGACATTGCAATGGCTCGACGAAGCCGCCGCATCCGCATCGACATCGCTCGCCACGATCGGGCTGCCGGCGCCGATCACCGGAATCTTCGCGGCCTTGGCCTGCCGCACCACGCCGTTGAACGAAGCGGGATTGGCGGGGTCCATCAGGATCGCGGCGACCTTCTGCACCACCAGGTTGGAGAACTGGCTGACCTGCTTGTCGACATTGGCGTAGCCGCCGGCATCCTCGATCACCACGTCGTAGCCCAGCTTCTTGGCCTCGTCGGAAATGCCGTACAGGACCGGCGTGAACCACGGGCCTTTTATGTTCGGCATGGATACGCCGACCTTCTCGGCGGCCGCACCGGTTGATTGTCCGGCAGACAAAGCCAAGCCGATCGAAGCGATGATGCCGACCCAACCTGCCCTGCCGAACCTGCGATATTGCCTTTGCATTGTCGTTCTCCTGTGATGAGGTACCAAGTAAAGATCGTCAGCTTTTCCGGCCCATGCGCGAGCCGATGAAGACCTGATCGAGCGCCACCGCGAGTATCAGCGCGCCGCCGATGATCATCATTTGCGTGTAGGACGGGACGTTCAGCAGATTCAGACCGTTTGAAAGAATGCTGACGAACAGCACCCCGAATGCGACGCCGACAACGGAGCCGCGGCCGCCGAACAACGAAATTCCTCCGAGCACAACCGCGGCCACCGACTCCAGCGGAAGCGTGGCGCCGAGCGACGGCTGGCCCGACGCCACGCGCGCCGTTAGAATGACCGATCCCACCGCCGCGCATAGTCCGCTGAGAATATAGGCCGCGACCTTGATGCCGCGGACTTCAATCCCCGACAGGCGCGCCGCCTCTTCATTGCCTCCGACAGCGTAGATCCGGCGGCCAAGCCGGCTGTAACCGAGAATGACATATGCAACCAGCAGAACGGCCAGCGCCATGACGACTGGAACCGGAACGCCAAGAATAAGTTCATAGGCCAGATCGGCGAAGGCGCCGGGCACGCCGGTTACCGCCACCCCGCCGCTAAGGCTAAGCGCAAGCCCGGAGACGATCGACATCATCGCCAGCGTGGCGATGAAGGGAAACACCTTGAACCGCGTGATCACGATGCCGTTGACCAGGCCGACCAGCGCGCCGGTCGCAAGCGAAGCCGCCATTCCCGCGGCGATGCCGTGGTCGCGCATCACGATCGCGCCGACGATACTGACCAGGGCCACGATAGACCCCACGGACAGATCGAGGCCCGCGGTGAGGACCGCGAAGGTCTGGCCGAACGAGACCGCCGCGAGCGCTGCCGCCGACACGCCGATATTCCTGAAATTGGGCAGCGAGAGGAACACCTCCGAATTCGCTGAAAACACGATCGTCAGGATGACCACGATGACGGGAAGACCGATCTCGCGGCCATAGCGCTGGAGAAACGCGACCGGCACGAAGCGGCCGCCGCTTTCCGTGGATATTTTGTCGGCGCTTTCCGAAAGGCCCATCATCACGCCGCCCCCGCCATAAGGGATGCCGGCTTGCCCGCCAGATGGGCGGCGAATGCGCCGGCGAGAATACGCTGTTCGTCAAACTCCTCCTGGGACACTTCGTCCAGGATGCGTCCACCCGACATGACATAGATCCGGTGACAGACATTCATCAGTTCAGACAGTTCGGAGGAAACCAGAATGACGGCCGCACCTTCCGAAGCCAGGCGATGAATGAGGCGATACACTTCCGCTTTCGCGCCGACATCGATGCCCCGCGTCGGCTCATCGAAGATGAGGACGTCCGCGCCGGTCAGAACCCATTTTCCGATCACCAGCTTTTGCTGGTTGCCGCCCGAAGCCGTACCGGCAAGCGCGTCGAGCTGCCCCCGGAATTGCAACGGCCCGGCGATATCCTGCGCGTTCCGGCGCACGGCTTTCCAGGAGACGATCCCCGCGGTGCAGGATTTCCCGAGCGAGGCCATCACGACGTTTTCTGCTCCCGACATCGAAAGAACGAGGCCATGGTCCTTCCGGTCCTCGGGCAGATAGGCGATGCCGGATGCGATGGCGTCGCGCGGCCGGCGGATATCGACAGGCTGGCCCTTCTTTCGGATGACGCCAGAGTCCGGCGCGTCGGCGCCGAAAATGGCGCGCATTACTTCGGTCCGGCCAGCGCCGACCAGTCCGGCAAAGCCGACCACCTCGCCGGCCCTGACGTTGAAGCTGATGTCCTCGAACACGCCGCGCCGCGTCAGATTGGATACGCTGAAGGCGACCTCTCCCACCTTCGCGTTGCGCGGCGGAAACAGCTCGGCCAGCGGCCGGCCGACCATCAGACCGATCAATTCGCCGGTCCCGGCAATCGCACCGATATCGAGGGTGGCGATCCGCTCGCCTCCTCTCAGCACGGTGACGCGATTTGCGATCTCCATCACCTCGTCAAGGCGGTGCGAGACATAAAGGATCGACGTTCCCTCGGATCTCAGCCGGACGATGAGCTGGCGAAGGGCGGTCGCCTCTTTTTCCGAAAGCGCCGCAGTCGGCTCGTCCATGACGATGACCGGTGCGCGCAACGCCAACGCACGGGCGATCTCGACCAATTGCTTCTGCGCGGTCGACAGGCTTCCCGCCTGCTGCGAGGGCCGGATATTGAGTCCGGCTCCCAATGTCCGGAGAATTTCGGCAGCCCTGCGCTCCGCCTCACGCCGGGAATAGAAGGCTCCGAACGACGCAGGCTCGTTGCCCAGGAAAATATTTTCCGCCACCGTCAGTTCGGGAACGATCATCAATTCCTGAAAGATCGTGACGATCCCGTGCCTTCGCGCGTCCATCGGTCCGGCAAAGACGACCGGCCTGCCATCGATCGCGATCGACCCGCCGTCCGGCAGCACGTCGCCCGACAGGATTCGAATGAGCGTCGACTTTCCCGCGCCATTTTCACCAACGAGGGCATGAACCTCGCCGCGCCGCAGATCCATCGAAGCGCCGCGCAGCGCGCGAACGCCCGGATAGTCCTTGACGAGATTGTCGAGGACGACCAGCGGACTTGTTTCCCGGCCAGAATCCGGTGTCACCGCCGCTTCTGACCGGAAGGAATTGTTCATGCGGCGCCGGGAGCCGTCACGCCGAACGGGACCGCCGCGATCATGTCGAGCTCGATCCTCGCGCCGGGCGCGCTCAGATTATTGATGCAGACCAGCGTTCCCGCGGGCACCCAGTCGCCGAAATGCTCCACCAGCACTTCGTACATCGCGTCCATCTCGCGCATGTCGGTCAGGTACTTCGTCAGCTTGACGACGTGACGCCAGGTCAATCCCTTGCTGTCGAGGATGATCTTGATATTGGCCAGCGCGCGCCGCGTCTGCTCGCGAATGTCGTCCGGAAGCACATGCTCCTCCGGCACATGCGGATGCTTGTGATAAAGCGGCGACGCCGTGCAGCCGGCCAGGAACAGGAAGCCGGCCGGCGCCTCGACATAAACCGCCGGGGCATACGGCATGTTGTGCGCTTCTTCGGGACGGGGCTGCACTCCCGTGATGATGGTCATTCTTGAGTTCTCCTGTCCGGATGTTGAGGAACTGGCGGACGCGGCTCGGGGAATGACCCCGGTCATCCGCGTCCGTCCTTTGGATTTTTCATCGGGATGTAGGCGACGGCCTCCACTTCGAGCAGCGTCTCGGGCGTCGGCAACAGCTCCGAGACCTGGACCACAGTGCTCGCCGGCGCATCGGCGAAGAAGGACGTCCGGATCCGGTTGTAGACCGGAAAGTCCCGCAGATTCCTGAAATACTGCGTCAGCTTCACCACGTCGTTGAGCGTGCCGCCGGCCGCCTCGACCGTGAGACGAAGACTGTTCAAGATCCACCACGATTGCGCGGCGATCGGGCCTTCCTTCATGTCGGTGGACATCTCGCCGGTCTCGCCGGCAAGCCGCCGCGCGTCCTCGGGCAGATCGGAATATCCCTTGATCACCTTCAAGGTGGTCGGATCGGCGGCAATGATTCCGGAGAAGAACACCGTATCTCCGGCGCGGCGGAACGGAGCATAGCGCGACAGCGGCTTCGCGATATTTCCGGCAGGTGATTGCGTCACGCCGCTACCCCATCAACGAATTGCGCATCCTTCATTGGAGCGTAACGCAATCGTTACAGAGACATGCGTGCCACGCAAGTTACTTTAATATGCACGTATGACGACATTTTAAGCATCAATCTGTCGCTTCATGCATCAGCGCGCGGCCCAGCTCAGGGCCGCCGCCTCATGACGCGTTCGGCGCCGCGATCTTGAACAGCCGGCTCGCATTGCCGAAGGTGATCTTGTCGCGATCGGCATCGGACAGCCCCGCGCTGTTCACGAGGCCGACCGGGTCCTGGTCCCCCATATCGAACGGATAATCGGACCCCATCATCACCCGGTCGGCGCCCACCATCGCCACCAGCGCGTCGACGAGATCGGCGCGAAAAACGCAGGTGTCGAACCACAGCCGCTTCAGGTAGCTCGACGGCGCATCGGCGGTGAGACGCCGCACCTCGGGGCGCACCTTCCAGGCGTGATCCATCCGGCCGGCATAGAACGGATAGAAGCCGCCGCCATGCGCGATCACGATGTCGAGCTCCGGATGGCGGTCGAGCACGCCGCCGAGGATGAAATGCGATATCGCGATGGCTTCCTCGATCGGCTGGCCGAGGCTGTTGACCATGAAAAAATCGCCCAACCGCTGGCCGTGCGAGAAGCCGAGCGGATGCACGAACAGCGGCACGCGCAATTTCGCCAGCCGCGCATAGAGAGGATCGAAGACAGGGTCCGACAATTCGAGAGTCTCGACGCGGGTGTCGATCTGGAATCCGCGCAGGCCGAGCGTCTCGACCGCATGCACGGCTTCCTCGACCGCCCGGCCCGGAAACCGCATCGGCAGCGTGCCCATGCCGGCGAAACGAGCGGGATCCTGCGCAACCAGCGCGGCGACGTCTTCGTTCTGCGCCCGCGACAACGCCACCTGCAACAGCTCGTCCGCCCAGTAATGCTGCTGCGCCGGGGCCGGCGCGATGACGTGAAAATCGACGCCCATCCGCTGCATGACCTCGCGGCGCGCGCCGACATCGAGCATCAGCCTCGGCAGCAATCTGCCTTGCTCGGCGTCGGTGGCCCGGCTCTCCGGAGACATGTCGCGGCGATAGGGGTTGTCCATCGGATCGTAATGGCCGGCGACCAGCGGATCGACGCGCTTGCTGATGGCATGGGTGTGCATATCGATAATGGGCATGTGGCTCACTTTGCTTGGTTCAATTTGGCGACCAGAGGTCCGCGACGGCGATCGGCGGATCTGTGCGCATGACGCTGCTCACTGCACGCCGAGGCGCTGGAACAACAGATCGGGCTGCTGACTCAATTCCCTGGCATCGCCCTGATGCACCACCTGCCCGGTCTCGAGCACATACACCCTGTCGGCCACGGCCAATGCGCTGTAGAGATTCTGTTCGACCAGCAGGATCGACAGCCCTTCCCGCTTCAGATCGACGATGATTTGTTCGAGATGCTGCACCGTCACCGGCGCCAGCCCCTCGGACGGCTCATCCATCAGGATCAATTCCGGATCGATCATCAGCGCGCGGCCGACCGCGAGCATGCCGCGCTCTCCGCCGGACAACTGGCCGCCGCGATGGTGGCGGCGGTCGGCGAGACGCGGGAAAATTCCGAACACGCGATCGACGGTCCAGCCGTCCTTCGCCCGCGCGCTCTTCAGCATGGTGAGATGTTCGGTCACGGTCAGCGACGGGAACAGCCGCCTTCCCTGCGGCACGATGGCGATCCTGCGGCCGGCGATATCGTGCGGGCGCAGGCCGACCAGGCTTTCGCCGCGCCAGAGGATGGTTCCGGAGCGGATCGTCGGCGGCGTCAGCCCCATGATCGAACGGATGAAGGTGGTCTTACCCATGCCGTTGCGGCCGAGCAGCGCGACGATTTCGCCGGCGCCGACATCAAGCGAGACGCCGCGCACCACCACCGCCTCGCCATAGCCGCTGTGGAGATTCCTGACCTCAAGCATGACGCGGCTTCCCAAGATAGACTTCCTGGACCTTTGCGTTGCGGCGGATGGCTTCCGGCGGCTCCTCGACAAGGACGCGCCCCTCGAACATGCAGGTGACGTAGTCGACAAGGCCGAGCGCGAGGTCCATGTCGTGCTCGATCAGCACCACGGTGATGTCGCGGTCGAGCGAGCGGATGATTTCGGCGACCATCGACCGCTCCGCCGGCGACAGGCCGGCAGCCGGCTCGTCGAGCAGCAGCATGGTCGGCCTGGTCACCAGCGCGATCGCGATCTCGAGCTGGCGCTGTTCGCCATAGGACATTTCCTTGACGATGGCGTCGGCACGCCCGCCGATCCGCGCGGCATCCAGCGCCGCGGCGATGCGCGGCGCTTCGGCTTCGTCGGTGTCGGGCTTGCCGAACAGCGAGAATTTGCGCGGCGACAGACCGCGCAGCGCGAGCACCATGTTGTCCCGGACGCTCAGCGTCGGAAACAAATTGGTGATCTGGAAGGTTCGCGAAATGCCGAGTTGCGCGCGGCGATGCGGCGGCAGCCGCGTGATCTCGCGCGCATCGAACAGGATCTTGCCCGAGGTCGGCGGCACGGCACCGGCGATGGCGTTGAACAGCGTGGTCTTGCCGGCGCCGTTGGGGCCGATGATGGCGCGCCGTTGGCCGCGGGGCACGGTCAGGCTGACGCCGTCGACCGCCCGCAAGGCGTCGAAAGCCACCGCCACATCCACCAGCGTCAGGATCGGTTCGGACACGAATATTGCCTATATGAGACGGGACGCGGCCGTGGCGGCCGCATCCCGATGCCGGAGAGTTCAGGCTTTCTTGATGCCCTGGAAGGTCCGCGAATAAGGCGGCTGCTTCAGATAGGTTTCCGGGTCGTATTTCCAGAACTGGGAGACGTTCGGGTAGGTCTGGATCGGCACGTTCCAGAATTTGCCGTCGGCGCGCTTCACCACCTTGCGGATGTAGACGTCATAAATCGGGTTGCCATAGGCATCGAACTTCACGGTCTTGCCGAGCGGCGAGTCAACCAGTTCGGTCGTCAGCACGGAATCGATGAAGGCGTCGCGGTCCTCGACCTTGCCGCCGATCTTCTTCACTGCGGCGTCGATCCACATCATGCCCGAATACATCGAAAAGCCGTACAGCGAGGGAATCTTGCCGTATTTCGCTTCATAATCCTTGACGAATTTCGCCGTCACCGGATTGTCCGAACCTTCGGCGAAATGGGCCGGCGAGATGATGCCTTCGCATTCCTCGCCGAGCGTGCGGATCACCGACTGGTCGGTGCCGTTCATCGCCATCAGAAGCGGCGTCTTCTTCAGACCGAAGCTGGCATATTGCTGGATAAGACGGGTCGAATCCGCACCGGTTTCCATGGCGAAGATCGCATCGACCTTGAGGTCCGCGAGCTGGCCGAGATAAGGGCTGAAGTCCGCGGTGTTGAGCGGATGCCAGAATTGCTGGACAATCTCGCCGCCGCCTTCGGTCAATACCTGGGCAAGACCGCCGCACTGCTCGTGGCCGAAGGTGTAGTCCTGGCTGATGGTGGCGATCCGCTTGTAGCCCTGCTTCAGCGCCCAGTCGCCGAGCGGATGGGTGAATTCGCTGGCGGTGTAGCCAGCGACGCGGATCACGTTCCTGATGCGGGCGCGCTGTGTCAGATCGTCGGCGGCGATGATCGGAATGAAATACGGCGTGCCGGTGCCCTTGACGTAGTTGGCAACCGCGAGCCCGGTATTGGCGAGCAGATCCCCGATCAGCATATGGCAATTGCTCTGCTCGACCAGCCGGCGCGCTTTCTGCAACGCGGTGTCGGGATTCGAGGCGTCGTCCTCGATCACCAGTTCGACCTTGCGGCCGGCGATTTGGCTGTTCACCTGTTCAAGGTAGAATTGCACGCCTTCGACCATTTCCTTGCCGCCCGACGCCACCACGCCGGTGAGCGGCGCCAGCAGACCGATCTTGATCGGAGCGTCCTGCGCATGGGCGCCGCGCCAGGAGCCGGCACCGGTGACGGCCAGCGCCGCCGTGGTGGTTTTCAGGAATTGTCTGCGGTTCATCGCGATATCCTTTCGTGAAAGCATTCGATTAACGCGTTTTGCGCATCAGGATGGCATTCAGCTTGCCGATGATGCCTTCGGGAGCGAAGATCATGATCACAATGAAAGTGACGCCAAGCACCATTTGCCAGCGCTCGGTATAGGTGCTGACGACGTTCTCCAGCGCGATGATCGCGGCCGCGCCGACGAAGGCGCCGAACAGCGTGCCGACGCCGCCGGCAACCATCATCAGGACGCCCTCGACCGACTGCGCCAGCGCCACCGTCGATGGACTGACGAAATTGTTGAACATCGCATACAGCGCGCCGGCGATGCCGGCGAAGAAGCCCGATGCGGTGAAGCCGATGAACAAATGCAGCGGCACATTGTAACCGAGGCTGCGCATCCGGCTTTCGCTGTCGCGGATGCCGCGCAGCGTCAGTCCGAAGGGCGAACGCACGAAGCGCCACACCGCAAAGGTGACGATGGCGGTCCCCGCCAATACCGTCCAATAGAACGAATTGTTGTTCAGTAGCGCCGCTGGCCGGACATCGCCGCGGATGCCGTTCTCGCCGCCGGTGATCTGGGTCCAGCGCAGGCAGATGCCCCAGACGATCATGCCAAGCGCCAAGGTCAGCAGCAGGAAATAGCTGCCGGAGGTGCGCACCGCGAGCAGACCGAAGATCATCGCCACCAAGGTCGCGGCCAGCACGCCGGCGGCAAAGGCCGCCGCCGGCGGCAACCCGGCCTGCGCCGTCGCATAGACGACCACATAGGTGGAGACGCCGAAGATCGCGCCGTGGCCGAGCGAGGTGCGGCCGGCGAACCCGGCGAGGATATCGATCGACATCGCGAGAATGCCGAAGATCAGGACTTCGGTGGCGAGCCCGACCTGATAGCTCGACAGTACCAGCGGCAACGAAGCCGCAGCGGCGACGACAATAATGGCGATCAGCGCCGCGCGACCGGTCATGCCGGCAAAGCTCTTCGACGCTGATGCGGCTGGCGCTGTCATCATGCAGGCCGCCCGAACAGGCCGAGCGGACGAAACGCCAGCAACACGGCCATCGGACCGAAGATGACGAAGTAAGCCAGTTCGGGGAACATCACCTGGCCGATCGTGTTGAGCATGCCGACCAGCAGACTGCCGATGCCGACGCCGACCAGACTGCCGCGTCCGCCGATGATAACGACGGCGAGGCTGAACACCAGGATCTCGGCGTCGGCGGACGGATACAGCGAGAGAAAGGCACCTCCCATCAATCCGCCAAGGCCGGCCAGGGCCGAGCCGAGCAGGAACGTCACCAGGAACACGCGCTGGATATTGACCCCGGAGGCTTCCACCATCTCGGCGTCGTCGACGCCGGCGCGGATCAATGCCCCCAACCGGGTGTGATTGAGCAACAGCCAGAGCACCGCGAACACGACCACGCCGGTGAGCAGCACGAACAGGCGATAGGTCGGATAGAACACGCCGAACACGCGCAAGCCGCCGCGCAGCATCTGCGGGATCGGCACCGTGAAGCTGTCGCCGCCCCAGATCACCAGCGCCAGATCGTCGAGCACGAAGGCAAAGCCGAGCGTCAGCAACACCTGTCGCAGATCGTGGCCGCGGACAAAGCGCAGCAGGCCCTGGTCGAGCACGAAACCGATCGCGGCGATGGCAACCATCGCGCCAAGGCCGCCAAGCGCGAAGCTGCCGGTCCTGGCCGCGACGGTGAAACCGATATAGCCGCCGAACAGATACAGCGCGCCGTGAGCCAGATTGACGATGCGCAACAACCCGAAGATCAACGTAAAGCCGCTCGCCACCACAAACAGAAGCGCGGCAAAGGTCAGTCCGTTGAGGAGTTGAAAGACGCTCATCCCTGATGTGTGCCTACGGCGCTTTGGGCCCCACGGAAAGGTACCAGTCGAGGATCTGCTCTCCGGTCATGAACGCCACGTCCGGCCTCTTCCGGATCGTCTCGAAGATACGGCGGAAATATTTCAGGCGGTGCGGCGCCCCCATGATGTAGGGATGCACAACCAATGCCATGATCCGGGCGGATTCCGCCGCATCCTCGTAAATCTGCTCGAACTGGTCGATGGCGCGGTCATAATATTCCGACGCCTTGTGATGCTGGATCAGCATCATCGCGACGTCGTTGCACTCCTGCGTATAGGGCACGTTGATGATCGGTTTCGTGGCCGTCTTCAGCCAGACCGGCTGGTCGTCCAACACCCAGTCGGCGACATATTCATATCCCTCCTCGATGAGCAGATCCGGCGTCTCCCAGGTCTCGGTCAGGCCGGGGCCGAGCCAGCCGCGCGGCCGCTTGCCGGTCGCGGCGGCGATGACATCCGCGGTCTTGCGAATGTCTTCCCGCTCGTTCTCCACCTTCTGCATGTTGCGCTGGGTAAAGCCGTGGCCCATGAATTCCCAGTTCCGCGCCTTTGCCGCGTCCACGATCGGCGGATAGGCCTCCAGTGCCGAGCCGTTGATGGCGAGCACACCGGGCACCTTGAAATCGTCGAACACCTTGAGCATGCGCCAGAAGCCGACCCGGTTGCCGTATTCGTGCCAGGCCCAGTTCGGGATATCCGGGCTTGGCGAACCGCCGGCCGGCGGCGTCAGCACGGTGCGCGGCATCGTCTGCTTGGCGTCCCACTCCTCGACATTGACAATGACCCAGACCGCCATGCGCGCGCCGTTCGGCAGTTTCAGGGGCGGGCGGGAAGCGATCGGCGAATAGGCGATGCGTTCGGTTGGCAGCATGGTCATGCCTCGGCTTGAACGATGGTGATGGTGAGCGACGGCAGCCCGTCGATGCGGGCGACGATCAGATCGCCCGGCGCGACAGCCCCGACCCCGGCCGGGGTACCGGTATAGATCAGGTCGCCGGCGCCGAGCGTGACCTGCTTCGACAATTGCGCGATCACTTCGGGCACGCTCCAGATCATCTGGCCGATGTCGCCGCGCTGGCGTTCCACGCCATTGACCGACAACGTGATGGTGCTGTCCTTGAAATGCCGCGCATCGCGCGCCGGCGCGATGGTGCCGCACGGCGCCGAGGCATCGAAACTCTTGCCGACTTCCCACGGCAGGCGCATGTCGCGCGCGTCGCGCTGGCGGTCGCGCCGGGTCAGGTCGATGCCGACCGCATAGCCCCAGATGTGATCGCGCGCTTCGTCCACGGCGATGTCGCGCCCGCCGCGGCCGATCGCGATCACCAGTTCGACCTCGAACTGAAAATCGGCCGTGAGCGGCGGATAAGGCACCGGCGTGCCATCGGGGACGACGGCGTCGCGCGGCTTCTGGAAGAAGAAGGGCGGATCGCGTTCGTCGGCTTCCTTCATTTCGCGGATATGATCGACATAGTTGCGGCCGACGCAATAGACGCGGCGGACCGGGAATACACCGCCGCCCGAGACCGGCACTTCGGTCACGGGGACCGCCGGCAGCACGCGCTGAGCCATCACCCTCACGTCCTTGCCCTCACGTCTTCGATCCCGGCTGCGCGGCGGTCTGCCCGTTATACCATTCGAGAATCTGCTCGCCGTTCCAATGCACGACTCCCTCGAACCGGTTGACGTAATCGTAGATCGCCTTGAGATATTTGATCCGGAACGGCTGGCCGCTGATATAGGGATGGATCGCCAGCGACAGTATCTTCGGACGCTCCCTGCTCTCCTCGTACAGCGTATCGAAACTGTCGATGGTGCGCTTGAGCATGTGATCGCTGCCGTGGTGCTGCACCATCATCATCGGGATATCGTTCAATTCCACGGTGTAGGGCAGCGTCACCAGCGGCCCCTTGGCGGTGCGGATCACCGTCGGCTCGTCGTCATAGACCCAGTCGCCGATATATTTGACGCCGGCTTCGGCGAGATATTCCGGCGTATCGAGCGTCTGCGTCAGGCCGGGCCCGAGCCAGCCGACCGGCCGCTTGCCGGTGAATTTTTCGATCACCTGCATCGAACGCGCGATCATCGCCTTCTGATCCGGCTCCTTGTGGATCGGCCCCTGTTCATAGGCGTGGCCCATGAATTCCCAGCCGGCGTCGGCGGCCTGCTGCGCCACGCGCGGATAATCCTCGCAGACCCGAGCGTTGATCGAGAGCGTCGGCGCGATTCCGAGTTTCCTGTACAGATCGAAGAACCGCCATACGCCGACGCGCATGCCGTATTCATGCCAGCTCCAGTTCGGCACATCCGGCAGCAGCGGAATTCCGGTCGGCGCCGGGATCACCTGCCGCGCCATCGGCTTGCCGATGTCCCAGACTTCGAGATTGACGATGGTCCAGATCACGATGCGGGCGCCGCCCGGCAGTTTCAGCGCCGGGCGATCGACGATGGCGGAATAGTCAGCGCGGTCGCGCGGCAGCATGGGGCCGGTCATGGCGGAGTCCTCTGGATCGGCTGGGAAACGAAGCGGTCATGCGGCGTCGGTCCGCCGCGCGGCCAGCCCGTCAAGCGCCATCACCGCGTCGGTATCCATCACGAAGCCGAAGGCCGTCTTGATGCAGAGCAGGCCAGCGGCGTGCAGTTCGGGGCCGTCCATGCTGTCGACGCAGTCCTCGACCACGATCACCGCGTAATCGCGGACATTGGCCGCGGTCGTGGTCGCGAGCACGCATGAATTGGTGTTGACGCCGGTGATCAGCAGCGTGTTGACGCCGTGCGAACGCAGCACGAAATCGAGATCGGTGCCGAGAAAGCAGTCGTAGCGCTTCTTGGTGCTGACGACGAAGTCGCGCGGATCGAGCAGTTGCGGCATCACGGTGCAGCCGGGACCGCCGATGATGTTGTGGCGCATCACGTTCTTGCGGGTGGCCGCCGGATTCTCGGCGCGGGTCCGCCAGAACGGATTGGCGCGGATTTCCTCGGCGTCGCGATAGGCTGTCAATTGGTGGATGACCGGAATATCGACGCTGCGGCACCAGTCGAACAGCCGCTTGTTGGCGGCGATGACGCGGGTTGCGACATCGGGCGCGGTCGGCATGGTGGCCACCGCCATGTCGAGATGGCCGCGATGCAGATCGATCGCCACCACGGCCGCCTTTGGACGATCAATACCGAGATTCATGGCGCGCCTCTTATTCATGCAAGGGAATTAAAGGAGATCTTGAGCAGGGTCCGCCGCTCGACGCCGGAACGCCGGCGAGCCGAACGGCCGGCTCCAAAGTCCGGTGGGTGGTCAGCGGCGATCCATTCGATGGCACGGTCGCTCGCCCCGGCACCGATGCCGCTGGAATTCGCTGCCATGGGACCGCCCGCCACCTTCACCGTCGTTGGAGTGGACCCATGTTTGCCGAACCACCGGGTGAGTCAATAAAAATTACATACACTTCCCCGAATGCATATCATTTCCGCGCCATGATGATCTTTTGTGCAGTAAAAATTATATTGTCTGTTGATGGATTTATGACGCTTCCCATGATGGGATGGCTGAAGCACTTTAAAAAGTGTATTCACTTGTTGGCAGGTACATGACAACCATGACGGAACGGTCGGAGCAAGGCGTTCTGGAATCGGCCGGCGGATCGCGCGCCGGCAACCGCGCGCTATCGGTCACGGACCATATCCGGGAAGCCATTCTGGGCGGCATGGTCGGCGCCGGCGAACGGCTGAACGAAGTCAGGCTGAGCCGGACCTTGGCGGTGTCGCGCACGCCGGTGCGCGCCGCGCTGCAGGCGCTGGCCGGCGAAGGACTATTGGATTACGCGCCTAACCGCGGTTTCAGCGTCCGCGAGTTTCCGCTCGACGCCATCGTCGACGCCTATGACATCCGGGCTTCGCTGGAGGGGCTGGCCGCCCGCTTCGCCGCCGAGCGCGGCCTCAGTCCGGATGAGAAAGCGGTGGTTGAGCGCAGCCTCGCCGACGGCGACAAATTGCTGGAACGCGGCGCCTTCGAAGCCGGCGACCGCACGATCTATCGCGGCATCAATGGTGACTTCCACGACACCCTGCTCGCGGCCGCGCGCAATCGCATGCTCAGCGAAATGATACGGATGTGCCACCATGTGCCGGTGTCATCGAGCCGCAACATCGTCGCCTTCAACCATCGCGACGTCCGCCGCCGCCACGACGATCACCATCGCATCTACGACGCCATCATGGCCCGCGAGCCGTGGCGGGCGGAGATGCTGATGCGCGAGCACGTCTCGGGCGTAAAGGCCTCGCTGGTCAAATCCCTGACCGAAGGTCGCGATCAGGAACCGTTCGAATAGTTGCGGCGGCCTGCGGGATACCGGGCATCAGTGGGTGTCAAAAACCTTCTGATAGGCGGCCACCGCCGTCCGGATGGCGGAAAGCTCGGCTGAAGTCGGCTCGTCGGGATTCCCGGCCGGCGGCAGGCTGCCGAACTTCAACAGGCAGGCCATCAGCAGCAGGCGGGCTTTGGTCGCCGTCAGATTCGAGCCCGCGATGAAATAATCATCGGGATCGGCGAAACCTTCCGGGTTGCCGCGTCCGACGCGCACCACTGGCAGGCCGCAGTGAATCGCCTTGCGCAAGGCCGCCTGCCGGACCGACGACGTCATCTTTCCATAGGGCGTGGTGCCTTCGATGACGAACCCGGCAAGACGGTTCGTCTCGAGCTTTCGCGCCAGCAGCGCGTCCAGGTCGGCGGTGACGGCGGGATCGTCGAAATATTCCTCGGCATAGAAGCCGCCATCCTTGACGATCGCCACCGAGGGAATGGCGCTTTCCAAGAGATCGCCATTGTCCTCGCGGATTTTCATGTCGCTTCGCTTGATCACGCCGCCCGATTTGAAAACCACCGGCACGGACGACGGAATCTTCGAGAGGTTCACGTCCGACAGATAGGTATGTTTCAGCGCCGGGACATAATGCAGCACGGCCGCGCCGTGATAGCCCATGCCGCCAAGAATGCCGCCATGCCCGCCGGTCGCGACATATCCGCCCGGCCGGGCGTCGACTTTCATCACCTCGCGCGCGGCAAAGAAGCGCTGCTCCTGCAGCACGATGACGCCGGCGCGGTTGCGGCCCTGTTCATCCGCCCAGACCCTCGAAGCAATGTATTCGACGGAATCGGTGATGTTCTTGGGGCCGTCATTGCTGAGCTCGCCCTGCGGGCGCTGCGCGGCGTTGCCGCAGATCGGAATGGTGGTGTCGATCAGGAGATTGAACCAGTAGGCCACCTCCTCGATCTGCGGGCTGCCCTGGGTATAGACGGCGCCGTCATATTTGTTGCTGTCGAAGATCCGGCGCGCCGCGTTGGTGAGCCGCGCCAGCGCCGGCCGCGGCGGCGCTTCGCCGAGATGGTAGGGCCGGTAGGCAAAGAAGTCCTTGCTGCGGGTTTCCGGCGGAATGTCGCCCTCGCCGATATCGGTGCGCTGCGATGCCGGCAAGCCCTTGGTGTAACCCGCGGGCGGCAGCACGCGATAAAAGTCGACGTCGGCGAAGGACGAAATCAGATTGGCCACGCCGGCGGAGCCGATACCCAGCCGGTCGATCTCCTCGAAGCTGCGCGATCCGTCGGGATAAAAGGACTGGCGGGCCTGCGAGGCCGGAGCGCCCGGCTCGGTGCATTCGCCGTCCCACGCCCCGCCATCGGACTTCCGGGCCATGTAGGGCAAAGGATAGACGCCGTCCTCGGGCAGGATTTCGATCTCGAACACCGGCTTGTCCTGCGGGCTGGTGCGCTCCTTGTGGAATGCGCCCTTGGCGTCCAGATAGCCGTCAGGCGGGCCATAGAGTTCGGCGGCGTCGGCCTCAAGCGGATGGGCCGAAAAACATTCCACATAGACCGTCGCCGGCGCGGCCAGACGCTGGGCCCGCAGCGCATCGAAACGCAGATCGCTGCCGTCGCCGTTCTTGCGTAACGGCAGACCATATTTTCGGCGCGCCTTGTTCGATGTCACCAGCGGCGGCGAATTCTGGACGGTCGCCGTCGGTCCCGCCAGATGAGCGATCCTGGGTCTGTCTGCCATTTTCTTATTCCTGTTCGCTGCGGGCCTGGAGCTTCGGTTTTGATGGAGTCAAAACCGGAGCTCCAGTTGCGGATCGATCGTTTTACGCGGCCGCCTGCCTCTTGTTGGCGGCAACGGCGAGGAAGCCGACCACTTCGCTGGTGGTCATGACATCGGCAAACAGCGTCACCATGTTGTTGAGCGTGGCGTTGTGCTCGGCATCGGTCAGCGCTGCATTACCGTCGGCGACGAAGATGATCTTGTAGTTCATCTGCATGGCGTCGCGCGCGGTCGATTCACAGCACACATTGGTCGCGGTGCCCGTGATGATCAGGGTGTCGATCCCGCGCGCTTGCAAAATCTCGTGCAGCTTCGACGAACCCGGAACGAACGCGCCGAAGCGGGTCTTGTCGACGATCAGGTCGGTCGGCTGCACGTCGAGTTCGGGCCACAGCTCGAAACCGTGGCAGTCCTTGCTGAAGGTCTCGACCATCGCCTTGCGGCGTTGCGGCGAGGCGAAATCGCTGAACCAGCTCGACCAGTTCACCTGGGTCTCTTCGTCGATCAGGTAGCGGATGAACACATTGATGCCGCCGGCGGCGCGGACCGCCTCGCAGATCTTGTTGACGTTCGGGACGATCTCGCGCGCGACCGGCAGTTCCACCGTCGCGCCCGGCTCCATGAAGCCGTTTTGCAGGTCGACGATGACATGAGCGGTTCGCGACGGATCGATATTGCCGAACATGTGCAGCCCGTCGCGGAAACCCGGAATGCGGGCCAGTATCTCAGGGGACATCTCGATCTTATGCATGGCGACCTCCTGTGTTGTGCGCTCAATGCGCCGCTGGTTATGCCGGCAACGGCCGGCGTCGCAGATTCGGAGCGGGCTTTCGCCACTCCGAATCTCTCCCTACCCGGCGGCGACGTAGCCGCCGAGCTCCTGTGTCTCCCCCAAGGCTTCGGGGGATACCTCTCCCGTGATCGTGCCCTTCTCGATCAGCAGGACCCGGTCGGAAAGACGCCGGATGAAGTCGAGATTCTGCTCGACCACGATGATGGCGAGCCCCTGATGGCGGTGCAGGCCGATCAGGATCTCCAGAATTTCCTCCACGATCGAGGGCTGGATTCCCTCCGTCGGCTCATCCAGCAGCAGCAATTTGGGACGCCCGCACAGGCAGCGCGCCAGCGCGAGAATCTGCTGCTCGCCGCCGGACAGCGCGCCGCCGAGGCGATCGATGATCGAATCCAGACGCGGAAACCGCGCCAGCACGTCCTTGACGGCGGCGTCCTCGGAGTGGATGCCATCCTCGATGAATCCCATCCGCAGGTTCTCGTAGGCGGTCAGGTTCGGAAAGATGGCACGTCCCTGCGGAACATAGCCGAGGCCGGCCCGTGCCCGGCGAAACGACGAGGTGTTGCTGATATCCGTATCCCCGAAACGGATCTTGCCGCTGGTGACCGGGACCTGCCCGATCAGCGTCTTGAGCAGCGTGGTCTTGCCCATGCCGTTGTGCCCGAGCACGCCCACGACCTCGTGTTCGGCCACCGTGAAATCGATCCCGGAAAGCACGGGAATGCGGCCATAACCGGCGTACACGTCCTCGACTTCCAGCATCAGGCCGCCACCTTCTTGCCGAGATAAACGTCCCGAACCGCCTCGCTGCTGAAGACCTCGTCGACATCGCCTTCCATCAGGATCGTGCCCTGGTTGAACACGGTGATGCGCCGGGCGATGGTGCGGATGAACGACATGTCGTGCTCGACCACGATCAGCGGATGCTCGCGGTTGATCTCGCGGATCAGTTCCGCGGTCTGGCCCCGTTCCTCCTCGGTCATTCCGGCCGCGGGCTCGTCCAGCAAAATCAGGTTCGGCTCGCCGCACAGCACCAGCCCCAGTTCGACGCGCTGGCGCTGACCATGCGCCAACTGCCCCGTCAGGCTGTTGGCGACGCGGCCGAGCATCAGCCGCTCGATCTGCGCTTCGACGGCCTGCGTGATCGCCTTGCCTTCCTTGTGGCGCGCCGCGGCGATCCATAGATTGTCGCGCACCGACAAGCCGTTGAAGACGCTCGGCACCTGGGTCTTGATGCCGATGCCCAACCGCGCGATTTCATGCGCCTGCAACGCGGTGATGTCGGTGCCGCGAAACAGCACCGAGCCGCTGGTCGGCTTGATCTGGCCGGTCAGGAGCTTGAAGAACGTGCTCTTGCCGGCGCCGTTGGGACCGATCAGGCAGCGAAGCTCGCCTTCCGCGAGCGCGAAGTCGACGCCGCGGATCGCCTGCACCCCGCCGAAATGCTTGACCAGTCCGCGCGTTTCGATCAGGGGCGGCGTCATGCCTTACTCTCTCCTGCGACATTGCGCGGCGAGGCCGCCGGCCGGCGCAACGACACAAACCATGGCACCAGCCGCTCGGTCACCATCGGCGCTACGCCCTTGGGGACCAGCAGCACGAAGACCAGAAGGATGCCGCCGAGCACGACGTTGGCGTTGACGGTCTGCTGGGTGCCGATCTGGACGGTGAGCCAGGAGATCGCCACCGCCCCGATCACCGGACCGAGCAGCGTCCCTGCCCCGCCGACCATCAGCCAGATGATGATCTGGGCCGACTGCACCACGCTGAACGCGGTCGGGCTGACGAAATTTCCCCAGGCGGTGAACAGGCATCCGGCGAGGCCGGCGATCGCGCCGCCAATGGAAAACGCGATGAGCTTGTGCAGGCGCGAGTCGTAGCCCAGGAATTCGACACGCTGCTCGTTCTCGCGCACGGCGACCAGCACGCGGCCGAAGCGCGTCCTTAGCAAGATATGCAATCCGAAATAGACGATCAGCAGCAACGCCATGCAGAGAACGAACATGCCGGCCGGCTCAAGCGTGTTGTCCGGCTGAAACGGAATATTGAGCGACGGCACGTTCGGCATGCCGTTGAAGCCGCCAAGCAGGGCTTCGCCGATGTGATATTGCGGTCCAGCCGTCGAGTTCACCACGTTGTAGAAGATCAGCGTGACCGTCAGCGTGATGACGCCGACATAGACGTCGCTGATGCGCGCGTAGAACATGAAATAGCCGAGCGCGGCGGCCAGCACAGCGGGCAGCGCGATCGCGATCAGAAACGGCAGCGTGCTGTCGCCCATATTGATGACGCTCACCGCATAACCGTAAGCGCCCAGGCCGAAGAAGACGGAATGGCCGAAGCAGAGAATGCCGCCATAGCCCCAGATGAAAGCCAGGCTGAGCGCCAGGATGGCGTAGATCACGTACAGCGTGACCTGCAACAGGGTGTAAAGGTCGAGCACGAGCGGCAGACCGATCAGCAGCGCTATTCCGGCGATCGCGACCGCGACGAGGGCGGCATTCTCGCGCAGAAACCTCGTCATAGACTGCCCCGGAAATAGCGGCCGGTGATGCCCTGCGGCAGCAGCCGGATCAGGATGATCGCGGCGGCCAGCAGCGCCACTTCGCCATAGACCGGATTGCTGGCGAATGTCGCCAGTTGGTTGATGACGCCGAACAGCGTCGACGCCGAGATGGTTCCGACCAGCGCCGCCGGCCCGCCGCCGATGACGGTGATGAAGGCGCGGCCGATATAGGAGCCGCCGATATTGGGAAATACGCCGGAAACCGGCGCCAGGATGCCGCCCGCCAGGCCCGCCAGCGCCGCGCCGAACGCAAATGTCACGGCGTAGATTCGTGAAGTATCGACCCCGAGCGCCGCGGCCATTTCCGCGTTCTGCATCGTTCCTCTCGCCAGCAGGCCGAGACGGGAGGTCCGCAACACCAGATAGACGCCAGCGATGGTCACGATCGACATCGCGATCACGAACAGGCTGTAACCGCTCGCCTGGTAGGAGCCGATGGTGATGCCGCCGATCGGTGTTGGAACGCCTTCGGTGATATCGCCGAACACCATGGTCAGGATGCCGACGACGAACAGGCTGAGGCCCCAGGTCGCCAGCATGGTTTCGACCATCCGCCCGTAAAGGCGGCGAATGATCACGCGTTCGATGATGGCGCCGATCGCGGCGACCACGACCGGCGGGACAATCAGAATGGCGATCCAGATGTTGACGTGATGATGCACGGCAACCGCGGCGCTGTAGCTGCCCATCACCATGAATTCCCCGTGGGCCAGGTTGATGATCCGCATCATGCCGAACACGATCGCGAGGCCGATGCTGATCAGCGCCAGCGTCGCCACGGCATAGATGAAGTCGATCCCGACAACGACTGCTAGATCCAAGTTGGGCTTTCTCCGCAATGGATAAGGATGCGCCGTATCAGCGGCAAAGCGCGATCAATTTCCTCTCGAGTTTACTTCAACCGGGTTGAAGCAAACTCTGTTGTTACGCTCTGGGCATGATCTTCGCGCAAACGCGTTCCGCGTTTGTCACGAGGGAAAGCCGGTTTCCACTTTGGGCCAACGCGGCCCTCCGGGTCCGGATCATGCTTTAGTTCACCTTGATGATATACTGCTTGGCCTCACGCGGGTTCTTCTTCAGGTCGCACACCGCCGCGGTGTCGGCGGGCTTGCGCTGCGGGAACGTCTCGATCAGAACCGGCTGCTTGTCCTGCATCCTGGCGAGATGAACGTCGAAGGTACAGTGATGGGTCTGGGGGTCGAGCGTCACCGCACCGCTCGGCGCGTCGATGGTGATTCCGCTCTCGAGCGCCTCGATCACCTTCTCGCGATCGATCCCGCCGGCTTTCTTGACTCCGGCGGCCCAAAGCAACATGCCCTGATAGCTCGCCATCGTCAGATCGGAGATCGGCGGATAATCCGCGCCGTATTTGGCGTGAAAGCGCTTGAGAAAGTCCTTGTTGGTCGGGTTGTCGAGCGTTTGTAGATAATTATAGGCCACCACGACGCCGTTGCTTTCTTCCGGCGTCAGCACGAGCTGCTCGTTGGCGCCCGAGAACGTCGTCGACGCGATCGGGATTTTTCCGGACAGACCGGCCGCGTTGAACTGCCGGTAGAACGAGATCGGTCCGCCACCGACCAGGATCGTCATGATCCAGTCAGGCTTGGCCGCCTGGATCTTGGAGATCGTGCTGCCGAAATTGGTCGCATCGAGCGGGAAGAACTCGGTGCCGAGCACCTCGCCGCCGCCGTCCTTGACGTATTTCTTGACCCAGTCCGAGGTGATCTGGCCGTAATTATAGTCCGCCGCCAGCGTGTAGACCTTCTTGCCCCAGGTCTTCAGGCCGTATTCGGCGAGGATCTGGGTATTGTGCGCGGGCGTCAAGCCATCGATGAAGATGTTGCGGTCGCAGACGCCGCCTTCATAGGGCATGTCGTAGAAATACAATGTCTTGTACTTGTCGAGGACGGGCCGGATCACTTCGCGCGAGGCGGAGGTGATTCCGCCATGCACCACCGCGACCTTGTTCTTGAGCGCGGCCTCCTGCGCATATTGCGCATAGAGCTGCATGTTGGTTTGGGTGTCGAAGCTGACGACCTTGACCTCGCGGCCGAGAAGCCCGCCGGCGTCGTTCATTTCGCTGACGGCGAAATTGAGCACGTCATACATCGGCTTGCCCGACGCTTCGAGACCGCCGGAGAGATCGTACATGCTGCCGACGAGGATCGGATCGCCGGCCGCCGCGGCGCGCCGCACCAGCGCGGGCGCAAACACCGTTGCGGCAGCTCCGCTCTTCAACAACGTTCTGCGGCTTATACCCCTGATCATCCTGTTCCCCTTTGTTATCGTCTTCCGATCGCCAGCCGAGCCCCTCCAGAGGCTCGTCTCGCCGCCGCGCCAATCTCGCCCACCGGAACATGATATGTTCCGAATCCCAAGTTTCGACGATAACGCGGTAGCTGGCCCTTACGCTTGTCTCGAACTGCCAAAGTATAGGTTGTGGTTGCCAATCGAACTTCCGCTACCAGCTCCGCTGGCGATATCGACCGCCGATCAACCCGTCAGGAACCGCGCCCGGATTCACGATCGATTGAAGCCGGTTCAGCGGCGCACCAGCGTGTGCGGGGCATGGCCGAATGTCTTCTTGAATACCCGGCTGAAGTGAGAAAGATCGGTGAAGCCGAAACTGAGCGCGGCATCGGTGACGTGCCTGATGCGTCCTTCGGCCAATGCCTTGTAGCTTGCGGAAAGGCGCTGCTGCCAAAGCCAGCGAATGGGCGTGGTGCCTTCGGCGGAAAACAGCCGGTGCAGCGTACGCGGCGCCAGGTTCTGGGCCGCGGCGATGCTTTCGATGGTCATTTCCGCATCGTCCAGATGGGCTATCACATAGCGCTTCACCCGCGCCAGCCGTGCATGGTGCCTGCCCTCGCCCTCCGTATCTTCCGAGAATTCCGCTTCGAGCGTCGTTGCCAGAATGTCGAGCGCGGACGCCCCGACCCGGTTGGCGACATCTTCATCGAGCGAGGTTTCGAACTCGACCAGTTGACGGACGACGGTCGCGGTCAGCGCCCCGAGTTTCGAGGCGGACGCGATGCGGCGCGCGGTAAAGCGCTCCACTTCGGGCAGGCGGGAAACCAGCAGCGGACGCGGGATGGTGACGATGATCTGGCGCGTATCGCCGCCGAACTCCATCGTGAACGGCCGCGCCTGATCGTAAATGACCATGTCGCCGTCCATCAGGCGCGTCGTCCGTCCGTTCTGCGCGAAACCGACATCGCCGCAATAGACCAGAAGCAGCATGAAGTAATCGCGGGGGTCGCCGCGAATTTCGCTGCCGCCACGCAGCACCTCAATCCGGTTTTCGGAAGCAAAGGACGCGAGTTGGCTGACGGTGAGCGCACCGAACGACCGCGCCGAGATATGCCCCCTGAACGGACCCTGCCTGGTCCGCCGATAATCCGTGATCGAATAGTTATGGCATGTGGCGTGATGCCACTGCTCAAAGCACTGGCTGGCCCCGACGATATTCTGGGCACCCAACATCAAAACTCTCCGATCGAGGTCATCGGTCTCGGATATTCCGATATCCAAGCAAGGGACGTGCCATCCGATAATACCGAACTGGCCCTGCGGAGCTTGAAGAGCGTCCTGAAAATTGGCGCTCGGAGACCAGCATCCGGCACGGCCAGCCGAGCGGCACGGATGCCGGCATGTTATCCGCGGTCATGACGACACGATGCGCTTGGCACGATTGAAAGCCCGGCGCACCGGCTTCACCGCGAGATGAGAACGCCCGATGTCCTTTAAAATGCCATCGACCGAACAGGTGCGAGAATTGGGCGACAGCCTGGGGATCGATGTCACCGACAGCTATGCCGGTTTCTTCATCGACTTCATCAAGCCGTTTGCCGACGGTTATCGGCTGATCGCCTCCCTGCCGGACGACGTTCCCGAGATCAAATATCCGCGCGGAGGGTATTATCGGCCGGAGGGCGACGAGAACACGCATGGCGCCTGGATTGCGAAGGCGCATATCAAGGGCGCGAGCAGCGGAAAGCTGGCCGGAAAGAAGGTTGCGGTCAAGGACACCTACTCCCTCGCGGGCGTTCCGCTCACCAACGGCGCCTCCGTGCTGGAAGGCTATGTGCCGGAGTTCGACGCCCCCGTCATCACGCGGCTGCTCGACGCCGGCGCCGAGATCGTCGGCAAATCGGTCTGCGAATATTTTTCCTTCTCGGGCGGCGCCGCCACCAGCACATCCGGTCCGGTGCAAAACCCGCGCGCCTGGGGCCACACCCCCGGCGGATCGTCAACGGGCTCCGGCGCGCTGGTTGCGCTCGGCGAGGTCGACATGGCGACCGGCGGCGACCAGGCCGGTTCGATCCGGATCCCGGCGTCGCTCTCGGGTGTCGTCGGCATCAAGCCGACCTGGGGTCTCGTCCCTTATACCGGCATCATGGGCATGGATCCGACGATCGATCATGCCGGACCGCTTACCGCGACGGTCGCCGACAACGCGCTGTTTCTGGAAGTGATGGCCGGAGAGGATGGCTACGACTCGCGGCAGAAGGGGCTGCAACTCGACACCTACACCAAGGCGATCGGCCAGGGCATCGCCGGCCTGAAGGTCGGCGTGGTGCGGGAGGGATTTGGCCAATACGACTCGCATCCCGACGTCGATGCCGGGGTGCGGGCGGCAGCCAAGACGCTCCAGGAGCTGGGAGCCCAGGTCGATGAAATATCCATTCCCTGGCATTTGATCGGCGTGCCGATCTGGTCGGCGATCGCGCTCGAGGGCACGTTCCACGGCATGATCAAGAGCGCCCTTCCCCGCAACATCGAGGGCGTCTATCCGATCTCGCTCGCGGCCCGGCTCGGCTCGCTTCGCGACCGCGCCAACGAACTGCCCGACACCGTCAAGGTCGGCATGCTGCTCGGTGCCTATACCGACAAATATTATCAGGGATATTACTACTTCAAGGCGCAAAACCTGCGCCGGAAATTGCGGGCGGCCTATGACAAGGCGCTCGGCGCATATGATGTGCTGCTGATGCCGACGACCCGCATGATGGCATCCAGGATTCCGCCGCCCGACGCGCCGGCGGACGTTTTGATGCAGCACAGCTGGGAGCAGATCACCAACACCTGCCCGTTCAACATCACCCACCATCCCGCGCTCTCCATTCCCTGCGGTCTCGGGGAAGGCAGTCGCCCGATCGGCCTGATGCTGGTCGCGAAGCACTGGCAGGAATCGACGCTGTACCGGGCCGCCGATGCTTTCGAGCGCTCCTGCAATTGGCAATCGATGGGATCGAGCGGTAAACATTGACGCCGTGGTGCGGCCGTGCGCGTGCGCGGTCCGGCCGTTTCAACGAAACCCTTTCAACGAACCCTGAGGAGAATCGAGATGGGCAATGATGCGATCAAGATTGCGGCGACACCGCAGAGCGTCAAATGGGGCTTTTTCGATGCCTCCACTCCCTCGATCACCAGCGTTGCCTCCGGCACCGAAGTCATCATCGACACCGTTTCGGGCGACGCGGCGTACCTGCCGAGCGACGACGGCTTTGAAATTCTCCCCGAGCACCGCCCGATCCTGAAAGAGGCCGAACGCGGAGCGGGCCCACATTTCCTGACCGGCCCGATCAATGTCGACGGCGCCGAGCCCGGCGATGTGCTCGCGGTGGACATTCTGGACATCACCCTGCGGCAGAACTGGGGGTTCAATCTGATCATTCCGCTTCAAGGCACCATCCCTGACGATTTTCCCGACTTCATCTTGAAGATCCTGCCGATCGACAAACAGGCCAAGACGGTAACGCTGCCTTGGGGCGGCAAGCTCGCCCTCAGCCCGTTCTTCGGCGTCATGGGCGTCGCGCCGCCGCCGAACTGGGGACGCATCACCTCGGTGATTCCGCGCACGATGGGCGGCAACATGGATAACAAGGAACTGGTCGCGGGGACCACGGTTTACTTTCCGGTCTACAACAAGGGCGCGCAATTCTCGGTCGGCGACGGACACGGCGTGCAGGGCGACGGCGAGGTCTGCATCACGGCCCTCGAAACGGCGCTGACCGGCCATTTCCGACTCTCGGTGCGCAAAGACATGGAGTTGACCGCGCCGCGCGCGGAAACCCCGACGCATTACATCACGATGGGATTCGACGAGGATCTCGACGACGCGGTCAGGCAGGCGCTCCGCGACATGATCCGCTGGATCGGCGAACTGCGCGGCCTGTCGAAGACCGACGCCTATACGCTATGCAGCCTCGCGGCCGATCTCCACGTTACCCAGATGGTCAACATGGCCAAGGGAGCGCACTGCATGCTGCCGAAATCCATTCTGGGCTGATACCGGTGCGCCCCTGGCGCACAATCAGGCGGCCCGAACCGTCCGAAGGAATTTGTCGACCTCGGCGCGCAGCCCTTCGGATTGCTGCGACAGTTCGGACGACGCCGCCAGGACCTGTGCGGCGGCAGATCCGGTTTCACCGGCGGCGCGGGTGACACCGGTAATGTTGGTGGAAACATCGCCGGTTCCCTGAGCGGCCTGGTCGATACTACTCGCGATCTCCCGGGTGGCGGAGTTCTGCTGCTCCATCGCCGATGCGATCGCGGCCGATACTTCGTTCATGGAACCGATCACGCCGGTGATTTCCTTGATGGCGTGGACCGACTCGCTGGTCGACGACTGCATCGCCCCTACCTGGGCGGATATCTCCGCCGTGGCGCGCGCGGTCTGTCCGGCCAGCGACTTCACCTCCTGCGCGACGATGGCAAAGCCGCGGCCGGCGTCACCGGCGCGTGCCGCCTCGATGGTCGCGTTCAGCGCCAGCAGGTTGGTTTGCGACGCGATCTTGGTGATGATGTCGATGATTGCTCCGATCCTGCCCGCGGCCTCCGACAGATTATTGATCTTCGCGGCCGTCTCATCGGCGTTTCGCGCCGCGTTTGCGGCGATGCGGGCGGATTCCTTGATCTGCTGGCTGATCTGCGTGATCGAATTCGTCAACTCCTCGGTCGCGGCAGCCACCGTCTGCACATTCGCGGAAGCCTCTTCCGAGGCGCGCGACACCGAATTCGACTGCTCGGCGGTCTCCTTGGCCGCTGCGCTCATGGTTTTCGCCGATGCCTGAAGCCCGGTTGCCGCCGACGCCACGACATCGACCACGCCGCCGATCGCCCGTTCGAAATTGGAAGCCAGGTCTTCGAGCGTCTGCCGCCGGTCGCGCCGGCCCGCCTCGATATAGACCGAGATTGCAAGGTCCATGTCGAGCATCGACGCCTTGATCACCGCCGTCTGCAAGGCGGCCTTCCTGGCGGCGGCAGTCCGGTCAAATTTCGACGACGGCAAACGCAGCGCGATCGCCTCCATCAAGCCGGCAACCAGCGCACTATATCCGCCGATATACCAGCGCGGCTCGAGACCGAGCGTATTATGAACCTCTCCGATCCGGGTGACCGAACGCTCATAGGCTTCATCGAATTGACCGCTTGCGATCATGGCCCAATGCTTGAGCTGCATCTGCTTCGCGTGCAGCATCACGTCACGGCTCTTGAAGAACGCCGCCGTCTCGGCAAATTTTTCGATGTGATCGTAGAACCGGCCCAGAATCGCCGGCATCTCGGCCAGAATGAATGCGCGACTTCCGGCTAACGCGGCGATGGTGCTGGCGTCGATATTGTTGAATTTCAGGCGCTCTGCGATCGTGCTTTCGTTCGTCATATGCAAATCCTGCCCATCGGACCTAAAATTGAAGGGAAAAGAAAAGCAGACACGAACGCGAGAACATCATGCTCAAAGCTGCCGGGCATCAGCGCCCTTGATCGAACGGCAAGCTCTATTGAAAATTCGCGTATCCTGTATTGACGCAGGTCAATTCCAGCAATGATCCGGTGTCGCCGGCCGATCGCGATTGATCGCAGGAATTGCCGCAAAGATACGCAGAACGCTGCGATTGAATAAACCGGCCGGCATGTGCGCTTGGCCGAAATATCGAGGTCTTTTGCGGTCCAGAAGAACGAAGTCAGCGCTGCCCCATCATGGCCGAAGGACCAACCGCAGCAATATATGAGCTCTCGTCCCTGGCCGCCTTTTCCGCCAATTGACGCTGGATTTCCGCGACGATCGGCGCGTCGCGTTCGCTCGGCGCGGGTCTGCCAAAGAGATAGCCCTGAACCTCGCTGCATCCTTCCTCGGTTACGCGTTCCAGATGCGCCTGGGTTTCAACGCCCTCGGCGACGGTCGTCACGCCGAGCCGCTTGCCGAGATCCGCCACCACCTTGACCACAGCCGCGCAGTCCGGCCGCTTCACGGCGTCCCGGACAAAGGAGCCGTCGATCTTGATCTTGTCGAACGGGAAGGCCCTCAGATGGGCAAGCGACGAGAATCCTGTCCCGAAATCATCGAGCGCGACGCGGACGCCCATATCGCGCGCCTGACGCAAATCGGCGATGCAGTCGAGCACGTCATTCAACAGCGCGCTTTCCGTGACCTCGATCTCCAGCCGCCCCGGCGACAGCCCGCTCTCGACCAGCGCCGTGAGAATGGCCGGAGCCAGCGTTCCCTTGCCGAGTTGCCCCGGCGAAACATTGACCGCGACGCGGGCGCCGTCGGTCCATTCGGCGGCGTCCCGGCAGGCGCGGTTGAGGACGAACAGACCGAGCTTGTCGATCAATCCGCTCCCCTCCGCCACCGGAATGAATTCGCCGGGAGAAATCCAGCCTCGTTGCGGATTGTACCAACGAAGCAGCGCCTCCCGCGCCGTGATGCGGCCGGTCTGGATATCCACGATCGGCTGGTAGAACACGAATAGCCCGTTCTCTTCTTCGAGGGCAACGCGCAACTTTCCTTCCAGCCGCACGCGTTCCTGAATGCGCAGCTCCAGCTCGGGAGAAAACATCCTGGACGTGCCCTTGCCGGCGGCTTTCGCCGCGTAGAGCGCGATGTCGGCGCGCGACAGCAGGATCTCGGCATCGTTGCCATGGAGCGGAGCCACGGCGATACCGATGGAAGCGCCGATCTGGACACGCCTGTCCAATTCCAGATGATAGGGCGCAACGAGGGCGTCAACCAGCCTGCCGGCCAGCGCGGGGGCTGCGTCGGGATCCCCCTCCTCCATCAAAATCCCGAATTCGTCGCCGCCAAGCCGCCCGACCATCAGGGACGGCTGACGGCATTCGTCGCGGAGCCGGTTGGCGACCTGCTTCAGCAAGGCGTCGCCGACAAGATGGCCCATCGAGTCGTTGACGATCTTGAAGCCGTCGAGGTCAATGAACAGAAGGCCAACCCGGCTGCCCGGCTTCGCAAGGCTGAGCTCCAGCTGTTCGCGAAAGGTCGTGCGGTTGGCAAGGCCGGTCAGCGTGTCGTAATGCGCGAGTTCGCGAATGCGATTTTCCGCTTCGACCTGTTGGGTGACGATCGACCAGGTGAGCATCGGCCCGATGTAACTGCCGTCGGTGGCGTTGACCGCGGAAATCTGCAGGTCCAGCATCTCCGGTCCCAGCTTGATGCGGGCGCGATGCGGCAGGTTGCCCGGATTTGACAGCAGCCGGCGCTGATGTTCCGGGTGCCTGTGAAAGATGTCGATGGATGCGCCAAGGAGCTCATCCGCCTTGATCGGCAGCAGGCCTTCGATCCGGCTCAGCGTTTGTTTCGAGGTTTCGTTGACATAGTTGATGTTGAAGGTCGCGGGATCGACCGTCATCACCGCTACCGGCATGTCGTCGATCATCCGCAGCAGCCGGTATTGCTCCTGCTGCTTGCGCTGATTCTCGGCAATCAGCGCCATCGCCTCGGCCTGCGCGACAACCAGCCGATTGAAGTCACGGCTTTGCATCAGGACAACGACCAGCACAGCGGCCATGACAAGGATGAAGTTGACGGCCATCGCAATGAAGGTCGGATTTTCCGTCAAGGCAAAGAAGCCCACGAAGATCGTGGTCACGACAGCCGTAATGATGAGGACGGCCGAACGCAGATGCGTGAGGCAGAAAACGCAGCCGATCACCGAGATCGCGAGGAAGAAGGCCACATAGCTTTGCGCGAAAGCATCGCCGTATGGAAAAAGCGCCAGCGCCCATGCGGGAAAGCCGACGGCAAGAATTCCCGCCATGCGGTTTGTCCGCCTCAGCTCATGGATAGCCGTTTCGGTCGTCAGGACGACGCCTCGCTTCCGCCACCAGACGGTAAGCCGGACCGCGCAAATGATGGTCAGAACAAGCGGGCAATAAACGGTCAACCATAACGGCGCCGCATGGAGATAATCGATCGCCAATACCCAGCTACTGGCGACAAGGATAAAATACATCAAGGGGATCAGGCTGGACAGCGCCGTACATTGTGCTTTGACCAAATCCGGATTGTCTGAGGGCAGCGCCATGACTGCCTTCGTCCTGGTAATTAATGCATCAATAAACATACGACGTCCTGCCAACGCTGCTCGCTCAGACCGCGCCGATCTCCGCGGAACGAAAATTCATAAAGTGCCGGACCTTCGGATTCTGACGTATCCGCGCCTGTCGTTTCAGGCATCTAATAATGTCTCTAAAGATTAAAATTCCAGCTACGCGAGCGGTTTCAGGAGCGTGAACCAGGAAGGGAGCCTCAACCTGCCTGGAGATGGACAGCCGTCTGCTCGTCGGACCATTGCCACCGCCCTCCGCCGGCGCGCTTCGCCGCATAAAGGGCGCGGTCGACATGTTCCAGCAATTGGGACGCCGCATTAGCGGAGGGAGCCATTTCACCCTCGGTCACCAGAATACCGGCGCTCGCGCCGATCCGAACCGACACGTCGGACAACAGGAAAGGTTGTGACAGCGCTTTGACGGCCCGTCTGGTAAGGGCAAGGGCCGCATCTCGCCCAGCCTGCCCAGCGTCCACGGATCTGAGCAACATGAATTCGTCGCCGCCGAAACGCGCCGCCATCCCATCGGCTCCGACACAATCGGTCAGGCGTTCCGCGACCTGACGAAGCAACAGGTCTCCGGCGCGGTGACCGAAGCGATCGTTCACCGGCTTGAAACCATCGAGATCGAGAGCAACGACCGCGATGCTTGCCCTGGCACTTGCAAGGGCCGAAAGAAATGCAGCGCGGTTCGGCAGACCGGTCAGAAAATCGTGGCTCGCCTGACGCGCCAGGGCATGCTTCGCCTCCAGTCTTTCGATAAAGGCGGTGCTCAGATGACGGGAGGCTTCGCGCAGCGTTATCCAGAACAGGAACAGCATGCAGCCGCCGATCCTGTATGGCAGCTCCGGCCGCAGAAGCCCTGCGATCGTTGTCGGAGCAAGCAACAGGGCCGACGCCAGCAACACGATCCACGGACGAACGGCAGCGCGCGAGACCATGCCGACGCAGTAGGACATCGAAAGCCCGAAAGCGAGCCAGGCTCCGGCAGCATCGCCCAGTTGAAGGGCTCGAAACGAAAGCAGACCAAGCGCAATTCCGAACGCCGCCGCCCCCACACCATAGATGCGCTCCCAGCGCACGACGTCTTCGTCGGAGAAATTTGCCGATCGGGACCGGTAAAGATGCAGGCTATAGAGCCTCGCCGTCGATGTTATCAGAATGAAACAGGCGATCACCGAATAGCCGACGTCTCCGCTGATGATGGCCAGCGCCACGGCGCCGCTGACCGAAGTCACCGTTATCGCCATGACCTGCGGAAGCGAGGTGTAAAGCAGCTCGATGAGCTCCCGCCGGATACTCGAACTCGGATGCAAAAATCTGAAAAAAGCCGTCGGTCCCATGCCGGGACAATGGCGTCGAGTTCCTAACAAGTCGTGGCCATGAACGGCCGGTCTGCGCAAGAATGTGATAGGCTTATTTGATAGGATTAAGAGCCCGTCAACGGTCGCCGTCGCGGGAACTTTTCTTACCAGAACCAGTGCGATTTTTCCGGTGCATTGCTGCCGGTGGATGACGGCTATGAAACCGCCATCGGGAGCGACTGGATCCGGGGGTAAACGCGCCGCGCATTGCCGGCAAGGATGGCGCGCTTGTGCTCGGCCGTCAGGATCGTCGAAGCGTCGATGTAGCGGCGCGTATCGTCGTAATTATGCCCGGTCTCGGGATCGACGCCCTTGACGGCGCCCAGCATCTCCGACGCGAACAGGATGTTTTCAGCGGAGATCACGCGCGTCAAAAGATCGATACCCGGCTGATGATAGATGCAGGTATCGAAGAACACGTTGTTCAGAACCAGTTCCGACAGAGGCGGCTTGTTCTGGTCCTGTGCGATGCCGCGATAGCGGCCCCAGTGGTAGGGAATCGCGCCGCCGCCATGCGGGATGATGAAACGCAGCGTCGGAAAATCCTTGAACAGATCCGACATCAGCAATTGCACGAACGCCGTGGTGTCGCCGTTGATGTAGTGGCTGCCCGTGGTGTGAAAGGCGCGGTTCGCCGCCGCACTGACATGGATCATCGCGGGGACGTCGAGTTCGACCATCTTTTCATAGAGCGGGTACCACCAGCGATCGGTCAAGGGCGGCTCGGTCCAGTAACCGCCGCTCGGGTCCGGATTGAGATTGCAGCCGACGAAACCGAGTTCCGTAACGCAGCGGACCAGTTCGCCGATGCAGTTTTCCGGCGCGACGCCCGGCGACTGCGGCAACTGACAGACGCCGATGAAATTGTTCGGATAAAGCTGCGTCAATCGATGGATCAGATCGTTCGACACCCGTGACCAGGCGGCGCTGACCGAGGCGTCACCGATATGATGGCTCATGCCGGACGCGCGCGGCGACAGCAGCGTCGCGGATGTGCCGCGTTCGCGCTGCAGCCGCAGCTGCGCGTTTTCGACCGAGGCCCGGAGTTGATCGTCGCTGATCCGCAGTTCGTCGGTCGAAGGCCGCTGCGAGGGATCGTTGATCGCGGCGATCTGGCGCTTGCGCCAATCGAGCAACGCCTCGGGCTCGGTGGTGTAATGACCGTGGCAGTCGATCACCAGCCCGTCGGCCCTCGCAGCGGCCTTGGCACCAGCGGCCTGCTTCGCGCCGGCCAGCGCTTCGATATTCGCCGGTGTCTCCGACGGCGTCGGGCCGGCGGCCGCGCTCATGCCGGGGAACACCGGGTTGCAGCAACCACATCCGCGAACCGCATCATTTCCGCCCGAAGCAAACACCAATTCTCTCCCGTTCCAGCCGGTTCTAATCGTCGATCTGCACGCCCAGCCGCAGCAGGGCGGCATCGACCCAGGCGCGGTCGTTGTTGCCCTGCTTGATCTCGTCGAGTTGCTTGAGCTCGGCGCGATGCCTGGCTTCCGTCGCCTTGAGGATATCCGCGGTGAAATCGAAGGGGACGCAAACCACGCCATCGCCATCGCCGACGATCAGGTCGCCGGGCGCGATGACCATGCCGTCGATGGCGATCGGTACGTTGATTTCTCAACGAGTTGAACCCGGGATCACGGGACGCCCTGCAGGGATTTCCTCACATCTTTTGACGAATAGGTATCTCCGATCACAGACCCCGTCCAATATTTTCGGCAAAGACCTCGCTTTGAGTATCGGCTAAGCCGCCGGCCGCGCGTAACGCGCCGCGGGCGTGCTGCGGGACAGGTTCGGCATCAGCTTCTGCCTCGCTGCCTCATAGGCCTGCCAGTCGCCGATGTCGGGAAGCGACGGAATGGTGACAAGCTCGCCCTGATCCAGACCCGCGAGCGCGGCGTCGACCATGTCGTCGGCCTTCATCACGATGGCGCTCGGAAGATGGCCCACGGGCACGCCGGCCAGATCCCAGAACTCGGTCGCGGTAGCGCCGGGCAGCACCGCCTGCACACGCAGGTTCTTTTCCGCGAGCTCCTTGTGTAACGATAGGCTGAGCGCCAGCACAAAGGCCTTGGTGCCGCCATACACGCCATTGAGGGTTTCGGGCGCGACGCCGGCGATCGAGGCGATGTTGATGATCGTCCCGCCGCCACGGGCGACCAGGCCGGGCACGGCGGCATAGGTCAGGCGCGTCAGCGAGCCGACATTGAGCGATATCATCTCCTCCATCTTGTCGACGTCGGACGAAAGCAATGGGCCCGCGGTGCCAATGCCGGCGTTGTTGACCAGCAATGTGATGCGGGTATCCGTCCGCAGCACGGTCTCGACACGGCGGAGATCGTCGCTGTTGTTGAGGTCGGCGGCGACGATCTCGACCGCGCGTCCGGTCTCGCTCCCGAGGCGCTTGGCGAGAGTTGAAAGCTTGTCCTGGCTGCGCGCCACCAGAATCAGATCGTAGCCGCGACGGGCCAGCCGGTCCGCGTAAATCGCCCCGATGCCCGACGAGGCGCCAGTAACCAGTGCGATGCCCTTGTTCGCGTCGCTCATGTTCGTTCTCCGTAGGTTGCCCGCACCATCCGTGGCGCGGTGACCCAGTTTCTAGCGTCGCTGGCCAATGTCTCAAATGTCATATATACCACCTTTTATGCCATACCCGTGACGGAGACTGTCATGCACAAAATCGGCTTTGTGGTCTTTCCCAACTTTCAGGTGATGGGTTTTGCGGCGTTGACTGCCTTCGAGGTCGCCAATCTCGTCGTAGGTGAAGATGCCTACGCCATCACGCTGCTGTCGGAGACGGGCGGCATGGTCAGATCCTCCGCCGGATTCAGCGTGGAAACGGAAGCCTTCGGCAAGACGAAATTCGACACCGTGATGATCGGCGCCAGCGCGCAGATCGAGCCGGTGACGCCGGGGCTGATTGATTTCGTCAAGCGCAGCATGAAAACCTCGCGGCGGATGGCGGCGCCCTGCACCGGCGCGTTCGTGCTGGCGGAAGCCGGCCTTCTCGACGGAAGGCGCGCGACGACGCACTGGGCGTTTGCCAGAGACCTGCAATCCCGCTTTCCGGACCTGAAAGTGGAAGAAGACCGGATCTATATTATCGACGGTTCGGTCTGGACCTCCGCCGGCATGACGGCAAGCATCGATCTGGCGCTCGCCATGGTCGAGAAAGACCACGGACAGGAGGTCGCCCGCGCCGTCGCGCGCAAGCTCGTGGTCTATCATCGCAGGGCCGGCGGGCAGTCGCAATTCTCGACGCTGCTGGAACTCGAACCGAAATCCGACCGCATCCAGCGCACGATCGACTACGCCAGCCGGAATCTGCAACGGGAATTGTCGGTGGAGGAATTGGCCGAGGCCGCCGGGCTAAGTCCAAGGCAATTCAGCCGCGCCTTCAAGGAAGAAACCGGGCAGTCGCCGGCCAAGGCGGTGGAGAATCTGCGCGTTGAGGCCGCCCGGCTGCTGACAGAACAAGACCGCCATTCGATGGACGTGATCGCGGACCAGACCGGCTTCGGCGATCGCGAGCGGATGCGCCGCGCCTTCCTCCGAACCCTCGGCCAGCCGCCGCAATCCATTCGTCGCAATTCGAGGTCTGCGGCGTAAGGAGGCAGCGACGCAACGACGGCGCTACGCGCCCACTTCCGGTAGGCTGGCCGCCGCGATCGCGATGATGTGGGCCAGACGGTGCCCGATCCGGGATGGCGCCCTTCGCAATAACGCAGCTACATGTTGCATGTGATATTTTCCCGCCGCGCCGGCCGAAACCATGATTTCCGCGAACAGAAACAAACGGCGCATCGCTGACTTGGCCGTGCGCGCTGGAGATGTCGAGAGCGCCGGGAAAATAGCAACATCACCATCGTCCGCCTTGCGGACGACAGTTGTTTTCTTGCTGTGATGGGACCGGTAACGGAAGAAATATTCTCCCGGAAATTCGGCTATGCCGGCAGGAATCCGAACGCCTGCTCGAAGCGCTTGACGTAGCGCGGCCAGACCTCGGGGTTGATGATGCGCGGCGGGCGTTTGCCGTCGAGCGCATCGAGCACCTGTTCGGCGGCGATCCGGCCCATGTTCTCGCGCGCTTCCCGGGTCACGCCGGCAGTGTGCGGGCTGGCCAGGACATTATCGAACTGCAACAGCGGATGGTCCGGCGGCGGCGGCTCCTTGGCCCAGACATCGAGACCCGCGCCCGCGATCTGCTTGTTGCGCAAGGCGTCGGCGAGCGCGGCCTCATCGTGGATGAAGCCCCTCGCGGTGGTGATGAAATAAGCGTGCTTCTGCATCAGCGCGAATTCGCGCGCACCGATCATGTTGCGGTTGTCCCTGGTCAGCGGACAGGAGATCGACACATAGTCGGAGCGGCGCAGCAGTTCATCCAGCTCGACCTTCTCGCCGCCGCGCGCCGCCATCTCGGTGGTCGAAAGATAAGGATCGTAAGCCAGCACGTTCATCCGGAACAGGCCCTTGCAGAGTTCGGCAATGCGGCGGCCGACATTGCCGAGCCCGATAATGCCGATGGTCTTGCCCTGCGCCTCGGTGCCCATCAGCGCGTTGCGATTGACGTTGGCCTCGCGCCGCAGCGCACGATCGGCCTCGACAATGCGCTTCGACAGCGTGAGCAGCATCCCGAGCGCATGTTCGGCCACCGAATTGGCGTTGCCGCCGGACTGGTTGACGACGACGACGCCCGCTTCCGTGCAGGCCTCGACATCGACGGGATCGAAACCCGCGCCATTGCTGGACACGATCAGGAGGTTCGGCGCGCGCCGCAACAGATCATGGCCGGCATGGAAATGCGGCGCGATCTCGTCGCGCGCGGCGCCGATCTGGTAGACATGCGCCGCCGCCAGGATCGGCGCGGCGGTTTCGTCCGGGCTTTCGTTCTCGAGCCGGTCGAGCCGCACATCGGGCCGCGCCCGCAAGATATCGGCATAGATCTCATGGGCGAGGTATTTGACGTAGAACACGCGCTTGTTGTTGACGGACATTGATCACAGACCTTCAGTTCGGAAATCCGTAGAGATTGGCGGGGTTGGTGACGAGAATGCGGTGCCGGGTCGCCACGTCCGGCGTCCACCATTGAAACAGTTCGAACAGATGCGTCGCGTCCGGCATCTCGCCTTCGACGCGCGGATGCGGCCAGTCGCCGCCCCATACCAGCCGTTCGGGATTGGCGTGGACCAGCGCGTCGTGAAACGGCCGCGCGTCGGGATAGTCGGGCGCGGCACGGCTCAGGCGATGAGCGCCCGACAGTTTCGTCCAGCACCAGCCCTCGCCGATGGCGCGCAACAGGCTCTGGAAGCCCGGCGTCGCGGTGCCGGCGCGCGCATCGGTGCGGCCCATATGGTCGATCACGACCGGCAGGCCGAGCGACTTCAGGGCCGGAATCGTCTCGGGCAGATCCTTGACATCGATCCAGAGCTGAAGGTGCCAGCCGAGCTCGGCCATGACCGGCGCATGTTGTTCGGCGACGCCGAGCGGCACGCCGCCGCGATAATGCAGCTGGCCGTCGCGGAAGAAATGATTGAAGCGCAACGCCCTGACGCCGCAGCGATGCCAGGCGCGGAGCGTGTCCGGCGCGACATCGGCATCGGCCACCGCGACGCCGCGCAGGCGAGACGGCTGGCGTTCGAGCGCGTCCAGCATCGCGGCATTGTCGTGGCCGTGGGCGCTGCCCTGCACCAGCACGCCGCGGTCAAATCCGATCGTATCGAGCATGCCGAGATATTTTTCCAGCGGCGCGTCCGGCGGCGTGTAGCTGCGATCAGCGGCATAGGGAAACCGGTCGGCCGGCCCGAATACATGCGCATGGGTATCGCAGGCGTTCGGCGGCGGCGGCACCCTTGGGCGGCTGACTTCGAGCGGCGGCAGGCAAGCGGGAATGGCTGGCATCATTCGGCCTTTATACCGGCGGCCTTGATGATCGGCCCCCATTTGTCATAGTCGGCGTGGATCCTGGCGTCGAATTGTTCGGGCGTGCTGCCGATCGGGGTCGAGCCGAGCCTGGCCAGCCGCTCCTTCACCGTCTCCGTGTTCAAGGCCGCCACGAAGTCGTGCGAGAGCTTTGCCACGATATCCTTCGGCATGTTGGCAGGTCCCAGCAGGCCCCACCATACCTCGGTGTCATAGCCCGGCACGATCTCGCCGATGCTCGGCACCTCCGGCAACAACGGCGCCCGCGACGCGGTGGTGACGGCAAGCGCGCGCACGCTGCCGGCCTGGAGCTGCCCGACCGATTCCGGCCCATTGTTGAAGGACATCGGAATTTGTCCGGCCAGAAGATCGTTGAGCGCCGGAATCCCGCCCTTGTAGGGAATGGGGCTGATGTCGATCCTGGCGAGGCTTCTGAAGAGTTCGCCGGCGAGATGCGTCGAGGTTCCGTTGCCGGCGTGCCCGAACGACAGCGCGCCCGGCTTCGCCTTTGCTTGCGCGATCACGTCGCCAAGCGTCCTGAACGGAGAGTCGGTCCGCACCAGCAGAATATTGGGCGATGACGCCAGTAGCGAAATCGGCGTGAAGTCCTTGAAGGTGTCGTAAGGCAGCTTCGCGTATAGAAACGGGTTGGTGGGATGTCCGCTGGCGACGACGATCAGCGTGTAACCGTCGGGCGGCGACGCCGCCAACGCCTGCGACGCGATCACGCCGCCCGCCCCCGGCCGGTTTTCGACCACCACCGACTGGCCCCATTGCCGCGAGACGACATCGCCGAGCGTGCGCGCCAGCACGTCCACGCCGCCGCCGGCGGCATAGGGCACGAAAATATGCACCGGCCGGGAGGGAAAGGCAGGCTGTGCCGACGCGCCGCCCGCAGCCAGCACGGCCGCCAACGCGACAAATGTCCGGAACCAATTGGCCACGGCATTTCCCCCAAATTCGCGCTATTTGTTTTATGGCGCGCGATTTCTTGTCGCTCTTATCTCACGTTCGCGTGCCCGGCGCATCGCCCGACGCGCAGATCACGGTAACGGCCGGGACATGTTGACAATCCCGGAGATCGCGTCAAGTTCGCAGCCTCGACAGGGACCGCGAGCGGTCATGTTGCGAACGAAACATCGTCGCGAAGCACAGGGAGAGCGTGATGGCCGCCGCCGAGGCACAAACCATGACCCAGACCTTGCCGGGAAAGCCCGAAACGCCCTGGCATGAGGTGGTGCTGCAAACGCTGAAGCGTAACGACATCCGCCTCGTCCCCTATGTCCCCGACCGGGTGCTGACGGCGCTGATCAAGAGCATCCACGCCGACCCGTTCTTCACGACATTCCCGACCGCGCGCGAAGAGGAAGCGGTCGGCATCGTCGCCGGCGCCTGGATGGGCGGCATGCGCAGCGCGGTGCTGATGCAGACATCCGGCTTCGCCACATTGGCCAATGTAATGGCCTCGCTGGCAGTGCCCTATCAGATTCCACTGATCATGTTCGTGTCCGAGCGCGGCACGCTCGGTGAATTCAATTACGGGCAGTCGCTGGTCTGCCGCACCATGCGGCCGGTGCTCGACTCGCTCGCGATGGAGCATCACACCGTCACCCGGCTCGACGAGTTGGAATTCATCACCGACCGCTCGATCAAGCAGGCCGTCACCACGCAGGCGCCGGTGGCCTTGATCCTGTCGCCGCTCCTGACCGGCGGAAAAGTCGAGAATTGAGCGATCCCATGAACAAGACAGCCAGGGCCCCCGCCCGCAACACCAAGATCATGAACCGGTTCGACCTCACCTCGCGCCTGGTCGCCAGGCTGAAGAACGAGGAAGCCGTGATCGGCGGCATCGGCAACACCAATTTCGATCTGTGGGCCGCGGGCCATCGTCCGCAGAACTTCTACATGCTGGGCAGCATGGGTCTCGCCTTCCCGATTGCGCTCGGCGTCGCGCTGGCGCAGCCGAAGCGCCGCGTTTTCGCGCTCGAAGGCGACGGCTCGCTGTTGATGCAACTGGGATGCCTGTCGACGATTGCAACGCTGGCGCCGCGGAACCTGTGCATGGTGGTGATGGATAACGGCATCTACCAGATCACCGGCGCGCAACCGACGCCGGCCGCGGCGGTCTCGGATATCGTGGCCATCGCCGCCGGATGCGGTCTCGCCAATAGCAGCTGGGCGGCCGATGAGGAGGATTTCGAACGTCTGGTCGACCTCGCTCTGTCGGCGTCGGGGCCGACCTTGATCGGGGTGCGCATCGACGACAAGCCGGGAACCGGAACCACGCGGCGCGATCCGGTGCAGATCAGGGAGCGCTTCATGAACGGCATCGGAGTTCGGCAGCCGCTGTGATCCGCGGCAAAAACGCCGTTAACCACACGGAATCGCAAGTTCCCGTGACAACGATATTCGCACGGTAAGAAGTGTGTTATCCGGACCCGATGACCATCATCCTTCGGATCTTCGCCTGGCTGCTCGCCGCCGCCGTCACCTTCGCCACCCTGGGACCGGCCCGCCTCCGCCCCCACTCCGACCTCGGCCAGAACGGCGAACATGCGTTCGCGTTCATCCTGATCGGCCTGGCGTTCGGTCTCGCCTATACGCAAAGCCGGCTGCGCACCTCGATGATCACCGTGATCCTGATCGGCATTCTCGAACTGCTGCAATTCCTGGCGCCTGGAAGGCACGCAAGGCTCGACGATTTCATCGTCGATGCGCTGACGGCCTGCGTCGGCTTCGCCATTGTCGCCGCACTCGATTGGGCGATGCAGCGGCTACGCGCATTTCGGACCAGCGCCAGCTGATTCCACAAACCGTCATTCCGGGGCGTGCCACGCGCGAGCCCGGAATCCCGCCAGCGATTTCCAACGCATTTTCCAGTTCCGTGGCTTCATCCTTCGAGACGCATCGCTTCGTGACGCTCCTCAGGATCTGACTCAAAAAGCGAGCGATAAAATCGGGCTTTTCAAGGAGGTCGTCATGGCCGGGCTTGTCCCGGCCATGACAAAAAAGCGATTCACGCTCAAGTGGTCAGGAAGAGCCCGCAACCATCGAATGCTTTTTCAGTCAGGCTCTCAGGATGATGTCCCGTTAGACCCTGGTGTTGAGCAGCGCGGCACGATCCGCAACAGCCCGTCGCGAAGCCGCCAGCTTGACGTCGGATATTGATAAATTGGGCTACCCGTGAGTTTTCAACACTTGGAATGTTCGTTGCGACTTTTGCTAATTAGCGCCGGCGGTGCAACCGCAGGCGCTGTGGCGCCGGCGATTTGTTAATGAATATTTCTGAGATCGTTCGTCGCAAAATCGAGAAACGATGTCCTTCAAGTGAAGGCAAGCTCACGCTGCAGCTCGAAGATTTTCAGATGACCATTTGACTGTTTTAAGATCAACTTTCGTTGAAGTGTGAAGTCGCTAACACCCGCGTCGGGCGAAGTCTGCGATGGTTCGTGTGACTCTATTCACACGGCGGAATTTGACTCATGAGGCACGTTTCGAATCTTGCGCTGGGAGCCGCTTACCCTCGGTCCGAGTCTCGCATTGGTCACAGGACAAAGCGAACGAGTGTTTTGGCTTCGCTTGTCGCGGCGCTGCATCACTCACGACGCCTTCAGGCGCAGCGCACCCTTGGACAATACCGGCATCTCGTCGCTTCACCCAAGGGCGGCGCGCGGCTCGAACCCGAGCACCGGAGGCGATGAAGATGTCGGTAAATGAGAGGCGTGTACGGCCGAGATATTCTTTGCAAATACCAGAACTGAATGAAATGACGTTAATAACTACCATCGCTCTCCTGTTTTTGCTTCTTCACATCCTTGCTGGCACTCTCTTGCAGAGTGCCCCAGCGAGCGAGATCGTTACACCGCAAGAAGAGGCACGGCTGTCGTTATACGACTAATGACTATCTCAAATCGCTTCTTTTGGATGCGGTCCGCAGAGGAGGAACATGATTAGCATCGAGTCCTCTCTGTTACGTGCTGAGGGCGGCGATCGCATGATTTGCGAATTCCACGCGGTCGGCAAGAACACGGAGGATAAAATCGTCGAATGAGGCCGCCAAGTCGGGACGTTCAAGCCTCATGCGTTCGAAATTCACCCGCGTAAGAGTAAATAGCGTGGCCGGCCCGTCGGATGAGACCGTTGCCACGCGAACGGAGCGACGAAAAAAGCCCATCTCGCCAACGACCTTGTAAGTCGTGATCCGGCGCACCCGCAAACTGCTCCCGTCGGCCTTCGTGATATCGATGGCGAGATTTCCGGCGGCCACGAGATCGATCGTATTCGCGGGTTCGCCCTGGCGGTACAGCACTTGTGATCCGTCAACGGCCTTGCGATCGAAATAGGTCAGGATTTGAGCAACATCAGCTGTGTTCCCCAGTTCGCGCTGCAGCCAGGGCGCGAACCCGGCGTCGCCAGCATTGAGATCGAGGCTGGCCCTGGCAAGCATCTCGTCCTCGCACCAAGCCAGGCTGTATGGCAGATCGGCGAAGACTTGATGCTTGCTTTTCGCACCGATCAATCCGCCTCCTTCCAATACAGCGTGGTTCGCCGCCGAAAGCGCACAATAGATGATCGTGACACCTTGCTGGTTGCAGAAATTTCGCAATTTGGTGAAACTTACTACGGCGGAAGCATCGGCGCCTGATACGGTTCCGAAGTCGAGCACGACGTATTTGACGCAGCCCTGACCCAGCTCTTGAATATCGCCGCGGATCCGCTCGAACACACTTTCCGACGATCCGAAAAAAATGTAGCCCGACAGCCAGTATAGCTGGATCGCGGCGCCTTTGTCCCGCAGGTAGTCTGCGGCAATGGCCGATCGTTCGACGTAACTGGTGAAGTCCGCGCGCGTGACATGCCGGCGAACGACGCCGCGTCGCGCATAGCTGATGGCGAATAGCACGCAGGCGCAAATCAGACCGACCACGATGCCGACCAGGAAACCATATTGGATGCAGACGATCATCATCGCGGTGACGAGCCCGAGGTCGAACCAGGCGCGCTGGGAAAAAGGCCGCCACAAGGCGTCAAGAATGAACGTATAGCCGAGATAGAAGACGAGTCCGGCGATGATCGGAATCGGGATCAAGCCAGGAAGATCGAAATTGGAAATGGCGACAGCTCCGAGCGCCAGCGCACAAAAAACGCCGCTCATGCGGGTCGCGCCGCCCGCATGTTCCAGCAAGCGGCTTGTTCCGACCTGCAAACCGCTGGCGATGCCGCCGAAGGGCGCGGCTATCAGGCTGGCTAGTCCGTGCGCACGAAATTCGCAATCGAGGTCTCCCGACGCCTGGCGTCCAACCTCGATGCTGGAGACCTTCGTCACCATCGAAATCAGCGCCACGATCGTCACGGCGAGCAGTTGCGGAAGGAGCGCGGCGGTCATCGACCACGTCATTTGCGATCCGCGGGCGGTATCGAAGGGCGACCACCGGCTCAACGTACCCAGGGAAGGAAGATAGAAACCGTGTACGGTGTCGGAAAGTCCAAAACCCCTCAGCGCAAGCGCCCCGATCACCCACATGGCAACCAGGGAAACCGGCATCGCGAACGCCCACTTGACCCACTGGCGAACGCCCAGCAACACCGCCACGACGGCGGCGGCCGCGGCGAGCCTCGTGCCCTGGAGCAGGGTCCATGTCGCTGTTATTCCGGTCAACGACAAGGCGCGGCCGCTCGTCATGCGAACACCACCGGCAATGAGAAACCAGCCAGTCGCCGCCATGAAGCCGCCGACGACGAAATAAGGAACGAACCTGAAATAGGCGCCCCACTTCGCCTTGCCCAGACCGTACAACAAGGCCCCCGACAGAACCGTAGCCGCAGTAAAGAGGAGCATGACGGTCTGAACAGCCGAATGGGGCGTCCCCCCGGCGGCAAGGACATCAGCGCCGGCGGACGCGCTGAGAAGCACAAGCACCGCCCCGGTCGGTGAATCGATGCCGCTTGCCAGGGGCGGCAGGGACGTTGCGGCGGCAATCCAGGCGCCTCCGATGCAGCTTCCGATCAACATCGCCCAGATCACGATCGGGATTCCGGAGCTAAGCTCCCCCGGAAACATCAAAGCGCCAAACGAAACGATATTGCCGATCAGAACGACAGCCGCCACCAAGCCGGCAATCAAATCCTTGATCCCATCGCGCCCGGCCTTCGCGAGCTGCGCTGCGGTCAGCGAACCGGATAACATCCGTGGCGCGCGCGCGTTGTCGCGCATGCCCGGGGCGTCCATTCCTTGATCCAAGATTTCTCCCCCCTAATTTGTAAACTGCCCCGGGCAGGCGGCCGCCGCCTATATTTTAGCGAACTGACACACTGCTGCAATTGGTCGGCCCCGTTATCGGTTTATTCTAGAAGCGTATGATGGCTCCACTAAAGCGGTGATCTCCGGATAAACTTTCGCGGCTCGCCGACTTTAGAAGAAAACATGGCGATCCGACGTTACGATTTGGCAACATAATATTTTGAGTTGTGAACGGGTGCGGATGCCTCGATTCATCGGCAAGGGTTGACCGCTAGCGGTCCATCGCGTCATTCGTTACGCCGCAAAATTTGGCCGCTGTCGGGGCTTAGCGGACATTGAGCCAGCCGCACCAACCGAGGCTCGATGATGAATACGCGCCCTAATAAATAAAAATGCCGCCCGAACCGTCGGGCGGCATTCATATGGAGTGCGTCGCGTGTGCGGCTTACAGCAGGCCCGCGCCGCGCGCCCATTTGTATTTGGCGCCCAGCACCTCGACCGGCAATTCGGTCGAATAGGCGTAGGCCGGGATGCCGTTCTGGTAGAGATATTCGGCAGCCTCCTCGACCTCGATATCGCCGGCCAGCGAGGCCACGATCGGCTTCACGAAGCCCTTGGCCTCCATCTCCTTCTTCACCTCGACCATGTTGCGGGCGAACACCATCGGCGGCGTGACGATGGTGTGCCAGTAGCCGAGGATCAGGGCGTGGATACGCTCGTCCGAGAGGCCGAGCTTGACGGTGTTGACATAGGTGATCGGCGGCTCGCCGCCGGTGATGTCGACCGGGTTGCCGGCGGCGCCGAACGGCGGGATGAACTTGCGGAATGCCGCGTCGAGATCCGGCGGCATCGCCATCAGCGACAGGCCGTTGTCGACCACCGCATCCGACAACAGCACGCCGGATCCGCCGGCGCCGGTGATGATCAGGATGTTCTCGCCCTTCGGCGTCGGCAGCACCGGCACGCCGCGCGCGAATTCGAGCAATTGCCTTAAGGACCGGGCGCGGATCACGCCGGACTGCTTGAGCACGTCCTCGTAGATCTTGTCGTTGCCGGCAAGCGCGCCGGTGTGCGATGACGCCGCCTTGGCACCGGCCGAGGTGCGGCCGGCCTTGAGCACGATCACCGGCTTCTTCTTGGAGACCCGCTTGGCGGCTTCCGCGAAAGCCCTGCCGTCCTTCAGATCCTCGCAGTGCTGCGCGATCAGGTTGGTGTTCGGGTCCTGCTCGAAGAACGCCAGCAGATCGTCCTCGTCGATATCGGACTTGTTGCCGAGGCCGACAATCGCGGAAACGCCCATCTTGGCCGAGCGCGAGAAGCCGATGATCGCCATGCCGATGCCGCCCGACTGCGACGACAAAGCCGCATGGCCCTTGACGTCATAGGCGGTGCAGAACGTGGCGCAGAGATTGGCGGGCGTATAATAGAAGCCATAGATATTCGGCCCCATCAGGCGGACGTTGTATTTCTGGCCGATCTCGACGATTTCGGCCTGCAACTCAGGCGCGCCCGCTTCGGCGAAGCCCGACGGAATCAGCACGGCGCCGGGAATTTTCTTCTCGCCGCATTCGATCAGCGCGCCCGCGACGAATTTTGCCGGGATCGCGAACACCGCGGTGTCGATCACGCCGGGCACGTCCTTGACGCTTTTGTAGGCCTTGTAGCCCAGGATCTCGGCGGCCTTGGGATGGATCGGATAGATCTCGCCCTTGTAGCCGCCGTTGATCAGATTCTTCATCACCGAATTGCCGATCTTGCCGTCTTCGGCAGAGGCGCCGATCACGGCCACCGCTTGCGGCCGCATGATGCGGTTCATCGCGGTGACGATTTCCTCGTTCGAGCGCGGCGCCGGACGCGGCTTGTAGTCGAAATCGACGACGATGCGCACATCGGCGGCGATCGCGTCATGCTTGGTGGCGAATACCGGATTGAGATCCATCTCGATGATTTCAGGAAAATCGGTAATCAGTTTGGAGACGTCGACGATGATATCGGCGATCGCCTCATGGTTGACCCGATCGCTGCCGCGCACGCCCTTGAGCATTTCGTGGGCCTGGATGCCGTCCAGCATCGACAGCGCATCTTCCCTGGTCGCCGGCGCGAGCCGGAACGTGATGTCCTTCAGCACCTCGACCAGCACGCCGCCGAGGCCGAAGGCCACCAGCTTGCCGAACGATCCGTCGGTGACGGCGCCGACGATGACTTCCTGGCCGCCGAGCAGCATCTGCTGGATCTGGACGCCTTCGATCCTGGCGTCGGCCTTGTATTTCCTGGCGTTGGCCAGAATGATCTCGTAATTCTTTTCGGCATCGGTGGCGGTCTTGACGCCCACCACCACGCCGCCCGCTTCGGTCTTGTGCAGGATGTCCGGCGAGACGATCTTCATGACCACGGGGAAACCCATGTCCGCCGAAATCCTGGCGGCCTCAGTCGCCGATTTCGCCACGGCTTCCTTCGGCACCGGAATGCCGTAGGCATCGCACACCAGTTTGCCTTCCGGCGCCGTCAGACTCGTGCGTTTATCCGCCTTAACCTGATCAAGTATCCTGCGGACCGCATCTTTAGAACTCGACATGGTTTCCTCCTTGACGTCGATTGCTTGCTTGACGTCGATTGCTTGATTCCTGCCGGCGCCTGTGCGCGCCGGTGTGAATGTAGCGCCCCGCTCAACTCGCTTGCGGTGATCGCAAACGGGCCATCCGCGCCAGCGCCCATCCTTATTTGCGGTGAATTCGCTTCGTATGGCATATGGTATGCCAGAAACGGGGATGGGCTGGCAAGCCACCCCCAACGAAGTGCTGAAAACAATGTCGTCTTGACTTTCTGGCATCTGGTATGCCAAAAATCTTCGAACCAATAGTCTGATACAAGATGTCTCCTGACAGGAGACTCAAACCGTGCCCGAGCTGAAACAGATCAAGGCGGCGCCCACCATGGCCGAGGCAGAGATTGCAATTGTCCGGATCGCGCCGGAGACCAGCTTCAAGAACAAGGCCTATGAGGCGCTGAAAGAAGCCATCCTCAAGATGGATATCTATGCGACGCCCGAACCGGTGATGCTCGACGAACGCGCTCTGTCGGAGCGCCTCGGCGTCAGCCGGACCCCTATCCGCGAGGCGATCGCGATGCTGGAGCAGGATGGCTTCGTCAAAACCGTGCCGCGCCGCGGCATCATCGTGGTCCGCCGCACCAAGAGCGAGATCGTCGACATGATCCGGGCCTGGGCGGCGCTGGAAAGCATGGCCGCGCGCCTGATCACGACGATCGCGCGCAAGAAGGACATTTCGGCGCTGCGCGACTTCTTCAAGGATTTCGGCCCGGACCGCCTGCCGCAGGATCACGTCGACGAATATTCAAAGGCCAATATCGCCTTCCACCAGGCCCTGATCTCGCTCAGCGAGTCGCCGGTGCTGGTCGACATGACCAACGACATCCTGCTGCATGTGCGCGGCTACCGGCAGTTGACCATCGGCCGCACCGACCGCACGGCGGTATCGCTGCCCGAACATATGGCCATGATCGACGCCCTCGAAGCGCGCGACACCGAGCTTGCGGAGAAGCGCGCGCGCGATCACACGCTCGGTCTCGCCGCCTATGTGGAAGCCCACGGCCAGGATCTTTTTTAACCGGACCCAGCCTCTTTAACCGAATACAGCCTCGACGCCGGACCACGAAGACTTCTTCGCCATCCGGATCAAGAAACGACAGGGAGACAGCGGAATGTCCGCAACACTACAGAGCATCGAACCAAAGACAGCCGACGCGGAACAGGCACTGACTGACGGCTTTCATCTCGTCATCGATGCGCTCAAGCTCAACGACGTCAAGACCATCTATGGCGTGCCCGGCATTCCGATCACCGATTTCGGCCGTATGGCGCAGGCCGCGGGCATTCGCGTCATCTCGTTCCGCCACGAGCAGAACGCCGGCAATGCCGCGGCGATCGCCGGTTTCCTGACCAGGAAGCCCGGCATCTGCCTGACGGTCTCGGCGCCCGGCTTCCTCAACGGCCTCACCGCGCTCGCCAACGCCACCACCAATTGCTTCCCGATGATCCTGATCTCGGGCTCGTCCGAGCGCGAAATCGTCGACCTGCAACAGGGCGACTACGAGGAGATGGACCAGCTCGCGATCGCGAAACCGCTCTGCAAGGCGGCGTTCCGCGTGCTGCACGCTGCCGATATCGGCATCGGCCTCGCCCGCGCCATCCGCGCCGCGGTGTCGGGACGTCCGGGCGGCGTCTATCTCGACCTGCCCGCCAAGCTGTTCGGACAGGTGATGAACGCCGAGGCCGGCGCCAAATCGCTGGTCAAGGTGATCGACGCCGCGCCCGCGCAGATCCCCGCCCCTGCCGCGGTCAAGCGCGCGCTCGACGTTCTCAAGAGCGCGAAACGCCCCCTCATCATCCTCGGCAAGGGCGCGGCCTATGCGCAGGCCGATGACGATATCCGCGCCTTCGTCGAGAAGAGCGGCGTTCCGTTCCTGCCCATGAGCATGGCCAAGGGCCTGTTGCCCGATCTGCATCCGCAATGCGCGGGCGCGGCGCGCTCGACCGTGCTGAAGGAAGCCGACGTGGTGATGCTGATCGGTGCCCGCCTCAACTGGCTGTTGTCGCACGGCAAGGGCAAGACTTGGGGTGATGCTCCGAAGAAGTTCATCCAGATCGACATCGAGCCGAAGGAAATGGATTCCAACGTCGAGATCGTCGCGCCCGTGGTCGGCGATATCGGCTCCTGTGTCGCGGCGCTGCTGTCAGCCATGGGCGGCAACTGGCCAGCCGCGCCGGCCGACTGGATGAAGACGGTCAGCACGAAGCGGGACGAAAACATCGCCAAGATGGCGCCGCGGCTGATGAACAACAAGTCGCCGATGGACTATCACGGCGCGCTCGGCGCGCTCCGGACCATCATCAAGGAGCGGCCGGACGCCATCCTGGTCAACGAAGGCGCCAACACGCTCGATCTCGCGCGCGGCGTCATCGACATGTACCAGCCGCGCAAGCGGCTCGATGTCGGCACCTGGGGCGTGATGGGCATCGGCATGGGCTTTGCCATCGCGGCGGCGATCGAAACCGGCAAGCCGGTGCTCGCGGTCGAGGGTGACAGCGCCTTCGGCTTCTCCGGCATGGAGGTCGAGACCATCTGCCGCTACGATCTGCCGGTCTGCGTCGTGATCTTCAACAACAACGGCATCTATCGCGGCACCGACGTCAATCCCTCCGGGAGTTCGGATGTCGCGACCACGGTGTTCGTCAAGGATTCCCGCTACGACAAGATGATGGAGGCCTTCGGGGGCGTCGGCGTCAACGCCACGACGCCGGACGAATTGAAGCGCGCCGTCAACGAGGCGATGGATTCCGGCAAGCCGACCTTGATCAACGCGGTGATCGATCCCGCCGCCGGCTCCGAAAGCGGCCGCATCGGCAATCTCAATCCGCAAAGCGTTTTGAAAAAGAAGTGAACAGGCAACCAACAGCGTCATTCCCCGCGCAAGCGGGGAATCCAGTCGCCACCGACTTGCCACGGGACCAAGGCTGTGCCCGGCTGAATCGATGGCGATGGCTGGATGCACGCATTCGCGGGCATGACGACAGCAGTTTTTAAAGGAGAGGACAGATGACAAAGGCGCTGAAGGGCGTTCGCATTCTCGATTTCACCCACGTCCAGTCGGGACCGACCTGCACGCAATTGCTGGCGTGGTTCGGCGCCGACGTGATCAAGGTCGAGCGCCCCGGCGTCGGCGACATCACGCGCGGCCAGTTGCAGGACGTGCCGAATGCCGACAGCCTGTATTTCACCATGCTCAACCACAATAAACGCTCGATCACGCTCGACACCAAGAACCCCAAGGGCAAGGAAGTCCTCACCGAACTGATCAAGCAATGCGACGTGCTGGTGGAGAATTTCGGCCCCGGCGTGCTCGACCGCATGGGTTTCCCGTGGGAGAAGATCCACAGCATCAACCCGAAGATGATCGTGGCCTCGATCAAGGGTTTCGGCCCCGGCCCCTACGAGGACTGCAAGGTCTATGAGAATGTCGCGCAATGCACCGGCGGCGCCGCCTCGACCACCGGTTTCCGCGACGGACTTCCGCTCGTCACCGGCGCGCAGATCGGCGACAGCGGTACCGGCCTGCATCTGGCGCTCGGCATCGTCACCGCGCTTTACCAGCGCACCATGACCGGCCAGGGCCAAAAAGTGACCGCGGCGATGCAGGACGGCGTGCTCAACCTGTCACGCGTCAAGCTGCGCGACCAGCAGCGCCTCGTACACGGCCCGCTCAAGGAATACAGCCAGTTCGGCGAAGGCATTCCGTTCGGCGACGCAGTGCCGCGCGCCGGCAACGATTCCGGCGGCGGCCAGCCCGGCCGCATCCTGAAGTGCAAGGGCTGGGAGACCGATCCCAACGCCTACATCTATTTCATCACCCAGGCGCCGGTCTGGGAAAAGATCTGCGACGTCATCGGCGAGCCCGGCTGGAAGACCCATCCCGACTACGCCAAGCCGCCGGCCCGGCTGTCGCGCCTCAACGAGATCTTCGCGCGGATCGAATTGTGGACCATGACCAAGACCAAGTTCGAGGCGATGGACATCCTCAACAAGCAGGACATTCCGTGCGGCCCGATCCTGTCAATGAAGGAACTGGCGGAAGACCAGTCGCTGCGCGCCACCGGCACCGTGGTCGAGGTCGATCATCCCACCCGCGGCAAGTATCTGTCGGTCGGCAACCCCATCAAGCTGTCGGACAGCCCGACCGAAGTGAAGCGCTCGCCGCTGCTCGGCGAACATACCGATGAAATCCTGCGCCAGGTGCTCGGCTTCAGCGATCATCAGGTCGCCGAGATCCACGATTCCGGCGCGCTCGATCCGCCGCGCAAGCAGGCGGCGGAATAGACCGCTTCATTTCCCGGAGGATTTTCAAAGGCCGCCGGTTTCCGGCGGCCTTTGCATGGGGTGCATCTGGTTTTCGGATCGGGTCATTTTGCTGCATCGCAAAGAAATAAATGCTGCTATGCAGAAAAATAGGTTGCGTCTGGCATCTGGTATACATAGTTTATGCCCCGAACGCAGCGAGCGACTGCCCGTCCGACATCAAAGGGGACAAACATGTCCAAAACCGCCTCCGTTGGCCTTGCTCCCGCAACCACCCTGTTCGGCCGCCTGCTGGCCTCGATCGATCGGGTGTTGATGATCAACGCCGAGATCGCCGCCCGCAACGGCGACGTGCCGTATTTCGGCCTCTGATTGGAGGTCCGGACGGGGCGCTTTGCCAGCCCGCCGATCGCACTGCGAAATAATCCTCCCGACTGACAGCCCCGGTTTTCCGGGGCTTTTTTTATGGCAGGAAGCTCGGTCGGCCCGCGGCTCGCCTGCTTTGGAATGCGACATAGTGGGCAGAAGAAGGGGCTTGCACCCTGGCATATCGCATACCAATATGCCGCACCGGTAACGCTCGCATCAAACAGAAGCGTACCTCGGGAGGAATCATGACCGCCACCGCACAGCCTGCTGTCCCCTCGACATCCGAAAGCCCCTACTTCCGCTGGTTGCAACTCGCGATGGGCATCGTCTGCATGGCGATGATCGCAAATCTGCAATATGGCTGGACGCTGTTCGTCGATCCGATCGACGCCAAGTACCATTGGGGTCGCGCCGCGATCCAGCTCGCCTTCACGCTGTTCGTGGTGACGGAGACCTGGCTGGTCCCGGTCGAAGCCTGGTTCGTCGACAAATACGGCCCGCGGACCGTCATCATGTTCGGCGGGGTGATGATCGCCCTCGCCTGGGTGCTGAACTCTTACGCCAACTCGCTGGTGCTGCTTTATATCGCCGCGATCCTCGGCGGCATCGGCGCCGGCTCGGTCTACGGCACCTGCGTCGGCAACGCGCTGAAATGGTTTCCCGATCGCCGCGGCCTCGCCGCCGGGGCGACCGCCGCCGGCTTCGGCGCGGGCGCCGCGATCACCGTGGTGCCGATCGCCAACATGATCGCCGCACACGGCTATCAGCAGGCGTTTTTCCTGTTCGGAATCGGACAGGGCGTGATTGTCTTCATCCTCGCCTTTTTCCTGCGCAAGCCGTCGCGGACGATGCCGCCGAAACGCAAGCAGCTCCATTTGCCGCAAACCAGGATCGACTTCACCCCGCCGCAGGTGCTGCGCAGCCCGATATTCTGGGTGATGTATCTGGTGTTCGTGATGGTCGCCGCCGGCGGCCTGATGGCGGCGGCGCAGATCGCGCCGATCGCGCACGACTTCAAGATCGCCGACGAACCCGTTGGGCTGCTGGGCTTCCAGATGGCGGCGCTGACATTTGCGATCTCGCTCGACCGCATCTTCGACGGTTTCGGCCGCCCATTCTTCGGATGGGTGTCCGACACGATCGGCCGCGAGCACACCATGTTCATCGCGTTCGGCACGGCGGCGCTGATGCTGCTGACGCTGTCGGTCTACGGTCACATCCCGGTGGTGTTCGTGCTGGCGACCGCGGTGTATTTCGGCGTGTTTGGCGAGATCTACAGCCTGTTCCCGGCGACATCAGGCGATACATTCGGCGTCAAGTTCGCCACCACCAATAACGGCATGCTGTACACCGCAAAAGGCACCGCCTCGCTGCTGGTGCCGCTCGCGAGCATCATCGCCAGCAATTTCGGCTGGCAGGCGGTGTTCGTCGTGGCCGTCGCGCTCAACGCCACCGCGGCGCTGATGGCGCTGTTGGTGATCAAGCCGATGCGCCGCGCCTTCATCCTCGGCGCCGAAGCGCCGGCGGAAGCACATGCGCGGGATGTCAGACCGGCCTGATCACCGCATCATGTAACGAAAGAGGCGCATCGCGGTGCGCCTCTTTTTTTTTGCTCGTCCGAATTGGAATACAAAATACCAAAATCCATTTTTGCCCTATTCAACAGCCAGCAAACATCGAGACCGGCGCAGCCGCAGCACCAAAACGTCAATGGTACTGTCGCTTTATTCCGAAATGGTGGCTCCCGATTTCCACATAACCTGATTGACAATTGGAATAATGTATACCACAAATATCGATATCAAGAAGACAGTCTGTGGCTGGACCTGAAGGAGGTTGCGATGCAAGTCGGAGACATCCTGCGCAACAAGACCGCCCGCGTCGCGACGGTTCGAATGAACGAGACCGTCGCCATCGCCGCCCAGCTGATGCGCGCCAGCGACATCAGCGCGCTGGTGGTCAAGGATGTGGTGCGGACCGAGGGTAACACCGCCGCCGGCATGTTCACCGAGCGCGACGTGGTGCGCGCCATCGCCGTACACGGCGCGGCCGGCGCCAACCTCAAGGTCTCGCAACTGATCTCGGTGCAGCAACTGGTCTCCTGCAGTTCGAACGACACGCTCGAACATGCTCGCCATCTCATGAACAGGAACCAGATCCGTCATCTGCCGGTGATCGACAATTACAGCCTGGTCGGCGTCATCAGCATCAGCGATCTCGCGACCGCCTTCGACGAGGCCAGGACGGAAGCGTTGGAGCATGATCCGGAAAAATGGGCGCCGGTCTTTCCGAAAAGATCGTGCTCAAACGATAAGATACAGCGCGATGGCGATTTAGCCTGAAGTTATCGCGCTCGGCCGTTCCGGCCTGAAAATCCATTTCCGCCGTCGCGTATCTCCCTGCCTTGAGAAATCACGCAAAGGCAGGCCAGCAGGGTCTTGCCTGAAAATCTCAGCCATTTCGTTGGGGTATGCCATGAAGGTCTGCATCTACGGCGCCGGTGCGATCGGCGGCTATCTCGGGGTCGAGCTGGCGCGGACGCAGGCCGATGTCAGCATGGTCGCGCGCGGCGCGCATCTGGCGGCGATGCGCGAAAACGGGCTCAGGCTTTTGATCGGCGGCGAAGAGCATGTGGTGCGGCCGCGCTGCACCGACAATCCGGCCGAACTCGGTCTGCAGGATTTCGTCATCATCTGCCTGAAGGCCCATTCGATCACCGGCGTACTGGCCCAGATGCAGCCCCTGCTCGGCCCCCGCACCCGCATCGTCACCGCGGTCAATGGCATCCCCTATTGGTATTTCCACAAGCATGGCGGCCGCTACGAAGGCACGATGCTGGAGAGCATCGACCCCGGCGGACGGCAGTGGCGGGAACTCGGCCCGGAGCGCGCCATCGGCTGCATCGTCTATCCCGCGACCGAGATCGAGGCGCCCGGCGTGATCCGCCATGTCCATGGCGATCGCTTCCCGCTGGGCGAGCCCTCCGGCGAGATCACCGCGGACGTCGAGCAGCTTGCAAAACTGTTCGCCGCGGCCGGCATGCAGGCGCCGGTACTGGACCGCATCCGCGACGAAATCTGGCTCAAGCTGTGGGGCAATGTCTGCCTCAACCCGATCAGCGCACTGACCTGCGCCACGCTCGACGTGATCTGCTCGGACCCGGCGACGCGCGCGCTGTCGAAAGCGATCATGCTGGAGACGCAGACGATCGCCGAAACGTTTGGGGTCAAATTCCGCGTCGATGTCGAACGGCGGATCGAAGGCGCGCGCAAGGTCGGCGCCCACAAGACCTCGATGCTGCAGGATCTCGAGCGCGGACGGCCGATGGAGATCGACCCGCTGGTGTCGGTGGTCCAGGAAATGGGCCGCCTGACCGGCATTCCGACGCCGGCGCTCGATGCGGTGCTGGCGCTGGTGGCCCAACGCGCGAAACTCGCCGGTCTCTACGAAACCGCCCCCCTCGCCGCAGCAAAAGCTCAGGCTTTCGCATGAGGGCGGCGGCAGGGCCGTCCCTCCCCTCGGTAGACTTTTCCCGGCCCTGGCGTCATCCTCCGCCCCGAATGAGCGGACGAGGATCGAAGCACGGTTCACCGGACTGAGTTGGAGTCGGTTACCCGCTTGCGCTTGTCTTCCGCATGAAGCTTAAAGCTGCAAAACAAGCCCTTACCGAGCCAGCGGGAATGAACCGATGAAAGCCTATGTCTACGGCGCCAACGGCGCCGAAATCACCGACATCGCCAAGCCGTCGCCGAAGGGCGCGCAGGTGCTGGTTCGCGTGCGCGGCTGCGGCCTCAACCGCGCCGACCTCGGCATGACCAAGGGCCATGTCCACGGCAGCGCCGGCGGGGTCGGCGCCGTGCTCGGAATGGAATGGGCGGGCGAAGTCGCCGAACTCGGCCCCGACGCCAAGGGCGTCAAGCCCGGCGACCGGGTAATGGGCTCGGGCGGCGCGGCCTTCGCCGAATATACGCTGGCCGATCACGGCCGGCTGTTCCGCATCCCGCCCGACGCCAACATGAATTTCGAGGAAGCGGCCACCCTCCCGATCGCGCTCACCACCATGCACAACGCGGTGGTCACTATTGGCGGCTTGCAGCCCGGCCAATCCGTGCTGATCCAGGGCGCCAGTTCCGGCGTCGGCCTGATGGCGATGCAGATCGCAAAGCTCAAGGGCGCCAAGCTCGTAATCGGCTCCTCGACCAATGCTGTCAGGCGCGAGCGGCTGAAGGAATTCGGCGCCGATCTGGCCATCGATTCCAGCGATCCCGGCTGGGTCAAGCAGGTGCTCGACGCGACCTCCGGCGAAGGCGTCGACCTCATCGTCGACCAGGTCTCAGGCCCGGTCGCGAACCAGAATCTCGCCGCCACCAAAATCAAGGGCCGCATCGTCAATGTCGGCCGCCTCGGCGGCACCCATGCCGATTTCAACTTCGACCTGCATGCCGCGCGCCGGATCAGCTATATCGGCGTCACCTTCCGCACCCGCTCGATCGAAGAGATCCGCGAGATCTTCAGCAACGTGCGCAACGACATCTGGCCGGCGGTGGAAAGCCGCCAGTTGAAACTGCCGATCGACAAGGTGTTTGCCTTCGACGATATCGGCAAGGCTTTCGAGCGGATGGAAGCCAACCAGCATCTCGGCAAGATTGTGGTGAGGTTTTAGCGGCGCGCCTGCCGCGCTTCGCGGATCGCTCACCGTCAGAATTACAGCGATCGTGAATCGCAGTAACCATCAAGTACCGTCGTCATTCCGGGGCGATGCGCAGCATCGAACCCGGAATCTCGAGATTCCCCGATGCACAATTCCGCATCTGAGGTCTGGTCCTACGGACCATCCCCGAATGACGAACGATGTCGGGACGTAGAACGGGCTAGCGAAGCCGGACCCAAACGACGTCTGATTCAGGTCGCGCCCATCACGCTTCGTCTCGACCGCGCGTATGACCGGCGCAGCAGCGCAAACAGGCTGCCGCCCGTTGCCGCCCCGAGCAGATAGGCGACGGCGACCAGCAGCGCCAGCGGGACGCGGGCATTGGAGCCGAGGAAGGAAATCGTGACGATCTCGAAGTTCTGCAGCACGAAGATGATGGTCGCGGCCGCGACCACAATGATGACGGCGAGATACACCCAGCGCATCGGCGCCTCCTTATCGTCGGTCAAGCCGGCGCGTGGCGTGGCTTCGCCGGCGATGCCTCAGGCAACGCGGCGCAGGCCCAGGCCGAGTCCGATCCAGCCCGCGCCGGCCACGACGAGATCGATGCCGAGGAACAGGCCGAGGACATAGAGACTCGACACCGGCCAGTGCGCCAAAATCAGGAGGCCGAGCAGCAGCGTGATCACGGCCGACAGCAGCACCAAGACCCAGGGCGTTTCCCGCTTCATGCTGAAGGCCAGCACAATCCGAAGCACGCCCGAGGCCACCAGCGACGCACCGAGAACGAGAGTGAGCACCGCGGCGGCGAGCAGCGGATTCTCGAATGTGACGAAGCCGGCGATGATGTAGAGCACGCCGAGCAGCGCCCAGAGCAGGAACCTGCCCCAGCTCTTGATCTGGAAGGCGCTGAATACTTCGGCGACCCCGGCGATGATCATCATCACGCCGACAACGAAGACACTGGCAACGGTAGCCATCGCAACGCTGCCGAGCGCGATCAACCCGACGATCAGATAGACGACGCCGAGCGCGACGATCCAGCCCCACTTGGCGCGCAGCGGCGCTGTATCGGAACCGGATTGAAGATGATTCAGGGCATCTGAAGCGTGTGTCATGACGGTCCTCCACCACGAAAACCTATCCGACGTGCATCTGCGAGACAGCAGATGAGCAAGGCCAGACTATCGGAGAAGGTGTCCCGCCGACAATCGCTATTTCCGCGATTTCGGCTTTCGGTTGTTGAATTAGGTCGGCAGTGCTGACGATTCTAATCAAATGGGCTCGCTCGCGCGGGGGCGGAGTGCAAGCAGTAGTCTTCACGCCGACAGCGATTGGGTCAGCAGCGGATTCCAGTAATCCCGGATGTTTTTGATCTTCCCGCCCTCCAGCGTGATAATTTCGACGTAGCTCTGGTTGTAGGGCTGCCCATTGCTGCGGCTGTGTCCGGTGATGCTGAATTCCAGGATGACAATTTTGGGATTCAGCGTCCAATGCACCACCGGATCTGTGAAGGATTCGATGACGAGAATATCCGCGAGCGGCTCAAGATAAGCCGTCAGGTCCGCATGCCCGCTCACCTTCTTCGGTCGGCCGGGCCGCGCGAATGGAAACTCCATCACAGCGTCTTCCGCCATCAGATCCAAAAAATCCTTCGCATTCTGATCGACGTGTTCGCCGAGCACGCGTTTGAGCATGTCGAAGAGTTCCGGAAATATGGGCTTGGAACGAGTCATGGTTGCAGCTCCGACTGATTGCCCCGGTGACCGGGGCGATGGGTTTGTCCTGCATCGTCATCTGCTTCGAACAGCTACTGTTCCGCCCGGCAATCCCAGGAATTGCGTGGCTTCAGGGCAGTGCTGTTTTGGATCTACGCGGCGGCGCGCTCAGTGGTGGGCCGGCGGCGCAGATCGGCCTTCAGGATCGCCGGCGGCTTGTAGGCGGCCTCATTCAATCCAACATCGGTTCCGGGCCGGACGATCTGATCGATCCGGTCCAGCACGTCGTCACTGAGACGAGCCTCGGCGCCAGCGAGCAGATCGTCGAGATGCTGCATCGTGCGCGGCCCAAGAATGGCCGAGGTCACGCCCGGGTGAGCCATCACGAAGGCCATCGCCATGTGGGTGAGAGAGAGCCCCGCCTGTTCCGCCAACGGAATGAGCTGCTCGATCGCCTCCAGACTGCGCTCGTCCGACATCTGCCTGGGGAAGTATTTCACCCGCAGGCTGTCGGGCAGCGGTCGCCCCTTGCGGTAGCGGCCCGTGAGCATCCCCTTCGACAGCGGACTCCAGACCAGGACGCCCATGCCGTAGCGCTCGCAGGTGGGCAGCATGTCGAATTCGATACCGCGATCGAGGATCGAGTACGGCGGTTGCTCGGTCCGGAAACGCGCCAGCCCGCGCCGCTCGGCAACCCATTGCGCTTCGACGATCTCCGACACCGGAAAGGTCGAGGAGCCGATCGCGCGAACCTTGCCTGCGCGCATCAGATCGGTGAGCGCCGACAAGGTCTCTTCGATGTCGGTGTCCGGCGCTGGCCGATGGATCTGGTAAAGGTCGATGTAGTCGGTCTGCAGGCGGCGCAGCGAATTGTCCACCTCCTGCATGATCCAGCGCCGCGACGTGCCCTGCTGGTTGGGATCCTCGCCCATCGGCCCGTACACTTTGGTTGCGAGCACGATTCTGTCGCGCCGCCCCTTGAGGGCCTTGCCGACGATCTCTTCGGACTCGCCGGCACTGTAGCGGTCGGCGGTGTCGATGAAGTTGATGCCGGAGTCCAACGCCTTATGGATGATGCGGATGCAATCGTCGTGATCGGGATTGCCGATCCCGCCGAACATCATCGCGCCCAGGCAATAGGGGCTGACCTTGATGCCGGTTCGTCCCAACGCGCGATACTGCATTGTCGTCTCCTCTGAGCATCGATGTGGCCGACACCGCTTCGTTGCGTTATAGAGTATAAACGGAACGTCCCTCCGCTTATACGGAACGACGTTCCGTTTATCAAGAGGAATGTGGTGCGCGGCAAAGCGGACGAACACGGTGATGGCCTGGAGCCTCGAGGGAGCGCCGATCGGCGCGTCCGCGCCGACGCCCGGCGCAACATCGACACGTTGCTGCAGACGGCCCTGGCGGTGTTCGCAACCTCCGGCGTGGACGCGCCGATGCGGGAGATCGCCGAGAAGGCCGGCGTCGGCATCGGGACGATTTACCGTCACTTTCCGCAACGCGCCGACCTGATCGCCGCCGTTCTCCGTCGGGAAATCGATGCCTGCGCGGACGCCGCTCCGGTTTTGGCTGCCGAACACAAGCCAGGCGAGGCGCTGGCGCGATGGATGCAGCGCTATGCGGCCTTCATTGCAGCCAAACGTGGGCTCGCCAAGGCGCTGCACTCGGGAGATTCGGCATACGATACCTTACCGGGTTATTTCGACCAGCGACTCCGGCCCGCCCTTCGCACACTTCTCGAAGCCGCGGCCACCGCCGGCGAGATCCGCGCCGATGTCGATGCCGACGACCTTCTGGGCGCGGTGACGAGCCTGTGCATGTCAGCCCACAATGCTGGCCCCGGCCGGGCGGAGCGCATGATCGCCCTCCTCGTCGACGGGCTCCGCTATGGCGCGAACCGTCGGTGAATACGCCTGCCTAACAGGAGTCCGTTGGCTCGCGGACCGCGCCGGGCGATACCGCCGGATGCGCACGCAGCCCGTGGGGCGGATTGAGCCGAAGGCATAATCCGCCATTGCTGCCATTCGACAACTTACTTCACACGCAACACCATAGAAGCATTGTCTGGGTGCATAACGTAACACGCCACCGCGATAGATGGCGGATTACGCTTCGCTAATCCGCCCTACGCGCTGGTCAGCGAGCTGAACCCATAAGCGCGAACCACCTGCTTTGTTGAAGCGATTCAATCTGATTTGCCCTGTCCAGTCCCTCTTGCAAAAACATTCCCCTTCCCTGCCGCCCCAAATCAAATCTACCTCCCCCGCCGTCCCGCCCCGTGAGAGGGGCGTTGGCCATCGTCACGAACGTTGGGGCGGGATGCGGTGGACGCGGCAGCGTCGGGCGCGTGATGGGATCGCAGGGCGGGTCTTTGACCTGTGAGCGGTCGCAAGCGCGCGGACGAACGGCGCATGTTGCGGACGGCAAAGCCGTGTGGTCCTGGCACCCGTTGCTGGTGTCAAGCCGGCGGAGGCGTTGCGAGCCCGACCGGGATTCGACGCGCCCTATTCGCCGGCGACGGTGACAAGACGAATTCGTCGCCGGGGAGAGCGCGGGATAAGCCGTTAAAACCATTGCGCAGGGAATGCCGGGTGTTCCGGTACACCTGTGGTGACGAACTCGTGTGCTTTCTACATTTTGCACGCGAGGCTGCGGGTGCGGCGGGCACCCGGCATTCCCGGCGCCCTCCCTTGAGGGTCGCGCCGCGCCCTCTGCTCTCAGGGCGAAGATTTATCGACAGCTCGGGCGTATCGCGCCGCGAGATCGCGAATCTGTGCCGCAACGTCATTGCAAGGAACACTTGCGACGAAGCAATCCAGCCTATGTCAATTCCGGGATGGTTCGAAAGCCAGACCTCAGATGCGCAACTGCGCATCGGGGAATCTCGCGCCACAATCTCGGGATTCCGGATCGCCGCTTCGCGCCGTCCGGAATGACGAACCGGTGATGGATTGCTTCGCGAAAGCCTGTCATCGGGCCCATCCGCGCGACCCGATGGCGCTCGCAATGACGGTGGAATCGGAATAATTCGCAATAATCCGTCCCTGCAAATGAACGGCGACGGCGGATGTGATCATCACTTTCAGCCTACACAATGGACTGCTAAACCGTCGCCCATGAGTCACGCCCACAGCCATCCCGATCACAGCGTAAAATCCCGCGTCGCGGCGATTTCGATTTTCGCCAGCGCCGGGATGGCCGCGGCCAAGCTGATCGTCGGCATCCTGATCGGCAGCCTCGCGCTGATCTCCGAGGCGCTGCACTCTTCCGTCGACCTGGTCGCGACCATCATCACCTGGATGGTGGTGAAGGTTTCCGATCTTCCCGCCGACGAGGAGCATCATTACGGCCACGGCAAGCTCGAAAGCCTGTCGGCGCTGGGCGTGACCGCGATGCTCTATGTGCTGGCGGGCGGCATCCTGGTCGAGGCCTATAGCCGGTTGCGCGAAGGCACGCCGCCGCCGGTATTGTCGGCGATCCCCTTCATCGTCCTGCTCGCCGACATCGCGGTGAATCTCTGGCGGGCGCGCGCGCTGCATCGCGCCGCACGCAATACCAAAAGCCAGGCTCTCGCCGCCGACGCGCTGCATTTTGCCTCCGACGTGCTCGGTTCGGTCGCGGTCATCATCGGGCTGGCGCTGTCCGGGCTCGGTTACGCCTGGGGCGACGCCGCCGCTGCCATCGGCGTCGCCGTGGTGATCGCGGCGCTGGGGCTGCGGCTGGCGCGCTCCACCGTGGAGACCCTGCTGGACCGCGCGCCGGAAGGCGTCTCCGAGAAGGCCGCCGCCGCGATCAGGACCGTGCCCGGCGTGGTCGATATCGAGCGGCTGCGCGTCCGCATGGTGGGCCCGACCCACTTCATCGAGGCGATCGTCGAGGTGCCGCGCACCTATCCGATCGACCGCGTCGAAGGGATCAAGCGCCGGGCGGAAGACGCCGTCGCCAGGGCGCTCGGCGACACCGACCTGACCTTCACCTCCGTTCCGGTCGCGCGCGACAACGAAAGCGTGCGCGAACGCATCATGGTGATCGCGCGCAACTCGGGCCTCGCCATTCACCACGTCACCGTACACGACCTCGGCGGCAAGCTGACCGTCAGCATCGACCTCGAAGTCGACGGCGGGATGACGCTGACGGCCGCACACGACATCGCCCACGGATTGGAACGCAGCATCCGCGAGGAATTCGGCGAGGATGTCGAGGTCGATACCCATATCGAACCGCTGGAGCCGGAATTGCCGCACGGCTCCGACGCCGCTCCCGGCCGCGTCGAGATCATCAAGGTGGCGTTGACGCGCTTTGCCGCCGACGGCGCGATCCATGACATCCATAATGTGCGGGTGCGCGACACCGATGCCGGCGAGATCGTGAACTTCCATTGCCGCGCCGCGCCGTCGATGAGCGTGATCGAGGTCCACGACCATGTCGACGAGATCGAGCGCGCGCTGCGCCGCGCGTTTCCGACCGTGAAGCGCGTCATCAGCCACGCCGAGCCGCCGAACGCCTGAGCAAAATCCAGCACGAGCGACGCGTTCCTGTTTCGGACTCGCGGTGTGAGCGTTTCGACACACCCATTCTCCGTTGGACAAGAATTATTCCGCATTAACGAATCGTTGACTCTCGACAGGCCCGAAAAACTGGATTCAAATCGCTTTGATTCGGAAGCGAGTGGGGCTTCTTCCGAACGGGGTGTTTCAGAGGATTTATGGGGGTCTATTGCATGGCGGTGCGCGCACACGCCGCGAACGCGTGCGTCCAATCCGATTCGATCAAGGGATTGGCGCAGTCGATCGCGAAACCGGCCTATCACCGGCTCCTGGTTGCGGAGCCCGCGCTTCGCCGCGCCGTGCCCACCCTGATCATCGCCTTCCTGATCACCATCTGCCTGGGCGCCTTCGTGCAGGTGGTCGACCAGAACCGGGAAAAGCGCGCGTCGATGGCGCGCGACCTCGCCGCCCTCGCCGACTACCTCGCCGAGCGCATCGACCACATGGCATCGGCCCGGGAAGACCGCGCGGCCTCGTTCGAACGCTTGCAGCTTTTGCTGCCCGGCCTCATCCCCTCATGGGGCACTGCCTCCGGCCGGCACATCATCATCACCGGCGCGGACCAGCGCGTGCTGGCACGCGTGCCGGTCGACGGCACGATCGGTAACGCCGCCAGCCCGCTCGACCTCATCAGCGCGGCGGTGCCCTTGACCACTCCGGGCCGGCCGTCCGCGGTGACCGACGTCACGCTGCCCAGCGGCAACAACGCGATGGCGGTCCAGCGCGTCATCAAATCGCTGCCCGGCCAGGTGACGGTCATCCAGGAGCGGATCAATCCGGTGTGGGGATCGGATGCGGCGCTGTCGGTGACGCTCTCCGCCACCACCGGCTTCGTGGTGCTGATCCTCGGCTTCGCGTTCCACTGGCAATCGACCCGCGCCCGCGAGGGCGACCTCATCAACGATGCCGTCCGCGGCCGCATCGATACCGCGCTCAACCGCGGCCGCTGCGGCCTGTGGGATTGGGACCTGTCGCGCGGCCGCATCTTCTGGTCGCAATCGATGTTCACCCTGCTCGGCCTCGACGGCCGCAACGATCTCCTGACCTTCGGCGAGGTCAACGCGCTGGTGAAATCCGACGATATCGACCTGTTCGAGATCGCCGACCAGCTGATCGCCGGCAAGATCGACCACATCGATCAGATCTTCCGCATGCAGCACAAGGACGGCCACTGGATCTGGCTGCGGGTCCGATGCGAGATGAGCCAGGCGGCATCCGCCGGCGGCACCCATCTGATCGGCATCGCCGTCGATATCACCGAACAGAAGAGCCTGGCCGAAAAGACCATCGAAGCCGACCTGCGGCTGCGCGATGCGATCGAGACCATCCCGGAAGCCTTCGTGCTGTGGGACGCCGAGGATCGGCTGGTGCTCTGCAATTCGCACTTCCAGCGTCTGCACAAGCTGCCGGAATCCGCGGTGACGCCCGGCACCTCGTATGAAACCGTGATCGAGGTCGGCAGCATGCCGGAGGTCCGCACCCGCCTGCAGGAAACCTCCGCCCAGGCGCCGGGCGCGCGCACCTTCGAGGCCCAGATCGAGGACGGCAGCTGGCTGCATATCAGCGAGCGGCGCACCAAGGACGGCGGCTACGTCTCGGTCGGCACCGACATCACCCGCATCAAGGAGCACGAGCAGAAGCTGATCGACAACGATCTTCGCCTGCGCGCCACGGTCGTCGATCTGAAGCGGTCGCAGACCGCGCTCGAACGGCAGGCGCTCGAACTCGCCGACCTCGCCGAGAAATATTCCGAGGAAAAAAATCGCGCCGAGGAAGCCAACCAGAGCAAATCCAAATTCCTCGCCAATATGAGCCACGAGCTGCGCACGCCGCTCAACGCCATCATCGGGTTTTCCGAGATCATGGGCAGCGGCCTGTTCGGCGAACTCGGCTCGGAAAAATATCAGGAATACTGCCACGATATCCTGACCAGCGGCCGCTATCTGCTCGAAGTCATCAACGACATCCTCGACATGTCGAAAATCGAAGCCGGCCGGATGCAGCTCGATCTGGAATCGGTCGATCTGGCGAAGGCGCTGGCAGAGTCGATGCGCGTCGTATCCGGACGCGCCGAAGACAAGAGTCTCAGGCTCGAAGCCGACATCGAAGGCTCCATTCCGGTGGTGGGAGATCGCCGCGCCATCAAGCAGATCATCGTCAATCTGCTGTCCAACGCCGTCAAATTCACGCCGGAGGGCGGCCGGGTGATCGTCCGCAGCCGGACCCGCGGGAACCGCGTTCACCTGATGATTGCCGATACCGGCATCGGCATCGCGCCGCAATCGATGCGCCGTCTGGGCCGGCCATTCGAGCAGGTCGAGAGCCAGCTGACCAAGACCTATCACGGCTCGGGACTCGGGCTCGCGATCGCCAAATCGCTTACCAATCTGCACGGCGGATCGATGCGGCTGCGCTCGCGGCTCGGCACCGGCACGCTGGTCTGCGTGTCGTTGCCGCGCGACGCACGAACGGCGGATGCGGAAATCCCGGCCGCGGCTTAGATGTGACGGGTTAGTTGAATCGCTTTCTCAAGACTCCAGCGTCGGCGCGACCTCGCGCGCGGTCTGCGCCAGCGCCGCGATCAGCGGCGTCAGCGGCTCGCGCTGCGGCACCACCAGCCCGACGCGATAGGTCACCGTGGGATCGACGATGGGGATGCTGCGCACGGCGTCCGACAGGCCCAGCGTCTCCGCCAGCTTCGCCGGCATCACGCTGGCCCAGCGCCCGGTCCTGACATGGGTATAGAGCACGATGATCGAATTCGAGGTCAGCGTCGGCTTCACCTCGACCCCGGCGGATTTGAGCGCGCGATCGATGATGCGGCGGTTCTGCATATCGGGCGTCAACAGGCACAACGGCATCTGTCCGACTTCCTTCCAGGTGACCTGTTCGCGATCGCCGAACATGCCGTCCGGCGCGGTCAGCAGCCGATAGTGCTCGTTGTACAGCGGGATCGAGCGGACCTTGCCGAGCGGCTCGTTCTCGAGATAGGTCAACCCGGCGTCGACCTCCAGATTTTCCAGCAGCCCGAGCACCTCGATCGAGGTGCAGGACACGATGCGGAAACGCACATCCGGGTGACGGGCGCGGAACGGCGTGGTCAGCGAAGCGACCATGCCGAGCGCGGTCGGAATCGCCGCAATCGCGATCTCGCCGGAAAGACCTTGCTTGAGCGCATTGATCTCCTGCCGCATCGCGCGGGCGTCGCCGACAATGCGCCGCGCCCAGTCCAGCGCCCGTTCCCCTTCGGGCGTAAAGCCCTGGAACCGCGAGCCGCGCTGCACCAGCATGACGCCGAGGATATCCTCGAGCTGCTTGAGGCTGGTCGACATCGTCGGCTGGGTGACGCCGCAGGCTTCGGCGGCGCGGCCGAAATGCCGTTCCTTGGCCAGTGCCAGCAGAAGTTCAAGTTTCTCGATCAAACACGGCCCTCATCACGGTATTCCGGTTACGGATAACATGCCCGCCATCAGACCCATACGCCAAAAGCCCGGCCCGACGCCGTGCATTTCCTTTTACTATCATTCGATTTGATACCGCTATCAATCAGGTTTCCGTATCGCAGCATGGGACAGCTTTATTGATATTTGGAGCCATTCCAATTTCTATAGGAGGCTTGATAACCCCTTGATCGAGAACGCGGATGACATCGGCTTACGAACCCTGGGATGCGGCACGCGGCGCGGAAATCATCGCCGGCCATGCCGGCCTTGAAGGCGCGACGCTGGTGATCCTGCACGCCTTGCAGCAAGCGTTCGGCTACGTGCCCGACCCCGCCATTCCCATGATCGCGCAGGCGCTCAACCTGTCGCGCGCCGAGGTCCACGGCGTCTTCACTTTCTATCATGATTTCCGGCACGAGCCCGCGGGCCGGCATGTCTTGAAACTGTGCCGCGCCGAAGCCTGCCAGGCCGCCGGCGGCGATGCGCTCGCCGCGCGCGCGGAAGCCAAGCTCGGCATCACCATCGGCCATACCACGGCCGACGACCGGGTGACGCTGGAGCCGATCTATTGTCTTGGCCTGTGCGCGACCGCGCCATCCGCGATGCTGGACGGCCGCGTCGTCGGACGGCTCGATGACGCCCGCCTCGATGCGTTGGTAGCGGAGGCGCAGCGATGAAAATGCGGATTTTCGTCCCACGCGATGCCGCCGCTATCGCCGTCGGCGCCGACGATGTGGTCACCGCACTCGAACAGGCTGCCGAAAAGCGCGGCCTGCCGATTGATATCGTCCGAAACGGATCGCGCGGGCTTTGTTGGCTGGAACCGATGGTCGAGGTAGCGACCTTGAAAGGCCGCGTGGCCTATGGCCCGGTGAGCGTAGCGGATGTCCCTTCCCTGTTCGATGCGATGGCCTCGAATGGCCTGCATCCCCTGCGGCTCGGCCTTACCGACGAGATTCCCTGGCTGAAGCGGCAGACCCGCCTCACCTTCGCGCGCTGCGGCGTGGTCGATCCGCGTTCGGTCGGCGACTATCGTGCGCATGACGGTTATAAGGGCCTCGAACGGGCGCTAACGCTCGGCACCGACGGCATCCTCGCCGATGTCACGGCGTCGGGATTGCGCGGCCGCGGCGGCGCCGGCTTCCCGACCGGCATCAAGTGGAAGACCGTGGCGCAGGCCGGCGCCGATCGCAAATACATCGTCTGCAACGCAGACGAAGGCGACAGCGGCACCTTCGCCGATCGCATGATCATGGAAGGCGATCCCTTCGTCGTGATCGAGGGCATGACCATTGCAGGCGTCGCGGTCGGCGCGACCAAGGGCTACATCTATATCCGCTCGGAATATCCCCACGCTGTCGAGGCGATGAATGCGGCGATCGGGGCCGCCAAGCGCGCAGGCACTCTCGGCGAGCGCGTCTGCGGCTCCGCACATTCCTTCGATCTCGAAGTGCGTGTCGGCGCCGGCGCCTATGTCTGCGGCGAGGAAACCTCGCTGCTGGAAAGCCTCGAAGGCCGCCGCGGCATCGTCCGCGCCAAGCCGCCGCTGCCCGCGCATAAGGGCCTGTTCGGCAGGCCCACCGTGATCAACAACGTGCTGTCGTTCGCGGCAATCCCCTTCATCCTCGCCGGCGGCGCCAAGGCTTATGCGGAATTCGGCATGGGCCGCTCGCGCGGCACGATGCCGATCCAGCTCGCCGGCAATATCCGCTATGGCGGCCTGTTCGAGACCGCCTTCGGCGTCACGCTCGGCGAGCTGGTCGAGGACATCGGCGGCGGCACCTTCACCGGACGCCCGGTGCGCGCGGTGCAGGTCGGCGGCCCGCTCGGCGCTTATTTTCCGCGCGAACTGTTCGACACGCCGTTCGACTATGAAGCCTTTGCCGCGCGCGACGGCCTGATCGGGCACGGCGGCATCGTAGTGTTCGACGACAGCGTCGACATGTCGAAACAGGCGCGTTTTGCGATGGAATTCTGTGCCGTCGAATCCTGCGGCAAATGCACGCCGTGCCGGATCGGCTCGACCCGCGGGGTCGAGAGCATCGACAGGATCCGCCGCGGCGAGCGGGTTGCGGAAAATATCGCCGTGGTCGAAGACCTCTGCAACACCATGAAATTCGGCTCGCTCTGCGCGCTGGGCGGCTTCACCCCCTACCCGGTCATGAGCGCGCTGAAACATTTCCGGGAAGATTTCGGCCCGGCGCCGACGCGCCTGCAGGCCGCGGAATAAAGGAAAACGCCATGTCGCTGATCCAAGAAATAGATTTCGGCACGCCGCGCTCCAAATCCGAGAACTTCGTCACGCTGACCATCGACGGCCAGAGCGTCACGGTGCCCGAAGGCACCTCGATCATGCGCGCGGCGATGGAAGCCGGCACGCAGATCCCGAAACTCTGCGCCACCGACATGGTGGACGCCTACGGCTCCTGCCGCCTGTGCCTGGTCGAGATCGAAGGCCGCGCCGGCACGCCGGCCTCCTGCACCACGCCCGTAATGTCAGGTCTGGTCGTGCATACCCAGAGCGACCGGCTGAAGAGACTGCGCAAGGGCGTGATGGAGCTCTACATCTCCGATCACCCGCTGGACTGCCTGACCTGCGCCGCGAACGGCGATTGCGAATTGCAGGACATGGCGGGCGCCGTGGGCCTGCGCGACGTTCGCTACGGCTATGCGGGCGAAAACCATGTCTTCGCCAAGTCCAACGGCGCGGCTAATGCGGCCTGGATGCCGAAGGATGAATCCAATCCCTACTTCACTTATGACCCGTCGAAATGCATCGTCTGTTCGCGCTGCGTGCGCGCCTGCGAGGAAGTGCAAGGCACCTTTGCGCTGACGATTTCGGGGCGCGGCTTCGACAGTCGCGTCTCGCCCGGCATGAGCGAGAGTTTCTTAGGTTCGGAATGCGTGTCCTGCGGCGCCTGCGTGCAGGCCTGCCCGACCGCGACGCTGACCGAGAAATCCGTGATCGAAATCGGCCAGCCGGAACATTCGGTGGTCACGACCTGCGCCTATTGCGGCGTCGGCTGCACCTTCAAGGCGGAAATGCGTGGCGAGGAAGTCGTGCGCATGGTGCCGTACAAGGACGGCAAGGCCAATCGCGGCCATTCCTGCGTCAAGGGCCGCTTCGCCTGGGGCTATACCACCCACAAGGAGCGCATCCTCAACCCCATGATCCGCGAGCGGATTGCCGACCCCTGGCGCGAAGTATCCTGGGACGAAGCCTTTGCCTTCGCGGCCGCCAAATTCAAGGCCATTCAGGCCAAATATGGCCGCGATGCCGTCGGCGGCATCACCTCCTCGCGCTGCACCAATGAGGAAACCTATCTGGTGCAGAAGCTGATCCGCGCCGGCTTCGGCAACAACAACGTCGATACCTGCGCCCGCGTCTGTCATTCGCCGACCGGCTACGGACTATCGACGGCCTTCGGCACCTCGGCCGGCACGCAGGATTTCGACTCGGTCGAACAATCCGACGTAATCATGATCATCGGCGCCAATCCGACCGATGCCCATCCGGTGTTCGGGTCACGGATGAAAAAGCGCCTGCGCGCCGGCGCCAGGCTAATCGTGATCGATCCGCGCCGCACCGACATCGTGCGCTCCGCCCATGTCGAGGCGCAGCATCATCTGCCGCTGTTGCCCGGCACCAACGTCGCCGTGCTCACCGCGCTGGCCCATGTCATCGTCACCGAGGGCCTCGTCAATGAAGCCTTCGTGCGCGAGCGCTGCGATTGGAGCGAGTTCGAGGATTGGGCGGCGTTCGTCGCGCTGCCGAAGAACAGCCCGGAAGCGACCGCGATCGCGACCGGCGTCGACCCCCGGGAATTGCGTGAAGCGGCCCGGCTGTTCGCGACCGGCGGCAACGGCGCGATCTATTACGGCCTCGGCGTCACCGAACACAGCCAGGGCTCGACCACCGTGATGGCGATCGCCAACCTGGCGATGGCGACCGGCAATATCGGCCGCCCCGGCGTCGGGGTAAATCCGCTGCGCGGCCAGAACAACGTCCAGGGCTCCTGCGACATGGGTTCGTTCCCGCATGAATTGCCGGGCTACCGGCACATCTCGGGCGATGCGGTGCGCGAGCAGTTCGAATCCATGTGGAACGTCAAGCTCAACAAGGAGCCGGGCCTGCGCATCCCCAATATGTTCGATGCCGCCATCGAGGGCACCTTCATGGGCCTCTATGTGCAGGGCGAGGATATCCTGCAATCCGATCCCAACACCAAACACGTGGTCGCGGCGTTGTCGGCAATGGAATGCGTCATCGTCCACGATCTCTTCCTGAACGAGACCGCGAACTACGCCCATGTGTTCCTGCCGGGATCGAGCTTCCTGGAGAAGGACGGCACCTTCACCAACGCCGAGCGCCGCATCCAGCGCGTGCGCAAGGTCATGAGCCCGCGCAACGGCCTCGCCGATTGGGAGGTGACGATCCGGCTCGCCAAGGCGATGGGCTTCGAGATGCATTACGACCACCCGTCGCAAATCATGGATGAGATCGCGGCGCTGACGCCGACCTTCACCGGCGTCTCCTACGCCAGGCTCGACGAGCTCGGCTCGGTACAATGGCCGTGCAACGAGAAGGCGCCCGAGGGCACGCCGGTGATGCATATCGGCGGTTTCGTCCGCGGCAAGGGCAAGTTCGTCATCACCGAATATATTCCGACCGATGAGCGCACCGGTCCCCGCTACCCGCTGCTGCTGACCACCGGGCGTATCCTCAGCCAGTACAATGTCGGCGCACAGACCCGCCGCACCGACAATGTCGTCTGGCACGAGGAAGACCGGCTGGAGATTCATCCGCATGACGCCGAGCAGCGCGGCGTACGCGACGGCGACTGGGTGAGGCTCGCAAGCCGCGCCGGAGAAACCACGCTGCGCGCCCTGATCAGCGAACGCGTCGCGCCGGGTGTCGTTTATACGACGTTCCATCATCCGGACACGCAGGCCAACGTCATCACCACGGATTTTTCCGACTGGGCCACCAACTGCCCCGAATACAAGGTCACGGCGGTACAGATATCGCCATCGAACGGCCCGTCCGAGTGGCAAAAGGCCTATGAGGAGCAAGCCCGCCTTTCGCGCCGCATCGCGCCCGTCGTCGAAGCCGCGGAATAGCCATGCCAGATCCGGTCCGTACGGTTGATCGCCTGGTGTGGCGCGAGGGCAGCGCCGGCAACGGAAGCTTTGGCGAAGGCCTGCGCTCCGTTCCTGAGGAAACCGCGGTTGCCCTGACCTATAATGGCGGCACATACGCCGTGATGATGTGTACGCCGCAGGATCTTGAGGATTTCGCCATCGGCTTCAGCCTCAACGAGGGAATCATCCAGTCTCCCGACGAGATCGAGTCGCTGGATATTGTCGACCTCGACGACGGCATCGAGTTGCGAACGTGGCTGGCGCAGCCCAAGGCCGATCGGCTGAATGAGCGGCGCCGGCAAATCGCCGGCCCGACGGGGTGCGGCATATGCGGCATCGATTCGATCGCGGAAGCCGTTCGTCCGGCCGCCACCGTCGCGCAAGGGCGATGCTTTTCGCCACGAGAGATCACCGCCGCGATGCAGAGCATCCCGCCGCTGCAGCCGATCAATGTTGAAACCCGCGCGGTGCATGCCGCCGCGTTCTGGACGCCGACCAGCGGCATTGTCGCCTTGCGCGAGGATGTCGGGCGTCACAACGCGCTCGACAAATTGGCCGGCGCGCTGGCGCAGGACACGCCCCCTGTGAGCGATGGTATGGTGCTGTTGACCAGCCGGGTCTCGGTCGAGATGGTGCAGAAGGCGGCGGCGATGGGCGCCCCGCTGATGGTTGCGGTATCGGCGCCGACCGCGCTTGCGATTCGCATGGCGGATGCGGCGGGTATCACGCTCGCCGCGATCGCGCGCGCCGACGGATTCGAGGTGTTCACGCATGCAGAACGAATTACGCCAGGACACCGCGGCCGGGAGATCGTCGATGTCGCCTGACCGGCTGATCTATATGGCCAACCAGATTGGCAAATTCTTTCAGAGCCAGGGCCACGACAAGGCCGTGCCGGGCATCGCCGAACATATTCATAAATTCTGGGACCCGCGCATGCGCTCGGCGATCTTCGCGCATCTCGACGCCGGAGGCGCGGGTCTGGAGCCCGATGTCCGCGACGCCATCGCGTCGTTGAAAAAAGCCGCCAACGCGTAGCGCAGGTCCACCCGCATCCGTTTATCCGGATTCCGCAAGGCAAAGCACAGCTTTAAATTTAAGATATAAAGATAATCCATGAGGGCGGGAGTTTGGCGCTCCGATCCTTGGCTTGAGCGGTATCGCGGATTCTTGATCAATCCGGCCGGGCATCCATTCGCCATTTATGATCGGGCTGGCTAACATTCACCGGAACAGAGCCTTGTCGGTTCTATTTGAATCAGAACTTGGCTCTCATTTTTTGTTTAACGCGTTTTCCTCACGCGAACCGGCATCCGCTTCGCTCGAAAACGTTATAATTCAGGTGTTTCAGCAGATCGGATGACGTGATGACCACCAAAAAGCAAATCGCCGGCATCGAGGACTACAAGGGTGCAGCCGCGGGCTGGGGGGCGCTGAAGGCCGTCGCGGACGCGCTTCGCGGGCAAATGGCTGTCGCCAACGAAACCCACGGCCTTCTGACCATGAATCAGCCTCATGGCTTCGATTGCCCGGGTTGCGCATGGCCGGATCCGAAGCACACTTCATCGTTTGAATTTTGCGAAAACGGCGCCAAGGCGGTGTCGTGGGAAGCGACGGCCAAACGAACGACGCCTGAATTCTTTGCCGCGCACACCGTCAGCGAGCTCTGGAACTGGCGGGACTTCGACCTGGAAAACGAGGGCCGCCTCACCCATCCCATGGTCTACGACCGCGCCACCGACCGCTATCTGCCGATTTCGTGGCAGGAGGCGATGGCCCAGATCGGCGCCGCGTTACGCGCCCTGCCCGATCCCGACATGGCGGAATTCTACACCTCGGGCCGGGCCTCCAACGAGGCCGCCTTCCTGTATCAGCTGTTCGTGCGGGAATACGGCACCAACAATTTTCCCGATTGCTCGAACATGTGCCACGAGGCCACCAGCGTCGGCCTCCCGGAATCGATCGGGGTCGGCAAGGGAACCGTCACGCTGGAGGATTTCGATCACAGCGATTGTATTTTCTGCATCGGCCACAATCCCGGAACCAACCATCCCCGCATGCTGACGACGCTGCGCGAAGCGTCCAAGCGCGGGGTGCCGATCATCGCGATCAACCCGCTGCGCGAGCGCGGGCTGGAGCGCTTTACGGCGCCGCAGAACCCTGTCGAGATGTTGACACTCGGCTCAACGCCGATCGCGTCTTCCTATTATCTCGTCAAAGTCGGCGGCGACATCGCCGTGCTGAAGGGGATGATGAAGACCCTGATCGCGCTCGACGCCGAGGACCTTGCGCGAGGCGGCCCCGGTGTTCTCGACCGCGAATTCATCGCGGCCCACACCACAGGCATCGAGGCGCTGCTTTCGGATATCGAGGCAACTTCCTGGGACGCGATCGAAACGGCATCGGGCCTCTCTCGGTCCGATATCGAAAACATCGGAAACATCTACGCCAAGGCCAAGCGCGTCATCATCAACTATGGCATGGGGATCACCCAGCACCGGCATGGCACCGGAAACGTGCAGCAAATCGCCAATCTCCTGATGCTGCGCGGCAATGTCGGGCGCCAGGGCGCAGGCATTTCGCCGCTACGCGGCCATTCCAACGTGCAGGGCGATCGAACCGTCGGCATCACCGAAATCCCGAATGATGCCTTGCTGGACGGCATCGTCCGCACGTTCGGCTTCGAGCCGCCGCGCCGGAAGGGCCACAACGCGGTGGAGGCCATCGAGGCCATCAGGGATCGGCGCTCGAAGGCGTTGGTCTGTCTCGGCGGCAATCTCGCGGTCGCCATGTCCGACCCGGAGGCCACCTTCGAGGCGATGCGCGGCCTCGACCTTGCGGTCCACATCGCCACCAAGCTGAACCGGTCGCATCTGCTGACCGCCAGGCAATCGTTTATATTGCCGTGCCTCGGGCGCACCGAAATCGACATGCAGGCTTCGGGCCCGCAATCGGTCACCGTCGAAGACTCCATGTCGATGGTGCATGCGTCGCGTGGAGGCCTGAAGCCTGCGTCGGAACACCTTAAATCCGAGCCGGTGATCATCGCCGAAATGGCGATGGCGACGCTGCCGCACACCAAGGTGCGCTGGGCGGAGATGATCGCGGACTACAACAAGATCCGCGACGGCATCGAATCCGTATTTCCGGCGTTTGCCGATTTCAACAACCGGATCAAGCATCCCGGCGGCTTCCGCCTGTATGTTGCCGCGTCGGAACGCGAATGGCTGACGCCGAACAAGAAAGCCAATTTCCTCCTCTATCCCGGCCTCGAGGAAGATCCGCCGAGCGAGGGTGCGTTGACCCTCACCACGATCCGCAGTCACGACCAATACAACACCACGATGTACGGACTGAACGATCGCTACCGCGGCATCACGGGGCGCCGCGACGTGATCTTTGTCAATGAACGCGACCTTTCAAAGCGCGGGCTGAGCCACGGCGATCTGGTGGACGTCGCGGTCGCCGGCCCGGCCGATTCAGGCCTGAGCGGGCGCATCATGCGCGGGCTGACGGCCGTCGCCTACAAGATCGCGGAAGGTTCGATCGCGGCCTATTACCCGGAAGCCAACGTGCTGGTGGCTCTCGATCATTATGACGTAAAATCCGGCACGCCGTCCTACAAATCGATCCCGGTACGGATCAGGGCTTCTGTCGCCTGAATCCCATGACCGTTTCGCTCGAAAACGCGCTAACCGGGACTTCCGACCACCATCTGAAAAATCCGGCGCACCTCCGCTTGTGTTTCCTTGACCCGCGCCTCCAGCGACGAAAAATCCGGCGCATCGCCGGCACGCGACATCACGCGCAGGAGGTCGTCGCCGGCCGTTTCCGGATTGAATCTGCCGGTGACGCAGAGCCGCAGGATCTGCGTCAGGTCGTGATAGAGGCGTGCCGCAGCGCGCAGGATTTCGGCTGACGATAGCGGCAACACGCCGAGCCGCGCCGCATGGTCAAGCACCTGCAGCGTGCTGACGTCGAGAATGTCCGGCTGACTGGCGGCGTAAACGAGCTGCAGATATTGCGCGATGAAATCGATATCCACCATGCCGCCGGCAGCGTATTTCAGGTCCCAGACCTCATCCTCGCCCTTCTCCAGCGCCACGGCGCGCCGCATGTCCGCCACGTCGGTTGCAACCGCCGCGGCGTCCCGCGGCCGGGTCAGCACCTCGCGGATGATCCTTTCGATCCTGGCGCGGAAATCCGGCGGCGTCGAAATGACGCGCGCCCGGGTCAGCGCCATATGCTCCCAGGTCCAGGCCTCCCGCTCCTGGTAGTGGGCGAAGGAATCGAACCGCGAGGCCAGCGGCCCGGCCCGGCCCGAGGGACGCAGCCGCATGTCCACCTCATAGAGCACGCCGTAATTGGTGCGGGTCGTGAAGGCGCTGATCAAGCGCTGGGTGAAACGGGCGAAATAATGCGCGCCGTGCAGCGGCCGCGTGCCGTCAGAATCCGGCTGCTCGTGATCGAAATCATAGAGCAGAATCAGGTCGAGATCGGACGAGGCCGTCATCTCCCGGCCGCCGAGCTTGCCCATCGCAACAATTGCGGTCTGCTGTCCGCTGATGCGGCCGTGCTGCGCCGCGAATCTTTCCGTCGCGAGGCGATGCACGGTATCGACAATGCCTTCGGCGACATCGGCGAAGGCAACGCCCGCCTGCGAGGCCGACACCGTGCCGGACAGGATCCGCGTGCCGATCAGGAACAGGCTTTCCTGGCCGAACAGCCGCAACCGGTCGAGAAATTCCTCGTAGGAATCCGCATCCCCCAGCGTGGCCGCGAGCCGCTGCGACAATTCACCCTGATCCGGCATCGCGCCGAAGAAGCGCGGATCGATCAATCCATCCATGATCCGCGGCTGCCGCGCCAGCATATCGCCAAGCCGCGGCGCGGCACCGAGGACAAGCGCCACCAGCGCGACCAGATCGCGATTCTGGCCCAGCAGCGAAATCAGCCTTCCGCCGCGCTGCAGCGTCTGCAGGAAACGGTCGAAGGCGGCGACCGCGTCGTCGGGCTCCTCGGCGTCCGCGAGGCCAGCGATCAGCGCCGGAACGAATTCGACGAAGGCGCTGCGCGTCGATTCCGTCCGGAACACGCGATAATCGCCGGTCATCCATTGCTTCACGGTCGCCGCCACCGCAATCGGCTTCTTGAAGCCAAGCGCGGCAAGGTGCTCGAGCAACCGCGGATCTTCGGGACCGGCTCCATAATCCGTTGCCGGCAATTTCACGGTGCCGGTCGGATCGCCTTCGAACAGTTTGCTGTAATGCCCCTGCACGATATCGAGATGGCCGAGCAGGTCCGCTGCGAACGCTTCGCGGCCGTCATAACCAAGGAAGCGGGCAAAGCGCCCAACCGCTTCCGCCGTGCCGGGCAAGGAATGGGTCTGCTCGTCGGCGACCATTTGCAGCCGGTGTTCGACCCGGCGCAGGAACCTGTAGGCCTCCGATAGTTCGTCCCGCGCCGCAAACGTGATCCAGTTGCTCGACGCCAGCACGTCAAGCGCTTCCAGCGTCGGCCTTACCCGCAATTCGGGATGCCGGCCGCCGGCGATCAATTGCTGGGTCTGTGCGAAGAACTCGATCTCGCGGATGCCGCCGCGGCCGATCTTGACGTTATGGCCCTCGACGGAGACGCCATTTTGACCGCGATAGGTCTGCATCTGCCGTTTCATGTCATGGACCTCGGCAAGGGCCGCGAAATCCAGATGCTTGCGCCAGACGAAGGGCCCGAGTTCCGCAAGCAGCGCCCTGCCCGCATGGGCATCCCCCGCGCAAGGGTAGGCCTTGATCATGGCGGCACGCTCCCAGGTCCGCCCTTCCCGCTCGTAATAATGCAGCGCCGAAGCGGTTGAGATCGCAACCTGCGTCGAGGCAGGGTCCGGCCGCAGCCGCAGATCGACGCGAAACACGTAGCCTTCACCGGTACGCTGCTGCAACATCCGCGACAGCGCCTGAGTGACGCGCACGAAAAACGGCTGCGGTTCGATGTCGGGCGCAAGCGTCGGCGCCGCGGCGTCGAAAAACACGATCAGGTCGATGTCGCTGGAATAGTTCAGTTCGCCCGCGCCCATCTTGCCCATCGCGAGCACGATCAGGCCGCTATTGTCTTCCGGTCGATCGGGATCGGGCGGCGATAATCTGCCCCGCGCGGCTTCCTGCCTCAACAGATAGCGCAGCGCCGATTGCACCGAGCGCACCGCAAGCTCGGTCAGCGCCGCCGTCACCCGCATCACCGGCCAGACCCCGCCGATGTCGCACAGCGCGATCAGCAGGGCGGCTTCCGTCTTCATTTGGCGAAGCGATCGCATCGCGTCGGCTTCGCTGGGCGCCATCGTCACATCGTCGCAGCTATCTTCGATCAGCCGCGCCAGATGCGGCTCAGGATCGCAGTCGAGCAGCCGGATCAGGCGCGACCCGTCGGCGCGCATCAGGTCGAACAAATAGGGCGACGCCTCGGCGATGCCGAGAAGGATGGGGTCGATGCGCGGAAAATGCCCGGCGAGTTTGCGAATCGCAGCCGCCTGCCCCGGCTCGAGATCGGCGAGCCAGTCGGCGAGACGTTGTTCGGCTTCGAGCGGAGCGGACACGCGCGGTCCGTCCACGAACCGCGCGGCGAGTGCGGAGGAATTCATGCCACTTTCTGTGGCACATCCTGCGTTTGAGCCGCAACCACCCTGTCGCTGACGCCAGACCGCGCCGGGATCGCCAGCGTCGCGCACAGTCCCGGATGGGCATCGCCGAGCCTGAGATCCCCGCCATGCAGCGTCGCCACCGCCGACGCCAGACTGAGCCCTAAACCGGAACCCGGCAGCGTGCGGCTGGCCTCCAGACGCACGAACCGCCCGACCGCGTGGCCGCGATCGGCTTCCGGAATACCCGGCCCGTGATCGGTGACGCTGAGCAGCACCTGATCCCCCACGCGGCGGGCCTCGATCAGGATTTCCCGGGAGGGCGCGGTCGCATCCGCGCCCAAGGGCTGCGCGGCGGGAACCGGCTTACCGTATTTGATCGCATTCTCGACCAGATTGGCCAGCGCCTGGCTGATCAATTCGCGGTTGCCATGCAGCGGCGCAAACGACGTCTTGACGCGCAATGTCATGTCGTCGTCTTCGGCAAGCGGCTCATAGAGTTCGTGAATGCCGTTGGCCACCTCGGCGGCGTCGAAATTATCCATATTGTCACGCGCCTGGCCGGACTCCGCCCGCGCGATCATCAGCAGCGCGTTGAAGGTCCGGATCAAGCCGTCGGACTCCTCGATGGTTCGCTCCAGTGCCGTCCGGTATTCCTGCTCGCTGCCCGACCGCGCCAGCGCCTCTTCGGCGCGGTTGCGCAGCCGGGTCAACGGCGTCTTCAGATCGTGGGCGATGTTGTCGGAAACTTCCTTCAGCCCGACCATCAGGGCCTCGATCCGTTCCAGCATGGCGTTGAGGTTTTCCGCCAGGCGATCGAGCTCATCGCCGCTGCGCCCGACCGGCAGCCGTCCGCTCAGATCGCCGGCCATGATGCGCTGGGTGGTACCGGTCATGGCGTCGATACGACGCAGCACGCGCCGCGCCACGAAGATGCCGCCGCCGAGGCCGAGCACGACGACGATCAGCAGCGACCACTGCGCCGCCTGCGCGACGATGCCGAACAGCCGCCTGCGCTCTTCGAGATCGCGGCCGATCAGCAGCCGAAAGCCGCTGGGCAATTCGGTGACGCGCACCAGCGCGCGGTGAGTCACGGTGTCCTGATCGTCGAGCCGGCGATAGAAGGTCTCCGACCAGCCGGACGATCCCATCACGCCCGCGGCGAGCGAGCCGACATTGCCGGCGATCGCCTGCCCTGTCGGCGTGGTCACGAGATAGAGGTTGGCGCCGGGCCGCAACGCGCGGTTCTCGATGGTAAAAACCAGGCCGCGCAATCCGCGGCGCGCATAGATGTCGCTGATCTCGCCGGTTTCCGCATTCACGGTGCTGGTGATCTGCTCGGTGATGAGCCTGCGGGTATTCCAGGCGAAATAGCCCAGCAGCGAGGCGGCAAACAATGCAAACAAGAACAGATAGACCAGCGTCAACCGGAACGCCGTGGTGCGTATGAGCTTACCGAATGCCGTCACGGATCATGTATCCGGCGCCCCGGATCGTATGCAGCAAGGGCCGTTCAAAGCCCTTGTCGATCTTGGAGCGCAGCCGCGAAATATGCACATCGATGACGTTGGTCTGCGGATCGAAATGATAGTCCCAGACATTTTCCAGCAGCATGGTGCGCGTCACCACCTGGCCCGCATGCTTCATCAGATATTCCAGCAACCGGAACTCGCGCGGCTGCAGCGTCAATTCGTCCTTGCCGCGCGCGACGCGGTGCGAAAGCCGGTCGAGTTCGAGGTCGCCGACGCGGTAGGTGGTTTCCTCGGCCGGACCGCCATGACGCCGCGACAACACCTCGACTCGCGCCAGCAATTCAGCGAATGAATAAGGCTTCGGGAGATAATCGTCGCCGCCGGCCCGCAACCCCTTGATGCGGTCGTCCACCTGTCCGAGCGCGGAGAGGATCAGGACCGGTGTGCGATCTCCCTTCTCGCGCAGGGCGCCGATCAGCGACAGGCCATCGCGTTTCGGCAGCATCCGGTCGACCACGAGAACGTCGTAATCGCCGCTCTCGGCGAGCGCCAATCCTTCCTCACCATCGCTGGCGAGATCGGCGACGTAACCGACCTCGCGGAACGCCTTCACCAGGTAATCGGCGGACTCGCGGTCGTCTTCTATGATCAAGAGGCGCATTTGGGGATCGGTTGCAATCAAGTGGGCCAGCCTTCTGTCACCTTGGCGCGGGCGGTATTATCATGCAAGGCGACCCGACACCTCTCGATTAAGGAAAAGGGTGGGCGGTGAAGCTGGGGGAACCTCACCGCCCTTGGCCTTCCGACGGAGGGGGGCGATATTCCACCGGAAGGTAGCTAGAGGGAGCGAGCTTTTGGCTCGCTCCCCGGAAAGAGCCGTCGGCGGGGGCGACAATGCCGGCGACACCCTCCATCTCGTGAAACGTCCGGGCCGATCTCCCTCGATCAACCCTTGGCCAGCGGCAGCGCGACGAAGCGCGACACGCCGCCGGTCTTGACCCGCATCAGAACGCTGTTCTTGTTGTCGGAGTGCGCCGCATTGATCGCTTCGCGCACGTCGCCGGCATTGGCGACGGTCTTGCCCGCGACTTCGAGAATTACGTCGCCTTCCTTGAAGCCGCGCTCGGCCGCGGCGCTCTTCGGATCGACCTCGGTGACGACGACGCCATCCTTGCCGGCGCCGGCGACGCTGTTGGCGGGTGCAACCGTCAGGCCGAGCCTCGGCACATCGGTGCCGTGCGGCGTATTTCCATTATCGTCATTGTCGTTATCGGCCTTCGCCTCGATCGAATTCGGCAATTGGCCGAGCGTGAGATTGACGACTTTGTTCTGCCCTTTGTGCAGCACATCGAGCTTGACGGCCGCGCCCGGAGCAAGACCGCCGATGGTGCGGGCGAGTTCGCGGGCATCCTTGACCGTTTCGCCGTTGACGGAGGTGATCACGTCGCCGGACTCGATGCCGGCCTTGGCGGCCGGGCCGTTGGCCTGGGGTTCCGCGACCAGCGCGCCTTCGGCCTTCTTCAGGCCCAGGCTGTCGGCGATGTCGGCCGTGACCGGCTGGATTTGCACGCCGATCCAGCCGCGGCTGACCGAGCCCTTGTCCTTGAGCTGCGCGATCACGTTCTTGACGGTCGGCGCCGGGATCGAGAACGCGATGCCGACGCTGCCGCCGGACGGCGAATAGATCGCGGTGTTGACGCCGATCACCTCGCCATTGGTATTGAACGCCGGACCACCGGAATTGCCCTTGTTCACGGGCGCGTCGATCTGGATGAAATCATCATACGGGCCATTGCCGATGTCGCGGCCGCTGGCCGAGACGATGCCGGCCGTCACCGTGCCACCGAGGCCGAACGGATTGCCGACCGCGAGCACCCAATCGCCGATCCGCGGCTTGCCGTCGGAGAGCTTGGCGAACGGGAAATCGGAGCCGCCTTCGACCTTGATCAGCGCCAGATCGGTGCGCGCGTCGGTGCCGATCACCTTGGCCTTGAAGGTCTTGCCGTCATCGGTCGTGACCTCGACCTTGTCGGCGCCATCGACCACGTGATTATTGGTGACGGCATAACCGTCGGCGGAAATGAAGAAGCCCGAGCCCTGGCCGGTGATGGCGCCGCGTCCGCGCGGCGCACCGCGCAGTCCGGGCGGCAAATCAGGACCGCCGAAACGGCGGAAGAAGCGCTCCATCGGCGAGCCCGGCGGGAACGGCGAGTCGTCGCTGTTGTCGTCTTTGGCAACCTTCTCGTTGATGTTGACCTTGACCGAGATCACCGAAGGCTTCACGTGCTCGACGATATCGGCAAACCCAACCGGCTGCGCTGCCTTGCTGATCTCGTTATTGACCTGCGCATGCGCGGCGCTGCTGAAAATATCGGAGCCGTTCGGCGCGCCAATACCGTAGGCCGCGACACCGAGGCCGGCCACTACCGAGGCCATCAGCGCGAGCTTGCGTACCGCCAACAGCGAGCGCCGCGGCGGCTGATAGGACGGAAGCGACGAAAGATCGGTAGGACGGTCGGTCATTTGAAAAGGTCTCCAGAGCCTGAACGACAATGCGGGGCCAGCATCATGTGGCACTGAAGATGGGGATGCCCGCCTTACAACGCTCTGGCGGGGGAATTAAACTTTTGTAATGGAGGGCCAACCAGATGCGGCAGTTTATCGCAGGGCGAAATGCCTATCGCGGACCCTGGACCGGCTGATCGGATACCGGTTCCGCCGACATCAATTGTCGCAGCCGCGCCTCCTCCTCCGCCGTCAGTTTGGCGGACGACGGATTTTCCACGGCCGCCGATTTGCCGCGACGGCGGCCATACATCCACAACGCGAAACCGCCTCCCAGCAGGACGAGCGGCGTCAACAGCCAAAGCAGCAGCGTATGCCGTTCCAGTCTCGGCTTGAGCAGGACAAACTCGCCATAGCGGGCCACCAGAAAATCGAGCACCTGCGCATCGCTGTCGCCGGCCGCAATCCGCTCGCGCACCAATAGCCGCAGGTCGCGTGCCAGCGGCGCCTCGGAATCGTCGATCGACTGGTTCTGGCAAACCATGCAGCGCAGTTCGCGCGACAAATCCCGCGCCCTCGTCTCCTTGACCGGATCCGACATGACCTCGTCCGGCAGCACCGCATAGGCGGCCGACGAACCGACCATCACGCACGCCGCCAACACGCAGGCAAGGATGATCCGCTTCAACGGGTTACTCCGCAGGCTGCAACGCGCGCGGCGCGCGGGCAGGCTTCGGCGCCCCCACGCGCAGCCGCCGGTCCGACAGCGACATCATGCCGCCGAACGCCATCAGCACCGGGCCGAACCAGATCAGCAGCACCATTGGCTTATGGTATATCCGTACCGTGATCGCGCCGTCGGCCGTGGTCTCGCCCAGCGAGATGTACAGCTGGCTCACGCCACGCGTGAGCAAGGCGGATTCGGTGGTGGTTGTTTCGCGCGTGGTGAAACTGCGCTTCGATGGCGTCATCGTGCTCAGTTGACGGCCATCCCGGCTGACGTCGAACGGCACCACCATCTCGCGGAAGTTCGGCCCTTGCCGCTGCATGATGCGGTCGAGCTTCAGTTCGTAGCCCGCGACATGGGTGACGTCGCCGGGCTTCATCGTTCCGATATATTCGCTGTTCCAAGTCGTCTCGCAGACGATCCCGATCAAAGCGACGCCGATGCCGGCATGGGCGAACACCGTGCCCCAGGCGGAGCGCGGCAATCCCCGCGCACGGCGCGCCACGACCGCGACAGGCACGCGGAACAGGCCGATGCGCTCGGTGAGATCGACCAGCGCGCCCGCGATCACGAAGACGGCAAGTCCGATGGCGAGCGGCGCGAGCGCGCTTCCGCCCCGCGTCCACGCCCAGATCACCGCGACCGTGACCAGCGCCACGATGCCGGCGGCAAAAAGCCGCTGCGCGGCCCCGAGCAGGTCGCCGCGCTTCCACGCCAGCAACGGTCCGAACGGCATGGCGATCAGCAACGGAACGAACAACGGCGCGAAGGTGAGATTGAAAAACGGCGCTCCGACCGAGATCTTGTCGCCGGTCAGGACTTCCAGCGCCAGCGGATACAGCGTTCCGACGAACACGGTGGCGCAGGCGGTGGTGAGGAACAGGTTGTTGAGCACCAGCGCACCCTCGCGCGAAATCGGCGCGAACAACCCGCCCTGCTTCAGCGCCGAAGCCCGCCAGGCGTAAAGCGACAGGCTGCCGCCGATGAACACGCAAAGAATGAGCAGGATGAATACGCCGCGCTCGGGATCGGTCGCGAACGCATGCACCGAGGTCAGGACGCCCGAGCGCACCAGGAAGGTGCCGAGCAGCGACAGCGAGAAGGTCAGGATCGACAGCAGGATGGTCCAGACCTTGAGCGCGTTGCGCTTTTCCATCACGACGGCGGAGTGCAACAGCGCGGTGCCGGCGAGCCACGGCATCAGCGAGGCGTTCTCGACCGGGTCCCAGAACCACCAGCCGCCCCAGCCGAGCTCGTAATAGGCCCAGTACGAGCCCATCGCGATGCCGAGCGTCAGGAATATCCAGGCCAGCAGCGTCCACGGCCGCACCCAGCGCGCCCAGGCGGCATCGATCCGGCCTTCGATCAGCGCCGCGACCGCAAACGAAAACGAGATCGAGAAACCGACATAGCCCAGATAGAGCATCGGCGGGTGTACGGCGAGGCCGATATCCTGCAATACCGGATTGAGATCGCGGCCCTCGATCGGCGGATTGGCGATGCGCAGGAACGGATTCGATGTGATCAGGATGAACAGGTAGAACGCGCTGGCGATCCAGGCCTGCACCGCCAGCACATGGGCGCGCAGCGACAGTGGCAGATTGTTGCCGAAAGCGGCGACGAGGCCGCCGAACAGGGCCAGGATCGACACCCACAACAGCATCGAGCCTTCATGATTACCCCAGACGCCGGTGATCTTGTAGATCATCGGTTTCAGCGAATGTGAATTCTCGAACACGTTGACGACCGAAAAATCCGACGTGACGTGCAGCGTGACCAGCGCGGCAAACGACCCCAGGGCAAACACCATCTGCGCCAGCGCCGTCGAGCGCGCGACATTCATCAGCGCCGGATCGTGCCAGCGCGCGCCGAAAATCGGCACCGTCGACTGGATCAGCGCCAGTCCCAGCGCCAGCACCAGGGCGTAATGTCCGGCTTCCGCGATCACTCCCGCACTCCCTGCGATGCGCCTTGCGCGGTTTGCGAAGCTCCCGGCTCGGTCTCTGCCTTGGCGCCGTAATCGTCTTTCCAGTGTCCCTGCTTCTTCAACGCGTCCGCGACGTCCTTGGGCATGTAGGTCTCGTCATGCTTGGCGAGCACCGTGTCGGCCCTGAACACGCCGGATGTATCGAGCGCGCCTTCGGCGACCACGCCCTGCCCTTCGCGAAACAGGTCGGGAAGAATGCCCTTGTAGGAAACCGGCAAGGTGACGCTGCCGTCGCCGACCTTGAAGCTCACGGCAAGATCGGCGCCGCGCACCAGCGAGCCCTTTTCCACCAGCCCGCCGAGCCGAAAGCGCCTGCCCGGCGGAATATGTTTCTCCGCCACCATGACCGGAGTCGAGAAAAACACGATCGAATCCTGCAGCGCGTTCAGCACCAGCGCCGCCGCGATGCCGAGCACCGCGAGCGAACCGCCAATCATCGTCAGCCGCCGTTGTTTGCGCGTCATGCGTGTTCCCTAGAGCATGATCGGTTCTGATGGAATCAGAACCGAAGCGCCAGATTGCTGTTTCGACGCGTTTTCCTCACGCGCACCGGTATCCACTTCGCGTAAAAACGCTCTCATCCTTCGCATGGCGCCGTCCGAACGACACTTCACAGTCTTGTGCATCAGGCCCGTCCATCGAGAAGCCTATCCATCGAGACCCAGATTTTTGAGGCCCTCGTTCAACTGCCGCAACCGCTCGGCATCGTTGGCGACGGCCTGACGGGCGTCCGTCAGCGCGCTCTTGGCCTTGTCGCGGTCGCCCATCACCATATAGGCCCGCACCAGCCGCAGCCATCCCTCGACATCGCCACCGTTCTGCTTCAACCGGGTGGCGAGACGGTCGACCATGCCGTGGATCATCGCATTGCGATCGGCTTCGCCCATATCCTTTGCCGCTTCCATCGCGCCATCAGGCAGCGCCGGCGCGGAGGATCCGCCGACGCGGACCAATGCCGCCTGAACCAGGGGGCGCCACGGCGCGTCCGACGCCGCGCTCGCCAGCATCTCGTTCCAGATCGCGGCGGCTTCGGCCTTGCGCCCGTCCTGCTCGGCGGCAACGCCAAGGAAATAACGCGCCTTCACGTCGGCGGCATCGAGCGCCACCGCGCGCTGGAATTCGGCCTTGGACTCGGCGGTGACGACACCGCCGGCAACCCCGGCGATCGCTTCGCCCAAATCGGCCCGGCGGTCGGCGCTATCCCCATTATAGGTAATTGAATTGCGATAGGCGCGCACCGCCTCGTCATAGCGGCCAAGGCGCATCAGCACCGGCGCCAGCACGTTCCAGCCGCGGCCGTCGGTCGGATTTTTCTCCAAATGTTCTTCGACCTGCGCAACCAGATTGTCGAGCGATTGGTTGGCGCCCGGACTGCGCATCCGCTCCGCCAGCGGAAAATCGCCAAGCTGCGGCGAGCCCAGCGGCAGGTAAAACGCCGCCGACAAGATCGGCAAGCCAATCAAAGCCATCAACGCCGCCACACGCCGCAGCTTGAGGCTGGCCGCAGCCGGCGGCGCGCGCTGATCGTCGGCGGCGGCCAGCAGGCGGCGGCCGATTTCGACATGCGCGGCCTCGGCTTCAGGCCGGCCGATCAACCCCGCCGCGAGGTCGCGGTCGATCTCCGCCAGTTGATCCTTGTAAACGGTAGCTTCGCTGGCGTCGTTTTGCGGCCGGCCGCGGCGACCCAACGGCCAGAGCACGGCAAAAATCGCCGCAGCCGTCATCAGCGCGAACACAAACCACAGCGTCATCAAGCGGGTTCCGGTGGAGCGGCGCCACGGCGCCGATGCGCCGCTTTACACCACGGGCCACAAGCCGGGCAATTGACAATTATCAGCGCAAATTGGCCGTTCAGTCCGTCACAAAACCGGCAAGGAGGCGCGCTATCAAACGCCGCTGAAATCCGACGCCAATTGACATCAAATTCCGTGCTCTGCGCGGTAGGCTTGCCGTGCCCATTCAGGGCCAGCAAACAATAAACACCCGCTTGATTGAATCCGCCAACCGGCCATATTCAACTATAAATAGTGCTTTAGATTTACACCACCTTTTACTTTTATCCGGCGCGCGAGGATTTGCGCTCGCCGGGGACCACCGCGTTCTCGGCCGCACGGCTCATCAGCGACGCATAGTCGTGGCCGAACAGCACTTCGCAGAAGCGGATCGCGGCCTCGACCTGCATCTGCCGGTAGGCGCGCGTCTTGATGTCGCCGTTGCGCAGCGATTGCACCAGCGCCTCCGTGGCCTGTTCGACATATTGCTGGAGGTCGGAATAGGTCCGCAGCGTGACCTCGTTGATCGCAAGCTCGCTGGCATAGGTGCGGCAGACCGCAACGAAATCGATCGATGCAGCGGCTTCGTCGACCTCGGTGGAATCGACCCTGGCGCCGATGGTGATATCCTTGTCGGGACGCTGACGCAGAATGCGGCGGACGCGGCCGGGCACGCTCTCGATTTCCGATTGCAGCGCGTTGGAAATCTCCGCCCGGATCGACGTCAACTGCCTGCCCCAGTTGGATTCGTTGCGCAGGTCGAGTTCGGTCCGCAGGCCGCGCACGCCGTCATGGAGCGTCTTCAGATTCTCGGCGACGTTGTCGAAATGGCCGCGCCTGATATCGGTTCGCAGGACCGCGGTCAGGAATGACAAATCGTGCAGCGCGATGGTGACGGCCACCCCATAGGGCGTCGCCGCAACGCGGATTTCATCATCGGATGCCGCCATCTTGATGGCGAGACGAATGATCTGCCACGGCGCGGTCAGCCGCTGCATCACCATCGACAAGGCGAACGGCAGCAGTTGCGGCGTTTGCAGCGTGGGCACGTTGAGCGCGGCGATGACGGCGGCAATCTGCGTTTCGGCGAAAAACCTGTAACGGGTCGGCAACCGGCCGTTGAGGGTTTCGATCGCATCACGGGCCTGCAACAACAGGCCGATCGGCAGCAGATCCTCGAGCACCTCGGGCCCGCCGACCCGGGCCAGCGCACGCCGGTCGCCGCCGGTGCCTGGCGTTGCGATCGCCACGATCGCCGCCGCCGCGGCCTGCTCGAACGTGCGGACGGCCGCTTCGACCGCGGACGGCGTTCCGGTGCTCGGCAGATTGGCCAGCGCCGCTTCGAATTCGTGCGCCTGCTGGGCCGCGCCTTCCCGGGTCAGCCATTGCCAGATCGGCGGCAGCGAAGCCCGGCGGATCTGGCCCGGCCGTCTCGGAAAATTGCCGTCGACAAGGAACCGCTCCAGCGGGCGAAACACCAGCCGGGCCGGATCATCGGTCCGCGGCCGCGCGCCCTCGTCCGGACCGCGCACAACCTTGCGCAGCTCTTCCAGCACATAAGTGGCGACGGCGGTGTCCTCGCCGCGTTCGATGGCGCGCTCGAACTCCCGCATCAGCAGCGCCTGCGACTGCGGCGGAAGCTGCGTGAGATAGTCCCTCAGCCGCTCGTTCGGTGTCTGGCTCATACGTCCGGATGATCGTCAAAAATCGTGCGGGCGCCGCAAACGCGCCCACCGGTCACCATAAGAGCGGCCGCGTTAAGAAGTCGTTTAGGAACAGCGGCGGGAGACGCCTTTCCGGAAACCGCGAGCGGCATTGTCACACGCCCGGCAGCGCCAGTTCAGCGCGCAATCCGCCGATCGGCGCGTTGCCGAGCGAAAAGCTGCCGCCGTAGAGGGACGCGAGTTCGACGACGATCGACAGCCCCAGCCCCGAACCCGGCTTGGACTCGTCCAGCCGCTGGCCGCGCCGGGAAGCCTGCGCGCGTTCGGCGGCCGAAAGCCCGCGCCCATCATCGTCAACCGTCACCCGCAATATCGGCGGGGCGCCCGGCCCGGCCGGACGCTCCATCCGCGCCTCGATATACACCCGCGAGGCCGCCCATTTGCAGGCGTTGTCGACAAGATTGCCAACCATCTCCTCGAAGTCCTGCCGCTCGCCGCGAAACTTCGCCTGCGGATCGGCCTCGACCTCGATCGCGACGCCGCGGCCGCGGTGGATCTTCTCCATGGTCCGGCGCAGCGCCTCGATCGTGGGCGCGACCTCGGTAACCGTGCCGACGATGGTGAGGCGCGCTGCGATCCGCGCGCGCTCCAGATGGTGCGCCACCTGATCGCGCATCACATCGGCCTGTTCCAGGATCTTGGTGGCGAACGGATCTGCGCCATGCGCCGTGGCTTCGTTGACGATCACCGACAGCGGCGTCTTGATGGCATGGGCGAGATTGCCGACATGGGTGCGCGCGCGCTCGACGATTTCCCGGTTGGCATCGATCAGGGCGTTGGTTTCGCGCGCCAGCGGCGCGATTTCGACAGGAAATTCGCCCTCGAGCCGTTCGGCGCGGCCGGACCGGATATCGGCGATCGAATCCGAAATGCGTTTCAGCGGCGCCAGGCCGAAACGGACCTGGAAAATCGTGGTCAGCAGCAGCACGATCGATAGCGCGACAAAGGTGCCGCCGAGATAATAGTCGAACGTACGTGTCTCATCGAAGATCTCGGTGGCGTCACCGGCCACGCTGACGAGATATTTGCCGTCGGCGCCGAGATCGACGGGCCGCTCCACCATGCGCAGGTCCTGCCCCTCGGGGCCATCGACATAACCGAGACGGACGCCGGCGGCGGTCAGGTCGGTGCTGCGTTCGTCGAGCTTCGGCAATTTCTTGTCCCACAGCGAACGCGACGCGCGGGTATCCGCTTTTTCGGTGTCGGTGCGGGTGATCTGCCAGTACCAGCCGGACAGCGGCAGTTCGAACAAGGGTTCGCCGAGCGACTGGAACTGGCGGTCGGGCGGCTCGTCCGGCGTTGCGACTTCCGCAACCAGGTTACGGAGGTAAAGGTTGAGGCGGCGGTCGAAGGCGCGCTCGGTGGCGTCGCGATAGACCGACGAGAGGATGAACCCCGTGATCGCCAGGATCACCACCACCCATGCGGTCGCGGACAGGAACAGCCGGGTGGCGAGCGAACTGGCGCGCATCAGGGCATCATCCCGAAAGGCGTCTCCGCGGGCGGACGCCCGACGGCCAAGTGCCGGTTTCCAGACAAAATCATGCCCGAACAAGAGGACAAGCCCGGCGCCCGATCAATAGGCTTTATCAAGCGTCAGCCGGTCAAGCCACAGCATCAAGCGCTTGGCGACGGCGGCGTCAGCAGATAGCCCAGCCCGCGCACGGTCTGGATGATGTCGACGTCGAGTTTCTTGCGGATGCGGCCGACGAAAACCTCGATCGTGTTGGAGTCCCGATCGAAGTCCTGGTCGTAGAGGTGCTCGACCAGTTCGGTGCGCGACACCACGCGCCCGGTATGGTGCATGAGATAGGCCAGCAACCGGTATTCGTGCGAGGTCATCTTGACCGGATTGCCGGACACGCTGACGCGTCCGGTGCGGGTATCGAGCGAAACCGGGCCGCAGATCAATTCGCTCTGGGCATGGCCGGTGGAGCGGCGCAGCAGCGCGCGAATCCGGGCCAGAACTTCCTCGAGATGAAAGGGTTTTGCGACATAGTCGTCGGCGCCGGCGTCAAAACCCTGCACCTTGTCGCTCCAGCGGTCGCGCGCGGTGAGGATGAGAACCGGCATCACGCGGCCGTTGCGGCGCCAGGCCTCCAGCACCGAGAGGCCGTCCATCTTCGGCAGGCCGATATCGAGCACGACGGCGTCGTAAGGCTCGCTGTCGCCGAGAAAATGGCCCTCCTCGCCGTCGAAGGCGCGGTCGACCACGTAACCGGCGTCGGTCAGGGCCGTGGTGAGCTGACGATTAAGATCGGGATCATCTTCAACGACGAGCAGGCGCAAGCTGGTCTCCGAATGTAGGCTGCACGATATCCGCCATCCAGAAGAGGCCGACGGGCGTGAACGGGCAATGAACGGGGTACATATCGCAATGTTACTTTTTCTTCATGACCGCAAGTTCTTCAGACCAAACAAGTTGGAGGCACATTACGGCCGGTAGGTAGTCGCACGGACCTCTTCACAAGTTCAGCCTTCATTAGGCTCGCTACATATGCGCCGGAACGGCGAATCGAAACCATGCTTCGCGCGGTCGCGCGCAAGCTTGGCGACAATCATGTTGGCAAGGGTCTTTTGGCGGAGTCTTTGGCGGCGGGAATCCTGGCGCGAACTAGGCGGGCTCGATTGCGCGGTGCAGACTCACGCGGTTGATAGGAGTGATGCAACGCATGGTCCCGGACTATGTTCCGCGGCCTGCGGCTGCGCGATTTGGGGAACGCTGCTCCTTGCAACCAACCGGGCGCGTAGCGGTTGACCCCCGTCAGGCGATTACCCCGCCCTGGCCTGTTCAAGATCGGGCTCTCAGGTGGTATGGTCCGCCGTCGTTTGTCGCGTTTCGGAGTAGTCTCATGGCCCCCCGCGCCAACTGGAAAGGCTTCCTGCGCCTTTCGCTCGTGACCTGCCCGGTCGCCCTTTATCCGGCGACATCGGACACCGAAAAAGTCAGCTTCAACCAGATCAACCGCAAGACCGGGCACCGCATCAAATATGCCAAGGTCGACGCCGAAACCGGCGAGGAAGTCGCCGCCGACGACATCGTGAGAGGCTACAAGATCGACACCGATACTTACATCGAGGTCTCGAAGGACGAACTTGACGACATCGCGCTGGAATCGACCCACACGATCGAGATCGACGAGTTCGTCCCAAAGTCCGACATCGACAACCGGTACCTGATCCGCCCCTATTACCTCGTGCCCGACGGCAAGGTCGGCCATGATGCCTTCGCCGTGATCCGCGAAACCATCCGCGGCATGAACAAGATTGCGATCGGCCGCGTGGTGCTGACCAACCGCGAACACATCATCGCGCTGGAGCCGCTCGACAAGGGCCTGATGGGCACGCTGCTGCGCTATCCCTATGAGGTGCGCAGCGAAAAGGAATATTTCGACGGCATCCAGGATGTCAAAGTCACCAAGGATATGCTGGATCTCGCCAAGCACATCGTCGAGAAGAAATCCGGATCGTTCGAGCCCGACAGATTCGAGGATCGCTACGAATCCGCGCTGGTCGAGTTGATCAATCAAAAGCGCAACGGCCTGCAGAGGACGCCGAAGGCCGCACCCAAATCAGGCGGCAACGTCATCAATCTGATGGACGCGCTCAAGCGCAGCCTGGCCGGGGAAAAGCAATCCGCGGCTGCCGCAGCGACAGCCAAAGGCAGGAAGCCGCGCAAGCGCGTCGAAGGCCAGCGTGAAATGCTGCTGCCAATCTCGGGCAAGCGCGCGGTCAAGGAAGAAAAGTCGCAAGCGCCGCGGAAGGCCGAGAAGCCGGCACGCGCGCCCGTCCGATCAAAAAAGGCGGGCTAGATTCCCGTGTCGACGCGCTTCCTTCACGCGAACCGGAATCCACTTCGCTTGAAAACGCTATAGATCATGATCGCAGATGCCGCGCCCAGATCGGCGGCAAGGCGGAGACCGGATCGAGACGGGAGAACCCCGATGGTGAGAGCAGACGCAGATCCGGCAGCGTCCGCGCGCAGGCTTTCAGAGCAGGATTGCAGAGCAAGGCTGCAGAGCAAAGACTGAAAGCCCGAATCTATCCAAGCCCGACCTTGCCGAACTTGGCCGTCAACGTATCCTGATCGAAAGGCTTGACGAGATACTCGTTGGCGCCCGCCGTGATCGCCTCCTGGATATGATTGACGTCCTTCTCGGTCGTACACATGATCACGATCGGCTTGTCGCCATCGTCCCGGGCCCGCAGATGACGCAGGAATTCGATTCCGGTCATGACCGGCATATTCCAGTCCAGCAGAACCACGTCCGGCATTTGCTGCTCACAGGCAGCGACGGCCATTTGACCATCGCCGACCTCGTCGACGGCAAAGCCCAGGGGTTCGATGAAGCGTCGCGCGACCGAACGCACGACGCGCGAGTCATCAACAATCAGACATCTTCTCATTTCCAGCTCCTGGCACCAAGGGACTCAAGCAGAGACGACGCGATCTCTTCCCGTTTTCTTTGCCCGATAAAGAGCTGCGTCAGCGCGTTGCACCCACTGCGCCAGCGGTTCACCGGGTTCGTAGCAGGCAACGCCGATTGACACGGTCACCGTGCAGACGGCCTCCTCGGCTTCGCGCGGCACAAACAGCCTCCGTCCAAGCGCCGTCCTGATATTCTCGCCCACATGCAGGGCAGCATCGATCGGCGTGCCGGGCAAAATCACGGCGAACTCCTCGCCGCCATAGCGCGCCGGGCAATCCTGCCCCCTTACGGTCTGCGTGAGTGTGGCCGCAACGAGTTGAAGAACCTCGTCGCCGGTCGCGTGGCCCCAAGTATCGTTGACCTTTTTGAAGTGATCTATATCGACCAGCAACAGCGACAGATCATCGCCACTATTCATGGCGTCGCCGCTCATCGTTTGCAGCGACATATCGAAATATCTGCGGTTCGCGATACCTGTCAGGCCATCCGTCGTGGCCTCGCGCCGGGCGTCTTGCAGGGTCCGTTCCAGCGCATCGATCTTGTCGGCCGACTGCTTGAGATCGAGGCCAAGCCGTTCGCTGCGCCCCACGATCCTGCTGGTCTCCTCGACCAGGGATTCGATGAGGTCTGCCAAAGACTTCACGTTGGCCAGAAACTGCGTCGAGATATCCTCGATGGCGGTGCCGATGCCGTTCGCATCGTTTTTGGTCTTCTCGACGAAATCCAGGACCGCCTTTAACGTCTCCCTGGCCCGTATCGATGTATCCCACAGCGCCATATCCGCGTTGGGCGACCTGAAGAACTTGCCATGCAACTCATCGAGCGTTTGATCGTCGATCGGACAATTATTGGAAACGAGCACGTCGATCGTCTGGGTGAGATCGGCATTCTGGCCCGAATGATAGGCGTACCAGACCGAAAAATTCGAGGGAGTCGGCAGCACGCCATGCGCTTGCATGGATACCATCGCCGCTTCGGCTTGATTGCCGACCTGCCCAGCACCACTCAAATACATCTTCCGTCCTGCCCAAACAGAAATGTGATGGCCGTTTTATAGCCTTCAGCGAATATCTAGCGGATTAAGAAAATGTGGACCGCCACGCATCATCTCGAATGCTTATTGTGACGCTTAGCCATTTGTTAAGCGATAAACTCAACTTCTCTTGGTGTCCGATTCACGACGTCTATTCTTGGATCCAATTTGCGCGCCCGTCATGCGGCAACGCAGCCGAGATCGGCGGCAGCTGGCCGATATTCGCGCGGATCATCACGCCGCGGGGGTTGAACGGCTGCGGGAAACGAACGTGACGGCCGAAATGGACTATGATGTAAAAAATATGGGAGTCCGGTTTTCCTGTCATCCCGCTGTAGGTAAACAGCCGGCCTCCACTCAGTTCAGAGAGCCGGTGATTGCCGCAAACGTGGCGGCGAGTTGGGGACCGATCCCCTGAACGACGACAATGATCATGAGGGCGATGCTGCCCGCGATCAGACAATATTCGATGGCCGTGGCGCCGGATTGATCGCCCAGGAATCGTGAAACCAACTGGCGCATCCGAAACTCCTGCTGACGGTCGCCGGGGTTCTCTCGATCCCCCCACTGCTTTGCGGCGGAACCTAGATCGGATTGGTTGTCAGCCGGTTGACGAACACATTGAACGTGCGGTTAAGGCCATGGTCGATTTTTACGGCAAGAGGCTCCGGCCGCGCCGCCCGGTCCAGCCAGCCGGGATGCAAAACGAGATAGCTGAGCCTCACCGATTCAACCGGAACCGAAAAAGCTCCGGGCCACCCTACTCCATCGCCACGGAGGGCGGCTTGGCCGGGCCGGCCAGCGGCTTCTCTTCCATCACGATCATGCATAGCGCCGAGCAGGCGAGCAGCACCGCGGCGGCGCCGAACACGTAACGGAACGCCGCGGCCATATCGGCGGAGGATATGGAACCCACCGGCCCCTGGCTCTCGCCGCTCAGCGAAATATCCCCGCCCAGCGCCATCAGCAGGATCGCGCTGAACGCCGCCACCATGAACGAGGCCATCAGCGCCCGGAAGAAATTCATCGCACCGGTCACGGTGCCGACCTGCGAACGCGCCACCGAATTCTGCAACGCAACCACGCTGACCGGAAACACCGTCCCCAGTCCAAGCGCAAATACCGACAGCAGCATCAGCATCGCCCACAACGGCAGCGTCGTCAGCGCCATCGCAGTTCCGAGCAACGCCGAGCACAACGTCCCGATGATGGCCACGAGCTTGTAGTGCTTGGCCCGCGCCATGGTCCGACCGGCGATCGCGGCCCCCCCGGTCTGCACGGCAGCCAGCGGAATCAGCGCCAGACCGGCGCCGCTGGCGCTGAGATGGTAGACCGCCTCGTAATATAGCGGCAGATGCACGGTCAGCCCCAGCATCGCGCCATAGGCGCAGCCGCCGGCGGCCATCGCGTAAGGTGCGACCGTTCCGCCCATCAATGACAGCGGCAGGAACGGCTCTTCCGTGGTGCCGGCATGCCAGACGAACGCGAGCGTCAGGGCAACGGAGGCACCGACCATCGCCAGAATGGTCGGTGACAGCCAGAGATAGCGGTTACCGCCCCAGGTCAGCACCAGCATGATCACGACCGCGGACGCCATCAGCAGCAGGCCGCCGGCCCAGTCGACCTTGCGCCTGCGGTGAAAGACCGGGATCTTGCCCATCTTCGGCAACAGCATCGCCAGCGACGCCAGCCCCAGTGGCACGTTGATCCAGAAGATCATCGACCAGTGCAGATGTTCGGCGAAGAAGCCGCCGAGTACCGGGCCGCCGATGCCCGCGGTCATCCACACCCCGCTGAAATAAGCTTGGTATTGGCCACGCTCGCGCGGCGTCACGACATCGGAAATCACGGTCTGCACGATCGGCATGATGCCGCCGCCGCCAAGACCCTGTAGCCCGCGCGCCAGGATCAATACCGTCAAGTTCGGCGCCAGCGCGCACAGGATCGAACCCGAGATGAACAGGCTGAGCGACAGAATAATCATGGCGCGGCGGCCATAGATATCGCTGAGCGTCCCGAACACCGGCGCTACCGCGGTCGAGGCCAGCAAATAGGCCGTAATCACCCAGGACAGGCTGGAGACATCGCGGAACTGGCGGCCGATGGTCGGCAATGCGGTCGCGACGATGGTCTGGTCCAGGGCGGCCAGGAACATCGTCAGCAGCAGACTCATCAGGATGGTGCGGACCTCGCGCTGGGTCAGCGCCGCGCGGGGGGCGAGCGGCGGCGCGTCGCTGAGATCGAGCACCTCCGCCGGAATTTGTGACAGATCGCGGGCGACGGCTTCAGGCAATGTCTGGGGGCTGGCCGATCCAGCGGCCTGCCTTTCGAACTTGTTCATGTCGATTTGAATTTATCTGATGCGCAACGGCGGCCGGTCGGTCGGAATCATCTGTGGTTGCAACTTTAGTCGACAAACCAACGCGGCGGCAGCGGGTTACGCGCATGGGTGCGTCCCGCGAAGCGGTATTCGCAATCGCGTGATCGAATATGGCCGTCCATTCAGGATCGGGGCCGCTTTTTGAGCTGTGCCCGCTTCGGCAGCAGCGCCGGCCATTGCACGATATGATCTTCGAGGTCGGCATCCGCAATCTCGTCTTCCGTGCCCTGGACCCGCCCGCGCACGGAGACGCCGGCCTCATGCACGGTGTCGGGATCGCCCGAAACCAGCGGATGCCACCAATAGAGATCGCGGCCCTCCGCCACCAGCTTGTAGGCGCAGCTTGGCGGCAGCCAGTTCAGGGTACGGACATTGTCCGGCGTGAGCCGCACGCAATCCGGAACCTGTTCCGACCGGTTTGCATAGTCCTTGCAACCACATAGCCCGGAATCCAGCAGCCGGCAGGAAACGTGGGTGAAATAGATCTTCCCGGTGTCCTCGTCCTCGAGCTTCTCGAGACAACAGCGCGCGCAGCCGTCGCACAGGCTTTCCCATTCAGCGTTGGACATTTCTTCCAACGTCTTGGTTTTCCAGAAAAATCCCTCCTGCTCGGAGGGCGGCTTGGGAGCTGCTGTCATGCGTCGCAACGATTCCGGCTGTCGGGGGGTTGGCAGCCCTTCTAGGGGCTGTCGCCATGCGCAGGCAAGTGGAGCGATCTGGCGCCAACAGGAGATCAAGAGATAGGGCGGAACGTTAGCCCTTCCAAATCAATGTCCTTGCAGCGCCATTGGTTTATGGTCTTTGCTCGGCTACAAAATCAGCGAATCGCCCAACGGCGGAAAAGCGCCTTGGGTTCGCCGCAACCTTCACGCAAGACGTCTCGACGGTGCCCCGGCAGGGTGCCCAGGCGTTGCGAATTGACCTAAGGGCTCCGGGTGCGCAGGATCATTCCAGACGGCTGGAAAAGGCGGATCAACAACCTCCGTCTGGATCTGGACGCACGTTTCGATTCCACCCTGTTCTCGACCTATGTCGGCGCTCGCGAACTCTATGAGCGGTTCTCGACCTTCATGGACCGCTTCTATGTCGGCCGCTGGAAACGGTGGGTGTTCATCGAGCCGTTGTCCGAAGCGGCCACGATCGGGCTCGCCGGGCTGATCCTGTTGCTGGCGCTGGCGGTGCCGGCCTTTCGGGAGACGGCCGACGAGGACTGGCTGAAGAAATCCGACCTCGCGGTGACATTTCTCGACCGCTACGGCAATCCGATCGGCAGCCGCGGCATCAAGCACAACGACTCGATTCCGCTGGAGGATTTTCCGGACAGCCTGATCAAGGCGACGCTAGCGACCGAGGACCGCCGCTTCTACGATCATTTCGGCATCGACATCTCCGGAACGCTCCGCGCGCTGGTGACCAACGCGCAGGCGGGCGGCGTCCGGCAGGGCGGTTCGTCGATCACCCAGCAGCTTGCCAAGAACCTGTTCCTCAGCAACGAGCGTACCATCGAGCGCAAGATCAACGAGGCCTTCCTCGCGGTCTGGCTGGAGACACGCCTTACCAAGAACGAGATCCTGAAGCTCTATCTCGACCGCGCCTATATGGGCGGCGGCACCTTCGGCGTCGACGGCGCGGCGCATTTCTATTTCAACAAATCGGTGCGCGACGTCACTCTCGCGGAAGCGGCCATGCTCGCCGGGCTGTTCAAGGCGCCCACCAAATACGCCCCGCACATCAACCTGCCCGCCGCGCGCGCCCGCGCCAACCAGGTCCTGGACAATCTGGTCGACGCCGGCTTCATGACCGAAGGCCAGGTGTTCGGCGCGCGGCGCAATCCGGCCACCGCGGTCGACCGCCGCGAGGAAAATTCGCCGAACTATTATCTCGATTATGCGTTCGACGAGATGCGCAAGCTGGTCGACACGTTCCCGAAATCCTACAATGAGCGGGTCTTCGTGGTCCGCACCGCGATCGACATGAATGTGCAGCATGCCGCAGAAGACACGATCGAAAACGAGCTGCGCCAGTTCGGCCGCGACTATCATGCGACGCAGGCCGCGACCGTCGTCTCCGATCTCGACGGCGGCATACGCGCGATGGTCGGCGGCCGCGACTATGGCGCGAGCCAGTTCAACCGCGCCACCGACGCCTACCGCCAGCCCGGTTCGTCGTTCAAGCCCTATGTCTACACCACCGCGCTCCTGAACGGCTTCAAGCCGAGTTCGATCGTGGTCGACGGCCCGGTCTGCCTCGGCAATTGGTGCCCGCAGAACTACGGCCACTCCTATTCCGGCGCGGTGACGCTGACGCAGGCGATCACCCACTCGATCAATGTGGTGCCGGTAAAGCTGTCGATCGCGATCGGCAATAATCCGAAAAACCAGTGGGACTCCGCCAAGAAAGGCCGCGCCAAGATCGTCGAAGTCGCGCGCCGCTTCGGCATCAAGGCGCCGCTGCCCGACACGCCGTCGCTGCCGATCGGCGCCGACGCCGTCACGGTGATCGAGCACGCCGTCGCCTATGCGACCTTTCCCAACAGGGGCAAAGCGGTCACGCCTCATGCGGTGCTTGAAGTCCGCACCGGCTCCGGCGATCTGGTCTGGCGTTATGACCGCGACGGCCCGAAGCCGACGCAAGCCATTCCGGCCTCGGTCGCCGCCGACATGGCCGGCATGATGAGCCATGTCGTCAGCGAAGGCACCGCCCGGCGCGCGGCGCTGGACGGCATTCCGACTGCCGGCAAGACCGGCACCACCAACAATTACCGCGACGCGTGGTTCGTCGGATATACTGGCAATTTCACCTGCGCGGTCTGGTACGGCAATGACGATTATTCGCCGACCAACCGCATGACCGGCGGCGCGCTGCCGGCCCAGACCTGGCACGACATCATGGTCGCCGCGCATGAGGGCGTCGAGATCAAGGAATTGTCGGGCGTCGGAATGGGAACCAAGCTGCCAACGCCGCCTGCTTCCGAAGCCGCCGTCGCCGCGAACGGCGCGCCCAAGGTTCTGGAGGTGAAACCCGGACCGCCGCCGGTGCTGACCAAGCGCGGCGCCGATATCCTGGTGCAGATAGAAAAGATGCTCGACGATGCCGGCAGGACCGTCGGCAAGACGTCGTCCAGCGATCCGCCGCAACCCGCCAGGCCGGTATCGTCCAGCTCGCTGGCATTTCCGGAAAACTTCGTGGCGGCGGCGGTGCCGGACGGCGGCCCGGCGCCCTTCCCGCGTAAGAACTGACGTGCGGCTGCTATTCATCACCTTGCTGACGTTGATCATCGCCACGGCCATCGGGCTCGGTGCGACGTGGATGACGGCGACCCGCGGCACCGATTTTGGCGCGCTCACGATCGGTGCCTGGACCGCCCGGCCCAAGACCGGTACGCCCGACGTCGATCCCTATTCGCGCGCCGCCATTGCGCGCAGCGGTGAATTGCCGATCGGCGCCGGCGACGGCGTGGCATTCCTGGCCAGGGCCGACAACCGCAAACACCCGCTCGACGGCCGCTGCGACGTGGTCGTCAGCGGCGTGACACCCCCGGCCCGGTTCTGGACGCTGACCCTCTACGACCAGAAGGGACATCTGGTTGCGAATTCGCTGCAGCGCTACGGCTTCACCAGCGAGGAGATCGTGCGCGGCGCCGACGGCGCCTTCGAGATCCGGGTGGCGTCGCGATCCCGTGCGGGAAATTGGCTGCCGACCGGAGGGATCGAGCGCTACACGCTGGTGCTGCGGCTTTACGACACGCCCGTCGGCGTCGCGACGCGCACGCCGCGCGACGCGCCGCTGCCCCAGATTTCGACCGTGGGGTGCCCGTGATCCGGCTCCTGTTCACGATTGTCGCCGGCATGCTGCTTGGCGGCGTCGTCCATCTCGTCAGTGTTCTGGCGTTGCCGCAGATCGCAGACAACGATGCATATTCGCGTCTCGCGCAAATGACGAAGCTCAACGCCGTGACCCCGCTTCCGCTTGCCGATCCCGGCAACGTGCTCATGCCGTATCTGGATCCGGCCTTCGCGACCGCGGTTTGCCGTTACGACCTGTCGGGCGGACCGCTCAAGCTCACCGTTCCGGTCAGCCAGGCCTATACGTCGGTGTCGTTCTACACCCGCAGCGATGTCGCCTATTACGCGATCAACGACCGGTCCGCAGGGCGCAAGGTGATCGAGCTCGACCTGATGACCGAAGCGCAGCATGCCGATCTGCCGGAAGAGGAAGATGTAACTTCGGCCGACCGGCTGATCATCGATTCGCCCACCGCCACCGGTCTGATCCTGCTGAAGGCGCTGGCGCCCGAGCCGGGCCTGATGGCGCAGGCGCAGGCCGCGCTCGCCGCCTCGAGCTGCAAGGTGCAGACCGAGCCTCAGGCGGCGAAGCAAGCCGATCCGCCGCGGACCAGGCGCTGATCCGGATTTACTAGCCCCGCGCGCGCACGGTATGTCCGATCACGGGCTGCACGGCGACCGGCGGATTTGCCGCAAGGGCGGCAAGCTGGCCGATCAACCGGTCTGCGTCGGCCGCTATGTTGTCCGGCCCCTGGATGACCAGCCGCTCCAGCGCCCAATGATAGGACGAAATCCTCTGCTCCAGGCATTGCTGCACCCATTGCACGATCAGGGTGTTCTCTTCCATGCGGGCGACGGCGTCGGCGCGTTCGCGCGGTGACAGTTCCGAAACATGCGCCAGGCTGGCGCTACGCTTCCTGTCGAGATCGAGCACGCGGGCGGCGGCTGTGAAGAACGGATCGAAGCGCGTGATGTCGTCACGGACGTCATCGATCAGTTGCGCATAGCGCGAAGCATCGGAGCGGTGCGGCTCGTCGATCAGCGCGCGTCCGTAGGCGGTGCGATCGAACAGCGGCGCGCCCTGCCGCCACGGCGAGGCAAACGGCTTGTAATCGCCGAACACGCTCTTCCAGGCAGGCCGCGACAGCGGCGGCTCGACAAATTGATAGGCGAGATCGCGAAGCTGCCGTTCGGAATCGGTGAGCTGGAATTGCGACGGTCGCACGCCAATGCTTCCCGTCACCTCGCCGCCCATCCAGCGGTGCATGTCGTCGTTGCGAAAATCCTCTCGGGTGCGGCCGAAATCACCGCCGCTGCAACCGCCAAGCGTCAGGCTCAGCAACGCCAGTACCAGCACAGACGATGCGGTCTGAACTTGCCGTCCAGTCCGGATCGGAAAGCGCGTCTCCGGCATATCGAGGTTTCCGATGTGTCAGCGCCGGCGACGGCGGCGGCGAGGAGCTGTTCCCTGTTCCGGTCCGTGGCCGCCGCTGGTTGCTTCAGGCGCGCGTTCGATACGGATGACCGGGAGGATCAGGACAGTGCCTGTGGTGCCGCCCGGAGCGCCATCCCTGGCCGAGACCTGTCCGGCTGAGCCTTGTTTAGCCGAGCCTTGGCGCCGCACAGCTGCGTCTGCCGGAAATTCGATGATGGTCCCCATTGCAAATTCTCTCTGGACGCCGCGCTGACGTGGTTTAGCCGGCGGCTGGCCGTCATTAAGAACAGGACGTGGTTAACGGCTTCTTAATTTGCTGTGGCAGGCCGGCACCAGATCCGGCCGGCCAGAGGTGACAAGCCATGAAGGCCGCCGCAACCTTTCACGCGGCGTTTTCCTTAACGAGCTGTAAACGTAACCGGCTTAATTTGAGGCGAATCCCATTTAGTTGCGTACGTCGAACATGACCGTATCTCCATTGTTTCCGGGCTTCGACGGCCTGATGACGCTTTCCCGGCGGGAGGGCGTCGATATCCGTCCGACCCTGCTCAGGGTGCTGACCGATCTCTACGTTCAGGCCCCCTCGCACAGCGAAGAAGAGGCACGACAATTCATCGAACTGACCTCACGCCTGATCGACCAGGTCGATGATGCGACGCGCGCGGCCGTGCGCGCCCGACTTGCGATCTATCCGGGCACGCCGCCCCAGATCATGAACAAGCTCGGATTGACACCGGCCGGTCACGATCCGCGCGCGCCGGCCGCCTTCGGGAGTCCGGCACAGCCACAGGCCGAGCCGCCGGGCGAAGCACCGTTGCGGATCATGTCGCATCTGTCGATGCAGCCGCAGGACGCCGCCGAGATCAGCGAGATGTTTTTCGGCACCGGCCCCGGCGAGCGCGCGTTGATCCTGCACGATCTTCCGCAGACGCCGCTCAAGGCGTCAGCGCGGATCCCCGCCCATCGCGCGGCGCAGGCGGTCGAAACGCTGGAGATGGCGGCGTTCGCCGCCGATATCGAGAACTTCACGCTGGAGCTCCGCGAAGCCCTGATCCTGCCGGCGCAGATGGCCGAGCAGGTGGTCAACGATCCCGGCGGCGAACCGCTGGCCTGCGCGTGCAAGGCGCTGGATATGCCAAGCGTGGTCTTTCAGCGCGTGCTGCTGTTCCTCAAGCCCGAAGTCGGCTGTTCGGTAAACACCGTCTACCGGCTGTCGCGCCTGTACGACCGGTTGAGCGAACGGTCCGCGCTGATCATGCTGGCGGCGTGGCGCGGCTCAGCGATGGTGGCAACCCGCGCCAAATACCAGCCCGCGCTCTACGACGACGAACGCCATCGCGTTCGCACCGCGCCGGGCCAGGCGCGCCCGTCGCAACAACCCGGTGCCGGGGTCGTTGTGCTCAACGGCTGGAAAAACCCCGGACGTTAGAGCCTTATCGGTTCCGATTGAATCGGAACCGGGCTTACCTCTTTTGTCACGCGAACCGAAATCTACTTCGCTCGAAAACGCTATGGAATATCTCGCTAAGCCTTTGCGAGATCGAGAAAATGCCGCCCTGCGCGATCCTCGGTCTCAACGATCCAGACATCCGGGTCGAACCGGATTTCCTTGGCGAGACGTTCCTCGACGGAAGCTTCCGGGACCGGCTGCGGTGATGTCGGTGTGAAGATCCGTTCCGACGGGCGGCTTTCGTCGTAGGCGGTTTGCGGTGCCGGCGCGTACAGCATCGCATTGCCGTCGAGCAGCGCGACCTTGACGAACACCGCACCCGCCTCTTCCGCACCGCGCTTGCGCACCGCGCCGAAGATTCCCTCGGTCTGGCAGCGGCGCAGATAGGCCGCGACCCATATGGCGGATTTCAATCTCATGAAAACGACGATAGGCCAGCGCCGGAATCGAGGCTACAGCGTTTTCGAGCGAAAACTTGTCCCGGACTCGGGTCGCGGTGTGGATTCCGGTTCGCGTGAAGAAAACGCGCCAAGGCAAAGGGCTAGTGCCCCTCCTCGATCGGCCGGCCGGTCATCGCAGAAAGCTCGCGCACCAGTCGCTCGGAAACCTGCCCGTTCGCAGGAATCCGGCGCTCGCGCTCGAATTTCACGATCGCTGCCTGGGTGTCCGAACCGATCAGCCCGGTCGGCTTCAACTGGCCGTAGCCGAACTCGGTGAGCATGCGCTGCACCGCCGCCACCCGGCGCGAACCGCCCGGACTGAGGCTATCGCCATGGGAGACCGGAATCAGCGCCGGCGGCCGCGGGACGGCCGGAGCCGTGGCCGACGTTGACCCCGTCGTCACCTTGACCAGATTGGCCAGCGGATCCGGTGCTTTCGGATCCGGCGCCTTCACCTCCGGAACCTTCACGTCCGGAGCCTTCAAATCCAGCGCTTTCACTTCTGCCTTCATGTCCGAGGATTTGAGCTCGGCAGGTCTTGGTTCCGGCAGGGCGGCTTCCGCCGGACGCGGACGCGGCAACGGGCTGACCGACGACAGAGACGCCGGCGGCATCACCACGACCGAGCCGAACATCGGCGACGGATGAGGCCCGGCCTGAAGGAACAACGCATTGGTGACAATGGCCGTGACCGCGGTAAAGGCGAGCGCCCCCGCGACCATGTCTTTCGGGCTGTGGAGCAGGATACGCATCGCAAGGCCGCGCTCGGCTTCCGCAGCAACCGCAACCGCCTTGGCGCTACGGCGACGGCGACGCGGTTTCTCGTCATCAACAATGCGTCTAGGCACTTTTCTTCACCTGAAAAGGTTGATCGGGCTGCACCGGCCGCAACGCCGGCGTCAGCGTCGCGATATTGCTCGACGGCAGCGGTTCCGGCCCCGTAAACACCAGCGGCAACGCAACGGTAACGGTCGTGCCTTCGTCGATCTTGCTCTGCACGGTTATCTCGCCGGCATGCAACCCGACAAGGCTCTTGACGATCGAAAGTCCGAGACCGGTGCCCTCGTGGCGTCGCTGATAGGTCTTGCCCGCCTGGAAGAACGGACTGCCGATCCGCTTGAGGTCGTCGTCGGCGATGCCGACGCCGGTGTCGCTGACGCGAAGCACCAGCCGCGCTCCCTCCACGGCGGCCGAAACGGTCACCTTGCCGCCGCGCTCGGTGAATTTGATGGCGTTGGAAACGAGGTTCAAGACGATCTGCTTGAACGCACGCGGATCGCCGGTCATGTCGGGCAAGTCCTCGGGCGCCCGGGTCGCGAGATCGATGCCGTTTTCGCGCGCCTTGAGCGCCAGCAAGTTGCAACAATTCAACAGCGCAGGGCGCGGAGCGAACGGTTCCGGCGAGATATCGAAACTCCCGGATTGCATCTTGGACATGTCGAGAATGCCATTGACCACCGACAGCAGATGCTGGCCGGAATCATTGATCAGTCGCGCATATTCCTTGCGGCGCGCCGCATCCAGCATCAGCGCGTCTTCCTGAACGATCATTTCGGAGAAGCCGATGATGGCATTGAGCGGCGTGCGCAACTCATGGCTCATGGTGGCGAGGAAACGGCTCTTCGACGCGTCCGCCTGCTCGGCAGCGGAACGCGCCTGATCGAGCGCCTGTTCCTGGACCTTGCGATCGGTGACATCGCGCATCACGGCGACCACTTCGGCCTCGGGCAAAGCCATTGCGCCAGCCGCCGGCTCAAGCGGCCGGCAGCGCATTTCCACCCAGATGAAATCAGCCGAATGGTTTGAATCCCGCTCGCCGCGTGCCGCATCCCGCCTGAGACGAAACTCGACGCTGCGCCCCTCGCCGCCACGCGCGGCATCCGAAAGCGCGGTGAGATAGGCCGGCCGGTCAGCGACATGGACGCGATCGAACAGCCCGTGCCCCAGCAGACCCGGCGCCGGTGTTCCCAACATCGCCTCCGCCGCTGGCGAAATGAATTCAACCGCGCCGTTGCGGCGATGGCGTGAAATCACGTCGCTCATGTTCCGCGCCAGCAGCCGGTATCGATCCTCCTCGACAGAGAGTAGCGAGACGCTGGTGCGCGCCAGCGACTCCGCGCCGAACGCGAGACCCGTGGCATAAAGCGTCGCCGATGCGACGCCGAACGCCATGCAGATTCCGCGCAAATCCGGGCTCAAATCTGGCGGCAACATCGCGAGATGTCCAACAACGATCAACACGCCCGCGCAGGCGAGCGCCAGCCCGGACGCGAACGCGACCACGCGGCGCGATGCCGACAGCGCGGCTTCCAGGGGAACCACGACAAGCCAGATCGCGGCAAACGACTCGATGCCGCCGGTGCTTACCGCGATGGTCATGATGAGGCCCGCCAGCGCCAGCGAGGACAGCACATACGCGCCTTCATAGCGGCCGGTGCGCGACAGGAACCACGACAGCAGGATCGGCGCGATCAGCCAGGCGAATGCCGCGACCTCGAGCGCGCTGGGCGCGCCACGCATCGCGAGAAAGACCGGGAACGCGGCAAAAGCGGCGAGGCTTCCGAGCAGACGCGGCGCGATGAACGCACGGTGGCGCGCGCGCGTCAGGACATCATAGCGCGCCGAGGGGTGCAGCAGCGCATCGAGACAGTCGCGGATGATATTCAAAACAATCACGGTTCTTGCGCTTCGGCTTGCTCATCAAAAAGACGCGCCGGAACGCCCCCTTTGTATCGTTGCGCCACCGTGTCAGAGCGACATTAAGCGAAAGCTAAGGTGGAGCGGGACACAGCCGATGCCGATGTCTTCGCGGCGTTTTCGCACACCCTTCGGCGCTTCATTCGATCCGGATGGTGAACGCCCGGTTTCCGGGACGGCCGGGTTTATGGTTTCGAAATGGTGGATATGCCGGGCATCGTCCTTATTACCGCGAAGGCCGGCATCAATCGAAAATTTACACCGAATCAAATCAGCCGGGTTTTTCGCGGATTTCCGGCCAATCTAAGTTCAATGCAAACATTTGCGATTTATCGACGGCTGTCAGTTGAAAGACCGGTCGCGGGAAATCGACCGCAACAGGATCAAAAAGAAACGGCTAGGGTCGCGAGATGTTTTTTCTGCTCCGCATGGCGTTCTGGCTCGGGCTGGTGCTCGTACTGCTGCCAAGAGAGAAAACACCTGAATCGGAAAAGCTGCCGCAGATCGGCACGTCGGAAGCCGTGCATGCTGCGACCGCAGCGGTGTCGGATATGAGTCAATTCTGCAAGCGGCAGCCGGCGGCCTGCGAAGTCGGCGGACAGGCCGCGACCGTGATCGGACAACGCGCCGAGGATGGCGCACGCAAGCTGTACCGGATCATCGCCGACAAGCGTGCGTCCGATCGCACCGATTCGATTGGCGGCCTCGACAGTAACAATCCCACGCTCGCCAACACCACGTCGCGCGACACCTTGACGACCGACGATCTGGCTGCGGAATGGAAATTGCCAACGGTCCCGTGACCTGGAAGCGGTTCCGCCAGCGTTTTTCATCCGGCGATATCGCTTTCGACCGGCCGCGATCCTATGTAAGGATGTACAGGATTGGGCACGGAACACGATGACGATCGACGAAATCAGGGACAATTTCGCACTGCTCGACGATTGGGACGACCGCTACCGGTATGTCATCGAACTCGGCCGCATGCTCGATCCGATGCCTGAGGCTGAGCATTCCACCGCCAACAAGGTCCAGGGATGCGCCAGCCAGGTCTGGCTCTCCAGGCAGGTCGACCGCGGCGACGCCGGCAAAACCAGGCTGAAATATCTCGGCGACAGCGACGCCCATATCGTGCGCGGGCTGATCGCGATCCTGCTGTCGCTCTATTCCGGCCGCACACCGGAACAGATTCTTGCCACCGACGCGATTTCCGTGTTCGACGAATTCGGGTTTCGCGATCACCTGACGCCGCAGCGCTCGAACGGCCTGCGCGCCATGGTCGAACGCATCCGCTCCGACGCGCGCGAGGCGCTTGCCGGCGCCGCCTGAACGCCGCTCCCAACCGCTCTAGAAAATACCGGCTATTTGCGCCGCGGCCGTTGCTGGCCCAGGCCCATTTTCTTGGCGAGCTGCGACCGCGCCACGGCATAATTCGGCGCGACCATCGGATAGTCGGCCGGAAGGCCCCATTTGTCGCGGTATTGCTCCGGCGTCATATTGTACTGCGTGCGCAAATGGCGCTTCAGCGATTTGAAGCGCTTACCATCCTCCAGGCACACCAGATAGTCGGGAGCGATCGACTTCTTGACGGATATCGCGGGCTTGGCCGGTTCCTGCGGCGCTTCGATCCGGCCCGTCGAGACCCGCTGCAGCGCGGCGTGGATCTGGCTGATGAGGGCTGGAATTTCGGAAGCCGGCGTCGGGTTATTGCTCAAATAGGCCGAGACGATATTCGCGGTCAGGTCGATGAAACTTTTGCCAGCGGCGTCGGTCATGGCATGAACCTTTCGACGATCTTATGCACAAGGCGGAATCCGCGATCGAGCAGTATTCCGCAGCGCCGGCTCGCCTGTGGAATCGTCGATTACTTGTCGAATATGAGCGAATTGCTGTTCGACTTACAAGAACAACAATGTTTTATTTTTGAGGCAATCTCGGCAGAAGTAGACTTTCTCGACAGAAGTAGACTTGGGCCCCAACCCGGGCCTCAAGAGCGCTGGTCGAGATGTGCGCGCAGTTCGTCGATCGAGGCGAACCGCATCATGCCCTCGGGCATCTGCGCCTCGATCGAGCCATCGGAATATAGCGAGTAGGCCATTCCCTCGACCACACCCGATTTGAGAACCGTCACCGCCGGCTGATCCTCGTCATGCGCAGCGGGCGGCTCGTGATCCGATCCGGCCGAACCGGGATCCGGCTCAGCAAAGGTCGACGGCGTGCGGCCGCTGCGCCGCTGCGTTGGCAGGTCAGGGCCCCGCGCACGTTCCGGTTGCGGCCAGGCGTCTTCGAACGTCGCGGGTGGCGCCTCGCCCGATTTGCCGGACGGCGGCGCAGGATGCGGATCAAGCGGAGAGAGATCGGTCACCCGTGTCTCGGCATGACCGCCTTTTTTCCGCGACGTCGACGAAAACATCAGATCGCGCCGCTGCCTGGCGGCAGAAGCGGTCTCGGCGGCCGCAGGCGGCGCCTCGTTACGGGTCCGCTCGCGCGCCGTGGTTTCCTGATGCCAGGGCGGCGGAAACGGCGTGCCCGGGTCCGTCATGCTCGGATTGACCGCGCCCGGTTGATCGCGGCCGCCCGGAAAGCTGGTGTTTTCGGCGAATTGATCGCGTGGCGTGGCGCTCGCGGCCGAAGACATCTGCGCTGCGGCAACCGCATCGGAGCCGAGCCGCCGCGCGATCCCCTGCAATTCCCGAACGACCGCCGAGAGACCGAGCGTGACCATGCCCGTGCAAGCCGAAACCACACCGGCGAGAATCAGGGTATTGCCGAAACTGAACTCCTTGACCGGAATTCCGAGGACGATCCCCAGCGCGCCAGCCAATAAGAAGGCAATCCCGGCGATCAACAGCACAATTATCATCAAAATTTCCCGCCGCGCCGAAGCGCGCGCTACCACTGCCACGATACCGTCATATTGTGAGCCCCACCAATCGGCAATTGCAGCCGAAGTTCCTTCCGCAGGACCGTCTACACAAATTCAGGGGTGGCTAAGTTACAGTCTAACCGATAATTTTTCGTCTGCACGGCTTCGAAACGAAAATTTAACCTACCCATTGCTGCGATGCAACATAGGCAATTACGCCACAATTCTCAATTATCGGGAAACCGAACTGCGCTATATGGACGCCGGGGAATGAGGCCCAAAAGCGCCACCGCTTGGGTCTCGGGGACACTGGATCGCCAATAGCCATGTCATCCATCACGACGTCGGTCATCGATACGCCCTCACGGCGCTCGGTCGAGAGAACTTGCGACGATCTTTCGATCGTTGTTCTGGCCGCGGTCAGCCTGATCGCGAGCCTGACTTTCCGTGACTATGGGCTGGGCTGGGACGATTACACCCACGCCGAATATGCCGATCTGCTGCTGCGCATGTATGGCTCCGGTTTCAAGGACACCGGCGCGCTGTCGTTTGCCAATCTTTATATGTATGGCGGCGGCTTCGACATGGCGGCCGCGTTGCTGCACAAGGTTATCCCGCTCGAACTGTTCGAGACGCGCCGCCTGGTCGGCGCCGTTGTCGGCCTGATCGGATTGACGGTGACCTGGCGGCTGGGCCGGCGCGTCGGCGGGCCGCTCGCCGGGCTTGCCGCCTTGCTACTGCTGGCCCTGTGCCCAACGTTCTACGGCCACATGTTCATGAACCCGAAGGACGCGCCATTCGCGGTCGCGATGGTGATCCTGATGCTGGGCCTCGTCCGCCTGGCCGAGGAATATCCCGCGCCCTCGCCGCGCACCGTCCTGCTCGTCGGCCTCGGCGCCGGCCTGTCGCTCGGCTCGCGGGTCCTCGGCGGGCTGGCGCTGCTATATGCGGTGATCGGCCTTATCCCGCTATTTGCGGCGGAAATTCGCGGCCATGGCGCGCGTGACGCCGGAAGGCGGGTCGCTCACGTCGCCTACATGCTGCTGCCCGGCCTGGTCTTCGGCTATCTCGTGATGGGGCTGATCTGGCCGTGGTCCGTGATCGAACCGGCCAATCCCTTCCGGGCGCTGACTTACTTCTCCACCTTCTTCGAGAAGCCGTGGAAGGAGATGTTCGACGGCGCGCTGGTGTCGGTGCCGGACATGCCCTGGTCGTATCTGCCGACCCTGTTCGCACTACAGATGCCCGAAGTGCTGCTCTCCCTTTCGATCGCCGGCGTTGTCGGCACGTTCGTCTCGCTGACGCGCGGCGATGTGACAGCCCGCCGCAAGAGCATCCTCCTGATGCTGGCGCTGGCCGCGATCCTGCCGATCGCAATCGCCATCGTGAAGCGCCCCGCGCTTTACAACGGCATTCGCCATTTCATCTTCGTCATTCCGCCGATGGCGGTGCTCGGCGGCGTCGCGTTCGCCTGGGGAATGAACTGGCTGAAGGAAAATCGCCCCAATTGGCAACCTGCCGCGGTGGCGATCTTCGCGTTCGGCCTGATGCTGCCGCTTGCCGAAATGATCCGGCTGCACCCCTACCAATACACCCACTTCAACTATATCGCCGGAACTGTTCGCCGCGCCGACGATTTGTTCATGCTGGACTACTGGGGCCTTGCGTTCAAGCAGGCCTCTGACGGCCTGCGCGAACAGCTCGCGGAAAAACAGGAAGTCCCGCCCCACGGGCGCAAATGGAAGGTCGCGGTATGCGGCCCGCAACGGCCGGCGCAGGTCGCGCTTGGTCCCGACTTCACGATCGGCTGGAACAGCCACGGCGCCGACTTCGCCATGACGCTCGGCGAATTCTACTGCAGGGGCCTAGCCGCGCCTGTCATACTGGAGATCAAGCGCGACGACGTGGTGTTCGCGCGCGTCTATGACATCCGCGGACAAAGCATCTCCAGCCTGCTGGCGATTCCGGCACCGTAGACCGATCGAGCCGCCGCGAGCCCCCTCGCGGGCGACTTGGGGGCATGTCGGTCCGCCGACCGGAAGGCTTGCTGCGGGCCGGACACGGGACTACGCTTGGAGTGACCGATCAACAACGCCATAGGGGAGAATTCAGCCATGTCGCCAGCGGAAGCGCGCCTGAAGGAAGTGCCGTCGGAAATGACGGAGGGTGAATGGAACCAGCGGGTCAACCTCGCCGCCTGCTATCGCCTGATCGCCCATTATGGCTGGGACGATCTGGTCGATACTCACATCTCCGCGCGCGTGCCGGGACCGGAGCATCACTTCCTGATCAACCCTTATGGCCTGATGTTCGATGAAATCACCGCCTCAAGCCTGGTGAAGGTTGATCTCGACGGCAATCTGCTCACCAAGAGCCAGTACAGCATCAACCCGGCCGGATTCACCATCCATTCGGCGATCCACGAAGTGCGCGAGGACGCCGGCTGCGTGCTCCATCTTCATACGCCGGATGGCACCGCGGTTTCGAGCTGCATGGAAGGCCTGCTGCCGCTGAACCAGACCGCACAGCTCGTCACCTGGGATCTTGCCTATCACGACTATGAAGGCATCGCGCTCGATCACGACGAACGCCCGCGCCTGCAAAAGGATCTCGGCACCAAGAACCACATGCTGTTACGCAACCATGGCACGCTGACGGTTGGCCGCTCCGTCGCCTCCGCCTTCGAGCGCATGTTCCATCTGGAACGGGCCTGCACCATGCAGGTTCGCACCCGGATGCTGGGACCGACCGCCTATCCCGTCGATCCGGCCGTCGTGGACAAGAACACGTCGCGGCTCTCGAACCCCGACCGGCAGGAATTGCGCTCGACCACGCTGGTCTGGCCGCCGCTGCTGCGCAAGCTCGATCGGCTCGATCCCAGCTACAAGAATTGAAATTCCTAGATTCCGGATGTAATGTCGTCGTCAACGACCTCTGCACTTCGAATCCAAACGCCGCCCAATTCCGGGCGGCGTTTTTATTTTGGAGAGCGGATTCTAACTCTTATTGTCATTGCCGGGCTTGACCCGGCAATCCATCATCTTTGAACAGACTCTTTTCCGATGGATATGCAGGTCAAGCCCGAGCATGACGAATTAGGAACAACGCCAGCGATTATCATCCCAAGACCTCAGCGCGGCATTTCCGCGAGTGCGGCGAGAATGCGCGCCCAGGAGCGAATGCCCTTGTGGAAGCTCTTGAGATCGTACTTCTCGTTCGGCGAGTGGATATTGTCGTCATCGAGGCCGAAGCCGACCAGCACCGTATCGAGACCGAGGGTGCGCTTGAAATCCGCCACGATCGGGATCGACGCGCCTGATCCGACCAAGAGCGCTTCCTTGCCCCATTCCTCGGTCAGCGCGCGTTTTGCCGCGGCCAGCGGCTTCATGTTCCAGTCCAGCGCAATCGCCGGCGCGCTGGAATGGTCGCCGAATTCGGCCCGGCAATCTCCGGGCAGCCGCGCGGTCACATAATCGCGAAACGCCTTGCGGATTTTGGCCGGATCCTGCCCTTCCACCAGCCGGAACGAGACCTTCGCGGAAGCTTCCGCCGGAATCACGGTCTTTGAGCCCTCGCCGATATAGCCGCCGACGATACCATTGATGTCGCAGGTCGGGCGCGATGAAATTTGCTCGATCAGCAGGCGCCCCTTTTCGCCGGCAGGGATCGAAAGGCCGATCGGCTTCAGGAATGTGTCGGCCGTCAGGTTGAGCTTCGACCACTGTTCCAGAACATCGGGAGGCAGATCCTTCACCCCATCGTAAAAGCCGGGGATCGTGATCCGGCCGTCGTCGTCGAACAGGCCGCCGAGAATCCGGGTCAGCACCCGAATCGGATTTTGCGCGCCGCCGCCGAAGACGCCGGAATGCAAGTCGCGGTTGGCCGCCTTGATCCGCACTTCCTCATAAACCAGGCCGCGCAGCGCAATGGTGATCGCCGGCGTGTTCGGATCCCACATGCCGGTGTCGCACACCATCGCGAAGTCCGCCTTGAGTTCGTTCTTGTTATTCTCGAGGAACGGCACGAAATTCTTTGATCCGACTTCTTCTTCTCCCTCGATCACGATGGTGATGTCGACCGGCAGCGAACCCGTGACCTGTTTCCAGGCCCGGCACGCCTCGACGAAGGTCATCAACTGTCCCTTGTCGTCCTCCGCCCCGCGCGCAACGATGATCTTCCGCCCGTCGGCATGATCGGTGACGACGGGCTCGAACGGCGGACGATGCCAGAGATTGAGCGGATCGACCGGCTGCACATCGTAATGGCCGTAAAACAGCACATGCGGCCGCCCGTCCTTGCTGCCATTGGCTTTGGCGACGATGGCGGGATGACCGGCCGTCGGCCTCACCTCGGTCGCAAAACCCAGCGACGCGATGTCCTTGGCGAGATGATCGGCGGCCGCCTTGCAATCGCCGGCAAAGGCCGGATCGGCCGAGATCGACTTGATCCGCAATAGCGTGAAAAGCCGCTCCAGGCTGTTGTCAAAATCGGCATCGATGCGGTCGAGGACCGGCTGCAATTGCGTGGCGCTGGACATTCCGGTCTTCCCCTCGTGATTGGAACTACACATCTATATATATGTTTGTAGCGCGCCTGGTCCCGGAGACAAAGACCCGGAGACGGCATCCTGCCGCCGTCGCACGAAACGCGGCCCCGATCCTCCGCCAAGGCACTTTCCCGAAAACAGGAAACCGCCTTTGCTCCACAGTGGCTTCTATCGCCGCAGCAGGCCGCCGAGCGCGCCGCGCACCAGCGCACGTCCGACGGAGCCGCCAATCGAACCGCCGACCGATTTGCCGAGATTGGCGACGACCCCGCCAACCACCTGGTTGGTGACCGAGCGCGTGACGTTGCGGGTGATCAACTGGCCGGTCGACAATCTGCCGCGCCTGACATTGGTGCCGAAAATCGTGCTGACGATCGCGCCGAGATGCCCGAGCACCCCACCCCCGCCGGCCGATCCATCAGCCGTGGCGGCGGTTCCGGCCACGCGCTTTTGCAGGATCTCGTAAGCCGACTCGGAATCGATCGCGGTATCGTATTTGCCCTTCACCGGGCTGTTGTCGATGATCGCCTTGCGCTCTTCCGGCGTGATCGCCCCGATCCGCGCCGAGGGTGGCCGGATCATGACCCGCTCGACCATCGCGGGCGTGCCGTTGCCTTCCAGGAACGACACCAGCGCTTCGCCCTTGCCCAATTCCATGATCACCTGGGCGGTGTTCAGCTTGGGATTGGGCCGGAACGTCTGGGCGGCGGCGGCGACCGCCTTCTGGTCGCGCGGCGTAAAGGCCCTCAGCGCATGCTGCACGCGGTTGCCCAACTGACCGAGTATCTTGTCCGGCACGTCGATCGGGTTCTGCGTCACGAAGTAAACGCCGACGCCTTTTGAACGGATCAGCCGGACCACCTGTTCGATCTTGTCCATCAGCGCCTTGGGCGCATCGTTGAACAGAAGGTGGGCCTCGTCGAAGAAGAACACGAGCTTGGGCTTCGGTGGATCACCGATCTCGGGCAATTCCTCGAACAATTCCGACAGCATCCATAGCAGGAACGTCGCATAGAGCCGCGGGTTCTGCATCAGCTTGTCGGCCACGAGAATATTGACCATGCCCCGGCCGTCGCGGTCGGTGCGCATGAAATCCTGCAACGACAGAGCCGGCTCGCCGAAAAACTTAGTACCGCCCTGGTTCTCCAGCACCAGAAGCTGGCGCTGAATGGTTCCGACCGTCGCCCTGGTGACATTGCCGAAACCCTGCGCCGCCTTGCGGATCGGAGCCAGCGGATCGTCGCCGCTGTCGTCGGCTTTCTTGCCGCCGTCGGGAACGATCGCGTCCAGCAGCGCCCGAAGATCCTTCATATCGATCAGCGCAAGACCATTATCGTCGGCCACGCGGAACGCGACGTTCAAGACGCCCTCCTGGACATCGTTCAGGTCGAGCATCCGCGACAACAGCAGCGGCCCCATCTCCGTCACCGTCGCCCGCACCGGATGGCCCTGCTCGCCAAAGACATCCCAAAACACGGTCGAAAACTGGTCGGGCTGGAAGGTGAGCCCCATGTCGCTGGCGCGCTTGACCAGAAAATCCTTGGCCTCCCCTGCTTCGGCAATGCCGGAAAGGTCACCCTTGATGTCCGCGGCAAAAACCGGAACTCCGGCACGGGCAAACCCTTCGGCCATGACCTGTAACGATACAGTCTTGCCGGTTCCGGTCGCGCCGGTGACAAGACCATGCCTGTTTCCAAGCGCAAGCGTCAGCCAGGCTGGCTGCTCGCCCTTGCCAATGAAAATCCTGTCGCCGGTATCGGCCATCTTGCTATCGGACGTCACCATTGCATCGCCTCTTCGCGCACATCGAGAATTTCGACGCCACCGACATAACTATACTGCATCTTGGAAATGGATTGAAACTCTCAGCGATAAGTTCGGCGGATACAGATGTAACCGTTCACCTCAAAACAAGATGTAGTCTGCGACAACGTAGCGCGAACATCGTTCCACTCTTGCATTGCTGCAACACTCGCCATGCGATCGAAGCTGAATGACGCTCGGCAGCAACGTGATCGCTTGTAATTCGGATCGCAGCAGACCAAGATAAAAATACAATCAACGATCCGGCAAGCAACCGGTTGAGGCGGGGCCATATGAACGAATTGATAGGGCAACTGGCTGCGAAAGCCGGCATTGATCATGCCATCGCTGAAAAAACCATCGGCATCATCCTCGGTTTCCTTCGCAGCGAAGGGCCTTCCGACACAGTTCAGGCCTTGATCGATAACATTCCCGGCGCGGAGGCCGCGATCGCGGCTTCGAATAATCTTGGCGTCCTTGGCAGATTGATGGGCGGCGGCCTGACGGCGGTCGGCACCAGGCTGATGGGACTTGGCCTCGGCATCGGCGAAATTCAGAACATCGCCCGTGAACTTTTCAGCTTCGGCCGCGACAAAATTGGAGCCGATGAGATGGGCAAGATCATCGCGGGCACACCTGGACTCAGCCAGTTTGCTTGAAGCACCTTTTTCATCGAAGACCATGACATACCCACTCTCCGAGATCGAGGGCCTGACGCCCTTCACCGCTTCGAAGCTGAAAGCACTTGGCATCCGCACCACCGACGCGCTGCTCGAGGCCGCGCGCACCGTCAAGGGACGCAAGGTACTCGCCGGCAAGACCGGCATCAGCGAACAGCAATTGCTCGAATGGGCCAATTTTTCCGACTACATGCGGATTCCCGGCATGGGCAAGGCGAAGGTCGGACTGGTGCGCGCAGCCGGCGTCACTACGGTTCGCGAACTGGCGCTGCGCAATCCAGCCAGGCTGGCACAGAACATAAAAGAAGTGAACACGAAGCGTAAACTTGTGCGGGTCTTGCCTTCGGAGAAATCGGTCCAGCAACTGATCGCGCAGGCCCGCAAGCTCCAGCCGAAGATCTCCTACTAGCCAACACCTTTATCTGCTATCTGCGGGCCAGACCTCTCGCCGATCAAGGCTTGACGTGATCAAGGCTTGGCACGGATCAGAACCTGGCATAGATCATGGCGGCACGGTTACCGCCGTGCAGCCGCGTCTTGACTCCCATGCGCGGACCGCGCAAAGCGACCCCATGATCGCGACCAAGTCCAGACCCGCGCCAACGGCCAGCCCGGCGGATCGTCCGGTGCTTCGGACCCTGCTGTCGCGGCCTTATCCGGCCGTGATGGGCATATTGAACGTGACGCCGGACTCCTTTTCCGATGGCGGACGGTTCATCGCGCCGGAGCGCGCGCTGGCGCAGGCGCAGCGAATGATCGCCGAGGGGGCCGATATCATCGATATCGGCGCGGAATCCACCCGGCCCTATGGTTCACAGCCGGTTTCGGCGGAAGAAGAACGACAACGCCTGCAACCGGTATTGGCCGAAATCGTCGCGCTCGGGGTTCCCGTCTCCATCGACAGCATGAAATCCGCGGTGGTCGCCTGGGCGCTCGACATGGGCGCCGCGATCGCCAACGACGTCTGGGGCCTGCAACGCGACCGCGACATGGCGGGACTGCTGGCGCAGCGCAATTCGCCCGTCATCATCATGCATAATCGCGACAGCGCCGACGCCGGTCTCGATATCATGAAGGACATTGCCAGGTTCTTTGAGCGCTCGCTCGACATCGCCGCAAAGGCCGGCATTTCGAGCGACAACATCGTGCTCGATCCCGGTATCGGCTTCGGCAAGACCCATGAACAGAGCATGATCGCGCTGGCGCGGCTCGGCGAGCTTGCGACATTCAACCTGCCGCTTCTGGTCGGCGCGTCGCGCAAGCGCTTCATCGATTCCGTTACGCCGTCGGAGCCGCAACAGCGTCTGGGCGGCTCGATCGCGGCGCATCTGATCGCGGCCAAGGGCGGCGCGCGGATCATCCGGACCCATGACGTGGCCGAAACCGTGCAGGCGCTGCGCGTGACAGCGGCGATCGAGGACAGGCGATGACCGATACGATCTTCATCAAGGGAGTTGTCATCCATGCCCGCCACGGCGTGATGGAACACGAGACCGAAGTGGGCCAGCGCTTCGTGATCGATCTCGAACTCTCGGTCGATCTGTCGGAATCCTCGAGTACCGACCGCCTTGCCGACACCGTGTCCTATTCCAACGTGGTCGCAACCGCGACCGCGGCCTTCAAGGACGACAATTACAAGTTGCTGGAACGCGCAGCGGGCGCGGTCGCCGATGCGATCCTCACCACGTTTCCCCGTATCGGCGCGGTCAAAGTCACCGTTCACAAGCCGCACGCTCCGATCGCGGCGATTTTCGACGATGTCGGCGTGATCCTGATGCGGACGCGGCAACCGTCCGTCCATGGTTGACGATGGCTGACGTCCTGATCGCGCTGGGCGGCAATGTCGGCGACGTTCGCGCGACCTTCAGGAATGCAATCGCCAATATCTGCGGCATGGCGCAGGCCGCGCTGCTGGCGCGGTCGTCGGACTATGCGACGCCGCCATGGGGCGAGCAAAACCAGGCCCGCTTCATCAACGCCTGCATCGAGATCGAAACCGGCCTCGATCCCCATGCGCTGCTGTTCACGCTGCACAAGATCGAGAAGAAATTCGGCCGCGACCGCGCCAAAGAACAGTGCTGGGGTCCGCGCCCCCTCGATCTCGACCTGATCGCCTATGACGACGTGGCCCTGGACACGCCGGAACTGACGCTGCCCCATCCCCGGCTGTTCGAACGCGCTTTCGTGCTGGCGCCGCTTGCGGAAATCGTCCCCGACCGTCTGATCGCCGGCCGCAGCGTCAAGGCGGCATTGGCGCAGCTATCTGCCGAAGGGATCGAGCGATTGCCGGACCTTGCAGCCCGGGATTTGGATTAATCGGATTTGGATTAACCAAAGCCGTCCAAAACAACTGTTTGGCTTGGCCGCTCCGGCGTGGCAATTTCCCTCCAAATGAGAACAACGGCCGGAAGGGAGCCCCTTGCCGAATGACATCCGTGACTGACGACCTGCGGCTGGCGGCGGATTTCGCACCCGCGAGCTATGACGACTGGCGCAAGCTGGTCGACGGCGTGCTGAAGGGCGCGCCATTCGAGAAGCTGGTCGGCAAAACCTCTGACGGGCTGCGGATCGAGCCGATCTACCGGCGCCGCCCCGACGCCGCGCCGATCGCTGGCCGCCCCGCCGCCGCGCCGTGGCAAATCGTGCAGCGGATCGATCATCCCGATACAGCCCAGGCCAATGCGCAGGCGCTGCAGGATCTGGAAAACGGCGCCACCGGACTTGAATTCGAATTCGCCGGGGGAACAGGCGCGCGAGGCTTTGGCATTGCCGATGCCAGCCCGGAAACGCTGGCACGGGTCTTTGACGGCATCCTTCTCGACGCCGGAATCATGATCGCGTTCAACCCGGTGCCCGGAGATCAGAACGCCGGCGAGAACTTCGCCGGCCTCGTCAAGACGGGCGGCTTCGATCCGGCGAAGGTCAATGTCCACTTCAATTACCAGCCGCTGAGCAGCATAGCGACGCGCGGCGCAGCGGCGATCTCGTGGCCCGAGATGGCGGGAGCATTCGCCGGCACGATCGGCGGGCTGATGAAGCGCGGCTTCAAGGGCCCGTTCGCGCTCGCGGACGGCCGTCCGGTTCATGATTCCGGCGGTTCGGAAGCCCAGGAACTGGCCTTTGCCCTTGCGACCGCACTCGCCTATCTGCGCGCGCTGGAAGCCGGCAGCATCGAACTCGACACGGCCCGCTCTGCCCTGTCGTTCCGGCTCAGCGCCGACGCCGACCAATTTCTCACTTTGGCGAAATTCCGCAGCGTACGGCTGTTATGGGCACGCATCGAACAGGCTTGTGGCCTCGCGCCAAAGCCGATCTTCGTCAACGCCGAGACTGCGTGGCGCATGCTGACCCAGCGCGACCCCTACGTGAACATGCTGCGCGCGACGATGGCGACTTTCTCTGCGGGCCTCGGCGGTGCCAACGCCATCACGGTGTTGCCGCACACGCTGGCGCTCGGCCTGCCCGACCCGTTCGCCCGGCGCGTGGCACGTAATACGCAATTAGTGTTGCTGGAAGAATCCAATCTCGCCAAGGTCTCCGACCCGGCCGCGGGCTCCGGCGGCATCGAAGCCCTGACGCAGCAACTCTGCGAGGCAGCATGGTCGCTGTTCCAGGAGATCGAACAGGCCGGCGGCGTGTTCGCAAGCCTTGAACAAGGCCTGATCCAGCGCAAGGTCGCCGCGACACGGGCAGCGCGGACGGCCGATATCGCCAGGCGCAAGACGGTGCTGATCGGCGCCAGCGAATTTCCGAATTTGCATGAGAGCGACGTTGCGGTGCTGGCCGCGCGGCCGCTTGCTCCCGCATCTCTCGGCGGGGCCAACATTACTTTCGAGGCGCTGGAGCCGATGCGGCTTGCCGATCCGTTCGAAGCTCTACGCGACAAGTCGGACGACAGGCTGAAACGCACCGGCATACGGCCGAAGGTTTTCCTCGCCAATCTCGGCACAGCCGCCGACTTCACGGCGCGGGCGACCTTCGCCAAGAGTTTCTTCGAGGCCGGCGGCATCGAGGCGGTGGACAGCGAGGGATTTTCCGATCCGGCTGCGCTCGCCACTGCCTTCAAATCGTCCGGTGCGGCGCTGGTATGCCTGTGTTCCTCCGACAAGGTCTATGCCGAGAAGGCCGCTGACGCCACAAAGGCCCTGCAAGCGGCCGGCGCAAAACATATCTATCTGGCGGGCCGGCCCGGCGAACAGGAAGCCGCATGGCGCGGCGCCAGAATTGGCGATTTCATTTTCGCCGGCGTTGATGCGCCGGCGACGCTTCAGGAAGCCTATCGGCGCATGGAGTGAACATGACGGCGGCGACCAGACCCGTGCTGACCGGCGGCTGCCAATGCGGCGCCATTCGTTTCGCGCTGTCCGCGCCACCCATGAAGGTCAGCATCTGCCACTGCCGGATGTGCCAGAAAGCGTCCGGCGCGCCGTTCGCCTCTTTCGCCGAGATCGAAACCGCCGATTTCGGCTGGACCCGCGGCACGCCGTCGTCATTCCGCTCGTCGTCGCTCGCCGAGCGCGATTTCTGTACCGCCTGCGGCACGCCCTTGAGCTTCCGGCGGATCGATGGCTCGAAGATCGAGATCATGACCGGGACCTTCGACCGTCCCGACCGGCTGGTGCCGACCCGGCAATACGGCACCGAAGCCCGGCTTGGCTGGGTCGTGGCGATCGCCAATTTGCCGAGCCAGACCACGTTGCAGAATTACGGGCCGGAGAAACTTGACGGCATCGTCAGCCACCAGCATCCGGACCATGATTGAGGTAACGACCGGCAAGCTTTGCCTGTGATATGATGGACACCATGAGCCGAATACCGAACTTCGCGAATGTCCCGTTTGAAAAGTCAGCTGGCCCTGCGATCATCGGCAGCGCCGAACCGTGGCTCACGCCCGAAGGCATTCCGGTAAAGCCCGGCTATAGCGAAGCCGATCTCGAAGGCATCGATTTCCTTGAGACCTGGCCCGGTATCGCGCCCTACTTACGCGGTCCCTACCCCACGATGTATGTCAACCAGCCCTGGACCATCAGGCAATATGCCGGCTTCTCCACGGCGGAAGATTCCAACGCCTTCTACCGCCGCAATCTTGCGGCCGGACAGAAGGGCTTGTCGGTGGCGTTCGACCTGGCGACCCACCGCGGCTACGATTCCGATCATCCCCGCGTCACCGGCGATGTCGGCATGGCCGGCGTCGCGATCGATTCCATCTACGACATGCGCACGCTGTTCTCGGGTATTCCGCTCGACCAGATGAGCGTGTCGATGACCATGAACGGCGCGGTGCTGCCGATCCTGGCGCTGTTCGTTGCCGCGGCCGGGGAACAGGGCGTGCCGCCGGAGAAGCTTTCAGGAACGATCCAGAACGACATCCTGAAAGAGTTCATGGTGCGCAACACCTATATCTATCCGCCGGCGCCCTCGATGCGGATCATCTCCGACATCTTCGCCTACACCTCGCAAAAGATGCCGAAATACAACTCGATCTCGATTTCCGGCTATCACATGCAGGAGGCCGGCGCGACGCAGGATCTCGAACTCGCCTATACGCTGGCTGACGGCGTCGAATATCTGCGCGCCGGGCTCGCCGCCGGTCTCGATGTCGACCGCTTTGCGCCGCGGCTGTCGTTCTTCTGGGCGATCGGCATGAACTTCTTCATGGAAGTCGCCAAGATGCGCGCCGCGCGGCTGTTGTGGGCCAAGCTGCTGAAGCCGTTCAACCCGAAGGACCCGCGCTCGCTGTCGCTGCGCACGCACTGCCAGACCTCGGGCTGGTCGCTGACCGCGCAGGACGTCTACAACAATGTCATGCGCACCACCATCGAGGCGATGGCGGCAACGCAAGGCCATACCCAGTCACTGCACACCAACGCACTCGACGAAGCCTTGGCGTTGCCGACCGATTTCTCGGCCCGCATCGCCCGCAACACGCAATTGTTCCTGCAACAGGAAAGCGGCACTACCCGCATCATCGATCCCTGGGGTGGCTCCTATTATGTCGAGCGCCTCACCCGCGATCTCGCCGCCAAGGCCTGGGGCCATATCCAGGAGGTCGAAGAGCTCGGCGGCATGGCGAAAGCGATCGAGGCCGGCGTGCCAAAGCTGCGGATCGAGGAAGCTTCCGCCAAGACACAGGCCCGGATCGACGCTGGCCGGCAGGCGGTGATCGGCGTCAACAAATACAAGCCGGTCGACGAACCGCCGCTCGACGTGCTCAAGGTCGAAAACTCCATTGTGCGCCGGCTGCAGATCGACAAGCTGGCGCGGCTGAAAAAGGAGCGCAACCAGAAGGACGTCGATACGGCGCTGGCGGCGCTCACCCGGTCGGCCTCCGAAGGCAACGGCAACCTGCTGGCGCTGGCGATCGACGCCGCGCGCGCGAAAGCGACCGTCGGCGAAATCTCCGACGCGATGGAGAAGGTGTTCGGGCGGCACCGCGCCGAAATCAAATCCATCACCGGCGTCTACAAGCGGGAGGCGTCCACCATGTCCAACCGGGTTGAGAAAGTGCAGGCGCTGATCGATGCGTTCGAGGAAGCCGAGGGCCGCAGGCCACGCATCCTCGTCGCCAAGATCGGCCAGGACGGCCATGACCGCGGCCAGAAAGTGATCGCCTCCGCCTTCGCCGATATCGGGTTCGACGTCGACATCGGGCCGCTGTTTGCGACCGCCGATGAGGCGGCGCGGCAGGCGGTCGAAAACGACGTGCATATTCTCGGCGTATCCTCGCTCGCGGCGGCGCATCTGACCGCGGTGCCGGAACTGAAGGCCGCGCTGAAGAAATACGGCCGCGAAGACATCATGATCATCGTCGGCGGCGTGGTGCCGCCGCAGGATTACGACGAACTCTACAAGGCCGGCGCCGAGGCGATCTTCCCGCCCGGCACCGTCATCGCCGATGCCGCCGAGGAACTGATCCACAAGCTGAATGCGCGGCTGGGCCACAGCGAGGCGGCGGAGTAGCCGTATCCGCTGCTCTTTATCTTAAAGGATTTCCCGTGCGCTGCGCTGTATCCATGTTCGCTCGCAAGATGTTCCTCGTTGGCGCGCTCGCGTGCCTGGCACTACCGACCGTTGCCCTTGCCGCCGATCCCAAGCCCGACGCCGTCATCAAGAACAAGAGTATCGAGGCCACCGTCTTGCTCGACGACAAGATCAAGGCGGACGCGGCGCTGGCCGCGAATTGCCTCGCCGAGGGCAGGAAGTGGATGGCCAAGAACGCCGCGGAAGCCGCGGCCTCGCGCAAGGAGGATCCGCAATTCTTCCGGAACGGCGGCTGGACTTTTGAGCGCAAATACAGCATCCGCTCGGTGGTCGACAATCGTTATGTGAGCGTCGTGCGGTCGGACTACATGGACACCCACGGCGCCCACCCCAACAGCGATGTCGATACCGTCCTGTGGGACAAGGCCGAGAAGAAGCGCATCAGCATCCGGCCGTTCTTCACCGAGACCGCCGACAATGGCCCGACCATGAAGGCGATGCTCAAGGCCGTGATCGCCTCGCTGGATATCGAAAAGAAGAAGCGCGGCACCACCGAGACCGCAACGGCCGAGTGGTACAAGGACCTCGAACCCAGACTGCTCAAGATCGGCGCGGTGACGCTCACGCCCTCGACCGAGGAAGGCAAAAGCTCGGGCCTGACATTTCATTATCCGCCCTACGCGGTCGGCCCCTATGTCGAAGGCCAATATGTCGCATTCGTGCCGTGGCAAGCGATCAAGCCATATCTCGCCCCGGAGGGCCTGAAGATTTTCGGCGGCGAGCGGTCGGCGGGCGACGACGACGGTCAACGATGACCGGCGCGGCCAGGCTCGATATCGACATATTGACCAGCGAACTCCGCAGCGGCGGCCGCGCCGCATTGGCACGCGCGATCACGCTGGTGGAAAGCAGGCGGGCGGATCATCAGACGGTCGCGCGCGACCTCGTGCAGGCATTACTGCCCGAGACCGGCAAGGCGATCCGAGTCGGCATCACCGGCTCACCCGGCGTCGGCAAATCCACCACCATCGATGCGCTCGGAATGTTTCTGATCGAGCGCGGCCACAAGGTCGCGGTGCTCGCGGTGGATCCCTCCTCCGCCCGTACCGGCGGCTCGATCCTCGGCGACAAGACGCGGATGGCGCGGCTGTCGGCTTCCGACAACGCCTATATCCGCCCTTCGCCCTCATCCGGCACGCTCGGCGGTGTCGCGGCGAAAACCCGCGAGGCCATGCTGCTGTGCGAGGCCGCCGGTTTCGACGTGGTGCTGGTCGAGACGGTGGGCATCGGGCAATCCGAGACCGCCGTCAGCGACATGACGGATTTTTTCCTGGCGCTGATGCTGCCCGGCGCCGGTGACGAGTTGCAGGGCATCAAGAAGGGCCTGGTCGAACTCGCCGACATGATCGCGATCAACAAGGCCGATGGCGACAACGTTAAGCGCGCTAACGCTGCCGCGGGCGAATATCGCAGCGCGCTGCATATCCTGAGCGCCCGTTCGGAACACTGGCATCCGCCCGTCGTGACCTATTCGGCGCTGACCGGCGCGGGCATCGCCGAACTCTGGCAGAAGATCCTCGATCACCGCACCGCGATGAACGCCTCGGGCGAGTTCGCCGCGCGGCGGCGGCAACAGCAGGTGAAATGGATGTGGTCGATGCTGGAGCAGCGGATGATGACGCGGCTGCGTTCCGACCCGGCGATCCGCGCCAAGGTGAAGAAGACTGAAGCCGAGGTCGCCGACGGCCGCATCACACCGGCGCTGGCGGCCGATCAGATCGCGGAGATGCTTCGTTGACATGAACGACAGGCTTCGCATCCTCGTCACCGGCTTTGAGCCGTTTCCCGGCGTGCCGTTCAATCCGACGCAGCCTTTGGTGGCGCGGCTGACACATCTGCGCCGTCCCGCCCTGGCCAGCGTCGAACTGACAGGCCACATCTTTCCCGTGACCTATGAAGCCGTCGACCGGCAATTGCCCGAATTGATCGAGAAACACCGCCCGCAGGCGCTCCTGATGTTCGGCCTTGCCTCGCGCACGCCATATGTGCGGATCGAGACCCGCGCGCGCAACGCGATCACCACGCTGTGGCCCGATGCCGGTCACACGCGGGTGCGCAAGGGATCGATCGCCGACGGCGCCGACGCCATGATGTTCGGCCCGCATACCGGGAAACTGCTGCGCGCGGCTCTCTCGGCTGGTATCGACGCGAGAAGTTCGCGCGATGCCGGCAGCTATCTCTGCAATTATCTGAGCTGGCGCGCGATCGAGGCCGTGCGCGCCGGCCACGGCCCTCGCCTCGCCGCCTTCATCCATGTGCCGCCGCTTGAGCGCGACAGCATTTCGCGACCGAAAGACGCGGCCGGAATCACGCTGGAGCAACTGGTCGATGCCGGTGAAGCGATACTGATGGAAATGGTGAAGCTGACGCGAGCGGCGATTCGGGAGATCGTGTGATCTCTCTCCTCTTTCGCTTGCCTGGACAGGTAAAAATTTAACCCTACCCCGAACAATCGCTTTTCCTGCTATCGCCTTTACGGTGCCAAGCCGCATTTCTGCGTTACTCCGATGCTGCGGATATGCATCCCGCGCCTCCGTTGGAAAACGCAATCATGGATTTCAATCGCCGCCATCTCATCGGGGTTTCTGTAACAGGCGTGGCCGGTGCGCTCGCGGTGGCGCCGGATGCCGCGCGCGCGGCGCCGCTGACATCCGCGCTCGGGCGCGACGCCGCGCAATATGGCGTCCGGCCCGGCAGCCCCGACGACCAGACCCGGGTCTTGCAGCACGCCATCGATGAATCCACGCGCGCGCAGGCGCCGCTGGCACTGCCGCCGGGCGTCTATCGCACCGGCCTGCTTCATTTGCACAGCGGCACGCAGCTTGTCGGCGTGCGCGGCGCGACAAAACTCGTCTTCAACGGTGGCGGCGCGTCGATGCTGCTCAGCGAAGGCGAAAACAATATCGGGTTGGCCAATATCGCCCTCGATGGCGGCGGCCTTCCGCTGCCGGCCCGGCGCGGCCTCGTCCATTGCCTCGGCGGCCGCGACATCCGCATCACCGATTGCGAGATCATGGGCAGCGGCGGCGCCGGCATCTGGTTCGAACAGGTTTCCGGCGATGTCAGCGGCAACATCATCACCAGCACGGCCTCCACCGCCGTCGTCTCATTCGACGCGCAGGGCCTGATCGTTTCGCGCAACACCATCACCGGCACCAACGACAACGGCATCGAAATCCTGCGCACCGCCATCGGCCACGATGGCACGCTGGTGGCCGACAACCGCATCGAGGACATCAAGGCTGGCCCCGGCGGGTCCGGACAATATGGCAACGCCATCAACGCCTTTCGCGCCGGCAACGTCATCGTGCGGGGAAACCGCATCCGCAATTGCGACTATTCCGCCGTGCGCGGCAACTCGGCCTCCAATATCCAGATCACCGGCAACAGCGTCAGCGACGTACGCGAGGTCGCGCTGTATTCCGAGTTTTCGTTCGAGGGCGCCGTGATCGCCAACAATACCGTGGACGGCGCGGCGATCGGTGTCTCCGTCTGCAATTTCAACGAAGGCGGACGGCTTGCGGTTGTCCAGGGCAACATCATCCGCAACCTCCTGCCGAAGCGGCCGGCCGGCACCGCGCCGGATGACGACGCCGGCGCAGGCATCTATGTCGAGGCCGACAGTTCGGTCACCGGCAATGTGATCGAAAACGCGCCGTCGTTCGGGATCGTCGCCGGATGGGGCGAATATCTGCGCGACGTCGTCATATCCGGCAATGTGATCCGCAAGGCCTTTGTCGGCATCGGCGTGTCAGTGACGTCGGGCGCGGGAACGGCGCTGGTGAATACCAATATGATTTCGGAAGCCCCGCGCGGCGCAATAGTCGGGCTTGACCATTGGCGTCCGGTCACTCCCGATCTCACCAGCGATGGAGCGCCGCGCTTTGCGCAGGTCGTGATCGGAACCAATGCAGTACGGGGATAGCCCGGCCTGGAGCTTCAATTCTGAGGAAGCAGAACCGAAGCTCCATCTTCCTTGTTTTGACGCGTTTTCTTCACACGAACCGGAATCCACTTCGCTCGAAAACGCTATAGCTACAACGCGTTACGCAGCAACGGATAGCGGTTGTGGACTCCCAAGGCATTGATCGCAAGCTTCAGTGAATTGTTCTGTAAACCGTCCTGGACCGGCTCCGCGACCGGTAGCAAATCCGGTTCGAGGGCCGGAGCATCGATCGACAGCGTAGGAGGTGCTTCGTGCGATGAAACACCAATGGCCTGCGAAACGGCGGCGAGAGCCGACTGCGATATCTCGGACGAAACCGGCGCGGGCCGCGGCGAAGGCTCGCGAACGCGGCGGATTAATCCATCGCCGCGCGGCAGCGGCGTTACCTTGGTGCGCCCAAGCCAGGAGACGTCTATTTCGAGATTTTCACGGGAAGCCTCGCACCTCAACAGATCGCGCCAAGTTTCGACCGCAGCCTTGGCTTCCTGAATATTTTCAAGAAACGCACGTTCGCTGTGATAGCGGCGCCAGCGGCCCGTTTCAAACAATTCGGTGAGGTATTCCAGCCGCCGCTCGGCCAGATTGCACCAGCGCGTAATGATGTCGCGGCCACGCGCCACGTCGAGTCGATGTGTCATGAGCCAGCCCGCTAAGGAGAGAACGGACGCAGACGCAACCGAATCAACTTCAACGTGACAGCTATATTCTGTGGAAAACTCTCGCGTTGTCCAGTGAGAGACGGCGCGCCAGGCCGGATATCGACAAAAAATCAGGGGAGAATCGGGATTTCGTCCCTGTTTTCCGTCAAGCAGCAGCGCTGGCATGGCCGGCCTGCATTGGTCTCCGCAAAAAATAAAGATTCGATCTCAAGATGACCTAAAAATGAAAGACCCGTCCGGGGGGACGACCGGACGGGTCAAGCTATATGGGCGCTGGGGGTGGATGGGCGCTCGCGCCGGATACAGCCTATGGGGAGGCATTACCGCCCCCACCTTGTTTGGTCGCGGAGGCGGCGCGACACGTTCAAAGGGAACGGCGTTTTTTTAACTTCCAGGACGGATATTTTTAGAGTCCGCTTTGCGGCACTACAGCTGCGAGATTGACGATCTTCTCGCCTTGCAGCCTGCCTATCAGCGCGGCGAATTCCTGCCTCGACATGGACCGCTTGCCGAATTGCAGCCGGAACAGGCCGCCCGAAGCATCGATGATCGACGCGTGGTAGCTGCCGAGCAGCGTCGTGACATCGGCGACCCGCGCATCCGGCGCGAACCGCACCAGCACGCGCGGCGGGGTCTCCACTCCTGCCGATCGGGCCACAGATTCTTTCTCGCCGCGCGACGCCATCTGGAACGGGACCGGCTGCTGGTCCCTCACCAGCATCGCACCGATCACACCGGCTTGCAGCAACAGCACCGGGGCGCCGAGACATCCGAACCAGGCCAGTACACGCGGTGAGAACCGCGCGAAAAATCCGGCGATCCTCGCGGAAAGGGCGAGCGACACCGGCGGATCGCGCGCCGGCTCGCTATCGATCGCCGCGAATAATTGCCACATGACACGCGCGGATGGGGCGCCGAGGCTTTCGTTGAGACCGATGATCTCGGCATATTCTTGCTGAACTGCGGCATATTGTTTGACGAGTTCGGGATCGCGGGCGAGCGCGTGTTCCACGCGCCTGGCGTCGCGCGCGTTCAAAGCGCCGGCCGCATGCCACGGCAGCAACATCTCCACTTCACTGGGCCTCTGCTCCAGTATTTTTTTCACTGCCATCATGGCCCGCCTCGCTCGATGCCGGCTGCCTTGGGCAGTTCCCCTGACAGCTCCCTTGGCACTTACCTTGGGCAGTTCGGCCAATTTCTTGCGCGCGTAAAACAGACACGTCTTCACGATGTTTTCCGGAATGCCGACAATTTCAGCCAGCTCCTCCGCCGATTTCCCGCGGCAATAGACAAGTCCGCAACTTGCCTATCCCCGCGCGAGCCGACGGCACCCGCAGGGCGATCCTATCGCCCCGAGCGATCCGAGCATCCGAAGGAAGCCGGCTGTCTCGCGCTCATGACCATCTCTCTCGGGGTTGGTCGGAGCGAGTTGCCGGGTGGTTCGATGAAAAGAAAAAGATTTTTCAGATTATCGCAACAATGCGATTTCTTCCGTGAGGCGCCGAACAGAAGGCTATAAATGAGCGGCGGCCGAACTCTCGCGTGCTGACCTTGGTTAAGAAACCGATATCATAATACAGCAACATATTAGTGATTTCGACAATATGAGGCGGCCGAACTTACCAAAACGGCCCCGTAACACAGCCTTGTAACACAGCCCTGGCGCAATGACGGCTGGCCGGCGCCGTTACATTTCGACCCCGGGCGAAACCGGCCCTGATCCTGCAAATTCCCATGACGAAACAACGCAATGGCAAAAGAAATTCGGTTCCGAAAGATACCAAACCTAAAGGCTTTTCTCCGTAAGGTTCCCCGGATGTATTCCAGCACGGCGGGACATGATCAGCGCGGCATCACTACGAAATTTAGGCTTCGGCAGCATCATCGTGCCTGCCGGCGGCTTGCCGCTGGACCTGTTGAAGCGCCGCGTGACCTATCGCCGGCATACATTCGCGGTGCAGGTCTTGAGCTATGCACTCGGGGCGGCCGCCTTGCTGGCCTATGTGCATGCCGGAACGATTGCGACGACGATACCGTCGGCGTTCTTTCTTTGCGGCGTCGTCCTGATCGGCATCTTCGCCGTCCTGTCTGAAACCCACTTCAACGATCGCTTCGAAGATCACTATCTCGCTGTTTTCCAGGTTGGCGGTCACACCGCAATACAGCTCGGTTTTCTGCTGGCAGCCCCCCAGATCGGCTACGCCTTTCTCAACGTCCTGTTTCTGATTTTCGGCGTCGCATCGCTGCGGATGACGCCGCGTCAGGCCACGACCGCGTGGACACTGACGACATTGAGCGTGGCCGCAATTTTTCTATGTCTTCGGACTCCGATCGGAATGCCGGCCAACACGACGCCTGAGCGTCTTGCGGCTGCGCTGTGCTTCGTTCTCACGATCGGACAATGCGTATTTGTCGGACTTTACGGCGACTCGCTGCGCAAGAAACTCTACAACCGCGGTCTCAAGCTGAAGAAAGCCTACAGCCGGATCGAGGAACTGGCCGAGCTCGACGAACTGACGGGTTCGTACAACCGCCGCTGCATCATGCGAATGCTGGACGAAGAGATCGCCCGCGCCCATCGCTTCAAGACCCCCTGCTCGATCGCGTTGATCGATCTCGACTGGTTCAAGCGCATCAATGACGCCTACGGCCATCCCACCGGCGACGAAGTGCTGCGGACATTCGCCATCACCACATTCGCCAACATCCGCAACATCGACAGGTTCGGCCGCTACGGCGGCGAAGAATTCCTGCTGGTGCTTCCAGAAACGTCCACCGACAGCGCCAAGCACCATCTCGAACGGTTGCGCCAGATCATCGCCGATCTCGACTGGAGCGCATTCTCGCCCGGCATGCAGGTGACGATTTCCGCAGGCGTCACAACACTCCAACCGGACGAGACGCCGGATATATTTCTCGCTCGCGCCGACCGCGCGCTTTATTCAGCCAAGGCACGGGGACGCAACCGCATCGCCAGCGTTTGATTCAATCATTTCCATTCCGGGGACGAAGAAACGTGGCCCGGCCTGAATGAAGGCTCCAGGATAGAGTTTCATGAAACTGAAAACCGCCTCCAATCCCGAAAACCTGCTTGACGAGCTGCAGACCACGCTCGAGCACGGGACCGTCGCACGCCGGGTCGAAACCCTGCGCCGGGTGACCGACCTTTTCATCAACGGCGCCGTCGACTATTCCGACAAACAGATCGGACTGTTCGACGACGTCTTCGAATGCCTGATCCTTCACATCGAGACCTCGGCCAAGGCGCTGCTTGCCAACCGCCTCGCCCCAATCGACACGGCGCCGCCGCAGACCATGCGCGCGCTGGCGTTCGACGATGTCATCGAGGTCGCAGCGCCCGTGCTGTCGCAATCGGAACGGCTGGACGACGATACGCTGATCGAAACCGCACGCACCAAAAGCCAGGCGCATCTGATGGCGATCTCGATGCGAAGGGTGCTGAGCCAGGCTGTAACCGACGTACTGGTGCTGCACGGCGACAATGAGGTGCTCCAGAGCACCGTGAACAATCCGGGCGCGGAATTCTCCAAGCGCAGCTTTACCCGGCTGGTCAATCGCGCCGAGGGCGACGACGACCTTGCGACCTGCGTCGCTCTGCGTCCAAACCTTCCGAGACATCTTTATCTGAAGCTGCTCGCGAAGGCGTCGGACACGGTTCGGATGCGGCTCGAGGCCGCCAACCCGCGTCAGGCGCGCAACGTGTCGGGCGCCGTGCGGGAAGTAACGCGACGTGCGCGCTCGGCGCGATCGGCCGTCAGCCAGGAAACCGCCATCGCGCATGCGCTCGTCAAGTCCCTGCACGAGGAGGGCCGGCTCGATGAACATCAGGTCGAGGCCTTCGCCGAGGCCGGAAAATTCGACGAGGCCAACGCCGCCATCGCGGCACTTGCCAACGTCCCCGTGTCGATCGCGGAAAACATGATGGTGGAAACCCGCGCCGAGGGCGTGATGATCCTGGCAAAGGTCTCGGCAATGTCCTGGGCGACCGTCAAGGCGATCATCAACATGCGCGACGATCTGTCGGGCATGGAGCCGACCGACCTCGAAGCCTGCAAAGCGACCTACACACGGCTACGACAATCGACGGCGCAGCAGGTGCTGCGTTTCCATCGCATGCAGCAAACGGCGCCGCCGGCGGCATAGAAGCCAAAGGATACTAAAAACGCAGTACGCGCGATCCCGCCAGCGCGCCGACCGCGGCGACCGCGGCGGTGGCGATGCTGTACCAGGTCGCGACGAACAGCGGCGAGTCATCGGCACAATGCGACGCGTAGAGCGTCGCCGCCAATCCCGCCGACAACATCCCGGCGATCGCACCCGCAACCGCCGGCCGTGTCGGCGCACCGCGACGCAGGCCGATCAGCGCTCCAGCCAGCAACGGCAGCGACATCAGCGGTATGGCGCTCATGCAGACCCGCGAATTATAGCCGACCAACCGTGTCATCATCGGCAACCGCTGTGGCAGCATCATCTCGCTTCCGATTCCCGCTGCAAGGATCCCGGCCGGAATCAACAACAGCCACGCCCACCCACGCAATGAGGCTTCCGGCCGCGACAGATGCAGGCTGACTGTTATCGCCGAGATCGCCAACGCCAGCGTCACCACGAACTTCAGATCGAAGAACGGATTATGCATCGCGGTCATGATATCCGGCCGCACGCCGAGTATCAGGAAGAAGATCGCGATCGATACCGGCGCCGCCGTCAGCAGCATCAGTGCCAGCATGACCCCGACCGGCCGCGCGCGTTGCCCGTTATCGGCGGCGAGGGTTCGAATGAGCTGATCGGTATCCATGGCTATTGTTCCCGCAGTTTGGCGGTAAGGTTCGACAGCGCGCGATGCAGCGCCACGCGGACCGCCCCCTCGCTCATCGCGAATTTCGCCGCGGTGTCCTTGATCGACGCGCTATCCACCGCGATCGACTGCAACACCTCGCGCTGCCGTACCGGCAGGGATTGAAGCTGGGCTGTGACCTCGTTGGCCGGAACGGTCTCGGCCGCAGGCTCGCCCGGAAGCGTCTCGGCGAAATCGTCGATGTTGACGAACACCCGGCGGCCGCGCCGGCGCAGCGCATCGATCAGCTTATTGCGTGCGATCGCAAACAACCACGGTGCGAACGGCGCGCGGACGTCCCAAGTATGCCGCTTCAGATGCACCGCCAGCAAAATGTCCTGCACGATATCCTCGGATTGATCGACCGGTTGCCCGGCCCGCGCCAGACCGCGGCGCGCCGCGGCCCTCAACACCGGCGTCACGGCCTTGAGCAGACGATGATACGCAGCATTGTCGCCTGAAATGGCCAACTGCATCAGGCCAGTCCATTCGTCTTCACGTTCGCGCACGTACGCTCCCACACCGCAATTCGAATGATCTTTCAATTTGTTACGTTCGCAAAACACCACTCACGAAGTCGTGATGTCCGTCTTGACGCCCGCCAAGGCCGTCTGCTTCGGGCGGAGAGTCGCGGCCGCAGGCAGCCCCATGTTGAAGGCTCATAACACCGATCGGTTCGGCTGACACCCGAAGCTCCTGTACCGGGAGATGCGCGAACGGACCATCCAAAAAACTGGCCGGGCGGAGTCCCTCCCTGCCGCGTTTTTGCCCGGACTCGCCCGAAGATTCCCTTTTTCCGCCCCGCTGCCGACATGCCGCAGGGTCTCTTTTTACCCCCAGGGGCTGGCACATGGGGAGATACCACATGACCATCAAAGCCAGCGGGCACTCGGCATTGATACTCGCAGCGGGGTTCTGGATCTGCGCTGCGGGGTCATCGCAAGCCGCAAGCGACGACAGCACCGCAACACCTGTCGCCAGGCACAGCTCGCACCACTGGAAGAAGTCCGCGCACCACCAATCCAGCAAAGCGACGGCGAAATCCTCCGACAGCAACAAAACAGCCGATGTGGCGGACAGCACCGGCGACAATTCGCGGCCGCCCCGATCCGCTCAAATGCCGCCATCCGTCGCCAACGCCAACGCGCAACTGGCGGCCGATATCCCGGCTAGCAACGACGCCAAGCTCATGGCGGAACGCGCCAACAACATCGTGCAGGCCGCGCCGGACAAGGCTGCCGACGCGCAGCCGGCCACAGATGCCCCGGTTGTCGCCGCCGATCAGCTTAACGACGTCGATCGCGCCCTGCACGAGGCCGCCGCGCAGCCGGTGGCGTCAACCTCGGCCGATGCGCAGGCTGCCATGGCGAATGCCCCGGTCGTAGCCGCCAGCGGCGGCGGTTCCTCCTGGGATCAGGCCTCGCTGATCGGGAAGATCTTTATCGGCGTCGGCGCGTTGCTGACCATGGCTTCCGCCGCACGCATGTTCATGACCTAACTGCCCGACATTATCCCCGGACGCGCGCCCCGTGGCGCGCTCCTCCGGGTAGCGATCAACTCAAATCCCCCACTTGATGCGTATCCCGCCAGCGGGCACATTGCCCCGTGACGTCCGATTGCTTTTGACGTCAGGCTGCGGGGTGAATCATGAGCACGTTTGAACACATCATCGTCGAAAGCAAGGATGCGGTCGGCATCATCAGGCTCAACCGTCCGAAAATACTCAATGCGCTGTCTTTCGGCGTGTTCCGGGAAATCGCCGCCGCGATCGACGATCTCGAGGCCGACGACAAGATCGGCTGTATCGTGCTGACCGGCAGCGAAAAGGCCTTCGCCGCGGGCGCCGACATCAAGGAAATGCAGCCGAAGACCTTCATCGACATGTTCTCCAGCGATTTCGTCGCGATCGGCGGCGATCGCGTCGCGAAATGCCGGAAACCGACGATCGCCGCGGTCAGCGGCTACGCGCTGGGCGGCGGCTGCGAACTGGCGATGATGTGCGACATCATCATCGCCGCCGACACCGCGAAATTCGGCCAGCCCGAGATCACGCTCGGCACCATTCCGGGCATCGGCGGAACGCAGCGGCTGACGCGGGCGATCGGCAAATCCAAGGCGATGGACCTGTGCCTGACCGGACGGATGATGGACGCCGCCGAAGCCGAACGATCGGGCCTGGTCAGCCGCGTCGTGCCCGCCGACAAACTGATGGACGAGGCGCTGGCCGCGGCGGAAAAGATCGCCGCGATGTCGCATCCCGCCGCCGCCATGGCCAAGCAAGCCGTCAACCGTGCCTATGAGACGACGCTGTCGGAAGGGCTGAATGTCGAGCGCAACCTGTTCCACTCCACCTTTGCGCTCGAGGATCGCGCCGAAGGCATGGCGGCGTTCATCGAGAAGCGCAAGCCGGTGAACAAGAACAGGTAACGCCGTAACGATAGCGATTATCCTATGCGAATCCTGGCCAGCGCGGTACTGACCAGCGCGCGGTAGACGCGTTCGGACCACGTCGCAGGCCGGTCGAGCCCAAGTCTCGTCAAACATTCCAGATCGGACCCATCCGGCGTATGCGTCAGGCCCTGCCATAATAATCCCGCCAAGCGCCGCGGCGTGCGTTGCGCCTCCTGAAGAAGCTGCAAGGCTGGAAGCAGGCGCTGTTCAACGTCGGTAAAATCGCTGCCGAACGGAAACCACGGCAGCAAGCCCGCCTCGCGCGCCGGCTTGAGCGCCGTCACGATCCTTTCGGGATGATTGTCACGGTAGGCGTGGGGAATTTCGAAGCTCTTTGGCAGCTTGCCGGCTTCCTTGGCCTGCCGCATCAGGTCGTCCTGAAACCGGGAGTCCGCAACCTGCAGCATCGCCGCGATCACCTCGGCGTCGGATTTTCCCCTGAGATCGGCGACGCCATATTCGGTGACGACGATATCGCGCAGATGCCGCGGGATGGTCTCATGGCCGTAACGCCAGCGGATATTCGATTGGGCTTTGGCGCCGGCCAGCCGGCTCGCCTCCACCGCGAGGATCGAGCGCGCATCCGCCAGCGCGAAGGCCTGCGCCACGAAATTATACTGGCCGCCGACACCGCTGACGACCTGCCCGTCCTCCAGCCCGTCGGAGACCGCAGCTCCCATCAAGGTTGCCATCATCGCATTGTTGACGAAACGGGCGTCGACGCGGGCGCGCCGCTTGGCGTCCTCGTCGCCATAGAGTTCGTTGGTAAAGGACACCGGCATCATCTGGATTCGCGCCAGCTGTTCGGGCGGCATCTCCCGCAAGGCGCGATAGAACGATTTCGGTCCGAGAAAGAACGCTCCATGCAGCACGACGCCATCGACCTCGCGCTTGAGGATGCCGGCATCGACCAGCGCGAGGAAGGCCTCGAACAGCATTTCGCTGACGCCATAAAGCCCCTTCTCGAAGGGCCCGGTTTCCAGCTCCGGCGGATATGTTGACGGCGCGAGCCGCTTCATGATCGCGTGAAATTGAGCGTTGTCGCGGTGGCGGACGATCAGGCCTTGCGCCAGCGCATCGCCGACCTGGCCGATGCCGATCTGAAGCGTTCCGCCGTCGCGCACGAGGCCCGCCGTGTGCAAACCGATCGCGTATTTGCTGTCGGTAACCGGCTCGGAAGGCGGCGCAAACAGCGGAAACTCGGTCGCGGGAGCGTCGAGCACCGCGCTGAATTCGTCCCCCGGCAGGTCGCCCAAGCCCGGCATGAACGGCAGTTCGGAATTGACCTGTCCGATCAGCTTGAACGAAGCGCGGCCCTCGGCGCGGGCGCGCAGGATATCCAGCGTCGTATCGGTATTGCAGCTCAGGCTATAGCGGGCGACGCCATCGACCACGCGTTTTGCGACCAGTTGGGTGACGACATTCAATCCGCGCGCCAGCAGATATGAGGACGCGTGGGTATAGTTTGCCGAAATGTAATGTTGCTGCGCGGACGGCACGTGCAGCCATTTTCCGGCCAGGAAGAAAAATTCGATCACCGCTATATTGGGCGGCAGTTCGCCCGCGCGCAGCGCGTCGGCATAGGCAAGATCGGGATAACCGCCGAACAGGCGGTCGATCACGGGCGTGATGAAGCGCCGCTCCAGCAGATTCGCCGGTTTCGGCTTTTCCAGCGTCAACGCGGACAGGAAAGTAAGGGTGATGCCGCGGTCGGCCGCGGCCCGCGCGTAGAGCGCATTCACAATATGGTTAGCTTTGCCGAGCCCGAGCGGCAGTCCGACCACCAGATTGGTCCCGACATCGCGGATAATCTCCTCCGCGATCGCGTCGGGGTCGGAGAATATTTTCGGCATTCAATGCAAGCCCGGCGCAAGAGAGACAGGCCACGCCCGGAATCGGGCGCCAACCGCTGGGTTCCTATAGTCTATCTGCACCCGATATTCGTCTGTGACGAACCGGCAACAGCGCTGCACTGAATTCACAGGGTTTATGGGCCCGATGGTTTGCCTGTGGCGGTCGCGCCCTCTAAACAGGTACATCAGTTGGTGGCAGTCGGCGGGGGCGGACGGCCGGGTTGGTAACGGAATCAGATGGTTGGGCGTGCCGCTAGAGTTGGCCACGTGGAAAGGCGCATGCCCCGGTCGGGCATTTGCCTTGGCGCCGCAACATGGCTCGTAACCTGCCTCGGCCTTGTGACCTGGGTCAGCTTGCCCGCCACGGCGCGGGCCGAAAGCCTCGCCGAGGCTTTGGTCAAAGCCTATCAGAACAATCCACAGCTCAACGCCGAACGGGCCCGGCAACGCGCCACCGACGAGAACGTGCCGCAGGCAACGGCGGGCTACCGGCCCCAGATCATCGCCAGCCTGAGCGCCGGACTTCAGGCGGTGCGCGACCTGCTCCCCGGCAACACCATCCAATCCGCGACCCTGAAGCCGTGGATCATCGGGGTAACGGTGACGCAGACGCTGTTCAACGGCTACAAGACCGCGAACAGCGTTCGCGTGGCCGAATTGCAGGTGCAATCCGGCCGCGAAGCGTTGCGCAATGTCGGCCAGGGCGTGCTGCTCGACGCCGTCACCGCCTATACCAACGTGCTGGCCAACCAATCGCTGGCCGAAGCGCAGCGCTCCAACGTCGCCTTCCTGCGCGAGACGCTCGAAATCACCCAGCGGCGCCTCAAGGCCGGTGATGTCACGCCGACCGATACCTCGCAGGCGGAGGCCCGCCTGAGCCGCGGCCTTTCCGATCTCAATGCCGCCGAGGTCAATCTCGCCGTCAGTCAGGCCACCTACGCCCAGGTCATCGGCAATGCCCCTTCCCAATTGAAACCCGCCGACACCGTGGACCGCTATCTGCCGCACAGCCGCGACGAGGCCACCACCCTCGCCCTCAAGGAAAATCCCGCCGTCACCGCCGCCGGCTTCGACGTCGACGTCGCCTCGACCAGCATCCGCGTCGCCGAAAGCAGCCTGATGCCCACCGTCACCTTGCAAGGCAATGTCAGCCACAGCAGCGACTCGGACCCGAGCTTGAGCACCTTCAGGACCGACCAGGCCTCGGTAGTCGGCTCGGTCAATGCGCCGATCTACGATGGCGGCACCGGCGCGTCGCAGACCCGGCAGGCCAAGGAAGTGGCCACGCAAAGCCGGCTCGTGCTCGATCAGGTTCGCGACCAGGCGCGCACCGCCGCGCTCGGCGCCTGGGTCACAAATGAAGGCGCCAAGATCGCGGTGACGGCGTCCGAATCCGAAGTGCAGGCCGCCACCGTCGCGCTGCAGGGCGTGCAGAAGGAAGCGTCCGGCGGCCAGCGCACCACGGTCGATGTGCTGAATTCGCAGGCCGACCTGATTTCGGCGAGAGCGCGGCTGATCGGCGCCCTGCGCGATCGCGTGATCGCCTCCTATACGCTGCTCAGCGCCATCGGCCGGCTTGACGTCAAGACCCTGGGGCTGAACACGCCGGACTACCTGCCCGAAACGCATTACCATCAGGTGCGCGACGCCTGGGAAGGGCTGCGCACGCGCACGCCGTCCGGGCAGTAAAAACAAACCCTACCTTTTTTGATTTTTCCCCTGCCCCGGCCCATCGGCCGCTGAGTCGGCGCGGCTGTAAAGACCTCCGGGAAGGTCTTGCCGCCGCTATCGGGCGCGGCGCGAGAAGAACGAGATCAGGACCGGCAGCGTCACCAGGATGACGATCGGCGCCAGCATCATGCCGGTCACCACCACGACTGCCAGCGGCTTTTGCACCTGCGATCCGATGCCGGCCGACAGCGCCGCCGGCAACAGCCCAACGCCGGCGACCGCGCAGGTCATCAGCACCGGACGGAGTTGTGACTCGCCGGTGCGGACCACGGCGCTAAGGCGGTCGAGGCCGTCATCGATCAGCTGATTGTATTGCGACAGGATGATGATGCCGTCCATCACCGAAATGCCGAACAGCGCGATGAAGCCGATCGCCGCCGAAACGCTGAACGGAATCCCTGTGATCAACAGCCCGAGCACGCCGCCGAAGATCGCCATCGGGATCACGCTCATGGCGAGCAGCGTGTCGGCCATCGAGCCGAAATTGAACCAGAGCAGGACCGCGATCAGCGCCAGGCTGATCGGCACCACGATCGACAGCCGCCGGATGGCGTCCTGAAGGTTGCCGAATTCGCCGACCCATTCCAGCCGCGATCCCGCCGGCAGCTTGACCTGCTCCTCGACCTTTTGCTGCGCCTCCTGGATCGCGCTGCCGAGATCGCGCCCGCGCACCGAGAACTTGATCGGCAGATAGCGCTCCTGCTGCTCGCGATAGATATAGGCCGCGCCCGACACCAGCTTGATCGAGGCGACCTCGCTCAGCGGCACCTGCGTGATCGTTCCGTTCGGACCGGGCGCGCCGATACGCAAATTCTGGATCGCCTCGGCGCTCTTGCGATATTCGGGCGCGAGCCGGACGACGATCGGAAAATGCCGGTCGCTGCCGGGCTCATAGAGGTCGCCGGCGCTGTCGCCGCCGATCGCCACCTTGATGGTGGAATTGATGTCGCCGGGGGCAAGCCCGTAGCGGGCGGCCTTGGCGCGGTCGATGTCAATCTGGATCGTCGGCTGGCCGAGCGAGGTGAACACCGCGAGATCCGTGATGCCCTGCACCGTGGCAAGAACGTCCTTGATCTTGTCGGCGGTGTCGGTCAGCGTCTGCAGGTCGTTGCCATAGAGCTTGATCGAGTTCTCGCCCTTCACGCCCGACACGGCTTCCGACACGTTGTCCTGAAGATATTGCGAGAAGTTGAACTCGACGCCGGGAAACTGGTCCTGCAGCTTCGCCAGCATCTGCTGGGTCAATACGTCCTTGTCATGCGTACCCGGCCATTCGCTGGCCGGCTTCAGCGGCGCGAAGAATTCCGCGTTGAAGAAACCGGCGGCGTCGGTGCCGTCGTCGGGGCGGCCGTGTTGCGACACCACGGATTCGACTTCGGGGAAGCCGCGGATCAGCTTGCGCATATCGTTGACATAGGTGTTGCCGGCTTCCAGCGAGATCGTCGGCGGCAGCGTGGCGCGAATCCAGAGATTGCCTTCCTCGAGCTTGGGCAGGAATTCCAGCCCCAGCAGCCGGCCGAAGATGACGGTCATGACCACGAGCCCGATCGCCCCGGCCATGACGAGCTTGCGGTTGTTGACCGCCCAGTTCAGCATCGGCACGTAGATCCGATGCAGGATCGCCATGATCCAGGTCTCGGTTTCCTGCACATGCGCCGGCAGGATGATCGCACTCAGGGCCGGCGTGATCGTAAATGTCGCCAGCAGGCCGCCCGCGAGCGCATAGGCATAGGTCCGCGCCATCGGGCCGAAAATATTGCCTTCGACGCCGCTCAGCGTGAACAGCGGCAGGAACGCCGCGATGATGATGGCCGCGGCGAAGAAGATCGACCGCGACACGTCGGCGGCGGCGGAGAGGATGGCATGGCTCTTCATGCCCATCGTGGTTTCGGTCGAGATATGGCTTTGCTCGGCTGCCGAAAGCGCCGTGGTCTGGGTCAGCCGGCGGAAGATCGCTTCCACCATGATCACGGTGGCGTCCACGATCAGGCCGAAATCGATGGCGCCGACCGATAGCAGATTGGCGGATTCGCCGCGCAGCACCAGGATGATGACGGCGAAGAACAGCGCGAACGGAATGGTGGCACCGACGATCAGCGCACTCCTGAGATCGCCGAGGAAGATCCACTGCAACAGCACGATCAGGAGAATGCCGACCACCATGTTGTGCAGCACGGTCGCGGTCGTGATGTCGATCAGGTCCTTGCGGTCGTAGATGCGTTCGATTTTGACGCCCGGCGGCAGGATGCTGGAATTGTTGATCGACGCGACCACGTCCTCGACACGGCGGATCGTCGGCGAGCTTTGCTCGCCGCGCCGCATCAGCACGATGCCTTCGACGATGTCGTCGTCATTGTCGAGGCCGGCGATGCCGAGCCGCGGCCGCTCGCCGACGGTCACGGTCGCGACATCCTTGACCAGAACGGGATTGCCTCCGTTCTGCGCGACCATGGTGTTGGCAAGGTCGTCGATCGAACGGATCAGGCCGACACCGCGCACGACGGCGGATTGCGTGCCGATGTTGACGGTATTGCCGCCGACATTGATGTTGGCGTTGCCGACGGCTTGCAGCACTTGCGGCAGCGTCAGGCCGTTGGCGACCAGTTTGTTGAAATCGACCTGGATTTCGTAGGTCTTGGTCTTGCCGCCCCAGCCGGTCACGTCGATGACGCCGGGCACCGAACGAAAGCGGCGCTCCAGCACCCAATCCTGCAACGTCTTCAGGTCGAGAACGCTGTAATTCGGCGGGCCCTTGAGCCGGTAACGATAGATTTCACCGATGGCGCTGAGCGGCGAGATCTGGGGCTGCACGTTGCCGGGCAGCGGCGCCAGTTGCGACAGCCGGTTCAAAACCTGCTGCAACGCCTCGTCATAGGTGTAGTCGAAGGAAAACTGCAGTTTGACGTCCGACAGGCCGTACAGCGAAATGGTGCGGATCGTTTGCAGGTTCTTGATGCCGGAGACCTGGGTCTCGAGCGGGATGGTGATGTAGCGTTCGATCTCTTCGGCCGACAATCCCGGACTCTGCGTCACGACGTCGACCATCGGCGGCGTCGGATCGGGATAGGCCTCGATGTTGAGTTGCTTGAACGCGATCAGGCCGCCGACCATCACGACGACCAGCAGGCCCACCATCAGATAGCGGCGGTTGACGGCAATGGCGACGAGACGATCCATTCAGATCGGGACTTTCACTGCGCTGTGATGAGGACTGGCGTCCCGAATACGAGGCGGATCATGCGCTAGGTGCCCGATGCCGCGCGGTCGATGAACAGGCTGCCCTTTGTAACGATCTGCTCGCCGGGTTTCAAATTACCTTCGACCTCGACGAGATCGCCATTGGTCAGGCCGGTCTTGATCCGGCGAAGTTCGATCGACTTGTCGTCATGCGCGACCCATACCCGGACCTGATCGCCTTCGTAGATCAGCGCCTGCTTCGGCACGCCGACCGCGGAATGATCGCCGCCCGAATAGATCGTGACGTTGGCAAACATTTCCGGCTTCAGAAGATTGTCCTTGTTGTCAACGGTAGCGCGAACAAACAGCCTTCTTGTGTTCGGGTCGATCGCGGCGGCGACATAATCGACATGCGCCGTAAACGGATGGGCCGGCAACGCCAATACGCTGAAGGAGAGATCCTGCCCGACCGAGACGATCGATGCGTCGGTTTCGCGGACAAAGGCGATCAGCCAGACCGTGGAAAGATCGCCGATCACATAGACCGGATCGCTGGCGCCGGCGCTGATATATTGTCCGGGTCCGATCTTCCGCTGCACCACCGTGCCGGCGATCGGCGAGAACACCGTGGTGTTCGGATCGATGCTGCCCTTTTCCTGAAAGCTCGAAATCGCCTCGTCGCTGAAACCGAGGATCTTCAATTTGTTGCGCGCGGCCTCGAGCGCCGTTTGCCCCGAGCGCATGTCGTTCTGGGCCTGGATCAGGGTCGCCTGCGACTGCTGGTAATCCTTCAGCGGGACGGCCTTGCCCTCGAACAGATCCTTGGCCCGCGTGTCCTGCAATTGCGCCAGGTCGAGCGCCGATTTCGCCTTGTTCAGACCGGTCATGGCGGTGATGAAATCGTTCTGCGCCTGCACCGTGTCGGCGGCCTCGATCACGAACAGAGGCTGGCCCTGCTTGACCTGATCGCCCGGCTTGACCAGAAGCCTGATGACCCGGCCGGTATAGGGCGAAAACACCGGCGTCGAGCGATCCTCGTCGACGGCGATCTTGCCTTCGGTGGCGTGCTCGGCCCGGAACACGCGCTCGGTCACCGGCGCGATGGTCAGGCTGGCCCATTCGGCCGGGGTCGGCGTGTAGCGCGATTCCCGGCGGGATTGGCTCGACAGGTCCGAATTCCGCTCCGGAGCGGCCCCGCCGAGGTGCAGAAATCCATAAAGGGCGATCCCGACGACCACCAGCAAGGCTGCGCCAACGGCCATTTGCTTCCGGTTAAGAGGCTGTAATTGCTTGGTAAATTCTGGCGGCATCGGATCCGGTCACAGCAGCGATGATTCTGGCGTTGGCGGCCTCATCGGAACGCTAATAGTGCCCATTTGATGTTTCAGACAAACTAAAAACGCCAACGGCCTTGGCGTTTTGCGTTAAAATTTCGAAAGCTAAGGCCGGTCATCAGGGCCGGTCATGACGGGCGCACCGGCCATTGCGGAGAATGACTGCCTGGCGGCATCGCGGGGCGGGCCCGGAAGGCGGGCGTTTTCGACAATACCGCCGCGTGCGCGACCGGCGCCTGATGACAAGCTTCGCGACGCAATCCATGTCGCCGCACAAAGGAAGAATGGATTGCTTTGTCGCGTTCGCGCCGCGGAATGACATACACGGCTTCTCGTTCTCGCGACATGATACGTCCGAGTGATTTAAAAAATCATCGCCCGAAAACAGAGGGCGCAGCGCAACCCTCAAATGAGGGCGCGGGGAAGGCCGGGTGCCCGTTGCACCCGCAGCCTCGCGTGCAAAATAGATAAGCACACGAGTTCGTCACCACAGGTACACCGGGACAACCCGGCCTTCCCTGCGCAATGGTTTTAACGGCTTACTCCGTGCTCTCCCCGGTGACCGGGCTTTATTGTCACCGTCATGAGTGCAATGCGAAGCATTGTCGCCAACTTGACGCCAGCGTCGGGGCGTCAGGACCACACGGCTTCGCCGTCCGCGTTCACCGGCGTTCGTCTCTCGCCGCTGCCGCGTCCACCGCTTCCCGCGCCCAACGTCCGTGACGATCGCGATACGCCCCTCTTGCGGGTGCGGGATGGCGAGGGACATAGAGCTGTTTCTACCGAACGGGGAAGTGAAAAATTTCGCGAGACGCGGCTGGACAGCCGACTCACCCGACGGGCGATCCGGAATGGCGGTCGCGCTTAATGGCTAACCAGTGCCGTTACATCACCGAGCGTCATCATCCGCGACAGCGGATGATCCAGTATTGCAGTGCCGTCCGTGATGGAATCGTGAAGCCACGGCGTACTGGATAGCCGCCTTGCGGTATGATGACGGGTTATGTGGCAGGCGCGTCCTTCAATGGAAATCCCGCGAGCGCGGCAGGATGCGCACGTTGCGCGGATGGCGGATTTTTGGCGCGGGATGATCGCGGCGGTCGTCATTAGGCGGCTCGGCCGGCGCCGCGCCATCGAGCAATGTTTGCCGCCGGTCAGGCGCGTCATTGGCGAGACCGATCAGGTCGTGCGAGCGGTCGAACATACGCTGGGCGACCAGATGCGTCACTTTCTCCGGACTGCTCTGGATGATGCCTTCTATCAGGATCAGCCGTGAACCCATCACCTCTTTCCGGAATTGCTCCATCACCTTCGGCCACACCACGATATTGGCAATGCCGGTTTCATCCTCCAGCGTCATGAAGACGACGCCATTGGAACTGCCCGGACGCTGCCGCACCAGCACCACGCCGGCGCAGTACACGTGTTTTTTATCGTTGGCATGGCGAACCTCCGCGCAGGGGATGACGCGCTCGCGCGAGAACATCGGCCGCAGGAACTGCATCGGGTGGCCCTTCAGCGACAGGCGGATGGTCTGGTAATCGGCGACCACCTGTTCCGGCAATGGCATCAGCGGCAGCGGCTTTGCGTTTTCGTCGGGCTGCTCGCGCGCGGCAGCACTTTCGAACAGCGGCAGCGCCACATCATCCGGCAGACGCCGCACCGTCCACAACGCCGCGCGGCGATCGAGCCCGAGAGAGCGGAACGCATCGGCATCCGCCAGCAAAATCAGCGCGCGCTTGGGCAGGCCGGTGTCTCGGGCGAAATCCTCCAGCGAGGTGAAGCGACGGCGGTTGCGCGCGGCGATAATGCGCCCGGCCCAGTCGTCTGCTTTCTCATCGCCATTACGGGGCGTCATAACATCGTCATTCCGGGGCGATGCGACAGCATCGAACCCGGAATCTCGCGATACAACCTCGAGCTTCCGGGTCTGGTCCTTTGGACCATCCCGGAATGACGGTGTGGAGGCATCATCCCGGAATGACGCCTGAATTTGTTTCAACCGCTCATCATCCGGATCGGCCCATTTGAAGCCGTCGATCTGGCGGAAGCCGAGGCGGACGGCGCAATATTTTCCGCCGCTCTCCTCCAGCGTGTTCTGCGCGAAACTGCAGGACACATCGATCTCGCGCACTTCGACGCCGTTGGTGCGGGCATCGCCGACGATCTGCGCCGGTGCGTAAAAGCCCATCGGCTGTGAATTGAGCAGCCCGCAGCAGAAGGCATCGGGGTGATGATGCTTGAGCCATGAGGAAACATAAACGAGCTGCGCGAAGCTCGCGGCATGGCTTTCCGGGAAACCATAGCTGCCGAACCCCTTGATCTGCTCGAAACAGTTTTTGGCGAATACCGGATCGTAGCCGCGCCGGATCATGTTGCCGACCATCTTGTCACCGAATTTGCCGATGGTGCCGAGATTGCGGAAGGTCGCCATCGAGCGGCGCAGCCCGTTGGCTTCCTCGGCGGTAAATTCCGCGGCCTCGATCGCGATCCGCATCGCCTGTTCCTGAAACAGCGGCACGCCGAGCGTCTTGTGCAGAACGTTGCGCAGCTCATTCTTGTTGCCGCCCTTGGGATACGGATATTCGATATCCTCCGGCCGCATTTTGCGCCGCTTCAGATAGGGATGCACCATGTCGCCCTGGATCGGACCGGGCCGCACGATCGCGACCTCGATGACAAGATCGTAGAAGGTCCGCGGTTGCAGGCGCGGCAGCATGTTCATCTGGGCGCGGCTCTCGACCTGGAACACGCCGAGCGATTCACCCCGGCACAGCATGTCGTAGACCGGCTCCTCATCCTGCGGGATGGTCGCCAGTTCCCAGCGCTGGCCCTTGTGAACCTCGATCAGATCGAAACATTTGCGGATGCAGGTCAGCATGCCCAGCGCCAGCACATCGACCTTCATCATCTTCAGCGCGTCGACATCGTCCTTGTCCCATTCGATGAAGGTGCGATCGTCCATCGCGGCATTGCCGATCGGCACATAGGTGTCGAGCCGGTCCTGGGTCAGCACATAGCCGCCGACATGCTGCGACAGATGCCGGGGAAATTCGATCAGTTCGGTGGCGAGTTCGACCGCGAGCTCGATCATCGAATTGCGGGGATCGAGCCCGGCCTGCCTGACCTGCATTTCGCTGAGACCGGTGCCCCAGCTTCCCCACACGGTATCGGCCAGCGCCGCGGTGACGTCTTCGGTCAGGCCCAGCGCCTTGCCGACATCGCGGATCGCGCTGCGCGGACGATAATGGATCACGGTCGCGATGATGGCGGCGCGGTGGCGGCCATAGCGGCGATAGACATATTGCATCACCTCCTCGCGCCGCGAATGCTCGAAATCGACGTCGATGTCGGGCGGCTCCAGCCGTTCCTTGGAAATGAAGCGCTCGAACAGCAGATCGACCTTGGTCGGATCGACCGAGGTGATGCCGAGCACGTAGCAGACGGCGGAGTTCGCCGCCGATCCCCTGCCCTGGCAGAGAATGTCCTTACTGCGCGCGTAATGAACGATGTCGTGTACGGTGAGGAAATAATGCGCGTATTTCAGTTTCCGGATCAGGCGCAGTTCCTTGCGCAGGACTTTTCTTGTTTTCGGCGCGATCCGGACCGGAAATCTTTTGTGCGCGCCCGCCCAGGTCAAATCTTCCAGATGACGCTGCGCGGTCTTGCCCGGCGGCACTGGCTCGTCCGGATATTGGTATTTGAGCTGATCCATCGAGAACGCGATGCGGTCGGCAAAGCGCATGGTTTCCGCGATCGCCTCTGGGAAATCGCGAAACAGCCGCGCCATCTCCTCCGCCGGCTTGAGATGGCGCTCCGCATTGGACTCCAAGCGCCTGCCGATCGCGTCGATCGTCGTCTTCTCGCGGATGCAGGTGAGGACATCCTGCAGCGGCCGCCGCGCGGGATGATGGTACAGCACCTCGTTGGTGGCGAGCAGCGGCACGCCCGATGAGACGGAGAGGCAATGCAGCCGCGCCAGACGGCGCTTGTCGTCGCCGCGATAAAGCAGGCTTGCCGCGAGCCACACGCCATCGGCGCGGCTGGCTTTCAACCGGTCCAGAATTGTCTGGGCGCCCGCCGCCTCGAAACGATGCGGCAGCATCACGACCAGAAGCTGCCCTTCGGAAAATTCCAGGAGATCGTCGAATTTGAGATGGCATTCGCCCTTCTCGATCCGCTCGATATCGTCGCCGCGCTTGCCGCGGGTCAAAAGCTGGCAGAGCCGGCCGTAAGCGGCACGGTCGCGCGGATAGACCAGGATATCCGGCGTGCCGTCGATGAAGACGAGGCGCGAACCGATCAGCAGTTTCGACTTGTGTTTGACTTCAGGGTTTTCGAGTTCCTTGTAGGCCCGCACCACGCCGGCCAGGGTGTTGTGGTCGGCGATGCCGATGGCGGGAAGTCCGAGTTCGCTCGCCTGCTGCACATAGGCGCGCGGATCCGAACCGCCGCGCAGGAACGAGAAATTGGTGGTGACGCCGATCTCGGCATAGGCCGGCATTGGCCAATTGGTTCGGGCATGGGCGGTCATGCGAACAATCCATGCACGAACCAGTTGGCGGGCATGGGCTTGCCCTGCCCGTCAACGAGTTCGCTGCCATACAGGCCGTCGCGAAAAATCCAGAAGCGCAAGCCCTGCTCGTCCTCGATGCGGAAATAATCGCGCGTCAGCGCCGCGCCGTCCTGCTTCCACCATTCCATCGCGATGCGTTCGGGGCCTTCCACCCGCATCACCGTATGGGTGACGCGCCGCCAGGTGAAATGATGCGGCGGCCCGTCCGGCACGGTTGCGAACGGCACCTTGATCGGCTCGGGCCTGTCGAACAGCCGCAACGGCCGCAATGGCGGCTCGCCCTCCACCCGAACCGGCCACGCCGCCTGCATCGCCTGCGTCAGATGGTGCTGCGCCGGCGCGGCGATCTCCGCGCGCTCCGGAATATGGGTGTCCTGCGGCAGGGACACGACCACGCGCTGGCCGCCGATGCGCGCGGCGATCCGGTCGATCAGATCGGCCAGTTCGTCATTATCATGGACATGGGCGTCGAGATCGCGCTGCTGCTGCACGACGATTTCGGTGCGGCTGGCGGACAAACGAATGAGATCGAAACCGAAGCCGGGATCGAGCGGATCGCTCACAGCATCGAGCCGCTCGCGAAACAGCCGGTCGATGATCCCGGCCCGCGTCACCGGCCGCCCGGTATCGACCACGATCGCGCGCACCGCGCCGTCGGTACGGAAGAAGCTCGCTTCGAGCCGCCTTGCGCCCTTGCCCTGCTTGTCCATGGCGACGATCAGCGTCCCGGCCAGCCGCGACAGGGTCATCGCGATCACCGCATCGGTCGCCACCGGCTCGGCAAAGCGCTTCTCCACGATGTAATCCGGCAGCGGCTTCCGGGGACTGATCGGCGCATCGCCCTGCCCCAGCGCATGCTCCAGCAGGGTCGTGAAGCGGGCGCCGAATCGTGCGGTGATTTCATGCCGCCCGCGCGCGGCGACATCGCCGATGGTCTTGAGTCCGGCACGGCGCAGGCCGCGGGTGATGGCCTCGCCGGCGCCGAGCGCGAACACCGGCAGCGGCCCGACCGCCGCGGCTTCCTCGCCCTCCCGGACGATGCGGCCATGGGCATGGCTGCGCAGGGTTCGCGCGCAGACCGAGGTGCCGGCGATCGCGGCGCTGACGGCAAAGCCCTGCGCGGTCAGCAGGCTGCAGACCCGATTCATCAGCGCCGCCTCGCCGCCGAACAGATGGGCGCAGCCGGTGATGTCGAGCAACAGGCCGTGCGGAGGATCGAGCGCCACCAGGGGCGTGAAGCGGTCGCACCAGTCGGCGATGTCGTTCAGCGTTTTGGCGTCGGCCGCTTCATCGGCGTCGAACACCTGCAAATGCGGGCAGATCGCGCGGGCATTGGCGAGCGGCAGACCGATCTCCAGGCCGAGACGGGCGGCGGCATCGTCCAGCGCATAAATCTGCAAAGCATTGTCCTGCTTGGCGACGACGATGCTGGGTGCATCAGATGGATGTTCAGCCGGCGCGGCGCTCGCGTGGCCCGAAAGCGCGTGAGCCGCGCGCCGCTGAATCCGGTCGGTGGGCAGGCGCGGCAGCCACAGGCTGAGGATACGCCGTCGGTTCGCTGAAAAGGCACTCATCACATTTCCAGTCCATGATCCATCGCCCGACAAGGCCGTGACGGTTGCGAACGAGTTCAACGTCGAACACCGGCGCGCCCCACACGCTCCAGGGAGCAGCGGGCGGCGAATGCGCCGCGCGCACGATCCATCTGGTTTCCGCGGTCGAAGGCTGTGGCGTTGCCGCCGCGCGCAGGACGAGACAGGTGACGCCGGAGGCTTGCGCGGCCAGCGTCAGCTTGCGGGAAGCAACGAGATCGAACTGTTTCGCCTCGCCCCAGACATCCAGCACCACGGCGCCGACGGCATCGCAGGCCAGCGCGTCGGCGGTGGTTCGCAATGCCGTATCGACATCCGCCGCGTACACACCGACCAGCCGTCGCGGATCGAGACCGAGTTCGGCCAGCCCGTTCATCGACAGCGCCCCCGATTCCAGTTCGGAGAAATCATGCCGCACCCACACCAAGGGCCGGCGCGACGACACCCGTCCCGCCAGCCCCGCGATGAAGCCGGTAGCCGCCGCGCTCTGATGTCCCGCGGCGAACACCTCATGCACGGCGCCTTTGGCGAGGCCGCCCTGCAGCATCGCATCCGCGCCCGCATGACCGAGTGCGATCCTGTCGAGACCGTGCGCGTCGCCATGCGTCTCGAGGCGATCGATCCGGCCGCGCAAACTCGCAAGCGTGCTCATGCGTACGCTCATCATGCGCCGCTTCCTTTGGAGGTCGTGGGCCGCTTCGGTTCGGGAAGAGAACCAGAAACGACCCATATGTTCATGATATGTTCTAATATAAAGCTAACAGGCCCGGCGCTGTCAATCGAATTGGAAGAACGAGAGATTCTGTTGTGAAATCAATTGGATTCAGGAATGGATGTGCAAGGCGATCTGGCAATCCCGGCGGATGCCCCCCATGCGACGCTTCCCGCGGCCTCGCGTCGGACGGGCGCGGCATCTCGCTGTTGAAAAGTGCTGCTGACCAACGCCTGCCACGACGATTGTCTTGAGTGCATCGATCGCGGGTCCGGCAACGTGTCGCGGGCGCGCTTCATCATCAATGAGGTGGTAGCGTGGCGCGGAAACAGCGCCCGAATGAGAACAGCATGCGGCGCCGGCTTGATTGTGATCTGGGCAGGGCTTGGTTGAAATTTGACCTTGTTCGCCGTGTGGACGCCCCATATCGTCCGATGGTCCAATACGACATGCCCAGCCAAACCATGCCCATCATCGCCATTGCCGGCGCTGGACTTATCGTCCACCACCGATAATTCGAGCCCTGCCAATTCGTGTCTTGCAAATCCATACCCTGCAAAAAATGACGTCCGGCAACAGGTGATCGCCGGATCTCGACGCAGGGCGATGGAGAAGGCATCTCTGACGAAAATCATCAACACCGATCGAGCCCGTTGCCGGCTCGACGTCAATTTGGGATAACGTGATGCCGTTGACTTCGCGAGACCAGAGTTCACCGATCTCCGCCAGACGCGCGCTGCGCGGACTGCTGGTGGCGGCGGTGCTTGCATGGCCGACATGGTCACACGCCAAGACCATCCGGGCGGTGATGCACGCCGACCTGCGGGCGCTCGATCCGATCGTCTCGTCCGCCTATATCACCCGTGACCACGGCTATATGATCTACGACACGCTGGTGGCGATGGACGCCAACTTCAAGATTCAGCCGCAGATGGCGGACTGGAAAGTTTCGGACGACAAGCTGACCTACACCTTCACCTTGCGCGACGGCCTGAAATGGCATGATGGCACGCCGGTCACCGCGGAGGATTGTGTCGCATCGTTGAAGCGTTGGGGCGCCGTCGACGGCATGGGCCAGAAGCTAATGGACTTCACGGCGGACCTCACGGCCGCCGACGCCAGGACGATCGTGCTGAAGCTGAAGGAGCCCTACGGGCTGGTGCTGGAATCGCTCGGCAAGCCTTCCTCGCTGGTGCCGTTCATGATGCCGAAACGCCTCGCCGATACGCCGCCGGAGAAACCCATCGCGGAGCAGATCGGCTCGGGCCCGTTCAAATTCGTTCAAGCCGAATTCCAGCCGGGCGTCAGGGCCGTCTACGAGAAGAACAAGGACTACGTGCCGCGCTCCGAGCCCCCGAGCTGGACCTCGGGCGGCAAGGTGGTGAAGGTGGATCGCGTCGAATGGATCACGATGCCCGACGCGCAGACCGCGGCCAACGCGCTCCAGTCCGGAGATATCGATCTGCTGGAACGGCCGTCATTCGATCTGGTGCCGGTATTGCAGGCCGACAAGGACCTGACATCGGGTGTCCTGAACGGCCTCGGTTTCCAGACCATGGGGCGGATGAACTTCCTCTATCCGCCCTTCGATAACGTCAAGATTCGCCACGCCGCGTTGATCGCCATGAACCAGAAGGACGTGCTCGACGCGCTGGTTGGAAATCCGCAGTTCTACAAGATATGCGGGGCCTTCTTCGGCTGCAGCACGCCGCTGGCGACCGACATCGGGGCGGACACCCTGCTCAAGGGCGGCGACCTCGCGGAGGCCAAGAAATTGCTGGCCGAAGCCGGCTATGACGGCACGCCTGTCGTGATCCTGGCGCCGACCGATGTGGTCTCGCTGAAGCCGCAACCGATCGTCGCGGCGCAACTGCTGCGCCAGGCTGGATTCCAGGTCACCGTGCAATCCATGGACTGGCAGACCGAGAATGCCGTGTTCGCAAGCCAGAAGCCGCCAAAGGACGGCGGCTGGAATCTATTCTTCACCAATTGGGGCATCGCCGACATCATGAATCCGATCGCGAGCGTTCCCCTGAACGGCAAGGGCCGCAAGGGCGGCTGGGCCGGCTGGCCGGAGGATGCGCAGATGGAAACGTTGCGCGATGCCTTCGCACGGGCCGGCTCATCCGACGAGCAGAAGAAAATTGCGGCCCAGATTCAGCTGCGCGCCTTCGATCAGACGACCTATATTCCGCTCGGCCAGTTTTTCGCGACCAGCGTCTGGCGCAAGGAACTGACCGGCATCCTCGACGGTCCGGCAACGCCGGTGTTCTGGAATATGGACAAGGCCGAGTGATGCCGAAATCGAACCGATGCCCGGAAGCGATGCCATGTATGATGTAATCGTCGTGGGCGGCGGCTCGGCCGGCGCCGCCGTCGCCGCGCGGCTGTCCGAACAGCGCGACAGGCGCGTCTTGCTGCTGGAAGCGGGAAGCGACTGGCGCGCCGACGAAGCGCCCTGGGAAATCACCACCCCCAATCCGATCCCGATCATTCACCGCCGTGAGTTTCAGGAGAAATGGCAGTGGCCTCATCTGCTGACCCGGCGAGTCGCCGGGCAGCAGCCGCGGTTCTACTGGCGCGGCAAGGGGCTGGGCGGCAGTTCGATGATGAATGGCCAGATCGCCATTCGCGGCGTCGCGGACGCCTTCGATGAATGGGCCGCGCTGGGCTGCGCCGGCTGGTCCGCGCGCGACATCATGCCCCTGTTCTCGGTGATCGAGGATGACCTGGAATTGGGCGACAGCCACGGGCATGGACGCGGCGGCCCGCTGCCGGTCTATCGCGCGCCCCTCGACAAATGGGGCCCGATCGATCGCGGTTTGCGCGACGCGGCGCTGGCGAGCGGCTATCCGTGGTGCGCGGACGTCAACGGACCGGATGGCGAAGGCGTCGCCTGCTACCCGATCAACAGCCGCAACAGTCGTCGCATTTCGACCAATGAGGGCTATCTCGAGCCGGCGCGCGGCCGCGCCAACCTGGAGATTCGCGGCCACGCGCTGGTCGAGCGGGTCGTGATCAAGGACGGCAAGGCCACCGGCGTTCAGGTTCGCATCGAAGGCCAGGGCACGCACGAGATCGCCGCACGCGAGATCGTGCTATGCGCCGGCGCCATTCACAGCCCGGCGATCCTGCTGCGATCGGGCGTCGGCCCCGCGCATGAGTTGCAATCCATGGGCATCGCGGTCGCGCGCGACCTGCCGGTCGGCAGGAATTTCTTCGACCACCCGCTGTTCCGCGCCACCATCGAACTGCACGAGGAGCTCAGGCCAACTGATCCGGACACCCGCCATACCAATTGCTGCGTGACCTATTCCTCCGGTCTCGCCGATGGCGGCAAGCGCGACATGATCCTGATCGCCTTCAACCATCGCGGCATCGGAATCCCCGGTGCGATCGGCGCCGGACTGTTCAATGCCTATTCGCGCGGCGTGCTGAAACTGGCTTCGCCCGATCCGCAGATCGATCCCGTCGTCGAGGAAAACATGCTCGCCGATCCCAAGGACATGCTGCGCATGGTGGATGCCGTGCGGCGGCTCGCGATCCTCACCGGACAGCCGGCACTGGCCGGAATAGCGGACTGGATTCGCCTCGGGGATACCGAACTGACGCTGCCGGCCGCCGCGGCGTTGCCGGACGCCGAACTCGAAGCCGTACTGCGCCGTGAAACCGGCGACATCCAGCATGCCGCCGGCACCTGTCGCATGACCGGCGTCAACGATTCCGAGGGCGTCGTCAATCCCGACGGCATGGTCAAGGGGATCGGCGGCTTGCGGGTTGCCGACGCCTCGATCATGCCGTCCGATTGCCGGGCCAACACGCACTTCACGACGGTGGTGATCGGCGAGGCGATCGCCCGCGCAATGCTGCGACAGTCATCCTGACAGGTCAGGAACCGATCGGAAGCCTCGACGATTAAATCCTTAATCGCCGCGGCCGAAGGTTGCGGACCGGGGCCATGATCGTCAATGCCGCGACCGTGCCGCATTTAGAGCCTTATCGGTTCTGACTGAATCAGAACCGGATTTTGTTCAGACGCGTTTTTTTTCACGCGAACCGGAATCCATCTCGCTTGAAAACGCTATAGTCGCAGAAACGGCCGGAGCGATCATGAAACGCCCAGATGCGACAGCCGAGACGATTGCAACGCTACGCGAGGAAGCGGCCGCCTGCCGCGCCTGCCCGCTGTGGGAGAATGCGACCCAAACCGTGTTCGGCGAAGGTCCGCAACGCGCCCGGATCATGCTGGTCGGCGAGCAGCCCGGCGACAAGGAAGATCTCGCCGGCAAGCCGTTCGTGGGCCCCGCCGGACAGATGCTCGATCGCGCGCTCAAGGAAGCAAGCATCGATCGGACAAAGGCTTACGTCACCAATGCGGTAAAGCACTTCAAGTTCGTCCCGCGCGGCAAGATCCGCCTGCACCAGAAACCGGGCACGCCGGAGATCAGGGCCTGCCGACCGTGGTACGAACGCGAACTGGCCTCGATCAAACCCGCGCTGGTGGTGGCGATGGGCGCCACCGCGGCGCAGAGCGTGCTCGGCAAGATCACGCCGATCAACAGGAACCGGGGACACCTGATCGAGCTTGCGGACGGGATCAAGGCGCTGGTGACGGTACACCCGTCCTATCTGCTGCGACTGCCGGATGAAGCCGCCAAGGCAAGGGAATATGAGCGTTTCGTCGACGATCTGAAGATCGCCGCACAGGCGCTGAAGCAAACCGCGCACGCGGCCTGAATTTCCTTCGACGCGACCGGCAACGCCCGGGTCCCGCATCCAGGCTTCGACCGGCACAAGACAAAACCGTTATGAAGGCAAAACCATCATGGCCGGGACAAATCCCGGCCATGATGACTTCAGCGCCTATCTCAGGCCGCTGCGGCCAGATTGACCGCATCTTTCGCCAGCACCGTCAGGCTCTCGTCGGTCTTCTTCTCTTCCTGCAACGTCTCATCCAGAAGGCGAACCGCATCCTTCATGCCGAGTTGCTGCGCCCAATGTTTCAGGGTGCCGTAGCGCGAGATTTCGTAATGCTCGACAGCCTGGGCTGCAGCCAGCATGCCGGCATCGAGCGCCTCACAGCCCTTGTAGTCGTCCATGACCTCCTTGCCCTCGTCGAGGATGCCCTGGATCGCATCGCAGGTCTTGCCGCGCGCCGGCTTGTCCATCATCTCGAAGATCTGTTCCAGGCGTTCCACCTGACCCTCGGTCTCGTCATGATGTTTCTCGAAGGCGGCGCGGAGTTTGTCGGAACCGGCCGCCTTGGCCATCTTCGGCAGCGCCTTCAAAATCTGTTTTTCAGCGAAATAGATGTCCTTGAGGGTATCGAGAAACAGGTCGTTGAGATCCTTGTCCTTGGCGGTCATGGCGCGTTCCCTTGTGAGACGTAATGAAATGAGAAGGTTGGGGTCTTCCCCGGCGGCTCAACGTCACCTCAAGAGGAATGTTCCTATTATTTCAAAAGGAAGCTGCCGGCACGGCGTGCAGCCGCCAGACCGAGGCCGGTCGATCCCGGCGCAGTTCAACACAGGACTTTCGTGGCCATTTCACGTGCCTGTCATATGCATCGCGCAAAGTCCGGCCACTGGATTTTGGAGAAATTTACCATGAGCGATGTCGCATTACCTGGTTCGATCGAGCCTGCCGCCAAAAGGGGCCCTAACCTCGATAGCGGCGTCCATCCATTGCAGTTCGTCATCTACATGGGCGTGGTCGCCGCCGCGCTCCTGTTCGTCGCCTACAGCATCTATTCCGACATCGACGCGACCGGCACCCGGGTTACGTCCTACGCTCCCTACCTTCTGCTGTTCGTCGCGCTGCTGATCGCGCTGGGCTTCGAATTCGTCAACGGCTTTCATGACACCGCCAACGCCGTCGCCACGGTGATCTATACCCGCTCCATGCCGGCCAATGTCGCCGTGGTCTGGTCGGGCATGTTCAACCTGTTCGGCGTGCTGCTCTCCACCGGCGCGGTCGCTTTCGGCATCGTGTCGCTGCTCCCGGTCGAACTGATCCTGCAGGTCGGCTCCAGCGCCGGTTTCGCCATGGTGTTCGCGCTGCTGATCGCGGCGATCATCTGGAACGTCGGCACCTGGTATTTCGGCCTGCCGGCCTCGAGCTCGCACACCCTGATCGGATCGATCATGGGCGTCGGCATCGCCAACGCCCTGCTGCGCGGCCGCGACGGCACCTCCGGCGTGGACTGGTCGCAGGCCATCGGCATCGGCAAGGCGCTGCTGCTGTCGCCGTTGTTCGGCTTCGTGCTCGCGGCGGTGCTGCTCGTGATCATCAAGACATTGTTGCTGCGCGTCACGCCGACATTGTTCGGCGAGCCGAAGGGCGATCAGGCGCCGCCATGGTGGATCCGCGGCATCCTGATCCTCACCTGCACGCTGGTGAGCTTCTTCCACGGCTCGAACGACGGCCAGAAGGGCATGGGCCTGATCATGCTGATCCTGATCGGAACGGTGCCGACCGCCTATGCGCTCAACCGCGCCCTGCCCGACAGCCAGATCACGCAGTTCACGACGAATTCCGAGGCTGCCAGCAAGGTGGTCGAAGGCAAGGCCGCCGGTTTCAGCGTCATTGGCGATCCGCGGCCGGCCGTGACCAACTATGTCGCGGAACATCAGATCAACGAAGGCACTTTTCCGTCGCTGGCCGTGCTGGTCCGTGACATCAGCAACCAGGTCCATCAATACGGATCGCTGGCCAAGGTCCCCTCCGAGCTGGTCGGCAACACCCGTAACGACATGTACCTGGTTTCGGAAGCCATCCGCTTCCTGATGAAGGACAAGGAAAGCGAGCTCAGCGTTGCCGACGTCGCGACCCTCAACAGCTACAAGGGCTCGCTCGACGGCGCCACCAAGTTCATTCCGAGCTGGGTGAAGATCGCCGTCGCCATCGCGCTCGGCCTCGGCACCATGATCGGCTGGAAGCGCATCGTCGTCACCGTCGGTGAGAAGATCGGCAAGACCCACCTCACCTACGCGCAAGGCGCCTGCGCCGAAATCACCGCGGCGGCCACGATCGCAGCCGCGGACGGCTACGGCCTGCCGGTTTCCACCACCCACGTGCTGTCGTCCGGCATCGCCGGCACGATGGCGGCGAACGGGTCGGGCCTGCAATGGTCGACGATCCGCAACATCGCGCTGGCCTGGGTGCTAACGCTGCCGGCCGCGATGATCCTCTCCGGCTGCCTGTACTTCATCTTCTCGCGGCTGTTCTGAGAACGGCGCAGATTGCGAAAATCGAAGGGCCCGCGCATATCGCGCGGGCCTTTTTCTTTCGACACGATTATGAATGATACGCTCTGCGTCATTCCGGAATGCGCCGATCGGCGCGCAGGCCCGGAGTGACGAATGAAAAGTTCACGCCGCCAGCGTGTTCTCGACCAGCTTGATCCAGTACGAGGTGCCGTAGACGATCGCCTCGTCGTTGAAATTATAGGCCGGATGATGCAGTCCGGCGCTGTCGCCATTGCCGCAGAAGATAAACGCCCCCGGCCTCGCCTCCAGCATATAGGCGAAATCCTCCGCGCCCATCATCGGCGGCATCTCGTGAACATTGGCATCGCCGGCGACATCCCTGGCCACCTGCGTCGCGGCCGCCGTCTGCGGAGCATGGTTGACCACGACCGGATAGCCACGTTCGTACACCAGATCGATCTTCGCGCCCGTCATCTGCGCCACGCCGGCGACAACCTCGCGCACCCGCTTCTCGACCAGTTCCCGCACCTCCGGCGTCAGCGTGCGGACGGTGCCTTTCAGTTCCGCAACTTGCGGAATGACATTGCGCGCGTTGCCGGCGTGGAATTCGCAGATCGAGATCACGGCTGATTCCAGCGGATCGACCGTGCGCGAGACGATGGATTGCAGCGCCGTCACCAATTGCGCGCCGGCCAGAACGGAATCGATGCATTTGTGCGGGCGCGCCGCGTGGCCGCCCACCCCTTCGATCCTGATATCGATGGCATCCATCGCGGCCATGACCGGACCGGTGCGGATCGCGAACGAACCGACCGGAAGGCCCGGACCGTTGTGCATGCCATAGACCTGCTCGATGCCGAAACGGTCCATCAGCCCGTCTCTGAGCATCGCGGCGGCGCCGGCCCCGCCCTCTTCCGCCGGCTGAAAGATCACGACCGCGTCGCCGGCGAAATTGCGGGTCTCGGCCAGATAGCGCGCGGCGCCAAGCAGCATCGCGGTGTGGCCGTCATGGCCGCAGGCGTGCATCTTGCCCGGCGTCTTCGAAGCATAAGGCAGGCTGGTCTCTTCCTCGATCGGAAGCGCGTCCATGTCGGCGCGAAGCCCGATCACCTTGACGTCGCCCGTGCCGGCGGGCTTGCGGCCCTTGATGACGCCGACCACGCCGGTACGGCCGAGGCCGGTGGCGACTTCGTCGCAGCCAAACTCCCGCAAGCGATCCGCCACGAATGCTGCGGTGCGATGGACATCGTACATCAGCTCGGGATGTTGATGGAGATCCCGGCGCCAGGCCTGAATATCCGGTTGCAGATCGGCGACGCGGTTGATGACAGGCATGGGAATTCCCGGCTTCCAAGTTGAGGTTTCAACTGGTCTAGCATGCAAGTGACGGTCCACCCAACCGCCGCTGGGCCGCCTCTCACCTCAGCCGTCACGGCCGGGCTTGTCCCGGTCCCCCGTGTCTGACTAATAACAGCCCAAGAGAGACGTAGAAGAAAGACGTGCAAGAAAGACTTGCAAAAAAGACTTGGATGCCCGGGACAAGCCCGGCCATGACGGTCGCGAACAGGTGGGAAGCTGGGAAATGCCGCGAAGGCTTGAAGGTGATTTCGACTATATCGTCGTCGGCGCGGGCACCGCCGGCTGCATCGTCGCCAACCGGCTGTCGGCCAATTCAGCCAACCGCGTCCTGATCCTGGAGGCCGGCGGCGACGACAACTGGATCTGGTTCCACATTCCCGTCGGCTATCTGTTCGCGATCGGCAATCCCCGCTCCGACTGGATGTTCAAAACCGAGCCGGAAGCCGGCCTCAACGGCCGTTCGCTGGCCTATCCGCGCGGCAAGGTGATCGGCGGCTCGTCCGCGATCAACGCCATGATCTCGATGCGCGGGCAAGCCGCCGATTACGACCATTGGCGTCAGCTCGGCCTGAGCGGCTGGGGCTATGACGACGTGCTGCCGGTATTCAGGCGGCTGGAGGATCATTTCCTCGGCGAAAGCGAGCATCACGGCAGCGGCGGCGGCTGGCGGATCGAGGCGCCGCGGCTGTCCTGGGATATCCTGGATGCGGTCGGCGCCGCCGCCGAAGAAATGGGGATCAGGAAAATCCCGGACTTCAACACCGGCGACAATGAGGGCGTCGGCTATTTCCACGTCAACCAGAAACGCGGACGCCGCTGGTCGTCGGCGCGGGGCTTCCTGAAGCCGGTGCTGAACCGGCCCAATCTGCGGCTGGAAAAGAACGTGCTGGCCGACCGCCTGATCGTCGAGAACGGCCGCGCCGTCGGCGTGCGCTTCCTGCAAGGCGGCGAGCTGGTCGAGGCCCGCACCACAGGCGAAGTGATCCTGACCGCGGGCTCGATCGGATCGATCCAGGTGCTGCACCGCTCCGGCATCGGGCCTGCGGACTGGCTCAAGCCATTGGGGATCGATGTGGTGCTCGACCGCCAGGGTGTCGGGCATAACCTGCAGGATCATTTGCAGCAGCGCGCGATCTACAAGGTCGAGGGCATCCGTACTCTGAACGAGAGCTATTATTCGCTGCTGCGACGCGGGCTGATGGGCCTCGATTATGCCTTCCGCCGCCGCGGCCCGCTGACGATGGCGCCGTCGCAGCTCGGCATTTTCACCCGCTCGGATCCGCATCGCGAACGCGCCAACATCCAGTTCCACGTGCAGCCCTTGTCGCTCGACAAGTTCGGCGATCCCCTGCACCGCTTTCCCGCCGTCACGGTCAGCGCCTGCAACCTGCAACCGACCTCGCGCGGCACGGTGCGCATCCGCTCCGCACAACCCGACCAGGCGCCCGCGATCGCGCCGAATTATCTCACGACCGATGCAGACCGCGAGGTCGCGGCAGACGCGATCCGCACCACCCGGCGGCTGATGCGGCAGAAGGCGCTGGCGCCCTATCACCCCAGCGAATTCCTGCCGGGCCCCTCGGTCGGCGACGACGACGCCTCGCTGGCGAAAGCCGCCGGCGACATCGGCACCACGATCTTTCACCCCGTCGGCACCGCGAAGATGGGCCAGGCCAGCGATCCCATGGCGGTCGTCGACGAACGCCTGCGGTTTTTCGGGATCGATGGATTGCGCGTCATCGACGCCTCGGTGATGCCGACGATCACCTCGGGCAACACCAACACCCCGACCGCGATGATCGCCGACAAGGGCGCCGCGATGATCCTGGAGGACCGGCGTTAAAACGCATGCCGTCCCTCTTTCGGGTCCAACCCGCGGCAAACGAACCAGCAGAGGGGATCGGGGAAAGCGGAAATTGAAGCGCGATGAATGAAAGCATTTAATCGCCACAGGACGGTATTTAAGCAATTCACCCGATGGTTCCTGTCCGATTGAATAATTCCGCGCTGGCGCCGGGTATCGGCGGAGTTAAACTCCCGGGCATTACCGATCAGGTGTTGCGCAATGCCCGACCGTCGTCGTCGTTTCGTCCAGACCGTTCCCCTTGAAGAACATCTCGCGCAGGAGGCCAAGCGCCTGCGACAGGAAGCCGAGCAAACTCGGCCCGGTCCCGAGCGCGATCGGCTGATTCGTCAGGCCCGGCAAAAAGAAACGGCCAGCCATTTAAGCAACTGGATCAGGTCGCCGGGCCTGCGGTCTCCGACCTGAGTTATCAGGCGGGTTCAGAGTTGCCGATCAGCCTTGTCCCGGATTGCTGCCCTTACTGTGCGGCTCCGTTCGAAATCGCCAGGATCAAGTGTGGTTTCGTGCCGACGCAGCCAGAATAGTATTGCAATCAACGATTAACTTCATTTATCGGGATATGTTTTTCGGGGATTTCAGGGGAATGAAATGAATATCAAGTCCATTATTGTCTCGTCCATTATGACACTGGCCGCGTTTTCCGCGCTTTCAGATGCGAGGGCGGCGGCCGTTATCACGATCGATCAAGTGGGAAGCGATGTAATTGCGACAGGCAGTGGCACCATCAATCTTACCGATCTCCCGATTATCGGGGAAGACAGCGAGTCGGCCAACGTGTCCAAAGAAGGAGGCGCATCAACTATTTTGGCGCTCGGGGGCATGGGCAGTACTAAGGGCTCACTAACCAGTCTGGTCGCCGGGCCGTCCAGTTTCGGTAATCCGTCCGGCCTTTATTTCGCAAGTTCTGCGTCTGGCGATCACTTTGGGATACTTGAGGGTCGCCCCGGGGCTCAGCTCATCCTGCCTTCAAATTACGTCTCGGGTACCGCTCTATCCGATACGACAATCTGGGATAATATGACATTGGCAGGTCTGGGCTTCACTGATGGAGCCTATGTTTGGACCTGGGGCACGGGTGTCAATGCTGACAGCCTCACCCTGGAGATCGGAGCCGTCCCAGAGCCGTCGACATGGGCGATGATGATCCTCGGCTTCTGCGGTCTTGGCTTCATGGCCTATCGGCACCGACATGCCGATAGCTTGTCGGCATTCGCCACCGCCTGATCCTCGGCCGTCTCGTCAATCAGTAGAAAGACCGCCTTCAGGAAGCTGTTTGCTGATCACACGGAAAAAGGCCACGGCCTGACCAAGCTGTGGCCTTTTTCTTTGGTCTCGCCGGTTACATCCGCCGACCGGATCGACGGCCAATCTGACCGGATACCTGCCGTCACCCGCGCAGCGCCTTGTTTTTCCCTCGCGTCCAAAATTCGCGGGAATAAACTTTCGCCCCGCCCGATCATGTCGCCGTAGCCCAATCAGGGGCGCACGGAGAGTGGCGATGAGCGGGTTCAATCACAGCGATGATGATAACAGCCAGGGCATCAATCGGCGCCAGGTACTGGAATGCATGACCTGGGCCGGCACCGGCGTATTGTGGACGGTTTCAGGCGGGGTGCCGCGCGCGCTCGGACTGGTCGGCTCGGCGCTGGCCGAAGAGGCCGCCGGCATGACCTTCCTGCAGATCAGCGACAGCCATGTCGGCTTCGACAAGCCGGCCAATCCGAACGCGCTCGGCACGCTTGAAGAGGGCATCGCCAAAATCAAGACCATGCCGGTCAGGCCTGCGTTCATGATCCACACCGGCGACATCAGCCATCTGTCGAAGGCATCCGAATTCGACGACGCCGAGCGCATCATCTCGCAAACCAGGCTCGACGTGCATTATGTGCCGGGCGAGCACGACTTCCTCGACGAGGACGTCAAACTCTATCGCGACCGCTATGGCCGTGGCACCAAAGGCGCAGGCTATTACGCATTCGACGCCGGCGGCATTCACTTCATCGGCCTCGTCAACGTCGTCGATCTGAAAGCCGGCGGTCTCGGCAATCTCGGCGCCGAACAGCTCGAATGGCTGGAGCAGGATCTGAAAGGGCGTTCGAAATCGACGCCGATCGTCGTGTTCGCACATATCCCCTTGTGGACGGTGTATCCCGAATGGGGCTGGGGCACCGAGGACGGCGCGCGCGCGCTGGATTACCTCAAGGGCTTCGGCTCGGTGACCGTACTCAACGGCCATATCCACCAGGTGATGCAGAAGGTCGAAGGCAATGTCACCTTCCACACCGCGCGCTCGACCGCGTTCCCGCAGCCGGCGCCGGGCACCGCGCCCTCACCCGGCCCGATGAAAGTCGCCGACGACAGGCTGCGCTCCATGCTCGGCGTCGCCAGCGTCAACTTCAAGCGCGGCGATCAGCGTCTCGCCATCATCGACACGCCGCTGCAGGGCTGAAGGAAAGCCGCCATGATACCGACCATTTTTCGCCGCCTCGGCGTTCGCCTCGCCACAGCCGCGTTGCTGTCCTGGCATCCCGGAAGCGCGCGCGCCGAGGAGACCAGGATCGCGATCGACAACTTCACCTTTGCGCCCGCCGCGCTCACGGTGAAGGTCGGCGATACCGTGACCTGGAGCAACCACGACGACATTCCCCACACCGTGGTCTCCGCAGGCAAGTTCAGATCGAAGACGCTGGATACCGACGACAGCTTCTCTTTTACCTTCACCGCGGCCGGCGATTACAGCTATTTCTGCTCGCTGCACCCGCACATGACCGGGACGATCAAGGTTGAATAGCGGCCGAAACCAAGGCATCACACTCATGCCCGGCCGTGGTATCGAAACCGGCCGGGCCCATGCATTTTCAGCCAAAGCCGAGCGACAGGCGATGCCGGTCAATGCTTCGAACGACGATGCCGGGAAGGCGCGGCGGTTTCGCGACGCCGCGCTGCCCTATCTCGATGACGTCTATGCGCTGGCGCGCCATCTGCTGCGCGACGCCAATGACGCCGAGGACGCGGTGCAGGAATGCTATCTGCGCGCGTTGAAGCATTTCGACAGCTATCGCGGGCCGGCGATGAAGCCCTGGCTGTTCGCGATCCTGCGCAATGTCTGCCGCGCCGAATACGCACGGCGCGCCAGTTCGCCGGCCGGCGCGATCGACGACCTGCCCGACGGCGCGGAACAGACGCCGCTGTGGCGCGAGGCCGACGAAACGCCGGAGGACCAGATGCTGCGCCGCCGCGACGCCTCGACGATCCAGGAGCTGGTGAGCACGCTCGCCGAACCGTTCCGCGAGACGCTGGTGCTGCGCGAACTGCACAACCTTTCCTATCGCGAGATCGCCGACATCGTCGCAGTGCCGGTCGGCACCGTGATGTCGCGTCTCGCGCGCGCCCGCGCCATGCTGCGGACGGCCTGGATGGCGGAACAGGAGCGACCGAAATGACGTGCGAAGAAGCGGAGATCCTCCTTCATGCGCTGATCGACGGCGAGCTCGACGCCGGCCACGCGCGCGAGGTCGAGGCCCATATCGCCGGCTGCCCGCGCTGCGCCGCGCAGCTGGCCGCCTATCGGGAGATGAGCAAGGCCCTCGCTGACGCCGATCTGCATTACACCGCCCCGCTCGCGCTGCGCCGGCGCATCGAGGCGTCGCTGCCGCAAGCCAAGCCCGCGCCGAGCCGGCGTTCGGTGCTGAGGGGCTTTGCGATGGGATCGGCGGTGTCGGCGATCGCGGCCACCGGAATTGTCGCTCTCGTGCTTCGCCACGATGACGAACAGCGCCTCCTGTCGGAGATGGTGTCGGCGCATCTGCGTTCGCTGCAAGCCGGTCATCTCACCGACGTGATTTCCACCGACCAGCACACGGTCAAACCCTGGTTCAACGGCCGGCTCGACGTCTCGCCGCCGGTGCTCGACCTCACCGCGCAGGGCTTTATGCTGATCGGCGGCCGGCTCGATTACGTCGACGCCCGAGCGATCGGCGCCGTGGTCTATCGCCGCCGCCAGCACATCATCAACCTGTTCGTCTCCCAGACCGCCGATACCGAGCGCCGCGCGGCCAGAATGGAAACCATGCAGGGATTCAACGTAAGGCGCTGGCGCGAGCAAGGCATGAACTTCTGGGCGGTCAGCGACATCGCGCCCGACGAGCTGGCCGAATTCGGCGAGAAATTCGAGACCGCGCTGCGGGCCAGCGCAGCCGGCTGAATCCCCACGCAATGGCCGTATCTGTCTCGGAAAAGGAACCCTGCTGTTCCATGTGGGGAACCCAGCATGGTTAATTGATTGTTAACCATGAAAATTACACCCTGTAGGTGCGATGGGGGCGCAATGCACTGATTCTCTTCGGGGAGATTCGTGTGAGCGATCGCAATATTCGGTTTTCGATTCTTTTGCTCGTCGCGGCCGGCTGGATCCTCCTGCATCCTTCCGGCGCGCTTGCGGCTTGCTCGCTGGCAGGCAACACCTACACCTGCACGGATACAACGACTTCCTCGACCGCAATTGGCGTCGGCGGCGGCAGATCCGACAACGGCAAAACACTTAATGTCGATCCCGGCGCGACGATTTCGACCACCAACTTCAGCGCGATCAGCCTTGGCAACAACAACACGATCAATGTCGGGGCGAATGCGCAGGTTACCACGACATCAAGTGGAGACACTATCGCGGGTGGCGGCTTCGGCACCGGCCCTAACACCATCGAAGCCGGCGCGAACAGCCAGATCAATATCGGCTCGGGCGCAACCGTCTCCGCGACCGGCGGCAACCCGAATGCCGAAGCCATCAACGTTCATGGCTTCGGCAACACCATCATCAACAACGGAACGATATTCACCAACAACAGCTCGGCGATCTTCCTGCAAAACGACTCATCCATTGGCGGAAGCAACATCAACGTTCCAGGCCGCGGCACTTTCAGCAATGTAATCGAGAATTTCGGCACCATCATCGCGGCAGCAGGGCCGAACTCGGCACGGATCCAACAGGCCATCGGTGTAACACCGGGCACGAACAACAACGTCTATTTCCTCAACGAACAAAATGCTGTGGTCGACGGTAACCTCAGCCTGGCCGGCGGCAACGACACGGTGGAGCTGCTTCCAGGTTCATCGGTGACCGGCAATCTCGACGGCGGCGGCGGTACCAACACGTTGATTCTGAATGCGTCGACAAGCAATCCCGATGGCGAAATCGACGGCCAGGTGAATAATTTCGAGATCATCAACAAGGTCGGGAACGGCGCATGGCTGATCACCGGCGACATCATCAATACGGGCGGCGCGGTAGCTGTCGACGTCCAAGACGGCCGGCTCATTCTGACCAGCAACAACCAAAGCTTCAACGGCACCATGACAGTCGACCCGGCCGGCACGTTGCAGCTCGGCAATGGCGGAACGTCGGGCAACCTCAACAGCAATATCCTCGACAACGGTACTGTCGCTTTTGATCGTTCGGACGCCATCACGTTCAGCAACGTCATCAGCGGCAGCGGCAGCGTCGAACAGAACGGCACCGGCACGACCACGTTGACGGCCGTCAATACCTATTCAGGCGGCACCTTCGTCAACACCGGCACGCTGGTGGTCGGCGATGCAGATCACACCAGCGCCGCGCTGGCCGGCGGCGGTCCCGTTGCCGTCGCCACCGGGGCCACGCTCACCGGCTACGGAAGCATCACCGGGAACGTCACCAACAACGGCACCATGGGCGTCGCCAACGCGCTGCCCGCCTTCAACAGCGGCCCGAGCGGCGACTTCACCATCAATGGCAATCTAACCAACAACGGCATGATCCATATCGGCGGCGGCGGCAATGCGCCCGTCAACCAGCTCGTCGTCAACGGCAATTACGTCGGCAATAACGGCACGATCTATCTCAACACCTTTCTCGGCAGCGACAACTCGCCTTCCGACAAGCTCGTGATCAGTGGCGGAACGGCATCCGGCACCACCTTGCTGCATATCACCAATGTAGGCGGCACCGGCGCGGCAACGTCATCGAACGGCATTCTCGTGGTCTCGACAATCAATGGCGCCACGACCGCGCCGAATGCGTTCGCTCTGGAAGGTGAGGTGCGCGGCGGCGCCTTCGACTACGCGCTGCAACAAGGCGGAAACGGGCTCACGCGCGCTTTTTTGCAGGACTGGTTTCTGCGCAACGAATTTATTGTGCCGGGATCACCTGGACCTCCAGCGCCTCCGGGGCCGGATTTTCCGGTCGATCCGCCTTCCGCCGTGTTGCCGCCTGGAGACTATCCGATCATTGGTCCTGAACTCGCGACCTACGGCGTGGTTCAGCCGATGGCGCGGCAATTGGGAACCTCGGTTCTGGGCACGCTGCATGAGCGCAGGGGCGACACCTTGCTGGATACGCCTTGCGCGGCAGACAGCAACGATCCGCAACCCCGCAACCATTCCGAGACATCGCATTCCGGCTGCACCGGCAACGGCTGGGGATCTTCGCCGACATGGGGGCGCGTGCTGGGCCAACAGATCGACAATCACTATCACGCATTTGCTGATCCGCGCGCCTCCGGCCAGATCCTGGGCTTCCAGTCCGGCATCGACCTGTGGAGGGGCTCTCTCCTGCCCGGACACCAGGATGTCGCCGGAATTTATTTCAGCTACGCCAATGCCGACGCCGATGTCTCCGGCCTCGTCGCCGACGTCACCCGTCTCACTTACGTCCTGGAGCACACCGGCCATCTCAACCTCGACGCCTGGTCGGGCGGCGCCTACTGGACTCACTACGGTCCGGGCGGCTGGTATTTCGATGCGGTGACACAGTTCACCCGTTACGATTCCACCGCCAGCACGCAATTCGCCAACCTCGACACGATGGGCAACGGCTTCATCGGTTCGCTGGAGACCGGCTATCCCATCGCGTTGCCGATGCTCGGTCCCGGCTTCGTGCTTGAACCGCAAGCGCAGATTCTCTGGCAGCGTGTGCAGTTCAACGACGGCAATGACGGCCTCGGCGACGTGGCGCTGGGCACCACGGATGGCGCGACAAGCCGTCTCGGACTCCGCGGGCGATGGACCTTCACGACCGATCAGGGCCAGCAATGGCAACCCTATGTGCGCGTGAACTACTGGCAGGATTGGGGCGCGCGGGAAACGACGGTCTATTCAGGTGTCGACACGGTGCCCCTGCTCGAACAGGCCAGCCGCGTGCAGGTCGGTGGCGGCGTGACCGCCAGGATCAACGCCGGTCTCACTCTTTATGCCAATGCCGATTATCAATTCGAGGTCGGTCAATCCGACGGCACAAGGCGCAACGGTGTCGATGCGACCGCCGGCGTGTCCTTCAAGTGGTGAGAAACGATCCGCTTGGCGAAACGGACACCGACGTGAGCTGCGCGCTCACGCCGATTTGCGCACGGCGTTGTCGACCAGCGTCTTGCCCAGCGACCAGATCGCGCCCGGAACCTTGTGACTGGATGCGATGACGGTATCGAACGCCGTCTCGATCCACTTGCAATCCTCCTCGGTGATGTTCAGCGACGGCAACAGCTTGATGGTGTGGCTGCCATGCCCCGAAACCTGGGTCAGGATCTTGTGATCCTTGAACAAGGGCACCGTGATGAGCTGGCAGAACAGGCCCTTGCTGGCGCTCTCCAGGACGTTCCACGATGCTTTCAGCCGCAGCGATTTCGGCGGACCGAATTCGACGCCGATCATCAGCCCCTTGCCGCGAACTTCCTTCAGCAGTTCATAGCCGGGAATCAGGCGCATCAAGGCCAGCTTCAGCTCCGCGCCGCGCTTGGCGGCGGCCTCGACCAGTTTTTCGGACTCGATCACCTCGAGCGTGGCGATGCCGGCCGCCATCGCCATGTCGTTTTTCGCAAATGTCGATCCATGCACGACGGCACGGTCCATCCGGTTGAAGATCTTGTCGAAGATGTGCTTGCGGGTCAGCAGCGCGCCGACCGGCACGTGACCGCCGGACAAGGCCTTGGAGAGCAGCACGATGTCGGGCTCGACATTCCAGTGCTCGACCGCAAGGAATCGCCCGGTGCGGCCCATGCCGGTCTGGATCTCGTCGGCGACGAACAAGGTGCCGTATTTGCGGCAGAGCGCCGCCGCACCCGGCAAGAACTCGTCCGAGGGAATGTTGACGCCCTTGCCCTGGATCGGCTCGACGATGAAGGCTGCGATCTGGCGCGACGACAGCGCCCGCTCCAGCGCGTCGAGATCGTTAAAAGGGACCGACGTACACCCCGGCAACAGCGGCTCGAATCCGCCACGGAAATTGGCGTCGTCGGTGAGCGACAGCGCACCGTAGGTCAGCCCGTGATAGGAGTGGGCGCAGTGAACGATGCCCGGCCGGCCGGTGGCGCCGCGGGCGAATTTGATCGCCGCTTCGACACATTCCGCCCCGGAATTCGCGAAAAACACCTTGTCCAGATATGGGACATGCTTGAGCAGGCGTTCCGCCAGCACGCCCGCCAGCGTCGAAACGTCGAGCTGCACCAGATTCGGCAGATCGCTGTCGAGCACGCTTTTCAGCGCGGTGCGCAGCGCCGGGTGATTGCGGCCGATCGCAAAAACGCCAAAACCGCTCAGCAGGTCGAGATAGCGGCTACCGTCGCGATCATAAAGGTACTGGCCTTGTCCCTTCTGAAACCCGACGTCATAACCGATCGTCTTCAGAACCCGAACGAGTTGCTCGTTCAGGTGTTGCGTATGCATGGAACTCCGCTGCGACTGGCGGTCCACAAACATCTCGGAAACGTCTAGATTTGAATATAGCATCGGTTACATACGTCGGTTGAAGGCCATTTCGTCAACTGAAAACACGCAATGCGGCGTTTTGGCCTCGACTGGACCATCCCCTGAGCACAGGTTTTAGCGAATGTTGCACTGCCCGCGAAACATCGTCCGTACAGTAACATACTCTGGAATATTTTTGGCAACAGGCATTGCATCGGCTTTGGCCGCAGATCCGACCGGCGACTGGAGAGTGGCGGACGGCGTCGCCAACATCCGGGTGGCGGAATGCAATGGCAGCATGTGGGGGGTGGTTGCGTGGGAGAAAACGCCGGGCGGCCATGACAAAAACAACCCCGACGCCTCGAAGCAGAGCCGGCCAACGCTGGGAATGCCGATCCTGCTCAACATGAAGAAAAAGCCCGGCGCCGACGAGTGGGAAGGCCAAGTCTACAACGCCAAGGACGGACAGACCTATAGTTCCACCATCAAGCCGGCCAGCCCCGACCAGCTTGAAATTCAGGGCTGCGTGCTGGGCTTCCTGTGCGGCGGCGAGACATGGACCCGCGTCGCCGGTCCGATTCCGAGCAGCCCGGCCAACAGCATGGCCAAGGGAACGACCAAGGGTTCGCCAAAGGCCGCGGCGGCGGCCCCGCCGAAGACCACCGGAGCCGCAAACCCGGCTGCGGATCAGAAAACAGCGACCGCGGCACGCCCGAACGATCCGGTAGGCGATATCTGCCTAATCCCCGACATCGCGCGGTTTGCCCATTAGCGCCGGCTGAAACAGCAAGACCGCGGCGAGCGTCGTAACCAGCGACAGCGCCAGCAGCTTGCCCATGCTTGCGGTGCCCGGATGGCTCGACAGCCAAAGGCTGCCGAACGCCGTGGCCGTGGTCAGCGCGCTAAAAAAGATCGCGCGTGTCAGGCTCGATTGCAGCAGATTCGTTCTACCCGCGCGCCAAGCCGTCACATAATAGATCTTGAAGGCGACGCCGACACCGAGCAGCAGCGGCAGCGCAACGATATTGGCGAAGTTGAGCGGTAATCCGATCAACACGCAGATTTCCAGCGTCACCGCCCCCGCCACCAACAGCGGAACAAGCGTCAGCAGCACGTCGGTGATTCGCCGCAGCGCCAGCCAGAGCAGAAGGCTGATCACGATCAGCGCGCATAAACCGGCGTCAATGAATGCCCGCACGATGGTTTCGCCGGATTTGAGGATCGACACCGGTCCGCCGATCGCGGTCGGCTCGGCATCCAGAACGGCGCTGGCAAATTTGCGCAGCGTATCGTTGTCGTTGGGATCGCCGCGCGGCAGCGCCTCGACGCGCTGCAAGCCGTCCTTGGTTTTCCAGGTCCGGACCAGGTCGGGCGGCAGCGTCTTCAGGCTGACGGGCTGCGCCTGCAACGAGTTCTTGAGCTGCTCCAACTCGATTTTCAGCGGCACGACGAAGATGGCCTGGACCTTGTCCCGCATCGCCTGGTCAGATTCGGCGAGCTTCCCCAGCGCATCGGCCAGCCGCCGTGACGCCACGGCGCCCGGCCCCTGGCCGTCGCCGGCGGTTTTCCGCAAGCTCTCGGCCGATTCCTTCAAGGAATCGATATTCTCCTGGTCCGACGGCGGAGCATCGATCGAGTCCGGGTTGAGCGCCGGATTGAGGATCCTGGCGCCCTCGGCGATCAATTTCAGCTTTGCCGGCTGATCCTCGGGCACGAAACTCTCCAGCGACATGACGCTGAGCACTTCCGGCACCTTTTCCAGCCGGGCCTGAATTTTTCGGGCATCTTCATCCGAATTCGTCAGCACGTTGATCGCATTCGCGCCGGTATTGGGGTCTTTCCTCAAATCGAGATAGGTCGCGATCGATTCAACCTTGGGGCTGCGCAAATTGATCGGATTGAAGTCGAAGCGCAGGAAATAAAGCAGCGGCAGGCCCGCCACCGCGACCAGAAGGGTGCCGACGATGATGATCACGCGATGCTTTTCGAGGAAATGGTCGAGCGGCGCCAGGAACGCATAGCCGACCGGCTCTTTTTCCCCCGGAGGATTGAGCAGGCACAACAAGGCCGGCAGCACCGTGATGCTGGTGACGAACGCAACGAACATGCCCACGCCGGCGATCTCGCCGAGTTCGGAGACGCCTTCGTAGTCGGTCGGCAGAAACGACAGGAATCCGGCTGCCGTGGCCATCGCGGCCAGCGAAAGCGGGATCGCGACATATCCGGCCGCCTTGGCCAGCGCGGCGCGCAGATCGTCGTCCTTGAAGCGCTCCGAGCGGTAGCGGACGCTGAACTGAATGCCGAAATCCACGCCCAGCCCGACGAACAGAACGGCGAACGCGACCGAAAGCAGGTTGAGCGATCCCACCATCATCAGCCCGAGCGCGGTGGTGATCGAAAGGCCGATGAACAGATTCACGAACACGGCGAAGATGATCTTCGGCGAACGCAGCGCCATCCAGAGAATGAACAGCACCACGATCACGGTGCCGATCCCGTTGACGACCGCGCCGTCCTGGACGGTCGCGAATTCCTCGTCGGACATCGGGACCGGTCCGGTCAGCCTGACCCGCGCGCCATACTGGCCGGCAAGATCGAGATCCTTGGCGGCCTGCCGGATCGCATCGGAGGCATCCTTGCCGGGCTCGAGCGCGTTGAAGTCGAGGATCGGCTTGAACTCGATGAAGGACCGGCGGTCGGAGTCGGTCAAAGGCTTGTCGGCGATGAGTTCGCGCCACGAGAACGTCGCGGTGCCGGTTTTCAGCGCATCCTCCACCGTCTTCGCGACCTCGTTGAACGGCCGCGCGGTGCTGTCCAGCTTGATCTGCCCGCGCTTGACGCCGGTAAGCCCGGTCTCCAGCGCGCCGGTCAGGCCCCGGATCGAGGGGTCTCCGGCCATGATCTCGATCAGTGGCGCGGCGGACGAAAACTGGCCGGTCAGTTCGCGGACTTCGGCCTCGGGCAGGAACAACAGCCCGTTCTTTTCAAAGAATTCGCCTGAACCGAGCGCCTGCATCGACGAAAAATGCTTGCTGTCGCCGGCCAGCTTCTGCTCGAGCGCGACACTGGCCGCGCCTGCAAATTCCGGCGTCGGCGCGTCGACAACGGCGAGAATCGTGCTGTCACGGTCGAAGGCGTGGTCGAATTGATTATCGCGCTGGCGCCAGTCCAGCTTCGAGGAGATCAGCGTATTGATGTCGGTATTGATCGAGAAATTTTGGGCCGTGTAAAAACCCGCGGCGACCGCAAGGATCAGCGCGACGAGAACAGCGACAGTGGCAAACCGCGTGCATGCTTCAACAACCCTTACAACAATACTTGTCAGCACATCTCTTCTTTCTAATTTCAGGGGGGTCTAATTCAGGGTTTGCCTCAAATGCCCGCTGTCCAGAGCCTTTTCGGCTCCGATCAAATCAGAACCGCGGCTCACCTCTTTATGTTTTGACGCGTTATTCTGCACGCGAACCGGAAGCCACCCCGCTATCCAAGTCCGGGGCTGGCTTTCGCCCGAAAACGCTGTAGCGGAGTTCCTCCGGCCGATCTAACGTTGTTTTGGGTGTTTTTGCCGCGGGCGCGCGAATGGTTAGCGTAGGATTCGCCTTAATCTTGCCCGGCGCGGGTATAATTCCGATCGTCTCATAGTAAAGTGACGAACAAGTGAGGGTAACGCGGGTTCCCGTCACGATTTCTCCATACTATGCTACCTATTTCCATCAACCAAGCTGGTCCTTTTTTGCGATCCGGCTTTCCTAAATGATCGTTTTTTGACACAAACCGCTGCGCTTCCATGCGCTTAGAACCGGAATGGATGCAAATTATGGCGCGGACATTGCAACGATCCAGGCGGCGCGGAGATACGACAATGAGGCTGGTGCAACTTGCGTAACGGGCATCCGATGGAAGTGTATCTGGCGCAGCCCCGCGGATTTTGTGCGGGCGTCGTGCGCGCGATCGAGATCGTCGAGCGCGCGCTCGAGAAGTATGGGCCGCCCGTCTATGTGCGCCATGAGATCGTGCATAACAAATACGTGGTCGAAAGCCTGAAAAACAAAGGCGCCATCTTCGTCGAGGATTTGTCGGAAGTGCCGCCCCGCGCGGTCACCGTCTTCAGCGCCCACGGCGTGGCCCGGAGCGTGGAGGAGGAAGCCTCCGCGCGCGGCCTGCCGGTGCTCAACGCGACCTGCCCGCTGGTCACCAAGGTCCACAACCAGGGCAAGCGCTATATGTCGAAAGGCCGGGCTCTGGTCCTGATCGGGCATGCCGGCCATCCCGAGGTCGAGGGAACCATGGGTCAGGTTCCCGGCCCCGTGCTGCTGGTCCAGAACGTCGACGACGTCGCGGCGTTGACCCTGCCGGCGGATACGCCGGTGGCCTACATCACCCAGACCACGCTCAGCGTGGACGACACCAAGGACATCATTGTTGCGCTCCAGCAACGGTTTACAGATATTCAAGGCCCGGACATCCGGGATATCTGCTATGCGACACAGAACCGACAATCTGCGGTAAGAGATCTTAGCAAGCTGGTGGATGTCATTCTGGTGGTGGGCGCCGCCAATAGTTCCAATTCGAACAGGCTCCGCGAAATCGGCACCGAGGCCGGCGTCGCGAGTTATCTGATCGCGGACGGAAGCGAGCTGAACCCGGAATGGCTGAAGGATGCGAAGGCCGTCGGTATTACCGCAGGTGCCTCGGCGCCGGAAGTTTTAGTCGACGATGTAATCGAGGCGTTGCGGCGGATCGGACCGGTCAAGGTATCCGTACTTCCCGGCCGGGAAGAAAACATCGAGTTCAGGCTTCCGGCTGAGTTGACGTCAGGCGAGTCAGCTCTCCAACAAATCTAGCAAGAATCAAATCCAGAAAGAAAACCCGTAATGGCAATACCGTTCTTCAAGGAAATGCGTATCGGCGGCTATCTGCTCAAGCAGAAGATGCTGGGCCGGAAACGCTATCCGCTGGTGCTGATGCTCGAGCCGCTGTTTCGCTGCAACCTTGCCTGCGTCGGCTGCGGCAAGATCGACTATCCCGACGCGATCCTCAATCGCCGCATGACGGCGCAGGAATGCTGGGACGCCGCCGACGAATGCGGCGCGCCGATGGTGGCGATCCCCGGCGGCGAACCGCTGATCCACAAGGAAATCGGCGAGATCGTGCGCGGCCTGGTGGCGCGCAAGAAATTCGTGTCGCTATGCACCAATGCGCTGCTGCTGGAAAAGAAGCTCGATCTGTTCGAGCCCTCGCCCTATCTGTTCTTCTCGGTGCATCTCGATGGCCTGAAGGATCATCACGACAAGGCGGTGTCGCAGAAGGGCGTGTTCGATCGCGCCGTCTCCGCGATCAAGGCCGCCAAGGCCCGCGGCTTCACCGTCAATGTCAACGCCACGATCTTCGACGGACATCCGGCGGAAGAAATCGCCAAGTTCCTCGATCTCACCACCGAACTCGGGGTCGGCGTTTCGATGTCGCCGGGCTACGCCTATGAGCGCGCGCCCGACCAGGAGCACTTCCTCAACCGGACCAAGACCAAGAAGCTGTTCCGCGACGTGTTTGCGCTGGGCAAGGGCAAGAAGTGGAATTTCATGCATTCCGGCCTGTTCCTGGACTTCCTCGCCGGCAACCAGAACTATGAATGCACCCCCTGGGGCATGCCGGCGCGCAATATCTTCGGCTGGCAGAAGCCCTGCTATCTGCTCGGCGAAGGCTATGCCAAGACCTTCAAGGAATTGATGGAAACCACGGACTGGGAGACCTACGGCACCGGCAAGTACGAAAAATGCGCCGACTGCATGGCGCATTGCGGCTATGAGCCGACCGCGGCCAGCGCGGCCTTCGCCAATCCGCTGAAGGCGATGTGGGTGGCGCTGCGTGGCGTCAGGACTTCGGGCCCGATGGCGCCCGAGATCGATCTCTCAAAGCAGCGTCCGGCGCAGTATATTTTCTCGGAAGAGGTTCAGAAGCGGCTCTCGGATATCCGCCGCGACGAGGCTCTCGCTGCCCAGCAGAAGGCGCAGCAAAAGGCTTCAACTGCCGCCTGAGCCCTATCGTTTAAGCGATTGGCTCGTTTAAGCGATTGGCGCTCAAGGGTTTGAGCCCAAGACGAAGACAGACAAAAGCGGCGCGAAATGATTTCGCGCCGCTTTTGTCTGTCGTCATTTCGAAATGGAAATAGAACCTCGACCTTGTCAGAGATCCGCCGCGACGAGGCCCTCGCTGCCCAGCAGAAGGCTGCGACAGCCGCGCAGGCTGCGCAGCGCCCGATTGAAATCGATTCCGGTCGAGACCAGCGAGCGCAGCGCCAGCGGGTTGCGCGCCACGCCGCGCAGCACCAGGCGCAGATCGATATCGCCGTTCGGCTTGATCGCGTTCCTCGCCAGCGCCGGCAGAGCGCGGTTGGCGGGGTCGCTGATGACGCGCAGGGCCGCGAATGGCAGGCCTGCCTCGGTGGCGTAGGCCGCGGCGATATGGCTTTCCATATCGACGGCCGCAGCGCCCGTTTCCGACCACAGCGCGGCCTTCTTGGAGATGCCGGCGACAACCTGCTCGACCCCGGCCAGCCCCCCCCGGACGACGCGCCGGCGGCCCAACGTCGCATTGGCGATCAACTCATTGTTCAGCGCTGAACCCGCCAGCCAGCGCGTGTCGCCGGCCATGACTTCGGTCGCCACCACGATATCGCCGGATTTAAGCGTAGGATCGAGGCCGCCGGCGACGCCAAAGCTGATGACGCCCCGAAAGGTGGATGAATCGAGCGTCGCAAGCAGCGACCGCAATTGACCGGGATCGCTACTGCTGCAGATGACGATCATGCCCGGGCCGGCCGCGATGCGCGCTTCCTGCACCAGACCTGTCACGATCAATACGGGCCGCGGGTCAATGGCCTGACCCGTGCTGACTTCGCCCCCGGTCCCCAAAATCACATCCCGACCCCTACCACCCTGCTATTCGTGCTGTTCAGGTTTCGATACCGCGCCAGCGCCCAAAGCGGGAAAAACTTCGCATATCCATGATAACGCAAATAAAATACCCGCGGGAAGCCTGTAGCGGTGTATCGCTGCTCGTCCCACAGTCCTTTTTCCGTCTGTGTGCCTTTTAGGTACTCCACCCCACGCCGGACGGCCGGGTTCTCAACCTCGCCGGCTGCCATCAGGGCAAGCAAAGCCCATGCCGTTTGCGAGGCCGTGGTGGGCGCCCCCTCAAATCCCTTGTAGTCGAGCCGGTAGCTGACCGCGTCCTCGCCCCAGCCGCCATCCGGATTCTGGATCGATAGCAGCCAATCGACAGCCTTGCGGATCATCGGGTCCTGGTGGTCGACGCCGGCTGCGTTGAGCGCGCACAGCACCGACCAGGTTCCATAGATGTAATTGAGCCCCCAGCGGCCGTACCACGATCCCTCCGCGAGCTGGGTCTGGCGCAAATAGTCGATGGCCGCGGCAACCGACTTGCTGGTCCGCGCGGTCTCGCCGAGCTGCGCCAGCATCGAAAGGCAGCGGGCGGTCACATCCTCGGTCGGCGGGTCGAGCAGCGCGCCATGGTCCGAGAACGGGATATTGTTGAGGTAATATTCGAGATTGTCGACGTCGAAGGCTCCCCAGCCGCCATTGCGGCTCTGCATGCCCTCGATCCATTCGCGGCCGCGGGCGATCGCGGCATCGTAATTGCCGCTGCCCGATTGGCGTCCGGCGCGGTCCATCGCCATCACCACGACGGCGGTGTCGTCGAGATCGGGATAATAAGCGTTGTTGTACTGGAACGCCCAGCCGCCGGGACGCGTGTTCGGGCTTTTGACGGCCCAGTCGCCCTTGACGTCCAGCACCTGCTTCGGCAGCAGCCAGTCGAGGCCCTGCTCGGCCCGCGACACCGCCTGGTCGCTGCCGGCCTCAAGCAGCGCGTGGCAGGTCAACGCGGTATCCCAGATCGGCGACACGCAGGGCTGGCAATAGGCCTCGTGCTCGCCGATCACCAGCAGCCTGTCGAGCCCGCGCCGCGTGACCGCGCGCGACGGGTAGTCCGCCGGCTTGCCGAGCGCGTCATACATCATCACCGCATTGGCCATCGGCGGGAAGATCGCGCCGAGGCCGTCCTCGCCGTTCAGGCGCTCCTCGATAAAGCCGACGGCGCTGTCGATCGCGCGCTGGCGCAGCTTCTTCGGAATGAACGGCTCGACCACCCGCAACACGGCATCGATCCCGCGAAACAGCAGAAACCAGGCCCAGCTCTGGTGCGGCGCCTTCGCCGTCATGCCGATGGTTTTCGGGTCCTGCAGAAACAACTCGTCGATGCCGACGCCCTTGGGATTCTTCGCGCGCGGCTTCAAGGCGGCCAGCACCAATAACGGCACCATCGTGGTCCGCGCCCAGTACGAGATCTTGTTGATGTGAAACGGCGACCACATCGGCAGCAACATGATCTCGACCGGCAAAACCGGCACACTTCGCCAGGTCGTCACGCCGAACATTGCCAGCATGAAGCGCGTGAACACGTTGCTGTTGATCGCGCCGCCGCGCGAATGGATCGCCTCGCGGGCGCGCACCATGTGCGGCGCGTCGACGGAATCGCCGATCATCTTGAGCGCGAAATACGCCTTCACGCTGGCGCTCATGTCGAAGGCGCCCTCGTGAACCAGCGGCCAGCCGCCATGCGCGCCCTGGATCCGTCGCAGGTAATTGGCGATCTTGTGTTCCAGTTCGGCGTCGACCGGCTCGGCCAGATAATGGCGGAGCAGCACATATTCCGCCGGGATGGTGCAATCGGCTTCCAGCTCGAACACCCAGTGCCCGTCGGGCTGGCGATAGTCGAGCAGCGCATGCGTCGCCGATGCGATGCTCGCTTCCAGGGCCGCGTCGGTCGCGGCCCCCATCGTGCTATTGCCGGAATGCATCTCGCTCGACATCTCCATTACGTCCTAACCCGGTTTCATCAGAATCCGCTTGATCTCCCGATCAGCCTCGCCGCCAATCAGCCTCGATGCCAATCAGTCTTGACATTAATCAGCCTTGCCGCATGGCAAGGACAAGGTCGGCGGCGCGGTCGCCCGACCGCACCGATCCTTCAATGGTGGCCGGCAACCCGGTAGCAGTCCAGTCGCCGGCGAGAAACAGGTTTTTCCACTGGGTGACCGGCCCTGGGCGCAGTGCGTTCTGCTCCGGCGTGGCCTCGAATGTCGCGCGGCGCTCGCGGACGATCTGCCAGGGCGGCAGTTCCCCTCCGACGCCGGCGGCCTTGCAGATATCGCTCCAGATCGCCTGCGCGAGTTCCTCGCGCGGCATATCGACCAGCCGGTCGCCATTGCTGATGGTGACCGAGAGCCGCTGCGGAAACGCGAACAGCCACTCGACCAGTCCGCCGACGACGCCCACGATCGGCGGCGCATCTTTCGGCGGGTCGAAGCGGAAATGCGCGTTCACGATGGCGCGGAATTTCGACGGCGTTTTCAGGCCCGGCAACAGCGATGCCGCCGCGCGCGGCGGAACAGCCATCACGACCGCGTCATCGGGCCCCAGCGCAATGGCATCGGCGCCGAATTTCAATTCACTGATGCGGCCATCCGACATGCCGAACGCACGCAGTTCCTGCGAGAAGCGGATGCTGGCGCCGCCCTCCTGCAACAATTTGACCGCCGGTTCGATCAGGACCGCGCTCAGGCCCTCGCGCGCGATCAGCGGCCGACAGGCCTGTCCGCCCGCCAGCAGCGTTTCCCGCACCACCGCGCCCGCAAGCCCGGCCGAGCCTTCGGGCGGATCGACATTGAGCGCCGCCAGCAGCAGCGGCTGCACCAGCCGCTGGTAGAGCACGCCGTTGCACGGGATGGTGTTGCCGACCAGCCTGTCGGTCCCGGCCCAGATCAGCGGCATCAAGGCGAGATAGTCGCGCAGACCGGTATCGGGAACGCGGCGCGCCGCGTCGAACACCCAGAGCGGCAGCCGGCTGTCTCCAAGGTCGAGTTTCCAGCGCCGGCCCGTGGTCAGATCGACAAAGGGAAATTGCGCACGCGCTGGTCCCACCAGACCTGCCTCGGTGCCGATCGACCTGGCATAGGCGCGCGCATGGCGATTGCCGGAAAGCAGCAGGTGATTGCCGTTATCGATGGTCAGGCCGGTCGCGGCGTCGAAATACGACCGGCACCGGCCACCCGCCTGCTGGGTGGCCTCGTGGACATGCACCTTGTAATTCGCCTGCGCCAGCCGAACGGCGGCCGACAGGCCCGAAATTCCAGCGCCGATGATATGGACGGTCTTTTGCATCAGATGAAAGCGTACCGAAAGACGATCGCCAGCTTGGCGAGCTTGTTGAGACGCACCGCCGGCCGCGGCAGCGCGAAGCCTCTCGCGACCAGCCGTTCGAGTATCGCTCGATAATATTTCGACATGATGCGCGGCGCTCGCACCACCCGCCGCGGATTCCGGCTCATGATTTCGTCGGCCTTTTCAAAATGACCGCGCGCACGCTCGACCAGCGACGCGCAGACCTTCGGCAGCGCCCGATCGGCCGCGACCTTGAGCGGGTCATCGCCGGTGATGCCGACATGCAGCAGGGTCTCGCGCGGCAGATAGAGGCGGCCGATGGCCGCGTCCTCATCGATATCGCGCAGGATGTTGGTCAATTGCAGTGCGCGACCGAGGTGATGCGCCAGCAGGATACCGTCATTTTCCGCAAGGCCGAACACCCGCACCGACAGCCGCCCGACCGCGCTCGCCACGCGGTCGCAATAGAGATCGAGCGTAGCGAGGTCGGGCGCCCGGATATCCTGCGGGATATCCATCTCCATGCCGTCGATGATGGCCAGAAAATCCTCGCGCTTCAGGTCGAAGCGGCGGACCGAGGCGACGTAATCCCACAACCGCGCCGGAGGGCGGCCCTGATACAGCGCATCGATATCGTCACGCCATTGCTGGATCGCGGCCAGCCGTTCCGGCCGCGGCCCCTCGGAATCGGCGATATCGTCGACCTGCCGGCAGAAGCTGTAGATCTGGAACATCGCCTCGCGCTGTTCGCGCGGCAGAATCCGCATCGCCGCATAGAACGAGCTGCCGGACGCGGTTGTCCCGTAATTCGCGTTGGCCGCCGCCGCCTCAAGCGTCATGCGCCGGCCGCGGGATTGGACACGGGCCGGCGTCCGACCGCGCGCCGCGCCATTTCGCCGGCCATGCCGCCGGCGCTGTAGGCCAGCAGTTCGAGCGGTCCCAGATGCACACGCTGGCTCAAGGGGTCGCGCAGCTTCAGAAGCCGGACGATCCTGTCGGCAAAACTCTGGATCACCGAAATCTCGAGCCCGAGCCGGAAATCCCTCACTTCGGCGCTCAGCGATTTGCTTTCGTCGAGCAGCGTCCCGGTCCGCACCGCGAGCGAATGCAGACATTGCAACAACGGCGCCGGCGCCCGCTCTTTTCCAAGATCCTCGACGTAAGCCCCGGCGGCGGCGAGCGCGTCCAGGGGAAGATAGACGCGGTTGAGATCCTTGTAGTCCTTGGCGCAGTCCTGGAGATGGTTGTTGATCTGCAAGCCGGCGCACAGCGCGTCGGAAGCCGCCCAGGTCGAAGTGCTTTCGCCGTGAACGTCGAGCATGAAACGCCCGACCGGCATCGCCGAATAGCGGCAATAATGAATCACTTCGTCCCAGTTCTCGTAGCGCAGCTTGGTCACGTCCATCCGGAACGCGGTCAGCACGTCGAGCGCATGGCGCGGCGGCATCGCGCGTTCCGCCAGCGCGCGGCGGAGGTTGACGGCTTCGGGCTGGCTGTCGCCCTGCCCGAGCAATTCGGCCTCGAGCAGATCGAGATAAGCGAGCTTGTCGCGCTCTCCCAGCGTCGCATGGTCGGCGATATCGTCGGCGGTCCTGACGAAATTGTAGAAGGCCAGGATCAGCGCCCGGTGACGCCGATGAATGATCCACGACGCGACGGGAAAATTCTCGTCGCGGTGAGTCTTGCCGGATCGCAATTCGCTCGCGGTGGTCATCGGGAACTAACTACATTCATCGGGTGGATTCGGGCGCAGCGGCAGTCCCGCGCATGCCAATGGACCGCAGGCCCCATATAGGGGAATACGCCGCCAAAACCAATGCCGTCTGCGATGGCCCACAGGGTTGAGCCCGAGACCTGGGCCTGTGACTTGAACCTGTGACTCGAGCCGTGTCCGAATGGCGCCGGTCCAAGAGCTCGCAGCTGCGAATGACGCGCCGCGAATGCAGCCCTATTGCCCGTGGCTCTTCAGCACCTGATCACACGCCTTGGATATCTTCGGCCGGTTCTCCTTGAGGCACGCCAGAATGACGAAATCCCCCTGATCCATCAGTTTGCGGCAGAAGCGCTCGACATCGCGCGTGCAGGCTTCCTGCTCCTGCGGGGTACCGCTGCGCTGCTGAGCCATCGCACCGGTCGAAACGGATACCGACAGCAGGGTGAGCGCGAGAAAAAACTTATGCATTTTGTTCCTTTATTATTGTAAGCGCGGAGCATCCCCATCCCCGATAGCACGGGGCCGAGCGGGAAAGCTCACTTGGATTGAACGCCACGACCGCAGCGGCGAGTGAACCAAAGGCGCTGGTAAATGCGGCCAAATTTGCGGCGGCAGCGCATCGAATACCGGGCCTTGCCAGCGAACTCAATCGGGATCGCAATTAATTGATATCAAAGGACTATTTTATCCCCTATCTTTTCCCCCGACCGCCAGCCGGTCGCATGGTCCCGACAGACGGCTCTGCCTCATTGTCCAAATTCCGCGAATATCTGAAATTTTTTTGACGCCGACGGACAAAAAAGGTCCTTCGCCGGCGTCCGGTTTGTGTATCTTGCGGCGCCGATGCGGCGCCGATGCGGCGACCGATGGCAGCAATTACGTGGCAGCAAGTACATGGCGATCGCCGGTTGAACCTAACGCAGAACGTCAACACTAAACTTCCGACGCGGCGAGACTTTTCTTGCCCGCGTTCGCCGATTGAACAGGAAAAATCGATATGAGACGGTTTGCTTCCAGCCTGTTTGGACAGACGATCAAGGCTGCAACTCTCGGCGCCGCGCTGATGTTGTCGATGCCGGCAAGCGAGGCGCAGTCGCCCGCTCCCTTTGCCGGTTTTGACGGCGCATGGTCGGGCACCGGCACGGTTGCGCTTTCGGACGGAACCACCGAGCGCATCCGCTGCAAGGCCGATTACAAGGTTAATGGCGGCGGACTAAGCCTCAAGCAAAGCCTGCGCTGCGCCAGCGACAGTTACAAGTTCGATCTGAGCAGCGACGTCACCAGCCAGGGCGGGCGTATTTCCGGTAACTGGGCCGAGGCAAGCCGGAATGTGTTCGGCAATCTGCAGGGCACGGCCGGCGGCGGCCAGATCGAGGTATTTGTCGAGGCCAATGGCTTCGCGGCCAACCTGACTTTGCGGACCACCGGCAACCGGCAGACCGTGCAGATCAGTTCCAAGGGCGAGATTCGCGGCGTGAACATCACGATGGTGAAGAGCTAGTCCGAACAGCTGGTCCAAAAGCGTTTTCGAGCGAGCCGCTACCCACTTCGCTCGAAAACGCGACGGCTTCTCACTCCGCCGCCTTGGCCTGCCCCGCGGTGCCGCCGCGGAGCCGATGCGACAGGTTGATCAGGAACATCGAGGTCGGGCGCAGGATAAAGAGGTCCGCGACCAGGGCCGCAACCATCGCGAACGCGCTGAGCCAGCCGAACAGGCGCAGCGACGGCAGATCGGAAAACACCGTCACCACCAGGCCGCAGGCCAGCACGACCGTGGTCAGGATCAACGCCGGACCGACCAGCACGGTTGCTCGTTCGACCGCCTTCTCCGGACTGACGCCCGGCGTGGTCTCGAGCCGCAGCCGGTTCAGGAAATGTATCGTCGCGCTCAATCCCAGCCCGAACGACACGGTCAGCGCGACGACACTGGCGAATTGCAGCCCCTCGCCGAGCAGCCACAGCATCGTGCCCGACAAAACGACCGGGAAAATACCGGGCAGGATGCAGGAGAACATCACCACCACGGAGCGGAACGCCAGCCCGATGAAGATCGCGACCAGCGCGAATTCGATGGTCAGGCCGCGGTTGAGCTTCTCGATCATGTTGGCGCTGTTGCGCGCGGCGATCGCCGAAAGACCAGTGACGGCGATCTCATAGCCCGGATGTTTCTGGCGGACCACATTCAGCGTGGTATCGAGCTTGTCGACCACGGGCAGGATCTGGCTCGAATCGAGATCCGGCACCCTGCCCGACACCACCACGGCGTCCTGGTCGGCCGAGATGAAGCGCCGGACCAGATGCTCCGGAATCAGATTGACGTATTCCTTCAGCGTCGCGACGTCGCCGCTGCCGGCCTTCTGGGCCAACCAGCGCCGCAGCGTCTCCAGCGACCAGACATTGCCGACCCCCGCCTGGGTTTCGACGGTGGCGTGAACATCCGCAATCGTCTGCAACGTCTCCGGCGAATAGAGCGATTCACCCTTGGGGAATTCGATGAGAACGTCGATCGGGTTGGCGCCGGTCAGCTTGGCGTCAAGACGCCCGCTCGCCGCGACCGCCTGCTGCTTGTCCGGCACCTGATCGGCGAGCCGGTAGCGCGGTTGCAGATTGCCATAGATCCCGGCCAGACCGCCGACGACGATCAGGGCGATCAGGCTGAACAGGCCGGGGCGGCCGACCATGCGCACCGCGATCCAGTAGCAGAAATTGCGCAGCGTCTGAACGCCGAGGTCCGCGCTGCGGAACTTGACAGCGAAAACATTCTCGTTGCGCACCAGCAGCACGCCGAACACCGGCACCAGCGACAGCACCGCGATCAGCGCGATGATGGTGGCCGCCAGTCCCGCCTCGCCGAATTTGCGGATCAGATCGGAATCGGAAAATTGCAGGGCGATAAACGAGATCCCGGCGGTGGCGTGGGTGAGCACGCAGGCCGGACCGACCACCAGCACGGCGTTCTTGAACGCGGTGAATTTATCCTGGCCCGCGATCAGGCGGTCGCGCGCCGCAAAAGTCAGCTGCATCGAGTCCGAAAAGCTGATCACCATGATGAGCGGCGTCATCACGTTCAGGAACATATTGAGGTTGAAATTGGCCCATCCGAGGGCGCCGAGCGCGAGCAGGATCGCGATCATCGGCGGGAAAGCCGCGATGATCATGAACGATATCTTGCGGAAGAAGATGATCGCAATGATGCATCCGGCCAGGATGCCGAGGATGTTATAGGTCAGACCGTCGCGCTCGACCGCGTTGCGGATTTCGAGCTGCATGACCGGCACGCCGGACAATTCGGCCTTGAGGCCGGAGCCCGCGAGGTCTTCCGCCATCAATTGCCTGATATCGCCGACCGTCTTGCCGAGCTTGTTGCTCGCGACCACGTCGGGCTCGAGCGACAACACCACCAGCGCCAGCGTGCCGTCTTCGGACAACAGCTTGCCGCGGATGATCTCGTTGCTTTTGACGGTCTCGATGAACTTGTCGTAGTCGGCGCCCTGCGGCAGTTCGTTGGGGAACAGCGCGGCGGGCAGCTTGCCCGGCGCCGGCGCCTGCCGGGACGAGAACAGCGAGATCAGGCCGCGGGTGCCGTCGACCAGTTGCAGATCGGTGACGAGATCGCGCAGCTTTTCGAGATTGCCGCGCTCCAGCAGCGTCTTGCCTTCGACCACGACCAGGACGTCGAACTCGGTCGCCGGGAAGCGCTTGGTCTCGGCTTCATATTGCTGGTAGTCCTTGGAATTGGAACGGAACAGCTGGCTCAGCGAATCGTCGATCTTGATGCGCTGGATGCCGAAGATCGCGCCGACGATCAGGGCGGCGAGGATGAGGCAGGACAGGATCGGGGCCCGGACGGCGATGAGGCCGATCCGCTCCAGCCCGAACGCGATGCTGGGCCCGCTCGGCGGCTGTTCGGCCTTCTGGACATGGACTTCACTGTCACTGTTCTTGTCGAGCATGCCTTGTCCAATTCTCACATCAGCTCAATTTGTATAGCGCGGGTTCCGGGGCGCGAATGCGGCCTCAAAGCGGCCGTGTCCGATCGAGCGGGGAAGACGTTCTTCGAACCGTCATTCCGCTCTATTTTACTATCCGGGCACGATCTCTTCGGAAAACCGGTTTCCACTTTGCGCTACCGCGGCCCTGTCCGAACCACGCCCTAGCCTTTGAAAACACGCGGAAAATTTGCTGGGCACGTGTAGCAGGTCTGCCCGGCCGGTCGCAAGCGCAGCCCTCAGCACAAATTCGCTACCAAGGCGGGCGGCATGGACTTCAAATTCCGGCTTTGTCGTGTCCAGCCGCAGCGATTCGCGGCGGCTCTGCACCGCCGCTTTGGTCCTTCAGCGCCACGCCGGTGATCTGCCGGGCAAGGCCCTCGCGGACAAGCCACGCGATCTTCGAGGCGGCCTCGTCATAGCCAAGCCCGGCGCGGTGAATGTTGGAGACACAATTACGATCGGCATCGGTGAGACCGGCTTTCGGCCCGAACGTCAGATACGCGCCGAGACTGTCGGGCGTGGAAAGGCCCGGCCGTTCGCCGATCAACATCACCACCATGCGCGCGCCGAGAATTGCGCCGATCTCGTCGCCCAGGGCGACCCGCGCGCCGGAGGCCACGACGGCGCAGCCGATGGCGACGCCATCGGCTGCAAGCCGCGGCGGCAGGCGGCGCAGCAGCTCGATGACATGGGCGTGGACGGCCGAGGGCGACAGGCCGTCGCCGACGACCACGACCAGTTCGCATGGCCGGTGGCCTGCCTTCGCCAGAAGCTGTTGCGACGCCTGATCGAGTATCCGTCCCAGATCGGGACGCCGGAGGTAATCCCTGCGGCTGCCGGCGCGACTGCCGACCTCGAACGTCTCAAGACCGAGGCTGCTCAAGCGCTCGACCAAGCTGGACACGTCGAAAGCGGCATGAACGGCGTCACGGGCCCGCGCATGGTCCAGGGTAAATTCCAGCAACGCGCCGGTCGGCAGGCTTGCACCGGAGCGTCCAAGTCCGACGCGCGCCGGGGTGAGATGGCGCAGATCACGCAGCGGTCGTTCGGGCGGACCAGACATCGTCGCTATCTTCACTATTCCGCCGGAACGGAAGCCTGCTGCAATTTGAGCGAATAGTAGGAAGCGTTAGTGTGCCCAACTGAGGCATCGCGCGCAAACATGATCAGATGGTGGGCGACCATCATCGAGCTGATCAGATATTCGATCTCGCCGCGGACAAGGCGCCTCAGCGCGAATTTCCAGAATTCGGGCCTGTAATCGCCGAGGATGCCGACCTTCCAGAAGATGTTGCGCAGCATGGTCAGCCCGAGCCTGATGTTTTTCCAGGACATCCGCGCCCGCGATGGCGGCGGCTGGACCCGATGCGGATAGGTGTTTTGGATCTGGTATTCGAAGCGATCCAGCAATTTGCCGGGCTGGTAGGCGCTGCCCATGCAGGCCCGCCAGGTGGTGACGACATCCTCATAGGGCAGGCGGAAATCGACGTTGGAATCGCGGCTCTCGTCCTCGATCAGCCGGTTCTCCCGCTTCAGCCGATCCCATAGCGGCGTCTTCGGCAGCGCCTGCAAGAGATTGATGGTCAGCAGCGGGATCTGCGACTCCTCGATGAATTCGAGCAGATGCTGTCCGGTCTCGGGCTTGTCGGTATCGAGGCCGAGAATGATGCCGGACACCACCTCCATGCCGAAATCGTTGAGCGTGTGGATCGCCTCCATGATCGGCACCGTCATGTTCTGATCCTTGTGCATCGCCTTCAGCGCCACCGGATCCGGCGTCTCGATGCCGCAGAAAACGGTCGAGAAAAACGCCTCGCGCATGCCGGCGAGGATTTCGGGACGCTTGGCGATGTTCAGCGTGGCCTCGCAGGAGAAGCGCAGGACGTAGCCGGTCTTCTTCTGCCATTCGACCAGATGCGGCAGCAGATCGAGCGCGGCCTTGCGGTTGCCGATGAAATTGTCGTCGACGAAATAGACCGAGCCGTTGACGCCGCATTCGAGCAGCCTGTCGAGTTCGGCGGTGATCTGCTGCGGCGTCTTCAGCCGCGGATTGCGGCCATACAGTCCGGGTATGTCGCAGAATTCGCACTGATAGGGGCAGCCGCTCGAATACTGGATGCTGCCGAGGAAATAGCGCCTGATCTCGGCGAGTTCATAGGCCGGAATCGGGAAGTCGGTCATCGGCAGGCGATCGAGGGTCTTCAACAGGACCTGCTGCGCAGGACGCGACGGGTCGCGCGCCAGCCGCGCGACCAGCTCGTTGGTGGCGTCACCGAGCTCGCCGACATGGAGATAGTCGAACGAGGGATAGTAATCCGGACAGGCGCTGACCGAAGGGCCGCCGATCGCAACCGCCAGATCGAAGGCGTGCGCGCGGCGGCAGATGTCGTTCATCTGGTGACGCTGGATATGCATGCCGCTGACCAGCACGGCTTCCGCCCATTCGAAATCTTCCGCGGTGGCGCTGCGGATATTTTCGTCGATGAAGCGGACCGGCCAATGCGCCGGCAGATAGGCCGCGATCAACAGCAATCCCTGCGGCGGCATGAAGGCCTGGACGCCGTCGGTCAGCGGATAGGCATATTCGAAGGTACCGAAAGAGGATGTGTAGCGCGGGAAGATGCACAGGATGCGGCGCGCGTTCTCTATGCCTTCAATTCGCATCAAGCTTCCTCTGCAACCACTTGCAACAGTTCAGCTTTATCTATCCCCAAGGCTGGGGGAGAAATTCCTCAACATTGTGGCAGCCTATCAACCGATAACGCAGCGAATGGTTGCCATGCGGCGGGCTTGCGCCACGTCAGGCCAGAAGGCGCGAAGCAAAGTCGGGCAGCAGATTGCCGTTGCCGGCGAGGCGACCGCCCGCATCGGCAAGACCGGTGCGAAACAGCCAATCGTCGAATTCGGGAGCCCGCTTCAGGCCGAAGAGATCGCGGACATAGAGCGCATCGTGAAACGAGGTGGACTGATAGTTCAGCATGACGTCGTCGGCGCCGGGCACGCCCATGATGAAGTTCACGCCGGCGGCGGCCAGCAGCGTCAACAGATTATCCATGTCGTCCTGATCAGCTTCGGCGTGATTGGTGTAACAAATGTCAACGCCGAGCGGCAGTCCGAGCAATTTTCCGCAAAAATGATCCTCCAGCCCGGCACGAATGATCTCCTTGCCGTCGTAGAGATATTCCGGGCCGATGAAGCCGACCACGCTATTGACCAGCAGCGGATCGAAGGCGCGGGCGACGCCATAGGCGCGCGCCTCCAGGGTCTGCTGATCGACGCCGTGATGGGCGTTGGCCGACAGAGCCGAGCCCTGCCCGGTCTCGAAATACATGACGTTGGTGCCGGCGGTCCCGCGCCGCAGCGACAACCCCGCTTGATGCGCCTGTTTCAACAGCGCCAGATCGACGCCGAAGCTGCGGTTGGCTGCCTCCGTTCCCGCGATCGACTGGAACACCAGATCGACCGGCAGGCCCTGCCCGATCAGTTGAAGCGTCGTCGTGACATGGGTGAGGACGCAGCCCTGGGTCGGAATCTGCAGCCGCGCAATGACCTCGTCGAGCAGCCGCAGCAACCCGCCGATCACAGCCGGATCGTCGCTGGCGGGGTTAATGCCAATGCAGGCGTCGCCCGATCCCAGCAAAAGACCGTCCAGAATCGAGGCAATGATGCCTTTGGCGTCGTCGAACGGATGGTTCGGCTGCAGCCGCACGCTCATCCGGCCGCGCAGGCCGATGGTGTTGCGAAAGCGCGTCGTCACCTCGCATTTCTTCGCCGCCAGAATGAGATCCTGGTTGCGCATCAGCTTGGAGGCCGCCGCGGCCATTTCCGGCGTCACCCCGCGCGACACCTGCCGGAGCGTCTCGGCGGTGGCGGCGTCGGACAATAGCCAGTCGCGGAACGCGCCCACCGTCAGCGCGGAAATCGCTTCAAAAGCCGATCGGTCGTGGGTGTCGACGATCAGGCGGGTGACTTCATCGTCTTCATAGGCGATGACGGTTTCATCCAGGAATCGTTTCAAGGGAACGTCGGCGAGCGCGATGCGCGCCGCGATCATCTGTTGGGCGCTGTCGGCGGCGATCCCCGCCAGCCGGTCGCCGGAACGCGGCGGCGTGGCCTTGGCCAGAAGATCGCGCAAATCATCGAACACATAGCTGGTGGCATCGATGACGTGGCGATAGACCATGACGGCTCCGAAGCCATCCCGGGATCAATACGGGATGGCTATCGCGGACAGTACACCGCGTTCGGACGAAATAGGCATCGCAAAAATCCGCCAGATCCTGCTGCGCTCGGGATATTTTGCCGGCGCGTGGCGGCCGGCAAATCCCCCGGCGGCGCCCAAAGAGACGCCAAAATTCATATAAGCCATTGATATCAAAATATAATCTACTTCTCATATATGTTTCACAAATTAACAATTTATCCATGAAAATTTTGCATCATTTTTAAACGGCCAAGCTCACGGCCTCCGTGGAGAGATCGTGATGCCCCCGACAACAAACCGGCCTCGCCTTTTTCCGTCGGAGTCCCGATGTCCCGGCTCTCGCTTGCGGCCAAGCTGTATTCGGTCTTCATCGTGTTCGCGGTTCTGACCGCGGCGATCACCGCGTTGTCGGATTACAATTCGCGCCGCAACGCGGAGCTGACGCAAGCGGTCGAGACCGCCAGCCGGGCCGCGCTCAATGTCCAGCATGTCAACGCACTGGTCTATGCGGTGGTGATGGAATCCCGCGGCGTCTACATGTCGACGGATATCGCCAGCGCCAGGAAGTTCGGCGACGGCCTTCTCAAGTTCAATGACCAGATTCTGGACGTAGTCAAAAACTGGGAATCGCTGGTCCAGGCCGATGATGCCGAGCAGTTCGCCACCTTCAGGAAACGCATCGAGCAGTTCGTCGCGTTCCGCAAGGAACTGGTGCGCCGCGGCGTCGAGATCGGTCCCGCCGCAGGCCGCGAATGGGGCGACAACGACGCCAATCGCGACGTGCGGTCGGCCCTCAACAAGGACCTGGAGGCGCTTTCCAAGGTCTATGCCGAACGCGGCAAGCGGCTGGCGCAGCAGACCGACGTCAACCATGAACTGGCTCTGCTGCTGACCGGCCTCGGCGGCCTGGCACTGGCGGTGGTCATTGTCGGCGTCCTGATCATCTCGCGCTCGGTGGCGCGGCCGCTTTCGGTCATCACCGCCACCATCAAGCAGGTCGCCGACGGCGCCGACCATGTCGAAATTCCCCATACCGGCCGGGCGGACGAAATCGGAGACCTGGCGCGCGCCATCCAGATCTTCCAGCAGTCGATGGACCGCAACCGCAGCCTCAATTCACAGGTGCTCGCGGATTCCAAAGCGCGCGAGCAACGGGCCCGGCACGTCGAGGCATCGGTGGAGAGTTTTCGCGCGGCGATGGCCGGCGTGATGCGCGCGGTGACCGACAGCGCCTCGACCATGCGCGAGACGGCGCAGTTCATCGCCAAGGTGGCATCGGAGGCCAGCGGACAGGCGGTGATGGCCGCGGGCGCCACCGAACAGGCCTCGCAAAGCGTCAACGCGGTGGCCGGCGCCGCCGAAGAATTGTCGGCCTCCGTCGAGGAGATCAGCCGGCAGATCCATCAGTCGGCGACCGTGGTCGGGCAGACCGGCCAGCGGACCGACAAGTCGATTGCCGAAATCGAGAGCCTCGCGGCTGCGACCCAGCGCATCGACGGCGTGCTCAACCTGATCCAGACCATCGCCGAGCAGACCAATCTGCTGGCGCTGAACGCGACGATCGAGGCCGCCCGCGCCGGCGAAGCCGGCCGCAGCTTCGCCGTGGTGGCGCACGAGGTCAAGACACTGGCGGAGCAAACCGCCAAGGCGACCGTCGAAATCGGCCAGAATGTCAGCATGATCCAGACCTCGACGCGCAGCGCCGTGGATGCCGTGCGCGAGATCGGCGGCGCGGTCCGCGACATCAACGAGGTCACGTCGAGCATTGCCGGCGCCATCGGGGAGCAGGACGCCGCGACCCGCGAAATCTCCCGGAATGCGCAGATGGCCGCCCAGGGCAACGAGACGCTGGTCGCCAATATCGGCTCGCTCGGCGAGGCCATCGGCGAAACCACCAAGGCCGCAAGCTCGGTGCTGTCGGCCTCGGGCGATCTGATGTCGACGGCGGAAACCCTGTCGCGAGAGGTCGAGACCTTCTTCCGCAATCTTCGCGCCGACCCGCATGCGCAGGAGGGCGATCGCGCCTTGCGGCCTGGCGCCGCGGCCGCCTGAAATCCGCGCCGGCGCTTACTCGACCAGCACCACGTCCACCGCGACGTTGAGCTTCTGCTTGCGCGAGCCGACGATGATGCCGTCGACCGGCGAGACATCGGAGAAGTCCCGTCCGATCGCCAAGATGATGTGATCGTTCTCGACCAGAAGATCGTTGGTCGGATCGAACCCGATCCAGCCGATCCCCGGGCCGCACCACAGCGAGACCCAGGCATGGGTCGCGTCGGCACCTTGCAGGCGCGGCCTGCCCGGCGGCGGCACGGTGCGCAGATAGCCGCTGACATAGGCCGCCGGCAGCCCGAGGCCGCGCAGCCCCGCGATCATCACATGGGCAAAATCCTGACAAACGCCGTGACGCTTCTCGAATACTTCCGCAAGCGGCGTCGAGATCACGGTGGCCTTTGGATCATATCTGAAATCACTGCGGATCCGGCGCATCAGGTCGGCGGCCCCCGCCAGGATTCCGGCTCCCGGTTGAAAGCTTGCCGACGCATAGGCGGTGACCGGCGGCTGGATCGGCACCAGCGGGCTGGCAAAGATGTAACCGACCGGAGAGGACGGGCCGAGGCTGGTGGCCGCAAGCGCGACGTCGCGAACGCTTTCCCAAGGCGAGCTCGACGCGGTGCGATCGGGCACGCGGCGCGAGACCGACACCCGCGACCGGGAATCGATGCGAAGGCTGCGATGGGCGGTCTCGATCAGGATGCTCTCGGTCAGCGTCCCGAAAAAATCCCGCCGCGTGGTGCGCTCGGCCGGCCGCGGCCTGATCTCGACGCTGTGGGAGACCAGTTCTTGCCCGTCGCCGTTTCTCGGCTCCAGCCGCAACGAGCATCGGGCCACGCTGACCGGGTTTTCGTAACTATAGCTGGTGACGTGACGGATATCGTAGATCACGCGAGGCCCGTCAGCTTCTCCGGCCGGCTCGCATTGGGCCCGTGCGGAAAATAATGCGCGCCGATGGCGTCGGCCAGATTGAGCAGGTCCTGCTCCAGCGCGAACAACGTCTTGACCTCGAGCTGGGCCGCCTCCGCCGTCGTCAGCATCGCCTGCGCGGCCACCGCCAGCCGCTGCGGCCGTTCGATCAATCCATGCTCTTTCAAGGCCGGAAGATTGGCGATGTGGTCGTTCAGTACCGAGACCTGAAAGGCGACCGAGCGCGGATTATAGGGATCCAGCACCACGAGGTCGCGCACCGGCGCCAATAGCGGCTGGACCAGATAGCGCGACCGATAGGTGATCTGGCAATCCACCAGCGTCAGCAGGATATCGAGATCCTCATCATTGGCGTCGTCATAGGCGAACTGGCGGCCGAAACGCGCGGTGTTGATGGCGCGTTCGGCGCGGCGCCCCATGTCGAGGAAGCGCCAGCCGGCGGCGCGGTTCATGTTTTCCTGCGCCAGCCCGGCGAAGCTCGCCAGTTCCTGCAGTGTCAGTTCGGCCGCGCTGACGACGCCGTCGTCATCCTCGACTTCGATGGCAAGGCGTTCGGTCATTTCGGTGATGACCTGCCAGGCGTCCGGCGACAGCCGTTCGCGCAGCGATATCGCGGTCCGCTGCGCCGCGCGCAGCAGCGACAGCGCCGAACCGAACTTGTCCGGGCTTTGCAGCGCCTCGGTTGCGATCTTTGCCGGGTTCGGCCGCGCCGTCTGCAAGGCCGCCCCCCACGCCACCAGCATGCGCTGGATCCGCTCTGCCGCATGCTGTGCGGTCGGCGACCCCTTGCCGGGATCGCGCATCGGCGTCACCAGCGCGCGCACCAGCCGCAACGTCGCCTCGGCGCGTTCGAGGTAGCGGCCGAGCCAGAACAGATTGTCGGCGGCGCGGCTTGGCAGCACGCCGGCGATCCGCCTGATCCGCACCGTATCGACCGCCGGCAACAGCGTCGCGGCCGGCACCTCCTTGTCCGAGACCACCCAGACATCGGCCGAGCGTACGCCATCGCCCATCGACACGGCGCGGGCGTCGGTCCGTTCGGCGATCCGGCAAAAGCCGCCGGGCATGATGGTCCAGCCATCCTGCGTCGCGGCGGCGAAAACCCGCAACACGAACGGACGCGGCGTGAGCCGGCCATTCTCCCATACCGGCGTCGTCGACAGCCGGACCAGTTCCTGGCCGACATAGTCGATGCCGCGCTCGTTGATCACGGCCTTGAGCCGCTCGCGGTCGCCCGGCGACAATTCGCCGCCGAGCACCGGCCCGTGTCCGGGAAAGCCGGGGATGCCCTGGCCATAGGCGCCCTCGATCGCGATTTCGTCGAGCCGCGACAGCACTTCCTCGCGCGCGCTTTGCTGGCCGCACCACCAGGTCGCGATGTGCGGCATCTTCAAATCTTCGCCCAGCAACCGCCGGCTCAGGCTCGGCAGGAAGCCGAGCAGCGCCCGCGCCTCCAGCACGCCCGAACCCGGCATGTTGGCGACCACCACGCCGTTCCTGCGCAGCACGTCGATCAGGCCGGGCACGCCAAGCTGCGACGAGGCGTCCAGTTCCAGCGGGTCGAGCGAATTGGAATCCACCCGCCGCAGCAACACGTCGAGCCGCTTCAGGCCGGCGACGGTGCGGATGTAGATGCGATCACCGCTGACGGCGAGATCGTCGCCCTCCACCAAAAGAAAGCCGAGATAGCGCGCCAGCGTCGCGTGTTCGAAATAGGTTTCGCTGAAACTGCCCGGCGTCAAAAGGCCGATCTGCGGCTCGTCGCGGTCGGCGCTGGCGCGCAAATTATCGCGGAAGGCCTCGAAGAACGGCGCCACCCGCTCGACATTCATCGATTTGTACAGGCTGGAAAAGGCCCGCGACAGCACCAGGCGATTTTCCAGCGCGTAGCCTGTGCCCGAAGGCGCCTGCGTGCGGTCGCCGAGCACCCACCAGCGCCCGTCGGGTCCACGGCCGACATCGGCGGCATAGAGATGCAGATAGCGCCCGCCGGGCGGCTTCACCCCGCTGAGAGGCCGCAGATATTCGGCGCTGCCGGCGATGGCGGCGGCCGGTATCGCTCCCTCCGCGACCAGACGGCCTTCGCCGTAGAGATCGCGCAGCACCATTTCGAGCAATTGCGCGCGCTGCGCGATGCCGGCGGCCAATTGCTGCCAATCGGCCTCGTCGATGATCAGCGGCAGGTGGCTCAGCGGCCAGATCCGGTCGGCACTGTCGCCGGGCGTGCGATAGGTCACGCCGGCCTCGCGCAGATGACGGTCGGCGGAGGCGAAGCGCCGTTCGATGTCAGCGGGATTCAGCGCCGCAAAGGCGTCGAAGAACCGGGTCCAGACCGCGCGCGGCGCCCCGTCCTCGGCAATATATTCGTCCGGAGTTCCGGGCAGGCGAACGTAATCGCGCATCCACTGCGCCATCCGGCGCTGGCCTGGACGCGCTTTGTTCTCCTGACTGCCGGCCTGTCCAGCCATTCCCGACTCTCTCCTGCCCGCGCCGCATTTTTCAATGCAGCAGCGGCGTCCTCAAGTCGAGGGTCAACGGAAACTCCAATGTGCGTTCTTCGCTTGGCGGATCGACCTTGCCGGGGGTATGGCCGTGATCCTGGAACCGGGCGAGCCGCCGGGCCTCGGCCTCATAGGAATTGACCGGCTTGGTCTCGTAATTGCGGCCGCCGGGATGGGCCACATGATAGACGCAGCCGCCCAGCGAGCGGCCGTTCCAGGTATCAATTAAATCAAATGTCAGCGGCGCATGCACCGGAATGGTCGGATGCAGTCCCGAGGCGGGCTGCCAGGCTTTGAAACGGACCCCGGCGACCGCCTCACCGGAACGGCCGGTTTCCGTCATCGGCATCCGCCGGCCGTTGCAGGTGACGACGTGACGGTCCTCGACAAAGCCCTCGGCCTTGACCTGCAACCGCTCCACCGAGGAATCGACATAGCGCACGGTGCCACCAGCCGACCCCTCCTCGCCCAGCACATGCCAGGGCTCCAGCGCCTGACGCAGTTCCAGCGAAACGCCACCGTGATGCACCTGGCCGAACGCGGGAAAACGAAATTCGAGCTGCGCCCTGTACCAATCGGCCGAGAAATCATAGCCGGACTGCCTGAGCTCGGAGAGCACGCCCAGAAAATCCTCCCAGAGGAAATGCGGCAGCATGAAACGGTCGTGCAGCGTGGTGCCCCAGCGCACGAATTGGCCCTGTTGCGGCTCGCGCCAGAGCTTTGCGATCAGCGCCCGGATCAGGAGTTGCTGCGCCAGACTCATGCGCGGGTCGGGCGGCATCTCCAGCGCGCGGAATTCGACCAGTCCCAACCGTCCGGTCGGGCTGTCCGGCGAATAGAGCTTGTCGATGCAGATCTCGGCGCGGTGGGTGTTGCCGGTGATATCGACCAGGATATGCCGGAACAGCCGGTCGACCAGCCATAGCGGCGCCGCGACGCCCTCCGGCGGCACATGGGCCAGCGCGATTTCCAGTTCATAGAGGCTGTCGTGCCGGGCCTCGTCGATGCGCGGCGCCTGGCTGGTCGGGCCGATGAACATGCCGGAAAACAGATAGGACAGCGACGGATGACGCTGCCAGTACAGCACCAGGCTCTTCAACAAATCGGGACGGCGCAGGAACGGCGAATCCGCCGGCGTGCTGCCGCCGACCACGACGTGATTGCCGCCGCCGGTGCCGGTATGGCGGCCGTCGATCAGGAAGCGGTTGGCGCCGAGCCGAACCTTCGCCGCATCTTCATACAGGCCGAAGGTGATATCGACGGCTTCGCGCCAGCTATTGGCGGGCTGGATGTTCACTTCGATCACGCCGGGATCCGGCGTCACCTTGATGACGTCGATGCGGGGATCATATGGCGGCGTGTAGCCTTCGACATGAACCTGCATCTGCATTTCTTCAGCGGTCGCTTCAACCGCCGTAACCAACTCCAGGTAATCCTCCAACTTTTCCACCGGCGGCATGAAGGCGCAGAGCACCCCGTCGCGGATCTCGATCGACATCGCGGTGCGCACGCCGCCGGACCGCGGCTGCTGCTCCTGCACGATCTGCTGCGGCGCGCCGGCTGGCTGGACCGACTGGTCATAGACCGGCAGCGCCTCGCGCGGCTCCATCGGATCCTGCTCGACGATATAGGGATAGTCGTCCGCCGGGATATGCGGCAACGAGGAGATCGGCAGCCGCAGCCCGAGCGGCGAGTCGCCCGGCGTCAGAAACAGATTACCGCGCCTGAGCTTCCAGCGTTCGCTGCGCCAGCGCGAGGAAGACTGGCCGGCGTCGGCGTTCCAGCGCTGGATCGGCAGCACAAACCCCTTCGGCGTATCGAGGCCCTGATCGAATACCCGCGCCATCCGTGCGCGTTCCTCCGGATCGGCCAGTTTCGAATCGCTGGGGTCGACATTCGGCGGCAGGCCGGCTTCCTTTTGCAGCCAGTGGCTGGGATCCTCGAACGCCGGCAGCACGAATTCGGCATCGACGCCGAGCTTTTGCGCGGTGGATTCAGCGAACCGCCCGGCATCGTCGATGCTGGCCTTGCGCGGGTTCTCGATCCTGGCGATCAGGTCGGCGTTCTTCCAGATCGGAACGCCGTCCTTGCGCCAATAGAGTCCGAACGCCCAGCGCGGCAGGCTCTCGCCCGGATACCATTTGCCCTGGCCGTAATGCAGCAGCCCGCCCGGCGCGAAGCGGGCGCGCAGGCGCCGGATCAGATCGTCGGCAAGGCCGCGCTTGGCCGGGCCGACCGCCGCGACATTCCACTCCGGCGATTCCATGTCGTCGATGGAAACGAAGGTCGGCTCGCCGCCCATCGTCAACCGCACGTCATGCGCCTTCAGATCGGCATCGACCTGCTCGCCCAGCTGGTCGAGCCGCGCCCAGGCCTCATCGGAGAATGGCCGGGTGATCCTCGGGGCTTCGCGAATGCGCTTCACGCTCATGTCGAAGTTGAACTCGACATTGGCGAAGCCGGCGCGGCCCGAGATCGGCGCCGCCGAGCGGTAGTGCGGCGTGGCCGCCAGCGGAATATGCCCCTCGCCGGTCAGCATGCCCGAGGTGACGTCGAACCCGATCCATCCCGCTCCGGGAAGATAGACTTCGGCCCAGGCGTGCAGATCGGTGAAATCGTTCTCGACCTCGCGCGGACCCTCGACCGGATCGATGTCGGGACGCAACTGAATGAGATAACCGGAGACGAAACGGGCGGCCAAACCCAGATGCCGCAGGAGCTGGATCAACAGCCAGGCGGAGTCGCGGCACGACCCCGAATTCGACGCCAGCGTCTGTTCCGGCGTCTGAACCCCCGGCTCCATACGAATGATATAGCGAATCTTTTTCTGCAGCTGACTGTTCAGATCGACCAGGAAGTCGACCGTGCTTTCCGCCGTGCGCGGAATGCCGGCGAGATAGGCCGCGAACAGCGGTCCTTCTTCGGCGGTCGTCAGATAAGGCGCGAGCTCGGCCTTGAGATCGTCGGAATATTGAAACGGAAAAGCGGTGGCCTCGGGCTCGACGAAGAAGTCGAACGGATTGACCACGGTCATCTGTGCCGTGAAATCGACCTCGATCTTCAATTCGCTGGCTTTTTCGGGGAAGACGAAGCGGGCAAGCCAGTTGCCCTGCGGGTCCTGCTGCCAATTGACGAAATGGTTGGCCGGCGTGACCTTGAGCGAATAGCTCTGGATCGGGGTGCGGGTATGCGGCGCCGGCCGCAGCCGCACGGTTTGCGGGCCGAGTTCGATCGGACGATCATATTTGTAATGCGTGACGTGATTGAGCGCGACAAAGATCGACACGGACGGACCAACTCCAGCAGCTTTTTTAAGCAGAACACTGGTTGGGAGGTCGATCAAGCATTAACAACGGGCATGGGATGCCTATGCGGGGAGCGATCGGGAGGCGTTTCCCATCCGCCTTCGTCATGGCCGGGCTCGGCCCGGCCATCCACGTCCTATTTTCGCGTCATGTGGGGAAAGCAAAAAAGACGTGGATGCCCGGCGCAAGGCCGGGCATGACGGAAAGTAACCCGCTCCACGGAACCTACATCGTCGCGCCCAGCACCCAGGGTGCGAATTCGGCGCCGCCGAAATCGAAACTCTCGCTCTTGGTCGGCTGGCCCGAGGCCGTCTTGAGCATGAGATCGAAGATGCGCTGGCCGCATTGCTGCACGGTTTCCTCGCCGTCGAGGATGGTGCCGCAATTGACGTCCATGTCGTCTTCCATCCGCCGGTACATCGCGGTGTTGGTCGCCAGCTTGATCGACGGCGCGGGTTTGCAGCCGAACACGCTGCCGCGCCCGGTGGTGAAGCAGACCAGATTGGCGCCGCCAGCCACCTGCCCGGTCGCGGCGACCGGGTCGTAACCGGGCGTGTCCATGAACACAAACCCCTTCTTGGTGACGGGTTCGGCGTAATGCAGGACATCGACCAGATTGGTGCTGCCGGCTTTCGCCATCGCACCGAGCGATTTTTCCAGGATGGTGGTGAGGCCGCCCGCCTTGTTGCCGGGGCTCGGATTGGCGTTCATCTCGGCGCCTTCGCGCTCGGTATATTCCTCCCACCAGCGCATCAGTCCGACCAGCTTTTCGCCGACTTCGCGGCTGACCGCGCGGCGGGTCAACAAATGTTCGGCGCCATAGGTTTCCGGGGTCTCGGACAGGATCACGGTGCCGCCATGCCGCACCAGCAGATCGCTCGCCGCGCCCAGCGCCGGGTTGGCGGAGACGCCGGAATAGCCGTCGGAGCCGCCGCATTGCAGCGCCACGGTCAATTCGCTGGCCGGCACCGGCTCGCGTTTTACTTGATTGGCATCGGCTAACGCCTCGCGAACAAAGGCAACTCCAGCCTCGACGGTCTTGCGGGTGCCACCGACTTCCTGGATGTCCATCGCGCGCAGCCGGCCGGCGAGTTTCTGTTCCTGCATCAGCCCGCCGATCTGGTTAACCTCGCAGCCCAGCCCCAGCACGATCACCGCGGAGAAATTCACGTGCCGCGCATAGCCGCCGAGGGTGCGGCGCAGCAGCGCCAGCGGCTCGTCCTGGGTCATGCCACAGCCGGTCTTGTGGGTCAGCGCAACCACGCCGTCGACATTCGGAAAGTCGGCCAATGGATCATCGCCGGCGAACGGATTCCTCTTGAAGACATCGGCGACCATGCCGGCAACATGGGCGCTGCAATTCACCGAAGTAAGAATGCCGATATAGTTGCGGGTCGCGACCCGGCCGTCGGGACGGCGGATGCCGTCGAAGGTCGCCGGCAGATCGAAATTCGGCGTCGGCGTGACGTCGACGCCGAAGGCGTAGTCCTTGGCGAAATCGCCCATGCCGCAGTTCTGGGTATGAACGTGCTGGCCCGGCAAGATCGGCACGGTGGCGAAGCCGATGATCTGGCCGTAACGGCGGACCGGCTCGCCCATCGCGATCGGCTTGATCGCCACCTTGTGCCCGGCCGGTATGCGCTCGACCGTGGTGACGCCGTCGGCCACCGCCATGCCGGGCGGCAGGCTCGACCGCGCGATCAGCACGCCATCATCGGGATGCAGACGAATGACGGGTGCCGGGGTCATGGGATGCCTCCTGTGAGATTAGCGAATGGTGAGTAACGAATGGCGAATAGAATTAGCTCTACTCGCTACTCCCCATTCGCTATTCGCTTTTTCAGTTACGCCTTGCCGCCGGAATCCTTGCGGGTCTGATTCACCTGCATCTTGGCGTAGGTCATCATCAACCCGCTTTCGTTCGACAGCGTCACCAGCTTGAAGCCCATGTTGATGGCGCGCACCGCGCCGTCGGCGCCGCTGCAATGAATGCCGGGATAGAGGCCGCGCTTGCCGCACTCCTTCACGATCTTCTCATAGATCTTGAGGATTTCCGGCTCGTCACGGTCGAGCTTCGGCACCAGCCCGTAGGAGAAACCGAGATCCGACGGGCCGATATAGACGCCGTTGATGCCCTCGACATCGAGGATGGATTCCATGTTCTCGACCGCCGTCCTGGTCTCCATCATCGGCAGCAGCACGATCTCATCGTTCGCCGTCTGCTGATAGGTACCGGCCGAGCCGTACATGCCGGAGCGGATCGGGCCGTTGGAGCGGGTGCCGCGCGGCGGATATTTGGCATAGGAAACCAGGTTTTCCGCTTCTTGCCTGGTGTTGACCATCGGGCAGATCACGCCATAGGCACCGCCATCCAGCACCTTGCCGATAATGCCGGGCTCATTCCAGGGCACGCGGACCATCGGCGTCACCGGGTGGCCGTTCATCGCCTGAAAGCACTGCACCATCGACTGGTAATCCTGCACACCATGCTGGATATCCACGGTGACGCTGTCGAAGCCGCATTGCGCGATCACTTCCGCGGAAAACCCCGAGGGGATCGCGAGCCAGGCATTGACCACGGCCTTGCCGGACGCCCAGATTTCCTTGACCTTGTTTGCCACTCTTCTGTTCCTTCCCTTTTTCTCAAAACTCCCCGTCATTGCGGGGAGCGTAATGACGAAGCAATCCAGTCTTTTCGCAGCTCTGGATTGCCTTGCGGAGCTTGTCATCGGGCGCGCATTGGCGCGACCCGTTGGCTCGCAATTGACGGCAAAAAACTTAAGCCGTCGCCCGCTGGATGGAGACCTCGCTGACGCCGACCTCGCGGGCGGTGTGTACTATCGCCGCCCAGGTGTCGTCGGGCAAGGGCACGCCGTTTTGGGTGCGATCCGCCCGCATTTTCGCTTCCGGCTCGCCCGGAATCAGCACGGCATCGACGCCGGCGACCGGCTTGGTATCCTTGAAGTAGTTCACATAGCGGGTGATCTCGCCGTCGAAGAAATTGGCCGGATCGACCAGTTTGGGATCGACATAGAAGGCGAACATGCCGTTGGCGAAACGCCGGTTCGGCCCGGTCGCGCCGGTGCCGGTCAGCGCGCCGCCAAGCAATTCGCAGATCATCGCCAGCCCCGAACCCTTGTGCTCGCCGAACGCCCGGATCGCCCCCTTGCCCTGGCTGTGGTCGCGCGGCCCTTCGGCGCTGTACGGCCCGTACAGCACCGCCGGGTCTTCGCTCAAGGTGCCATCGAAATCGATCAAGGCGCCCTTCGGCAGTTTCTTGCCGCCGCGGCTGGCGACCAGCACCTTGCCCTCGGCGACGATCGAGGTCGCGAAATCGAGCACGATCGGCCGCTGCCCCTGGCGCGGAATGCCGACACAATAGGGCGCGGTGGACAACCGCCGCTCGACACCGCCATACGGCGCGACCAACACCGAGCCCGCCGCGTTGACGAAATGCACCGAGACCAGGCCTTCGGCCGCCGCCATCTCGGCCCAGTCGCCGACCCGGCCGATATGGCCGGCGTTGCGCAGGGCTACCGCGGCCAACCCTGCCTTCTTGCATTTCTCGATGCCGATCCTGACCGCCTGCGGCGCCACCGTCTGTCCGTAACCGAACTTGCCGTCGACCACTGCCAGCGACGGCGTGTCCACCACGATCTCGGCGCTCTGGTTCGGGACCACGGAGCCCATCTTCTTCCAGCGGATATAGACCGGTACCCGGATCACGCCGTGGCTGTCATGGCCGGTCAGGTTCGCGGTCGTAAGATAGGTCGCGATCCTTTTCGCTTCTTCCGGAGAAGATTCCGCATGGGCGAAAACGTCGGCGACAAAATCGATGAGGTTCGGAAGCTGGATAGTGACCATGGATGGATAGCTCTTTGTTTCAGGCACTGATTTTGGCGTGACCGCCGAGATAGGCGGCGGCGATGGCTTCGTTGCCCCACAATTCGTCGGGCTTGCCGCCGAGCACGATGCGCCCGGTTTCCAGGACGTAGCCGTAGTCGGCGACGGAAAGTCCCATGCGCGCATTTTGCTCGACAAGCAAGACCGTGGTGGTGCGCCGGATCTCCGCGATGATCTTGAACAGCGCCTGCACGATCACCGGCGCGAGGCCGAGCGACGGCTCGTCCAGCAGCAACAAGCGCGGCTTCGCCATCAGCCCGCGCGCCACCGCGACCATCTGCAACTGCCCGCCCGACAGCGTCCAGCCGAGCGCGCCGGAGAATTTTCGGATGTCCGGAAACAGGTCGAACATCGCGTCCGCCTCGCGCGACAATTCCGACGGCGCCGCGCGCCGGTTGGAGCCGCCGAGCATGATGTTTTCCTTCACCGTCAGGCCGGGGAAAATCCGCCGCCCTTCGGGCACGTGCGAAATGCCGAGCCGGACGATGGTCTCCGGCCCCAATCCCGCGATCGGCTTGCCGTCGAATAGGATCTCGCCCGAGGCCGGCTTGGTCAGGCCCGAGATCGCGCGCAGCGTGGTCGATTTGCCGGCGCCGTTGGCGCCGAGCAGCGTCACCACCTGCCCCGGATCGACGGTCAGCGAAACCCCGCGCAGCGCTTCGATTTCGCCGTAGCGGACCACCAGGTCGCGGATGTCGAGCAGCGCCATTATTCGGTCCCGAGATAGGCGGAGACGACATCGGGATGGCGCAGCACCGCCATCGACTCGCCGTCCGCGATGCGGCGTCCGAAGTTGAGCACGGTGATATGCTGGGCCGCCTCGCTGACCAGCGTCATGTCGTGATCGATGATCAGGATGGTCAAGCCCTGGGCCGCGATGCGCTTGAGCAGTTCGTGCAGTTCCAGCTTCTCGGTCGAGTTCAACCCGGCCGCGGGCTCGTCGAGCAGCAGCAGGGTCGGATTGGCGGCGAGCGCGCGCGCGATCTCGATCAGCCGCTGATGGCCGTAGGAGAAGCTCGAGATCAGTTCATTGGCGCGGCTGCCGAGCCCGACGAAATTCAGGGCTTCCAGCGCGCGTTCGGTCAGCGCGGCAGAACCGCCCTCGCCGATCATGGTGTTGCCCGGCCGCTCGGCGCCGATCTCGACATTTTCCAGCGCCGTCATCGAGCGGAACAGGCGGATGTTCTGGAACGTCCGCCCCAGTCCCGCCGCGGTGCGCTGATGCGGCGGCATGTTGGTGATGTCGGTGCCATCGAGCAGGATCTTGCCGGATGTCGCCCGGTAGAGGCCGGAGAGCACATTCAGCGTCGTGGTCTTGCCGGAACCGTTCGGCCCGATCAGCGCGTGGACGCCGCCGCGCTTGACCTGGATATCGACGCCGTCAACCGCCTTGAGGCCGCCGAAATATTTCGACAGTCCTTTGACGTCGAGCACGATATCGCCACCGACCGTCGCCGGCATCAATTTCAGCGCTGCGGAAGGCGCCGGTGCCTTGGCCTTGGCGCACCAGCGTGCGAACGCCGCATTGACAAAGCCCCAGATGCCGTCCGGCATGAAGCGGATGATAAGGATGACGAACAAGCCGTAGATCGCGAGATAAAGCCCGGGAACGCTTTTCAGGAAGCGCAGCCATTCCGGGATCAGGATCAGAAGGCCGGTGCCGATCGCCGAGCCGATCGGCGACGCCACGCCGCCGAGCAGGGACATCGTCAGGAAGACGATGGAATCCGCAAACGCGAATTGGTCCGGGCTGACATAGGCGAAGCCGCCGGCGAACAGCCCGCCCGCGAGGCCGCCCAGCGCCGCGCACAGCGCAAACGCATAGACCTTGGTGCGCAGGACATCGATGCCGTTGACGCCGGCGGCCAGTTCGTTGTCACGCACCGCTCGCATGGCGCGGCCGAGCCTTGTGTCCGGCAGATGCCAGACCAGATAGCCGACAATCGCCAGCATGGCGACGCAGAACGCCAGATAACCTTGAGAGGTCTGGAACAAGGCGGGACGGCCGATATTCGAGACACCGTCCGGCCCGTGCGTCAGCGCGATGTCGTTGATCATCACCAGCGTGACGATCTGCTGGAACGAGATCGTCACCATCGCGAGGTAATGCCCGCCAAGCCGGAGCGTCGACATGCCGAGAAACGCGCCGGCGGCCAGCGCGATCACGCATCCCGCGACCAGGCACAGCCAGTAGTTTAGATGCAGATCGGTGGTGCCGATGCCGACGGCATAGGCGCCGAACCCGAAGAACGCGGCCTGTGCGAGGTTGATCTGGCCGCACAGGCCGAGCACCACCGAGAGGCCGAACACCGCGATCGAAAACGTCGTCGCCTGCATCAGGATGTTGAGCACATAGCCGTCGAACTGCATGCCGGCGGCCAGCGCCACGAGAACAGCGGCGCAAATGAAATATGGCAGGTGGCGCAGCAACAGCGGCTTCGCTCGCCCGGCCGAGACCGTGATCGGCATGTTGTCGCTGGGCGCGCTCATGCTTTCTCCGCCACGCGTTCGCCGAAGATACCCTGCGGCCGGAAGACCAGGAACAGGATCAGCACCAGAAACGCAAAGCCGTCCTTGTACGGCACGGAGATATAAGCGGCACCGAAGGTCTCGATCACGCCGAGCGCGAGGCCGCCGATGATCGCGCCGGTGACATCGCCGAAGCCGCCGATGATGGTCGCGGCAAACGCCTTCAGCGCGATCGTCGAACCCATCTGGATCGAGACGAACAGAACCGGTGCGACGAGAATCCCGGCCAAGCCGCCCAGCACTGCCGAGTAGATGAAGGTGAGCATGATCATGGTGGAGACGGAAATGCCGAGCAGCGAGGCCATCTCCTTGTCCTGCGAGGTGGCCTGCAATTTCTTGCCGAGCATCGTGTGTTCGAAGAACCAGTAATTGAAGATCACCAGCGCGATCGTCACCGCGATGATCAGCAGATATTGGCTGTCGAGATAGACCGGCCCGAGCTGGATGCCCGGCGTGTCGAACCAGCCCTGCAGCACCTGCGGTTGCGGGCCGTAAATCGCGAGCACGGAATTGGCCATCAAGATCGAGGCGCCGATGGTCGCGATGATGACCGGCAGGAAACTGCGATGACGCAGCGGGTAATAGACCCCGAGATTGAAGATCACGCCGAGCAGCGCCATGCCGGCGAGCGACAGCAGGAAAGACAGCCAGTACGGCCAGCCGAGATCGACCGAGAACACCACCATCAGATAGGCCGCGACCATCGAGAATTCGCCTTGCGCGAAGTTGACGACATTGGTGGCGCGGAAGATCAGCACGAAACCGAGCGCCACCAGCGCGTAGACCGCGCCGATGCCGATGCCCGTGAACAGGAGCTGCAGTACAAGATCCATGACAAGCGTTCGCCAAAGAGGAACTTATTCGATCCGCCGCAAACCTTTCGGCCTCCCCGATTCGATCCGGGGAGGCCGAAAGCACGCTCAATCGGTGAATTCGATATGCTTATCGAAGACGATGCTGCCCTTCTCGTTCTTCACGACGTTGTAGCCGTGCAGCCCGTCGCCGTTCTGGTCGAAATTATATTCGCCCTCGGCGCCCGGGAATTTCTTGATCGCCAGGATCGCTTCGCGGATCTTGCCCGGTTCGGTCGAACCCGCCTTGTTGATGCCCTGCGCCAGCACATTGATGGCATCATAGGTCCAGGAACTCTGGCCGTCCGCGACCACCTTGTACGCATCGTGATAGGCATTGGCGAACGCCTTCGAGGCCTCGGTGGAATCTTCCGCGTAATCGGCCACGCCATAGGTGTTGTACAGCGCGGGGCCTGCGAGTTTCAGCGCGGTGACATCGGTGATCGAGGGCGAACCGACCCAGGGAATGTTGACGCCGAGCTGGCGCAATTGCCGGGCGAAGATGCCGAGATCGTTCTCGAAGGTGAAATAGGAGCCGAGGACGTCGGCACCCGACTGCTTGATCGCGAGCACGACCGGCGTGAAGTCCTGGCTCTGGTTGGCATAGCCCTGGTCGAGGACCGGCGCGACCCCGAGCTTGGTCAGCGCTTCCGTCAGCGCCTTGCCGCCCGCGGTGCCGAAGGCGTCGGTCGAATGCAGCACGGCCCATTTCTTCTTGCCGAGCGTGCTGGCGCCATATTCGGCGATGACACGGCCGGAATAGCTGTCGTTCGGACGGCAGCGGAACAGCCATTGATTGCCCATATGGGTCAGGTTCGGATCGGTGCCGCCGATCATCACGGGCTTGCCGAGCTTTAGCACGTCCGGCGCAATCGCGTGGACCTGCGTGGAACGGATCGAGCCGATGAACCCGACGATATCGGGCTGCGCGGCGAGTTTGGAGAAGGCCAGCACGATGCCGGGATTGGTGGTCTGGTCGTCTTCGACGATCAACTCCGCCTGCTTGCCGAGAATGCCGCCGGCCTTGTTGACGGTATCGAGCGCGAGCTTCGCACCCTTGATGGCGTAGCCGCCGGATTCCGCAGCCGGGCCCGTCACCGGCGCGCACATGCCGATCTTGACGGTGGCGCCCTGCGCCCGGGCACGCGTGATGATGTGGGGTGCGACAATACCGGCAGCCATACCAGCAGCGAAGTCGCGTCTCGTAAGCTTCATCTCATCCTCCCTGAAGCCGGACTTGTTTGCCGGCCTTCTTATGTTGGCAGTCCGCGACGGACGCGGAACCGATTGCTACTTACGGTTTCTTTTGCCCCGAGTAAATTGGTATCGTGGCAACTTCGACTATCGGCGTAAAACCTTCCGACAGAGACGATTAACGCCGGCCGGCCGCGCCTATTCCACGCGATCTATTCCGTCCCGTTCGGGGACGTTATTGCCGAAATACTGGGCAGAGAATAAAACACCGCGTGTATTGCCCTCACTTGTTCTTCATTTCGGCGCTTTTCCGATTCCCGCCTTCGGTCAAAAAACACCCCGCTGCAGATCCCGCGAACAATTGGACAAGCGCCTATGAGTTCCACTTCCGGCGGCGAAGCCATCGTCAACGGCCTGATCGCGCACGGCGTCGATACCATGTTCGGCCTGCCCGGCGCGCAGATCTACGGGCTGTTCGATGCGTTCCAGCAGGCGCAGCTCAAGGTCATCGGCGCACGCCATGAGCAGGCCTGTGGCTACATGGCTTTCGGCTACGCGCGATCGAGCGGCCGGCCCGGCGTGTTCAGCGTGGTGCCCGGTCCCGGCGTGCTCAACGCCGGCGCGGCCTTGCTGACCGCCCTTGGCTCGAACGAACCGGTGCTGTGCCTGACCGGGCAGGTGCCGACCGATTTCATCGGCAAGGGCCGCGGCCATCTGCATGAAATGCCCGACCAGCTTGCGACGCTGCGCACCTTCGTCAAATGGGCCGACAGAATCGAATATCCCGATGCCGCGCCCGCCATGGTTTCGCGCGCGTTCCAGGAAATGCTGTCGGGACGCCGCGGCCCGGTGGCGCTGGAAATGCCGTGGGACGTGTTCACGCAGCGCGCCGAAGTCGGCCCCGCAAAACCGTTCGAGCTTTTTCCGGCGCCGCGGCCCGATCCCGATCGCATCAAGGCCGCCGCCACGCTGATCGTGGCCAGCAAGACGCCGATGATCTTCGTCGGCAGCGGCGCCATTGCCGCCCGCGACGAGATCCTGGAACTGGCCGAACTGATCGATGCGCCGGTGGTGGCATTCCGCAGCGGACGCGGCATCGTCTCCAACGCCCATGAACTTGGGCTGACGATGGCGGCGGCCTACCGGCTCTGGCCGCATACCGATCTGATGATCGGCATCGGCACGCGGATGGAATTGCCGGCCACGTTCCGCTGGCCGTTCCGGCCCGACGGCTTGAAATCGGTTCGCATCGATATCGACCCGTCGGAAATGCGCCGGTTGACGGTGGACGTCCCGGTGGTCGCCGATGCGCAGGCCGGCACGCGCGAACTGCTCGCCGCGGTCAGAAAGCAGGGCTACACCAAAACCAGCGGCCGGCGCGCGGCGATCCGCGAGGCGACGGCCGCAGCGCTCTCGGAGATTCAAAGCATTCAGCCGCAGATAGCGTATCTGAACATCCTGCGCGAGGTGCTGCCCGCGAACGCGATCGTGACCGATGAAATGTCACAGGTCGGCTTCACCTCCTGGTACGGCTTCCCGGTCTACGAGCCGCGCAGCTTCATCACCTCGGGTTATCAGGGTACACTCGGCTCGGGCTTCCCCACCGCGCTCGGCGCCAAGGTCGCGCATCCGGACCGGCCCGTGGTCGCGATCACCGGCGATGGCGGCTTCATGTTCGGCGTGCAGGAACTGGCGACCGCGGTGCAGTTCAACATCGGCGTGGTGACGCTGGTCTTCAACAACAACGCCTATGGCAATGTGCGGCGCGACCAGATCGAACGCTTCGACGGCCGCGTGGTGGCTTCCGACCTCGTCAATCCGGATTTCGTCAGGCTCGCGGAATCCTTCGGCGTGAAAGCCTGGCGCGTCACCTCGCCGGACCATTTCCGATCCTCTCTGGAAAAGGCGCTGGCGCATGGCGGGCCGGCCCTGATCGCCATCGAGGTGCCGGCGGATTCGGAAGCGAGCCCGTGGAAATTCATTCATCCGGCGAAGCCATAAGATCAACCGCCGTCATTCCGGGTTCGATGCTGCGCATCGCTTCGGAATGACGGCGGAAATTTCGCGCGGCTTGTGCTCAGCGCGCCTTGCGAAACGTCAGATTGATGCGTTGCCGGCCCATCACCGCATGTTCGCCGTCGGCGAGCGGCGCGACGCCGTGAAAGAAAAGCCGCGACGGCCCGCCCCACACCACGATATCGCCATGCTCCAGCCGATGGCGACTTGGCTTGTCGGTGCGCTTCAATCCGCCGAACAGGAAGATCGCGGGCAGGCCCAGCGACACCGAGACGATCGGCGCGCCGAAATCGTGCTCATCCTTGTCCTGGTGCAGGGACATCCGCGCGCCCGGCTGGTAGCGGTTGATCAGGCAGGCATCCGGCAAGAAGGCGTCGAAGCCCGCTTCCATCGCGGCGCGGCCGGCCAACGCGCGAAACGATTCCGGCATCGGCGGCCAGGGCTTTCCGGATTGCGGGTCGATGCCATCATAGCGATAGCCGCTGCGATCGGTGACCCAGCCGGCGCCGCCGCAATTGGTCATCGCCACCGACATTGGATGGCCGCCCGGCGTCGACATATGGCGAAACGGCGCCTGCTCCACGATCGCGTGCAACGCCGCGATCAGATCGCTTTCCACCGGCCCGGCAAATCCGCGCAGCAGGACGGCGCCCGCCGCGATTTGCTCGCGCGAAAACCGCTGATCCGGAAGACTGTCGAATAAATCCGCGCTCAAACCAGCTCACTTCGCATCGTGGAAGATCACGCCGAGGGTGTGGCGATGGCCGGAGCGGATCCGGCTGACGCCGTGGCGCAGGTTAACGCGATAGAACCCGCGTGTCCCCTGCACCGGCCGGTGATGCACGGCAAAGACGACCGCGTCGCCTTGCGCGAGCGTCACCACTTCGGGCCGCGACTGCATCCGCGGCCGCTGCTCGGTCAGCACGAATTCGCCGCCGGTGAAATCGCGGCCCGGCTCCGAAAGCAGGATCGCGACCTGCAACGGAAACACGTGCTCGCCATAAAGGTCCTGATGCAGGCAATTATAGTCGCCGGCGCCATATTGCAGCAGCAGCGGCGTCGGCCTGACCTGGCCGGCATCGTGGCAGCGTTTCAGGAAGGCCTCGTGAAGCTCGGGATAGCGGGTCTCGATCCCCATCGTCTCGTTCCAGCCATTGGCGACGCTGACGAGTGGCGCATACAGCGCCGGCCGCAATTCGGCGATCAAATCGGGAAGCGGATAGGAAAAATATTTATACTCGCCGCGGCCGAAACCGTGGCGGCCCATCACGACGCGGCTGCGGAAATGCGTGTCATCCGGATAAAACGCGGCCAGCGCATGGCATTCATCCGGCGACAGCAGATGCTTCAGGACAGCGCAGCCCTGCGCGTCGAGATCGTGGCTTGCCTGCCGCCAGTCGATCGCACCGACGCGCGCGGCGATGTCAGAGGAGACCGGTGAACGGAGATTCTTTGTTGCAAGGGCTTTCATGGTGATCAGCTTGACAAAGCAGAGCGCATTTCACCACCCGATTTCCGCCCCCTCCATTCTGGTCGTCCTCGCGAAAGCGAGAACCCATAACCACCGGCCTTTATCGTCGCGCTCGGTGGTGGCACCACCGTGTTCAAACTGATTCATCGGTGGTTATGGGTCCCGGCGTTCGCCGGGACGACAAACTAACCCCGCACCGGCAGCGTGATCACGTCATAGGCGTGGCGGATGCTGCGCTTCAGCACGGGATCCTCGAACTCGTATTCAAAACGGCTGGCGGGGCGGATGCCGCCCTTGGCCGCGAAAGTACCGCCGAACATGGCGCAGCCGTCGGGCAGATTTTTGCCGCCAAAGCCCTTCTCGATCAATTCCTTCACCGGCAGCATCGCGTCGAGCGTGCCCTCCTGGTACAGCACGCGCTCGCCATCGATCCAGGCGAACGAGCGCAGGATCAGCCGGTCCCAATGGCCGATGACGTCTTCCAGTTCCCACAATTCGGACGCGATCGGCTTGTCGCACATCTGCTTGGAGACGGTGACGCTGTAGGTTTCGACCTTGCGGTCGGTGTGATCGGAGCCGAGACCGACGAAGACGCGGCCCTGCCATCCGATCAGCACGAACTCCACCTCGCCGCTCGAGTCCTCGCCGCTGACCTCGATGCTGTCGGCGGTGGTCAGGCGGCGCGCCGCGACCCGGTAATAGATCGGCGTCGTGGCCGGCCGCGCAACGCCGATGGCCTCGAGTTCGGCGATGTGCTTGTCGCGCGCCACCGGATCCCGCCCGGTCCAGCCGGCGACCACGGCCTGATCGATCGGCAGCGTCAGCGGGGTCGGCGCGCCCTGATCGTCGATGGTGAAGGTGAGATCAAACACGGATGACAGCCTCCATTCCGGCCGCGAGTTCAAGGATGCGGCTGTCCGCTCCACCTGCCGCCGCCAGCATCAACCCGACCGGCACTTCACCCTCGCGATGGGCGGGGAGCGATATCGCGCAGCCGTCGATCATGTTGATGAGCGTGCAATTGCGCAGCGCGCGCAAATTCGCCGCGGCGAAGGCATTGTCGTCGGCGAGATCGGCGATCCGCGGCGGGGTGTTGGCGGTGGTCGGCAGCACCAGCGCGTCATAGGGCGCGATGCGCTTTTCCGCGCGCGCGATCAGCGACCGCCGGGCGTTGAGCATATCGATATATTCGGCGGCGGTGATGGCCTCGCCGCGCGCGACACGCACCGACACCCGGGGATCGTAATCGTCGCCCTTGCTGGCGAGCAGATAGCGATGCCAGGCGTAGCTCTCCGCGGCGGTCAAGCCGCCTTTGGCGCTGATGATTCCAACATCGAGGAATTCCGGCACCTCGACCCGCTCGATCAGCGCGCCCTGGCGCGACAGCGCCGCCAGCGCGCGGTCGAAGGTTTTCGCCACCGCATCGTCGAGATCGTCGAGCGCCAGAGTCGTCGGCACCGCCAGCCGCATGCCCTTGACCGGGCGCAGCTGCAAGGGCGTGATCGGCTGATCGGCCAGCACCGCGTCGAGCACCGCGCAGCACGAGGCGGTACGCGCCAGCGGGCCGAAACTGTCGAGCGAAAACGACAGCGGCACGCCGCCGTCGAGCGGGACACGGCGCTGCGTCGGCTTGAAGCCGACAATGCCGTTGAAGGCCGCTGGAATCCGGCAGGAGCCGCCGGTATCGGTGCCAAGCGCGCCATAGGCCATGCCGTCCGCGATGGAGACCGCCGCGCCCGATGACGATCCGCCGGGAACATGGCCGACGCTGCGCTGCCATACGCCCTTCGGGGTGCCGTAATGCGGATTGATGCCGATGCCGGAATAGGCGAACTCGGTCATGTTGGTGCGGCCGATCACGACGAAGCCAGCCCGGCGCAACCGCGCCACCACGGTCGCATCGGCTTCGGCCGGGGCCGAATCCTCCAGCGCCCGCGAGCCGGCGCGGGTCACCTGCCCCTTGATGTCGAACAGATCCTTGATCGAGACCGGAATGCCGGCAAACCGCGACGGCGCGGCGTTCGCCTTGCGCAGGTGATCCATCGCGTCGGCCGCCTCAAGGGCGGCTTCCTTGTCGACATGGATAAAGGCGCGCTGGCCCTCGCCTGCCGGGTCAGCGATCCTGGCGATGCATTGCTCGACCAGTTTGCGGGCGCTGGTGCGTCCGCTTTCAAGATCGTCGGCCAAAGTGGCAAGGGTTGTCGTGTTGGGCATGGCTACTGGTCTCGTCGCTTGCAGGAACCGTCGCTCGGTTCCGGTCGGAAGCGTTACTTTTCGCCCGAAGCGGGCTCAATGTCGAGATCGAGCAGCGCGGAGCTCAGCGATTTGCCATGAGCGTCGAGCGCCAGTGATCGCGTCACCCCGCCGCCAAGCGCACGATCCATAACGAAATTTAATGCAGCGATGGTCGGAACCTCATAACGGATCACCTCGCCTTCGACCACCCCGGCGAAATGGGCTTTTACCCGTTCGGAAGTGACCTGCGCCAGCAGCAGCGGATAGTCCTTCTTGTCATAGGCAATGACCGAGATGTTGGAGATGTTGCCCTTGTCGCCGGTGCGGGAATGGGCAATCTCGCGCAGCTTCATGGCTCAGGCTCCCACGAAGCGCACTTGCGGCATGGCACGCTCGCGCGGTAGCAGGACCGAGGCCACCGCGACCACGTCGCGCGCCGATTTGAACGCGCCGCCGCCGCCGGCCGGGCCGTTGGTATAGAGCGTTTCGACCTCATTGCCGATCCGCACCGCCTCGCGCAGATTTTCGGTGCGGCCCGCGACGCGAATACGCACCTCATAGGGTTCGTTGGCGCGCGCGGAAATTTCCGGCCCGTGCAGCGAGTCGAGGCCGATCAGGTCGAAGCGCAATTCGCTGGCCGCAACGCCCGTGAGCTTGAGCCGTTCCCTGACAATCTCCAGCGCCAGTTTGCCCCGCGCCAGCGCGCCGGGCCCGGCGTAGGACATCTGCCCCTCGCCGATAAAACTGTCGAGATAGCCGACCGAGACTTTCAGCGTGCCGGTGCGCTCGCTGCCGCGCCCGCCGCTGACGCGCACGCGATCCGGCGCGATCTCCTCGACCCTTACCTGCGAGAAATCGGCGACCACGTCCGGCTGAATATAGCGTTTGGGATCGTGTACCTCGTAGAGCAATTGCTCCTTGCAGGTCCGCGCCGTCACCGCGCCGCCGGAGCCCGCGACCTTGGTAATCACGAGCGCGCCGTCTTCGCCGACCTCGCCGATCGGAAAGCCGAGCCGGGCCAGCCCCTCGACATCCTTGTAGGGGGGATCGGCGAAATAGCCGCCGGTGATCTGCCCCGCGCATTCCAGCAAATGGCCGGCGACAGTGCCCTGCCCCAGCAGATTCCAGTCGTCCATCGCCCAGCCGAAGGCATGGATCATCGGCGCCAGGAACAACGCCGGATCCGAGGCGCGCCCGGTGATGACGACATCGGCGCCACCGCTCAGCGCCTGCGCCATCGGCTCGGCGCCGAGATAGGCGTTGGCCGACAACAACCGGTTGCCAAGCTGCTTGATGGTGCCGTCGAATTCCATGATCGGAAGATCGCCTTGCTTGCAGGCATCGAGCACATCGTCGCCGACCACGGCGGCAATCTTCAGCGCCGGAAGCCCGAGCGATCTGGCGATCTCGGCGGTCTTGCGCGCGGCGGCTTCGGGATTGGCCGCGCCCATATTGGTGACGATCTTGATGCCCCTGGCGGCGCAGGCCGGCAGCACCGCACGCATCCGCTCCTCGAGCAGCGGATCGTAGCCGCTGTCGGGATTTTTCATCCGCGCCTGCTGCGCCAGCGCCACGGTGCGCTCGCCGAGGCATTCGAACACCAGATATTGGATGTCGCCCTTTTCGGCGAGTTCGAGCGCGGGCTCGATGCGATCGCCCGAGTAACCCGCGCCGGACCCGATCCTGATCGTGCGCATCACTTCAGCCCGAAATAAGCCCGCCGCAGCGCCTCGTTGTCGGTCATTTCCGCGACCGTGCCGGAAAAGCCGATGCGGCCGCCTTCCAGCACGAACACCCGTGTCGCCACTTCCAGGAAGCCGATATTCTGCTCCGCGATCAAAAGCGCAAGGCCGCGACCGCGCAAATCCGCCAGGATCCGGAGCACTTCCTTGACAAACAGCGGCGACAGGCCGGCCGACGGTTCGTCCATGACGAGGAGTTTCGGCTCCGCTGCGAGCGCTTTCGCGATGCCGAGCATCTTGCGCTGGCCGCCCGAAAGGCTCGATGCCGGATTGCGGCGCTTGTCGCGCAGCACCGGAAAGAGGCCGTACAGTTCCTCGACGCGCGCGCCGGGATCGGCATGGCCCAGCGCCTGCGCGCCGACGCGGATGTTTTCCTCGATCGACAGATCTGGGAATACCGCGAGCTCCGACATATAGGTCATGCCGAGCCGCATCCGGTCGCTGGAACGCATCCGCGTGATGTCGGTGCCGGCAAGGCTGATGCTGCCGCGCCGCGCCTCGATCAACCCGACCAGCGATTTGAGAAAGGTGGTCTTGCCGGCGCCGTTGGCGCCGAGCAGCAGCACGGTCTCGCCGGCGCGGACGTCGAGATCGACGCCCCACAACACCTGCATCGTGCCGTAACCGGCATCGACGCCGGTGGCCTTCATCAATGGCGCGGCTTCAGGCGGCATGTTCGCCTCCGAGGAACACTTCGATGACTTGCGGCACCTGGACCGCGACCGCGAGCTTGCCCTCGAAAATCTCCTTGCCGGCGTTCATGACGATGACGCGGTCGGTGATGTGCTCGATGAAACCCATGAGATGCTCGACCACGATGATCGCGATCCCGGTCTGGGCCAACGCCTTGATGCGTTCGGCGATCCAGTCGAGCTCGGTCGGATTGAGCCCGGCGGCGAGTTCGTCGAGCAGCAGCAGCCGCGGGCGGGTGGCGAGGGCGCGGACCAGATCGAGGATCTTTTGCTGCACGTTGTTGAGATCGGCCGCCGGCCGGTCGGCGACTTCGGCTAGCCGGTATTCGTCGAGCAGCGCCTCTGTCGTCGGTGGCGTCACCGCGGCTCGGCCATAGGCCAGCGCAACCTCGATGTTCTGGCGCACCGTCAGCGACATGAACGGCTTCGGCACCTGGAACGTGCGGTTGACGCCGCGATGAACCAGCTTGTGCGAGGCCATGCCGCCGATCGACACGCCATCCATCACGATCTCACCGCCATCAGGGGCATAGAGACCCGAGATCACGTTGATCGCGGTGGTCTTGCCGGAGCCGTTGGGTCCGACCAGCCCGAGGATTTCGCCTGATACGACATGGAAGCTCAGGCCGTCGAGCGCGTAAAAGCCGCCGAAGCGTTTGACGACCTTGGAAACATTGAGAATGGGCTTGCTGTCAGGGGACATGCCACCCCCTGCGGGTCGCGAGCGAAACCAGCCCTGCGGGCAGGAACAGCACCAGTCCCATGATCAGAAGTCCGTAGATCAACTGGAAATATTGCGGCGCGGTGAAGCCGATCAGATTGTAGATGCCATAGAGCATGATGACGCCGATGATCGGCCCGGTGATGGTGGCAACCCCACCGAACAGCGCGAACACGATCGCGAAGATGCTGAAATCGCCGCTGAAGACGTTATCGGGATAGAACACCGAGACGTACCAAGCATAGACGCCGCCGGCGAGCCCGGCGACCAGCGCCGAGGCGAGCCACGCGATCACGCGCATCCTCACCACATCGACACCGGCCATCGAGGCGCTGACCGAATCTTCCCGCACCGCCTGCAGCGCGAGGCCAAAACGGGAATTCTTCAGGAACACCACGAAAACAAGCGTCAGCGCCATCACGACGACCGCCGCCGCATAGGCCATGTTCGGATCGAAGGTGCCGGAGAGCGCGACCCCGTAGGGCCCGCGGGTGACGCTTTCCAACGCGGGATTGGCCACGAAGTGCAGCACCGCCAGCGATGCGGCCAGATTGGCGATCGCGAAATAGGCGCCGGACAGCCGCAGCAGCGGTGTCAGCAGCAGCCCCAACGCGACGCCGACAAGGCCCGCGACGATCACGGCAAGCACCGCGGGCGTCTGGTACTGCATGACCATGATCGCGAAACCGTAGGCGCCGGCGCCGAAGAAGCCGACATAGCCGAACGGCAGATAGCCGGTAAAACCGTAAATGATGTTCACGCCCTGGGCGAGGATCAGGAAGATCACGAAATTGAACAGCAACAGATGGTTTTGATACACGCCCGGCAGCACCGCGAAGATGACGACCAGCGGCACGACCATGAACAAGAGATGCTTGAGGGAGCTAGGCAACGCGCACCCGCCTTCCAAGCAGGCCGCTCGGACGCAACAGCAGAATGAAGATCAGGAGCACATAGGGCAAAAGGTCGGCCCATGAACTGAGATAGGTCTGTACCATCATATAGCAGACACCATAAACCACGCCGCCGAGCGCGGTACCGAGTGGATTGCCGAGCGACCCCAGCACGACGATGGCGAACGACGTGACGGTCGCGTCCGCGCCGAACGCCGGCGTCACCGATCCGAACATGAAGGGCGCGAACACGCCGGCAACCGCGGCGAGGCCGAGGCCGATGCCGAAGGCCGCGGCGGAGATGCGATCGACGTCGATGCCGGTAGCCAGCGCCTCGTCCCGCCGTGACATCACCGCGCGGGTCAGCGTGCCCATCCGCGTGCGATACAGATAGACGTAAACGAGAGCGATCGCGAGCAGGCTGGTGCCGGCCGCGATCACCCACGGCGCCGGAAATCCCTGGCCGAAGATATGCACCGGACCGGCCGGCCCCGGCTTGCCGCCGAACAGCTTGACCTTGATGGTCGAGAACACCGTGCCGAGCAGCCGGCTTTGAATCGAGCGCTCGCTGGTGCCGGAGAAAATCGTGGTAATGGCCTCGATCACCTGCGACAGGCCGAAGAACAGGATGATCGAGAGCATTTCCGGATTCACCGAGCCTTGCAGCCGCGGCACCAGGACCCAATAGAGCAACACGCCGACCAGCAAGAACACCACGAAGGCCAGCGGCACCGCGAACAGCGGATCGATGCCGGCCAGCGTCACGATCCCGAACGCCACGAACGCGCCGAGCATCAGGAAATCGCCATGCGCAAGATTGACGATGCGCATGACGCCGAACACGAGGTTGAGACCGATTCCGACCAGGCTGAAATACAGCCCGAACAGGACACCGGCAACGAGCGCATAGATCAGCATCGGCGCCTCGCTCCCGGCGTCCGGCCTTCAATCTGCAATCGGGTCATGGACGCGGATAAACCGGCTTTCCGGTCGCTGTTTCGTGCGGATAGATCGAGACGAACTTGACGTGGTCCGAGTCGTGCTCGTTCAGTTCGAGTTGGCCGAGCGGCGTCAATTCGCCGATCTGGCCGCCGGTCTCGTCGAGCGCGTAAGTTCCGTCGAGCGTCTTCAACTCTCCCGACAGGCTGAAATTGGCACGGCGCAGTTCGAGCTGATCGAGGCTGGTCGCAACCGCCAGCGTCTTCTCGACGATGAGCCCGGTGGTGTAACCGGCGACCGCATTGAAGCCGAACTCGACCTTGCCGTCGGGATAGGCCTTGTTCCAGGCGGCGCGATATTCCTTCATGTTCATGCCGAAATTAACGGGATATTCGGCTTCGGATGGCGGCACATAGGTGAAGACGTGCTCCAGGCCCTTGGCGCCGACGTTCTTTTCCAGCAGTTCGGTCTCGAGGCCGGCATAGATGCAGAACAGCATGTTGAACTTGGTCCCGACATCCTGGACGTTGCGCAGGAAGGCGATGTCGTTCGGCGCATAGCCGAAATGGATCACCGCGTCAGGCTCGGTGTTCGCGATATTGTTGATGATGACCGTGTAGTTGGTGGTCTCGGTCGGAACGCCCTGGTCGTAGACGATTTCAATCGGTGCTCCGGAATCCTTGATGAACTGGCGGAATGCGTTGGCCTGGGTGCCGGTGAATTCGTTGGTCGAGTACAACAGCGCGATTTTCTTGATCCCGAGGGCAGGACCGTCATGGATGAGGAAGTCCGCGACCGGCTTGGGCCACACCGTCGAGGCCGGGTCGGCCATCAGCGCGATGTAGGGATTATCCTTGGCGAAGAAGCTGGCGCCGGTGCCAGTCTGGTCGAACAGGAACATCTTGCGGTCGCGCGCGATCGTCACCGCCGGAGCCGTCAGCACCGAGCCCGAATCCGCAACCAGCAGATCGACCTTATCCTGCGTGACAAGCTGGTTATACAGCGTCGCTGCGGTCGCCGTGTTGCTCTGATCGTCATAGGATACAAGCTTGAGGGGAATTTTCTTGTCGAACGCCTTTACATAGACGCCGCCTTCGGCATTCTTCTGGTCGGCCCAGAGCTTGAGCCCGTTATAGACCGGCATCGAAATCGAGGCGTAGCGCCCCGAGGATGCGTAAAGCGTGCCGACCTTGATTTCCGCCGGCGCATCGGCAGCCATCGCCTGGGTAGCGATCGCCAGACCTGCTGCCAGAATTGCGCCCGTCACCTTCAACATTAAAGTCCTCCCGTTTTTCAATTCGGGCGGACCATAGCCCGGCCGGTTGCACCGATACAAGCACCCCGGACTAATCCATTGTGCGTGTGCCGGAATATGGCCATGCGACAGGCGCGCAGGACCGTTGACGGCCAGCGGTCCAATGTCGCATCAAAATACAAGCCAGCCGCCCCAAAAATGAGCCGGCTCCAGGGAGAGATCAACCAATGGCCGAAGCGGCGCGCCCGACCAAAACCGACGCTGGAGACCCGACATTTCCGGGATGGCACGCAGGCAGGCGAATTGCGCCTGCTGCGCTGCGATGCCGGCGCTTCTGTCAACTTCCCGCCGCGCGGCATGTTAACGGCATCAGGCGCAATCATCTTTACGAACGAGAATTAGGAAACGACCGGTTCGGGCGCAGCACACGATCCGTCATTGCCGGGCTTGACCCGGCAATCCACCTTCTTCTGAAGGATGGATGCGCGGGTCGAGCCCGCGCATGACGATCTGATTTCGCTTGAGCCGCGGCAAAACAGGACAGAGAGGCATCATGACCGGCACCAAATCACTCCAGGATAAAGTCATCATCGTCACCGGCGCGGGGCGCGGCATCGGCAGCGAGATCGCGCTGCTCTGTGCGGCCGAAGGCGCCAAGGTCGTGGTCAACGATCCCGGCGTCGCCGCTGACGGCTCGGGAACGAGCGCGGCACCGGCCGAGGAAGTGGTCGAGGAAATCAAGAAGCGCGGCGGCACGGCGGTGGCGAATTTCGAGACCGTCGCCGAAGCGATCCCGGCCAGCCGGATCGTCAAGGCGGCGACCGATCATTTCGGCAGGCTCGACGGCGTCGTCAACAACGCCGGCATCCTGCGCGACATGATCTTCCACCGCATGAGCGTCGAAGCCTTCGAATCCGTCATCAAGGTTCATTTGATGGGGTCGTTCTACGTCTCGCATGCCGCGGCACGGCTGTTCCGCGAGCAGGAAAGCGGCTCGTTCGTTCATTTCACCTCGACCTCGGGTCTGGTCGGCAATTTCGGCCAGGCCAATTACGCCGCAGCCAAACTCGGCATCGTGGGCCTGTCGAAATCGATCGCGCTCGACATGAACCGTTTCAATGTGCGTTCGAACTGCATCTCGCCGTTCGCCTGGAGCCGGATGATCGGAACGATTCCGACCGAGACCGAGGCCGAGAAAGCACGCGTCGCCAAACTCCAGCAAATGGGGCCGGAAAAGATCGCCCCGGTCGCGGCCTACCTGCTCAGCGAGGCGTCCAAGGAAGTCACCGGCCAGATTTTTGCGGTGCGCATGAACGAGATTTTCCTGATGAGCCAGTCGCGTCCGCTGCGCTCGGTGCATCGCGGCGAAGGCTGGACCCCGCAGACCATCGCCGAGCACGCGATGCCGGCGCTGAAGCCATCGTTCTACAAGCTCGACCGCTCGGCGGATATCTTCAGCTGGGATGCGATCTGAGGAGATCTCCCATTTCTCGAAGCGCCCCTCACGAAACGCAAGGGACGGCTCACGAAACCATCTCCGGTTTTTCCCCAAAGATTTGCCGGATTGCGCAGCTACGATTGCCCCCAACAAAAACCGCGGGAGGCCATCAATCATGTCAAACCAGCCGACCTTTCCCGACAAACATGACGAAGACGGATTGGACAATCTCGATCGCCGCGTCTTGCTCAAGGGCGCGGCGGCCCTTGTGACAACCACCGCGATGAGTTCGCAAGCCATGGCACGCGATTACAGCCCCGGCGCCGCGCCGCAGCGCTATCCCGATCCCGACATTGTCGTCATCAACGACAAGCGCTTCAAGGCCAAGGTCGGAAACACCTCGATCAAGCGGCTCTATACCGGCTGCCTGTGGGCGGAAGGGCCGGCCTGGAACGCGCAAGGCCAATATCTGATATGGAGCGATATTCCGGCCAACCGCCAGCTCCGTTACCTTGACGATGACGGTCACATCTCGGAGCAATTTCGCAAGCCGTCCAACGAAGCCAACGGCAACACCTTCGATTTCGAGGGGCGGCAGATCACTTGCGAGCGCACCCGGGTCGTGCGTTTCGAGCATGATGGCTCGTCCACCGTGCTGGCCGAGCAGGCAGGCGGCAAGCCGCTCAACAGCCCGAACGATGTCGTGGTGCATCCCAACGACAAATCGATCTGGTTCACCGATCCCGGCTACGGCGCGATCGTCCTTTACGAGGGGCAAAGGACCAATAACGGCTCGCTGCAGCCCTATCAGAAGGAAGCGGTCTACCGCGTCGACGCGCTGACCGGCCAGGTCACCAAGGTTGCCGACGAGCCGTTCAAACCGAACGGCATCGCCTTCAGCCATGACTACAAGAAGGTCTATGTCTGCGACAGCGGCAGCACGCATTACCCGAACGCCAAGAACATCGTGTGGCAATACGATCTCGATGGCGACAAGCTTTCCAATCCGCGCACGCTGCTCGACATGGCGCTGGACGGCAAATCCGGATTTCCGGACGGCATGCGGGTCGACACCGAGGGCAATATCTGGGTCGGCGCGGGCTGGGTCGGCGACGGTTATGACGGCGTCCAGGTGTTCGCGCCGGACGGCGAACGCATCGGCCAGATCCGGCTGCCCGAGGCCTGCGCCAATCTCTGCTTCGGCGGCCGCAAGCGCAACCGCCTGTTCATGACGGCGAGCCAGTCGCTCTACGCGGTTTATGTCGAGACCCAGGGCGCGCATAATTGCTGAGGTCGCGCCAGCAACGCCACACCTAACCGCTATTCCTCAACCCCGCCGAAATGCCGTTGATGGTGAGCTGGATGCCGCGCAGGATCTGCTCGTCCGGATTCTGTGCGCGATGCTCTTTCAGCAACTCGACCTGCACATGGTTCAGCGGATCGAGATAGGGAAAGCGGTTGCGGATCGAACGTTCCAGCAGCGGATTGCCTTGCAGCAACCGGTCCTGTCCCATGATGTCGAGCAGCGCCTCGATCGAGCTGTGCCATTCGCGGCGGATGCGCCCGAAGATGTTTTCGCGCAGGCTCTCGTCCGGCACCAGTTCGGCGTAACGCGACGCGATCGCGATCGAGCTTTTCGCCAGCACCATGTCCATGTTCGACAGCAGCATGCGGAAGAACGGCCAGTCGCGATAGATCTCCTTCAGGAACGGCATGCCCTGGTCCGGATGCTGCGCGATCCAGGCCTCGACCGCGCTGCCGAAACCGTACCAGCCCGGCAGCATCAGGCGGCACTGCGCCCAGCTGAAGACCCAGGGGATGGCGCGAAGATCCTCGATCGCGCGGGTTTTCTTACGCGACGCCGGCCGGCTGCCGATGTTCAGCGTTGCGATCTCGGTGATGACCGTGGAGGCCCAGAAATAATCCGCGAAGCCCTCGGTCTCATAGACCAGCCCGCGATAGGCCTTGAAGGCGAGCGCGGACAATTCCTCCATCGCCTCCAGATATTCGCGGCGCGGCGCGCTCTGCTTCGGCTGCAACAGGCTCGCTTCCAGCGTTGCCGCGGCGAGGATTTCCAGATTGTTGCGGCCGACCTCGGCGTTGGAATATTTGCTGGAAATGATTTCGCCCTGCTCGGTGATCCGGATCTGGCCGTTCACCGCCCCGCCCGGCTGCGCGATGATCGCATCATAGCTCGGTCCGCCGCCGCGGCCGACCGAACCGCCGCGGCCGTGGAACAGCCGCAGGCGTACGCCGTGGCGCTCGAACACGCCGACCAGCCCGATCTCGGCCTTGTAGAGTTCCCAGCCCGAGGTGACGAAGCCGCCATCCTTGTTGCTGTCGGAATAGCCGAGCATCACTTCCTGCACCGCGCCGCGACTGTCCACCAGCTTGCGGTAATCGTGCAGCGCCAGCATCCGGTCCATGATGCCGCTGGAAGCCTGCAAATCCTCGATGGTCTCGAACAACGGCACGATGTTGATGGCGCTGCGGCCGGAAGGATCGACCAGCCCGGCCTCCTTCAACAGCAACGCGACTTCGAGCATGTCCGACATCCCCTGACACATCGAGATGATGCATTGGGAAATGACGTCGGCGCCGAATTTGGCGTGCGCCTCGACGGCGGCGTGGAACACCGCGAGTTCGCCCAGCGTCTCTTCGCTGTACTTCACGAATGACGAGGTCAGCGGCCGCGCATTGCGCAATTCGTTCGACAGCAGCGCGATCCGCGCGTCCTCGCTCAGGGCCAGATACGACATACCCGGCGTCGCGGCATCGATCAGTTCCGCGACCGTGCGTTCATGCACCGCGGAATTCTGCCGCATGTCGAGTCGGGCCAGATGGAAGCCGAAGCAATCCACCGCCCGGCGCAGCAGCCGCAAGCGCCCGCGGGCGATGACGCGGGAATTGTTCGCGACCAGCGAGCGGTCGAGCACGTCGAGATCGGCCTTGAACTCCTGCACGCTCGCATAGGGCGCGGCCTCGCCCACCGGCTTGCGCGTGATCTCCACATCGAGCTTCGCGGCGGTCGCGGTGAGACGCGCATAGATCCCAGAGACCGCCAGCCGGTACGGCTCGCCCTTCCGATGCGGCGAAGTGTCGGGCGAGCGCTGAGCCAGCGCACGCAGCTCCTCGGAAATATCGGCCAGATGCGCCGCCAGCGACAATTCGGAGCCGAGCACATGCAGCTCTTCAAGGTAATAATTGAGCACGCGGCTCGATTGCAGGCGCAGCGTGCCGCGCATGATGTCGGCGGTGACGAAGGCATTGCCGTCGCGGTCGCCCCCGATCCAGCTTCCCATCTTGAGGAAAGAGGCGAGTTCGCCCGGATCTGGATCATCGTCTTCCCTGTCCAGCCGATCCTCCAGCGCGCAATGCAGCCGCGGCACCTCATGCAGGAAGCTATAGTCATAGAAGGAAAGGCCGTTGGCGACCTCGTCGAGCACCGTGAGCTTGGTACGGCGCAGGAGATTGGTCTGCCACAACGTCTCCACCTCGCGGCGCAACTGCTCCTCGCCGGCCTCGATCTCTTCCGCCGTCAACTGGACCCGCTCGCGGCGATCCAGCAGCGCCGCGACTTCCATCTCGCGGTCGATGGTGCTCTTGCGCCGCACTTCGGTCGGATGCGCGGTCAGAACCGGGCTGACCAGAGCGCCCTTGAAGAAACTACGCAGATCGGCGGCGCTGAAACCCGCCGCCCGCGCATGCGCCAGGGTATCGGCAAATATTCCCGAAGGCCGAGCGCGCATCCGGCGGATGTTGTTCTGGTCTTCGGCGATGTTGGCGAGATGCGAAAAATAGCTGAAGGCGCGGACGATCCGCACGGTCTCGCTGATCGACATGCTGTCGAGAATGGTTTCGAGCTCGCGCCGCGCCAGGCGGTCCTCGTCGCGGTGGAACCGGATCGAGGTCTGCCGGATGCGCTCGACCAGGTCGAACACATCGGCGCCCTCCTGGTCGCGCACGGTGTCGCCGAGGATGCGCCCCAACAGCCGGATGTCGTTCCTGAGCCGCGCATCTTCTTCGAGCGCCGAGACGTCCTCGACACGATGGGATCCGGCGTCGGCGTCAGAAGGCATGATCTGGGGAGACATGATCTGGGTGGACATGGCTGACGGCTCCAGAAACTGCCCGGCGGTCCCAGTCTGCAATTTTTTCGATGCGGCGCAAGATCAAGATAGAGGCGGCGATCCGCGTTTCTTTCGTCATTGCCGGATCTGTTCCGGCCATCCACGTCCTGGCTTGCGGCACCATTCCATCAAAGACACGGATCACCGGGAGACGTCGGCGATCCTGTCCGAGATTGTTACAGACCCGTTCTTCGATAAGCCTCTTCCTCCTATTCTTATCCTTATGCTTCTTTATGTCGCTTTACAGAACGGCGCTGGCCGGATTTAGTCAAACGACCAATTAATGTGCAATCCTTGGGTGGAAACGATGTTCAGGGATCAGCTTCTCGCCGGCCGGCGCATTCTCGTGACCGGAGGCGGCACCGGCCTTGGCAAATCCATGGCCGCGCGCTTTCTCCAGCTTGGCGCCGAAGTCCACATCTGCGGCCGCCGCAAAAGCGTCTGCGACGAGACCGCGACCGAGCTGATGGATCTCTATGGCGGCCGGGTAACGAGCCACGGCGTCGATATCCGCGATGCGGCGGCCGTCGACGGGATGATCGAGACGATTTTCACGCAAGGCCCCCTCACCGATCTCATCAACAACGCCGCGGGCAATTTCATCTCGCGCACCGAGGAGCTGAGCCCGCGCGGTTTCGACGCGGTCGCCAACATCGTGATGCACGGCACGTTCTATGTGACGCAGGCGGTGGGCCGGCGCTGGATCGCGGCGAAGCAGGGCGGCAACGTGGTGTCGATCACCGTGACCTGGGTGCGCAACGGCTCGCCCTATGTGGTGCCGTCGGCGATGAGCAAATCCGCCGTCCACGCCATGACGATGTCGCTGGCAGCCGAATGGGGAAAATACGGCATCCGCCTGAATAGTATTGCGCCCGGCGAAATTCCGACCGAGGGCATGAGCAAGCGCATCAAGCCCGGCGATGAGGCCGGCGCGCGCACCAGGGCGATGAACCCGATGGGCCGCGTCGGCACCATGGAGGAATTGCAGAACCTCGCGGTGTTCCTGATCTCCGGCGGCTGCGACTGGATCAACGGCGAGACCATCGCGATGGACGGCGCGCAGGCGCTGGCGACCGGCGGCAATTTCTATCAGCTGCGCGACTGGTCCGATGCCGACTGGGCGCAGGCGCGCGAACAGATCAAGGCGCAGAACGAAAAGGATCGCGCGGCGCGATCGGCCCCTTCGAAATAATCGCGCCGGCGCGCGGGCCATATGCGCTGAACGCAGGCCGTTGCGAGAGGCGCCGGTTTGCGCATCGAGCTGTCCTGCGCTATCGGAACGGCAATTCCCCATAACCAAGAAACGACGGGAGCCAATATGGACCTGAAATTCTCCAAGGTGACGCGCAAGGGCCCGGTCACGATCGTGACGCTGTCGCGCCCTGAAGTTTACAACGCGCTGCATATCGATGCGCATTTCGAGCTCAACAAGGTGTTCGACGATTTCGCCGCCGATCCCGAGCAGTGGGTCGCGATCGTCACCGGCGCCGGCGACAAGGCGTTCTGCGCCGGCAACGATCTGAAATGGCAAGCGGCCGGCGGCAAGCGCGGCTGGGATACGGGCGGATTCGCCGGACTGACCTCCCGGTTCGATTGCGACAAGCCGATCATCGCCGCCGTCAACGGCGTCGCGATGGGCGGCGGCTTCGAGGTCGCGCTGGCCTGCGACCTCATCATCGCCGCCGAAAACGCTATCTTCGCGCTGCCCGAGCCGCATGTCGGCCTCGCGGCGCTGGCCGGCGGCCTGCACCGGCTGCCGCGGCAGATCGGACTCAAGCGCGCGATGGGCATGATCCTGACCGCGCGCCACGTCTCGGCCCGCGAAGGCCACGAGCTCGGTTTCGTCAACGAGGTGGTGCCGCCGGGCGAAGCGCTCGCCGCCGCCAAACGCTGGGCTGCGACCATCTGCAACAACAGCCCGATGTCGATCCGCGCTTCCAAGCAGGCCATTCAAAAGGGGCTCGCGGTTTCGCTGGAGCAGGCCATCACCGAGCAGCGCGATTATCCGGCGGTGAAGGCGATGGCGGCCTCGCAGGATTACATCGAGGGGCCGAAGGCGTTTTCGGAGAAGCGGGCGCCGAAATGGCTGGGGAAGTGACGCTCCGTCGCCATGAGATATGAGCGAGATAACCAACCACCGTCATTCCGGAGCGCAACGAAGTCGCGAGCCGGAATCCATAACCACGATCGGGAGTATGGATTCCGGGCCTGCGCCTGACGGCGCATCCCGGAATGACGGGAAATTGAAACGCCGCAAAGCGCTCCCCTCATTTGCCGTTGAATTTCGCCGGGCGCTTTTCCAGGAATGCGCCGACGCCCTCCTTGAAATCTTCGGTCGCGCCGGCCTGGCGCTGTGACTCGAATTCGAGATTGAGCTGGTCCTCGAACGAATTTTCCGCGCTGTCCCAATAGAGCTTGCGGATCAGCGACAGCGCTACCGTCGGGCCGTTGGCGAGTTCATGCGCCAGCTTCATGGCCTCGTCCATCAGCACGGCGTCGTCGTAAACCCGGTTGACCAGCCCCCATTCCAGCGCCTTCTCCGCCGGCAGCCGCTCGCCCATCAGCGACAATTCGATCGCACGCGCCTTGCCGATCAGCCGCGGCAAGAGCCAGGTCGAGCCGCAGTCCGGCACCAGGCCGATGCGGCGGAACGCTTGCAGGAAATAAGACGAGCGCGCGCACAGGATCATATCGCCCATCAAGGCGAAGCTCATCCCGGCGCCGGCCGCGGGCCCGTTGACCGCGGTGACGATCGGGCAATGCAAATTGCGCAGCCGCCGCAGGAACGGATGGAACGCGGTTTCCAGCGCCGCACCGGCATTGCTGCGGCCCGGCTTCTGGTTGTTGCGGCCCTGCAAATTGGCGCCGGTGCAGAAGGCGCGCCCGGCTCCGGTCAGGACTAGGCAGCGCACTTCCGCGCGGCGGTCGGCGACCTCGTCGAGCGCCTCGGCCAGGCTGCCGAGCATCTCGATCGAGACCGCGTTCATGACCTCGGGATGGTCGAGTTTGAGGATGGCGACGGGGCCGTCGAATTCCAGCGTGACGTGCTTGAACTGCATGGTTTCCTCGCAAATGTTGGTCCGCCTGGTCGTTGCCGCGGCGGATTGGATTTCGGTCCATATTTGATTTTTGCCGGCTTCTTGTCCATGCTTGAGGGCAAATATCTGATACGCGTCATACCAAAGGGAAACGCCGGAAAGGAAATCTCCATGAGCATCTTCGATCTTACCGGCCGCGTGGCCATCGTCACCGGCGGCAATGGCGGCATCGGCCTTGGCATCGCGCAGGCGCTGTGCGCCGCCGGCTGCAACGTCTCGATCTGGGGCCGCAACGCCGAAAAGAACAACGGCGCCGCCGCGACGCTGGCCGCCGGATCCGGCAAGGCCGATACGCAGATCTGCGACGTCACCGATTCCGCTTCGGTCGCAGATGCGATGAAGGCGACGCTCGACCGGTTCGGCCGCGTCGACGGCTGCTTCGCCAATGCCGGCATCGGCGGCGGCGGACGGCGCGCCTTCATCGACCGCACCGAAGAGGAATGGCGAACGATGTTCGCCACCAATCTCGACGGCGTGTTCCATGTGTTTCAGGCCGCCGCCCGCCACATGACAGAGCGCGCCGAAGCGGGCGACCGGTTCGGCCGGCTGGTCGCCACCTCGAGCCTGGCGTCGCTGTTCGGCACCGCGCGCAACGAGCACTACGCCGGCACCAAGGCCGCGCTCAACGCGCTGTGCCGCGCGCTCGCGGTCGAACTGGCGCGCTACGGCGTCACCGCCAATGCGATCCTGCCCGGCTGGATCAAGAGCGAGATGACCGCGGGGCTGATGGCCAACGACAAGTTCGTCGCCAACGTGATACCGCGCATTCCGGTGCGCCGGTTCGGCGAGCCCTCTGATTTCGGAGGCATCGCGGTCTATCTGATGAGCCAGGCGTCGTCCTACCATACGGCCGATTGCCTCGTGATCGACGGCGGCTATACGGCGTTTTGAGGATGAGACTGTCATATCCCGCGCATGCGGGATATCCAGTACGCTGCGGCCTTTCGGATCAATCACTGACGCCTCGGATTCTGGATCGCCCGCCTTCGTGGGCGGTGACGACTGGATATGACTCCGACTTCGCGCCGGATGACACACTCTCGTCCTCATCCTGAGGAGCGGCCGGCAGGCCGCGTCTCGAAGGATGGGCCACGACAAGATTGGTGACGCACGTCCGCCTTCCCGCGGCGCGGATAGCGCCCGAGTGCTGCACAACCGCCGCCCATAAAACAGAGGGCGCAGCGCGCCCCTCAAGAGAGGGCGCAGGAAACGCCGGGTGCCCGCCGCACCCGCAGCCTCGCGTGCAAAGGTAAAAAGCACACGAGTTCGTCACCACAGGTGTACCGGAACGCCCGGCGTTTCCTGCGCAATGGTTTTAACGGCTTATTCCGCGCTCTCCCCGGCGACGAATTCGTCTTGTCACCGTCATCGGCGGATTGAAGGTTTTGTCAGTTCGGTCGAACCGACATCGCCTCCGCCAATTTGACACCAGCAACGGGTGCCAGGACCACACGGCTTCACCGTCCGCAACAGCGCCGTTCGTCCGCGCGGCGTCATCGCTCACGAGCCGTGAAGCCCGCCCTGCGATTCCATTCGCGCGCCCGGCGCTGCCGCGTCCACCGCTTCCCGCGCCCAACGTCCGTGACGATCGCGATACGCCCCTCTTGTGGGTGCGGGATGGCGCGGCAGATGCAGATGATTTGGGTCGGATGAAAACCGAAATATTTTTAAGAACGGGGCTGGACAGGCGACTCAGCGAGTAGCCCTTACGAGACCGTAAGACAGGCTGGCCAAAAGGCGTAACCCGCCTGTTATTGTCGTAAAAGGCGGATTACGCTTCGCTGATCCGCCCCACAGTTCATCGCCAGGAAATCACATCATGGAATACGCCCCTTCCGATCTCGCCCCCCGCGAACGTTACAAGGTGCTGGCCAGCTTCGTGCTGCCGCGGCCGATCGCGTGGGTGACGACAGTCGGCCCCACCGGTGTCGTCAACGCCGCGCCGTTCAGCTTCTTCAACGTGCTGTGCGAGGATCCGCCGCTGTGCATCTTCGCCGCCAACCATCGGCCCGACGGCCGCATCAAGGACACGGTGGTCAACATCCAGCGCACAGGCGAGTTCGTGGTCCACATGACCGATGAGCCGCTGGCGCTTGCGATGCACGAAACTAGCGGCGATTTTCCGCCCGAGATTGGCGAGCCCGGCTATCTCGGCCTCAAGCTCGCGCCCTCCTCCAAGATCGCGGCGCCGCGGCTGGCCGATGCGCCGTGGGCGATGGAATGCAAGACCTGGAAGACGATCGACGTCAACAGCGACCGGCTGCTGATCATCGGCGAAGGCGTCAATTTCTACATCCGCGACGATCTGTGGGACACCGCCACCATGCGCGTGAACATGGAGAAGTATCACCCGATCGGCCGCATGTTCGCCGACCGTTACTGCCGCACCGACGACCGGATCGTGTTTCCGCCGGCGGAAGGAGTGACCGCGAAATAGGTTGCACTCCATCATTCCGGGGCGATGCAAAGCATCGAACTACGATGTGCAATTGCACATCGTAGAATCTCGAGATTCCGGGCCGCGCTTCGCGCGCCCCGGAATGACGGCGGGTAGGAAGCATTACGATGACGCCGCCACTTTTTGCGGCTGCTCCGCGCGTGTCAGTGCAAAGCCCTCATAGCCCCTGGCCGCGACGTCGTCGCAGATCCGGCGATAGGCGCCGACGCCGCCGATGTAAGGCATGAAGATGCGCGGCTTGCCGGGGATGTTGGCGCCCATGTAGCAGGAATTGGCCTGCGGATAGAGCGTGGTGGCCGCGACCTCGTTGACATGCGGAAACGGATGGCAAGCCGGACATCTGATCTCGCTCCCTTGAAGATTCTTTGTTTGTTGCGGTCGGCATTCTCGGCGCGACGCGAAAGCGCGAGAGACAAAACGCCCCTTTTTGCGCGCGCAAATTCTGCGGCGCGGAACGCTGCTTCCTCATGGCGAGGAGGCGCACTTGCGCCGTCGCAACGGATGAGGTTCAAGTTTTGCAAAGGGAGCAACAACAATGGCGAACCAGGCAGCATCGGAAGACCGCATCCCCGTCATCGTCGGCACCGGCGAAATCGTCGATCGCCCGAAGGAAATCACGGAAGGTCTCGAACCCCTCGCCTTGCTGGAGCAAGCGTTGAAGCGCGCCGAACAGGACAGCGGCGCGAAACTGCTGGGCGAGATCGGTTCGCTCGACATCGTCAATTTCCTGAGCTGGCGCTATCACGACCCCGCAAGGCAGCTTTCCGACCGCCTCGGCATCCGGCCGAAGCACGCCTATTACGGCCCGGTCGGCGGCGAGAGCCCGATCCGCTATCTGCACGAGGCCGCGCAGCGCATCGCGCGCGGCGAATGCAGCGTCGCGGCGGTCTGCGGCGCCGAGGCGCAATCGACGGCGACCAAGGCCGAGCGCGCCGGCGTGACCCTGCCGTGGACGCCGTTCGCGAAAGAGGCCGAGGAGCCGAAGCGCGGCGCCGCGTTCCAGAAGCCGACGGCGGTGAAGCTCGGCGTCTACATGCCGGTGACGGTCTATCCGTTCTACGAAGCCGCGTCGGCGGCGCATTGGGGCCAGACACCGCGCGAGGCGATGGCGGAATCCGGCCGCTTGTGGTCGGCCTATTCGGCGGTCGCCGCGCAGAATCCGAATGCGTGGCTGAAGCGCGAGTTCACATCGGAGGAGATCACGACGCCGACGCCGGACAACCGGCTGATCGCCTGGCCCTACACCAAGCTGATGGTGGCCAATCCCAGCGTCAACATGGGCGGCGCGCTGCTGATGACGTCGCTGGCGAAGGCGCGCGCGGCCGGCATTGCCGAAGATCGCCTCATCCATGTCCAGGGCGGCGCGTCGGCGGAAGAGCCGCGCGATTATCTGCTCCGCGACCGGTTCTTCGAAAGCCACGCCCAGAACGCCGTGCTCAAGGCGGCGATGGATCTCGCCGGCGGCAGCGGCAAGGCGTTCGATGCGATCGAACTCTACAACTGCTTTCCCTGCGTGCCGAAAATGGCACGGCGGACGCTCGGGCTCGGTCCCGACGTGCAGCCGACGGTGAACGGCGGCCTGACGTTTTTCGGCGCGCCGCTCAACACCTACATGACCCATGCCGCCTGCGCGATGGTGCGCAAGTTGCGCGGCGGCGCCAGGCTCGGCCTGCTCTATGGCCAGGGCGGTTTCGTCACCAAGCAGCATGCGCTGGTGCTGTCGCGTCAGGCGCCGGAGCGTGCGCTGGCGCAGCACAGCAGCGTCCAGGCCGAGGCCGACCGCCATTACGGCGCGGTGCCGGAATTCGTGACCGAAGCCAGCGGCAACGGCTCGGTCGAGAGTTTTACGGTGATCTATGGCCGCGGCGGCGAGATCAGCCACGGCGTCGTGATGCTGCGAACCTCGGACCACGCGCGGGCGCTGGCGCGCGTTCCCGCAACCGATCAGAACACGCTGGCGCATCTTCTGGATATGGAGCGCACGCCGGTCGGATCAACGGGCGCGATCGTCACCGCCGACGACGGCGTGCTGGAATGGCGGGTGAATTAGCTCTACGCTGCAGGAAGGAAGCGGCTGCAGGGTGCGGCCAAGCTGTTGCATCGCGCGATGCGCACCTAACAACAACCATTGTAGGGTGAGCAAAGCGAAGCGTGCCCACCACTCAAGAACCGATCTCATGATAGACGGTGGGCACGGCGCGAAGGGCGCTTTTGCCCACCCTACGCTTCTGTTTCTCTTACCTCACACCGCTCGTGAGCGAGAGGTGAAGGAAGCGCACGCCCCTACCCCTTCAGGCCCTTACTTTTCGGAAACCTTCTCGGGCTTGCCCTTGGCGCCGCCACCGACGACGTGGACCGGATCGCCATCGGCGATACCGTCCGGCGGCGCGACGATGACGCGATCGTCCGTGGAAAGGCCGGATGCCAGTTCGATATCGCGGCCGAGATCGCGTGCGATGGTCACGGTCTTGAACAGCACCTTGTCGTCCGATCCGACGGTCGCGACCCGCAGGCCGTTCTGGTCGAAGATTAGCGCGCTTGCCGGAATGTGCAGCGGGATCGCGTCGCCGGCCAGGCTCAGCCGCACATTGGCGTAACCACCGGGCATCAGTTCGCCGGCGGAATTGTCCAGCCCGAGCTGCATGCGCGTGGTGCCCGAGCCGACATCGACGGATTGCGAGGAGGCTTCGACCGTCGCGGCGAAGGTCCGGTTCGGATATTCCGGCATGGTGATGACGGCCTTGGCCCCGATCCTGATCGCCGGCACATAGCTCTGGGGAACGTTGACATAGACGCGCAGCTTCTTGATGTCGGAAATCACGAACATCGCAGGCCCGGTGGTGCCGCCGGCGCTGATCAGGGCGCCGACATCGGTGTTGCGCGAGGTCACCACGCCATCGAAGGGGACGGTGATCTTCTTGTAACCCGCCAGGGCCTCAAGCCGCTCCACATTGGCCTGGCTGGAATTGACGGCAGCCCGCTTGTTGGAGAGGTCGGCGGTACGCTCGTCGATTTCCTGCATCGACACGAAGTTCGACGGGATCAGCGTCTTGCGGCGCTCCAGCGTGACTTCGGACAGTTTCGCGCTGGCCTGCTGGCTGACGAGATCGGCGCGCGCCTGCAGCAATTGCTGGTCCAGATCCGGCGCCTCGATTTCGGCGATCACCTGCCCGGCCTTGACCTTGGCTCCGATATCGGCGCTCCAGCTCTTCAGGTAGCCGCTGACGCGGGCGAAGATCGGCGCGCGGTAATAGGCCTCCAGCCGGCCCGGCAGATCGAGCGTGGCTCTGAGCACTTTGGCATCGGGCAGTATCACCGCCACCGAGGGAATAGCCTGGTTGTCGGTCCATTCGCGCAGCTTGGCGTCCGAGTCCTCGCGGGCCCGAATTCCGGTCACCACGACCGTGACCGCAATCGCGGCTGCCACCAGCCCGAAAATGCCCAGTTTCCGACGGGAAACCGGTGAGCGTTGTTCAGTGGGCATGCGACTTCTCCGGTGCGGCGGCGGCCGCTTTGGCGTCTTGCATTTTATGTACCATACTAAAGACGACAGGAACAAACATCAGCGTGGCAATGGTGGCGAAGATCAACCCGCCGATCACCGCGCGCCCGAGCGGCGCATTCTGTTCGCCGCCCTCGCCGAGGCCCAGTGCCATCGGCGTCATGCCGATGATCATGGCGAGCGCAGTCATCAGCACCGGACGGAAACGCACGAATCCGGCCTCGATCGCCGCGGCGACGGGATCGCCGAGTTCTTCATAGCGCTCGCGGGCGAAACTGATCACCAGCACGCTGTTGGCGGTGGCGACGCCCATGCACATGATCGCGCCGGTGAGCGCCGGGACCGACAGCGTGGTCTGGGTCGAGAACAGCATCCAGACAATGCCGGCGAGCGCGGCCGGCAGCGCGGTGATGATCACGAACGGGTCGGACCACGACTGAAAATTAACCACGATCAGGAAGTAGATCAGGACCACCGCGGCCAACAATCCGAACAGCAGTCCGGAAAAGGCGCTGTTCATGGTCTGCACCTGACCGAGCAGCACCACCGAACCGCCCTTCGGCACGTCCTTGGCGGTATCGGCGATCACGGTGCGGATATCCGCGGACACCGCGCCGAGATCGCGCCCCTGCGGGGTCGCATAGATCTGCACCATCGGCTGGATATCGTATTGCGAGACCACCGCGCTCGACGTCGTTCGCGTGATGTTGGCGATGCCGCCGAGGATGGGGGCATCGGTGCCGCCAGCGGTAATCGGCAAGGTCTCGAGCGCGCCCAGCGAATCGATCTGGTATTGCGGCGTCTGCATCACGATCGAATAGGACACGCCGTTGTCCGGGTTGAGGTAGTAGGTCGGCGAGATCTGTCCGCTGCCGGCGAGATTGACCACCAGGCTGTTGGTGACATCGCGCTCGGTCAGGCCGACATATTGCGCGCGGGTCCTGTCGACATCGATATTGAAGGTCGGATTGCTGGCCGATTGCTGGATTCGCGCGTCGGCGATGCCCGGTATCCTGCGAACCCGGCTGAGCAATTTGTTGGCGTAGGCGAAACTCGCGTTGGCGTCGTTGCCGCGGACCTGAAGATCGATCGGCGCCGGCGCGCCGAAATTGAGAATCTGGCTGACGATATCGGCTGGCAGGAACGCGAACGTCATGCCCGGAAATTCCTGCGGCAACTGATCGCGCAGGGCCTGAACATAGCCGGCGGTCGGCCGGTGGCCTTCTTTCAGCTTGATCTGGATGTCGCCGTCCTGCTCACCGATCACGCCGGTATTGTTATAGGTCATGTTGATGCCGCTGATCGGCATGCCGATATTGTCGGCCAGCGTTTCGATCTCTGCCGGCGGGATGATCTTGCGGATCGCCTTTTGAACGTCGGCGAACTGGTTGGCGGTTTCCTCGACGCGCGTGCCGATCTGGGAACGCACATGCATCAGGATCGAGCCCGCATCGACGGACGGAAAGAAGTTGCGGCCGAGGAACGGCACCAGCAGGAACGAAATGCCGACAAAGCCGAGAAACCCGGCGACAAACAGCGGCCGCCGCTGCATCGTCAATGACAGCAGATCGCGATAACCGCCGCGCACGCGCTCGAACCGCGCCTCGAAAGCGCGCTGAAACCGGACCAGCGGATTGCGCGACCGCGGCAGCGGCGCGTGACCTTCGCCGACATGGGTATGCGGTTGCAGCAGATATTTCGCCATCGTCGGCACCAGCGTGCGCGACAGGATGAACGACCAGATCATCGCGAACATCACGGCTTCGGCCATCGGCACGAACAGGAAGCGCGCGACGCCCTGCAGGAAGAACATCGGCACGAACACGATGCAGATGCAGAGCAGCGACACGAAGGCCGGCGTCACGATCTGGTTGGCGCCGTCCATGATCGACTGCTCGACCGGCTTGCCCTGCTCGAGGTGGTAATTGATGTTTTCGATCGTCACCGTGGCGTCGTCGACGAGAATGCCGACCGCGAGCGCGAGCCCGCCCAGCGTCATGATGTTGAGGGTTTCGCCGATCATCGACAGCATAATGATCGCCCCCAGCACCGCGAGCGGGATCGAGGTGGCGATGATGACGGTCGAGCGCCAGCTGCCGAGAAACAGCAGGATCATGACGCTGGTCAACAGCGCCGCGATGATGCCCTCATAGGCGACGCCGGTGATGGCGCCGCGCACGAATACCGACTGGTCGCCGATGAAGCCGATCTTGAGTGCGTCGGGCAGGGAATCCTTGACCTCGACGACCTTGCGCTTGATGCCGGCGATGATATCCAGCGTCGAGATCGAGCCGGCCTTCAGCACCATCATCAGAACCGAGCGGTTGCCGTCGACGTGAACGATATTGGTCTGTGGCGGATTGCCGTCGCGCACGGTTGCGACGTCGTGGATGTAGACCATCGCGCCGTTGACGGTCTTGATCGGGAGGTTGCCGAGGTCTTCGATCTTGAGCGGCGAGTTGTTGAGCAGGATGTTGTATTCAAATCCGCCGATTTTCTGCGTGCCGACCGGCGTGATCAAATTCTGCGCGGCAAGGGTGTTGGAGACATCCTGCCCGGACAGTCCAAGCGACTGCAGTGCCCTCGAGTTGAGGTCGATCTGCACCTGGCGCTGCTTGCCGCCGAACGGATAGGGGATCGCGGCGCCCGGCACGGTCACCAGCGGCGTGCGCAACTGGTTGATGCCGATATCGGCGAGGTTCTGCTCGGTCAGGCCCTCGCCCGACAGCGCGACCTGGATGATCGGAACCGTGGACGCGCTGTAGTTGAGGATCAGCGGCGGCGTCGCGCCCGCCGGCATCTGCTTGAGCAGCGTCTGCGAGATCGCGGTGACCTGGGCGTTGGCGGTCCGGATATCGACGTTCGGCTGGAAGAAGATCTTGATGATGCCGAAGCCATTGTAAGAATTGGCCACGATATGCTCGATATCGTTGACCGTGGTGGTCAATGAGCGCTCGAACGGCGTGGTGATGCGTCCCGACATCTGGTCCGGCGGCAAGCCGGTATACTGCCAGACCACGCCGATCACGGGGATGCGAATGTCCGGGAAGATGTCGGTCGGCGTGCGCAGCGCCGCCAACGGTCCGATGATCAGGAGAAGCAGAGCGAGCACGACGAAAGTATAGGGCCGGCTTAGCGCGATACGGACCAGTGCGATCATAAGTCAGTTATTCCCCAGGCCCGCAAATTGGCGTTCCGATGGCCAATTGGTTCGGGCTGATTTAGCCGAACCTGAGCCAAAAAGCCAACGCACGCAGGGCATAACCACCCTTCACTTCCGCGGCACCGCCCGTCGGCGGATACCGCGAAAAGAGCCGTAGAACAGCTTTCTCAGGCCGCCCGGACCGAGGTAAGGAACTTGCTGACCTCGGTCTTGAGGCGGCAGCTGTCGCTGGACAGCGATTGAGCCGCCGACAGGACCTGCGAGGAGGCCGATCCGGTCTCGCTGGCGCCCCGTTGCACGTCGGTGATGTTGGACGACACCTGCTGCGTGCCCTGCGCCGCCTGTTGCACGTTGCGCGAGATTTCCTGCGTCGCCGCGCCCTGCTCTTCCACCGCCGCGGCGATGGTCGCCGATATTTCCGACAGCCGCTCGATAGCGCCGCTGATCTCCTTGATCGCGCCGACGGATTCCTGGGTCACCTCCTGGATGCCGGTGATCTGCTGGCCGATCTCGCCGGTGGCCTTCGCGGTCTGCTCGGCCAGGGCTTTCACTTCGGATGCCACGACCGCGAAGCCGCGACCGGCCTCGCCGGCACGCGCCGCCTCGATGGTCGCGTTCAGCGCCAGCAGGTTGGTCTGCCCCGCGATGGTGTTGATCAGTTCGACCACGTCGCCGATCCGCGCCGCCGCTTTCGACAATTCGCTGACCCGGTCGTTGGTCTTGCGGGCCTGGTCGACCGCAGCGCCGGCCATCCGCGCCGATTCCTGCACCTGGCGGCTGATCTCGTTGACGGAGGACGACAGTTCCTCGGTGGCCGCAGCCACCGACTGCACCTTGGCGGAAGCATCTTCCGAGGCGGTAGCGACCGTGACGGTGAGTTCCTGCGCGCGCTCGGCGGTCGTGGAGAGCGAATTGGCGGACGCTTCGAGTTCGGCCGAGGCCGACGACACGGTATCGACGATCTCGCCGACCGCGCCTTCAAAACTGTCGGCAAGCCTGGCCATCTCGGTCTTGCGCTGAATGGCGGCGCGCTGTTCCACCGCCTTCACCTCCGCGTGGCTGAAGCGCACGATGGTTTGCACCGTTTGCACGTTGCGTAACGCTTCGCCGATTTCGTCGTCGCGTTCGACGCGAACGCGGCTGTCGAGCTTGCCTTGCACGATGTTCATCAAAGTGTCGTTCAGATGCCGCATCGGGCCGCCGACGGCATTCATGATGTGCAGACCCAGCAGCCCGCAAAACGCAATGCCGAGCAGCGCCACGACCGTTACGATCATGCCGGAAGAGGCAAATGCCGAGGCCAGCGCGACCGCCATCATGAACGCCGCCTGGACTGCGACCAGCGTGACCAGCCGCGCCCTGATCGTACCGGTAAACAGCGCAAAACGATCCCGCATCGAACGGCGGCGGATGATGCCGGCCTCGACCTTGTATTCCGACGGCCTTTTTTCGCGCAGCGCCGCATAAAACCGCTCGGCTTCGGTGCGCTGGTCGGCCGGCAGCCGGGTCCGGATCGAGGTGTAGCCGGTGACCTTGCCGTTTTCCCGGATCGGCGACGCGGTCGCCAGCACCCAGTAGAAACCACCGTTCTTGCGGCGGTTCTTCACGGCCCCGAGCCAGGGCTTGCCGGCTTTCAGCGTCTCCCAGAGATTTGCGAAAGCTTCCGGGGGCATGTCCGGATGTCGAATGATGTTGTGCGGCTGGCCAATCAGCTCCGCTTCGGAAAAGCCTGAGGCCGCGACGAAATCGTCGTTGCAATAGGTCAGCTTTCCCTTGGTGTCGGTCCGCGAAACGATGAGCGTTTCGTCGGTGAGCGAGTATTCGACGTCGGTAATCGGGAGATTCTTGCGCATTGCCCGGCTTTAAGAGTTTGAGTTCACATTCATTACAATGATTGCCGTTCAGCGTGTTACGCGGCGCGGACCGAGGTGAGGAATTTGCTGACCTCGGTCTTGAGGCGGCTGCTGTCGCGCGAGAGCATCTGCGCCGCCGACAGAACCTGCGAGGAGGCCGATCCGGTCTCGCTGGCGCCCCGTTGCACGTCGGTGATGTTGGACGATACCTGCTGCGTGCCCTGCGCCGCCTGTTGCACGTTGCGCGAGATTTCCTGGGTCGCCGCGCCCTGCTCTTCCACCGCCGCGGCGATCGTCGAAGATATTTCCGACAGCCGCTCGATGGTGCCGCTGATCTCCTTGATCGCGCCGACCGACTCATGAGTCGCGGCCTGGATGCCGGTGATCTGCTGGCCGATCTCGCCGGTGGCCTTCGCGGTCTGCTCAGCCAGGGCTTTCACCTCGGATGCCACGACCGCGAAGCCGCGACCGGCCTCGCCGGCGCGCGCCGCCTCGATGGTCGCGTTCAGCGCCAGCAGGTTGGTCTGCCCCGCGATGGTGTTGATCAGTTCGACCACGTCGCCGATCCGCGCCGCCGCCTTCGACAATTCGCCGACCCGGTCGTTGGTCTTGCGGGCCTGATCGACCGCAGCGCCGGCCATCCTCGCCGATTCCTGCACCTGCCGGCTGATCTCGTTGACGGAGGACGACAGTTCCTCGGTGGCCGAGGCCACCGACTGCACATTGGCGGTCGCCTCTTCCGAGGCGGCCGAGACCGCGGTGGCCAGCTGCTGCGAGCGTTCCGCGGTGGACGACAAGGTACCCGCCGAGGACTCCAGCTGGGATGAGGCCGAGGAAACGGTGTTGACGATCTCGCCGATCATCGATTCGAACTCGCGGGTGATATTGTCGACCCGGTGGCCACGCTCGATCTTCGCTTCGGCGTCACGCGCAGCCGCTTCATCGGCGGCCTTCTTGGCGATCAACGCTTCCTTGAAGACTTGCAAGGCGTCCGCCATCGAACCGATCTCGGTCTTCTCGCCCTGATGCGGCACCTCCGCGGTCAGATCTCCGGCGCCCAGCGCCTGCATCGGCGTCACGATCGAGGCAATGCCGGTCGAGACGTCGCGGACCAGGTAGATGCCGACGCCGGTTCCGGCGACGACCGCGATACCGAGGATGATCGCGAGCATCAGGAAAGCAAAAGCATAGGTGTCGGCCGCATCACCGGCCACCTTGTCGGCGCCCGAATTATTGAGGTCGATATCCTTGGTCAGGATTTCGTCCGCCTCCAGCGCGATCTTGTTCACCGTTTTCGTATTCAGGTCATGGGCTTCGTGGGGAAACTGACCGGCCTCCTTGCGGGAAAGCGCCATGACTTCCTCGGCGCCTTTCTTGTATTTGTCCCAGCTTTGCGTCCATTGATTATAGAGGGCACGCTCCTCCGGAGCCGAAATCAACGACTCGTAGGTCTGGCGGATCTTGTTGTTGCGATCGACAACCCCGGCCAGCGTCTTTTCCTCCGCCAGCTTTTCCTCCAACGTCTCGGCCAGCAGGTGTTCGCGCACCACGTTGCGGTAGGTGATGACGCCGGCACGCAGATCGCCCAGCACACGAACGCTTGGCAGCCAACTGGTCGTGATATCAACGGTATTGGCGTTGATCGCCCGCATATCCCGGACCGCAAGCAGGCCCATACCGGCCATCGCGAGGAGCAGGAAGGCGACGACGGCCGTGATCTTGGCGCGAATCGAGTACTTAGCGAACATGATTTGCAATCTTCCGGGTGAGCACGTGTTGGCGTTTCTGGCTGAGCTTACGAATCGGCGGGACAGGATCCCCCGGCGGCATTAAACCTGCCGGTTCCTGCATTTACGTTAACCTCGCACCCGTGAGATTACGGAAAGGCCGAAGGCTCGGACCATTCGCCGGCAGAGGCGCACGGCCAGTGCGGTTCAGTGCATCAGCTTGAGGGCGTCGGAGAAGAATTCCGGACCGCCGAAATTGCCCGACTTCAGCGCCAGCAGCATTTCGCCGGCGTCGGCCCCGACGGCGCGCAACACCGGCACGCCGGCCGCGATTTCCGCACCGACCAGAAAAGCCGGAATTTTCAGACGATCCACCACCGCGCCGGACGTTTCACCGCCGGCGACCACCAGCCGCCGCACGCCTGCCTGAACCAGCCCTTCGGCGATATCCGCCATCGCCTGCTCGATCGCATGTCCGGCTGCATTGCGGCCATGCCGAGACTGCAGAGCGGCAACTTCCTCCGGCGCCGAACTGCTGGCGATCAGAACCGGCCCCTGCTTGAGCCGTTCCGCGGCCCAGGCCAGCGCGTGACGGGATTCGTCCTTGCCCGAAATGATCTGCTCGGGATCGAGATGAAGCACCGGCATGGTCTTTTCGGCGTTGGCGATCTGCCGCAACGTTGCCTGCGAGCAGCTTCCGGCAAGGCACGCCGCGGGCCCGCCGACCGGCGCGTCCGCAACCGCCTCCGGCACGTTCGATTGCGCCCGCCGCGCCGACGCCAGCGCGTGGGCAAGGCCAAGTCCGATGCCGGACGCCCCGACCGAAAGCCGGTGGTCCCGCGCTACCGCGCCGATGGTTTCCAGATCGGAATCGAACACGGCATCGATGATCGCCGCGCCAACACCCTGACGCGCGAGATCGGCAAGCCGCGCCCGGACGGCATCCGGCCCGCGCGCCACCGCCGCGAGATCGACAAGGCCGATCCTGGTCCCACTCTGGCGCGCCAATACCCGCACCAGGTTGGAATCGTGCATCGGATTGAGCGGATGGTCCTTGAGCGGACTTTCGTTCAGAGGCACCGGGCCCACGAACAGATTGCCCTGATAGACGGTGCGGCCGGTTTCGGGAAAAGCCGGCGTCACCAGCACGATGGCCTCGCCGCAATCGTCGCGCAGCGCATCCATGACCGGACCGATATTGCCGGCGTCGGTGGAATCGAAGGTCGAGCAGATCTTGAACAGAATGTGACAAGCCCCTCGCCCGCGTAGCCATTTTTCCGAGGCGCGCGAGCGCTCGACCGCGAGGCGGGCTTCGATCGAGCGGCTCTTCAGCGAAACCACCACCGCGTCGACTTGCGGCAGCGCCAGATCGTCCGGGGGCACACCGATGGTCTGGACCGTGCGCAGTCCGGCCCGGGTCAAGGTGTTGGCGAGGTCGGAAGCGCCGGTGTAATCGTCGGCGATGCAGCCCAGCGATAATTGAGAGGACAATTTCGCGGCCGCCGTCACGGTTTCGCTCCGGCATAGGGTCTGAACCAGCCGAGACCGTCCGATGTCCTGCCGCGCGGATTATATTCGCAGCCGACAAAGCCGCTGTAGCCAAGCCGGTCGAGTTCATCGAACAGGAACGGATAGTTCAGTTCCTCCCCATCCGGCTCGTTGCGCGAGGGAATGCTGGCGATCTGGACGTGGCCAATGATCGGCATCATCTCGCGCAGCCGCATCGTCACGTCGCCGTGGATGATCTGGCAGTGATAGATGTCGAATTGCAGTTTCAGGTTCGGGATCTTCAACTCGGCGATCAGATCGCGCGCAAAGCCGAAATCGTTGAGAAAATACCCCGGCACGTTGCGCGGGTTGATCGGCTCGAGCACCACGTCGATGCCATGGGGGCCGAAGAACTCGGCGGCCCACGCTACCGATTTGTAGAACGCCTCTACCGCCGTCCGGTCGTTGCGGCTGGCGATCCCCGCCATCAGATGCAGCCGCTTGACGCCGGTTGCCTTGGCATAAGGCAACGCCGTGTACAGGCTTTGCTGCAAATCGCCGAAACGGTCCGGCCGCGCCGCAAAGCCCTTTTCGCCGGCCGCCCAATTGCCCGGCGGCAGGTTGAACAGCGCTTGCGTCAGGCCGTTGCGATGGAGCCGTTCGCCGACCTGCTCGGCCGGGTGCTCATACGGAAACAGGAATTCGACGGCGGTGAAGCCCGCTTGCGCCGCCGCCTCGAAGCGGTCGAGGAACGGCACTTCGGTGAACATCATGGAGAGATTGGCGGCGAAACGGGGCATTCGACGGTCCTCTTCTATGTCGGTTTTATTTTTGTTCGCCCGGCAATTTCGTACCGGTAACCTGCGCATACATCCGCGCCACCGAGGCATCGTCGTCGCAGCCCATGCCGGAGGCCGCCGTCATCAGGAACATCTGCAACGCCGCGGCGGCGACCGGCACCGGAAATTTCGCCGATCGCGCCATGTCCTGGATAATGCCGAGGTCTTTCACGAAAATCTCGACCGCGCTGCGCGGCGCGTAATCGCCGTCCAGCACATGCGGCATGCGGTTCTCGAACATCCAGGAATTGCCGGCCGACGCCGTGATCACCTCATAGACCTTCCGAATGTCGAGCCCCTGCCTGGCGGCAAAGGTGATCGCCTCGGAAGCGGCGGCGATATGCACGCCGGCGAGCAACTGGTTGATCATCTTGAAGGCGGCGCCCTGGCCGGCCGCATCGCCGAGTTCATAGAGTTTTGCCGCCATCGCATCGAGCGCGGGCCGCGCTTTGGCAAAAGCCGTGGCGCTGCCGGACGCCAGAATGGTGAGTTCGCCCTGCGCCGCACGCTGCGCCCCGCCGCTAATCGGCGCATCGAGATAATGCCGGCCGGTCGCTTCCAGTTGCTTCGCCAATCGGCGCGCGACATCGGGGTCCATGGTCGCCGATGAGACGAACACCGCGTCCCTTGCCAGCGTTTCGGCGACACCGTCCACACCGAATAGGATGGTTTCGGTCTGCGCCGCGTTGACGACCACGCTGACGACGATATCGGCCTGTTTGGCGGCTGCCGCGGGCGTCCTGCCGCCGTTTCCGCCATCGGCGACAAAGCGCGCCACGGCTTCCGCCGAGACGTCGCAGCCGGTGACATCGAACCCCGCGCGCCTGAGCGAGGTCGCCATGCCAAAGCCCATCGAGCCCAGCCCGATGACGGCAACACGTGGTCTGGATGCGGATTCAGGCATGGGCGGTCCCTCGGCGTTTCTCATCGCCGCGCTTTGGGGCGCGGCTTTGCCTCCTGCCTATCACGGCTTGGCCGCGCTGCCAAAGCGTGAGACAACACGGAAAATGGGAAACGCCAACCTACGGTCCAAGCCTACAGTCAAAGGCTGCTGCGACAAGGCTATTGCGACAGGGGCCACTGCGATGAGCGACGCCAAGATCCGTGAGGAAATCTGCCGGCTCGGCCGCTCGCTGTTCGAGCGCGGGCTGACACCGGGCTCGTCGGGCAATATCAGCGTCAAACTCGATGACGGCGGTTATATGGTGACGCCGACCAACGCCTCGCTTGGCTTCCTCGATCCGGCGCGGCTGTCGCGGCTCGGTGCCGACGGGCGGCTGATCTCGGGCGATGCGCCGACCAAGGAAGTGCCGCTGCACAGCGCGCTATACCAGACCCGCGGCGACGCGCGCGCGGTGGTGCATCTGCATTCGACCCATTCGATGGCGCTGTCGATGCTGCCGGAGATCGATCCCCGCGCCGCGCTGCCGCCGCTGACACCTTATTATCTGATGCGCTGCGGCCAGACCGCGCTGGTCCCGTATCATCGTCCCGGCGATCCCGCCGTCGCCGACGCGATCAAGGGGCTGGCCGGAAAATATACCTCCGTGCTGCTCGCCAATCACGGTCCGGTGGTTTCAGGCGATACGCTGGAGGCGGCGGTGTTTGCGATCGAGGAGTTGGAAGAAACCGCAAAGCTCTATCTGCTGCTGCGGGGATTGAACCCGCGTTATCTCACGCCGGCACAGGTCGCGGATTTGTCCAAGACGTTCGGGCTGGCGCTGCCGGAACATGGGCACGATTAGTCTCTCCTCGTCATTGCGAGCGAACGGGTCGTGCGAACGCGCACCCGATGACAAGCTCCGCGAAGCAATCCACAACACAGCGAAGCAAGAATGGATTGATTCGGAGCTTGCGCTCCTCGCAGTGACGGCGACGGAAGTCAAAGTCCCAGATACGCCTTGCGCACGTCGGGATTGCTCTTGATGTCGGCCGCGGCGCCCTGCATCAGCACGCGGCCGGTCTGCAGGATATAGGCACGGTCGGCGATGTCGAGGCACTCCGCCATCCGCTGCTCGACGATCAGCACGGTCATGCCGGCGTCGCGAATGCGTTGCACCGCCGCAAAGATCTCGTCGACCAGTTTCGGCATGATGCCCTGCGACGGCTCGTCCAGCATCAGAAGCCGCGGCCGCGTCATCAGCGCACGCCCGATCGCCAGCATCTGCTGCTCGCCGCCAGAGAGCGTTTCGGCGCGCTGCTCCAGCCGCTCGGAAAGCCGCGGAAACAGCTTGAATACCAGATCGAGCGGTGCGTCGCGATCGGCCTGGCTGCGATACATGTAGCTGCCGAGGCGCAGATTGTCGCGCACCGACAGCCGCGGGAATAACCTTCGATTTTCCGGCACATAGGCGATGCCGCGCGCGGTGATCACATGCTGCGGCAGGCCGTTGATGGCGGCGCCGTCGAAGGTGACGCTGCCCGAGCGCGGCCGTTCGGCGCCGGCGATGGATTTCAACAGCGTCGACTTGCCCGCGCCGTTGGCGCCGGCGACGCAGACGATCTCACCCTTCTCGACCTCGATCGAGACCGCCGAGATCGCGACCAGCCCCTGATAGGCGGTGGTGACTTCACGCACCGACAGCATGGCGATCCCCGAGATAGGCGGTGATGACTTTCGGATCGCGGACGACGTCGGCCGGCTTGCCCTCGGTCAGCACCTTGCCGAGATCGAGCACGATGGCGCGATCGACCAGCGGCATCACGATCTCCATGACATGCTCGACCATCAGCACGGTGATTCCGGTATCGCGAACCCGGCGCACCAGGTCGACGCCGGTCTGTGCTTCGGTCGGCGTCAGGCCGGTGAGTACCTCGTCGAGCAGCAGCAGTTTCGGTTCGGTCGCGAGCGCGCGGGCGACTTCCAGCCGGCGCTTCTCCGACGGCACCAGGTCGCTGGCGAGCACATTGGCGCGGGCGGCAAGGCCCGCGAATTCCAGCACCTCATGGGCCTTGCGGCGCGCCTCGCGCATCACGGTGGTACGGATCAGGGCGCCGACGATGACGTTGTCGATCACCGTCATGGTCTCGAAGCTTTTCACGACCTGGAAGGTGCGCCCGATGCCGCGCTGGCAGCGCACCGCCGCCGGCATTTTGGTCACATCCTCGCCGTCGAACCAGATCGAGCCTTGGGTCGGCGGCAGCACGCCGGCGATCAGGTTGAACAGCGTCGACTTGCCGGCGCCGTTCGGGCCGATCAGCCCGACGATCTCGCCGCGTCCGACCGAAATCGAGACGTCGCTGTTGGCGATCAGGCCGCCGAAGCGTTGCCAGACGCCGCGGGTCTCCAGCAGGGCCGTCATCGCGCCGGCTCCTTGGGATGGCCGCGCGAGAACAATCCGATCAACCCTTCCGGCCGCGCCAGCGAGATCGCAACGATCAGCGCGCCATAGACGATCAGGTCGACGCCGCGGCCGGAGCCGCCGATATAGGAGCGGGTCAGTTCGGTGAGCGGGATCAGGACGACGGCGCCGAGCACCGGGCCCCATAGGGTGCCGATGCCGCCGAGCACGGCCGGCAGCGCCATCAGCAGCGAGAATTGGAAACCCATCACGCTTTCCGGATCGATATAGGACACGAATTGCGCATAGAAGCTGCCGCCGACCGCGGTGAGGAAGGCGGAGACCGCGGCCGCCCCCATCTTGGAATCGAACACCACCACGCCGAGGCTTTCGGCCGCGTCCGGATTGTCCTTTACCGCGCGCCACCAGAATCCCCATTTGGAATCCTCCAGCCACCAGGTCACCAGCCAGGCGACGCAGGCGAGCGCCAGCGCGAAATAGAAATAGGGCAGCTTGCTGCGGGTGAACTGAAAGTAAAGCCAGCTGTCGCGGCGCACCGGAATGTCGATGCCGAGCGCGGCGCCCGCCCAGTCCCAATTCTGGAACAATAACAGCGCGGTCTCGGCGATGACGATGGTGGCGATGACGAAGTAATGCCCGCGCAGGCGGAAACAGGGATAACCCAGCGCCATCGCGATCAGCGCCGAGATCACCCCGCCGGCGAACATGCCGAACCACGGCAGCACGCCGAATTTGGTGAAAAGAAGCGCGGTGGTGTAGGCGCCGAGCCCGAAATACAGCGCATGTCCAAGCGATATCTGCCCGCAATAGCCGGACAGGATGTTCCAGCTCTGCGACAGCGCTGCATACATCAAGGTCAGCACCATGATGTTCTGGATGTAGACGTCCTTGACGAACAAGGGCACCAGCGCGGCCGCGACAGCGCAGCAGGCCGCGATGATCAGGTCGCGGCGGCGGCGCTGGGCGAAGCTCGTATCCATCACAGCGATCCGAACAGGCCGCGCGGCCGGATGAAGACCACCAGCAAATAGACCGCGTAGATGCCGACCGACTTCAGCGACGGCGGCAGGATCAGCGCGGTGGAGGCTTCGACCAGGCCGACGATGATGCCGCCGGCAAAGGCGCCGAACACGCTGCCGAAGCCGCCGAGCGCCACCGTGACATAGGCGATCAGCGCGAACGAAGCGCCGACATCGGGATAGACATAGAAGAAGATCGCCATGATCGCGCCGGCCAGCCCGACCAGCGCCGCGCCGAGTCCCCAGCCCAGCGCGAACACCCGGTTCTTGTCGATGCCGACCAGCGCCACCGCACCGGCATCCTCACGCGTCGCCTCAAGCGCGCGGCCGAAATCGGTGCTGTGGATGAAGAAATACAGCGCCGCGAACGCCGCGATCGAGACCACCGCGCCGGCCAGTTGCGGCACCGGCAGGAAGATGCCGGATATCGAGATGGTTTTGCCACCGAGCCAGGAATGCGTGATGCTGCGATAATCCGGCGTGAAAAAATACTGCGCCAGCCCGCGCATCACGATGGCGAGACCGAAGGTGGAAAAGATCTGCACCATGCCGGCATTGGCCTTGGCGCGGACGGCAAAGCGCACGACCAGGAGATAGACCAGCGCCCCGAACACGAACAGCGCCGCCGCGACCAGCGGCGCCGCCAGCAGCGGATCGAGGGCGAAAAACGCGAACAGGAAGAACGTCGCGTACATCGCGATCATGAGAAATTCGCCATGAGCGAAGTTCACGACGTCCATCAGGCCGAAGATCAGCGCGAGCCCGGCGGCGATCAGGCCGTAGAGCAGCCCCATCAGGAGGCCGCTCGCCAGGCTCTGGATAATGGTCTCAGCCGTCACGGCCCCGTCCCCCCGCGCCGATCGCTTATTTCATCGGCCACATCGGCTGGGCGACGGCGGCTTGCTGCGGATAGATCGTGACGAACTTGCCGCCGATATATTGCAGCAAGACCGGGTCGGCATCGTTGTTCTGGCCCATCTCGTCGAACTTGACGCGCTTCCACGGCATGATCGTCACCTCGCCCGGCATGTCGGTCGCGACCAGCGCTTCGCGAATCTTGTCGCCGTCGGTGGACTTGGCGCGGTTGATCGCATCCGCCATCACGATCAGGCCCATGAACTGCCGCGACGAGTAGTCGTTGAAGTCCTTGCCCGACTTTTCCTTGAACATGGCGTTGATCTTGCCGACCATCGGCCGCTTCTGGGCGAGGTCGAGCGAGAAGCTGCCGCGCGAGATCACGCCTTCGAGCTTGTCGCCGACCGCGTCATACAGCGCCTGCTCGGAGAAGCCGGCATCCTGGGCGACGATCGCCGGCGGCTTGTAGCCGAGTTCGCCCATGGTCTTGACCAGCAGGATGCCGTCGGTGGTGTAGCTCGACGGCATCAGCACGTCGGCATTGGCGGCCTTGATCTGCTGCACTTCGGCCGACAGCGACGGCGAATTGGCGCGGTACTTGATGTCGGCCACGACCTTGTAGCCGCGCTCGCCCGCGAGCTTGAGCTGGGCGTTGCCGGAATCGGTGCCGAAGATGGTGTCCTCGTGGAACAGCGACAGCGTATCGATCTTGGTGCCCTTCTTCTTCATGTCGTCGAAGAAGTCGAACATCGCTTTCGAGAACATCTCGTCGTGGGGGGCGGCGCGGAAATAGAATTTGAGGCCGCGGCGATGCAGGCTCGGCGAGGAATTGTCGGCCGAAATGAACGGGATCTGGTAGCGCTCGCAGGTCTGGCTCACCGTGACCGCGACCGCGCTCTGATAGGTGCCGATGATGGCGCAGACCTTTTCCTGGGTGATGAGGCGTTCGGCCTCGGCGCGGCCTTTCTGCGGGTCGGCCTGGTGGTCGGCGAACACCAGACGTACCTTGGCGCCGCCAAGTCCGGACAAGCCTTCACCGCGGGCCAGCGGCAGGTCGAAATCATAGTTCTTGTTGATGATGTCGGCCGCGGTCTCAAAGGCCTTCTGGGCGTCGACGCCGATCTGCGCGCTGGAGCCGGAGAACGGATAGATGATGCCGATGGCCACGTCCGGCGTGTCGGCGCGGGCTGCGATCGGCAGCAGCGCGGCGGTCGCGGTGGCTCCGAGCAAAACGTCTCGACGGCTGATGGTCATGCAATATCCCCTTATGTTATCTGCCGCTATCGATGAAGCGGCTGAACTTGATGGTAAAGCCTCAAAGAGCGGCACAAGCTGCCCATTAAAGCACAGCCAATTGCTTGTTTTTAAGGTCCGTCACCAGCATTAGTCCGGGCGCATGCGTGATGGCAAATGACAGTTTTGCCGCCGCGATGACGGCTTGCGGCGTCACACCGCAGGCCCAGAACACCGGGATTTCGTCGTCCGCCACCGGCACCGCGTCACCATAATCGGGTTTTGCGATATCGGCGATCCCGATCGAATGCGGGTGGCCGAGATGAACCGGCGCGCCATGTACGGCGGGAAAGCGCGAGGTCACCTGCACCGCGCGGATCGCATCCGCCGGCTTGAACGGGCGCATCGAGACCACCATCGGGCCGGCAAACGGCCCTGACGGGTTGCAGGCGATGTTGGTGCGGTACATCGGCACCCGCACATCGCGCTCGATGTGGCGGATCGGCAGGTCTTCCGCCAGCAGTGCTTCTTCAAACGAGAACGAGCAGCCGAGCACGAACGCCACCAGATCGTCTCGCCAATGCGCCATGATATCGGTCGGCTCTTCCACCACCTCGCCGTCGCGCCAGACGCAGTAGCGCGGCACGTCGGTGCGGATGTCGAGGTCGATCCCGAGCGCGGGAATGCGGGGGTCGCCGACATCGGAGATGCCGATGATGGGGCACGGCTTCGGGTTGAGCTGGCAAAACCGGTGAAAGGACGCCGCAAGCTTCTCGGGCAGGATCGCGAGATTGCCCTGCACGAAACCCTTGGCGACGCCGGCGGTGCTCCAGGCCATCCCGGTGCGGCAGGCATGACGGGCGGCGACGCTCGGCAGCAGATCCGCGTCGGGCGATAAATCGGCGGAAGACCGTTCAACTCTCGCCGGATTGGTCATGATATCGGCTCCATTTAGCTCGACAGGCAATGACGCATACGACTACTATAATGTCTAATCGTTGTTTTTAATCAAGATCGATAAGCAAGATTTATCAATCTGCGGGCGCAGCAAGCATGGCGGATTTCAAGGCAATCGAGACTTTCATGTGGGTGGTGACGCTCGGCAGCTTTCGCGGCGCAGCCCAGAAGCTCAACACCACCCAGCCCGCGATCTCGCAGCGGATCGCGCAGCTCGAGCGCGAGGTGGGGGTCAGGCTTTTGCAGCGCGACCGCCGCATGGTGCTGCCGACGCCGAGCGGGCGGCAGATGATGGTCTATGCGGAGAAGCTGATCGGCCTGCGCTCTGAAATGCTGGAGGCGGTCGGCGACCGTTCGGCGATGCGCGGCGTGTTGCGGCTCGGCGTCGCCGAAACTATCGTCCACACTTGGCTGTCGCAACTGATCAAGCGCGTCAATCACGCCTATCCGAACCTGTCGCTGGAAATCGAGGTCGACATCACCTCGAACCTGCAAACCCGCCTGCTGGCACAGGAGATCGAGCTCGCCTTCCTGCTCGGACCGCTGACGGCGCCGAGCATCAGCAACCGGGTGCTGTGCGACTATCCCGTGGACTTCCTCGCCAGCCCTTCCCTGGGCCTGAGCCAGCGCAGGCTGACCGTGCATGATCTGGCGAAATTTCCCATCATCACCTTTTCGCGCAAGACCGCGCCTTATGAAATCGTCAGTTCGCTGTTCAACCGCCCGGACCTGCCGCCGATGCGGCTGCACGCCAGCGCTTCGCTCGCGACCGTCATTCACATGGCGATCGAAGGCCTCGGCATCGCCGTGATCCCGACCGCGATCGTCGAAAACGAACTGGCCGACCAGCGCCTGCAATTGCTGTCGACCAACCTGCAGATACCGCCGCTGACGTTTTCGGCGAGCTGGCTTACCTCCCCTGACACGGTCGCCATCGAACGCGTGGCCGAACTGGCCGCCAAGCTCGCGCAAGACGCCGTCATTGTTGACGCGCCGCAACAGGCGCGTCATTGAAATAAAGCCGTAAAATGAAACTGCGCGCGCCTCGCCGATTTATGGAAATGACTCCATGACAAAAACCGCCTCCAACCTTCAGATCGATTCCGCCCGGCTCTGGGGCACGATTCATGAAACCGCGAAATTCGGTGCGACGCCCAAAGGCGGCGTGCGGCGGCTGACGCTCGGGCCAGAGGACAAGCAGGTCCGCGACTGGTTCCGCAAGGCCTGCGAGGCGGCCGGGCTCGAGGTGCATGTCGACGGGCTCGGCTCGATGTTCGGCCTGCGCAAGGGCCGCGACATGTCGAAGCCGCCGGTCGGCCTCGGCTCGCATCTCGATACCCAGCCGACCGGCGGCAAGTTCGACGGTGTGCTCGGCACGCTGGCGGCGCTGGAAGTGGTCCGCACGCTCAACGATGCCGGAATCGAGACCGAAACCCCGATCTGCATCGTCAACTGGACCAACGAGGAAGGCTCGCGCTTCGCGCCGGCGATGATGGCCTCTGCGGCCTATGTCGGCGATTTCACCACCGACGACATTCTCTCGCGCAAGGACGCCGAGGGGATCACGGTCGCCGAAGCGCTCGACGGCATCGGCTATCGCGGCGATAGTCCGGTGGGGAAGCAGAAATTTTCCAGCTTCGTCGAATTGCATATCGAGCAAGGGCCGATCCTCGAAGCCGAGAGCAAGACCATCGGCGTGGTCGATTCCGGCCAGGGCGTGCTGTGGTACGACGGCAAGATCACCGGCTTCGAAAGCCATGCCGGCTCGACGCCGATGCCGCTGCGCCGCGACGCGCTGGCGACCTTGTCGGAGATCGTGCTGGCGGTGGAACGCATCGCCAGGAAACACGGCCCGAACGCGGTCGGCACCGTCGGCGAGGCCGTGATCGCAAATCCCTCCCGCAACGTCATTCCCGGCGAGATCGCGTTCACGATCGATTGCCGCAGCGCCGATGCCGCGATCATGGATGCGCTCGACAAGGATCTGCGCGCCGCGATTTCCGAGATCGCAGCCCGGCGCAAGGTCGAGGTCGCGCTCGATCTGGTCTGGCGCAAGCCGCCGACCCATTTCGATCCCAAGCTGGTCGATGCGGTGGAGAATGCTGCCAAGACGCTCGGCTATTCGAACCGGCGCATCACCTCCGGCGCCGGCCACGATGCCTGCAACCTCAACACGGTGATTCCGGCGGCGATGGTGTTCGTGCCCTGCAAGGACGGCATCAGCCATAATGAGCTCGAGGACGCCACACAGGCCGATTGCACCGCGGGCGCCAATGTCCTGATGCATACCGTGCTGGCGCTCGCCGGCGTTGCTTCCTAGCCTGGGTTTGGCCGCTTCCTTCAAACAGCAAACGGAGATGCAGTTGCGCGGAGTATTCGTCGATGCCAACGGATCGCTGGCGGATATTTTCGAGCGGCAAAAGGTGGCCGGCGATCCGCAGGTCACGATCAACCGCAACGCCGACATCACCTCCGATCAGATGCCGGCGCTGCTCGACGGCGCCGAGATCGTCATCATCGATCACACGCCGTTGCCGACCGAGGTCGCGCGGCGCTGCAGCGGCCTGAAACATGTGGTGTTTCTCGGCACCGGCGCGCGCAGCTACATGAATCCGGAAGAGCTCGCCGGGCTTGGCGTCAGCGTTCACCTGATCAAGGGTTATGGCGACACGGCGGTGGCCGAATGCGCCGTTGCACTGATGTGGGAGGCCTCGCGCGGCATCGCCAAGATGGACCGCGAGATGCGCGCGGGCCGCTGGCTGCGCGAGGACGGCATGCAGCTCACCGGCAAGACGCTCGGCCTGATCGGCTTCGGCGGCATCGCGGCCGAGGTCGCGCGCATCGCCGGCGGCAGCGGTATGCGCGTGATCGCCTGGAACCGGACGCCCAAGAACTTTCCCGGCGTCGAGTTCACCGGCATCGATGCGCTGCTGGCGCAAAGCCACGTGATCTCGCTGCATCTGCTGTTGAACGACGACACCCGCGGCTTCCTGACCCGCGAACGGATCGCGGCGATGCGGCCGGGCGTGCTCTTCGTCAACACCGCGCGCGCGGCGCTGGTCGACGAAGCCGCCATGATCGAGGCGCTGAAGTCCGGCCACATCCGCCACGCCGGGCTCGACGTCTTCAACGTCGAACCGCTGCCGGCGGATCACCCGCTGACGAAGCTGCCGAACGTGACGCTGTCGGCGCATTCCGCCTTCCGCACGCCGGAAGCGAATGAGAATCTGATCAGCGCGGCCTGGGCGCATTGCCGAAGGATCGCGAAAGATTGAAGTGTCCCGCCGTTGGCTCGCAATGACGGGAGAAGCGGGGCCAATTTTCATCGGCCCCCGCTCGAACGCCTTGAATATCAGAATTTGGAATATCAGAACTTGTAGGTGATACCGGTTCCGATCAGCCACGGGTCGAGATTGACCTTGCCGGTGACCGGCACAACTCCGGCGATCGTGCCGCTCCAGTCCGGACGCAGCCAGATCTTTTTGACGTCGACGTTCACGCCGATATGCTGGTCGATCATGTAGTCGAAACCGATCTGCGCGACCGGAGCTGCGGTATTGTGCAGGTCGCTGGAGGTGATGATCGTGCCCGCATTGTTGAAAGCGTTGCCGGCCGACTGGCTGAAGAAGACCGTATAATTCACGCCCCCGCCGATATAGGGCTTGAACGCGCCGAGCTCGGTAAAGTGATATTGCAGCGTCAGCGTCGGCGGAAGCAGCCAGGCTTTGCCGACATCGAGGCCGGCCGTTGCCGGAACGCCGGTGCCTGTCACGTCGTGACGGGTGGCACCGAGAATAAGTTCAGCGGCGATGTTGCGCGTGAAAAAGTAGGAGATATCCAACTCCGGAACGACCGCATCCGATACCTTCACGCCCGATCCCGGTACCTGGTCGACCGAGCCCGAATTTCGCGTCAAGACGCCGAGCGCACGCAAGCGAATCATCCAGGGATTCCAGGCTTCGACCGCCGGTGCCTTGGTGTAGGGCGCCGCAGCGGGCAGGTCGGCCGCGGAGCCGGCTGCCGCAAATCCAGAAAGGCCCGCAGCCAAAACAAGCGATGAAACCGCAATTCTTGTTTTTATCTTCATGAAAATCCCCATTAACGGCCGATACGAACGATTTCGCACTGGCTGATTTTCACAAAGGGCTGGCTGTCGATCGGAAAAATTGACCTCGATCAAATCATCCTTTTTTTCGTCCAAATCCCCGCGACTGTTGCCCCGCTGACACGTCATAGGTTACGGGAATTACGGATTTGGGATTGGTTCAACGCCACGTCGGGCATACCAGACGCATGCGTCAATGCGCACGCGAAGCGATTGCAGCTAGCCGCCGCACCACCGGCTACACATCGAAGCCGGCGTGCAGTTGCTCCTCGGGCTCGCAGCGATCGCCCAGGCCGCTTCACATTCCGGCCTCATCCTGAGGAGCGGCCATCGGCCGCGTCTCGAAGGATGATTGCGCGGCCTCACGGTTCTCCAGTCGATGCGAAGCATCGTCCTGAGACGGCGCCTTACGCGCCTCCTCACCACGAGGGTTTTCTTACTCCACCATCTCGGCGACCGCCTTGCCGCAGGCGGTGGTGTCGGCATTGCCGCCGAGGTCGCGGGTGCGCAGCGTGCGTTCGCCGAGCGTGCGCTCGATCGCGCCGACGATGGCGGCAGCCGCCTGCTTCTCGCCGAGATGCTCCAGCATCATCGCGCCGGACCAGATCATGCCGATCGGATTGGCGATGCCCTGCCCCGCGATATCAGGCGCCGAGCCATGCACCGGCTCGAACACCGACGGGAAATTTCCTTCCGGATTGATATTGCCCGACGGCGCGATGCCGATGGTGCCGGTGCAGGCCGGACCAAGATCGGACAGGATGTCGCCGAACAAATTGGAGCCGACCACGACGTCGAACCAGTCCGGGTGCAGCACGAAATTCGCCGTGAGAATATCGATGTGAAACTTGTCCCACTTTACGGCCGGATATTTCTTTGCCATCGCCTCCACGCGCTCGTCCCAATACGGCATGGTGATGGAGATGCCGTTGGATTTGGTCGCCGAGGTCAGGTGCTTCTTCGGCCGCGACTGCGCCAGATCGAACGCGAATTTCAGAATACGGTCGACGCCGATCCGCGTCATCACGGTCTGCTGGGTGACGAATTCGCGCTCGGTGTCCGGAAACATCCGGCCGCCGACCGAGGAATATTCGCCTTCGGTGTTCTCGCGCACCACCCAGAAATCGATATCGCCGGGCTTGCGGCCTGCGAGCGGCGACGGCACCCCCGGCATCAGCCGCACCGGGCGAAGATTGACGTATTGATCGAATTCTCGCCGGAACTTGATCAGCGATCCCCACAACGAAACGTGATCGGGGATTTTAGCCGGCCAGCCGACCGCACCGAAATAGATCGCATCGTGCTTGCCGATCTGTTCTTTCCAGTCGTCCGGCATCATCTGGCCGTGCTTGTCGTAATAATCCCAGGACGCGAAATCGAAATGGTCGAAATGCACGGCGACGCCGTGCTTTTTGGCCGCCGCTTCCAATACCCGCAACCCCTCCGGGGCGACTTCCTTGCCGATGCCGTCGCCGGGGATGACCGCGATCCGGTATTGCTTTTTTGCACTGCTCATCGAGATCTCCCTTCGCTGTTGCCACGCCGGCAACGCCGCTTATTTGGCCGGGACTGCAATGGACCAAACCCGGCCGGGGTGCAACACTGCATTGCGATGTTGACCGCTCCGGCGGCCTGCTCCTAACTATCCAAACCCCCTCGCTATTCCCCGATATCTCGAACCCGGCGTCTCCAACAAAAAAGAGCAATCCCATGGATCTCCATTTGCGTGGCAAGCGTGTCCTGATCACCGGCGCATCGAAAGGCATCGGCGCCGCAGCGGCCGAGGCGTTCGCCGAAGAAGGCTGCCATCTCCTGCTAGCCGCCCGCAGCGGCGATCAGCTCAAGGCGCTCGCGGAACGGCTACGCGCCTCGCATCAAATCGACGCGACCGCGCTTGTCGTCGACCTGCGCAAACCCGAGGACATCGCCCGGCTGGTCAAAGAGGCTGCCGAAATCGACATCCTCGTCAACAATGCCGGCGACATCCCCGGCGGGCCGCTCGACAAGATCGACGAAGCGACCTGGCGTCACGCCTGGGACCTGAAGGTGTTCGGCTATATCAATCTCACCCGCGCCATCTATGCGCAGATGAAGGCGCAGGGCCACGGCGTCATCGTCAACGATATCGGCGCCGCCGGTGAGAGGTTCGACGCCAATTATATCTGCGGCAGCGCCGGCAATGCCGCACTGATGGCGTTCACCCGCGCGCTCGGCGGCAAGAGCCTCGCCGATAATATCCGCGTGGTCGGCATCAATCCCGGCCCGGTCGGCACCGACCGCCATATCACCTTGCAGAAGACGCGCGCCAGGAACCAGTTCGGCGATGAAAACCGCTACACCGAATTCCAGAAAAGCCTGCCGCTCGGCCGTCCCGCGCATGCGCGCGAGATCGGCGACCTGATGGCATTCCTGGCCTCGGACCGCTCCGGCTATACCTCGGGCGTGATCTTTACCGTCGACGGCGGTATCGCCGCAGGCTGGGGCTAGGCAAAACATTCAAATGCCGTCATTCCGGGGCGATGCAAAGCATCGAACTACGATGTGCAATGGCACATCGGAGAATCTCGAGATTCCCCGATGCGCCATTGCGCATCTGAGGTCTGGTGCTGACGCACCATCCCGGAATGACGGCGTACCTAATTAAGCCGTCCGCTCGAACAGATGCCGGATCAGCCGATCGCCGCCGGGCTTTGGCGCGTTCCACTTTGCCGGAAAATGTTCTACAGCACCATGCGGTGCCTACGAAGCGGAATGAACGGAGAAATGCGAGTGGCTGATCAGGGATTGGTTCGGGAAACGGCGTGTACCATCGTCGATAAATTGAATTCCGGCGAGGTCACACCGCTCGACCTGCTCGACGTGCTGGAAAAGCGGATCGCGGAGGTCGACGGCAAGGTCAACGCGTTGCCGACACTCTGCTTCGACCGCGCCCGAACCCACGCCAAGGCGCTGATGAAAAAGCCCGCCGCCGAGCGCGGACTGCTCGCCGGCTTGCCGATACCGATCAAGGACCTGACCAATGTCGCGGGCGTGCGGACCACCCAGGGTTCGCCGATCTACACCAACAACATCCCCGCGCGCTCCGATATCCTGGTCGAGCGGCTCGAAACCAACGGCGGGGTGATCTACGCCAAATCGAACACGCCGGAATTCGGTGCCGGCGCCAATACCTTCAACGAAGTGTTCGGCGCAACGCGCAACCCCTGGGACATTTCACGATCCGCCGCCGGCTCCTCGGGCGGCGCGGCGGTGGCGCTCGCCACCGGCACGGCCTGGCTCGCCCAGGGCTCCGACATGGGCGGCTCCCTGCGCAATCCCGCGAGCTTCTGCGGCGTCGTCGGCCTGCGCCCGAGCATCGGCCGGGTCGCGCGCAGCCCCGCCTTCAAGATCGACCGCAATCTGACGGTGCAGGGACCGATGGCCCGCAATGTCGAGGATCTCGCACTGTTGCTCGATGCGATGAGCGGCGAGCATCCGGCCGATCCGCTGTCCCTGCCCCTGCTGCCGACTTCGTTCCTGTCGTCCGCCCGATCCGGCAACAAGCCCAAGCGCATCGCCTATTCGCCCGATCTCGGCATCACCCCGGTCGATCCCGAGGTCGTGGCCATCACCCGCAAGGCGGCGCAACGTTTCGCCGAGGCCGGCGCGATCGTCGAGGAGGCGCATCCGGATTTGCGCGAGGCGCATGAATGTTTCCACGTGCTGCGCGCGTTCGATTTCGCGATCAGCAAGGCGGCGCTACTGCGCGACAAGCGCGACCAGCTCAAGCCGGAGGTGATCTGGAATATCGAGGAGGGCCTCAAGCTCACCGTCGAGCAGCTGGAACGCGCCGAAGCGCAACGGGTCGCGATGACCGCGCGCACGCTCGAATTCTTCAACAGCTACGATTTGTTGCTGGCGCCGGCCACGATCGTGCCGCCCTTTCCGGTCGAGAACCGCTACGTCGCCGAATGCGCCGGCAAGAAATTCGACAATTATGTCGAATGGCTCGGCATCGTCTACGCGATCACGCTGGTCTGTTGCCCGGCTTTGTCGTTGCCGTGCGGCTTCACCGCCTCCGGCCTGCCGGTCGGGCTTCAGATCGTGGCGCCGCCGCGCGGCGAGGCCCAGCTTCTCGCAGGCGGCAAGTTGCTGGAGGATATTCTGGGCGTGCGCGGCACGGTCCCGATCGACCCGCGCCCGGCCAAATAGCACCGATACGGGACACATCGCCGGAAGGAACCGTGCGCGGTCCGCGGCGATTGCCGTTATGGTCCGGAAGCACGGCCTAAAGGGCCGATACCCTGGCACGGCCACAGCATCGTGAATAACTAGATCCCGACATCGCCGGGGAAGACATGACCGAGGAAAACGACCCGCCTCCGATCAGCAAGCTGACGCGCAGCAAGCAACGCTGGGCGCAGCAGGGACGCTTTCTCACCGGCAAGACGGCGCGGCCGCAGGAGCAACGCCTGCCGCCCGGACAGCATCTGACCCGGGACTGGCCGGTGCTCGACCTCGGGCTGACGCCGAACATTTCACGCGAGCGCTGGCGGCTCGACGTGTACGGCGCGGTCGAAAATCCGATTTTCTGGAATTGGGCCGCATTCACCGCGCAGCCGCAGACACAGTTCCGGTCCGACATCCACTGCGTCACCACCTGGTCGCGTTACGACAACCAGTGGGAAGGGCTAGCGACCCGCGACCTGCTGGCGGCCTGCCGGCCGCGCGACGAAGCCCGCTTTGTCGTGCTGCATTCCCATGACGGCTACACCACGAATCTCGCGCTGGAGGATTTCGCCGCCGAGGACGCCCTGCTCGCGCATCGCTGGTCGGAGGCGCCGCTGGAACAGGAGCATGGCGGCCCGGTGCGGCTGGTGGTGCCGCATCTCTATTTCTGGAAAAGCGCCAAATGGCTGCAACGCATCGAATTCCGCAGTGACGATGCGCCGGGCTATTGGGAAGTCCGCGGCTATCACAATCGCGGCGATCCCTGGCAAGAACAACGCTATTCCAACGACTGACGTAGCCGCCCTAACGATGGAGAACGCCGGTGCCTTATGAACGCTTCCAATTCACGGGCGCGGACGGCCATCAATTGGCCGCGGCGCTGGATACGCCGGACGGCGCGGTTCGTGGCTATGCGCTGTTCGCCCACTGCTTCACCTGCGGCAAGGATGCGCTCGCGGCCAAACGCATCGCCGTGGCGCTGGCGGCAAAAGGCATCGCGGTGCTGCGGTTCGATTTCACCGGCCTCGGCTCCAGCGAAGGCGATTTCGCCAATTCGACCTTTACGTCGAATGTCGCCGATCTCGTCCGCGCCGCCGATCATCTGCGCGAGACCCGCCAGGCGCCGGCGATCCTGATCGGCCACAGCCTGGGCGGCGCCGCGATCCTCGCCGCCGCCGGACAAATTCCGGAGGCGAAGGCGGTCGTCACCATCGCCGCGCCCTCCGATCCCGCGCATATCACCAACCTGTTCAAGGATCGCGTCGAGGATATCCGCAGGCTCGGAACGGCGGAAGTCTCGCTCGCCGGCAGGCCGTTCCGCATCACGCGCGAATTCCTCGACGATGTCGCCGAGCACGAGCTGATGGCGCATGTCGCCGGGCTGCACAAGGCGCTGTTGATCATGCACGCGCCGTCCGACGACACCGTCGGCATCGACAACGCGACCCGAATCTTCGTCGCCGCCAGGCATCCCAAGAGTTTCGTGTCGCTGGCGGACGCCGACCATCTGCTGACCGGCAAGGGCGACGCCCTCTATGTCGCCGATGTCATCGCCGCCTGGGCCGAACGCTACATCGATCCCGCCGCGATCGAACCGGCGGCCGATCCCAGCGCAGCGCCGCGCAACGTCGTGGTGCGCGAGACCCGCACCGGCAAGTTTCAGCAGACGATCACCGTCGGACCGCATCAGATGATAGCCGATGAGCCGGTCGCGGCCGGCGGCGCGGATAGCGGTCCCGGCCCCTATGACTTCGTGCTGGCCGGACTCGGCGCCTGCACGTCGATGACCATGCGCCTCTATGCCGACCGCAAGTCGCTGCCGCTGGAGCGAACGACGGTGACGCTGACGCACAGCAAGATCCATGCGGAAGACTGCGCCGAGTGCGAAACCAAGGCCGGCATGCTCGACCGGATCGACCGGGTCATCGCGATGGAAGGCCCGCTCGACGCCGAACAGCGCCAGAAGCTGCTGGAGATCGCTGACAAATGCCCGGTGCATCGCACGCTGACGTCGGAGATCCACATCGTGACCAAGGCCGCGGGTTAAGGCAGCAGCTCTACGCCGAGGCCAGCGGCCGGACCCGCAGCGCGCCGCGCAGGCCGATGGCGGTGCCGAGAAAGATTCCGGCCACCGCCACAAAGGACGCCAGCGCCAGCGTCGACAGGCCGGTCAGGCCCTGCCCGACCGAACAGCCTAGGGCCATCGCGCCGCCGGCCCCCATCAGCACCGCGCCGCCGACCGAGCGCAGCATGTGTTGCGGCGAGGTATAGCCTTCCCAGTGGAAACGTTGCGTCGCCAGCGCCGTCATCAGGCTGCCGGTGAAAACGCCGATCACCGTCACGATGCCGAAGTTCAATGTCAGTCCCGTCGACAGCATCGCGTATTGCAGCGTATCGGCGATCGGCGCGACGAAAGTGAGCGAGGTCACCGGCGTCGGGTTGAAGTCGTCGGCGCCGAGGCAACCGGTGGCGAACCATCCCGCGGCGATCAACAGGCCGACGATGGCTCCCGCCGCGATCTGGCCCCAGGCGCGCTGGAACGGGACGTGGGCAAAAGCGAAAATGATCAGGGCCGCGCTGATGACCGGCGCCGCGAGCGTTCGCGCAAAAGTCTCGCTGACGCCGAATTTGGCAATCAGCGCCGGCAGCGAGGTCGCACTTGCCGTCATCTGCGTCCATTGCAACAGCGCGATACGCCCCGGCGCGATCAGCCCCTTCAGCGTCATCTCCGCGGCGACACCGAGCACGATCACCACGACCAGCGAGCGCAGATTGCCGCGCCCCAGCAGCACCAGCGCGCGCGAACCGCAGCCGTTCGACAGCACCATGCCATAGCCGAACAGCACGCCGCCGACAAACATCAGCGGCGCCGAAAAGGTCGGCTGCAGGTAGATCGACTTGCCGAGATCGACCACCTGCCGCACGGCGAGAAGCTGCGTCGCCGCGATCGCCACGCCCATCGCCAGCGCGTAGCTGCGCACCAACCGGCTGTCACCCTGCGCCCACCAGCCGCGCAGACTGCTCATCAGGCAAAACCCGCTGAGCAGGCCGACCGAGCCATAGATCAGGCCGATCACCAGGCCGGACAGGATGACGATATTGGCAGCGGATGGCATGTCCCGGTCCCGAATGTTCTGGCGGTTCTATCAGGCCGGCCGCAGGACGACGCGATCCCGCGCCGATCCCGAGACCGCGAGAAACGCGGCTTTCGCGTCTTGCAGCGGATAGATCGCGCTTGCCTTGATCGGAAACGGCTTGAGATGGCCGGAGGCGAAGCCGGGACCGAGTTCCCGGAGCACCGCACCGGTCGCGACCGATGACAGCGCCAGCGTGTCGATGCCGACATAGGTGTGCTGGCCGCGATAGAATTCGAAGATGTTGAACGACACGATTTTCTCGATCGCCGCGATCAGGATCTGGCGGCCGCGCACCGCCAGCGATTTATGCGCCGCCTGAAAATAAGGATCGCCGACGGTGTTGAAGACGATGTCGGCGCCCTTGCCATCGGTCAATTCGCGAACGCGCGCCGCGACATCGGTTGCGGACGCGTCGATGATGTCGACCTTTGAATTGGCGTGGCCTTCGTAAGCCTCGCTCTTGCGCACCACGCCGATCGCACGCGCGCCATGCCAGGTCGCGATCTGGGTCGCGGCCTGACCGACCTTGCCGTTGACGCCCATCACCAGCACGGTCTCGCCGGGCTTGGGAATGCCGGCGCGGCGAAAACCTTCCATCGCGGTGACAAAGGGCACGCCGATCCCGGCGGCCTCCTCCCACGAGATATTGTCCGGCTTCTCGACCGGGGCATCGGCCTCGACCACGAGATGCGTGGCATGGGTGCCGTCGCGCCGGATTCCAAGATCACCGGACGAACCGAACACCTCGCGGCCAATCCACTGTTTCGGACCATCGATCACGCGGCCTGCGTAGTCGCGGCCGGAGGTGCGCGGGAACACTGCATAGGGCATCAGGCCGGTGGCGGCCTTGACGTCGGACGGGTTCACCGCCGCCGCCTTGATTTCGATCAGCACGTCCTTCGCGGCACGCGACAACGGGCGGCGTTCGATCACCGGCGCCAGCGCATCCGGCGTGTCTGCCTTCGCCAGCAGACGCACGCAACGCGCCTCGACGGTCATCGGCGAACCATCTGATACTTTCGGGGAAGACGCCATCGACGTTCCAGGGTTTCGGATGCGCTTTTGAGGCCACGGGATTCGTTGACACCATGGCCGCTTCGCATCATGACTAGCTATCTCATCGCTTAGTTCAAGAGGCTTGTTCCAACAAGCCCGGCGGCAGCCCAGGGAGGACGTTTTGGATCGATCTCACAGCGCGGAGAGACCAAAGTGGAGGTGAAAGCGACGCTGTCGCCCGACGATCTCGCCCGCGCCTGCGCCGACGCGATGTGGCAGCAGGACGACGCCAGCAAGGGCCTCGGCATGGAAATCCTCGAGGTCAAGCCGGGCCAGGCCACGCTGGCGATGACGGTCCAGCCGCACATGGTCAACGGCCAGCGGATCGCCCACGGCGGCTTCATCTTCACGCTGGCGGATTCGGCTTTCGCCTTCGCCTGCAACACCCATAATGAACGCGTCGTCGCCGCCCACGGCAATATCAGTTTCATCCGGCCGGGCCAGCTCGGCGACCGGCTGATCGCGACCGCCACGGAAATCTCGCGCAGCGGCCGCTCCGGCATCTATGATGTGCGCGTCACAGCGGGTGACGTCGTGATCGCGCAATTCCGCGGCCATTCCCGCAGCATCGGCGGGGCATGGTTGCCGCCAGATGACGGTACTAAATAAAAAACGTCAGATGACAAACTAAATAAAAATCATCATTCGGGGAAACGCACGATGGCTTCGATCAGCCTTCAATCCAGGGGAAGCGGCACCGGCGCCGGAATGGATGAGACCGAGCGCGCCTCGCGCGACGAGATCATGGCGCTGCAAACCAGGCGCCTCGCCTGGTCGCTGGTACACGCCTACGACAACGTCGCGCATTACAAAAAGGCCTTCGACAGGGCCGGCGTGCATCCCTCCGATTTCAAGCGGCTCGAAGACCTTTCGAAATTTCCGTTCACGGTGAAGACCGATTTGCGCGACAATTATCCGTTCGGCATGTTCGCGGTGCCGCGGGAAAGACTGGTCCGCGTCCACGCCTCTTCCGGCACCACCGGCAAGCCGATCGTGGTCGGCTATACCAGGGCCGACATCGACATGTGGTCGGAGGTGATGGCGCGCTCGATCCGCGCCGCCGGCGGCCGCAGCGGCATGATCATGCACAACGCCTATGGCTACGGCCTGTTCACCGGCGGCCTCGGCGCGCATTACGGCGCCGAACGACTGGGGTGTACGGTGGTGCCGGTTTCCGGCGGCATGACCGAGCGGCAGGTGCAGCTCATCAACGACTTCAGGCCCGACATCATCACGGTGACGCCGAGCTACATGCTGGCGATCCTCGACGAGTTTAAAAAACAGGGGCTCGACCCGCGCCAATCGTCGCTCAAATTCGGCATCTTCGGCGCCGAACCGTGGACCAACGCGATGCGCGCCGAGATCGAAGCGGCCTTCGACATGGATGCGACCGATATCTACGGCCTGTCGGAAGTGATCGGCCCCGGTGTCGCGCAGGAATGCGTGGAGACCAAGGACGGCCTGCACATCTGGGAAGACCATTTCTATCCCGAGGTGATCGATCCCGACACCGGCGAGGTGCAGCCCGAGGGCGAGAAAGGCGAACTGGTGTTCACCTCGCTGACCAAGGAAGCGTTTCCGATCATCCGCTACCGCAGCCGCGACCTGACCCGGCTGTTGCCGGGCACCGCGCGGCCGGGCATGCGGCGGATGGAAAAGGTCACCGGCCGCTCCGACGACATGATCATCCTGCGTGGCGTCAACGTGTTCCCGACCCAGATCGAGGAAGTGCTGCTCGCCACCGACTGGTGCGGCGGCCATTTCATCATCGAACTGACGCGCGAAGGCCGGATGGACGAGATGACGGTGCTGGCGGAAGCCCGCCCCGAAAGCTGGGACGGCAGCGGGTTGACCACCCATGCCGAGAAGGTTTCGACCTTCATCAAGAACACCATCGGCATCACCACGCAGATCCGGGTGGTGGCGCCGGAGACGCTGGAACGCTCGCTCGGCAAAGCCAAGCGGGTGTTAGACAAGCGGCCGAAGGCTTAGTTGCTCACCTCGTCATTCCGGGGTGTCGCGCAGCGACGAACCCGGAATCTCGCGCCATAACCTCTGGATTCCGGGTCTGCGCCTTGCGGCGCATCCCGGAATGACGAAAGGGCTCACACATGGTCGTAATCGACCACGACCTTGTCTGACACCGGCCGCGCCTGGCAGGTGAGGATGAATCCCGCCTCGAGCTCCCACGGCTCCAGCGAATAGTTCACTTCCATTTCGGCCTTGCCTTCGACCAGCTTGGCGCGGCAGGTCGAGCACATGCCGCCCTTGCACGCGAACGGCAGATCCAGGCCGGCGCGCAAGGCAGCGTCGAGAATCGCCTCACCTTCGGCGACCGGCACGTCGCGCCGCTTGCCATCGACGATCAGCGAGGCGATCGCCTTGGGCGGCGCACCGGCCGGCACCACCGTCTTCGGCCGGGGCCTGCCGCCAAGCCCCGAGACGAAACGCTCGACATGGATGCGGTCATCGGCGATGCCGATGTCGCGGCAGCTCGCCTCGATATCCTCGCTCATGCCGGTGGGGCCGCAGATGAAGACATGATCGACGCTCGCGGCCGGAATCAGCGAGCGCAGCAGCACCCTCACTTTCTCGCCGTCGAGCCGTCCGTGCAGGATCGGGATATCCTGCTCCTCGCCGGAGATGACGTGAAACACCGAAAGCCGCTGCATGAAACGATCCTTCAGCTCTTCCAGCGCTTCGCGGAACAGCATGCCGCCGGTGGTGCGGTTGCCATAGAACAGGAAGAACCGACTGTTCGGCTCGCGCGCCAGCACGCCTTTCACGATCGACAGGATCGGCGTGATGCCGGAGCCGGCGGCAAAGCCGACATGGACCCGCGCCTGCTCGGGCGCGGGTGCGACGCCGAAACGGCCGGTCGGCGTCATCACGTCGAGTTCATCGCCGCGCTTCAATTCTTCGGCCGCCCAGCTCGAGAACGCGCCGCCATCGACCTTCTTCACCGCGATCCGCAATTCGCCGTCGTCGGGTCCGGAGCAGATCGAATAGGAACGGCGGATTTCCTCGCCGTCCATCATGGTGCGCAGCGTCAGATATTGGCCGGGCGTAAAACTGTAATCATCCGCGAGATCCTTCGGAATCGCGAAGGTCAGCGATACCGCATCCGGCGTCTCGCGACGCAGATCGTTGACGGCGAGACGGTGAAAGCGTGGGGTTGGCGACGACATGGTCAGTGACACTTGAAATAATCGAACGGTTCGCGGCAGCTTTTGCAGCGCCACAACGCCTTGCAGGAAGTCGAGCCGAATTCGGACAGCACCTCAGTATCCGTGGAGCCGCATTGCGGACACGTTACCCGTTGCTCGCCGAACAACGCGCGGCGACCGCCTCCGGCTTGCGGCGGCGCGATGCCGTAATCGCGGAGCTTGCGGCGGCCGTCGTCGCTCATCCAGTCGGTGGTCCAGGCCGGCGACAGCACGGTGCGGATTTTCGGATCCGCGATGCCCTCGCGCTCCAGCGCCAGCTCAATCTCCAGCGCGATCATGTTCATCGCGGGGCAGCCGGAATAGGTCGGCGTGATCGAAACCTCGACATGGCCGTCGCTCACCGTAACGTCACGGAGCACGCCGAGATCGGCGATGGTCAGCACCGGTATTTCGGGATCGACGACATCAGCCGCGGCCTTCCAGGCGCGCTGCCGCAATTCGCCATCGCTGAGCGCCACGGTCACCATGTCGTCCCCGGAAAGGTCCGCGGCATCGATTGCAGCTCGCTGAGCAGATGGCCGAGATGTTCGCTGTGCCGGCCACTGCGGCCGCCCTGCTGCATCCAGTCACTCTCGGGGAGAACCAATGTCGCTTCGCGCGCGACCTCGGAAACCGTCTTGAGCCATTGCGGACGCAGCGCCGCCGGGTCGACCGCGATGCCGGCGTCGATCAACCCGCGCTCGCTGCCGTCGGCCTGAAACATCTCGCCGGTAAAAGCCCAGAGCTGGTCGATCGCGGCTTGCGCGCGGACATGGCTTTCCGCGGTGCCGTCGCCGAGCCGGACGATCCATTCCGATGAATGCCGCACATGATAGGCGCTCTCCTTTTCGGACTTGGCCGCGATCGCGGCGAGCGTGGGGTCGGCCGATTTCATCATCGCGCGCCAATAAAGATCGGCGAACGCCGCATAGAAGAACTGCCGCACCATGGTCTGCGCGAAATCGCCGTTCGGCTGTTCGACCAGCAAGAGGTTGCGGTACTGCCTGGCGTCGCGGAGATAGGCGAACTTGTCTTCGTCGTTGTCCCTGTCCTCGGCCTTCGCGGCATAGCTATAAAGCTCACGGGCCTGGCCCAGCAGATCGAGGCCCATATTGGCGAGCGCCATGTCCTCTTCCAGCATCGGCGCGTGGCCGCACCATTCCGACAGCCGATGTCCGAGGATCAGCGCATCGTCGGCGCGGCGCAGCGTGTACAGCACCAGCGGCGTTTCGGAGACCTGGATATTGGCGACGGCCATTTTCAATCACCTGTTTGCGCGGCCGTCACTGCGAGCGAAGCAAAGCGATCCATGGCTGATGGAAAACTGGATTGCTTCGTCACTTCGTTCCTCGCAATGACGAAAACGAAATCACATATGCCCGACCTCTTCCGGCACCTCATAGAACGTCGGGTGACGGTAGATCTTGGATTCCGCCGGCTCGAACATCATGCCTTTTTCGGACGGATCGGAAGCCGTGATCGCGTGCGACGGCACCACCCAGATCGACAGGCCCTCGCCGCGGCGGGTGTAGATGTCGCGCGCGGCCTGCAGCGCCATTGTCGGATCGCTCGCATGCAGCGAACCGACATGCCTGTGCGCCAGGCCATTGCGGCTGCGGATAAAGACTTCCCAGAGCGGAATGTTCGGCGTCGCCATCGCGGCCTCCCTGAATTGATTACGCGGCCTGCGCCGCGGATCTTTGCCTGCGCTTCTCGGCATAAGCGGCAGCAGCCTCGCGCACCCAGGCGCCTTCGTCGTGCGCCTTGCGCCGCGCCGCGATGCGATCGCGGTTGCAGGGGCCGTTGCCGGCGAGCACCTGGTTGAATTCGGTCCAGTCGATCTCGCTATAGACCCAATGGCCGGCTTCATCCTGCTTCATGCCGGGGTCGGGAATAATGAGGCCGAGATAGTGCGCCTGCGGCACCGTGGCATCGACGAATTTCTGGCGCAGTTCGTCGTTGGAAAAGCGCTTGATCTTCCACCGGGTCGAGGCGTCGCTGTGCTGGCTTATCGTGTCAGGCGGGCCGAACATCATCAGCGCCGGCCACCACCAGCGGTTCAGCGCGTCCTGCGCCATCGCCTTCTGCTCTTCGGTGCCGCGCGCGAGCGTCAGCATGATTTCGAAACCCTGGCGCTGGTGGAAGGATTCCTCCTTGCAGACGCGGATCATCGCGCGCGCATAGGGGCCATAGGAGCAGCGGCATAGCGGAATCTGGTTCATGATCGCCGCACCATCGACCAGCCAGCCGATCGTGCCGATGTCGGCCCAGGTCAGTGTCGGATAGTTGAAGATCGAGGAATATTTGGCCTTGCCGGCCAGCATCATGTCGACCAGTTCCTCGCGCGAGGCGCCGAGCGTCTCGGCCGCGGCGTAAAGATAGAGCCCGTGGCCGCATTCGTCCTGCACCTTCGCCAGTAGCGCCGCCTTACGCCGCAGCGTCGGCGCCCGCGTGATCCAGTTGCCCTCGGGCAGCATGCCGACGATTTCGGAATGGGCGTGCTGGGAAATCTGCCGCGTCAGCGTCTTGCGATAAGCCGCCGGCATCCAGTCGTTAGGCTCGATGCGCTCGTCGGCATCGATGCGCGCCTGAAACTGCGCCGCCCGGCCAGCGTCCTCGATATTGCGGTCTTCGGCGTCCGACGTATTGAGCGCTTGCGTATACATGGCCGGCCTCCCCCGGAATTTCTTGGGGGTTAACGTATAACACAAATTTCAAAATACAAGTTATTTTTGTAACATATTCACGCCTCGCCGAACCGCCGCGCCAGTTCGTCGCCCGCCTTGGGCAGCGCCCCGCGCTGGTTGCTGGCGTTGCGGTCGAGCCATTGTTCCGACAGCGGAAGCAAGCCGCGATAAATCTCGCCGCAGAGCTGGCGCGCGGCCCTGCCCGGCCAGTCCTTCGGGAGCAAGGCCGGCGGCAATAGCGGGTCGCGCAGCACCACGCGGCGATAATGGTGGATCAGCAGGATACGGGCGGTGAAGGCGGCGGCGTCGGAAAGGGTCTCGCGGCGGGCGATCCAGCCACGCAATGGCTCGAAGGTCTTGATGAATTTCAGATAGGCGCCGGCGGTGCGATCGAGCGGCCAGCTCTCGCTGAGCAGCCGCCGGCCGCTATCGTCTTCGGCGGACAGTTCCAGACGGATCGCGCGGCCGGCCTCGTCCGGTATCGGAACGCCCGACGGCGCGACCCAGACACCCGGCATCGGGCTGCCGAAGCCCGCATTCTTCAGCGCCTCGCGCGCGGCGTCGCGATCTTCCCCGTTTCCGATCAGCAGCAGTTCAAAGCGGCCGGTCCAATCGGATGGCGGCGGATCGTAGATATGCCGGGTCGCTGCATCGAAGGTCTGCCGCCCCTTCCTGGCCAGCCGGTAAAAACTGTTACGGCCGACCTTGTCGCGCTCGAGCCAGCCATCGGCCGCGAGCCGCGACATCGCCGTGCGCACCACGCCGGCGTCGATGTCGAGCATCTCAAAGAACGCAAGCAGCGTCCCGAGCCAGACCGAGCCGCCGCGCGGCACGATGGCGTCGCCGAACACGGTGATGGCGATGGAGCCGGTGCGCGAGGGTTCGCGCTTGAGCTGTGCGACTATTCGAGCAAGCGGCTGCGGCATCCACCACGCATAGCGCGTTTTGCCAATTTACGACAATGCGGGGCTCATCGTCCTCATCCTTCGAGACGGCGCAAGACGCCTCCTCGCCATGAGGATTACGGTCACTTACGGCCCGCAATAAAAAGAAGGCCCGCCAGAGCGGGCCTCAAAGGACAGATAGTCAAGACGAGCCCGGTCAGGCGGTCTTGTTGTAGACCTTGGACAGATTGTCCTGCGCGGTCTTGGCGCCGTCGGTGACGAGCTTGCCGAGATATTCGCTCGCCGCCTTCGCCCGTGATGCGAAGGTCTCGCCGCCCGCGCGAACCAGATCGGACTGGATCTGAACCGCCTCGCTGAGCGAGGTCGCGGAAGCAAGCTTGTCGATGCCGGCAAAGAACGTTTCAGCATCCTGATAGACGGCCTGCTGAATGTTGCGGCTGATCTTGGCCGCTTCGCCGACCGAACCGGTGGCAGCATTTTCGATCACGGAAGTCACCCGCTCCGAACCGGCATGGAAGTCGGCGGCGCGTTCTCTGGCCGTATTGGCCGTCTTCTTGACGAATTCCCTGGCAGATTCGGGAACCGTGAGATTCTTGAACGCATCCGTGACAGGCGCGAAGGCGTCCTTGAAGCTCTCCAAAAGCGAATTTGGGGTCTCAGTGGTCATAGGTGTCTCCATCCTTAATATCTAAGCTATGGGTTCCGCCCCGTCCGACTCTGGCCCGGAGCGTAATTTTTATGCCATGATTAATGATGCAATGCAACATAAATGTTGCATTGCAATATCACCGCCCCCGGATCTTTTGACGGAACGACCGCAGTGACCGCACCCGCTTATCAGCCGCCGCAGATCGCCCACGCCAACGGCATCGACATCTGCTACGAGATTTTCGGCAATGCCGACGCGGCGCCCCTGCTGCTGATCATGGGGCTGGGCGCCCAGATGATCCACTGGGAGGACGAATTCTGCCGGCAACTGGCCGCCCGCGGATTTCGCGTCATCCGCTTCGACAACCGCGACGTCGGCCATTCCAGCAAGCTCTCCGGCGGCCGGCGCCTGACGGCGTTCGAACTGTTCAGGCTGCGTTTCCTGCATATTCCGGTCGCGGCGCCCTACAAACTATCCGACATGGCCAGGGACACGATCGGGCTGATGGACGCGCTCGGCCTCGCGTCGGCGCATGTGGTGGGCGCGTCGATGGGCGGCATGATCGCCCAGGAAATCGCGATTTCGTTTCCAGAGCGCCTGCGCTCGCTCACCTCGATCATGTCGACGACGGGAGATCCAAGGCTGCCGCCGCCGACCCGCGAGGCCGCCGCCGTACTGATGGCGCCGCCGCCGGCCACCAAGGCGGAATTCCTGGCCCGCTTTGCCCGGACCTGGAAGGTTCTGCGCGCCGGCAGTTTTCCGGAAGACGAGGCGCTCGACCGCGAACGGGCGGAACGCGTCTATGAACGCGGCCTCAGTCCGGCCGGCGCGGCGCGCCAGCTCCGCGCGATCCTGGCCTCAGGCAGCCGCAAGACCCGACTGCGATCGGTCAAGGCGCCGGCTCTCGTGATTCACGGCACCGCCGATCCGCTGGTGCATCCCGCGGCCGGCAAGGACACTGCGGCATCGATTCCCGGCGCCAAACTCCTGATGATCGAAGGCATGGGCCATGCGTTGCCGATCCCGATGTGGCCGCAGATCATCAATGCGATCGCCGAACATGCGCGCACGGCAGCAAAGCAGGTGATCGAATCATAACCGTGGGCCTCGTGATTCTCCAGACGATGCGAGAATCCGCCAAACCGTCACTTCTTCTTTGCGCCGCCGAGGCCGGCCATGGTCACGAACATGTCCTGGAACCGTTCGGCGATCTTCGGATCGAAGGTGAACCAGCTCTGCATCAACGCTTCCGGCGAAACCTTTTCGATGTTGCTCATCAGCTGCTGCTGCAGCTTGTCCATGACGGCTGTCTGCATCGGAACCACGTCCGGCAACCCAAAGAACTGCCGGGCTTCAAGCGGCGTGCAATCTATTTCGATGTTGACCTTCATGTCCGATTCCGATCGCGATGTAAGGAGATCCGAGTATCGCCGCGACCGGCGGGGTCACGCAAGCGACCTCTCCGATTCAGGCGACGGCCGGAGCCGCATTCGCCGGTTATGGTCAACCGAAGCGTTCAGCGGCGTAGGGCTTCGGATCGGTAAACGGCGTTTCTCCCGTCATCATTTCCGCCAGCAGGCGGCCGGTAACGGGGCCCAGCGTCAGGCCATGATGCTGATGCCCGAAATCGAACCAGAGGCCGGGATGCCGGGGCGCCTTGCCGATCACCGGAATCATGTCGGGCAAGCAGGGCCGCGCGCCCTTCCAGGGCTCGGCATCGATCGCTTCACCCAACGGAAACATCGCGCGCGCGCGCGGCAAGGTCTGTTCGACCTGCACCGGCGTCGGCGGCGCATCGCGGCGGGCAAACTCGACGCCGGTGGTGAGGCGAATGCCGCGATTCATCGGCGCCAGCAGATAGCCATTATCCGAATCGAGCACGGGATGATGGAGCACCGCGTTGCCTTTGGGCGCCAGATGCAAATGATAGCCGCGCTTGACGCCAAGCGGAATGGAATAGCCGAGCGGACGAAACACCAGATCGGACCACGGCCCCAGCGCCACCACGACTTCGCGCGCGACCATCGCGCCCGCGGCTCCGCTCACGCGCCATCCGGCCGAGGTCTGTTCGAGGGTTCGCGCGTCCCCGACCACGAAGCGGCCGCCCTTGCGTTCGAACAACGCCGCATAGGCCTTGGCCAGTCCGCCGGGGTCGGGGATGAATCCAGGCTGGGGAAAATAGACCGCGCCGGCGAACTTGCCGCGCAGATCAGGCTCCTTCAGCGCAATCGCCCCGGCGTCGAGAATGTCGCCCTCGACGCCATACTGCTTCGCCCGCCTCAGTTCATCGGCCGCGGCTTTGAGCGTCGCATTGGTGCGAAACAGCTTGATCCAGCCGGTCCGCCGCAGCAACTCCGGCACTCCGGCTTCCGCGATCAGCGCCTCATGCTCGACCAGGCTGCGCTGGATCAAGGGCAGTTCAGCCATGGCGCTGTGCAGCGCCCGCTGCGGCGACGAGGCGAAAAAGTAGCGCACCAGCCAGGGCAGAAAGGCCGGCAGACCGGACAAATGATAATGCGCCTGCGGGGTGCGGTTCAGCGCATATTGCAGGATTTGCCTGAAGTCGCGGGGAAACATCAGGGGGAAGACCGAGGCGGATTCGATCAGCCCGGCATTGCCGAAACTGGTCCCCTCGCCGGCGCGATCGCTCCGGTCGATCAGGATCACGTCCCTTCCCCGCTTCTGCAAATGCAAGGCGGCGCCGACGCCCACCATACCCGCACCCAACACAAGAACGTCGGCCTTCAGTTCCGCCATACGGCACTCCAGGAGTTGAACGCAACGCGCTCAGTATCGTTGCTGATGATGAAACTAGTTATTACGACATGACCACGCAAACCGCTTTCCCGCCGGGAATCGCGCTTGTGCGGACGCCAATGGCCCGGCTTCCGCGGCGGCGCCCGCATGGTCACGGCAATGCGAGGCCCGGTCCCGGACCGGTTGGCAGCCAGCCTGGGCTGTGGTCAAGTGCGCCCGGCCCGATGGCCTCAACGCAATGACGGATTCCGATGAGCAATATCAACCCCGATCCCTTCACCACCCGGCCGGAGATCGAAGGCACGTTCGGGGTCGTCACCTCGACCCATTGGATCGCGACCGCCGTCGGGATGAGCATCCTGGAGAAAGGCGGTAACGCCTTCGACGCCGGCGTCGCCGCGGCCTTCACGTTGCAGGTGGTCGAGCCGCATTTGAACGGTCCAGGCGGCGACGTGCCGATCATCGTACACGACGTCAAGCGCGGCCGCACCGAGGTGATTTGCGGCCAGGGTCCCGCGCCGGCGGCCGCGACCATTGCGCATTACCGCAGCGAGGGCCTCGAGATGGTGCCGGGCACGGGATTGCTCGCCGCCTGCGTTCCCGGCACCTTCGAATCCTGGATGCTGCTGTTGCGCGACTATGGCACGCTGAAATTGCGCGATGTGCTGGAGCCTGCGATCGCCTATGCCCGCGACGGCTATCCGCTGGTCGAGCGCGCTTCCGCGACGATCAAGACTGTCGAGCAATTGTTCCGCAAGCACTGGACCACGTCGGCCGAGATTTATTTGCCGAACAATGAAGTGCCGAAACCCGGCACGCTCTTCACCAACAGGAAACTTTCCGAGACCTATGCCCGCATCCTGAAAGAAGCCGAGAGCGCAGGCTCCGATCGCGTCGCGCAGATCGAGCGGGCGCGACAAGCGTGGTCGCACGGCTTCGTGGCGGAGGCGATCGACAGGTTCTGCCGGACGCAAGAAATAATGGATGTCAGCGGCTCGCCGCATCGCGGCGTGCTGACCGCCGACGACATGGCGCGCTGGCAACCGACCATCGAAGCGCCGCTGACCTACGACTATGGCCGCTATACCGTCTGCAAGGCCGGCGTCTGGAGCCAGGGTCCGGTGATGTTGCAGCAACTCGCGCTGCTCAAAGGATTCGAACTCGACGGACTCGATCCTACGGGGCCGGAATTCATCCATCTCCAGATCGAATGCGCCAAGCTCGCTTATGCCGACCGCGAGAAGTTCTACGGCGACCCGAAATTCACGGAAATCCCGATCGCGACGCTGTTGTCGGACGCCTATAATGACGAGCGCCGCAAGCTGATCTCCGACCGGGCCTCGCTCGACTTCACCCCCGGCTCCGTCGAAGGTTTTGGCTCGCTGGTCAAACTGCGCCATGCCGAAGGCCATCGCGAAGCGGTCGGCGCGATGGGCGCGGGCGAGCCCACCGTCGGCCGCTTCGGCGAGGTGCGCGGCGACACCGTGCATTTCGACATCATCGATCAGGCCGGCAACATGATCTCGGCCACGCCGTCCGGCGGCTGGCTGCAATCCTCGCCGGTCATCCCCGAACTCGGCTTCTGCCTCGGCAGCCGCGCGCAGATGTTCTGGCTGCAGGAGAACCACCCGGCCGCGCTGGCGCCGGGCAAGCGTCCGCGCACCACGCTCTCGCCCACCATGGCGCTGCGCGACGGCGAGCCGTATCTCGCCTGGGGCTCGCCGGGCGGCGACCAGCAGGATCAATGGATCACGCAATTCTTCCTGCGGCATGTTCATGCCAGGATGAACCTTCAGGAAGCGATCGACGCGCCGGCCTGGCATTCCGAGCATTTCCCGATCTCGTTCTGGCCGCGCACCTCGCGGCCCGGCGTGCTCGTGGTCGAAGACCGCGTGCCGGAGGCGACGATCGATACGCTGAAGGCGCGCGGCCATATCGTCGAAACCGGCCCGAGCTGGTCGGAAGGCCGCCTCACCGCGGCCTCGAAGATCGGTCGACGCCGCCGCGCCGCGGCTAATCCGCGCGGTATGCAAGGTTACGCCGCCGGACGATGATAACGAGGTGAATCCGGCATACCGATGTCTGGCATACCGCCTGCTGGCATACCGATTGCAATGCAATTCATGCCGGGATCAAAGCCGTGCCAGCCCGCCGCAATGGAACGGAAGCCGCAGGCTTTTTCGGGGTTGTTGTAATCGGATAGCGCCCGCCAGGGCGTGAGGTGGATGAGGACCAGGACAATGAAGTCTTTGCGTTTGGCGATAATGGCGGCGGCGATATTGCTGTCGTGCGGGGCGGGGGTTCAGGCGCAGACGACATTGCGCATCGGGATCGCCGAAGACCCTGATATTCTCGATCCGTCGATCGCCCGCACCTATGTCGGCCGCATCGTGTTCTCCGCCTTCTGCGACAAGCTGTTCGACATCGACGAACATCTCAACATCGTTCCGCAGCTCGCACTGTCTTATGAAAATTCCGCCGACGGCAAGGCGATGACCATCAAGCTGCGGCCGGGCGTCAAGTTTCATGACGGCGAGCCGCTGGACGCGGAAGCCGCAAAATTCTCGATCGAGCGTCACATGACGCTGCCAACCTCGTTCCGCAAATCGGAACTATCGAGCGTCGACCACGTCGAAATCATCGATCCCCTCACCATCAAGCTCGTTCTCAATAAACCCTACGCGCCGCTGATCGCCCAACTCACCGATCGCGCCGGCATGATGGTGTCGCCCAAGGCGGCCAGGGAGGAAGGCGACAAGTTCGGGCTGCATCCGGTTTGCGCCGGCCCCTATAAATTCGTCGAGCGCGTGCCGCAGGATCGCATGGTGTTCGAGAAGTTCGCCGATTACTGGAACAAGGACAATGTCTTCATCGACCGCGTGGTGTTTTACCCGATCGTCGATGCGACGGTGCGGCTCGCCAACCTGAAATCCGGCGGGCTCGACCTGATCGAACGCGTGCTGGCGACCGACATCAAGGACGTCCGCTCCGATCCAAACCTCGTGCTCTCGACGGCGCCCGAACTCGGCTATCTCGGGCTTACGGTCAACATCGCCAACGACAAGAACAAGGGCGCGCTCAGCCAGTCGGAGAAGGTGCGGCAGGCGCTCGATCTATCGATCGACCGCGAGGCGCTCAACCAGGTTGTCTTCAACGGCGAGTTCACGCCGGGCAACCAGTGGGTCAGTCCGCAGCATCCCTATTACCAGAAGACGTTTCCGATCCGGCCGCGGGACGTGGCAAAGGCCAAGGCCTTGCTGAAAGAGGTTGGGGTCGCGCTGCCTGTCACCGTCGACTACATGGTCACCAAGGGGGCCGAGAACGAAGCCGTCGCCGAGGTGGTGCAATCGATGGCCGCCGAAGCGGGATTCGATCTGAAAATTCGCGTCGTCGAATTTGCGACCGCCTTCCAGCAGGCGCAGGCCGGCCAATTCCAGATCTTCCAGATCGCCTGGAGCGGCCGGATCGATCCTGACGCCAATATCTATGTGTTCATGCACAGCAAGGCGCCACAGAACGACGGCGGCTATTCGAGCCCCGAAGCCGACAAGCTGATGGAAGACGCCCGTCTTGTCGTCGACCCGGCCGAGCGCAAGGCGATCTATGAAAAGCTCACCAACATCCTGCTCACCGATCTGCCTATCGTCTACCTCTATCACCGCACGATCCTGATCGCCCACACCAACAAGCTCGAAGGCTACAAGCAGATGCCGGATGGCTTGGTGCGCGTGGTCGGGCTGAAACTGAAATGAGCCCGATCGGCCTGAGCACCTTCTCCACTCCCTCTCCCCTTGCGGGGGAGGGAACGACACGGCGGCCGCCATCGGCCGGACTGAATCTCCCCGTGCGTCAAACTGGGCAAAGACGATGCTGAATTTCCTCGCCAAGCGCATCGTGCAGTTGATCCCGACACTGTTCTTCGTGTCGATCCTGATCTTCTCGTTGCAGCAATTGCTGCCGGGCGATCCTGCCCTGGTGATGGCCGGCGAGGAACGCGATCCCGCGATCATCGCCCAGATCCGCCAGAAATACCGGTTCGATCGGCCGATCCCGGTGCAATATTTCTACTGGGTGAAAGGCGTGCTGTCGGGCGATTTCGGCCAGTCGCTCCGCAACAACGAGCCGGTGCTCAAGCTGATCGAGGAGAAGCTTCCCGTCACGCTGCAACTGGCGTCGATGGCGATCGTGATCGCCTTCCTGATCGGCATTCCCGCCGGCATCGTCTCGGCGGTGAAAAAAGATACGGCGTGGGACTACGGCGCCAACCTGTTCGCGCTGTGGGGCATTTCGACCCCCAATTTCTGGCTCGGGATCATGCTGATCTTCCTGTTCTCGATCAAGCTGGGTTGGCTGCCGGCCTCTGGCTATGTGCCGCTGTCCGAAAACTGGCGCGCCAGCCTGGCGTCAACCATCATGCCGGCCTTCGTGCTCGGCAACGCCATCGCCGCGATTCTGATGCGGCACACCCGCGGCGCCATGTTGCAGGTGCTCGATAGCGATTACATCCGCACCGCGCGCGCCAAGGGCATTTCCGAGACCAACGTGATCCTGAAACACGCCCTGCGCAACGCGCTGACGCCAGTGATCACGCTCGGCGCGCTTGAACTGGGAACGTTGTTGTCCGGCGCGGTGCTGACCGAACAGATCTTCTCCATTCCCGGTTTCGGCAAATTGATCGTCGATGCGGTGTTCAACCGCGACTACGCCGTCGTCCAGGGCGTGGTGCTGGTGACGGCGACGGTCTACATCACGCTGAACCTGTTCGCCGATCTCGCTTATATGCTGGTCAATCCGCGGCTGAGGGCATAGCGCATGGCCGATGCTGCGCTTGGCGATCTGTCCGTGATCCCGACGGATGAATTGGAAAGCCCGGCCCGGCGCGCGCTGCGCCGGCTGCTCCACCGCAAGGGTGCGGTGATCGGGCTCGCCGTGATCGCGACATTCGCCGCGCTCGCGGTATTCGCGCCGCTGATTGCGCCCTACGATCCGATCGCGACAAGCTGGTCGCTGGTCCGCAAGCCACCGTCACCAGCGCATTGGTTCGGCACCGACGATCTCGGCCGCGATGTCCTGAGCCGCATGATCTATGGCGCGCGCGCCTCGCTGATGGCGGGCGTGATCTCGGTCGGGATCGCGCTCGGCATCGGCGTTCCCTTCGGATTGCTGTCCGGCTATCGCGGCGGCTTCATCGATGCGCTGATCAGCCGCATCACCGACGCCATGCTCGCCTGCCCGTTCCTGATCCTCGCCATCGCACTCGCCGCCTTTCTCGGCCCAAGCCTCAGCAACGCCATGATCGCCATCGGCATCTCCGCAACGCCGATCTTCATACGGCTGACCCGCGGCCAGGTGATGAACGTGAAAGTCGAGGATTATGTCGAAGCTGCGCGCGCCGTCGGCAATCCGCCGTGGCGGATCGTCGTGGTTCACATCCTGCCCAACATCATGCCGGCCTTGCTGGTGCAGGCCACGCTTTCGGTCGCGGCCGCGATCATCGCCGAAGCCGCGCTGTCGTTTCTAGGGCTTGGCCAACAGCCGCCCTCCCCGTCCTGGGGCAGCATGCTGAATTCCGCGCAACGCTTCCTGACCAGCGCGCCGTGGATGGCGCTGTGGCCGGGGCTCGGGATTTTCCTCGTGGTGCTGTCGTTCAACCTGGTCGGCGACGGCCTGCGCGACGCGCTCGATCCGCGCGAACGGTAATGGTGCCCTCATGGTGAGGAGGCGCTTCTTCCGCGCCTCCTCACCATGAGAAAAACTTTCTGATAAGATCCTCTAAATCAGCAATTCGCGCGTGACACGGCGGCAGTCCATCTCGAACTCCAGATCGAGCACCGGCGGACGGGCAAAATGCCAGGTCAGGCCCGACCGCAGAGCGCCGTGGCGAACCAATTCGTCGACCATGACCGGATGGAAGTCACGCACCGAATAGGCCTGCGCCGCCGTGGTATCCTTCCAGCCAAATCCAAAGGTTCGAAGCCGCTCTTCCATTTGCCCGACCGTACACTGGACCTTCTCTTTCAGCGCTTCCAGGCTGGTGTCACGATAGCGGACGATCCGCTCGGGGTAGCTTCCGGTGCCGCGCGTTTCGGCACCGCCCGCGATCACGAACGATGACGCCGCGCTGCTGCTCGGCCGGGTAAAGGAAAACGCGTAAAATGACGGCTCGGCCGGCGGATCGATCTCGAGACAGACATTGCTGCGCGCCACCGGATTGGTGGTGCCGTCGAAAATGCCCCACTCCGCCAGCGTCTTGACGTAGTGCTCGTTGAAGGTTCGAAACCCGTCCTCGGTGACAACCGCAGGCGAACGCAACTCGCAGGCACAGAACGACGTCAGCGGCCGTCCGGCGGCTTGAATATACTTGGCGATCTGCGCAAACCCCTCCGCCAGCGGCACCAGCCGATCGAAGCGCACCCGCTCGATCTCGAAGCCGGCATGGGCCGCGGCGCCGCTCGAATACTGAAACACGGCCGGGATGAAACGATAATTGCCGGCCGAAAAATCCTGCGTGGTCATGTCTGGGGTTCCTTGATTGACCCCTCATCATCGCATGGTGACGTTCCGGATGCCATCGGATGCAATGCAGGGGGTGCCTGCCGGGACGGCATGCCGCGACAACCTTCCGAAAGCAAAACGGCGGCCGAAGCCGACGTTGCGCCTCTCACGGCGATGCACGAACAGCCAAGGCGGCTGGAAGCTTTCCGGAAACCTGACGGGTTCAATCTAAGCCGAGCATGGCCGGTTGCCCGTGGAACTCTGCCGCCATCGAGAACGACCACCGGGCCGCAAAATCGCCTTCAAATTCGCTGACTCATGACCGCGAATTCGGTATCGTATGTTTTGGTTCTGCAGAGCCGAATCCACATTCGGGGCGCTTTCTACGAAGGTTATCATTCAAATGCTGCTCCCACGCCGGTTTGCCGCCGCGACGGCCTTGTTGCTGATCGCAGGTGGATGTTCCTTTCTGCTGTTATCAACGGCGGGATCACCGGCCGAAGCGGCATCCGCCGCCTGTGCAGACGCACCCGAACTGACGTTTTTGCCCTCGCCGCTCGCTCCCTGGAAGGGCGCGCCGTTGCGCGTCATGGTCGTTACCGAAAACCCGGTCGAGGGCGTCCTTTCGCTGACCGCGCCCGACGGAGGCGTGGCGGCCAAATCGTCCGACCGCCACGGCGGCGCGCCTTATTCCTGGTTCGCCGAGGTCGCCGCGCCGGCCGCGGGCACATGGCACGCGACGCTGGCGCTCGACCACGCAGCGGCGGGTTGCAGCACGATCACACGCGAGATCGCCGTGAGCGCAAGCAAGCCGGAGCCCCTGCACGCGCCGTCGGGAAGCTTTTGGCAGGTGCGCAACAACTGGAACAGCACGACGGAAGCGTTGTTTTCGGCATGGATCGAGAAACTGTTCGACGCGCCGCCCGACCAGGACCTGTCCTGGAAAGTGTGGCATGAAGTGCTGCGCGACCGGTCGCGCAATTTCCTGTTCAACCATCTGGGTCTCAACGAGGACAATACCCAGACCGGCCTGCGCCCGGACTGCGCCGACTTCGTCTATTTCCTGCGCGCCTATTTCGCCTACAAGATGGGGCTGCCGTTCGGCTATTCGAACTGCTCGCGCGGCATGGCCGGCAAGCCGCCCAAATGTTACCAGTGGTTCGACATCGAGCATCCGGAGGTCACGCGTCCGCCGCCGCCGGTCGAACAGGACATCGCAGCGGCCACTCCGGCCGCCGCCACGCCTCCCGCGCCAAGGCCGACCGTCCTCGGTTTGTTTGGCCGGTCACAACCAGCCGAGCCGCCGGCGGCTACTCCGCCACCCGCCGCTCCGACACCGCCGAAGCCGAAGCGGCCGGCGACATTCGCCGAATATTTGCGGAATGTCGGCGATGTCGTCCATACCGGCGCCGTGCGCGTGGCGGCGAACGACGACAACAGCGATTTCTACACCGTTCCGCTGACACAGCAGGCACTGCGCCCGGGAACGGTATACGCCGACCCCTACGGCCACGTGCTGATGCTGGTGCATCGCGTGCCGGAGTTGAACGGCACGCCGGGCGTCTTCCTCGCCGTCGATGCCGAGCCGGACGGATCGATCACCCGCAAGCGGTTCTGGCGCGGCAATTTCCTGTTCGTACACGAGCCTTCGCTGGGCAGTCCCGGCTTCAAGCATTTCCGGCCGATTGTGCGCGACAAAAACGGCCCGTTGCGGCGGCTGAGCAACGCCGAAATCGGCAAGAATCCGCAATATGATGATTTTTCGCTTGAGCAATCACAGCTGAGCGCCGAGGACTTTTACGACCGCATGGATGACGTGATGTCGCCGGAGCCGCTCGATCCCGTGAAGGCGATGACGGACGCCATCACCAGCCTCAACGAGCAGGTGAAGACGCGCGTCACATCGGTCGAGAACGGACGAAAATACCAGGACAAGCAGGCCGGCGACACCGCGATGCCGAACGGCCCTTCGATCTTCGAGACCACCGGCGCCTGGGAGGATTACTCGACGCCGGCGCGCGACTTCCGGCTGCTGATCGCGATCGATGTGGTGCGCGGATTTCCCGATCACTTCGCGCGACGACGGGACCGGTACGCGATACCGGCCGGCAAGAGCATCGGGACCGTGAAAACCGAATTGCAGGGCGTGCTCGAATCCGAGCTTGCCTCGCGCAAATTTTCCTATACGCGCAGCGATGGCTCGCAATGGACGCTGTCGCTCAAGGACGTGATCGATCGGGCGGCGGATTTCGAGATGGCCTATAATCCGAACGACTGCGCCGAACTGCGCTGGGGTGCGCCTGACAGCAGCGAGGAAGCCTCGACCTGCAAGCGGCACGCGCCGGCGGCGCAGCGCGCGAAGATGTCGTCGGACTACCGCATCTGGTTCCGCGAACGGCACTGGCCGACCCACGCATAGAGCACGATTCCGCGTGCAAGCACGCGCGGCCGGGTTTAAACATGAATCGCGTCCGGTGCGTCCGCGTCGAAGCTTAGCGATCTTCATCGGGCTTCGGCGAACGCTGCACCAGTAGCGTCGCCACGCCGCAGGTGCCGCTGCGCACCGTCATCACCCGCGTCCCCGGCTTGCGGCCGGCGCGCGCTTCCGAAACATCGACGCCGGCTGAGACAAGCCGCGCCCGGGTCGCGTCGATGTCGGCGACCCGCCAGCAAAGGCCGCGGAGCCTGTCCGGCGCGTCAGCAGCCTCCCTGCCCGGCCGGTGGGCCACCTCGACGACGAGATCGCCGCAGCGGAAAAACATCAACCGGCCCCATTCCGGATGCGAGCGGTCCAGCGCCATGTCGAGCCCAAGGCGCGCGCCGTAGAGCGCGGCGGCCCGTTCGGGATCGGCGGTGCCGATCACCACATGATCCATTGCGGCGATCGAGGCGGGAGCGGTCGGCGCCGAAAGCGGACGCTGGCTTGCCAATTCCAGGAAGAACAGCCGCACACCGCGCGTCCTATCGGTCGCCGCGCGGGTTCGTTTCCACGACATCGCCGTGCCGGTCGCCGCATCCCGGCTCTCGGCTTCCACAACCGATTCCGGCTTCAGCGTCAGACGGTCCAGCCTGCGGTGCATCTTCGCGATATCATCGGTGCGGAAGCAGAGGCTCGCCAGCCCCTCGCCCTGCTCGGCCAGAACCGCGCGAATGCGATCGGCGGCCGCGCCATCGCCACCGGGCGCCATCAATTCCAGCGTCATATTGTCGAGCGTGAACAGCACGCGCTCGGCGCCATCGCTCGCGCTTCTCCACGATGGCGCACGCGCGAACAACGTCTGGTAGGCGGCCGCTCCGGCTTCGATGTCGCTGACGAGAACGACGACGTGATCTAATCCTGTAATCACGGGAAAAGCCCCCGCGTGTTCTTGGCGGCGCGGACTTTCTCCACGCCGATCGCCATCGCAGCGGTCCGATGGGAAACCTTGTCGGCCCGCACGCGCGCCAGCATCTGTTCGAAGGCGCGGTCGAGGATGTGGTACTCGCGCCGCATCACTTCCTCTTCCTCCCAGAACAATTGCTGCAAATCCTGCACCCATTCGAAATAGCTGACCACCACGCCGCCGGAGTTGCAAAGAATGTCGGGGATCAGGAAGATTTCATTCTGACGCTTGTCCAGCACCAAATCGGCGTCCGGCGTGGTCGGGCCGTTGGCGCCTTCCGCCAGGACGCGGCATTTCAGGTTTTCCGCGACGCGCGCATCGATCACGCGCTCCATCGCCGCCGGCACCAGAACGTCGCAGGCCAGCGTCAGGATTTGCTTCGGGTCGAACTGCAACTCGGTGGAGAAGCCGGCGATGCTGCCATGCGTGGCCGCGTGCCGCATCAGTGCGGGAATGTCGAGGCCCCTGGCGTCGTGAAGCGCGCCGGTGTGGTCGCTGACCGCGATCACCTTGAGGCCGGCTTGATGCAAGCCCAGCGCGGCGTAGGAGCCGACATTGCCAAAACCCTGAATGACGGCGGTGGCATGGTTCGAGTCGATCGAAAGCTCCCGCATCACCCGCTGCGCCAGATAGGCAACGCCGCGCCCGGTCGCCTCGCGCCTTCCCAAGGTGCCGCCGGAGGCGACCGGCTTGCCGGTGACGATCTCGGTCACGGTCCGGCCCTGATACATCGAATAGGTGTCCATGAACCACGCCATCACCTGCTCGTTGGTACCCATGTCGGGCGCCATCACGTCGGTATGCGGCCCGACGAACGGAATCATCTCCTGCATGTAGCGCCGCGACAACGCTTCCAGCTCGCGCCTGGATATCCGGGAAAGGTCGACATTGACGCCGCCCTTGGCGCCGCCATAGGGCAGACCGACCAGCGCGCATTTCCAGCTCATCCAGATCGCGAGCGCGGCGACCTCGCCGATATCGACGCTGGGCGCAAAGCGCGTGCCGCCCTTGGTGGGGCCGAGCGTGAGATGATGCTGCACGCGGTAGCCCTCGAACACCGCGACCGTGCCGTCGTCGCGGTGGATCGGGCAGGACACGGTGATCGCTCGCTTCGGCAACAGCAGGCGGTCGCGCTCGTCGATCGGGATTTCAAGATAGTTGGCGATCACGCCGAACTGCTTCACCGCCATATCGAACACCGGGCCGGAATAGACAGTCATCGTTTTCCTCGTCGATCTCTCGCTGCCAGGAACTCGGAGCGGATGCGGACCGCCCGGTCGCCGGCCCAGTGCCGGAGGACGGTTGTAGCACGGCTGCAAAGTTATCTCGCCAGCGGTCCAGTTGCGAATAATTTTAGCGAATGATCCGCCATAACCGGTGCTAATGTATGCAGGCCGGCCGGGACCACCCATCAGCCACGACGGAAAACGAATGCAGGCTCTTTTCATCGGACAAACTTATATCGATGTCACCTTCATCACCGATCACATGCCGACCGGCGACGAAAAGCATGTCGCATCCGCCTACGCGGTCTCGTTCGGCGGCAACGCGGTCACGGCGGCGTTTTGCTGCGCCAAACTCGGAATCGTACCGGACTTGATCGCCACCGTCGCCAATGACTGGCTCGGCCGGATGTTTCAGGACATGGCCGCGAAGTACGGGATTTCGATCCATCCGCGCAAGGTCAACTCGTCGTCGCTGTCCTTCATCATGCCGAAGGACGGCAAGCGGGCGATCGTGCGCTGCCGCGACGACGAGCATATCCATCCCTTCCCGCTTTTGAATCTCGGCAATTGCCGCGCCTTGCATATCGACGGTCACCAGCCGGATGCCGCGATCCATTATGCGAAACTGTGCCGCAAGGCGGGCATCCTGACATCGCTCGACGGCGGCGGCCTGCGGACCAACACGCACGAACTGCTCGAATTCATCGATGTCGCCATCGTCGCCGAACGGCTGTGCGAGCAGATGGACCTGACGCCGGAAAAGATGCTGGACTATCTCAAGAGCCGCGGCTGCCGCGTCGGCGGCGTCACGATGGGGGAACGCGGCCTTGTCTGGTACGACGAAGCGGGCGCGGTTCGCACGCTTCCGGCGCTGCCGATTCCGCGCGATCGCGTGCTCGACACCAACGGTGCCGGCGACGTGTTCCACGGCGCCTATGTCTATTCCTATCTCGCCAATCCCGGCAAAAGCTGGCACGACCATTTCGAGTTTGCGCGCGCCGCATCGACCTACAAGATCCAGCGCCTCGGCAACGAGGCCGGATTGCCGACGCTTGCCGACATCGAGACCGTCAAGCAGGAGTTTCAGGTAGGCGCCTAGCAAGCTGGTGTCCGGTAAGACCCTCACTCTATCGGCTGTTGCAGTGCGATGATCCGCTGCACCGCCTGTCGATCTGTGTTCAGGCTGGATTGCGCGGATACGGCCGGGGATTGTCACCTCTCCTCTTCTGCTATCTAAATGCGCTTCGACCTTACCGATCAGGGCTATCGCCATGCCGACATCCGCCACTTCGCTGCCCGACGATCCCGCATTGCTCCGGATCGAAGGCCCGATCGCGACCATCACGCTCAACCGTCCGGCCGCGTTCAACTCGATCGACCTGTCGATCGCCAAAAAGCTTGAACAGCTCGGCGCGCAAATCGAGGCGTCGAACGATATCCGGGTATTGGTGATCGAGGGCGAAGGCCGCGCCTTCTGCGCCGGCGGCGACCTGCAAACCATCGGCGCCGCCGCGGCTTCCGACACCATCGCGCCCGTGGTCGGCGAGTTGTTGCAACATTACCATGCCTTCATCGCGACGCTGCGGCGGATGCCGAAGATCGTGCTGGCCAGCGTACATGGCTCGGCCGCAGGCGCCGGCATGTCGCTCGCTTTCGCCGCCGATCTCTGCATCGCGGCGGAAGATGCGCGCTTCACGCCGGCCTATGCCAAGCTTGGGGTCTCGCCAGACGGCGGCGGCACCGTCGGCCTTGCGGCCAGCGTCGGTTCGCGGCGCGCGCTGCAAATCTTTCTCGCCGAAGACAGTTTTTCGGCGGCGCAGGCCTATCAATGGGGCCTGCTCGCCAAAATGGTTCCGGCCGTCGAGCTGAAGGCCGCGACCCGCGAGCTGGCGCAGCGCCTGGCGCAAACCGCGCCGGCCGGGATCGCCGCAACCAAGGCGCTGGTCTACAGCGCGCCGAACACCCCGGTCGAAGCCCAGCTCGATGCCGAACGCGACGGCATCATCGGCTGCATGCAGACCGACGAATTCCGCGTTGCCGTGAAGAAGTTTACGAGCAAGGGGAAGTAAAGGTCAAAAACGTTAGCCGCCAAGTAAGCCATCATCATCCGCGAAAGCGGATGATCCATTATTCCGCAGCACCTCGGATTAACTCATCGACTCGGATTACTGGATGCCCCGCCTTCGCGGGGCATGACGGTCGGGTTGATGTCCGAGCCGTTAGATCACCCCTCGCCGCTATCCTTTGCCCTCGCCGCGCATGAAGTCGAAATCGCAGCCCTCGTCGGCCTGCAGGATGGTTTCGTTGAACAGATGCGCGTAGCCGCGCTTGGCCCAGTCCGGCGTCGTCGCAGGCTTCAGCGCCGCGCGGCGCTTGTCGAGCTCGGCGGCGTCGACCAGCAGATCGATGCTGCGCTTGGCAACATCGAGCCGGATCATGTCGCCGTTCTTCACCAGCGCCAGCGGGCCGCCGACGGCTGATTCCGGCGTGATGTGCAGCACGATGGTGCCGAACGCGGTGCCGCTCATCCGCGCGTCCGAGATCCGCACCATGTCCTTGACCCCGCTGCGCCCGAGCTTTTTCGGAATCGGCAGATAGCCGGCCTCGGGCATGCCCGGCGCGCCCTTCGGCCCGGCGTTGCGCAGCACCAGCACGTCGTCGGCGTTGACGTCGAGATCTGGATCGTCGACCCGCAGCGTCATGTCCTCCACGGACTCGAACACCACGGCGCGGCCGGTGTGCTGCAACAGCTTAGGATTCGCCGCGGAATGCTTGATCACCGCGCCGCGCGGCGCGAGGTTGCCATGCAGCACCGCCATCGCACCTTCCGGCTTGATCGGGTTGCTGCGTGGCCGGATCGCGTCCTGCCCCGGAACATCCTCTGCGCCGGCGACGACATCGCGCAGCGTCTGGCCGCTGACAGTCTTGGCATCGAGATCGATCAGATCGCCGAGCTGCGCCATCAGCTTCGGCACGCCGCCGGCATGATGGAAATGCTCCATGTAATGCTCGCCCGAGGGCTTCAGGTCGATCAGCACCGGCACCTCGCGGCCAAGCTTGTCGAAGGCATCGAGATCGATGCGATGCTTGGTGCGGTTGGCGATCGCCGTCAGATGAATGAGGCCGTTGGTCGAGCCGCCGATCGCCTGCAACACCACCTGGGCGTTCCTGAACGAGGCCGGCGTCAGCAATTCGCTCGGACGCGGTCCCTTCGTAACCGCCATCGCGGCGGCGACCCGGCCGCTGGCTTCGGCGCTACGAAAACGCTCCGCGTGCGGCGCGGGAATGGTCGCGCTCATCGGCAGCGACAGGCCGAGCGCCTCGGTGACGCAGGCCATCGTGCTGGCCGTACCCATCACCATGCAGGTCCCGACCGAAGGCGCCAGCCGTCCATTGACCGCCTCGATCTCCACATCGTCGATTTCGCCGGCGCGGTATTTCGCCCACAGCCGCCGGCAATCGGTGCAGGCCCCGAGCACCTCGCCCTTGTGATGGCCGACCACCATCGGCCCGACCGGGATCACCACCGTCGGCAGATCGGCGCTGACCGCGGCCATGATCTGGGCCGGCAGCGTCTTGTCGCAGCCGCCGATCACCACCACCGCATCCATCGGCTGGGCGCGGATCATCTCCTCGGTGTCCATCGCCATCAGGTTGCGCAGGTACATCGAGGTCGGATAGGCGAAGCTTTCGGCGATCGAGATGGTCGGGAACACCATCGGCATCGCCCCCGACAGCATCACCCCGCGCTTCACCGCCTCGATGATCTGCGGCACATTGCCGTGGCAGGGATTGTAATCGCTAAAAGTGTTGGTGATGCCGACGATCGGGCGGTTCAGCGCATCGTCGGAATAGCCCATCGCCTTGATGAAGGCCTTGCGCAGGAACAGCGAAAACCCGGCGTCGCCGTAACTCGTCAAACCCTTGCGCAGTCCGTCAGCCATCTTTGGCTCCCTTCATTCAAACATCGTTCCGGCCAATCCGTAAGGTAAGGTCGGAAATCCATATCCGGGGACCGTGAGTATGGGTTCCGGGCTGCGGCCGCAAGTGGCGATTATAGCGTTTTTGAGCCAAGCCTGCCCGGGCTTGATGATCGCCCGGTCCTCAAGATACGCGGCATTTCATGGTTTAAAAGAACACGGCGTCGCGAACAATGCGGCAAGCCGCACCTCACCGCCACTGGCGAGCCGTCGGCTCCTCGCAACGACGGGTGAAATGCCTGTTACTTGCTGCCGAACGACACGGATGCTAGCAACAGTTCCCGTCAAGAAAAATGTAACAACGAGAAAAGCAAATGTCCGAGGCAACGTCCCGTTCCGCCGGCTGGAGTCCGGCGAGCTATTATCCCGATCCCGCGATCCACGCGCTCGATCCGCGTTTCGAGAAATACTGTCTGAAACTGTCGGCGGTCGAGCGGCTGGCCACCGGCTTGCGCTGGGCGGAGGGCCCGGTGTGGTTCGGCGACGGGCGTTATTTGCTCTGCAGCGATATTCCGAACCAGCGCATCCTCAAATGGGAGGAAGAAACCGGCGCGGTCAGCATCTTCCGAAAACCTTCGAATTTCGCCAACGGCAACACCCGCGACCGCCAGGGCCGGCTGGTCACCTGCGAGCATGGCGGACGCCGCGTGACGCGGACCGAATATGACGGCTCGATCACGGTGCTGATCGACTCCTTCGACGGCAAGCGACTGAACTCGCCGAATGACGTTGTGGTGAAATCCGACGGCTCGATCTGGTTCACCGATCCGGTGTTCGGCCTGCTCGGCAATTATGAAGGCTACAAGGCCGAGCCCGAGCTCGACATGAATGTCTACCGGCTCGATGGCCAGACCGGAAAAGCCTCCATCGTCGCCGAAGGCGTACTTGGCCCGAACGGGCTGTGCTTTTCGCCCGATGAGAAGATTCTCTACGTCATCGAGTCGCGCGGCGTGCCGACCCGCAAGATCCTCGCCTACGATGTCGCGGCCAGCGGCGACAGGGTTTCCAACAAGCGCGTGTTCGTCGATGCCGGCCCCGGCACGCCGGACGGGATGCGCGCCGACATCGACGGCAATCTGTGGTGCGGCTGGGGCATGGGCGATCCCGAGCTCGACGGCGTCGTGGTGTTCGCGCCCGACGGCGTCATGATCGGCCGCATCGCGCTGCCCGAACGCTGCGCCAATTTGTGCTTCGGCGGGCTCAAGCGCAACCGGCTGTTCATGGCCGCAAGCCAGTCGATCTACGCGCTGTATGTGAACACCCAGGGCGCGCTGGGGGGATAGGCGCGAGGCCCATCCGCAAATCGTTCCCGCGCACGCGGGGACCCATAACCACAATCCTATGTTTTTTAAGCCGGGGCCGCGGCCTCGTGCAAAACAATGGCCCGTGGTTATGGGTCTCGGCTCGCGCTTCGCTTGGCCGGGACGACGATGGATTTATGCTTCCCAAAATGCAAAACGCCGGAGCGGATATCCGCTCCGGCGTTTTAATGGATCGCAAAGATCGGCTTACGCGGCGTTGAAGCCGGCGATGGCCTTGACCTCGAGATATTCTTCCAGGCCGTAGCGGCCCCATTCGCGGCCGTTGCCGGACTGCTTGTAGCCGCCGAACGGCGCGGTACGGTCATTCGGCACGCCCTGCAAATTGACATTGCCGGCGCGGATCCGGCGTCCGACCTTGCGGGCGGTCTCGACGGTGTCGGCGGAGACATAACCCGCCAGACCATAGGGCGTGTCGTTGGCGATCCTCACCGCGTCTTCCTCATCCTTGGCCCCCATGACCACCAGCACCGGCCCGAAGATTTCCTCACGCGCGATGGTCATGTTCTCGGTGACATCAGCGAAGATGGTCGGGCGCACATAGAAACCCTTGTTGACGCCTTCCGGCAGGCCAGGCCCGCCCGCGACCAGGGTCGCGCCTTCCTCGATACCCTTGTGGATCAGCGACTGGATCTTGTCCCACTGGGTGCGGTTGACGACCGGACCGATCGTGGTGCCTTCCGCGCGCGGATCGCCGGCCTTGGTCCTGTCGGCGACGCCCTTGGCGATCGCAGCCACTTCCTTCATCTTCGACAGCGGCACGATCATCCGCGACGGTGCGTTGCAGGACTGACCGGAATTGTTGAACATGTGCATCACGCCGCCGGTGACCGCCTTGGTGAGGTCGGCACCTTCGAGGATGACGTTCGGCGACTTGCCGCCCAATTCCTGGCTGACGCGCTTGACCGTCGGCGCGGCGCGCTTGGCGACGTCGATGCCGGCGCGAGTCGAGCCGGTGAACGAGATCATGTCGATATCCGGATGCTCGCTCATGGCGGCGCCGACCTCCGGGCCAAGCCCGTTGATCAGGTTGAACACGCCCTTCGGCACGCCCGCTTCATCGAGGATTTCGGCAAAGATCAGGGCCGAGGTCGGGGTGAATTCCGACGGCTTCAGGATCATGGTGCAGCCGGCGGCAAGCGCGGGCGCGACCTTGCAGGCGATCTGGTTCAGCGGCCAGTTCCACGGCGTGATCATGCCGACGACGCCGACCGGCTCCCGCACCACCACGGCGCTGCCCATCGGTTCCTCGAAATGATAATTCTTGAGAACCTCGAGCGTGTTCATGAGATGGCCAAGGCCGGCGCCGGCCTGCAGCTTCTCCGCCATCGGCAGCGGCGCGCCCATCTCGTCGGAGACGGCGGCGCCGATATCCTTGATGCGGGTCTTGTAGACGTCGACGATCTTCGACAACAGCGCGACGCGTTCCTCGCGGCTGGTCTGCGAATAGGTCTCGAACGCGCGCTTGGCGGCGGCGGCGGCCTTGTCGACGTCGGCCTTGGAGCCGAGCGCAACCTCATACATCGCTTCTTCGGTCGCCGGGTTGACGACGGGCGTGGACTTCTTGACGACCGGATCGACCCAGGCGCCATCGATGTAAAACTGCATGCGATTGACCATCGTGAACCTCTTGATTTCCGAGCGGATGGAAAAGGGAACGGAAGCGTTCGGCAGGCATCCTTGCACGAAAGCCCGGCAAATTGAACCCGCCATATGCGGGGTGCCGTGTTGCGGCAGACGCTTGATATAAGATCGGCGGCATCAGGCTGGCAAGGCTCCCTCCACCGTCATTCCGGGGCGCGTCGAAGATGCGCGCCGATCGCCGCTACGCGTCGTCCGGAATGACGGTTTTAAATCCTATACCGCCATTTTGCGGTGCAGCACCGGCGCGCCGACGGTGACGCTTTCCGCCGCGTCGATGATGGCGTTGGCGTCCATACCATAATGCCGGTAGAGGTCACCGATGGTGCCGGTCTGGCCGAAATGCTCGACACCGAGCGCTTCGACGCGATGGCCGCGCACGCTGCCGAGCCAGCCCAGCGCCGCGGGATGGCCGTCGATCACGGTCACGAAACCGCAATCGCGGGGCAGCGGCGCCAGCAGCCTTTCGATCGGGCTGAGATGCGCCACGCCGCGCCGGTCGCGGCGCAGCTTGCGCGCCGCCGTCCACGCCGCATGCAGCCGGTCGGCCGAGGTGATCGCGAGCAGGCCGACATCCCGGTGGCTCTCGCCGATCAACCCCACGGCTTCGATGGCTTCAGGGGCGACCGCCCCAGTATAGGCGATCACCAGATCGCAATTCGGTCCCGGCGGGCGCAGCCAATAGGCGCCTTCGGTGATGCCCCGCTGCAGGTCCGGCGTCATGATCCGCTGCGGCTGCTCGATGCTGCGCGTCGACAGCCGCAGATAAACCGATCCGCCATCGCCGGCTTCGCGCTGCATTTGCTCAAAGCCCCAGCCCATGACGACTGCGAGTTCGTCGACGAAGGCCGGCTCGAACGAGGCCAGGCCATCCTGCGCCATGCCGATCAGCGGCGTCGCGATCGACTGATGCGCGCCGCCCTCCGGCGCCAGCGTGATGCCGGACGGGGTCGCCGCCACCATGAAGCGCGCATCCTGATAGCAGGCATAGTTGAGCGCATCGAGGCCGCGCTCGATGAAGGGATCGTACAAGGTGCCGACCGGCAACAGCCGCGTTCCGTTGATCGCGTGCGACAATCCCAGCGCCGACATCAGGATGAACAGATTCATCTCGGCGATGCCGAGTTCGATGTGCTGGCCTCTCGGCGAGGCATCCCAATTGAAGGTCGAAGGTATCTTCTCGCTCCGGAACAGGTCGGCGTTTTCGGCCTTGGCAAACAATCCGCGCCGGTTCACCCAGGCGCCGAGATTGGTCGACACCGTGACGTCGGGCGACGCGGTGACGATGCGGGATGCCAGTTTGCTGTCGCCACGCGCCAGTTCGTTCAGCACCAGCCCAAAACCCTGCTGGGTCGACATCTGCGGCGACGGCTGGAACGAAAGCTGTCGCGGCACCTCGATCACGTCGTCGGTCAGGCGGCGACGGCCCTCTCGGTTGAACGGCGCCGCCGCGAGAAACGCCTCCAGTTCTGCCGGATCCCGCGACAGCCCTTCGAACTTCTCCCATTCATGGCCCGGACGGATGCCCTGCTCCGCGCGCCATTTCTCCATCTGGGCGACCGTCATCAAGCCGGCATGGTTGTCCTTGTGGCCCTGGAACGGCAGGCCGACGCCCTTGATGGTATAGGCGATGAAACAGACCGGCCGGTCATGATCGATGGCCTCGAAGGCTTCGATCATGCTCGCCATGTCGTGGCCGCCGAGATTGGACATCAGCGCCAGCAATTCGTCGTCGCTGCGCCGGTCGATCAGTTGCGTGACCGGCCCCTGGTCGCCGATCTCGTCGTACAGGCGCTTGCGAAACGCGGCACCGCCCTGAAAGCACAGCGCCGCGTAGCGCTGGTTCGGGCAGGCATCGATCCAGCGCCGCAGCGCCTCGCCGCCGGGCTCGGCGAACGCGGCCCGCATCAGGCTGCCATATTTCACGATCACCACGTCCCAGCCGAAATTGCGGAACATGGATTCGAATTTCGCCCACAGCCCCTCGCGCACCACGGCGTCGAGGCTCTGGCGGTTGTAATCGACCACCCACCAAGTGTTGCGCAGCCCGTGTTTCCAGCCTTCGAGCAGCGCCTCGAAGATGTTGCCTTCGTCCATCTCGGCATCGCCGACCAGCGCGATCATCCGCCCCTCGGACCGGTCCTTCATCCAGCCATGCGCCGAGACGTAATCCTGCACCAGCGAGGCAAACAGCGTCTGCGCCACGCCGAGACCCACGGAGCCCGTGGAGAAATCGACGTCGTCGGTGTCCTTGGTGCGCGACGGATAGGATTGCGCGCCCCTGAAGCCGCGAAAATTCTCCAGCTTCTCGCGGGTCTGATGCCCGAACAGATATTGGATGGCATGAAACACCGGGCTCGCATGCGGCTTCACCGCGACGCGATCCTCCGGCCGCAGCACCGAGAAATACAAGGCCGACATGATGTTGACGAGCGAGGCTGACGAGGCCTGATGGCCACCGACCTTCAACCCATCGCTATTGGGCCGGATATGATTGGCGTGATGGATGGTCCATGACGACAGCCACAGGACTTTGCGCGCCAGTGCTGACAGCCGCTCAAGGCGTGCGGGTTCGACGGGCATCATGGTTCCTCCCAGAACGCGGTCATCTCCGCGGTTATCTTGAAGCGCCGATGTTACCGGGCCGGCTCCCGCTAAAAATCTCAAATTGTCGCGACATACCCCGATAAATTGGGATAAATTCCCACAACGAAGCCCATTAATCGGATTTTTTACCAATGCACACGCTCGACGCCATCGACCGCAAAATTCTCGGCCTGCTGCAAGCCGACAGCCGGATGACCATGCAGGAATTGGCCGATAAAGTCGGCCTGTCGGTCTCGCCGTGTCATCGCCGCGTCAAGCTATTGGAGCAGCGCGGCGTGATCACGCGCTATATCGCGACCGTCGACCAAAAATCGCTCGGCCTGCATGTCAGCGTCTTCATCTCGATCAAGCTGGCGCGGCAGAAACAGGAAGACCTCAACCGTTTCGCACGGTCGATCTCGAAATGGGACGAGGTGCTGGAATGCTATCTGATGACCGGCAATCGCGATTACCTGCTGCGCGTCGTCGCCGCCGATCTTTCTTCCTATGAAGCGTTTTTGAAGAACAAGCTGACGCGGCTCGACGGCATCGCCTCGATCGAGTCGAGCTTTGCGCTGAGCCAGGTGAAATATTCGATCGCGCTGCCGGTGTGAGCTATGGCTTTTGTTTGTTGTCATCCCTGCGGAAGCAGGAACCCATAACCACAGGCCTTCATGGTTTAAGTAAGAAGGCCGCCAACCATCTCGCCAAACAACTTCCGCCGCGGCGTATGAGTGCCGGATCGCGCTCGCTGCACTCGCTTGTCCGGGACGACGAAAAGCCTCGTGACCGCAGGCCGCTGCAATCACGGATTCGACGACGGCTCGGCCTGCACCAGAAGCCCGGCCGACCGCCGCAGCCGTTCCCGGTGCGCGGTATAGATACCGCTGGCCACGATGATGGCGGCGCCGGTCACGGTCCAGACATCGGGCACTTCGCCGAAAACGACGATGCCGAGGAAGCTGACCCATATCAACTGCGTGTACGAAAACGGCGCCAGCACCGAGGCATTGGCGTAGCGGAAGGCCAGCACCACGATCCACTGCCCCGCGGTCGATGAGACGCCCACGACAATGGCGAAGAAAATGTCGCGCCAGCTCGGCCACACCCAGACGAACGGGACCAGCACCGACATGATGGCGAATCCGACGATCGCGGCATAGGTCATCGTGGTGACCGCACGCTCGCTGCTCATCATGCGGGTCATGATCAACGTCGCGGCCCAGGTAACCGCGGTCGCGAGCGAAAACAAGGCTGCGGGATCGAAAGCGCTGGAACCCGGCCGCAAAACGATCAGCACGCCGATCAATCCGGCCGCGGTCGCGAGCCAGCGGTACAGGCCGACACTCTCTTTGAGAAAAAAGACCGATAGCGCGGTGACGAACAACGGGGACACGAAGCTGATGGCGGATGCCTCCGCAATGGGGAGAAACCGCAAGCCGGAGATGAAGAACAAGGCCGAACCGAGCAGCGCGACACTGCGCATCACCTGCAAACCGGGACGGCTGGTCCGCAAGGCGTGAAGCGGCGAACCCGGCCGCATCGCGGGAATCATGATCAGCACGAACACGAGAAACCGGATCCAGGCAATCTCGATCGACGGCAACGTCGCCGACAAATATTTCGAGGTAGCGTCCGAGGTGCCGAGGCATATCGTGGCAGCCAGAAGCAGCGCGATGCCGCGGAACGGCCGGTCGGCGCGAGCAGACACGGCCGATTCCGCCGGTTTGTTCTCGGGCAACGGCAACGGAGAAATGTCCAGCCTGGCGGATACGGCGGGCGGAGGGCTCAACAGCTAAACTCGAATATGGAAATCGGGTCATCGAAGCAGGCAGGCATTAAGGAACGCTAAAAGCATCCGATCGGCAACGACCGAAAACAGGGAGCCGATATGCACGATTGTTCCGGGCCGCCGCTACAACCGTTGCAGCCGCGCGCAAAAGGCACCTGCCAGAGCGGGATGACTTTTCTTCGAATCGTCATCCAGCTCTAACTTTCTGTTTGAGCATGATCTCCGCGCAAACGCGTTCCGCGTTTGTCGCGAGGGAAAACCGGTTTCCACTTTTCCGGATCACGTTCTAAAGCATCGGCAAACCGCGCGGCTTCGGGCCGCGCGGAAAGGCCTTGTCCAGCAGCGCCAGTTCACTTTCGCTCAGCGTCAACCGGCCAGCCGCGGCGTTGTCGGCGGCGTGTTCGGCTGTAGCGGCCTTTGGGATAGCAAACACGTCAGGATCGCGCGTGAGGAAGCCGAGCGCGACCTGGCGCGGGGTTGCGCCATGCGCGTCGGCGATCGTTTGCAGCGCCTGCCCCGCCTTGCTGCGCGGCGACGGGAAATCATTGTGACCGAACGGCGAATAGGCGACCACCGCGACGCCATGGGTTTTGCACCAGGGAATCACCGCGTGCTCGATCGCGCGTTCCTGCACATGATAGAGCACCTGATTGCACGCGATCCTGCCTTCGCTGGCCACCGCCTTCAACTCGTCGAGATCGTCGGTATCGAAATTGCTGACGCCCCAACTTCGGATCTTGCCGGCGTCGGCCAATTCCTCGAACGCGGCAACCGTATCCGCCAGCGGATAGGAACCGCGCCAATGCAGGAGATAGCAGTCGAGCCGGTCGGTTTTCAGCCGCTTGAGCGAACGCTCGCACGCCGCGATGGTGCCGCGGCGCGACGCGTTGCTCGGCAGCACCTTCGAGACCAGGAAAACCTCATCGCGCCGGCCGGCGATGGCGTCGGCGATCACGAACTCCGCATCGCCATACATCTCGGCGGTGTCGAGATGAGTCATCCCGAGATCGAGGCCGCGGCGCAACGCGGCGACCGCGCTGTTGCGGTCACCGCGATCGATGTACCAGGTGCCCTGCCCGATCACGGACACCTCGACGTTGGTGTTACCGAATTTCCGCTGCCTCATGATTGCCTCGCGATATCTCTTGCCGTCATTGCGAACCGGCGGGTCACGAACACACGCCGATGATAGGCTCGGCCGTCATTCCGGGATAGCGCGAAGCACCAGACCCGGAATGACAGTCATTTTGTCGCGTTCGCTTGCGCAACACCTAACCGAGAACACCGATATCGGCGACCATTACGGTGCCGGTGACCGACTCCGTGATGTAGAGACGGTCGTTATTCTTGCCGCCGATCGCGATATTGGTACAGGCTGGCCCGGCGCAGGACTTGATCCGCGCGATCAGCTCGCCGCTCGGTGCGAACACGAAGACATGGCCGAGCGAGACATGCGCCACGAACAAGCGCCCGGCCCGGTCCATCGTCATCCCATCGGGACCGCCGGAACCGAACATCGAGCAGAAACGGCCGACCTTGGAGACGCTGCCGTCTTTCATGAACGGCAGCCGCCACACCGCGTTGTCGCGTGTCATCGCCACGAACAGCACGGTTTCCGCGGGATCCAGCACCAGACCGTTCGGGCTGATGCCATTATCGATCAGGCAGTCGAGCCGCCCGCCCGCCGTCAGCCGATAGACGCGCCCGGTCGGATCGTGCAGACCGGTCTGGCCCTGATCGGTGAAATAGATGTCGCCGTTGGAGGCTAGATGCAGATCATTGCAGCCCTTGAAAGATTCCGAATTGCGCGAGGCCAGCACCGGCAGCATGCGGCCGGCTTTCACGTCGAGCTCCAGGATGCCGCGCCGGTAGTCGGCGACGAAAATGCGCCCGTCGCGGCTGATCTTCAGCCCGTTGGGCCAGCCCTCATATTCTGCCACCAGCGACCATTGTCCGTCGGGCGCAATCCTGAAGATGCGCCCGAACGGGATATCGACGATGTAGAGGTTGCCAGCAGCGTCGAACGACGGCCCTTCGATGAAGCAATCCGTCGGCTGGCCCGGCCGGTTGGCGTCGGCCCACTCCGTGCTGACGCCCTCGCGGCGGAATTGGTCGGGCATTGCCGAGAAAACCTCGGCCGCAATCAGCCGTGGCGGGGTGTCGAGATACATCATCGCGGTGTTTCACCTGCATTTCAAAACAAGGCCACCATAAATGACATCGTCCACGCCGTCGATTGCCTCATCCTGAAGGGCGCGTTCCCACGCGTCCCGAAGGATGGCCTGCATGGTTCGCGACGGCGCAAAAGCGCCTCCTCACCATGAGGGTTGAAAAGGTGCTAGTTGGAGACCGCGGTTAGTTGCCGTCGGCCGAGATCGGCGTCCGCGGCACCTGTCTGCGCAATCAGGCGCTTCAGTTCTGGAATGCACGAGCCGCAATTGGTTCCGGCCTTCAGCCGCGCGCCGATCTCCGCCGCCGTACCGGCGCCGGCCGCAATCGCCTCGCAGATCGTGGCGCGGCCAACACCAAAACAGGCGCAGACCACCGGACCCGCGCTCGCGACCCGGTCCATCGATTTTCCCGACAGCAAGGTCCGGCGCTGGTCGCTGCTCAGCGCATCCACAGCAAACAGGCTCTTGACCACGTTCCAGTCGCCCGCATCGCGCGCGGGCCCCATGAACAGGCAGGTCTCGATACGGTCTTGCGCAAACGACGCCGCGCGATAGACGCCGCCGCCGAAATCCCTGTATTCGGCGAGGTCGTCGCCGGTCACCGCATGCAGCCAGGATTGCCAGCCTGAGAGATCGGCGTTGTCGGCCAGCAGATAGCCGCAGCCGCCGCTGACCGAGACGCGCGCCCACCAGATCTGCGGCCGCAATTGCAGCGGTTTGCGCGACAGCGCGAAGCCGCGAAAGACATATTCATAGGGCGCGATCGACGCCGGCGTCGCCTTGTTCTCGGGCTGGCCGGAATAGGGATCGGTGAACGGCGCCACCAGCGCTCCGACCCGCGCGCCGGACGACGTTTCCTCGCTCCAGTGGATCGGCGCGAACAGCATCCCGCGCTGCTGCCTTCCGCTGACGACGACCTTGAGAATACATTGACCGTAATCGGTGGTGATACGCGCGAAGCCGCCATCGGCGACACCGAACCTGATGGCGTCGTCGGGATGAATCTCGACGAACGGCTCCGGCAGATGCTGGCCCAGCCGCGGGCTGGCGCCGGTGCGGGTCATGGTGTGCCATTGATCCCTGATCCGGCCGGTGTTGAGCCGCAGCGGCCGCGACGCGCTCGTCTCGGAGCGCAGCGCCGGCACTTCGGGGGCAATGAAACGCGCCTTGCGGTCGTTGGAGAAGAATCCGCCTTCGGCGAAAAAACGGCGCTGCGGCTCCGCCTCGCCGAAACGCATCGGCCATTGCAAAGGCCCCATCGCATCGAACGCCCGGTCCGACATCGAACTCAACGCGCCGATATCGAAATCGCGGCTGCTGTCGTTCTCGAACGCCGATAGCGCGGCATGTTCGCGGAATATGTCGGCGGCCGAATTGAAATCGAACGCCGCGCCGAAACCGAGCCGCTTGGCGACTTCGCCGACAATCCACCAATCGGGCCTGGTTTCTTCGGGCGGCGCCAGAAACGCGCGCTGCCGCGAGATGCGCCGCTCCGAATTGGTCACGGTGCCGGATTTCTCGCCCCAGGCCTGCGCCGGCAGCAGCACATGCACCCCGGAATTGACGGTGTCGTTGGAGCGGACATTCTCCGAGACCACGAACAGTTCGAGTTTTGCCAGCGCGGCACGCACCGCATCGGCATCCGGCAACGATACCGCCGGATTGGTGCCCATCACCCACAGCGCCTTGATCTCGCCGCGCCCGATCGCCTCGAACATCTGCACCGCTTTCAGGCCCTCATGGGTCGCGATGCGCGGCGCCTTCCAGAACCGGCGCACCCGGTCGATGTCCGGCGGCGTGAAGTTCATATGCGCGGCGAGCTGATTGGCGAGCCCGCCGACCTCGCGCCCGCCCATCGCATTGGGCTGGCCGGTCAGCGAGAATGGCGATGCGCCGGGCTTGCCGATCCGCCCGGTGGCGAGATGGCAGTTGAGGATGGCGTTGACCTTGTCGGTGCCCTGCGCCGACTGGTTGACGCCTTGCGAATACAGCGTGACCACGGCCGGCGTGGCCGCAAACATCCGGAAGAACTCGGCGACGTCGCGCTCGGCAAGGCCGGTCGCCAGCGCGGTGGTGGCAACACTGCCGGCGATGCTGCGCGCGCGCGAGACCGCTTCATCGAGGCCCGAGGTATAACGTTCGATATAATCACGATCGAATGCGCCGGCGTCGGCAAGATACACCAACAGGCCGCTGAACAGCGCGGTGTCGGTGCCGGGCTTCAAGCCCAGAAACAGATCGGCATCGCCAGCGGTATCGGTGCGGCGCGGATCGATCACGACCATGCGCGCGCCGCGCTTCTGCTTGTTGGCCAGCATGCGCTGGAACAGCACCGGATGGCACCACGCCGCGTTGGAGCCGGTCAGCACCAGCAGGTCGGCCTCGTCGAGATCTTCATAGCAGCCCGGCACGGTATCGGCGCCGAACGCGCGCCGGTGCCCGGCGACCGACGACGACATGCACAACCGCGAATTGGTGTCGACATTGGCGCTGCCGATGAATCCCTTCATCAGCTTGTTGGCGACGTAATAATCCTCGGTCAGCAATTGGCCCGAGAGATAAAACGCCACCGCGCCAGGGCCATCACGCCTGATGATGTGGTGCAGGCGGTGCGCGACGTGGTCGAGCGCGTCGCTCCAGGCAATCCGCTCCATCGCGCCCTTGTCGCAGCGGATCATCGGATGAAGCAGCCGGCCCTCGAGGCCAAGCGTCTCGCCGAGCGCCGAACCCTTGGAGCAGAGCCGCCCGAAATTGGCGGGATGCTCGGGATCGCCCGATATCGCCGCGCCGCCGACGCCATCAGGCGTCGCCAGCACACCGCAGCCGACGCCGCAATAAGGACAGGTGGTGCGTGTCGCCCGCAAGGTCGGATCGATGGCGGTCATGTCAGCGATCGCCTCATCACGCCGCCTCTTTCCGGATCGAGAAGGAGCGGCCGAACATCATGTCGCTGCGAATGCCCGCGACCGATTCATGGCTGCGGATCAATTCGAGATACCAAAGTGCGTCGCCGACATCGCCGACCAGAACGGCTCCGGTGAGGCGACCGTCCGCGATCACGAGCTTCCGGTAGGTCCCGCGCCTGATGTCCTTCAGCACGATGGCTTCACTGCCGTCGGCGCCGATGAAATCGCCGGCGGAAAACACGCTGACGCCGGAAACCTTGAGATTGGTCGCGACCACGCTGCCTTCGTAGCGGGCCGGGGCGCCCGCGAGATGCCGCGCCAACACGCGCGCCTGCTCATAGGCCGGCTCGACCAGCCCATAACAGACGCCGCGGTGCTCGGCGCATTCGCCGAGCGCGAAAATGTCCGGCAAATCGGTCTGCAGATGATCGTCGACGACGACACCGCGGTTGACGGCGATGCCGGCGTCCTTCGCCAGCGCGACATTGGGACGGATACCAGCCGCGAAAATCACCGCATCCGCATCGAGCTGCCGCCCGTCCGTCAGTTCGACGCCCTCGACGGAGGTTGCCCCATGAATGCGCGCGGTGTTGGCGTCCAACAGCACCTTGATGCCCTTGGGCTCGACCAGCGATTTCAGCAGTTCGGCGGCCGGCGCATCGAGCTGTCGCTCCATCAGCCGGTCCATCAGGTGGATCAGCGTCACCGCTGCGCCTGCCTGGGCAAGACCATAGGCCGCCTCCAGTCCCAGCAATCCGCCGCCGACCACGACGACGCGCTTCTTCTGCGCCGCCAGCGCCAGCAGCAGATCGACATCCCGCGTATCGCGAAAGGTATGCACGCCCGCGAGTTCCGCGCCGGGCAGGTTCAGCCGCAGCGCGGTCGAACCGGTGGCGAGAACCAGTTTCGAAAACGCGATGCTTTCCTCGTTTCCGATCTTCAGTTCGCGGCGGCCGACATCGATCTCGGTGGCCCGGCAGCCATATTTCAGGGTAACGCCGCGGTCGCGCCACCACGCCGTGGGCTTGAGCTCGATGTCATGGGATTGCATCTCGCCGGCAAGCACCGACGACAGCAGCACGCGGTTATAGGCCAGCCGCGGCTCGTCGCCGATCACCGCGATGGCGTAACGGCCGAGCGCGACCTGCGCCAGTTCATCGACCAGGCGCGCGGCCGCCATTCCGTTGCCGACGACAACCAGCGGTTCGCTCACGGCCTGTCCTTATTCTGCGGCCTCTGGCCGGCCATAGGCTTCGGAGATCATAAAGCCGGACAGCGTGCCGTAAGCCGCGGTCCAGGCTTCGGCGACGTCGGGCGTCCAGCTATCGCCGAGTCCCTTTTCCAGCGTCCACAACAACGCGGAGCCGACCACCGGATAGTGCTCCGGCTTGGCGCCGTAACCGACATGGCGCTTGGCCAGAGCGCTCGCGGCCGGCAGCACGGCTTCGAGCTTGGCGAGCCCGTTCACCACCACGGCCAGCATCGCCATCAGCTTCTTGCGCTGCTCCGTCATGTCGGACGGAAACATCGCCCTCACGGAGGGCGCGGTTTCGAACAGGCGGTCGTAGAAGATCACCGCAGCCTGATCCGAAATCGGCGCGACCTTGGCAAAACTTTGCTGCACGAGTTGCACTTGATCGGGTGTCATCTTTCGCTCCCTGTTGCGGTGGCGATGCGCGGGGCTCTCCCGCGCATCGATCTCAAAGATCCTTCACCTGCTCACACCCGCGCTCCGGCAAGGCCCGACGCGCCCGACGTCTCGGTGCTCCGGCGCATATAGAACCACCAGGTGAGAGCGAGGCAGATCGCGTAGAACGCCAGATAGATTTCCAGCGCCAGCTGCGGACCACCGGTGAGCGCGATCGACTGGCCGAAACCGCTCGGGATCAGGTAGCCGCCGCAGGCGCCGATCGCGCCGATGAATCCGAGCGCAGCGCCGCTCTCGATGCTCGCGGTCTTCAAGGCCAGCGCCCGCCCGGCCTCGCCCGCGCCCTGCGCCTTGCGAAGATTTTCCTCGCGGAAGATCGAAGGGATCATCCGGTAGGTCGATCCGTTGCCGACGCCGGTCGTGACGAACAGGATGAGGAACATCACGAGGAAACCCGTGAAATCCTTGATGCCCACGAAATACAGGACGCCGATCGTCGCCGCGGCCATGGCGATGAAATTCCAGAACGTCACGATCGCGCCGCCGACCTTATCGGCCAGCAGGCCGCCCAGCGGGCGCGACAGCGAGCCCACCAGCGGTCCGAGGAAGGCGATGGCGATCGTCACCGCCGGAAACTGCGTCTTGATCAACAGCGGGAATGCCGCCGAATAGCCGATGAAGGAGCCGAACGTCCCGACATAGATCAAGGACATGATCCAGGTGTGCTTGCGGCCGACAATGGCAAGCTGGTCCTTGAACGACGACTTGGCGGAAGTCAGATTGTTCATGAAGAAGACTGCGCCGAACACCGCCACCACCAGCGGCAGCACCCACATCAGCCCGGCATTTTGCAGGTAGACGCCCGCGACCGGACTGGCCTGGTAGAGATTGATGAGGCCGACGCTCATCAGAATGGGCGTCAGCAATTGGACGCTGCTGACGCCGATATTGCCGCCGGCCGCGTTCAGGCCGAGCGCCCAGCCCTTCATCCGGTCGGGATAGAAAAACGAGATGTTGGCCATGCTGGAAGCGAAATTGCCGCCGCCGAGACCCGCCGTGGAGGCGACCAGCAGCATCAGCCAGAACGGCGTCTCCGGGTGGCTCACGAAATAGGCCAGCCCGAGCGTCGGAATGAACAGCACCGTGGCGCTGAAGATGGTCCAATTGCGGCCGCCGAACGTCGTGACCGCAAAGGTATAGGGAAATCGCATCAGCGAGCCGATCAATCCGGGGATCGCCACCAACTGAAACAACTGATCGGTCGTATAGTGAAAGCCCGCCTGCGGCAGCTTGGTTGCGACGATGCTCCAGATCAGCCAGACCGAAAATCCGACATGCTCCGCAACGATCGACCAGATGAGATTGCGCCGGGCGACAAATTTGCCGGTCGCGTTCCAGAACGTCTCATCCTCGGGTTTCCATTCCGAGATCCAGGTCGAGGTCTGATTGCTCACTGAAAATTCCTTTCTGCTGCGCGGCTGAATATCCGTTCGTCCGGTGTCATGGCGCTCGCGTTCCAGAACATCGCGCTCCAAAACAGGCGGCAAGGCATGGAGGCGCATGCTGAGGAAAGCCCCAGCCTGGCGGCGTCACAATTCGGATGATGGGTTTCGAGGGACGGCGTCGATGGCGTCGGTACTTAGCTATTCAAGCTTCGTGCCAAGCCGCCGGAGCGCAAAAAATATATAAATTACAGTATTTTGCGGATCATGCCAGACGGCACTCGGAGCCCGGGCGCCGCATTCAAAATTTGCGATTCGCTCATTTGTTGTGCGCTACACAACAAATGAGCAGGTCCTCAAGGGAGCCGATTTTTCCCGACAGATCCTGCCGGATCGACCGGTCAGGCGTCCTCGGTTTCCTTGAAGCCGAGCGGCAGCGGCGCTGTGCCCTGGCCGGGCTTCATGTGAAACTCATAGGTCATCAGATGCCACGGCCCGGCCGCCGGCTTGCCGTCCGGCATCACCGGATCGCTGCGCTTTTCGATTTTGGCAATCAAGTCATCCTTCACGCCGAACACCACATCGGAATCGAGATATTTGTCGCCGTCGATAAAGACATGGGTGATCAGCGGCTCGTAACCCGGTGCATCGACAAGGAAATGCACATGCGCCGGCCGCATCGGGTGCCGTCTCGTTTGCAGGATCATCTCGCCGACCGGACCGTCGGTCGGGATTGGATAGCTGCATGGCAGAATGGTGCGGAAGAAAAACCGGCCGTCGGCATCGGTGACGAAGCGCGCCCGCGATGACGGGCCTTCCGCCGCATAAGACGGCTTTTGCGAGTCATAGAAGCCGTCATCATCGGCATGCCAGACATCGACCGGCACCCCCGCCAGCGGCTTGCCCTTGAGGTCGGTGACGCGGCTTTGCACGAACATCCGCTCGCCGGTCAGGTTGGCGGAGATATCGGTGCCGTGCGGCATCTGTTTGTGCTTGCCGACATAGAACGGGCCGAGCACGGTGGTCTCGGTCGCGCCCTCGCGTTCGCGATGGTTCACGGCATCGACCAGCATCGAAACCCCCAGCACATCCGACAACAGGATGAACTCCTGCCGGATCAAGGTGCATTTCTGGCCGGTGCGGGTCAGAAAATCGATCGCATATTCCCACTCTTCGAAGGTGAGATCGGTCTTGCGGACATAGTCATGCAGCGACTTCACCAGTTCCTGGAGCAGGAACTTGACCCGCGGATTCGGGGTGTCCTCGAAACTGTCGACCACGGCGGCGGTAAGCTGGGTGTCGTTGAACTGGGTCATTGGACCATCCTGCAAGGTGCGCGTTTCCCGACAACAAGCCTACACCAGCGACCCCGCCGGGGTAAGCAGGAGCGATTGGAACGAGGCGGTCTTTTCAGCTATCAAGACCGCCTTAACCGCTCCGGAGACATCGCCCGATGCTAGCCCCCGCCCCGCCCGAATCCGCCGGCATGTCCAAGGCCGCCTTCGACCGCATCGAGGACCATCTCAAGCAGCGCTATGTCGAGGCCGGCCGCTTTCCGGGAACGCAGCTCGTGGTCTATCGCCGCGGCAAGGTGGTCCATAGCGCGGTGCAGGGCTTCGCCGATATCGAACGGAAAGTGCCGGTCAAGGACGATACGATTTTTCGCATCTATTCGATGACCAAGCCTCTCACCAGCGTCGCCTTCATGATGCTGTTCGAGGAAGGCCGCGTCGCGCTGGACGAGCCGGTCCATAAATACATTCCCGAATGGAAGGACCTCGGCGTTTTCGCCGCCGGCACCGGGCCCGCCTTCCTGACCAGGCCGCCGTCGCGGCCGATGCTGATCGTGGACCTGTTGCGGCACACTTCCGGCCTGACCTACGGCTTCCAGCAGCGATCCAACGTCGACGCCGCCTACCGCGCCAAGGACATCGGCGGGGTGGAGAAGGCCGGGACGCTGTCCTCGATGATCGAGGACCTCGCCAGGATCCCGCTTGAATTCTCGCCCGGAGAGGCCTGGAATTATTCGGTTTCGACCGACGTGATCGGCTATCTGATCGGCAAGATCTCGGGCCAGCCGTTCGAGCAGTTTCTGAAGGAGCGCATCCTGGATCCGCTCGGCATGAGCGATACCGACTTTTATGTGCCGGCCGGCAAGGCCCATCGTCTGGCGGCCTGCTACTCGGCCGATCCGCAGGGCGGCATGAATTTTCACGGCGCCGGCCGCAAGAGCAGCCTGACCTTGCAGGACGATCCGGCCACGAGTTCGTTCCTGGCGCCGCCCTCGCTGATTTCCGGCGGCGGCGGGCTGGTTTCGACCGCGGACGACTATCTCACCTTCTGCCGCGCGCTGCTCAATGGCGGCGAGCTTGGCGGCGTCAGGCTGCTTGGCCCGAAAACGCTGGCGCTGATGACGACCAATCATCTTCCGGGCGGACGCGACCTGCCGGAAATGTCGCGGTCGCTGTTCAGCGAGGCGGCCTATAACGGCATCGGCTTCGGCCTGGGCTTCTCGGTGACGATGGATCCCGCCAAGACCTTGGTCCCCGGCAGCGCCGGCGAATATGCCTGGGGCGGCGCCGCGACCACCTCGTTCTGGATCGATCCGGCGGAAGAACTGATCGCGATCTTCATGACCCAGGTGCTGCCGTCGAGCGCCTATCCGATCCGGCGCGAGCTGCGGACCATGATCTACGCCGGGATCACCGACAGCAATTTGTAGGCGCGCTAATCCCTAGCCAAAATTCTGCAGCGCCGGAAACGTCTCCAACAGCCAGATGCTGACATTGGAGATCGCGCCGGTGAGAAAGGCTATGCCGGTGAGAACCATCAGCACGCCCATCGCCCGCTCGACATTGGCGAGGTGCCGTTTCATCCGCGCAAACAGCGACGAGAACTGCTCGAGCATGAACGCCGCGAGCAGGAACGGAATGCCGAGGCCGGCGGAATAGACCGCAAGCAGGCCCGCCCCCTTCGCCACCGTGGCCTCGGCGGCCGCGACCGACAGGATGGCCGCGAGGATCGGCCCGATGCAGGGGGTCCAACCGAACGCAAAGGCCAGACCCATTATATAGGCCCCCCACAGACCGACCGGCTTCGGAATCGTCAGGCGCCCTTCCCGCATCAGGAATCCGATCCGCGTCAGCCCCAGGAAATGCAGGCCCATAACGATGATGACGATGCCGGCAAGGATCGACAATTCCGCCGACCAGGCCCGTATCAAGGCGCCGACCAGGGACGCGCTGGCGCCGAGCGCCACAAACACGGTCGAAAACCCGAGCACGAACACCAGAGCGGAAATCATCACGGCGCGCCTGGAGACGGACTCCGGCTCGTCATTGGCGACGTGCTCGATGGTCGCGCCAGTCAGGTAGACCAGATAAGGCGGCACCAGAGGGAGCACGCAAGGTGACAGAAAGCTGACCAAACCCGCAATCAGCGCCGCCGGGATCGAAACATCGTGAATCATGAAGTCAGTATCATTTCCTGATTGCGAGGCGCATCCCGCGTAGCGACCACGCCGACACAATATCTACGAGATTGATCCGGCCCGACGTAACGGAGGCGCAAGATTATTTCGATCAACTATACGGCACCGGAACGATTCGGGCGTTCCCGGTCCTAAAAATACGCCTGCTCGCGAAACGGAGGACGATAGTACCTCTGAACCTAGAATTGCATCTGGTATTCGATCCATCCTATCATCCGGCCGACAGCCAAATAGTGGAACAAAATTCACGTGATTTGTGGATGAATTCCTCCATCCCGGCAATTCAAAGCGGTTATAAGATGAATCCCAGACCTAGCAATTTGGGATACCCGATCGAAGGACGATGAAGCAGAATGAACAAATCAGCGGCAAAGAAAATGAAGCAGCGCAGCGCCGGCAAGCCCGACATTGAACTGGGCAAGAGGATTCGCTTGCGTCGTGTCGAGCAGCGAATCTCGCAGGCGGAGCTCGGCGAGCAGCTCGGCGTCAGTTTTCAGCAGGTCCAGAAATATGAAAAGGGCGTCAACCGAGTCGGCGCCGCCCGGCTTCAGCAGATCGCCACCGCGCTCGACGTGCCCGTTACCTTCTTCTACGACGGCGACGGCAAAGCGCGGGAAGTCGAAAGCCTGCTTTTTCTCGATAGCTCGTTCAGCCTGAGATTGCTTCGCGCCTACAGCAAGATCAAGGATCAGACCGTGCAGCGTCAGCTGGTGTCGCTGATGGAATCGATCGCCGCCAACGAAGGCTAGGTCTCCGATGCCGGTGAACATGGATCGGTGAGTATACCGATTGCAACACTCACCCGTGCGATAAACTTCTTGCTGGAGGCTACGGCGCTGATCCCTCGGGACGTTGCCCTCAGCGTATTCGTGATGTCCCTCGCCGATATGCCGCGCGCTCCGTAGATGGACATGAGCTCGGATTTCTCGATCGCCCGGCAAATTTCCTGTTCGAGCTGCTCTCTCCGATCTTGAATGATTGCCCCGCCGATTTGAAGACTTGCCTGGAGCAGGTCCGAGTTTGCGCCCGGTCTGTATAAAGCCGCTCGGTCTTCACTTCAGGATGACGTTGAGCGGCCTCATCGAACATCTCGCGAAAGAACGCGAACGCCTTGAACACATTGGCTTTGTCGACGCAGATTAAACCGCCATCGACGCGCCCACAGGCCTTGGGGCGCTCTGCCAGCCAATCGCCGCGCAAAGGAAGAATGGATTGCTTCGCTCGCGATGACGGGGAGGCTGTTTGGGGCGTCAGCGCACTTACGGCGTCAGCACAGCACGGCCGACCAGCCTGCCCTTTTGCAGATCGACCAGGGCTTCATTGGCTTTGGCCAGCGGCATCGGCGTCACCGGGATCGGCGCGATCTTTTTGGCGCGCACCAGGTCGAGCAATTCCTGCGTTTCCCGCAAATTGCCGACATAGCTGCCCTGAATCGTGATGGCCTTGATCGGGATCAGCGGCAGCGCCCAGGGCGCGCCGCCGCCGAACAGGCCGACGATCACGAGCTTACCGCCTTTGGTCAGGCAGTCGAACCCGAGCTGGGTGCTGGCCTCGTTGCCGACGAGGTCGATCACGGCGCGGATCGGCCCGCCGGCTTTTGCGGCGAGCTGTTCCAGCGCATCGGGGGCCTTGCCGTCGACGGTCGCCAGCGCGCCGGCTTTTTCCGCGGCTTCCCGCTTGCGTGCGTCGATATCGACCACGATCGCGCCTTTACCGCCCAAGGCTTTCAACAGCGACAGCGCCATCAGGCCGAGGCCGCCGGCGCCGAAAATGACGATCGGCGTGTGGAAACAGTTTTCGACCTTCTTCAGCGCGCTGTAGGTGGTGACACCGGAGCAGGCATAAGGCGCGGCGGTGACGGGATCGAGCCCCTTCAGGTTCAGGAGATAACGGGGATGCGGCACCGTCATGTGGTCGGCATAGCCGCCGTCGCAATAGACGCCGAGCGAAGCCGGTTTCAGGCACATATTCTCATTGCCGGCGAGGCAGGTTTCGCATTTGCCGCAACCAAGCCAGGGATAGGCCAGCGCGACGTCACCGATCTTGAGACCGCCTTTGTCGGCGTCCTTCACATCGGGCCCGAACGCCACGATCTCGCCGACGGTCTCGTGCCCCATCGTCCGCGGCAGCGAGACGCCGCGATCTTTCAGCGAAAGCCGCTTCCGTCCATGTCCGAGATCGTAGCCGCCTTCCCAGATATGCAGATCGCTGTGGCAGACGCCGGCCGCCTTGACCTTGATCAGGACCTGCGTTCCCGACGGCTGCGGCGTCGGCGCATCGACCTCCGCCAGCGGCGCATTGAACTCGATGACCTTAAAACTCTTCATCGCTTCTCTCCCGATGTTTTTGATCGCTTTGGCGATTTTCTTAAAGTCGACACTGCCACGTCTCGGTGACAGAGACAAACGAGGCCGGCTCCCGCTTCAGCGCTGCAACGCCATCACGGGCTTACCGATGAAGGCGGCGATTTCGTCGTCGGACAGGCCGGCCTCCTTCATATAAGTCACGCTATGCTCGCCCAGCGTCGCCGCCCGCCGCCCGGCCGAGATTTGGGCCCCGGACATGCGGAACGGCAAATTCATGACCTTGAAAGTGCCGCCGCCGTCCTCCACTTCGGCCAGCGCGCCGCGATGGGCGATCTGCGGATCGGCCAAGGCTTCGGCGACCGTGCGGTAGGGCGAACTGGGGACCCCGCTCCGGTTGAGCGCCGCAAGGCATTGTTCGGTCGAAAGCGTGCGTGACCAGGCTTCGACACCATCCATCAAGGCGTCCCAATTGGTGCGGCGGTCGTTGTATTTCGCAAAGCGCGGATCGTCGATCCATTCGGGATGACCGGCCGCCGCTGCCAGATTCTGGAATGTCTTCTCGCTCGCGGTGGCGATCATGACATATCCATCGGCGGTCTCGACCGGCCCGAACAGCGGACGGCCCGGCGGCGACACCTCGAATTGCGACCATTGCACTTCATTGAGGGTCAGGCTGAGCATCGATTCCAGCATCGAGACGTCGATATGCTGGCCGCTTCGGCTGCCCTGACGCTGGTAGAGCGCGGCTGCGATCGCCCCGAAGGCATAAACGCCGGTCAGGACGTCGGCATGATAGACGCCGCAATAATCCGGCCGGCTGCGCCCGGGCTGATAGGCCAGATGCGCCATGTCGTAGCCGGCAGCGGCATGGATCACCGGCGCATAGGCCGGCAGTTCGGCCGACGGGCCGGTCTGGCCGTAGCCGGAGATCGAACAATAGATCAGCCCCGGATTAAGCTGGCGCAACGTGTCGTAATCGAGCTTCAACCGCCGCATCACGCCGGGGCGAAAATTCTCGACCAGAATATCCGTGCTCGCCACCAGCTTGCGGACGATTTCGATCGCCTTCGGCGATTTCAGATCGAGCACCAGGCTTTTTTTGCCGGCGTTGAGCTGGCCGAAGACCGAACTGAAATGATGCCGGACCGGCGGGCGCGATCGCATCGTCTCGCCTTCCACCGATTCAATCTTGATGACCTCCGCCCCCATGTCGGCGAGCATCCGCGTGCAGTGCGGACCGGCGATCGTGGTCGAAAAATCAAGCACGCGAAGGCCTGTGAAGCTCTGTGTCAAATTACCCTCATCGTTTCCTGCTACGGTCATTCCCGAGATTCCTCAGGACGCACTCTCTGGCGCGGCGTGACCCTAAATTGCACCGACAGCGCAGGGAAGCTCTTTACTTTGCGACTCGCACATCCCATTTCCATACTGAGCAAAGCAGACTGGACCTTTTCTTGCATGACGCGGACCTGAGCTGGTCCGGGGGCACTTCTTGAAAGTACTTTTCGTCACCACAGAGATGGACGACTTCGTCCGCGTTGGCGGTCTTGCCGCCGTTTCCGCCGCCCTTCCCCGAGCGCTCCGCCTGCAGAACGACGTCAGGATTTTTCTTCCGGGTTATCGGAAGGTCGTCGAGCAACTCACCCATATTGAAGTTGTCGGCCATTGCCCGCCTTTGGCGGAGATGCCGGCCTGCAGCATCGGCTTGGCGTCGGCCAGGGACGGACTTCCGGTCTATGTGCTGCTGTGTCCACAACTCTATGATCGGCCCGGCAATCCCTATGGCGATCCGTCGGGCCAGGACTGGCCCGATAACGATCTGCGCTTCGGGCGGCTGGCTTCCGCCGCTGCCCGGTTGGCAGCCGGCATGGTGGACAGAAACTGGGCAGCGGACCTGGTTCATGCCAATGACTGGCAGGCTGCGCTTGTCCCCGCCTATCTTGCCTGGAGCGGAGTCCGGATCCCGAGCATCCTGACCATCCACAATCTCGCCTATCAGGGACTCTTCCCGAAGGAGTCGCTGCGGCGGATCGGCGCGCCCGAGAGCTCCTTCCATATCGAAGGACTGGAATTCTACGGCAAACTGTCCTTTCTCAAGGGCGGCATCGTCTACGCTTCGCACCTGACCACCGTCAGCGAAACCTATGCCAGGGAAATCACTACGCCGGAGTTCGGCTGCGGACTCGAAGGGCTGCTCCGGATTCGCTCCAACGCCGCGCGATTGACAGGTATCCTGAACGGCATCGACGAGAGCTGGGACCCGCGCTGCTGTTCGCAGCTCGCCCACCCGTTCGGGGCCGGAGACTGGGAAGGCAAGCGCGCCAACGCCGATTACGTCCGCCAGCAATTCGGCCTTGCGGTCTCCCGCGGTCCGATTTTCGGTCTCGTCGCCCGTCTCGTGCATCAGAAAGGCGTCGATCTCGTGCTGTCCGCCGCCGACGAGATCATCGAGGCCGGTGGACAGATCATCGTCACCGGCAGCGGCGAACCCGGAATCGAACAGGCGTTGGTCGAGGCGCACCGCCGCCGGCCCCACGCCATCGGGGTCGCGATCGGATTCAACGACGGCCAGGCCCGGCGGATTTTTGCCGGCAGCGATTTCACCCTGATGCCGTCGCGGTTCGAGCCGTGCGGATTGAGCCAGATGTACGCCCAGAAATTCGGATCGCTGCCGATCGGCCATCAAACCGGCGGGCTCGCCGAAACCATCCTGGACGGCGAAACCGGATTTCTGTTCACGCAGCCTTCCACGGAATCGTTTCTCGGCGGCGTCCGCCGGGCATTCACGACCTTCGCGGCCAAGGACCGCCTCAACTCGATGCGCCGCAACGCGATGGCGCGGTCGTTCAGCTGGGATATTTCCGCCGCCTGCTATGGCGCGCTCTATCGGAAATCGTTGTCGGCCTGAAGCGCTCACGGCGGCGCGTTCCGCCGCGTCTCCGGCATCACCAGCCAGATCAGAACGAGACCCAGCGCCGCGACGCCGGCCAGCCCGGTGAAAGCGACGCCGCTGCCGAATTTATCGCTGGCATAGCCGGCCAGCACAGTGCTCAACGACGCGCCGATGCCGGTTGCCGTGCCGACAATACCCTGCGCCAGATTGAAATGACCGCTGCCGCAGGCGACATCGGCGACGATCAACGGCACCATGACGGCGAAGACCGCGGCCGTGATGCCGTCGAAGATCTGCACGGCCACCAGAAGGTAGGGATCCGAGACGATCGCAAACAACAGGCCGCGGATCGCCAATGCCGCGAACCCCAGCAGCAGCAGCGGACGGCGGCCCCATTGCTGCGCCTTGCGCCCGACCGTGGGCGAGGTCCACGCCACGATGGCCTGCGGCACGACGATGCAGGCCGCGATCAGGACCGGCGCCCACCGGCTCGACCGGGTCGTGACGACGCCGGCCATCAAGGGCAGCATCGCCGCGTTGGCGAGTTGCAGCAACAGGATGGCAGCGGCGAAGATCAGCAGTGTCCGCTGACGCAAAAGGCCGAGGACACCGGTGGCCTTGACGTCATCGGCCTCGGGCCTGACGGCGCCATGCGCATGCGCAGGGTCGACTTCACGCTCGCGGATGCGGCCGAGCGAAAGCAAGGCCGGAATGGCCAGGATGAAGGTGACGATAAATACCGAGCGGCTGGACAACAGATAACCGCAGGTGCCCATGACGGCCGCCGCCATGCCGTTGCCGAGCGAGGCGAAGCGGGCATTGCGCCCGAACCGCTCGCCGATCGCACGCGGCCCGACCAGACCGAGGCTGATCGCGGCGATGGCTGGGCCAAGCACGCAGCTGGCGGCGGCGTGAAATGTCGCCGCCATCACGACGACGGGAAAAATCGGCCATACCGCATATCCGAGCGCGCTGGTGCCGATGGTCGCGACCGCCAGCGCCGCCACCAGCCGTTCGGAGCGCACGGCATCGACGATCGCCCCGCCCGGCATCTGCCCGATCAGGCCGATGATGCCGCCGATCGACAGCACAAGTCCGATCTGCCCCTGCGTCCATTTTTCCGTGGTCAGATACACCGCGACAAACGGACCGAACCCGGTCTGCACATCAGCCAGAAAGAAGATGAACCAATCGAGCCCGCGCAGGCTCTGGCGGGACGGCGAAGGTTGCGGCGGCCGCACGCCCGGCGCCGGCCGCAACGGCGCGTTGCGATCACCGCCGCCAATCGGCCGCCTGCGATCGCCGCTATCGGTGCGGTCGATCGGGTCTATGGATGAGCGAGCGAACAGGATGTATCTCTCCGCTTTCTCTATTGGTCATCGAATTCCAGCGGTTCCAGCCGGCCCGAGGCGCCGAGCACGACGATCGGCTGGTCTTCCTTGTATTCGGGCGCGGCCTTGACCTGATCCTTGGTCAATTCGAGCGTGACGGCGTCGCTCTTGTCGGAGACGCGGCCGAAACGCACCGCATTCCATTCGACGACGATCTTGCGGCTGCCAACGCCGAGGAATCCGCCGAAATCGATCACCGCGGCCCGCACCGTACCGGAGCGGTCGACGATCACGTCGACGATATGCCCCATGTCCTCGTTAGCCGCGCTGCGAACATCGCGGCCGAGCACACCATGCGCCTCCTTGGCGCCGAGAATGGTGACCGATGGCGGCGGCGCGGGCGGAGGCTCTTTCGGCGGCTCCGGCGGAGTCGCATTCTGAGGCGGCGGCGCTGCGGGCGAGCTGCTGCCGGCCGGCGGAGGCGTCGTGTCGTCGGCGGTCCAGGCCGGGACGGCCGTGAGCGATGACAAGATGATAACGAGCGCCGCGATCTGGCGTTTTACGTGCATAGAGTCTCCTTCAATCGCATGCGGCTCTAATGGGCCAGCACGATCGACACCTGAATCTGGCCGCGGGTGCGCAACACCTCCATCGACACATCATCGCCATGACGGCGAATGCGGAGATCGACGCTTGAATGACCGAGTTGTAGATCGCGCAGCACCACTTCATCGAGGAAAGCCGGCAACCGCGGATTGCGCAGACGGATTTCGCCGCGCTGCACGTCGAATTCGAGGCCAAGCGCCGCTTCCAGCAGTGTGAACGGCGTCGCGCTTGCCCAGGCCTGCGGCGCGCAGGCGACAGGATAAAGCGTCGGGCCGCGCTGCTTCTCACGCCTGAAGCCGCAGAACAGTTCGGGAAGCCGCCGCAAATCCATGTAGGTCGCGGCATCGAACAGGCCCTTGAACACCTGCCCGACCGAATGCTTCAGCCCGTAGCGCGCAAGCCCGAGCGCGATCAGCGCATTGTCGTGCGGCCAGATCGATCCATCGTGATAGGACATCGGATTATAGCGCGCTTCGCCGCGCGCCACGGTGCGGATGCCCCAGCCGGTGAAGAAATGCGCCTGCATCAGATCGGCGGCGACCCTGCGGGCGCGGTCTTCGCGCACAATGCCGGTAAACAACAACTGCCCGGCGTTCGAGGTGCGAACCTTGCAAGGCTGTTTGGCACCGTCGAGCGCAAGCGCGTAGGTGCCGAGTTCCTCGCACCAGAACGCATCCTCGAAGCGCCGCGCCAACTGCTCCGCCTCGGTTTCGAGCTTTCGTGCCATTGCGGTCTTGCCCAGATGCAGGGCGCAACGCGCCGCCAACTGCTTGGCGGCGAAGACATACCCCTGCACTTCCGCGAGCGCGATATAGCCTTCCGCGAGCCGGCCATCGGCATGGAAGATCGCATCGTAGGAATCTTTCCAGCCCTGATTGGCGAGCCCTTTTTCGGAGGCGCGCTGATATTCGACGAACCCGTCGCGATCGGGATCGCCGGCGCCGTCGATCCAGTGCAAGCCTGCCTCGATCGCCGGCCACAATTCAGCCAGCGTCGCTTCATCGCCGCTGCGCTCGATATAAAGGCCGGCCAGCAGCACGAACAGCGGCGTTGAATCCACGCTGCCGTAATATTGCGCAAACGGTACCTCGCGCAGCGAAGCCATTTCGCCGCCGCGCATTTCGTGCAGGATCTTGCCGGGCTCGGCGTCCGCCAGCGGATCAGCGACTTTCGCCTGGTAGAACGCCAGCCGTCTCAACACCCCGCGCGCGACCCGTGGGTCGATCCATAACATCTGCAGCGCGGTGATGATGCCGTCGCGGCCGAACGTGGTCGAATACCAGGGGATGCCCGCATAGGGATATCGCCCCTGCGGCGTGTCCGTCATCAGCATGTTGAGGTCGGCCATCGACTGGCACACCACCTCGTTGAAGATGTCGTTCGACGTTTCGATGCTGGCGGCGCCCGCCGACGACTGCCGCATCTCGCGGCGGTGCGCCAGCAGCCCGCGGAAGAACGGCACGGGCTTGAACGGCACGGGTTTGTTGCAGGATGCGGCGACGAACAGCGAGCTTGCCTGCTGCGGCGCCAGCTCGACATGATAGACTGCGGCATTCGCCGCAAGGCGCGTCGGCCGCGGATCGAAATGCAACGCCGTGATGCGCGTCTCGTCGTCCAGACCTTTGTATTCGAGCGTGACGTTGGCCGGGCCGAGCGGCTTGCTGGAGCCGATGCCACGCCGCGGGCGCCGTTCGCCCCGCACTTCGAACAGGTCGGCGAAGTCGTTGTCGAACAGCAGCGTGACGTCGAAACTCGCTGGGCTTTCGCCGTGATTCTGGATGCCGATGCGCTGATACGCCGTTCCGCGCCACAGGAAGATCGTGCGTACGATGTGCAGCATGTCCTTTTGCAATACGAGATGGCCGTCACGGTACACATCGGGGTTGGTGAGATCGACGGTCAGCGCGGAATTGTCGTCGCGCAGGTTGGAGCCAAGCAGCAGCGGCTGAACATCATTGAGCACGAGTTCCAGCCGCGCCAGATAGCGGGTATCGGCGTTGAACAGACCGTCCGGACCGCCGGCCGAGGCGCCGATATCGCCATGACTGTCCAGCACGATGAAGGTGTCGTCATGCTTGAGCGAGCGCCGCGGCCGCGCCGCAGGCCCGGTCATCGGAATGTAGAACGGCGATTCCGCGACCGCTTCGGCGGATCTGGCCGCCATGATTTGCGTTACGACTTCGGCTGGCATCTGACCTCGTGCGGTTTTTCCCCGACCTGCGATGAACGCACCAGGCCTTAAACGCTACCGCGGCACTCAGGCCGCATGGGTCGCAAGGCGGCTCATCTCCCGGGTTACCAACTCGCGATACGGGCCCTGTCCCTGCATCAGACGATCCGGCGGACCGTCCTCGATGATCTTGCCGGCTTTCAACACCACCACCCGGTCGAAATTGCGCAGCGTCGCCAGCCGGTGGGCGATCGCGACCACGGTGCGGCCGCGCATCAGGCGGCCGAGCGCTTCGCGGATCGCCTCCTCCGACTCGCTGTCGAGCGCGGCGGTGGCTTCGTCGAGCAGCAGGATCGGCGCATCCTTCAGAAAGGCGCGCGCAATCGCGATGCGCTGCCGCTGTCCGCCCGAGAGCTTGAGGCCGCGGTCGCCGACCATGGTCGCAAGCCCGTCCGGCAAGGTCTCGACGAAATCGCACCGGGCCGCAATCGCCGCACGCAGCACTTCATCGTCCGTCGCTGTCGGCCGTCCATAGCGGATGTTTTCCATGATCGAGCGCTGGAACAGCGAGATGTCCTGCGGCACCACCGAGATCGCCTCGCGCAGGCTTTGCTGCGTGACGCGCGAAATGTCCTGGCCGTCGATCGTGATGCTGCCCTGCTGCACGTCGTAGAACCGCTGCAACAGCACGAACAGCGTCGACTTGCCGCCGCCGGATTGTCCGACCAGCCCGACCCTTTGGCCGGCTTGCAGGCGAAGGCTGAAGCGGTCGAACACCTTGACCCCACCGGGATAACGGAACGACATATTGTTGAAGGCGATCGACGCGCCCGCTTTGACCAGGGTCTCGGCTTCCGGGTGATCCTTCAGTTCATGCGGAAGCAGCAGGGTCGCGATCGCTTCCGTCAGCCGCGCGACGTGCTGGGTGACGTCGACCAGCGCCACCGCGAGGTCCCGCGTGGCGCTGAGAATGGAAATTCCCAGCGTGCAGACCAGCACGACGTCGCCTGTCGTCGCCGCGCCGCGCTGCCAGAGCGTGATCGCCCAGGCCAGCAGGCCGATGATCAGCACGACCGTAATGAAGGCATGGGCCAGGCGAAGTTTTTCGAGGTACCGGAGACTGCGGCCGCGCGCGATCAACTCCCGGCCCACCGTGGCGTCGAACCGGTCGTGCTCGAAATTGAGGCCGCAGAACGCGCGCACCAGCGACATGTTGTTGATGACATCGACCATCTCACCGTCGACGGCGGCGGCCTTGTTGGCGAAATCGTCATGCAGCGGCTTGCCCGCGGCCGCCAGCTTGAACAGCGCGACCACCATGATCCCGGCGATAACGATCAGCCCGCCGGCCATCGCCGGGCTGACGCTGCCGATCAATGCGATCGCCGCAATGGTGGCGAAGCATGGCGGCAGCACATTCCAGACGAACATGTTTTCGACGGTGAACACCGCATTGGAGGTGGCCGTGATGCGGCTGGTGAGCATGCCCGGCAGCCGGTCGGAGAAGTAGCTCGGCGCGTGCCCGGTCAGATGACGAAACATGTCGCGGCGGAGATCTCCGGTGACGCCGACAAAGGTGAAGCTCGCGATCCAGCTCGCGATCCGCCACAGGAAATTATCGGACGCGATCAACGTCATGAGTAAAATGAATGCCAGCCATACGTCGCCCGAATGAGAGGGCCCGCCGGACAACGCGTCGACCAGGCTCTTGATGCCGTATTGCGTGCCGACCGAACAGGCAACCGCGGCAAGAACGGCCGTCAGGATGGCCGCGTGCGCGGCCGGCCTCATGCGCAGGTAGCGCAGCACAAACGGAAAAGGACGATGTGCGTATCCTGAAAGACTGTCCATGTGCCTGCAAACCCGTTGGAAAGAAAGGGAAATTCTGTTTCGTTGCGTTTGTTCGACCGCCCGGCGGAGGCTTCCTTGAATTTCCCACCATACCGCCATCACCGCGCGCCAATCTTGCAGCAGTAACAGCGGCGAAAATCGGATCGGTGTGATGGCATCAGCGTGACTTTGCTGAAGGAAGTGCCCGCCTTATGGGAACTTCGCAGGTGCGGAAACGTTCCCTGTCCGGTGTACCAGCACCAACCGCAACGACGGGCTTTTCGTTCACGATCGTGACAGGAGATTAGATAGATGCGTATCGCGCAGGTTGCTCCCCTGACGGAGGCCGTCCCGCCCAAGCTCTATGGCGGAACCGAGCGGGTGGTCCATTGGCTGACCGAGGAGCTGGTCGCACTGGGAAACGACGTGACGCTGTTCGCCAGCGGCGACTCCCAGACCTCCGCGAAACTGGACGCGATATGGCCAAGGGCGCTGCGCCTCGATGGCTCGGTCCGCGACCCCAATGCGTTGCATATGGTGCTGTTGGAGCATGTCCGGCGGAAATGCGACGACGAGGAATTCGACTTCCTGCACTTCCATCTCGACTATTATCCGTTCTCGCTGTTCTCCCGGCAGCCGACGCCATACGTGACCACCTTGCATGGCCGGCTGGATCTGCCCGAACACCAGCCGGTGTTCACGACCTTCGCCACCGTGCCGGTGATTTCGATCTCGAACGCCCAGCGCCGCCCGGTGCCACAGGCCAACTGGGTCCGCACCATCCATCATGGCTTGCCGGAAAATCTGCTGACGCCGCGGCCGGTGACTCCCGGCTATCTGGCGGTGCTCGGCCGCATCGCGCCGGAGAAAGGCGTGGACCGCGCCATCAAGATCGCGATCCGCTGCGGCATTCCGCTGAAGATCGCCGCCAAGGTCGACCGCGCCGATCAGGAATATTACGACGAGATCATCCGTCCGCTGATGGATCATCCGCTGGTCGAATATATCGGCGAGATCGGCGATCACGAGAAATCCGACTTCCTGAGCGGCGCGCTCGCGCTGCTGCTGCCGCTCGACTGGCCTGAACCGTTCGGCCTCGTCATGATCGAGGCGATGGCCTGCGGCACGCCCGTCATCGCCTATAATCGCGGCTCGGTCCCCGAGATCATCGACGACGGCCTGACCGGCTTTATCGTCGAGGACGAGATCAGCGCCGTCGGCGTCGTGAAGCGGCTTTCCGAACTCGACCGCGGCGCGATCCGCAAGCAGTTCGAAAAGCGTTTCACCGCGCGCCGCATGGCGCTCGACTATCTCGCCGCCTATCGCGGCCTGACGGAAATCGCCGAACCGCGCATCAAGCTGGTGAGCAGCGCCGAGTAATACGCCGTGGCGCAAGCGGCATCCAGACTACGAAGCAAAAATTAAAACGTCGGTGTTTCGGCAACGGCAGTGAACTCCCTCTCCCACCCAACTCGGGTTTACCCGAGTTGGGCATTTCATATTGTCGAAGTCGGATATATCCAACTTCGAGGGAAGAGGGTCGGGAGTTCAGGTCTCGATGGATCGCAACCCCTCACCCGGACCGCATCTGCCGATGCGATCCGACCTCTCCCAAGGGAGAGGTGAAAACGGGTCGGGTCTCCGGCAATTCCGCCATTGGCGATTCAGTTTTCAGACAGCTAGAAAGCATACGAAGACGCAATCCCGCGACGCAACGCGCCCGAGTTGTGCAAGAACCATCGGCCCAAAGGCGTGGCGCGCCTCAAGAAAGGGCGCGAGCGACCCTTAAAAAGGGCGCGGGGAATGCCGGGTGCCCGTTGCACCCGCAGCCTCGTGCGCAAAGGTAGAAAGCACACGAGTTAGTCACCACGAGTCCACCGGGGTCACCCGGCATTCCCGCACGCGATGGTTTTAACGGCTTATTTCGTACTCTCCCCGGTGATCGGGCTTTCTTGTCACCGTCATCCAGTGGATTAATGGCTAATCGAACCCGGTCGGGCCGACCTCACCTCCGCTGAACTTGACGCCGGCGTCGAGGCGTCAGGACCACACGACTTCACCGTCCGCAATAGCAGCGTTCGTCTGCGCGCCGTCGACCGCTCACGGGAACCCGCCCTGCGATCGCGTCACGCGCCCAATGCTGCCGCGTCCACCGCATCCCGTCCCGCATCCGTGACGATCGCGATACGCCCCTTTGTTGGGACAGGATGGAGTCGACCTACTGCTGTTTCTACCAGGCGGCAAAGCGGGAAATTTTTCGACGCAGGACTGGACAGCGGAATCACCGGGGCGAGACGGCGAAAAACCGATGCTTTGATCAGACGGGCGTTACCGCACAAATCCAATAATGGCCGACGGAACCGAAGATCGCCGTCGCAGGCAATAGACCAGCCGTAAAATCTCCGGCGGACGAAGATCATATTGCGGTGCCCACGGCGGGCATCATTTCTCAAACTGTTCTGTTTTGAACAGGTCCGTTCGTTCGCACGATCCTACGATTGCGAATACGAATCATATTTCGCAATCGTGGAGCGCATATGAACAAATTGACATTCGTCGTGATTGTCGCGGGATTGGCCGCGGCCGGTGGCGTCCCAGACGCAAATGCCCAGTCGGCGAATCCGCTTGCACGAGCCGCGCAGATCGCTCCGCCTGGATCGGATGTGCCGCGATCCGCCTTCTTCATCGGCCTGGGCGGAAGTTACAATCAATCCGACTTCGGCACCCAGGACGTCTATGCCGTCGGAACGTCGAATGTCTTTCAAAATGGATTGTTGACCTCGAGCGGATCGGCGGCGGGTCCCGCCAGCATCCACATAGATTCAGAGTCCGGTTTTGCGTTTTCGATGCAAGGCGGTTATTTCCAAAATTTTTCCGGCAGTGACTGGTTATGGGGGGCCAAGTTTACCTACCGCGATCTGACAGCAACCTACGCTGTGCGGAATGTTCTCCTGCCCCAAACGGGATCATTTACACCTACAGGCAGCGCCACTCCGGTCCCGTTCACGGGAAATGCGCTGGTCGGATCTTACCAAACCAACATTACACATGAGATTGCTTTCATTCCTTTCATTGGCCGGTCGTTCGAGAAGAGCATTCTCTACATCGGCGTTGGTCCGACGCTATCTCGTATGCGAACCAACCTGAACGGTTTGATCGGCTTTGCAGATATCAACGGCGCACGCACCGACGTCTCCGGCAATCCGATTAGTCTCTCCAGTGCCAGTTGGGTGTATGGGGGCGCCGCGACAATTGGCGCAACTTACTTCCTCGACTCCTCCTGGTTCCTGGATTTCAGTTACACTTTCGCCATGACGGGCGATCAGGCCCTCGGCTATTCAAGCCCGTTTTCCAATCCCAACGGCACAAACGGTTCGACGGTTACCGGGACGCTGGTTGGCACCTCTTCCGGGAGAGTGATTACCCAAGGAGTTACCGCCACGATCAACAAGGCATTTTGATTTCGAGCCGCTTCGTCGCGACAAGATGCGCCGAGTCCAACCTAGGCGACCACTGCCTGCTTCGGCTCGACGATCTCGAACATGCGCGGGAATTCGTCCATCAGCGCCATCAGTTCGGCGAGCCGCATCGGATTGCCGCTGAACTTGATCCTGCCGCTTGTGACCGCTTCCGGGAAGGTCGTCTGTTTCGCGATCACCTCGTCGAACGTGCCGCGCGCCAGGGTGAAGCCTGCATCCGCATCAGCCGATTGCGCACCGGCCACATAGGTCAGCGCGCAATTCTCCAGATTGAGGATGAAGGTCTCGCCGGTGTCGGTGAAACTCCAGTTCAGCACGATGCGCTTGCCTTCGGCCTTGGGGCCGTTGAGCCTGATCCCCAGCACGTCCCATAGCTGTTCGGTGCGCAGGGCGGCCAGCGTTTCACGCGGCATCGGCGGACGCGGCGGCACCGTCGGCATGCCGTGCCGCAATTCCTGGGCGCCGAACAGATAGGCGTTGCGCCAGGTCGCGCTCTCGGCGGCGTAACCGAGCTGCTCGAGCGTGTCGGCGAGCAGCGCGCGGGCGCGCTCGTTGCCGGGCTCGGCGAACACCAGATGACTCACGGCCTGCGCGACAAAGCGGAATTCGCCCCGCTCAAAATCCTTCGCGGCGCGACCGAGGATCGCCTCCGCGCCGCCCATATATTCGACATATTTCCTGCCGGACTCGACCGGCGGCAGCGGGTCGAGATTGACCGGGTTGGCGTCGTACCAGCCGAGATATTTCTGGTAGATCGCTTTCACATTGTGGCGGATATGGCCGTAATAACCGCGCGCGTGCCAGGCGCCGTCGAGGCTGGCCGGCAGCTTGATGGTCTCGGCGATCTCGCTTGCGGTCAATCCGTGATTCATCAGGCGGATGGTCTGGTCATGCGCGAACTTGTAAAGATCGCGCTGCTCGCGGATCATGGTATCGATGCGCTCGCGGCCCCAGACCGGCCAGTGATGCTGGCCGCACATGGCGTCAGCCTTGCCACCCCATATCTGCAACGCCTCGCCTAGATATTTCGACCAGGCCAGCGCGTCGCGCACATCGGCGCCGCGGAACGGCAGCAGGTTGTGGAAATTATGCGTGCAGTTCTCCGCCAGATTCAGCAGCCTGTAACGGCCTACGTAGAAATGCATCTCGGCCGGCGCCTCGCTGTTCGGCGCCATCTGGAATTCGAATTCGAGTCCGTCGATGACCCGCGTGTCGCCCGTCGCCATGATGAGATCGGTCGGGCGCAACAGCGCGACCGAGCCCGCCGCCATCGATTTGCCCAGCCCGCAATCGACCTGGCCGCGCGGCCCTTTCGCCAGGAACGGCCCGAACTGGTATTGCGCGCGGCGCAGCATCGCGGGACCGGCGATGATGTTTTCCGAAACCGCATTCTCCATGAACAGATTGGGCGCGATGATCGGAATGCTTTCGCTCGCCAGCGTCTCGTCGTCGAGCACGCCGCGCGCACCGCCCCAATGATCGGTATGGGTGTGGGTGAAGATGACGGCGGTCACGGGCCGCTTGCCGCGATGCCTAAAATAGAGATCGATCGCGGCGCGCGCGCCTTCGATCGAGGTCAGCGTGTCCACCACGATCACGCCGCGATCGCCCTCGATCAGCGTCATGTTGGCGATGTCGAAGCCGCGAACCTGGTAGACGCCGGGCAGCACCTCGAACAACCCGTGATGCATGTTGAGGCGCGACTGCCGCCACAGGCTCGGGTCGACCGTGGCCGGCGCGTCCGCATCGGCGAGGAAGCCATAGGGCTCGAGGCTCCAGACCACCCTGCCCGCGGCCGATGTGATCGTCGCGTGATCGATCGTGCCGAGAAAGCCGCGCGAGGCTTCCTCGAAATCGCGCGTGTCCGAAAACGGCAGCGCTTGCAGCGTCGCCGCGTGGCGGGCGGCAACCGATGCCGATGCTTCGTTGGATATTTCGCTGATGCCTGCTTCGGTCATTGCCGGGCCCTCCCTGAACAGGCATGGCGCGGATGGCGTTGGTTTGCAACCGGACGGGAAAGGCAGCCTTGATCGAGCCGGCCTCGGCCCCCTTGCGTAACGGCTCTGCGGCATGACGGCCGGACGCGGGGCCCAAATCCCTCCCCGATTTCTCCTATGACTTTGGTCGCATACGCATTATGCAACCGCGTGCCTGTGGGGCGGACCTCGACCGTAGTACATGCCGCGGGGACGCCATCGCAGCGCCACCGGTCTGGAGAGTTCCAAGCGTATGTCAACGGATACAATTGCGGTGAAGGAACCCGCCGCCGCGCCGGTCATGGATGGTTTGCCGGCGGAACGCAGGCGATGGGCCGTCCTGGCGATCTTTACCGCGCTGTCGATGGCTTCGCTGGATACCGCGATCGCCAACATTGCGCTGCCTGCCATCGCCACCGACTTGCATGTCAGCCCGGCGGACGTGGTCTGGGTGGTCAATGTCTACCAGATCGCGCTGGTCGCCACACTGTTGCCGCTCGGCGCGCTCGGCGAAATCGTCGGTCATCAGCGCATCTATCTCGGCGGGCTCGTCCTATTCACCCTGGCGTCGGTCGGCTGCGCGCTGGCATGGTCGCTGCCCAGCCTGCTGATCGCCCGGGTGCTGCAAGGATTGGGCGCCAGCGGCGTCATGAGCGTGAACACGGCGCTGGTCCGTTTCGTCTATCCGAGCCGCATGCTTGGCCGCGGCTTCGGCCATAACGCGCTGGTCGTCGCCACCGCCTTCACCCTGGGCCCCACCATCGCCTCCGGCATATTGGCGGTCGGACACTGGCCCTGGCTGTTCGCGATCAACCTTCCCTTCGGCGTGATCGCGCTGCTGATCGGCCTGAAGACGTTGCCGTCGACGCCGCGGGCCGTGCATGCCTTCGATTTTCCCGGCGCCGCCCTGGCAGCCGCCTGTCTCGGCCTTTTCATTACCGGGATCGGCAGCGCGGCCCACAAGGCGTCGCCGCTGCTGGTGATCGCCGAACTGGTCGCCGCGCTGTTGCTGGGCTGGCTTCTGACTCGCCGGCATGCGGGTCATCCGGCGCCGATGCTGCCGATCGACCTGTTCCGGCGGCCGGTATTCGCGCTGTCCGCCGCCACCGCCGTGTGTTCGTTCTCCGTCCAGGGGCTGGCGTTCGTGTCGCTGCCTTTCTACTTCGAGGACATCTTGCTGCGCTCGCAGGTGGAGACCGGCTTTTTCATGACGCCGTGGCCTCTGGTGGTTGCGATCATGGCCCCGATCGGAGGCCGCCTGTCCGACCGCTACCCCGCCGGTATTCTCGGCGGCCTCGGCCTGGCGCTGCTCGTGATCGGAATGACGCTGCTGGCGATGCTTCCCGCCTCCCCCGGCATCGCCAATATCGTCTGGCGCATGGTGATTTGCGGGATCGGCTTCGGCCTGTTTCAGACCCCCAACATGAAAGCCCTGATGTCCAGCGCGCCGCCGCACCGCAGCGGAAGCGCCAGCGGCATCGTGGCCACCGCCCGTCTGACCGGGCAGACCACCGGCGCCGCACTGGCGGCGCTGTGCTTCAGCCTCGCCGGTCGCGAGGGAGCAACGCTGGCGCTGGCGCTCGGCACCGGATTCGCCGCGCTCGGAAGCGTGATGAGCTTCCTGCGCCTGGCCGTAGCGCGATAACGCCGGCGCAAGCCACCCGAAAACACAGCCTCGCGGCGATACCGGAAAAGCCATTGTCGGGCGCGCATTCACGCGACCCGTTGGCATCTCCAGCATCTTCGCAGCGCCTCGATGATGGCTGCCTTGCAAGGATCGCGGCCCGGCCCGCCTTGCGGTGTAACGGGAGTTGCCGGTATTCTGACGGCAGTCGACCGGGTCTTCAAAATCACAAAACGAACCCAAGGAAATGCCGCCATGACCCCTCCCGTCAGCTCTCCCGCCATCAAGGTCGCCAAATCGGTCCGCGAGCAGGTGAGCCCCGAGGAATGGGAGGCCCGCGTCAATCTCGCCGCCTGCTATCGCCTCACCGCGATGTATGGCTGGACCGAGATGGTCGCCAACCACATCTCATGCCGCGTGCCCGGCTCGCACGACCAGTTCCTGATCAATCCCTACGGGATGCTCTATGAGGAAATCGATGCATCGAACCTGATCAAGGTCGATCTCGACGGCAACACCCTCTTCAACGCCTCGGATTACGACGTGAACGTGGCCGGCTTCGTGATCCACAGCGCCATTCACATGGGCCGGCCCGATGTCGACTGCGTGGCGCACACGCATACGCCGGCAGGCATGGCGGTCTCGGCGATGGAATGCGGACTGCTTCCGCTGGCGCAGACATCGATGCGCTTCCTCCACATCGCCTACCACGACTTTGAAGGCATCGCCGACGACGTCGGCGAGCGCGAGCGGCTGGTCAGGGATCTCGGCAATCACGAAGCGATGATCCTGCGCAACCACGGCCTGCTGGTGGCCGGACGATCGGTGCCTGCGACCTTCAACCTGCTGTTTCGCATGGAGCGCGCCTGCGAGGTCCAGGTGATGGCGCTATCCTGCAACACCAAGCTGATTTATCCGCCCGCCAAAGTGCTGGAAGACACGTTTGAACGGATGCAGCCGCGCGCCGACCGGCCGCATCTGAACGGCGAACTGGCGTGGCCGGCGCTGCTGCGCAAGCTCGACCGGGTCGACAGCTCGTACCGGAATTAACAACGCGGAAGCAAAACGAACCCGGCTGCCGAGCCGCCGGGCTCAAAAAAGTGATGCCGTCAGCGCGGCACGACCGCCGTGGCTTCGATCTCGACCCGCGCCGCCTTTTCAACGAGACGCACGACCTGGACCAGCGCCATCGCGGGATAATGCGCGCCGAAAACCTCGCGATAGACCTGCCCGAGCGTTTTCAGGTTCGCCAGATATTCCTCGATGTCGACGACATACCAGGTGAGGCGCACGAGATGCTGGGGCCGCGCGCCGCCTTCGGACAGGATCGCCAAGATATTGCTCAGGGTCTGCCGCACCTGGCCGACAAAGTCCTGGGCCAGACGGCCCTCGCTGTCCCAGCCGATAATGCCGCCGGTCACTACGAGGCGGCCGTCGGCCGCCATGCCGTTGGCATAACCTCTCGGCATCGGCCAGCCGCTCGGTTGCAGGATCCGCGGACTGTCCTCCGCGGCCTTGCTCTTCGCAACCGGCAGCACGGCGAGCGCGGGCGGCCCCTTTGGCGTGCTCACTGCTCAGTTTCCTCCATCCTGTCTTGATGCGCTTTCTTCACGCGACCCAATATCCACTTCGCCCGAAAACGCCAGAGCATGATTCAACTGAGTTGAATCATGCTCGCCGCCCATGTTCTTGTTTGAGCATAATCTTTTCGGAAAACCGGTGCCCATTTTTCCTGATCATGCTCCATAGACTACATCTATTCCGCAGCGATGCCGGCCGACGCCGAGGCGGCGCTGGCCTGGGCGATCTGCCGCAGCGCAAACCGCTTCAGTTTTCCGGTTTCCGTCTTCGGCAGTTGCGCGACGAATTCGATCGCGCGCGGATATTTGTAAGGCGCGATCTCGCGCTTGACATGGTCTTGCAGCTCCGTCGCCAACATGGCGTCGCCGATCGCCCCCGGCGCCAGAACCACGTAAGCCTTGACGACCATGCCGCGCGCCTCGTCGGGCGCGCCGACCACGCCGCATTCGGCCACCGCCGGATGGGTCAGCAACGCGGCCTCGACATCGGGACCGGCGATGTTGTAGCCGGCCGAAACAATCATGTCGTCGGACCGCGACTGGTACCAGAAGTAGCCATCCTCATCCATGACATAGGTGTCGCCGGTGATGTTCCAGCCGTTCTGCACATATTTGCGCTGACGCTCGTCGGCGAGATAGCGGCACCCGGTCGGGCCGCGCACCGCAAGCCGGCCCATCGATCCCGCAGGCAGATCCTTGCCCTCGTCGTCGACGATTTTGGCCTCATAGCCGGGCACCGGCTTTCCGGTGGCGCCCGGACGGATCTGGTCCTCGGTCGCGCTGACGAAGATGTGCAGCATCTCGGTCGAGCCGATGCCGTCCATCAGCTTGATGCCGGTCGCCTTCAGCCAGGCGTCGAAGGTTGCCTTCGGCAGGGTCTCGCCGGCGGAAACACATTTGCGCAGCGACGAAAGATCGTGGTCTGCGATCTTGCCGAGCATGGCGCGATAGGATGTCGGCGCGGTAAAGCACACTGTCGCCTTGTAGCGCTCGATGGCGACGGGCAGATCGTCCGGCCCGGCTTTTTCCAGCACCACGAACGACGCACCGATATGCATCGGGAACAGCACGCCGCCGAAGCCGAAGGTGAAGGCCAGCGGCGCCGAGCCGATGAAGCGATCGGTCCGGTTTGCGCGGAGCACGTTGCGCGCGTAGCCGTCGCACACCGCGAGCATGTCGCGGTGGAAATGCATGGTGCCCTTGGGTTCGCCCGTGGTTCCCGACGTGAACGCGATCAGGCAGATATCGTCGGACGCGGTATCGACCGCGGCGAATTCAGGACTCGCCTCCGATACAAGCTGCTCCAGCGAGCCGGGATCGCCAGTGCCCCAATAGACGATGCGTTGGAGTTTCGGTGCGATGGCTTTCGCTTTTTCCATTTCGTCGGCGAGCTTGCCATCGCATAGTGCCAGCGCGATCTCGGCCTTCTGGATCGGATAGGCGAGCTCCTTGGCGCGCAACAGCGGCATGGTCGCAACCACGATGCCGCCTGCTTTCAACACCGCAAGATAGGTCGCGACCATCATCGGGTTGTTGGCCGAACGCAACAGCACGCGGCCGCCGGTGACGAGGCCGAACGTGCCGACCAGCACATTGGCGATGCGGTTCACCAAGTACTGAAATTGGCGATAGGTGAAACTGATCTCCGCGCCGAACAGGCAGGGATCCTCGCCGTGTCCCTCCTCAACCCAGCGGTCGAGAAAATGCGATACGCAGTTCAATCTTTCCGGATACTGCAGCTCCGGCCGTGCGAACACGAATTCCGGCTGCAATTCAGGCGGCGGCAGGCGATCCCGCGCGAACGTATCGACATGGGAAGTATGGGTATGGGCTGTGTAGGTATGGACGGCGGGGGTGCTGGCGCTACCGGTCCCGGTCGCGCGGGATTCGTCAGCCTGGATTTTAGCGGCGTTGGCCATCGCGCGCTCCTCTTCGCCTGGGTCAGGGACGCCCGGCAGCGCTATCTGGCAAACATTTTAGGCTTAAAACAATTTCAGGCAATAAACTATTTTGTGCGGCCGCTGCCGCCGGATTGGGCACGATAGAGCTTCGTTCCGATTGAATCGGAACCGGAGCTCCGTCTTTTGCTTTGACGCATTTTCTTTACGCGAACCGGAAACCACTTCGCTCGAAAACGCCATAGCCGGTCAGCGTCCGGCCATTTCCTTCAGGCGCGTCACCATCGCAGAAGCGGGATCGGCCAGCGGCGCGATCGCGGTGAAATGGTTGGCGCCTTCCACCGTGCCGAACCGGGTAGCGACGCCGGCCTTGCCCCAGGCCTCGACAATGGTGCGGCTTTGCCGGAAATACTCGGCGCTTTCGTTGCCGCCGACGACCGCGTCCAGATCGCCTTGCGCGAGCGGGTTCCAGAACAACGGGCTCGCGGCCCGCGCGGCCGCCGGATCAAGATGCAGCGCCGTGTTGATCGAGGTACCGACCAGCGGCACAAGATCGAACAGGCCCGAAATGGCGTAGGCCGCCGTCACGGGATTCCGGGGCAACGACGGATCGACCGCCGCCCAATCGGTCGCGAGCATGCAGGCCGCAAGATGGCCGCCCGCGGAATGGCCGCTCATCACCAGCGGCTGTCCGAGACGCGCCAGCTCGCGCGATGCCGCCCGCATCTGCGCGATGATGTCGTCGATCGTCACATTGGGACAAAGATCGTAGCTCGGAACCGCGACGCTGACGCCATGCGCGTTCAGCCCTCGCGCGCAATGGCTGAAAAAAGATTTATCCAGCGCCTGCCAGTAACCGCCGTGAATGAAAACCACGATCGGGCCGCCTCCATCGGTCGCAAACAAATCGATCGTATGGCGGGCTCCGGTACCATAGACGATGGCGCGCGGCGTATGCTGCTCGCGATAGGCCGCCGAATCTTTCGCCCATCCGGCGATCAGCGAAGGGTTTTCAGGAACCCGTGCGCGATTATTATATTCGACCTCGTAGTCGATCTCGGCCACAGCGTTACGCCTCCCGGCGACTTGCGGATTTCTGCGCCGACCCCTTGGTCTTGGCCAAGAGCCGCATCAACTCGCGGACGTCCCTCGGCGTAAGCTCTGCAAAGATATCGGCGATCCAGGTCTCGTGCTCCGCCGCCATCCGTCGGAACTCGGCGCGGCCGGCCTTGGTCAGCCGGATCACCTGCACCCTGCGGTCGGACTCCGACGTGCGCCGGTCGAGATGGCCGGATTCGACCAGGCGCTCGACTAATCCGGTGACATTGCCGTTCGAGACCATCATCCGTTTCGAGACGTCCGACAGCGTCATGCCTTCCGGCGCCTTGTCGAGCTGGGCCATCAGGTCGAAGCGCGGCAGCGTGACATCGAACCGCTCGCGCAACCGGCCGCGCACCTCACCCTCGATCAAGGTCGTGCATGTCAGCAGGCGAAGCCACAATCGAAGCTCGTCGCCATGCTCATTCGGCAGTTCAACGGCCTTGGTCTCGGAGTCGAGGATCATGGTGCGATCATATGTCAAATGCCCCACCGGTGCTGTAAGTCAAAACGCCGGTGGCCGCAACCGGCACCGTTTTCCGTATTTCTTTAAGCTTCAAATAATTGGCGCGCCGTTTGCATGTTGGTTCCGGTCTTTTGCCGTTGCCGCGCCTTGACACGCGGCAAGAGCTTTCCTCGGAGGTGGCGGCTGATCCCGGAGGTTTCAAGGAGCCGGATCAGACCGCCCAAGCCGACAATGAACGGAGCGATCATGAAACAGCTATTCAGGTTGGCGGGGCTGGCGGTTTTGCTGGGCGCCGCGTCCGGGCATGCTTTTGCACAAGAAAAGGTCAAAATCGGCGTCATCGTGACGTTGTCGGGACCGGCGGCGGTGCTGGGACAGCAGGCGCGCGACGGCCTCATGCTCGCGGTCAAGGATCTCGGCGGCAAGATGGCGGGCCGCGATGTCGAGGTCATCGCGGTCGACGACGAACTCAAGCCGGACGCCGCGGTGACCAAGGTCAAGGGCCTGCTCGAACGGGACAAGGTCGATTTCGTGGTCGGACCGATCTTCTCCAATATCCTGCAGGCGATTCACAAGCCGGTGCTGGATTCCGGAACGTTCCTGATCAGCCCGAACGCCGGACCGTCGAGCTATGCCGGCGCGAATTGCAGCCCGTTTTTCTTCGTGACCTCCTACCAGAACGATCAGGTTCACGAGGTCCTCGGCAAGGTCGCGCAGGATCGCGGCTACAAGCGCGTCTACGTGCTGGTCCCGAACTATCAGGCCGGCAAGGATTCGGTTGCCGGATTCAAGCTCGATTACAAAGGCGAAATTGTCGAGGAAAGCTACATCCCGCTGGGGACGCTGGACTTCCAGGTCGAACTCTCCAAGATCGCCTCGCTCAATCCTGACGCCGTGTTCACCTTCATGCCGGGCGGCATGGGCGTCAGCCTGGTGAAGCAGTACAGGCAGGCCGGACTCGCCGACCGCATCCCGTTCCTCTCGGCGTTTACGGTTGATGAATCGACCCTGCCCGCGCAACAGGATGCGGCGATCGGCATGTTCGGCGGCGCGAATTGGGCGCCCGATCTCGACAATCCACAAAACAAGAAATTCGTCGCGGCCTATGAGGCCGCCTATAGCAGCGTGCCTGCCACCTACGCCTTCCAGGCCTACGACGCGGCGATGCTGATCGACAGCGCCGTCCGGGCGGTGAAAGGCGACCTCTCCAATAAAGACGCGGTGGCTGCGGCCCTGAAGAAAGCCGACTTCACTTCGCTGCGCGGCGGCTTCAAATTCAACACCAACGGCTATCCGATTCAGGATTTCTATCTGACCAAGGTTGCAAAACGCCCGGATGGAAAATTCCAGACCGAGATCGTCCAGAAGGTGTTCGAGAATGACGGCGACCGCTATGCCAAGGATTGCGTGCCGGGCAATTGAAACAAGACTCGATTGAAACAAAGCCGCGATTGAAACGAGTCCCACGGCGTTCGATACCGACGCGGACAACGACGGAGGAAGGAACAAGGCGATGAAAAGCGAGATCACCGGCATCATACGCGCCAACGAGGGCATGCAGGGCATTTCCTGGAACATCCTCGGCCAGACCTATGTGCCGAAAACCTGCACCGAGCACTCCTTCTCCTGGCACGCGACGCTGCCGCCCGGCACTTTCGTGCCGCCGCACATCCATCCCGACCAGGACGAATATCTCTACATGCTGGAAGGAAAGCTCGATTTCATGTTCGCCGGCTCGGAAGCCCAGGCGACGCCCGGCGATCTGATCCGGCTCGCGATGGGCGTGCCTCACGGCATCTTCAACAAATCCGACCAGACCGCAAAGGTGCTGTTCTGGGTGTCTCCGACCCAAAAGCTGTACGATCTGTTCTGGGGCCTGCATAACATGAAGGAGCAGAAGCCCGAGGACGTCGTGGCGATGGCCGCGGAATACAATATCCACTTCCTGCCGCCGCCTCCGGGGGCGTGAGGAGGGTTCATCCCAACTCTGTCATTCCGGGGCGCATCGAAGATGCGAACTACGATGTGCAATTGCACATCGGAGAATCTCGAGATTCCGGGTCTGGTGCTTACGCACCATCCCGGAATGACGAAAGTATGAATTGATTCGTCGTGGAGTTTGTCCTGGGGCTCGAAGGTAGGATCCGCGGGCTCCACGCAACGACGAGAACAGGTGCTTACGCCCGCACCGCCGCGAGCCCCGGCACCGCCGCAAAACCCGCCTTGCTGGCATAGCCGCGCACGATCGCCTCGCGCTGGGGATAGCTCAGGACATGCTCGACATTGTCGAAACCGTCGGGAGCGAGTTGCTCGACGGCGTCGATCACGCCTTCCGGGCCGCCGCGCCGGTTCGAGCGCACGATCTCCGCCGTCATCGGCAATCGCTTCTGCTCATATGCCACCAAGGCCTGACGCGGGTGCTCGGAACGCGCCAGCGCATCCGCCAGACAGCGCGCGTCAAGGATGGCCTGCGACGCGCCATTCGAGCCCACCGGATACATCGGATGGGCGGCGTCGCCGAGCAGCGTCACGCGGCCGCATGACCAATAAGGCAGCGGGTCGCGGTCACAGGTCGGGTATTCGTAGAACTCAGACGTTGCCGAAATCAGGCCGGGCACGTCGACATGCGGCACCGAGAAGCGGGCGACATGCGGCATCAGTTCTTCGCGCTTGCCGGGTCGGGACCAGTCCTCGCGGCGGGGCGGCGGTGCATTGCCGTCGCCGACCTTCACCAGCACCGCCCAATTGGTGAGGCGGTTCGCCGGGCTTGATCCTTCCGCGATCGGATAGACCACGACCTTGGCATGCAGGCCGCCGGCGACGATCATCGACCGGCCGGTCAGGAAGGCCGGCCAATCGCGCGCGCCGCGCCACAGCATCAATCCGTTCCAGCATGGCGGCCCCTCGTCCGGAAACAGGGTTTCGCGCACGCGTGAATGAATGCCGTCGGCGCCGATCAGGATATCGCCGCGCACGGTCTTGATATGCGCGCCGGTGCGATCGAAGAAATACGCCGTGACGCCGCCTTCGTCCTGGGTGAAGGCGCCGAGCCGGCAACCGGTGTGAAGCGCTTCCCGCCCCAACCGCTCCTCGACGGCCCGGTGGATCACGCTTTGCAGCCGGCCGCGATGGATGGAGAACTGCGGAACGTCATGGCCGGCATCGATGCCGCGCGATTCCTTCCAGACTTCCTGGCCATGACGGTTGAGATAATACAGCACGTCGGTACGGATCGCGACGTCGTCGAGCTTCTGTAGCAGCCCAAGGCCGGCCAGTTCGCGGATCGCATGCGGCAGCGTATTGATGCCGACGCCCAGCTCGCGGATCGTATCGGCCTGCTCGAACAGCTCGCAGCCGATGCCGCGGGCCCGCAGCATCAATGCCGTGGTGAGACCGCCGATCCCCCCTCCGACGATAATCGCCTTCATCGCCCGTCTCCACGCAAAGCTTTACGCAACCAACACCAAATCATGATCCGATTGGACCACAGCCGGTCACTCCGCCGCAAGCGGCTTTGTCACTTCCAACGACAGCTCCGCCCGAGTCTTCGGCTTGGCCTTGATTTTCAACTCGTCGTAATCCTGCCGGTCGCGCACGCTGTTGCGGAAAATCTGTTCCTTGCCCGGCAGATATTGCGGTGGGCAGGCAATATCCGAGGCGCCATACCAAGCCGCCGCCTTCAGCGTGAACGACGGGTCCACCAGATGCGGACGGCCGAGCGCCACCAGATCGGCCCGGCCGGCGGCCAGGATGGTGTTGATCTGGTCCGCTGTCGTGATGTTGCCGACGCACATCGTCGCCACCCGCGCTTCGTTGCGGACCTGATCGGAGAACGGCGTCTGGAACATGCGTCCATAGACCGGCCGGGCCTCACGCACCGTCTGTCCGGTCGAGACATCGACGAGATCGACGCCGGCCGCGGCGAAGGCGCCCGCGATCAGCACGGCGTCATCGCCGGTAATACCGCCCTCGGCCCAGTCGGTCGCGGAAATACGCACCGACATCGGCTTGTGTACCGGCCATGCCGCCCGCATCGCCTCGAACACTTCGAGCGGAAAGCGCAGGCGGTTTTCGAGCGGCCCGCCATAGGCATCCGTGCGCTTGTTGGTCAGCGGCGAGATGAAGCTCGCGAGCAGATAGCCGTGGGCGCAATGCAGTTCCAGCATATCGAACCCGCAGCGCTCGCCGCGCTCGGCGGCCGCAACGAACGCCGCCTTGACCGTCTCCATCGCGGCGCGGTCCATCTCGCGCGGCACCTGGCTATCGGGGAAATAGGGAATTGGCGACGCCGACACCACATCCCAGCCGCCCTGCTCGAGCGGACGGTCCATGCCGTCCCACATCAGCCGGGTCGCTCCCTTGCGCCCGGCGTGGCCGAGTTGCAGGCCAATTTTTGCGGCCGAATTGGCATGCACGAAATCGACGATGCGGCGCCACGCGGATTCCTGCTCGTCGTTCCACAGCCCGGTGCAACCGGGCGTGATGCGCGCATCGCGGGACACGCAGGTCATTTCGGTAAAGATCAGGCCGGCGCCGCCGATCGCGCGCGATCCGTAATGCACCAGATGAAAATCGGTCGGAACGCCTTCCCTGGCCGAGTACATGCACATCGGCGACACCACCGCGCGATTCTTCAAGGTCATCTCGCGCAGCCGCAGCGGCTGGAACATCGGCGCCAGCGGCTTCTCGACATCGACGTCGAAACCACCGTCGCGAACCTGCCGCGCAAAAGCCTTGTCGACCTCGGCCACGAAGTCAGGCGCCCGCAGCATCAGATTGTCGTAGGTGATGGCCTTGGAGCGCGTCATCACGCCGAAGGCGAACTGCACTGGATCAAAATCCCAGAAGCGGTCGACGTGCTCGAACCAGACCAGCGACACATCGGCGGCGTGCTGGGTCTTCTCCACCTCCTCGCGGCGGCCCGTCTCATAGTCCTGCAATGCGGCTTCGATCGTCGGCGCACGATGCATGGCGTCCGCAAGCGCGATCGCATCCTCCATCGCGAGCTTGGTGCCGGAGCCGATCGAGAAATGCGCGGTCGCCTTGGCGTCGCCGAGCAGCACCATGTTGTCCTTGACCCAGCGCTTGCTGCGGATCATCGGGAAATTGCGCCACATCGAGCGATTGGTCAGAAGCTTGTGCCCTTCGAGGAACCAGCCGAAAATCTCCGCCATCCGATCGGCGGACTGCTTCTCGCTCAAGTCTTTGAGGCCGGCGCGCGCGAAGGTCTCAGGATCGGTCTCGAAGATCCAGGTCGAGTGTCCCACCTCATACTGATAGGCATGGGCAATGAACCGGCCCCACTCGGTCTCCTGAAAGATGAAGGTGAAGGCGTCGAGCGGCCGGGTCGAACCCATCCAGGCAAAGACGTTGGAGCGGACATCGACCTCGGGTTGGAAGTGATCGAGATATTTGTCGCGAAAACGGCTGTTGATGCCGTCGGCCAGCACCGCGAGATCGGCGTCGTCAAAGCGCGCCTCGTCATCGATGTCGGCCTGGAACAGCAGGTTGACGCCAAGCTCGCGCGCCCGCTCCTGCAGGATCAGAAGCAGCTTGCGGCGGGAGCAGCCGCAAAAGCCATTACCGCCGACGCGGTGCATGGTGCCGCGGAAATGCACCGCGATATCGTCCCAATAGGCGAATTCCCGGGTGATGCGGCGATAGCTTGGGGAATCGTATTTCTCGAAATTGTCCAGCGTCGCATCCGAGAACACCACGCCGAACCCAAAGGTGTCATCGGCGCGGTTGCGCTCATAGACCGTGATGTCCGCGTCCGGCCGCTGCTTCTTGAGCAGGATCGCAGAATAGAGGCCGGCCGGGCCGCCGCCGATGATCGCGATCTTCATGAAAGCCTCCGGAAGCTGCTATCGGCCCTTCTCAATTATTTTAAACATAAAGCATTTTTCCGGCAAGCCCTCTCGCGGACCGGCCTTATCCTGAGGGGCCGCGCTTCTGCGCGGCGTCTCGAAGGATGGAGCACACATCTCATCATGGTTCGAGACGCGCGCCAAGAGGCGCGCTCCTCACCATGAGGACGGCCCTTAATTACCCTGAAATGCCGGTTTCACCTTGTTCGAAAACGCCTCGAATGCGCGGGTGAAATCCGCCGTCGTCATGCACAACGCCTGCGCGACGGCTTCCGCCTCGATCGCCTCTTCGACCGACATCGCCCATTCCATCGCCAGCATCCGCTTGGTCATGGTGTTGGCGAAGGTCGGCCCCTCCGCGATCTGTACGGCGAGAAGCTGGGCCTGCGACAGCACATGGTCCGGCGCCACGATGCGGCTGAAGAAGCCCCAGCGTTCGCCCTCCTCCGCCGTCATGAAGCGGCCGGTATAGAGCAGTTCCGACGCGCGCGACTGTCCGATGATACGGGGCAGGATCGCGCAGGCTCCCATGTCGCAGCCGGCGAGCCCGACCTTGTTGAACAGGAACGCGACCTTAGCCCCGGTGGCGGCCAGCCGCATGTCGGAGGCCATCGCGATAATCGCACCGGCGCCGGCGCAGATGCCCTCGACCGCCGCGACGATCGGCTGCGGACAGCTTCGCATCGCCTTGACGAGATCGCCGGTCATGCGGGTAAAGGCGGTAAGGCCTTTGGTGTCCATCTGCACCAGCGGGCCGATGATCTCGAACACATCGCCGCCGGAAGAAAAATTGCCGCCGGCGCCGGTGACGACGATCGCCTTGACGTCGTCGTCGAACGCGCAGGCGCGAAAGAAATCCGTCAGCTCACGGTAGCTTTCGAAGGTCAGCGGATTTTTTCGCTCGGGCCGATTGAGCGTCACCGTCGCCACGTCTTCCGTCACCGCCAGCTGAAAATGGCTCGGCGAATAATTCGCCAAGGGCAACGTGACGGGATTGGCTGGTCTGTTCATGGGATTTCCCTCGCCTGTTGTCCGCGCGCGGCTCAGATTTCTCCGCCGGCGACCGCGATGGCCTGTCCGGTGATCGCGCCGGCGCCTTCGCCGCACAACCACAGCACGGTGTCGGCGACCTCCGACGGTGTCACAAGGCGGCCCTGCGGATTGTGTTTTGCCAGTTCGGCCACCGCCTGCGCGCGGCTGCGGCCGGTTTTCTTCATGATGGCGTCGACGCTGCCGGCCAGCAGATCGGTATCCGTGAAGCCGGGGCACACGGCGTTCACCGTCACGCCGGTATTGGCCAGTTCCAGCGCCAGCGAACGCACCAGGCCAATTACCGCATGTTTCGCGGCGCTGTAGGCGCTGACATAGGCATAGCCCTTGAGACCGGCGGTGGAAGCGATGGCGACAACGCGGCCACAGGGCCGGTCCTTCATCGCCGGCAACGCCGCCTGCACCGTATGGACCACGCCCATGAAATTGACATCCATCATGCGAAGAAACAACGCCGCGTCGGACCGTGCGAACGGCGCCGATTCCGCAGTTCCCGCGTTGGCGATCAGGATATCGATCGGTTGCCGCACCGCGGCCGCCGTGATCGCGGCACCGACCGAGGCATAGTCGGTGACATCGGCGACATCAGCGAAACGCGCGGCGCCGGCCGCGACAGCGTCATCCAGCGCGGCGCGATCGCGGCCGAGCACCGTAACTGTCGCGCCCGCCTGCGTCAGCGTGGCTGCGATCGCACGGCCGATGCCCCGTCCGCCCCCGGTGACGATCGCATGCGCGGAACGCGGCAATCCGGACATGCGCCGTCTCCCTGATAAGGATCTATCGAAGCCTATCCGCCATATATTTTAAACTTAAAGCTTTTGCAAGAAATCGCGTCTGGTACGCGCAAACCCGCCTCATCAATTCCACGACCGTATTGGCTCCCGAGAGGTACGGCCGAAGCATCAAATCATCCGACGAACCGCAACTCTACCGGTTGACCGACGAAAATTCCGTGCTGCAATTCCTTCCGCATTCCGGCGCCGGTGTCTCGAGAAACCAGACCAGCACGAATGTGCAAAACGCCAGCATCGCGACAAAGCCCGACACGATCATCGTGAGATCATCACTGTCCGCATGTTTGAGCCATTTGCGCATCTCAGCCCTCCGGAGGGAATTCGCCGACGATATGCCCCAACCGCCGCCTGTTACGTCAAAACTCGTTCATGATCAACCGGCCAGAGCTGGATGACTTTTCTTCGAATCGTCATCCAGCTCTAACTTTTTGTTTGAGCATGATCTTTTCGGAAAACCGGCTTCCCCTTTTCCGGATCATGCTCTGGCAAATCACCGGCCCCACGAATTGGCCGATGGCCAATGCCGGGATTTCGGCTAAGCTCAAGAAAAAAGGGAGCGCGCCCATGTACCATCCAGCCGGTGTCAAAACCTCACCTAATTTTCCCGTGCCCGAGCAGATGAAGGCCTGGGTGCTGGGAAACCCGGACGAGATTTTCCTGCGTGACAAGCCGACGCCGGTGCCGAAGCGCGCCGAAGTTCTGGTCCGCATCGACGCGGTGGCGATCTGCGCGACCGACCTCGAGATCATCCATCGCGGCCCGCCGGCGAGCATCGGGGGCGGCCTGCCCTTCAACAAGAACTTCACGCCCGGCCACGAATATATGGGCACGGTCGCCGCACTCGGACCCGACGTCGACGAATTCGAGATCGGCCAGCGCGTCAGCGTGGAAATCCATGCCGGTTGCGGCCAGTGCAAGCGCTGCCGGCAGGGCATGTACACCTCATGCCTCAACTATGGACGGCCCGAGAAGGGCCATCGCGCCAACGGCTTTACGACGGACGGCGGCTTCGCCGAATACGCGGTCAATCATATCAACACGGTGGAGCATGTGCCGGACACCATGAGCGATCCGGAAGCGACGTTGGTCGTCACCGCCGGCACGTCGATGTACGGGCTGACCGAACTGGGTGGGCTGGTCGCCGGCGAAAGCGTGGTCGTGATCGGTCCCGGCCCGATCGGCCTGCTTGCCGTGGCCGTGGCAAAGGCGCTTGGCGCAAGCCCGGTCATCCTGACCGGCACGCGCGACAAGCGGCTGGCGATCGGCAAGGAATTGGGCGCCGACCGCGTCATCAATATTTCGAACGAGAATCCGGTCGACGTGGTCAAGCAGCTCACCGGCGGGATCGGCGCGGACTACGTGGTCGAGTGCGCCGGCAGCGAAGCCACCATCGATCAGGCCATCCACATGACCAATCGCGGCGGCAAGATTTGTCTCGCGGCCTTCCCGCATATGCCGATCACGACCGACATCGCCCATCTCGTCAGGAACAATATCTACGTGTACGGCATCCGCGGCGAAGGCAAGAGCGCGACCCGGCGGGCGATGGCGCTGATGGCCGAGAAGAAATTCGACGCCACCAGGATTCATACCCATACATTCGCGCTCGACGACCTGCCGACGGCGTTGCGCTATGCCCGCGAGCGTATCGAAGACGCAATCAAGGTGGTGGTCACGACCCGGCCGACCGAAATGCTGAGCAACGCCGCGGCGCGTTAAGGCGGCCTCCGCCCAACATGCGGCTTAACGATTGGCGATCCGGCTGTGTCTGGCGCCGTAGCAGAAATAGATCGCCAGGCCGATCGCGAGCCATATGCCTAACCTGATCCAGGTGTCCGCCGGCAGGCCGAACATCAGGAACACGGATACGATCGCACCGCCAGGCGCGACGATCCAGATCGCGGGCGCCCTGAAGGGACGAACCATTTCCGGCTCGGTGATCCGCAACGCCAGCGTCCCGATCGAGACGACGGTGAACGCGAACAGCGTTCCGATGCTGACGAGTTCTCCGACCAAACCGATCGGCAACAATCCGGCAAGGACCGCCGCGACGATTCCCGTCGCGATCGTGGCCACATAGGGCGTGCGGAAGCGCGGATGAATCCTTGCGGCCGCGGGCGGCAGCAATCCGTCATGCGCCATGGCGCGAAGGATCCGCGGCTGCGCAAGCAGCATCACCAGAATGACCGAGGTCAGCCCGAACACGATGCCGAGCTTGATGAGCGGAGAAAGCCAGCCGACGCCCGCGGCGTCGATCCCGACCGCGATCGGATCCGGAACGTTGAGCCGGTCGAACGGCACGATGCCTGTCAGGATCAGTCCGACCGCGATATAGAGCACCGTGCAGATGGCCAGCGAGCCCAGAATGCCGATCGGCATATCGCGCATCGGCACCTTGGCCTCCTGCGCGGCGGCCGCGACGGCATCGAACCCGATATAGGCAAAGAACACCACCGCCGCGCCGCGCAGCACGCCGGACCAGCCGAACATGCCGACCCCGGCATTGGGGGGAATGAAGGCGCCGTCCGGATTGCTCGGCGTCACCCAGTTCGCCGCGTTGAACGCCGGCGCCGCGCAGACGATGAAGAGCGCGATGACAATCAGCTTCACGACAACGATCAGGCCGTTGAACCTTGCCGACTCCCGGATGCCGATCACCAGCAGCGCCGTCATCAAGACGATCACCAGCATGGCCGGCACGTTCAGGACTGCGCCGGTCGAGGACCAACCGTGCCGGGCGGCGTCGAAGGCCAGCGGCGACGATACGAACCGCTCGGGCAGAGCGAGCCCCAGATCCCTGACGAAACTCACGACATAGCCGGACCAGCCGATGGCGACGGTGACCGCGCCAAGCGCGTATTCGAGGATCAGGTCCCAGCCGATGATCCACGCCACAAGCTCGCCCAGCGTCGCATAGGCATAACTATAGGCGCTGCCGCTGATCGGAATCGTCGAGGACAATTCCGCGTAGCACAGGCCGGCGAAGGCGCAGGAAACCGCGCCAAGCAGAAAGGACAGCGTCACCGCCGGCCCTGCATTGGCCGCGGCGGCATGCCCGGTCAGCACAAAAATGCCAGCGCCGATGATGCCGCCGACGCCAAGCCCGACCAGATTGAGCGCGGACAACGAGCGATGAGGAAGATGGACGTCGCCATCGCCCCCGCCACACGCCGCTTCGTTCGCCAGTTCCGCCGTCGACTTCCGGGCCCAGAAATTCGCCAAGAATGAGCATCCCTTTGGGCAAGGCTCAAACGTGACAACGTGCCAGACAGGGCCTGATTTGCCGCTCGAACTTGCGAGTACCCGACACGTTGCTCACACCGAGCAGTAACGTTCCTTGATCTCGCTATCTGCTAGCAATTCCCGTGCCGAAGCCTGGTGTACGACGGTGCCCTGATCCAGCACATAGGCGCGGTCGGCGATATCCAGCGCCAGTTCGACATTCTGCTCAACCAGCAGCACGGTCGTTCCCTCCGCCTTCATGGCACGGAACAGCTCGAACATCTCGTCGACCAGCACCGGCATGATCCCCTCCGAGGGCTCATCGAGCATGATGAGATCGGGCTTTGAGATCATGGCGCGTGCGATCGCCAGCATCTGCTGTTCGCCGCCGGACATGGTGACGGCTTCCTGGTCCAGCCGCTCGGCGAGCCGCGGGAAAATCCGGGCGATGCCGTCGATCAGTTCCGCCTCCCGCTTCTTTTGCGGCGAAGCCACCAGGCCGAGCCTGAGATTTTCCCGCACCGACAGCCCCTGCACGATGCGCCGCTCCTCCGGCACATAGGCCAGCCCCAGGGCAAAGCGCGTATGCGCCGGCTGCCCCATGAGCTCGCGGCCCTTGAACAGGACCGAGCCGCGCGTCTTGTCCAACAGACCCATCACCGATTTCAGCGTCGTGGTCTTGCCGGCGCCGTTGCGCCCGATCAGGCATACGATCTCGCCCTTGGCGACTTCGATGGAAATGTCCTGCAACACATGGCTGGCGCTATACCAGGCGTTCAATTGGCTGATCCGAAGCATCCGCTCAGTGCTCCCGCTGGCCAAGATAGACCCGCTTCACCGCCTCGTTCCGGCGCACCTCGGACGGCGTGCCTTCCGCCAGCAACTCGCCGTGATGCAGAACCAGGATGCGGTCGCTGATCCCGAGCACCAGCTTCATCTTGTGCTCGACCAGGATGACCGTGCGCTCGCTGGCGAGCTTGACGATCAGATCCATCATGGTGCGGGTTTCTTCCGGGCTCATGCCGGCGGTCGGCTCATCCAGCAGCAACAACCGCGGCCGGCTCGCCAGCGCCATCCCGATCTCGAGCGCCCGCTGTTCGCCATGCGCCAGCGTCTTCGCCGTTCGTCCGCGCGACTCCCACAAGCCGACCAGCGCCAGCAATTCGTCGGCCTGCTCGGTCAATTCGCGCAGCCGCGCCCGCGGCCGCCAGATGTCGTAACGCGACACCAGCGCCTGAAGTCCAACCCGGACGTTCTCGCGCGTGGTCAGTTGCGGAAAGACATTGGTGATCTGGAACGATTTCGCGACGCCCATATGCGCGAAGCGATGCTGCGGCAACCCGGTGACGTCGCGGCCTTCGAACTCGACGCGGCCGCTGGTCGGCCGCAGCGCGCCGGACAAGAGATTAAAATAGGTGCTCTTCCCTGCCCCGTTGGGGCCGATGATCGAGGTGATCGCGCCTTCGGGAAATTCCGCCGAGATGTTGTTCAGCGCGACGAATTTGCCGAATATCTTGCCCACCCCCCTGGTGCGCAGGATCACCTGCCGCTGCTCGCTGGATTCAGTCATGCTTGGCCCGCCGAATCAGCGTCCCCCAGATGCCGGCCGGGAAGAACAGCACGCAGATCATGAAGATGGCGCCGACGACGAGCTGCCAGTGTTCGGTCCACAGCGAAACTATGTTCTCTAGCAGCAGAAACACCGCCGCGCCGATCATCGGCCCGAAGAACGTCCCCATGCCGCCGAGCAGCGCGATCATCACCACGATTCCCGAAGTGTCGTAGTGCAGGATCTCGATCGGTACGATCGACCAGTGCAGCGCCTGCAACGCGCCGGCCAGCCCGCAAAACCCGCCGGACAGGATGAAGGTGATCAGGCGCGTCGCGGTGACGTCATATCCCGAGGCTCGCGCCCGCGCCTCGTTCTCGCGCACCGCTTCGATCACGGCGCCGAACGGCGACGCCAGAATCCGCGACAGCACGAAAAAAGCCGCGATCACGAAGGCCGCAATCACGTAATAGCGGATCAGCGGATTGATGAAGTCGAGCTTGAGTCCGAACAGGTCGATTTCGCGCACATTGATGCCGCGAAGACCGTTCTCGCCGCCGGTCCAGCCGACCGCCTCATAGAACAGATAATAGACGCATTGCGACAACGCCATCGTGACCATCGCGAAGTAAATGCCGCGGGTCCGGATCGCCAGCGCGCCGATCGCGGCCGCCATCACCAGGCCGCCGCAAATGCCGAGCACAATGGCGACATACCACGGCAATCCGAAATGCACGATGGCGATACCGCAGAGATAAGCGCCGGTTCCGAACAGAGCGGCATGCCCGAACGACAGCAGGCCGAGATAGCCGTAGACCAAGTTGAAACCGAGCGCGTAGAGGCCGTAGATCAGGATGTTGGCAGCCAATGCCGTGAACGGCATGACCAACGGGAATGCAAGCACGGCCAGGCCCGCGATACTGGCACGGTGCGTGGTGGCAAACGCGAACCAGCTCACCGGCGTGGCTTGTGGCCGCTGCAATGGCTGGGTCATTTCATTCACGCTGGATTGCATTTTCAACTCATCAATCCGGCGCGGCCGAAGAAGCCTTGCGGCCGGACGATCAGGACGATCGCCATCAGCGCGAAGATCGACACCTTGCCCATTTCCGGCGCGAACAGCGAGGTCATGCTGACGACGACACCGACCAGAAGCCCCGCCAGCACCGCACCGCCGATCGATCCCATGCCGCCGACGACGGTGACGACAAAGGCTTCGGCGAGGATGGTGCCGCCCATTTCCGGGATGACGCCTTGCAGCGGCGCCGCCAATAATCCGGCAAGGCCGGCAATCGCGGTCCCGATGCCAAACACGATCAACCAGACCTGCGCGACATTGACGCCAAGCACGCGAACGATCTGCGGATCGCGCGCGCCGGCGCGGATAATCAGGCCGAAGCTGGTCCTTTCCAGAAACAGCCAGAGCGCGAGCAGCACGACCGCGGCGGCGCCGATCACGAACAGCCGATAGAGCGGAAAATAGCCGACGCCGATGTCCACCGCACCCTGGAGAATATCGGGCGTATCAAAGGGAATGCCGGTCTTGCCGAAGGCGATCCGCACCAGTTCGACCATCACATAGCTGAGGCCGAAGGTCAGCAGCAGCGGATAATCCATCCCCCGTCCGTAAAGCGGCCGGATCAGGAAGCGTTCGACGACGAGACCGATCAGGCCAACCGCCAGCGGCACCGCGATCAGGCAAATCCAGAAATTGCCGCCGAGCATCAGGATGTAAACCCCGACATAGGCGCCGACCATGTAAAATGCCCCGTGGGCGAAGTTGACCACGGTCAGCATGCCGAAGATCAAGGATAGACCGATCGCGAACAGCACATAGATCGCGCCGAGCGCAAGGCCGGCAAACAACTGCAATGCGATGAGATCAAAGCTCAAACCGTCCATGCGCGCTCCCCAAAGAGCGATACGCGCCTCGAAGGCGCGTACCCGTTGACCCCATCAGGCCTTGTGACCCAGCTCTTCACAGCTGCGCAGATTGGCTTCGCTCGGCTCGTCGGCGCCGATGATCTCGAAGACGTCGGATTCGTTGCGCAGATCCTTCGACTTCGACTTGATGACCAGCACCGACTGGACCGACTGATGGTCGCATTGGCGATAATATTGCGGTCCCTTGTAGAAATCGTATTTCAGCGCTTCCAGCGCCGCGATCACTCTGTCGGTGTCGGTGCTGCCGGCATTCTTGACGGCCGCGAGCACGGTGCGGACGCCGCCATAGCCGAGCGCGCCGTAGTCGGACGGCAGCTTGCCGTCATACATCTTGCGGAAGGCGTCGTTGAAGGCCTTGGTGGAAGCGAATTTTTCCTCAAGGCCCCAGTAGAATGAGCAGCCGCCGATCACGCCTTCGAACGCCTGCGGCCCCGCCGCGACCCGGCTTGCGTGCGAGAGCAGCGGCGCGATGATCTGCGTGGTCTTCTTGACGCCGAAATCGGTCGCCTGCTTCAGCGCGATCTGCTGATCACGTCCGAAATTGCTGATGCAGAGGATGTCGGGCTTGAGCGACTGAATGCGCGGCAACAGCGTCGAGTAATCGGTGGTGCCCAGCGGGTGCCGGATATCTCCGAGGTTCTCGATGCCGAAGGTCTTGCCGACATCGAGAAAGCCGCGGACCATTTCGTGACCATAGGCATAATCCGCGGTCAGGAACGCGACCTTCTTGCCGAATTTCGGAAAGGCGTAGCGGCCGACCGCGCCCGCGGTCATGTGCGGGTTCAATGCTTCGTGGAAGGTGTATTTGCTGAAGTCGGCCGCTTCGTTGATGGCGTCGGACTGGCTGATCGAGTTGAAGATGACGCCGCGCTCCTTGGTCACGTTGTTGATCGCGAGTTGCACCGCGGCCGAAAGGCTCCCGACGACGAAATTGACCTTGTCCTTCTCGACCAGTTCCAGCGTGCGGGTCGCCGCCTCGCCGGGATTGAGCTTGTCGTCTCGCACCAGCAGTTCCGCCTTGCGCCCGTTGAGGCCGCCGCCGTCGTTGAATTCGGCAATCGCCAACTGCGCGGCCCGCACCTGATCCTGGGCCTCGGTGCCGTAGGGCCCGGTCAGCGGCACCGGAAAGCCGATCTTGATGGTGGCTTCTTCCGCCTGCACAAGGTTGATGCGAAACGTCGAGGCGGCGAGTGCGGCTCCCGCGCTAACCGTTGTCAGAAGACGGCGGCGGGAAATCGATCCGAATGCGGTGATGCTTCGTGCCATGTTGTCCTCCCTGGGTATTTTATGATTTTGTTTGTTATAATCGATCTTGTCGGCGGCGTCCTTGCTCAAATTCGCCGCAGCGCGGTCAGGATCGTCTGCGGCGTCAATGGAATTTCGGTGATCGTGGCGCCGAACGGCCTCAATGCATCGTTTACGGCGTTCGCGACCGCAGCAGCGGCTCCGGCGGTGCCGGCCTCGCCTGCGCCCTTCGCCCCCAATTCGGTCTCGGCAGTCGGCGACACCACGTGACCGATGTCTATATCCGGCATCTCGCCGGACATCGGCACCAGATAATCGGCCATATTGGCATTGGTGAGCTGGCCGCGCTCGTCGTAAATACATTTCTCGAACAGCGCAGCGCCCAGACCCTGGACGACGCCGCCCCTGATCTGCTCGTCGACCAGTTGCGGGTTGATGATGGTGCCGCAATCCTCCACCACCCAGTGCTTAAGCAGCTTGACAAAGCCGGTATCGGTATCGACTTCAAGCCACGAGGCCTGAATGCCGTTGGTGAAGGCGAAGGGATAGTCGCGCGGCACGAAATGGCGCGTGGCCATCAGTTCGGGCTGAATGCCCGGCGGCAGCGTGTCGGGACGGAAATAGACGATCCGCGCCAGTTCGCTCAATTCGATGCGCGTCGATCCGTCGCCTGCATTGACGATCGCATTGTTGACGATATCGAGTTCGGCCGGCGTCGATTGCAGGATGGCGGCCGCAACGTCGAGGATATTACTGCGCAGCGCCTTGGCGGCCTGAAGCGCGGCCTCGCCGCCGATTCCGGCGCCGCGCGAGGCCCAGGTGCCGCCGCCATAGGGCGTGTTGTCGGTATCGCCGAGAATGACGCGGACGCGCTCCATCGGAACACCGAGCACGCTGCCGACGATCTGCGCGGTGAGCGATTCCGATCCCTGCCCCTGCTCGGTGATGCTGGTCTGGCAGATCGCCGCGCCCGTCGCATCCATCCGCACCGCGACGCCGTCCTGCGACGAGATCCGCGCGCCGCCGACGCCGTAAAATGCCGCGCTCGGATTGGTGATCTCGATGAAGCTCGCAATGCCGATGCCGCGGTGAATGTTCTTCTTGCGTAATGCCGCCTGCTCGGCACGCAAGCCATCGTAATCCATCATCGCCATCAGTCTGTTGAGCGCGGCGTGATGCGACAATAGCTCGAACTTCAGGCCCGAGGGCGAAGCACAGGGATAGGCGTCATCGGGAACCAGGTTGCGGCGGCGGATCTCAACCGGGTCCATGCCGATTTTAGCGGCCGCCAGATCGACCAGCCCTTCCGTCACCGAGCACGCCACCGGATGACCGACGCCGCGGTACTGGCACATGACGTTTTTGTTCTGGAACACGACGCGGGTCCGCGCGCGATAGTTCTTGGCGACGTAAGGGCCGCCGACGAGGTTGACGACCTGATTGGCCTCGATCGCGCTGGTGCGCGGATACATCGAATAGGGGCCGATGCCGGTGAGATCGTCGATCTCGAACGCCGTGATGGTGCCGTCGCGCTTGACCCCGATCCGGCCCCTGCAAAGGTGATCGCGGGCGTGAATGTCGGTGTTGAAGCTCTCGACCCTGTCCGCGACATACTTGACCGGCCGGCGCAGCAGTTTCGACAAGGCGTAGGTCGCCATCTCGTCGGCATAGACATGGACCTTGATGCCGAACGAGCCGCCGACATCCTTGCAGACCACACGAACCTGCGAATCCTGAAGCCCGAGATGCAGCGCCGCGATGTTCTGCACCATATGCGGCGCCTGGGTGCCCTGATAGATTGTCAGCCGCGCCTCGGCGGCGCTCCAGTCGGCGACCACCGCGCGCGGCTCCAGCGTGACGCCGGTGTGCCGTCCAAAGACGAAATCCGCCTCCACCACTTCGTCGGACCCGGCGAAGGCCTGATCGACGGCGCCGGCGTCGAGATGGCGCTCGAAGGCGAGATTGTCGCCAAGCGAGGCGTGAATGACCGGGGTGCCCGGGTCGAGCGCGGTGCGCATATCCGTCACCGCCTCCAGCTCTTCATATTCGACCGCAACCAGTTCAGCGGCGTCCTCGGCCACCGCGCGGCTGGTCGCGACGATCGCGGCGACCGCCTCGCCCTGCCAGCAGACATGGTCGATCGCGATCGCGTGCTGCGGCGCCGATTTGAGGCCCTTCATGTGCGAGAGCACGCCGACCCAGGGCGTGATGACGGCCGACAACTCCTTGCCCGTTACCACCGCGATGACGCCGGGAACCTGCTTGGCTGCGACAGTATCGATCTCGATGATCCTGGCATGGGCATGAGGCGAGCGCAGATACACCACCTGCACCATGCGCGGCAGCACCATGTCGCTGACATATAGCCCGCGCCCCTGCACCAGCCGCTCGATGTTCGGCCGCGGCACCGTCTTGCCGATATAGGAATTTGGCCGGTCCAGCACCGAGAGGCGTTCGGAATGCGTTGCCGCCGTCGTCATGATGGGCGTTCCATGCGTGTACGCGCCGTGGCTTCGACCGCATCGACAATGGCCTGATAGCCGGTGCAGCGGCAGTAATTTCCAGAAAGATGCTCGCGGATCTGCTCGCGGCCGGCTTCCGGATGCTGCTTCAACAGGTCCTGCGCGGTCATCAGCATTCCCGGCGTGCAGTAGCCGCATTGCAAGGCGTTGCGCTGGCGGAAGGAGGCCTGCAAATCGGCGATCTCGCCGGAGTCAGATAAGCCCTCGATGGTTTCGACCGAGGCGCGATGGGTTTGCACCGCCAGCATCAGGCAGGAACGCACGATGTCGCCATTGACGCGCACCGTGCAGGCGCCGCAGACGCCATGCTCGCAACCGACATGCGTTCCCGTCAGGCTCAGATGTTCGCGCAAGAAATCCGCAAGGTTGAGTCGCGGCAGCACTTGCGCCTCGACGGGCTCGCCATTGACCTGGAGCGAGATCGGCACCAGCACGATGGGCGCCTCCATTGTCACGCCGGCGCTCCGCTCAAATCCGGACGGCCGAGCAGCGCGGAAACGCCGCGCACCAGAAGCACCCCGGCCAGATGCCGCCGCATCGCGGCGGACGCCTGCTGATCCTCCTGCGGATCAAGTTCTTCGCCGAGCGCCGCCGAGGCCTCAGCCAAGATTACAGGTGTGATCGCGACATCGACCAGTCTCGCGGCCACCTTCGCCAGCAGCGGACGGTCACCGACCGCAAAGAAGGCGATACGCAAATCGGCGAACACGCCGTCTCGCACGACCGCCTGCGCCGCCGCGCCGACGATGGCATAGTCGCCGTGCCGCCGTGCAAATTCGTGAAAGAAATGGGTAGAGTCTTTCCGCGCGACCGGGACTTCGACGGCGACCAATAGTTCCTGCGGCGACAGCGCCGTCTCGTAAATCCCGGTGAAAAAATCTCCCGCCGCGATGCGCCGCTCACCGGGCTGACCGCGAACAATGATGGTTGCCTTCAACGCCAGCATGCAGGCCGGCAGTTCGGAAGCCGGATCAGCATGGGCCAGGCTGCCGCCGATCGTCCCCCTGTTGCGGATCGCGGGATGCGCGACATGGCCGATCGCTTCCGTCAACAGCGGCGCATGCGCCGCAATCTCGGGCGACTGCAACAGATCCACATGACGCGTCAGCGCGCCGATCCTGAGCACATCGCCTCGCAGCACTATGCCCCTGAGCTCGGCAAGATCGCCGATATCGACCAGCAGTTCCGGATTTATCAAACGGAGGTTCATCGCGGGCATCAGGCTTTGGCCGCCCGAAAGCACCTTCGCGCTGTCGCCATGCGCGGCGAGCAAATCCAGCGCGTTTGCAACGCTGGTTGCGCGTGCGTAGCTGAAAGCCGAGGCTTTCATCCGACGTAACCTCCCCGGCCAATTTCAGGCGTGTTTCTTTTGATTAGAAGACGGGGACTCTTAAAGGTCAAGTTTGTTTATCGAACGATTATTTGAGATATATTCGACTTTCGGACATGTCATGGTAACGAAAACGCGCGCGGTGCAATCCGCGGCAAAAAACGGCCCAGGGAGGACCAACTCATGAAACTGGGTTTCTTTACGATGCCGATCCATCCGCTTGAGAAGGATTGGCGCAAGTCCCTCAAGGAGGACCGCGAAGCCTTCGTGCTGGCCGACGAGCTTGGCTTCACCGAGGCTTATGTCGGGGAACACGTTACCGACAGAGCCGAGAACATCACCTCCTCGATCGCGTTTCTGGCCTGGGTGGCAGCGGCCACCAAACAGATCAGGCTGGGGACCGGCACCCTCAACATGCCGAATACCCATCCGGCCACGGTCGCGGCCTCGATGGCGATGCTCGATCACATGCTCGACGGACGGCTGATTTTCGGCATCAGTCCCGGCGGGCTGCTGTCGGATGCGGAGATGTTCGGCAACCTCGCGGCCAATCGCAACGAGATGTTTCTCGAAGCGATCAACCAGGTGCTGGCGATCTGGTCCGGCGAAGCGCCCTACAATATCGAAGGCAAATACTGGAACCTCTCGACGCAGAAAACGCTGATGGCGGAGGTCGGCCAGGGCTATATCGCAAAGCCGTTGCAGCGGCCGCATCCGCCCATCGTCGTGACCGCGGTCGCGCCGTTCTCGAAGGGCGTCGAGGAAGCCGCCGCCCGCGGCTGGAATCCCATCTCCGCCAATTTCCTGATGCCGGCCTGGGTGAAAAGCCATTGGCCGAGATATGCCGAAGGCTGCAAGCGCGGCGGGCGCGCGGCCGACCCTGCGAACTGGCGCGTCGCCAAGAGCGTTTTTGTCGCCAAGGACGCCGCGACGGCCAAGGCCTACGCCACCGACCCGAACGGCCCCTATGTCTATTACTACCGCTCGCTATACACCAAGCTGAAGAAGAACGGACGGATCGAACTGTTCAAGACCCGCCGCGACCAGCCCGACGAAGAAGTGACCCTTGAGAATGTCTGTGACCGATTGATCATTTACGGAACGCCCGATAGCGTTGCCGACCAGTTACTGGCTTTCCAGGACGAGGTCGGCAGCTTCGGCACGCTGCTCTATGCCGGCAAGGACTGGAAAGATCCCGAACTCGCTCGCCAGTCGATGATCCTGATGGCAGAAAAGGTCCTGCCGCGGGTCAATGCAGGCGCGGCGAAACGGTCCACCGCCGCGGAATAGTCCGCGGCCATTCGAGAAGTTTTTGACATTAAAAGGTTTTGACGTGGCTCTTAGCGATCGCATTCCCTACCAGGCGCAAATCGACCGGCCCAGGCTCCGATTGCCGGGCGGCAAGAAACTGGCCGTATGGGTCATTCTCAATGTCGAAGAGTGGCGGATCGAGAACGCGATGCCGCGAACCGTGCTGAGCCCGCCGATGGGCCAGCCGATGCTGCCGGATGTGCCCAACTGGTCCTGGCACGAATACGGCATGCGCGCCGGCTTCTGGCGGCAGCTCAAGGCGCTGACCGATCGCAACATGCCGGTGACGCTGGCGATCAACGGCAATGTCTGCAACTCCTACCCGCGCGTCGCCTCCGCCGCGCGCGAAGCCGGCTTCGAGTTCATGGGCCACGGCTTTCTGCAGGGCCCGATGCACAAATTGGAAAACCAGGCCGATGCGATCAAGCGGGCGGTCGACACCATCGCGAAATTCGCCGGCCGGCCGCCGCGGTCATGGGAAAGCCCCGGCCTGACCGAGACCGAGGAGACCATCGATCTGTTGCGCCTCAACGGCATCGAATATCTGGCCGACTGGGTGATCGACGACCTGCCGCAGGACATCGCGACGCCGCACGGCGTGATCACCACCGTTCCCTATTCGGTCGAAACCAACGACATCGTCATCCACGCGCTGCAACATCTTCCGTCCGAACAATTTTTGAAACGCTGCACCGACCAGTTCGACCGGCTCTACCTCGAAGGCTCCACCAATGCGCGGATCATGGCGATCTCGATCCATCCCTACATCACCGGCGTCCCGCATCGCATCAAATATCTGGAAGCGCTGCTCGACTACGTCATCGGCCATGACGGCGTCGCGCTGATGACGGCGAGCGAGATCGGCGACTGGTATCGCGCGGAAATGGCGAAACTGTAGCCGGAGACGGCTGCACGTCAGCAGCCTATACTGGCAGTTTCTCCGGCGTTCGTTGCGTGGCGGCGGCGGCAAACACCTGCTGGAAGCCGGCCAGAAAGGCATCCACGGCATCGCTGATCATCTGCTCCTTGTCTTCGAGCACCGGCGATTCGTAGATGTATTTGCGAACGCCGTAATAGAAAATGCCGCTGTGGAATACCCACGCCATTTCCAGTTCGGCTGCCGTCGGTTTACCCCGCGCCGGACGTCCCGCTTCATGCCAGCATTCTCTGACGATACGGGTCAGGATCGTGTCCCCGACCATGCCGACATACCAGCGGTTGATATCGAGCCCCTTCAGGCCCGAATAGAAATAAATACGGAGCCATTTACGCGTGAAGATGACCTTGGTGTAGGCGCTGTAGAATTCCTTGAGCCGGCTGCGAAGCGGACGGGAACGGTCGGCCAGCAGCCTGTCCCAGGCGGTATCGAACGGCTCGAGATAGACCGTGCGATAGACTTCCTTGATGAGGTCGTCCTTGCTTGGGAAATAGCGGTAGAGCAGCGGCTGGGTGACGCCAAGCCGGCGCGCGAGATCGCGGGTGGCGCCGCCAAATCCCTCTTCGGAAAAGAATTCGGTCGCCTTGGCGACGAATTCCTTGCGGCGGTCGTCCGGGGAAAGCCGCTTCTGCTTGGTACGCCCACCCTTGGGCAGGGCCTTCCTGCTCATGACGACCTGTCGGATCCGGCAACGCCGTCAGGCGGGATAAATCGCCCATAGCCGCCGCGCACGAACAACAGCGGCTCCTGCCGGTTATACGCATAGGCTTCCACCGCGCCGAGAAAGATGATGTGGTCGCCGCCATAGTACCGGTCGGCCGCGCGGCACTGGAAGTTCGCCACGCAGCCGGCGATGATCGGCGCGTTGCCGAGCCCCGGCGTCCATTCGACGCCCGCGAACTTGTCCTCCGACGATTTTGCGAACTTGTTCGAAAGCGCCTGCTGCGAAGCGCCGAGGACGTTGACGGCGAAATGGCTGGCGTTCTGGAATATGCCGACGCCTTGCGAAAACATCCCCAGGCTCCAGAGCAGCAGCGGCGGATTGAGCGACACCGAAGCAAACGAGTTGCAGGTCAGCCCGTAAGGCTTTCCGTCGGCGGTAGCAGCCGTAATGATGGTGACGCCGGTGGCAAAGGTGCCGAGCGCGTTGCGAAAATCACGGGGATCGATCGGCGAATTATCGCTCGCCAGTTCAGCGGCCGGATCCGGATGTGCTGGATGCTTGGGTGCGTCGGTCATCCCGTGTTTCTCAAAGTGTCAGGTTTTCCGATGGCAGGCCAAGGGCAACGCGGCCGTAATTGGTGCCGGCCGCATCAAAATTGAAAGCCAAATGAGCGTTGATCGCGTGCGCGTCGCGGAACTGGCGTTGCAGCGCGCCCGAGATGAACAGGCTACGCGCGCCGCTCGCCGCGAACAGAAGCGAAACCGCTTCGGTGCAAAGATTGACCGAGAAGGCACCATCGCGCCGCAGCCGCGTCTTCGCCGCCATGTGAGGAATGTGATTGCGCCGCGCGTCCGCCATCGCCGCGATGCAGTTCGAGCGCATCACGAGCCGCGCGGCGTCGACCTTGGCGGAGGCTTCCGCGATCTTGATCTGCGTGATCTGCATGTCGCCGACCTTGGCGCGGTTATAGGTCGAGGCGCGATGCCGCGCGATCTCGACATAGTCGTCGAGGCAGGCCTGCGCGTTGCCCAGCGCCACCCCGGACAGCACATAGGGAAACAGCGAAAATACCGGCAGCGCATAAAGCGCGTTGGGATTGACCGTGCTTCCCGGCGTCGGGCCGCCGGCGAGGTCGCTCGCCGCGACCGACATATGCTCCGCGACGAAGGCGTCCTCGACTTCGACATCGTTGGATCCGGTGCCGCGCAGTCCGGCCGCGATCCAGGTATCGTTCACCTTGTAGTCACGCTTGTTGAGCAGGAAAATCCGGTATTCGATCCCGTCGGCTTCGTCATCCGAGGAGACCACGCTGGCGAGCATGTTCCATTCGCAGGACTCGACGCCCGACGAGAACGGCCAGCTCCCGCTCAACACATAGCCGCCATCGACCTTGCGGGCGCGTCCGGCGGGGAAGATGAACGAAGACGCGATCAGCGCGTTGACGTCCCTGTTCCAGACTTCGTCCTGGGCGCGCTTGTCGAACATGCCCAGCATCCAGTGATGGCTGGCCAGATTGGCGAAATTCCACGCCACCGATGCGTCGCCCTGCCCGAGCGCGTCGGCGCAATCGACCAGCGCGACATAATCGAATTCGGAGCCGCCCACCCGCTTCGGCTGCACGACCCGGAACAGGCCGGCATCATGCAGGTCGCGCTCGGTCTCCGGCGGCAGACGCCGCAATTCCTCGGTCCGCGCCGCGCGATCGCGCAGCTTTGGAATCAGCGCTTCCGCTCGCGCGATCATCGCGGCATAGGCGCCGTCGTCTCCATCCGTCGCGGAGGACTTGCGATCGACGCTTGCCATGCGTCCTCGCTATCCTGCCCGCTGCCGCGCGCGCTTGAGATGCGGCCGATCCAGATAGAGCGAGGCGGCAAGCCCTTCCGAATCCTGCTCGGCGAACTCCGTCAGTAGTTTCATCTCGGGAATGCGCGAGCGGTCGAGGGTTTCGACATCCGGCCAGTCGATCTCGATCAAATTGCCGTCGGGGTCACGCAAATACATTTGCACGCAGCCGTCCGGAAGTTCGTTCACCGGATTGCGGAACGCTTTCGAATCCAGGGCGCCGATCGCCTTGGCGGCGTCATAGGCAGCATGGAAGTCATCCACGTCGACGGCAAAATGCTGATAGACCGGAACGCGGTCTTCAAGTTCGAAGAGGTGCAACTGAAGATCGCCGCAGCGGAGATATTTGGTCTTGAAACCGAAATTGTAGCTTGGGATGACCTCCATGCCCAGCACGGTCTCGTAAAACCTGACCGACTCGGCAAGGTCCCTGGTGCCGATCGACAGATGGTTGAAGCCGGTAACCTTCATCGCTCGCCTCCCTTGAAAACATTTTGCATTGCACTGCAACGTAGCCAACTGACGCGACCTTGCCCTTGTTTATCGCTTGATCACTAGTTATTCAAGGCGCGGCCCGGTTTGGATCGCAGCCGTTCCCCTGCTCCACGGAGATGTTGATGAGCAAGACCGTTGGAATCATTGGCCTCGGCATCATGGGAAGCGCGATTGCGCCCAACCTGGTCGAACGCGGATGGCGGGTGATCGGCTTCGATATCGATGCCGCGCGGCGGGCGGAGCTTTCGAAAGCTGGCGTCATGATCGCCGATGATGTCGCCCATATTGCCCGCGACGCGCCCATCATCATGACGAGCCTGCCGACACCGGCCGCGGTCATGGAGGTCGCGCAAAGCATCGCTGCTTCCGCGCAGAAGCCGCGGATCGTGGTCGAACTCAGCACGCTCGCTCTGGCCGACAAGCTTCGCTTCGAAGACATCCTGAAGCAAGCCGGCCACATCGCGCTGGACTGCCCGTTGAGCGGCACCGGCGCGCAGGCCAGGCTGCGCGATCTCGTGGTCTATGCCAGCGGCGACAGCCAGGCGATTTCACAATGCGCGGGCTTGTTCGCCGACTTCGCCAAGCAAAGCGCCGATCTCGGCGCTTTCGGCAATGGCAGCCGGATGAAATTCGTCGCCAATCATCTGGTTGCGATCCACAATGTCGCCACCGCCGAAGCGATGGTGCTGGCGGAACGCGCCGGGCTCGATCCGCAAATGGTGGTCGATCTGGTCGGCCCGGGCGCCGGCGGCTCGCGCATGTTCCAGATGCGCGCGCCGATGATGGTGAAGCGCGTCTACGAGCCTGCGACCATGAAAGTCTCGACCTGGAAAAAGGACATGGCGATCATCGCCGAATTCGCCGACGACGTCGGCTGCGAGACGCCGATGTTTACGCTGACCCAGCCGGTCTACACCGAGGCGATGGCGATGGGGCTGGGCGACCAGGATACGGCGTCGGTGTTCGAAGTGTTGAAGAAGACGATTATTGCCGCACCCGGATCGAGCGAATAGCCGGCCTCTCCGATGTCTCCTGACATCGGAGATACCAAGCGCCACTCATCGTCAGTGGTGTGCGCTCGCCGTCTTGAAGCCGGGCTGCTCGAATGGATGCGATGTGGCAAACGCCGGCAGCGCAAAGCAGCGGTCGGCCAGGGCGGCGACCGCCGGAAAAGGCGCCAGCCCGAGTTTGAGGAAGTGCGCGCCCACCACCTGGCCCGCGATGCAGATATCGGCAAGGCCGGGCTTTGCGCCCAACGCGAAAGGCGCCGCCGGGCGGCGGGCCAACAGCCGCTCATAGGTCGCAAGCCCTTCGGTGGTCCAATGCTCGCCCCAGGCTTCGATCGCCTTCGCGTCGGCGCCGAAGGCCCGGGCGAGATGATTGCGAACACGCGGCACCACCAGCGGATGCGAATCGGCGATCGTCATCAGCGCCAGCGAACGCGCATAGGCCCGCTCCTTCGCATCCTCCGGAATCAGCCGCGGCTCGGGGTGGATCTCATCGAGATATTCGAGGATGGCCAGCGACTGGAATACGGAGTGTCCGTCATGGATGAAGGTCGGCACCACGCGCTCGACATTGACGGCCTCATAGCCCGGCTCGAATTGCTCGCCGGACAGGATGTCGATCGGGATTTCCTCAAACGGCAAGCCCTTGAGCCTCAGCGCGACCCTGACGCGAAACGAAGCAATCGACCGCCAGAACCCATAGACCTGTATACCCATCAGACCCCCGTTTACTTAAAGCCATAGCGTTTTCGAGCGAGGCGGATTTCCGGCCCGCTCGAAAACGCGTCAAAACAGAAATATGAGGACCGGTTCTGACTTAATCAGAACCGATAAGGCTCTCACAGGCGATGCCGCCGGCCGGTTCTATAACCCCGGCCGCGCCGGCTTGCCGCGCACATTCGCTTGAACAGCGCCGACGGCGGCGCGGCGAAGTTGGGTTTTCAGAGGTACCCTTCTCCGGCCTCGGCCGCAAAGCGGCCGGGGTCGCCCTCCCACACGATCCGCGCATGTTCGAGCACATAGACCCGGTCGGCATGGGGCAGCGCGAACGTTACGTTCTGCTCGCCCAGCAGCACCGTGATCGATGTGGTCTGGCGCAGTTTTTCCAGCGCCTTCGACAACAATTCGAGGATGACGGGCGCGAGCCCGAGCGTCGGCTCGTCGAGGATCAGGATTTTCGGCTGCATCATCAGCGCGCGGCCGATCGCCAGCATCTGCTGTTCGCCGCCGCTGAGCGTCTGCGCCAGCTGGCCCTGCCGCTGTTGCAGGATCGGAAACAACTCGAACAGCCAGGCGATCTGCTTGGCCCTCACCTCCTCGGTCAAATGCTGTCCGCCGAGATCGAGATTCTCGCGCACGGTCATCTCACCGAACAGTTCGCGCGACTCCGGGCATTGCACGATGCCGCCGCGCGCGATGCGCGCCGCGCTGGTGCCACGAAGCTTCCGGCCGCCATGAGCGATCTCGCCGGAATAAGGCAGGAACCCCGAAATCGTATTGAACAGCGTGGTCTTGCCGGCGCCGTTGAGACCGACGACGGAAACGAATTCGCCTTCATGCACATGGATCGAAACGTTCTCCAGCGCCTGCGCCTTGCCGTAGTGAACGCTCACATTCTCGACCTGCAACAGCGGCACCTTGTCCTTGAAACTGGTTTCCGGCCGGGCCGATATTTCGAGCGCGCCACCGAGATAAACCCGCCGCACGGTCTCGTTCCGCATCACTTCATCGGCGCGCCCGGTGACGATCTCCTCGCCGAGATACATCGCAAGCACCCGGTCGACCAGCGCGGCGACGCTCTTGACGTTGTGGTCGACCAGCATCACCGCGCGCCCTTCGTCGCGGAAGCTGCGGATCAATTCCGAGAACGTGCCGACTTCGGCCAGCGTCAGCCCCGCGAACGGTTCGTCCACCAGCACCACCTTGGGATCACGGGCGATGGCCTTGGCCAGTTCGAGCCGGCGCAAATCGGCGAACGGCAAGGTCGGCGGCCGCCGACCCATCACCGCGCCGAGGCCGACGCGCTCGGCGATCCATTTGGCGCGCTCGGTCAGAGCCCGGTCCGGAAACAGCATGAACAGGCTGTCCGGCAATAGCGCGACCATGATGTTCTCGAGCACGGTCTGGCGGTTCAGCGGCCGCGAGTGCTGAAACACCATGCCGAAGCCCTTGCGCGCGATCTTGTGCGCGGGAAGGCCGGCGACGTTTTCGCCCTGGAAAATCACTTCGCCGCCGGTGGGCCGCTCGATGCCCATCACGCTCTTCATCGCCGTCGACTTGCCCGAGCCGTTCGGGCCGATCAGGCCGAAGATTTCGCCGGCGCGCAGATCGAAGCTCAGATTCTTGACCGCGGTGAGTCCGCCGAACCGCTTGATCAGGCCGCGGACTTCAAGGACGGGTGCGTTGTTGGTCATGGCGTCCATTACGATCGGGCCTCACGTGACAACGCCGCTCCGAGGAAGCCGCCGGGGAAGAACAGCACGACGAGCAGCGCGACGGCCGAAACGATGAACGTCGCCAATTCACCGGTCGGCCGCAGGAATTCGCCGGCAACGATCAGGAAGATGGCGCCGAGCGCCGCGCCCAGCACGGTGCGGCGGCCGCCGAGCACCGCGGCGACGATGACGTTGACGCCGACGGCCACATCGACCACCGTGCCGACCGACGCGGTGCCGAAATAGAACACCAGCAGCGCGCCGGAGAGGCCCGAGAAGAAGGCGCTGACGATGAAGGCCGCGAGCTTGTGCTTGACGATGTTGAAGCCGAGCGCGCCGGCCTGAACCGGATCCTGCCCACTCGCCTGCAACACCAGGCCGATCGGCGATTGCGATAGCCCGTAGAGGATGGCCGCGCTGACGACCATGAAGCCGAGCGCGATCCAGTAATTGGCGTTGGCGTCGATCGTGATCACGTCGGGAATGGTCAGGCCGATCTCGCCGCCGGTGAGATCGGCGAACACCACGATGAAGTTCTGCAGCATCAGCACCGCGACGAGGGTCGTCAGGCCGAAATAAGGGCCGCGCAAGCGCAAGGCCGGCAGCGCCAGCACGAATCCGGCGACGACCGAGGCCAGTGCGCCGAGCACGATGCACAGATAGACCGACCATCCATACTCGTTATTGAGGATGCCCGCGGTGTAGGCGCCGACGCCGATCAGGAACGTGGGACCAAAGTTCACTTCGCCGGCGAAACCGAACAACAGGTCCCATGACATCGCGAACACGCCGAAATAATACGCGACCGTGAGCAGGCCAAGAATGTAGCCGGAAACATAGAGCGGCAGCGTCGCGGCGACGATGACGACCAGCAGCGAGACGAAGAACAGCCGCGATTTGAAAAAACCAGCCATGCTCATCGCCTCCCGAGCAGGCCTTGCGGCCGGATATACATCACGACAACCAACAGCAGCAGCGCCGGAATGGTTCGATAGGCCGGCGAAATCAGGTAAGCGGTCAAGGTTTCGAGATAGCCGACCACAAAGGCCGCGATCAGGGAGCCGGACACGCTGCCAAGTCCGCCCAGCACGACGATCGAAAACGCGCTCGCCGTGAGCGGACCGACGCTGTAGGAGCTGACGCCGAGAAACATCCCGAGCAGTACGCCGGCGATGCCGGCCAGGATGCCGTAGATCGCCCACACCACGATATAGATATTGGTGAGTTCGAGCCCGAGCAGCGTGACGCCGCGCGGATTCATCGACGCCGCCAGCACCGCCTTGCCGGTCCGGGTGCGGTTGACCAGCAGCCACAGCAGCCCGATCACGAGGCAGCAGACCAGGGCGGTGAAGATCTCATTCCTCGGCGTACGCACGCCGAGGATGTCGACGACACCCTCGACGATCGGGAGCACCGTCTTGGCGTTGTTGGTGAAGAAATACGCGATCAGTTCCTGGATCATGATCCCCCACAGCAAGGTGCCGGTGAGAACGAAGATTTCCTTCTCTTCGTTCGGGATCCGCCGCGATTTCTGGATCGGCTGCACCACGGCGAAGTAGGTGAGGAGCGCCGCAACCAGCGCGACCGCGACGCCGAGCAGCGCGCCCAAATAAGTATCCAGATGCAGCACGCTGGCGGCCGCCCAGGCCGCCACCGCCGCCAGCACCATGATGGCGCCATGTGAAAGATTAAGCACGCCGGAAACGCCGAAGATCAGCGTAAAGCCGGTCGCACCGAGCGCGTAGAGCGCACTGATGGCAAAGCCGTCGATCAGGATCTGGAACGCAAGCATCTATAATGGCCACGGCAGCAGCGCTGCCCCACATTGGAAAAACTGCACAAGCGAAAAGGCTCCCGGGAAGACCCGGGAGCTCGTTCGTTCGAGTTTCAATTCGAGGTGACCTTGATGAAGTTCGGGAACTTCAACGGGCCCTTGGCCACTTCCTTCGGCCAGACCGCGACCTGCTGGCCGTCCTGCCACTGCGCCAGCAAGCCGGTAATGAGACCTTTGCCGTATTTGAGGCCGTGGGTGAATTCGTCGTCCTTGCCGTAGAACTGGACGCGGCCGATGGTCCCTTCCCAATCGGTCTTTTCCAGCGCATCCACCATCTTGTCAGCGTCGGTCGAACCGGCGCGCTTGATGGCGTCGGCGATGTAATAGACCTCGTCATAGGCGGTGTAGCCGGCATAAGAAGGGTAGTTGCCGTACTTCTTCTTGAACGCCTCGGCAAACGGCACCGATTTCGGCGTCATGGCAACGCCCGGCCCGGCGACAGCCTGGAAAAGCACACCGTCAGCGGCGTTGTTGGTGTCCTTGCCGAAGGTTTCGTTGGTCGCCTGCGAACTGATGCCGAGCATCGGGATCGGCACCTGCTGGTTCTTCCACTGCACCGTGGGCTGCACGCCGACATGGGAAATGCCGGTGATGATCACGTCAGGTTTCGAACCTTCGATCTTGTTGAAGATCGGCGTGAAATCCGTGGTGTCCGGCGAGAAGCGGATATGGTCGAGTTCCTTCAGGCCGATCTTGGGCAGGCAGGCCTCGTATCCGATATCGAGCGGCTTGGTCCAGGCCGCGTCCTCGCTCATGATGACCGCGGTCTTCATGTGCTTTTCGTCGACCAGAAGATCCTTGGCGGCGTCGCAGACCGAAAGCGCCAGCGCCGCCGACGTCAGATAACCGTGGAAGGTATATTTGTTCTTCTCGTAGTCCTTGTGGACGCTGAGCGGGATTTCGTTGGAGGCGGCACCGGGAGTCACCAGCGGCGTCTTCAGGCGCGCGGCCCACGGCATCAGCGCCAGCACCACTTCGCTGACATAGCTCGCGATCACGGCATGAACCTTGTCTTCGTTCACGGCGCGCTGGAAGGCGCGAACCGAATCCGCCGATGAGCTGTGATTGTCGTAGGTGACGATCTCGATCATGCGGCCATCGACGCCGCCCTTGGCGTTGATTTCATCCGCGGCCAGTTGCGCCGCCTGGGGAATCGACGCGCCCGCGATCGCCTGGGCTTCCGCAATCACACCGAACTTGATGGGATCTGCAGCCAAAGCCTGACCGGAAGTCAGCAACAGGCCGATTGCGCTGGCTCCGAGAAGCCTACGCACTGACCAAAAAACAGGCGGCCTGGATGTATTCGTCATTTCGTTTCTCTCCACTAAGCTATTAATTTTTCTTGTGGCTATTTTAACCGTGCTTACACACCGGGCAAGCGAAACTGCAACCGAAATCGCGTTCGGACGACGCAACTTAAGTAGATAGACCTGACCTCCGCGCGGCCATGAAGAGGCCAAGCGCAAGCCATCAGCACTCTGAATGTCCGGAAATACCCGCATGCTGGAGAATTCCCGGCCAGTTTGTGCGCTGCAGGTGCGGCCCGGACGGCAAGCGGTTCACACCGCTCGATCTTCGGATCACGATCATGTCGCGGCAAGCACGCCAGCTTCGCATGCGTTGACAGCGAGCGAAAACCGCCGCGTCACGCACCGCTGGTTATTCCCGGAGACGGAAAAATTCCAGCTGCACGCCGAACGTATCGGTGATGACACCGCTCGTCCCTGAACTGGCTTCCTGAAAAATCCGGCGCACAGACATTCAAGCCCTGTTGCGTAAAGCCCGCAGGCACGGGATCGTCATGCGCGCGATCCGTTGCCTAAGGTTTTTCCACCCGGCACAGAGGCAGATCAGCGATCAGGCGGTCTAAGCCAGTCGCCGCCGGGTGCGGCATTGAGACGCAATGACGAATATCGGGAGAAACGCCGCCGCGGATAAAGCTCGATCCCCTATCCGGGATCTCGCAGTTGCGAAGAGATTTCAGGGGCCAGAATGCACCGGCCCTGCGGGTCGATCGACGCCGTTATTTTCTCGGCGGGCAACGTGCTCAGAAAATTCTGTAAAATCAGCCGGCTCTCATCGGAGAGGCTGAAAAGCCCGCGCACCATTTCGAGAAATCCCGGTTCTTCGCCGACATACAACAATTCGAGCAGTTCGGCGCTCGTATACCGTCCCAGAGCGGACATCAGCCGCTCCGTTTCGTCGATTGAACCGCTCTCGCCCGAGCGATCGAAATTGTAAATTACTGCAGTCATTGATGCCCCCGTCGCCCAACGATAACGCCGCCAGCCTGCGCGCGCCATCGCGAATTCAATTTGAGGAGAATCAAGAGAACCGTCTGGCTGAACAGCCCCCGAGAGCAATCGTGGAACGGCCGCCCAGGATCTTTCGCTGTGAATCCAGGCGAAAAAGGCCGGTAGAATGCCCCTCTCCTCGCCTTTCTGCGGCGACCGCGCCGACATGGTGATCAATCGGTAAACTTACCTTGATCGGCGCGCCGCCCGCGCCCGATGCGAGTTGCCTGACCGCGGGATCTGCGACAACCGAGAATATCGGATCATTGCCGAGGCAACTCATAATGGCCGCGCTCGCGAGATCCCTGCGGGGCGGATAGCGACGAGAGCTTATCTCGACAGGCCGCGGCTCTACGGGTAGGGTCCGGCAAAACATTACCTGGAGACACCCCCGTTGGAGAAGTTTAAGCTTAAACGCGACTATTACGCCGGGGGTCTGATGATCCTGATCGGCGTCGGAGCTGCGGTCATCGGGGCTGGCTACAAGTTCGGAAGCCTGGCCAGAATGGGGCCCGGATTTATGCCGGTCATGCTCGGCATCGTACTGGCCTTTCTCGGCATCCTGATCGCCGGCACCACTCTGGCCTCCTCCGAGCCCGACGACGCCAGATTTCTGCCGGCCAACCCGCAATGGTTCGGCTGGGCCTGCATCATCGCGGGCCCGATCCTGTTCATCGTCCTTGGAACCTATGCCGGCATGATCCCCGCCGTGTTTGCCTGCGTCTTCGTCTGCGCGCTCGGAGACAAGACGGCCACCTACAAATCGTCGGCCATCCTGGCGGCAGGCATTACGGTGTTCGGCGTCCTGCTGTTCCATTACCTGCTTGCTGTCCCGTTCCCCTTGATGCGCGGGGTCGACCTGTGATTTCCACTGCCATTACCGATCTCTATTACGGCTTCGGCGTCGCGCTCGAGCCGCACAACCTGATGTACTGTTTTCTTGGCGTACTGGTCGGCAATCTCGTCGGCGTGCTGCCTGGAATGGGACCGGTCGCCACGATTTCCATTCTGCTCCCGCTGACCTTCGGGATGCAGCCGGTGCCCGCGATCCTGATGCTGTCCGGCGTCTATTATGGCGCGCAATATGGCGGCGCCATCTGCTCGATCCTGCTGAATTTGCCGTGTCATCCGCCGCATGCCGTGACATGTCTCGACGGATTTCCGATGACGAAGCAGGGCAAGGGCGGCACCGCGCTCGGCATCACCATCATCGCGGCCTTTATCGGCGCATCATTCGGCATCACCGAGATGATTTTCCTGGCGCCGTTCCTCGTCAAGATGGCGCTCGAATTCGGGCCGGCCGAAGTATGCTCGCTGATGCTGGTGGGATTGCTCGCGGGCTCGACGCTGGCCAAGGGATCGCCGCTCAAGGGCATCGCGATGACGGTGTTCGGCCTGCTGGTCGGCATCGTCGGATCGGACATCGAGACCGGACAGCCGCGCTTCACTTTCGGTATCACTGAATTGTTCGACGGCGTCGAAATCGTGGCGCTGGCGCTCGGCCTGTTCGGCGTGGCCGAATTCCTGAACAGCATCAACAATACCGAAACCGTCGACATGAAATACGCCAAGGTCGGCATCTCCGACATGTTCCCGTCGAAGGCCGACCTCAAGAAGGCGTTTTTCCCGATGATCCGCGGCACGATACTTGGCAGCCTCTGCGCGCTGATTCCGGGCACCGGACCGACCATCGCTTCCTTCGTGTCCTACGCGACCGAGAAGAAGATATCGAAAACGCCGGAGCGTTTCGGTCACGGCGCGATCGAGGGGGTGGCATGTCCGGAGGCGTCGACGCACTCTTCGGTGCAGGGCGACTTCATTCCGACCATGAGCCTGGGCATTCCCGGCGATACCGTGATGGCGCTGTTGTTGGGCGCGCTCATCATCCACGGCATCGTTCCTGGCCCGCAGCTCATCAGCCAGCACGCCGACATCTTCTGGGGCCTGATCGCAAGCTTCTGGATCGGCAACATCCTGCTGGTCGTTCTCAACGTGCCCATGATCGGCTTGTGGGTGAAGATGTTGAGCATTCCCTATCGCTATCTCTATCCGAGCGCGATGTTCTTCGTCTGCATCGGCGTTTACGCCGCCAACAACGACATGTTCCAGGTCGGCGAGACGCTGTTCATCGGCATACTCGGCTACATCCTGCTGCGGCTCGATTTCCACCCGGCTCCGATCCTGCTCGGCTTCGTGCTTGGACCGCGCTTCGAGGAAAACTTCCGCCGCAGCCTGCTGATCTCGCGGGGCGACCTGACGACCTTCATCGATCGCCCGATCAGCGCATTCTTTCTCCTCATCTGCGTCGTGCTGATCGGAGCCCAGATCTACGTCTGGCTGCGCAAGCCGAAGATTATCGAGGAAGAAAAAGCCATCGAGGCCCAGGTACCGACGACGCCCTATTCGGAACTGGCCGAATAGCTACCGCCTCTAATCCGCAGCCCTTGATTTTCTGCCTTTGATAAAGACCTCCGGCGACCCTGCCGGGGGTCTTGGATTCGGTGGGCAGCAAATTGGCCGAGCCATCGAAATCGCTGAATCCGGAACGATGCGCAGGCGCGCAAAAAACTCAGCCGGCCAGCAACAGGCTCTCGTCAGCTGCATCGGGCGCGGTCTGGATCACCGGTCCCGCTGACGCAGCGTCGGCGCGTTCCTTGAGACGGCAAGCCATCTCTTCCTGCGCCTTGTGATGCCATTTCTCGGCTTCGGCCAGCAGCCGCCAACTCTCGAGGGGCCGGAACACCGCGTTCTGGCGGCACAGGGATTCCATCGCACGGTAGCGAGCGAGGTTGCTCATCTCACGCCTCCAAGCAGGTCGCCCGGTATAATGTAAAGCCGATATTGAGACGGTCTCACAACGCTTCGTCATCGACCGAGTTCCGCCGAAATCCTAAGGAACCCGCCTGATACGCGAGTATCGATAATGCAACTTGACGACGCGCGTACGACGCCATCGCTAAAAGCACCTGCCCGGCCTGCGATACCCGCCTTGGCAAGCTTCTTTTCGGGTGGAACGATCCGGCGCGGGACGATCGCTGTCATGGTACAAGAACGATCAGCTTGCTCGCAAGGAGTCGAAGCAGTGGCGCTACCGAAACACCTCCTGCCGACCACCGTGGTCGGAAGCTATCCGCAGCCGGACTGGCTGGTCGACCGCCAGTTGCTTTCAAAATCCGTTCCGCGAACCCGCATGACGCAGCTGTGGCGGATTCCGGACGCCTATCTTGAGCAGGCCCAGGACGATGCGACGGTCGTCGCCATCCGCGACATGGAACGCGCCGGCATCGACATCGTGACCGATGGCGAGATCAGGCGGGAGAGTTACTCCAACCGTTTTGCAACCGAGCTGGAAGGCATCGACACCGAAAATCCGGCCATCATCATCTCGCGGTCGGGCAATGCGACTCCGGTCCCGCGCATTGTCGGCGAAATCCGCCGCAACGGCCCGGTCGAACTCCGGGACATGGAATTCCTCCGCCGCAATACCGACCGCGCGGCCAAGATCACCCTGCCCGGCCCGTTCACGATGAGCCAGCAGGCCAGCAACGAGTTCTATAAGGACGACGAGGAACTGGCGATGGCGATGGCCGCCGCCGTCAACGCCGAAGCGCTCGAATTGCAGAAGGCCGGCGCCGATATCATCCAGCTCGACGAGCCCTGGGTGCGCAATGATCCCGCCTCCGCCAAGCGCTATGCCGTGAAGGCAATCAACCGCGCGCTGCAAGGCATCACGGTGCCGACGGTCGTGCATATCTGCTTCGGCTATGCCGCGGTCGTCCCCGGCGATACCAAGCCGTCGGGCTATTCCTTCCTGGCCGAACTCGACGATTCCATCGCCGAGCAAATTTCGATTGAAGCCGCGCAGCCCAGGCTCGATCTCGGCGTGCTCGCGGATCTGTCGTCGAAGAAAATCCTACTTGGCGTGATCGATCTCGGCGATCCCGAAATCGAGACCGCCGCCGTGATCGCCGATCGCATCCGCCACGGTCTCGATTATGTCTCCGCTGACCGGCTGATCCCGGCGCCGGATTGCGGCATGAAGTACATGCCGCGCCATGTCGCATTCGGCAAGCTCAAGGCGATGAGCGACGCCGCAGCCCTGGTCCGCCAGGAAATTAGCTAGCTAAAACCCTCTCGGTTCTGATGGAATCAGAACCGAGCTCACCTCTTTTGTTTTGACGCATTTACTTCACGCGAACCGGATGCCACCCCGGATCAAGTCCGGGGCAGGCTTTCGCTCGAAAACGCTATAAGAGATTAAGGCGTTGGCCCAAAGCCGCTCACGCCGTTAGCCGTTCTCCAGTTCCTTGAATGCCTCGCGGGCGATGCGGAAACTGTCGATGCCCGCGGGAACGCCTGCATACACCGCGACCTGCAGGAATATTTCCTTGATCTCGTCCTTGGTGAGGCCATTTTTCAGCGCCGCCTTGACATGCAGCTTCAGCTCGTGCGGCCGGTTGAGCACGCTGATCATCGCCAGATTGACGATGCTGCGGGTGCGGCGGTCGACGCCCGGACGGGCCCACAATGCGCCCCAGCAGAATTCAGTCGACCATTCGGCCATCGTGCGCGTGAACTCGTCGGCACCGGCGATCGACTTGTTGACGTAGTCCTCGCCAAGCACCTCTTTGCGGACCTTGAGTCCCTTATCAAATAATTCAGTCATGGTTTGCCTTGCCTCATTTCTTGTGCGGGACGGAATCGTCTGCGCAGTCATAAACCTTGTTGGGCCTCCAATCCTAGAGCCTTATCGGTTCTGATTAAATCAGAACCGATAGAACTCTAACATTTTGTTCTGACGCGTTTTCTTTACACGAACCGGAATCTACTTCGTTCGAAAACGCTATAGTGCGGCAGGTCCCGGCCTGTCGATAGCGGGTTCCAACGCTGTGCCTCCCGCGCCAAACCCTCGCGGGCGCGCCTCCGGGTCGTTCGTCAACGAACGCTCGGAGCTTCATCCCATTTTATTGGATCGGTGCGTCCCGTTGCAGTATGATGTCGCGTTGTCCGCATCCGGGATCACGTCCATGCAGCCATTCGACCGCGCCGCCGAGGACCTTGGCAACTCCATCCATCTCGAACACGTCAATGTCCAGGTGCCGGACCAGCATCTGGCGATGCTGTTCTACGTCGCGGGACTCGGGCTGACGCGCGATCCCTACCTGATGGTATCCGACAGCAACATGTGGATCAATGTCGGCAGAAATCAGTTCCACCTGCCGAGCGGCAACCCGCAGGTGCTGCGCGGCCATACCGGCATCGTGATCTCCGGCCGCGAAGCGCTGCTCAACCGGCTTTCGTCGGTGGCCCGCAAGCTCGAAGGCACCGCGTTCGCTTTCAAGGAAAATAACGGTTACGTCGAGGCGGTCTGTCCGTGGGGCAACCGGGTCCGCTGCTATGAGCCGGATGCGGAGCGCTTCGGACGCATCACGCTCGGCATTCCCTATGTCGAGTTCGAAGTGCCGGTCGGCACCGCAAAAAGCATCTGCGGCTTCTATCCGGAGATCATGGGAATGCCCGCCGAATTCAGGAACGGCGACAGCGCCGTGGCGCGCGTACAGGTGGGCAAGGCGCAATATCTGCAATTCCGCGAGACCGACCGACGGCAGACGGAATATGACGGGCATCATGTGCAGATCTACATCACGAACTTCTCCGGGCCGCATCGCGAGCTGGCAAAGCGCAATTTGATCTTCAGCGAAGACAACCCGTACCAGTATCGGTTTCGCGATATCGTCGATATCGAGAACGGCAGGCACCTGTTCACCGTCGAGCATGAAGTGCGCAGCGCCACCCATCCGATGTTCCTGCGGCCGCTGGTCAACCGCAGTCCGGCGCAGAACAACCGGAATTATGCCCACGGCTACGAACAATGGCCCTGGGCGATGCAGCCGGAAGAGTACGACCGGCCATAGCGCCCGCGTCGGTTTTTAATTGCCACTTCTTTTTAAGACTACGTCGGTCTGCCGGATCGTCAACCAGCCCACAACGCCGCCAAGTGCGGCGCATGAGGCGGCAACCTGCATCACCAGGCGCAGAGCGCGCTCGAATGCCGAAATGGCGGCGCTGGTCGCGCCAGCCTGCCCGGCCAAAACCGCGTTCAATGCCTCGTTGGCATGGGTGGGCGCAACATTGGCCAGATGATGTGAGAAACTTACGAATAAAATCGCGCCGAGCACCGCGACCGCCAGCAGACCGGCCACGCGCGCAACGGCGTTGTTGACGCCCGAGGCGACGCCCGCGCGGGCCTCCCCGACCGAGGTCATCACGGTCGATGTCAACGGCGAAACGGTAATCGTCATTCCGACGGCGAGCGTGCAAATCGGGGGAAAGACATTTTCCCAATAGGGTCCGCCGAAATCGCTGAAAGCCAGCCACATCAATCCAGCGGCGGCGATGATCGGTCCTGACGTCAGCGACAACCGTGGGCCGAAACGGTCGGAGAGAGCACCCGCGAATGACGAGCCCACCCCCATGATCAGCGCGAATGGCAGGAACGCCGCGCCGGCCTGGGTTGCGGAATAGCCCCCGAGCCGGATCAAACCGAAGGGAAGAAAATACAGCACGCCGCCGAGCGCGAAATAAAGCAGCAGCGTCAGCGCATTGGTTCCGGAAAAATCACGCGAGCGATACAGCGACAGCGGCATCATTGCATGTTCCCGCGAATGGGCTTCAATGGCGAGAAACGCCACAAGAAACACGATGCCCAATCCCAGCGCGCAGAGCACGGCGACGTCATGGAATCCCGAGGCCGGAATGGCGCCAAGACCCCAGGTGATTGCCGCCAGACCGATCGCGACCGCGGCTGCGCCGTTCCAGTCGAGCCGTTTTGCCTGGGGATCGCGGCTCTCGCTGGCAAACAGGATCGCAAGACCGGCCGCGGCGATGGCAAGCGGCACGTTGATCAGGAAAATGGCCCGCCATGACACATGATCGACCAGCCAGCCGCCGAGCACCGGCCCGGCCGCGGACGTCAGCGCGCCGACGCCTGCCCATATGCCGATCGCGCGGCTGCGCTCATGCGCATCAAACGTCGCGCCGAGCATGGCGAGACTGGCCGGCGTCAGCAACGCCGCACCAAGACCTTGCACGGCGCGGCTGGCGACCAGCGCGTTGATATCCGGCGACAGGCCACAGGCAATCGAGGCAAGCGTAAATAGCGCGATGCCGATCAGGAATATCCGCCGGCGGCCGAAAAGATCGGCGGCCGAGCCTCCGACCAGCACCAGCGCGCCCAGCAGCAGCAAATAGGCGTTGACGATCCATTGCGTGGATATTGCATCAGCCTGCAATGCCTGCTGGATCGCGGGGAGCGCGATGTTCACGACCGAACTGTCGACGAACGCCATGCTCGATCCGAGGATCGTCGCTGCCAGCGTCAGGCGCTTGCGCTTTTCCGGCAATGCGACCGGAAACGCAGGGGCGGCGCGGATGACGCCGGCGTCGCAGGGTGACCTCGAAACGCCGAGCATAAGATCCTCGCCACGACATGATGCCCCGCCTTGCGACCGATCTGGAAATCCCCGCGCCGATAGAAGCCTTATTGCGATGCCGAGCGTTCGGCCGGCCCCGCGACCTTGCTCCGCAAGGCCTTGACCATGTCAGCATCCACGGCCGACGCCGCATTGCCCCAGCTATTGCGGATATAGGTCAAGACCGCGGCGACCTGACTGTCATCGAGACGATAGCCGAACGATGGCATCGCCGGCGAGGTCGGCGCCGCATCGGTGCCTGCGCCCCTCACGCCGGTCAGGACAACCCGCACCAGCGTCGCCGGATCATCCTGCCTGACGATCGCGTTGCCGGCAAGCCGGGGAAAGATGTGCTCGATTCCATTGCCGTTGCGGGTGTGGCACGCCGAACAGACATCGACGAAGACGGCTTCGCCGACCTGCATGCGCGGATCGGAGCCCGCGATCGGCGTGGGCGCAGACGCGCCGGACCCGCCCTGTTCCTTCAGGTAAACCGCGATCGCCTTGAGATCGGCGTCCGGCATCTTGGAGGTCGAGTCTTCGACGACGTCCTTCATCGGACCGCTGGCGATGCTGGTGCGCGTCTGACCGGTCTTGAGATACTGCACGATCTCCTCGACGGACCATTTGCCGAGGCCCGCCTGCTGATCATTGGTGAGGTTCGGCGCCGTCCAATTGTCGATCCGGCTGCCCTGCAGGAACTGATCGGACTTGTTAGCACCGAACATATTCATCGGCGTATGGCAGGCGCCGCAATGGCCGAGCCCTTCAACCAAATAAGCGCCGCGATTGAACTCCTCCGAGTGACCGGAAGCCGGCACGAACCGGCCCGGCTTGAAGAACAGCGCATTCCATCCCAGCATCGAGGTGCGGATGCTGAATGGAAACGGCAGCGTATTGCGGTTGACGGCGTTGGAGACTGGCGTCAGCGTCCGAAGATAGTCGTAGATCGCGTCGGTGTCCTGACGCGTCACCTTTGTATAATAGGTGTAAGGGAAAGCCGGATAGAGATAGCTGCCGTCGGGCCTTCGGCCCTGATGCATGGCGCGGGCAAAATCATCCTTGGACCAGCGGCCGATTCCGGTTGCCTCGTCGGGCGTCAGGTTTGGCGTCACGATCGCGCCGAACGGCGTTGCCAGCGAAAGGCCGCCGGCGAACGGCTTTCCGCCGGGTGCGGTATGACAGGCGAGGCAATCTCCGGCGGTGGTCAAGGCCTTGCCGCGCAGGACATCGACATAATTGTCCGGGTCCGCCATGGCGCGGTCCGCGACGATCAAGCCGACGAGCACAATCGCGTACCGCCACCATTTCCTCGCCGGCCCGGCAAGGCGCGACGCACCGTTCACGGACGAACTCATAGCTGCACCAGCGGGCCGGAGGATTTGAGATAGCGCTTGATCGCGTCCAGCGCCCAATAGGTCAGTGCGCCGACGGTGCCGGTCGGGTTGTAGCCTGCATTCTGCGGAAACGCCGAAGCGCCCATGACGAACACGTTCGGGACATCCCAGGACTGCAGATAGCGGTTCAGCACGCTGGTCTTCGGGTCGTTGCCGAACACGGCGCCGCCGGTGTTGTGCGTCGTCTGATAAGGAACCACCGACCACGGGCCGACCAGACGATTTAACTGCGTTTGCTTGGCACCCATCGCCTTTGCGATCTCATCGCAGCGGTCGGCCATCCAGTTCGCCATCTTGCGTTCATTGTCCTGGTAGTCGAACGTCATCCGCATCAAGGGCCGTCCGAGCGGATCCTTGTAGGTCGGATCGAGATCGAGATAGTTGTTGCGATAGCTCATGACGCTGCCTTGCGCGCCGACGCTGGTGACGCGCTGATAGGTCTCGTGGACTGCCTTTTTCCATTGGCTGCCCCAGGTTGGCGTGCCGGGCGGCGTCGGATGATAGAGAATGGGCCGGCCGTTGGTATAGGCGCAGGTGATCGAGGCGCCGCCGACGAAGCCGTGCGGCCCGTGATCGAAATTGTCGCTGTTGTAATCGTCCGCCGCGGTGCCGAGCGAGCCGGCCGCCGCGAACGGATTGAATTTCGCGTCCTCGAAAAACGCCGTCGAACCGGAACCAGTCTGGTAGGCGTAATTGCGTCCGACGACGCCCTCGTCTTTGACGGGATCGTAGGGCTTGCCGATGCCCGACAGCAGTAACAGCCGCACGTTGAAAAGCCCGAAGGCACAGACCAGCACGAGATCGGCGGGCTGCTCCCATTCCTCACCGTTGAGATCGACATAGGTGACGCCGGTGGCGGTCTTGCCGTCGGCGGACAGATTCACCTTCGTCACTTCGCTGTCGGTGCGCGCCTCGAAGGTGGGCTGGCGCACCAGCGCCGGCAACACGCAGGTTTGCGGCGAGGACTTCGAATAATTGGCGCAGCCGAATCGTTCGCAGAAGCCGCAATAGGTGCAGGGCGCCATGCTGCATCCATACGGATTGGTGTAGGCGACGGAGAGGTTGGCCGACGGGCGCGGAAAGGGATGCAGGCCGAGGTTGGCGGTCGCCTTGTTGAACAAATCCTGGGCGTAGCCCTGCTTCATCGGCGGCGTCGGATAGTCGCGCTCGCGCGCGCCCTCGAACGGATTGCCGCCCGGCTGGATCTGTCCCTTGATATTGCCGGCCTTGCCGGAGATGCCGGCGACATATTCGAACTTGTCGTAATAGGGCTCGAGCTCTTCGTAAGAGACCGGCCAGTCCTGAATGTGGTGGCCTTCCGGAAAGATCGCTTCGCCATAGCGCTCAAGCATGTGGCTGCGGATGCGGAAATCGTCCGGCAGGAAACGCCAGGTCTGACCGTTCCAATGCACACCGGCGCCGCCGACGCCATTGCCCGGCAGGAAGCTGCCCCATTTGCGGATCGGCAGCGCCGTCTGCGACGGGTTATTCCGCATGGTGATCGATTCCTGCGTCGGACGCAGGAAAACGTCGTGGCGCACGCCATATCGCAACTCATCCGGCGCCGTGCCGATATTGAAATCGGTTGCGGTGTCGCGCCACGGGCCGCGCTCGATCGCGACAACCTCCAGGCCGGTGCGGGAGAGTTCATAGGCAAGGATCGATCCGGTCCAGCCGAGACCGACGATGACGACATCCTTGCGTGGCAAACGGCGGGCCATCAGCGCTCTCCCCAGGCCGGACGGCCTTGCATACCAACCGGCGGCAACAGATAGGCCTGATTGGGTTTCTCCATCACGTCGCGATAATCGTAGCGCGTGCCGGGGAAGCCGATCAGCTTCCAACCCGCCATGTCACGATTGCCGCCATAGATCGGATCGGCGAAGAAGCCTTCCATCGTGTTGCTGTAGATCGCCGAGAACAACATCCTGCTGCTGAAATTCGGCAGCTTCACCTCGCCCTTCTCCATGCCGGTCAACAGCTTCTCCTGCTCCCCGGTGCTAAGCTGAACGAAGCCGCGGCCGCCAAAGCTCGTCTTGCAATAGGCCTCCAGCGCCGCGAGCCCCTGGCGGTATTGCTGCCGTGGTGTCAGCGGCGACTGCAAGCCCTGGCTCGGCAGCGGCGTCGCGGAAAATGGACCCTGCATATAAAGCCAGTCATGCCCGCCATAGGGGCCGGTCAATTGCCGGTCGATAAAGGTCGTCACGCCCGCGTCCCTGGCGCCGGGGCCGAGATCGTCGGCCGGGATCAGGCGGTCCACGAAAGCATCGACGATGGCCGCCTCTTCGGACGTCAAGAAGAAATAGCCGCCGGGCTTCACCGGCACCACCGGATAGGCCTCGTTGGGGTCCCACGGCAGAACTTTCGTCACCACGCGGGCGCCGGCGACGCCGGTCGTCATCAGGAGGGCCGCGCTGGCCAGCAGGCTTCGGCGCGTGATGTGGCCGCGATGATGCCGGGCCGGGCCTGACGCAGAACGTTTTCCGCGTGACGAGATACTATCCGGATGCGTCATCAAAATCCTCCAGCCCACGGCCTGCGTCTATTGCCCGATTCTCGACAGAATGCACCTTTCCCGCGCGCATGTCAGGGATGAAAATCGAAGCAGCGGCCCTTCGGGAAGGTATCCGCCGTACATCAAATCGGTCGCCTGACCGGCTATCGCGCGCCGGATAAAATCCGGGAGCGGCGAATATGATGTTTTTAAGAAGATTGTCCGTGCCCGCGTCGTCGCAGCGCCGTGCCAGCCATCATGATCGGGTTTCGGGTGGTGAAATATCGCGTGGACGTCCAATCTCAGCGGCAGGAAAAGGAAATTGTCGGAAAGGACATGACGCCGTGACCCAGAGCGCAGCGCAAAAAACTGTCTACGTCTACATGATCATCGACTCTCCGCTTGGCCGGCTCAAACTGATCGCGAGCGAAAAGGGATTGGCCGCGGTGCTGTGGGAAAACGACGACCCGCGGCGCGTCCGTCTCGGCCCGCTAACACCTGACCCGGATAACCGTTTGCTGAAACAGGCCGAGAAACAACTGAACGCTTATTTCAAGGGCAGGCTGAAACAGTTCACGGTGCCGCTGGATTTCAAGGGAACTGATTTTCAGAAAAAAGTCTGGGCGGCATTGCTCACGATTCCGTTCGGCGAAACACGCAGCTACGCCGAAATCGCCAGGCAGATCGGCAAGCCCGCGGCGTCACGCGCGGTCGGGGCGGCGAACGGCCGGAATCCGATCTCGATCATTGCCCCTTGCCATCGCGTGCTCGGGTCCACCGGCAAGCTGACCGGCTTTGCCGCCGGTCTCGGAGCCAAGGAGGAATTGCTCAAGCTGGAAGGCCGCGCACCCCTGCTCGGACCGGCCAGTCGGAGCACCCGAAAAGAACAGAACCAATCCAGATGGATCATGCAATAGCGCCGGCGACCGTTGCTTGCGATCAGTGCGACCGCCTTCCGCATAAGCGTCGTCGGCGCAGGCACTATGCACCAAAAGCTTCGTAGCGAACGCTTACCAAGCCAATTGCATCGTCCGCCACGGATAGTCGTCGATGTCCGCCAGCACCGCGCTCAGATAGCGTTCCGCCGCCGGAGACGTGCCGAGGACCAAAGGCAGATCGCCCGTCTCGCCGCTGTTCAACACAACGACATCGCGATCCATTTCCGACAGCGGAATCTTTGCCCGGATCGCGTTGGCGACGCGCTGCGCCAGCCAGCGTGAAGCGGCGCCCCCCTCGGGCAGCTTCACGACAATAATGTCACTTCCGGATGGTCGCGGAATATCCGTCACCCACACTTGCTTCGTCATGGCATCGTTCTCTGTCGGTCGTAACCTGGATCAATCTGGAAGATACTGGAGACAGGTGATGACCGATATCGAGGCGGCATTCCATCTCAAATACTTTTCAACCAAGGCGGCGTAAACGGAACTTGCCGCATCGCAGGTAAACCTTGCCGCGACACAGACATTTGATATGTCCCGATTCGATTGAACTGAATAGCAGAACAAATATCGTCGCGCAGACATTTGCTCGCGCCAACCTTACAGGCTTGTAATTTTCTCTGCTCCGCGTTGCCCTCCAAAATAGTGAGATAAAAGCACCGCAGATTGCCGGATAGGCTTGATACGACCTCTCGTCGAAGCTGCCGGTAGCGCGGCTGCCATCCGGAAAATCACCGCTGAACGTACCATGCAGCGTCAAAAAAGACGCAAGGGGCGGCTAACGCCCCTCGCCGTTTTGTGGCAAGAAACGCGGGCGTCACTTCCAGGTTGATTTTGCAGGTTGATTTTGTGAGGTCCACAATGCCCGCGCCAAAGCCTCCCGCGTTCGAGACATTGAGCCTGCATGCAGGCCAGCATCCCGATCCCTCGACCGGCGCGCGGGCCGTGCCTATCTATCAGACGACCTCCTATGTCTTTCAGGATTCCGAACACGCCGCGGCGCTGTTCAATCTGGAACGCGCCGGGCACATCTACACGCGGATTTCCAATCCGACGACGGCCGTTCTCGAAGAGCGGCTGGCGGCGCTCGAAGGCGGAATAGGCGCGATCTGCACGGCGAGCGGAATGGCCGCGATGCATCTGGCCATCGCGACATTGCTCAATGCCGGCGACCATATCGTCGCCTCGTCCTCGCTCTATGGCGGCACCATCAACCTGCTCGCGCACACCCTGCCCCGCTTCGGGATCACCACGACATTCGTCAAGCCGCGCGATCTCGGCGCATTCCGCTCGGCGATCCAATCGAACACGCGGCTCGTGATCGGCGAGACCATCGGCAATCCCGGCCTGGAAGTGCTCGATATTCCCGAAGTCGCCGGCATCGCGCATGACGCCAAGATCCCGCTTTTGATCGACAACACGTTTGCGACGCCCTATCTGAGCCGCCCGATCGAGCTCGGCGCCGATATCGTCATGAACTCGGTCACCAAATGGCTCGGCGGGCACGGCATCGCGATCGGCGGCGTCATCGTCGATGGCGGCCATTTCGACTGGCACGCCTCCGGCAAACTCCCTGTCCTGACCGAGCCCTATGCCGGGTACCACGGCATCGTCTTCGACGAGCAGTTCGGGCCGGCCGCTTTCATCATGCGCGCGCGGACCGAGGGCCTGCGCGACTTCGGCGCGTGCCTGTCGCCGACCAACGCCTTCCAATTGTTGCAGGGGATCGAGACCCTGGCGATCCGCATGGATCGCCACCTGCAGAACACCTACGCCGTACTCGATTTCCTGAAGGCCAACAAAGCCGTCGATTGGGTTCTTCATCCCTCGCTCGCAGACCATCCAGATCACGCCCTGGCGAAACGGCTGCTGCCGCGCGGCGCCGGTTCGATCGTCAGCTTCGGCATCAAGGGCGGGCGCACCGCCGGCCGCAAGTTCATCGAGAGCCTGCGGATGATCAGTCATCTCGCCAATGTCGGCGACGCCAAGACGCTCGTCATTCATCCCGCCAGCACCACGCATCAGCAGATGGATGCCGCGCAACTTCAGGCCGCCGGCATCGGCGAGGAACTGGTACGGCTGTCGGTCGGCATCGAGGCGGTCCAGGACATTGTCGAGGATCTCGGCCAGGCGCTGCGCGCATCCCAGAAGGTGTAGCCCATGAATTTGTCCATCAACGGCAATGAAACGTTCGTCGCAACCGGCGGCCGCGAATTCGATCGTTCCTTGCCGGCCGTGGTGCTGCTGCATGGCGCCGGCTTCGATCATTCCGCCTGGGCGCTGCACAGCCGATGGTTCGCGCATCACGGTTTTGCCGTGCTGGCGCCGGATCTGCCGGGTCATGGGCGCTCGGCAGGTCCCGGCTTGCGCAGCATCGCTGACATGGCGGACTGGGCGGCGGCGCTGCTCGACGCGACGGGTGCCGCAAAGGCGCATCTGGTCGGCCACTCGATGGGCTCCCTGATCGCACTCGAAACGGCGGCACGGCATCCAGCGAAAGTATCGGCGCTCAGCCTGATCGGAACGGCGGCCGTCATGACGGTCGGTCCCGATCTTTTGACGGCCGCGGAAGCCGATGATCACGCCGCCATCGACATGGTGTCGATCTGGGGCCTGGGCTTCAGGGCCGAACTGGGCGGCAGCCTGGCGCCGGGATTGTGGATGCACACCGGGGCGGAACGCGTCCTGGAACATTGCCGGCCTGGCGTGCTGTTCAGCGATTTGTCGGCCTGCAACTCCTATCAGAATGCGCTTGCCGCTGCCGCAGGGATTGCGGTGCCGACGGCCCTGATCCTCGGCGAGCGCGACATGATGACCCCCGCCAGGGCCGGCAAGACGCTCGCCGCAGCGATTCCTCACGCGCGAACCGTGATCGTGCCCGGCGCCGGTCACATGATGATGGCCGAACGTCCCGACGAATTGCTCGCAGCGTTACGAGGCTGAGCCCTCACAAGGACCAATGCTCATAAAATACGAGGAAAGCGTCCCGAAATCGGAAACAGGGCATGGCGCCTTGAAGCATCGCGTGCCAATCATATTTGCTGCGCATTGCAAAAATGCTTCGGCCTGGCCGCCTTAGCCATCTGTGGTAGTCCCTATGCGATTTCGGGTCAGGAGATTCGCCCACGTTCTGGAACGCGTCGGGCTGGCGATGGCCGGCGCGGCAAGCGGGCTGTTTGTCGGCGTCCACGTCGGTTCAAGTGTTGCGGCGCTCACCTCCCAGGCCTTCCTGCTGCTCATGATGATCAGCGGCGCCGTCGGATTTTACCTGGGGATCGACACGCCCCCGCTGCCCTTTCACAGCCCTGACGAGGCGTCGAAAGACGGCTCGGCCGGACCGATCGATTCCGCGGAATTTCTAACCGCCGTGGGCACGTTTCTGGCCGCGCTGACGGCCTTTGCGTCGGTCGGCGTGATCGTGCTCCGGGCCGAACCGCATATCGTCTGGACAGCGATGATCATGCTGGGATGGGTGGTCGGCGTGGCGATGCAGATCGTCGCCGGAACGATGGCGCGCCTCCGCAAGTGATATCCTGCAAGGGATCCTGCAACCGCACGCCCCGAGCCCTCGCCCGGAGCGTACAACGCGTAAGCTCTTACCAAACTCAGTGCTTGTGGAATACCAGCGTCCGCAGCTCGATGCTCTCGCGCGGCGGCGCATCGGCCGGTGTCGTCGGGTCGATGAACGCCGTATGCGGCCCGAAACGGGTCCGGCCATCGGTCGCGGAATCGTAGCACTTCAGCAGCAGCGCTTCGTCGGCAGTCATTTCCGGAACGTAGAACCAGCGATGGTTGGGGTTGAACTTCACGGAATAGGTTTCGCCGTTCCGGTTGGGATAGATCAGGTCGGAGGCGACGAGATCGCCGGGCGCCACGGTCTGGCCGTCGCACATGGCGAGCGGCGCGTCACGCAGCGGACCGCGTATCGGCCGCCACAGATTGATGACCTGCACGCGTCCCTTCAGAAGCTCATCCGCCTCTTCCGGCAAATGCTCGCGAACGCGATTGCGGCCCGATAGATCGGTCTGGTCGACGTGAACGCGCGTTGCCGGCTGCCGCGGGGCGACGCCGCGAACATCGTCCGTGCCTTCCACCCGTTTGCGGACGGTATGGTCGAATATAAAGACGCGATCCGCCTTCAAGGTCGCCTTGATGAACGCCTCCGCCGCCGGATAATAGACGCTCCTGACCTCCTTATCGTCATAGAAGTTCCTGACCGCGGTCGGATGCCGGACCAGGGCAAAGCCCTCACGATCCAGTGAAATAGCGTCGGCGATCAAGCGCGCATCGAAGATCGGAACGATGTGAGGCTCGGGCAGCGCCGTCGTCCTGGGTTCTCCCGGCGGCGGATCATAGGCATAGGTCCTGGGCTTGCCTGCAACGGGCGCGAGATAATTGAGTTCCGCCGTCACGAACGGCAGCGATTCGATGTTCGACTGTTGAAGGCCCATGGCGATCTCCCGGAGAATCCGATGTCTCGCCTTCATTTTGGACGGCCGGCACAGCCCGGCAAGGCCACGGCCAAAATAGCAACATTGCTATGCCGAATAGCTGGAAACGAGGAAAAACCTTTCCGGGACATCGTCCGGCCTGGGCGGTCCTTCTCGGCCGCGCGGATTTCGGGAAGGCGGCCCGAGCAGGGACTTTCAACGGCCGTCGATGGGAGCCTTCAGAACGTTAATCGACGCTGATCCCGCTGGTCTTGATCAGCGTCGACCATTTCGCGATCTCGCTCTGCACGAAGCCGTCGAGATAGGCCGGCGTGGCACGATCTTCCGAAACGATCTTGAGGCCGAGCGCGTCCATCCGCTGGCGCAGTTCCGGCGTTTTCATCGCCTCGATCATGGCGTGATTGAGCTTCTGGACAATGGCATCCGGCGTGCCCTTCGGCAGGAAGAACGCATTCCAGGTGTAAGCCTTGACATTGAAACCCTGCTCGACCGCGGTCGGAACGTCCGGCAACGCCGACGAACGCGCATCGTCGAGCACCGCGATCGCCTTCACTTGGCTGGAATCGATCTGCGGCTTGGCCGAGGTGACGATATCGCAGAGATAATCGACCCGTCCGCTGACGATATCCTGCATGGCAGGATTTGAGCCGCGATAGGGCACATGCGTGACATCCAGCCCCGCCACCGAATTCATCAGGGCGCAACCAAGATGGATGGCCGAACCGGTGCCGGCGGACGCAAACTGCATCTTGTCCTGATTGGCCTTGGCGTAAGCGACGAATTCCTTCATCGAGTTGACCGGCAGATCCTTGCGCACCACCAAAACCAGCGGCACCTCCAGGAACAGGCCGACACTGACGAAGTCCTTGGTCGAATCATACAGCGGCTTCTTGTAGAGCGTCTGGTTCTGCGCCTGAGTGCCGACGGTCCCCTGCAGAAACGTATAGCCGTCGGGCGTCGCCTTCACGACGCGTTCGGCCCCGTTCATGCCGCCCGCGCCACCGACATTCTCGACGATGATGGTCTGGCCCAGGATCTCACCCATCCGCTGCGCGAACAGACGCGCGGGCACATCGTTGGGCCCGCCGGCAGCGAACGGATTGACCATGGTCAACGTATGCGTTGGCCATTCCTCCGCCGAGGCTTGCCCGGCCGCGAGCATACCCAGCACCGCCAGACCGGCAAAAAACAACTTTCGCATCGCCTCCCCCATCGCCTAGACGTCCGGTGCGCCGTTCGCGCTTATGCCGCCAACACGCCCTGGATCTGGTTACGGATCGCCAGCTTTTCCGTTTCCGTCGTTTCCGATGTCAGGGGCAGATCGACGGCGATGTTCGCTGGCCGCTTCAGTACCACGATCCGGTCGCCGATCTCCAGCGCTTCGTTGATCGAATGGGTGATGAACACGGCGGTCTTGCCGTTCTGCTTGACCAGCCTGGCAAACTCGGCCCGCAGCGAGCGGCCCGTCATTTCGTCCAGCGCGGAAAACGGCTCGTCGCATAGCAGAATGTTTGCGTCGGTGGCGAAAGCGCGCGCAATCGACACGCGCTGCCGCATACCGCCGGACAGCGCGTGCGGATAATCGTTTTCATGGCCCCGCAAACCCAGCGTCGTCAGCCAGTGCATCGCAGCTGTCCGGCGTTTCTCCGCTGGAACATCCAGCATCTCGAGACCGAGTTCGACATTCTGGACCGCGGTACGCCAGGGCAGCAGGCGATCGCCCTGAAAAACGATCGCGATCTTGCCCCGAAAAGAATCGAAGTCGCGGAACGGGTTGCGGCCGTCGATGGTTACATCGCCGGAGCTCGGCTCCGTCAATCCTGCAATCATGTTGAAGATGGTCGATTTGCCGCAACCGGTCTTGCCGAGCAGCGCAAGCATCTGACCTCGCCCGACGTCGAGATCCAGCCGGTCGACGGCCGTATAGGACGAAGCCCCGCCCGCCTTGCCAAAGCTCTTGGAGACCTGTTTCAGACTAATGATCGGCTGTGATGTGGTCATAGGCTACGCTCCGATACGGCCCGGTAGCGGAAAGCAATGTTCTCGATCAGGGTGAGCACCCCCTGCGCGATCAGCACGAAAAAGACGAGCTGCAACGTCCAGGCCAGCGCGCCGGCCATGTCGAACACCTGCTGTTGCTGCAAAAGTTCATATCCGACGCCGCCGGTCGCGCCGACCAGTTCGGCCACGACGACGACGCGCGAGGCGTTTCCGAGATTGACCTTCCAGGCCGTGAGAATGTCCGGCAGGATCGCGGGAATGATCATCACGCGAAACAGCTTCACGCGGTTCGGACGGAAGCTCATCACCATTTCCATGAGATCGCGCGACATCGCCTGCAGCGCGCTCAGCACCTGAAAGGCGAAGGCCGGCAGCGTCGTCATCACCATGATGAAGAAGATTCGCGGCTCGACACCGTGAAACCAGATGATCGCAAACACCACCCAGGACAGCGCGGGAATGCCCTGAAACAGGGTCAGGATCGGCGAGAGGAATTCATTCGCCGCGCGCGAACGCGCCATCATGACCGCAAGCACGGCGCCGACGATAAAGGCTCCGGCCAAGCCGGCCAGGATACGGCCGACCGTCGCGAGCACGTCGCTGAACTCGCTCCAGCTCGCGAAAATCAGTATACAGCGCTTGAACACGTCGACCAGCGACGGAAACAGGAATGGCGGAAAGAACAGCGATGCGATCTGCCAGATCCCGGCCACGACGACGAATGGAAAAACATACGTCAGCGCGCGGCGACCGACGGCCCAACTCCAGCTCGCCGGCTGTGGCGAAGATAATTCAGCTTGCGGCATCGTCATTGCATCGGTCCATCATAGATTGTTGAAGCCGAAGGATCCGACGGTAGAAAGGCGATCGACTTGCCGGCGTCGTAAACCGACCTGATCTCCTTGCTGACTTCGGCGGCGGTGCGGATATTCATGCCGAGCCGGTCGTTGGCGCGAATGAGATCGGCGATCGCCTTGCGGTCGTCGTCGGAACCCTTGGGCGAGATCAATTTGGCCGCATCATCGGGATGCGCGGCGGTCCACTGGCCGGCTTCCTTGTAGGCCGCATAGAGTTTCGGAATCAGGTCTTTGTTTTTCTCCGCCCAATCGGTATGAGCGGCGACGCCGAGATACGGAATGTTGGTGCTGCCCGTCACCCTCTTCCAGCTTTCGGCGATCTTGAGATCGATGGTCTTGATGTCGGGCTTCTTGGTGAGCAGCGTGGTGTAGGCCGGTTCCCAAAGTTGAACGGCGGTGGCGCGGTCGGCAATGGCATAGCCGATGAGGCCCGGCGTGGCGGTGTTCACGACGGAGAACTTGCTGGTGTCCGCGCCCAATTGCCGGGCAAACCAGTCAAACATCACGTAATTGGTCGTGCCTTTTGCCGCCGCGAGATCCTTGCCTTCGAGGTCCTTGATCGACTTGATGTCCGAGTGCGTGGTGACCACCGTGCCCCAGAAATCGAACAGATTGAAAAGGTAGGTGACCTTGACGCCCCTGATATCGGCAAGCCCGACGGTCAGCAGCGCCGCGCTGCCGCCGAGCTGGAATTCCCCGGAATTGAACTGCGCCGTATAGGCGTCCGGCGTGCGCTCCTCGAACGAAATCGACAATCCGTTCTTTTCGTCGAGCTTCTGGGCCTTGATGACGGGCGGCAGAAAGGCGCCGAGGGACGGCGTTCCGAAAACAACAATGGAGAGCTTCTGCAATTCCTGGGCCGACGACGGCGATCCGATCACGGCCAGCAGCAACAGGCCAAGACTCATACTAACTCGGTTCATTGCACTCCCTCCCGACGCCTCAAGTGCCGCGCCCCGCATGCGGCCCCTGCCTTATCCCCCGCCGCGCTCAATAGCGCGATGCGTCATTTTATCCCGCAGCGCCGCCGATCGGCGCTTCGAACTCCTTGCGCAGGGCAACGAAGAAACGGCCGATCAGGTGCTTTGAAACACTCGCCAGAATGCGCTGCCCGACCCCGGCCACAAGACCGCCGATTTCGCCATTGCCCTTGTAGACCAGGCGAGAACCGTTGTCGCCATCGGGCTCGATTTCAAACCGGGCAGTGCCGTTGCCATGCCCCAGCGAGCCCGCGCCGGACACCTTGATGCTGCACGTCTTGGGCTCCTGCTTGTCGAACAGCGATATCTCGCCTTCGAACGAGCCGCCGACCGCGGCAACCTTGAGCTGCATGTCGACCTTGTAGGAATCAGGAGCGATCTCCGTCATGCTCTTGCAGCCGGGAACGCAGCGCGTCAGGACGTTGGGATCGTTAAGCGCGACCCACAGCGCATCGACCGAGGCGGGAATCGCTTCATTGCCACCGATATCTAGTTTCACGGCCTTACCTCACAATCCAAATAGTTTTTGCGCGAGTCCGCCATTGATGCTCGCCCGTTCGCTGTCCGTGAACGGCGTGTCCTGCACGATCTTGAGCGGCACCAGGTCGCCGATCGGGAACGGCATGTCCGACCCCATCATGATGCGGTCGGCGCCGACGACGTCCGCCAGGAACCGCAGCGCGCGGGTATCCTGCACGATGGTGTCGTAGTACATCGCAGCCAGCGCCGCGTCGGGATCGCCGAGCTTGTCCTTGTCGAGCGAATAGTTCCGGCGCAGGCGGCCGACCACATAGGGCAAGGCCGCGCCGCCGATGCCGGCCACGATCTTGGTGTTGCTGAAGCGCGTGACATGGCCGGCATAAATCAGCCGCGACATCGCGATCAGCGTATCCGTGATGCGCCCCACCGCATTGGCCATTCCGTAATCGTGAACGCGATCGTCGCCGCTCTCGAACACCGGATGGATGAAGATGACCGAACCGAGTTCGTTGGCGGCCTGCCAGAACGGCAGCAGGCTGGGATCATCGAGCACGCCGCCCTTGCCTTTCGGCTGGGTGCCGATCATCGCGCCCTTGAAACCCTGGCCATGGGCTTCCTTCAGCACTTCGGCGGCGCGCGCGCCATCCTGCAACGGGACCGTTGCAAGCGGAATAAAACGCGGCTGTTCCTTCGCCGTCTTTGCCAGATAGGTGTTGATCAGGCGAGACCAGCGAAGACCCTCCTCCGCCGGAATCTCATAACCGAACATGTCGAGCCAGCCGCCCACGACCTGACGCTCGACCTTGTTGGTGTCGAGCCACTGCAACCGGGCGGCAATGTCACTGAGCGGCTTCGACACCGGACGGGTCGGCTTGTTGCCGGCGAATGCGAAGCCGAGGCTGCCGCCCTCCTCGATCAATTTGACAGAGGGGAAATTCGCGCTGTCGGCACGAATGGCATCCAGCAGGGCGGGCGGAACGAGATGAGCGTGACAATCGATGATCATTTCTGGACCTTTGTTTTCGATTCTTGCGCGGCGGCTATGGCGTCGCTGATGGCTGCGATCCGGATCGGCAGCCTGGAGAACGAAACTCCGAACCCCGAAACCGCGTCATTGATAGCCCCGGATATCGCAGCCGGAGACCCTAGATAGCCGCTTTCGCCGGACCCTTTCTGGCCGAAGACGGTGAATGGCGAGGGCGTGCAATGATGCACGATCTCGACCTTCGGCACCTCGTGAGACGACGGCAGCAGATAATCCATGAAGCTCTGCGCCAGCATCTGGCCTTCGCTGTCGTAGACGAATTCTTCCAGCAGCGCGACGCCGATGCCGTGGGCGATTCCGCCGAGCGTCATGCCCTTGACGATGTGCGGGTTGATCACCGTGCCGCAGTCATGGCCAATCACGTAACGCTTGATTTCGGGCTTGCCGATCTGCGGATCGAACGCGATCAGCACCAGGTGGAACTCAAAGGAATGACACGGATACATCTGCACCCGGCCGTTTTCCGGCAGCTTGGCGCCGGTCGGCACCTGCATCACATGGGTGACCTCGAGGCCGGGCTCCATGCCTTCCGGCAGCAGATGGAAATTGCGGTGCGCGATGTTGACGTGTTCGATCCAGCTCAGCTTTTGCTTCGAAGCGGGATACGAGACCGCGCCGCCGTCGTAAACGACATCCTTATCGCTGCATCCGAACTGATGTGCGGCAAGATGCACAATCTTGGCCTTGAGCTTCTGCGCGGCATGGAACGCCGCTCCGCCCAGCATGATCGCCATGCGGCTGCCGACCGGCGTATTCGACGGCAGGCAGTTGAGCGAATCCGGACGCACGATCCGGATCATATCCGGATCGATCTCCAGCACCTCGCCGATGACAGTGGCCGCCAGCGTCTCATGTCCCTGCCCGGCTGAGGTCGTATGGATGGTCGCGGTGATGAAGCCGACGCCATCGACATTGATGCGGCAGGAATCCATCCAGGTCGTGGTGGTGTTCTTTTCGTTGAGCAGAGGCTCAAACGCCGAGTTGCCGCCGCTGGGCTCGAGACAAGCGGCAATGCCGATGCCGGCGCATTGTCCGGCCGCCCGCAAGGCGTCGCGCTCGCGCTTCAACCCTTCGTAGTCGGCATGGGCCAGAACCTTGGCGACCACGGTGTGATAATCGCCGCTGTCGTAACGCGTGCCGCTCGGGATCAGATAGGGAAATTCATCGCTGCGGATGAAATTGCGGCGGCGGATCTCGATCCGGTCCAGCCCGACCGCGGCAGCGACCTTGTCGATCGCGGTTTCGATCGCGTAATTGGTCGGCGATTGTCCGAAGCCGCGCACCGCCTCCTGCGCCGCCTTGTTCGAAGTGACCGCGATCGCGCGATACTGCACGCTCTCGATCTTGTAGGGCCCGACGATCGCGCCGATCGGCTTGCCGAGCTGGAACGGCGATCGTCCGGCATAGGCGCCGACATTGTCGAGCGCGCGCATCTTCATCGACTTGATGATGCCGTCGTCGTTGAAGGCGATCTCGACGTCGAAGGTGCGCTCCGGCCCATGGGCGTCGCCGGCCCGCATGTTGTCCAGCCGATCCTCGAGCAGGCGAACGGGACGTCCCAGGATCCGCGCCAGATGCGAGGCGATCACCGTCTGCTTGATGCCGCGCTTCACGCCATAGCTGCCGCCGACATCAACGTCCTGGTGAACCCGGACGTTGTTGGCCGGAATACGAAGCGCGCGCGCGATCTGATCGGGGTATTTCGGCATCTGGATCGAGGCCCAGACGTCAAGCATCTCACGCCACGGATCCCACTTGGCCGCGACGCCGAAGGTTTCGATCGGCACGGTCGAGTTACGGCTCCAGGCCACGCGGAACGAGAGATGGCGCGGGCTTTCGGCGAAGTGCTTTTCGACCTCGCCCCAGACGAAGGTCTTGTCGAGCAGCACGTTGCTGCCATGCGCCGGATGGACCGGCGTACTTGACGGATCGAACGCTTCTTCCCCGTCAATCACATAAGGCAGCGGCTCGTATTCGATGCGGACTTTTTCCGTGGCATCTTCGGCCTGCGCGCGAGTCTCGGCAACCACCGCAACCACCCACTCGCCGGCATAGCGCACCTGGCCGACGGCAAGCGGAAAACGCCGCACATTCGGCGTATCCAGCCCGTTCATCAGGGGTTCGGTCGCCTTGACGAGTTCCTCGCCGGTCAGCGCGTAATGCACGCCGGGCATTTTCATCGCTTCGGTCGCATCGATCGAAACAATCCGTGCCGCCGGATATTGCGACGGCACCAGCGCGACATGCAGCATGCCTTCGAGCGCGACGTCAGCGACGTAGTGGCCGTGGCCGGCGACAAAGCGGCGATCCTCGCGAACGCGGCGATTCGAGGAAACGAATTTGAGGGGCAGCGTCGGTGAACTCACTTACGGCCTCCACGCGGTGCGCTGGTCTGGGCGGTTTCGAGAACGCCCTTTTTCGGCGCGGCTCCGGATTCGGCGGAGGGAGCGACGGGCGCCTCATCGACAGGTGCAAGCTTGGCGCTGCGCGGTGCATTTGCCTTGCGCAGGCGGTCGGCAGCGAATTCCACCGCCTCGACGATTTGTCCATAGCCGGTGCAGCGGCAGATATTGCCGGAGATCGCTTCCACGATATCCTCTCGCGAGGGCGCATCGTTATTGTTGAGCAGCGCATGCGCCGTCAGGATCATGCCGGGCGTGCAATAGCCGCATTGCAGGCCGTGGGTCTCGCAGAAGGCGTCCTGAACCACGCTCAACTCTCCCGGCGCTGGCGCCAGGCCTTCGATGGTCGTGATCTCATAGCCGTCGGCCTGAACGGCAAACATCAGGCAGGAACGCGCCGGCTCGCCGTTAAGCAGCACCGTGCAGGCGCCGCAAACGCCGTGTTCACAGCCGGCATGACTGCCTACCAGCAGGAAATCCTCCCGCAGCGTGTCGAGCAGCGTCTTGCGCGGCTCGACATCGACCTCGCGCTTGTGCCCATTGACGTTGAGGCTGACCTTCATTGAACCACCCCACCATGCGAGCGCGCCTCGGCAAAGGCATCTTCGAGCGCGCGCGTTCCGAACACGGCCGCGACGCGCTGGCGATAAGAGGCGGTCACATGCATATCGGAACTTGTTTCAAGATCTTTTGTACCCGCCCGAACGACGTCCGAAATCTGCGCCCGATCGACATTCTTGCCGATCAGCGCCGAAACATCGATGCGCGTCGCACGATCGCCGACGCCGCCGAGACCCAGAACGGCATCGACGCAGCGGCCGTTTTCGTCGATCGCCACCTGCGCGGCAGCCGCGACAAAGGCGAAGTCAGACTGGCGCGCGCTGACTTCATGGAAGCCCGTTCCCACGCGCGGCTGCGACCAGACCGGAAAATGCACCGCGCAGACGCAGTCGCCCGGCATCACCGAGGTGAGCATCGGCCCGATGAAGAAATCATCGGCCGGCATCTTGGTGCGGTCGGACGAATTGGCGATTTCAATCTCGGCGCCCAGCGTGACCGCGACCAGCGGGATTTCGGCCGACGGATCCGCGTTGGCGATCGAGCCGCCGACGGTGCCGCGGTTGCGGGTCGGCGGATGACCGACCCACGGCAGCGCCTTCATCAACAGCGGCAGCTTGCGATGGAGCATTTCGTTGCGCTCGACCTCGACCTGGCGGGTAACCGCACCGATCACGACCGTATCGTTCTCGAAACGAACGCCCTTCAGTTCCTGAAGACGCAGGATATCGACGAGTCTGGTTGGGCGGGCGAGCCGCATCGCCAGCATCGGGATCAGCGTCTGGCCACCTGCGATGACACGCGCATCTTCATCGGCCCCCAATATCTCGCAAGCTTCTTCAAGCGAGCCGGGCCGGGCATATTCAAACGGCGCTGGTTTCATGTTCGTCCTTCGGGCGCGCGATCGGCGGCTTACGCCAGCAGCAGGCCGGCCACTGTCGGCGACAGCACCGACACCGTCTGGTTCTTGAGAAGCGGACCGTTGGTTTCGGAGGCGGCCTTGATGGCGCGCCATTCCGGATCGGCGCCGAAAGCGGCCCAGCCTTTGGTGCGGTCTTCTTCGGATTTGAAGCGCGTCACGTAAGTCAGCCGCGAAGCGTCGGCCTCCGATTCAAACACGCCGAGCAATTCAATGCCATGCCCTGGAAGCCGCTTGACGACTTCATTCTTGAACCGCGCCTTCATCGCCTCGGCCTTGCCGTCGGCGGCTTCGTACACTCTGATTTCGTAGATCACTTGCGCACTCCCTTATGCCGGAACGATAAAAGCCAAGGGGAGCCAAATGTCAAACTTCCAATAGTTCAATTTGTCATATTTGTTATAATGCACCGCAACAATTCGCCCATTCAACGCTAAATTCCACCAGGATTGCCACGGATTCCCTCCAGAATTCGCATTTCAGCATATCAGCGTGTCTTTGATAGCATCACGTATTGCAACAATTCCACGATTGTACTATTCAGATAAAATAAAAATTAGAGAGCCATTGTGTCTCAAACTTCTTCTTCCGACGATTGGCTGCCGGTTCTGTCCGAAACAGACGGGCCTCGATATCTCGCCTTCGTCCAGGCGCTCGAAAACGACATTCAAACCGGCGTCCTGAAACCGGGCACCCGCCTGCTGCCCCAACGCGACATGGCGAGCCAGCTCGGCCTCAGTGTCGGGACGGTCTCGCGGGCCTATGCGGAGGCCGAAACCCGCGGCCTGATTTCGGGTGAGGTCGGCCGCGGCACCTTCGTGCAACGCCGCCGGCCGCCCGCGAACACCAAAGGCCCGGTGCAAACCACCATCAATCTGGCGCTCAACGTTCCTCCCTCGACCGGCGAGGCCGAACTGATCGCCTCGGTGCTGTCGGAGATCCTGGCGGACGGCGCGCTCAGTCCCCTGCTCGGTTATCTTCCGCACCAGGGACTGCCCTTGCATCGCGAGATCATGAGGGGCTGGCTTGCGAGCTTCGGCATGAAAGCCGATGTCGCCAACCTCTTCATCACCCATGGCGGGCAACACGCGCTTTCGGTTGCGTTCAATATGGTGGCGAAGCCGAACGAGATGGTGCTGACGGAACGTTTCACCTATTCCGGAATGGCCGCGCTCTCGTCGCAAAACGGATACCGGCTGCACGGCGTCGACGGCGACGCCGAGGGTTTGCTGCCCGACGCGCTCGACCGCGCCTTTACGGAAACCGGCGCGCGCGTGCTGTTCGCCACCCCCAGCCTGCAAACGCCGACGGGGACCGTGATGATGCCGGAACGGCGCCGCCAAATCGCCGACATCATTCGAAAGCACAACGCCTATTTCCTGGAGGACGACGCCTACGCGTTTTTGTTCGCGTCGCCGCCGACCCCGATCTCGGCGCTGGTTCCCGAACGGAGCTTTTACGTCACGAGCTTCGCGAAATGCCTCGCGCCGGGCCTGCGGATTGCCGCCATGATCGTGCCGGAGCAATTCCGCGACCGCTCCATCAATGCCGTGCGCGCAACGGGCTGGATGGCTTCGCCGATCATGGCGGAAGTGGTCACGCGGCTGATCCATAGCGGCGACCTGTTGCGGCAGGTGCATGCGAAGCGCACTGCGGCAGCCCGCCGCAACGCCATCGCCGATCGCGTGCTCGGCACCTGGCTCGCACCGATGTCAGACACGCCGGGATTTCATCGCTGGCTGCCGATTCCCGCCGGACGCACGCTGATCGCGCTGGTGGCACAAGCCGCGCAAGCCGGCATCACCATTGCGCCACCGGGCGCGCTGCAGCAGGTCGACCGCGGAACGCTCGGCATCCGGCTCTGCCTCGGTCATCCCGCGACCGACGAGATTCTGGAAAAAGCGCTGCTTGAACTCCGGCAGATCCTGGAGACCGCGGAAGCGATCTCTTTCGTGTGATGAATCGCGTTGCCTTGCGCAACGATTCCGGCTCGGCGATCAAAGCCGCCGGTATCACTCCCCCGTCATCATCCCGTCACCGCGACGATCGCTTCCTTGATCTTGGCCAACGCATAATTGCCGGCCTGTTCAAGCTCGATATGCGGCATGTTGGGCATCTCATCGGGAACGACCACGCAATCCACGATCGCCGGGCCATCGCAGGCAAATGCTTCGCGCAATGCGGCCGTCAAGCCGCCCGGCTGTTTGACCGAAAAACCGTGCGCGCCGCAAGCGCGGGCAAGGGCGGCGAAGTCCGGATTGGGAAATTCAATCGCGCTGCGGAACGGCAGGATACCGACGCTCTCGGCCTCCAGCGTAATCAATCCCAGCGCCGAGTTGTTGAAGATGACGACCTTGATCGGCAGCTTATGATGAACCGCCGTCATGAACTCACCCATCAGCATGTTGAAGCCACCGTCGCCGGTCAGCACGATCACCTGCTTGGTACGGTCGAGCGACTGGACGCCATTGGCCTGGCCGACCGCGGTACCGACCGCGGCGTTGTTGAAGGAGCCGATGATCCGTTGGGTGCCGTTCTGCCGGATCCAGTTGCCCGACCACAGCGTATTGAGGCCGGTATCGAACACGAAGGTCGCATCGGATGCCGCGAGGTCGCTGACGGAGCGCGCGACCGCCTGGGGATGCAGCCTGTCGCGGCTGCGTGCCGGATCGGCCTGCTTATCGAGCATCTCGTCCCATTGACGGCGTTCGTGGGTCACGTGGGTGAAGAATTTCGCATCGGCCTTGGCCTTGGTCTTTTCGAGCAGCCGTTCGATCGTCGGGCGCGCCGATCCCGTGATGCCGAGAGCCGTCGGCGTGCGGCGTCCCAGCGCCAGCGGCCGTTCGTCGATCTGGATCACATTGCCGTTCGCCGGTAGAAAATTCGAATAGGGATAGTCGGTGCCGATCATGACCAGCAGGTCGCAACGCTGCACGGCGTGGTACACCGGCTTGGTGCCGATCATGCCGAGCCCGCCCATCCAGCGCGGGTCCTTGTAGTCCATGATCTCCTTGCCCCGCACGGTATGGACGAGCGGCGCTTTCAGCCGGTCCGACAACGCCCCGAGTTGGTCGGCGAGGCCCCGGCAGCCCGCGCCGCACATGATGACGATGCTGGAGGCCGCATCGATACGGCTGGCCGCATCGTCGATATCGGCCTCGTTCGGAACGATCTCGGCGCGCGGCCGCAGCGTCGCGACGCTGGACATCGCGCCCTCCGCCTTTGACGACAATACGTCCTGCGGCAGCGTGAGATGGGCAACACCCGGTCCGGCATAGGCGGCTGCGATCGCCTGATGGATCACGCCCGGCGCCTGCGCGGCCGAGACGATCGTCTGGGTGTAGAGCGACACGTCGCGGAACAGGAGATCGGGTTCGGTCGTCTGGAAGAAATCGATGCCCTTCATCTTGCGCGGCATCTCGCCCGAAAGCGCCAGCACCGGTGCGTGGTCGCGGCTTGCCTCGTACAGCCCGGCCACCAGATGGGTGCTGCCGGGACCTGTCGTGCCGGCACACACGCCCAGCCGGCCCGTGAGCTTGGCCTGGCCCGAAGCCGCCAGCGCCGCGCCTTCCTCGTGCCTGACGCCGATCCATTCGATCTTGCTTTTGCGGACCGCGTCCCCGAGCGGGTTAAGGGAATCGCCGATCAGGCCAAAGACCTGTCTGACGCCAATCCGTTCAAGCACATCGACGAGCACTTCCGCGACCGTTTGCGACATTTGACACCTCGGGTTTTTTCCGCCGTCCGATCATCATAAGATATCCGAACCAAAATGCGCGGCATTTTCCGTTGGCATCCAACCCCTGCGAATTACGACTGCGTGATTACCAGACTGGCATCAATTTGATTCAACCGCCCGGCTCGCGCACAAAAAGCAAGCTGATGTTCCTGATTTTCGGAACGCACGCGGCGTCAGGCCCGCCGGCCACCTCTTAGCCATCCTGGCTATCGGCGATCTTTTCGAACGCCTTCCTGTCGAGGATCTTGACGTGACGGCGATCCCGGCAAGAGATGACCTTCTGGGAAATCAGCGTCCGAAACGCCCGGCTGACGGCCGACAAGGTCAGCCCCAGATAGGCGGCAATGTCGGAACGATCCATCGGGAGGTATATTTCCGAAGCCGATTCGCCCTGCGTGGTTTGCAGATGTTCGTGCAGATCGAGGAACATGGCGAGCTTCGGGACCGATCTCTTCTGGGTGAGAAGGAATGCATGGCGCTGGGCCCGGCGCAGCTCCTCGCAGAGCTTGATGATGACATCGACGTCCAGATCCGTGCTGTTCGCCAGCAGGCGTCGCATCGCCGTCACAGGTATCTTGTAAGCTACGACCGGCGTAACGGCCCTGCATGCGTTTGTGTAACGCCCTTCCTCAGACAGGCCGAAAATATCACCTGGATGCAGCAGCGAGGCGATGTGCTCGCCATCGTCCGGGAGATTGCGATACGCGGCAACGACGCCGCTTATGATATTGAAAGCGGCGTCCGCGGCATCGCCTTCACTGTAAATCCGGTCGCCCTTCTTGAATCGCACAATCGATGAAATTTTTGCAAGCTGCGCCCGCTCATTTTCACTGAGTAATTGATGCCGCCTGCCCTTGGCGGGGTTGCCAGGCAACCACGGATCAACCGCGTGGATCGCCGGTCCGCCCGGGCGCTTCAGGTCAACCGGCGTCACGCCCCGTTCCTTTCCATTTTCAGCAATATTCAGCAATATCAATATAAGCCAAATGTCGAACCAAAGTTTGATCGCAATCAAACTCTGGCTTGATGCTGGCACTGGCCAAAAACCGGTCTAAAATACGATAGTCGCGCTCCCGGAGGGAAAGGTCGTGACTGATGATGCCAGGTTCACAAGTCCACGCGAGATAGCCGAACTGAACATCGAGCACCTGAGCAAGCTCTTGCAGGCCCCGCTCGATGAAGAAAAACGCAAGGTAGTCGAGAAACTGCTCGCGCAGGAGCGGGAAAATCTGGCGAAACTCCTTAAAAAGTAACGCCACAGACGACGGACACGGTGTCCATCTTCAAAAGGCCATAGCCCGCTGTATCGGCAAACCGGAAATCACGCTGCCGGCGCTCTTGCCATTCAAGCCTGAAAGATCATGATCCGATCAGATCGAATCACGGTCCTGTCTCTTGTCTGAGCATGATCTCCGCGCAAGCGCGTTCTGCGTTTGTCGCGAGGGAAGACCGGATCGTGCTTTAGACAACGCGCTCGATATGGACCTTGCGGCAGTCCATCTCGTATTCCAGATCGACCACGGGCGGACGGTTGAAATGCCATGTCAGGCCGGAGCGCAGCACGCCGCGGCGGCCCAATTCGCTTTCCAGAAACGGGAAAATATCGCGGATGGTGTAGAGCTGTACCGCCGTGGTCTGGCTCCAGTCGCCACTGAACGCACTCATGCGCCGCTCCATCTCGCCCAGCACCCATTTTGCCTTTTCCAGCATTCCCGCCGGGCTGATGTCACCGAGGCGAATCGCGTGGTCGCGATAATTGGCCTTGCCTTCGACGGACTCTCCGCTGCCGGCGACGACGAACGACGCCGGCGTATCGGGCGCGACGGTCGCGAAGGAAAAGGCATGAAAGCCCGGCTCGGCCGGCGGATCGAGCTTCGGGCAGACGTTGCTGCGCGCGACCGGATTGACGCCGTCTTTCATCACGCCCCATTCGATCAGCGTTTTGATATAGATCTCGTTGAAGGCCTTGAAGCCTTCCTCGGTGAATGGCGCGGGCGAGCGCAATTCGCAGGCGCCAAAGGCCGTCAGCGGCCGGCCGGCGGCCTTGATGATCTCCGCGATCTTCTCGAAGCCCTGCTTCAAGGGAATCACTTTTGAAAAGCGCACGCGCTCGATGGTGAAACCGGGAAGCGCGCCGATGCCGCATGAATACTGGCTGACACCCGGCATGAACCGGTAGCCGCCGTTTGCCGCCTCAATGGTTTCGATCATGGTAACTCCTTGTGAAAAGCACGAGAGATATTTGGCGCGATCAATCCTCGAGCACGCCGAGATAGGCCTCGCGGATGATCGGATCGGCCAGCAATTCGGCGCCCGGCCCCGTTCGCACGATGCGGCCCATGTCCATGACATAGGCGGAGTGGCAGATGTCGAGCGCGGTGGTGACGTCCTGCTCGACCAGCAGGATCGACATGCCCTTTGCATTCAGCGCCCGCAGCGCAGCGACCAGTTGCTCGACCAGGAGCGGCGACAGGCCGAGCGACAATTCATCGATCATCAGAAGCCGCGGCGCACTCATCAGGCCACGCCCGATCGCGCACATCTGCTGCTCACCGCCGGACAAGGTCGCCGCCGCCTGGTTGCGGCGCTCGCGTAACTTCGGGAACGTGCCATAGACGGAATCGAGATCGCGGCCGAGTTCGGCACGGCTCACCTTGCGCGAATAGGCGCCCATCAGGAGATTGTCCTCGATGCTCATGGCGCCGAACAGCCGTCGTCCTTCCGGAACGTGGACGACGCCGCGGGCGAGAAGCTCGGCGGCGGTGTCGCCCGCGACGTCCCTGCCATCGGCGAAATAATGGCCGCTCTGTACCGGGATCAGCCCGGAAAGAACCCGCATCAATGTGGTCTTGCCGGCGCCGTTCGAGCCGATCAGCGCGGTGATCTCGCCCTGCCGCACCTTCATGTCGACGCCCCACAGCACCTGCACCTCGCCATAACCGGCGCAGAGTTGCTGCAATTCGATGATGAGGGAATCAGACACCGGCCGCATTCCGTTGTGCGTATTGCTGCCCGAGATAGGCGTCGACCACGGCGGGATTCTTGATGACGTCGCGCGGCGCGCCATCCGCGATCAATTGGCCATTGTGAAGCACCGCGATGCGGGTACAGACATTGAGCACGACCTTCATCAAATGCTCGATCATGACGATGGTGATGCCGCCGGCCGCCAGCTCGTGAATGAGTTTGGTCGCGCGCGCCACCTCGGCGCTGTTGAGGCCGGCATTCACCTCATCGAGGAACAACAGTTTCGGCTTCATCGCCAGCGCCTTTGCCAATTCGAGCCGCTTGCGCATCGCAAGCGTCAGCGTCGCGGCCGGCTGGGTCGCCTGCGCCTCCAGCCCGACAAAGGCGAGATGGGCGCGGGCCGCCTCGCGCGCGGAAGTCAGGCTCTCGCCCGGCTGCGAGAACAGGGCCGCCGCGGCGACATTGTCGAGCGCGGAGAATTCGGCAAAGGGCTGCACGATCTGGAAGGTGCGCGACAGGCCGAGCCGCGCCGCCTGATAGGTCTTGATCCGGGTGATGTTCTTGCCCAGGAAGGTGACGGTGCCCCCGCTTGCCGGCGTCACCCCGCAGATGGTGTTGACGAGCGTGGTCTTGCCGGCGCCGTTCGGGCCGATCAATCCCAGCACTTCACCCCTGGCGATGCCGAGCGTGACCCCGCGCAGCGCCTGCAACCCGCCGAAACGCCGGGATACGTTATCGAGATGCAGGATCTCAGACGCGCCCTCAGACATGTTTCGCCTTTCGCCTGAACATGCCGGGGCGCAACGATATCAGGCCGTGCGGCAGAAACAGGAGCAGCAGAACGATGAGCACACCGAGCACGCCGCTATGGATCTGGATGTAATTGCGCCAGACCACTTCCTCGAGGCCGAAATAAAGGAACGCGCCGGCCACCACCCCGATGGGCGATCCGAGCCCGCCCATCAGCGCCATCACGATCGGCTTGACGGAATAAAGCACATCGAACACGTCGGAGGGATCGATGTAATGCACCCAGGCGGCATAGATGCCGCCGGCGGCGCTGACGAAACAGGCCGACAATCCGAAGGCGATGCTCTTGTAGAGCGTCGCGTTGAGACCAACCATGCCGGAAGCGGTTTCGTTCTGCCGGATACAGGACAGCCCGAAGCCGAGCTTCGACATCGAAACCGCGATCACCGTCACCGCTGTCGCCAGCAATATTCCCCACATCGCGTAGAAGAAGAACATGGCGTCCGCCATGATGCCGGACCCGGACGCGAGCGGGATATTCAGGCCCATGCCGCCGCCGGTGAGATCGGTGGCATTGTTGACGAGTTCGCTCAAGACCTCGACCAGCGACAGGCTCGCGATCGCGAAGTAATGGCCGCGCAGCCGCAGCAGCACGGCGCCGAGCAGGCCTGCCAACAGAAACGACGTCACGAAGCTGAGCAGGATGGTCAGGGATAGCGGCAGGCCCATGTTGAGCAGCACGCCGGTCGCATAGGCGCCGAAGCCGAAAAATGCCGCCGTTGCAAATGACGGATACCCGGCCAGGCCGCCGACCACGTTCCACGACAAAGCGAGGATCGCATACATGCAGGCGATGGTGCCGAGCCGCAGCGCGTAAGCGCCGCCGAACAGCGGCAAGGCAGCAAGGCAGACCAGCAACACCAGCAGCGCCGCATTGGACCGGGTCATTCAAAACCCTTTCGGCCAAGCAGCCCCTGGGGCCTGACGATCAGGAAGACGATCAGCAGCACAAAGGACAGCGTGGTCGCGTGCTCCGGCCCCAGAAAAGTCGTACCCACCCCTTCAACCAACGCCAGCAACACGCCGCCGGCGAGCGCTCCGGATACGCTGCCGAGACCGCCGAGCACGCAGACCACGAAGGCCTTGCCGAGAAAGGTCGACGACGTCAGCGGCGAGATCGGGTAGACCAGCGCCATCAACACGCCCGCGCACCCGGCCAGCGCCGCGCCAAGACCGAACGCGACGGCGTAGATCGATTTGACGTCGACGCCCATCAGCACTGCGGCATCGCGGTCAAGCCTCACCGCGACGATGGCGCGGCCAACCCGCAAGCGCCGCAACACCAGATAAAGCAGGCCCGTCAGGGCCAGCGCGGCCACGGTCGCAATCAGGCGATCAATCGGCACCACCGCGTGAAACAGCGAGACCGACCCCATCGGCGGACTTAACGTGAGCTTCCGGTAGTCCGCCTTGAAGAAATAGATCATCGCATTGTTCAGAATCAGGTCGAGCCCGAAGGTCATCGTCAACGTCACCAGCACCGGCGCATTGATGACGCGGTTGAGCAACAGAAACTGCAACAGGTAACCGAGGACGAAAAACAGCGGCGCGGCGACGATGATCGCATACCAGGGCGAGATCCCCAGCGTCTGGTAGAGGCCGAACGCGAGATAGGAGCCGAGGACGATGAACGAGCCGTGGATCAGGTTGATGACGTTGAGGACGCCCCAGACCAGCGAGAAGCCGATCGCGATACACGCGTAAAGGCAGCCCAACACCAGGGCGTTGATGAGCACCTGGGTTAGCCACATATCCGATCCTCGCCGGCCGCGATAATCGCCGTCAATTGACGCCGAGCTGGAGGTCGCCCTGCTTGATCGCTTCCGGGAACAGCACGACGGGCTTGGCGTTCTGGATCTGGAACACCGGCGGCTCCAGCGAATTGATCTGGCCGTTGGCTCCGAACTTGACCGGGCCCCAGAACGTCACGACGTCCAGGCTCGCGAGCGCGTCGCGCACCTTATCGCGGTCGAGCGAATCGGCCTTCTCGATCGCAAGCTGAAACAGCGCGCCGCAAACCGCGGCCGACGCCTGCCCGTAATCCGGATCGTAATTGTATTTGGCGTGGAACAGTTTCACGAAATTGCTGGTCGAGCCGAAAACGTCCTTGCCCTGATATTCCTCGGCCGGATGCCACCACGACGCGCTGGTGAGGTTCTCCGCGCTTTTTCCGGCCGAATCGATGAAGTCGCGATAGGCCGGACCGGCGATCATCGTGACCACCGGCGCCTTGATCTCCTGATCAACCATCTGCTTGCGCGCCAGCAGCAGGTCGTTGACGTAGCCGGTGATGAAGATCCATTGCGGCGACAGCGATTTGATCTGCGACAGCGCCGCCGAATGATCCAGCGTGCCGATCGCGTATTTCTCGAAATAGACCACCTCAAGGCCGTTCGCCTTCGCCGACTTTTCCATCTCCTGCGCAATCGCCAGCGGGAACAGGTCGTTGCGCGCCAGAATCGCCACCTTCTTCACATCCGGCGCCTTGGCCTTGACGATTTGGGTCAGCGGCGTGGTCAGCGTGTCGTTCGGCGTGAAGGTGCCGAAGAAATACTTGTAGCCCTGGTCGTAGACCTGAACCGACGAAGCGGCCGCGGCGATCGTCGGCACCTTGTATTTTTCGGAAACCGTGCTCGCCGCCTTGGCTGCGCCGGAACCGAACGCGCCGAACAGGAAGTTGACGTTGTCCTGCGTGATCATCTGTTCGGTGGTCTGCACCGCGCGCGGCGTGTTGGACTGGTAGTCGGAATAAACGATCTCGACCTTGTATTTCTTGCCGCCCACGGAAATGCCGCCGGCCTTGTTGGCCTGCTCGGCCCAGAGGTCATAACCTTCCTTCTGCTTGATGCCTTCCGGCGCCAACGGCCCCGTCAGCGGCAGCGGGGCGCCGAATCGAATGACGTCTTCAGCCCTGGCCGGGGATGCCGTCGCGCTCCAAGACGCGGCCGCCAGCACCGCGGTGCCCAGCAAAACCGAGCAACGGACCCATTTCGAACCGAACATCCCAAGCTCCTTATTCAGACCGCCAAATCACAGCAACAGCACAGCATGGCAAATAGAACATTCGAATAAAAGCATTGAAATTAGAGATTTCAGGTCGAATAATTCGAACATTAGCCAATACCTGCCGATATTTTGGGCAAATTTGCCCCAAGGAACCCCATGATTGAATCGACCGCAATCCGGTATTTCCGGGCGGTGACCGAAAGCGGCTCGATCAAACAGGCTGCCGCCTCGCTCCGCATTGCCCCCAGTGCGATCAGCCGCCAGGTACAGGCCATCGAAGAGGAATTGTCGGTCAAGCTTTTCGAGCGCGGGGCGCGCGGCATGACCCTGACCGATGCCGGCCACCTGCTCTATCGCTATGCGATCGAGAACCGCAACCAGCTCGACGGCATCCGGGTCAAGGTGCAGGAGTTCGACACCCTGCGGCGCGGTCAGGTCAAGATCGCGACCGTGGAGGGAATGCTCGCGAACTTCCTGTCGAATTTCGTCATCGATCTCGCAAACGACTATCCGGGCATTTCGATTTCCATCACGGTGTTGGGTTCGCGCGCCGTCGCCGAAACGGTGGGCCACAACGGCGTCGATCTTGGCCTGGTGTTCGGCCGGTCGCCGCGGCGCGACCTGATCGAACTGGCGCGGATGCGGCAGTCGCTATGCCTGATCGTATCGCCCCGTCATCCTCTGGCCGGCAGGGATCATTGTTCGGTCAAGGATCTCGCCGGCCTACGCGTGGTCGTGCCGGACATATCCTTCGGCATCAGACAGGAAATCGACCGGGCCTGCGCCGGCAGCCGGATCGGACTCGAAATCTGCAACGAAACCAACTCACTCGCTTTCGCGCAGACGCTTGCCGCGCGAACCGACCTCGCCACCTTCCTGCCCCGCGACACCGCGATGCCCTCGCTGCAAGCGGGACTGCTGGTGGCCGTGCCGTTGCGCGACGAACGCCTAGAAGCGACGCAGGTGACGCTGGTTCAACTGGCCGCGCGGAACATGTCGCCGTCGGGCCGGCTGGTGGCCGACCTGCTGGTCGGCAGAATGAAAGCCATCAAGGATTGACGAGGCGAACGTGGCCGAAAATCCTGGAGGCTTTGTGCTGGCTAATCATTAGCCGTTCGCCTGAAAAATAATCTGTTGCCGTTGACAGAAATCGGCTTTGTTTCGCAGCGGTCGCGACCAATGCACGGCGTTTCAAGGAGGTGGACATGAATGGGCTTGGCGGTCTCAACAAATCTCCGGAAGGCGTGGTCATCGGGCTAGTCCAATTGCAATTGCCTGTCGTGGCGACCAAGGCAGATCTCGCGCGCCAGACCGAACGCATCGTGTCTATGGTCGGCAAGGCGCGCCGTAACCTCGGCACCATGGACCTCGTTGTCTTCCCCGAATATTCGCTGCACGGCCTGTCGATGGATACCAATCCCGACATCATGTGCCGGCTCGATGGCCCGGAAGTCGCAGCCTTCAAGCAGGCCTGCATCGATCACAAGATCTGGGGCTGCTTTTCCATCATGGAATTCAACCCCCACGGCAATCCCTATAATTCCGGGCTGATCATCGACGACCACGGCGACATCAAGCTTTACTATCGAAAATTCCACCCGTGGATTCCGGTCGAACCGTGGGAGCCCGGTGATATCGGCATTCCCGTGGTCGAAGGACCGAAAGGCGCCAAGATCGCGCTGATCATCTGCCATGACGGCATGTTCCCGGAAATGGCGCGCGAATGCGCCTATAAGGGCGCGGAGATCATGATCCGCACCGCCGGCTACACCGCGCCGATCCGTGAAAGCTGGCGCTTCACCAATCAGGCCAATGCGTTCCAGAATCTCATGGTCACGGCCAATGTCTGCATGTGCGGCTCCGACGGGTCGTTCGATTCGATGGGCGAAGGCATGATCGTGAATTTCGACGGCAGCGTCATCGCTCACGGCACCACCGGACGGGCGGACGAGATCATAACCGCGGAAGTGCGTCCCGATCTCGTGCGCGAGGCGCGGATCCACTGGGGCGTCGAAAACAACATCTACCAGCTTTGGCACCGCGGCTATGTCGCGGTCAAAGGCGGGGCGATGGATTGCCCCTACACGTTCATGCAGGACATGGTCGCCGGCACGTTCCGGCTGCCCTGGGAAGATCAGGTCAAGATCACCGACGGCACGTCGTGCGGATTTCCCGCACCGACCCGCATGTTCGGGGCCGAGCCGGCAAAGGCTGCGGAATAGCCGCAGCCCATCGCAAGCGACGATATCGCGCGCGAGAGCGTTTTCGAGCGACAACCTGCCCCGGACTTGATCCGGGGTGGATACAGGTTCGCATGAAGAAAACGCGCCAAAACAAGAATCCAGAGCTTCGGTTCTGGTTCAATCAGAACCGGCAATGTCCTAGCGCTCGGCGAAGGCCTTCTCGACCACGAACTGGGCCGGCTCGCCGTGATTGCCTTCGACAAAACCCTTGTCCGACAGTAACACGCGCGTGTCCTGGACCAGCGACGGGCTGCCGCAGATCATGACGCGGTCGTGTTCGGACTGAAGCGACGGAAGGCCGATATCGGCGAACAGCTTGCCCGATGTGATCAGGTCGGTAATCCGGCCGCGATTGCGGAACGGGTCGCGCGTCACCGTCGGATAATAGATCAACTGGTTGCGCACATATTCGCCCATCAATTCATCGTTCGGCAATTCCTCGGTGATCATCTCACCATAGGCGAGCTCCGCGACCCGGCGGCAACCATGCAGCAACACGACCTTCTCGAAGCGCTCGTAGGTCTCGGGGTCCTTGATCACGCTCAGGAACGGCGCCAGCCCGGTGCCGGTGCCGACCAGATAGAGATTGCGGCCGTTCTCGAGATTATCGATCACCAGCGTGCCGGTCGCCTTGCGGCTGACGATGATTTCGTCACCTTCCTTCAGATGCTGGAGGCGTGAGGTCAACGGCCCGTCCGGCACCTTGATGGAGAAGAATTCGAGATTGTCCTCGTAATTGGCGCTGGCGACGCTGTAGGCGCGCAGCAGCGGCCGCTCGCCGACCTTGAGGCCGATCATCGTGAACTCGCCGTTGCGAAAGCGGAACGAGGGATCGCGGGTGGTGGTGAAACTGAATAGCGTGTCGGTCCAGTGATGGACGCTCAAAACACTTTCCTGATTGAAATTGCTCATCGTCTGATCCGAGTTTGGGCCTGGTCGGCACCGGATCCGGCAATCCCGGTTGCCAATCAAATTCATTCGTATACAAATGACTAATTCAGCTTGGCCCCGCCGTCAAGGCACGTTCAAAATCGCAAGCGATTTCAGTTACCAGAAGGGAACCTTCTCATGGCTCACGATGCACCCCAGGCCGCCGGCCCCAGCAAGCTGGTGATCCGCAATATCGGCTTGCTGCTTTCGGGCGCCCTGGAAAAGCCGATCCTCGACGCCGATACGATCGTCGCCGAAAATGGCAGGATCGCCGCCATCGGCCGCGCCAAGGACGTCGATACCGAAGGCGCCACGACCATCGTCGACGCCAACGGCACCACCGTCGCCCCCGGCCTGATCGACAGCCATGTTCATCCCGTCGCCGGCGACTGGACGCCGCGGCAAAACCAGAGCGGCTGGATCGACAGCTCCCTGCATGGCGGCGTCACCACCATGATCTCCGCGGGCGAGGTTCACATGCCCGGCCGGCCGCGCGACGTCGTCGGACTCAAGGCGATGGCGATCTTCGCGCAGCGCGCATTCTGGACGCTTCGTCCCGGCGGGGTGAAGGTTCATGCCGGCGCGCCGGTCATCGAATGCGAAATGGTCGAGGAGGATTTCAAGGAATTGGCCGCCGCCGGCGTCAAGCTGCTCGGCGAGATCGGCCTTGGCGGCGTCAAGGACGGACCGACCGCGCGTAAGATGGTCGGATGGGCGCGCAAATATGGCATCCAGAGCACCATCCACACCGGCGGCCCGTCGATCCCGGGCTCCGGCCTGATCGACAAGGACGTGGTGCTGGAGGCCGACACCGATGTGGTCGGCCATATCAATGGCGGCCATACCGCGCTGCCCGATGACCAGATCCGCTGTATCTGCGAGGGCTGCAAGCGCGGGCTCGAACTGGTTCACAACGGCAATGAACGCTCGGCGCTCTATACGTTACGAACCGCGCGCGAGATGGGCGATCTCAGCCGCATCATCCTGGGCACCGACGCACCGGCCGGCTCCGGCGTGCAGCCGCTCGGCATTTTGCGCATGGTGTCGCTGCTGTCCTCGCTCGGCGAGGTGCCCGCCGAACTCGCCTTCTGCTTTGCCACCGGCAATACGGCGCGGATGCGGGCGCTCGATTGCGGCCTGATCGAAGTCGGCCGCTCCGCCGATTTCGTCCTCATGGACAGAGCGCAGCATTCACCGGGCAAGAACATCCTCGAAAGCGTGCAGCTCGGCGACCTGCCCGGCATCGGCATGACCATCATCGACGGCATCGTGCGCACCCAGCGCAGCCGCAACACCCCGCCGGCCGACCGGATTCCGGAGATCGTCGGGCGTTAGTTGTTACCTTGCTGTCGATCGGCAGCGCGATCAGCGCTGTTGCTCAGGCTCCGGACGCCAGGAGCACGGCGCCGCCGCCGATCATGGCGATTCCCAGCCATCCGGCAGGCGAAGGCCTTTCGCCTAATATCAGCACGCCGAAAATCGCGACCAGCACCACGCTAAGCTTGTCGACCGGCGCGACCAGCGATGCCGGTCCCAGTTTGAGGGCGCGGAAATAGCATAGCCAGGACGCTCCCGTTCCCAGACCAGAAAGGATCAGGAAGGTCCATGTCCGGCCTGAAATGGACTCCGGCTGCACGAACTGGCCGGTGGCAAGCAGCAGCACCAGGAAGCTGAAAAGCACCACGACCGTCCGAATGAACGTTGCCAGATCGGAGTTGATATTCTCGACGCCGATTTTCGCGAAGATGGCCGTCAGCGCGGCGAATATCGCGGACAGAACTGCCCATAGCTGCCAGAATTCGAAACTCACCCAATCTCCTCTCTCATCCGGTAGCGCGCCAGCACAGGCGCCACGTCGTCAACTCAAAACGTAAACAGCACGGAGGCGTACCAGGAATATCGATCGGTCTCGCTGGTATTCTCGATTCCGCGCCTGACATAACCGAGCAGGTGATAGTTATCGTTCAGATCGTAGCGCCATCCGACGCCGACACTGGATGTCGCCGGCGTGCCGTTCGAATCGGCGGTCTGGTGAAAGATCTCCGCTCCGACCTGGAGCCTGGGCAGAAGCTGATAGGTCAGGACGGCGCCTGCCTGGCAAAAATCGACCGCACGGAGTTCGCTGAAAGTACATCCGCCGCCACCGAACGCCGACCATCCGCTGCTCCAGTCCTTCTGCACCCACACCGGCAACAGCAGCGACGCGTGGTTGTCGCCAACATTATCCGAACCGCTCGGAAGGAAAATGCGCGGGAAAATGCTGACGTCGAGACCGAACGTATCCTGATGCAGAAAACGATATTTGGCAGCGAGTTCGATATTGCTCAAGCCGACGCTGGTGCCGCCGCCGGCGGTTTGATCAAAGCCCGCGGGCAGGGTTGCGGTGAGTTGAAGGTCGGGCGCCGCGCCATAGTTGAAATCAATGCCGCTCTCGCCCGCCGTGCGGCCGCGCGTCACCGTGCCGCTGTTGAAGGTATAGATCTCGAAGTGCTGGTAGTCGGTCGGTTCAGGATCGTCGGAAACATAGGGCGGTCCGGCAACAGCCGCTCGCGTCAGCAGCGCCAGCACCAGACTGGCGCACATCCCTAAACGTATCAATTGTCTGCTGCCATTGGGCATCGGCTGCGCGAAACCGCTTGAGATAGGCCAATGTAGTATATACTACATATTTCTATATCGAGATTATTTTGCTACTTTACGGCCATCATCGGAGCCCGGAACCGCCCTTGACCGTCGAAGCCGCCATCGATTTTGGGACCAAGCTCGACCGCATGCTGCGACGGGCGAACCAGCAGCTCGGCGCCGCCGGCCTTCGCGTGGCGAAATTCATCGACGAAAACCGGCAGATCGTTTTGGCCAGTTCCGCCGCCGCGCTCGGCGCTCGCATCGGCACTTCCGACGCCACCGTGCTGCGCACCATTCAAGCCCTGGGCTTCACCAGCCTGGCCGACCTCAAGAACGCCATCCTGAACTCGGGACCAGTCTCGACGCCGGCCGACGACATGCGGCGTACCTTGGTCGATCTCAAGAAGACGACCGGCGAAGCGCTGGACGGCATATTACACGCCCATGCCGAGGGTCTGGCCGTCCTGCGATCGGCAAAATGCCGCGGCGAGATGGCCGAGGCCGTTCATGTTCTCGATAAGGCCGAGCGGATCGCCGTGTTCGGGATCGGCCCATCCGCTGCGCTTGCGGCCTATGTCTCGATTCTGTTGACGCGAAGCGGCCGCCGCAGCCGGACGATCAGCGCGACAGGATCGATGCTGGCCGACCAACTTCTCGATCTGCGTGCCGGGGACACTCTGCTGATCCTCGCCTATGGCCGCCTCTACCGGGAAGTGAAGGCTGTGTTCGCCGAAGCCAGGGCGCTACGCCTGCCAACCGTTCTGGTCACCGAAGCCGATGACACGCCGCTGGCAAAATTGGCCGATGTCCGCGTGGCAATTCCGCGCGGGCGTCCGGGCCAGATGGCACTGCACGGCGCGACTCTGGTGGGCCTGGAAGCTTTGGTGCTCTCGCTGGCCGCCGCGAAACCAGAGTCGGCACTGGCCTCGCTCGACAATCTCAATCGGCTTCGACGGGCCACCGAAGTCCAACGCCAGAGCGCGAAGTAGCGCGGCGGCCGCGACGACTTTCAGAAATGACGGGCAACTGCATGGATCGGGATATTGACCGAAGCAAGGTTCCGGAGGTCACGCTCGTCTTCTGGATCATCAAGATACTGGCAACGACGCTCGGCGAAACCGGCGGCGACGCCGTTTCGATGTCCATGAACCTCGGCTACGCCGTCGGCAGCTTCATCTTCATCGGCATCTTCGCGGTTGCCGTCGTGGCACAGATTTCGGCGAAAAAATTTCATCCATTTCTCTACTGGCTCGTGGTGATAGCGACCACGACGGCAGGCACCACCACGGCCGACTTCGCCGACCGGTCGCTCGGCATCGGTTATCCCGGCGGCGCCGGCCTGCTGTTCGTGCTGCTGATGGCCTCACTGGCGATCTGGTATCGGTCGGCGGGATCGATTTCGGTCAATACGGTTTCAACGCCGCCGATCGAGACATTCTACTGGGTTGCGATCCTTTTCTCCCAGACCCTTGGTACGGCGCTGGGCGACTGGATGGCTGACACCAATGACCTCGGTTACGAAGGCGGCGCGCTGGTGTTCGCCGGAGGCCTCGCGCTGATTGCGGCGGCCTATTTTTTCACGGGCATCTCGAGAACGCTGCTGTTCTGGGCCGCCTTCATTCTGACCCGGCCGCTGGGCGCGACGCTGGGAGACCTGCTCGACAAACCGCTGGACGATGGTGGCCTGGCATTCAGCAGGTTCTACGCCTCGGCCATCCTGGCCGCCGTCATCATCGCTTGCGTGGCGTTACTGCCGCAACGCGCCGGCACGCATCCGGGCAAGGCCGAGGCAACCCATATCTGATCGGACACAGCAAACGATGATCTTGCAACATCATCACCGCAGCTTGCTGAGCAGCGCCATCAAGGTCTCGCGTTCGTTCGCATCGAGCGGCGCCAGCGTTTCCTTCGTGATCACAGCCGCGTTCGGCGCGGCCTTCTCGGCCATCTGCTGACCGAGGCGGGTGAGGCTGACGAGAAGACGGCGGCCATCATCGGGATCGCGGCAGGTTTCGGTCAGGCCGCGTGCGGTGAGCCTGTCGATCACGCCTTTGATGGTGGCGACGTCCATCGACGTCAGCCGCCCGAGCAGGTTCTGCGAGCATGGTCCGGTTTCGGCCAGCTTGGAGAGCGCCGCCCATTGCGTCGACGTCACGTTGATTCCGATTTCCCGCCCGAAGATCACCGCATGGCGCTGCCACACCTGACGCAGGATGAAACCGATCTGATCGTCGAGAATGTAGGACGGCTTCGAAGGCTTCGCGCTTCGTTTAGACGAACCGCTCCTGCTCATCTGCGTTCCCGCGTTCTTACCCGGCACCGGTCACAACGCCAGATGCGCGTCGCGGATGTCCGGGCGGGCATCAAGTTCGTCCATGGTGCCGCTGAAGCAGATGCGGCCACGCTCGATGATATAGGCACGGTCGGAGATCAACCGTGCGAAGTGCAGGTTCTGCTCGGACACGACAATGCTGACGCCCGCCTTTTTCACCGTCAGGATCGCCTCGATCATCTGCTCGACGATTTTCGGCGACAGCCCTTCGGACGGTTCGTCGAGCAGCACCAGCGACGGGTTTCCCATCAGGGTCCGCGCGATCGTCAGCATCTGCTGCTCGCCGCCGCTCATGCGCCCGCCCGGGCGGCCCCGCATCTCGCCGAGATTGGGAAACAGCGCGAACAGTTTTTCCGTGGTCCAGTGCGGCGTATTCGGCCTGACCGGCTGGCGGCCGACTTCGAGATTCTCCTCGACCGTGAGATCGGTGAAGATCCGCCGCTCTTCCGGCACGTAACCCAGGCCGCTGCGCACGATCGCATGGGTCGGCGCGTCGGAGACGTCCCTGCCCTCGAACACGATGCGCCCGGTGCGCTGCGCGACCAGACCGACGATGGAACGGAAGGTCGTGGACTTGCCGGCACCGTTGCGGCCGAGCAGCGCGACCACTTCGCCTTCACCGACTTCCAGCGCGATGTCGAACAGGATATGCGCGGGGCCGTAATGGCTGTTGAGATCATGGACGCTGAGCTTCATGCGCTCGCTCCTTCGCGGTGGCGCGCGTCATAGACAAGGCCCTCGCCGAGATAGATGGCGCGGACCTGCGGGTTGCGACGGACTTCCGCCGGCGAACCTTCGGCGATCAACGTGCCGCGGTTAAGAACGAGGATGCGGTCGGCATGTTCGAACACCACGTCCATGTCGTGCTCGGTGAAGAGCACGCCGATCGATTGCTCCTTGGCGATCTGTGCCGTCAACCGCATCAGGTCGATCCGTTCGCGCGGCGCCATGCCGGCGGTGGGCTCGTCCATCAACAGAAGCTTCGGCTGGTTGGCGAGCGCTATCGCAAGCTCCAGCCGCTTGAGGTCGCCATAGGCGAGTTCACCGCAGGGACGTTCCGCATAGCCGGCCATGCCGACCAGTTCGAGCAGGCGGCCGGCCTCGTCTCGTTCGAATTTCGGCGTCGAGCCCCAGAGATTGAACAACTGGCGCTCGAACGACACCAGCGCGACCTGGACGTTTTCGCGCACCGTCATGGTCGGGAACGTCGCGGTGATCTGGAACGTGCGTCCCACCCCCAGCCGCCAGATGGCGCGCGGTTTCTCGCCGGCCGTATCCTCGCCCAGCAACACGATCCGGCCGCTGTCGGGAACGTTCTGGCCGTTGAGCATGTCGAAGCAGGTGCTTTTTCCGGCGCCATTGGGGCCGATCAGCGCCAGGATTTCACCGGCCTTCAGCGCAAAGGACACGCCGCGCACCGCATGGATGCCGCCATAGGATTTGGTCAGGCCTTCGACCGACAGCAATGTGGGCGCGGCGTTCATTCGGCGGTCTCGATCCGGGAGGTGAGCGAGGCAGGCTTCGATAGTTTGGGCCGGCGGCGGTTGCGGATCGTCTCCAGCATCCCGACGATGCCCTTCGGAAACGCGACGACGATCAGAACGATAAAGGCGCCAAGCACCAGTTTTGAAAGATCGGTCCGGCTCACCAGCCAGATATTGAGCGCCTTGTAGACGATCGCGCCGACGACGCCGCCGGAGACGGTCTCGACGCCGCCGAGCAGCACCATGACCAGGGCATCGACCGAGAGCGAGATACCGAGGCTATCCGGAAATACGCTGCCTTTGAGATAGGCGAACAACGCGCCCGCAATGCCTGCGACGGTGCCCGCGATCACGAAGGCGGTCCACTGAATGCGCTTGCCGTCGATGCCGATGGCCTCGCCGCGCAACGGCGAGTCGCGCGTCGCCCGCAGCGCATAGCCGAACGGAGAGAATACGATGATCCGCAGCGCGATGACCGCAAGTGCCGCGATACCGATCGACAGCCAGTAGAAATGCGAAGGGCTCGCCGCCCACCGCTCCGGCCATACGCCGAGGATACCGTTGTCGCCGCCCGTTACCGCCACCCACTGGAATGCGATCGACCAGACGATCTGCGCGAAGGCGAGCGTCAGCATCGCGAAATAGACGCCGGACAATTGAACGGCGAAGACCCCGAACACCGCCGCGCCGAGACAACCCAATAGCGGGCCAAGCAGCAGGCAAACGATCATCGGCAGGCCGGCCATCTTGGCGAGCAACGCCACGCCATAGGCGCCAAGACCAAAATAGGCGGCGTGACCGAACGACGCGAGCCCGCCCACCGCCATCAGGAAATGCAGGCTCACGGCGAAAATCACGAAGATCGCGATCTCCGACCCGACCGTCAGCGCATAATTGCCGCCGACCAGCGGCAGCCCAGCCGCCAGCGCCAATGCGGCGATCGCGGCCAAGCGTTCGCCTGACGTCAGCGGCCGCCAGGGATTCACCGTCAACCCCGGCGTGCGGCGCGCCGGCGCTTCCTGCTTGCCGAACAATCCCCAGGGCCGCACGATCAGAACCGCGGCCATCACCAGGAATACCAGGATGATCGATATTTTCGGGAAAATCAGGATGCCGAACGCGTTGAGTTCGGACACCAGCACCGCCGCGACAAACGCGCCGACGATGCTGCCGAGGCCGCCGATCACCACCACCACGAACACGTCGACGATGATCTGCAAGTCCAGCGCGTGATTGACCGCGTCGCGCGGAATCTGCAACGCGCCGCCGAGTGCTGCGAGAAATACGCCGACGGCGAACACGCTGGTGAACAGCCATTTCTGATTAACGCCGAGCGCCGCGACCATGTCGCGGTCCTGCGTCGCCGCGCGCACCAGCACGCCCCAGCGCGTGCGCTGGAACAACAGCCACAGGATTCCGAGCACGACCGGGCCGAGCACGATCAGGAACAGATCGTAGCTTGGAATATTCTGGCCGAAGAAATCGACCGCGCCTCTGAAACCCGGCGCGCGGCGGCCCAGTAGATCGCTCGGTCCCCAGATCAGGACCACCAGATCCTCGACCATCAGCGTCAAACCGAAGGTCGCCAGCAGTTGAAACAGTTCGGGCGCATGATAAATCCGCCGCAACAGCACCATTTCGACCAGCACGCCGATCAGCGCGACAATCACCGCCGCAACAACGATGCCGCCCCAAAATCCGATCGCGCCGGAAAACTGCTCGGTCAACGTGAACGCGACATAGGCGCCGAGCATGTAGAACGCCCCATGCGCGAAATTAACGATCCGCGTCACGCCAAAGATGATTGACAGGCCCGATGCGACCAGAAACAGCGACGCCGCGCTGGCCAGACCTGTCAGGAACTGAACGATGTAAAAGGCCATCGGCGGTCCGCGGTACCCAGTTTTCAGTACAATGGCTTCATCCTTCGAGACGGCGCTTCGCACCTCCCCAGGATGAAGAGTTCTTGACCCTCATGGCAAGCAGCGCGGCAAGGCCGCGCGACTCGTACCATGAGGCGTTCGGAATCAAGGTCATCAACTGACCTGTTCCTCACTCCTTCGGGCGAAGTTTCTCGACTTCCGCATCGCTCGGCAGATAGTCGGAGCCTTTGCGATAGGAGTTGTCGACCATGATGCCCTTGCCGTCTTTCAGCGCCGTCTTGCCGACGAACGCGCCCAGCGTCGACTGATGGTCGATCTTGCGGAAGGTGATCTCGCCGAATGGGGACGGCACGGCGATCCCCTCCGCCGCCTCGACCAGTTTCTCCGGATCGGTCGATCCCGCCTTGGTGAGAATGGCTGCGGCCGCCTTGATGGTCTCGTAGCCGACGATCGAGCCCAGCCGCGGATAGTCGTTGTACTTGGCCTGATAGGCTTTCAGGAACGCCTCGTGCTCCGGCGTGTTGATGCTGTACCAGGGATAGCCCGTGACGATCCAGCCCTCGGGCGTTTCATCCTTTAGCGGATCGAGATATTCCGGCTCGCCGGTCAGGAAGCTGACCACCGTGCGATCCTTGAACAGGCCGCGGGTGTTGCCTTCGCGCACGAACTTGACGAGATCGGCGCCGAAGGTGACGTTGAGGATGGCATCCGGCTTGGCTTCGGCAAGAGCCTGCACGACCGGACCGGCGTCGATCTTGCCCTGCGGCGGCCACTGCTCGTTGACCCACTCGATGTCGGGCCGCTTTTTCGCCATCAGCGCCTTGAACACCGCAACCGCAGACTGGCCGTATTCATAGTTCGGCGCGATCGTCGCCCAGCGCTTGGCCGGCAGCTTTGCGGCTTCCTCCACCAGCATCGCCGCCTGCATGTAGTTGGAAGGACGCAGCCGGAACGTATAGCGATTACCCTTCGACCAGGTGACGGCGTCGGTCAGGGGCTCGGCCGCGAGGAAGAAGACCTTCTTCTGATTGGCGAAATCGCTCACCGCAAGACCGATATTGGAGAGAAACGTACCGGCCAGCATCGCAACATTCTCGCTCGACACCAGTTCGTTGGCGGCGGTCTGCGCATCGGCCGGCTTGCCGCCATCGTCCTTCGAGATCACGACGAGCTTCTTGCCATTGATACCGCCGGCGGCGTTGATTTCCTCGACCGCGAGCTGCCAGCCCTTGCGGTAAGGATCGGTGAAGGCCGGCAACAGCGAATAGCTGTTGATCTCGCCGATCTTGATCTCGCTCTGCGCCATGGCGGAATTCGCCATGCCGGCGACCGCGATCGCCAGTACCGCTCCTATGAAATATCCGCTCCGTCGCATCCCTTGCCTCCAATGTTGAAGAGATTATCTCAGACCGTCTTCACCCTTGATCTCGGCGGTCGTCAGGCCGCCGACCCGGGGCAACGGCCTGCCGCTGTCGGTGACGGCGACCGCCACCATGATCTCGTTGGCGCGCGGCGCATCGTTGATCTGCACCTCCATGCCGTCGAAATGGCTGCGCACGAAAGCCGCATCCTTGTGACCGAGCGGAATATCCAGCGTCGTTCCCGGCCCGCTCCGCTTCTTCGACGACGGGATCAAAGCCGCGCCCTTGCTCAAGACCTTGCGCACCGGCGTGCCCATTTTCGGATGCAAGATCGCGGCCGCATGCTCAAGCTCGCCGTTTTCGCCGACCGCAGCCGCCTTGCCATAGCTATGCGCCTTGGCGCCGTCGATCCCGAGCGCGGCGACCGCTCTTTTCGAGAGCAGTTCGCCGAGTTCCTCGCCGATGGCGATCAGGGGCGAAAGGTCTTCGACATAGCGGCCCGCGAACGGGTTCTCGATCACCGCGATCGCCGCCGCGCGCCGGGTCGGCGGCGCGATGGTCTTTCCCATCTCCAGATGGGTTTCCTCGACCACCGTGACGATCTTGCGAATGACGGCATTCATGGCCTTCCCCCTCGTTCCCTGATTTTGACGACGATCTCAGGCATCCGCCAGCTCTTTTACCGCATTGGCGGGAAAGCGTCGCGCCAGCCCGCGTTCGCCAGCCGTCTTGGCCGTGACGATGACCGTCTCACCGTGCAGCCGGAGCGCGGCGGCTTCAATTAACCCTTCGGCGAGTACCGCGCGTGCGCGGGCCGCACCGGCTTCGAGAGCTGCCTCGATTTCCCAAGGCGACAGCGGGCCAACATCGCGGGTCACAAGACGTTGGCCGAGATCGCTATCGGGCTGCAAATCCTGCGCCGGGCAGCGGATGATGGCGGGATGGCCGGGCAGATCGACGGCGTTGGCGATGATGGTCGCGGCGGCGTCGGCCTGCGAGGCGGCTCTGGCCAGCACCGTGACAGCATCGGCAATGCCGAGCGAGAAGCTGCGCCCATGACGTCCGCTGGTCGCAACCCCGCGCGAGGGATCGTCCGCATCGATGGTCATCGTGTGCAGCACGCCTTGCCGGTCCGGCCGGTCCATCAGACCGACCGTAAAATGCTGGCCGCGCGCCAGATGCAGCGCGATGTCGCCGCCATTGTTGACATAGGCGCGCTCAAGCTCGGCGGCGCGCACCATCGCGCCGAGGATTTCCTCCGCCACGCTGCCGGCCACCGCCGCCATCGGCGTGACGAACTGACCGGCGGCAAATGGCGCCACCGCCGCATGCATGCGGCGCGCGACGATCCCCTTCGGCACGCACCGCGCAGGATCGACAGCCTTGCGCAATTCCGCCAGTTCCGCGCAGAGTTCGTCCAGCAAACCCGTGAAACGCCGGGCCGCGGCTTCGTAGGCCGCGCGTATATCGGCATCCTTCCCGTTGGCCTCGACGATCAGATCGATCGGGCCGTCCTGCAAATGCAACCGCTTGCCGTCGGAAAGAAGCGCGATTTGCGGCAACCGTTTCATGTGCGCCATCCCAGCGCCGGCCGCGGCCACGGCACCTGGCGGATTTCCGTGCTATCCTTCAACGACGACAGCGGACGCACATAATCCATGTGGCCGCCCAGCGCCGCATAATCCGACAGCCGCAGCGTGAACTCGATCGGCGCTACCAGCGCCGGGGTCGGCACATAGCCGAAGGCGCCTGACGGCATCTGCGTGACATCGACCATGAAGGTGATGCCGCCGCCCGGCCAGACATAGACCGGCGCGCCGCCGCTCGTGACCCGGGTCAGGGCGTCCTTGACCGACCGCGTCAGGCGCACCGGATTATCGGTGACGCCGGCCCGCAGCGAGCCGCCGGCGCCGGCCATGAACATGACCGTACACAGCGCGGGCTCGCAGTTTTCCTGAATCCGCTCGACCGACAATCTAAGCGCGGCCGGCATCTCCGTCTCGACCGGCCGCAGCGCCTCGTCGAGACGGTAATAGGCGGCATGTTCGCCCGTGGTCGAGACCATCAGCATGGTCAAGCCCGGACGCGCCGTCTTCGGATCGAACGGCCCCAGTACGGACAACGGATCGGAAATCTGGGTACCGCCCCAGCCGGTGCCGGGCTCGGCCACCTGGAAGTAACGGCCGGGCGTCGAACGCCGGCCCTTCATCTTGATGCCGGTGTCGGCGATGTCGAGCAGCTTGCCGGCCTGATGCTCCGAAAGAACACCGGTAATGTGGTCATCCACCACGACGACTTCGTCGACCTTGCCGAGCCATTGCTTGGCGAACATGCCGATCGTCGCCGAGCCGCAGCCGACCCGCATCCGTTCTTCCGCCATGCCGTTGACGACAGGCGGACGGCCTGCCTGAATGACCACCGTGGCGCCGCCATCGATGGTGACCTCGACGGGCTTGCAGTTGCTCAAATCCATCAGCGCGTCGCAGGTGACACGGCCTTCCTTCTTCGAGCCGCCGGTCAGATGATGCACGCCGCCGAGCGACAGCATCTGCGAACCATATTCGCTGGTGGTGACATGGCCCACGGCCTCGCCTTGCACCCTGACGGCTGCCGTCTCGGGGCCGAGATAGCGGTCGGTATCGATCTTCACCTTGACGCCGCAATAGCTGAAAATGCCTTCGGTCACGACAGTGACCATGTCGACGCCGTCGAGTTCAGATGACACGATAAAGGGCGCCGGCTTGTAATCGGGATAGGTGGTGCCGGCGCCGATCGCGGTGACGAACAGGCTCGGTTCACGAACGATGGAGCCATCCCAATCGCCGCTGGCCTGAAACGGCACCAGCCGTCCGCCATGCGACACCGTCCGTTCCAGCACGATATGCGGATCGACCCGCACCAGTTCGCCGTTGTGATTGGCATAGCGGTCGCAAGCCCCCGCCGCGCCCGGCTTGATGTAGCACATCACCGGGCAGGCATCGCAACGGATCTTGTCGCCCGAAGCAGCACTCGTGATATCAGTCGTCATCTGCAAACCTGCACATCCGCGTCGCATAGCGGATCAAATCGGTAACGATGCATTCTGACGCGGCGCGATCATAGCAAATTTTCGCCGCCGGTTCATTTCGTTTGTATACGAACGATGTTGCGCGGGGTGCCGGGACCTGTCAAGCGCCCTTTCGGCGCGGGACTGCCGTTGCCGAATAAAAAATCAATTTGCTTACGACTTTGTCCATAAAGCAGGCAAACGCTTGCACGTGCGGGACCGGTTGCTTGCACGTTTGTATGCAAACGGTATCTTCGCAAGGGTTTTGCAAGCGATATTGCAAGCGCAAACGCTATAGGGCTCAAGGCGCATGACGCAGACCACGATCCGCCTGACCGTCAACGGCGGGATCCACGACGTCGATGCGGCTCCCGACACCGCGCTGCTTTACGTGTTGCGCAACGATCTCGAATTGAACGGACCCAAATATGGTTGCGGGCTCGGCGAATGCGGCGCCTGCACGGTGTTGATCGACGGCGTCGCGGCGCGCTCCTGCGTGATTCCGATCGAGGGCTGTATCGGCCGCGAGGTCACGACCCTCGAGGGCCTCGGCTCGCGCGACCGGCCAGATCCGGTGCAAGAGGCCTTTATCAGGGAGCAGGCGGCGCAATGCGGCTATTGTCTCAACGGCATGATCATGAGCACCAGAGCCTTGTTGAATCGTAATCCCCAACCTTCCGAAACCGAGGTGCTGGAGTCACTGCGATATAATCTGTGCCGATGCGGCGCGCATATTGAAATCATGCGTGCGGCATTGCGCGCTGCCGGCCACGCCGGCGAGGCCCGCGACTGATGGCGACGGCATCGGACACTCCCCGCGACCGCCAACCATGGCAGGGATCGTTATCCATTACGCGCCCCGCCGGCCAGGGCGCGGGCGGCGCATTCGAAACCTTCATCAAGATCACCGCCGACGGCTCGGTCATGGCCTTCAACGGTCATGTCGATCTCGGCACCGGCATTCGCACCGCGCTTGGACAGATCGTCGCCGAGGAACTCGACGTGTCCTTTGCGCGCGTCGTCGTCGTGCTCGGCGACACCTCGCGCGTCCCCAATCAGGGCGCGACGATTGCCAGCGAAACCATCCAGGTCACGGCGATTCCGCTGCGCAAGGCGGCGGCGCAGGCGCGGCACTTCCTGATTGCGCGCGCCGCCGAACAACTGGAATTGTCGGTCGAAGAGCTTTCCATCGAAGACGGCCTGATCCGCGGCATGGATAACCGCAGCGTCAGCTATGGCGAACTGATTGCCGACGAGACCATCCGCCTCGAACTCGCGGACGACGTTCCGGTGAAGGCGGTCGGCGCCTACACCATCGTCGGGCAATCGATGCCGCGCGTCGATCTTCCGGCCAAGGCCACCGGCGAACTGGTCTATGTGCATGACATGCGCTTGCCCGGCATGCTGCATGGTCGCGTCGTGCGCCCGCCCTATGCCGGCGTCGATGCCGGCGCCTTTGTCGGCACCAGCCTGATCGCGATCGACGAAGCTTCGGTGCGACATATCCCAGGACTGGTCGCGATTGTCAGGATCGGCGATTTCGTCGGTGTCGTCGCCGAGCGCGAGGAGAATGCGATCAAGGCCGCCGCGCAGCTCAAACTGAGCTGGAAGCCGACGCCAACCCTGCCCGACCTGAAAGATGTCGAAACCGCGTTGCGCGCCAACCCGTCGACGCCGCGGACGCTGATCGACAAGGGCGACGTCGACGCCGCCCTGGCCGGTGCGGCGAAGCCGATCGATCGGACCTATGTCTGGCCATACCAGATGCACGGCTCGATCGGCCCGTCCTGCGCGGTCGCGGATTATCAGGACGGGCACAGCCGGGTGTGGTCCGGCACGCAGAACCCCCACGTCTTGCGCGTGGATCTTGCGCTGCTGATCGAGCGGCCGGAAACCGAGATCGACGTGATCCGGATGGAAGCGGCGGGCTGCTACGGCCGCAATTGCGCCGACGATGTCTCCGCCGACGCGCTACTGCTGTCACGCGCGGTCGGCCGCCCGGTTCGCGTGCAGTTGACCCGCGAACAGGAACACGCCTGGGAGCCGAAGGGCACCGGACAATTGATGGACGTCAAGGGCGGCCTGAACGCCGACGGCAACGTCGCCGGTTATGATTTCGCCACCCGCTATCCGTCGAACGGCGCACCGACGCTGGCGCTGCTGCTGACGGGAAGAATCAGCCCCGCCCCGGCCATATTCGAGATGGGCGACCGCACCGCGATCCCGCCTTACGACTACGACCATCTGCGCGTGGTGGCGCATGACATGCCGCCAATCGTTCGCGCATCATGGCTTCGCGGCGTCTCGGCGCTGCCGAACACCTTTGCCCACGAGTCCTATATCGATGAGCTGGCGAACGAGGCCGGCGTCGATCCGATCGAATACCGGCTGCGCTATCTGAAAGACCCACGCGCCGTCGATCTCGTCAAGGCAGTCGCCGAACGCGCCGGGTGGACGCCGCGTCCGGTGCGGCAGGAGCCGGTCCCCGAAGGGGATATCGTGCGCGGGCGGGGTTTTGCCTATGCGCTTTATGTACACAGCAAGTTCCCGGGATTCGGCGCGGCATGGTCGGCATGGGTCGCCGATGTCGCCGTCAACAAGGCGACCGGCGATGTCAGCGTCACGCGCGTGGTCGCCGGCCAGGATTCCGGCCTGATGATCAATCCGGACGGCGTCCGGCACCAGATCCACGGCAACATCGTTCAATCGACCAGCCGCGTTCTGATGGAGCAGGTCTCCTTCGACCGCAACGCGGTGACCAGCCGGGAATGGGGTGCTTACCCCATCATCACATTCGCAAACGTCCCCAAGATCGATGTCCTGATGCTGCCGCGCCAGGATCAGCCGCCGCTCGGCGTCGGCGAATCCGCCTCGGTTCCGAGCGCAGCCGCGATCGCCAATGCCATCTTTGATGCGACCGGCGTGCGCTTCCGCGAATTGCCGTTCACGCCGGAACGGATTCTCCGGGGATTGCGCGGCGACGAGCAGACGACACCGAGCGTACTGCCCGCCCCGGTCGCGACGCCGACACCCCCGATCGACAGATGGCAAAATCCGTTTGCCGGCCGGCGCGGCCTGTTCGCGGGCGTCGCGGCGTTGTGCGCCGCAGTCGTCGGCATCGGCGCCGCCGTGCTGCCGTGGCGGACGATCGCGCCAATCATCCGGCCGGACCCATCGGTCTATTCGGCCGAAACCATTGCCCGCGGTCGGCAACTGGCCGCGCTCGGCGACTGCGCCGTCTGCCACACCGAAACCAACGGCATCGTCAACGCCGGCGGCCGGCCATTGGAGACTCCGTTCGGCACCATCTACAGCCCCAACATCACACCCGATGTCGAGACCGGCATCGGCGCTTGGTCGTATCCCGCATTCGAACGCGCCATGCGCGAGGGCATTCATCGCGACGGCCGCCATTTGTATCCTGCGTTGCCCTACACGCATTTTGCCAAGACCACCGATGCCGACCTTCAGGCACTTTATGCGTTCCTGATGGCACAGGCGCCGGTGCATGCCGACGCGCCGAAAACGGCGTTAAAGTTTCCCTTTAATCTTCGCCCGCTGATGGCGGGATGGAATGCGCTATTCCATCAAGCAAGCGCGTTCCAGGCCGACCCGGCGAAATCGGAAGCCTGGAATCGCGGCGCCTATCTGGTCGAAGGCCTCGGCCATTGCGCCGCCTGTCATTCGCCGCGCAACGCGCTCGGGGCGGAAAAGGCAAATGCCTATCTCGCCGGCGGATTTGCCGAAGGATGGGAAGCGCCGCCGCTGACCTCGCTGTCGCAGGCGCCGATCCCATGGAGCCAGGATGAACTGTTCGCCTATCTACGGAGCGGCGAATCCCGTTTCCACGGCGTCGCCGCGGGCCCGATGGCCCCGGTGGTGAAGGAACTGGCGGCTGTTCCGGATCAGGATATCCGCGCCATCGCCGTCTATCTCGGCTCGTTCAACGACAATGCGATCGACCGGCCGGCGCAGGACGCGCTCGCCGCCCGGCTTGAAACGGCGACCGGCACCCGAACCACAGCGCCCGCGTCGGCCGGCGCCCGCCTCTACCAGGGGGCCTGCGCGGTTTGCCACGAGACCGGCGGCGCGCCGCTGTTCGGCAGCCGGCCGTCACTGGCGCTGAACAGCAATCTGCACAGCGCCCTGCCGGACAATCTGATCCAGATTATCCTGCACGGGATTGCGTCACCCGTGTCGAGCGACCTAGGCTATATGCCCGGCTTCAAGGACAGCCTGAGCGATGCGCATGTTGCGGAACTCGTATCCTATCTCCGGCGGCAATTTGCCCCGGACAAGCCAGACTGGACCGATGTGGGAGCTGCCGTCGAGCGGGTCAAACAGGGAACGCCAGACTAAGCTCCCCGCAAGAAACCCACTGGTTGCATGGTTTCCGGCGGGGTAGAGTTGGAGCATGACAGTTACCGATATTGCGGCCCGGACCTATAATCATGGCTGGCGGCTGGATCCGATCGTCCGCAGCCTGCTCGATACCGATTTCTACAAGCTGCTGATGCAGCAGATGATCCGGGAATTCTATCCGCAGACCCGTACGACCTTTTCGGTCATCAATCGAAGCCGGCATGTGCGGCTCGCCGAGATCATCGACGAAGGCGAACTTCGCGCCCAGCTCGATCACGCCCGCACCATCCGCTTCAGCAAGAAGGAGCTGATCTGGCTCGCCGGTAACACGTTCTACGGCAAGACCCAGATGTTCTCGCCGGACTTCATCGGCTGGCTCGGTCATTTCCAGCTTCCCGAATATGAGCTGCACAAGGTCGACGGCCAGTACGAGCTGCATTTCCACGGCCCGTGGACGCACACGACGATGTGGGAGATCCCGGCGCTCGCCATCCTGAACGAGCTGCGCTCGCGCGCCATCATGAAAGGGCAAGGCCGTTTCGCCCTCGATGTGCTGTATGCCCGCGCCAAGGCCAAGCTCTGGACCAAGGTCGAGCGGCTGCGCAAGCTGGAAGGTCTGCGCCTTTCCGATTTCGGCACACGCCGCCGCCACGGTTTTCTGTGGCAGCGCTGGTGCGTCGAGGCCGTGAAAGAAGGCCTTGGGCCGTCCTTCACCGGCACCTCGAACGTCCTGCTGGCGATGGATAACGATCTGGAAGCGATCGGGACCAATGCGCATGAACTGCCGATGGTGGCGGCCGCGCTGGCGAATGACGACACCGAGTTGCGCTGGGCGCCCTACCGCGTCCTCGATCAATGGCGCCATACCTATGGCGGCAACCTGCTGGTTGCGCTTCCCGATGCGTTCGGCACCACACCGTTCCTGCGCGATGCGCCCGAATGGGTCGCGGACTGGACCGGCTTCCGGCCGGATAGCGCGCCGCCGATCGCGGCGGGAGAACAAATCATCAAGTGGTGGAAGCAGAACGGCCGCGATCCCAAGGAAAAGCTTCTGGTTTTCTCCGACGGCATGGATGTCGGATCGATCGAGGAGACCTATCATCATTTCGCCGGCCGGGTCAGGATCAGCTTCGGTTGGGGCACCAACCTGACCAATGATTTCGTCGGCTGCGCGCCGGACAATTCCACCAATCTCGATCCGATCTCGATCGTCTGCAAGGTGACATCGGTCGATGGCCGGCCGGCGGTCAAACTCTCGGACAATCCGGAAAAGGCCACCGGCATCCCGTCCGAGACCGACCGTTACCTGCGCGTTTTTGGCAACGCCGACCGCGTCCGCACCGCGGTATCGGTTTAACCGGACCAAGCCAAGCCTGTCCCGCCCCGCTGACATTCCCCGCGCGCGCCGCGATCATTGTTCTGATAAGCAACCCAAGCTTTGAGATCGCGCAGACGAATTACATGAAACCATCGGCAGTCCTCTTGTTCCTGATCCTGCTTCTTGGCGGCTCTTCCGCTGCGCAATCATCCCCCGCCGAAATGATTTCGGATTTTCGCCTGAAGCACGGCGAAGGACGCGTCAGCATCGACGCCACGCTCAACCGGATCGCGCTGCAACAGGCCAGAGCGATGGCTGCAAAAGACACGCTCGATCACGACGTGCTGGGATCGTTCAGTTCGCGCATATCATCGGCGGGAGCCGGACGCGCTGCGGAAAATATCGCTTACGGCTACGACAGTTTCGAAAAGACGCTCGCTCAATGGATTAACTCGACGGAACATCGCAAGAATCTCCTGCTGCACAACGCCTCGCGTGTCGGCGTCGCCAGCGTCAGGAACGACGCCTCGCATCGCACCTATTGGGCAATGGAAATCGCAGGCGACTATGAATCCCCGCGGGCGGGCTCGGCCGGGAGAACCGCGGCCAAAAGAAAGCCCTCCGCTCGATCCTGTCGCGCCAGACTCCCCGGCATCTGCTTTTGAAGCCATCCTGACGCAGGGCCGATCCGGCCGAGGGCCGCACGCACAAAACCGTCAAACGGAGCGCTTCACTTCAACTTCTCGTTAACCAAGTTACGCCAGCCTCGCATCATGCAACCAAACCAGGCCTGGTCCGGCAATCGGATGAGAAAGCCGCCAAGCGTAACGCCCGCGCGGCTTTGTTCTCGCGGAAATCCCGATGGCTCCGTCAAAATCACCCGTGTTGCAATTGAGTCGCGCAGCCGGGAAAAAGAGCGCCGCCAGGAGGTCTTCGGTTTGCGGATGCGAAGGTGGAGACTATACGTCCGGCGGGGCCTTGTGGCTGGTGCGCCTTTGGCGAGGAACTCATGAAATTACATAAAGGTAACATGGTGTTTTCAGGCAGGTTTTCGTTCCTGTCGATGCCATGGTTGGATTCGCTGAAAGCCGCCGCGGTCGCCGTGCTGCTGCTCGGCCTGCCGATCAATCTGGGCGCGGCCCACGCGGCACCCGCAGCACCACCACCAGGCGCTCACGTTTTTCTGGTCCGCGGGGTTCTCAACATCTTCTCGCTCGGCATGGACCAGATGGCATACCGGCTGCAACAGCAGGGCATCACCGCCACTGTCCATAACCACATATTCTGGGCCTCGATCGCGGACGAAGCCGCGGCCGAATACAAAAGCGGCCGCATCCAGACCATCATCCTGGTCGGGCACTCATCGGGCGCGACGGTGCTGCCCGATATCGTCGCACGGCTGGATCGGCAAGGGATTCCTGTCAAATTGGCGGTCGGCCTCGACTCGGTGTTCCATACCAGCCTCACCGGCCGGGTCGGACGCTATATCAATTACTACGTCGGCAACGGCGCCGGCACCCGTGTTGCAGAGGCCAAGGGCTTCAGCGGCAAGCTTGAGAATGTCGACGTTGAGACGGTGCCCGGTATCTCGCACCTGTCGATCGACAAGAACGGCCTCATTCAACAGAAGGTGATCGCGGAGATCGACGCCGCCGTGCGCAGCGGGCCGGGCCCGGTGCGGGCAGCCAAGAAAGCGCAGCCGGTTGCAGCCATAGCCCCGCAGCGTCCAGGCACGCGGAGCGCAGCGGCAGCGGCCGCTACCGCCAATTGATCGGCCTGCCGAACGCCGCAACCGGCGTTCGGCAATGCCTCAAATTCCGCTCATTCCTCGGCAATTCAGCATCGAGCCGCGGCGAGCGGCTCGCTTCGGCGTCGTCGGCGCCAATATCGGCGAATGTGCGGGCAGTGAAAACCAGACAAATTCGTCCCAAACAGGTTGCGGCGTTCCTGATCGCGGCGATGATTGCCGTCTATTTCAGCGGCGGAAGCCTGCACCCGGCGCTCGCGGGCCCAACCGCCGCCGCCAGGGAAGCTGCAGCGCAGGTCACGGACCGGCTGCCTCCGCAAGCGAACATCGGTTTGCCGGGCACCCATCCCGCCGCGGCACCGCCGGTAACGGAACAGCCGCCGGTGGTGCCGCGGGGGCGCGCCTATCTGTTCCGGGGGGCGCTTGGGCCGATTTTCTCGCGCGGCATGGATGCGCTGACGGAGAAGATCCAGCGCGCCGGCATCACGGCCGATGTCTACGAATTCACCATCTGCGAACTGGTGGCCTCATGGGCGATCGATGACTACAAAAAAGATCCCCAGCCGATCATCCTGATCGGTCACTCGATGGGCGGACGTTGCGCCGTGCTGTTCTCGGAGAAGCTTCAAGACCAGGGCATTCCGGTCAGCCTGGTCGTCAGCATCGATCCCGCTCACATGACCCCTGACGTCCCGCCCAACGTCGAGCGTTACATCAATATCTTTATCTCGACGCAAATTCTCGGTGGCGGCGACATCAAGCAGGTGGCAGGTTTTCCTGGCCATTACGCCAGCTATGACATGGCCCAACATGACGAGATCTCGCATATTACGATCGACAAGATGGACCTGGTCCATCAACAGATCGTTGCCAAGATCCTGCAACTCTCCGCAACGCCGGCAAAGGTCGATGGTGAGATATTCCCGCTGCGCTATGTCGTGCCGCCGAAGGAACAGATCGAGCTGTGGGATAGCGGCACGGCCATAGCGGCGCGCTCGGGCGATACACTGAAAACCCTGGCGCAACAATACGGCCTGCCGCTGTGGGCGCTGACCCAGATCAACCAACGGATTCCGGAAACCGCGCCGCTTGCCGCCGGCCAGCGCGTGATCATTCCGCGCCATCTGCTGCCGGTCGCCGATATTGCCGAGCCGAGTTCGGCCCGGCGCTAAAATCTTATCGGTTCTGACGGAATCAAAACCGAGGCTCACCTCTTTTGTTTTGACGCGTTTTCTTCAGGCGAACCGGCCTCCGCTTCGCCCGAAAACGCTCTGGACTAACTAAAAGTGAAGGAACGGCACGATCATCGGCACCCGGCGACAATAGGGTCCGTAGTTCTCCGGGCCGAGTTCGGCGGTGAGGAAGACCTCCTCCATGCGCGCCTTCTGCCACTCGCCGAACGAGATGAAAATCGCGCCCAGCAGCGCTGTCCATGTCCCAACGGCGACGCCGGTCGCCAGAAGCGCGAGGATCAGGCCGGTATAGATGGGATGGCGCACCAGCCCGTAGGGTCCGGTATCGACGATGCGGTGGTCTTCCTTGTGCGTGATGGCATTGGACCAGTAGCGCCCGAGATGAATGCGCCCCCACCAGGTGAAGGAGATACCGATCACGACCACGACGGCCGCGACATAAGTGCCGATGTTGCCGAGGTCGTAGAGCGGCTTTTCTTCCAGCGCTTGCGCAAGCCACGGCGACAGCAGGATCGCGCCGACCAGAATGGGCAGGCGATAAACCCATGAATCCAGGGTCGGCACATAGTTCTTGGTCCGTCCGGACCAGAAAGCCGCAACGACCCAGCTGATGACCCAGGCGAGCCAGATCAGCGCCAGCAATTTCGTGGGCCAGGTGACAATCCAGCCGCTCAGGATGGCGTTATAGATTTCGCCGGGTTGACTAAGCATGTTTCAGAATCCGGCTGAGGGGGACATCCATCATGTGGGCAATGGTTTCTCGCAAAACAGACTCGACGGGACGCGGAGCATAGCCGAGTTCACGCTTCGCCTTCTCGATTGAAAGCGCCGACGCCCGCCGCGCGATCCGGACGCCTTCCACCGTCGCCGCAGGCGTGCGACGCGTTACATAATCCGCCTTGAACTCGATGATCGAAGCGGCCAGTTGCGCGAGCAGACCGGGAACCGGAATGAACAGCTTGCGGCGACCATTGACCGCCGCCATCAGCGCCAGGATCCGGCTGAGCGGGACGCAGTCGCCGCCGAGAAGGTAGCGCTGCCCGACCCGCCCCTTCTCCATCGCGAGGATAAGGCCAACCGCCACATCGCGCACGTCGACCAGGTTCACGATGAAGTCGAGATACATCTGAAAGCGGCCATCACCGAGAAAATGCTGAAGCATGGCGGTCGGCGGCGTCAAATTGTGATCGTGCGGTCCGATCGGCATGGTCGGGCAACCGACAATCACGGGAAAACCGGTTGCGGCAGCCTGCAATGCCAGCCTGTCGGCGAGCATTTTCGAGCGGGTATAGGGACCCGGCATTTCTTCGACCGTCAACGCGGCATCTTCCGCGGCGACGCCGTCCGTTTGTGAGGTACGGAACAGAATTGATTCGGTCGAGCAATGCATGAACCTGGCTACGCCGCGCTGACGGGCGGCGTCCAGAACGTTCTCGGTGCCGGTGAAGTTGACCGCGTGAAAATCCGCCTTGTCCGATTTCCACATGCCGGGCAGCCCGGCCAGATGATAGACCTCGTCGACGTCGGCCATCACCTCCTGCACCAGCCCCTTATCGAGCACCGAGCCCTGGACATAGTCGACCGCCGGCAAGGCGCGGGTCGGGAGCAGGACATCGAGAACGCGCACCTGGAGGCCCCGGGCGACAAGCTCGGATACCAGATGCTGCCCGATGAAGCCGCTGCCGCCCGTAACGAGTGCGCGTGTCATGAATAGAGCTGTGTGTCTTGCTTAGCGGTCGTCAACGGATAACGAAGCGCGGCTTGGCGCAAGTTGCGCGGTTGGCCCGATGATCGCGGCAAGATCGTGGCGAAATCCAAGGGCTATGAACAGTTTCGCCATTACGAACATCGGTCCAAGCAAAAGATGCGTCGGGTTGTCCACCAGCGCCGGCTGCCGGCGTTCGAACACCTGATGCCCGACGATTTGAGACGCCACGCCGACGACGATCAGAACCGCGGTCGTCACCCACACGCCAGCGACACCCGCATACCCCACGATCAGCGCCGCGGCCGATAGTAGCAAAACGGCCACACCGGCGATCGCCAACCCGATCGGCAGGTCGAGGACCAGCCAATAAATCAGTACGGGCAGAGCCAATAGCGTCGCCATCGTGGTTGGGGCGCCGAACAACGAGACCGGCCACATCGAGAGCGGCAGCGTTGCGCCCAGGAACAGTAAAAGGATGCCCTGCACATGCATGGCGCAATTCCACGGATCGCGGTGATATTCCACGTAATCCACCAATTGGCGCTGAAAATAGGCGGTCATACGGGGTCCTTTCCTGCTTTTTTGGCGCGCTGGAACAATCTAAAGCAACCGGTCATGGCAATATGGAACTCTGGATCGCCCCCCGCTCGGACGCGGCACTACTTAAACTGCCGGTCTGGCCCGAGTCAAAACCCGGTTTCGGAGCTGGGATACCATGTCACAATTTAGGGGCGCCACCCCATCGTCGCACAGGCCCGGTTTCGGTCTGGACCATCCGCCCGACTGGCGATCCTGCCGGCTGCGCCGCATATAATTCAATCATTCCGATCCGAATCTCTAATGCGCCGTTCGAGCGGCAAAGATCTGGTAGAAGGTAATCACGATCTCGAACGCAATCAAACCCACGACGATCAGCTCGAGGCGCAGAGAGCGCTGCGTATCGATGATGTCGGCAAGCGTATTCGCGGTCTCCGAGATCACGGCAAGCTTTCGATTAAGCGTCTCGACGCGCTCCTGCAACTCATACTCGTCTTCAAGACGAGCGTATAGCCGTTCCATATCCGGACGATCCCACAACGCGTCGGGCTTCTCCGTGATCGCCACCCGGCCGGAAACCCTGTGCTGAACCAGGAGCGCGTTGCCGATGAGCTTGAGGATTCCCGTCCGGTCGAGCCGGGCTTTTCCCCGCGTCGCCAATTCCCGCGCAAAAGGCTCGATCACCTCGAACACGCTGGCAACCTGCCGTTCATCGTGGGCGAGCACGACGCTCTTGGCCAGCACGTCAGAAATAACCAGCAATCTTTCCTGCGACATCGACTTGATCTGGATCGGCCCTCCAACCGCAACCTGATCCTCGTCGCCATCCGCCAGCCTTATCGCCGCGGTCTCTTCCTCGTAGCGTTCGAATTTGCCGGATACGTAAGGAGAAAGTTTCTCCAGGAAATCGAGTTCCTGCTGCGGCGACAGATCGATCAGAACAACGACACCGTAGCGGAATAGCACGGCAACACCGCTGCCCTGGATGCGCACCGCGAGCGGCGTGTTCGATAAGATCTCCCCCTCAAAGCCGGTCGTGTTGATGCGATCCCCGACATGGAGGGCGTGAGCCGTCATGACATGACCGCCCGGCGCCAAGGTTTTCATTCGCGAATCCCCGTTGATCATCAGGAAAGAGACTGCGTCTCCATCCGTTCCCCGGAGTCACAACATCCGACGGATCAGCCTTAACAAAGGCCAACCGCTCTTGCCTTATCCATGCTGAGCATCGCTCACGCCATCCAAGACCTGACGGCAGCCTGAACGAAATCGCGCGCGCCGGCGATGTCGTCGTTGCCCCTGCCCCGAACTCAGGCGGGACGAAATTTGGGGCCGATAAATGTATTGCCGCTGGCATCGCGCTTGATCTCGCCGATGACCAGCGCGACACGTGCGCCGCTGCGAAGATCGGCATCTTCCCAGTCCACAAGCGGGGCCGTCAGCACAGGGCCGGCATCAAGCCTGATCAATCCGATCGCGAAGGAAGTATTGAGTCCGGGAATGCCGCGCAGCACACGGGTGAAATTGAGAAGCGTTCCGGTGCCATCGATTTCGACAGGTTCGATTTCGTCAGCCGCGTGGATTTCCGGATTTGTCGAGGGCGGCGGATAGAAAATCTCGCCTGTGGCGCGGGATCTGCCACACACGAGACGCGGCAGCGGCGCTTCGACAAAAGGAGCGTCACGCAGAGCGTTACGTTTGGTCATGATTGTCCCCCTCGTCCACAGTGATGACGGAGTCCGCCATCCGGCTTGCCACACGCGGCTAGGCTATGAGGGCCACAGGAACCGCCTCATATTTTTCTCCCTGGAAGGTTTTGTTGTTTTTATTATTTTTGTTGTTCATGCTCCGCTCCATTGCGGAGTTTGGCTGAAGCGCAGCGCCTCCCGACTTTGCTGGCGATTCTTAATCCATCCAGCGAAACCGAAAACCGCAACGACGATCTTCCGACAAAGATCGTGCCTCGAATACGACAGCAATTTATCGCGGTAATCAACCCTTCGTGAGTAAGACTTTGGCACAATCGATATCCGATTGAAAAGCCTTTCCGCCGGGACGCGCCAGCTAATTAGGCCACGCTCAAACCATCTTCACGACAACCAGCGCGGGAATAAAGACTGTTTCGGCACCGCAGCAAAACAACGGCCATCGTCGTTTTACCCGAGCCCGATGGCGTCGCTGAAACGCACCCTCCCCGCAAAACGCAGTGGCGCTAGTTACCGAATTCCTGACGGCTGAAGCAGAGTAACCAGAACTCGTTGGTCCGCAGCGAACGGCTTCTAGATTTCCGCAGCCAGTCGGAGGGAAGCCTTTTCCAACCGAAGGCGGAGCATCGTGAGGGTCTCAGTAAACCTCTCCAACTCCTGATCACTCAAATCATTGAATACATAATCTTCCACGCCTTCCTGCCGTGTCGACAGGCTCGCCAGCCCTTTCTGGGCCTTGTCGGTAAGGGACAACAAGACCACCCGCGCATCCTCAAGCGACGACTTTCGTCGCATGAAGCCATTCTTTTCCAATTGCTTGGTCTGGGTCGTCACGAACGACGGATCGACATGGAGCTTTGCCGACACCTCCCTGACCGAGACGCCTTTACCGCGATCAAGATCGTGGACCGCCATGACAATCAGCCATTGCGGTCCGCTGACATGCAGGACCCCGGCCCAGAAATAACGGATGTCTTCCATGTGGCTGTTAATGGATAAAATATTCCATACCAACGTCCGAACCAGTTCCGGATCCCGACGGCCGCGACCGGATGTCGCCTGGACGTCGATCTGGTTCGGAAATCCGGCTGGGTTGGTTGTGCGCCGCGGCGGCATTTCTAGCTCCTCAAGAATCTCCCTAATAATCTAGGAAGTTGAGGGTGCCGGAAACTCACGTTTTGCGGATACGGCCCCCCGAAATTGAGGGGGGCCCAAGTCAAAAAAGTGTTGCAAAGAAAGCACGATCCGCTGCCCAAATAGATAGCTTAGTAACTCAATTATTGTGCTCAACTTACTTTTACATCAAAGCTACCGTGTGGGGGCGGGGTAGATTCCTTACCGTTCGTCCTTTGGCTGGAAGCGCCGTCGTGGGCGCTTGAAGGCGTAAGTGGGGCTTTAGGACTTTGGCCCTTTTCGACGGAGCAACTTGGAGGTTTAATATGAAGACGATTAAGAGCCTTGTCCTTGGCTCAGCGGCGGCTCTCGTCGCCATGAGCGGGGCACAGGCGGCTGATCTTCCCGTAAAGGCCAAAGCGGTCGAATACGTGCGGATCTGCTCCCTGTACGGCGCGGGATTCTTCTACATCCCGGGCACCGACACCTGCGTCAAGATCGGCGGCTATCTGCGTGCCGACCTGACGATCAACGGCAGCGGTGCGCCGTTCACCGCTGGCAGCGGTGCGATGCACGAGCGTTACGCCAACTACTACAACGACTACTCGCGCTTCGCCCTGACCTTGGATACCCGCACCGCGACCGAGTACGGCGTGGTCCGCACCTTCGGTCAGGCCGACTTCACCTTCGGCACCGAAGGTCTCGGCAGCATCAACCAGCAGTCGACCCTGAACACCAACGCGCAGCAGGGCAATATCAGCTCGAACTACGTTGGCCAGGGCCAGCTGGGCGTCGAATACGCCTTCATCCAGTTCGCGGGCTTCACCTTCGGTAAGTCAGCTTCGGCCTATGTGACCCCGTGGCAGGGCTTCCCGGGCAACATGACCAGCGGTCTGGTCGGCGGCTACGACACTGTCACCGGCATCAACAACGTGCAGTACACCGCGCAGTTCGGCAACGGTGTGTCGGCCACGATCGGTGTCGACGACAGCAGCGCCAACGACTACAACCGCACGCAGTTGCTCAACGTGGCCTCGACCAACACCGCTTCCGGCACCTGGGGCCTGTACGGTGCACCGAGCTCTAACGTCACAGCGGTCGGCACTTCCTACACCGGCGCCTACGTTCCTGACTTCGTCGGCAATATCCGCGTCGATCAGGCCTGGGGCCTCTTCCAGGTGTCGGGTGCGTTGCACTATGTCGATGGCACTTACTTCCAGAACGCCAACACCTTGGGCGGCCAGTACGGTGCAGTCCCCGGGTCGGTCGCGACCAACGTCGGCGCGATGGATTCCGGCCATCCGGACGGCAAGTTCGGCGGTGCCATCAGCGCAGCCTTGCAGATCAAGAACCTCCCGACCGGTCCCGGCGACGACTTCAAGATCGAAGGCACATGGGCCAAGGGTGCGACCAAGTACGCGCTCGGTGGGTCCGGTGCGCTCGGTGGTTCGTACTTCTTCATCTCGAACGCCACCGGCGGCCCCGGCTCGATCGTGTTCGGCTCCATCAGCGACGGTATTTTTGGCGGTCCGGGCAAGAGCGGCATCGATCTCACCACCTCGTGGGGTGTCCGTGGTGCGTTCAACCACAACTGGGATCCCTACTGGTCGAGCAGCCTGTTCGGCGGTATCGCCGGCGTGAGCTACGACAGCGCGGGGAAGGATCTTTGGTGCACCGCCTATTTTAAGGCGACCAGCAATGGTGGTGCGGGCATCACGACGTGTGATCCTGGCTTCACCTTGGCTGAAGTCGGCGTGACCACCCGCTGGACTCCGGTCAAGAACCTGACCTTCTCGAACGAAATCATGTACGCCCAACTCGATGGCAACATGAGGGGAGCGGTGACCGGTACGGTGACTAGCGCCTTCCCGATCAATGCTGGCACCTACAATTTCAAGAACCAGCAAGGCAACGTGTCGGTCGAGTTCCGCGCTCAGCGTAACTTCTGATCGCATCAGCATTATTGCAAATGGGCCCGCGGAAAATCTCCGCGGGCCCATTTTACATGTTGAAATTAATTGATTTACTCATATAATGGATTCGTTTCTGGCTTCACAGAAATGGAGATCAAAGTCTTCATCTAACCTCCAAAACCTCCGGCAATGCCCTGCCGGAGGTTTTTAATTTTGCCGGTTCCCTGCGAATCATGGCTCCAGCGCGGCCCCTTCCATGTCGCGCGATCGATAAAAATGCGCCCGATCGATGTCTTCCACGGCCGCGGACACGAACCGTCAGGCAGGCGTGGTGACGGATGCATCCGAACAGACGTCAGAAAATATGCAAACCGTCGCAAGCGCCACCGAGGAATTGACCACCTCGATCGCCGAGATTGGCCGGCAAGTCGTCCAAAACTCCGTACGCGCGCTGGAAAATCGGGCGCCGGACCAGCGACACGGCGCAATCGCTCGCCACGGGCGCCCAGAAGATCGGCGATGTCGTGACATTGATTCAAGGCATTGCCGCACAGAGGCAGGCTGCGTTCCAACAGCTTTCATCGCCTCTTTCAGATTTCATTTGCCGCGACCAAAGCCTGCCCAATATATTTCCAGACAAACATCCGCCCGCGCGACATTCGCAAATCAGTCTCTTCGACGGCGGGCGGCCAACAGGGAGGTATGGCATGGCCCTTTCAATGCGCGATGCGACGCTTCGCATGATGATTGCGGTGACTGCCTGCTCGACGTCGCCGACCTTCGCGCTGGACCCACGCTATCCCGACTGGCCATGCCAGCAGTTGAAGGTGCCCGGAATCTCGATTGCGAATGTCTGGACCGGCCCCTCGGTCCAGACATTCGACGCGTCGCAGCCGATGGATACCAAGGAAGCAGAACTCATCGCCCGTCTGGCGGCACGCCGCACGCCGATCGAGGAAGCCAAAAAACTGATCGCGGACTTCGTAACCGGCACCAGGGAGGAAAAGCAGGAAAAGGCCAAAGCGCTGTTCTCGGGATTGTATTCGATCCTCAACGCACAGCGCGACCAGGTCATGGACGGGATCGAACGTTTTTCACGCAAGCAGAAGGCAATGGCCGCCGACATACGCGAGCAAGCGCAGAAATTGCGGGCCATGCAGGAAAAGACCGCCGACGATCCGGCACAAAATGAGGAATCCGCCAATCGGCTGGCGTGGCAGACGCGCATTTTCGAGGACCGGCGCAAGGCAACATCCTATGTCTGCGATGTTCCCGTCCTGATCGAAAAGCGGCTGTTCGATTTGAGTGGGGCAATCCAGAACGCCATGAACGACGGCTCGTCCGGGAATTGAGTTATTCGTCCGGCCGCGGTTCCGGCGTGGCGCTTTGCAGCGGCAGGCCGGCCGCAAACCAGCCATCGGTGCCCCCCGGATACCAGGCGACATTCGGATAGCCGAGCGAGAGCGCGCGTTTGGCCGCGTTCCACGACATCCAGCAATCCGCCAAACAATACAGAACGAGCAACCTCGCCCGGTCTCCGCCGGTCGCGTTCCCAAGTCCTTTCGAAAAATAATCCGCCATGGCGGGCGCGAGTTCGCCATAGCCGGTATCAGGCAGCCAGATGCTGCCGGGAATGTCGGACCGCGGCTTGTCGTGCCAAAGGGTACCTTCCGGCAAATTCCTCGGCCGCGGTGGTCGCGGCCATACATCGACAAAGGACGCCGAGCGGCTTCGCCAGAGCCTTTCGGCCTCTTCCGTCGTAATGACCCGAGCACCGCGCAGCGTCGCCGGCGTCGGGGCACGATAATCTTCGAGGCGATAGTTTTCGGGCTCCAGCACGTCCGCGGCTCTCAGCCCGGCGGAAGACACGATCATCGCAAACACAAGGCAGATAGCGGCCCTGATCATGGCCGCTTGGAAATCGTCTCGGTGGTGATCGGGACGTTGGCCTCATCCAGGATCGGAACGTTGTAACTGATCAGAAGCCTGTTGATCTCGGCCTGGTTTTCCATGATCAACCGGTTGAGCGTGCGCTTCCATTCCTGATCCGACGGCCGCACCGCCATGCCGATGCGAAAGGTCATTGGCGCACCCGCCGCCTCCTTGAGCAGCGGCACGACGGTCAATGGCGGGTTCGCCTGCTTGGCATAGTAGCCCGCCATCGGTCCCCACAATATGCCGATGTCGATATCTCCCTTGGCAAGATCGTCCATCATCGCCTGTGCGGAGGAGTCCGCACGCGTGTCGATGAAGAGCGGATAGGATTTGGCATGGGCGAGCAGCCCGTTGATCGCCATGCTCGTGCTTGGCGGCGTCCTCGCGACCACCCCGATCCGCTTGTCCTTCAGTTTTGGATCGCTGATCATGGTCACGTCGTCGAGACCGCTTCCGGGCTTGGAGACCAGCGCATAGGTCGTCCGGTAATACGGGATCGTCACCTGCGCTTGGTCATCGCCCTGGGGAAATCCGATGATCACATCGCAGCGGAAAGAGCCCAACGTCATCCGGACGAAACCGGTCGCCTGCGGGAAGTAGGTGTAGCTGAGCTTCTTGCCGAGCTTGGCGGCAAACAATTCGGCAAGCTTGTTTTCAAAACCCTCGCCCTTGTCGTTCGAGAACGGCATGTTGCGCGGATCGCCGCAAGCACGGAACACGTCAGGATCGACGAGTTCGAGCGACCCGGCGTCGCTATTGGCCTGCGCGTAGGCCCTGACGGACGTCAAGACGAAGCCCCATGCCAGCATGCCGGCCAAGATACCGGACAAGACCGGCATCGCCATCTCCGACCGCCTCGACGCTCGCGGCATTTGCAGCATCATCTTTTTGAATCTCTTCCAAATCATTTGATGCCCGTGCAACTGGTCTCGGCCTGCTTGGCCGCTTCCGGCTTGTCTTCATGTGCCGGCGGACGACCGCCCGGAATGGCATTATTGGCGCGCGCCCGCAGATACACGTAGATGTCGTCGATGTAGCACATGACATTCACGTTGGTTGCGAACGAGGGCATGACCTTGTCGTTGGCAGCGTCGACATGATTGCGGCCGTTGGTGACGACACTGACGAAGTCCGGGTAGGTGAGCGTCTTCAATGATTCAGCCAGCGCCGGCGCGTAGGTCGATCCCTCCCCATTGGGACCGTGACAGACGTGACAGTCCGAATGGTAACGGCGAAAGCCCGAGAACGTATACCAGTCGACCGTTCCGTCCGGGCTTATCTTGTAAGTGGGGTTGCCGTCCTTATCCGCATATTTTCCATTCTCGGACGAAGCGACGGCGGGATCGTCCGCCCCATCAGCAAGTGCCACGGAGCTTGCAGAAATGAAGCTTGCAGAAACGCTCGCCAAAACAACGAGCGCAAATTTCCAATGCTTGATCGTCACGTAACCATCCCCATGCAACGTTGAAACAAAATCGGTGCGCGGCAAGAGCTCAGCGCACCGATTTATCGTTGTCTCCGCGTGATGCCGCTCTTACTCGTTCGGCAACGCGAATACCGTCAACGTTCCACCAAGCGATGTGTAGGACGCCAGGCCTGCATAGCCGCCGACCGCACCCAGGCCTGCGGTATCGACGGTCTTTTCCTGGGTCGGCAATTTGCCCTGATCGACCGCGTTATGCCAGGCGGCTGCGTTTTGGGGTTGCAGCAGACCAGCCGCGAGGCCGATGCCTGCCCAACCGCCGACGCCCGAGAGAACGGCGACATACTGCTTGCCGCCGTGCTCATAGGTCATGACGTTGCCGATGATGCCGGACGGCGTCTTGAACCGGTAAAGTTCCTTACCCGTCTTGGCGTCGACCGCCTTCAGATAGCCTTCGAGCGTGCCGTAGAAGACGACGCCGCCGGCCGTCGCCAACGCGCCGCCCCATGCCGAGAACTGCTCCTTGTTAGACCACGCGATCTTGCCGGTCTTGCCGTCCCAGGCGATGAAGTTGCCCATGTTGGTGTCGCCTTTCGGCGGATACATTGCCACCGCGGCGCCGACATAAGCCTGACCGGCCGTGTAGGACACCTTGTAGGGCTCATAGTCCATGCAGACGTGATTGGTCGGCACGTAGAACAACTGCGTCTCCGGGCTGTAAGCCGCAGGCTGCTCATCCTTGGTGCCCAGCGCCGCCGGACAGATACCCTTCGAGTTGGTGTCTTCGCCATTATGCTGGGTGGAATAGGCGTCGACCACCAGCGGACGGCCATAAGTCTTGGAGGACTTGTCCATATCGACCTTGGTCGCCCAGTTCACCACCGGATCGTATTTTTGTGCGACCAGCAGTTCACCGGTGACGCGATCGAGCGTATAGCCAAAGCCGTTACGGTCGAAATGCGTCAAAAGCTTTCGCTGTTTGCCGTCAACATTCTGATCGGTCAGGATCATCTCGTTGACGCCGTCATAGTCCCACTCGTCGTGCGGGGTCATCTGGTAAACCCATTTGACCTTGCCGGTATCGAGATCGCGCGCCCAGACCGACATCGACCAGCGATTGTCGCCGGGACGCTGCACCGGATTCCAAGTCGAAGGATTACCCGAGCCGTAGTAAACCAGATTCAGCTCGGGATCGTAGGAATACCAGCCCCAGGTGGCACCGCCGCCGATCTTCCATTGATCGCCTTCCCAGGTGGAGGTTGACGAATTCGGCCCGACGGGCTTGCCAAGCGACGTCGTCTTCTCGGGATCGATCAGCGTGTCGGAGTCCGGTCCTTCCGAATAGCCGCGCCAGGCGAGTTTGCCATCCTTGATGTTGTATGCGCTGATCCAGCCGCGAACGCCGAACTCACCACCGGAGACGCCGACGAGAACCTTGTCCTTGAATACGAACGGCGCGTCCGTACCGGACTGGCCCTTACCTGCCTCGCCATCCATCACCGACCAGATTTTTTCTCCCGTCTTGGCATCGAGCGCAACCAGGGTCGTATCGGCCTGATGCAGGAAAATCTTGCCGTCGGCATAGGCAACACCGCGGTTGACCGTATCACAGCACATGATCGGAATGACATTCGGATCCTGCCGCGGTTCATACTTCCAGATAATCTTGCCTTCATGGTTCAGATCGAGCGCGTAGACCGTGTTCGGAAATGGCGTATGCACATACATCAGGTCGCCAACGACCAACGGTCCGCCCTCGTGGCCGCGCAGCACGCCGGTCGAGAATGTCCAGGCGACCTGCAGCTTCTTGACGTTGGACGTGTTGATCTGATTGAGCTTCGAGTACCGCGTATTGGCGTCATCACCCTGCTGCATGACCCATTGCTTGGGGTCCTTGGCCAGCCTGTCCAATGCCTCATCGGCGCGCGACGCCGATCCATGCAGGGCCATCAGGCCCACGATCGACGCCGAAGCGACTAACATCTTTTTCATTTGCTTCCTCCCTGGGTTTTTTGCCTAGAGGGTCGCCGACGCTCCTTGGATACGCACAGATTCTCCACGGGACGTCATTCGCCCTCTCTTGGATGAATTGTATCGGCACCGTGTCGTAGCTCGCGAAGCTATTCACAAGTCGCGAAATGAAAGTGCAGCGAACAGTGCCCACCTATGTCTTCAGCAACCGCGCTCCCTATCCGCAGTTGCCTGTGAAGGCAGAAGCAAAAAAAGTTTAGGTAACTCCTCTTCCATAAGCAAGTTATGATTTAGGAGAGTTCGGCATTCGTCGTGACGACTCTCATTGCAGTGCAACCTGGGCAGGAATCCGGAAATCAGCGGCGGCGGCTTTCGAAGGACGAGACCGATCTCAAAGAACCGATCTCAAAGACTTGAAGATACGGAGCGAACCTTGCGTTTTTTGGCCAGGCTATTTTGTATCATTTTCATTTTTCTTCCGGTCCCTCACGATTGTAATGCACAGCAGCAAATGCCGCTCGCGCCGTTCCCGATCTCGGAGATCGCGCCCGGCGTGTATGTCCATGTCGGCAATATCGATATGATGAGCCAAGCCAATCAGGGCGACGCGGCCAATGCCGGCTTCATCGTCGGCGACGACGCCGTCGCGGTCATCGACACCGGCGGCAGCACCGCCGAAGGAACACGCCTGCTCGCGGCGATCCGCGCCGTGACACCGAAACCGGTTCGCTACGTCATCAACACCCATGTTCATCCCGACCATCTGTTCGGCAATGCAGCATTCGCGCAAGCCGGCGTCGTTTTTGTCGGACACGGGAATTTGCCGCGCGCGCTCACGGCGCGGGGCGAATATTATCTCAAGTCATTTCGAGCCGTGCTCGGCGATGCCCTCATCGACGAGGTGAAGATCGTGCCGCCGACACTGCTTGTCGATGGAGACATGCAACTCGATCTCGGCCGGCGCGTGCTGACTCTCAAGGCCTGGCCGCCCGGACACACCGACAACGATCTGACGGTCTTCGACCAAACCAGTTCCACGCTTTTTGCGGGGGATCTCCTGTTCGTCGAGCATGTTCCGGTCATCGACGGCAGCATCCGGGGCTTTCTCGCCGATCTCGCCGCATTGCAACGCATTCCTGCCGAACGTGTCGTTCCCGGACACGGCCCGGTCGCCCGCGATTGGCATGGCGCGATCGAAAAGGAACAGCGTTACCTCGATGATCTCACCAAGGAGGTAGGCAGCCTGATCGCCCGGGGCGTTCCTCTCACGGAAGCCGCAAGGCAGGCGGGACGAAGCCAACAGTCGCAATGGAAATTGTTCGATCAATATGGCTCACGCAATGTGATCGCGGCGTTCAGCGAACTCGAATGGGAGTGACAAGCCAACCGGTTATGGGCCGGGATCGGCCGAGGCTGTTCCCGCGGGCTGACCTTGGAGTAAACCTCGGCTCATCGTGCTTGCTGCAGCGCAGCTTGCCGCTCGGTGTCGCTTCAGATAGTTTTTATCCGTTTCCCCTCCTTGTGGAAGCGGAACTCGACCATGTCGATTTTTTCCAGAGTGATCGCTCCCGCTTTGCTTGCAGCCGTTTATTGTGCGGGATCGCCAGCTGCGCATGCCCAGGCCACCTCCCCCGTCGCGGAGCAAGCTTCGGAAGACACCTGGAACAGCATCAAGGGCGATATTTTCAAGAATCGCCCGATCGGGGATGGAACGGGGCTGGTGGCACTCGATGCGCCGAGGCGCGCCGAGGATTCCGCGCTGGTACCGATCGGCATGCGCGTCACTCTCAACGATGACGACAAGCGTAGACTGCGATCGCTCACGCTCGTCATCGACGAAAATCCCGCCCCCGTCGCCGGAACGTTTACAATCGGCCCTCATGCCGGCGTGACCGAGATCTCCACGCGAGTCCGGGTTAACAGCTATTCCTATGTTCGGCTCATTGCCGAACTCAGCGATGGCAAGCTTTATGGCGTCAAGGCCTATGTGAAGGCATCCGGCGGCTGTTCGGCACCGGCAGCCTCGAACGCCGACGCGACCAGTTCAGCCCTCGGACAGATGAAGTTTCGCACATTCCGTTCCGAGGCCGGTGCGCTGCCGGAAGCCCAGCTCATGCTGCGCCATCCGCAGAACTCCGGCTTGCAGATGGACCAGCTTACGCGGCTCTACATACCGCCCTTCTTCATCGACAACCTCAAAATCTGGCAGGGCGACGATGTCGTCGTGTCGATGGATGGCGGGATCGCAATTTCGGAAGATCCGAACATCCGCTTCAACTACAGGTCCAATGGCGCCGCCAGCTTTCGCGTTGAAGCCGTCGACACCAGCAAGCATATATTCAGGGACGAATGGACGATCGAAAAGTCCATGCTGTAGCAGCAGGGCTGCCGCAGGAATTCTCCTGGAGCATGATCGGTTCTCATTGAATCAGAACCGAAGCTCCAGACTCTAGTTTTGACGGATTTTCTTCACAAGAACCCGTTCCATCCCGCTATCCAAGTCCGGGGCAGGCTTTCGCACTAAAAGCAGCGAATCTCGGCTTCCGCCTGTGCGCGCCGGAATTCCTGCACGGCAAGCCTGGCAGGTTCGGTCGAGCGAAATTCAGAGCCGACCGGCCCCGTGACCTGGGACATCGACAGGATCGTCTCCGTGGTCACATACCGGTCGTAAGGAATGATCGACGCAATCACGTCGATCGAGCAGGCGCATTTCTGCAGGACTTCCTGGGTCTCCCCATTGGCTTTCATGCATCCAAAAACGTAATCCGCGCGCGCCGACGTTGGATAGTCGTTCAGATCTTCAGCCCGTGCATGCGACATGACAGCAGTCAATACCGCCACAACAGCACTCGCACCGAACAGGAAGCGCATACGAGCCATCGTCAGCGCCTTTCGCGGCTCCTGCGTCCGGCGCCGGAGGCCTCGGTTATGAGCGCCCGTACAATGCAGCGTCGCTCAGGACTTCTTGCCGTCAGCCCCGAACTGCTTGAGATAGGCGGTGACATTGTCGATGTCCTCATCCTTCGTCAAACCAGGGAAAATCATCTTGGTTCCGGGAACCTTGGCACGGGGATTCTTGAGATATTCCTTCAGCGTCGCCTCGTCCCAGGTGATGCCAGAATTCTTGTTGGCGTCGCTGTAGGAGTAATCCGGATAGGTACCCGCCTTACGGCCGACAACGCCGTTCAGCACCGGTCCGACCGCATTCTTCGCACCCTCGCCGATCTGGTGACAGGCTTTGCACTTGAGAAACACCTTCTCACCCGCCGCCGCATCCTGAGCAGTTGCAGCACCGATCGAGCCCGACATCGCCAAGCCCGACAACGCAAACGCAAAAACATAACCCCGAAGATCTTTCACCGGCTCATCCGTGATTTGTGTTCAATGGAAAGAAAAAATTACCCCAGCACCGTGGCAATTTGTCAGGATCGACAATCGAGGTCAAGCTGAGGCGCTTCAACAGTGCCTGATCGCAGACTCGGCATTTCATTGTGACGCAGACCGCAACACGATTGTCACAGAGCTTGCCGCACACTACGCGGTAGGTTAAACGGCCAATGACGCGGCGCGCGAGAGGCCGAATGTGGGCCTGTCGACCCTGCGCATAGGCTCCTGGGAATGGTCATGAAGCCATTCGAACCTGCTCAGATTCCGGCGCTTGAGATCGACCATGTCAGCCATCGCTATGGCGCGCGCGTTGCGTTGAACGATGTCAGTTTTGTGGTCCGGCAATCGTCGTTCACCGTCCTGCTGGGATTGAATGGCGCGGGAAAGTCGACGCTGTTTTCGTTGATTACCCGCCTCTATGCGATTCGATCAGGTCATATCCGGATTTTCGGCCATGATGTCGGGCGGGAGCCCGGCCCGGCCTTGAGCAGGCTCGGCGTGGTTTTCCAGTCGCGCGCGCTCGATGTCGACATCTCGGTCCGCCAGAACCTGATGTACCATGCGGCGTTGCACGGCATCGCCAGCCAGCGGGCCGCCGAGCTCATGGCACAGGTTCTCGACCGCGTGGCGATGGCCGATCGGAGCCAGGACCGCGTCGGCGACCTTTCGATCGGACAGATGCGGCGTATCGAGATTGCCCGCGCGCTGCTGCACCAGCCCTGCCTGCTGCTGCTCGACGAGCCGACGGTCGGCCTCGACATCAAGGCGCGCGCCGACATTCTCGATCACGTTCGCCGTCTATCATCGACCGAAGGCATCGGCGTGCTCTGGGCAACGCATCTCATCGACGAGGCCCGGAGCAGCGACAATGTCGTGGTTCTTCACAAAGGCCGTGTGCTTGCGAACGGGATGGTCAGGGATATCGTCGGACAATCCGGCGGCGCCGATCTGCGCGAGGCATTCAACCGGCTGACCGGAGCCGCCGATCAGACTGAGCCGGAGGCGGCCAGATGACGGTAGCTGTCGAAGCGACAGACCCGCATAGCCTCTCGCTGGCGCAATATTTCATCTGCCTCAAGGGCATCGTCTGGCGCGAGGCCTTACGCTTTATCCATCAGCGCGAACGCTTCGTCTCGGCGCTTGTCCGACCGCTGGTCTGGCTTTTCATTTTCGCCACCGGCTTTCGCCAGGTACTCGGTGTTTCGATCATTCCGCCGTACGAGACCTATGTTCTTTACGAGGTCTACATCGCGCCCGGACTGATCGCGATGATACAGCTCTTCAACGGCATGCAATCCTCGCTGACGATGGTATACGACCGCGAAACCGGGGGAATGCGCACGTTGCTCGTCAGTCCGTTCCCGCGCTGGTGGCTGCTCACATCGAAGCTCTTGGCGGGGACGATCGTATCCGTGTTACAGGTCTATGCGTTCCTGCTGATCGCCTGGTTCTGGGACATCGAACCGCCTCCCCTCGGCTATCTGGCGCTGCTTCCGGCGCTGCTGCTTAGCGGATTCATGCTGGGCGCGCTGGGAATGCTGATCTCCTCGCTGATCAAACAGCTCGAAAATTTCGCCGGCGTCATGAACTTCGTTATCTTTCCGATGTTCTTCGCGTCCTCGGCGCTGTATCCGCTGTGGCGGGTCAAGGAATCGAGCCTGCTCCTGTACTATGTCTGCGAGTTCAATCCTTTCACGCATGCGACCGAGCTCATTCGTTTTGCACTTTACGAGCAGGTCAACTGGATCTCACTGGCGGTCGTGCTCGGCTGCACGATCGTATTTCTGTTCGGCGCGATCCTGGCCTACGATCCGGCCCGCGGCTTTCTGGCTCGCCGCAATACACCAGCCGGCTGAGACGGAACTCGGAACACTTCAGAAAGTCACCTTCATGCCGGCGTAGAAGGCGCGCGGACGTGCCGGGCTCAGCGAGCGAGGATCCGTGAACGGCGCGCCGCCATTGGCGAAATTGGGAACATCGCCGGTATCGAAGAACGTGCCGTAGGTTGCGTAGCGATTGTCAAAAACATTATCGACCCGCGCATAGACCTGAAACATCTTGTTGATCTGATAGGAGGCGTGCAGGTTGAAAACCGCATAGGACGGCAGCTTCATGAACTGGTTGGATTCGTCACCGGCGAAATACTGGCTGCTGACAAACAGCGCGTCGCCCCCGACCTTGAACGCGTCGGTGACCGCATAGTCGACGCTCGCTTTCAGCCGATGGCGTGGCACTGCCGGAATTTGGTTGCCCGGCATCACCTGAATATTGCCGTCGTCATCGGCGAAGGGGCTATTCGAGCCGAGTTGCAACGCATCGAGGAAACGGGCGTCCACGAACGTATAGCTGGCGCTGATCTGCATCTTGCTCGACTTCAGATTGACCTCGGCCTCGATGCCTTGACGGCGGGTCGAACCGACGTTCTGGAAATAGCCAAACCCTTGCAGAACCGGACTCGGAATATCGAGAATATCGTCCGAATTATCGGCGCGGAACGCTCCGAGTTTCCACGCCAGCGTCCCAATGCTGAAATCGCCGGTGCCGCGAAAGCCGGCCTCCACCGTGTGCGATACGACCTGTTTCAGCGGCGGATCGGAGACCAGGAACGACGCAATGATGCAGGGGTGCGCGGGATCGGCGCATCCCAATTCCAGCGGCGTTGGCGCGCGATTTTCCTCGGAATAGCCGGCATAGGCCGTCAGCCCCGAAGTGATCTTGTAAGTGCCGCCGATGATCGGATTGAAACGCATATAGTTGTCATTGCCGTTCAATGCGCTGCCGATGCGGTCTTGCAGGCTGATATTGGCGAGGTTGAAACGGCCGCCGCCGGTGACCGAAAACGCGTCGGTGACGTCGAACGTATCGAGCGCATAGAGCCCGGTATATTGATTGGTGGTACGAAGCGAGACCGGACCGTCCGAAACCGGGTCGCCGGAGGCGCCGAGGAAGAGTCCAGAGCCGCTCAGCACGTAATTCGGGCCGAGCGTCCCCAATTCCGCGTTGGCATTGAAATGCGTGACGCTGTAATCGAAGCTGGTACCAACCACGAAGTGATTGTTATGTCCAAGTAGCCGATCGGTATCGGTCGCCTGCAATGAAAATCCCGTCGTCGTCGACTGCGTCGATGTCCGGTCGTTCTCGCCGAGCACGGCATCGGGAGCGAAGGGATTGGAAAGCTGGGCTCCGTTCAAACCGTTGGCCGGCGTGCTGTCATCCCCAAAGCACAGCAATGTCGGGTCGGCACAGGGCTGGGTTCCCGTCGGATTGCCGTCCTGGGTATTCTGATCGAAGATGCGGGCATGCGCGATGCCCTCGACGGTCCAGGTCGGCGTGACCTCCACCTTCCCCGTCAAATTGACATAGCCGACCTTGTTGGTCGACGTTTGCGGCGTGGTGTAGGTCGCGCCCCAGGATTGCTGCAGCAATTCGGCCGGCACGGTCGCGGCAGCGCCGAAATCATTATCGGCGACGCCCATATTGATATGAAATTCGGCGTCATCATTCCTGACGCCGATGTCGCCGTAGAAACGGCGAACGTTCGACGCCGAAAAATTACGGAAGCCATCGTCGTGCAGTCCTTCAAGCGCCCCATAGACGGAAAAATTATCGATCTGCTTGCCCCATTGCGCCGAGCTTTGAATGCGGCCGAACGAACCTCCCATCGTGTCGATTTCGGCGCCCTGATAGTTGAACCCGTCCTTCATCTGCACATCGACGGCGCCGCCGAGGGCGTTGAGGCCGAAGGCCGGGTTGTTGGTCACGATGGTGACGGATTTGATCGCGGCGGTTGGAATCAGATCCCAATTGACGGTATCGCCGAACGCCTCGTTGATCCGCACGCCATTCTGGTACACCGCCAATCCCTGCGGCGTGCCAGACACGGGGGATGCGACGAAACCGCGGAATTGCACGTCCGGCTGGAACGGATTTCCGGCGACTTCATTGACGATGACGCCCGGCACATATTTGACCAGTGCATCACTGATGTTCAGCGAACCCGTTTGCTTGATCTGATCGGCGCCGACGACATAAGCGGTAGCCGGCGCCTTGTCGGGATCGATGTCGGCGCCAGATAACGGCGTCGTCGGATAGACGGTAACGATCGGTATGGTTCGAATCCTGCGCTCCGCGCTCCGGTCGCGACCCGGCTTGGCGGATGGCTTCGTTCTGGATACCACGATGGGCGGCAACGCCTGTGTATCGCTGGATGATCCCTGGGCATGCGCCGATTCATTCCCGGGACAGAGGCACATCGATATCAATACAATAAGCAGATATCGCTCACGCATCGTCTCACTCCCCCCGCTCCGCCCGGCTGTTTTGTTTCCGCCGGTTGCGCAGGTATTATTGGAGCGTTGATGGAGATGCACTAGCTACAAAACGTCACGGCGTAACCGTCGCTTGTTTCCCGAAATTTTCGGGAAAAATTCCCGGCCGTTTTGTCGGCAGGCCATCATGACGATAATGGCTATGGCAAATCCTGCCGCCGGAATCCGTTGAAATCTAGAGGCGCTGACCGATGGGAACGACGGCCTCGACCAGCACGCCGGTTGCGCTGCTGGCAACCGTCAGCGTACCGCCCAATGCGGCGATGCGCTCCCGCATTCCCGTCAGGCCAAGTCCGAACCTGTGCTCCGGCTTCAATCCACCGCCATTGTCATGCACCCGAACAAGCGCGCAGCCCTGATTGGGCCGGCCCAAACCTGAGAACGATCCGGCCGGCTCGACCGTCACGTCGACGGCGGTCGCATCGGCGTGACGGAAAACATTCGTCAAGGCCTCCTGGACGATGCGGTAGATCGTCAAATCGGCCATCTCTCCGGTCTCGCCCAGCGACCGCGAGATTGTGGTTTTGATAGCCACGCCAGGATGCGATTCTCGCCATAGGCGCACGAGAGCGCCGATCGCCTCGCACAGGCCGAGCTCTGCCAGCCCGACCGGCCGCAGCCTTTCCAGTACCCGCCGGTTGAACTGCTGCAAGGCGTTCACCTGTTCCAGTACGGCGCCGCCATGCCTGCGCAAGGTCCCGGTATTCAATTCGCGCGTGTCGGCAAGCCGCACCAGCGAACTGGCGTGCGCCCGCAGCGCAAAAAGATAGGGCCCGAACTCGTCATGCAGTTCCCGGGCAATCTCCTTGCGCTCGGCATCCTGCAACGATACGGCGCGTTCGGCGAACCGTCGCTTTTCTTCGACCGCGTCTCCCAGGGTTGCCGCGAGATGATTGAGCTTGCCACAGATCGCCGCCAGTTCGGGTGAACCGCCGGGCTTCACACGCGTATCATAACGGCCGCATTCGATATCCGTCATCGCCCTGGAAAGCGACTGCAGCGGCGCGAGCGCCCGGCTTACCACCGTCATCGTCATCAGCAGAAGCGCGATAGCGATCGCGGAGCCGACCTCGAGTTGCGTGACGATGCCGTCCCAAATCTCGCTGATCTCGTCGTTCGGGTGCGACGTGATCACAAGCGATCCAGCGTGGCCGTGGACCGAGATCGGAACGTTCACCGACGTCTGTTCCGGATGGACGAGCGCGACGAACCACGGCGGCGCCGGAGATGGTTCGCCGTCATCGCCAACGCCATCGCTCGCCGATCGCTCGGCCGCCGGCGTATCGTCCTGCCGTGTGATGCTGACATGACGCAGCCGGTTGAGGTCCCGGATCGTCTGGCTCAGGCGCGCTTCGGGATCCGGTGTTTCGTTCAGACTGACGACCAGCGCTTCGATGAATTCGCGGGCGAGGCGTATGACGCTCTGATCCTCGGCCCTGACGCGCGGCGCCGCCTCCAGCACCAGCCGCGTGATATTGATCGCAAGGCCCAGCATGAGAACGAACGCCAGAAGTGTATTGAGCCGCGCCCGCAAGGAAAGTTTCTGCCACATGACATTCATCCAGCCCCGCGCCGCGCGGTTTTTCATTCAGAAGCAGCGTTGACAGATAAAAACAGCGGCGATCTAATCACAGCGTACCGCAATTGGACCCACGATGCATAATCCGACTCGGGGAGCAGGTCATAGAGTGCGCCGCGGAAATTTCTACCGGTCAGCCTGACGCGATGCAGCAATCGCTGGCCTAGAGCATGATTCAACTGAGTTGCATCATGCTCGTCGTCCATCTTCTTGTTTGAGCATGATCTTTCGGAAAACCGGCTCCCACTTTTCCGGATCATGCTCTGATAAAGGATTCGCTCCAGTATTGGATCAACGCCGATGCGTGTTCTGGTCGTCGACGATCATCCCATCGTGGCCTCGGGCTGCCGCGCCCTGTTCGCGGAAGATACCGATATCGAGATCCTGGAGGCCTCCGACGCGGAAGGCGGGGAACGCGTGTTTGTCGCCGAAGCGCCGGACGTCTGCGTGGTCGACATCAACCTGCCGACCGTCTCCGGCTTTGAACTGGCGCGGCGCATTCTTGCCCGTAACGCATCGGCGCGCATCATTATGTTCAGCATGAACGACGATCCGGTATTCGCCGCGCGGGCGATCGAGACCGGCGCCAAGGGCTATGTCTCGAAATCCGGAGACCCCTGCGATCTCGTCGAAGCCATTCGCGAAGTCGGCAATGGCGGCGTCTATCTGCCTGTAGCGATCGCACGGAGCGTCGCATTCGCAGGCCCCGCGGTCGCCCAGAACCCGCTGTCGAAACTGACGTCGCGCGAGATCGAGATCTTGCGCCTGCTCAGCGCCGGCAAGAGTCTTTCCGAGATCGCCTGGCTGGTGCATTCATCCTACAAGACGATTGCCAACACATCCTCGATCATCCGGCAAAAGCTCGGCCTACGCTCGTCCTCGGAACTGGTGCGCTTTGCGATCGAAAGCCGACTGGTTTGATCCGGGGCGCTGTCGCTTGACGGCGCTTCCAGGGCATTGATGCGGCGCATTTTCCTGACTCGAACCGGAAGTCATTTCGCTCGAAACCGCTATAGAGGCCGCGCCGCCAGCGCGCGCGCCTCCGCGCGGATCGACGCAGCGACTTCCTGGCTGCGCCCTCCCCGCGGCGGCGGCAGCGTCTTCTCAAGCACGATCCGTGCAGGCCGATCGGACAAAAAGAACAGGCGATCCGCCAGTTGGATCGCTTCTTCCAGATGATGGGTCACGAACAATGTCGTTACCTTGGTCCGCGTCGTCAGCGCCAGCAATTCATCGCGCAAGCGGGCGGCGACCGCTTCATCGAGCGATACGAAGGGCTCGTCCAGCAGCAGGAAATCCGGCCGCACCGCGAACGCACGGGCAATTGCCGCGCGTCGTGCGAGCCCCAGCGACAATTCGCCTGGATATCGCGCCAGATGCGAGCCGAGGCCGAGTATTTCGACCAGATCGGTGAGATCGACACCGGACAGGTGAGCGGGAAGCGCCAGGCGGATGTTTTCCTCGACCGTGCGCCATGGCAACAGACGCGGCTCCTGGAACACGAAACCAAGGCGTCCGGATCCCGGCGTATTGAGCCTACCTTGGAAGTCCTTATCAAGCCCGGCCGCGATCCTCAGGATCGTGGTCTTGCCGCATCCCGACGGGCCGATCAGCGCGCCGAACGATCCGGCATCGAGCCGGAGTTCAAGGCCACGGACGACCTCGACCGGCGTGCCGTCAGCCGACCGGTAGCTCTTCGCATCGATGCGAAGCTCAAGCGGGACGGCGTCTCCAGCGATTGGCGCGTCGTTCAAGCGGTTGTACCAGCAAGCTTTCGATCACAAGCATAAGCACGATGAAACTGATCGCATAGCTCAGTATCCTGGCCATGTCGAATAACGAAAAGGCCGAGCCCAGCACGAACCCCACGCCGTTAGGCCGCCCGATCAGTTCGACCACGAGCACGATCTTCCAGACAATGGAAAGGCCCGAGCGCGAACTGGCCGCCAGATAGGGAGCGAGTTGCGGCATCACGACATGGCGCATGCGCGCAAACCAGGCGAGTTGAAACGCCTCTGCCATTTCGTCCAGTTCAGGATCGAGCGCGCGGGCGCCCTCGCGCATGACGGCGGTCACGTTGGGCAGTTTGTTGACGGCGACCGCCAGGATCGCCGCGGTTTCATTGAGGCCGACCCAGATATAGGCGAAAATGATGATCACCAGCGCCGGCATGTTGATCAGCACGACCAGCCACGGATCGGCAAAGCGATCGACGGCTTTCGAGCGCCCCATCACATAGCCCGCCGCCGTGCCGAGCAGCATCGCGATCGCGAACGAGACGATCACCCGCCCGAGCGTACAGGCCATCTGGAACGGCAATTCGCCGGAACGAATCTCGGCAAGGATCTCGGCCCCGATCACAAACGGACCAGGCAGCAGCCGCGATTGCGCCAGCGCAGCGGCGAGCGCCCAAACCGCAATCAGCGCCGCCAGCGAGAAAATTCTCGGCCACACTGCCTAGTCTCCGCGCGGGGCCGGACGATAGTAAAGGCCGGGATCAAGCTCCTGCGATGGGCCGACAAGCTCCGCGCCACCGATGCTGGCGAGCGCCTTGAACAAGGCGCGGGCGTCGGCTTCCTCTGCGGCGATTGGCCGCCGCGGCATGCCTTCCCTGGTCCGGTCGCGATAGGCCTTGAAGATCCGGTCATCCTCCGCATTCATCAGGGGGCGCAGCGCATTCCACTCTTCATCCGACTGCAGCATGATGTCGTTCGCTTTTTGCGCTGCCGCAATGAAGCGATCGATCGCGCTGCGGTGTTCGGATGCGAACGGCTCGGAAAATACATAGCCGATGAGCGCGACCGGTTCGCTGAGCCCGAGGGCTGCTTCGGCGTCCCGCACCTCGAAAATGCGGCGATAGCCGCGCGTCTCCAGGCTGGCGCAGAAATTCCAGAAATTGAGGCTCGCCTCCGCCTCGCCCTGCTGCAATTTTTGAGAAATCAGCGGCGGCGCGCCGTATTCAAGCGTCGTCTCGTGCTTGAGATCGATGCCCCGTCGGGTCGCGGCCGCCTGGACGATCAGCCAGCTCTTGTCGAGCGGGCCGCCGGCGATGGCGAGAACGCGGCCTCGGAGGTCTTCGATTCCATGCACCGGAGATTGGTTTTTTACCATGACGGCGCCGACCGCGCTGGAATACGGGTAAAACAGCAATTTCGCGCCCAGCGCACGCGCACGCGCGACCCAAAGCCAATCGGTAACGGCAATGTCGACCGAACCGCTATTGAGCGCAAGCTTGCCCGCATCGGGCGAGGCAAATTCGCTGACCTTCAGATCAAGCCCGGCGCTCTCGGCAAGACGGTGGCGGCGGATGACGTCCAATTGCCAAGCAAAGGTGCCGGTGCTTTGCAGTCCGATCCGCAAAGCTTCAGACGCGCGGGCGGGAGCGATCCCGACCACGAGGCAAAGAGCCACCACAATTTTGAACAGGCATATCGTTCTCACCTCGCCATTCATGCGAGAAATCGTCCGCACTGTCCACTCGTCAAAGGGACAGACAGATCGACGGCTGAAACACCAGCACTTCGGATGCTGGATGGCAATGTAAGATGCCCATAGCAGCAACGCCCATAGTCGGATTCCTCATGCCAGCAAAATCCGCGCGTCAGTTTGGGATGCAGTGCGGCAAAACCTCGCGCCGATCGGTGTGCAGCGCGAGATGGTGGCTGACGTCCGGATCATGGCTGTTGCTCGCGCTGGCATCCAGCCCGACCGGCGCCTGGGCGGAAACCATCGAGACCGAGCACTTGTTCGGCTTCACGATCGGCAGCGACGTGGGCGATGTCGGCGAAAGAGAACTGGAGGGCTCCTTCACCGGCCGCTTCGCGAAGCGGATCGGTACCTACGATGCCGGCTCCGGCACGCTGTCGGCGGAGTTCGTGCCGTTGCCAAACCTCCGGACCGAATTCACCGGCACGGTGAACTCCTACGACATTTCCGGCGTGAGCGGATTTTCCGATCAGCGCTATACCGCTTTTGGCGGATTGTCGGCCGATATCCGCTACCGTTTGCTCGATCGCGCCTCCGCACCGCTCGGTCTCGCCATCGGCGCCGAGCCGCACTGGAGCAGGTCTGACGACGTGACCGGTACACGCGCCGCTCAGTATGGCGTCGACTTCGTCGCCGCGGCCGACTGGGAGATCATCCATGACCACCTCGTTGCGGCGCTGAACCTGCTCTATCAGCCCGATACGACCCGCTCGGTGCTGACGGGAACCTGGTCGCGGGAAGCCACAGCCGGTGTTGCAATCGCACTGATGGCGCAGGTTCACCCCGGCATTCTTGTCGGCGGCGAAGCCCGCTATCTGCGTCGATATGACGGGCTCGGGCTAGATACCCTCGCCGGGCAAGGCTTTTTCGTCGGGCCGACGATCTACTTCAAGCTCTCCGAACAGGCCTGGATCACCGCCGCATGGAGCGCCCAGGTCGCAGGCCACGCAACCGCCATCGCCGGTTCGCTTGACCTCGTCAATTTCGAACGCCAACAGGCGCGCGTCCTGTTCGGCGTAAACTTCTAAGTCCCCACCGGCACTTAGCGCCGTCATCTGGCGCAGTCCCTAAGGTCCTTCTCCTCGATTGAGAAGATCGCGCCGCTCTTCACCTGAATGTTTGGAACGACACAGGTTCGACCACGGCTGTCGATGAACTTAACGTCGTAAGTCCCGGCGGCCGTGTCGGTAATTGTCAGCCGCTCATCATGATCAACGGTGTGATCGCGATCATTTTCGGTCTGATTGCGTCCCCACTCGTTCTTGCCGGACGGCGAGAGCTGCAACGAGGTAATCGTGTTGGCGGTCAGGTTCCAGAACCTCGTGTCCTTTGCCGAAGCGGCCGCTGGAACGAACGCCAGAACGAAGGCCATCAGGATAGCCGCCTTTGCCATTGTGCGCTGCTCCCAAAATAGTTCGGCATCCAACGCCAACGCTCTCGCACGGGTTGGCGCCATCGGTTGGTGCCTGTGCTAATATCAATCCGGGTCACCGGCCGCAATCGGAAGCAGGATTGATGGCGCAAGGCCCGCCGTGAGGAACGATGATGCTCTCCCGAATGCTGACTCCGATCGTGCCCCTTGCTTGCGGTATCCTGGTTTGGACCAGCACGGCCACCGCCGCTCCCGCCACAGCCATCTTTCCTTTTGAAATCTACGACAGCAGCGGCGAACCGCCGCAGCCCGATCGGGCGGCCCGGCTCGCAATGGCGACGCAGGTCCTGTCGGAGGCGCTGGAAAAGACCGGGCGCTATTCGCCGGTCGACCTCGGGCCGTTCAGCGCCGAGGTGGCTGCGACATCGCCGCGTTACCGATGCGGAGATTGCTTTCTGCCAGTCGCGCGCAAGGCCGGCGCGGCTTACGCCGCGGTATCCGTGGTACACAAGGTGTCGTCGCTGATCTCGTCGATGGACGTATGGATCTTCGAGACTTCCGGCGGCGCGAGCGTGGCCCATCTCAGCGGCCAGATCCGCGGCGACACCGCGGAAGCCTATGAGCATGGGGTGCGCTTCCTGGTCAGGAACCGGATGCCGACCGACGCGCCAGTTGCCGACGGCACACAGTCCAAATAGTTGAATCCAGGGAGTGGAATAGAACGGTAAATTCGCTCACGCCGTCAACCGTGCGGCGTGCCAACGCAAATGATCTTCCATGAAGCTCGATATGAAATAATAGCTGTGATCATAACCAGCCTGGCGGCGGAGGACCAACGGAATTTCCGCTTGCGCGCAGGCGCGTTGCAGAAGCTCCGGGCGAAGTTGCCCGGTCAGGAATTGATCCGCATCGCCATAATCAACCAGAAAATCGGAAAACCGCGCGCCATCCTCGATCAGCGCGACCGTATCGTGCTTGCGCCAAACCACGCGTTCTTCGCCGAGATATCCGCCCAACGCCTTGATCCCCCACGGCACTTGCGAGGGCGCGACGATCGGTGAAAAAGCGCTGGCGGCGCGATAGCGGTCGGGATGCCGCAGCGCGATCGTGAGCGCACCGTGACCGCCCATCGAATGCCCCATGATCGATTGCCGTTTCGGATCGACCGGAAATTCACCCGCGACCAGTTCCGGAAGCTCTTCGGTCACATAACTCCACATCCGGTAATTATCCGCGAACGGCGACTGAATAGCATCGACATAAAATCCGGCGCCGAGCCCGAAATCATAGGCGCCGGCGGGATCTCCCGGTACGCCCTCCCCGCGCGGACTGGTGTCCGGCGCGACAAAGACCAGCCCCAGTTCGGCGCAGGCCCGGCGAAACTCGCCCTTCTCCGTGACGTTGGCGTGCGTGCAGGTCAGGCCCGACAGATACCAGACCACCGGCAGTTTCGCGCCGGCCCGGTGCGAAGGCACATAGACCGAGAAGGTCATGGCAGTCCCAGTCTCGCGGCTGACGTGCCTGTAAACGCCCTGTACCCCGTCATGCGATCGGTTCAGCGAAACGGTTTCAAGAGACATGATATTCCGGCTCCGGCGCCGCAACGACGCCAAGATGATCGCCGATCGGGCGCGAGATTCTCAATCTCTATATTCTGGATACTCCGGCTCCGCCAGCGGTTGCCCGCCAGCAGGAGCCACACCAATCAGCCGCGTCAGGCTGCCACCGCCGCCTTGGATTTCGCCACATGGGTGGCGATCGCATCCATGAGCGGCGGCGACAGGCAATCATAGGATTCGAGCCCAAGCTCCTTCAGGCGCGACCTGATGCCGGACATCTCGGAGGGATTGACGCCGGACTCGATCACGGACGATACGAACGCCGCGAATCCCGGAGCCGCCCAGCCGCCTTCGGTGAAAAGCTCGGGATGGATGAAATCCAAACCGTAGAACGGATGCCCCTTGTTCTCGATGCGGCCATACATATGCGTGCCGCAAACCTTGCAGGCATGGCGCTGGATCGCCGCCGAGGCGTCAACAATCTGAAGCTTGTCGCCGTTTTCGAGAACCGTGACGTTCTCGCGCGGAACAACGGCGATAACCGAAAAGGTCGCGCCCTCGGGCTTCCAGCATTTGGTGCAGCCGCAGACGTGATCGTAGGCAACATCTCCCTTGATGCCAATCTTGACCGGCTCGTCCTTGCATTTGCATACAAGCGTGCCACCGGCAAAATGGCCGGTGCCTTGCTTTACTCCATTGTCAACCGATGGGTGGATATGAACAGTCATGGGCCTATCCTCCTTGTGTTTGACGTTTTTGATTTTAAACGCGACTTCGACTTCAGATCGTGACCCGATCCGATGGAATCGGATCACGACCTCAGTTCCTGCTTGAACACGGTTTTATTGAAAAGCGCTCCCGGCTTTTCCGGACCATGTCCTAGAACACGACGACCGAACGGATCGACTTTCCCTCGTGCATCAGATCGAATCCCTTGTTGATGTCCTCGAGCTTGAGAACATGGGTGATCATCGGATCGATCTGAATCTTGCCGTCCATATACCAATCGACGATCTTCGGCACGTCGGTACGGCCGCGCGCGCCGCCGAACGCCGAACCTTTCCAGACCCGGCCGGTGACAAGCTGGAACGGCCGGGTAGAGATCTCCTTGCCGGCTTCCGCCACCCCGATCACGACCGACACGCCCCAGCCGCGGTGGCAGGCTTCCAGCGCCTGCCGCATCACCGTCGTGTTGCCGGTGCAGTCGAAGGTGTAATCGGCGCCGCCGTCGGTCAGCGCGACCAGATGCTGGACGATGTCTCCATCGACCTTCTTCGGATTGACGAAATGAGTCATGCCGAAGCGGCGGCCCCACTCCTCCTTGGAGTCATTGACGTCGACGCCGACGATCTTGTCGGCTCCCACCATCCGCGCGCCCTGGATGACGTTGAGGCCAATGCCGCCGAGGCCGAACACGACCACATTAGCGCCCGGCGTGACCTTGGCGGTATTGACCACCGCACCGACGCCCGTGGTAACGCCGCAACCGATATAGCAGCTCTTGTCGAACGGAGCGTCCTCGCGGATCTTGGCGACCGCGATCTCCGGCAGCACCGTGAAATTCGAGAACGTCGAACAGCCCATATAGTGAAAGATCGACTTTCCCTTGTAGCTGAAACGCGAGGTGCCGTCAGGCATCAGGCCTTTGCCCTGGGTGGCACGGATCGCGGTGCAGAGGTTGGTCTTTTGGCTGAGGCAGCTTTTGCACTGGCGGCATTCGGGCGTGTAAAGCGGGATCACATGATCTCCCGGCTTTACCGAGGTGACGCCCGGCCCGACCTCCCGGATGATGCCGGCACCCTCGTGGCCAAGAATCGAAGGGAAAATCCCCTCGCTGTCGAGACCGTCGAGCGTATAGGCGTCGGTGTGGCAAATTCCCGTCGCCTTGATCTCGACCAGGACTTCGCCGGCCTTGGGGCCTTCCAGATCGAGCTCGACGATTTCCAGCGGCTTCTTGGCCTCGAATGCGACTGCGGCCCGTGTCTTCATCTACCGTTCCTCCACTCAAAGAGATTCTTCTTGAGCCGGGATTAGTTACGGTTTTTTTAAAGTTCTTTGACCATTGCAATACTGCAGAACAGCAACGTGACAGCATCACGCGCGCCTGACATCAACGACAAAGTGCAAGAACCCCGGGGCAAGACACCTAATCCAACATTGCACGCTTACGACCGTTGTCAAGGCCACCGCTTCACAGCGCCTCCGCCTCTGCCGCAATCCGCATGCCATGATCGCACTAAATATGCCGCGCCAGCTTACGCAGTTTGCAATGCGGCAAGGCGCTATTCGTTGCGCGTGCTGCGGGTGACACGGAACCAAAGGGCCGGCAGCGGGAACGAGGCCGGCGCCAAAGTTTGAGACGCGGGCCTCAATTGGGCATAATATTTTCGCATTTCATTCGAACAGGGGGCATGGGGAATGATTGAAATCATCCTGACGGTCTGTGCCATCGCCAACCCGGCCAATTGCGAAGAAAAATATCTTCAGTTCGCCTGGGACGGCTCGATCGGTCAATGCATGATGGCAGCGCAGCCCTACATTGCCGAGTGGATCGGCCGGCATCCCGAGTGGACCGCGACGAAATGGAGCTGCGACTATCCCGGCCATGAGAAGCGGAAGATTTGACCGGCGCGGCCGATGCGCGTTGCGGCCGCGTCCCCCCAAGACACTTCCAACAAGACGGGACGGATCCGTTCCGGCAATCGCCGGGCCAATGTTCAATTCGGACCGAAAGCTACGCCCCAGGGCAGCTCGCCGACCTGAATGGATTTGATCACCTTTTGCGCCGCGACATCGATCACCGAAACATCGTTCGACACGCCGTTGGCGACCAGCAGATATTTTTCGTCGGGCGTGAACGCGCCATGCCAGACCCGCTGCCCGACAAGCAGATATTTCAGGACAGCGTGGGTGAGGCCGTCAACCACCGCGACCCGATTGGCAGGCCCGAGATCAATAAAGCCGAGCTTGCCGTCCCTGGTGATATTGATGCCGACCGGCTGGATCGCCTCGGATCGCAACCCCGGGATCTCGAACGTCACGGTTTGCTTGAGTTGCCGCGTCGCGGGATCGATGATCGCGAGCGTCCCACCGATCTCGGAGGTAACCCACAGTTCCGATCCGTCGGACTTGAACGCCGAGAAGCGCGGGCGGGAACCGACGAGCAGATTGTCCACGACTTCGCGGCTTGCGGTATCGATGAAATGGACCATGCTGGTGGTCTCGGACGTACAAATCAGCGTCTTTGAATCTGGACTGACCGCCATGCCCTCGGGTTCGGTGCCGACCGAAACCTGTCCGACCGCCGCACGCTTCTCCATGTCGATGATCGTCACCATCGCGTCGTTTTCATTGGCGACGTAAAGCATCTTCCCGGCCGGATCGAGCGCAAACTGCTCCGGATCCGGACCGGACGGCAAATCGCCGGCATCGTTGCGACTCCCGGTATCGAAGACCTGAATCGTATCGTCATCGCCAAGTGCAACAAAGACGGACTTGCCATCGCGGGTGACTTCGATACCGCGCGGCCGCTGCCCGGTCTTGATCGTGGCCACCGTCTCCATTTTATCGGTGTCGACCACGGAGATCGAATTGCCCTTCTCGTTGGAAACATAGGCGAGAAAAGCGAATGCGGGATCGAACGAGAGGAGGACCCCGGATAGCGAGAGACCGAGTATCGCGATCCAGCGCAAATCGAACATGTGGGCGTCCTCCCATGTGTCAGGTCCGGTTCATGCCGATTGAACTCAAGCGGCATGACGGCCTGTTTCAAGCCTGATGCACCGACCGGGCAATCTCAGCCGTTCGAGATCGCTGGCCGGCTTCGGGCTTTCTTGCGCCCGACGATAAATTGAGTAGCCTGAAAGCTCAAACGGGATGAAATGCCGATATCGGCAATGTCCGCTGCAACGGTTCAAGCCCCTGCCCTGCAAGCGATGTTGCGGCGCAATCGGACCATATAAGAAATCGGATCACATAAAACGTCCGAATAATAATCCGAATCTGGGAGGATCGATGTGCTCCGGCTCCTGATTGGCTGCTTCATACTGATCGCCCTGAGCGGAACCGGCCAGTCCGGCCAGCCGCTGGAAATCAAGATCGGCTATCTTCATCAGCCGCCATCGCGGATCAGGATATCGCTGATGGACGTACCGGCCGCCAATGATGGTCTCGCCGGCGCTTTGCTGGCGATCGATGACAATAATGCGACCGGACGCTTCCTCAATCAGCATTACACATTGGTCGAGAAGACAATCGGCGAGAACGACGATCCGGCCGCGGCCGTGGACGCGCTGGCGGATCAGGGTGTGTCCTTTGTCGTCACCAGCCTCGACGCCGACCGGCTGCTGAAGGCCGCGGATGCCGGCAAGGCACGCGGCGAGACCCTGATCAATGCCTTCGCGATCGATGAGCGCCTGCGCGAACAGGACTGTCGCGCCGACGTCATTCATGTCGCTCCCGCGCGTTCCATGCTCGCCGACGCATTGGCGCAGTATCTGGTTTGGAAAAAATGGCGCAAATGGATACTGATCGTGGGCTCGCATGAAAACGACGGGTTGTTCGCTGATGCACTGCGTCATGCTGCAACGCGGTTTGGCGCCAAGATCGTCGAGGAGCGAACCTTCAAGGACAATGGCGGCGCGCGGCGGACCGACAGCGGCGTGGCCGAGATCCAGCAGCAGATACCGATGGTGACACAGGGCGCGCCCGAGCATGACGTGCTGGTTGCGGCGGACGAAAGCGAGGTCTTCGCAGGCTATCTGCCGTACCGGACCTGGGATCCACGCCCGGTCGCAGGCTCCGCCGGACTCGTGCCGACCACCTGGGATGCGGCATTCGATCAATGGGGAGCGGTGCAGTTGCAAAACCGCTTCACAAGGACATTCCAGCGACCAATGACAGCACATGACATGCAGGTCTGGACGTCAGTCCGCGTGGTTGGCGAGGCCGCGGCGCGGACCAATTCCGGCGATCCCGGCAAGATGCTGGCCTATATGAAAAGTCCGGAATTTTCAGTTGCGGCCTTCAAGGGTCAGAAGCTGACGCTTCGGGACTGGAACCAGCAATTACGGCAGCCCATCCTGCTGTTCGACGGCAGGAACACCGTCTCGGTGTCACCCCAGGAAGGATTCCTTCATCAGGTGTCGACGCTCGATACGCTCGGCCTCGATCGTCCCGAGACCAAATGCGTGCTGAAGTGACCGCGCCAACAGGACAGACAGTCTCACCTAACGAGCGAATAACATGACCGGAAAACACAACGTCAGCTTGCACCGCTTCGACCGGGGTCTTATCCTTCCGAAGCGGCAAACCGCCGTTTTCGTGCGAGAGGAGATCTAAGATGGCCTGGAAGACTCCCAAAATCGTCGAAGTGCCGGTGGGCATGGAAATCAACATGTACGCCTGCGCGGCCCGCAAATAGATCGTTGCGACAGCTTCTCATTCGACCGAGGCCAATGCAGGAAGTGCAACGCTTTTCGGGGCGCGATGGCAACCAACCCGCCACCGCGCTCCTTTTTATCATTCGAGCGTCCTGTTTCGGCAAACCGACCATCATTTTACGCCGATAGATTGAGTAGGTCCGTTGACGTTTCCGGTGATTTTGACCGGTAATCCTGCCGCGCCGCTTCTGACAAGCGGAAAATGCAAAACACCAGTCTGTGAAGTCAGCCGCACGTATTTTCTGATAATCTTTGGGGATGATGAGCCTGCTCCGGCGAATCGGATTTAAAATCAAAAATAAAGAACCAAGACAAAACGGAAGGAATGCGCCGAAACGGAATACCGATAAAGGTCGTGCAATGAGGTCTGCCGGCTTCCCATTCCGGGATCGATTCCAGAGATCCACTTCAGGATTCACTTGAAGGGTGTTCCCTTGGAGGGAAGCAGAACGGCGGATGCGGGCCGATAGAAACATGTTCTGGCTCGCACCGAAGAGACATCAGCAGCTTATGAAGAGCGAGGAACGATCATGATCAAAGTGAAGATTAACGGACAAGAGCATGGCTGGGACGGCGACCCGGATCTTCCATTGCTCTGGTTTCTGCGTGACGAAGTCGGGTTGACCGGCACCAAATTCGGATGCGGCCAGGCGCTGTGCGGCGCTTGCACGGTGATGGTCGACAAGCAGGCCGTGCGCTCCTGCATCACCTCGGTATCCGACGTGGTTGACCGCGAGGTCGTGACCATCGAGGGCCTGCATCCGACCGGCGACCATTCGGTGCAGAAGGCCTGGCGTCAGACCAACGTTCCGCAATGCGGCTATTGCCAATCCGGCCAGATCATGCAGGCCGCCGCCCTGTTGACGGAGAATCCAAAACCCAGCCACGATCAGATACGCGAAGCGATGTCAGGCAATATCTGCCGCTGCGGTTGTTACCAGCGCATCGAGAACGCCATCCATCTCGCCTCGACGGGGGTCTGATCATGAATATCATCACCAATCCCGACAAGCTTCGCGGCTTTGAAAAACACGTCAAGGTGGAAAAGGTCTCGCGCCGCGCCATTCTCAAGAGCCTCGGCATTGCTGGAGGCCTTGTGCTTGCCGCACCGGTCACGTCGCGCCAGGCGTTCGCGGCCTATCAGACCGGCGCCGGAAAAATGCCGCACGGCACGGTGGTCGATCCCCACATCTTCGTTGCGATCGCGCCGGATGGCACCGTAACGATCCTGGCGCACCGCTCGGAAATGGGAACGGGCGTGCGCACGAGCCTGCCGCTGATCGTCGCCGAGGAGATGGAGGCCGACTGGTCGCGCGTCAAAGTGCAACAGGCCCCAGGTAACGAAGCCAAATACGGCAATCAGGATACCGATGGCTCCCGCAGCACGCGGCACTATCTGCTGCCGATGCGCCAGATCGGCGCGTCGGCGCGTGCGATGCTGGAAGCTGCCGCCGCCAAACGCTGGAACGTTGCGGTGTCCGAGGTCAAGGCCGTGAACCATGAAGTGGTTCATTCCGCCAGCAGCCGCCGTCTTGGATTCGGCGACCTTGCCGCCGACGCCGCCAAGGAATCGGTGCCCGCCATCGAAACCCTGAAATTAAAAGATCCGAAGAACTTCCGTTATCTCGGCAAGGGCGAAGTCAGCATTGTCGACCTGCGCGACATCACCATGGGCGCCGCGCATTACGGCATCGACACACGTCTTCCCGGCATGAAATACGCCGTGATCGCCCGGCCGCCGGTGACCGGCGGCAAGCTGGTGTCCTTCGATTCGAGCGACGCGATGAAAGTCTCCGGCGTCGAGAAGGTGATGGAAATCAAGGGATGGCCGTGGCCTTCCAAGTTCCAGCCGCTCGGCGGCGTGGCCGTGATCGCGCGCAACACCGGGGCTGCGATCAAGGGACGCGACGCGTTGAAGGTCGTCTGGGATGACGGCGACAACGGCAAATATGATTCGGTCACCTATCGCACCGAACTTGAGGAGGCTGCGCGCAAACCCGGCCTGGTCGTGCGCAAGGAAGGCGACGTCGACGCCGCCTTGAAGAGGGCCGACAAGGTCGTCGTCGGCGAGTATTATCTGCCTCACCTCGCCCATGTCAGCATGGAGCCGCCGGTTGCGGTCGCCAACGTGACGGGCGACAAGGCCGAGATCTGGGCGCCCGTGCAAAGCCCCGGCGGCACGCGCGAGGACGTCGCCAAGACGCTCGGCATCCCGGAGGATAATGTGACGGTCAACGTCACGCTGCTCGGCGGCGGCTTCGGGCGCAAGTCGAAATGCGATTACGCGCTGGAAGCGGCCCTGCTCTCGAAAGAGCTCGGTGTACCGGTCAAGGTGCAGTGGACGCGGGAAGACGATGTTCGTCACGATTTCCTGCACACTGTCTCGGCGGAGCGCATCGAGGCCGGCCTCGACAAGAACGGCAAGGTGATCGCCTGGCGCCACCGCAGCGTCGCGCCAACGATCGCTTCCACATTCGCAGCCGGAGCGGTCCACGCCGCACCGTTCGAACTCGGCATGGGCCTGATCGACATGCCGTTCGAGATCGCCAACATCCAGTGCGAAAATCCGGAAGCGGCGGCGCATACCCGCATCGGCTGGTTCCGTTCGGTCTCGAACATCCCGCGTGCCTTTGCGGTGCAATCAATGGTCGGCGAACTCGCGCACGCCACCAACCGCGACCAGAAGGATATGCTGCTCGAACTGATCGGTTCGCCGCGGATCGTCAATCTTTCGTCGGTGAAGGATCCGTGGAATTACGGCGAGCCCTATGACAGCTATCCGATCGACACCGCGCGTCTTCGCAAGGTCGTCGAGGAGGTCGCCGACAAGGGCGGATGGGGACGTTCGGTGCCCAAAGGACACGGGCTCGGCATTGCCGTACACCGCAGCTTCGTCAGCTACATCGCGACCATCGTCGAAGTGTCGGTGGACGACAAGGGCAAGCTCAGCGTGCCCAGGGTCGATACCGCGATCGATTGCGGCACCTACGTCAATCCGGAACGCATCCAGTCGCAGATCGAGGGCGCCGCGATCATGGGGCTGAGCCTTGCCAAATATGGCGAGATCAGTTTCAAGGACGGCAAGGTGCAACAGGGCAATTTCGACGACTTCCCGGTGATCCGGATCGATGAAGCCCCGCTCGTGACCAATGTCTATATCATCGAGCCCGGTCCCGAGACACCGCCGAGCGGAGTCGGCGAGCCAGGCGTGCCGCCTTTCGCACCGGCGCTGATCAACGCCATCTTTGCCGCCACCGGCAAACGCATCCGCGCGCTGCCGATCGGCAAGCAACTGGAGATTTGAGGCGAAGCGTCAAGCCGCACAGGCGTTTTAAGTACCCAAGTGAAAGCGGCGGGCCTTTGGTCCGCCGCTTTTTATTTCGAGGTGCCACCAACTACTTCTTGACCGCGAACACCCAAACGACGCCGCCCTGGGGCACATTGCTTTCGATGCCGACATTATCCCCGGCCAGCGCGTCCTGGATGCGCTGCGCATCGACGCCCCAACCCGACTGAACGGCGATATATTCGGTGCCGTCCACCTCATAGGCGACCGGCATGCCGACGATGCCCGAGTTGGTCTTTTGCTCCCAAAGGACATCGCCCGTCCTGGCGTCGAAGGCCCGGAAATTTCGATCGTTGGTGCCTCCGGCAAAGACGAGATCGCCCGCGGTCGCCGTCACCGAAGCAAACAATTGCGATTTGGCGAAGTTGTGCGACCAGGCCTTCTTGCCGGTGGCCGGATCCCAGGCCTGCAACTCGCCGAAATGATCCGCGCCGGGACGGACCGACAGGCCGATATCTTCCGCCCTGGTCCCGAGCCAGAGTTGCCCCGGCACCAGCGGCACTTTCTCGCCGGTAAAGCCGCCGCAGAAATTTTCGTTGGCGGGAACATAGACCAATCCGGTCTTCTGACTATAGGCCGCCGACGGCCAATCCTTGCCGCCCCACAGCGAAGGACAGAACTCGACTCGTTTGCCGAGCGTCGGTTTGTGCGCGGGGTCGAGAATGGGCCTGCCGGTCTCGGCTTCGATGCCTTTCCATACGTCGGTATGAACGAAGGGCCAGCCCGCCACGTAATTGATGCGGTCGGGTTTACGTTCCAGAATCCAGAAGATCGCGTCGCGCCCCGGATGGATCAGGCCCTTGAACGAGCGGCCGTCCCTTTGCAGGTCGACCAGCATCGGCGCATCCACCTCATCCCAATCCCATGAATCGTTCTGATGGTATTGGTGGAACGCCTTGATCTTGCCGGTCTCGGGATCAAGCGCGAGCACGGAGCTTGTGTAGAGATTGTCGCCGGGGTGAATTGAACCCGGCCAGGGCGACGCGTTGCCGATTCCCCAGTAGATCGTCTTGGTGTCCTTGTCGTAGGTGCCGGTCATCCAGGCCGATCCGCCGCCCGACTTCCAGTCGTCGCCACTCCACGTATCATGACCGGGCTCGCCCTCGCCCGGAATGGTGAAGGTTCGCCACAACTCCTTGCCGTCATTGGCATCGAACGCAACGATATAGCCGCGAACACCGAATTCGCCGCCGGAGCCGCCGACCACAATCTTGCCGTCGACCACCATCGGCATCAGCGTCATATACTGGCCCTTCTTATAATCCTGGACCTTCTTGTCCCAGACCACCTTGCCGGTCCTGGCGTCGAGGGCGACCACGTGATCGTCGGTCGTGGCCAGATACAGCTTGTCCTGCCACAGGCCCACGCCGCGGCTGGTCGGATGCAATTGAAAGAGATCGTCGGGAAGCTGGCGTTTGTATCGCCAGTATTCTTCGCCGGTCCTGGCGTTGAGGGCGATCACCTGCCCCATCGGTGTCGCAATGAACATCACGCCGTTATTGACGATCGGCGGGGCCTCATGCCCCTCCGATACACCGGTCGAGAAGGTCCATACCGGCGTCAGGTCCTTGACGTTCAAGGTATTGATCTGGTCGAGCGGGCTGTAGCCCTGCCCGTCATAGGTCCGGCGATATAGCATCCAGTTGCCGGGTTCGGGATTTTCGAGACGATCCGATGTCACCGGGCTGTAATTCTCGATCGGACCGGCGACGGCGGCGGTAGAGACAAGGCACGTGAACGCAACAAAGCCCGACAATAGCCATTGCTTCTTGGTCATGAACGCTACCTCCCTGTTTTTTCTGTTCACCAACTTTTTGTTGTGCGAAACCCCGATGCGACGGCGCAACCGTCAGCCTGACTGCTGAGCACCTACCTTTCCGATAAATGTTGCGGCCACGATGAGCGAACCGTCGGCGATGGCCAACGGCAGCGCCGCCAGACGCCGTGGCGCCGGCCCGAATACGACTTCCGCGGCGTTGCGCGGGTCATATTCGGAATTGTGACACATGCATTTGAAAACGTTCTTGTCGCCGTTATCCTGCTTCACCCAGGCAGTGACGGGACATCCGGCATGGGCGCAAATGGCCGAATAGGCGACGATGCCGTCGGCCGACCGCGAGCGCGTCTCGCCATCAAGCTCGGCCGGATCAAGTCTCACAATCAGGATCTCGTTCAGCCGCGAGCCCTTGCGGATGACGGAGGTTTTCGAATCTTTTGGCCAGGCACGTAACGGCGGGCCGCCGAGTTTCAAATCCTCCGGCGTGATGACTTCGCCTGCACGATTGCCTTCGGCGAAAACAAGCAGGTCCGCCTTTTGCGGCCGCTCGTCGCCGCCCGGCTGATCCTCCTCGGCGGCCGCAACATGGCCCACCGCCAGGCACGCACCGCCGGCAAGCGCCGTCAAGATAAGCGTGCGCCGCGTCTGATCGGAACAAGGCACAACCGTCTTGAGCTCCGCAACGCTGCGTTCGACCGATGCGTCGATGTCGCGCTCTGATTCAGACATGGCGCAGACTGAGCGCCGAAACTCGGACGAAAAGAGGGCGACCAACCATTCGTTCGCTTTGAGTCGCGCGCTTTCCACCCTCAGCTAAATTTTGGGAAGAACAGGTCCGTGAAATTCCTGTCGCATAACACCACAGCTAAGAAAAAAATGTCATGCCCATTTCGCCGGTCAGCCTGGAGACGCCAGATTTGTGCAGCGCGTTATGAAACGTATGGCGGATTGTTCGGGACGGCATGAACCCTGTTGAATCGGCTTGATGATCGTCTCGAATTTATCCATTGCCGCGATGCAGCGCCGGGCCCTGGCACATGACGACGCTGAGGATGTCGATCCGGCGGCCAATGGCGGGCCTGACGCAGGCGATCCGATTGCCGGCGGCGCGGGCTCAAACCAATCTTAACGGGAAATAAGCAAATCCGGCTGAAAGCCTCGCGGTCGGGGCGACCAGACCTTGCCGGTCCCGGGCTTTGTTAGGAGCTACTTTATCAATTGGCGTTAATCTTTTCCGGAATCGCCGTCCCAAAGACGGCCGTGTTCCCAGAAAAGGTGCGCGATGCTCGGTAATTTGCGAATTTCCTCCAAACTGATGATCATGGTTGGCTTATCGGTGCTCGGCATCGCAGCCGTTGCTATCGTCGGGCTCTCCACGCTCAGAACCAACTTGCTGGAAGATCGCAAATCCAAGCTCCACGATGTCGTTCTTCTCGCCCGGCAGGTGGTCGATCTGGATTACCAGGCCTCCAAAAAAGCCGGGCTTTCCGACACGGAGGCCTTTGAAAAGGGAAAAGCGCTTCTACGCACGCTGCGTTTCGGCAAGGACGACTATTTCTACGCTTTCAACTCGGAAGGGCTGGTGCAGTCCCACCCGAACCCGAATGTCGAGAACAAGAACCTGTATAACGTGCCCGACTCCGACGGTGTTTTGTTCACGCGGCAGCAAATCGAACTGGCCGCCAAGGGTGGCGGGTTTGTAGGATATCGCTTCACGCGCGCCGTAGGCACCGAGCCGTTGCCCAAGATATCCTATGCTACCGAGTTCAAGCCGTATGGCTGGACCATCGGCGGCGGCATCTATCTCGACGACGTCGACACGATCTTCTGGCAGCAGGTATCATGGATCGGCACCATGGTCGGCGTGGCGCTCCTGCTCGTCATCGGCATGTCGCTGGTGCTCGGACGCAGCATCGTCCGGCCCATTACCGGCATGACGGCGGCCATGCGCAGGATTGCCGACGGCGACACCGCAACCGTGATCCCGGCACAGGAGCGCCGTGACGAAGTCGGTGCGATGGCGCAATCCGTCCAGGTGTTCAAGGACAGCATGATCGAAGCTGCGCGGCTGCGCGGCGAGCAGGACGAACTGAAGAAGAAAGCCGAAGCCGAGAGAGCCGGACTGCTCGGCAAAATGGCCGACGACTTCGAACACAGCGTCCGCGGCTCACTCGATGCGCTCACAGGTGCTGCGGTCGAACTGCGCGGGACCTCGAACAGCATGTCTGCAACGGCCGAAGAGGCCAGCCGTCAGGCGACAACGGTCGCCGTGGTCGCCGGGCAAGCCTCCTCGAACGTACAAACCGTCGCCGCGGCGACCGAAGAGCTTTCGTCGTCGGTGTCCGAGATCGGGCGCCAGGTCGCTCAATCGACCCGGATTGCCGGACAAGCCGTCGCAGAGGCGACCCGCACCAATGTCACCGTGCAGGGCCTGTCGGCCGCGGCGCAAAAGATCGGCGATGTCATCAAGCTGATCAGCGACATCGCCAGCCAGACCAACCTTCTGGCTTTGAACGCGACGATCGAAGCCGCGCGCGCCGGTGAATCCGGCAGGGGATTTGCGGTGGTCGCGAGCGAGGTCAAGACGCTTGCCAGCCAGACGGCGAAAGCGACGGAAGAGATTTCGGCTCAGGTCGCCGCCATGCAAGGCGCAACCACGGAAGCGGTACAGGCGATCGAAAGCATCGGTGGAACGATCGGCACGATCAACGAAATCACGACCGCGATCGCCGCCGCCGTCGAGCAACAGGGCACCGCCACCAAGGAAATCGCCCGCAACGTGCAGGAAGCCGCGCAGGGCACCGGCATGGTGACGGATAATATCAACGGCGTGACAGATGCTGCCGGCGAAACCGGCGCCGCGGCCGGCCGGGTGCAGATCTCGGCCGAGGAGCTCAACCGGCAAGCGGCCGTGCTGAGAACCAAGGTCGATGGCTTCCTGGTGAATATCCGCGCGGCGTAATATCTCCGCGCGGCATCGATAGCGGTTCCGATTGAATCAGAATCGGGACTCTATTGTTTTGGCGCGTTTTGCAGCGAGGAATAGCTCTGCAATTTATTCCTTGACGTCACTGCGATTGCAGGAAGTTGCGGCACGGCGCGCCCGCATGTTCCATCCCGCGCTCAATGCACGAGACGAAGATAAAGTGTCCGCCAAGGCTTTCAGCCGCCGGCGCCATGTTGCATCGTCCAATTTCTTCATCGCAAAGAACAGCCCGGGCGGCAGATGCAATTCGTCCATGTCTTTGATCTCCGTTCTACCCGTCTTTCCATCAGCCTAGATTCGATAAAAGGATCATGGCCAGGTCGCATGCTCGATCGGCCCGATCGCATTGAAATTTATCCGGGAATCAAGAATCAGACAGCTGTTGCCGAGAGCCTGATACCTGAACAACGTGATGTCCGAAGACCGCCGCGACAGACCTGCCGCAGACAACGTCATGACGTCGAGCTGCGGGAAGAGGTGCATTACGCCCTTGCTTTCAAGGGAGTCTGCCTGTCCTCGACGACGGGCAGCTCAGCAGCTCGCTCCGCGTTGAGCGCAACCGAATGCGACCACTGGGGAGGCAGGTCCACTTCATCATAGATCGCCTGTTCCGGACAGACCGGCACACAGGCCTGGCACAGGATGCACGCGGCCGGATCGATATAGACCATTCGATCGTCGCCGTGAAAGCATGAGACCGGACAGACCGTCACGCATTCGGTATAGCGGCAATCCCTGCATTTTTCGGTGACGACAATAGCCATCGCGGCGACCGGCTAGGCTGTGCCGTAAGTGAGGCCGAACGCACCGAGCCAGCGGCGATAGGTCAATCCGAATTTGTCCGTGCGATGGTGGATTTCGGCGCGCAGATCGACCGGAATACGTTCGGGCCGCTGCGTCTCCACGATGTCCTTGTCCTGCGCAAAGACCTTGTCCTGCCGGCGCAGGATATCTGCTTCGGTGAGATCCGCGCCGAAGTTGATGGCGACACACAGCCGGATGACGCAGTTCACCTCGTCGATGGGCTGCGCGGTCAGGAAGGTGCAGAAGCGATCGTCCGGGCTTCCGAGATGACGCTTCTCGGGATCGGCGATTTCCACCGCCTTGGAGAAGTAGGCAACCAGCGGACGAAAGACCCGGTAAGTATAAGTCGCGTACACCGGAACCTGGCGATGATCGCCGTAAGGCTGGAACACGCGGATCCCGCTGGTGCTGATGCCGCTTGCGTCCTCAAAAACCTTGTAATCCTCCACCTTGTCCGGCGCCTCCTCAAGGCCGTTCAGGCCGCCATGAACGAACGGAAAATGCGTCGCGTCGATGAAGTTCTCGACCGAACGGAAGCCGTTCGCCTTGAAGAAATAGGGCCCGGTATTGAACTTGCGGAAGCTCGAATCCGTCCACTCCGGAAAAACCGGAACAGGGTGCTTCGGCTCGCCGAGCGATGCCCATACCATCCCATAACGCTCCTCGGCGCGATGAGGAAATGCGCGTGCTTTCAGCGGGGGCGGCTGATCGGGCGCGGCGGGAACCAGAACGCATTTGGCCGAGCCATCGTAACGCCAGCCGTGATAGGGGCACACGACCGTATCGTTGGCGATCCAGCCCTTGGACAACCGCGCACCACGGTGAATGCACAAATCCTTCCAGACATGGATTTGTCCTGCGGCGTCACGCCACAGGATCAGATCTTCCCCCAGCAACGTCGCCGGTACCACCTTGCCGACCGGGACATCCTTGCTGAAAGCGATGACGTGCCAGTCGTCGACTAAAGCCGCATCTGGGTTGACGGGTTCCGAGACCATCCGCACTGGAGCATTCATGTGGTCGTCCCTTCGTGCTTTTCACCACCCTGATCGCGTCCCCCCTCGGAACGCGACCTCATCCCTTTGTTCGAGCATGACCTCCGCACAAACGCCTTCCGCGGTTATCGCGAGGGAAAGCCGGTTTCGACTTTGCGCCAACGCGGCCCTCCGGGGCCGGATCATGCTCCAGCATTGCTCAAGCAATTTGCTTGCCATCGGTGCTAGACCCTTGCGGCCGGACAGGACATATCTGCCCTGACCGCGCCGCTGGTCCCGCATCAAAATCCCACCGCAGCTCCATCGCCCCTCGGATCCGCACCGCCCTTCATCACGCCGGTCGTCCGATCGATCAGGATCGCACCGGCATGGCCCATGATGTCGGAATAGTCCGGCGTCAGATTGATGCGATGGCCAAGCCGCATCAATTCCAACACCACATCGTCGCGCACGCGGCCCTCAAGGTTGAGCATCGTTCCCGGCTGCGACAGATCGAGCATGCGGCCCTGAAGCCAGCGCGGCGCTTCGATCGCCTGCTGCGGCGACATCTTGTAGTCGATGATCCGCGCCACGACCGCGGCCTGGGTCTGCGGCTGCCCCTCGCCGCCCATGGTGCCATAGACAAGCTCGGGAGCACCGTCCTTGAACAGCATTCCGGCGATCAGGGTATGGAAGCATCGCTTGCGCGGCTGAAGCCGGTTGGCCGAAGTTTCGTCGAGCACAAAATATTTGCCGCGATTTTGTAGATGCACGCCGGTTCCGGCCGGCATGATACCCGAACCAAAGCCGTCGCAGACGCTTTGAATCAGCGATACCGAATTGCCTTGTTGATCCACGACGCCGATCCAGACGGTGTCGCCGCCCTTGATCACGGACGCACTCGAAGCGGCCGAGGTCGATTGCTTGATCGCGTCGGCCTGCGCCTTGCCGTGCGCTCTCGACAGCAGCCGTTCGATCGGGATATCGACAAATGCCGGATCGGTCAGCCACTCGTCGCGGTCGGCGAATGCGGCTTTCACCGCCTCGGCCATCAGATGATAGAAGCCGGCCGAACCGTCCTCGATCCGCGACAGATCGAAATGGTTGAGGATGTTCAGGATGCCGAGCGCCGCCATGCCCTGCGTGTTCGGCGGCAGGTTGAAGGCCGTATAGCCGCGATAGGGTACAGAAATCGGGTCGACCCAATCCGCGGTGTGCGCGGCGAAATCCTCCCGCGTCAGCACGCCGCCATTGTCCAAAAGCTCCGCCGCGATCATCCGGGCGATGTCGCCCTTGTAAAATGCCTTGGCGCCTTCCTTGCTGATCGCTTCGAGCGTTGCCGCAAGATCGGATTGACGCATGACGTCGCCTGCCCGCAGCGGGCTTCCATCCGGCTTGCAGAAATGCTTTTTCATTTCCGGAAAGCGCTGCAGGTTTCCAAAACCCTTGTCAGCGGCGTTGAAATCCACCAGCCCGCGCAGATCCTGATGCGACGAAACCGGAACGCCGGATCGCGCATACCCGATCGCGTCCTCGAGAAGCTCGCTCCAGGCCATCTTGCCGCCAAGCTTGCCGACACTGTGCTGATAGGCAGCCTCCCATCCCGACACCACGCCCGGCACGGTATTGGCGGCCAGATATCCCCTGGCCGGAATCGCCGAGACTCCCTGCTCGCGATAATGGGCCAACGTAGCCTTGCTGCCCGAGCGCCCGGAGGCATTCAGCGCCAGCGGCGCGGATTGGCCATCCCGCGCGATCAGCCAGAAATTGTCACCGCCGATGCTGTTGGCCTGCGGATACACGACCGCGACCGTCGCGGCTGTGGCGATCGCCGCTTCGATGGCGTTGCCGCCCTGCCGAAGGATGCGCAATCCGGATTGAGAGGCCAGATAGTGCGGCGACGTCACCATCCCGTTCATCGCCAAGGTCGTTGGTCGTGTCATCTCAGGGAACTTTCACAGTCAATTGCGGTAGGATGGATCTTCGCTGTCGAGCTTGCGGATCAGCGCTTGCCATTCCAAAGCGCCCGGATTCGCGGTCAATTGCTCCTCCGAATAACGCAGACGCGCCGAATATTCCGAGACTTCTTCGGACGGCATGATCAGCTTCTGGCCCGACGACTGGGCCTTGAGCTGCACCTCGCAGGACTTTTCGAGGTAGTACATCAGGATAAAGGTCTCGGCGACGGTGCGGCCCGTTACGAACACACCGTGATTCTCCATCAACATCACCTGCGTATCGCCCAGATTGGCAAGTAGTCGGTCCCGCTCATCGAGACGCACCGGCGGCCCTTCATACGGATGATAGGAGACGCGCTTGTAGAATTGCTGCGCCCACACGGTGAGCGGCAACAGGCCGCCTTCAAGGCACGACACCGCCATGGCGTGGATCGGATGCGCGTGGAAGACGCAGACCCTGTCGTCACCCGAACGATGGACCGCGCTGTGCAGCACAAAGCCGGTGGGGTTATGCACCCAGCGATCGTCCGGTTCGACCATCTCGCCGTTCTGATCGACCTTGATCAGTGACGAGGCGGTGATTTCGCTGAACAGCATACCGTACGGATTGAGCAGGAAATGCAATTCCGGTCCCGGCACGCGCGCTGAGAGGTGGGTATAAATCAGATCGTCCATGCCGAGTTTTGCGGTCAGCCGGTAGGCTGCGGCGAGTTCGACTCTCAGCTTCGCTTCTTCGGCGCTCCATTTCGCCTTCTTTGCGATCGGCGTAGCTACGTTCATGCTTTTTCCCTTCTGTTTGGTCGAACTCATTCCCAGCCGGCATGCCGATCGAACGCAGATTTGATCTGCTGCTCGTTTTCGATGAACAATGTCCGGGAGATATCGTGACAGACGCGCTCGGCCGCGTATTGAAGCCCGGATAGGTTGCAGCGGAAGCCGCTCAAATGCGCGACGCCCGAGCAGAGATAGTAGATGCGCTTCACGAAATGGTCGCGGTCGTGCAGCGGCGTGAACTGCAATGCAGGACCAAGGTAAGGGCTGTTTTCGAGCTCTGGATGCGTGGCAAGGCCGTTGGGGATATAGCCATCCTTCCACAGCCGGATGAACGGCAATATCGAGTGCAGTTCGCTCTGATCGGCCAGCGAGTTGCGGCTGCCGGTGCCGCAGATCATGTAATCGTGCCGCATATCCGCGCCGCCATAGCGGCCGACGATTTTGCCGTTTTCATAGCGAACCGACTCGATGCCTGCGCTGCAATAGATATTGAAGCGATCATCGCGAACGGCTTCGTAATAGGTGTCACGGGGCGGCGGCACGCCGAGATCGAGATCGGCCAGCGAATACGCCCACTTCATCTCGTCGGAGAGCTCGATATAATGACGATGATATCCGTGCCACCGGCTCGCAAGACAGACGCGATGGACCGGTGGAAGATTTTCCCGGCGCACCAAAAGATCGACGGAACGCGCTCCGGCATCCAGTGCGGCATTGGCGGTGTCGAATGCACTCGCGCCGCCGCCGATGACGACGACGTCGCGATCGGCCAGCCGATCTGCGGGAAGATCTCCCATCGTGTGCGAGTACACGTGCGGCGGCAGGTTTTCCTGGACGAGTTGCGGAAAGCGTTGCAGGCCCGCGCTCTCGATCCCGGTGCATAGCACGATAAACTGCGCACGCGCCACGCCTTGCGAGGTTTCCAGTTCGAAGCACTCAAGGCCGGGATTCCAGACGATGTCGGAAACATTGACGTTGTATTCGATCGGGAGCTTCACCGCCTCTCCGAACCAGTCGAGATAATCCGCCCATACCAGCCGCGGAATTTTCTTGATGCTACGGAAATAATCCTCGCCGAATTTCGAGTCGCACCAGCGCTGGAAATGCAGATTGGGAAAACCCCAATGCAATCCTCCGGTCTCGCTTTTGCGAGTCCGCAGCAGGTGGTTGCGCGCGTAATTCCGCCAGGGCCCCTGCAATCCCGGCGGATTGCGATCGAACAGCTTGACGCTGCGCATGCCGAACCGGTCGAGACCGAACGCGACCGCTTTTCCGGTCTGTCCGGCCCCGATCACCGCCACCTCAAGCATGCCCTCGCGCGGCGTGTACGGAAGTGGATCGACCGGATAGCGCAGCATCTCGACGTCGACACGGATTTGCGCCTCGAGGTCGCGAAGACGCCCCTCCCATCCCAGACGCGGAGACGGCCGATAGAGCCGCTCCGTCATCGAGAAATCGTCTGGAATATCGAGCTTTTGCGCTAATGTTGCCATATGAATATTTCGTGTTTCATTTCAGAATAGGGAGCAATAGCCGGATGTCAAGCGCGATCGATTGAGGGTCAGAGGATTCGGCTAGTCGAGATGCTTGTCGACCAGCACCCACTTTCCGCCCTTGGCCTCGAGCACGTAGATCACCTTGATGGCATCGCCATCGGCATTGATCGAAAGCGGACCGACCAGCGCGGGGAATTTGTTGAGCTTGCGAAGCTGATCGCGGATCGCGGTCCGTTCGACGGCGCGCTTGTCCTTGTCTCCGGTCGCGCCGGCCTGCTGCATCGCATAGGCGTACATCGACACGATATCGTAACTTGCGGCGTCGAACTGGTTGGGCTCCACGACCGGCTCGCCTTTTTCCTTGAGCTTGGCCTGGAATTTCATGACGAAATCCCGCGTTCGCTCGTCGTCCAGTCCGCTGAAGAAGGTCGCGGTGATCAGCGTCCCCTCGCCGTTCGGTCCCATGCGCGCCGGCAATTCCGCATCCGCCACCGTTGAGCCGCCCAGCATCCTTCCCTTGTGGCCCTGGCGGCGCAGTTCGGCCGCGAGCTTCAGCATCGGCTCGGGCGGCGTCCCGACGGCGATGAGATCGGTCGGCTTCTGCATCAATTGCGAAACCTGCGGCGCCAGATCGAACGCCGCGACGCGAAGCGACACGCTCTGCTCCAGCGGAAGCCCGGCCTTCTTGATCGCGTCCGGCAGTACCTTGGTTCCCAGCGATTCCGAAACAGCGTCGTCGGTCGCATAGGCAATCGAGACCGAATTCGCCGCATAGCCCTTGGCCTTGATCGTCTTGAACAGGCGCTCATAGGTATAGGCTTCATCGGTGGTATTGCGGAATGCATAGGTGAATGGCGCCGCGACCTTCGGCGCCGAAGACGCCATCGACATCTGGGGAATGCCGAGGCGTTCGCCCGTGGGGAACGAAACGCGGCATTCGCTGGTGCTGAACGGGCCGACGATGGCGAGAGTCGGCGTGTCTTCGGCGAAGTGCGTGACGCCTGCGGTCGCCTGATCCGGCTTGCCTCCGGTATCGAACGACTCGAGCACGAGCTTCTTGCCGTTTACCCCGCCTTTCGCGTTGATGTCGTCGATCGCGATTTCGACCGCTATCGCATTGCGCTTGGCCAGGGCAGAGAACGGCCCGGTATTGGCCGCCAGATAACCGATGGTCAGGTCATCCGCCTGCGCGGCACCGCCCCCGAGCGCAAGAAGAACTGCAACAAGACTGACACGTTTCATCTTCTTTCCTTTCCCAACCGTTAGGCGTGCAGGCGATGCTTCGCCGTCGTGTTATCGCCGAGATAGGCTCTGGCGAGATCGTCGGATTTCATGAGCTCTTCGGTATCCGCCTCGAGCGCGAGACGGCCGAGCTTCAAGACGTATCCCCACTGCGCCGCCTGAAGCGCCATCCGGGTGTTCTGTTCGACCAGCAGGATCGCGAGGCCCGAGCTGTTCAGGCTGTGGATCAAGTTGAAGACCTCCCGGACGAAGAGAGGACTGAGCCCAAGCGACGGCTCGTCCATCAACAGAAGCCGCGGCCGCGCCATCAGCGCCCGTCCGATCGCAAGCATCTGTTGCTCGCCGCCGGACAATACCGAGCCGGGATCGTTCCTCCGCCGCGCAAGATTTGGAAACAGCTCGTACATCCGGCCCAGATCGCTCGCGATCTCGCGATCCCGCCGCTGATAGGCCCCCATCAGGAGATTTTCCTCGATGGTCAGCGACAACAATATCCGGCGCCCTTCGGGGACCAGCGCCATTCCCGCCGACACGCGGCGGGCCGACGACCAGCCGGATATCGTCTGCCCCGCGAAACGAAGCGTGCCTTGCGCGCGCGTCACGCCCATGATCGCATTGAGGAGCGAAGTCTTTCCGGCCCCATTGGCGCCCAGCACGGTGGCGACGCTACCCTCCTCGACATGAAGGCTGACGTCATTGACCGCCGCCACCTTGCCATACGAAACGCTGAGATTGCGAACCTCAAGCAGCATTGTCGTTCCTCTGAAAGGCGGCCTCGTTCGACAATGCCGGTTGCGGACGATTGCGATAGATGGGCTCGTCCTTTCCGAGATAGGCCTCGACCACAAGCGGATGACCACAAACCGAGGCCGGATCGCCTTCGGCGATCTTGCGGCCGAAATTGAGCGCCACCGTATGATCGCAAAGCGTTCTGACGAAGCCGGTATCATGCTCGACGATCAGCACCGTCGTGTCACGCGGAAGCGACGACGCAAGCACCGTCACCAGTTCCTCGCGTTCGCTCGAATTGAGTCCGGCAGCCGGTTCATCGAGCAGCAGAAGCCGGGGCCGGCCGACCAGCGCGCGGGCGATCTCGATGCGTTTTTGCACGCCGTAAGAAAGGCCCTGGGCCAATCTGTCGACGTCGTCGCGAAGCCCCAAGGTCTCGGCCACCTCCATGGCTTCGTCGCGCCAGGCGCGATTCCACCTGCCCCCGAGCGGCGCGAGAATTCTCGCCCACGACCCGACCAGACGGTGCTGACCGAGCATGATATTTTCCAGCACCGTCAGGTGCTTCATCAGGCGGAGGTTCTGGAACGTCCGCCCGATGCCGAGATCGATGCGCCGGTCGAGCGGGACATCGTCGATCGGCTCATCATCAAGCAGGATTTCGCCCGCGGTGGCGCGGTAGACGCCGCTCAGCAGATTGAAGATGGTCGTCTTGCCGGCGCCATTCGGGCCGATCAGCCCGCAACGGGATCCCTTGCGAACCTGAATGTCGAGATTATCGATCACCGACAACCCGCCAAAGGTGAGCGTAATACCGTGCAGGAACAGCAGGGGCTTCATGCGAGGCGCCTCCGGAACGGCAGATCGTGGATCAAACGCCTCGTCAGCAGGCCCTCGGGACGCAGCAGCATCAAAAGGATGATGCAGACGCCAAAGCCGACATACCGCCACTGATCGGTGCTCCGGAGAAATTCGGGCACGAGCGTAAACACGAGCGCCCCGATCAAGGGCCCGACGGGAGTCTGGAGCCCGCCCAGCAGTGCGTAGAGCACCGCATAGGTGCTGAGCAGCACATTGAAATGCTGCGCTTCGAGATAGTTGAAGTGATGGGCGTAAAGCGCTCCGGCGACGCCGGCAAATCCGGCGCCGATCGTCAGGGCGGCGATCTCGACGCGCCGCACCTTGACGCCGAATACCGCGGTGCCCCTGCCGTCGTTTCGGACCGCCGTCATGCACAGGCCAAACCGTGTACTGCTCAGCCAGACCACGGCCGCGAGAACGAGCACCATCACCGCCGCCATCGGAGCGACGCTCATATGATCGTTCACCACGAAGCCGCTGGCGCCCCCCAGTGCATTCACGTTGAGCAATACCGCCGCGACGACCTCCGAAAATGCCAGCGTCGCGATCGTCAGATAGATTCCGCGCGCGCGAAGAACCGGAATCGAAACCGCAAGTCCCGCGATCGTCGAGGCGCAGGCGCCGCCCAGGATCGAAAGGCCGAGCGGCACCCCATGTCCGTTCAGGACAGCCGAGGTGTAGGCCCCGATCGCCATGAAACCGGCGATGCCGAGATTGAGTTGGCCGCAGGCCAGCGGCATGTAGGCCGCATACGCCGCAACGACGTTGATGATCAGGATCGCGGCAATCTGGGTTGCATAGCCGCTCATCACATGCGCTCGACCAGAATGGCGCGATCGCCGAGCAGGCCGTTCGGCATCACAAGGATGAGCAGAAGCAGGAGACCATAGACAACGACGTTCACAGCCTCTGAACTGACATAGGAAATGGTCAACACTTCCACGCCAGCAATGATCATGGCACCGAGCAACGCTCCCCATATGTTGCCCATGCCGCCGAGCACCATCGCCGAAATGCCCTTGAGCGCAACTTCAGATCCCATGTCCCAGGACACCTGGAGATAGCTGATGCCGAACAGCGCGCCACCCATGCCGGCGAGCAGGCCGGAAATGAGATACATTCCGGACACGGTTCGCCCGACGTCGACGCCGAGCATTTCGGAAATGACAGAGCTCTCCGCGATAGAGCGAAGGCCTCGCCCAAGCTTGGTGCGCGTTACGACGACGTAACAGGTCACGATCAGCGCCAGCGAGATGGCGAAACTTGCGAGTTGAGGCAGGCTGAGCAGCAGTTTTGCGACGCGGATGCTCGCGCCGCCAAACGGGCTCGGATAGCCGACGGCGTCCGATCCGAAATAGATCACGACGAGGTTTTCGAACAGGATCAGGAAGCCGAGCGAACTGACAAGCGGGATATGGCTGTCGGAATTCTTCAGCCACCGGAACGTGAAACGCTCGATGATGAGCGACGCGCCGCCGGTGACGGCGAGCGCCACAGCTACCGAGAGGCCGATACCATACCCTTTCGACAACATTGCGCAGGAGACGATGCCGCCCAGCATGAACAGCGCCGGAATACTGAAATTCAGGAAATTGAGGATGCCGATCGTCAGCGAAAACGCGAGCGCCACCAGCGCGTAGATGCCGCCAAGAAGCAGTCCGTTGACGAGTTGCTGGGCCAGCATAAAATTCCGCTCAGTATTCGTGTTTCATTTCACGAAGCAAGCGACATGCCAGAACCCCTATTCGCCGGATTTCGACCGAAAGCCCCCAAAATCCGGATAACGCCCAGCTATTTCAGGAAGAGCGCCGGTCCCCTCCGGCATCATGGAACGCACCGGCAGCCCTTACGGGTGCAGCTTTGTGCAAGGTGCCACGAAATTAATCCAAGCTGCCTACCGGTGCCACGAAGCCGAAACTCGCTACACCGTACAGCAAGCGTTCAGCGGGCGAGCGCAGACAGCCTGCCCCTGGTGGCCGCGGGCGGCTGCGCCGGCACGCGCTCCTGCCGAATAGCGGTTGCAAGATCCTGGATGTGGCTGCGCGCTTCGCGTTCGGCGAGATCCGGATCATGCTTGCGGATGGCCGCCAATATCTTTTCGTGATCGGTGCATGATTGCGGCAGGTGCGTCGGAATCGAATTGCGTTGGATGCGCATCGCCCGCATCTGCGCAAACACCGATTTCAGCAGCCGTTCGAGCGTCACATTGTTGGCCGCACGGAGAATTTCCTCATGAAATTCGATGGTGCGCGTATAATAACCATCGGAGTCGCCGCTGCTCAGGCAGGCGCGCTGGTCGTCGATGCTCCGCTGCAGGATGGCGAGTTGGCGGTCCGTGACATTGGAGGCCGCGAGCCGCGCAGCCATCCCCTCAAGCGCCTCGCGCGCGATGTACATTTCCAGCGCACGTCCGGGATCGTAGTCGACGAGATACACCCCCTGCCGCGGCACGACCTCGACCACGCGCTCGGCCTCCAGCCGGTTGATGGCGGCCCATAACGGGGTGCGGCTGACGCCAAGCTCACGGCTGAGTTCCTCGACGCTGACCTTGTCGCCCGGATTGTACCGGTCGCCATTGAGCAGCATGTCGCGGACCACCGTATAGGCGTCCTCGCTTAAATTGGACCGTTTGAGCTTCCGCGCCATCCCAGAGAATCCACACGTTTCATGATAGATTTCTACTCTTAGCTGCGAATCCCCCGCGCCTCAAGCTGCATCTCGATCGGCCCCTCTGGAAAATTGATATATTTTTCAATGGCATGCCAGGCCTCATCCGACCGGCTGGGACGGCAGAACCGCCCCCTCCCCCCGTCTGGCGACGTCCAGCATCGCCGCAACGCTCACGATCTTGCGCCGCGGCCTGCCCGCCTCGCGTCCGGAAAGACATTCCGCGGCATCGATCCGCTTCCAATCCATGAAGTCGATCCGGGAACCTGAAAGCAGCGCAGGGGTCCGCGGCCGACCGGGCTTTACCGGCCAGCGCCCCTCGCGAAAGTCCGATAGCAGCGTGCGAACCGTTTCCATCGCATCGGCGCGATTGGTCCCGATCACACCGGTGGCGCCCCGTTTGATCCAGCCGGCAACATAAAGCGGCATACTGCCGTTGGCTTCTCCGGTTACACGGCCCGCAACATTGGGAATGATTCCGCGGCGCTCGTCGAATGGCGCGTTGCCCAACGGCTTGCCTCGAAATCCGATGCTTGAGATCGCAAGACCTGCCGAAATCGCAAAATGCTCCGCGCCCGGTACGGCCTTCCGGTTGTCGGCAGGGCCTTCCAACCGGTTGCGCGCAAACCGAACCGACCGGACGCGATCTGTCCCTTCGATCTCCATCGGGCTTGCGAGAAAATCGAGATGAAGCTCCTTTGCATCCTCGCCATGCGCCTCGCGGGCGATGGCGTCGGCCATCACGCTGACATTGCGCTTGATCGCCGCATTGACCGGCAGATCGAGATACGCCTGTTCTTCCTCATTGAGCTGCATGGCGTCCTGATCGATCACGACCCGAACGCCGGGCAATCCGAGAAGTTCGCGCAATTCCGCGGTCGTGAACGACGCCTGCGCCGGGCCCCGGCGTCCGACCAGGTGAACCCGCCGCACGCGGCTCTCGCGAAGCGCTTCGAGCGCGTGGTCGGCAATATCGGTCTTTGCGAGCCTTGCATGGTCGCTGAGCAGAATGCGCGCGACGTCGATGCCGACATTGCCATGTCCAACGACGACCGCGCATTCGTGATCGAAACGCGGCTCAAGGCCGGCGAAATCCGGATGGCCATTATACCAGCCGACGAAATCGGTGGCGGTGATGCTTTGTGGAAGATCGCTGCCCGGAATCGGAAGCGGCGTTCCGGCAGACGCGCCATAAGCGAGAATGACCGCGTCATATCGGTTTCGCAGCCCGGCGAGCGGAATATCGCGGCCAATATCGATATTCCCGAAGAACGCGAATTTGGGGTTAGTGGCCAGAGCGTCGAAGACCTTGACGACCTGCTTGATCTGCTGGTGATCCGGCGCCACGCCGGAGCGAACCAGGCCGTAAGGTGTCGGCAGCCGGTCGAACATATCCACCCGCACACCGGCATCGGATTTCAACAAGGCCTCGGCCGCGAAAAAGCCGCTCGGGCCGCTGCCGACAATGGCGATTTCAGGTTCAGACATCGCTAGAATCCGTAAGGCGCTTTCCACAGTTCGGCGTTTGCAAGCGCCGCCCATTTTTCAGCAATCATAATTGGGATAGCCAGCGCGAGACGAAGCGCGCATTTCTCTCGGCAAGGCCGGCGGCATATTTCGCGGTGTCCGCGCGAAGTCTCGACAGCGTGTCCGGTCCCATCTTGCGGATATCCCCTGCGAAAGCGACGAACCATTGTTCGAGTTCGGCCGCGTCGGTCTCGACGTGAAACTGCAAGGCAAGCCCATAATTTCCGACCGCAAAGGCCTGTTTCGCATAACGCGACGTCGAAGCCAGCAGCGTCGCGCCTTCCGGGAGATCGAATGTGTCGCCGTGCCAATGCAGCACCGGCAAATCCTCCGCCGCAATTTCGGCAAGCGCGTGCCGTTGCCCGTCCGCCGTCAACTGAACCGGCGCCCAGCCGAGTTCGACGCCGTTTGTTCCCGGAAACACCCTGGCTCCAAGCGCCGCCGCCATCAGCTGCGATCCGAGACAAATGCCGAGAACCGGCCGTTTCACCTTGAGGCGGGTGCGGATGATGTCGATTTCTTCGGTCAGGAACGGATATTCCGGCGCATCATAGACGCCGATCGGCCCGCCCATCACGATCAGCAAATCCGCTTCCTCGGCCCGTTCGCGAAATCGCCGAACCGATGCAGCCGGAATCGATACGACCTCGTATCCGCACGTCTCGAGCGTCGGCTCCAGCGTACCGGGATGCTCAACGGCCAGATGTTCGATGACCAGACAGGTTTTGCTCATGCGGCGGCCTCGCTCATGGCGCGGCGAATGCGCGTGCGGCACCATGGCCCGCGTTTTGCAAGCCCTGAAGGGGCTCCCGACTCGTGCGTGACTCTATTGAGGAATCCCATGCGTCCAAACTCGCTTCGCTTTCTCGCCGATAATTCCGATCGCGTCTGCGGAATCGTCGCAGCCGTCACCGCCGTTTTTCTGTATCTCAACGCGACCAACTTGCCCTTTGGGACCGTCGGCGCGCCCGACTCGGGCTTTTTCCCAAAATCACTGTCCGCGATCCTGGCCATCCTCGGCCTCGGCATGCTGCTGCGACCGCGATCTGCAAAACATGAACGAGCGGATTTCACCTTACGCAGTTGGGCCGTACCCTTGGCGGCTATCGTCCTGCTTGCATATGCAGCGCTTCTCGATAAGGCAGGTTTCGTTCTCAGCACGATTACGGTTCTCTTCCTTCTGATGACTGCCTATGGCAGGCTACGCTGGGTTGTCGCGCTCGCCTTTTCCGTCTCGGCCGTCACCGTCTGCTATGTCGGCTTCACGGAACTTGGCGTACCGCTTCCACAAGGTGTCCTATCCATTTTCTAAGCTCTCATTCCGCGGGTTGTGGTGCGCGCGGATCCTCCCGGATACCTCGCCACGCGCCGGCCAGTGCGCTCAATATAGGCCACAATCCGATGAGCAGCGCGGCGGCTATCAGTGAACCCGCCACGGGCCGGTTGACGAAGATCGAAAAATGGCCGCCGGACATGATCAGGGACTGCCGAAGCGCAGTCTCCATGATGGGACCGATCACAAACGCCAGCACCAAAGGCGGCAGCGGAAAATCGAATTTCCGCATCAGGTAGCCGAGCACGCCAAAGGCCGTCATCGACGCGATATCTGTGGGGTTGTTATTGACGCCATAAGCACCCGCAAGGCACGCCAGCACGATGACGGGCACCAGGATGCTGTTGGGCACCAGCGTGATCTTCGAGAGGTAGCCGATCAGCGGCAGCATCAGGCACAGCAGGATGCAATTGCCGACGAACATGCTGGTGACGATCGCCCAGAACATTTCCGGATGCTGTACCATCAGCGTCGGCCCCGGCGTAATCCCGTGAAGCATGAAAGCGCCCAGCATCAGTGCCATCACGGCGTTCTCGGGCAGTCCCAATGTCAGCAGCGGGATAAACCCGGCGCAGGTCGCCGCATTGGCCGCCGCTTCCGGTGCCGCGACGCCACCGACGGCGCCGCCGCCGAAATTCTGCGAGGCATGCCGCCAGCGTTTCGCCGCCGCATAGGCCAGATAGGATGACACCGTCGCTCCGCCACCCGGAAGCAGTCCGACAAAAAAGCCAACCAGCGTCCCTTGCGCAATGGGCCGCGCGGCATTCCGCCAGTCCTGCCGCGTCGGCAGGACCTCGCGCAGCCGCGTCGGCGCGCGGATCGCCTCCGAAGCCACGATCTTCTCCTCAAGCAGGGAGAAGACCTCGGAGATGCCGAACAATCCCATCACCATCGGCACCAGGTCGATACCGGATTGCAGGCTGAGCGAGCCGAACGTGAAGCGCGCGGTGCTTCGAACGGGGTCGAGGCCGACGGTACCGAGCAGAAGGCCGAACACGGTCACGACAAGCGCCTTGATGACGGAGTTCGTCGCCAGATAGCTCACCAGCGTCAGCCCCAGCAGCGTAAGCGCAAAATATTCCGGCGGCCCGAAGTTCAACGCGAAGTCGGCGAGCGTGGGCGCGAGCAGGCTCAAACCGACCAACCCGAACATTCCCGCGATAAAGGCACTGAACATGGATATGCCCAGCGCCACGCCGGCGCGCCCCTGTTTCGTCAGTTCATAGCCGTCGATTGCGACCATGACGGATGCGGATTCACCGGGCACGCGAAGCAGGATCGATGTGATCGATCCGCCATACATCGAGCCGTACCAGATGCCGGAGAGCATGATGATCGCCGTCGGCGTATCGAGAAAATAGGTGATCGGCAAAAGCAGCGCGATGGTCGCGGCCGAACCGAGGCCGGGCAATATTCCCACGATGACACCGAGCGACACGCCGATAAAGCAGAACAGCAGGCTCATCGGCTGCAATGAGATCGAAAAGCCGTGGGCGATGTCAGCGAGTGTGCTCAAGCCGTCCTCCACGAGCGGAACGCGTTTCCCGCCACCCTTAACGGATAGCGGCTAGCAAGCGACGTGCCAACGTGAAAAATGTTTCATTTCACATATCGATGACTGCCAACCCTGATCGAGTCCAACCTGCCACGCCCAATAATATTGCGGCTTTTGAGCAAAGTCTGGGCAAGGAACCGGAGTTTCCCAGCTCAAAGTTGTGAAATGAAACATTTTTTATTCTGGCACGCTTGTTGCTCGCGTTTGCCGGTGATGACCGGCGATATGCCCACCATGTCAAGGAAACGATAGCCCCATGTTGCACGTACCTAACAGCTCCTATTTCGAGTCGCTTCGGGATCTGCTCTCGCATCTGGAGAAGATCGGCAAGCTGCGGAAGATCACCAGGCAAGTCGACAAGGACTGGGAAATCGCCTGCATTACCCGCCAGGTCATGTATCAGCGGCCCGACGACCGCTACGCGCTGCTCTTCGAAAATATTGCCGGCTTCGAGACATCGGTAGCGACCAATACCCTCGGTGCATCCCGCGATATTTACGCGACCGCGCTTGGCGTTCCCTTCGTCGATGGCCGCATCGACAAGGAAGCGATCCGCACCAAATGGACGAAAGCGCTGAGTGCGCCGATCCCGCCGGTCGTGGTCAAGACCGGCCCCTGCAAGGAAAACATCATGCGGGGCAAGGACATCAATCTGCTGAAATTCCCGATTCCGACGTGGACGCCGGGCCTCGACGGCGGCGCCTATCTGTCGGCCGGTGCCGTCATCCAGAAGGATCCGGAGACCGGTATTCAGAACGCCGGCGTCTATCGCGGCATGATCAAGGGACCGAACCGGATCGGAGTGCTGGTGCAGCCAGCCAAACATTCCGGCGTCATCATGCAAAAATATGAGGCCGCGAACAAGCCGATGCCGATTGCGATCGCGATCGGTTCACCGCCCTATCTCGGGATGACATCGGTGGGGCGCGTGCCTTACGGCGTCGACGAAATGGCGGTCGCCGGCGGACTTGGCGGCCAGGCGATGGAAGTCGTGAAATGCGAAACCGTCGATCTGATGGTGCCGGCGCATGCCGAAATGATCATCGAGGGAATCGTCCAGCCGCATTTCCGCGAGCAGGAGGGGCCATTCGGTGAATTCTACGGCCATATGGGCCCCGTCGCCCAGTCGCCGGTCATCGAGGTCACGGCCATCACCTACCGCAACGGCACGATTCACCAGGGATTCCAGGAGCAGATGCCGCCGAGCGAAGGCAGTTGCATCAAGGATATCGCGATGGAATCGATTCTGCTCACCGGACTGCGCCAGTGCGGCATTCCCGGCGTGCTCGACGTCTATGTTCATCCGATGTCGTGCCAGTCGCACGTCGTCGTGAAGATCAAGCCGCAGTTTCCCTCGCACGCGAAAGCGGTCTATTCGGGATGCTGGGCAGTTTATCCGAACCGCGCCAAGCAGGTCATCGTGGTCGAAGACGACTGCGATATCTACAACGACGACGATGTGACCTGGCACGTCGCAACCCGCGTGCAGCCCGACCGCGACCACACCATCTGGGAAAAAGGCACGGGCCTTCCGCTCGATCCTTCGATGCCGAAGGAAATGGCGATCTACAGCGGCAAGATCGGCATCGATGCAACGCGCAAGCACGCCTATCCGCAGCGTTCGATACCGCCGCGCCAAATGATGCAGACCGTGCAGGACCAGTGGAGCGATTACGGCCTCCCCGATCTTACCTGACGTCTGCTGCAAAGCCATTCCGGGAGAAACAAGACAATGAAGTCCCGCGAGAAAGTCATCATCGTTGGCGGCGGCCCCGTGGGTCTTCTATGCGCGCTCAACCTGGCCACGCACGACGTGCCAGTGCTCGTGCTGGAAGCGTATTCCGAATTGTTCATGGATCTGCGGGCGGGCTCGTTTCACCCGCCCACCCTGGAAGTGATGGAGCCGCTCGGGCTGACGGCGAAACTGCTTGAGATCGGTATTCCCGTGCATAAATGGCAGCTTCGCGACCGGGAAAAGGGCGTCATCGGCACGTTCGAGCTCTCCCTGCTCGGCGACGAGACGCCATTCCCGTTCCGGCTTCATCTCGAGCAGCATCGTTTCACCCCGATCGTGCTGGAACAATTGCGCAAGATACCCCACGCGGAAGTGCGGTTTTCCTGCCGCGTGGAAGACGTCGCCCAAACCGGCAGCGGCGTTCGTGTCTCGGTGCAAACGCCTGATGGGCTCGAAGAATTCGAAGGCGGCTGGGTCATCGGCGCGGACGGCGGCGGCAGCATTGTTCGCAAATCCGCAGGCATCGAATTCGACGGCTTCACCTTCCCCGAACGGTTCGCGCTGATCAGCACGACCTATGATCTCGGCCAGCATGGCTTCACCGATACCGCCTATATCTCCCACCCCGTGGAGTGGTGCGCGGTGTTTCGCCTGCCGGACCAGGGGCCGCCGGGCCTATGGCGCTTTCTTTACGGATGCGACCCGAACGAGAGCGAGCAGGAGGCGCTGTCCGAAGCCGTCATCCAGCAGCGGCTCCAATCGGTACAGCCGAAACCGACGCCTTACGAGATCGTCCATCGCACGATCTATCGGGTCCATCAGCGTGTGGCCACCACCTTCCGCAACGGCCGAATCCTGATCGCCGGAGACGCGGCCCATCTCAACAACCCGATCGGCGGCTTTGGCCTGAACTGCGGATTGCAGGATGCCATGAACCTGACCGACAAGCTCATTCGTGTCATCCGGGAAACAGTTTCCGACGATTTGCTCGATCGTTACGTTCGGCAGCGGCGAACGGCCAATATCGAATATGTTCAGGAATCCTCGATCCGTAATAAACGCCTGCTGGAAGAGACCGACGAGAGCATCAGACTGTCGCGGCTCGACGACATGCGGCGCGCCTCGCAGGACCCATCGCTTGCGAAAGCCGTTCTCATGCGCTCCTCCATGATCGACAGCATGCGGCGCGCCAATACGATCATCTGACGTCAAAGCAACAGGGAGCAGCTGCCTCGACGGCGAATCATTCCTCATCATCACGGAGCCAACTGGATGAAAACGATCAGGTCACTGCTTCTCGCCGCGACGGTTGCCGCCACAATATCCAGCCATGCGCAGACCTTTCCAAGCAAGCCCGTGACCATGATCATTCCGTTTCCGGCTGGCGGACGAACCGATGTGATCGGCCGGATTTTTGCACAAAGCCTGCAAGACGCGCTGGGCAAGCCGGTCGCCGTGATCAACAAGCCCGGTGCAAGCAGCGTGCTGGGCTCGAACGAGGTGTCGGAAGCGGCACCCGATGGCTACACGATCGGCTTTTTCTCAACCGCGGCAGTGACCGCGCAATACACGGTTCCCACACCCTTGTCGCTCAAGAGCTTCGACCTGGTCGCGATCGTCAATGCCGATCCGGCGGCGCTTGCGGTGGCTGACAACGCCCCCTGGAAAACGCTGCGGGATCTCGTCACCGACGCCAAAGGCAAGCCGGGCGTGTTCCGTCTCGGCATGATCCCCGGCGCCTCGTCGCAGATCTTTGCAGCAGGTTTCATGCGGGCCGCGGGCCTCGACATGGTCGGCGTTCCCTTCAAGGGCGACACCGACGGGGCGATCGCGCTCGCCGGCCACAACATCGATGTGCATTTCGCGGTTCCGGTTTCCTACAAGAGCCTCGTGGAGAGCAAGAAAGTCCGCATTCTGGCGGTCGCTGCCGACGCAGCTTCGCCGATCTACGGAAATCTTCCCACATTCAAGGATAACGGCGTCGACCTGACGGTCGGCGCATTCCATGGCATCTTCGTGCCGGCCGGCACGCCTCCGGCCGTGAAGCAAAAGCTCGCCGACAGCCTCAAAACCGCCGTCGAAAATCCCGAACTGAAAAAACGCATGGAAGACGCCGGTGCGGCGATCGTGTTCCTGCAAGGTGACGAGGCCAAAGCCTATCTGGCCAAGCAGGACGAGACCTACCGCAACATCATCGAGGCGCTCGGCTTGCGCGTCGCCGCCACCCGTTGAACCGAGGCTGAAACATGAGCACTAGCGATCGGCGCCGAATGATCGTCGGCATCAGCGGGGCATCCGGCGTCATTTACGGCATCCGCACCCTCGAAATATTGCACCAGCTCGGCTACGAGACCCATCTGGTGATGACAAAATCCGCGCAGATCACGCTGGCGCACGAAACGAATACCAAGGTCGCGGCGCTTGCAAGGATCGCCAGCGTCGTTCACCGCATCGACGATATCGGCGCCTCGATCTCCAGCGGTTCGTTCAAGACCATGGGCATGATCATTGCGCCCTGCTCGATCCGGACATTGTCGGAGATTGCGACCGGCGTAACCTCCACATTGCTGACCCGCGCGGCAGACGTCGTGCTCAAGGAACGGCGACGGCTTGTGCTGCTGGCCCGCGAAACGCCGCTTCATCTCGGGCATCTGCGCAGCATGACGCGGCTTGCGGAAATGGGCGCCATCATCATGCCCCCGGTGCCGGCGTTTTACGCCAAGTTCGAAACCATCGACGACATGGTCAATCACACGGTCGGCCGGGCGCTCGACCTGTTCGACATCGATTGCAAACTCGTCAAACGCTGGGGCGAGCCGGGTCCGGACCAAAGCCGGGGTAATGCCGGAACAAGTCCGGGCGTGATTACCCCGATCGGCGTCCGCTCATAGCATAGCAATGCCTGGCATAAACGCGCGAACCGCCATGCGTTTTCCGGTATCGCGGCATCGGATATGAGCGCATAAACATCCGTTACTCTTAACAACGGCTGCGGAACAATGGTCGAATCTGCCGAAGGCCAGCGCTGCTGGCAATTTGTGGTCGAACTCTATGCAAAGCCCGGCGTCTCGCAGGCTTGCCTGGCGCTTCAGGACCGGCTGGGCGTCGATGTAAGTTTCCTGCTGACCATCCTGTTCTATGCCGTGCGCGGCGGCGCGGATTTCCAGGCGGATGAGATCGCAAGGCTCGATCACACCATTTCCGGCTGGCGCAACGAGGTCATCCGGCCGCTTCGCGCGCTGCGCCGCCGGTTGAAGGGCGGAGATTTGTTGAGCCAGCCCACCGACGAGTTCTACCGGCGGATCAAGGCCGATGAATTGTCGGCGGAGCAGATCGAAATCGGCGCACTGGTGCGGCAGCTTGAGCAAAGGCCGGGCAATCCATCGACGAAAACAGGCCGGGCCGTGATCGAACGCGTCGCAAGACATTTCGCCGAGGCATCCGGCCAAGCCGCTCACCTGAACGACGACGAAATCCAACACGCCATTTCGATTCTTCATAGCTAGGCGGGTTCCTGCCGGGACTGCTCCTCCTCGTTGCCGGCGCGAATCAATTCGAGCAGGCGCTGGCGCATCAGCATTCCCCGCCGATCTGGGAGCATGTGCTTTTCGATCTTGCGGCCCGTGTCGACGACGGCCTCGGGATCGTTGCGAATATGGCAAATTCCTGAATCAGCCAATGACGCCGCCGGCAAAATCGACATAACATGCGGCACCCCGTTTCACCTGCCAGGAGGCACGCCCCTTGCGCGCACTTGCCCCGAACTCGATCAAACCTCCCTTTGCACGCTACAGCCACGGGATCGCGGTGCCTGCCGGGCACCGGCTGGTGTTTATCTCCGGCCAGCTCGGCCTCGGCGCCGACGAAACCGTTCCGGCGGATTGCGAAGCCCAGGCCGACCTTTGCTTCGCCAATATCGCGGCCATCCTCGCCGAGGATCGCATGACGATGGCGAATATCGTCCGTCTCAACGCCTATGTGACGGCGCGCGACCATATGCAGGGCTACATGCGGTCGCGCGACCGGCAATTCCCCGGAACGCCGCCCGCTTCGACGCTGATGATCGTATCCGGCTTCGTGCGCGCGGAATTTCTCGTCGAAATCGAAGCTGTCGCGGCATCGGATGATGCCTAGCCAAGCAACGTCCGATTAAATCTCCAGACAGCCGAATGGATGCGCGGCCGCATTCCCGCGGCGCGGCGCGCCCGGGTTGCTGCATGAACGCTGTCCCTCGATAAGAGGGCGCAGGCGCCCCTCAAGAGAGGGCGCAGGGAATGCCGGGTGCCCGTTGCACCCGCAGCCTCGCGTGCAAAAGTAAAAAGCACACGAGTTAGTCACCACAGGTACACCGGAAGCGAACCCGGCATTCCCTGCACGACGGTTTTAACGGCTTGCTTCGTGCTCTCCCCGGCGATCGGGCTTTCTTGCCACCGTCGCTCACGCGGATCATCCCGCAGAAAGCTTAGCACCAGCGTCGAGGTGCCAGGACCACACGACTTCGCCGTCCGCCAAGCGCCGTTCGTCTTGCGGCACTCCGCGTCCATCGCATTCCGCGCCCAACGTTCGTGACGATCGCGATACGCCCCTCTTTCGGGCCGGAACGGCGGAATTGATAAAGCTGATTTTAGCTGGCGTAGAAGCAGAATATTTTTCGCTGCGGCACTGGACAGCCAAATCACCCGACAGCCTGTCGGGCAAATCAGTGACCCCGTCCGCCTGGACTCCATTGGAACAGGAGCATCTCAAACCGAACGCTCCAGCTAAAATCGTTCCATTTCCCGCCGGACCCTGGCGAGAAAGCGGCTCCGCTTCCCGGGCGTCGCCGTGTTCATGTGGTACAGCGCATAATAGCGCACCTTGGCCCTGGAGCCGGTGAACCACGGCAGATAGCGCTTGATGATCTTGCGCGGCGGGTCGGCCATGCCGATCGCCTGCCAGCGCGGGCGGCCGTAGGTCGCGATTCCGGTGATGCGCCGGATGTGCAGCAACATCGGCTTTGCCCGGGACGGCTCGGACAAATCCAGCGCGATGCCGGGGCCAAACATCCGGTCGAACCAGCCTTTCAACATCGCGGGCGGACCGAACGACCAGGTCGGAAATTGCACGACCAGGGCGTCGGCGGCGATCAGGCGGTCGGCATAGGCCTGGTTGTTGGCCCGGTTGCGCGCCGGATCGTGATAATCACGGCGCCGCTCCGCATTCAGCACCGGATCGAACCCCTCGGCATAGAGGTCGAGCAGGTCGACGGTGTGCCCTGCCTGGTTGAGCCCGGCCAGCGCCTCTTTCCGGATCGCCGCGTGAAAGCTGTCATCGAGCGGATGACAATAGACGTACAGCACCCGCATGTTACGTCCTCCCACTCACGAAGCTCCGCATCTTGCCGGGATTGAGCAGGCCATACGGATCGGCCTCATGCTTGAAGCCGAGCTGATCGGCGTCGGCGCGTTTGTAACGGCTGCCATCCTCGACGGTGAAGACGTGCGGGTTGGCGATATAGACGCCACGTTCCTCGTGCATCCGGATGATCTCGTTCAGCCGATCCGCGCTGGTATAGCGCACGACAGGCAACCCGCTACAGGCGACACGGCCGTTGAAACGGATGAATTCGAGATGCTGCAGCACTTCATCGGGAAACAATTCCCGCATCTCGACGACCTTCCCCATCAGACGATCGTGCGGATAGAGGCATTGCAGATAGGTGACGGAACGATCGGATTTCAGCACCTGCAGCGTGGTATGATTCCAGCTATATTCATAGAGCGGTACCTGACCGGGGCTGTCGTCGGTCGGCATTTCCAGCGTGACGGCGCCGCGGCCCCCCAGCAGCGATCTGAAGCTCTCCAGCGACGGCTCCGCGATCATCGCGATCAGGATGCTCTTGCCGTCGGGGCAATAGGGTTTCAGCGCGCCGAAATAGGACGGCAGCGGCGCGGTAATCGGCGCGAGCAGTTTCTTGACGATGCCGTCGGCCAGGGCCACTTCGTAACCGACAGCTGCAGCCTCCACGAAGTCGTCGAAGGCGACCACGACATCGATCCACTTCCAGGCCGGTGACAACGGCATTTCGAGCGCGGTGATGATGCCGGTCGTGCCGTAGGCGCGGTTGATCTTCTGCGCCGCGTCGCCGCGCAGTTCGATGATCCGCGGCGCCTCCTCGACCGTCACCACACGGGCGGCCAGGATGTTGCCGGGCTCGCGCAGGCCGCCATAGGTGATCGAGCCGATTCCCCCCGATCCGCCCGCCACGAACCCGCCGACCGTGGCGGTGCGCTTGGTGGACGGATGCATCCGCAACTCCCAGCCCAACGGCTGCAACTCGGTGTCGATGGCGTTCAGCTTGGCGCCGGCGCCGACCCGGACCACGCCGGGCTTGAACCATTCGATACCTGTCAGCGCCGTGATGTCGAGCAACACCCCGCCTTGCAACGGTACGGCCTGACCGTAATTGCCGGTCCCTCCCGCCCGCACCGTGATCGGAATCCGATGGCGCGCGCAGGCGGCGGCCACGCGCACCACTTCCGCCTCGTCACGCGGCGCGACGATCAGATCGGCCGACTTGCCATCGAGTTGTTCGTTCAAGATCGGGCTGTACCAGAAGAAATCGCGCGAGCGCCGGCGAACGACCCTGGGATCGGTGACGACGGGAATATCGCCGAGATCGGCAACAAGCCTGGCGAGAGCATTCGACGTAAAATCGTTCATGACCTGGTCACCACTGACGGACACCCGCGGTTCCTGAGTTCGGCCATGTGCGCATGAAAGTATCGAAGTTCCCTTCGGTCACATGGCGGAAGTCAGAAAGGGAATGATTGCTTCCGCCAGCCGAGCTGGCACGGAAAACTGCGGGGCATGTCCTGTCGGCAGGGAGACCACCGAGGCACCGGGCGCTAGGGCCTGCATGGCGCGCTGCACCGGCAGGATCACCGACCTGTCCTGCAAGGCTTCGACATAGAGACGCGGGATCCTGCCGTAACGCTCCGCCGTTGCGGGCGTCGTCACCGCGCGCCCGCCCTCGCCCTGCGGCGTCAATTGCGCGGCCGCCGCCGCCGCGTCGCTTTCCGGGCAATCGTGCAGGAAAATCGCGATCGCCGCCTCAGCCGGCACGCGCGACACCTTGCGGTCAGCCGACCATTCGAGATATGGCCAGATACCGGAGGCTTCCGGATGCCGTGGCCTGACCGAGGTGACGAGTTGCTCAAAGCCGGTCCCGTCCGGCAGCATCATCCCGACCACATACACCAGCCGCGACACGGATTGCGGCCAACGCTCGGCGAAAGCCGTTATCAGAAGTCCGCCGCCGGAGTGGCCGACCAGGCTGACCGGCCGGCCAAGGGCGCCGACGATGCGGTGGACATGTTGCAGGCAGGCCTCGAACGTGACGTCGGCGGGGTCTGAACCGTCTGCGCCGTTGCCGGGAAGATCGACAGCGTGGGCCGACAGGCCCGCAGCCTCGAGATAGGGCATGAAGCGCGCCCAGGCCCAGGAGCCTTGCCAGGCGCCATGAATAAGAATGACGGGATCGAAGTCAGACATATCGCACCGGCATAACCGCGCTGGATCAACGAGACCGTTTACTTGTAGGTCCGCCGATACATCTCCCGAAGATGGCCCTCGACCGTGGTGCGTGGATATTTCGGGACGTCACCGTCCTCCAGGCAGGACGGCAGGCACTCGACCTCCTGATCGGGATTGCCGGAAAAGAAGAACGGGACGGAATAACGCTCACGGCCGGAAGCGTTGACGACCCGATGCACGGTCGAGCGAAACCGATCATTGGTCCAGCGCGCGATCATGTCGCCGAGATTGACGACAAAGGTACCTGGAATTGGTGTGGCATGAATCCACTGATCGCGGGTATTGCCCTGAACCTGAAGGCCACCGATTCGATCCTGCAACAGCAGCGTCAGGCCTCCGAAATCGCTGTGGGCGCCGGCGCCCTTTTCGCCGGGAGCGGCATTTGCGGGCTGCGGAGGATAATGCAGCAAGCGCAGCGTGGCATGCGGATTGGTGCAATAGGCCGCGAAATAATCCTCGTCGAGGTCGAGCGCCAGCGCCAATCCGCCCATCAGGGTACGGCTCAGACCAAGCATGATGTTGAAATAGGCTTCGGTTACCGGCCGAAAATCCGGCATGGCGGCCGGCCACTGGTTGGGGCCGTGATTGAAGCGCCGCGCCACCACCCGGGGATCGTCAAGCGGCAGCTCAGGCCCGATGTAAAAACTTTCCTTGAGATCCGGCGGCGCGCCCGCTTCCAGCGTCTGCGCCCGCAGCGGCTCGTAGCCGCGCTGGCAGAAGGAAAGACTTTTATCGACAGCCTGCTTTGCGGCTACGGGTCGATCGAAGAAGCGCCTTGTCTGGTCAAAAAGCGCATCGATCAAGTCCACAGGCACGCCGTGGTTCGCGATGTAAAAGAATCCGTTGTCGAGACAAGCCGCCCGAAGACGCTGGCCGACCGCTTTCCGGTCGCTCGGCGCGCTGGATGAAAGGCCACCGATGTCGATGATCGGCAGAGCGGCCTTCGAGACATGAATAGCCTCAAGCGTGGATGTCATGGCGGCCTCTCCCAAAGGACGAAACCACGGCGGGGAAACTTCCTGTCATCGATCATCCTGTCAAACGATGCGCCGGCATCTCGTCACCGAGACGCCGGCACAATTCAGGATTCCGAGGCGAGCCTGGAGGCGGCACACCTCGGATACGGCTCACTTGGGAACGCTGCCTTCGACGCCCTCGACATACCAGTTGAGCGAGTTGAAGGTGGCGTCCGACATCGCCGCATTGGCGGCAACCATTTCCTTGCCGGTGCTGTCCTTGATCGGCCCGGCGAAGGGGTTCAGCGTACCGGCGACGATCGCGGCTTTCTTGTCCTCGAAAATCTTCACGGCGGCCGGCGGAATATCAGGATTGAGCGGCGCCATCACCACCATTCCTTCCTTGATGCCCCAACGCGTGTGCCGGTTGCCGGTCCAGCTGCCGTCCAGGACCTTCTTGGTTTCGGCGATGTAATAGCCGCTCCAGTCCTCGGTCGAACCGGTGAGCTGCGCCTTCTTGCCGAAGCTCGACATGTCGGCATCGATGCTGAAGGCGTAGGTGCCCTTCTCCTGCGCCGCCTGAATCGAGGCCGGCGAATCCGTGTTCTGGGCAACGGCGTCGGCCCCCTGCGCGATGAGGGTATCCGCCGCCTGACGCTCCTTGCCCGGATCGTACCAGGTATTGACCCAGATCGGCTTCATCTTGACCTTGGGATTGACCGAAAGCGCGCCAAGGGTCATCGAGTCGACGTTGCGCATCACGCTCGGGATCGGGAAAGATCCGATGAAGCCAAGCGTATTGCTCTTCGTCATCTGGCCCGCGACGACGCCGATCAGATAAAAACCTTCCTCGAAGCGAGGCTCGTAAACCGAGATGTTGGGCGCGGTCTTGAAGCCGTTGACGTGTTCGAATTTGACGTCGGGAAACAGCTTCGCGACCTTCTGAAGCGACTCCATATAGCCGAACGATGTCGCGAAGATCAGCTTGTTGCCATCGGCGGCAAGCTGGCGAAACACGCGCTCGGAATCGGCCGTCTCGGGCACGTTCTCGACATAGGTGGTCTTGATCGCGGAACCGAGCGCCGCTTCGAGTTTTTTCCGGGCCATGTCGTGCTGTTGGGTCCAGCCGCCGTCGCCGACCGGGCCGAGATAGACGAAAGCGACCTTGAGCGGCTCGGCGGCGAACGCCGCCACCGACGTTGTCGCCATGAGACCCGCCGCAAGACACAAGCGGATCGTTTTCCAAATCTTACTTGACTGCATCGTTCTTCCTTCTGGTTGGAGCTGAAAGTGAGTGTCGAGTCCCGACTGCGGACGCCGTTCTCAGGCGGCTGAATGAAAGCTGTGCCCGAGCGAGGCCGGCTGGTTCAGCAAAATCGTTTTGGGATCGCGACAGATGATGACGAGAACGACGACGGTGGCCGCATAGGGCAACATCGACAGAAACTCGGTTGGAATCGGCAAACCAAATCCTTGCGCGAAAAGTTGAAACTGGGTGACGCCGCCGAACAGATAGGCGCCGATGACGACACGCGCCGGCTTCCACGTGCCGAAGACGACGAGCGCGAGCGCAATCCAGCCCTTGCCGGCCGACATGCCCTCGACCCACATCGGCGTCTGCACCAGCGAAAGATAGGCACCCGCGATGCCCGCGGTCGCGCCGCCGAACATCACCGCCAGGTAACGGGTGGTCAGAACCGGTTTGCCGATGGCGTGGGCGACGCCCGGCGATTCCCCGATCGCCCGCAATGTCAGGCCCGCACGGGACTTGGTCAGGAACCATTGCACGCCGATGAAAAGCGCGACCGAAAGATAGACCATGATGTCGTAGTGGAACAAAAGATCGCCAATCACGGGGATGGCGGTCAGTCCGGGAATCGTAATCGGCGCCAGACGCGCTACCGGCAGCCCGGCCAGATTATGCCCGACAAAGGCCGACAGGCCGATCCCGAACAGGGTCAGCGCGAGACCAGTCGCCACCTGATTGGTTTGCAGGTTGAGCGTCAGAAAACCGAAAATCAGCGACAACGCGACACCGGCCGCAGCCGCCGCCAGGAAACCGACGGCATCGCTTCCGCTGCTACGGGTCGCGGCAAAGCCGGCCACCGCGCCGATCAGCATCATGCCTTCAATGCCGAGATTGAGGACCCCCGATCTTTCGACAACGGTTTCGCCCAGCGCGGCGTAAATCAGCGGCGTGGCCGCCAGCACGGTGCTGGCAATCATCGGGATGAGAGGATTCATACGGCGCCCTCCACGCGTATCGCGGGCTTCGGCTCGGGGCTTTCCACCACCCCCACCCGCTTCAGCCGGAAATAGATGAACAAATCCGCAGCCAGCAAATAGAACAGCAGCAATCCCTGGAACAGTCCGGTGATAGCGGACGGCAATCCCATTCCCATCTGCGCCGCCTCGCCGCCGAGATAGAGCAACGACATCAACAACGCCCCGAACACCACGCCGATCGGATGCAATCGCCCGATCCAGGCGACGATGATCGCGGCAAAGCCATAGCCGGGAGAAATTTCCTGTTGCAGCCGTCCGATCGGACCGGCGACCTCACAAATGCCGGCAAGCCCGGCGGTCGCGCCGCACAGCATCAGCGCGATCCAGATGTTGCGCTTCTCCGAAAAGCCGGCATAGGCCGCGGCAGCGGGCGCCAGCCCCGCGACCTGCATCCTAAAACCGGCGAAGGTCTTCTCCGAGAAAACCCAGGCGATCAGCGCCAGTCCCACGGCATAAACGATGCCCCAGGTCACGCGCGTTCCGTTGATCAGAACAGACATGGTTTCGGCATCGCCGAACCCTTGCGATTGCGGATAATTCTGTCCCTGCGGATCGCGCCACGGTCCATGCACCAGCCAGGACAGCATGAGCTGGGCGATATAGACCAGCATCAGCGTGACGAGAATTTCGTTGGTGTTGAAGCGGGTTCGGAGGAAAGCCGGAATCGCGGCCCACGCCATCCCGCCAAGGATACCCGCCAGCAACATCAACGGCATCGCAAAGCTGGAATCGCTGTCGCCGAACCAGAGCGCGACGCCGCCGCCGGCGATCGCGCCCATGGTCAGTTGTCCCTCAGCGCCGATGTTCCAGACATTGGCCCGAAAGCCCAGCGCAAGCCCCAATCCGCAGAGCAATAATGGCGTCGTCTTCAGGAGCAGTTCGCCGATGCCGTAGGTGCTCGACAGCGGCTTGATGAAGAACAGATAGAATGCTTCCAGCGGATCCTTGCCCAGCGCGCTGAACAACAGGAATCCGGTTACCAGCATGCCGGCCGCCGCCAGCAGGGGCGAGGCAATACTCATCGTCGAAGATGGCGTTGCGCGCCGCTCGAGCCTAAGCATGGGCAGCCTCCAGATACGAAGCCGCAGGCGTCGAGGCGTCGTTTTCACCTTCGCCGAACTTGCCGCTCATCCATGTCCCAATCTGCTCGATCGACGTCTCCGCCGGCTTGACCGAAGGGGAAAGACGTCCGGCGGCCAAAACGCAGAGCCGATCGCTGATCATGAAAAGCTCATCGAGCTCTTCCGATATCACCAGCAGCGCCACGCCCTGGTCGCGCAGGTCGATCAGCGCCTGCCGGATCAGCTGGGCCGCACCGACATCCACGCCCCATGTCGGCTGAGCCACGATCATCATTTTCGGCTGCAACATGGTCTCCCGCCCGACGATGTATTTCTGGAGATTGCCGCCGGACAGGCTCGAGGCGACGGACTGCTCACCGCCGCATTTGACCTTGAAACGTTCGATGACGGTTTTGGAAAAGGTCCGCATCACGGAGGGATGGATCAGCCCGTTCAGCACCATGCCTTTTCGCGCGCCCGTGAGCAGCGCGTTGTAAGCCAGACTCATCGGCGGCACCGCGCCGCGACCGAGACGCTCTTCGGGAACAAAGGTCAGCCCGACCGTGCGGCGCTTCGCCGGATCGAGCGCGCCGACCGGCTGCCCGAGCAGCTTGATCATGGATCCGGTGCTCAGCCGTTCGCCCGAGAGCGCCGCCATCAATTCCTTCTGGCCGTTTCCCGAAACGCCGGCGATGCCCAGAATCTCGCCGCTCCGTACCGTCAGGCTGATATCCTTGAGCGATGTGCCGAACGGATCCGGCGTCGGCAGCGACAGGCGCTCGACCTCGAGCCGAACTTCCTTCGGCTCGCGCGGCGTGAGATGGCATTCCGCCAGCTCGCCGCCGATCATCAACCGGGCGAGACTTTCATTGGTTTCGTTGCGGGGGATGGCGCTGCCGCTGACACGGCCGCCGCGCAATACCGTCGCGGTATCGCAGAGCGAACGAATTTCATCGAGCTTGTGGCTGATATAAAGAATGCTGCAGCCTTCCGAAGCGAGGCGACGAAGCGTCTTGAACAGGATCAAGACGGCCTGCGGCGTCAGCACGGAGGTGGGTTCGTCCATGATCAGGAGCTTGGGTTCCTGAAGCAGGCAACGCACGATCTCGACGCGCTGCCTTTCGCCGACCGACATGCTGTGAACGAGGCGATACGGGTCGATGGGAAGCCCGTATTTCTCCGACACTTCGGTAATCCGGGCCGCCAGTTGCGCCGTCGGGACATGTTCGTCCAGCGCCAGGGCGATATTTTCCCAGACCGTCAACGTCTCGAACAGGGAGAAATGCTGGAACACCATACCGATGCCCATGCGCCGCGCCTGCGAAGGCGCGGCGATGGTTTCATATTGATCGTTCCACATGATGGTCCCGGCGTCGGGCTTGGTGACGCCGTAAATGATCTTCATCAGCGTGCTTTTGCCGGCGCCATTCTCTCCCAGCACCGCATGAATTTCGCCCGGGCGGACGCTCAAGGAGATGTCGTCATTGGCGACGACGCTGGGATAACGCTTGGTAATGCCGGTAAGCACCAACCGCGGCTTCAGATCTGCCAATCCCGAATGGTCCATGTTTTCCAATCAACCGACCAAAAATAACGCAGCGGCGGTCGCCGCCTTCTGAAGCACAAGCAATCTGCGCGCCAAATGGGCGACGTCAGCTCCATTCAGGAATTAATTTCGGCGGATGGCGTCCATTGGAAGCCGGAATCCGTGACCGACGCCCCGATTCACGGCCGGGGGAAGCTAAAAATACCTCCGGGAGCAGATCCGGCTGTTGCGATCAATTAGCAAGCCGCCGCCGTCGCGGCACCTCTCCCGGCTTTGGCGGAAAATCCGCGTCGTAATTTGCTTAGTCCGAGGCGGCTTCGCAGACGGCCCATATATAATGGCACAGCTATAAAGTATCGGGACGCAAGCACGCATAGGCATCTCGCCCCATCATGCGCGCTTCGCCGTCGTGCCAGGGGCAGAAGCAGAACGCATCAACTGGCATCCTCCTTGCTCCGAAAATGCTTCCGGGTCTAAGGAGATGGAATGCCTTACGTTCAGGCGCCTGACGGCGTTAAGCTATATTACGAAGAAATCGGGACCGGCAGCGCGGTCGTTTTCGTCCACGAATTCGCTGGCGACTACCGCACCTGGGAGCCGCAACTGCGGTTTTTCGCGCGCTCGCATCGATGCATCACGTTCAGCCAGCGCGGCTATCCGCCGTCGGACATACCGGAGGATCCCGCGCGTTACAGCCAGGACATCGCGCGCGACGACATCGCCGCTGTTCTCGACGGATTGGGGATCGAAAAGGCGCATATCGTCGGTCACTCGATGGGCGGCTACACCGCGCTGCATTTCGGCATCCATTCGCCGCAACGCTGCATCTCGGTGGTGGCCGCCGGATGCGGCTGGGGTTCGCTTCCGGATGCTGAACGCGCCGCGGCCATGAAGCAGCACGCCGCCGAGACCGGCAAGATGTTCGCCGAAGAAGGTATCGAACAGGCGGCGGCAAAATACGCCGACGCGCCGATGCGCCAGGCGCACAAGAACAAAGACCCGCGCGGCTGGTCCGAATTCGCGCGCATGCTGAGCGAGCATTCCGCCCTGGGCCACTCGCTCACCATGTTCGGCGTACAGCTCAAGCGGCCGACGCTGGGTGAAATGGAAGCCGACCTGAAGCGCTTCACACCGCCTTTGCTCGTGATCGTCGGTGACGAGGACGAGCCCTGCCTTGAAGGCAGTTTCTTTCTGAAACGCACGGCGCCGACGGCTGCTCTTCTGGTCATCCCGCGCACCGGCCACAACGTCACCAGCGAAGAGCCCGCCGTGTTCAACGCCGCGCTATCCGAGCTGTTTTTCGCTGCGGAATCAGGCCGTTGGCTCGCGCACAAGAAACCCTCCTAGCAGAGCCGGCGCCATGAAAACCTGGATTCGCGATCCGATCGCCATGCTGGCGGAAGGCGGCAAGCGCGGGCTTGTCGTCGAAGACGGCAGGATCATCGAGCTTGTCGGACAGGATGGCCCGGCGACGCCTTGCGACGAGATATTCGATGCGCGGCGGCACGTCATCATCCCCGGCCTCGTCAACGCGCATCACCATTTTTTCCAGACGCTGACGCGCGCCCATCCGGACGCCATCAACAAGAACCTGTTTCCGTGGCTGAAGCAGCTTTATCCGATCTGGGGCGCGCATCTCGATCGCGACAGTTTCCGTCTCGCGGTGCGCGTTGCCTTGACCGAACTGTTGATCTCCGGCTGCACCACCGCCTCGGATCATCTGTTTGTCTTTCCGGACGACATGGCCGACGCCGTCGATATCGAGGCCGAGGAAACTTCGAAATTGGGAATGCGCATCACGCTGACACGGGGCGCAATCAATCTCGGTTTCGCGGACGGCGGCATCGCCGACGAACGATTGATGCAGGACTACGACACGGTCCTTGCGGACTGCGAACGGGTGCTGGCCAGATATCACGACCCGAGCGAGGGCTCGTTCCGCTGCGTCGCCCTGGCGCCATGCGCTCCCTTCAACGTCACCAAGCAGCTCATGATCGATACGGCCGATCTCGCCGCGCGGCACGATTGCCTTCTTCACACCCATCTCGGAGAAACCCGCGACGAGGACGATTATTGTCTGCATCACTTTGGCTGCCGGCCGCTCGACTATCTCGAAGAAGTGGGCTGGTTGAACGAACGGGTCTGGCTGGCGCACGGCATCCACTTCAACGATGCGGAGATCGCACGCCTCGGCAAGCACCGGATGGGCGTTTGCCACTGTCCGACCTCGAACATGGTGCTGTCGTCAGGCGTCTGCCGGACCAAAACGTTGGAGGCCGCCGGCGTGACGGTCGGCCTCGGCGTCGATGGCTCCGCCTCGAACGACAGTTCGAACCTGATGGAAGCGGTCCGCCACGCCTTTCTGCTGGGACGTCTGGCTTACGACGCGTCCTCGGTCACCCATCTGGATGCCCTCCGCTGGGCCACGGAAGGATCCGCCAAATGTCTCGGACGCCGCGATATCGGCAAAATAGAAGTCGGACGCCAGGCGGACCTCGCCTGCTTCACCTTGGACGAATTGAGGTTTTCCGGATCCGGTGATCCGATCGCAGCGCTCGTGCTGTGCGGCGCGCATCGGGCTGACCGGGTGATGATCGGCGGCCATTGGCGCGTGACCGACGGCGTACCGGTCGGTATGGATATGGCGCGGCTGCGCTTCGAGCATGGCCAGGCCGCCTCCGCGTTCCTGACGGGTATTTAGCTCGACGAAATCTCCAGGAGCCACCGCCACGCGGCGTGGAATTGCATAAGTTTCAAATCCATTTGCTCAATTGCTAATCACGTTGCATGCAACACACGAAAAAACCTACCAATATCGACACGACTGCTGCCCAATCGATCAGCTTGACCGGGTTTCGCCCCCGATCCTAATGTCGTCCTTAATTCCGGCTGCAATGGGTAAATGCCTGGCGTCGGATTCCAGCACGCTTTGCGGAGTCCTCCATGGCCAAAGACGGAAAAGCCTACCTTTCAAGCCTGCACGACGACCGGACGATCTATATCGACGGACGAAGGGTCGCTGACGTTACGACCGACCGCAGCTTTCACAGCGTGGTCGAGACCGCGGCCGGCCTGTACGACTATCAGGCCGCTCCCGAGAATCTCGAACAGATGACGTTCCAATCGCCGACCAGCGGCGAGCGGGTGAATTTGGCTTGGCTGCTTCCGAAGACCTACGGGGATCTCGTCAGGCGCCGTCAGGCGATCGAAAAATGGTCCGCGCTGTCCTGCGGCATGTTCGGCCGGTCGCCGGACCATGTCGCATCCACATTGGCCGGTTTTCGGATGGGGCTTGCAGCCTTCCGCGACTACAATCCCGCCCGCGCCGCCGCTCTGGAATCCTATTTCCAATATGCGCGGGACAACGACCTTTTCCTGTCCTACGTCATCATCAACCCGCAATCGGACAAGGCCAGATCGGCCGGCGGCCAACCCGACCCGCATCTGGTGGCGTCCGTCGTCGACGAGGACTCCACAGGCATCACCATTCGCGGCGCGAAAATGCTGGCGACCAGCGGCATCATGGCCAATGAGTTGCTGGTGTCGGGATTCCAGTCGTTGCAGGCCGGAGACGAAGCCTACGCCTTCACCGCCGTCGTTCCGCTGGGCGCCAAGGGCCTCACCTTGATGTCCCGGCGCAGCTACGAGCAAAACGCGACCTCCCAATTCGATTACCCGCTTTCGTCCAGGTTCGACGAGAACGACGCCGTCGTTCATTTCGACGATGTGAAGATCCCGTGGGACCGCGTCTTCGTCTTCAAGGACCTGAAGATGGCGCAAGCCCAGTGGCACGACACCAGGGCTCATGTTTTCCAGAACTACCAGTGCATCGTCCGGCTGTCGGTGAAACTGAAGTTCCTGCTCGGGCTGGCGCGCAAGATCGCCGAGGTCAACAACATCATCAACTATCCCCAGGTCCGCGAGACCCTCGGATTGCTGGCGGCGAAGGTCAGCAACATCGAGGCGCTGGTGATCGCGATGGAAATCAAAGGCGAGATGTTCCAGGGGTTCTACGTTCCGGATCGCAGCATTCTTTGCACCGCCCAGGTCATCGCCCAGACCACCTACCCCGAAGTCGTCGAGGCGATCCGCTCGCTGTCGGGCGGCGGCATGATCATGGTCCCGTCGTCCTATGCCGATTTCGCCACGCCGGAAACCAACGCCATCATTCACAAGACGCAGCGCTCGACGGTTGCGACATCGGAGCAGCGCGTCAAGCTGATGAAACTCGCATGGGACGCCGTCGGCTCCGAGTTCGGCTCGCGCCATCTGCAATATGAGATGTTCTATTCCGGCGCGCCTCTCGTGACGCGCGGAAACTCCTTCCGGTTCTTCGATTGGGATGAAGTGAAGGGCACCGTCGATCAGTTCATGGGCAGCTATGGCCTGCCCGGTAGCAGTCCAAAACTTTCCGACGCCGCCGAGTAGTCAGCCGATATGTACAGTCCGGAAGAAATCAGGCGTCTGGCCTTCGTCGAACATGGTCCATCGTCGCTGCGGCTGAAACAGGCCGGCCCGCTCTCGGACCTGTCATTCGCGGCGAAGGATCTGATGGACGTCGCCGGATACAAATCAGCCTGGGGCAATCCGGACCGGCTGCGCGACGCGGAGCCAGCCCTTGCGACGGCCCCCGCCGTGCTGGCGCCGCTGATGGCCGGCGCGCATCTCATCGGCAAGACCCATACCGACGAGGTGGCGTGCGGCATGTTCGGCATGAATCCGCATTTCGGCACGCCGATCAATCCCAAGGCACCGGCCCGCGTTCCCGGTGGATCTTCCAGCGGTTCGGCTTCCGCCGTGGCGGCGGGTTTTTGCGACTTCGCGCTCGGCACCGACACCGGCGGTTCGATCCGCGTGCCGGCGAGTTTCTGCGGACTCTATGGCCTGCGCACCACCTATGGCCGGTTGTCGGTGGCCGGGATCATGGCGATGGCGCCGAGCTTCGACACCGTCGGCTGGCTCGCGCGCGATGCGACCACGTTGCAGCGCGTCGGCGAAATCTATTTCGGTGGAATCGAAGAATTCAAGCCGGCGCGGCTGCTGCTCGCGCGCGACGCGTTCGATATCCCGGTGCGCGACATCGGCGCGGCTCTTCTGCCGGCCGCGCGATCGCTTGGAGACATGACCGAACTGACGCTGTTCACGGAAGGCGTCGAAACCTGGCTGGAGACCTTCAGGCCGCTTCAGCTCTACGACCTCTGGTCGACGCTTGGCGCCTGGGGCAAGACGCCGGGACGAAGGCTCAGTCAGGCCGTGGCGGAACGCATCGAACTGTCGTCGCGCGTCGATCCGGAAAAATTCGCCGCCGCGGTCATCAGGCGCGAAGCCCTGACGGACCGGTTGGTCAACCTGCTCGGCAGCGACGGCGTATTGGTGCTGCCGACCGCGCACGATCTTCCACCGCTTCGCGATGCACCGGTGTCGGCGCAAATCGAGTTCCGCGAAAAGACGCTCGCGCTCACCTGTATAGCGAGCCTGTGCCGATTGCCGCAGATCAACATTCCCGCCGTGACCGTTGACGGTTGCCCCGTCGGCTTGTCCTTCATCGCCGGCCCGCGGGGAGATCAATTGCTGCTGGATCTCGCCAAAAAGATCGGGGATGCCTTGCCGGTGGCGTCGCTCGCCAGATGAGAGCCAACAACGATCGCGATTTCATCGGCTATGGCAGGACGCCGCCGAATCCGCGCTGGCCGAACGGCGCACGGCTGGCGCTGGTGATCGTTCTCAATGTCGAAGAAGGCGCGGAGCCGTCCATTCCCGATGGCGACCCTGCCACGGAAATAGCCCTGACCGACGGCGTTCAGGGAGAGGTGCCTTCGGGCAGCCGCGATTTCGTTGCTGAATCTTTGTTCGAATATGGCTCGCGAATAGGCTTCTGGCGCCTCATCGACCTGATGAGCGCGCGCGGCGTGCCGCTCACGATCAACGCCTGCGCCCAGGCGCTCGCGCGCAATCCCGAGATCGCCGCGGCGATCAGGGATTCCGGTTTCGATCTTTGTTGTCACGGCGACCGTTTCGTCCGGCATTTTCTGATGAACGAAGCTGAAGAACGCACAGCCATCGCGCACGCGGTCACCGGTCTCGAACAGGCGATCGGACGTCGTCCGTCCGGATGGCAGAGCCGCTATTCGCCCAGCCAGAACACCCGCGCGCTGCTCGTCGAGCACGGCGGCTTCCTGTACGATTCGGACAGCTATGCCGATGACTGGCCCTATTGGGTGAAGGTCGGCGAACGGCCGCATCTCATCATTCCCCACAGTTTCACCAACAACGATAACCGGCTCGCGACTGCAAAGCTCGGCACCGCGAATGATTTCTATGACCACCTCGCCTCGGCGCTGCGGGTGCTCCATGCGGAAGGCGCGCGTCACCCGCGCATGATGACGGTCAGCCTTCACAGCCGCATTTCGGGCCAGCCGGCGCGGTTCGAAGCCATCATGAGATTTCTCGATCTCGCGGCACAGCACGAAGGCGTCTGGTTCGCCAGCCGCTCGGACATTGCCCGTCATTGGACCGATACCCATCCCGCGGAGCGGGATCGATGAAGGCCAATGAAGCCGTCCTCCTGAGCGGCGGGCTGGTGCTGGATCCCCGATCGGGCAAGGCCGAGCGACAGGATCTGTTGATCGAAGACGGCAAGATCGCCCGGATCGGCGCGTCTGGCACTTTCGCAGCCATTGCCGCCGCGCGGCACGATGCGAGCGATCGCCTGATCGTCCCCGGTTTCGTGAACGCCCACACCCATAGCCACGCCAATCTGATGAAGGGCGTTGCCGACGCCTGGACCCTCGAGGCGTCGCTTACCAACGGCCCCTGGCTCGCCGGCCCCCGCGATCCCGAGACAATCTATCTGTCGACGCTGCTCGGCGCGATCGACATGCTGTCAAAAGGCTGCACCGCCTGCTTCGACCTGATTTACGAATTCCCGCGGCCGACGCCCGAAGGCTTTGCCGCTGTGGCGAGAGCTTATGCCGATGCCGGCATGCGCGCGGTGCTTGCGCCGATGATCGCCGATCAGAGTCTGTTCAAATCGATTCCGGGCCTGGCTGACGCATTGCCGGATGATCTGCGCGATAGCGTAGGAAAATTCGATCTGGCGAGCGGAGACCACACCATCGCCGCCGTCGAAGCCATCATGGCCACGCGACAGGAAATGCCGGATTCCATCACGCTCGCCCTCGCCCCCACGATTCCGCATCACTGCTCCGAGCGCTTTCTTAAGAACTGCCTGGATATCGCCGATCGTCACGGCCTCCCGATCCACATGCATATCGCGGAATCGCGGCTGCAAGCGGTCGTCGCCCGCAAGATCTATGGCCGCTCCGCGGTGAGCTATCTCGCCGATTTCGGCATGCTGCGGCCACGCTTCACGGCGGCTCATGGCGTGTGGCTCGACGACGGCGATCTCGACCTGCTTGCCGAACATGGCTGCTCCATTGCCCATATCCCCGCCAGCAATTTCAGGCTGGGGTCCGGCGTTGCGCATGTCAGGCCGATGCTGGAGCGAGGCATCAATGTCGGCCTGGCGACAGACGGCGCCAACTCCTCGGATTCGCTGAGCATGTTGCAGGCGATGCGGCTGGCTTCCTTTGGCGCGCGGATATTCACTGGCGAGCGCGACGGCTGGCTGCTTGCGGGCGAAGTCATCAAGCTTGCGACCCAGGGCGGCGCGAAGCTTCTGGGTCTCGAATCATGCGGCCGGATCGAGCAAGGCGCCTGTGCCGACCTCGCGCTGTTCGACCTGGGCCATGTCGATTTCATTCCCGGCACCGATCCCGTCAATCAACTGGTGACCTCCGCCGATTCGGCCTCGGTGACCGACGTGATGGTCGGCGGCGTGTTCAGGGTTCTCGACCGCAAAGTCATTTCGGTCGATACCGCAGACCTGCGCAGCCGCGTCCGCGAGAGCGTTGCAAAAATTTCCGCTGCGACGAGAGAGGCTCGTGCCCTCGCCTTCCGGCTGGAACCGCATGTCGTGGCCTTTGCTCAATCGATGTCGCATGAGCCGCTTGCCATCGAACGCCGCATCCTGCCGAAGATTGGATGACCTCATGGCTGCAACGGAAAAAGAAAATCTCGATCTCACTGAGCTGGAACGGCGCGTTCGCTTTGAACTGGATTGCCTCGGCTATCCGGCGCGACCCTGGACGCTTCCGCGCAGCCAGAACGGAACGGCCGTGCATGATGTCATCATCGTCGGCGGCGGCCAGAGCGGAACCACGATCGCATTCAAACTGTTGCGCGAACGCATAACCAATGTGCGCGTGCTCGACCGGAATCCGGCAGGTCTCGAGGGACCGTGGCTGACCTTTGCCCGCATGCACACGCTGCGCACGCCAAAGGCCGTGACGGGACCGGACCTCGGCATTCCCAGCCTCTCGGTCCGCGCCTGGTGGGAGGCACGTTTCGGCGAGCAATCCTGGGCAGGGCTGAACAAGATACCGCGCGAATCGTGGCAAGCTTATCTGTCGTGGGTCCGCAAGACGGTCGGCATCGACGTCAGCAACGAGGCCGAGGTCACCGACATCGAACCGCTGGACGACGGCCTGCTGGCGGTCCACGCCAAGATCGGCGGCGTCATACAGACATTGCTGGCGCGCAAGGTCGTGCTTGCGACCGGGATCGAAGGATCCGGCCACTGGTCGGTGCCGGCCGCGATCGCTAACCCGTTGCCTCGAAAATGCTACGCCCACACCTCGGAGCAGATCGATTTCCGTTCGCTCGCCGGCAAGGCCGTTGCGGTAATCGGCGCCGGAGCCTCCGCCTTCGACAATGCCGCCATGGCGCTCGAAAATGGCGCCGCTTCCGTCGAGCTCTTTGCCCGCAGAAAAAAACTTCCGACGGTCAATCCGAACCGGTGGATGGAGTTTGCGGGTTTTCTCCGCCATTTCGGCGATCTGGACGATGCGCGAAAATGGCGCTTCATGAAGATCATTTTCGACATGAACCAGCCGCCCCCGCAGGACACGTTCGACAGATGCACCCGCCATGAGAATTTTTCCGTTCGGCTCGACAGCGCGATTGAACGCATCGCTTTCGAGGATGGGAAGATTTTACTCACCACGCCGCACGGAAAAAAGTCGTTAGATTTTCTGATTGCGGGCACCGGATTCACCGTCGACCTCGCGGCCCGACCTGAGCTGGCGCGTTTCCACGACAAGATCGCCCGCTGGTCGGATCGTTATCGTCCGCCGCGCGGCGAGGAATACCCGCTGCTTGGCGACTACCCTTATCTTTCTGCCAATTTTCAGTTCACCGAAAAGACCGAGGGATCGGCGCCGTTTCTGGCCAGCATTTTCAGCTACACCTTTGCGGCCATGCCGAGTCTCGCCGGTTCGGCCGGTATTTCCGCGCTCAAATTCGGCGTTGACCGGATCGTCACCGGAATTACCCGCGGGCTGTTCGTCGAGGACGCCGATATCCATCTGCAATCGCTGCGCGGTTACAACGAGCAGGAGCTTGATCCCGCCGCCGCGATCCCGGGGAACGCCGGCCCGGACCGCAACAGCGACGCCGGTAAACCACAACAGGAATTTTCAGGGATGATCGGCCATGGTGAGCGTTGAAGATCGATCCAAGCGGGTGCTCGAATCGGCGCTCAAGATCGAGAGCCCGTTTCAGCTCGATGAGACATTGTGCCTTTACTCTCCGCAGGACAATGTCGACTCGCTGACGCATCCCCGCATCGCCGAGTGGCTTGATTACATTCAGAACGATTACGAGCCTGAGCTTCCCGGCGGCGAACGTCGCGTGCTGCTGTTCATGCCCTGTACCAAGACCAAGCCCTACCCTTTTTCCTCCGAACATCTGGCGATCAACCAGCGGCTGCTGGACGAAGGATACCGGCCAACCGGCCGACTTTATCTGCCGCAGGAATTGCAAGCGCGGCTCGAACCGCGATTCTCGCCCGAGGTTTTGAATTTATCGCCGCTCGTCGACAACAGCGGAACGGTCGTACACCGCATGGTCATTTCGGAGCCGATGGCCGTCGTACCGTATGAGCATATCGCTCAATTTCGCGAGAGACCCTCTCCCGCCGTTGCCTATGACGATCCCGGACTTTTCGAAAACAGGGGGAACGCGGTGTCTCCCTGGCGATCCGACTCGACCGCGACCCGCGTATCGGCGACGCGCTGGAAATGGGGCGACGAGGAACGGCGGCAGTATACGGCCATGCATAACGAGATGGCGCGCATATTGGCGAACGTGGTCTCCCGGATCGGCCGAAACTATACCGATGTGATTTCCTGGGTCGCCCCGGGTCTCACCCATCGAAGCTTCGTGCTGGCGCGGGATGAGCGCGCCTTCCACCATGTCGCCACCTCGCGGAAGGTGGGAACCAAGCGGCTGGAACTGACCGGCGCCAACGATCATCTCCCCGCCGCCCTCAGAATCGCCTGCCTGCCACTGCCGGACGACTGCAAGAACGCCATCCAGCGTCTTTCGCGCCGTCTCCGGGTCGATATTCCCCGGGCAACGGCCATCTACGCGCGCGGCGGCGTCAACGCGACCCCGCTCGCCCTGCCGGAGCTTCTGGATGTGCTGGTGAAGCGGCTGGCCGACAACAATCCCAGCGTCGAAGGAAACAAAAGTCATGACCGCGTTGCCGCTGAAAATAGGCGTTAGCGATTCCGACCGGACCAGGCCGATCGCCAGCGGCGAGGTGCCGATCGCCGGGGTCTCCGCCGACGTGACGCTGATGGGCGTCCAGGCGCTGTTCAACAAGCAATTGACCGAGCACAGCTTCGACTGCTGCGAATTTCCGCTGTCGTCCTATCTAAGATTCATGGAACGCCCCGACCGGCCGTATGTCGCCGTGCCGGTATTTCCTTCGCGGCATTTCCGGCTCTCGAACGTCTTCGTCAACGCCGCAAAGGGAATCAGGAAGCCGGCGGACCTTGCCGGCAAGCGCATCGGCGTTCCCGTGTTCGACATGGCCGCGGCGGTCTGGCTGCGCGGCATCTTTCAGGATCACTACGATCTGGCTCGCACCTCGCCGATTTATGTCGCAGGCGGATTGGAGACAGCCCGCACCGGCGACGAACACCCGCAGTTCTATCCCGACCGGTTCAGGCACGAGCAGCGACACGACCAGAGTCTCGCCGTGTTGCTGGCGAAGGGCGAAATCGATGCGTTGTACACGGCGCGCGCACCCAGTACCTGGCCCTCCGCGTCGGTCACTCGCTTGTTCGAAGACCCGATGCGGGCGGAGCTCGATTACTTTTCGAAGACTGGAATCTTTCCGCCCATGCATCTCATCGCGGTCAAGCGGACGATTGCCGAAGCCAACCCCGGCCTGATGATGGCCATCTACCAGGCTTTTGCGCAGGCCCAGAAAATCGCCCGGGAAAGGCTGTTCGATTCGGCGGCGCTCTGCACGATGTTGCCGTGGCAGCTCGAAAACCTGCTTTCCGCCGAACAGCATCTCGGCAACGACTACTGGCCGGTTGGACTGGCAAAGAATCGCGCGATGCTGAAGGTCGTCACCCGCTACATGGTGGAAGATGGCCTGATCGCGACCGAATTTTCGCCCGAGCAATTGTTTTCCGACCCGGACATTCTGAAAACGTAAGAGAGCCCCGTCGCGATATGATTGCTGGAAAAAGCGCGGGCAGTTCGCGACGATAGACGACCGCCCGGCAACAGGATCCCGGACATGATGGCGCAACATGCCGGGCGTTTCGGCGTCCTGTCGATGACCGGCAAGCCCCGGCTCTGAGAAGTCGGGGCATGGATATTGCTTGGTGATCGGCGATCATCGAAGGAGATGCATATGAGCGCCATTCCCGTGATTGATATCGCAGCTCTGATCGACGGCTCGCCGGAACAGGCACGGGCCGTCGCAGCGGCCCTGGGCCGTGCCTGCCGGGAGGTCGGTTTCTTTTATATCACGGGGCATGGCGTTCCACCGGCGTTGCGGGCTAGCGTCTTCGATCATTCGGCTGCGTTCTTCACCGGGCCGGCTTCGATCCGGGAAGCGGCTTCGTTCAGCGGCCCCGGCGGCAATCGCGGTTACATACGACTTGGCGGCGAAGCGCTTGATCCGGACAAGCCTGCCGACGTCAAGGAAGCCTTCAACATCGGCCTCGAACTCGCGTCCGACGATCCGGAGCTGCTTGCCCGTGTGCCGTTTCGCGCGGCCAATTTGTGGCCGGATGTGCCGGGCTTTCGCGAGACGATGCTCGACTATTTCAACCGGGTCTGGCGATTGGGGCGCGATCTGCATCGTGGATTTGCGCTCGACCTCGGCCTCGATCCCGATTTCTTCGAGGCCAGGCTCGACAAGCCGATCGCCACCCTGCGCTTGCTTCATTACCCTCCAGTGACGGGGACCTTGTCCGACGGACAACTCGGCGCGGGCGTTCATACCGATTATGGCAACGTCACGCTGCTCGCGACCGATGCCATCGGCGGCCTGATGGTGCAGGACCGCTCCGGCCGCTGGCTTGACGCGCCGGTCATACCCGATGCCTTCGTCTGCAACATCGGCGATTGCCTGATGCGATGGTCGAACGACGTCTACGTTTCGACGCCGCACAAGGTCGTCAGCCCGCCGGGCGCCGATCGCTACTCCGTCGCCTTCTTCCTCGATCCCAATCCGGACGCGATGGTGGCCTGTTTGCCGACCTGCATCAGCCCGGAACGCCCGGCCAAATACGCCCCGATCACCGGCGCCGAGTTCCTTCGCTCGCGACTCGAGCCGACCTATGCCGCCAAGGCGAGTTGAAGGGCGGCACGGATAACGCAGGCCGTCGATCCGTGCGAATTTTCCGAAGCTAAAGCGTGATAAGTGGATGGCATCGGAAGTTCACCTCTCCCATCGCGACAGGCGAATGGAACATGCGGGAAAATCGATTCAACCAAAAACCGTCCTGCTTTAGCGCGAAAAATTGATCTCGCTCAACACCGGCCATGATCAAGAGCCTTTACATTCCAAGGATCGGAATGGAGGAGCGGAACATGATCAATAGCCAGCCGAAAAAAGCCATTCGAAAAGATTCCAAGAATATTGACATTCTTGCCGAGGCAGAACGTCCTGACACAGGCAAGGAACGTGCGACTGAGGATGCGCTTGAAGACGATGACGTGCGCGAGGCATTAAAGCGCCTCCATAAGTATGAAAAATGATGGCGATATCTTATTGTCATCAAACCTTTTGATCCGCTGAATTGTTATTTTCTGAATTATAAATTGGCGGTCTTTGTCGCTGACATTTCATTGTTCGTGGCTCCAATCAAGACATAGCAACAACGATATACGGGCGAATGCACCTCATCCGCTGCCATGCGGGGGTCGAAATTCGACCGCGCACCGATGATCGGCGACGTCAACATCGATGTCCTGCTGCAACGCGGCAGCGTTGAACCGAATTCACCCGGAATATCTCCAATTTGACGAAAGAGATCTCGCTCTGCCCCAGAGAGAGTGAATTACGCGCCGGCAACTCGCGGAATCGATAGCGGCTTGAGATAAATCAAGACCCGCCCCTACGCTCCCCATAGGCTTAATAGATCGAACAACGCCCAAATGGGAGCTTAGTAATGTCTATTCAGGCTGTTTCAACGGCAGCGGCCCAGCGAAAGACGCCTGTGATCAGCGGCTTTCATTTTGCGTTTGTGGCTGCGTGGCTTTTCTGTTTGCTGTTCTACTTCATGCAATATGCGGTGCGCTCGGCGCCCAGCGTGATGCTGCCGGAACTCACCACGGCATTCGGGCTGACCACCCTTGGGGTCAGCTCTCTTCTCGGACTTTACTATTACACCTACTCGACATTCGCGATTATCGCCGGCGCGTCGCTGGACCGCTGGGGAGCGAAATATTCGATCCCGATCGGCGCGGTTCTGCTCGCTGTCGGAATCGTGATGTTCGGCCTCGGCATTAGCTGGGCCGCCTCCGTAGGCCGTCTTCTGCAGGGCGCGGGCGCGGCGTTCGCGTTCGTCGGAGCCGTCTATCTCGCCACCCACGGTTTTCCGGCACGCTATCTCGCTACTGCGGTAGGCTTTACCCAATGCTTCGGCATGCTGGGCGGATCGGCCGGACAATTCGTTGTCGCGCCTCTCGTTCATGGCCCGATAAACTGGCAACAATTCTGGATCTATGCGGGCATCCTGACGGTGATCATCGCATTTGCGATGCTGTTCGTGACGCCGCGCCAGGATCTCGCCGAACGTTCCAAGACCAGCATTTGGCACATGTTCGATCCATACAAGACGGTGCTGACCAACCCGCAATCCTACCTGTGCGGCATTTGTGCTGGTCTGCTGTTCCTGCCGACAACGGTCGGCGACATGATCTGGGGCGTCTCGTTCCTGCGCGATGGCTGGCATATTGATTATGCCGAGGCGGTCAACCGCGCTTCGATGGTGCCGCTCGGCTGGGTGATCGGCTGTCCGGTGCTGGGCTATATCGCCGACCGCATGGGACGCCGGAAGCCGGTTCTAATGGCGGGAATGGCGATCATGCTCGCCGCCACCCTGGCGATCCTCTATCTGCCCGCCAATTCGCTGCCGCCCTATCTTCTCGGCTTCCTGCTCGGCTTCGGATCCGGTGCGGCGATGATCCCCTACAGCATCATCAAGGAAGTCAATCCGGACGAAGTGAAGGGCAGCGCGACCGGCGCCATCAACTTCATCGTTTTCGTGATGAGTGCATTCGTCGCGCCCGCCTATGGCTGGCTCCTGCAAAAGCTCGCCGGCGGCGGCGCATTGACGCTGGACGTGTTCGTCAAGGGCGGCGTGGTCGGCATCATATCGATCGTCGTTGCCATCATTCTGGCGCTGTTCATCCGGGAAACCGGAACGGCAGTTCGGAAGGCGTCGTAAAGCCGAGCCGTGTAGCGGATTCCCGTCCGCTGCACGGCTTGCCCCCGAGTCGCGATCACAGGGGCGTTTTCGGCAACGACAGGACGCCGCCGCCTCTGCGAGCACTTCAATGAGTCGATATCAAATCCTGAAAAATGAGCATCAAGAAGGACGAGAAAAATGAGCAGTGACTTTCCGGCAAAGTTCCATGATCTGCAAGTTATGCTAGGGAAATTGAGCCGAGAGCTACCGGGGGCAACCGCCGGCTTCGCTCATTTGCACAAGGAAGCCACCGCTCCCGGAACGCTCGGCAGCAAGGTCAAGGAGCTGATGGCGCTGGCTATTGCGGTTGCCATCCATTGCGAGGACTGCATTGCCTATCATGTCCATGATGCGCTGAAAGCGGGCGCCACCCGCGGCGAAGTCCTGGAAACGCTGGGTGTCGCCATCATGATGGGCGGAGGGCCGGCCTTGATGTATGCCTGCGAAGCCTTCGAAGCCCTGCAGCAATATGAGGACCAGGCTGCAAAGGCCTGAGTTTCGAACGCCGCCGCGGAGCACTGACGCTTGTTGTCAATGTGCCGCCAGCCTAAGCCTTGCCGAATCGGGCATCCAGGACGATGATGGCGACTGTTTGATGTTAGATGCAAATAGCCCAAGGTCCGTTTCTGATTTCAGAAGCGGACCTCGACGTTTTTCGCAGCAATAAGATGCCAATCGACTCCAGTAAACTTGCAGGCATATTTGGCCGTTTCTATCAGCTGGCGAAATGGGTGCGCGCGCACAATCGAATCCGGGCAAGATGGTCATCGAGCGAGGGTTTCGGCAAATCCGGCTGAATATGATCGAAATGGATATGCTCCAGCAACTCAAAGCCCGACGAGCGAAAGATGTGCTTATCCTGCAGCGCCTCGACGGCATTCCAGCCGCCGCTGTTCGCGAGAACGGACATGGGAGCGCCGGACATGGTCACCAGCACGCACTTCTTTGCAGATAACAGGCCCCGGACGATCCCGCTGTTTGATTCATAGGCAAACCCGCGGGCGAACACGCGGTCGATATAGCCTTTCATCATGGCCGGCATCGATAGCCACCAGAGCGGATAAAATATCGCGAGAACATCGGCGTCGCGAATATCGTCTTGCGCTCTCGACACGTCATTGGCGACGCGCGGCGCCACGTTCGTCGCGTTCAATTCGGCCGCGGTAAGCAGCGGGTCGAACCTGTCGCGATACAGATCTCGAAACTGAAAATCCTGGTTCAATGACTGTAATTCATCCGCATAAGCCCGCGCCAGCGTCATCGTGAAGCTGCTTTCGGAGGGGTGCGAGACAACGATCAGATGTTTCATAAAATTCTCGGGACTCGTCAAATTAGAACTCGTCAATCCGGCCGTGCCAAATTTGACCGGCCTCACGAAGCGGCATGACTTTTCTTTGGATCGTCATCCAGCTCTATGTTTTTGCTTGGCATGATCTTCACGGAGGCGCGTTCCGCGTTTGCCGAGAAAAGCCGGTCTCGGACGATCATTAACATAATAGGATTTTAGCGGATGACGAAATTGATCTGCCGCAACCATGTGAGTGGAATTCGTCGACGCCGAACTAGCGCCCGATGAGGGCGACCCCGGCCGCGACGAGCATGGCGGCACAGCCTTTCTGTATCAGCTCACGGCGGTCCAGGCGCTCCTGTGCGGCGGTCAGGTGAAAAACCGACAGGATGACCGCAAAGGCGAAAACAAACAGCGTGGTCGTGCTGCTGATGGCCTGCACCAGGCTAAGGGGCGCGAGGACGAGCGCATACCGCATCGCCAGCGAGCCAATCAGGTTGATCAGCTCATTAAGAGCATTGATGGAAATGACGAAACCGGGGCTCGATTTGACCAGGCGAAGAAACTGCTGCCTGTCGGACCGGAACGACAGCAGAAACAGCCCAAACAGCGCTTCTCCGGCATACGTCCAGAACGTACTCGGCCAAAATGCCTCATGAATGGCGACGACCTTGAATAACAGCGAACTGATCGAAGCGACCAGACTGCAGGCCAGCATCAGGACAACAAGGCGCGCATTGAATTTCCGTCCTGCCGAGCGTGTGTTGAGCGATGCGACCGCGACGCCGCAAATCGTCAACAGGCCACCCGCCATCTGGGAATGGGATAGGTGTTCATCCAGAATAAAGTAGCCGAGGGCATAGCCGAACAAGGGGCCGGCCTGAAAGAACACCGCGACCAGCGAGGCATCCTCGATCTGCAACGCCCGAAGGTAGAACAGCATGGCTGCCATGTAGAGCGCGCCGGCCGTAACCAGACAGGCCGCGCTGGCGGCATCGATATCGACGACCGTCCTGCTCAGAGACCAGATAATCGGCAACGCCAGCGCGCTGATGCAGGCGGTCAATATCAGGAGGGTGCCGACGTTACTTGTCTTGAAGTACCGCTCGACGAGGTACTTATCCAGATGGGTGGATGCGGCCCATAGAATGGGCCCCAGGAACGACAGCAGCAGCCAGCTCATTTATGCTGAAACCTGTCGCCGTTTGTCCGATATCCCATCACGCGCTTATCAGATTTTCCTGCTTCGGGCGGCCCGCTTCGAAACTGCTGATGTTTTCAAGCGTAATCTCGGCTATTTCAGTCAGTGCTTCCCGGGTGAGAAAAGCCTGATGTCCCGTAATGACAACGTTCGGCATCGTGGTCAGCCTTTCGAAGGCATCGTCCTTGATAATGGTCAGGGATCGATCCGAAAAGAACAAACCGCCCTCTTCCTCGTAAACGTCCATGCCGAAATATTCGAGCCCACTGGCACTCTTCAGGCTGTCGATAACGGCGGCGGTATCGACGACTCCGCCGCGGGCCGTATTGATAAGCATCGAACCGGGCTTCATCAGACCAAGCATTTTCCCGTTGACGAGGTGTCGCGTTTGCGCGGTCAGGGGACAATGCAGCGAGACAATATCCGATTTGGACATCAGCTCGGCGAAATCGACATATCGCACCCCCAGTTCGATACAGTCGGGCTGACGGTACACGTCGTAAGCCAGCATTTCGCACCCGAATCCCTTCATAATTCGCGCCAGCGCGGTCCCGATCTTGCCGGTGCCGACAATGCCTACGGTCTTGCCGGTCATGTTAAATCCGACGAGGCCGTTGAGATCGAAATTGCCCTCGCGCACGCGATTATAGGCCTTGTGAATATGACGGTTCAACGTCAGCATCAACGCCACCGCGTGCTCGGCAATCGCCGACGGCGCATATGCCGGCACCCGCATGACCGAAATGCCGACCTTCCTGGCCGCGTCCAGATCCACATTATTGTAGCCGGCCGACCGCAATGCGATGAGGCGGGTGCCCCCTTCCGCCAGGGCAGCAAGCGTGTCCGCGTCAAGATCATCCGCCGGGAACGTGGAAACGGCAGGAAAGCCCTTCACCATCGATGCCGTTCCGGCATGCAGGCCTTCCTTGAAGAAGACAAGATCGTGGTGAAACCGGGCATTTGCCTGGAGGAGGAAGTCGACTTCGAATTTCTGGTTGCCAAATATCGCGACTTTCATGGGCATCTCGGTTGTGGTTGCGGCTTTTAATCCAAACGGTTCGCAAAGACTGACTTGCCGACGGGAAACAGATTTTTTGCGTGGATGACCGCCTGAATTCGGTTCACGTCCGGGCTAGTTCGTTCCCGCGCGCCGGATCAGGAATTCATACGGTTGAGCGCCGCGCGATCGCGCAGCTCGACACGGCGCGATGCCGGCAAAGCGATCAGACCCGCGTGCTCGAACTGCGTCAGGGTGCGGGAGACGGTTTCGATGGTCAGGCCGAGATAGTCCGCAATATCCCGGCGGCACATCGGCAATTGTACCGTCGTCGCGGTGGCGGCGCGGCGCGCCATTTCAAGGAGAAAGCCGGCAACGCGCTCTTCGGCGGTCTTGATCAGGAGCAGCGCGCGATTCTGAACCCGGGCAAGCTCCTGGCTGGTCAAGGACCAAAGCTGCCGTACCACCGACCGGTCCTGGTCGGCCTGGGCCAACACCGTGCTGCGCTTGATGGCATTGACGTGGGAGTCGGCGATGGCGTCGGCCGACGAGGTATATTCGTCGCCTGCCTCCAGCCCGAAAATGTCGCCCGGGAGATAGAAGGCGCTTATCTGGCGCCGGCCATCGTCCAGAATCTTGTAGGCGCGCACCGCGCCCGAGATGACCTGATAAAAATATTCCGCAGCCTCGTCCTCGCCGTAAATCTCGCTGTTTCTGGCGAACCGCATCACGGTTCCCGTCGGGCCGCGCGGCTCATCGATATTGAACAGCACGTACGGCGGCGCGGCGAAGCGGGCGGGACCGGTTGCGGCAGCGTAGTTCAGCATGGCGGGCTCCTCTGTCAACGAATGTTGTCTGGAACATTGACCAGGACATCCGCCTTGAGAAATTTGGATGTTTTCCCTAGGGGATTTTACGGAGGCTGGCTTATTGCCTTGACCGTCCCAAAATTACCAACGCCTGCCGCATACACTAGAGATTGTATTGCTACCCGGAATTAACCTGCCATATGCATGGTCGCGGCGAACCCGTCTTGCAAATGAGGCAGCCATCGCCAAAGCTGTTCGGGAAGATCGATATCGAACGAGAGCGTGCCGTCGCGAACGGCCCGCAGCGTCAGGCGGGCCTCTTTGGCCAGGCGACAATGGGCCTGGTAACTGTTCGGACCAAATCGAAACTGGAATGTACCGGCCGCCGTCTGCCGTAGAAACAGAAGATTGGTTCCGGTTTCGCTCTCGTCAGGTACAATGACGATATCTCCGGGAGCCGACACGACGGATGAAAGCGAATGAGAGGTGGAAAGCGGCAAGTCGATGGGCATGATCAGCAGGCCCTCCACGTCCGCATGCCGGGCGATGATCGCCGCACGCGCCTCCTCAAGCGCACGATTGAGATCGAGGCTGGAATCGGCAAGGACTGAAGCGCCGTACCGGCCTGCAATTTCGACGGCGTTCGGGTCGGCAGTGACGAGATAGACCTGATCCGGAGCAACAAGAGTGCAGGCCATCGCCAGCGTCCGGCACAGCAGGAATTCGCACAGGGCACGCCGTGCGTGGACATCCAGGGCGGTCGCGAGCCGGGACTTGCCCTGATCGAGACTCTTGCAGGGGATCAGTATAATCACCTGGCTCGGCTCCTGACCGCCTGCAAGAACGCCAGGCAACTCTCCGCGAGGGTCTTTCGATCATCGATCGAGCGCATGACGGTGCCCGTGACATTTGTTGCGATTCCCATCGCCTGGATGTCGGCGGCGTGAAAATCGTCGACCGTGTCGATCACGAGGCCATCGATCAGACCGCGATAATGAGCGGCGACGCTGGCGGCCGAGGGCTGCACGTCGAGTTCCTGCATGATCTTGGCTGCCGGTCCCTTGATCGCCGCCCCCCCAACGATCGGCGATACGGCGATGACCGGCGCGCCGGTAGCCTTGATCCAGCCACGCATCGCCGGCACGGACAGGATCGGATCGATGCTGAGATAGGGATTTGACGGACAAAGGATGATCGCTTCGGGCGCTTCATCGCCCCGCATCGCATCAACGAGCGGATTGAGGCGCGCGGCCGCAGCACCTTCGAACGAAAGACGCTCGACCGGAACATCGCAGCGCAAGCGGACGAAGTAATCCTGGAACGGCAATGCGCGACCGCGGCTATGAATTGTCGTCCGCACCGGGTCGTCCGACATCGGAAGCAGTTGCGATGAAATCCCGAGCGCGCGGCAAAGGTCGGCGGTAATGGCCGTCAACGTATCCCCGGCCCGCAAGCGGCCGGTCCGTATCGCATGGGTGGCGATATCGCGGTCGCCGAGGCGAAACCAGTCCGGACCGCCGAGGCGGGCGACTTGCTCCATGAAGGTCCAGCTCTCTCCGCTCAGCCCCCAGCCCTGTTCCTTGTTGGCGATGCCGGCGAGCGTATACATGACCGTATCGAGGTCGGGCGAGATATGCAGGCCAAGATGTTCGAAGTCGTCTCCGGTGTTGACCACCACGACGAGGCGATCGCCAAGCAATTGCGCAAGACCATCCGCGAGCTTGGCTCCGCCAACGCCGCCGGCCAGCGCCACGATCCGTCGGTTCGACGTGTTCACCTGAACAAATCCTTTTCCTTTGGCCGCACCAAATCCGCAACAGGGCCTTCGCCGGTTTCCGTGACGCCACGAACCAGCACGACCGGCCGGCCCTCGCCGGCCTGTCCCATCATCAATGAAGCTGCCGCCGCCAATTCGTCCGCCCAGCCGACTTCGGTGGTCTCAAGCGGTCGTCCATGAAGATCCGGACGGCCTCTCAAGTCGAGCAGCGTCGGTATACCACTCGCGCCGATCGCCGTACCGATGGTCCCGTTGCGCCAGGCACGGCCAAAACTATCGATGACCAGCACGCCGACATCGACCTTTGTCCGCGTCGATATCTCGCGCCGGATCGCACGCGCAGAGCGATCCGGATCGAGCGGAAGAAGCAGCGCGTGATCCGCGCCGTCGACATTGGAGCGGTCTATTCCGGCATTGGCCATGACGAATCCAAGCCTGTGCTCGACGATCAGAACACCGGGACGCTGCCGAATGACGGCTTTCGATTCCGACAGGATCAGTTCGACGAGCCTTGCATCCTTCTGCACTTCGGCGGCCAATTCGAGGGCGCGCGGCGAAGGGATCACGCCAGCGAGGTCGACAATGCGATTTTCCGCTTTCGAGACGATCTTCTGGGCGATCACGAGAACGTCACCGTCCTGTAACGACCAGCCTGCCTTCCCGATCGACGCAAGAATGATCCCGGCCAGATCTTCGCCTGGCTTGATCAGCGGGACGTCCCGCAACGGCCGTATCCATAAGTCCTGCGAGACCAATGTTGTTTCCTTGCAGAATCAGACCATCCCCGCCCCGACGGTCGGGACGTGGCAACTCCGATTGATCCAAGCCGGCGAGAACGTCAAGCCTTCAAGAACACCACGCCTTGGCGCCCCTTCAGGCAAACGACAGGCAGCGTGCCAAAGAAGGACAGTTCAGGCTTTTTCCTTGACCGGCAAACCGGTGATCCGGATTCCGCTGCCGGGAACCTTGTAGCGCCGATTGATCGCGATCAGCAGCGATGTCAGCGCTTCCGCCGCCGCCGAATTGTCGATCGTTCCGGCATAGATTCCCCGCAACCCGATGGCTTCCACCAATTCGATGATCTTTTCGCAGGCGGCGCCATCATTGCCACACACCAGCACATCGCAATCGACGTCATGACCGAGATCGGCGAGATGATGGGCCGAGACGTTCTGAAACGCCGACACCACGCGCACGCCATCGCCAAGCAAGGCCTGCAACTTCGCGACCGCCGATCCGCCTTCCGGGAGTTGCACCCGGCTGACTTTCGGCGGCACCAGCGGAACGGTGGCGTCGATCAGGATCTTGCCCTGCAAGGCGTCCCGCAACGCTTCGACGGTCTTGACCTGCCCCGCAAAGGGAACGGTCAACAGCACGATCCCGGCTTCAGCGACGGCCTGTGCGTTATCAGCCCCCCGCACGCGCGAATGGCCGATCCGCCCGTTGATCTTATCGGCCGCTTCAGCCGCGCGAACGGCATCACGCGAACCGATCACGACGGAATAACCCGCATGCGCGAACCGCAAGGCCAGTCCGCCGCCCTCGCTTCCGGTGCCGCCAAGCACGGCTATCGTTTCGGGTCCGCTCATTCAGAAAATTCCTTCTTATTCAGGTTGAAAGCGCCGCCGCGCTCGCCGCCGCTCGGGTGTTGATTTCGCCCACGATCATCGGCTGCAAGGGCGGCGCGCCATAGGAGACAGCAACGCGATCCGGCGCGGCGGCGTTGTAGAGCGGCGTGCGCTGCATTGGCGTCCGGCCGCACGTCCGGATAATGTCATCCATCGCCTCGGGCGCAAATTCCTGACCATGCTCGGTGCCCGCCGCGCGCGAAATGCTTTCGTTCATCAGGGTCCCGCCAAGATCGTTGGCACCGGCCGCAAGGCAGGCCTTGATGCCTTCCGGACCCAACTTCACCCAGGAGACCTGGATGTTGGTGATGAGCGGATGCAGCGCAAGACGCGCCACGGCATGCATCAGCACGGTCTCGCGAAACGTCGGGCCCTTGCGGGCGCGGCCGCGGAAATAGAGCGGCGCCTCCATATGGACGAACGGCAGCGGGACAAATTCCGTGAAGCCGCCAGTCTGTTCTTGAAGGTCGCGCAGGCTGAGCAGATGCGTGGCCCATTGCTGCGGCGTATCGATATGGCCGAACATGATGGTCGATGTCGTCCGCAATCCGGCGTCATGCGCGGCAGCTATCACATGCAGCCATTCGGCGGCGCTGAGCTTGTCGGGGCACAGGATGGCGCGCGCGTCATCATCGAGGATTTCGGCCGCGGTTCCCGGCAGCGAACCGAGACCGGCGTCCCTCAGCATCCGCAGGAAACGTTCAACCGGGATGCCAAGCGTCGCGGCGCCGTGGGAAACCTCGAGCGGCGAGAAAGCATGGACGTGAATTCCCGGTGCGCCGGATTTCGCCGCCGCCAGCAAATCGAGATAGGTTTGTCCATTATAGCGCGGATGAATCCCGCCCTGCATGCACACTTCGGTTGCCCCGCGCTCCCAGGCTTCCGCCGCGCGCCGCGCAATTTCTTCATGGTCGACGTCATAGGGCTTGCCGCGCAGATGGTCGGCGCCCTTGCCCTTGGAGAAGGCGCAGAACGTGCAGCGATAGGCGCAGATATTGGTGTAGTTGATGTTGCGGTTGACGACATAGCGCACGATGTCGCCGCTGGTATTAGCACGCAGCGTATCCGCCGTCTCGACGACGGCCTGAAAATCTCCGTCCCGTGCGGAAAACAGCCGCGCAATATCGCCATGGGAAAGCCGTACACTGGAAGCCGCGCGCGCAAGCAAGCGCTCAATGCCGGAATCGACATTGCGCAGGGCGGCCGGCGCCGGCATCGCCGGCGCGCAGGGCAGCCCCGGCGACCAGCGGTCGGCGCGCGCCCATCCCTCCGCGTCGCTGGCGCGCAGCAACGGCGTGCTGAGCGCCGGATCCGTCCACCGCGTCATGTCGCGCAGATAGCGTGGATATAGCGGCAGCCGCGGCAACAGGGTAAGTCCCGCATGCGCCGTGGCATCGCGCAACGTGTCGAGCGCAGGCCACGCCGCTTCGGGATTGACGTGGTCCGGCGTGACCGGCGAAACGCCGCCCCAGTCGTTGATGCCGGCGTTCAGCAATTCGGGAAAGCGCTCGTAACTCAGATTTGGCGGCACCTGGATGCTCATCGCCGGCCCGAGGATCAGCCGCGCGGCCGCGGCAGTCCACAACAGGTCATCGAACGAGGCGCCCGGCACATTGGCCATCCGCGTTCCGGCCTTGGGCTGGAAATTCTGGACGATGACTTCCTGGATATGACCAAACCGCTCATGCAGCGCCTTGATGACCAGCAGGGATTCGATACGGTCCTCGCGTGTCTCGCCGATCCCGATCAGAATGCCGGTCGTGAACGGAATCGCAAGCCGCCCGGCCTCCGCAAGCATCGCAACCCGTGTTTCCGGCACCTTGCCCACGGAGCCGTAATGCGGGCCGCCCTTCTGCAGGAGGCGCATCGAGGTGCTCTCCAGCATGATCCCCTGGGAAACACTGACCTGCCGCAACTTCGCCATTTCATCTGGCGACAGAATGCCGGGATTGACGTGCGGCAACAGCCCGGTCTCGGCAAGCACCTGTCTGCAGGCTTCCGCCAGATAGTCGATCGTACTGGCATAGCCCAGACGATCGAGCTCTTCGCGCACGACGCGGTAGCGCTGCTCCGGCAACTCGCCAAGTGTAAACAGCGCTTCCGTGCATCCCGCAGCGGCGCCCGCGCGCGCGATCGCCAGAACCTCGTCGATCGTCAGGAAAGCCGGCTCTCCCTGGCGCGGCGGATGGGCGAAGGTGCAATACCCGCAAACGTCGCGGCACAGACGCGTCAGCGGAATAAAGACTTTTGGAGAGAACGAGACCAGGCTTCCGTGGCCCTCGGTCCGGAGCGCACAACTACGCTCCATCAAATCGTCGATGGGCAGTTCGTCGATCTCGCGCAGCACGTGCTGCACGGCGTCGTTTTCCGGAAAGAATTCCACCATCTCGCGATACTCGTTTACCATTCAATTCCGGCGACTTGCTGCCGGTATCCTTCGGTCATGTGCGCCGCCCGATCAAGCTTCCAGTTCAAACCGCGAACGCGGCCGGCACGGCCTCACGTAAACGGGAAAATATCTGGTTTACGTCGCCGTCCTCGGTCCGCAGTTCACCCTGCGCCGCAGCCGTTGCCTGCGGATCCTTCAACCCCGAGGCGGTCAGCAACGCAACCACGGTTTCATTCGCACCAATGAGACCTGCTGCCTTCAACTGTGCCACGGCAGCGACTGCGCCCGCGGAAGCCGGCTCGACGTAAAGTCCCTCCAGCCGCGCCAACTTCTGCTGGTATTCCAGGATCGCCTCATTGCTGACCGTAACCGCGGCTCCGCCCGACTTTTTCAGGACATATAACGCCTGGAATGTGCTGCGCGTTGCGGTCGTCGATTTGGCGAGCGTGTCATGCGTCATCGGCATGTCCGGCAGCGCGTCGCCACCGCTGCGTAACGCCGCCCCGAGCGAACCGTAAATTTCCGCGGCCATCATCCGGGGCATCCGGTCAATCCAGCCAAGGGCAAGCATTTCCTCAAAACCGCGCCACATCCCGATCAACGCATCGCCATAGCAAACCGGCAGCACGCAGCAATCCGGAACCCGCCAGTTCAGCGCCTCCACGATTTCGTAAGCGAGCGTCTTGTAGCCTTCGAGACCATAGGGATTGCTGCCCACCACCGGGCCGAAAAACGGCGAAGTCGGAAACCAGCCTAAACGGTCCACCGCATGGCGCATCAGCGGCCAGCGCTGTTCTTTCCGCGGCAGCGAAACCACCGTCGCCCCGTAAACACGCATCTGCGTCAGCAACGGGCCGACCGCCCCGCTGGCCGTAAAGATAATGCATGGAAGGTTGGCTTTGGCCGCATAGGCGGCGACGGCGGCCCCGGCATTTCCGGTCGAACTGGACACGACGGCCGGCGCCCCCATCTTCTTCGCGGTGGAAACCGCGATGCAGGCCAGCCGATCCTTGAACGACCACGTCGGGCTACGCGTCTCGTCCTTGCCGAACACTGCGTCAAGTCCGAGAGATTCGCCGAACGAAGAAAGATGATGCAGCGGCGTGCCGCCCTCGCCCAGGCTGACAGCCTCATGGCTGGCGACAGGCAGGATGTCTCCATAGCGCCAAAGTCCGCGATCAGCGCCCGAGGGCTTGGACCGGGGCCGGAACGGCGCGCCGTCATCATACGCGACGACCAGATTGCTCGGCGCGTCATCCCGGCATTTGGGGCAATCGCCGACGTAATCCCGCACGCCAAAGCGGGAGCTGCAGCGCAGACATCGAAGCCCCACGACCTTTGCCATGCAAACTCCCGCAGGCCGCCCTCGCCGTTTGACAGGACCGCCATCACGTGCCAAATATCGGCACATCGTTCCAATTAATCGGTTTCGAAGAGAACCTTTCCGCCTCAAACTGTCAAGTCGAGGTTGGCGCCCTTGCCGCCCTAACCCAGGAGACGCCCGTGGGCCGAATTGCCGTAGGCAGCGGAGAAAATCAATCGGTTACGCGCGCCATCGAGTTGCTCAACCTGCTCGCCGACTCCGCCGAACCGCTCGGCGTGCGCGATATCGCGCGGCGCATCGACGTCGCTCCGAGCAACGTTCAGAGGCTCATCAATACGCTTACCAAGGCCGGTTTTCTCGAGCAAAGCGAGAGCAACGGACGTTACAAGATCGGCCACCGGGCGTTTCGCGTAGGCAGCGCCTTCGTCGAGCAGAACAACCTCTATTCGGCCGCCATGCCCGAGCTCTATCACCTGGCAAGCCTGCATATCACCGGATTTCTCGGCGTCCTCCGCGACAATATGGTGGTGTACCTCGCCACGGTGCAGAGCGAAGGCCCTGTCGCGGTGACGCACCGGCCGGGTTCCCAGACCTATCTGCATTCGACCGCAATGGGCAAAGCGCTGCTGGCCGAGATGGACGATGCCAGGATCAAGTCCATCCTGACTGCGCGCCCCTTGCCGCGGCTGACACCGAGAACGCAGATCTCCGTGCCCCAATTGCTCAAGGAGATCGAAACCATTCGCCGCACCGGCGTGGCGATCAGCGAAGAAGAGAACCGGTACGGCTTCTTTTCAGCCGGAACCGTTGTCCGTGATTTCAGCGGAACCGCTATTGCCGTTATCAGCGGCGCCGTTCCTGCGGCCCTGATGAAACCGGACGATCGCGCGAAAATCGCCGATCACGTGTATCAAGCCGCGCAGAATACCTCCCTGAAACTGGGAGCGCCCATACGCCGGCGCGAAGCCCCTTACAAGCCGGGCCGCAAAGCGCGGTAGGCGCAGCCGCGGCCAAACACGCCGTCAGGATCTTATAACGGCGCCAGGAGCGCCGGATTCCGCTGTTTGCGCTTCTGTAGGTCTGGCGGCGTTTGCCAGGATCACTTCCACCTTTCGAGCATCACCTCCACTTTTCAGGTGAGGCGCCTTGCGCCTAAATCCGCGCCGCGCTGCCGCATAAATTTGCAAAACGATCCCGACATCGTCGGTGCCGCGACCATCCGACACGATGACGAAACCGCGCCTGCATTGACACCCCTCGCCTGCAATGTCAGCATTAATTAGAACGCTGTGCCGATAATCGGCACAGCGCGCGGCCATGACGACTAACCCTTTCGGTTGGCCCGTGATTTGCTCTGTTGAGGCTACGTTCAATCGCACCACAATGCGGGTTTGAGAGAGGCCAAAGATGTCGTTGTTTGAGAGACGCTCGTCACGTTCGTTCGGCGGGCGAGTGCAGCACGCGAGCAGGATGATTGCGATATCATTCGCGTTGCTTGGCGCCGTATCGCCGCTTCGCGCAGGTGATTATCCCGATCGTCCCATTCAGATTGTTGTCCCGTTTACCGCGGGCGGAAACACCGACACCATCGCGAGGGTTATTGCCGATCAGATGCAGAATTCGCTCAAGCAGCCGGTGATCGTCGTTGATAAGCCCGGAGCCGGCACGAATATCGGCGCGGAATATGTCGCCACCAGCGACCCCGACGGGTACCGGCTGCTCCTGAATGCGCCGGCTTCGTTCGTCGTCAATCAATTCATCTTCGACAGCCTGGGATACGATCCCGACACCGCCTTCACGCCGGTTTGCCTGCCCGCGCGCGTTCCGAACGTACTCGTCGTCCATCCATCGCTGGGCGTGAAAACCATTCAGCAACTGATCGACAAGATCAAAGCCAATCCGGGAATGATCCAATACGCCACGGCCGGAATCGGCACCACCAGCCACCTGTCCGGCGCACTGTTTGCGGAAATGGCGGGATTGGATACGACCGCGGTGCCGTATAAGGGCACCTCGCAATCGGTAACAGATCTGGTCGCCGGTCGCGTCGGATTCACCATCGATAATCTGGGCCCCATCCTGCCGTTCATCGAGTCCGGTCAGTTGATCGCGCTTGGCGTCTCGACCAAGGATCCCGTCGACATCCTTCCCAACGTTCCCCCGATCAACACGGTGCTCAAAGGCTACGAGCTCAGTCCCTGGAACGCGCTGGTGGCGCCGGCGAAAACGCCAGACAATATCATCCATCTGATCGGACGCGAATGCGACCGGATCGTGCATCTCCCCGACGTCGCTGAAAAGATAAAAGCGCTTGGCTCGGATCCCGTTGGCGGTACGCCCGAAGAGCTGGCGGACTTCCTGAAAGCCGAACGGCCCCGATGGGAAGCCGCGATCAAGGCCGCGAAAATCCCGAAGCAATAAGCTAGAGCCCGGTTCTGATTCAATCAGAACCGGGCTCACCTCTTTTGTTTTGACGCGTTATCTTCACGCGAACCGGAAGCCGCCTCGCTCGAAACACCATCGCTATCATCGATGCGTGCGCGATCCGTAACGCGCACCAATCGGCCAGGTCCACATCTGCGCCCCTTCGACGACGTGATAGAATGCGTGCAGATTGACGGTCGGGTCGCAATGGCTCGCGCCCAGCAACACCCTCTGACCGAGCCGGGGCTGCGCGGCTCCCTCGGGAAATGTCAGAATCCCGTGCTCGTCACCGGCGAAGCGATAGATCGCGCCATCGGCCGCGCCGAGGATTTTGCACGGCACAGGCCCGTTCGTTGCCAGGGCCTTGGTTCCCGCATCAACCGTAACCTCATTGACCCGGTTTACTGAAACAACGGTCGCCATCACGAACAGGCTCGGTTCAAACGGCGGACCCGCGCCGGTCTCATCGACAATGCGCGAATAGTCGGCATCCATGAAAACATAAGACCCCACCTGAAGCTCGCTGTAGGGACCGGCGCTGTCCTGAACATGCGTTCCCGTTCCGCTTCCCGTGATGATCGCAGGGCGGAGGTTTATTTCCGCCAGGGCCGCGGCGAAATTCCTGAGTATCAGCGCGGCCTTTTCGGCCGCTGCTCGCCGGGCCAGCGGTTCGGGAATATGCTGAGCGTTGCCCGCAAAACCCTGAATGCCGGCGAACCGAAGTTGGGGATGTGACGCTATGGCGCGAGCCAGGGCTACCCCCTCCGCAATGCCGGTCACCCCGGTACGGGCTTGCCCGACATCGGTATCCACGACCATCGCAAGAGGCGGGTCGCCCGCAGCAACCGCATTGGCGGCGGCACGAACCTGTTCGATGTGATCGATGGCGATGGTGAGCGGGCTCTTGCGATGGAGAGCCGCCAACCGCGCGAACTTGGCGGGATCGACGACCGGCGCGGTCAGCAGCAAATTCGCCAGGCCGGCTGCGGCGAGCATTTCCGCCTCGGCGACTGTCGCGCATGCGATGCCGAGCGCCCCTGCCTCGATCTGCAACCGCGCGATCTCGACCGATTTGTGGGTCTTGGCGTGCGGCCGCAGGCTCACACCTGATCGCCTGGCCATCGCGGCCATCTTCTCGATGTTGCGCCGGAGCGCCGCCAAATCGACGACAAGCGCCGGCGTCTCGACTTCGCGGAGAATGGTATCGAACTGCAGAACGGCTAGCCCCCTTTTATGAGAACCATGATCATTGCACCGCGGTCGGGGCCCAGCCCCCACCGCTTGAACCATGCCGGATGGCAGGCTCACTTGATATGCGGCATGACCTCTTCGGCGAACCAGTGCATCTGCTCGAGCAGTTCGTCCTGCGTATTGACGGCGACCGCCATCGCGGCACAGTGATCGACGCCCATCGCCTTCAGCTGATAGATCTTGTCAATGATCGATTGCGGCGATCCGACGAGGTTCGCAGTGACCTGATAGGCCGGATCGCGGCCGGTATGCGCCAGCGACACGCGATGGGCGACGAGACCGCTCTTCATATAGGTCTGTTCGGCCGCTTCCTGCGTTTTCCCGACCAGCAGGGAGAATTGGGGCGCGATCTCGATTTCCTTCGGATCGCGTCCGACCGCCTCCGCATGCTTGTGCAGCGCCTGGATCCGCTCGGCTACCTCGTGGAACGGCCGCCAGCCGGGAAGCCAGCCCTGTCCGATCTCAGCGGCCCGCTCGACCGCCTTGAGATTGTGGCCGCCGATATAGAGCGGAAACGGGCTCTGCTTCGGCTTCGGAAACATCTCGATGTTCCGGTACGAATAATATTTCCCGCTGAAGGACGACACCTTTTCGGTCGTCAGCTTGTGGAATATCTGGAGCCCCTCTTCCATCATGTCGCCGCGATGGGGATGCGGGTACCGATCGCCGACCCAGGACTCGAATTCCTCCCGATATGCGCCAAGGCCGACCGCCATCATGAACCGTCCGCCGGACATCTGATCGATCGTCGCGATTTGCTTGGTCAAATAGACCGGCTCCCGGTTCGGCATGACCAGGAGCGCGGTGCCGACCCGAAGCTTTGTGGTCGCCTGCGCAATCATCGCCAGCGTGATCAGGACGTCGTAGAAATTCGGCGAATCCTTGAAGTGCTCGCGCACATAGTTCGGCGGCGTAATGTGGTCGTTGCCCCACACCGAGTCATAGCCCAGCTTCTCGGCGAGCTGCGACTGACGCACCAGATCCTGCGGCGCGCAGAAATTCACGGGATAGGCAAGGCCTTCATATCCGGTGGAAAGGCAAATCGAGAACTTCATGGCTTGGGTACTCCTTCAATTCGATCCGGACGGCCGTAAATCGGTGCGATGTTCTAGAGGATTCTCAACCCCGTGGGCAGGGACATCAGCGACTCGGCGCCATCCTTCGTGACCCTGACCATGTCCTCGACCTGCAATCCTGCGAAGCCAAGCTCGTAATAGGGGGTTTCGACGCAGATCACCATGTCTTCCTCGAGAACATCGACCGAGCTCGCGGCGATGTTCGGCGGATCGTATCCATCGACACCGATGCCGTGTCCGACATGGCTGCGCGCGAAATGCGGAATGCCTTCCCGCTGGACCGTGGCGACGATTTCCTGGAACAGATCGGCGACCTTCAAGCCCGGCTTGATGATGTCGTAACCGCGCAGCACGCCCTTTTCGACCGCGGCGTAGTATTTCCTGATCTTCTCTCCCGGATCGCCCAGCGCCGCGCCGCGCGACATGTCGGAACGATAATGGCGGTAGCGGCCGCCGACGTCGAAGCGGATCAGATCGCCCTTCTTCAACTTCCGGTCCGACGGCTGCACGTTGATCATCGCGCTGCGATTGCCGAATCCGATACAGCCGACGACCGGAGCGGCGTCATTCTCGGCGAGATGGGCGTTGAACTTCCGCAACATCTCCCGCTCGGTAACGCCCTCCTTCGCGATCGACAGGGCGGCGTCGATGGCGCCCTCGGTCACCCGGGCGGCGCGCTTCAGTATTTCGATCTCCTGGGGCGTCTTGATCGAACGAACCCGCTCGAACAGCGAAAAACACCGCACGAACTTGATGTCCGGAAACGCGGCGGTCAGCTGCTCCATGCACTGGGGCGTGATGCCCATTTCGTCGATGCCGACCGTTCCGCGCTCGATGCCGCGCTCTTTCATCGCGCTGACCAGCGCGTCGACCGAATCCTTATAGGCCTTGCTGCTGAACAGCCGATGCTGAAGCTCGTCGGCGGCATCGAGCTGGGCGGACTTGTCGGTATCGATCTGGAAGTAGCCGTATCTGCGGATGTCGCTGACCCACGGCATCTGGTCCGGGACCAGATCCAGCAAACCCGAGTTCACGATGATGCAGGGCTGATGGCTGTCGCCTGGGAACAACACATAGGCCTGCGGACCGCGCCGGACCCATTGCGACATCGCCCAAAAGCCGCTGAGATATGTCACGTTCTCCGCGCAGGTCGCGATGACGGCGTCGAACCCGTCCTTCCGCATCAACGCCTTCAGCCGCGGAACATTCGCCAGCATCACCGTAAACCCCCTCGATATCTAGTGTTCTGATAATAGGAACGACGTTTCATTAAATTGGTCCGCGCCGCGTGCTGTGTCAACCAGGAAGGAAAATTGACACCCGAATTTCGCGGTGTCATGTTGGATCGAAACATCGTTCTGATTATCGGAACGATGGTGTGACTGAAAAATCCATGCCGCAAGACCGGGAATGCGCTTGACGTGAAGTTTCCCCCACTCAGGTATCTGACGCCGCAATCGCTCGACGAAGCCATCGCGCTTCTGGAACAGCACGGCGCGGACGCCAAGCTGTTGAGCGGCGGCCAAAGCCTGATGCCGATGCTGGCGTTTCGGCTGGCATCGTGCAGCATCCTGATCGATCTCAAATTCGTTCCCGGTCTCGATCGCATCACCGTTACCGATCGCGGCGTCGAACTCGGCTCAAGGGTGCGCTGGCGCGATATTGAGCACGATGTTCGTTTGCCAACCGTCCAGCCCCTGCTCTCGATGGCGGTAAAGCACATCGCCCATTACGCGATACGAAATCGGGGAACGGTGGGCGGCAGCCTGGCGCATGGCGACCCCGCCTCCGAACTGCCGGCGCTTGCCGTCGCATGCGGCGCGACGATCGCTATTGCCGGGCCGAACGGCCGGCGATCGCTGCCGGCGGAAGAATTCTTCCTCTTTCCTCTGATCACCGCGCTCGAGCCGAATGAAGTGATCGTTTCCCTGCACTTTCCGCCCTGGCCGAAAGCGCGGAGCTTCGGCTTTCAGGAATTCTCGCGCCGCAGGGGAGACTTTGCCATGGCCGGCGCCATCGTCTTCTTCGACCAGGACAAGGATCAAAACATCTGTTCGCCCCATATCGGCGCGTTCGGCATCGCCGATACGCCGTTGCGGCTGGGCGAGGCGGAAAAATTCCTGCTGGGCAACCGCGCGGGCTCGCGGATTTTTGAAGAAGCCGCCGCGCACGGCGTTCGGAACGTCGATGTCAGAGCCGATATCCACGCCGATTCCGACTATCGTCGGGCGCTGCTCGCAACCCTTGTCAATCGCGCGCTGGTGGAAGCCGCGCAACGGACCAGCCCATGACCTCGGCACCGATTACAGTCACGATAAACGGCGCCAGGAAGACGCTGAACGTATCCTCCCGCATCACGCTCGCCGACGCCTTGCGCGATGTCGCGCGTCTCACCGGAACGCATGTCGGCTGCGAGCACGGCGTCTGCGGCGCATGCACTGTCATCATTGACGGCCTTGCCGTCCGTTCCTGCCTGATGCTGGCGGTTCAGGCGGCGGGCTCCGAGATCACGACCGTCGAAGGCTTGGCTAACAAGGGCGAGTTTTCGGCGCTGCAAGCCTCGTTCCGCAAGCACCACGCGGTTCAATGCGGCTTCTGCACGCCGGGCATCCTGACGACCATGCATGCCCTTCTGAGGGAAGAACCGGACGCCGACGAGGAGCGCATCCGCGATGTCCTGTCCGGCAATATCTGCCGCTGCACCGGCTACGTTCAGATCGTGGAAGCCGTCATGGAGGCGCGCGCAAGTTATTCCCGCGGATCCGCCGCATGACGAGATCAAACGCCTATATCGGCAGCCCGCTCGACAGAATCGAGGATCTGCGTCTGCTCGCGGGCGCCGGCACGTTTGTCGGCGATCTCAAGCCGGACAACCTGCTCTATGCCGTGATCCTGCGAAGTCCGATTTCCCATGGGCGAATCCGGAAGATCGGGACTGCGGCGGCCAGATCGTTGCAGGGCGTGGCAGCCGTCATTACCGCGGCCGAAATCGGCGAGGTTCCCATCATTCCGGTTCGACAGCATGGCAAGCCGGAAGGAGAGCCCTATCGGCAGCCCGTGATCGCGGGTGAAAAGGTTCGCTATGTCGGCGAGCCGGTCGCCGTCGTTATTGCTTCGGAACAATGCATCGCGGAGGATGCCGCCGAGCTCATTGAACTGGAAATCGACGAACTTCCCGCGGTTGCGACCCACGAGATCGCCGCGCGTGACCAGACGCTGCTGTTTGAAAACACCGTCACCAATCTGGCGACGACCTTTTACGCCCGGATGGGCGATGCCGACATGGCCTTCGCGACGGCGGAATACAAACGGAAGGAAAAGTTCAGCGTTCATCGGCATACCGCCTCGCCGATGGAAACGCGCGGCCTGCTGGCCGAATGGAATCCCGAACTGCAACGGATGGTGGTCAGCGGCGCAACCAAGGTGCCGTTCTTCAACCGGAACGTCGTCGCCGAAATGCTGCGATTGCAACCGTCACAGGTCGATTTGATCGAGGTCGATGTTGGCGGCGGCTTCGGCGCACGGGGCGAATTCTATCCCGAGGATTTTCTGATTCCATTCGCCGCGCGCTATGTCGGCGGAAACGTCCGATGGGTCGAAGACCGGCGTGAACATCTGATGGCGATGAACCATGCCCGCGAGATGTATGCGGACCTGGAAATTGCCTGCCGCAAGGATGGCACCCTGGTCGGCGTCAGGGGCCGCATCGATATCGATCTCGGCGCCTATGTGCGAACCAACGGCTTCACCACGCCGCGTAACGTGGTGCAATTCGTTTCGGGACCGTATCTGATCCCGAATATTGCCATCGATGCCTTTTCCTACCTGACCAGCAAGACACCGACCGGGACCTATCGCGGTCCGGGCCGCTATGAGGCGAGCTTCTTTTGCGAACGGCTGCTGGACATGGCGGCCAATGATCTCGGCATTGACCCTGCGGAATTTCGTCTGAAGAATCTGATCCCGGAGGATCAGCTGCCGCGCCCGCTCGCGACCATGGCCGGTCTCGATCGCACATGGCAGACCGAACTCGACAACGGCGCCTATGGTGTCGTCATGGAGCGATGCCTCAAGGAATTCGGCTGGGAAGAAAAGAAGAAGCTTCAAGGCCAATTGATCGATGGACGCTATCACGGCATCGCCGTCGGCAATTTCGTCGAGGGCGGCGCCGGCGGCAGGTTCGAAAACGCCCGGATGACAATCGAGAAGGGCGGAACTGTCACCGTCGCGGTCGGCTCGACGGCTTTAGGGCAAGGGCTTCAGACCATCTTGAGTCAGATCGCCGCCGACGCGCTTTCGATGCCGATCGAACGAATACGGCTGCTGCATGGATCGACGACGTTGGTCACGCAGGGTTTCGGATCATTCCATTCGCGCTCGACCGTGATGGGAGGGTCTGCCATTCTGCTGGCGGCCGAAGCGCTGGTTGCCCTGCTGCGCGATAAGGGCGCAAGCCATTTCGGCTGCGAGCCCGACCAGGTCTCGGTTTCGGACGGGTATGTGTACTACGGGACGAAATCGATGGAATTCTCCGCCTTTGCCGGATCGGAGGTCGAACGGCAGTTCGAGAACCGCAAGCTGACCTACAGCTATGGGAGCCATACGGCTCACGTTGCGGTCGATCCCGGCACCGGGCATGTCGAGCTGCTCGATTACATGACGGTGGACGATGTCGGCCGCATCATCAACCCGGCGACGCTCCACGGCCAGATTCTCGGCGCCATCGTCCAGGGACTGGGCAGCACCTTTCTCGAACATTTGCAATATGACGAGAATGGACAGTTGTTGACCGGCTCGCTTGCCGACTATCTTTTGCCAACCGCGACCGACTTCCCCAATATTCGCGGCATTTCGCTCGGCCTTCGCCCCTGCCCGAACAATCCTCTTGGCGCGAAGGGCGCCGGCGAGGGTGGCCTGATCGCGGTCGGCGGCGTAATTGGAAATGCGATAGCGGCTGCGCTGCGGTCGATGTCGGTCGAACCGCGGGACCTGCCCCTGTCGCCGCCGCAGATCTGGAGACTGATCCAGCAGGCCAAGGCATCGAACCATAACCCCAAGATGAATGAGCAATCGTGACAAGCGACCTTCCAAAAATCGGCCTGCGGCTGGACGGCTCAATCCCACCACATGAATGCGTGGAGCTCGCGGTTGCGGCCGACAAGGCCGGACTTTCAGGCGTCTGGTTTGCGGAAAACGCCTTTGCAAGAGGTATCTGGCCGGCGGCGGCCGCCTGCGCCGTTGCGACCAGCCGGATTCACATTCACGCCGGCGTTTTCAATCCGTTCAATCGCCATCCGACGATGATGGCGATGGAAATCGGCGCGCTGGACGAATTGTCCAATGGCCGGGCCAGCATCAGTATCGGCGCCGGCATTATTGGCGCTTCCACCAAAATGGGGATCGACGCCGAAAAGCCCGTTCCTGCGCTTCGCGACGCCTTGATCATCTTGCGCGGGCTGCTCAACGGCGAAGAGGTCAATCATGTCGGCCCAAGATTCTCCGCCAAGAAGGTCAAGCTCGACTACAAGCCCCGGCCGGGGATCCCGATTTTTTTGGCCGGCCGCGGCAATCTGACGATAAAATTGGCCGGTGAAGCCGCCGACGGGTTATTGGTTTCCAACATGTGCTCCGCCGGATATGCCGGGCGCTCCGCGGAATTAATGCATTCGGTCCGTCCCCACACTGCAAGCGGCACTGCAGGCAGCGTCATTCAATACATGCCCTGCATCGTGAACTCTTCATCCCTCGAGGCTTTCAGGGACGCCAAGCGCATCGTCGGCGAGATGGTCCCCCGGTTCTGGGCGCTGGGGCAGAAGGTGCCGTCCGCAAAGGACGCGCTTCTTCTTGGAACCGATATCAGCGAGGACGATTTTGCGGCGGCGGCGAGCGATATCAACAGCGGCCGGGATCCTGCCGACATTCTCGACGAACGCTACGCCGTGGCTTTTTCGATTTATGGAACAGCGGAAGAATGCCTGGCGCTGGCGAAGCGCTACAAGGCAGCGGGTGTTGATGAACTTGCATTGACCTTCAGCGGCCCCTCGGCGCCGCACGAGATCGCCACGATCGGAAAGGCCATGAAGATCTGAACAACGTTATGGGGTCGTGGCTCCACGTTCTCGCAGGCACGATCCGTATCCTTCATCCGCATCGTATCGTTCCAGCACGATGTCCGTGATGCTCTGAATGTGCTGCCGAATGAGCGCAACGGCGCGCCTGGTATCGCGCCGGATCGCGGCGTCCTTGATCTCCTCATGGTCACCGGCCGTTCCCGCCATGTAGGATCCATAGGGAAGCGTCAGGCGCCGGTAGCGGTCGAAACGATCATGAAGTTGCGAGCAGAAGTTAAGGAGTGTGGGTGAACCGCATGCCGCGATGAGTGAGAAGTGGAATTCCCGGTGATAGGATTCCCAGACATCGCTGATCGGCGTGTGTTGACCCGCTTTCTGCGACAGATGAGAAAATCCTTCATAGACACTGCAGATTCCCTCGACCCAGGCAAGACCTCCCCGCTCGATGGACAATTGAAGGGCGGTTACTTCCAGCTGCATCCGCAAGGCTGCGACGTCGATAAGGTCGGCACGTGACGCAGGCGCAACCCGGAAACCACGCTGACTTTCCGAAATAACAAGACCCGCGCCAGACAAGACCGCCAGCGCCTCGCGGACGGGCGCCACGCTTGTGGCGTAACGCGCCATCAGGATCTTGAGATAGAGTTTGGCGCCCGGCCTGAAATAGGCCGAGAGGATGTCTCCCCGCATACGGGCAAGAACGTAGGCCGACGCCGAACTGGCGCTTGATCGATCAAGCTCCTGACGTTTCCAGTACAGAGAACTGGTCGCCCAGGGCATTGCATCGGCCGCGATCATGGAACTACCCCCTCACTGAGTGTCCCAGCCGCGTTGCAGATTTTATACCATTTCTAGAGCATGATCCGAAAAAATGGGCACCGGTTTTCCGAAAGATCATGCTCAAACAAAAACAAACAAAAAGATGGCGTTAGAGGTGATTCAACTCGATTGAATCGCCTCTAACGCCATCATGGCTGCCAATCCGTCGCGAATTGTCGGGCAAATGGGCAACCATCCATCAAATTCCGTGCATCCGGCCCGAATTTCAAAATTCCGGAAACGGGCACGATCAGGTTATCGACTTGCCGATAAATCAGGGTTTTGCCGCCTGCTTGTAAGCGTTGATGAGCCAAACGTTGAACTGGACCAGCGTCGTTTCAAGAGGACCATAAATACCACGTGGAGCGAAGCGCGACTTCTTGCCCTTCTGCATCCCCATATTTTCCGGAACGTCCTGCGCCCAGATCTTGGCGCCTCCTTCCAGCACCATCGCCGCGCGCTCCCTGAAATCCGCAAGCTCGACGGAGGAACGCGGCATTAGCCAACCTCCGGCGGTCTGACGGTCGCTTGAGGCGTAAGTTTCTTCCACCGCCGTTGCGCTGATCAACGTGAACGCGATCGCGTTCGGCGCGAACACCATCGTCATGCTCGGTGGAATCATCACGAAGGTGAGCCGCTGCCGCTGCGCGGCCGAGATCGTCGTGATCGGCGGAAAAGCCGGGTTTTCTCCCCAGCCGTCTCTCATCATCCCGCCATCCGGCTTCAGCATCGGCACCGTTCTGACAATCGCATTGTCGCCGGGCTTCATATCGGTAAAGACGACGCCGCCCTCCGCCAGCACGCTGGGTGCAAAATCATGTGTACCGCGGTGAACGAATTCGGGATGGTAGGCGTCGGTGAAATTCTCGACATGGACCTTCCAGTTCCAAGGCAGCGGCTTGTCCGCCAGTTTCGGAGGAATTCCGACCAGGTCCGCCGCTTCATAACCTGCCCAAAACGGCTCGACCTTCGCCAGCGACGGAGCCAGGGGCTCCGCGTTTGGATCAAGATTCACGAAGACGAAGCCATGCCACAGCTCCAGCCGGATCGGGGGAAGCCGTTCGGAACGACGCAACGCGGCTGTTTCCTCCCTGCCGATATGGGGGGCACCGATCAGCCTGCCCTCGAGATCGTATGTCCAATAATGCAAGGGACACCGGAGCGTCTTCTGGTTTCCCGTGCAAGGGATCACCTGGCCGCGATGCCGGCATATCGCCGCCATCGCATGAATTTTGTCGTTACTGCGGGTGACGATGATGGGCTCTCCGGCGGGCTGCGCGGAGATGCAGTCACCGTGGTTGGCCAATTGTTCGACGCGACCGACGCAAATCCATGAGCGCGCGAAGACCCCCTGTCGCTCGAATTCGAAGAATGCGGGCGACGTGTAGCATTCCGCGGGAAGCATCCTGTCCGCGGCTTCCGCCTCCGGCGGAAGGCGGTTCAGGATATCCAGCACCGCCTCCGACGTCGTGAACGTGACTGGATTGATCGGAGACGGTCCCTGCGTTTCAACAATCGCCAACGTGATGCTCCCGCTTCTTCAACACAAATGCAGTCGTGAATCGACTCTAGTGCTCCTTGCCGTCGGCTGACGAATGCCTAAAAAACTAAATTCATGACGCTGATGGATTTCGTGCTCGTTTTTTATCCAAGCCACCCGAACGCAGCCATGCAGCGTCAGCGTGCAACACCGAACGCCCCAACCAACAGCCGCGTCTCACACCACGGCCGGAAGCGGCGATTGGGCGACTCCAGCTCCATCTGAAAAGCCAGGAATTATCGGGACGAATGGACCCAGATCGAGGGTCCAACAGGCCCGAACTGGCACCTCATTTGCATCTGGCTAGGCATATATGACGGCTTCAAGGACAGGTACATGTTGGTTTCAGCGCTTGCAAAACGCACTTCGATTCAGGTTATCGCTCTCGGCGGAGCGCTTGCGCTATGGAATACGGCCCTCGAAGCGGCGCCGGCAAGTTGTCCCTCCCCTATTCCGCTGGGACTGACGACCGCGCTCACCGGCAACCTCGCCCTGCTCGGAACGCAAGCCCGCAATGGCGTCGAATTCGCCGTTGACGAGATCAACAAGAACGGCGGCGTCGCCGGCAAGCAACTGGCCCTGACCACGGAAGATACCGGCGCATCGAGCACCGACGCACTCAACGCGATGAATCGCATCATCGACGGCAAACCCCTGGTGATCATCGGCTCCATGATCAGCCCGCACGTCTTCGCACAGACCGAAAGCGTCACCAAGTCGGAGACACCGTTTCTCGTCGGCGCAACGAATGCAAAGGTTACGGCACAGAACAGCAGATGGCTGTTTCGTACCCATGTCCACGACGGCCAACTGGCGGAATTGATACCCACATATCTGGTGAAATCGCTTGGCAAGACCAAGCCCGGCATCATCGCCGTGGCTGACGACTATGGCCTCGGAGCATCGAAGGGAATTCAAGAAGCCCTCGCCAAATTGAATGTCACCCCAGTGGCCGTGACATCCTATGCGCCTTCCGACAAGGACATGAGCGCGCAGCTCCTCGAGATCAAGGACAAAGGCGCGGACAGCCTCATCTTGTTCGGACGGCCTGCGGACATCGCGCTTGTGATGAAGCAGATGGGCGATCTCGGAATCAAGCTGACCACCATCGGAAATTCGAGCATCGTAGCTCAGACGACACTGAACAACCTGTCTACAGCCGAAGCGGATGGCGCCTATGCGATCGGCGGGATGATCCCCCAACCTTCAACCGATCCGAAGATCGTCGACTGGTCGAAGCAGATCCTGGCCAGGTACAAGGTGCCAGCCGACAACTTCACCGTCGCCTACTACGACACGGTCTATTTGCTCAAGGATGTGATCGAGAAAGTCGGCTGTGACAAGGCCGCGATCCGGGATAGCCTTGCCGCGACCAAGGGCTGGAAGGGCCTGTTTATCGAGTACACGGCCGACAATGCGGGCGATCTCGCGCACACGCTCGGAATCTACCGGAACAAGGGCAAAACGCCGGAATTTGTCGGCCCGATCAAGGATACCGCGGATTAGCGGAATTCAACGATGGGCCAACTCATCGTCAACGGTCTGGCACTGGGAAGCATCTATGCCCTGGTCGCGCTCGGGCTGCTCATGATCTTCAACACTGTCCAGATCGTTAATTTCGCTCAAGGCCAGTTGCTGATGCTCGGCGCCTTTATCGGAATCAGCAGCGCGGTCACGCAGGAATTACCCATTGCGATCGCCTGGATCGTTACCATGGCCGCGATGGCGCTGATCGGCATCGTTTTCATGGTGCTGGTCTATCTCCCGCTGCGTGGCCGTTCCCCTTTTCTCGTCATTCTCACGACGATCTCGATGGGAATCGTCCTGGAAAACCTGGCGCTCATCATCTGGGGACCGTTGCCGGTCTCCTTGCCGTCGCCCGTTCATGGCGCGCCGCTGCGGTTCGCGGGCGTGGTCATATCGATGCATCAGGCGTTCACCTTCGCGACGCTGATCGTGGTTCTGACGCTGCAGTTCCTGCTTCTGACCAGAACGCGTTTTGGAATTCTCATGCAGGCGACGGCGCAGGATCTGCGCACCGCACGCCTCGTCGGCATTCCGGTACAACGCACCATTGCCGTGGCGTTCGCCTCCGGGGCCGTGCTGTCCGGCATCGCCGGTCTTTTGGTGGCTCCGACCTATCTCGCCGAACCAACCATGGGCGGAAGCCTCGGCCTCAAGGCGTTCGTCGTCAGCGTGATCGGCGGCTTTGGCAGTCTTCCCGGCGCGGTTATCGGCGGCCTGTCTCTCGGCCTCATCGAGACGTTCGGAGCCCGCTATATTTCCTCGAATTTCCGGGACGCCTATGCGTTCATCATCATGATCGGCGTGCTGATCGCGTGGCCTCGCGGCCTGTTCGGCGAGAAAACCAGCGAGAAGGTGTGAGTTGAGGATTTCACCTTACCTCGCCCTCGTCGCGGCAGGAGCGCTGTCAATTCCATTGTTGACGCACGATAATTACGTCATCCAGCTGCTTAACATCGCAATCCTGAACGCAATCGTCGTGCTCGGCCTCAACTACACCACCGGCTGGACCGGCCAGATTAATTTCGGTCAGGCCGCCTTTTACGGGCTTGGCGCGTATTCGACGGCTCTTGCGACAAAATTCGGTCTGCCCTGGATCGCGGCGTCGTTCTCCGCCATCCTGGTGGTCGCTCTCGCCAGTCTCGTCCTGGGACTCCCGACACTGCGGCTGCGGACACACTATCTTGCCATGACAACGATCGGCTTTGCCGAAATTGTTCGATTGATCATCGTGCATTGGGAGCCCGTTACCGGCGGCACGTCCGGTTTGAGAGACATCCCCGGCATCGACCTGTTAGGCTGGCATCCCCAGGGGCAGATACAACACTACTACATCATGATCGCTGTTCTTGCCCTGGCTGTCGTTGTCGCCGCACGCATACGACATTCGACGGTAGGCCGGGCGATGATTGCGACCAAGGATAGCGAAATCGCGGCCGAGCAAAGCGGCGTCGATACGTTGCGCATGAAATTGCTCGCCTTCATGATCGGAGCGATATATGCGGGGATTGCCGGCTGTCTTTATGCCTCCTCGATCCGTTTCATAAGCCCCGACAGCTTCTCGGGAACGCAAGCCGTATTCCTGATGACCATGCTCATCGTCGGCGGCATGGGCTCCATCCCGGGCTGTGTGGCGGGCGCACTGGCGCTGACGATACTCCCGGAAGCCCTTCGATTCCTCGGACAATGGTATCTGGTGCTCTACGGGCTCGGGGTCATTGGCATCATCGCGTTGCTTCCGGGCGGCCTCGCTTCCGTCATCTCGGTCCGAAAATTGCGCTGGGGACATCCGCAATGAGTCCGGCAGCAATTCTGCAGGCGCGCGGCGTCACTCGCCGGTTTGGCGGCCTGGTGGCGCTGGACCACATCGATCTCGATATTCCGCGAGGCATCGTTCAATCCGTCATTGGGCCAAACGGCTCGGGCAAGACAACGCTCATCAATGCGTTGAGCGGCGCCTCGCCTGCCGATGCAGGTTCGATCCAGCTCGACAGCCGGGAAATTTCCGGTCTCAAGCCTCACAGGATCGCTCAACTGGGATTGGCCCGCACGTTCCAGAACATACGCCTGTTCGCCAATCTGAATGTATTGGAAAACGTCAAAGTCGCGGCCGGATGCCGTAGCGCCGAATCTCTCTTCGGTATCGTCACCGGGAACAGGAATCATCGCCGTACTGAAACGGCCATCGACGAAGCGGCGCGCGAGGCGCTGCATACCGTCGGCCTGATCCACCGGGCGGATGATGCGGCCGATCAACTGCCCTATGCGCAGCAGCGCCTTCTTGAAATCGCGCGTGCGATCGCAACCAAACCTCGTATCCTGCTGCTCGATGAACCCGCCGCCGGCATGAACATGACCGAAAGCCTGGCCCTTCTCGAAACCATCTCAAGGCTCAAAAGCACCGGCATCACCGTTTTGCTGGTCGAGCATAACGTAAGATTCGTCATGGATATCAGTGACAGGGTTGCGGTGCTGGATTTCGGCAAAAAGATCGCCGACGGCTCGCCGGCGGAGGTGCAGTCAAACGCTCTCGTCATAGAGGCCTATCTCGGCAGGCGCCGCCGTCATGCTTAGAGTGGAGAACCTGAAGGTCGCCTATGGACATATCGAGGTTCTGAAAGGCATCAATTTCAACGTCGAGGCGGCGGAAATCGTCGCTCTGATCGGCTCCAATGGCGCCGGAAAGACGACGACGCTGAACACGATTTCCGGCCTGTTACGGCCGACCTCGGGGGTCATTTCCTGGAAAGGCGAGAACATCAATCGCACGCCGGTCGAAGCGATTGTCGCATCCGGATTGGCGCATTGCCCGGAAGGACGCCGGATTTTTCCGGGCCTGACCGTTCGCGAAAACCTGCTCTCCGGAACGGCCGCCCGGCCTAACAACAGGAAGGCGATTGAAGAGGACATGACGCTCGTGTTCGATCTCTTTCCGCGTCTCAAGGAGCGGATCAAGCAGCTTGGCTGGTCGCTATCGGGCGGCGAACAGCAGATGCTCGCCATCGGGCGTGCGTTGATGAGCCGCCCAAGTCTTTTGATGCTCGACGAGCCCTCTCTCGGCCTCGCCCCTATCGTCATCGACCAGCTTTTTGACAGGATCGTCGAACTCAACAAACGTACACAGCTTGCGGTTTTCCTGGTGGAGCAGAACTCCGCAATGGCCCTGGAAATCGCCAACCGCGCTTTCGTCATCGAGACCGGAACGATCACGCTTTCCGGCCCGGCATCAGAACTGGCCGGGAATCCCCGAATCCAGGAAGCCTATCTCGGCGGCTGATCCCGCGACGCTCCGGCTGCGGAGTTCATCGGATGACGCAAGGCCGGCTAAGCTCCACGCTCGGACCCCGCCCCATTTCGGGCAATCGGCCCTTTTGATCCCTGTCAACACCGCCCGGTGAAATCCCGGCAATTTGCTGGCGAGCGCCGAATCTTGTCGGCCAGTGTTTCAATGGGATGAGAGATGGCTGTGGCGAAATTGCCGAAGTGGATATTGTTGGCTGGCGTATTGGTGCTGGCCGGCGCCGGGGTGGCCTACTGGCAATGGGACAGGATAACGGCGGGGCTGGGATTCGGCCATCAGAGCCAGACCATCTTCCTCTCAGGCAATATCGAGGCGCACCAAAGCGTCCTCGGATTCAAGACCGTTCAATCGCGCATTATTGAACTGCCGTTTGACGAAGGCCAGTGGGTCAAGGCCGGCACGCTGATATCGCGCGTTGATGATTCCGATTATCGCCAGCAGGTATCGATCTCCGAGACCACCCTGGAGGTGCAAAAACGTCAGCTTGCAACGGCCGAGCAGAACTGCACGGCGGCGCAGAGGCTGCTCGAAAGCGACGCGGCGGATCTCGAACTGGCGAAGCTCGAATTTACCCGTGCCGACGACCTGATGAAGCGGGGCGCGGGCACCATCGAAACGCGCGATCAAACCAGTGCGGCATTAAAGAAGGCAAACGCCGCGATCGAGCGTGACCAGGCGTTGGAGCTGGCCGCCGAGCGCCAGGTCGAACTGGCAAGGGCCAATATCAAGAATGCGGAAGAGGCGCTCAAGCTCGCCAAGATCATACTCGATTACACCGTTTTATCGGCGCCGTTCGACGGTGTGATCACCGTGCGCGAGGCCGAACTTGGCGAGATCATGGTGCCGGGCACGCCGGTGGCAACGCTCGCCGATCTCGACCATATCTGGTTGCGCGCCTATATCAACGAGACCGACATCGGCAAGATCCGGCTCGATCAGGCCGCCACCGTCACAACCGATACCTATCCAGGGAAAACCTACAAGGGACGGGTATCCTTTATTTCGTCTTCGGCGGAGTTTACGCCGAAGAGCGTCGAAACCCACGCCGAACGCGTGACGCTCGTCTATCGCATCAAGATCGATATCGCCAACCCGACTCATGAGCTGGTGCCGGGCATGCCGGCCGACGCCTTGCTCGAGGCGCTGCCGTCAGGCAAGTCATGACCGCCGAATCCCCGATCATTCAGGTTGACGGATTGGTCAAGCGTTTCGCGGCATTCACCGCGGTGGACCGGCTGAGCTTTTCGGTAAATCGCGGAGAGATTTTCGGTCTGGTCGGGCCCGACGGCGCCGGCAAGACGGCGACCATGCGAATGCTGGCCGGCGTCATGCGGCCGGACGGAGGCGCCATCGTGATCGACGGCGTCGATGCCGTGGCCGACCCGGAAGGGATAAAGCCGCATGTCAGCTACATGCCGCAACGCTTCGGTCTCTACGAAGACCTTACCGTGGATGAAAACATCCGTTTCTATGCCGATCTGTTCGAGGTGCCGCCCGCGCTTCGACGCGAGCGCGCGAGCCGCCTGCTGGCGGCGTCCGGCATGAGTAATTTCGGCAAATTCCGGGCCGGCCAATTGTCCGGCGGAATGAAGCAGAAGCTGGGGGTCGCCTGCGCGCTGGTGCATACCCCGAAGATATTGCTGCTGGACGAGCCCACCACGGGCGTGGACCCGGTATCGCGCCGTGACTTCTGGCGCATCCTGTACGGGCTGCGCGAAGACGGCGTGACCATCGTGATATCGACCGCGTATCTCGACGAAGCCGAGCGCTGCAACCGGCTCACCCTTCTGCATAGCGGTCGCGCGCTCTATTGCGACACGCCGACAGAGCTCAAGAAGCGCATGCCGGGAGCGTTGATCGCAATATCCTCCATGGACGGCCGCGCCGTGCGCAGCGCGATCACCGGGAAGCCGGGGGTGAGCCAGGTCCTGCTCGTTGGCGATGGGGTACATGCCGTGGTCGACAATTCGGACCTGCGTATTCCTCAATTGCGCGAGGCCATCGGTCTCGCCGGTGTGCAGGTTTCCGGCATCGCCGTTGCTGTGCCCAGCATCGAGGATGTCTTTGTCGCGCTACTGGAAACGGGGCAAGCGCAGTGAACGGACCCGCACAGCCCGCACAAGCCGGCAAGATCGATCAGGTCGTCGCCGAGGATCTTGTCAAGCGATTCGGCAATTTCGTTGCCGTGGATCACGTCAGCTTCCGGATCGCAAGCGGCGAGATCATGGGCTTCCTCGGTCCGAACGGCGCCGGCAAGTCGACGATCATCCGAACCCTGTGCGGCCTGCTTCGGCCGAGCAGCGGCCGCGCGATCGTCGCCGGGATCGACGTCGCGCGCGATCCGGAAGGCGTGCGCCAGCATATCGGATACATGTCGCAGAAATTCTCGCTCTATCGCGACCTCACGGTCGAGGAAAATCTGGAGTTTTTCGGCGGCATCTACAGCGTGCCGCGCGCCGAGCTGCGCGAGCGCATGCGCTTCGCGATCGACATGGCAGGCCTTGCCGGCCGCGAACAGGCCATGGTGGGCACGCTCGCCGGCGGATGGCTGCAACGCCTGGCGTTGGGCTGCGCCGTTTTGCACAGGCCGCCGATCTTGTTCCTGGATGAACCGACCTCGGGCGTCGAACCCGCATCGCGGCGGCGTTTCTGGGATCTGATCCATAACCTGGCGAGCGAGGGCGTGACTGTCCTGGTCTCCACCCACTACATGGAGGAGGCCGAATACTGCCATCGCATCGCCCTGATCAACCATGGACGCCTGATCGCGACCGGCAGCCCCGCGAAACTCAAGCAGACGGGCATCGGCGGCGATCTGCTGCTCCTGGAATGCGACGCGCTTGGCCCGATGCTCGAAGCCTTGCAGCATGCGCCGAACGTGCGCGACTGTTCGGTATTCGGCGATGCGTTGCACCTGCTGGTCGATAACGCGGAGAAAAGCCTCGCCGAGATTCCGGATTTCCTCGCGTCGAAAGGACTGCATCCGCGTCGCATTTCCCGCATTTCTCCATCGCTGGAGGACGTATTCGTTCAGCTTATCGCAGCCGACGTCGCCGCCGCGGGGAAAGCCGCATGAGGTTCCGCCGGCTCAGAGCCATCGCTCTCAAGGAGCTGCTGCAGATCTGGCGCGATCCCCGCAGTCTGATGATCGCGCTGTTGATGCCGTTCACCCAGATGTTCCTGCTCGGCTACGGCGTGACGCTGGATCTCAAGCACATTCCGGTATGCACATTCGACCGCGAGGCAAGCCAGAACAGCCAGTCGCTGCTCAAGCATTTCGAAGCGTCATCCTATTTTGCGATCGCCCGCAACGTCCGGACCTACCCGGAGCTGATCTCGGCGATCGACCGTTCGGACTGCAAGATCGCCATCGTCGTTCCCCCGGACTTTTCCGAACGCTTGAACGATACCGGGACATCGAGCGTTCAGGCCATCCTGGATGCGACCGACGACAACACCGCGAACATCGCCTATGGCTACGCCGTCGCAATCGTCTCCGGCTATTCAAACGACGTCGCACTCGACGCGCTGGGCCGACAGGGGGGCGAACTCCAGCAAATCCAGCCGGTGGCCGTTCAATCGCGGGTCTGGTTCAACGAAGACCTGGACAGCCGCAACTTCATTATTCCGGGACTGGTCGCGGTCATCATGGCGCTGGTCGGCGCACAACTCACGTCACTCACCATCTCACGCGAGTGGGAACGTGGAACCATGGAGCTGCTGGTGTCCACACCGGTCACGCCGAGCGAGGTCATGGTGGGCAAGCTTGCGCCCTACCTTGCGCTTGGCTGGATTGACGCCTCATTCTGCCTGATCATCGCGACACTCTGGTTCGGCGTGCCATTTCGCGGCACCCTTTTCACGCTGTTCGCCACCACGACCCTGTTCCTGACCGTCGTGCTGGGGATCGGCTATCTGCTGTCGGTGCTGATCCGCAGCCAGATCGGGGCAAGTCAGGTCGCGCTGCTGCTGACGATGCTGCCGACCACGCTGCTGTCAGGCTACGTATTTCCGATCGATCAGATGCCAACCATCATTCAGGACATCACCTATCTGGTCTATTCCCGATACTATGTGACGATCATCAAGGCGATATTTCTCAAGGGCGCGGGCATCGCCGCGCTGGCGGTGCCAATCCTGTTCCTGCTCGTCTACGCCGCAGCCGTCATGACCTTGGCCGCGCGGGCATTCCGCAAGAGACTGGATTGATCGCCGATGTTTGGCCGCCTCACCCACATCCTGACGAAGGAGTTCATTCAGCTCTGGCGCGACAAATGGGGCCGTTTCCGCCTGATCGTCCCGCCTGTCATCCAATTGCTTCTGTTCGGCTACGCCGCCACCTTCGAGGTCTATCATGTCTCGACCGCAGTGCTCGACCTCGACCACACCCAGGAAAGCCGGGAACTGATTGCCGGATTCACCTCGAGCACCCGGTTCGATATCGTTCGAGTGGCGCAGTCGCAGCAGGAGGCGGACGCCGCGATCGACCGTAGCGACGCCGCGGTCGCGCTGGTGATCCACGCCGGATTCGCCAATCTCCTACGCAAGGGCCAGGCCGCGCCTCTTCAGGTCGTGGTCGATGGCACCAATTCCAATACGGCGCTGATTGCGCTTGGCTACGTCAATACGATCGCCGCGCAATTCTCGGCGAATTACATCACCGATCTGGCGGAACGCACCCGGGGCGTCGAAGGCTCCGAACTGGTGCAGGTCGAGGTCGTGCAGCGGCCCTGGTTCAATCCGGATCTCAACGGCCGCTGGTTCTTCGTGCCCGGCCTGATCGCGACGATCACGCTTGTCATGCTGGTCAATCTCACCGCCTTCGCGGTGGTGCGGGAACGCGAAGTCGGCACGCTCGAACAGATCATGGTGAGCCCGATCCGGCCGGCCGAATTCATACTCGGCAAGACGGTGCCGTTTTTCGTCGTGGGGTTGGGAATTGCCGGCCTGATCAGCATCGTCGGGATCCTCTGGTTTCAGGTTCCCTTCGTTGGTAACCCCTTGGTTTTCGCATTTGGCACGATGCTGTATCTTTTGAGCCTGCTCGCGATCGGACTGCTGATTTCCACGGTCTGCTCGACCCAGCAGCAGGCGTTTGCGACCAATTTCTTCGTCGTGAATCCGCTGTTTACCCTGTCCGGGTTCAGCTTTCCGATCTCCAGCATGCCGAACGTGCTGCAGTGGCTGTCCTACATCAATCCGCTGCGCTACTATCTCATTGTCATCCGCGGCACTTTCCTGAAGGGAGTCGGGGTGACGATCCTGTGGCCGGAATTTCTGGCGATGGCGATCATTGCCGCGGTTCTCATGACCTTCAGCATCCTGAGGTTCAGGAAATCACTGGAGTGACAGGCTGGTCGTGACAGGCTGGTCGCGGCCATTCAACCATCACGTGACCTGTCTTCCTCCCGCATTGCATATCCGGGCCACGGAGCCAATTGTCGGGGGGCGTGAACGCGGCACGGATACGTCAGGCCGCCAACCTCCCGGCCTCCAACAAAAAAATAATCCGCCGGAGCTCCCCGGCGGATTATTTTGACATCTTCCCATTCAGATCAGGATAACGATCCTGACCCGAACCAAACATGATCAATCGCAGACCTCGACATTGCGGACGCGCCAGCCCTTTTTCGTGTGGACACGCTGCCGAACTACGTAGCAGTCCGAGAGGTCGTCATCACCATAGCCAAAATCACCGTAGCCAAACGGGTAATCATCATATCCAAACGGCATCAGGCCGTAGCCCCAGCCGCCGCCGTGAAAATGGCCTCCATGGAAACCTCCACCGTGGAAACCTCCTCCGCCATGGAAACCTCCCCCGTGACCGCCGCCGCCATGACCGCCGCCGCCACGGGCAACGGATGCTCCTGTCGAAGCCAAACTCACTGCAGCGACCGCAAAGACGGCGAGGATCGTTTTACGTAACATCATTCTTCTCCAAAACACATTGCCCTTGATATGAATATCCCCTGCGGAAAAAGCCGTTTTGATCCTCATCAACGCAGCCGTCGGCTTGAATATCCGTATGCTGGAAAATGATCGCTTAAGCGATCTCATGCTCATGAAGCAATCCATTCCGCACATTGGCATCGGATCGTTCAGAACCTGAGGACGACACGCCCGTCCACCTGGCCGGCCTTGAGATCGGCGAAGACGGAGTTGATATCTTCCAGCCGCCGCTCATGGATATGAGCCTTCACTTTTCCTTCGCTGGCAAATTCGACGGCTTCCGCCAGGTCTTTGCGCGTTCCGACGATCGATCCGCGCAGAGTGATGCGCTTGAGAACAACATCGAAAATCGGCGTCGCGAATTGCCCCGGCGGCAGGCCGACCAGGCTGACCGTCCCCTTGCGCCGCACCAGTTGCAATGCCTGCGAAAAGGCCGGAGTCGAAACCGCCGTTACGAGAACACCATGGGCGCCCCCGCCGGTCTGCTTCAGTACCTGCGCGCTGGCGTCGGGCGCTCGGGCGTTGATTGCCAATTCCGCGCCCAGGCTGCGCGCCAGTGCGAGCTTTTCCTCGGTCACATCCAGCGCGACGACGTGAAGTCCCATGGCCTTTGCGTATTGAATCGCGACATGTCCAAGCCCACCAATGCCTGAAATCGCAATCCATTCTCCGGGACGCGCTTCGGTTTCCTTGATACCTTTGTAGGTCGTGACACCCGCGCACAGGATTGGCGCCATCGCGACGAAGTCCACATTCGCAGGCAGGCGCGCAACATAGGCCGCCGAGCCGATGGCGTATTCCGCGAAACTGCCATTGACGCTGTAGCCGCTGTCATTCTGCGTTTCGCACAGCGTTTCCCATCCCGTGATGCAATGCTCGCAGCAACCACAGGCATCGTGCAGCCAAGCGATGCCTACCGGATCGCCTTCCTTTAGCTGCGTTACGCCCGCACCTACCGCCGCCACGATTCCCGCACCCTCGTGGCCGGGAATGAACGGCGGGTGAGGTTTCACCGGCCAGTCGCCATCCGCCGCATGCAAGTCGGTATGACAAACACCAGTCGCGACGATCTTGACCAAGACCTCGCCCGGGCCCGGCGACGGAACTGGAACCTCTTCGATCTTCAGGGGTTTTCCAAATTGCCGCACAACCGCGGCTTTCATCATCTTGGCCATCAGATAACTCCGATTTTTCTTCCTAGGCATAAAAATTAGAACGCGGGCGCCGCTGAAGTGTTGATGCGGATCAATCCCCGGTTTGTCATTTGAGGCTTAACGAAAATCGAATGCGTGAACGACGCGAGTCATCATGCGAAAATGGAGCAATACAATGCCGAGCCACTTTCATGCGATCGTCTGGATTGATCATTTGCAGGCCAGGATTTTTCATCTTGGCCTCTCCGGCACCGACGAAATCGTCTTACATCCCCACATGCCGACGCGGCATATCCATCACAAGGCCAACTCGATAGCGAGCGGCCATGTCCATGAGAGCGAGGAATTCCTGAATCAGGTCATGACTGCCGTCAGTGACGCCGGCGAGATCCTGATACTCGGGCCGTCCGGCACAAAGGTTGAGCTTGCCAAATATATTCGCGAGCGCAACCCGGAACTCGGTAGCCGGATCGTTGCGGTCGAAGCAGCCGACCACCCCAGCGACCCCGAAATCGTCGCCTACGCCAAACGACATTTCAAGATTGGCATCGTCCGGTCCGCCACGCGAGGATAACCATGCCTCAAAAACCGGCTCAACGCCTCCGGTCAGCGCATTTTCGATCTGAGCTTGATCACATCGCCATCCACCACGAACTTGCCATATCCGTGATGGTGGATGGTTTTGGGATTTCGCTGCCCCGGATCGGTCCAGGCCTTCACTACTTCGAGAACAAAAAGGTCATATTTGTTCACGAGGTGGCTATCGACCACCTTGCACTCCAGATTGGCGAAACACTCGCCAATCAAGGGTGCCGATACCTGCTCGGCGGGCAGCGGCGTCAGTCCGAACTTATCGAATTTCGCGACGTCGCGGCCTGAACAATTGCCGACATCCACGACCTTTTTGGCGAGCTCCAACGCCGGAATGGCGATGACGCATTCTGCCGTGGCGCGCAATGCCGCAAAACTGTAGTCGCCCTCGCTGACCACGCAGGCGATAAGCGGCGGCTCGAACTCCACCATCATATGCCAGGACATCGTCATGACATTGGCGCGCCCCTTGCGGGCGGTCGTCAGCAGGACGACCGGGCCCGGCTCGAGCAATTGATAGACCTTCGCCAGCGCGAGCTCTTTCATCCGGGCATGCTTCCAAGTTGAATATTTGCGACGTCAACACCCGCCAAGAGGGCCTCAGCGAGCCGCCCCCATTTTAAGCCCCTTAACATGCTGAGGGCCGAAGATGGTCTCCGGTAATGTACGTAGGGAGGTTCCCCTAAGATAAGAATCGAAATTTCAGCACCTGGTGACCTCGACTAAAAACCATCGGGCAGGGAATGCTTTTGCTCAGCCGGAAAGCCGGGAGGCGTCGATGAATTCTTCCATGTACAGCGCGGATCGCACGACCCACCTGAAAATCGTGGTCCTTGCGCTGGTCGCGGCCATCGGGGTGGCAGGTTTCGGAATTTCCGCGCGCTTCAGCGCCGACGACGGATATTCCCAAGCGGCACACCTGATCAAGGCGGGCAAGCCGAGTTACCGGGCGGACGGTTTGCCATTACGCTGCCTGCCCGGCAGGGTATCCTGCTCGACTTGATCCTGCTCAAGAAACTTCCGCTACCATTCGGTACTGTCCTCCTTAGTGGCGGCTTTTTTCCGGCAGGTTTGGATTGGGGTAATCATGCCAATCGTCGCAGCGCTTGTTCTCGCCGGCCCTCGATTGCAGGCTCTTGATTGAGTGGCAGGGAGTCAAGGCTATCCTTATATTTTGACTGGCTGCATTGGGCTGGACGGAACACAAAGTGACCGTTCGATAGAGGCGAGAGAGTAATGGCGACAAAAAATCCCGTTAACTGGATGCTGTCCGAGGCGATCGATTCGCTCGCCCGCGCCGAACGATTACATCGGCAATTTTTCAGCCTGCAATCGGCGGCCGGCGCTCGAGAGCCCAGTTGGGAGCCTCCGATCGACGTGATCGAGACCGACAGGGAATTGCTCATCCTGGTTGCCCTGCCCGGTGTCGATCTGGATCAAGTCAAGGCCGTGATTGAGAACGGAACGCTTGTGGTCAGCGGGCATCGCGTGCTGCCGGTTGAACTGCGTAACGCGCGAATTCACCGGCTTGAGCTTCCGCAAGGCCGGTTCGAACGCCGCATCGTACTGCCAACAGGGCGTTATGCCGTAAGCCGATTCGCCGTGAATGGATGCCTCGCGTTACGGCTGGCAAAATCAGCGTAAGGATGACCATGCCGACCATCACCGAAGAACCCACATCCGGCTCGTCGCGCGTTCAGGCCGAATCCGTTCCGATTCCGGGCGATGCCCTTATCATCGTTCCGGTTCGTAATACCGTCCTGTTTCCGGGAGTCATCACTCCGGTTACGATAGCCCGCCCGCGATCGATCGCCGCCGCACAACAAGCGTTGCGCGAACAGCGGCCGATCGGAATCCTGTTGCAGCGAAACGCGGAAGCGGAGGATCCCGCCCCCGGCGACCTCTATCGGATTTGCACGATCGCCAACATCATACGTTACATCACCGGGCCGGACGAAACCCATCACATCATCTGCCAGGGCGTGCAGCGCGCCCGCATTCTTGATTTCCTTCCCGGAACGCCGTTCCTGGCGGCGCGGGTTCTGCACATTCCGGAGCCGACAACGAGTTCGCCGGAGATTGAGGCGCGCTTCCTCAATCTGCAACGGCTGGCCATCGAAGCTGTTCAGCTGCTTCCGCAGGCACCGCCGGAACTGCTTGCCGCATTCCAGTCCACGACCTCTGCCGCGGCGCTCGCCGATCTCGCGACCTCCTATATGGACATCAAACCGCAGGACAAGCAGGAGATTCTGGAGACGATCGACCTCTCACAGCGAATGGAGAAGGTTTCGCGCTATCTGGCCGAGCGGCTGGAGGTTCTTCGGCTGACGAACGAGATCGGTCAAAAGACCAAAGCAACCTTCGATGAACGCCAGCGAGAGGCGATCCTGCGCGAGCAGATGGCGACCATTCAGCGCCAACTGGGAGAAGGCGACGGAAAGGCGCAGGAAGTTGCGGAATTGAACGAAGCGATCGCCAAGGCCGAGATGCCGGCGGAAGCCGAAAGCCAGGCCCGGAAGGAAGTGCGCCGCTACGAGCGGATGCCGGAGGCCGCCGCCGAAGCGGGCATGGTCCGCAGCTATCTCGATTGGCTGATTGACCTGCCTTGGGCGCTGCCGGCCGAGAAGGCCATCGATATTGCGGAAGCGCGACGCATCCTCGACGAGGATCATTTCGGCCTGGAGAAGATCAAGAGCCGAATTGTCGAATATCTGGCGGTGCGAAAGCTGGCACCGCAGGGCAAAGCACCGATCCTGTGCTTTGTCGGACCTCCCGGCGTTGGCAAGACCTCGCTGGGGCAGTCGATTGCACGCGCGATGGGGCGGCCATTCGTTCGTGTCAGCCTGGGCGGCGTTCATGACGAGGCCGAAATCCGGGGACACCGGCGAACCTATATCGGGGCCCTGCCCGGCAACATCATCCAGGGAATCAAGAAAGCCGGCGCGCGCAACTGCGTTATGATGCTCGACGAGATCGACAAGATGGGGCGCGGAATCCAGGGCGACCCGTCGGCCGCCATGCTCGAGGTTCTCGATCCGGAACAGAATGCGACATTCCGCGACAATTATCTTGGAGTGCCGTTCGACCTTTCACGCGTCGTGTTTATCGCCACCGCCAACATGCTCGATACGATTCCGGGGCCGTTGCTGGACCGTATGGAAATCATCAGCCTGCCGGGCTACACGGAGGATGAGAAGCTTGAGATCGCACAGCGTTACCTGGTTCGCCGCCAGCTTGAGGCCAACGGCTTAAAGCCGGAGCAGGCCGAGATCGACGCCGAAACGTTGCGGCTCATGATCAAGGGTTACACCCGGGAGGCTGGCGTACGGGCTCTGGAGCGCGAAATCGGCAAAGCCTTCCGATATGCGGCGGTGCAGATTGCCGAAGGCAGCTCGAACAAGGTGATCCTTACGGCGAAGGATCTTATTACGGTTCTCGGTCAACCTCGCTTTGAAAACGAGATCGCGATGCGCACCAGCATTCCCGGTGTTGCGACCGGGCTTGCATGGACGCCGGTCGGCGGCGACATCCTCTTTATCGAGGCCACCCGCGTCCCCGGGAAAGGAGCCCTGATCCTGACCGGCCAGTTGGGTGACGTGATGCGCGAGAGCGTGCAGGCAGCTCTGACTTTGGTAAAGAGCCGCGCCACGCAGCTTGGGATCGATCCATCGATATTCGAGAAGAGCGACATCCACGTTCACGTGCCGGCAGGTGCCACGCCGAAAGACGGGCCAAGCGCGGGGGTCGCGATGTTCACCGCGCTCACCTCCTTGCTCACCAACCGCACGGTCAGGAACGATACCGCCATGACCGGCGAGATCTCGCTGCGGGGCCCTGTGCTGCCCGTTGGCGGAATCAAGGAAAAGGTTGTCGCGGCTGCGGCTGCGGGCCTGACCAGAGTGATGCTTCCCGCGAGAAACCGGCGGGACTTCGATGAAATTCCCCAGGGCGCCCGCAATAAACTCGAATTCATCTGGCTCGAGCGGGTTGACGATGCGATCGCCGGCGCGCTCGAAAAAAGCATGCCGGCGGCCGCGGGCTGACACAGACAAAAGTGGCCCTTCAGCAGCCGTATCCGGACGAACGCCGTTCAGCCTGTCGTGTAATGCTTTTATGAACGCCATCGTCCTGTCCGGCGCTGGCACTGGATCTTTGCCTGGGGGCGCCGATTGACCCTGATCAAGCCGCCCGCAATCTCTTCGACTACCATCACTAATTATGGACGTCGGTCGTGGAGATCTTCAGTGCGCGCCTATCAAATCATGACCCGGAAGGTGGTTACGGTCGGCCCGGAAACTTCCATCATCGAAGCCGCGAACATCATGCTCAAGCATCACATCAGCGGCCTGCCGGTCGTTGATGCAGCGGGCAAGCTCGTGGGCATTATTTCGGAAGGTGACTTTATCCGCCGTGCGGAAATCGGAACGCAGCGAAAACGCGGCCGGTGGTTACGCCTGCTGGTGGGCAGCGGCCAGATCGCATCCGACTTTGTACATGAGCGCGGCCGCAAGGTCGGGGATATTATGTCATTGGATCCCGTCACCGTTGCGGAAGATGCCTCGCTCGAAGAAATTGTACGGATCATTGAAAAGCACAATGTCAAGCGCGTGCCGGTGATGCGCAAAGACCAGATCGTCGGCATCGTGACCAGGTCCAACCTCCTTCAAGCCGTCAGCGATTTCGCCCGCGACGTTCCCGATCCAACTGCCGACGACGATCAAATCCGCAGCAATGTCCTCGCAGCCATCAAGCGAGCCGACTGGTCTCCGTCCAGATTCAACGTCATCGTACGCGATGGCATCGTATCGCTCAGCGGCATCATTACGGATGAACGTTGCCGGCGGGCGGCGATCGTCGCGGCCGAGACCACGCCGGGCGTCAGGCAGGTGTACGATGAACTCAGCCTCTATCCGCCTCCCGAAGAGGACTTCGGCGGTGGCGATTTTGTATCGCTGCAGGAGCAGCCTTCCACCGTGGATGATGTCGCGCTGTAAGAACCTTGGTGATTCACGCAGCGATCGCCTCGAATATATCTCGGGTCGCGGCGATCCAATAAAGACTGAAGGAAAGATAACTGAGCAAAACGACGCAGAAAAAATCACGCATATTTTTCGCCTGATCAAACCATGCAACTGATCTTTGGCCAAATTCTTTTCAGAGTTTTTTCGGTTCTGATGGAATCAGAACCGCGGCTCCTTTCCTGTGTTTTGAGGCGCTTTCTTCACGCGAACTGGAAGTCACGAAAACAGTATAGTGCGCGCCACCCGGGAAAATAATCATGACTTTTTCAGCGCCCGCGGCCAAGCCTGCAAAAGATGATCGCGCCTTCTGGCGTATCCCCTCAACTACGCTTCTGGCCGCCCTTAATGCGCAACGGACCGGATTGACCCAAAGCGAGGCCGAGGAACGGGCGAAACGCTTCGGCCTAAATCGCTTTGCAGCGGTTCGAGGCCGGCCGCTTCTCGTCAAGCTCGCAATACGGCTCCTTAATCCGTTGATCGCGATCCTGCTCGTGGCAGCGGCGGTTTCGGGACTGATCGGAGATCTCGGAAGCTTTTTTATCATCGCCGCCGTGATCCTGCTTTCCCTCACGCTGGATATTGTGCAGGAACATCGCGCCGAGCAGGCGGCCGAAGCGCTGCGCCAGTCCGTCGCGGTTCGCGCCGACGTGCTGCGCGATGGAACATGCCTGTCCATTCCGGTCAGCGCCATCGTGCCCGGCGACATCGTGATGTTGCGCATGGGCGATCTTATTCCCGCCGATGGCATCGTGCTGGAAGCCAAAGCGCTTCAGGTCGACGAGTCGCTGATGACCGGCGAGCCGTTTCCGGCGAGCAAGAGCGAGGAACCCTGCGCTGCGATCCTTCCGGCCGAAGCGCGCAATGCGCTTTTTTCGGGTACTTCCGTCATTGCAGGCTGCGGCACCATGCTGGTGGTCGAAACCGGAGCCCGCACGCGATTTGGAGCGATTGCCTCGGCGCTTGCCGCAAGCGTTCCGCCAACAGCGCTTGAACAAGGCGTCCGGCGGCTCGGATTTCTGATCGTGCGGCTCACCTTGTTCCTGACGCTGTTTGTGTTGCTGGCCCATCTGGCAGCCGGCCGCCCAGCCCTGCCGTCGTTCCTTTTCGCTGTGGCACTTGCGGTCGGTCTCACGCCCGAACTTCTTCCCATGGTGATGACGGTCACACTGGCCCGCGGGGCACAGCGCATGGCCGCGCAGCGCGTCATCGTGAAGCAGCTTTCCGCGATCCATGATCTCGGCGCAATGGACATTCTCTGTGTCGACAAGACAGGCACGATAACGCAGGCGAAGATCACGCTCGCGGCGCACGTCGGCTATGACGGTGGCCCCAGCGAACATGTTCTTGAATACGCCTGCGTGAACAGCCGTTTTCAATCGGGCATGCGCAGTCCGCTTGACGAAGCCATTCTGGATGCGAGCCAGGAATTCGACGCCACGTCGTGGACACGGCAGGATGAACTCGCTTTCGATTTCAGCCGCCGTTGCTTGTCGATATCGGCCATCCGGAACGATCAAACGATCTTGATCGCAAAAGGCGCACCGGAGGAAATTCTGGCACGCGCCGTGGCGATCGAGGTGGATGGCCTTGCGCATCCTCTCGATGACGATTGGCGTCTACGCATTGATACGCTGCAGGAACATTATAACCGCGAAGGCTACAGGCTGCTTGCCGTTGGCATCCGGGCGCTGCCTCCAGGCAAAATCCATCTGACGCTGGAGGATGAATCGGACCTGACCTTCATCGGCTTTTGCGTCTTTTCTGATCCGGTGAAGCCCGATGCGGCAACGGCAGTGGCCGAACTGACTTCGCTTGGCGTATGCCTCAAGATTGTTTCGGGCGACCAGCCGGGCGTGGTCCGGCATGTGGCTGCCGCGGTCGGCATTCATTCGGAGCGCGTGCTGACCGGAGCCGACATCGCCGCACTCAGCGACAGCGGCCTTGCCGCGCAGGTCGGGAACGTCAATCTCTTCGCGCGCATCGATCCCGAACAGAAAAAACGTATCATTGAAGCCTTGCGCCTGGGTGGACATGTCGTTGGATTTCTGGGCGACGGCGTCAACGACGCGCCCGCGATCCACGCAGCGCAGGTCGGGCTTTCCGTCGAGGGGGCGACCGAGGTGGCGCGCGCAGCCGCCGACATGATCCTGCTGGCCGCGGATTTGAGTGTATTGGCGGCCGGCGTCCGGGAGGGCCGGCGCACCCTGGCCAACATTCTGAAATACGTGCGGATGGGCACAAGCTCGAATTTCGGCAATATGCTGTCGATGGCGTTGGCCTCGATCGTGCTGCCCTTTCTGCCGCTGCTGCCGTCGCAGATTTTGCTGAACAACCTGCTCTATGACCTGTCGGAGATCGGCATCCCCTTCGATAACGTGGATTCCGAGGACGTGTCATCGCCGCGCAGCTGGGACATGGCCGGCATCCTGCGATTTACGCTGATCATGGGCGCCGTCTCCTCGTTATTCGATGCCGCCACCTTCTTCGTCCTTTTGAAGGGCTTTGGGGCCGACGAAACCGTTTTCCGGACGGGCTGGTTCCTGGAATCGATCGCGACGCAGATCCTGGTCATCTTCCTGATCCGTTCGTCGCGGCTACCGTGGAAATCCTCCCGCCCGCATGTGGTTCTGGTCGCGACTTCTCTCGGAGCTTTGGCGGTGGCGTTGCTTCTGGTGCTTGGACCGTTCAGGGCATGGCTTGGATTCACCACGATTACCTGGCCGGTCGCAACGATGATCGTGGGCGTGACGGCGGCCTATCTTGTCGCCGCGGAAGTGGCAAAACATATCGCCATAACGGCGTCACGACGGATGACGGAAGCCCCACAGCCTTGGAGAAACCTGGGCGTGCATGGCAATATTGTTCTACGCAAGATCAAGGCCATTGGCCGCACTCCCGCGCCTTAGGGCGCGGGATGACTTTCCCCCGAATCGTCATTCAGCTGTCTTTTGCATTTTAGCAGGATCTCCATGTCGTCTTGCCTGCTTGAGACGTGCGGCGCCCGGCCATAACGCGATCAATTTTGTTCAAAGGCCGCCAGCTCGGACCTGAGGCACAAACGCGCTCTGAAGCAGCGTTCTTGATCAAGATCAACGCGCGCCCGGTCATTGGCCTCTAATCATTCTAAATGGAATTGATGACGCTTGAGATGTTCCGGGAGCACCTTATTCCCGGCATCGATAGGGAGGATGCGCGATGAGCGATACCCACCAAGACATGAGCCCGTTGGTGGATATGACTCACCGTCAGATGTCGGGTCCGACGCGAAGTACCCATCCGGCCTATGTCGACCTTCTGCCGCCCTGCAACCATGCCTGTCCGGCCGGAGAAGATATTCAGGGCTGGCTCGATCTGGCGCAGGCCGGCAAATTCCGTGCCGCCTGGGAGCATTTGGTGCGAGACAACCCGATGCCCGCGGTGCATGGCCGGGTCTGCTATCATCCTTGCGAGAGCGCCTGCAACCGCGGTGAGCTCGACAGCAGCGTGAGCATCCATGCCGTCGAACGCTTCCTGGGCGACAAGGCGACCGCCGAGGGCTGGCGGCTGCCGCATGACGCGGCGCCGAGCGGCAAGCACGTTCTCGTCGTCGGCGCGGGTCCCTGCGGGCTGTCGGCCGCCTATCACCTCACCCGTCTGGGCCACACGGTCGAAATTCGCGAGGCGGGGCCGGTTGCCGGGGGCATGATGCATTTCGGCATTCCGGCCTATCGGCTGCCTCGCGATATCCTGATGCAGGAAATCGCGCGGATCGAGGCGACGGGCGTCACCATCACCACCAACCACAAGGTCACGGATCTCCTCGCCGAAAAGACGGCCGGGAAATTCGACGCCGTTTTCATCGCGATTGGCGCCGGCATCGGCAAGCATGTTGACATTCCCGCGCGCGACGCCGCGCGCGTGCTCGACGCCGTCTCGCTCCTGCATGACGTGCAGCCCGGCAAGAAGCCGCTGCTCGGCCGCAAGGTTGTGGTCTACGGCGGCGGCAACACCGCCATGGACGCGGCGCGCACCGCCAAACGCCTTGGCGCTGACGAGGCGCTCATCGTCTATCGGCGCGACCGGGAGCATATGCCGGCCCATGCCTTTGAGGCCGACGAGGCGGTCGAAGAAGGCGTGAAGATCAAATGGCTGACCACGATCAAGCAGATTTCCGGCCCCGAACTCACCGTCGAGAGGATGGAGCTGGACAAGGACGGCAGGCCCCAACCGACCGGACAGTTCGAAACACTAACGGCCGATGCCGTCGTGCTGGCGCTCGGCCAGGAGACCGACAGCAGTTTTCTCCGTCAAGTGCCGGGCATCGTGTTTGCGCATGACGGCGCCGTTGTCGTGGATGACGATATGATGACCGGGCATGAGGGCATTTTCGCCGGCGGCGACATGGTCCCCGGCCAGCAATCGGTTACGATCTCGGTCGGCCATGGCAAGCGAGCGGCGCGACATATCGATGCGTGGCTGCGCGACGCACATTATCAGGCCCCCGCCAAGCACCGCGTCGTCGGCTTCGCCGACCTGCATCTGCCGATTTACAGCGACGCCATACCGTCGCGCCAAACCGCACTCCCGCCGGCGTTGCGGGAAGGCTTCGTCGAAGTCACCGCCGGTCTTTCCGAGGTACAGGCTCTGCATGAGGCGAGGCGCTGCCTCTCCTGCGGCAATTGCTACGAATGCGACAATTGTCTCGCAGCCTGCCCGGAGACCGCGATCATCAAGCTTGGCCCGGATCGTGGTTATCGCGTCGATCTGGCGCTCTGCACCGGATGCGCCGCCTGCTTCGAACAATGCCCCTGCCACGCGATCGATATGATTCCGGAACAAGCCTGAGGACGGTCATGAGCACCAGGACAACCATGGACGGCAATACAGCCGTCGCCGACCTCGCCTATCGGATCAATGAGGTCTGCGCGATCTATCCAATCACGCCCTCTTCAACGATGGCCGAGCTCGCCGACCAGTGGATGGCGGAAGGCCGCACCAACATCTGGGGCAACGTCCCCGTGGTGCAGGAGATGCAGAGCGAGGGCGGGGCGGCAGGCGCCGTCCATGGCGCGCTGCAATCCGGCGCGCTGACCACCACCTTCACGGCCTCGCAAGGCCTGCTGCTGATGCTTCCGAACATGCTGAAGATCGCCGGCGAGTTGACCTCGACCGTCTTTCATGTCGCGGCCCGCTCGGTCGCCACCTCGGCCCTGTCGATCTTCGGTGACCATTCCGACGTCATGACGATACGGGCGTCCGGATTCGCCCTGCTCTCCTCGGCCTCGGTGCAGGAAGCGCACGATTCCGCCCTGATCGCGCAAATGGCGACGCTTGAGGCACGTGTTCCCTTCCTGCATTTCTTCGACGGCTTCCGCACCTCGCACGAATTGAACACGCTCGACCTGCTTTCCGATGCGGAAGTCCGCTCGATGATCGACGACGATCTGGTCCGCGCCCATCGCGCCCGCGCCCTTAACCCCGAGCATCCCTTCGTGCGCGGCACCGCGCATAATCCCGACACCTATTTCCAGGCCCGCGAAGCCGTGAATCCCTATTACGACAAGGTGCCCGGCATCGTTGAACGCGCGATGGAGCGTTTCGGCGCCGCCATCGGCCGCCGCTACCGGCTGTTCGAATATCACGGCGCGCCCGATGCCGAACGGGTGCTGGTGTTGATGGGATCCGGCGCCGAGACCGCACGCGAAACGGCAGCGGCGCTACAGGCGGCGGGCGAGAAAGTCGGGGTGCTGCAGGTCCGCCTGTTCCGCCCCTTCTCGGTAAGCCACATGCTCGCCGTGCTTCCCGCCTCGGTGCAGCGTATCGCGGTTCTCGAGCAGACAAAGGAGAACGGCGCAACCGGCGAGCCGCTTTTCCAGGACGTGGTGACCAGCCTCGCCGGCGCCGTCAGCCGCGGCAACTGGCCGAAGCTGCCCCTCATTATCGGCGGCCGCTACGGCATCTCGTCGAAAGATTTCACTCCCGCCATGGCCAAGGCGGTGTTCGATGAACTCAAATCCAGCGATCCCAAGACCAGCTTCAGCGTCGGCATCAACGACGATCTGAGCCACAGGAGCCTGGCCTATGATGCGGCATTCACGATCGAGCCGCCTTCGGCCACCCGCGCGCTGTTCTATGGCCTTGGCGCCGACGGCACGGTCGGCGCGAACAAGAACACCGTGAAGATCATCGCCGAGGATGCCGGGCTCTACGCACAGGGCTATTTCGTCTACGATTCTCACAAATCCGGTGCGCAAACCGTCTCGCATCTGCGTTTCGGGTCGACGCCGATTTATGCGCCCTATCTCATCGCGCAGGCAAGCTTCGTCGCCTGCCACCAATTCGGCTTTCTCGAGCGGCAGGATATTCTTCGGGTCGCCGCGCCCGGTGCCGTTTTCCTGCTCAACGCGCCTTATCCCGCCGATGAAGTCTGGAACCACCTACCCCGGACGGTCCAGCGCGCCATCATCGACAAAAAGCTGCGCCTGTTCGTCATCGACGCTTCGGCCGTGGCCAGGGAGGTCGGTCTCGGCACGCGCACGAACACGGTTTTGCAGACCTGTTTCTTCGCCATCTCCGGCGTGCTGCCGCGCGACAAGGCGATCGCCCACATCAAGGAATCCATCCGCAAGACCTATGGCCGCAGGGGGCAATCCGTCGTCGACAAGAACTTCGCGGCTGTCGATGGAACGCTGTCGCATCTGCACGAAGTACCGGTGCCAGCCGCGGCGACGAGCACGATCGAGATGCCGCCGCTGGTCCCCGCCAGCGCCCCGGCTTTCGTAAAGTCGGTGACGGCGCGCATGTTCGCCGGCGATGGAGACCAGATCCCCGTCAGCCTGATGCCGGCCGACGGCACCTACCCTTCCGGAACCAGCGTGTACGAGAAGCGCAACATATCCGACATCGTGCCGGAGTGGCGCGAAGATCTTTGCATTCAATGCGGACAATGCAGCTTCGTCTGCCCCCATAGCGTTATCCGCTCGCGCTATTACAACGAGGACCTGCTTGCGGCGGCGCCGAACGACTTCAAATCGGCGCCGGTTAATGCGCGCGGCTATCCCGAAGCCCGCTTCTCGCTGCAGTTCTACGTCGAGGACTGCACGGGCTGCGGCCTCTGCATAGAAGCCTGCCCGGTGTCGAGCCCACGGGAGCCCGACATCAAGGCGATCAACCTGACCGACAAGCTGCCGATCCTGGAGCGGGAGCGGACAAACATCGCTTTCTTCGAGACACTGCCGGTCAACGACCGCGCACGGGTCGACTTCGCCAATGTCCGCGGCGTGCAATTCCTCGAACCGCTGTTCGAATTTTCCGGAGCCTGCGGCGGGTGCGGCGAGACGCCTTATCTCAAGCTCTTGAGCCAGTTGTTCGGCGACCGGGCGCAGATCGCCAACGCTACCGGCTGCTCCTCGATCTATGGCGGCAATCTGCCGGTCACGCCGTGGGCCGTGGATCGGGAGGGCCGCGGGCCCGCCTGGTCGAACTCGCTGTTCGAGGACAATGCCGAATTCGGCCTCGGTTTCCGGCTGACCGCGGACAAGCACCTCGACCTTGCTCTGACGCTGCTCGCCGGGCTTGCCGCAAAGGTCGGGCAGGATCTCGCGACCGCCATCGCAACCGCGCCGCAGATCAGGGAATCGGAGATTCGGGCCCAGCGTGTGCGGGTTGCGGAATTGAAGACCAAGCTGCTGGCGCTCCCGGATGCGGCGGCGCTCGACTTGCTATCGGTTGTCGATCACCTGGTTCGCCGCAGCATCTGGATCGTGGGCGGCGATGGCTGGGCCTATGACATCGGCTATGGCGGTCTCGACCACGTCCTGGCCTCCGGCCGCAACGTCAACGTGCTGGTGCTGGACACCGAGGTCTATTCAAACACCGGTGGCCAGTCTTCCAAGGCGACGCCGCTTGGCGCGGTGGCGAAGTTCGCGGCCGCCGGAAAGCGGACGGCGCGCAAGGATCTCGCCCTCCAGGCCATCGCCTATGGGAATGTCTATGTCGCGCAGGTCGCGATGGGAGCCAATCCGCAGCAAACGCTCGAAGCGTTCCGTGAGGCCGAGGCCTATGACGGGCCGTCGCTGATCCTGGCCTATAGTCATTGCATTGCGCATGGCATCGACATGCGGTTCGGCATGAAGCAGCAGGAACTGGCGACAGCAAGCGGCGCGTGGCCTCTGTTCCGTTTCAATCCCGCGATGCGGGAGATTGGACAGGCTCCCTTCCTGCTCGACTCGCCGCGGCCGCGCATACCCTTCAAGGATTACGCCTATAATGAGATCCGCTACCGCTCGCTGGCGCAGTCACGCCCAACCGAGGCGGCGACCCTCCTGGACGCCGCGCAACGCGGCATCACCGAAAAATACCGGCAATACGAAGATCTCGCGATGCGAGACGGCAGCCGTTTCAATCATTCCGTACCCGAAGCGCCGGGTGGCCAAACGCCGCCGGCATGAAGTCGCGCTCGATTGCGGCGGCCGGACCGAAGAACTCGAAGGGACATCCTATGTCGCTTGCAACGCATTATCTTGGCCTCTCGTTGAAGAACCCCGTGGTCGCTTCAGCCGCGCCGGTCAACGCGCAGCTCGATCATCTGCGCAGGCTGGAAGATGCCGGCGCGGCCGCGGTGGTCCTGCCTTCTCTTTTCCAGGAACAGATCGAGGCCGAGGCTGCGCTCCATGATCATCTGACAAACAGCGCCGCCTATAATTCTCCCGAAGCGTCTGACTATTTCCCACCAACAGCGGCGGGGCCTTATGGGGTGGGGCCGGATGCCTATCTTGATTTGATCAGCTCCGCGCGCGCCGCGCTTTCCATTCCCGTGATCGCCAGCCTGAACGGGTCTTCAGAGGCCGGCTGGATCGAATACGCCAAGTTGATGCAGCAAGCGGGCGCCGACGCGCTTGAGCTAAACATGTATTTCGTTCCGGTCGACATCGCTTTGACCGGTCAGAGCGTCGAAGACCGTTATGTCGACATTGTCAGCGCCGCGCGGAAGGCGACCACCATCCCTCTCGCCGTAAAACTGTCTCCCTATCTCAGCTCGCTCGGCAATCTGGCGCAGCGGTTACACAAGAGCGGTGCAAACGGACTTGTGCTGTTCAACCGCCTTCTGCAGCCCGATATCGATCCGGTGACCTTGCGGCTGGTGGAAGGCGTTCATCTCAGTACCCGCGCGGAGATGCCGCTTCCGCTGTTCTGGATCGCGCTGCTGGCGGGCCGGACGGGCGCGTCGCTTGCCGCATCCACGGGGGTAGAGAATGCCGACGATGTCGTAAAATACCTTCTGGCGGGCGCGGATGTGGTGATGACGACCTCGGCTGTGTTGCGGCACGGCGCCGGCCATGTCACCGGCCTCATCAGGGATCTCGAAACATGGATGGAAGCGCGCCAGTTCGCCTCGGTCTCGGATTTGCGGGGCCTGATGAGCTGGAAACGATCCAGTCACAAGGAGCGCTACGGCCGGCCGAGTTACATCAAGATGCTTGAGACGGGCGTCGTCGGTTGATGACCACTCCCGCCTCGCGGAGAACGTGAGACATGGACCTGGGAATTCGGGGCAAGGTCGCAATCGTCACCGGCGCAAGCGCTGGTGTGGGACGGGCTATCGCTTGCGAGCTTGCTGAAAACGGCGTCGATATCATCCTTGTCGCGCGCGGCGCGGAGCGCCTCGAAACCGCAGCCGCCGAAGTCGCAAGCCGATACGCCGTTCGTACCTTGGCCATTCCAGCCGACGTCGCGGAAATCGACACTCCGGCACGCGTCGTTGAACGCGCCGCCAGGGAATTTGGCCGCATCGATATCCTCGTCAACGACGCGGGGCGGGCTCATGCAGGCGGCTTGATGCAGACGACCGAGGCGGACTGGGCCGAAATGACGAATACGAAATTCTCGGCCATGCGGCGATTCTGCGGGGCCGTACTTCCTCACATGCGTGAGCGCGGCTGGGGGCGCATCGTGAATATCTCGTCGATCGGCGGCATCTATCCCAACCCGAAGCTCTTGGTCTCCCACACGCTGAGCGCCGCGATCAACAATCTGACCCGGGGCTTTGCCCTTGAAGTAGCCAAGGAAGGCATCCTGGTGAACGCCGTCGGGCTGGGAGCGGTGCTCACCGACAATTGGAAGAAGAACATGATTCCTTCCGTCCGAAAAAGCCGGCCCGAACTTGGTGCGGCGTCCGACGACGAGATCGTCAGGCAACTCGGCGCGGAAATGACACCGGTAGGCCATTTCGCCCAACCGGAGGAAATCGCCGCGATCGTCGCCTTTCTGGCTTCCGCCCGCAACAGCTTCATCACCGGCGATACGATCGAGGCCAGCGGCGGGGCCGATCGCTTCATGTAGCCGCCGGCGGAACATCATCGGCCTACCCCTGTCCAAATCGGCTCGCAGCAGGAGCACCGTTCAGATGATCAAACCTCCGAACCTCGATTTACAGGCTCATCTGGCAGAGCTGGAAGCACAAGGTCTGCTTGTTCGTATCGACCACCCGATCAACAAGGATACCGAGTTGCACCCGCTGGTTCGCTGTCAGTTTTTGGGCGGCATTCCTGAAGATGAGCGTCGAGCGTTCCTGTTCACCAATGTTGTCGATTCCAAAGGTCATCATTATGATATTCCGGTCGTCGTTGGAGCCTACGCCGCCTCACCGCGGATTTACGCCATCGGAATGGGTCGTCCCGTCGCCGAAATAGGCAAGGACTGGCTCAATGCCATCTCCAACCCGATCACTCCCCTAACGGTAGGCTCGCCATCCTGCCAGCAGGTGATCGTCAAGGGTAATGATCTCCTGTCGACGGGCGCTGGACTGGAAAGCCTGCCGGTGCCGATCTCCACCCCCGGCTTTGATGCGGCACCGTATCTCACTGCCACGCTGTGCATCACCGCGGACCCGGACAGCGGAATCCGCAATATCGGCACCTACCGTGCTGCGTTAAAGAGCAACAATCGGCTTGGCGTGCGCATGTCATCCCGTATTGGCGGTGCTGGCGGCTACCTTCACTGGTGCAAATATCGCGATCGAGGACAGCGGATGCCTTGCGCCATTGTTATCGGAGCGGCGCCCGTGATTGCCTATACCGGCGCTGAAAAGCTTGCCATCGACCAGGACGAAATGTCGGTAGCAGGCGCGCTTGCCGGTGTTCCGATCAAGACCGCAAAGGCCATCACGGTCGATCTAGAAGTACCTGCCGATGCCGAAATCGTAATCGAAGGTCTCATCGATACGGACCAGCTCGAGCCCGAAGGTCCCTTTGGAGAGAGCAACGGTTATGTCGCGCTCGAAGAGTTCAACATGTCGATGGAAGTCACGGCGATTACACGTAAGCGTTCGCCTGTATTCATCTCCATCCTCAGCCAGGTAACGCCGAGCGAATCCAGCGTTATCAAGAAACTGGCCCTGGAGCCGCTGTTTCTGAACCATCTGCGCGATCATCTGTCGCTCAAGAACGTCCTCCGGGTGGTCATGCATGAACCCCTGACCAATCTCCGACCTGTTATCTTTGTCCAATTCGCAAACGGCACGCCGCGAACCGAAGTCTGGCGAGGCTTGCGGGGCACCGCAACGCGGCAGGCCGATTGTGGCAAGATCGTCATCGCAGTCAGCGAAGATATCGATCCGGATAACACGGATGCGATAATGTGGTCGCTTGCCTACCGGTCGAACCCGATCGAAGACATACATATCGAGCCTTACCGCTCCACCGGCCACGTCCCCAATTCAGCTCCTGGTCAATTGGAATCGACTGTCCTGATCGACGCAACGCTTAAACATTCAATGCCGCCGCTGGCCTTGCCGGGCCGAATTTTCATGGAGCGGGCCCAGGCACTCTGGCAGGAGCTTGACCTCCCGCCTCTCAGCGTCAAGTCACCCTGGCATGGATATTCGCTCGGTGACTGGAGCGATGCATGGGAGGAATTCGCGCGCAACGCCGTCGATGGCGCCTGGGCGAAGAACGGCGAGAGCTCCTGGGCCCGGAGGCGAAGCGGCCTCAAGCCGGAGACACCCGTACGCGGCGTCAGAGCGGGATGACTTCTCTTCTAAGCGTCGTCCAGCTCTAACTTTCCGTTTGAGCATGATCTTGTCGGAAACCGGTTTCCACTCCAATGACCTCGGTGCCCGTTGGCCGTCAGAACTGGAAACGAAGTCCAGCCGTTGGAGCGAAATTGTTCGTGAACAGGTAGCCGTTCGCCAGCCCGTCATGGACACGCGAATACATGATGCCGGCATAGGCGTCGAACTTCTTCGCAAACTTCCAATCGACGTCGACCGAAAACGCGTCCAGCGTGCCGGCACAGGTTGATGCCGAGTTATCGCCACAGAACGTCTTGCCGAAACTGTTTTGGTCGTAGTGGTAATAAGCGACGCCGGCATCGACCGCGTCGGTGAAGGCATATCGCGCGCCGGTCCACATGATTTGCAGATGCTCGTCGTGGACGAAGCCGGTCTGCGAGATATTGGCGAAAAGGACGGGAATCCCGGCAATATTATTAAAGCTCTGGGTCAGAGGGGTGCTCGGATTTGCGAACGAGATGAATTCGTAACCACCATACACCCGGAGCTGCTTGTAAGTGTATTTGGCCAGCAGCATCCCGCTTTGGTCGTCGGAAATAGTGGCTCCCAGCGTATCCGGATTTGCCGCAAACGCGGCCGAACCCGCGGCCAGCGACGCTGCTTTCACCGCGCCCTTGTCGTAGTTCCAGATCGCATCGAGGGAGAGCTTACCGGAAGCGCCGAAATCAAGATCCTTTCCGATCTGGGCTGCGTATTCACCCTGCGCTGCGTTGTTTTGGTTGTAGCCGCCGATCTGGGCCATCGCCCCTACCCGGAACAAGTGGTCGCCGACATCGGCGCGATATTTCACCGCTGTCGAAACCCGGGCATCTTCCGTATCGCCGCCACCGACAGCCGTTCCCTGCCAGCCGATCACCGAGAAAGCATAGGAACCGCCCATCGGGTCGTAAGCATTCACGCCATCCAGTTCCAACGTGTTTTGCCGGCCGACGGTCAACGTGCCGTAGGTCGGTGAACTGATGCCCGCATAACCGACCGAATTGTAAAACTGACCCGCCCGGCTCGAGTCGGCGTTCGACGATTGGGAGGCGAGCGGCACACCATTATTGTCAAGAAGGGATTTCGGGCCGTTGGCCGCGGTCATGGTATAGGGGTCAAACCCGAAATTCAGATCAAAGACGAAATTCAATCCGGACGTGATGGTTTCGACACCCTTGATACCGATGTTCGATTGAGACAGGCCTCCCGGCGTAAGAAGCCACAGCGGCCGATTGCTGTTCTTCTGCACGAGTTCTTCCACGCCGGTAGCGATGTTCTTATTGAGCGGCGTGCCGTGGGTCTCATAGCCGCCGCCGATGTCGACGGTGCCGTACACGGTGATGCCGTAATAGCTCAACGGACAAGCGGTCACGAAAAATTGCTCGGCGCTGGCGCACGACGCCGGCGCAAGCGGCGCCGGCGGGGCTTTGTCATAAACCGGCAAATCCGCAGCTTGCGCCGCGCCGAAGAACGTGATCGCCGCCGTCGACGCCAAAAGACTCTTTCCGAAGTGCTTCACTGTCTATCCTTTATTACCCGCGCTTGGCCGAACGCCAACTCAATGCAAGCAACGTCGAAAGCAACGCTAACCGACGATCGCCCTCATTCTTGCTCGCCGGAACAGGATATGGACGAAATATAACACGGAAATTTCTGGAGCGGATGGGAACCGGTCAACTAGCTGTGTTCAACTCGGCAACTTCAATCAACTGCAAGAGAATTACCGCAGCTCTGGCAATCGACCGTCGACCACGATCGAGCCTGTCGCCACCGATCTTCCCGATCGCGACGAAAGATGCCGCTCAGCAGCCTTGTGCGCTGCGGAGCGGCATAATTGTGTAATGTGAAAATGGTCAGCGGCCTCTTCGGCTCACCTCACGCGCTCTTCTGCAAATCGTCAATCATTGCCTTCAAGAAACGCCCTGCCTCGCCGCCGGTTGCAACGCGATGGTCGAACGTCAGCGACAAGGGCAGCACATGCGTAAAGGTGAATGAAGCAACTTCGTGCAACACGGCCTGCTGGAAAATCCGTCCCGCCCCCACGATCGCCACCTGGGGAGGAACCACGACCAGCGCCGCCTGCAATCCAGCCATCATGCCGAAATTCGACAGCGTGATCGTCGGGTTGCGCAGATCGGCGAGCGGTACCGAGCGGGCGCGTGCCGCCGTTTTCAGACGATCGACATCGACGCGCAATGCAGACGGCTCGCGTTTGCCGGCGTCGCGGACGACCGGCACGATCAGGCCGCCCTCAAAATCAACCGCGACGCCCAAGTCGATCCGATCCATGGTCTGCAGGGTCATCGCCTGACCATCGTACCAGGAATTGAGAATCGGCTCGGCCGCGCAGCCCGCCGCGATGGCCCGGATCAAGCGCATCGTGACATCATCATGTCCGGTCCACCACGACCCGATATCGGCTTCATCCCATACGGTTGCAGGGACCACTTCGGCATGCGCCTTGGCCATGTTGATGGCCATGCTTCGGCGAATACCCACCAGTTCTTTGGCGCCGGCCGGCTTCTCGCCACCGGAAGCAGACACGCGTTCAATATCCGCGCGGGTAATCGTGCCTTCCGGTCCGCTGCCCGTGATCCGGTTCAGATCAATCCCCCGTTCGCGCGCCAGCGCCCGAATTGCCGGAGAAGCGGGAGCTCTTGCTCCATTGGCTGCGGGCGACGGAGGCGGAGGTGTCGGCTTCGCAGCAACGACGGTCGCGGCCTTCGGCGCCGCCGGCGGCGGTGTTTCCGGCTTTGCGTCAAGCTGACCGACCACGGTCCCGGTATCGACATGGGCCGCGTCGTCGAACTCAACCATGGGCGCGCCGACTTTCAATCGCTCATGCGGCTTGCCCAGCAAATGCTTGATGTATCCTGACCGCGGCGAAGGAACCTCGACCACGGCTTTTTCGGTCTCGACGGATACCAGGGGTGCATCAACCACGACATGATCGCCTTCGGCGACGTGCCATGCGACGATCTCGGCGTCCTGCAGTCCTTCGCCGAGATCCGGAAGATTGAACATACTCATGCGTAAGCCATCGCGCGATCAACGGCCTTGCCAATCCGGGCCGCATTCGGAAGGTAAACATTCTCAAGCTTGAGCAACGGCATGATCGTGTCGTAGCCGGTGACTCGTTCGATCGGCGCCAACAAGGAACTGAAAGCACCTTCCGCAACCCTGGCGGCAATCTCGCCGCCAAAGCCACCCGTCAACGGGGCCTCATGCACGATCACGCAACGGCCCGTTTTCTTGACCGAATTGATGATGGTCTCGGCATCAAGCGGCTTCAGCGTCGCCACATCGATGACTTCGGCGCTGACGCCCTTGGCTTCCCATTCCGCCGCGGTCTTCAGCGCCTCCGGCACCATCGCGCCCCAGGCAACCAGCGTCACATCGCGCCCTTCGCGCAATACGAAGCAGCGGTCGACCGGCAGATCCTTGCCGTCATCGAGCATTTCCTCGCGCGCACCGCGATAGAGTTTGGTCGGCTCCAAGAAAACAACAGGATCCGAACCGCGAATCGCGGCCAGGAGCAGGCCATAGGCGCGGCGCGGCGACGACGGAACGATCACCCTCAAACCCGGGATGTTCGCAAACATCGCTTCCGGGCTTTCCGAATGATGCTCGGGCGCATGAATGCCGCCGCCGCACGGCGCTCGCACCACCATCGGACATTGCAGACGTCCGCGCGTCCGGTTGCGGAACCGCGAGGCGTGATTGTTGATCTGATCGATCAGCGGAAATATGAAACCACTGAACTGGATTTCCGCGACGGGCTTGAAGCCGCCGGCGGCAAGTCCAATGGAGATACCCCCGATACCCATTTCCGACAGCGGCGTATCGCGGACGCGATCCGCGCCGAAGCGCGTGAACAATCCGTCCGTCGCCCGGAACACGCCTCCATCGACGCCCACGTCCTCACCCAGGACGATGACCCGCTCATCTTCGGTCATGGCTCGCGCGAGGGCGAGGCTGACCGCTTGAACCATTGTTGTTTCTGACATTTCTCACTCCGCCGCTTGGGATAGGTTGGCCGAAAGGCTGCTCAACACCGCCTGCTTCTGCGCGGCAAGATCGGCGGGAAGCTGAGCATAGGTGTAATCAAACATGACCGAGGGTTCCTGCGGCGCAGTTGCGAGAAAGGCAGCCGCCGCAGCTTCGATTTCCTCATTGATCTCCTTGAGAAGCTTGTCTTCGTCAGCTTTGGTCCATGACCCCGCCGTCGTCAGATATTGCTGCAGCCGCTTGATCGGCTCTTCCTGCCAATGCGGCGTCACCTCGGTATCCTTGCGGTATCGGCTGGCATCGTCGGAAGTGGTGTGATCGCCGAGCCGATAGGTGATGGCCTCGATCACACAGGGGCCCTGATCCTTGCGCACCCGCTGCAAAGCCACACCGACAACGGTCCGCACCGCAATCACATCATTGCCATCCACCTGCTCGCCGGGAATTCCTACCGCAATCGCCTTTTGCGCCAGGGTCTGCGCCGCGGACTGCGCGGATCGCGGCACGGAAATCGCCCATTGATTGTTGGAGACCAGGAAGACCACCGGCAATTTCCATACTCCGGCGAGGTTCATGGCCTCATAGACGTCGCCTTTGGAGGTGGCGCCGTCGCCGAAGATGCAAACCACGGCGCGCGGCTCCTTGCGAAGCTTGATGGCGAGCGCCACGCCCGCAGCATGCAGCGCGTGACTGCCGACCGGGACGCAGTTTGGAAAGTCATGAGGCGCCTTGGCAAACGAATTGCCGCGCTCGTCACCGCCCCAGTACAGAAACAACTCCACCGGGGTCGCGCCGCGCCAGAGCTGACCGCCATGCTCGCGGAAGCTCGGAACCAGCACATCGTCCGCGAGCATCGCGCTCGCCGCGCCGACCGCAACCGCTTCCTGTCCGATCGACGAACCATAGGTGCCGAGCCGGCCGGTGCGTTGCAGTGCGACCGCCTTGGTATCGAAGGCGCGTGCGCGCACCAGCCCACGATAGAGGGACTTGAGAGTTGCCGGATCCTTCGCCTCCGCCGGCAACTCCTTCAGGAGCTTTCCAGCCGGATCAAGATAGCGGGTGAAGTCGATTTCGAATGTTGCAGCGATATTTGGACTATTCACGATGATCTCCTTATTCTGCGGCTTGTGCGGCATAGTCTGCGATTCCGGTTTCATCGCGGCCCGATTCCCCAGCCCTGAAGAGCGGCGTGAGCACAACCGCTACCGCCAAATTGAGGACGAACGACGCGAAGGCGATGTAACAGGGGATGGTGATACCGAAGATGTGCAAGGGATAAACGCTTGCGGTGAACCCAAGCGACGCCACCATCCAGGTTCCGGAAATCATTCCGACCAGCCAGCCGACAAGCAGTCCCCGCCCCGTCAGCCAGCGCCGCACGAACAGGCTCATCGCAACTGCCGGGAACGTCTGGATAACCCAGATGCCACCGAGCAATTGAAACTGGATGACGTATTGAAGGGGGATGGCAACGACAAAGATGAGAGCCGCGGCCACCATCAGCAGCGCGAACACCTTGGCGATGGATGCCTCTTTCTGCTCCCTGGCTTCGGCGGTGCCGGAATGGACGAACTCGCCCCATATATCGCGGGTGATGATGTTGGCCGAACCGATCGCCATCACCGATGCCGGAACCAGCGCCCCGATGGCGATTGCTGCAAAAGCGACGCCGACAAACCAATCCGGAAAATATTTTACGAACAGCGCGAGAAGCGCGTAGCTCGGACCATACTGCTTGAAGCCATCCGCGAATGCCGGATCGGTGCCCACGCCCGCCGCCACCGCGGCAAATCCGAAAATCGACAGGAACCAAAGAAGGATATTAAAGACCGGCTGGACGATGGAATTTTGCTCGATCACCCGCCCGCTGGCCGAACTCAACAGACCGGTGACGGCGTGCGGATAGAGGAACAAGGCAAAGGCCGAACCAAGCGCCAGACTTGAGAATGAACTGAACGAACCCCAATTCTCCGCCGTCGGCGCCGCCAGCAAAATGTTCTGCGGCGGGATCTTGGCGAATATTGCCCCATAGCCGCCAAGCTGGCCGGGGATGACGATGATCGCGACGATAACGGTCGCAAAAATCAGAACCCCCTTGAGAATAGCGATGAAGGCCGAAGCCCGCAGGCCGCTCATGGCGCTGAATCCGGCCAGCAGGACAAAAGAGATGATCAACGGGAGGTACGTCAACCAGCCGCTGCCGACGAAGCCTACCGCACCGAACACAACCTGCGTGCCGACGAGTTGCAGGGCGATGTAAGGCATGGTCGCGAGAATGCCCGTTACACCCACCGCCAACGCCAGCCAGCGATTGCCGAACCGGCCACGCACATATTCGGACGCCGTGACATAGCCGTGACGGTGCGCGACCTCCCATAGCCGCGGGAAGATCAGAAACAGAAGCGGAAAGGCGATCGTCGCGTATGCAACACCGAAGAATCCGAGCGCACCGACCCCGAACACCAGCGCCGGAACCGCAATGAACGTGTAGGCGGTATAAAGATCGCCCCCCATCAGAAACCACGACAGCACGATACCAAACCGCCGCCCCGCCAAGCCCCATTCGTTGAGCTTGCTGAGATCAGAGCGCTTCCAGCTTGAGGCCAGAAAGCCGATAACGATGGCAATAACGAACAAACTGGAAAAGACAGCCATAACCATGACAGAACCCCCTTCATGGCTCATCGTTGAGCCATCGCTTCGTGCTATCGGCGATAAACAATCCAGGTGAGAAACGCGGTCAGCGGAATCCAAAGCAGTAGGTACCAATAAAAAAACGGCACCCCATCGATTGCCGGATCACGAAAATTGAAAAATGACGGAATGACCATCGCGATAAAGGGAACGATCAGTAACCACATCGACCGATGACTTGAAGATCTTGTCGTGGAGCTGGCTGTCGTGCGGCTAGCCGGACCATTGCTTGGCGACATAACTCACCTCTTCCTGTTCAAATTCGACTTATCGAATGCTGATGAAAAGTGACGCACCTGCATTCCGCAGCATTGATCTAGATCATGATCTGGCCGTTCTGCGGCGCTTTGAAATTTTTGCCTCGCAACAAACTCCAGCTGTGACGTGCGATCATCAGATCTTCATCCGTGCGGATAACCCAGGCAGAGACAGCGCTTTCCGGCTTCGTGATGCATGGTCCGGCGGCGTCGTTGGCTACGCGGTCAATCTCAATACCGAGCCACGCCGCGTCTTCGCAAACACGGCGACGAATGGCCGCCGCGTTCTCGCCAATTCCTGCCGTGAAGATCAGCGCGTCGAGGCCGCCAAGGCATCCGACAAGCGCGCCCAGTTCACGACCAATCCGATAGACAAATACGTCGATCGCCTCAGCCGCATGCGGGTCCTTGCTCGCAAGCAATTCACGCATGTCATCGCTGATTCCGGACATGCCGAGCAATCCGGAACTGTTGTATAGCAACGTACTCACGGCATCCGGCGTCATGCCCTTTTGCTGCAGGAGATAAAGCACGACACCGGGATCGAGATTACCGCAGCGCCGCCCCATCGGCAGGCCGTCAAGAGCGGTAAAGCCGGTGGTGGTCGCCACGCTCTTTCGTTGCTTGATCGCGCACATGCTGGCGCCGCTGCCCAGATGACAGATGACAATCCTGCCTTCTGCGCGTTCAGCGCCGAGGAAATCAGGCAATACCGACGCGATATATTCATATGAGAGACCATGAAAGCCGTAGCGCCGCACGCCTTCTTCCGTGAGTGCGCGCGGCAGGGCGAACAGCGTCGCGACCTTCGGCTGGGTCTGATGAAAGGACGTATCGAAGCAGGCGAATTGCGGCAGCGTTGGATGCAGCCGCGCAACCACTTCGATCGCCGCAATATGATGCGGCTGGTGAAGCGGCGCCAGCGGATTGAGTTCTGCCAGGTCAGCAATGACTTCGCGGTTCAGCAGGACCGGCGCCTTGTATCTGGTACCGCTGAGCGCCACGCGATGCCCGGCCGCGACCAGCCTGATGTCCTTGAACTGACGTTCGAACCATCGCAACAGCACGCCAAGCGCGTCCTCATGCGTTGTCGCACTGGACAAGGTTTCACGGATGAGCGACTCGCCATCCGGCCCCTTGGCGGTAAAGTGGACCTGATGACCCAGTCCGTCCATGCCGCCCGAACAGATCAGGCTTTGCGAGACGGGCCATGTTCCGGCGAGAAAAAGCGAAAATTTGATACTTGATGAACCTGCGTTGAGGACAAGAATTGCGTCGTCTGCCATGCCTGCTCATCCGATTGACGAAGTATTGTCAACTTTCAGAAATCGGCTGGCGCCATCTTGATTTGGATCAATCACGCTCGCGCCGGGGGTCCATATCAAGCGCTATGCTTTTGCACACCGGTCAAATTTGGCGAATTGCCGTTGCGAATTTTATTTCGCTTACCGGCGTCTGCTCGTTGTCCGCAACTCGGTCCGTTGCCGCGTCCGGCTCACCGACCGTCGCCACCGCACCACTCGATCGCCTGGTTGCGGCGATGGCTCCGTATCCCGATCCGCTGATCCTCCGAGGAGACGTAAAATTGACTTGCCCCGGAACATCTCATTCCTCTGGCGGAATGGCATTACGGGTCTGAAGGAGAACATCATGCGCGCGCTATTCTTTGCATGTCTGGCAATTGCCTCATATTCCACGCTTGCCGCCGCGCGGGCCCAGCAAGCCGACAGCGCCTCGGACGACGTGCAAAACGGCCATCACTTGGCTGCGATCATTTGTTCGAACTGTCATGTCGCCGGCCCCGATCAATTGGTCGACCCCATTCTGCGGCCGCCGGCGCCCTCCTTTGAATCCATTGCCCGGCGCGGCACCACCAACGCCGATACGCTGGAGAAGTTCTTGACCACGACGCACAGCGACATCAGCAACTCCGCCGGCATGCCGAATCCTGAACTGCTCGATTTTCAAGTAAGGCAGGTCGTGGCGTATCTTTTGAGCCTGCGCCAGCCATCTGCGGCTTCGCCCAGCGAAGCCAAGCCGCAGGCCGCCCCGGAAGGATCATGCCGCGGAGAAATCACGCGCCTGGAATCGGCGCTGAACCAGGCGCGCGCGAGCGGGAAGAGCTTTGGAAACGCGCCCGAATCGTCCGCCGCACGGCTCCACCGTCAACCCACTCCCAGATCCGTGGAGCAGGCAACGAGACAGGCCGAAAAAGCGGTCGAAACAGCGCTCAAGCTTGCTCGAAAATTGGAGTCACAGGGCCTGGACGCCGAATGCGCCGCCATGCTCGAGAAAGTTCAACTGTCGCTTGACTAGCACCGGCCGTCGCGATCCGCGGCTATATGGGAGGCGGTAGCATTGCTGGCACGCCTGGCAGTCGGATTCTCCGACTATTTCAGATATAATCTGATTGAAATTCTAATTGAAATATTGGCAGGCACTGCAATTGCCTACTGGCCACAAGCTGGATTGCTGACCTCCACCATCGGCTCACGCGATTGTGCAGACCGTCCTTGAGCAAGATCAAGGCTCCGCCTCCTCGACCGGCATTCATCGACCATATCGTGTCCACCGATCTTCCGATCAGGTCGCCTCCCGACAGGTGAAATGGGCGACAACCCGCTTAGATAAATTAACAAGGATTGAACCATGCCAAATGTCGCGCTCGAAACGACGACCATCGCCGGCACCACCCTCACGCCCTCGCGCGTCGCGCTGGGAACATGGGCTATCGGCGGATGGATGTGGGGCGGAAGCGACGATCAGGAATCGATCCGGACCATTCAGAGCGCGGTCGATCGGGGCGTTACCCTCATCGATACCGCACCGGTCTACGGTTTTGGCCATTCGGAGGAAATTGTCGGCAAGGCGCTGGCGGAAAATGGACAACGCAAGAATGTCCTGATTGCCACCAAGGTCGGTCTCGACTGGCGCGACGGAGCGCCGTTCCGGAACGCGAGCAAGGCACGGATCCAGAAGGAGATCGAGGATTCGCTGCGCCGGCTGCGCACCGATGTCATCGATCTTTATCAGGTGCATTGGCCCGATCCAGGCACGCCCATTGAGGAAACGGCACAGGCGCTCGCGGAATTGTACCGGGCGGGCAAGATCCGGGCGATCGGTGTCAGCAATTTCAGTCCTGCGCAAATGGAACAGTTTCGATCCGTCGCGCCACTGCACACCGTGCAACCGCCGCATAATCTGTTCGAACGTGAAGCCGAGAAGGACGTCCTGCCTTATTGCCGCGAGAAGAATATCACAACGCTTGCCTATGGCTCGCTGTGCCGCGGCTTGCTGGCCGGACGCATCAAGGCCGACGCGAAATTCACCGGCGACGATCTACGCCGCAACGATCCCAAGTTCCGCGCCCCACGCTTGCAACAATATCTTCAGGCGGTCGAGCGGCTCGACGCCTTCGCGCGCGAAAGATATGGCAAGCGCGTCATCCATCTGGCGGTGCGCTGGGTGCTCGATCAGCAGCCGCTCAGTATCGCGCTCTGGGGCGCCCGGCATCCCGGTCAACTCGATCCGATCACGGACGTGATGGGCTGGAAGCTCGACGGCACCGCGTTGAAGGAGATCGACGGCATCCTCTCCGATTGCATCCGGGATCCCGTCGGGCCCGAATTCATGGCACCTCCTACACGTACCGCCGCTTGAAGCCGCGCGCCGGACCAAGTCTGGCCCGCGAGTGATAGCGCCATTTACACAAAAAAGACGAGCACCGGATCCGGTGCTCGTCCAGCCGCTACGCAAGTCTCGTCCGCCTGGACCAAGTCTCGTCCGCCTGGACCGAGGCTGCCGCGCCGGCAATGCGTCAAGCCGCAGGGTAATCCGCACCCAGACTCGTCGGCTTCCAACGATCGACCTCCTGAAGCATCGACCTCAACTGGCTTTCGACGTTGTCAAAACCAGCGCGCCCCAGCACCAAATGGAGCGGAGGCGCTGATGACTGCACCGCCTCGATCACGGCCTCGGCGGCCCGCGCGGGATCGCCTGCCTGCTTGCCGCTATATCCCGCCGTTTCGCGGCGGCGCGCACCCGCGGTCTGCTCGTAATCGCCGATGAACTTGGCCGACTGCTTCAGGGAGCGTCCGGCCCAATCGGTCCGGAACGGACCTGGCTCGACGATCAACACACGAATCCCCAGCGGCTCTACTTCCTTAGCGAGAGATTGCGACAGGCCTTCAACGGCGAATTTCGTCGCGGCATAATAACCCGAGCCGGGAAAGCCGACGATCCCGCCGACGGACGCGACGTTGACGATGGATCCGTGCCGTCGAGCCCGCATTCCCGGAAGAACCGCCCGGACCATCGCGGCGAGACCGAAGAAATTCGTCTCGAACATGTCACGGACGTCTTTCTCCTCACCCTCCTCCACGGCCGCCAGATAGCCGTAGCCGGCATTATTGACCAGCACATCAATGCGGCCGAACACCCGTTCGGCCTCACTGACGGCATGTTTGATCTGATCGGCGTTTGTGACATCAAGCGCAAGCGCGATCGCCTTGCCTTCATGCCCGGCGACAATGTCATCAAGCTTCTTCGGATCGCGCGCCGTCGCCACCAAGCGAAACCCGTGCGCCAGCGCCGCGCGGGCAAATTCACGGCCGAATCCGGTCGAACAACCGGTAATGAACCATACAGGGGCGTCAACTTTGCTCTTTGCCATAATCACTCTCCTTTTTGACCCAGCTCACCGATCACTAGAAACGCCTTGGATGCCACCACAGTTGCTAAGTGCCTCCCGGAAGGAAACGATCTTCAACCGACCCAACGAATCTCCGGCTCATTGCGAGAGACGGGATACGGCGCAGCCTTTGGATATCCGACGATGATCGGCGCTACCGGCACCCATGCGGCGGGAAGGTCGAGTTCATTTTTTCCGTCGGGCGTATTGAGAAAGCTCTGCGCAAAACCGATCCAGCAACTGCCAAGGCCCACGGCGTATGCGGCAAGCATGAGATTTTCAGCCGCCAGTGCGCAATCCTCGACGATCCAGGGCCCCTGCGCGCTGGCCGAGATCAAAATCAACGCCGGCGCGTGATAGAAGATGTGAAAATCCGGATCGATGAGATGCGCGCGGAAGTGTTCGGGCTGCGGGGTTGCAAGCATATGCGACTTGGCCTTGCGTGAGATTCGGTCAAGCACGCCTTGATCGCGCACCACCGTGAAAGTCCAGGGTTGCTCGTTTGCAGCACTCGGCGCATGGACCGCCGCATCGATCAATGCACGGAGTGACTTCTCCTCCACCGCCTGCGCGGCATATTCGCGTACCGCACGACGGCCGGTGATCGCCACATTGACATTCATTGATCCGCATCCCGTAGCTACAGTCGTAAAAGTCAGTTAGCTTCCGGAATGGCGATGCGTCGTTGATCCTGATCAAAACTCCAAGCCATTGGCGAAATTTGATCTTCACTCAAATTATCCCGATAGCACTGCGCGGCACGCTGTCAGGTTGATCATGCCGGCCCGAAGAGATTCCGCCTGCGGCCCGGCCCACCGGTTCGCCGGATTTTGCGTCGAGCGCGATCAGTTTCCTGCTTGAAACCGATCCGGATCACGGATTCCCGCCGCGCCTCCGTCTGCCGGCGACGAGAGTGCATATTTTCTGGTCAATTGCTGCCTTCTTAATTTTTGCGATCGATATCGCCAGCCTAATTCAATCACTTATCGCGGGTTTTCGACCTTGGATCCGCTCTCATGCTGGCTTTATTGTAAGCTTTTAAACCTTTGAAAGGAAGCTAATATAGTTATGGATGTAGCAGGAAGGGCTGAGCCAAGATGTCGATGCGGTGGTTGATGCCAATTCGGGTGGGATTGATTCTTCAGGCAGTCGCGCTGTTTCTGCCGCAGCCGGCGATGTCGCAGGCTGTCGATAAGGATACGGTGGTTGCCGCGTTTTCGGTCGAGAGCACGATGATGGATCCGAGCCGGGCGAGTGCCGGCATCGACCACTCGTGGAACGCACAGATGTTCGAGCAGTTGTTGCGATATGACCCCGATTACAAGCAGGTCCCCTGGCTGGCGAAGTCGTGGAAGCTTCTGACAATCGACGGCAAGGAGGTTCTGGAAGTCGAGCTCCGTCAGGGCGTCAAGTTCCAGAATGGCGACCCGCTCACATCCGCCGATGTCGAATTTTCCTATAATAGATTTAGCGACCCGAAAATTTCCCGCTACTCTCATTTGCAAGCGAATGTCGAGAAGTTCGAAGTCATCGACGACTATCACTTCCGGATTCATTTCAAGGAGCCGGACGGCAACTACCTCGTCAACAACATGCAGATGTATATTCTGCCGAAGAAATACATGGAAAGCGTCGGCGATGAGGGATTTCTGAAGGCGCCCATAGGAACTGGCCCGTGGAAGTTCGTTTCGCGGACCTTGCACCAGGAAGCGCGCTTTGAGGCTTTCGCCGACTACTGGAATAAGGATGCAAAACCGACCGTCAAGAATCTCGTTATCAAGATCATTCCCGAAGACACGACGCGGGTAGCAGCGTTCAAGTCGGGCGCGGTCGACTGGATCGACAACGTTCCGCCGGCGATGGTGGCTGATTTCAAGAACATGCCGGGGGTGAAGACCTTCACCGCCTCCTCCGGCAATAACCTGTACATGGACCTTCAGACCGAACTGCCAAATTCACCCTTTGCCAAATTGAAAGTCCGGCAGGCTGCGGCTTACGCGATCGATATGCCGGCCATTATCAAGGGCGTGTTGTTCGGCCAGGGCGAGACATATGCGGAAGTCGGCCGTGGGACGCCGGGTTACAATCCCGACCTCAAGCAGTATCCGTACGATCCCAAGAAGGCCAAGCAGCTTCTGGCGGAAGCCGGCTATCCCAATGGCTTCGATACCCACTGCTATAATCTGAATGCGCCTCGCGAACCCAATATGAAGGAAATGGGCGAGGCCGTCTTCGCCTATCTCGGTCAGGTTGGCATCCGCTGCCAGATTCGGGGTCTGGAATACGGCGCCTGGGTTGAGATGCGCCGGCGTCCGACAAGCGGCCCCTCGCCCATGGACGGAATCATCAGCGCGTCCTGGGGACACGGCCTGCCCGGTGACCCGTCGACGCCGTGGGGCGGCCATTTGCATAGCTGGGTCGAAGGCGGAGGTTGGGGTTCCTATTCCTACATCCGGGACGAAAAGGCCGATGCGATGGTCGAAGAGCTGCAAAGGACCATGGATCCCGAGAAGCGCGCAGAGCTGATCCGGAACATCGCGCATTACAAGCACGATAACGTGCTGGGCGGCATCACGACGTACCGGCCGATTGCCACTTTTGCCTGGCGCGACTGGCTGAATTTCCGGGCCTGGCCGGACCCCGGCTGGTGGCGCGCTTTCCAGGAAATCGGACCTGCCAAGGGCTGAGAATCCTGAGCGAACATATCGACTCAGATCAGCGTGACTTTCCGATGAGTTTGACGAAAGCCACGCTGAGCATACGACAAATAAATCAATCTGCTGGCCGCTCGCGCCGTCGAGACCGTGACCTCACAACAGCGTTGACACTACTTCTCGACCCACGCGTCCACCAAGTCTCCCGGCCCCATCAGGCCCCAGAGGCCGTGAAGCCGGATCGAGGCCGCATCGATATAGTGCTTTTCGCGCAGGCTGATCGAGGGTAGATCCTGAGCCAGGATTTCAGCCGCCTGCCGATACAGCGCGCCACGCTTCTCGGTTGTGACTTCGCGCTGGGCCTGATCGAATAGCTCATCAACCTTGGCGTTCGAATAGCCGCTGGCATTGCCATAGGCACGGCCCTGCGCCTCGGTCGAATAGATCCGCGTAATGCCGAGCGCGGGATCGCCAAACGTGTTGTAGGAATCGATGTTCATCTCGAAATCGCAATCCTGATATACGCGCGTGTTGAGGACCGCGCGCTCCAGTGGTTCGAGTTGCAGATCGACGCCGATCGACCGCCACATATTCTTCATGGCCTGCGCGACCTGCGCACGATCGGGCGTATCGCTCGGATATACGATCGTGGCCTTGAAACGAATGCCGTCCGCATCTCGGGGCAGACCGGCCTCGTCAAGAAGGCGATTGGCCGCCGCGGTATCGAACGGATACATCTTCTGATAATCGATGTCGGAATTGAACGCCCACTCTATCGCGTCACTGAACGGTCCGACGCTGACCTTGCCGTCGCCAAACCACGCGGCCTTGATCAGATAGGCGCGATCCGTCGCCATGAACAACGCGCGGCGTACCCTTACGTCGTCGTAGGGCTTCTTCCTGGTATTGAAAGCGATGAAGGTATATCCCGGCGCATAGCCTGATTGCTCGAGTTTCAGCCTGGGATTCGCCTGAACGATGGGATTGTCGCTCGGGACCATGCTGAGGCCCAGAATGAGATCGACTTCGTCGGTCTGAAGAGCCTGAAGACGCGAAGATGGCTGAGGAAGGATCTGCGCTGTCACCGAGGCCAGCAAAGGCTTTGTTGCATCCCAATAATCGGCATTTCGATCGAGCCGAAGATAGCTGCCGCGCTTCCATTCCATCAGCCTGAAGGGGCCGGTACCGACCGGCTGGGCACCCGACGCGGGATTTTGCCTGATATCCGTATCACGGAAGATGTGAGCGGGCATGATTGCGCCGCCTCCGATACAGGAGAGCGACATGAGAAAAGGGCCGAATGGTTCTTTGAGATGAATGACCACCCGGTCCGGCGCGGGCGTTTCGATGCTATCAATCAGGTTGCCCGAAGCCCGGAATATCGGGCTGTACTTCTTGTTGATCTCGAGCAGCGAAAACTTCACATCGTTCGACGTAAAGGCCGCGCCATCCTGCCATTTGGCCGATCTGAGCTTGAAATCATAGGTCCGACCATCCGGTGAAATGGTCCATGATTCCGCCAGCAGAGGCCCGGTTTTGAATGCCGCGGACACCTGTGTCAGCCCTTCATAGATGGAACAGCCGATCAGCGCTTCGTTGATCCCCGTCGTCAGTGCCGGGTTCAGCGATGCCGGATCGGCCCCCAAGGCGATGACGATGCTGCCACCCCGTTGCGGCGCGGGATCCGATCCGGCCGAAGCGATGCCGCCGGCGGCCATCAGGAAAGCGACGGCCAGTCCGGCCCTCGATCGGACTTGTGCCCTGGAATGGCGACTGATCTTTTTCTGTGAACACCTGACTGGCATGGTCTCACATCTCGAACTCTGGCGATCGGCCGACTGCGTTTTCGTCAGACCGCTCAGCCCTGACCGATCACGTTGACGAGGGCCTGGCGTTTTTCCGTCCGCACAACCTTCAACGCCCGTTCCAGCGCGGGAATTAGCTGGTCGCGCTCAACGACACGTTCGGCGTAGCCGCCGGAAGCTTCGGCGTATTTTTCGAGATCCGGCATCGGCTCGAGCGACGAAAGCGGAGAGGTGCCGTGGGCAGCCGCGTGCCTGGCGGCGTAGTCATTCGGATAGAGCTGCAACGCGGCTTGCGAAACCGCGCCCCAGGCGGCGTTGTTGAACACCACGGACAACACCGGAAGCGAATGCATGGCCGCAGCGTGATGACAGACGGCCGGGTTGGCGAACATGTAAGCGCCATCGCCCTGCACGGCGATGACCGTGCGGTCGGGCGCGGCCTGTTGCGCCCCGAGTGCCGCTGGAAATCCCCAGCCCAATCCACCCGATGACGAAATATAGAAATAGGTGCCGGGAAGGTCGAACATGACATGCTGCCGCTCCAGCGAATATTCGCTCAGCACCAGGGAATCGGCGGGGCGAACGGCCTGCAGGCAGCGCGACAGGAACGTCTTGGTGATCGGCCCTCCCATCCTTTCGTCGCGCGCCGCAGCTTCCTCGACAGCCTTCCGGTTTGCGGTGGCAACCGCTGTCAGCCCTTTGGTGCGGACTTCGGCTTCGGCCTCGGCACCGGCCGCCCTGAGGGCTTCATCGAGCGCGGGCAGCAGCGCGCTGACGGTCGCCGTAATCGTCAAATCGGACCGGTGGCTGCGGATCGGATAACGGGTAAAAATCGGATCCGTGCCCGCATGCGCCACGAAAGCAGCCGCTGTCGGCTCGACTCGCGCGGGAACCCAGGGGACCTCGCTTTCCAGGAACAGCAGCACATCCGCCTGATCGAACACACGCTTCATGTCGAAGCCGAGATGAAGCGGATGGCTGCTCGGAAAATTGGTGTAGCGCGCCCTTTGTTCGGCGACGGCGATGCCGTGTCGCTCGCACAGCGCAACCAACGGCGCGATCGTCGCTGGATCGGCCCCGCTGGAGGAGCAAACGATCACCGGATGCTTTGCCTTGGCCATCACCTTGGCCAAAGCTTTCACGGCCTCCAGATCGGGATGCGGAGCCGCCGGCACGGCCGATCGCTTTCCCGGCATCTGCGTCGGTATCGACTGCGCAAGCACTTCTCGCGGCAGCGTCAGATAGACCGGGCCACGCGGATGGGCCATCGATACATTCAGGGCGCGATCGACAACCTGCTCAAGATTTTCACCATCCCGAAGTTCATAATCCCACTTCACGACCTCGCGGAGCATCGCGCCCTGGTCGAACATCTCCTGGCCCCAGTGAATCTCGCTGGTACGCGAGCCGAGCCGGCCCTGCTCGAACAACGGCGTTCTTCCGGCGGTGAAGAGCATCGGAACTTGCGCGCGGGCAGCGTTCATCAGCGCACAGACGGCGTTGGCCGCTCCGACGCTCACATGCAGCATCACAGCCTGCGGCTTCCCTGAAACCATGTAGTAGCCATGCGCCATCCCCACGGCCAGGTTCTCATGGGTCGCGATGATGGGTGCGGGATATTCGGCCGCGGCCCGATTGGATTTGGCATAGGCCTCCACGATCGATGCGGTGTCGGTGCCGGAGCCGACATAGAAGTAATCGATCTCGCGGTCTTTCAGCAGGGCAAGATAGGCTTCGGCAACGGATCGATTCTCCGATGTGAGCTGCCCCGACTGATTTGACGCCGCCGACTCCGTCTTCATCCGGAACTCCCATGCCGCGGGCTACGGGCCGTGCCCATTCACATCCTAAGCGTAAATTAGCTTCCTTTAAAAGGTCTTTTTATTAGTTTTCAGATGTGATGGCGTGGCATCCTGCCGGAATCCGATAATTCCCGGATTCCACAATTCAAAGATCCCGCGCGAAACACTTCGATCGAGAGATCATCAAGCCAGTGTCCGGACACGTATCACCCGGCACCGACGTCATCTTTCGCGTTGCCGGCGCGCGCAAGATCCGCCTCGCATGCTTTTACCGCCGAGGGATGTCGGCTCCGCCATGCGGCGACACCAAAGCTAACCCGACGCCAACGCCCGCCCTGTTATTGGGCATCTACCGCATCACGAACGGGCACGTTGACATTCAAATGGGCTATCAACCGGCCATAGATTGCCTTCCTCTTTGCGCAGGGACGCTCCATTCCAGCAACCGCAGGCGACGGCCCGGCCTTGCATGCGCAGTTTGCGGCAACAATCCACATGGCTTTTCATATTAGCTATCTAAAATAGCGGTAAAGCAGGGTTGGCCGCCCGGTTTTCGGCTTCGGGCGATATCGCGCTTTGCGCAGCCCGGAACGGCTGTCCCGCCAGCTTGCTGGCACGAGCCATGCATATTTCGCTCTATCCGATACCATCTCGCGCTGCCAATTTCGCGACGCAGATCCTACCAGGGAGCCACCATTCATGAGTACGAAGTCAGGCCTGCCGCAGGCTTTGTGTACAGTGCTTTTCGCCTCGGTTCTGACCTGCGCCGCCAGCTATGCTTCCGCACAATCCGCAACAGAGATTTCGATCGGGGCCATCGTTCCCAGCAGCGGGCCATTTGCCGAGTGGGGCCGCGCCAACACGGTGACGCTCAAGCTGCTCGAACAGCAGACCAACGATGCCGGCGGCATCAACGGCGCGAAGCTCAAGATTGTCGTTCTGGACGATGCGGCCAAGCCGGCCCAGGCCGCGAGTTCGCTGCGCAAACTGGCCGGCGACGACAACGTCCTCGCCGTGGCAGGCCCGCTGACGAGCAGCGCGGCCGAAGTCACCTTTCCGGTCGCCAATGAAATGAAAGTGGTATCGACGTCACAGGCGTCATCGAAACCGGGCGTCTCCAAGCTCAATCGGCCCTGGGCGTTTCGAAACACCATCGACGAAGGCGTACTGGCCCAGACGACGGTGCCGTTCTTCAAGAAGACGTTCAACGTGAATTCGGTCGGGATCATCTACGATGCCAAGGACGCCACGGCGGCAACCGTCGGCACGCGCATCATGCCGGCGGTCCTGAAGGACAGTGGCATCTCCATATTGAACGAGAGCAGCCCGTTATCTTTCAACACCGGTGATCTCGATGTCAGCGCCCAGGTCACAAAGCTGAAGTCCCTCAATCCCGATGGCGTCGTCATCAGCGCGGACTACAGCCAGGCCATTACGGTCATTCGCGAAATGAAGCGGCAGGGACTGATAAAGCCCGTCGTCGGCTCGACGCAGCTCATATCGTCGGCCATTCTCAAAGCCGCCCCGGAAATTCCGGTGATCGCACCTTCGACCTTCTATGCCACCATGAAGGGCGACGCGGCCGAGAAGTTCGTCAACGCGGTGCAACCGCTGCTGCGCAAGGAATCCGGATTACCGGCGGAAATCGAGCCCAGCATGTACGACGCCAACATCTATGAAATCGTCAGCATGTATATTGACGCCATCAAAAAGACGGGCGTGACCGGCAAGCCGGCGGACCTTGAAGCCGATCGTACCAAGATTCGCGATTACATGGCCAAGCTTGAGGGATTTCCCGGACTTGGAGGCCCCATCGGGTTCAACGATGACGGCGATGTCATCAAGGCGTTCTACGTTTTGCAGGGCCAGAACGGAACCTGGGATCCCAAGGTACGGGGCTGTAGCTCCGTCCCCAATCATCCCGCCTGCTGACAACACCTCTCTCTTCCGCTGGCCGGAGATTTTCTCCGGCCAGTTTGATTTCATGCCCAAAGCCGTCCGGATCGCGAATATAAATGCTACTGCAGCAATTGGTGAATGGTCTTACGCTCGGCGCGGTTTACACGCTGCTTGCCCTGTCGTTTTCGCTGGTGATGGGAATTCTCGGCATTCTCAATCTCGCCATTGCTGAGCTCTTCATGATCGGCGGATACATCGGCTTTGCCGCGATCGGCGCGAATTTGCCTCTGCCGGTTGCGCTGGTGGCAGGAATGATCGGCGGGGCGCTGATTTCCGCGGTGATTGAAAAACTCGGCTATGAGCCGTTGCGCGACGCTCCCGTTGTCACCCCGATGCTCAGCACACTGGGTTTTTCCATCATCCTTCAGAACGTCGCGATCAATCTGTGGGGGTCCGATCCATTGCAGCTGCCGGACCAATATCTCGGCGGGCAACTGCAGTTCGGGTGGTTCACTATCGGGAAGATGCAACTCACTGTGCTGGTGGCAACGGTCTTGCTGGTGGCCATCGTCGCTTTCATCGTGCAGAAAACCTCGACCGGACGGGCGCTGCGCGCCGTCGCCGAAAATCGGGAAGTGGCGCGGCTTCTGGGCGTCTCCGCCAACCGGCTGGTGTTGTTCGCCTTCATGTTGTCCGGCAGCCTCGCCGGCGCCGCCGGCGTGTTGATCTCGCTCCATTACGCCGCGATCACCCCCTATGTCGGCGTCGAAGTCGGACTGAAGGCAATTGCTGTCATGGTGGTTGGCGGCAGTACGCGCATCTGGGGAGCGCTGGTGGCAGGCCCGCTGATTGGCCTGGCCGAGGTCATGACCGTCGCCTATGGCGGCTCGCAGATCAGGGACTTCGTCGTCTACGGGTTGATGATCCTGATCCTGCTGTTGCGCCCGCAGGGGCTGCTCGGCGGGGCGCAAATCGATCGGGGACAGCGCGTCTGATGTCGACCTATTACGCCGGTCTTTTCGCCGATGCCGGCATTCTGTTGCTGGGCGCGCTCAGCGTTTACATCATTCTCGCCACCGGCCAGCTGTCGCTGGGCAACGCAGGCTTCATGGGGATCGGCGCCTACATCACGTCCTATCTGACCGTCATGGTCGGCATTCCCTTGACTCCGGCCCTGATCATTGCCGCGATCATATCCGGCATCATCGGAGTGATCGTCGGCTTTCCCGCCCTGAGGCTCAAGGGCATCTATCTCGCGATAGCCACGCTCGGCTTCGCCGAGATGGTGCGCAGCTTCCTGCTGAACTTCGACACCATGGGCGGATCCGGCGGATTTCACGGCATGAAGCACGTCACCGTGGGGTACATCTGGATCTGGTCCGGCGGCATTCTGCTGCTGGTGATGATACTCGAGCGCTCGCGGATCTGGCTGGAAATGCGGGCCGTCCACGACGACGAAACGGCCGCGGGCCTCGTCGGTCTCAACACCGTCGCCATCAAAATTGGCGCTTTCGGCTTCGGCTCTGCCATCGCGGCGATCGCTGGCGGTCTCTTTGCCCATCATCACGTTTACATCGAGCCGGGCAATTTCGGCTTTGAGCGCTCGGTTGATTTTGTGTTGGCGGTGATTCTTGGCGGCTCGACGGCCGCGCCGGGGGCGTTGGTCGGCTCGATCCTGCTGGTGTTTCTTCCGGAGATGCTGCGCTCTTTGGCGGACTGGCGGATGGCCGGGTTCGGCGCGCTGTTGGTGATTGTGTTGCTGGTGCGACGGCAAGGCATTTTGGACCGCGCCCTGCTTCGCCGCCTGACATTCAGCAAGGCGGCGTCATGAAAGACTGGCTGCTGCAACTGCAGAAGGTCTCCAAGATATTTGGCGGTATCCACGCGCTGTCGGAGGTCTCATGCACAGTGCCCAGAGGGGAGATCGTCGGCATCATCGGACCGAACGGCGCGGGCAAGACGACGTTGTTCAACGTGATCACGGGCGCCTATCTGGCGGACAGCGGAAACGTCCTGCTCGACGATCAGTTCGTGACCAACTGGGCGCCCTATCGCATCGTTCGCTCCGGCATCGCGCGGACATTCCAGAACATCCGCCTATTCCCCAGCATGACGGTGTGGGAGCATCTTCTGGTCGCGCAACAGCATAGCGGGTCGATTTTCCGCCGCCTGCTGCCGACCGCCTGGGCCGATCCCGCGGCCTGCGAACGCGCCGAAGAGGTTCTGGACTTCTTCGACTTGACGGCGGTCCGGGACCGGGAAGCGCGGTCGTTGCCTTACGGCATCCAGCGCAGGGTAGAAATGGCCCGCGCCGTCACCATGAAGCCCAAGCTGCTGCTGCTTGACGAGCCTGTGGCGGGCATGAACCAAGAAGAGGCCGAGAACATCCGCCAGCTGATGTTGCGGCTTCGTGAGACCGGTCTGGCCATTCTCCTGATCGAGCATGACATGAATTTTGTCATGAATCTGTGCAGCTATCTCTATGTTCTCGATTTCGGCATATTGATCGCGGAAGGCTCTCCAACCGAGGTCCGAAATAACCCGGTCGTGCTCGACGCCTATCTCGGACAAGACGCCGATGCTTGAAGTCCGCAACCTTCGGGTCAATTATGGTGCGATTGCCGCCATACGCGGCATCGATCTCGATATCAACGCTGGCGAAATCGTTGCGCTACTCGGAGCCAACGGCGCGGGCAAAAGCACCATCGCGCGCGCCATCGCCGGCCTGTTACCGTTCCAGGGCGATATCAAATACGACGGTCGCGCGCTCAGGCCGAACAAAGCGGAGCTCAATGTGCGCAGCGGCCTGGCCCTGGTGCCAGAAGGTCGCGGCATCCTGGCGCAAATGACCGTCGACGAGAATTTGCTGATGGGCATCTATTGCCGCTCCGACAAGGCCGAAGCCCTGGAGGATATCGCCAGGATGCGCGAACGCTTTCCCATCCTCGCAAAGCGGCGGAACAATCTCGCGAGTCTTCTAAGCGGCGGCGAACAACAGATGCTCGCCATCGCACGTGCCTTGCTGTCGCGGCCCCAGCTATTGCTGCTCGATGAACCCTCGCTTGGCCTCGCGCCAAAGATGACCGACTATCTTTTCGGGATGATCGCCAAATTCCGCGACGAAGGCTTGACGGTGTTGCTGGTGGAACAGAAGGCGAGGCAGACTCTGAAGATCGCCGACCGCGCCTATCTGCTGGAAACCGGACGGGTCGTGGCGTCGGGCCCGGCGCAGAAACTGATCAATGATTCCACGGTCTCCGACGCCTTTCTCGGCGGCCATGCAGCTCATTGAACCGGTCGTTGTCATCGCCGAACATGCCTGCCGATTATGCGGAACGTGCCGCCAAAGATGGCGGCAGGCTCATGGATTGTACTTGCACATGTTCCGTAATTAACTTTCTATGCTAGCGAATTATCGGCATGACGATGCAGGCTGAAACATGAGACGACTGCTCCTCACGCGCCTGCTTTGGGCAATCCCGGTGGTGGCGGTCGTGGTGATCGTGAACTTTCTCCTCACCCGTCTTGTTCCGGGCGATCCCCTGGTCGCGATTGTCGGAGAATATCCGGTAACGCCGGAATACCTCGCGGAGATCCGGCACAATCTGCAACTCGATCAACCGCTCGCGATTCAGCTGGTCTCCTATCTTTGGGCGGTGATGCGGGGAGATCTGGGATTTTCCTTCGTCAATCAGCAGACCGTTTTGTCCCTCGTCCTGCAGCGCGCGCAGGCAAGCCTGCTGCTGCTGGGACCCGCGCTCCTGCTCGCCACCATCGTCGGCTTGCTGTTCGCGCGTATTTCCATTGCCCGGCGGGGAAGCGGGCGGGTGCTGCTGTCCGCGATCGTCCTGTTCGGATTCTCCGTGCCGGTTTTCTGGCTTGGCCAGATGCTGATCGTTCTGTTCGCCGTGAAGCTGCACTGGCTCCCGGCTCAAGGCATGGCATCGATGCGCGGCGTCCATGGCGCGCTGGCCACCGGGTGGGATTTCTTCCTGCACTGGATCATGCCCGGATTCACCGTTGGGGTGTTTCATGTCGCGGTGATCGCGCGTGTCGCCCAAGCCAGTCTTCGCGACGCCATGTCACAGGATTTTGTCATCACCGCCCGCGCCAAGGGCATCTCCGAACGCGCGATATTCTGGCGTCACATCCTGCCAAACGCCTTGCTGCCCGTGATCACGGTCATCGGGTACAATTTTGGCGCGGCGCTGACCGGGACGATCATGGTCGAAAGCGTCTTTGCATGGCCGGGTCTCGGAACCTTGCTGCTCAATTCAATCACCAACCGCGACTATCCGGTCGTGCAGGGCATTTTCCTGCTTTCCGGCTCGATCATCGTCCTCGTCAACATCGCAACGGACCTTATCTATGGTTTCATCGACCCACGCATCCGCTCCGGCTATTCCGGCGGACGATAAGTCTGCGAATCCGCAGCATCGGGCGCTGATTCGCCTGCGCGGAAAGCGCATGGCATGGATAAGCGGCGGCTTCGTTGTCCTGCTGTGCATGGTCGCGGTGCTGGCGCCACTGCTGCTGTCACCTGACGCACCATTCCAGATATCCAACAGCGTCCTGCTGGCGCCGAGCGCCGGACATTGGTTCGGTACGGATGATCTTGGACGCGATGTCCTTCTACAGGTGATCTGGGGCACGCGTATTTCATTGATCGTGGGTATCGTATCCGCACTTGCCGCGGGAATCATCGGCCTGGTCGTGGGAGCGATCTCCGGATATTGCGGCGGCCTGGCCGATGCCATGATCATGCGGACCACGGAAATCTTTCAGGTCATGCCGATTTTCGTGCTCGCGGCCCTGATCGTGGCCATGGCCGGCGCGGGAGAGACCAGGATCATCGCGGTCATCGCGGGCCTGTCATGGCCGCAGACCGCTCGCGTTGTTCGCTCGGAGGTCTTGCGCATCAAGGGGCTTGGCTATGCGGAAGCGGCCCGTTGCCTGGGTATTTCCGAATTCCGCATTCTTGTCTTTGAAATCATACCGAATGCGGTCGGCCCGGTCATCGCCGTGTCGACGCTAACTGCCGCGTTCGCCATTCTGTTGGAGGCGGCGCTCAGCTTCTTCGGATTGACAAGCTCCGACACGATCAGCTGGGGTTCGACCCTGAGCACCGGACAGCGACTGCTTTATACGGCGTGGTGGCTGTCGGTATTTCCGGGTACCCTGATTTTCCTGACGGCCCTCGCCTTCAACATGTTCGGTGATTGCGTGCGTGAAGCGCTCGATCCCCGCAGCGAATAGGATGGCCGATGGCCGATATTCTCACGCTTGATCATCTGCGGGTGGCGTTCGATGTCCAGGGCCATCGGGTAGACGCCGTATCCGACGCGTCGATCAGGGTGCCTGACGGTGGCTCGGTCGGCCTCGTCGGCGAATCCGGCTCCGGAAAATCTACATTGGCCCGTACCCTGATGGGACTTCTGACAACGCCGCCTGCTGTTCTCGAGGCTAAATCTTTCGCGGTCGAAGGACAGTCTCTGCAGATCGGAGATCATGCCGCGATCAGCCGCTTGCGGGGCAATACCTTCGCCATGGTTTTCCAGGACCCGCTGAGCTATCTCAACCCGCTGATGCGCGTCGGCCGCCAGATCGAGGAAGCAGTTCGTCTCCATGATGGGAGAGCAGCGGTCCATCATCGCATTTCCGAGCTACTCGATCTGGTGCATCTGCCGCAGCGCGTCGCGCGATCGTACCCCCACGAGCTGTCCGGCGGCATGCGGCAGAGGGCGTTGCTCGCCATCGCCCTCGCCTGCCGCCCGCGGCTATTATTGGCGGACGAGCCGACCACCGCACTGGATGTGACCACCCAGATGGAGATTCTAGCCCTGCTTCGCGAGTTGCGCCGCGAGCTCGGCATGGCTCTTCTCCTGATCAGCCACGATCTCGTGTCGGTCGCCGAACTCTGCGACGAGGTCTATGTGATGTATGGAGGGCGCACGATCGAACACGGGCCGTGCCGCGAGATTTTTCGTTCGCCATCTCATGCATATACGAAGAGTCTTCTGGATGCTGCCCGCGCGCAGCGCTCCGGACGAAAGGTGCTCGAGACCCGGCCGGGCGCGCTATCGGTTGGAGGATGACCATATGACCACCGAGACCCAACCGGCGCGCCCGCTGCTGGATGTCCGCAGCGCCTCGATCAGCTTCAAACAGCAGCATGGCGCGATGGTCCATGCGGTGCGCTCGGTCAGTTTTGCCGTCGGAGCGGGCGAAACTGTTGCCCTGGTCGGAGAGAGCGGATCAGGCAAATCGTCATTGGCGCGTCTCGTTCTTTGCCTGACAAGGCCGGACAGCGGAGAGATTCACCTTGCCGGGGAACGCATCGATCATCTGTCGAACCGCGAGTTGCGGACCCGGCGGCTCCTGATGCAGCCGGTTTTTCAGGATGCCTCGGCGGCTTTCAATCCGCGCCGTACCGTCATGCAGTCGCTGGAACAGGCCTTACGTTGTTCGGCCACCCCACCCGTCGACATGCGGCCTGCGGTGGAGGAACTGCTCGAACAGGTACGTCTTTTTCCAGCCAGCCGTCTCCTGAACCGGTTTTCGCACGAACTGAGCGGCGGGCAACGCCAACGCCTCGGAATCGCCCGGGCGCTGGCGGTCAATCCGCGCCTCATCGTTGCTGACGAACCGTTGTCGGGCGCCGACGTCTCGATCCGTGGCCAGATTCTCGACCTCCTGATCGAGATTCAGGAATCTCGCGGGATCGCCTACTTGTTCATCACCCACGACATGACGCTGGCCCGCGCCTTCGCGCACCGTGTCCTGGTCATGTACAAGGGCGAGATCGTCGAGCAAGGGACCACCGAGCAGATCTTCGCGGAGCCAAAGAACGAATACACCAAGATTCTCGTCAAGGCTGCGGCCTCGATCGACGATGTCGCGGCTTGAAAGTCGCTCACAACCTGCGCACGTGTCGCGAACGAGCAAGTTCATCGCATGAAAACATAAGCCGCCGGGAATATTCCGGCCGGGATTATTGTCTCGAATTGTCCAGGGCAGAACTTATTCCAGCCAGACAATTACCATCCGTACAGATAGCCGTCTTCGATACGTGCCTGATGAGGATGCGCAGCATTTGCGAGCTTACGATAGCGGCCGCCATAAAATAGCAGCGGAAGTTCGTCTTTGCCTTCACGCTTGCGGATCTCAAGAACCCGGGCAACGAAGATCTCGTGATCGCCACCGTCATAGGCCGCATAGGCCTCGCATTCGAACGACACCGGCGCTTCCCCGAGATAAGGTACGCCAGTCCGTCCGATCGTCGGCATCATGCCTTCCCACTTCCGGCCCTTGCTGCTCGCGAACCTGTTCGACAGTTCCTCCTGGTCGTCGGCAAGAACGTTGATGGCGTATCGGGTGCATTTTTGCCATTGCGAGAAACTCGACGATTCCCGATGGATGCTGAAAAGAACGAGAGGCGGATCAAGAGAGACCGAGTTAAAGGAACTCATCGTCATGCCTATCGGCTCTCCGCCTTCCGCAAAGGCGGTCGCAATGATTACCCCCGTCGGGAAATAGCCCAGGGCAGTGCGAAACTCTCGGCCGTCAAAGGACAATGCGCTCAGCTCCTGATCAATCCGCAAAGATCGAGTTGATGATGGGGACGTGCCGCGCGTCGATCGTCAGGCGACCACGGTAGCCCATGCCCTTGACGCGCGTACTGGCCGCGGCGAGTCCGTCAAGATCGTCGAGCGGCCGGTAATTTTCATCAAGAGCGCGAACGCCGCCGGCGGCGGCCGAGACCATCATCCTGCCCCTGCTGTAATCCAGCGCGTCATTACTCCGCTCGCTGCCCAGCGAATAGGCGAGGTCCTTTCCGCCGAACATCAGCGCCGCAAGCCGCTGCGACGCGCGTGCGATTTCTCCGGCGTTCTCCACGGCTTCAGCGGTCTCCACCAGCGCAATGATCCGGCAAGACGCCGGAAGAAGGCGGTCGGCGAGGACAACTTCATGGGCGTCCTTTACCATCGTCATGACCACGATGTCGGGACGCCATGAGGCTTCCCTGACCATGAGAATATCGCGAAGCCCATCTTCTTCCTCGAGCGGATTGATGCGCAGCCCTCGAAGGCCAGAATATCCGCTTTGGTGAAACGACGCCGCCAGCGCCCGCGCGGCCGACTTGTCCGTCACCGTATCTTCAAGGTCGATACAGACCACGTCCGCCCCACAGGCGATGTTGGCCGCCAGTTCGGTATCGCTCGCTCCGACCGACAGCAGCACGCTCCGGATCGGAGAAGCCAAGGAAGCACTCATCGTGCGCTCCACAGCGTCACTTTTGTTCAACCCAGCCGTTACGCCAGTCCGCCGGGCCGAGGACACCCCAAAGCCCATGAACACCCTTCCAGGCCGCGTCGGTCATTCGATAGTCGCGAACCGGCATAACCGGAACGTCCTTGGCCAGAATCGCGGTGGCCTGCTTGTACAGATCGCCTCGCTTTTTGACATCGATGATTTTCTCGGCAGAACTGAATAGCGCGTCGATCTGCGGATTTGAATAGCCGGAAGCGTTGCCGAGCACCCGGCCGATGGCGTCAGTCGCGTAGATTCGCGTGATGCCGAGCGCCGGATCGCCGAAGGTATTCAGGCCATCGATGTTGATATCGAAATTATGCGTCGTATAGACCTGATTGATGTAGACGGCGCGCTCAACCGTATCGACCTGCACGTCAACCCCTATCGAGCGCCACATGCTCTTTAGGGCAAGCGCGACCTGCGTGCGTTCGGGGCTGTCGCTTGAGACCGTAATGTGCAAGGTGAAACGGGTGCCGTCCTTGAGAGGATAGCCCGCCTCGTCCAGAAGCTTGCCGGCCTTTTCATAGGAAAACGGATAGAGCTTGCGGAAATCGACGTCGGGATTCTTCGCCCAGCTGATGGAATCGTTAAACGGCTGAACACTGACTTCGCCATCACCGAACCATGTTGTCCCCAGCAGGTAATCGCGGTCGGTGGCCATGAAGAGCGCCTGCCGCACGCGGGTATCCGCGAGAATCGGCCTCTTGTTGTTGAAAGCGACAATGATCGCCGCCGGCGCATAGCCGGTCTTCTCCAGCTTCAAATCGGAATTTTTCTTGACCACGGCTTCGTCGCTGGGAGCCATGTTCCATCCCTGAATGAAATCGATCTCTCCGGATTGAAGCGCCTGAAGCCTGGACGTCGCCTGCGGCAGGATTTTCGCGATGATGCCGTCGAGATAAGGCTTGCCCGGGTCCCAGTAGTTTGGATTCCGCGCCAGTTCGATCACATCGCCGCGACGCCATGTCTTCAGCATGAACGGACCCGTTCCAACCGGTGCGCTGCTGCTGGCCGGATTGGTACGGGGATCGGTGCCCTTGAAAATATGCTCCGGCATGATCGAGCCGCCCTGGATGCAGGAAAGCGACAACAGAAACGTGCCATAGGGCTGTTTGAGGTGGATCACGACCTTGTCGGGAGCCGGCGTATCGATCTTGTCGATCAAGGCACCGGCGGCACGAAACATCGGGCTGGCCTTCGCATTGAATTCGATCAGCGAATAGGCGACGTCCGCGGATGTAAAGTCTTTCCCGTCCTGCCACTTCGCCTTGTTCAGCAGGAAGGTGTACTCCAGTCCGTCATCGGAAACGGTCCACGATTTGGCGAGCAACGGCTTTGTTGAAAAATCGGATGCCGTTTCAACCAGACCTTCGTAGATGCCGCATCCGATCATGGCTTCCGGCACGGCGGAGGTCAGGCTTGGGTTGATCGTGGTAAGATCGCCGCCCATGCCAAGCGTAAGAATCCCGCCGCGGACCGGTGAAGGAGACTGAGCCAAAGCCGGGCTGCCGATGGCCCAGACCACCGCCGCGACCAGGATCCCCGTCCGAGTCTGCGCCATCCTTGCACGCCAAACCGCTACGCGACCGCCTCGCATTTTATGCTCCCGAACCAGCGAAATGACTTCCAAACTTACCTATTTAAAGGAGTAATGAAAGGCGATTAATTGGTCACCACCGATAGAAAGAGAGGCAGTTTTCATCGCGTTGCAGCAGCCTCCGGGTTGCTCGCCCCGCGGCAATTCTCACGACATCCTTCAAGACCATCGCGTCGATGATGCGGTTCGTCGAACATATCGGGCTGGAGAAAACCGCAGCGTTGACGATGCGCAACCGGGCGCAAGGCAGCGCGCTCCAACGGGATCGCCGAGCAGCCGCCAGTTAGCACTTCAGCAGCAGATTAATGCGCGGCAACCGCCCCGATATTCGTGGGCGCCAGATTTTTCGGGGCCGGCAATCCCAGATTTTCTCGCAACGTGCTGCCCTCATACGACGTCCGGAAGAGTCCGCGTCTCTGCAATTCAGGGACGATATGCTGGACGAATTCGCGCAGACTGGCCGGCGACACGGCGGGCAGAATATTGAACCCGTCGGCGCCTCCTCCCAGGAACCATGCCTCCATCGTGTCGACGATCTGCTCAGGCGTGCCGACCAGGGTATTGTGAGCGTTGCCGATAGCCACGCTCTGGAAAAGCTGGCGTATCGAATAGTTGTTACGCCTTGCAACGTTGAGAAGCACTTCGCTCCGGCTGGCGAGCTGGGTATCCTGCCGCAGGTCCGGCACGGGGCCATCGAGCGGGTATCCCGACAGATCGCCGAACACGCGGGCCAGATATTCGAGGCCGACCATCGGATCGACCATCTCTTGCATCTGCTTGTATTTGGCGCGGGCCGCCTGTTCGGTATCGCCGATCACGGCCAGCAACCCGGGCATCACCTTCAATTCGTCTTCCGCGCGGCCGTATCTGGCCATCCGTCCCTTGAGGGACCGATAGAATTTCTGGGCATCCTCCAATGTGTTCTGCACCGCATAGACGACATCCGCCGTCCGGGCCGCAAGCTCCTGCCCCGGTGCTGATGCGCCGGCTTGAACGATGACGGGGCGGCCCTGCGGCGTCGGAGGAACCGTGAGGGGCCCCTTGACGCGGAAGTGCTTACCGACATGGTTCAGGATGCGAACCTTCGCGGGATCGAAATAGACGCCCGCGGATTTATCACGGGGAAACGCGTCGACCTCAAAACTATTCCAGAGCCCGCAGACCACATCGACGAATTCTTCCGCCCTTTCATAGCGCAGTTCTTTCTCTAGAATCTTGGATGAGCCGAAATTCTTGGCCTCCTCGTCCTGGAAAGATGTCACCACATTCCATCCGACGCGTCCGCCGCTGATGTGATCGATCGAAGCGTAGGCTCTGGCGGTATGGTAGGGTTCGGCGAACGTCGTCGACATGGTCGCGACCAGACCGACATTCTGCGTCTGCGGCGCCAGCGCCGAGAGCAAGGATAATGGCTCCAGGGAATCACGATCCCGCCGGCCGAGCGCGCCTTTCGGCAGATCGACCATCGGAAAGGCAACGAAGTCGGCGAGGAACACCATGTCGAAGAGACCGGCCTCCGCTGTCCTGGTCATATCGAGGTAATGCCGGAAATCCACGGCGCCGCCGACCGGCGCTGCCGGATCGAGCCATCCGCTATGATGATAGCCATAGCCCTGCATCGAGAGGCCAAGCTTGATCTGGCGTTTTTCAACCATGACACACCTCTTAAATAGCTATGTTTAAAAACTACTATAGAAGAGGAGTTCTAGCCAGCAGGTTTTTGTTTTCGCGCTCGGATGGCGCCAAATTCAGCGCCGATGCATGGATGTAATCACCGCTTGCGCAAAAAATGCGCGAAACCGGCCGCCTCGCATCCCTGCGAGCATCAATAGCAAAGCGATGGACGTTATAGCCCTTAGGACTTTCGCGACTTCCGTCTGCCGGAGGTCGTGCCGACGCTGGCGTTGATCGGCCTGACCTGGGCCTCGGCGAGATAGCGCTGCAAGGCGACAGCGCGGTCGCTGGATTCGACAAGGCGTTGCACCATGTCGAGCAGCTGGTCGAACTCTTTCGCGCTCAGGCAATCGAACTGAATATCGTTGACCTGCCGCTGGGTCGGGGCGAGACGGTCGAGCAACTCGACACCGCGCAACGTCAGCGTCAGGCTAAGCCGACGCCGATCCGTCGGATGGGACGCCTTTTGAATAAGCCCCTTGGCCATCAGCTTGTTTGTGATTGTCGTAACAAAGGCACCGCTGAGGTGGAGATGGTCGGCGACGGCCCGAACGTGGACATCGCCAAGCGCCGACAAATGCCGAATCGAGATGAGGACCGTGTACTCGATGCCGGCCAGGCCGATAACGGCTGCATGCCCGTCACGGATGGTCTGGTGCCGGGCCAGGAAGCCCAGCAGGCTATGAACCAGCCGCCGAAACTGGTGATCGGACCCGTTGACCAGCAATTCCCGTCGAGAAATCGTCAGCGACGTCTGTGTTGGATTCTTGCCGGCCGCCGGTTTCTTTTGCGCCGCAAGAGATGCTGATTTTGCCACCCGGTCTACCCTCGTTTGAGCACTAAACATTGACTGCTTCGCGTTGCGATTGCAATCGCTTTTCGCGACACGCAATCCGCCTGACAAACGGAAGCCGATCGGATATCCCCGTTCCGGCAACCGCGTTTCCGCCCGCTCCGCTCTGGCAAAATGTTGGACACGATGCATGTCCCGCGAGCTAATTTTGCCAACCAATCAAGCAACACTTGCGCTGGTCTGTATAGGCAACGATTCAAAATATCAATTGACACAGCTTCGTGATAAAGCTTTTTTATGAAACATAATTGTGATGATCTATCAGGACGAGAAAGATCATCTCGCTCTGGCCGCGAGAGGCCGATCTCATGTCGCGCGCGAACAAGGCCGATATCTGCGGAGCTGCAACCCGGCACTGTTCGGGACTTGGCCCGAGGATTGCAAACCGAAAGTTCGTGACCCTTCCTGCCCAGTTCTTGAAACACCGCCAGAGCCCTTGGATGCAAGCCTTTGCTTGGACGAAAGCCCCAGCCCGTTTTCAATGGCCGCATTGAGGTCTGGTTACGCACGAAGTCTTCCGCGGAGATGATGATGAGTGAAGCGCCTGTCCTGTCTGCTCCTTCATGGACCGATTATGTTCCGTCCGGCCGCCTGAAGGGACGCCGTATCCTGATCACCGGAGCCGGATCCGGAATCGCGCGCCGGACGGCCGAATTGTTTGCGGAAGAAGGTGCGGCGCTGGCGCTGCTCGATCGGGACGCCGCGGCTGTACAGGCAACGGGCGACAAGACCGGCGGTCACGCAGTGGTGGCCGATGTCACCGAGGAAGCCTCCGTGAACGCAGCTGTCGCAACGGCAGCCGAAGCGATGGGCGGTATCGACGGTGTCGTGAACGCCGCCGGAATCTCGGCGCCCGGAAAGCTTGACGAGGTCGATGTCGCCACGTGGCAGCGTGTCATCGCCGTCAATCTGGTCGGACCATATCTCGTCGTGCGAGCGGCATTGCCGTGGCTGCGCAAAGCCGACTACGCGACAATTGCCAATGTCGCATCGGGACAAGGCCTGCTGCCCAACGGACCGAGTGCGTCGGCCTATCATGCCTCCAAGGGCGGCCTGATCAATCTAACGCGTTCGATGGCCAGCGAACTGGCGCCGAAAATTCGCGTCAACAGCGTTTGTCCGGGCATGGTCGAAACGGCGATGACGCGCGGCCGCACCGGAACCGGCGGGCAATACGCATTGAAGCGAATTGGGACCACGCTCGAAGTGGCGCAGGCGCTTCTGTTTGTTTCAAGCAAGGAATCCGCTTTCATCACCGGCGTGGCAATTCCGGTCGATGGCGGCCGGACGTTTCACTAAAGACAGGTTCCACCAAAGACATTCCGAACAACAGGCGGCGGCCAAAGACAGTGACGGTTGGCAAAAGATTTCGGATGAGATCGGCGCATTTGCTTGCGGAAGCTGTTTTTACCGCGCCCGCGATTGGGCGCACCCTGAACGCGCGGACCGGAAATGCCGATACACTGACGTTGGTATTTGTGGCCAAAGGGCAGACCCACGGGGTTTGAGCGGAGCACGATGATGTGGGGCTTCATCGGTCGGCGTATTGCACACAGCATCATCAGCATCATCGGTGCGTCGATCCTGATCTTCGTGGTCTCCCGCTTGAGCGGCGACCCCGCCGCCCTGCTGCTGCCCGCCGATGCGCCGCAGTCCGCCCTGATCGCCATGCGTAAGACGCTGGGGCTCGATCTTCCGATGTGGCGCCAATATCTGATGTTCGCCGGCAGGGCGATCACCGGCGATTTCGGCCAATCCTATAGCTGGCAGATGCCGGCCTTGATGCTGGTGCTCGAACGTGTACCGGCAACGTTGCAACTCGCATTATCGGCCCTGCTGTTTTCGGTTCTCATTTCGGTGCCGCTCGGAATCCTGTCGGCGGTTCATCGCGGCGGCTGGATCGACACCTTCGGCAAGAGCTTTGCCATGCTGGGACAGGCCATGCCCGGGTTCTGGGTCGGATTGTTGTTGATCCTGCTGTTCTCGGTGCGGCTGAACTGGCTGCCTGCCTTCGGGTCCGGCGGCGCCTCGCATCTGATCCTGCCGGCCATTGCGCTCGGCTGGTATCCTGTCGCGGCACAGATGCGCGTCGTGCGGTCGGCGATGCTGGATGTTCTGGAGAGCGACTATATCCGCATGGGCCGATCGATCGGAGCTCCCGAACGGACGCTGATCTGGAAATATGCCTTTCGCAACGCCGCGATACCCCTGGTCACGGTTCTCGGCGTGTATTTCGCATCGATGCTGGGCGGAGCGTTCGTGATCGAGGTCATCTTCGCATGGCCCGGTTTGGGGCGAACCGTCGTCGATGCCGTGTTCGCCCGCGACTTTCCGGTCGTACAGGCCGGCGTTCTCTTCACCTCGATTCTATTCGTCGTGGCCAACCTGCTTGTCGATCTTTCCTACGGCTTGATTGACCCAAGGATCCGTCACCATGACTGATACGGCCATAACTATCGTTGCCTCCGCGCAGCCGGCTGCGCGAGGCTGGGTGTCCAGGCTGCGCGGCAAGCGGCTGCCGTGGATCTCGCTGGCCATTTTCGCGCTGATCATCATCGCGGCAACCGGCGGCGAGGCGATTGCGCCCCATGATCCGAACGAGCTCAACCTCGCCGCTGCCTTTCGCCCGCCATCCTGGGAGTCCGGAGGCTCTCTCGACTACCTGCTCGGCACCGACAATCTCGGCCGCGACATTCTAAGCCGCATCATCGCCGGCGCTCGCGTCTCCATGATCACGTCTTTCTATGCGATCGTCCTGGCCGGCGGGATCGGAGCGCTCGCGGGAATGGTCGCGGGCTATTTCGGAAAATTCGTCGACACCCTCATCATGCGGATAGTCGATATTCAGATGTCGATTCCGGCATTGGCGTTGGCGCTGATGATCGCGGCCGTGCTGTCGCCGAGCCTCTCGACGGTCATTGTCGTCATCTCGCTCACTTATTGGACATGGTATGCCCGCATCGTTCGCGGCGAGATCCTATCATTGAAGGAGCGGGACTACGTCGCCCTGGCAAAGGTGGCCGGTGTATCCACTCCGATGATCTTTTTCCGGCATCTGCTGCCCAATATCATGAACACGCTGCTCGTGCTGGCGAGCCTGCAGGTCGGCCAGGTGATCATCTTCGAGGCATCGCTCAGCTTTCTCGGGCTCGGCATTCAGAATCCGGACGTGTCGTGGGGCCTGATGCTCGCGGATGCGCGCAACTACATCACGAATGCCTGGTGGGCGATTACACTCCCAGGCATCGCGATCATGCTGACCTGCCTGTCCGCCAACCTGATCGGCGACTGGTTGCGCGACACCTTCGATCCCAAGCGAAGGCAGCTCTGACATGACCATCGCTCCATCCGAATCCAACTTTCGCCGGTCCGTCGCCGTGCGCAAGCCTCTGCTCAGCATCCGAAATCTGCACACCCATCTGTTTCTCGAACGGGGCGTGGTGAAGGCGGTCGACGGCGTGAACCTCGATGTCGGCGAGGGAGAGACGCTCGGTATTGTCGGCGAGTCCGGTTCGGGCAAGACCATGACCAGTCTCTCGATTTTGCGCCTGCAGCCGAAGGCGAACGGCCGTATCGTCGACGGCTCGATCGTCCTCGACGGCACCGATCTCACCAAGCTGAGCGAAGAGGAGATCGCCCGCGACTGGCGAGGCAGCAAGATCGCAATGGTTTCGCAGGATCCGCTCACGTCGCTCAACCCGGTCTTCACGGTCCGCGATCAGGTGGGGGCTCCGTTCCGCTATCACGGACTTGCCAAGGGGCGAGCCATGGTGCGCAAAGCGGTCGAGACGGTTCTCGGGCGGGTCCGCATCCCCTCCCCCGCCAAGCGGCTGGACGATTATCCGCATCAATTTTCCGGCGGCATGCGTCAGCGTGTCGTGACGGCCATGGCGATCGCCTGTTCGCCGCGCCTGTTAATTGCCGACGAGCCGACCAGTGCGCTGGACGTGACGATCCAGGTGCAGATGATGGAGCTGTTCCGGGAGATTCAGCGCGACACCGGCATCGCCATCATCCTGATTACCCACGATCTCGGCGTCGCCGCGGGCATTTGCGACCGGATTGCCGTCATGTATGCCGGCCGCATCGTCGAGATTGGCGATGTCCACGAAATCTTCAAGAACCCGGCGCACCCCTATACCAAGGGACTCCTGAATTCGATTCCACACCTTGGGCAGCGGCGGCGCCGGTTGGATACGATTCCGGGATTGCCGCCGAGCCTCATCGACCCTCCCAAAGGATGCCGCTTCGCGGCCCGCTGCCCGGCGCGGATGGAGCGCTGCGAAGAATATCCGCCCGACTTCGACGTGGCGCCGGGACACAGCGCGGCATGCTGGCTTGCGGAGGGCAAGGCTTGATCATCCCCGGCGACCGAGAAGCTGTGGTGCAGGCGGCAATGGGCAAACCCATTCTCGATGTCGCCAACCTCACGAAGGTCTTCAATATCCGTGGCGGCGGCACGGTGCGTGCCGTGGAAGACGTCAGCTTTTCCATCCGTCGCGGCGAGACGCTGGCGCTGGTCGGCGAATCCGGCTGCGGCAAGACCACCGTCACCAAATTGTTGCTGGGGCTGGAAAAGCCGTCGTCGGGGCAGATTGCGTTTGACGGGCTCGATATCGCAACGGCGTCCCGGTCCTCGATCATGAAGTACCGCCGCCAGGTGCAGGCGGTTTTTCAGGATCCTTTTGCCTCGCTGAATCCGCGGCTGAAGGTCCGCACCATCATCGCGGAACCTCTGATGGCGCACAGCATCGGGGACGCGAAATCACGCAAGGCGCGTGTGCTGGAACTGCTCGACGTCGTCGGCCTGCCTTCATCGGCAGCCCATCTCTATCCGCATGAATTTTCCGGCGGACAGCGTCAACGGATTGCGATCGCGCGGGCGCTGGCGCTGCGGCCGGCCTTCATGATCCTCGACGAGCCGACCTCTGCGCTGGACGTGTCGGTTCGCGCGCAGATCCTCAATCTTCTCGCCGATATTCAGGACGAGTTTGGACTGACCTATCTTATCGTCGCCCACGACCTTGCCCTGGTGGAGCATTTCAGCTCGGCCGTTGCCGTCATGTATCTCGGCAGCATTGCGGAGCTCGGATCGACGGAGTCAGTATTCGCCAATCCGCAGCACCCCTATACGCAGGCACTGCTTGCCTCCGTACCGCGGCCCGATCCGGATCACCGCCCTCCGACCGACGTGATCCGCGGCGAAATCGGCAGCGCCATATCGCCGCCGACAGGTTGTAAGTTTCATCCGCGGTGTCCGAAAGCCGTGGAGATATGCCGGACGCTCGCTCCCGTCGATCCCGACTCCCGGCCAGACCGGCTCGTGGCATGCCATCTGGTCCATCCGCCGGCCGGTACCCCGGCCAACCCGGCGATGGCCGGCGCGCAGGCTCGAGGATGATTGCAGAGCGTTCAACCCCCGCGCCACGCCTCGAGCGCTTTATTCACGGCTTCGGGCTGCTCCAGGGTCGACAGATGTCCGCAATTGGCAATGACAACGAGCGTGCTTCCGGCAATGCCCGCCGCCATTTCCTCCGCATGCTCCTTCGGCGCGAGGAAGTCGCTGTCGCCGACCAGCACAAGCGTCGGACATTTGATCGTCGCCAGGGTCGGCCGTGAATCGGCGCGTCCACGGTTCGCCTCCTGCTGGTTGATATAGCCCTGCGGCCCCACTTCTTCCGTCATGCCGCGATGGGTAGCGCGCAAAACGTCGTCGGTCTGCCGGCTGGGATGAACGTTTCTTGCATAATGCAACGGCGGCAATTCCTTGAATCGACCGTCGCGCGCCATCTGGATACGCTCGGCCCGGATCCGGTCGCCTTCGCCGCCGGTGACTTCAGGGCGAGCCGATGTCGAGATGAGGGCGAGATGGGTGACGCGCTCGGGTGCGCGGCGCATGATTTCAAAGGAGATGAAGCCGCCCATGGAAAGGCCCGCGAGCGCGAAACGCGGCGGAGCTTCGGCCAGGATACGCTCGGCCATGCCGGCGATGCTGTTGGGCTGGCGGTGATCGCACACCATGACCGGCCCGAAGCGCCACAGCAGCGGGATCTGGTCCCGGAACAATACGGCTGAACAGTTCAGTCCGGGAATGAGAAGCGTCGGTACCATCATGGCGGGCATTGTCCTGTTTGTTGAAACGAAACCCAATTCAGCTTCAAGAAACGGGCCAATACAAATTCGGGAATTAGCTTCCGATCGAACCTTTCTTATCGAATTAGATCGGTGCGCCCAGGCCGCCAAACATCGGGAGTTGACCGAACGCAGATCGATTGGTCTTGTAATAGCTTCGTATGCTAGCTAATAATGTTTGACATGTTGGCGCCTGATGATGCTCCGCCGGGAAGCCGGCGGGCTGAAAACGGAGAAGGTAGAACCATGAACACGGCGATTCTATCTCGCAGCGTGACGGCCTCCGGAGCACCGCAGGTCAAGGACGGCGCGCGCCATGCCGAAAGCGTACGAGATGGGCGGTCTGTCTATTTGGATGGCAAGCTGATCGGCGACGTGGCCGTGGATCCGGCGTATCGCCATGCCGTCGCTTCCGCCGCCGCGCTGTACGATTACCAGGCCGATCCGAACAATGTCGAGCGCATGACGTTCGACCTCGGCGGCGGTCATCGCATCAGCCGCGCATGGCAATTGCCCAAAAGCTATGCAGACCTCGTCGAGCGCAGGAAGGCGCTGGTCGAATGGGCCGAAGTATCCTGCGGATTCCTCGGCCGGTCGCCGGATCACGTCGCCTCGTCGATGTGCGGCATGATGATGGGCATCGAGGTGTTCGATCGTCACGATGAAAAGCGGGCGCGCGCATTTCGAGACTGGTTCGACCATGCCCGCAGGAACGATCTGTTTCTGACCTATGTCATCAACAATGTGCAGGGCGACCGGTCCAAAGCCTTCGGCAGCCAGGGCAAGGGCGCCGAAGACATGGTGGCCCACATCGTGGACGAGGATTCGTCGGGGATCACGATCCGCGGCGCGAAGCTGTTCGCGACGAGCGCGATCATGGCCAACGAAATTTTCGTCAGTTCGGGGCAGCCTCTGAAGCGGGGTGAAGAGAACCTTGCTTTTTCCTGCGCGCTCCCGATGAACGCCAAAGGCATGAAGCTTCTGTCCCGCAAGTCGTTCGAAGCTCATGCCCACGACGAGTTCGACAATCCGCTCTCCTATCGTTTCGACGAGAACGACGCCTTGGTGTTCTTTGACGACGTCAAGGTTCCGTGGGAGCGCGTATTTTTGCTGCGCGACACGGACATGTGCCGCGCGCAGCTCCATGATACGCCGGCTCATATTTATCAAAACTACCAGGCGCAGATCCGGCTGTCGGTGAAGCTGCGCTTCCTGATCGGCTTGGCGCATGGCATCGCGCGAACCATCGGCACGATCAATTTCCCGCCGGTCGTCGATACGCTCGGAAAGCTGGCGTCGCAGGCGGCTCTCATCGAGGGCATGGTTTATGGCATGGAAGCCGGCGGCTCGATGCGCGGTGAGTATTTCTTGCCGAGCACGCATCTGCTCTATGCCTCGCAGGTGCAGTCGCAGGAAATGTATCCGCAGATCATCAGCACGATCCGCGAACTGGCCGGTGGCGCGCTGCTGATGCTTCCGTCGTCGGTGAACGATTTCGCCGATTCCGATCTGGCGCGCATCATCTCCCTGACTCAGATTTCGCCGGCCATGTCCGGCAAGGACCGCGTCAAATTGCTGAAGCTGGCGTGGGACGCCGTTGGCTCGGAGTTTGCATCCCGTCATCTCCAGTATGAAATGTTCTATGCGGGCGCTCAGTACGTTACCCGCGGCCACAGCTATCGCACTTACGACTGGAACAAGGCTTCGAATATGGCGGAGAGATTGATGAGCAATTACCCGTCGCCCGTCTCCGCCGGCCTGGACACTCAGGAAAATTGATCGTTTGAATCGCGCGCATCGAGGGAAGTGCTCATGTCAACGCAGGCTGAAACCCAGGGATCTTCTTCCGAACAGGCGGCTGTCCCGGCAGGATGCCCTTTCCATCAGCAAGAGCCGGCATCCTATCCTATGCCTCGGACCTGTCCGTTCGATCCGCCGCCCGCACTTCGTGAATCACGCGCCAACAATCCACTGACCCGGGTCCGGCTGTGGAATGATCAGGTCGTCTGGCTCGCGACTCGCTATGACGACGTCCGCTCGCTGCTCAGCGATCCGCGCGTCAGCGCCGACAGCGGTCATCCCGGCTTCCCCGGTCAGAGCCCCGGCATGCAGCTTATGCGGAAGAACTATCGCACCTTCATGTCGATGGATCCGCCCGAGCATGGTTTCCAGCGCCGGATGCTGACGGCGGAGTTCACCGTCAAACGCATCGAACAGCTTCGCCCGCGCATGCAGGAAATCGTCGACGGATGCATCGATGCAATGCTGGCGAAAGGGCCTCCGGCCGAGATTGTCGAGGACCTGACTCTCGCGCTTCCCTCATTCATGATCTGCGACCTGCTCGGCGTACCTTACGAAGACCAGGATTTCTTTCAGTCACGCGCTTCGATCATCGCATCGTCGAAGACGCCGCCGGCAAGGGCGGCAGAGGTCGCCAAGGAACTCTGCGACGGCTATATCGGCGATCTTATCGACCGCAAGAACACCAACCCGCAGGACGATTTGCTGAGCCGTGTGGTCGTCGCGCAATATCAGACCGGCAAGATCAGCCGTCAGGATCTGATCAGCATGGCGCGCCTGTTGCTCGTGGCAGGCCACGAGACATCAGCCAATACGATGGGCATGGGCATTCTCACGCTACTGGAAAATCCCGATCAGCTCAAATTTCTGATGGACGATCCGTCGCTGCTGACCAATGCGGTGGAGGAAATTCTAAGATATGTCGATGTCGCACATTCGGGCCGGCGGCGGACCGCGATGGCCGACATCGAGATCGCCGGAGTGGTCATCCGGTCGGGTGAAGGAATTATCGCGCATAATCCTTCGGCCAATCGCGACGTGCGCATGTTCGAAGACGCGGATCGATTTGACATCCGCCGCAACACATCAGGCCACGTGGCCTTTGGTTATGGCGTTCACCAGTGTCTTGGCCAGCCCCTGGCCCGCGCCGAGCTGCAGACCGTCTTCGGGACGCTGTTCCGGCGGATCCCGACGCTGCGCCTGGCGGTTCCGTTCTCGGAGCTGAAATTCAAGGACGACATGTTCGTCTACGGCGTCGAAAGCCTTCCGGTCAGCTGGTAAACGTTTATTCGGAGCAGTCTTATGCGCGTATTGATCGATCAGGAGAAATGCTGCGGAGCGGGCCAATGTGTCGTGGCGGCGCCAGCGGTTTTCGATCAGGGTGAGGATGACGGGATCGTCCTGCTTCTCAATGCCGAGCCTCCTGCCGAGCTCCACGACGCGGTACGGCAGGCCATTCGGGTGTGCCCCGCCTTGGCGATTACCATCGAAGAATGACCCGGCGCCGGATTGTTATCGTCGGCGCGTCGGCTGCCGGACTTGCCGCGGCAGAGACCTTGCGGACCGGCGGGTATACAGGCGAACTGCTCATCGTCGGCGAGGAGCCGGAACAACCTTATGACCGGCCTCCGCTCTCCAAGCAGATTTTGGCGGGAGCCTGGCCGATCGAACGCGCGCTCCTTCGGTCGGAGGCAGACCTTGGCAAGATCGGCGCGGAATGGCGGCTGGGGTGCCGCGCCGTCGGCCTGAAGGCCTCGGATCATGTGCTTAAATTACAGAATGGCGACCACATCGAATTCGACGGCCTGATCATTGCAACCGGCGTCAGGGCGCGGCCGCTGGAGGGGCGTGCAGCCTTCCGCAACGTCCACTATCTACGAACCCTGAACGATGCGCTGGCAATGCGTTCGACGCTTGCGCTGGAACCGCGGATCGTCGTGGTCGGAGCCGGTGTTCTCGGAACCGAGATCGCGGCGACGGCGCGCGCGCTTGGCCTGGATGTCACGGTCGTCGGGCCTCATCGCTTGCCTCTTCACCAGTTCGGACATCACATCGGAGAGAGGCTTGCCGATCTGCACCGCTCCAACGGTGTCGATCTGCGGCTCGGCGTATCGGTGACATCGATACATGGCGAGGATGGAGGGGTGAGCGGCATTGGTTTATCCAATGGCGAAACCTGTTCCGCCAGTGCGGTATGCGTCGCGATCGGCTCGATTCCCGTAACGGATTGGCTCGACGGCAGCGGCTTGAAAATCGGCAATGGCGTCGAATGTGACGCATTTTGCCAGGCCGCACCCGATATCTATGCAGCGGGTGACGTCGCAAGCTGGTGGCATCAAGGATATGGGCGACAGATCCGGATCGAACACCGCATGAATGCGACGGAACAGGGCATCGCCGCCGCCCGCAATCTTATGGGTGCAGCAGAACCTTATTGTCCGGTCCCGTTCGTCTGGTCGGATCAATACAATGTCAAGCTGCAGGCTTACGGCATCTTTCCGAGCGACGGAACGTTTTCGGTGGCGGCCGACGGTGCAAAGGTTGTCGCGGAGTGCCGGCAGAATGGACGGCTTGTCGGCGCCGTCGGCTGGAACGCGGTAAAGGATCTTCGCCTGCGTCGGCAGGCGATCGCCGACGAGATGCTTCTCGTCGCCTAGA
>NZ_JAAVUS010000020.1 GCF_018449525.1 Bradyrhizobium sp. dw_78
TCTAGTCGCAGGCGTACGCCCGCGACCGGAGCCGCGAAGCGTCTCCGCCTTTCAGGTGACGATCGTTGCCGCTTACTGCTTCTGCCTGGTCCGCGCTTCTGTCCGGAGTCGGCCCGAAGGTAACCGCCTTTGCATGAATTTCAGCTCGTCCGATGTCGTTCTATCCAGCCGGGTCTTCGCTGCGTTGATTGACATTGGTTCTGGCGAAGTCCTCCCCCTTGAACAGCCGCGGCTCCCCGCGGCTCCGCGCCAGCGCGTAGGGAAAGCAATCGCCGTAGTTCAGCGCGGCGGGATGGCGCCCCTTGCCATATCGGCGCCAGGCGCGCCGCGCAGTGTCCATCTGTTCAGCATCGACAGGGACGATCTCCGCTCCAATCTTGAGCAGCCAAAGATCGAACTCACGTCCGCCGGCGTCCCCCAGTCGTGTTTCGAGCACGATCGTGGCTTCGAGCACGGTCGCCGTGGAGATCAGCCGGATCGGATCATCCGCAATCCGTTCCTCGAACTCCGCCGCATCAGCCTCGTTCAGGGCGATCGCCACAATGGCGGACGTATCGATCACCATCAGCGTGGCAATCCATGTTCGTCATAGCCAAGAATGTCCTCGGGCCTCCGGTCGTCCAGGACCGGCAACGCGCTCCAGCGCCGCCGGATATCGGCGAGATCCTCCAGCAGGGCGGCCTTTCGGGAGTGACCGCCCACCCGGCGCAGCCGCTCCTCGATGGCGCGTCTGGTCGCCGTCGTGATGTTCTCGCCGGTGAGCTGAGCGAGATTGCGGGCGAGCCGTTCCGTTTCCGGGTCTTTGATGCTGAGGGCCATCGTTTAGGTTCCTTGGTTCCTATTTAGGTATCTTATACCTCGAATTTATGCAAAGGCTCATAGGTTGCGCCTAAACGAGGTTAAGTTGCGCTTGGCGAAATAAGAACAAAATAGGAACATTCCTGTCAGTCAAGATGCGGGGGGTATGAGAGTGGCCGAGGTGACCTATTTCGTCGCTTTGCCCTTTCTGGCTGCCGATGACGGCGTGGCCGCAGGCGAGCCGACCGAGTGTTTCAACCCTGGCGCCGCCGTCGCGCGGGCTGAGGTGCTGTCGCGCAAAGCGGGACATGTCGGCGCGGTCGCCTTCAGCCGGACCGGGGATCCGGCGACCGGCGAATTTTCCGATGCCGTGGTGCTGAAGACATTCGGTGACGTGCCGGATGATCTGGGCGCGTTGTGATGCGTGGAGATGCTACATCAACAGCAGCTTGCCACCCGGAACTAACAGGATTGCGGCCAATATCAGCCGCAGCGCGCGGTCCTAAAGGTGATTATGACCGACAACGGCGCCGATGACGGCACCGATCGTTACCTCGTCGTTCACGGCGTTATCCGCGAAGTCATCCCAGCGGGGAGCGCTCCTCGCCAAAACGCAAGAGCCTCCACCGCAGGATGTCTTTTACACCGCGTCCTTGGCAGCCTTCACCGGACGTGCCCTGACGATCTTGCGTGCGGGCTTCGCCTTGAAGGTCATGGCCTCGCCTGTGAAGGGATTGGTGCCTTTGCGCGCCTTGGTGGCAGGCTTCTTGATGACGACGAATTTGGCGAAGCCGGGGACGACAAACACGCCATTCTTCTTCAGCTCCTTGTAGCCGATCTCGGCCAGGGTCTCCATCACGCCCTTGACATCCTTCTTGGCCAGCTCGTTTGTGTTCGCGATCTGCTCGATCAATTGCGACTTCGTCATCTGCGTTGCCATCGTGGCTCCTTTGATTCGTGAAACGGCGACAATAGACGGGACTCCCCTGAAAATCAGCGATTTCCAGTGTTGCAGCTGAGCGAACGATTTTGCGTGTCTCAAATAGGAGGCTGATGTGGCGTCGCCCGGCGGGCCGGGCTGTCGGCTGCGCTGAAGCGCCGCGAACTGCGGGTCTTCACTCTGCGGGCGCCTGTCCTTCTGTATCCGATCTGCGAAACCAAGGCCGCCAAAGTCTCCCCCAATGTCCGGCGATAGGGTAGGAGCGGTCGTGCTTGGCCGGCGCTGCGAAGTCGTCGTTGCGCGTCCGTATCTGCGGTACATCGATTTTTACCGGGCAGGCATGTGAGCGCGCGGTGACGGCTCGGCCGCCGACAAGAGCCTCTTGGGAAGTTGGGTCGGCAAATTATGCCGGGCTGAAATTTATACGCGCTGCTTTTTCCTCCTAAGCTAGGACCGGTTCACCGGGGTGCCCGTCACGTGATCGCTGCTGCAATAGCTTGAATATTCGCTCGAAAGCCCAGCTCGTGGCCCGCCGGTTGAGGTGTCGGTAGACGGCCTAATTAAAACTTCAATGCCAGGTCTTGGCACGGCACTTGCTCCCCTAACGTGGCGTCCATGAACCTTGGAGATTATTAAAATGAACGTAGGCCCTATCCCTCTCGTTGCCGCAGGAACGCTTTCTGGCAACTTGCCAACAGGTGCAGGCGCGAAGACTCTTGGCGCGCCTCCATTGGCTCCGGGTAAGTCATTCGAACCCGTCAGCCTTGACGAGAGCCAGGCACTCACTGGCGTAACTTTTACTCCTTTTTCGTCACCACAAATCAGCGCCGATACGCCAGATACGGCCCTGATGCAGCAGCTCCTGATGATTCAAGAGCAAAACCAATCATAATTCGACTGGATGAGTGCAGGACGATATGGAGCTGGCGGCGTCGGTTCGTGCGGCGCAACTCGAAAGGGAAGGTGGCGCTGGAACTGTCACCATCCGTTTGAGGCAATTGACATGAACGTCAAGCCGGGCCACTTCTGCTGATGTTACTTTTCGGATCTGAGCAGATATCCAGTTTGAGCCCACGAAGCATCGGATAGTGGACATCACTCAAAACGCGCTAATACTGAAAGTCGTTAGCAACGTTGCCCATAGGCGGTCCGAATGTTTGCTTTCGGAGTTTACGATGGAAGAATTTTTTAAGCTATTCGAATTTTAATCTTCGAGGATCGCTGCGAAAGTTGCTACCGGGCCTCAGTTCAGATCTTCGGCGTATATCCAGCGACACCCTGCTTTTGCAGCGACGACGGCATCCAGCAACGAAGCAGCAATGACATCTGCCGGATTGACATGAAAGTTCTTCGGAAGAATCGGAGCTAAGATTCGAAGCAGCGTCAGCGCCGCTCGCTCTGCAGTCCTAGCTTCGTTACGCTCGCCGCCAATCAGGCTGGGTCTGCAGATCGTAAGGGATCGGAACCCGATCTTCTGGATGTCTCTCTCAACCTCTCCTTTGGTCCTGTAGTAGAAGCTCATGGAATCCGCAGATGCACCCATGGCAGTTACAATG
>NZ_JAAVUS010000021.1 GCF_018449525.1 Bradyrhizobium sp. dw_78
CTTTCCAATCGCGACTGGGCTTCTGCTCCATCAAGGCCCGCGTCGGTGGTCGCCAGCCGTGCGAGAATCCGGTCGACCGGATCCTTCCAGATTTCTTCCGCGCCGATTTCGCTAACTTCGGGATTCATACAACATTCCTGAAAGAGGCTGCCGCCTGCCGATCTCCCGAGCGTTTATTAGGAGGAAAAATCTTGTTCATGGTTGACGTGTGTCAAGCCAACTTTCCCATCACCACCAGGCTGTTTTGACGCGTGGTCTTCCGGTTCGCGGTTTCGCGCTGTGGGTCATTGAATCGATTTTGCGACATTTTTTCTACTCCGGATCTTTATCAAGGTCGCTCGGTATTGCGGCAGATCAACTCGTTTGCCCTTCGTCACTGCAATGCTTCCGTGATTTTTCTGTAGATGGAGGTTTCTCATGAAGACCCGATTGATCGTAGTTGGTGTTCTTGGCATTCTTTCAATGCCTCTCGTTGCACAGGCCCAAGGCATCGTGCGCGGCGGCGAGCGCGGTGCGGCCGAGGGTGGACGCGCAGCCGGTCCGGTTGGTGCGGCTGTTGGTGGTGTCGTCGGTGGCGTGACCGGCGGTGTCGTCGGTGGTGTCAGCGGCGTATTGGGCATGCATGGGTATCGCCACCGCGGTCACTATCGTCACCACCGCCGCAATTATCGGTAGGTGATGCGTAGGGCAATGTGATAGCCGCCCGATCAGACCATGCACTCCCTTATCAGGTGGAATGAGCGTGCATTCTGCGCGAATTGGTTATGCGGGGTTTGATGAGTATCGTGTGAGTGCATTTAACCTTGATAGGTGCGGTGATGCATATTACGAAGCGGCCATTGTGTTCCGTCTGCAAGCACAGCATGGGACTAGATATGAGCCACTTCCCTTTGAGGATTTAACGCTTTGAAGTAAGGCCGCCTCAATTCGAGGTCTCCTTCGTTCAAATTATGAGGGCTCGTCCTCCCTTATCTCAGGCTTGTCGTGCAGAACGGCGTTCAGCAGTGATTGGTGAACGTGGATCGTGCCGTTGTAGTCGATCCAGCCGAGCTTGCGGAACTTGTTCATGAAGAAACTGACGCGAGATCGGGTGGTACCTATCATCTCGGCAAGCGCTTCCTGGCTGAGATTAATTGGAGCGATCGGGGGGCTACCTTCCTTGCCATAATTTGCGAGAAGCAAAAGAAGACGGGCCAGCCGCCTTTCACTCGAATTGAAAAGCTGGTCAATTATATCACCTTCAATCCTGCTGTTTCTGCTCAGCAGGTGGCCCATAAAGAATTTGGAGAAGGCCGGCTGATTCTCGAGCGCCTCGAACATCGAATCTTTCTCGATGGACGTTAAACGGCAATCTGTCAGCGTCCTCGTCGTTGCCATCCGATGCGCTTGGCCGCTGAGACAGCCCTCACCGAAAAACTGCCCCGTTTCCAAGATCGCAACGATCGCTTCCTTGCCTTGTTCGGAGGTGACCGTGACCTTCACCCGCCCATCCTGGATGTAGAAGACCGAATCCGCGCTCGCCCCCTGGACAAAGATGTTGGCATTTTTCTTATAATCGGAGGTCGATCTCCCGACGCCGATCTGCGCCAGGAACTTGCGGGGATCGCTTTCGGTAGGCCTAACAGGCTGCGATGGTTTCTGCACTGCGCTTTCCTTGGAAAGGGCGGGAGCGCAAAACTCTCAGTCACCGATGAAAGCCGAGAAGGCGGTGCGGTGATCCAACCACTATGCACTGTGCCGCTCCGGAAAGATGGTCAATTTTGCACGTTCACTACCTACGGGCTGCGGCAAATTGTGCCGCCGACGCCAGTCCTTCCGGCGGTTCCCGCCGGGCGCGAATCGTCAGCGGCCGCCATGGCGGCGCTACTCGGTTTCGCTGGTCCGGGCATTTAGCTGGTGGCGCCGCTGTTTTTTGAGAGAACCGCGTCTTGAGTCTTCGGCGTCACTTTTCGCAACAGCGTCTTGCGGCACACGAGGTGCGTTCGACCGCTTGGACGGAGACGATTGCATAGGCACCGCCGCGTCGGGACCATGTTCCCTGACCGGCAGGGTTTCAAAGGGCATGGGAGCGTCCTTCTTCCTCAATGGCTTCTCCGTGAGCGACAAAAGGCCACGCGGGCATCACGCCGGACGGTCTTATGGAGTTGACTGTCTCGCTTCTCGCAAGAATTTCCGTCGCCATTGTTGCCAAGGTCGCTGCATGGCACAGGTTCCGCAGAACGCTCCACTGCGCCCTTTACGTTGGCGTTCGCAATTCTCCCCGGAGCCAGGCTGCCGTTTCCGGGGATTTCATCGGATCGATAAGATCGACCACGCGCTGATGAACATGATCGCAAGCAGGACATTCGAATGTTCGGATGTCAAAGCTCGCGGAGCCGGAGGTGATATGTACCAGCGCGGTCGCTGTTTGGCATCGAGGACACGGCGGACGTTGATAGATACTCATGGTTCGCGCCTTAACTCAGGCGGGAGCTTACAGAACTCTCAGTCACCGGTGTTTGCCGAGGGAGGACGGTGATGTCGTGAGCTTGCGGCAACACCACGCCTGCCGCC
>NZ_JAAVUS010000022.1 GCF_018449525.1 Bradyrhizobium sp. dw_78
CTTCGGACCCAACGACGCCGCCGTCGTCAAGCGATCGCCGCTCTGGCTGCAATTTCTGTCCCGCTTCCGCAATCCCTTGGTCATCATTCTGCTGGTGGCGAGCGGATTGTCCGCGGCGACTGGCGACGTCGCGAGCTTCCTGATTGTTGTAACCATCGTCACCATCAGCATGACGATCGATTTCGTCCAGGAGGTCCGCGCTCAAAATGCAGTCGAGGCGCTGCGCCGTTCGGTAGCTGTGCAGGCGACTGTGCGACGCAACGGCGCCAGCGTCTCGATCCCGATCGATCAACTCGTGCCCGGAGATATTGTCGAGCTGATTGCAGGCGACCTCGTGCCGGCAGACTCGCGGCTGCTCGAAAGCCGCGACCTTTTCATCAACCAGGCGCTGCTGACCGGAGAGCCCTACCCCGCCGAGAAGCAGACCAGCAACGCGCCATCAGGCGTCGAAAATCCAGCCGGAGCATCGAACGCGGTCTTCGCCGGCACCTCCGTCATCAGCGGCACCGCGACCATTGTTGTTTGCCGAACTGGCGGCAGGTCGGCTCTCGGCCATCTCGCCACGAGTCTGGCTGAGAAGCCGCCGGCCACCGACTTTGCTATCGGCATTCGCCGCTTTGGCCTGCTGATCATGCGCCTGACGGTCTTGATGGTACTCTTCGTGCTGGTGGTGAACATCTCGTTTCACCGTCCGTTGCTGGAATCGCTGATGTTCGCGCTGGCGCTCGCGGTCGGCCTGACGCCTGAACTGCTGCCGATGATCGTGACCGTCACGCTCGCACGATCGGCGCTGGAATTGTCCAAGCGAAAGGTAATCGTGAAGCGTCTGACCGCAATCCACGATCTTGGTGCCATGAATGTTCTATGCACCGACAAGACCGGAACACTGACGGAAGCCACCATCAAGCTCATGCGCGCAATTGACGGACGGGGCACCGAGAGCAAAGCCGTATACGCCAATGCCTATATAAACAGCCAGTTCGAAACCGGAATGAAGAGTCCGCTCGATCAAGCAATCATTTCTGCTCATCCGTTCGATATGGCCGGCTGGAAGAAGATCGACGAGGTACCCTTCGATTTCGAGCGGCGGCGCGTCTCGGTCCTGGTCGAACATGGCGACGAACGTCGTCTGATCGTCAAGGGCGCACCAGAGGACCTGTTGCGGCTGTCGGGACACTACGAGAGCGCGGATGGAAAGCTGCTGCCTCTCGACCCCCAAACGCGGCATTCCTTTGAGGCCACGCTCGACGAACTCGGTGCTCAAGGATTTCGTGCCCTGGGCATAGCCAGCCGCGTGGTTGATGCGAGCCATGCGACCGCTACGATCAGTGACGAATGCGACCTCGTTTTCTCCGGCTTCGCCGTTTTCCTCGATCCTCCGAAGGCAAGCGCCGGCACCACCATCCAAGCCATGACCGCGGCAGGCATCTCCGTGAAGGTGCTGACCGGCGACAACGAGCTTGTGACACGCCATGTCTTCACCGAGATCGGGGTACCGGTCACCGGAGTGCTCACCGGCGATGTACTGACAAAGCTTTCGGACGAGGCGCTGCTCGGGCAGTTGCCGCGGGTCAACCTGTTCTGCCGCATCAACCCGCAGCAGAAGCTTCGGATATTGCTGGCGCTGAAGCGGCTCGGCAATGTCGTCGGCTTCATGGGCGACGGCATCAATGATGCTCCGGCATTGCATGCCGCCGATGTCGGCATATCGGTCGATGGCGCCGCCGATGTCGCGCGCGCCGCGGCCGATCTGATCCTGCTCGAGCACGACCTTTCTGTCGTGCGCGACGCGGTGGTCTGCGGCCGCGGTACCGTTCAGAACGTGTCCAAATACGTCCTGATGGGCTCAAGTTCGAATTTTGGCAATATGTTCAGCATGGCAGGTGCGGCACTGATCCTGCCGTTTCTGCCAATGCTGCCGATTCAGGTCCTGCTGAACAACCTGCTCTATGATGTGTCGGAAATCGCTATCCCTTTCGATCGGGTCGATGAAGAGGCCATCGCCGGACCGGTGAAATGGGATGTCAAGTTCATCGAACTGTTCATGCTGGTATTTGGACCGGTCAGCTCGGTTTTTGATTTTCTGACGTTCTATGTCCTGCTGCATCTCTTTGGGGCTGGTGAGGCCCTGTTTCAGACAGGATGGTTCATCGAATCTATCGCGACCCAGGTTCTGGTTGTCTTCGCTATCCGGACGCGTCGACCGTTCTTTCGGAGCAGGCCGCATGTATTCCTCGTCGCCATGGCCCTTGGAGTTATTGCTGTCGCAATCGCTCTCCCGCTACTCCCCGTCGTAGGCGGGTGGTTTGGGTTCGTGGCGCCACCACCGTTGTTCTTCGTATTCCTGATCGCCGCGACACTCGCATATCTTGTGATTGTGGAAATCACCAAGCGCATCTTCTATCGAGCCGTGGCCGGACATTCATCGCGGGCCAAATCCTT
>NZ_JAAVUS010000023.1 GCF_018449525.1 Bradyrhizobium sp. dw_78
TGACGGGCGGTATTTCCACGATCGACACCAACGGGTTTGGCGCGACGTGGAACGGGGTGCTGTCCGGCGCCGGGGGCCTGGTCAAGGCGGGCGTTGGCACGCTGAACCTGACGGCTGCGAACACCTATACGGGCGGCACCGCGATATCCGGCGGCACGCTGCAGGTCGGCAATGGCGGAACGAGCGGGTCGATCGTCGGAGACGTGGCCGACAATGGAACGCTCGCCTTCAACCGATCCAATGCTTCGGCCTTCACCGGTGCGATCTCAGGCACGGGCGGAGTGACCAAGCTCGGCGCGGGCGTCCTGACGCTCTCCGGGTCCGGCACCTATGCCGGCGCGACGCTGGTCAACGCGGGAACGTTTCAGGCTGGCGCGGCCAATGTCTTTTCACCGGGCAGCGCCTTCACCATCGCAAGCGGCGCGACGCTCAACCTCGCCGGTTTCGACAACAGCATCGGCTCGCTCGCCGGCAGCGGCGGCGTTACGCTGGGATCGGCGACGCTCGCCAGCGGGAACGACGGGACCTCGACGACGTTTTCGGGGGCCATCGGCGGGACCGGCGGGCTGACCAAAACCGGCGGTGGCGCCTTGTCCCTCACCGGCGCCAGCACCTATACCGGGCCGACCAATATCAATGCCGGCGTTCTCGATGTAAACGGCGCGCTGGCGTCGACGGTAGCCGTCAATTCCGGCGGTACCTTGATGGGCAGCGGCACCATCGGCGGCCTCAACGTCGTCGATGGCGGGATCGTCGCACCGGGGAATTCCATCGGGACCCTGCACGTCGCCGGCAATGTCGGCTTCAGCGCGGGCTCGGCGTATCAGGTCGAAGTGAATGCAGCCGGCCAGTCGGACCTGATTGCCGCGAGCGGCCATGCGACGCTGGCGGGCGGCAACGTGCAGCTGTCGGGCACGCCGGCGGTCAATCTCACTTACACGATCCTGACGGCGCAGGGCGGGGTCAGCGGCACGTTCTCGAACGTTTTGAACCCCGGATTCATATTCCTCAGCCCGATGCTGGAATACACGCCGGACTCCGTGCTGTTGAGCCTGCGGCAGACGCGCGGGTTCACGAGCGCCGCAGCGACGCCCAACCAGTTCAATGTCGCCGCCGCGCTGGCGGCGCTTCCGATGGACAGTTCGTTGTTTCAGGCGATCGCGGCCCAGGTTTCGACCGCCGGCGCCCGGCAGGCCTTCGATGCGCTCTCGGGTGAGATTCATGCGAGCGCGCAGAGCGCGATGGTCGATGACAGCCGCTACTTCCGCCAGGCGATGCTCGGGCGTTTGCGCCAGGCAGGTTTCGAGAATGCGGCGGGACCGGTCTCTGCGCTGGGCTCGGGCGGACCGCAGCAAGCCTATGCGGAGCCCGAGCGCGATTTTGCGGATCGCTTTGATCCTGCCGTCGCCGCTCTCGCCTATGCCGATTCCGCCCGGCCTGCGCTCGCGCTCAAGAGCCTGCCGGCCGCCGCGGCGCCGCCTGACCTGGCCTGGTGGGCGCAAGGCGTCGGGGCCTGGGGCAGCATCGACGGCGATGGCAATGCCGCCGGCGTCAGCCGCAATCTCGACGGCTTCTTCACCGGTGTCGATCAACGCTTCGGCGCCAATTGGCGCGCCGGCATCGCCGGCGGCCACACCAATTCGAATGTGAGCAACAGCGCGGGCTTCGCCAATATCGACACCGCGCAACTCGGCGCTTATGCCGGTGCGAGTTACGGTCCCTGGAATTTCCGCGCCGGCGCCGCCTGGGGCTGGAGCACGCTCGGCACCAGCCGGTCGATCGTGTTTCCCGGCTTTTCCGACATTGCGAGCGCCCATTATGGCGCCAGCACGGCGCAGGTCTTCGAGGAGGTCGGCTATAGCATGGCGGTTGGCGCGGTCGCGGCCGAGCCGTTCGCGGGGCTCGCCTGGGTGCATTTGAACACCGAAGGCTTCAACGAGACCGGCAGCACCATGGCGGTGCTCACCGGCTCGGGCAGCGAGGACGATGTCGGCTACTCCACGCTCGGCGCCCGGGTCGCGACCAACTACATCCTGCCGAATGAAATGGTGCTGGCGGCCCGTGCCTCGGCGGCCTGGCAACATGCCTTCGGCGACGTGACGCCTGAGGCCGCCCTCGCATTCGAGGGCACGGCGGCGAACTTCACCGTTGCCGGGGCGCCGCTCGCCAGCGATGCCGCGCTGATCGAAACCGGGCTCGATCTGCTGATGACGCCGCAGGCTACGATCGGCATTTCCTATACCGGCCAGATCGCGTCCGGAATCCAGGACCATTCCGTCAAGGGTAATCTGCTCGTCAAATTCT
>NZ_JAAVUS010000024.1 GCF_018449525.1 Bradyrhizobium sp. dw_78
AAGCTAAAGTCGCTGCCTTTTGACGGACGCTGCGGCTGCTGGATTCGCAAGGCCGCCTCTGATAGGCGAGACGCCACGTCGTCCACTGCGTCGGGCCCCATATTGTCGTGAGCGCGACGAGCATGACGATGAGAATTTGCCCCAAAAGTATTTTTGTTTTGGGCACTGTCTTGCTCCTGACGGAACTGTCGACTGTCAAAGAATCTGTCGGCGCATTGCAAAGCAAGATGCTCGGAGTACCGATCGCATGATCGGCGAGCTTGGCGTGCAATACCGCCAGCCGCGATTTGGCGATTGGCGATAGTTTCGACTCGCAAGCCCGAATGAACCGCGGAATTGAGACGGTCGCAGGTTCCCGCAACCGGAGCTTATTTCTTTTCGTGGTCAAAATTGAACAGCGCGGCAAGGGCTCCAAAGTCATAGTGCGGGTTCATTGAATTCTACAGCCCTAACTAACGACCGTGCCCAGTTACCGAGCACGGCGATGTGTCGTTTCTTCGCTGGTCTCGACTGAGTTTGAAAGGTTGGAGCGCGACAATGGCATTGAGCCCGCAGCGTAAACCACATCATTCACGTCTTCCGCGGGCGACAGACACTTCACAGTGTTGAAGCGCCATCGGCTTTTGCTGAAAGTCTCCGTTTTATCGGCTGCGGCTGCCTGGGCTCTCATTGCTGAGCCGGCGCGGGCTGCCACGATCGTCGTCAACAGTCAGTCGGACTTCGATGCCGCCGTTGCTTTGGCAATCCAGACGGGCCACGCGGATACGATCGATGCGACCGCGGCCGGAACGATTGACGCGGGGACGTCTCTGACGTTCCCGGCTGCCGCCACATCGGTCAATCTCTCGTTCGAAAGTTTGGGTATCGGTGCCTCCACCGGGGACGGAACCGTGACGCTCGGCGCGGGAACAACCGTCTCCTTCGGTCAGGCGGTCCATCCCAGCGCACTTGATATGGGCTCTGGACACACCGGCATCCTGAACATCAACGGGGCGTCCCTCGTCTTCAACGTCATCAACGAAGGAAACCAGTTCAATATCGGCCTCGATGGCGGCAACGGCATCGTCAATATGACGAGCGGATCGGTGACGATCAACGATTCAAATGCCGCCGCCGGTGTCATCGGCAGCATGTCCATCGGCTTTCCTTTTGGACCCACCGCAGCAAACGGCACATTCAATCAATCGGGCGGCACCGTCTCGCTATCGGCGGGAGCACTGAACGTTGGTTTAGCGAATGGCAACGGCACCTACAATCTGACCGATGCCGCCGTGCTGCAGGATCTGGGCGGTACCGTCGATATCGGCGCCAATCCCGGTGGCGTCGGTGTCGTGAATATCTCGGGCCATGCCACCATCGATTTCGAGTCCGAGTCCGTCGGGTTCGCGGGCCAGCTGTACGTCGGCGACGATCTAGGCGTCGGAACCATCACGCAGAACGGTGCCAACTCCACGGTTATTTTAAACATCGTCAATATCGCCCAATTCGGTAGCAACATATTGAATAGGTCGGACCCGGGAGGAACCGGCACCTACAATCTTTTAGCGGGAACATTGAGGATCGGGGGTTTGGGGGCCGCCTTTGGCATGGACACGGGCGGAACCGGGGTTTTCAACCAGAGCGGCGGTAACTTGACCGCGAACGCTCCGATCTACATCGGCATGTCCGGGAACGGCACCTACAACCTCAGTGGGGGCACCGCAACCCTCAATACCGGCCTGACGATCGCAGCATTGGCAGGATCAGTCGGAACTGTGAATCAAACGAGCGGGGAACTGACGATCGCCGGCGGCAATTTGAGCGTGGGCGCCGCTGGTACCGCAACATATAATCTGAGCGGCGGCATCCTGCAGGTCGGAGGCGCCAACGGCATCACTGGCACCGGCAACCTGAATCTTGGAGGCGGTACGCTTCAGGTCATTGGCTCCGCCTTGACCACAAACATTGCTACGGGCC
>NZ_JAAVUS010000025.1 GCF_018449525.1 Bradyrhizobium sp. dw_78
ACTTTCGGCAAGGTCTGGAGCGCGACCAGATAGGGATACACCAGCCGCTCGAAAACCGGGATCAGCGAGATCATGGCGCCGATGACGAGCCCGGCGACGCCTCCGAGCACGAAGCCGCTCAAGACCTCGACCAGCGTCGCCCACAGATGCGGCCAGATCATCCCGCTCGATACCAGCGCGTAAAGACGAACCACGACCGAACTCGGGGTCGGCAACACGATCGGCGAGATGTCGAACCACCGGCACGCGCCTTCCCAGGCCGCGATCACGACCACGGCCACGGCCACCGATTGCAGCAAATGCAGGTTTGCCGGTTTTGAAGCGCCGCTCATAGCGAGGTCGCCGTCATCGATTGCGCGCCGAAGATGGTCCGGATGTGGTCGCAAAGCGCGCCGAACCGCGGCGTCGCCATGGTCTGCAAGGTCCGGGGGCGACCGACATCGACGTCGATGATTTCGGAGATCCGCCCCGGCCGCGGCGACATGACCACCACGCGGTCCCCCAAGAGAACGGCTTCCGGAATGCTGTGGGTGATGAAGATGACGGTCTTCCGCTCTTCGGACCAGACCCGCATCAGTTCCATGTTCATGGCCTCGCGCGTCATCGCGTCGAGCGCCCCGAACGGCTCGTCCATCAACAGGATACGCGGTTCGCGCATCAGCGCGCGGCAGATCGCGACCCGCTGCTGCATGCCGCCGGACAATTCAAACGGATATTTCCGCGCGAAATCCTGCAGCCCCATGAAGGCCAGCAAGCCCTCCGCCCGCTTCACCGTCGCCTCGGACTTGTCGTTTTTCAGGTGCGCCGGCAGCAGGACGTTGGCCAGCACCGTGTTCCACGGCAACAGCGTGGCTTGCTGAAACACCACCCCCACGTCGGGCCGGGGACCGGCGATCTGCACGCCATCGCACTCAATGGACCCCGACGAGGCGTATTCCAGCCCGGCCAGGATGCGCAGCAGCGTCGTCTTGCCGCAGCCGCTCGGCCCCACCACCGAGATGAACTCGTTTTCCTTGATGTCGAGATTGACGTTCGTCAGCGCGTTGACCGTCTCACCCGAATGCGTCTTGAATCG
>NZ_JAAVUS010000026.1 GCF_018449525.1 Bradyrhizobium sp. dw_78
TGTGGAGCCTCAACAGGTTGTCCTCGGACAGGCCGAGTCTGCTGATCGGTGTTTGAGATTTTATCCCACCGTGAGGCCGATGCCAGTTGTATTGATGCAACCAAGTCGGGAGCTCCTCAGCACGGTGGTTCGACGTGGGGTAGGCCTGAGCATAGGCCCATTCCCTGAGGGCGGTCTGGATGAAGCGCTCGGCCTTGCCATTGGTTTTAGGTGTGTAGGGCTTGGTGCGGATGTGCTTGATGCCGAGGTCGCGACAGGCGTTGCGGAAGGCGAAGGCTTTGTAACAACTGCCGTTGTCGGTCATGACGCGGGTGACGGTAACGCCCAGGCTGGCGTAGTAGGCCACAGCCGCCTTGAGGAAAGGAACGGCGCTATCCGCCTTCTCGTCGGGCTTGATCTGGGAGAAGGCGACGCGGGAATGATCGTCGATGCAGACGTGGACGAACTCCCAGCCGACACCGCGGCTGTTGCTCTGGCCGGTTCGATCGCCGGTGATGCGGTGGCCGATCTTGTCGAAGCGACCGAGTTTTTTGATATCGATATGGATAATCTCACCGGGGACGGCGCGCTCATAACGGCGCACGGGCTCGGCCGGCTCCAGGTCGCGTATCCGATTTAATCCCAACCGCTGCAGGATGCGGCTGACGGTAGCCGGAGAAACGCCGACTTCCGCCGCGATTTGCTTACCGGTGTGGCGTTGCCGGCGCAAAGCCTCAACGGCAGCGCATGTGGCAGGCGCTGTTTGGCTTGGCAACGAAAGAGGCCTTGAGGAGCGGTCGCGTAGCCCTTCCACGCCTTCCGCGCGGAACCGCTCGACCCATTTGGCAACGGTCTTCGCTGTCGTATTGAACTGGCGCGCTGCCGCAGCCCTGTTCAAGCTGCCTTCGGTCACACTACGCACCATGGCCTCTCGACCTTTGGGCGTCAGAGGCGCATTCTTATGACTGTTCATCTGGCCTTTCCTTGGAACACTGAAGCTTCGCAACCTCAGCTTCCTCGGTTCAGGTCAGATGGACAACCTCCTGAAAGACCACA
>NZ_JAAVUS010000027.1 GCF_018449525.1 Bradyrhizobium sp. dw_78
GGCGCCGACGCCGATCGGCAGGAAGGAGACATCCTTCTCGGGATCCAGTCCGGCGGCCTGTGCAAAGGCGCGGCCGAATGTCGTTCCGGCGCTGCCCATCGACTGCACGCCGAGCTTCTTGCCCTTGAGGTCGGCGAGCGTCTTGATCGGGCTGTCGGGCAGCACCGCGACCGACCAGATGTTGGAATAATAGAGTCCGTAGAAATAACGGATATCGAGCTTTCCCGACTGAATGCCTATGATTGCCTCGCCCGGCGAGGCGGCGCCGACTTCGGCATTGCCGGCCGAGACCTGGATCGCCGACTCGTTCGAGCCGCCGACCGCGATCAAGGTGACGTCGTAACCTTCCGCAGCGAAGTAGCCTTTTTCCCTGGCGACGACGAACGGCGAAAACGCCTCGTCGATATTGCGGACCGGAATCAGCACCCGCACCTTTTCCAGCGCGCTCGCGCCCTGCACGCCGCTGAGACCGAAGACGATCACAGAGGCTGCCAACAACAACAGCCGGCGTCCGGAAGCTACGCTCAACATTTTGATCTCCGACAGGCGTTAAGGCATCACCGGCGCATTGTTGCGCCGGATCCAGAAAATATAGCGCCGCGCAGCGTATCGCATCAGGCCATGCATCGCCAGACCGATGGCCGACAAAACGATCAGGACCGCAAAGACGCCGGGCACATCCATGCCGAAATTGAGCGTCACCACGAGATAGCCCAGGCCGACCTGCGCGCCGACGAACTCGCCGACGATGGCTCCGATGACCGCGAGCACCGCGGAGATCTCGAGCCCCGCAAAAATCAGCACCAGCGCCGACGGGATGCGCAGGCGCATCAGCGTCTGCCACTTGGTGGCGCCAAACGCCTTCATCATGTCGAGCTGGTCCTTGTCGGTCGAATGGAAACCGGCGATCACGCTGACCAGCACCGGAAAGAAGCAGACCAGCGCCGTGATCACGATCTTGGAAGCCAAGCCATAGCCGAACCAGATGATGAAGAGCGGCGCGATGGCG
>NZ_JAAVUS010000028.1 GCF_018449525.1 Bradyrhizobium sp. dw_78
ACGCAGACGGGAGGGCGTTGGGGCGTCGGCGCTATCCACGAGTTGCTCACCCGAACGACTTACGTCGGGCTTCACCGTTTCAACGTCAGCGGAAAGCGAAAGGGTGTCAAAAAGAACCCGGCGGACGTCGTCGAAGTCCTGGTCCCACCAATCATCGAAACAGCAGAGTTCGAGGAAGTCCAGGCGATGCTCAAGTCGCGAGCACCCCAGCTAAAGGCACCACGATTTGTGAACGCTCCAACGCTTCTCGGCGGCGTCGTCTTCTGTGCCGATTGCGGAGGTGCGATGACGCTGCGAACGTCCGGCAAAGGCAAGGAGTACCGCTACTACACCTGCTGCACGGCAGCCCGGCAGGGGAGAACAGGTTGTAAGGGTAGGACGATCCCGATGGCGGAATTGGACGAGCTCATTGTTGACCACGTTGAACGGCGTCTGCTGGAGCCCACACGGCTTCAGAAGGCCTTGGGTGGTTTGTTCCAAATGCGGCAGGCTCATGCGGATAAGGAGAAGACCCGCGTTGCGGAATTGAAGCGCCAGGCCGGCGATGCTGATGCAAAGCTGACACGCCTTTACGAGGCGATCGAGAACGGTCTGGCCGATTTGAATGACCCGAACCTGAAAGGCAGAATCACGGAGCTTAAGCGCATCAGGGATGGGGCTTTTGCCGATATTGAACGGGCGGAGGGCAGGGATACCAAGGCCGCCGAGATCACCCCCGGGGCCTTGGCCCATTTTGCTCGGCTCGCCAAGGAGGCGTTGCGACGCGAGGATGGAACCTTCCGCAGGAGCCACCTCCAAAAAATCGTAGGGCGGGCGGAGGTGGGGTCCGATCGAATCGTGATCCGCGGTTCAACCCACCAA
>NZ_JAAVUS010000003.1 GCF_018449525.1 Bradyrhizobium sp. dw_78
TGGTGGCGGGCGGCCGCGGCGAGGCGGCTGCCGCGCGCGCCCATGTCGCGGTCGCGCGCCGCCACGCCGCGCAGGATCCGCTGACGCCGCTGTTGGATGCGCAAACCGCGCAACTCGACGGCGACCGCGCCGGCGCGCAGCGCGCCTTCCGCGCCATGGCCGAGCGCGCGGACACCCGGCTGCTGGGCCTGCGCGGCCTGTTCATCGAGGCGCAGCGCGCCGACGATCCGGTTTCCGCGGTGATGATCGCGGAGGAAGCACTGAAATTGTCGCCGTCATCGACCTGGGCTTCGCATGCGGTGCTGGGATTTCGCTGCGCCAAGGGCGACTGGAGCGGCGCGCTGTCGATCCTCGACCATAATCTGGCGTCGGGCCTGATCGACAAACCGGCCTATCGCCGCCAGCGCGGCGTGCTGTTGACCGCGCGGGCGCTGGAACTGGAAACCATTGACCGGGACTTGTCGCGCGACAGCGTGATGGAAGCGATCAAGCTGGCGCCGACCTTGATTCCGGCCGCCGTGCTCGCCGGCAAATTTGAAAGCGAGGCGCATCAGGTGCGGCGCGCGATGCGGCTGGTGGAGGCGGCTTGGCTGGCGCAGCCGCATCCCGATCTGGCGGACGCCTATGCGCATGTCAGGCTCGGCGATTCGGCGCGGCAGCGGCTGGTGCGGGTCGAGACGCTTGCGGCGAAAACGCCCGGCCATGTCGAAGGCGCGCTGGCGATCGCGCGCGCCGCCATCGATGCCTCGGAATTTGGCCGCGCCCGCGAGGCGCTGGCGCCATTCGTCGCCGCGCCCACGCAGCGGGTGGCGATGCTGATGGCGGAGCTCGAACGCACCGAACATGGCGACTCCGGCCGAGCGCGGGCCTGGACCCAACGCGCGGTCCGCGCGCTGCACGATCCGGCCTGGACCGCCGACGGCTATGTCTCGGCGTCGTGGCGGCCGGTGTCGCCGGTCTCGGGCCGCCTCGACGCCTTTCAGTGGCAGACCCCGGTCGCGGCGCTGCCCTCCGGTAAGGGGACCACGATCGAATCCTCGCCGTTCGAGGAAGCCATGCTGGCGCCGCCGGTGCCACGCCGCGACAGGATAGCGAGCGAAACTCCGGCCGTTGCGGCCGAGTCGCCTGCTTCCGCGACCGCGCCGGGGGCCATGCAGGACAATGCCCCGTCGCAGCCGGTTCCGGCCGTGGCCGAATCTGTACCCGCCGCAATCTCTGCGCCCGCCCCGGCCGGATCGTCCCAAATCGCATCGCAAGTCACCTCACAGGCCGCGTCCCAGACCGCCGAAGCGCCGCTGTTTCGCGCCCGGCGCGACCTCCCGGACCATGAGCTTGCAGCCGCCGCGCCGGCCGGCATTCCACCCATCATCCCGATTGTCCGGGCGCCGGACGATCCCGGCATCGACGATGAGGGAATGCGGGACGAATTCGCGGAACAGATGGCCGCCTCGCGCGCCCAGGCCGGCGGCTGGCGCGGATTTTGGTCGCGCTGGGGCGCGTGATTTCCGCGTTTTCCTTGCCAATCCGGGCTGCGCCCGATATCAGATGCACGCGTTTTTCCGCGTGGTCCGCCGCAATAGCTCAGTTGGTAGAGCACGTCATTCGTAATGACGGGGTCGGGGGTTCGAATCCCTCTTGCGGCACCAGCCTTCAGATGATCCGCACCCTTACTGCGCGATGGTCTGCACCACGCTGGCGACCGGACGCGCGGCGGAAGCCGGAACCTTGCCGTCCTGACGCACCATGTCGTCATATTCCACCAGCGTCTGCAACGGCGCCTTGGCCTTCATCTGCACGACCTTGTAGCCGCCGGCCTTCAGCCGGCGCAGCAATTCCGGCAGCGCCTCGGCGGTGTGCTTCTGGAAATCGTGCATCAGGATGATGCCCTTGCCCTGTTTGTCGAGCTTGGTCATGACCGTCTGCACGATCTTGTCGGGCGTGCTGGTCTTCCTGAAGTCGAACGAATCGAGGTCGCAGGAGAAGATCGCGACATTGCGCTGGCCGAGATAGGCCACCGCCTGCGGATTATGCTGCAACTCCGGGAAACGGAAGAACGGCGCCGGCGCGGTGCCGAGCGCGAGCTTCACCGCGCTCATGCCCTTTTCGATTTCGTCCCTGGCCTCCTGCTCCGTCATCTTCTTGCTGTTGAGATTGGCGTGCGACCAGGTGTGCGTGCCGACGGTGTGGCCGGCGGCCAGAACCTGCCGGAGAATCTCGGGATGATAGGTGGCATGCTTGCCGATCGAGAAAAACACCGCCTTGGTGCATTGATCGGCGAGCGCCTTGAGCACGGCCGGCGTGGTGCCCGGCCACGGGCCGTCGTCGAAGGTCAGCACGACTTCCTTGTCGATCAGGAAGTCGAACTGCTTGAAATGCTCGAAGCCGAAGCCGGGCCCGCCGGTGGTGTCGATTTCCACCACGCGGCTGACGCCGAGCGCGTCCGAATTGGCGCAAGGCGCAGCCGGCTGTGCAGCGGCGACAGCAGCGGGCGCCAAGGGCGGTGTCGGCTTGCCCGGAATGGCGGCGGTAACATCGACCGTGTCCGTAGCAGCGGCCCTGGCGGCGGCGTCGGGCGAAAGCCGGTTGGCCGGCGCGGCGGGCATGGTCGCGGGCGCGGCGGCCATTTCGGCGCGGGGCGAGTATGTCCAGTACCAGACGGCGACGATCAGCGCCGCCGAAACAACACTCGCCAACATCAAGCCCAGCGCGTTACGCATGTTTACTCGTCCCCATCACTCAAAATGACTGCCGGAACCTGGGAGCCGCGGTTTTCCGGGATTCGAGCTGTCGTTCAATGAACGACCCGCCTGCGGTTCCCCCGCCGCGTCCGTCTCTCGCGTCGCTGTCATTAATGAGAAATAGACGTTAACGTCGTGCCAACGTGGCTCCGGTCGAGCGGTTAATTTTGACGGTGGCCGATCCGGAGTGTGAGGGCGCGCGTTGACAGATTTGCCGTGCCGGAATTTTGATCGCGGCTGAAGGATACGCGGAAGGATAGGATGCGATGGCCAGATTTCTTTTGTTCGTCCCGCTTGTTCCGCTGGTGCTTTGCGCCACTGCGGCCTTCGCGCAGCAGCAGCGTGAGCACGATGCCTGTACCCGCGACGTGGTCCGTCATTGCCGGGCGGTGATGAATGACGGCGATTCGGCGGTGCTGGCGTGCCTGAAGGAACACCGCGACCGGATCAGCAAGGGTTGCGACAAGATTCTGACCGACCACGGCCAATAATTTGCCGTCGTGATGCCGGCAGGGGTGTGAACACCGCCGGTTAACCCGTCATATCCCGTTGTGTTTCGCTTGCTATCGCAGATGCTCGATGATCCGCGAGGCTCGCGCACCAGCAGCAAGGATTGCGGCCGCCGGGCCGGCTGACTAGCTGTTGTGGATCTTGTTGGGAGGCTTCCTGTGAGCATGGCCGAAGCCCGTCACCCGGACGGAGATGGCGTCACGGCCACGCGCCGGCCGCTGATCCCGCCGAGTCCGCCGCGCGCGCCCGAAATCATGACGGCGCGCCGCCGGATGAGGGTGCTTCGCAAAAGCGTGTTGGAGACCTGGGCCCAGCGTGCCTATGAAGACGATGTCATCCAGGGCAGCTTTTTCGGACGCAACAGCTTCATCATCAATGCGCCGGATGCGATCCGGCATGTGCTGGTCGACAATTACGAGAATTATACCAGAACGCCGGCGGGCATCCGGGTATTGCGCCCGATCCTCGGCGAAGGCCTGCTGATCGCCGAGGGGCGCAGCTGGAAACATCAGCGGCGAACGCTGGCGCCGGCCTTTACGCCGCGCGCGGTGGCGACGCTGGTGCCGCACATGATCGCAGGCATCGACGGCGCCGTTGCCAATCTCCAGGCGTGCAGCGGCGCGCCGGTCGATCTGCGCGAAGCGATGCAGCGGATGACGCTCGAGATCGCCGGGCGCACCATGTTCTCGCTCGGCATGGATCGTCACGGGCCGGCGCTGCGCGGCTTCGTGATGGAATATGCCGAGCGGCTGGCGCGGCCGCATTTTCTCGATCTCGCATTGCCGCTGGGCTGGCCAAGCCCGAAGGATTTCGCCCGCGCGCGTTTCCGCCGGCGCTGGACCCGGTTCATCGCTATGCTGATGGCGGAACGCCGCGCCGCCGGCCAGAACGACGGCTCTCCGCCGCGCGATCTGTTCGACCTGATGGAGGACGCGCGCGATCCCGAGACCGGCCAGTCCTTCACCGACGAACAGCTCGGCGATCAGGTCGCGACCATGATCCTCGCCGGTCACGAAACTACTGCGAACGCGCTGTTCTGGTCGTTGTATCTGCTGTCGCTCGATCCGGCCGCGCAGGACCAATTGGCCGATGAGGTCAAGCGCGCCGCCGCGGATGGCGCGCTCGACATCGAGCGGCTGAAATTCACCCGCGCCGTGATCGATGAGGCGATGCGGCTTTATCCGCCGGTATTTCTGATCGCGCGCGCGGCCGCGGCGCCGGATACGGTTGCCGGGCTTTCGATCCGGAAAAAGGACATCATCCTGATCGCGCCCTGGCTGTTGCATCGCCATGAAAAGCTCTGGCGCGATCCGGACGCGTTCATTCCGTCGCGCTTTGTGCCGCCGTCGCCGCAGCCGGACCGCTTTGCCTATCTGCCGTTCGGCGTCGGGGCGCGGGTCTGCATCGGCGCGCATTTTGCACTGGTCGAGGCGACGCTGGCGCTTGCCGGGCTGATCGGCGCCTTCCGCGTCGAGCTGCTTGACAAGGATCCGGTCGTGCCGGTCGGTGTGGTCACGACGCAGCCCGACCGTTCGCCGATGTTCGCCATCTCGCCGCGTTGACAGGTTTTCGGCCGACAGGATTTTCGCATGAGCCATTTCACATGAGCAATATTCAAGCCCAGATTTCGGCGCTGAAGCAGGCTGCCGATCCGGCGGTCGCCGACGCGATCGCGCGGCTGATCGAAACCGGCGTGGACCACGAGCTCAATCGCGTCAACCTGCTGGATTTTTCGGCACGGACCGGGCTCGACGAAGAGCGAGTGATCGCGGGATTCCTCCATGCCTCCCGGCTCGGGCTGTTCGACCTGACCTGGAACGTGCTCTGTCCCGGCTGCGGCGGCGTGCTCGACGCCCACAGCACGCTGAAGAATTTGCGTCACGACGATTATCATTGCGGGCTGTGCGCCTGCGGCTACGAAGCTTCCGTCGACGAGCAGGTCGAGGTCGCCTTCACCGTCAGTCCGCTGGTGCGGCGGATCGCGGCGCACGATCCCAACACGCTGCCGATCTGGGATTATTTCAAGCAGGTGTTCTGGAGCTCCGGCGTCGATTTCGACGAGGAATCGATGGCCTCGCTGTCCAACGACGTCGTCCTCAAGGCGCTCGAATTGCCGGCCGGCCGGAAGACGGAATTGTCGCTGCAATTGCCGCCGCAATTCATCATCGTGTTCGAGCCGGTGACCCACAGCGCCCGCTTCATCGATGTCCAGGGCGAGCCGACCAGCGAGCTTCAGCATCTGTCGCTGGTCTACAACAGGACGCACGGGCCGGTCGAAACCACGGTCCTGCGCCCCGGTCCGCTATCGCTGTCGCTCGACAACCAGGCCGCGGTGCGGGTGTTGCCGTCGGTCTTCATCGCGGCCGATGCGCTTCACCATCTGATCGGCAGGCGCAAGCCGTTCGTCACCGCCAAGCGGATGCTGACCAACCAGACCTTCCGCGACGTCTACAAGGCGGACAATCTCGATATCGATCAGCGCCTCAAGATCACCTCGCTGACGTTTCTGTTCACCGACCTCAAGGGCTCGACCGCGTTGTATGAACGCGTCGGCGATCTCGCGGCGTTCGATTTGGTGCGCGCGCATTTCCACGCGCTGCTGGAGATCATCGCGTCGGAAAAAGGCGCGGTGGTGAAAACGATCGGCGACGCCGTGATGGCGACTTTCATCAGGCCCGAACATGCGCTGGCCGCCGCGTTGCGGATGCGTTCGGCGATGGACAAGCTCAATGCCGCGCGCGGCACCAAGGACCTCGTGGTCAAGATCGGCATCCATGAAGGATCCTGTCTCGCGGTGATGCTGAACGAGCGGCAGGATTATTTCGGCCAGACCGTCAATATCGCGGCAAGAGTCCAGGGCCTGTCGACCTCGCAGGCGATTCACATCACCGGGCCGGTGATCGACGCGCCGGCGGTATCCGCCATGCTGGACAGGGAAGAGCTCAAGCCAATCCAGAAGCAGGCCGCGTTGCGGGGCATTGCCGACAAGATCGTCGTATATGAAATACCTTGAGAAACGGCTGCCCACCACCGTAAACGAGGCTGGCCCGTGGGGTTCCGCGCCGGAGATTGCCGAAACGTAATGCAATCCACGGAGTGGACCCGGATTGCGGCGGCCGATTTTCCGACCCATATGTTGGCTACCGCGCGGGTGCGGCGGAAAGTTATCTTTGTGCATTTCGGTAGAGAGTGATGCTGGACGGGTTACGCCAATTCATTGCCGACGTTGTTTCTCCCCAGGCGCATCAAGGGCGGAATTTCGACGACACCGGGTATCGCCTGGCGGCGACGGCGCTGCTGATTCACGTCATTTCGCTCGACGGCGAGCCGTCCGAAATCGAGAAGCGCAAGCTCCACGGCCTGCTCGAATCCCATTTCGGACTGAATCCGGGGACGGCGGATCAACTGATCGCTTCGGCCACGCTGGTCGAGGGCGAGGCGGTCGATCTTTATCATTTCACCAGCGTCATCGTGCGCTCGGTGGACGAAGCGGGCCGGCGTCGCATCGTCGAAATGATGTGGGAGCTGGTCTATGCCGACGGCCAGGTCAGCGAGTTCGAGGATAACGTCCTGTGGCGCGCCTCCGATCTGCTGGGCGTGTCGGCGCGCGACCGGATCGACCTTAAACATCACGTCGCCGAAGGGCGCTCGATCCCGGTCAAGGGCGGCCCGGATATTGCGGACGTCGCGACCTAAGTTGGGGCGCGGCGACCGCTCGCCGCCGGACATGACCGAATTTTAATCTAACCTAAGCGTTTTCGAGCGAAGCGGATCCCGGTCCGCGGGAAGAAAACACGTCAAAACAAAATGTTAGAGCCTAGGCTCCGATTCGAAAGGCTCTAACCGCCGTCGATACGGCGATTTACCCTCGCAATTATTGCCGTTCAATTCCGCCCCGGTGTCTTTGTGCCGGCGCCATGACTGCGAGTCTCTTGCAGGCGGCGTGCGTCCCGCCTAAAGCGTATGCATTGGTTCCGGCGCTCGCCGCGGACTTTGCTAAACGGACCAAGAGCATCGATCGTGACCGAAGGAGTGACGCTGATTACCGGTGCCTCGGCTGGGATAGGCGCCGAGTTTGCCCGTATCTTTGCCTCGAATGGCCATCGCGTGGCGCTGGTGGCGCGGCGCGCGGATATCTTGACCAAGCTTGCAAATGAGATCGCCGTGGCCGGCCGTGCGGCGCCGATCGTGATTCCCTGCGACCTCGCACAGGCGGATGCCGGCGACAAGATCGCAGCCGCTCTCGATGCCGCAGGTGTCGATGTCGAATTCTTGGTCAACAATGCCGGCTTTGGCCTGTTCGGCAACGCGATCGAGATGGATCGCACAGAGCAGCTCAACATCATCGCCGTCAATATTCGCGCGCTGACCGAATTGTCGTTGCGGTTTGCCGACAGCCTGATCCGGCATCGCGGCGGCATTCTCAATGTCAGCTCGATCGCGGGTTTTCTGCCGGGTCCGGGGATGGCGATCTATTATGCATCCAAAGCCTATGTCCTGTCGTTCACCGAGGCGCTGCGCCAGGAGCTGGCACCCCGCGGCGTGCGCGTGACCGTGCTGTGTCCCGGCCCCGTACTCACCGAATTCCAGGAGCGGGCGGGGTTCGATCCCGGATTCGATTCGACCATCCTCAACGTCTCCGCCTCCGAAGTCGCGCGCCAAGGCTATCGCGGGCTGATGACCAACAAGCGCGCCGTGCTGCCCGGTCTCGGGATCAAGATCATGCCGTTCCTGCTCCGGCTGTTTCCTCGCGGATTTATCCTGGCCGCGGTCGGTCGTTTTCAGCTCCGGACGCGCGCGTAAGCGCCGTTTCGGTTCTCCTGGCACCGATGGCGGAACTCGCGCCATTTGTAGGGTAGGCAAAGCGAAGCGTACCCACCTTCCAGGAAGTGCGGGATAGATGGTGGGCACGGCGCTTGCGCGTCTTTGCCCGCCCTACGCTTCTGGTGTGATCGGGGGTTGTCGAGCCGAAATGGGCGTCGTTAACACTCGTAATTCGCGGAGGCTGGTGGAGCCAGGCGGGATCGAACCGCCGACCTCATCATTGCGAACGATGCGCTCTCCCAGCTGAGCTATGGCCCCTCCGCGGCCGCCTCTCATCGAGGGCGGCCTCTGGTCGGCGCATTTACAGTCCGCGCCAAGGACAAGTCAAGAACGCCGAAATTGCTGCTTTCCCGCGCCTTGGCCCGGAACTTCCCTTGTTTGCCAGGGGGGGAACCGATATCTAGCGGAAAGTCCGATCCGCGACTGAAACCGCGAGTAAGCCCTGCATGCGCGCCGTTCTCGACATCGTTCTGATGGTCCTCGATCTCTATGTCTGGCTGCTGATCGCTTCGGCGATCCTGTCCTGGCTGATCGCTTTCAACGTCGTCAACACGCGCAACCAGTTCGTGGCGGCGGTGGCGGAATTCCTGTACCGCATCACCGAACCGCTGCTGGCGCCGATCCGTTCGTTCATGCCCAATCTCGGCGGCCTCGATATCTCGCCGATCATCCTGATCCTGATCATCATGTTTATCCAGCGGGTGATCATTTATTACATCTATCCTGCGGTGTTCTGACCGCGCTCCGAGCGGTTTCGGGCGAATAAGGCTCGTGAGCTTGCGGACGCCTGACGGACCCTTGGTGGATCCTTGACGATGGATACCCGGCGATGGACCCTTGGTAATGGACCCTTGGCGTTACTCGGCCCAAGGTATCAGCGTGGCGCTGCGGGTGACGCCGCGCGGCGGCCGCGACGGTATCGACGGCATTGAAACCCTCGCCGACGGCCGAAGCGTGGTCAAGATACGTGTCCGCGCCATCGCCGACGGCGGTGAGGCCAACCGGGCGGTGACGGAGTTGCTGGCCAAGGCGCTCGGCGTGCCCAAGGCCCATGTGCGGCTGCTGTCCGGTGCGACCTCGCGGCTCAAGCAGGTCGCCGTTGACGGCGATCCCGCCAGGCTCGGCGAGGCGTTGCGAAACATAACAGCCACGGCGTTGACCGGTAAAAAAGCAAAGGATTGAGATGACGGCCCGGATCATCGATGGAAAGGCCATTGCCGCGGAGCTTCGTGCCCGCGTCGCGGAGGAAGTCGCGCGCGTGCGGCGCGAGCACCGGCTGACGCCCGGTCTTGCCGTCGTGCTGGTCGGCAGCGATCCCGCCAGCGAGGTCTATGTCCGCAGCAAGCATACCCAGACCCAGGCCGCGGGCATGGCCTCGTTCGAGCATAAATTGCCGGCCGATGTCGCCGAAAGCGACCTGCTGGCGCTGATCGCGAAACTCAATCGCGATCCCGGCGTGCATGGCATTCTGGTGCAATTGCCGCTGCCGAAATCGCTGCACACCGAGACCGTCATCAACGCGATCGATCCGGCCAAGGATGTCGACGGGCTGCATCCCAACAATGCCGGACGCCTCGCCGGCGGGCTCCCCGCGCTGGCGCCCTGCACGCCGCTGGGCTGCATCATCCTCACCAAAAGCGTGCATGCCTCGCTCGAGGGCATGAACGCCATCGTCATCGGCCGCTCCAACCTGGTCGGGCGGCCGCTGGTGCAATTGCTGTTGAATGAGAACGCCACGGTGACGATCGCGCATTCGCGCTCGCATGATCTTCCGCAACTCACCGCCCGCGCCGATCTGGTCTACGCCGCCGTCGGCAAGCCCGAAATGGTGCGCGGCGACTGGATCAGGCCGGGCGCCACCGTGATCGATGTCGGCATCAATCGCTTGCAGGGCGACGACGGCAAGACGCGGCTGGTCGGCGATGTCGCCTTTCAGGAAGCTCTCAACGTTGCCGGCGCGATCACGCCGGTGCCCGGCGGCGTCGGCCAGATGACGGTGGCGTGCCTGCTGGTGAACACGCTGCGCGCGGCCTGCGCGATCGCAGGCCTGCCCGCGCCGGCGGTTTGAGAAACCGTCATTCCGGATCGGATCGCTTTGGCGACCCGTCCGGAATGACGGGCGTCGTCTTGACGCTTACTTCTTCTGCGCTCGTTCGATGCCTTCCAGGATCAGCTTGTGCGCTTCGGCCGAGTCGCCCCACCGCAGCACCTTCACCCATTTGCCGCCTTCGAGATCCTTGTAATGCTCGAAGAAGTGCTGGATCTGCTGCAGCGTGATGCCGGGCAGATCGTCGTAGTTCTTCACCTTGTCGTAGCGCTGGGTCAGTTTCGAGGTCGGCACCGCGATGATTTTCTCGTCGCCGCCGGCCTCGTCCTCCATCAGCAGCACGCCGACGGGGCGCACGCTCATCACCGCGCCCGGCACGATGGCGCGGGTGTTCGCCACCAGCACGTCGCAGGGGTCGCCATCGTTCGAGAGCGTGTGCGGGATGAAGCCGTAATTCCCAGGATAGCGCATCGCCGTGTAGAGAAAGCGGTCGACCACCAGCGTGCCGGCCTCCTTGTCCATCTCGTATTTGATCGGCTCGCCGCCGACAGGTACTTCGATGACGACGTTGACGTCATAGGGCGGGTTTTTTCCGATCGAAATGGCTTCAATACGCATACACGGCTCCACGAACTCTGGAAGTTAGGTTGGGTAAGGACATAGCACACGCTGGACCGGCGCAAGGAGTGGCTTTGCTGCGTGGTAAAGCCGGGCCGCTCGGCGAGCTCAGTTGGTCCAGGCGAAAGCCACCTTGTCGAGCGACTTGGCGCCGAATTTCTCCGACGAGCGCGCCACCATGCGGCCGCCGAGGGCGCGGTAAAACTCCGTCGCCGGATCGTTGTCGGAAAGCGCCCAGATCACCATGCTCTTCAGGCCGCTCTGCATCAGGTCGCGGCGAGCGGACGTAAACAGGCGGCGGCCGAAACCGAGGCCCTGAAATTCCGGGCGCAGGTAAAGTTCGTAGATTTCGCCCTCGAAATGCAGGCTGCGCGCCCGGTTGCGGCCGTAATTGGCGTAGCCCGCGACCTTGTCGCCGAACACCAGCACACTGACGCGGCTGCCCTTGCGAATCGCGCTGTCCCACCATTGCGGACCGCGGCGATTGATCAGCCTCTCCAGCTCGGCACCGGGGATGATGCCCTGATAGGCTGAACGCCAGGCTTCGTCATGGGTGGACGCCACCGCGGCTGCATCCGCAGCTTTGGCCGGCCTAACCTCGATCAGCGTTGTGCTCATGAGCGGATCAAAGCAAGTCGACGCGTCGGCTTCAAGGTCTATCCTTAATTATCGGTTAACCTGTGGATTTTTTGCATCAGTTTTGTCGCCAGGCTGTGCCGAAAAAGGACAAGAACACACTTCACACGGCAACCGGCTGCCGGCGGATACCGGACGATGTGTCAAACCGGGCTTTCGAACGTGGGATGCGCCACAAGAAAATGCGCCGGATCTGATTCGCCGTCTGTAGTGTGCTCGCCGATCCGCTTCCGTTTCACCCGTGTCAGGTATGATGATGCAGTTCTGCAAGATTCTTTTCGCCCTTGTCCTGTTCGGCTCTGGCTGTTTGCAAAGCGTGGCCGCGCAAGGCCAGTTCGGCGCGCAAGGCGCCGAGGGCCAGCCGAATCGCAGGCAGCTATGGCTGGTCCCTTCGCCAGATCCCGCGCTCGCGGCGCATGCGGTGCTGTTCCGCCCTGCCGGTGACGGGCCGTTTCCGCTGGCGCTGATTGCTCATGCCTCGGTGGAAGACGTGCTCCGCCGCGCGCAGATGCCGGAGCCCGAATACCCGGCGCTGACGGCCTGGCTGGTCGCGCGCGGCTACGCCGTGCTGGTGCCGGAACGGCCCGGCCACGGCGCGACCGGCGGATCCTATCTCGAGGATCAGGGCGGCTGCGACGGGGCCGATTATTCCCGCGCGGGCTATGCGACCGCCGATTCGATCAAGGCGGCGCTCAGCTACCTGCGCGATCAATCCTTCGTGCGGCGGGACGGCATGATCGTGATCGGCGATGCGGCCGGCGGGTGGGGCGCGCTGGCGCTGGCCAGCGATGACCCGAAAACCGTTTCCGCGGTCATCGCCTTCGCGCCGGGACGCGGCGGCCATGCCAACGGCGTCCCCAATCAGGTCTGCGCCCCGCGCGTGTTGATTTCTTCCGCGTCCGAGTTCGGCGAGGATGCGCAGGTGCCGGTGACGTGGCTGGTGGCGGCCAACGACAGTTATTTCTCGCCCGAATTGTCCAAGCAGATGGCCGATGCGTTTCGTACCGGCGGCGACAAGGTGGATTTTCGCATCCTGCCGGCATTCGGTAATGACGGCCATGGGCTGGCGGAAGCCGATGGCGGAGAAAAGATCTTCGGTCCGGTGCTCGACGACGTGCTGAAACTGCGTCCGGCCGCAGCCGGGAAACGATGACGCTGTATTTCCTGGCCAAATATTGCCGACATCGTGGTGTCGCTGGGTTACGTGATCGGCGTGGCCGCCGATTCCGGAATATCGACGGGCCGGGGAGTTTTCATGCGCCGATGGCCGGATGACGACGTGATCCTCTATGACGGCGTCTGCGTGTTCTGCTCGCGCTGGGTTCGCTTCGTCGCCGCGCGCGATGCGAAGCGCCGCTTTCGTTTCACCGCGATCCAGTCGGCTTACGGCACGCGGATGGCGCAGGCGCTCGGCATCGACCCTGACGATCCCGACACCAACGCGGTCGTCCACGGCGGGCGCGCCCATTTCGAGTCCGACGCGGTGCTGACGGTGCTGAGCCAGTTGCCGGGATGGCGCTGGGTGTACCCGCTGTGCCTGGCGCCGAAGCCGTTGCGCGACGCGGTCTACAGCCTGGTCGCCCGCAACCGTTACCGGATGTTCGGCAAATATGAGACGTGCTTTGTGCCTGACGCGGAGTTACGGGCGCGGGTGTTGGAGTAAGGCGCGATCGTCATTCCGGTCCGCTCTCTCGGGCCGGAATGACCATGAAGCGTCCGCGACAATCGCCAAACCTGTTTTCAACAAGCCTGTTTCTTCAACAGGCCTATTTCTTCAGATGCTTGGCAAAAAAGTCCAGGCTGCGCGGCCAGGCGATATCGGCGCTCGCCTTGTCGTAGCTGGCCCGTTCGTCGCAATGGAAGCCGTGCTGCGCGCCCGGATAGACATGGACCTCGACATCCGGCCGCTTGGCCTTGATGGTTTCGACATCGGCCAGCGGAATGCCGTGATCCTTTTCGCCGAAATGCAATTGGGTCGGCACTTTCGGCTTGTCGTCGGCAAAGCGAACGATGGCGCCGCCGTAATAGCCGACCGCCGCCGACAGGCCCGACAGCTTGGTCGCGGCCGCGTAGGCGACGCTGCCGCCCAGGCAAAAGCCGATAATGCCGACCGGACCGGCATCCTTGACCGTATCGATCGCGGCCTGGGTATCGAGCAGCATCGCCGCCCAATCGGGATTGGCGACGAATTTGCGCGCCACCGCCACATCCTCCGGCGAATAGCCGCTCTGGAAATTGGGTTCGATGCGGTCGAAAATCGAGGGCGCGACCGCGACATAGCCGGCGTCTGCGAGACGGTCGCAAACCGAGCGGATGTGGTGATTGACGCCGAAGATTTCCTGGATCACCACGATGGCCGCCTTCGGTGTGCCCGCGGGGTCGGCACGATAGCCGCCGAGTTGAAAACCGTCCGAAGCCTTCAGCTTGATATCTTGTCCCACGGATCATCCATCTGGTTGGGGGGGTATCGGGAGAAATAGCCGGCGCCACGTTATCGCGGCAAAGGGTTTTGCGCGAGGCCGCACCGGCGCCACCTCGCAGGCTTATGATCGCCTGAAGCCTGCCGGCATGGCCGCTAAACTTTTACATGTCGCGGTAGAACGGCGTTCATAACGCCTGTTAAGCCCCGGAGAACCCGCCGCGCCCTATTCTCATCGCTTGTCGGCCATGCCCGTAAGTCGAAGGGGATTCATGTCAGCGCTAGCCAAAAAGATTCCGACCAGACGCCGGTTGCTTCTGGCGTCGGATCGGAGCGATCGGAGCCGTGAGCTCGCCAGCATCCTGCAGTCGGTAGGCGAGGTCGACACCATCTCGACAGCCGATATTCCCGACAATCCGACCGGCCGTTTCTCGGGCATCGTGGTCGACATCAACCTGCGGTCGGCCGAGAGCGTGCAGCGCGTTCGCGACAAGCTTCGCGCCGAATCCTATAGTTCGTTGCCGCGGCTGTTCGTTCTCGCCGACGCCCTTCACCACGGCTCGATGCAGGCGTGGGCGCTGGGCGCGACCGATACGATCGCGCGGCCGCTCAATGCCGATGGCATCCTGCAACGCATCCGCGCCGCTTTTCCGGATGACGATGGCTATGACGCGACGGACCGCGGTACGGCGTTGAACATCGGCGTCGCCGCCGCGCATAAGGTGATGGTCAAGATTTTCCAGAAGCTTCCGGCGGGCGTTCCCTTGAACTTCAACGACGTCGTCGAGGCCGAAACCAAGATTCTCAAGGCGATCAAGCACTCCTCGCTGCGGGAATGGCTGACCACCGTCGGCTGCCACCACGTCGCGAGTTATCGCCATTGCCTGTTCGTCACCGGCTTTGCCGTGGCCTTCGCGCAGCATCTCGGCATGCGCGAGGATGACCAGCGCCGGCTGGCGCGCGCGGCGCTGCTGCACGATGTCGGCAAGGCGTTCATCCCGGTCGACATCCTGGACAAGTCGGGAAAGCTGACCGACGAGGAAATGAGCGTGATCCGCCAGCATCCGCGCCTCGGCTATGATGCGCTCGCTGAGCAAGGCGGCTTTCCGCCCGAAATGCTCGATGTGGTCCTGCATCATCACGAGCTGCTTGACGGCTCCGGCTATCCGGACGGGCTGCACAGCGACCAGATCAGCGACATCGTGCGTCTGACCACGATCGTGGACATCCACGCTGCGCTGGTGGAGAACCGCGCCTATCGGCTGCCCTTCACCCATGCCAAGGCCTTCGCGGTCATGGAGCAGATGGGCGGCAAGCTCGACCGGCATCTGCTGAATGCGTTCCGTCCGGTGACGATGGGATCGTCCTACTGATCGCCTTGGCTGACGCCGCGTCCGGCAAGGCGATGACGGATTTCTGAAATTCACCGCGCGTCCCGCAGACGAATTTACGCCGCCTGCGCAAAGCAGATGGCTATGTCCCGTCATGACGACATAGCGATGGTTGCGCGGCGCTAGCGCGCGCTATCCGCATAGGACGAAATCTCGATCAGGCTGCCGTCGGGATCGCGGCAATAGACCGAACGCAGCGTGCCGCGGGCGCCTTGCTTCGCGACCGGTCCTTCCTCGATCGCCACGCCGTGCGCTTTCAGATGCGCGACGACCTCTTCCGGCGAACTCGCCGTGAGAAAGCAGAGATCGTCGCTGCCGGCGGCCACGTGGTCGGCGGTGAACCATTCCACCTTGTCGGCGTCGCGCGGCCGCACATTGATTTTCTGATGGCCGAAAATCAGCGAGGTGCGCGGGGTCTTGCCCCCGCCCGGGTCAAACACCACGACCTCCATGCCGAGGATTTTTCGATACCATTCCACGGAGCGCGCGACGTCGGCGACATTGATCACGAGATGATCGAGCGCGCTGACTTTCACGGACATGGCTTATCCTTTCGTCGCAGTTCAAGGCGCTTGCGCGGCACTGGCCGCGCCGGGCCTTGTTTGTTACAACCCACTGCCAGTTTAATAATAACAAGGCCGACCGCTAAAAAAAGCGGCGGCGAGGGAGAAACGCAATGATTTCACGGCGTGCCGCGCTGGGTCTCATGACGACGGGACTTTCGGCTCTGGCTTTATCGACTCGCGGCGCTTTCGCGCTTGATTATCCGACGCGGCCGGCACGTTTCGTGGTCGGCTTTTCGGCCGGTGGAGCCACCGACATTCTGGCGCGCCTGGTCGGCCAGCGGCTTTCGGAGCGGCTGGGCCAGCAATTTTTCATCGAGAACAAGCCGGGCGCCGGCAACAATATCGGCACCGAGGCGGTCGCCACCGCCGATCCGGACGGTTACACGGTGCTGCTGGTCAATCCCGCCAATTTCATCAACTCCTCGCTTTACGCCAACCTCGATTTCAATTTCATGCACGACATCGGGCCGGTGGCCTCGTTCATCCGCGTGCCCAACGTGATGACGGTGGCGCCCGGCATGCCGGTAAAGAATGTCGCCGAATTCATCGAATACACCAAGGCCAATCCCGGCAAGGTCAACATGGCTTCGTCCGGCAACGGCACGTCGCTGCATCTGTCCGGCGAATTGTTCATGCTGATGACGGGCGCGAAGATGCTGCACGTGCCCTATCGCGGCGCCGCGCCCGCGATCACGGATCTGATGGGCAATCGCGTGCAGGTGATCTTCGACAACATGCCGTCGATCATCCAGCATATCCGCTCCGGCTCGTTGCGTGCGCTGGCGGTGACGACGGCGGAACGCTCGCCGCAATTGCCGGATGTCCCCACCGTCGCCGAGACCGTGCCGGGTTACGAGGCCAGCGCGTTGTTCGGCATGGGCGCGCCGAAGAAGACGCCGCCGGAAATCGTCGCGAAGTTGAATCGAGAGATCAACGAGATCCTGACCGAGCCCAATATCAAGCTCCGCTTCGCCGAACTGGGCGGCGATCCCCTGATCGCCAGCTCTGACGCTTTTGGGGCGATGATGCAGGCCGAGACCGACAAATGGGAAAAGGTGGTCAAGGCCGCCGGTTTGCGGATCGATTAGGTCCGTCCGCAGAACATTTCCCCGAGGTGGCTGGCCGCCATCGCAGCCGGCAGCTATCGCGCTGCCGGCCGCTCGCTTATGAACGTTCAGGCCGCGGCGGTTTTCGCCTTGGTAAAGACGATGCCTCTGGCCTCGGTGCCGACCGCCGTCAGGATGGCGATGATGATCGCAACCGACCCCGCGACGACGGCAAGCGCGAGGCCGTAATTTCCGTCGTAATGCGTGGCGATGCCGGCCTGCAGCGTCGCGTTCACGGACGCCAGCAGATTGCCGAGCTGATAGACGAATCCGGGGAACGTGCCCCGTGCGGTATCTGGCGACAATTCGTTGAGATGCACCGGCACGATGCCCCAGGCGCCCTGCACGGTGAACTGCATCAGGAAAGCGCCGAGCGCGAGCATCACGGGGCTATCCGAAAACGCCCACAACGGAATCACCGGCAGGCAGAGCAGCGCCGAAATGATGATGCAGCGCCGCCGCCCGAAACGTTCCGACAGCGTGCCGACCAGAATCCCGCCGCAGATCGCGCCGAGATTGTAGATTACCGCGATGATGCTGACGACATGCGGCGTCAGCTTGTGCTGGACCTGCAGGAAGGTCGGATAGATGTCCTGGGTGCCGTGGCTGAAGAAGTTGAACGCGGTCATCAGCACGACGGCGTAGATGCCGAGCTTCCAGTGCTGTTTCAAGACCGTGAGCGTGCCGCCGCGCTCGACCGCCGCCTCCTTGCTCCAGCTCGGCGATTCCGGAACGGTGCGGCGGATGTAGAACACGAGCAAGGCCGGGATCACGCCGACCATGAACATGCCGCGCCAGCCGATATAGGGAAAAAGCACGCCGTAGACGATCGAGGCCAGGAAGTATCCGGTCGGATAGCCTGATTGCAGCAGGCCGGAGACGAAGCCGCGGGCATGCGGCGGGACGGTTTCCATGGTGAGCGAAGCGCCGACGCCCCATTCGCCGCCCATCGCAATGCCGTACAGGGCGCGCAGCACGATCAGCACCGTCAGGCTTGGCGCAAAGCCCGAGGCGAATTCCAGGACCGAATAAAGGAGAATGTTGACCATCAGCGTCGGCCGGCGGCCCCAACGGTCGGCGGCGCGGCCGAAAATGAACGCGCCGACCGGACGCATCGCCAGCGTCAGCAGGATGGCCAGTGTGACGTTGGAAATCTCGGTGTGGAATTCCGTGGCAATGTCCTTCAGGACGAACACGAGAAGGAAGAAGTCGAACGCATCCAGCGACCATCCGAGGAAGCTCGCCGCGACGACGTGCTTCTGTTCACTGGTCCAGCCGGATAATGCCTTAATTGCCATAAGAATCTGCCTCAAGAGATGTGAAGCGTAAATGTTTCACAGAATCAGGCAGGTGAATAGCGGGGCGAGAGCGTCCGAGCCATGCCGCGCTCTGTCGGCAAAGCGGAGGTGTCATCCGATCAAAAAAAGTTTATCGGAAAGACGCGAAAATTATAAGCATGCGGCCCGGCGAGACGCTTCCACCGCCGCGGTAGTGTCGCTTAACCGTTCTTTCGGGTGCGGACGTGGGAATGCCCGCCGCCTCGGTGCATGGCCATTGAATCAGGGCTGAATTCGCAAACGGCTTCGATCGGATCGAAAGCAACGCCACCGTGCCGGCAAGCGCCAGGATTGCAATGACCGGTACGATCTCCCTACAGATGTAGATCATGGCTTTCCCTCTTGTTCAGCATTCGGATGCTAGGAGTGGGCGCGCCGTCATGACGTGAGCCATCACGATATTGTTGAACGCGAGGGGCCGGCGGTAATGGCTTCGGCCGTTTGAGGTGTGGTTAGATTGCCAGGGCCTGCGTTCGCGCGAGCGCCGGCCAGCAAGAAGGAGCATCAGATTTGACCGACTTGTTGGCGCCGCGCGGATCTCCCGGAATTCCCCCACGCTGGACGTCGAGCGCCAAAAGCGCCGTGGGCACGGCGGCCCGCGCCGAAAGCCGGGTCTGGTTCACGATCAGCCATGGCATCCTCAACGAAATCTATGCGCCCAGGCTCGACAGCGCCTGCATCCGGGATTTCGGGTTCATCGTCACCGCCGATGGTTATTTCTCGGAGGAAAAGCGCGTCACCCATCAAACGGTCGAGATGATCGAGGACGGCGTGCCCGCATTCCGGCTGGTCAATACCGCGATCGACGGCCGCTACCGGATCTCGAAAACGGTTTTCTCCGATCCCCTGCGCGAAGTGGTGCTGCAACAGATCCGCTTCGAGGCGCTGGTCGGAAAGCTGTCCGATTATCAGCTTCACGCCATCATCGCGCCGCACCTCGTCAATGCCGGCGCCGATAACACCGCCTGGTACGACGATTTCAAGGGACGCGCGATGCTGTTCGCCGAAGGGCGGGGAACGTCGCTTGCGGTGGCGTCATCAGTGCCGTGGCTGGCGCGTTCGGCCGGCTATGTCGGCATCTCCGATGGTTGGCAGACCTTGTCGCGCGGCGAAGGGCTGCGAACGGAATTCGTCCGCGCGGAGAACGGCAACGTCGCGATTTCGGGCACGCTCGATCTGGCGGCGCAGGACGGCCATGCCATATTGGCGATCGGCTTCGGCGCGCAGCCCGAGGAAGCCGCGCTGCGCGCCCTGCTCAGTTTGCAGCAACCGCAGCTCGCGCTCGAACATTATTGCGAGGGCTGGCGCCAGAAGCAGGCCGAGTTTCTGGCGCTCGACGCGCGACGCGATGCCGGCGGGCTGAATCGCTATCGCGTCAGCACCGCCGTCCTGGCCACGCATCGCGACGAGCCATCCGGCGCCGTCATCGCCAGCCTTTCGATTCCCTGGGGCTCCTCCAAAAGCGATGACGATCTCGGCGGCTACCATCTGGTCTGGCCGCGCGACCTCGTCGAAACCGCGGGCGGGCAGTTGGCCGCCGGCGCCACCGCGGCGGCGAAGGCCGTGCTCGATTATCTGGCCGCGACCCAGGAAGCGGACGGCCATTGGTCGCAGAATTCCTGGCTCGACGGCAGGCCCTATTGGGGCGGCATTCAGATCGACGAGACCGGCTTTCCGATCCTGCTCTACGACATGCTGCTGCGTGCCGGCGCGATCGCGCCTTCGGAGCGCGAACGCTATGCCGATGTGATCCAGGACGCCGCGGCCTATATCGTGCGCAACGGGCCGGCGACCCAGCAGGATCGCTGGGAAGAGGACAGCGGCTATTCCGCCTTCACGATCGCGGTCGAAATCGCAGCTCTTCTTGCCGCCGCCGAAGCGATGGAGGCCGCGGGCCGGAGCGCGATCGCCCGCTATCTCACGGAAACCGCCGATAGCTGGAACGAACAGATCGACGATTGGGCCTATGCCAGGGATACGGAAATCTCGCGCAGACTCGGCATCGACGGCTATTACATGCGCATCGGTTTTTCGTCCGGCGACGCCAATGCGCGATCGCACGGACTGATCCCGATCAAGAACCGGCCCGATGGCGAAGAGGCGGTGGAAGCCGGGCTTCTGATCAGTCCCGACGCGCTGGCGCTGGTGCGCTTCGGCCTGCGCGCCGCCGACGATCCGCGTATCCTCAATACCGTGAAGGCGATTGACGCGCTGCTCCGGCGCGAATTGCCCGCAGGCTCCTATTGGTATCGCTACAATGATGACGGCTATGGCGAGCATGAAGACGGCGCGCCGTTCAATGGCGCCGGCATCGGCCGGCTATGGCCGCTCCTGACCGGAGAGCGGGCGCATTACGAACTCGCGGCCGGGCGGCCGGAAGAGGCGCGCCGGCTGCTCGCGGCGCTCGAGGCCGCCGCGAGTCCGGGCGGGCTTATCCCGGAGCAGATCTGGGACTCTCACGACATTCCGCGCCGGGAGTTGTTTCTCGGCCGGCCTTCGGGCAGCGCGATGCCGCTGGTGTGGGCGCATGCCGAGCACATCAAGCTGTTGCGGTCGCTGTGCGACGGCGCGGTGTTCGATATGCCGCCGCAGACGCTGAACCGCTATGTCAGGGCCACGCCGCCCCCGGCACCGATCATCTGGCAACTGACGTCACGGGTGGAGCGTGTCGCGGCGGGCCGCACGTTGCGGCTGGAGTTCCTGGAAGAGGCGCAGGTGCATTGGTCGATCGACGACTGGGCGACGGTTGCCGACAGCGCGACGGTCGCGACCGGGCTCGGCATGTATTTTTGCGACCTGCCGACCGCGCATCTGGCCGGTGAATGCATCGTTCGCTTCACCCTGTTCTGGCCGAAGCAAAATCGCTGGGAAGGCGCCGACTTCCAGGTTGCGATCGTCAAGGCGATTTGAGGGGCGCTGTTGTTGGAGATTTGAAAAGGATCGGAGACGATGAGCGGACAACGGGATATCAGGTTGTTGCTGGCTGACGTCGACGGCACGCTGGTGACGCAGGACAAGGTGCTGACCGAACAGGCGGTCGCCGCGGCGCAGCAACTGCGCGCAGCCGGCATCACGCTGGCATTGACCAGCGGCCGGCCGCCGCGCGGTATGAGCATGCTGATCGCTCCGCTGAAGCTCCAGGGCGCGATCGCCGGTTTCAACGGCGGCGTGTTCGTCAATCCCGATCTGTCCGTGATCGAGAGCCATCTGCTCGACGCTGATACCGCCAAACAAACGGTTCAACTGATCCTCGACCAGGGCCTGGATGCCTGGCTCTACACCGAAACGGAGTGGCTGATTCGCGATCCCAAGGCGCCGCATGTGGCGCGCGAGGCCTGGACGGTGAAATTCGATGCCAGGGTGGTGGATTCCTTCACCGACGCGGATCTGGCGGACGCCGTGAAGATCGTCGGGGTCTCGGATGATCTCGACCGGGTCGCGGCCTGCGAGAAGCTGGCGCAGCAAAAGCTGGGAGCGCGGGCGAGTGCGGCGCGCTCGCAGCCCTATTACCTCGACGTCACCCATCCGCAGGCGAACAAGGGCGCCGTGGTGCTGACGCTGGCGAAGCTGCAAAACATTTCGCCCGAACAGATTGCGACCATCGGCGACATGCCCAACGACGTCCTGATGTTCCGCAACAGCGGGCTCTCGATCGCGATGGGCAACGCCAGCGACGAGGTCAAGGCGCAGGCGACGGAGGTTACCGACAGCAACCAGGATGAAGGTTTTGCGAAAGCAGTGCGCAAATTCATCCTGAAGAACCGATAAGGCTCAGGCCACCCGCGTATCGCCGGCGGAACGCATCAATAGTTTCATGATCTCTGCCGCCGGTTTTGCGCCGGAGAACACAAATCCCTGCATTTCCGTGCAGCCGAGATTCCGGACCAGTTCCTGCTGCTCGCGTGTTTCCACCCCTTCGGCCGTGGTCGTCATGTTGCGCGCTTTCGCGATACTGACGACCGCGCGCACGATGCAGGACGAACTCTCCGATTCGTCGATGTTATCGACGAAACAGCGGTCGATCTTGATCTTGTCGAACGGAAAGCGTTGCAGGTAGCTGAGGGAGGAATAGCCCGTTCCGAAATCGTCGAGCGCAATCTGCACGCCTGTCGAGCGAAGCTGATGAAGGATCTCCAGGGCGATGTCGTCGTCGCTGATGAGAACCGCTTCGGTAATCTCAAGCTCGAGCCGGTGCGGATCGAGGCCGGAGGCGGCAAGGGCGGATATGACGTGAAGGCATAGCGTGCTGCTTCGGAATTGTACCGGCGAGACGTTGACCGCGACCTTGATGCCGCGCGGCCAGGTTGCGGCCTCGGCACAGGCGGTCTTCAGCACCCATTCGCCGATTTCGGTAATGAGGCCGCGCTCTTCCGCGATCGGAATGAATTCGGCCGGGGATACAAAGCCGCGCGTCGGATGGCGCCAGCGCAGCAAGGCCTCGCAGCCGGTGATCGCGTTGGTCCTGAGACAGACCAGCGGCTGGTAGTGTACTTCCAATTGTCCGGCCGATATCGCGTGCCGGAGGTCGGTTTCGAGCTGAAGGCGCTCCTTGATGCGGGCCTCCATCGCGGGCTCAAAAAAGCGGTACGTTCTACGGCCCTCGGCTTTGGCCGCATACATCGCGAGGTCCGCGTTCTTCAGCAGCTCATCCAGATTGGCGCCGTCCTGCGGCGCGATGGCGATGCCGATGGAGGCGTCCGTCGACAGATGGTGCCCGAGGCATTCGTATGGTGCGCGGATCGTCGATTGCAGCGCGACCGCCAATTCCCTGACGTCGTCGGCCTGAATATTGGTGCAGACGATGGCGAATTCGTCGCCGCCGAGGCGGGCGACAAACCCGTCCTGCGAGACGCACCCGGCAAGCCGTTCGGCGATCGATTTGAGCAGCGCATCGCCCACGAAATGGCCGAGCGAGTCGTTGATGCTCTTGAATTCGTCGACATCGATATACAGGACGGCAACGCGCGTGTCGGTGCCGGCGATGGCCTTTAATTCGTCTTCGAGCCGCTCGCGGAACAGCGCCCGGTTCGGCAGGTCGGTCAAGGCATCGAAATGCGCCATATGCGCGATGCGGCTTTCGGCGCGCCTGCGCTCGGTGATGTCGTCCAGCGTCGTTACCCAGCCGCCGTCCGCGGTCGGCCGGTGGCAGAACTCGATGAACTGGCCCTGGCCGACCTCCAGCACGCTCTTCGACGTCTTGCCTTTCACGCGATTGAAGAGCTCGGTGCAATATCCGTCGACATCGCCCTCGAAAGCCCCGGCTTCCTGGCGGTGGAGCACGAGATCTTTCAGGGTGCAGCCGGGTTGGACGGCATCTGGCGCCACATTGAACATCTCGATGTAACGATCATTGTGCAAAACCAGCCGGTCTTGCGAATTGAACAGAAGCAGGCCTTGCGACATGTTGTTGATGGCAAAATCGAGATGCTGCTTTTGCAGGTGAATCCGGTTTTGCGCAGTGCGGTGGAAGGCTGAAAGCTGACGTATCACCAGCAACACCAGGGCCACGATGATCACGACGCAAAGCGCGGCGACGCCGACCAGAAAGCTGGTCTGCTCCCGCCAGGGCGCCAGGGTCGCGTTCACGGTCGCGGTCGCCGATATCGAGACGGGGAATTGCTGCAACATCCGGGCTGCGATCAGGCGTTCCTTGCCGTCGACCGGGCTGATCAACGTTGATGTGTAGTGGTCCCGCTCGGACAGGATTTTCGCAAAGAACGGGCCTGTGCTCAGTCTGGTCCCGATCAGGGATTCGACATGCGGAAAGCGAGCGATCATCGTTCCGCCATGCACAAACATCGAAATCGCCGAATCGTCGGGCAGCGAGATGGAAGAGAAAAAGCTCTCGAGGCGGGCGGAGTCCAGTCCTCGAACGATCACGCCGAGAAATTCCTGATGGGGCCCGCTGACCCTATAAGCAACGATCGTGGTCGATATTCCGGTCAGGCGAGATCGGGTCTGATCCATCCGGTAAGGCGACGAATTGCCGTCGGCCTTGAGCAACTTGAAGTAGTCGCGATCGGCGATGCTGACGGCCGGCACCGGCCAGATCTTTGAGGAGTTAATCAAGACCCCGTCGGCATCGTAAATGTTGACGCCCGAAACGTCTGCGCTGTTACCAAGGCGGGCGCTCAGCGTTTTGTGCTGTTCGACGGAGCCCATTCGTTTCAGGAAGTCGGCGGGCGTGGCCACCCCTTCCGACTGAAGCTGGAAGATGAGGTCTTTCTGGACGGCGACGAGATCTGCAAATTGCTGGTCGAAATGGCGCGCGAGCAGGGAAACCGTATTTTCGAGGTTGGTTTCCTCCACCTTGAGCGCTTGTTGGCGATAGTTTCCGATCATGACGGTGGTCGCGATGGCGACCACCGCGATCAGGCCGACGCCGCCGAGGATCAGCCAGGGAAGCGGGCCGCGCCGCAGCCATGAGCGCTCCGGCGCCCGCGGGTCGGTATCCCCTGTTTTTGATGACGTCATGGCGCACCCCTAGCGCACGGTAAGCGGCGAAGGGTGGAGGTTACGTTAGAAAGGTCAGTTACTCTTACCTTAAATATTTGGCGATCAGCCGCGGTCGCGGTTACGGTAAACGCTGTGTTAAGCAGGATGGGCCTCGCCAGACGCATGATCCGACATGGATCGCCGGCGCAATGCCGGCTTGCCATAAACAATCAATGATCCGGGTCGCGCCAATAGCGGGCATCGGTCGGACGTGACCACCGGACCTGACCTGCGGCGTCGTCGCATTTGGTGCATCGGGCATGATGCCGGGATTGCAGCAAACCGATTGATCGCGCGGCGAGCTCTACTGATTTTGCCGGACACCCAATTGGCAATCGCATGCTTCACGCTTCCGCGTCTTGACGCGCACAGGTCGTGAGGCGACACTCCATTCAACGAAAAATAGCTGTCGGCATTCGGTGCAATTCCCGGGGAGGAAGCCATGTCCAAACGCAGCAGTTCCAAACGCAGCAGTGCGCCTGATGTTGGTCGTCGAAATTTCCTGAAAGGTGCATCCATCGCGGGTGCCGCGGCCCTGACCGCTCCGGCGGCGGCCAACACTGCGATTTCGGGTGTTTCGGAGCCGCGTCCCAAGGCCACGGTCCCCGGAGCGAAGCTTGCCGCCGCCGATGCGATGCCGCCACCGGCCGATCCCGTCAATCAAACCTCGAGCGGCGGCGACTTTATGGTCGATGTGCTCAAGTCGCTCGACATCGACTATCTCGCGATGAATTGCGCGTCGAGTTTCCGCGGCCTGCACGAGGCGGTCATCAACCACGGCGGCAACACCAAGCCTGAAATCATCACCTGTCCGCATGAGGAAATCGCAGTCCATATGGGGCAGGGCTACGCCAAGATGGAGGGCAAGCCGCTCGCCATGATCTGCCACGGCGTGGTCGGCCTGCAGCATGCGTCGATGGCGATGTACAACGCCTGGTGTGATCGTGTGCCGGTGATTGTCATGGGCGGCAACATCATGGAGGCCGACAAGCGCGCGCCCGGCGCCGAATGGCCGCATTCCGCGATCGACCCGGCGGCGCTGACCCGCGATTTCGTCAAATGGGACGATCAGCCGGCGTCGCTGCAGCATTTCGCGGAGTCGGCGGTGCGCGCCTACAAGATCGCGACCACGCCGCCGATGGCGCCGGTGATGCTGTCGCTTGACGCCGAACTGCAGGAGAACCCGATCGAGAACCGCGACCTGCTGCGGATTCCGAAATTTTCCAGCGTGATCCCGCCGCAGGGCGATGAGGCGGCGCTGGCGCAACTCGCCAAGATGCTGGTCGAGGCGGAGAATCCGGTCATCATCTGCGACCGGGTGGCGCGGACCCCGGCCGCCATGCCGCGGCTGGTGGAGCTTGCGGAAACGCTGCAATGCGCGGTCATCGACAATTACGGCCGGATGAATTTTCCGTCGCGGCATCCGCTGAACCAGTCGTTCCGCCGCTCGATCATTTCGCAGGCCGACGTCATCGTCGCGATGGAGGTCAACGAATTGTGGGGTTCGCTGAGCGACTTCCACGACCGCATCGTCCGCACCTCCTCGCCGAATTACAAGAAGACCGCCAAGATCGTCACGCTGGGCACGCGCGACCTCTACATGAAGGCCAATTACCAGGATCTTGGCCGCTATCAGGACGTCGATCTCGATATCGCCGGCGACGCCGAAGCAAGCCTGCCAACCCTGATCGAGCAGGTGAAACGCCTGACCGACGAAGGCCGCAAATCTGCGTTCGAAGCGCGCGGCAAAAAGCTCGCCGCCGCCAAGCTCGCGACCATCGCGCAGGCCAAGTCGGATGCAACCATCGGCTGGGATTCCAGCCCGATCACCACGGCCCGGCTGTGCGTCGAACTCTACAACCAGATCAAGGACGAGGACTGGTCGCTGGTCGGCACCTCGATCCGGCTGGCATGGCCGCACAAACTATGGAATTTCGACAAGCCGTATCAATGGAACGGCGTCGCCGGTGGCGGCGGCATAGGATATACTTTGCCGTCTTCGCTCGGCGCGGCGCTGGCCAACAAGCGGCATGGCCGCCTGACGGTCGCGATCGGCGGCGACGGCGACTTCATGTTCGTGCCGGGGACGTTGTGGACGGCGGCGCATCACCGCATTCCCCTGCTCTATATCGTGCATAACAACCGTGCCTATCATCAGGAATACATGTATCTGCAGGCGATGGCGGCGCGCCACGGCCGCGGCATCACCAACACCGATATCGGCACCACGCTCAAGGATCCGTTTATCGACTACGCCACGCTCGCCAAGGGCTTTGGCGTCTATGGCGAAGGTCCGATCAGCGATCCGAATACGCTCGGCCCGGCGCTGAAACGCGCCATCGCCATGGTCAAGGGCGGGCAGCCGGCGCTGCTCGATGTCGTGATGGACCAGCGCTAGGCAAGGATGATGCAGATGTTCGCACGCGATCTCACGGCATCGGTCAACCGGCTCTGCATGGTTGCATTGCTGGTGGCTTTGTCCGCCGCCGGCAGCCTGATGGCGGCGCGCGCCGATGATGCGCTGGTGGGTGATCCCGTCAACGGCAAGCGCATCTATCTCGCGGATGGCTGTTTCGAATGCCACGGCCGCGCCGGGCAGGGTGGCAATTTCAACTATCCGACCCCCGTGCTGGCGCAGATCGAGCTGCCGGTGGAATCCTTCATCGCGTTTATCCGGGAAGCGCCGAACGATATGCCGTCATTTTCCGCCGACGTGCTGTCCGACAAGGAAGCCGCCGATATCCACGCTTTCCTGAGCTCGCTGCCGGGCCCCAAATCGGGCAAGGACCTGCCGCCGATCTTGAACCAATAAAAGATATCCGCCGCTTCGCGCGAGGCGGCAGATATGGTCTTTAATGCGCGCCGGCGCCGCTGGCGCCTTTGACTTTGCGGGTCAGCATCACGGCGATCGCGGACAGAACCAGCACGAACCCAAGCACCGCAAAGGTGTCGCCAAAGCCCATCACCAGCGCCTGATGCTTGACGGTATTGCCGAGGGCGACGATCGCCTGCGCCCGTGCGGCGGCTGGATCGGGCACGCCGTGGGCCATGAAATAGTCCGTCATCGCGGCCAGCCGGTCACGCACTTCCTCGCGGCCGAGCGTGACCGACTGGCCGATGATGTTGGAATGAAACTGCTCGCGCTTGGTGATCACGGTCGCGAGCACGGCCGTGCCGATGGCGCCGCCGAGATTGCGGAACATGTTGCTGATGCCGGAGGCGGCCGCGGCCTCCTGCGGCGCGATATCGCCTGTCGTCACCGAGGTCAGCGGCGTCAGCACCATGGCCTGGCCGATAGCGCGCACGATGTTCGGAATCCAGAGCTGGTCGCCGGCATAATCCGGCGACATCGCCGTGTTCATGAAGCAGCTATAGGCGAAGATCATCAGGCCCACGAAAGCGATGTAGCGGGTGTCGAAGCGCTGCATCAATTTCGGCACCAGCGGAATCAGGATCAGCTGCGGCAGCCCGGTCCAGGCCATCACCGAGCCGATCTGCTCGGCGTTGTAACCCTGCGCCTGGCCGAGATAGGCTGGCAGCAGATAGACCGATCCGAACAGCGCAAAGCCGAGCAGCGTCATCGCGATGGTGCCGAAGCCGAAATTGCGCCCCTTCAACAGCCGCAACCGGATCAGAGGTTTTTCGGCCGAGAGTTCGATCCAGGTAAACAGCGTCAGGCTGACGGCGGCGATCGCGGCGAGGCGCAGGATGAAGGGCGAGGAGAACCAGTCATCCTTGTTGCCTTCCTCGAGCACGGTCTGCAGCGCGGACAGGCCGATCGCCATGGTGACGATGCCGGCCCAGTCGCCCTCTTTCAGAAGCTTGAGCTGCTTCGGCTGCCGCTCCAGCGTCAGATAAAGCGCGATCACCATCACTACGGTCGGGATCACGTTGACGAAAAAGATCGTCCGCCAGCCGTAATTCTCGGTCAGATAGCCGCCGATGGTCGGCCCGATCGCCGGTGCGAAGGTGACGGACAATGCGAAGATCGCCAGCCCGACCGGCTGCTGCGGCTTCGGCAGTTTGGTCAGCACCAGCGTGAACGCCATCGGAATCAGGACGCCGCCGGCAAAGCCCTGCAAGCCGCGCATGGCGATCATCGACGGCAGATCGTGGGTGAACGCGCAGGCCACTGAGAACACCGCAAACAGCGTGGCGCTCACGAGCATGTAGGTGCGGAACGAGAACACCCGGCTCAGATAATCGGTGAGGGGGATCACGATGATCTCGCCGATCAAATACGACGTCGAGATCCAGGAGCCGTTGTCGACGCCGGTGCCGATGCCGCCTTCGATATTGAGCAGCGAGGCGTTGGTGATCTGGATGTTCAGGATCGCCATGAACGAACCGATCATGGCGGCGAGCACGGCGATCCAGGTCGTGGCGCTGGCGCGGTTCGGATCGGCCGCGGGCTGGTCAGATGCTGTGCGCGAGGCCGGCGGCGCGGATATCGAGACGGACAGGCTGGGATTGGACATGGCACGACGCTCCGGAAACCGTCTTCGGCGCTTTGGCCGTAATGGCCGCTTCGCGGCTGGTGTTGGACGAACGGGTCTCGATGGTCGGGATCACCGACATGCCGGGACGCAGTTCCACGGCGGAATCGCGGGCGGTATCGAGCGCGATCTTCACCGGGATGCGCTGCACCACCTTGGTGAAATTGCCGGTGGCGTTGTCCGGCGGCAGCAGCGCGAATTCCTGGCCGCTTGCGGGCGCGATGCTGTCGACATGGCCATGCACGACCTGGCCGGGGAACATGTCGACGGCGATATCGACCGCCTGGCCTTCATGGACGTCGGTGAGCTGCGTCTCCTTGTAATTCGCCACCACATAGGCGCCTTCGACCGGCACCACCGACATCAATTGCGTCCCGGCCTGCACGAACTGGCCGACGCGCAGGGTGCGGTTGCCGACCACGCCGTCGATCGGCGCTGTGATCGTGGTGTAGCCGAGATTGAGATCGGCCTGGTTCTGCGTGGCTTCGGCGCGGGTGGCGGCCGCGCTCGCCTGAACGATCTCGGCCTTGAGCAGATCAACCTGTTTTTGCGCCGAGATCAGGTTGGCGGCGTCGCGCTCCAGCGTCGCCTGCGCGCTGGCGATATGCGCTTGCGCCTGCTGCGCATTCTGCACGCTGCCGGATCCGGTCGCGGCCAGATCGGTGTAGCGCTTGTTGTCCTGGGCGGCGAAGGTCACGTTGGCCTGATCGACCGCGATGGTCGCTTTGGCGGCGTTGATGACGGCTTGCTGGACATCGAGCTGGGCCTGCTTGCTGGCGACCGTGGCTTTGGCCGCCGCGACATCGGCCCTGGCCTGGTCGAGCGCGACCCGGTAGTCGCGGTCGTCGATCCGCGCCAGCACCTGCCCTGCCTTGACGCGCTCATTGTCGTTCACCAGCACGTCGTGGAGATAGCCGGGGACCTTGGGGGCGATGGTGGTGTTGTCGGCCTTCACATAGGCGTCGTCGGTGGAAACCAGATATTGGCCGACCGTCCAGTAGTCCCAGCCATACCAGGCGGCGCCCGCCAGCACGGCGATCGCCGCCCCCGCCATCAACAGCTTGCGGGCATTAAACTTTTTCGCGGCCGTCACCGGAATGGCGGCCTCGACCCTGCCGGATCCGCCGGCCGGCAGCGCGCCCTCGGTCGCCGCGGCAACCGCCTGTTCGGGTTCGAATGTGCTGGAATGGACGGTCATGGCGCTTGCTCCTGTGGCGTTTCGCCGGGTGGAGTATTTTGGAAACTTGACAATTTCCAAAATAGGGCCCATATCAAAACTGTCAATGGAATGACAGGCATCATATTAAAGCATGACTGAAGGCAGAACTGCCGCCGATCGCCGCTGCCGGGGCCGTCCGCAACTCCGCTCCGACGAGGAGACGCGTCAAATCATCTACGAGGCCGCACGGCACGAATTCTCCGCCAACGGCTATGCCGCGACCAGCACCGAAATCGTGGCGCGCCGCGCCGGCGTTTCCACCAAGACACTCTATCGGCTGATTCCGAACAAGGCCGCCTTGTTCGAGGGCATGGTGTCCGACCGGCTCGACCATTTTCTCTCGGACGTCAATCTGCACGCTGCCGATCATTTCGATCTCGAAGAGGCGCTCAACGCGGCCTTGATGGCCTGCGCCAATCTGGCGCTGGACAAGGAGGTCGTCGGGCTGCAGCGGATCGTGTTGCAGGAGACCGGCCAGTTTCCCGATCTTGCCGCGACGTTCTACCGGAACGGCATTGCGCGTACCGTTGTGGCGCTGGCGGATTGGCTGCGGGTTCAGGTGAAGCGCGGGCTGATCGTGCTCGACGATGCGGACGAGGCGGCCGGTATCCTGATTGGCATGGTCGCTTCGGCGCCGCAGCGCGCCGCGCTGTTCGGCGGCCTGCCGCTGCCCTCGCGCCCGGAGATCGAACGGCGCGTTCGCACCTGCGCGGCGCTGTTCCTGCGCGGCTGTCGCGCTGAAGGCGCGCGCAAGCCGTAAAATTTACTTTGCTGCGGCCGATACCCGTTTGATGAGCTCGCCGATCCGTGACAGGAACAGACGCAGCGTCGGCGACGTGTTGGCCGTGTGATAGCCGACCACGAGGTCGATCGTTGGCGCATCGCCCTCGATCGGCCGGCTGACGACCGACCAGGGCAGGAAATTTTGCGCGTAGCGCGGCAGCAGCGCGACACCGCGGGTCGAGGCGACCAGCGAGATCGCCATCGCGAGATTGTCCGCTTCATGCGCCGGCGTGATCTTCAGGCCGGTTCGCTGGATGTAGCCGTCGATCACCGCACGAAGCGACGGCGCGGTTTTCGACACGTTGATGAAGGGCTGGCCCGCGATCTCGCTGATGTCGATGCTGTCACGGGCGGTGAGTCGATGGTCGCTCGGCAGCACGACGACAAGCGGCTCGCGCGTCACCGTCTTGAAGATGAGATCGGGCGCGTCCGCTTCTCGCCGCATGAAGGCCAGATCGAGCTTGCCGCGCGCCAGCGCCTCGGCAAGGTTCGGTGAATAGGCGCTGGTGACGGTGACGTCGATATTGGGCAGCTCGTCGCGCAGGATATGCATGGCCTCGGGCAGCCAGTCCATTTCCTGACCGGTCAGAAAGCCCAGCGCAAAGCCGGGCTTTTCCGGCTGCGCGGCGCGCCGCGCGGCTTCGCGCGCCGCCTCGACCTGGACCAATGCCAGCCGCGCATGATCGAGAAACGCCTTGCCGGCGGCGGTCAGTTCGACGCCGTGAACGCTCCGCGTCAGCAGCGGCACGCCGACCTCGTATTCGAGGTCGCGAATCTGGCGGCTCAGCGATGGCTGCGATGTGTGCAACCGGTGTTCGGCGGCAACCGTCAGACTGCCTTCCTCGGCGACCGCCACGAAATAACGGAGATGGCGCAGTTCCATAAGCGATACCATACCTGCGAGGCATGGATTGGAACCTACAAAGTCTTTTTCAGCAGTTCAATGCTGAATTACCTCATGCGCCACCAGCATGGCGTTGGGCCGTGCCCCAGCTCAGGAGGTCATCATGACCGCTCTTTCCGGAAAAACCGCCCTCGTTACCGGCGCCTCGCGCGGGATCGGCCGCGCCAGCGCGTTGGCTCTCGCTAAAGCGGGCGCGCAGGTGCTCGTCCATTACGGCCGCGGCAAGGACGAGGCTGAAGCCGTCGTTCAGGAGATCCGCAAGGCCGGCGGACGCGCCGAGGCGGTCGCCGCCAACCTTGCCGCGCCGGATGGCGCGCAGGCGCTCGCCAAGCAGGTCCGTGCCATCATCGGCGATCGTCTCGATGTCCTCGTCGCCAACGCCGGAGTCTCCAAGGCGGCGACCCTCGAAGAAACGACGGTCGAGGATTTCGACAATCTGTTCGCCGTCAACGTCCGCGCGCCATTCTTCCTGGTGCAGCAATTGCTGTCGACCCTCGGGCCCGGCAGCAGCGTGGTGATGGTCTCTTCGCTCGCCGCGCATGCCTCGGTCGGCAACCTCGCCGCCTATGCGGCGAGCAAGGGCGCGATCGATACGCTGGTGAAGCATTTCGCGGCGGCGCTCGGACCGCGCGGCATCCGCGTCAATGCGGTGGCGCCGGGCGTGGTCGAAACCGACATGTCGAATTTTGCCAAAACCGATGCCGGGCGCGATTTCACGCTTGCGATGCAGGCGCTGAAGCGGGTCGCACAGCCTGACGACATCGGCGATGTCGTCGCATTCCTCGCCTCCGAGCAGGCGCGATGGATCAGCGGCGACACTGTCCGCGTCGACGGCGGCTCGAAACTGTAGAGCGTTGATTTCCAGCCAAGGATAACGGCCATGACCGAGGCGATCTGCCTGACCTCCGGATGTTGCGACCGTGACCGGCTCGATGCCGGCACGGTTCGCCGCCGCTTTGTTCTCTCCCGCCGCGCCAGTTTCTGGGTCTCCGCCGGCGTGGTGGCGCATACGCTATGGACCAGCGCCGCGCCGGCGATGGTCTACCGGATCTACGCCGAGCAATGGCATCTGGCGCCGACCACGACGACAGCGATCTTCGCGATCTACCCGATCGTGGTGGTGCTGACGCTGTTGGGATTCGGCGATCTGTCGGACCATATCGGGCGCCGCGCCACGATGCTGATCGGACTTGCAGCCTCGCTCGCCGGTGTGTTCGCCTTCGCGGTCGCGCCCGATGTCGCGTGGCTTCTTGCGGGGCGGGCATTGATGGGGGCGGGCGTCGGCCTCACCGCGAGTCCTTCCACTGCGGCGATGATGGAATTCGCGGCGGAAGGACAATCCCAGCGCGCCGCGTCGATCGCGGCCGCGGCACAGGCGGCCGGCTTTGCCGCGGCATTGCTGCTCGGTGGCGCGTTGGTCGAATATGCGCCTTATCCGACCCGCGTGCCATTCTGGCTGCTGTTCGCGGTTCTTGCCGTGCTGCTGGTCGCGACCTGGGGATTGCCGCGCCAGACCGGCGTGAGCGCAAGCCGTTGGCGGATTCGGATGCCTTACGTTCCGCGGAATTTGCGCGGCGTCTTCATGCTGGCCTCGCTCGCGGCGCTGACCGCCTATACCCACGGTGTTCTCATCCTGTCGTTGGGCGGGCAGGTGGCGCATGATCTCGTGGGATCGTCGAACGCGTTCGTCAACGGCGCGATCCTTGCGCTGTTTCCGGTCGTGTCCGGGATCACCGGGGTTGCCGCAAAGCGGCTCGATGTTCGCGTCGCGATGATTTCCGGAGCCGTTGCCTCGGCGGTCGGCGTCGGCCTGTTCGCGTTCGCTGCGGCGCGTCATGTCTTGCCGGTGTTCCTGGCGGCAACGGCGACCACCGGCATCGGCTACAGCCTGTTGTTCTTCGCCGCACTGGCTGTCGTCAACCATGTGGCGGCGCCGCAGCATCGCGGCGGCATCTTCGCCGCGCTCTATCTTGTCGCGTATCTCTCCCTGGGCTCCGTGGCGCTGGCGCTGGGCGTGATCGCGCGATCCGAAGGGCTCGGATTCGCCATCGAGATCGGCGCCGGCGTCATTGCGCTCCTCAGCCTGGCGACGCTCGGCTGCTCCCTGGCTTGCCCCATCGTCCGAAACGCCGCGGATTCCAGGGATCGAAACTGATGCCTTTGGCCCGATCGTGCTTATCTGGTAATCCGAATCGCAGCGACAGATATGGAACGAGGCCGTCGAAATGCCGAATGCCCCCGGAAATGCGACAGCGGGAAAGCACGTTCCCGCATCGGATTTCAAAAACCTTCCCGTCACGCTGGAGCACGTCAAGGCTGCTGCGGCGACCATTCGCGGCTCGGTCTTGGTCACCGAATGCAATGAGAGCAGGACGCTCAGTGAAATCTGCGGCTGCACCATCTGGCTCAAATTCGAGAACCTTCAGTTCACCTCCACCTTCAAGGAGCGGGGCGCGCTGAACCGGCTCGACGCGCTGTCGCCCGACGAGCGGCGGCGCGGCGTCATCGCGATGTCGGCCGGCAATCATGCGCAAGGCGTCGCCTATCACGCCCGACGGCTTGGCATTCCCGCGACCATCGTGATGCCGATCGGCACGCCGATGGTGAAGGTCGAGAACACAAGGCGGCTTGGCGCCGAAGTCATCGCTTCCGGCAAGACTCTGGAAGAGGCCGGCGAGTTCGCCCGGGCGCATTGCCAGGCCCACGGCATGACTCTGATCCATCCCTATGACGACCCGCTGATCATCGCGGGCCAGGGCACCATCGGGCTTGAAATGCTCGAGGCCGTTCCGCAACTCGATATTTTGGTGGTTCCGATCGGCGGCGGCGGGTTGATCTCCGGCATTGCGGTCGCCGCCAAGTCACTGAAGCCGGACTTGCGGATCATCGGCGTTCAGGCCGAGCTTTATCCCTCGATGTATAACGCGGTCAACGACAGGCATCTGCCGATGCGCGGTGACACGCTCGCCGAGGGCATCGCGGTCAAGGCGCCGGGCCGGATCACCACGGAGATCGTCCGCCAACTGGTCGATGACATCGTGCTCGTCACCGAAGATCAGATCGAACGCGCGGTGGCGATGCTGATTGCCATCGAGAAGACCGTGGCCGAAGGCGCGGGCGCAGCGGGTCTTGCCGCCGTGCTCGCCGCCCCGGAACGCTTTGCGGGCCGCAATGTCGGCCTCGTTCTCACCGGCGGAAATATCGATACGCGGCTGATCGCATCAGTGCTGACCCGCGAGCTCGCCCGCGAGGGGCGTTTGACGCAGCTCGTGATCGACATCGTCGATCGGCCGGGCCAGTTGGCGGCGGTATCGGCGCTGCTTGCCGAGGCCGGTGCCAACATCATCGAAGTCTCACATCAGCGCACGTTTTCCGACCTGCCGGCCAAGGCGACGTTGCTCGAACTGGTGATCGAAACGCGGGACCGCGCGCATCTCGATGACGTCCTGAGCAGCCTCAGCGCGGCGGGATTCAAGGCCCGCTGCTCGTAAGGCCGTCGCATCATTTCGGGCTGTTCGAGCCGGCGCCCTTCGGGGCCGCGGGCCAAGTGTCGATCACCTCGGCGAACCGCGTCAACTCCCGGACAAGGCGCTGTTGACCCTCGGAACCCAGCGGCAACAGCCGGCTGCGCTGCACCTCGAAGACGCGCGGGATCGCTTCGTTGATGACGGCCTCGCCGGCGGCGGTCAACTGGACGCGCAGCGTGCGGCGATCATCGGGCTCCGGCAGCCGAGCCAGGAAATTCTGCGCCTCCAGCCTGTTGAGCCGGCTGGTGAGCCCCGCGCCGCTAAGCAGCAGCGACTGCGCGATCTGCTTCGGCGACAGGCGGTAGGGCGCGCCGGCGCGGCGCAACGCGGTGAGCACGTCGAAGGTGCCGCGAGTCAGCCCGAACGGCTCCAGCGCCTCCTCGATAAAGCCGGTGCATTGCATCTGGATGCGGCCGATCAGGCCGTAGACATGCACCGGGCTGGTGTCGATGTCGGGCCGCTCGGCCTGCCACTGCGAAAAAATCTCGTCGACCTGCTCGCGCGCGGCGCGCCCCTTGCTCACGCGGCGCGACGCGGGCTTGGTCACGGCGGTCTCCCCCGGCGGCTCAGTCGTTGGCTTCGACCTGCTCATTTTCGTTCCTTCATTGGACAGGCGGGATCGGACGCATTGGCCGGTGGGGCTCACGGCGTCCAGTCGACCACGCGCCGCTCGATAAACTCGACGCCATGAAACAGCGCAATGCTGAGCAGCGTCAGCAGCGCGATGGCGGCAAAGGCCAGCGGCGTCTGCGATTGCGCCGTCGATATCAAAATCAGATAGCCGAGGCCGTCCTGCGCCGCCACGAATTCACTGATCACCGCGCCGATCACGGCGAAGGTCACGGCGACCTTGCAGCCGGTGAAGAAGTGCGGCAGCGCCACGGGCAGGCGGAGCCGGCGAAACACCATATGCGGCGATGCGCCGAGCGAGCGCATCAGGTCGAGCATCGTCTTCGGCACCGCCTCGAGCCCGGCAACCATGTTGACCAGGATCGGGAAGAAGCAGACCAGCACGACGACGACGATCTTCGGCCATTCCGACAGCCCGAACCACAGGATGACCAGCGGCGCGACGGCGACCTTGGGCACGGATTGCAGGCCGAGCAGGATCGGATAGAGCAGCTTCCGCGCCAGCGGGTTGAGGCTGATCAGGATCGCCAGCGGCAACGACAGCACGATCGCGAGCAGGAAGCCGCCGACGGTCTCGCGCAGCGTCACCCAGCCGTCCTGTATAAGCTCGGGCGCCCATTTCACCGCCGCCTGGAAGATCGCCGACGGCGCCGGCAGAATCCAGGCCGGTACCTTGAGCGTATCAGCCAGCAATTCCCAGGCCGCGAGCAGAACGAGATAGATCAGCGGCGTGGCGGCGCGGCCGATCAGGCGCGAGGAAGAGGCGGCCATCGGTCAGGCCTGCGCCCGGTTGAAGATGATGTCGCGCACCTGATGTTTGATCTCCTGGAAGCGTGGAAGCTTGACGGTGTCGGCGTTGCGCGGCCGCGGCAGATCGACGGCAATGTCGGTGCGGATCGTGCCCGGCCGTTCCGACATGATCAGCACGCGGTCGCCCAGCAGGATCGCCTCTTCGATATCATGGGTGATCAATAGCGCGGTGCGGCCGAGCTCCTGCCACAGCCGCGACAGCTCGAGCGACAATTCCTCGCGCGTCAAGGCGTCGAGCGCGCCGAACGGTTCGTCCAGCAGCAGCAGGCGGGGATCGGACAGCATCGCGCGGCAGAACGCGGCGCGCTGTTTCATGCCGCCCGACAGCATCTGCGGGCGCAGATGGGCAAAATCCTTCAAGCCGGTCATTTCCAGGAGCCGCATCGCGCGCTCGCGCGAAATCGCCTTCGGCAGCGCCAGCACGTCGGCCGGCAGCAGCACGTTCTCCAGCACGGTGATCCAGGGAAACAGCACGTGTTCCTGGAACACGATGCCGACTTCATGCGACGGTCCGTCCAGCGCCGTGCCGTAGCGCTGCATGACGCCTTCGTTCGGCAGTTCGAGCCCGGCGACGAGACGCAACAGCGTGGACTTGCCGCAGCCGGAGGGGCCGACCACCGAGACAAAGCTGCCGGGCTCGATCCGCAGATCGACCGGCCCGAGCGCATGCACCGATCCGCCGTCGCGCCCGGCATAGGTTTTGGTCACGCCCTTGAGATCGATCGCCGCAACAACCGCCGCGGAGGATCGCGGCGGCGCGGAGCCAGGATAGGCGGCCGCGATCATTCGACGAAGCCGGGCGCAAACAGCTCGGCCGGCTTTACCGGGTTCGCCAGGGTGAAATTCGCGGAGATCACGTCGACGGTGCCGGCGATGCTGTTCGGATCGATCATGCCGAGCGGCTGGCCCTTTACCTCGGCGAGTTCGCTCACGAGCCTGGTTTCGCCTTCGATCACCGCGGGCGATAATTCCTTCTGATACTTCGCCATGATCGCGGCGGCTTCGGCCGGATTGGCGAAGGCGTCCTTCATGCCCTTGATGGTGGCGCGGACGAAGGCGCGGACCTGATCGGGATGCTGCGCGATCATCTCCTCCGAGGCGATGATACCGTTGCCGTAATAGTCCAGGCCGACATCCTTGTAATTGATGCGGACGATCTCCTTTGGCGCGGTGGCCGCCGCGATCAGCGGTTCGCCGACCGAGAACTGGCAGATCGCATCGGCGCGGCCGTTCGCCAATAGCGACGGCAGCGACGAACCTTCCGCGACCACCCATTTCACCTTGTTCGCATCGATGCCGGCAGCCTTGGCGAACGCCGGAAACAACAGGCGGACCGAACTCGACGCGGTGTCGGCGATGGTCTTGCCTTCGAGATCCCTGGGGGAGGCGATGCCGCTACCCTTGATCGCGAAGATCGCCTGCGGCGGCTTCGCATACACGATCGACACCAGCTTGACCGGCACGCCGTCATTGCCGCGCGCCAGCACCAGCGAGCCCGCGTCGGCGAATCCGAATGTCGCGATGCCCGCGGCGACTTTCTTGATGGCGTCGGCCGAGCCCTGGCCGCGCACGAAGTTCACGTCAAAACCTTCGGCCTTGTAGTAGCCCTTTTCGCGCGCGACGTAGAAATACGCGTGGCGGCCGTTGAAGCCGAAATCGGTGACGAAGTTGATGTCCGCCGCGGCCGCGGGACGCACGCCGGCGGCTGCCAGCATCGATACGAGAACAACGGCGAGGCGAGCGCGCAGTTTCATGATCCTGCCTTCGAGGGGAATGGATGGGTTGAACGGAATTGGCTTCGGCGCGGTCGGGCCGCACCGCCGATATCATTCGATATCGAACAAAAACTAGACGTTGACGTAACAAAGATCAACGTGACGGCCGCTCAAAATTTGACGGGGTGGCGCAAAAACAGCGTAAAATATGCACATCTAGCCTGAAAGGCGAGCACCGGCCGGACTTTGTTGACAGGCGCGCCTCCGCCGTTTTAAGCGAATTCATTCGATAGCGTATGATTTGCCGGAGCGACGTTCGGCGCCGGCGGACGGGGTGAACAGATGGATCGAGCGACGCGGATCGCCGTTTTGGGCGCCGGACTGGCGGGCCTTACGGTCGCCGGATTGCTGCAACGCGCGGGTTTTCCGGTTGCGGTGTATGAGCAGTCGCCGGGCTTCTCGCGCATCGGCGCCGGCATCATTCTCGGCGCCGATGTCGCCAAGGTGCTGCGCCGTCTCGATCTCGAACAGGCTTTCGCCACTACCGGCATCCGCCCCGATGCGTTCGTCAGCCGCGCCTGGGACACCGGCGAGACGCTTTACCGGCTGGAGTTCGACGAAGACTGCGAAACGCGCTTCGGCGGTCCCTTTGTCAACATCCACCGCGCCGATCTGCATCAGCTGTTGCAGCGGCCGCTCCAGCCCGGCACGATCCGTTATGGCCACAAGCTCGCGGGGATCGGGGAGACGACCAACGGCGTGACGCTGGCATTCGAGAACGGCGCGACGGCGGAGGCCGATATCGCCATTGGCGCCGACGGCATCCGCTCCAGGGCGCGCGAGATCATCCTGGGCGCCGAAGAGCCGCGCTTCATCGGCCGATCCGCGCCGCGCGCGGTGTTTCCGGCCAATCGCATCAAGGGCGAGCCGATCGGCGACTGCACCAAATGGTGGGCGGCGGATCGGCACACGCTGGCCTATTACATGACCGCGCGCCGCGACGAGGTCTATGTGATGGCGGCGCTGCCGGCCGAGCGCTGGGATGGCGACGGTTCGCCGGTGCCCGGCGATCGCGACGAATTCATCGCCGCGTTCGACGGCGCGCATCCCGATCTGATCCGCGCCGTCGAGGCGGCGGAAGACGTCACGGTATGGCCGATCTTCGATCGCCCGCGCAACGATTGCTGGAGCAAGGGCCGCGTGGTGCTGATGGGCGACGCCTGTCACGCGGTACGCCCGTTCATGGCCGCCGGCGGCTCGATGGCGATCGAGGACGCCGCCATTCTCAGCCGCTGCATCGCAGGCTTCGCCGATCCGGAGACGGCTTTTGCGCGCTACGCCGCGATCCGGATTCCCCGCGTCGCTGAGGTGCAGCGGATCTCGATCGACAACAGCTGGATGCATGGCCCGACCAAGACCGACTGGTTCTTCGGCTATGATCCCTGTCTGGTCCCGCTCGACGCTGCCGCATAAGGAGCCGACATGTCCGATTTCAAAGCCATGCTTCCCGGCGAGATCCGGCCCGATCCGATGCAGGAGCGCGACCTTATCGGCTACGGCGAAATGCCGCCCGATCCACGCTGGCCGGGCGGGGCGAAGATCGCCGTCAGTTTCAGCCTTAACATCGAGGGCGGCGGCGAATCCACTTTGGCCAATGGCGACGCGGTGTCCGAAGGGATGCTCAACGACATCGGCGTTCCCGCCAAGAGCGGCGTGCGCGTGCCGCTGGCGGAATCCGTGTTCGAATATGGCAGCCGGCGCGGGGCCTGGCGCGTGCTCGATATCCTCGACCGGTTTTCCGTTCCGGTCAGCATCCTCGGCGTCGCGCGCGCGTTGGAGCAGAACCCGATTCTCGCCCGCGCCTGCGTCGAGCGCGGCCACGAGATGGTCAGCCACGGCTATCGCTGGGTCGATTATGGCGACATCGACGAGGCGACCGAGCGCGCGCATATCCGCCGGGCCGTCGACACGCTCACGAAACTCACCGGCAGCCGGCCGCGCGGCTGGATGACGGGACGGCCTGGTCCCAATACGCGGCGGCTGATCGCCGAGGAGGGCGGCTTTTTCTACGATCGCGATTCACTCGCCGACGAACTGCCGTACTGGATCGCGACCGCGCACGGGCCGCATCTGGTCATTCCGTATTCGTATGAGGCCAACGACAACCGTTTCAACGAAAATTCCGGCTTCTCGACCGGCGGGCAGTTCTTCGAATACATGCGCGACGGCTTCGACCTGTTATACGCCGAAGGCGTCGCAGGATCGCCGAAGCTGCTGTCGATCGGCCTGCATGACCGTCTGATCGGTCGCCCCGGCCGCGCCGGCGGCCTGATCAAACTGTTGCAGCACATGAAGGGTTTTGACGGCGTCTGGTTTTGTCGTGGCATCGACATCGCGCACCACTGGCGCGCGCATTTTCCGCCAAACGGCTGATGGCCGCGGTGCGGCCCCGGTCCCTCTGATAACGGTCAGTTAATGTTGTATTGCTACCCGTAATCAACCAGAGAGGGATAAGCGGATGCGCCATCTCACCGTCTATCAGCGCCTGGCGATGATTATCGCGGTGCTTTCGGTTGTCTTTGTTGCGGTGTCGGCCACTCAGATTCTGGTGTTGCGCAATGCGGTTCTGGACGAGCGGCGCACCATGATCCGCGACATGGTCGAAGCTGCGGTCAAGGTGTTCGCCTTCTACGACGGCGAGGCAAAGGCCGGCCGGATTGAACCGGATCGGGCGCGTCAATTGGCGTTTGAATCGGTCGGCGCCATGCGCTGGGGCGAATATGCCGACTATGTCGGCGTCTATGGTGCGGGAAATTCCGACGCCGGCGTCACCTATGTGCATGCCAATCCGAAATACATCAACGTCAACCGGTGGGACTTCAAGGACGGCCACGGCAAGTTGCTGATCCAGGATATCGTGCAGACCGCCCGCGCCGGCGGTGGCTATGTCGAATATTTCGCACCGCGCTCCGGCGGCGGCGCCGAACTCCAGAAGCTCTCTTATGTCGGCGCCTTTAGCGCCGGCGACAAGCTTCTCGCGCTTCAGGCCGGCGCCTATGTCGACGACATCGACGCGGTCGTTCTTTATCGATCGGCCTGGGCTGCGATCATCGGGTTGTGCGGGCTGGCCATCGCCGGTGTGGCCGCATTCTGGCTCGGTCGCGGCATGGTCAAGCCGCTCGCCAGAACCTGCGAGGTGATGGACGATCTGACCAAAGGCAATTTTGCGTCCGACGTTCCATTCGTCGACCTGAAGAACGAGATCGGCCGTATGGCGCGAAGCCTCCAGGTCTTCAGGGATCACCTGATCGAGACGGCACGGCTCCGCACCGAGCAGGAGGAGATGAAGTCGCGCGCGGTCGAGGACCGCCGCGCCGTTTTGGCCCGCATTGCCGACGAATTCGAACACAGCATCGGCGGGGTGATCCGGGGGACCGCGGCCGCCGCCGACGAATTGCAGAATTCGGCGTCATCGATGTCCGAGATCGCCGAAGGCACGACAGGCCAAAGCGCGAAGGTCGCTGCCGCCGCGGAGCAGACGGCATCGAACGTTCAGACCGTCGCGGCCTCGGCGGAGCAGCTGTCGTCCTCGATCAAGGAGATCGCGCGGCAAGTCACCCAGTCGACGTCGATTGCGCAGAATGCGGTCGAGCAGGCAACGCGAACCGAGTCCATGGTCGAGAAACTGGTGCATTCCACGCAGAAGATCGGCGAGGTCATGACGCTGATCCAGACGATCGCGGGACAGACCAACCTGCTCGCCCTCAACGCCACGATCGAGGCCGCCCGCGCCGGCGAGGCCGGCAAAGGATTCGCCGTCGTCGCCAACGAGGTCAAAGCTCTGTCGTCGCAGACAGCCAAGGCCACCGACGAAATCGCCAGCCAGATCCAGGCCATCAGCGAGGCGACGGGCTCGACGGTCGACGCCATCCGAGAGATCGGCACGACCATCGGGCAAATGAATGAGATAGCCGGCTCGATCGCCGCCGCCGTCGAGGAGCAGGGCGCTGCGACCCAGGAAATCGCCCGAAGCGTTCAGCAGGCGGCGTCGGGCACGCAGGAGGTCATGCAAACCATTGTGGGCGTTCGCGAAGCCTCGGGCCGGGTTGACGCCGCCGCCACTTCGGTATTGTCCGCAGCCGGACAGTTGACCGCTCAATCCGACCGGCTGGAGAGCGAAACCGGCAAGTTCCTGAGCAACATCCGCGCGGCCTAAGCCGCCTCCAATTGCAAGCGCTGCGATTCAACGATCAGCGCACTGGCGCACCCGACACGATTCGAACGTGTGACCTTTGCCTTCGGAGGGTAAGGGTTGCTGATTTCCTGTGCTTACTCGAAATTTCTCCGAATTGCTTATTGCCCATTTCAGGCTTAAAATTGCCTAAATGAAGGGTAACGGTCGTTTCTTGAGATTTCCTCCATTTTCCAGCGCTTGCTTACCCTCTGCTTACCTGAGGAAAAATTTGGCTAAGCTGACCAAAAGAACAGTCGATGCAGCCGAAACATTCGGTGGGGACCTGTTTATCTGGGACGATGAGCTCCCAGGATTTGGCATGCGGGTCAAGAAAAGCGGGGCCAAGTCCTTCTTAGTACAGTACCGGAACGCCAATGGTCGCAGCCGCCGGCTCACGATTGGGCGGTATGGCGTTCTCACGGCTGAGGAGGCTCGCAGAGAGGCGAAGCTAGCCTTAGGGGATGTCGTGCGTGGGGCTGATCCTGCCGAAGCCCGTAAGCTTGCCCGTGGGGCCATGACGATCAAAGAGCTCGCGCTCGAATACCTCGAAAAGGCGGAGCGCGGCTTGGTATTGACGCGTCGCGGCGACGCCAAGAGTGACTCGACGCTCTACGTCGACAAAGGGCGCGTCCACCGACACATCATCCCGTTGATCGGGAAGCGAACGGTGAAGGATTTCACGCCGACCGATGCCGGACGCTTCCAGCGAGACGTCATAAGCGGCAAGTCCGCCGCTGATATCAAGACCAAGGCCCGTGGCCGAGCCATCGTCAAAGGCGGAAAGGGTACGGCAGCGAGGACCGTTGGTCTGCTAGGCGGGATATTCAGTTACGCTGTCAGCGAGGGATATCGGCCAGATAATCCCATTAGCGGTATGGTACGCCCGAAAGACGGTAATCGCGAATGGCGATTGGACGACGACGGCTATCGAAAGCTCGGCAAATGCCTAGGGACGGCGGACTCCAACGGAGAACACTGGCAACGGGTCATGGCCAGCAAAACGGCAGCTTTGACGGGCTGCCGGCTTGATGAGATTGAAGGACTACTTAAGACAGAAGTCGATCCTGCTGGCATGGCGCTTCGCCTTGGCGACACTAAGACGGGCAAGAGTATTCGCCCTGTTGGATCGGCTGCCATTGCGATCTTGAAGGAGGCAATGGCGAAGTCCGATTCGAAGTATGTTTTCCCGTCAGTCACCAACGACAAGAAGCACCATAATGGTCTGACGCGATGGCTGCAGAAGATATCCGCTAAGGAAGTGCCGGGAATCACAAGCCACGGCCTACGTCATTCTTATTCCTCTATCGCCGAGGACCTCGGCTACACCATCCCGACAATCAAAGCACTAATCGGCCATTCTCGAAAATCGTCTGTAACTGAGGGCTACCTCCACAAAATCGATTCGGCTCTGCTGGCGGCTGCGGACCAGATAGCACGGCATATCGACGACGTAATGAACGGAACGGAAATGACCAAGGTCATTCCATTGCGAAGAGCCTGAGCATCAGGCGATTGTTCATTTCCGATGAAAACACATGAAAAAGCCAAAGCAGCTAAAGTCGACTAAGCTTTCGCCAGAGCTTGAGGCTCTTAAGCAATCACTCCTTCCAAAACCGCCGAGGAACTCCTCAGAGCTTGAAAAGCGCCTTTTTCAAGCCGTTCTCAATAAAATCGAGTGCTCAACTACTGATTCCGGCGGGCTAGAATTCAACTACAGTAAATTAACGCCGGAGGAATGCTTTGCTATTGGCGTGAGTAATTTCGATCCACCCTCAGTTCAAGAAAAGACGCGAGATGTATGGCCCCGTCGTCCGCTGGTTAGTTACGAGGGACGAGCACTTGATGTCGCCCTGCAGCCGACTTCCTCTGATCTAATTGTGGCAGAGAAAAGAGTACGTGAGAGGGCTCGTGCAGAAATCCTTTCCAACATCCGCGGCAGGCAATTCCAGGTCGGGCGGACGAAAGGTGCTTTGAGCCCTATCAATAAATTTTTATTCCGACTGTATACGGAAACGAGTCCGCATCCGACGCTTGAGCAATTGTGGAAGATGCTCTGTAACATGGTGGAAACGAGAGGCCAGCCTGACGGCGATATGGTCACTCTGCAGGAGATTGATGAAGACGTCCTCCGGTACCGTGACAATAAGGGAACAGAAAAAGAGATTAAAAAATCTACAATTCAAAATGCGCTGACGGGTTTCAAGAAATCTGTGCCCTAGGGATTCACAGTTTCCGCTAAACCGTGAGTAGTCTCATTTACGTCCTTCGTCATCAATCACCGGAACTATCCGGCATTTGACGGAAGGATTAAAGAATGGCCATCACGGATAATGCTGCCCAACCACGCCGGTATCGACGCACAGAAGCCAGTCTTTACCTGAAGACCGTTTGGTCTATTGACCGCAAACCTTCGACGCTTGCCAAACTTGCTTGCCTCGGGGGTGGCCCCAAGTTTGAGCACGCGGGCCGCGTTCCGCTTTACCCAGAGCCGGAACTCGACGCCTTCGCTCGATCGATCATAGGGCCGCTTAAGTCATCTACCTCGGATTCCGGCAATGCGACGTAATACGCTGGTCGCCGTTCCATGGAAGCCGCTCTAGCTTGGACAGACGCGCGACGTGCCCTCACGCTCATCAAGCGTGATGTTGCGCTGTGTTCGCGAGAGGGACGAACAAATACTTTATTCAACAGCGCGCGAAAGTTGAGGCAATTCGTCGACGGTGGATTCCTCAGCCCGGCTGAAGTTGAAGACACGATCTGGGAAGTTGCGGAAATGCATGAGCTTCGGGGCGAGCCTGGTTCCCAGACCGAAATGAGTATTGCGCACCTTATCCGCGAGGTGACGGCACCCGCGAGCCTCTACGATCCCGACATCGTTTCCGATGGGGAGGTCATTACATTTCCAACGATTACCCCCAGCGATTGGAGTGGAAGCGCGCCTGAACCAAAGAAGTGGCTTGCCGAGCAGCGCATACCGAGCGGAGACGTCACGATAATCGGGGCAGACGGTGGCTCCGGAAAAACGGAAATTGCTCTCCAGCTCGCGGTGGCAGTCTCCCAGAAACTGGGCAACTGGCTCGGTTGTGCCGTTGATGCCGGTCAAGTGCTATTCTTGAGTGCAGAAGAACCGGAAGACGATATCAGAATACGAGTGAATCGAATTTGTCATCAGTACTGCATCAATCCGGATACAATTCGCGACCTGCATTTCCGATTCCCTGACCTCGATGCCACGCTACTGATTGATGTCGATGTGAGTTCATCGGGAATAAGGAAAACCAATCTTTTCAGGTCGATGGAGGGGTGGGTTCGGAGCCACGGGCCTGCTCTCGTCATAATCGACGCCGTTGCAGCCGTCTTTGGAGCAGATAACGTCTCGCGAAAGCAGGTGCGTGCGTTCATAGCAGCCTTGAGGAAGATCGCTCACGAGACCGGAGCCGCTTTTTTGCTTCTCGATCATCCAAGCGTTCGCGGGATGCGTGATCAAACCGGAACCGTCGGGTCTGTGGACTGGAACAATGCCGTCAGGTCGCGGATGTACCTGACAACAGATAGGCGCGATCCAGATGCTCGAACACTTGAGATCATGAAAGCAAACGGTGGCAAACGGGGCGAGAAGATTAGCTTGCGCTGGACAGCGTACACTTTTGTGGTCGAGAGGATTGAGGCACCTCCACGGCATGTAGCTGCGGATGCAGTTGATGATATATTCCTAAGGCTGTTGGAAAAGTTCACAGCACGAGGGCGCCACGTATTTCCTCACAAGGGACGCGGTTTCGCTCCGAAAGAATTTGAGAGCCATCCCGACGCCGGTGGCATCAGCACGAGAGCTTTTGCTGCTTCCATGGACCGCCTACTTAGCACCGGCAAGATTGTAGCTGTACAGTCTGGACCGCCATCAAAGCGGGTAACCTACATAGCTATAGCAGGACCGAACAATGACTGAATTTCCCTTCGATCACCTCCGATCATTCAGAATCGGGCTTCGATCATCCTTCGGTCATCTATGCGATCGGGCTTCTATCTCATTTCAACCACCATTCGATCATCCTTCTTCCTTTCCCCCAAACCCCCTTGATGGTCGAAGGTGCCCTTCGGGGCCTGTTGGCCCCTCTGACACCAACCGACCTTGACTTGCCGGTTCAGCAGATAGCCGCGAATAGCGAGGAAAGCCCTATGCGCAAATACGCCGTGAAACCGCGAGGCCGTCCGTTTGGACCAGGAAATCCTGGGAAGCCGCTGGGCGCTCGCCACAAAATTACGCTCGCTGTTGAAGCCTTGTTGGATGGTGAGGCGGGCGCATTGACTCGGAAAGCGATTGAGCTCGCTTTGGCTGGCGACATTATTGCGCTCCGGCTCTGCCTAGATCGTATCGCGCCACTTAGGAGAGGACGTCCGGTGGCCATTTCGTTGCCTGACGTGAACAACTCTCAAGGCGTCGCCGACGCACTGGCCGCTGTCGTGACGGCCATGGGCGAAGGCTCGATCACGGCTGACGAAGCATCCGCGATGTGCGCGATCATAGAGACCCGTCGACGCGCCATAGAGACTGTAGAATTGGAAGCTCGAATGGTCGCAATTGAGAAGCGGCTAAAATCCGATGAATCGAAAACTCGAGAATAGGTTGCGCGCCGCCGAGAAGCAGAGTACCGGCTCAGAACATGACCTTCACATCGTATACGTGAAAGGAGGGTTGGCCGGCGCTACCAGATGCGCAACGGCAAATGGTCAGCATTGGCCCCGGCTCACCGAAGAACTAATTGAGAACTTTGAAAAGAGAGTTATCGCAGAAGCGAGGAGTGTCGGCCTGAAAAACTTGGTAATAGGAGGATTATGTTTGTGCTGTTGGAAAGAGCCAGCTAGCTTTGAAGCTTACCTTGCTGGCCCTGATTTTCCTGAAGCGCCACCGGCGGAAATGGCTAATCGGCACTCATTAAGCCTTCGCATGTAGTCGACGTCCCTTAACATCGCGCGAGCGGACTGACGCTCAAAATAGCCCCACTTGTCGTCCAGTGCTGATTCCGCGTTTCGTCAATCAAAGTCTGTTGCAACTAATAGGGATTGTGAAGTACGTTGTACTCTCGCTTTTCGTGTGTTGCAGGACATCATGATTACGAAGTGGTCGATTGAAAATTTCAAATCATTTCGCAACAAGACTGATATCGAGTTGGCCCCGATTACTGTCTTCGCGGGAGCGAATAGCAGCGGGAAGAGCACAATCATCCAAAGCATCCTTCTTATGAAGCAGACCGTTCAATACGCTCCGCCTACAAGGGCGCTAGCGCTGAACGGTCCGATGCTCAAGCTGGGCAAATTCAGCGATGTGAAAAATGCAGCCTCTGATCAGGACTTTATCGGAATCGGTTGGGAGATCGAGCTGGCCGATAGCGACCGACTTCTCTTTCGCAATGCGATTGGCACAGCGTTCCAGCCCTCTCGTCTTTGGGGCAGAACATCGGTCTCTCAAGTGGCGGGCAGCTTCTCGTGGGAAGTGCCGGCGGATACGGAGATCGGGCCGGGAGGACTTGGAACGCCGGAAGCTTTGCTGCAGTTGCAACCCAAGCTAGCAACATCGTTTCTCCGTGTTAGTGGTAGCGACGATCCATCGGAAAAGAATCGGTTCATTAAACTTCGAAGGAGAGAGGCCGAGTCTGAAATCGGCGATGACTCGGGATTTGCTTTCATTGTCCCAGAGGTCGACACAGCTTCGTCCCAGGAAATGCTGGCAGCGAAGCCAGATGGACAAATCGTAGGAGCTGGCCCAAGGCACTTTTTCCCTGGTCAGGTTCTCGTCAAATTTGACGGGGCCATGGAAAAGGCATTTCGCGTCGCCATCGCGCTCTGCGCGGAAGATATGTACCGGTACAGGTCTCCCAATCTACTAAACGTCAAGGTGCCGTACGCAGTCGTTCAACTTTTCCAACAAAAGGTCCCAACGAACCTGGGTAAAAACGTCGGCGGCGCCCTTATGCGCGTGCCTTCAGATGAGCTTATCACCGTCGAGCACCTCTCAGACTTGCTTATACATGCGATGGCAAGTGTAGAAGCGCATCGCGCGCGTACAGGACAACAGGCGAAGTTCAACTTTCTCGACATACGACCGCTGGTGACGAACCTGCTCTTTGAGTATTTCAAAGACCAAGACGACGTCCAAAGGGATGCCGTCGAGCCCCAAATTCCTCGGCTAATATATGAAGGAGCCGAGCAGGCTACCGCATATTTCATTGCTGCCGTACGGTACCTCGGCCCACTGCGAGACGAGCCGCGCCCGATCTACCCGCTAGAGGCGTTAGCGAATCCGACTGAGGTAGGTTACAAGGGTGAGCATACTGCAGCTGTGTTAGAGCTGCATCGAGATCGCCGAATCCGCTATTTGCCCAGTAATTTCCTGGAGGCCAAAGGCGATCGTAGGCTCAGACTCGCAACTTTACACGATGCAGTTGTGGATTGGCTGCAATACGTGGGCGTTGCCAGCGAGATACGCACCTCGGACAGCGGAAAATTCGGCCACGAAATCCAGGTGCAAACGCCTGGTGTGCCCCAATTCCACGATCTAACCAATGTCGGCGTGGGTGTAAGCCAAGTTCTTCCAATCATCGTTATGGCCTTGTTAGCAGAACCTCCGACACTTCTGATATTTGAACAACCGGAATTGCATTTGCATCCGAAGGTTCAAGCGCGTTTGGCGGACTTCTTTTTATCTGTTGCGTTGTCGGGAAAACAATGTCTGTTGGAGACGCATAGCGAATACCTCGTAGAGCGGTTTCGGCTTCGCATTGCGCAAGCCGAAGGGGACAGCATGACGAGGATAGTGAAGCTATACTTCACCGAAAGGAAGGAAGGAGACACGTCGTGCCGCCCGGTAGCAGTCACAAAGTACGGTGCCGTCCCCGAGTGGCCGAGAGACTTCTTCGATCAATCGCAAATTGAAGCCGAACAAATTATCCAGGCGGCACGAGCCAAGCGTCGTAGGGAAAAAGACTCTGCCGGTGACCAGGAATGATCGCAGTTGTAATTGAGCCTGCATTGCTGGCAGTACCGCCAGTTGCGAATTCAGAGGATGAAGTGGAATCGATCATCGATCGTCTCGCTACTTGGTCTGCTTATGCCGTGCGAGGTAGCGTCCTCAAAGTTGCACAGATGACGGAGACAGCTGAGATTTTGGGGGAGACAAACTGTTTTCCATCTGGCCCCAACGTTCATTCGTTGCTGGAGATGTACAATCTCAATCAAGTGTACACGCCTAACGAAGTAACTCGTTTGATAAATACAATTATCGAGCGGGCAATTCTCGTAAAGCATCTTACGGGCTTTGAGGTGCAGGCCTGTGAAACAGAAGACATTCACGTCGAAGAGTTTCAAGACCCACGATTAGCGGCATCAAGTGCTAACGCTTTTGCGACAGTCGGATCGGGCATCAACACGGAAGGCGTCTTTCTTGCAACGGCGTCTCCAGGAGACGGGGCGACCCGCCGTTTTAGGGGAACGGTCAAGGGAATCGATTTGGACCCATCCGCTGAGCTTGCAATTGAAATCCCCTTCGTTGTTGATAGCGAGGTTCCGATTGCGCAAGGACCGAGCTGTGTATACGAGGCGATAAGCTCTTCGAACTTATGGGACAAGGCTCAGGAAGCGATAGATATTCATTCCGCAATCGCGCTTAAGATGTTGGAAATTTCGAATGCATCGCGCGGGGGTTTGCAACTTGATCAATTACCGGAATTTTGTATCGGCAGCGGATTCTTCGAATCGTTGAGCGCTTGCCAGGCTGGACCAGAATCGCGGTTTGGTGACACGGTTCTGGAAAGCTGCGCTAGGGTCGTCTTGGGCACGCCGAAAAGCAGTTTGGACCCATTCATGAAGGGCGCGCGGTCAAAATCCACAGATCAGTGGGAGAGAAAGCGGGATAGCGCCCTGGCCTTTCGAACGCATGTTACCAAGTCACGAGAGGCTTTGAGGTTGATATTCTGGCGAACAACGAATGGACTCATCGAATTTGCGAACGTCGCCGTACACGATGATCTGACGTTATTGGAAGGGGAAGCGGCGACGGTAGTCGGAAGGTCGTGGTAGCTGCTTATTGTTTTCGCGGGGGACGCCCTGGGCCAATAGCTCGGGCACTATAGCATTGCCTAAACTGACAAAAGCGAAGTCCCGGACATAGAGAAGACTGCGGAACGCCACACTTTTATCGGGGCATAGACTCGCTACGATCAAAAGAAGAATCAAGGATTATAAGTAGATCGTTTGAACTAAGGGTCGCCAAGATAGAACGGGTCTTGGGCCAATCCGGACACAGGATACAGGAATTTCACCTCGGCGGTGGACTGGAGCCCGGTGTGGCCAAACGTGCAACATTTGATGGAATCCACTTACAAAGAAATTGGGCGAATCCTTTGAGGCGTTGTGTGAGCGGGCGCGAAAGGCCGCAATAGAGGCGAAAGCCAAGTTTTTGGTTTTCGGAGGCCTACCGGCTGACCCAGTCGAACCCGGTCAGGAGGAAGCTATCAAGGCCGCCGCATCGGCTATGCGCGATGAGCTTGATGTCGAAGATGGGTCGATGACGGCGACGCTGCGCTGGATCGGAATTTGATCCGAAGTAGACCAAACGCTGGTGTCGCCGGAGCGTGACTTCCGAGCTTGACCACAGGCGGCCCTTCATATCTGTTCGCACCTCTCGCAACGGTATCAACGCTATCTTGCCATTAGTTCAGCAAACCGCATGCCAAGCCTGGCCCAAATGGCATGCACCTTGTCTGGGCCGCCCGCATTTTTAGTGCCCCAACTCCCTGTATGCGGCACGCCGTAGATTTCGGCTCCATTCTCGTGTTCGATATGCGCGTTAGGCAACGACACTTCGCTTAATTTACTTAGCCGCTGACCGAAAGCGCGCTGAACTGCGTTAAATGTTGTTTGCCCCAGACAAAGCACCATGCGAGGCCGAATTATCTCAATTTGTGGAAGAGTGTACGTTTTCGCGCAATATGCTAGGTCTTCAAGCGGAATAGCGGCGCTGATGGAGCCCGGCTTGATGAAAACAAACACGTTGGTCGCATAGATGTCTGCAAATTCCAGATCGAAATGCTTTTTGAGAAGCCCCTTCAAGGTTCTGTTTGTCGGAAGATTAGCGTCGTGCCCGCAGCGCTTTCGCTCCTCTTTCTGCACCGAACTGTTCCATTTTGGAGATTTTAGCGTTTCTGCCGATGACCAGTCTTGGGCCACGATCATTAAGTCGGCTTGCAAGTTGCAGGCCGATATAGTCCAGGGGGTTATCCAGTCACCATCGTAAAAGCCGTCATCGAAGTCAGAGAGAGCATGGTACTTTGGATTTCTATCCTGCTTTCGTAGTAAGATTAAATCGGCGAGGGCTTCGTTCTTTTCCACTTAAGTAACCTCCGAAGGTTTGTACTCGCGTCGATTATCATGGTGCTACGTCGGCTCACGGGCATTCTAAGCCGTATATCCCGAGATCGGGTTGGCCGAAACCATTACCGAGACTGTGATGCTCATCGCCAAACCACGCTACCTCACCTCATTCCATACTGGTGTCGTCTTTTTCATACATACAAATTTTGAAAATTCTGGACGAAGCAACACGCCGCTTTTGTTGGATCGGTCGGCTTGATGTTTGCATTTGATCGGATCAGTGTATTCGGGAAAGCCGGAGGGCGAACAATCGGTTTGTTGTGTCCCAAAAGAGGCGCACAGAAAGATCGCAAAATGCGTGTACGTCCCATCAGCATTCGTAGGTTCAGCGGGGGCGGGCGATTGCTCTTTCAGGACGTTATAAACGATGGCGAGAACGGTTTGGGCGTTCGGATATTTTTGATCAGCGGCCTCGCGAAGGTACTTAATGCCTTCTGGGATATCTGGTTTCACGCCTTGGCCTGTAGCGTATCCAACGCCAATATGAAATTGCGCACTATCAAGCCCTTGATCGGCGGCGAGTAGATACCATTTCATCGCCTCGGCTAAATTCGGCCTTACGCCCTCACCTTTGGCATACATTTCCGCCATGTTGTTTTGGGCTTTCGCATCACCTTGGTCGGCGGCCTTCCGATACCAATTGGCTGCTTCCGTATAATCCTTCGTAACACCCTGACCGTCCTCGTACATGGAGCCAAGGATGTTTTGAGAATAGGCGTCACCTTTGTCAGCCGCTTTGCGAAGCCATTTCATAGCCTCACCATAATTCCGGGGCGTACCCTCGCCCAAATAAGACATACTCCCGAGATTTTTCTGCGCGGCGACGTCTCCTTGATCGGCTGCACTGTGAAACCACTTTATTGCTTCAGCATAATTCTGAGCCACGCCGTAGCCGGCGTAGTACATAAATCCTAAGCTGCTCTGACCGCTTGCATTTCCTTGGTCAGCAGATTTCCGGTACCATTTCAGGGCTTCCGCATAGTTTTGAACAACGCCTCTGCCATCAAAATACATGGTACCGAGATTGTGTTGGGCAATATCATTTCCTTGATCGGAAGCCTTCTGATACCACTTGATCGCCTCAGCATAGTCCGCCGGGATGCCTTGGCCTTTTTCGAACATTGCGCCAATATTGTTTTGCGCTTCGGAATCGCCACTGTCGGCGGCCATGTGATACCACTTATGAGCTTTGCCGTAGTCTTTCGCTACGCCATCGCCGAGATAGTAACGTGCTCCAAGTTGTTTTTGCGCGAGAACGAGCCCTTGGTTTGCAGCCAACTGATACCACTGAATGGCCTGCTCAATATCTTTCGGAACGCCTTGGCCGTTCGCATACATGATGCCCAAATTGAACCGTGCGACAGCGTGGCCTTGATCAGCGGCTTTTCGATATTGAGCTAATGCCGCTGCAAAGTCGCCGCCCTTTGAGTAAGCGCGGCCAAGTTGGTACGATAAGCGACTGCTGTTTGGATACTTCTGAACAGCTATTTTGCACGCCGGGATAGCGATGGAAGAATCGATCGCCTCGAATGCGAATCCCCGAGATTTATGCTGAATATCCAGATCGCTGGCGGCATAAGTATCGCAATCAGTAACGGGGGCATCTTGTTCGTTGCTATTTTCAGCGGATATCGTAGCAGATTCACTAGCCGCCGACGCTGGCTTCGAATTGGCGACTGAACTGCTAATTTCGCCCGCGTTTTCCGTTGTTTTTTGTGGTCCATGATTTTGCGATGCGACGAACAAACCGCCGATGATTAGTAATAAACTAGGCGAGGTCGCTATGCCTACTATCGACAAAACAACCCCTAGAACTGAAACAGCAACGCCAGATAGATTTAACGCAGTCGTCCCCCTCAGCACACCTATCAAACTGAAGAAGATAGCGATGGGAACGAACACAATGCCTAGGGTGAAAACTCCTAGAACCGCAAAAATGCACGCCAATATTCCGGCTAGAACCCCACTATGTCGACGTCTGTCTTTTCTGACCGCCTGTTGAACGGCTAATTGAATGTCTCGTTGATAATCACTCATGAAATCCTCTCTCGGACGGAGATAGTTGAAGATCGGATCGCCGATGACAAGCAGCCGAGCTCGTCCGAAGCGTTACTGATGCGTGTATTATAATACGTCGCAATTAAATGCACATCCTGTCCGATTGCGCGCATGGCGGAAGACGTGCGCAAACTGGTCGGGAGGAATGTCAGGCGGCTGCGGCTGCTCGCTGGCATTTCTCAAGCCGAGCTTGCTAATCGGATGGGAGTTGATCGGGGCTATATTAGTGGCCTTGAGCTGGGTCAACGGAACCCTACCATCGTGACCTTGTGGCACCTCAGCAAAGCGCTTGGCGTCAAGGTCAAATCGTTTTTCGACGGAGGCAGGCAGGGCCGCCGAAAGGCCTGAGCTTGCCTTTCGCTTGTGCAATAGCTGCGCTGTTACCGATAAGCGTTTCCGAGTCCGCTCGGCGTGTAGCAAGCGATCAGCTACGTGCGGACTCCCACGGTGGTAGACACACTCAGGTCCTGCTGGACAGAACTGACATCTCTAAGCCTGTTTTTACACGGCCAAGACCCACAGCAAGCGCCGTCGGCAACTCGCATATGTAGCCTTATAACTGAAGAAACGTGCAGGTTTGAAGAATGGCTTCCCACCGGAAGCCGGAACCCCTTGTTTTTTTGGCCAAATTGGCCAAAAAAGGATAGAGCATCTTCGGGCAGCGAGCGCGGATCTTGAGCGCGAAAGACGCGAATTACAGCTTCGGCCGGCAGATCGGCGTGGCCCGTGCCAACTGGGCGGCCTCCAAGCGTGGACGGCCGGTCGTGGCGGTGATGACGGTGGAGGAGTACGAACGGCTGAAGGTTTTTGAGGGAGGCCGCGTCGATGGCTGCCCAAGCCCGACGGGGAGAGCACAGTAATGGATCGAGCCATCCATAACAAGATCACCTTCTTCACCCGTGGCATCAAAGCAGCCTCGGCTCGCGTTCGCCTTTTCAGTCCAGGCAGTCAGACGCTTTCAGCAGATCCAAAGAGTGAGTTCCCGCGATGGCGATGATCGCACCCGAACGTCAACTAGAAGAGGCGCTTATCACGAAGCTACGGGACCTCAAGTATGAATATCGTCCCGATATCCGCGATCGAGCCACGCTTGAAGCAAACTTCAGGGTAAAGTTCGAAGCCCTGAATCGTGTCACACTCACCAACGGCGAGTTCCAGCGGCTCCTCGACGAGATTGTCACACCGGACGTGTACGAAGTTTCCCGGTCTCTCCGGAACCGGGAAGCGTTCATCCGTGACGACGGCACACCGCTCAACTATACCCTCGTCAACATCAAGGACTGGTGTAAGAACGACTTCGAGGTCATCAATCAGCTCCGCATCAATACGGACAACAGCCATCACCGTTACGACGTCATGCTCCTGATCAACGGCGTCCCCGTCGTTCAGATCGAGCTAAAGACGCTTGGGATCAGTCCTCGGCGGGCGATGGAGCAGATCGTCGACTATAAGAACGGCCCCGGTAACGGATACACCAAGACACTTCTCTGCTTCGTCCAGCTCTTCATCGTTAGCAACCGCACGGACACTTGGTACTTCGCCAATAACAACGCACGGCACTTCACCTTCGACGCGGACGAGCGGTTCCTTCCGATCTACCAGTTCGCGGCCAGGGACAACACGAAGATCACTCACCTCGACGACTTTGCCGATCGGTTCCTCGCCAAGTGCACGCTTGGCCAGATGATCAGCAAGTACATGGTCCTCATCGCGAGCGAGCAGAAGCTCCTGATGATGCGCGCGTACCAGATTTACGCCGTCAAGGCCATCGTCGACTGCATCGATCAGAACTGCGGCAACGGATATATTTGGCACGCGACCGGCTCGGGCAAGACGCTTACCTCCTTCAAGGCCTCGACGCTGCTCAAGACCAACGAAAGCATTTACAAGTGTCTCTTCGTCGTCGACCGCAAGGACCTCGACCGCCAGACCCGTGAGGAGTTCAACCGGTTCCAGGAGAACTGCGTCGAGGAAAACACCAACACCGCGGCGCTCGTCCGTCGCCTCCAGTCCGACGACTATGCGGACAAGGTCATCGTCACGACCATCCAGAAGCTCGGGCTAGCCCTCGACGAGAACAGTAAGCACAACAAGCAGAACATCGCTCAGGGGCGGTCAACGTTCAAGCAGCGGCTCGAGCAGATTCGAGACAAGCGGATGGTCTTCATTTTCGACGAGTGCCACCGGTCGCAGTTCGGCGAGAACCACAAGGCCATCAAGGAGTTCTTCCCGCACTCCCAGCTCTTCGGCTTCACTGGCACCCCGATCTTCGAAGACAACGCGACCGTTAAGCAGATCGAGGGAGACGTCGCCACCCTTCGAACCACCAAGGACCTCTTCCAGAAAGAGCTCCACGCCTACACAATCACTCACGCGATCGAGGATCGGAACGTTCTCCGGTTCCACGTCGATTACTACAAGCCCAAGGACGCCCCCGCCCTCAAGCCTGGTCAGACGCTCGCCAAGCAGGCGGTCGCCCAGGCTATCCTCGACAAGCACGATGCCGCGACCGGAGGTCGGCGCTTCAACGCGCTGCTGGCTACCGCCTCGATCAACGACGCCATCGAGTATTATGAGGTCTTCAAGAAGCTCCAGGCAGAGCGCCAGGCCGCCATCCCAGAGTGGGTCCCTCTCAAGATCGCCGCCGTCTTCTCGCCGCCTGCGGAGGGCAACAAGGACGTCCAGCAGATCCAGGAGGACCTGCCCCAGGAGAAGGAGGACAACCGGCACGACCCTGAGGGCAAGAAGACCGCGCTCAAGGCCATCATCGCCGACTACAACCAGCGGTATGGCACGAACCACGACATCGCCAACTTCGACATCTACTACCAGGACGTCCAGCAACGCATCAAGGATCAGCAGTTCCCCAACCGCGACCTGCCCCACAAGGGCCAGGAAAAGATCGACATCACCATCGTCGTCGACATGCTCCTCACCGGCTTCGACGCCAAGTTCCTCAACGCGCTCTACGTCGACAAGAACCTCAAGCACCACGGCCTAATCCAGGCCTTCTCCCGCACCAACCGCGTTCTCAACGCGACCAAGCCCTACGGCCACATCCTCGACTTCCGCAACCAGCAGGACAGCGTCGACGCCGCCATCGCTCTTTTCTCCGGTGCGCACGCTGACCGGGCTCGCGAGATCTGGTTGGTTGACAAGGCTCCGGTCGTCATCGACAACTTCAAGCAGGCCGTCGCCGACCTCGGGAAATTCATGCAGTCGCAGGGCCTCGAAGGCACGCCCGATCAGGTGCCCAACCTCATGGGCGACGACGCCCGTGCCCAGTTCATCAAACGCTTCAAGGAAGTCCAGCGTCTCCAGACCCAGCTTGACCAGTACACCGACCTCACCGAAGAGCAACGGGAGCAGATCGGGCAGGTCCTCCCCGAGGACGACCTCCGCGCTTTCCGCGGCGTCTACCTCGAAACCGCTCAACGCCTCAAGGAACAGCAGCGCACCCCCGCCCAGGACGGCGAACTGGACAACCCCGAGGTCGACCTGCTCGACTTTGAGTTCGTCCTCTTTGCCTCCGCCGTCATCGACTACGACTACATCATGAAGCTGATCGCCAAGTACTCGGGTCAGGACCCGAAGAAGCTCACGATCAGCCGCGAGCAGCTCACGGGCCTGATCCGATCCGACGCCAAGTTCCTCGACGAGCGGGAGGATATCACCGAGTATGTCCACTCGCTCAAGGAGGGCGAAGGCCTCGACGAGGCCGCCATCCGCGCCGGCTACGACCAGTTCAAGGCCGGGAAGCAGGCAAAGGAGATCGCCGACCTCGCTCAGGCCCACGGTCTGACGACCGCGTCCCTCGCGGCCTTCGTCGACACTATTCTCCAGCGCATGATCTTTGACGGCGAGCAACTCACCGACCTAATGGAGCCGCTCGGCCTGGGCTGGCGTGAACGCCGCGAGCGCGAACTCGCCCTCATGGCCGACCTCGTCCCCCTCCTGAACAAGCGGGCCCACGGTCGGGACATTTCGGGCCTCAACGCGTACGAGCACTAAGGGAAGCGGAGAAGTGACGGTAAACATGTCATCAAGTCGAGCACCAAAGCGGCGATTCCCAGAGTTCATTGGACAGCCGTCGCATGAGGTTCGACTTCGAGAAGTGACTGAGGAGTGCACGATTAGAAACGGCAGCAGACTTCCTCCTGCATCGGTGATGGGAGTCAGGAAAGAGGATGGCATCGTTCCGATGGAGGAACGTTTGGTCGCCGCGGATATCTCCCGGTATAAGCTCGTCCGCAACAATTGGTTCGCCTACAACCCGATGCGTCTGAACATCGGCTCTATCGCGCGCTGGCAAGGCAACAGCGATGTTCTCGTGAGCCCGGACTACGTTGTTTTCCGCTGCCTTGAGCGATCTACACCACCGGTGCTTCATCCGGGGTACCTCGATCACTTCCGGAAATCTAGGCAATGGGATGCGTTCGTAAACGAAGCTGGCGATGGTGGAGTACGTGTTCGAATTTACTACCGTGACATCTCACAACTGCGATTGATATTGCCTGATGTCGCCGAGCAGCAGCAGGTCGCCGACTGCCTCGGCACGCTGGATGACCTTATTGCGGCGGAGGGCCGGAAGATCGAAGCCCTGCGGCGACACAAACATGGCCTGATGGAGCAGCTCTTCCCCCAGCCCGGCGAGACCGTGCCTCGTCTTCGGTTTCCCGAGTTTCGCGACTCCGGGAAGTGGGAGGAGAAGAGATTGGGCGATCTCGGTACGCTCATCTCTGGCCTGACTTACAGCCCAACGGATGTGCAAGATGGCGGGCTACTCGTTTTGCGCTCATCGAACATCCAGAATGGCGAAATCACTCTTGATGATCGCGTTTATGTCCGACGCGACGTGAATGGTGCCAACCTCACTCGGCCGGACGACATTTTGATCTGCGTCCGAAATGGCTCCAAGTCGCTCATTGGGAAGAACGCGATAGTCCCGAAAGGAATGCCGGCTTGTACGCATGGGGCATTCATGACCGTCTTTAGAGCCTCGGCCCCACGCTTCGCTCGCGTACTTCTGCAAACGACAGCATACCAGAAGCAGGTAGCAGCTGATCTCGGTGCCACCATCAACTCGATCAACGGGAGCCAACTCCTGAAGTACCGCTTCACCGTTCCAAAGCCAGCCGAGCAGCTACGGATCGCCGCATGCCTTTTCTCTCTGGACGAAATGCTGGCCGCGCAGTGGCGGAAACTTGACAGGCTTAAGGTTCACAAGCGAGGCCTGCTCCAGCAGCTCTTTCCCTCTCCGGAGGGCAATGAGTAATGAGCAGTACGCCGAAGATCCATCGGTACATGGATTTGACGACTCTCGCACGAAGGCTCCGCAGCGACGTGAACGATCTACACTGTGTCTTACTGTACGCGTATAACCGAACGGGGAAGACGCGTCTGTCGATGGAGTTCAAGGATCAAGGGAAGCGAAAGGGCCGAGGGACGCCGGACACCCTCTACTTCAATGCGTATACTGAGGACCTCTTTGTTTGGCACAACGATCTTGATGGTGACACGGATCGGCACCTAACGATCAACGAGAACTCGTCGTTCTGCAAGGGTCTCACAGAACTTGCATTAGACGAGGCCATCGCGGGATACTTGTCACGCTACGCCGATTTCGATTTTGACATCAATTACGGAAAATGGGTGGTGACCTTCCGCAAGGGCGATAATGAGCGGATCAAGATCTCTCGGGGTGAGGAGAAAATCTTCATTTGGTGCATTTTCATGGCGATCTGTGAGCGGGTCATTGACGGACACCCCTCGTATCAGTGGGTAAAGCACCTTTACATCGATGACCCCATTTCGTCGCTTGACGACAACAATGCCATAGCTATTGCCTGTGATCTGGCGGTACTTCTCCGCAAAGCCGCGGCTCGCCGAGGCGCCGACGGCGAGCGAGATCCGCTCAGAACGATCTTCTCCTCTCACCACGCGCTGTTCTTTAACGTCATTTGCAACGAGCTTGGAAGGACAAGGGATGACCAAGAGAAAGTAAACATTAAGCGGTACTTTCTGCACCGACCGGACTCCGAGGGAGCGTTCACGCTACGAGCCACTGGAGATACACCTTACTTTCAACATGTGGCGATTCTCGCTGAGCTTCGGAAGTGTTTGCAGGTAGGAACCCTTTATACGTACCACTTCAACGCCCTGCGCAGCATCTTGGAGAAGACAGCGAGTTTTCTCGGCCATCAAGATCTCCGCGTCTGCCTGGCCGGCCTGCAAGACGAAGCCCTCTACCATCGCGCACTTAATCTGCTGAGCCACGGTAAATACGCCATCAACGAGCCGGTTGAGATGGTGGACGACAATAAAGAGCTGTTTCGCAGAATCCTCGATGATGTTCTTGATCGTTTCCAGTTTGCACTTCCCGAGCTTGTTTCTGAAGCCACCCCGCAGAGAGCCAACTCATGACTGATCAAGAGCAGAAGCAGCTCGGCAAGGCCCTCTGGGCCATCGCTGATCAGCTCCGGGGAGCGATGAACGCGGACGACTTCCGCGACTACATGCTCGCGTTCCTGTTCCTCCGCTACCTCTCAGACCACTACGAGCAGGCCGCGAAAAAAGAACTCGGGCGCGACTACCCTGACCCGAAAGCCATCGGCAATGGCGGGCGATCCTCCCTGTCTGTGTGGTACGAGCAAAATCCCCGCGATGTGTTGGCGTTCGAGAAGCAGATGCGGCTCAAAGCGCACTACGTCATCCGCCCCGAGCACCTCTGGGCCAGCATCGCTCACATGGCCCGCATCCAGGACGGCGAGCTGCTCAACACGCTCCAGGCCGGCTTCAAGTACATCGAGAACGAATCGTTCCAGAGCACGTTCTCTGGGCTTTTCTCGGAAATCAATCTCGGCTCCGACAAACTCGGCAAGACCTACGCGGACCGGAACACGAAGCTCTGCACGATCATCACCAAGATAGCCGAGGGCCTCGCAGAGTTCTCAACGGATAGCGACACGCTAGGCGACGCCTACGAGTACTTGATCGGCCAGTTCGCCGCGGGCTCCGGCAAGAAGGCGGGTGAGTTCTACACGCCGCAGCGTATCTCGGACATCCTTTCCGCGATCGTCACGCTCGACGGCCAGGAGCCGAAGACCGGCAAACGAAAGCACCTCGCTAGCGTGATGGACTTCGCCTGCGGCTCGGGCTCGTTGCTGCTTAATGTGCGCAAGCGCATGGGGCCGCACGGCATCGGCAAGATCTTCGGGCAGGAGAAGAACATCACCACGTACAACCTCGCGCGGATGAACATGCTGCTGCACGGGGTGAAGGACTCGGAATTCGAGATCTACCACGGCGACACACTGACGAACGACTGGGACATGCTCCGCGAGCCCAACCCGGCAAAGAAGCCCTACTTCGACGCCGTGGTCGCCAACCCACCGTTCAGCTACCGCTGGAACCCGAACGAGGCGTTGGGCGAGGACGTGCGCTTCAAGAACTACGGGCTAGCCCCGAAGTCAGCGGCGGACTTCGCGTTCCTGCTGCACGGGTTTCACTACCTCAAGGACGAGGGCGTGATGGCGATCATCCTGCCGCATGGCGTGTTGTTCCGCGGCGGTGCAGAGGCGAAGATCCGCCGGAAGCTACTCGACGATGGGCACATCGATACCGTCATTGGCTTGCCGGCGAACCTGTTCTATTCGACCGGCATCCCAGTCTGCATCCTCGTCTTGAAGAAGTGCAAGAAGCCCGATGATGTCCTGTTCATCAACGCATCCGAGCATTTCGAAAAGGGCAAGCGACAGAACTACCTGTCGGACGGGCATATCGGGAAGATCATCGACACCTACCAACAGCGTCCCGAGAGCATTGAGCGGTACGCCAGACGTGTAGGCATGGACGAGATTGAGGCCAACGACTTCAACCTGAACATCTCGCGCTATGTCAGCACAGCCGAGCAGGAGGCCGCGATCGATCTATCGGCCGCGCATAGGGAGTTGGTCGAGATCGAAAAGCAGATTCGGGAGTCAACGGTGAAGCACAACATGTTTCTGAAGGAACTTGGACTATCCCCATTGCCAGCGCCCTATAAGTAATCGAGGCGATCCCTCTCACGTCTCTCGGCGAGATCGTGATCGAGGGCGGCAAAACCTCGGCGGGGATGAGCCGTACTACCGCCCTGGCCGCTGCGGGGGCACGGGGCAGGCTAAAGAAGCGCGGGGGCAGCGGCAATGATTGCTTGGGCTCAAGACGCCAGCGACTAGCAAGGAGCAGGCGAGGAACGGACAGCCGTGCAAAAGGTTGGCTTCACCTATAGTTTTGTGATTTTCTTAACCTTCTATTGACGGTCACGCCCACATGATTCAGAACATCGAGATTCACGCTGATTCGCAGGGCACCTTATGTTAGCCGCCGTTCCCTCAGATGAATCAAGGACACTCGAATTATTCGATCTCGCACTGCGTATCCTGAAAGACAGAGGGAATATTCCTCCTCAGCTTTCGGATCATTTTAACGCGGTGCTTCGACAAGCAAAAGAGTTGGCAACGACGCCAACCAAGGTCCACGGAAGCCCGTCGCCCCAAGCCATTCAGCTTGCTTGCCGCATCCTGGAAATTTCAGAATTGCGTGCCGTCATCGCAGCAGTCGATGGCATCGACGCAGTGACGCCAGACATGGCATCAAAGATGCTTTTATCTCTGGAGGCGCGCGTTGCGCCCTAACGTTGATCTGTTCCTCATCAGGGATAGTCTACGTGAATGTCAGGAAACAACCTATTTCAGCGGGAAACTCCACACCTTCACCGCACGGTTGATCGAGGTCATCGACCACGTTTTGCAGAATGAGCAATCATTAGGGCCCGATATTGTCCGGGCGTTCGCGTCTCACGCCTTAAGCGCAAACCGATACCTCGCTGGCAGCACGACGAAAGAGTCGCCTTACGAGATAGAGTATTGCCTTCAGGCTGTTATACCAAAATGGTCGAAGCGCGACTGCCTAATAACGACAGCGCTCACCGACGAGCGAGATTTTCATTTTCGTCCGACTGATCCCTGGGCCTTCGTAAAGGCTGCGCTGCCTGGCTACGCCACTTCGGGCTTTGATCCGTTGCTAGTCCAACTTGGTGTGCCGAGGGTTTATAGCCACAAACCACTCTTCTGTGTGCCGCTGTACCATGAGCTGGGTCACTTCGTTGATATTTCAAACGGTGTAACGAACCTCAGTAGCCTCATCCAGCGACCCAATTCCGCTTGGGAGTTGCAGCATAGACTTGAACATTTTGCCGATATCTTCGCCGCAGCTTACATCGGAAGGTGTAGCATTAGAGCTCTCGAAATGATTGCTCCAAATAATCCAACCACCACGACTCATCCATCGACTGCTGACAGGGTCGCGCTGGTCGAAGACTTTTTGGCTGGCCGCAATACTGGAATAATTCCGTTGTTTCAGGCCTGCCTGCAGCAACTTGGGTTGCCGCCGCTTCAGATCGAGCACGTTGCGTTGAACCTCGATCCCGCCTTCGATGATATCAGAACGCACTCCATAACGAGCAAGGGCGAACTGCATGGCATATTCAATTCGGCGTGGGTATATCTGGAGAACACGTTAGACAATCGATCTGCTCCCTGGATTGCGCCCAGTTCAACGACGGCAGATATCGAGCGGGTTGTAAATGACCTAACGGAAAAGTCGATACGCAACGCCTCGATCAAAGAGAGGTGGGAAAGTGGCGCTACTCCATAGAGGCGAGCTTACTCGCCGACTAACTCTAAAAGGTGACGAAGCTCTCTTCATTGATCCATTGCTGGATCCGGGCCAAATCGGTGAGGTGACAATCGACCTACGCCTTGGATGTGATTTCCTAGTTTCGATACTGACTCGTCGGCCATATATTGGCACAGTAAAGAGCGATCCGTCTTTTCGCGGTATTGCGTCTTACTTCCAAACGACGCGGCGAGAGTTCGGCGATAGCTTCATGCTCTATCCCAACCAGCTGGCGCTTACTACGACACTGGAGTTTATTGGACTACCTGGTGACGTGCATGCTGACGTGTTGACGCGAAGTAGCTACACTCGGTTGGGCATCCATCTGAACACAATGATTCAGCCGGGATACCGAGGATGCTTTCCGATCGAATTGTTCAACGAGAGCAACAATCCGGTTGAATTAGTTGTTGGAAGCCGGATTTTTCAGACGCGGCTTTTTCAAGGTGAGTTTAAATCTCAGTACAGTTCGATTGCCGCCCCAAGAAAATACCTTGGGAATGTTCGTCCAATCGCGTCCAGGGCTGCGGATGATCCAGATTTAGAGCGCTTATTCCGGATTCGAGAAAAGCGCTAGGGAGCTTACCCAGTGCTTACCTAAGGGGAGGCTATAAAAGGGCAGCGGATCGTAAGCTATTGATCTTGCTGGCGCACCCGACACGATTCGAACGTGTGACCTTTGCCTTCGGAGGGCAACGCTCTATCCAGCTGAGCTACGGGTGCAATAAGGTTCATTTAGCCGATTGGCCCGGTCTCGGCAACGGTCAGTCGGAGGAGGTGAAGCGGCAATGTAGGCCGGATCCGGGGCGATATCCTGGACTATGGCGCGGCGGACTGGTCTAGGCCGGAACGATCTCCTTGCCGATCGGCCAGAGCGCGATTCCCGCTAATTTCAAATGGGCCCAGGCGAAGGGAATGCCGATGATCGTGATCGCCAGCACGATTGCGGTAATCAGGTGTCCGAGCGCCAGCCACCAGCCGGCGAGCACGAGCCAGACCACATTGCCGATCAGGCCGAGCGGCCCGGTGCCGATATCGGGTTGACCGGTCAGCGTTTCGCGGTTGACGGCCTTCTGGCCGAACGGCAGCAGCGTATAAAGCGCGATGTTGAGCGCGGCCTTTGCCCAGGGCAGGCCGATGATGGTGATGGCCATGATGATGGCTGCGACTACCCAGCCTATCGCCATCCAGACGCCGCCGCAGAGCAGCCAGAGAATGTTCAGTAAGATCGAAACAGCGGGCATGGCATTGCTTTGGAATGTGAGTGGCGCCGTCGTGCGAATGACTGCTTCCGACAATTATAAGCCTTCCCGAGAGCAGGCGATAGTAAGCGGAGCGGAGAACGCGCGGAAGGCGGCCGCGGGCGCAAATAGCCGGCAGATTGCAGCTCAGCCCTTGGGTATCCGGCACTGCATCGTGCAGTGAACGCCGGTTTCCAGGAAGGCGATCTCGGTTTTGCCCTCGAACGGCCCGAGCGCCGAATTCAACAGCTTGGTGCCAAATCCGGGCCGTCCGACCGGGACGACCGGCGGGCCTTCGGTCTCGTCCCAGACGACATTGAGGCGGCCATCTGCAACGGACCACGACACCTGCAACAATCCGTGCGCGGAGGAAAATGCGCCGTATTTGCCGGCATTGGTCGCAAGCTCGTGGAATATCAGGGCAAGGCTGACCGCGAGCTTGGCCGGAAGAAACACCGGCTTGCCGTTCAGGGTGAGGCGGACGTGACCGTAGGGACCGAGCTCCGAGACCAGCAGATCCCTGATGTCGCAACCGCTGCCGTCGACCCGCGCGATCAGGTCGTCGGCTGCGGACAGCGCCCGCAGCCGGGAATCGATTGTCGCCCAGATATCCGGCTGGTCCTGCAGGACCTGATGCAGCACGGCATGGACGGTCGACACTTTGTTTTTCAGCCGGTGTTGCAATTCGTCGACCACAAGCTTGCGATATTCCTCCTCCTCGATCAGCCGCTGGGCGATGCCCCGCTGGCGCGCGGCGACCGTTCGGTAGTGCTCGATGCCCCATATGGCGAAGCCGGATATCGCAAGGAAGATCAGCAGCAGCACCAGCTTTGCAAAATCCATTGCAGGACCGGCCGATGCGCCGTCGAAATTCAGGAATATCCCGAGCAAGCCCCCGGCAAGTGCGGTCGCGGTGCCGATCCTCCAGCCGGCAAAGGCCGTGGCGACAACGACGGCCGGGACATAGGGCGTGAAAAATATATCCGGCCGGATCAGGGAGAGCCACCACCGCGCCAACGTCGACAACGCGGTGCAGCAGGCAGCGAATCCAATGCTGACAAGCGGTGATGGCTGCGAGTTCCCCTGCCAGCCCCGCCGGAATTCGTCGATCAATTTCCCCATCCGCTACTTCAGCCCGATCAGCGAATCGAAAATAAGGCCGAGTCAGGGGAAAACCTTGCAACTCAAATGATACGGCCAGGATTACACAGAAGATTACGCCGCCAAGATTACATTGCATGGGCTCAACACCGTGCGTCCGCGTGACGGAATAATCGTGGCGAAAGAATAAAAGCCTCGCTTGCTTTGTTCCATCAGGCTGGCGATATTGAACGAAATCACGACAACGAGGAAACCGGATGGGACGGCTGGATGGCAAGGTCGCGGTGATCACCGGCGCGACGAGCGGCATCGGTCTGCGCACAGCGGAAATTTTTGTTGCCGAGGGCGCGAAAGTCGTCATCGCCGGACGACGCAAGGCGGAAGGCGAAGCGCTGGCCGCCAGCCTCGGTTCTGCCTGCGCCTTTCGCCAGACCGACGTCACGGTCGAAGACCAGGTGCGCTCGCTGATCGGGCTCGCCGTTGAAAAGTTCGGCCGTATCGACTGCCTGTTCAACAATGCCGGCGGGCCGGCGCAAACCGGCGGCATCGAGGGGCTCGAGGTCGAACGCTTCGATGCCGGGATGGCGACACTGGTGCGCAGCGTCATGCTCGGCATGAAACATGCCGCGCCGCATATGAAAAAGCAGGGCTCCGGCAGCATCATCAACAATGGCAGCATCGCCGGCCGGCTTGCCGGGTTTTCGTCGTCGCTTATCTATGGTGCGGCCAAGGCCGCCGTCATTCACCTCACCAAATGCGTGGCGATGGAGCTCGGCGAATCCAATATCCGCGTCAACTCCATTTCGCCGGGGGCGATTGCGACCGGTATCTTCGGCAAGGCGCTCGGCCTGTCGGTCGAGGCGGCGGAAAAAACGCCGGATGCGATGCGCGAAATCTACAAGACCGCACAGCCGATTCCGCGCACCGGATTGCCCGAGGACATCGCCCATGCCGCGGTGTTTCTCGCCAGCGATGAATCCAGCTTTATCAATGGCCACGATCTGGTCGTCGACGGCGCCATCACCGGCGGCCGCAACTGGACCGCGCAGCAGCAAGGTTACGTCGCGTTGCGCAAGGCGTTCGACCAGGGCGCGGGATAATTCGAAACGCCGGGGCTTATACGGACCGGAACCTTCGCGATCCGCTATGTCACGGGCGAAAGTACCACACGCAAGCCGTCGCGCGGGTTCCGGGATGGATGGAACCGCAATGCAAATCGCCAACGCTTCCGGCATTGCCATCATCGGCACGGCGTTCTTCGCAATCGAGTCCGCAGCATGGGCGCAGCGAGCTCTGTTTGCCACGCTATAGCGTTTTCGAACGAAGTGGATTCCGGTTCGCGTGATGAAAACGGGTCACAACAAAAGAGGTGAGCCCGGTTTTGATTCCATCAGAACCGATAAGGCTCTGGCGTTGTTTACGTTGTCGATGATGGCATGCGTCATATTTTTGACGTGGATGCGCCACTCAGCGGTCGAGTGACAACGAGTGACAAATTAACAACGACGGCCATTATCCACGAAAACCGACGGCACACGGCCTTTTTATTTTGCAGTGCAGCAACTATCTGTTGTTGAATGGGGTTGGAATATCTCCAACGCGGAGTTGCCGTTGTCGCTTGCAAAGAACGTCGAGTTCCTGAGCCGTTTGCCGAAGTTGAATGGCTTTAACGGCTTCAATGGCTTTGGAGCGTACGGATTTATCTCAAATTTTAATTATCGTGGTCCGTTGGTCGAGGTTGCCGATTTCGGACCGAATCCTGGCTCGCTCCGGATGTTTTCGTTTGTTCCGGATACTCTCCGGAAAAAGCCGGCGCTTGTCGTCGTGCTGCATGGCTGCGGCCAGACCGCGGCGGGCTATGATGTCGGCACCGGCTGGTCCGATCTGGCGAAGCGCTATGGCTTCGCGTTGCTGATGCCCGAGCAAAGGGCATCGAACAACGCCAATATGTGCTTCAGCTGGTTCAATCCGGCAGACACCGCGCGCGAGCAGGGTGAAGCGCGCTCGATCCGGCAGATGATCGCGCGGATGGTGCGCGATCACAAAATCGATCCGGAGCGCGTTTATATCACCGGCCTTTCCGCCGGCGGCGCGATGACGTCGGTCATGCTCGCGACCTATCCCGAGGTGTTCGCGGGCGGCGCCATCATCGCCGGCCTGCCGTTCGGCATCGCGAGCAATTTGCGGGAAGCGCTGAGCGGAATGATGCAGCCGTCGGCCCGTTCGGCGCGTGAATTGGGCGATCTGGTGCGTGGCGCGTCGAATCACCGGGGACCGTGGCCGAAATTGTCGGTATGGCACGGTACCGCGGACCGCACCGTCAGTCCCGCGAACGCCAATGAGATCGTCAAGCAGTGGCTCGATGTGCATCGTCTGCCGGCGGCTCCGATGTCGACCGGGATTGTCGACGGTTATCCGCATCAGGTCTGGTGGAATGCGGATGGCGCAACGACCGTTGAATCCTACACCATTACGGACATGGCGCACGGCACACCGCTCGGTCTGGCCAGTAACGAGGAGCGATACGGGGCAGAGGGCGCGTTCCTGATCGAGGCGGGAATCTCGTCCTCGTATCACATCGCGAATTTCTTCGGCCTGACGGGGCGGGTTCGCCAGCCGGAAGCCGTTACAGTCGAATCGCCCAGCGCCAAGCTCATTCCGGCGGTTTCTCCGCTATCGATGTCGGGGCCGGATTTGGCAAAGGGGCTGCGGCCGCTGCCGGCGGTCGATCGCCGCCCGGAGCCGCCGCACCAGCAGCGGCCGCGCCGAACCGTCGATGTCAGCGCCGTGATTTCGCGTGCGCTGGCTGCCGCGGGGCTGACGAAATAGCCCGGCGGGGCATATCGGTATCGCGGCGAATTTGCCGCCCTTCAAATCACTTCATAGGCAAAGAACAGCGTGATCACCGCAAGGCCGATCAGGCCCGCCAGAAAGCAGCGATCGGCGATTGCCTCGCAGCGCTCGCTGGTCCGCGTCAGGCCGGGATAACGGATCGAGATATAAGAGGCGATCGCGCTGGCAAGAAACAACAGCGACGCCAGCGCGGTATATTCATCGACCCGGCTCGGGCCGATATGGACTTCGGCCAGCTTGACCAATCCGATCAGCGTCGCGCAGACGCCGACCATCGTGCCTGAACTCGGCAGGATGTGTTTCGAAAGCGCCCGCTCTCCGTTCGAGGGGCCGTTGTCGTCGGACATGATGCGATCCTGCTCTGGAGTCTGGCCGGTTGTGTCGGCAAGGAGGCGTGCGGACTTCAATATCGAAGAACGTCGCCGCCTCACATCTCGCCGGTGAGGAACGGATTGGTCATCCGCTCCTGGCCGATGCTGGAGCCCGCGCCGTGGCCGCAGATGAATCCGACATCGTCGCCGAGCGGCAGGAGCTTTTCGGTGATCGATTGAATCAGCGTGGCGTGGCTGCCGCCGGGCAGATCGGTGCGCCCGACCGAGCCATTGAACAGCACGTCGCCGACATGGGCAAACCGCATTTCCTTGTTGAAGAACACCACGCTGCCGGGCGAATGGCCCGGACAATGCAGGATGTCGAAGCTCAGTTCGCCGATTAAGACCTGGTCGCCTTCATTGAGCCAGCGGTCCGGCGCGAAATCGCGCACGCCGGTCATGCCGAAGCGCGCACCGCTCGAGACCACGTTGTCGAGCAGGAACTTGTCGTCGCTATGCGGACCTTCGATCGGCACCTTCAGTGCGTCGCGCAATTCGGCGGCGCCGCCGACATGATCGATATGGCCATGCGTGAGCCAGATCTTCTCGACATTCACCTTGCTTTGCGCGATCGCGGCCTGGATCTTGGGCACGTCGCCGCCGGGATCGATCACGACGGCTTTCCTGGTGGCCTCGCACCATAGCAAGGTGCAATTCTGCTCGAACAGCGTCACCGGGATGATGACCGCGCCGGCCTTAGCCTTGGTCTGGGTTTCGTTTGCCATACCGGAACAATGCCGATTTTTTTCGCGCCGCCAAGCAAAATCAAGGTGAAAAGGCCGGCGCTTGCCGTTTCTCCGTCATCTTCCCGCCGTTTGATCCGAACCGGCGCACGACTCCGGCGTTACCTCGCGCAGCGCGATTTCGGAAGAATGATTGCAAGATGGATCAAAGCGGCGACTCCTGGTGGAAGGACGGCATTTTTTATCAGGTCTATCCGCGCTCGTTCCAGGATTCCGATGCGGACGGGGTCGGCGATATCAAGGGCATCCTCGATCGGCTGCCCTATCTGGCCTCACTTGGCGTTGACGCGGTCTGGCTGTCGCCGATCTTTCCGTCGCCGATGGCCGATTTCGGCTACGACATCTCGGACTATACCGGGATCGATCCGCTGTTCGGGACCATGAAGGATTTCGACGCGCTGGTGGATGCGGCGCATTCCTCGGGCCTCAAGATCGTCCTCGACCTGGTCCCGAACCACACGTCCGAGCAGCATCCGTGGTTCGTCGAAAGCCGGAGCTCGCGCGATAATGTGATGCGCGACTGGTACATCTGGCGCGATCCCGGGCCGGACGGCGGGCCGCCGAACAACTGGCTGTCCGAATTCGGCGGCAGCGCCTGGACGCGCGACGAAGCGACGGGACAATATTATTATCACGCCTTTCTCGCCCAGCAGCCGGATCTGAACTGGCGCCATCCGGCGGTGCGCGAGGCGATCCATGAGGTCATGCGCTTCTGGCTGCGCAAGGGCGTCGATGGCTTCCGCGTCGATGTGATCTGGCATCTGATCAAGGATGCGGAATTCCGCGACAATCCGCCCAACCTGTTTTATCGCGAGGGCCGTCCGCCGCATGAGAAGATCCTGACGCAATATTCCACGGATCAGCCCGAGGTTCATGACGTGGTCGCCGGGATGCGGCGCGTCACCGAGGAATTCGGCTCCCGCGTGCTGATCGGCGAGATCTATCTGCCGCTGGAGCGGCTGGTGGCTTATTACGGCAACGATCTGCAAGGCGCGCAGATGCCGTTCAACTTCGCGCTGCTCTCGACATTGTGGAGCGCGCGCTCGATTGAAAAGATCGTCACCGATTACGAACGTATGCTGCCGCCGGGCGCATGGCCGAACTGGGTGCTGGGCAATCATGATCGGCCGCGGGTGGCAAGCCGTATCGGTCGGGAGCAGGCGCGGATCGCCGCGATGCTGCTGCTGACGCTGCGCGGCACGCCGACGCTCTATTATGGCGATGAGATCGGCATGCATCAGGTCGCGATCGCGCCCGACCAGGTGCGTGATCCCTTTGAAAGGAACGTTCCTGGCCTCGGCGTCGGCCGCGACGGCTGCCGCACCCCGATGCAGTGGGATGCGACGCCCAATGCCGGTTTCTCGACATCGGCGCCGTGGCTGCCTTTGGCGGGTGATTTTACGGATGAGAATGTGGTCAGTCTTGACCGGGATGCGCGGTCGATCCTCAATCTCTACAGGGCGCTGATCAGGCTCAGGAAGGAAACGCCGGCGCTGGTGCTCGGCAGCTATACGCCGATCGCGGCGCATGGCGACCTCCTGCTCTATCGCCGCCAGCACGAGGGCAAGGCCCTCGTGATCGCATTGAACTTCGGCGCGGAACCCGTTTCGGTCACATCGAGTTCGATCGGATTCGATGGCGAGCTTCTGCTGTCGACATTTCTCGACCGGCAAGGTGAAAGCATCGAGGGCGTGCTGGGGCTGCGCGGCAATGAGGGCGTCATCGTCGAGGTGCCGCTCGATCGGGCCGCATGAGTCTTCCCAGCGCGATTGGCCGGTAGGTAGCCGGAGGGGCGCACGCCGGCTAAAACCAGTTGCGCTGTTCGTGTTGTGTTCTATGGTCGCGGCGATGGAAACGCCAGCGCGCCAGATCAGCCTCGTGCCCCCGGTGGATCGCCGGCAGTCGGAGACGGCGGCCGCGATCGCGCGCGGCACCGCGCGGCTGTTGCGGTCGCTGGGCTTTGCCTGCATCAGCGAATTGCCGCTGCCGTCAGGCAGGCGCGCCGATCTGGTGGCCCTGAACGAACGCGGCGAGATCTGGATCGTCGAGATCAAATCATCGGTCGAGGATCTGCGCGCCGACCAGAAATGGCCCGAATACCGCGCGCATTGCGACCGGCTGTTCTTTGCGTTCACGCAGGATTTGCCGTGCGAGATCTTTCCCGAACAGACCGGCCTGATCGTCGCGGACGCCTATGGCGCCCACATGCATTGCGAGGCGCCGGAGCATCGCCTGCCGGCGCCAACCCGCAAGCTGATGACGGTGCGGTTTGCGCTGGCCGCGGCGCAACGGATCAACCGCCTGGTCGATCCGCAAGGCCATGCGGAGTTCTAAAGCAGGATAAGCTTTGGTTGAATCGATTTGGCCGCATGCTTCGTCCACCTCTCCCGATGGGAGAGGTAAACTTCCGATGCCATCCCGTCTCAACCTAAACTCATCTCGCACTGGAGCGGGATGAGTTTTCTTCGAATCGTCACACGATTCCGCTGAATACTCTTCTATCGCGGCGCGCGCTTGGCGAGGATGCGCTGCAAGGTGCGCCGATGCATGTTCAGCTGGCGTGCCGTCTCCGAGACGTTGCGGTTGCACATCTCGTAGATGCGCTGGATATGCTCCCAGCGCACGCGGTCGGCCGACATCGGATTATGCGGCAATTCGGATTTCTCGGTGCCGCTCGCCAGCAACGCCGCCACGACATCGTCGGCGTCGGCGGGCTTCGACAGATAATCCACCGCGCCCATCTTCACCGCGGTCACGGCGGTGGCGATGTTGCCATAGCCGGTCAGCACGATGGCGCGCGCTTCGGGGCGCTTGCGCTTCAGGGCCGACACCACGTCGAGGCCGTTGCCGTCGCCGAGCCGCAGATCCACCACCGCAAAGGCCGGCGCGGCCTTGCCTATCTGCGTCAGGCCGTCGGAGACGCTGTCGCAGGAGGTCACCGCGAAGCCGCGCGTTTCCATGGCGCGCGACAGGCGCTCCAGAAACGGCTTGTCGTCTTCAACGATCAGGAGGGAGCGGTCGGCTTGATCGGTCAGTTCGGCGATCGCGTTCACGGCTTTGGTATCCTCTGGCGGACAACGACGTATATATGGCGTGCGCGCGGAGCGCTGCCAAGTAAGACCAATGAGTGAACTTAAAGAAGATCCCTAAAATAGGTCAGGTATCGCTACCAATTGTCGCAACCGGCACTCAAGACGCTGGTTCGCCTGACGTTTCGCCCGCCTCGAAACGGCTGCGCGGCCAGGTGATATGCACGATCGCGCCATGTTCCGGAAAAACCCGGTTGCTGAACGAGACTTTGGCGCCGGTGCGCTCCAGCAGCGTGCGGGCGATGAACACCCCGAGGCCGAGGCCGCCGCGCTCGCTCTGGGTCTCGTCGGCACTGCGCCGCCGCGACAAATAGGGCTCGCCAATCCGCTTCAGCATGTCGGGGGCGATGCCCGGTCCGTCGTCGGAGATCACGATCTCGACCTTCTCGTTATTCCACCACGCATTCACCTCGACCGTGTTGCGGGCGAAATCGACCGCGTTTTCCAGGATGTTGCCGACCCCGTAAAGAATCGCCGGATTGCGGGTGCCGACCGGCTCGGGCGTCGCGGCCACCGCGATCCGCACCTTGATCGCAACGTCGAAATCGCGATGCGGCGCCACCGTCTCCTCGATCAGCGTCGACAGCGGCATGTGGTCGAACGGCGCGCCGGTCGCCGACAATTGCGTGATCTTGCCGAGGATATCGCGGCAGCGCTGCGCCTGCTCGCGCAGGGTCTTGATGTCGGCGGTCAATGGACTGCCGTCCGGGATGGTTCGCTCAAGTTCGCGCGAAATCAGGAAGATCGTCGACAGCGGGGTTCCGAGTTCGTGGGCCGCCGCGGCGGCAAGGCCGTCGAGCTGGGTCAGATGCTGTTCGCGCGTCAGCACCAGTTCGGTGGCGGCCAGGGCATCCGAGAGCTGGCGGGCTTCTTCGGCAACCTGGAACGCGTAAAGGCTGGTGACGCCGATCGCGACCGCGATCGAGAGCCAGACGCCGAATAGATAGATCGGCGGCAGCACCAGGGGATCGTCGCTGTCCCACGGCAGCGGCAGATGGAAGAACACCAGCACCGAGGCGCAGACGATAGCGAGCACGCCGAGCGCGATCGTCAGCCGGATCGGCAACGCGGTCGATGAAATCAGGACCGGCGCGAGGAACAGAAACGAAAACGGATTTTCGAGGCCGCCGGTGAAAAACAGTAGCCCGGCCAGTTCGATGATATTGAGTGCGAGCAGCGCGGCGGCATAGATCGGCTCCAGCCGCTGCATCGGATCGAAGGCGATCTGGAAACCGAGGTTGAGCAGGGCCGACAGGCTGATGATGGCGAGGCAGGGCACGACCTCGACGTCGAATTCGAGCCCCTGCGCGACGATGAAGATCGCCGCAAGCTGGCCGAGCACGGCGAGCCAGCGCAGCCGCAAGATCGTATCCAGACGGACATAGCGGCGCGGATGACGAAAATCGGAGGCGGCAACGTCGGTCATCCCGGCAGTTTAACGGCGCATCGTTCCGACCACAAATGAGGCCGTCCAGAAGCCTTCCATATCCTGGTCCTGCCAAGTCTTGCGCTCGCCGCCGCGATGGCTCAATGAACGGCCGCATGATGCGTGACGACACCATATTACCCGCTTCACCCGTGGCCGACCGGCCGGCACCGGCGGTCGAGGTTTTCAACCTGGTCAAGCTCTACAAGGCCACCCGCGCCGTCGACGATGTCTCGTTCCGGATCGCGCGCGGCAGCATCACCGGATTGCTCGGCGGCAACGGCGCCGGCAAGACCACGACCATCGCAATGATCATGGGACTGGTGCTGCCGACCTCGGGGCGGATCCGGGTGCTGGGCTTTCCGATGCCGGAGCAAAGCGCCGAAGTGCTCGGCCGGATGAATTTCGAAAGTCCCTATGTCGACATGCCGATGCGGCTCACGGTGCGGCAGAATCTGACGATCTTCGGCCGGCTTTACGCCGTGCCGAATTTGCGCGAGCGCATCGCGCGGCTTGCCGCCGACCTCGATCTCGGCGATTTCCTGGATCGCGCCAACGGCAAGCTATCCGCCGGGCAGAAAACCCGCGTGGCGCTGGCGAAGGCGTTGGTCAACCAGCCCGAACTGCTGCTGCTGGACGAGCCGACGGCTTCGCTCGATCCGGATACCGCCGACTGGATCCGGCAGCATCTGGAGACCTATCGCAAGGCGCATGGCGCGACTATTCTGCTCGCCTCGCACAACATGCTGGAGGTAGAAAGATTGTGCGACCGCGTCATCATCATGAAGCGTGGCCGCATCGTGGACGACGACAGCCCCGACGGGATCATGGCCCGCTATAACCGCACCACGCTCGAAGAGGTGTTTCTCGACGTCGCGCGCGGCCGCAGCCAGGAGACGTCGTCATGAACGCGCGTGTTACGGCCGCGGGCATCTCGCCGCGCCGGATCGGCGCGATGATCCTGCGCTATTGGTATCTCTTGATGTCGTCATGGCCGCGGCTGTTGGAACTGATCTACTGGCCGGCGCTGCAGATCATCACCTGGGGCTTCCTGCAAACCTATATCGCGCAGACTTCGGGGTTTTTCGCGCGCGCCGGCGGCTCGCTGATCGGCGCCGTGATCCTGTGGGACATCCTGTTCCGCGGCCAGCTCGGCTTTTCGGTCTCGTTCCTCGAGGAGATGTGGGCGCGCAACCTCGGCAACCTGATGATGAGCCCGCTCAAGCCGATCGAATTCCTGATCGCGCTGATGGTGATGAGCCTGATCCGGCTTGCGATCGGCGTGATCCCGATGACGCTGCTGGCGATGGTCTTCTTCGACTTCAATTTCTACGGCATCGGGCTGCCGCTGATCGTGTTCTTCTGCAACCTGATCTTCACCAGCTGGTCGGTCGGAATCCTGGTCTCGGGCCTGGTGCTGCGCAACGGCCTCGGCGCGGAGAGCGTCGTCTGGACACTGATGTTCGGCATCATGCCGCTGGCCTGCATTTACTATCCGGTAACGGTGTTGCCGCACTGGCTGCAATATGTCGCCTGGGCGCTGCCGCCGACCTATGTGTTCGAAGGCATGCGCGCGCTGTTGATCGATCATCTCTTTCGCGCCGATCTCATGATCGACGCCTTCGCCATCAACATCGCGTTGTTCGTGGCGTCATTTGCGACATTCCTTGCCCTTTTACGCAGCGCCAAGCGGCATGGCTCGTTGCTTCAGGGCGGCGAATAGGCCGATCTACCCCATGAATCCGAGGGTTTTGCGCATCCTGGGACGGCGGATAGGTCAATCGGCGGATTGACGCATTCTTATGCATCCGGCACTATGTTGCGATGCAAAAGGGACATGACGAGATGCCGATTGGTGAATTTGGCGGCGCGCCGCCGCTGGCAACTGAAGGCAGTCCGGCGCTGACCACGCCGATGTACTGGATGTACGAGATGGCCCACGCCTCGCTCAATCCGGCGCGCGCGGTCACGGACGCCGCGAAGATGCTGTTTCAAAACCCGCTGAATCCGTGGTCGCAAACCGAGTTCGGCAAATCGGTTGCCGCTGGTTGCGAACTGTTCGAGCGCACCACCCGCCGCTACGGCAAGCCCGAATGGGGGCTTGATAGCACCGAGGTCAATGGCGTGCGCACGCCGATCGAAGTCCGCTCGGTGTGGGAAAAACCGTTCTGCCGCCTGTTGTATTTCGATCGTCAACTGGCGCGCCCGTTGCGCAGCCCGCAGCCGCGCGTGCTGATCGTGGCGCCGATGTCCGGTCACTACGCGACATTGCTGCGCGGTACGGTCGAGGCCTTCCTGCCGACGCATGAGGTCTACATCACCGACTGGTCGGACGCGCGGATGGTGCCGCTGTCGGAAGGCCGCTTCGATCTCGACGATTACGTCGATTACCTGATCGAGATGCTGCATGTACTCGGCGGCAACGTCCATGTGATCGCGGTTTGCCAGCCGGCGGTGCCGGTGCTGGCGGCGGTTTCGGTCATGGAAGCCGAGCAGGATCCCTATGTGCCGGTCTCGATGACGCTGATGGGCGGACCGATCGATACGCGGCGCAATCCGACCGCCGTCAACAATCTCGCGGCCGAGCGCGGCATCGACTGGTTCCGCAACAACGTCATTACCAAGGTGCCGTTTCCGCATCCGGGCGTGATGCGCGACGTCTATCCCGGGTTCCTGCAGCTCAACGGCTTCATCAGCATGAACCTCGATCGCCATGTCGACGCGCACAAGAACCTGTTCGCCAATCTGGTGAAGGGCGATGGTGATCTGGTCGACAAGCACCGCGATTTCTATGACGAATATCTCGCGGTCATGGACCTGACGGCGGAATATTATCTGCAGACCGTCGATCTCGTCTTCGTCAAGCATGCGCTGCCGAAAGGCGAGATGACTCACCGCGGCGTGCCGGTCGATCCGTCAAAGATCACGCGGGTCGCGCTGATGACGGTGGAAGGCGAGAAGGACGACATCTCCGGACTCGGCCAAACCGAGGCGACACATGCGCTGTGCAGTTCGATTCCCGATCATCGCCGGGTGCATTACGTGCAAATGGGCGTCGGACATTACGGTGTGTTCAACGGTTCGCGTTTCCGATCGGAAATCGTGCCGCGCATTTCCGATTTCATGATGTCGGCAGCGAGTGTGAAGCCTTCCTTGGCTGCGGCTGCTGAATAAGACTGTATTTGAAGTCGAATCGGGGGGAGCGCTAACCCCCTGAATCCTCCCGCAGAATCTGGATTCACAACCCCTTGAAAGAATGAGTATTAAATCAGACTTTGATGCCGGTTCCCGAGGGTGATTCCGTAAAAATTTAATCGTTTTAGCCCCATGCTGTAGGGGGCGGACCCCGGCTAGCCCCTGTATATTGGGCAAATGATTTGTTTTTGCGCCGAGCGATTTCACTGGCGTCGGATATGGCAGAATCCGGGCGATTTCCTCCTTCCCGGACTCTCGGACATGGCTACTCGCGCGCTTCTCTATCGGCGGCCCGCCGAACCTTCGACTATTCTGGTCAAACATGGCTCCCAGTTTTTCGCGATTCGGCTGCGCCGGCATCGCCGCGCGCGGCGTTACACCCTGCGTATTCATCCAACGGACCGCGAAGCGATCCTGACCATGCCGCCGCGCGGCACAATCGCCGAAGCCAAGGATTTTGCGCAGCTTCATGGCGGCTGGATTGCCGCGCGCCTCGGCCGTTTGCCGAAGGCCGCGCCGTTTCATGCGGGTACTGTGGTGCCTTTGCGCGGCGTGCCGCACCGGATCGTGCATCGCGCCGGCGAACGCGGCACGGTGTGGACCGAAACCCGCGACAGCGGCGAGAAGGTTCTCTGCGTCGCCGGCGACGTCGAACATACCGAGCGGCGGGTCCATGATTACCTCAAGCGCGAAGCGCGCAAGGAATTGCAGAAGGCGTCGCTTGCGCACGCCGCGGAACTCGGGGTCAGGGTCAAGCGGGTGTCGATCCGCGATCAGTCGAGCCGTTGGGGTTCATGCACGTCGGCAGGCTCGCTGTCGTTTTCGTGGCGCTTGATCCTCGCGCCGCCCTTCGTGCTCGATTATCTCGCCGCCCACGAGGTGTCGCATCTGGTCGAGATGAATCATTCGGCGCGGTTCTGGCGGGTGGTCGCCCGGATCTGCCCGTCGGTGGAGCGCGCCAAGAACTGGCTCGATACCCACGGCAACGATCTGCACCGCTATGGGATCAGCGAATAACAGCTTAGCCGATTTTACTGAACTGTGATCGTCCGCGAAGGCGGACGATCCAGTATTCCACCGCGGTCAAAATAGCTTCCGCCGGTGATTACTGGATACTCCGCTTTCGCGGAGTATGACGGTCTTCGTGAGGTCGGCGGCCGTGCGATCGCCGCGCCGCTCACCGGCTGCCACCGAACAGCCGCTGGATCAGCCAGCCGTCGAGTCCCGCATCCGCTTCCGGCCGTACCGAAGTTCGCGTCGGCGGCGGCCGGTTCGCGCCGGTTGCCGCCAATGGCGCCGGAGCCGCCGACGGGGAGGGCGCGCTGACCTGCGATGCCGCCTGCGCCAGGTTCGAGAGAATGCCTGTTGCTTGCGAGGCCGGCAGGGTTGCGACCGGCACGCCCTGATGGGCGGCGCGCATGAAGCGGGTCCATACTTCCACCGGCAAGCCGCCACCGGTGGCCTTTTTGGTCGGCGAATTGTCGTCGTTGCCAAGCCAGACGCCGGTGATGAGATTGGCGGTGTAGCCGATGAACCAGGCGTCGCGGAAATCCTGGCTGGTTCCGGTCTTGCCGGCGGCGGTCCAGCCGGGAATCTCGCCCTTGCGCGCGGTGCCGGACAGCAGCGTCTCCTCCATCATGGTGTTCATCATCTCGACATTGCGCGGGTCGATGACCTGGCCGAGCTGGTCCGGCTGGCGCGCATACAGCAGCTTGCCGCCGGTGGTGCGGATCTTGAGCACGACATGCGGGGTGATGCCCTGGCCGCCATTGGCGAACGGCACATAGGCGCCGACCAGCTCGGTCAGCGACACTTCCGACGTGCCGAGTGCGATCGAGGCGTTGGGATCGAGCCTGGATGCGATACCGAGCCGGTGCGCGGTACGGACCACGTTGCTGGCGCCGACTTCCATCACCAGCCGCACCGCGACCGTGTTGAGCGACATCGACAGCGCCTGAGTCAGCGTGACCGGGCCAAGATATTCGTGCTCGAAATTCTCGGGTTTCCAGCCCTTGACGTTGACCGGCGCGTCCTGCCGCACCGTATCCGGCGTGAGCCCCGCTTCGATCGCGGTGAGATAGACGAAGGGCTTGAACGCCGAGCCCGGTTGGCGCTTCGCGGTCACCGCGCGGTTGAACTGGCTCTCGGCATAATTGCGGCCGCCGACCATGGCGCGCACGGCGCCGTCCGGCGTCATAGCCACCAGCGCGCCCTGGCTGACATTGAATTTCACGCTCTTGGCCGCGAGTTCGTCGATCACGTCGGCTTCGGCGATGCTCTGTAGCTTGGGGTCGATCGAGGTCTCGACCACGATGTCCTCGTCGATCTGGCCGACCAGATCGTCGAGCACTTCGCCGATCCAGTCGGCTACATAATTGATGGTGCCGGCGCCGGCCGGCTTGACCGTGTAGGCGGGGTGGGCGCTGGCGGCCTGCGCCTGCGCCTCGGTGATGAACCCGGCTTCCGCCATTGTGGCCAGCACGGTCTGGGCGCGCTTCTCGGCGCCTTCGGGATTGCGGTTGGGTGCCAGCCGCGACGGCGATTTGACGAGGCCCGCAAGCATCGCGGCTTCCGCCAGCGTCACGTTCTTCGCCGACTTGCCGAAATAGCGCTGCGCCGCGGCCTCGACACCATAGGCGCCGGAACCGAAATAGACCCGGTTGAGATAAAGTTCGAGGATCTCGTTCTTGGAATGCTTGCGCTCCAGCCAGATCGCGAGCTCGGCTTCCTGCAATTTACGCTGGACCGTGCGTTCCTGGGTCAGGAACAGGTTCTTGGCGAGCTGCTGGGTCAGCGTCGAGCCGCCCTGCGACACGCCGTGATGCAGCAGGTTCGCCACCGCCGCGCGCAGGATGCCCCAGGGGTCGACGCCATAATGCGAATAGAACCGCCGGTCCTCGATCGCGATGAAGGCCTTCGGCAGGTATGGCGGCAGATCCTTCAGCGCGACATTGGCGCCGGCCATTTCGCCGCGCGTCGCCAGCGCGCTGCCGTCAAGCCCGACGATCTGGATCGTCGGCGGCCGCTTCGGGATTTCGAGCGACTGGATCGGCGGCAGATGCGCGCCTACCCAGACCACGACTCCAACCACCGCGATCGCGGCCCACAGGCCAAGCACCACGCCCCAATAGAACAGGCGGGTGATGCTGAGGCGCGATTTCGATCGGCGTTTAGCGCCGCTACGGCTGGGGCGCGGCTTGCGCTCCGGCGGCGGATCGTCGGCGTCGTCATTTTCGGGTTTGCGTTTGGCGGGCGATTTCTTCGGCTTGGTTTCGGCGTGCGGAATGCGATCCTGCGGATTGAGACGCAATTCGGCAAGCGAGGCGCCGAGCCCGAATTGCGGCTCCTTGCGTCCGCCGCTTTTTTTCCGTCCCCACGCCATCCGCAAACGCCCAGATTTTCCCGCGCAAAGACTAGCGGGATGGGTTTAAGGCCGTCTTAAACGATGGTTAACGCGGGCGGCGCGGTGGGTCGGCAAGTGCTTCATCGATAATGATTTACGGGCGAGTAACCCTACCGTTGGCGCGCCATTTCCGCTTTCCGCCGTGGCCGGGCTTCGTCGGCCATCCACGTCTTTTGCAGTCGAGGTGGCGTCGATGTCGACGATAGGCGCCGGATGCCGGCAGTGTCATGCCAGTAAAAGCAGGATCAGCGCGACCGCGGCGGGCGCGGCCTGCACCAGCAGGATCCTGCGGCTGACCGTTGCGGCGCCATAGACGCCGGCCACGATCACGCAGATGAGAAAGAACAGCTTGATCTCGAAGGCGAAGGCCGGAACGGTCTGGACCAGTCCCCAGATCAGGCCCGCGGCCAGAAAGCCGTTATACAGCCCTTGATTGGCGGCAAGCACCGCGGAGTCGGCGGCTTTTTCCGGCGAGTTGCGAAAGGTCTTGAGCCCCAGCGGCCTGGTCCAGAAAAACATCTCCAGCACCAGGAAATAAAGATGCAGCGCGGCGACCAGAGCCACCGCGATGTTGGCGATCCGGATCATGTGGCGTTCCCCCGACCGAGAATCCGTGATTTACAAGCCAACGGCTCGCGCGAAATGTGCGTCCGATGATAAACGCCGCGCAGCAATAGCAGAAGTCTCTGAAATGAACGAAGCCAGGCCGCCCGCGATCACGCGGCGGGCTTGGTGGCTTCCTCGTCGCTGGCAAGCAGATGCAACAGCGCGCTCTTGATCGCGGCCTGGCGCGTCGGGGCATTGATCTGCGCGCCCAACAGGTCGGTGACGTAGAACACGTCGCGGGCGCGCTCGCCGAAGGTCGCGACATGGGCGGAGGCGATATTGAGGTTCAGTTTCGACAGCGCGGTGGTCAGTTGGTAGAGCAGGCCGGGACGGTCGAGGCCGGACACTTCGATCACGGTATGGCGGTCGGACCACTGGTTGTTGATGCTCACTTCCGGCTCGACCACGAAGGCGCGGGTCCTGCCCCGCGCCGAGCCGCGGCGCGCCACCACTTCGGGCAGGCGCAGTTTGCCCTCGAGCACATCCTCGATCATCTGGCCGATCCGCGTCGCGCGCCGTCCCTCGTCCTCGTCGCGGTCGTATTCCCGCGTGATCGCGATGGTGTCGAGCGCGCGGCCGTCGGTCGTGGTGTAGATCTGCGCGTCGACGATATTGGCGCCGGCGGAAGCGCAGGCGCCGGCGATGACCGACAGCAACCAGGGATGGTCGACGGCGAGGATGGTCAGTTCGGTGACGCCGCGCGCCTCGTCGAAGCCGACATTGATCGCGAGCTTGTGCCCGGCCTCCTCGCTCGCCTTCATGAAGCGGGCGTGACGGATCTTGCGCGCCAGTTCGACCTTGAGCCAATACGCCGGATAGTGGCGCGCGATATAGGCGTTGAGTTCCTGCTCCGGCCATTCGGAGAAAGCCGCGCGGAATTCCGACTGCGCCACCGCCAGGCGACGGGTGCGGTTGACTTCCGAGAACCCGCCGGTCAGCACCGGCTCGGTTTCGTAATAGAGCGTGCGCAAAAGCTGCGCCTTCCAGCCGTTCCAGACGCCGGGGCCGACGCCGCGGATATCCGCGGTGGTCAGGATCGTCAGCAGCTTCATCTGCTCGACCGATTGGACGACGGCGGCGAAATTCTCGATTGTCTTGCGATCGGAGAGGTCGCGCGACTGCGCCACCGTCGACATGGTCAGATGTTCTTCGATCAGCCATGCCACCAGTTCCGTGTCGGCGGCGTTGAACCCGAGCCGAGGGCACAGCCGCCGCGCCACCTTGGCGCCGGCGATCGAGTGGTCCTCGGGCCGGCCCTTGGCGATATCGTGCAGCAGCACGGTGATATAGATGACCGGACGATGCTCGGGACGAATCTTGCGCATCAGGTCGCTGGCGACGATGAATTCGTCGTTGCCGCCGCGTTCGATCTCCTGCAGGAAACCGACGCAGCGGATCAGATGCTCGTCCACCGTATAATGGTGGTACATGTTGAACTGCATCATCGACACGATCTTGCCGAAGGCGCGGATGAAGTGGCCGAGCACGCCGGTCTCGTTCATGCGCCGCAGCACGATCTCGGCGTCGTTCGAGGTCAGGATCTCCATGAACAGCCGGTTGGCTTCCGGATTCTCGCGCAACTCGGTGTTGATCAACCGCAGCGAGCGCGTCACCGTGCGCATCGCATCCGGATGGAACGCCAGATTGTTCTTTTGCGCGAGGCGGAAGATCCGGATCAGGTTGACCGGATCGTGCTTGAAGATGTCGGGGGCGGCGAGGTTGATACGGTTGTTGTCGACGATGAAATCGTCGCTGTCGGGCACCCGCCGATGCCTCGGGTTTGGCCGCAACCGCGCCATCATGCGGCTCAGCACCGGTGCCGGCTTGGCCTGCTGGTCTTCCAGCTTGGCGCACAGGAACGCGGTGAGATCGCCGACATCCTTGGCGATCAGGAAATAATGCTTCATGAAGCGTTCGACATCCTGCATGCCGGGATGCGAGGTATAGCCGAGCCGCACCGCGATCTCGCGCTGCATGTCGAACGACAGCCGTTCTTCCGGCCGGCCCGAGACGAAATGCAGATTGCAGCGGACCGACCACAGGAAATCCGCGCAACGGCGGAAGGTGCGGTATTCCTGGGCGTCGAACACGCCCCGTTCGAACAGTTCCTCGGTCTCGCGCACGCGATAGACATATTTCGCGATCCAGAACAGCGTGTGCAGGTCGCGCAAACCGCCTTTGCCATCCTTGACGTTCGGTTCGACCAGATAGCGTGATTGTCCGGCGCGGCGATGGCGTTCCTCGCGTTCGGCGAGCTTGGCGGTGACGAATTCGGCCGCCGTGCCCTGCACCACTTCCTTGTCGAAGCGGGTGACCAGTTCGTCGTAGAGCGGCCGGTCGCCGGTCAGGAACCGGGTCTCGAGGATCGCGGTGCGGATCGTCATGTCGCCGCGCGCCTGCCGGATCGATTCGTCGACCGAGCGAGTGGCGTGGCCGACCTTCAACCCCATGTCCCACAGGCAATAGAGAATGGCTTCGGCGACCTGCTCGCCCCAGGCGGTCTGCTTGTAAGGCAGGATGAACAACAGATCGATATCGGATTCCGGCGCCATCAGCCCGCGGCCATAACCGCCGGTGGCGACCACGGCCATGCGCTCGGCTCCGGACGGGATCGGCGTGCGATAGAGATGGCGGGTGGCGGCGGAAAACAGGATGCGGATGATTTCGTCCTGCACGAAACACAGCCGTTCGGCGCAGCGCCGCCCGTGCCGGTCCTTCAGCAGCACCGCCTGCGCGACCTTGCGCGCCTCGATCAGTTCGGCCTTCAGGAGCTGCGCCATCGCGGCGCGAAAAGCATCCTCGCGGCCGGCATGTTTTTCCGCGAGCGCATCGACGGCGGCGGTGATCCGCGCGGTATCGAAACGATCGTCGGTTTCAGGGCGGGCTTCTGTCACAATATTGTCCATGACCTAACCCGATACCGAACGCAGCCGATGCTGTCACGGGACAATCTTAGATCACGACGACGCGGCCTTGCATTCGGCGGCCATCGGGCCATGCCCTCCATGCCGGGGCGGCCGGCAGGCCAAGGCTTCCGCGTCCGACTGATAGGTAACATATGGAAACAACGGGAATTTTCGCAAGGGAGGCCGGCCCGGAAAGCCCGGCGTCGATGCCGTGGGTTCTGGGCGGTGATGACACGGAGCTCCCAACCTCTTACATCCGGTCGCAAAATATATCCGGGAGGACAGAAATGGACGCCGCCGAACTCCGCGCCACCCAGGCCCCGATCAAGGAACGCTACAAGGCCGATCCGAAATCGGCCGTCATCACGCTCAAAGCCAAGGGCTCGATCGATAGCGAAGGCATCGCCTGCAAGGTCGAAACCGGCCGCGCCTTGGCGGTCGCCGGGCTTCACCCCGCCACCGGAGGTTCCGGGCTCGAACTGTGCTCGGGTGACATGCTGCTCGAGGCGCTGGTCGCCTGCGCCGGCGTGACGCTGAAATCGGTGGCTACCGCGATCGAAATCCCGTTGAAGACCGGCATCGTGGTAGCCGAAGGCGATCTCGATTTTCGCGGTACGCTCGGCATCGATAAGGAAGCGCCGGTGGGCTTCGCGGAAATCCGCTTGCGCTTCGATGTCGATACGCCAGCGCCACAGGACAAGCTCGATCTGCTGCTGAAACTCACTGAGCGCTATTGCGTGGTCTACCAGACCATCAGAAACGGCCCGAAGGTTGCGGTAAGCCTGCACAGGGTGTGAGCTGGAATTCCTCGTTGTGGAGGCTCGGGCACCGATCCCGTCATTCCGGGATGGTGCGTCGGCACCAGCCCCGGAATCTCGCGACGTAGCTCCGGAAAGTTCACATCTATTGCTTCGGCAGCTTCGCCTTCAACGCATAGAGCGCCTCCAGCGCCTCGCGCGGCGACATCTCGTCCGGATGCAGCGCCTTCACGGCCTCGATCACTTGCTCGGCCTCGCTTGGCGGCGTGGGCTCGGCGGCCGCGCGCGACGGCACGGCGAACAGCGGCAGGTCGTCGGCCAGCGCGCGTGCGGTCTGGCCGCGATCCTGGGCTTCCAGTTTCGCCAGCACCGATTTGGCGCGCGCGATCACAGGCGCGGGCAGGCCGGCGAGCTTCGCCACCTGGATGCCGTAGGAGCGGTCGGCCGAGCCGGGCAGCACCTCGTGCAGGAATACCACGTCGCCCTGCCATTCCTTGACGCGCACGGTGGCGTTGAACAGCCGCGGCAGTCTGGCCGAGAGCGCGGTCAGTTCGTGGTAGTGCGTCGCGAACAGCGCGCGGCAGCGGTTGCTCTCGTGCAGATGTTCGATCGCGGCCCAGGCGATCGACAGCCCGTCGAAGGTCGCGGTGCCGCGGCCGATCTCATCCAGGATCACCAGCGAACGTTCGCTGGCCTGGTTGAGGATGACCGCCGTCTCGACCATCTCCACCATGAAGGTGGAGCGGCCGCGCGCCAGATCGTCGGCGGCGCCGACCCGCGAGAACAGCCGGTCGACAATGCCGATGCGGGCGCGCGCCGCCGGCACGAAACTGCCGATCTGCGCCAGCAGCGCGATCAAGGCGTTCTGGCGCAGGAAGGTCGATTTGCCCGCCATGTTCGGGCCGGTGATCAGCCAGATCTGGCCTGATTTCTGGCCCGGTCCCGGTGACAGGTCGCAGGCATTGGAGATGAAGGGCTGTCCGTCGCGTTTCAGCGCCTGCTCGACCACGGGATGCCGTCCGCCCTCGATGGCGAAGCCGAGCGAGCCGTCGACTTCGGGCCGCACATAATTGTCGTCGACGGCCAGCTTCGCCAGAGCGGTCGCGACATCGAGCAGCGCGAAGCCGTGCGCTGCGGCGCGCAGATCCTCGCTGGCCTCGGCGACCATTGCGCAGAGCCGTTCGAAAATCTCCAGTTCCAGCCCGAGCGCGCGGTCGCCGGCATTGGCGATCCGGGCCTCGATCTCGCCGAGTTCGGAGGTCGTGAAACGGACCTGGCCGGCCAATGTCTGGCGATGGATGAAGGTCGCGTTCAGGGGCGCCGTCATCAACTTGTCGCCATGCTGCGCCGTCACCTCGACGAAATAGCCGAGCACATTGTTGTGCCGGATCTTCAGGCCCTTGATGCCGGTCTCGTCGGCATAGCGCGCCTGCATCGCGGCGACCACGAGGCGCGAGGCATCGCGCAGATTGCGGGTCTCGTCGAGTGCGCTGTCATAGCCTTCGCGGACGAAGCCGCCGTCGCGCTTGATCAACGGCAATTGTTCGGCCAGCGCGCGTTCGAACTCGCGCGCCAGGCCGCGCGAGGGCCGGCGTAGCGCGTCCGCGACGGCGGCGATCTCCTGCGGCGGATCGTTGATCTGCCCGAGCGACGCCAGCGCCTGATCGGCGGCGAGGATGCCGTCGCGGAGACCGGCAAGATCGCGTGGGCCGCCGCGTCCGACCGACAATCGCGCCAGCGCGCGCGACATATCCGGCGCGGCGCGCAGCACGTTGCGGATATCGTCGCGCGTCGCGCTGTCGGCGACAAAGGCGCCGATCGCATCGAGCCGGCGGGTAATCGCGGCGCTGTCGGTCAGGGGCGCAGCCAATCGCTGCGCCAGCAGCCGCGATCCGGCCGAGGTCACGGTGCAGTCGATGGCGTCCAGCAGCGATCCGCGCCGCTCGCCGGAAAGCGTCCGCGTCAATTCGAGATTGGCGCGGGTGGCGGGGTCGATCGCCATGGTGGTGCCGGCGGCTTCGCGCGTCGGCGGCGACAGCGGCGGGCGCTTGCCGACCTGTGTGCGGTCGATATAGGTGACGGCGGCGGCCGCCGCCGTCGCTTCCAGCCGCGACAACGCGCTCAGACCGTCCATCGTGGCGACCGCGAAATAATCGCACAGCCGGCGTTCGGCGGTGGCGCTGTCGAAGACGTCGCGGGTCAGCGGCGTCACCGCCGGCAGTTCCCGCAACAGCGGTCCCAGGTCGCTATCGCCATAGAGCGCGTCGGTGACGATGACCTCGTTGGGGTTGATGCGCGCCAGCGTCGCGGCCAGTTCGCCGGTCGCGCATTCCGTGACCATGCATTCGGAGGTCGAGATGTCGATCCAGGCGAGGCCAAGACGGTCGTTCCCAGCGGAGGCGCGGGCGCGCGCGATCGCCAGCAGATAATTATTGGCCCGCGCGTCGAGCAGCGTGTCTTCGGTCAGCGTGCCCGGCGTCACCAGCCGCACCACGTCGCGGCGCACCACGCTCTTGTTGCCGCGCGCGCGCGCCGCGGCCGGATCCTCCATCTGCTCGCAGACCGCGACGCGAAAACCCCGTGCGATCAGCCGATGCAGATAATCGTCGGAACGTTCCACCGGCACGCCGCACATCGGGATATCGGCGCCCTGGTGCTTGCCGCGCTTGGTCAGCATGATGCCGAGCGCTTTCGAGGCGAGTTCGGCATCCTCGAAGAACAGCTCGTAGAAATCGCCCATCCGGTAGAACAGCAATAGCCCGGGATTGGCGGCCTTTATTTCGAGGTACTGCTCCATCATCGGCGTGACGCGCGCCGATGCCTCAGGGGTCGGCGCGGCGTCCGGTGGCATGGGAATGGATTGCTGGACTGTCATCAAAAGCGTTTCGAGTGAAGTGAAGCACCGGTTCGCGCGAAGAAAACGCGTCGAACGATAATCGGTCGCGCGGTTCTGATCCGATCAGAACCATGCGCCCGGGCCGGCAAACTACCGAATTCCGCCGCCCGGTCCTATTGCTTTGCCGCGGCCGTCCGGGTTTTCCACCCCTCAACGGCCCGGTGTCGGTCCCGAACTTCCCGGCATGGCCGACCTTGCATGAAAGCGGGCGGCGGTGAATTGACCTGCCGCGGGCGCACTCCTACAACTCGCCGTCAATGCCTTAATCTTCAACGCCCGGAACGCGGCAGTCAGGGAGAGATTCGATGCGCGATGTGTTCATTTGCGACGCCGTGAGGACCCCCATCGGCCGGTTCGGCGGCTCGCTGGCCAAGGTGCGTGCCGACGATCTGGCGGCTGCCCCGATCAAGGCCCTGATGGCCAGGCATCCGAAGCTCGACTGGTCGGCGGTTGACGAGGTTTATTTCGGCTGCGCCAATCAGGCCGGCGAAGACAACCGCAACGTGGCGCGCATGGCGCTGCTACTCGCGGGCATGCCGGATTCGGTTCCGGGCCAGACCTTGAATCGGCTCTGCGCCTCCGGGCTCGATGCGGTCGGGGCCGCGGGGCGGGCGGTTCGCGCCGGCGAGATCGATTTCGCGGTCGCCGGCGGCGTCGAATCGATGACGCGGGCGCCGTTCGTGATGGGCAAGGCGGCGGAAGCGTTTTCGCGCTCGGCGGAGATCTTCGACACCACCATCGGCTGGCGCTTCATCAATCCGCTGATGAAGGCGCAATACGGCGTCGATGCAATGCCCGAGACCGGCGAGAATGTCGCCGAGGAATTCCAGATCTCGCGCGCCGATCAGGACGCGTTTGCGATCCGCTCGCAGCAGCGTGCCGGCCAGGCGATCGCCTCAGGCTATTTTGCCGAGGAAATCATCGCGATCTCGGCCCCCGGCGGCAAGACCGGCCCGATTACGGTCGACAAGGACGAGCATCCGCGTCCGGAAACCACGCTCGAAGGGCTGGCGAAGCTGAAGCCGATCGTGCGCAACCCCGGTACGGTGACTGCCGGCAACGCATCGGGCGTCAATGACGGCGCCGCCGCGATGATCCTCGCTTCCGAAGCCGCGGTGAAGAAGCACGGGCTGACGCCGCGGGCGCGAATCCTCGGCCTTGCCTCGGCGGCGGTACCGCCGCGCATCATGGGCATCGGGCCGGTGCCCGCGACCCGCAAGCTGATGGAGCGGCTGGGGCTGAAAATCAGCGATTTCGATTTGATCGAGCTCAATGAAGCCTTCGCTTCGCAGGGCATAGCGTGCCTGCGCCAACTCGGCGTCAAGGACGATGCCGACTTCGTCAATCCGCATGGCGGCGCCATCGCGCTCGGTCATCCCTTGGGAATGAGCGGCGCGCGGCTGGCGATGACGGCGGTGCATGGCATGGAGAAGCGCGGCGGCAAGCGCGCGCTTGCCACGATGTGCGTCGGCGTCGGCCAGGGCGTGGCGATGGCGATCGAGAAGTTGAACTGAGGTCAATCAGTCAGGAGTCATTGCGGGGAGCGCGGCGACGTAACTTATCCTCCATCATTCCGGGGCGATGCAACGCATCGAGCTACGATGTGTAATTGCACATCGGGGAATCTTGAGATTCCGGGTCTGGTGCCGATGCACCATCCCGGAATGACGGAGGATAAATTGCGTTGTCTCGCGCGCAATGACGAGAAAGCATAGGAGGAGGAAACAACATGACCCTCATCTATCCCGTCGAGAGCAACATCGCGCATCCACCGCGGCTGTCGCCGGACTATCGCAGCACCTTGAAACGATCGCCGCAAAAGCCGCTGATCCCGATGCGCCACACGCTGTCGGAACTGACCGGACCGGTATACGGCCACGCAACGGTGCGCGAGAACGATCACGATCTCACCATCCAGCACAAGGGCGAGCCGCTCGGCGAGCGCATCATCGTGCATGGCCATGTGCTTGATGAGGACGGCCGCGGCGTGCCGGACGCGCTGGTCGAGTTATGGCAGGCCAATGCCTGCGGCCGCTACGTCCATGTCGTCGATCAGCATCCGGCGCCGCTCGATCCGAATTTCACCGGCGCAGGCCGCGCGCAGACCAATGCCGAGGGCTATTACAAGTTCATCACGGTGAAGCCCGGCGCCTATCCCTGGGGCAACCATCCCAACGCCTGGCGCCCGGCGCATATCCATTTCTCCGTGTTCGGCTATTCCTTCATCTCGCGCCTGGTCACGCAGATGTATTTTCCGGGCGATCCGCTGTTTCCGTTCGATCCGATCTTCAATTCGGTGCCGGACGAGAAGGCCCGGGCGCGGCTGGTCTCCGCGTTCGACCTGGAGAACACCCAGCCGAACTGGGCGCTTTGCTACCGCTTCAACATTGTGCTGCGCGGACGCAATGCCACGCCGATGGAGACGAAATAGTGCAAGAGAAAGTCGAGGGACTTACGCCATCGCAGACTGTCGGTCCGTTCTTCAAATACGGGCTGACGCCGGGTGGCGCATATGACTGGAACGATGCCTTCACAAACAATCTGGTTACGCCGGAGACGTCCGGTGATCGCATCCGCGTCGAGGGCCGGGTGCTTGACGGCGACGGCCAGCCGGTGCCCGATTGCATGCTGGAGATCTGGCAGGCCGACGCGCAGGGGCGCTTTTCCGATCCGCAGGACAGGCGCGCGCTGCCGAATTCGACCTTCAAGGGATTCGGCCGTTGCGGCACCGACGCCAATGGCGATTATGTGTTCGACACCATCCGTCCAGGCTCGGTGCCAGATCCCGACGGCAAGCCGCAGGCGCCGCATCTTCTGCTCGCCATCTTCGCGCGCGGCATGCTGCTGCATCTCTATACGCGGATTTATTTCGGCGGCGAGGCCGGCAATGCTGCCGATCCCGTGATGGCGCTGGTGCCGGCCGACCGGCGCGCGACGCTGATCGCCACGCGCCAGCCCGGCAATGGCAACGCCGTCTACCATTTCGATATCCGCCTGCAGGGCGAGAACGAGACGGTGTTTTTCGATCTGTGAAGGTTGCCCTCGCGGCACTTCGCATCGTCATGGCCGGGCCTGACCCGGCCATCCACCGATTAAAGCCTTAGCGGTGCGCCGCTTTCAATCCATCACCGCCGCATGTTCCGCCGCATCGGCCGGGTTGGCCGATTGCGCGCGCAGGGCCACTTTCGTCGAGCCGACGATGATCGCGAGCGGAATCGAGCCCAGGATGAAGAACATCACCAGCTGATAGTCGCGCGCGAAGGCGATGATCTGGGCCTGCGCGGTAACGACGACATCCGCCAAAGCGCGGCCGGAGTCGGAATTCAGGTCGATCAGGCCGCGAACGTCCGGCATCTGCAGCGACTGGTTGAACGGATTGATATGCTCCGACAGGACCGCATAGGTGCGGCGTCCGCCTTCGGTGAGCTGTGCGATGACGACGGAAATGCCGATCGAGCTTGCGACGTTGCGCAACAGGGTCAGCATCGAGGTGCCGTCGGTGCGCAGGTGGTTGGGCAGAGTCAGGAACGCCACCGTGGAGAGCGGCACGAACACCAGCCCGAAGCCGAAGCCCTGGATGATGCTGATGGTCACGATCTCCGGAACGCCGGTCTGATCGGTCCAGCCGGTCATGTAGAACAGCGACAGGCCGGTCAGGCCCAATCCGGCGATGATCAGCGTGCGCGCCTCGATAAAGCGCATCATGCGGCCGACCAGCATCATCGCGACGAAGGTGCCACAGCCGCGGCTCGCCAGCAGCACGCCGGCGGTGATGATCGGATAGCCGATCACGTTCTGCAAATAGGGCGATGACAGCGCCATGGTCGAGTACAGCACCAGACCCATCACCGTCATGAACACGCAGCCGCCGACGAAATTCCTGTCCGTGAAGATCGCAAACTGGATGAACGGCTTCTCGGTGGTGAATGAGTGCGCGAAGAAATAATAAAAGCCGACCACCGCGACGACAAACTCGATGATGATTTCGTTGGATTCCAGCCAGCCGAGCTGTTCGCCGCGGTCGAGCGCGATTTGCAGCGAGCCGATGCCGACCGCGAGCGCCGCGAAGCCGAACCAGTCGAACCGCAATTCGAGATTCTTCTTGGTCTCGTCCATGAAGACCATGAGACCGGCCACCGTGACGATGCCGAACGGGATGTTGACGAAGAACACCCAATGCCAGGAATAGGTCTCGGTCAGCCAGGCGCCGAGCGAGGGCCCCATGATCGGGCCCATCATCACGCCCATGCCCCAGATCGACATCGCCTTGGCGCGCTCATGCAGCGCATAGGAGTCGAGCATCACCGCCTGCGACAGCGGCACCAGCGCCGCGCCGAACATGCCCTGCAGCAAGCGGAACAGCACCATCTGGTTGATGTCCTGCGCCAGGCCGCACATCACCGAGGCGATGGTGAAGCCGGCCGAGCAGATGATGAAGACGCGCTTGCGGCCGAAGCGGTTGGCGATCCAGCCCACTGGCGCCGTCATGATCGCCGCCGCCACGATATAGGACGTCAGCACCCAGTTGATCTGGTCCTGCGACGCCGACAGCGTGCCCTGCATGTAAGGCAGCGCGACGTTGGCGATGGTGGTGTCCAGCGCCTGCATGATCGTTGCCGTCATGGCGCAGATCGTCACCATGTTCCGGCGCATGCCGGGGACGGCGCTGGACGCCGCGGGCGTCGGGCTCATGGCGTTAGTCCTGGCTCGCCGCGGCCCGCGAGAAGCCGAGCAGCGCCGCGAGCGACCGGTGATGGCCGGTGTCGATCGTGGTGTAGGCGCTCATGCCGGCCTTCAGCTTCTGCACGTATTTGTCGTTGCTGTCGAAATAGATCCTGACCGGGATGCGCTGCACCACCTTGACGAAATTGCCGGTGGCGTTCTGCGGCGGCAGGATCGCGAATTGCGCGCCGGTGCCGGGGCTCAGCGAACCGACGCTGCCCTTGAAGGCATGGTCGGGAAAGGCGTCGACGTCGATATCGACCTGCTGCCCCACCGCGAGATGGGTGAAGTCCGATTCCTTCAAATTGGCGTCGACCCAGGGCTTGGCGACGTCGATGACGCTGAACACCGGCGTGCCGGCGACGACGAAGCGGCCGAGCTGGATCTGGTCGACCTGGGTGGCGATGCCGGCCATCGGCGCGCGCATCACGGTGTGGTCGAGATTGCGCTCGGCCTGGGCCAGCGCGGCCTTGGCCTGATAATAGGGCGGGAATTCCTCGAGCGGCAGATCGTCCCTGCCGAGCAACTGGGTTTTGGCCGAGGAAAGCTGCTGCTGGACGAAGGCGTATTCCGCCTGCGTGGTAACCAGCGCCGTCGAAGCGTTGTCGAGGTCGAGCTGCGAGCCGAAACTGCTCTTGGCAAGCGTCGACTTGCGGTCAACGTCGCGTTGCTTCAGGTCGGAGGCCTGCTGCATCAGGTCGGCCATCTGCTGGTAAATCTTGATGTTGGAGCCGAGGTTGTTGAAGGTGGTCTTGGCCTGTTCAAGCGCGGCCCTGGCCTGGTCCGCGGCCAGCCGGAACGGCACCGGATCGATCTCGAACAACACGTCGCCCTGCTGGACCAGCTGTCCTTCCTTGACCACGACCTTCTCGATCTTGCCGGAAATATCGGGGGTGATCAGCACCTTCTGTGCGCCGACATAAGCGTCGTCGGTGCCGACATAGCGGCCGCCGCTGAGATAGAAGGCGAATCCGCCGATGATAGCCACGATCGGCAGCACCACGAGCAGCAGCACGCGGCGGTAGCGCCGCAGGCCGCCGACCAGACTGCGCCGCGGCGCGGCAGCGCTCTTGCCGGAATCCCGCGGATTGTCCTTCTGTTCGGGTTTAAATTTGAGGACGGGGTCAGCCATAAACTTGTTCTTTCTTTGCGGACGCGCCGGACGGATCCTGGATCGCGTGACGCACGTTTTCCTTGATCAATTCCAGTTGGGTGAGCAGGCGATGCGCATCGGCCGGATTGATGCCGCCGAGCGCGGTCGAGGTGATTTCGGAGCGTAGCCCGCTCAGTTTTCCAAGCAGCGGACGCGCGGCCTTGCGCAGATAGAGCCGGTTGACACGGCGGTCGGTCTCGTCGCCGCGGCGCTCGATCCAGCCGCTCTCGCACAGCTTGTCGATCAGCCGCGTCAGCGTAATCGGCTGCATTTCCATCTGTTCGGCGAGTTCCGTCTGCTTCAGGCCTTCAACTCGCTCGACCTTGACCAGCACCGCCCATTGCGCACGGGTGATGCCGTGTCGCGCGGCCTGCTTGTCGGCGTAAAGCCGCATCAGGCGTTGCAATTCACCCAAGGTAAACAGGAAGTTCATGTCCACGGGACCGTGGGGCATCGCGGTTATTCATCTCCGTAAGCTTGAGATATAATAAGCTAGCTTATGAATTAATCATGGCAGGTTAATGGAAGGCTGCCCCGCCAGAAGCACATGGCTCGAATCGGCGGGAATCTCGGTAAAAATACCGGCAAGGATTTGGGATTATCCGACGAAATGCTACATCATGGTGGAATGACAGCCGTCAGACCGACATTTCCGACCCCCGATCATGACCACGGCCGCTGCGCCGCGGACGCGCTATCGCATGCCGAGCGGGTCTGCGAGCGGCGGGCGCAGAAATTCACCCCGATCCGGCGGCAGGTGCTGGAAGCGCTGTTGTCCAGCCACCGGCCGCTCGGCGCCTATGAGGTGATCGACGAACTTGCCAAATCGATGCCGCGGCCGGCGCCGATCACGGTGTACCGCGCGCTGGATTTCTTGATGAACAACGGGCTCGTGCATCGCATCGAAAGCCGCAACGCCTACCTGGCCTGCGCGCACGACCACGATGCCGCCGCGATGATCGCCTTCTTGATCTGCGAACAATGCGGCTCGGTCGGAGAGATTCCGGCCGCGCCCCTGGCGCAAAGCCTCAACGCCGCGGCGCGCGCCACCGGCTTTACGCCGACATTGTCGGTGGTCGAAATCACCGGCACCTGCGCGCATTGTCAGAAGGCATCCTGAGCGGATAACCACCACGGAAAACAACAACGCGGTGTCAAGCCGCGCCCCTGGGAAGAAATGTCGTCAAATCAACTGAACCTGCCGGCGGGGCGTCCGCTCAGCCCGTCCGCCGTCGCGCTGATGCTGATGTTGTGCCTGAGCTGGGGGTTCAACCAGATCGCAGTCAAGCTGGCGCTGCCGGATATTCCGCCGATGCTGCAGGCGACCTTCCGTTCCGCAGGGGCGTTGCCCGTGCTGCTGCTGATCGCATGGCTGCGCGGCGTGAAGCTGTTCGAACGCGACGGCACGCTTGGCGCCGGGCTGTTCGCGGGTGCGGTGTTCGGCATCGAATTCATGCTGATCTACAGCGGCCTGCTTTTGACGTCGGCCTCGCGCGCGGTGGTGTTTCTCTACACCGCGCCGTTTTTCGTGGCGCTCGGCTCCTATCAATTCCTCGGCGAGCGCCTGACCGCCTCGCAATGGGGCGGACTGGCGTTGAGCTTTGCCGGCGTGGCGCTCGCGATCGGCGTTCCCCAGGCCGATGTCGATGCCAGGGTGCTCCTGGGCGATATCCTGATCGTGTGCGGCGGCGCGCTGTGGGCGGCCACGACGATCGTCGCGAAAGCCACCGCGTTGCGCACGGCGCCGCCGGAAAAAGTGATGGTCTATCAGGTGACGCTGTCGATCCCGATTCTTGCCCTGGCGGCCTGGATGTCGGGCGAAACCCTGGTTCGGGTTCCGGGGCCGCTGGCATTGTCGCTCTTGGCCTACCAGGCGGTCTGGGTGGTCGGATTGACCTTCACGATCTGGTTTGGTCTGGTCCGGGCCTATTCTGCCAGCAAATTGTCGGCTTTTACCTTCATCACCCCTTTGTTTGGCGTCGTGGCTAGCTATTTCATCATGCATGATGCCTTGACGCTGGCCTTCGGTGCCGCGGCCCTGCTTGTGATTGCTGGACTTTTTCTGGTTAATCGCCCGAGGCCGTTGACGCCGGTTCCCGCCGATCCATTGCTGAATGTCACCAAAACCTGATATTTGTGGTCCCATGAACAAGCTCGAAAAACCGCTGCAAGATGACATCGCCGGCCCCAGGGCACGGCATCAAACCACCCAGGTCATGGTCGGCGAGGTCGCGGTCGGCGGGGGCGCCCCGATTGTCGTGCAATCGATGACCAATACCGACACCGCCGATATCGAAGGCACGGTGGCGCAGGTCGCGGCGCTGTCGCGGGCGGGCTCCGAGATGGTGCGGATCACGGTCGATCGCGAAGAGGCGGCGGCCGCGGTGCCCCATATCCGCGATGCCTTACGCAAGCGCGGCATCACCACGCCCCTGATCGGCGATTTCCACTATATCGGCCACAAACTGCTGGCCGACTATCCGGCCTGCGCCGAGGCGCTCGACAAATACCGCATCAATCCCGGCAATGTCGGCTTCAAGAACAAGCGCGATACGCAATTCGCCGACATCATCGAGATCGCGAACAAGAACGACAAGCCGGTCCGCATCGGCGCCAATTGGGGTTCGCTCGATCAGGAACTGCTGACCAAGCTGATGGACGAGAACACCGCTTCGCCCAACCCGCGTGATACCCGCGCGGTGACCCGCGAGGCCATGGTGCAGTCGGCGCTGCTGTCGGCCGCACGGGCGCAGGAACTCGGCATGCCCAAAAACAGGATGATCCTTTCGGCAAAGGTTTCTGCCGTGCAGGATCTGATCGCGGTCTATCAGGATCTGGCGGCGCGTTCGGACTATGCGATCCATCTCGGCCTCACCGAAGCCGGCATGGGATCGAAGGGCATCGTGGCCTCGTCCGCGGCGCTCGGCATCCTGTTGCAGGACGGCATCGGCGACACCATCCGGATTTCGCTCACGCCCGAGCCCGGTGGTGATCGCACGCTCGAAGTCCAGGTCGCGCAGGAACTGTTGCAGACCATGGGCTTCCGCACCTTCGTGCCGCTGGTCGCGGCCTGCCCCGGCTGCGGCCGCACCACCTCGACCACGTTCCAGGAGCTGGCGCGCAGCATCCAGGATTTCATCCGCGACGAAATGCCGGGCTGGAAGACCCAATATCCGGGAGTCGAGAGCCTGAATGTCGCGGTGATGGGCTGCATCGTCAATGGCCCCGGCGAATCCAAGCACGCCAATATCGGCATCTCGCTGCCCGGCACCGGCGAAGCGCCGGCCGCGCCGGTGTTCGTCGACGGCAAGAAATTCCGTACCCTGCGCGGACCGACCATCGCCGCCGACTTCAAGGCGCTGGTGATCGACTATATCGACCAGCGCTATGGCGGCGGCAGCAAGACGCCTGCGGCGATGGTGACGGCGGCGGAATAATCCTTTCGCCGCAACGCCGAAAACTAGAAAAAGCCACGCTCATTTTGCGCTTCCTTCGGCGCGGGCTACGGTGCCTCCAATCACGCGCGATGGGAGAACATCATGAGTTCGCTTTCCGGCAGGCAGGGACCTCGCTACCGGCATCTGGCCGGCGAAGGCGAGCCCTATGAAACCATCGGTGTCGAAAAGCTGACCCCGATCATCGGCGCGGAGATTTCGGGCGTCGACATCGGCGCAATGGTCTCGGACGACATCCGATCGAACCGCCAGATCGACGAGATCCATCGCGCACTGGCCGAAAACCTCGTGATCTTTTTTCGCGACCAGCACATCACGCCGCAACAGCATCTCGCCTTCGGCCGCAAGTTCGGCGAGTTGCACATTCATCCCGCCGCCCCGCATGAGGGTGACGATCCCGCGCTGATGAAGATCTATGCCGACAAGGATTCACCGCGCGCCAATGGCGAGGGCTGGCATTCGGACGTCTCCTGCGATCCCGAGCCGCCGATGGGCTCGATCCTCCATATCAGGCAGTGCCCGCCGCGCGGCGGCGATACGCTGTTCGCCAACATGTATGCGGCATATGACGCGCTGTCGGATCGGATGAAGACCTATCTCGGCGGGCTGACGGCGCTGCATGACGGCGAGCCGATCTATCGCGGGCTCTACGCCAATTACGGCGTCGCCGACCGGCCGAGCTATCCCAGCGCCGAACATCCTGTCATCCGCACCCATCCGGCGACGGGCCGGAAGGCGCTTTACGTCAACCGCGGCTTCACCCGGCACATTGTCGGCATCCCCAGAGACGAGAGCGACGCCATGCTGGCCTATCTCTACCAGCACGCCGAGAACCCGCTGTTTCAGTGCCGCTTCCGCTGGACCGAAAACGCCGTCGCCTTCTGGGACAATCGCTGCGCCCAGCACCGCGCGATGTGGGATTACTGGCCGCATACCCGCGCCGGCACCCGCGTCACGATCAAGGGCGAGCGGCCGGTGTAGGGCGTCACATCTCGCGATATTCGCGGTTAGCGAGACTCGCTTCCTCGAGGTCGAGATCGCGCTCGATGTGGCGCCTGGTCTCGTCGGTGATCTTGCCGTCGCGCAGCAGGATGTGGATGAATTTCCGCTCCGAAGTGATCAGTTCGCGCGTCAGGTCGATTCCCGCCGCCGAGACATCGTCCGCTTCGGGATCGAGCGAATCCGGGAGCTGGTTGACCCGCGTCTCGTGGCGAGCACGCAGCAGCTTGACCACCTCGTCGGACAGTTCGCGGTCGTCGGTGATGGCATCGAGTGATTTGAGCGCGGCGCCGAGCGCTTCACGCCGTGCGGCGATTTCGGCCTGCAGCTCAGCGACATGTTCGGTGTGTCCGGCGTCGGCGAGGCCGAGCCATCGCGTCACCCAGGGTAACGTGATGCCGAGGCCGACCAGTGTGATGAAGATGACACCGAAGCTGCAAAACAGGATCAGGTCGCGGTAGGGGAAGGCCTCGCCGTCAGGCAGCGTGAACGGCAGCGCCAGCGCCGCCGCCAGCGAGACCGTGCCGCGGACGCCAGTGAAAGCGACGACGAATGTTCCCTGCCAGCTCGGCAGCCGGTCGCGCTGGCCGCGGCGCTTGTCCCACTGCCGCTGCAGGTAGCTCACTGAAAATACCCAGGCGAAGCGCGCAATGACGACGACGGTGATGACGACCGCGATCGCTAACAGAATATCGTCCAGCGGAAACGCTTTCGATTTCTCGATCAGCGAGCGCATCTGGAAGCCGGTCAGCAGGAACAGCAGCCCTTCGATCAGGTAGATCACCAAGTCCCAGAAGAAGATGCCCTGCAGGCGCGTTGTCGCCGAAATCAATAGCGGCCCGTTCCAGCTCATATAGAGGCCGCAGGCCACGGTTGCGATCACGCCGGAGCCGCCGAGATGCTCAGGTATCCAATAAGCGATGTAGGGCGTGAGCAAGGATAGCGTGATCTCGACCTGCGGATCGCGTGCGAAACGGCGTGCCCTTAAGCTGAGCCAGCCGACGGCGATGCCATACATGACCTCGCTCACATTGATCGCGACAAACGTGCCGCTCGCCTTTGTCAGCGAAAACATGCCGGTCGAGATCGCCGCCACCGAGAAGCGATACAGGATCAGCGCGGTGGCATCGTTCGCCAGCCCTTCGCCTTCCAGTATCACCAGGATCCGCCGCGGCAGACCCAGCCTGCGGGCGATCGCCAGCGGCGCCACCACGTCCGGCGGCGCCACAATGGCGCCGAGCAGGAAACCGACATTCCACGGCAGCCCGATCAAATAGTGGGTGCCGGCCGCCACCACAAAAGCCGTGAAGATCACCGAGCCGACCGCGAGCAGGATGATCGGACGCAGGTTGAATTTGAATTCACGCCAGCTCATGGCGACGCTGGCCGAGTAGATCAGCGGCGGCAGCACCACCAGCAGCACCAGTTCGGGCGGCAATTCCAGCGACGGTATGCCCGGTACGAAGGCGAGCGCGACGCCGGCCAGCAGCAGCAGGATCGCCGGCGCGACATTGATGCGCCGCGCCAACAGCGCGGTGCCCGCCAGCACCACAAGCAACACCAAAAAAATCTGGAACCTGGCTTCCATGATGCCCGCTAATTTGCCTGCTGGTTCGGCGAGGTCAATGCGGCGGAAGGCGCGTCGGGGTGGCCGGTCGTGGAATTTCCCCGATCGCAGCCCGCGAACCAGGGTTTCGGGGCCACGCGCAAAATGCGCGCCCCGGAATGAGGTTTTCCCGTCACTCAAATCGCGCTGGCGGCGATGTTGACCATCAGGGCGACCAGCGCGGTGTTGTAGATAAAGGAGGCGATGCCGTGCGCGGTCGCGGTACGGCGGATCGTCTTGTTGGTAATGCCGACATCCGAGACCTGCGCGGTCATGCCGATCACGAACGAGAAATAGACGAAGTCCCAGTAGTCGGCATTTTCGTGGGTGTCGCCGCTTGGAAACTGCAAGCCGCCGGGCTTGGCGCCGCGATAGAACTCATGCGCGTAATGCAGCGCGAAGGTGGTATGCACCGCGGCCCATGACAGCGCGATCGTCACGGTGGCCAGCGCCAGTTCCGGCACGCTGTGATGTGAGGCGCCGAGCTCGAACACGATCGCGGCGATGCTGGCGAATGCGCCGAGTGCGGTCACCAGCAGGATCAGGAAGCGGCCGTCATCCTGCAGCACCGCGTTGCGCTTGATATGCGCCAGCCCGCTGCGCAGCATCATCGCATATACCAGCAACAGATACGCCGCGACGAAGATGTCCCAGCCGACCAGCGCGCGGGTCACCGGCCGCAGCGAGGCGGGCTGCAGCAGGAACGCCAGGATTCCGATGGCGACGGAGATGAAAGTACGGGGCCGCCCGTAAACCAGGCGGAGCGGCCTCGCCATCTTCCGGAAGCGTAGAACGACGGGATCTTCGGTTTCCTTGCCCGCCATCGCCGCCCGTCAGTTCTTGCGGTCGGCGACGAAACGCGCTGCCGCGCGCAGCACGTCGCCCTTGGCGCCGAAGATCGAAAGCGCGGCATCGGCGCGCGCCAACAGGTCGCCCACCCGCTTTTTGGCGCCCTCGATTCCGAGCTGGGTGACGAATGTGGTCTTGCCCAGCGCCGCGTCCTGTCCGGTCTGCTTGCCGAGCGCCGTCGCGTCGCCCTCGACGTCGAGCAGGTCGTCGGCGATCTGGAACGCTTCGCCGAGCGCGCGGCCGTAATCGTCGAGCGCCTGATATTCCTTTTGCGAGGACTGGCCGAGGATGGCGCCGGCGATGCAGCCATAGCGCAGCAGCGCGCCGGTCTTCATCTGCTGCAACCGCGCGACGTCGACCGGCTCGCGGTCGCCGAATCGGCCCTCGCCGGCGAGGTCGAGCATCTGGCCGCCCGCCATGCCGCCGATGCCGGCGGCCCGCGCCAGCGCGCGCGTGAGCAGGAGGCGCACATTGGCGTCCTTGTGGATCTCGTCGCGGGTGATGATGTCGAAGGCGAGCGTCAACAACGCGTCTCCGGCGAGGATCGCGGTGGCGTCGTCATAGGCCTTGTGCAGTGTGGGACGGCCGCGGCGCAGATCGCTGTTGTCCATCGCCGGAAGGTCGTCATGGATCAGCGAATAGCAGTGAATGCATTCCAGCGCCGCGCCCGCCAGCAGCGCGGCTTCGCGCGCCACGCCGAACGCGGCGGCGCTTTCGACCACCAGGAACGGACGCAGCCGCTTGCCCCCGCCGAGGCTCGAATAACGCATGGCCTCGATCAGCCGCTTCGGGCGGACGATCTCGTCGGGCAGCGGCGCGTCGGCCAGGAGCCTCGCCAGCAGGGCTTCGGTGTCCTCCGCAGTCTGGTCCAGGCGTTTCGAAAAGTCGATGGCAGTACCGGTCATCAAGAATAGCTCCAGATCGATTTGGCCGGACAATCGGTTATGGCAGAGGCTTCGTCAATTCCAGTGGCAGGTTGGCCTGCGCCTTAAAAGCGCTGGAAAACCCATGTATTATCATAAAGATGTCACCCAAGGCCGGTCCATTCAGGGGATCGGGACCGAACCAGAAACATCAGATTTGCGCATTGCCCGGAATTTATTGCTGATTTTGATCATGGTGCTGGCGCTGCCCTATCTGCTGGCGCCGCTCTATCGCGTCGGCCATCCGGTGTCGACATTGATGGCCTGGCGCTGGCTGAAGGGAGCGCCGGTGTCGCGGCAATGGATCGATCTCGGCGCGATGTCGCCCGCGCTGCCGCGCTCGGTGGTCGCGGCCGAGGACGCGAAATTCTGCACCCATCACGGCATCGACTGGGATGCCCTGAACGGCGTGATCGAGGACGCGGAAGAGGGCGAGGCGACCCGCGGCGGCTCGACCATCACCCAGCAGGTGGCGAAAAACCTGTTCCTGTGGCCGGGACGCAGCGTGGTCCGCAAGGCGCTCGAGTTTCCGCTGGCGCTCTGGATCGATTTCGTGCTGCCGAAACAGCGGATCCTGGAGATCTACCTCAATATCGCCGAGCTCGGGCCGTCCGGCCAGTTCGGCGCGGATGCCGGGGCGATATACGCGTTCGGCCATCCGGCCTCGGGCCTGTCGCCGCGCGAGGCGGCGTTGCTGGCGTCGATCCTGCCCAATCCGGTCAAACGCAGCGCCCGCAATCCGGGCCCCGGGGTGCGCCGGCTGGCCGGGACCTATATGGCCCGCGCCCAGGCTCAGGAATTGCCACGGTGCTGGCGTGAAAATCGTGCCTTTTGAGCCGATATCGGCCTGTTTTGGCCGTGAAAACCGCCTTGAACTTCTGTTTTGACGCGGTTTCCTCACGCCGACCGGTGCCCATTTCGCTCGAAAACGCTATAGCCTTGTGCGGCATCATCCTCTATAAGCCCGCCCTTATCGGCGTTTCAGCTCGCGCGCGCTCCCTAAGCGCTGAGCCGTCCGGCTGCGGACGATGCCCCTGCAAATACTCCTAGAGGATACCGATATGGCCGTTCCCCGAAGAAAAACATCGCCGTCACGGCGTGGCATGCGCCGTTCGGCGGATGCCCTGAAAAAGCCGACCTATGCCGAGGACAAGGATTCCGGCGAGCTGCGCCGTCCGCATCACCTCGATTTGAAAACCGGCATGTACAAGGGCCGGCAGGTTCTGAAGAAGAAAGAATCCTGATTGCGGCGCGATTTGCCCGGGCTATTAAGGCTCGGGCATCGGCCTTGCGACCAGGGTCGAGCCCATCGGGTGGCGGCGCGGCCTGAATTCGGCCAATGCGTGAGATTAAGACGGTTCCAGCGGCGGGTTGTTAGGGGTATCCCAGGCTTCGCCTGAGGACACACTGATTCTCCCGCTCGAAAATAAGGCGCCGTCGTCTATGGTCGGTTTTCCGCTGCTTTTGATTCCGGTCGCGATCTACAACATCATCGTCTTCCTGATGCCCGGCGTCTCCTTCACCGAGACGCTGGTGAACCTGCCCCTGGTGTCGGGCGCCGAGTGGCCGGTGACGCTGAGCGACGTTCTGTTGACGCTCGGCATCCTGCTGTTGCTGCTCGAAGTCATCAAGGGCGCCCGTCCCGGCGCGAAATATCTTACTGATCACCTGCTGTCGCTGATCATCTTCGGCTGCGCGGCCGCCGAATTCGTGATGTGGCCGCGATTCGGCAACTCGACCTATTTCCTGCTGGCTTTGCTTTCGCTGGCCGATTTCCTGTCGGGCAGCGCGCTGCATGTCCGGCGAGGAAGAGCGGCCGTGGCCGCGCCCGCGATATCCCGGCAGAGCGCCCGTAACAGCGAGCCGCCCGCAGCCGAACCCCATTTCAATCCGGCGCCGATGCCTGCGCCCGCGTCCGTATCTGTTCCCGCACCGGAAGTGCCGGCTGCCGAAGCCGTGCCGCTGGGCCGTTCCGAACCTGACCCGGTGCAACCCGCCGCCTCAAGCCCGGCGTCGCCGCAAGTTCCTTCTCCGGAACTACAGCCCGGCGGCGTCCCCCCATCGGCGGAACAGCCGCCGCGTTAACCGGATGGTTTCAGATGATTTGCCGTGCCCGGGGACCGGCATCGGCCCGGTGCTGGCTGGTCCGGTAGGCGGATAGCGCGTCAGACGCGGTTGCCTGCCGCAGGCTGTGCGCCTGCGGGCTCTGCTCGCCCATCGCCATCAGTTGAGTGACGAAACTGGAGTCGGGCTGGGGCGGTTCGTGGCTCGACGACCATTCCGCCGTCTGGACCAGCGGCACCAGCGCAGTGCTGGCGGGCTTTGCGTCCAAGGGAACGCCGTCGGCTGCCGTCCGGTCTGTCTGGTTGTTACGCAACATCGCTACCCTGACTGGCTGACTGTTTCGTTTCGGGACTTTCAATCCCGCGTCATCCTTCCGTCGCAAGGGCTATGCCGAACTCATGGTTATCGTTCCATGCCGATCGCCAAAGGTGGTTTCCGGTTTATTTATGGGTCGTTAGCAGAGTAGGGGCTATCCTGATGGACAGGGAATTGCTCCGGCGGCGTCCCGAAGCGAGGCAGTTGTGACATTGGCCCCTCCACAAGCTTCGACCATCCTCGCGTTGCTCGGCCAGGCGGCCTTCGTGTGGGATATCGCAACCGACGAGATTGTCTGGAGCGATCACGTTGACTCGGTATTTCCCGATATTCCGCGGGAAGCGCTGGCCAGCGGAGCCGCGTTCTCAAAGCTGATCGAACCAAGCCGCTCGATCCGCGTCGAGGCGTTGACACCGTCACCGCTGGCGCGCAGCGGCGACGGTGCGCCCTACCGGATCGAATATGGTGTCCGCGCAACCACATCCGCGCCCATGATCTGGATCGAGGAAGCGGGCGTCTGGTTTGCCGGCCGCGACGGCAAGCCGGTGCGCGCGCAGGGCATCGTCCGCCTCAATAACGAACGCCACGCCCGCGACGAGCAGCTCCTGAAATTGTCGCGGCGCGATCCGCTGACCGGCGAACTCAACCGCACCCGACTGGTCGCCACGCTGGCCGAGACCGTGGAGGAAGCGGCGCGCTTCCGTACTTCATGCGCCTTCATGCTGATCGGCATCGATCATCTGGCGCGGATCAACGACGCCTTCGGCTTCGACGTTGCCGATGCCGTGATTGAGGAAGTGGCCAAACGTATCCGCGCCAGATTGCGCGCCGGCGACGTGCTCGGCCGCTTCTCCGGCAATAAATTCGGGCTGATCCTGAAAAATTGCACCGTCGATGACACCAAGGTCGCCGCCGAGCGTTTCCTGGCCGGTATTCGCGACGAAGTGGTGCCGACCAAATCCGGCCCGGTTTCCGTGACGGCGTCAATCGGCGCGGTCAGCGTGCCGCGCTATGCGCGCGACGCCGACGAAGCCATCAACCGCGCCCAGGAAACGCTCGATACGGCAAAGCGGCGCCGTGCCGGTTCGTTTGCGCTGTGGCGCCCAAATGTCGAGCGCGATGCGCAGCGTCGTGTCAACATCCGCGTCACCGACGAGATCGTCACCGCGCTGAACGAGCGGCGGATCGTGATGGCGTATGAGCCGGTGGTGGAAGCGCGCTCGCGCGATGCTGCATTCTACGAGTGCCTGGTCCGCATGGAGAAGCATGACGGCCAGATGCTGGCCGCGCCCGATATCGTCCCGGTCGCGGAAAGGCTCGGCCTGATACGGCTGGTCGATCACCGCGTGCTTGAGCTCGTGATCGCCGAGCTTGCGGCGTCGCCGGATGTGCGGCTCAGTCTCAACATCTCGCCCGAGACCACGATGGATCCGGACTGGTGGAGCTCGATCGAGTCGCTGATGCGCGCGCATGAAGGCGTGGGCGAGCGGCTGATCGTGGAAATCACCGAGACGGTCGCGATCCAGGATGTCGATGATGTTCGCGGCTTCGTGACGCGGCTGAAGAATTTCGGCAGCCGGTTCGCTATCGACGATTTCGGCGCGGGCTATACCTCGTTCCGGAATCTGCGCAAACTCGGCGTCGACATCGTGAAAATCGACGGCGCCTTCGTGCAGAACATCGCGCACTCGGCCGACGACCGCGCCTTCGTGCAGACCCTGATCGACCTGGCGCGCCGCCTGCAGATCAAGACGGTGGCGGAATGGGTTCAGGACGATGAATCGGCGGCTCTGCTGCGTGATTGGGGCTGCGACTACATCCAGGGACGCCTGATCGGGCTCGCCTCCGCAGAGCGGCCATGGCGCGCGAAGCCCGAAAAGATCTTGCCGGCGGCGAGCTGATTTGCCGCCGCGGCGTGCGCGGGGCCGACGTGCCGGGAATGCGCGCCCACAAAGCGCCGAAAGGGAAACTACTCTTCCTTCTTCGTTTCCTTCGACATGCGCTCAAGGCGTTCCTGCATGTCTTTCATCTGACGGCGGAGATCGTCGATATTGTCCGCTTCCGGCACCGCGTCAGAGGCCTTCTCTGATTCCGCCGTGCCCGTCGCGCCGCCGCGCGGCGGCACGAACGGCTTGAACATCGAGAAGGTTTGCTGAAACAACTCCATGTTGCGCCGGACATGTTCTTCCAGCGGCGCGAACGGCGTTCCGCTGAACGTGTTCGCGAGTTGCTTGCGGAATTTTTCCTGCTCGCGCGTCAGCGTGTCGATCGATTGCTCGAGATATTTCGGCACCACCATCTGCATGCTGTCGCCGTAGAAGCGGATCAGCTGCCGCAGGAACGTGGTCGGCAGCAAATTCTGGCCGGCCTTGTTTTCCTGTTCGAAGATGATCTGGGCCAGCACCGAGCGGGTGATGTCGTCGCCGCTCTTCGCGTCATAGACCAGAAAATCCTCGCCATCCTTCACCATCGCGGCGAGGTCTTCGAGCGTTACGTAGGTGCTGGTGCCGGTATTATAGAGCCGCCGGTTCGCGTATTTCTTGATCGTAGTGGGTTGGTCTGTTTTCGCCATGGGCTCACACAATCACCGAGGACGGAAACCCGACGGCCTCGCCGAAGGGCAACGAGCAACGCAACGTCGTAAAGTAAGCATTTTCAACGAAGTTCGGCTACCGTTTTGTGCGCCACGGTTAATTCGGAAGCAGGCGGCTGCCCAGCAAACCCTCAGCAGGTCCATTTTGAATGCGGCCAGGGTCGATTTCCGTCTTCTGGCCGATTGACACGTCTTGCCTAGATTAACAGGATAGAATCGAGAGACAGGCCCGCGCCATCCGGCCGCCCGCCATTCCATTTCTCAAGCTTCAGGAGATGTCCATGTCAGACGATGTCGTCATCGTCAGCGCTGCCCGCACCCCGGTCGGCAGTTTTAACGGCGCCTTCGCCACCACCCCGGCCCATGATCTCGGCGCGATCGCCATCAAGGCGGCGCTGGAGCGGGGCGGCATCGAGCCTGCGCGGGTATCCGAGGTCATCATGGGTCAGATCCTGACCGCGGCCCAGGGCCAGAACCCGGCCCGGCAGGCGTCGATCGCTGCCGGCATTCCGGTGGAAAGCCCGGCCTGGGGCGTCAACCAGCTCTGCGGCTCCGGCCTGCGCACGGTGGCGCTCGGCTACCAGGCGCTGATGAACGGCGATTCCGAAATCGTCGTCGCCGGCGGCCAGGAATCCATGAGCATGGCCCCGCACGCGCAATATCTGCGCGGCGGCATCAAGATGGGGCCGGTGGACTTCGTCGATACCATGATCAAGGACGGCCTGTGGGATGCCTTTAACGGCTACCACATGGGCAACACCGCCGAGAACGTCGCCCGGCAGTACCAGATCACCCGCGCGCAGCAGGATGAATTCGCGGTCGGCTCGCAGCAGAAGGCGGAGGTCGCGCAGAAGGCCGGCAGGTTCAAGGACGAGATCGTCCCGGTCACGATCAAGAGCCGCAAGGGCGAGATCGTGGTCGATGCCGATGAATATCCGCGCCACGGCGCGACGCTGGAGGGGATGGCCAAGCTCAAGCCGGCCTTCGAAAAGGACGGCACGGTGACCGCCGGCAGCGCCTCGGGCATCAATGACGGTGCGGCCGCGGTGGTGCTGATGACCGCCCGGCAGGCGGCCAAGGAAGGCAAGACGCCGCTGGCGCGCATCGTGTCCTGGGCTCAGGCCGGCGTCGATCCCAAGGTCATGGGCACCGGGCCGATCCCGGCTTCGCGCGCGGCCCTGAAGAAGGCCGGCTGGAGCATCGGCGATCTCGATCTGATCGAGGCCAACGAAGCTTTTGCGGCGCAGGCCTGCGCCGTCAACAAGGATCTCGGCTGGGACACCTCCAAGGTCAACGTCAATGGCGGCGCGATCGCAATTGGCCATCCCGTGGGCGCTTCCGGCGCGCGCGTGCTGGTGACGCTGCTGCATGAAATGCAGAAGCGCGACGCCAAGAAGGGCCTCGCCACGCTGTGCATCGGCGGTGGCATGGGCATCGCGATGTGCATTGCACGCGACTAGAAAAACGGCAGCGACTGCAAAGAGAATATTCTTCGCACCTGCACAGTGCTGAACTAAAGAGAAAACGCCCGGCCTGTTGCCGGGCGTTTTGTTCTTGATGTTGGTCAAACCGGTCGCATAATTCGAAACTACATAAAAAAATTGTAGTCAGAAGAACCGACAAGGGAAGGATTCGGCATGGCACGTGTGGCATTGGTAACCGGAGGGACGCGGGGCATCGGCGCGGCGATCAGCAAGGCGCTGAAGGCCGCCGGCTACAAGGTCGCGGCATGCTATGCCGGCAATGATGTCGCGGCGGAAAAGTTCAGGGCCGAGACCGGCATCCCCGTCTATAAATGGGATGTCAGCTCGTTCGAGGCCTGCGCTGCCGGCGTCAAGCAGGTCGAAGCGGATCTGGGGCCGGTCGACGTGCTGGTCAACAATGCCGGCATCACCAAGGACACCGCCTTCCACAAGATGACGGTCGAGCAATGGAACTCCGTCATCAACGTCAATCTCGGCTCGCTGTTCAACATGACGCGCCAGGTGATCGAGGGCATGCGCGCCCGGAAATTCGGCCGCGTCGTCAGCATTTCCTCGATCAACGGCCAGAAAGGCCAGTTCGGCCAGGTCAACTATTCGGCGGCGAAGGCGGGCGATATCGGTTTCACCAAGGCGCTGGCGCTGGAAAATGCCAAGAGCGGCATCACTGTGAACGTGATCTGCCCCGGCTATATCAACACCGAGATGGTGCAGGCGGTGCCGCAGGACGTGCTGGAAAAGAACGTGCTGCCGCAGATTCCGGTGAACCGCCTCGGCGAGCCCGAGGAAATCGCCCGCGCGGTCATCTTCCTGGCCGCCGACGATGCCGGCTTCATCACGGGATCGACGCTCACCGTCAACGGCGGTCAATACCACGCGTGACGATTTGATGTAATCGTTCCGGGGACACGCGTGAAGCGTGGCCCCGGTATCTCGAGATATCCGGGTTCGCTCGGTCTCTCGTGCCCCGCAATGACGGATCAATGACCCCTCGCACCGCGACGCTGATCGGATTGTCGGCGATCCTGATGTGGTCGCTGTTCGCGGTGATGACGGTTGCGACCGGCGCTATTCCGGCGTTTCAGCTCGCAGCCATGACATTCGCGATCGGCGCGCTGGTGGGGTCGCTGGGCTGGATCGGCCGACCCGATGCCATCAAGGCATTGCGGCAGCCGCTGATCGTGTGGATCGTCGGGGTCGGCGGCCTGTTCGGCTATCACGCGCTGTATTTCCTGGCGCTGCGCTTCGCCCCGCCCGCCGAAGCCGGACTTTTGAATTATCTCTGGCCGCTTCTGATCGTGCTGTTCTCCTCGTTGCTGCCGGGCGAGCGGCTGGCTCCGCATCACGTCATCGGCGCTCTGCTGGGCCTCACCGGAACGGTGCTCCTGTTCGCGGGCAATAGCGGTCATGAATTTGCGCCGGGCCAGATCCCGGGATTGATCGCGGCCTTTGTCGCGGCTTTCGTGTGGGCGGCCTATTCGGTGCTGTCGCGCAAGTTCAAATCGGTGCCGACCGGCGCGGTCGCCGGATTCTGCCTCGCCACGGCGCTGCTGGCGGCGGCGGTGCATGCGATCGTCGAAGCGACGATCTGGCCGCAGACGATCACGCAATGGCTTTCGATCGTCGGGCTTGGCGTCGGCCCCGTGGGTGCGGCGTTCTACGCCTGGGATATCGGCATGAAGCGCGGCGATATCCGCGTCCTCGGCGCGGCGTCCTATGCGACGCCATTGCTCTCGACCGGGTTCCTGATGCTGGCCGGATTTGCAACATGGAGCGCCGCGGTTGCCCTCGCTGCGGTGCTGATCGCCGGCGGCGGGCTGATCGCGGCGAAGGATATGGTCTGGAAGCGTTGACGTACGGCTGCCGGAATCGCGCGTATATATATCATCAGTCTAACTTGCCAGTTTGACTGATGATATATATACGGAGGGAATGAGCAGCACCCCCGACGCACCGATATCGCCCGAAACGGTCGTTCCCGCCCTGACGCAGGCGATCGGACAACTCCTTCGCCGCCTGCGGGCGGACGCAAATCCGGGTGGCCTGAACTTCTCGCAGACGGCAGCTCTCGCCAGGCTGGACGAGAACGGCGGCATGACCACCGCCGATCTCGCGCGCGCGGAAGCGATGAAGCCCCAGTCGATGAGCACCATCCTGGCCAGTCTTGAGCAGGAGGGTTTGGTCGAGCGCAATTCTCATCCCACGGATGGGCGGCAAATCCTGTTTTCGCTGACCGCGCAGGGCGCCGAGGCGCGGCGCAAGAGGAGCATGGCGAAGCAGGAATGGCTGCTGGCGGCCGTAGCGAAGCTCGGCCCGGCCGAACAACAAACCCTGCTTTCCGCCGCCGCGCTCATCCGGAGCCTGAGTGGTTCCTGATCCATCCCAAATCTTTAAACCGAAAGAAACAGCCATGACCGTGACGGCCCTCGACCCGAAAACCGCACTGATCGTCATCGATCTCCAGAAAGGCCTTGTCTCGCTCCCGGCGATCCATCCGATCGAGGGGGTGGTGATGCACGTCAGTACAATGGCCGCGGCCTTTCGCGAGCAAGGTTTGCCCGTGGTCCTCGTCAATGTCGCCGGCGCACCGGCGGTCCGGACCGAACAGCCGCGCCGCAATCACGTCCTTCCGGAAGGCTGGGCCGATCTCATTCCGGAGCTGAACCGGCAAACGCAAGATCATGTCGTGACGAAGTACACGCCGGGGGCGTTCACGAAGACCGACCTCGAGGCGCACCTGCAGGCGCTTGGCGTCACTCAGATCGTGATGACCGGTATTGCCACCAGCAATGGCGTCGAGGTTACGGCGCGCCAAGCCTACGAGCTGGGATTCAACATCACCTTCGCGATCGACGCCATGACGGACGTCGATGCTGCCGCGCACAGCTACAGCGTCACGCGGGTTTTTCCCAAGATCGGCGAAACCGGCAAAACCGGCGAGATTCTCGCTCTCCTGAATCGGGGGGCCTGATCATGGTATGGCTGCATGACCTCGCTTACTTCTTTGGTGGCGCTTTCCTCGCCAACGCCGTGCCGCATTATGTCAGCGGCATGATGGGGCGATCGTTTCAAAGCCCGTTCGCCAAGCCGCCCGGCAAGGGCCTATCGTCATCGACGGTGAATGTGCTGTGGGGCTTTGCAAACCTCGTGCTCGCCTACTGTCTCATTTTGCGCGTGGGCCAGTTCGACCTTCGCTCGACGGATCACATCGCCAGCCTGGGGTTAGGCCTCCTGCTGATCGGCGTGATGTCGGCACGCACTTTCGGGCAGTTCCACGGCGGGAATTCTCCCGTTGGCTCCTGAAGGCACGGGGTCCGGCACGTTTCGTTCCTTGAGGGTATATAATTATCGCCTCTGGTCCTGCGGCTCGCTGATATCCAATATCGGCACATGGATGCAGCGCACCGCACAGGACTGGTTGGTGCTCACCGAGCTTACCCGTCATAGCGCGACGGCCGTTGGTGTCGTGATGGGACTGCAATTCGGGCCGCAGCTGCTGTTACTGCCCTGGACCGGCTATGCGGCGGATCGCTTCGACCGGCGCAAGCTATTGATCGCGACGCAGGCCGCGATGGGCGTGCTTGCCCTTGTGCTGGGTCTGCTTGTCGTTACCGGACAGGTTCAATTGTGGCACGTTGACGTGCTCGCCTTTCTGTCCGGTTGCGTCAACGCGGTCGATATGCCCGCGCGCCAGACCTTCGTCTCCGACCTGGTCGGGGACGAAGACCTTTCCAATGCGGTGGCTCTGAATTCCACCTCCATGAACGCCGCCCAGTTGGTCGGTCCGTCCGTAGCCGGCATCGTGATCGCCGCTGTCGGTTCCGGCTGGGCGATCCTGATCAATGGCGCTTCGTTCCTTGCCGTGCTGGCGTCGCTGCTCTGTCTGCGTTCGAGCGAGCTTCACCCGAACATCCGCGCCGGCCAGGCGCGCGGCAATCTCGTGGAGGGGTTCCGTTATGTCCGGTCCCGTCCGGATATCGGGGCGATCCTCTGGATGCTCTTCCTGATCGGCACGTTTGGCCTCAATTTTCCAATTTTCATCTCGACCATGTCGGTCAGGATCTTTCATGGCGGCGCTGATCAGTATGGGCTCCTGACCTCGGTCATGGCCCTCGGAGCGCTCGCCGGCGCACTACTCGCCGCGCGACGTGAAAAGCCACGGTTCCGACTTCTCCCCATAGCCGCAGCGATTTTCGGAGTCGGTTTTGCGCTCGCCGCGATAATGCCCAATGCTTGGCTGTTCGCCGCGGCTCTCGTCGTCATCGGCGTATCCACGCTGACGTTCACCAATGCGACGAGCAGCCTGATGCAATTATCCACCCCGCCCGTGATGCGGGGGCGTGTCATGGCGCTGCGTCTCGCGATCGGCGTGGGTGCGACGCCGATCGGCGCGCCGATCGTTGGCTGGGTCGCAGACACGTTTGGCCCGCGTTGGGGGCTAGGTGTCGGCGCCGGTGCGGGGTTCGCCGCGATGGCGGTCGCTCTCCACTATCTGGCAAGGCGCAAATGAAAATGGCGGTCGTCACGCTCGCGTTTAAGGCTTGCTACGGACGGTTTGTTGGCGTCCATCCTTTCGGCGCCAGCTCGAAGGTCGCGAAATCGAAACCCGGCGCCACCGTGCATCCGACCAGCGTCCAGTCGCCGGTGCTTTCGGCCGCCTGCCACGCCTGCGCCGGCACGATGGCCTGCGGTGTTTCACCGGCGGCAAGATCGGGGCCGAGTTGGATGGTGCTCCGACCGTCGCCATCGGCGATCTGCAATATCAGCGCGTGGCCCGCGTAATAGTGCCAGATCTCCGCCGCGTCGATGCGATGCCAGTGCGAGCGCTCGCCGCGCGCGAGCAGGAAATAGATCGCGGTCGAGACAGCGCGTCCGCCGGCGTCGCGGTGCCCGTCGCGAAAGGTCTCGCGATAATGGCCACCTTCGGGATGCGGCTTGAGGCCAAGGCGTGCGATGATGTCGGCGGCGGTCATCGCTTGCATCGGGATTTGTCCGTCAGGATTTGTTCTTGCGCTCGCGCAACTCGCCGAACACCTCGATGGCGCTCGCCCCCTTCATGTGCAGACCGGCGGCGACGGCAGGTTCATCGGCGCGCAGGAACACATTGGCCTTCTTCTCGTCGCCGAGTTTGGCCGGGATGGTCGGCTGGTTGGCAGCGCGCAACCGCGTCACTTCTTCGGCGCGCGCTTTCAGCGCCGGATTGTCCGGCTCGACCGTCAGCGCGAATTTGATGTTCGATGCGGTGTATTCATGCCCGCAATAGAGATTGAAGTCGTCGGGCAGTGCGCGCAGCTTCAACAGCGAGTCCCACATCATCGGATAGGTGCCCTCGAACACCCGTCCGCAGCCGATCGAGAACAGCGTATCGGCCGCGAACAGCGCCTTTTCATTGTCGAAGACATAGCTGACATGGTCCAGCGTATGGCCCGGCGTTTCCAGCACGCGCGCCAGCAGGCTGCCGATCTTGAGCACGTCGCCCTGGGCGGTGCGCTGGTCGACATCGGCAATCTTGGTCGTCTTGTCGTGGGGCGCCACCACGCGGCATCCGTATTTCTGCTTCAGCTCTGCGACGCCGCCGACATGGTCGTGATGATGATGGGTGATCAGGATGTCGGTCAGCGTCCATCCTTCGCGTTCGAGCGCCTTGATGATCGGGGCTGCTTCGGGAGCGTCGATCGAGGCGGTCGCCTTGGTGGCGGAGTCGTGGATCAGGTAGCCGAAATTGTCGGTCAGGCAGGGGAACAGGCGAATCTCGGCGGCCATGACAGCTCCTCGGTCCAGATATGGCGGCAGCACTGAGCGCAGCCACAAGAAGTCCCGATTTATGGCGTTAACGCCAAATCGGCAAGGCGATATTGAGGCGCGCCGATGAGGTCCGGGGCATGTTAGATTGGCGTCATGAGCATCGACGTCATCGATCTTCGCGATTTCTATTCGCAGCGCCTCGGCGTCGTGGCGCGGCAGTTGATCAATCGCGGCATCCGGGCGCGCTGGCCGAAAGCGGATGGCCAGCGCGTGCTTGGCCTCGGCTATCCCACGCCCTATCTCGGATTGTTTCGCGAAGACAGCGAACGCTGCATCGCGTTCATGCCGGCGGCGCAAGGCGTGTTGAAGTGGCCGACCGAGCGGCCGACGCTGGCGACATTGGTCGACGAAATGTCGCTGCCGTTGCCGGACGCGGCCGTCGACCGGATCCTGCTGGTTCATGCGCTGGAAATGTCCGACGATCCCGATGGTCTGCTGCGCGAGGTGTGGCGGGTGCTGGCGCCGTCGGGCCGGATGATGGCGGTGATACCGAACCGGCGCGGGCTGTGGACGCGCACCGACAATACGCCGTTCGGTCACGGCCGGCCCTATTCGCGCTCGCAGATCACGCAATTGCTGCGGCAGGCCTGGTTTACGCCGACGGCGTGGGGCGAGGCGCTGTTCATGCCGCCGGTTGCGGGCGGCTGGTTCCTGCGCTCGGCGATGGCGTGGGAGCGCGCCGGCGCGGCGTTGTCGATGCCATTCGCCGGCGTGCATATCGTGGAAGCGACCAAGCAGGTCTATCGCCCGATCCCGGCCCGCCGCGAAAGCAAGCGGCTGATCCCGGCGCTAAGGCCGGTGCTGGCGCCGCCGTCGCCGGCCAGGGGATAATTTTGCAAGGATAGGTTTGCTTTGCGGGATGGATGGGTAAAGGCGCAACTGCGCGCCGCCCTTCAGTTCATCCAACAAACAAAAAAGGGTGGGCACGCTGCGCGTTGCCCACCCTACGGACTCCCGGAATGACGATCGTGCTTTCGAACGCGATCGTCAGGCCAGTTGCCTATTCGCCCGGATTGAAATCTTCGCCCTGGGGTGCCGGCGCGGCCATGTTGTTGTCGGGGCGCGGGCCGTGCGGCCGGCGCCGGCGGCGCGGCGGAAACCGTTCGCCGCCGCCATTGCCCTCGTAGCCGCCAGGGGCGCCGTTGACGGGCGGCTGCGCGCCGCCGGTGATGAACGAGGGCAGGCGGTCGACGCCCCCATTGTCGGCTACTACCGGCTGCGGCTGCTGTTGCGGCTGGTACTGGGGCTGCTGCCGATGCTCGCGATTATGGTTGTGCTCGCGGGGCTGATGCTGCTGCTCGCGCGGATAGGGTTGATTGTCGCGCGGAACGAACGGCTGTTGCTGCACCGGAACGAAGCCGGGCTCCTGCCCGAAATTCGAATAATCGCCTTCGTCGTCGCCGTCCTCCGTGGACGACGTCTCGCTGTCGATGCGCGGTTGCGGCTGGTTCTGCCGCAACTGTTCCTGGGCCGCAGCGATCAGGCGAAAATAATGTTCGGCATGCTGATAGTAATTTTCGGCGGCAACCGGATCGCCGGAAGAGCGCGCGTCGCGCGCCAGTTGCACGTATTTTTCGGCAACATGGGACGCGGTGCCGCGAATCTTGATGTCGGGTCCGTTGGACTCGAACACCCGGGTCATCGGGTTCTGGCCGCGCCGGTTGTTATTGTTGTTATTATTATTGTTGTTCCGGTTACGCATCCGCTTGTTGTTTTGACCGTTTCTCATGTCCTGCCTTTATTCCAGCCCTGAAGTTTTACGCCTCGAAACCTAACGTCTTGGGGTTGTTCGCCTTGAAGGGTTAAACACCTTGAATTGCCGGTATCATCGGATTGCCGGTATCGTTTGGCCCGGCGCAATTCGCGTCACAGGCACAATGGCGGTGCAGTTCGATTCCACACCCGTTTCGCCATACGTCTCGGTCAACAAAGACGCGATCCCCCACAGCCCGGCACACGACACGCCGGCTGCATCAAATCATTCCGCCTGCCAAAACGAACACAGGTTTGTCGCGTGAGCTTTCAAGCGCAATAACAGGCTTTCGTTCGCTTTGCGGTCAGCAGCAGCGTAGCTCTTAAAAGCCGTCGCGCTTGATGAGACCTGCGTTTTTGGAACCCTTACCCGGGGCGGGCTCTCGCTCTGAGAACTCTGGCCTTCACCCGTGTGGTAGCTACGGGGCCAGTAACCCTGGACCGATGTTGTGAGGGAACGTAGTCGCTCCCGCCGGATATTCCAAGTGGTTTTTTTGCACCTCAATCAGGCTTTATGGGGGCAATTTCAGGCCCGCGACAGCGCGCGGAATGCCTGCCAGGTCGGCCTTGGGCGGCCTTTCATGTATTAACCCTGTTGCTGTCATCAATCGTTCAACCTGGCCGCTTTGGCCGCGCCCCACCTCCACGGCGAGAACCCCGTTGGGCGCGAGAAGCGAAGCTGCCTGCGGGATCAGCGTGCGATAGGCGGCAAGTCCGTCCGGACCGCCGTCCAGCGCGCGATGCGGGTCGTGATCGCGAACTTCCGCGGCGAGGCCGGCGATGTCATTGGTGCGGATATAGGGCGGATTCGACACGATCAGATCGAAGCCGCCGCCCAATGCCGATGCATAGTCGCACGCAACAAAGCCGGCGCGATCGCTTAAACCGAGCCGGGCGGCATTGGTCCTCGCAGCCGACAGCGCGGCGCCGCTGATATCTGTGCCTATGCCATAGGCATCCGGCAGCTCGGACAACAGCGCCAGCAAGATCGCGCCGGATCCGGTGCCGATATCGGCGATCGACCTGCGCCGGTCCGGGCGAGGTGCGGCGCGCAACATTTCCAGGGCCAACTCAACCACCGTCTCGGTGTCAGGCCGCGGCACCAGCGTCGCCGGCGACAATTGCAGCGGCAGCCCCCAGAATTCCTTGGCCGCGAGAATCCGCGCGACCGGTTCGCCCGCAAGGCGGCGGCGGACGAAATCTTCGAGGCGCGCAGCTTCCGCCGCGGTCAATTGCCGCGCGGCCTGCGCGATCAGGCCGGTCAGATCGAGATTCAATCCGGCGCCGATCAGAATCCGCGCGTCGAGTTCGGCGGTATCGATGGCGGCGGATTCGAATCGCCTCGTCACAGCGCGCCGCGCGATCTCGATGGTTTGCCCGGCGAGGGAATCGCTCACGCGACATGCCCGCTCAAAATCGCGCGACCGGGGTTATGGGTCCCTGCGTTCGCAGGGACGACGCCGAGATTGTTGCCCAGTCGCGGCGATGGCCAGGACGACAGCAGGGCGGCGCTCACGCCGCGGCGCCCTGGGCGGCAAGCTGGGCCGCCTGATGTTCCGTCGTCAAGGCGTCGATGAGTTCGCCCAGCGCCTCGCCCGAGATCACCTGCGGCAGCTTGTAGAGCGTGAGGTTGATGCGGTGATCGGTGACGCGCCCTTGCGGGAAATTATAGGTGCGGATGCGCTCCGAGCGGTCGCCGGAGCCGACCTTCTCGCGGCGATCGGCCGAACGCGCCGTATCGATGCGCTGGCGTTCGGCATCGTAGATGCGGGAGCGCAGGATGTTCATCGCCGACGCGCGGTTCTTGTGCTGCGAGCGGCTGTCCTGCATCATCACCACGATGCCGGTCGGAATATGGGTGATGCGGATCGCTGATTCGGTCTTGTTGACGTGCTGGCCGCCGGCGCCCTGGGCGCGCATGGTATCGATCTTGAGATCGTCGCTCTTGATGTCGACGTCGACCTCCTCGACCTCCGGCAGCACGGCCACGGTCGCCGCCGAGGTGTGAATGCGGCCCTGCGTCTCGGTATCGGGCACGCGCTGCACCCGGTGTACGCCGGATTCGAATTTCAGTTTTGCGAAGGCGCCGCGGCCGCGCACCTCGGCGATGATTTCCTTGTAGCCGCCCATCGTGCCTTCGCTGGCCGAGACCACCTCGACCTTCCAGCCCTGCAGGCTGGCGAAGCGTTCATACATCCGGAACAGGTCGCCGGCGAACAGCGAGGCTTCGTCGCCGCCGGTGCCGGCGCGGATTTCCAGCACCACGTTGCGGTCGTCCATGGCGTCCTTGGGGAGAAGCGCGATGCGAATCTGCTGTTCGAGCTCGACCACGCGCGCATGCAGCGAATCGAGCTCGGCTTCCGCCATGCCGCGCATGTCGGGCTCGGTCGCGGGATCGGCGATCAGCGTTTCGGTGTCGGCAATCTCGGCGCGGGCGGCGCGATAGGCTTTCACGGCGTCGATCAGCGGATTGAGCTCGGCGAGCTCGCGCGTGATGCGCACGTAGTTCTCCGAATTCACCTGGCCCAGCAGTTCGGCCTCGAGCGAGGCATGGTGCGCCAGCAGGACATCAAGTTTGGCTTCTGGAAGCGTCGACATGGTTTGGTCTCGAATCACGAAGAGGGCGCCACACAAAGACGGGCGCAGCTACAACGCAAGCCCCTCGGCCTCGGCGAATTCGATCAGCTTCTGGCGGATCGAGACGCTGCCGGACGGCGCGTCGAGCAACGGCATTATCATCGCTTCGGCTTTCCTGGCGTCGAGATCGAGGATCATGGCCTTGACCGGGCCATGCCCGGTCGCCGACAGGGATAAAGAGCGATAACCCAGTGCGATCAGCGCCAGCGCGCCGATCGGCTTCGACGCCATCTCGCCGCACAGCGACGCTGATTTCTTGGCCGCTTGCGCTTTTTGCACGATATCGCGCAACGCCCGCAGGATCGGCGCCCCCATCGTGTCGAACCGCTCCGAAACCTTGGCGTTGCCGCGATCGACCGCGAACAGGAACTGGAACAGGTCGTTCGATCCCACCGAGACGAAATCGACCTTCTTCAGGAGTTCGTCGAGCTGGTAGAGCAGCGCCGGCACTTCCACCATGGTGCCGATATCGATGCGTTCCGGCAGCGCATGGCCATGCTGGCGCAGATAGGTCAGCTCGCGCTCGACCATGCCTTTGGCGAGGTCGAATTCGGCCACTTCGGTAATCATCGGGAACATGATGCGCAGGGCCCGGCCGCCGCCGGCGCGCAGCAGCGCGCGGATCTGGCCGCGCAACAGCCCCGGCCGGTCGAGACCGAGCCTTATCGCGCGCCAGCCGAGTGCGGGGTTTTCCTCGATCACGGCTTCCATATAGGGCAGCGCCTTGTCGCCGCCGATGTCGAGGGTGCGGAACGTCACCGGCTTGGAGCCGGCGGCGTCCAGCACCGTGCGGTAGAGCGCGAGCTGGTCGCTGGATCGCGGCAGGCTCTGCCCGACCATGAATTGCAGCTCGGTGCGGAACAGGCCGATGCCGGCGCTGCCGGTGTCGTCGATATGGGGCAGGTCGATGGTGAGGCCGGCATTGATCATGAGTTCGACCGGCTGGCCGTCCTTGGTCACGCAGGGCTTGTCGCGCAGCGCCGAATATTGCGCCTGCCGCCGGGCGCGGAACCGCACCCGCTCGGCATAGGCCGATTCGATTTCCACCGACGGCCGGACATAGATCTCGCCCGAGGTGCCGTCGACGATGATGGCGTCGCCGGGATCGGCGATGCCCGGCGCGTTCGGCACCTCGCCGACCGCGGGAATGCCGAGCGCGCGCGCCACGATCGAAACGTGGGAATTGGCGGTGCCTTCCTCCAGCACCAGTCCGCGCAGGCGCTTGCGGTCGTAGTCGAGCAGCGCCGCGGGCCCCATCGCGCGCGCGATCAGGATGGCGTTGTCGGGCAGTTGCTCGCGCGACGGCGCGTGATCCTGCCCGACCAGTTGCCGCATCAGCCGGTGGCCGAGATCCTCGAGGTCATGCAGGCGGTCGCGCAGATAGGGATCGGTGGAGCGCAGCATGCGGGCGCGGGTGTCGGATTGCACGCGTTCGACGGCGGCTTCCGCGGTGAGGCCGGTGGCGACCGCCTCGTGCAGCTTGTGCGACCAGCCATGATCGTTGGCGAACATCCGATAGGCCTCCAGCACCTCGCGGTGCTCGCCGCCATCGGCGACGTCGCCGCGCTCCAGCATGCGGTCAAGATCGGCGCGCAGCTTGGCCAGCGCGGCGTCGAGCCGCTTGATTTCCTTCGGCAGGTCCTCTGCGATGTAATTGGTGATGACGACGCGCGGCTCGTGCAGCACCACATGGCCGAGCGCGATGCCGTCGGACAGGATCGCGCCGGTCTTGTGCAGCGAATGCCGCGCGGCGGGCTCGGCGCCGGGCTGCGCCAGCGCGGACAATTCGCCTGAGGCGATCATCTCCGCCAGCACCATCGCCGTGGTTTGCAGCGCCTCGACTTCCTCCTCGACATAGGTGCGCTTGGCGCGGTTCTGCACCACCAGCACGCCGAGCGTGTTGCCGGCGCGCAGAATCGGAACGCCGAGGAAGGAGTGATAGATTTCTTCGCCGGTCTCCGGGCGGAACGAGAACGCCGGGTGGCTTTGCGCGTCGCTTAGATTGAGCGGCGTCGCCTCGCTCGCCACGAGACCGACAAGGCCTTCATGCGCGCTCAGGACGGTGCGATGCACCGCGTCGCGGTTGAGACCTTCGGTGGCATAGAGTTCCAGCGTGTTGTCGACGCGCAGCACATAGACCGAGCAGACTTCGGCCACCATGTTGGCCGCGATCAGCACCACGATCTTGTCCAGCCGCTCCTGGGCCGAGACCTGCTCCGCCATGGTTTCGCGGAGCCGTCTCAACAAGACGCGGGGACCTCCCGACGCGCTCCGCATAGGTCGAAACCCTCCTCCGTGAACCCAGCCCGCCGGGTGGCCGGGAGCTGGCGTTAAACCCAGACAAAACAACAATTTTATTCATTCGGCGCCGTCACAAGCCATCGAATGAGCCTTGGAAACCGGCCGAATCGGAGAACCGAAACTGCGTTGCAGTCTACGGCAGCCCGCCCGTCAGGCCGTATAGCGAATTGAGGCTTGTTTTGCCAAGCAAAACGCCTGCCAGAGACAATAATGTCTCCACGAGCCCAATGCTGCGGGCGCTAAGAGAAAAACGTTCTAAACTTTGGCCGAACGCTGTCGATTTCCGAGCGCAGCGCGCCGCAGGGCGTGGCTTCCGCCAAAGCCGCGTCTGGAAAACGCGTCAAAACAAGGAAAATGGGCTTGGTTCTGATTCGATCGGAACCGAAAAGGCGCTAAAATCGTGGCTTCAGGCCTGGTCGAGACCGTAAAGCGTGTGCAGCGTGCGCACCGCGAGTTCGGTATAGGCTGCGTCGATCAGCACCGAAAACTTGATTTCGGAGGTGGTGATGGCGCGGATATTGATGTTGCGCGCGGCCAGCGCCCCGAATGCCTGGGCCGCGACGCCGGCATGGCTGCGCATGCCGCTGCCGATCACCGAGACCTTGGCAACGTCGGTGGCGCTGTCGAGCCGGGCGTAGCCGATCTTGCCCTTGGCCGAACTGATGGTGTCGCGGGCGCGGTTATAGTCCGAGGCCGGGACCGTGAAGGTGAGGTCGGTGGTCTTGCCGTCTTCCGAGACGTTCTGCACGATCATGTCGACATTGATATTGGCATCCGCGAGCGGGCCGAAGATCGAGGCGGCGACGCCCGGCTTGTCCTCGATCTGGCGCACGGAAATCTGGGCCTCGTCCTTGGAAAAGGCGATGCCGGTGACAACGTGGCTTTCCATGATTTCCTCCTCGCTGCAGATCAGCGTGCCCGGCGGCGTTCCGTGCGGGTCGATATCTTCGGGCTTGTCGAAACTGGAGCGGACGAAGATCGGCATGTTATGCACCATGCCGAGTTCGACCGAACGGACCTGCAATACCTTCGCGCCCTGCGAGGCCAGTTCCAGCATGTCCTCGAACGCGATCCTGTCGAGCCGGCGCGCCTTGAGAACCACGCGCGGGTCGGTCGTATAGACGCCGTCGACGTCGGTATAGATATCGCAGCGGTCGGCATGGATCGCGGCGGCGATCGCGACCGCCGAGGTGTCGGAGCCGCCGCGCCCGAGCGTGGTGATTCGCCCGCTCTCCCGGTTGATCCCCTGGAAGCCGGCGATGACGGCGACTTCCTTGCGTTCCTTGAAACGGCTGATCAGTTCGGTGCCGTCGATCTCGAGGATTCGCGCCGAGGCATGGGCGTCACTGGTCAGAATCGGAATCTGCCAGCCCTGCCATGAACGCGCCTGGATGCCGATCGCCTGCAGCGCGATCGCGAGCAGTCCGGACGTGACCTGTTCCCCGGACGCCACCACGGCGTCGTATTCGCGGGCGTCGTGCATCGGCGAGGCGTCGCGGCACCATTCCACCAGCTCGTTGGTTTTGCCGGCCATCGCCGAGACCACCACGGCGACATCGTGCCCGGCATCCACCTCGCGCTTCACGTGGAGCGCGACGTTGCGGATGCGGTCGAGATTGGCGACGGACGTGCCGCCGAATTTCATGACGAGGCGACCCATGACGGCGCGCTTATTCCTCAACAGGATAAATAGGGTGGCCCGCACAGAAAGCAAAAGCGCGGGGACCGAAAGGCGCGTATACATAGCGGCGCGGCCGGGGGCAAGCGGGTTCCTCCTGATTTGAGGAGGGCCCCGGCGCTGGGATCAAGGCTTTGAAGTATGGGGCGTTATATCGACGATATTCTGCAGCCCGGCGAGAAGGTGCTGTATTCGACCAACGCGCATTGGATATTCTACGGACCGGCGGTCGCGGCCTGGATCGTGGTTGTGGCGCTTCTCGTGATGTCGCGCATGACCACGACGGACGGTATCATTCTATTGTGCCTGCTGGCTTCCGCCGCGGTGGCGCTGGCGGCGTTGTACTGGACCGTCAAGGCCTGGTTCCATCGCTGGACCACCGAGACCGACGTCACCAATCTGCGGGTGGTCCACAAGGCCGGTTTCATCAAGCGCCGGACCTTCGAAATGAGCCTCGACAAGGTCGAAAGCGTCGATGTTAACCAAACCATTCTCGGCCGTATCCTGAACTACGGCGACGTTACGGTACGGGGCGTCGGCGAGGGAGCCGAGACGATCAAGATGATTGCCTCGCCGCTCGATTTCCGCAATCACATCACGGCGCGGTAAGGAGCGGCGCGTTCATCCATGTCTACGCAACAACAGAGTTTTCCGGCCCAGAACGGTCCCGACGATGTTTCGGTCGCCGTGGGCAGCACGGTCGACCCGGCCGAAGTCGCGAAATTTTCCAAACTGTCGGAACAGTGGTGGGATCCGAACGGCAAGATGGCGCCGTTGCACAAGATCAACCCGCTGCGGCTAACCTATATCCGCGACGCCGCCTGCCGCAAGTTCGAACGCAACGTCAAAAGCCTGAGCTGCCTGTCGGACCTGCGCGTCCTCGATATCGGCTGCGGCGCCGGCCTGCTGTGCGAGCCGCTGACGCGGCTCGGCGCGCAGGTGATCGGCGTCGACCCGTCAGCCAGCAATATCGCGGCCGCCAAACTGCATGCCGACAAGGGGCACCTCTCGATCGACTATCGCTGCACCACGGTCGAGCAGATGGATGTGCGCGAGCGCTTCGATATCGTACTGGCGATGGAAGTGGTCGAGCATGTCGCCGATGTCGGCGTGTTCCTCAACCGCTGCACGGCGATGCTGAAGCCCGGCGGCATGATGGTGCTCTCGACGCTGAACCGCAACTGGAAGAGCTTTGCGCTTGCCATCGTCGGCGCCGAATATGTCCTGCGCTGGCTGCCGCGCGGCACCCATCAATGGGACAAGTTCGTCACGCCGAGCGAACTCGCGCGCTATCTGCTCGACAACAAGCTCGTCATCACCGAGGAAACCGGCGTGGTCTACAGCCCGTTCGCGGACCGCTGGAGCCTCTCCTCCGACACCGATGTGAATTACATGGTGATCGCGGAGTGGGCTTAAAGAAGTTTTTTGATGTGTCGTCCCTGCGTTCGCAGGGACGACAGGCTCGTCATGCGCGGGTTTGGTTGACCGCGTCAGCCATGCCCGGCACGGCGGCCGACTTTAGCCGCCAGCCAAATCCCCCTGCATGATCAGCATCGCCGCGCTCTGGATTCCCTTTACGATCATTGCCGCGCTGGGACAGGTCGCGCGTAATGCGATGCAGCGCAGCCTGACCGGGCCGCTCGGCACCTGGGGCGCGACCAACATCCGCTTTCTGTTCGGCTTCCCGTTCTCGCTGGTTTTCTTCCTCGCGGTGATTCTTGCGACCGGCGACGCCGTGCCGTGGCCGTTCGCGGCGTTCTGGCCGTGGTTGATGCTGGGCGCGCTCAGCCAGATCGTCGCCACCGGCTTGATGCTGCTCGCCATGAACGACCGCTCGTTCGTGGTGACGACGGCCTATCTCAAGACCGAGGCGATCCAGACTGCGATCTTCGGCTTCGTCTTTCTCGGCGATCATCTCACCGTTCTGAAAGTGATCGCGATCCTGATTGCATCGGTCGGCGTGATCATCACCGCGCTGCGGCCGGGCGCGGAAAAAAGCTTCGCCGAACTGAAGCCGACCGTCACCGGCCTGGTCGCGGCGGCGGCGTTTGCCTTGTCGGCGATCGGTTTTCGCGGCGCCATCCTCACCGTGCCGGGCGTTTCTTTCGTGACGGCCGCGTCTTACACGCTGGTGCTCGGCCTGTTCGTGCAGACGCTGGTGCTGACCATCTATCTGCTGGCGCGCGCGCCCGGGATATTGCGGAAAATTGTCGGCCTGTGGCGGCCGTCATTGTTCGCCGGCTTCATGGGCGCGTTCGCTTCGCAATTCTGGTTCCTGGCGTTCGCACTCACCGCCGCTGCCAATGTGCGCACGCTGGCGCTGATCGAGGTGCTGTTCGCGCAAGCCGTGGCGTATTACTCGTTCAAGCAGCCGCTCTCGGCGCGCGAGCTTTCCGGCATCGCGCTGATCGTGGTTGGGGTCGGGATGTTGGTAGCGGTGTAGAACCCGCGTCGTCATTCCGGGGCGATGCAAAACATCGAACTCCGATGTGCAATGGCACATCGGAGAATCTCGAGATTCCGGGCTCACGCGAAGACGCGTGCCCCGGAATGACGCTGACGCGTCAATTCCTATCGTCGGGCAGTACCGGCAGCGGCGACACCTCGATACCTTCCTCGACCAACGCGCGGGCTTCGTCGGGCGAGGCCTCGCCATAGATCGGGCGATGCTCGATATCGCCATAATGCATCTTGCGGGCTTCGTTCGGAAAGCGCTCGCCGACATTGTCGGCGTTCTTGACGATGTGATCGCGCAATTCCTTGAGTTTGGCGCGCAACTCGCGCTCCTGCGCCATCATCAGCGGCGTCGCCGCAGCCGCCGGCGCTGCTGCAGTCTCGGCGGCGACGGGCGCCGGCGCGGGAACGGCGTCGCCGCGGCCCTTCTTGCCGACGATCTGCGGGGCCATGATGGCGCGCTCGATCCTGTCGGAACCGCAGACCGGACAGCCGATCAGCTTGCGCTTCTCCTGCGCCTCATACGCCGAGGAACTTTGAAACCAGCTTTCGAATGCATGGCCGCGCTCGCAGCGCAGGTTGTAGTGGATCATGCCGAGCCCCGCACCAGGTGCAGATGTTCGGGCCCTGCCTTGGGATCGGCGACGCTGAAGCGCCTTCCATGCTGCAACGACGGGATCGCCTTGCGCGCGGCCTCGACCCTCGCCGGATCGATCTTGGCCAGGAAAACGCCGGGCTCGACACCGCCTTCGGCAAGGATTTCGCCCCAGGGCGCGACGATCAGCGAATGGCCATAGGTCTCGCGCTTGTTCTCGTGCAGGCCGGCCTGCGCCGCCGCGAACACGAAGCAGCCATTCTCGATGGCGCGGGCGCGCAACAGCGTATGCCAATGCGCCTCGCCGGTCTTGCGGGTGAAGGCGGAGGGCACGGTAAGAAACGACGCGCCGGCTTCGGCCAGCGCGCGGTACAGCGCCGGAAAACGCACGTCGTAGCAGATCGTCAGGCCCATGCGGCCCCACGGCAGATCCGCGATCACGGCGGTTTCGCCCGGCTGATAATTGGCGGATTCGTGATAGCTCTCGCCGTTCCCCAGATCGATGTCGAACATGTGGATCTTGTCGTAGCTCGCGATCACACCGCCGTCCGGTCCGATCAGGAACGAGCGATTGACGGCCCGTTCGGCGGAAGCGCGCAAGGCCAGCGAGCCGATATGCAGGTGGATCTTCAGTTCGGCCGCGAGCGCGCGATAGGCTTTCAGCGAGAGATCGTCTTCCTCGGCGGCGAGATGCTCGAACAGCGCCGTGCGGTTCAATTGCATCATGTTGCTGACCTCGGGCGTCAGCACATAATCGGCGCCCTGGGCCGCGGCTTCGCGGATCAACCTGCTGCCCTGTTCGAGGTTTGGCTCCGGCAACAGCCCGGTGCGCATCTGCACCATGGCGGCGGTGAAGCTGAGGTCGGTGCTCATGAGCTGGCCTTTTCGCCGGCGAGCAACGCATCGAGCTTGCCCTCGCGGTCGAGCGCGTAAAGCTCGTCGCAGCCGCCGACATGGAGTTCGCCGATAAAGATTTGCGGGAAGGTCGAGCCGGCGCCGGCGCGGTCATACATTTGCTGGCGCAGCGCGGGATCGGTCGCGACGTTGAGTTCGGTGAACGCGGTTTTCTTCCGCGTCAACAGCGACTTGGCCGCGCTGCAATAGCCGCAGCCCGGACGGGTGTAGATTTCGATGGCAGCGGTCATGGCTTGCTCGGGTTTGCAAAGGAGCCTGAATTATATGGGAGTTTTATGGGTATCCACAACCCGCGCAAACACCAGCACGTCGACGGAAGCCGCCTTGGCGCGCAACAGCGCCCGCGCGCAGGCGTCGACGGTGGCTCCGGAGGTCAGGACATCGTCGATCAGGACCACGCGGCGGCCTGCAATGTCGCCGTTGCGGTCGTTCGCGACCTTGAACGCGCCCTGCACATTGCTGGCGCGTTGCGCGCGCGACAGCCCGACCTGCTGCTCGGTCGGCCGCACCCGCCGCAGCGCTTCCGAAGCCAGCCTGACGCCGCTCTGCCGCTCGATCACCCGCGCCAGCGCGCCCGACTGGTTGTAACGGCGCGACCAGCCGCGCCGCCAATGCAGCGGGACCGGGACCAGGATGTCGGCTTGCTCGAGCAGTTCGTGGCCGGCGCGTGCCATCCAGCGGCCCATCGTGGGGGCCAGGTCGGTGCGGTCCTGGTATTTCAGCGCATGCACCAGCACGCGCGCGACGTCGTCATAGCGCACCGCGGCGCGGGCGCGCGCATAGGCCGGCGGGTTGGCGATCGCTTCCATCGACAGCAATTCAGGACCGGGATCGTAAATGAAGGGAATGCCGAGCCGCGGGCAAAACGGCGGCGCAATGAACGACATCTTGGCCCAGCAGGCCGCGCAGACGCCTTCACCGCTGACCGGCTCGCGGCAAGCCACGCACAGCGTCGGCAGCGCGATATCGAGCGCGAGTTTTGCCGCCTGCGACCACGCCCCGCGGCAAGCGCCGAGCGCGCCGCGCAAATGGCCGGAGATCGACCGGGATGGCAGGGTTTCGGCTTCCATAGGCGGTAAGGTTAGCCTTGGCGCGCCGGGCGCTCAAGCGCGCCGGATTGCCAGAACAGGGGCGGGCGGCGTACCAACGCGCATGGCCAACACCAGCGAAGCCACTGCCGCACCCCTGCTGTTCGACCGCGCCCTGCTGCAAACGCGGCAAAGCCGCGCGCGTAAGCTTGGGCCCGCGATGTTCCTGCTGGATCGGGTCGCGGAAGACATCGGCGAGCGGCTGCAAGCGGTGCTGCGCGATTTCTCCGATGTCGCGGATGTCTGGACGCCGGGCGATTTGCTGCGGGGGCCGGTCCGCGATCGCTTCAAGAGCGCGACGCATGTCGATCCCGATGGCTCGCCGCGGGAGGCGCTGCCGCTGCGGCCGGCATCGCTCGATCTCGCCATCTCCGGGCTGGCTTTTCAATTCGTCAACGACCTGCCGGGCGTGCTCAGCCAGATCCGCCGCGCCTTGAAGCCCGATGGGCTGCTGCTGGCGGCGATGATCGGCGGCGACACATTGACGGAACTCCGGCAATCCTTTGCCGCGGCGGAGGCCGAGCGCGAAGGCGGCGTCTCGCCGCGCGTCGCGCCATTCGCCGATCTGCGCGACGTGGGAGGCCTGTTGCAACGCGCTGGTTTCGCGCTGCCGGTCACCGATCTCGATCACCTTGTGGTGCGCTACGACAACGCGTTCGCGCTGATGGCCGATCTGCGGCGCATGGGCGCGACCAATATCCTGTTCGAGCGGCGGCGAACGCCGACCCGCCGCGCGACGCTGTTGCGGATGGCGCAGATTTACAGTGAGCGTTTCGCCGACGCGGACGGCCGCATCCGCGCCACCTTCGATGTGATCTGGCTGTCGGGCTGGGCGCCGCATGAGAGCCAGCCCAAGCCGCTGAAGCCGGGATCGGCGAAAGCCAGCCTGGAAGCGGCGGTGAAGCGGGCGCCGAAGACTTGAACCGACGTGCGGCGAAATCCAGCCATTGTCATTGTCGGGCTTGAACCCGGCAATCCATCCGCCTGGTAACAACTCTTCCCGGAGGTCGATGGATGCGCCGGTCAAGCCCGCACATGACGATCAGGGGCGTTGCGCCTCCGCCTCACATCAGCAAATCGACCAGATGCGGGATCAGCGGAATGTCCGCCGCCGGCATCGGATAGTCGCGCAATTTATTGGCGCGGACCCAGGCCAGGTTCTGGCCCTCGCGCGCGATCGCGATCCCTTCCCAGCGCCGGCAGATATAGAGCGGCATCAGCAGATGAAAATTCTCATAGGCGTGGCTGGCGAAGGTCAGCGGCGCCAGGCATGGCTCGCTCACGGTGATGCCGATCTCTTCCTGCAATTCGCGGATCAGCGTCTGTTCCGGCCGCTCGCCGGGCTCGATCTTGCCGCCGGGAAATTCCCACAGGCCAGCCATCGCCTTGCCTTCGGGGCGCTGCGCGATCAGCACCCGCTTGTCGGCATCGACCAGCGCGCAGGCCACGACGAGGGTGAGCTTGAGATCAGCCATGCTCGGCGCATGCCTTCGGGTTCATGAGCGGTAATCGCCGTTGATCGCGACATATTCCTTGGTGAGGTCGCAGGTCAGCACGCGGTCGCGGCCTTTGCCCAGGCCCAGCCCGACCTTGATCTGGATCTTCGGATTCTTCATCGCGGCGGAAACTTCCGCCTCGTCATAGGACGGATCGCGCGCGCCGCTTTTGGCGACGCGGATGCCGTTGAAGGAGATCGCGAGCTTGTCGCGGTTGGCGGGCTCGCCGGCCTTGCCGACCGCCATCACCACGCGGCCCCAATTGGCGTCCTCGCCGGCGATCGCCGTCTTCACCAGCGGCGAATTCGCGATCGACATCGCGATCCTGCGCGCGGATGCTTTCGTCGTCGCGCCCTCGACCACGATTTCGACCAGCTTGCGCGCGCCTTCGCCGTCGCGGGCGACCTGTTCGGCGAGATCGGCGAGCACAGCGTGGAAGGCCTTGGTGAATGCCTTCAGGCGCGGGTCGCTGGCGCGGCTGATCTTCGGCGCCCCATGCGCGGCGGCCGCGCCGGTGGCAAACGCCAGCAGCGTATCCGATGTCGAGGTGTCGCCGTCGATGGTGACGGCGTTGAACGTGTCGTCGACGCCGGCCTTGAGCAGCGATTGCAGCGCGCCGGCTGAGATCGGCGCATCGGTGAAGATGAACGACAGCATCGTCGCCATGTCGGGCGCGATCATGCCGGCGCCCTTGGCCATGCCGTTGATCGTGACCGTGGCCTTGCCGAGCTTCACCCTAGCGGTCGCAACCTTGGGGAAGGTGTCGGTGGTCATGATCGCCCTGGCCGCTTCCATCCATTCGCCCGATACGGCCTGTTCGGCGAGCGAGCCGAGCACACCGTCGAATTTGGTCGCATCGAGCGGCTCGCCGATCACGCCGGTCGAGGCGAGAAACACCTCGCCCACGCCGCATCGCAGCGCCTTGGCGGCGATCTGGGCGGTCAGCGCCGTCGCCTGCCGGCCGCTTTTGCCGGTGAACGCGTTGGCGTTGCCGGAATTCACCACCAGCGCCCGCGCCTTGCCGCCGCCGGAAAGCTTGCTGCGGCACCACTCGACCGGAGCCGACGGGCATTTCGATTTGGTGAACACGCCGGCGACCGTGGTGCCGGGATCCATCATGGCGAGCAGCACGTCGGTGCGGCCCTTGTAGCGAATGCCGGCGGCGGCGGTGGCGAGCTTCACCCCGTCGACGACGGGCATATCGGGGACATCGGTCGGGGCGAGCGGGGAGACGGCAGTGGACATGCGTGAATTCCGCAAAACAGCAGGATGAAATCAGTCGTCAGGACTCAGAACATAACGGTCCGCCTTGCGCGCAGATGCGTAAATTTGTCCGCGCTTCCGGCCAGCCATACTTTGCTCACCACGTCTTTGCTCGCGTAACGAGGTTTAAGACGGTGATGGCCGGGACAAGCCCGGCCATCACGATGCTAAATACTATTGGCTGCGAAGAAGTGACAGCAGATTTTTACTTCTTGGCGGGCGCCATCTTGGAGTCCTTCGCCGCGTCGGGCGCCGGGGCGGCCGGGGTCGCCGGCGTGTTGGCGGCCTGGTCCAGACGCTCGATCTTGGCGCCTTCCCGCAGCTTGGCGACGTAATCGGCCTGCGCCTTGCGCGCGACATAGGTCTCGATCTGGGCCTTGACCTGGTTGAAGTCGGGCGCCTGGCGGTTGCGCTTTTCCTCGACCTTGATGATGTGCCAGCCGAATTGCGACTTCACCGGGTCGGAAATCTTGCCGGGTTCGAGCGCGAAGGCGACGGCGGAGAATTCCGGCACCATCTGGTCCTTGGTGAAGAAACCGAGATCGCCGCCGTCCGACGCGCCCGGATCCTTGGATTTCTTCTTGGCCAACTCGGCGAAATCGGCGCCGTTCTTGAGTTCCTTCTCGATTTCCTTGGCCTCGTCCTCGGTCTCGACCAGGATATGCCGGGCATGGACTTCCTGCTCGCCGGTGATCTGCTTGGCGGCGTCGTCATAGACCTTCTTCATGGCATCGTCGGTGGTCGCCGCCTTGCCTTCGGTCGCCAGCAGGCTGTCCATCAACAGCCGGTTACGGGCGAAAGCGAGCCGCTTCTTGAACTCCTCGCTGTCTTCGACCTTCTTGTCCTCGGCCGCCTTGGCGACGAGTTTCATGTCGATCAGGAACGCGATCAGGTTTTCCTGCTTGGTCGCGGGATCCATCTTGTCGAGGCTCGGCCCCAGTTCCTCTTCAGCGATCGCCATGTCGCTCTGGCGGATCTCCGAGCCATTGACCTTGGCGAGCACCGGGTTGGCGTCGTCGGCGCGCACCGGGGAGTTTGCGAACAGAATCATTGCGAGACAGCCCGCCATTGCGGCAGAGGCCAGGCCAAGGCGCAGGCCGGTTTTCGTTTCCGGAAACGAGGTGGTCATGAAAGATCCTTTTGGGGCTGTTTGAGCGGGCGGACACTCGCCCAATCGCGGGGCCTTGGCAACGCGAAAGTCTGTCATAAAGGATGAATTCCTTGACAGCTTCGCGTTGTTGACAAGGCCCGGACCCAGCCATATCTCTGCCGAAACCCGGACAGCGGCAAGGGCGTTTGTCGGCTGTGCTTCTGGCCGCTGAACCTTGGATTGCTGAATTCCAGCTCATTTGACGGTCGCTGCCGGATCGGGGCCAGCGCCGTGATGTGTCACGACGAGTTGATAGGTGCCCCGGTGAACCGATTTATGGCTGCTACGCCGACCCGCACAGACAGGAATTTGGTATGATCGGCGCGCTTGCCCGGAGGTTTTTCGGTTCCGCCAACGACCGGCGGGTCAAAGGGTATCAAGCCCGGGTCGATGCCATCAATGCGCTTGAGCCCGAAATCGCGGCGTTGTCCGACGAAGCGCTGAAAGCGCGCACCGGCGAATTCCGCAAGGCGCTGGCGGAAGGCAAGACCCTCGACGACCTTCTGGTGCCGGCCTTCGCGACCGTCCGCGAGGCGGCGAAGCGCACGCTCGGCCAACGGCATTTCGATGTGCAGTTGATCGGCGGCATGGTGCTGCACGAAGGCGATATCGCCGAGATGAAGACCGGCGAAGGCAAGACGCTGGTCGCGACGCTGGCGGTCTATCTCAACGCGCTGGCCGGCAAGGGCGTCCACGTCGTCACCGTCAACGACTACCTCGCCAGCCGCGACTCCGGCTGGATGGGGCAGATCTACGGTTTCCTCGGCCTCACCACCGGCGTGATCGTCCACGGCCTCGACGACGCCGAGCGCAAGGAAGCCTACGCGCGCGACATCACCTACGGCACCAACAACGAATACGGCTTCGACTATCTGCGCGACAACATGAAGTACCGCCTGGAGGACATGGTCCAGCGCGGTCACTTCTACGCCATCGTCGACGAGGTCGATTCGATCCTGATCGATGAGGCGCGCACGCCGCTGATCATTTCCGGGCCGCTCGACGACCGCTCGGAATTCTACAACACCATCGACACCTTCATGCCGAAGCTGCAAAAGGTCGCCGATTACGAGGTCGACGAGAAGCAGCGTTCGGTGACGCTGACCGAAGCCGGCATGGAAAAGATCGAAGTTCTGCTGCGCGACGCCGGCCAGCTCAAGGGCGATTCGCTCTATGACGTCGAGAACGTCTCGGTGGTGCATCATATCAACCAGGCGCTGCGCGCGCATTCGCTGTTCCAGCGCGACAAGGATTACATCGTCCGCGACGGCGAGGTCGTCATCATCGACGAGTTCACCGGCCGCATGATGCAGGGCCGCCGCTATTCCGAGGGTCTGCACCAGGCGTTGGAAGCCAAGGAGCATGTCCAGGTCCAGCCGGAAAACCAGACGCTGGCCTCGATCACCTTCCAGAATTATTTCCGGATGTACGAGAAGCTCTCCGGCATGACCGGCACGGCGCTGACCGAAGCCGACGAATTATTCGACATCTACAAGCTCGAAGTGGTGGAGATCCCGACCAACCTGCCGGTGGCGCGTCTCGACGAAGACGATGAGGTCTATCGCACCCAGAACGAGAAACATGGGGCGATCATGGCCGAGATCGAACGCGCCAACGCGCGGCTGCAACCGGTATTGGTCGGCACCGCTTCGATCGAAAAATCCGAGGTGCTGGCCGAGTACCTGAAAAAGAACGGCTACAAGCAGATCGATTTCGGCGCCGAATCCGGAATGGACAAGCTTTACGCAGCAGCCCGCGCCGGCAAGCCGGCCAAGCTGTTCGCGGTGTTGAATGCGCGCTTCCACGAGCAGGAAGCCTATATCGTCGCGGAAGCCGGCGTGCCCGGCGCGATCACGATCGCGACCAACATGGCCGGCCGCGGCACCGACATCAAGCTCGGCGGCTCGCTCGAGATGCGGATCCAGCAGGAGACCGGCGGTATCACCGACGAGGCCGAGAAGGCCGCCAAGATCGAGCAGATCAAGGCCGATATCGAACGCTTCCGCAACATCGTGCTCAAGGCCGAGGATGTCATCGAGATCGAACCCGCCAAGGGATCGAAGCCGGCCAGGACCGTGACCCGGCCGGGCGGGCTCTACATCATCGGCTCCGAGCGCCATGAATCGCGGCGCATCGACAACCAGTTGCGCGGCCGCTCGGGACGCCAGGGCGATCCCGGACGCTCGAAATTCTTCCTGTCGCTGGAAGACGATCTGATGCGGATTTTCGGCTCCGACCGGCTCGACACCATGCTGACGCGGCTTGGCCTGAAAGAGGGCGAGGCCATCATCCATCCCTGGATCAACAAGGCGCTGGAGAAAGCGCAGCAGAAGGTCGAGGCGCGCAACTTCGACATCCGCAAGAATCTGCTGAAATATGACGACGTCCAGAACGATCAGCGCAAGGTGATCTTCGAGCAGCGCGTCGATCTGATGAAGGATGACAGTGTCGCCGAGACTGTCGCCGACATGCGACACGCTTTTGTCGAGGACGTCGTCACCAAGCACGTGCCCGAACACGCCTATGCCGAGCAATGGGACGTTGCCGGCCTGAAGGAAGAATTGAAGCGCGTCCTCGAGATCGATCTGCCGGTCGATGAATGGGCCAAGGAAGAAGGCATCGCCGACGAGGAATTGCTGTCGCGCATCGAGAGCCGCGTCGACGAGCACATGGCGGCCAAGGTGGCGCAATGGGGCCCGGACGTGATGCGTTATGTCGAAAAGACGATCCTGCTGCAAACGCTGGATCATCTATGGCGCGAGCACCTGGTGATGCTCGATCATCTGCGTCAGGTGATCGGGCTGCGCGGCTACGGCCAGCGCGATCCGTTGCAGGAGTACAAGTCGGAAGCCTTCAGCCTGTTCGAGGCGATGATCGCTCACCTGCGCGAGGCGGTGACGGCGCAACTGATGCGCGTCGAGATCGTGCCGCCGGAAGAGCCACAGCCGGTGCTGCTGGCGATGGAAGCGCACAAGCTCGATCCGAACACCGGGGAAGACGAAATGGCCTTCGCCGACGCTTCGCTAGTGCCGGCGGTAACCGCTGCCCGCGATCCCAAAAATCCGGCGACCTGGGGCAAGGTCGGCCGCAACGAGGACTGCCCCTGCGGCTCCGGCAAGAAGTACAAGCACTGCCACGGCAGATATGCCTGAGCGAATCAGGCGAGATACGCTGACATCATCACTTAAGATCTTGTGATAATTGGATGCGTAGCAACCATTAAGCCCCACCGTCATTCCGGGATGGTCCGCAGGGACTTAGACCCCAGACGCGCAATTGCGCATCGGGGAATCTCGCGATTCCGGGTTCGATGCGATGCTGTACATCGAACCGGAATGACGACGGTACTTCACGGCTACTTCATCGGGCTGCGGCTTCCGCGGACCCGATGGCATTCTCCGGAAATGGCATTCCCCGGAACGACCGCCTGTTAGCGCGTCGCCGAGAAGCGGCTGTTGAATGAGTTCGACTGCACGACCGGCTGAGCGCCAGCGACCAGCGTGTCTTGTTGTGCAGGGGCCGCCGCAGCCGTTGCGGGCTTATCGGTTGCCGAGGGTTTCGGTGCCGGCTTGGTCGCGGCTTGCTGGGTTTCGGGTTTTGCCGCCTCGGGGCGTGCCGGCACGCCGCGTCGGGCTTCGATCACTTTCGGCTTGGCCGGAGCGGCGGGAGGCGGCGGTGGCATGGCCGCCGTGGTGTCGGCGGCCGCGGCGCCGAAGCCGACCTTGTGGGCCAGGTTATGGAAGAATCCGTCAGATGGCGCATTTGCATTCGGTGCTGCCGCGGCCACTCTCGTTGCCGGCGGCGTGACCGCAACGACCGGCTGCTGTTCGTCGGGCTGCGCCAGATTCGGCGGGTGCGGCGGATTGACGTGATCGATCGGGATCGTTCCGGGCAGCCGCTCATGCACCAGCGAAAGGCCTTGGCCGCCTTCGGACAATCCGGTGTTGCCGTCGGGCAGCGCCGCGGCGAAGATCTTGTTCATGCCGCCGTCGATCCCGGTATTCATCCTCGCGACCGGCGTTCCCTTGGAAACCAGCTTGGCGAATTCGGCGTCGTCCTGCTCCTGTTTCTGGCGCACGGCGTCGGCGATTTCATCCGGGATCACATAGGCCGGGCATTTGGCCGAGGCATCGAACACAGGGTCCTTGGTCGCATTTGGCGCCCTCGCCGCGTCAAAGACGTATTTCTTTTCGCAGAAATCGACCTTCGGCTCCTGTTTCGTCACCTCGAAATGATCGTTGCCTTCCTTGATCATGCGCCAGAACGGCATGTTCGGGTTGTTGCGGTGCCTAGCCATGTTCACCGGCGTCATCCGGAACGGATAGGCCTGGAACTGGAAGGCGCGCTGGCCGCCGAAGAATGATTCCCGCCCCAGCGAATAGATTTCCGCGATCTGTTCGTCGGTCATGGCGTAGCAGCCGCGCGACGAGCAGTCGCCATGCACCATCAGTTCGGAGCCGGTGCGGCCCAGCGCCTTGTCGAAGGCGTTGGGGAAGCCGGTGTTGAACGAAAGATAATAGGCCGATTGCGGGTTCATCTGCGCCGGCGAGATCGAGTAAAAGCCCTCCGGCGCCTGGCGGTCGCCCTCGCGGACCTTGGGGCCCAGATCGCCCGACCAGCGGCAGATCGGATAGGTTTTCAGGAGCGCGAAGCGGCCGGACCGGTCCTGCTTCCAGATCTCCAGTTCCGCCTCTTCCTTGAACAGCCGGACCAGGATCGGCGACTGCAGATCCATGTTCTTTTCGTTGATCGCGGCGACCAGCTTCGGGGAAACCGGTTGATTGGCCTTGGCGTTATTGGCGAGCGAGACTTCGTCGCTGTTGCAGCCGGCCAGCAGCGCACCGGCCGCCAGCGCGACCGATGTGATAAGTGCGCGAACCAGCGAGCGATGGATCAATGCGAAGCTCCACACCCAACGGGCAATTCCACGCCCCAACTATAGTGTCCGTGCCCTGAAGCCATTGTTTAAAATACTACTCTTCGGGTCCCCCGCTCGCAAGCCGACCGGGGCGTGGCAGCGGGTTCCTGGCCCGGCATGGTCAACAAGGATTAAATACCGGGCTGTGGGCCTAATTGCGGCCAAAACCGCCGATTTTTGCAAGATGCAAGCGGTTCTAGTCCGCGCCGAGGGTCAGGCGCAAAGCCGCGGCCGCGCCGCTCAGGCCAGCTTCCGGCCGATATCGAGGAATTTCTGACGTCGCTGCTGGCGGATCGCGTCTGGGCTAAGGCCGCGCAGCTCGCTGAAGGCTTGGGCGATCGCCTCGCCGGTGGCCGCGATCATGGCTTGCGGGTCGCGATGGGCGCCGCCCGGCGGCTCCTTCAGGATGGAATCGATCACGCCAAACCGCAGCATGTCCTGCGCCGTGATCTTCATGCTGGTCGCCGCTTCCTGGGCCTTGGTCCCGTCGCGCCACAGGATCGAGGACGCCGCTTCCGGCGAGATCACGCTGTAAATGGCATGTTCGAGCATCAGGACGCGGTTGGCCGTCGTGATCGCGATGGCGCCGCCGGACATGCCCTCGCCGGTGATGATCGCGACATTGGGCACGCGCAGCGCCAGGCAGGCGTCGGTCGACCGCGCGATCGCCTCGGCCTGTCCGCGCTCCTCGGCGCCGATGCCGGGATAGGCGCCGGCGGAATCGACGATCGACAGCACGGGAATGCCGAAGCGCTCCGCCATCTCCATCAGGCGCACCGCCTTGCGGTAGCCTTCGGGGCGCGCCATGCCGAAATTATGCTTGATGCGGGATTCGGTGCTGGCGCCCTTTTCCTGGCCCATCACGCAGATGCTCTCGCCGTGGAAACGGCCGAAGCCGCCGATCAGCGCGGCGTCCTCGCCGAATTTGCGGTCGCCGGCGAGCGGGGTGAATTCGGTGATCAGGCCGCCGATGAAATCGGTCAAATGCGGCCGCTGCGGATGCCGCGCGACCAGCGTCTTCTGCCACGGCGTCAGATTGGCGTAGAGGTCGCTCAGCGCCTGCGCCGACTTCTCCTCCAGCCGCGAAATTTCCTCGTTGATGTCGCTGCCGGTCACCGCCAGCATGCGCAGTTCGTCGACCTTGGAGTCGAGTTCGGCGACGGGCTTTTCAAAGTCGAGATAGCTGCGCATGTGATCCGGCATCAAAGCAATATAAGGACGAACGCGATTCGGCGCGAAGCGGCTTCGGGCGATTTGAAGAAGGTAATGATCTTCAATTGGTTAGCGTGTATTTCGGGGTGCGGTGAGGCCGGTTCGGTGGGACGCTGGCGGAAACGCCCGCAGGCGGGCGGATGGCTCTTTCGCGGCAGAACGCGCCCAAGTCAAGGTGCCAAGTCGAGGTGTCCCGGCAAGGCAGTGCTTCGGCGTGAGGTTATTTCTCCGCCAGCGGATGCAGGTCGCGCACCAGGCTTTTCAGGCGCTCCTCGACCACATGGGTATAAATCTGGGTGGTCGAGATATCGGTGTGGCCGAGCAGTGTCTGCACGATGCGCAGGTCCGCGCCGTTGTGCAGGAGGTGGCTGGCGAAGGCGTGGCGCAGCACATGCGGGCTGACCAGCCGCGGGGCGAGCCCGGTAGAGGCTGCCAGTTCCTTCAGGTCGCGCGCGAAATGCTGACGGGTCAGGTGCCCGCTTTCGCCAAAGGACGGAAACAGCCATTTCGAGGCCGGCGAGGCCGGATTGTCTTTTGATGCCGGGGCGCCTTTGTTCTTTTCGCCCTTGAGCCCCTGCATCGCCGCAAGGTAATCGACCATCGCCTGCCGCGAAGCCTGGTTCAGCGGCACCAGCCGTTCCTTGCCGCCCTTGCCGCGCACCACGATCATGCTGGTATCGCGGCGCGAGGCCGACAGCGGCAGCGCCACCAGTTCGGAGACCCGAAGGCCGGTAGCGTAGAGCACTTCGAGCAGGCAATAGAGGCGGATCGCGCGAAGCCGTTGCTGCGCGGAAGCCTCCGGCACGGCGGCAAGCTCCTTGGCGCGCGTCAGCAGGCGGTCGACGTCCGATATCGACAGCACTTTGGGCAGGCCGCGGCCGCGCTTCGGGCCGGACAGGATCGCCGCGGGATCGTCGCTGCGGATGCGTTCGTTGAGCAGGAAACGAAACAGATGCCGGGTCGCCGACAGCCTTCGCGCCACGCTCGACGACTTGAATCCGCGCGTATCGAGATCGGCGAGGTAGTCGCGCAGCGCCTGGGTTTCGGCCTTGGCAAGGGTTTGGCCGCTGCGGCCGAGGAATTCGGAAAGGTCGGTGAGATCGCGGCGATAGGCATCGATCGTGTTGTCGCCGGCGCCCTGTTCCGCCGCCAGCATGTCGAGGAACAGGCCGATCAGCTTGGCGTCAGAATTCTTGGAACCCAGATTCTTGGAACCCATCGGTCACCGCCGTCCCCGCAACGCGCCGGCCCCTCCGTCAGGGCGAAGCCGCACCGGATGCGCCGCTCGCATCCGCAAGCCGGACCGTAGCTTCTATTTCTTGAGAAATTTGTCGGGCGGGATCGTGACGGTCATTTGCCGCGGCTTCGGATTGACGAAGTTGGCGAGGGCGAAGATCACCCCATAGACAATCCCGCAGATGAGGGCGACGACCGTCAGAAAGCGGAACAGGCTGGGCATCGGCGAAGGCCTTTGGCAGGCGTATTGATCACGGAATCATCAGCTTAGCGGCAGGTGACCAACCACCATCATGTTCGTTCCGGCGTTGCAAGGGCGGCGTCCACCCATCGGGCCGTCGTCCGAGGGCGTGTTTTCCGGATCCTGCTCTAGCAACGGTATCAGCGGGGGTAGTATGGTGGCGGACCATGCGGCAAATCCGCCACAAAAGGTTTTTTGATGTCTGAGACCGCCTTGCCGGCACCCATTGGCGCTTCCCAGGAGGCCGGGATTATCTCGGCGCTGGGAACGCGCTCGGTCGTGCTGGTGGGCATGATGGGCGCCGGCAAGTCGACCGTCGGGCGAAGGCTGGCGGCGCGGCTGCGGCTTCCGTTCCTCGACGCGGATATCGAAATCGAGGCCGCGCACCGGCTGTCGATCCCGGACATTTTCGAAACCTATGGCGAACCCTATTTCAGGGATGGCGAGGCGCGGGTAATCGCGCGGCTGCTCGACAGCGGACCCGGCGTGCTTGCCACCGGCGGCGGCGCCTTCCTGCGCGAGGATACCCGCGAGCGGATTCGCCGCCAAGCGGTCTCGATCTGGCTCAAGGCCGATGCCGATGTCATCATGCGCCGGGTCAAGCGCCGCGCCGACCGGCCGCTGCTGAAGACCGCCGATCCGGCTGGAACGGTCGATCGTCTGATCGGCGAGCGCGAACCGTTCTACCGGCAGGCCGATCTCACCATCTGGTCGCGCGACGTGCCGCACGACAAGATCGTCGATGAATGCCTCGATGCCCTGCATGGCTGGCTGTGCGGCGGCGCGACCGCCGCGACCCCGAACACCTTGGACGCTACCGGATGACCGCGCCGCTGAAACATTCTGCTTCCCTGACCGTCGAGGTCGCGCTCGGCGAGCGCGCCTATGACATCATCATCGGCCGCGACGTGCTGCAATCGCTCGGCGCCCGTATCGCCGCGCTGCGGCCCGGCGCGCGTACCGCCATCGTCACCGACCGTACGGTGGCAAAACATTGGCTGAAGCAGACCGAGGCCGCGCTGTCGGAAGCGGGCATTGCGACCTCAGCCATCGTGGTCGAGGAAGGCGAGGGTTCCAAGAGCTACGCCGGTCTCCAGCAGGTCAGCGAGGCGCTGATCGCAGCCAAAATTGAGCGCAACGACCTAGTGGTGGCGCTGGGCGGCGGCGTGGTCGGCGATCTCGCCGGTTTCGCGGCGGCGATCCTGCGCCGCGGCGTCGATTTCGTGCAGGTGCCGACGTCGCTGCTGGCGCAGGTCGATTCGTCGGTCGGCGGCAAGACCGGAATCAATTCACCTCGCGGCAAGAACCTGCTCGGCGCATTTCACCAGCCGGTGCTGGTGGTGGCGGATACCGCGGTGCTCGACACCCTGTCGCCGCGCCAGTTCCGCGCCGGCTACGCCGAGGTCGCCAAATATGGCCTGCTCGGGGACGAAGCGTTTTTCACCTGGCTCGAAGCCAACCATGCCGGCATCTTCACCGGCGGCGCGGCGCGGGAGCACGCGATCGCTACCTCCTGCCGCGCCAAGGCGGCGATCGTGGCGCGCGACGAGCGCGAGACCGGCGAGCGGGCGCTGCTCAATCTCGGCCATACGTTCGGCCACGCCCTGGAGGCCGCGACCGGGTTTTCCGATCGCCTGTTTCATGGCGAAGGCGTTGCCGTCGGCATGGTGCTGGCGGCCGAATTTTCCGCGCAGCTCGGCATGATCGGAGCATCGGATGTGGTCCGAATCCGGCATCACCTTGCCGAAGCGGGTCTGCCGACCCATTTACAGGATATAGCAGGCTTCACCCAGGAAGGGTTGGCGGATGCCGACGCGCTGATGGCGCTGATGGCGCAGGACAAGAAGGTCAAGCGCGGCCGTCTCACCTTCATCCTGCTCGAGGCGATCGGACGCGCCGTCATCGCGCCTGACATTCAACCGTCTTTGGTTCGTGATTTTCTGGCGCGCAAACTGGCGCAGAGCAATTGAAAGCTCATGGACTGGATCACGCTCTCGATCGTCATCGTATGTCTTTTGATATCCGCTTTTTTCGCGGCTAGCGAAACCGCGCTGACCGGCGCCTCGCGCGCCAGCATGCTGCGGCTGTCGAAGCAGGGCAATCGCGATGCCGACGTCGTCTCCAGCCTGTTTGCGATGCGCGAACGGCTGATCGGCGCGCTGCTGCTCGGTAACAACATCGCCAATATCGGCGCCTCGGTGCTGGCGACCGGGATCTTCACGGCGTGGTTCGGCGATGTCGGCGTGCTCTACGCCACCGGCGTGATGACGGCGCTGGTCGTCATTTTCGCCGAAGTGCTGCCCAAGACCATCGCCATCAACGCGCCGGACCGGGTCTCGCTCGCGGTCGCGCGCCCGATGAAGCTGATGGTGTATCTGCTCGGGCCGCTGCTCGCCGTCGTCGAGGTGATCGTCCGCGGGTTGATGCGGGCGCTGGGGATCAGGATCGGCGCCAACCAGCCGATCCTGTCGCCGACCGAACGGCTGCGCGGCGCGGTCGATTTGTTGCATCACGAGGGCAAGGTCGAAAAGCAGGACCGCGACATGTTCGGCGGATTGCTGGATTTGCGCGAGCTCCAGGTCTCCGACGTGATGGTCCATCGCACCGAGATGGTGATGATCAACGCCGATCTGCCGGCGGAAGAACTGGTGCGCGAGGTGCTGGCGAGCGAGTACACCCGCATTCCGCTCTGGCGGGACAAGCCCGAAAACATCATCGGCGTGCTGCACGCCAAGGATCTGTTGCGCGCGATCCGCAACGCCGACGGCGATACCTCGAAGATCGACGTCTCGACGATCGCGCTGCCGCCCTGGTTCGTGCCGGAGATGCGCTCGGTATCCGAACAGCTCAAAGCGTTCCGCCGCCGCAAGACCCACTTCGCGCTGGTCGTCGACGAGTATGGCGAGGTCGAGGGTATCGTGACGCTGGAGGATATCCTGGAAGAAATCGTCGGCGATATTTCCGACGAGCAGGATGTCGTGGTGGCGGGCGTCCGCGCCCAGCCCGACGGCTCCGTGGTGGTGGACGGTTCGGTGCCGATCCGCGATCTCAACCGCGCGATGGACTGGCGTCTGCCCGACGAAGAGGCGACCACCGTCGCCGGTCTCGTGATTCACGAGGCCCGTTCGATCCCCGAACGCGGCCAGAGCTTCACCTTCCACGGCTTCCGCTTCCGCGTCCTGCGCCGCGAGCGCAACCGCATCACCGCGCTGCGAATCGTGCCGGTGCCGCGCGAGGCCGAGGGCGAGGGGAAAAAGCCGAAGCGGGCCGGCACGGCATCTTAAAGCGAAGCGGATAGCGGTTCGCGTGAAGAAAACGCGTTAAAACAAAATGGTAGAGCCCGCGTCTGATTCAATCAGAACCGATAAGGCATCTAGGGCCGCGGCAAGCTCGACTGTCATTTCGGGACACGCGATAACGTGGACCCGGAATCCAGAAGTTATTGGCTCGAGATTCCGGATCGCCGCTTCGCGCCGTCCGGAATGACGATGGCCGAGGGCGGAACCAGGAATCTCAGTCTTTCTTTTCGCCCGGCGTCTGCGCGCTGATCGCCAGCGCATGCACGGGGCCTGCGAGTTCCTCGACCAGCGCCGCATTAATCAGGCGGTGGCGTTCGATTCGGCTCTTCCCTTCGAACGCGGGCGACACAATATAGATTCGGAAATGCGTCTCGCCGCCCGGCGCGTGGCCGGCGTGGCCTTCATGCAGATGTGACTCGTCGGCGACGTCGAGACTTTCCGGTGCGAAAGTTTCGCGCAACTTGTTTGTGATAGCCTGCTTGACGGGTCGATTGCTGCTCATCGTCTGGGCAATACGACCGCGGCTGCAATTCGTCAATGGCGTGTCAGGAGTGAGGTATTCGCAATGTCAAGACTTGAAGCCTTTTGCATTGCGTAGTCAAAGTCAGCCATGCCGATTGATTCATCCAAATTCTTCGATTCCATTCGCATCAAGCCCAACAAGCTGAGCGCCAAGCAGCAGGCTCAGGCGCGCGAAGCCGCGACCGGGTGCGAATGGCCTGGCTGCAACAACAAGGGCCCGCATCGCGCGCCCAAGGGCCGCTTGCAGGACAAGGAGTATTGGCACTTCTGTCTTAACCATGTCCGCGAGTACAATCAGTCCTATAATTTCTTCCAGGGCATGAATGCCGATGCGGTCGCGCGCTATCAGAAGGATGCGCTGACCGGCCACCGTCCGACCTGGAAAATGGGCGCCAACACCAGCGCCAAGCGCGGCAAGGGCGACGCCGAGGCTGATCTCGAAGGCGCCTCCGATCCGTTTCATATGTTCAGCGAGCTCAACGGCCGTGGACGCTGGCGGCCGGGTCCCGGCGCGGCGGACAGCGAAGTCAAGGGCGAGCCGCGCAAGGTGTTCAATGCCGAGCGCAAGGCGTTGCAGGTGATGGGTCTCGGCGCCGAAGCGACACTCGAGGACGTCAAGACGAAGTACAAGGCGCTGGTGAAGCAGCATCATCCCGACGCCAATGGCGGCGACCGCTCCACCGAGGATCGCCTGATCGAAATCATCAAGGCGTATAATTATCTCAAGACCGTCGTTCGCAGCTGACGTTGGCGCGATTCACGTCTCGCGGTGAGCGTCGGGACGGCTGAACAGCGGCCGGGGCGGCGGTTCAATGGCGTTGCCGCCCTGCCGGCGGCGGATCACCCAGGTGACCAGCGCGATAACGATTGCGCTGCCAAACACGGCCAGCATCCAATAATGCCTGCCCAGGCCGGCATGAGGCGGAAGCCCGGCATATTTGTGGAGCGCCGACACCGCAAGCACGCCCGGCAGCACATGTGCCGGCGCCCACAGCAGGATCGCAGGGATGTTGACGGCGTAGAATCGCAGCGGCGGCATCGCCAGCGCCCCGGCCGTGATCGGCACGAACGCGCGTATCGGCGGCACGAAGCGGGCGAAGAACACCGCCAGCGCCCCCCAGCGATGAAAGAACGCCGCGCTCTGCGCGATCACCCGCGGATAATTCGCCAGCGGCCAAGTGTTGAGGATCTCGCGCTGGCTGCGGTGACCGATCCAGAACGCTGTGCCGTCGCCCAGCAGCGCGCCGGCAATCGCTGCCGCCAACACCCATTCGATCCGCAATTCTCCGCCGGGCACCAGCGCGCTCAGCGCCAGGATGATGGTCGAGCCCGGCACCACCGAGCCGACAACGGGAACGGCTTCCAGCAACGCCGCCAGGAATAGCGTGAAATAGGCCAGCCCCGCATGGGCCGAGGCGAAAGCGACCAGTGGTTCGATATAGGAGCTCACTCAATTCCCGCGTTGGCATCGCCGCCCGATTCGGCAGGCCTAGCATAACCCCTATCCGGGCGGGAAAGTGCCGCCGGTGCCGGCCTGCGCCGCGACTCAGGGCCGAACGAGCCGAAAGTGCGGCGGGAATCGCAGGGCAGCCTTCCAAAAACCAGCGTCAGCGCCTATCTTGATGATAAGGCAATGGAACTTTGATTGGCCTCCGGGCTTCTGCCCGCCGTTGCTCTCTGCTAGGTTTCGGATAGCACCCTTCCGCAGCCACACCGCAATCTGGTTTCGGGACCGCCCGAGACCCCGGAGGACTGATGACGACCGCCGCCATGACCAAATCAGCAGAAATCACCGGCTTGCCCGACATGAAGGTGTCGGTCCGTCAGGTTTTCGGAATCGACAGCGACCTCGAAGTCCCGGCCTATTCCGAGAGCGATCCGCACGTTCCGGAAGTCGATGCCGACTACCGTTTCGATCGCGCCACCACGCTTGCGATCCTGGCCGGCTTTTCCAGAAACCGCCGCGTCATGGTCACCGGCTATCACGGCACCGGCAAATCGACGCATATCGAGCAGGTGGCGGCGCGGCTGAACTGGCCCTGCGTGCGCGTCAATCTCGACAGCCACATCAGCCGGATCGATCTGGTCGGCAAGGACTCCATTGTCGTCCGCGACGGCAAGCAGGTCACCGAATTCCGCGACGGCATCCTGCCCTGGGCTTTGCAGCACAATATCGCGCTTGTGTTCGACGAATATGACGCCGGACGCCCCGACGTGATGTTCGTGATCCAGCGCGTGCTCGAAGTCTCCGGCCGGCTGACGCTGCTCGACCAGAACAAGGTGATCAAGCCGCATCCGTGTTTCCGCCTGTTCGCGACCGCCAACACCGTCGGTCTCGGCGACACATCGGGCCTCTATCACGGCACCCAGCAGATCAACCAGGGCCAGATGGACCGCTGGTCGATCGTGACCACGCTGAATTATCTTGCCCATGACGAAGAGGTCGAGATCGTGCTGGCGAAAGCGCGCCATTATCGCAATCCCGAAGGCCGCGACATCGTCAACAAGATGGTGCGGCTGGCCGATCTCACCCGCAACGCCTTCGCCAATGGCGATCTGTCGACGGTGATGAGTCCGCGCACGGTGATCACCTGGGCGGAAAACGCCGAGATCTTCAGCGATATCGGGTTTGCGTTCCGCGTTACTTTCCTCAACAAATGCGACGAACTGGAACGGCCGCTGGTCGCCGAATTCTATCAGCGCTGCTTCAACGCGGAGCTGACGGAATCGTCGGTCAACGTGGCGTTGAGCTAAGGACCAATGACCAATGATGTGGTCCCGGACAAGCGGAGCGCGATCCGGGACCCATAACCACAGGACGTGGTTGTTGCGAAGATTGGGACCGCGTCCGCGCTCAACGACTCTTTCCTGAGGTTATGGGTCCCCGCTTTCTCGGGGACGACGGTGAGATCGAGATGACCACCTCCAACATCAAATTCCGTACCGGAGCCAAGGAAGCGCCGACCGAGCCGTTCAAGCGCGCGGTCGCGGCCTGTCTGCGCGCGATCGCCAAAACGCCTGAACTCGAAGTGACGTTCGCCGCCGAACGTCCGGGGCTGTCGCCCGGTAAGGCCCGGCTGCCGGAGCCGGCGCGCAAGATGACCAGGCGCGATGCCGCCATCGTGCGCGGCCATGCCGACTCGATCGCCTTGAAGCTCGCCTGCCATGACCCGAAAGTGCATCGCAAGCTGATGCCGGGAAACCCGCAGGCCCGCGGCGTGTTCGAGGCGGTGGAGCAGGCGCGGGTGGAAGCGATCGGCTCGCGGCGGATGTCCGGGGTCGCCAAGAATCTCACCGCCATGCTCGACGATCACTTCCATCGCGGCAAGTTCGATGAGATCACCGATCGCGCCGATGCGCCGCTGTCCGACGCGCTGGCGATGCTGGTGCGCGAGCGGTTGACCGGGCTCGCCCCGCCGGTGGCGGCACGCAAGATGGTCGATCTCTGGCGGCCGATTCTGGAGGACAAGATCGGTTCGCGTCTCGATCAGTTGAGCCGCGTCACCGAGGATCAGGCGAAATTCGGCGATCTCGTGCATGATCTGTTGTCGGCGCTCGATCTTGGCGACGACCGCGACGCGGAGGCCGACGAGGACGAGAACCAGGACGAAAATCCGGATGGCGAGAGCGATCAGTCGGGCTCCGAGGGCTCGCCCGACAGCGACGCGGCGCAGGAAATGACCGCCGATCAGGCGCAGACGACAACCGACGAAATGTCGGAAAGCGCGATGGAAAGCGCGCAAGCCTCGACCAGCGACACCTTCGACGACGGCGAGCTCGGCGACGACGAGACGCCGGGCGAGGCGACGCGGCCGAACACGCGTGGCGCCAACGAGCCGCGCGGGCCGGAATATCATGCGTTTGCGCCGAAATTCGACGAGGTCATCGCCGCCGAAGATCTTTGCGATCACGACGAACTTGAGCGCCTGCGCAGCTATCTCGACAAGCAGCTCGCGCATCTGCAAGGCATCGTCGCGCGGCTGGCGAACCGGTTGCAGCGCCGCCTGATGGCGCAGCAGAACCGCGCCTGGGAATTCGACCTCGAGGAAGGCATCCTCGATCCGGCGCGGCTGTCGCGCGTGGTGACCGATCCCCATCACCCGTTGTCGTTCATGAACGAAAAGGAAGCGACCTTCCGCGATACCGTGGTGACGCTGCTGCTCGACAATTCCGGCTCGATGCGCGGCAGGCCGATCACGGTGGCGGCGACCTGCGCGGATATCCTGGCGCGGACGCTGGAGCGCTGCGGCGTCAAGGTCGAGATCCTCGGTTTTACGACGCGGGCTTGGAAGGGCGGCCAGTCGCGCGAGGCCTGGCTTGCCGCCGGCAAGCCGGCCAATCCCGGACGCCTCAACGATCTCCGTCACATCATCTACAAGGCGGCGGACGCGCCGTGGCGGCGTTCGCGCAAGAATCTCGGGCTGATGATGCGCGAGGGCCTGCTCAAGGAGAATATCGACGGCGAGGCGCTCGACTGGGCGCACAAGCGGCTGCTCGCTCGGCCCGAGCAGCGCAAGATCCTGATGATGATTTCCGATGGCGCCCCGGTCGACGATTCCACGCTGTCGGTCAATCCCGGCAATTACCTGGAGCGGCATCTGCGCCACATCATCGAGGAGATCGAGACCCGCTCGCCGGTCGAGCTGATCGCGATCGGCATCGGCCACGATGTCACGCGCTATTATCGCCGCGCGGTTACCATCGTGGATGCCGAGGAACTCGGTGGCGCCATCACGGAAAAACTCGCGGAACTGTTCAGCGAGACCCACGGCGCTGCGCCCGCTCCAAGCAACCGTCCCCGGCGCAAGCTGCATTCGTAAGAATGAGATCATGAAGCTGTCATTCCGGGGCCCGCCACCGGGTCCGCGCTTTGCGCGGACCGATGACGGGCTCGCGCCAAGTGGCGTATCCCGGAATGACGGCGGTATGCGCCAGGCGTCCGTGCCCGAAATCAGCGGACGCCGTATCTGATGCGACACGACATCGGCCGCCGCCGCTTCCTGCAATCCAGCGCTGCGATGCTTTCCACGCTTGCGCTGCCCGGCGTCGCGCGGGCGCAGCTTGCGACGGAACTATCGTCGAAACAGGGGGCATTGGATGAACACTCGGTCGCGGCCCCGATCTCGATCGAAGTCAACGCCCGGCCGATTCCTTCGTTCGATCCGCGCGACCGCTCCCATGTGCGGTTCGGCTCATTGCAATATCGCGGCGGGCTGGTGCTTACCTCGCGCTTTCCGGGGTTCGGTGGCTTGTCGGGAATCCGGCTTGACCGCAAGGGCGAGCGCTTCATCTCCTTCAGCGACAAGGGAAGCTGGTTCACCGGCCGCATCCTTTATCAGGAAGGCGAGATGACCGGGCTCGCCGATGTCGAGGCCGCGCCGATGTTGGGAGCCGACGGCCGGCCGATCACGGCGCGGGGCTGGTTCGACACCGAATCGATCGCGCTCGACGGATCGTTCGTCTATATCGGGCTCGAGCGCGTCAACCAGGTGCTGCGGTTCGATTTCAGCAAGGGCTTCACGCGCTCACGCGGCGAGGTGGTGCCGATGCCGCCGGCGGTGAAGACGCTCCCGTTCAACCAGGGGCTGGAAGCGCTGGTGGTGGTGCCCAAGGGGCTGCCGCTGGCGGGTACGCTGATCGCGCTCTCCGAACGCGGGCTCGATGCCGACGGCAATCTCATCGCGTTCCTGGTCGGCGGCCCGTCGCCGGGGCAATTCAGCGTCCGCCGCAGCAACGCCTACGACATCAGCGATGCGACGCTGCTGCCTTCGGGCGAACTCCTGGTATTGGAGCGGAAATTTTCGTTCGTTGCCGGTGTTGGTATTCGCATCCGCCGCATCCCGCTTCAATCGGTGGCGCCGGGCGCGTTGGTCGACGGCCCGTCGATCTTCGAAGCGGACCTCGGCGACGAGATCGACAACATGGAAGGTATCGACGCCTTCATTACACCCGAAGGCGACACCGTGCTGACGCTGGTTTCCGATGACAATTTCTCGTTGATCCAGCGCACGCTGCTGCTGCAATTCACGCTGCTGCAATGAAAGCCGCCCGGAACGGTTCTTGCATCGTTGCGACGATTGAAAAGGAATGTTGATGAGCAAGTTGTTCCGTTTGTTGTGTGTTCTCTCAAGTATGTTCGCTGTCGCCCACGCGGAAACCTGGCCATCGCATCTGATCAGGGCGACGATTCCGTTCGGCGCCGGCAGTGCGACCGACGTGGTGCCGCGTCTGGTGTTCGATCGCCTCGCGGCTGAACTCGGGCAATCCATCGTGGTCGAGAATCGCACCGGCGCCGGCGGCACGCTCGGTACGGCGATGGTGGCAAAGGCCGATCCCGATGGTTACAGCGTTCTCGCCCATTCCTCGGCGCTGACGATCGCGCCCGCGATTTTTCCCGATCTGCCATTCGATGCCAGCCGCGATCTTTCAGGCGCGCTGATGATCGGATCCAGCGCCAATGTGATGATCGTGCCGGCATCGCGGCCGTGGAAAACCGTGCAGGATTTCATCGCCGACGCCAAGGCCAAGCCCGGCTCGATCTCCTTTGGTTCGGTCGGCATCGGCAGTGCGGTGCATATCAGCGCGGAGAAATTCCGGCTTGCGGCCGGCATCGAGGCGACCCACGTGCCTTATCGCGGCGGCGCGGAGGTGATTGCCGATCTCATCGCAGGCCGCGTCGATTTCTATTTCTGTCCGCTGGCGACCGCGCTGCCGCTGATCCATGCCGGTCAGGTGCGGGCGTTGCTGGTCTCGACGCCGAAGCGCGTCGCCGATCTGCCCGATGTGCCGGCACCGCCTGAAATCGGCTTGAAGAACGCGGACAGCGCGATTTGGTTCGCCATGTTCATGCCGGCGAAGACGCCGCGCGACATCATCAGCAAGTTTCACGATGCCGGGGTCAAGGTGCTCTCCGAACCCGCGATGCAGGCCAGCCTGAAGCAGCTCGGCGTCGAAGTGCTGCCGATGTCGCCTGAAGAAATCGACGATCTCGTCAAGCGGGAGACCGCAGCCAACATGGAAGTGATCAAGGCTGCGGGAATCAAGCAATAGGAATCAAATAATAGTGGGCGCGGTTGAGCAGAGCCGGACGGTTCATTAGATTGAGGCGAGATGATCGATCCTTCTCTTTCGCAGGATATCCTCGATGAGCACCCTGTTCTCCCCGATTCAATTACGCGGTCTCAAGCTGGCCAACCGCATCATGGTGGCACCGATGTGCCAATATTCGGCAATCGATGGCGAGGCCAGCGACTGGCATTTCACGCATATCAACACGCTGGCGCTGTCGGGCGCGGCGATGTTCTGCATCGAGGCCACCCACGTGGAAGCGATCGGCCGGATCACGCCGGGATGCCTCGGATTGTGGAACGACGCCACTGAAGCCGCGCTGAAGCCGATCTTGGCCTCGGTGCGCAAGCACTCCAAAACCGCCATGGCGATGCAACTCGCCCATGCCGGCCGCAAGGGATCGAGCCATACGCCGTGGAACGGCGGTCAGCAGATCCCGCTTGCCGAAGGCGGCTGGCAGACGGTGGGTCCTTCCGCCCTGCCGCACAAGGAAGGCGAACTGGCGCCGGTCGCGCTCGATGCGGCGGGTCTGACACGGGTGCGCGATGCGTTCGTCGCGGCCGCCAGACGCGCCGAGCGGCTGGGTCTCGATGCCCTCGAACTGCATGGCGCGCATGGCTATCTCCTGCATGAGTTCCTGTCGCCGATTTCGAACCGGCGCACCGACCAATATGGCGGCGGCCTGCAAAACCGCATGCGTTTTCCGCTCGAAGTCTATGATGCGGTGCGCGCGGCGTTTCCGGAAGCGAAGCCGATCGGCGTCAAGGTATCCGCGACCGACTGGGTCGAGGGCGGCTGGGACGTCGCGCAGACCGTTGAATTCGCCAAGGAACTGAAGAAACGCGGCGTTGACTGGATCGATGTCTCTTCCGGTGGGGCCTCGCCCTTGCAGAAGATTCCGCTGTCGCCCGGCTATCAGGTGCCGTTCGCGCAGGCGGTGAAGGAAGCAACCGGCGTCACCACCATGGCGGTCGGCCTGATCACGGAAGCCAAACAGGCCGAAGAGATCGTCGTCTCAGGCAAGGCCGACATGGTCGCGCTCGCCCGCGGCATGCTTTACGATCCGCGCTGGGGCTGGCACGCCGCGGCCGAACTCGGCGGCCAAGTCGAGGCGCCGCCGCAATATTGGCGCTCGCAGCCTTCGACGCTGAAGGAGCTGTTCGGCAAAACGACGTTCGGCTCGCGGTGAAGGATCGCCGCTCTGCGCCGGGGAATCGCCGGTTTCGGGCTCGCGATTGAATCCGGTTCAGGTGGCGTGCGGTTCGGCCATCTGCAGGCCGTCGGCGGAGGCGTCCTTGCGCGACCGGTAGACGCTGAGGACCTGCTTGGAGGTCTCGACATTCAGTTTTTGGAAATCGCGCTTCATCCGGTCCAGATCTCCCGCGGTGATCCGATAATTGGGCGAGCCGAGAAACAGCAGCGACATCGTCGTCGCCCACGAGAAATCAAGCGCCTTGGCCAGGATCAGGATGACTTCCCTGTTGGTGTCGACCAGCGCGCGCTCGACGACGTCGATCGGCACGTCGCACAACAACGACATGGCAACCGCCGTCTCGTTGAACTTGAGCGAGTGCGCAAACTCGAAGACCTTGTCTTCGTTCAGGCCGCCATATTGATGGAGTTTGCCCACCATGCGCTTGGCCGCGAAATAGTTCTTCGACGCCGGTCCGAATTTCGCGTGGATCGTGCCGGTGACGTCGGTGACCACGGCCTGGATCAGGTCCCCCATGTCGGGACGCTCGCGCTCGAGCTTCTTTTTTACTTCGTCGGAGGCCTTCGAAATCAGTTGCTGGAACAGATGCCTTGGAATGTCCTTGCGCAGGCCAAGCTGTTCGGCCAGGATCGAGTCGTCTTCGGAGCGCTGCAAAAGGTGCAGAAAGCCGAAACCGGAAAAGCGCGCGCCTTTGTTCGCCGCCACCGAGCTGACAACCTCCGGCGATCCGCGCACCACCAGCACGTCGGTCACGGCGTCGGAAATCGACTTCCGCTTCGAGATGGCCAGCAAATGCCGCTGGCTTTTTGATTTTGCACTGGCAACCAGCGTTTTGACGTCGAGCCGATCCGATTGCCGGAGCACGGGGCCGGCGACGTCGATCGAATCGTCGAAGGCGAGATCCCGGATGACGTCGAGCGGCGCGTTGTTGCTGGGAGCGAGCTTGTTCGCCAGCTGGACGCGCGCGGTGAGTTCGATTTCCTCGGCCAGGCGGCCAATGACCCCGCCGAAGGTCCGGATCTGGTCTTCGGAATAGCGGCCGGCGATGAGGATATCGGTCGCGTGCCACAAGGCCCGCAGGCAGCTTTCGGCCGTTCCCCTGGAAACCGCCTCTTCCAATTCCGCCAGAAACGACTTCGATTCAGCCATCCAACAATCCGATGAACGAAATTTCTTTCCAATCAATCGTGGCGCATTAGAGTGCCCAGGGACTCAACGAGTCGTGAAGCTTGTTCCGGCGTCCCGTTGTCTTGATTAACAAAGCGCTAACAGCCGAAGCCGCCGAGCCAGCATTAAACGAGGGCTGTCATGCTTTAATGCCGGGTTGGCGAGGAGTTTGCCCGAACCTGCCAGAATTTCAGCACGCGGCGCGCATGCTCGGTTGTCAGCCGCGCAAACTGGGCGCGGGCCTTGACCAGCTCATGCAGCGCGATCGAGCCGGTGGCGAGCCGGCTTTCCAGCACCGCGCTGACGGTGTCCCAGCCGAGCCCGGCCACCTTGCAGGGCACCAGAATGCCGTCGTCGCGCAGGCTTTGCATCAGGGGACGGATCACCTCGATGCTGGAATGCGACAGCGCGGCCAGCGCCGCCACGGTCTCTTCATATTTCCGCTGCGTGGCAAAGGCGAACAGCGCCGCCTCGTTGAGTTCGCCGTTCTCGCGCAGCAGGGCCACGGCGCGCCGGGCCGCGTTGAAATCGCGCGCCCTGGACATCTCGCGATCGACGCCGGCCGACACCGCCGCGATGGCGCCACGGATCTCCTCAAACAAATGGGGCGGCGCCTGCGACAACAGCCGAGCCCGGACCGTTTCGGTCGCATTGCGCAATAATTGAAGGCGGAGACCGGCCGGCAAATCGACGCGAATCCCGGTTGCGACCGCAAGCTCGGGATCGGATTCGGCCTGCGCCACGACGATGGCGAATCCCGCGGCCGAAACCCGCGCGCCGGGATTGGCGATCAGGCGCCGGCTCACCGATGGATAGCGACGTGCCAGCAGCGCGTCGGTGACGATTTCCTTCAGCCACCAGCGGCCCGAGACTGCCAGCAGATGCGGTTCGCTCTTGGTTTGGGCGATCTCGACCAGATCGTCGGTGCTGAGACGGGCGGATTCGGTCAGCACCGGTCCGGCGATGGCGATCTCGTCATGCCGCGCCAGCCGGCGGATCACGGCAGGCGGCGCCTGCGAGACCGGCGCCAGCTGCGCGCTCATCTCGGCCAGCGCGATCCGGGCACTTACGTCGGCGATCGCCCGGAGCTCGATGGTCTTGACCAGCCGCTCGAGCACGTCGTCGAACAGCGCGATCTGTTCCTCGTTGTAGCTGCCCGCCTGCGACAAAAACAGGTCGGTGACGCGCTTGATGGTCTCAAAGCGTTTTTGCTCGGATCCGACATGGATGGCCGCTTCGACTTCGTCGGCGATCGCTAGGTCTATGGCTGGCATCGCTCGTCCTGAGCGGTTGGGGCGCTTCTCGCCGACACATCACCCTATGGAAAAGAACTGAATGTTCCGTAAAATTTTAACAATCCACCCAGCGCCCAAAAGCGGTCCGCCGCGGATGAACATTTATGAAACGCAACAGCCGGGACAAAGGTCCATCGGCTCGCTTGCGCATGTCGATCGCGGCAATCAGACCAGCTCGGGCTCCGCGAAAGCCGGAGGCACTTCGAATGCTGGCGGCGCCTCGAATGCCCGTGGCGCTTCGGAGGCATCAATCCCCGGCGCGCCGATGTCTTCATGCGGCTGCCGGGGTGCGGACGGCTTCCCGTCCGGACCGTGGTTCAGCCAACGCTCGGCGGCGGCGCGGCCGCTGCGGTGCAGCAGGCCGATGAAGTTGCGCCCGAGATCGACCGGGCTGCGCTGGGCCAGTCCCTCGATCTCGTCTTCCGCCGCGATCCGGGAGAGCCGCAAGGCCCGCAGCGCTGGCGTCGAAGCGGCGTCGCGCGCCCATTCGAGCGCGGCGAATTCGGCGTTGAGCACCGCATTGGCCGTGATCTGGTCGAGACGGCGGTCGATCGCCGCCATCGTCACCGGAATATAGCTGTCGCGCGACGGCGTGACCTGAACCACCAGCACGTCGCTCGCCTCCGATTCCTGCACCAGCCGGAGCAGCGGCGGGTTGGCGCCGTAACCGCCGTCCCAATAGGCGTCGCCGTCGAGGTCGACCGCGCAATGCAGCTGCGGCGGACAGGTCGAGGCCAGCAGGACATCGGCCGTGAGATCCCGGTTGCGGAAGATCTGCAAGGCGCCGTCGCGCACCCGCGTCGCCGCGACCAGCAGTTTCGGGCAGGCCGGATCCTGCAACTTGGCGAAATCGATGTCCTTGGCCAGCGCTTGGCGCAGCGGATCGAGATCGAACGGATCGAACTGTCCCGACCGCAGCGCCGGGCCGAACGCCACGGTGCTGCCGGCCGGCGAAAATCCGCCGATCAGCATCAGCGAGCGGAACGACGCTTCGCTGGTCATCCGGCCCCAGAATCTTCCAAGCAGCGCATGCGCGCCTTCGCGGCCGCCGGAGGCCAGCCCGCTCGCCAGCAGTGCGGCGTTGACCGCTCCGGCGCTGGCGCCGCTGATGACATCGAAGCTGCATTCCGGCTGCTCCAGCAGCCGCTCGAGCACGCCCCAGCTGAAAGCGGCGAACGAGCCGCCGCCCTGCAGCGCCACCGACAATTTTCGCGGCGGCCAGGCTTTGGCTTCGGTTGCGTGCCTGGTAGCGGCCGTCTTGTCCAAGGCGGCATTGTGCGCGGCGGTTCGCGCGTCCGCGACGATGGCCTGCACCTCCGCCGCCGCCGCGAATTGCGGCAGCACGTTTGCGATCGTCGCCCGCTCGGGAACCTTGATGATCTCGGCAATTCCGGCGAGTTGCGGTTCGCTCGCCTGCGCTGGCGCGATTCCGGCGGTGGCGCGTTCGCCAATGCCGATAGCTTTGATGTCACTGGTTTTGACGTCAGCAGCTTCGGCGTCGGCGGTTGCGTGAGGTGGCGGCGTGTCCGCAGCCGTCATGGTCACGGAAACCGTAGCCTCTGAACTTGTGGTCTCCGAACGCCTGGCGTTGAAGCTTGCGGTCCCTGAATTCGAAGTCTCTGAATTTAACGTCCCGGAACTTTTGGCGGGCGCGGCCGTCCGTGATTCCGTCGACCAGATCGCCGCAACCAGCCGTTCGCGCACGCTGCGCGGCTTGATCTCTGCAGTCGTCTCCGCCTGTGGCGGCAAATCCGACGCCGCTTTCTCGGGCGCGGCCGCTACCGGCTCGGGAATCCTGGCCTCAAGAGGCTTGGCTTCAAAAGATTTGGCACCGAGAGGTTTAGCCTCGGGAAGGGGCTCAGCCTCGGGACTTTTGGCAGGCGCGGTCGCGCCGGCCGACCAGATTTCGGTGGCCGACAGCAATCCCATCGCGGCGCTTCGCGCCGGAGCCGTCGCATGCTGCGTGGCGCTATCCGAATTGCGGCCATCGTGCGCGACTGATGGATCTTTTCCATTCATGTTCGCAACCACATTACGCCTTCCCGACTCACACGATGCCACGCAGCGAATCGCTTGGCCAGACCGGGGCGCGCGCTGCTCGTAAAAATAAACTTCGCGTCCACAGATTGACTGTGTTGATTGCGTCACAAGCCATGTTGGCGCGAGCCTCTCGTCGTAATGAGATGCGAAGCCGCGTCCCGCGGCGCAGGTCGCGTCCGGGTTCGGCATGCACAGTTTGCCCTGAAGACAGAGGGCGCAGGCGACCCCCAAGAGAGGGCGCAGGGAATGCCGGGTGTCCGTTGCACCCGCAGCCTCGCGTGCAAAATAAAAAGCACACGAGTAAGTCACCACAGGTACAGCCGGCTCAGCCGGCATTCCCCGCGCAATGGTTTTAACGGCTTACTCCGCGCTCTCCCCGGTGACCGGGCACTTTTGCCACCGTCGCCCGCGAGACGCGGCAACGCGTCTTCGCGAGCTTGACGCCAGCGTCGGGGCGTCAGGACCACACGGCTTCACCGTCCGCGAAAGCGCGCTTCGTCGTCGCGCGCGCCCGCGTCCACCGCATCCCGCCGCAACGTCCGTGACGACGCGTACGCCCCTCCCATCGAGGCGGGACGCGCGGCAGATGCGGGTGATTTGGCCTTGGGGTCAAGCGGGAAGGGAGGCTCCTTTTGCGTATGGCGGCCGCGACCGCCGGGGTCCTTCCGTACTTTCCAGTGCTGTGGCTTCATCCTTCGAGACGGCGCGAAGGAGCGGCTCCTCAGAGTCTGACTGAAAAAACGAGCCATGAAATCGGGTTTTTCAAGGAGTTCGCCATGGCCGGGACAGGCCCGGCCATGACAAAAAAGCGATTCACGTTCAGATGGTTAGGAGGAGCCCGCAAACATTGAACGCTTTTTCAGTCAGACTCCGAGGATGAAGTCCGCTTGGACTCTCATGGTGAGGAGCGCGGCATCGCCGCGCGTCTCCGGACGATGCGGAGTCTGTCATCGAGCGCGCATTCGCGCGACCCGTTGGCACCGCCTGGAGAACCACGAGGCCACGGATCCCCGATCATGATTCAAACCCAGGCACAACACGCTCAGCTCTAACGCACGACGTCCAGTTTGACCTTCGCGGTGCCGTTGTTGACCATGTCCAGCGCTGCCGCCGCCGAATAGGACACGTCGACAATGCGTCCGGGAACGTAAGGGCCGCGGTCATTGACGCGGACGGTGACGGATTTTCCGGTGGCGACATTGGTCACGCGCAATCTCGTGCCGAACGGCAAGGTTGGATGGGCGGCGGTCAATTCGTTTGTGTCGAATTTCTCGCCGCTCGCGGTCTGTGTGCCCTCGGTGTAGAAGCTCGCAATGCCGCGCGAGGCGATCGGCCCGGCATCATGTGCCGCTGTCTTGAACGGCGTGTGTTTTCTCGCAACCGTCACGCGCCCGGCGGCTGCGACCCGGCTCTCCCGGTTGCGTTCCAGCCGGGCCTCCCGGGGACCGGCATTGAATTCGGATTTGCCGGTCACGAGTGAGGATTGCGCGCAGGCCGCCAGCGAAGCCGCGCCGGCGAGGATGGCAAGCCATTGCGTGGCGCGCCGGATCCGGTTCGCCGAAACAAGACACGTGTTCAAATAGGCGCGGCGTGCATCGATTCCGATGCACGGCGCGCTGGCAAAGCGGATGAAAGACATCGTCGCACCTGCTTGCCCCGCCCGCGTCGAAGTCCGGCAGGCAATGGAGGCCAAACCGTGTCGGCCCCACGCCAGGTGCGTCATCGCCGTTCGATTTTAGTTCGGTGTGGTTATTGGGCCACGGTCACGCCCGCGCGTGAGGCTGCCAGCAGCGCCCTATTGCTGGGTGAAGCCGGCTTCAAACGACAGGCTGACATTCGACGTCGGCTTGAATTCGACGCCGGCATGCGCGCGATAGCCGGTCGCAGTGTTCGTCGTGGAATTGAAGGCAGAAAACGGGTTACCGATGCTCGTGTTGTATTGCACGGTATCCAGCCCGCCGAAGATCTTGAAGGGCGATGCGCCGGTCTCGTCCTTGAAATTGTAGCCGAACTGCACGCTCTGATAGCTGAGCGTGCCGATGCTGCCGAGCGTGTCGGCTTGCGTGAAGCCGAAGCTGTTCGCGCTGACGCCCATGGTGCCGCTTTCGCCGCCGACAAACCAGCCATCCGGCAGATTGCCGCGTGCGGCGGAAAAGCCGCCGCCTCCGGCTGCATTGAAATCAAAGTTCGGAAAGTTGCTGTAGCTGTTCAAGCCTTGCACGCCGGAGAGACTGCCGCCGAAACCGAACGGGCCGCCCGGTATCCAATAGCTCAAGGGAGCAGCCTGGGCGTGAGCCGCTCGCCCGCCCAGACAGAGCGCCAGCAACAGAATTGCGAGACCTGATTTACGAGAGAAAAGGGACATCCGCGCGACCGTCAAGTGTACACAAATTATACGCTCGGGAGACCGGAAAAGCCAGTGTAGGGCGGATCGCTCCCGGGAGTGTGCGGAAACATTCGTTCCGCAAAGAGGACGCAGGGAATGTCGGCATCGCCTCGGCAAACTTGACACCGGCCATCAGGGGTCAGTCCGCGCGGCTTCACTGTCCGCCTCGGCGCTGTCTGCACGCCGTAGCCTTGCCGCGGATAGGCCGCATGATCTCGCTGCATTTCTCTGGTGAGACAGTGTCCATTTACAGGCACGATCCCTGACATCCGTGAACCCATGCTCCAATCACAAACGCGCACAGGCTTTCCAGTCTAATCCTCCTCTGGATCGGTCGCGAGTTCGGGTTTTTCCAGGCGATCGATAAGCCATTCATGTTTCTCGCCGTTCTTTCCAAACCGGAAAATGAAGGTTCGTCGATCCGGGCTTGCAGACGCGTTAAGATCCAGGAGAGTGGGCGCGAATTGGTCCAACTGCGAAATCGGCTTCCTGACATATCGCTCAACGAAGGTGGCCATCACGCTGCCGGCTTCGTTTTCCAGATGGTCCCAGGCTGCGTCACCAATAAACGCTATTCCCTGAGCGGCCTCGAAAGCGGCTTTCAGATCGGATAAGCGGGGGTTCGGCGTCGGGTCTAAAACCAGAAGGACCGGCCGAAACCCCGAGCCCCTGCAATCTTTTGCAAAGTTTATCTCCTCGGCAAATCTGCCCTGCCCGCTCGCGGCAATGGTAACTCGCAGCTTAAATTCGTAAGCGTCTTTCCCAACAATGCAGTCCACCTGCCGCCCCTTGTTGGTGTCGCTCAGCCTGCGAATTGGAGAGCGCGTCGATGGAAACGGAGTTCCCCCCAACGAACTCGCCAGAATGGGCTCAAACAAGTACCCGGTTTCCTGTCCGGCTCGATTGTCGATGTCGAAGAACCATTTGCGCCATGTGAGCCACGATGCGAGCACATCGGTTGGAATGCCGCCAAACTCCAGCAGCGCTCTTGGCGATACTTGGACCATGGTTGGCAAGGGTTGAGCCGAGAGGATGATGGAATACTTACGTCGACGCTTGTGAAGTTCGCACAAACACTCAAAATACGTCTCAAAATCTGCAAGCTGATCTGAAAATCGGAGATAATGAGAAACGAAATCGTTCGCCTCGGCACGTTCCTGGAACCACGAAAGCGGGATTTTGTAGTAGTCTGCCTCGGCGCTTCGCGGGAGTTCGGGCAAGTCTTTGCTTAAATCTTTGCGGTCATTGTCCGAGGCAATGACAGAAAGCAATTTTAGCAACTCTGCGTCTTCAAGCGTGATGTTGATCTCGCGACCTGTGCCCAAGATGCGAGCCTTCATTAGCCGTCTCGATTGGTCGAGACTTAATCTCGCGTCTCGCGCCATCAAACGGTACTCGCTTCGGCAGGCACAAAACTCATACCGGTCTGATTCTCAGAGAGCGTTGCGAGCATCCTCTCGGTTTTGGAAAGTGCGGGGCTCTTGCCGCTGGCGTTGGTCAAATGGAAGTCAACAAGACCGCCTGCGGCTGGACTTCGTACCAGATCTGCCCCGGCTGCGCCATCGAGGCTTGCGAGATGATTTGCCAGGACCTCGGCTGCCAACGGCGGAAACGCGTTTCCAATTTGTTGCGCGATACTTCGCGTCGTGCCGTGGAACTTAAACTTATCCGGAAACGATTGAAGCCGCGCCGCCTCTCTCAGTGTGAGCGGACGATCTTCAAGGGGGTGCAGGAATTCCCGGGTTGCGGCGCTCGTTATTGTCAAAGAATTTAGAGCAGCGACAAGCCGTTTGAGCCCGCTTGGTGCTCCCCCCCTCCGTTCTGTCGGAGTGCCGTCCATAACGCGTCGATTGGCGCGGCGTCGGTAACTTTCATGCCACATTGCTTCGGGAAGATCTTTCATTGTTTGCCCCTCAGCAAGATGCTTTGCGATTTCCTGGGAAACTGACGAAAGGCCTTCGATGGCATGCTGATCTACCCCGCCGCTTGAGTTGCCGCTCCTCATTGCGGCATCGTAGCGTGTTTGCGGAGGCCCAACGTAGGGAACGATCTCACCATTTTTCTGGGCGGCGCTGCCTAGTCCTGCGAGTGCGTCCATCAATGGCGGTGCAAACGGCAGGTGACTTAACGCCTGGTGCTTGCCCGCATTGTAAGAGTGCGTCGAGCGCGGGAACTCGAAATCTAGGCCAAGGGAGTTGCCGATGATGAGGATGCGCTTCCGGGCTTGCGGAAGTCCGTAGGAAGCGAAATTGACTTTCTCAAGCCTCACCCGGTAGCCGATCGAGATGAACTTGCGAACAAGGGCTACGACGCTATGCCCCTCGTTGGAGGTCAGGAGCCCTTCCACATTTTCGAATAAGAACCAACGGGGGCGCACCCTTTCGACAATTGAGAAATAATTGAAGATCAGCCGATTGCGCTGGTCCAATCCGCTCTTGGCTCCGGCACTGCTGAAACCCTGACATGGCGGGCCGCCAATGAGAGCAAATGCCCCCGTCTTTCCGTCCAATTCCTTCTCAAAGCGGGGATCCAGATCGGCAAGGTCGATGCAGTGAGAGCCGTCTCCCAGATTCGCTTGATAGGTCGCGCAAGCATCTCGATCGACGTCTGCGGCGATGACCGGCTTGAGTCCCGCACCCGCAAAGCCAAGTGACATGCCCCCCGCACCCGAGAAGAGAGAAATAACCTTGTCATTGTGCTTCATGAAGATGTGCTTGTCTTGCAGAGGCGGCCGACGCTCTTTGGACCTCTGCGATCAGAGTGCTCAAAATCCCGTAAGAAGACTAGCAATCCGCTTGGTTTTCCCCGTGCAATTGCTTGTCGATCAAGGCGTCGATCGATCGATGGTCAAGGCCGGCTAGCAGCGTCTTTGCCCAAACGCAAAATCCGATGAACGCCTTCCGGCGGGACAGCCTTCCGACCCGATGATGTCTGTCGCGGCGAAACAGGGCTTCTGACGCATTTACGTCCCTAAAACAAAACGGCCGGATCTTTCGACCCGGCCGTTCAAAACTCTCATAGCTGTTTTGGCCCGGCTCTCGTAAGCCGCGCCGTCGCCTCAGCTCGCCTGCTGCTCCGGCGCAGCCGCGGCGCGCTTCTTCTCGATCGCACGCTTCAGGTCGAGGGCGCGGGGCGAGAGGTTGTCGGCGCGGGCCTTGAGCAGGAAGGCGTCGAAGCCGCCATTGTGGTCGACGCTCTTGATTGCGTTGGTGGAGACGCGCAAGCGCACATTGCGGCCAAGCACATCGGAAATGAAGGTGACGTTGCACAGGTTCGGCAGGAACCGGCGCTTGGTCTTGATATTGGAGTGGCTCACCTTGTGGCCCACCTGCGGGCCCTTGGCCGTCAGTTCACAGCGCCGCGACATCGTAACAAATCCTCTGCCATCCCCGCTTCGCTTCCGGCCCATCCTGGGGCCGCCGCGGGGGTCCAAATTCACGTCCATCTTGGGAACCGCGGACGTATAGGGGCTCAACCGCGGGGCGTCAAGGTTTTAACGCCGGCCCGAACCCGCAAAGCAGGCCGGTTTCATCAGAAGTTCCCAAGGTTTACATAAAGCTTATAGATCAAGGCCGATAGCGTTTTCGAGCGAAATGGCTTCCGGTTCGCGTGAAGAAAACGCGTCAAAACAACAAACTAGAGCCTGTCACATACCGGGTTTGAGTCATCATATAAACGGCGTATTCCGCGCCGAAATCGGTTGGGCGTCGTTATGGCCGTGTTTTGCCGTGGAATTCGTTATTTCAGCCGGAATGCGCGTTGCCTGCCGGGTATTGTTGCATAAATGAACCGTCGATCGCGCGTAATCAGGGGCTGCCGTTTCGTGACTACGTTCAGGACGACGTCGCCGCGTCCGGCGTTTTGGCTGCGGCGGATGCCGGGCAGTCTCGCCGCGCTGGCGCTGCTGTGGCTGGCCGCCCCGCACACCGCCTCGGCGCAGGGCAAGCTCGACGCCCGCTACGAGGCGACGCTGGCGGGGATTCCCGTCGGCAACGGCGCCTGGACCATCGAGATCCTGGACGACCAGTTTTCCGCCGCCGCTTCCGGCGGTACCGCGGGACTGCTGAAAGCCTTTGCCGGCGGCTCCGGCACCAGCGCCTCGCAAGGCCGCATCGTCAACGGCGCTTTGGTCGCGACCAATTATGAAGGCACCGCGGCGTGGTCGAAAAAATCCGAAGTCATCCATATGACGCTGGTCAACGGCTATGTGAAGGAGTTCGCGATCGATCCGCAGCCGCCGGTCGATCCGGACCGGCTTCCGGTCACCGATGCGCAGCGTCACGGCGTGTTCGATCCGATGACCGGCGCGTTGTTGCGCGTGCCCGGCAATGGCGAGGTGCTCGCCCCGGATTCCTGCCGCACCGGCGCCGCGTTTTTCGACGGCCGGATGCGCTACGAGCTCAAGCTCGACTTCAAGCGCATGACGACGGTGAAATCCGAGACCGGCTACCAGGGCCCGGCGCTGGTCTGCGCGGTCTATTTCACGCCGGTCGCGGGCTATATTCCGGAGCGCCCGGTGATCAAATATCTCACCGCCCAGCGCAACATGGAGATCACCTTCGCGCCGCTGGCGGGTACCCGCATCCTGGTGCCCTACCGGATGGTGGTGCCGACCCCGCTCGGCACCGCGATGCTGGAAGCCACCCGGTTCGTCACCCAGGCGACGCCGCCGCGCGTCGCCAAGACGCAGTGAACGCCGCCGTCATTCCGGGGCGATGCCACCGGGTCCGCGCGAAACGCGGCCCGATGACAGGCTCCGTATCGAACCACGATGGACAATGGCGCATCGGAGAATCTCGCGATTCCGGATCGCCGCTTTGCGTCGTCCGGAATGACGATGCGCGCGGAATCCAGTTGACTCTTTGCCGCTTCTGATTCGACTCCGCCATCGCGCCATCTTTAGGAATTTCGCCGGAAAACAGCAGCTTGTGAGACCGCAGCAAACTTGATCTAGTGCGATGATGGATGGCCAACGCGAGATGTTGCGGTGAACGAAGCAGGACATAGGGCTGAGTCAGCGATTCGGGCGCGATTTGTTCCCACCCCGTTCCAGAGCTTAAGCCACTGTCGAACAAGCGTCGCAAAGTGAGACACTTATCAAGTCAGGCGACGACAGCAGCCCGAAGCGTTTTCGAGCGAAGTGGATGCCGGTTCGCGTCAGGAAAGCGCGTCACAACAAAAGGATAAAGCCCCGCTTCTGACAGGACCAGGACCGGAGCCTCAACGAAACCATGGCCTTTTCTCCCTCAGTGGCGGCGTTCACCCAGGAACGCGCTCCCGGCGCCGGCGTCACCGCCGTGCTCGGGCCGACCAATACCGGCAAGACCCATCTCGCCATCGAGCGGATGCTGGCGCATTCGTCCGGCCTGATCGGCCTGCCGCTGCGGCTCTTGGCGCGCGAGGTCTATAACAAGATCGTCGACCGCGCCGGCGCGGAGTCCGTTGCGCTGATCACGGGCGAGGAGAAGATCAAGCCGCCGAAGGCGCGGTTCTGGGTCTCCACCGTGGAGGCGATGCCGCGCGATCTCGACGTCTCGTTTCTGGCGGTCGACGAAATCCAGATCGCGGCCGATCTCGAACGCGGCCACGTCTTCACCGACCGCATCCTCAACCGGCGCGGCCGCGACGAGACGCTGCTGTTGGGTGCGGCGACGATGCGCCCGATTATCGAGCGGCTGCTGCCGGGGGCGTCGATCGTCACCCGGCCCAGACTGTCGCAGCTCGACTATGCCGGCGACCGCAAGATCACGCGGCAGCCGCGCCGCACCGCGATCGTGGCGTTTTCGGCCGATGAAGTCTATGCGATCGCCGAACTGGTCAAACGACAGCATGGCGGGGCGGCCGTGGTGCTGGGCTCGCTAAGCCCGCGCACCCGCAATGCCCAGGTGGCGATGTTTCAGAACGGCGACGTCGATTATCTGATCGCCACCGACGCGGTCGGCATGGGGCTCAATCTCGACGTCGATCACGTCGCCTTCGCCTCCGACCGCAAATATGACGGCTATCAGTTCCGCCGCCTCAACCCGTCCGAATTCGCGCAGATCGCCGGCCGCGCCGGCCGCGCCACCCGCAACGGCACCTTCGGCACCACGGGGCGCTGCGCGCCGTTCGAGCCGGAACTGGTCAATGCGTTGCAGAACCACACTTTCGAGAGCGTGAAGATGCTGCAATGGCGCAATCCGAAGCTGGATTTCGCCTCGCTCGGCGCGTTGCAGGTCTCGCTGGCGTTGTCGCCCGCGCATGAGGCGCTGACCCGCGCGCCGATCGCGGAGGATCAGCGGGTGCTCGATCACGTCGCGCGCGACGCCGAGGTGCGCGAAATGGCGCATGGCACGGCCGCGGTGGAGCGGCTGTGGGACGCCTGCCAGATCCCGGATTACCGCAAATTGTCGCCGGCGGCGCATGCCGAACTGGTGGCCACTTTGTATGGTTTCCTGATGAAGCGCGGCCGCATTCCCGACGCCTGGTTTGCGGCCCAGGTCGATCAGGCCGATAACGCCACCGGCGATATCGACACGCTGTCGGGCCGGATCGCGCAGATCCGGACCTGGACCTTCGTGGCCAACCGGCCGGACTGGCTGGCCGACGCCGAACATTGGCAGGGGATTACACGCGACGTTGAAAATAAATTGTCCGATGCGCTGCACGAACGGCTTACGGAGCGTTTCGTTGATCGCCGGACCAGTGTATTGATGCGCCGCCTGCGGGAGAACACCATTTTGAATACCGAAATCGGCAAGACCGGCGAAGTGATCGTCGAAGGCCATGTCATCGGCCGGCTCGACGGCTTTACCTTTGCGCCCGATGCGGCGGAGGCCGGTTCCGACGCCAAAGCCTTGCAGGCGACCGCGCAAAAGGCGCTGGCCGGCGAGATCGACGCGCGTGCCGAAAAACTGGCCGAAGCCCCCGACGACCAGTTCGTGCTGGCCTCCGACGGCACGCTGCGCTGGACCGGCGATGCCGTGGCCAAGCTGGTCGCGGCCGAGGAGGCGCTGCATCCGCGCATCCGCATCATTGCCGACGAGCGCCTGAGCGGGGCGCCGCGCGAGAAGGTGCAGGCCCGGCTCGATCTGTGGCTGAAGACCCATATCGAGAAGCTGCTCGGCCCGCTGTTCGAACTGTCCAAGGCCGAGGACATCACGGGGATCGCGCGCGGCATCGCGTTCCAGATGGTCGAGGCGCTCGGCGTGCTGGAGCGGCAGAAGATCCAGGGCGAGATGAAGGATCTCGATCAGCCTTCGCGCGCAAGCTTGCGCAAATACGGCGTGCGGTTCGGCGCCTATCATATCTATTTCCCGGCGCTGTTGAAGCCCGCGGCGCGCTCGCTGGCCTCGCTGTTATGGGCCGAAAAGCAGGACAACGCCGATCTGTCGGCGCTGTCGGGCGCGCAGCATCTGGCCTCCAGCGGCCGCACCTCGTTCCCGATCGACAAGGCGCTGCCCCGCGATGCCTATCGCGTGCTCGGCTACAAGCAATGCGGCGAACGCGCGGTGCGCGTCGACATCCTGGAACGGCTCGCCGATCTCATTCGCCCGGCGCTGGCGTGGCGCGAAACCGTGTCGGGCGAAAAGCCGGCCGGTGCGTTCGACGGCCGCGGCTTTGTCGTCACCCAGGCGATGACCTCGCTCACGGGGTCGGCGGGCGAGGATTTCGCCTCGGTGCTGCGCGCGCTCGGCTATCGCATGGAGCGCCGCCCGCCACTGCCGCCGAAACCGGCCGTGGCCGAAGCGCCCGCCGCCGAAGCGGCGCCACCTGAGGTGGTGTCATCCGAGACGGCCGCACCCGACGCGGCCTCCTCCGGGATTTCCTCGCCGGAGGCGATCTCGTCGGTGTCCACCGAAGCCGACGCCATCGGCGTCGAGCCGGTTGCGGCCGCCGAGACCGGCGATATCGCTGACATCACGGAGGACGCGCCGCCGGCCGTCGAAGAGGCCCCCGCGCCGTCGGTGGCGTTGTTGCCCGATATCGCCTTCGCGCCGGTGACGGCGACAGAAGAGCCGGCGCCGGCCGATGCGCCGCAGCAGGAATCTCGGGAAGAACCTGTTGCGACCAGCGAGGCCGATGCCGCGCCGGATATGTCGTCGGGACCGGTCGCCGCCGAAACATCGGCCGAGATCGCCGCGCCGGTCGAGGCCGCTGTAACCGCTGACGCTGTCACGGAAGCGGCTCCGGAAGCGCCGGCCGAACCCGAACTGGTCGAAGTCTGGCGGCCCGGCGGGCGTTCGGAAGACCGCAGGCCGCGTCACGAGCGCCATCGCCAGCGTCATCCGGGTCCTCAGGATGGCGCACAACCCGCCGCTGCTTCGGGTGAAGCCGGCGAGGGCGACAAACGCGAGCATCACCGGCGCGGAAGGCGGCATCAGGATTTCCGCAAGCCCCGCGCCGACGCACCGGCGGAAGCCGCCGCTCAATCCCAACCCGGCGCCGAAGCTGCGACGACGACGCAAGCCCCGCGTGAGGACAAGGGCGGCCGGCGCGAACGGTTCGAAGGCAAGGGCCGGGACAGGGACGGGCGCCGGGATAAATTCCAGGGGGCTGGTAATAAGGGCCCTCATGATAATAAAGGCCCGCGCGACAAGGGTTCGCGCGACAGGGCTGGCCGCGACGGCGGCCGCGACAAGCGCGATGGCGGGCCATCGCATCGCCAGTATGCGACCAGCGCCAGCCCGCGCGAGCGCGACCGTCCGATCGATCCGAATTCGCCGTTCGCCAAGCTGGCGGCGCTGAAGGAACAGCTCGCCGCCGGCCGGAAGGATTAAGGCGTTCGAGCGAAAGCCTGCCCCGTTTCGGATGAGGTGATTTGGAGCGCCAGCGTCTGGATAAATGGTTATGGCATGCGCGGGTGGTGAAAGCCCGCGCCAGCGCCGCCGCGCTGGTCGAGGCCGGTCATGTCCGCATCAACGGCGTGCGCGAGAAGGCTCCCGGTCACGGCGTCAAGGTCGGCGACGTCGTGACGATCGGGCTCGATCATGGCGTCCGCATCCTGAAGGTCATCGGGTTTGCCGAGCGGCGGGGCGACGCGCAGGCCGCGCGCGGGCTCTACGACGAGGTACGGGAGCGGCCGGCATGACGCCTGCGGCTTTCCGGCAATTTCTTGCTTTCGGGCCGTCCCGGTCTGGCGCAGAACCGGCTGGAAACGTTTCGCGAAAGCGATCCGCTTCCCTTGCGGCTGCGGACTTCCTGCGCTAGCAAGCCACTCAAAATCGATCGTTTCGGAGTTTTGGATGACTTACGTCGTCACTGAAGCCTGCATCAAGTGCAAATATACTGACTGCGTCGAAGTCTGCCCGGTGGACTGCTTTTACGAAGGTGAGAACATGCTCGTCATCCATCCGGATGAATGCATCGATTGCGGGGTGTGCGAGCCTGAATGCCCGGCCGATGCGATCAAGCCGGATACCGAGCCGGGGCTGGAGAAATGGCTCGGGGTCAATTCCGAATACGCCAAGAACTGGCCGAATATCACCCAGAAGAAGGAATCCCCGGCGGACGCCAAGGATTTCGATGGGGTCGAAGGCAAGTTCGAGAAATATTTTTCTCCGAAGCCGGGTACCGGCGACTGATTATCGCGTTTTGAGTGCTCTGCCCCGGACCTTGGATGGCGGGATGGTTTCCGGCTCGCGCCAGGAAAGGTGCGGCAAAAAATAGAGCCTCGGTTCTGATTCCATCAAAACCGTAGCCCGGCAGGCCGCCGCGGGGACACAAAACGGTGAGCGCCAGCCGGCCTTGCTGCCCGTTCGTTTAACCCTAACAGCGGTTGATAAGACCAAAACTGCTCGCGCAGGGGCTGTGCGGAGCCGTAAATCATTGATTTTTGCGGAAAATGTGTTATATTTCATACAATGCAAGCCGAACCCGGCCATGCGTATCTTGTGGCGTAAGAGGTTCCCGTAAAAACATCGAACAGGGGCGTGGCAGTTCCGCGCGCAGGCTGTGTCACAGAAAACGCGTAAAAAGAGTGCTTCCAAGAGTTCAAAGAGTGCGAAAAAAGTCGCTGCGGCGAGCCGTGGTGCAACCAAGAGCCGTGCCCGGGCGTCTCTGACGACAAGGACCGCCCCCAAGGCTTCGGCTGCAAAGTCCTCCAAAAACAAAAGAAGCTCAATGCCCCACAAGACTGCGAAAACTGCCGGTAAAGCGACCGGATCGAAGGCCCCTGCTTCGAAGGTCGCCGCCAAGACTGCTGCACCGAAGACCGTCGCCAAGGCTCCTGTTGTCAATAAGGCTCCCGTCGTCGCCGCCAAGGCGCCCGTTGTCAACAAGGCTCCGGTGAAGCCGGTTGCCGCTGCCCCTCGCGTCGAGGAGCCGAAGAAGGTGCTGACCCAGCGCCAGGGCTTCAAGACCAGCGAATTCGTGGTTTATCCCGCGCATGGCGTCGGCCAGATCCTGGCGATCGAAGAGCAGGAGATCGCCGGCGCGAGGCTTGAGCTGTTCGTGATCAATTTCATGAAGGACAAGATGACGCTGCGGGTGCCGACCGCCAAGATCGCCAATGTCGGCATGCGCAAGCTGTCGGAGCCGGCGCTGGTCAAGAAAGCGCTGGAGACCCTGAAGGGTCGCGCGCGCGTCAAGCGCACGATGTGGTCGCGCCGGGCGCAGGAATATGAAGCCAAGATCAATTCGGGCGATATCGTCGCGATCGCGGAAGTCGTGCGCGATCTCTATCGCTCGGAGTCGCAGCCGGAGCAGTCCTACAGCGAACGTCAGCTCTATGAAGCCGCCCTCGACCGTCTGTCGCGCGAGATCGCCGTCGTGCAGCATGTGACGGAAACCGAAGCGGTCAAGGAGATCGAAGGCCAGCTCGCCAAGAGCCCGCGCCGCGGCGCCAAGGTCGAGACCGAAGCCGGCGCGGCCGACGAGGCCGATGCGGATGAGGCCGACGACGGCGACGATACCGCGGTTGCGGACGAGGCGGCGTAAGCGCTTCTTTTGCAGAATGAGAAATGAAAAGCCCGGTCCGAAAGGCCGGGCTTTTTGTTGGTTGGTTGTCATTCCGGGGCGCAAGCGGAGCGAGCGAGCCCGGAATGACGAAGTTGCTGCGCGAGATTCCCCGATGCGCAATTGCGCATCCGAGGTCTGGTCCTTCGGCCCATCCCGGAATGACAGCTACGCCGTCAATCCACCACGATCTTGACGCGATCGCGAACCTTGACCTGGGTGTGGTCGTCGAGGCCGTTGAGGACGCGGAAGCGGTCCACCGGGCGGTCGACGCCGGTCATGCGGTGCGACAGCGATTCCACGGTATCGCCGGGCTGCACGGTGATGACCTTGATGCGCAGCGGCCGCGCCGCCTGGATCTCGTCCAGCGTCAGCCGGCGGAACGAATTCACGGTCTCGCGGGCGTTGCGTTCGCTCTCGGTGGTCTTCTGCTTGGCGGCGAAGATGAAGCGGTAGACGTCGCTGCCGAAGCGCAGCGCATAGACCTTGAATTGCCAGTCGTCGGTATGCGCGCTGGCGGAGGCCGCTGGGAAACCGTTGATGGTCTGGTCCTCGATCGAGGGCTTGTCGACATTCTCCATCCAGCCGGAATTGAGATAGTCGCCGAGGCTTTGTTCCGCCGCCACCCGCACGACGTCGAAGCGCATCGCCTGCGAGCCGCCCTCGCGCACGCCGATCACGGCCTGCGCGGTATTGTCGAGCGTGAAGGTGTCGGGCGCGGTAAAGGTGAAACCGAGCTTGGGATGCAGGAAGCGGTGGCCGCGCACGAATCCTTCGCTCGGATCCTCGCCATAGACGATGTTGTCGATCGCCGCGAGATAGTCCTCGCGGTCGCGCTCGCCATTGTCGGGTGAGGCATATTGCTTCGCGCTGGCCTGGGCGCTCTGGATCCGCTCCGGCGTCGCCGGATGCGATGACAGGAAGTCCTGGGTGCGCGGATCGTCGGTCGGGGTTTTTCCTGCCTTCAGATCGGCGTTGCGCTCCATCGACGTCAGGAAACGCGACGCGCCATAGGGATCGAAATGCGCGCGCGCCGCGATACCGACGCCGATGCTATCCGCCTCGAATTCCTGCTGACGCGAAAAGCTCGCCAGCGTCAGCTTGGTCTTGGCGAGCGCCAGCGCGGTCATGTCCGGATCGTTGCCCATGTCGTTGACGACGCGGGTCACGACGGCGGCCTGGCGCGCCTGGTCCTCGCGGATCGCGGCGTGCTTGGCCAGCACATGCGCCATCTCGTGCGACAGCACCGAGGACAGTTCGGAGGTGTCGCAGGCCAGCGCGATCAGGCCGCGGGTCACGTAAAGCTGGCCGGTCGGCAGCGCGAAGGCGTTCACCGCGCCGGAATTGAGGATCGTCACCTTGTAGGCCTGGTCGGGCCGTTCGGAAGCGGCCACGAGCCGGTCGACCGTCTTGCTGATCAGCGCCTGAAGTTTGGGGTCGTCATAGGCGCCGCCATAGGATGACAGGATGCGTTCATGCTCGCGCTCGGAGGCGGGCGTCGGGGCCACCGTGCGCGCCGCGACCGCCGGCTTGGCCGGACTTGGCGCCGGGGCGGCGGTCTGGAAGCGGCCCATTTCGCCGCAGCCGGAAAGCGCGATCGCCATACACAGCAGAACGGGAGCCGCCCAAAGGTGGCAGCCTGTCCTTCCCTCGCGCCGTCCCGCTCGCTTCGACACCGCCGCCGCTCTTGTTTCCGCCGGCGAGGGTCTGATCGCTTGTCCGCGATCAAACCTCCGCTTCGGCCTCTCGTTTGGGCATCATCTTGTCCGAAAACCGGATTCCGCGTCGCGCCAACGCGGCCCGCCGGATCATGCCCTATATCGTGATCCGATCGGATTGAATCGGATCACGATTTTATCTCTTTGTCTGGGCATGACCTTTTCGGAAAACCGGTATCCACTTTTCCGGATCATGCCCTAATTTTCGTCCAGCACTTCAATTTGCCCCACCCGGAGCGCTTCAATTCGCGGTCCGCCACGGGCCTCGATAAAGCCCCGCACCCGAACGCGCCGATTTTCCAATGACTTGAGCGCAACCCCAGCGGCCTCATAGGCCGCTATCATGCGCTTTGGAATAGTCACAGCAAAGTCCCGTGTCCAGTTCCGTCCGAAATTCAGATAGGTCGTAGACCCCGCCTGCCGGACGGACAGAACCTTGCCCTCGACCAAGGTGAATCGCCCGACCCCTGCCAAAATATCGCCCGGACTTTCCGCGTTTTTTATGGCCGACGGATCGGCCCAGATCCCGCGTCTGTCCCGCCGCGCCGCCGCTTCGGTCGCCGCCAGCAGCGCGGCGCAGTCCTTGTCCATCACGTTCGCCGCGGCCAGCGCGTCGCCCTGCGCCAGCAGCGCGACCTGCACCGGCGTCTCGGACCCGTCGACAAACACGAAAGCGGGCTCGCGTCCGTAACGATCGGGCGTATCGTCGTCGCCGCGCAGCGTCACCTCGCGGCCGGCCAGGATCGCCGCCAGCGCCGCCACGCGGCTCGCCTTTGTGTCTTGGGTTGCGGCGGGCTCGATGCCGGCGAGGCGGACGTCGCGTCCATCCTGAAGGCGAAGCGTGCGGGTATCGATGATGTCAGTGACGCGTCCTTCGCCCAGCACCTCGAAGGCGCAACCCGCCGCGGCGTGCGCAGCGCCGGCCGCCACCATAAGGCCGCCGAGCGTAAGGGCCGCGCCAGCCGTGCGCCGGAATTCGATTGTTGTTGCCGACAGGAACATCACGCCATGTTCGCACAAGATTTATTTCTACAACACTTCCCGCACCGCCTGTATTCCGTTTGGAGGAAAAGATCGGGCGACCGATCTGGCCGCGGCTTGCCGCTGCCTGTCGCTTGCGGCATGATCGCAACAACAGATTTCGAGGCCGCGACAAGGCGGCCCGTTCGCAGGGGGGAAGTATTGATGAAGCGCGTGTTTTCCGGAATTGTCGCGGCGCTGCTAGCCCACGTCGCGACCGCGGCGATGGCGCAAGAGATCGCCAGGGACAAGCCGCCGCTGAAACTCGGCGGCATCCTCGACATGTCCGGTCTTTACGCCGACATCACCGGTCCGGGTGCCGAGACGGCCGCCAAAATGGCGGCGGAGGATTTCGGCGGCGAGGTGCTGGGCCGCAAGATCGAGATCATCGCCGCCGACCATCTCAACAAGGCCGACCTCGCCGCCAACATCGCCCGCGACATGTTCGACCAGCAGGGCGTCGAGATGATCTACGACGTCGCGGCGTCGGCGACCGCGCTGGCCGCCAACGAGATCGCCAAGGCGCGCAACAAGATCATCATGTTCAACGGCCCCGGCTCGATCCGCCTGACCAACGAGGCCTGCGGTCCCTACAGCGTCCACTACACGTTCGATACGTTCGCGCAGGCCAATGTGACCGGACTTGCCGCGGTGAAGTCCGGCCTCGATACTTGGTTCTTCCTGACCGCGGATTACGCCTTCGGCGCCGACCTGGAAAAGGACACCAGCAATGTCGTGCTCAAATCCGGCGGCAAGGTGCTGGGCAGCGTCCGCCATCCGCTGAACACGTCGGACTTCTCCTCCTATCTGTTGCAGGCGCAGGCCTCGAAGGTCAAGGTGATCGGGCTCGCCAATGCCGGCGGTGACACCATCAACGCCATCAAGCAGGCGGCGGAATTCGGCATCATGAAGGGCGGGCAGAAGATGTCGCCGCTGCTCGCCTTCGTGACCGACATCGACGGCGTCGGGCTGGAGACCGCACAGGGCCTGCTGCTTACCGAAGCCTTCTATTGGGACCTCAACGACGACACCCGCGCTTTCACCAAGCGCTTCATGGCGCGGACGAAGCGGCCGCCGACCTCGGCGCAGGCCGGCGTCTATTCGTCGGTCACGCATTATCTGCAAGCCGTCAAGGCCGCGGGAACCACCGACCCGGCCGCCGTCATGAAGATCATGAAGGAGACGCCGATCAACGACATGTTCGCCCAGAACGGCCGGATCCGCGAGGATGGCCGCATGGTGCATGACATGTACCTGTTCGAGGTCAAGAAGCCGTCGGAATCCAAGGGACGCTGGGACGACTACAAGCTGCTGGCGACCGTGCCCGGCAACGAGGCGTTCCAGCCGCTCGAATTGTCGCGCTGCCCGCTGGTGAAGAAATGATGGCCGAAGGCTGTTATTCCGGATGGCGCGTTAGCGCCAGACCCGGAATCCAGAAATTATCTGGCACGGCTCTATCACAGCGAGATTCCGGGTTGGACGCTTCGCATCGCCCCGGAATGACGGAGTTCTAATAACAACAAAGGCAACACCGCATGACCGACATCGTCCTGCAAAACCTCGATCAGGGTTTGCTCACCATCACCATGAACCGTCCCGACCGGCGCAACGCGCTCAATCCGGACATGACCAGGGGACTGGTCGAGGCGGCACGGCGTGCGGCCGAGGACCATGAAGTTCGCGCGGTGCTGCTCCGGGGCGCCGGCGGCACGTTCTGCGTCGGCGGCGACGTGAAGTCGATGGCGGAGGCGCGCGCGCCGCTGCCGTTCGAAGCCAAGATGGCCAATCTGCGCCGCGGCATGGAAGTCTCGCGCATTCTTCACCAGATGCAAAAGCCGGTGGTGGCGCAACTCGATGGCGCGGCGGCCGGCGCCGGGCTTTCGATCGCGCTCGCCTGCGATTTCCGCGTCGCCGGCGCCTCCTGCAAGATCACCACGGCGTTCGCCAAGGTCGGACTGTCAGGCGATTACGGCGGAACTTATTTCCTGACCCATCTGCTCGGCAGCGCGAAGGCGCGTGAGCTTTATCTGCTGTCGCCGGTGCTGACGGCGCAGGAAGCGCTCGGGCTCGGCATGGTGACCAGGGTTGTGGCCGACGCCGAGGTCGAAGCCGCAACGCATGAACTGGCGATGTCGCTGGCGCAGGGACCGTCGGTGACGCTGGGCTACATCAAGCGCAACATCAACAACGCCGAGCACCTGTCGCTGGAAGCCTGTTTCGACGCCGAGGCGATTCATCATACCCGCGCCGGCGAAACCGCGGACCATAAGGAAGCCGCCAAGGCGTTTGTCGAAAAGCGCAAGCCGGCGTTCTCAGGTCATTGATCATGATCGGGAACCTCGAGCGTGACGCGGCCATTCGCGCACCGTGGCGCGGATGACGGTCAAGCCGCGGGTTCATTCGATATGATGCGCGCAAATCTCGCCTGAAATTCTCCTAAAGAAAGCCGGTTTTTTTGCGTAGTTCCATTCTCAGGGAACGCGATCACGCGGGAACTGCATTAAAACGCGTTGTGGTTGAAGGGAGGTTTCGCAATGAACTCTCGCGTCACACCAACACAGGCTGAGATCGTTTCGCATTGCCCGTTCTGCGCCTCGGACGATATTCACGATACGCAGTTGCGTGCGCTCGAGGACAGCAGCGGGCGGCTTTATCTGGTCTATGAATGCGGTTCCTGCACCGGCCGCTTCGTGGCCGACCGGCCCGGGCGAATCGAAAAGGTCGAAGACGAGGCGGCGGACACTTTTTCATCGCCCGAACGGGTCGCCCAGCAGCGCGCGCATTTCGCCTGGAAACGGATTTTCGACGAGAACGACTACCCCTATTCGATCATTCCGCTGATCGAACGCTGGGCGCCGGGACGGCGCGTGCTGGACCTTGGATGCGGTGCCTCGCAGCTATTGCCGATGCTGATGAAGCGCGGCTTCGACGTGGTCGGCTTCGAGGGCGATCCCGCCCGCGCCCAGGTGGCGCGCGAGAACGGCGTCACCATCGTGTCCGGCGACTGGCGCAAGATCGGCGACGTGCTCGGCCCCCATCGCTTCGATTGCATCGTGTCCGATCAGGTGTTCGAGCATATGCTCGATCCCGTCGGCACCTTGCGGTCGCTCAAGGCCCTGCTCGCCGACGACGGCGTGCTGATTTTCCGCTTTCCCAACGAAGGCAGCTGGCGACGCAAGACCGAACTGGCCTGGGCCCGGCTTCGCGGCAATAACCGGCCGCTGTCCTACTTCGTCGATCACTGGAACTATTTCAACGAGCGGGCAGCGCGCATCTGTTTCTCGGCAGCCGATTACGAGGTGCTGCGGATCAAGAAGGATTTGAGCCTGCACGGGTTTCTGGTGCGGAAGGTGTTCCCGAATCTCGCGGTGGTCCCCGGCCTGCCGCAATTCATCGCGCGCACCATCGCCTCGGTCGACAGCAACGCGCTGTCGAACGGACTGACGGTGGTGTCGCGGCCGCATTGAAGGTTCCGATTGGATCCGAAGTCTTGCATCGGATTTCGTCATCCGGGTCCACGCTATCGCGTGGCCCGGAACGACGTTGGAAAAATTCACCGGCCCTTGCAGCCGGAAAAAACTCAGCGTGCCTTGAAATTGGCGACGCGGCGTTCCGCGGTGGCCTTGATGCCTTCCTTGAAGTCCTCGGTGGTACGGAGCCGGGTCTGCTCGGCGAGTTCGTGGTTGGTGGCGGCGAGCACACGGTCGGCGAGGCCGGCGCGCATGGTGGCGCGGGTCGCAAGCAGGCCGAGCGGCGAGCATTCGGCGATTTCGCCGGCGAGTTTCAACGCTGCGGCGCGGACCTGATCCTGCGGCACCAGTTCATTGGCAAGGCCCCATCGATAGGCTTCTTCTCCGGTGACGCGGCGGCTGGTGTAGAACATCAGTTCCGCATTGTTCTTGCCGATCAGTTCGGGAAGCGTCGCGGTCAGACCGAAACCCGGATGGAATCCGAGCTTGGTGAAATTCGCGGAAAAGCGCGTCTCGGGGCAGGCGACGCGGAAATCCGCCGAGATTGCCAGCCCCAGCCCGCCGCCGATGGCCGCGCCCTGGACTGCCGCGACGATCGGCTTCTGGTTGCGGAAGATACGCACCGCCTGGATGTAGAGATGGTTGATCGAGCCAAGGCCGTCGGCCGGATCACCTTTGGCTTCGCTGGCGTCCTGTTCCTGCGGCGCCGGATCGTTGAAATTGGCGCCGGCGCAGAACGCCTTGCCCTGGGCGGCGAGCACGGAAGAGCGGATTTCGATGTCGCGATCGAATTCCTCCAGTGCGTCGGCGATCTGGTTGATCAGCGAGATGTCGAAGAAATTCAACGGCGGCCGCCGGATTTCAATCAGGCCGACATGGCCGTGCTTCTCGATGCCGATATCCTTGTAGGTGCTCATATGGTGGTCTCCGTGGATTTCAAATCTCTCTGCAGCGGTGCTGTGCTCCCCCTCACACCTAATTCGGGTTTACCCGAGTTAGGATTTTATATTATCGAAGTCGGATAAGTCCGACTTCGATGGGAGAGGACCGGGGTGAGGAGTTACGGTCTATCGTTGGTCTGTAACCCCTCACCCGGCGCTAAAGCGCCGATCTCTCCCAAAGGGAGAGGTTGGAAAAGTGTGCGTCGCTCCAGATTCTTGTTTTGACGCGTTTTCTTCACGCGAACCGGTATCCACTTCGCTCAAAAACGCTCTACCGCAAGCCGAGCCCGCGCGCGATGATGCCGCGCAGCACTTCGGTGGTGCCGCCCTGGATCGTCAGCTTGGGCGCGGTCTTGATCGCGAACGACAATTGGTGTTCCAGCGTCGCGCGGTTGCTCGCCTCCTCCTCGACAAAGGCGGCGAGATCGCGAACCCGCTGCGGCAATTGCTGCTCCCACACCGTGCCGATATCCTTGACGATCGAGGCTTCCACCACCGGCTCTTTGCCGGCTTGCAGCATGCCCGCCACCGAAACCGACATCCGCCGCATGGTGTGCAGTTGCGCGACCAGACGCCCGATGCCTTCGGCGCTGCGGGTATCCGGATTCTTTCCGACCGCGCGGACCAGTTCGGTGAGCACGTAATAGGTTTCCAGGAAACGCTCCGGTCCGGAGCGCTCATAGGCGAGCTCGCTGGTTGCCTGTTTCCAGGCGCCGTCGATCTCGCCCAGCACATAATCGTCAGGAACGAAGGCGTCGGTGAACACCACCTCGTTGAACTCGAATTGCCCGGTGATCTGGCCGATCGGGTTCACCTTGATGCCCGGTGTCTTCATGTCGACCAGGAACTGGGTCAGGCCGTGGCGGCGGTTCTCCTTGGTCGGCGGCGAGGTGCGGAAGATCGCGATCATGTAATCGGCCATATGCGCCGAGGTGGTCCAGACTTTGCTGCCGTTGATCAGATAGCCGCCGTCGGTTTTGGTCGCCTTGGTCTTCGCCGCGAACAGGTCGGAGCCGGAATTGGGTTCGCTCATGCCGATCGCGAAACAAAGCTCACCGCGGCAGATGCGCGGCAGGATGTCCAGCTTGACGTGCTCGGGCGCGTATTTCAGCAGCACCGGGCCGCTCTGCCGGTCGGCGACGAAGAAGCGCCGTGTCGGGGCGTTGGCGACGCGCATTTCCTCGGTCACCACGTAGCGTTCGAGGAACGAACGCTCATGGCCGCCATATCTCTTCGGCCAGGTCATGCCGAGCCAGCCGCGTTCGCCGACCCGGCGGGAAAATTCCGGCGCGTCGGCATCCTCGCGGTCGGGCTGATGCGGATCGAAGGTGCCGGCGGCGATCTCCTCGGCGAGGAAGGCGCGCACTTCCTTGCGCAAGGTCTCGCATTCGCTCGGCAGTCGGATCGGATCGAAACGAAGGGCTGCGGTCATTTTAAAGGCTCGACTTTCTCAGGATATCAGCGCGCCGCGACCAGCGGCCACAATTCGTCGGCGCCGCGCGCCGCGACCCGTTTGCCGAGTTCAACCGCCCAATAGCTTTCGGAGCCGAAATCATCGCGCCAGGCCAGCGCACGCAGCGAATAGCGGTGCAGGATGTGCTCGGTCGTGAAGCCGATCGCGCCGTGGACCTGATGGGCGATGCTGCCGCCTTTTTCGGCAGCTTCCGCGCAACGGATTTTTGCGGATGCGGCTTCGAGGAAGATCTCGTCGTTGAAAGCGGTCGCGTTGGCGATCGCGTCCGCGGCCGAGGTCGCGGCCGCCAGCGCCGCCGCCGATTCGCCGGCGAGCCGCGCCAGATTGTGCTGTACCGCCTGGAATTTCGCGATCTTCTTTTCGAACGCGACGCGCTCGCCGGCGTAGCGCACGCTGATGTCGAGGATCGATTCCAGGCTGCCCGCGATTTGCAGGCTGCGCGCCACCCCGCCCATCAGCATCAGGCTGTTCTGGTCAAAATCCTTCGGTGCGGGCTTGATCGCGGACGGCCGGGCCTTGTCGAAGGTCACGGTATCGCTGTTGTCGCCGCCCAGCCCGAGGCCGGCTTCGATCCGGGCCGCCGCCGCCTCGACCAGCGCGATCGAGGCGCCGTTGCTGCCGGTTGCCAGCACGGCGATGTGCCGGGCGTCCTTGGCAAAGGGAATGCCGCGCGCGCGGCCGGACAGGGTGCCGTCGGGGTTCAGCGCGATGCGGTCTTTTGGATTGGCCGGCGCGACCGTCATCGCGCCGTCCGGCGAGGTGATCCCGGCTTGCGACAACAGCCATCCCGCCAGCATGGTCTCGGCCAGCGGCACGGCGAGGGCAAAGCGCCCGGCGGCGCTCAGCACGCTGAATCCTTCGGCCAGGCTCGCGCCCGAGCCGCCGCAATCTTCCGGGACCCACGACAGCGGCAATCCGGCTTCGGTCAGCGCCCGCCACAGCGGTTCTTTCCAACGGCCTTCCTTGTCATGATTGATGGTCTGGGTGTCGGCGAGATCGGCGAAAATCTTTTCCGCGGTCTCGGCAACAATATTCTCACTCTCCGCCACAGCGTTCCTCGTTACGATCCGCATCGCCCGGCGCTCTGCGGGGTGGTCCCGCCGGGTTTCGGATGACGCCTCTTGTTGCATGGCATGATGGGGAAAAGCCACCCGCATGACAAGCGCCGGTGGTCGCAGGGCGGCCTGCGAGACCGGCATAAGTCACAGTCGCAACTGGATTAATTCCGCAGAGCGAACTTTGATGGATTCGCGGGCAATCCGCCGCACAATATGGTAGACCGCGCCGACGCGGCGGATGGGACTGCCCAAGATCAGATAGGGGAAGTGCGGATGTCGAAGGATGGTTTGTGCGCGATTATCACCGGTTCTGCGTCCGGCCTCGGGGCTGCGACCGCAGCCATGCTGGCCAAGGATGGTGCGCGCATCGTCATCAATTACGCATCGAGCCAGAAGGAAGCCGAACAGACCGCCGATCTCTGCCGCAGCGAGGGCGGCGAGGTCGTGGTCGTGCAGGGTGACGTATCGCGTGACGAGGACTGCCGCAAGATCGTCGCGGCGGCGGCGCCCTGGGGACGCCTTGATGCCCTGATCAACAATGCCGGCATCACCAAGCACATGGTGCATGACAATCTCGACGGCCTGTCGGCGGAGGATTTCCAGCGGCTGTTCGGCGTCAACACCATCGGCCCGTTCCAGATGGTCCGGGCGGCGCGAGGCCTGCTGGAAGCGGGCGCCAAGGCGTCCGGCCTTGCCGCGTCGGTGGTCAACGTGTCGTCGGTCGCCGGCATCAGCGGCATCGGCTCGTCGGTCGCCTATGCCGCGAGCAAGGGTGCGCTCAACACCATGACCCAGTCGCTGGCCCGGGCGTTGGCGCCGCTGATCCGCGTCAACGCCGTCTGTCCCGGCTATATCGACACGCCGTGGTTCACCAAGGGACGCGGTGTCGAGGGCGCGGCCAAGGTGCGCGATGCCGTGGTCGCGAAAGTGCCGCTCAAGCGCGCTTCAACGGCCGACGATGTCGCCAACCTCGTCTATTTCCTCGCCACGCCGCGATCGAGCAACGTGACCGGCGAGATGATGCGGATCGACGCCGGCGCGCATCTGATTACGTGAGGGTTTAAGTTGTTATTGTGGGTCCGTGCCTGAAGGCGCATTCTGGAATGACGGTCGAGCCTGCTCTGTTCTGATTCAATCAGAACCATGCTCTCATATATTGTTTGACGCGTTTTCTTGACGCGAACCGGAATCCGCTTCGCTCGAAAACGCTATGGCCGTCACTTATTTCCCAGGTCGGGAATCACGCGGCTCGCCACCAGCCGGTTCCAGATGAACAGCACCACCAGTGCGCCGATGGTGGCGGTGATGAAGCCCGCGCCCTGATCGGGACCGTAATGGCCGATCAACTGGCCGATGAAGGTCGCCAGAAACGCGCCGGCAATGCCGAGGATGGTGGTGAGGATGAAGCCGCTTGGATTGTTCGGGCCCGGCGAGAGCAGGCGCGCGATAATCCCGGCGACGAAGCCGACAATAATGATCCAGAGAATTCCGCTCATGGCAATCATCCTTTCCTGAACAGGCAGCTAAAAAAGCCGGCTATTTTTTTCGCGTCAAAGCCGTCCGGACAGTTCGTTGTCGGTCGGCAGCCGTCCGTCCGGCGTCAGATGATGGATCGCGCCGGGCAGATATTGGCTGAGGCCCTGGAGCAGTTCGTCGCGCGACAGGCCGCTTTGCGCCGACAGATGGTCGATCTGATCCGCGCCGAGCGCGTTGGCGAGATCGCCCGGCGAAATCGGCTTGTTGGGGCCATTGCCGACCCATGAATTGGCGGTTTCGCCGTGGCCGTTCTGCTGAAGTTGCTTGAGCAGGTCGCCGAGTCCGCCGCTGATGACGCTTCCCGCGGCGCCGCCGGCGAGCAAGCCGCCGAGACCGCCCGAAAGAACGTTGCCAAGGCTACCGCCAAGACCACCACCACTAAGACCGCCGCCCGCTACGTTGCCGGGCAGTGAGGTAGGCGCGGGCGATGAAGGCGCGGATTGCGGCGCCGCGCCGGGCTGGCTTGCGGTGAGATGTTTGAAGGCCTTCCAGGCCAGCAGGCCGAGGATCGCCATGGTCATCGGCGACATTCCTCCGCCGGACGATTGGTCGCTTGGGGTGCTCGGACCGCGCGGGCCGTTCTGCATGCCGTTGAGTACGTCGAGTAAACCCATGGTTCTCTCCTGCCGCTCGCGTGTCAGCCCCGTGCGAAAACATAACGGCACGTCATGACGGTTACAAGGCGCGGCTGCGCGCCGGCGGCGGGCGGCCGTACGAGCGCCGTGGCCGAAAACCCTGCTAAACAAAGTCCCAGGCGATTATTTCCAAGGCTTCCAAACGCAGTTGCCAACGAAAATTCCAAAGGAAAATTCCAAAACCAATTATGCCAAACATTTAACGGAATTCGGAAATGATTCTGAACCGAGCACGGAGACAGGGCATGAAACGAGTTTGCACGGCTTGCGCCGGTGCGGCCTTTGGGCTGCTCGCCTTGGCGGTGACGGCGAACGCCGCGCCGCCGACCGTGACGCCATCGCCGGGGTATGATGCGAGATTGCAGGAGCAGCGGGCCGCGCCTCTGAATTGGGATGCGGCGCCCGCGCTGGCCCCGCGGGTTCACCGGCGCCGCGTCAGGAGAACGCACCACGTTTCGCATTGACCGGCGCCGCTGCGGCCGGGATGACTGGCGATCACGGATGACGGCGACGCGATTCAGCCGCGCTTGGCTTTGCTCGCGGTCGAGCCGAACAGCATCTTCTTCAGATCGCTGATGCGTTCGGAAAGCCGCGGCCATTGGCAGGAGAACGTATGCTGCGCGCAATAGCGCGCCCTGGCCAGCATCTTCGAATTGGCGGCGACGGCCAGCGGCTTGTTGGGCGCCTGCACCGGCAGCGGAACCCTGGCTGGCTCATTTTTGAAGATGGCCTGCTGCAATTCTTGCTGCTGCTGTTGTTTCGCGGCGAATGCGGCGGCGATGTTGTCGCGACGCTGCCGATCGAGAAATTCGGTATATTGCTCGTCGATATGCTTCTGCTCCTCCGGCGTCGGATTGGGACCGGCGATGTCGAAGCTGCGGTTCTGCATGAAGTCGTAATAGGTGTAGCCGCCGCTGGGCTTGCGGCGTCCGGCGAACTTCGCGTTGCATTGGGTCAGCGCCGAAGTCTTGTCCTCCTTGGTCGCGGCCTTCTCGGCTGCGTCGGCGCACTCCTCGAAGTCCTTTGGCGTATGCGACCACCATTGCGCATGCGTCAGCGACGGTTGCAACAATATGCAACCAACCACCGCAGCGATCGGCAAGGCGGGCCAACGCAATGTAATCACGGACAAATTTCCCCAGACGGGTCAAAACGGCCGCGATAGCCCGGCCGCCGCGACGTTAGCCAATTGTCGCCATTATTCGCCGATTTGTCACCGGGTACCGGATGTTTTTCCCGGCCGAGTTGCGAGAATTTTTTACCCCGTGTGGTGGGTGAAACACATCCCCATCGGCCTCCATCTCCGCCCTGATGTCGGTTTTGGCGCGCCCTGCCGCCGGTCATGGCCGGATTGCAAACGGCCATTCCGCCGGAACCGGATCCTGTCACAACGCCGTCACCGGTCATGGAAATTGTGCGGCGCGAACCGCATGGAATTGCCAATGGAGGACTCCTGAAGATGAGCCATTCCGACATCACCAGCGATGAAGCCCTGCGCGCGCGGATCGACGCCGACATGCGGGACAGCCTCGACGAAGAGCTCGAAATGGAATTCGACGAAAGCCGGCTGGAGCCATTCCAGGCCGGCGATGAAACGCGCGAGACCCTGGATCGTGACGTCTATTTCAGGGAGCTGTTCCGGCTCCAGGGCGAACTGGTCAAGCTGCAAAGCTGGGTCCAGCACCACAAGCTCAAGGTCGCGGTCCTGTTCGAAGGACGCGACTCCGCCGGCAAGGGTGGTGTCATCAAGCGCATCACCCAGCGTCTCAATCCGCGCATCTGCCGCGTCGCCGCGCTTCCGGCGCCGAACGAGCGCGAGCGCACGCAATGGTATTTCCAGCGCTATGTCGCGCATCTTCCCGCGGGCGGGGAAATCGTACTGTTCGACCGTTCCTGGTACAACCGTGCCGGCGTCGAGAAGGTGATGGGCTTCTGCAACGACGAGCAGTACGAGGAGTTTTTCCGTTCGGTGCCGGACTTCGAGCGGATGCTGGTGCGGTCGGGCATCGTGCTGCTCAAATACTGGTTCTCCATCACCGACGAAGAGCAGCAATTCCGCTTCCTGATGCGGATCCAGGATCCGCTCAAGCAATGGAAGCTGAGCCCGATGGACGTGCAGGCCAGGGCGCGCTGGGAGCAATACACAAAGGCCAAGGAAATCATGCTGCGGCGGACGCACGCGCCCGAGGCGCCGTGGTGGGTGGTCGAGGCCGTGGACAAGAAACGGGCGCGGCTCAACTGCATCTCGCATTTTCTCAGCCAGATTCCCTATCAGGAAGTCCCGCACGAACAGGTGGTCCTGCCGGAACGCGTCCACAATCCGGCCTACCACCGCGATCAAATCCCGCCCGACATGTACGTTCCGGCGATCTATTGATCGGACGTTATCCGGGAGCTGGATGATGCTTCGAAGAAAATTTATCCAGCTCTAGCTTGCGCGCATGCGCGGCATGGAGTTGGCGTTGGCCGCGGTTGCGCCGAGCGCGGCCCGCCGGTCGACCACGGCGTGATGGAACTGATCGAGCACGAGGCTGTAGGCGGCGAGATCGCCTTGCTCGATCGCGCCGTCGTCATAGCATTCGAGCGTTTCGCGAACGAACTGGTCGGCCTCGCATTGCAGGGCGTCGAGTTCTTCGATGGAATCGATCTGCCGCACCAGCCCGATCGCGGCGAGCAGCTTTTCGCGGTGCAGGATGTTCAGTTTCCGCTCGTCGCGTTTCACGTAGTGGCGCACCCCCGCGACGCCCGAGCCCAGCACGGAAAACAGCAAAACAGCGCCCCAGATATAGTCGCTGTAATTGTCCATGAAGGAGCGTTCATTGCCGTCGATATAGGCGGCGGCGCCGCGATGCGCGGGCACCGCGGCATCCTTGTCGGTATCGGGTTTCTCGATTTTCGCCGCGCTCGGCACTTCCTTCGCGAGCGAGGGCCGCGCCGCAAAGAGCTGCCGGGTCAGCGCCGCGACCGTGCCTTCCGACAGCGACTTTGGCGCCACGATCAGATGATTGACCCCGAGCGTCTCGATCTTGTCGTCGGGCCGCGCCGGCAATGAGCTGAACGCGCTGCCGGGAATCTCCTCGGATTGATAAAGCGGATGCCGCGAGGCGATCGCTTCCGACACGTCGACCGGCAGGAAGGTCGGCTCACCCCTGGCGCGCGTGGTCGCTGCGATGGCTTCGGAGGTGACCTTGCTGTCGAGCGGGCCGACCGTCATGAACGCATCGATCGTGGTATCGCGCGCCATCTCGGCGATCTGGTTCGGGTTGAATAGCGCGATCGCCACCTTGTCGGGATCGACGCCGGATTCCTTCAGGATGACGCGCAGCAGCGTGATGTTCACCTGGGTCCGGCCGACGACGCCGACGCGGTGGCCCGCCAGATCGCCGATGGCCTTGATTTTCGGCTTGGCCGGCTTGCCGGATCCCTTCCGCGCGGGAGCCCACAATACCGCGACATTCTTGCGCAGGATGGCCACGGATTCGGCGCCGTCGGGCATTTCCTCATCGCTTCGCACCACCGCGAGATCGGCCTTGCGCGCCCGGAGCGCCGCGATGCTGTCGATCGGGCCGGCGGTGGTCATCACCGAGAGCCGGACCGGATCACCATCGCGGGCGAAGGTTTCCGCCAGCGCCTGAGCCAGATCATGGTCGTCGCTGCCCGATGGCCCCACGGCGATTCGAAGGGTCGTCGGTCGCATGATCATGAGGGCGATGCCGACGGCGGCGGCAAACAGCAGCAATCCCGTCGCCAGGAGCAGGAGCGGAGAGCTTCTGTTTTTTCGGCGGCGAAGAGACAAGTCTCCCGCGCCGGTCAAACCGTCTGAAGAGGACATGATGCGGCCGTGCTGCTGACGATGATCCAGGCGGATGCCGGCGAGGATAGCACGCTTCCCGGCCGCGGTCATACCGGATCGGGTCATCCGGGATGCCGGCTGACAGGATCGCGGACCAATGGAAGGTTAAGTCAAAACCGCCCCGAACCAGACCGGCCGGGCGCGATCGCGGCCGGCACCCGCAATGTCCGGAAATCGATCTGATATCCGGGCACAATTCGCCTTTATGGATGCCTTGAAGTTCGCTTAACTGGCAAGAAGCTCTTTAAGCGCAGCATCCAGAACCTTGATGTCGTCGGGACTGGTGCCCGGACCGCCGGCGAAGTGGCCCCAATAGGTCTCAACCACTCTCAGTTCGGCGTTCGGCATGTGCTTGACCTCGAAGGCGCTGTCTTCCTGCGGGAAGTACAGGTCGGTGGAGGCCGGCATCACGAAGGCCTTGGCCTTGATGGCCGACAGCGCTTTGACGTAGTCGCCGCCATAGATCGGGTTGTTGGATATGTCGCCGTACTGCCAGGTCCACAGCATCGTCAACAGGTTGTTGGCGTCCTTGGAAAGCAGCCAGCCTTCCCAGAATCCGACCAGGAAATCCTCCAACGAAGCGTAGCCCAACTTTTTGATATCGGCTTCGAGGCGATAGAAGGTCTGAGAAAGGCCCCAGCCGGCATAGACGCGCGCTGCCGCACGCAGGCCCTTGGCGGGCTGATCCTTGTAGAAGCCGTCCATATAGGCGGAATCGGCCTGAAGGGCCGCCTTCACGCCTTCCAGGAAGACGAAATTGTGCCGCGAGCATTTCGCCGAACCCTGGAACGGCAATATCCGCTCGACCATGTCGGGGAAAATGGCGCCCCAATGGAATGTCTGAAGCGCGCCCATCGACCAGCCGGTAACGAGCTTGATTTTCTTGATGCCGAATTTCTCGACGACGAGGCGCTGCTGCTGCACGACATTGTCATAGGCCGTGATGTTCGGAAAGCGCGAGCCGTTGAACGGAGCCGGTGTATTGCTCGCCGAGGTCGACAGGCCATTGCCGAAAATGTTCGGGATAATGATGAAATACTTTGCGGGATCGAGCGCCATGCCGGGCCCGATCAGCCACTCGTTCTCCAGATGCGTTCCGGAATACCAGCAGGGATAGACGATCACATTGTCCTTGGCCGCATTGAGCGTGCCATAGGTTTTGTAGGCCATCTTGGCGCCGCGCAGGATCTGCCCGCACTGCAAAGTGACATCGCCGAGTTCGAAGATTTCATAGTCCACCATAGCCGATCCCCTGTTCTGGTTTAATCTACGCGGATAGTGCCGTTGTTTTTGAAAGCAGGCGTCCGAGGCTGGTCGGCCACGCCGCCAGCACCACATCCCCGATCGTGTACGGGTCCCGGAAGTAGGTGCGCTCCGGCACATAGGCGACGAATTCGTCGGTGCCGATCGCGTCCAGCATGACCTTGACGAAGTTGCCCTGGTATTCGACCGCCAGAACCCGGCTCGCCAGCGACGACCTGTCCGCCGCCAGATCGAGGCCCGGACGGACGAGATCGATATCGTCGCGCCGCACGGCGACGTCTACCGTGTCGCCCTGGCTGACGCGGGAGTTGCCGATCGGCACCGCGACCGCCTTCATCTCCGGGGCCGTGAGACTGACGCGGTCACCGGAGATGGCGCCGACCCGGCCGGAAAACACGTTCTGACCGCCGAGGAATTCGGCGACGTAGCGATCCCTGGGGGTGGCGTAGACATCGCGCGCTGGTCCCGCCTGCATGATCTGCCCGCGATCCATCACCACCACCATGTCGGCCAGGGCAATCGCCTCCAGTTGCGAATGGGTGACGTGAACGAAGGTGATGCCGAGCTCGCGCTGCATCCGCTGCAGCTCGACCCGCATTCGCACCCGCAATTGTTCATCGAGGGCCGAGAGCGGTTCGTCGAGCAAAAGCACGCGCGGCTCGGTAATGGCCGCCCGGGCCAGCGCGACACGCTGCTGCTGCCCGCCGGAGAGTTGCGCCGGCAGGCGGTTGGCAAGTTCGGTCAGCCGGACCTTTTCGATCATCGCATCGGTCTGGCGATAGCGGTCCGCCTTGCTCATGCCCCGTATCCGCAATGCGAAGGCGATATTGTCGCGCACGGTCAAATGCGGAAACAGGGCGTAGGATTGAAACATCATTGCGGTGCCGCGCTCGACCGGCGGCAATCCCACGACGTCTTCGCCGCCGATCAGGATCTCGCCGTCGGTCGGATCCTCGTGGCCCGCGATCATGCGCAAGATCGTGGTCTTGCCGCAGCCGGATGGCCCAAGGAAACAGCAATAGGCGCCGTCCGGAATTTTCAGGTTGATGCCCTGCACCACCGTATGCACGCCGTCGTAGCTCTTGGTGAGACCCGCAAGCTCGATGTCTCCGCGCTTGACCGCCATTGCCGTTACTCCAGTCAGTTTTCGTTGGCGCGGGCGCTTCGCCGCCGCTGCATGAACACGATGGTCCCGAGCGCGGCAGCGATGATGACAAAGGAAATGATCGTGGTGACGGTTCCCAGCGCGTAGAGCGACGGCGACGTGACATTGAGCGTCATGCTCCATATCTCCAGCGGCAAGGTGTTTTGCGGGCCGGCCGTTTGCAGGGTGCGGGCGAACTCGTCGTAGGAAAGCGTGAACCCGAATAGCGCTACGGCGACCAGCCCCGGCGCCAGCACCGGAATGATCACCAGCCGGATGGTTTGCCAGGTCGTCGCCCCGAGATCGCGCGCGGCCTCTTCCCAGGCCGGATTGAATCTCGACATCACCGCGAACATCACCAGCACGCCGAACGGCAGCGTCCAGGAGAGTTGCGCCCCGAGCGCGGAACCGAAAGGCGAGGTATCGATGCCGATCGCGTTGAACAACAGGCCGACGCCGATGCCCAGCACCAGGCCGGGTGCCACCAGGCTGCCGATCATCAGCGCGAAGACGATATTGTCTCCGGGAAAGCGGCGGCGAAACGCCATCGCGGCCATGAACGAGACCACCACCGTGATCGCGGTCACCACTATGGCCAGCTTGATGGAACGATCGAATGCTCCCTTGACGTCGCCGGTCCTCACCTGCGTGAAGAGGTCGACGAACCAGTGCAGCGACAGTCCCTTCATCGGGAACACCAGCCCGCCGCGAACATCCTGGAACGACAGGATGTAGATGCAGATCATCGGACCATAGAGCGCGATGACGTAAAATGTAAAAAGCGCAGCCAGCACATAGAACGTCCACGGCCGGCCACCGCGGCTCGGCGCGATGGCCTTCTTGCTGACGCGCGGAGGATCCATCACGGCGGTGTGCGGCGTCGCGCTCATTGCGTGATCTCCTTGCGGATATCGACGGTGCGCAGGATGAAGGAGACCACGGCGAGCAGGATCACGGTCAGGACGATCGCGCTTGCCGCGGCGCCCGGATATTGGAGCACCGAGATGTCCTCGTAGAAAGCGCCCACGACCGAGGCCGATCCGCCGCCGGACATCACCTTGGTGACGAAGAAATCGCCCATCACGATCGAAATGACGAAGATCGACCCCAGCGCGATCCCGCTCTTGGAGAGCGGCACCACGATCAGCCGCATGATGTCGAAACGGCTGGCCCCCGCATCCACCGCCGCCTCGATCACCCGCTTGTCGATCCGCGCCATCGAATTGAAGATCGGCACGATCATGAAGATCGTCAGCTGATGCACATAGGCGACGACGACGGCGAAGCTCGAATACAGCAGGAATTCAAGCGGTTCGCGAATGAGGCCAAGCCGCAACAGCGCCGAGTTGATGAGCCCCTCCTTTCCCAATAGCGGAATCCACGAAATCATCCTGATGATGTTCGACGTCCAGAACGGAACCGTGCAGATCAGAAACAGGCCGATCGCGAGCAACGGATTGCGGACGTGGAAGACCAGGAAATACGCGATGAAGAAGCCAAGCAGCAGCGTGAAGAACCAGGTGAGAACCGTGAACTTGATGGTTTCGAGATAGAGATTGAACGTCAGTCCGGACGTCAGAACGGTTGCATAGTTCGCAAGCGTGAACGTCGGAATCAGGCCTCCGAAACCGTCGGTCTCGAACACGCTTGCGACCAGCACCACCAGGATAGGCAAGACGAAGAAGGGTATCAGGACGAGCATCAGCGGCGAGATATAGAGCCAGCTCTGTATCGGTCGGGAAATGGTCATAAAGGCCTCTGGATTTGTCTTCTGGTCGGCATTGACCGACCGGAAGCTTTGCCGACGAAGGTCGATCAGGCGACCTTGAAGTCGTTCCAGCGCTTGTTCATGTAAGCCGCCTCATCCATCAGCGTGTTCCAGCACGAAATATTGGTGACGCGATCGACAAAGGAGCCGCCGTCGCGGACCGTGCCGGCCACCTCCATCGGCACGCCGTAGGGATCGGTGACGGGTTCGGGGGCGGGCTTGCCTTCGTACCAGAAGGCGTATTCGGCCGGGGTCATGAACTTCTTTGCGGTGGAGGGGACCGGGCTGTAGTAGCCATAGCGGCTGACGAACGCGCCCTGCCAGCCCGACATGTACCAGTTCATGTATTCATAGGCGGCATCCAGCTTTTTGCCGGTCAGATGCTTCATCAGACCCATGCCGTTGCACCAGCCGCGATAGCCCTCCTTGCCGTCCTTGATGTTGACCGGGGCATAGGTGCAGGGAATCTGCTTCACCCGGACGGCGGCGACAGCCGGCGACCACATCGATTGAATGACGACCTCACCGGCGGCCATCAACTGCACCGACTGGTCGAACGTGGTCCAGGTGGCGCGGAATTGTCCGGCCTTCTTCAGTTCGATCAACTTGTCGCAGGTGAAGTCGATCTCCTTCTTGCTCATGTTTCCCTTGTTGCCGTATTTGATCAGGCCCGCGCTCTCGAAACACAGCGCCGCGTCCATGATCCCGATCGCAGGGACATCGAGGATGGCGGCTTTGCCCTTGAATTTCGGATCGATCAGGTCTTTCCATTCGGTCACGGTATGACCCACGAGGTCCGGCCGATAGCCGATGGAGTCGGCATTGTAGACCTGCGGAACGTTGGTCAACCAATCCGTGACGCCGTCGTGCAATTCCGTCGAATCATGTTTCTCGATGTAGAGCGCTTCGTAAGGTGAAATGCCCTGGCGGGGAATCTTGTGTCCGTCGAGCTCTCCCTTGGTGAAGATCGGCAGGAAATTATTGAACTCCGCGATCTTCTTGGCTTCGATACCCTGGATAACGCCGCGCTTGGCGGCGAGCTTGGCCTGCCAGCCCTCGAGATCCGCTATATCGACGCTGTTCGGCTGCGTGATGAATCGATTGATGGCCGCCGAGGTGTCGAGATTCTGCATCGTCACCTTGAAGCCGAGATCTTTCGCTGCCTGATCGCCGATCGCCTTCACGACGGAATAGGAGACGCCGACGTGGCGCAACTCGATATCCTTGATCTCCTGCGCCCAGATGGTCGGAAAACCGGTGATGACGCCTGATCCCGCAACGGCAGCGCCTGCCTTCAGAAACGATCGCCGATTGACGCGCTTGGGAGACGTTGTCGGATTGTCTTTTTCATCCTTGGCAGTCATTTCTCACCTCTGGTCAATGTTCGACACCGGGGATGGACTGCGGATGGTACAGTTTGCAACCGCTACCGGCATTGGCAGGGTTGGATTTCGACAAGCATAAAGATCGTCACGCTTGCCACTACCAGCAGTTCATTTGTCGCTCGTGACAAAAAGTGTCTGGCAAACGGCACGCGCGCGAAACTAGCTTTTTCACCCAGAGCTGAGGGTCAAAACACGTATTTATTTTGAGCTAAGAAACAGATATGCGCTGCCGGAGGTGCCACCCTGACGGCCGCCGATATTATCGGCAGCGTGGCGCTACAACGTTCACGGACAACACGCTTATCACCCTCTGCGTCTAATTGATGTGCATTTTGAGAGTTAATTTGCTTGATTGCATACGGCGAGACTTTCGGACTCATTCGTCGCCGACGTCGGACCGCAATTGGAGATCATGCCCCTTTTTGACCGAGGCAACAGCTGCTCGATGGTGCTTTTGACCACTGAGCTGACAGCCGTATCAGCGGAGCATCATTGCCGGATCTCGCGAACAGGGCGAAGCCCGGTCAAGCATTGGCCGACCTCGTTGTCGGGTGCCGCGGTCGACCGAAATAATAGAGTGTTTTCCGGCAAACCGGCCTGCGACCCGGACCAATACGCGGCCGGCAAGGACTGGCGATCATGCGCCCGTTCTGCTATGGACCCGTCCTGCGCCCGCGTCTGACCGCGGGTCTCCGGTCCCGTAGCTCAGCCGGATAGAGCGACGGTTTCCTAAACCGTAGGTCGGAAGTTCGAGTCTTCCCGGGATCGCCAGCGCGCCTGTTGCGCTTTGCGTAATGAAATCAACCGTTTCTCCGTTCAACCCGTCCGCGCCTTGAAAAGGCTGTGTGCGAAGGGCGATCGGCGCCGCCGATCCGGGATCGCCAGGGGTTGCGGTCCGGTCATATCGATCCGTCCCGATCGGACTCAAAATGGAAGAAGTTTCGAATGCGGGGCAGCAGCCGGCCGCCCATGTCGACATTCTCGGTCGCGCGGGTCATGGCTTGCCGATGGAGGATATCCAGCCCGTGCCTCGCCGACTTTTCGAATGCAGATGCCAGTTCGGGATCCGTCGAGATCAATGGCGCGATGGCGTCGTGAGGCAGGATGTAGATCCGGCAATATGTACGTGCCGTCGCCGTCGCGGCGTGAGGCGTTCCCGTAAAGAGACCGATTTCACCGATATATTCTCCAGCTCCAATGCAACCGATGGTCTCGGCGGCAGCCGCCTCGGTCTGTCGCGTGACTTCCAGTATGCCTGATGCAACGACATAGAGATTGGTGTCCGCGGCTCCCTCAACGAAGAGCTTTTCGCCGGGCTCAATTAAGCGCGATTTCAGTTTGTCGACGAGGCCGTCTATCTGCTGTGCCGTAAGACATTCGAATAGAACAAGGCCATGAAGGAGTCTGCGCGCCAAGTCGGTTGTCGTTGACGAAATCTTATCGGGTTCACCGTGCTGACGTTTCTTTTCAAGAAACCCGCCATAATAAAGCTGCTGGCGCGCGCGCCTGAGAAGCAGATCCTTTGCCGGCGAGAGATCCTTTGTGCTCTCCACGAAAAACGAGATCTTATAGACGTTTCGCTTTGATCCTAGTTGGATGAGAACCGCCGTTGGCTCAGGCATTCTGAGAATGTTCGGGCAGAGCAGGGTTGCTTGCTGGAGCGTATCAATGATGTTTTCCGGATTCGCACGTTCAGGACACGAGATCTCGACGGACGCTGCCCGGCGCTGGCGAGGAACACTTCTGTTGATGATCTCGGCCTTGGCGATATGACTGTTGGGAATGATCGCGACATCATCCCCGTCAGTCTGAATGCGGATCGATCGCCAATTGATCTGCACGACCTGTCCTTCGATCTTGTCGTCAATCTGAATTCTGTCACCGACACCGAACGGCTCCTCGACGCCAACGGCCATTCCGGCAAATACGTCGGCGAGGGTATTCTGCAGCGCGAGGCCAAGGACAATCGCTAACACCCCGGATGTCGCCAAAAGACCGGTGACCGGAAGGGCAAATACCGAATTCAGGACGACAAGCGCTGTCGCGATGTAGATGGCGGCGCCGAAGAGATCGGAAAACAGCGTGGTCTGGCGCGCGCGTCGATCACGGTGAAAGCTGAGCCAGAGAAGCGAGACAATGATCCTGGCCCCCAGCAACCACCAGGCGCCTCCGATCGCTCGCATCCACAACGCCGCGCTGTCGAGCGGCCCGCTGGGAGGCGGAAAGATCGGAGAAACGCCCCGTCTCAGAAGATAGATGCTGATCGCCGCGAATACCGCGGAGTCGAATGTGAGACGGATGCGGTCCGGAAAGCGACGTAAGGCGAGGATGCCGATCACGGTGATCGCAACAAGCACAGCGGCTGGAATTAAAGTCGGACTCATGCCATCGCCATGATCGCTATTTGGGCTCCACGCCAAGCATGCCGGTTAATCGAACGCGGGGATAGGCGCGATAATGTGGTACGGCAAGCTTCCGCCGTGGCGTTTTCTGCCTACCGGAGCATCGTCTCCGCCGGCATATTGGACAGAAATGCGACAGGTCGCCAAGTGGGGCAAGATCACAAATAGTGCGAGTGCCTTCGCGAAGGAGGGCAGGGGCAGCGCGAGCCGGCGCCTGTTCGCAATCCTCGCCGCAGGACTCCGATCCTGCGGCGTTACACTACATGCGCAACTTCCTGGGCTTTCGCCTGCCGCTTCTTGCGGCTGATCTTGCGGACCACGGTGTAGAAGGCCGGCGTGAACAAGAGGCCGAACGCCGTCACCCCGAGCATGCCGGCAAAGACAGCCGTACCGAGCGATTGCCGCATCTCCGAGCCGGCGCCGGTTGCGACCACCAGCGGCGCGACGCCGAAGATGAACGCCAGCGACGTCATCAGGATCGGCCGCAGCCGCGTGCGCGCCGCGGTGACGGCGGCCTCGGCGGGGGTGGCGCCGTTTGCCTCGGTCTGCCGCGCGAATTCCACGATCAGGATCGCGTTCTTGGCGGCAAGTCCGACCAGCACGACGAAGCCGATCTGCGCCAGCACGTCGATCGGCATGCCCCGTATCAACAGCCCGGTTACGGAGGCCAACAGGCACATCGGAACGATCATCACCACCGCGAGCGGCAGATTCCAGCTTTCATACTGCGCCGCGAGCACCAGGAACACGAACAGGGCGGCCGCGCCGAACACCAGCAGCGATGACGTTCCCGGCAGTTGCTGCTGGAAAGCGAGTTCGGTCCATTCGAAGCCGATGCCGGGCGGCAAGACTTCGTGGGCGAGTTCTTCCATCCGATGCAATGCGGTGCCGGTTGCAACGTCGGGAGCGGCGACGCCCATTACTTCGGCGGCGGGAAACAGATCGTAGCGGGGCACGCGGTAGGGCGCATTCTCCGGCTTCAACTGTGCCACGGTGCCGATCGGCACCATCTCGCCCGATGCATTGCGCGCTTTCAGCCGCGTGATGTCCTGCGGATCCTGACGGAAGCCGCCGTCAGCCTGCGCGATGACCTCGTAGGTACGGCCGAGATAGTTGAAGTCGTTGACATATTGCGAGCCGAGATAGAGCTGCAGCGTGTTGAACACGTCGGTCGGCGTCAGGCCTACCTTTTCGGCTTTCTCGCGATTGATATCGGCATAGACCGACGGCGAGCGGGTACTGAACAAGGTGAAGACGCCGGCAAAGCTCGGATCCTTGTTGGCGGCGGCGACCAGCGTCTGCGCCGCTTTGGCGAGCGCTTCCGATCCGAGACCGGCGCGATCCTGCAGCATCATCTTGAAGCCACCGGCACTGCCGATGCCCTGCACGGGCGGCGGCGGAATCGTCAGCACATTGGCTTCCTGGATCACCGAGAGGCGCTTGCGCAGATCGGCAAGCACGCTGTTCGCGGTCACGCCCTTGACGTCGTGATTGTACAGCGAGGGCAGGGCCGAGAAGATCGTCGCGGCATTGGATGCGATGGTGAAAGTGGTCGCGTCCAGCCCGGCGAACGGTGCGACGTGCTCGACTCCTGGCGTCGACATGATGATGTCGATCGCTTTCTTGACCACCGCTTCGGTGCGGTCGAGCGTTGCCCCGGGCGGCAACTGCACCACCGTGATGAGATAGCCCTGGTCCTGCTCGGGAATGAAGCCTGTCGGCGCGCGGAAGAACTGGAAGCCGGTGATGCCGATCAGCGCCACATAGATCACGAGCACGACGCCGGTGATCTGCACCAGCCGCCGCGTCAGCCGTCCATAGCTCGTCGACAGCCACTGGAATCCGAAATTGAAGCGGTCGAATCCGGCCTGCACCAACCGCGCGATCCATGAACGGCGCGCCGCGTGGCCGGGCTCGTGGGCCTTGAACAGCACCGCGCACAGGGCGGGGCTCAGGGTCAGCGAGACGAAGCAGGAGATCAGGGTCGAGGCGGCGATGGTGATCGCGAATTGCTGGAAGAACAGGCCGGTGATGCCGGACAGGAAGGCCGACGGCACGAACACCGCACACAAAGTCAGCGCGATCGAGATCAGCGCGCCGCCGACCTCGTTCATGGTGACATGGGCGGCCTCTTTCGGGCTCATTCCCCGTTCGAGGTTGCGCTCGACATTTTCCACCACGACGATGGCGTCGTCGACGACGATGCCGACCGCCAGCACGAGGCCGAACAGCGATAAATTGTTCAACGAAATGCCGAGCGCATAAAGGAAGGTAAAGGTGCCAACCAGCGACACCGGGATCGCGATCACGGGAATGATGGCGGCGCGCCAGCTCTGCAGGAACAGGAACACGACGCCCACCACCAGAAGGATCGCGATGAAGATCGTCTTGACCACCTCGTCGACCGATTTGCCAACGAAAATGGTGGGATCATAGATGATCTTGTAGTCGAGGCCGGGTGGGAAGTCCTTGGCCAGCGTTTTCATCGCGTCGAGCACTTCGTGATCGACAGCGAGGGAATTGGCGCCCGGTTGAGCAAATATCAGCAGCGGCAGGCCCGGCTGACGGTCCATGTAGGCGCTCGAACCGTAATCGGAGGCGCCGATCTCGACGCGGCCGACATCGCGCAGGCGCGTCACGCGGCCCTCGCTGTCCGACTTCAGCACGATCGAGGCGAACTCTTCGGGCGTGGAGAGCCGGCCGAGCGTCTGCACGTTGAGCTGATAGGCCTGCTTTGATGCGATCGGCGGCTGGTTCAAGATGCCCGCCGAGACCTGGATGTTCTGGGCGCGCAGCGCGGCAAGAACCTCGCCCGCGTTCAAATTATGCGCGGCGACCTTGTCCGGATCGAGCCAGATGCGCATGGCGTAATCGCGGCCGCCCTGGAACTGTACGTCGCCGACGCCCGGCAGCCGCGCCAGCACGTCCTTCACGTGCAAGGTTGCGTAGTTCGAGGTGTAGAGCAGGTCGCGGGAGCTATCCGGTGAATAAAGATGGACGGCGAGCAGGATGTTGGGTGTCGACTTTCTCACCTGTACACCGAGTTGCTGGACGTCCGCGGGGAGGCGGGGCAGCGCGTCCTGCACCCGGTTCTGCGTCAGCATCTGCGCGACGTTGAGGTCGGTGCCGATCCGGAAAGTCACGGTGATGGTGAGCTTGCCGTCGCCAGTCGACTGGCTGTTCATGTAGATCATGTTCTCGACGCCGTTGATCTCCTGCTCAAGCGGCGTGGCAACCGTCCGTGAAACAACGTCCGCGGACGCGCCCGGATAGGACGTGGTGATCTGGACGGTGGGTGGCACGATCTCCGGATATTGCGCAATTGGCAGCATGGCGAGCGCGCCGAGCCCGATCAGCGTCAGGAAGACGCTGAGGACCGTGGCGAAGATCGGCCGGTCGATGAAGCTATGGGACATGGAAAGCTCCTGCCTCGGTCCAGATGGTTTGGCGAAAATGTCTCAGGCTTGGTTCAGCCTCGACCTTCCGCGGCCGCGTCGTAGTGGATGGCGCCGTCCTGCGGCGCGACCTTGGCGCCGGGAATGGCGCGCACCAGGCCATCGATGATGACGCGGTCGCTCGCGTCCAGCCCGGACTGGATCACGCGCAATCCGCCGCGAAGATCGCCGGTAGTCACGATCTTGGGCTTCACGGTCGCATCGGGGGCCACCGTCATCACCAGTCGCTGCGACTGGTCGAGCACGACCGCGGAGTCCGGCAGCAGATAGACCGGTGCGGGCGGTGCGATCGCGACTCGAAGCCGGGCGAATTGGCCCGGCGCCAGGAACAGGTCCGGGTTCGGTACCGTGGCCCGCGCGTGAATGGTCCCGCTCGAACGGTCGAGCGAATTGTCGATGAAGTCGAGCGTACCTTCGCGGCCGAAACTGTTCTCGTCGCTGAGGCCGATCGCAACCTTGTTGGCCAGCGGACCGCCGATGCGGGCGCGCTCGCGCGAGAAGGTCAGGAAATCGGATTCGCTCATGTCGAAATCGAGATAAAGCGGATCGAGTGAAACCAGGGTCGCCAGCAGCGTGGTCGGGCTGGTAGCGGCGCGGCTGCCCGCGACCAGGCTTCCGATCGAGACCTGGCGCGCGCCGATGCGGCCGGTGAACGGCGCCCGCACGTGGCAATATTCGAGGTCGAGCTCGGCGTCGCGGATGCGCGCCGTGGCGTCCTCGACCGCCGCCTGCGACGTATCATGGTCGGAGGTCCGCTGGTCGACCGTCTCCTGGGTTGCGAATTCATTGCGCCGAAGCGACTGCGCGCGCGAAAGCTGAGTGTTGGCGAGTTCCACATGGGCCGTCGCGGTCTGTAGCGCCGCTTTGGCCTGCTCGAGCTTGATCTCGTAGGGGCGCGGATCGATCACAAAGAGAAGGTCGCCCTTGTGTACGATCTGGCCGTCCTTGAAGTGGATCTCGGTCAGCGTCCCGCCGACCTGGGCCCGCAGTTCGATGCGGTCGATCGCCGAGAACTGGCCGAGAAAGCCGACCCTGGTATCGACCTCTCGCTGCAAGGGCTGACTGACCGTCACCAGGGGGGCAGGAGTCGCAAGTGCCACCGCCTGGCTTCCCTTGGGAGGTCCGAAGCCGAAATAGACGGCGAGGAGACCGAGAACCACCGCGGCGCCGACCGCGGCCGTTCTCCAGGTCCGCCGGCGCGGCGGTGCGGGTTCATCAAGCGGTTCTTTTTCGAGCTTCGAGCGATCTGTGATCTGATCCATGAGGCTGTCCATAAATCCTTGCCATGCGGTCCGAAATTCGGCGGCCCCGCCACCGTGCCGTCCGCTCCAACGTGTCGAAATCGGCATGCCAGGCGCTTGTCATTCGGCAGCGGAAAAGTCTCGGTCGGGGTTGATATTTGGAGCAGGAGCTCCAAATATTGTTGGCGGGATATAAACTCCGGGAGGCGTGGTTCAAGGATTTTTGGAGCAATGACATCAAAAATAATCAAGGGAAGCATCCAGGGAAGCAAACGCGGTCGGGGACGGCCGGCAGTGTTCGATCGCGACCTCGCGTTGAGAGAGGCGATGAATCTGTTCTGGGAGCGTGGCTATGAGGGCACGTCGTTCGACGACTTGATCGCCGCGATGGGGATCAGTTCGTCGAGTTTCTACAATTCGTTCGGCAGCAAGGAAGCGCTCTATTGCGAGGCCACGCAGTCTTATCTGGAGTGGTCAGGCCACTGGTTCTTCGCCATTCTCAACGATCCCTCGATCGATGCGAAAACCGCCTTCGCGCGGCTGTTCGCCGCGACGGCGGAAGAGTTCACGCGCGGCGATCACCCGCTCGGCTGCATGATTTCGCTCGCGGGTACGCATTGCCCGCCGGGAATGAAGAACATTCGCGAAATGATGGCCGAGCATCGCGCCTTTTCGGAAGGCGCGATGGCGGAGCGCATGCGAAAGGGTATCCAGGATGGCGACCTGTCCGAAGATACCGACTGCGACATGCTTGCGGCCTATTATAGCGCCGTGGCGCGGGGGCTTGCGGTGCAGGCGCGCGATGGCGCATCGCACGAGAAACTGGCCGAGATCGGCCGGCTGGCGATGCGCGCCTGGCCAGCCCGGCAAGGCGCGGAGAAGGTCATAGCTTGACCGCACCCGCCGCCGAGCGGTCGTTCGCCCGTTCGTGAAAGGGCTTGATCAGTCCTCAAGGGGAAAGCCCCGCCATGCGGCGTGGCAATGACGAACAGATCGATCTTCGATAGAGCCTCTCGCGTGTACGATCAGGAAAACCCGCCGACGTAACCGCGCGAGTCGCTGAGGCTGGCGCTGCCCGACATTTTTATGACATTGCTTCCGTGTGGCTTCCGCTTGCCGCGCGTTCGTCCGGCTTCCGTTGGACTTGTTGTCTCCGCGCAGAGGAGGCATGATCGGCGCCATTAACGCCAACGGGTGATCGAACGGCACACGGATCCTCACTCACATGACGGCAATTGATCAGCAACCGGCAACGACGCGAAGTTCAGCCTCTGCCGAGTCCATAGCGGCCTCGTCCCAGACCTCCGATTCTCCGGCGTCTTCGTCCGCGCCGTCCCCGGAGCCGCCGGGACCCAAGGTGGCCCGGGCACCGGCCATCATCGTCACCATCATCGTCGCTGCGATGGTCGGGCTTTCGCTGTGGTATTTGGTGCAGCCACAGCCGCTCATCATCCAGGGAGAAGCCGACGCTACCCGCATCGATATTGCCGCCCGTGTCGACGGCAGGGTCGGCAAGCGCCCGGTGTCGCGCGGCGACAATGTCAGCGCCGGGCAATTGCTGTTCGAAATCGACAATCCGGAGCTCGTCACCAAGCTGCATGAGGCGGAGGCGGGGATGGCGGTCGCGTCCGCACAGCTTGCGAATATCGAAGTGGGCACGCGCGCCGAGGTGATCGCGCAGCGCAAGGCTGCGGTCGAAAGCGCCACCGCCGATCTCACATTCGCGCAGCAAACCTATGATCGCGTCAAGCAATTGGCCGGAACCGGCGATACGCCGATCCAGCGCCTCGACGAAGTCACCAACTCACTTCAGGTCGCGCAACGCAGCCTCGATCAGGCGAAGTTGGCTTATCAGGCGGCGGTCAACGGCTATACGCCGGAGGAGCGTGGTGTCGCGCGCGCCAACGTCGCCAAGGCGCAAGCGTCGGTCGACACGATCAGGGCGCAGGTCAACGAATTGACGGTGAAGGCGCCGGTCGCCACGCAGGTCTACCAGATCGGCGCCGAGCTCGGCGAATATGTTTCGCCCGGCGTGCCGCTATTGTCCCTCATCGACTTGAACGATGTCTGGTTGCGTTTCGACCTTCGCGAGGATCTGGCGAAGGGACTGAAGGTGGGGGATCAGTTTCAGATGCGGGTTCCCGCCCTCGGCGACCGGTTGATCACGGCGGAAATCCGCTTGATTGCGACCAGAGGCGAATTTGCGGGCTGGCGAGCCACACGCGCGACCGGCGATTTCGACCTGCGCACTTTCGCGATTCGCGCCTATCCGGTTTCGCCCGTGCCCGGACTGCGGCCCGGAATGAGCGTCTATGCCGAGTGGCCGGGCAGGAGACCATGAGGGCGCCGCCGCAGCCCGGCATTCTTCTCGTCGCCACCCGCGAATTGCGCTGGATGCGGCGCGATCGCCTCGCGCTGCTGCTGACGATCGGCGTGCCGATCATCGCCTTTACGATTTTGGCGATAACCTTCGGCAACGCCGTCATTCGCAATCTCCGGGTGACGGTCGTCGACAGCGACCGCTCGCCGACATCGATGATCTATGTGCAGGCGGTGGCGTCGGCGCCCGGCGTCACCGTGTCCGAGCGCTCCGGCGATATGACCAGCGCGATGCACGCCATCCGCTCCGGCGAGGCGATCGCCGCCATCTATATCCCGGAGAATTTCGAACGGGATCTGGTCGCCCGCAAACGCCCCCAGATCGTCGTGCTTTATAACCGGCAGTATTTCACGCCGGGCAACAGCGCCTCGGCCGCGATATCCAGCGCGATCGCCACGGCGACGGCCACGTTGTCCACACCATCAGGCGCGAACGGTACATTCGCGCCGGGCTCGCTGGTCGTGGAGCAATATGTTCTGACCAATCCCGAATTGAATTACGCGCAGTTTTTGCTCCGCGCCGTTCTACCCACCGTCCTCCACGTCATCGTGGCGATCGCCGCCGGATATTCGGTCGGCTCCGAATTTTCGCGCCGCAGCGTGCGGGGCTGGCTAAAGGCGGCAGGGGGCAGTCCGCTGGCGGCGCTGGTCGGAAAGCTGGCGCCGCTGTTCGCGATCTTTGTGATCATGATGATCGTGGAGGCCGGCATCATCCATGGTCTCTACCAGGTTCCGTTCCGGGGCGATGCTTTGCTGATGGGAGCCGCGGCCTGCCTGCTGGTCATCGCCTATCTTTCGCTCGGCAGCCTGTTGCAGCTTCTGGCCGGCGATCTTGCGCTCGGCCTGAGCCTGACCGCGCTGTTCTGCAACCCGGCCTTCGGCTTTGCCGGCGTCGGCTTTCCGGTGCTGGCGATGAATGGTTTCGCGCGCTTCTGGGGCGCGCTCCTGCCGCTGCGCTGGTACGTCCAGATCCTGTTCGACCAGGCCGTTCGCGGATTGCCGACGGCGGTGTCCGCGCAGCCGTTCATGATCCTGGGCGCGCTCGCCTCGCTATTGTTCGGATTGAGCTGGTGGCGCCTGCACGCCATCGCCCGGAAAACACCGGCGCCCGTTGTCGATCATCTACCGATGACAAGCTCCTACCAGGCCCCCGGCGTCGGAGCCGCGATGGTCGCCGAATTCCGCCGCATCCTCAACGACCGCGGCGTCTTCGGCCTGATCCTGATCGCGCCCGTGATCTACGGTCTTCTCTATCCGCAGCCCTATCTCGGCCAGGTGTTGCGCGGCATCCCGATCGCGGTGGTGGATCAGGATCACACTGAGCTCAGCCGCCGTCTTGTTCAGACCGTGAACGCCGACGAGGCGGTCAGCGTCGCCGTTCGCGCCGACACGCTGGCGGACGCGCAGGCTGCGCTCGCACGGCGCCAGGTGTTCGCGATCCTGGAAATTCCCGAGCGGACCGAGCGGGAGGTGTTGAAGGGCAATCAGGCGCGGCTCGCCGCCTATGTCGATTCGGCCTATTTCCTTCTGTACAACCGCACGCTGCAGGGCATCTCCGAAGCGAGCAATGAAGTCACCGAGGAAGTCGCCACGCGCGGAGCCCGGATCGATGGCAGTCTTGCCCATGCGGCTCTGATCCGGAACGCCCCGGTCGATTTGTTGGTGCAGCCGCTGTTCAATCCGACCGGCGGCTATGCGAGCTATGTCGTTCCGGCCGCCTTCGTGCTGATCCTGCAGCAGACGCTGCTGCTGGGCGCGGCTACGCTGGGAGGGGTGACATTCGAGCAGGGCGGAATCCAGGGGCGGCGGCGACGCGCGAATGCGCGCGCCATCGTAGGCCAGGCGCTTGCGCATCTATGCCTCGCGATGCCGGGAATCGCGCTGTATCTGATCATCCTGCCGCGCGTCTATGGCTTTTCGACCTTGGGAGGTCTCCTCGATCTGTTCCTGATGGTGCTGCCGTTCGTCCTTTCGGTCAGTTTTCTGGCGCAGTTCGTCAGCCTGTGGTTCAAGCGGCGGGAAACGGCGGTGATCCTGTTCATCGCTGTGAGTTTGCCGCTGTTTTTCCTGGTCGGCGTATCCTGGCCGGTCGAGGCCATCCCGGAGTTTCTGCGCTCGGCCAGCCGTCTGTTCCCGAGCACCTCCGCGATCGACGGTCTCGTGCGCATCAATCAGATGGGCGCCACCCTCCATGACGTTTCGCGGGATTGGGCGGCGCTCTGGATTCTGGCCGGCGTTTACGGGCTCCTCGCCATCGTGGCGGCCAACCTTTTGAACAGGGTGGAGATCCGCCGTGAGCATTAGTCCAGCCCTCCGTCGATTTGCCATTCTCGGGATCATCGTCCTGATCGGATTGGCCGGGGCCTTCGCATATCGATCGCAGGCGGCGCGGTTGTCGCCGCCGCCGATTGTCGGGGTTGTGCATCAAACCGAAATTCGCATCGCTCCCGAGACCAGCGGGCGGCTTGCGTCCTTTGGTGTGAGCAAAGGACAGGAAGTCCACAAGGGCGATATGCTGGCGGTGCTCAGCAGCCCCGAGCTTACGGCTGCCGTTCAAGAGGCGAGGGCCAACGCCGCCACCGCGAGAGCCGACCGGGCCAATGTCGACGCCGGCATCCGCAAGGAGGAAGTCGACATCGCGGCGCAAAATGTCACCATCGCGGAATCGAATCTGGTCCTTGCAAGACAACAATACGCCCGCGCCTCGACGCTCGCCTCCAAGGATTTTGCAAGCAAGCAGCAGCTTGACGAAAGGACATCGGAACTCGGCAAGGCCGAAGCCAATCTCGGCCTGGTGCAGGCGACTTACGCGCAGAGCAAGGCTGGTCCGACCAGAGAGGAACGCGCCATCGCCGAAGCAAAGGTCGTTTCCGCCGAAGCCGCGATCGCTGATCTTGAAGCCCAGCTCGCCAAAACGACGCTTGTGGCACCCGTGGATGGCGTTGTGAATCTTCTGGTCGCCGAACCCGGTGAAGCGATCGTCCCCGGACAGCCTGTCATGACGCTCGGTGTCGGACGCGAGAGCTGGTTCACCTTCACGATCCGGGAAGACCTTCTCGGAGCTATCGCCGTCGGCAGCCCTGTTGAACTGCTGACCGCGAAGGGGGCCCGGATCGAGGCGCGGGTCACCGAGCTGCGTCCGCTCGGCGAATTCGCGGTCTGGCGTGCGGCGCGTGCCGTCGGCGATCATGATCTCAACAGTTTTCTGGTCCGGGCGGATCCGATAACCGCGACCCAGGGGCTGGAGCCGGGAATGACCGTTTGGCTTGACCGCGCTGCTTCCGGAGCGGACGTCAAGTAGGAGCGCAAGATCCCATGCGGGATGCTGCGCGCTGGTACAAATCGATCGGCGGGCTTGTGAAAGTGCCTGCTATGAGATCGCGATGATCTCAAGCTCCTGACCGGATGTGCCGACGACGTCCCCGACGCCTTTGCCCATCAGAAGCCTCGCCACCGGCGATACGAAGGAAATCGAGCCGGTCTTGGGATCGGCTTCGTCCTCTCCCACGATCCGATATTTCTGCATGCGCCCATCGTCACGCCTGAAAGCCACCGTGCTCCCAAAGGCAACGATGTCGGTTGACGCAGGCCTGGCGATGACCTGAGCCGTCCGAAGTCTCGCCGCAAAGTAGCGCGCGTCACGCAAGGGAGACGCTGCCTGCCGCCGTCTTTCGTTCACGTCTTCGATCTTCTGCGCGCACTCGTAGACCTCGCGGGCCTGGGCGAGCTGAAATTCCAGAGCTTTCAATCCCGCTTCGGTTACAAGGTTCGGGTGAGGTGAAACCGGGCGGTCCGGCAGCAGGGTTTCCGACGCCGTTTCGGCACTGTCTTCCTTGGTGAAAGCAACGCTCAATACGGGCTCCTTTCAAATGAGAGATGTCAGGCCGGTTTGTCAGCGCCATCCCAGCGCCGGAGCGACATGGGTCAAAATCGCTTCGATCACATGCGCGTTGTAGGCAACGCCCAACTGGTTGGGGACGGTCAACAGCAGCGTGTCGGCCTCGGCGATGGCTTCGTCTTTCCTGAGCTGATCGATCAGGATATCCGGCTCGGCGGCATAGCTGCGGCCGAAGATCGCCCGGGTCTTGTCGTCGATGAATCCGACCTGGTCCTCATCTTCGCGGCCCTGCCCGAAATAGGCCCGATCGCGATCGTCAATGAGAGCGAAGATGCTGCGGCTGACCGAGACCCGTGGCTCACGCGCATGGCCGGCCTCGCGCCAGGCGGCGCGGTAGGCCCGGATCTGGGCCGCCTGCTGCACATGGAAAGCCTCGCCTGTTTCGTCGTCCTTGAGCGTCGAGCTTTGCAGGTTCATCCCGAGTTTTGCCGCCCAGATCGCCGTGGCGTTCGAGCCGGCGCCCCACCAGATCCGGTCCCTCAGGCCGTCAGACCAGGGTTCCAGGCGCAATAGCCCGGGCGGATTTGGAAACATGGGCCGCGGACTCGGCTGGGCGAAACCTTCACCGCGCAGCAGGTCGAAGAAGACCTCCGCATGACTCCGCCCCATCTCGGCGTCATTCTGGCCCTCGGCCGGTTGATAACCGAAATAGCGCCATCCATCGATCACCTGCTCGGGCGACCCTCTGCTGATGCCTAGCTGCAGGCGCCCGCCGGCGATAAGATCGGCGGCGCTAGCATCCTCGGCCATGTAGAACGGGTTCTCGTAGCGCATGTCGATCACCGCCGTGCCGATCTCGATGCGGCTGGTCTTCGCGCCGACCGCCGCCAGCAGCGGGAAAGGCGAGGCAAGCTGGCGGGCGAAGTGGTGGACGCGAAAATAGGCTCCGTCCGCGCCCAATTCCTCGGCGGCAACGGCGAGGTCGATGGATTGCAGGAGGGTGTCCGCGGCCGAGCGGGTCTGTGATTGCGACGAGGGCGTCCAGTGCCCGAACGAGAGAAAGCCGATCTTCTTCATGCGGGCAATCCATTACTATCCAGGTTGGTTGGCGACCGCCGGTGTGCGGTACACCCGCTTCGCCGGCGGTCTTTCCAGGGTCGGTCTTCCGCGCATATGGACCGTAATCCGAGCGCCGGCGGGAATCGAACGTAAGCTATTGATATCCCGGAGCGGGTCCAGCCGTGGCTTGCAAAAACATTCGAATATTTTAGCAGGCTGGACCAGGCACCGAATCCGGCGCCGCTTCGCCCCGATGCCGGCCCGCGCGCAACATGTCAGCCACATCTATGACCCTAACCTATTGATATCGTTGTCCTGAAAGCGCCTCCCCAACCCTTGGGCCGGAAATTCGAGTCTTTCCGGGATCGCCAGCGCCTGGAATGGATTGATGCCCTCATCGGGCGTCCCGACCAGGTTCGGGGTGCTTCCTCAAACCCGGCAGTCTCCATTCTATCGCGCCAACGGTCGCGCCGCTAAAAGCCGTGGCGATGCCAACCGGCCTTTCCATAAGCGAGTTGATTGCATGCGCCCGCGAAGCCTTGATCTCAATCTTCTGGTGATGCTCGAAGCCCTGGTCGCCGAGCGCAGCGTGTCGGGGGCGGCGCTGCGCCTCGGCCTGACCCAGTCCGCGGTCAGTCATGCGCTGCGCAGGCTGCGCAACAATTTCAAGGATGAGCTGTTCATCCGCTCGTCCAGGGGAATGCAGCCCACCCAGCGCGCGATGGAAATCGCCGACGCGACGCGGGTCGCGATCGAGAATATCGGCGCGGTCATCGAGCAGTCAAAGACCTTCGATCCGGCGACGGCGATGCGATCGTTCCGGCTGCGCATTTCCGAATATGTCTCGAGCCATCTGCTGCAGCGGCTGTGCCCGGTGCTGCGAAGGATCGCGCCGGGCATTCACGTCAACGCCGCTCATTTTTCCGGCGATCGGCACGAGAACGAGATCGTCGGCGACGAAATCCATATCCGCCTCGGCGAATCGCCGCAGCTAGCGGGACGCGATGATACGATGCGGGTGATGGAAGAGCGGTTCGTGGTGCTGATGAACCGGAAAAACCCGCTCCGCTCGAAGAAGATGACGCTGGCGCTGTACGCCTCCTTGTCCCACGTCAAGGTGGCGGGCACGATCGGCACCAATGTCATCGACGATGCGCTGAAGGTAAGGGGATTGCGGCGCGAGATCGCCTTTCAGGTGCCGAGCTGGCGGGATGCCCGTCATATCGTCGCGGCGACCGATCTGGTGGCCGCCATCCCGGCTCGGTGGGCGCTGGATCGCGACACTTCGCATCGCTGCGTGACGTCGCCCTTCCCGCTGAACGACGTGACATTCGCAATCGATCTGGAATGGCATTCGCGCTTCAGCCGGGATCCGGCCCACGCCTGGATGCGGCAGCTAATCTCCGAGCAGTTCCGCTAACGGCATCATATGAACGATATTCATTTTCTGTATGACAAATATGAATTGTCCCGCCGCTCCGATCTGTGGAAATGTGACATGCGAATAATAATCAAAAGCCGACCGGAGGAACGCATTGGGCATTCAGAAACGATATCTCGTCTACGTCGGGCTGTTTGTCCTGATGTTCATCAATTATCTCGACCGGGTGAATCTGTCGGTGGCCGCCAAGGCCATCGCCGAGACCTACAACCTCTCGCCCATCGACATGGGTTACATTTTCTCCGCGTTCCTGTGGACTTACCTGATCTGCCTGATCCCGATGGGGCTGCTGGCGGACCGGTTCGGCGGACGCGCCATCACCTATGCGACGCTTGGCCTGTGGTCGCTTGCCGGCATCTGGACCGGAACAGCGGCAAGCTACGGCTCGCTGTTCGCCTCTCGCCTGGTGCTCGGAATCGGTGAATCCGCCAGCTATCCGGCCGGCGGCAAGATCATCCGCGAGTGGGCGCCTGGCGGCGAACGCGGCATCGCTGCCGCGTTCCTCAATTCCGGGGCGCATGCCGGCCTTTGCGTCGGTTCGGTCGTGGTCGGCGCGCTCATCCTCCAGTTCGGATGGCGGGAATCCTTCTACGTCACCGGCGCCCTGGGGCTGACGCTCGCGCTCGCGTGGCTGGTGTTCTATCGCCGCCCCGAACAGGCGTCATGGCTGAGCCGGCCGGAGCGGGACATGATCCTCGGCCAGCGCGGAGAGGCCGCGCAGCGGCTGAACGCGGACATGACGCAGTTCGACGCGCTGAAGGCGTTGCTGCGGAGCCCGTCGATGCTGGCGCTGGCGCTTACGCAGGGCTGCGCGGGCTACACGCTCTATCTGTTCATGACCTGGCTGCCGAGCTATCTGGCGGCGACGCGCGGCATGGACGTGCTGAAGACCGGGCTGTTTTCGGCGATTCCCTATGGCGCCGCCGCCATCCTCGGGCTGGCGATCGGCTGGTTCAGCGACAAATTGCTGAAGCGGTCGCGCGGCACCAATGCGGAGCGCCGCAAACTGATTGCCGCGCTGCTGCTGCTGTCGTCGGTGATTCTGGCGACGCCGTTCGTCGAATCGATCTGGCTGATCGAAGGCCTGATCAGCGTGTCGCTGGCCTGCGTCGCGACCGCGATGGCGATGAACATCGCCCTGACCGCGGACCTTCTGACCGATGGAAGCTGCAACGGCGTCGCCACCAGCCTCCTGATCATGGGAGGCAATGTGTTCGGCACCGCCGCGCCGATCGTGACCGGCTATGTCGTCGCCGCGACCGGTGGCTTTGCCGGAGCCTTCCTGATCGCCGGCGTTCTGTTACTCGGCGGCGCCCTCGTCATCCTGTCGGGCGCCCGCAACCCGATCCAATTGACCGGCCCGGCCGTCGCGCCATCGCCCAACCGAACGGCGCAGGCCGTCTAACGAATTCCGAGAAGAGGTCTTCAAGAGAATGGAAAAGCTGGTGTTTACCGCGGTGTCGCGGAACTATTTCAACATGCCGGTCTGGATCGCGCAGCATCAGGGAATGTTTGCCGATGAAGGGCTGGACGTTGCGATCGAGCTCTACGAAGGCGTCGACGAAGTCACCAACCGGCTTCGCGACGGCCGGGCGCAGCTCGCTTACGGCATCACCGAACATGTGGTCCTCGACAGCGAAGGCGGCGGCGCGCTGGAAATCATCGGCGGCAACGTCAACCGGCTGCCGTTCTCGTTCGTCGGCGGCAAGAACATCAGGAGCTTCGAGGACCTGCGCGGAAAGACCGTGGGCGTGTCCTCGATCGAAGCCGGCAGTTCGTCGCTGGTGATGAAATTGATGTCGGCGCGGGGGCTTGAATATCCGCGCGATTACGACATCAGGGCGGTCGGGCCGATTTTAACGCGGTGGGAAATGCTGCAATCGGGCGAGATCGACGCCGGGCTTCAAGGCGCGCCCCTGAACTACATCGCCGTCGATCAGGGCTTTCCCAGCCTGTGTGAGCCGCGCGCGGAAGTGCCGTATTTCCAGTTCACCTCGCTGAACGTGGACCGGCGCTGGGCGCGCGCCAACCCGGCCATCATGAGAAAGTTCATGCGGGCGTTCGTGCGGGCGCATGAGTGGTTTTTCACCAACCGCGAGGGTGCGACATCCGTTGCGATCCGGGAGACCGGAATCACGCGGGAATATGCCTTGCGCGCCTGGGACGAATACACCGCCGACCAGATTTTCCCGCGTGACGGAGACGCCAGCACGGAAGCGGTGCAGGCCCTGATCGAGATCAGCTCCCTGATCCGGGCCGTGCCCAACCGCGTCAAATCCTCGGCTGACGGCTATATCAACCGCGACTATCTGCGTGCGGCGCAAATGGAAGTGTTCGGACGTTCGTCCGTTCGGGCGTAACGCGGCATGCTGTCCCCGATGCGCCCTGCGATCGATTATGGCGACCGCCTGCGCGCGGGCGTACTGATTCCATCGGGCAATTCGGTCGCGGAACCCGAATTGCGCGCGATGCTGCCCGCCGGCGTGTCGATGCTGGTGACGCGACTGCCGCTGCTCGGCAGCAGCCGTACCGAACTGATGGGTATGCTGGATCAGCTCGAGGCGTCGGCGAAGCTATTGGCCGATGCAAAGGTGGATGTGGTGGTATTTCATTGTACCGCGGTGTCGACCTTCGCGCCAGATCTCGCCCAGGGCATTCGTGAGCGGATCGAGGCCGCGACCGGCATCCGCTCGTTCAGCACGGCCGAGGCGATCCTGACGGCCCTGGCGCGTTTGAAGGCCCGGCGCATCACCCTGCTGACGCCCTATATCGACGAAGTGCATCAACGCGAGGCCGCGTTTCTCGAGTCCAATGGCGTCGCGGTCGCAAGCGACGCGAACCTCGGCATCGATACCAATACCGAGATGTCCAGGCTGGAGCCTGGCGAGATTCTTCACTGGGCACTGAAACACACGCGCGGTTCAACAGACGCATGTTTTCTGAGCTGCACGGCGATCCGCTCCGCTCCGATCATCCACAGCCTGGAACAGGCGCTCGGCATTCCCGTCATCACCAGCAATCAGAGCATGGCGTGGCATCTGCTCCGTGGCGGCGGGGTTTCCGCCGCCGGCCAGGGAGTCATTGAAGGAGCTGTTCCAGGAACGGTTCAAGGATTCGGCCGGCTGTTCGAGTTCGACCGTTAGAGCGCGATCGCCTCATTTCGCTCTCTCACCTGGCGCTGCTCCACGCGCCTCCTTACTGGCTTGTCGTGTCACTTGGCCTTGTCGTGCTCCGCGAGACCGGCCGCCTTGTAGTCATAGGTCGGATAGAACTCGGTGTGATAGGGGCCCCAGGCGGTGGTCTCGAAGATGCGGTTGACCTCGCGCAGCCGTGAGGCGGGAAGCCGCAGCGTCACGACCTGTCCGATCCCCATCAGCACATTCCAGCTCACGACTTCGACGCCGGGCGGCGGGAACGCCTTGTAGAATCCCTGCTTCTCGAGCTGCGCGTTGAGTTCGTTCAGCGGGCGCGACTGGTCGTGCTTCAGGAACACGGTGAGCAGGATGGCGTTGTCCGCGGTCGGCGCCGCATTTGCGGCAGGCGCCGCGGCCGTCTGCGCCAGGGCGCTTGCGTTCAACGCCAAAACACCGGCCAGCGCGGCAGCCGCCGTCAACCATCCAATCCTTCGTCCCATTCTACGTCTCCTGGTTTCCGAGGTGTCCGGCCTGAGATCCAGGACGATCACGGTTTAATCAGAGTGCCGTGTATCCTGAAACGCTTCCAGCGCAACCTTCGGCCTCACCGGCTTTTGATGTTTCCGCTATGCCCTTGCCGATATCGCGGGCGCAGGCCGAAACATGCATCGCACAGGTACGCGCGCATTTGCGAGGATCGGCGACGGTGCGGCGTTCGATTAATACAACTCAAGATCGTCTGCGAACGCGCGCGGACGAGGCGCCGGCCGTGCCGTCGCGGCCCTGGGCTCGGCCGGAATGATCGTGATGCTCCAACTCGGCGGGACGCTCGATCTGTGCTCCAGCACCGACCGGACAAAGCCGGTCACCGCCGATCCGTCATGCGTGACGGTGATGGCCCTGCCGTTGAACTGCGCGGTGCGGAAACGACGGACTTGCTTCGGATCGGTCGTCTCGAACGTCAACATGGATGATGGATGCTCCCAATCTGCCGCCATTCTAGCCGCCGATCATTAGACTTGTATGAACATCCCGATCCGTAGAAGTCCGGTGGGTTGCGGCGGCGCGAGGCTGCTGGCGCCGTCGGATGACTCAATGTCGCAGCCGGTGACGGCGCGAGAGCCGGTTAATCGTATCTTAGATAAGTCTGCCGATAAGCTGTACTCCGGTTTCATTTCTCGCGTCAGGTCGCCGATGAATTTCGTCAACAAGATCAAAATCCGCTCCAAGCTTCTGATCGTACTGGCGCTCTCGGCGCTGTCCCTGGTCGCCGCCATCGCCGTCTCGACCTCGATCCTGCATGAAAGGATGCTCAATGACCGCATCGACAAGCTGCGGGCGATCGTCGAGACCAGCCACGGGCTGGCCCAGGCGCTTGAGGCGCAGGTCCAGGCCGGGAAATTGACCCACGATCAGGCGCTCGAGCGTTACAAGAATGAAACGCGGGCGATGTGGTATGACGATCATCAGAGCTACGTCGCGGTCGGACAGGCGGACGGCTTCTGGTTCGTCAATCCCGGCGCACCCAACGTCGAGGGTACCCGCGGCAAATTGATGCCAAATGGCCAATACACCCTAGACGGAATCAACGGAGCGGTCGGCAGCGGCGATGAAGGCCTGTTTACCTACGACTATCCCAAGCCGGGTCAGACCGAAAAGCTGCCCAAGCTCACCTTCGCCAAGAAGTTTAAACCTTGGAATTTCATGATCACTTCCGGCGTCTGGATCGATGATCTCGATGCCGCCTATCACAAGACGGTGCTGCATTTGGCCGGACTTGGCCTTGTCATCCTTGTGGTCATGGGAGGCCTGGTGCTGGCGCTGAGCCGCAACATCGCGGGCTCGCTGACGCGACTCGCCGCAAAAATGGAGAGCGTCGTCGCCGGAGATCTGTCGGTGACGATCGAGGAGGCGACGCGTTCCGACGAAGTCGGCCAGATGGCGAAATCGCTCGAGGTGTTCAAGGAAAACGCACTTGCGGTGCGGCGGCTGCAGGCGGAGCAGGCAGAGCAGGCCAAGAAAGCCGAACAGGAGAAGCGGCAGGCGCTCTATGCGATGGCGGACGGGTTCGAGGGCCGGGTCGGTGGGGTGGTCGACACCGTCTCGCAGGCCGCCCATGCCATGCAGGATACCGCCAAGACGATCGCGGGAAGCATTTCCGGAACGCAGCGGCAGGCCGGCGCGGTCGCCTCGGGCGCCGAGGAAGCCTCGGTCAACATCCAGACGGTCGCATCCGCCTCGGAAGAGCTGACGGCTTCGATTTCCGAAATCGGCCGTCAGGTCACGCAGGCGTCCCATGTCGCCAAGACCGCCGCGCAGGAGAGCGAAGCCACCAACCAGAAGGTTCTCGCGTTGGCCGGCGCCGCGCAGAAGATCGAAGAGGTCGTCGCGTTCATCAACCAGATCGCGAGCCAGACCAATCTGCTGGCGCTCAACGCCACCATCGAGGCGGCGCGCGCGGGGGATGCCGGACGGGGATTTGCGGTGGTCGCCTCGGAGGTCAAGGCGCTGGCGACCCAGACCTCGCGCGCGACCGAGGATATCCGGTCGCAAATCACCGCCATCCAGGATGAAACGACCGGCGTCGTCACCGCCATCAAGCGCATCTCGCAGACCATTGCCGAGGTCGATGAGATCTCGACGGCGATCGCCGCGGCGATGGAGCAGCAGGCGGCGGCGACCCAGGAAATCACCCGCAACGTGCAGGAGGCTGCGCAATCCTCCAACCAGGTCTCGCAGAATATCGGCGGCGTCAATTCCGCGGTCCGCGATACCGATGGCGCCGCCTCGAACATGCTGGGTGCGGCGGATGTGCTGGCGGCTCAGGCCGGAACGCTGCGCAGCGAGGTCGACAGCTTTCTTGCCACGGTCCGCGCGGCGTAAGCACCGGGCACGTCCCGCGGCGGTTTCCGCCGCGGATCAGGCCCCGGACAGGCTTTCGTGCGAAAACGCTACAGGTCCGCCGGTTGTGGCGTTCGATGCATGGGCATCCAGCAGCGACTGCAAGGCGACGGTCAAGGCCCTGCTGCAGGCGTCCAGCGTTGCATTCACCATGACATAACAGGGTGTGATGTCATCCAGGACGGCAACGTCCTCACTGGCTTCCTGGCCGTCACCGGCGGTTTCCCTGGCGATAGCAAGATCGAGCATTTCCGTGCCAGCCTTGAGCTGTTCGATCAGGGACGCGAGGGTTGCAACGACCGAACGACAGGTGTCGTTCCGGCCACCGGAGCAGGTATCGCCGCTTGCTGGATTAAGCATGGTGGTTCTCCTCGCCGCGGTGTTAGGGCCGACAGCCCTACTTGAGTGTTAACACGCGGTCCCGTACAAATACGGCTTGGGCTGGTCCGGCGAATAGGCACCGGGACCGTTCGGCTTGCCCTCATGACGAGCGATGGATGATGGCGCATGGCCGACAAATCCCCATCCCGCGGCGAGATATTTGTCGTCGATGACGATCCCGCCGTTCGCGAAACCCTCTCGATCGTGTTGTCGGCCGGCGGCTATCAGGTCATCTGCTTTGCGGACGGCGCCGCGCTGCTGGCGGTTGCGCGAACCCGGGTGCCCGCGTGCATCCTGCTCGACGTACACATTCCCGGCAAATCCGGCCTCGATGTCCTGAAGGAGCTGCGCGGCGAGGATTATCCTGCGCCGATCTTCATCATTTCCGGGCAAGGCGACATCGCGATGGCGGTGAGCGCGATCAAGAACGGCGCTCTGGATTTCATCGAGAAGCCGTTCAGGGGGCATGAACTTGTCGCCCGGCTGGAGGAGGCGATCGGGGCTTATGCGCGCCGGCAGGCGGAGAACTCTGCGTCGAAAGTCGGATCGCTGCATTTCCCCGGGCGCGAACCGTTGACCCGGCGCGAACGCGACGTGCTCGAACAGTTCACCGCCGGCGCCTCGAACAAGGAAGCCGGACGCTCGCTCGGAATCAGCCCGCGGACGATCGAGGATCATCGCGCCAATATCATGCGGAAGCTTGGTGCCCGGAATGCCGCCGACCTGATCCGCATCGTCATGACGGCTCAGCGGGCGTCCTGAAATAATTTCCATTGTCCGGCGGCCGCCGTGCTGTTTCGGCGCCGTTTTTTGTGCGCCGCAAAAAGCCGGCGCAGGCGATGTATCGTGTATGGCGACGATGTCGGCCGATCTTGTAATCCCCTAACTTTCATGCGCAATGCGGATACCGGTCAATTCATCCTGGGGTATGATCCAACTGCGTTGAGACACACTCGTTTCCCATCTTCTTGTTTGAGCATGATCTTTCCGGAAAACCGGTACACACTTTTCCGGATCATGCTCTGGACTCCTCGATTTTTCCCGTTCAGGTGCAGCCATGACAGCAAAGAAAGATCCAAAAACGCTTCGCAGCGCGCGCTGGTTCGCGCCTGATGATCTTCGCGCCTTCGGCCATCGCTCGCGCGCCATGCAGATGGGCTACGCGCCGGAAGAATGGAAGGACCGCCCTATGATCGCGATCCTCAATACCTGGTCGGATGCGCAGCCCTGCCACATGCATTTCAAATCGCGCGTCGACGACGTCAAGCGCGGCATCTTCATGGCCGGGGGCTTTCCTTTGGAATTGCCGGCGCTGTCGCTGTCGGAATCGCTGCTGAAGCCGACCACCATGCTCTACCGCAATCTGCTGGCGATGGACGCCGAGGAATTGCTGCGCGGCCACCCCATCGACGGCGTGGTGCTGATGGGCGGCTGCGACAAGACCACGCCAGCGCTGCTGCTGGGCGCCACCAGCATGAACCTGCCGGCGATCTATCTGCCCGCGGGTCCGATGCTGCGCGGCAACTGGAAGGGCAAGACGCTGGGCTCCGGCTCGGACGCCTGGAAATACTGGGACGAGCGCCGCGCGGGGAAAATCTCCGACAAGGATTGGGTCGATGTCGAGGCCGGCATCGCCCGCAGCTACGGCACCTGCATGACCATGGGCACCGCCTCGACCATGACGGCGATCGCCGAAGCAATTGGCATGACCTTGCCGGGCGCGTCGTCGATTCCGGCCGCCGACGCCGGCCACATCCGCATGGCTTCCGAATGTGGACGGCGCATCGTCGAAATGGTCTGGGAGGATCTGACGCCGAAAAAGATCCAGACCCGCCAGGCTTTCGAGAACGCGATCACGGTGGCGATGGCGATGGGCTGCTCGACCAACGCCATCATCCATTTGATCGCGCAGGCCCGCCGCGCCGGCCAGGACATCGGCCTCGACGATTTCGAAAAGGCCAGCCGCAAGGTGCCTGTCATCGCCAATGTTCGGCCCTCCGGCGATAAATATCTGATGGAGGATTTCTTCTATGCCGGCGGATTGCCGGGTTTGATGGGCCGCATTCGGGAACATCTGCATCTCGATTGCCTGACCGTGACCGGCCGGACGCTCGGCGACAATATCGCGAGAGCCGAAGTCTATGATGACGACGTGATCAGGACCACCGCCGATCCGATCTATGCCGAAGGCGCGCTGGCGGTGCTGAAGGGCAATCTTGCGCCGGACGGCTGCGTCATCAAGCCCTCCGCCTGCGAGCCGCGCTTCCTCAAACATACCGGCCCGGCGCTGGTGTTCGACGATTATCCCGCGATGAAGAAGGCGATCGACGATCCAGATCTCGACGTCACGGCCGATCACGTCTTGATCCTGCGCAATGCCGGGCCGCAGGGCGGACCCGGCATGCCGGAATGGGGCATGCTGCCGATCCCCACCAAACTGGTGAAGCAGGGCGTGCGCGACATGGTGCGGCTGTCGGATGCGCGCATGAGCGGCACCAGCTACGGCGCCTGCATCCTGCATGTCGCGCCGGAATCCTATATCGGCGGGCCGCTGGCGCTGGTGAAAAACGGCGACCTGATTACGCTCGACGTCGCCGCGCGCACGATCAATCTCGACCTCTCCGATGCCGAGATGGAAAAGCGCCGCGCCGAATGGACGAAGCCGGAGACCCGGTTCGAACGCGGCTATGGCTGGATGTTCACGCGTCACATCCGGCAGGCCAACGAAGGCTGCGATTTCGATTTCCTCGAAACGGACTTTGGCGCCCCGGTCGGCGAGCCGTCGATTTATTAACTCATCATTAGGCCGTCATTCCGGGCCTGGCCCTTTGGGCCATCCCGGAATAACGGATATTGGGTGACAAGGAGACGGTAGTTTTCGCCATTCTGCCGTGAACTTTCACAACATTCCCGGCCTGAACAACTTCCGATATTTCCGGGTCTCGGCACCGGAAATCATGAACTCGCCGTCACCGCGATAATGGATCGTCTTCGGATATTTCGGCGAAGTGGCGACATGCGCTTCGACCACTTCAAACACGAAGACATTGTATTTCCTGATCCAGCTCGTATCGACCAGTTTGCACTCGAAATTGGCATAGCATTCGTCGATCAGCGGCGCGCGAACCTGCTTGCCGGGCTTTGCCGAAAGGCCGAATTCGGCGAATTTGTCGATATCCCGCCCCGAGCTGTTGCCGATCTTCACCACCTTGGCGGCGAGATCGACGGTCGGAACATTGATCACGCATTGCCGGCTGTTGCGGACCAGGTCGAAACTATAATTGGCGGACGAGATCAGGCAGCCGACCAGCGAGGGCGTGAATTCCATCACCATGTGCCAGCCCATGGTCATGATGTTGGTCTGGCCTTTATGAGCGGAGCTGACGAGGACGATCGGACCCGGCTCGAGAAAGCGGCGGATGTTGCTGACCGGAAAATTGGTCTTGGTGGTGTTCGGCATGGCGTTCATTCCTGCCTGTCATTCCGGGATGGTGCGCTAGCACCAGACCTCAGATGCGCAATTGCGTATCCGGGAAATCCATAGCGCCACGTTCTATGCTGCGCCATGGATTCCGGGTTCGCTTCGCGTCTCGGAATGACGGAATAAATTGATGGAGCGCAGCCCGGATGAAGCGAAGTGAAATCCGGGTTATGAAATCGCGCCATTCTTGTCCGCCATCCCGACTGCCCACAGCGCAAACGCATAGGCGATCGCGACTTCGTCGAGCCGGTTGAAGCGGCCGGAGGCACCGCCGTGGCCGGCGCCCATATTGGTGCGCAACAGCACCGGGCCGCCGCCGGTCATGGTTGCGCGCAGCCGCGCGATCCATTTCGCCGGCTCCCAATAGGTGACGCGCGGATCGGTCAACCCGCCCATCGCGAGAATCGCCGGATAATCCTTTGCCGCAACGTTGTCGTAAGGCGAATAGGACAGGATGGTCTTGAAATCATCCGCGCTTTCGATCGGGTTGCCCCATTCCGGCCATTCCGGCGGCGTCAGCGGCAGGCTGTCGTCGAGCATGGTGTTGAGCACGTCGACGAACGGCACTTCGGCGACGATGCCGGCGAACAATTCGCCGGCCTGGTTCGCCACGGCGCCCATCAGCATGCCGCCGGCACTGCCGCCATGGCCGACGATACGTTTGGGGCCGGTGTATTTCGCCTCGATCAACGCACGGGCGGAGGCTGCGAAATCGTCAAAGCTGTTGGTCTTCTTCTCGCGCTTGCCGTCGAGATACCAGCCCCAGCCCTTGTCGGAGCCGCCGCGAATATGCGCGATCGCGTAGACAAAGCCGCGGTCGACCAGCGACAGCCGGTTGGCCGAGAACGACGCCGGCATCGCCATGCCGTAGGATCCATAGCCATACAGCAACAGCGGCGCCTTCCTGTCGCGGGTGAGGCCCTTGCGATGCAGGATCGACACCGGCACCTCGGCGCCGTCATGCGATTTCGCCATGATGCGGGTGGTGACGTAATTGGCAGGATCGTGGCCGGACGGAATCTCCTGCCGCTTGCGCAAGGTGCGCGCCCGGCTCGTCATGTCATAGTCGTAGACTTCCGACGGCGTCGTCATCGACGAATAGGAGAAGCGCAGATTCGTGGTGTCGAATTCGTAAGACCCCATGGTGTCGAGCGAATAGGCGGCCTCGTCGAAGGCGATCGCGTGCTCGTCACCGGTCTTGAGATCGCGGATGATGATCGCGGGCAATGCATTGGCGCGCTCCAGCCGCACCAGATGGCCGGCATAGAGATCGATGTCCATTACATAAACGCCGGTGCGATACGGGATCAGGTCGCGCCAGTTGGCGCGCTCCGGCGCGGCCAGCGGCGCGGTCATGACCTTGAAGTCGATGGCGTCGTCGGCGTTGGTGAGGATGAACAATTCATCGCCGCGGTCGGCGATCGAATATTGCACGCCGGTTTGACGCGCCGCGACCAGCCGCGGCGGCGCGTCGATCTTTGCAAGGTCGATCAGCCGCTGTTCGGAAGTTTCGTGGTCGCCGCCGGCGATGACGCAGAAGCGGCCGCTGGTGCTTTCATGGATATGGGTGAACCAGCCGGAATCCTGCTCCTCATAGATCAGCACATCGTCCGCTTGCGGCGTGCCGAGGCGGTGCCGCCAGACCTGCATCGGGCGGTGATTGTCGTCGAGCTTGACGTAGAAGAACGCGCGCGAATCCGCGCTCCACACCACGGCGCCGTCGGTCTCCTCGACGAGGTCGTCGCGGTCTTTCTTGCTCGCCCAGTCGCGCACCCGGATCGAGAAATATTCCGAACCCTTGATGTCGGCGCTCCAGGCTTCGAGCCGGTGATCCGGCGAATGGCGCGCGCCGCCGAACCTGAAATATTCCTGGTCGGCGGCCAGTTCATCGCCGTCGAGGATGATCTCGTGCTCGCCGCCGTGGCGCGGCATGCGACCAAATTGTTCGTGTTGGCCACCCTCACGGAATTTGCGGAAATAGGCGTAAGCGCCGTCCGGGGACGGCACGCTGGAATCGTCTTCCTTGATTCGCCCGCGCATCTCGGCGATCAGCTTTTTTTGCAAGCCTGCGGTATGGCCGAGCAGGCTCTCGGTATAGGCGTTTTCTGCTTCGAGATAGTTGCGGATATCCGGATCTAGGATCGACGGGTCGCGCAGCACCTCCTGCCAGTTGGGATCCTTCAGCCAGGCATAATCGTCCGTCACCGTGACGCCGTGCAAGGTAAAGGCGTGCGGACGGCGCGGCGCGACGGGCGCCGGCTGAGAAGCGCCCCGGCTGTGCGGGGTCTGGCTAACTGCGTGAGACACGTGAATCCTCGCTCGGTTCCGTCGGTTGCGGACCGACTCTATATCGGATCAAACATAGAGAATTTAAAGAAGCGCCAAAGTTCGCGGCGGGGCGGATTTCGGGGCACGCCCATATTCCGATATATATAACATGCGTCATTCCGGGATGCGCCGTATGCGAGCGCCCCGAAATCACGAGAGAAGGCGAGATCGGCTCAGGCGCTCACGCTTTCGCCGAGCCATTCGATCGCGGCTTCGGTGCCGCCCTTGCCGTGCGGGATATCGAGCGCGTTCAGCGCCACCTCGATCACGCCCAGCGTTCCCAGGATCATCGGCGCGTTGACGTGTCCCATATGGGCGATCCGGAACGCCTGGCCCTGCAATTCGCCGATGCCGGTGCCGAGCACCACGCCGCATTTTTCCTTGCAGTAACGTTGCAGCGCGATTGGATCGTATCCATCGGACATCGTCACGGTCGTGACCGTGTTCGCTCGCTCGCTCGGCTCCCCGATATTGAAGCCGAGCACCTGGCCTTCAGACCAGACAGCCACTGCGCGCCGCACCGCTTCGGCCAGCAGGCGATGGCGCTCGAATGCGTTCTCGAGGCCTTCCGCGAACAGCATGTTGATCGCCTGGCGCAGCGCGAACAACAGATGCACCGGCGCAGTGCCGGCATATTTGCGGTAATGCTCGCTGCCGTCGCGCTCGGTCCAGTCCCAATAGGGCGTCCGCAGGCCGGCGGTCTTATGCACCTCGCGCGCGCGATCATTGGCGGCGACGAAGCCGAGGCCCGGCGGCGTCATCAGGCCTTTCTGCGAGCCGGACATCGCGACGTCGATGCCCCACGCGTCCATCTCGAACGGCATGCAGCCGAGCGAAGCCACGGTGTCCACCATGAACAGCGCGGGATGGCCTGCGGCCCTGATCGCCTTGCCGATCGCTTCGATATCGTTGAACACGCTTGATGCGGTGTCGACCTGGACCGCGAGTACCGCCTTGATGCTGTGGCTCTTGTCCTGCCGCAGCCGGGCTTCGACGTCGGCCGGCCGGATCGCGCGGCGCCAATCACCCTCCAGCACTTCGACCTCGGCGCCCATCGCCTTCGCCGCGTTGCCCCAGTTGACGGCGAAGCGCCCGCTTTCCAGCACCAGCACCTTGTCGCCGCGCGACAGCACGTTGGAGAGCGTCGCTTCCCACGCGCCGTGGCCGTTGGCGATGTAGATATAGGAATGACCCTTGGTCGCGAACAGCCGGCTGAGATCGGCGAGCAGGCTTTCGGTCAGTTCCACCATCTCATGGGAATAGATGTCGAGCGCCGGGCGATGCATCGCCTGCAGCACTTCATCGGGCATGGTGGTAGGCCCGGGGATCGCCAGGAATTCCCGGCCCGCGCGAACGGTCATTGGTTGGCTTTCCTTAAATTTGTCGCGGCAGGCCACGCTGCCGCAGTCTGGAGAGGCAAATGCGCATGGGGGTTGTACGCGGGCAGGTCTGCCAAGAAAAGCATCTATCTCTTGGTCTCGCGGCAGCCCGCGGCCTCGGCGTCCTCGACCGAACAGAACCAGCGGGTGCCCTTGCTGATCTGCATCTTGATCTGCGCGTACCAGCGGCTTTGTTTGGTATGGTAAATACATTCACCGGCGCTGTTGACGTTGCCCTTGATAGTGCAGTCGGGCGACGGCGCGACCGGTCCGGAGGCCGACGCCATCAGGATCGCGTGGGCGTTCGGCGGCGGTTTGGTGGCGCCGAGGATCGCCGTCTTCTTGTTGCGGATGCGCCAGTCCCAGGGCGCGATGAAGGCGCCCTGCCACATGCCGGCTTTGGCCTCGCGCGCCGCCTTTTCGTCGGCGTCGTAATCATGGGAGAAGCGCGTATAGGCCAGCGCCCAGCCGCTCTTCACCAGCCATTTCTGGATGTCCTCGCCGTCGACCTCGCATCTGGCGACGATGCGGCCGCGGCGATCGGTTCGCTCGCTGTGACAGGTCCAGTTCTTGTTCTCGGTGTGATGCAGCAGTTCGTCGCGCGCGGCGATGCCGCAGGTCCAGCGTTCGCCCTGGGTGTTGAGGCAAAGCTGATCACTCGACGGCGCGTCGATTCCGCCGAGGCGGATGCGGGAAGCGCCGATCTGGATCTGGTCGCCGTCGCGGATTTTTGCCGCGCCGCTGATGTCGGCGGCCTCGGCCGGGGTCAGCAGGAATTCCGGCAGGAAAAGGACGGCGATCGCGAGCAGGAATTTTTTGCGCATTCAAATGGCCATGTTTAAAGCAGCTGCGGAAATATCAAGCGGCCGAATTGTGGTGCGGATTGGGTCGGCGTACCAGCACCTTGGTATAAGGTGGGCTTTCAACTTAATGCGAGAAGCAGATCGCAGGCGGGTTTGAGTCACGCGAATGATCCGATGCCGTCATTCCGGGATGGTCCGAAGGACCAGGCCCGGAATCTCGAGATTCTCCGATGTGCAATTGCACATCGTAGTTCGATGCTAACGCATCGCCCCGGAATGACCGAGACTGGATTTTGCTCCACAGCAATGACGGAAGACGGTCCGACGCTAACCACTTGCGCACCGCATCAAGGTCCGCCGCGCCAGCGCAAGTCCCATCAGCACGAAGGCCGAGGTGACTTCGGGGCCGCCGACCAGGATGCGGATCGGGGTTTTCATCTTGTTCCATTCATAGGCTTTGAACGGGCCGCGTCGTCCGCCTTCGCCGAGATGACTGATGATGCAGTGCAATGCCGGCGTGAAAGAAGCGGGTTTTGCGCCGAGATGGCCAAGCGCGATCAGCGCCAGCGCCGCGTCGAACACGTTCATTTCGGCGGAGATCAATTCGTTCTCGACATAGCCGAGCACCCTGTCGCGGATCAGGGCGAAAGCGCCTTCCGGGTCGACCGCGCGCTGCGCGGATGGCGACAGGCTTGAGAATGCGGCATAGCAGCGGCCGAAATAGGCGCAATAAAGCTCGGGCAGATAATAGATATGCGACCTGGGATCGCTGAACGCGCCGCTTTGCACCAGCCGCTTCTGAAAACCGACGATCCTGCGTAACGTATCGAGCCGTTGCGGCGTCTCGATTACTTTCCAGCGCGCCAGATTGCGGAAGCTGACCTCGATCACGTCGAGATTAAGCGTCGGGTCGAGATCGTTGCCGAACGGCCGCGCGCCGGCGAGGTTATCGATCCAGGTGGCGATGCCGCCGTCGTAATCGATGTTGTCATTGAGCGGCACCGTGACCCGCGGCTCGTTGACGCCGGCGCGGACCTGATAGCCGGCGTAAAAGTCCAGCAGCGGCTGCGATAGGATCGGATCAGTGGAGCCGGCTTGCGTCGCGGCCGAGAACGAGCAGGCGGTGGTGTCGCAATCCGGCACATAGACGTCGAAGCCGAGATCCTGCTTGATCTGGGCGAAGAACCGGGAAAAGCGCGGATGCGGCAGCGGCGCCAGCGCCGTGATCACGCTGAAAGGGGCGCCGTCGAGCGCGCGGACGTCCTCCTTGCTGGTGACCAGGCAGAAATCCACCATCGCCTTGATCGCACGTTGCGCGGCGCTGGTCTCGCCGGCCGATGCGAGGCCGGTCTCGATGAAGCCCAGCAAGGCCTCGGTGAAGAACGCGTCGTAATAGGCCGAGCGATGGCGGATCTGGATCGGCTCCCACATCGGCTCGGCGATGCCGCGCCACGGCGGATTGATCAATTCGCGGGCCGGCGAGCGCGCGATGAATACCCGCGCCAGGTTGAACAGCAATGTCGAATTCTTGTAGCCGCGGGCGTTGAGGCCGGACAGCGCCATCAGCAATTCGCGGCCGCCTGCGTCGGCATCGCCGATCAGGTTGAAGGCGGCATAGGTCGGGATGAAGCCGTTCGAGCGGTACGAATGCAGCAGATGCGCGCCGCAGGTCCGGATCGCCGCTTCGATCTCGCCCAGGCCGGGGGCGCGCCCCGGCGCCGGCATGGGCGGAGGCGCGGGATGCGCCAGCCTGATGGTGTCGAGCAGCGCTGCGACCGGCTGGCCGACGGAGGCCCAGTCCGGCAAGGCCTCGTCGCGGGCTCGGACCAGGGCGTGCCGGAGCGATTGCAGGCGTGACCCGTCGCACAGCTCTGCAAGTCCGGTCCGGCGCAGCAGCGTCCGCAGCGCCGGGTTGCCGAGCGCGGTCTTGTAGAATTGGCCGAGGTGGCGGTCGCCGCCCTGATATCTCAGCAGCACGGGGTCGCAGACGTCGTAAAGCGAAGGGCCATCTTTCTTGGCCGTGAGCGCGCGGCAGGCGGCGCCGGCGATTTGGCTAAGATTCATGTTGGTTAAGATTCATGGCGTGTGTTTCCGCGCGGATCCCATCGCGCGTCCTGCCAGGTCGGGCCATCCGCGGCGCGGCTGCCACACCTTGCAATAACCCGCAAGTCCTTGAAAACCTATCCGAATAGCCGGAAAATACAAAGCTGATCCAGGTCAAGGCGTGCTGCTGTGAACAGAAACAGAATGACGCTGGCAAGTTGAGGGAAAATATTAACCAAAGGCCGGTGCTATGCGCGGCCGAAAACGTTGGTTCCAACGGAGGCCTGCAGGGTGGTGTCCGGGGAAGTCCGGGTTGCCGGGCGGGCCCCGGTAGGTTAAAGGGTGGTTTGTTGCGGTGCCGCAAATTGCGTGCAATTCGACGGCGAATCTGCCCTGCAACCCCTCAAACCTAGACGGCATTGGCGCGACCGATTTTGCGCGCCTGTGACGATGACAGGAATGAATCGTGATGCATGTAGGTCCGCTTCGTCTCTCGCGCCGCTCGATCGGCATCGCCGTTGCTGTGGCGGGCGTGCTGTCGCTGGCGATCGGCGCCCATGCGGCGTTGAACATGCGGGCGCTCGACGCCGCCAAGGCGACCGCGAGCGACCAGGATAACGGCGTCGCCGGGCACGCGTCGCGGGTCGCTCTCATCATCGGCAACGGCCATTATCCCGACGCCAATGCGCCGCTGACCCAGCCGATCAACGACGCCCGCGCCCTGACCGAGGCGCTGCGGCGTGATGGCTTCGAGGTCGATGTCGTCGAGGACGCCAGCAAGGACGATATGAGCCGTGCGGTCGCCCGCTTGAAAGCAAGGATCAATCCCGGTTCCGTGGTGATGCTGTTCTTCGGCGGTTACGGCGTGCAGGTCGGCCGCGAGAGCTACATGGTCCCGGTCGACGCCGCGATCTGGAAGGAATCCGATGTTCGCCGCGACGGCGTCAGCATCGAGGCGGTGCTCGACGTGATGAAGCAGAAGGGCGCCCGCGCCAGGCTCGTCGTCGTCGACGCCTCGCGTCGTAATCCCTATGAGCGCCGCTTCCGTTCGTTCTCGCATGGCCTTGCGCCGATCAACGCGCCGGACAACGCGCTGATCCTGTCGTCGGCCACGCCGGGACAGGTCGCCGATGATTCCAAAGGCCAGTACAGCGTGCTGATGACCGAACTTCTCAACAACCTCAACGCGCAGACCGGGGCCGAAGCCGCTTTCAACAAAACCCGCGGCGCCATCGCCCGAGCCTCCGAGGGCCAGCAAGTGCCGTCGGTGTCGTCGTCGCTGTCGGAAGACGTCCACTTTGCGGCGAGCGGAAACACCGGCGGTTAGTTTTTTCATTGTCATTCCGGGTTCGCTCGCAAGAGCTCGCGCCCCGGAATGACAAAACTGAGCCGTCTGGGAATATTCCCCGGACTCCTACTGCTTCCACTTGTTCGGGCGCTCCCTCTCCCACAAGGGAAGACGGAGCGCACTGTGATCGCCGCGACATCTAAACCAATGTTACGGCTTAGATCGCCATGACTCGGGCTATCCACTCACTTCGTATCCGCGCTTTCGGTCACCGGCCGCACCAGATCGCCTTCGCGGAGTAGCGCACCGGCCCGCGCCACCACCATGTCGCCGTCGGCAAGCCCGTCGCGGATTTCGACCTGTCCGCCGGATATCAGGCCGACCTCGACGCGCCTGGTCTCGACCCGTTCGCGCCGCACCACCTGCACCACGGTGCCGGCGGTCGAGTAGAGCACGGCGGTCAGCGGCACCGAGACGCCGCAGCTCTCGCTGGTCTTGATCATCGCGCGCGCCGACGAATTCACCAGCAGGCGCTGGTTCGACGTCACCGCGATGATAACCTGGCCGAGCTGGGTGTTGGGCTCGACGGTCGGCGCCACCCGGCTCACCTTGCCGTCGACATCAGCGGCGCCGATCGCCTTGATCCGCGCGGCCTGGTCGACCTTCAGCTTCGACAGATCCTGGGTTGCGACCTGGCCCAGCAGGTCGAACTCGCCGCGGGCGATGATCGTAAACAGCGCCTCGCCCCTGGCCGAAGCCACCCCGCCGATCACCGCCGACGAATTCAGGATCAGTCCCGCGACCGGGGACTGCACCAGCACCGTGCCGCTCTCGGGCAGGCTGAGCCGCGCCAGCGTCTGGCCGGCGCTCACGCTGTCGCCGGGCTCGGCCAGGATGTCCGCAACCTTCAGCCCCAGCCGCTCGGGCCGCACCACGGTCTCGTTCCGCGGCCGGACAAGGCCGGAAACCTCGACGATATCGGAGAAGCAGGCCCTGGTTGCCTTGAGCACCGTGACGGCCATGCCCCGCGGCGTGTCGTCAGACTCGCTGGCGGCGAAGGTGGGATGGAGGGAAAGGCAAAGGAATGCAGTAGCGGCCAGCATCGGCAGCTTTCGCGAAACGTCACGCGCGGTGAAAGTGCTCATTGGCGTTCCCGTCGGATTTCGGAAGTCATGGATATCAGACGACCAGTTGGAGCGCCTAGCAGTAATCGTCATGTCATGAACGACTTCGGGATTGAGTGAGCGGCGCCTGCGATTTTCAGGGCTCTCATGGCGGTATTATTTCAACCCGGACAAGCCAATATCGATTGCCGCCGCGCCATGCCGGGCGTGCCTGACGGTTTTAGCCTGTCCCGGAAAGAGCAAGCTGCTCACAGCCGTCAAAATAATCCGGCGGCGCGGCAGAATTATGTGACTTGTGACACACTCTCTCGACCGTGAATTTTGATACGTCTGCATTTGACGCTTTCAGAGCATGATCCGAACTCGTGAAGGTCGCGTTCGCGCCAAGCGGGAACGGCTTTTCCGGCAGGATTGCTCAACAAGAAATGAGATCAGAATTCGATTCAATCCGGCCCGATGATGATTTTCCAGGGGCATTGCCTTGAGCAAACAGACCGAATTTGCGGTTATTCTGAAGATGAATCCGATGTTCGCGGATTTGGGCGCCGACGAATTGCAGCGGGTCTCCGGCCTTTGCCACACCCGGCATCTGGCGTCCGGCGAAATGCTGTTCCGGAAAGGCGATCCCGGCGACGCCCTGTTCGGCGTCCGGCGCGGACAGGTCCGGATCGAGACCGGCGCTTCCGACGGCGCCCGCCTGACCCTGAATTTCATGGGGCCCGGCGATCTGTTCGGCGAGGTCGCGGTGCTCGACGGCCAGAGCCGCGCCGCGGATGCGACCGCAGGCGAGCCCACGGAATTGTTCGTGTTGCGGCGCGAGGATATTCTCGGCTTTCTCGAGCGTGAGCCGAAAGTCGCGATCAAGCTCATCGCGCTATTGTGCCAGCGCATCCGGTGGCAAAGCGAGCGGATGGAAGTTTTGCAGCCGCTGCCGGTCCGGTTGGCGCGGCGGCTATGCGCGCTGGCCTCCGATTTCGGTTCCGAAGTGCATATTTCGCAGCAGCAGCTCGGCATTTTCGTCGGCGCTGCGCGCGAAAGCGTCAACCGCCAGCTTCAGACCTGGCGCAAGGACGGCATTCTGGATTTGCAGCGCGGCCGCATCCTGCTGCAGAACATGACCAAGCTGGCCGCGGTGGCAAGGAACGAGTAGCTCACTCCGCCGCCGGTGAACGCACGATCGACGGCGGCTCCTTGCGATCGGCTGGCTTCTGATCGTCCGGCGGATTCGCGCCGGGCTCTGTCGCATCGGGGTCGGTGCCAGCGTCCGAGACCACCAGCCGTCGGCCGAAGCGCAGGATCAGCGAGCCGAGATCGTCCATCACCATGAACATGGCCGGCACGAACACCAGCGACAGCACGGTCGAGAACAGCAGGCCGCCGATCACCGCCAGCGCCATCGGCGAGCGGAACTCGCCGCCGGCGCCGAATGCCAACGCGCTCGGCGTCATGCCGGCGGCCATCGCGATCGTGGTCATGACAATCGGGCGCGCGCGCTTCCGGCCGGCGTCGATCATCGCTTCGTCCCGCGGCTTGCCTTCGCGGATGGCTTCGATGGCGAACTCCACCAGCATGATGGCGTTCTTGGTCACGATGCCCATCAGCATCAGGATGCCGATCCATACCGGCGTCGTCAGCTGCTTGCCGGTGATCAGCAGCGCCATGATCGCGCCGCCGATCGAGAGCGGCAGCGAGAACAGGATGGTGATCGGCTGCAGAAAGGTCCCGAACAGCAGCACCAGCACCGCATAGACCATCATCAGTCCGGCGGTGATCGCGGTGGTAAAGCCGTCCTGCAATTCGTTCAGGCTTTCGGCGTCGCCCGACGGGCTCACCTTCACGCCTTTCGGCAGGCTTTTCATTACCGGCAGGTCGGCGATCTTCCTGGTGGCGTCGCCGAGCGCGGCTGACCCGACGAGGTCGGCCGCCACGGTGGCCTGGCGCTCGCGGTCGTAGCGGCTGATGCTGGTCGGGCCCTGGTCGAGCTTGACATCGGCGACCACCGACAGCGGCACGCCGCCCTTCTCGCCGTGCTGGCCGAGCGGCACGCGCAACTGCTCGAGCAGCGGCAGGTCGCCGCGCGCGGAATCCTCTAGCTGGACACGGATCGGCACCAGCCGGTCGCCGGCGTCGAATTTGGCCAGCGCGGGACCGACATCGCCGATCGTGGCCACGCGGATGGTCTGCGACAGGCTCTCGGTGGAAACGCCGAGCCGCGCCGCCAGATCCGCCCGCGGCTGGATCCGCAGTTCGGGGCGGTCGAGCGACACTTCCGAAATCACGTTGGAGATGATCGGGATCCGCTTCATCTGCGTCGCCAACTCGCTGGCGACGTTGCCGACGATGTTGCTGTCGGCGCCGGTGACGACCAGCGAGATGGCGCGCAGGCCGTTCTCGTCCAGGAACCAGAATCGGATGTCGGGAACGTCATCGAGTTCGTTGCTGATCTCGAGTTCCAGTTCGCGCTGGGTGATGCCGCGTTCGGATTTCGGCGTGTAGTTGATGATCAGCGCGGCGCGGCGCACTTCCTGGATTCCCGGCGGCACGCGGCCGCCGTCGACGAACACGCTTCTGACCTCGGGATACTTGCGCAGCCGCGCGGCGATTTCCTCGGTGACCTTCTCGGTATAGGCGAGCTGCGAGCCGGGCGGCAATTCCACCGCCAGCAGCGAGCGCGCGGTGTCCTGCGCCGGCAGGAAGCCCCGCGGCAACAGCGTGATGCTCCAGATCGAGGCGGCGAAAATGCCGAATCCGATCAGCACCGTGATGAAATAGTGCCGTACCGACCAGGTCACGAGCCTGGTATAGGCCTGCAGCGCGCGTCCCGGCGGCGGATCGTCATGGCCGTGATCCCGGAGGAAATAGGCGGCCAGCACCGGTGTGACAAAGCGCGCGGCGAGCAGCGAGAAGAACACCTGCACCGAAACCGTGATGCCGAACTGCTTGAAGAATTGCCCGGCGATGCCGGACATGAAGCTTGCGGGAGCGAAAATCGCGATGATGGTCAGGCTGATCGCGATCACGGCGAGGCCGATCTCGTCGGCGGCTTCCAGCGCCGCGCGATAGGGCGACTTGCCCATCCGCGTATGGCGCACGATGTTCTCGATCTCGACGATGGCGTCGTCGACCAGAATGCCGGTCGACAGCGTGATGGCGAGAAAGCTGACGAGGTTCAGCGAGAAGCCGAGCAGGTCCATCGCCCAGAACGCCGGGAAGATCGACAGCGGCAGCGAGATCGCGGCGATGATGGTGGCGCGGATGTCGCGCAGGAATAGCAGCACGATGACGACGGCCAGGATCGCGCCTTCAAACAGGGTCGAGATCGCGGCCTCGTAATTGCCCCTGGTGAAATCCACCGAGCTATCGATCAGCTTGAGATCGACATCGGGATATTGGGCCTTGAGCGCGTCGATCCGCTTCTGCACCAGGCCCGCGACCACCACGTCGCTGGCGCCTTTGGAACGTTTGATGCCGAGCGCGACGACCGGCTCGCCGTTGAAGCGGGCGAAGGTGCGGCGGTCGGCGATGGTGTCGGTGACGGTACCGAGGTCGTCGAGGCGCACTTCGCCGCCGGAAAACAGCGGGATCATGGTGCCGGCCAGTTCGTTCAGCGTCTTGGCGCCGGCCAGCGTGCGGATCGCCTGGTCGTTCCGGCCGATCTCGGCCCGTCCGCCGGCCAGATCGACATTGGTGCCGCGCAGGCTCTGGCTGACATTGACGGCGGTCAGCCCCGCCGCCTGCAGCTTGTCGGGATCGAGCGAAACCAGAATCTCGCGTTCGACGCCGCCGATGCGCTCGACCTGGGCGACGCCGCGCACGCCCTGCAAGGCGCGTTTGACGACATCGTCGACGAAATAGGACAATTGCTCGGGCGTCTTGCCCGGTGAAATCGCGGCATAGGTCACGATCGGCAGGCCGATCACATCGACGCGCTGGATCAGCGGCTCGTTGACGTTTTGCGGCAAATTGGCGCGGACGCGGGTGACGGCGTCCTTGACGTCGTTCAGCGCCCGGTCGGTGTTGGTCTCCAGTGCAAACTGGATCGTCGTCACCGAAAGCCCGTCGGTGATCGACGAGGTGATGTGCCGCACGCCCTCGACGCCCGATACGCCGTCCTCGATGGTCTTGGTAACCTGCGATTCGAGCTCGGCCGGCGCCGCGCCGAATTGCGACACCGCGACTGAGATCACCGGAATGTCGGCGCTCGGCAGCCGCGTCACCGCGAGCCGGGTGAAGCTGACCCAGCCCAGCACCAGCAGGATGATCGAGAAGACGACCGACGGCAGCGGATGTCGGATCGACCAGGCCGAGATATTCAGCGCCATTATCGTCCCCGCATGCGGTCGAGTTCGTCTGCGAACATGGTCTTGATCTGGTCGCCGTCATGCAGCGAAGAACCGGCATCGGCGACGACGATCTCGCCGACATCGAGGCCTTCGAGGATTTCCGTGGAAGTATCCGAGACCAGGCCAACCCGGACGTTCCGCGTCTCGACAATATTTCCCTTCACCACCTGGACGGTCAGATGGTCGATGGCGGTTCGCGGAATCGCCACGCCGCAGCTGCGCTTGGCGTCGATGCTGGCGCGGGCGAACATGCCGACCTTGAGCGAGGAGGTATTGGTCAGCGATATCCTGACATGGCCAAGCTGGCTGCCGCGATCGATCTCCGGCGCGACCAGCCTGACACGGCCGATGAGATCGGGCGTGTCGTCCCGGCTGATCCGCACCGTCGCCCCCGGATTGAGCTTCAGCATCTGGACCGCCGGCACCTGGGCGTCCAGCTCGAGCTCGTTGTTGATCGCAATGCGGAACATCGGTCCGGCCTGCGGCGAGGCCGGCGCGCCGACACTGGTTTTGACCTCGGTGACAAGTCCCGCCGCCGGCGCGCGCAGCGAGATCGGTCCCTGGCCGGATCGCGGCGACGGCGCGCTCAGCCGGGCCAGTTCCTGGCCGTCGGTGACGGTGTCGCCTTCATGCACCAGCAGGTCGGTGACCTTGGAGCCTTCCTGGTCGGTGCCGACCACCGCTTCCCGGCGGGGCACGACAAAGCCGGTGACCCGCACCAGGTCGGAGAAGCAGGCGTTGGTGGATTTCGTCACCAGGACAAGGGCCTCGCCCGTCGCATCGTTTTTCCTCGGAGGTGACCGATGCCCGAAAAGATAATATCCGGCGGCCAAGGCGACGATGCCGGCCACCGTCAGCGCGGGTTTGAGGGATTCGGAAAGCGTCATCGCCGGATCAATCCAGGCCTGTCATGGTGTCGCGCGGTGCTTGCGGCGTTGCTTCGGTCGCCAGAATGGGGCGGGGTAAATTCCGAAACGACGGGTGCCCGATAATGCTGCAGGACGCATTTTAGCTGCAAAACCAGCCCCGGCGCCACGCCCCGATCGCGCTTCCGATCAGCTGGATTCCGGTCAGTTGGACCCAGATCATTGGGATATTGATCACTTGCATATTGACCACTTACACGCGGCGGTTCACTTCCGCCAGCGGCTGGCTCGGATCCTTGAGCCTGGTCTTGCCGTAACCGACCATCGCCGGACCGCGGCTGGCGACGACGAATTTTTCGATTAAATAGCGTTAAAACCAGACAGGCCACAATCGATTGCGGCCGTGGCGACATTAACTTGGCGGAAGACCCGTTATCAAACCGGGTTCGCCCACCGTCAACCGCTTGCAGCTTCGCACTTATGGCGACATTCGACCGCGACGGCCGTCGATCCGTTCGAGAATATCGCGCCGTCCAGCAATGCTTCGCCGCGCGAGGACGCTTCCGCAGTTTCAGCTGAAATCTTCAGTCGGCAATGTGATTGGCCTCCCATTGAGGCCATGGTGTCATGCGGCGGACGCGCAGCCCGCCGTTTGACCTTTGCGCGGGACGATGGCTTGCTGCGGTGGTCGGCCAGCTCCAACCAAAAAAGAGAAAACCGATGGGAAACGTCCACGAAGTCTACGCGCTGCGTTACGCGACGATGTCGCCGCGCACGCCTCATTTGAATCACCTTATTCCGGATCCGCACGAGACCACGACCCAGGACCTCGACTACTTCGTCTGGCTGATCCGCGGTGGCGGCCGCGACATCCTGGTCGATACCGGGTTCAATGCGGAGGAAGCGCAGTCACGCGCGCGCCAGCTCACGCTCAACCCGGTCGATGCGCTGGACCGGTTCGGCGTGAAAGCCGGCAGTATCGCCGACGTCATCGTCACCCATCTGCATTACGACCATGCGGGCAATCTCGACCGCTTTCCCAATGCGCGGTTTCATCTGCAGGAACGCGAGATGGCCTATGCCACCGGCCGCTGCATGTGCAACGGCATGTTGCGGCATCCGTTTTCGCTCGCGCATGTGACGCTGATGGTGCGCCATGTCTATGGCGAACGCGTTGCGTTCTATTCCGGCGACGGCGAGATCGCGCCGGGCGTGACGGTGCATCGCGTCGGCGGCCATTCCGACGGCTTGCAGGTGGTGCGGGTGGAAACCGCGCGCGGGCCGGTGGTGCTGGCCTCCGACGCTTCGCATTACTACAGCAATCTGCACCGCCGCAGCCCGTTTCCGATCGTCTACAATATCGGCGACATGGCGATGGGCTGGGAAATCGTCGAGCGTCTGGCGGGCCATCCCGACCGCTTCATCCCCGGCCATGATCCGATCGTGTGCGAGATCTACCCGCGCGCCAGCGACAAGGTCGACGCCTTTGCGTTGCACCTCGCTCCCTCGCGCTCCTTCGCCAGATAAAAGTGCGATAGAGCAAAAGCCCGAACAAAACGCGTCAAAACGAAAAGACGAGGAAACAGATGCCAGACGACAAGACCATCGGCTTCATCGGCCTGGGTGTGATGGGGGAACCGATCTGCCGCAATCTCGTGAAGAAGAGCGGCGCGAGGGTGACTGTGTTCGACCTTGCGCCGGAACCGCTGGCGCGGCTGCGGGCCGAAGGCGCTACAGTGGCCGGATCGGTCGCCGAGATCGTCACCAAAAGCGACATCGTGTTCCTGTGCCTGCCGAGCGCCAAACATGCACGCGCCGTGTTCGAGGGCGACGGCATCCTGAAGAATATCCGGCAAGGACAGGTCGTCGTCGATCTCGGCACGTCGTCGGTCAACCAGACCCGCGATTTCGCCGGACAATTGCAGGCCAAAGGCGGGTCATGGGCCGATGCGCCGATCGCGCGAACGCGGCAGGCGGCGCAGGACGGCACGCTCAGCGTGATGGTCGGCGCCTCGCCGCAACTTTACGCCGCGATCGAGCCTCTGATCCGCTGTTTCGCCACCGACGTGACGCTGTGTGGCGAGGTCGGCGCGGGGCAGGTGACCAAGATCCTCAACAACATGGTGCTGTTCGAGACCGTTAACGCCTTGGCCGAGGCGGTCGCGGTGGCCAAACGCAACGGGGTCGATCCAAAGCTCCTGCTCGATACGCTGTCGAAAGGCTCGGCCGACAGTTTTGCGTTGCGCAATCACGGCCTGAAGGCGATCGTGCCGGGTATGTTTCCGGATCGGGCGTTCTCGACGGAATACGCGTTGAAGGATCTGTCTTACGCGCTCGAACTGGCCAGTGACGCCGGCATCAAGATTCGCGGCGCGGAATTGATCGGCAGGATTTTGCAGGAAACGATCGATGCCGGTTCGGGCGAGGCGTATTTTCCGGTCATGGCGAAGTATATCGATCACCCCTGATCGTCATTCCGGGGCGCGAAGCGAACCCGGAATCCAGAGGTTGTTGCACGAGATTCCGGGCTCGCGTCTTCGACGCGCCCCGGAATGACGGCGGTGAATTGCGCTAATACCCCTCCGCCTCGCTCGCCTCTTCGCTGGTCTGAACCAGGTCGAGGCTTTGTTCGATCTTGCCGAGCAGCGCCGCGAAATCCTTGCGTTCCTGGGGCGAGAGGCAGGACAGGATGGTGTTCTCTTTCCGCAACAGGCGTGGGATCAGTTCTTCGTAGAGCGCCTTGCCCTTTCGTGTCAGGCGCAGATTGTATTCGCGGCGGTCGGCCTCGTTCTCGACGCGCTCGACCAGCTGCCGCGCCGTCAGCGCGGTGACGGCGCGGCTGATGGTGGATTTATGCGTGCGGGTGCAATGGGCGATATATTGTGCGCTGCACGCGGCGTTGCGGAAGCCGAGCGTCGCCAATACGCGCCACTCCGGAATGTCGAGCCCGTAATGTTCGCGATATTCGCCGGACAGTTCGGCGCTGACCTCGGCCGCCAGCCGGTTCAGCCGGAACGGCACGAATTTGAAGAGATCGAGCGTGGTGTCTTTTTCGGACGCGTTTTCTTGACGCGAACCGGCATCCGCCCCGGATCGCGTCCGGGGCCTGACGCCGCTTGAAAACGCCTTTGGCAAAAATCGCTCCAATTTGAGTTGCGCGAAAACCCGGTGCGAGGCTAAGATAGTTGCAGATGAGACTAATTTAGCGGGGATGAACCCCGTTGGCCAGAGCAGGTTGCTTGGCCGAAGCAAGTTGGAAACGCATGACGCAGCCGCCCGAAGTCCCGTTCGGTTATTGCCGGCATCCCGACCATGACCGGAGCGCCGGCGACGCCGCCCATCGTCGGATCATGGCATTGTTGACGGGCTCGAACTTCGCCAAGCCGGACGAGGCGTTGCGCGCCATCGTCGAGGCCCATCGCGGCTTGAGCGATGCGCAAAGCGCCGATCTCGACGCGGCGCTGGTCCTGATCCTCGCCGACCATATCGGCGATCTTGCCGCGCTGGATGAAGCGATCGCGCTGGCCAAGCGGCGAATGCTGGCGGCCGAACAGCAGCAACAACAGCAGCAGTAAATCAGGCGAATATTATTCGCCGCCACGCCCAAGGAGGATAATGATGAACATCAACGCCTCGCCTCACGTCATCAATCGCAATTCCGTTAACATCACGCCGGGCTACATGTCCGGCTTCGGCAACAGTTTCGAGACCGAGGCGCTGCCCGGCGCGCTGCCGATCGGGCGTAATTCGCCGCAGCGTTGCGCCTATGGGCTCTATGCCGAACAACTCTCCGGCTCGCCGTTCACGGCGCCGCGCGGCGCCAACGAACGCTCCTGGCTCTATCGCATCCGTCCGTCGGTGAAGCATTCCGGGCATTTCGCCAAGGCCGATGCAGGCTTGTGGCGCACCGCGCCGTGCCACGAAATCGAGATGCCGATCGCGCAATTGCGCTGGGACCCGGCGCCGATCCCGAAGCAGGAGATGACGTTCCTGCAGGGCGTACAGACCATGACCACGGCCGGCGACGCCAATACCCAGGCCGGCATGGCCTCGCATGTCTATCTCATCACCAAATCGATGGTCGATCAGCATTTCTACAATGCCGACGGCGAGATGCTGTTCGTGTTGCAGCAGGGCGATCTGCGCTTCGTCACCGAGTTTGGCCGTATCGATGCGGGGCCCGGCGAGATCGTGGTGATCCCGCGCGGGGTGAAATTCCGCATCGAGATTCCGTCCGGTCCGGCGCGCGGTTATCTCTGCGAGAATTATGGCGGCGCGTTCACGCTGCCGGAGCGTGGCCCGATCGGCGCCAATTGCCTGGCCAATTCGCGCGACTTCCTGACCCCCGTTGCGGATTATGAGGACAAGGACACGCCGACCGAATTGTTCGTGAAATGGGGCGGCGCGCTGTGGAAGACGACGTTGCCGCATTCGCCGATCGACGTGGTGGCGTGGCACGGTAATTACGCGCCGTATAAATATGATCTTCGGACCTTCTCGCCGGTCGGCGCGATCGGATTCGACCACCCCGATCCGTCGATCTTCACCGTGCTGACCTCGCCCTCGGAAACCGCGGGCACCGCCAATATCGATTTCGTGATTTTCCCGGAGCGCTGGATGGTGGCCGAAAACACCTTCCGGCCGCCGTGGTATCACATGAACATCATGTCGGAGTTCATGGGGCTGATCTACGGCGTCTATGACGCCAAGCCGCAGGGCTTCGTGCCGGGCGGCATCTCCCTGCATAATTGCATGCTGCCGCACGGACCCGATCGCGAGGCGTTCGACCACGCCAGCAATTCGGAGCTCAAGCCGGTCAAGCTGACGGGCACGATGGCCTTCATGTTCGAGACCCGCTATCCGCAACGTGTCACCGCCCATGCCGCGAAGTCCTCGACCTTGCAGGACGATTACGCGGATTGCTGGAAGGGGCTGGAAAAGCGGTTCGATCCGAACCGGCCGTAGTTTCCTGTCGTCATTCCGGGGCATCGCGCAGCGATGAACCCGGAATCTCGCGCCCATAACTTCTGGATTCCGGGTCTGCGCCATCCAAGTCGGCTGTTGCCGACTTGGGTAATTTGAGTGGCCAAACTCGGGTAAACCCGAGTTTGGGCGGCGCATCCCGGAATGACATTTTCTTGGAGAATTAAGTGACCCATCCCAACGACCCCACTCTCCGCTCCTTCATCGACGTCGATCCGACGTTGGACTTCCCGATCCAGAACCTCCCCTACGGCGTGTTCTCGACTGCGGACGGGCTCGCTCCACGCGTAGGGGTCGCGATCGGTGATGACGTGCTCGATCTCTGGCAGCTTGCGCAGGATTGCCGGATTGATGTTGCCGAACTTGGCGTGTTCGCGGCATCGACGCTCAATCCCTTCATGGCGCTGGGACCGAAGGTATGGTCGCGAGTCCGCGCACGCATCAGCGAATTGCTGCGCCATGACAATCCGGAACTGCGCGACAATGAAAAATTGCGCCGTCGCGTGCTGGTGCCGATGGCCGATGTCAAACTGCATCTGCCGATCGCGGTTTCCGGTTATACCGATTTCTATGCCTCGAAGGAGCACGCCACCAATATCGGCGTCATCTTCCGCGGCAAGGACAATGCATTGCAGCCGAATTGGCTACATATGCCGGTCGGTTATAACGGTCGCGCGTCGACGATGGTGGTCTCCGGCACCAAAGTGCGGCGGCCGCGCGGCCAGTTGAAACCGGCGAACGCCGAGGTGCCAAGTTTCGGGCCGTGCCAGCGGCTCGACTTCGAGCTCGAAATGGGCGTCGTGATCGGGCAGTCCTCGACGATGGGCGAAATGCTCAGCGAAAACCAGGCGGAGGAGATGATCTTCGGTTTTGTGCTGCTCAATGATTGGAGCGCACGTGACATCCAGCAATGGGAATATGTGCCGCTCGGGCCGTTCCAGGGCAAGGCGTTCGCGACCTCGATCAGCCCGTGGATCGTCACCCGCGAGGCGCTGGAGCCGTTCCGGGTGAACGGGCCTGAACAGAAGCCGACGCCGCTGCCTTATCTTCAGCAGACGCGCCCGAACAATTACGATCTGCAGCTCGATGTCGATCTGCGCGCGGTGCAGATGAAGCAAGCGATGCGGATCTGCCGGACCAATTTCAAATACATGTATTGGTCGTCGGTGCAGCAATTGATGCATCACGCCTCAAGCGGCTGCGCGATGAATATCGGCGATCTTCTGGGGAGCGGCACCATCAGCGGCCCGGAGAAGCATCAGCGCGGCAGCCTGATGGAGATCAGCTGGAACGGCACCGAGCCGTTCGAGTTGCCGGGGGGTGGCAAGCGCACGTTCCTCGAAGACGGAGATTCGCTCGCATTGCGCGGCTGGTGCCAGGGCGACGGCTACCGCGTCGGTTTTGGCGAAGTGGAGGGGACGATTTTGCCGGCGCAGTGACGGTTGATATTCGAAGCGCGAATTTTTCTTGATTTCGAACAAGGCCAGCTCAGTCTCGGAGCGGCAATTTCGAGCTTTCCTTCAAACGGTCCAGCACGATCGATGAGCGCACATGCGCCACGCTCTGGTGCGGCATCAGCACGTTGTTGACGATGTCGGACAGGCTCTTGAGGTCGCGCAGCACGGCTTTCAGCACATAATCGGCGTCGCCGGTCAGCGCATAGGCTTCCTGAATTTCGTCGACGCGGTTGACCAGCGCGCGAAACTTCTTGGCGTTGTCGGGCGAGTGGGTCGCAAGCGTGATGTGGATGAAGGCGATCAGGTTAAAGCCGAGCGCTTCGCCGGCGAGATCGGCGTGATAGCCCGAAATGACTTTTTCCTCTTCCAGCCGCATGCGGCGGCGCGAGCATTGCGATGCCGACAGGCCCACCCGATCGGCCAGCTGTTGGTTGGTCAGCCGGCCGTCGTCCTGCAACGCGCCGAGGATCTTGAGGTCGAAGGTGTCGACGGAGATCATGCGTCTTTTATCACTTATATGCACAAACCATGCGTAATTATAGCATAATGCCCGCGGATTGCATGAACTTTGCGGCCCGAGCCGCGCAAAATCCCGATAGCCAAAAGAGGGAGATTCGCCATGGGTCCGTTTCCGCATGACGCGCCGGCCGCCACCATCAGCGCCGACAATCCGATGGGCACCGACGGCTTCGAGTTCGTCGAATATGCGCATCCGAAGCCCGAAGAACTGCACGCGCTGTTCAAGCTGACGGGATATGAGCCGGTCGCGCGCCACAAGACCAAGAAGATCACGGTCTATCGCCAGGGCGACATCAACTATCTCGTTAATGAAGAGCCCGGCACCCACGGCTTCGATTTCGTCTCGGCGCATGGGCCGTGCGCGCCGTCGATGGCGTTTCGTGTCGTCGACGCGAAACAGGCCTATGAACGGGCGCTGTCGCTGGGCGCGGAGCCCGCCGGTGCTTCATCCGCAGAAAAGACGCTCGATGTTCCCGCGATCAAGGGTATCGGCGGCAGCCTGCTGTATCTGGTCGATCGCTACGGCGCCAAGGGCTCGGCCTATGACGCCGAGTTCGAATGGCTCGGCGCCGAAAACCCGCATCCGGTGGGCGTCGGATTGTTCCACGTCGATCATCTGACCCACAACGTCCAGCGCGGCCGCATGGATGTCTGGACCGGCTTCTACGAAAAATTGTTCAACTTCCGGCAGATTCGTTATTTCGACATCGAGGGCCGCGCCTCCGGCCTGTTCTCGCGGGCGCTGACCAGTCCCGACGGCAAGATCCGGATTCCGATCAACGAGGATGCCGGCGATTCCGGCCAGATCGAGGAATATCTCAACGTCTATCGCGGCGAGGGCATCCAGCACATCGCCTGCGGCGTGCATGATATCCACGACACGATCGAAACGCTGCGCGAGGCCGGGCTGCCGTTCATGCCGTCGCCGCCGGACACCTATTTCGACAAAATCGACAGGCGGTTGCCGAAACATGGCGAGGACGTCACGCGCCTGCAAAAGAACGGCATCCTGATCGACGGCGAGGGCGTGGTCGACGGCGGCCAGACCAAGGTGCTGCTGCAGATATTTTCCGCCAATGCCATCGGCCCGATCTTCTTCGAGTTCATCCAGCGCAAGGGCGACGACGGCTTCGGCGAGGGCAATTTCAAGGCGCTGTTCGAATCGATCGAGGAAGACCAGATCCGCCGCGGTGTGCTCAAGGTGGAGGCGGCGTAGCTTCCTTGGTCATTTCCGGGGCGTATCGTAGATACGAGCCCGGAATCCCGATGTAATAACCTCCGGATTTCGGGTTCGATGCTGTCGCATCGCCCCGGAATGACGGTGGCTGGGTTTTTTCGCTCGCGATGACGCGAGAATTATCCTCCTGCCTTCCACGTGCGGATCAACTCGCCGATATCCACCATCGCTACGCCACGGATCGCCGACGGCATGCGCGAGAAGCGGGCTGCTGACGCCATGGCAGGCGATGCATACCTCACGCGTCGGCAAGTATTGCTGTCTGCGTTGTCGTCCCGGGCTTGTGATCCTGCGTGTCCGGAATCCGGATCGCCGCGGTCGCGAGGAAATTGACCACGCTCATCGCGACGATATACCAAATCCAGGAGAGTTTATCGCCCGTGGCTGTGATGATCCACGTAAAGACGATCTGTGCAGTGCCGCCGAAAATGGTGACGCCGAGTGCGTAGGCGATGGAAAGTCCCGAGGTGCGCACGGCCGCGGGGAAAATCAGCGGAATAAGCGAGATACTTGCGGAAGAACACACGGCATGAATGGCCATCAGCGCGGCCATGGCGATGACCAGCACCGGCGGCGAGCCGGAGGTCACCACGACTTGCAGAACCGGATAGAGCAGCAGGGCAACGATCAGGCGCGGCACCAGCGCGATCCGCTTGACGCCGAACCTGTCCGCGAGAACGCCGCCGACCAGCGAGAACACCACGCCGCTGACGCCGGTGGCGAGATTGGCGGCCATCGACCAGCCCTGGCTGTAATGCAGCGTGTTGATGGCGTAGGTGGTCGTGTAGATGAAGAAATACTGGGTGATCGTTGCACCCGAGACCACCAGGATGCACAGCAGGATCTTTTGCCAATGGCCGATCAGCACCTCGGAGAGGACCTTTCCGATGTTGCCGTGGGCTTGTTCGGCATCCATCGTCTCGTCGAGATTGCGGCGAATGTAATAGCCGATGGGCGCGATCAGAATGCCGAGCAGGAAGGGTACCCGCCAGCCCCAGCTATCGGTAGCGCCAGGCGTGATCAGCGCGGCCAGCAAAAGGCCGACCAATCCGGAAATCACGCTGCCGATATTCTGGCTGGCCAATTGCCAGCTCCCGAAAAAGAAACGCCGATGGGCCGGCGCGCTTTCCAGCAGATAGGTCGTCGCCGGTCCCATCTCGCCGCCGGTCGAAAACCCCTGCAATAGCCGCGCGAACACCAGCAGGACAGGCGCCAGCACGCCGATGTCGGCATAGGTGGGCAACAGCCCGATCATGCCGCTGCCGACCGCCATCAGCCAGATGGTCAGGGTCATGGCGGGGCGGCGGCCGAACCGGTCGGCGTAGGCGCCGATCAGAATGCCGCCGAGAGGACGCGCGACAAATCCGACGCCGAAGGTGGCGACCGTGAGCAGCAGGCTGACGCTCGGATTGTCCGTCGGGAAAAAGGCCTTCGCAAGCCAGACGGCGAAGGCCGCATAAACCGTGAAATCGTAGAATTCCAGCGCATTCCCGAGAATGGCTGCGGTTACCCGTATGTGCGAGGAGGGCGTGCGGCGGACATCTTCGGTTTGGCTCATGAGAACTTTCGGCACGGATAAATGGCTGGCGTACAATGAAGCAAGAAGCCTGCCTTGTTTGCCGGGCGTATTAGATCGTGCCGTGGATATATATAGTCACGAATTGGGTAAGTCGAATTTGCCCGAGCGACGACTACCCCGTTCAGCGACCCCGTGCGGAGCCTTGCCATTCGCTTGTCAGCGCCAGGAGATCCGCGGTTTCCGTATCCCGCGCCGCCGAGGGTGTGCGCGAGAAGCGCGGCGCCGGGGCGGGTTGTGTCACGCCGTGGCGGGTGACGAAGACCTCGCGCGCCGCCATGTGCGGATGATGGGGCGCTTCCGTCATGGTCAGGATCGGCGCGAAGCAGATGTCGGTGCCTTCCATGATCGCGCACCACTCAGTGCGGGTTCTGGTCTTGAATGCCTCCGCAAGCTTTTGCTTCAGCGCGGGCCAGGCCTCTTGGTCCATCTGCGCGTCGAAGTCGGGGTCGGAAAGTCCGGCATGTTCGCGCAACAGCGCGTAGAATTGCGGCTCGATCGAGCCGATCGAAATGAAGTTGCCGCACGAACATTCATAGACGCCATAGAAATGTGCGCCGCCGTCGAGGAAATTGCTCTCGCGCCCTTCGCGCCAGCGGCCGTCAGCGGACAGATCAAAGAACATCGACATCAGCGATGCCGCGCCGTCGCACATCGCGGCGTCCACCACCTGGCCCTGGCCGGATTTCTTCGCTTCCAACAGCGCCGCAAGCACGCCAACCACGAGATAAAGCGCGCCGCCGCCGAAATCGCCAACCAAATTGAGCGGCGGTACCGGCTTTTCCGCGGGGCCGATCGCGGCCAGCGCGCCGGTGATCGAAATGTAATTGATGTCGTGGCCGGCCGCCTGCGCCAGCGGGCCTTGCTGGCCCCATCCGGTCATGCGGCCATAAACGAGACGCGGATTGCGCGCCAGCACCGCATCGGGCCCAAGACCAAGGCGCTCCATCACGCCGGGCCGGAAACCTTCGATCAGCGCATCGGCATTCGCCAGCAGGTCGAGCACCCGCGTAACCGCGGCCTTGTCCTTCAAATCGAGCTCGACGACCTTGCGCCCGCGCGCCGCTACCGATTTCAGGTTCTTGTTGGCGCCGACGCGATCGAGCGTGACGACCTCCGCGCCCATATCCCCCAGCATCATGCAGGCGAACGGGCCGGGGCCGATGCCGGCGAATTCGACGATGCGATATCCGGCGAGCGGGCCGGAGGTGCGGGTAGAGGATTGGGCGGCTGCTTTATCGAGCACGTTGTTTTTCCATTGGTGCGTTTCCCTGCCCGACTTTCCCGCCTCGGGACGGGCGAGGCAAGTGCGATTTGGGACATTTTCAGTTCCGTGGCTTCGTCCATCAAGACGCAGCGCGCCAGCTGTCGAATACGATCGGCGATCCGTTCGTTCTCAGCGCCGTCTCGATGGCCGGCATCCGTATGACGCCGCTCGCGCGATCTCGCCGGCTGCGCTCCGGCGATGAGAACTCGACCTGAGCGCGAATTTACGGCCTTTTATCCATTTTACGCTAGTGTGCCGGGCTGGATCGGGCGCCCGGCGTACCGATACCGGCCGGAAAACGGGGGCAGGGATGGGAATGTCGAAGCGCGTCATGCAGCAATCGCTGTTCTTGAAACTTCCGGCCTTGCGGTTTCGCGGCAAGATCATGCTCGGCTTCATGGCCGTTCTCGTGATCTCGGCAGCCAGCATGGGCATCGCCTATCTTGGCTTTGAGCACGTCTCGTCAGGTGTGGCATCCTACCGAAAAAGCGTGTCGGAGGCCGATCTGGCGCGCACCATCGATCGCGACGTGGTCCTGTACCGGGGCTTGGCGCAATATTACGTGGTCACCGGCAAGGATGAGGACAGCAAGACGGCGCTGGCGGCCGAATCGGGTTTGAAGGACGCCATCGATCAGGCGATGAAGGGCACGACGAATCCGGCGGTGCTCGATCAGATCACGCGGCTGGCCCGGGAATTTCGTACCTTTACCAAGATTTTCGCCGACATCCTGAAGGTCAAGGGCGAGAGCATGCTGGTGTCGCAGAACCAGCTCGCGCGCGGCGGCAACATGCTGCGTTACAAGCTCGATGAGCTGGCGGGCGACGCCGGGGAAGCCGAGCTTCCGGCCATCGAACTCGGCATCAAGCAGGTAACTGCGCAATATCAGGCGATGACCGCGCTCGCCAACATGTTCGCCATCAATTCGGACCAGGCGGTTGCCGCCGCCGCGCTGGCGCGGCTGAAATTCGTCGAGAATTCGATTCACGCAATTTCGACGACCGATGACAAGATCGTGCATGGCCTCGGCGAGGCGGCCGGGCTGCTCGACGACTACAAGCAAGCCCTGAGCAAGCTGGTCGATAATGCAAAATCGATCCAGCAGCTGACCGGCGAGATGACCGATTCGGCCACCTCGATCATGCAGGGCTCAAGCACGATGAAGGCGGACCTGCTTGCGGATCAGCAAAGGCTGGAGGCCGAGTCCGATGCGACCATCGGCCGGACCGAGCGCCTGATCGTGATGCTCGCGGTCGGCGGCTTTCTGCTTGGCGGCGTGCTGGCGGCCTTGCTGGGCAGGGGAATATCCCGGCCGATGACCGCGATGTGCAAGGCGATGCGCGAACTCGCCGGCGGCAAGTTCGACGTCGTGTTGCCGGGACTCGGCCGCAAGGACGAGCTTGGCGAGATGGCCGGCGCAATGGAGGAATTCAAGGTGCAGGCGGTCGCCAAGGCCGAACGCGACGCCGCCGAGCAGGACGCCCGCAACAAGGCCGGCAGCGCCGCGCGCCGCGCCGAGCTCATTCGCTTTGCCGACGAATTCGAGGCCGCGGTGGGCGCGATCGTCTCCAATGTCTCGGCATCGGCCGAGCAACTCGAATCCGCCGCCGGAACGCTGACGCGGACCGCGGAAACCACACAAAGCCTGTCCGGCAAGGTCGCAGGCTCATCCGAGGAGGCCGCGAGCAACATGCAGTCGGTGGCGTCGGCCACGGAAGAGCTTTCCGCTTCCGTCGACGAAATCGGAAAGCGGGTGCGCGAATCCAACGGGATTGCCGAGGCGGCGGTCGTCCAGGCGCGGCAAACCGACGAACGCATCGGCAGATTGTCGCGCGCCGCGCAGGAGGTCGGCGACGTCGTCAAGCTGATTACCGCGATCGCCGAGCAAACCAATCTGCTGGCGTTGAACGCCACCATCGAGGCCGCCCGCGCCGGCGAGGCCGGCCGCGGCTTTGCCGTCGTCGCTTCCGAGGTCAAATCGCTGGCGAGCCAGACCGCGAAAGCGACCGACGACATTTCGTCCCATATCGCCGGCATGCAGGAAGCGACGCAGGAATCGGTTGTCGCCATCAAGGAAATCGGCGGCACCATTTCGCAGATCTCCGGCATCGCTTCGTCGATCGCCATCGCGGTGGAGCAACAAAGCTCGGCCACGCAGGAAATCGCGCTCAGCGTTCAGAAGGTCGCGCGCGGCACCGACGAGGCGTCGGCCAGCATCGTGGAAGTCAATCGCGGCGCGACCGAAACCGGGTCGGCGTCGGAGGGCGTGCTGAACTCGGCGCGGACACTGTCAAGCGAAAGCACGCGCCTGCGCGCGGAACTCGATCGCTTCATGGCCAATATTCGCGCGGCCTGAGTATCTCCGTCGCCCCGGCCTCCGAGCTGGGGCCCATAACCACCGTCGCTTGTTGTTTTAATTCAGGAAGTGACGGGCTTCGTGCCAACATCTCCGTCACGGCGTATGGGTTCCGGCTCAAGGCCGAGACGACGATAAAGACGGGATGACTTTCAATCTCTCCCGAACTGGTGCTTCAACTCGACCTTGGCGCGTTGCAGCCGGTCGCGCTGCGCCTTCGGCAAGGTCTTGCCGGCGCGGTTGATATAGAATGTCAGCATGGACAGCGCGGAACGATAGGCCCCCGTTTTGCGGCGCGAGCTGTGCTCCGCCGAAAGCTTGAGCGAGGCCGCGATTTTCTTTGGATCGGTGAGCGTGAAAACGCCGCGTTTCAGGTCGAGCGCGTCGCTTTCGCGCGTCACGCGTTGCGACCAGCGCTTTGGCGATGGCTTTGCGGCGGCCTTTTTCGGCGCCGGGCCGGTTGTGCGCTTTGTCTTTGGCGTCGATTTACGCGTCGCAATTCTTCGGCGTTCGGCCATGGATGACTCCCGTCATATCGGCAATGTCGGCGAAGAACAGCGGCTGACCGGATTCGTTCCTGAAGCCGCAATATGGAACCCGATGGCCTCTGCGGCGTTACTTTCAGGGGCGGGCATCATGGTTCCGCGATGAAGGTTTGAAGACCTTGGAATGTCGCGTTCCAGGGTTTTCGTCATTGGCCTTGGTCTGATGGACTTCCAACTGAAACAGCGAAATTCCGCGTCGAAGACAGCTATGCCCGCCACGAATTCCGCGCCGGCGAACGACGATCGCGTTATCGAGACCGATATCGCCGCCCGGCTCGACAGCCTGCCCTGGAGCGGCTTCCACACCCGCGTCGTGTTCGCGCTCGGCATCACCTGGATTCTCGATGGCCTTGAAGTGACGCTCGCGGGTACGCTGTCCGGCGCGCTGAAAGCGAGCCCGTCGCTGCATTTCAGCAATTTCGATGTCGGATTTTCCAACAGCGCCTATCTCGCCGGCGCCGTGCTCGGCGCGCTGGGTTTCGGATGGCTCACGGACCGGATCGGCCGCAAGAAGCTGTTCTTCATCACGCTGGCGCTCTATCTCACAGCGACCGCTGCGACCGCGCTGTCGTGGGGGCTGATGAGCTATGCCACGTTCCGTTTTTTCACCGGCGCCGGTATCGGCGGCGAATATACCGCGATCAATTCGACGATTCAGGAACTGGTGCCGGCGCGTTATCGCGGATGGACCGACATCGTGATCAATGGCAGCTTCTGGATCGGCACCGCGATGGGCGCGGTCTGCGCGATCGTGTTGCTCGATCCCGCGGTGATCGGGTCCGATCTCGGCTGGCGGCTCGCTTATTTCGCCGGCGCCTGTCTCGGGCTGGTGGTGCTGGTGATGCGGATGTGGATTCCCGAAAGTCCGCGCTGGCTGATCATTCATGGCTATCCCGATCGCGCCGACATCATCGTCGCCGATATCGAGCGATCCGTGATCGGAAAGGCGCAGGAGCCGCGCCAGCATCGCTGGCCCAAGATCAAACTGAGGATGCGCGACCACACCCCGTTGCGCGAGGTGGCGCACACGCTTTTTTCCGTCTATCGGCAGCGTGCGCTGGTCGGACTGGCGCTGATGGTGGCGCAGGCTTTTTTCTACAACGCGATCTTCTTCACCTTCGCGCTGGTGCTGAGCGAATTCTACGGCATCGCGGCGGACCGGATCGGCTGGTACATTCTGCCGTTCGCCGCAGGCAATTTCCTGGGGCCGCTATTGCTCGGCCGGCTGTTCGATACGCTGGGCCGCCGGGTGATGATCACCTTCACCTACGGCATCTCCGGTATTCTGCTGGCGCTTTCCGGCTATCTGTTCGCGCATGGCCTGTTGAGCGCGCAGGGCCAGACCATCGCCTGGATGGTGATTTTCTTTTTTGCTTCGCCGGCGGCCAGCGCCGCCTATCTCACCGTTAGCGAGACCTTTCCGCTGGAGATCCGTGCGCTGGCGATCGCGCTGTTCTATGCGGTCGGAACCGGAATCGGCGGCGTCGCGGGGCCGGCGCTGTTCGGCGCGTTGATCGATACCGGATCGCGCGGCAGCGTTTTCGCCGGTTATCTGTTCGGGGCGGGATTGATGGTGGCGGCGGCCGCGATCGCCTGGCGCTATTGCATCGCCGCCGAGCGCAAGCCGCTGGAATCCGTCGCACGGCCGTTGGCTTTTGTGGAGTAGAATGACATGAACGAGAAGTTGGCGGAGAAGCTGGTGCCAGAGGATCGATCGTTGGAACAGTCCATCCCTGATGCCGCCGTTCCGGTGTCGCGCGGGCGGTTGCCGCGGCTAAGCGAGACGGCGCTGCTGCTCGATATCGACGGCACGCTGCTCGATCTTGCACCGACGCCGCGCGAGGTCTGGGTGCCGCCGGGCCTGGCCAAGACCCTCAACGGCCTCCTGGAGCGGACCTCGGGCGCGCTGGCCTTCGTCAGCGGCCGCTCGTTGAACGATATCGATCTGATCTTTGCGCCGGACCAGTTCCCGGCGGTGGGAGGCCACGGCGCGGAAATGCGGCTCTCGGCCGATGGCGAGGCCGTCGCCAGCCATGCGCCGCCGATGGACAAGGAATTGAAACGGCGGCTCGCGGCCATCGCCAAACTCAGCCCGGGAATCCTGCTCGAAGACAAGGGCTATTCGCTGGCGCTGCATTACCGGCTGGCGCCGCATGCGGAGAAGGCGATCTATGAGGCGGTCGCGCTGATCCGGGCCGATCTGCCGAATGCGCCGATCGAGGTGCTGCCGGGAAAATCCGTATGCGAGATCAAGCATTCCGGGTTCAACAAGGCGTCGGGCGTGCTTGAACTGATGAAGCACGCGCCCTTCAAGGGCCGCCGCCCGCTTTTCATCGGCGACGACGTCACCGACGAGTCGGTGTTCGCCATCATGCCCGAGCTGAACGGTTTTGCATTTTCGGTTGGCCGGCATGCGCAAGGCGTGACCGGTCACTTCGATCAGCCCGGCGATGTCCGCACATGGCTTGCGCATCTGCTCGATGCAGAGGCAGGGCCATAATCGGTTGGCGATCATCGATTTCGGGCAATATTTGGCTTTTTTATTGAAATCATCGGGCTCCCACAGGCGTGCCCGAATTTGGTTTCAATTCGTTGAAAGGGTGCGCTGGAACCATATTGATGAATGGCTGTTAATACACGAGTGATTACCCAGGAGGGGACCCTGTGAATCTCGTCGTTGTTTCAAATCGCGTTGCGCGCGGTACAGCCCATGAACCCATGACCGGGGGGCTCGCCGCTGCGTTGTTGCCGGTGGTTGAGAAGTCCGGTGCGATTTGGGTCGGTTCCAGCGGCCGCGTCCGCGATGGCGCGCAAAAAGAGCCTTTTGCAGAAATTGAGGCGCTCGGAGCCGGTGCGCTAGCGATGCTCGACCTGCCGTCCGCGCATTACGGCGGCTATTATGAAGGTTTTGCGAACTCGGCATTGTGGCCGGCGCTGCATTCCCGTAGCGACCTGATCTGCGCGACCGAGGAGGATTATCGTTCTTATCGCGAAGTGAACAGCTTCATGGCAAGGGCGCTGCTGCGCTTCGTCAAGCCGGACACGGCGTTCTGGATCCAGGACTATCACTTCCTCGCGCTGGGCGCGGAACTGCGTCATTTGGGCGTGACGCGTCCAATCGGCTTCTTCCTGCATACGCCGTGGCCGACGCGTGCGATTATGGGCGGCGTGTCTCATCATCGCGAATTGATCGAGGCGATGCTGGCCTATGATCTGATCGGGTTCCAGACCCAGGACGATCGCGAGAATTTCCTCGATTATCTTGCTTCGGATCTTGGACTGGAAATAAAAAATAGCGTGGTGACCTCGCGCTACGGCAAATCACACATCAAGGTATTTCCGATCGGCATCGACCCGCGGAAATTCGCCGAGCAGTCCGCCAGGGCGGCGTCCCATCCCGACGTGTCGCGGCTGCGGCGAAGCCTGAACGGCGAGAAACTCGCGATCGGTGTCGACCGGCTGGATTATTCCAAGGGGCTGGTCAACCGCATCAAGGCGTTCGACCGCATGTGGACGATGCAGCCTGCGCTGGCGCGAACGGTGTCGTTGTTGCAGATCGCAACGCCGTCGCGCGGCGCGATCGAAGCCTACGGCAATCTGCAAAGCGAACTTGCCAAGCTGGTCAGCGACGTCAATGGCCGACACGGCGAGGTGGACTGGACTCCGATCCGCTACCTCAACAAGGGCTATAGCCAGACCGTGCTGGCGGGCCTCTATCGCACGGCGCAGGTCGGCGTGGTGACGCCGCTGCATGACGGCATGAATCTCGTCGCCAAGGAATATGTCGCGGCCCAGAACCCGGCCGATCCCGGCGTGCTGGTGCTGTCGAAATTCGCCGGCGCCGCGAACGAACTCGATACCGCGCTGCTGGTCAATCCGCACGATATCGACGGCATGGCGCGGACCATTGCGACCGCGGTCACGATGCCCCTGCACGAGCGGCGCATGCGCTGGGAAGCGATGATGGCGAAGCTTCGCGCCAGCACCATCCAGCAGTGGTTTGCCGATTTCGTCGATGCGTTGCAGGAAACAGCGCAGGAGACGCGGTCCGAGAGAGATCCGGCAGAGCCGTTGATCGACGAACCGCTGGCCGTACGGTCGCTTCGCTCGGCCGGTTCCGGTGTGCAGTATCACTGACCGCGCGGCAATCCATCGCCGGCTGATCGCGGTACGATGCGCCATCCTTGATGGCGTTATGTTTCGGCGCGCCCGGATGATCCGGGGCACGACGTCTTTTGCCTCAATCCGTCTTTGCCTTGGCCGATGCGAATACGCCCTGTCCCGCTGGCGGCAAGCGCCGCGCCGAAGGTCATGCCGTCTCCACAAAACCGAATGGCCGCTCCGGTCGGTCGTCCTTGCCGGCCGGTTTCCGCCTCACCGGCTTTCGCCAGCGCCTGCCGGCCGCCGCCGGAAATGCAAAATTATCAATAATATTCAATCGGTTGGGAAAATTGCGGCGATCCCGGCCACAGTCCCTTGCAAAACTCCTCCCGCGCCTTCAAGAGAGGGCATCCGGAGAGATGGCCGAGTGGCTTAAGGCGCACGCTTGGAAAGCGTGTGTGCGGGAAACCGTACCGTGGGTTCGAATCCCACTCTCTCCGCCAAAATCTCCCAAAAACCCTGCAAATTAAGCCCATTCCGCACTTTGTGGCCCCTTCTACCCCTGCCGATACGCCCGATGGTCGCGGCCTTTATCTGCAAGTCACGAAAAGGGGGCGCCGGCGACGTCACCCGGTCTTGGCTGTTCCAATACTCTTGGAACGGCAAGGTGCGGCAGGTGGGCCTCGGGTCGTACCAGCAGGCCTCGCTGGCTCAGGCAAGAAAGCGCGCCAAAGCCGCGCGCGACAAGCTGGCCAACGGCATCGATCCGATCGGCGAGAAGCGATTGCGGTGGGATGAGATCGGCGAACGCATGCAAACGCCTAGCCTGACAGATGTCTGAAGGCCCCTTTCCGAGTGCATTTTTCAGCCCTGATACGGGCTGCGGTTAGGCCGATGGGATGTCTATCCCAACAAGGATGTTGCGAAGTGGCAGATATCGTTACCCGGCTCGTCGCTCCGAAATAATGAGCCGTATTCGAGGAAGCCGGAGGTTGCGAATTGACGTTGAAAGGCCATCGTCGTCGCGCTCGATGTGAGCGCGTGCTTATGGCCCTACACACGAATGCTGCTGACTGCCTGCAGTTCGTGTTGTGCATCCTGCATCAAAACGCTGCTCAATAGTCACGCCGCCGCGTCGACAGGCGTCTAAGGTAAATTCAATCGGCCGACCGATCTCCTTCGTATCCGCAGGACGATCTTCTGCATTCCCGGAAATCAGTATCCGGCTTTTGTCGGTCCGGCCTCAAAAACGGTCTTCAACCAGTCAAGCGAACGAAGCGCTCGCTTAGGGAGGCCACCTTTTCCAAACGGTTGAGATTTTGTCGAACTGCGTCCGGTTGGGCATGCACGCAGAATGCGAGTAAAAGATTGGTAATGGCAACGGCGGCCACGAAAGAATTGCCGTAGAAGTCGGAAATGGCAGGGGCGATCAGGCTGTAGTCGCTGAGTTGAGCGGCTGGCGAATTCCGCGAATCGGTAATGGCGCTAGTGGGCGCCCCGGCGGACTTGGCGATCTGAATCGCGTCCACCGTCGCCTTGCTGTATCGGGGAAAGGAATATGCGATCAGGACATCCTTTTCGTTTGCCCAACTCAGCTGCTCGAACATGGAATCGCTCGATACAATGACCGTGACCTTGGGTGAGATCTTGGTGAGATAGTGGCCCAGCAGGATGGCTGGCGAACGCGATGATCGAAGCCCGACAATATAACAGGTTCGCGCAGCGCATATGGCATCCACCAATTCCTGCAGAGCCTTGCAGTCGACGGTTTCGAGCGCCGCACGAAGATTGGAGATTTCCCGATCGGCCAGATGCTCGACAAGTTTCGACTTGTCCTTGATTTCGTCGCTGCCGATGAGGCGGTCCACGGGGGACAGAGTTTCAAGCAGCCCCTGGCGCAGGAAATCCTGCAGTTCGGGATAGCCGTGGAAGCCGAGCATTCTCGCAAAGCGGACGACCGTCGATTCGCTTGCGCCGACGCTCGATGCGATTTCCGCCGCCGTCAAAAATGCCGCTTTGTGTCCGCTTTTCAAAAGGAACGCCGCGATTTTATTGTGCGTGACGGACAGCGATCGCTCAATGACGTTTAAGCGCTCGAGCAGGGTTCTTTCTTGCAACTTCATCTCCCGTTTTCCGAACTGCGAATTCAGAAGTCATATAGTGACTATTATTAAGGCAATAACGCAAGTCTTGCATCAATGACGGAATACTGTTATCTCGGTAAATTATAGCAAGCGCTCCTGCACTTTTGGGCATGTTAACAATCGGGTTCTCCCTCGGAAGTCTCGTTGGAAAGTCTCGGTGGGTTCGAAAATATCTTGTTCGCGACGGGTAATGGCGGGCCTTGCTCTCGTTCAGCCAGAACTGCGCATTGTCGCGTGTGTCGATCTCTCCCGCCATCGGCGTAACGCGATAGGTCCCGGCGGAAACTCCATCGTTTCCGGACGGAGGCGGTGTGTCATCTGCGACCGCCGCACTGGGTATGCAAGACTTGATATCAAGGTGAAGTTCGAATGACGAGGATCGGTTTTGCTACGGGCTACGACCACACCGTTCGTATCCAGGACTTTGCCAACGCAATACGTGCGGCGGAGGATCGCAATTTTGAGATTGGATTCTTCTCCGAGACATGGGCGCTGATGCGCGACTCGGTCACGGCCATGGCGGCGTTTGCGATGGCCACCAATAAAATCAGTTTGGGCTGTACCCAGATTGTCCGTCTTCGCAGCCCCGTATTGATGGCGCAGACGGCGGCGACCCTCGACGAGTTTTCCGGCGGACGAATGGTGATATGCCCGGGGGCGGCATCAGAGGTTCATGCCAAACGCCACGGATTCGAGCATGTGACGCCCGCGCTAGCTCTGAGGGAATGGGTCGAGGTTTTCCGGCTGATGCTGTCTGGTGACAAGGTCGATTACCAGGGCAAGCTGTTGAAAATCGAAGGCGCCCAATTGGGCTGGAAGCCCGTTCGTTCCAGGATTCCACTTTGGTTTGCCGCGACGAGCACGACCGGTCTTCGGCTTGCGGGAAAATTGGCTGATGGAGTCCTGCTCAATACCGTTTCATCCCCGGAATATGCAGCCAACGCTATCAAGATCGTGAAGGCGGCGGCCGAGGAAGAGGGGCGCGACTGGAAGGATTTCCAGGTTGCTATTCTCATCAATACCTCGGTCGAGGACGACCCGGATGCCGCCATCGACGCGGTGCGTTGGGAAGTCGCTAACAAGTTCATGCCCGAAAAGGTCGTCTCGCAATCAAAGGCGCGACAGCGCGTCGGAGAACCCTATATCGACGAGGATGAATTGCCGCGTCTTCATTCCGCGTATGCGACGGGAGGCAAGGAAGCCTTGGCAAAGGCCCTCAGCAAGAAAACAGTCCAGGGTCTGACAGCAGCTGGAACGCCGGCCGATGTCGTGAAGAAGATTCAGGAGTATCGGGACGCCGGGGTACATCTTCCGATCGTCAGGCCCGCGGCCTGGCATCAGAATGAAGCAATTCTCAATCTGTTCGCTCCCCGAAATTAGGCGCGGAGTATTGCGGGTGAGCTTGTGAACCAGATTTCTTGCCGGCAGTCGGAGATCGAGATTCTATCATCGATCAATGACGGGAGATCGCGCGACGGGAGTGCGTGCGGGAAGGACTGGGGCTTGTATAGCGCGGGCCGATCCGGGCGCCGCCGTTGCGAGCGGCATGACGAGAAAACGAGACGGCCAAGCGGATGTAACCGTCGATACTGGTTCCGTCCGGCCGCCGAGGATCCCGGCAAATCACGCCGACGCTGACCGGGAGCCGTCATGAAGCCGCCAAGCTTTGCATACGCGTCGCCTTCGACTTTGGCTGAAGCCGTCAATCTGCTGGCCTCGGGCAACGGGAATGCAAAAGTGATTTCGGGCGGCCAAAGTCTGATGCCGATGCTGGCATTCCGTCTCGCTGCGCCCGATTTGCTTGTCGATCTCAAGCACCTGAAGGATCTCGGTACCATCACGATCGGCGACGATGGTGTCAGGTTGGGTGCCAAGGTCCGATGGTGCGACATCGAGAACGACCGACGATTGGTCCGTAGTCATCCTTTGCTTGCGGAAGCCATAAAACACGTCGCGCATTATCAGGTCCGTAACCGGGGAACGATCGGGGGTTCGCTCGCGCATGCGGACCCGTCTGCCGAGATGCCCGGCGTGGCGTTGACCTGCGACGGTGAGATGACCATCGTGGGAAGCGGTGGCACCCGAGTAGAAAAAGCATCCTCGTTCTTTACCGGTCCGTTGCAGACGAGTCTGGAGCCGGACGAAATTGTTACCGAACTCCACCTTCCGGCCTGGCCCGCCACGAGACGCTGGGCGTTTCGGGAGTTTGCCCGCAGAAAAGGCGACTTCGCGATGGCCGGGGTGCTGCTTTTCTATGATCTGGATCACAGGAATTGCGCGGTCGACGCACACATCGGCGCGATCGGCATTGCCGATTGCCCGATCAGACTGTCCGCGGCAGAGGCGGCGCTAAACGGAAATGCGGTCACGGAAGACTGCATTGCTGCCGTGGCAGCGGCAGCGAAGGAATCGATCGATCCGCCGTCCGACATCCATGCGCCCGGTGCCTATCGTCGCGCGCTGCTGGGTACGTTACTGGCTCGCGGCCTTCAACACTCGATCTCCTGAGGACCTGGACACGCCGGATGCAAGTTGCATTTGAACTCAACGGAGATCCGGTCAACGCGGACGTCGAACCCCGCACGACGCTTGCCGACTGTATCAGGGATCGTTTGGGGCGGACCGGGACTCATGTCGGATGCGAGCATGGTGTTTGCGGGGCTTGCACCGTGCTCGTCAATGGCGAGGCCGTCCGTTCCTGCCTGATGCTGGCCGTGCAGGCACAGGACGAAAAGGTTGTCACGATCGAAGGGTTGTCCGGAGACCAGTTGTCTCCCCTGCAGGCAGCGTTTCGCAAACACCATGCGCTTCAGTGCGGCTTTTGTACGCCGGGTTTCATCACCACCGCCCACGCGCTTCTTACCAACGAGCCGGACGCCGACCAGGAAAGGATACGCGAGGTCCTGTCGGGCAATCTGTGCAGATGCACCGGCTACATTCCGATCGTGGAGGCTATTCTGGATGCCCGCAGTCACTATGCCCGCGACGGGGAAAAGTGATGAAGGTCTCGAATTCCTACGTCGGCCGTCCGATGGAGCGCGTCGAGGATCTTCGCATGGTGCGAGGCAGGGGCACCTACGTCGCAGACGTCAATCGGCCTGACCAGCTTTATGCGGTGATCCTGCGCAGTTCCGTTGCTCACGGGACGATCCGCTCTATCGACTTCACCCGCGCTCTCGAACTACCGGGAGTCAGGCATGTCCTGACCGCTGGCGGTCTGGGCGATTTCGTCCCGCGCATTCCCGTGCGCTTGCAATCGCTGCCCGAGCTTGAGCCGTTTCACCAGCCGGTGCTTGCGGACCGGAAGGTTCGCTATGTCGGAGAGCCCGTTGCGGTCGTGATCGCCGATACGGCGGCGATCGCTGAAGATGCCCTGGAGCATATCGTTCTCGATATTGAAACGCTGCCTGCCGTCGCCGGCCGGGAACAGGCCGAAACCGAGCCTTCGCTTCTTTTCGAAGGCCATGGCTCCAACACCGCAATTACCTGGAGGGCTTGTCTCGGCGACGCCGATGCGGCGTTCAAGTCCGCAGACTACGTGCGACGCGAACGGTTTAAAGTTCAGCGCCACACCGCAATGTTCATGGAGCCGCGAGGCTTCGTTGCCGAATGGAATGCTGTTGCGGGTGAAATGACGGTCTGGGGCACGGCAAAGACGGCCTTTTACAATCGTCGCGTGCTTGCCGCTGCTCTCGGCCTGGACGAGCACGCCGTAAAGCTGGTCGAGGTCGATGTCGGCGGCGGATTCGGGTCGCGGGGAGAATTTTATCCCGAGGACTATCTGATTCCCGCCGCGGCCATGATCGCGCGGCGACCCGTGAAGTGGACCGAAGATCGGCGGGAACACATGATGAGTGCCAATCACTCGCGCGACATCGAGTGTGACGTTGAGATCGCGGTGAGCCGTGACGGGCGCTTCCTGGGACTCCGCGGTCAGATCTGGGCGGACATTGGCGCCTATCTCCGGACAAATGGTTCAGTTGGTCCGCGGAATGTCGCGCAATGCATGTCCGGTCCTTATTGTTTCGAGAGCGTCGATCTCAGGAGCTCGATGCTGGTGACAAACAAGACCCCGACCGGCAGTTACCGGGGGCCGGGAAGGTTCGAGGCCGATTTCGCCCGCGAGCGCTTGATCGATATCGTTGCAAGAGATCTTGAGATGGATCGTCTCGAGTTGCGACGCCGCAATCTGGTCGCGGACAGCCAGATGCCATATCCGCTTCCGACCGTGACCCCATTCGAAAGTACGAACGAACTCGATAGCGGCGACTATCACGCGGTGTTCGACCGTTGTCTGGCGGAATTCAAATGGGAAGACAGGAGCAAACTGCGCGGCAGGTTGATCGACGGCTATTATCACGGCCTCGGAATCGGCAGCTTCATAGAGGGCGGCGCCGCGGGGCCAAAGGAAGACGCGCGGCTCGTTCTCGAAACGGATGGTTCGCTTTCGGTATATCTCGGCTCGTCCGCGATCGGCCAGGGACTGGAAACGATCATGTCCCAGATTGCAGCCGACGCGATGGAGGTTCCTTTTGAGAGGATCACGATCAATCACGGATCGACCGATCATGTGAAGGACGGCTACGGCTCGTATCATTCGCGCTCGACGGTGATGGGCGGCTCGTCAATTCTGCTCGCGGCGGAGAAATTAAAGGAGCTTATTCGCGAGACCGCTGCGAAACGCTTCAATTGCAGTCCCGCCGACGTCTCGATCGACGGGGAGAAGGTCAGCCATGCCGGCAATCACCTGACGTTTTCAAATCTTTCGGACATTCCGCTGGAGGTCGAAGCCTCGTTCTTCAACAGCAAGCACACCTGGGCATACGGCACGCAGGCGGCATATGTCGCGGTCGATCCCGGCACAGGCCATGTCAAGGTGATCGATTATCTCTCGGTCGAGGACGTTGGCCGGATGATCAATCCCCTGACGCTGCACGGACAGGCGATCGGGTCGATCGTGCAGGGCCTCGGCGGGACCTTCCTTGAGCATCTCGTTTATGATTCCGAAGGCCAGCTCCTGACCGGCTCGTTTGCCGACTATCTGCTGCCGACGGCATCCGACTTTCCCAACATCCGGTCGATTACGCTTGAGTTGAAGCGGTGCCCCAACAATCCCCTGGGAGCAAAGGGCGCAGGCGAGGGCGGCATAATTCCGGTCGCGGGCGTGATCGGCAATGCGGTGGCCGACGCCCTGTTTCATCTGAACGTCCAGCCGAACGAACTGCCGCTTTCCCCTCCGCGCCTATGGCAATTGATTGAGGAAGCTCGACAGTAACGTATCGTTCTGTCGCGCGCCGACCGGCCCGTATGAAAATCGCGCCTGTCGATGGTCTCCCGTTCCGCGCTGAGGATGTCTGGATAGCCGACGGCTCTTCCCGTTCTGCGATGACCGACGTCCCGCAAGCGGTCGCCGGTACAACCGCGTTTCGCGCCGTGCGCCGCCTTGTCAGATTGGATTTCGGTTGTGCCGCGCCAAGCGACTACGGGGGCCGCCCGACATCCTTGCGGGTGATCAGGCCAGTGAAGAAATAGCAGAATACTTGCATCAATGACGGCAATATGTTATCATCTTGTCAAGTTTGCAACGGTGTAATTAACAGTGGTGGGCAGGGTTTGCTTGATTTGATCGAGGTGGATACCGGTTTCGGGGAAGCGCTTGTTCAGGAAGCGCTCGCCATCTGCAGAATACCGTCTCCCACCTTTAGCGAGGGAAACCGCGCGCAATACATCGCCGACCGGCTCCGCGAGTTTGGCCTGAAGCAGGTCGAAATCGATCATCTATCCAACGTGACGGCCTTGCTGCCTGCGGACGAGTGTCGAGCTCCTCCCATCATGCTCGTTGCGCATATCGATACGGTGTTTCCCGAAGGAACCAATGTCGAGCCCCGCTGGGATGGTCGGTATTGGCGGGCGCCGGGAATCCGGGACAACAGTGCATCCGCCGCGATCACGCTACTGCTGCCGGAACTGTTGCGCCGCAACGGCGTGAGATTGGCGCGCGATCTCATATTGGCATTCTCTGTCGGCGAAGAGGGGTTGGGCAACCTTCGCGGCATGCGCGCCTTGATGGATCGATACGGCGATCGGGTCTCGGCGGTTATCGCCGTCGATGGAAATCTGGGTATCGTCAATCACATCGCGATCAGCGTGCGGCGGCTGGAAATCGCGGTCAAGACGGCGGGCGGTCATAGCTGGGCGGATGCTGGCAAGCCGAGCGCCGTGCATGTGCTTGCACGCGTCGCCGGAAAAATAAGCGAGATAGCGGTGCCTTCGAATCCGAAGACCGTTCTCAATATCGGAACCGTGAACGGAGGCACCTCCGTCAATGCGATCGCCCAGCAGGCCAATCTTTCGCTCGATATAAGGTCGCTGGATCATGCTGTCGTGCAGGCGCTTGAAGCGGAAGTGCGAGGTATCGTCGGCGCCATTCCTGCCGACGAACAGATTGACGTTGCAATTTCCGTAATTGGAGATCGCCCGGGAGGAGAGATCGCCTCCAGTCATCCGCTGGTCCGGGCTATCCTGGACGGACTTGCGGGAGTTGGGGTAACGGGGTCGTTGTTGCCGGGCAGTACCGACGCCAACATCCCTCTTTCTCTTGGCATAGCCGCGGCTTCGATGGGTGTCACTTCCGGAGGAAGCATTCACACCCTGCAAGAGTTTCTGGATCCTGAAAGTCTGCCGGTTGGAGCCGGCGCTCTTTTGCGGACTCTCATCTTGATGCAGGAGGATGCAAAGCCGTGATCACCGTATTGAGGAACTGTCGTCTTCATAATCCCAGGGAAGTCGGGATTCGCGATGTACTTGTCGCGGATCATCGTATCGCAGCCGTCGAGAGCTCTTTGCCGCGAGTTGGTTTGTCTGACGTCAGGGAAATTGACTGTCAGGGCAAAATAGTGGCGCCTGGGTTCATCGACAGCCACGTCCATATACTTGGTGGCGGCGGCAGCAACGGCCCAATCACCCGCGGGCCCGAACTGAATCTCACGGAATTTACCACCAACGGAACAACCACGGTGGTCGGATTGCTGGGCGCCGACGGGTTGACGCGAGACTTGATGGGCTTGCTGGCGAAAGCGCGCGCTCTCGAGCTCGAAGGAATGTCAGCTTACATTCTTCTCGGCGCTTACGATCTACCGCTTCCTTCCTTCACCGGCGATCTCAAGAAGGACATCGTCCTGGTTTCCAATGCGCTCGGCATCGGCGAAGTGGCGATCGCGGACGAACGTTCGTCGCAGCCGACGCTTGAGGAGATCATCCGTATCGGTGCCGATGCCCGCATCGCCGGGCGCCTGGCCGGTCGCGGCGGATTCGTCAACATCCATATCGGACCGGGAAAGAAAGGCATCCAACTGCTGTTCGACGCGGTCGAACAGAGCGATCTGCCGCCCAACACCTACTTGCCCACACACTGCAATCGAAACGGCGCCGTGCTTGACCAGATGGTCAAGTGGGGCGAGCTGGGCGGACCGATAGATCTCACCACCATCAGAACCATCCCGGGATTCGTTGCGTGTCCCGACGCAGTGGAGTTCTTGCTCGGGAAAGGCGTGCCGCTCGAACGGCTCAGCATGAGCACAGATGGCGGAGGAGTTTATCCCCACCTGTCGGACGCGCGGGGCAACTCCACAATGGCGCGCTGGGAGACCAGCGCTCTCCATTATGAATTCAAGAGCGTGGTGGATGCAGGCATAGATATTGCATCCGCGTTAAGCATAGTGAGCGCAAATCCGGCCCGGCATTTGCGACTCTATCCGCGAAAGGGCGTGATCGCTGCAGGATCGGATGCCGATCTTGTCGTTCTCAATGAGGATCTGACCATCGATAAGGTTATCGCCATGGGGCAGTTGATGGTGGATGGCGGACAGGCGGTCGTCAAAGGAGTCTTCGAATAGCGTGTCCGACATCGTCAAAGCCGATTTCAGGAATTGTTGAGCGAGGCTCTGATCTCCTTGATTGCGGCTAATCGTTCAGAAGGTTTCGAGCGCGGCGGGCATGATGCCGCTTCCGTCGGAACTGCCCGAGTTTACGCCCCTGATCGCAAAACAGAGCGTTCGTAAGCGACGTTCTGCGATCTCCTGAAAGAGGGCGTGCCGAGAGTGAATGGAGAAGCGACGTGGTCATGAAACTGAGCCGTATCGTATTGTCGGTTATATTGCTATGCGGCTTTGCGCAGTCATCCCAGGCGCTCGACTATCCCACCAAGTTCGTTCGACTGATCATTCCCTTTCCGCCGGGAGGCGGATCGGAAGCGCAGGCAAGAACGCTGGCCATGCAGCTCAGCAAGATGTGGAATCAGCAGGTCATCGTCGAGAACAGGCCCGGAGCAGGGACGACCATAGGCGCGGCGTACGTGGCCAATTCGGCGCCCGATGGCTACACGCTCTATTTGAACAGCGTTTCTCACACCGTGGCTGCCAGCCTCTACAGCAACCTCAGATACGATCCCGTCAAGAGCTTTACGCCGATCTCGCGCCTGTCGACCTCTCCGTTCATATTGCTGGTCAATCCCTCGCTTGGCGTAAATTCGATGGCTGATTTGCTGGCGCTGGCGCGCAGCAAGCCGGGTAAACTGAACTATGGAACGACCGGGGTCGGCGCCGGTCCGTATTTGGCCGCGCAAATGATGGTCGCCACTACCAAGATCGACGCGCGGCACGTTCCCTTCAACGGCTCGGGGCCGCTGCTGACGGCGGTGCTCGGAAATGTCGTCGACTTCGGCTTCGGCGATCCGAGCGCGTTGCCGTCGATCAAGGCCGGCACGTTGAAGGCGCTGGGCGTGACCAGCATCAAGCGTTCTGCGATCCTTCCTGACGTGCCGACGTTCGATGAGACCATTCAAAAAGGCTTCGACATGGCGAATTGGAGTTCGATCCTGGCGCCCGCCAACACGCCGCCCGAAATCGTCAACTTCATTAACCAGTCGATCGCTACGGCCGTGAAGTCGCCCGAGATGATCAAGGCCTTTGCCGCTCAGGGCTTTGAGCCAGCACCCAGCAGCCCGGAAGAACTTCGCGAGCTGATGATTTCCGAAGTAAAGAAGTACCACGATGTGCTGGAAGCGGCAGGCGTCAAGCCGCAATGAAAAGTCGGGGTTCTTCGTTGTCGAGCGCTGCATCCTGTCACGGACGTAACTCGCTCGACGTGGTTTGCGGAGAATTTATTTTCGAGTTGCGCGACAGGAAGTCGGAGAGATGAAGCCGTTCGCGAGAGTTAGTAGGGATCATTATGCCGGCGGCCTGGTGGCGCTGATCGGTCTGGGAACGATCGCTCAGGCCAGCCGCTACGATCTCGGGACTCGAGAGATGATGGGTTCGGGATTCTTTCCGATGATACTGGGAAGCGTTCTGCTGGCGGTGGGAGTGCTTATCTTCGTCAGCGCGGGCCGCGCTGCAGCGGACCGGCATGAGGGAAACGATCTCGGCGCTCCGGAGTGGCGGGGATGGGTCTGCATTATCGCCGGGATGTCGCTCTTCATTTTTCTCGCCGAAAGGCGTGGCCTTTTGCCGGCGACATTCGCATGCGTCTTCGTTTCCGCGCTTGGCGATAAAAACTCCAGCTTCAAGAGCGCGTTGGTCCTCGCTGCCGGCATGAGCGTTCTCGGCATCGCGCTGTTTTCATACGGGCTGAAAATTCCCCTCCCCGTGCTGAACTGGTGATGTGATGTTTGCGACGGCGATAGCGGATCTATCTCATGGTTTTGGAGTGGCATTCCAGCCGCACAACTTCCTGGCGTGTCTCGTCGGGGTGTTGATGGGTAATCTCGTCGGCGTCCTTCCCGGCATGGGGGTGATGGCTGCGATTTCGATTCTGCTTCCCGTTACATTTTCGATGCCGCCTGTGGCGGCCATTCTGATGCTCGCGGGCATCTATTATGGCGCCCAATATGGCGGAGCGATCTGCTCGATCCTGCTGAACCTGCCATGTCACCCGCCGCATGCGGTGACCTGCCTGGATGGTTACCCGCTCACGCAGCAAGGCAAGGGCGGAACCGCTTTGGGAATCACCATGATGGCGTCGTTCGTCGGCGCATCGTTCGGCATAACCGAGATGATCTTTTTCGCGCCCGTGCTTGTCAGGGTGGCGCTCAAATTCGGTCCTCCGGAAATTTGCTCACTGATGCTGTTGGGGCTTTTGGCAGGCTCGACGTTGACGCGCGGGTCTCCGCTGAAGGGCGTTGCAATGACGACGCTTGGCCTGACGCTCGGCCTTGTCGGTTCGGACGCGTTGAACGGAACGGAACGATTCACATTCGGCCTGCTTGATCTGGCCGACGGCATCGACGTCGTCGCGCTGGCTCTCGGCTTGTTCGGCATCGCCGAGTTTCTAAAAAGCGTAAACAAGATCGTTCCTCTTCATGCGTCCCGGGCGAAGCTCCGGCTCCGGGACATGCGGCCTAGCCGGGCGGATATCAAGGCGGCATCGATTCCAATGCTGCGCGGGACGATCATCGGCAGTTTGTGCGCGCTCATTCCTGGAACGGGCCCGACGATCGCTTCGTTCATCTCATATGCCACTGAAAAGAAGCTCTCGAAGACGCCCGAGAGATTCGGCCGCGGTGCGATCGAGGGAGTCGCCGCTCCGGAAGCCTCGACGCATTCTGCGGTGCAGGGCGATTTCATTCCGACGATGAGTCTCGGCATTCCCGGCGACGCGGTAATGGCACTGCTCCTTGCGGCGCTTACGATTCAGGGAATTAGCCCCGGTCCGCAATTGATCAGCGACCATCCCGATATTTTCTGGGGCCTGATCGCAAGCTTCTGGGTCGGAAATATTCTTCTTGTCGTTCTCAACGTGCCGCTGATCGGGCTGTGGGTAAAGCTGCTTACGGTGCCCTACAAGTATCTATATCCCAGTGCCCTGTTTTTCGTTTGCGTCGGAGTCTACAGCACGAACAACGACCTGTTTCAGGTCGGCGAAACGCTCGCGATCGGTATTGCCGGCTACGTGCTGCTGACGCTTGGTTTTCATCCAGCGCCGATACTTCTCGGTTTCGTTCTCGGGCCCCGTTTCGAGGAAAATCTCCGCAGGACGATGCTGATCTCGCGGGGCGATTTCGCGGTGTTCGTGGAGCGGCCGATCAGCGCCGTCTTTCTCGCGCTTTGTGTCATCCTGATCGGAACGCAGATCTATTTGAAATGGCGCAAGGACAGCGTCGAGGAGCCGTCTGCTCCGGCCCCGATCTTCGATAGTTGACCTACACGGGAGGCATGTGGATATGCTTGTTACCGGGGGTGTCTAACCATCTAATGTTGACCGGAACGCGGGAAGTGCGCTGCCCGAAGGGACGATCATGCTGACGGCAGAAATCACGCGTCTGTTTTCGCACGAGGAAGCTCGTTGGCGGCTTGCGACATTCGAAGCACAGCCGCTTCAGGAATTGCTGGGACGATCACGGGCCTTGAAGCGAGAAGGTCATGGCTCAGCGATCAGCTATTCGCGCAAGGTGTTTATTCCGTTGACTCAGCTCTGCCGGGACGTGTGCGGTTACTGCACTTTCGCCCAAAGTCCCCGGCAGGTTCGAAAGCCGTTCCTGTCGCCTGAAGACGTACTGTCCATTGCCCGGGCGGGCGAGAAGATGGGATGTCGCGAAGCCTTGTTCACGCTGGGCGACAAGCCGGAATTGCGTTACGAGGCCGCGCGCGAGGCACTACGTGAACTCGGCTTTGCAACGACGATGGACTACCTGGTTGCGGTATGCGCGCTGGTCCTGAAGGAAACCAGCCTCCTGCCTCACGTTAACGCCGGCGTGATGAGCGAAGAAGAACTTGTGCGGCTGCGCAGGGTCAGCGTTTCGCAGGGGATCATGCTGGAAACGATTTCGCCCCGCCTGGGTGAACGCGGCGGCGCGCATTTCGGCTCGCCGGACAAGGACCCGCAGCTTCGAATGGCGATGATCGCCGCAGCCGGCCGACAACGCATTCCGTTCACCAGCGGGATTCTGATCGGTATCGGCGAGACTCGGCTCGAACGCATTCAATCGCTACTGGCGTTGAAGAATCTGCACGAGCGCTACGGTCATCTTCAGGAAATCATCATTCAGAATTTCCGGGCCAAGCCCGACACGCGCTTTGCAAACAGCCGGGAACCGGATATCGACGATCTGCTCTGGTCCGCCGCCGTCGCTCGGCACATCTTCGGCGCGGCCATGAACATTCAGGTGCCGCCCAATCTTAGCTATTCCGATTTTCCGGAATTGCTGGACTCGGGTATCAATGATTGGGGCGGCATTTCCCCCGTGACCGCCGACCACGTCAACCCGGAAGCGCCCTGGCCGGAGATCGCGCAGCTTCAAAGCGCGACGGAGAGGGCCGGCTGCACCCTGCAGCAACGTCTTGCAATCTATCCTTCCTATGTGGCGAATGCGGGCAAATGGCTGGATCGTGCGCTGATGCATAAAGTGCTGCGCGAAGTCGATGCCGATGGATTCGTCCGCGAGGACGGCTGGATGCCGGGATCGCTGGAACGCCTGCCGACGCCACCGCCTGCAGTGCGAGCGGATCGCGGCATCGATGAGCTACTCCAGCGCGCCGCAGCGGGATCGCGCCTGTCGGAAGGAGACATCGTCAGGCTGTTCTCGGCCCGAAGCGGCGACGTCGATGTCATCTGTTCCGCCGCGGATGAACTGAGAGCACGGATGAATGGCGCTATCGTCCGCTATGTGGTCAACCGGAATATCAACTATACCAATGTTTGCAGCTATCGATGCAGCTTTTGCGCGTTCTCGAAGGGAAAGACCAGCGAGACTCTGCGCGGCAAGCCCTATGACCTGGCGCTGGATGAAGTGGCGCGGCGCGCGCGCGAGGCGTGGGATCGCGGTGCGACTGAAGTCTGCATGCAGGGCGGTATCAACCCAAGCTATACCGGCGAAAAGTATCTGGAACTGCTGCGTGTGGTGAAAGCGGAGGTCCCGGGTATGCATGTGCATGCCTTCTCGCCGCTGGAGATTTCGCAGGGCGCGTCGACGCTCGGAATAGGTACGCGCCGCTATCTCGAAATTCTGCGCGACGCCGGTCTCGGCTCGTTGCCTGGCACGGCGGCCGAAATACTCGACGACGAGGTGAGGGCATCGATCTGCCCCGACAAGCTCAACACCCGGGAATGGCTGGACGTCATCGCCGCGGCGCATGAGGTGGGCTTACGCACGACGTCCACAATCATGTTCGGTCATATCGAGCATCCGGCAAGCTGGGCCAGGCACTTGCTGCATCTGCGCGACCTGCAGGAACGAACCGGCGGCATCACCGAGTTCGTGCCGCTGCCGTTCGTGCATATGGAAGCGCCGATGTCGCTGCGGGGACAGTCGCGTATCGGGCCGACATGGCGTGAAGTGCGGTTGATGCATGCGGTCTCGCGCCTCGTCCTCAACCCGCTGATCACCAATATCCAGGCGTCGTGGGTCAAGCTCGGGGAAGCCGGACTCGCGGCCCTGCTTCAGAGCGGCGTTAATGATCTCGGTGGCACCTTGATGAATGAAAGCATTTCACGCGCTGCGGGCACGCAGCATGGCCAGGAATTCGCGCCTGAACAGATGGAAGCGCTCATCGAGACGCTGGGACGGCGGCCGCAGCAGCGCACGACGCTCTACGGGCCGGTATCGAGAGAGCGCTACGAGGCGAGCTTTGGCGTGCCCGCGCTGGCCGAACTCATTATGACGCCGTTCGGATCGAGGACTTCTGTCCGCGACGGTTTAGCAAGCTTCTGAGGAAAATAATGGCTTCAACCAAATATACGATCTGTGTCGTGGGTGGAACTGGCGCCGAAGGTGGAGGTTTGGCGCTGCGCTGGGCGCGACACGGTCACGATGTCGTCATCGGTTCTCGCGATGGCGAAAAAGCAAGGATGGCGGCGCGGGAGCTGAATGGCCTGCTTGGAACAGAGGCCATCCGGGGCGTGGAGAGTCGGGACGGGGTGCAGTTTGCCGAGATTGTCGTCCTGGCTGTGCCGTTCTCGGGCCAGATGTCGACGGTGGAGTCCCTGAAGGATGCGTTACGGGGAAAGATTCTGATCGATGTTACGGTGCCGTTAGTTCCGCCCAAGGTCTCAAGGGTGCAATTGCCGGAATCGGACTCCTGCGTGGTTGCAGTTCAATCGTTATTGGGAGATCAGGTTCGCGTCGTTTCGGCGTTTCAAAACGTCTCCGCACATAAGCTGAAACATCTCGACACACACATTGAATGTGACGTGCTTGTCGCCAGCGATGACAAGGACGCCCGACAGATCGGCATTCAGTTGGCGGCTGATGCGGGCTTGCGCGGTATCGATGCGGGTGCGCTTGCCAACTCGGTGGTGGCTGAAAGCCTGACATCGGCATTAATCTGGATTAACCGGACCTACAAGGTGCCCGATGCTGGCATCCGCATTACGGGACTTCCAATCTGATCGAGTGAAAGAGACTACGGCTTGTCGAGTTGATCCTGTCCGAATTGGCCGCAGTCGTTCGCGCGAGACAATATAGGTGCCGAAGAGCTATCCAACCAAATCCAACCTTCCGTCGAACATCTTCGCCCACACTTAGGCCCATACTAGCGTGAAGATTGCACGCGAATTGGAGCGAATGCGAGAGAGGTCCGGCGCACAGCTCGTGCCTGCGGCTCAAGGGTTTCTCGAATTCCGGCGAACGTATGCACATGAGGGTGAGATATATAGATTTGGACACTCTCTCCGCCAAAATCTCCCAAAAACCCTGCAAATTAAGCCAATTCCGCACTTTGTGGCCCCTTCTACCCCTGCCGATATCCATTAAGCATTTTCCTCAATCCCGGTAGGGTTGCGCTATTCTGGGCGCTGATCTTCTGGTCATGCTCGTAAAACTCAGCGCTGCAGCGATTACCCGCAAGCCAGAATACCGGAGACCCGGCCGATACGCCGATGGCGGCGGCCTTTATCTGCAAGTTACGAAAAGGGCGGATGCCGGCGACGTCACCCGGTCTTGGCTGTTCCAATATTCTTGAAACGGCAAGGTGCGTCAGATGGGTCTCGGGCCGTACTAGCAGGTCTCGCTGGCTCAGGCACGAAAGCGCGCCAAAGCCGCACGTGACAAGCTGGCCGACGGCATCGATCCGATCGACGAGAAGCGATCGCAGCGCAGAGCGGCGGCTGTCGAGGTCGTCCTGCCCCGGACCTTCGAAGCGTATGCATCCGACTACATCGCGACGCATTCGCCATCGTGGCGAAACGAGATCCGCGCGCCATTCGTGGCGTCGTCCTCAACCGCGGCGCATCGAAGTCCAGAACGGAACGGCTTTGTGCCGAAGGTAGCTCTGATCAATCGAAGCGACTCAGTGAAAAGGAATTGATCTCGCAATTCGGCAAGACCTGATTTCCGATCCCTCTCGCTCCCGTAACCGGCGAGAGGGCGCGGCGCTCGGATTGCGTTGCATCGATCCGAGCCGCTGACCAGTCGTCGGTGTCCTCGTTCATAAAACAATACCGACAGCCCGAGGCCTGACTCACAGGCGCGGCGGGAAGTCCCCGATAAGTAAGAGTACGGGGCATCTGAGCTGATGACAGCATAGACGGCGCTCGCATCATGCAATGTCTCGCTCAAAGCCGGCCTTTACCGGAGATGGTGAAGCCGGCCGGCAGGTCGCTAGAAGTGGCGGCCCGCCAGATTTCGGCCTGGCGTCCGCGACGCAGCGCTAGGCCGTTGGTGGAGGCCTGCCGTCGTCGTCTCGGCGCGATGACGGTAGGTGCCCGGGTCAAGCCCACGCGGTTGCTGAAAGCGCTAACTATCCTTTTGCTGCTGCTTTCGGAACCGCATGCATATCAGACCCACAATTGCACCCAACAGCATCAAGCCGAAGGGAATTTCAGTTAAACTGGAAAGCTGTTTGTAGTCGGCGAGCTTTATCGCTCCGAGGGAAAGGAACATGATGATGAGCAGGCCCAATATTGTCGTAAGCCGGTTCACCTCTGCTTTATCGGTAGCGCCAGCAACCCGCTTTAGGCCGGGAAAAACGGTGCCATACTTGATCCGGTTAAAGATCGATAAGCCAAAACCTGCGGCGATGAACGCAGCAATTGCGATGAAGCCCATCAATGCCTTGTCGGCTTTCGATGGCGCGAACGGCGCAATTGTTAAGAGTGCAAAGCACACAAAGGACACAGTGCCAAAGATGGCTTGGATATACCATGGCTGTTTCATAATGGGCCCCGGCAAAATCGATATTGGCAATACCGGCAGCGTATCGAGCGGTTCTTTCCAAAGCGCTAAGTAGGACATTGATATTTCGGGCGTTACCTCCCGTTTCCGGCATGTGCTGCCAGACTCCCGAATAAGCCGGTTCCAGCCCGGTAGCGGCGCTGCCGCCCGGAGAGCCATCCCCTGACACGGCAAACGCGCCAAACCGCCTCTAAACGCGTCCGTTCCTAGGTGCTGGTGGCCTCCAGCCGACAATCGCTAGCGGCTGGATTCATCGTTCCTCGTTTATTCTATTGCCGGCGAATTTTGGCGCCGTTAGGCCGACCATTGCGAATGGCGTCTTCCGCCATTTTTTGATCGTCAGTTAGCTCATCATAATGGTCGCCGGCAGAGGAAATTGACTCCCCGTTCCGGACCTCACGATGATCATGCCGATATACGATTAGCTTGCCCACCGTCTTCTCCTTTTAGATTGTCCAGGGCTCATCATCATTTTCTGGATCATGACGGCTTTCGCGATCGTCGACCTCATTGCCTTGTTGCTGATCCGCTCGCAAGCATGCAGCCAATTTTCTTCACTGCTAAAGCGTTGGAATTGTTGGACCGCAATTCCGCAACGCTCAACCTCCTCTCCGCCAGCCCGCCGATTGCATGCGATAGCGCGATAGCTGCGCAAACACTGCCGATGACCGAACGCATCGATTTCATGGGGGCCTTATCGGTCCTGATTGAAGCAGGATCGGACTCCAGTATTTTATTTTGACGCGTTTTCCTCACGCGAACCGGAATCCATCCCAGATCAAGTTCTCGATTGACTCATTCATAACTAGTCAGTTATTGATCTAATCAATAGCCAACGAGTTATGAGTTTCGATGCCATACGATCACGACCTGATCTTCAAAACGCTCGCCGATCCGACGCGCCGAGCCATCTTCGAGCGGTTGTGCCGTGAAGGAGAGCAGACGGTCGCGGCGCTGACGGCTCAGGCCGGGGTCTCGCAGCCGGCGGTCTCAAAGCATCTCGGCATCCTGAAGCAGGCCGGGCTGGTGCTCGACCGCCATGAAGGTCGCCAGACGCACTACAGCGCGAAGCTCGGCGCCCTGGTTCCGCTGATCGACTGGACAAGCCGGATGGCCGGGTTCTGGCAGAGCCGATTCGACGATCTCGAAGACCTGCTGAAAAGGATGGACCAATGAACGAGAAATCGACCGAAACGCTTTCCGTCGTTGTCGAACGGGAGATGCCCTATCCGCCGGAAAAGATCTGGCGCGCGCTCACTCACCCGCACCTGATCGAGGAGTGGCTCATGAAGAACGACTTCGAGCCTGTCGTGGGCCACCGTTTTGATTTTCGCGCAGACTGGGGCGCCGTCGATTGTGAGGTCAGGATCGTCGAGCCGAACAAAACCCTGTCCTACACATGGGTAGCGCTTGGCCTCGAGAGTGTCGTCACCTGGACTCTCACCGCGACCAGCGCGGGGACCTATCTGCGCATGGAGCAAACCGGCTTCCGGCCGGATCAGCAACAGGCCTATCAGGGCGCCAGGTTCGGGTGGCAGCGATTCTTTACGAACCTGGAGCAGCTCCTGGCGCGGACGGACTGAAGTTTGCAAGTGGCGCTTCGGCTCGTCTTCGGGGGCTCCCGTACCGGCGGATTGGCGCGAGTCCTTTGCCGGCTGTCATGTCTCGGCTATCATCTCCATGACCTGAGCTGGCGGCAGGCTTCGCCGATTGCTCGCGAAGCCGATCGGCAAAACAGCTCAGACGTGGCTCAGGAGCAATTCGGCGGCGTCCGGTTGGCCCGCGGTGATCCACTGCTCGAGATCGCAGGGTGCCATGGGCTTGGCGAAATAAAAGCCCTGGGCGACCGTGCAATTGAGCATATGGAGCAGCCGGGCCTGATCCTCGGTCTCGACGCCTTCCGACACCACGGTCATGCCGAGGCTCTGTCCGATGCGCACCACCGCCGTGGTGACGGCCTGCGCGCTCGGATCGGTCTCGAAATTGCGCATGAAGCTGCGGTCGAGCTTTAGTTCGTTGATCGGCATCTGGGTCAGGCTCGACAGCGAGGAGAAGCCCGTTCCGAAGTCGTCCATCGACAGGCCGACGCCGAGCTCGTGCAGCCTGCTCAATGTCTTGAGCGTTTCGGGACCGGCGTCCATCATGACGCTTTCGGTGATTTCGACCGTGAGGCAGTTGCTGGGCAGGCTGAATTCGTGCAGCAGGTTCGTGACGAATTTAGGCAGGGCAGAATCGTTGAAATGCGATGGCGACAGGTTGACCGAGACGGCCGGGATCGAAAGACCGCCGCCGCGCCATTCGGCCATCTGGCGGCAGGCTTCGCGCAGCGACCATCTTCCGATGCTTTCGACCAGCCCGATTTCCTCGGCGAGCGCGATGAAGCGGGCGGGCGAGATATGGCCGAGCACCGGGTCGTGCCAGCGGGCGAGGGCCTCGACACCGTGAAGCGTCTTCGAACCGAGATGGATCTGCGGCTGATAGTGGAGTTTCAGCCTGTTCGACGATACCGCGGTTCGCAGCGCCGTGCCGACCACGAGCCGCTCTTCGGCGATCTGGTTCATCTCCGGACTGAAGAAGCGATAGGCGGCGCGGCCGGCGGCCTTGGCCTGATACATCGCCATTTCGGCATGGTTGAGAAGCGTCTCGGGATCGGAGCCGTTGTCCCGGAATATGCTGATGCCGATGCTGGCGGAAAGCGGCAGGGTGTAGCCGGACACTTCGGTCGGTTCGGAAACGGCCCGCAGGATCTTGTCGGCCTTGACCGATACTTTTGCGATGTCGCAATCGGGCAGCACGATGGTGAAGGAGTCGCCGCCGGTGCGGCTGACGATCGCAGAGACGTCGTCGGTGGCCCGTTGCAGGCGATAGGCGGCCTCGATCAGCACCTTGTCGCCGACAGCGTGGCCAAGGCCATTATTGACGTCCTTGAAGCGATCGAGATTGACCGCGAAGAAGGCGATCTTCCGGCTCTCGTCGCGTGATTTCCGAAGCAGGTTTTCGATTTCATCGAGCAGCCGTGTCCGGTTGGGCAGGCCGGTTAGGGCGTCGAAGTTGGAAAGCAGCGCGATCTGGCGGCGCGTTTCCTCCCGTTCGATGGCAAGCTTGCTCAGATGCAGGCAGGCCTTGACGATTTGCTCGTGAAACGGGCTCGGCCCGCGGGGCTCGCGATAATAGAAGGCGAAGCTGCCGGCGATACGGCCGTCGCGCAGCTTGATCGGCGACGACCAGCATGCTCTCAGGCCGTGCGGCAAAGCGAGGTGCTTGAAAGATGCCCAGAGCGGGTCTGTCTCGATGTCGGTCACATAGACCGGCTTGCCGCGCCAGGCGGCTGTGCCGCACGAGCCGGCGGTCTCGCCGACCGGCACGCCGTCGATCGCCTCGCTATAGGCCGCGGGCAGGCTGGGGCCGGCCAGCGGCCGCAATTTGTTTTCACTGTCGACCAGCACGATGGATGAGACAATGTCCGGCGCGATCTGCTCGACACGACGGCACAGGAATTCGGTGACTTCGGAAAGCGAAAGGCCGCTGGCGAGGGCTTCGAGCACGTCATCCTGCAAGGACTGAACACGCTTGAGCGCCGTGATATCGGTTATCACGACAACGACGTTAGAGACTTCACCCTGCTCGTCCAGAATTGGATTGATCGCGGCGGAAACCCAGACCGTGTTGCCGTGGCGATCATAGATGAGAATGTCTTCGGTGAAGCCCTGCTTTTCCCGGGCTCCGCGCCGGATGCGGGCGAGCGCGTCAGGCTCGGTGTTCTTGCCGGCCAGAAAGTCGGTCGGTAGTCTGCCGAGGACCTCTGGAAAGCTGTAACCGAACAACTCGGTGAAGGCGCGGTTGCTGTAGATAATGCGGCGATCCCGATCGAGCATCAGGATGGCGCGATGGGTTCTGTTGACCACCAGCGACAGCAGGCGCAATTCTTCGCGCTGCTGCCTTTCTTCGGTCATGTCCCGCAGGAATCCCATATAGTGGATCTTGCCGCCGACGTCGATCTTCGACAGCGAGAACGAGCTCCAGACCTGGGTGCCGTCCTTGCGGACGATACGAATTTCGCGGCTGGTCCCGACGATCCTGTTCTTGCGGCCCTTTCTGTTGGCCTCGATATAGCTGTCGTGGTGTGGTTTGATATCGCTGGGAACAAGGAGCGTGACCTCCTTGCCGAGGACTTCCTCCCGGCTATATCCCCAGAGCTTCTCGGCGGCGGCATTGAAGAAATTGATGCGATTGGTGTCATCGATCAGAACGACGGCATCGACAGCCTGCTCAAGCGCTGGAACAAGAATCTGACGATCATCGATATCCATTCGGGCCACCTGAAAGCGCGAGTATGATTTGAGCCGACCGAACATGGCCGCGTGCGGCATGCGGTCGACCGATATGACCACCCTGGCACAAGAGGTGAGGGTGAAGACGCGAAATGACTTCGTGGTAAAAATGAATCGATCGCCCCGCTTTCGAAGCCGCGCCGTAATCGGCGCGATCTATCGACGACAAGGCGGCACGCGTCTGTGCGAAAACCCCGCCGCGCTGCAGGGCATGTCTGGGACGCATATCCGGCATCTGATGCCTGTTCGAGATTCCGGCACAACCGATGCGCCGGGTGTGCATGTGTTCAACCGTTCTTAGGGGCGCACCGGTTAAGTATTATTGAAATTGATCCGGGGCGCGGTTGATCAACATAGAGAAATCAAAACAGCGAATATGAAGGTAACTGCGACACGGATCGTTAAGCACGAGGTGCGGCGCATCGGTTCTGCGGATAGAATGCTTCGCCTTGCGAAAGATGATTTGGCGGAAGACATCCGGTCTCCGGAAACGATCTGACGGGCGGGTTCCGATAGCCGGTTGATTTTAGTTAAATGAGATCGATCGCTAGCCCGGCTGCCGCGATTTCGTGCGAAGCTTCATCCCGAAACCATAGCGAAGCAATCCGAAATGGATCCCGGCTCGCGTGGAGTCTCCGTGTCAAAAGATGGGCAAAGCTCCGGTTCTGATCCTGTCGGAACCGTAAAGTTCTAGGCCGCCACCACCCGGTCCTTGCCCGATGACAACAGCGCTCTGATTTCCGCAGCGGGCCGCGGGCGACTGAACAGAAAGCCCTGCATCTCGGTGCATCCAAGATCGCGCAGCATCTCCCTTTGCGGTTCGGTCTCGATACCTTCCGCCGTCGTCGTCATGTGTTGCGCGTCGGCGATGTTGACGAGCGCCCGCACGATCGCGGCCGAGCCCTCGACTTCCGTGATGCCGTCGACAAAGGAGCGGTCGATCTTGATCTTGTCGAACGGAAATCGCCGCAGATAGCTCAACGAAGAATATCCGGTGCCGAAATCATCGAGCGCGATCCGGACGCCGAGCGAGCGAAGGTGTTGCAGCAGGCTCCGCGCCGTCTCGTCATCACGGATCAGAACGGCTTCGGTGATTTCGAGCTCGAGGCGGTTGGCCGGCAAACCCGTTGCGGCCAGCACATTGACCACTTTCAGCGAAAACGCATCGCTCCGGAGCTGGACCGGCGAGACGTTGACCGCCAGCCGGACGTGCGGCGGCCAGTTCATGGCCTCCGCGCAAGCGGTGGCGAGCGCCCAGTCGCCGATCTCGCAGATCAGGCCGGTCTCTTCGGCGACCGGGATGAACTCGGCGGGCGATATCATCCCGCGGACAGGATGGCGCCAGCGCAACAGCGCTTCGCAACCGACAATCTCGTTGTTGTGCAAATTGACGACCGGCTGGTAATGCAGTTCGAACGCGCGATCGGCAATGGCCTGGCGCATGTCCAGCTCGAGCGCGCGGCGCGCTTTGACGCGGGCGTCCATTTCGGCTTCGAAAAAGCGATAGGTCCGGCGTCCGTCGGCTTTGGCGCCGTACATGGCGAGATCCGCGCTTCGCAGCAATTGATCGAGGTCGGTAGCGTCATGGGGAGCCAGCGCGATGCCGATACTGGCGTCCGTCATGACGTGATGGCCGAGACATTCGTAGGGTTTGCGGATCGTCTCCTGAATCCGTCTGACGAGTTCCATGACGTCGTCCGGCTCTCCGGCGCCGGTCTGGACGATGGCAAATTCGTCGCCGCCCAGCCGGGCGACGAAATCCGTTTCCCTGATGCAGTTCCGCAAGCGCGACGCGACCTCCTTGAGGAGTTCATCGCCCACGGGATGGCCGAGCGAGTCGTTGATGCTCTTGAATTCGTCGATATCGATATAGAACATGGCGAGCCGCTCGCCCCGTCTCACTCGCTCAAGCTCGCGTTCGAGCTGTTCGCGAAACAGCGCGCGGTTCGGCAGGTCCGTCAGCGCGTCGTAATGCGCGAGATGCGCGATTTGCCGTTCGGCGCGCCGACGTTCGGTGATGTCTTCCTGCGTGGCGACCCATCCCCCGCCTTTCAGCGGCTGGATTCCGATCGAGATCTCGCGCCCGTCGGGGAGTTCCATGATGCTGTGGGTCGTCTGCTTTTCGGCCACGGTGTGCAGGACGCTTGTACAAAACGCCTCGATATCCCCCTTGAACGAGCCGTTGGCTTTTCGATAGGCGATCAGATCGCGGAAATGAACGCCGGGCTTCACCACGTCACACGACGGGCCATAATACATGTCCACATAGCGCTGGTTGAACAAGACGACCCGCGCGTCCCGGCCATACAACAACAATCCCTGGGACATGTTGTTGATGGCGGTATCGAGACGCTCTTTTTCGAGTTCCAGTCTCCGTTCGGAATTCCGATGCTGCTGCGAGAGCTTTCGAACGATGAGGAACAAAGTGAGGCCGATCACGAGGGTCGCGAGCGCGGCTGCGCCGACCAGAAACCGCGTCTGTGCCCGCCAATCGGCCAGTGCCGTCGATATCTTCACCGTCGCGAGGACCAGGAGCGGAAACTGGCTCAGCGTGTGTGCCGCGGCCAGCCGGTCCTCGCCGTCGACGGGGCTGAGCAAACGCAAGGTCGCGTGGTCGGTGTTCACCAGCAGCTTCTGCACCGGAGCGTCATGCAGATCACGTCCCATCATGGCTTCGATATGGGGATAGCGCGCCAACATGGTCCCGTCGCGATGCAGCATCTGGATCGCGGAGCCTTCTCCGAGCGTAAGCGATTCGAAGAAAGTCTCGAAATTGGCCGGTGACAAGCCTCGGGCAACGACGCCCAGAAACGTGCCATCAGGGCCGACAATCTTGCGTGCGATCACGGTGGTCCATCCGGCGGAGAAGCGGCTCCGGAGCGGCGCGATCACGATGTCGGGCGATTGCGGGTCGTTCTTGAAGCGCTGGAAGTAGTCGCGATCGGCGATATTGATCGAGGGCAACGGTGAGGCCATCGACGAATTAACAAGCTGGCCGCTGGCGTCGAAAATATTGATTCGGGTCATGTCGGAGAGGTTGCTGACGAATGTCCGAAGCGCGTTGTGGGCGTCTTCCCCCGACATTTGCCGGTCGAATGCGGCGGGTGTCGCGATTCCGGTCGCCTTCATGCGCCGGATGAAATCTCTCTGGATGGCGTCGAAATTGTCCAGCTCCCGGTCGAAATGACGGGACAGCAGCAGAACCGTGTTTTGCAGTTCGCGCGCGCTGTTCGACAAGGCGCGTTGCCGAAAGCTGATGATCGTGAGGGAGGTGCCGATCGCAATCGCCGCAATCAGCAGGATCCCGCCGAGGATCAGCAGATTGAGCGGATTGCGGTGATCGAGCGCCGCGGGATCGTCATGGCGGCCGTTCTCGGCGATGTTGTCGGGCATGCCCCCCTCCTGAGGTACATCCCTACGATGTTTAAGTGGATGAACCCTTGGGAAGTTCGGTTAGCGAAGCCTTAACGGCTGCCGAACCTGACAACGAGCGTTTCTGAACAGCTCATAAGGCGATTCGAGAAAGCGGCCGCTGCTCCGGGCCATCTTTCCCGATCCGGTCAATTTCCTTCGGCGTTCACCAGGGCGATCAGGTCATGCCCATAACTTTCAAGCTTCTTGTCGCCGATGCCGGGGATGCTGCGAAGTTGTTCCGGCGTCCTGGGGCGTATCGACGCGATGCCGTCGATCGTGGCGTCGTGCAGCACGACATAGGCCGGCACACCGTGTCGGCGCGCCACCTCGGAACGCCACGCCCTGAGCCTGCCGAGCAGGGCCGTATCGCCCGCGGCGGAGGGACTGGAAGCAAGGTCGCCGCGCCTCGATCGGGTCCGGCTGGGGCGCTGCGCCGGTTCCTCGCGCAGCGATATTTCGGTCTCGCCCTTCAGCACGCCGCGCGCGGTCTCGGTGAGCTTCAGCGCGCCAAAGGCTTCGTTGTCGGATTGAAGGTAGCCCATCGCCACCAATTGACGCAGAGCGGAACGCCACTGCCTTTCATTCAGTTCGCGGCCGATGCCGAACACGGAAAGTCCGTCGTGCCCGAACTGCTTGACGCGCTCGGTCAGGCGGCCGACCAGAACGTCGATCAAATGCATCGCGCCGAAACGCTGTCCGGTGCGGTAGGCGCAGGACAACAGCTTCTGTGCGATGACCTTGCCGTCGCGTACCTGCGGCGGCGACTGGCAGTTGTCGCAATTGCCGCATCGGGCCGCCTTCAGGGTTTCCCCGAAATATTGAAGCAGCCGGCTTCGCCGGCATTCGGCGGTCTCGGCCAGGCCGACAAGGGCGTCGAGCTTTCCGATCGAGACGCGTTTGAAGGCCTCGGTGCCCTCGGACTCGTCGATCATGCGGCGCTGCTGCACGATGTCGGACAGGCCATAGGCCATCCAGGCGCTGGAAGGCTTGCCGTCACGCCCGGCGCGCCCGGTCTCCTGGTAATAGGCCTCGATGCTTTTCGGCAAATCAAGATGCGCGACGAACCGCACGTCCGGCTTGTCGATGCCCATGCCGAACGCGACCGTGGCGACCATCACGATGCCGTCCTCGTTGATGAAGCGATCCTGATGGCGCGTGCGCAGATTCGCGTCGAGGCCGGCGTGATAGGGCAATGCCGGGATGCCGGCCCTGTTCAACGCGGCCGCCGTGTCCTCGACCTTGGCGCGCGACAGGCAATAGACGATGCCGGCGTCGCCGGCATGGCGTTCACTGATGAAGGCCTTGAGCTGCGTCTGCGCGTTCTGCTTGGCGACGATTTCATATTTGATGTTCGGGCGGTCAAAACTTGCGACAAAGCGCGGCGCGTGGGCAAGCCCGAGGCGATCGACGATCTCCTGGCGGGTCAGTTCATCCGCCGTCGCCGTGAGCGCAATGCGCGGAACGTTCGGAAAGCGTTCCGCTATCGCGGACAGGCCGATATATTCGGGGCGGAAGTCGTGGCCCCATTGCGAGACGCAATGCGCTTCGTCGATCGCAAACAGGGCGATCCTGGCGCGGCCGAGCAGGGCGAGGCAGCGCGGCGTCAATAGCCGCTCCGGCGCGACGTAGAGCAGGTCGATATCGCCGGCGATCAGCCGCTGCTCGACCGCCGCGGCCTCTTCCCATGACAGCGTCGAATTCAGCACCGCCGCCTTGACGCCGGCTTCGGTGAGCCCTGCGACCTGGTCGCGCATCAGCGCGATCAGCGGCGAGACCACGATTCCGCAGCCTTCGCGCAACAAGGAGGGTAATTGATAGCACAGCGACTTGCCGCCGCCGGTGGGCATCAGCACCAGGCAATTGCCGCCACCGGCGACATGTTCGACGATCTCTTCCTGCGCGCCCCGGAAGGCCGGCAGGCCGAACACGGAATTCAGCAGCGAGAGCGCGTGGGAAAGGGGGGCGGGCACGTCTCAGGTCTATTCCTGATTCGGACCGTCACGCCTATTCACTTTCGCGCCGGACCTGGATGAAATAGGTGTGGCAAACCGCGAAAGACCGGCTTTTCCGCGAGAGAGGGCGCTCAGGCGCCGGCCGCCCACAGCGCTTCGGCGATGCTCAGGTTGGAAACCTTGCGGCGCGACGCCGCCTCCAGCGCCTGGCGCAGCAGTGCCGGCGAACAGCCATAGGGGCTTGGCTCGGCCGCGACGTCGTGGCTGTAGAAGATCAGCCAGCCATTGGTCTCGACCGCCGCGTCGAACGCGCGTTCGATGCCGTCGCGGTCGATCTGCCGTTCGATCAGCGGCATGGCGTGCAGATATTGCAGGTCCACGGTGCCACTGTTGATGCCGGGAAAAATGCCGCGGGACGAGCGGAACAACTTGCCAAGCTGGCCCTTGCGCGAAACCGAGCCCAGCCCGTAGGGATAGGCGAAGTTCTCGATCCGGATCGATGGGTCCAGCCCGAGCAAATAGCGCCGATTGCGCTCGACCTCATCCGCCATCGCCGTCGCGGACAGGTCGGTCGCGCGCTTGTGCGAGAAGGTGTGGCAGGCAATTTCGTGCGCCCTACGGTGAAGGCCGACGATGTTCTCGGCGCCGATCGCGGTCCAATGGCCGGACCACGTATCGGCCAGTCCGCCGGCGACGTAGAACGTCCCCCGGGCGCCGTATTCCTCCAGCAGCGCGGCGCCGGTGGTCGCGGCGCTGACGGGCGCGTCATCGAAGGTGAAGCTGACCATCGGACGCTTGTTGAGCAGCCGGTGCGGCGTGGCGCACAGATGTCGCGCGAGCCGGTTGCTGACGCGCGCCTTGAGGGAAGACCACACCGGGGACATGACGCGCGTGCTTTCTATCGCCGGTGCGACGCTTCGGCCGTAGGCTTGACGCCTTCGGAAAGATATTCGAGCCAGTTGCGGAAGATGCTTGACGCCGCCTCGCCGGATGCAAGACCGGGACGAAGCGTGAGCCTGGGAAGCTCGATACTGAGCGGGATTGTGCGCTCGGCGACTGCGCGCTTGCGGTAATGCGCGAGCTTTTTTTCGGTCTCCTGGTCGAAATAATGCGCGGGCGTATCCGGAAAACGATCGCGCTGACGCGACAGATACCGGGTGATGTCGCGGAGATATTCCCGCTGTAGCGACAAAGCTTCGTATTCCGGATATCCCTGGAAGAACACGAAGCGGCTGCGCAGCTGCTTGACGAAGATGTCGACGCCGGCATCCGGCGATTCAGTCAAGATCTGATATCCGTTGGCGGCAAGATCGCTTCTACGCAGCGCATGAAGGCGCGAATGCGCAATCTTGAGCGGCGATGCGACGTCTTGTGTCAGGCGATCGTCGATCACTTTGAAGCAGTCGTAGACGCCCGAACATTTCTCATCCAGAAGCTGCCGCTCGATCCCGTCGAGATGCAGGACCGCGGCATGTGCGGCGAGGCACGACCAGATCGCAGAGCGCGTGTTGATCTTGGCCCAGTCGACGATCGCAACGAGATCGTTCCAGAATGGCTCCTCACGCAGGGCCGCCGCATTCGGCGCAGCGTCGGTGACGATCACTCCGTCGAAACGCAGGCGGTCGAGATCGGCGATGTCCCTGTAGCGCCCATGCATCAATTGCTGGGTCTGTTCCGACCGTTTCACCGACGGCAGCGAGAAATAATGCAGATCGATATGGCGGTTGCCCGCTTCTGCCTGCAACAGGCGCGTGAACTTGCGTTCGGTGGCCTGCAGCGCCGAGTCCGGCATGCTGTTGATGAGGCCGATGGTGAGCGCCGTATCGGCGGCTTGCTGACGGTTGTCGAACGCATCGGCCTCGCCCAACTGGGTGGGCGCCAGAGCCGGGCTGGCAACAGGCCGATGTTTGCCGCATAGCACTGTCATGCCAGATTCCATCCGATCTATTCCGCAGGCACCCGGGCCATCGGTGCAGCGCGCCATGACCGGCGCAGGCCCCGCGCATCTCGACATGCGCTTAATTTTTATTCGCTCAGATTGTTTCTAGAGATGGGCGGTGAGGCCGGCAATAATTCGCGAAGAGATTGAGGAAATAACCCTAATGCGAGAGCGCGAATTGACTAAAATTTGAATCAAATGTCGGATGCACAGGCACGGCAGTCATATTGGGATTTTGCCTGTGCCCGGATTTAAGGCCCGTACAATACGAGCTCGGTGTCGGTCAGGTCGGCGAGGCGTGGCTGGTGCGGGCCCTTGAAATATTTGCGGCCGCGCCATTCGGTATAGAAACCGATCAGGCCCGGCACGCGGCCGTTGGCGTCAAGGATCACCGAGAGCTTGCCGTGCCAAACCAGATGCTTGCCGATGGCGCCTGAGCATCGGACATATTCGGCGATATCGCGGCAATAGATCAGTTGCATCGCCGGCGGCGCGATCCATCCCTTGCGGATACGAACCGGCTGCAGGATGAACGGCAAGGCGCTGCCGTCGGCCGTGCGGCCTACCAGGCTGAGGCAGCCATAGCGTGCGTGCCGCGTCAGCAGCTCGACCTCGGATAAGGCGAGGCCTTCGATCGCCTGCGTATCGGGCGAGACGGTCTCGATGGTCATGCCGGCCTTCGCGCGCGACAGCGCCGGAATAGAGAAGAACAGGCCGCTGCAATAACAATTGAAGCCCTGCGTCTCGATGATGGGCCAGGTCCATGTCGCGGCGCTGATGTTGATGTAGGTAACATCCTTGTGCTTCTGCGCGATCTTGGTCAGCAGCGGTGCGTAATTCCGAAACGCCGGCTCGACATACCAGCTCGACAGGTTGCAATGGATCTTGGTCTCGCCGCCCTCGGCCCTCGCCGTATATAACAGCAGGAGAATGCCGACCGGCGCGCCGCCATTGTCGAGCATATAGCCGAAGCGCGGATAGCCTTGAGGCACCTCGCGCCTGGCCTGGCGGCGCAGCCCCTGCATCCAGTATTCGCGCGACCGGCCGACAAATCCGCGCGTCAAAAGCTCAGCGATCGCGTCGATATCGGCCTCGGAGATTTCGCGGCAGCGGATCTGTTGCTTGAGCACGGTTTAGCTTCCTGCACGTTCCTGCATGCGATGCCTCCGAATCTTGTCGGTGCGGAGTTCCTGCGCAAGATTTCGCGTCTGGTGTGACATCGATCGCCACAGCACCCGATCAAGGCAACGTTCGAGGATTTGAAGGGCTTAGGGATTTAATTCAAATGCGTCGATGAAATTCAGGGTAAACGGATCTGACATCAGGGTTGACGGTTAATCAGCGGTATTTCGATGCTTCTGATTCCTGCAATCGGATCAACGTTTGCGCAACCGTCATTGGCGCTAAGGGCAGAATGACAGTTTGCGTCAACGAGAGGCGCTGTTTCCCGGACGACGCCGGAGCTAAAAGGCGGCCTTCAGTGCGGCAAGAGGGAAAAGCGGAATGCAGGAATTTGGCGCCGACGTTCAGACCAGGATACTGGCCCTTGTCCAGCTGACCCTCGAGCAGAATAAAATCGGCGCTGAAGTCGGTCCGCAGACGCGGCTGGTGGATGCCGGGCTGACATCGAGCGATATGGTCGACCTGATGCTGGCTGTCGAAGCCGAGTTCGAGTTTACAATCCCGCAATCCGAAATCACGCCGGAGAATTTCCGGTCGGCCGAAACGCTGGAACGGATGATCGTCCGTCAGCTTGAGCCGGCGGCGGTCGCCCGATTGATCGCCTGAAACCCATCGGGCGCCGGATCCGCCGGACATTGGCGTGATCCACCATCTTGCCGTCGACGGCCGCGACCTTGCTGTTTCTTTGCGCCGTTTCGAGCGTCGCAGGGTGAATAGCGGCCGAAAACATGCTGTTTCGTTCAAGGGGAAAGTCAACAGGCGGTGATCGACGCCTTGCAGCAGGCCCGGCAAAAAGGATATGTGTTAAAATAATTCGGCCATAGACCGTCCCAAGGACAAGGCAGGCATGACAGGTTCGCCGCGAATGATCGCAGCTGCCATTGCCGGCGTTTTGATCGCCGCCGGAATTGCCGGCTTTGCCGTAACGTGGCGCCCGGCGATTGCCGCCGTTGAGCCGCCTTCGCCGCAATCGTTCGACCCGGTGCTGGTCAAGCGCGGCCGCGAACTCGCCGCGATCGGCAATTGCAATGATTGCCACACCATGCGGGGCGGTTCGAGCTTTGCCGGCGGCCTTCCGGTGCCGACGCCGTTCGGCACGATCTACTCGTCCAATATCACGCCTGATCCGGACACCGGGATCGGCCGCTGGCCGGAACAGGCCTTTCGCCGTGCCATGCGGTCGGGCGTCGATCGCGACGGGCAGCATCTCTATCCGACCTTTCCCTACGATCATTTCACCAATGTCAGCGACGAGGATGACCGGGCGCTCTATGCGTTCCTGATGACGAGGCCGCCGGTTCACGCGCCCGCCCGCGACAACCAGCTTTCTTTTCCGCTCGATCAGCGCTTTGTGGTCGCGGGCTGGAAATTGCTGTTCCTCCGTCATGGCGGCTATCAACCGGACGGCGGCAGGAGCGCGGAATGGAATCGCGGCGCCTATCTGGTTGAAGGGCTGGCGCATTGCGGCTCCTGCCATACGCCGCGCAACGGCCTGGGTGCGGAACGTCCCGATGCGCAATTTGCCGGCGGCGATGTCGATAACTGGCATGCCTACGCGATCAATTCACAATCGCCGTCGCCGGTGCCGTGGAACGCGGACACGCTGTTCTCCTATCTGCGTCGGGGCTGGGATTCCGACCACGGCACTGCGCGCGGGCCGATGGCGGAGGTGGTCAGCAACCTGTCGTCGGTCAGTGAAAGCGATGTACGGGCGATCGCGCTCTACATGGCGGATGTGTTCGGCGCGCCGGCGCCGGATCGCATCCGGCATGGCGAGGCCGTGCTGGCGCAAGCCAAGATGCGAGCCAAGACGCAAGCCGGAGCGCCGGCCGCGCAGGCAGCGAATGGCGCTGCGACGCAAGATTGGACCATGAATGCAACTGGCGCGTCGATCTATGCGGCGGCCTGCGCGACATGCCATGAAAGTAACCGGGCCTTGCCCTATGGCGGCGTCAATCTGGCGCTGAGCACCGCCCTCAGCGGCCCCGATCCGCGCAACGCCGTCAACATCGTGTTGTCGGGCGTTCGTCCGGTGCCGGGCGAGCGCAGCCCGATCATGCCGGGCTTTGCCGACAGCATGAACAATGAGCAGATCGTGGCGCTGTTGCAGTTCCTGCGCGGCCGGTTCTCCAACCAGCCGGCATGGAGCGGCGTTGCAAAGACCGTCTTGGATGCAAGGCGCATGCAGACCGTGTTTCTCCAGACATCGCCGGGACCATCCAATCCGCCCGCCGATGCAACACAGCGAGGCGGGCCATGATGACATTGAAGGTCAATGGCAAGGACCATGTGGTCGATGCCGATCCCGATACACCGTTGCTCTATGTGCTGCGCGACGATCTCAAGCTCAACGCCGCGAAGTTCGGCTGCGGGCTCGGCCAGTGCGGGGCCTGCACCGTGATCGTGGATGGCAAGGCCGTGCTGTCCTGCGTGACGCCGCTGCTCCTGCTTGACGGCAAGCAGGTGACGACCCTGGAGGGATTGGGAACGATCGAAGCTCCGGCGCCGATCCAGCGCGCCTTCATGGAAGAGCAGGCGGCGCAATGCGGCTACTGCATCTCCGGCATGATGATGCGGGCGCAAGCGTTGCTGCAGCGAAATTCCAAGCCGACCGACGCGCAGATCCGCGCCGAACTCCAGCCCAATCTGTGCCGCTGCGGTACGCATATGCGGATCATGCGTGCGGTACACCGGGCCTCCCGGTTGATGGACAGTGCCGACGCTTCTCCAGTGATCCAGAGGAGCGCGCCATGAACGCGCCCGTGATTCTCGATCGCCGCCGCGTGCTCGCCGGTGGCGGCGCGCTGATCGTCAGCTTCTCGCTCACCGGTGCTTTCGCCGAGGAAAAAAGCCCGCCGGGTGTTGTTACAGCGCCAAAGCCGCCCGGCAGCCTGAAGGATGCGCCGTTGCTGGATTCCTGGATCCGGATCGAGGCCGACGGCAAGATCACCGCGTTCACCGGCAAGGCCGAACTCGGCCAGGGCTTCAAGACGGCGTTCCAGCAGATCGCCGCCGAACAGCTCGATATTCCCTTCGCGTCGCTGACGGTGGTTACGGCCGACACGCACCGCACCGCGAACGAAGGCTATACGTCCGGCAGCCATTCGATGCAGGACAGCGGCACCGCGATCCTGAACGCCGCCGCGCAAGCGCGTGCGTTATTGGTGGCGGAGGCCGCGCGGCGTCTTGATCTGCCGGAAGACACTCTGCGGACCGAAAATGGCGCGGTGATCGCGCCGGATGGAAGGCGTCTTGGGTATGGCGATCTGGTCGCGGGCGACATGCTGCATGTCCAGGCGCAGCCGACATCGAAGCTGAAGGATCCCGCGAGCTTTGGGATCATGGGCCAGCCGGTGCCGCGCCTCGATATCCCGAACAAGGTCACGGGCGGGGCGGCCTATGTCCAGGATATGCGTCCGCCCGGCATGGTGCATGCCCGGATTGTCCGCCCGCCGAGCTATGGCGCGCAACTAACGGCGTGCGATACGGCGGCGGTCGAGAAGATGCCGGGGGTCGTCAAGGTCGTTCGCGACGGCAATTTCCTGGCCGTGGTCGCGACAAAGGAATTTTTAGCGGTGAAGGCGATGCGCGCGCTGTCGGCCGCCGCGCAATGGAAGGAGACGGCAAGCCTGCCGAAGCAGGACGACCTGCTTCACGTGCTGGCGACCGGCCTGCCGTCGCAGGATTCGGTGATTTTCCAGCACAGCAATCCGTCGGCCGTCGGTCGGAAAACCCTGGAAGCCACCTATACGCGGCCCTATCAGTCGCACGGCTCGATCGGTCCGTCCTGCGCGGTCGCGCAGCTGGTGGATGACGCGATGACGGTCTGGACCCACACCCAGGGCGTCTATCCCGACCGCCAGGGCATCGCCGAGATGTTGCATATGCCGCAGCCGAGCGTTCGCCTGATCCATGTCGAGGGCTCCGGCTGTTACGGCCATAACGGTGCCGACGATGTCGCGGCCGATGCGGCCCTGATCGCGCGCGAATTGCCGGGCGTACCGGTACGGGTGCAATGGATGCGCGAGCAGGAGCATAGCTGGGAGCCGTATGGCCCGGCGATGGTGACGAAGCTGAAGGCCTCGCTCGACGAGAACGGCGCCATCGCCGACTGGAATTTCGAAGTGTGGAGCAACACGCATTCGATGCGTCCGGGCGGCGCCGGATGCCTGCTGGCGGCGCAGCATATCGCGCAACCTTTCGCCGTGCCGCCGGCCAAGCCGCTGCCGTTGCCGGAAGGCGGCGGCGACCGCAATGCGATCCCGATCTACACATTCCCCAACGCGCATGTGGTGCATCACTTCCTTCCCGACATGCCGTTGCGGATTTCCGCGATGCGCGGGCTCGGCGCCTATCACAACGTGTTCTCGATCGAGAGTTTCATGAGCGAACTGGCGCTGGCGGCCGGAGCCGACCCCGTCGCGTTCAGGCTGAAGCATCTGGACGATCCGCGCGGCCGCGATGTCGTCATGAAGGCGGCCGAGGGTTTCGGCTGGCGAGAGGGTCAGAAAGCGCCGCCCGGTCATGGCTATGGCTTTGCCTTCGCGCGCTACAAGAATCTCGCGGCCTATTGCGCGATCGCCACCGAGATCGAGGTCAACCGCGAGACCGGGCAGCCGCGCCTGCTGCGCGCGGTCGCGGCCGTCGACAGCGGCCAGGCGGTCAATCCGGACGGGCTGGCCAACCAGATCGAAGGCGCGATCATGCAATCGATGAGCTGGACGTTGTTTGAAAGCGTGACTTTCGACGATACCCGAATCACCAGCATCGACTGGCAGACCTATCCGATCCTGCGGTTCAATTCGGCGCCCGACAGCATCGACGTCCATATCATCAACCGTCCGGGCCTGCCGTTCCTCGGCAGCGGCGAGACCGGGCAGGGGCCGGCGGCGGCGTCGATCGCCAACGCCATCGCCGACGCTACCGGAAAACGGCTGCGCAACCTGCCGCTGACGCGCAAGCGCATCAAGGATGCGATCGACGCGTAACAAAGACTTTTCGTCGTCCCGGCCTTGCGCCGGGGCCCATAACCACCGTTCTTTGTATTGATCAAAGCCGGAGCCGCAGGCATCGCATCATCGATGCGCTTTCGTGGTTATGGTGTTCCCGCCTTCGCGGGAACGACGATAATGGATATGGCTCATCCTTACTGATAGGTCGCGACGATGTCCGACACCGCGCGCTCGAGCTGCTGCGCGGTGGCGCATTGGCGCACGACAGTGCAGAAGGTCGCATAGCGCGGCATCTCGGAATCGCCGAAGCCCCAGGCCGTGCGTCCCTCGGGATTGAGCCAAACTAGCCGCTTCGACCGCTCCGCGATGCGGCGCAGGATATCCGCGCGCGGATCGAGGTTGTTGCTGCGGGCGTCGCCGAGCACGATCACGGTGGTCTGCTGCGTGATCGCGCTCATCCATTGCTTCTCGAAATCGGCGAAGGAATTGCCGTAGTCGGACGAACCGAAGCCGACCTTGGACATGATCTCCTGCATCGCCTGTTCCGGTGATTGGGTTTCCAGGAGGTCGCTGACTTCGATCAGATGTCCGGAAAAGGCGAAGGAGCGTACATCCGATACCACCTCGTGCAGGCTGTGGATCAACAGCAGGAAGAAATCCGAGACACGCGCCACCGAGCCGCTGACATCGCAGAGCGCCACGATCTTCGGCCGGTCGCGCCGCCGCCGCTTCCAGGCGGTGAGGAAAGGCACGCCGCCCCAAGCGGCGTTGCGGCGGATGGTCCGACGCACGTCGAGATGGCCACGCCGCTGCCGCTTGCGCGGCTTGCTGTAGCGCTCGCGCAGGCGGCGCGCGATCTGGCGGATCAGTAGCTGCATCTGCGCGACCTGCCGGGGTTCGATCCGCGACAGCGGCGCGTTGCGCAGGATCTCGTTGCGAAGATTCTCCGCTTCCTCTCGGCCGTAAAGCAGCAGCGCCTGCGAGACCGTGTCGCGGACATTATCGCGCAACACATTCAATGCCGCCGTCAGCCGTTCCGTCAGCGCGGTATCGGTCGCGGCCAGATCATCAAGGTCATCGCGCAGGCGCGCAATGCCCATCAGATCGAGGATACGGCTTGAAAATATCCCGCGCTGGGTGAAATACCGGATATCGGGCAAAGAAGCTGCGCTCGACGCAGCGGCGATGGCGGCGGCCATCTCCGTCCGGTCCTGCGACAGCAGCATCTGCGCGAGCGGGCCGAGACCGCTGGCCGATTGATCATCTGCACGCCCCGTTGTCTGGCTCTTTGTCGCTTCTCTTTCTTCGCCGCGGCTGCCGGGCTCGGTCTGCGAAGACTCCGGAAGATCGAAGAAAAGGTCAAAACATTGGCCGAGCGCTTTCTTCTCATCCTCGGTCTTGGCCAATGTCAGCAGGAGCGTGTCGCGCAGGATGCCGCGGTCGGAAAAGCCGACATTGGCGACTGCGCGCATCGCATCGATGCTTTCGGCCGGCGAGACCCGGACTCCCGCTCCCCGCGCCGCGCGAAAGAAGCGATGCAGGTTCTCCCGCATTCGTGCTCAGCCGAACACGTTGTGGTGCGATGCCCTGGCGACGAAAGTCGTGACCTGCGGCAGCGTGGCCTCGATATCGGCCTCGTATTTCAGGAGTACGTTGAGCGTATCCTTGACCATCTCATGGCCGAGTTCGGACGCCTGCAGCAGCACCAGCACGCGGGCCCAGTCGATGGTTTCGCTCACCGACGGCAGCTTTTTCAGGTCGAGCGTGCGGACCTGATGGATGAATCCGACGAGCTGCTTGCGCAGCGTTTGCGAAATGCCGGGCACGCGGCTTTCGACGATGCGCTCCTCGAGCCTTTGTTCGGGGAAACCGATGTGAAGGTGCAGGCAGCGCCGCTTCAGCGCGTCGCCGAGATCGCGCTCGCCATTGGAGGTCAGGATCACCGTCGGCGGCACGGCGGCGACGATGGTGCCGAGTTCGGGGATGCTGACCTGGAAATCGCTGAGGATTTCGAGCAGCAGCGATTCGAATTCGGCGTCCGATTTGTCGATCTCGTCGATCAGCAGCACGCAGCCCGTGGGCTGTTCCAGTGCCTGCAACAACGGGCGCGACTCGACGAATTCCTTGGAGAAAAATACGTCGCCGAAATCGTGCAACTGGCCCAGCGCCGCGTGCAGCGTCTTTGCGCCGCCGAGCACCTCGCCGAGCTTATCCTTCAATATCTGCGTATACAGAAGCTGCTTGGCGTATTTCCACTCATAGAGCGCCTTGGCTTCGTCGAGCCCTTCGTAGCATTGCAGGCGAATCATCTTCAGCCCGCGCCAGGCGGCGATCGCCTTGGCAAGCTCGGTCTTGCCGACGCCCGCGGGACCTTCGACCAGGATCGGCTTCTCGATCTGCTGGGCGAGATAGACCGCGGTCGCGATCTGCCGGCTCGCCATATAGCCCTGCGCGGCAAGGCCGCTCTCGACGGCTTCGATGGCGGCCGAAGGCCGATGTTCAGCCACGGATTTTCACTCCCGATATCCAGTCTTCATGGTGTTCTGCCCGCGTTCCAGGGAAAGAACAAGCCCGGTGCCGCGCCGATTTGACCTTCCGGGCCGGTCCACTTGCCCTTGGCGGCTCGCTTGATGGCCGCTATTGCTGCCGCGATGAAAATCCTGACCCGAATGTTCGCCGGCATGGCGTTGCTGCTGGCCAATCCGGCGCTCGCGATCGTCGGCGGCGCGGCGCCCTCGACCGAGGGCGTCGGCCGCTCCGTTGTCACCATCGTCGGCTCGCGCGGCAATTTCTGCACCGGCAGCCTGATCGCGCCCAACCTGGTGTTGTCGGCGGCGCATTGCGTCGGGCCTGGGGCGATCTACAAGATCGTCGAATATGGCGTGGACCACCAGCCGCGGCTTGAGGACGTCACGAGGGTCGCGGCCCATCCCGGTTTCAATATGCAGACGATGCTGGCGCATCGCGCGACCGCCGATGTGAGCCTGTTGCAGCTCAGAACGCCAAAGAAGAATCCGTCACCGATCGGCGCGCCTGCGGCGCCGCTTGCCGCGGGGGATCGTTTCATTGTTGCGGGCGTCGGCGTCACCATTCGCGGCGACGGCAAGAGCGGTGGCACCGTCCGCACCGCGGACCTCATTGCGACCGGTCAACCGGGCACGCTGCAGATTCGTCTGGTCGATCCCTCAGGTGTGGGCGTACGCGCCGGTCTTGGCGCCTGCACCGGCGATTCCGGCGGACCGGTGTTCGAGGATCAGCAAGGCAGGGCTGTCATTGTCGGTGTCGTCAGCTGGTCGACGGGACCGAACGGCGCCAGCGGCTGCGGCGGTCTGACCGGCGTGACCCCGCTCACGCTTTATCGCGACTGGATCGCGAAGACCGCACAACAGTGGGGGTCGACTCTGGCGGCGCCGTGATCGTTTTTGATTGATTATGAATTTTTTCGGCTGGCATTGGCCGCGATCGCGGCCGCGGCGGTGCGGTTCTCGACACCGAGCTTGGCGTAGATCTGTTCGAGATGCTTATCCACCGTCCTCGGACTGAGACCAAGGATCTGGGCGATGTCCCGATTGGTCTTGCCCTTGGACAGCCACGACAGCACTTCGCCCTCGCGCGTGGTCAGGCCGAGTTCGCTGCTGAACCTGGCCGGCAAATCCGGGGTCGCGTCCTTGGCGAGGCGGAGCAGGAATTCATTCGGTCCGAGCTTTCCCATATATTGCAGTTGAAGCTGCTCGTTGGAGGGAAACGACACGGTGGTTTGGGACTTCGATCCCGCCTTGCCTTTCTGAGCCTGCTCCAGCCATTGCAGCATGGAAGCCGGCAGCTCCAGATCATCGTCTGCGCCGGCTGCGAGATTATCCGATAGTAATTTCTGCGCCTGCGGCGTTGCCCATAGGATCTTGCCCTGCCCGTTGACGGCGAGCAGGAACCGTCCGGACACGTCGAGCGCGGCGCGGGCGCTCTGGGTCAGCCGCGCATTGGCTAGGTGGACCCGGATCCGCGCCAGCATTTCCTCGATCACGATCGGCTTGGTCACGTAATCGACGCCGCCGGCTTCCAGCCCGCGCACGATGTGTTCGGTCTCCGCAAGCCCGGTCATGAAGATCACGGGCACGTTGCTGAGGCCGGCCTCGCGCTTGAGGCGCCGGCAGGTCTCGAAGCCGTCGATGCCGGGCATGACCGCGTCGAGCAGAATGATGTCGGGCGTGATCTGATCGACGATCCGCATCGCGGCGGCGCCGTCCATCGCGACCATGACCGTCATGCCGGCGCCGTCGAGCGCATCGGTCAGCAGCCGCAGCGTTTCCGGCGAGTCGTCGATGACAAGCGCAACGTCACGCTTTTTGGCCTCAGTGATCATAGCTGTGCAGCGTTTTCAGGGTTGCCATGTACTGATCGAGATCGAAGCGGTCGATCAGTATGCGCATTTGCGACACGAAGCCGGCATGTTCGGGCCGGTCGTTGCCCATCTCTTCGAGCTTGACCTGGATGGCGCGGATGTAACCCATATGGCCGAGATCGAGCAGTTCCTCGACATCCTTCAGTGGCGGCCTTGATCCGGCGTCCGGCTTCCACGGCGGCGTGGCGACCGTATCGGTCTCGTACTGCCACTCGATCTTGAGCAGCTGGCGGATCGATTCCAGCAGCCGGGGAATATCGATCGGCTTCATCAGGTAGCCGTCATGGAACGGCTGCGCCAGCGGTGTGCCGTGAGCTTCCAGCGCACTTGCCGAAACCATCAGGATGCGGGCCTGATGATGGCCGGTCGAGCGCAGCATCTCCGCGACCTGCCACCCGTCCATGCCCGGCATTGAGATATCGAGCAGGAACAGGTCGGGACGGCAGTGCTGCGCCAGCGTCAGGCAGGAAGGGCCATCCGGCGCGCTGAGCAGGATGAAGCCGAGCGGCGTCAGCACTTCGCGCAACAGGTCGCGCTGGACCGGGTCGTCGTCGGTGACCAGGATGGTCTTGCGCGTCCCGTGATAGCCGAAGACGGCGGCATCGACCGGCGCATCCCGGGTCGGGTTGGTGACCTCCGACAGCAGCATCTTCACGCGGAACGTGCTGCCGGCGCCGACTGTGCTGGTGACCTTGATATCGCCGCCCATGACGCCCGCCAGCAGTCGGCTGATCGTCAACCCGAGCCCGGTTCCGGTTTGCGGCTGGGCGACGCCGAGTGCGCCGCGCTCGAAGGGTGCGAAAATGCGCTCAAGATCGTCTGGCTGGATTCCCGGACCGGTGTCGGTCACCTCGAATTCGGCGACCGGGCTGCGGTAGTGAACGACGAAATGCACGCTGCCGGCCTGCGTGAACTTGATTGCATTCGACAGAAGGTTGATCAGGATCTGGCGCAGGCGCTTCTCGTCGGAGAATACCGCAACGGGAAGGAAGGCCGGGCGTTTGAAAATGAAGTCGATGCCCTTGGCGGCCGCCTGCAGGCGGAACATGCCGACGAGCTGATCGAGGAAGTCGTGCAGGCGGACCTCGTCGCGCGACAAATGCAGCCTGCCGGCCTCGATCTTCGAAATATCGAGAATGCCGTCGATCAACCCCGATAAATGATCGGCGCTGCGGCGCACCACGCGGACCTGATCTTTCGGCTTCGGTTGCAGGCTCGCATCCTGCTCCAGCAACTGCGCATAGCCGCTGATGGCATTCAGCGGCGATCGCAATTCATGGCTCAGGCCCACGACATAGCGGCTCTTGGCGAGGTTGGCGGATTCGGCGACTTCCTTGGCGCGCTGGAGCGCGGCGTCGGTGCGCTTGTGCGCGTCGATTTCCTGGATCAGAAGCGAGGTCTGCCGCCGCGTTTCGGCTTCCGCCGCGCGCCGGCTCTGCTGGGCGAGCACGAACAGCCACGCGACGACGCCGATGATGATCGTCAGTGCGAAGAACGCTTTCCAGAGCACCGCGGATAATTGCAGATTGTCGGCGTGAACCGCGGCCGCTGTTTGCAGATAGATCAGGCCGAGCGTCAGTCCGACCAGGCCGGCGGAGATCGCGAAGACGCCGAGATAATGTCCGAGTTGCGAATTGATCAGCGCGTAGACCGGCTTCGGCAGGCGGTCGCCGAGTGTCTCGGTGACCTGCGCCTGGAACCTAGCATGCGGCTTGCAAAGGTCGTGGCAGCGCGCGTCGAGCGAACAGCATAGCGAGCAGATCGGGCCTGCATAAGCGGGGCACGACGCCATATCCTCCGGCTCGAACGAATGCTCGCAGATGCAGCACTGGATCGCTTCGAGATTTTGCCAGCTCCGCTTCGGCTTGCGCGCGATGTAATATTTTCCGCCGGTGATATAGGCGATCGACGGGGCGACGATGAACGCCACCGCCAACGCGACGAATGGGGAGAGCGCCTTCGCCGTCGGCCCGAACAGGCCATAGAAGGCGCTGATGGAAACCACGGTGGCGATCGTCATCGCGCCGACGCCGACCGGATTGACGTCATAGAGATGTGCGCGCTTGAATTCCATGTGCCGCGGCCGCAGGCCGAGGGGCTTGTTGATGATGAGGTCGGCGACCAGCGCACCGACCCAGGCGATGGCGACGTTTGAATAAAGTGCGAGCGTCTGCTCGAGCGCCTTGTAGACGCCAATCTCCATCAACAGCAATGCGACCAGCACATTGAAAACCAGCCAGACGACGCGGCCCGGATGGCTGTGGGTCAGGCGGGAAAAGAAGTTCGACCATGCGATCGAGCCGGCATAGGCGTTGGTGACGTTGATCTTGAGCTGGGAAAGGACCACGAAGGCGCCGGTCAGCGCCAGCGCGAGGTTCGGCTGCGACAGCACATAGCGAAACGCTTCGAGATACATGTGCGCGGGCTCGGCGGCATGTTCGGCGGACACGCCATGCTCCAGCGCAAAAAACGCCAGGAACGAGCCGGCGAGCAACTTGAGCGCGCCAAGGACGATCCAGCCCGGACCGGCGCTGAGCAGCGCGATCCACCATGCCGATTTCGAGGTGTGGCGGTCGCGCGGCAGAAAACGCAGGAAGTCGACCTGCTCGCCGATCTGCGCCACCAGCGAAAACACCACCGAGGCGGCGGCGCCGAACAGCAGGAGATCGAGACGCCCCGCGGGATCTCCGTGTTCGCCGGGAAATTTCAGCCATTCGGAAAAGGAGAGTGGATTGGCGTAGGCGATCGCCGCGAACGGCAGGATGTGAAGGATGATCCATAGCGGCTGCGTCCACAATTGGAAGCGGCTGATCAGCGTGATGCCGTAGGTGACGAGCGGGATGATGATGACGGCGCTGAGCAGATAGCCGACGGGTCGCGGGATGCCGAAGCACAGTTCCAGCGCGGTGGCGAGGATCACCGCTTCGATGGCGAAGAAAATGAAGGTGAAGGAAGCATAGATCAGCGAGGTGACGGTCGAACCGATATAGCCGAAGCCGGCGCCGCGGGTCAGCAGATCGATGTCGATGCCGTATTTTGCGGCATGATAGGCGATCGGCAGGCCGCAGCAAAAAATGATGACGCTGACGACCAGGATGGCGGCGATGGAGTTGGTGACGCCGTAATTAAGCGTGATGGTGCCGCCGATCGCTTCCAGTGCCAGGAAGGAGATCGCGCCGAGCGCGGTGTTGGCAACCCGAGCGGCGGACCAGCGCCGCGCGCTTTTAGCTGTAAAGCGCAGCGCGTAATCTTCCAGCGTCTGATTGGCAACCCATTGATTATACTGGCGCCTGACGCGGTCTATCCGCTGCCGCCCTGCCACTCACTGCTCCTTGCTCTGCAAAGAATGACCCTGCAATCCCCATTCCAAAATCTACGTCGCTATTTTGCGGTGCAGTATACGCGATCTTGCGTATCCGTGCGTTGCACAATCCGATCGATGCTCGTGGGCCAATCGCGTGTCCTCGAACAGGAATGGGGTGCTCATGTCAGACGAAATCAAACCGGGACTGAAGTCTCCGCTTCGGCGCAAGCTGCTGATGGGAATGGCCGCCCTGCCGGCCATATCGATGCTTCCGCGTCCTTCCTTCGCAGACGTTCCGGCGACTTCCGCCATCAATACCACCGGTCTTGCGGTGACCGACAGCGAGGTGACGGTCGGCATCCTTCATTCCGTGACCGGCACGATGGCGATCTCGGAAACCGGCTCGGTGGAGGCGGAAAAGCTCGCGATCTCCCAGATCAATGACGCCGGCGGCGTGCTCGGGCGTAAGATCAAGTTCATCCAGGAAGACGGCGCCAGCGACTGGCCGACCTTCGCCGAGAAGGCGAAGAAGCTTCTCGTCAACGACAAATGCGCCGCCGTCATGGGCTGCTGGACCTCGGCCTCGCGCAAGGCGGTGCTGCCGGTGTTCGAACAATATAACGGCATGCTTTATTATCCGACCTTCTACGAGGGCCTCGAGCAGTCCAAGAACGTCATCTATACGGGGCAGGAAGCGACCCAGCAAATCCTCGCCGGCCTCGACTGGGTCAACAAGACCAAGGGCTCCAAGACCTTTTATTTGCTCGGCTCCGACTACATCTGGCCGCGCACCTCGAACAAGATCGCGCGCAAACATATCGAAGGCCATCTGGAGGGCTGTAAAGTCGTCGGCGAGGAATATTTCCCGCTCGGCAACACCCAGTTCAACTCGGTCATCAACAAGATCAAGCTGGTCAAGCCGGACGTGATCTACGCCATTATCGTCGGCGGTTCGAACGTCGCATTCTATAAGCAACTGAAAGCCGCCGGCATCGATCTGTCGAAGCAGACGCTTCTAACCATCTCGGTGACCGAAGACGAGATCGACGGCATCGGCGGCGAGAACATCGCCGGCGCCTATGCCTGCATGAAATACTTCCAGTCGCTCGACAATCCCAACAACAAGGTGTTCGTGCCCGCCTTCAAGAAGATGTGGGGTGAGAAGACGGTGATCGGCGATGTCACCCAGGCGGCGTATCTTGGCCCTTGGCTGTGGAAATTAACAGCCGAGAAGGCCGGAAGCTTCGACATCGACAAGATCGCGGCGGCTTCGCCGGGCGTCGAGTTCAAGGGTGCGCCGGAAGGTTACGTCCGTATCCATGAAAACCATCATCTGTGGTCGAAGACGCGGGTTGGCCGGGCCAAGGCCGATGGCCAGTACGAGCTGATTTACGAGACCGCCGATCTGGTCGAGCCGAACCCCTTCCCCAAGGGTTATCAGTAAGGCCGCCAGTCACCTGAAACGCTCATCCGCTGCTGCCGGCGTGGGCCGCATTGCCCACGCCTCCTATCCCGGCGTCGCGAATCCGTTCGCGGCGCGGGCCTGACAGATCACGGAGGACAGATATGTTCGGCGACTATTCACTCGGCGATCTCGGCGCCATCTTCGCGATGCAGGGCTTCGCCGGCCTGATCCTGTTTTCCGTCTACGTGCTGATGGCGCTGGGACTCGCCATCATCTTCGGCCAGATGGGCGTCATCAACATGGCGCACGGCGAATTCATGATTCTCGGCGCCTACGTCACCTGGATGACGTCGAACGCCTTTCAGCAATATCTGCCTTCGCTGTTTCCCGGCTACTTCTTTGTTGCGATGATATTGGCCTTCATCGCCTCGGGCGCGCTCGGCATGCTGGTTGAATGGGGGCTGATACGCCATCTCTACAAACGCCCGCTTGATACGCTGCTCGCGACCTGGGGCTTGAGCCTCATCCTGCAACAGGCCTATCGCTCAATATTCGGGGCGCGCGAGGTCGGTGTCGATCTGCCGGAATGGATGATGGGGTCGTGGCAAGCCACCGATACCATCCAGATCCCGATCAACGGCATGTTCGTGATGGCGCTGACCATATTGATCACGATCGCCGTTTCCTACGTCCTGTTCTGGTCGCGCTGGGGCAGGCAGGTTCGCGCCGTGGTGCAGAACCGCGTGATGGCCGGCGCCGTCGGCATCAACACCGAGAAGGTCGACCGTTACACCTTTGGCCTTGGCTGCGGTATCGCCGGGGTCGCCGGCAGCGCCTTCACCATGATCGGTTCGACCGGGCCGACCGCCGGCCAGCTCTATATCGTCGATACCTTTCTTGTCGTGGTGTTCGGCGGCGCGGCGAGCCTGTTCGGCACCATCGCATCGGCCTTCACCATCTCCCAGACCCAGTCGACCCTGGAATTCTTCCTGTCGGGGTCGATGGCCAAGGTCATCACGCTGCTCGCGATCGTCGCCATCCTGATGATGCGGCCGCAAGGGCTCTTCGCGCTCAAGGTTCGCAAATAAGAACAAGAAAGCACGGTCATGATCATCAACTCGCGCTTCTTCGATCGTTCCGAACTGATTGGGTTTATCGCACTCGCGCTGCTGCTCTTCATCATCCTGCCGCTGACGCTCGACATTTTCCGCCTCAACCTTGTCGCGAAATACCTGACCTATGCCTTCGTCGCGATCGGCCTGGTGCTGTGCTGGGGATATGGCGGCATCCTGAGTCTGGGGCAGGGCGTGTTCTTCGGCCTCGGCGGCTATTGCATGGCGATGTACCTCAAGCTTGAGGCCTCCAGCGTCGCGAACACCAAGATCCAGTCGACGCCGGGCATTCCCGACTTCATGGACTGGAACCAGATCACCGAGCTGCCGATGTTCTGGAAGCCGTTCCACAGTTTTCCCCTCACGCTGCTGGCGATTATCCTGGTGCCCGGCATTTTCGCCTTCATTATCGGCGCGGCGATGTTCAAGCGCCGGGTCGGCGGGGTCTATTTCGCGATCATCACGCAGGCGATTGCGGCCATCCTGACCATCCTGATCGTGGGCCAGCAGGGTTACACCGGCGGTATCAACGGCATCACCGACCTGCGGACCCTTCACGGCTGGGACATTCGCACCGACCATGCCAAGTTCATCCTCTATTTCGTCGAGGTGCTCCTGCTGTTCGGCTGCATCGTGGTGGCGCAGTTCATTCGCCTGACCAAACTCGGCCGCATCCTGGTGGCGATGCGCGAAAAGGAGGACCGGGTCCGCTTCTCCGGCTATAGCGTCGCGAATTTCAAGATCTTCGCGTTTTGTGTGGCCGCGGTTTTCGCGGCGATCGGCGGCGCCCTGTTCACGCTGGAAGTCGGCTTCATGTCACCGTCCTTTGTTGGCATCGTGCCGTCGATCGAAATGGTGATCTACACCGCGGTCGGCGGCCGGATGTCGATCTTCGGCGCGGTGTGGGGCTCGTTGCTGGTGAACTTCGCCAAAACCAGTCTTTCGGAATCGTTCCCGCAACTCTGGCTGTTCGGGCTCGGCGCACTGTTCATCGCCGTCGTGCTGCTGTTTCCCGGCGGCCTGTCCGGAATCTGGCAGGATTACGTTCAGCCCCGGATCGATCGCCTGATCTCATCGCGCAAGCCGAAATCAGGCAATGGCTGGGCCGACAAATCTGTCGCCGACAGCGCGCCGGCAGAGTGAGGAGGTCACCATGCTCGTAGGTCATCAGCCCAAGGAATTCCTGCTCGCGGTCGAGGCGCTCACCGTTTCCTTTGACGGCTTCAAGGCCGTCAACGATCTTTCTTTCTATGTCGAGGAAAACGAAATCCGCGTCATCATCGGTCCCAACGGCGCCGGCAAGACCACGGTGCTCGATCTGATCTGCGGAAAGACCAAGGCGACGTCGGGCTCGATCCAGTTTCGGGGCAAGGAGCTGACCCGGATGAAGGAGAACGAGATCGTCCAGGCCGGGGTCGGCCGCAAATTCCAGACGCCGTCGGTTTACGACGATCTCACCGTGTTCGAAAATCTGGAAATCTCCTATCCGCGCGGCCGCACCGTGTTCGGTGCGCTGACGTTCCAGCGCGATGCCGCGGTGCGCCAGCGGGTCGAGGAGGTCGCCGAGATGATCTTCCTGAAGGACAAGCTCGACATGTATGCCGACCTTCTCAGCCACGGCCAGAAGCAGTGGCTCGAGATCGGTATGCTGCTGATCCAGGATCCGGACCTGCTGATGCTGGACGAGCCGGTCGCCGGCATGAGCGTCAGCGAGCGCGCCAAGACCGCGGAACTGCTCAATCGCATCATCAAGGACCGTTCGGTGCTGGTGATCGAGCACGACATGAAATTCGTCGAGGACATCGCCCACAAGGTGACGGTGCTGCACCAGGGCCAGATCCTGTCGGAAGGGACGATGGAGCACGTCAAGAACGATCCCAAGGTCATCGAAGTCTATCTCGGGCACTAAACCACGGAAGCCAAGGAGCGGTATCGATGCTGGCAATCTCGGATCTTCACGTCGCCTACGGCCAGAGCGAGGTGCTGCATGGCCTCAACGTGTCCGTCGCGCCGAACGAGATTGTCGCCATCATGGGCCGCAACGGCATGGGCAAAACCACGCTGATGAAATCCTTGATGGGAATCATGCCGACCAAGAGCGGCTCGGTGACGATGGATGGTGCCGAGCTCGGCGGCCTGAAGAGCTATGAGCGAGTCGCCAAGGGGCTCGCTTACGTACCGCAGGGCCGCATGATTTTCTCGACCATGACGGTGAAGGAGAATATCGAGACCGGTCTCGTGGTGTCGGGCGAGAGCGAAGTCCCTGGCGATATCTACGAGCTGTTCCCGGTGCTGTTGGAAATGAAGGGCCGGCGCGGCGGCAATTTATCCGGCGGCCAGCAGCAGCAATTGGCGATCGCCCGCGCGCTGGCGACCAAGCCCAAGGTGCTGTTGCTGGATGAGCCGACCGAAGGCATCCAGCCGTCGATCATCAAGGACATGGCGCGCACCTTGAAGCGCATTCGCGACGAACGCGGATTGTCGATCGTGGTCTCCGAGCAGGTTCTGAGCTTCGCGCTCGATATCGCAGACCGGGTTCTCGTCATCGAGAACGGCGCGATCGTCCGTGACGATGCACGCGCGAATGTCGATGCCGCGCAGATCTCGAAATTCTTGTCGGTCTAAATCTCAAACTTGTAAACAGGGGAGCTTTTGATGCCAGAAACACTGATCAAGGTTGATCTCACGCAGTCGGCCTACGAAAACGACATGATCCACAACCGCTGGCATCCCGACGTTCCGATGGTGGCATGGGTCAATCCGGGCGACGATTTCATCGTCGAGACCTACGACTGGACCGGCGGCTTCATCAAGAACAACGATTCCGCTGACGATGTGCGCGACATTGATCTGTCGATCGTGCATTTCCTGTCCGGCCCGATCGGCGTCAAGGGCGCCGAGCCCGGCGACCTGCTGGTGGTCGATCTGCTCGACATCGGCCCGAAGAAGGACAGCCTGTGGGGCTTCAACGGCTTCTTCTCCAAGCAGAACGGCGGCGGATTCCTGACCGAGCATTTCCCGCTGGCGCAGAAATCGATCTGGGACATCAAGGGCCTCTACACCTCGTCGCGTCATGTGCCCGGCGTGAATTTCGCGGGCCTGGTTCATCCCGGCCTGATCGGTTGTCTGCCCGACCCGAAACTGCTGGCGACGTGGAACGAGCGGGAGAGCGCGCTGATCGCGACCAATCCGGACCGCGTGCCGGGTCTCGCCAATCCGCCTTTCGCCGCGACCGCCCATGCCGGCCGCGCCAAAGGCGATGCCAAGGCCAAGATCGGCGCCGAGGGCGCGCGGACGGTGCCGCCGCGCGAGCATGGCGGCAACTGCGATATCAAGGATCTGTCGCGCGGCTCGAAGATCTATTTCCCGGTCTATGTGCCGGGCGGCGGCCTCTCGATGGGCGATCTGCATTTCAGCCAGGGTGACGGCGAGATCACCTTCTGCGGCGCGATCGAGATGGCGGGCTGGCTGCACATCAAGGTCGATGTGATCAAGGATGGCGTCTCGAAATACGGCATCAAGAATCCGATCTTCAAGCCGTCGCCGATCACTCCGAACTACAAGGACTATCTGATCTTCGAGGGCATCTCGGTCGACGAAGCCGGCAAGCAGTATTATCTCGACGTTCATATTGCCTATCGCCAGGCCTGCCTGAATGCGATCGAATATCTCAAGAAGTTCGGCTATTCCGGCGCGCAGGCCTACACGATCCTGGGCGTGGCGCCGGTACAGGGCCATATCAGCGGCGTGGTCGACGTTCCGAATGCCTGCGCCACGCTGTATCTGCCGACCGAAATCTTCGATTTCGATATCATGCCGTCGTCGGCCGGCCCGATCAAACATATCAAGGGCGGCGTGGATGTGCCGCTGTCGCCGGACAAGTAATCCATGCGCGGCGGGGGGCGCGCGGGGCGGCGACTGTTGGTCGCCCCGCGGCCGCACTGCCGGGATATTTCGTTGAATCATGATTGCGCGGGAAAGCAAAAATGCCGGTCTACGACTATCTCTGCAACGATTGCGGTCCGTTCACCGATATGCGGCCGATGTCGGAATGCGACGCGCCGCAGCAATGCCCGCGATGCGCGAATTCAGCGCCGCGAGCGATCCTGACGGCGCCGAATTTCTTTTGCATGCCGTCCGACAGGCGGAAAGCGTATGCGACCAACGAGCGCAGCGCCAATGCGCCCAAGACGCTTGGTGAATACAAGGCGTCGCATGGGCCGGGCTGCGGGTGCTGTTCCGGCAAAGCGTCGCGCCTTGTCACCAAGACCAGGAGCGGCGCCAAGGGTTTTCCGACCGCGCGCCCGTGGATGATCAGTCACTAGATTATAAGGCAATCCTGTCTAGCGGCCCGGCCGCATCCGGGAGGGCGCAGCGATGCCGGCGAGCAGGACGGCAAGAATGCCGGTGAGAAAGATGCCGTCGAAGGTCCCGGCGCCGCCGATCGAGGCGACCGGCGCGCCAAGGCCGGTGATCTTGTCGAGATTGAGAAGATCGGCGCCGATCAGCGTGCCCATCGAGCCGCCGATATAGGCCAGCGGCGGCGCATATTCGCGTGAGAGGATGAACGCCAGGATCGCTGTTGTCACGACCGGTGCAAAGACCGGAACCGCGATGCCGATGCCCTGCACCGGCGTAGCCATTGCATGGATGATCGCGGCGATGATCACCACCGCCAGCGCTGCCTTGAGCCAGAGCTGATACCGGATCACGAGATAGGCCGACATCATGGCCGGGATCACCGCGCCGCCGATATTCACCGCCAGAACCGTTCCGGGCCATTGCGTCACCAGCGGCACAACATAGCGCATGCCGTAGAATTCGATAATCTGCCCGGACCTCTCCGGCGTTCCCGGCAGAATTGCGATCGGCACGTTGAAATAGCTGCCGATCAGCGAGCCGAACAACAATAACAGCGCCGCGCCAGGCCCGATCCCGAGCCGCATATAGGCGTATCTGAGAATGCGGAGCTGGATCAGGATGACGAGGCCGATGAACAAAATCACCAGGATCGAGAACAATCCCGGCGTCATCGGCAGGTAATGGACCTGTGACCTCATGATGTCCGTGCTTCAGTTTCGACGATCGACCTGAAGCATCTCACGAGACCGGGGCAAATCAAATAGCCTCGCGCCGTCAGACCTCCAGCTTGTCGCCGCCTTTCAGGTCGAGAATTTCGCGCGCCTCGTCCGGCGTCGCCACTTCAAGGCCCAGGCCTTCGATGATCTTGCGCGCCAGCTGCACCTGTTCGGCGTTCGACGTCGCCATTCGTCCCGGCGCCGCCCACAGCGAGTCCTCGAGGCCGACACGGATATTGCTGCCCATCGCCGCCGCCATCGCCGCGATTGGCAATTGGTTGCGGCCGGCGCCCAGCACCGACCAGATGAACTTGTCGCCGAACAGCCGCTCGGCGGTGCGTTTCATGTGCATGACATCTTCCGGATGCGCCCCCGTTCCGCCCTGCAGGCCGAATACCGTCTGCACGAACAGCGGCGGTTTCACCATGCCCTGGTCGAGGAAATATTTCAGGTTGTAGAGATGAGCGGTGTCGTAGCACTCGAACTCGAAGCGCGTGCCGGTCTCGGATAACGTCTTCAGCACATATTCGATGTCCTGGAAGGTGTTGCGGAACACGATGTCCTTGTTCTCGAGATGCTTGCGCTCCCATTCATGGTCGAATTTCTTGAAGCGGTTGAGCATGCCGAAGAACGCAAAATTCATCGATCCCATGTTGAGGGACGCGACTTCCGGCTTGTAGACTGCGGCAGGACGCACCCGTTCGTCCACCGTCATGGTCGGCGCGCCGCCAGTGGTGAGGTTGATCACGGCGTTCGAACGCTGCTTGATGATTTTCAGGAACGGCGCGAACGCCTCCGGACTCTGGTCGGGCCGGCCGGTCTTCGGATTGCGCGCATGCAGATGCACGATCGCGGCGCCGGCTTCGGCCGCGTCGACCGCCGCATCGGCGATCTCCTGCGGCGTCACCGGCAGGGCCTTTGACATCGAGGGGGTATGAATGGCGCCGGTCACGGCGCAGGTGATGATGACTTTGCGGCTCATGTTGGGCTCTCTTCCTCGGAGTTATGATTCTTTGGGGGCTATGACGGATTATTCTTGGTCTTCTTGTGCGCGGCCAACGCCGCGAGGCGTTCGTTGCGCCGCTGCGTCAGCGTCGCGATCCGCTCGGGTGACGGCTGGTGCGGCCATGCCGCGATCACCCGGTCCACATTCGGGCTTTGGTAGACTTCGGGGCCGGCGGCGGTCGCGGCAAGCTCCTTGTAGAAGCCGGTGTAGCGCGCGCAATAATCCGGGATGCCGCCCGGCGCGTTGAGTTCGATGGTCTCGAACGGACCGAGGAACGACCAGCGCAGCCCGAGGCCATCCTTGACGGTGTGATCGAGATCTTCCGCCGAAATATAGCCTTCACCGACCAGCCGGAAGGCTTCGGCGAGCAGCGCGCCTTGCAGCCGGTTCAGGACAAAGCCGTTGATCTCGCGCTTGACGGTCACCGGCACCTGGCCGATCTCGCGATAGATCTGCCGCGTCCGCTCGATGGTCTCGGGCGACGTCCACGGTGCGCCGCACAATTCGACCAGCGGCACGAGGTGCGGCGGATTGACGGGATGCCCGACCAGACAGCGCGCGCGGCCCGGCAGCGCCTCCGTGAAACGCGATGCGGTGATGGCCGACGTCGAGGACGCCAGCACCGCGCCGGGCGGCGCCAGCCGGTCAAGTTCGGCAAAGATCGTTTTTTTCTGCTCGACCAGTTCCGGGCCGTTCTCCTGCACGAATTCAGCGCCTTCGACGGCCTCCTTGAGACTCGCCGCAACGGTGAGCCGCGCCGCGGCGCCGTCGGGATCATCCGCCAGCCCGTGACGCGCCAGCGCGCGCAATTCGTCCCGGATCAGGCCGGGGGCTGCCGCGAGTGTTGGTGCGTGCGGATCAGTCAGCCGAACGTTCCAGCCGGCGCGGGCAAAGATCGCCGCCCAGGCTCGTCCAATCAGGCCGACGCCGACGATGGCGACCTGGCGATTCTCATTTTTCATTGTGTGCTCGCTGGCTGGAACAGGTCTCGCGCGGGCGCGAAGGGCTGCGATGCCCGATATGGCGTGTCGCTGGATATCAACTCTCTCCTCCCTGACGCGGCCGCGCTGTGCGGCTCTTCTGTTGTTCGGCAGGCGGCGCACCGTTTGGGTCAGGCGCGCGGCCTTGCTTGCCGTGATTATTGACCGCTATCAGAACCGAGGTTCTGATCTTTGATTTGACGCGTTTTCTTCACGCGAACCGGTATCCACTTTGCTCGAAAGCACTATAGACTTGCAAAAGACCGGGCCGTTGTCGATTCCCCTCTTTGGATCCTGCTGCATGGGAGAATTGACTTCAGTCTCGCTCGAACCGGCCGGCGCCGCGTGGCTTTGCCGGCATTCTTGCTGTTAAATTCATTTCAAGCGACATTCACGGAGCGATCATGGATCTCGACATCATGGGTTTGCGTGTGCTGGTCACGGCCGGCGCCAACGGCATCGGCCACGCCATCGCGTGCCGCTTTGCCGGCGAGGGCGCCAGGGTTCACGTTTGCGATGTCGACGAAGCCGCGCTCTCGGCGCTGGTGTCGGGCGACCCCCGGATCACCTCGACTCCCTGCGATGTCTCCGACCGCGCTGCTGTCAAGAAGCTGTTCGAGGAGGCGACGGCAAAGCTCGGTGGCCTCGATGTACTGGTCAATAACGCCGGTGTTGCCGGGCCGACGTCCAAGGTCGAGGACATGAATCCCGAGGACTGGGACCGCTGCCTGGAGATTTGCCTGACCGGACAATTCAATTGCACGCGGCTCGCCGTGCCGCTGCTGCGGCAGAGCAAGAATGCGTCGATCGTCAACATTTCTTCTGTCGCGGGCCGGCTCGGTTTTGCCATGCGTGCGCCCTATGCCGCGGCAAAATGGGGCGTGATCGGTTTCACCAAATCGCTGTCGATCGAGCTTGGGCCGGACAACATCCGCGTCAATGCGATTTTGCCGGGCCTCGTCGCCGGCGACCGGCAGCGCCGCGTGCTGGAAGCCAAGGCGCAGCAGCGCGGGATTTCCTATGCGGAGATGGAGCGCACCGCCTTTTCCTACACCTCGATCAAGGAATATGTGACGCCGGAACAGATCGCCGACCAGATCCTGTTCATGTGCAGCCTGCGCGGCAAGACCATTTCCGGCCAGGCGATTTCGATCTGCGGCGACACGCAAATGCTCGGATAGCTGCTCCCTAGAGCATTTTCCGTTCTGATTGAATCGGAGGGGATTCCCAAGGGGATGCGGATCTGATTCAAGCTTCGTGCTGGATCGGAGGCCAGCATGGATGGCAAAGGCGCTTTCGATTGACCTTCGTGATCGTTTGATCGCCGCGGTGGCTAAGGGGATGTCGCGCCGGCAGGCTGCGGAGCGCTTTGGCGTAAGTGCCGCCAGCGCGATCCGCTGGTGTGCGCTTGAGCGGGATGCCGGTGATGCGAGGCCGAAGCGGCAGGGCGGCGATCGACGCTCGGGACGGATTGAGGCCCATGCCGTGCTGATCCTGAGCATTGTCGAGCAGACAAAGGATATCACGATCGCAGAGGTTCAGGCAAAGCTGGCCGAGCAGAGTCTTTCCTTCGGCATCGGCACCCTCTGGCGCTTCTTCGACCGTCACCGGATCACGCTCAAAAAAAGTCGGCGCACGCCTCCGAGCAGGAGCGCCCGGACGTCGTGAAGCGGCGGGAGGACTGGTTCGACAGTCGGCTTCATCTCGACCCAGAGCGCCTTGTTTTTATCGACGAGACCTGGGCTTCGACCAACATGGCACGCCAGCGAGGGCGCGCTCCGAAAGGCGAAAGGCTGCTCGCCGCCATTCCCCATGGTCACTGGAAGACCACGACCTTCGTCGCGGGCCTGCGCCTCTCCGGCATGATGGCGCCCATGGTGCTCGACGGGCCGATCAACCGTGATGCTTTCCAGGCCTACATCGACCAAGTGCTGGTGCCCGAGCTCAAGCCCGGGGACGTCGTCATCATGGACAACCTATCGAGCCACAAGGGCGTGAAGGTTCGCGAGGCGATCGAGACGATGGAGGCAACGCTGCTCTACTTGCCGCCCTACAGTCCGGACCTCAACCCCATCGAAAACGCCTTCGCCAAACTAAAGGCATTCCTGCGCAAAGCCGCCGCGCGCACCGTCCACGGCCTTTGAGCAGCTATCGGACGCGTCATCGATCTCTTCACCCCGAACGAATGCCTCAATTACTTCAAGGCCGCAGGATATGATCCAGACTGATTGGAAAATGCTCTAGCGTTTTCGAGCGAAGTGGCTTCCGGTTCGGGTGAAGAAAACGCGTCAAATCAAACGAGGTGAGTCTCGGTTCTGATTCCACCAGGACCGAAACGCCTCTATTGGTCCGGCGAGAATTGAAGCGGCACCTGCTCGACGAAGCTGTGTTTCAGCGCGCTGCTGGCGAAGCTTCGATTGCGGCCATGTCGTTTTGCCTCATAGAGCGCGATATCCGCATCGCCAATCAGCGCCGTTGCGTCCAGGGTGGACTCGGTTTTGGCGGAAACGCCGACACTGACCGTCACGGATCCATGCCTCGATGCGGCGTTGGGAATACCGAGCGCTCTGACCGTCAGCCTGACCGCCTCTGCGATACGAAGGGCATCTGCCTCGGAAACGTCGGGAAGGACGATGACGAACTCTTCTCCTCCGTATCGCGCCGACATGCCGGACGTGTTGAACGTTGCCTCGGCAATGACTTTTGCGACGGCTTTCAAGCACTCGTCGCCGGCCTGATGGCCATAGGCATCGTTATAGCCTTTGAAATAGTCGATATCGATCAACAATATCGATATGACGTCGCAGGCTTCGTATTCGCGGCGAATGAATCCGTCGAATGTTCGACGATTGGAAAGGCCGGTCAGTCCGTCGGTGGTGGCAAGCTGAGCGAGACGGGTATTGAGCGAAGTCAGCTCGTCTTCCATCATCTTGCGCTGGGTGATATCTCTCAGTACCCCGACAAATTTCGTCTGGCCGCGATCGTCCTGTTCCGACGCCAGTTTGAGGCGGATTTCGACCCAGGCGATCGACCGGTCGGCGCGCGCGATTCTGAAAGCAACGGTATTGGTGGAATCCGCGCTTGGCTGGGCGGTGGCGGCCAGGACACGCTCCTTGTCGTCCGGATGCACAAGATCGAAGCACGATTTTCCGATCAGGTCGTTTCCATGCAGGCCCAGCACCGGCTCGACGGACGGCGACACGTAAAGCAGGGTTCCATGTCCCTCGAGCAGGATCACGATGTCGGCGATGTTGTCCGAGAGCAGCCGATAGCGTCTTTCGCGTTCGAAAAGCTCGCGTTCCGTCTTTCGCCGAAAGCGGAATTGCGACCACAATAATGCCGCCGAAACAACGATCAGGCCCAGCATCATGGCGCCGACCAGCGCATCGGTGCGCAACGCGGCCCGCCAGCTCGAAAGAATCTCGCTCTCGGAACGGGCGACGGTCACAACGAGTGGATATTGCGGGGTTTCCTCATAGCCGAGATATTTCACTTTGCCGTCGAATGACGAAATGGTCCTGTAATATCCGACCGGGCTGAGCCCGATCTGTTTTGTGAACAGCTCTGTTTTCGACAGATCGGCGCCGATATTCGCGGATGGCGCGCGGATCAGAACGATGCCATCGTTGCGTAACAGGCCGATGGCTCCTCCGGGTCCAAACTGGAAGCCGTTGTAGAACGCATTGAAGTAATCGCAGTCGATCGTGGCGATCAGGACACCGCCGAAACCGCCATCCTGCCTGGTGACCCGCTTCGAGAGCACGATGGTCATGCGGCCGGTCAGTCGCGATTTTACCGGGCGGCTGATCTTGAGTGCCGTGTCGGGTGCGTCGCGATGGTAGATGAAATAATCGCGGTCGGCAGTATCGTAACGCGGCAGCTCTGCAAGCGACGAATATTGCCACGCACCGTCGGCGTCCAGCACGCTGATTTCGTAGAGTTGCGGCAACGCGCTGACGGTGTCCGCGAGGAACGAGTTAAGGCGCTCGGGCAGCGGTGTCCGGTATTTCAGAAGTTCGACAATGCCGCTCATGGCGATGTCGACCGACTGAATCGTGTGCGAGGCGTGTTCCGCGAGCGAGTGAGCAAGGTTCTGCGTTGTGGTCTGGCCGTGATCGAGGGTGGCGGCCTTGGCTCCCAGTGCCTTCCAGACAACGATTTCCAGCACGCACGCGCTGGTCGCCAGCACAAGAAAAGCCGCGATCATGATCGGCGCGATAGGCCGGCTTAGTGGCGTGCTGGTTGCGGGGACGTGATCTGGCATATCGCGGGCGCCAATGGGAAAAAGGTAAACAGACCATAGGCACGATATGCCTTCCACGGCGACAAGGCCGTTCCGCGCTTTTGATTCAATTGCCGCTTATGCCGCGATCAGCATCGCGATCGGGTGATCGCCCGGACGCCGGCTGGCGTGGCGCCGTTCATCATGGGTTCGATGGAATGGCGCTTACACGATGCGCGAGCTCGCGCGTCCGCTGTACACGACCTTTGTCCTCCCCCGACTTTGCCTGACGTCAGTCCGGTGCAGGAAATGCGGGGAGAGGAGCCGTCTACGGATCTTATTTTGTGCCGTGATGCGAAAGCCGGTTTATTCGTGGTAGCGAACGGTAAGGAAGGCGCTCAATCCTTCGCCGACAAATCCGCCGGCGCCGTTGGCGGCAACGAAGTAGCGTTCGTTGGTGATGTTCTTCACATTCAAGGCAACACCCCAATTGGCATTGTCCCAGCCGATCATCGCATTGCCGATCACGAAAGCGGGGACCGTGTTGACATCGGTCGTGTCGCTATAGGTCTTGTCGCGATAGTTCAGGCCGGCGCCGATCTGGAATCCGGGAATTCCTCCGATCGAGAATTTGTAGGTGCTCCAGAGGTTGGCCATATAGGCCGGTACGCCCTGCGGATGATTTCCTACCGTCGTTGGGGTTTGCGGAGCGCTGGTGACGACGGCTTCCTGCGCCGTCGCATTGGCGAGCAGGTGCCATTGATCGGTGATGGCGGCATCGAGCGAGGCTTCGACGCCATTGGTCAATTGGCTGTCGAACACGATCGTATCGGTGGCAGAGATAAGGGTTGCGACGTTGTCACGTGAGACGTTGAAGACCGAGGTGTTCAGGATGACCTTGTCATTGAGTAGCGAGAACTTGACTCCAGCCTCGTATTGCAGTGCCGATTCCGGTGCGCCGATGCCGTTCTGGGTATTTTCCGAGTTGAAGTTCGTGAGATAGCTCTTCGAAGCCCCGATATAGGGCGAAATGCCGGGGAAGATCTGGTACAGGGTGCCGACGCTCCAGCTTACCGGCGCGTCGTTGCGGGAGAGCGGCACGCCGGCGATGATCGGCACGGCGGTAGAGGTAAAGCGGCCCGGCACGGTGGTCAGCGGATCGAGCTCCGTGTCGTACCAGTCCTGGCGAACGCCGAGGCGTAGCTTCCATTTGTCGGTCAGATCCATCTGATCGGTGGCGTAGAGGCCGTAATAATCCGCCACCAGGTGATCGTTGTCGCAGGAATGCTTGGCGTCGCACTGGAAATTCAGGCTGGCCGGAGTCAGCTCCGGTGGCGTCGGCGCGAAAATATTGGCGATGTTCGGAAGATCGGCCGTCGTTCGCTGCGTATCCATGACCTGATGCTGATATTCGAATCCGGTCAGCAGCGTATGCCGGACCGAGCCGGTACCGAATTTCCACACCGGCTCGAACTGATAGTCGAGGCTGCCGTCGGAATCATTCTGCGAGCGCAATTGCCGCCCTTCCAGCGAGTCGCCGACAATGCGCGTGCCGCTGCTGCTGTTGGCGGCGGTCATGCTGTCGTTGTTGCGCATGACGTCGATGTCGCGATGCGTATAGGAGAGCCGGTTGTTGATCGTCAGGAAATTCGTGACGTCCCACGCGTCGGTCAGGGTAGGGCGGATGTAATCCTGATTGGCGAACGAAAACGGCGTCGAGTATTTGGCGCTGGTCGCGACGCCGGTGATCGGCGAGCCGTTCATATAGATCAGGCCGTAGGAATCCGGCGTCTGCTTGATGTGGCGAGCATCGAGCGCGAAACTGAGCGTGTGGTCCTCGACATGCCAGGTGAATTCCGGTCGGATTTCATAATCCTGGCTGGCGAGGTCGCGAAAGCCGTCGGCGCGCGAGAAAGTGGTGTCGAGCCGGTAATTCAGGCCGTCGATGGTGGTGGGGCCGGTGACGTAGTTGCTGTTGGTGACGGTGCCAAAGGATCCCGCCTGCAGGCTGCTGCCCCAATGGAACACGGGCGAGGGATCATAATGGACGATGTTGATGGTGCCGCCGGGCGGGCCGCTGCCGAATAGCGCCGAGCCGGGGCCTTCCAGAATTTCAACCCGCCGCACGCCGTTGAGCGAATGGGACAGACCGCCAAGCTGATCGCCGTCGGAAAAGCCGTCGGTATAGACCTGGGCGTTCAGGCCGCGGATCAGGAAGTGGTCGAAATAGCCCAGTGAATCCTGGCCGCCGGTATTGACGCCGCTGGCATTGGTGACGGCATCGCGCAGCATCGTGGCGCCCTGCTCAGTAAGAACCTCGCGGGGAATGATCTGCACGCTGGCGGGCAGATCTTCCAGTTTGGTGCCGGTCTTGCCGAGCGAAGGCGCCTGTTGCAGCGGCGGGCCGGAATTATTGTTGTTGGGGCCGTTGCCGTCATCGACCACGTTCGCCGTCTGGGCCGCCGGCTTTGGCGGCTGGGTCGAGCGCGCTGTCCTTCGTCGCGCAGAAGGCTTTGCCGCCGCCGACGTCTGCCTTTGCGCCGGACGATTTTTCGGCGCCTCGACCTGCACGGGAGGAAGGTTTGCCGGCCTCTCCGTAGTCTGTGCCTGCGCCGATGCGGGCACGAAGGCCGCCATTGCGATGCAGAACAATCCGGTGGCACGATATGCGTTACCGCGCCGGGCGTTGGTGATCTCCGGCCCCTGAACAGTCTTTGCCAATTTCACGTGACGCCCCGCTGACAGATTAGAACCATACTAATGAGCAGCAGCGATCCATCGCCGCACCCCATGCGCGAACGAACACAGATCCGACGATGCTATTCCGAGGGGCTTGCGCGCGGCTGTCTTGAATCGCTCTAAACGCAGCGGGTCATGCTTCGCCCGGCATCACGAAGACGGGCGAACCGATCTTGGCGGCTGATGATCGCGAGAGCGATGCCAGCTCGAACTATCGCTAGAGATGAATGAGATTGCTGATGATGGCGCCGAACGCACCGAGCCAAAGAATGATGCAGCTCAGCCCTTGAATCGCAAACCCGGGCCCGCGCTTTTCGACGGCTCGCATATAACCGACCATGTAGAGAATACGGCCGATGATCCAGACCAGGCCGAGCGCCGCAGCACCGGCATCGCCGAGATAGATGGCAAACAGCCAGAGCGACGGCAGGAAGATCGGCATCCATTCCAGCGTATTCATCTGCACGCGAAACACCCGTTCGAAGTCGGGATGGCCGGAAGTGGCCGGCAGTTTGACGCCGTAGGTCTTGCGGGCTCGCGTCACCTGGATGCTGGTGAAGAGATAGAGCAGGACAGCCAGGCAGGTGATGAGTGCGGTGAATGGATACATTGCGAGATCCCCTATAAGTGACGATGGTTTTCAGTAGCCGGTCATCTCGAGATAGCCCATGCCGTTGTGGCTCCCGGCAAAGCGGATCGGCCCCTCCCAATAGGGAAAGCTCGTTCCCATCCAGCTTCGCGCATTCAGGGCGGTGGTCTCGATGGCCAGGCCCCGCGTAGGGATTTCGATGCGCCACGCTGTCGGCAGTCTGCGAGCTTCGGTCGCCGTGAACGCGGTTGGCGTCATCTTGATCTGCGCCGGAGCGATCGGCTCGGACGTGCCGGCGGGTGATATCCAGTTGCCGGAGGCATAGTCGGTGCCGTCGTTCTGGCGCAGCCGAAACAACATCAGCTTCTCGTTCGTATTCAGATGCAGCGAGAACCAGTCCCATCCGGTCTGGTCGGATGCAAGCGGCTGGCTACTCCATTCACGGTCCAGCCATGCCTGTCCGCTGACCTCGACGGGCTTGCCGTCGATGGTGATGCGGCCCGTCGCCGTAAAGAACGGCTGGCTGAAATAATATGACGCCTGCTCGCGTTCCGATTTTTTGCTGTAGCCGCCATCGCCCTGAAGAACCAGCGGCCGGTCCGCACCTAACCGCAGCGCGTAACTGAAGTCTGCGCCGGAGGCCGTCAACTCGAGTGGCGCGACGGTCCTGTCATTCAGGCCGTTGAGCCCGCGCATCTCCCAGGAATCGATCCAGGCTTCAAACGGCTTGGCGTTCACGCCGGCCTGGCCGATGCCGCCGCGCGCGAATTTCTCGCTGAACCGGTGAAGGTCCATCCGGGTCACGGCGGCGTGGCCCATCCAGATCTGCTGACTGGCCCAGCCCTGTTGTTCGGGGCCGGGTTTGGAGGCCTGGCGGAATAACGTCCATTGCACACCGCAGGCCGCACCGCTCGAATCCACGAGGTTTGCGGTGATGTACCACCATTCGATCCGGTAATCCGGATGCGAGCCGAGATCTTCGGGGAACGAAAATATCTTGCCGGGAACGACGGCCGCAAATCCATCCGCCTTCTCGCCGAGCCCGGCGAAGCCCTGCGCCAACGAATGTCGCGGGCGGAGGCCGAGAAGTGCTGCGCCGCCCGTGAACACGCGGCGCGATATCAGGCGCCTATCGTTCATTGGCGAAAACTTTGACCAGATTTGCCGGCTGCATGCGCGAAAGCTTGAGCGCCGGAATCAATGCGGCGAGCAACGCGGCCAGCATGGCGACGCCGACCAGCTCGAGCAGTTGCAGCGGAAAGACATCAAACGGCAGCCGCCAGCCGAACGCCTTCACATTCACCACCGCGATCAGGCACCACGCCACCAGAAGCCCCAGTGGCAATGCCAACAGCGTCGTGATCAGCGCCACCGACATGGTTTTCAGAACTTCGATCGATGCCAGTTGCCGCCGCGTGATTCCGATTGCCCATAGCGGCGCGAGCTGGGGTAGCCGGGAATTGCTCAGTGTCAGCAGGCTGGTCAATAGCGCGACGCCGGCGATCCCAAGCGTGAAACTGTTCAGCGCTGTGGTCACCGCAAAGGTCCGGTTGAAGATTCGCGTCGAGTCGGCCTTCAGCGTCGCCTGGTCGATCAGATTGCGGCCATCGAGGCCGAATTTGCCTTGCAGCGCCGACATCAGCGCCGGAATTTCGCCGGGCGCAACGCGCAGGCCCAGCCGGGTTCGCGGAATATTGGGAAAGCGCCGCGTCAGCGCGGCGAAGTTGACGGCGACCTGTCCCTTGGGGTTGCCGTAGTCCGCATAGATGCCGACGATTTCAAGCGTCCAGTTGCCGCCGGGTGCGGGCATATCGATGTGATCGCCGATGGCGAGGTTCAGGCGCCGGGCCAGTTGCTCGCTGACAAACCCCGTATCGCCCGGACGAAGACGGACCCAGGCATTGTTTGCGGACCGAAGCAGCGGCCAGTGGTCGCGATAGGTCGCGTGGTCGGGAAGGCCGAGAATTTCGACCGGCGCGCCGTTGATTTCCGTCTCGGCGCGGCCGCCCGGCAGGATCGCCTGCACCTCGGGGCGCTGGCCCAGCCATGCCCTGATCTCGTTGGCCCGCGCATCGTCTGATGCGTTGATATAGACATCCGCCGCCAGCCTGCCGTCCAGCCAGGTGATAAACGTCCGGCTGAAGGTTTCCACCATGGTTCCGACGCCGACATTGACCGCGAGCGCGAGCAACAGCGCCATCAATGCCAGCGATAATCCTGAGAGCTGCTGGCGGCTGTCGGCCCAGCACCAGGCCACCAGCGCATCACGAGCGCTGCGCTGGCCGAGCGAGAGCGCCAATTCCAGCAAGGCGGGCAGCGCCAGCGCCGCGCCCAGCAGCAGCGCCGCCAGCACGGCAAATCCGGACAACAGCGAATCGCCGAACCACAGGCAGCCGCCGGCCGCGATCAGCACCACAAGCGCAACGCCGCATTGGATGACGAGCCAGCGACGCTGTTGCTGTTGCCAGGCCTGGGGCTGCGCCGCGACCAGAATAGGAAGCCGCGCCGCCTTGGTCAGGCTCGCGGCCGCCGCCGCCAGCGCGCCGAGGATGCTGATCGCAAGTCCTGCGATCCACCATTGCGGTTTTAACGTCAGCTGTCCGGGAATTTCCGCGCCATAAAGGCCGCGCAGGCTGGCGGCCACGTCGGGCAGCAGCGAACCGGCGATCAAGTAGCCGCAGACAAGCCCGATGATGCCCGCGGCCAGCGCCAGCGTGACCAGTTCGAGCAGCAGCACGGCGTTGAGCAGGCACGCTGACACGCCGCAGGCGCGCAGCGTCCGCAGCATCGGCAGACGCTGCTCGAAGGCGAGCCCGATCGCCGAATTGACGATGAACAGTCCGACGAAAAACGACAGCAGGCCGAACGCTGTCAAATTGAGATGAAAGCTGTCGGTGAGGCGTTCGAGATCGCTTTCGGCATCGGCGGCGACCAGGCGGAGCCTGTCGCCGGCGACAGTTTCGAGCGGCAGGCGCGGCTCTTTGGCCGGGCCGACCAAAAGACGCGAAATCCGGTCCGGCATATTCAGGAGCCGTTGCGCGACGCCGATATCGACCACCAGCACGCCCGGCGCCAATTGTGGCTGCACATGCAGCGGCGGCAGCGATGCGCCGTTGCTCGCAAGCAACGAGGCGCCTTCCGGCTCATGGAGTTCGGAAAGTGTTTCGGGCGCCGCCAGCGTCTGGCCCGGCGGCGCGATGAACGCCTGTGAATTCCCTTTTCCGATCGCCGGCGCATTGCCAATTTCGGCAGGCAGCGTGACCGGTTCGATGCCCAGCAGCCGGAACGATCGTCCGCCGATCTGGAGACGGCCCTCGACGACGGGCGAGACCGGCCAGCCGGCGCGGCGCAGGTCGGTGAAAAGCCGTTGCGGAAAAGCCGCTCCGTCCTTGCCGGCCAGCATCGGCGTTCGCGCGCCGCCGAACGCCGCCGCTGCCCGGTCGTAAGAACTGCGGGCCTGCTGGTTCAGCGCCTGCACGCCGCTCCATAGGGCCGTCGCCGAAATCAATCCGATCAGCAAGGTCGCAAGCTGCATCGGATGCCGCCGCCAATGGCTGAGCAGAACCGCGAGAATCCAGATGATGCGACTCATGCGATCAGCCCGGCGTGGAGATTGATCTGGCGGTCGAGCGTGGCGGCGAGGCGCGCGCTGTGCGTCACCATCAGGAAGCCGCAGCCGGTACGAGCGACCAGATCGCGCGTCAGCGCCAGAACCTGGTCCGCGGTCGCCTCGTCGAGATTGCCGGTGGGCTCGTCCGCCAGCAGCAGCAGGGGCTTCACCGCCAGCGCGCGGCCGATGGCAACGCGCTGCTGCTGGCCGCCGGAAAGCTGCTCGGGATAGCGCTTCAGCAGATGGCCGAGGCCAAGGCGTTCGACAAGTTCGGCGTGCCAGGCAGGCTCGTGACGGCCGGCGATGCGCGCCTGGAAGGCGAGATTGTCTTCGACATTCAGGCTCGGGATCAGGTTGAACTGTTGAAACACCAGGCCCAGCCGGTCGCGCCGCAGTTCGGCCCGGCCGGCATCGGTCAGATCGCCAACCAGTTTGTCTGCGAGCCGGATGTCGCCGCCGTCGGCGCGATCGAGCCCCGCGATCAGGTGCAGCAGCGTGCTCTTGCCGCTGCCGGATTCCCCGGTCAGCGCGACGCGCTCGCCCGCGGCGATTTCCAGGTTCACGCCGCGGAGCACGGCAACCTGCTCTCCGGCGGCGCGATAGGTCTTGGTCAGATGGCGGACGCTCAGCACGATACGGTTGTTACCTTTCTCAAATTGTCGGGTTGCAATGCCGACGATGCCGTGGATAGCATCAGATGAGGCTCGTCGACAGGGCTGTCAGAATAAACGCTGAACGGGGAGTAGCCATGAGCACGCAACCGACGCCCGAGGGCGCCTGGAAAATCACGTTTCTCCTCTTCTTGTTCATGCTGGTGAATTTTGCGGACAAGATCGTGGTCGGTCTTGCCGGCGTCCCGATCGCGACCGAACTGAAGCTCGAGCCCGACCAGTTCGGCCTGCTCGGCTCCTCCTTCTTCCTGCTGTTTTCGATCTCGGCCATTGCCGTCGGCTTCATTGTCAATCGTGTTGCGGCACGCTGGGTGCTGCTGGCACTGGCGCTGGTGTGGGCCCTGGCGCAGTTTCCGATGGTGGGCAGCATCGGCTTCACCACGCTGTTGATCTGCCGCGTCATCCTCGGCGCCGGCGAGGGCCCGGCTTTTTCGGTGGCGGCGCATGCGGTCTATAAATGGTTTCCCGACGAGAAACGGACCTTGCCCACGGCGATCCTGTCCCAGGGATCGGCGTTCGGTGTGGTCCTCGCGGTGCCGGCGCTGAACTGGGTGATCGTGAATTATTCCTGGCATTACGCCTTCGGCGCGCTCGGCGTGGCCGGCCTGATTTGGGCCGCGGCGTGGCTTGTCCTCGGCAAGGAAGGTCCGTTGGCGCAGACCGCAGCGATGGCGGCGAGCGAGCCGCGGATTCCCTATTCCCGGCTTCTGACGTCGCGAACCTTCGTCGGCTGCTGCGTCGCCACGCTTGGAGCCTATTGGGCGCTATCGCTCGGTCTCACCTGGTTCACGTCGTTCATCGTCAATGGGCTGGGATTCTCGCAGCAGGCAGCGGGCCTTATTTCGATCCTGCCCTGGGTATTCGGCGCCGTCATCGTGATTCTGAGCGGCTGGATTTCGCAACGGCTGATGGCGCGCGGCATGACCACGCGCGGCGCGCGGGGCGTGCTCGGCTCGGTTCCCCTGATCGTTGCTGGATTGATCATCGCGACGCTGCCCTATGTCGATAACGCCGGCTTGCGGATCGCGCTGCTCGTGATCGGGTCCGGGCTTTGCGGATCGATCTATGTGGTCTGTCCGCCGATGCTCGGGGAATTCACGCCGGTGTCGCAGCGTGGCGCGGTGATCTCGATCTATGGCGCGATCTATACGCTTGCCGGAATCGTGGCTCCCTGGGTGATGGGCAGCGTAATCCTGCACGCGGGAGGAATCCTGCAAGGGTACATGACCGGCTTCACCATCAATGCCGTTGTCCTGATCGTCGCGGGCCTGTTAGGCTTGCTGCTGCTCCAGCCTGACACCGAACGCGCGCGCTTGATGGGACAGCAGGTGGTGCGGTCCAGATTCGCCTGGAGACTTATCGGTCCCGATTGAACAGAACCGGGCTCTCATATTTTTTGACGCGTTTCCCCGGCGCGCCCGATTCCGTTTAGCCCGAAACGACATGGAGCATGATCCGGAAAGTGGAAACCGGTTTTCCCTCTCGACAAACGTGGAACGCGTTTGCGATGCTGGATATGGTCCCTACGAAATGCAGCAAAGCTGGTGATCTTTTTATGAGCGATACGAGAGCTATCCCCGTCAACGCATCCCTATCCACGAAGCGGTCTTTTGCGGCGATGCGCCATCCGGGCTTTCGCGCCCAGTTCATCACTTTCGTGCTCGCCATGATGGCGGACAATATCGAGCACGTCATCAGCTACTGGATGCTGTATCAGAAATTTCACTCGCCGGCCTTGGCGGGCTTCGCCATCGTTTCGCATTGGCTGCCATTCTTGTTATTCTCAGTCGCCTCCGGGGCGCTCGCGGACCGTTTCGACCCGCGCCGGATCATCCAGATCGGCATGGGCCTTTTCATCATTGCATCTCTGAGCTGGAGCTATTTCTTTGTCACCGGCGCCCTGCAGATGTGGCAGGCGATGGTGATTTTGGTCATTCATGGTTGTGCCGGGGTGCTGTGGCAGACGCCGAACCAGATGCTGCTCTACGACATCGTCGGACCGTCGGATCTGGAGAGCGCGGTACGGCTCAACGCGATGGCGCGTTATCTCGCCGTCCTGGTTGGGCCGGCCGTCGGCGGCGCCATTCTGCTGGTGTTCGGGCCGGCGCCCGGCATCATGCTCAACACCATATTCTATCTGCCGCTGGTGCTATGGCTCATGAATGCTCCTTATGGTCCGCGCTACCGCGCCGGCACGCCTGCGCCGCGTCGCGCGGTCAGGGGGCTTGGCGACATCATGCAGACGATGCGCGACATAAAGGATCATTCCGTCATCGTCTCGATGACGCTGCTCGCCGGCGCGGCGTCATTCTTTGTAGGTAATGCCTATAGTTCGCAGATGCCCGGTTTCGCGAACGATCTCGGCCATGGCGATCCTGGGGCATCCTACAGTTTGTTGCTGGCCGCGGATGCCGCCGGCGGACTGCTCGCGGGTGTGGTGCTCGAAGGTGGCGGGTTGCTGCCGCCCAAGTCCCGCACCGCGATCGTGCTCGCGATGCTGTGGTGTGCCGCGCTCGCGACTTTCTCGCTGGCAAAAACCTATCCACTGGCTCTCGGCTTCCTGTTCGCCGCGGGATTCCTGGAATTGTCCTTCAACGCAATGGCGCAGAGTCTTGTCCAGTTGAATGCTCCATCCGATAAGCGTGGACGCGTCATCGGTCTGTTCAACATGTCGAGCCTCGGCCTGCGCGCCTTCAGCGGCATTTCGGTTGGCCTGCTCGGTAGTCTCATCGGCGTGCATTGGTCGCTTGCGCTGTCCGCTCTCGCCACCTTGGCGTTCGCCGGCAGTCTGCTGCTCCTCCCGTAAGGATTCTTCCTCTGTAGCTTGGCCAGGCCGTCAGGGGCGCCGCATCTATTGGTTCACGACAAGCCGCAATTGCGGCTTTAGTGCTCTCTGTAAATCGGCCTCGATCTTCTTAACGCGAGGATCCGACGAGCGGACAGCGCAGACCGAATATTGGCTGACCGATTTGACGAGGGCTTGGTGCTCTGCCTTTGTCTTGGTGATCTCATCGCTTGAGAGCTTCAGCACCAGCCCGCCGAGATGGACCAGGATCTCGTCCAGCGCTCTATCAATCTTTGCAATCTCATCCATGGCGCTCCTCCTCTCGGAGGAGGTAAATGGTTCGCGAACCGGAGCGTTCCGGTCCCACCACGGTTACGGATAATCAAAGATTAATGGTCGGGAACTGGCCCCAAAGATAGTGTCAGCAGGCCGGGAATTTCGCGCAGATCATGTTCCGCTCTGGAGACTAGGTTCAGGAATGCGCGAGCTTGGCGCCGGCCTCTGCCGAACTGTCCTGCGGCTTGCGGTCGGTGATGAACCCGAGCACGACCGTCAGGGCCATGAATATGGCTGAGGCTCCGAACACCCAGCGCGGCAGGCTCTGGTCCATGATCCAGCCGAACAGCAACGGGCTGATGATGCCGCCAACGTTGAAGCCGGTGGAGACGATTCCAAAGGCCCGCCCGGCCGCGCCCCGCGGCACGGCGTTGCGTACCAGCATGTCGCGCGACGGCGTAATCACGCCGCCGAGGAATCCGGCAAGCGCCATTGCCATCGTCAACGCCACTGGCGGCAGCGTCATCAAGGCGACGACGAGCACGATGGCTGCGTTGATCCCAAAACAGACGGAGGCGACCTGTCCATGGTGCCGGGTGCGGTCCGCCAGGAATCCACCCGCCAGCACGCCGACCGCGCTGCCGCCCAGGAACACCGTGAGCGCGATATTGGCGGTGGTGAACGCCGTGCCATAGCCGCTCATCAGTGCGACCACGCTGAAATTATTGATTCCGGAGCTGGACAGGTTGAGCAGCGCGAAAAACAGCGTCAGCACCATCAGGGCCGGCGTGACGATATTTTGCCGTGAAGGCCCTGCGCCCTTGGTGTTGTGATCGACGCGGTGTGCATCGGGGGTGCGGAGCGCCACGATCAACAGCGCCACCAGCGGCCCGGCCGCGCCGGTCACGATCAACGTATTGTTGCCGCCGATCGTGCCGGCCAGCGCCGCTACGATGGCCGGCGCGACCGCGCCGCCGAGGAAGCCGGCAAAGGTATGGATCGAAAAGGCGCGGCCCATCCGTGCTTCGTCCATATGCGCCGAAAGGATCGCGTAGTCCGCCGGATGATAGACGCTATTGGCAAGTCCCAGCAGCACGGCGCTGGCGATCAGGCAGGTATAGCTTAAGTACAGGCCGAGCATGATCAGCGCGAAGCCGCCGAGGGCAAGGCCCATCAGCAGGATTTTGCGGGCGCCGATATGATCGGCGAGATAGCCGATCGGCGCCTGAGTCAGGCCGGAGATGACGGCGAAGACGGTGAGTGCGAAGCCGAGATCGATATATCCGACGCCAAGTTTTTCCTTCAGGAAGGGAAACAGCATAGGCAGCACGAACATATGAAAATGACTGACCCAATGGGCCGTCGAAATTCCGGCAAGCGTGCGCAGCGAGTTGGCCGCCCTCGTTTGTTGCGGTGCGGCGTAAACGTCGACCATTTGAATTGAACCCCGATTAAGCAATCGCCCGGCAAGGCGCGCGACTAACTATCGTTGGGCCGGGTTATTTGTCCATGAACGAGGTTGCATGGCAGCCCCGGCGCACCCGGCCGGGATCACAGCGGCTCGTCGTCGGTGCCGTTGCGATCGCGCTTCGGCGTGGCGATGTCGCCATCCTCGAAATCGTCGTCTTCGGTCGATGCAGGCGGCGGCTTCTTCGGCTGATCGCCGTGCTCTTTCGGAGTTTCGTTCTTTCTACCGATCCCATTCATGTCGATCTCCTGCATCAATGACATGTTAACCGCGATGCAGGGCCGTGCCACTGCTTTCCAGTGCCTCTGATCTAGGCTTGCCTAATGTATGATCAATGATCGGGTTGGATCGTTTTTGACATATTCCAAAATTCTCCCGACAGTGCGCCGGGAAAATTTTGTCGCATCAGGTCAGAATGAGTCGATCTCTCCGTCAGAAGGTCGCGCCGGCCTTCAACATGTAGGTCCGGCCAGGCAGCGGATAGGCGGCGAAGGCGCCGGGCGTGGAGGCGCTGGCGACCGCATAATCATAGTACAGCGCGTTGAAAACGTTGTTCACACTCAACGACCAGAAATACCGATCATAGGCGCCGCTCAGTTTGACATCGACCGTCGCATTCGCCGGAATCAAAGGCTGCGTGTTGGGTTGATCGTTGTCCATGCGCCGGCTGCTCCAGTAACGCACCGTCGCGTCGGCAACGAGAAATTTCTGCCAGATGTTCCAGCTGACGCCGGCGGTCGCCGAATAGCGTGAAACCAGCGGGATGTCGTTGCCCGCGAAGGGACCTTCCCGGAAGATGGCGCGCGTATAGGCGAATCCGCCGCGGAACAGCAGCGTATCGCTGGCGCGATAGGTGGCGCTGGTCTCCGACCCGTAGCGCCGGGTCGGATCGAGATTGTAGTCGACGAAGTTCACCGGATCGAAATGAATCTCGTTGGTCAGGTCCATGTCGTAGATGCTCGATTGCATCTCGAACCCGCCTGACTTGACGCGGAAGCCTCCCTCGATGTCCTCCGAGGTCTGCGTCTTGAGATTGAAGTTGCCCTGCACGGGATTGAAATCGGCGTCGAACAGCGGGCCGGAAGCGATTCGTTCATCGACGTTCGGCACGCGAAAGGCGCTGGCGGCTCGGGCGAAGACCGAAAAGACATCGTTGAAGCGATGCTCGATACCGATATGCAGGGCGTGATTGATTTCCTGGCTGTTGAGCGGGAGCGCTTGGGCGTCGCCGAAATAGCCGGGCGCCATCGGATCGAGCCTATCGTGGGCGTCCACCGTCGTCTGTTGAATCCGGGCGCCGTAGGAAAAATCGGTGGTTGGAAGCAAGCCGATGGTTTGCTGCCAGTAAGTCGCGATGGTCTGCTGGGACAGGTCATAGCTGTGGATCGGCGGCGTGCTCCGCAATTCGCCGCGCTCCGAATGATAGCTCGCGTCGTAATAGTCGATGCCGGTCAAAATGGTCGAAGGCAGCCCGGCGACCAGGCTTTTGATGCTCAGCCGGGGCGTCAAAGACCATGTCTGCAGCCTCGTATTGTCATAACTGGCGTTGAAGTCCTGCAGCGGAAGGCTGCCGAAAAAACCTGCCTGCTGTCTCTTGTCGCGCACGCCGCCATCGACAATGAGGTCGACCCCGTTCACCAGCGTCTTGGTGAAACCCGCCGTTGCATTGGCACCCTGCTGATTGCCGTAATCGAGCGGCGTGTCGGTGCCGGATCGGTCGGTGGCCAGCTCGTTGATGCCAAGAGCCGGGTTGACGGTCCGGACGCCGGGAAATCCGAGATGCTGGTTGTCGCCGGAGACGTTGAAAAACGCCGTGAGGTCGGGCGTGGTGTATCGCAGCTCGCCGACGCCGTTTTGTTGCGAAAGGGCGTTGTTGGCGCGGTAGCCGTCGGAGTTGATTCCGTTGCCGAAAAAGGATGTCGACCACGGCCCGTGACTGGCCGTCGCCGAGATCGCGGCCATCTGCTGGTTGAACGATCCGACGCCGGCTTCGGCGCGTATCGAGACCGGCGGCCCGCCGGCGCCGGTCTTGGTCACGATATTGATGACGCCGCCGACGGCATTGTCGCCGTAAAGCACCGCGCCGCTGTTGCCCCGGGTGATTTCGATGCGCTCGATCGAATCCAGCGGAATGGTCGAGAAATCGACGCCTTGCAGGTCGATGTCATTCACCCGCCGGCCGTTGATCAGCAGCAGCGTATTGGCCGTGGCGAACGCTCCGAAACCGCGCATGTCGACCGACGTGCCGGCGCCGGCGACGCCGCCATACAGGGTTTGTATCTGTACGCCGGGAACCTGCGCGATGATCTCCGGCAGCGTCTGGGCCGGGGATCGCGCGATATCCTGCGCGGTGATGACGGTTGAAAATGCGCCGACGATGCCGTCGAACTGTCGCTGGGCCGTCGCCGCGGTGGTGGTGGTGCTGTTGCCGCTCGGCGCGCTGTCCGCCGTCGCGGTCGAGGAGATGTTCGGGGCGATGCGGCGTGGACCCGAATCCCGGTCCGTCAGCGGCTTCGCGCGCGTCTGGTTATCGTCGCGCGGCGGGCTGATCTCGACCGGAGGCAGGTCCGGCGACGCCGCCTGCTGCGCCCTGGCTGCGGAAACTCCGAACGACAGGATCGGCACAAGAAAACTGGACGCGAGCAGGCGGCTGCGCCGCCGCCTGATGGCAACACTCCTGGAAGGCATGGTTGGAACCTCGGTATGACGTCAGTGGCACGTCACAGCGAACCAGTCCCACCATCATGCTTGCGCATAGCGGTGATGCTAATGTCTGTGCTCCCCGACCGACATCTTCGCGTGTGACCACGGCTGACGGCAGGTCTCCTGGCTCGCGGGTCGATACCTCGCATCGCCTTCCCAGGACCGAGAGCCCAGTGGCATGTGATACGAGATTCACCGCTTACAGTTGCGGGGGCAGCTACGGCATTGGGAGAAACTCCCGCACCGCATTCCCTTTTGATCCCCTTGAAGGGGAACCGTCGGCGATTACGGTAGAAGTTTGGCAAGGCTCAAGTCAATCCTATCGTGACAGGTGCGTAATCCTGGCTGGACGAGTGCGCCTTTTTTGCCGCATGTGCCGACTTGAAGCTTAGATCAATATTGGCTTCGCCGGTTGAGGATGACGGATGGGCATTGAAAGCGTGATGGGAAGGCCCGACATCGCCGCGCGCCGGCGCGCAACCGCGATGGCCGCGCTCATTGTGCTGGTCGTGCTGCTGGTGCTGCTCTCGCTCGGGATCGGATCGGTGCGGCTGTCGCCATTGACTGTGATCGATGCGCTGTTCGGCGGCGGCAGCGACGCGCAGCAAGTGATCGTGCGCGAGATCCGGCTGCCCCGCACCATCCTGGGCTTTGCGATCGGAGCCATTCTCGGGCTGTCGGGCGCCGCGTTGCAGGGATTGCTGCGCAATCCCCTGGCGTCGCCCTCGCTGTTCGGCGCGCCGCAAGCGGCGGCGTTCGGCGCGGTGGTGATCATCGCATTCGGCCTTGCCGACGTGCGTTCCTACGCGCTTCCGGTCGCCGCGATCATCGCGGCATTCGCGTCGGTGTTCGTCCTGCTCGCCGTCGCGGGCCGCAACGCCGGGCTGTTGATCCTGATTCTGTCGGGGCTTGCGATCTCGAGCCTGGCGGGGGCGGCGACCGCGCTGGTGATGAACTTGTCGAGCAATCCCTTCGTCGTGCTCGAAATCGCGTTCTGGCTGCTCGGCTCGCTGGAGGATCGCAGTTTTCGCCACGTCATGCTGGCGCTGCCCTTCATCATCGCGGGCGCGGCGATCCTGTGGAGCCAGCGCCATGCGTTTCGCGCGCTCAGCCTGGGCGAGGAGGCGGCGCAAAGCCTCGGCGTCGATGTCGGACGGCTGCGGCTCGGCGTGATCCTCGGCACGGCGCTCGGCGTCGGCGGCGCGGTCGCCGTGTCGGGCACGATCGGCTTCATTGGCCTGATCGCGCCGCATCTGGTGCGGCCGCTGGTCGGTTACGATCCCGCGCGCCTGCTGGCCCCGAGCGCACTCGCCGGCGCCGCGCTGCTGCTCGCGGCCGATATCGCCGTGCGCATCATTCCCTCAAGCAGCGACATCAAGGTCGGCGTGCTGACCTCGATCATCGGCGTACCGTTCTTCCTCTATCTGATCATGCGCGAGCGCCGCGCGCTCGGCGGAGGCGTTGCATGATGGCCGATGCCCTTCTCAGCGCGCAAAGCGTGTACGTCAAACTGGCCGGCCGCACGGTGCTGAACGACATTTCGTGTACCCTGCCGCCGGGACATCTGGTTGCTCTGGTCGGGCCGAACGGCGCCGGCAAGACCACGCTGTTGCGGGCGCTGGCGGGGTTGTTGCCATCGGATGGAGACATCCAGATAGGCGGCGACGCGTTGTCGTCGCTTTCCTTGCGCGACCGCGCCAGGCGCTTCGCCTATCTGCCGCAGGGCCATATTGTGTACTGGCCGCTGCCCGCACACGACATCGTGGCGCTCGGCCGCTATCCGCACGGCGCGACCGATCCCTCGCGATTGGCGCCGGAGGATGCCGAGGCGGTGTTGCGTGCGATGCAGGCCGCGGATGTGATGGAATTTGCCGCGCGCCGCGTCACCGAATTGTCCGGCGGCGAGCGCAGCCGCGTCGCATTGGCGCGGGTGTTCGCCGTGGAAGCGCCGGTGATCCTGGCGGACGAGCCGACGGCTTCGCTCGATCCGCGTCACCAGCTCGACGTCATGAAAAGCCTGCGCATGGCCGCTGACAAGGGTGTGCTGGTGATCGTGGTGACGCACGATCTCGGGCTCGCGGCGCGGTTCGCCGATACGGTTCTGGTGTTGTCGCAAGGCCGCCTCGCGGCCCACGGAGCTCCGGGTGAGGCCTTGTCGGAGCGCGTCATGGCGGAGGTGTTCGGGATCAGCGCCTATCGCGCGGAATATCAGCATGAGGCCGTCATCGTGCCCTGGGCGGAAATCTGAAAAGGCGATGAAGAGCCGCGCCGGATTTTTATCACGAAGGATCGCCACGGCGGCTCTGGCGCTATCCTGCATGGCGCTGTCGGCCGCGCGGGCGGAGGGCCTGCCGCGGATCGTCTCGATGAATGCCTGCACCGACCAGCTTCTGATCGCGCTCGCCGATCCCGGGCAGATCCTCGGCATCAGCCGCTTCGCACGCGACGCGTGGCAATCCAGGATGGGCGGCGATCCGCGCGATTATCGGGTTCTGTCGGGCGCGGAAGAGGTTTTGGTGCTCAGGCCGGACATCGTGGTCGCGAGCCTGTTCGACCGGCGGACGACGCGCGAACTCCTGAAGGCGAAAGGCTTTCATCTGGAGGAATTTGGCGTGCCGAATTCGCTCGATGAAGTCAAGGATCAGATTCGCCGGATGGAGGACATCGTCGGCCATCCCGATCGCGCCGCGGCGGAAATCGCCCGGCTCGACCAGGCGCTAGCGCGGGCGCGTCAGGCTATGAGCGGTAAACATTATTCGGTGCTGCCGCTGCAGCGGCGCGGCTGGGTAACCGGCAGCGACAGCCTGCTTGGTTCGCTCTTGAGCGAGGTTGGCCTCTCCAATGCCGCCGGTGAACTCGGCGTCACTTCGGGCGGTTACGCCACGCTGGAGGCGATCGTGAACGCCAGGCCCGATTTCATCGTGGTGTCGGAGGCCGGTGATCATGCGCCGGACGAGGGCAGCGCCTTTCTGCTGCATCCCGCGCTGGAGCGGTTCTATCCGGCGAGCAAGCGCATCGTGATTCCGGACCGACTCGCCGTCTGCGGCGGCGTGTTGCTGGCGGATGCGCTGGATAGGCTGGTTACGGAGCTGGAGCGGGTTGGGAGGTAGGTGCTGCCCCAAGATTTGTCATTCCGGGATGGTCCGAAGGACCAGACATCAGATGCGCAGTTGCGCATCGGGGAATCTTGAGATTCTCCGATGTGCAATTGCACATCGGAGTTCGCATCTTCGATGCGCCCCAGAATGACTGAGAAGATTGTCCGGGTCAAACGAGATTGACCTTTATCCCCTTAGCACCGGGCCGCCGGCCTTTTTCCAGGCATCGAGGCCGCCGGCGATATGGGCGGTGTTGGCGAGGCCCGCATTCTTCGCGGTGGCGACGGCCATCGCCGAGCGCTCGCCGAACGCGCAGAAGAACACGACGCGGCGTCCGGTCGCCGCCGCGACTTCGCGCAGCATGCCGCCCGGCCGCAGACTCTCGCCGATTGCGGGATAGGGGGCGTGAAGCGCGCCCGCCAGCGTGCCGTGCCTGTCACGTTCGCCGTTCTCGCGCAGGTCGACCAGCAGCATGTCGGGCCGGCCGAGGCTTTCGATCGCATCGCGGGCGCTGAGCGCGAGGCCCTGCTTCGCAAGTTCCTCCTGGTGCAGCCCGACATGCATGTTGGCCGGCACCGCCACATCCATCATTTTCGGATTGGGCAGATTGAGGTTGTTCATCAGCTCGACATATTGGTCGACCGAGCGCACTTGCAGCCGCGGATTGTAGCGTTTCTCCTCGCCGATGGTGGAGACGGTGTCGCCCTTATAGTCGTGGGCGGGAAACACCATGGTCTCTTCGGGCAGTTTCAGCAGCCGGTTGAAGATCGAATCATATTGCGCCCGCGCGCTGCCGTTCTGGAAATCGGTGCGGCCGGTGCCGCGGATCAGCAACGTATCGCCGGTGAAGACGCGATCGCCCATCAGGTAGCTATAGGAATCGTCGGTATGGCCGGGCGTGTACATCACGTCGAGCGCAAGGCCCTCGATCGTGACCCTGTCGCCGTCGGCGACCCGCATCGCCACCACATCGGCCTTGCTCTGCTCGCCCATGATGGTGACGCATTGGGTGCGGTCGCGCAGCTCGCCAAGCCCGGTGACATGATCGGCGTGCAGATGGGTGTCGACGGCCTTGACCAGCTTGAGGTCGAGTTCGCGCAGCAACTGGCAGTAGCGGTCGGCCTTCTCCAGTACGGGGTCGAGGATCAGGGCCTCACCGCCGATCCGGCTGGCGAGCAGATAGCTATAGGTTCCGGAAACGCTGTCGAAGAGCTGGCGAAAAATCATGGTCGAATTCTACCGTGTTCTGGCCAAATCATAGACGATTTTTCGATATATTCCTATTTTTCTAGAAATCAATTCTGTCGCGGATGGCGTCGAGCCCGGCTTTGGCGCAAACCTCGTCCTTGTCGCCGCCCGGCGCGCCGGACACGCCGATGCCGCCAAGCAGCGTGCCGCCCGCTTCGATGATGAGCCCGCCGGCCAGCACGGCGACATGGGGCAATCGGGCGAGGCCGGGATCGGTCTTGCCGGACTGGATCGACTTTTCGAGGTCGCTGGTATTAGTGCGGAAACTCAGCGCGGTGTAGGCCTTGCGGGTCGCGGTATCCGGGGCGGGCGGGCCGGCAAAACGGTCCCGCAGCATCACCTGCGGCTGGCCGAAGCGGTCAACCACCGCGACCGCCACCTGGTATCCGTTGTCGCGGCATTGCTGGAGCGCGGCCTGCGCCGCCGCAAGCGCGATTTCCGGCGACAGCGATTTGTAGGTGACGATCGCATCGTTGTCGGCCATCGCGGAAGACCAGCCCAACGCCAGCAAGGTCATACCGAGGGCGGCCGGATATCGCAGCGCGATTGCCATCGTCCTCGTCATGGCCGAACGTAGCTCCAGCCCTGTTCCTGCAACTCCATCAAATGAACGACGCCGGACGGAACGACGGTGGCCTCGGGCAGAATGGCAATCTCATGGCCTTCCGCCTTTTCCATGCCCTGCCGGGTGTTGTCGCAGGCCGAGAACTGGATCTTGCCGGGAAAGACCATGTCCTTGAGCCGCTTGATGCGGTCCTTCACCGGCGAAGTGTCGGCGCGCAGCATGTGCAGGCCGGGCCCATAGGCGACGATATCGATGTCCACATCCTCGTGCCTGCTCTGATAGTAGCCGATCACGTTGGCGGCGTTGTTGATCACGAGGTTCATGATTTGCGGATCGTTCTGATCGATCTGAATGGCGACGTGGTGTGTCTTGCCGTCGGCGGCCGAACTTGCGGAGATATATCCGATCGACATCAGGGCGACCGTTGCTATGCGAAGAATAAAGTCACGCATGAGATCACTCCTCAAGGCCGGACCAGCGTGTAGCCGTTTTCGGTCAGCGACAGGATTTGGCCGACGCCGACCTGAACCGGCGTCGCGGCGGGAATATAGGGCGGCCGCTTGCCGGTTTCGCGTTCGATCGTATCAACGGTGTTGAGGCAGATATCGAACTTTACGCCCTGCGCGACCAGGCTCTCGATCAATTTGCGGTTGGGATTGTCCGGAAACAGCAACTCGATGCCGGGGCCGAACGCCACCACCTCGATCGCGACCTTGTCGGGATCGTAGAGTTTCAGCAGATTGAACGCGACGCTGATCACCAGGCTTTGTTTCTTCGGATCGCTGTCCGAGAGCTGCAAGGCGATGCGATGCTCGGCGAACGGTTTGTCCGGCAGCGGCGCGGGCTCTGCGCGCGCCGTCGAAAAGGCCGTTGTCGTTACGATCGCCGCCATCATGGCGAAGCTGACGGCGCGCGCGATCGACCATCGCTGTTTCATCAAGGGCCTCATCCTTGTTCCGCGAGGCCCGGATTGTCGTCGACGCCCTTCAGCGTGACGCCCGACTTGCGCGGATCTCCGATTTTTCCGGCGCGCAGATAGTTGGCGAGGACATCCCACACCGGCGTTCCCTTCTGCGCGTTGACCGACGCCCATCCGGCTACCTTGTAGCTCTTGCCGGCTTCGATGGCGCGGCCATTGTCGAGCGTCAGGCCGGATATCCGGCGGCCCGCCGCCTCGGCCGGCGAACAAATATAGGCCATGCCGCCGGCGCGGACCATGTCCCCGCCCTGCTGGTAATAGGGATCGGCATTGAAGAGATTGTCGCAGACATCTTCCAGGATCTCTTTGATCTGGCTCCCGGTCATGCGCTGGACATAGGTTTCCGGGTAGGTGATCGCGGTCTCCGCCAGCACATCGTTCATGGTCACAGGCTGATCCTGCAAGACCGTGGTGCCCCAGCGGAACCCCGGCGAGAGCGCGATCTCGGCGTCGAGTTCGCGGCGCAGCGCATCGCAGATCAGCCGGTCCATCGTGCCGTCGAAATTGCCGCGGCGATAGAGCAGGCGGTCGGCGGTCGCGATCTTCTCGGCGTAAGTCGCCGCATAGGGTTCGCCGATCCTGTCGATCAGCGCCTGCATCCCGGGATCGGGCTTCAGCAGTTCGGAGAACACCGGGAACAGCCGGTAGCGCACATCGGCGACCTTGCCCTTTGCCAGTTCGAGATCGAGCACGCCCAGGAATTTTCCGTTCGAGCCGGCATTGGTGACCAGCGTGACCCCGCCGGCGTTTCGGACCGCGACCGGCTGCGGCACGGCGTCATGGGTGTGGCCGCCGAGGATGACATCGATGCCGCTGACGCGGCTGGCGAGCTTGAGATCGACGTCCATGCCGTTATGCGACAGCAGCAGGACCGCATCGACCTTGTCATGGATGCGCAGCGCATCGACCAGTTTCTGCAATTCGTCGTCGCGGACACCGAAGGTCCAGTCCGGCGTAAACCGCTTGGGATGGGCGATCGGCACATAGGGAAAGGCCTGGCCGATCACGGCGACGCGATATCCGCCGATTTCCCTGATGATCGAGGGTTTGAACACGCGCCCCGTTGCAGGGTCGAAGGCCCTGGCGTCGTTGAAGGCGGCTTCCTCGGTGAGAAAAACGTTCTGCGCCAGGAACTCGCCCTTGAAGCGCTCCAGGTTCTTGCGCAGCGCCGCCTCGCCATAGGTGAATTCCCAATGACCGGTCATCGCCTCGATGCCGAGCAGGTTCGCGGCCTCCACCATGTCGGCGCCCTGCATCGCGTTGGCCTGTCCGGTGCCTTGCCACAGATCGCCGCCATCGAGCAGCAGGGTGCGTCCCGGGCCTGCGTCATTGCGGAACCGATCGATCAGCGTCTTCAGATGGGCAAAGCCGCCGAGCCTGCCGAACCGCGCGGCGGATTTTTCGAAATCGAGAAAGGTGAAGGCGTAGGCATCGGCACTGTCGGGCCTGATGCCGAAGCGGTCGAGAAAGGCTTTGCCAACCAGATGCGGCGGTCGTCCCCGCATCTCGCCGAGGCCGAGATTGACGCTCGGCTCGCGAAAATAGACCGGCTGCAACTGCGCATGGGTATCCGTCATGTGCAGGATGCGCGCGTTGCCGAAGCGTTCGAGATCGTAAACGCTTGGCGTGTCGGCGCTGCGCGCGAGGCGCGGCAATCCGCCCGACAAGGCGGCCGCACCTGAAATCCTGAGAAAGTCGCGGCGGCGGACGGTCATGCGATGTTTCAGCGCTTCCGGCTAAGCATCAACGGATTTCGAGCGCCTTCCAGGCGTCCTTCTCGCTGGTCGCCTGCAAGATCGAGGCCCTGGCCAGGGCTTCGGCTTCTTTCGCCGACGCAACGGCCTGATCGAAATTGCCGGCGTCGGCGGCTTTGTTCGCGGCATCCAGGGCGGCCTGCGTCGTGGTCCACTGATCGCGCAACCGGCCTGCCTCTTTGTTGGCAGCCTCGGCCGCGGCATAGGCGGTCTTGAAATCAACCTCCGACGCGGCCTGTGCGGGTGATAGTGCTGCGATCAGCAGCGCGGACGACAGCGCGAGCACCGAGACCTTGTTTTGAAACACGCTCACGGCCGCGCTCCCGGACCGGAGATCGGCAACCCGTTGCTGACATAGGACAGATAATATTCGAGATTGCGGTATTCGTCCGATTGCGGCTCGAGCGGAACGCCGCGGGTCTGGATGTTGCAGGTGACGAAGCGGCGGCTGATCGTGCCCATGCCGCCCCATTCGGATCGGTAGATCGGCATCGCGTTGAGAATGCCGAGCGCGGGTGCGAGGATTTCGGCACGGATCCGCTCGCCGGGATTCTGCACATGGCAGCTCGCGCAGGAGAAGTTGAGTTGGCCGCGGCGCGTATAGAAATAGCGCTTGCCGTCCTCGAACGCTTCAAGCGCGCGCGGATCATTGGGGATCTTGATGTCGAACGGTTTACCGCGCGAGGTGAACGCCATATAGGCGGTGAGCGCGGCCATGTCGTCCTTCACATAGGAAATCGGCGCCTCGCCATTGGCCTCGCGGCATCGATTCAGCGCCAGTTCGAGCGTGACGACCTTGCCTTCCTTCCCGTCGAAATAAGGATAGTCCTGACGGATGCCGATGCCGCCGTTGGGGAAGCAATCGGCATAGGTCTTGCCGTTCCTGAACGGCGTGGAGAACATCTCCTTGCCGGCTTCAAGGGAAAATTCATAAGGCGGAAATTCTTCCTTTTCCTGCCACTGCCGGCGCATGTCCTCGTTCATCGAATAGGGTCCGTTGACGAAGTCCTTCAGCTCCAGCCTGGGAAATTTGTCGGTGAAATATTTCTGGAACGCTTTCGCGTCCGCAGCCGGATCGATGCTGTCGGCGGCGATCGCGGACGGTCCGATAACGATCAGCGCCGCCAGCGCGACGGCGGCCGAAGCAAACTGGATCGCGGATTGCAGCTTCATATTTGCCGGCTCGCGCGTCACTGAATCTTGGCGGTGGTCGTGTCGGATGCGCCCTTGTTGTCGACCCAGCTGATCTTGAGGTCGTCGCCCCTGTTGCCGCCCTTGAAGCTGAACTTGACGTAGGGGTCCTTAGAGACCGCGGCGCCCCAATCGGCGACGAACACGCTTTTGCCGTTACATTCGAAGGTCAATTGCTGGATGAAGTGCGGCGGGATGATTTGCCCCTGCGCATCCTTGACGAAGCCGGAATCCATCGGGTGCTGGATCAGCGCCTGGACTTCGGTGATGTCGCCGTTTGCGGTGGCCCGCACGCGAATAGTCGATGCCATCGGAATACTCCTCGAACGTTCTTTGTCAGCCGCCGCAGCCGCCGACGGTCACCTTGACTTCCTTGGTCGCGCTGTAGAGCTTGCCGCCGGCTTCCACGATCGCGGTCACATTGCTCGTCTTCGCCATTTTGAGCCGGTTGGCCACGCTCGGCAGCGTGCCCGGCGGAATTTGGTAGGACGCCGCCAGCGCATTCGGATTGTCGGCGACGAGAAACGAGATCGAGGTCACATCGTCCAGCGTCGTCGCGACCGAAACCGGCACCACCGCGCCGTTCTCCGCGATCTCGGGCGCGTCGAGCCTGACCTTGTCGGACGGCTCGGCGGTCTTGCCGTAAAGCGCCTTGATAGCGTCGGCCTCGCCCTTCTGCTTGAACGCATCTTCCGGCCATTTGTCGTTGGCCGCGGCCAGTGCCGGTATCGCGCCGAACGGAACGCCGCCAAGGCCGATCAACGCGACGGTCGCGGTGCCTTTCAGGATCAGCCGCCGCGCCGCCGAAAATCCGTTGTCAGTCGAAATCATCCGAAGTCTTTCCTAAAGCGCGCGTTCGCCGTTACAATGTCTGCAGGAAATCCACGATCGCGTCGATCTCCTGCTCGGTCAAAATCCGGTTTCGCCCGAACGGGGGCATCACGGTCTGTGGATTGCGCCTGGTCTCATCGTTGAGGATCGCCACCAGATCCTTGCGGTCGGGATATTTGCGCTTGATGTCGGCGAGTTCCGGGCCGATCGAGCCGGGAAGATCGCCGCCCTTGATGACATGGCAGGTCAGGCAGTTGCCCTTGCCGCGATCGAACGCCAGTTTCTGGCCTTCGGACGCCGCGGATTGCGCGCGGGCCGGGCCCGTCAACAGCGCAGCACCGATCGCAAACGCCAAGGCCAGCGCCGGAACCCGCACGGGGTTCGTCGAACGGATCTCTGTCAAAGGCATTTTCCGCAAATTCATCCCGGCAGCTTTGGAATTATAGGGTGTCAAAAGCAGAAACGCCATCAGATGGCAATGGCGACAACGGGATCGCGGCAGTAAGGTAAAAGCAGTAAATTAGTCGCCAATGCTGCGGAGCTGCGTCATGGCTGAGTTTGTCGTGGAATTCGGCAAAGACGGCCGTCCGGTTGAGCCCGACGGACGCCTCGATGCGGCGGCGTTCCATCGCAACCATCAGCCGATTTGGGACGTGTTGCAGCGCTTCCTTGCCGGCAGATCCGGGGATGTCGTCGAGGCCGGCAGCGGCACCGGTCAGCACGTGGTCCATTTCGCGCGCCACACGCCCGACATCGTCTGGTGGCCGGGCGATCTCAACGAGCAGCATCTCAAGAGCATTGCGGCCTGGCGGGCGCATGCCGGGCTATCGAATATCCGCCCGCCGTTGCGGATCGATTTGTCCGATCCGGCCTGGTGCGCCGAGATGCGCGATGGCCGCGGTCCCGGCAAGCTGCTCGCGGCCTTCTGCGCCAATGTGATCCATATCGCGCCGTGGCGCGTGGCCGAAGGCCTGTTCGCGGGAGCGGGGCGCTACCTCGGCGCCGACGGGCGGCTGTTTCTCTATGGGCCGTTCAAGCGTGGCGGCAAGCATATCGCCGTCAGCAATGCCGTGTTCGACAGCGCGCTCCGCGACCAGAATCCCGAATGGGGCGTGCGCGATGTCGCCGACCTTGAAGGCCTGGCGGCCGATGCGGGTCTGGCGCTGATCGAGATGGTCGAGATGCCTGCCAACAATCTGATCCTGGTGTTCGGGCGAACCGAGACAGCCTGACCGCCGATGCATGGCCCGCGCCCGCTCGCGCCGGTTGATCGCGCCACCGCGTCTCTCCATAGTGCCGGAACCGGGAGATTCTGCGGACATACCGATGGCCGACACCATAGCGACCGACGAGATAGCCACCAACGAAGCCGCCGCCGATGCGCGCGTCCGAGCCAATGTGCTGCGGCTGGCGGCGGCGCAGGCGCTGACCGGCGCGAATTCCGCGGTCATTTTCGCCACCGGCTCGATCGTCGGCGCGACGCTGGCGCCGGATATGTCGTTCGCTACGGTGCCGATCTCGATGTATGTGGTCGGGCTTGCCGCCGGAACGTTGCCGACCGGCGCGATCTCGCGGCGTTATGGCCGTCGCGTCGCCTTCATCATCGGCACCGGCTGCGGCGTGCTGACCGGCCTGCTCGGCGCGTTCGCGATTCTGCATGGTTCGTTTCCGCTGTTCTGCTGTGCGACCTTCCTCGGCGGACTATATGGGGCGGTGTCGCAATCCTATCGTTTTGCCGCCGCCGACGGCGCCAGCGCCGCCTACCGGCCGAAGGCGGTGTCGTGGGTGATGGCCGGCGGCGTGTTCGCCGGCGTGCTCGGCCCGCAGCTTGTGCAATGGACCATGGATATCTGGCAGCCCTATCTGTTCGCGTTCAGCTTCGTGGTACAGGCCGCAGTCGCCGTGGTTGCGATGGTCGTGCTGTCGGGGATCGACGCGCCGAAGCCGGCGCCGTCCGATCTTCACGGTGGCCGTCCGCTGCTGGAGATCGTGCGGCAGCCGCGGTTCATCGCCGCCGCGCTGTGCGGCATCGTCGCCTATCCCATGATGAACCTGGTGATGACGTCGGCGCCGCTGGCGATGAAGATATGCGGTCTGCCCGTCAGCGATTCCAATTTCGGCATCCAGTGGCACATCGTTGCGATGTACGGGCCGAGCTTTTTCACCGGGACCCTGATTGCCCGTTTCGGAGCGGCGAGGATCGTCGCCACGGGGCTGCTGCTGGAGGCCTGTGCCGCGACGATCGGACTGTCGGGCATCACGGCGATGCATTTCTGGGCCACGCTGTTCGTTCTCGGCGTCGGCTGGAATTTCGGCTTCGTCGGCGCGTCGGCCCTGGTGCTGGAGACCCACCGGCCGCAGGAACGCAACAAGGTGCAGGCTTTCAACGATTTCCTGGTGTTCGGAATGATGGCGCTGGGATCGTTCTCCTCCGGCCAGTTGCTGGCGAATTACGGCTGGTCGGCGGTGAATATGGTGGTCTATCCGCCGGTGCTGCTGGGATTGGCGGTTCTGATGGTGGCTTCGCTCGCGAGGCGCCGTCGGCTGCGGGACCTCGATCGAGTTCCGGATCCAGGCATCTGACCGCGCGACGGCTCGATTGCCATCGAAGCATCGCCGGTTGCGGGGCTGTTAATTTCGTCGCCATCCCGATAAGAGCGCGAAGCGTTAAGAGAAAAGAAGTTGGACGCATCCAGCCATCCCTCCATCGTCACCGACGAAACCTCGATCCGCTACGACGGCTGGCGCATCGTCGCGGTCTGCTTTCTGGTGGGGACGTTCGGCTGGGGCTTCGGTTTTTACGGCCAGAGCATTTATGTCGCCGAACTGCATCGCCTGCACGGCTGGCCGACCTCGCTGATCTCGAGCGCGACGACCTTCTTCTATCTGCTGGGCGCTTTGCTGGTTGTGTTCATCAGCGAGACGATCCGAGTCTTCGGCCCGCGCTATTGCCTGTTGGCGGGTCTATTTTCTTTGGCCGTGGCGGCCGTCCTGATCGGCCAGGTCACCGAGCCCTGGCAGCTTTATGTCGCCGATGGCGTTCTTGCCTTCGGCTGGGCGGGCACCAGCCTCGGCATCATCACCAACACGCTCGGCCTCTGGTTCGACAAAAGGCGGGGCCTGGCGCTGAACGGCGCCAGCTTCGGCGGCATTGCCGGCGTGCCGCTATTGGTCGCCGCGATCGGTGCGTTCGGATTTGCCGGCGCCTTGCTGACGGTCGCGGCGGCGATGCTGGTGCTGATGGTCCCGGTGGTCCTGATCTTCGTCGGGCAACCGCCCGGCCGCCGCGGCATCGTATCGACGTCTGTGAAACCGGATGCGCAGCCGGCAACGCAGATCCGCGCCGAGGCGCTTCGCAATGTCGCATTCCTGAGCATATCCATCGCGTTCGCGCTGGTGCTGTTCGCGCAGGTGGGATTCATCGTCCATCTGGTTGCTTTTCTCGATCCGGTGATCGGCCGCGAGCAGGCGGCGGTCGCTGTTTCGCTGTTGACCGCGATGGCGTTGATCGGGCGAGTGCTGTTCTCCGCGGTGATCGACCGGCTCAATCAGCGGCTGGCGTCGGCGATTTCGTTCGCCAGCCAGGCTGCGGCGCTCGCGATCGTCATCAATTCGCGCAGCGCAATCGTGCTGACGGCGGCCTGCGCGTTGTTCGGATTTTCGGTCGGAAACCTGATTACGTTGCCGTCGCTGATCGTGCAGCGCGAATTCGACCCGCGCTCGTTCGGCGTCTTGATCAGCCTGATCACGGCGATCAATCAGGTCACCTACGCCTTCGGTCCGGGTGTGATCGGCCTGTTGCGCGATATGTCGGGCAGCTACGCCCTGCCATTTTACGGCTGTATCGGGCTGGAATTGGCCGCAGCGATCCTGATCGTGACGGTGAAGGCTACGCCTCTCGTTGTTGCAGCAGGTCCTCGAGATCGAGCCGCTTCGTGAACATCGCCAGCGTTCCGTCCGGCGTAAGCGGCCATTGCTCCTTGGGGCGGTCCCAATAGAGTTCGACGCCGTTCTCGTCGGGGTCGCGCAGGTACAACGCTTCGCTGACGCCATGGTCGCTGGCGCCGTCGAGCGGAATTCCGGCACCGATCACGCGATGCAGCGCGTCCGCCAGCGAAGGGCGGGTCGGGTAGAGGATCGCGGTATGAAACAACCCGGTCGTCCCCGGTGGCGGCGGATGGCCGCCTTTGCTCTCCCAGGTGTTGAGCCCGATATGGTGATGATAGCCGCCGGCCGAGATGAACGCCGCACCGGAGCCCATCCGCTGCATCAGCTCAAATCCCAGCACGCCGCAATAAAAGCCGAGCGCGCGATCGAGGTCGGCCACCTTGAGATGAACGTGTCCGATCCGCGTGCCCGCGATAATAGGTGGATTTTCCGGCATATTCGCTCCATCGCCGATGTAGAGGCCTACCGCGATCTATGCAGCGGACGACGATCACGCAAGCTCGGACACTTCGCCGTCCGGCAATCCGAATTCGAACGTGTTCAGCGTCATCGAGACCAGCGTGTAATAGCCGCACAGCCCGACGATCTCGGTGACGCCGCGCTCGCCGACCATCCTGACGGCCTCGTCGTACAGCCCCTTGGCGACGCCGTGGCCTTCATGCAGCGATTTGGCGACGTCGTAGACCAGCTTGGCCGTGGGGTCGTCGAATTGCGGCGTACGGCGGTCACGGATGTCATCGATGATCTTCGGATCGAGGCCGCCCTTCAGCGCAAGACGCTTATGGGCGTACCATTCGTAATGCGCCGTCCAATGCCGCGCGGTGACCAGGATGGCGATTTCGGAAATCCTGGCGGGGAATACCGTATCGAAGCGCAGGAAACCGCCCAGGCGCGTGGCATGCCGCGCCATTTCCGGGCTGTTGAGCCAGGCCATCATCGGTGGCGGCGGTGCGCCACGCTTGCCGGCGATCGATTCGTCGTAGGTTTGCTTCTGGTCCGCGCTCATTTCGCCAGGCGAAAGCAGTTTCAGGCGCATCTCTGTTTCCTTTTGTTTTAAACGGCAGACATCCGGGCCTTCGGCGGGCGACGGCATTTTATCAAGGGAGCCGTTACCCGGCGGGTGCAGGACTATCTGGTCGGGAGGCTATCTGATCGGCGGGGCGTACTGAATGCCGCCGTTGCTCCAGAGCTGATTGAGCCCGCGCGGAATGTGCAGCTTCGATCCGCTGCCGACATTACGGTCGTAGACCTCGCCGTAATTGCCGACGTGACGGATGATACGGGCGGCCCAGTCCTTGGTGAGCCCGAGATCCTCGCCATAGCTGCCTTCGGTCCCGACCAGCCGCATCACGTCGGGTTTCTTCGATTTCAGGGCTTCATCGATGTTCTTCGAGGTGATGCCGAGCTCCTCGGCGTTGATCATCGCATAGAGCGTCCACTTCACGATCAGCATCCAGTCGTCGTCGCGCTCGCGCACGACGGGGGCCAGCGGTTCCTTCGAAATGATATCCGGCAGGATGACGTGATCGTCCGGTTTCGAAAGATTCAGCCGCAGGGCATAAAGCTGCGACGCGTCGGAAGTGAAGGTGTCACATTTGCCGGTGTCGTAGGCCTTGACGACATCGTCCAGCCTGTCGAACTTGATTTCCTCGTACTTCATGTTGTTGGCGCGGAAATAATCCGCGAGGTTGAGCCTGGTCGTGGTGTTGTCCTGAACGCAGATCTTGCTGCCGTCGAGCGCCAGCGCTGAATCGATATTGCGCGAGCGCGGCACCATGAATCCCTCGCCGTCGTAATAAGCCACCGCAGGAAAATAGAGATCGTAATTGGTCTCGCGCGACATGCTCCATGTCGAGTTGCGCGAAAGAATGTCCACTTTGCGATTCTGCAATTCCTTGAAGCGCTCATCGGTGTCGAGCGGAATGAACTTCGCTTTCGTCGGATCGTCGAAGATCGCGGCCGCGACCGCGCGGCAGAAGTCGACGTCGAATCCGCTCCAGTTGCCATTGCCGTCGGGAATCGAGAAGCCGGGCAGGCCGGTATTGACGCCGCACAGCACCTCACCGCGCCGCAGCGTCCGCTTCAGGGTCCGGGTGTCATATCGTTCATAGGTGACGGCGGCAGCCGCGACCGCGAATGCAATCACGAGCCCGATGAGCAGGCCGCCTCGAAATGTGCGCATGATGTATCTCTCGCCAATGGATGAAGAAACAACGGGCTGGGAAGGAAGCGGCCGGCGCGATCACAGCTCCGGCTTCTGCTTCACGATCACCTTGGTGCCGACCGGGATGCGGTCGTAAAGGTCGATCACGTCGGCATTGACCAGGCGGAAACAGCCGGATGAAATCGCCGTGCCGATGGTCTCGGGCTGATTGGTGCCGTGGATGCGGTAGACGGTGGTGCCGAGATACATCGCGCGGGCGCCGAGCGGATTGCCGGGACCGCCGGCCATGAAACGCGGCAGATAGGGCTGGCGTGCGATCATCTCGGGCGGCGGCGTCCAGTCCGGCCACTCCGCCTTGCGCGTGATGTTCAGAAGGCCCTGCCACTGGAAGCCGTCGCGGCCGACGCCGATGCCGTAACGCAGCGCGCGTCCGCTGCCCTGGATCAGATAAAGATGCCGTTCCGCCGTCGAAATGATGATGGTGCCGGGCGGTTCGGTGCTGCGGTAGGAGACCATCTGCTTGCGGAACTCCGGATCGAGTTCGACATTCTCTTCCGGCACCAGGCCCGGCTGGTCGCCCGGATCTTCCGGCTGCTGAGCAAAGCTCTGCGAGACCGATAATGCCAGTCCGGCTGCGGCGACGATCATCCAGATCAGATGCCGTAACTTGATCATGCAAAGCTCTCCTGTTGGCGCCGCCGGAAGATGCTGCCGCCATTTGCCGATTACTTCGGGCCATCAAATCGTACCGATAGCGGAATGGCAAGCAGGGCCGGCCATGACGGATGAACGCGGCCCACGGCGCTTTCGGTTTTTCGAAAGCCGCCATGTCGGCAAAATGTCTTGAAAGCCGTATTTCGGCGCAGGCCAGAGCCGCAGGCCGAACGAAACAGGCGCCACCGCGTCGCCGCACCAGAACGCAGCGAACCCCAACAGGCGGTGCGACGGCGGCCGCGGTTGAACGGAGGTCGAAAAACAGCGGAGACGGAAAATCCGCTCCCGATACAGAGCGGCCCGGATGGGGGCATGCCATCCGGGCCGTTGGAGATTTGGGAGGTTAGAAAACTTGAGAGGCTAGAAAACGATGACAGCGGGTCGTGGTCTCGCTGTCACAGGAAGGAGGCCGTCGTGGAGACCTCCAAACGATTCATGGTCAATATAGCAAAGATTTTTTTCCGGGCGATGTCGAAAATTGTTTCAATTGTATCGTTGCATGAACGTGATGAAGGTCACGCGGCAACACTTCCAAGGCCGGCGCCCTTGAGCAGCTCGGCGAGTTGCTTGCGGGCGTAGAACATCCGGGTCTTCACCGTGCTTTGCGGAATTCCGATGATCTCGCCGGCCTCCTCGACCGATTTCTCGTGGTAGTAAACGAGGTTGATGATCTCGCGATGCGCCGGCGAAAGCTTGGCGATGCAGGCGCGGAGGATGGCGCTGGTGTTGGCGCGTTCCATCGAGGCTTCCGGCGTATCGGCGGGGTCGGCGATTTCAAGCACGTCTTCCTGTTCGATGTCCTCGTACCGGCGCTGGCGTATCGCGGTCAGAGCCTTGAAACGGGCGATCGACAACAGCCAGGTGGAAACCTGGGAACGGCCCTCGAACTGGCGCGCGGTGCGCCACACGTCGAGAAAGACCTGGCTGACGAGATCTTCCGCCGTCGTGGCGTCCCGGACGATCCGCAGGATGAAGCGATAGACCCGCAGATGATGCCGGGAATACAGGATGTGCATCGCCGTCCGGCCGCCGTCGGCAATACTCTCGATCAGCAGTTCATCGGAGGTCGCCTGGGCGGCGATGATGCCCTGGCGGGCCGCTGCGTTGATGGCAATGACGTTCTGCATGACATACTCCCAAGAATTCGCCGCTTGGCGGCGCCTCGTTGGGAAAATTGATAGTCAGCGAACGTTTCGGGGTGTCTGCGTGAAAAGCGGAAAATGGTTTCGTCGTCGGGAGAATTGTTTCGTCGCGGTCCTGGCGACGAAACAATCGGGCAGTAAACGTGAATGATTTCAACGTCGGCGGCGTTTGGAGGCTGTACGGTGAGCGGCTTGGAACAAATTCCAGCCGCCGTGGCGTGTGGTTCAACCCGTAAGGGCAGCGCTCACGCCTTGTCGCCGACGGGAGAAAACAGATATCCGCCGCCCCGGATGGTGCGGATGACCGCAGGCTTGGTCGGGTCCGGCTCGATCTTGCGCCGGATTCGCATGATCCGCAGATCGACGGCGCGGTCGAACGCCTCGCTGTCGCGCGCATTGGCCAGTTCCAGCAGCCGCTCGCGCGACAGCACCCGCTTCGGATTGGCCGCGAAAACCTTGAGCAGGCCGAATTCGGAAGCGGTCAGCGGATGCTCGTTACCCTCGTCGTCGCGCAGCGCCTGCGCCCCGAGATCGAGCCATTTGGTGCCGAATCGCACCAACTGATCCTTTTCGGCCTTGGCGGCGGCAGCTTCCGAACCCATCGCAGCCTTGGCCGGCGTGCTTCGCCGCAGCACCGAACGAATCCGCGCCATCAACTCGCGCAACTCGCAAGGTTTGGCGACGTAATCGTCGGCGCCGAGTTCCAGCCCGACCACGCGGTCGATCGGGCTTGCGGTCGCGGTCAGCATGATGACGGGGACATTGGTGCGGCTTTTCAGGTCGCGGATGATGGAAAGCCCGTCTTCCTCCGGCATGTTCAGATCGAGCACCACGAGATCGGGAGCGCCGGCTTCGATCGCGGTGCGCAGGCTCTTGCCGCCCTCGCACAGCGTCACCGCAAAGCCGTGCATCTTGAGGTATTCGCCGACCATCTCGCGCGCCGGCGCCTCGTCGTCGACAATGATGATGTGCGGGCTTTGGCTCATGTCATGACATCTCGGTCGCGGGCAGCGCGAGGGCGAAAGTCGATCCCTGGCCGGGGCCGGCGCTTTCCGCGGTTACCTGACCGCCATGCATGTCGAGAATGCGTTTGACGATCGACAGTCCGAGGCCGGTCGAGCTTTCGCCGGCGGTGGGTTTGGCGGAGAGCCGCTGGAAACGGCCGAACAGCCGGCCGAGATCCTCGGGCGACAGGCCGGCCCCCTCATCGGCGATGCGGATGAGGGTGTGGCCCTGTTCCTGGCTCACCACGATCGTGATCTTGCCGCCGATCGAACTGTATTTGATGGCGTTGCTGACGAGATTGTCGATGGCTTCCCGCATCCGGTCGGCGTCGCACATGGTGACGATATTGGGTGGCGCCGACACCGCGATGGTCTGCTGCTTGTTGGTGGCCAGCGGCCGGTTGGCCTCGGCGACCTCGCTGACCAGGGCCGAGACGTCGACCGCCTCGCGGCGGATCGTGATGTCGAAAGCGTCGGCCATCGCGTCCGAGATCAGGTGATCGACCATCAAGGTCAGGCGCTTGGTGGCGTCGCGAATGTGCTCGACCTGCGCGGTGACGCTTTCCCTGGAGGAGCCGGCGCCGATCAGCTCGGTCAGCATCTCGGTACGGCCGAGGATGACGCCGAGCGGATTCTTCAGGTCATGGGCGACGGTGCCGAGAATCTCGTTCTTGAAGCCGTTGGCGCGCTGCAGCCGCAGCCATTGCGCCGAAAGCCTGCGATTGGCCTGCATCAGCGCGCGGGTGCGCTGCGCGACACGGTCTTCGAGCTGCGTGTTCGCCTCATGGAGCTGTTGATAGAGGATGACATTGTCGAAAGCGATCGACAGCCGGCTGCCGAAAATCTCGACCAGCGACCGGTCGGTTTCGGACAGCGGCCGTTCCGCCTGCAGCAGCACGACGACCTCGCGCCCGCTGCCGGTGCGGATATAGAGCACCGAGCGGTGATCGGCGAATTCATGCTTGCGCCGCCTGAAGGCGTCCTCCACCATCGCGCGCAGATCGGGATCGAGCGATTTCGACCCGGTGGTGCCGATGAAGCGGCTGTAGCAGCCCGACCCCGCCAGCACGGAAAGCTCCTCGACCAGTCCGTTGTCGCGCAGCACCAGGATGCCGGCGCAATCGACATTCAACAGCGAGGCTATCTGCGTCAGCACGCCCTCGGCGAGCCGTTGCATCGATTTGAAGTCGTATAGGGTCGATGCGGCGTCGATGATGATTTCCAGCCCGCGCCGGGTTTGCACCATGCGCTCGAGCTGCTGGTAACTGCGTAACGCCGCGGTCAGCGAGGTGAACAGCTTGTCCGCGGTCAGCTCGGTCTTGGCCTTGTAGTCGTTGATGTCGTACTGGACGATGACGCGGCGCTCGGGCGCCTGTCCGGGCTGCCCGGTGCGCAGGATGATGCGGACGGTTTCGTTCTTGATGTCGTTGCGGATGTACTCGACGAGGTCGAGGCCGGCGGCGTCGGTTTCCATGATGACGTCGAGCAGCACGGCGGCGACGTCGGGATGCTCCCGCATCAGGATGCGGCCTTCCGCCGCAGAATAGGCCGACAGGATTTCAAGCGTCTGCCCGTTCAGGCTGTAGTCGCTGAGGGCAAAGCGGGTGCCTTCATGGACGGCCTGATCGTCGTCGATCACCGCGACCTTCCATTTTCGCGCGGTGGAGACTTCCGGAACGGCGCCGGTGTCTTCGATCAGGTGGAGGACATCGTCCGGGTCGGCCATCGAGAGCTTCCGTCGCTTTCCGTGTTGGCGGTTGCCGGACCGCCTTGTGAGGTTTTCGGCATGATAATGCGAAAGGTAGTACCTTGTCCCAGCCTTGAATCCAGCATCATACGGCCGCCGAACTGCTGGGTAACCAGGGTATAGACGATATGCAGGCCGAGTCCGGTGCCGCCTTCGTTGCGGCGGGTGGTAAAGAACGGGTCGAACGCCCGCCGCTGCACCTCCGGGGTCATTCCGGCGCCGTTGTCGGCGAAAACGATCTCGACGTCATCATCCGGACCGCCGGAACTGGCGGAAATCGAGATCGTGCCGGCGCGGCCGTCGGCAAAGGCATGATTGGCGGCGTTGAGGACGAGGTTGGTCAGGATCTGCCCATACGATCCCGGATAGCCGTCGATCGCCAGGCCCTCCGGCACATCCAGGGAAAGGCTGATTCCCGCCTTCTTGAGGACCGGCCACAGGCTGGCGACGATCTGGCCGGTCGCCTCGTTCAGCAGGAATTGCCGGCGCTCGGCATGGGAGCGATCGACCGCGACCTGCTTGAAGGACTGGATCAGTTCGCCGGCGCGATTGAGATTCGCAACCAGTTGCTCGGCGGCATCGCGCGAGGAGCGGACGAATTCTTCAAGCTGCGACCGCCGCAACCGGGTGTCGGATTTCAGTTCGGCGTCGAACATTTCGGTGCGGCGGGCGAAACTCGACGCCACCGTCAGGCTGATGCCGAGCGGATTATTGACCTCGTGGGTGACGCCTGCAACCAGGCCGCCGAGTGCCGCCAGGCGTTCGGCGTCGATCAGATTTCGCTGGGCGGCGCTCAATTCGAGCAGGGCGCTCTCGGCCTTCTCCTTTGAGGCGCGTAATTCGTCTTCGGTCGCGCGCTTGGCGATGGCGTTCTCGCGGAAGACGTCCACCGCGCGGGCCATCGCACCGATTTCGTCGCGGGCGTCCGTTCCCTGCACCCGCCGGCCATAATCGCCCGACGTGATCGCCTGCATCGCCGACATGATCTGATAGAGCGGCAGCCGGATGCTGAGCGCGATCACCACGCCGGCGCTGAGGATGATGCCGAGAAAGATCACCGCGATGGACAATACCCGGCGCGAGATATTGGCCAGCGTCCGGTCGAAGGTCTCCTGCGCCTTCTGCTCGCGCTGGCGCATCTTGACCGACAATCCGTCGATGGCGCCGCTGGTTTCGGCCTGGCTGGCGTCGATGCCGTTGCGCAGCAGTTCGGTTCGGCTGGAAAGCTCGTCCGATAATTTTGCCAGGCCTTGCCGCAACGCTTCCGTCCGCTCGTTCAGGTGCTCTAACGCCACGCGCTGCAAGTCGTTGTCGGCGAGGCCGGTCATGACCGGGATGGTCTTCTCGATCGTCTCGGTATTGCGGCGGGCTTCCTCGGCGGACGCTGCCGCCAACGAGAAATAATAGGAATTGGCGGCGACCAGCAGGGCCGTAAAGGCCTCGCGGGACCTGCCCAGCGCCGGCCAGATCAGTGCGTCGCGGTGCCCGGTCGCGCCCTCGATGATCGAATAGAGCCCGGCCATGTCCTTGGCGGGGCCCAGCACCTGGTCTTCGTAGGTTTTCGTGATCTGCGCCTGCACGGCGCGCAATTGGCCGAAGCCGTTGAGGAAACGCTCGGTCGCGCGTTCAAGCTCCGCCGCCGATCCGGAGAGCATCGGATCGGCCGACGCGTGCGTGGTCAGCGTGCCCAGAATGGCCTCGCGCGACTGCAATATTTCCGCGGAGAATTCCGGACCCGGCTGGTTGATGTAGCGGTGGATCAGGTTCTGCAGCCGGCTGGTCTCGCTCCCGAGCAGCGCCAGGGTGTTGTCGGATTCCCGCACCTGCCGGACATCGTCCCAGGCCGACCGGAGCACCTGGACGTCGTTCCAGATCATGACGGCCAGCACCACGACGACCGCCGTGTTCAGCGCGGCGATCGACAGGATGCGCCAGCGGATCGGCACCGCGCGGACCAGCCCGACGATTCGGGAGCGAACGCGCACGGCGAGGCATGTCGGCCGTTCCGCGGTTTCGTCCTGCCGGGCTATCGCCAAGATCGATTCACTCCGTCTGCCGGATCGGTTCGATCCGCTCCGTCACCGCGGCCCGAAAAGGGGTGGAGTGGATCGGCCGCGCTCCGGAATCGTAAAACGCCAGACCGACCGATCCATCGGGCTCGAAACGGCGGTGGATTTCGCTGCCGATCAACGTCGCCTCGCTGCGATTGGGATCGATCGTGCCGGTGTGGGTCTGCCCGATGCGGTGATGGATGGCGGGCCGTTCGGCGATCAGGCGTCCCATCGATTCAAGCGCCGCTATGGCCGGGGGATCGTCACGCCGGCTATCCGCGGCGCGAAACTGCGGCGCGCCCGCCGAACCCGCCGTCAGAAACAGCGCAGCAGCGACCGTCACGGTCCGCGATAGGCTGACCTGGCTGTACACAGGCAATCTGACCCCTCGGTGAAGTTGTCGACGGTCGGGCCAAAAGGTTCAAGCCGATGTAGCTGGTCATGCTGGGCATGGCCTCTGCTTCACGCCGAGGAAAGGCCAAGCGTAGTTTCGGCTATAAAATAGGCAAATATCCATCTTTGTATGCAATGATGCTGCTGTATGGGCGCGGTCTGGATGGGAGGGTTCTTAATAAAAATACAAATAAATCAATGTCTTAATTCTGTGCTGGGCCTTCGCTAGGGTCTGGCACAAACCTTGCGACATAGCTCCAAAGCCATTTGGTGTTTGGAGCATCCTATGAAGCGTCGCGATTTCCTGAAATCCGCATCCGGGCTGGCTGCGGGCGCCATGGTGCCCGCCCCCGCGATCTGGTCACCGGCCAAGGCGGATGCCCGTTCCGAGACCTTGTTGATCGTCTCGGAAGGCGGGCCCAACAATCTCGACATTCATGGCGTCGGCACCAACGTCCCCGGCTATGAAGTGTCGTGGAATTGTTATGACCGTCTGATCAGCCACGAGATGAAAAGCGGTCCGGGTGGGGTGCCCTATTACGACCGCGACAAGTTCAAGCCCGAACTCGCCGAGGACATGAATGTCGGCGACATGTCGGCGACGTTCAAGCTGAGGAAGAACGCGAAGTTTCACGACGGTACGCCGGTGACGGCCAAAGACGTCAAATGGTCGCTGGACCGCTCCGTCAGCGTCGGCGGTTTCCCGACCTTCCAGATGAGCGCGGGCTCGCTGACCAAGCCCGAACAGTTCGTGATCGTCGACGACTACACGGTGCGGGTCGATTTCCTGAAGAAGGACCGGCTGACGATTCCCGATCTTGCCGTCATCGTGCCCTGTATCGTCAATTCCGAACTGGTGAAGAAGAACGCCTCGGAAAAGGATCCGTGGGGCCTCGAATACACCAAGCAGCAGACCGCGGGTTCCGGCGCCTACAAGGTGACGAAATGGACCGCCGGCACCGAAGTCATCATGGAGCGCAACGACGACTGGGTTTGCGGGCCGATGCCGAAGATCAAGCGCGTGATCTGGCGCATGGTGCCGCAGGCCGGCAACCGCCGTGCGCTATTGGAACGAGGCGACGCCGACATTTCCTACGAATTGCCGAACAAGGATTTCCAGGAGCTCAAGGCCGCCGGCAAGGTCAACATCGTGTCGCTGCCGTTCTCGAACGGCATTCAGTATATCGGTATGAACGTGACCAAGCCGCCCTTCGATAATCTGAAGGTGCGCCAGGCCGTGGCCTACGCCATTCCCTATCAGAAGATCATGGACGTGGTGATGTACGGCCTCGCCAATCCGATGTTCGGCGCGCCGGCCGACAAGGCGACGGAAGTCGCCTGGCCGCAGCCGACCAAATATTTCACCGATATCGACAAGGCCAAGGCGCTGATGGCCGAGGCCGGTTATCCCAACGGCCTCGAGACCACGCTTTCGTTCGACCTCGGCTTCGCGCAGGTCAACGAGCCGCTCTGCGTGCTGGTGCAGGAAAGCCTGGCGCAGATCGGCATCAAGACCACGATCGACAAGGTGCCCGGCGCCAACTGGCGCACCGAATTGAACAAGAAGGAGATGCCGCTCTTCACCAACGTGTTCTCGGGGTGGCTCGATTATCCCGAATACTTCTTCTACTGGTGCTATCACGGCAATAATTCCGTCTTCAACACCATGAGCTACAAGTCGCCGGAGATGGACAGGTTGATCGACGGCGCGCGTAATGCGGCCGCGATCGGCGACAAGGCGACCTACGATGCCGACGTGAAGGGCTTCGTCGATCTTGCCTTCAGCGATGTCCCGCGCATTCCGCTGTACCAGCCCTTCGTCAACGTCGCGATGCAGAAGAACATCTCGGGCTACGAATACTGGTTCCACCGCCGTCTCGATTACCGCTCGCTGGTCAAGGCGTGAGTAAATGGCGAATGGCGAATAGGGAGTAGCGAATGGCTGCAGACGGTCGCGATAATCCATTCGCCACGCGCCATTCGCTATTCGTCGGCGCGGAGCGCCTGCCATGCTGAGCCTGATCGGCAAGCGGCTGATGTTCGCGATCCCGAGCCTGATCGGGGTGGTGATCGTCACCTTCTTGCTGACGCGCGCGCTGCCCGGCGATCCCGCGGCGTATTTCGCCGGTCCTGCGGCGACCAAGGAGGCGGTCGATCAGATCCGGAAAAAGCTTGGCTTCGACAAGCCGCTGATCGAGCAGTTCTTCCGCTACACCGACGACCTCGCGCATGGCGATCTGGGCACCTCGCTCACCACCGGCCAGCCGGTCGCGGATGAAATCCGCAATCGCCTGCCGGCGTCGGCCGAACTGACGCTGCTCGGGCTGCTGGTCTCGATCGTGATCGCATTGCCGCTTGGCGTGTTGGCGGCGACCCGTCCGGGCTCATGGATCGACCATCTCTGTCGCGTGACCACGACGGCCGGGGTTTCGCTGCCGGTGTTCTTCACGGGTTTGCTGCTGGTCTATATCTTCTACTTCCAGCTTGGCTGGTCGCCGGCGCCGCTCGGACGGCTCGACGTGTTCTACAGCGCGCCGCCGACGGTCACCGGTTTCTACCTGATCGATACTCTGGTCGCGCGTGATTTCGAGGCATTCCGTTCCGCGCTCAACCAGTTGATCCTGCCGTCGGCGACGCTGGCGATTTTCTCATTGGCGCCGATCGCGCGAATAACGCGCGCCTCGATGCTCTCGGTGCTGGCGTCGGATTTCGTCCGTACTGCACGCGCCAGCGGTCTTTCGCCGACCACCGTGATCATCACCTACGCCTTCCGCAATGCGATGCTGCCGGTCATCACCACGCTCAGCATGGTGTTCTCGTTTTTGCTCGGCGCCAACGTGCTGGTCGAGAAGGTGTTCGCCTGGCCCGGCATCGGCTCTTACGCGGTGGAAGCGCTGATCTCGTCGGACTTCGCGCCGGTGCAGGGCTTCGTGCTGACGATGGCGGTGATGTATGTGCTGCTCAATCTCCTGATCGATATCCTCTATGGCGTGATCGATCCGCGCATGCGGCTGGAAGGGTAGGGAGGCAAGGATGAGTAGCGTTGCGCCTGCCGCCGAACCCGTTGCTCCCGCGCGAAGCTCGGGTTTTGCCGCGATGTTCGAACATACGCGCTATGTGCTCGGCGAGAATCGCGTAACCGGCTTTGCCTTCGTTCTTCTGATCATCATCATTTTCGCGGCACTGTTCGGCCCGGCTATTGTGCCCTACGATCCCTTGGCGTCCGACACGGCGATGGCGCTGAAGGCGCCGTCATGGGCGCACTGGTTCGGCACCGATCAATTGGGACGCGATATTTTCAGCCGTGTCGTGGTCGCCACGCGGCTCGATACCTTTATCGCGGTCGCATCGGTCGTATTGGTGTTCCTGATGGGCGGCCTCGCCGGGATCGCCGCCGGCTATTTCGGCGGCTGGACCGACCGCATCGTCGGGCGGATCGCCGACACCATCATGGCATTTCCGCTGTTCGTGCTGGCGATGGGCATCGTCGCCGCGCTCGGCAACACCGTGCAGAACATCATCCTGGCGACGGCCATCGTCAATTTCCCGCTTTACGCCCGTGTGGCGCGCGCCGAGGCCAATGTCCGGCGCGACGCCGGCTTCGTGCAGGCGGCGCGGTTGTCGGGCAATTCCGAGTTCCGGATTTTGCTGGTGCATATCCTTCCCAACATCATGCCGATCATGATCGTGCAGATGTCGCTGACCATGGGTTACGCGATTCTCAATGCGGCCGGGCTGTCGTTCATCGGCCTCGGCGTGCGGCCGCCGACGGCGGAATGGGGCATCATGGTCGCCGAAGGCGCGGGCTTCATGGTCTCGGGCGAATGGTGGATCGCGGCGTTTCCAGGCCTCGCGCTGATGGTCGCGGTGTTCTGCTTCAACCTGCTCGGCGATGGCCTGCGCGACATCGTCGATCCGCAGCGAAGGACGTGACAAAGCCATGACCGCGCAGCCGCTGCTCGACGTCCATGACCTCACGGTGGAATTCGCGACGCGGCGCGGCGTCGTCAAGGCGGTGCAGCAGGTCAATATCTCCGTCGCCAAAGGCGAGACGCTCGGCATCGTCGGCGAATCCGGCTCCGGCAAGTCGGTCACCTCCTATGCGGTGATGCGGATCCTCGACCGTGCCGGCAAGATCGCCGAGGGCTCGGTGATGTTTTCCGGCATCGACGTGAGAACCGCGAGCGAAAGCCAGATGCGCGACCTGCGCGGGCGCGAAATCTCGATGATTTTCCAGAACCCGCGCGCGGCCCTCAATCCGATCCGAAAAGTCGGCGACCAGATCGAGGATGTGCTGCGTCAGCACGAACAGGCCGCCGCGATCGATCGCGGCGAGAAGGCAATCGGGGCGCTGGAACAGGTCAGGATCGCCAGGCCGCGCGAACGCTATCACGCCTATCCGTTCGAACTGTCCGGCGGCATGTGCCAGCGTGTGGTGATCGCGCTGGCGCTGGCGTGCAATCCGCAGCTTCTGATCGCAGACGAGCCGACCACCGGCCTCGACGTCACCACGCAGAAGGCCGTCATGGATCTGATCGTCGAGCTGACCAAACGGCGCGGCATGTCGACGATCCTGATCACGCATGATCTGGGGCTGGCGGCGGCCTATTGCGATCGCGTGGTGGTGATGGAAAAGGGTCGCGTCGTTGAAACCGCGAAATCCGCGGACATCTTCGCCAACCCGCAACATGCCTATACCAGGAAGCTGATGCGCGCGACGCCGCGGCTCGGCGCCTCCCTGCGCGATCTGCTGCCGGAGGAGGAGACCGTGCCATCCGCTGCGTTCTCCTCGCCCGGCCCATCCCTCGTCATGGCCGGGCTTCATCCGGCCATCCATCCTTCCTCGAACGGCCCTTCGCAGGAGGCGATGGACCCCCGGATCAGGCCCGGGGGTGACGAAGACACAAAGCCGCTTTTGCTGGTCGAGAAGCTGGTGAAGGAATATCCGCGCCAGGGCGCTACGGCGACGTTGACCAGGCTGTTCTCCAGAACGCCGCCGGTTGAGCTCGAGCAGTTCCGCGCGGTCGACGGCATTGGTTTTGAGATCGGGCATGGCGAAAGCGTCGGCCTGGTCGGCGAATCCGGTTGCGGCAAGTCCACGACGTCGATGATGGTGATGCGGCTGCTCGACCAGACCTCGGGCCGCATCCTGTTCGACGGCGAGGAGATCGGCGGCATCCTGCCAAAGGCATTCGCGCGCTCGCCGCTGCGCAAAAGCATCCAGATGGTGTTTCAGGATCCGACCGACAGTCTCAACCCCCGCTTCACCGCCGAGCGTGCGATCGCCGATCCGTTGATGCAGCTCGGCGGCGTCAAGGGACGCGACGCCTTGCGCGCCCGTTGCGAGGAACTGGCGGAGCAGGTCGGTCTGCCGGTCAACCTGCTCGATCGTTTCCCGCATCAATTGTCGGGCGGACAAAAAGCTCGCGTCGGTATCGCGCGCGCGATCGCGCTGCATCCCAAGCTTGTGATTCTCGACGAACCGACCGCGGCGCTCGACGTCTCGGTGCAGGCGGTGGTCCTGAATTTGCTTCAGGACCTCAAGCGGTCAATGGGCATGAGTTATCTGTTTGTGTCGCACGATTTGAACGTGGTACGATTGCTGTGCGACCGCGTTATCGTGATGCGGGCAGGTCGAATTGTCGAAGAAGGGCCGTCGGAACGCGTCCTTGGCGATCCGCAGGATGCCTATACCAGGGAGCTGCTGACGGCGATTCCACATCCGCCGCGGCCGGCTCACTGAGTGTACTGAAATTGAACGTAGTGAATGGGAAGATGATGGCCGCCGATCCGCTTGACGAATATATCGATGCCGTTGGGAAAGCACTGGCGCTTCCGGTCGAGGAAGCCTGGCGGCCGGAGATACGGGCCAATCTCGCGGTATCGCTGAAACTCGCGCGGCTGGTGGACGAGTTCGTCCTGCCGGACGAAGCCGAGCCCGCCAGTGTCTTTACCGCCTGATATCGACATGAACGCAACTTCAGGAGAACTGACGGCTTCCGGGATCGCGCAAGCTGTCGCCAGCAAAAAGATGTCGGCGCTCGACGCGACCGAGGCCGCGTTGGCGCGGATCGACAAGCACAACCCCGTGCTGAATGCCTTCACCGATATCACGGCGGATCGCGCCCGCGCCAAGGCGCGGGCCGTCGACGCCGCCATCGCCGCCGGCCAGAATGCCGGCCCGCTTGCCGGGGTGCCGTTCGCGGTAAAGAATCTGTTCGATGTGCAGGGCCTTGCCACGCGGGCCGGATCGAAGATCAACCGAGACCTACCGTCGGCGCCGCGTGACGCGACGCTGATCGAGCGGCTGGAAGCGGCCGGCGCGGTTCTGGTCGGCGCGCTCAACATGGGCGAATATGCCTACGACTTCACCGGCGAAAATGTGCATGACGGATCCGCGCGCAATCCGCATGACGTGACCCGGATGACCGGTGGCTCGTCGGGTGGCTCGGGCGGCGCGGTCGGCGGCCGCCTGGTGCCGGTGGCGCTGGGGTCCGACACCAACGGCTCGATCCGGGTACCGTCGTCGTTCTGCGGCATTTTTGGACTGAAGCCGACCTATGGCCGGCTGTCCCGCGCGCGATCGTTTCCGTTCGTCGCGAGCTTCGACCATCTCGGTCCGTTCGCGCGCAATGTCGGCGATCTCGCGCTGGCCTATGACGCCATGCAGGGACCTGATGCCGGGGATGCGGCATGTTCGGCGCGCGCGGTCGAGCCGGTGACGGCGCTGCTGACCCAGGATATCGGGAATTTGAGGGTCGCGGTCGCCGGCGGATATTTTCAGGAGAATGTTTTCCCCGAGGCGGTCGAAGCCGTTGGCCGCGTCGCCAAGGCGCTGGGCGTAACTCGGACGGTCGAAATTCCGGAGGCGGCGCGCGCCCGCGCCGCGGCCTATGTGATCACCACGACGGAGGGCGCCTCGCTGCATCTCGATCGGCTGCGGCGGCGGGCGGGCGATTTCGACCCGGCGGTGCGCGACCGGCTGCTGGCCGGCGCGATGGTTCCGGCGCCGCTGGTCGACCGCGCGCAGAAATTCCGCCGCTGGTATCGGGCGCAAGTGCTGGAACTGTTCAAGTCGGTCGATGTCATCCTGGCGCCGGCAACGCCCTGCACCGCGCCGAAGCTCGGACAGACGACCTTCGTGCTCGACGGCGTCGAATTGCCGGTGCGCGCCAATGTCGGCATCCACACCCAGCCGATCTCCTTCATCGGCCTCCCCGTGGTTGCGGTGCCGGTTCCGCTGGAGCCGATGCCGATCGGTGTGCAGATCATTGCGCCGCCCTGGCGCGAGGATATTGCGCTCCGCGTCGCCCATGCACTTGAGCGCGCCGGCGTGGTTGCCGCGCCGTCGCCGAAAGGATTCTAGAAATGCAGGTCGATCTTCCCGAAGTCGTCGCCGAGGTGACCGAGCAATTCGCCCGCTACGAGAAGGCGCTGGTCAGCAACGACGTCGCCGTGCTCGGTGAACTGTTCCGGAAGGATCCGCGGACGCTGCGTTACGGGATTGGCGAAAATCTCTATGGCTATGACGCGATCAACGCCTTTCGCGCCGCGCGCTCGCCGGCCGGGCTGATGCGCCGGACCGCAAAGACGGTGATCACCGCCTATGGCCAGGACTGCGCGGTGGCGTCAACGCTGTTTTATCGCGATACCGTGCCCGGCAAGGTCGGACGCCAGATGCAGACCTGGGTGCGGTTTGCCGAGGGATGGAGAATCGTTGCGGCTCACGTCAGCGTCATCGACGAGCCGCCGGGACAAGCTACATGAGCCTCGACGATCTTCCGACCGGCGCCCGTCGGCGGCCGGCAGAAGCGATGGTCCGGCGCGTCGATCGCGCCACGCCCAGTTCCTACAAGATCACCCGCGCGGAAGAACTGCGCCTGCAACTGGCCGATGAAATCGTGCGCGGCGCGTTGCGGCCGGGTGCCGCGCTCGATGAGACCGATATCGCTCGCCGCTTCAACGTATCCCGCACGCCGGTGCGCGAGGCGCTGCGTCAGCTTGCCGCCAGCGGCCTGATCGATGCGCGGGCGCATCGCGGCGCGGTGGTGGCGCGTCCCTCGATCGAGCGGCTGACCGGGATGTTCGAGGCGATGGCCGAGCTGGAAGCGTTGTGCGCCGGCCTTGCCGCGGAACGAATGCAGCCGGTCGAGCGCCACGCGCTGGAGGCGGTCCATGAGGAACTGCGGATGCTGAGCTATACCGGCAATCCGGAGCGATTTAACGAGGTCAACGAGCGCTTCCACAATACGATCTACGCCGGCTCGCAAAACGAGTATATCGCGGAGATGACGCTCGCGACCCGGGTGCGGGTACAGCCGTTCCGCCGCGCCCAATTCCGCAACCTCGGACGGTTGGCGAAATCGCATGCCGAGCACGACCGCGTCGTGGTGGCGATCCTGCGCGGCGACAAGGCCGGTGCGGCAAGTGCGATGCGCACCCATATCGAACTGGTGCGCGGCGAGTACGAGCTCTACGCGGTTTCGGTTTAAGCTGGCTAAATCGTCGCCGTTCCCGCCATGAAGGTGCGCCAGCCGCCGAACGAAGAAATATCGCGCGCGCCGCCGACATCGGCGGATTCGACGATGAAGCCTTTCACGCCACGGCCGTCGGCGAGGCGCACCGTGCCGATCGAGAGCGGCGGCGGCACTGCGGCGACGAAATTTCCGAACGCGGCCGCCGGCAGAGCCCAGACTTCCAGTTCGATCGATGACCCCGAACCTGCTTCAATGCGCAGCATGCCGGGTCTGGCCGGCGCCGTGTCCAGCGCATAAAGCCGGTAGTCCGGCGCGGTTTTGGCGGTCCCCAGCAATCGCCCGCCGATGGACGTCAATTCGCCGTTGAGCGTCATGCCGGACAGATGCGCGCCGACCACGGCGATCGCGATCTCGTCGCCCTGCGTGCCGGCCGGCAATGCCGCAAGCGGCGGCTGCGGCAAGGATCTGCTGCCCAGAGGCAATCCGGTGTCGGCGTGGAAGGCGCGGCCGATGCTGGCGAGTTGCGCGTCCCGTCCGCCGGGCGCCAGCAGCGTAATTCCGAACGGCGCCCCGTCGGCGCGCATCGCCGCCGGCAAGGCGAGCCCGCAGAGGTCGAGCAGGTTGACGAAATTGGTGTAGGTGCCGAGCCGGCTGTTGAGCTCGATCGGATTGGCCAGCACTTGCGCCGTGCCGTAGACCGTCGGGGCCGTCGGCAGCACCAGCGCGTCGATATCGGCGAAGGTGCGGTCGCTGACCTTGCGTAGCGCCTGCAAGCGGTAAAGCGCGGCGAAGGTGTCGGCGGCGGTCAGCCGCGCGCCGGGAAGGGTGATCTCGCGCGTCACCGGATGAATCGCATCGGGCGACGACGCCAGCAGGTCGCGGATCACCAGATAGCGTTCCGTGATCCACGGCCCTTCATAGAGCAGCCGCGCGGTTTCATAGAACGGCTCGAGGTCGAATTCGACCAGCGTGGCGCCCAGCGCGGCCCAGCGCTGGAGCGCGTCCCGATAGGCGTGTTCGGAAGCCTTGTCGCCGAAGAAGATCAATTGTCCGCTGCGCGGCACGCCCAGCCTGAGACCGGCCGGAAAGGCCGTCATCCGCGCCAGCGGCCGGGTGCGCGAATAGGGATCGGCGGCATCGGGGCCGGCCATGACCTCCAGCGCGGTGACCGCGTCGTCCGTCGTCAGCGCGAAAATCGAGACGCAGTCGAGGGTGCGGCACGCCGGCACCACGCCGGATGTCGAGATCAGCCCGAGGCTCGGCTTCAGCCCGACGATGTTGTTCAGCATCGCCGGAACGCGCCCGGAACCGGCGGTGTCGGTGCCCAGCGCCAGCGGCACCAGCCCGGCCGATACGGCGACAGCCGAGCCGGAACTCGATCCGCCCGGAATCAGATCGCCGCGGACCGGATTGCGCGGGATGCCATACGGCGAGCGCACGCCGACCAGGCCGGTGGCGAACTGGTCCAGATTGGTCTTGCCGATGACGATCGCGCCGGCCGCGCGAAGTTTCGCGACCACGGTGGCGTCGCGCGCCGGCGAATAGGCAAAAGCCGGGCAGGCGGCGGTGGTCGGCAATCCTGCCGCGTCGATATTGTCCTTGATGGCGACCGGGACGCCATAGAGCGGAAGCTGCGCCGGATCTTTTGCGGCGAGCGCTTCCGCTTCCGCCAGCGCGTCGCTTTCGTTGCGCAGGCTGATGAAAACAGCGGGGTCATGATGGTCCCGGATGCGCTGAAAGCTGCGCGCCACTGTCTGCGCAGGCAATATCGTGCCGGCACGATGGGCGGCGACAATGGCCGCAACGGTTTCTGTCACGTGAAGATCCACTCAGGAAATATAGCGTTTCCCGCCACCTGTAGCATGGGTTGGCAGCGCCTCCACCATCGCTTCGAGAACCGCCGCCGAATCGCTGACCCAGCCGAAGATGCCGCCCTGGGCCTTGATCATCTTCAGGCCCATCTCGTGGAATTCGGGAAAATACGACGCGCAGCAATCGGCCAGCACGATGCAGCGGTAGCCGCGGTCATTGGCCTCGCGCACCGTGGTGTTGACGCAGACCTCGGTGGTGACGCCGCAGACCAGCAAATTCTCGATGCCGTATTTGCGCAGGACGTCGCCCATTTCCGTCGCGTAGAACGCGCCCTTGCCCGGCTTGTCGATGACGATTTCACTGTCGAGCGGATATAGCGCCGGGATGATGTCGTGGCCGGCTTCGCCGCGGATCAGGATTCGCCCCATCGGGCCGGGATCGCCGATGCGAAGGCTTGGCGCGCCGCGCTCGACCTTGGCCGGCGGCGCATCGGAGAGATCCGGCAAATGCCCCTCGCGGGTGTGGATCACCAGAATTCCGGCCTCGCGCGCGGCTTGCAGCACGTCGGCGCAAGGCTGTACCGCCCGTGCGAGTTGCGAGACATCGTTGCCGAGGGTCTCGCCGAAACCGCCGGGTTCGAGGAAGTCGCGCTGCATGTCGATGATGACCAATGCAGTTTCGGTCCAGTCCAGCTTGACCGGACCGGGTTCCGCGGCGAGCAGGCTGGTGCTTTCCGGACTGAGGCTTGCCATGATCGACGGCGCTCCCGACAGGTGGTTCATCGCGGTTGAAGCAAGCGGCGTGCCATTGTGTACATCGGTGTAATCGAACCGGTTCATGGAAATCACCTCGCACTATCAGTTGTTTGGCTGCATCGCTGAGCGATATTTACGGCTGGATTGAACGCCCGGATCGATCCCTTTTGCTTATTCTGTAAGCAATCTGGCCGGCTGGGATCGAGTGCGAGGGCGCGAGCGTTAGCGGACGACCTTGCTGCTGCCCTGCGTGATCAGGCGCGCGGCGCGCTGGTCGCGCGCGTAGACCCAGAGCCAGCTGATGGCGACGCTCAGCCGGTTGCGCACGCCGATCAGGAAATAGATGTGCGCGATGCCCCAGATCCACCACGCAAGGGCGCCGCGTAATTTGATGCGCCCGAAATCGATCACGGCCCGCCGTTTGCCGATCTGCGCCAGGCTGCCGGCATGTTTGTAGCGGAACGGCGGCAACGTCCGGCCGCTCAGCCGCGCCTTGATCGCCTGTGCGACATAGCGTCCCTGTTGCTTGGCTGCCGGTGCAATGCCCGGTACCGGATTGCCGTCCGGGCCCGCGATCGCGACCGTATCGCCGATGGCAAAAATGTCGGGATGGCCAGGTACCGTGAGGTCGGGCCGTACCTGCAGGCGTCCGGCGCGATCCGCCGGGGCATCCAGCCATTCGGCGGCGGGGGAAGCGCGTACCCCGGCGGCCCAGATGATGGTCCGGGCCTCCAGCTTGTTGCCGCCATAGACGACGCCGTCGGCGGTGCATTCGGTGACGGCCTGTCCCAGCACCACTTCGACACCGGCTTTCTCCAGCGCATGTTGCGCATAGGCCGACAGCTCGTCGGCGAAGCCGGCGAGCACACGCGGCCCGGCCTCGATCAGCACGACGCGCGTTTTGCGGGTGTCGATGTTGCGGAAGTCGGGCGCCAGCGTATCCTGCGCCAGCTCGGCGATGGTGCCGGCAAGTTCGACCCCGGTCGGGCCGGCGCCGATGATGACGAAGGTCAGGAGCGCGGCGCGGTGTGCTGGATCGCTTTCGCGTTCGGCGCGCTCGAAGGCGACCAGGATTCGCCGGCGCAGCGTGGTGGCGTCTTCCAGCGTTTTCAGTCCCGGCGCGAACGGCTCCCATTCGTCATGGCCGAAATAAGCGTGCCGCGCGCCGGTCGCGAGAATGAGCGTGTCGTAAGGCAACGCGTCGCTGTCATCGAGCAGGATGCGTCCGGCGGCCGTGTCCACGCCGGTTACCGTGGCGAACAGGGTCGTGACGTCATGGCGGTCGCGCAGCAGATGGCGGATCGGCCAGGCGATCTCCGAGGTCGCCAGCGAAGCGGTCGCGACCTGATAGAGCAGCGGCTGAAACAGATGATGGTTGCGCCGGTCGATCAGCGTGATCTCGACGCCCGCGCCGCCGAGGCCGAACGCCGCTTCCAGCCCGCCGAAACCGGCGCCGACGATCACCACGCGATGGGGGTTTGACGTCGCGGCGGTCATGAACTCCGGTCCTCGGTCGTCGCGTTGTTCGGCACTGTCATAAGCTATGCCTTCCGGCATGCGGTCCAAGAGTAACCTGCTTCTCGTTCGCTTGGTGCGCCACATCGACTGTTATGGCCTGCGACAAATCGGACGCGGCTGGACAAATCGGCGGGGCGGTCGTCCAGAACTATAATTCTTGCCATCCGCGCATGTCGCGAATTATGGTTCATGGCTGCAGGGGGAGCCACGACACATGCAGCATGAAATGATCCACGCTTCAGTTTCGCACGGTGGCGGCGGATTTGCGCTGCCGCCGTTTTGTTGCGGCTTGAAATAAGGACCGATGCTGCTCGTCGCCGAACAATTGCTGAATGGACTGCAGTTCGGGCTGTTGCTGTTTCTGCTCGCGGCGGGACTGACGCTGGTGTTCGGCATCATGGACCTCGTCAATCTGGCGCATGGCTCGCTTTACATGATGGGGGCCTATTTCGCCGCGAGCTTGGTGGCGTGGAGCGGCAGCTATGTCATCGGCGTGGCGCTGGCGCTCGGCGCGACCTTCCTGCTCGGCGTCGTGCTGGAATTCGTCGCGCTGCGGCATCTCTATGGCCGGGATCATCTCGACCATGTGCTGGCGACGTTCGGGCTGATCCTGTTCTTCAACGATGCGGTGCGGCTGATCTGGGGTCCGGAGGGGCTGTCGCTGCCGCTGCCGGCCTGGCTCTCCGCGCCGATCCAGATCGTGCCGGGCTTCTTCTATCCCTCCTACCGGCTTGCGATCATCGTGGTCGCGTTGGCCGTCGCCTTGATGCTTTATTGGGTGGTGATGCGAACCCGGATCGGCATGCTGATCCGGGCCGGTGCGTCCAACCGCGAAATGATCGGCGCGCTCGGCATCAACATCAAACTGCTCTACACGCTGGTGTTCGGGCTTGGCGCCGCGCTCGCCGGTCTTGCCGGGCTGATGCAGGCGCCGATCCTCACGGTGCAGATCGGCATGGGCGAGAACATTCTCATTCTCGCCTTCGTCATCATCGTGATCGGCGGTATCGGTTCGATTCGGGGCGCGTTCCTGGCGGCGATCTTTGTCGGCATGATCGATACGCTCGGCCGCGCCTTCCTGCCCGAGCTGTTGCGCAAGATGCTGAGCTCGGCCGCCGCTTCCACCGCGGCGCCCGCGATCTCCTCGATGCTGATCTATCTGGTGATGGCGATCGTGCTGGTGGTTCGGCCGGAGGGGCTGTTTCCGGCCAGCAAGCGATGAGTTTTGCGTTCAATGCCCGCAACGCGGCCGCCGCGCTCCTGGTCGCCGGTCTGTTGCTGCTGCCGCTCTATTCGTCGCTTAGCGGCAACGTCTTCGTCCTTACGCTGTTCACCCGCATCGTGATCTTTGCGCTCGCGGCCGTCAGCCTCAATCTGATCATGGGCTATGGCGGGATGATGAGTTTCGGCCACGCCGCCTATCTCGGCATCGGCGGCTATGCGGTCGGCATTCTCGCCTTTGAGGGCATTGGCTCCGGCTTCATCCAGTGGCCGGTGGCGCTGCTGGCGTCCGCGCTATATGCGCTCGTGATCGGCGCGCTCAGTCTGCGCACCCGCGGCGTCTATTTCATCATGATCACGCTGGCCTTTGCGCAAATGGCCTATTACGTCGCCTCAAGCCTGGCGCGTTACGGCGGCGACGACGGCCTCACGATCTACAAGCGCAGCAACTTTGCCGGCCTGATCAATTTGTCGAGTCGCGTGCCGTTCTATTATCTCTGCCTGGCCTGCCTGTTCGGCGGCATCTACCTGATCTGGCGCATCGTCAATTCGCGCTTCGGCCTGGTGGTGCAGGGCCTGCGTTCCAATGAAGCGCGGATGCAGGCGATCGGCTTTCCGGCGACGCGCTACCGGCTGGTCTGCTTCGTCATTGCCGGCACGATGTGCGGCCTCGCCGGTGCGCTGCTGGCGAACAATACCGACTTCGTCAGTCCGGCCGCGATGTACTGGACCCGTTCCGGCGATCTCATGGTGATGGTGATCCTCGGCGGCATGGGCACATTGTTCGGGCCGGTGATCGGTGCGATCGCCTATCTGGTGCTGGAAGACGTGTTGTCGCGGTGTACTGAATATTGGGCGCTGATCATGGGACCGCTATTGCTGTTGATCGTGCTGTTCGGGCGCGGCGGCATCATGGGGCTGCTCGGGAGGCGGGGCGATGGCTGAACCCCTGCTTGGCGTGGAAAATCTGGTGCGGCGCTTCGGCGGCATCACGGCGACCGACAACCTCTCGCTGGAGGTCGCCAAGGGTGAGCTGCACGCCATCATCGGCCCCAACGGCGCCGGCAAGACCACGCTGATCAGCCAGCTCACGGGGCAATTATCGCCGGATTCCGGCACCATCCGCTTCGCCGGACGGGACGTCACCCGCCTGCCGGCCTGGCGGCGCAGCGCGCTCGGGCTGGCGCGCTCGTTTCAGATCACCTCGCTGCTGCCGGACTTCACCGCTGCGGACAATGTCGCGCTCGCCGCCCAGGCCCATGACGGTCATTCCTTTTATTTCTGGGGCAATGCCCGCAAGGAAAAACATCTGCGCGAAGCCGCGCATGCGGCGCTCGGCCGGGTCGGACTCGGACATCGCGCCGATACCGTGGTCTCGAAACTCAGTCACGGCGAGCAGCGCGAGCTCGAGCTTGCGGTCGCGCTTGCCACCGGGCCGCAATTGCTGCTGCTCGACGAGCCGATGGCAGGACTCGGCGTCGCCGAATCAGCGCGCATGGTGCAATTGCTGCAAGAGCTGCGGCGCGAATTCACCATCGTCCTGGTCGAGCATGACATGGAAGCGGTGTTCGCGCTCGCCGACCGCATCAGCGTGCTGGTCTATGGCCGCGTGATCGCGTGCGGCGCGCCGGATGCGATCCGCGCCAATGACGAGGTGAAGCGCGCCTATCTCGGCGAACAGCACGCGGTGGTTGGGCATGGCCGATAGCGCGCCCCTGCTCGAAATCGACGGCATCGAAACCTGCTATGGGGTGAGCCAGGTGCTGTTTGGCCTGTCGTTGCAGATTCGGAGCGGCGAGATGGTGGCCCTGATGGGCCGCAACGGCATGGGCAAGACCACCACGATCCGCTCCATCATGGGACTGACGCCGGCGCGCGCGGGCGCGATCCGTTTTGCCGGTCACGACGTTCGCAAACTGCCTTCGTTCCGGATCGCGCAGCTTGGCATCGGCCTCGTCCCCGAGGGACGCCAGATCTTTCCCAACCTGACCGTGCGCGAAAACCTGGTCGCCGCGTCCGGCAATCGCCTGCGCCGTTCCGATCCCTGGACCCTCGACAGGATCCATGCGCTGTTTCCGCGGCTGGCCGAACGCGGCAATAACATGGGCGGCACGCTCTCCGGCGGCGAGCAGCAGATGCTGGCGATCGGGCGCGCGCTGATGACCAATCCGTTGCTGTTGATCCTGGACGAAGCGACCGAAGGTCTCGCGCCCCTGATCCGCGATGAAATCTGGGATTGCCTGTCGATGCTGAAGGCGCAGGGCCAGTCGGTGCTGGTGATCGACAAGAATGTCGAGAACCTCACCCGGATCGCCGACCGCCATTACATCATCGAGCGCGGCCGGACGGTGTGGGGCGGCACGTCCGGACAGCTGATCGCGGAGCCCGAATTGCAGCACCGGTATCTGGGGATTTGATGGGGGATGTGCGGCCGTCGATCCACGCGATGCAGCCCTGCTCGTCATTCCGGGGCGCGCGAAGCGCGAACCCGGAAGCTAGCTGACTTGAGTACGGCGCTTAAATAACCTCCGGATTCCGGATCCATCGCTGCGCGCCGGTCCGGAATGACGGAGGATGCGTTTTCAAAACATCTCGAAATATTCGCGATGCTCCCAATCCGAGACTTCCGCCTGGAAACGCTCGATCTCGGCATTCTTGATGTGGACGTAATAGTCGACGAATCCCGCGCCCAGCGCCTCGCGGAAAAACGGATCGTCGTTGAGCGCGAATACCGCCTCGCGCAGGCTCTTCGGCAATAGCGCTGCCTTGGTCTCATAGGGCGTGTCGGCGGAGGGGCCGGGATCGAGCTTGCGGTCGACGCCGTCGAGCCCGGAGAGAATTTGCGAGGCCATGTAGAGATAGGGATTGGCCGCCGGCTCGCCGATCCGGTTTTCGAGCCGCGTGGCGGGATCGCCGTGGCCGCCGAGCATGCGGATCATCACGCCCCGGTTGTCGCGGCCCCAGATCGCGCGGTCCGGCGCCAGCGAATAGGAGCGATAGCGCTTGTAGCCGTTGATGGTCGGCGTCGTGAACACCGCCGAAGCGCGGGCATGCTCCAGAAGCCCGCCAAGGTAATGACGGCCGAACGTGGACAGGATCTCGCCGTCGTCCTTGGCCATGAAGGCGTTCCCGCCGCCGGCGCGCGCGACGATCGACTGATGCAGATGCCATCCCGACGCGAACACATTCGGCAGTTTCGGGCGGCACATGAAGGTCGCGTGATAGCCGTGCCGCCGCGCGATCTGCTTCACGGCTGAACGGAACAGCACCATGTTGTCGGCCGGCGTCAGGCCAACCGTCGGGCGGAAGGTGAATTCACACTGGCTCGGGCCGAATTCGACCTCGATCGAACGCAGGGGCAGGCCGAGCGCCAGGATATCGCGCCGGAGAATCTCAAGCACCGGCTCCATCTGGTCGTAGCGCTGCTCGGTCAGATATTGATAGCCATGCGACAGCAGGCTGACCGATGGCGGCTGGCCGGGCTGTCCGGCATCTTCCGGCGCCATTCTGGCATCGTCGAGCTTGAAGACATGGAATTCAACCTCGAGACCGGCGACGAAATCGTAGCCGCGCGCGCCGAGCTTTTCCAGGACCGACCGGTAAAGACTTCGCGTCGCGAACGGCACCGGCCGCCCATCGGTAAAATAGATGTCGCATAACAGCCAGCCGGTGGTGGGTGCCCACGGCAACACGCGGAACGTCGTGGGATCGGCCACCATCAGCACGTCCGCCGCGCCCTCCATCTCCCGCATGCCGAAGCCGCCGCCGGCCGTGAACACCGGAAACACCGTGCGGTGCGAGGTGTCCTTGGCCAGCATGGTCGTGGTGATGGTGCAGCCGCTTTCGAGCGAGGCCAGCGCTTCGCTGGCGACCAGGGTCTTGCCGCGCAGGATTCCGTGCTGGTCGGGAAACGATAGCCTGATGACTTCGAGTTCTTGCTCTTCGACGATGCGGCGCAGGTGCTTTGCCGCCTCTTTCTGTTCATCCGACCAGAGGCCGTGACGCTCGACAAAACTCAACGCGCCGTTCCCCCCAATATGCCGATGATCGTAATCCCAGCCTCGTCATGCGCGGGCCTGACCCGCGCATCCATCCCAAAGGAATTGACTTGATTCAACACGATGGATTGCCGGGTCAAGCCCGGCAATGACGAAGTGAATGGATCGGCGTCAATACGCCCGCGTGAAGAATCCATCACTCCGCTGCCGACAGATGGCGCACTTTATTGGCAATCTCCTCCGGCACCGGTGCGGCCCACGGCGCGCCGCGGCGCCGCTTCACGTCGACTTCCATCCAGAAGGTTTCCCAGCCGCGCGTTGGGCCGATGCCGTCCATCGTCGCAGGGCCCTGGATGCTGCGTGCATGTGCGCCGTCGAGAAACATGAACGGCTTCTCGCCGCCGGTGACCTTGTCGATTTCCTGCCGCAGCAGGCGGCGATATTGCACGATGGCCTTGTCGGCCTGGCCGAGATGCTCCTTGGTGCGATCCTGGATCGCGCCCAGCGATTCCACCGCCCACTGATCGTGGACGTTGATGTCGCTGCCCATGCCGGTATAGGTCGCGGTCGCCTGCTCCTGCGGATCGAAACCGTAATCGTTCGACCTGTTCTTGCGCGACGTGTAGTCGGGCAGTTCGTAGAGTTCGAGGCGCTGGTCCCGCATCTTCTTCTTGTCGACCGGCGTCGAATAGGAAGTGAAGATCGCATACCAGTAGCAATTCTCGTCATCGACCGGCACATGCCACTGCGTGATCGTCATCTCCGTGCTCATGGGAATGACGAAGCCGTGCGGGAAAAGCTGGTTGGTGACGCGGACGTGGGTGCGCTCGTCGTCGATCTCGCGCAGCGCGATCAGCCGCAGGCCATATTCGGTGTGCTCGATATTGATGATCGGCCGGTCATATTCGCGCAGGATTTTCGTCATCGGCATGTCGGTGCCGGCGGAGGCGCCGCGGAACTGCTTGCCGTAAGCCGCCGAGGTATCCTCATCCTCGAAGAAGCGATGCAGGAAGGAGGCGTGCGACGGATCGATGCCGACTTCGAGCGCCTGCAGCCAGTTGCAGTTAATGTGGCCCTTGAATGCGAACGTATAGGCGTCCGGCGCGACGAAGCAGTCGATCTCGGGAAAGGCCGGCGGCTCGCCTTCGCCGAGGTAAGCCCAGAGGATGCCGCTCTTCTCGACCACGGGGTAGGAACGCTGCCTGATACCCTTGCACAGCGTCGAGCCTTTGGGCTCGGCGGGCGTTTCCAGGCATTGGCCTGACGTGTCGAATAGCCAGCCGTGAAACGCGCAGCGCAGGCCGCCCGGTTCGAGCCGGCCGAAAGCGAGGTCGGCGCCGCGATGCGCGCAGTGCCGCTCGATCAGGCCGTAGCGGTCTTGCTCGTCGCGAAACAGCACCAGGTCTTCGTCCAGCAGCCTGACGGCCCGGACCGGCCGCGGCCCCTGCAATTCATCCGCCAGCGCCGCCGGCTGCCAGTACATCCGCATCAGTCTCCCGCACGGATCTTTCGGTCCGGTGCGGGTGATTAGGTCGTTCTGCTCCTGGCTCATCATGGCTGGTCGCGTCCTTTCGCGGTCGCGCGCGGAACTTGATTTGAAATCAAGTTACTAGGCCTGCATTCCCCTGCAAGCTGATTCCTTGGGCGCAAACTGCCTAGGAGGCGCTGCGCAGGCCGAACATGCCCGCCTCGTCATGCAGTACCGGCCTGACCGCGTCGATCAGGCGGGCTGCTGCGGCATCGATGGAAAGACCCGCGGTATCGACCACGGCGGACGCACGCGCATAAAGCGGCTCGCGGCTGACCAGAATGTTGCGCAGTTCGGCCATCGCCGAACGATCGTCGGCCATCGGGCGCAGGTCGCCCTGGCGTCGCACCCGCGCCATGTGTTCTTCCGGCTCGGCCTTCAGCCAGATCGTATAGAACGACGACAGGATCAGATCGAAGGTCAGCGGCTCGGAGACGATGCCGCCGCCGGTCGCCAGCACCATCAATTCCCGCCGCGCCAGCAATTGACCGAGCGCGGCCTGCTCCATGCGCCGAAAACCCTCCTGGCCGTAAAGCGCGATGATCTCGGCCACGGATAATCCGTTCTGCTGCTCGATCTCCTTGTTCAACTCGACGAAATTCCAGCCGATCTTCTTCGCCAGCATCTTGCCGAGCGTGGATTTTCCGGCGCCGCGCAGTCCGATCAGGGCGATGCCGGCGAACGGTGTTTGTCGCGGCGCCGAAGCGCCGCCGCCGGCGAGGATGTCCTTGGCCTGGGCAATCTGGTTTGGCGTGGCCTTGCGCAGGAGATCGCGGATCACCTGCCAGTCCGGCGCCGGTTCGGAGGCCGGGATGAGGTCCTCGAGATGCGCGCCCATCGCGTTCGATACCCGGCGCAGCAGCACGATCGAGACGTTGCCCTTGCCGCTTTCAAGCTGCGCGATGTAGCGCTCGGAAATGCCGGAAACCTTGGCGAGCACCTTGCGCGACATGCCGCGCAACGCCCGCATGGTGCGGACGCGCTGGCCAAGCTGCTGGAGAAAGCCGGTTTCGGGGTCAAGATTTCGGGTCATATCCGGCCATGAATGCGCAAGTCTCGGAAACATAATGCCGATGAAGATTGACAGCAAGCGCGCTTGCTGGCTTTATATGAATTATAATTCTTAAAAAATCGGGGAGGGATACGTCGTGACATGCGTCGTGATCCGTTTGGGCTTCCGGGGCGCGCCATGAGCGGCGGTTCCTACAATGCTGTAACTTGGCTGCTCGACCGTAATGTCGATGAGGGCCGCGGCGGCAAGCTCGCCTTCACCGATACCGTTTCCGAACTGACCTATGGCGGTCTGCAACAACAGACCTGCCGCGTCGCCAACATGCTGCGCCGTCTCGGCGTCCGCCGCGAAGAGCGCGTGGCGATGATCATGCTGGACACGGTCGATTTTCCGGCCGTGTTTCTCGGCGCAATCCGTGCCGGCATCGTGCCGGTGCCGCTTAATACGCTTCTGACCCCGGATCAATATGCCTACATCCTGGCGGACTGCCGGGCGCGGGTGCTGTTCATCTCCGAAGCGCTGTTGCCGGCCGTGAAAGACATGGTCGGCCGGATGCCGGACCTCGAGCGCGTCATCGTTGCCGGCAAGGACGCGCATGGCCACAAAAAACTGTCCGAGGAGATCGCGCGCGAGAGCGATTCTTTTGCGACCGCCGCGACCCATCCCGACGAGCCGGCGTTCTGGCTGTATTCGTCGGGCTCGACCGGCATGCCCAAGGGCGTGCGGCACCTGCATTCCAATCTGGCTGCAACGGCGGAAACCTACGCCCGGCAGGTGCTCGGCATTCGCGAGGACGATGTCGGGCTGTCGGCGGCCAAGCTGTTCTTTGCTTACGGCCTCGGCAACGCGCTGACCTTTCCGATGTCGGTCGGCGCCACCACGGTGCTTAATTCCGAGCGCCCGACGCCTTCGGTGATGTTTTCGCTGATGAACAAATATCATCCCAGCATCTTCTTCGGGGTGCCGACCTTGTTCGCCTCGATGCTCAACGACGAGACATTGAAAGAGACGCACGCCGGCAACCGCCTGCGTATCTGCACCTCTGCCGGCGAGGCGCTGCCGGAATCGGTCGGCAACGGCTGGAAGTCGCGTTTCGGCGTCGACATTCTCGATGGCGTCGGTTCGACCGAACTTCTCCATATTTTCCTGTCCAACGCACCCGGCGATATCAAATACGGCTGCTCCGGCCGTCCGGTACCGGGCTACAAGGTGCGGCTGGTCAATGAATCGGGCCAGGACGTGCCCGACGGCGAAGTCGGCGAACTGCTGGTCGATGCGCCCTCCGCCGGCGAGGGCTACTGGAATCAGCGCAGCAAGAGCCGCCATACCTTCGAGGGCCACTGGACCCGCACCGGCGACAAATACATCCGCGACGCTGATGGCCGCTACACGTTCTGCGGCCGTTCGGACGACATGTTCAAGGTGTCCGGCATTTGGGTGTCGCCGTTCGAAGTCGAGAGCGCGCTGATCACCCACCCCTCGGTGCTGGAGGCCGCCGTGGTGCCCGAGGCCGATCCGGAAGGCCTGTTGAAACCGAAGGCCTTCGTGGTATTGCGCCCGGGCACAACAGCGGACGGATTGCATGAAGCGCTCAAGGAGCACGTCAAGCAGAAGATCGGCCCCTGGAAATATCCGCGCTGGATCGCTGTCGTCGACAGCCTGCCGAAGACCGCGACCGGAAAAGTCCAGCGCTTCAAGCTGCGGGATGGCGACAAGGTTTAGCCGTCATGACCGGGCTTGACCCGGCCATCCACGCCTTGTGTGGAGGTTAAGCGACAAGTGGATGCCTGCGACACGCGGCATGATGAATGAAGCAAGAGCAACTGCATGATCCTCTCACCCACCGGTTTCCTTTCGATCGGCGCTTCCGAACTCGAATACCGGATGATCGGGCCGCAGCCCGATGAAGCGCCGACCATCGTGATGCTGCATGAGGGCTTGGGATCTGCGGCGCTGTGGGGCGATTTTCCGGACAGGCTGCAGGCGGTCACCGGCGCCGGCGTTTTCGTCTATTCGCGCGCGGGCTATGGCGGCTCGACGCCGGCAAAACTGCCGCGCCCGCTGGACTATATGCAGGTCGAAGCGCTGGAGGTATTGCCGAAGCTGCTCGATCGAATCGGCTTTCGCCGCGGCATGCTGCTCGGACATTCCGACGGCGCTTCGATCGCTGCGATCTATGCCGGCGGCCATCAGGATCATCGCGTGCAGGGGGTGGCGATGATCGCCCCGCACTTCATCGTCGAGGATATTTCGATCGCCTCGATCGCCGGGATCAGGACCGCCTACGAGACCACTGATCTCAGGGCCAGGCTGGCGCGCTGGCACAAGGACGTCGACAACGCATTCCGTGGCTGGAACGGCGCCTGGCTCGACCCGGAATTCCGCAACTGGGATATTTCGGAATATCTCGCCTATATCCGCGTGCCGGTTGCGATCATCCAGGGGGCCGGCGATCAATACGGCACGGCGCGTCAGATCGAGATCGCGCAGGAGGAATGCTATTGCCCGGTCGACGTGATGTTGATTCCCGGCGCCGGACATTCGCCGCAGCGTGAAGCGACAGAGGCGACGCTGGAGACGCTCTCGCAATTCGCAAGCGCCGTTTTGCACGGCGCGAGGCCGGTAGCTTCGGATAAATGAAAGTCGAGACCTGAAGACCAAGGCTTGACGGTCAAGATTCGAAGCCTTGCCGGTTCTGATTGAATCAGAACCGCGCAAGCCTCAGCTATCCCACCCCTCACCCTTGAGGCCGGGATTGGCATAGACGATGCCGCCGTCGACGGTAAGGGTGGCGCCGACCACATAGTCGCCGGCGCGGGAGGCGAGGTAGATCGCCGCGCCCGCCATGTCTTCATCCGTGCCGACGCGTCCCGACGGCACGTGCGTCGCCACCGCATCGGTATGGTCCCGCGCCGCGCGGTTCATATCCGATTTGAACGGTCCCGGCGCGATCGCGGTGACCACGATATGGTCATGGATCAGCTTGGTCGCCATCCGCCGCGTCAGGTGGATCAGCCCGGCCTTGCTCGCGGCATAGGAATAGGTCTCCATCGGATTGACGAAGATACCGTCGATCGAGGCGATGTTGATCACTTTCGCCGGCCTCTCGGCGGTCGCCGCCGCGCGCAGCGGAACTGCCAGCGCCTTGGTCAGGAAGAACGGCGTCTTGACGTTCAGGTTCATCACCTTGTCCCAGCCGCTTTCCGGGAATTCGTCGAACTCGGCGCCCCACGCCGCGCCGGCGTTGTTGACGAGAATGTCGAGCCTCGGCTCGCGCTTCCCGATCTCGGCCGCCAGAAGGCCGATACCGGCCATCGTGGAGATGTCGATCGGCAAGGCGATGCATTCGCCGCCATATTCACCGGTCAATTCCTTTGCGGTCGCCTCGCATGGCGCGGCCTTGCGCGCCGTGATATAGACCTTTGCTGCGCCTTGGCTGAGGAAGCCGCGCGCGATCATCTTGCCGATGCCGCGCGATCCGCCGGTCACCAGCGCGACGCGGCCGTTGAGCGAGAACAGATCCTTGAACATGTGACCTCCCTTGTTGTTGCTCGTGGTTCTGGGCGGCAGCGCTCAACGAGTCAAGCAAGGGTCCGCAACCAGCCCGTCGTCCAGCGTCGGCGGGATGCGACGGCATGGCGCGTAGGTGGCGTGATCCCGAGACGCCGATTCGGCCCGGCTCTTGCCAGGAGCGGCCGTCGCAAATAACGGTCGTGTCCACAGCGTTTTCGAGCAAAACGGATTCCGGTTCGCGTCAGGAAAACGCGTCAAAACAGAAAAATAGAGTCATGGTTCTGATTCCATCAGAATCCGGCTCCGCAAGCGCCTGATCGGACGTCTGACGATTGAGCGCACCACCCCCTGCCATTTCGAGTTTGACAGCCCGGCAAGGGTTTGTTTTCTCTCGCCTCCCAGACCTCAGGACATCGAATGCAGAGACTTTTCAGGTGGAGCAGCAAATGGTGGCCGGGATTGATTCCTCTGGTCATCCTTTGGGCGATCGCGGCCTGGTCGACTACCGCGCCACTTGAAGCCGATCTGGCCGCGCAAAGCGCCGCCGCGTCGAACGATACGGTGCTCGACAAGCGGCGGATCGAGGTGGACGGCCGTGATGTCACCTTTGCCGCCGATGCATTCTCCGAAGACGGACGCCGCAGCGCGGTAGCCGCGGTAAAAGCCGTGCCGGGTGTGCGGCTGGTCAATGATGAAACGCGCCTTGTTGCTGAAGCCAAACCCTTCGTCTGGTCGGCTGGGCGAGACGTGGTCAGGGTGACGCTGGGCGGAAGCGCGCCGTTGCCGGCGAGCAAGAGCAAATTGCTCGATGCCGCCCGCGCTGCGCTCGGCGGTGTCGAAGTCGTCGATCAGATGAATTTGGCGCGCGGCGCGCCGCCGCGCTTCGAGAGCGCGGCGCTGCTCTTGATCGACCAGATCGGGAAATTGAAAGACGGCAAGATCACCATTTCGGATACCCAGGTCAGCCTTGCCGGCATGGCGCGCGACCTCGGCGGCCGGGAAGCGATCGCGGCCGGTCTGAAAAATCTCCCCGAAGGATTTTCCGTGGTGGCGAACGACATCAAGGCGCCGCCTTATGTTTTTCAAGCCTACAAGGATCCGGTCGCCGTGACGTTGACGTTGACCGGCTATGTGCCGGACAACGCCGTACACGCGGCGCTGGTCGCGGCGGCGGGACGGAAATTCTTCAATGAAAAGGTGGTCGACAATCTCAAGGCCAGCGTCGGCGCGCCCGGCGGATTTGCGGCCGCCGTGGCGCCGGCGCTGGGGGCGCTGTCGCGGCTATCGACGGGAACGCTGGTGGTGTCGGACCGGGAGGTGAACCTCTCGGGCGATGCCTTCTATGACGCGGCGTCGCTCCAGATCCGTAATGGTCTGGGCAAGGATTTTCCGCAGGGCTGGCAGTACAAGGCCGACATTTCCGTCAAGCCGGCGGCGGCGCCGGTGGATGCCACGGTGTGTCAGCAGCTGTTTTCGGATTTGCTCGGCAAGGGAAAAATCCTCTTCGAGTCCGGGCGCGCGACCATCGATCCGGATTCGGCGGGGTTGCTCGACCGGCTGATTGAGACCGCGTTGCGATGCCCGAACGCGAACATCGAGATCGCCGGACACACCGACGCCGACGGCGACGATGCCTCCAACCAGGCGCTGTCCGAGAAGCGCGCGCAGGCGGTCATGGACTATCTCGTCAAGGCGGGGCTGCCCGCCGATCGCTTTACGGCGGCGGGCTATGGCAGCACCCGGCCGGTAGCCTCCAACGACACCGACGAGGGCAAGGCGCAGAACCGCCGCATCGAGTTCGTGGTGAGGTAAGGTCATGGCGTATCTAGCGATGTTTCATTGGGGTTGGCTGTTGGGCGCGCTGTTGCTGGGCCTTGTGGCGGGCTGGATTGCGGTGGTGCAGCGCGGCCGGGGTGTTTCGAAGGTGACCGCGCGCTGGCTCGCGGTGCTGGTGGCGGCGCTTGTCGCTGCGGCGCTGGCGCGCATCGTTCCCGGTCGTCCCGGCTATTGGCTCGATCTCGGCCTTGTCATGTTCGCATTGTATCTGATCGGTTGTGCGCTCGGATCGTGGTTGCGCGACCGCGCGCTTTCGCGTCATACGCCTCCGGCCTGAATTGTCGTAGACCGGTCCCGGCGGCGAAGCGCCGGAACGGCCGTTTGCGGGAAAGGTATTTGCCGGAAAGCCCACCGGGCGGGCGAATGCAGCAAAACTATGCATCCGCCGTCATCAATTCCTACCTAATATATTGAAGGATCGTGTTTTATTCACGCCAGGCGAATTCCACTGCGGCTCAAAACGCGCTACGACATTGGGCCAAAGGGTGAAACTTGGCGTCGGCGGTGTTCACCCGGCGGCTGTGTCGCAGGATCGCAATTCGAGGTCTAGATGCTGGAAGCAATACGCAGGGCGATATCGTTTCTGCGCCAGAAGCAAATCCTGCATAAGCTGGGTGTTGCGGTCAGCATCGCCGTCATCGGCATCGCATGCTACGTGCTGTACCACATGCTGCGGGGCATGGATGTCGACGACGTCGTCGAAGCCATCAAGGAGACGGAACCCCGCTCGATCGCCCTGGCCGCCCTGTTCGTGGCCGCCGGCTATTTCACGCTGACCTTCTACGATCTGTTTGCGGTTCGTGCGATCGGCCGAGCCGATATTCCCTACCGCGTCAACGCGCTTGCAGCCTTCACCAGCTATTCCATCGGCCACAATGTCGGCGCCAGCGTCTTCACCGGCGGCGCGGTGCGTTACCGCATTTATGCCAATTGGGGGCTGAATGCGATCGACGTCGCCAAAATCTGCTTTCTCGCCGGTCTGACCTTCTGGCTCGGCAATGCCGCGGTGTTGGGGCTGGGGATCGCCTGTCACCCGGAGGCGGCCGCGGCGATCGATCAACTGCCGCCCTGGCTGAACCGGCTCTTTGCCTTCGGCATCATCCTGGGCCTGGTGGCCTATGTGGCCTGGGTGTCGGCGCGGCCCAGGGTGGTCGGACGCGGACTCTGGACGGTGGTGCTGCCGGGGGGATCGCTGACGCTGTTGCAGATCCTGATCGGAATTGTCGATCTCGGTTTTTGCGCGCTGGCGATGTACGTCCTGGTGCCCGACGAGCCCAATCTGGGGTTCGTCGTGGTCGCGGTCATCTTCGTCTCGGCGACGCTGCTCGGCTTTGCCAGCCATTCGCCCGGCGGACTCGGGGTGTTTGACGCCGCCATGCTGGTCGGGCTGTGGCAGATGGACCGGGAGGATCTGTTGGCCGGGATGCTGCTGTTCCGCCTCCTCTATTATATTGCACCTTTTGTCATATCTGTAATCTTGCTGACGTTTCGGGAGGTTATCCTGGGGGCGAGAAACAAGCGCCTGCGCCAGGTGGCGCAAGGGCTCGAGGTCGAACCGCATCGCGAAGCCGCTTACGTGCGGGAGCGCGGAGATCCGAGTGCCTGACGATGCGCCCCCGAACGGGAGAGCCGGCTTTATGGCATTAGAAGCCCCTTCCACTTCCTTTTATTCGCCGTGGCCGGACCGGTTGCGGCACTCGGCCATTGTCCTGCTGGTCGCGGGCCTCGCTTTGGCCGTCCTGGTCGCGTTCGGGGAATTGTCGCCGCTTCGCGCCACCGCGGTTTTTGCCTGCATCGCCGCGGCGGCCCTGGTGCCGTGGCGGCTGCACAACGCGGCCGCGTCGCGTGAAGACGCTCGCGGCGTCAATCCGGTCGAAACCGCTGCGGTCAGCGCCGTCGTCGCCGGCATGCCGGATCCCGCCGTGCTGCTCGACCGCGCCGGCCGCGTGATCCACCTCAACGCCGCCGCGGCGCAACTGGCGCCGGCGCTGCGCAGGAACGAGCTCGCCCAGTTCGCCCTGCGCTCGCCTGAAATCGTCACGGCGCTGCGGGAGGCGATCGCGACCTCCGAAACCCGGCGCGCCACCTATCTCGATCACGTGCCGGTCGACCGCTGGATGGAACTGGTGGTTACGCCGGTGCCGGTGCCGACCTTGTTCGGCGGCACCGACAAATGCATGCTGATGACATTCCACGATCTGACCCCGCTGCGCCGGGTCGAGGAAATGCGCGCCGACTTCGTGGCCAATGCCAGCCATGAACTGCGCACGCCGCTGGCGGCGCTGTCGGGCTTCATCGATACGCTGCAGGGGCCGGCCAAGGATGACGCCAAGGCGCGCGAGCGGTTCCTCGGCATCATGCATGCCCAGGCGACGCGCATGGCGCGGCTGATCGACGATCTCCTGTCGCTGTCGCGGGTCGAACTCTCGGCCCATGTCCGCCCGGACACGCTGGTGGATATCGTTCCGATCATCCGCCAGGTGGCCGACGGGCTGGAGCCGCTGGCCCGCGAGCGCCAGGTCGTGATCGATATCGACCTGCCGGAGACGCAGGTCGCGATCGCCGGCGACCGCGAGGAATTGCTGCGGCTGTTCGAAAACCTGATCGAGAACGCACTGAAATACGGTGCGTCCGGCGGCAAGGTCATCGTCTCGCTCACCTCGGCGATGTCAGGCGAAGGCGTGCCCGAAGTCCGCGTCATGGTGCGCGATTTCGGCCCCGGCATCGCGCCGGAACATCTGCCGCGGCTGACCGAGCGGTTCTATCGGGTGGATGTCGGCGATAGCCGCGCCCAGGGCGGCACGGGGCTCGGATTGTCACTGGTTAAACATATCGTTAACCGGCATCGCGGCCGGCTTTTGATCGAAAGCGTGTTGAAACACGGCGCCACTTTTACCGCCTGTTTTCCCCAGGCGAAAACCGCGTCCGGCACATAAAATCAAGCAATTTCAATTGCTTGAATGTGTCATCTGACTGTCATCAAACCTTCGTAAAAGCGGCACCGACCGCTCCTAAACGGACCGGCGTGAGCGCGATCGGGCGCGTCTGGCGCTTCGCTCACAGATGGAGACCAGCAATGAAATTCCTGAAAGCTATCGTCGCTGCCGGCCTGGTCGCCGCATCGACGTCGGCGTTTGCCGCTGACATCACCGGTGCCGGCTCAACCTTTATCTTCCCGGTCCTGTCGAAATGGGCGGATGCCTACAAGAAGGAATCCGGTGCGGGCGTGAACTACCAGTCGATCGGATCGGGCGCCGGCATCAAGCAGGTCCAGGCCAAGACCGTGACCTTCGGCGCCACCGACAAGCCGCTCACGGTCGATCAGCTCGACAAGGACGGCTTCGCGCAGTGGCCGATGGCGATGGGCGGCATCGTGCCGGTCGTCAACATCGATGGCGTCAAGGCCGGCGACATGGTGCTGGACGGCGACACTCTCGCCAAGATCTATCTCGGCACCATCACCAAGTGGGATGATGCGGCGATCAAGAAGCTCAATCCGAAGCTCAGCCTGCCCTCGGAGGCGATCTCCGTGGTTCACCGCGCGGACGGTTCAGGCACCACCTTCAACTTCACCGACTACCTCTCCAAGGTTAGCGCGGACTGGAAGTCCAAGGTCGGTTCCGACACCGCGGTCGAATGGCCGGTTGGCGTTGGCGCCAAGGGCAATGAAGGCGTATCGGGCAATGTCGGCCAGGCCAAGAACACCATCGGCTACGTCGAATACGCCTACGCCAAGCAGAACAAGCTGACCTACACCGCGATGGTCAACAAGGGCGGCAAGACCGTCGAGCCGACCGCCGACGCTTTCCAGGCGGCCGTCGCCAACGCCGATTGGGCCAACGCCCCCGGCTACTACCTGATCCTCACCAACCAGCCCGGCGACAAGTCGTGGCCGATCGTCGCCACCACCTTTGTGCTGATGCATAAGGATGGTTCCGACAAGGCTGCCTCGCAGGAAGCGCTCAAGTTCTTCAAGTTCGCTTTCGACAAGGGCGGCAAGATGGCCGAAGATCTCGACTACATCCCGATGCCGGAATCGGTGGTCAAGCTGATCGAGAAGACCTGGTCTTCCGAAATCAAGAGCTAAGCTTACGAGTGGCAACTCGTGCTTCAACGTTCCGGGGGCACGAGTGAAACGAGCAAGCCCGGAGTCCATGACCGGCTTACGGATGATGGACTCCGGTTCTGCGCCAGAACGGGGCGCTGCCCGGAACGACGCATGAATTCGGTTATTTGGTTGCCGAAATCGCTCCGGCATCTGGCGGCTCCTGATGACTTCGGTACACTCTTTAACGAGTAGGGGATTGGCGTGGCAGACATGGCCGTTCAGAGCGATGTAATGGAAGCCGCCGGACCTTACGATCGCGCCAAGGCGCTCAGCGCCTTCAGGCTTGGCGATGTCACCTTTTACTGGCTGACCCGCGTCTGTGCGGTCTCGGTGCTGCTGATCCTCGGCGGCATCATCATTTCACTCATCATCGGCGCCTGGCCGGCCATGATGGAGTACGGCTTTGCGTTCCTGTGGACGCAGCGCTGGGCGCCGTCGGCCGATCCGCCGGTGCTCGGCGCGCTCGGTCCGATCTACGGCACGCTGGTGACCTCCTTCATCGCCATGCTGATCGCCATTCCGGTCGGGCTCGGTATCGCCATCTTCCTGACCGAGCTCTGTCCGCAATGGCTGCGCCGTCCGATCGGGATCGCCATCGAGCTTTTGGCCGGCATTCCCTCGATCATCTACGGCATGTGGGGATTCTTCGTCCTTGGCCCGTTCCTGGCCTACACGTTCCAGCCATTCATGATCGGCCTGTTCGACGGCATTCCGGTGCTCAGTTCGATCTTCGGCGGCCCGCCGTCCTATCTCAGCCTGTTCAACGCGGCGCTGATCCTCGCCATCATGGTGCTGCCGTTCATCACCGCGATCTCGGTCGACGTGTTCAAGACCGTGCCGCCGGTATTGAAGGAAGCCGCCTACGGCGTCGGCTGCACGACATGGGAAGTGGTCCGCAACGTGGTCATTCCCTATACCCGCGTCGGCGTCATCGGCGGCGTCATGCTGGCGCTCGGCCGCGCGCTCGGCGAGACCATGGCGGTCACCTTCATCATCGGCAATTCGTTCCGCCTCTCGGCCTCGATCTTCGGACCGGGCACCACGATCTCGGCGGCGATCGCCAGCGAATTCGCCGAGAGCGACGGGCTGCATCAGTCGGCGCTCATTCTGCTCGGGCTGTTGCTGTTCGTGCTGACCTTCTTCGTGCTGGCTGCGGCGCGGCTGATGCTGATGCGGCTGGAAAAGAAAGCGGGGAACTAGGTGATGAACCCGATTCCCGTGAATCCGATTTACAGGCGCCGCCGCCGCAAGGACATCGTCATCCGCGGGCTGTGCATGGCCGCCGCGCTGTTCGGCGTGACCTGGCTCGCGCTGATCCTGATCACCCTGTTCTACAATGGAGTTGCAGGCCTGAGCCTGCAGATTTTCACGCAGAATACACCGCCGCCGGGCTCGACCGATGGCGGCCTGCTGAACGCCATCGTCGGTTCGGTCATCATGACCGTGATCGGCGTCGGCATCGGCGCGCCGCTCGGCCTGTTCGCCGGCACCTATCTTGCCGAATACGGCAAGCATGATCGCCTGACCTCGGTGATCCGCTTCATCAACGATATTCTGCTCAGCGCGCCGTCGATCATCATCGGCCTGTTCATCTATGGCGCGGTGGTGGTGCCGATGGGCGGGTTCTCCGCCCTTGCCGGTTCGCTGGCGCTGGCGGTGATCGTCATTCCCGTCGTGCTTCGAACCACCGAAGACATGCTGGGGCTGGTGCCCAATCCGCTGCGCGAGGCGGCGTCGGCGCTGGGCCTGCCGCGTTCGCTCGTGATCAAGAGGATCGCCTATCGCGCCGCGCGCTCCGGCCTGATCACCGGCGTGCTGCTGGCGACCGCGCGCGTCGCCGGCGAGACCGCGCCGCTGTTGTTCACCGCGCTCAGCAACCAGTTCTTCAGCCTCGATCTGACCAAGACGATGGCCAACCTGCCGGTGACTATCAACAATTTCGTGCAGAGCCCCTACGCCTACTGGAAAGAACTGGCCTGGAGCGGGGCCCTGCTCATCACCTTGACCGTGCTCGCGTTGAATATTGGTGCGCGGTACCTTGGCGCCGAAAGGGCTGCAAAATGACCGAAATATCGATCTCGACGGCTAATGCAGGCGGGCCGGCTCCTGCGGCGCCGCTGCCCGAGGCGCCGGCCAAGGTCAGCGCGCGTAACCTGAATTTCTACTATGGCGAGAACCACGCGCTGAAGAACATCAACCTCACGCTGGGCACCAATCGCGTCACCGCCTTCATCGGGCCGTCGGGCTGCGGCAAATCGACCTTGCTGCGGATTTTCAACCGGATGTACGACCTTTATCCGGGCCAGCGCGCCACCGGCCAGCTGATGCTCGACCAGACCAACATCCTCGATCCCAAGCTCGACCTCAATCTGCTGCGCGCCCGTGTCGGCATGGTGTTTCAGAAGCCGACGCCGTTCCCGATGACGATCTATGAAAACATCGCCTTCGGCGTCCGGCTCTATGAGAAGATCTCCAAATCCGAGATGGACGAGCGGGTGGAGAAGGCGCTGCGCGGCGGCGCGCTATGGAACGAAGTCAAGGACAAGCTGAACGCTTCCGGCCTCAGCCTGTCCGGCGGCCAGCAGCAGCGGCTTTGCATCGCCCGCACCGTCGCGGTGCGGCCCGAGGTGATCCTGTTCGACGAGCCGTGTTCGGCGCTCGATCCGATTTCGACCGCCAAGGTCGAGGAATTGATCCAGGAACTGGCCGAGCACTATACCATTGCCATCGTCACCCACAATATGCAGCAGGCGGCGCGCGTCTCGGACAAGACCGCTTTCATGTATCTCGGCGAACTGATCGAGTTCGACGACACCAACAAGATTTTCACCTCGCCGAGCGATCGACGGACCCAGGATTACATCACCGGCCGGTTCGGCTGAGGAGGTAGAAGATGGCTTCTGAACATACCGCCAAGGCGTTCGACAGCGACCTTCAGGAACTGACCCGCCTGGTTGCCGAAATGGGCGGCCTCGCCGAGCGCATGATCACCGAATCCGTCGATGCGCTGATCCGCCGTGACGTCACGCTGGGCAAGCATGTCGTGGCCTCGGATCTCGAGATCGACAATCTGCAGCGCGTGATCGAGGAGCGCGCGGTGCTGACCATTGCCCGGCGTCAGCCGATGGCGGTGGATTTGCGCGAGATCGTGGGCGCGATGCGGGTTGCGACCGATCTCGAGCGGATCGGCGACCTCGCCAAGAACATGGGCAAGCGGGTCGCCGCGCTGGAGAGCGATTTCCAGCCGCTGAAGCTGATCCGCGGCCTCGAGCACATGACCGATCTGGTGCAGTCGCAGGTGAAGTCGGTGCTCGACGCTTACGCGGCGCATGACTTGCCGGCCGCGATGACGGTCTGGAAGGGCGACGAGGAAGTCGATGCGATCTGCACGTCGCTGTTCCGCGAACTGCTGACCTACATGATGGAAGATCCGCGCAACATCAGCTTCTGCATTCACCTGATGTTCTGCGCCAAGAACATCGAGCGGATCGGCGACCACGCCACCAACATCGCTGAAACGGTGTTCTACATGATCGAAGGTCAGCAGATACTCGACCCGCGTCCGAAGGGCGACATGACGACGTTTGCCACAACCGTACCCGGAAACTGAGGGAAAGCTACATATGAGTGCGCGCATTCTGGTGGTTGAAGACGAGGAAGCGCTTACCACGCTGTTGCGCTACAACCTTGATGCCGAAGGCTACGATGTCGAAACCGTCGGGCGCGGCGACGACGCCGACACGAGGCTGAAAGAACGTGTTCCCGACCTGATCGTGCTGGACTGGATGCTGCCGGGATTGTCCGGCATCGAATTATGCCGGAGGCTGCGGGCGCGGCCGGAGACGCGGCAGCTTCCGATCATCATGCTGACCGCGCGCGGCGAGGAAAGCGAGCGGGTCAGGGGGCTCGCCACCGGTGCTGACGATTACATCGTCAAGCCGTTCTCTGTGCCGGAATTGCTGGCGCGGGTGAAAGGCCTGTTGCGCCGCGCGAGCCCGGAACGCCTCGCCACCGTGCTCACCTATGGCGACATCGAACTGGATCGCGAGAAGCGCCGCGTGGCGCGGTCGGGACGTCCGATCGATCTCGGTCCGACCGAGTACCGGCTGCTGGAATTTTTCCTGGAGCATCCGGGACGGGTATTCAGCCGCGAGCAGTTGCTCGACAGCGTATGGGGCCGCGACATCTATATCGATGAGCGCACGGTGGATGTGCATATCGGGCGGCTGCGCAAGCTGCTCAATCCGGGCCGCGAACAGGATCCCATTCGCACCGTGCGTGGCGCCGGCTACGCGCTCGACGATCGCTTCGCGAAGGTGGAATAACGAACCGTATCAACAGTACACGTCATTCCGGGATGGTTTGAAGAGCGAGAATATTTTCGGTTCTAGAGCGCCGTAGCTTTAGGCTGAATCGCCGTCACGCTCTATTTTATTGTTTGAGCATGATCTTTTCGGAAAACGGGTGTCCACTTTTCCGGATCATGCTCTAACGGCATCAGAACCGAGGCTCGGCTCTTTTGTTTTGACGCGTTTTCTTCACGCGAACCGGAAGCCATTTCGCTCGAAAACGCTATAGGCCCGGAATCGCGCGCAATAAACTCCGGATTCCGGGTTCGATGTTTCACATCGCCCCGGCATGGCCGGGGCAGGATTGCGACGTCGCCGTCGGTTCTCGTAATGGCAGGCCTTTACCGCGCCGGCTTCGCCGGCTGGCGCCGGCGATCGCCGACGGGCTGGTAGGCGACGCGCGAATGGTGCGCGCAATAAGGCAGCCCGGCTAGCGCCTTGCCGCCACAGAAGAAAAATTCCGGGCTGGAAGGATCGCCGACCGGCCAGTGGCAAGTGGCCTCGTTGAGCTCCAACAGCGACAGGCGCTGGCCGATCGGCACCACATTGTCATAGGTGATCGGATCCGGCTCCATCTCGACGTCGAAGGCATGGGCCAGCGCGGTGTTGCCGCGTGAGACCGGACGCGAGACCCGCATCATGTGCTGGGCCGGACGCGCTTTCCGCGGACGCGGCGCCGCCGAGGACGGGCTCTTGGCGCGGCCGGAAAGGCCCAGCCGATGGACTTTGCCGATCACGGCGTTTCGCGTCACATTCCCGAGTTCCGCGGCGATCTGGCTGGCGGAAAGTCCGGCTTCCCAGAGTTTCTTCAGCTGTTCGACGCGATCGTCGGACCAGGTCAATACCGTCGTCATCGCATTCTTCCCTTCGCGCCGCACCGGCCTTTGAAAGGGGCGGCACCACGATCCAAAGCTCCAAAATCCCTGCGGTCAGAATCCCTTAGCCCTCGCCGGACGCGCTTATCGCGCCCGAACGTGTACGCTGAACACACAGGACTTAGAGGGTTAAAACTGCCGCACGAGATGTCGTATCTGACAGGCCAAACGCTACAATATGGCGTGACTCGGGCGCAAGAGTCCGCAGCAGTGCGTCCACATGTTCTGCGATTTTAACCTTGCAATTCGATATTTTCGCGGCACCGGAATCCTACGGGGATTCGGAATCTTGACTGTCGTAAATTGGATACGGTGCAGCCGGTTGACACCTGCCGCCGCGTGCCTAGAATGACACTTACGTGCCGCCCCTAAAAGGCGGCACGTTTCGTTTTCCGGCCGGCTGTTGTTGCGTCGCGCCAATGCGCGCACCGCAGGCGGTGTTAACCTTCAGTGATAGCCATGACCAAAAGCGCCGCGTCGCATTTGCTTCCCGTATTCGCCAGGGTCGATCTCGGTTTCGAGCGCGGCGAGGGCGCCTGGCTGATCGCGACCAATGGCGAGCGCTATCTCGATTTCACTTCCGGCGTCGCGGTGAACGCGCTCGGCCACTGTCATCCGCATCTGGTCGCGGCGCTGCAGGAGCAGGCCACCAAACTGTGGCACATGTCGAACCTGTTCATGAGCCCGGATGGTGAGCGGCTCGCGGCCAGACTGTGCGCGCAAAGCTTTGCCGATTTCGTGTTTTTCGCCAATTCCGGTGCCGAGGCGATGGAATGCGCGATCAAGGTTACGCGCCGATACCACGCCGCCAAGGGCCACCCCGAACGCTATCGCATCATCACCTTCGAGGGCGCGTTTCACGGCCGGACGCTGGGCACGCTGGCCGCGACCGGCTCGCCGAAATATCTCGAAGGTTTTGGGCCGCCGCTCGACGGTTTCGATCAGGTCGCGCTTGGTGATCTCGACGCCGTCAGGAAGGCGATCGGCCCGCAGACCGCGGGCATCCTGATCGAGCCGCTGCAAGGCGAAGGCGGCGTGCGCGCCGCGCCGCACGCCTTCTTCAAGGCCTTGCGCCAGCTCTGCGACGAGAACGGCCTGCTGCTGGTGTTCGACGAGGTGCAGACCGGCATGGGCCGCACCGGCGAGTTGTTTGCGTATAAGCGCCTCGGCGTCGCGCCCGATGTGATGTCGCTGGCGAAAGCGCTTGGCGGCGGTTTCCCGATCGGCGCTTGTCTCGCGACCGCCGAGGCGGCCTCCGGCATGACGCCGGGCTCGCACGGCTCGACTTTCGGCGGCAATCCTCTTGCCGTTGCCGCTGCGAACGCCGTGCTGGACGTCATGCTCAAGCCCGGCTTCTTCGAGCATGTGCAGAAGATGTCGCTGTTGCTCAAGCAGAAACTGGCCGCGGTGGTCGACCGCTATCCCAATGTGCTTGCCGAAGTGCGCGGCGAGGGATTGCTGATCGGTCTGAAAGCCGTGGTGCCGTCGGGAGATCTGGTGGCGGCGCTGCGCGATCAGAAGCTGCTTACGGTCGGCGCCGGCGATAACGTGGTGCGGTTCCTGCCGCCGTTGATCGTGACCGAAGCGGAGATTGACGAGTCGGTGCAGCGCCTCGATCGCGCCTGCGCGGTCCTGGCCAGCGGTCAGTTGAAACAGGCGGCGGGAAAATGAGCAAGGCCCTCCGACATTTTCTCGATATCAACGAGCTTCCGACCAGAGAGCTGCGCAACATACTCGCGGCCGGCGCCGCCATGAAAGCGAAGCAGAAGGCGCACGAGAAAGCCGAGAGGCCGCTGGAAGGCAAGACCTTGGCGATGATCTTCGAGCGGCCTTCGACCCGCACCAGGGTGTCGTTCGATGTCGGCATGCGTCAGCTCGGCGGTGAATCGATCATGCTGACCGGTGCGGAAATGCAGCTTGGCCGTGGCGAGACCATCGCGGACACGGCGCGGGTGCTGTCGCGTTATGTCGATGCCATCATGATCCGCATTCTCAGCCATGATGCGCTGCTGGAACTCGCTGAATATGCCACCGTGCCTGTCATCAACGGGCTGACGCGGCGCTCGCATCCCTGCCAGGTGATGGCGGACCTGATGACGTTCGAGGAACGTCGTGGCCCGATCGAGGGCCGCACCATCGCGTGGACCGGCGACGACAACAACGTGCTGGCGTCGTGGGCGCATGCGGCGGAGCGGTTCAAATTCACGCTCAACGTCGCGACCCCGCCGCAGCTGGCGCCGAACAAGGCGATGAAGGACTGGATCAAGGCGACCCAGGCGCAGGTCGTGCTCGGCAATGACCCGGAACAGGCGGTGCGCGGCGCCGATTGCGTGGTGACCGACACCTGGGTCTCGATGGGCGACAAGGATGGCGAGCATCGTCACAATCTGTTGCGGCCGTACCAGGTCAACGCCAAGCTGATGTCGCTGGCCAAGCCCGACGCGCTGTTCATGCATTGCCTGCCCGCCCATCGCGGCGAGGAAGTCACCGACGAGGTGATGGACGGCCCGCAATCGGTTGTGTTCGATGAGGCGGAGAACCGCCTGCATGCGCAAAAGGGCATTCTGGCGTGGTGTCTCGACGTGGTGGCGTAGCCGCCTGCCAAAATGGTTGCCGCCCCGGCCAGGTGAAGCGCGAACGCGGGACGACGATGATTTGCGCCTTGCCAACCCCTTTCGTTCTGCGCCCATCGACCCCAGATAAAGCGCCATGACCTCGCAATTCCCCGGCATCAAGCCCTCCGCTGAAACCCCGATCCGCGCGCCGTCGGCCGTGCCGGTCGACGATGCGGTGCTGCCGTTTGAAGTCGGCGCGCTCGATCTGCGCGGCCGCCTGACCCGGCTCGGCCCCGCGCTCGATGAGATTCTCACCAAGCACGATTATCCGCCGCCGGTCGGCAAATTGCTCGGCGAGGCGATCGTGCTGGCGACGCTGCTGGGCTCGGCGCTGAAATTCGACGGCCGCTTCATCCTGCAGACGCAGACCGACGGTCCGGTTTCGTTTTTGATCGTGGACTTCCAGTCGCCGGATCGCATGCGCGCCTACGCGCGCTATGACGCCAGTCGGCTGAAGGACGGTCAGAATTCTGCTGCGCTGTTGGGAAAGGGCCATCTTGCGATGACCATCGACCAGGGCCGGGACATGAGCCGCTATCAGGGCCTGGTGGCGCTCGATGGCGGCAATCTGGAAGATGCCGCGCATGAGTATTTTCTGCGCTCCGAGCAGATTCCGACCCGGGTGCGGCTTGCGGTCGGCGAGGAATGGCGTGGCGGCGACGGTCCCAAACATCGCTGGCGCGCCGGCGGCATGCTGCTGCAATTTCTGCCGAAGGCGCCCGACCGGGCGCGGCTACCCGATTTGCATCCGGGCGATGCGCCGGAAGGCACGGTCGCACACATGGTTGAGGAAGACGACGCCTGGATCGAAGGCCAGTCGCTGATCTCGACCGTCGAGGACATCGAACTGATCGACCCGGATCTGTCCGGCGAGCGGCTGCTCTATCGGCTGTTTCACGAGCGGGGTGTGCGGGTGTTTTCGCCGTTGCCGTTGCGCGCGCAATGCTCGTGCTCGCGCGATGCGGTGTCGGCGATGCTCGGGAGTTTTGCGCCGCAGGATCGCGCCGACATGGTGAAGGACGGCAAGGTGGTCGTGACCTGCGAGTTTTGCAGCTCGGTCTATGAATTCACGCCGGACGAAGCCGGCGTGGAGTAGCCCTTGCAGGCCGGTCCACATTCACCGGTTGGGCTGCAGCGTCCTTCTCGACGAGAGTACGATCGATACGCGTAAGTTCCCTCGCCAGGTCCCGCCACCGCGAGCGAAAGCGGTCCTCCGATAATTTCGGAAATTCCGAATTTCGGTTGACGGCCGGGTAGAAACAGGAATATTGCGATTCAGTCCCGCCTCGATACAGAGGGGCGCTTCGCGGTCGTCACGAACGTTGGGAGCGGGATGCGATGGACGCGACAGGCCGGAAGACGAACGGCACTGACGCGGACGGCGAAGTCGTGTGGTCCTGACGCCCCGACGCTGGCGTCAAGTCGGTGACAATGCTTCGCATTGCACTGACGACGGTGACAATAAAGCCCGGTCACCGGGGAGAGCACGAAGGAAACCGTTAAAACCATTGCGCGGGGAATGCCGCGTGAACGGCGGCACACCTGTGGCGACTAACTCGTGTGCTTTTTATTTTGCACACGGGGCTATGGGTGCGGCGCGCACCCGGCATTCCCTGCGCCCTCTCTTGAGGGTCGCCTGCGCCCTCTGAATTCAGGAGGGCAGAATGTTTCCGGAAAAACTCGCGCGAATGCGCGGCGAGATCATCCAGTCATGTCCGCAAACGATGCGCTGTTAAAAATCCTGTGCGATACGTGTGCGGAGCGCGTTTCAATCCCTCCCCCGCGAGCGGAACGGAGCAAGGTGTAGCTAATTCAACACCCGCCTGTTGTCGGGACTGTCGAGCGAGAAGGTCGGCACCTCGATCTCGAAACGCTCGCCGCTTTCGCTGACCATCTGATAGCGTCCGGTCATGAATCCCGATGTGGTCGGAAGCGGCACGCCGCTGGTATATTCGAAGCGTTCGCCCGGGGCGAGCACGGGCTGCTCGCCGACCACGCCTTCGCCGCGAACCTCCTGTTTGCGGCCTGATGCATCGGTGATGATCCAGTGCCGCGTGTGCAGTTGCACCGTCTCTTCACCGGAATTGGTGATGACGACGGTGTAGGACCAGAAATATTGGGATCGTTCGGCCGACGAGCGCTCCGGCATGAAGTTCGGCTCGACGGTGACTTCGATCTGACGGGTAATGGCGCGGTACATCTGGGTTCAACTTTCGGAAAATCGGACGATATCATACCGAAAAAATCCGGCGGGACCAATCGCATACGGCGCCGGCGGCGTCATCCGCAATCGCCGTTTGAACATAGTTTAAGTCCAAGGATGAAGCGTGTTTCCCGGAGCAGGATTTCAATTGAGTTGAATCATACTCGTCGTCCATCTTCTTGTTTGAGCATGATCTTTTCGGAAAACCGGTGCCCACTTTTCCGGATCGTGCTCTACCGTTAAAGCCGCGTAACTTGCCTGGGACCGCAGGGCCGGTACTATTCGTTGGTACGGTCTTTCGGGCTGCGTGAAGTGCGCAAAAAGCCACCTTGTTTCAACCGGTTCCAGATGACGTCGGTTGCCGATCGAATTGCCGGACCACCGCTCGCGGCTGCGCGAGATGTCCCGCTGGCGCAGGCCGAGGCGGCGCCGGCGATTCCGCGTTCCGCGGTCAGCGAGCGTGAGCTGCGGCTCGATCTGTTCCGCGGCCTCGCTCTGTGGCTGATCTTCATCGATCATCTGCCGTCCAATTTTCTGACCTGGTTCACGATCCGCAATTACGGCTTCAGCGACGCCACCGAAATATTCATTTTCATTTCCGGCTATACCGCTTCATTCGTATACGGCCGAGCCATGCGCGAGGCCGGCTTCGTGGTCGCGACCGCGCGCATCCTGCGGCGGGTCTGGCAGATCTATGTCGCGCATGTGTTTCTGTTCACGATCTTCCTCGCGGAGATTTCCTACGTCGCGACCAGCTTCGAGAACCCGCTCTATAGCGAAGAGATGGGAATCATGGATTTTCTCAAGCAGCCGGATGTCACCATCGTCGAGGCGCTGCTGTTGCGATTCCGGCCCGTCAACATGGACGTGCTGCCGCTTTATATCGTGCTGATGCTGTTTCTGCCGTTCATCCTGTGGCTGATGAAATGGAAAGCGGACCTGACGCTGGCGTTGTCGGTCCTGCTCTACGCCGTCACCTGGCAGTACGACCTGTCGCTGTCGGCCTACCCGAACGGCGTCTGGGCCTTCAATCCGTTTGCCTGGCAATTGCTGTTCGTGTTCGGCGTCTGGTGTGCGCAGGGAGGCGCCAAGCGGATGTCGCGCATCCTGGCCTCGCCCGTCACGTTATGGATTTCGCTGGCCTATCTGCTCGCCGCGTTCTACGTCACGCTGACCTGGTATGTTCCGCAGATGAACCATCTGATGCCGCGCTGGCTCGAGCAATGGATGTATCCCATCGATAAGACCGATCTTGACGTGTTGAGATTTGCGCATTTTCTGGCTCTGGCGGCCGTTGCCGTGCGGTTTCTGCCGAAAGACTGGTCCGGACTTAGATCACCCTGGCTGCGTCCGCTGATCCTGTGCGGTCAGCATTCGCTGGAAATCTTCTGCCTCGGCGTGTTTCTGGCATTCGCGGGGTACTTCATCCTGGCCGAGATCTCCGGCGGCGCCGTGCTGCATTTCGTCGTCAGCGTGACCGGAATCCTGATCATGTCCGGCGCGGCGTGGCTTTTTTCGTGGTACAAACATTCGGCCGACAAGAATGCGTCGCGGACGAAAAGCCCCATTGGTAACGCCGATCTGGCGGGGGGAAGTTTATGAGGTTCAACTCGGGAGCGATCCTGGCGCTCGTGCTGCTGGCCGGCCTGTTGGCCGCGACTTCCGGACGCGCCGACGATGCTTCTCAAGCTGTCCCGCAAGCTAAATCAGAGGATAACGCGCGAGCTAATTCTCAGGATAAATCTCAAGACAATTCTCAAACTAAATCCCAAGATGGATTCCATGATGGATCTCAAGTCTGCGATGTCCCGGACTATCTGCTCAAAAGCGACAGCGCATTGCCCAAGGTCGCGGATGCTATAAAAAATGGCCATACGCTGGATATTCTCGTGATCGGCAGCCGGTCGTCGACCATCAACGCGTCGGAAGCCAGCGCCTACCCGGCCCGATTGCAGGCGATCCTGACCGAAAAATTGCCGGCGGTTACGGTTAACGTCTCCGTAGAATTACGGGCCAAGAATACGGCGGAGGAGATGGCCGCCGAATTGCCCAAGCTGATGGAGGACAAGAAGCCCGCCTTGGTGATCTGGCAGACCGGCACCGTCGATGCGATGCGCTCCGTCGATCCCGACGATTTTCGCGGCGCTGTCGATGAAGGCGTTATTGCCTTGCAAAAGGCGGGAGCCGACGTCATTTTAATGAATCTGCAGTATAGCCCGCGCACGGAAACGATGATTTCCGCGCCGCCATACCTAGATAATATGCGTGTGGTGGCGCAGCAGTATGACATCCCGCTGTTCGACCGGTTTGCCATCATGCGTCAATGGAATGACTCGGGAGATTTCGACTTTTTCAGCGCCTCGCACGGCCTCGATCTGGCGAAGCGCGTTCACGACTGTCTAGGCCGCGCGTTGTCCAGCTTTGTGCTCGACGCAGCCCGCATCAATGCGGTCCAGCAGAATTAGGATACAGCGTTAATGAGTTTTAACCGCCCTTTTCCTGCAATGAAATCGTTGGCCGTGCCCGCCGTGGCGGCGCTTGTGCTGTCGGTGGCTGTGTTGATGCTGCCGGCGCGAGCCCAGGCCGCCCAGCAGGCTGTTTCAGCCGGCGGCTTGACGTCCGAAGCCGTCAAGACGACGGTGGCCCAAACCACTGGCGCAGGCAATGTTGCCTCCGTCAGTCAGGCCAGTCCGGCGCCGCCGAACAGCATCGCCGGCAAGGCGATCGAGAAGGCGAAGGAAATTGCGAAATCCGCGGGCGACATTTTCAGCCGCGTGCCCTGCCTGCCGCCGAAAGGCGTTCAATCGACGGGATCGCTGCCGCATGTGGCGGCCAAGCTGGCATCGGGACAGCCGGTGGTGATCGTGGCGTTCGGATCGTCGTCGACGCAGGGGTACGGCTCGTCGTCGCCGGAGTTCTCTTATCCCAGCCGGCTCGCCGCGCGATTGCACCGGCAGTATCCGGGCGCGGATATCACCGTCCTCAATCGCGGCGTGGGCGGCGAGGATGCGCCCGAAATGATGAAGCGGTTCCAGACTTCGGTGATCGATGCCAAGCCGGATATGGTGATCTGGCAGGTCGGCACCAACGCCGTGCTGCGCAATCTCGATCCGGGGGAGACGCAAAAACTGGTCGATGACGGCGTTGCGCGCATTCAGGCGGCCGGCGCCGACGTGGTGCTGGTCGATCCGCAATATTCTCCGAGGGTGTATGAGCGCGCGGAAAGCGCGAGCCGGGTGGTCAGGATGCTGAAGAGGGTCGCCGAACTGCATCATGTCGGTATTTTCCCGCGCTTCGAGGTGATGCGCGAATGGCATGATCAACAGGCGCTTCCCGTCGACAGTTTTGTGATTGCCGACGGCCTGCACATGAATGACTGGGGCTATGCCTGCTTTGCCCAGTTGCTCGGCGACGACATCATCAAATCGGTCGGCCAGATCAAGCTCGGCGTCAATGTGCCGTCCACCGTGCAGAAATATCGGCCGATGTAAGTTTTGTCATTCCGGGTCTGGTGCTTACGCACCATCCCGGAATGACAGGTCAGATTGTGTCGCGCAGGCTGAGTCACGCCTTTTCCAGCGCCGACTGCAAATCCTCGATCAAATCGTCGCGGTGCTCGAGGCCGGCGGAGAGCCGGATGAAGCCTTCGCTGATGCCGAGTTCGGCGCGGGCCTCCGGCGTCAGACGTTGATGCGTGGTGGTCGCCGGATGGGTGACAAGGCTCTTGGCGTCGCCGAGATTGTTTGAAATCCGCGCGATCTTCAAGGCATTGAGTGCGCGGAATGCCGCCGCCTTGCCGCCCTTGACCTCGAAGCCAACCAGCGTCGAGCCGCCGCGCATCTGCTTCTTTACGGTCGCCGCCTGCGGATGATCGGCGCGGCCCGGATAGATCAGCCGCGAGATTTTCGGATGCTTTGCCAGCACGTCGGCGATCGCGGCCGCGGTTTCGGTCTGCGCGCGGACCCGGACTGCCAGCGTCTCCAATCCCTTCACCATCACCCATGCGTTGAACGGCGATATCGACGGGCCGGTCTGGCGCAGGAAATTGTGGATGTGCTCGGCAATGAACGCCTCCGACGACAGGATGATGCCGCCGAGGCAGCGGCCCTGGCCGTCGATATGCTTGGTTGCCGAATACACCACGACATCGGCGCCGAGCGACAGCGGGCTCTGCCAGATCGGCGTCGCAAACACGTTGTCGACGATCAGCCGCGCGCCGCCTTGATGCGCGATCTCGGCGATGGCGGTGATGTCGAGCACGTCGAGTGTCGGATTGGTCGGGCTCTCCAGGAAACAGGTCCTGGTGTTCGGCCGCATCGCCTTCTGCCACTGATCGAGATCGAGGCCGTCGACCAGGGTCGATTGAATGCCGTAGCGCGGCAGCAGATCCTCCACCACGTAACGGCACGATCCGAACATCGCCTTGGAGGCCACGACATGATCGCCGGCCTTCAGCGGGGCGAGAATAGCCGTCGTCACCGCGGCCATGCCGGTCGCGGTCGCGCGCGCGGCTTCCGCGCCTTCGAGCTCGATCATGCGGCGCTCGAACATCGCAATATTGGGGTTGGAAAAGCGCGAATAGAGATAGCCCGGTTCTTCGCCCTTGAACCGCGCCTCGCACTGCTCGGCGCTGTCATAGACGAAGCCCTGGGTCAGAAACAGCGCTTCGGACGTTTCGCCGAATTCCGAACGGATCGTGCCGGAATGGACCAGCCGGGTTTCGGGACGATAGCGGGCGGTGGGAGAGTTGCTTTCAGACATGTGACCTCCATCGTGGCCACCTCGAAAATGGCCACAAAAAAACCGGCCTGGAAAACTCCAACGGGCCGGGATCACGCATGTCCCCGGCCTGTTTAGCTATTTATTTAACGTGGCTGCAAGCCGGCCGGCTCAAATCACCACGGGATAAGTTATGCTCTTATTCCGTCGTGCCCTTTTCGTCAAGACGGCCATCGGATAACGGATTAAAAGCTGTATTTCCAGCGTCTGGCATGGTGGATCAGGAATTGTCGTTCACGCTTCAACCCGGTGCCAATGGCATTCTGCCCGACCGCATGATCGCGGCGATGGCGGATGCCGGCCTGATCCTGCCGGCCTACCCGTTCGTCGAAAGCCAGATCCAGCCGGCCAGCCTCGACCTGCGGTTGGGCGATATCGCCTACCGGGTGCGCGCCAGCTTCCTGCCGGGGCCCGGCGCGACCGTGGCCGAGCGCATCGACGAATTGAAGCTGCACGAAATCAACCTGAGCGACGGCGCGGTGCTGGAGACCAACTGCGTCTATATCGTGCCGCTGCTGGAGAGCCTCGCGCTGCCGGCGAACATCGTCGCCGCCGCCAATCCGAAAAGCTCGACCGGCCGGCTCGACGTGTTCACCCGCGTGATCGCCGACGGCACGCGTCGGTTCGACATGATCGGCGCCGGCTATCACGGCCCGCTTTATGCCGAGATCAGCCCGAAGACATTTCCGGTGCTGCTGCGCGAAGGCTCGCGGCTGTCGCAGGTGCGCTTTCGCGTCGGCGATGCCATCCTCAGCGCCGATGAGCTCGACGCGCTGCACGATGCCGAGCGGCTGGTCGATATCGATGATGCCGATCTCGCCAGCGGCGTCGCGCTGAGCGTCGATCTCTCCGGCGAAAACGCCAACGGCTTCGTCGGCTACCGCGCCAAGCGCCATACCGGCGTGGTCGATATCGATCGCCGCGGCGGCTATGCGGTCGGCGAATTCTGGGAACCGATCCTGGCGCGGCCCGACGGCAGCCTCATTCTCGATCCCGGCGAGTTCTATATCCTGGCTTCCAAGGAAGCCGTGCAGGTGCCGCCGGATTATGCCGCCGAGATGGTGCCGTTCGATCCCCTGGTCGGTGAATTCCGCGTGCATTATGCGGGCTTCTTCGATCCCGGCTTCGGCTATGCCGGCGCCGGCGGGCAAGGGTCGCGCGCGGTGCTCGAAGTGCGTTCGCGCGAGGTGCCGTTCATCCTCGAACACGGCCAGATCGTCGGCCGGCTGGTCTACGAAAAAATGCTGGCGCGTCCCGACGCCGTGTATGGCCAGCGCATCGGTTCGAACTACCAGGCGCAGGGCCTGAAGCTTTCCAAGCATTTTCGGGTTTAGCCGGCTTAAAGCTGAAGCTTCTCTGTTCTGGCTCTTTCTAGAGCGCGATGGCGATCCAGCCTAAAGCTATCGCGCTCTATTGTTCAGGCAGCCCTGCCTCGACAGCGAGTCGGATGATTCGATTATTCCCGGTGAGAAAAATCGGGCTGGCATTCTTGGTCGGCAGTGAGACGTTGGTCGCGTTCGAGCCGGGTCGTAGTTCGAGCGCTTTCGCCATCGTTGCCTTTGCTTCCTGATCTCGTCCGAGCTGATGATAGACGGCGGCCAAAAGAATTTGCGTGCGGCCTGTACCGGGCGTAATTGCCAGTGATTGCTCCAGCCAGTGGGCCGCCTCGTCATAGCGTTCCAGCAAGGCGCAGGCCATTCCCGCTCCTAGCAGCCAGGTCCAGCGCGAAACTTGCGGAGTGTCGTACTCGTCGGCCTGTTTGAACGTCGCCAGCGCCTCGTCGAAGCGGCCTTGCAGCGTTTCCGCCAAACCCAGATTGAACAGCGCTGTGCCATCCCAGGGATCCAAACTCAACGTCTTGGCGCAGGCGATGAGACTTTCGGAGATGTTGTTGGTTGCCGTGAGAAAACGGCAATAGGCTTCGAGGACCGGAATATAGCGTGGCTTGAGCTGCAAGGCGTGATCCAGGATCGACCGTGCCCGGTTTTCCGTCGCGGGGATATCGGCCGGATCGTACCAGACTGTCTGAACGCCACGCATGAGGTGACTGGCAAGTGCGACTTCGAGGTCGACATTGTCGGCGTCGGTTGCAAGCGCTTTCTCCAGCATGGCTTGCGCGGCGCGAAAGCGGTCCGGCGTGGTCTGGTTGATGACGGCCGTTGCCTGCTGGATCACGACCTCGGCGCTGTCGTCAAGCGGTTCGCCGTCGTTTCCGCCTTGCTTCGGACCGCCGGAATTGAGCAGCGCGTTGAGGCGAAGCGCCAGGGGATGACCGAGTCTTGCGGCGAGGCGAGATTGCTGGCTAGCCAAATCTCCCGCGGCTGCGTCGAGCCCAACCGACGTGGTCCACCGCACTTCGCCGGAGGCTGCAGAGGTCATGCGCGCCTGCATTTGCCAGGAACCCGCGCTCTGCTGCAACTCGCCGCTTACGACGAGGTCGGCTGGGTCGGCGGACTTGCCCTGCGGTGCCACCACCCGGATTCGATCGATCTTTGCCAGACCATCGACAAGGCGCTCGGTGACGCCGGCCGCCACCGCGGCAAACTGCTGGTCGCCGCTTGCGGCGATCGGCATCACGGCAATGATGGGGGGCTTTCGTCCAAAGAGGGAGATCGGTCCGAAGATCGGCACGGCGGCAAGCCCGATGAGGGTACCGAGACCTGCGATGACGGCGAACGCCGACGAGCCACGCAGCCCGAACGGATGAAGCTTATGCCTCCTTGGCCCCATGAGCACCGGCGGCGTTGCAGCCGCGGCTTCCAGTTCGCTATCTGTTGCAATGGCAGCCGCTTCCGGCTCGTCGGTGGCGGCTGCAGGGCTGGATTCGCTCGATATTTCGGTATCAAACAGATAGCCGCGCCCCGATACCAGGCGGACCAGCTCGCGCCGATCATCGCCAAGCGCGGTTCGAATCTCGCGGATGCATTGGAACAGGCTGTCTTCGCCGACATGGACGTTCGGCCAAATCGCCTCGATCAGCTCCTGCTTGGAGAGGACCCGCCTGCCGCTGGTAGCAAGCAAATGCAGCATGGCGAAGGATTTAGGCCGCAGCCTGATCGCTTCGCCGTCACGACCGCGCAACTCGCCTCGCTGCAGATCGAGTTCATGGCCTGCAAAACGGATCAAGCGTTCCTACGACTTCGAAAGCTGAGGTAAGACCGCGGGAGATAGCAGCAAAATTCTGGAATGTCATCGCCGATGCGGTCACGATCTCGTCGCCGCCAGCCGGAGGTTTGGCGCAGTGAGCCGTGCCGCCCTGAAGACAAATTCATGTCTCAGATCGAACCAATCGGGAAGCCGCTCAACGGACAAGGCTGGCTCCGACGATCCACCTGCAGCTATCGGTGCGGGTGGCCGGGAATCGAGGGATTGCCCCGATCGTCTGCCAAATCGGCGTCTTTTCGCTTCAATGTTGGCTCTATCGGAAGGATTTCAGAGAGATTTCAGAATCTCTACGTGGCGCTGTAAGGACTTTCGCGTGGTCCTGTGAGAAGGGGATGGCGGGTTTGGCTCGCAAGGCGCCGAGGTTCGGCGGCTGGCAGGCCATGTCCATGCAGCGCTGCGAAGAGTGGCCTGTTTGGAACCGCCGTCGGGGCCGATTGCAGGGTTCTTGGCACATATGCTGGCCGGCTTTGCGCTGGCCGACGGCGGGGCCATTTTCTGTGCGCCAACCGGTATCGCCATCGAATGAGCGCGCCGTCACACCGGTAGGTTACCGTATCATTCGGTATGTTCATGTGGCGAAATGGCGAAACGGCCCCGCTGCAACGCAGGAAATGCTTAGACTTTAGTTGACGTATGTCGATGGTTCATATCGCTTTTGGCGTCGAACCACCCGATGTGGTGCCCAAACGGGGCCGTTTCGCCCTCCGCGCGATCATGTGCGGCGCACCATACGTGCGGCGTATCGCTTCTTCACGAAACGAATATTGCTGAGGTTGGCCCGGCCACTAAGAATGCTTCTAACGAGGTTCGTTGCGGTCGCCGATTTCTGATCGGGGCAGATACGCACAGGGTGAGGAAGCATGACCGAATACAATGCCGGAAGAGTCTCGGACTATGCTGACGGCGACCGCAAGGTTGTCGTCTGTGGCGAGTCCGAGGTGGGTGTCTTCAAGATCGATGGCGAATTCTACGCTTGGCATAACCGCTGTGCGCATCGCGCCGGACCGATCTGCCAGGGCCGCATCATGAAAAGGGTGCTCGAGCCGGTCGCGGAGGACCACACGGTCCGTGCCCAGGCCTATGACGAGGCCGAGTTCAACATTGTTTGCCCATGGCATGGCTACGAATACAGCATCAAGACGGGAGCCCACCAGGGCAATCCGCGCATTCGTCTGCGCAAGGCGGAGATATCGATCCGGGACGGAGAGATCTATGTCCGCGTCTGACAGCCGCCGCAACGATCCATATGGCTGGATCGACGCCATGGCGCCCGACCTGTTGCGGTCGTCCCGCGAACTGGTCGCGAGCGATGAGGCCTATCGCGTGTCCGATGAGGCTGTTGCGCAAATTCTGACGGCGGCAATCAGGCTGTATGTCGCGAAATCGGATGGCGAAGAAAGAACATTTCCGCCGATAGCCGGTCAACGCGACAGCGAAATGACTCCCACTGAACTGTTGTCCGCCGTCGCCGAGATGCTGCGCGCGCTGCATTTGAGTCCGATGGAGCTTGCGCTGTGGTACCGCCGCCGGCCCGACGAGGACAGTTATTATCCCGGAGCGAAATCATGAATATACAGAGCAAGATCAACCCGCAATTTGCGCCCACGCAGCAGATCGATGTTTACACCGATACGCGCGATGTGCTCGCGCACGCCAAGCGCAATGCGATCAAGCGTGGGTTGGATGACTGGTTCATTGTCGATATCGATGCCCATCACGTCGAGTCGGTCTCCTGGAAAGAAGTCGTCACCTACATCGAAGATCCCGTGATTCGCGATAACGCGATGCGGTATCAGATGGAGCGGATCGGCGCCCCTCCCTACGGCCTCAATGGCGACCTCGGGCTGCGTTATCAGTCGGTCGGCGGCCGCATCCCCCATCAGGATGACCAGCGCGAGGCCGTCACTGAAACGGACGTGCATCGCGACGTCGTTCTGACGCGCCGCGCGATGGATTCCCTTGGCGTGGACAACATGGTGGTGTTTCCGACGCCGATGCTGTTTCTCGGCATGCACCCCCAGCCCGAAATGGAGGTGTGGCTTGGCCGCGCCTATAATCGCTGGATGAGTGAGCGGATCCTTGCCGGCGATGATCGCATCAAGACCTTGATCTATCTCCCGTTCAATACCCCGCAGGAAGCCGAGCGCGCGGTAGAGGAGTTTGGCGACAACAAGGGCGTCATCGGCTTCTGCGTGACCAGCACGCGCTACAAGCCGGTGCATCACAACGACTATATGCGGCTCTATTCGATGATCGAGGAACGCGGCAAGCCGCTCGCGTTTCACGCCGGCTATCATTGGCAGGACCCGTCGCTTGCCACGGTGAACCGTTTCCTCGGCATGCACGCGCTCGGATTCGCGTGGTGCAACATGGTCCACATGACGAACTGGATCCTCAACGGAATTCCCGAGCGCTTTCCGAAGCTGAAGTCCATGTGGGTCGAAAGCGGGCTGGCATGGATACCCTTCCTGATGCAGCGGCTGGACGATCAATATCTGATGCGGCCGTCGGAAGCGCCTCAACTCAAGCGCATGCCGAGCGAATACATGAACACCAACTGCTTCTATACGACGCAGCCGATGGAGACGACGCACCCGAAGGCCTTGCAGAATACGTTCGAAATGATCAAGGCCGAGACGCAGCTGATGTTTTCGTCGGACTGGCCTCATTTCGACTTCGACCTGCCGCAAGAGATCTGCGACCTGCCGTTCCTCGACGAGCAGGCCAAGCGCAACATCCTCGGCCTGAATGCAGCACGGCTTTTCAATCTCGACCCTACGCCGGTGAAGAAGCTGGTTCAGAAATGATCAGCGACCGATTTGCCTGACAATAGGCATCGTCCAATCAGAAGCGGCTCAGAAAAGCCGCGTGGAAAATAACGCGTTCAACGACGGGGGGGATCATGTCGACGATTGCCGCAGCGGACTATTCGGTCGAACGAGCAAAATCCGGGGAAGTCATCAGCAAGGTCTGGCGAAGGCTCATCCCTTTCCTGTTCGTCTTGTACATCATCAACTATCTGGACCGGATCAACATCGGCTTTGCGGCGCTGTCGATGAATAAGGATTTGATGTTCAGCGCGACCGTTTTCGGCCTGGCCAATTCAATCTTCTACTTCGGATACGTGGTCTGCGAAATTCCAAGCAACCTTCTGATGGCGCGTTTCGGTGCGCGTGTCTGGATCGCGCGCATTCTGATCTCCTGGGGACTGGCGTCGGCGGCGACCATGCTGGTGGTCGGACCATACAGCCTCTATGCCATACGGTTCCTCGTCGGCGTTCTCGAGGCCGGTTTCGTTCCGGGTGTGCTGCTTTACCTGACGTACTGGATCCCGAATTCGCATCGGGCCCGCGCCAATGGATACCTCATGATGGCGCAACCCGTCGCCATGGCCCTTGGCGGAGGCATATCAGGCCTCATCCTTGAGCATTTTAACGGCGCCATGGGCCTTCAAGGTTGGCGGTGGATGTTCTTGTGCGAGGGACTTCCCGCTGTCGTTCTCGGCTTGGCTTCTTATTTCTACCTGACCGATAGGCCGAGCGACGCAAGCTGGCTTGCCGAGGGCGAAAAGGCTGCGCTCGCTTCACTCGTCAGAGAGGAACGAATTGCGGGCCCGGTACGGCAAAAGCCGTCGATTCTCAAGCAAGTGATGGAGCCCAGTATTCTTCTGCTGGCCGTGGCATATTTCTGTCTAGTCAACACGATCAACGCCAACGCCACCTGGATTCCCACGATTGTGCGCGATGTTCTGAAAACGTATTCGCTGACATCCGTGGGACTTGTCACGGCGATTCCGGCCGTCTGTGCGCTCATCCTCATGCCGATCTGGACGCGAAATTCGGACAGGACGCAGGAGAGAAAGGGGCACGTGATCACAGCCCTGATAATGGCTGCGGTCGGTTGGCTGATGGTGATCTATTTTTCGCAGCCTGAACTCCGGCTGGCGGGACTCATCTTCACGGTGTCGGGGGCGTTTTGCGCCATGAGTGTTTTTTGGACGTTGCCCCAGGCGATTCTCTCCGAGGAAGCGAGGCCGGCCGGCATCGGGCTCATCAGCGCGGTGGGGCTGCTCGGGTCAGCGGTAAGCCCGGCGGTGATCGGCATACTTCGTGACCTGACGGGCAATTTCAACGCCGGACTTTTCTATGTCACAGCCTTGCTGGTGGTTTCGATGGTGCTGATCTGGGCTGTAGGTCGTCGCCACCGAGTATCTTAAAGCATGGTCAGCTTGGATTGCAGGCGTGTGGCGGCGATGAAGGCCTCGATGACCGGAGAAAGTTCCTTATAGGCGATGGCGAGTTCGAACTGGACGGGAGTTCCGGCTCCCGTCAATTCGCGGAACGCAACGCCTTGACGTCCGCCTTTCACCAGCGCGCGCGAGACCAAAGCGACGCCCATGCCTCCGGCAACGAGGCTCACGATTGTATCCATTTGCGGGGCTTCCTGACCGACCAACGGGAAGAAGCCCGCCTGTAGGCAGGCGGTGTGAATGATGCGGTGAAGACCCGGGCCTTGGCGTTCCGGAAACAGGATCCAGGATTCGCTGGCCATATCCGTCAGCGCAATTTCTTCCTTTTGCGCCAGCGGGTGCTCTTCAGGGATCGCGGCGACCAAGCGGTTTTGTGCCACGATTTCAGATTTCAGATATTGTGCGTCTTGCAGCGGAGGAATGACGAAGCCGAGATCGATGCTACTCTTTTGCAGCAACTCGATTTGCTGTCCGGTCATCGCCTCCCGCAGTTCGAGTTTGATCTGCGGGTAGTGTTCGCGAAAACGCAGCAGGATCGCGGGAAGAATCTCTCGGGCTGCACTTGCGACGAACGCTATTCGCAGCAGGCCGGTCAACCCTTCGCCGGCCTGACGTGCGGCCAACATGGCGCGCTCGGCCTGTTCGACCGTTCTGCGAGCCTCCTTCAGGAAAATCTGGCCGGCCTCGGTCAGCCGCGTGATCCTGTTTGTCCGTTCGATCAGGGTTGTGCCGATTTCATCTTCGATCCGTTGAATCGTTGACGTAAGCGGCGGCTGGGCCATGTTCAGCCGCTCAGCCGCGCGACGAAAGCTCAGCTCTTCCGCGACGGCGATAAATTGCTTGAACTGTCGAAGCTCGATCATCCCAGGAGGGATCCCATGGCCATCCGCAAGGATGGCCTGATTGAATGGCCGGTCCCAACCGCGAGCCCGATGCATCGGGCCGGTCTTCTGCGGGAATCAGGTGATATCCGATCACATGCCGGCGTGTCTGCAACTTATCCGGAGTTTCCGATGGGTCACAAGGGCGCAGCCCATGCGCAATGGATCTCGGCCGTTTAGTTAGGGCCGGCGCCATGGTTGCGACGGGCATCCGGAAAATCCGGCCCTGGACTAGGGGGGAGGGGCAGCCATAGCAGGTCATCAACCCGCTTGGCGGCGCGCGCAGTCTCGGGTAATCAGGAGAGGCAAATCTGCGGGCGTAGTTCAATGGTAGAACGGCAGCTTCCCAAGCTGCATACGAGGGTTCGATTCCCTTCGCCCGCTCCAATTCTCTCGGTGCCCGGTGGGGCTGCAGCGGATGAATCTTGCCGCCGGCCTCTTCTACTGGCGCGGTGAACCTGCCTGCAAGGCAGGCGATGTGTAGTCCAGCAACCGGATGGACTGATCGGCGGTCCGGACCAGATCGGACATCACCTTGCGAAGTTTCTTGAAGTCGTTCGCGGAAAGACAGCTGAACAGCATGTCATTTGCCGGCCGTTGAACCGGCGCAAGCTCATTGAGCAGTGCTCTCGCTTTGGCTGTGATGGTCAGAACGACCCGGCGCCGATCCTCGGCGTCGGTCGCCTTTTCGACCAGGCCGGCGGCCACCAGTTTGTTGATTTCGATGGTGATGAAAGCGCCGCTGAAGTGCAGGTGGTCGGCGACCAGGTTGACCCCGACCTTCTCTTCGTTTCCGCTCAAATGGGCGATCGCGATCAGAACGGTGTACTGGGTGCCGGAAAGGCCGATCACCTGGCCAATCTGGTTGCGTATTTCCTGCAGGCGGGCGGCGAAGGCCAGCGTGTCGTGGAGGAACTGGCGAAATGCTTCGTCTGAACCGCCGACCAGAAGCTCGGGCCGTGAAACCGTGGGCTCGTGAACGACTTTCTTTGATCTGGCTTTCGTGACCATTCGATCTCCGGACGAGGCCGTCTTGAGGCGAGCAACTGTCAAGTTGAATCGATTCGCATGCAGTTGCCGAAAATGCAAGGCAGTGCCCTGCCGCCGAGCACTTCTATTTTCCTATCTAGCTTTATAATAAAGATATATCGGGAGAACGATCCGGCAAATCCCCATGCTGGTTTTAGGCGGGTGCCCGCTGTAAAAGGACGGGCGTCCCCTTGGGTCGTTCCGGTCAAACCGGACTGTCGAGTCGGCGGGGCACTCCCCCGTTCCTGCAAGGAGCGATATCAGTGACTGGATTGCGTATTTGATGAGCACATCGCCACAACGATTGATCGTTGGGATCACCGGAGCCTCCGGCGCAATTTATGGCGTTCGGCTCCTGGAGTTGTTGAAGCCAACTCCGGTTGAAACCCATCTTGTCGTGAGCCGGTCCGCACGGGTTTCGCTGGCGCAGGAATCCGATGTGAAGCTGAGTGACGTGATCGCGCTGGCGGATGTCGTCCACCAAGTGGACAACATCGGGGCTTCGATTTCTAGCGGATCGTTCAAGACGCTCGGGATGGTCGTTGCGCCATGTTCGATCCGCAGTCTTTCGGAGATCGCAACCGGCGTAACCTCATCCTTGCTGACGCGGGCTGCCGACGTTGTCCTGAAAGAGCATCGCCGCCTCGTTTTGATGGTTCGGGAGACCCCGCTTCATCTCGGGCATTTGCGTGCGATGACCGCGGTGGCTGAAATGGGAGGCATCATCTATCCTCCGGTGCCGGCGTTTTATGCGCGCCCCGAAAGTCTTGATCAGATGGTCGATCATACGTTGGGGCGCGTGCTTGACCTGTTCGATATCCCGAACGACGCCGTCAGCCGGTGGTCGGGATTGAACTCCGGAGCGGGTAAGGATCAGTCCTAAGAGTTCCTCGCGGAACAATTGCCGGAAAAAACATCAGCGCTGAATCCGATCACCTGCGAGGATGTCCGCAATCGTGCTGTCTGCGGGGCCGTGCCTTGGAAAGGCGCCTTGATTCGAGGCCGATGCGCCTCCGCTGCTCATGGATGAGACCGTTGGCGTCCTGCGGAGGGGGGGCGATGAGTGATCCGAGCGCCCATATTTTGCCCTTGGTCTGCTTGCGAAGCAGGCTTGACTACCTTTGTGGCATAGCTATCGTATTTTTATATTGAGGGACAGGGCCGGCGTTTGTCGGCTTGTCCGTCGGTTGGCTTACTTCGCGGTGAATTGGGAGATACGAACTGGATGCCGGTGTCAGATATTCTCGACACGCGATTTCGCTCCGCGTTGTTGCGGTTGGCGCAGAAGGATCGCGTGTTGACATACGATCGGGCCGCCGCTGTTGCGGGGCGGGCGCCTGCAAACGAGCCGGCTGATCCGCATCTCGAAGTCGCCGCGATTCTGAAAAAGCTGGATGGTCGTCAGGCGCTGCTGTTTCCGTCGGTGATCGGATACGAAACCCCGGTCATCGGCAATTTGCTCAGTTCGAGGGAAAATTGCGAGGCGGCTTTCGGCCTCGACTTCAACGGCATTCGTGGTGTGGTTCAGCGCGCGATGGGGTCGCCGATCCCGCCGAAAGTCGTGACGGATGCTCCCGTTCATGAAGTCGTGATGACCTCCGGCTTCGACATCCGCAAGATCCTGCCTGCGTTGTTCCATGCGCCGGGAGATGCCGGCCGATACGTCACCGCCGGAATCGTCGTCGTCAAGGATCCCGTCACCGGCATCTACAACGCGTCGTATCACCGGTTGCAACTGCTGGGACCGGACCGGGTCGCCATCAAACTCGATTTCGGGCGTCATCTGCGTCTCGCCTTCGAGCGTGCTAAAGCGCGGGGCGAGGCGTTGCCGGTCGCGGTCTGCATCGGTACCGATCTGGCGCTGCATTTCACGGCGGCGACGATGGGTTCGCAGATGCCGGAAACCGCGGACGAACTCGCTGTCGCCGGTGGTCTTGCCGGACAGGCGCTGACGGTCGTCAAGGCCGTGTCGCAGGATCTTCTGGTGCCGGCGGAGAGCGAATTCGTTCTCGAAGGAAAAATCCTCGTCGATCAGGTCGCGCCGGAAGGTCCGTTCGGCGAGTTCATCGGCTTCGCGGCGCCTGCTGCCGACGCGCCGGTGCTTCAATTCACTGCCGTCACGCAGCGCAAGCGCCCGATCTATCATGTGATCAACGGCTTCGGACGCGAGACCATTATTCTGCGCAAATATGTCCTTGAGGCCAGCCTGCTCAAGGTTCTGCAGTCGGCGGTCCCGATCGTGACCGACGTGGAGATGACATCCGGCGGGCTGCATCGCTTCCATGCCGTGATCCAGGTCAAGAAGCAGACACGCCAGCACAATGGTTTGCAGCGAAATGCGATGATGGCTGCATTCGGCGCCCTGAAGGATCTGGATCTCATCACGATGGTCGATCACGACATTGATATTCGTGACCCGATCGATGTCGAATACGCGATTGCGACGCGGATGGAGGCTTCGTCCGATCTCATTCTCATTCCGGGGGCGAGAGGGCACGAATATGTGCGCGTCAGCAAGGATGGGATTCGCACCAAGCTGGGCATCGACGCCACCGTGCCGTTTGAAGACCAGGCAAAATTCCGCCGTGTCGAGTTCGCCGAGACGAACGTCGATGCCGAAACGTTTACTTCGGGGCGGGCGGCTGCGCTGCGCGCGCTGGATGTTGCGGGAATAGATCTTGCATGACGTTTCGCGTGTGGCTGTTTCAAGCGTAAACAGCCCTCTGTGGGTGTGGACGTGGGGCGATGCAGCCGGCGGGCTGTCTTGTTCGGTACTGGAAGGATCGCGGAATGAAGAGACTTGTCGTAGCCGCCTTTTCATTATGGGTGGCCATGGGTTTCACCGTGGCGTCGGCGGAAGAATGGCCGACGAAAACGATCCGGCTTGTCGTGCCCTATGCGCCGGGCGGCTACACCGACGCCGTGGCGCGGATTACCGCGAACTATCTTGAAAAGGCGCTTGGCCAGACCGTGATCGTCGATAACCGCGCGGGCGGCGGCGGCATTGTCGGCACCGACCTCATTGCGAAATTGCCGGGCGACGGTTACTCGCTTTGTGTTTGCAGCGTGGGCGCGATCTCGATTTCCCCGGTGGCGCAGGGCGTTCAATATGACCCGCTGAAAGATTTCAAGCCGATCAGCATCGTCAGCACCATTCCGCAGACCGTGATCGTGAATCCGTCGCTTCCGATAAAATCGATCCAGGATCTGGTGAGCTACGCCAAGGATCATCCGGGCCAGTTGAATTTTGGATCGAGCGGCGCGGGCGGCCTGATGTATTTCTCGGTAGCGCTGTTCCAGGCGCGCACCGGCACCAAGATGACGCATGTTCCTTTCAAGGGCGGCTCGCCGGCCACGGCTGCCGTGGTTTCCGGCGAGGTCAATCTGGCGTTCACGAACATGACAGATGCGCTGCCTCAGATGGAGGCCAACACGGTTCGCGCCTTGGCCGTGACGTCGACGCAACGAAGCGAGTTCGCGCCGCAGCTTCCCACCATCGCCGAGACGGTCCTGCCGGGTTATAGCGCGGAATCCTGGAACGGTATTCTGGCGCCCGCCAGCACGCCGGACGCCATCATCGACAAGCTCTCCGGTGTCTTCAAGAAGATGGCGGCTGATCCCGACGTGCAGAAGAGCATGGCGATCGCGGGTGCCTCGACGGTTTTCACGACGCCGGCGGAATACAGAAGCAGGATAGCCCAGGAACTGGAGCAGTGGAGAAGCCTGCTCAAGGAAATAGCGGACAAGAAGACCTGACGGCGGATTCTTGATCCGAAAGCGATGCGCCCGGCGGCGCATCGGGAGTCAAGCCGGAATACACTCAATCAGGATGCGGCCAGCCGGAGATTGCTTCGGATGGCGGTTGCGACGGGACGAATTCATGAAACCTATCACGCGGTTTGGAAACATCGACTTCCTTTCCGGATTGCTGCTGGCCGCGATCGCGATCATCGCGCTGTGTTACATCCGCACATTGACAGTCGGAACCGTCCTGGAGATGGGCCCCGGTTACTTTCCTCTCGGCCTTGCGCTTGTTCTTCTTGGTCTCGGACTGTGCCTTCTGGTGAAGGGGCTGTTCGTCGATGCGCCGCCCGTCGGTGAATTCCATCTGAGGCCGCTGTTTTTCATCCTGCTGTCGTTCGCCGCGTTCGGACTCCTGATTGAGCGTGCGGGGATCATGGTGGCAATCCTGGCGCAGGTGGCCGTCGCGCATTTTGCTTCCCGGGAAACGACCGTTCTTCAAAGCGTGTTGACCGGTATCGGCTGCGCTGTGGTCTCCGCAGTGGTGTTTGTGCTGATTCTCCAGATTCCGGTGAGCATCCTGCCATGATGAGTGTTTTCGGGTTACTCGGGCATGGCTTCGCCGTTGCCGCGACGCCGACAAATCTTTTCTTCTGTCTCGTCGGCGCCGTTTGCGGAACGCTGATCGGGGTGTTGCCGGGGCTGGGCCCGGTTGCCACCATCTCGCTGCTGCTGCCGGCGACGTTCGCGCTCGATCCGACCGCCGCGATCATCATGCTGTCCGGCATCTATTACGGCGCGCAATATGGAGGATCGACCACCGCAATCCTCGTCAACATTCCCGGCGAGTCGACCTCGGTCGTGACCGCCATCGACGGTTACAAGATGGCGCAGCAGGGCCGCGCCGGCGAGGCGCTGGCGATTGCGGCGATCGGTTCGTTCATCGCGGGCTGTTTCGGCACGGTGGTGATCGCTCTTCTGGGGCCGCCGCTGGCGCTTATGACCCAGCGATTCGCCTCGCCGGATTATTTCTCGCTGATGGTGCTGGGGCTGGTTTCCGCCGTCGTCCTGGCTAACGGGTCTGTGTTTCGCGCCATTTCCATGATTTTCCTCGGACTGCTGCTTGGCATGGTCGGGATGGATATCAACACCGGCGAAGCCCGCATGACGTTCGGCTTCGTGGAACTGTCCGATGGCATCGACTTCGTTGCCCTGGTGATGGGCCTGTTCGGCGTGGCCGAGGTCATCTCCAACCTCGAGGATGTTTCGGTCCGGATCGTCAATCACACGCGGGTCGGTAGCATCTGGCCTTCGTTCCGGGTCCTGAAAGGCGCGTGGGGCGCGGTGATGCGGGGGACCCTGTTGGGAACGGTTTTCGGCATTCTTCCGGGCGGCGGCGCGACCATGGCGTCGTTTTCGGCTTACGCGCTCGAAAAACGCATCGCGAAAGATCCCTCGCGCTTCGGCAAGGGCGCGATTGAAGGGGTGGCCGGTCCGGAATCGGCCAACAACGCCGCCGCGCAGACCTCGTTCGTGCCGCTGCTGACCATGGGAATTCCGACCAGCGCGACCATGGCCTTGATGGTGGGCGCCTTGACGTTGCACGGCATCGCGCCGGGACCCATGATCATTTCGCGGCAGCCTGACCTGTTCTGGGGTTTGATCGCGAGCATGTTCTTGGGCAATGTGATGCTCGTGATCATCAATCTTCCGATGATCGGCATCTGGGTTCGGCTGCTCGCCGTGCCCTACCGCGTGCTCTATCTTATCATTTGCGTGGTTTGCGCGATCGGTGTGTACTCGGTCAACAATTCCAGCTTCGACGTCTATCTGACGATCGGCTTCACGCTGTTGGGATATGTCCTGCGCAAGCTCCACGCGGAACCGGCCCCGCTGTTGATGGGATTCGTGCTCGGACCGATGGTAGAGGAGAATTTTCGCCGCAGCCTGATTACGTCGCACGGAGACCCGATGATCTTCCTGCAACGGCCGATCAGTTTTGCGCTGCTGTTGCTCAGCGTGGCGCTGCTGATTTCGATGGTGATGCCTTCGATCAGCCGCCGGCGGGAAGAAGTCTTTCAGGAATGATGGTCATAACGCGCGCCCGATGCCGGGCGCTGGATGGGAGTTTCAGGCTGTGAACATTCACGATCCGGTTAAACCTGCGGTGTCGAGCGTCCGTGAGCGGAACGGCGGCGAAATTCTCGTCTCCGCGCTGCGGCTGAACGGGATCGACACGATGTTCGGGGTGCCCGGCGAGAGCGCGTTGCCGGTCTTCGACGCGGTCCATGACGCCGATGCGAAGGTCCGCTTTATCGTCTGCCGTCACGAAGCGACGGCATCGCATATGGCCGAAGCCGACGGCAAGATCTCTGGCAGGCCCGGAGTCTGCATCGTGAGCCGCGGGCCGGGCGCCATGCACGCGATGGTCGGGATGCATACAGCCTATCAGGATTCGACGCCGATGCTGTTGATCATCGGCCAAGTGCCGCGCCTGCACCGGGGGCGCGAAGCCTTTCAGGAAATGAACTATACGCGCACCTTCGACGATATGACGAAATGGGTGGCCGAGATCGAATCCCCGGATTTGATCCCGGAATATGTCAACCGTGCCGTTCAGATCGCCATGCAGGGACGGCCGGGGCCGGTCGTGCTGTCGATTCCCGAAGATGTGCTCAGCGCGACCAGCGGCGTCGCGGACGCGGCGCCGGCCTGCGTCGTCCATGCGGGACCGTCCGACGCCCAGATGCAGCAGGTCAAGGCGCTGCTGCAACAGGCCCAGCGCCCGCTGATCATCGTCGGCAATCTGGGCTGGACGCCGGAGGCGATCGAGAAGTTCGAGTCGTTCGTCGCTCGCAACGACATTCCGGTGGTCGCGGGCTTCCGTTCCCAGGACATCCTGAACAACGACAGCGAGCAATATATCGGGGATCTCAGCCTTGGCTGCAGCCGTGTACTGATGGCGCGCGTGAAGGCGGCGGACTGTCTGCTGGTCATCGGCGACCGTCTCGGCGACATCACCACCGGGCATTATTCGCTGCTGGATGTGCCTACGCCGAAGCAGACGCTGATTCATGTGTTTCCCGGTCCCGAGGAACTGGGGCGGGTCTATATTCCGACGCTCGGCATCCAGGCCAATGCATCGCTCTTTGTCGATGCGCTTGCAAAGCTTGAGCCTTTGAAATCGGATGCCTGGGCCGGGTGGCGCGCCGATACGCGGCGCGACTATGCTGCCTATCAGCAGACGAAGTCCGACGTCATCGGATTCGATCTGGCACAGGTCATCGTCTATCTGCGCGAGCACCTGCCGGAAGATGCCGTCATCACCAACGGCGCGGGCAATTATACGGTCTGGCTTCACCGGTTTTACCGGTACCGGAAGCCGAAAACGCAACTGGCGCCGAAGTCGGGTTCGATGGGGTATGGCTTTCCGGCCGCGATTGCGGCGCAACTGCGCTTTCCGAAGCGGACGGTGGTCTGCCTGGCCGGAGACGGCTGCTTCATGATGGCCTCGCAGGAATTCGCGACCGCCGTTCAACAGGGACTTCCGATCGTCGTCATTGTCGTCAATAACGGGATGTACGGCTCGATCCGGATGCATCAGGAGAACAATTTTCCCGGCCGGTCCAGCGGGACCCATCTGTTCAATCCGGATTTTGCCGCCCTGGCGCAATGCTACGGCGCGCATGGCGAAGCGATCGACAAGCACGAGGATTTTCCCGCGGCCTTCGAGCGTGCGGTGGCCGCGAAGCGGCCCGCCATTATCGAACTGCGCGTCGACAGCAAGCAGCTCACGCCCGACCGGCGTCTTTAGAGTTTTAAACGCCGGTTCTGATTGGATCAGAATCGGCTCTCATATATCGCAGTCTCACATCATCCGCGGCGAAATCACAGCGCCGCGGACGTGCCGAGAATGGCGGTGGATTGGCTGGATGCCGCGTTTCCGCCGTTGCCGTTGACCAGCGCCGTGGTGGCGCCGCTGACCTGCCGGGCGCCGCAGATGCCCCGCAGTTGCAGCACGGCCTCGATCATCGCGAACACGCCGTACATGTTCGGCTGAACGCAGGAGAGGCCGCCGCCATTGGTGTTGACCGGTAACCGGCCTCCCGGACCGATGGTGCCGCCTTCGACAAACGGGCCGCCTTCGCCCTTTGCGCAGAACCCGAGATCTTCCAGAAACAGAATCGGATTGATGGTGAAGGCGTCGTAAAGCTGGAGCAGATCGATGTCAGCGGGCTGTAGTCCCGCCATGGCGTAGGCTCTTTGGCCGGAATCGCGGGCAGGGGTCACCGTCAGGTCGTTCATGCCCGACGCCGTGCGATGCCACGCGGCCGTGCCGTGGCCCAGCACATAGACCGGTTGCTGCGGCCTGTCTTTGGCGGCGTCCGAACGCATCATCACGAAGGCGCCGGCGCCGTCCGTCACCAGGCAGCAATCGTGGACCGTGAATGGATCCGACACCATCCTGGCGCCAAGGACGTCCTCGATCGTCAGCGGCGACCGGGCGAAGGCGTCCGGATTCAACTGTGCCCAGCGGCGGGCCGCGACGGCGACCTCGGCCAGATGGCGGCGCGTCGTTCCGAATTCGTGCATATGCCGCGCGGCGATCAGCGCATAGCCGGACGGTGGATTGAATGGTTCATACGGGGCGTCGAACGGGGCGGGGTCCAGCAGGTTGCGCGCGGCGGTGCGTTCCTTGCGGCCGAACGCAGCGGTGCGCTGTGTGCTGCCGTAGCACACGAGGACCGCGTTGCAGATACCGGCCGTCAGCGCCAGCATCGCGGGCTGAAGATGGGCGACGAAGGCCGATCCTCCGATATTGGTGCCTTCGATGAAGCTTGGCCTGATCCCGAGATATTCCACGACGTTGAGCGGCCACATCGCCGCGCTCAGATTCGCCGTACAGAGTCCGTCGATATCGCTGAAACTGAGGCCCGCATCCTCAACGGCGGCGCGCGCGGCCAGCGCAAGAATTTCGATTTCGCTGAATCCCGGCGCTTCCCCGCAGCCGGCCAGCCCAACGCCGGCGATCGCGGTCGACCCGCGCAAACGAATATCGCTCATGACGTTTGATCTGCCGGCTTGAAGACGACAAGGCCGCTGCCGTTGTTGGTAACGATTTCCGCCCGAACGCTCATTCCGATCTGGACCTCATGCGGAGAAATGCCGCGAACGCTGCTCATCATCCGCACGCCTTCGCTGAGATCGATCAGCGAAACATTGTAGTCGCCGCCATGCTCCGGCTTCCGCCTGACAGTCGTCACCGAATACACCGTGCCCCGTCCGGACGGTTCGATCCATTTCAGGATCCGGCCGGAACAATGCGGGCAGATGGTTCGGGGATAGAACACCGCACGGCGACAGTCCGCGCATTGCTGGATGAAGAACCGGCCCTGATCGAGCGCAGCCTGATACGCGGCTTCCGGGCCGAGCGTTTCCGGTGGCAGTATCATGAGGGCGGGATTTCCTTTGCGTTCTCTTTTTCCTGCAGTTCCCGCCAGAGGATTTTTCCGGCTGGCGATTTCGGCAGGGTGTCGACGAATTCGACCACGCGCGGGTATTTGTAGGCGGCCATCTTCTGCCGCGACCATTCGATGAAGGCCGCTTCCGTGAGCAAACCACGGGCGCTGTCCCGAAGCCGCACCAGCGCCTTGACGGTCTCGCCTCGGTAGGCATCCTTGATGCCGATCACGCAGGCCTCGACCACGTCTTCGTGCTGATAGAGGAGATTTTCGACTTCGGCCGGCCACACCTTGAGGCCGGAAGCGTTGATCATGCGCTTCGCCCGATCGGTCATGTAGAAGAAGCCGTCGGCGTCGCGGTAGCCGATGTCGCCGGTGCGATAGAAGGTTTGTCCGTCGACGTCGATGAAGGCCTCGCGCGTGGCGTCAGGCTGGTTCCAATATCCCTTGAAGACCTGCGGGCCGTATACCGCGATTTCCCCGGCCTCGCCGACCGGCAGCTCCTGACCGGTCGCAGGATCGATGATGCAGGAACTGGTATTGAAAAACGGAACGCCAAGGCATTGCGGCCGCGGCTGTTCGACAAGATTCAAATGCGTGGTCGCAGCCGATTCAGTCATGCCATAGGCTTCGATGAACGGCAGCCCGAGCCTGTCGCGCAGCCGCTTCCACACCCCGTCCGGCATGGCGGCGCCGCCTGACGTGACGCGCCGAAGCCGGGAGAGATCGAAATCCGCCAGCCGCGGATTGGCGAGCAGATCGATCACCGCAGTGGGGGCGAGCGCCGCGTGGGTCACGCCGTAGCGGGCCATCAACTGGGTGGCAAGATCGCGCTCCCAGCGAGGCAGGATGACGACCGTGCTTCCCGCGAATACCGGACTTGTGACCGCGTGATTGAAGCCGGACACGTGATACATCGGCGCGGCCCCGAGCGAGGCGTCGCCCGGCCGCAGCCCATGCCAGAAGGTCAGGCCCATGGCGTTATGCACCAGGTTCCCGTGGGTCAGCATGCAGGCTTTCGGTTTGCCCGTCGATCCGGAGGTAAAGGGCAGGGCGCAAACGTCGTCCGGCGTGGCTACCGGCGCGTCCGGAGTTTCACCCGCGGCCATGACGTCGCGCCAGGCAACGCAATCGTCGAATGTTCGCGACGGCTCGGTGAGCCAGTCTGGCAGCTTGAAGTCGCTGTCGTCGGGCAAATAGTCCGCATAGGTCGCGACGACGATATCCGTGACGCCTGATCCGCCGACTGCGGCGATGGCGGTCTCCGCGAGGTCTTGCGCGCAGACGATCAGTCGCGCACCGCTGTCGCGCAGATAATGCGCGACCTCGCTGGTGCGGTTCATGGGGCTGATCGGAACAATGATCATGTCCGCCCGCAGCACGGCGTAGCTCGCGATCAGCCATTGCGGCGAGTTCTGCATATAGAGGGCGACGCGGTCGCCGCGTTGCAGGCCCGCGCGGCGCTGAAGCCAGCCGGCGAACCGCTCGACCTCGATTCGGAACGCCCGGTACGAGAGGGCGGTCCCGAAAAACTGCAAGGCGGCGAGATCGGGAAAACGGTCCGCCGTGACGTTAAGATGGTCGGTGAGCGTCGCCTTCGAGAGCGCAAACCTGAGCGGGTTGCCGCTCCGATACCGCACCTGCATGAATATCCTCGAATGATCATGGGCGAGACGTAAGTTACGGTATTTTATCGACGCGGATGCCGAAACAGGCAAAGTTGAAAACAAGCAATTCAAATTTGGGCCGCGCCGCTGCAGAAAATGCCCGCATCAAATGTCCGGAATGCCTGCCCGGTCAGGCGGCGAAACCGGGCAACTCCGCATTGACACTGAAAATATAGTAAAATATCACTGTCGTAGTAATCCCGCTTGCTGCGGCAGGCCGGCGTGAAGAGAGGGACGGTCTTGCCGGAGACAGAGAAGCGCGTCTTTATCGCTGGTGCGGGGCCGGTGGGGCTGGTTGCCGCCGCGAGCCTCGCAAGGCAGGGGATCCCGGTGACGGTATTCGAGGCGTCGGCGGAACTCAGCACCGAGTCGCGCGCATCCACGTTCCATCCTCCCACGCTCGACATGCTGGGCGATATCGGCGTGGTCGATGCGCTGATCGCGCAAGGTCTGGTCGCCCCTACCGTGCAGTACCGGACCAGGGGTGGCGGCCCGATCGCGCAGTTCGATTTCGGCGATATTGCCGATCTGACGGCTCATCCCTATCGGCTCCAGAGTGAGCAGTTCAAGCTGACGAGGATCATCGCCGACAAGTTCAGTTCGGACGACAATCTCCGCATTGAATTCAACCGGAGGGTCGAAGGCGTTACCCAGGACGACAGCGGCGTCGAGGTCGAGATTCACGAGCCCGACGGTTCGATCGAGCGTCGCCGCGGGCTGTGGCTGATCGGCGCCGACGGCGCGAGAAGTGCGGTGCGCAAGGCGCTCGACATCCCCTTCTCCGGTTTCACCTGGCCGGAGCGCTTTCTGGTGGTCTCGACGTCGTTTGATTTTTTCGAAGCGTTCCCGGATCTTTCGTCGGTCAGCTACGTGGCGGATCCGCGGCAATGGCATTTTCTGCTGCAGGTTCCGGGAATGTGGCGCGTCATGTTCCCGATCGCGGTCGAGGTGTCCGATGACGAGGCGTCCAGCCGGGAATTCGCCGTTTCGACATTGGGCAGTTTGATTCCGGCGGCGGCCGAAGCCAATATCCTCCATACGACGCTCTATCGCGTGCATCAGCGCGTCGCGGATTCCTTCCGGAAGGGGCGGGCCTTTCTTGCCGGGGATGCGGCGCATATCAACAATCCGCTTGGCGGCATGGGGATGAATGGCGGCGTTCACGACGTCGTCAATCTGTGCGGCCGGCTGGCGCGGGTCTGGCGCAAGGAGGCTCCGGAAGCCGAGCTCGACCGCTACGACCTGCAGCGGCGCTTGGTCACCGTGGAGCATGTGCAGCGGCAAACCATCGAGAACAAGCGGAATCTCGAGGCGAGCGACCCGAAGGATCAGGAAGAGTTCCGTGTCCGAATGGCGCGGACCGCCTCGGAGCCTGCGATGGCGCGCGAATATCTGCAAAAGATATCGATGATGGCGAGCCTGAAGCGGGCATCCGAGCTCGGTTGAATTCAACGTGTTGGAAAGAACGATGTCTGGTCAGAGTCTGAAACTCAGGTTTGTCGACGGGAAGTCCACGGTGACGGAGACCGTTGACGTTAAAAGATGCGTGATCGCCGGCTGGACCGGAAGGGATCCGGTGGCGCTTGAGGAGCACATTGTCGAGCTGGAGAAGTTGGGCGTCAAACGGCCGGCGACGGTCCCGATCTTTTACCGCGTCGCGGCAGCCCGGCTGTCGACTAGCGATGCGATCGAGGTGCTTGGCGATACGTCGAGCGGTGAGGTTGAATTCGTCCTGTACCAGAAGGGCGGACGGCTTTGGGTCGGCGTGGGCTCCGACCACACCGACCGCGAGGCCGAGACGATCGGCATCACGCTGTCCAAGCAGATGTGCGACAAGCCGATCGCCGATGAATTCTGGGCCTATGACGACGTCGCGGCGCACTGGGACGAATTGCAGCTTCGCGCTTACATTGTGAGCGACGGCGTTCGCGTTCTCTATCAGGAAGGCTCCATCGCCTCGATGCGATCTCCGGGCGATTTGATCGGGCGCTACGACGGCGGGGCGGCTCTTCCCGAGGAGACGATGATGTTTTGCGGGACGTTCGCGGCGCTTGGCGGCGTGCGGCCGTCGGCTGTTTTTGAGATGGAGCTGGTCGATCCGCGCCTCGGCCGCTCGATCAAAAAGCTCTACACGATCGAAAAATTGCCGGTGCTCGGGTGATGAACCTCGTTCCGGGTGGCAGATAGACGCATAAAGCAAGAGGTGATGACGTGGCTGTAAACAAGAAGCATGACGAATTCCATACGCTCGATATGAATGCGGGTTGGGAAGTGCCGCCTGGTTATCCGTCGGGGATCAAGCAGAAGATCCTGTCCGGAGCGCTGGACGAGGCCAACAAGAAGGGCAGCCGCACCCGGCTTCTGAAATTCGATCCCGGCGTATTCACGGTTGATCCGTTCGTCCATGAATACTGGGAAGAGGTGTTCCTGGTGTCGGGCGATCTCACCGTTGGAAATGACAAGCAGGGCAAGGGCGGGGAATCGTTTTCGCCGTTTACCTACGCCTGCAGGCCCCCCGGTGCGTTTCACGGACCCTTCAAGTCCGAGGCGGGCTGCCTGCTGCTCGAGATGCACTATTTCGATCCGGCATAGACCGCTGCCCGACGACAGCTTTATCCGGGCGATGCAACGCGGTCGGATGGGCTGTTGCCGCAGGTCGCATCGGTCTGGCCAGGTTATTTATGGCGCTTTTTGAACGAAGTGGCTTCCGCTTCGCGTGAAGAAGGCGCGTCAAAACAAAAGGTCGAGTTTCGGTTCTGATTTCCATCAGAATCGAAACGGCTCTGGTGGGCGAGAATTCCGGTCAGCCGGTGTCTGAGTTTGTCAGCCGGAGGCAAAGGCGCGGCAGGCATCCTTCAAGAGGTCATCATGGTCCGTCGTCAACGGCAGGAAGAGCCAGGAAGGACAAGGTCCGCTCCCGACAAGGCGCCGCGTAGCGGTCCTGCTCATCTTGCAACCGCAAGGGCGAAAGCGGAGGGCGTGCGTCGGCTTTCCCTGCGTGACCAAGCCTATGAGGCCATCAAGCACGATATCATCACCTGTGCGCTACGGCCCGGCGAATATATCAACGAGAGCCTGCTGAGCGAGCGGCTGAAGTTTGGCCGAACGCCCGTGCATCAGGCGATCGACCAGCTCAAGCTTCAGGGCCTCGTGGATATCATTCCACGCAAGGGTATCATCGTCCGGCCGGTCAATCTCGCGGAGATCATGCAGGTGGCCGAGGTCCGCATGATCAATGAAATGGAATGTGCGCGGCTGGCGGCGGCTCGGGCGTCGAAGTCGGAAATCGGGGTGATGCGCGACATACTGGCCAAGGCCGATAAAGCCAGGAACACGCGCGACATCGAAGCCCTGATGATGCTCGACCGCGACTTTCACAGCATGCTGGCCCAGTCGGCCAAGAACATTGTCTTGTCCGATTTGCTCAGAACGCTCCACGAGCGATCGCTGCGGGTCTGGTTCATATCCCTTAACGACGCCGAGCACCTGAAAAAAGTACATCGCGAACACGAGGTTATTGTCGAAGCCCTGGTCGCGGGTGATGCGGACCGCGCGGCGGACGCGATGCGGACGCACATTCTGTCCTATCGCGGCAATATCGCGCGGCACGTCGATCCGGCGGCATGAGGAAAGGCATGTGAGCGACCTTCCCCAAGCGCCATATCGACGGCGTCAACGCTGTCCGGCTGACCGATTTGCGGTGCCGGTTACGCGGTCCGATCGGAATCGACGAACAGCCTGTGCCCTTCGCGTCCGCCAAGCAGGACGTGAAATGCTGCGAGCTTATTTTGGAATAGCAGGCTTTAGGTCGGTCCAGCCGAACACCGTGCGGGCTTCGATCTCGGCGATGTTATCCGGCCGTGGGAACGGCGCGGGAGCCGGTTCCCCGGCTTTCTTCGGTCGTCCGATTTCCTTGTGGAAGTCGTCGAGACCGCCCGGGCAGAAAAACAAAATCAAAACCAGCGGCTCGGTGCCGGTGTTGTTCCACTGGTGCTTGCGATTGAAGCCGAGAAAAACCGCAGACCCGGCGGCAACCGGGACTTCGTCCCTGCCGTCGAGCTTGATGGTGCCGGTTCCGGAGGCGACGTACACGATCTCTTCGTTCGCGCTATGGGTATGTTCACGGATGAAGCAGCCCGGCGCGACGCTCTGCGAACTCAACGAAAATTTCGTAATGCTGTTGACCGCCCTGTCATTCAGCAGGTTTCGGACGAAGCCGTTCGCGGGCACCGGCTGCCAGAACGACTCGCCTTCTGCCGAGCCCACCACCTTGATTTCACCAACGGCTTCACTCATTCCGACGTTCTCCATATTCCCGGCCGCTGCACAGCCACGAAATCTGCAAGAGCAGCTGCGTAAAGTGTACGGGACCGGCGGGTGGGGCGGAAGGGCACAAAAAGGCGGCTATATTCCTGACATTTTCGAATTAATCGGGTCCGGTCTTGTCTCGTTTGGGGGCAGCCCGATATGGCGCGCCCACGGATATCCGGGGACGGCATCCGAACATGGCGTCTGAACTCGAGGTTTTCATCCTTGTCGCTGAAAGCGGCGGGTTTGCCAGCGCCGCCCGGCGGCTGCGGCTGACGCCGTCTGCGATCAGCCGCCGCGTGGCCCAGCTCGAGGATCGCCTCGGCGTGCATCTGCTTTCGCGCACGACTCGGAAAGTGGAGCTGACTGCGGCGGGGGAGGCCTATTTTCTGCGGATCAAGCCCTTGCTTGCGGCAATATCGGAGGCGACGCAAAATCTCGAGACGTTTTCACCGGTCCCTGCCGGTCAACTCCGTATCAGCGCTCCCGCCGCGTTCCTGGAGCGCAGGCTGGTGCCGCTGGTCGGTGAATATCTGGAGGTGAACCGGCAGATGCGCATCGAGATGGTGCCGTCGGAATTCAGTTCGAGCGACGAATTCGATTTCACGATCCAATCGCTGCCGTCTTCCGATCAAGGCAAGGTTTCGATCAAGATCGCGGCAAATCCCTGGATCATCTGCGCGGCGCCATCCTACCTGGCAACGTTCGGTACGCCTGAACATCCAAGGGAGTTGCAGGCGCATAGTTGTCTGACGATCAGCACCCATCCGCATTGGCAGTTCATCGTCGATGGAAAAGAATTGACCATCGTGCCGCCGGCGCGCTTCATCAGTTTCGGCGGCGCCGTGTATCGGGCCGCGCGGGAAGGGCTGGGCATAGCTCGGCTGGCGGCCTTTCTGGTCAGTGAAGACCTGAAAAGCGGAGAACTGGTCAGGTTCCTGGATCAGTACGGCAGTTCGCGCGAACGCGATTTCTATCTTGTGGCTGACAAAGAGAAAATATCGCTGACGAAGTTCGCCGGCTTCGCGGATTTCATCAAGACGAAGTTCGCGGCAGGGTTCTGAGGTTCAAATCCATGTCGGAGCATCAAACAGAATGACCGGTCAGGAAATCATCGAGAACGGCGTTGTATTCGTCGCTTCTGGTCTCCGGGATAAAGTGCCCGCCCTCGTTGAGGACGACGTATTTCGAGCCGGCGATGCTGCGCGCGACTTCGTCCGACATATATTTCGGCACCAGCGTATCGTCGCGAGCCGCCACGACCAGTGTCGGCGCCCGGATGTCCGGGATCAGCGACGTCATGTCGGATTGCAGGATCGCATTGATCCGACTGATGGTGATTTCGATGTCCGGCGGCCCGCCGCCGGCCTCGAACGCCTGATCGTGTCGTTCGGCATATTCCGGCGGATAGCGGAAGAAAATTCCTGCCTTATGGAACAGATCGACTTCGCCCAGTTCCAGCAGCGATCGGCGAAATTCGAACACGCGCCGGAAGTAATTTCCCGGCTTGCACCATGTCGAGGAGAGCACGATGCGCGATACCCTGTCCGGCATTTTCGCGGCCAACATCTGAGCGATCGCGCCTCCCGTCGAATGGCCGACGACGATGGTGGATCGGACGCCCGCTGCATCCAGGACCGTTCTGGCGTCATCCGTCATCTGGTCGAGGGAGTAAGTCTGCCGGCTACGGGCGCTGGCTCCTGTTCCGCGCTGGTCGATCGTGATAACCCGGAAGCGGTCGCTGAAATATCGGATCTGCCGATTCCAGAAAGAGCCGACGCCTCCGAAGCCAGGGATAAACAGGATCGCATCGCCTCGTCCCTTGTCTTCGTAAAACAGCGCAGAGTCGGGTCCGGCGTGGGGCATTTCGCACTCCTGGTTGCTGCGGTTTCGAAACAATCGCGTAACCGGAGCGCACGGGTAGTACAGAACCTTCGGAACGATAAGCGTCAAAAAAATCAACAATGGCCGTGCGCGGATGGTCAGTTATTCATGCGCCCGAGAAAAGCCGGAGTGGATGCCGTCGATCGGAGCGCCATGCAATGGAATTGAGCAGAAATGGCCTGCTAAATCGGCAGTGCGCCCTGCGATCTTCTGTGAAGGTGATCTTTGCGAAGGTGTGTTCGTGAGTTTTTTCTACGTTGCCGCTGTGCTGACATCGATTGATAGTCAATCCGTGGCAGAGCGTGCGTTTGGTGTGAGTACTTCAAAGGAGCTTGAGCTAATATGAATCGATCGCGGATGTTGATGGGCGGGAGCGTCGCTCTGCTTGCCCTTTTCCAAGTCGCTCTGGCCCCGGGTGTCCAGGCGGCGGAGCCGTTCAAGGTCGGCTTCATCGGCGCATTCTCCGGTCCATTCGCCTCCCTCGGCGAAGGCTTTGACCGCGGTGCGCGGCTTTATGAAAAGCTGCACGCCAAGGATCTGCCGCCGGGCGTCACGGTCCAGGTCATCCGCCGGGACGATGCCGGCAGCCCCGACAATACGCGGCGCATCGCGCAGGAACTGATCGTCAGGGAGCATATCAAGGTGATTGCCGGGATTGCGCTGTCGCCGCAGGGCTTTGCCTTGGCAAAGCTGGCGACCGAAGCAAAGATTCCGGTTGTGCTCATGAACGCAACGACGTCGAGCCTGACGCGGTCATCGCCATATTTCGTGCGCTTCTCCTACACCCAGTGGCATACGGCGTATTCGATCGGTGTCTGGGCCGGCAAGCAAGGCATTAAAACCGCCGACAGTCTTGTCGCCGACTACGCCGCCGGCGTGGATTCGGAAGTCGCCTTCAAGAAGGGATTCGAGGAGAACGGCGGCAAGCTCGTCAATGCCGTTCGCGCTCCGATGGTCACGACCGACTACCTGCCCTTCATGGAGAGGATCAAGGCCGACAAGCCGGATGCCGTTTTCACCTTTGTGAATGGCGGCCGCATGGCGTCGGTGTCGAAGTCATTCACCGATACGGGACTGAAGGCGGCCGGCGCCAAGCTGATCGGCCCTGGCGACGTTGCGCTGGATGACGAAGTGCGAAACCTGCCGCCGGACATCGCGGGGGTCATCACGGCCGCAAGCTATACCGTCGGCAACAAATATCCCGGCAATGTGGAGTTTGTGAAAGCCTGGAGGGCTGAGTACGGCGCGGACTCGACGCCGAACGTGACCGCCGTTTCCGGTTGGGATGGGATGTCGGCGATTTATAGCGCAGCAAAGGAGCTGGGTGACGGCGCCGATTCCGATGCCATCCTTAAATATCTTTCGAACTGGAAGGGAACCGATAGTCCGCGCGGCGACGTATCGATCGATCCGGCGACGCGGGATGTCGTCTTGCCGATCCAGATCAACAAGGTCGAGATCGTCGACGGCAAGCCGACCAACGTGACGATGGAAACGTTGCCGCCGCTCAAGGATCCGTGGAAGACATTCAACCCGGAATAAGTCCGAGCTGTGTTGATGCCCCGTAAACAAATAAAGGATGGTTCGTGAACTGGAGCGAGCTTCTGGTCAGCATTCTCTTTACGGGAACGGCCTACGCGATGGTGCTCTACGTCATCTCGGTCGGTCTGTCCGTGACGATGGGACTGCTCGGCATCGCAAATCTCGCCCACGGCGCATTTGCGATGGCGGGTGGCTATCTGCTGGTCGAACTGCTGGGACGGTTTTCCCTGCCGTTCGGTATCGCGCTCATTGTCACGGGTGTCGTCGTCGCCGCCGTCAGTGTCGTCCTTGAACGGCTATTATACGTGCATGTCTACAAGTCGGGAGAATTCGACCAGGTTCTCCTGAGCATGGGCATCATCTTCGTCGCATCGGCCCTCGCGCAGTACATCTATGGCCCGATACCGATGAGTGTCACCATTCCCGCCTCGCTCGGCGGCGGTGTCGAAATCGGCGGGCGGTCATTCCCGCTGTACCGGTTGTTTCTGATCGGCTGTGGCGTGGCGACCTTTGTCGGGCTGCTGGTGTCGATCGAGCGCACCAGCATCGGAGCTCGGATCAGGGCGACCGTCGACAACCGCGCGATGGCTGAGTCGATCGGGATCAATACGGGGGTGCTGTTTTCGATTGTGTTTGCGTTTGGCAGCGCGCTGGCCGCCATTGGCGGCGGCCTGGGCGCCGACATGATCTCGGTTGCGCCGGGCTATCCGTTGGAAAATCTCGCCTACTTCCTGATCGTCGTCTCGGTCGGCGGATTGGGAACGGTCAGCGGGCCGTTCGCGGCGGCGCTGTTGCTGGGAATAGGCGACAGCGCCTGTAAAATCCTGGCGCCGCAATTCGGCGCGTTCTTCATCTACGTGGCGGTGTTCGCGGTTCTGCTGGTCCGGCCGCAGGGCCTGTTCGGCCGGTTGCAGGTGCAATAAATGTCATCGGCAAAGGACATCGCGGTTTCGCAGTTGATGTCGCTTCGCAGGTTGCATCCTGCCGAGCTTGTGCCCTGGATCTGCGCGGTGGTGGTTTGGTTCTTTTTTCCGACCTACCTGCCATTCGCGACGCAAATTGTCATCATGATCCTGTTCACGCTCTCCTACGACATCGTGGTGGGGTATGCCGGTATCATCATTCTCGGGCATACCGCATTCTTCGGTGTCGGCGCCTATTCAGCCGGGCTGCTCACGCTGGCGGGCTGGCAGGAGCCGATCTCGGGATTGCTCATGGCGGGCATTGCGGCTGCGGCGGTCGGCATCACGGCCGGCGCCATTATCCTGCGTACGGCGGGTCTGACATTGCTGATGCTGGGGCTCGCGCTGACGCTTCTGTTCGGCGAACTCGCCAACCGCTTTCCCGAGATCACGGGCGGGCATGATGGTTTGCAGGGCATCACGACCTCGCCGATATTCGGGCGTTTCGATTTCGATTTGTTCGGCCACGTGACGTTCATCTACAGCGTCGCCGTTCTATTTGTGGCGTGGGTTGCGGTTCGCGCCCTGGTTCATGCGCCGTTCGGGCGTTCTCTGGTCGGCATTCGGCTGAATCCGGCCCGCATGCAGGCGATCGGCGTGCCGGTGCGGCAGCGGAAGTTGGTTGCCTTCACCATCAGCGCGGGGCTTGCGGGTGTCGCCGGTGCATTGTCCGCCCAGACCACGCAATTCGTGTCGCTCGACGCGTTCGGACTCGGTATGGCCGGGACCGTCCTGATCATCCTCGTGATCGGAGGCCGGGGACGGCTTTATGGCGCTTTCATCGGCGCGCCGGCCTATATGATCGTGCAGGACGCCTTGGCCAAGGATGATCCCGTCTTCTGGCTGTTCTGGCTCGGCATCATCCTGATCCTTGTCGTGTTGTTTGCTCCGAATGGGCTGTTGGGTCTGTTCAGCAGAGCCGGAACCTTCTTGAAGTCGAAATGGAAATCTGCCGCAACGGACCCGCGGCAGCCGCAGAGCGAGCGGAGGTAACATGCGTACTCCGGTAAGAGGCTTGCCGTTCGCGCTTCGCACCAGCGGCCTGACCAAGTCGTTCAACGGTCTGAAGACGGTCTCCGGCGTCGATTTCTATCTGGAGGTGGGGGCTCGCCAGGCGCTGATTGGTCCAAATGGCGCCGGCAAAACCACCTTCATCAATCTTTTGACCGGGAGCATTCCGCCGACCAGCGGCACGGTCTGGGTCAACGAAGAGAACGTCACGCCGCTCGCAGCCTACCAGCGCGTCAAGCGCGGTCTGGCCAGGACATTCCAGATTAATTCGCTGCTGCGTGAATTGAGCGTGCTGGAGCATGTGCAACTGGCCGTCGCCGAGCAGGTCGGCGCCGGTGGAAAGCTGTTTGGCGGGCGGCGGGTGCAACGCGAAACCGCCGAGGCCGCCTACGATATTCTGGAGCAGCTCAAGCTCGAACAGAGCGCGATGTTGCCGATCACCGAGCTCTCATACGGCCGGCAGCGGCTGGTCGAGATTGCGATCGCGCTGGCGCTCAAGCCGGCTGTGCTGCTGCTGGACGAACCGGCCGCGGGTGTGCCGCCGGCGGATTCGCATCTGGTGTTCGAATTGATCGAAGCGCTGCCGTCGAATGTGTCGGTTCTGTTCATCGAGCACGACATGAAGCTGGTCGCGCGGTTTGCCGAGCGGATCAGCGTTCTCGTCGCTGGCGAGATCGTGCTCGAAGGAACGCCGCAGGAGATCGCGGCCAGCACTCTGGTCAGGGATATCTACCTGGGACACCGGCACTGACATGCAAGCTGAGCAACAACCGAACGACGCCGTCCTGCTGTCCTGCGACAGGCTCAATGCCGGCTGGGGCGCGACGCATGTGATCTCGAACATCAGTTTCGAGCTTCCGGCGGGCGAGACGCTGGCGATCCTGGGACGCAACGGAGTCGGAAAGACCACGCTGATCTCGGCGATCGCCGGCCGGGCGGACGTCAGGAGCGGCACGATCAAACTTGCCGGCCAATCGATCGAGACGCTCGCTCCCTATGTCCGGGCCGGGCTGGGAATAGGCTTCGTTCCGCAGGAGCGGGAAATCTTCCCGTCGCTGACGGTGGAGGAAAATCTCACCGTGGCGTACCGGCCGGCCAGGAATGGCCAGAGCGTCTGGAGCCTGGAGCGGATTTACGATCTTTTCCCCCGTCTCAAGGAACGCCGCCGTCTCGGCGGGACGAAGCTGTCCGGCGGCGAGCAGCAGATGCTCAGTATCGGGCGCGCGCTGATGGGCAATCCCAAGCTTCTGCTCATGGACGAACCGATGGAAGGGCTTGCGCCGATCATTGTCGAACTCATCGTCGATTCCCTGAAGCGCATCCGAAAGGAATCCGGCATTGCTATTCTGCTGGTCGAACAGCACGTCGATATCGCGATGGAGTTCACCAACCGGCTGATCGTGCTCGATCGCGGGGCAATGATCTTCAACGCGGCCGATGGCCAGCAGGCCGTCGAGCGTTCGTTCATCGAGACATTGGTGGGTGTGGAAACCATGGGGGCCGGCTGAGCCGATCGAATTTCCACATCCGAATCAGACAGGGGCAGGTGCGGCGCGATGGTGCCGACCGGCCGAGGGGAAAACCTATGAAAGCCATACGCGAAGACGAAGCCCTGGATTCTTGTTTTGACGCGTTCTCTTCACGCGAACCGGTATCCACCCCGGATCAAGTCCGGGGCAGGCTTCGCTCGAAAACGCTCTAAGTTAACCTCAAACCCGCAGTCGAGAACGAGTTCAAATGAGATCAGACCTTGCTTTTGCGCCAGCTACCGAGCTGCTGCGCCTGATGGAATCGCGCGAAGTTTCCTCACGGGAAATTCTGGAACTCCAGCTGGAGCGCATCGCCAGATTCAACCCAACGGTCAACGCCATCATTTACCTGGACGTCGACGCGGCACGCGCCCGTGCGGATGCCGCCGACGCCGACCGTGCCCGGGGCAAGATCTGGGGCAAGTTGCACGGCCTGCCGATGACGGTGAAGGACGTTCACAACGTCGCCGGCTGGCCGACCACCTATGGCGATCCGGCCAACCGCGATTGGCGGCCGGAGCGGAATGCCGCGGTGATCGACCGTCTCATCGGTGCGGGCGCGATCATCTTCGGGAAGACGAACGTCCCGTTCAACTCGGCCGACTTTCAGAGCTTCAACGCGATTCATGGCACGACCCATAATCCCTGGGCGCATGGGCGGACGCCCGGCGGATCTTCGGGAGGCGCTGCGGCGGCTTTGGCGGCCGGGTTGAGTCCCGTCGAATTCGGCTCGGACATCGCGGGATCGATCCGGTTTCCGTCGCATTTCTGCGGCGTCTACGGACACAAGCCAACCCACGGCATCGTTACCGCCGAACATAATCTTCGCCGCGGCGCATGGCTCGACAATGACCTGCTGACCTCCGGTCCAATGGCCCGCAGCGTCGAGGACCTTGCGCTGTTGATGGATGTGGTGGCCGGTCCCGGTGGACCAGCGGCAAAGGCCTGGTCGCTGGATTTGCCGGCGGCGCGCGCCACGCAATTGCCGGACTTCCGGGTCGCCCTGATCGAGGATTCCGCGGTGGCGCCGATCGATGCGCCCTATCGCGCGCGTATCCGCGAATTCGCTGGCCTGCTCCGCGGCGCGGGCGCAAACATCGCGGCCGATACTTTTCCCGCTTTCGATCAACGGGAAGCGCATGAGACCTTCATCAGGCTGCTTCGCGGCTCGGCGGCGGCAAGCCTTCCTGAGTCCGTTTACGATACGGCGGTGCAAATCTCGGAAGGCCTTGCGAAGACGGATATGAGCTACAAGGCGCAGCTCCGCCGCGCCCAGGCGCAGCGGCATCGCGACTACATCTTCGCGGAACAAAATCGAATGCGCATCAAGCAGGCTTGGGCGGAATTCTTCGAGAAGTTCGATATTCTTCTGGCGCCGGTCACGCTGTCGTCGGCATTCCCGCTTGACGAGCAGACGGTACGGGAAGAGCGCACCCTGAACGTCAACGGCAGACTGGTCGACTACAACGACCAGATGTTCTGGGCCGGTTATTCCACGCTTCCCTCGCTGCCCGTCACCTCGATCCCGATCGGATTCGATGCGAACGGGCTGCCCGTGGGCTTGCAGGTGATCGGGCCTTATCTGGAAGACCGGACAACGCTGGCTTTTGCCGCGGCCGCAAGCGCCATTCAGTCGTTCGTGGCGCCGCCCGGATTTTCGTGACCAGAGAGAAGCTGGCGTCGCCGTCCGCTCTAACGCAGCCGGCGCACCATGAAGTCGAGAAACAGCCGGTTGCGTTTCGGGATCAGGTTGCGCTTCAGCATGATCGCCGTGGTGCGAAGCGGGGGACTTTCCCAGTCCGGCAAGACCCGGATCAGGCGTCCCGCCTTGAGATCGTTGGCGCATAGAACGTCGTTGAGGATGCCGATGCCGACGCCGCTCAGCACCAGTTCCCGGACCAGGCTGATATTGGCCACTGTCGCGTGCGCGGCGGCAACCTCGATCTGCTGTTTCTGCGAGCGCTTGAGGAATGTCCAGACGCCGTCCTTTCGTTGCAGCTCGGTCACGATGCAGCGGTGTTCCGCCAGCTCGGCCAGGGCCTTTGGCGTGCCGTGGGTTTCGAGATATTTCGGTGAGGCATAGGCGGCGCGCCGGAGCGTCGTGAGGCGGCGGTGAACGAGGCGGGAGTCGGGCAGGCCGCCGAGGATGATCGCGATGTCGTGCGGTTCGCGCACGAGGTCGACAACCCCGGTGTTGATGGAGATGTTCAGCGATATTTCCGGATAAGCCAGCGCGAAGTCGGCGACCGCCTTGCCGAGCCAGGCATTGCCGAATTCCATGGGGATGCTGACGCGGAGCGTGCCGCTCAGACCGGACTGCAATTCGTCGACTTCGAGGATGGCTTCCTTAATTTCCGCATCGACCCGGCGGGCGTAATCGATGAGCCGCGTGCCGATCGGCGTCGGCGCAAGGCCACGCGAATTCTTCTTCAGCAGCAAGGCGCCGATGTTCTTTTCGAGCAGAGCCAGCTTGCGGCTGATGGTTGCCTTGGAGAGGCCTGTAATTTCGCTGGCGCGGGTGAGCGAGCCGGCGCGGACGACTTCCGCGAACAGGAGCATGGCGTTGACGTCAAAGGCTTCGTTCATCATCGTCCCACGTCAAAAACGGACAGCTCCTTTTCGAATTTAAGTATAGCTCCGGTGTTTGAGGCCGCCTAGCGTTCGCGACAAGCTGCGATGTGCATTGGCGCGGGAAGCGGTGTACGTGGACCGTTCCGGTCTGGCGTGGTTTCAGGATGGATCCGGAATGACTTCTGATCTGGTCACTTACGAGCTCGAGGACAATATTGCGCTTATCGGCCTGAACCGGCCGGACAAGCGCAACGCCATCAACGATGATCTCCTGCGTGCGCTGAGCGAGGCCGTCACCCGCGCCGGCGATGAAGCTGACGTCGGCATTCTTTTCGGTCACGGGCCGAACTTCTCTTCCGGCCTCGACCTGGCCCAGCTTGCCGAACGGCTTCGCCCCGATGCGCCATATCCGCGCAAGCGAAAGCGATATATCTGGCACACCGCGTTTGACCTCATCGCCCGCGGCACCGTCCCATTCGTGGCGGCGCTGCATGGTGCGACAATTGGCGGCGGTCTCGAGCTTGCCGCGGCGGCGCATCTTCGTGTGGCGGATGAAACGACCGAGTTTGGATTGCCGGAAGGGCAGCGGGGCATCTTCGTCGGCGGCGGCGGCTCGGTGCGAATCCAGCGTATCGTCGGCTATACGGTGATGGCGGACATGATGCTGACCGGCCGGATCCTGAATGCGGAAGAAGCCCGGCAGGTGCATCTCGCTCAATATGTGGTGCCGCCGGGCCAGGCGCTCGCCAAAGCGCGGGAAATCGCCGGCAAGATCGCCATGAATACGCCCCAGACGAACTGGCAGATCACCAATGTCCTGCCGCGGATCGGCGAGCTGTCGCATGACGACGGATTATTCATGGAATACCTCAATACGTCCATGACAAGGCCGCCCGAGGCCCGGCAGCGGCTGAACGAATTCCTCGAGAAAAAGGCCAGCCGGTTGAAACTGCGGAACATGGAATGACGATGGTCCATCGCCGTCCCGGTCCGCGTGGCGGCGCTGGTGGATGGATCGGCGCTGCTCTCTCGATCAATAAGAGGTCATGTTTTGGGCTTTATGCCTAAACTTCTCTCAAGGGACCTTCCCGGCCGGCCCATGTCTTGACAACGAGAGCGGGGGCATGGCTAAAGTGACAGTGATGTTTCACAAGTTGTGCAGCGGCCATATCGCCATGCAAGGGAGTTCGAAATGAATCTCCGGACGTTCCTCAAAACTGCCCTGGCGGGCTCGCTCGCGCTGGCCACGGCGCTGCCGGCTTATGCCGACAGCACCGGCATAACCCCGACGTCGATCAAGATCGGCTTCATCGGAAGCCTCACCGGGCCGGCGGCGATCTGGGGTTCGGGCAACCTCGCAGGCGCCGTTCTTGCTTTCGAACAGCAGAACGAGGCCGGCGGCATCAACGGTCGCAAGTTCGAGTGGGTTTCCATCGACGATGAATCCTCGGCGCCGAAGGGAATCGCCGGCTTCAACAAGCTGGTGCAGACCGAGCAGGTTTTCGCGGTGATCGGCCCCAGCGCCAGCGCGGTCGGGGTTCCCATGAAGAGCGTGCTCGCGAGTTCCGGCGTGCCGGTCATCATTCCGAGCTTTTCCTCGCCGGACATGACGGAGCCGCTGATCAAGAACGTGTTCCGGACCGGCACGCTGAACGACCGCATGCAGGGCCGCGCCATTGCGGACTATCTCGTTCAGATATTGAAGCTCGATCGCGTGGCGATCATGCGGCAGTCGGACCAGTACGGTGCGACCGGAGCCGGCGCGATTACCGACCGGTTGAAGGAATTGGGCAAGGCCCCCGTTGCAGTCGAGACCTTCAATGCCTCTGACACCGACCTGACATCGCAGGTCCTGCACTTGCGCGGCGCCGACCCGCAGGCGATCGTCATTTATGGTTATCCGGCCCCGAGCGCCATCGCGACCCGGCAAATCCGCGAGCTGGGTATCAAGTCTGAAATCATCGGCTCTTCCGCCACCTCGAACCAGAACTATCCCGAAATGGTCGGAAAGGTCGGTATCGGCGTCAAATTCGTGGCGGTGGGCGATCTCCCGGAATCCGATGACAAGCCAATGGCGGATTTTCGCGCCGCGTTTCAGAAGCGCTATCCCGATCTTGCGCGACAGGGTCGCCCGGCGACAAGCGACGTGACCGGCTACGGCGCAGCGAAGAATGTGATTGAAGCTCTGCGACGCGCCGGCAAGGACGTCACGCGCGAGAATTTCATGGCGGCGCTCGAAACCTTCGATGGTTACAGCTCCGGCGTGACCATGCCGACCTATCTCTCGCCGACCCGCCACGAAGGCAATTCGCAAATGCGGATCGCGATCATCACCCCCGAATTGACGCGTGAGATATTGCCCGGCGCAATCGACGCGAAATAGGACGTTACAGCGGCTTCGGGCGGAAGTGGATTCCGGTTCGCGTGAAGAACCGCGCCAAACCAAAATAGCAGGGCCCGGTTCTGATTCAATCAGAGCCGATAAGGTTCAAGATCAGGGAATGGCGTCGAACTGACGGCGCTATCTTGATGTTTCATCGTTTAAGCTGCCAGCGCCGAGACGCCCGCCCTTATGGATATTCTTCAGATCGTTGCGAACGGGGTGCCGGCCGGCATGATGTACGGGCTGGTCGCGCTCGGCATTGTGCTCATCCATAACGGCACCAATGTCGTCCATTTCGGCTATGGCGAGCAGATTACGCTGTCGGCCTATATCGTGGTCGTGTTGCAGGTCATTTTCCACGTCCCGTTCTGGCTTGCCTGCCTGGTGTCGATCGTGCTGTCGGCCTTGTTCGGACTGGCCATCTATCTCGGCATTCTCGGCCCCCTACGCCGGACGCCCCTGATCGTGCAGATCATCGCGACGCTGGCCATCGGTCTTGGAATACGCGAAGGGCTGCGGGCCTTCATGGGGCCGGACCCGTGGCCGTTTCCGGCAATTGTCGCGAATAAAGTCTATGACGTGCATGGTGTGTTCATCACCACGGCGAACATCGTGGTGGTGACGGTTTCCATCGCGATCGCGGCGCTGCTGTTCCTGTTCTTCCGGCTGTCGCGATATGGGCACGCGATTCTCGCGGCGTGCGAGAGCCCGCGAGGGGCCTCGATCGTCGGGATTTCGGTGAAGCAGGTGTCGGCGGCGATCTGGGTCCTGGCATCGGTGCTGGCCGCAGTTGCCGCGTTATTGATGGCGCCGGTGCTGACGCTGTCGCCGGACATGGGATTGATCGCGATCAAGGGATTTTGCGCGGCTATTTTGGGCGGTTTCGTCAGCCTGCCCGGCGCGATCGTCGGCGGGGTCCTGCTCGGGCTGATCGAGACCGCGGCAGGATATTATATTTCCACCGCGACGAAAGACATGGTCGCTTACGGCGCGCTGATCGCCATGGTGATCTTCATGCCGCAGGGGCTGCTCGGAAAACGCCAGATAAAGAAGGTTTGACGATGGACAAGCGCCTGATGCTTGCCTTGTTGATCGCCTGTCTCGCCGCGCTGGCGGCCGGACCGGCATTTCTCTCCGTGCATGCCATTGTCCTGATCACGCTGATCGCGACGACGTCCATCATCACCTCGGGCCTCAGCATCGTCACCGGGCTTGCGGGGCAGATCACGCTGGCGCAGGCGGCGTTCTGCGCTTTCGGGGCCTATGGCGCTTCATTGATGTCGTCCTATGCGGGAGTCCCGATGTGGGTGACGATCCCGGTCGCGACCGTGATCACGGCCTTCATCGGTTACGGCCTCGGTGTGGCGTCGCTGCGCGTGGAAGGCCACTATCTGGCATTGGTGACGCTGGCATTCGCCGGGATCGTCAACCTCGGAATTCTGAACCTTGCCGATCTGACGGGCGGCGCGGTGGGGCACGCCGTCGAGCCCTTTGTGTTTTTCGGATATTCGCTCACCTCGCCGACGCAGCTTTATTATCTCTCCATGATTTCGGCGCTGATCGTGTTGTGGGGTGTTTTCAACCTGATCCGGTCGCGTTGGGGCCGCGCCTTCAGCGCACTTCGCCAGAGCGAGGTGGCGTCGCTGAGCCTGGGCGTCGACGTTCGCCGCGCCAAGGCCGTCGCGTTCGGGCTGAGCGCCGGGCTCGCGGCGCTGGGCGGCGCGCTGCAATCGCTCCAGACCACCTATCTCGATCCGGTTCAGTTTACGGTCCTGACCGGCGTGTCGTATCTGTCGGTCATGGTGATCGGGGGGCTTGGCCGGCTGTCCGGGGCCATCATCGGGGCCGCGATTTTCGTGTTGCTGCCCGATTTGCTCGGCGCCTTCAAAACCTACATGGGGTTGATCTTCGCCGTGCTGTTGCTCGGGATTATCATGGTCGCGCCCTCCGGGCTGGGAGATCTCGTCTCGCGTCATCGCTGGTTCAAGTCGCGGGAGGCCGTTTCGTGAGCGGATTGCTGTCGCTCTGCGACGTCACCGTCCGCTTCGGCGGGCTGGTTGCCGTCAACAACGTCAGTATCGACGTGCAGGAGGGCATGATTCACAGCCTGATCGGGCCGAACGGCGCGGGAAAGACCACGATCATCAATACGGTGACCGGCGTGTATGCGCCGACAGAAGGAGCGATCTATTTTGACGGCCTGCCCCTGGCCGGGGTCCCGCCCAATCAGATCTGCCGCCGCGGGCTCACCCGGACCTTCCAGAACACCGAGCTTTTCGGTGAGATGACCGTGGCGGACAACGTTCGGGTCGGGATGCACAGCACGGCGGAATATGGAATCGTATCCGCGATCCTGGCGTCGCGGCGCTGCCGGGCGACCGAAGCGAAAATCAGCGAAAAGGTCGCTGAATTGCTCGATATCGTGAATCTGACGGATCAACGTGGAACGGCGGCCCGCGCGCTTCCGCTGGCCAAGATGCGCAGGCTGGAGCTGGCGCGCGCGCTCGCCGCCAATCCCAAGATGCTGTTGCTCGACGAGCCCGCGGCGGGACTGCGCGCATCCGAGATCGAGGAAATGAACGCGACGCTGCTGATGCTTCGCGACAAGCTCAAGATCGCGATATTGCTGGTGGACCACGTTATGCCGGTGGTGATGGGCGTGTCTGACCGGATCACGGTGGTCAATTTCGGCCAGAAGATCGCCGAAGGAACGCCAAAGGACGTGCAGTCGAATCCGGCCGTGATCGCCGCCTATCTGGGGCATTAGGATGCTGGAAGTCGAACATCTCAATGCCGGTTACGGCCTGGTGCAGGTTCTCAACGACGTCACGCTTTCGGTGCCGGAAGGCGCGATCGTGACGCTGCTCGGCGCCAACGGCGCCGGCAAGACCACCGCGCTGAATACGATTGCGGGATTGATGCGGCCGTGGTCCGGGCAGGTGACGTTCCGCAACCGGCGATGCGACGCGCTCCCGGCGCACCGGATCGTGCGGCAGGGGTTGTCGCTTGTGGCGGAACAGCGTGAACTGTTTCTCAGCATGACGATCCTGGAAAATCTGATGCTGGGCGCCTATACGCGCAATGACCAGAAGGAGATCCGGGAAAGCCTGGAACTGGTGTTCGAGATCTTTCCCCGTCTGGCCGAGCGCAAGGCCCAGGTGGCGCGCACCTTGTCCGGCGGCGAACAGCAGATGCTTGCGATCGGCCGCGGGCTGATGGCGAAGCCGTCCTTGCTGCTGCTGGATGAGCCCTCGCTTGGCATCGCGCCGCTGGTGGTGCTGGAAATTTTCGACCAGATCCGCAAGATCAACCGGCTCGGCGTGTCGGTCTTCGTGGTGGAGCAGAATGCCAAGATCGCGCTTGAGGTCGCCAGCTATGGCTACGTGATGGAGAACGGACGCATCACGGTCGAGGGCGCGGCGGATGTGCTGCGCAGCAATCCGAAGATTCAGGAAGCCTATCTCGGCATCTAGTTCGTGACGGCCATGACAATCGCCGGGACGCGGCGCTGCTTAACTATTCAGCGTACAGGTCTGCGGCCACAGGCTTTCCAGTCCGGCCGTGTGCGGCCCGGCTGAAATATAACAATACGAATATATTACAATGGCTTACGGCCAGTGCCGACGCGGCCGGCGGCCGCGGCTGCCGGCCGCCCGGCACACGAAAAGCGCGCCAGGGCAGGCGCGTCTTTGGGCTTGACCGGGTCTCCGAGATACCTTTATTACAAAGGTAAATCATGCGGTATAATTGGCTTTCTGTGGCGCTGTTGCCGGAGTTTCGAGTTGATTGATCGTCACGCCTTTCGCAGGGCTTTGTCCCAGTTCGCCACCGGCGTTGCGGTCGTCACGGCGCGCGGCGATGCCGGCGCCGCGGTCGGCATGACGATGAGTTCGTTCAATTCGGTGTCGCTCGATCCGCCGCTGGTGCTTTTCAGCGTGGAGCGGAAAGCCTACAGCCTGCCGTCGATGCTGGCTGCGAACGGATATGCCGTGAATATCCTGAGCCGGCAGCAGGAAGCGCTTTCGAACCAGTTCGCGAAATCGCTCGGCGACAAATGGAGCGATGTCGAACACAGCCTCGGCCATGCCCAGTCGCCGCTGATTCACGGTGTACTCGCTCATTTCGAATGCGAGCCCTATGCCAACCACGACGGCGGCGACCACGTCATATTCATCGGCCGCGTCATCCGGTTCACGGCGCGAGAGGACGGCGAGCCGTTAGTGTTCTTCCGCGGCAAATACCACAATGTCAGCCTGCACGACCAGCGCCAGCCGGCATGGCCGCTGCCGATCCATTACTGAATTCGTTTTCGTTGCATTGAAGAAGGACAGATAGAATGATGAAAACTGGCAAACAGCATATCTCCGGGCTGCGAGATGGGCGCACGATTTTCATCGATGGCGAACGCGTCGATGACGTGACGCAGCACCAGGCCTTCGCGCGATCTATCGCATCGGTGGGCCGGCTGTTTGATTTCGCGTCCGCGCCGGAAAACCGATCGCTGATGACCTACACCGCGCCCAATGGCGAGCCGGCCAACCGGATATGGGAGCTGCCGCTGAACTACGCCGATCTGGTGCAGCGAAGGCGTGCGCTTGAGACGTGGGGCGGCCTGCATGGCGGCTTTATGGGGCGCGCGCCGGATCACGTCGCATCCTGTATCGCAGGCATGTATATGGGTCTCGATGTCTTTGAGGCTTATGACCGGGACCGGGCCAAGGCCCTGGCCGACTATTATGCCTATGCGCGCGACCGGGATCTTTACCTGACCTATGTGATCATCAATCCGCAGGCCGATCGCTCCAAGAGCGCTTCGCAGCAGAAGGACGCGTTTCTGACAGCTGCCGTCGTCGATCAGGATGCCGAAGGGATCACGGTTCGCGGCGCCAAGATGCTTGCGACCGGCGGCATCATGGCGGATGAGGTGTTTGTCACCAGCATCCAGCCGCTTCAGCCCGGCGACGAAGCGCACGCATTGTCGTTCGCGATCCCGATGAATGCAAAGGGCCTGACCCTGCTCTCGCGGAAGTCGTACGAGGAAGCCTCGCCATCGGTATTCGACAATCCGTTGTCCAGCCGCTTCGATGAGAATGACGCGGTGATTTATTTCGACGACGTCAAGGTGCCCTGGGATCGCATCTTCATCTTCAAGAATCTCGAAATGTGCCAGAAGCAGTTTCATGCGACCCCGGCTCATGTCTATCAGAATTACCAGGCGATGGTGCGCCTGTCCGTCAAGGTCCGTTTTCTGGCGGGGATCGCCCAGCGGATCGCCGAGATCAACGGCATCGTCGGCTTCCCGCAGGTGCGCGAGACGTTGGGCCAACTGGCCGCGGAGGTCGGGATGGTCGACGCCTTCGTCGCCGGCATGGAAGCCAAGGGCACGAATTATGGCCGCTATTTCATACCCGACCGGCACATGCTCTACGCGGCGCTCACGCTGACGCAGCAGCTTTATCCGAAGATACTGAATACGCTGCGCGACCTCGCCGGCGGCGGTATGATCATGTTGCCGTCGTCGGTCGACGATTTCAACAACCCGCAGATTGCAGCACTGATCGGACGGACCCAGCAGTCGCCAGCGGCGAACGCAACCGACAAGGTGAAGTTCTACAAGCTGGCCTGGGATGCGGTAGGATCGGAGTTTGCATCCCGCCACCAGCAATATGAGATGTTCTATTCCGGCGCGACCTTTGTTACCAAGGGGCACTCGTTCCGGACGTATGACTGGGGCGCGGCCCGCGAGCTCGTGAGTCAGATGCTGGACGGCTACGACCTTGAAGACGAACTGAAGCGATCGGAGGCGCCCGCGTAGAGGAGAGCGCAACTGGGGACAGCGAATGCACCTTGAGACCGATGTTCTGGTGATTGGCGCCGGCGGCGCCGGCATGTATGCCGCGCTCGAGGCGGACCGCGCCGGTGCCTCGGTTATCCTCGCCGACCGCAGCCTGATCGGTCGCGGCGGGGCGACCGTCATGGCGCAGATGACGGTTGCGGTCGCGCTCGGCGAGCAGACGCCCGATCACTGGGAATATCATCTTGCCGATACGCTCACGGCCGGACGCGGCCTGTGCGACGAGCGTCTGGCGGCGATATTATGCGAGGACGGGCCGCGACGCATCCGCGAGATGGATGACTGGAAGGTCGGCTGGGCGCGCGAGGACGGTCATATCAAGCAGGCGCAGGCGCCGGGCCACGATCGGCCGCGCTGTGTCTATGTGGACTTTCTGTCGACCGGTCCCGCGGTTTCCCGGACCTTGCGCACGCAGCTCAACGGCGTGAGCGGGATCCGCCGCATTGGCGATCTTGCGATCGTCGATATTGCCGTCCGCGACGGCGAAGCCTGCGGTGCGGTCGCGCTGCATGTCCCGACCGGACGCATAGTGACGATCGCCGCGAGGTCGGTCGTGATCGCAACCGGTGGGTTGACGCGGCTCTACCGGCGCAACAGCGCGTCATCGAACATGGGGGGCGACGGCTACGCGCTTGCGCTTCGCGCCGGCGCCGAACTCATCGATATGGAGTTCGTGCAGTTCTTTCCGATCGGTCATCTCGCACCCCGGCTTGTCGGCATGGACCCGATCATGTGGGACCCGTTTCGCTACAAGCTCGGCGGCAAGCTGCTGAATTCAGAGATGCAGGAATTCGAGGAGGGCTATGCCAGCGCTGATACGCGCAGCGACGGCAATTACGTGCTGACGCGCGATCTCGCGACCTATGCCATCTCGAAGGAGGTCGAGGCCGGACGCGGCAGCCCGGCGGGCGGCGCCTATCTGAGCTTCCAGCATATCCCCGAGGCGGACATTCGCCGGGCCTTCGGTCCGGTCGTCGACCGGCTGGCCGCCAACGGGATCGATCTCGCCCGTCAGCCGGTGGAGGTGGCGCCGATCGCGCATTATCATATGGGCGGCATCCGGGTGGATGATGCGCTCCAGACGAAGATTGCGGGACTTTATGCCTGTGGCGAAGCGGTGGGCGGCGCCAACGGCGCCAACCGGCTTTCCGGCAATGCGATCACCGAGGCTTTGGTGTTTGGCGCGCGCGCCGGCCGTCATGCCGCGCTTCGTGCGTCGAATGGCGCGGTCGCATGGTCGGCGGAGGCCGCGCGTCCCGCGGTCGATCTGGTGAACAGCGCCACGCGGCGGGATGCTCCGAATACCGCGGCCATGATCGTCGAGCTTCAAGCGCTGATGGCCGAGAAGGCTGGCCCGTTCCGCACCGACGAAAACCTCCGCATCGCCGCCGACGCGCTGGCGCGACTGACCAGGGATATCGGCGAGACGCCGCTTTCGTCTGCCGACGGGTTCGATCCCGTCCTGGTCGACTGGCTCGACCTTCGCAACATGTTGCTGGTGGCGCAATCTGTCGTGCTGCCGGCGCTTGCCCGCACTGAGAGCCGTGGCGCGCACCAGCGCGAGGATTACCCGGGCCTCGATGACAGCTGGGCCGTCAATCAGCTTGTCAGTCTCTCGGATGGAAGGCTCGAACTCAGCCGAAGTGCGCCGGTGACGGGAAGGGGCGCCGCATGAAGGCAACGCTTGCCATTCAGCGTGGATCGCCCGGCGAGGCCTCGCACACCGAGACGCTGGAAGTGGCCTTCGAGCCCGGCCAGTCGGTGCTTGATGGTCTGCGGGTGCTGCGAAGGGATATCGACCCGTCGCTGGCGTTTCGCTTTTCCTGCATCAATGCCAACGCCTGCAAGGAATGCATGATGCTGATCGACGGCAAGGTGGACTACGCCTGCACCGTGCGCCTTAAGGAAGGTGTGACCACGCTCGCGCCGCTTCCGAAGAAGAAGCTGATCCGTGATCTCGTCACAGAGATCGCACCGCCCGACGAGCGGCTTCTGCCGTCGTCTTAGAGCCTTACCGGTTCTGATTGAATCAGAGCCGGGCCCCCATATTTTGGTTTGACGCGTTTTCTTCACGCGAACCGGACGCCACTTCGCTCGAAAACGCTATAGGCCCGCCTCTCCAGAACGCGGTCAAATTCACTCCACGATCGCCGCCGCCTCGGCCGGGACTCTGGCCCGCCAGGCGGCGATCGGCGCTTTCGCCGCGTCGCGAAGTGCTGCGATAATCGACGGGTCGACCGGGGCTCGGATATTCACGCCATTTAATCGCATCTGTGCGAGGTTCTCGGACATCCGGTTGGCGAGAGCCTCGAACTGACGCTTTTCCGTTTCAGCCGCGGCCATCGTGACCTGGTCCTGAACCTCCGCCGGAAGCATTTCGAAAGCGTCCATGCGGACGAAGGCGAGCGAGATGGGAACGGCGTAGTTGATCGGAGTGAAGTGCGGCAGGTAGCGCCAGAGCCCTTTTTCGGCGCCTCCGTCGCCGGAGGTGAGGATCGCATTCAGCTTGCGGTCCTTTACCCCGGCGAGCGCCTCATTGAATGGAAGATATTCGGCCTTCGCGCCCATCACCCGCATGACCTCGGCCGAGTTGTAGTCAAAGGTTCGTATCGTTGCCGCGCGAAGATCGTCGGCGTTATCGAGGGCCCGATCCGACCACAGGCCGGTCGAGGGCCATATGGTCATATAAAGAAGCTTGAGCCCCCGTGTTTGCAGCGCCCTCTCATAGAACGGACGCGCCTTCGTGTTGATCGTCTTCGCGGCATCGATCGATTGTGCGACAAACGGCAGCGACGCAAGGCCGAACACGGTGTCGGATGCCTCGAGCGGCCCGGCGAAGGCGTCGCCGCCGGTGATGCGCCGCTCGCCCGCCGCGCGCAGCATCTCCCCCGAACTGATTCCGAGTTCGTTATCGAAGGCATTGGTTGTCGTCACCAAACCTTCGGTGCGTGAAGACACCAGCCCGCCGAATGTGGCCAGACCCAATCCCGAAATATTGCTGCTCGGATATTCGGTCGCCATTTGCCAATTCACGGGGGCATCGGCCGGCCTGTTCATTGCGGGGGGCGCTTTGTCCGGATGACGCCAGTCATAGATACTCGGTTTCCCGTGAATTTGGATCGAAGCCGGATGGCTGTCGAATGACACCCATTGGTTATCAGAACAGGATCATGCTGTGTAGGCCGGCGCGGCATGGCGGCAGTTCCCAAAGCTGGTGCGCCCCTTTTCAAACCGTCCTTTGATATCATACCCCCGTTCGGAGGCTGCAGACCGGCGGCGTGCTGGAACCTTATGCGATGAGATGGTTTTCGAACGAATTTTTCAACGCCGGAATCTGGACGACATGGTAGCCTTGGTCATGGCAGACGGCAGTCCCGGCGACGAAGGCAGGCTCGTTGTGAGCAATGCGGAAAGCGAAAGCGCCGCCGGCATCATGCTGGTGGAGTCCGAAGGACTTGTCCGGAATACGCCTAAACTCCTCGGTGGGCTGAACGAGGCGGATCGTCGGCGCGTACGCGATATCGGCCGGGAGGTCGTGTTCGAGGCCGACCAGCCGGTATGGCGCCAGGGCGACGTCCACGAGGGTATCTATCTCATCAATTCCGGCAGAGTCCGGACATTCTATCTTGCCCCCTCCGGGCGAGAGGTTACGCTGGCCTATTGGTTTCCGGATAATTTTGTCGGTGGTCCGGATATCCTGGGCGGCGGCACGCATATGTGGTGCTCTTCCGCTACCCAAAGGACCTCGGCCACTTTCCTGCCCGGACCGGCCCTCAGAAAGCTGACGTTGGAACATGCGCCGATCGCGGTAGCGATGCTCGATGCGCTCGCGTTCAAGGCGCGGTGCTACTCAGCCATGGCACAAATGATGGGAACACGCTCCGCGACGGAACGGCTTGAACGCCTGCTGGCCTTTCTCGCGACCGTTTACGGCATGAAGGGCGATGACGGAATCATGATCGCGGCGTCCTTCACCCATGCCGAGTTGGCGAGCCTGATCGGATCGACGCGTCAATGGGTCACGACTCAATTCGCGCGGCTGCAGGATCGCGATATTCTTCGCTATAATCGCGGGCTTATTGTCGTTCGCGATCTTCCTGCCCTTGGCTTGTCCGGCCTCAAATAGCTGCCGAGCGTCTGCGCCGAGCCCTGCCTTGCGGGTGGGCGTCGCTTTTCCGCACCTCGGCCTCGAATCTCGATGCAAGCGAACCAAGCCGTTCGTCGGACCAGGCCGGCGCGAGCAATGTGACGCCCATGGGCACGCCGCAGGAAAGGATCCCGCTTGGAACGGCGATCGCACAAAGCTCCAGCAGGTTGGCGAAATAAGAATAGTGGCCCAGACGATTGTTGAACTCGATGGGATTTTCTTCCATTTGTTCGATCGTGTAAGCGCGGGCTGCCGTCGGCACCACCATCGCCGAGATCGACGAGAACAGCTTTTCGGCTCCGCGTTTCAACGAGGCCAGACGGTTCATGCTGTCGAATACCTGCGCCGCCGAAAAATTGTCGGCGACTTTCAGCACCTGATGGATCACGTCGAGCAGCGCATCCGGATGTTTCGATGCGAAAGGGCCGAGTGCTGAACGCCGTTCGGCGATCCACGGGCCGCTGAACAAAAGCTGTCCCGCCTCCGCAAACGGAGCGAAGTCTATTTCCACCGGCTCGCCGCCGATGTCTGCAAGGCTGTCGCAGGCTTCTTCGTAAATCGATAGGCCTTCATCCATGCCGAAGAATTTCAGGTCACACTTTCCAAGCCGTCCGAAGGTGAATCGCTGACCGTCCACGGGCCGGACATCGGTTGTGCGGGCTGGCGCGTTTCGGCAATAGGGATCGTCGATATCAAAGCCGTCGATGATCCGCAGGATCTCCATCCCTTCCGAAACGCTGTCCGAGAATATCGATACACAATCGAGGGATCGGCAATTTGGCACCAGGCCTCGCGTCGACACGCGCCCGATGCTGGGCTTGATTCCGACGATGCCGTTGAAGCCCGCGGGGATCCTTCCCGAGCCGCCAGTGTCCGTCCCGAGCGCGAACGAGACGTGTTTCGCCGCGACGGCAACCGCCGATCCCGAGCTTGACCCTCCGGAGACGTAGAGCGGGTTTGCAACGCTCGCACAGGTGCCATAGGCGGATCGCGCACCGGACAGGCCGGTTGCGAATTGATCGAGGTTGGTCTTGCCCATGCAAATGCCGCCGGCATCGAGCAGCAACTGAACAGCATGTGCGGACTGGTCGGGAGTATATTTAAAGCCGGGACAAGCCGCTGTCGTCGGCATCCCCGCGACATCGATGTTGTCCTTGACCCCGAACGGAATGCCGTAGAGCGGAAACGCTTCTCCCCGCGAGCGGCGTAACTCGATCGCGTCGCACCGCTCCATCAGCCGGGTTCGCGATTCGACATGGATCCACGCATTCGTGTTCGAGGCTTCCGCGATTCGGGTTGTCGCGCGCGAAATAATATCCCGGATGCCGGCGCCACTAGCATAGGTTTTCCGCAGAGTCTCGAGAGAGAGATCAATTTCGTTTTTCAAAGCTGTCTCCGCGATCGAAGGATGATGGCAAGCCGCGATGTAGTACAAATGAGCAAGACCGGTGCCAACGGTGAACGAAAGCGCGTTCTGCTGCACGGTTGCAGGTGGATATCAGAGAAATGCAGCGGCGGAATTCGAATAAAGGTGGGCGGCGCCTGGGCTATAAATTGCAAACGCCGGAAGATCGGAGCGGTCGAGGGGACAATTTCTCCAGCGACTGCATGATTTCGATGCAGCTCGCGGCCGGTCTGCCATTTATTGCCATTGCCAACGCGACGGTGCCGGGCTTCGCACGTCAATGCTCAGCGTTGTTTGTCGGCTGGAAACATGCTCGGGGACCGTTGAAAGCGATTGGCACATCGCTTGCTAAGATCGCTTCAAGGCGTGGTTTTGGATCACTGAAGATCAGGAGAATTGGGATGTCTATCCTCCGAGTCGTCATGGCGGGCTTGGCCGTCCTCCTTGTTTCTCTTGGGCCGACTAAAGCCGAGTTGATGAAGGCGCGGCTCGCTCAAAATCTCAGCCCGATATCCGGCATCACGATTATCGCCAAGGCGGAAGGCTTTTTCGAAAAACACGGGCTCGACATCGAGGTCAGCAATTTCACGACCGGCAAGCAGTGCCTGGATACGCTTATCGGTGGTGGCGCCGATATCGCCACGACTGCGGAAGCGCCGGTGACCGCGGCGGCCATGAGCGGACAGCCGATCGCCTTCGTCGCGGGCATGGAATATTCCGATCTGAAGACGCTCGTCAGCGTCAAGGCGGGATTGAAGACGAAGGCCGACCTGAAGGGAAAGAAGATCGCGTTCACGGCCGGAACCGGTAGCGAAGTCTACACCTCGGCGCTTCTCAAGGCGGCGGGGCTCTCGGCGAGCGACGTGACGCTTGTCAATCTTCGTCCCCAGGAGATGCTGGCCGCATTGGCGGCTGGGAGCATCGATGCGTTCGATACCTGGGAGCCCAATGTCGCCAACGCGAAAAAAGCGCTTGGTGCGGAAGTTGCCGAACTCGATACCAAGGGAATCTATTCGGAGACCTTCAATATCGTGGTGATGCAGGCCGGCCTTTCGTCCAATCCTGCCTTGACCGAGAAGTTCCTGGCTTCGATCATTGAAGCCGAAACCTGGATGAAGGCGCATCCGGAAGAGGCGATGGCGATCGTCGCAAAAGTCGTCGGCTTGAAAGAGGAAGACCTTTCGCCAATCTGGAACGACTACGTCTACCATGTTGCGATCGGACCAAAGCAGCTTGACGCGCTGGAAGCCCATTCAAGTTGGCGGCTTGAGAGCGGCAACCACCCGCCCGGAGCGGCGATGCCTGACTTCTCGAAGGTGATCTTTCCCGATTCGCTTCGCAAGCTGGACGCCTCGCGCGTGACCTATAAGCAATAGACCGGTTGCCGGTTCGCCTCGCCGGTCGAGAAACAATAATGGCCGGACCCAAGTGGACGCGATGCTGACGTTGAAGACCGATCGGGCCCCGGACCGTCAATTGGCGCGGGTTCGCCGATGACAGAGGGACAGCGCGGCCGCCTTTACACGACGGTGGCGATACTTTCGGTGCCGATATTTCTCGTTATGTGGGAAATCGTGTCCCGTTCCCATATCGTCAATGCCGTCCTGTTTCCTCCCCCCACGGTCGTTGCGGTGGCGCTATGGGAGTGGATCGAGTCCGGGCAGTTCGCGGTAGATCTGCTGGCCAGTGTCGCGAGGGTTGCCGCCGGTTTCGTTCTCGGCTCGATTGCCGGAATCGTTTTCGGCATCCTGACGGGGCAATTTCCGCTGTTCTCCGCCTTTCTCGGGCCGATCTTTCACCTTCTTCGCCCGATCCCGCCGATTGCATTCGTGCCTATCGTCATTCTTTGGTTCGGGCTTTCCGAATCCGGGAAAATATTTCTCGTCTTTTGGGGCGTGTTCTTTACCGTGTGGCTATCGGCTCATCTGGGCGTACAAAAAGTCGACCGTGGATTGATCCGGGCGGCGCAGATGCTTGGAACGCCCAGACGGCGTCTGCTCGGCGAGATCATTTTCCTCGGCGCGCTTCCATACATCGTCGTGGGGCTTCGCACCGCGGTCAGCATTTCGTTCTACACACTTGTTGCGGCGGAACTGGCCGGCGCGTTTTCCGGAATCGTCTATCGGATCGAGATCGCGCAGCAGAATATGCAGACCGGTCAGGTCTTGGGCGGTCTAGTGGCGCTCGGACTGATCTCGTTCCTCGCCGATCGAGGGTTTGCCGCGGTTTCGCAGCGCGCGGTCTGGTGGCGCTAGTGACCCTGCAGCCGAAAAATGAATTCGCTGGAAGCCTTGGCGGTACCCCGACGGAGCAGCTGTCTGCGAAGGCTGTCGAAATCGACGTGTCCGATGTGAGCATCGTCTTTAATTCGAGAAAGGGATCGGTTGTTGCCGTCGACAGGGTGTCGTTCCAGGTCAGGCATGGGGAGTTCGTATGCCTGCTGGGTCCCTCCGGCTGCGGCAAGTCCACGCTCCTGAATGCGATCGCCGGCTTCGAGCGGCCTTACGATGGTGAAGTCAGGGTGCTGGGCAAGGCTGTGACCGCGCCGGGGCCGGACCGCGGGATGGTATTTCAGCAGCCGCTTTTGTTTCCGTGGAAATCAGTTCGCAGCAACATTGCGCACGGGCCGGTCATGCTGGGCAAGTCGCGCGCCGAGGTCGCAAAGATTGCCGACGGTCTGATCGACATGATCGGGTTGACCCGCTTCGCCGATGCCTATCCCCACACCTTGTCGGGAGGAATGCAGCAGCGCGTCTCGATTGCACGCGCGCTCGCGAACCGGCCGGGGATCCTGCTGATGGACGAACCGTTTGGTGCCCTGGACGCGCAGACTCGCATCATCATGCAGGAAAATTTACTCCGGCTATGGTCCGAGTTTGGCACGACGATCGTTTTCGTGACGCACGACATCGAAGAGGCAATCTATTTAGCCGATCGTGTTCTGGTCATGAGCGCGAGTCCCGGGCAGATCCTGCGCACGATAGATGTCGGTCTTCCTCGCCCGCGCTCGCCGGGCCTGCTGCTCGAACCCGAATTTACGCTGCTGAAGGGAGAATGCTTTGCATTGATAAAACAGCAAAGCCAGTTGGCATTTGAGCAGATGGGCGCGCGATGAGAGTTGCGTCGATTAGAACGTTTTCGAGCGAAGCGGATACCGGTTCGCGTGGAGAAAACGCGTCAAAACAAGAATCTGGATGGAGAGTCGCGCCAGGTCAGGCGACGATGGAAACGCCGTCGTGGAGCGGGAGCTCCGCAACCGAGTCCAGGGATTTTTCGATCTGCTCCGGCGGCATCGGGCGGGCGAACAGGAAGCCCTGCAGCAGATCGCAGCCGAGTTCCTGCAACAGCAGGTGATGGTCGGCGGTCTCCACGCCTTCGACCGCGACCCGCAGCCCGCAGGCCTGGGCCAGCGTGATCATGCCGCCGAGGATCGCGCGCTGCTTTTCGTGCTGCACGAGGAAGCTGCGGTCGATCTTGACGACGTTGCATGACAGGCGGTGTAGATATCCGAGATTGGCGTAGCCGGCGCCGAAATCGTCCAGCCACAATTCGACGCCGAGCTTCTTCAGTCCGCGCAGGCAGTCCTGGATGTTGTCCGAATTGCCGAGCAGCACGCCTTCCGTCAGTTCGAGCACGAGGCGATTGGCCTCAAGCCCGGTTTCCTTGAGAATGCGCTCGACCATCGACACCAGCGACGGCTGCGACAAATTGAGCGGCGAAAGGTTGACGCTGACCTGGATGGGCTCGCGCCAGCGGATCGCCTCCCGGCAGGCGTTCAACAGCACCCACTCCGTCAGCGGCTCGATGAAGCCGCTCTGTTCGGCCGCTGGAATGAACTCGACGGGGGAAATGCTGCCGCGGACCGGATCGGTCCAGCGCGCCAGCGCCTCGAAGGCGATCGGGCGCCGGGTCGCCGAATCGTAGATCGGCTGGTAGCAAAGATGGATGTGTCCGTCGTGGAGCGCGGCGCGAAGATCGTTGGCGAGCGCGGCGATCCTGCGGGATTCTTCGATGATGCGCGGTGCTCTCCGCCCTTTGCGGCTTACCGGGGTCTCCTGCGTCGATCCCGTCGTGGAGCGCTCGAGCTGGGTGTCGTAAAGCCGGGGGATGCCGAGTCCGCTATGCTTCGTCGCATAGAGCGCCTTGTCGGCCAGCAGCATCAGGTCGTCGGCTTCGGCGGCCTGTTCGGGCGCGCAGGCGATCCCGATGCTGACGCCGATCTGCGCCTCGCCGAATCCGCCAAGCGAATAGGTTCCGCTCAGCGCGGTCGTGATGCGCTGCGCGGTTGTGACGGCCTCGGCCGCGGAAGTATCCGGCAAGACGATTGCGAATTCGTCGCCGCCCAATCGGGCCGCCGTATCGCCCTTGCGCACACGCTCCAATAGCCGTGCCGCAACTTCTTGCAGGAGGGCGTCGCCTGCCGCGTGGCCGAACTGGTCGTTCACGTCCTTGAAGCCGTCGAGATCGAGGCAAAGCAGGGCGCAGGGGACGCCGGCCCCGGCGTTCTTGAGCGCGTCTTCGAGGCGCGTGTTGAATAGCCGGCGATTGGGCAGCCGGGTCAGGCCGTCATGCTGGGCGAGGAATTCGATCTGCGCCTCGGCGCGCCGGCGCTCGGTGATGTCCTCATAGGTACAAACCCATCCGCCATCGTCGAGCGGCTGGTGATGGATCGCGATCAGGCGTCCGTCGCCGAGCTCCTGCAGGAACGTTCCCTTCTCGCGCTTGTCGATGAACGCCTTGCGGGCGGAATAGATGTCGTCGGCGGTGCGGCCCGGATAGTTGCCGATCGCGCAACTGTCGACCAGAATGTCGTAAAGACGCATGCCGGTGCGAAGCCGCGACATCGGCTGGTTGTAGATTTTGCAGAATTGCTCGTTGACGAGCTGAAGCCGGTCCTGCGCGTCGTAGAGGCAGATGCCCTGCGGCATCGTCGCGATGGCGTGTTCGAAGCGCTGCCGGAACGCGCCGGGGCGGGAGAAACGCCATGACAGGTCATACTTGACGGCGGCCAGCATTTGCGCGAGCCGGCGGCGGCCGACAAGCGAAGCGGACAGGCGCTCCACAATGCGTCGCCACATACTCACACTTCCACTCTTATTCGAATGAACCAGGGCATGATCCCGATCCGAAGGGCGGCGTTGGTGCTAAAGTGAAAACCGGTTTCGGAACGATCCCGCGCGAACAGAAAATAGAACGATGAATCTGATCCGGCGTAACCGGGCAAATTCTCAAGATCCTTCAATTGGACCATAAGACCCTAAGAACAGTGTTAAGAAAATCGCGTTCCCAGTGAAGCTGTCGGGTTTGATTAATACTTCGTCGCCGACCACCAGGCCGGTTTCCCGCTCTTATCCTGCCAGCTTCGCCGCCGCGCGCCCGGCGTTGCGTCCAGAAAACAGGCAGCCGCCCAGAAAAGTGCCCTCCAGCGAACGATAGCCGTGCATGCCGCCGCCGCCAAAGCCGGCCGCTTCGCCGGCGGCGTAAAGCCCCGGCACGATCTTGCCGTCCTTGCCGAACACGCGCGAGTCGAGGTCGGTCTCGAAGCCGCCCAGCGTCTTGCGGGTAAGGATGTTGAGCTTGACGGCGATCAGCGGGCCGTGCGCGGGATCGAGGATCCGGTGCGGCGCCGCGGCGCGGATCAGCCGGTCGCCGATATAGCGGCGCGCATTGTGGATGTTCATCACCTGAGTATCCTTGACATAGGGATTCGCGATCTCGCGGTCGCGCGCCTCGATCTGGATCTTCAGGTGTTCGAGCTTCAATACGTCGTTGCCGGCAAGCGCGTTCATGCCGCCGACGAGATCGGCGAGATTGTCGCGCACCACGAAATCGGCGCCGTGGGTCTTGAAGGCTTCCACCGGCGCCGGCGCGCCTTTGTTGATGGCGCGCCGTGCCGTCATCAGCCAGCTCTTGCCGGTGAGGTCGGGATTCTGCTCCGAACCCGACAGCGCGAATTCCTTCCGGATGATGCTTTGGGTCAGCACGAACCAGGAATAATCATGGCCGCTGCGCATGATGTAGCCAAGCTGACCGAGCGTATCGGACCCCGGAAACAGCGGCGAGGGCAGCCGCGAGCCGGTGGCGTCGAACCACAGCGATGATGGTCCGGGCAGGATACGAATGCCGTGGCGCGGCCAGATCGGATTCCAGTTCCGGATGCCTTCCACGTAATGCCACATCCGGTCGCGGTTGATGAGCCGCGCGCCGGCGGCTTCGGTGATGCCGATCATCCGGCCGTCGACATGTTCGGGTACGCCGGAAATCAGGTTGTTCGGCGCATCGCCAAGCCGCTTCGGCCAGTTCTTTCGCACCAGGTCATGATTGCCGCCAATGCCGCCGGAGGCGACGATCACGGCCTGCGCGCGCAAGGCGAAGTCGCCGATCACCTGGCGTGAAGAGCTTTGGCCGCGTGCGATGTCTGTCGGTTCCAGCACCGAGCCGGCGACGCCAATGACGGCGCCGTTGGCGATCGTGAGCGCATCGACGCGGTGGCGGAAGCGGAAGGCCAGAGCGCCGCGGGCCTGCGCTTCCCGCGCACGGCGCTCGAATGGGGCGACCACGGCCGGGCCGGTGCCCCAGGTCAGATGAAACCGCGGCACCGAATTGCCGTGACCCATCGCGTCGTAGCCGCCGCGTTCGGCCCAGCCGACCACTGGAAAAATACGGTGGCCCATCGCCCGCAGCCATGCGCGCTTCTCGCCTGCCGCGAAGGCGACATACGCTTCCGCCCAGCGCTTCGGCCACAGATCCTCGTCGCGGTCGAAGCCCGCCGAGCCCATCCAGTCCTGCAGCGCCAGGTCGTAACTGTCCCTGATGCCGAGCCGGCGCTGTTCCGGCGTGTCCACCAGGAACAATCCGCCGAGCGACCAGAAGGCCTGGCCGCCGAGGCTTTGTTCCCCTTCCTGCTCGACCACGATAACGCGCTTGCCGGCGTCGGTAATTTCGGTGGCCGCAACCAGTCCCGCCAGCCCGCCGCCGACCACGATTATGTCCGCATCATCGGCCATCATCGCGCTTCGACCCCTCATAGCGTTTTCGAGCGAATTGGCTTCCGGTTCGCGCGAAGAAAACGCGTCAAAACCAGAATCTAGGCAATTGAAGCCTGCGCCGTCAGCAACGGTCAACGACAAAAGGTTCCCTGAACAGCAATTACTACCCCAGGTAGAACAGGAATCTGTTCCAGTTTGGGACCATCGCGGCAAGGTGCAGCGGCCGCGCAACACTTAATTTGAATTTGTTTTGAGGCAGGCGGAGCGTCTGGACAAAAGGCCGAGCCCGCAACAGGCTGGCCACGTTCTTGCATCACCGAGGATCGGATTCAGTTTTCGACAATTTGGATAGGGCAGGACATGAAGTTGATGACGGGATTGCTCGCGGCGATTCTTTTGCTCGCGGGAGCAGGAGCTAGTCACGCGGTGGTTCGGATCGGCGAGGATCGTGGCGGCCGGATCGGAACTTATGTCGACAAATATCAGGATCTGCGCAGTTCCGGCCAGAGCGTCATCATCGACGGCCTCTGCGCCTCGGCCTGCACGATTGTCCTGGGCGCGGTTCCCCACGACAAGATCTGCGTGACGTCCCACGCTACCCTCGGGTTCCACGCGGCATGGGATTTCGGCGCCAACGGCCACGCAGTCACCAACTCCGAGGCGACGCAGATGCTGTATTCGATGTATCCGGCGGCGGTCAAACGCTGGATCGCGGCGCGCGGCGGGCTGACTCCGCATATGCTGTTCCTGCAGGGCAGACAGTTACAGGCGATGTACCGCCCCTGCTACCTCGACGCCCAGGAGGCGTCCACAGCAAGGACGCCGGCCTCGCTTGGACATGACGCCGGCCCGGAGGGCCGCGCCAATGCCCGGTGGAGGCCCTCTTCCGGCAAAGACCGCGTCCGGGCGGAACGGTAGCGGCTTTTACCTCCGAAGGACGTGATCGGTTGAGCGCTTCAATGGCGCTTGTCCGATAGGCCCGCTGGCCTTATCTGAATATGGCATTTCGGTGGATGGCGGTGACGCCGTGCCACCGAATGTCTGTTCATTCGGACGGTTGCAAATGGCCCAGCCGGTATCCTCGCAGCCTCTATCCCCGGCGCTTCCGGCCGACCGGAACGTGGCGCGGGCGATCGTCGTGGGCGGCATGGGGCTTGGGGCGGTCATGCTGATCGCGGCGCTGGCGCTGTGGTTCCATTACGGAACGGCGGTGTTCTTCGAGACCATCGCGGCCGGCATTTCGGCTTGCCTCTGATTGGCATTCGAGGCGACTTCACAAGGGAATTTCGGCATGAATCGGACTACCCGCCCGCTGGTCATCGTCGGGGCTTTCGCCGGAAGCCTTGTGGTCGGGCTCGTGCTGATGCTGTGGGCGCTCGGCGGCTTGCGAACCGTGGCGGCGCCTGCCGCCATTGGCGGGCCTTTCCAGTTGACCGACCAGAGCGGTCAACCCGTGACCGAGAAGAACCTGCAGGGCCGGCCGACGCTGATCTTCTTCGGTTTCACCCATTGTCCCGATGTGTGCCCGACCGAGCTGTTCGAGATTTCCGAAGTGCTGCGGGCGATGGGCCAGGACGCCGATCGCGTTAACGCCTATTTCGTCTCGGTCGATCCCGAACGGGATACGGCGGCGGCGATGAAGGATTATCTGTCGAGCTTCGATCCCCATCTGAAGGGGCTGACCGGCGATCCCGCGGCGGTGGCCAAGATTATTTCCGATTACCGGGTTTACGCCAAGAAAGTGCCGCTCAAGGATGGTGATTACACCATGGATCACACCGCGCTGGTTTATCTGATGGACCGCGACGGCCGGTTCGTGGCGCCGTTCAATCTCAAGCAGCCGCCCGAGCAAGCCGCGGCGGACCTGAAGCATTATCTCTGAAGGCCGGAACAGATTTTCGGGAGGCCGGAGCGGGGACCGGCTCCTGTCTCTGGCCTCGAACGCCCTCGCCTTACCGGCCGGATGGTCTATAAGGCCGTGCGGCCAAAAAACTGTCGGCGATGCCATCAACGTCAATCATCTCATCCGGCAATGACAGATTGCTGAAAATCATCCGGACTATTCTGGCTGCGGCTGGATTGTCGGCCTGTCTGGTGCCGGCCATGCCGTCCGGCGCAGCGGCGCAGGCGCAACCCGTTGCCAGGCCCGCGGCCAGGCCGGGAACGGACGCGGCGCCGCAGACCGTGCCGGGTTTCTGGGATCCCCGGCGGCGCCCGGAGCGGCCGGACCTCTCCCGTCTCACGGTGATCCGGTTTTTGACCGAAACCGACTATCCGCCCTTCAATTTCACCGGCGCCGACGGCAATCCTGCCGGCTTCAATGTCGATCTGGCGCGCTCGCTCTGCGAGGAGATCAAGGTTACCTGCACCATCCAGATGCGGCGCTTCGAAACCCTGGTCGATGCGATCACGAGCAACAAGGGCGACGCCATCATCGCCTCGCTGGCCGTGACCCCGCAATTGCGGACCCGCCTCGATTTCACCGATCCGTACTACCGGGCGCCGGCGCGCTTCGTGTCGCGGCGCGAGTCCGTGATGCCGGAAGTGCGGCCGGAATATCTCGAGGGCAGGAAGGTCGGCGTCATCGCCGGCTCCGCGCATGAGGCCTATCTCAAGGCGATGTTCACCGACGCGGAATTGCATTCCTATCCCAATGACGATGCGCTGCGGACGGCGCTGCGCCGCGGCGAGGTCGATTTCATTTTCGGCGATGCGATTGCGCTGGCGTTCTGGGTCAACGGCACCGATTCCGGCGATTGCTGCGCGTTCTCAGGGGGGCCGTTCGTCGAAAGCCGCTATTTCGGCGAGGGCGTCGGCATCGCCGTGCGCAAGGGCAACGACCTGATGCGGCAGGCGTTGAACTGGGCGTTGTTCCGGGTCTGGGAAAAAGGCCGCTACACCGACCTGTGGCTGCATTATTTCTCGGTCAGCCCGTTTTAGCTAAGACCTCGTCATTCCGGGGCGATGTGAAACATCGAACCCGGAATCTCGTCATTCCTGGTCTGGTGCTAACGCACCATCCCGGAATGACGAGCCAATCAATTTTGCATTTTGGTGCGGAAAGGCTAGTTTCCGCGCCCCGGAGACCTTCTTAGATGTCCACGATTGAATTAGCCGTCAGCCCGAGCGATTTGCGCGCGCTCGCCGAACAATCCAACGCCTGGCCGTTCGAGCAGGCCAAGCAGATCGTCGCGCGGCTGAAGAAAACGCCAAAGGACGAGGTGCTGTTCGAGACCGGCTATGGCCCGTCCGGCCTGCCGCATATCGGTACCTTCGGTGAGGTCGCGCGCACCACCATGGTGCGCCACGCCTTTCGTGTGCTCACCGAGGACAGGATCAGGACGCGGCTGATCGCCTTCTCCGACGACATGGACGGCCTGCGCAAGGTGCCGGACAATGTGCCGAACAAGGAACTGCTGGAACAGCATCTCGGCCGGCCGCTGACGCGCGTGCCCGATCCGTTCGGCACCCATGACAGCTTCGGCGCCCACAACAATGCGCGGCTGCGCGCCTTCCTCGACACCTTCGGCTTCGACTATGAATTCACAAGCTCGACCGATTATTACACGTCGGGAAAATTCGACGCGGCGCTGCTTCGGATGCTGGAGCGGCTGGACGCGGTGATGAAGATCATGCTGCCGTCGCTGCGCGAGGAGCGCGCGGCCAGCTATTCGCCCTTCCTGCCGATCTGTCCGCGCACCGGCATGGTGCTGTATGTGCCGGTCACGGCGCATGACGTGAAGGCGGGCACGATTTCCTATGAGGATCCCGAGACCAAGGAGACGGTCACGCTGCCGGTCACCGGCGGCCATTGCAAGCTGCAATGGAAGCCGGACTGGGCGATGCGCTGGTTCGCGCTCGGCGTCGATTATGAAATGGCGGGCAAGGATCTGATCGATTCGGTCAAGCTGTCGGGCAAGATCTGCGCTGCGCTCGGCGGCACGCCGCCGGAAGGCTTCAATTACGAGCTGTTCCTCGACGAGCACGGCCAGAAGATCTCGAAGTCGAAGGGCAACGGGCTCACCATCGACGAATGGCTGCGCTATGCCTCGCCGGAATCGCTGTCGCTGTTCATGTATCGCGAGCCGAAGGCGGCGAAGCGGCTCTACTTCGACGTGATCCCGCGCAACGTCGATGAATACCAGCAATTCCTCGAAGCCTTTCCGCGGCAGGACGGCCGTCAGCAACTGGCCAATCCGGTCTGGCACATCCATTCCGGCCATCCGCCGAAGGCCGACATGCCCGTCACCTTCCAGTTGCTGCTGACGCTGGTGTCGTCGTCGAACGCGGAGAACGCCGAGACCTTGTGGGGTTTCATCGGGCGGTATCGCCCCGGCGTCACGCCGAAGACCTATCCGAAGCTCGATGCGATGGTCGGTTACGCCATCAACTATTATCGCGACTTCGTGGCGCCGACCAAAAAATTCCGCGAGCCGACCGAGACTGAACGCGCCGCGCTGCAGGATCTGCGCGATGCGCTGTCGCAAATGCCGGCGGGATCGTCGGCCGAAGATATCCAGAACGTGGTCTACGAGATCGGTCGCCGCGAACCGTTCCTCGATCCCGTCAAGAAGGGCAAGGATGGCAGGCCGGGCGTCTCGCTCGACTGGTTCAACATGCTTTATCAGGTGCTGCTCGGCCAGGAGAAAGGCCCGCGCTTCGGCTCTTTCGTCGCGGTCTATGGTCTGCCAAATGCGGTGACGATGATCGACGGCGCGCTGGCGCGCTCGGCGTAAGGCAAGGTTCGGACCGCGAACCCTGCTTGTCAGGCGCGGGCTTCAGGAACTGTTACCCTCAAAAGACCGGTTTCCACGCTTCGATGCAAGAGCCCGAATGCGGCTCTTGAAGTAGGCCAACGCCGCCGATACGGTCGCGGCAGGCCCCGGAAATCTCCGGAAGAATGCCAAAAGATTCAACGATTAAGCAGGACGCTCGCCAAGTGCGCATCTACAAGATTTGTCCCGCTTCGGCCTGGCGCGAGGCCGAGCGGCAAGGGGTGTACCGTGGCAGCGCCGACGATATCCGCGACGGCTTTATCCATTTCTCCACGGCGTTGCAGGTGGCGGAGACGGCCAGAAAGCATTTTTTCGGGCAGGCCGGGCTGTTCCTGGTCCAGGTCGACGCCGACGTGCTCGGGGACGCACTGCGCTGGGAGCGCTCGCGCCATGACGAGCTGTTTCCGCATCTCTATGGCGAACTCGATCTCGGCGCGGTCATCAGTGTGCTGAACATGCCGGCGCGCTCCGATGGGACTCACGACATACCGGAGCTTCTGCCGTGATCCGCGCCTTCGACGCCTTCTCGCTGCCGCTGTTGCGCTGGTTCGATCCGGAGGATGCGCACCGCCTGGCGATCCAGGGCCTGCGCCTGTTGCCGCCGGTGCGGTTGCGGCCGGATGATCCGAAACTGGCGGTGCGGGCCTTCGGCCTGAATTTCCCCAATCCGATCGGCATGGCTGCGGGCTTCGACAAGAACGCGGAAGTTCCCGATGCGCTGCTGCGGCTGGGGTTCGGCTTTGTCGAGATCGGCTCGGTGACGCCGAAGCCGCAGGCCGGCAATCCGCGGCCGCGGCTGTTCCGGCTCGAGCGCGACGAGGCCGTGATCAACCGCATGGGCTTCAATAATGACGGCGCCGAAGCCGTGCTGCGCCGGCTCGCCGCGCGCGCCCATCTCGGCGGCATCGTCGGCGTCAATGTCGGCGCCAACAAGGATTCAGCGGATCGCATTGCCGACTATGTGAAACTGATCGAGACCTTCGCGCCGGTCGCGAGCTATTTCACCGTCAATGTGTCGTCGCCGAACACGCCGGGCTTGCGCAATTTGCAGCAGGCGGCGGCGCTTGACGATCTGCTGGCGCGGGTGATCGACGCCCGTGAACGCGTGCGCGCGAAAGCGGGCGATTCGCCGGTGCTGCTCAAGATCGCGCCGGATTTGAGCCTGACCGAGCTTGATGACGTCGTTCACATCGCGCGGTCGCGCCGCGTCGACGGCATGATCGTGGCGAATACCACGCTGGCGCGGCCATCGACCTTGCGCGAGCGGACCCGCGCCGGCGAGCAGGGCGGATTATCCGGTCGGCCGCTGTTCCGGCTGTCGACGCGGATGGTCGCGGAGACCTATGTGCGCGCCGAGGGTGCGTTTCCGCTCATCGGCGTTGGCGGCATCGATAGCGGTGGCGCCGCGTTGACCAAGATCCGCGCCGGCGCCAGCCTGATCCAGCTTTATTCGTCGCTGATCTATAAGGGCCTCGGTCTGGTCGAAAGCATCAAGAGCGATCTGTCCTCGACCTTGCTGCGCACCGGACGGGAGTCGCTGTCGGAGATCGTCGGCGCGGATGCGGCGACGATCACGGCCGAGGATTGGCCGGTTTAGTGGAACGAGGCTTTAAGCAGCGACGGGTAGCGCAAGGCTTCCAGCCCGCCGCGCGCGGCATAATGCGCCAAGGCGACCCAGAGCCCGGCATTGCCGAACGAGCGCAGTGCGAACCACGCGGCAAGAAAGGTCGCGAGCGACAGCACCATCAGGTTGCGCATGTCGCGCGCCCAGGTCGCGCCGATATAGACGCCGTCGAAGGCAAAGGCGAACACGCCGAGCAGTGGCGAGATAATGACGAAGATAAGATATATGCGCGCGTCATGCCGGACGTCGATGCTCGCGGTCATGACGTCGATCAGCCTTGGGCCGAACAGCGCGAACACCGCCGTTACCGCCAGCGCGAAACCAAAACCCCAGAATACCACCAGCCGCGTCGCGGTAGAGAAGGCGTCCTTATCGCGCGCGCCGTAAGCGCGGCCGCAGAGTTGTTCGGCGGCATTGGCAAGGCCGTCGAGAAAGAAGGCGCTGATCAGCAGGAAGTTATTCAGTATCGCGTTGGCGGCGAGCGTCACGTCGCCGGCACGTGCGCCCTGTGCGGTGAAAAACAGAAACACCGATATCAGTGCGGCGGTGCGGATCATGATGTCGCGGTTGACCGAAAGCATGCGCATCAGCTTGGCGCGGTCGAACAGCGTGGTGCGCGGCACCGCCAGCCGGCCCTGCGAAAGGCGCCACGCGATCAGGACGCCGATCGCAAGCCCGGTGGCTTCCGCGATAATTGCGGCGATCGCCGCACCCGCAATCCCGATGTCGAACACCAATACCAGCAGGATCGTCGCGGTCATGTTGATGAGGTTGATGGCGACCTGCACGCCGAGCGCCAGCGTGGCGCGCGCCTGCCCGATCAGCCAGCCCAGCACGACGTAATTCGCCAGCGCCAGCGGCGCCGACCAGATCCGGATGATGAAGTAGGTTCTGGCGGCGCGGGTGACGCCTTCGCTGCCGCCCATGGCGCCGAGCAGGACGGCGGCAAGCGGCAGTTGCAGCATGATCAGCCCCGCACCGATCAAGCCCGCGACGATAAAGCCGCGCACCAGGATCGCCCGGATCTCCTGCGTTTCGCCCGATCCGAGCGATTGCGCCGTAAAGGCCACCGTGCTCATGCGCAGGAAGGCGAACAGCCAGAACATGCAGTCGAACAGCACCGAGGCCATTGCGACGCCGCCGAGCAGCGTGGCGTCGCCGAGGCGGCCGATCGCAGTGGTCGAGACGATGCCGATCAGCGGCGTCGTCAGGTTCGCGACCATCGCGGGGCCGGCGATGGCAAAAACCTGCCCCGTCGTCACTTGGGAGGGAAGGCGTAACGGGCGTAATTCCACGTGGTTCGATGCCCCTAGAACTCGATGGCCATGCCGTCATCCGCGGCCGTATGGGCAAGCCTGTCGAGCCGCTCCAGCATGTCGTCGCCCATATGCGTCAGGATCAGCCGCTTCGGCCTGATCTCGGGCAGATGGGCTTCCAGCGTATTCAGGCTGAGATGGTTCTTCACTATCCTGTCGTAGGTATAGGCTTCGGCGACGAACAGATCGGCGTCGCGCGCCAGCGGGATCAGCGTCTCCGTCCACTCGGTGTCGGCGCTGTAGGCGAGGCTGCGGCCTTCCGCCTCGATCCGGTAGGCGAGGAACGGACCGCCCGACTCGCCATGCACGACCGGAAACGGCGTGACTTTCACATCACCGAAGCTGATTGTTTGCTCGGGCTTCAGTGCGACGATGGACAGATCGAATCTCTGTTTTGTGCCGGAAGAATTCTCGAACAGCGCCTCCATCACCTGCTTGAGCCGGGTTTCGATGCCTTCCGGCCCGGCGATGAGCAGCGGACGGCTGCGCCGGGAGAATTGCGCGTCGAGCAGCAGGAACGGCAGGCCGGCGAAATGATCGCCGTGGAAATGCGTGATCAGGACCAGATCGATATCGTTGCGGGCGATGCGGAGTCGCTTCAGCGCCGGCAGCGTGGAGGCTCCGCAATCGATCAGGAAATTGACGCGCTCGCCGGTGACGTGAAAGCAGGTGTTGCCGCGGCCGCCGGAGCCGAACGCATCGCCGCAGCCGACAAATCGCAATTGCATCGGCTGTGACCTGCCTCGCGACGATTATCGGGGGCGCGGCGTGCTGAACAGCCGGGACAACAGCCAGATCGGGATCACGATCACGGCGCCCAGCAGAAAGTAGCGCCACAATCCGTTGATCGCGTCAAAGCCGAGGTCCCAGATCCGACGGAACAGCAGGCGGATGCTGTTGACGATATTCCAGGGGTCGAACCCGATCGCGGCCAGCACGACGCCGACCAGGATCGACAGCAGGATCAGCCGGAACGCCACGGTCAGCGGCGAACCGCCGAGAAAGCGGGACAGCCCGTCATGGCTTGCCGGCAATTCCCTGGTGTCATTGGGCATCGGTCGTCTCCTGCGGATTCGAGGCGCATTCTATCGCGTTTTCAAGCGAAGTGGATACCGGTTCTACGGCAGAAGGCAGATGGGGAACCGGTCTGTCGCCGTCAATGGCTGCCGGCCGCTGTCGACTCGGTCTTCAGTATTTGCCGCAGCGTTTCCAGCCGGTCGGCTTCGCGCGGCGGTTTGTCCCAGCGCAGCCGGTTGATGCGCGGAAACCGCATCGCGACGCCGGATTTATGCCGCGGCGAGCGCGCCAGTCCCTCGAAGGCAACTTCCAGCACCAGCCCCTGATTCGGCTCATGCACCACATGCCGGACCGGACCGAATTTCTCGGTGGTGTTGCGGCGCACGAAGCGGTCGATCTGCACCAATTCCTCGTCGGTGAAACCGAAATAGGCCTTGCCGACCGGCACCAATTGCTCGCCGTCCTCGCCCGAGGTCCAGACCCCGAAGGTGTAATCGGAATAATAGGACGAACGCTTGCCGTGGCCGCGCTGGGCGTACATCAGCACTGCGTCGATGACGTGCGGATCGCGCTTCCATTTCCACCATTGTCCTTTCGGGCGGCCGGGCAGATAGGGCGCGTCGCGGCGCTTCAGCATCACGCCCTCGACCGCCTCGGCATCCTCGCCCGCACCGGCGCCGGCCGGATCGGCGCGCGCGGCCTTCAGCGCGTCCCAATTGTCAAAGGGAATCGTCGACGACAGGTCGATCCTCGCGTCGTCAAGCTTTTTGACGAATGTCTCAAGCCGCGCGCGGCGTTCGGCGAATGGCAGTTCGCGCAGATCGCTCTCGTTGTCGGCCAGCAAATCATAGGCACGCAGATGGATCGGATAATCCTTCATCAGTTTTGGCGAGACCAGCTTGCGGTTCAAACGCTGCTGCAACACGTTGAAGGTCTGCACCCTGCCATCGCGCAGCACCAGCAATTCGCCGTCAATGGTGCCGGCTAGACGCAGCGACGGCAGCAGGTCGGGAAAGCTTTTGGTGATGTCTTCTCCGCTGCGCGAATAGAGTCGCATCTGCATGTTGCCGCGCTCGTCACGGCCGCTCACGGCCTGCACGCGGATACCATCCCATTTCCATTCCGCGATGTAGTCGGAGGCATCGAGTCCGGTGAAATCCGTATCCTCGATCGCATGCGCCAGCATCACTGGACGGAACGGCGCCGGATCGCGATTGACGGGCTTTTCACCGTGGCCCTCGAGCCAGGCGAACAGGTCGAGATAAGGCGGTGCCAGGCCCGGCCATAACAGTTCGATCTCATGCGGGTCCTTGTCGCCGAGCGCGCCGGCGGCGGTCTTGGCCAGCCGCGCCGAAATGCCGATCCGCATCGCGCCGGTGACCAGTTTCAACAGCGCCCAGCGGCCGGTTTCGTCAAGCTCGTCGAGCCAGCGCGCGAGCTGTTTCGGCAGCTCGGTCTTGCCGAGGGTACGCAGCGTGGTGACAACTTCGGTCAGCGTGGGCGGCGGGGGATTGTTGTGGAGGTTGTGTGTTTGCGGGCCATCATCGGTACCGCCCGTATGGTAGCCGGGAAAAGACTCGTTCTGATTGACCTCCCGCTTCGGCCACATCAGCGCCACCGTCTCCGAGAGGTCGCCGACGTAATCATAGGACAGCGCGAACAGCACCGGGTCGGTGCGGGCCGCGATCAGGTCGCGGATCAGGCCGGGCTTGGCGTGCTTGAACGACAGCGCGCCGGTCAACGCCGCCAGCGCGTAGCCGCGATCGGGATCCTCGACCGCACGGAAATAGTTGGTAATCAGCCGCAGCTTGTTGTTGCGGCCGGGCTCGTAGGCCAGACGATCCAGCAGCTCGGCGAACCGGTTCATGCCTCGGTGTCCTCGCCCGCCGGCAGCGTTTCGCTGTCGTCCTCGTCGCCATAGCCGACCAGATCGAGCGGCCGCGCGGAAAGGCCGCGTGTCTTGCACCAATGCACCAGCGCGTCTTCCTGGCCGTGCGTCACCCAGACTTCGCCGGCGCCGGTGGCGCCGATCGTCGCTGTCAGCCCGTCCCAATCGGCGTGGTCCGAGATCACCAGCGGCAGTTCGACGCCGCGCTGCCGGGCGCGGGCGCGCACCCGCATCCAGCCCGAGGCGAAGGCGGTGACCGGATCGGGAAACCGCCGCGTCCAGATATCCGAGATGGCCGTGGGCGGCGCCAGCGTGATCGTGCCGGCCAGATCGGCTTTCTTCATGCCTTTCACCGGACGCAGATCGCCAAGCGCCACACCCCGGCTTTCGTAATAGCGCGTGATCTTTTCCATCGCGCCGTGCAGGTAGACCGGCGCGTCGTAACCGGCCGCGCGCAGCAACGCGATCACGCGTTGCGCCTTGCCGAGCGAATAGGCGCCGACCAGATGCGCGCGCTCCGGAAACAGCGCCACCGACGCCAGCAGCTTGTTCACTTCGTCGGCAGCGTCGCCGTGGCGAAACACCGGCAGCCCGAACGTGGCCTCGGTGATGAAGACGTCGCAGGACACCACTTCGAACGGCGCGCAGGTCGGATCGGGCGCATCCTTGTAGTCTCCGGAGGCGACGATGCAGGTGTCCTTGCAGGAGACCGCGATCTGGGCCGAGCCCAGCACATGGCCGGCGGGATGGAATTTGACGGTGACGTCGCCGAGCCGGATTTCCTCGCCATAGCGGATCGCTTGCGTGGCCGCGGCAAAATTGTCTCCGTAGCGCAGCCGCATCATGTCGAGCGTTTCCTGCGTGGCCAGCACAGCGCCGTGACCGGGGCGGGCGTGATCGGAATGGCCGTGGGTGATGACCGCGCGCTCGACTGGCCGCACCGGATCGATATGAAAGCCGCCCGGCTTGCAGCACAGGCCGGCAGGGGCAGGCATCAGAATATCCTGTGGACGCATTCCGACTATATAGGGCGGCGGGGTCCTGATTTTTAGCCGTCATGCGCGGGCTTGACCCGCGCATCCATCTCCGAAAGAATCTTGGGTCAATGGATCGCCAGATCGCAAGCGGGTTTACGTCGTCTGCGCAAGGCGAACGACCACGCCCGATAATGACGGATTTAGTTCCAAAAAATGCCTGCGCGCCTGTTTCTGTCTTCCGGCAATCTGGTCGCCGACCGCCGGTTCGAATTTGCACGTGATCTGCGATTGAAGGGCGATCTCGTTGCTGCGGCGGATCTGCTTGTTCAGGCCGTCGAACTGGCCCCGGATTTCGCATCGGCCTGGTTCACGCTCGGCGAAATCCGCGACGAACTCGGCCAGCGCGCGGCGGCGATCACGGCGTTCCGGCGGACGCTCGCCGCCGATCCCGACGATCGCCACGGCGCCAGCCTTCGTTTGACGCGGCTCGGCGCCGAACAACTGGCGGCGATGCCGAAGGCCTATGTGCAGGCGCTGTTCGATCAATATGCGCCGCGGTTCGAGGCCTCGCTGGTCGGCGACCTCGGTTATCGCGGTCCGGCGCTGTTGTTCAAGGCGGTGCTTGCGGTCCGGTCGGCTGCACGCAAGCCCGCTTTCTTCAAGCGCGCCATCGATCTCGGCTGCGGCACCGGTCTGGCGGCCAGGGCCTTTGCCAGGGAAGTCGATCGGTTCATCGGCATCGATCTGTCGGCGCGCATGATCGAACAGGCGCGCGCCACCGGCCTGTATGCGGAGCTGGACGTCGCCGACATGGTGCAGGGGTTGCGCGGCCGGCCCGATGCCAGCGCCGACCTGGTTCTGGCCGCGGATGCGATGGTCTATGTGGCCGATCTCGTGCCGGTGTTGAACGAAGCTAGGCGCGTGCTTGTGGCGGGCGGCCTGTTGGCCTTCACGGTCGAAACCCATGACGGCGAAAGCACCGGCGGCGACGGCGTCATCCTCGGCGAAGGGCTGCGCTACGCCCATAGTGCGCCTCATGTGCGCGCCGCAGTCGAGGCCGCCGGCCTCAAATTGTCGCTCTGCGAGAATCTGTCAGCCCGCAACGAGGATCATATGCCTGTGCCCGGCCTGGTCGCGGTGGCCACCAAGGGCTGATTTTCTGGTCCGCTCGACCGTGGGCCCGCCCTCGACGAAACGACTCCCACGGCTTAGCTCTTGGGCGTGCCAGGCATTCCCCTAACCGCACCATCGGCCGAGACGGCCGCGCTACTGCCGGACCGTTTCCGCCAATGGTTCGCCGCGCGTGGCTGGTCGCCGCGCCGACATCAATTGGCGCTGCTCGAAAAAGCCCGCGACGAGCGCTCGGCGCTGTTGATCGCACCCACCGGCGCCGGCAAGACGCTGGCCGGGTTTCTGCCGACCTTGGTGGAGCTGTCCGATTTATCGCCATCTGCCCGCTCTGCTCTCCTCCTGCCGCGCAGCGGTGGGGCGGGGGGAGGGGAGACTTTCGCGCCGCCGTCGCGGGCTGAATTCATCTCCACCGGGCGCGGCGTGCAGAAGAGCCGCGGCCTCCACACGCTCTACATCTCGCCGTTGAAGGCGCTCGCGGTCGATATCGCGCGCAATCTGGAAGCGCCGATCGCCGAGATGGGATTGCCGATCAAGGTCGAGACCCGCACCGGCGATACGCCGGTGTCGCGGCGGCAGCGCCAACGGCGCTACCCGCCGGACATCCTGCTCACCACGCCCGAGCAGCTGGCGCTGCTATTGTCCTCCGACGATGCGCCGTTCCTGTTTTCTTCACTGAAGCGCGTCGTGCTCGACGAGCTGCATGCGCTGGTGACCTCGAAGCGCGGCGATCTGTTGTCGCTCGGTCTGGCGCGGCTATGGCGGCTGGCGCCGCAGATGCGGGCCATCGGCCTGTCGGCGACGGTCGCCGAGCCGGAATCGCTGGCGCGATTCCTGGTGCCGCAACGCGGCGGCAAAAGCGACACCGCCGATCTCGTCATTGCCGGCGGCGCGGCCGCGCCCATCGTCGAGATGCTCGACACGCGCGAACGGCTGCCCTGGGCTGGGCACACCGCGCGTCACGCGCTCAGCGAGATCTACGATCTGATCAAGCACAACAAGACCACGCTGGTGTTCGTCAACACCCGGAGCCAGGCCGAGATGCTGTTTCAGGATCTGTGGCGCATGAACGACGACGGGCTGGCGATCGCGCTGCATCACGGCTCGCTCGATGTCGCGCAGCGCCGCAAGGTCGAGGAGGCGATGGCGACGGGCAAGCTGCGTGGTGTGGTCTGCACCTCCTCGCTCGATCTCGGCGTCGACTGGGGCGATGTCGATCTCGTCATCAATATCGGCGCGCCCAAGGGGTCGTCGCGGCTGATGCAGCGGATCGGCCGCGCCAATCACCGCATCGATGAAGCCTCGCGCGCGGTGCTGGTGCCGGCCAACCGCTTCGAGGTGCTGGAGTGCCGGGTCGCGATCGACGCCATCGCCGAAAACGCGCAGGACACGCCGCCGCTGCGGACCGGCGCGCTGGATGTGCTGGCGCAGCACGTGCTCGGCTGCGCCTGCGGCGAACCGTTCCTGTCGGATGAGCTTTATCAGGAGGTGCTGACAGCTGCGCCTTACGCCAACTTAACGCGAAGCGATTTCGATGATGTGGTCGATTTCGTCGCCACCGGCGGTTATGCGCTGAAGACCTATGAGCGTTTCGCCCGCATCAAGCAGGACAAGTCCGGCCGCTGGCGCGTCGCCAATCCGCGGGTACGGCAAAGTTATCGCCTGAATGTCGGCACCATTGTTGAAGACACCATGCTGAAGGTGCGCTTGGTGCGCTCGCGCGGCGGTGGTTCGGGTTTGACCGGCATGGTGGGGCGCGGCGGCCGCATGCTCGGCGAGATCGAGGAAGCCTTCATCGAAGGTCTCGTGATTGGCGATACCTTCGTCTTTGGCGGCGAGGTGGTGCGTTACGAAGCGTTGGTGGAAGATCAGGTCTACGTTTCCCGCGCCAATGACAAGGACGCCAAAGTGCCGTCCTATATGGGCGGCAAGTTTCCGCTCTCGACCTATCTGGCCGAGCGCGTCCGCAAATTGCTGGACGACAAACGTGCGTGGAGCGGTTTGCCGGACCAGGTGCGCGACTGGCTGACGCTGCAAAAGGATTTCTCGCGGGTGCCCGGCGTGCGCGAGCTTCTGGTCGAGACTTTTCCCCGTGCCAACAAGCATTACCTCGTCTGTTATCCGTTCGAGGGACGGCTGGCGCACCAGACGCTCGGCATGTTGCTGACGCGACGGATGGAGCGGGCCCGGGTGCGGCCGCTCGGCTTCGTCGCCAATGAATATGCGCTGGCGGTGTGGGGACTCGGCGACATGTCGTTCATGATCCGCCACGGCCAACTCGATCTCGATGCGCTGTTCGATCCGGATATGCTGGGCGACGACCTCGAAGCCTGGCTTGCGGAATCGGCGCTGATGAAACGCACCTTCCGGACCTGCGCGGTGATTTCCGGCCTGATCGCGCGGCGTTTCACCGGCGAAGAGAAAAGCCGCCGCCAGGTGCTGTTCTCGACCGACCTGATCTATGACGTCCTGCGCAAGCACCAGCCCGATCACGTGCTGTTGCGCGCCGCGCGGGCCGACGCGGCGACCGGGTTGCTCGATCTGCGACGGCTCGGCGACATGCTGTCGCGCATCCAGGGGCGGATCATCCATCGGGAACTCGACCATGTTTCGCCGCTGGCGGTGCCGGTGATGCTGGAAATCGGCCGCGAGTCGGTTTATGGCGAAGCCTCCGACGAGCTGTTGGCGGAAGCCGCCGACGAACTCGTCAAAGAGGCAACCGGATAGAGACTGTGACGACACGCGCGCAAATCCCGCAACAAGAGCTTTCCCCCGCGCGGATTTCGACAGTCGATATTACCGGCGTGACGCTGGTCGCCGATCTCTCCGGTGCGCTGTTCTGGGAAGAACAGCGGCTGCTGGTCGTCTCCGATCTGCATCTGGAAAAGGGCTCCAGTTTCGCCGCGCGCGGCGTGCTGCTGCCGCCTTACGACACCGCGGCGACGCTGACCCGGCTTGCCGCCGTGATCATGCGGCATGATCCGCGCATGGTGATCGCGCTCGGCGACAGCTTTCATGACCGGAGCGCCCATCACCGGCTGTCGGCGCCGGATCGTGGAGTGATCGCGGTGTTACAGGCACGGCGCGACTGGATTTGGATTTCGGGCAATCACGATCCGGCATCGCCGTCCGGTCTCGGCGGCACGGTCGCGAGTGAAGTGTCGATCGGCCCGATTATATTTCGCCACGAGCCGACCGGCGCCGCGGGCGAGATCGCCGGCCATCTGCATCCGAAAGCACGCGTGGCGACGCGCGGACGTTCGATGGAGCGGCGCTGTTTTGCCTGCGACGGCGAGCGCGCGGTGATGCCAGCCTTCGGCGCCTATGCCGGCGGCCTGAACATCCGCGACGCGGCTTTTGCCAAGATATTCGGAACGCCGGGCTTCATGGCGCATGTGCTCGGCGACAGACGCCTGCACAGCATCGCTTCGTCACGGTGTTATTGAGCGTGTCTTCACCTCTCCCACAAGGGAGAGGGAACACACTTTCTCTGGTGCTTCCGCTCAAGCCGCTTTCGCCTGCACATCGTCGCAGAATGAGGCGAGGCGATCGGCAAGCCGCAGCGTGGCCGGGCTGGCATTGGGCGCGGCCACCAGCGCCACTTCGGTCCTGTCGATCGGCGCGAAACCGTCTTTCGCGGTCAGCACGCGATGGTCGGCCTGGATGGCCATTTCGGAAAGGATGCTGAGACCAAGGCCGGCGGCAACCGCGGCCTGGATGCCGGCGAGGCTCGAACTGGTATAGGCCATGTGCCAGGCGCGGCCTGAGCTTTCGATGGCGTGGATGGCGCGGGCCCGGTACAGGCAGCCGGTAGGAAAGCCGATCAGCGGCACCGAAGCAATTTTCGAATCGATCGGATGTGCCTTGCTGGTGACCCAATGCACGCGCTCCGGCCAGGATGCGATGCCGCCCGTCTCATTGGCATCACGCTTGAGCAGCGCCAGGTCGATCTCGCCGCGCTCGAGGTCGCGCCGCAGATACACGCTTTGATCGGCGCGAACGTCGAGCCGCAGGCCGGGTTGCGAGCGCGAGAACGCCGCCAGCAATTTGGTCAGCCGGTAGGCGGCGAAATCCTCGGGGATGCCGAGCCGCACCGCGCCCTCATGGCCGGGGCGCGCCATCACGTCGCGGGCTTCCTCGGCCAGCGACAGCAGCCGCCGCGCATAGGACAACAGCCGCTCGCCGGCCTCGGTCGGCGTCACATCCTTGCCGGTGCGGTTCAACAGCGGCTGGCCGACATCCTCTTCCAGCCGCTTGATCTGCTGGCTGACGGTCGACTGGGTGCGGTGGACACGCTCGCCGGCGCGGGTGAAGCCGCCGGCGTCCACCACCGAAACAAAACTGCGCAGCAGTTCGAGATCGAACATCGGATTGCTCATTTACAATTCCACTGACAATCAGTTTATCATTTAATTTCCAAATATCAACGGATGGGCCTACATCGGCGCCGAGGAGAATGCCATGTCGCTCGCACCACCCGTTGCGGTTCCCAGTGCCCGTTTCAACCTGCTGCCGCTCGCGATCGGCCTGTTCTGCCTGCTCTGGAGCTTTGCCTTTGTCGCCGGCAAGATCGGCGTCACCTATTGCCCGCCGCTGATCCTGCTCGCCGCGCGCTTCTCGCTCGCCGGGATCCTGATCCTTGGCATTTCCGCGGTGCGCGGTGAGGCATGGCAGTTCAGCTGGCGCGACGCGGTGGTGTTTGCGATCCTCGGCATCGCCAATAATGCGCTCTATCTCGGGCTTGGCTATACCGGGCTGAAGACCGTTTCCGCCGGACTGGGCGGCCTGATCGTCAGCGCCAATCCGGTGTTCACGGCGGCTCTGGCGGCGCTTTTCCTCGGGGAGCAACTCACTTGGCGCAAGGTCGCAGGCCTTGTGCTAGGCATTGTCGGCGTCGGCTTCATCGTCTGGCACAGGATGTCGGTCGGCACCGACAGCCTGTACGGCATCCGGTTCACGCTGGTGTCGCTGGCCTCGCTTGTCGGCGGCACCCTGCTGTTCAAGCTGCTGGCGCCGAAGGGCAGCCTCTGGATCGGCAACGGCGTCCAGAATCTCGCCGCTGGAATCGTGCTGCTTCCCTTTGCCGCTGCGTTTGCAAACGTCGGCGACATCGTGCCGAACGCGCAGCTTGCGGGGGCGTTCGTCTTCCTCGTGCTGGGCGGATCGATCCTGGCCTCGCTGTTGTGGTTCCATCTGCTGAAGGTGTGCGGCGCGACCGCGGCCAGCGCCTATCACTTCCTGATGCCGCCGCTTGGCGTGTTATTCGCCTTTCTGGTGCTCGGCGAGCGGGTCGAATTTCGCGACCTGGCCGGCATTGTCCCGGTCGCTCTCGGCATCTATCTGGTGACACGTCCGGCCGCGCCGGTGCGGCCTTGAGAAAGCGAGGTCTGCCATGAATTCGCTTCGGATGACGTTGATCGGCGGCCCCACCGCGCTGATCGAAATCGATGGCTTCCGCCTCTTGACCGATCCGACCTTCGATGCGCCGGGGACGGCCTATCAATTGCCGCATGTGAAGCTAGAAAAGCTGATCGGCCCCGCGCTCGGCATTGAGGCGCTTGGCAAGGTCGATGCCGTGCTGCTCAGCCACGACCAGCACTCCGACAATCTCGACAATTCCGGTCGGGATTTTCTGCGGAAAGCTCCTCGCGTGCTGACGACGTTGGCGGCTGCGAAGCGGCTCGGCGGCAACGCGGAAGGCCTCGCCCCGTGGGCGACCACGGAACTGACCGGCACGGACGGCCGTTCGCTCACCGTCACCGCGACGCCGGCGCGCCACGGCCCGGCGGGGATCGAGCCGCTGTCCGGCGACGTCATCGGCTTCGTGCTGACCTCGGCAAAGGCTGGCAGCCGCCCGGTCTATATCAGCGGCGATACGGTCTGGTATGACGGCGTGGCGGAGGTGGCGCGGCGCTTCAAGGCCGGCGTGGTGATCCCGTTTGCCGGTGCCGCGCAGACCCGCGGGCCGTTCCATCTGACCATGGACACCAACGATGCGATCGAAACCGCGCGCGCCTTTCCGGATGCGGTGATCGTGCCGCTTCATACCGATGGCTGGGCGCATTTCCGCCAGAGCGCCAGTGACCTGCGGGCGACCTTCGACGTGCTTGGCTTCGGTCCGCGCCTGAAACTGCTGGAGCCCGGCGTCGCCACCGATATCGCGCCGCTGCGTCAGGCGTGAGCGTCGCCGAGGCTCGCGTCCGCCACCGCCGCTGATTCAGTCGACGAGGTTCGGCTGCTTCGTTGGGCCGCCGCGAGGTGCCGGACGCCGCACGGAATCCGGAACGAGGTTTGCGATAGATCAAACCCACAGTCTTCCGCCACAAGCTAAAAAGTCAGGTTCGCCGGGCGAGGGGCAACGGCGATCACCGATCCCGGCACTGTATTCCGGCCGGTTGGGTTCGCGCCCGCTGGATGCAGTAACGGATGATGTGGGAATCGATACTGACGGAATGGGCCAGCCTGATCCTGCGCTGGCTGCATGTGGTCGCCGGAATCGGATGGATCGGCAGCTCGTTTTACTTCATCCACCTCGATCTCAGCCTGAAGGCCCGCGGCGACCTGCCCCAGGGGGTTCAGGGCGAGGCATGGCAGGTCCATGGCGGCGGGTTCTACCGGATCATCAAATATCTCGTGGCCCCGGCGGCGATGCCCGACGAGCTGACCTGGTTCAAGTGGGAGGCCTACACGACCTGGCTGTCCGGTTTCGCCCTGATGGTCGTCGTCTACTATCTCAATGCGGAATTATTCCTGGTCGATAAATCGGTTCTCGATCTGACGCCGTTGCAGGCGGGATTGTTCAGCTTCGGCAGCCTCGTCCTGGCTTGGCTGCTTTACGAGGCGGCGTGTCGATCGGGGTTGGCGCAGTATGAGTTGCGTTTCGCGCTGGGCGGCTATTTGTTCCTCGTCGGACTGACCTACGCCTTCACGCACGTTCTCAGCGGGCGCGGCGCCTTCAACCAGATCGGCGCGATCATCGGAACGATCATGGTCGCCAATGTTTTTGCGGTGATCATTCCCAACCAGAAGAAGATCGTCGCCGCGCTCTTGGCGGGGCAACCGCCCAATCCGCAACTTGGCAAGGCGAGCAAGCAACGCTCGGTTCACAACAATTATCTGACCTTGCCGGTGATCGTGCTGATGATCAGCAATCACTACCCATTGCTATTCGGCACCCGTTACAACTGGCTGATCGTCGCGATCATTCTGGCGCTTGGTCCGATCATCCGGCATTTTTTCAATGCCCGGCATGCGGGACGGAAGTCGCCATGGTGGGTATGGGGTGTCGCCGGAGCCGGCATGGCGGCCGTCCTGTTGCTGTCAGCGGCTGGCCCCCGGGATATCAAGGACGGGTCGTTGAACACCTCACCGGCGTTCGCCGAGGTCGAGGAGATCATCATGTCCCGATGCAGCATGTGCCACGGCGCCGAGCCAGTCTGGGACTCGATTGTCACGGCGCCCAGGGGCATTCTGCTGGATGATCCGGTTCATATCCGCCTCAACGCGCGGCTGATCGGCCGCAACGCCGTGTGGTCGAGCGCAATGCCGCCGGGAAACGTGACCGAGATGACCGGCGAAGAGCGTGCGCTGATCGCGGCATGGCTGGCGCAGCGTTGAGATCGACCCCCGCCACGACGGTTCGCGGTGAGCCGTTGTCCGGTGATCATGGGTGTCATGCCTTCGTTTAAGGCGAAGTGATCGTTATTCGAGCTTGGCGCTCCATTTCATTTAATGTACAAATTGTCCACTTATTTTGTCGCGCCAGCTCGGAAGAGTGCGGCGTGAAAATAGGAGGGCTTCATCGTGACGATGGAAATGCATGCCGATCGCCTGATCGAGGGCCGGGCCCTCACGCCGGTCCAGCTCAAGGAGCTTTCGGTGCGCTCGAACGCACCCGGACTGGTTCGCTCCATCACGCATTATGCCGCGATTGCGGTGATCGGTGCCCTGATCTGGCGGGTGATGGCGAGCTATGGCGGATGGTTCGCCATCCCCTTGATCGCGATCCAGGGCTATCTGGTCGCCTTCCTGTTCATGCCAATGCACGAAGCGGCGCATAAGACCGTGTTCAGGACCCGGTTTCTGAATGTCGCGCTCGGCCATTTGTCAGCGTTCATCATCGGATACCCATACGAATATTACACGTTGTTTCATTGGGAACATCATCGCTTTACCCAGGACCCGAAGCGGGATCCCGAACTCTTGAACGGCACCATTCCCACGTCGGATACGCGGCTCGCGATCGCCTACACGGGAATCCAGCAACTGACGAAGCGGGTCGTGCTGATGTTCCGGCACGCCATCACGGGCAAGGTGGTGGTGCCGTGGATTCCCGAGAACAAGCGCAGCCTGGTGGTCCGGGAAGCCCGCGCCTATGCGCTCGTTTATCTGTTGCTGCTGATCGCCTCGGTGGCGTGGCCGACCGCAATGCTGCTCTGGTTCTGGCTGGTCCCGCTGGTGCTGGGCCAGATGATCCTGCGCCCGTATCTCTATGCGGAGCATACCGGTTGCGAGCGCACCCGCAGCGCCTTCGAGAATACAAGGACGACCTATACCGGCGCGCTGACAAAATGGTTTGCCTGGAACATGCCGTTCCACGCCGAGCACCATGCCTATCCGTCGGTCCCGTTCCACGCCTTGCCGAAGCTGAATGCGATGGTCGCCGACCGGATCGTGTATCGGGGGCCGGGATATCGAAAAGTCACGCGACAGACCTGGGCGTGGTTTCGCCGCGCCCGCAAGAGCGAAGCGGCCTCCGCCCTGTAAGCGCGTTATTTTTTTGTCAGCACCGAAGCGACCAGCTTCTCGGCGTAATCCCTGGTCAGGCTGCGGAAGCCAAAGACATATTGATAAAACAACGTCCCGTAGATGCGGTCATACAGGTCGCCGGCCGGCTCCGGGCTAATGATGCTTCCGTCTTTCTGGCCGGCCTTGATGATGCCGACGGCAATGTCCCGTCGAAGCGCAAGATAGCGCCCCGAGAAGATCTTCGCCGAACCGGTGCCGGCGATGCATTCGGCAACGACCGCCAGTTGTACCTTGCCGAAATCGCCGTTGAGGGCCTCGACATAGGCCGACGCATGCTTTCGCAGACGGAGCAGCGGATCGCCCTTGTCCGGCAATGGCAGCATCGCGGACGCCTGCCGCAGGAACGCGTCGATCAGGAGGGCTTCCCGGGTCGGCCACCATTTGTAGATCGTCATCCTGGAAACGCCGGAATCGCGGGCGATGGCGTCGATGCTGGCCGCGGCGAGGCCTGCCGACGCCATGATGCGATAGGCGCTATCGAGGATCGCCTGTTCGGTTTCGCCGGATCGGGGACGGCCCCGGCGAACCGGCTTGGCTTCGGCGCTGGTCACACCAAACTCTCCTGGATCATGGTCGGGACGGAATATACATCAGCAACAGGCGCTGCGAGGCATCGCAATGCCTGATTCAGCCGCTTCGAACCATCATCAATCCTTCCGGAAGACGATGGATGCCATCCAGCCGCTCATCAGCGCCATGAAGACCGTGAACAGCCCATAGACGAAACCGTTCTGGCGCGCATTGGTCGCGACGAATTGCTCGAAGCCGACCTTGACGATGTCGAACGCGGTTTCGGTATGCGTCACCAGCGCGCCGCCGGAAAACAGCTTGATCTCGATATTATAGGTGCCGATCGGCACTTCCGCCGGAAGCGGAATGCCGGTGCGGAACAGCGTCGGCGTCAGGAACGTCACCGCCGATGTCGCCTCGCGATAGAGGCCGTGTTCGGAACGCAGCCTGACAAAGGCGCTGCGAAACGCGTCGTTCGGCACCACGTCGGCGTAATCGGGACCGACGCGCTGCGTGAGCAGCACGTTGTTGAGACCGAGCTGTTGCCGGCGCTGCACCTCGGGCGATGCGACGGCCTCGAGCGGCCGGTTCGAAAACACGGCGAGATAGGTAGGTACCTGGAGAAACTGCCGGTAGTCGGTGTTGATCCAGATACCGAATTTTCGTTCTTTGCGCCGTGTCACCATGTCGGCGAGCGGGCCGCTGACGGTGACGACGAGATCGTAGGCCGTGCGGCCGGCCGGCGTGGACGCGTCTTTCTCGACCGATCCGAACAGCACCAGTTCCTCGCCCGAATAGTTCGGTGTCACCGTCACGCGATGATTGGAGACCGAGACGATCAGCCGTTCCGCCCGTGCGGCGGGAATCGCGAAAGCTGCGCCCAGCATTGTCGCAACGGCAATGGCGACGAGTGAAGCGCGCGCGGTCATCCGGCGTCCCCTTCGCGGATGGTGAAGAGGTCGTCGGGCCGGATCGCCAGTTCGACCGCGAAGCGAATGCCGACCGCGAGAATCAACAGCCCGAGCAGCAGCCGTAAATGTTCGCCCCGGATCTTCTGGCCGGCGCGGGCCCCGAACTGCGCCCCGGTCACGCCGCCGACCATCAGGATCAGCGCCAGCACGGCGTCGACAAGATGATTGGTGACGGCGTGCAGCATGGTGGCGAACAGCATCGTCACCAGCGTCAGCACCATCGAGGTGCCGATCACGGTGGAGGTCGGCACCCGCAACAGATAGATCATGATCGGAATCAGGATGAAGCCGCCGCCGATGCCCATCACCGCGCCGACAAAGCCGATGAGGACGCCGACGGCAACGACCGGGATCACCGACAAATAGATCTTGGACCGCTTGAAACGCACCTTCAGCGGCAATCCGTGGATCCAGCCGTGGCTGCCCGAACGGCGCGGCGATACGGCTACGCCGCGGCGCACCCGCAGCATCGCCCTCAGCCCTTCCCAGAACATCAGCCCGCCCACGGTGGTCAGTAGCGCCACATAAGACAACGCGATCATGAGATCGAGCTGGCCGAGCGCGCGCAGCTCCGTGAAGGTCCAGACCCCGAGCGCCGTGCCGATGATGCCGCCGGTCAGGAGCACCGCCGCGAGGAGCGGATCGATGGCGCGGCGGCGCCAATAGGAGATGGCGCCGGAAAACGAGGAGGCGGCGATGTGGCTCGCGACCGAGGCGACCGCGACGGCCGGTGTGATGCCGATGAAGATCAGCAGCGGCGTCATCAGGAAGCCGCCGCCGATGCCGAACATGCCCGACACGAAACCGACCGCGGCGCCCATCGCAAGGATGAGGAAAATATTGACCGGAATGTCGGCGATCGGGAGGAAGATCTGCACGCGGGTCTGCTTCGGATAAAGCCTTGAGGCTGGCCGAAACCGCCCACGGCATGGTTTCTGGAGCGCGGATCGATTTCCGCGCCCCTGCATAACCGAAATTGCAGACAGGGGGGACTGGAGAATCAGTCGGCTGCAGCCGTTCGGGCGATCGGCCGCAGGGTAACCGCGGATAAGGTGAATGATTTCAGGCTAACGCGAAGCGCGTTTGGTCAAAACCGGCTTGGCCGCGGGTTTCGCCAGGTTGGTCTGCGCCGATGGATTGTCCCATCCGCCGGCCGGCGTCGCCACGTTGACCGCGTCGTCGGGCTGCTGTTCGGGCGTGAAGGTCTGGATCGCGAGCTTTGCCGCGGCGAGCGACTGGGCATCGAGCCGCTTGGCGATATCGTCGCGCTTGCGGGCGGCGTCGGCGTCGCCCTGCGCCGCAGCCAGGCTGAACCATTTGAAGGACTCGGCGAGATTCTGTTCGACGCCGATGCCGCGGGCGTAGAGGATGCCCAGGTTGAACTGGCTGTCCGCCACGCCGCGCTCGGCCGCCTTGCGGAACCATTGCACGGCGCTCGCGTAATTGGCGCCATTGCCGCCGCCGTCGGCGTCCAGCACGGCCAGGTTATGCATGGCCTTGGCGCTGCCGCGATCGGCAGCCTGCATGTAGTAGCGCCGGGCGATATCGGCATCCTTTTTCACGCCCATGCCTTTTTCATAGAAGGTGCCGAGCCTGAATACCGCCGGCACCACGCCGGCGCGCGCCGCGCGGTCATACCATTTCGCCGCCTCTTCGAGATTCGAAGCGACACCCTTGCCCTCGGCGTAGCGCACACCGATTTCGTAGGCCGCGGTCGGGTCGCCCTTGAGCGCCGCCGTGCGCAGCGCCGGTCCGCCGATCGCGTCCGGCAATCTCTCGGTCGACGGTATCTGCACCGTGCCGAGCCTGGCGCCGCTTGGCGCCGGTATCGTGCCGGTCACGTCAGCGCCCGGTCCGGGTAGGCCGGAAGGCATGATCGGGCTCTGCGGAATCGATGCCGAGGCGTAGCTGTCGCCGTCATCGGGTGCGGAAGTGTTGAACGACTGCCGGTTGATCGGTGTCGGCGAAGTCATCGAAGGCATGGCTGGCACCGGGGCCGGTGCCGGCGTCCTGGCGCCTTGATCGGCGGCCGACGGAGCCGGAGGCTCGCCCGGATTTGCAGCGACCGGCGGTTGAGGCCCGCTGCTGCCGTCGAGCAGGGTCATCGCCATTTTAAAGCTGCCGAGCACGATGATGACCACGCTGGCGCCGACCAGCAGCGAGCGGATCTTCGAGGTGATCGTCGAGGCTTCCTTTGGCTTGTCGCCGGCGATGGCGGCGGCCCTGGTTTTCGGCTTGGCATTCGCCTTGCCGCTGGTCGGTTGCGCAGCCGCGGCCGCCTGGGCCGCGCGGCGGGCTGCGGCGATGAAATTGGTGGTGCTGGTCGGCTCGGGTGCAGCCTTGGAAATCTCGCTGATCGCGTTTTCCGAAGCGGCGATGCGCTCGGACGGAGAGGTCACCCGTCCCGCCGGCCGGGTTCCAGGTTCGAGCGGATGATCGGGCGGCAGCTCGGGCGCGACGGTGGCGCGCGCGGACGGGGCATGCGGTTCGAGAATTTCGCTGATGGCTTTCGTCGCCAGCGCCGACTCGATCGGTGGCACGGCATGGAAGTCGCGCGGCGCGGCGTCGAAATGCGCCCCGATCGCGGCCGGATTGGGCAATTCCGGCTTCGGCTGCGCCGGCATCGCGATGCGGGGCGCGGCCTGCGGCATCGGCGGCATGTTCGGTTGTGGCGCGGCCGGCGCAGGCCGGACCGTGCGCAGGTCACCTTCGATCGTCGCCAGCCGGTCGACGACATGGCCGAGCGTGTTGTGAACGGCCTCGAGCGAATCCTGGGTATGGCGGTCGCGCTCGGTCTGGCTGAAGCGGATATCGGACAATTCGCGCTTGACGATCTCGGCAAGGCCGGAGTCCTGCGGTGCGGCCGCGCTGCGGCCGGTTTCCGCCAGCGCCCGGAAGCTGGCCTGCTGGGTTTCGAGATGGCGCAGGATATCCTGCAAGCCGTCCTCGACCCGGCCGAGATGGCCGCCGCGATGATCGGCGGAGGCTTCGAGCCGTTCCAGCAGATACGACACCCGCTGTTCGAGATGGGCGAATGTCGACGCGCTGTCATTGCCGACCGGCATGCGGTCGAGACGGTCGGACAGCGCCCGCACCGCGCTTTCCAATTGCTCCGAATTGTCGCTGGCGGCCGGCCGGTGTTCGCGGCTTTCCAGCGACGAGGTCAGCGCGGCGATGCGCTGTTCGAGCATGGCGAAGGAATCGCTGTTGTTGCCGGCGTGGGCGAGCTGGTCGACCTTGGTCGACAGCGTGTGCAGGTCGTCGGTAAGCCGCACCAGGGCGTCGTTGGAGGCGACATTGGAAACGATGGAGCGAAGCGCGGCGATCGCGCTTTCGAGTTGCCGCACGGTCGAAGGATCGTCATTGGCGCGCAGGATCAGGTCGAGCTTGGCGCCGAGATTGCGGATCGCCTCGTCATAGCCGGTCAGTTGCTCCGCAGGCGTCAGCGAGCGCAGCGCCTCGCGAATTTCTTGAAGCGCGCGTTCGATGCCGGCCAGCGCCTGGCCGTCGATGCCGCTCTGGCGGCTGTCGTCGATGCGGCGCGACAGCGAGCGGATCTCGTTCTCGATCGATTCGATCGCGCGGCGCGGCATCGCCTCGATGATAGCGGCGCGGATCTCGCCGAGTTCGGTGCGAAAAGCCGATATCGATTGCTCGATCCCGTCGGGGCGCTGCAGCGCCTCGATCTGGCTCGTGATCTTGAGGAGATGGCGCTCGAGCGAGGAGAAATCCGGGCCTGCCGGTTTCGCGGGCGCCGGCATCGCGGGCGCGATCGGCGGCGCGTGGCGCGGCGGGATCGGCCGCGGCGCAGCGTTATCCAGTTCGTTCTGGCGTGCCGCGATTTCGGCGATCGCGGAATCGAGCGACACCGGGCTCAGCGATGGCGACGGGCGATAGACCTGCGCGGCGGCGCGCTCGACCATGTCGGATGGAAGCTGCCGGTCCTGAAATGGGCCGGTTGGCGCGGCCGCCGGATTGGAGATCTGCGCCAGCCGCGCGTCGAGCCGCGAGATCGCGTCATTCAGTTGCCGGGCAACGCCGGGTTCGGTGCGGGGCCCGTCGTCGCGCGGCAGCGGCCGTGAAATTCGCTCGATCTGGCGGGTAATCGAATCCAGCCGCTGGTGAATGTCGCCGATATCGCGCGAGGGCTGCGTCGCCGGGCGCTGACCCGCGCCGGCGCGAAAATTCGGAGGCTGGGAATCGCCGATCGTGGAATTGATCCAATCGTTGAGCGACATGCCGGCGCGGCGCGCCGCCGCCTCGGCTCTCTCGCGCACGGATGGATCAATTCCCTCAACACTCCACGATACGCGCGAATTCATGCTCTGATCCGGTTCCGACCCCGGCGCCATCCTTGCGCCTTCAGTCTCCCCGCGCGTCCCAACTGAAGAGACAATCGAATTTCGCGCAGGTCGTCTGCCTTGGACCTCGACTTTTTCGCGTTACGGTAAATAACGGGTTAAGGAATTAGGCTGCGCGGCCATAAAGTTATCGCCCTCGGCGCATCGGCCTGGATGCCCGGGGGAGCGCGGTCGCCCCGGGCCGGCCACGATGTCGCAACACCTGCCGCGGGCGGGTGGAAACGGCTATAGCGTTTTCGAGCGAAGTGGATACCGGTTCGCGAAGAAAACGCGTCAAAATAAAGAACTGGAGCTGGTTCTGATTTAATCAGAACCGGAGGTCCAGATCGGGAACTGGACGATTGCTGGGCCGCAAGGTCTCCCTTAAAGGAGAGCCAACGAGCCGGGAGGATACGATGCCGATCTACAAAGCGCCCTTGGAAGACGTCCATTTTCTGCTCAACGACGTGTTCCAGATCGATCGCTACGACAATCTCCCCGGCTTCAGCGACGCTTCCGCCGATGTGCGGGACGCGGTCCTGGCCGAGGCCGCCAAGCTCAGCGAAGAGGTGTTGCAGCCGCTCAACCGGGTCGGCGATCTTGAAGGCTGCGTCCGCCATGATGATGGTCGGGTGACAACGCCCAAAGGCTTCAAGCAGGCGTTCGACCAGGTCGCCGAAGGCGGCTGGCTGGGCCTGTCCGCGCCGGCCGAATATGGCGGCCAGGGGCTGCCGGTGACGCTGACCCAGATTGTCACCGAATTGATGTGTTCGGCCAATATGGCGTTTTCGATGTATGGCGGCCTTACCCAGGGCGCCACGGCGGCGCTATTGGTGCATGGCGCGGACGCACAGAAGAAGATGTTCGTGCCGAAGATGGTGGCGGGGAAATGGACCGGCACCATGAACCTCACCGAGCCGCAATGCGGCACCGATCTCGGCCTGCTGCGCACCAAGGCCGTCAAGCAGGCCGACGGCAGCTACAGGATATCAGGCACCAAGATATTCATCTCCGCCGGCGAGCATGATCTTGCCGACAACATCATCCATCTGGTGCTGGCCCGCATCGAGGGTGCGCCGGCCGGTATCAAGGGTGTGTCGCTGTTCGTGGTGCCGAAATTTCTCGTCAACGCCGACGGATCGCTGGGCGCGCGCAACGGCGTCTCCTGCGGCTCGATCGAGCACAAGATGGGCATCCACGGCAATTCCACCTGCGTGATGAATTACGATGGCGCCACCGGCTGGCTGATCGGCGAGGAAAACAAGGGCATGCAGGGCATGTTCGTGATGATGAACGAGGCGCGGCTCGGCGTCGCCGTTCAGGGCCTGGCGCAATCCGAGGTCGCCTATCAGAACGCCGTGGTCTATGCCCGCGACCGCCTGCAGGGCCGTGCGCTGTCCGGCCCGCAGGCGCCGGACAAGCCGGCCGATCCGATCATCGTGCATCCCGACGTGCGGCGCGCGCTGCTGACCATTCGCGCCTTCAACGAGGCCGCGCGCGCGATGGTGGTATGGACGGCGCTGAAAAGCGACGTGGCGCACCGCTCCAGCGATGCCAAAGACCGCGAGGCCGCCGACGATCACATGGGCCTGATGACGCCGGTCATGAAGGGCATGATGACCGATCTGGGATTCTCCAACACGGTGCTGGCGCAACAGGTCTATGGCGGCCACGGCTATATCGCCGAGAACGGCATGGAGCAGTTCGTGCGCGACGCCCGCATCGCCATGATCTATGAGGGCGCCAACGGCATCCAGGCGCTCGATCTCGTCGGCCGCAAGCTGCCGCGCAACGGCGGCCGAGCGGTGATGGCGTTCTTCGGCGAGGTCGCGGCCTTTGCCAAGGAGCACGGCGCTGACGAGGCGATGAAGCCCTTTGTGGCGCCGCTCAGCACCGCGCTCGGCCATTTGCAGCAGGCCACCACCTGGCTGATGCAGAATGCGATGGCGAAGCCCGATAATGCCGGCGCCGCCGCCACCGACTATTTGCAATTATTCGGTCTCGTTGCCTTTGCGTTGATGTGGGCGCGGATGGCCAAGGTCGCGCAGGACAAGATCGCGGCCGGCGGCGCGACGCCCTACCTCAATACCAAGCTGGTGACCGGCCGCTTCTTCATGGAGCGGATGCTGCCGGAAACGGCGTTGCATCTTGCGCGCATCCAGAGCGGAGCTGCGACCACGATGGAAATGGCGGCCGAAGCTTTTTGATGAGAGAATCTCCGGCGCGGCCGCTATATGATCCGCGACAACCTGCAAACAGCCTATATATTATGATCCTCATACCGGGAGGGCGTCATGCCTGAGGCTTATATCTACGATCACGTTCGCACGCCGCGCGGCCGCGGCAAGGCGGACGGCGCGCTGCACGAGGTGACTGCGCTGGCGCTGGCCGCCGTTCCGTTAAAGGCTCTGAAAGAGCGTAACAATCTTGCCGAGGATGTTGTCGACGACGTCATTCTCGGCGTGGTCGATCCGGTCGGCGAGGCCGGCTCGGACATTGCGCGCTTCGCGGCGCTGGAAGCGGGTCTCGGCGAGGCCGTGCCCGGCGTCCAGATCAGCCGCTTCTGCGCCTCCGGCCTCGATGCCGTGAATTTCGCCGCGGCCCAGATCATGAGCGGCCAGCATGAACTCACCATCGGCGGCGGCGCCGAATCGATGAGCCGCGTCGGCCTCGGCGCCTCCGGGGGCGCCTGGCCGATGGACCCGTCGATCGCGGTGCCAGCCTATTTCATGCCGCAGGGTGTTTCCGCCGATCTGATCGCGACCAAATACGGTTTCTCGCGCGACGACGTCGACGCCTATGCGGTGCAGAGCCAGCAGCGCGCCGCGAAGGCCTGGGACGAAGGCCGCTTCAAGAATTCGGTGGTCCCGGTCAAGGACGTCAACGGGCTGACCATCCTCGCCAGGGATGAGCATATGCGGCCTTCGACGACGATGCAGTCGCTGGGCCAGTTGCAGCCGTCCTTTGTGAGTTTCGGCCAGATGGGCGGGTTCGACGCGGTGGCGATCCAGTCGCATCCGGAAATCGAGCGTGTCAATTATGTCCATCACGCCGGCAATTCGTCCGGCATCGTCGATGGCGCCGGCGCGGTGCTGCTCGGCAGCAAGGAGGCCGGCAACAAGCATGGCCTGAAGCCGCGCGCGAAAATCCGCGCCTTCGCCAATATCGGCTCCGAGCCCGCGATGATGCTGACCGGTCCGGTGGACGTGACCAGGAAGCTGTTCGAACGCTCCGGCATGAAGAAATCGGATATCGATCTGTTTGAATTGAACGAGGCGTTCGCCTCGGTGGTGCTGCGCTACATCCAGGCTTTCGACATCGACAACGCAAAAATCAACGTCAATGGCGGCGCCATCGCGCTCGGCCATCCGCTCGGCGCCACCGGCGCGATGATCCTCGGCACCGTGCTCGACGAGTTGGAGCGCACCGACAAATCGACCGCGCTGGTCACGTTGTGCATTGGCGGCGGCATGGGCACCGCGACGATCATCGAACGGGTTTGATGCGTAGCAACCATTAAACACGGCTGTCATTCCGGGATGGTCCGAAGGACCAGACCCAGAATCCGGAAGTTAGTTACGAGATTCCGGGTTCGTGCTTTGCGCGCCCCGGAATGACGGTAGAGACGTAGACGTAGGGTGGGCAAAGGCGCTTTTGCGCCGTGCCCACCATTCTGATCAAGCCACGTTTTGGTGGGCATGCTTCGCTTTGCCCACGCTACGATCGAGATGAACACAACCGCAGCGCCGAGGGCAGTCGGCATCGAGGGAGCACCACAATGGCCTTCAGGAATTTCAAACTCGAGACCGACGCCGACGGCATCGCGCTGGTGACATGGGATACGCCGGGCCGTTCGATGAACGTGCTCGACGAGACCTCGGTCAACGAACTTGAAGCGATCGTGAAGGAGACCACCGCCGATGCCGCCGTAAAGGGCGTGGTCATCACCTCGGGCAAGGACGCGCTGTGCGCGGGCGCCGACCTGTCGATGCTCGAAGGCATGGCCCGCACCTACGCCGACCTGCTCAAGGAGAAAGGCGAGGTCGCGGCCAACCAGATGCTGTTCGACCAGAGCCGCCGTTTCTCGCTGGTGTTTCGTTCGATCGAGACCTCCGGCAAGCCGTGGGCCGCCGCAATCAATGGCCTCGCACTCGGTGGCGGCTTTGAACTGACGTTGTCGTGCCATTACCGGGTCGCTGCGGAAAATCCCAAGACCCGTCTTGGGCTGCCGGAAATCAAGGTCGGGCTGTTCCCCGGCGCCGGCGGCACCCAGCGCGTGCCGCGCATCGTGGCGCCGCAGGATGCGATGCAGTTGTTGCTCAAGGGCGAGGCGATCACGGTCGACAAGGCCAAGGCGCTGAAGCTGATCGATGCTATCGTTCCCGCGGCCGATCTGATCCAGGCGGCCAAGGACTGGATCAAGGGCGGCGGCAAGGCGGTCGCGCCCTGGGATGAGAAGGGGTTCAAGCTGCCGGGCGGGCCGGTTTATTCAAAGGCCGGCATGATGATGTTCCCGGCCGGCAACGCGATCTTCCGCCGCGAGACCTACGACAATTATCCCGCGGCGCGCGCCATCATGCAGTGCGTCTATGAAGGCCTGCAATTGCCGATCGACGCCGCGCTGCGGGTCGAGTCGCGCTATTTCGCGAAGATCCTGCGCAGCAACGAAGCTGCGGCGATGATCCGCAGCCTGTTCCTGTCGATGCAGGAATTGAACAAGGGCGCACGCCGCCCGCAGAACGTGCCGCCGACCAAGGTCAAGAAGCTGGCCGTGATCGGCGCCGGCTTCATGGGCGCCAGCGTCGGCTACGTCTCGGCGCGCGCCGGCATCGAGGTGGTGCTGATCGACCGCGACCAGGAAAGCGCCGACAAGGGCAAGGGGCATGCGACGTCGGTGATCGACGATCTTATCAAGAAGGGCCGCGCCAAGGAGGCTGATCGCGACGCCATCCTGTCGCGCATCTCGGCGACGCCGGATTACAACGCGATCAAGGATTGCGATCTCGTTATCGAAGCGGTGTTCGAGGATCGCAAGGTCAAGGCGGAAACCTACGCCAAGGCGCAGCCGCTGTTGAAACCGGGCGCGATCTTCGCCTCCAATACCTCGACGCTGCCGATCAATTCGCTGGCGGAGGAATTCAAGGACCAGGGCAAGTTCATCGGCATTCATTTCTTCTCGCCGGTCGAGAAGATGATGCTGGTTGAAATCATCGTCGGCAAGAATACCGGCGATGTCGCGCTCGCCACCGCGCTCGATTACGTCCGTGCGATCGGCAAGACCCCGATCGTGGTCAATGACAGCCGAGGCTTCTTCGCCAACCGCTGCGTGCTGCGCTTCACCGCCGAGGGGCTGGAAATGCTGATGGAGGGCGTGCCGCCGGCGATGATCGAGAACACCGCGAAGATGGCGGGGATGCCGGTCGGGCCGCTCTCCTTGTCGGACGAAGTCGCGCTCGATCTCGTGCTCAAGATCATGAAGGCGACCGAGGCCGATCTTGGCGCCAACGCGATCGATCAGGCGCAGAAGAAGCTTCTGGTCGAGATGGTCGAGAAGCAGGGCCGCCTTGGCCGCAAGAACGGCAAGGGTTTCTACGATTATCCCGAGAAGGGCAAGGGCCAGAAGAGCCTGTGGTCGGAGCTTGGCGGTTTGCAGCCGAAGCATCTCGATCCCGATACGCTTGACATCGAGGAGTTGAAGCAGCGCTTCCTGGTGGTGCAGGCGGTGGAAGCCGCGCGTACCGTGGAAGACCACGTCATCACCGACATGCGCGAGGCCGATGTCGGCTCGATCCTCGGTTTCGGCTTCGCGCCGTTCACCGGCGGCACGCTGTCCTATATCGATTTCATGGGCACGAAGAAGTTCGTCGAGCTGTGTCACAAGCTCGAAGCCAAATACGGCTCTCGCTTCGCGCCGCCGAAATTGCTGGTCGAGATGGCTGCCAAGGGCGAGACGTTTTACGGCCGCTTCCCGCCGAAGAAGCAGGCGGCGGCGTAAGGTCGTCCTTCAACCGCGACGATCGACGTCGCGCCAGGCGGTGACGCGCCCCCGCAACAAGTCCGGGGGGCAGTCGGCGGCGATGCCGTCACGCCCTGCGTGACAGCAGGCGGTCCCGGATCGCGAGCACGTCCGCCTGAATTTTCTTGAGTTCGTCGTTCGAAAGTCCCAGCGCATCTTGTACGCAGGCCGGAATGCCTCGGGCGCGGCTTTTCAGGGCACGGCCAGCCGGAGTCAAACGCACGCGCACCTGGCGTTCGTCGTCCGGATCGCGCGTGCGTGTCAGATAGCCCGACGTCTCCAATCGCTTCAACAGCGGGGTCAGCGTGCTGGAATCCAGCAGCAGTTTCTGTCCCAGTTCCTTGACGGTCTGGTCGTTATCGGCCCACAGCGCGACCATCACCAGATACTGCGGATAGGTCAGGCCGATGGCGTCGAGCAGCGGCCGGTAGAACTGGTTGAAGGCGTGTTCGGCGGAATAGATCGCGAAGCACAAAAAGCTGTCCAGCGACAGCTTGTCCTCATTTGCGGGCGGGGAAGGTCTGGAGCCCATTGGTTGTCCTCACATCAGCGTGAACCGATAGATAGATAGCGCGCTATTGAATAGCAAGCGATTGACGGCGTGGCGCTGCCCTCATATAATTTGTGCGCGATTTAATCGTTAACGTACAAAACTGCTGCCGATCGAAAGGATATCTCGATGTCACAATCCACTCCTACCCGAGTCGTGTTGAGCCGGCGCGACGCTGTCCTTGCCGCTGCGGCCCTGTCGGTCCCGCTGGCGCTGCCTTCGGCGTCCGGCGCCGCAACGCCTTCCCATGCATCAACCGCAAAAGGAGCTACCTCGATGACCACGATCACGACCAAGGACGGCGCCAGGCTGTTCTACAAGGATTGGGGCAAGGGGCAGCCGATCGTCTTCTCTCACGGCTGGCCGCTCTCGTCGGACGCTTGGGACAATCAGATGCTGTTCTTCGGCCAGCACGGATACCGGGTCGTTGCCCATGATCGCCGCAGCCATGGCCGCTCCGACCAGACCTGGGACGGCAACAACATGGATCAGTACGCCGACGACCTCGCTGAATTGATCGACAGGCTCGATCTCAGGAACATCGTCATGATCGGGCACTCGACCGGCGGCGGCGAGGTCGCACACTACATCGGCCGCCACGGCACCAGCCGGGTCGCGAAGGTGGTGCTGGTCGGCGCGGTGCCACCGCTGATGCTGAAGACGGCAGCCAATCCCGAAGGGACGCCGATCGACGTGTTCGACAATATCCGCAAGGGCACCGGCGGCGATCGCTCGCAGTTTTTCAAGGATCTGACCATGCCGTTCTACGGCTTCAATCGCAGCGGTGCGAAGGTGAATGAAGGGCTGCGCGACAGTTTCTGGCTGCAGGGCATGCAGGGAGGCGTCAAGGGGCAGTATGATTGCGTTCGCGAGTTCTCGGAAGTTGACTACACCGGCGACCTAAAAAAGATCGACAAGCCGACGCTGGTCATTCACGGCTCCGACGACCAGATCGTGCCGATTCAGGCTTCGGCCGAGAAGACCGTCAAAATCGTCAAGGGTGCCCAGCTCAAAGTGTTTCCCGACGCCCCGCACGGTCTCGCTCAAACGGAATCCGACAAGTTCAACGCGGAAGTGCTGGCCTTCATCAAGGCGTAGGGCGCGGATGCGCCTCTGGAAAGCGAACTTGCCTCCGATAAAGAAGAGGGCCGGATCGATCGATCCGGCCCTCTTCCTTGTCGTAAGGAAGCATTACGCCGCGTGCAGCAGCCCTTCGGCCTTTAGCGCGGCCTGCACGTTGGGCCGGGCCGCGACGCGGTCCTTGAAGGCCATCAGGTTTTTCATGCCGGAGACATCGATCTTCATGCGGTCCGCCCAGGCCAGCATCGTGAACAGGTAGCCGTCGGCGACCGTGAACTGCTTGCCCATCAGATAATCGCGGCCGGCCAGCTGGGAGTCGGCATATTTGAACTTACCGGTGATACGATCGGCGAAGAACTTCTTCACTTCATCCGGAATCGCCGGATTGAACAGCGGGCTGAAATTCTTGTGCAACTCGCTGGTGGTGAAGTTCAGCCATTCCAGCATCTTGTAGCGCTCGTCGGTGCCGTGGGCGGGCGCAAGATTCTTGCCCGCCGCCTTGTCGGCGATGATCTGAACGATCACCGGCCCTTCGGTCACCAGTTCGCCGCTGTCCAGCATCAGCGCCGGCACCTGGCTTTTCGGATTGATGGTGGCGAAATCCTCGCCGTTTTCGGTTGTTTTCGCCCTGAGGTCGACCTTCACGAGTTCGTGGGCGAGGCCGGCTTCATGCAGCGCAATGTGGGGCGAGAGCGAGCAGGCGCCGGGCGCATAATAGAGTTTCATCGGGCTTTCCTTCCGTGGACGTGGGTTGTCGGAGACCGGGGGCGAGCGAATGCCGGAGCGACTAAATGCAGATACCTGGAATAGTCAAGATTGATGCAGCTGCATTTAGTGCGGTACACTTAGCCCTATGAATTTACGGACCGGACCATGAAGCGCAAACCGTCAACCGAAGCGACCGCCGCCTGGATTCGCCTGATGCGGGTCCAGAGCCGGGTGCTGGATGCGGTCGAGCAGGAGTTGAAGAAGGCCGGTTTCCCGCCGCTGGCCTGGTATGAGGCGTTGTTCGAACTGTCGCGCGCGCCCGCGGGCGAGATGCGGCCGGTTGAACTGGAACGGCAAATGCTGATACCGCAATATTCGGCGTCGCGGCTGATCGACCGGCTGGTGGACGAGGGGCTCGCGGTTCGCCGCGAATGCAAGATCGACAAGCGCGGCCAGTTCGTCGAGATCACCGAAGCCGGACGCGAGCTGCAAAGGAAGATGGGGACCGCCTATTCGGCCGCGATCGAAAAGCATGTCGGTTCGAAACTGTCCGATGCGGACGCCGTGAAACTTTGCGGCCTGCTTGACCGCCTGGGCTGTACGTGTGACGACGCCGCGGTGCTCGCCGCCAGAGACGGCGTGGCCGTCCGATGATATTGTTCCTGTATTTCGCATCTCCGGGCCGCTCGGTTTGGGGATATATCCGACACCGTGCGCGTTCGGTCGAAGCGCCTTTCATCCGGAATTCGTATGGCGCGTGACCAGATCGATATGACGCCGCTGCAATCGCGCGACGAATTGGTTGCGTGGCTGGAAGCTGGCGTAAAACCCCCATCCGAATTCCGGATCGGCACCGAGCACGAGAAAACGCCGTTCACGCTTGAGGGCCATCATCCGGTCGCCTATGAGGGCGCGCGCGGCATCGGCGCGCTGCTGGACGGCATGAAGCTTCTGCTCGGCTGGGAGCCGATCATGGAGCACGGCAATATCATCGGTCTCTACGACGTCACCGGCGGCGGTGCGATTTCGCTCGAACCGGGCGGACAATTCGAATTGTCGGGCGCGCCGGTCGAGACCGTGCATCAAACCCAGTCCGAATTGATGGCGCATCTGGCGCAGGTGCGCGAGATCGCCTCGCCGCTCGGCATCGGATTTCTCGGACTCGGCATGACGCCGTCATGGTCGCGGTCGCAGATCCCGGCGATGCCGAAGGGCCGCTATAAGATCATGACCCGCTACATGCCGAAGGTCGGCAAATACGGCCTCGACATGATGTACCGGACCTGCACGGTGCAGACTAATCTCGACTTCTCCTCGGAAGCCGACATGGTCAAGAAGCTCAGGGTGTCGGTGGCGCTACAGCCGGTTGCCACCGCGCTGTTCGCCAATTCGCCGTTTACCGAGGGCAAGCCCAACGGCTTCCTGTCGTTCCGTTCCGAGATCTGGCGCGACACCGACAACGCGCGCGCCGGCATGATCCCCTGGGCGTTCGAGCCCGGCATGGGGTTCGAGCGCTGGGTCGATTATGCGCTCGACGTGCCGATGTATTTCGTCAAGCGCGGCGACGATTATATCGACGTCGCGGGGTCCTCGTTCCGCGATTTCTTCGAAGGCAAGAATCCCGCATTGCCCGGCGAGCGTCCGACGCTGTCGGATTGGGCCAACCACCTTTCGACGATTTTCCCCGAGGTGCGGTTGAAGCGTTACCTGGAAATGCGCGGTGCCGACGGCGTGCCGTGGCGACGGCTGCCGGCGCTGTCCGCGTTCTGGGTCGGCCTGCTCTATGATCAGACCAGCCTCGATGCGGCGTGGGATATCGTCAAGCACTGGAACGCCCATGAACGCCAGGCGTTGCGCGACGATGTCCCGCGCCTGGGCTTCAAGGCCCGGATCCGGAGCCGCTATCTGTTCGAAATCGCCCGGGAATGCGTGACGCTGTCGCATTCGGGCCTGCGGCGGCGCGGCCGGATCGATCAGTTCGGCCGCGACGAAAGCCGTCACATCGAGCCGCTGGAGCAAACGATCGATTGCGGGCACAGCCCCGCCGAGGAGCTGCTGGAGAAATTCCATGGGCCCTGGAAAGGCTCGGTGGAACCGGCCTATGAGGAATACGCTTTCTAGTTGGATTTTTCTTCAAATCGTTATCCAGCTCCAACTTTCTGTTTGAGCATGATCTTCCTGTGCAAACGCGTTCCGCGTTGGTCGCGGGGGAAAACCGGTTTCCACTTTTCCGGGTCATGCTTCAGGTGGCGCGGACGAAGCAGGTCTCCCGGCGAGGGGCCGCCTATCGGACGGTTCCGATGCCGGCCAGGATGAGGTCGATGCCGGCCAGGAATTGCTCGCGGTCGTCGTGTTCGCGCAGCTGCATCGCCACCCGATGCACGAACGGATACTCCACAGGGTCGAGCTGCATCCACCGCGTAGCAACGGCTGCCAGGAAGGCCGATCGATCCGTCTCGTGCGCGTGCAGGCGAGCGTTCGCGGCGTTCTGTCCGGCGACGCCGAGGATGTAGTTCACGAGTGCGGACGCGGAGTCGAATTGCGCTTGTTCGGGGACGCCGAGCGCCTGGAGCCGCCCGCCGATGCTTTCTAAAATCTGCAGCATCGCGGACCGCCACGGCTCACGGAACAGCTGGGCGCCCACCCAGGGGTGCGCATCGATCGCATCGAATACCCCGAGGGCAATGGTTCGGATCGCCTCCTGCGGCTCCGCAGCACCGACCACCTCGGCCATGACACGGGCGACGACGTCGTCGGTGGCCGCCGCGAGCAGATCGTTCTTGTCGGCGACGTGCCAGTAGATCGCCCCGCTCCCTGTTGCCAGGCGAGCTGCGAGCGCGCGGAAGGTCAGGGCGCTCTCGCCGTCGGTATCGAGGATTTCGATCGCCGCCTCGACGATCCGCTCCTTCGAGAGCGCGTCCGTGCGCCGTTCGGTCCGCTGAGTCTTGGTCGCCATAGGCACCATCTTGACATGATTGGAACGTTGTTCCAATGTTTATTTATGGAACGGCATTCCAATCCACCTTTCAAAGGAATCCGATGATGACACCGGTCACGATCGTCGGCGCGGGCCTCGGCGGCCTCACCCTCGCACGCGTTCTCCACGTCCACGGCATCCCCGCGACGATCTACGAGGCGGAGTCCTCGGCTGAGACCCGCACCCAGGGCGGACAGCTCGATATCCACGAGCACAACGGGCAGCTCGCACTCAAGGCAGCAGGTCTGTTCGACGAGTTCCGCGCGATCATCCACGAGGGTGGCGCGGCGACGCGCGGGGTCGACCAGCACGGCACGGTACTGCTCGACCAGCCCGACGATGGCGCCGGTAGGCGTCCCGAGGTGCTTCGGGGCGATCTGCGGCGGATTCTCCTCGACTCCCTGCCTGCGGAGACGATCCGGTGGGGAAAGAAGCTCACCGGCGTCGCGGCGCTCGGCGACGGCCGGCACAGGCTGGCGTTCGCAGACGGGTCCAGCGTCTGTACCGAACTCCTCGTGGGTGCGGACGGCGCCTGGTCGAAGGTCCGGCCACTGCTCTCGGCCGCCAAGCCCGAATATGTCGGTACGTCGTTCATCGAGACCTACCTGTACAACGCCGACGAGCGGCACGCCGCGGCGGCCGAAGCGGTCGGCGGCGGCGCACTGTTCGCGTTTGCCCCGGGAAAGGGGATCGTCGCGCACCGGGAGGCGGGGGGCGTTCTTCACACCTATGTGGAGTTGAGCCGCCCCGCCGAGTGGTTCGCCGGCATCGATTTCGACGCCGCCGCCGCGACGGCTCGAATAGCGGCCGAATTCGACGGATGGGCGCCGGCGCTCACCGCACTGATCACCGACGGCGACACCCCGCCGATCCTGCGCATGATCCACGCGCTCCCGGACCGGCACCGATGGGGCCGCGTATCCGGGGTGACGCTCCTCGGTGATGCCGCGCACCTGATGCCGCCGTCCGGCGAGGGCGCGAACTTGGCGATGTTCGACGGCGCCGAACTTGGGAATGCGATCGCCGCGCACCCTGGCGACATCGAAGCGGCACTCACCGTTTACGAAGAGGCCATGTTCCCCCGCAGCGAGTCGGAAGCCGCAGATGCGCGCCTGACCCTGGAACTCTGCCTCGGCGACCGCGCACCGTTCGGACTCATCGACTTCTTCAAAGGCGCGCTCATGGGGCAGCACAAAAGCAAGCCTTGAATCGACCGCCCGGCCCGGCGTCAACCAATTCGTCCGCGCCGGCTATCGCGTTTTCGCGCGAAGCGGATTCCGGTTCGCGTGAAGAAAGCGCGTCAAAACAGAATGTTAGAGCCCGGCTCTGATTCAGCCAGAATCCGATAAGGCTCTGGCTCGAGAGTCGTTCATCTGCCGTACAGGTTGATGGCGATCAAATGGCAGGGGCTAATCGCGGTCCGGTCCAGAAAATTGAAAGCGTCGCGAATGTTGGGAGGCCGCCTGCTCAGGGCGTGTTTGGTGATATCCGTTTTTTCGGTGGCCATCGCGATCACGCGGCCGGCACAAGCCCAGGCCAATTTCGATCGTCCGGGCGGCGATTATCAGAATTCGCCGGTTGCGTCGGGAGATCCGGTGGACTGCGCGTTGGCGTGCGAGCGCGACCGGCGCTGCCGGTCGTGGAGCTTCAGCTATCCGACGGAGATCGCGGGCAGCGCGCAGTGCTGGCTGAAGAACAGCGTGCCGGCGCGGGTGTCGGATAATTGCTGCATTTCCGGCGTGCGCGGCGCCGGTGTGGTCGAGCCGCGCAATGGCGGCATCGAAACCTCGATCGACCGCGCCGGCGGCGATTACCGCAGTTTCGACCTCAAGAGCGGCGAGGGCGACGAGGCCTGCAAGCTGGCCTGTACCGCCGACAACAAATGCCGCGCCTGGACCTATGCGCGTCCGGCCTATGTCGGACGGCAGGCACATTGCTTCCTGAAAAAGGAAATCAAGCCGCCACGGCGCCGGCCCGGATTCATCTCGGGCGTGGTGCGGTAGCCGTCCCGTTTGCGTCATTCCGGGATGGTCCCAACGGGTCCGCGCACAGCGCGGCCCAGATCTTGGGATGCGCAATCGCACATCGGGGAATCTCGAGATTCCGATCGCCGCCTCGCGTCGTCCGGAATGACGACGATGCTTAACGGTTGCTACGATTGAGCCGCGTGGTCACGGCTGCGCTTCAATGCACCGCGGTGAAGAACCGCGCGAGGCGAAAACCGGATAGCCAGGTCCATACCGGCTGGCCGCGGATGCCGAGATCCCACGATCCGACCACGGCGTCGGCGCGGCCGACCAGGTCGTCCACCGGCAATAATCCGACGCCGCCGTCCCGGACCGAAACGCGGCTGTCGGCCGAGTTGTCGCGGTTGTCGCCCATCACAAACAGCCGCCCCGCCGGCACCGTCACTTCGGGCGTGTTGTCGAGGCGGCCATTGTCGTAGAGCTTGAACATCTTGTGGCTGACGCCGCCCGGCAGCGTCTCGATGTAGCGGCGCGCCGGCTCGGTGCCGCCATTGTCGTCCTCGGCCTCGTCGAGGCCGTCCGGCTTCAACTCCGCGGCGCGGTCGTTGATGAAAAGCTGGCCCTGCCGCATCTGGATGCGGTCGCCGGGCAGCCCGATGACCCGCTTGACCCAGGCCTGCGAGCGGTCGCCGGGCCAGCGGAACACCACGACATCGCCGCGCTTGGGCAATGCCCCGAACAGGCGTCCGGTTTCGGGCAGCGTGATCTGGATCGGCAGCGACGCGTCGCTATAGCCGTAAGGAAATTTCGAGGCCAGCAGCGCATCGCCGATCATCAGCGTCGGCTCCATCGAGCCCGACGGCACGTAAAACGGCTCGGCGATGGCGCCCTTCGCCAGGAAAACGATCAGCACGATCGCTACCAGTTGGAGGGCCTGATCGAGCCAGGTGCTGGCCTTTGCCGGGGCCGATATCTTGTCAACGCTCATGCGCCGGTTCCTCCAACGGTGATTCGCTCCATCCGCAAGGTCGGCTGGCCGACGCCGACCGGGACGCCCTGGCCGTGCTTGCCGCAGGTACCGATGCCGGAATCCAGCGCCAGATCGTTGCCGACCATGGTGATGCGGTGCAGGTCGGTCGGCCCGTTGCCGATCAGCATGGCGCCTTTCAGCGGCGCACCGAGCTTGCCGTTTTCGATCCTGTACGCCTCGGTGCATTGGAACACGTATTTGCCGGAGGTGATGTCGACCTGGCCGCCGCCGAAATTCGCCGCATAGACGCCGTTCTTGACGGAAGCGAGGATCTCGGCCGGATCGCGTTCACCGGCCAGCATATAGGTGTTGGTCATGCGCGGCATCGGCACATGGGCATAGCCCTGGCGGCGGCCGTTGCCGGTGGGTTTCATGTTCATCAGCCGGGCGTTCTGGCGATCCTGCATGTAGCCGACCAGAATGCCGTCCTCGATCAGCACCGTGCGGTTGGTCGGCGTGCCCTCGTCGTCGATCGACAGCGAACCGCGCCGCGAGGCGATGGTGCCGTCGTCGATGACCGTGACGCCCTTGGCCGCCACCTGCTGGCCCATCAGGCCGGCGAAGGCGGAGGTCTGCTTGCGGTTGAAATCGCCTTCGAGGCCGTGGCCGACCGCTTCGTGCAGCATCACGCCGGGCCAGCCGGCCCCCAGCACGACGTCCATTTCGCCGGCCGGAGCAGGCACCGATTCAAGATTGACCAGCGCCTCGCGAATGGCCTCGTCGGCGGCCTCGCGCCAGGCCTTGGTCTCGATGAAGCGCGCATAGCCTTCGCGGCCGCCATAGCCTCTGCTGCCGCTTTCCTGGCGGTCGCCCTGGCCGGCGACGACAGAAACATTGACGCGCACCAGCGGGCGGATGTCGCGATAGCTCTCGCCGTCCGGGCGGAGGATTTCCACCACCTGCCAGGTCGCGCCGAGGCTGACCGTCACCTGGCGCACCCGCGGATCCTTGTCGCGGACATAGGCGTCGATCTCGGCGAGCAGCTTGACCTTGCTCTCGAAGCCGGGTGCATCCAGCGGGTTGTCGTCGCCATAGAGCCGGACGTTGGTGTGCGGCGGGGCGGCCGCGAATGTTCCCGCATAGCCGCCGCGTACCGCGGCGACGGCGTCGGCGGCGCGGATCAGCGCCGGCAGCGACACGTCGGAGGAATGGGCATAGCCGACTGCGTCGTCCTTTACCGCGCGCAGGCCGAAACCCTGCGAGGTGTCGTAGGTCGCCTGTTTCAGCCGGCCATTGTCGAACATCAGCGCTTCGGTCTGGCTGTATTCGAGGAACAATTCGCCGTCGTCGGCCCCCGACAGTCCCCGCGCCATTTCATGGCGCACGGCATCGCGGTCGAGATTGGCGCGGTCGAGCAGCGAGGTTGTGGCGGAATTGGTCATGGCGGCTCCAGCAAACGGCGCAAGCGACTGATATGGTCGTTATTCCCGATGGCGCGGGAACCCCTGACCCGGGATAATCAACCCAAAGATAGGCACGATCGCGGCAAAAAGGGAGGGTGCGCAGGACGGTGCCGGATTACGGATGCGTAACCCTCACGGCAGCTTGTCATATCCCTCTGCGAGGCCGTTGAGGCTGAGCGGAAAGCCGATGCCCTCTTCCGGGGTCTCGAAAATGATGAAGGTGGCGGTTTTGGCGGATCTCAACTGCCCCAGCAGCTTGTCGTCCATCACGACTTCGGCAACGCAGCCATTGGGCAGGCAACGCACGAAGCCGGCGCGGCCGACATCGACATTATCGAGCTTGAGGCCAAGCCCCGAGGGCAGCAGCACGCCGAGCGGCGCCACCACCCGCATCAGCCGGCTCTTCTGGTCGGCGGTCTTGAGCAGGATGACGGTCAGTCCGGCGTTGGAACGGTCTTCCGCAACCACGCTCTGGATCAGCGCGCATTGTTCGGTCTGGGCGCCGGGCGGGGTGTCGCAGCGGATCTGCCAGTCGCCGTGGACCGAGCGCACCGCGCCTTGCGCGTGGGCGGCGGCGGTGAGGCCGAGAAGGCCGGCAAAGGCCACGATCCGGCAGAGCCATCGGCGCCGCGCGGCAGACAAGGGGAATGCTGACAATCGATAGATCCGGTTTGTGTCGTGTCTGTTCAGGTTTTGTGAAGGCCCCATCGGGCGCGATCCTTGCAATATGCCCTAGGCCAATATGCCCCCAGCCAGCTTTCCATCGTCAATTGGCCCGGGCAATTCGGTGCGAACCTTGGATTTGATACGTCTTGGACTGATACGGCAATGACGGCGCCTTGAGGGCAGCCCGGCATCAGTCGAACCATCCGGAAGTGGCGAATCAGGTTCCTGTGGAGCACCATCGCCGTGCCTACATCGGGCCGGACGCGTGTCAAGCGCAGCCAGACGCCAAATCAGGCGCTTTTGCCTGATGTCACGGGAAAATGTCACCCTCGGCCAGACTATAATGCATCGCTACACGACCTACTACTGCATTGCGAGGGGCTGCGAATTATGGTTTGAGAAGCTATATTTCGACGCGTTCTAGCGATCTGGACGATGTGCTCCTAAAGTGCATGCCACGGTCGTCAAAAAAAGGGGCGGGATCGTGTGAGCATTCAGCCGTCCGGCGGGATGCTCAGGGGGTAACATCAGGGGAGCGCGAGCGGCATGAAGATGTCGAAGGGCGAAATCGGGCGTCGGTTGCTGGGATTCATGGTGGCCGGCGCGACGCTGGCAGCCGGGAGCACGGCGTTCGCCGAATTAGGTCAGCCGGCGCCATGGGAGGCCGGGCTTCAGGAAGCCGGCTCTCCGGTGATGGAAAACATCATCTGGTTTCACAATTTCCTGCTCGTGGTAATTACCCTGATCACGCTGCTGGTGCTGGCGCTTCTGATTGCGGTGGTCGTGAAGTTCAACGCCAGGGCCAACCCGGTTCCCTCCAGGACCACCCACAATACCCTGATCGAAGTGGCCTGGACCTTGATTCCCGTACTGATCCTGGTCTGCGTCGCGGTGCCGTCGTTCCGGCTGCTGTTTCTCGAGCTCGATGTTCCGAAGGCCGACCTGACCGTGAAGGCGACCGGCAAGCAATGGTACTGGTCTTACGCCTATCCCGATAACGGCAAGTTCGAATTCGATTCGCTGCTGGCCCAGGACAAGCAGCCCCGGCTGCTCGGGGTCGACAATGAGATGGTGGTTCCGGTGGACAAGGTGATCCGGGTGCAGACCACCGGCGCCGACGTGATCCACTCCTTCGCGGTGCCGGCCTTTGGCATCAAGATCGACGCCATTCCAGGGCGCCTCAACGAAACCTGGTTCAAGGCCACCAAGACCGGCATGTATTACGGCCAGTGCTCGGAATTGTGCGGCAAGGATCACGCTTTCATGCCGATCGCGGTGCGGGTGGTGAGCGACCAGGAGTTCACGGCCTGGGTCGAGGATGCCAAGAAGAAATTCGCCAGCGCGCCGGCGAACCAGTTCGCCTCGGCGGCGGGAGCGGCGCAATAGGCCGAAGATTTATCGGCGCATCGATGAGGACAAGCGCGGACCGCAAGGTCTGAAAAGGACTAGGCAGGATTTGAACATGGCAACGACGGCAGCAACACCGGCTCACGACGATCACAGCCAAGATCATGCACATGACGACCACGCGCATCCGACCGGCTGGCGGCGATATCTTTATTCGACCAACCACAAGGACATCGGCACGATGTACCTGGTGTTCGCGGTCATCGCCGGCATCATCGGCGCGGCGCTGTCGATCGCGATCCGCGCCGAGCTGATGTTTCCCGGCGTGCAGATTTTCCACGAGAGCCACACCTACAACGTCTTCGTGACCTCGCACGGCCTGATCATGATCTTCTTCATGGTGATGCCGGCGATGATCGGCGGCTTCGGCAACTGGATGGTGCCGCTGATGATTGGTGCGCCGGACATGGCGTTCCCGCGCATGAACAACATCTCGTTCTGGCTGCTGCCGGCGTCGTTCGCGCTGCTCATCATCTCGACCTTCGTCGAGGGCGAGCCGGGCGCCAACGGCGTGGGAGCGGGCTGGACCATGTACGCGCCGCTGTCGACCACAGGCCATCCGGGACCGGCGGTCGATTTCGCGATCCTGGCGCTGCATCTGGCCGGCGCCTCCTCGATCCTCGGCGCCATCAACTTCATCACCACGATCTTCAACATGCGCGCGCCGGGCATGACCCTGCACAAGATGCCGCTGTTCGTCTGGTCGATCCTGGTGACGGTGTTCCTGCTGCTATTGTCGCTGCCGGTGCTGGCCGGCGCCATCACCATGCTGCTCACCGACCGCAATTTCGGCACCACCTTCTTCTCCGCCGAAGGCGGAGGCGATCCGGTGCTGTTCCAGCATCTGTTCTGGTTCTTCGGCCATCCGGAAGTGTATATCCTGATCCTGCCGGGCTTCGGCATGATCAGCCAGATCGTCTCGACCTTCTCGAAGAAGCCGGTGTTCGGCTATCTCGGCATGGCCTACGCGATGGTCGCGATCGGCGGCATCGGCTTCGTGGTGTGGGCGCACCACATGTACACCGTCGGCATGTCGTCGGCGACGCAGGCCTATTTCGTCGCCGCCACCATGGTGATCGCGGTGCCGACCGGCGTGAAGATCTTCTCCTGGATCGCCACGATGTGGGGCGGCTCGATCGAGTTCAAGGCGCCGATGCTGTGGGCGATCGGCTTCATCTTCCTGTTCACGCTGGGCGGCGTCACCGGCGTCGTGCTCGCCAATGCCGGCGTCGACCGCGTGCTGCAGGATACCTATTACGTGGTCGCGCACTTCCACTACGTGCTGTCGCTCGGCGCGGTGTTCGCGATCTTCGCCGGCTGGTACTACTGGTTCCCGAAGATGTTCGGCTACATGTATTCGGAGACGATCGCGAAAGCGCATTTCTGGTTCACCTTCGTCGGCGTCAATCTGGTGTTCTTCCCGCAGCACTTCCTCGGCCTCTCCGGCATGCCGCGCCGCTATGTCGATTACCCCGACGCCTTCGCCGGCTGGAATTTGGTGTCGTCGATCGGCTCCTATATCTCCGGCATCGGCGTGCTGATCTTCCTCTATGGCGTGATCGACGCGTTCGTGCGCAAGCAACAGGCCGCCGATAATCCGTGGGGCGTCGGCGCCACCACGCTGGAATGGACGCTGTCGTCGCCGCCGCCGTTCCATCAGTTCGAAGTGCTGCCGCGGGTACAGTAATCATGTAAAAGGCGCGGTGCCCCGATGGGCCCGCGCCTTTAACCGGAAGTGAGAGTTATCTTGTCAGTTGTCGATCACAATGCCCTGGACCTGTCGTCGCCCCGGATTTCGGAAGCCGACGTCGCCGATTACATCGCGCTGTTGAAGCCGCGGGTGATGTCGCTGGTGATCTTCACCGCGCTGGTCGGCCTCGTGATCGCGCCGGTTCATGTTCATCCGGTGCTGGCGATCACCGCGATCCTCTGCATCGCAGTCGGCGCCGGCGCCTCGGGTGCGCTGAATATGGCGCTCGAGGGCGACATCGACGCCTTGATGACGCGCACCGCGAACCGGCCGATCCCGCGCGGGCGCATCACGCAGCCGGAGGCGACCGCGTTCGGGCTGACGCTGGCGTTCTTTTCGGTGATGACGCTCGGCATCCTCGTCAACTGGCTCGCCGGCGGCCTGCTCGCCTTCACGATCTTCTTCTACGTCGTGATCTATACGATGGCGTTGAAGCGCTGGACCGCGCAGAACATCGTGATCGGCGGCGCCGCGGGCGCGTTGCCGCCCGTCGTGGCCTGGGCGGCCGCGACCGGCTCGCTGTCTGTCGAGCCGCTATTGTTGTTCCTGATCATCTTCTTCTGGACCCCGCCGCATTTCTGGGCGCTGGCGCTGTTTCGCAGCGACGATTACGCGCGCGCCGGAGTGCCGATGCTGCCCGTGGTCGCCGGCCCCGACGCGACCCGGCTGCAGATCCTGCTGTATACGATCGTGCTGGTCGCGGTTGCCTTCGCGCCCTGGCCGCTCGGCTATTTCGATGCGGTCTATGGCGTGACCTCGCTGCTGCTCGGCGCCGTCATGCTGGCGCTTGCGGTCAATGTCTATCGCCGCCGCGAGCGCAGCGAATCATTGCGCGCGAACCGGAAGCTGTTCGCCTTCTCGATCCTTTATCTGTTCGCGCTGTTCGCGACGTTGCTGCTTGAGGTCGTGGTCCGCGCTGTTGCACCGTTGGTCTGGTAAGGGGGCGCATGGCGACGGAATGGACGAGCCGCGGAAGCCACCAGATGGAATCATCCTCACCGAGGCGCAGCTCAGGAGCCGCCGCCGCCGTTCGATCGCGATCGCCTGGGCGCTCGGCGTCCTCGTGGTGTTGTTTTTCGCCGTTACCATGGTCAAGGGGCCGGCCGTTCTCGTGCGCCCCCTATAGTTGTTGTCGGTATAGTTGCAGCGGCCGATGTCATTGATGTGAGCGACATGGAAAACCACAAGCCCGCGACGATGACGCCACCGCCGACCGGCGGCCATGATGCCGGCCCGCGCCGCGGTTTGACGCGCGACGCCGTGGTCGGCGCGACTTGCGGTCTGGTCGTGGTGCTGATGGTGGGCGCGGCCTATGCCGCCGTGCCGTTCTACAACTGGTTCTGCCGCGCCACCGGTTTCAACGGCACCACCCAGGTCGCGACGGCGGCGCCGACCTCCGCGCCGTTGTCGCGCAAGGTCGCGGTGCGCTTCGATTCCAACGTGGCGGGCGGGTTGCCGTGGAAGTTCGAGCCGGAAAAGACCGAGATCGAAGTCAGGATCGGCGAGGTCGTCACTGTCTACTACACCGTGACCAATCAGGCGGCGCGGACCACGACGGGGCAGGCGGCCTATAATGTGGCGCCGCTGACGGTCGGCGCGTATTTCCAGAAGATCAATTGTTTCTGTTTCACCGAACAGACCATGGCGCCCGGCGAGACCCGCCAGATGCCTGTGGTGTTCTATGTCGACCCTGCCATCGTCAAGGACAGCGACAATGACGGGCTGAATACGATTACGCTGTCCTACACTTTCTATCCCGTGCGCGATCCGGCGCCGCAGCCCGTTGCGGCGCGCGAGCCGGACCAGCGCAAGGGGAGCCTCTGATCGCCGCAATGGTGGATTTCGGGATCGGGAGAGTTTGATTTTTTGAGACGAGACGTGCCGAACAGCAACGGCACGCGAACGGAGGGGCTGCAATGGCGACTGCGCAAGTCAAGCATCACGACTACCATCTCGTCGATCCGAGCCCGTGGCCGGTCGTCGGGTCGGTCTCGGCCTTCATCATGGCGACCGGCGCGGTCACCTGGATGCACCACATGTTCTCGGCTGCGCCGATCATCTTCGGCATCGGCGTGATCGGGGTGCTCTACACCATGGCGAGCTGGTGGACGGACGTGATCCGTGAAGCCCAGTACAAGGGCGACCACACCCGCGTGGTGCAGATCAGCCATCGCTACGGCATGATCCTGTTCATCGCCTCCGAGGTGATGTTCTTCGTCGCCTGGTTCTGGGCCTTTTTCAACTCCGCGCTGTTTCCCGCAGATCCGGTTCACGCCGCGCGCGACGCGATCTTCGGCTGCGGCGCCAGCACCGCGATGGGCGCCTGCAGCGTGCCGGGCACTTGGCCGCCCAAGGGCATCGAGACCTTCGATCCCTGGCATCTGCCGCTCCTCAACACGCTGATCCTGCTGACTTCGGGCACCACCGTGACCTGGGCGCACCACGCGCTGCTGGAGAACGATCGCCAGGGCCTGAAATACGGCCTGATCCTGACGATCCTGCTCGGGATCACCTTCAGCTGCGTTCAGGCGTTCGAATACAGCCATGCCGAGTTCTCCTTCGCCGGCAATATCTACGGCGCCACCTTCTTCATGGCGACCGGCTTCCACGGCTTCCACGTGCTGATCGGCACCATCTTCCTGATCGTCTGCCTGGCACGCGCCTATGCCGGGCATTTCACGCCGACACAACATCTCGGTTTCGAATTCGCCGCCTGGTATTGGCACTTCGTCGACGTGGTCTGGCTGTTCCTGTTCATCTGCATCTATGTCTGGGGCCACGGCGCGGAAGCCATTGCGAACGGCGCCGGCTGATCGCGGATTCGCTGCGCCGGTGCTGCAGCCACTGTGCTAAAAGGGGCGGCTGCGGGGCCGCCCTTTTGTTGACGGCGAGCTGGAAGACGAGCGCATGCCAGACGAGACATTGCCCACGCTAACCCAAAGCGCGATGCGCGGCCTGGCCTGCCGGTGTCCGCGCTGCGGCAAGGGCAAGCTCTATTCGGGTTTCCTGACGCTGCGGCCGAAATGCGAATCGTGCGGGCTGGACTATGCGTTCATCGATGCCGGCGACGGGCCCGCGGTTTTCATCATCATGATCGCGGGCGCGGTCGTCGTGGCCTGCGCGCTGATCGTCGAGGTCAAATACGAGCCGCCGTACTGGGTTCACGCGGCGCTCTGGCTACCGCTGATTTTGGTGACCACGTTGTTGCCGCTGCGTTCGATGAAGTCGCTGCTGATCGCGCTGCAATTCCACCACAAGGCGGCGCCGGGCCGGCTGATCGACCGCGCGCCGAAATGACCGGAACAGCGGCGAGCCTGCGCCGCATCGGCGGCCTCGGCGTCTTTACGCTTGCGATGGTGCTGTTGTTGGTCGGGCTCGGCATGTGGCAGTTGCAGCGCCGGGTCGAGAAACACGCCTTGATCGCGGCGCTGACCGAGCGGCTCGCGGCAGCGCCGGCTTCGCTGCCGCCGGTCGCGCAATGGGGCATGCTCACGCCGGCGAGGGACGAATTCCGCCGCGTCCGCTTTTCGGCGACTTATCAAGCACTGTCGGATGCGATGGTCTTCAGTTCCGGCTCGGCGGTTCGCACCGACATTTCCGGTCCCGGCACCTGGGCTTTCGTCCCGGCGCGGCTGGAAAGCGGCGAAACCGTCGTGATCAATGCGGGCTTCGTGCAGAACACGATGCAGGACCGCGGACAAGAGGATCGCGCGGTCAAACCCCTCGTCATCGGCGCGCCCGTGAGGCTCACCGGCTATATCCGCTTTCCCGAAGCGGCGGGCCTGCTGACGCCACAGGAAAATCAGGCCAAACGGCTGTGGTTCGCCAGGGATCATCTGGCGATGGCCCGCGCGCTCGGATGGGACGGGGACGGCCGAATCGTCGCGCCGTTCTATATCGATCTCGAGCAGCCCGTGCCGGCCAGCGGCACGCCGAAGCCCGGTCCGCTGGAGGTGCATCTGCCGGACGATCACCTGCAATACGCCATCACCTGGTTCACGCTGGCAGGCGCGGTGGTGATCGCGTTCGGGGTGTGGCTGCAAGGCGCGCGGCGGTCTTCCACCGTCAAATGATTCGTTTCCGGCATCACGAAGCCATGCCCGCCGACCTGTCCGTCGAATGATATCTCCTGCAGCATTGCCGAAATCGACCCGCGTGGAACCCTCCGCGGTCGGATCAATCCGCGTCTCGGATACGGGCGTTTGTTACCAAGACGTTCCAGCGCGGCAAAAAAATGGACGCAACGCTTCCGATATCAATCCGCCCAAATTTCAACCAGATGGTGTGCTATCGAGAAGTTACTTGGGCAGAGGGGTACAGCCATAAGGCGTACCCATGGAACAGCGCCAGCTTGAACGCGCTCGGTCGATTTTGTCGACGCTCCGCGCGAGCGTCATGTTTCCATGTTCCCGTAGCCACGCGCGCATAAGATGCGGTAGGGCGGCCGTTGCTTGCGAGGGCATCCTTGGCGTGCGCGACAAGCGCCGGGGAAAGTCCGCATGCGCGCGCCCTCGCGACAAAGGCCTTTGCTCGGATCCTTGCTCGGCCGAACGCCTCCCACCCTGCCTTCATCGACGAACGCGCGCGATGACGGAACAGGCGGCTGCACCGATCCTCGCGTGTTCAGCTCTCCTTGGCAGTTTGAAGCGCCATCGGCCTTTGCTGAAAGTCTCCGTTTTATCGGCTGCGGTTGTCCCGGCTCTCATGGCTGAGCCGGCGCGGGCTGCCACGATAGTCGTCACCAATCAGTCGCAGTTCGATGCCGCCGTTGCTTTGGCAGTCCAGGCGGGCCACGCGGATACGATCGATGCGACCGCGGCCGGAACGATTGATGCAGGGTCGTCTCTGACGCTCCCGGCTGCTGCCACGTCGATCAATCTCTCGTTCGAAAGTTTGGGCATCGGCGCCACTACCGGTGACGGAGCCGTGACGCTCGGCGCGGAAACAACCGTCTCCTTTGGTCAGGCTGCCAATCCCAGCGCGCTGGATATCGGCTTCGGGCACACCGGCACCCTGAACATCAACGGGGCGTCTCTCGTCTTCAATGTCATAAACGAAGGAAACCAGTTTAATATCGGCCTCGATGGCGGCAACGGCATCGTCAATATGACGAGCGGATCCGTGACGATCAACGATTCAAATGCCGCCGCCGGTGTCATCGGCAGCATATCCATCGGCTTTCCTTTTGGATCCACGGTAGCAAACGGGACATTCAATCAATCGGGCGGCACCGTTTCGGTGTCGGCGGGAGCACTGAACGTTGGTTTCGCGAATGGCAACGGCACCTACAATCTGACCGATACCGCCTTGCTGCAAGATCGGGGCGGAACCGTTTATATCGGCGCCAGTACCGGCGGCGTTGGTGTCGTGAACATCGCGGGCAGTGCCACCATCGATCTCGAGTCCATCGGGAGCGGTGGCCAGTTGTACGTTGGTGACGATCTGGGCGTCGGGACCATCACCCAGAGCGGCGCCAACTCCACGGTGATTTTAAATGTTACCAATATCGCTCAATTCGGCAGCAACGCGTCCAGCGGGCCGAGCTTGGGGGGAACGGGGACCTACAATCTTCTGGCCGGAACGTTGATAATCGGGAATGGCAGCATCGGGCTTGGGGGCGCCGCCTTTGGCATGGATGTTGGAGGATTTGGATTTCTAAACCAGAGCGGCGGCGTCTTGAACGCAAGTGCTCCGGTCATTATAGGCAACTCAGGCACCGGCACCTATAACATGAGCGGCGGCGCCGCGAATTTCGGCGCCGGCCTGAAGATCGCTGTTCTCGCGGGATCGGTCGGCACGGTCAACCAGACCGGCGGTCTGCTGAGGATATCCGGTGGCAACCTCGTCGTCGGCGGCGCCGGTGTCGGGACATATAATCTGAGCGGCGGCGTCCTGCAGGCCGGCGGCGTCAACGGCATCACCGGCACCGGCAACCTGAACCTTGGAGGCGGCACGCTTCAGGTCGTCGGCTCCGCCTTGACCACAAACATTGCTACGGGCCTGACGGGCGCGAACTCCACCATCGACACCAACGGCTTTGGCGCAACGTGGAATGGGGGGCTGTCCGGCGCCGGGGGATTCGTAAAGGCCGGCGCGGGCATTCTGACTCTCGCTGGAACCGACACCTACGCCGGCGCGACCGCCATCAACGCCGGCACGCTGCAGGCCGGTGCGGTGAACGCGTTCTCTCCGAACAGCGCCTTCACGATCGCGCCCGGCGCGACGCTTGACCTCAATAATTTCAACCAGACGATCGGCTCGCTCGCCGGTGCGGGCGAGGTCGTGCTGGGCTCGGCTAATCTGACGACCGGCAACAACAACACCAGCACCACCTTCTCGGGCGACATCGTCGGCGCCGGCGGGCTGGCCAAGATCGGTTCGGGCATCCTCTCCCTGACCGGCGCGAACACCTATGCCGGCGGCACCATCGTCAACGGCGGCTTCATCAACTTCAATTCGATCGGCAATTTCGGCTCAGGGCCGATCATCCTTGACGGCGGCGGGCTGCAATGGGCTTCGGGTAACACTGCCGACATCTCCCCGAAGCTCGGCGCGTTTGGCTCAGGCGGCGCGACGTTCGACACCAATGGCAATGATGTCACGCTCGCCGCCGCCATGTCCGGCGTCGGGGGGCTGACTAAAGTCGGCGCCGGCACGCTGCTCCTGTCCGGCACCAACACCTATTCAGGCAGCACCACCATCAACGGTGGCACACTCGAAGTGGAGGGCGCGATCGGCGATACCAGCAGCGTGGCGGTGAACTCCGGCGGCACATTATCCGGTACCGGCATTATCGATCCGGCAATGACGACGATCGCCGGCGGCGGCACGCTGGCACCCGGGACCCCCGGCGGCTTCGGCACGCTGACGATCAACGGCACGCTCCTGTTTGAAGCCGGCAGTAACTTTGCGATCAATATCGGTCCGGGTGCAGGCAACAATTCCCAGTCGGCGGTGATCGGATCGGCCACGCTCGGCGGCAATGGCACCGTGGCGGTGACGCCGCTGCTCGGGCGCTATGATGGGGCAGTCTATCAGATCCTGACCACGACGGCGGGATTGGGCGGGATATTCGCCGGGCTCGGCGTCAACGGGGAGTTTGTCGGCAACATCGCGCTCGACTATGCGCGCGATCCCGGCGATGTCGATCTGGACGTTTCCGGCACCTCGCTGCTGGCGGCGCCCGCGGGGGCCAATCAGAATCAGCTGCATGTCATCAATGGCATCAACAACGGGATCCTCAATGGTCCCGCCAATTCGCCGCTGCCGGCGCAGTTCCAAAGCCTCGGCAATCTCCCGGGTCCTTCGCTGCTGAACGCGCTGACACAATTGGACGGCGAGGCCGGTACCGGCGCCGAGCGGGCGGCGTTCCAGTTGACCAACGGGTTTCTGACGTTGATGCTCGATGCATCCGTCAATGGACGCTCCAACATTGGCGGCGGAGGCGGGCCGGCCATGGGCTTTGCGCCAGAGACCCAGACAAACCTGCCGCCCGATATGGCGCTTGCCTATGCCTCGATCCTCGGCAAGGCGCCGCCGAAACAAAGTTTCGAGCAGCGCTGGACGGCCTGGGGTTCGGCCTATGGCGGTGGCAATATCGCCAATGGCAATCCGACGACCGGTTCCAGCAATCTCAACACGAGCACCTACGGCTTTGTCGGCGGCGCAGATTATCACGTGTCGCCCAACGCCACCGTCGGCTTTGCACTCGCCGGCGCCGGCACCAATTGGAGCCTGGCCAATGCACTCGGCACCGGCAGGAGCGACGCCTTCCAGGTCGGAGCCTACGGCATCGACCGGTTCGGTCCGGCCTATATTGCCGCCGCGCTCTCCTTCGCCAATCATTGGTTCACCACGAACCGCACCGCGTTCGGCGATCAGTTGACGGCGAAATTCGACGGCCAGAGCTACGGCGCGCGCCTTGAAGGCGGCTACCGCTATGCGGTGCTGCCGACGCTGGGCGTGACGCCGTATGGCGCTTTGCAGTTTCAGGATTTCCACACCGCGCCCTACAGCGAAAGCGATGCGACCGGGGGCGGCTTCGGGCTCGCCTACAATTCCCTCAATGCGACCGATGTGCGCAGTGAACTGGGCGCGCGTTTTGATTCTCCGATGCTGCTCGATGGCAAGCCGCTGCTCCTCTACGGCCGCCTCGCCTGGGCGCACGACTTTGTCAGCAATCCGTCCCTGAGCGCGGCGTTCGAAGCGCTGCCCGGCTCAAGCTTTACGGTCGATGGCGCGCCGATCCCACATGACTCGGCGCTCACCACCGTCGGCGCGCAGCTCTTCCTGTCTGCCAATTACTCGCTGCTCGCCAAGTTCGACGGCGAATTTGCTCCAGATTCGCAGACCTATGCCGGCTCAGGCACGCTGCGCTACACGTGGTAAGCGCTGTGCCGTCCCTTCAAAAAAGAGCGAATATCTTGGACGGCCTCTGCGGAGTGGGACGCTGGTTCGCGTGGAGAGCATGCGTTGAAAACAAGGTACTGGCGCCCGCTCGGATTTAATCAGGGAACGGAGGTCCGTTGGCGGCCGCGAAACCCTGCATCCCGTCATGCCCGGGACCGCCGCCAAGGACTGGGGCAAGTAATTCGGGCGGCTTACGTTGTAAGAGATGCCAGGGGAACGTTGAGCGCGTAGACAAAACCGCTGGGCTCGTAGGTCAGCTTGACCTCGCCTTTCAACTGCCTGCCGAGTGTTTCGATCAGGCGGGTGCCGAAACTTTGCCTGGTCGGGGCCTGCACCACGGGGCCGCCGTGTTCTTTCCAGAAGAAATGCAGCCGTAATGCCGGTTCATCCAAACTCCAGGCAATCTCGACGCGGCCGGCGGGCACCGACAAGGCGCCAAACTTCGTGGTGTTGGTGCAGAGCTCATTGAGAGTCATCGCGATTGCAATGACCGCCCCCGAGGTGATCTGAATATCCGGCCCTTTGATCGAGAATTTCGAAACGGCCGGATTGTCAAAAGCCTCGGTTGCGCCCTGGACGATTTTCCGCAGGCTTGCGCTGGTCCATTGTGCCCTCAGAAGAAAATCATGAGCCCGGCCAAGCGCCAACAACCGGCCTTCGATCGCGTGCTGGGCATGCTCGATGCCGGGAGCCTGGCGGAGGCTTTGGGAGACAATCGCGCTCACCGTCGCAAGCGTATTCTTGATGCGGTGGTGGAGTTCTTCCACGATCAGCTTTTGCAGCTTGTCGGATGATTCGCGCTCCTTGGCCTCGATGCCGGCGTGGGCAAGAAGAACATGGGCGTTGACCTCGGCCTGGGTCAGCAGCAGCCGGAGACTGGCATTTTCTGCCTCCAGAATTTCCTTGGAACGCGTCGGATCTGCATCCATCAAATCGGAGGCCGGTCGGTTATGGTCAGTTTTGGGCATATTTGGAGAATATCACCGTCGATCCGGTTTCGCCCATATCTTTAGCGGATCCAGACCCGGATGGGACCGGCCGCGACGTCAGGCCGGGCCCATCATATTCTGCATTTCGGCAGCCATTTTGCCTGATTCCAGCGGTTTGGCGAAAAATCGGCTGCCGGTCGGCATATCGTTCCCCGACAACTTCAGTTGTCCGGACACAAGGATGATTTTGATCGCCGGCCAATGCTTGGAAACTTCGTGCGCCAGCTGAAGCCCGTCCATGCTGCCAGGCATCTGGACGTCGGTGAACAGCAACGCGATATCGGCCCTGGACTTGAGCACAGCAAAAGCCTCGTCGGCATCGACGGTTTCTATCGAAGAATAGCCGGCATCTTCGACCATATTGACCGCTTGCATGCGCAGCAGCATCTCATCTTCAACAACGAGCACAATTTGCGGCGTTGCAGAGGGACGCAGAGCCATCATGAACGAACCTCGTTAGGCAACATACCAAATATCCCTTCTATTTGGCGGTGCGCCGTCACGGTCCCCGGCTCCCAGGACAGAGCATGATTGCTCCCTGGCTTCGCAATCCAACACAGGCATTTCATCCGGCATCGACTGGGATCATGCTCTCATCACTCCAGTTTGAGCATGATCTCCGGGCCAATGTGTTCCGCATTTGTCGCGCGGGAAAACCGGTTTTCATTTCGCGCAAACCGGGCCTTCCGGGTCCGGATCATGCCCAGATGATCGTTCGCAGTGAGAACTCCCAAACGCGCAACGCGCGGCAGCGCCGCCCTATCTGGTCGCGATCGGAAGCTTGGCCTCTTCTTCGGTGAGCAGCTTCAAGAGCAGTTGCCGGTGGGTTTCGTTCTTGGCCAGAGCCAATTGCCTTCTGTAAATGATCAGGTTTTCGCAGCGCATAAATTCTTCCATCGTGCCCTCCTTCAAGGGATTTGTCTGTTCTGGGTTTGCAGCAAGGAAAGTTCTGTAGCGTTTTCGAGCGAAGTGGATTGAAGAAAACGCGTCAAAACAAAGGTGAGAATCCGGTTCTGATTCAATCAGAACCGATATGGTTCTAGGTTGGCCGAGCTCGCAATTCGCCGCGGAGCCAGCCCCCTATCTCGGCCAAATTCAGCGGATCAGGAAGTCCCACCTCGCGCTGATAGACCGGACCGGGAGCAGGGCATTCGAACATTCGGCCCTCAACGCCGAAAAGATCGCTGGTGATATGCGCCGGGGCGGTTCCTGTCTGGCCCTTAGGGGAGGGCAATTGCTGGTTGGTCATGGTGTTTCGCCTTGATCAGGCGGGAGCGCAACACTCTCAGTCACCGATAGATGCCGAAGGCGGGACGGTGATGTTAGAACTATGCGCCACTCATGATCGGAAAGCGACATAATTCCTCATGGGAATATGGGCCGCTGCGCCTTTAAGGAAGAAATCTACCCTAATGGGGAGCGTATCTTGGTCGCAGCATCGTAAATCATGACCTGCAACATCGGAAACCTTTGAAACAGGTCGGCCCCGGCTTCTTGGGCGGCCTTTTCATCATGGTAGTGAGCCTTGAAATGACCATCAACGACCAGCGAGAAGCCCTCGGCAGGCGCGACATCCGCCCTTTGAATGTTTCTCGGCTGAGTTTCTTCGGCTAGTGAAATTGTTTTCTTCATGTGGCGCCTCGCATTGCTGTGTTCCTAAAAAGGCGGCCCGGCGTCCGGGGCAAACGAGCCTGCGGTTCATCGGATGCCTTGATGGGATGTTTTAATTCGGTGTCGTGATCGGATGTCTCGGGAATCCGCGGCATTCGCTAGCCGGCACCAAGTCGGTCCCGCGACATTGGTTCCCGCGAGAGTGTCACGTCGGCTGACGAAAAGGGGATACAATCATGAGCTTATCACGTTAACGTCATCACATCCGTTGTTTGCCGGATTTTCATGAAGCGGCCTGTCCGAGACGCATCGCTTAGCGCCGCTCATCGAGGATGAGGTTCCGGTATCGGCTGTACGAAAATTGAATTGGGAAACCATTCCACCGGCGTCGTCCCGGACAAGTGAGCATAGCGAATGCGATCCGGGACCGATAACCACGGATGCTCGTGTTGTGGAAAGCCAGCGCAGCAGTTCTTCCTGCCGCGGGTACCGGTAGTTATGGGCCCCCGCGTGCGCGGGAGCGACATTCGAAAGATTGCACCCACACGCCCCATTGGCCCGCAAGGCGTCGCTTCCGGCCCGGTGATGGCGCGCCCGAAACCCCTTTTTCTGCGCGTCATTGCGGCATTTCCCATTGTCCCGAAAACGCTCTATGGTGCCGCCCGGCTTTGTCATCGGAAAATGACAATTGTATATTAATATCAAAGGCTTATGAGAATAAAAAAGCCTTTGGAGGGCGGTTTGACGCAGTACATTTCGACCCGGGGCGAAGCCCCGGCCCTGGGCTTCTGTGACGTGATGCTGACCGGGCTTGCCCGCGACGGCGGCCTCTACGTGCCGGAAACGTGGCCGCAGCTTGCACCGCAGACCATCGCCGGATTCTTCGGCCGGCCCTATTGGGAAGTCGCGGTCGATGTTCTCAGGCCGTTTGCCGGCGGTGAAATCTCCGACGCCGATCTCGGCCGCATGGCCAATGAGGCTTACGCCACGTTCCGTCATCCCGCGGTGGTGCCGCTCGACCAGAGCGGTCCCAATCAATTCGTGCTGGAGCTGTTTCACGGTCCGACCCTTGCGTTCAAGGACGTGGCGATGCAGCTGATCTCGCGGCTGATGGATCATGTGCTGGCCCAGCGGGCGCAACGTACGACCATCGTCGTTGCGACCTCGGGCGATACTGGCGGCGCCGCGGTCGAAGCCTTCGCTGGCCTCGACAATGTCGATCTGATCGTGCTGTTTCCGCATGGCCGGATCTCCGACGTGCAGCGGCGGATGATGACAACGACCGGCGCCGGCAACGTCCATGCGCTGGCGGTCGAGGGGACCTTCGACGATTGCCAGGCGATCGTGAAGGGATTGTTCAATCATCACGCGTTTCGCGACGCGGTTGCGCTGTCGGGCGTGAACTCGATCAACTGGGCGCGGATCGTCGCCCAGGTGGTCTATTATTTCACCGCGGCGGTCGCGCTCGGCGCGCCGGCGCGGACGGTGGACTTCACCGTGCCGACCGGGAATTTCGGCGATATCTTCGCCGGTCTTGTCGCCAAGCGCATGGGTCTGCCGGTGCGCTGGCTGCGGATCGCCTCCAACGTCAACGATATTCTGCCGCGCACGCTCAAGACCGGTATCTACGAGGTGCGCGAGGTTCACGCCTCGGCCTCGCCGTCGATGGATATTCAGGTTTCCTCGAATTTCGAACGGCTGTTGTTCGAGGCCAGCGGCCGCGATGCGGGCATCGTCCGCGCGCTGATGGCGTCGCTGCAGCAATCCGGGCGGTTCGTGTTGCCCGACGCGATGCTGGCGGCGATCCGCGCCGAATTCGACGCCGGCCGAGCCGATGAGACCGAAACCGGCGCCGCGATCCGTGCTGCGTGGCGCGAGGCCGGCGATCTGGTCGATCCCCATACCGCGGTGGCGCTGGCGGTGGCGGACCGCGACACTGCGGATTCCATGGTCCCCAATATCGTGCTGTCGACCGCGCATGCCGCGAAATTTCCCGACGCGGTGGAGGCCGCCTGCGGCGTGCGTCCGCAATTGCCGGCCTGGCTCGAAGGCCTGATGACGAAGCCCGAGCAGATCAAGGTCATGAAGAACGATCAGGTTGAAGTGGAGCGGTTCGTGCGGTCGGTCAGCCGTGCCGCGAAGCAAGGAGTTGCCGGATGAGCGTCGATGTCACCAAGCTTCCCTCCGGCCTCACGGTCATTACCGACACCATGCCGCATCTCGAGACCGCGGCGCTCGGGGTGTGGGCCGGCGTCGGCGGCCGCGACGAAAAGCCGGACGAACACGGTATCTCGCATCTGCTTGAGCACATGGCGTTCAAGGGCACTGCGCGGCGCAGTTCGCGCGAAATCGTCGAGGAGATCGAGGCGGTCGGCGGCGATCTCAATGCCGGTACCTCGACCGAGACCACGGCCTATTACGCGCGGGTGATGAAGGCGGATGTGCCGCTGGCGCTCGACGTGTTGTCCGACATTCTCACCAATCCCTCTTTCGTGCCGGACGAACTGGAGCGGGAGAAGAGTGTCATCGTGCAGGAGATCGGCGCCGCGCAGGATACCCCCGACGACGTGGTGTTCGAACATCTCAACGAACTCTGCTATCCGGACCAGCCGATGGGCCGCTCGCTGCTCGGAACGGCAAAGACCCTGAAGGGCTTCGACCGCGATACGCTGCGCGGCTACCTTTCGACGCATTATCGCGGCCCCGACATGGTGGTGGCGGCGGCCGGCGCTGTCGACCACAAGCGGGTGGTTGAGGAAGCGGCCGAGCGGTTTGCCAGTTTCGATGCGACGCCCGCCCCGAAGCCGCAACCGGCGATGTTCGGCAAGGGCGGTTCGCGCGTGGTGCATCGTGAACTCGAGCAGGCGCATCTGACGCTGGCGCTCGAGGGCGTGCCGCAAACCGACCTGTCGCTGTTTTCGTTGCAGGTCTTCACCAACACGCTCGGCGGCGGAATGTCGTCGCGGCTGTTCCAGGAGGTGCGCGAGAAACGCGGGCTGTGCTACTCGATCTATACTTTCCACGCACCCTATGCCGATACCGGCTTTTTCGGGCTTTATACCGGCACCGATCCCGCGGACGCGCCGGAGATGATGGAAGTGATCGTCGACGTCATCAACGAATCCGTCGAGACCTTGAGCGAGGCGGAAATCGCGCGCGCCAAGGCGCAGATGAAAGCCGGGCTGTTGATGGCGCTGGAAAGCTGCAGCTCGCGCGCCGAGCAGCTGGCGCGCCACATCCTGGCCTATGGGCGTCCGCTGACGGTGGAAGAACTGGTCGCCCGGATCGATGCCGTAAGCGTGGAATCGACGCGGAATGCCGCGCGCGGCCTGTTGTCGCGCAGCCGTCCGGCGGTTGTCGCGCTTGGCAGCGGCAGGGGTCTGGACACGGCGGTGTCTTTCGCGGAAGGATTGACCAGATCGAAGGCCAAAGCCCGCCTTCACTAACAGGCGCGCCTGCACGGCGGGCTGTTGCGCGGTGGCCGGTCTGACATCGGGAGGCATGTCATGGCGTTGTTTCGTTTACCATCCAGCGGAACGGCCGCACTCGCCCCGCGTGGTCAGGGCCTGTTGCTGCGTGCGCCGCAGATGTCCGACTTTCTGCAATGGGCGCAGTTGCGCGAAACCAGCCGGAACTATCTGACTCCGTGGGAGCCGATCTGGCCGTCCGACGATCTGACCCGCTCGGGATTCCGCCGGCGTCTGCGCCGTTATGCCGAGGACATCGCCGCCGACCGGTCCTATCCGTTTCTCATCTTCCGCGAATTCGACGGCGCCATGATCGGCGGCGTCACGCTCGCGAATGTTCGCCGCGGCATCGTGCAGGCGGGCACCATCGGGTACTGGGTCGGGCAGCCTCATGCGCATCGCGGCTACATGACGGCGGCGCTGCGCGTGCTGCTGCCCTCGCTGTTCGGTGAACTCAATCTGCACCGCGTCGAGGCGGCCTGCATCCCCTCCAACGCGCCGTCGATCCGGGTGCTGGAGAAATGCGGCTTTTCCCGCGAGGGGCTGGCGCGGCGCTATCTGTGTATCAACGGCGTCTGGCAGGACCATCTGCTGTTCGGCCTGTTGCACGAGGATTTTCGCGGTTGAGCAGGATTTGCAGCGTTTTCTAGCGAAAGCCTGCCCCGGACTTTGGATAGCGGGGTGGATTCCGGTTTGCGCGAAGAAAACGCGTCAAAACAAAATGCTAGAGCCGGTAGGGGATTTAGATACCCGAAATAAGAGCCCAGATCCGGTGCCTTGGGTTCGCCGCCATTGCGGCGTAGGGCCCCGGAAACCGACGATTGAGTGATGAGAGAATTAGGTGCGTTTCATGGGAAAAGGACAGTGGTCATGACCGGCCGGGCAGGCAGGTATCGGACGATCGCGATCTTGGGCGCAGCCGGTTTGGCTATCGGTTGCAGCCTTGTGGTTTCGCCGGCGTCGGCGCAGTCGATCACCGATCGCATCAAGGGTCTGTTCGGCGGAAAACCGGACGCGCCGCCAGCGCAGGAATCGTCGCCGGGGGCGCCGCCCGCGAACCAATCGGATAATATTGTCGACTGCCCGCCGGTCAGTATTCGCGCCGGCGCGTCGACCTTTGCGGTGGGATTGCCGGGCAAGGACGCGACCGGCAGTGATTTGCGCTATCAGGCCTCGATCACCCGCACCGCGCGCGACTGTACGATTAACGGCGGCGAGGTCACGGCGCGGATCGGTATCCAGGGGCGCGTCATCGCCGGACCGGCCGGGGCCCCGGCGACCGTCGAGGTTCCGATGCGCGTCGCCGTGGTTCAGGGCGGCATCACCGAAAGCACCATCGCCACCAAGGCCTATACGACGACGGTGCAGATGTCGGAGGACGGCTCGGTGCCGTTCACGCTGGTCGCCGACGACCTAGTCTATCCGCTGCCGCCGGGCGCTACCGGGGATTCCTACATCTTCTATATCGGCTTCGATCCGCAGGCCCTGGCACCGGAGCCGAAGCCGCGGGCGGCCAAAAAGAGGAAATAAAAAAGCCGGCGCGATGGTCTCGCGCCGGCTTTTGCTGAAGTCGTTGAATTCGTCAGTTCAGCTTGTGGCCGACTTCCGCGATGCCTTTGGCGAGCAGGTCGTCGGCGACCTGGCCCTTCACCGACTGCGACAGGATCGAGGAGGCGGCCGCAACCGCCGCGTTGGCCGCGGCTGACCGGACATCGGCGATCGCCTGCGCTTCGGCCAGCGCGATCTTGCCCTCGGCGGTCTTGGTGCGCCGGGCGACGAAATCTTCCATCTTGATCTTGGCTTCGGCGGCGATCCGCTCGGCCTCGGCCCTGGCCGCGGCGATGATGTCCTGCGCCTCGCGTTCCGCGCTGGCGCCGCGGGTTTTGTAGTCCGCGAGCAGCTTGGCGGCTTCGTCCTTGAGGCGGCGCGCGTCGTCGAGTTCGGCCTTGATGCGGTCGCGGCGGTGGTCCAGCGCCGTCAATACCGTGCGGTGTACGCCGACATAGACGAACACGATCATCAGGATGACGAAGGCGACGGCAACCCAGAATTCCGGTTCAGCGAACATCTAACCTATCCCTTCAAGGACGCGTCGACGGCGCTGTTCACCGACTGGGTATCGGGCTGCAAACCGGTCAGCTGCCGCACGATCGCGGAAGCCGCATCCGCAGCGATGCCGCGGACATTGCTCATCGCCGCCTCGCGGGTCGCGGCAATGGTCTTTTCCGCCCCGGCCAGCTTGAGCGACAGCTTCTCTTCCAGGGTCTTGCGCTCGGCTTCCGATGCCGCGTTGAGCTTTTCGCGGGTTTCCGCGCCGATCGCCTGCGCCCGGGAACGGGCGGAGGCAAGCTCGCTCTCATAGGCCTTCAGCGCGGCGTCGGACTGGTCCTTCAGCTTTTGCGCCTCGGCCAGATCGCCGTCGATGGCGTTCTGGCGTTCGTCGAGCAGGCCGCCGACGCGCGGCAACGCGATCTTCGAGGCGATCAGATAGAGCGCCACGAACGCAATCGCCAGCGACACCAGTTGCGAGGCAAAGGTGTCCTTCTGGAACGGCGGAAACGGATGTTTTTGGCCGTCGGCTTCGGTGTGGGCGGTCGTGCCCGTGGCCTCGCCATGACTCTCAGCCATTGGCTTCTCCTGTCCGGCTTAGCGCGCATTCCCTGAAGAAAACGCGCAGGCAAGTCTCAGAGTGCAACAAGTCTCAGAGCGCGAAAAGGAGCAGCAGCGCGATCAGCAGCGAGAAGATGCCGAGCGCTTCGGTCACGGCGAAGCCGAAGATCAGGTTGCCGAACTGGCCCTGGGCTGCGGAAGGATTGCGCACCGCGGCGGCGAGATAGTTGCCGAAGATGATGCCCACGCCCGCGCCGGCGCCACCCATGCCAATGCAGGCAATACCAGCGCCAATGTACTTCGCGGCAATCGGATCCATGAAACGAACTCCCTAGTTGAGGTTTGGTGAAGAGGGCCGGATCAGTGGCCCGGATGGATAGCATCGTTGATATAGATGCAGGTGAGGATGGTGAAGACGTAAGCCTGCAGGAACGCGACCAGCAGTTCGAGCGCGGTCAGCGCGATTACCATGCCCAGCGGCAACACGGCGCCAAAGTAACCGGCAATGCCGAGGCCCGCCAGCAGCGGAATGAAGCTTGCGAACACCGCCAACGCGATATGGCCCGCGAGCATGTTCGCGAACAGACGCACCGAGTGCGAGATCGGTCGCAGGAAGAACGAGAACACCTCGATGAACACGACCAGCGGCAGGATGAAGATCGGAATGCCCGAAGGAACGAACAGTTTGAAGAATTTCAGGCCGTTCTTGTAGAAACCGTAGATCAGCACCGTCAAGAACACCACCATCGCGAGTGTCGCGGTGACGATGAGGTGGCTGGCGATCGTGAAATTGTAGGGAATAACCCCGACGATGTTCGACACCGCGATGAACATGAACAGCGAGAACACCAGCGGAAAGAATTTCATTCCATCCTTGCCGGCCGTCGATCGGATGGTGTTGGCGACAAATTCGTAGCTGATTTCCGCGATCGACTGCAGGCGGCCAGGCACCAGCTGCCGGCCCGCGCCGATCATCAGCAGCGAAATCAGCGCCACCGTGCCGAACATGTAGGCCGAGGAATTGGTGAAGGCGATCTCCTGATTGCCGATATGGCCAATCGTAAAGATCTTTTCGATATTGAACTGTTCGATCGGATCGATCATCCGCGTGGCATCTCTAAGGTACCGCCGGCCACGCCGGCGCTCTGCAATTCAATTCGTCCGGCTTTTCGCCCTTAACGGCCGCTTCTGCCCGGAACCACGCCCGCCGATCTCACCAGGTTGACCACGCCGGCGACGAAGCCGACCAGGACAAACACGATGAGCCCCCAGGGCGAAGTCGACAACAAGTGGTCGAAACCCCAGCCAATCAGCGCTCCGACAATGACGCCGGCGATCAACTCCGAGGAAAGCTGGAAACCGCGCGCCATCGCCGAGGCTCTGGCCGACCCGTCTCCGCTTCCAGATCCGGGTTGGTCAGTCTTGGCTTGGCGGCTGCCGCGAATTTGGGACAACCGGTGATCCAGACTTCCGAGCCTTGCGGAAAGCGCAGCCTCGTCGGACGACGATGTATCGCGATTTCCGTTTCCGCCGTCGTCGGTGCCTTCAGCCATGCTGCGCAGACCCGAAACGATGCCGCGTTGGTGGAAATGACGCCCCGTCACCCTCAAAAGCCGCGCGGACCATACTTACCGCCTCCAATCAAGTCAAGATTGCGTGGTAATAAGCTAGTATATTGATTTGGCTGAATTTATTGGACAAAATTCGGCGCTGTCACAAGGCTGCCGCCACGCTGCGGCAGTGATCGCGCGGCGGATCGATCTTGCGCCCCATGGGCGGGTCTGTTGGGATGCATCGAAGCGTTTCAGATGCTTATCACCAATCCTTTTCGGGAAGCCGCATGCCGCGTCAGGTCGACTATTATTTCTCGCTTCAATCTCCGTGGGCCTATATCGGACACGCCTTGTTCCGGGAGGTCGTCGCTACCTACGATCTTGAGGTGAATCACAAGCCGGTGGTGTTGGTCGATCTGTTTTCGGAAACCGGCGGGCTGCCATTGCTCAAGCGCCATCCGGTGCGGCAGCGCTACCGGATGGTCGAGTTGCAGCGCTGGCGCGACAAACGCGGCCTGAAATTTCATTTGCAACCGGTACACTGGCCGTTCAATGCGCGGCTGGCCGACGGCGTCGTGATCGCAGCGATCGAGGCCGGCCACGACCCCGATCCGTTGCTGCGGCGGGTCTATCCGGCGGTGTGGGAGGATCAGCTCAACCTTGCCGATCCCGCGGTGCTGGCCAGGTTGGCCGACGATTGCGGGCTTCCCGGCAGCCAATTGGTCGAACGCTCCGGATCGGACGCGATCAGCGCGGCCTATGAGCAAAATCGCCAGGATGCGCTGACGGCCGATGTGTTCGGCTCGCCGGCCTATGTGCTCGACGGCGAGGTATTCTGGGGGCAGGACCGGATCGAATTGCTGGCGGATGCGTTGAAATCGGGCCGGGCGCCCTATCGTTCGCAGGTCTAGAGCAGGATGACTTTTCTTCGAATCGTCATCCAGCTCTAACTTTCTATTTGAGCATGATCTTTTCGGAAAACCGGTTTCCACTTTTCCGGATCATGCTCTTGTACAAGGAGCGTGCAGCTTTAACGCGGAGCACTTCCATGATGACAGCCGCGCCGCCTTCGAAATTGGTCGCCATCGCTGCGGCCGCGGTGATGATGTTTGGCCTCGGACGCGCCAGCCATGCCGCGGGGCAGCCGGCGCCCGATACCGAGAATGGCCGTTATACGCTGTCGCCGGTCGCCGATGGCGTGATCCGGCTCGATACCCGGACCGGTGCGGTGTCGAATTGTGCCAACAACGGAACCGGCTGGGCCTGCTATCTTGTGCCCGACGAACGCGCGGCGTTCGACGATGAAATCGGCCGGCTGCAATCCGAAAACGACAAGCTTAGACAACAACTGGCGGAACGCGAGCCGACCGTCTCGGGCAAGATCGACGAGGCGCTGCCGAAATCGGACACGCTGAAGAAGCCCGAGCCGCAAGCGGGCGATAGCTCGCGCAAGATCGAAATTCCGCTGCCCAGCGACCGCGACATGGACCACATGATGTCGTTTCTGGAGCAGGCCTGGCGGCGGCTGGTCGACATGGCCAATCGGATGCAGAAGGACGTCAGCGGCAGGATTTGACGAACACCGGGGTTGCTGCGATCTCCCCGCATGGAATCGGAATTCCAGCGTTCACCGCGACGACATCGAGAGAGCTTCATGATTTCATCCAGGCCCGCCACCCGCACCGCGCTGTCGACGGTCGCAGCAAACGTCATCGTGTCGTCGCGCTTGACGATCCAAACATCCGGAGCCGGCTTTACCGATCTCACGGGTGAGGTAGTGAAATTTGTGAACGACGCGCGCGCCCGTGAAGGGGCCGTGACGCTGTTCATCCGTCACACTTCAGCGTCGCTGACGGTCCAGGAAAATGCCGATCCGTCGGTGCTGCGCGACCTGATGACGGCGCTCGACCGCTTTGCGCCCGAGGATGCGGGATGGAGCCACGACACCGAAGGTCCCGACGACATGCCCGCGCATGTCAAGACCATGCTGACCGCGACATCGCTGCAGGTCCCGGTCCTGAACGGTGAACTCGCGCTGGGGACGTGGCAGGCGATCTACCTGATCGAGCATCGCGCCCGGCCGCACCGGCGCGAGGTGGTGCTGCAATTTGCCGGAAGCGCCGGCTGAAACCAAATCGGCCGCGGATCGCTCCGCGGCCGGTTGCCGGTGAATCGAATAGATCCGCGTTCTCAGGACCTCAGACGTTGCTGATGTCGACGTCCTTGGTCTCGGGAATGAAGATCATGCCGATGACAAAGGTCATCGCCGCGATCACGATCGGATACCAAAGGCCCGCGTAGATATTGCCGGTCGCCGCGACAAGTGCGACCGCGATCGGCGGTAGCAGGCCGCCGAACCAGCCATTGCCGATATGATAGGGCAGCGACATGCCGGTATAGCGGATGCGGGTTGGGAACAGTTCGACCAGCGCCGCGGCAAGCGGCGCATAGACCATCGTCACCAGGATCGCGAGATAGGTGAGGACGGCGATCAGCAGCGGCGTGTTGATCTCGGCCGGGTTGGCGCCCTTGATCGGATAGCCCGCCGCGCCGACCGCGTTGGTGACGGCCGTGGTGAACGCTCCGCGCTGGGCGGCGAAGGTCTTGGCGTCAAGCGATGCCCCGTTGACGGAGTCGAACGACTTGTCGCCGACCGTCACCTTGGCGAGGCTGCCGGGCGTACCGTTCTCCATCTTGAAGTTCACCGACGAGGCGATTAGCGCGTTGCGCGCCACGTCGCAGGAGCTCGTGAACACGCGCCCGCCGACCGGATCGAACAGCAGATGGCAATCGGCGGGATCGGCGGTAACCGTCACCGGTGCGCTGGCCAGCGCCTTCTCCAGCGCCGGGTTGGCGGCGTGGGTGAGCAGGCCGAATGCAAAGTGATAGGTCAGGGCGCCGAGCAGGCAACCGGCCAGGATGATCGGCTTGCGGCCGATTTTGTCGGACAGCCAGCCAAACAACACGAAGCCGGCGGTCGCGATCGCCAGCGCCACGATCACCGCGATATCGGCAGCGTTGGCCGGCACCTTGAGCGTGCTGACGAGGAAGATGCGGGCATAGAACTGGCCACCGTACCAGATCACGGCTTCGCCGGCGACGAGGCCGAGCAGCGAGAACAGCGCGATCCTGCCGTTGGTCCAATTGCCGAAGGCTTCCGTCAGCGGCGCCCTGGAGCGCGTGCCTTCGTCCTTCATCTTCTGGAACATGGGCGATTCCGACAATTGCAGACGGATCCAGATCGAAATGCCGAGCAACAGGATCGACAGCAGATAGGGAATGCGCCAGCCTCCGGAAAGTCCGGTCGCCGCGAAGGAGTCGGGGCTCATGCTGTTGCGCACCACATAGACGGCGATCAGCGACAGGAACAGGCCGACGGTCGCCGTCGTCTGAATCCAGGATGTGTAGAAGCCGCGCCGGCCATGAGGCGCATGTTCCGCGACGTAGGTCGCCGCGCCGCCATACTCGCCTCCAAGCGCGAGCCCCTGCAGGCAGCGCAGGAAAATCAGGATCGCGGGCGCCAGCCAGCCGATGCTGTCATAGGCCGGCGTCAGGCCGACTAGGAAGGTCGAAAGGCCCATGATGGTGATGGTGACGAGGAAAGTATATTTGCGTCCGACCAGGTCGCCGACCCGGCCAAACACCAGCGCGCCAAACGGCCGTACCAGGAAGCCTGCGGAAAACGTCAGCAACGCGAAGATGAATTGCGTATTGGCGTCGAACGCCGAATAAAAGGCTTTGCCGATCTGTGCGGCGGTCCAGCCGTAGAGATAGAAATCGTACCATTCGAAAACGGTGCCGAGCGAGGAAGCGAAAATGACCTTTCGCTCTTCAGCCGTCATTCCACCGGTGCGGGCTTCGCGGCCCGCTGCTGCTGCCATTGTCATCGTTCGCTCCCCGAGTTCATTAATTCGTTTGTATTGTTGTATATGGCTGCCTTCACGCGCCGGATTTGGACCCAGATTAGCGTGAGGCGATTTGCCACGGTAACATCGCGGTGAAATCCGGCGAATACGACTTTCGGCGTTTCGCACGGCCCTGTCTGTCAAAGCGATGCACATCCATGCATCACGGGCGCTCCTGGATAGCGCTCTCGGGCCTGCTGTGTTGCAGCGCACAAAACGACGTGGATTAACTGCTTTGCCGCAGAGCAACATTGCGCGCTTGCATGCGGCTGCGGGGCAGAGGACAATCGGTGAAAGAAAAAAGCTGGTGTCGCCGGAATTGAGGGAGCGGCCAAGGCCCATGCCGGAGCGTCTCGTAAGAAAGAAATGACTGCAAGCACCCACCTCATCATTGCCGATGATCATCCGTTGTTCCGCGATGCGTTGCGGCAGGCGGTAGCCGGCGTTGTAAGCTCCGCGAAGATCGATGAAGCGGGGTCGTTCGAAGAATTGACCTCGTTGCTCGAGCAGGATTCGGACGTGGATATGGTGCTGCTGGATCTGTCGATGCCGGGGATCAGCGGCTTTTCGGGATTGATCTACCTGCGTGCGCAGTACCCGGCGATTCCGGTGGTGATCGTGTCGGCCAGCGACGATGGCGGCACGATCCGCAGGTCGCTGGATTTCGGGGCCTCGGGATTCATCCCCAAGCGGTTCGGCGTCGAGACCCTGCGCGACGCGATTCTGAAAGTCATGGAAGGCGACGTCTGGGTGCCGCCGGATACCGATTTGTCTTCCGCGGCGGACCCGGACATGAGCCGCCTGCGCGACCGGCTGGTGACGCTTACGCCGCAGCAGGTGCGGGTGCTGATGATGCTGTCGGAGGGGCTGCTCAACAAGCAGATCGCCTATGAGCTCGGCGTGTCGGAGGCGACGATCAAGGCGCATGTCTCCGCGATCCTGCAAAAGCTCGGCGTCGAGAGCCGCACCCAGGCCGTGATCGCCGCGGCCAAAATCGCCGGCGGCCAGTGGAAGCAGGACGCTCCGTCGGCGTAACAATAATTTCGAGAGCCCGGTTCTGACCGAATCAGAACCGAAGCTCCAGATTGTTGTTTTGACGCGTTTTCTTCACGCGAACCGGTTCCCGCCCCGCTATCCAAGTCCGGGGCAGGCTTTCGCCCGAAAACGCTTTATTATTCCGCCGCCGCCATCCGCCGGGCGCGCCACTGCCCGATCAGGGCGCGCAAGGATGCCGGCTTGACCGGTTTGTTCAGCACCGCGATTTGCTCTTCCCGCGCCGCCGCCCTGACATGCGGACTGCGGTCCGCCGTGATCAGGATCGCCGGCAGGCTTTCGCCGAAGCGGCGGCGGATGTCGCGGATGGCGGCAAGGCCGTTGCCGCGGTCGAGATGATAGTCCACCAACAGTCCGGTGACCCGGCCGCCGGCGGCGTCGATCGCCTCGATGGCGGCGTCGGGATCGGCGACCGCGATGACCTCGGCGTCCCAGGCCGTCAGCAGCGTCCGCATGCCGTCCAGGATCGCCGCATCGTTCTCGATGCAGACGATCAGGGTGCCGCTCATCGGCGCCTTGGAAAGCGGCGTGGCGCTGGTGACAGCGGCGGTATAATTGACGGCTTTTGCGGTCGGCACCGTCACCGAGAAAAGCGAGCCGCCGCTGACATTGGAATCGAGTGCGATGCCGTGGTTGAGGACGCGGGCGAGGCGTTCGACGATCGACAGCCCCAGGCCCAGGCCGCGGGCGATCCGCGCGCCCTGTTCCAGCCGGTGAAACTCCTTGAAGATCTCGCCGCGCTTGAGTGTGGGAATGCCGACGCCGGTATCGTAGATGCAGATCTGCAGCGATTGTCCGCGGCGCCGGCAGCCGATCATGACGCGTCCGCGCGGCGTGTACTTGATGGCGTTGGAGATCAGGTTTTGCAGCAGCCGCCGCAGCAGCAGCCGGTCGGATTCGACCGGCAGCGAACATGGCACGAAGGTCAGCTTCAATCCCTTGGCCCGCGCCATCGGCGCAAATTCGATTTCGAGCGAGCGCATCAGGTCGCCGATCTTGAAGCTTGTGACCGACGTCGTCATGGCGCCGGCGTCGAGCCGGGAGATATCCAGGAGCGCGCCGAGAATTTCTTCGATGGCTTCGAGCGAATCATCGATGTTTTGCACCAGCCGCGAATCCTCGCCGCCGGTTTGCCGCTCGACCAGGCTGGTCACATAGAGCCGCGCCGCATTCAGCGGTTGCAGGATGTCGTGGCTTGCCGCCGCCAGGAAGCGCGTTTTCGAGATGCTGGCGTCCTCGGCGGCGCTCTTGGCCAGCGCGAGCTCCGAATTCAGGCGCGTCAGTTCCTCGGTGCGGTCGCGCACGCGTTTTTCCAGCGTCGCGTTGGCGCGCTCCAGCGCTTCGGCGGCCTCGAACGAGGGCGTGACGTCGGTGAAGGTGATGACCAGGCCGCCGCCCGGCATCCGGTTGGCGCGCACTTCGATCACCAGGTGACGATCCGGAAGACGTTCCAGATAAGGCTCGCCCTGGCGGGTGTAGGCGGTCAGGCGCCGCTCCACCAGCTCCCGGCTGTCGCCGAAACCGGGAGGGCTGACCGCGCCCATGAATTCGAGAATCTCGCGCAGCGGAATCCCGAGCTGAACGAGGTGGGGCGGCAGGGCGAGGATCTCGCCGAATTGCCGGTTGGAGCAGATCAGCTGCAGGTCGGCGTCGAACACGGCGATGCCCTGCCGCACATGGTTCAAAGCGGTCTGAAGGATCTCGCGGTTGAAATGAAGCGCGGCGTGGGCGTCATCGAGCAGCTTGAGCGCGGCCTTGGCGGAGACGGTACGTTTGCGCAACAGCAGCGACATTACCAGGCGCGAGGAGGCCGCCCCGATCGAGGAGGCGATCAGGTGTTCGGCGTGCTGCAGCAGTTCGAAGTCGGCCGGCGCGGATGGTTCGAGAGAGAGAGCCGAAAAGCTTTCGAATGCGTGGCGGGACCGCTCGGGGCCCAGATACTGCGCCACGGTGGTCTGAATGTCCTGAACGGTGACCGTGGAGCGCCAGCGCCGGAGCGTCGGCGTGATCGGCGTCAGCGCCCGCGGCACGAACAGATCGGCCTGCACCAGTTCGATCGAGGTCGGCCGGCGCATGAGCGACAGCACCACATAGGCCAAGATATTGAGCGAGAGGCTCCAGAGCGCGCCATGCAGAAGCGGCGGCAGATCGGCGCCGAACAGCGCCTGCGGCCGCAGCGCCTCGATCCCGAACGGGCCATGTTGCAGCAGCAGAAGGCCGGCCGTATTTCCTTCCAGGAAGCTCGGTAGGAACAGCGTATAGGTCCATACGGCGATACCGACCAGCATGCCGCCGATCGCGCCGGCGGCGGTCGAGCGGCGCCAGAACAGGCCGCCGAAGAACGCCGGCGCGAGCTGCGCGACGGCTGCAAAGGACAACAGTCCGATCGCCGCCAGCTGGGCGTTGCCGAGCGCGTGATAATAAAAATAGGCCATCACCATGATGGCGAAGATCGCGAAGCGGCGCACGCTGAGCAGGAAGTCGCCAAAATCCTTCCGCCCGCCGCGCGCTTCGCCGCCGCGTTGCAGCACCAGCGGCAGCACGATGTCGTTCGACACCATGATCGAAAGCGCGACGCATTCCATGATCACCATCGCGGTCGCCGCCGACAGGCCTCCGATAAACACGGCGACGCTGAGCAGCGGCGCATGGCCCTCCATCGGCAGCGCCAGCACATACATGTCGCTGTCGACTGCGCCGAACGGGAACAGCACAAGACCCGCGAGCGCGATCGGGATCACGAACAGGTTGATGGCGACGAGATAAAGCGGAAACAGCCAGCGCGCCCGTCCGACTTCGGCATCGCCTGAATTCTCGACCACGCTGACGTGAAATTGCCGCGGCAACATCAGGATCGCGCAAAACGACAGCAGTACCATGGTCAGGAAATTGCCGATCGACGGCACATAGCCGATCGCCCGCACCGCTTCCGGCGTCTTCATCGCCCGTTCGATCAATTCCGCGGGGCTGAACATCCAGAAGGTGACGAAGGCGCCGGCGGCGAGAAAGGCCACCAGTTTCACGATCGATTCGGTGGCGATCGCGAGCATCAGGCCGTGTTGATGCTCCGTCGCATCGGTCTGGCGGGTGCCGAACAGCACCGCGAAGGCGGCCATCGCGATCGTCACCATCAACGCGATGTCGCCGACCAGCGGAATCGTGGAGAACGCCTGGTCTTCGCTGAGGATCGTCTCCAGCGACGACGCCACCGCCTTGAGCTGCAGCGCGATATAGGGCACCGATCCGATGATCGCGATCAGGGCGACGGTCGCGGCGACGGCCTGGCTCTTGCCGTAACGCGCCCCGATGAAGTCGGCGATCGAGGTGATGTTCTGCGATTTGGTCAGCTGGATCACCCGGCGCAGCAGCGGCGTGCAGAAGGCGACCAGCAGGATCGGGCCGACATAGATCGCGAGGAAGTCGACGCTGGTGCGGGTGGCGAAGCCGACCGAGCCGAAAAACGTCCAGGACGTGCAATAGATGGCGAGCGACAGCGGGTAGATCAGCGCGCCGGCGCGGCCGCGCTGCGCCGCCGACAGGCGGTCGCCGCGGCTGGCCACGAAAAACAGGAACCCGATATAGCCGAACGCGGCTGCAATCACGCCCCAGTCGTGCAGCATTGCTGCTTGCTCCTTCGCGCACCCTACTTTTGAACCTAGCGCTTTGCCTGGACCCAGGCGACAGCGAATTTCTTAATGGAATTAAGAAATTAGAGCGTTTTCAACCGAAGCCTGATCTGGACTTGATCCGGGGTGGATGCCGGTTCGCGTGAACAAAACGCGTCAAAACAACAATCCGGAGATTCGGTTCCGATTCAAACAGAACCGATCATGCTTTCAGGGGCGCCGTTAAGCCGGATGCGGGCAGGATAGGTTCGACCGCGAGAGACGCGGCTATTCGGCCGCGAGCGATTTCTCGTTAAGCGGCAGGTCGAGGCGCTCCCAGACCTGCAACAGCGCTTCGGCCAATTGGTCGATCAGCCCGTCGTCATGATAGGGCGAGGGGGTGATCCGCAGCCGCTCAGTGCCCTTGGCGACCGTCGGATAGTTGATCGGCTGGATATAGATGCCGTGTTCTTCCAGAAGGATGTCGCAGGCCCGCTTGCAGCGCTCGGGGTCGCCGACGAACAGCGGCACGATATGGGTGTCGCTCGACATCACCGGCAGGCCGGCGCCCGTCAGGATCGCCTTGACGCGGGCGGAGCGGTCCTGGTGGCGCTCGCGCTCCCAGTTCGAGGTCTTGAGATGCCGGATCGCGGCGGTCGCGGCCGAGCAGATCGCCGGCGGCAATGCGGTGGTGAAGATAAAGCCGGGGGCGTAGGAACGCACGGCGTCGATGATATCGGCGCTGGCGGCGATATAACCGCCGAGGCAGCCAAAGGCTTTGGCCAGCGTGCCTTCCAGGACATCGATGCGGTGCATCACGCCGTCGCGCTCGGCGATCCCGCCGCCGCGCGGACCGTACATACCGACCGCATGAACCTCGTCGACATAGGTCATGGCGCCATAGCGCTCGGCCAGATCGCAGATCTTCGCCAGCGGCGCGACGTCGCCGTCCATCGAATACAGGCTTTCGCAGGCGATCAGTTTCGGCCGGTCGGGCCCGGCGGCGCGCAGCAGTTCTTCAAGATGCGCCACGTCGCTGTGGCGGAAGATCTGACGCTCGCAACCGGCCTGGCGAACGCCTTCGATCATAGAATTGTGGTTGAGCGCGTCCGACAGGATCAGGCAGTTCGGAATGAGCTTGGCAAGGGTCGCGATGCCGGTCTGGTTCGAGACATAGCCCGAGGTGAACAACAGCGCCGCGTCCTTGCCGTGCAGGTCGGCCAGTTCCGCCTCCAGCTGCACCAGCGGATGATGGGTGCCGGCGATATTGCGGGTGCCGCCGGCGCCGGTTCCGACCCGGGTTGCGGTCTCGACCATCGCGCCGACCACCTTGGGGTGCTGGCCCATGCCGAGATAGTCGTTGGAACACCAGATCACGACGTTGCGCGAACCGCTCGGGGAATGCCATGTCGCATGCGGGAACCGGCCTGCGATCCGCTCCAGATCGGCGAAAACCCGGTAACGCCGCTCCTCATGCAGGCGAGAGAGGGCGGCGCTGAAAAATTGGCTGTAATCCATGGCGGAAACCTGGAAACGGGGCTTTGGCCGGAGCGGCGAGCCTCTTTTTAGAGCTTTTCCAGCTTTAATGTCGAGCCGAAATCAGTTTTCGACCGCGCCCTCAACGGGAGGCCGGGTTGCCCGCAACGCGCATCAAGAATTGATCGCGATCAATGTGATGGCTCCGGTTTGATTGTTGTCGTTATTGTTTGAGTCAGGTGGTTCTGAACCGGAGCACGCCTTCGGTCGCCTCGGATGTCAGCCGTCCCTCGACCAGCATGTAATTGACATGCGCAATCAGTTCGCCGGCAGCAAAGCCCATCTGGTGCGGATCCAGCACGTGCTTGTGGAACACTACGGGCACCAGTTGCGCCGAGGTCTGCGGAACTTGCCGGCAGGCGTCGGCGATCAGCCGGCAGCGCTCCTCGTGATGATCGGCCAGTTGCTTGATGCGCGTTTTCAACCCGTAGAACGGCACGCCGTGGCCGGGCAGCACCAGCACATCATAGGGCAGGGTGGTGGTCAGGCTCGCCAGCGAAGCCAGATATTCGCCGAGCGAATTCTGGTCGGGTTCGACCGCCCAGACGCTGACATTGGGCGAGATCTTGCTCAGCACCTGGTCGGCGGCGAGGAACAATTTGTCGGCGGCGCAATACAGCATCACCTGGTCCAGCGCGTGACCGCCGCCGGTGATGACCTTGAAGCGCCTCGTGCCGATGCAAACTTCGTCGCCATGCGAGATGCGGCGATAGGACGGCGGCAGGACCGAAACCCGCTTCAGATACTCCTGGCCGCTGCCGAGCAGCTTGTCGGTCAGGCTCTCATCCATGCCGTGGCGCCGGAAGAACAGCCGCTGCGCGGTGCGGCGCTCCTCGGTGCCGCGATTCTGGTGATAGACCGATTGCAGATATTCGACCTGCGACATCTGGAACGGGCAGCCGAAGCGCTCGACGATCCAGCCGGCGAGGCCGACGTGATCGGGATGGGAGTGGGTCACGATCAGCCGGCTGATCCTCACATGCCGAAGCGGGCCCTCGAACAGCGTGGTCCAGGCGGCGATCGACTCTTCATTGCCGAAGCCGGAATCGACCATCGTCCAGCCGTCGCCATCGGCCAGAAGATAGATGTTCACATGGTCGAGGCGGAACGGCAGCTTGAGCCGGACCCACAACACGCCCGGCATCACCTCGACGACCTGATCCGGGCCGGGATGATTTTCCCAAGGGTATCGCAGTGCTTCCGCTGAAGAGTGAACCGTGTCGGTTTTTGAATTCATCGCATCATCGGCTTAACGTCACAATCCGCAGCGCGCCAGCCCGAAAAAACATCGCGGCTTGAGTAAAAGACAGCAGGCAGCGCGGTTTTGCCGCCAATTCCGTCCATCCATGCAAGGCCGTCATTCCAGCACCCTACGCCGCGCGTATGTTGGTGAGGAACGTGTCGATTTCCGCGCGCAAAACCTCGGCCTCGCGGCGAAGCGCACCCGACGCGTTCAGCACCTCATTGGCGGCTGTTCCGGCCTCGGCGGAGGCGGTGGAGACGCCGACAATATGGCTCGAGACCTCGCCGGTGCCGCCGGCGGCGTGCTGGATGTTGCGGGCGATCTCGCGGGTCGCCGCGCCCTGCTCCTCGACCGCCGCGGCGATCGCGGTGGTCACCTCGTTGATCTCGCCGATGGTGCTGCCGATGCTGCGGATCGCGCCGACGGCGGATTCCGTCACCGCCTGCATGCTGGCAATCTGCGAACGGATTTCGTCGGTGGCTTTCGCGGTCTGGCTGGCGAGATTCTTCACCTCCGAGGCGACCACTGCAAAGCCGCGGCCGGCTTCGCCGGCGCGCGCGGCTTCGATGGTGGCGTTCAGTGCCAGCAGGTTGGTCTGCGAGGCGATGGTCTGAATCAGATCGACCACGACGCTGATGCGGGCGGCGTTGTCGGCAAGGCCCTGCATGGTGGCGTCGGTGGCGCCCGCTTCATCGACGGCCTTGCGGGCGATATCCGCCGAGGTGACGACCTGGCGGCCGATTTCGGTGATCGACGACGACAATTGCTCGGTTCCGGCGGATACCGTCTGCACGTTGACGGAGGTCTCCTCCGCGGCCGATACCACCGCGCTCACCAGCGCGCTGGATTGACCGGCCGTCGCCGACATGGATTCCGCCGCGCTTTGCATCGAACTGGCCGAGTTCTGCAGGCCTTCCAGCGCGCCGCGGACGGCGGCTTCGAAGCCGGCAATCTGCGCCTCCATGCGGGAAGCGCGTTCCGCCTTGGCGGCGCGGTCCTTGTCCTGGTCGGCGCTGAGCGCACGCGCCTCGATCATGCCCTTGCGAAAGACTTGCAGCGTCTCCGCCATCGAGGCGATCTCGTCGCGCTGGTCGCTCTGATAGATCTCCGCCGCGAGATCGCCGCCGGACAGAAGCTGCATCGAGCGTTGCAGGCCGTGAATCCGGCGCAGGATGTTGCGGCCGACATAGAGCCAGACGAACAGGATCGATCCGGCGAGCGTAAGGACGCCGAGCGCCAGCATGATGGTGGTGGCGAGGGAAATCTCCTGTCGCGCCTGCGTGGCCGAGGCGTCGGTTTCCTGCTGCACCCCGTCGACGAGCTGCTGCACGTTCACGCCGAGGCCGGCATTGAGCTTGCCGGTTTCTTCGAGAATCTGATCGCCGTGGTCGTTGGCGTCGAGTTCCTTCTGGCGGATTGTGAAGACGCCGGTCTTGCCTTCTCCCAGCGCCAGCAATTTCTGTGCGGCGTTTCCGAGCGCAGTGGCGTCCGGACCTTTCGGCAGCATCTCGAGATTCGATGTCAGAAGCTGCCTGGTGTCCCCGAATTCCTTTTCGATCGCCCCGAGCGTGTCGCGGCTGCTGGCTGAAAGCGCGGCGATCATCTGCGACGCGGCGAGATGACCGCTGGCGATGACATGGCCAAGCTGGTCGACGGTTCGCGCGGCCTCCGTGGCGTCGTCGATGGAAAGGTTCGCGGAGACGAGGACGGCATTGATCTCGCTTTGCGCATCCATCATCGCCGGGCTCGCGGCGGCCACAAAGCCGGCCTGCGCGCTGCGCAGCGCGGCGTATTGCTTGTCATGCAGGGCGGCAGCCTCCAGCCGGTCGCGGGCGGCCGAGCGCAGGCTCTCGATGGTGTCGTCGATATGCTTGACGGTCTCGCCCAGGGACGCGACGACGGTCTTGTCGGCGCCAAGCCGGGCGATCTCGCCGAGCTTGGCGAGGGCCGTCTGCTGGGTTTCCTTCATTTTTCGGGTGCGTTGGTCGAGCATTTCGGTGTTGCGCGAGGCCAGCAGCGCCGGGCCATGGCTGGCGAGGCTGGCGCTCTGGGCCGCCAGCTGGAGGCTGGCGGCGAGGCGCGGAATATCCCGCCCGCTCAAAGCGGTCATTGCGCCGCCGAGCTGCCGCAGTGCCAGACCCGCGCCGGCGCTGATGACGATGGCCATGCCCGCGATGACGACAAAGGCTGCGAAGAGGCTGCCCCTGATGCCCCATTGCGGGCGGAAGAAACCAAAAAAAGACTGGCGAGGGGGTGTGTATTGTTGAGCCATGCGTTCTGCCTTGCCCGTGCGTTCATCCCAAGGATGAAATACCGGGGCAGTATCGCGTCGCCGAGTTAATAAAATTTCGAAATCCAGCGGTTTTTGCGCAATTTTGCATATGCGCGGCGTTCCGCGACGGCGAATCAGATCCGGGCGAGGACGGAGGTTCGTAAACAAAACGTTTCAAACGGAATGAGAGCCCCTGGTCCGAAGCTCTTTACACCAGAGCATGATCGTTTCGGAAAACCGGCGCCCACCCATCGGGGCGTAGCCCGAGGGCATGCTTTTTCCGGATCATGCTCCAGGCTCGAAACCACAGGCGCGAAACTATAAGGCCCGAAAACAAAAAGGCCGGCGCGAGGCCGGCCTTTCCGTCAATCGATTGGAGGCGATCAGTACTTCGCGACGACCGGGCCACCCCAGTTGAAGCGATAGTTGATGCCGGCCTTCACAGTATGCTCGTCGTCGTGGAACCGGTTTCCGACGATGTCGGCGGGGCCGCTGGTGAAGGTGCCGCTGCCGAAATTGTAATACTGGTATTCGATCTTCGCGGACCAGCTGGGCGCGAACATATATTCGACGCCGCCGCCGACCGTGTAACCGTCACGATGGTTGCCGTCGGTGGTGAAGGCCACCGGCACGCCGCCAGAGAAGGCGTTGATATGATCGCCGTCCTTGAAGGCATAACCGCCCTTGGCGTAGATCAGTGCCGGTCCGATGGCGTAGCCGATGCGGCCGGTGACCGATCCGAGTTCGTCGTTCTTGGAGGTCACAAGCGTGCCACCGGGAAACAGAACGCCGTTGTTGTTGCTGGTCAGCCAGCTGTATTCGGCTTCGATACCGACCACCCAGTTCGGTGCGAACTGATAGTCTGCGCCGCCCTGGACACCGCCGAGGAAGCGGCCGTCGCTGCCGCTGCCGGACAGGCTGTTGTTGCCGTCGAACGCACCGCCGATGTGGCCGCCGATATAGAAGCCGGTCCAGTTATAGATCGGGGTCGGCGCATAGGCCGGCGCCTTGGTGTAGGGGCGCGCCGCGAGGTCGGCTGCAAGTGCTGGCGCGGTCGCGCCGAGGGCGACGAGAGCCACAGTGGCGAGTAGGATCTTTTTCATTGGTCTTGTTCTCCAACTGATCATTTGAGATTAGCCGCGTGTCGGCTCCATCTATGGCGCGCACTTAGACAGGTTTTGAATAAAAAGCTGTCACCCATTGGTCACACCAAGCGAGAACCCAACCTGTTGGGACACAACAAATTTTCGTGTTTAATAAGGCCTAAATGAAAGCTAAAAGAAGCCTTAATTGGCACCTTTAGCGCATTAATTAGGCTCTTGTTCACGCCGCAATAACGCCCTTGTGAAGCCGTCCTCAAGTTACGCCAGGACGGCCGCTTGCGGCCAGGACGGTTCTTTAGATTTCATCGAAAACCGGGGGGCGCTGGGCGCGCGCGGGCGCGAATCATTTTGCGAAATGCGACAGGAACATCTCCACCGCGGCCTGGACATGCTCCTGCATCTCGGCGGGACTTATCGGGGCGGGGGGCTGACCGATCAGGCAATGCAGGTGATAATAAGAGATCACAGCGCCCAGAAACAATTTGGCGGCGAGACGCGGATCCGGGCAATGCAACTGCCCGCGCTGCGTCGCCGCCCGCAGATAGGCCGTTACCCGCTTGAGCGTGGTTCCTGGTCCCCGCTCATAGAAGATCGCCGCCAGGTCAGGCGCCCGGTGTGCGTCGGCTATAATAATGTGGAAAAGCGAAGATCCTTCGCCCTTGGTCAGGAGCTGCATCAGGCTCATGCCGAGCTCGAACAGCGCCGCTGCCGGCGGCTCGTCCCGTGCGAGCGCGCTTTGCGGGCCGGCAACCTTGGCCGCCTTGGCGCTGATCAATTCTTCGAACAGGGCTTCCTTGCTGGAAAAATGCCGGTAAAGCGTCTCCTTGGAGGCTTCCGCCTCCGAGGCGATCATCTGCATCGTCGTATCGGCAAATCCGTGCTTCAGAAACAGACGCTCGGCCACTTTGGCGAGTTCCTCTCGCCGCTTTTCTCCCCGGGGAACCCTGCGAACGGTCTTGGCTTTTGTCTCTGCCATTGAATTTCTTGGATAACCTGCGCTGGTTGACTCGGCTTGCCCGAATTTTATAGTGCGTACCGATGAGTTCGGTTAAGTCTCCGGTTTCTTCGCCGGCTCCGGCACATACGCCCAAAGAACGGGATGCGATGACCGACACTGATACCGACCATGATGCCGCAAGTCACGAAGATGCAAAGCGGCCCGCGGGGAAAACTCCGCAATCCGCCGCCCCCGAAGCCGAAAATTCCGGCGGCGGCAACAAGACCGACGATCCTGAACAGGCTGAACAGGAAACGCGGAAGAACCGCCGGCCGCTGGTCGTCACGATCGGCGCGATCGTCGTCGGCGCGCTGGTGATCAGCGGCATCGCCTATTGGTTCGAAACCCGCAATCAGGAAAGCACCGACGACGCCTATACCGACGGCCGCGCCGTCAACATCGCGGCGCAGGTCGCCGGCACCGTCGTTTCCCTCGACGTCAACGACAACCAGTTCGTCAAGAAGGATCAGGTGCTGATCCATATCGATCCGCGGCAATACATCAACGACCGCGAACAGGCGGAAGGCGCTTTGGCGACGGCGAAAAGCCAGTATGAGGGGCAGCAGCTCGGCGCCGAGATTGCGCGCAAGAATTTTCCGGCCCAGCTCGGGCAGGCGCAGGCGCAACTGGCGAACGCCAAGGCCAACCTGGCCAGGGCGCAGGCCGACTACGATCGTCAGCAAAACCTGCCCAAGCTGGCGACGTCGCAGCAGGATATCGACGCCGCCACTGCGGCGCTCAAGCAGGCGCAGGCGCAGGTGATGCTCGCGGAAGCGCAGGTCACGCAGAATTCGCCGGTCCCGCAGCGAATCGGGCAGACCGATACCGAAGTCGGGCAATTGAAGGGGCAGGTCGAGCAGGCCCAGGCGCGGCTCGACCAGGCCAATCTCAATCTGTCGTGGACGGAGGTCAGGGCGCCGCAGGACGGCTGGATCACCAAGCGCAACGTGGAAGTCGGCAACTACATCGCCGCGGGCCAGCAGATCTTCTCGATCGTCGCGCCCGAAGTCTGGGTGACCGCGAATTTCAAGGAGAGCCAGCTCGCTTATATGCGGCCGGGGCAGCCGGTCCGAATCAAGGTCGACGCTTATCCGTCGCTGGACCTGCGCGGCCATGTCGACAGCATCCAGCTCGGCTCGGGCTCCAAATTCACCGCCTTTCCGCCGGAAAACGCGACCGGAAATTTCGTCAAGGTGGTGCAGCGCGTGCCGGTCAAGATCGTGATCGATTCTGGCCTGGATCCGAAGCTCCCGTTGCCGCTTGGCATTTCCGTCGGGCCGACGGTCACCGTCCAGTGAGCGAGGCAGGCAAGTGAGCGATACCGGCGCAGCGGCGGCGCAAGCGGACGCGGCCTGGAAGCCAGCGTACAATCCCTGGCTGATCGCGGTGTCGGTGACGCTGGCGGCGTTCATGGAGATCCTCGACACCACGATCGTCAACGTGGCGCTGCCGCACATCGCCGGCAGCCTTTCCGCCAGCAGCGACGAGGCGACCTGGGCGCTGACGTCCTATCTGGTCGCCAACGGCATCGTGCTGACGATTTCGGGCTGGCTCGGCGACCTGTTTGGCCGCAAGCGCTATTTCATCATCTGCATCGCGATGTTCACGGTGTGCTCGTTCCTTTGCGGCATCGCCGACAGCCTCACCCAGCTCATCATCTTCAGGCTGGCGCAGGGCTTCTTCGGCGGCGGCCTGCAGCCGAACCAGCAGTCCATCATTCTCGATACTTTTCCGCCCGCCAAACGCAGCGCGGCTTTCGGCGTCACCGCGATCGCAACCGTGGTCGCGCCGGTGCTCGGGCCGACGCTTGGCGGCTACATCACCGACCAGGCGAGCTGGCGCTGGATTTTCTTTCTCAACATCCCGGTCGGCATGCTGGCGGTGTTCCTGGTCTCGATTCTGGTCGAGGATCCGCCGTGGGAGAAAAACAAGAAGAGACGCGGCATCGACTATATCGGCCTGTCGCTGATCACGCTGGGGCTCGGCGCGCTGCAGATCATGATGGACCGCGGCGAGGACGAGGGCTGGTTCGAATCCAGTTTCATCTGGGTGATGGCCCTGATTGCCTTCCTGGGTATTCTTGGCGCGATCGGATGGCTGCTCACCGCCGCAAAGCCGATCGTCAATCTGGCCGTGTTCAAGGACCGCAATTTTGCCGCCGGGTGCATCCTGATCGGCGCAATGGGAGCGATCCTGTATGCGAGCGCCGTCATCATTCCGCAATTTGCCCAACAGACCCTGCAATACACCGCGACCTGGGCCGGGCTTGTGCTGTCACCCGGCGGCGTGGCAGTCATCGTGCTGATCCCGATGGTCGGTAAGTTAATGACGGTGGTGCAGACCCGCTACGTCATCGGCATCGGCTTCATGATCATGGGCGGGGCGCTGTTGTTCTCCAGCACGATCACGCCAAATGTCGATTTTCGCACGCTGGTGATGATGCGCACGGCGCAGACCGCCGGTCTCGCCTTCCTCTTTGTTCCCATCAGCACCGTGGCCTATATGACGCTGCCGCGGCGGCTCAACGGCGATGGCGCTGCCTTGTTCTCGATGTTCCGCAACGTATTCGGCTCGATCGGGATTTCATTGTCGACGGCGCAGATCACGCAACGCTCGCAGGTGCATCAGACCTATTTGTCGCAATGGGCCAGCCCGTTTCATGCGCCGTACCAGGCCCTGATCGCCACTTACGAACAGGCGTTGCGTTCGATGGGCCGCGTCGGTGTCGCTGCGCATGACGTCGCGGTCGGACGCGTCTACCAGGTCTTCCGGACCCAGGTGACGGTGCTGGCCTATTCCGACGTGTTCTATTATTGCGCGATCGTTGCGTTTATCGTGGCGCCGTTCTGTTTGTTCCTGTCGCCCAAGATCGGCGGCGCCCGCGGTGGGGCCCATTGATGAAGTTCAGAACGCTCAGGAATCTGGCGGCCGCGATCGGCTCTTCCGCCCTGCTGGCGGGTTGCATGGTGGGTCCCGATTTCGTCCAGCCTGATTCGCATCTTCCCGAAGCGACGTTCCAGGGCGACAAGGGCAAACCGGTCGCCGATTCGAAATTGCCGGCGCCGACCGATCCGATGTGGTGGCGGGTGTTTCGCGATCCGGTCCTGACCGGTCTCGAACGGCAGGTGGCGGCCGCCAATCTCGACGTCCGCACCGCGACGCTGCGCCTGGCCGAGAGCCGTTTCCAGCGCGGCGTGGCCGCCGCCGCCCAATTCCCGTCGTTCAACGGCGATGCGAAATATACCCGCGAGCTCTACAGCCAGAACGGCATCGTCAGCCTGCTCACGCCCTTGGCGCCTCCCGGTTTCAGTGTCGGCGCGATCAACGACTACAATACCGGCTTCGATGCGTCGTGGGAGATCGACCTCTGGGGCAGGGTCCGCCGGCAGGTCGAAGCCGCCGACGCCAGCGTCGATCAGGCCGCCGACCAGCGCCGCGACGCGCTGGTATCGAGTCTTGCCGAACTCGCCAGGGATTATATCCAGCTTCGCGGCGTGCAGACCCAGATCAGGATCGCCAACGACAATCTGAAGGTCGACCGCGATACGCTGGCGCTGGCGCAGGCGCGGCAGCAGCGCGGATTGCAGAACGGCCTCGATGTCGAGAACGCGGCGGCCCAGGTCGAAGCCGTGCGCGCGCAAATTCCGCAACTGCAACAGCAGGAATCCGAATATATCAACGCGCTCAGCTTCCTGCTGGACCAGCCGCCGGGCACGCTGCGTAGCGCGCTCGCGGCGCAGCCGTCGGTCCGTACCGGGCCGCCCCGCATTCCGCTCGGCATTCCCTCCGAACTGGCCCGCCGTCGTCCGGATATCCGGGCCGCGGAAGACCAGTTGCACGCGGCAACCGCGACCATCGGCGTCGCCGTCGGCGACTTTTATCCGAGCGTGCAGTTCAATGGCTCCGTGGGCTTCGATTCGCTCAATGTCAGCAATCTCTACAAGCCGCATTCGCTGCAATATAATTTCGGGCCTAGCGTGACGTTACCGATCTTCGCGGGTGGCCGGTTGCGCAACACGCTCGAATTGCGTGAGGCGCAGCAGCAGGAGGCAGCCATCGGCTATCGCAAGACCGTGCTGCAAGCCTGGCACGAGGTGGTCAATGCGCTGGTCGCGCACCGGCTGGAAATGAGCCGCCGTGAACGGCTGCATGCGCAGGCCGATCACGCGCGCGCCGCGCTGGACCTGGCCCGCGCGCGCTACAATGAGGGCGTCACCGAATTCCTGACCGTGCTCGATGCGGAGCGCACACTGTTGCAGGCCGATCAGCAATATGCCGCCAGCACCACCAGTGTCTCGCTCGACCTGGTGCAGTTGTTCAAGGCGCTGGGCGGCGGCTGGGAGACCGAATTCCCAGACGTGCCGTCGGAAACCACGGCCGCCGGAACCGTTCCGGTCGCCGCCTTCGAGGCCGCGACAGCGCCGGCGGCGCAGTAGAGCGTTTTCGAGTGGGAACAGTAGCCGCTAGCGCAGGCTAGCTAGAATGCGAAAGTGTCCTCGCACTAAGTCAGGAAACTGCGCACGGTCAAAGCCACGTGCTCGAGATCTTTGAGCTGACATTCCCAAACTGTCAGCACTTTCCATCCCAGCTGCTTAAGCTCGTCTTCGACCCGCGCATCTCTGACCTGGTTATTCAACAGTTTCTTTCCCCAATACTCCCGTCTCGATTTCGGCGCTCTCGCCGCGGGGCACCCGCCATGTGAATGCCAGAAGCATCCATGAACAAAGATCACGGACCGCCTGGATCTGAATACGAGGTCGGGGCGGCCGGGAAGGCCCTTGCCGTGAAGCCGATAGCGATAGCCGAGTGAATGCACGAGCCTTCGGAGCGCAAGTTCTGGCCCGGTATCGCGAGAGCGAACTGCTCGCATTATCTCAGAGCGGTCCATCGTCATCGAGCTTCCAAAGGCTGATAGGAGGGTCAAGCGCCGCAGGCGATTAACAACCCCCAATAACGTGCTTATAGTGACAGTCAATATTGGCTAGGAGCGTTGAATGCTTTCTGAGGACTTTCGTGCATTTTTGCAAACCAAATTTCGGGGGGGCTCGTCAGGAAAGCCTCTCACGAGCAAAGCCGCCGGCGACGCCGTATCGCGCTGCAAAAAATATGAGCGGATTACCAGCTCCCGTTTACCGGAAAACCTGAACAATTCAATTAAGCTCGAACAGGCACTGCGTAAGCTCGATACGTACGAGCTGGAAACCTACAGCAAAACTGACATGCGAGCGGCCTTAAAGAAGTATTTTAAGTTTCTAAGCGCAACGTTCAAATGACCTCCAGCATCTGGTGAATGCGGTGCTCGTCGCTCACGACGGGAAATTTATTAGCCAAGGCTTGGTAGGCTTCTGCGGAAACAATAATGGACGTCGCCTTTACTTCAAACACCCAGTCAGGGTTGGGGGTAGACGCGCTTGGCGGATTAGTCTCCAGAATTGCTTTACTCACGATCTCCGTATCAAGGCTTCCCAATTTATGCCGCAAAAACGAAGCCGTCACATGCGTCAGCCAAATGCGATACTTGCCGGGGCTGAGCTCCTCTCCCTGCACGACGAAATGGCACAGATTTGGATCGTCAGGAGTAGGCACAGTGAAGTAGGGCTGGATCTTAGCTCCGGCCTCGGTGGTGATAGAAAACTCCTTCACCTTGGTCTTTGCGTTATAGACCCAAAGGTTCTTGCTCTTCTTCCTTGGGCCGCCTCCACCACTTTCGCTCCACTCGGCATAGTAGTCGGTCGGCTTTGGCTTCGACATTGGTTGCTCGAAGTAGAGAAAATCAACCAAACTCTCTTGCCAGAGAAACCACCCAATGCGCATGTCTGGCTCCCGCGCGGAATAGGCATCGGAGACCGGCTGGGGTTGCTCTGACAGACGCTTGGCGGCTACTTGAGGCTTCATGTCGGGGAAGATTTGCAGGATACGCTTCACTGCCTGTTCGCGAGTGATCTGCTTATGATTGTACTCGTCGGCGATGCGCACGAGCGAGGTTCTCTCGTCGATGAGAGCCGCGTATTGCGCAAGAACATCTCTCGCTGCTTCGGTCGCATCCTTAACTGCGGGTATTCTGATAGAGCGCGTACCTGCCGGATGCATGATGCGAGTGCCACACGCCGACAATATGCTCTCCCTTGACCGTCGGCAGATCATCTTCTGCTCGACGCCGAGGTTGCCATGCGTCACATCGATATTGAGATTGCTCCAGCCCGCAGCGGGTATGCCTTTTGCGGCTGCGTACACCGCAGTCCAATCATTCTCCTCAAATTTCCGGCCCATCATCGTAGCGACTTGGGCTGCAAGATACTTATGAGCTTTTACAAACTCATCTTTTGAGAAAACCGGGAGGGTATCAGGCATATTTCAGCTCCGGCAGAGGACTAACCTCAATTCCCATGGCTCGCGCGATAGCTTCACCTACGGCCTTCGCAAGTACAGGAGGTACGGCGTTGCCGATCTGAAACGCTCTCTCCATTCTTGTGCCAGCCAGGTACCAAGTATCGGGAAAGGTCTGCAATGCCAGCAACTCGTCGTCTGTAAGGTACTCGTGCTCGACAAAGACCGGAGGCGTATCGCCTTGACGGCGACCTTGGGTGTGCCACTGTTGACGCGCCAGCTGTTCAGGAGGCACTCCTAGAGGGGCGATCGCAAGTTTCGCGGATTGATGAGCGCCAACAGTAGGAGCAATCCGGTCAAGCGGCCATGTGACTGGTTCATCGTGTGGCCTAACCACATTCTTGACCCAAAGAACGGCTGTCCTCTCGTTCAGCTTGCCGTACTGCCAGTGGCCGCCCTTCCATAGGGTGTCCTTAACCGTGGCCCACGGAAGGAGCTTGCTTGCAAATAGCTGAAGTTGGCTCTTTGGCGCCTGACTATGTGTTGGCTCAGGCCAGGAAAACGCCTCCCCATCTCGCGAGCCGACGATGAATATTCGTTCTCTGCTCTGTGGGGCGCCAAAATCCGCTGCATTCAGCAACTTGAATTTGCATGAGTAGCCGATACGCTCGAACTCGTTGAGAATGATCTCTAGCGATCCCCCCCGCACGGCGCGGCTCTCAAATTTCAGCGCCCCTCCACACTGCGAGCACTTTCCTAAGTCGCCCGCTTGTGTTCCTCTTAACTCGAAAGGCAAAAGCGTTAACGCACTGCACTTCGCGCAGCGGCTCGCCTCAACATCAGTCGAAGTCTGAGCTAGGCCCTTTACATTCTCAAACAAGAACCATCGCGGCCGAATTTCGTCTACGAGCCTTACAAACTCCAAAAACAAACGCCCATCGTCCACGGTCACAGTTTCACGCTTGCCGGATCTTGAGAACGGCTGACACGGCGGACCGCCAGCCATCAGATCTAACTCTCCTCTTTTGATCGCGGCTTGGGACAGAACTCGATCCTTTGAGAGCTGCCTGACGTCGCCTTCAGCAATGACCGCATCGACGAGGAAATCATCTCTGGCTTCCCAAGCGCGTTTGCCTCTCGCAAGGAGGGTCGAGTGAGCATTAGGGGAAATTCTCTGATGGCACCGTTTCTCTAGCTCCAATGCAAACCAATGATCGAAGTTTATGTCCCGCGACCTGAGAGAGCGATTGATGCGAAGGGTTTCACATGCGTGGGGCGCAAATTCGCTAGCAAGCACGGTCCGAAAACCAGCCTGCTCAAGACCGATGTCCAGCCCCCCCGCGCCTGCAAACAGCGAAACCAGTGACGGTCGATTTCCCCCTGCCATCAGTGACTTCTTTCTCGCATCAAACGCAAATTAGTGAACATAGACGATTAACGGGTCGAACGGGGCTTATCCAGTAAAGCATCAGAGCTGCCCACAGGCGTGATTGCCAATCCCATATCCAAAAACACGTATAAGTAGCGACAGGCCAAAGAATGGTAGGGGCGCCAGCTTTCAGAAAGCGGTCGATAGCCCCGAGGCCAAATTTTCCTTGCTGTGCGAGGCGGTTCTGTCGAGCGACCGCCAGCCAGCTCTCTTTTGTCAGGCCGGGGGTGTCCTCGAATCCCTGTGCGAAAGTGCGGTGGAGGATGCCCAACAACGCCGCCACTTGCTTGGCTGTCAGCGGCTTTGGCCTGTCTCGCAAAGCCCTGAGCTGCCGTTCGACCTCTGCGGCGACCTCCGTATATTTCGCCTTGGCGGGTGTCCGGTCAGCGGTGCGAAGCGAGATGCTGATGTGGGTCTTGTACCAGCCAGGTGGCCGTCGCCCTTTGGGGAGCTTTTCTAGGATGGCCCTAACATCTGCCGGGATCGTGCGGTAATACCAATTGTCGGTGCCTTCTCTTTTGCTCGGGGAAGCCATTCTCAAAACCATAGATGCAGCATCCCTGTGTATCAGGGAGCGGCCCGAAAACCACAAGCCTTTCAATAGGCTATTGATATTTCAAGAAAAAAATGGTGCTGCCAGACAGGATTGAACTGTCGACCTCTCCATTACCAATGGAGTGCTCTACCACTGAGCTACGGCAGCATGCCCCGGATCACGAGAATCGGCCGACAGGCCCGGACAAGGCGCGCGATCCTTGCCACAAGCCCCCCTTTCGCGCAAGCGCAGGCGCGGTTTCCAGCCATCAAAAACGGTCCCCGCGCCCCGCGGCCGCTTTCAGGCGATCACGGCCTCGAATCCGGCCCGAATTTCCGGCCGTTCGGCGGCCGCTCGCCGCCAGGCCTTGATTTCGCCCATCGGTCTATTGTTCCGATGCTATTGTTTCGGAAGGCGATGCGGACGGGTTCGAGATGAAGGATGACGGCGACAAAAAATATGAGGGGCAGGCCGTGGCTCCCGCCAAGGCTCCGGTAAGGGATTCGCGGCAGGACCGGCTCAAGCTGGCCTTGCGCGAAAATCTCAAGCGGCGGAAATCGCAGGCGAGAGGACGGGGCGAGGCCGCGACCGCATCTTCCAATATCGATGACCTCTCGCCATATGACGACGGCGGCAAGAAGCCGGGCGAATAGCCGGGCCGGCCGGCGACGGATTCTCTCTTCCTTCCCTGATAGCGTAAACATCGGCGATGTGAGACGGAGGCGAGCGTGAGTATCCCGGCAGCCAACAAAACGATCGCACCGCCCGCCGCGTCATTCCCGCGTCATGAGCAGACCTTCCCGGTGCTGACGCCGGAAGAAATCACCCGTATGCGCCGGTTCGGCGCGGTCACGACCTATAAGGACGGCGAAAAACTGTTCGAGACCGGCGAGCCGGGGCCGGGCATGTTCGTCATCCTGTCCGGCCATGTCGCGATCACCCAGCGCGATGGACTTGGCCATGTCACGCCGGTCATCGACCAGGGGCCGGGCCAATTCCTCGGCGAGATCGGCCAGCTCTCGGGCCGCATCGCGCTGGTCGACGGCTACGCCGAAGGCGATGTCGAAACGCTGCTGATCCCGCCGGAGCGCCTGCGTGCGCTTCTGGTCGCGGAAGCCGATCTAGGCGAACGCATCATGCGGGCTTTGATCCTGCGCCGCGTCAACCTGATCCAGGGCGGCGTCGGCGGACCGGTGCTGGTCGGCGCTTCGAATTCGAGCGGTATCATCCGGTTGCAGGGATTTCTCCGGCGCAACGGCTATCCGCATCACCTGCTCGATCCGGTCAAGGACCATGACGCCGCGGAACTGATCGCGCGTTATTCGCCGCTGCCGGCGGATTGGCCGCTGGTGGTCACGCCGGACGGCACCGTGCTGCGCAACCCGGGCGAATCCGAGCTTGCGCATGCGATGGGCATGGTCCGCCCGCTCGCCAAGAACAAGGTCTACGACGTCGCCGTCGTCGGCAGCGGCCCGTCCGGATTGTCGACCGCGGTCTATGCCGCGTCCGAAGGCCTCAGCGTTGCGGTATGCGATGCGCGGGCGTTCGGCGGGCAGGCCGGCGCCAGCGCGCGCATCGAGAATTATCTGGGCTTTCCGACCGGAATCTCGGGTCTGGCGCTGACCGCGCGCGCCTTCAACCAGGCGCAGAAATTCGGCGCCGAGATCATGATCCCGGTCCAGGTAATGTCGCTCGATTGCTCGCGCGAGGACGGCGCCTTCGGCCTGAAGCTCGACGACGGCGACCTGTTGCGCGCCAGGTCGATCGTGGTGGCGAGCGGGGCGCGTTACCGGCGGCCCGGGATTGCACGGCTCGCCGATTTCGAGGGCCGCGGCGTCTGGTATTGGGCCTCCCCGATCGAGGCGCGGCTATGCGCCGAGCAGGAGGTGGTGCTGGTCGGCGGCGGCAATTCCGCCGGACAGGCCGCCGTATTCCTGTCGGATCACGCCAAGCGGGTACACATGGTGATCCGCGGTGGCGGCCTTGGCGCCAGCATGTCGCGCTATCTGATCGAGCGCATCGAGGCGGCCTCGAATATCGAACTGCTGTTCAATACCGAAGTGGTCGCGCTCGAAGGTACGACGGAATTGTCGCTTGAGGGCGTGCGCCTGCGCAGCCGGCTGTCGGGAGAAGAGCGCGGCATGGACATCCGCAATTTGTTCCTGTTCGTCGGCGCCGATCCTGCCACCGGCTGGCTCGACGGCTGCGGCGTCGTGGTCGACCGCGGCGGTTTCGTGGTGACCGGCGCGCAGTGCAACAGGGCGATAAGCGATCCGGCCTCCGCGCTGGAAACCTCGGTGCCCGGCGTGTTCGCCGTCGGCGACGTGCGGTCCGGATCGGTGAAACGAGTTGGCGGCGCGATCGGCGAGGGTGCGCAGGTGGTGGCGGCCTTGCATGATTTTCTTGGCCGCGCACAGAAGCCGGCGCTCTGACAAATGGGGGTGAATGAATGGCCAGGCACTGCGCCCATATCGCCGGCATCCGCGAGGTCACGCCGAGTGCGCTCGGTTGCGAGGAATGCCTGAAAAGCGGCAGCGCGTGGCTGCATTTACGAATCTGCCGCAGCTGCGGTCACGTCGGCTGCTGCGACGATTCTCCCAACAGGCACGCGACCAAGCATTTCCACGCCACCGGGCATCCGATCATCGAAGGCTATGATCCGCCGGAAGGGTGGGGCTGGTGCTATGTCGATGAAGTGCTGTTCGATCTGTCGGACCGGAAGACACCGCACAACGGTCCGATCCCGCGCTATTATTGAGCAAACCTCGCGCGTGCAGCGACGAGCTTGGCGCAGTTTGTGACAAGTTTGCAAAAAATCCGGGCATCGCACCTACGCATTGACCGGCGCCGCGTGTGGCTATTTGTCATCGAGGGTCGTAACATTCGCCGTCCTTCAAACGGGGAGTGCATCATGGTCCTGGGTATGAGCTTGTCTGCCTTCACGATGGTCCATGTGATCATCAGCCTGATCGGTATCGTCTCCGGCGTCATCGTCATGTTCGGAATGCTCGGCTCGCACCGCATGCCGGGCCTCACCGCCATATTCCTGCTGTTCACGATCCTGACCAGCGCGACCGGCTTTCTGTTTCCGTTCACCAAGCTGTTGCCGTCGCACATGATCGGCATTCTCTCGCTGGTGCTGCTGGCGATTGCGTGCATCGCGCTTTACGGCATGAATCTCTCCGGCGTGTGGCGCTCGATCTATGTCCTCACCGCGATGGCCTCGCTGTACCTGAACGTCTTCGTGTTGATTATCCAGGGCTTCCTCAAGGTGCCCGTGCTGCATGCGCTGGCGCCGAGCGTGCCGCCGGCCGAGCCGCCGTTCGCCGTCGTTCAGGGCATTGTGTTGCTGTTTTTCGTCATTGTGATCGTCGGCGCGGTGCGCCGTTTCCGTCCCGCTGCTACATTCGCCTGACTGCGTATCTCAAATCATGTCGCGCGAGAGCGCGGCAGCTTCGTTTTACCAAGCAGGAGACCTCGCCAATGCCCACGATCAAGACCAAGGACGGCGTCGAAATCTATTACAAGGATTGGGGCGGCGGACAGCCAATGGTGTTTTCGCACGGCTGGCCGCTGTCGGCCGATGACTGGGACGCGCAGATGCTGTTTTTCCTGGATCACGGCTATCGCGTCATCGCCCATGACCGCCGCGGCCACGGCCGATCCACCCAGACCGGCGACGGCCATGACATGGATCATTATGCCGACGACCTTGCCGCTTTGACGGCGCATCTCGATCTGAAGAACGCCATCCACGTCGGTCATTCCACCGGCGGCGGCGAGGTGGCGCACTATCTGGGACGGCACGGCGAGAGCCGGGTGGCGAAGGCGGCGTTGATCAGCGCGGTGCCGCCGCTGATGGTGAAGACCGCGGCCAATCCAGCCGGCCTTCCCAAAGAAGTATTTGACGGACTCCAGGCCCAACTCGCGGCCAATCGCTCGCAATTCTATCGCGCACTTCCGGAGGGGCCCTTCTATGGCTACAACCGGCCGGGCGCAAAAGCCTCGGAAGCCATCATCGCGAACTGGTGGCGTCAGGGGATGATGGGCGGCGCCAAGGCGCATTACGACGGCATCGTCGCCTTCTCACAGACCGATTTCACCGACGATCTCAAGAAGATCACGGTGCCGGTGCTGGTGATGCATAGCGAAGACGATCAGATCGTTCCTTACGTCGCTGCCGGACCATTGTCGGCCAAGTTGCTGAAGAACGGCACGCTGAAGACCTACAAGGGCTTTCCGCACGGCATGCCCACCACGGAAGCGGCCACGATCAACGCCGACCTGCTCGCCTTCATCAAGGGATAACGTCACCGCTGGAGCGGGCGATCATTCAAGGATCGCCCGTATCGCAGCGAAGACCCGTTTCGCCATCGCGTCCGGCTTTTCGCGCGCGCCTTCGGCTGCCCAGCTCTCGCCCCCGATCCGCATCGCGCCGGTCGCGATCATGGCGACCAGCCGGGCCTGAAGCCGTTCCGATTTGCGGCCTGCGCGCTTGACGAGCGCGTCCGCCAGGGCGCGTTCGAACTTCTCGTATTTGACCTGGTCGCGCGCCTGCAGGGCGGGATTATCGTGTTTGAGCCGGGCGATCGCCATCGCTTCGTCCGCGTCAAACTGCCGGGCCACGGCGGCAATCGCGTTTTCCGCGGCGGTCAGCATGGATTCCGTGGCGGGCCGCGCGGCGACCGCGGCAATCAAATCCGCCGTGCTTTCCTCATGCCAGGCGAACACTACGTCTTCCTTCGACGCGAAGTAATGGAAAAAGCTGCGGCGGGAAATATCCGCCGCAGCCGCGATGTCGTCGAGCGTGGTGGCTTCAAACCCGCGTTCCAGGAACAACGCCATCGCCGCCCGGGTCAGCCGTTCGCGGGTCTGCTGCCGCTTCCGTTCCCTCAGCCCGGTCGCCACCGCGCCGGATGCGGATTTTGCCTTTTGCGGCTTGGACTTAGCCGGGCTGGATTTGGCCAGGCTGGGCTTGGCAAGCTTGGGCTTGGCGCGCCTGCGCGCGGCAACGGCCGTCTTCAAAATTTCACCTCTTGCAAAATTGCACTGAGTGCATATTTGGGACCGGCGGACGGGGTCCGCACGAATCGATTGCAGGGAGATATAAGCATGACCGGCTGGACTACCGCAGACATTCCGCCCCAGAACGGCAGGACCGCCGTGATCACCGGCGCTACCGGCGGCCTCGGCTATGAAACTGCGCTGGCGCTCGCCGGCGCCGGCGCGACGGTGGTGCTGACCGGCCGCAACGAGGTGAAGGGCCGCCGCGCGCTCGATCAAATTCGCAGCAAATTTCCGGGCGCCAAAATTGCCTATGAAGACCTCGATCTGGCGCGGCTGGCGTCGGTGGCCGATTTCGCCAGGCGTTTCGCCGCCACGCACGATTCGCTGGATCTTCTGATCAACAACGCCGGTGTGATGGCGCTGCCGAAGCGGCAACAGACGGCTGACGGTTTCGAGATGCAGTTCGGCACCAATTATCTCAGTCATTACGCGCTCACGGCCCGTCTGCTTCCCCTGCTGCGCCGCGGCGATCGTCCGCGCGTGGTCAATCTCTCCAGCCTCGCGCACCGTTCCGGAGTGATCGATTTTGACGATCTGCAGGGTGCAAAATCCTATGACCCCTTCAAGGCCTACTGCCAGTCGAAACTGGCGATGCTGATGTTCGCACTCGAACTGCAGCGGCGCAGCAATGCCGCGGGTTGGGGATTGCTGAGCAACGCCGCGCATCCCGGCTACGCGCTCACCGATCTGATCGCCAACGGTCCGGGCAGCGGGGGCTTGATGGGGCTGTTCGGCAAGATCCTTCGCCCCATTGCCAGTCATTCCGCCGCCGAAGGCGCGCTGCCGACGCTGTTCGCCGCAACGTCGCCGCGCGCGGAGCCGGCCGGTTATTATGGCCCGAACTGGTTCTACGAGTTGAAGGGACCGCCGGAGCCGGCCAAGATCATGCCGCGGGCGAAAGACGCCGCTGTGGCGGCGCGGCTCTGGGATGTGTCGGCCGTTCTGACCGGCGTCTCCTTCGATTCTGCCGCGGTTGCGGCCTGAATCCGTAACGCGACCACGCAACGGAAAGTCGGATGAAGGTCATCCTGTTCGGCGCGACCGGCATGGTGGGGCAGGGCTGCCTGCGCGAATGCCTGCTCGATCCCGGCATTGAAAGCGTGCTTGCCGTTGGCCGCGGCCCGACCGGCCAGCGTAACGCAAAACTGCGCGAAATCCGGCACGACAATTTTCTGGATTATTCCGGAATCGAATCCGATCTCGCCGGATATGACGCCTGCTTTTTTTGCCTCGGCGTCAGCTCGGTCGGCATCGACGAAGCGCGCTACCGGCAGGTGACCCACGATATCACGCTCGCCGCGGCGACGACGTTGTCGAGGCTCAACCCGGGCATGGTCTTCGTCTACGTCACCGGGCGCGGCACCGACTCCACCGGGCAAGGCAGCCTGATGTGGGCGCGGGTCAAGGGCGAGACCGAGAACGATCTGCTCAAGCTGCCGTTCAAGGCCGCCTATATGTTTCGCCCTGCGGCGATCCAGCCGCTGCACGGCATCCGGTCGAGGACCGCCTGGTATCAGGCGATCTATGTCGCGGCGGCGCCGCTGTTCGGTCTGCTGAAGCGCGTCGCCCCGAAATACGTCACGACCACCGAACGGATCGGACGCGCCATGATCAAGGTGGTGCGCGACGGTTATCCGAAACCGGTGCTGGAGAGCGAGGATATCAATCGCGTTTAACCGCGCCGTCATTCCGGAACCGCCCGACAGGTTGGCGCCGCTTCGGAATGACCGTTCGGCGAGGGGCGCCCCCGATCCCATTAAATAGCCACAGATTTCAAGGCTTTTGCCGTAACCTTGTTGGCCCTATAGTTCGGGCCATTGCAACAGCAGGATTCGGCATGGATCGCATTCGCATCGTCGGCGGCAACAAACTGAATGGCAGCATTCAGATTTCGGGTGCGAAAAATGCGGCGTTGCCGTTGATGATCGCGGGGCTGTTGACCGAGGAAACGCTGATCCTGGACAATGTGCCGCGGCTCGCCGACGTGGCGCAGTTGCAGCGCATCCTTGGCAATCATGGCGTCGACATCACCTCGGTCGGGAAGCGTTCCGGCGACCGCGAATATCAGGGCCAGACCCTGCACATCTCGGCGGCGAACATCATCGACACCAAGGCGCCCTACGATCTGGTGTCGCGGATGCGCGCCAGCTTCTGGGTGATCGCACCGCTGGTGGCGCGGATGCACGAGGCCCAGGTGTCGCTGCCCGGCGGCTGCGCCATCGGCACCCGGCCGGTCGATCTGCTGATCATGGCGCTGGAGAAGCTCGGCGCCGAACTGTCGATCGACGGCGGCTATGTCATCGCCAGGGCGCCCGGCGGCCTCAAGGGCGCCAATATCGATTTCCCCAAGGTCACCGTCAGCGGCACCCATGTCGCGCTGATGGCGGCGACCCTGGCCAAAGGCACCACCGTCATCACCAACGCCGCCTGCGAGCCGGAAATCGTCGACGTCGCCGACTGCCTGAACAAAATGGGCGCACGGGTGTCCGGCGCGGGCACGCCGCGCATCCTGGTCGAAGGCGTCAGCAAGCTGCACGGCGCCCGGCATACGGTGCTGCCCGACCGGATCGAAACCGGCACCTACGCGATGGCGGTGGCCATGACCGGCGGCGACGTGCAACTCATCGGGGCGCAGCCGCAATTGCTGCAATCGGCGCTCGACGTGCTGACCGAGGCCGGCGCCGACATCACCGTCAACAATGAAGGCATCCGCGTCGCCCGCAATGGCGCGGGGATCGGGCCAGTGAAGGTATCGACAGCGCCGTTTCCGGGCTTTCCCACCGATTTGCAGGCGCAGCTGATGGCGCTGATGGCCTGCGCCAAGGGATCGTCGCAGATCACCGAGACGATTTTCGAAAACCGCTTCATGCATGTGCAGGAACTGGCGCGGTTCGGCGCGCGGATCAGCCTCGATGGCGAAACCGCGACCATCGACGGCATCGCCAAATTGCGCGGCGCGCCGGTCATGGCGACCGATCTGCGTGCGTCGGTGTCGCTGGTGATCGCGGGTCTTGCCGCCGAAGGCGAAACCATGGTCAACCGCGTCTATCATCTCGACCGCGGTTTCGAGCGGCTGGAAGAAAAGCTGTCGGCCTGCGGCGCTTCGATCCAGCGCATCAGCGATTGAACTTCAGCGCGTCTTCGGCAAAAGTGGATGCCGGTTTTGCGGATAGACTAGGCGCCAATTTTCAGGTGAGGCCGGTGGCGAGCCAGCTCAAATTGATTGCCCTCGACGCCGACGATCTTGCCGTCATTTCCGCGCATGTTCAGGACGCTAGCGTTCAGGTTTCCGATATCGTCTGGCGGCACGGCGAGAAGCGGCTGGTGATCGGGATGCGCCGGCTGGACTGGGAGCCGTCCCTGGCCAAGGAACCCGCCTCGCAACGCCTGATGTCGGCGCTGCGGTTTGATCGCGTGCTGTCATGCAAGTCGCGCAATATCGATCTGGGAGCGCCGGAGACGGAACTGGAGCTGTTGGGAATCGAATTTCAGCCGGGTGAGGCGCCCGGCGGCAGCATCCTCCTGATGTTCATGCATGGCGGGGCGCTGCGGCTGGATATCGAATGTCTCGAATGCGAACTGGTGGACCTCGGCGCCGACGATCTCGGAACCGCGCTGTCCGGGCTGGATGTGTGACTTCTTGACCTCAAAACGTCATTCCGGGGCGCTCGCATTAGCGAGCAAGCCCGGAATATCGAGATTCCGGCTTCGCTGCTTTCGCATCGCCCCGGAATGACGGTACGCAATGACGGGTTCACCCAGCCGGCCCCAGAAGGGTTGACGGCGGTGGGTCGCCGCGCCATTGAGCAGGGTGCCATACTAGCCCGGAAAGCCACCATGCCTGTTCGTCTGGACCGCAGCAGCGCCGATTTCGACCCGCGGTTCGCTGCATTTCTCGCGGCCAAGCGCGAGGTTGCCGCCGACATCGAGAGCGCCGCCCGCGCCATCGTCGATGACGTCGCCGCACGCGGCGACCAGGCGCTGCTGGAGGCGACGCGCAAATTCGACCGGCTCGATCTCGACGCGGGCCGCCTGCGCGTCACGCCGGCGGAAATCGACGCGGCGATCAAGGCCTGCGACGCCGCCACGCTCGAAGCACTGGCCTTCGCCCGCGACCGGATCGAAAGCTTCCACCGCCAGCAATTGCCAAAGGACATGCGCTTCACCGACGCGCAGGGGGTCGAGCTCGGCTGGCGCTGGAGCGCCATCGACGCCGTCGGGCTTTATGTCCCCGGCGGCACCGCGGCCTATCCGTCCTCGGTGCTGATGAACGCGGTGCCGGCGATGGTCGCCGGTGTGTCGCGCATGGTGATGGTGGTGCCGTCCCCCGACGGCAGGCTCAACCCGCTGGTGCTGGCGGCGGCGCATCTTGGCGGCGTCACCGAGATCTATCGCGTCGGCGGCGCGCAGGCCGTGGCCGCGCTCGCCTACGGCACCGCGACGATCGCGCCGGTGGCGAAGATCGTCGGGCCCGGCAACGCTTACGTCGCCGCCGCCAAGCGGCTGGTATTTGGCAAGGTCGGCATCGACATGATCGCCGGTCCCTCCGAAGTGCTCGTGATCGCCGACCGCACTGGCAATGCCGGCTGGATCGCGGCCGACCTGCTGGCGCAGGCCGAGCACGACGCCAGCGCACAGTCGATCCTGATCACCGACGATGCTGATTTGGCCGATGAGGTTGCGCGCGCGGTGGAATCGCAGTTGAAGACGCTGCCGCGCGCGGCGATCGCGCAGGCCTCCTGGAGCGATTTCGGCGCGATCATCCAGGTCAGGAATCTCGACGAGGCCGTGCCGCTCGCCAATGCGATCGCGGCCGAGCATCTGGAGATCATGACGCAAGACCCGGAAGCGTTTTCGAACAAGGTCCGCAATGCCGGCGCGATCTTCCTGGGGCCGCATACGCCCGAGGCGATCGGCGATTATGTCGGCGGCTCCAACCACGTATTGCCGACCGCGCGCTCGGCGCGGTTCTCGTCCGGGCTCGGCGTGCTCGACTTCATGAAGCGGACCTCGATCCTCAAATGCGGGCCGGAGCAGTTGCGCGCGCTGGGGCCGGCGGCGATGACGCTCGGCAAGGCCGAGGGGCTCGAGGCTCACTCCCGTTCGGTTGGACTGCGCCTCAATTTGCCATGAACCGGTCATGACCAAGCCGCCCCCCGTTGACGATTCGAACAATCGTATCGTTGCGGTGACGCTCGACGAGGAGTCGATCGGACGTTCCGGCCCCGACATCGAGCATGAGCGCGCGATCGCGATCTACGATCTGGTCGAAAAGAACCTGTTTTCGCCGGCTGGCGCCGATAACGGGCCGTTCACCCTGCATCTCGGCATCACCGGCAGCCGGCTGATGTTCGACATTCGCCGCCAGGACGGCACGCCCGTGGTGGCGCATCTGTTGTCGCTGACGCCGTTCCGGCGGATCGTGAAGGACTATTTCATGATCTGCGACAGCTATTATCAGGCGATCCGCACCGCGACGCCGGACAAGATCGAGGCCATCGACATGGGCCGCCGCGGCATCCACGACGAGGGGTCGCGCACGCTGCAGGAGCGCTTGAAGGGCAAGGTGCGAGTCGATTTCGAAACCGCCCGCCGGTTGTTCACGCTGATCTGCGTGCTGCACTGGAAGGGCCAGGACGGATGACGGGACGCATGATCGTTCTCCGGCCGTGGGTAGCGTGACCGCATGGCGGCGTTGTCGCGCGCGCGTGTTCCGCAGTCCGTGCTGTTCGTGTGCGGCCTGAACAGCGTGCGCTCGCCGATGGCGGAAAGCCTGCTGCAGCGGATGTTTCCGCAGGCGCTCTATGTCAGGTCCGCCGGCGTCAGGAAAGGCGAGACCGATCCGTTCGCGGTCGCCGTGATGGCGGAACTGGGCCAGGACATTTCCGGCCACAGGCCGATGACGTTTGAAGAACTGGACGACTGGGAAGGGCTCAATTTCGACCTCATCATCACGCTGTCGCCGGAGGCCCATCACAAGGCGCTGGAACTGACGCGCACCCTGGCCGCCGATGTCGAATACTGGCCGACCCAGGATCCCACCGGGGCCGAGGGCAATCGCGAGCAGAAATTAGAAGCCTATCGCGAGGTCTGCGACGGCCTGCTGCTGCGGATCCGCAAGCGCTTTGCCAAGGCCGGGGTTGCGAGCGGGTAGCTGCCAGCTAGAGATTCGGTTCTGATTGAATCAGAACCGAATCTCTAGTTTGTTGTTTTGACGCGTTTTCTTCACGCGAACCGGTATCCACTTCGCTCAAAAACGCTCTAATAACCCGGTCATAAAAGCGTATCGCGAATCTGCCAATTCAGCGAATTCTTGATGGGGACGGGTGGCGCCGGAGCGCCGGAGGAACGGGGCAGCAGGCTGACGCCGGACTGCAACCTCTTCGCCGCAACCTGACCCCGGAGAGAGCGGAGATGCTTGCGGTTGTGTCAGGCAAGCCCTTCCGATAGTTTCCGCGCGCGTTCAGTCCCCACATCCTTTCCCAGCAAAATCCGCATGCTTGGCCGCCCCAAAATCGTTCTTGCTTCCGGTTCGCCGCGACGGCTCAGCCTGCTCAACCAGGCCGGCATCGAGCCTGACGCCTTGCGCCCGGCCGATGTCGATGAAACGCCGCGGCGGGCGGAATTGCCGCGCGCCTGCGCCAACCGGCTGGCCCGCGCCAAGGCCGACGCCGCGCTCAAATCGGTGCAACTCGACGACGAATTGCGCGGATCGTTCATCCTCGCGGCCGACACCGTGGTCGCGGTCGGCCGCCGCATCCTGCCCAAGGCCAATCTGGTCGACGAAGCCTCGCAGTGCCTTCGGATGCTGTCCGGGCGCAATCACCGCGTCTACACCGCGATCTGCCTGGTGACGCCCAAGGAGGCCTTTCGCCAGCGCCTGGTGGAGACCCGCGTGCGCTTCAAGCGCCTCAGCGAGGATGATATCCAAGCCTATATCGGCTCCGGCGAATGGCGCGGCAAGGCTGGCGGCTACGCCGTGCAGGGCATCGCCGGATCGTTCGTGGTCAAGATGGTCGGCTCCTACACCAATGTCGTCGGCCTGCCGCTGTACGAGTCGATTTCACTGCTCGGCGGCGAGGGCTTTCCGATCCGTTTCGGCTGGTTGAATGCCAGCTAAGCCGCGAGGCGCGGGCCGCTCCGGCAAGGGGGCAGCCGGCCGGTCCGCCGGGCCGCCAACCAAGGCCTCGGCGAAAACTTGCCCGATCTGCGGCAAACCCGCTTCCGAAGCCACGCTGCCGTTTTGTTCTCCGCGCTGCCGGGACGTCGACCTGAACCGATGGCTGTCCGGCTCCTACGCCATTCCCGGCCGTCCGGAAGATGACGAAGAGGCGGAATAAGCGTTATTTCCGTGTTATTTGGCGATATTGCCGGACGGGTGGACAGGGCGGTCCGACCTCACTATAAACCGCCCGCTCCGGGGCCTTCGGCGTCCCGAAGTGCCCAGGTAGCTCAGTTGGTAGAGCATGCGACTGAAAATCGCAGTGTCGGTGGTTCGATCCCGCCCCTGGGCACCATTTTCCGGTCATCTGGAATCGCGTTTCACGGCTGATGAAGCTCCGTGTGGCTTCCGAAAATTGCCGCGACGGCTCTGTCGGAGCAATTTTGATACGCACCCCATGCGTTTCTGGCACTACCGAAAGACGCATTTATAGCGTTTTCAAGTGATGCCGGATGCCGATTCGCATGACGGCGGTGCCGTCAAGGCAGGCTTCGTCGACTGCGGTCTTCCGTCCATCAGGAGCGAAAAGGCTCCGGTGACGGCGAGGGATCGGGGGGCTTTACAGGTTTTGCAAGCTGCGCGCATGGTTCCAGCGGAAACCGACGTGACGCGCGGTCAAAGGGGAGTTCTTGGGTTCAATGTCGTCTGTTGCTGTGGAAACGTCTATCGCCGCGCCGGTCAATCCACGCTCCCGCGTGATCCTCGCCAGCCTCATCGGCACCACCGTCGAGTTCTACGATTTTTATGTCTATGCGACAGCGGCGGTGCTGGTTTTCCCTCATTTGTTCTTTCCGGCCGGCAACGACAGAACGGCGTTGCTGGCGTCGTTCGCGGTGTTCGGCGCGGCAATGATCGCCCGGCCGCTCGGCGCGATCTTTTTCGGACATCTCGGCGACAAGCGGGGCCGCAAGATCACGCTGGTCGGCGCGCTGTTGACGATGGGGATCGCGACTTTCCTCATCGGCCTGCTTCCGACCTATTCCGTCGCTGGCTGGTTCGCTCCCGCATTGCTGGTTCTGCTGCGCCTGGCGCAAGGATTTGCGCTCGGCGGCGAGTGGAGCGGCGCGGCGCTGGTGGCCACGGAAAATGCGCCAAAGGGCAAGCGCGCGATCTTCGGGACTTTTCCGCAACTCGGCGCACCGCTCGGTTTCGTCATCGCCAACGGCCTTTTTTTGATGATCGCGGCGATCTTGCCGTCCAACGATCCATCGCGGCCGTCGGATGCTTTTCTCGCCTGGGGATGGCGCATTCCATTCCTGTTCTCGGCGGTGATGGTCATCGTCGGTTTGTGGGTCCGCCTGAATCTCGTTGAAAGCAAAGCATTCGAACGAACCGTGAGGACGGGGCAGGTTCACAAGGTGCCGCTCGCTGCGGCGATCAGGACTTACTGGAAGGAACTGATCCTCGGCACCTTCTACATGCTGGCCACCTATGTGCTGTTCTATCTGATGACCACGTTTTCGCTCAGCTACGGGCGTGCGGCGGTCAACGGCGCGCTGCCCGGCCTCGGCTATGACTACCGAACGTTCGTCCTGATGATGATCGTCGGCGTGGTGTTCTTCGGAATCTTCACGCTCCTTTCCGGTCCCTGGGCCGATCGATGGGGACGCCGCAAGACGCTGATCTGGATCACGGTCGCCATCGCCATCTTTGGTGTGGTCTGGGTGCCGATGCTGGCGGCCGGCTTTGCCGGCGTCATGGCGTGGCTGATTCTTGGGTTCGCCCTCATGGGCATGACGTTCGGACCCATGGGCGCTCTGCTTCCCGAACTGTTTCCGGCGAATGTCCGCTACACGGGCTCGGGCATTTCATACAATGTCTCGTCGATCCTGGGTGCCGCCGTGGCTCCTTTCATCGCGGTCGCGCTTTGGAGCGCCGGCGGTGGAAGTCCGTTCCTGGTCGGCATCTATCTTTCCGCCATGGCGGTTCTGACGTTGCTGGCGCTGCTGATCGGCAAGGAAACAAAGGACGTCGATATCGACGCGTAGGGATTAAGCGGCAACAGAGCTCGCGTGGCGAGGGGGAGCTGTCTCCCATTTTTCTTCAAGAAGTTAAGCCCTTGCAGGCAAGTATGCTTGCTCGACTGTTCGGCACGGGTAGGCAAAATGCCGGATCTGGTGGTACGTCCAATGGAGCGCGCTTGTTCGCGGCTTTCTCTCCGCGTGCGGTGGATTCCTGCCGATGTGCGCGATAACTTAATTTACCGAGCGCTCCACTTTCCGCTGGGCGGGACGATGCTCTCCTGAACATTCGGAGGCCGGCGCCGTGAAGACCATTGCACTTCTGTTCGGACTAAGTGTTCTTTCAACACCGGCGCTTGCACAAACCATCAGCGCCACCGAAGCTTCAGCGCATGTTGGTGAGACAGTCACCGTAAGAGGCGTGGTCGATGAGGTGCATACCACCGGGCGCGGTACCACGTTTCTGGACCTCGGCGGTACGTATCCGGACGAGGCCTTTACCGGCGTCATATTTTCGGAAGATGCGGGAGCGTTTCCGAACGCACAGTCGCTTGAAGGCAGAACCGTTGACATCAGGGGCCCTGTGCAACTCTATCACGGCAGGCCCGAAATTATCTTGCGGTCGGCCACTCAGCTGAAGCCGGAATGACGTGGCTTCGGCCGTTGCCGTCCGTGATGTGCTGCGAAATAGGCAGCACATTGAGCAAATTTGCTGCTTCGCGACGGCTGCGCGGATATGCGATCAATGCGGGGAACCGCACAGGACGCCGCCGCGATGGACCAGGACGGATCGAGAGACGCGAAGGCCCCGATATCGAGGGATCGGACCGCCCGTTCGGGAAACCGCGCCGATCTTGCCGCTCTCAGCGCCCGCGCGCGGGCCGATCTCGCCAGCCTGAGTTATCCCACGACGGGCTGGGTCACCAGGTCCACCACCAGATCCGGCATGCCGGTCCATGCCGTGGTGATCGTCGGTGGCGGACAGTCGGGTCTTGCGATTGCCGCCGCCCTGCGGCGCGACGGTGTCGAGGATGTCGTCATCCTCGACAAGTCGCCTGCCGGCCGGGAAGGCGTCTGGGACGATTTCGCCCGCATGGAGGAATTGCGGACGCCGAAGGCGCTCAACGGCATGGAATTCGGCTGCCCCAGTCTTTCGGTGCAGGCCTGGTACAGCGAAACCTACGGGGCCGACGCCTGGGCCGCGCTGGACCGCATTCCGCGATTGGACTGGGCGGATTATCTCCGCTGGTATCAGGCGACTCTCGAGATCAAGATCGAGAACGATACCCTGGTGACGGACATCCGCGCCGCGACGGGGGAGCCCGGCCTCTTGGAGGTGGTTGCCCAGGCCGGCGCGCGGACGGTGCTATGGACCGCGCGCACGGTCGTTATCGCGTCGGGCTTCGACGGTGCGGGCGCGTGGCGCGTGCCTGCCCTTGTCAGCGACTCGCTGCCGCGCGACCGCTACAGCCATAGCAACGGACCGGTCGATTTCGCGCGGCTCCGGGGCGCCAGAATTGCCATTCTCGGCAATGGAGCGTCGGCGTTCGACAATGCCAATGCGGCGCTCGCCGCAGGTGCTGCGCGGGTCGATCTTTGCTTCCGCCGCGACAGGCTGCCGCGATTCAACCCGCATCGTTATCTCGAGACCGCCGGAACGATGACGCACTTCTCCCGGCTCGATCCCGCAATACGCTGGCGCGTGGCGCGCTATATGCGGCTGGTCGATCAGCCGCCGCCTCCGCGGGGTTTCCGGACAGCGCTGGCCCATCCCGATTTCCATCTGCACCCGGCCTGTCCCTGGCTCTCCGTGGCGCTGCAGGGAACGGAGGTCGCCGTGGAAACCCCGCAAGGGCGGCTGTTGTGCGACCATCTGCTCTGCGCGACCGGCCTTGTCGTCGATCTTGCTGCGCGCCCCGAACTGAGTTCGCTCGCCTCGCAGATCGCGCTGTGGCGCGATCGCTACCAGCCGGAGCCCGACGAGGCCGACGAGCGGCTTGGCGCCTATCCGTTCGTCGCGCCCGACTTCAGCTTTGATCCGCGCGACGAAGCGTCGGCCTGGGTCAGCCGGGTTTTCTGTTTCAATTTCGCCAGCGCCGTCAGCCACGGTCCGCACATGACCTCGATCAGCGGGCATAGGCATGCGCTGCCGCAGCTGGTGCGCGGCGTGACCGGCCGTCTCTTCGAGCAGCAGGCCGGCAGCTTTCTCGGCCGGTTCATCGATTACGCCGACCCCGACCTCGATGTGCCGCTCGACTTCGAATTGACCCATGCCGCCCCGTTCACCTCTGGCCAGAAATGAGATCGCCATGAGCACCGTTACCAGCACTGTTGAAACCGTCACCGTTCCGGTCGCCGAATTGACGCCGGAAGCTTTCGCGCCCTATGGCTCCGTGATCGTGCCGATGGAGGACGGCGTGCCGTTCGGTTCGGCGGATGCGCAACTTGATCTGTCCGGCGGCACGCCCCGCTTTTACGCGATGCGTATTCCGGCCCGCGGCCTGACGATCAGCCGCATCACCCGGCACAAGGCCGTCACCCAGGCCCTGGCCTCCGTGGGCGGAAATAGCTGGTATCTCGGTGTCGCCCCGCCCGGGGCGGCGGACGTTCCGGCGTTCGAGGCCATTCAGGTGTTCCGCGTTCCGGGCACGGTCGCCGTCGCGCTCAAAAAGGGCACCTGGCATGCAGGGCCGCTTTTCGAGGGCGAGGCACAGAGTTTCTTCAACCTTGAATTGGCCGATACCAACATCGTCGACCACGATACCTGCGACCTTGCGAAACATTACGGCCGGATTCTCGGCCCGGTCGGCTGAGACCGCCGCACGCGGCCTTAACGCTTACGCGATGGTCCGGCGCTGCTCGATGCCTTTGTGCGTCGTGTCCTTGCGTTTCGCCTTCGGCTTTTTCTCGAACGATTCGATGACGGTGCGCGCGGTGTGGATGAATTCGGCGCTGGGGCCTTTCCGGCCCGCGGTCACGCGGCAGACCCGCGCGCCTTCCAGAAGCAGCGTGAGCGTGTCGGCGAGCGCCTCGGATTGAACGACGCCGGCGGCGCGGCACAGCGCCGCCAGGCGGTCGCGGTGATGGATCTTCAATTGTTCGATCAGTTTTCGGGCCGGATGATTGTCCTCCGTCAACTCGACGGCGACATTGGCGAGATCGCAGCCGCGGCCGTCCGCGCTGACGCATTCGGCCGCGCGCATCAGCCAGTCGTCCAGCTGGGCCTGCGAATCGCCCGGATGGTCGCGCGCGATCTCCTGCCACATCGTCTCGCCTTCCGCCGCGACGGTCCGCACATAGGCGAGAATGAGTTCGTCCTTGGATTCGAAATGCCGGTAGAGCGTCATCTTGTTGGTGCCGGCCGCGTCGGCGATGGTGTCGACGCCGACCCCGCGAATGCCGTGCCGATGAAACAGCTCGCGCGCCGCGGCGATAATGCGTTCGCGCGGCCGGACGATTGCGGCAGGGACCCCGGACATTTCACGTCCCCTTGCGGGTTTTCATGGCACCACTACTTGACCTAAATGTTACCGATCGGTAACATGGCCTGTTACTGATGGGTAACATCGCGGCGTACTTAACGTCAAGACACCGAATATCAAAACACCAAACATCAAGACATCGAACGTCAAGGTCGGAAAGCTTCATGGTCAATTTCTTCATTCACCGTCCGATCTTCGCATCGTCCATTGCCGTGATCATGGTGCTGGCCGGAGCCATCTGTTATTTCCTGCTGCCGGTTTCACAATTTCCGGACATCACGCCGCCGCAGGTCGTGGTCAGCGCGACCTATCCGGGCGCGAGCGCGCAAGTCGTCGCCGATACGGTGACCACGCCGCTTGAACAGCAGATCAACGGCGTGCAGGGGATGACGTATATGTCGTCCGCCAGTTCCAATGACGGCTCGTCCACGATCACGATCACCTTCGATGTCGGCTACCCCTTGAGCATTGCCGCGGTCGACGTACAAAACCGCGTGGCGCAGGCCGCCGCTTCGCTGCCGCCGATCGTCAACCAGGCTGGCGTCATCATCAAGAAGCAGAATCCCAATTTCGTGCTGATCGTGAACCTGGTCTCGCCGGATCGCTCGGTCGATCCGGTCGCGCTCAGCAATTACGCCTATTTGCAGGTGGTCGATCCCTTGAAGCGCGTGCCCGGCGTCGGCGACGTGCAGATTTTCGGCGAGCGGCGCTATTCGATGCGGGTCTGGCTCGACCCGGACAAGCTCGCCAAGCTCGGCATCACCGCCGTCGATGTGCAGAACGCCGTGGCCGAACAGAACGTCCAGGTCGCAGCCGGCAAGATCGGCGAGTCGCCGTCGCCTCCCGGCACGGCGTTCGAGATGCAGGTCAACGCCACCGGGCGTTTGAGCGATCCCGAGCAGTTCAAGGACATCATCGTCCGCTCCGATCCCGCGACCGGCTCGATCGTGCGGCTGCGCGACGTCGCCCGCGTCGAACTCGGCGCGTTGCAATATTCCTCCACCGCCGTGTTCGGCGCCGACCCGACCGTGGTGCTCGGCGTGTTCCAGATGCCGGGCTCGAACGCGCTCGACCTGCAGCAGCACGTCAAGGACAAGATGGAGGAGCTGTCCAAGCGGTTCCCGAAGGGGATCGCTTATGCGATGCATTACGACACCACGCGGTTCGTCTCGGCGGCCAAGCGTGACGTGATCATCACGCTGGTCGAGGCGCTGATCCTCGTCGTGCTGGTGGTCTTTATTTTCCTGCAGAACTGGCGGACCACGCTGATTCCGACCATCGCCATCCCGGTGTCGCTGATCGCGACGCTCGCGGTGATGGAGATGATGGGCTTTTCGATGAACATGCTGAGCCTGCTCGGCATGGTGCTCGCGATCGGGCTCGTCGTCGACGACGCGATCGTGGTGGTCGAAAACGTCGAGCGGCAGCTGGAAAACGGCCTGCCGCCGCTGCGCGCCGCGCAGGCGGCGATGGCCGAAGTGACGGGGCCCATCATCGCGACGACCGCGGTGCTGATGGCGGTGTTCGTTCCGGTTGCCTTCATCCCCGGCGTGGCCGGCCGGCTCTACAATCAGTTCGCGCTGACGGTCGCGATCTCGGTCGGTATCTCCGCGTTCAACTCGCTGACCTTGAGCCCGGCCTTGAGCGCCGCGTTGCTGCGGCACCGGCCGCCGCCCAATTTTGCGCCATTCCGCTGGTTCAATCAGGGGTTCGACTGGCTCTCGCATAGTTACGCCGGCATGGTGCGCGGCCTGATCCGGCTGCGCTGGGCGATCCTGGGCCTGTTCGTGGTGGTGTTGGGGGCGACCGTCTATTTGTCGCAGCGCATTCCATCGAGCTTCCTTCCCGTGGAAGATCAGGGCTACTTCTTTGTCGTGATCCAGCTTCCGGACGGTGCGTCGCTGCAGCGGACCGACGAGGTTGCCGAGAAGGTCCGCCAGGTCCTGCAAAGCACGCCGGGCATCGACATCGTCGGTTCGATCACCGGGCTCAACTTCCTCACCAACGCGTCGCAGTCAAACTCGGCGGTGGAGTTCGCGATCCTGAAGCCTTGGGACGAGCGGCCGCCTTCGCAGAGCGCCATGCGCCTGGTTGCGGAAGTGCGGCCGAAATTGCTGGCGATCCCCGAGGCGATGGCGCTCAGTTTCGACCCGCCCTCGATTCCGGGTCTCGGCACCATGGGCGGATTCGAATTCCAGGTCGAGGATCTGACCGGGCGAGGCGCCTTCGCGCTGAACGAGGCCACGCAAGCCCTGATCGCCGAGGCGCGGAAGCAGCCCGAGCTCAATCCGATGCAGCTGTTCTCGTCGTTCTCGACCTCGACGCCGCAGTACAACTATGACCTCGACCGTACCAAGGCGAAGCTGCTCGGTCTCAACATCCCCGACGTCTTCAACACGCTGCAGATCTTCCTCGGCTCGCTCTACGTCAACGACTTCAACCTGTTCGGCCGCACCTTCCGCGTGACGTTGCAGGCGGATACCGACCGGCGCGCCGCGGCCAGCGATCTGTCGCGGCTCTATGTGCGCAATGCCAGCGGCGGCATGGTGCCGCTGAGTACGCTCGGCCAGTTGAAGCCGATCGTCGGTCCGGAGACCGTGCCGCATTACAACAATTACGGTTCGGCCCTGATCAATGGCGGGCCCGCGCCCGGCTACAGTTCGGGGCAGGCGGTCACCGCCATGGAGCGGGCCGCTGCGATCGCGTTGCCGCGCGATTTCGCGTTCGAATGGACGGGCATCACCTTCCAGGAATTGAAAGCGGGATCGATCGCCACCATCGTCTTCATCCTGGCGATCGTGTTCGTGTTCCTGATCCTGGCCGCGCAATATGAGAGCTGGTCGATGCCGTTCATGGTGCTGTTCGCGGTGCCGCTGGCGTTGTTCGGCGCGTTCCTGGCGCTGTTCGTGCGGGGTCTGCAGACCGACGTCTATTCGCAAATCGGCTTCGTGATGTTGATCGGATTGTCGGCCAAGAACGCCATTCTGATCGTCGAGTTCGCCAAGCGGCGCCGGCTGGAGGGATTGAGCATCGTGGATGCGGCGATGGAAGCCGCGCGGCTGCGGCTCCGTCCGATCCTGATGACGGCGTTTGCGTTCATCCTGGGCGTCGTGCCCTTGATGATCGCCACCGGCGCCGGCGCAGCGAGCCGCCAGTCAATCGGGACGACGGTGTTCGGCGGCATGCTGGCCGCGACCATCCTCACCCTTTTGTTTGTTCCGGTCTTCTACGCCGTCATCGAAGGCCTGCGCGAACGCGGTCACAAGCACGGGCATGAGCACGAATTGGGTCACGCGCCGGTCGTCGAAGCGGCTCCGGCGGAATAGAACAGGAAGACATCCATGCGAAACTGGAAAATCTGGCTTGGCGGCACAGCCCTCGTTGCCGTGGCTGCCATCGTCGTCATCACCTCGTACCAGAGCGGACCGGAGCTGGCGTCGGCGGCAGCCCCTTCGGGGCCGCCGGCCATGCCGGTCCCGGTGGCCGCGGTCGTGAAGCGGAACTTGCCGGTCTATCTTGAATATTCGGCGCGTACCGAATCCATTCGTGAAGTCTCGCTGCAGGCCAAGGTGGGTGGTTACATCCAGTCGCAGCCGACCGCCGACGGCGCGGACGTGAAGGAAGGCGATCTGCTTTATAAGATCGACGATCGCGACTATCTCGCCGCGCTCGATCAGGCCAGGGCGCAGGCCCAGCGCAACGTCGCGGCGCTTGAATATGCGCGGTCGAATTTCAGGCGCGGCGACGAGCTGGTCAAAACCGGCTTCCTCGCCAAGGACAATTACGATCAGCGCGCCAGCACGCTCGGGCAAAGCGAGGCTTCCGTGGCCCAGGACAACGCTGCGGTGCATACCGCGGAGATCAATCTGGCTTACACGGAAATCCGCGCGCCCTTTTCCGGCCGCCTCGGCCGCAACCGCGCGCCGGTCGGCACACTGGTCGGCGGATCGGGCCTGACGCTCAACACGCTGGTCCAGCTCGATCCGATCTACGTCACCTTCAATCCGAGTGAACGCGAGCTGGCCGACATTCAGGCCGCGCGCGAAGCCGGCACGGTCACCACGAAAATCTCGATGCCGGACGATCCAAAGGTCAGCTACGACGGCGAGCTGACGTTCATCGACAACACCGTCGATCGCTCGACGGGCACGATCACCGCGCGCGCCACGGTCGCGAATCCGAAATTCACGCTGCTGCCCGGACAATATGTCCGCATCCGCGTCCATGTACGGGACGAGCCCAACGCGATGCTGGTGCCGCAAACGGCATTGGGTTCGAGCCAGCTCGGCAAATACGTCTTTGTCGTCGGCGCCGGCAGCAAGGCCGAGCAGAAGCTGGTCACGCTCGGTCCGACCGATGGCGATTCCGTCAGCGTCACCGGCCTTGCCGAAAACGACAAGGTGATTATCGGCAATCTGCAGAAGATCGGCCCCGGTTCGCCGGTGCTGCCGCTGCCGCCGAAACAAGCCGCCAACGACGTGAAAGGCTGAGCGGCTGATCAGGAGCGGCCGCGGGCAGGCTCTCTGCCTCCTGCGGCGCTATAGCGTTTTCGAGCGAAGTGGCTTCCGGTTCGCGTGAACAAGACGCATCAAAACAAAAGAGGTGAGCCTCGATTTTTGATTCCATCAGAACCGAAAAGGTTCCTGGGAAATCGCTACCCGTTATATTCGGTGAATTTCTTGTAGATCCAGCGCCGTCCGTCGTGCCGGCGCCACACCTGGCCCATCAACAGCCGCCCTGTGATGGAGCGTCGGGGAATGATCGTGTTCCACAAATGCCAGACTTCGGCCCAGGCGGGTTTCGGGCTGAGGCCCAGCATTCGAAGCCCTTCGCGGCTTTCGGTTTGCATGACGTGTCCAATCCATGGCGTTTTCGCGTGAGGAAAACGCATCAAAATAAACGTGGTGAGCTTGGTATTGACGCCGCTAGAACCGAGAAGGTTCTGATGGGTTGTCGGACGGCATAGAAGCGTCCGGCGGCTTGGCTCATCGAAATTAGGATGGAAAATATCCCGCGCCTGCGGGGGCGCAATCGAAGCCTTGCCTTAACCTAACCGGTCAACCTTAACCGGGCGGCGCTTCATCTATTCCGCTGTCCGCGCCCTTCGTCCCTCGATCGGATAGGCCGGATCGTTAAAGCCTGGTGTCGAGGGATGACCGCTGACGACAAGGCGATCGATCAGCGCTTCGTCCTCGGCGGTGAAGCGATAGTCGAGCGCGCGCAGGTAGTCGTCCCATTGCTCCTCGGTGCGCGGGCCCGCGATCACGCCGCTGACGAAGGAAGAGTTCAGCACCCATGCCACCGCGAATTGACCGGCGGTGATACCCTTTGCCTCGGCGTGCCGCTTGATCTCCTGCGCGAGCTTGAGCGATTCCGGCCGCCACTCGGTCTGCATCATGCGGGTGTCGTGGCGGCCGGCGCGCGTCTCCTTGTCGGGCGCGGCATCGGGGGCATATTTGCCGGTGAGCACGCCACGCGCCAGCGGGCTATAGGGAACGATACCGAGGCCGTAATAGCCGCAGGCCGGAAAGTGCTCGACCTCCGGCATGCGGTTCATCGCGTTGTAATAGGGCTGGCTGACCACCGGACGGTCGATGCCGAGGTGATCGCAGATGTTGCAGATTTCGGCGACGCGCCAGGCCCGGTAGTTCGAGACGCCGAAATAGCGCACCTTGCCCTGGCGCAGCAGGTCTCCCATCGCGCGCACGGTCTCCTCGAGCGGCGTCGAATGGTCTTCCTTGTGCAGGTAATAGATGTCGATGTAGTCGGTGCCGAGCCGCTTCAGGCTTTCCTCGGCGGCTTGCAACACCCAGCGCCGCGACAGTCCCCCGCGATTGGGATCGTCGCCCATCTGGTTGGCGAGCTTCGTGGCCAGGATCCAGCCTTGCCGGCTGTTGGAGACGGCGCGGCCGACCACCTGCTCGGACTGGCCGCCATTATAGACATCCGCGGTATCGATGAAATTGATGCCGGCCTCGCGCGCTTTGGCCACGATCCGCGAGGAGGTGGCTTCGTCGGTCGGCCCGCCGAACATCATGGTGCCGAGGCAGATCGGCGATATCTTCAGGCCGCTGCGGCCGAGTGAGCGATAGTGCATCGGGTGGTCCTCCAAATATCGGTCGCCATTCCGGGATGGTGCGTCAGCACCAGACCTCAGATGCGCAATTGCGCACCGGGGAATCCCGAACTCAGCTTCTGGATTCCGGGTTCGCGCTGACGCGTGCCCCGGAATGACGGGGCTGGACAGGCAAGAAGAATAGCGGTCGTAAGCCGTTATTGCGAGCGCAAGCGAAGCAATCCAGCGTGAGCAGCAAAGATTCTGGATTGCTTCGTCGCTTATGCTCCTCGCCATGACGAAGACTGTCAGGAATCCTTCTTCAATATCTTGAACACGCCGTTGGCCGTGATGATGGTGCGGCCCTGCACGGTCACTTCCGCATTCATGAAAATGAGGCTGCGCGTGGTGCGGACCACGCGGGGCCGCGTCATCAGGATCTCGCCGATCTTGCCGCTGTCGATGAAATGCACGTCGAGCTGAACCGTCGCCAAGGTCGGATGGCCCGACACGTAGCGGGCGGTCATGCCGCAGGCGCGATCCGCGAATGTCATCAAGAGCCCGCCCTGGACCAGGCCTCGGCGGTTATGATGCTTGTCCTGCGCGACCAGCGCATATTCATGTACGCCGTCCACTGCCCGCTGCCAGAGCGGTCCGACCAGGTTGAGGAAGCCCGTGGTTTCGACCAGCGACCAGCCGTCGGATCTGAGCTTTTCCGCGGTCGCGTCCGTCATGTCAGGGCTTTCCGTCTCGATTGCCGATGCGAGGTTTCCGGTCATTTCATCAATCGCCGGCGTGGTGTAGTCAAGCTGGATGACCCGGCCATTCGATGATACCACCCGGCGGAATATTGCAGAGCTTTGCGCGGCGTTCACGCGCCTGCCTGTGGCCGAACCGGCGCCCACGCTGAAGCGGGCCGCGGTGGCGATCGTCCTTGTCGAAGCGGATGACGCGGCGGAAGGAACGGCCTTCATGCTGACAAGGCGTGCCGCCGGCCTGCGTACCCACCGGGCGCAATGGGCCTTGCCGGGCGGGCGCTGCGACGAGGGCGAGACACCGATCGCGGCGGCACTGCGCGAGCTGCATGAAGAGCTCGGCCTTGAACTGAAGCCCGCGCATGTGCTCGGCATGCTCGACGATTATCCGACCCGGTCGGGCTATCTGATCACGCCGGTCGTGCTGTGGGCGGGCAAAGGCGCGGTGATCTCGGCCAACCCCGAGGAGGTCGCCTCGGTGCATCGGATCGCGCTCGCCGATATCGAACGAAGCGATGCTTTCGATTTTACCGCGATTCCGGAAAGCACGGGGCGCGTGATCCGGTTTCACCACGCCGGCCGGCTCATCCACGCCCCGACCGCGGCGTTGATCTATCAGTTTCGCGAAGTGCTCGCCGGCCGCGAGACCCGGGTTGCCGAACTGGAGCAGCCGGTCTTCGCCTGGAAATAGCCATCGCGGTTTCGAGCGAAGGCGCTTCTGGTCTGCGTCGGCAAAACGCGTCGAACAGGAATGAGACAAAAAGACGTCGTGTTCCTTGCGGTTCCGGGGCTGACTTGCGCGCAGCCCTTGCTACAAGGGCCGCATGGCGTTCCCTGCGATTCGCTTCCACCAATATCTCGCGCTCGCGCTGCTGCTAACCGTGCCGAAGGCAAGCGCGATGGATACAGCCGCGCTGCGGCCGGCAACTGCGGACGCGATGGCGCAGGCGGTCTCCCCGCAGGCGATCTCGGACTATCGCCGCAAGCTGCAGGAATATCAGCAAGCGCGCGCCGCGTTCGATCAGGAGGCGTCCGATTATTGGAGCGCGATCGCCGACAAGCGGCGCGGGCGTAACGCCAAGCGGCGTGAGCATCTGCCGATCGATCCCGACGATTATGTGCTGACGCAGCCGCCGGTCTATAATGGGCCGAAACGGCCGATAAACCCGTTGCCTGAGCAAGAGCCGGAGCGGCCGCCGCGCGAACGCAAATATATTCCGGTCGTGGCCGATCTCCTGAAGGCCGCGGCGGAACAATTCCAGTTCAGGCCGCAACTTCCGGCGAGCGAAACCGAATTCAAGCGGGCCTATGCCCGCTACGCGGCGGCGGCGGGGCTGACGCGCGAGCAGGCGGTGCGGGTCTATTCGTTCGAGACAGGCGGCACCGGCAATTACGATGTGCAATCGGGAATCGAGCACGGCGGCTCGCGCGCGATCTCCACCGCGATCGGCTATAACCAGCTCCTCACCACCAACAGCGTCGAACTGATCGCCGAGCAGGGGCCTGAACTCATCCGGGCGCTCACGGCAAAGGCTGCGCCACTATCCGGCCCGGCGCGCCGGGCGATCGATTACAAGCTTGCGGTGTTGAAGCGGATGGTGGCGCTGGCGCGCTCGGTGCCCGACGATTGGTCGGCGCATGAGAAGCTGGCGGATACGCCGCAGGGCTGGGCGATGCATGCGATGGTGCTGGATATCGATGTCGGGCCGATGCTGCAAACCCACAAGCTCTTGACGTCGGTGATCTTCGCGCGCGCCAAGGGCTATGCTCGTCCGCTGACCGCCGCCGAACTGGAAATGATGAACCTGACCGGTGACGGCACCGGCCTTGACATGGTGACGATGCCGCAGGCCCTGCGCGAACGGGTGCCGACCTCGAATTTCTTCCAGCGCAGCGGCTACGAACGCAATCCGGTGGCGATCCGCCACAACACGGTGGCGAAACTGCTCGCAGTTACTGACAGCAGGATGGACAGCAACAGCAATCTGCCGGGCGCGCGTGAACTGGCGGCGTCGTTTTAATGATTTTGCCTTTTTACCCTCTCCCCCAAGGGGAGAAGGGAAACAGCGTTTTACTCCGAGCCGAACATGAACTTGCCGCTGCCTTCAAGGTACGGGCCGCTCCGCATGTAGAGTTGCCCGTTCTGGCCGATGAAGAACAGCGTGCCCTTCGGCACCTTCCTGGCCCCCTTCAACAGCGCGGCCGCGTTGTTGGTCCCCATCTTGTAGGCAAAGGTCTTGCCGTCCTTGCCGTAGCCGTAACCCATGTCCGGGCTGAGCTCCCAGGGAACAGGCGCCGCGGCTTGCGCGAAAGCCGTCGTTGTCAGCGCGGTCAATGCGCCCGCGAGCAAAAGGGTTCTGGTCGTCAGTCTCGTCATGCGTCCCTCCAAGCAGCCGGTTCGAAAATCTGAAATGGCGGCCCGCCTATTTCTGAACAAATCACGAACATCATTAGCCCGTCAATGTGACAATAGCGTTCGCGATATCACGATTTTTCCGGCGACTTGTGATTTCCCGGTTTCGACTTCGCGACTATCTTCCCGTTTCAGTCTAGAAACGTATTTTGCAAGGCAATGTCATTGGGGGAATGATTCGCATGAGCTTCGTCATGAAAATTTGTTCGGGTGTCGCGCTGTCATGTGTGACGATGGTCTCGCTTGCGCAGATCTCGTTTGCCCAAGTCTCCCCTGCCTATGCCGATGATTTCGAGCTCAGTCACAATCAGCGGATTTCCTGCAGCCGCGGCTTGATGGCCGGAAAGCTCAACACCGCGACGTGCAAATCCTACGCCTATATTTTCAACACCAAAACCTCGGAATATTTCCGTTGCCAGGTCAGCCTGGCGCTGACGCGGGACAACAAGGAAGTGATCAATGTGCAGGCCGACGGCGGCTGCACCAAGAAACCCCGTATCTTCGAGACCGACTCCCATTACTCATTTGACGCGACCGAAACCGAAGCGCCGAATACCAATTCTTTCTTCGGTCCCGGCGGCTACGCGATATGGGTGAGCGACACCACCGCGCAGAAGGCGCGAGGCTGCATCACCATCAGCTCCGGTCTGGGCTCCGACATTTCGAAATGCATCGACATGACCTTCCAGTGACCGGGGCGATCTCGGTCATCGCGCCGGTCTGAAATCCGCTAAAGCGTTTGCTGGCTCTGTGGCCTCATCCTTCGAGACGCGCGCAGAAGCGCGCTCCTCAGGATGAGGTCGTAACACGTGACGTGAAGCCAGACCCTCATGGTGAGGAGGCGCGTTAGCGCCGTCTCGAACCATGAGGCCCCGAATCATCTACTCATGCGTGCGGATGCCGGATGGCCCGGCACCTTAAAGCGCTTGCCGGTATCAGTGACCTTGGTGCCGTTGACTTTCAGGATCGAGAAATCCTGGTCCAGATAGTTTCCGACCATGATGTATTTGCCGTCGGGCGTGAACTGCGCGGCTTCGGGCAGGCCGCCGACCTCGATATCCTGGGTCATGGTCACCTTCTTGCCGTCGATCTTCAGCACCGAGATGCTGCCGTTCTTGTGGTAGAAATAGGTGTTCTTCATATTGGAGCCGCGCAGGATCACGGCGACCGCGAGATCGCCTTTCGGCGACATCGCAAGCCCCTCGGGTCCGTCGCCGACCACCACCCGGTCGATGATGCGCGGCGGCTTGGCCTCGAGATCGATCACGCTGGACGTGTCGACGCTGCCATCGGAGGAGCCGGCGCCGCCATTGTCGGAGGTGAGCGCGATCCTGCCGTTCGGCGTCACCACGACATTGTAGGGCCATTGGCCGGTCGGCAGGTCGATCTTGTTGTAGGTCACCTTGTCGCCGGCGATATCGAGCAGCGACACCTTGCTGGCAGGAAATCGCACGGCCAGCGCCCGCTTGCCGTCCGGCGTGAACATCACATGCGCGACGCTGTCCGGCATCGCGACGGTGTCGGTCAGTTTGACGTCGGTGCCGTTGATCGAGAGCACGCTGATCGAATTGTCGCCGCGGTTCGCCACCAGCGCCATCTTGCCGGATGGGCTGATGTTAAGCCCCGACGGTTGCTTGCCGCCGCTGACGGTCGCGGCGAGCCTGGGCGGATTGGCCTTGAGGTCGATGACGTAAATCTTGTTGTCCGGAACCTGTTTCAGCGCATCGCCGTCCCTGGTCACGTCGACGGAATCCGCCACCAGCGCGATCGAGCCGGTCGGGTCGATGTCGACATTGACCGGCGGTCCGACCACCGAATTCTTCAGCGGCAGCGAAGCTGCGATCTTCGGACTTTCGGGATTGGCGAGATCGACGATCAGGACCTGATCCTTGCCGTCAGGGGCAAGAATCACTTTGCCGTCCGCATCCCATGTCGTCTTCTCATCGAGACCGACGATCATGAACGGCTTGGCATGAACGAAATGAAGGCTGGAGCCGGCGAGCAGGATGGCCGCTCCGACAGATAACCCGAAGCTACGAGATGCAGGCATTAGGCGTTCTCCCAGATCAATAAGACCGGTCTCTGATGGACCGGTTTCACGGACGAAAGCCTACGCGTTCGGATGTGCGGGAGCCATAGCGTTTTAGCCCAAGCGGATTCCGGTTCGCGAGATGAAAGCGCGTCAAAACAAAATAGCATAGCGTTTTCGAGCGAAGTGGCTTCCGGTTCGCGTGAAGAAAACGCGTCAAAACAAAAGAGTAACGCCGGTTACGCCTCAGAGCCGATTAGGCCCCCGGTCGCGCAGTGCAAAGATGAATGCCGCCACGCGGAACGCTTAATTGTCGCGGTCGCGTTTTTCACCGGACGGATGGGTTGACCACCGGTCCCGGTCCGTCCAATTTCCCCATCAGCTACGGGGGAAATAATACAAATGAATTTAAGGTTGATGGCTGTCGTCGCTGCGGTCGGCGTGGTGTTGTCGGGGCCCGCCGCGAGGGCCGAGCAATTTGTCAACGTCCTGACCGGCGGCACATCGGGCGTGTATTATCCGCTCGGGGTCGCGATCGGAAAAATCTTCAGCGACAAGCTTCCGGACGTAAGGACTCAGGTGCAGGCCACCAAGGCGTCGGTGGAGAACCTGATCCTCTTGCAGCAGGGCCGCGGCGAAATCGCCTTCGTGCTGGGCGACTCGCTGAAGGCGGCGTGGGAAGGCGACGAGGAGGCCGGCTTCAAGAGCAAGCTGACCAAGCTTCGCACCATCGGTGCGATCTATCCGAACTACATCCAGATCGTGGCGACGGCCGACAGCGGCATCAAGACGCTGGCCGATCTGAAGGGCAAGAGCCTTTCGGTGGGCGCACCGAAGTCCGGCACCGAGCTCAACTCGCGCGCCATCCTTGCGGCTGCGGGCTTGAGCTACAAGGATATCGGCAAGGTCGAATATCTGCCCTTTGCCGAATCCGTCGATCTGATGAAGAACCGGCAACTGGACGCGACGCTGCAATCGGCCGGTCTCGGGGTCGCCTCGCTGAAGGATCTCAGCACCTCGACGGATATCACCGTCGTCTCCGTCCCCAAGGAGACCATCGACAAGATTGGTCCGCCCTTCGTGGCGGTGACGATCCCGGCCGGAACCTATACCGGCCAGGAAAAGGATGTCTCGACCGCGGCGGTGGTGAATTATCTGGTCACCAGTTCGGCGGTGTCCGACGATCTCGCCTATCAGATGACCAAGCTGATTTTTGAATCGCTGCCGGAATTGGCGAACGCGCATGTGGCCGGCAAGGAGATCAAGCTGGAGAATGCGGCGATCGGCAGCCCGGTACCGCTGCATCCGGGTGCGATCCGCTACTACAAAGAAAGGGGTTTAATTAAATAAGACGATTGCTTAGCGGAGCCTGCCATCGGGCCGCGCCGCGTACACCCGTTGGCGCTTTTGCCCGCGCATGGCGTATCTTTAGATGGCGCGGAGTGATATGGCGTCGCGCGCGGGGGACAACGAAGATGTTGCAGGTGAGGGGCGCCGAGCAGCCCGGCAAGGCCAAATTAGATAATTTCGAGCATGGATTCCCGGAAGGATTCGGGCCGGGCGGCTGGGGCCACTTGGCCTATGCCATAGGCATCGCGTTCGCGGCCTTTCAACTCGTCGTCGCGGCGTGGAGCGTTTTGCCGAGCCAGGTGGTGCGTGGCGTCCATGTCGGCTTTCTGATCCTGATGACCTTCGGGCTGGTCGGCAATTTCACCGCCAAGAGCAATATCGGCCGCAGCATCGGCTGGCTGGTCGGTAGCGCCGGATTCCTGTGCGGGCTCTATCAGTGGATTTTTTATGCCGACCTGATCGCGCGCGACGGTGATCCGACGCCGCTTGATCTGGCGGTCGGAACCCTGCTTGCGGTGCTGATCTTCGAGGGCACACGGCGGCTGATGGGTCTGGCGCTGCCGCTGATGTGCGGAGCCTGCATCCTCTACTGGTTCTTCGGCCAATATCTGCCCGCGCCGTTCAATCATCGCGGCTACGGGTTCGACCAGATCATCAGCCATCTGTCCTACGGCACCGAGGGATTTTACGGTGTGCCGATCTACGTTTCGGCGACCTACATCTTTCTGTTCATCCTGTTCGGCTCGTTCCTTGAACGCGCCGGCATGATTCAATTGTTCACCGATGTGTCGCTCGGCCTGTTCGGCACCACGCTGGGCGGTCCGGCGAAGGTCGCGGTATTCGCCTCGGGCATGATGGGAACGGTCTCCGGTTCGGGCGTCGCCAACGTCGTCACCGTCGGCCAGTTCACCATCCCGCTGATGATCAGGTTCGGCTATCGTCCCGCCTTCGCCGCCGGGGTGGAAGCGACCGCCTCGATGGGGGGACAGATCATGCCGCCGGTGATGGGCGCGGTCGCCTTCATCATGGCGGAGACGCTGGGCGTCGAATATTCCGTCATCGTCAAGGCGGCGGTGATCCCGGCGATCCTCTATTTCGCCTCCGCGTTCTGGATGGTGCATCTCGAGGCCGGCAAGCATGGCCTCGTCGGCATGAAGCGTTCGGAAATTCCAAGCGCCTGGAAGGCGCTGGTGGCGCGCTGGTATCTGGTGCTGCCGCTGGCGGCGCTGGTCTACATGCTGTTCCAGGGCTTCACGCCGCTTTATGCCGGCAGCATCGGACTCGCGCTGACGGTGGCGTTGATCCTCGGCGCCAGTATCTCGCTCGGCTTTTCGAACACGGCCTTGCGCTACGTGTTCTGGATCGGGCTGGCGCTGGTGATCGCGGCGCTATGGCGCGACGGGCTCGACATCATTTCCGCAGCGTGCGTCGTCGGCGTGCTGGTGCTGATCGCGGCGATCACGCGCGGCGGCCGGGCGACATTGGCCGCCTGCCGAGATTCGCTGGCCGACAGCGCCAAATCGGCGCTGACCGTCGGCATGGCCTGCGCCATTGTCGGCAGCATCATCGGCATGATGACGCAGACCGGCGTCGGCACCATCTTCGGCAGCTGGATCATCGGGCTCGGCGCAAAGAGCCTGTTCGTCGCGCTGATCATGACCATGCTGCTGTCGATCCTGCTCGGCACCGGCATTCCGACGATCCCGACCTATATCATCACCGCGGCTTTGGCGGCGCCGGCGCTCGCCAAGCTCGGGGTCGCCCTGATCGCCAGCCACATGTTTGCGTTCTATTACGGCATCATGGCCGATCTTTCCCCGCCGGTGGCGCTGGCGGCGCTGGCGGCGGCGCCGATCGCCAAGGAAAACCCCGACAAGATCGGCTGGGAAGCGATGCGCATCGCGCTCGCCGGCTATGTCATTCCCTTCATCTTCATCTATTCGCCGTCGCTGATGTTGCAGCCCGGCGACCCCCTGGCGGCTCAGCTCGGATTCTACGGCGCGGTGGCATTCGCGACGTTCAAGGCGCTGGTTGCCATCGCGCTGTTCGGCATGGTCGCGATCGGCTTTTTGTTCACGCCGTTGACCTGGCTCGAGCGGGGCGCGGCTTTCCTTGCGGCGCTGTGCCTGCTCGGCGATTTCCGCTTCAGCGACACGCTCGGTTTTACGCTGGCGGTGGCCTGCGTGCTCTGGCAATGGCAGCGGCGTCCGCGCAACGTGGTGGTCGCAGATTGAGCCTGTGCCTGGCCTCCGCGGGCGTCGTGAAGACGCTTTCGATCGCGGCCTTCACGCTGGTATGGACCCATTCGGTTGAAAAGATCGACTGGCAGGAAGATTGGCGCATCACGCAACAAGGCCTCGAACTGGTGCAGGCGCGGGTTAAGGGTTTTGGCGCGGGCATGGAACCCCCGCCTGAGGCGCGGCTCGTCGACGGCTGGTTTCAATGGCAGCCGAAGCGCCCGCCGATGCCGGAACTGGCGCTGGCCAATTCCGGCGCTGCCGGGGAATGGCGACTGTGCCATGATGGAAATTGCCGGACGCTGTCGGATATTTTAGGGCATCCGGTCGGCGTGCATGTCACGATCATGCGCGCCTGCGAACCATGACGACAACAATAATAACGCGGCGCTGTTTCTGGTCTCCGACGAATCGAAATACGTCACCAGGATCGAATTGGTGGTCGATGGCGGGATCACGCCTGAAGTGAGCTGGTCTCCCGCCGTCCCGGCCTTGAGCCGGGACCTGTAGCCAACAATCTTCGTGGCTACGGCAAGCTGGCGCCGCGTCGGGCACAACAATAAACATTCGTGGTTATGGATCCCTGCTTTCACAGAGACGACAGGGAAAGTTTTTCATCCCTGTGCGCTGAGTTCGGCGCGGTCGAACTCTTCCTCGAGCAGATGAAAGGCATCGTCGCCGATCGCCTCGGACCGGCGCAGCGTCAGCAGCGCGCCTCGCGCCGCGCCGATCGCGCGCCGGCGCAGCGGATCGGCCGGCAGTTCGCCGGAGACAACGCCGCCATCGGGATCGCCCTCGGCACGCATCAGCAGCGCGCGGTATTCCAGCCGGAGAATTTCCGCCTCCTCCGACGGATCGCCGTCGATCTCGTCGAGCGCGGCCCGGTAGGCGACGCCGCGGGCGTGGGCGGCCTCGGCCGCCACCGGGTCATCGTCCTTCAGCCGCAGCGCCATGATCAGCGGGCGCAAGGTCAGGCCCTGGATCGCCAGCGACCCCAGCACCACGGCAAAGGCGGTCAGCAGAATGAGATCGCGATAGGGGAAGCCTTCCGGCAGCGCGAACGCCGCCGCCAGCGTCACGATGCCGCGCATTCCGCACCAGGCGACCACGATGCCGCTTTTCACGGTCGGCACCGCCATTGACGTTCCGGGATGAAGCCAGCCGCGCGCGGCCAGCCACCGCAAGGCCGCGCCATAGCTCATCACCCAGGCGATGCGGGCGAAGATCACGGCGGCAAGGACGCAAGCCGCCACGGCGGAATATTCCATCTGCATCGCGCCGTCGAGGCGGGTCCAGATCGGGCGCAATTGCATGCCGATCAGCATGAAGGCCATCACATTCAGGATGAAGACCGCGGTGTCCCACACCGCATAGGCCGGCACGCGCAGCCGCGCCGGCGTTCGCGCCGGCGCGGTGCGGGCGATCGTGATCGCATAGGCGACGATGGTGAGAATACCGGAGAGGCCGAGATGTTCGGCGGCGATCCACACTGTAAAGGTGCCGGCGAATTGCAGGATGATCGCGCTCGGCGCGTCGCTCACGCGCTGCGTCAGCTGCGTCCAGATCCTGGCAAACAGATAGCCGGCCACTAGGCTGCCCGCCAATGCCAGCAGGATCGAGGGCACGAACTCGTTCCACTTGAAATGCGAAAGCGCGGCGGCGCCGACCGCGACCCGGAAGATCAACAGCGCGCTGGCGTCGTTGAGCAGGCTTTCGCCCTCGAGGATCTTGAGGATCCGGTACGGCAGCTTGATCTGGCGCAGGATGGCGGTGGCGGCGGCCGCGTCCGGCGGGGCCACGATGGCGCCGAGCGCGACCGCGGCAGCCCACGGCATGTCCGGCTTCAGCCAATGAACCAGGACTGCGACCACCGCCGTGGTGACGCCGACCGCGAAGAACACCAGCGCCGAGACCGGCAGCCAGTTCTTGCGCAGGTCGCGCAGCGAGGTGTCATAGGCGGCATCGAGCAGGACCGGCGCGACGAACAGCGCCAGCGCCAGGCCGGGCTCCAATGTCCAGGCCGGACTCCACGGCACAAACGCCAGCAATGCGCCGCCGATGGCGAGAAAGGTCGGGTAGGGCACCTTGATCCGCCGCGCCAGCGCCGACAGCACCACGGCGCTGAGCAGTAAACCAATGATCCATTCGAACGTGACCAAGCCGGAAATCCTCGCCGTTCAATTGCAATCGATCGCCGTAACTTAGGGCGTTTTCGAGCCGGGTGGATAGCGGTTCGGGTGTGGAAAACCTGTCGAAGCAAAAATCTGGCGCTTCTGTTCCGGTTCAATCAGAATCGGGTCTCCAGCAGCAAAAATCCGTCGTCATGATGGGGCGAATCCGCGCTAGCATGGCTGATGGCGCGTGCCAAAAAGCGATTTGCAACGGGATAGCCAATGCAGCGGCGTGGTGCGGGACCGGTCCGGAAAGCGGCTGTCGTTGCGGCGCTATGGGGTGCGCTGTCCTGCGCCGCGTTCGCGGCCGGCTCCGGGCCGGCCACGAATCCGCAAGCCGATCCCGCGCCTTGCGCCACCGCCGCGGTTTCCGGCGACGACGACAGGATCGTTGCCGTGTGCGGCGCCCTGATCGACAACGAAAAGACCTCGCAGGCCGACCGCATCAAGGCGCTGATCGCGCGGGCCGGCGTCTATGACCGCAAGGACATGATCGACCGGGCCATTGACGATGACAGCACGGTGCTGCGGCTCGATCCGTCGCTGGCCGATATCTATAACGCGCGCGGCGAACTCTGGCGCAGGAAGGGCGACCGTCCCAGCGCGCTGCGCGATTTCGGCGCTGCGCTGAAACTCGATCCGGATCACGCCGCCGCAAAGGCCAATTACAAGGCGCTGGCACAGGAACTCGAGCGGCTCGGCGCGCTGATGGCCGTCAACAACAAGCCGAGCTTCAATTGCGCCACCGCCAGGCGCGCGGTGGAGAAAGCGATCTGCGCCAATCCGGACCTCGCCAATCTCGACCGCGAGATCTACGCGGTGAATGTCAGGGTGGTCGGCGACGCCACCCGCGACGATCCGCGCGCCGGCCGCGCCTTGCAACGCGAGCAGGATGCGTTTCTGGCGCGCCGCAATGCCGGGTTCGGCCAGCCGGATTACGATCTTCAGAAGGAGATGCGCGCGCGGCTGGACCATCTGCGGGCGATCGGAAAGCATTAGTTGCGCGGCAATGGGACTCGTTCCCTCCCCCTTGTGGGGAGGGTTAGGGAGGAGGGTGAGCCGCAAACGCCGGAGCTCACGGTACCCTCCTCTCCACCTCTTCCCCACAAGGGGGAGAGAGCAGAGTACCGTTCGCGGGAATAATCCGCCTCCCACCGGCGAGTGCATTCTGCTTGACTGGGCCCCCGGTTTTTCCGGCTTGAATCGCCGCCGCTTCCCGTGACAATGGCATTAACGAGCGTGACGGGAGAGACGCCATGAACATCCACGAGAAGAGCCGCTATTGCGAGGTCCATGCCCGCTCGCTGGCCGATCCCGAGGGGTTTTGGGGCGAGGCGGCGCGCGAGATCGATTGGATCGAACCGGCGAAGAAGATATTCGATCCAAGCATGGGCGCTTACGGCCGCTGGTTCGCCGGTGCCGTGGTCAACACCTGCTACAACGCGCTCGATCGCCATGTCGCCGGCGGCCGCGCCGATCAGGTCGCGCTGATCCACGATTCGCCGCTCACCCGGACGGTCACGACATTCACCTATGTCGAACTGCTGAAGGAGGTGCAGGCGCTTGCCGCGATCATGCAGGATCTGGGCGTCGCCAAGGGCGATCGCGTCATCCTCTATATGCCGATGGTGCCGGAGGCCGTGGCCGCGATGCTGGCCTGTGCGCGGATCGGCGCGGTCCACAGCGTGGTGTTCGGCGGGTTCGCGGCGAAGGAGCTGGCGACGCGGATCGAGGACGCCAGGCCGAAATTGATCCTTTCGGCCAGCTGCGGCCTCGAGCCCGGCCGGATCGTGCAGTACAAGCCGCTGCTCGACGAGGCGATCAGGCTCTCCAGCGTCAAGCCCGATGCCTGCATCGTCCTGCAACGGCCGCAGCATCCATGCGAGCTGATCGCCGGCCGCGATCACGATTGGGCCGCGTTGCGCCAGGCGGCTTTCGACGCCGGCAAGGCCGCGCCCTGCGTGCCGGTGCTGGCGACCGATCCGCTCTATATCCTCTATACTTCGGGCACGACAGGAATCCCCAAGGGCGTGGTGCGTGACAATGGCGGGCATCTGGTCGCGCTGAAATGGTCGATGTTCAACCTCTACGGCGTCAGACCCGGCGAGGTCTGGTGGTGCGGCTCCGACATCGGCTGGGTGGTCGGCCACAGCTACATCGTCTACGCGCCGCTGTTTCATGGCGCGACCTCGATCCTGTATGAGGGCAAGCCGGTCGGCACGCCCGACGCCGGCGCGTTCTGGCGCGTCATTTCCGAGCACAAGGCGGCCGCCTTCTTCACCGCGCCGACCGCGTTCCGCGCCATCAGGAAGGAAGACCCGGACGGAAAATTGATCCGGCAATACGACCTTTCAAAATTCCGCACGCTGTTTCTGGCCGGCGAGCGCGCCGATCCGCCGACCGTGGAATGGGCGGAAGCGCAATTGAAGGTGCCGGTCATCGATCATTGGTGGCAGACCGAAACCGGCTGGTGCATCGCCGGCAATCCGGTGGGGTTAGGTCAGCTTCCGGTCAAACACGGCTCGCCGACGGTGCCGATGCCGGGTTATCAGGTCGACATCGTCGACGAAGCGGCGAAGCCGCTGCCGGCCGGCCACATGGGTTCGATCGTGATCAAGCTGCCGATGCCGCCGGCCTGCCTGCCGACCCTGTGGCAACAGGACGAGCGTTTCAGGGAGGCCTATCTCGCCGAATTTCCCGGCTATTACAAAACCTCCGACGCCGGCTACAAGGACGAGGACGGCTACGTCTATGTGATGGGCCGCACCGACGACATCATCAATGTCGCCGGCCACCGGTTGTCCACCGGCGGCATGGAAGAGATTCTCGCCTCCCATCCCGACGTCGCCGAATGCGCGGTGCTTGGCATCAAGGACGCGATCAAGGGCGAAGTGCCCTGCGGCTTCCTGGTGCTGAAGGCCGGTGTGACCCGCAGCAACGCTGATATCGAGAAGGAAGTGGTGGCGCTGGTGCGCGACAGGCTCGGGCCGGTGGCGGCGTTCAAGCTCGCGATCATTGTGGGCCGCCTGCCGAAGACCCGTTCGGGTAAGATCCTGCGCGGCACCATCAAGAAGATCGCCGACGGCGATCCGTGGACGGTGCCGGCCACCATCGAGGATCCGAAGGTGCTCGATGAAATCGGCGAGGCGCTGCAAGGCCGGGCGTGAGTTCTCGCCGTCATTCCGGGGGGCGCGAGCGCCGCGCGCGATCCCGGAATCCAGCGGACGGCAGAAACGGCGGATGAATGGATTCCGGGCCTGCGCCCGTCGGCGCATCCTGGAATGACGAAGAGACTTACAAATTCCTCAATCCACGCTACACATGCGCGCCTGCAAACAGGAATTTGGTATGCGACGATACGCTCCCGCCCATTTCGCCGTGGTGATACTGGCGGCACTCACGCTTGGCGCCTGTGCCTCGCGTAGCGATGCGCCGCCGCCAGTGGGACTGGCGCAGGACGACGACGCTTATTGCCAGTCGGGCGGCAAGGTAGCGGTCGGCTCACCTGACTATGTCTATTGCCGCAGGGACCGTGACGCGGCGCGCAATGCCGCCAACGCACGCTCCGATCAACGCCAGCGCGATCTCGGTCAATACATGATGGATCATCCGGATCATCCCTGACCGCTGAAGCTCACCACAATTTTCCAATTCCTCGTATCGTTTTTTTATTTTGACGCGTTTTCTTGACGCGAACCGGAAGCCACTCGCTCGAAAACACTATGAAAGGAACGCATCACATGGATATCAAGGTCAGGGATTCGAACGGCGCGCTGCTTGCCGAGGGTGACAGCGTCACGCTGATCAAGGATTTGAAGCTGAAGGGATCGTCGACGGTGCTCAAGCGCGGTTCGCGTCAAGAAAACGCGTCAAAATAAAATGTTAGAGCCCGGTTCTGATTCAATCAGAACCGACAAGGCGTTGGCGCCTGCCCATGCGGGGCATGCCGAAGGCGAAGCGGCAATGCGCCGGAAACAGCAACGCGGCGGGTTCGGCCGCCGCGCTGGAAATTTCCCGGGGCGCGAGACCTGAGCGGCCTTATTCTTCCTCGTCCGGCTTCTTGCCGCCGATGGTCTTCAGCTTGGCGAACACGGCGTCGACGTTGAGGTCGTCACGCTGCTTCTCGGTCGGCTCGAATTCGGGTTCCTTGCGGGTGGTCTCGGAGGCCGGCAGCAGGGTGGCGCCGCCATAGGTCGCGGCGACCGGCTTCTCCTTGGCCGCGCGCTGCACCTCGAAATCGAGATCGATCTGCGCGCACAGGCCGAGCGTCACCGGGTCCATCGGCGTCAGGGTCGAGGCGTTCCAATGGGTGCGGTCGCGGACGCTGGCGATGGTGGTCTTGGTGGTGCCGACCAGCCGCATGATCTGGGCGTCTTTCAACTCGGGGTGGTTGCGCACCAGCCACAGGATCGCGCTCGGCCGTTCATGGCGGCGCGACACCGGGGTATAGCGCGGGCCTTTTTTCTTGGCGGCCGGCGGCAGCGTGACCTTGCTCTCTTCGAGCCGGAGCCGGTAATTCGGGTCTCTTTCGCCCTTTTCGATCTCCTCGCGGGTGAGCTGGCCGTTGGAAATCGGGTCCATGCCCTTGATGCCCTGGGCGGCGTCGCCATCGGCGATGGCCCGGACCTCGAGCGGGTGCATTTTGGTGAAATCGGCCACCTGATCGAAGGTCAGCGCGGTATTATCGACCAGCCACACGGCCGTCGCTTTTGGCATCAGCGGTGCATTGCTCATGGCAAATCTCCTTTGTGCTTCGCCCACCTCTTTTGGAGGCGAAGCCGTGATCGTCAGCGATGACGGGAATTGGGTGCTATATAGACCCTTGGGGGCGGCCCGCGCAATGGCCTACGAAAGTGCCTTGACAGCGCCCAAAAGCAGTCCCAAGTCCTAGCTCTAACTGGCCGTTCCCTGCCCGTCGGCGAGGGGTGATTCGGTTCGAGATTTCTCCTATGGCAGCCAAACCAGACCTGAAACTCGTGCTTTGTTCTCCGCGGGGCTTCTGCGCCGGCGTGGTGCGGGCGATCGACACCGTGGAACGCGCGCTCGCGATCTATGGTGCCCCGGTCTATGTCCGGCATGAAATCGTCCACAACCGCTATGTCGTCGACAGCCTCAAGACCAAGGGTGCGATTTTCGTCGAGGAACTGGCTGAAATCCCCGACAATACCAATGCCCCGGTGGTGTTTTCGGCCCACGGGGTTCCCAAATCGGTGCCGGCGGACGCCAAGTCGCGCAATTTCTTTTCGCTGGACGCCACCTGTCCGCTGGTCACCAAGGTACACCGGGAGGCCGCGATCCATTTCAAGCGCGGCCGCGAAATCCTGCTGATCGGGCATTCCCATCATCCAGAGGTTGTGGGCACGCTCGGCCAGTTGCCGCCCGGCGCCGTGACCCTGATCGAGACCGCCGAAGACGCCGCGACCTTCACGCCGAAGGATCCCGACAATCTTGCTTTCGTGACCCAGACCACATTGTCGATCGACGATACCGCCGGGATCGTGGCGATGCTGAAAGGCCGCTTCCCGAACATCTCGGGGCCGCACAAGGAAGACATCTGCTACGCCACCACCAACCGCCAGTTGGCGGTAAAGAAGGTGGCGCCGGTGGTCGACGCCCTGATCGTGGTCGGCGCACCGAATTCGTCGAATTCGCAGCGGCTGCGTGAGGTCGCCGAGCGTGAAGGTTGCCCCATTGCGGTGCTGGCCCAGCGCGCCAGCGATCTAGATTGGTCGCGCTTCGAGGGCATCAAGAGCCTCGGCATCACCGCCGGCGCCTCGGCGCCGGAAGTGATCGTCGAAGAGATCATGGGCGCGTTCGCCGAACGCTACGAATTGCATGTGGAGACGGTCTCGGCCGCGGAAGAGAATGAATTCTTCCCGTTGCCGCGTTCGCTGCGGCCTGAAGCCGCCGCGGAATAGCAAAGATGGCGGTTTACACCGACGTCGCCGCCGACGAGCTTGCGGAATTCCTTCAGCATTACGACATTGGCGAACTGCTGTCCTACAAGGGCATCGCCGAGGGCGTCGAGAATTCCAATTTCCTGCTGCATACGACATCGGGGCATTTCATCCTGACGCTGTATGAGAAGCGCGTCGCGAGGAACGACCTGCCGTTCTTCCTCGGGCTGATGACGCACCTTGCCTCGCACGGGATCAATTGTCCGCTTCCCCTGAAGGACAAGAGCGGCGAAACGCTCAGCACGCTGGCGGGACGGCCGGCCGCGATCATCAATTTTCTCGACGGCGTCTGGCCGCGCAAGCCCAGCGCCGTGCATTGCGCCGGCGTCGGCCAGGCGCTGGCGAAGATGCATCTGGCCGGGCGCGGTTTTGCCCTGTCGCGCGCCAACGCATTATCGGTATCGGGCTGGCGGCCGCTGTTCGAGCAGGCCGCGGCGCGCGCCGATGACGTACAGCATGGATTGCGCGGCTTTATCGAAGCCGAACTTGATTATCTCGAAAGTGGCGTCTGGCCGGATAATCTGCCGCAAGGCCTGATTCATGCCGATCTGTTTCCGGACAATGTGTTCTTCATCGGCGAAGAACTGTCCGGCATCATCGATTTCACCTTCGCCTGCAACGACACACTCGCCTATGACGTCGCGATCTGCCTCAACGCCTGGTGCTTCGAGAGCGATTGCTCGTTCAACGTCACCAAGGCGCGGGCTTTTCTCGGAGCCTATGGCCGCGAACGTGAATTGTCCGACGCCGAGCAGCAGGCGCTGCCGCTATTGGCCCGGGGCGCAGCGTTGCGCTTCCTGCTGACACGGCTGGTCGATTTCCTCAACGTTCCGCCGGGCGCGCTGGTGCAGCCGAAGGACCCGCTCGAATACGTGCGCAAGCTGCGCTTTCAGCAGAGCGTGGCCGGCATCCGCGATTACGGCGTCGCGGCCTCGGGGCTGGTCGCGTGAGTTCGCTTCCCTCGGTCGTCGTTCATACCGATGGCGCCTGTTCCGGCAATCCCGGGCCGGGCGGCTGGGGTGCGATCCTCAAATTCGGCGATGTCGAGAAGGAATTGAAGGGTGGCGAGGCGCATACCACCAACAACCGCATGGAGCTGATGGCGGCGATTTCGGCGCTGGAAGCGCTCAAAAAGCCCTGCGTGGTCGATATCACCACCGACAGCCAGTATGTGCGCCAGGGCATCACCGGCTGGATTCACGGCTGGAAGAAGAACGGCTGGCGCACCGCCGACAAGAAGCCGGTCAAGAATGTCGATCTCTGGCAACGGCTGGACGCGGCGCTGAAGCCGCACGAGGTGCGCTGGCACTGGATCAAGGGCCATGCCGGCCATGACGAAAACGAGCGCGCCGACCAGCTGGCGCGCGAGGGCGTCGCGATGGCGCGGTTGCAGCAAGTGGTCAGGAAGTAGGCGGGTACTCAAAATCCGTCACGGCCGGGCCCGTCCCGGCCATGACGGATTTCTTTTGAACCGCGCTCAAGAACGTGGATGCCCGGGACAAGCCCGGGCATCACGTCATTCCTAGGGCCAGAGCTGTTTAGTAACGACGGAAACTCAGAGCTGCCCGAGCAGGGTGTCGCCGCCGGAGACCTCGACCTTGCCCGGCGCCGCCTCGAGGTTCAGCTTCTTAACCACGCCGTCCTCGACCAGCATCGAATAGCGCTTGGAGCGGATGCCCAGCCCGTTGCCGGAGGCGTCGAGCTCCATGCCGATCGACTTGGTGAAGTCGGCATTGCCGTCGGCGAGGAAGGTGGCCTCATCGCGCTGGTCGGTGTCGCGCTTCCAGGCGCTCATGACGAAGGCGTCGTTGACCGAGACGATCGCGATGGTGTCCACGCCCTTGCCCTTGATGGCGTAGGCGTTGAGGAAAATGCTCGGCAGATGCAACTTGTGGCAGGTGCCAGTATAGGCGCCGGGCACCGCGAACAGCGCGACCTTCTTGCCCTTGAAGATGTCGTCGGTGGTCTTGACCTGGGGACCGTCCGCCGTCATCACGCGAAACTTGGCCTCGGGCAGCTTGTCGCCAACTTGGATGGTCATCGTCAATTCTCCCTGGATGTGCGGAACGTGTCTTAGAGCATTTTTGTAGCCGGGGGAAACCCTTCACCATGGTTTGATAGGAGCCGTCATTCCGGGGCGATGCCAACGGGTCCGCGCGAATGCGCGGCCCGATGACAGGCTCCGCATCGAACCCCGAATCTCGAGATTCCCCGATGCGCAATTGCGCATCTCAGGTCTGGTGCTGGCGCACCATCCCGGAATGACCGAGGTCGGGTTGCCTCGCTTGGTTCGCAAATGGCGGCGGAAAGCCGTCTCCTTAAGCAGCAGCCTTCTCGTCGCGCAACGCGCGGCGCAGGATCTTTCCGACATTGGTTTTCGGCAGGCTGGTCCGAAACTCGATCTGCCTCGGCACCTTGTAGGCGGTCAATTGCGTGCCGCAGAACTTGACGATGTCCTCGGCGGTGACGCTGGGGTCCTTCTTGACGACAAACGCCTTGACGGATTCGCCGGATCGCGAATCCGGCAAGCCGACCACCGCGCATTCCAGCACGCCGGGATGGCTGGCGATCACTTCCTCGACCTCGTTCGGATAGACGTTGAAGCCGGACACCAGGATCATATCCTTCTTGCGATCGACGATCCGGGTATAGCCATCCGGCGTCATCACGCCGATGTCGCCGGTGCGGAAATAGCCGTCGGCGGTCATTACGTTGGCGGTTTCATCCGGCCTGTTCCAGTAACCGGCCATGACCTGGGGGCCCTTGGCGCAGATCTCTCCGGGCTGTCCGAACGGCACTTCGTTGCCGTCATCGTCGCGGATCGAGATATAGGTCGAGGGCACGGGAATGCCGATCGAGCCGTTGAAGTCGGTGGTGGTGGCCGGATTGCAGGTCAGCGTCGGTGAGGTTTCCGACAGGCCATAGCCTTCCGCGATGCTGCAACCCGTCACTTTCTTCCACTGCTCGGCGACCGGGCGCTGAACCGCCATGCCGCCGCCGTTGGAAATTTTCAGCTTGGAGAAATCGACCTTCTTGAAGTCGGGATGGTGCAGCAGCCCGTTGTAAAGCGTGTTGACCGCCGGGAAGTCGTTGATCTGGTATTTCATCAATTCCTTGATGAAGCCCGCGATGTCGCGCGGATTGGGAATCAGCAGATTGACGCCGCCGGCGCGTAGTCCCAGCAGGAAACACGCCGTCAGCGCGAAGATGTGATAGAGCGGCAACGCGCAGACGATGAACAATTGATCGACATGCGGCGGCTGTTGCATTGCCGGTTGCAGCCAGGCGTCGTTCTGCAGCACGTTGGCGACGATGTTGCGGTGAAGCAGCGTCGCGCCCTTGGAGATGCCGGTGGTGCCGCCGGTATATTGCAGGAAGGCGACGTCGTCGGGCGTGATCTGCGGCTTGTTGAATTTCAGGCCGCGGCCGGCTGTGAGCGCGTCGTTGAACAGGACGGCGCCGGGAAGCGAAAACGGCGGCACCATTTTCTTGACGCGGCGCACCACGAAATTGACGATCATGCCTTTCAGGCCCAGTAGGTCGCCCATGCTGCCGACGATGACGTGCTTCACCGCGGTATTGGCGATCACCTTCTGCACCGTGGCGGCAAAATTCTCGAGGACGATGATCGCCTCGGCGCCGGAATCCGTCAGCTGGTGTTCGAGTTCGCGCGGGGTGTAGAGCGGATTGACGTTCACCACGGCATAGCCGGCGCGCAGCACGGCGGTTGCGGCGACCGGATATTGCAATACGTTCGGCATCATCAGCGCGACACGGGCGCCCTTTTGCAGGCCCTTGCCCTGCAGATAGGCGGCGAGCCATCGCGACATCTCGTCGAGGTCGCGATAGCTGATTGATTTGTCCATGCAGATGAAGGCCTTGCGGTCGTGAAACTTCGCAAAGCTTTCTTCGAATAGCTCGACCAGCGAGGCGTATTGCGCCGGATCGATATCGGCGGGCACGCCGGCCGGATATTGCTTGAGCCAGATTCGCTCCATGGTCGTAACCCTCCCGTCCGATTCCCCGCAGACGGCGGGGATGGCCTTTTTATATATCAGGCCCTTTTATAGATCTTATACATCAGGCTCCGGCGATATTGGGCAATGCCGTAAGCCGTGGCAAGCGGCCACATGCCCCGATCTGCGGGCCGGAAGGGCGCATTGGCGGGAGAGCCAGAAGCGGTGCGCTTCGACGGAGGGTAGTAGCGCGCTCGCTTGGGCAGCACTCGCGTTAACCGGCCGGCTTGGCGGCGTTGCTGGAGGTGCTTTTGGGCGCGGGCTTGGTGCCCGGCTTGACCGCCGTCCTGGGCTTTGCCGGCAGCTTCACGGCGGGCTTGTCTCCCGCCGCGGCCGGAGGGGTGGCTTCCGGCTTGGCGCTAGCGTGCCGGGCCGGAACGGCATTAGCCTTGTTGCCATCAGGTTTGTTGTTGCTACCGGGCTTGTTGATATCGGGCTTGGCGTCCGATTTGGCTTCCGGCTTTGCCCCGGTTTTTGCCTCAGGATTCGTCTTGGCGTTCGGGTTCGCCTCGGCGGTTGCGTCGGGCCGTTTCGCCGCGACGCGCGTTTTCTTGCCCTTCGGTCCCGCCGGCAGTTTTTCGGTATCGGCGGCGATGGCCGCGATCAACGCGGCTCCTGTCTTGGTTGGGCCGGTATAGACCGGGATCGGCTCCGAAGGTGCGGCCGGCTGCGCCAGCATTTCCGCAGGGTTGGTCGAGGGTGGCTGCAAACCGGCGGCGAAAAATGTCGCGCCGGCTGGGCCGCTGCCCGAGGCGCCGCCGCCGGCGAGAGCTTCCTCGTCCTCGTCGCTGGCCGGCCGCTTGTGCCGCGGGCCGCACATTTCCTCGTGAAGGTCCGGCGGCGAAGCGTCGACCGGCACCAGCTTGTCCACGGTGCCGAGCGAGGGCTGCAGCCAGGACAGGCTGTTGCCGGCAAAACCGCGGTTGAGCAACTGCGCGGCCCTGACCGCGCGCATCTGGCCGGACGACGCGCCGAGCACCACCGCGATCAGCCTTCGGCCGTCGCGCGTCGCCGACCCGATCAGGTTGTAGCCGGACGCGCAGATGAAGCCGGTCTTGAAGCCGTCGGCGCCGGGATAGCGCCCGATCAGCTTGTTGAAATTCTGGGTGATCCGGCGTCCGTATCGGATCGAGGGAATGTGGACGAAATATTCATATTCCGGCAGGTCGTGAATGATGGCGCGGGCCAGGATAGCCATGTCGCGCGCCGAGGTGATCTGGCCGTCCGCGGGCAGGCCGTTCGGATTGACGTAGCTCGTCTGCGTCATGCCGAGCTGCTGCGCGGTCTGGTTCATCATCGCCGAAAAGCCGTCGATCGAGCCGCCGACGCCTTCGGCCAGCACCACGGCCATGTCGTTGGCCGACTTCACCAGCATCATCTTCAACGCATTGTCGACGGTGAGTTGCGTGCCCGGACGGAATCCCATCTTCGACGGCGATTGCGAGGCGGCGGTGGGCGACACCGTGAACAGCGTGTCGAGCGTGATGCGCCCCTCCTTCACCGCCTTGAGCGTGACATAGGCCGTCATCAGCTTGCTCAGCGAGGCGGGATACCAGGGGATGGTCGCGTTCTCGGCCTGCAACACCTTGCCGCTATCGGCCTCGATCAGCAGCAGCGCTTCCGCTTGCGCCACGTGCGGCGCGAGGATGGCCAGCGCTGCGACAATAACGATTCGACTGAAGGGTGATGTGCGAAGGAGCGAACGAAGAAGTGGCACTATTCCGGTCCTTTGAGACCCGCCTGTGAAGGCGATGTCCTGGCATGTGACGTTCGATTCAAGCGTGTCCGGCGCCGTCGCTTGCGGCGGTCGCAAACCTATACCGGCTTGCTGTTCCAGAACAGGGGCTGCGCGATTAAATCGTGGATGAAACGGGCCGAATTTCGACGACACTAAATCGTGACATCCGCGCTGGGCTCGCGTGCGCCGGCCGCGTTCTCCTGAACCATGAATTGCGCGCGGGCGAGTTCCGCGAACCGGCCGCCCTTCGCCACCAATTCATCGAAAGTTCCGCTTTCGATCACGCGTCCGTTGTCGAACAGCAGGATGTGCGTGGCGTTGCGGATGGTCGAAAGCCGGTGGGCGATCACGAACGTGGTGCGCCCTTTCATCACTTCGTCGAGCGCGGCGTTGACCCGGGCCTCGGTCACGGCGTCGAGCGCGCTGGTCGCTTCGTCGAGGATCAGGATCGGCGGGTCTTTCAGCAGCGCGCGCGCGATCGACAGCCGCTGCCGTTCGCCGCCGGACAGCATCCGTCCGCGTTCGCCGACATCGGTGTCGAATTTCCGCTCGCTGCGCTCGATGAATTCCAGCGCCTGGGCGCGCGCCGCGGCGACGCGCATCTCCTCTTCGGTGGCGTCCGGCTTGCCGACGCGCAGATTGTCCGCGATCGAGCGGTTGAACAGCAGCGCTTCCTGGAACACCACGCCGATATTCCGCCGCAGCGCTGAAAGCTTCAATCCGCGGATATCCATGCCGTCGATCTTGATGACGCCCGATTGCGGATCGAAGGCGCGATGCAACAGCGCGATGGCGGTCGATTTGCCCGCGCCGGTCGGGCCGACCAGCGCGATGGTCTGGCCGGGCAGCGCGGTAAAGGAAAGATCCTCTACCGCGGGCCTTTTGCCGTCATAGGAAAACGAAACGTCGTCGAATTCGACCAGTCCCGAGAGCCGGCCGGCATCGATCGCATCCGGGCGATCGCGGACCGCGGGCACGGCGTCGAGCACGTTGAAGAATTCCTGCAGCCTTGGTGCTTCCATGAACACGCTGTTGATGAATCCGACCACCTGTTCGAGCTTCTGGATCAGCATGGTGGCGAAGCTCACGAACATCACGATCTCGCCGACCGATGTCAGTCCCCGTTCATGCAGCAGGATGCCGACGGTGAAGATCGCCAGCACCGTGATCGTGGTCGACGCCCTGGTGATGACGGTGACCATCGCCCACCACGACAGCACCGGCATCTGCACCGCCAGCAGCTTGTCGGCGACCAGCCGCAGTCCCTGCACTTCGGCATCGATGCGCACGAAGCTTTGCACCAGCGCGACATTGCCGAGCGCATCGGAGGCGCGCGCGGACAGATCGCTGTAATGGGCCTCGACCTCGCTCTGCATGCCGTAGGTCTTGCGCACCACCAGCGTGGTCAGCACCGTGAAGACGACGCAGAGCACGAACAGCAGGATCGCCAGCCGCCAGTTGATGTAGAACGCCAGCGGCAGCAGCACCACCAGCGACATGATCGCGGCGAAATGCTCGCGGAAAAAACCGAGCCAGAGCCGCCACAGCGAGTCGGTGCCGTTCAGCATCACTTTCATCAGGCGGCCGGAATGGGTGCCGGTGTGGAAGGTCAGCGGCAACTGCATGATGTGCTCGAAATAACTCGTCAGCACCGCCTGCCGCTGGCGGTGCGACAGCCGGTCGGCATGCAGCGCGACTGCGGCGCTGCAGGCGATCGTGAACAGGCCGAACGCGACCCAGGCGGCCAGCAGCGGCCACGGCGACGAGGTCCCGAGCGGGCCGGTGGCGGGGTTGCCGGAAAGCACGTCGACGATGCGTCCGAACAGCACCGGCTCGGCGAATTGCGCGCCGGCCAGCAGCAGGTTGGCGGCGGCGAGGATCCAGCCCAGCCGGGCTTCCTTGCCGAGCAGTTCGAGAACGCGCGTGTAAAGGCGGAGCAGGGACATCTGTGCAACGTTTCAGGACCGGCCGGACGAGGATCGTCCGCGCTGGCGCCAATCAAGGCCGCATTCTAATTGATGGATCGTGAACGAGATACAGCATCGCCTGGCCCGCGCTTTCGGACATGGAACCCGACATGAACTGGGCGGTTAGCCACCGGCGGTCGTTTGGACCGGCCTCGTTGCGGAGGATAGTGTAATGGTACCCCGAAAATCCGTGTTGTCGTCGGCCGGCCCGGTTGCCGTGGTCATGGTCGCGGCGCTGGCGTTGACGGCGGCAGAGCCGTCGGTGGCGTTTGCCAATTCCGCGCCGGCAGGCAAGGGGCCGCCGGTGGCAGCCGCGAACCATGCCGACACCGACTTCAGCAGCGCCAGGCGCAGGGTCAGGGCCCGGCGAGGCGGCGGTGGCGGAGGAGCCGCGGCGGCGGCCGCCTTTGCGGGTATCGTCGGTACTGGCTTGGCGATCGCCGCAGCCCAGAACCGGCGTGACTATTATGACAATTATGACGGCTATTACGGTGGCGGCCCGGTCTATTACGGCGGTGGGCCATATTATGGCGGATATCGCGGCTACCGGTCGGGTGTACCGCATTTCAGGGGCCATCCGCTCGCCGGCTGGTAATTTTTAACCTTTGAGGAGACCTTTCGTCGGCCGCGTCCTGCGCGGTCGACGAATTTTTTATGACAATGGACCTGGAGGGGCCGCCGTTAACACGCTGGCGATCGGTTTGGATTAGCTTGGTGGAATGAGCGATTCACTCGAACGGCTTTATCTGGCGGTACTCGCGGCCAAGGATCTCGATCCGGCGGTGTCGCGGACGGCTCGGTTGTTTCAGCATGGGCCGACCAAGATGGCCAAGAAACTGGCCGAAGAGGCGGTCGAGGTCGTGATCGACGCGGTCAGCGGCAAGCCCGACGCCGTGGTCCGCGAGAGCGCCGATCTGCTCTATAATCTCACCGTGTTGTGGGCGGCGTGCGGTGTGCGGCCCGAGGACGTATGGCAGGAAATGGAACGGCGCGAGCAGATGCTCGGTATCGCCGAGAAGCTGCCGAAATCGTCGGTCAAGCTGGCGGGCGTCGCGCCGCCACGGGTCGGGCGGCGACCGATTGTCGCGCTTCAAAGCCGCAGCCTGCGCAAGCGCCATTAATCATCGTCTATCCCGGCATGGACAAATCCGTCCCGTGATGGTTCATCGCCGTCATGCTGAAACGGATTTACAATTGGTGTATCGACGCCGCGCACAAGCCCTACGCGCTCTGGATTCTGGCGGGGGTGGCGTTCGCGGAAAGCTCTTTCTTCCCGGTGCCGCCGGATGTGATGCTGATCCCGATGTCACTGGCGCGGCCGCAGCGGGCGTGGTTGTACGCCCTGGTCTGCACCGTGGCCTCGGTGGTGGGCGGCGTTCTCGGCTATGCCATCGGCGCGCTATTGTACGATTCCGTCGGGCACTGGCTGATCAACCTCTACGGCCTGGCTGACAAGGTCGACGGTTTCCGGGCCTCCTATGCGCAATGGGGCGCGTTGATCATCATCGGCAAGGGCCTGACGCCGATTCCCTACAAGCTGGTGACGATCGCCTCCGGCTTTGCCGGCTACAATATCTGGCTGTTCATCCTGTGCTCGATCATCGCCCGAGGCGCGCGCTTCTTCATCGCGGCGATCCTGCTCAACCGCTATGGCGAATGGATCCGCATCAGGATCGAGCGGCATCTGGGGCTGTGGGTGACGCTGGGCGCGGCCGTGCTGGTGCTCGGCTTCGTGATCGCGTTTCGAATGCTCTGAGGGCGGCTGATCGCCGCTTTGCCGTTTGTCGGGCTTGAGGATACGCTTGCGCCGATGCCCGACCGGACCAGCCAGTTTCTCCCGCCATCCTGGGTTCGCCGCGCCGCTGCAATCGCCTTTCTGGTGGTCGTGGCGGCGACCGGGGCTGCATGGCCGCAGACGCCACCACCTTCTTCTCCCTCCGCTGCGCCTCCTCCCGCGGGAACGCAGGTCCAGCCGCAGGCCGCGCCGGTCCAGCCAATGCCGGCGCAGGGCGAACCCGCAGCGCCGCCGCCGCGCGAGAATCCGGGCCTGATCAGCGAAATCGGCAAGATGTTCGGAAGGCTCCCGGGCTTGAAGAGCACGAGCGAAACCATCGGCGACCTGAACGACCGCGCCAAGGATGCGACCAAGGGCGCGGCCGACACGTTGTCGAACCTCGCCAAGCCCTCGATGGTGTCCGGCCGCATCGTCTGTCCGGTTTCGGCCAACGGCGCGCCGGACTGCAAATCGGCTTCCGACAAGCTCTGCCAGGCCAAGGGCTTCAAGGAGGGCAAGAGCCTTACGATGGATTCGGCGGAGACCTGCTCGGCGAAGGTGCTGATTCCCGGCCGGACCCGCAAGCCGGACGATTGCCGCACCGACAATTACGTTACCGCGGCGCTATGCCAGTAGCGGGAGGCGGATTGCCTTCTTGGTATGATGTCTGGCATTCTTAGGCCGGAAGCGCTTCTTCCTCAAAAATAACCGGGAGGCTTTTTCGAATGTCCATACCTGCCTTGTTCAAGGGACGATTGTCGATACCCGTGATCGGCGCGCCGCTGTTCATCATCTCCGTGCCGGATCTCGTGATCGCGCAATGCAAGGCGGGTGTCGTCGGCTCGTTTCCGGCGCTGAATGCCCGGCCGCCGGAACTGCTCGACGAGTGGCTGACGCGGATCAAGCAGGAACTTGCCGCCTACGACAAGGCGCATCCCGAGCGGCCGTCGGCGCCGTTCGCGGTGAACCAGATCGTGCATCGCTCGAACAACCGGCTCGAACACGATCTCGCGGTGTGCGAGAAGCACAAGGTGCCGATGCTCATCACTTCGCTCGGCGCCCGCGAGGAAGTGAACCAGGCCGCGCATGGCTGGGGCGGCATCGTCTTCCATGACGTGATCAATCAGAAATTCGCGCACAAGGCGGTCGAGAAGGGCGCCGACGGCCTGATCTTGGTCGCGGCCGGCGCGGGCGGCCATGCCGGAACGCTGTCGCCCTTTGCTTTCGTCGCGGAGACGCGGCAATGGTTCGATGGTCCGGTCGCGCTGTCGGGCGCGATCGGCAACGGCCGCGCGATCCGCGCTGCGCGGATTCTCGGCGCCGACTTCGCCTATATCGGCTCGGCCTTCATCGCCACCACCGAGGCAAATGCGGTCGAAGCCTACAAGCGGATGATCACGACCTCGGGCGCGGAAGACATCGTCTATTCCAACTTGTTCACCGGCGTACACGGCAATTATCTGAAGCCGTCGATCGTCGCGGCGGGCATGGATCCGGACAATCTTCCCGAATCCGACGCGTCGAAAATGAGCTTCGGCACCGACGCCTCGGGCGAGCGCAACAAACCGAAAGCCTGGAAGGAGATCTGGGGCAGCGGCCAGGGCGTCGGCAGCATCAGCAAGATCGTGCCGGCTGCCGAACTGATCGCGCGGCTCGGCCGGGAATATGTCGAAGCCGTCGATCCCGCGCTGTGATCGCGCAGCCCCGAAAGGCGGAAATAACTGAATGAACGCCATTTATCGCGTGGAGGCAAACCGCATCTTCACCAGTCCCGATGCGGCCGGCCCCTGGGATCCGGGGATGCAGCACGGCTCCGCGCCGGCCTCGCTGGTGGTCTGGGCAGCGGAAGCGATCCCGGCGCCGGTGCCGATGCGCATTGCGCGCGTGACCATCGATCTGATGCGGCCGGTACCGCTCACCGAATTGACGCTCGAGACCGAGGTGCTGCGGCAGGGGCGCAAGATCCAGTTATGCGCCGTGCGGCTGCGCGCGGGCGATGCCGTGGTGGTCGGCGCGACCGTGCTCAAGATCAGGACGCAGGAACTGACGCTGCCGCCTGAAGTGACCGATGCCGCCGTCGAGCTTCCCGGTCCCGATCAGGCGCGCGTGGAGCAGCCGAGCTTTTCACGCAGTCCATTCGTTGCCGGCATCTCGATGCGCGCCGCTCGCGGCCGCTTCGGCGTGCCCGGTCCGGGCGCGATCTGGTACCGCGTCGACCGGCCGCTGGTCGAGGCGCAGCCGATCTCGCAGGCGATGCGCGCGGTCGTCGCCGCCGATTTCTGCAACGGCACCTCCTCGGTGCTCGACTTTCAGGAGTGGACCTTCATCAACGCCGACCTCACCGTGAATTTCGCCCGCGAACCCATCGGCGAATGGATCCTGCTCGATGCGGAATCCTGGATCGGTCCCGATGGCGCGGGCCTTGCCATGGCGCGGCTCGCCGATGTCAGGGGCTATTTCGGCCGCGCGGTGCAAAGCCTCGTCATCGAGAAGCGATAAGCGCCGCGCCCGGCCGGCAGGCATGCGTGGTCGCGGCGCAGGCCTTAACGCGCCATTAACCAAACTCGCTCCAACAATCCTCTCCGGGGGCGTCGGCTGCTCTTCGCCGGCTGCGCTGTTGATTGCCGCTGGAGGCGGAGATGCGAGATCTGGAGACGCTGTTTGCAAAGACGCCCGCGAGCCTCGACGAGATCAGGATCCGCGTCGCCCGCGCGCTCGATCGGCATCCATTGTGCCGCGATGTGCAGTTCGACATCGTCAGCACGCCCCGTACCCGCAGGGGCAGCAACTGGACCATCAGCCTTCAATCCGTCGCGCCCGGCGCGCTGTGGGAGGCGTCGGATATCGTCGCCGACATTCAGGAAGCCTACGAACTCGCCGCCTGATTTCGGGCGCCCGGACCGCTTCGAAGGTCTTCAAATCCGCGGCCGGCGCCGCCGCTGTGGCATGGTTAAGCCTTAATTACTGCTCAGTTTTCGCTGAAGCTAGTTTTGGCAAATGGACGGAAGGAGAATTGCTTGACGCGGGCCATGACGATGATCGCGCTGACCTGTCTTCTCGTCATGGGCGCGGCCGCCACCAGCATTCTTTTCCGCAACAGCGTACCGGCGGCGGGGCCGCAAGCCGCGATGGCGATTGCCGAAAAGGTGGTTCCGAACCGCGAAGCCAAGAATGACAGGCTGACGGTGGCGAGCTTTGCGCTGGCCTCGCTCGAACCGGCGCCGTCGCCTGCCGATACGGCCGCGCCGCTGCGGCAGGCATTCGCTTCCAGCTCCGCCGTCGATATCGAGGTGCCCCACGTCACGGCCTCGCCGGCGGCGCCGTCCAAACCGAAACTTGCCGACAGGCCGGCGCCGCCAAAATCCTATTCGCTGCTCAGCGACGAGCAGATCGCTGGCATCAAGGAACGCCTCAAGCTGTCGCCGGATCAGGAATCCTACTGGCCATCGGTGGAAGACGCGTTGCGCGCGGTGGCCCGCAAGATCCATGCAAACCGTCAGGCCGATCCGCACGCGGCCGCGGCAATGATCGATCCCGATTCCCCGGAGGTCCAGCAACTGAAATCGGCCGCGATGCCGCTGTTGTTCCAGTTGCGCGAGGACCAGAAGCGTGAAGTGCGCTCGCTCGCTCGCCTCATCGGTCTGGAAAAAGTCGCCGCGATGATTTGAGCGAAGCGGCGGTCTTCAATTCCGGTTTTGCCAACGATAGCGTTGTCGGGCGAAAGCCCACCCCGGACTTCCTGCGGGGTGGATTCCGGTTCGCATGAAGAGTGCGTCAAAACAAAATATGAGAGCTGTTTCTGATTCGGGAATCTGTTTCTGATTCAATCAGAACCGATGAGGCTATAAATTTCGAGTGCGTCCTCATCTGGAACCTGAACGGCGTAAGGCCGACGGTAACCATCATTTCATTTCTTCAACTCGGCTGGAAGTGAAACGCGCGCGAGTGATTGCGTGCGCGCCGATATTTAATTGTCGATCATGAGAGACAATCACTAGCCGTATCCGATTGTTCTGATGGGCGAGTCTGTGTTGTTCCGCGCGGGAACTAATTTTATCGGCTGCGCTCAGTCGCAGCACGGTTCCAACATGTGAATCAGTCGAGTTTATTTTTCCTCGTGTTCAAAATTGAACAGACTGGCTGACGCTTTTGAACTAATATTTAGCTCACGGGTTGATTTCCGTGATCTTCGGCAGACGAAGCATCGCACTGCGAAGAAAGACGTTTGCTGCTCGGTCAAGCATTGCCTGCCGCCCTTGCACGGATGCTTGGAATCCAGCGGAGCAATTGCAACGAGGGTTAAGCGACCTGACAGAACGATCGGTCGCTCGCTTGGGACAGCTACAGAATATCGCTTCAGCCAGAGCGTGATCCGGAAAGGATCGGGCTTGAATAAAAAACATAAAGCGTGATGGCGCTTCAACCTGAAGCCGTCGTGCTCCGGTTCCGAGTCTGGGCTTGTGAATCTTTCTGTCTGATTCCCGAGCTCGGGGCGCAGCAAGGCATCACTAGAAATGCACTGGACGCCAGGACTTTTTTTGCGGCCGAATCTGCCTTCGGGCAGACATTTGTGGTTGTGGCCGGCATTGTTGGCAAGCCTTCCCGCAGCGGGGCTTATCGCAAGCACATCGAGCGCCTTGGCGGTCGATGTCAGCACGCAAGGCGAGCTCGATGCGGCGGTCGCTGCGCAGTCCGATCCGATCAATATCGTAGCGGGCAATCTGGCGCTGTCGGGCAGTCAGGCAATCGCGTCGGGCACCAACCTCACGGTTGCTGCCGGCGCCAGCCTGTCGGTCGCTAACGCTGACCAGACCATCGGTTCGATCAGCGGTGGCGGCACCGTGATTGCAGGAACCACGCTTTTCGTGGTGGGTGCCAATAACAGCAGCACGGCCTTTTCCGGCACGATCAGTCTGGACAATCAAACCTACAACCCGCCTTCCGGAAACTTTGCCAAGATAGGCTCGGGTACCCTGACCATCGATAATGCCACCATCGCCTTGGGCGAAGCCTTTATCGCGCAAGGCGCGATGGCGCAGACGAGCGGGACCACCTCGGTGACCGATCTCGCCGTCGGAGAGCTCAGCGGCGGCGTCGGCACGCTGAACGTCTCGGGCGGCACGATCACCTTCGGAACCGGTCTTCAGGTCGGGGATTTTCTCGGCCAGGGAACCGTCAACCAAACCGGCGGCACTGTAGCGGTCACACCCACTTGCGGCGATACCTTGCACTGCGCCTCCTTGACCATAGGCAACCAGGGCGGCACTGGCACATACAATATGGACGGCGGGGAGCTTGATCTCACCGGCCTGGTCAATTCTCTTGGCCGCAATACCGGCACCAATGCCGGCAGCAGCGGTACGCTCAATATCCGCGGCGGGGTGATCGATCTGTCCGGCGGCGCCAAGCTCATCATCGGCCTCGGCAATGAAACCGCCACCCAGCCGCAATCGCAGGGATTCATCGAGCAAACCGGCGGCGTGCTGCGCGTCCACAATGATTCATCCCTCTTTCTTTCCGGTCAATTCACCAGCACGGGCGTATACGACCTCGATGGCGGCACGCTCGAAATCGGCGGCAGCAGCCTGCAGCCTGGTTACAACAACAGCGGCCTGCATTATCAGTTCAACCTGGGCGGCGGCTCGATCAAGGTGATCGAGTCCGCGCTCGTGACCAATGCAAACGCCACAT
>NZ_JAAVUS010000029.1 GCF_018449525.1 Bradyrhizobium sp. dw_78
CGCGCCGACGCCGATCGGCAAGAAGGAGACATCCTTCTCGGGATCCAGTCCGGCGGCCTGTGCGAAGGCGCGGCCGAATGTCGTTCCGGCGCTGCCCATCGACTGCACGCCGAGCTTCTTGCCCTTGAGGTCGGCGAGCGTCTTGATCGGGCTGTCGGGCAGCACAGCGACCGACCAGATATTGGAATACAAGATCCCGTAGAAATAACGGATATCGAGCTTTCCGGACTGAATGCCAATGATTGCGTCGCCGGGCGAGGCGGAGCCAACCTCGGCATTCCCCGCAGCAACCTGGATCGCCGACTCGTTCGAGCCGCCGACCGCGATCAAGGTGACGTCGTAGCCTTCCGCGGCGAAGTAGCCTTTTTCCCTGGCGACGACGAACGGCGAAAATGCCTCGTCGATATTGCGGACCGGAATCAGCACCCGCACCTTTTCCAGCGCGCTCGCGCCCTGCACGCCGCTGAGACCGAAGACGATCACAGAGGCTGCGAGCAGCAACCAGCGTCCGAAAACTACGCTCAACACTTTCATCGCTGACCTACTTTCAGGTATTACCGGCGCATCGTTGCGTCCAATCCACCGGAAAGAAGCAGACCAGCGCCGTGATCACGATCTTGGAAGCCAGGCCATAGCCGAACCAGATGATGAAGAGCGGCGCGATGGCC
>NZ_JAAVUS010000030.1 GCF_018449525.1 Bradyrhizobium sp. dw_78
GCGGCATCGGGATTTTTCGATTTCGCTTCCGGGTAGGCTTTCCAGGTGATCAACACCGCGGCTTCCGGATTGGCCATCGAGTAGTCGTATCCCTTGGCGATCGCCCGCGCGATGCCCACCAGCATTTTGGGATCCTTGGCGATCGTCTCGTTGCGGGCCAGCAACGAAACATCCGGCAGCGTGCGCAGATTCTCGGGCACCGGAATCTCGCGCAGATCGAGGCCGGAGAACTTGAACTTGGCCAGCGCCGCGTCCCAATAGATCGCGCCGTCTACCAGTTTCTGCCGAATCGAGGTCACCGCCTG
>NZ_JAAVUS010000004.1 GCF_018449525.1 Bradyrhizobium sp. dw_78
CTGGCGTGCGAGCCGAAGATCGCGCCCATGATTTTTCCGAAAATGCTCATCGTTTGCTCCCAATGCAATGAAGACAAGGATCCGGCGAAGGACCGAACAACAACGCCGTTGGCGGACAAACGTGCCAGCCCGGCCGCCACGAGTTTATCGCCTCGAATCTGGTTGCCAATGCGGCACCAGGACGCCGGAACCAACTTAGCCGCAGCGAAATGACGGAGGAATGACGTGCAGGAAGAGCCGCGACGCCTGACGTCGAGCCAGCAGGTTATTGTGGCCGGCCGGCGGCGATCAAATCCTGATGATAATGAGAGAAGCCATCCGGTCCGTGGATTGCTTCTCCGCCCTGTCCGTTGCACTCTGATCGGGCGGGCCTTGTTTTGGCCGCGGTTGCCGCGGGCATTTCATGGATTCTGCGATTTATCTTCAACGGCGAAGCGATTTCCGTGCGATCTTTGCTGACCTCCCGATTTCTTTTAGGAGCATTGGCGGCCAGCGCCTTGATGCTGTCGCCGGCCGCCGCCTTGGCCGCGTCCTGCGACACCGGCAACTTCGAGACCTGGCTCAGCGACTTCAAGAGCGACGCCGCCGCCAAGGGTATTTCTCAGCCAGCGATCGCGTCCGGCCTGGACGGCGTGACGCTGGACAAGTCGGTGATTGCCCGGGATCATTCGCAAGGCGTCTTCAACCAGAGTTTTGAGGAATTCTCCGGCCGCATGGTGCCGCCGCGGCTGACGCGCGCCAGCAACATGATGAAGCAGTATGGATCGGTGCTCGGGCGCATCGAGGAGGCCTATGGCGTGCCGGGCGAAGTGCTGGTCGCGATCTGGGGCCTGGAAACCGATTTCGGCGTCAATATCGGAAAGTTTCCGACGCTGCGTTCGCTGGCGACGCTGGCTTATGATTGCCGCCGCTCGGACGAATTCCGCGCGCAGCTTTTGGACGCGTTGCGCATCATCGACCGCGGCGATCTCGCCGCCTCGGAAATGCACGGCGCCTGGGCCGGCGAAATCGGCCAGACCCAATTCATGCCGTCGTCCTATCTCAAATACGCGGTCGATTTCGACGGCAACGGCCGCCGCGATCTCCTGCATAGCGCCCCCGATGTGCTGGCCTCTACGGCGAACTATCTCGCTTCTTACGGCTGGCAACGCGGCAAGGGCTGGGAGCCCGGCAGCCCGAACTTCAGCGTGATCCAGCAATGGAACAAGAGCGATGTCTACGCGCGAACGATCGCCTATTTCGCGACCCAGCTTTCGCACGCGCCGTAAAACCTCCCATCCAGGCTATTGATGTTTCGGGACGCGCGGCTTCGTGCCTTTGCCGTCGCAGGTTAACGAAGGTTCCGCCAGATTCCGATTCGGTATTCCAGATAATGGATGACATCCGATTCTTAAGATCTGATTCTTTATTCATTAACCGTCGTATGCGGTCAGCGCATAAGGACCTCGGTTTACCCGGTTCCTGGAGAATAGCTTCCCCCCTGGAATTCGTTGCCCAGAATTCCCACCTCCCGCAGGAGGCGACGGCGCACGTCACTATCGCCTTATTCAATTGATTTTACAGGACTTTTATTGAGATCTCCAGGCGAAGGAGCTTCTGTCGCTCAAGGTCGAGGCGGCTGTGCCGGAGGGTTAATCACTTCCTGTCCTTGTTATGCATTTCCAGCCTAGCTGCATCGCAACATTAAACTCTGTTGCAGTGCGATATAATCGTCTATATTCATTTCAACGATGAAGCGTTCCTCCAAGCGCTGAATCGCTTAGACGAAGGAGATAATCGATGTTGCTCTCGCTCATCCGTATGATTCGTGCGTTCCGCGACTATCAGCGCAATTTCGCTGAACTGGCTGCGCTCAGTGATCGCGAACTGGCCGATATCGGCCTGGATCGTTCGGACATTCAGCGCGTTGCAGCCGGCACCTATAACGGCTGACCCAATTTTCGCTGACTGACCGACGGACAACGCCCGCCCCGCGCGGGCGTTGTCGTATTCGGCGTTCGCGCATTCCACTGCGCAGGAAAAAGCGCTAACCCTGCGCGATGACTGGCATCAACCCCTCTGAACCCCTGCATATCATCGGCGCGGGCCTGGCCGGCTCGGAAGCAGCCTGGCAGGCCGCCAGCGCCGGCAGCCGCGTTGTCCTGCACGAGATGCGCCCCGAACGAATGACCGAAGCCCATCGGACCGATGGACTAGCCGAACTCGTCTGTTCCAATTCGTTTCGCTCCGACGACGCCGCCAACAATGCCGTGGGCTTGCTGCACGCCGAGATGCGGCGCCTGGGATCGCTGATCATGCGCGCCGCCGACGCCAACCAGGTGCCGGCCGGGGGCGCCTTGGCAGTGGACCGCGACGGATTTTCCGCCGCCGTCACCAAAGCCCTTACCGACCATCCCCTGATCGAGATCGACCGCACCGAGGTCGCCGGCCTGCCGCCGGCCGAATGGCGCCACGTCATCGTCGCCACCGGGCCCCTCACCTCCGCGCCGCTCGCGGAAGCGATTCGCGAATTGACGGACGAAAATGCATTGGCATTCTTCGATGCGATCGCACCGATCGTACACAAGGACTCGATCGATATGTCGGTGGCGTGGTTTCAGTCGCGCTACGACAAGGTCGGTCCCGGCGGTACCGGCGCCGATTACATCAATTGCCCGATGACCAAGGAGCAATACGACGCCTTCGTCGACGCCCTGGTGACGGGAGAGAAGGTCGACTTCAAGGAATGGGAAACCGATACGCCCTATTTTGACGGCTGTCTGCCGATCGAGGTGATGGCCGAGCGCGGGCCAGAGACCTTGCGCCATGGCCCGATGAAGCCGGTCGGACTCACCAATCCGCACAACCCCACTGTGAAGGCCCATGCGATCGTGCAACTGCGTCAGGACAACAAGCTCGGCACGCTCTACAATATCGTTGGCTTCCAGACCAAGCTGAAGCACGGGGCCCAGCAGCGTATCTTCCGCACCATCCCCGGGCTTGGGAACGCCGAATTCGCCCGGCTCGGCGGCCTGCATCGCAACACTTTCCTGAACTCGCCAAAGCTCCTGGACACCCGGTTGCGGCTGCGGACGCAGCCACGGCTGCGCTTTGCCGGACAGGTCACCGGTTGCGAAGGCTATGTGGAATCGGCGGCCATCGGCCTGATCGCCGGCCTCTACGCCGCCGCGGAAGCCCGTTCGCGGGAGCTGGCTCCGCCACCGGCAACCACGGCGATCGGATCGCTGCTCGGCCATATCACCGGCGGCCATATCGAAACTATCGACGCCGGCCCACGTTCGTTCCAGCCGATGAACGTCAATTTCGGGCTGTTTCCGCCACTTGCCAATCCGCCGACCAAAAATCCGGATGGCAGCCGGCTGCGCGGCAATGAAAAGACGGTCGCCAAGAAACAGGCCATCAGCGCCCGCGCGCTGGCCGATCTCGATCGCTGGATCGCGGACAGCCTGCACGTTCAAGCGGCGGCGTGAGTTCTCCATGAAACTGCCCAAAGAGGATGTCGCTGTGCTGACGGCGCGATGGACCGAAGGCGTGCTGCTGAAGCGCGACGTGTTTTCAACCGTCGAGCGCGGCCGGTTTCGCGGCGACAATGGCGAGGCCGATGCGGTGCTGCGCCGGCTCGATCAGGTGCCGTGGTGGTCCTTTATTCTCGCGCACCATTTGTTCGCACGCGAGCGCCGCGCCCTCGCGCTCGCGCGCGACCTGCATGTCGGACCGGAACTGCTATGGGCCGGCCGGCGGGCGCTGGTGCGCGGATTCATCAACGGCGTGGCGCTGCATCTCGCCAAGCCGGTCGGCGATGTCGCCTATTTCCGCTCGGCCAAGCAGGCGCTGCGCAAGCTGCACCGCGCCGGCATCTGCCATAACGATCTTGCGAAAGAACAGAACTGGCTGCGCGGCACTGACGGGCGCGCCTATCTCACCGACTTCCAGCTCGCAGCCTGCTTTCGGACGCGGAGCCGGCTGTTTCGCATCGCGGCCTATGAGGATCTCCGGCATCTGCTGAAGCACAAGCGCAGCTACGCGCCGGAAGCGCTGACGCCGATGGAGCGCAAGATTCTCGCGCGCAAATCCTTTGCGGCGCGGCTCTGGCTGATGACCGGCAAAAAGGTCTACCGCGCCATCACCCGCGGCGTGTTCAATTTTACCGACCGCGAAGGCGGCGGCCGAAGACTGGTCAATGATGCCCCGGTTCTGGTCGATCTGATCAAACGCAATCCCGATGTTCGCGACACCGCCATTGTGGCGTTCGCCGACCGGCGCGCCGGCGTCGGGCTCTATGCCTTCGTCGAAGCCGACCGGACCACGCTGGAGGCGCAACTGCACAACGAGCTTGCCGCAGCCAAAGGGCCAAAGCCGCCGGAACATATCCAGGTGGTGCGGACATTACCGCGCGACAGCAGCGGCAAGCCGCGTACCGAGATCCTGCAGCTCGTGGCGATGAACCAGATCGACCTGATCGAGCCGATGATAGCCAATGAGACCGACCGCGCGTTTCTGAAGAGCATCCTCGAATCGCGCAAGAACTTGCGCGACCGGTTTAATTTTGAGGCCGGCGACATCCCGACGCCGTCGCACTGATCCGCTGCTACGAAAACACCCGCGACTTTGATGCGCGCCACAGCGTCCATAGCGTGCGCAGCCGCGACGGCGCGCGCGGCACGAAGGCATCGAAGTCCGGACGCGACATCCGTTCGAGATCGCGGCGGACCAGCGCCAGCGGCAGGAAGACCGGCTTGATCTCCGGCGGCACGCTCTCCAGCAGCGAGAGCGCCGTCTTAAGATGCTTCTGCGCGTCAGAGACGAGTTGATCGAGCACGGCACGAAGCTTCGGCGTCTGCTTACCCGCGAACACCTCTTCCGTCGTCACATCATGTTGTTGCAACCATTGCATCGGCAGGAACAACTGACGCCGCGACGCGTCAAACGGCAGCGCCGCAACCACCTGCATCATGCCCTGCGCCAGTCCGGCGTGGCTTGCGAGGTGCTCGATCTCCTCCGATTGCCAGCCGGCGATCTGCGCGCCGAGCGAAAACATCACCGACACCGTGTCGTCGAGATAGCCTTCCAGCGCCGCAACCGTCGGCATCGGATCGTTGTACAGATCGAATTGATGCTCCTCGATCAGGCGCGACAGCCGCTCGGCCGGCAGACGTGTGCTGCGGATCGCCAGCAGCAATTCAGCCGCGACCGGATTGCCCTCGACGCCGCCGTGGCCGGCGCCGGCCAGCATGTCGGTCCACCATTGCAGGCGCATTTCGCCCGGCAACGCCTGGGTGACCTGGGTGCGGATTCGGGCGATCTCGATGTCAAAGGCATAGAGCGCGAGCAGTGATCGGCGCTGGTTGGCCGGTACGAACAGCGTCGAGGCGTAGCGGGCAAAATCATGGGCCCGGACCAGTTCGGCGCAGAAGGCCGGTGCATCCGTGGCCGCAGCAGTATCCGTCATGGCACCGCGATCAGCGCCGCCGCGACGCGACGCCGTTCGCCCATCATGATGTTGTAGGTACGGATCGCAGGCCCGGTCTGCATCGTGTCCAGCACCACCTTCACCGCACGCAGCGCCTCGCGAAGCTCCGATGGAGCCAGCCAGACCTCAGTGCCGGTGCCGACGATCAACGTATCGATGCTGTTGGCCGCCGCGAACACACGCTGCAGCGAATCCCGGTCGATCTGCTCGGGTTTGGTGACCGGCCAGGCCCAGATCGCATCCGGCAGGCACAGCAGCGAGCCCCGATGCGACATATCGTCAAAGGCGAACCCGCCTTTGCCGTAGGCCTCGATCGGCGCCGATCTCGGAAGATGCGGAGCGTCCGAACGGTCGGGCATGGATCACTTCTTCGATGGTTTTTCCGGCGCGTCTTCCCGGTGACTGCCGACGCCAAGATAGATCAGGATCGGCGCCGCGATGAAGATCGAGGTATAGGTGCCGACCAGCACCACGCCGAACATCATGACGGCGGTGAAGCTGTGAATGGCGTTGCCGCCGAACAATAGCAGCGCCAGCAGCGCCAGCGTCACGGTGACGTGGGTGATGATCGAGCGTGACAATGTCGAATTGATGGATTCATTAAGCAATTCGGGCATCGGCATTTTCTTGTAGCGCCGCAGCATTTCGCGGATGCGATCGTAGATCACGACCGTGTCGTTCAGCGAGTAACCCAGGATCGTCAGCAGCGCCGCGATGCTGGTGAGGTCGAAATCGACTTGCGAGACCGACATGAAACCGATGGTCAGCACGATGTCGTGGACGTTGGCGATCATGGCGCCCAGCGCGAACTGCCATTCGAAACGGAACCAGAGATAGATCAGGATCGCAAAGATCGCGAGCATCAGCCCGAGCATGCCATAGGCCAGCAATTCGCCTGATACGCGCGGTCCCACCACTTCGACGCGGCGGTAGTCGACGGCATCGCCGAGCGCGCCGCGGACCTTCTGCACCGCATCCTGCTGAGCAGCATCACCGCCCGGCTGTTCGGCAACCCGGATCAATACCTCGTCGGGACCGCCGAACTGCTGCAACTGGATGTCGCCGAGCCCAAGCGTCGACAGGCTGGCGCGCATCGCGGCGATATCGGCCGTGCCCGATTTGGCGCGAACTTCCAGCAGCGTGCCGCCCTTGAAGTCGATGCCGAAATTCAGGCCGTGGGTGAAGAACAGCGTGATGGCGACGATCGAAAGCACAGCCGAAATCGGAAAACTGATGCGGCGGAAACGGGTGAAATCGAAATGGGTGTTGTCCGGCACGATCCGCAGCGACGGCAGCCAGCCGAAACAACTGACGACCGTCAGCACGACGATGAGGGCGCCCAGCCCCAGCAAAACGAAATGTGTCACGACCGGCTCCGCATTCCCTGGCATATGATCCAGCCACGCTGGGTCATATGCCTCGCTTTATTGTGTGAGGGCATGATCTCGTCCGAAAACCGGTATCCACTTTTCGGGATCATGCCCTAGATCGGCACGCTTTGCGGCCGCTTCCAACGCACCCAGCCCGCGACGATCAGCCGGGTCAATGTAAACGCGGTGAAGACCGTGGTGATGATGCCGATGCCGAGCGTCACGGCGAAGCCGCGCACCGGGCCGGTGCCGATATAGAACAGCACCGCCGCGGCGATGAAAGTGGTGATGTTGGAATCGAGGATGGTCGACAGCGCCCGCTTGAAGCCGGCGTCGATCGCCGAGATCGCGGTGCGCCCGCCGCGCAATTCCTCGCGGATGCGCTCATAGATCAGCACGTTGGAATCGACGGCGATGCCGACCGTCAGCACGATGCCGGCGATGCCGGGCAAGGTCAGCGTCGCGCTCAACAACGACAACAGGCCAAAAATCATCGCCACATTGATCGCAACCGCGATGTTGGCGAACACGCCAAACAGCCGGTAGGTCAGGAGCATGAACACGATGACCATGATCGAGCCGACATAGGCGGCCAATTCGCCCTTCTCGATCGAATCCTGTCCGAGTCCGGGACCGACGGTACGCTCCTCGATGATGGTCAAGGGCGCCGGCAACGCGCCAGCACGCAGCAGGATCGCCAGATCGTTCGCCGATTGCACGGTGAAATTGCCCGAAATCTGCCCGGAACCGCCGGTGATCGGCTCGCGGATCACCGGCGCCGAAATCACTTCATTGTCGAGCACGATCGCGAAAGGCTGCCCGACATTTTCGGACGTCGCCTGCGAGAATTTGCGCGAACCCGCGCTGTTGAAGCGGAAATTGACGACCGGCTCGCTGGTGCGCGGGTCGAAGCCGGGCTGCGCGTCGGTCAGGTCGCCGCCGGAGACCAGAACCTGCTTCTTGATGACATAAGGAATCTTCGGCGCGGTCGAACTCATCAACACCTCGGAATCCGGCGGAGCCCTGCCCTGCAAAGCCTGATCCGGCGGCACCGTGGTATCGACCATGCGGAATTCCATCTTGGCGGTCTTGCCCAGGATGTTCTTGAGCTGGGTCGGATCCTGCAGGCCCGGCACCTGAACCAGGATGCGGTCGGTGCCCTGGCGCTGGATCAGCGGCTCGACGGTGCCGAGTTCATTGACGCGCCGTTCGACGATCTGGATCGACTGGTCGATGGTCTGCCGGATCCGTTCGGTGATGGCGGCCTGCGGCACGGCGAGGCGGATCAGCCCGCCGCCGGCGTCGGAAACATCCAGGCTGCGCTGGCCGTTGGAACCGAGCAGGCCGGTGAGCGGCTGCGACAGATCCTGCAACTTCGACAGCGCGTTTTGCAGATCGGTATCCTTGACACGCACCTCGACGCTGTCAGGACGCGAGGCCAGACCCGTGTAGCCGATCTTGGCCTCGCGCAACGTCCGGCGGACGTCGTCGCGAACCTGGTCGAGCTTATCCTTCTTGACGTAGTTGGAGTCGACCTCCAGCAGCAGATAGGAGCCGCCTTGCAGATCGAGGCCAAGCACGAGACGGCGCTGGGCCCAGGCCGGCCAGCCCTTGACGGTGGCTTCCGGGAAGAAGTTCGGAACGGCACAAAGGCACACCACCAGCGCCGTCAGGATGATCGCCAGCGCCTTCCACCGCGTGAAATACAACATCGAGTTGACCTGTCAGAATCTGCAATGCGCGTCGTTCGAAAACGCACTAACCCGCCGAGCTATCTTCCTTGGCGCTGTCACCCTTGGCCGGCTCGCCCTTGGTGCGCACGCCCGAGATCATCTGACGCATTTGCCGCACCCGGACGCCGTCGGAGATCTCGAACTCGATCTGGTCGTCGTCGACCACCTTGGTCACCTTGCCGACCAGACCGCCGGTCGTCACCACGGTGTCGCCGCGGCGGATGTTCTTTACCAGCTCGGCGTGGTCCTTCACTTTTTTCTGCTGCGGCCGCAGGATCAGGAAATACATGATGACGAAGATCAGAGCGAACGGCAAAAGCGACATCAACATGCTGTTGGTATCGCCGCCACCCGCGGTCTGGGCAAACGCAGGGGTAATCAGCATGCGGACAATCCTCGTAAGGCGGGCGTAGGGAATGAACCGGCGACGCAATGGCGCCTGGCCGGTCCGGGCAAATTCGCGCGGACTATAGCGGCCGCGGTCCCAATTGCAACGCCGCCAACCCGTTCATTTACCATTCCTTTGAGTAACTTGCGGCCTCCGGAAAGGCCCGATATGGGTGCGCCATGAGGAACCCCCAAAATGTCAAAAAAGCCTAATAAAGCCGCCTCTCGTGCCGCCACCAAAATGGCCGCGCGGAAAACACCGGTCGCGGCGACAAAACGCCTCCCCACGCCACCGAAACAAGGTGCCGAGGAACGGATTGCGCGCGCGCTCGAGGCGATCGCAGCGCATCTTTCGGCCGCTTCACCGGCGCCCGAACCAACCGCGCCCTTTGACAGCGCCGACGCCTTTGTCTGGCACCCCGAGGGACGGCTTGCGCCGGTGCCGCGCGTCAGCCGCGTCGACCTCGGCCTGCTCAAGGGCATCGAGCGGATGCGCGATATCCTGATCGAGAATACCGAGCGCTTCGCCGACGGACTGCCGGCCAATAACGCGCTGCTCTGGGGCGCGCGGGGCATGGGAAAATCCTCGCTTGTGAAGGCCACGCACGCCAACATCAATGCCGACCGCAAAGCCGCGGACCGGCTGAAATTGATCGAAATTCATCGCGAGGATATCGAAAGCCTGCCGAAACTGATGGAGTTGCTGCGCAGCTCCCGTTTCCGCTTCATCGTGTTCTGCGACGATCTTTCGTTCGACGGCGACGATGCTTCCTACAAATCGCTGAAGGCGGTCCTGGAAGGCGGCATCGAGGGGCGTCCCGACAACGTGATCCTGTACGCCACTTCCAACCGCCGCCATTTGCTGGCGCGCGAGATGATCGAAAACGAGCGCTCGACGGCGATCAATCCCGGCGAAGCCGTCGAGGAAAAAGTATCGTTGTCCGATCGCTTCGGATTGTGGCTCGGCTTTCATCGCTGCAGCCAGGATGAATTCCTCGCAATGGTGAAAGGCTATTGCAGCCATTTCGGCATCAAGCTCGCGGAAGAAGAACTTGAACGCGAAGCCCTGGAATGGTCAACCACCCGCGGCTCGCGCTCGGGGCGCGTCGCCTGGCAGTTCACGCAGGAACTGGCCGGACGGCTGGGCGTGAGGCTGAGCGGGAAGTAGCAGCAACCAATTTGTCATACGCGGGCTGGACCCGCGTATCCATCGGTCTTCGAAGAAAGCCATCTTTGCAGATGGATTGCCGGGTCGAGCCCGGCAATGACGAACCAGCGCTTCACGCCCCGTTGAGGAATTGCAGCGGATCGAGCGGCGAGGATCCCTTGCGGATCTCGAAGTGAAGCTGCGGCGACTGTACCTCGCCCGACTGGCCCGATTTAGCAATGACTTGGCCGCGCTTGATGGTGTCGCCGCGCTTCACCATCAGTTCGCTCGCATGGGCATAGGCGGTGACATACCCATTGGCGTGCCTGATCAGGACCAGATTGCCGTAGCCCTTGAGCTCATTGCCCGAATAGGCCACGACTCCATCGTCGGCGGCCTTGATCGGCGTGCCCTCGGGAACAGCCAGATTGATGCCATCATTGGCCTTGCCATTTGTCTTGGCGCCGTAAGCGGTAATGACCTTGCCACGCACCGGCCAGCGGAACGTGGGCAGCGCCCCGGTCGCTTCCGCGGCCTTGACCGGCGTTTCGACCGCGGGCTCTTCGGGCGACGGCGCGGACTGTGCCAACCGCGCCTTTTGCGGGGTTTCGCCGGCCACGGCCGCCACCCTGGTGACGGGAGGCACCGGCGCGGCAATGGGTTGAGCGGTCGCGACAGCCATCGGCTGCGCGGGCGGCGGCGCCATCGCGGCCGACCTGGCGGGCACCATGATCTTCATGCCGAGCCTGAGTTTGGCGGATGGCTCCAGGCCGTTCGCCCTGGCCAGTTCAGTTAGCGACACATGATTGCGGCGGGCGATGCTCATCAGCGTATCGCCCCGGTTGACGAAATGGACGGACGACGCCGCGCCTGCGACCGCAACGGGCCTGCTGGCCGGAACGGCCAAGGCAGGTGCGGCGACTGCGGTCGCCATCGGTCGCGGAATGATCAGTTGCTGGCCCGGCGACAACGTGCGCGGCCCCTTATAGCCATTGGCCTGCATGATGGCGGCGGGCGAAACATTGTAGCGGCGCGCCAGCACGTCGAGTGTATCGCTGGTGCCGACGATGATCTTGATGCCGCCCTGTTCCGGCTTGTGAACGGCCGCGACCGAGCGCGGCGCGACGCTGCCGGTCGACTCCAGCGGCTGCCGGGCGGGCGGCGCGTAGGAGCCTATTCCGCGCCCTCCTCCGGAAACGCCCTCGGCCGACGAAGAATAGGATTGCCGCGCCGGATAGGATTGTGGCGCCGAAACCGCCGGCGGCAGCGCCGACGACTGGTATGGCGGACGCGAATATTGCGGGAGGTCACGCGGCCCGACCGAGGCCGGCGGCACCGAACCCGTGGCTTCCGACTGCGATGCATTGGAAAAGGAGCTTTGCGACAGGCGAGTCGACATGTCGGCACTACAGCCGGCCACACCGATCGACATCAGCGCCAGTGCCGCGACCTGCGGTACGCGGCGCGAGCTAAGCAACTCGACGACACGGGACATGGTTACTCACTTGTACGCAACTAAATACGGTTTTGAGTAAACACGTCGCCAGTAAACAACCGCTTAACCCTGCGAATAAGATGTTGGCGGGACAGCCGATCCTCGAGATTTACAACTCACGGGCGATACCCGGCAAAGCGGGTACAAAACGTACGTCCACCAAGTCCTTGCGCTCCAAACCGCTGGCCGTCCTGACGATGCGGACCAGGGTCTGGGCGCCATGCTGCGGGCCGATCGGCGCGATCAGGATGCCGCCATCGGACTCAAGCAGGTCCGTCAGCGTTTCCGGAATTTGCTCCATCGCCGCGGTGACAATGATGCGGTCGAAAGTGCCCGTCACCCCCACGAGGTCGAAGCCGTCTCCCAGCATCACCTCGATATTGTCGTAACCCTGCGTCTCGAGCCGCGCCCGGGCGGCGTCGGCCAGCGTCCGGTAACGCTCAACCGTCAGCACCTCCCGGCTGAGCCGGGACAGCACGGCGGCCTGGTAACCGGAGCCGGTGCCGATTTCCAGCACCCGGTGATTTCGTTGAAGCTTCAACTGCTCGGTCATGTAAGCCACCACGAAGGGCTGGCTGATGGTCTGTCCGCAGGCGATGCCAAGCGCGCTGTCGCGATAGGCGTCCTCGCGATCGCCCGGCTCGACGAATAGCTCGCGCGGGACCTCCTCCATGGTGCGCAGCACCGCCTGATCGCTGATCCCACGCCGCCGCAGCGTGAGTTGAAACATCATCTTTTCCGGCGGATTTTGCACAGCGGACATCTCGCTCTCGTGGGAAACAGGCGCGTTAAACAGGCTCGTGCAACTCAAACCAGATCGGGCCGATGCAGCATGGCCCGCCCGATTAAGGAATAAATTTCCTCAAATGAGCATTCCCGCAGCGGAACCTCGAAGTGCCGGGACCTTGCCCCTGGCTTGAGCTACACCCCTATAATCGGACAAAATCGCGTGCGGCGGCTGCCTTTTCAGGTCCCGCCGGCCTACGTTGACGTTGCGGAAATCGGTGTTATTTGCCAACCTCTATTTATGGATGGGGCGAGGATAGTATCATGACTGCGACGCGGTCACCCGGCGGTTCTGTCTTCCTCGTCGAAGACGAGGTGATGATCAGAATGATGGTCGCCGACATGCTGGAAGAGTTGGGCTATCGCGTTGCGGCCGAAGCCGGCGAGATCGGCGAAGCCATGAAGCTCGCTCAATCCGCTGAATTCGACCTCGCCATTCTCGACGTCAATGTCAACGGCAAGGTCATTTCCCCCGTCGCCGACCTGATCAAGGCACGCAATCGCCCCTTCATCTTCGCGACCGGCTATGGCTCGTCGGGCCTTCCCGAGGAATATCGCGACCGTCCTGCGCTGCAAAAGCCGTTCCCGATCGAAACCCTGGCGAAGGCGATCGATACGGTGCTGGCAAGCCACGCGGCTTAGACGAACGCCCTTGTCATTGTGAGCCAACGGGTCGGCGCGAAGCGCCGTCCGATGACAGGCTTCGCGAAGTACAATCCAAAGCCAGAGAAAGACTGGATTGCTGCGGCTCCCCGCAACGACGGAACAGGCCTATTTCAGCGTCGCCGCCAGCGCTTCGGAAAACGCCTCGTCGGTGCGATCGAGCCGCAACGGCGTCACCGACACGTAACGGCCGGCCAGCGCGGCGAGGTCGGTGCCCGGAGCCGGCGTGTCGGCCTTGGTCAAACGCTCGAACCCGATCCAGAAATACGGATTGCCGCGGCCGTCGCGGCGCTGGTCGATCTTCAGGAAACCGAGATTGCGCTTGCCCTGCCGCGTCACCCGTACGCCAACGACCTCATCGGGCGCGCAGGACGGGAAATTGACGTTGATCACGGTGTCCCTGGGCACGCCGGCGGCGATCACCTTGCGCAGGATCTCGGGGCCGAATTTCAGCGCGGTATCCCATAGCGGCGCGTTGCGGGTCTCCAGGCTGAATTCCTGCGACAGCGCGAATGACGGCAGCCCCAGTATCGTGCCTTCGAGCGCGCCGGCAATGGTACCGGAATAAACCACGTCCTCCGCGACATTGCGGCCCCTGTTGACGCCCGACAGCACGAGATCCGGCCGGGTCTCGCCGAGGATATGACGCGCCCCCATGATCACGCAGTCGGTCGGCGTGCCCCGCACCGCGAAATGCCGCGGGCCGACTTCGCGCAGCCGCAGCGGATCGTTCAGCGACAGCGAATGCGAGACGCCGGACTGATCGAGCTCGGGCGCCACCACCCAGACGTCGTCGGACAGTTCGCGCGCGATCTGCTCGACGATCTTCAAACCGGGGGCGTGGATGCCGTCGTCGTTGGTGCAGAGGATTCGCATCCCGATGAATGCCCTTTTCGATCGATTCCACGAATGGCCGCTGTGCCGTCTTATCCGCCCCGCGCGGCCGAGGCAAACCCTGAAAATACCGGCAGAACAGCCATCCGCGACCGGCGCGGGCGCAGGAGCGTCCGGTCAGCCTTTGGCGCGAACGCGCCAGAGCGAGGTGAATTTCGCCGGCCAGCTGCCAACGCGCCAGTCGAATTTCGCGGCGGCCTGTGCCGGCGGCCCGGGTGTGACCTCCGCTTTCGGCGGCGCGTGGGCGCCCTGCTCCGGTGGCGGAACGGAATCTCGCGGCGGCTCGGCCTGCCGCAGCGGTTGCGGATGACGCGCCCGGGCAATGGTCAGCCCCTTGTTGAAGTCCTCGGCGTTGAACCAATCTTCCGTGCGCAACCGTTCCAGCACGGCATCGTCCCAAAGCCGCGAGGCCTCGACGTCGAAGCTGCCATGCCGCTTCTGGTTGACCGCCTGCATGCCGTAGCCGGTCACGGCCCATTGGCGGCCGAGCCAATAGATGTCGCGGTGCAAAGGCATTTTTCAAAAAACTTCGTTTCCTGCAAAATATTCGCCGCAGGCCGACGCCAAGGATAGCGCGAGGCCGCGCCTTCGCAACAGCGAACCCACTCGCAAGCCGATATTGCCGAAGCCATGATTGCCCAAGCCACGCGTTCCGAAACCATGCGTTCGGAGCTGCTCGCGCGCGGATTGTGTCACGCTCAGTTGACTGTCGGGCGCTCGAATAATCGCGGGGGACAAGTGTCCTCAATCTCGGGAGCGACGTCTTCCGAAAGGTGGAGGAACTTACGATGCGGAAATCGATACTGGTGCTGTTGGCGGCGGCAGCCGTCGGCTTGCTTCAACCGACAGCAGCTTCAGCCCGCGGCGGCGGCGGCGGTCATGGTGGCGGCGGAGGCCACGGCTTTGGCGGCGGCTTTCACGGTGGCTTCGCCGGAGGGTTTCACGGCGGCGGATTCCACGGTGGCGGCTTTCATGGCGGCTTCCGCCGGCATGCGTTCATAGGGCTGGGCTTCGGCCCGTATTACGACGACTACTATCCCTACGCCTATAACGACTATGATGATGACGACTGCTACGTCATTCGTCGCCGGGTGCGGACCCGCCACGGCTGGCGCATTCGGCCCGTTCAGCTCTGCGGATAGATTTTCCTCGACAACGACCCGCCGGTTCAGACCGGCGGGGATGATCCCTACTTCGAGTCTTCCCTGGAGATCACTTTCAGCCCGCCCATATAGGGCTGCAACACATCGGGCACGGCGATCGAGCCGTCTTGCTGCTGATAGGTCTCCATGACCGCGATCAAGGCACGGCCGACCGCGGTGCCGGAACCGTTCAGCGTGTGGACGAAGCGCGGCTTGCCGTCGCTGCCGCGATAGCGCGCATCCATCCGGCGCGCCTGGAAATCGCCGCACACCGAGCAGCTCGAGATTTCCCGATACGCCCCGCCCTCGCCCTGGCCCGGCATCCAGACCTCGATGTCGTAGGTCTTCTGCGCCGAAAAACCCATATCGCCGGAGCACAGGACCATCACCCGGTAATGCAGATCGAGCTGCCGCAACACTTCCTCGGCGCAGGCCAGCATCCGCTCATGCTCATCCTTGCTCGCCTCCGGCGTAGTGACCGAAACCAGCTCGACTTTTGTGAATTGATGCTGGCGGATCATGCCGCGGGTGTCGCGCCCCGCCGCGCCCGCTTCGGCGCGGAAACACGGCGTCAGCGCGGTCAGGCGCATCGGCAATTCTTTTTCGTCGACGATGGATTCGCGGACGAGATTTGTCAGCGGTACCTCGGCGGTGGGAATAAGACCGAGGCGCTCGGTACGCAATCTGCCGTCAGCAGCGGCCAGCAATTCACCCTTGATGGCCCAGAATTGATCGTCTTCAAACTTAGGCAATTGCCCGGTACCGAACATCACATCGTCACGCACCAGCAACGGCGGATTGATTTCGGTATAGCCATGCTCATTGGTATGGAGATCGAGCATGAATTGGCCGATCGCGCGTTCCAGCCTTGCCAGATCTTTTTTCAGCACCACAAAACGCGCGCCGCTCAGTTTTGCGGCGCTCTCGAAATCCATGTAGCCGAGCGCTTCGCCGAGATCGTCGTGCAGCTTCGGCGTGAAGGCATAATGCCGCTTGGCCCCGAAGATATGACGCTGCACATTGCCGTGCTCGTCGGCGCCCTCGGGAACGTCGTCGGCCGGCAGGTTCGGAATCGCGGCGAGTTCTTTCGCCAGCTCCTCGTCGGCCGCCTTCGCCGCCTGTTCGAGCTGCGGCATCGTGGTCTTGAGTTCGGTGACCTCGGCCATCAGCTTGGCGGCGCGGGCCTCGTCCTTTGCCTTCTTGGCGTCGCCGATTTCCTTGGATGCCGCGTTTCGCCGCGCCTGCGCCTGTTCGGACGCCAGGATCGCCGCGCGGCGCTTTTCGTCGATCGCCAGCAGCGACGAGGACAAAGGTTTCAGCCCGCGCCGCTTCAACGCCGCGTCGAAAGCCTCGGGGTTCTCGCGGATCGATTTGATGTCGTGCATGGCGGTTCAGTCCTGAGCCCTTAGTCGTCAAACGACGTATACGTTGACATTTTACAGCGGGCTTGCAGTACCATATCCGTCATCACCCGCGAAGGCGGGTGATCCAGTATTCCAGAGCGTCAGCGGTAGAACCGTGAGGCCGCTAGGCGCTCCCCGTCCGCCCTACTCCGCGGGATCGGCGGCCGGTGGCGGCGGGGTCGCGGGGGGCGGCGAAGCGGCAGCGGCGTTGGCGGCAGCGGCCCTCTTCTCCACGATGCGCACGGAAATAATCGAGCCTTCGTAGAGCGCCAGCAGCGGGATCGCGAGCGAGGCCTGGCTCAGCACATCGGGCGGTGTCAGCACGGCAGCAATGACGAAGGCAACCACGACGAAATAACGGCGCTTGTCGCGCAATTGCTTGGAAGTGATGATGCCGATCCGTCCCAACAGCGTCAGGATCACCGGCAGTTGGAACGCGATGCCGAAGGCGAAGATCAGCGACATCATCAGCGACAGATATTCACCGACCTTCGGCAGCAACTGGATCTGCGCGCTATCCGGACCGCCGGCCTGCTGCATCCCGAGCGAGAAGCGGATCAGCATCGGGAATACGACGAAATAGACCAGCATCGCGCCCGCCACGAAGAAGATCGGGGTCGCGATCAGATAGGGCAGGAACGCGCCGCGTTCATGCTTGTAGAGGCCGGGCGCCACGAATTTGTAGATCTGCGTCGCCACGATCGGGAACGAGATGAAGCCCGCGCCGAACAGCGCCAGCTTCAACTGGGTAATGAAATATTCGAGCAGCGCGGTGTAGATGAATTTGGAGTTTTCCGGACCCGCGACCCAGACGAAGGGCCACACCAGCACGTTGTAGATCTGCTTGGCGAAGAAGAAGCAGAAGATGAAGGCGACGCCAAAGCCGAGCAGCGCCTTGATCAGCCGCGAACGCAGCTCGATCAGGTGGTCCATCAGCGGTGCTTTGCTGGCCTCGATATCTTCGGCGCTCATGACGCGCGGGCGTCCTTGAGGGCGTCAGGCTCGGCAGGCGGGCTATCCTGCGGCGCGGATGGAGGCTCGGCGTCATGCGTGATCGCCAGCGGTTCGCCAGCGGTCGCGCGGACCTCGGCTTCAGGGGAAACTCCCGGGGGCGGCATCGATGGAATTGCCGACGCGCCGGCATCCGATGAGGCCGGCGCCGACTGGGAATCCAGCGGCTTGTCGAAATCGTCGATACGCAGGGCGCTAGTGACGTCCTTTTGCAGCGACGTCATGATACCGCCCTTCGTGAAGCCGCTCGCGGCCTCCTTCACTTCGTCGAAGCTTTTCTTGAGGTCGGCCATTTCGGCCTCGCGCATGGCTTCCTGGAACTGGCCCTGGAATTCGGCGGCCATCCGCCGCGCCTTGCCCACCCACTGCCCGACCGTACGCAGCACACCGGGCAATTCCTTCGGGCCGATGGCAATCAGCGCGACAACCGCGATGAGGGCCAGTTCACTCCACCCGATGTCAAACATGGAAATTTCCGCTCACGCGAGGCGATCACCCGCCGCGACGGCTTTGCCGCAGTCCCGTTCAGACAGCCTTGCTGCCGACGTCCGTCCGCGCCGCCGTGGAAGATGCCGCGCCATGATCGATCGACTTCACCGGCTCGGGCTTTTCCGCAGTCGTGTCATCGTCCTGCATGCCCTTCTTGAATGCCTTGATGCCCTGCGCGACGTCGCCCATCAGATCCGAGATCTTGCCGCGGCCGAACAACAGCAGGACGACTGCGATCACAATGATCCAGTGCCAAATGCTAAGCGAACCCATCCTGCAATCCTCCAAACGTCCGGGCGAACCGCCCAGCCTCGCCCTCACCGCAAAGTAGGCTCCGGAGGTGTCAAAAACAAGGACTTAAGCCGCGGCAAATCCAGCTCGGGACGACCTCCCGTTCGCTATTGTTAACCTGGAACGGTGTGGCTACGGGCCAGGGACATGCCCCCGTGAAACTAGCTTCCCTCGCCCTTTTCAGGTTCGACAGCCGGCGCCAGCGCAAGTTCCAGATCATCGCCCGGCTCCAGCGGATCCTCGTCCTCCCGCAAGGACGGATCATCCGACGGATTGGGCACCGTAAAGCCGGTCGGCAACCGGGAATCCAACAATCCCGTCCCCTTCAGCTCTTCCAGCCCCGGCAGGTCACCGAGCGCCTCCAGGCTGAACTGCGACAGGAAGGCCTCCGTCGTTCCGAATGTCAGCGGACGGCCCGGCGTCTTGCGGCGACCGCGCGGCCGGATCCAGCCGGTTTCGAGCAGCACGTCCAGCGTTCCCTTCGAGGTGATCACGCCGCGGATTTCCTCGATCTCGGCACGCGTCACCGGCTGGTGATAGGCGATGATCGCCAGAACCTCGATCGCGGCACGCGACAGCCGTCGCGTCTCGGTGCTTTCACGCGTCATCAGCCAAGCGAGATCGCCCGCCGTGCGGAACGTCCATTTGTTGGAGACACGCACGAGATTGACGCCCCGCGAGGCATAGTCCGCCTGCAACTGCAACAGCGCCGCCTTGATATCGACGCCCTCGGGCATCCGTTTGGCAAGCGCGGCCTGGTCGAGCGGTTCGGCGGAGGCAAACAGCAACGCTTCCAGGAGCCGCAATTCCTCGGGCCGCGCCTGCGGATCAACAGGCCGCTCCTCCGCGTCTTCGATGCGTTTTTCCGCCAGGCTTGCCATGGCTTGGTCTCCTTCCACTTTACTCAGCCGTCACATCGGGCGCCGACATTGCGCCGGATGCTTGCGCCACACGCTTCCGGAAATAGAGCGGCGCGAACGCCTCTTTCTGGTTCAGTTCCATTTCGCCTTCCCGCACCAGTTCCAGCGCGGCGGCGAAACTCGAGGCAAATACGGTGGCCTTTTGCGAGGAGTCGGCGACGTAGCTCATCAGATAGTCGTCGAGGCAACCCCAGTCCTCGGCCAGCCCGACGAGACGCTCGAGCGTGGCCCTCGCTTCGGCCAGCGACCACACCGTGCGTTTGGCCAGATGCACCGTCGTCAGCACATTCTGCTGGCGTTGCACGGCATAGGCCGAGAGCAGATCGAACAGGGTCGCGGTGAATTTCGGGTGCTTGATTTCCGCGATCGACTCGGGACAGCCGCGCGGGAAAATATCGCGCTGAAACTGCGGACGATTCATCAGCCGGTTGGCGGCTTCACGGATCGCTTCGAGCCGGCGCAGGCGATTGGCGAGTGCGGTCGCCATTTCCTCGGCGCTGGGACCGTCAGGGGTTGCGGGTTCGGGCAGCAACAGGCGCGATTTCAGGAACGCCAGCCACGCCGCCATCACCAGATAGTCGGCGGCGAGTTCGAGGCGGATTTTTCGGGCCTCTTCGATAAACGCCAGATACTGATCCGCCAGCGCCAGGATGGAAATCTTGGCGAGATCGACCTTCTGCTGCCGGGCCAGCGCCAGCAACAGATCGAGCGGGCCTTCATAGCCCTCAACGTCCACGACCAGCGACGGCTCGCCTTCGGCAAGCTCGGCGGCGGGCCGCCCGGTTTCAAATGACAGAATTTCCGCGCTCATGCGCTATTCATCCCTGCCCGATCAATCAGGGCATCCAGTTGCGCCCGCCCGGCGAGCCGGTCGAACGGTTGCGGCGCCTTGCGCGACGCCAGCGCCCGCCTGGCCCGCTGCAGCGCCTTGCCGGACAATTCCGGCGCTTCGCCGGCGACCGCCCGCATTTCATCCAATAGGCCGTTGCAATGCAGGATCATGTCGCAGCCTGCGGTGATGATAGACCGGGTCCGCTCGGCGATCGACCCCGCCAGCGCATTCATGGACACGTCATCACTCATCAACAAACCCTGGAACCCGATACCGCCGCGAATCACCTGCTCGATGATTGTCGCAGAAGTCGTCGCCGGATGGGCGGGGTCCAGCGCGCTAAACACAACATGTGCGGTCATGGCCATCGGCAAGTCCGCCAATGGCCGGAACGCGGCAAAATCGGTCCGTTCCAGCTCCATTTTAGGCGTATCGACCGTCGGAAGGCTGAGATGGCTGTCCGCCGTAGCCCTGCCATGTCCCGGAATGTGCTTGAGTACCGGTAATACACCACCCTGCTCCAGGCCTTCGGCGACCGCCCGCGCGATCGCTGCGACCTTGCCGGGCTCGGTTCCATAGGCCCGATCGCCGATCACACTGTCGGCGCCATCGACGGGCACATCCGCCAGCGGCAGACAATCAACGGTGATTCCGAGATCGGCCAGATCGGCCGCAATCAGCCGGGCGCTCAACCGCGCCGCCAGCAGCCCGAGCGCGGGATCGATGTCGTAGAGCGCGCCGAAGACCGCGCCTGCCGGATAGGCCGGCCAGCTCGGTGGGCGCAGGCGCTGCACCCGGCCGCCCTCCTGATCGATCAGGACCGGTGCGTCCGGATGGCCGACAACATCCCGTAATTCTTGAACCAGTTTAGCGACTTGCCGCGGCTCTTCGACGTTTCGCCGGAAAAGAATAAATCCCCAGGGCCGTTCGGAGCGGATGAATTCGCGCTCGGCAGCGCTCAATTCCATCCCGGAGATGCCTGTGATGAAAGCGCGCGTGCTCATGCGGCCGATTAGCCCGCGCGCCCTGAGGGGTCAAGGAAACCGCCATCAATTCCTTTGGATGACGCATTGGCCGCCCGCGCTTCTGAGGCTGCCGCAGAACTGCGACGCCTCCTCGGACGACCCGAACGGCCCGACCATGGCGCGGTAATAGATACCCTTGTCGCCGAGATCAGCCTTCCGGATCACGGGCGAGTGCGATCCCAGCACGGCAGGGAACTTGCCTTGCAGCACCCGGTAGGAGGTCTGCGCATCGGCCTCGTTGCGCTGCGATGAGACTTGCACCATGTAGCCGCTCGCGACCGCGCCCGGCACGCTGCTGGGCGCGATCGGCTCCGGAGTGCTGGTCGCGACCTGGGTACGCGGCGCCGGTGCAGGAGCCGTCTGGGCCGGCTGCGGCGCCAGCGACAGCGGCGCATTGGAAGCCGAAGCATTGGCGTTGGCCGCTGCCGCCGGGGTTCTCGGAATGGCCGCCGGACGCGTGACGGGAATCGACCTTACCGCAGAAGGCTCCGGCGCAGGCGGCGGCGTCGCGGGCGCCGTGGAAGCGTCGGTGTCATCCCCCCGAAACGACAACGTCTTGATCTTGCGCGGCTGGCTGTTCGCGACCGTGCCATTTCCGGCATTCGGCGGCAGCGCGCTTGAAGTCACGCTCGCGACCGGCGGCGGATTCGGATTCTGGTTCAGCGGCGGGAACACCATCCGCGCCCCGGAATTGACGTTGGCATTGACGTCGACCGGCGCTTCCTCGCGCGGGACGATCTTTTCCGAACTGTCGGCGGAGGCGAGACGATCCGGCATCTTGCCGCTTCCGTCGGAAGGCGCCGGGATGATCTTGGTCGGGCTGGTATCCGCCCTGATGACCGGAGGCTCGCCGCTGCGCGGCGATCCGAGATAGGTGCGATAGGCGAACGCGGCGCCCGTCCCGACCACCGCCAGGACGAGAACCGCCACGACGGTGGCAAGACCGCCGCGACGTCTCGGGGCCTCCTCCTCGACGCTGTCGTCGTAGCCGTCCTGATAGACGTACGGGTCGTCCGAATAGGCCTGCCCGTACTGCGCTTCCTGTCTGCCGGTCTCGATCTGGCCAAACAGCGCCTCGTCGTACCGGGACGGATCAAGCTGCGGCTCAGCCGGGGCGAAAGCCGGCGCCGGATCGTAGCCCTGCGCGGGCTCGGGATGCTGGGCCGCATATCGGCGCAGCGGATGCTCAGCTCCGGGATGATCCTCGCGTGGATAGTTTCGACCCGGATCCGGATAATGCTGAGCGGGGTAGTGCTGAGCCGGATGATGTTGCGCCGGGTAGGTTTGACCCGCGTAGCGCTGATTCGGGTCATGCTGATTCAGATCGTCCTGATCCGGATAGTTCTGGCTGGTATAGTTCTGCGTCGTCGCTTCCTGCCGTGTCGCACGCTGCATCCAGGGCGGAGGCCCCGCCGGAGGCGGATCTTCCGGCTCTGCCGGGGAATAGTCTGCCGGGGGATAGTAAGGCTCCCGCGCGACGGCTCTCGGCGGCGGCTGGCTCCGGCCCGTGGCGGCGCTGCCAAACGGATCGGTCTGGCCGATCAGGCGCGCAAGCTCGGCCAGCGGATCGCTCTCGATCCGTGACGACTCATGAGGATCGTCGCCGCGATGATAGTTGTCGCCGCCGGGAAAAGGTCTGTTCTGATATCGATCAGCCATCGTGATGATGCGTCCCCTCGGGAAAGGAAAGCCGACAACCCGTCATAGCAGACGGGTCGACGGCCGCCAGATACCCCCACAGACCCCCATCTGAGGGAATTGCCCCCGCCTACCGCATCTCGTCCGGGGCATGGACGCCAAGAACGGCCAACCCCGATGCCAGAACCGAGACGACGCCCTGGACCATGGCCAGTCGCGCCTTCGTGATTTCTGCATCATTATTGATAATGAAGCGTAAATAGGGCAAATCGCGGCCTTTCGTCCAAAGTGCATGAAATTCACTGGCCAAATCATATAGATAAAAGGCGATTCGGTGCGGCTCGTGGGCCGCGGCCGCTGCGTCAATCAATCGCGGGTACAAAGCAAGCTGCCTGAGCAGGCTGAGTTCCGCCGGATCGGTCAGCCGCTCCAGCGCCGATTCGCCCAGGAAGGCGGCCCGCGCATCGATCTCGTCCGGCAGGTCCGGGATCACCTCGCGGGCGTTGCGGAAGATCGAATAGCCGCGGGCATGTCCATACTGCACATAGAACACCGGGTTGTCCTTGGACTGCTCACGAACCTTGGCGAGGTCGAAGTCCAGCACCGCATCGTTCTTGCGGAACAACATCATGAAGCGCACGGCGTCGGAACCGACCTCGTCGACCACCTCGCGCAGCGTAACGAAATCGCCGGACCGCTTCGACATCTTCACCGGCTCGCCGTTACGCAGCAACTTGACGAGCTGGACGATCTTCACATCCAGCGCCGCCTGGCCCGAGGTGACGGCTTTGACCGCAGCCTGCATGCGCTTGATATAGCCGCCATGATCGGCGCCCCAGACATCGACGAGGTTGCCGAAGCCGCGATCGAACTTGTCCTTGTGATAGGCGATGTCGGACGCGAAATAAGTGTAGCTGCCGTCGGACTTGAGCAGCGGCCGGTCGACATCGTCGCCATAGGCGGTGGCGCGAAACAGCGTCTGCTCGCGGTCTTCATAATCGTCGACCGGCGCGCCTTTCGGCGGCGGCAGGCGTCCTTCGTAGACATCGCCTTTGGAACGGAGATAATCGATCGTCTCGGCGACGCGGTTGTTGCCGCCTTCGATCAGCGAGCGCTCGGAGAAGAAAACATCATGCTTGATGTTGAGCGCGGCGAGATCCTCCTTGATCATCGCCATCATCATCGAAATCGCCTTGGCGCGCATGATCGGCAGCCACGCGGCTTCCGCCATCGCCAGCAGCTTGTCGCCATGTTCGACCGCGAGTGCTTGCCCGACCGGCTTCAGATAGTCGCCGGGATAAAGCCCTTCCGGAATCTCACCGATGGTCTCGCCGAGCGCCTCGCGGTAGCGCAGGAACGCCGAGCGCGCGAGCACGTCGACCTGTGCGCCGGCGTCGTTGATGTAATATTCGCGGGTGACGTCATAACCGGCAAACGCCAGCAGGCTCGCCAGCGCATCGCCGAACACCGCGCCGCGGCAATGGCCGACATGCATCGGACCGGTCGGGTTGGCGGAAACATATTCGACATCGATCTTGCCGATAGCCCCTGCCGCGCTTCGGCCGTAGGAAGCGCCCGCGCGCAGCACCGTACGCAACGCGTCCGACCAGGCCGACGGCTTCAAGGTGAGATTGATGAAGCCGGGACCGGCGACATCGACCGAGGCAACCAGATCGTCGTTGCGCAACCGGGCTGCGATCTGCTCGGCGAGATCGCGCGGCTTTGCCTTGGCTTCCTTGGCCAGCACCATCGCCGCGTTGGTCGCCATGTCGCCATGCGCCGCATCGCGCGGCGGCTCGACCACCACGCGCGACAGATCGATGCCCGCGGGCCATCCGGCTTCGGCGGCCAGCGCGCCGCAAACCGCATGCACGCGCGAAAGCACGTCGGCAAAAAGATGCTGGGGAGAGGGTTTTTCGGCCATAAGCCGCCGCCTAACGCAAATCCGGGGTCGAGTCAAAAAGCCGCTGGTGCTCGGTCAGGGCAAAACGGTCGGTCATCCCGGCGATGAAATTGCCGATCCGCCGGGCGCGCCCGGTGCCGGATTCGGCCTCCGGACCGCCGGGCGGCGTCCATTCGCGGGGCAGATCGCCGGGGTTGTTCTGATAGCGCGCGAACAGATCGAACAGGATGGTCTCGGCCTCGCCCATCACCCGCATCACCCGCGGATGCCGGTACATCCGATGGTGCAGGAATGATTTGATCTCGGCTTCGGCCTGCGCCACCGGCGCCGAAAACGCGATCAGCGCCTCGCCATAGCCACGGACCTCGTCGGCCGACCGGGGTTGCGCGGCGTCGAGCCGCCGCCCGGCCTCCGACACCACCGCGCCGATGAAACGGGAAATCAGCTCCCGCACCAGCTCCGCGCCGCGCCTGTCATGATCGAGCCCGGGATAACGCCGGTCGATCCCGGCGATGATCTCGGCCGTGAGCGGCATCACCTTGAGATCGTCGACCTCAAACAATCCGGCGCGCAGGCCATCGTCGATGTCATGGGCGTCATAGGCGATGTCGTCGGCGATGGCGGCCACTTGCGCCTCCAGCGACGCGAAACTCCATAATTCCAGGTCATAGGCGCCGACAAAATCCGAAATCCCGACCGGGACGCCGCGCTCGCGATAGCGTCCGAGCGCATCGCCGTTTCGCGCGGCGAGCGGGCCGTTGTGCTTGACGATTCCCTCCAACGATTCCCAGGTCAAATTGAGCCCGTCGAATTCGGGATAGCGATGTTCCAGGGCGGTCACAACCCGCAGGGTCTGCGCGTTGTGATCGAACCCGCCGTCATCGCGCAGACAGGCATCGAGCGCCCGCTCGCCGGCATGGCCGAATGGCGGATGGCCGAGATCATGAGCCAGCGCCAGCGTTTCCGTGAGGTCCTCGTCGAGGCCGAGCTGCCGGGCAAGCGCGCGGGCGATCTGCGCCACTTCCAGCGTATGGGTGAGCCGGGTGCGGTAATGGTCGCCTTCATGGAACACGAATACCTGGGTCTTGTATTTCAGGCGGCGGAAAGCGGTGGAATGGATCACCCGGTCACAATCGCGCCGGAACGGGCTGCGGGTCTTGCTCGGCGGCTCGTCAAACAGCCGGCCGCGGCTGCGATCGGGGTCGCAGGCATAGGCCGAACGAGGAGCAGCCATTCCGACCGACACGGTATTTTTAGTCCTTATCCATTTGATTCCACGAGATTACGCACTTAACTATGTCAGGCGCCGGTTACAAATGAATTGGGTATGACGCGAACCCGGATCATGATCTCATCTCGTTGTTTGAGTATGCTCCTTTCGGAAAGCCGGTTCCCGCCTTTTCCGGGTCATGCTCCAGTGGAGACCTTGCGATGACAACAGCCGTCACCATCACCGAGCGGGCCGCCCGCCGAATCGGGCAAATCCTCAAGACCGAGGGCGACGGTGCCATGCTGCGGATCAGCGTCGAGGGCGGCGGTTGCTCGGGCTTTCAATACAAGTTCGGCGTCGAGCGCGCGCAGGCCGAGGACGATCTGGTGATCGAACGCGACAGCGCCGTGGTGCTGGTGGACCCGGCCTCGGTGCCGTTCCTGGCCGGCTCGGAAGTCGATTTTGTCGATGACCTGATCGGGGCGTCGTTCCGCGTGGTCAATCCCAACGCCACCGCATCCTGCGGCTGCGGCACCAGCTTCTCCGTCTAGAAACGCGGGCGTTCATGCGGATCGCGACCTGGAATGTGAATTCGGTCCGGCAGCGGCTCGAACATCTGTTGAGCTGGTTGAAGGAATGCTCGCCCGACATCGTCTGCCTGCAGGAAATCAAATGCGTGGACGAGGCGTTTCCGCGGCTTGAGATCGAGGAACTTGGCTACAACGTCGTCACCCACGGCCAGAAGACCTTCAACGGCGTCGCGCTGCTATCGAAGCTGCCGTTCGACGAGACCAAGTCCGGCCTCGCCGGCGACGACGAGGACGCGCATGCGCGCTTCCTGGAAGGCGTGGTGACGCTGAAGCAGGGCGTGCTGCGCGTCGCCTGTCTTTACCTGCCCAATGGCAACCCGCCGGAAACAGAGAAATATCCCTACAAGCTCAAATGGATGTCGCGGCTTCTTGAATACTCGAAGCAACGGCTTAAAGCGGAAGAGCCACTTATTCTGGCCGGCGATTTCAATGTCATTCCAGCCGCGGCGGACGTTCATAATCCGGCGGCCTGGACCAACGACGCCCTGTTCCGCCCGGTTACCCGCGAGGCTTTTCAATCGCTGCTGGGGCTTGGTTTGACCGACGCCCTGCGCGCCGTCACCGACGCGCCCGGGCAGTATACGTTCTGGGACTATCAGGCCGGCGCCTGGCAGAAAAACGCAGGCTTGCGCATCGATCATCTGTTGCTGTCGCCGCAGGCCGGCGACCGGCTGATCGATGTCGGCGTGGACAGCTACGTTCGCGCCTGGGAAAAACCATCCGACCATGTGCCGGTATGGGCCGATCTGGATCTGGAAGCGGCCTAGAAATTCGGTTCTGATTGAATCAGAATCGAAGCGACGCGATCTTGTCCGATGGCTGACGCTGCGCGCGGATCACCCGAAGGCTTCATCATCCTTGTGATCGGATTCGCCCCGCTTCCAATAGCCGGCAGCGTGGAGGCGTCGGCGATCAGCACCCCAATCCGACAAGGCCTGCTTGCGAAGCGACGTCACGATTGACGACTCCGCCGCGATCCAGATGACCGTATTTTCGTCGGGCCTCCCCAGAGTTTTTGCGGCTTCCACTAAACTCCCGGACAGAGATCGTCCGCCGCCCTTGCGGTGCAGCCAATTGAAATTGACCGCAGCGACGGTGTCGATGGTTTGTTCATCGCCGACGTCGTCAACTTCCACGAAGACGTCTGCCCGCGCATGCGCCGGAAGAGCTTCGAGAATCCCCCCGATCGCCGGCAGCGCGGTCTCGTCGCCGAACAGCAGATAGTGTTCCGTTGAATTTTGGACGGCAAAGCCGCTGCGCGGATGTGTGGCGCTGATCTCGAACGGATCACCGGGTTTGACACGCGCCGCCCATGCCGAGACTGGACCGTTGTCTCCGTGAAGGACGAAGTCGAGTTCGAGCTTCTTCGACAACGGATCGAAACGTCGGACCGTATATGCGCGCCCCGCAATGGCCTGCTCGTTGCCGCCAGGCGCGAAAACCTTGAGCCACTGGGCGGGCAATCCAGCCCGGAACGCCGGCAAATGGCTCCCGTCGACGGTGATCCGCTTCATGTGCGGCGTCACCAATTCGACGCGTTCGGCGGCGACGCGAAAGAGGCTATAGGGAGGGCGAGCCATGGGTAATCCTCTTAAGCGAGCAGGCGCGTCACGAGCGCAAGCTTTTTGCCCCGCTCCTCATCGAGGGAGCAGAAGCCGTTTGGAGGCGCGGACATAAACGAGATAACCGCCAGGGGCTCGATACTGAGTGAATCCACGTCGGGCCCCATAGAACGCGCCAAGTGTCGGAGCCAGAATACGAAATCCACGCAATGACCGCATTACGCAAACGGGACAACCTATTGCGATTTCAGGTCAGCACTGTTGGAATCGTTCAAAGATACCGGAGGTCGGTGAGGCAGCGTTGCGCCAGATACCGGGCCAGCGGTTTGCGGTCGAGACGCTGCAACGCGATGAGGATGTGGAGTTGTTGGCGCCAGCGGCCGAGGCTCATGCCGGTTGGCTTGAATTGTTTTGGTCGATGGGCCCGCTGCGCGAAGCCCACCCCAATTGCAAAGACGAAAATCAGTCCTTGCGGCCTTGCACCCAATGTTCGAGCATCTCAAGCGCCATCGCGCGGTCGTCGTCGGACGCCTTCGTGATCGCCTTGTTGTAGCTTTCCTTGATCCAGGTTTCATCCGGCCCGGCGCTGTCGCGCGCCAGCGTCAACCACATCAGCCCGCGGGCGGCCTGACGCGGCAACTGATCGCCGTTGAACAGCATCTGACCGAGCAATGCCTGCGCCTGATGCTGGCCTTTCTGGGCGGCGAGGCCGAGCCAGCGGGCGCCATAGCGTAAATCGTCCCGCGACGAGCCGGCATGGAGATACAGCCGCGCCAGATCATATTGGGCGTCCGCATTGCCGAAATAGGACGCCGCATAGGAGAACATCTCCCGGGCCCGCTCGGGATCCGGCGAGATCTTCGAGTTCGGAATGCCGTTGAGATAGTAGCGCCCCAGCGCGACAAAAGCATTGGCGACGATCGAGGATTGCGGCGCAGACGGGTTGTCTTCCGCATGCGCGTTGGCGATGCGGCTGAAATAATCGAAGGCACGGACATCGTCCTGCATGACGCCATTGCCGTCGGCGTACATCCGGCCCAGCGTCCATTGGGCGCCGGTATGGCCGCCTTCCGCCTGATATTGCAGCGCGGTCAACGAAGCCTCCGGCTGCGACGGCGGAAGCGCCTTTTTCAGGGCGATCGCCGCACCGGGCTGGGCCGCCGCGACCGGGATCGCGGCATCCTGATTAGCCGGCGCGCCATCAAAGGCGAATCCGGGCGAGGCCACCGGAGTGACCCCCAACATCAACGCAACAATGATACGCTTAGATATCCGCATAACACTGCTTCTCGTGCGCACTACCTGGATGGGTCACAGCACCACCCACCGCCGGCCCGACCTGCTGGGCATATTTCCACAGCACACCCGACGTATGGTTGGTCTCTCGCAGCTTCCATTTGGTTCGACGGCCGGCGAGCTCGGCGTCGGTCAACTTCACGTTAAGGGTTCCTGCCACCGCGTCGATCTCGATGAGGTCGCCGTCCTTCAATAGCGCGATCGGGCCGCCGACCGCCGCCTCCGGCCCGACATGACCGATGCAGAAGCCGCGAGTCGCGCCCGAGAACCGGCCGTCGGTGATCAGCGCGATCTTGCCGCCCATGCCCTGCCCGGTCAGCGCCGCCGTGGTCGAAAGCATTTCGCGCATGCCGGGACCGCCGCGCGGACCCTCGTAGCGGATCACGATGACTTCGCCCTCTTTGTAGGTTTTCTTCTGGACCGCCTCGAAGGCGTCCTCTTCGCGGTCGAAGCAACGGGCAGGACCGCTAAATTTCAGGTTCGACATCCCCGCGACCTTCACGATCGCCCCTTCAGGCGCAAGATTCCCCCGCAAGCCGACAACACCACCGGTAACGGTGATCGGCTTATCCGCGGGGCGCACCACATCCTGGTGCGGATTCCATTTTACGCTTTTGAGATTCTCGGCGATCGTGCGGCCCGTGACGGTCAAGCAGTCGCCGTGCAGGAAGCCATTATCGAGCAAAGTCTTCATCAGAAGCGGTATGCCACCAGCTTCAAACATGTCTTTGGCAACATAACGGCCGCCCGGTTTCAAATCGGCGATATAGGGTGTCTTTTTGAAGATTTCCGCGACGTCGAACAGGTCGAATTTGATGCCGCATTCGTTGGCGATGGCCGGCAGATGCAGACCCGCATTGGTCGAGCCGCCGGACGCCGCCACCACCGCGGCTGCATTTTCCAGCGCCTTTCGTGTCACGATGTCGCGCGGCCGGATATTGGCCACGATCAGCTGCATGATTTGTTCGCCGGCAGCGGTGCAGAAGGCGTCGCGGATCTCATAGGGCGCCGGCGCGCCTGCGGAATAGGGCAAGGCGAGCCCGATCGCCTCGGACACCGTCGCCATCGTGTTGGCGGTGAATTGTGCGCCGCAAGCGCCGGCGGACGGACAGGCGACGCGCTCGATTTCGTCGAGATCGGCATCGGACATCGCGCCGACCGAATGCTTGCCGACGGCTTCGAACATGTCCTGCACCGTGACCTGCTGGCCACGGAAATTGCCGGGAAGGATCGAGCCGCCATAGATGAAGATCGACGGCACGTTGAGCCGGACCATCGCCATCATCATGCCCGGCAGCGACTTGTCGCAGCCGGCAAGACCGACCAGCGCGTCATAGGCATGGCCGCGAACGGTGAGCTCGACCGAATCGGCGATGCATTCGCGCGACGGCAGCGACGAGCGCATGCCGTCATGGCCCATGGCGATGCCGTCGGTCACGGTGATGGTGCAGAATTCGCGCGGGGTACCGCCCGCGGAGGCTACGCCCTTCTTGACCGCCTGGGCCTGGCGCATCAGCGAGATATTGCAGGGCGCCGCTTCATTCCAACACGACGCCACACCGACGAACGGCTGGTGGATCTGCTGGGTGGTCAATCCCATGGCATAAAGATACGAGCGATGCGGCGCGCGCTCCGGACCCTCGGTCACGTGACGGCTGGGCAGCCTGTCTTTGATGTTGGTCCTGGCGTCCATCGCGACCCTGTTTCCTCGGTAAACGCCGAGGCTGTTTTTGGTAGCCTGCGAAAGAAGATTTCAAGGAGGGGTGTGGCTAAAAAGCGGCGGATGCAAGAGCGGTCTGGGATGAGGGTTAAATCTTCATTTACCGTTGCACATCGGCAACAATCGTGTCGCAGCGGCAACCATTTTGCGGCGGACTCCAGCCATCCCTGCCCGAATTTCAGTCGATTTTGACCTTCGCGGCCTTGATCATCGGCCGCCATTTCGCGATCTCGGCCTTCTGCCACGCGCCAAGCGCTTCCGGCGAGAGCTGGTCTTTCGGCGGCAGATCCAGCCCGAGACCACCGAGCTTTTTCTGGACGGCCGGATCGTTCAGGGCTTCCACGGCGGCGCCGTTGAGCCGGACGATAACGTCGTTCGGCGTATCCTTCGGCACCCACAGGCCGGACCACAGCGTCATATGAAATCCGGGCAGGCCGGCCTCGTCCGTGGTCGGAATATCGGCTGCCGATTCGACGCGCCTGCCGGCGGTGACGGCATAGGCGCGAATCGTTCCGGCGCGGACCTGGCCGATCGAATTGGAGGTCTGGTCGACGATGATGTCGATCTGTCCGGCCACAAGATCGTTCAGCGCCGGCGCCGTGCCGCGATAAGGCACATATTGCAGCTTGATGCCGGTGATGGTCTCGAAATAGAGCCCGGCGATGTGGCTTCCCGACCCGGCCCCGGCGGTGCCGGCGGTCGGCGGCGTCGGCTTCGCCTTCAGCCAGGCCAGCAACTCCGTGAGGGTTCTGGCCGGTATCGCGTTTTTGCTGACGATGATCATCGGGTTGCTCGGCAGCAGCACCACCGGCGCAAGGTCGGTCACGAGGTCGTAGCCGAGGTTGTAGATCGCACCGTTGCAGACATTGGTGCCGAGATGGCCGAAGCCAACGGTGTATCCATCGGCGGGCGCGCGCACCACGCGCCCGACCCCGAGCGATCCGCCGGCGCCGGTGACGTTCTCGATGGCGATGGTCTGTCCAAGCGTCCGCTGCATATGCTCGGCCATGATCCGCGCCATCGCATCGGACGGGCCGCCTGCAGAGAACGGCACCACGATAGTGATGGGACGGGACGGAAAATCGTCGGCGCGCGCGGTGCCGGCGAACGCCAGCAGCGCCAGAAACACGGTGAACACCGCCCTGCGCATCGCATTCCTCCCTGTCGGCCGCGCAGCCGCAGCATCCGACGCGTTGGCTCGCGCCGCTTATAACTTGGCGTAGTCGATCGGCTGATGACGGTCGAGCGTGCGCGTGACCGGCGGCAGTGGATATTTAAGCCCTGTCGCGCAATTGAACAGCATCACGCGGTCGTTCTTGTCGACGCGGCCGTCGGCCAGGCTTTGCTTGTAGGCCGCATAGGTCGCTGCCCCCTCGGGGCACAGCAACAGGCCCTCTTCGCGCGCGACCTCGTTCAGCGCGACGGAAATTTTATCGTCCGGCACCGCGATCGCGAAACCCTTGCTCTCGCGCACCGCGCGCAGAATCAGGAAATCACCGATCGCCTGCGGCACCCGAATGCCGGACGCGATGGTATGGGCGTCCTCCCAGCGCGACGCATGTTCGGTGCCGTTTTCAAAGGCGCGCACCATCGGCGCACAACCGGCCGCCTGCACCGCCACCATCCGCGGCCGCCTGGCGCCGATGAAGCCGATGGCTTCGAGTTCGGCGAACGCCTTCCACATGCCGATCAGGCCGGTGCCGCCGCCGGTCGGATAGAAGATCACGTCCGGCACGTCCCAACCGAGCTGTTCGGCGAGTTCCAGCCCCATGGTCTTCTTGCCCTCGATCCGGTAGGGCTCCTTCAGCGTCGAGGTGTCGAACCAGCCGGCCTTGGCCTTGCCCTCTCCGACGATCTTGCCGCAATCGTCGATCAGGCCGTTAACGCGATAGACGGTCGCGCCCTGCAACTCGATCTCGCTGACATTCACCTCCGGCGTATCGGCGGGACAGAAAATCGTGGTCTTGATGCCGCACGAAGTCGCGTAGGCCGCAAGCGCCGCCCCGGCATTGCCATTGGTCGGCATCGCCATGTGCCTGATGCCGAGCGCCTTGCCCATCGACACCGCCATCACCAGGCCGCGCGCCTTGAACGAGCCGGTCGGTAGCCGCCCCTCGTCTTTGACGATGATTTCACCGCCGCCAAGTTTTCCGGCCAGCTTGGGCAGACGGATCAGCGGCGTCATGACCTCGCCAAGGCTGACGATGTCGGCGGTTTTTCGCACCGGCAGCATCTCGCGATAGCGCCACAGGTCGGCCGGACGCTGCGCCAGCGCGTCCTTGGTCAGCGCTTTCTTCACACCGGCCAGATCGTAACGCACCAACAGCGGCTTGCCGGCCTTCGACAGGTTGTGGACCTGATCGGCGGCATAGCGATCGCCTTCCAGCGCGCATTCGAGGTGGGTCACGAATGTCGGGCGATCGATCGTCAGATTGTCGTTGCTCTTCATGGATCGCCTCTTCCCTGTGCCCGCATTCGCTGCCGGCCTGTTGGCGCGGTCATTGCCGGGCATAGCCGTTCGAAGAACGGCGTCGCTTCCGCTCGCCTATGCCCCGGCAATCCATCGCTCTTTTCGAGACTCTTGTGAAGGGCGATCGATGCGCGGGTCAAGCCCGCGCATGACGAGGGGAGATTTTGGTCTCTACCGCGATAGCGTTTTCGAGCGAAGTGGCTCCGGTTCACGTGAAGAAAACGCGTCAAAACAAAATGTTAGAGCCCGGCCCTCTTCAATCAGAACCGATAGGGCGCTAGATGTTCAGCACCCGTCCATAGGCATCCAGCACCGCTTCCTTCATCATTTCCGACAAGGTCGGATGCGGGAACACGGTATGCATCAGCTCTTCTTCCGTCGTCTCGAGGTTCATCGCGACCACATAGCCCTGGATCAATTCGGTGACCTCGGCGCCGATCATGTGCGCGCCGAGCAATTGACCGGTTTTCTTGTCGAAGATCACCTTGACCAGTCCCTGATCCTCGCCAAGCGCAATCGCCTTGCCGTTGCCGACGAACGGGAAACGGCCGACGCGGATTTCGCGGCCACCCTCCTTCGCCTTGGCCTCGGTGAGGCCCACGGAAGCGATTTGCGGGTTGCAATAGGTGCAGCCCGGAATGAGCAGCTTGTCCATCGGATGCGGATGCAGGCCCTTAATTGCCTCGACGCAGATCACGCCCTCATGTTCCGCCTTGTGCGCCAGCATCGGCGGGCCGGCGACGTCGCCGATGGCGTAGATGCCCGGCACATTGGTCTTACCGTGGCCGTCGATCACGACGCAGCCGCGATCGGTTTTGACGCCGAGCTTTTCCAGCCCCAGATTCTCGATATTGCCGACCACGCCGACCGCCGAAATCACCCGGTCGAACTCGACCGTCTGCGGCTTGCCCTTGCCGTCGTCGATGGTGGCGACGACGCTGTCGGCCTTCTTCTCCAACTTCGAGACTTTCGTGCCGGAGAGAATCTTGATGCCCTGCTTCTCGAACCGCTTGCGCGCCAGGCCGGCGATCTCCGCGTCCTCGACGGGCAAAATCTGCGGCAGCACCTCGACCACGATCACGTCGGCGCCCATGGTATGGAAGAACGAGGCGAACTCGATGCCGATCGCGCCGGAGCCCACCACCAACAGCGATTTCGGCATCTTGTCCGGCACCATCGCCTCGAAATAGGTCCAGACCAGCTTCTTGTCCGGCTCAAGCCCCGGCAGCACGCGTGGCCGCGCGCCGGTGGCGAGAATGATGTGCTTGGCCTGGTAGACGCCCTCACCCAGCGCGCCCTTCGGCGCCTCGGCGGCGGACTTCTTCACCGTGATCTTGCCGGGCGCATCGATCGTGGCCTCGCCCCAGATCACCGTGACCTTGTTCTTCTTCATCAGAAAGCCGACGCCGTCGTTCAGGCGCTTGGAGACGCCGCGCGAACGCTGCACCACCGCTTTCGGATCGAATGCGACGTTGTCGGCCGACAGCCCGTAATCCTTGGCGTGCTGCATGTAGTGATAGATTTCCGCCGAGCGCAGCAGCGCCTTGGTCGGGATGCAGCCCCAGTTCAGGCAGATGCCGCCGAGATAGGATTTCTCGATGATCGCGGTCTTGAAACCAAGCTGGGCGGCACGAATGGCGGCGACATAGCCGCCGGGGCCGGAGCCGATGATGACGATGTCGAAGGAAGTGTCGGCCATTACGGGCTCCATTTAGCTCAAGCGATCGTCGTGCGACGGCCGCGCCGATTCAAGGTGCTCAATGTTCATGTGGAAGCGGCTTTCGCAAGCGTGGTCTGCCGCGACAGAAATATATGCAGGATCAGCCATTGTGCCAGCGCGACGGTCCATAGCGGCGCGAACATCTGCACCAGGCCGACGCCCTCACGCAGCCAGTCGATGTGGCGGACACCATTATCGAGGAGGCCGAGCACGACGACCATCAACGGCACCAGAAACAGCACATAAAGCATGCGCTTCAGCCGCCGCGAACGCGCCCGGCGCCAGACCGCGTAGCCGTAGAGGATCATTCCCAGGATCACATAGCCGGCGGTCAACAGCAGACGGAACACCTCGCCGAGACCGCGGCCAGCGGCATCGTCCCAATCCGGCAGAAGCGACACCGCCGCATAGGCCAGCATGCCGGCAACCGCGGAAGCGACAAAAGCCAGGATGAAGACCCCCGCGAGCCGCATGATCGCCTTCGCTATCGATGAGACAATTGGCGCCTAGACCATCATCATGACCGGATTTTCGATCAGCAGCCTGAAGGCACCGATCAATTCCGCGCCGAGCGCGCCGTCGACCGCACGGTGATCGCAGGACAGTGTCACGCTCATGATATGCGCGATCTCGATCTTGCCGCTACGAACCACAGGCCGCTCCTCGCTGGTACCGACCGCGAGGATGGTGGCGTGCGGAGGATTGATCACGGCGGTAAAATCCTTGATCCCGTACATGCCGAGGTTGGAAACGGCCGTGGTGCCGCCCTGATATTCCTCCGGCTTGAGTTTGCGCGACCGCGCCCGCGTGGCGAAATCCTTCATCTCGGCCGAAATGGTCGAGAGCGATTTGGTCTCGGCCTTGCGGATGATCGGGGTGATCAGGCCACCGGGCATCGCCACTGCCACGCCGATATCGGAATTCTTGTGCTTCACCATCCCGCCTTCGGTCCAGCTCACATTGCAATTGGGAATTCGCTGCAACGCAATCGCCATCGCCTTGATGACGAAGTCGTTGACCGAAAGCTTGTAGAGCGGCTTCTTCTCGGCATCCTTGGGCGCAGAGGCGTTGATGTCCTCGCGCGCCGCAAGCAGCTTGCCGATATCGCAGTCGATGGTCAGGTAGAAATGCGGAATGGTCTGCACCGACGCGGTCAGGCGCTGGGCAATGGTGCGCCGCATGCCGTCATGCGGCACGATCTCGTAAGAGCCGGGCTCGAACAGCGCCAGGATCTGCTGGTCCGACATCGAAGGCGCCAGCGCCGGTGAACCGGCGGGCGCGGCTGCCGGCGCCTTCAGCCCCTTGCCGGATTTGGCTTCCTCGACGTCATGCGCGACGATACGGCCATGCGGGCCGGTGCCGCTGATGCGCCCAAGCTCGATGCCGGCTTCCTTGGCGAGCCGCCGGGCCAGCGGCGACGAGAAGATACGGTCATGACCATTGGCTTGCGGACCGGCCGGCTTTGCCTGAATGGGCGGAGTTGAAACGGAGGCCGGCGCTTTGGCGGCAGCAGGTTGCGGCTTCGGCGCCTCCGCCTTGGTCTCTGCCTTCGGCTCAGGTTTGGCTTCCACCTTTGGCGGCTGCGGCGTGGCGCCGGCCGATTTGACGTCCTCGCCGTCGCCGGCGAGCACCGCGATCACGTCGTTGACCGCGACATCCTGCGTCCCCTCGGGCACCACGATCTTGGCGATCGTGCCCTCGTCGACCGCTTCGACCTCCATGGTCGCCTTGTCGGTTTCGATTTCGGCGATCACGTCGCCGGACTTGACCTTGTCGCCCTCTTTCTTGAGCCACTTGGCAAGGTTGCCCTTTTCCATCGTCGGCGACAGCGCGGGCATCAGGATATTGATCGGCATGCTGACCTCAAAAAGCTATTTCTTGCGCGTTGGCTTCGAACCGTGGAGGAAGCCAACCAGACTTGTTTGGGCACCGCCGTGCCCGATTTGGATCACCGATCCGTTCAATTACCGATATCACCCTGCCACAGGCGCTCATTGCCTGGATTCGAGCGCCATGACTTCATCATGTTGATCGATCGATCATCGGCAAGGTCGATGAAGGGAATACCGAACTGGGTCAGGATGTCCTTGCTGCCGGGAAAGGTGACGGACTCCCCGATCACCAGCAGCGAAAGCTTGAACAGCCCGACCGCACCCGCGCACATCGAACACGGCGACAGCGTCGTATACATGACCGTATCATGGAACGAGGTCAGCCCGGCGTCGCGCAGGCAGGACATCTCGCCATGCAGGATGACGTTGTTCTCCTGCATCCGTCGGTTATGACCGCGGGCGATAATCTGGTTGTTTCGCGTCAGCACGGCGCCGATCGGCAAGCCGCCCTGCGAGATGCTGAGCTCGGCTTCGCGGATCGCTTCGCCCATGAAATCGAAGTGATATTGCTCAATTGCCACGTTCAGTGACCCTGTTGCGACCGCGGCGTGGTGCTACCCATGTCGGTCGGCCGCGCGATTTCGGCTTCGAACATATCAACGATACGCGTCAGCGCCTGATCCTCGGTGTAGTCGCTCTCGCGCGCATAGGCGCGGGCGGCGTGGCGCGCGATGTCGACCAGCAGCAATCCCCACAGATCCGGCTCTTCGAACGCACGGGTGAAAGCGATGGAAAGACCACCATCAAGGACGAACGCACGCAGCACCTCGGTGGCATCATCGCGACCGATGACATCTGGAGGTAATGGCTGTTCCTTGGGCCCGGCCATGCTTCACCGGTAACAGACGGCTTTGGCGGCCTCGACCACCTCGGCCACCGAGGGCAAGGCCAGCTTCTCGAGGTTGGCCGCATAGGGCATCGGCACGTCCTTGCCCGATACCCGCGCCACCGGCGCATCGAGATAATCGAATGCGTGCTCCATCAGCCGCGCCGCAATTTCGGCGCCGACGCCGTTTTGCTGCCAGCCCTCTTCCACGGTCACGGCACGGCCGGTCTTCTTCACGGAAGCAACCAGGGTGTCGGTATCCATCGGGCGCAGCGTGCGCAGGTCGATCACTTCGGCCTCGATGCCTTCCCCGGCCAGTTCCTCGGCCGCCTTCAGCGCGTAGGTCATGCCGTTCGACCACGAAATGACGGTGACGTGAGAGCCCGAGCGCACCACGCGCGCCTTGCCGATCGGCACGACGTAATCGTCCAGCTTCGGCACCTCGCCGGAATGGCCGTAGAGAACTTCGTTTTCGAGAAAGACCACCGGGTTGGGGTCGCGGATCGCGGCCTTCAACAATCCTTTGTAATCGGCGGCCGAGAACGGCGCGACGACCTTCAGTCCCGGGACTTGCGAATACCAGGCCGAATAATCCTGGCTGTGCTGGGCGGCGACGCGCGCGGCGGCCCCGTTCGGCCCGCGAAATACGATCGAGCAGCCCATCTGTCCGCCCGACATATACAGCGTCTTCGCCGCGGAATTGATGATCTGGTCCATCGCCTGCATGGCGAAGTTGAAGGTCATGAATTCGACGATCGGCTTCAGGCCCGACATCGCAGCGCCGACGCCGATGCCGGCAAAGCCATGCTCGGTGATCGGCGTGTCGATCACGCGCCTGGCGCCGAATTCCTGCAACAGACCCTGACTGACCTTGTAGGCGCCCTGATATTCGGCGACTTCCTCGCCCATCAGGAATACGTCGGGATCGCGCCGCATCTCTTCGGCGATCGCATCGCGCAGTGCGTCGCGGATCGTCATCGTCACCATCTCGGTGCCTTCCGGCACTTCGGGATCGGTGACGGCCCTGGGCGCGGACGGTGTTTTCGCCTCGACCTTGGGTTCGGGCGCTTCAGCCTTGGCGGCTGCCGGCGGCGCGGATTCGGCGGCCTTTGCCGGTACCTTGCCGAGATCGGAGGCGCTCTCGCCGTCGGCGAGGATGGTCGCGATCGGCGTGTTGACGGCAACGTCGGCGGTGCCTTCGGGGATCAGGATCTTGCCGAGCGTGCCCTCATCGGTGGCCTCGACTTCCATCGTCGCCTTGTCGGTTTCGATCTCGGCGATGACATCGCCCGACTTGATGGTCTCGCCTTCCTTCTTCAGCCATTTGGCGAGATTGCCCTTTTCCATGGTGGGCGACAGCGCAGGCATCAACACTTGAATTGGCATAACAGCTCCGGAAGTCAGCTTGCGCTCTTAGCGGTAAATATCGGTGTAGAGTTCGGACGCGGCCGGCTCGGGATCGTGCTGCGCGAAATCGGCCGCGTTGTTGACGATCTCGCGCACCTCGGCGTCGATGGCTTTCAGATTCTGCTCGCTCTCGCCCGCCGCCAGCAGCCGGTTGCGGACCTGCTCGATCGGATCGTGGTCGTGACGAACCTTCTCGACCTCTTCGCGCGTTCGGTACTTCGCGGGATCCGACATCGAATGGCCGCGATAGCGGTAGGTCTGCATTTCCAGGATATAGGGCCCTTTGCCCTCGCGGCACCACGCAATCGCTTCCTCGCCGGCGGCCTTGACGGCGCGGACGTCCATGCCATCGACCTGCTTGCCCGGAATATTGAAGGAGAGGCCGCGCCTGGAAAAATCGGTCTGGGCCGAAGAGCGCGTCACCGACGTACCCATGGCGTAGCGGTTATTCTCGATGACGTAGATCACCGGCAGCTTCCACAACTCCGCCATGTTGAAGCTTTCGTAGACCTGGCCCTGGTTGGCGGCGCCGTCGCCGAAATAGGTGATGCTGACGAAATCATTGCCGCGATAGCGGTTGGCGAAGGCCAGCCCGGTGCCGAGCGACACCTGCGCGCCGACGATGCCATGACCGCCGAAGAAATTCTTCTCCTTGCTGAACATGTGCATGGAGCCGCCCTTGCCCTTGGAATAGCCGCCATGACGGCCGGTCAGTTCGGCCATCACACCCTTGGCTTCCATTCCCGTGGCCAGCATGTGGCCGTGGTCGCGGTATCCCGTTATGACCTGATCGCCCAGCTTCAGGGCCATCTGCATGCCGACCACGACCGCTTCCTGGCCGATATAGAGATGGCAAAAGCCGCCGATCGCCCCCATGCCATAGAGCTGGCCGGCCTTTTCCTCGAACCGCCGGATCAGCAGCATGTCGCGCAACGCGGCCAATTCCTGCTCTTTGGTGAATTCCGGCGGGGAATCGATGCCTTTGTCCTGCCCTGCGTCTTTTGCGGCGGTTTTCTTGGGTGCGGCCATAGCAATTCCGGATGAGAGAGAAAAGTTGGCCCTCTCTAGCCCAAGTCAAACCGCCATGAAAGGATTGCGTGCGCCTGCGAAACTTCCGCTATGCCGCAGTGCAATGTAGCACGAAATTTTCGTGATCGATTTCGCGGTGTTTTGAAATTTGACGCCGATAAACGCGGCCGACGAAAGCCAGCCCCGCGGCTTACGCAGGGGTGGCAGCTTCGTTCAGTAAAATGTGTAAGCGAGGCAAGGGATGAATGTGCCACGAAACCCTAGTTCGGATTGATCCGGACCAGGTCGTGGGGATTGACGTAGTCGAGCTGATAGCGGGCCCGCTCGTCAAGCATGTCGGGATCGACCCGGTCCGACCGCAACAGCGAGACGCGCTGCTCGCCCTCGGCGCGCTCCTGCTTCAGGCGCGCCAGTTCGGATGTCAGACCGATGATCTCCTGGTCGAGCTCCTGCTGCGCATTCAACCCATACTTGCCGGTATAGGCATTGACGCCAAAATAGCCGATCAGCGCCGCCGCCATCGCATAGAGGGCGAGACCGGTAAGCACGGATTTGAGTCGGCTGCGAGAGACCATGACCGGGAGGATGCAACCACCCGGTTAATGGAATCCTAAAGGCCAGCGCGGTGCGCCGGCCCCGTCTATTTATGACTATTTATGATACTTGCCCACGAAGGCCGCGTAGGCATCGATATATTGCTTCAACACCGCCTGTAGCGATTCCTTGATCAACTCGCCCTTGTCATCGAACGCGTCGCCGACACCGTTCAGGTAGATTTCAGGCTGGCCGAGGATCGGGCCGGAAATGCCCGGCAGGATGTTCTGCAGGTGCTTGGCAGCGGCAATCCCGCCGAGCGGACCCGGCGAATTGCTGATGATGCCGACCGGCTTGCCAAGGAACGAGCTCTTGCCATAGGGGCGCGACGCCACATCGATGGCGTTCTTCAACACGCCGGGGATCGAGCGATTGTATTCCGGCGTGACGAACAGGACGCCGTTCGATTTCTGGATCTTTTCGCGGAACGCCAGCCAGTCGGCCGGCGGCGCAGCTTCCAGATCCTGATTGAAGAACGAGATGCCGTTCAGGGTAACGACCTCGAGCTTCAACGTGTCGGGCGCAAGCTTGGTCAAGGCATTGGCGATCCTGAGAGAGAAGCTCTCTTTGCGAAGGCTGCCGGCGATGACGACAATGTGATGAGGGGTGGACATGGGATTTCCTTGTTGGCGCGAACGCAGAACGGTCGGCGCTCAACCTAGCCGGATCGGATGAAGATGCAAGTGCATGGACGCGCAAATTAAAGGCGAAAGCGCCTTAAATAAAAAACAGGCCGTCCATCCGGACAGCCTGTTCTCGCAAGCTTCGCCGTGACGATCAGATCACCGGATTCCAGGCCGACGGCACCAGGCGATATTTCGCGCCGTCCTTCTCGACATGGCCGATGCACGGGAAGGTGAAATGGAAGCCCACCACCGTCGCTTTCTCCGCGGCCGCCATGTCATAGAATTTATGACGCGTTTTCTGCGCGAGCTCCGGATTCTCGTCATACATCACGTGCCAGTCCGGATTGCGCAGGAAAAACTCGGGGATGTTGGTGACATCGGACTGAATCAGGATTTTGGAATTGCCGGAAGCGATGACGAAGCTGGTATGGCCGGGCGTATGTCCCGGCGTCGAGATCGAGGTGATGCCGGGCGCAACTTCCTTGTCCCAATCGTACTTCGCCACCTTGGACTCGATGCCGGCGAAGGTCTTCTTCACATTGGCGAAGTAGTTCTTCATCACGTCCGTCTTGGCCTTGGCGGCGTTCTCGTCGCTGGTCCAGAACGCCCAGTCGACCGACGGCACCATGATCTCCGCATTCGGGAACGCCATCGAGCCATCGGCGGCGCGGATGCCATTGGTGTGATCCGGATGCAGATGCGACAGCAGCACGATGTCGATGCTCTTGGGATCGACGCCGGCGGCGGCGAGGTTTTGCAGCGTGCGGCCGACCGCGCCTTTGGTCGGCCCAAGATTGGCGACGCCGTTGCCGGTATCGATCAGCACCAGCTTGCTGCCGGTGTTGATGAGCTGCGGGTTGAACGGCACCGTCACCATGCCCTGCGGCATGTAGGCCGCCTCCGCAGCCGCCGTCGCCTTGGCTTTCGGGACATTGGTCACGAACGTATCCGGCAGAGGAAACGATCGCGCACCGTCATTGATCGAGGTGCATTCGTAAGCACCGACCTTGTAGCGGTAGAAACCGGGCGCCTGCGCCCCGGCCGGCGGCTCCGCAGCGCGCGCCGGTGTCCCCAGCGGCCCCAAAACGCTTGCCGCACCCATCGCGGCCACACCGGTCAACAGATGACGGCGGTTCAAATCAGTCATGATGAATTTCTCCCATCCTCCACGCGTCGCATTTAGGCGCGTTCGCGGCCCGCGAATGTCCCCTCGTTGAGGGCGGAAGGCAAGCCGCCTCGTCGCGCACGCAAGTAAGACTTACGTGAAATTGCTACGCGACATGGATCGGTATGCCGCGAGCCGAATCTCACACGGCTTTGTTCGGATTGATCAGGAATTTCTCGCCGGTCGAGCGCCTGCCATAGGCGGCCAGGTTTGCAAGCTGCAACGCCTCCTGCAGCGACACCACCTGGGTGTAATGGCTGGCGAAAGTGGTCTTGAGCTCAGCGACCACGCGCTGGCGCAGCCGCGCGCTATCGGCAGGACTGATCTTTTGCATGAAATGAAACAGCAGCCAGCCGCCGACGCCCCAGGCCATGCCGAACGCCCGGTTCAATTCGACCGGGCCGGGATCGAGGCTGCCGTAGATATAAACCTGCTTGTGTACGCTCGACCCGTAACGGCTGTAGACCTTGGCGTTCCTGTTGGCGGCAATCTCCATGCAGGTCAGAATCTGGCCGGCGAGCTTGCCGCCGCCGATCGCATCGAACGCGAGCGTCGCGCCGGTCTCTTCAATCGCGCCGGTCAGATCGTCCTGGAATGACGGCGCGGAAGAATCGACGACATGCTTGGCGCCGATCTTGCGCAGGATATCCGCCTGCTGCGGACTGCGAACGATGTTGACGAGGCCGATGCCGTCCTTGAGGCAGATCCTGTTGAGCATCTGTCCGAGGTTGGATGCGGCGGCGGTATGAACCAGCGCCTTGTGGCCTTCGCCCCGCATGGTTTCGATCATGCCGAGCGCCGTCAGCGGATTGATGAAGCAGGAGGCGCCTTCCGCCGCCGTCGTTCCTTCCGGCAACGCCAGAACGTCGCGCGCCTTCAGGCAACGGTATTGCGCATACATCGCGCCGCCGCTCATCGCCACTGTCTTGCCCATCAGCGCCCCCGCCGCTTCCGACGAACCGGTGCTGACAACGACGCCCGCCCCCTCATTGCCGACCGGCATGGATTGGTCGAGCCGTCCGGCCATGGCGCCCATCGCCGCTTGCGGGACTTTCGCGGTGATCACCGGGCTCTCTCTGGTGCCTGATGCCTTTGCCGTCGCCATGTCGGCGGCGCCGGTCAGGAGCCCGATATCGGACGGATTGAGCGGCGTGGCCTCGACGCGGACGACGACTTCATCCGCCGCAGGCTCGGGCGTCGGCACCTCGACGAGGGATATTTCGAGTTCGCCGTTCTTTGTGATCAGCGAACGCAGCTGAAGACCGGTTTTAGGCACGTTGGAATTCACGGCGAACCTCCCTGTCCCGGCCTCGGCCGTTCCTTCTCAAGACTTTGTCGCGGCGTGATCGTCAGATCCCGCAACCCGTGCCGGCGGGTTGCCCTCGAAGGCGGATTTGGCGCGCTTGGCCAGCCAGTAGGAATAAGGCGGCGCCACCAGCTTGAAATCGGGATCGGCACTGAGCTTCTGCGCCGCGTCCATCGGCCAGTTCGGATTGTAGATCATCTCGCGCGCAAGCGCGGTCAGGTCGGCGCGGCCCTCCTGCAGGATCGCCTCGGCCTGATCGGCATGCACGATATGTCCGACCGCCATGGTCATGATGTCAGCTTCTTTGCGGATCTTCTCGGCGTAAGGCACCTGGTAGCCGTATTTCTGCGACCGCACGCCGTCCATCGGCGAATAAGCGAGCGTACCGCCGGAAGAGCAATCGATGACATCGACGCCCTTGGTCTTGAGCAGCTTCGCCAAACGCACGCTTTCGTCGGGACCCCACCCTGCGTCGTCCTCGCAGGACAGCCGCATGAACAACGGCTTTTCCGCCGGCCAGACCGCGCGCACGCATTCGGCGACCTCGATCGCGAACCGCATCCGGTTGAGTTCGGAGCCGCCATATTCGTCGGTTCTGACATTGGCGACCGGCGACAGGAACTGATGGATCAGATAGCCATGCGCGCCGTGGATCTCCAGCACGTCAAAGCCCGCGGCGTCGGCGCGCACCGCCGCCTCGCCCCATTTGACCGCGAGATCCCGCACCTCGTTATGCGACAGCGCGCGCGGCACTGGCGATTTCTCGGTATGCGGCACCGCGCTGGGCGCCACCAATTCCCAGCCTTCCCAGTCGAAGATCTCGGGCTCGTCGCCGCGCAGCGGCTTGCCGCCTTCCCACGGCCGCGACAGCCGCGCCTTACGGCCGGAATGACCGAGCTGGATTCCGACAGCCGCGCCATGCACCTTGATGAAAGCGGCGCAACGCGCGAGGTTCGGAATGAATGCGTCGTTCCAGAGGCCGGTATCGCCGACCGTGCCGCAGCCGTTGCGCGCCACCTTGGTCGATTCCATGATGACGAGCGCCGCGCCGCCTTGGGCATATTTGCCGGCATTGACGAGATGCCAGTCGGTCGCAAAGCCCTCGACCGCCGAATATTGGTGCATCGGCGCCACGACGATACGGTTCTTCAGCCGCAGGCCCCGGATCTGGAGCGGAGAAAACAACATCGGCTGGGTCATCGCGTTCACTCTCTGGCGGCAGCGTCAACGGCAATGATCGGACGGTGTCTCCCGGTTACGCAAGCGCTTTCAGCGCGGCCCTGCCGGCATATTTCGCCTGGCTTCCCAATTCCTGCTCGATCCGCAGCAACTGGTTGTACTTGGCGGTGCGGTCGGAGCGCGCCAGCGAGCCGGTCTTGATCTGCCCGCAATTGGTGGCGACCGCCAGATCGGCGATGGTGGAATCCTCGGTTTCGCCGGAGCGGTGCGACATCACGGCGGTATAGCCGGCCTTGTAGGCCATCTCGATCGCACTCAGCGTCTCCGTCAAGGTGCCGATCTGATTGACCTTGACCAGGATGGAATTGGCGCGGCCGTTCTTGATGCCGTCGGCGAGCCGGATCACGTTGGTGACGAACAGATCATCGCCGACCAGCTGGCACTTGCCGCCGATCAGATCGGTCAGCTCTTTCCAGCCTTCCATGTCGTCTTCGGCCATGCCGTCCTCGACCGAGACGATCGGATAGCGCGACACCAGGTCAGCCAGATATTTCGCCTGCTCGGAGCGCGAACGGGTCTTGTTCTCGCCGCCATAGACGTAAGCGCCGTCCTTGAAGAATTCGGTCGCGGCGCAATCCAGCCCCAGCATCACATCACCGCCCGCCTTGTAACCGGCCTTGCCGATCGCAGCCATGACGAACTCGAGGGCGGCGTCGGCCGACGGCAGGTTCGGCGCAAAGCCGCCCTCGTCGCCGACATTGGTGTTGTGGCCGGCCTTTTTCAGTTCGCCGCGCAACGTGTGGAAAATCTCCGAACCACAACGCAGCGCTTCTGCGAAGGTTGCGGCGCCGACCGGCAGGATCATGAATTCCTGGAAGTCGATCGGATTGTCGGCATGCACGCCGCCATTGACGATATTCATCATCGGCACCGGCAGCGTCCGCGCCGAGGTGCCGCCGACATAGCGATAGAGCGGCATGTCGAAGGATTCCGCGGCCGCCCTGGCACAGGCCAGCGACACGCCGAGAATGGCATTGGCGCCGAGCCGGCTCTTGTTCGGCGTGCCGTCGAGATCGATCATGACCTGGTCGATCTGCACCTGCTCCTCGACCGCCATATCGCTCAGCGCTTCGAAAATTTCGCCGTTCACGGCGCCAACCGCCGCCTGGACGCCCTTGCCGAGATAGCGGCTCTTGTCGCCGTCGCGCAATTCCACCGCCTCATGGGCCCCGGTCGAGGCCCCCGACGGCACCGCGGCGCGGCCGACCGAGCCGTCTTCCAGCACCACATCGACTTCGATGGTCGGGTTGCCGCGGCTGTCGAGGATTTCGCGGCCGATGATGTCGACGATGGCGGTCATGGGAGCCTCTTTTGAAAAATATCAGGGATCTGGGGCGGTTGGCGCCGCTTCTACCGCAACGGATGGAAACGGAAAAGGCCGGTGACGGGGACAGCATGACGGGCTATAGCGTTTTCGAGCGAAGTGGATACCGGTTCGCGTAAAGAAAACGCGTCAAAATAAAGAGGATAGAGCTTCGGTTCTGATTCAATCAGAAACGAAAAAGCTCTAAGACGGCGCAATGGAGATCAGCAAACCCCGCAAATCGTCGAAGCCCGCGCCGAAATCGGAAGGCCTGCAACTCGGCCGCGCCGTGAAGTGGCCCGAGACGCCGGAACAGGCCAAGCTCGACCGTGTTCCCAACCCGCAGAGGGATACCGATTACGTGGTGCGGTTCACCGCGCCCGAATTCACCTCGCTCTGCCCGGTCACCGGCCAGCCGGATTTCGCGCATCTGGTGATCGACTATGTGCCGGGCCAGTGGCTACTGGAGTCGAAATCGCTGAAACTCTATGTCGCGAGCTTCCGCAACCACGGCGCGTTCCATGAGGATTGCACAGTGATGATCGGCAAGCGGATCGCATCCGAGATCAAGCCGAAATGGCTGCGGATCGGCGGCTACTGGTATCCGCGCGGCGGCATTCCGATCGACGTGTTCTGGCAGACCGGCCAGCTGCCGAAGGGAATGTGGGTGCCCGAGCAGGGCGTCGCGCCCTATCGCGGGCGGGGTTAAGGCTGGACATCCGGCCTTGCCAAAGCGTCCGCGGGCTGCCGCTGCCGCAACAGCCCCGCGCAAACAAATCCGAGCACGACCATCACGACGGCGCCTGTCAGCAAGGTCGGCAGCTTGCCGGTATGCGCGATACCGAACCCGTACGCCATCGGACCGATGGTCTGTCCCATGAAGAAGAAAAACGAATGCAGCGACATCGCTGTGGCGCGCGCCTCCACGGAGAGCTCACTGGCGAATACCTGGAGACAACCGTGGATCATGTAGAAGCCCCAGCCCATGAAAAGCAGGCTCAATAACTGGAATTTCCAGTGGGGACCTGATGCGGCGACGGCCAGTTGCAGCGCCACCAGCGACGCGCCCGCGATCATCATCCCGCCGACGCCGAGGCGCGGCAGGAAACGCGAAACGGTCAGCGTGTAGAATAGCCCGCCAACCGCAAAGCCGGCGATCACGATGCCGGCGATCGACAGGCTGGTCTCGCCTGTTTCGCGCAGGAACGAGGAGATATAGGGAAACAATCCAAGCACGCAGCAACCCTCGACGAACACGGCCGAGTAGCAGACCCGCGCATTCGGGTTGCTGAAGATGGTGCGGTAGCCCTGTTTCAGCGCCGAAAAATTCGTTCGCGGCGGCGACTTCAAATCGGTGCCCCGAAAACCGGCAACCACCGCGATCGACGCCAGAATGACCATGCCGCCGATCACGACGAGAACGCCGCGCCAGCCAAGCATATCGCCGATCAGGCCGGACACCGAGGCGCCCAGCAAATTGCCGGTCATCGTGCCCGCCAGCGTGCGGCTGATCGCGACCTGCCGCTTTTCCGGCGCGACGAGGTCGCTGGTCAAACTCAACGCAATCGGAAATACCCCGCCCGAAGCGATGCCGGCGAGAATCCGTGTCGCGAACAGCAGCGAGAACGACGTCGACATCGCGCCGAGGATGCTGGCGAGGCCGAGCAGCACGAGGCAGCCCATCATCAGCCGCACCTTGCCGAGCAGGTCAGCGGCCGCTCCTAGCGCCGGCTGGACGATAGCGAAGGTGAATGCATACACGGAAGCAAAGCCCGCCGCCGCCGTGATGCTGACGGCGAAATCGCTGGCGATGTGCGGCAACACCGGATCGAGCGCCCGCGTCGACAGGCTGGCCGCAAAGCTCGCGAGCGCAATGATATTGATCGCCGCAGGCAGGCGTGTGTCGTCGGGCCGCGAACCTGGCTGCGGCATCAGCGCCCGACGTTCTCTGCTGGATTCTTGTCCGTGCCTTTGTCCGCTGCCTTGGCGAGCGCGTCGAACGCCATCAGCGTCCGTGCCAGGCCTTCGAACTCGCGCAGCGGCACCATGTTGGGACCGTCGGAGGGCGCGCGGTCGGGATCGGGATGGGTTTCGATGAACACGCCGGCGACGCCGACCGCGACCGCGGCGCGCGCCAGCACCGGCACGAATTCACGTTCGCCGCCCGAGGATGCGCCCTTGCCGCCCGGCTGCTGCACCGAATGCGTCGCATCGAAGATGACCGGCGCGCCGGTGGTCCGCGCCAGGATCGGCAGCGCGCGCATGTCCGACACCAGCGTATTGTAGCCAAAGGAAACGCCACGTTCCGTGACCAGCACGCTGGCGTTGCCCGCGCTTGTGATCTTGGCGACCACATTCGCCATATCCCAGGGCGCCAGAAACTGTCCTTTCTTGACATTGACGACCTTGCCGGTCGCGGCCGCCGCCAGCAACAGATCGGTCTGCCGGCACAGGAATGCCGGAATCTGCAAGACGTCCACGGCTTCCGCGACTTCGGCGCATTGCGAAATCTCGTGGACGTCGGTGAGAACGGGCAATCCGAGCGACGAGCGGATTTCAGCGAAGATCGGCAGCGCCTGCCTCAATCCGATGCCTCGCGCGGCGGAAGCGCTGGTACGGTTGGCCTTGTCGAACGAGGTCTTGTAGACGAGGCCGATCTTCAGCCGGGCCGAGATTTCCTTCAGCGCGGAGGCGACTTCAAGCGCATGCGCACGGCTCTCGAGCTGGCAGGGGCCAGCAATGAGCGAGATCGGCAGATCATTGCCGAATTTGACGGATCCGACGCTGACGACCGGCGCGGCTGAAATGTTTGCGTTCAAGCTAGCGTCCTCTTTGAGCGCGACCATGCCGGGCGGCGCGCGAGGGATCAACCCTCTTTGGCGGCTTCGAATATCAGGCTTGCCTCACAGGGTGAGATCAGCCGAAAGCCGTGACCGTGGCCCGGCTCTGATGGCATCAAAGCCGGGGCTCCATCCGCTGCAATTCGCGCAAAACGCGATCGATCACTTCACCGCCGAGAACGAGGTCGGCACCAGCAGCTGGTTGACGATATTGGCAACGATCTGGCCGTCCTCCTCGGTCTTGGCGCGCGCCGTGATCCATTCCGGATCGGCCTGGAACGCGGTCCATTTCTTGTCGCGATCGGCAAGCGACTCCCACGCCAGCATGTAGGTCAGTTCCTGGTTGGATTCGCCAACCAGCGTGGTGAAGAACCCGGCCTGCTTGATGCCGTGCTTCTCCCATAGTTTCAGCGTGATGGTCTCGAAGCGCTTCAACAGCGCCGGCAGCCGGCCCGGCAGACAACGATAGACGCGGGTTTCATAAATCATGGATAGCCTCCCTGTTCTTGCGTGGCGTTTATAGCCGCTGAACGGAAGGCTGTCTTGGGTGAGTCATGCACGTCTTTACGACGTAAGCGCATGACTGGACGCTTGGCCTCGAAGCCAGCTTGAGCCAAGCTGAAGTTTATACCAGCCGGCTCTGCACCATCGCCGCCTGAATGAAGGACGCAAACAGCGGATGCGGCTCAAACGGCCGCGACTTCAGTTCGGGATGGAATTGCACGCCGATGAACCATGGATGATCCTCATATTCGACGATTTCCGGCAGCACGCCATCGGGCGAAAGGCCTGAAAACCGCAGGCCGTGCTGTTCCAGCCGGTCCTTGTAGGCGGTGTTGACCTCGTAGCGGTGACGGTGGCGCTCGGAAATCTCGGTGGCGCCGCCATAAACTCCCGACACCCGGCTGCCGCGCTTGAGCGCCGCGGGATAGGCGCCGAGCCGCATGGTGCCGCCGAGATCGCCGGCCTGGGAGCGCTTCTCCAACTCGTTGCCGCGCAGCCATTCCGTCATCAGGCCGACCACCGGCTCCGGCGTCGGGCCGAACTCGGTGGAGTTCGCCTCCTCGATGCCGACCAGATTGCGCGCGGCCTCGATCACCGCCATCTGCATGCCGAAGCAGATGCCGAAGTAAGGTACGTCGCGCTCGCGCGCGAATTGCGCCGCGCGGATCTTGCCCTCGGCGCCGCGCTGGCCGAACCCGCCGGGCACCAGAATGCCGTTGACGTGTTCGAGGAACGGCGCGGGATCCTCGTTTTCGAATACCTCGCTCTCGATCCAGTCGAGATTGACCTTGACCTTGTTAGCGATGCCGCCATGCGACAGTGCCTCGATCAGCGATTTATACGCATCCTTCATGCCGGTATATTTGCCGACGATGGCGATGGTGACATCGCCTTCGGGATTGCGGACCCGCTCGTTGATGACGTGCCAGCTTTGCAGCGCCGGCGGAATTTTGGGCGCGATGCCGAACGCCGCCAGCACCTCGTCGTCGAGGCCTGCGTCGTGATAGGCCTCCGGCACGGCATAGATGTTGTCGACGTCGCGCGCCTCGATCACGGCGCTTTCGCGCACGTTGCAGAACAGGCCGAGCTTGCGCCGCTCCTCTTTGGGAATCGGCCGGTCGGTGCGGCACAGCAGGATGTCCGGCTGGATACCGATCGAGCGCAATTCCTTGACCGAATGCTGCGTCGGTTTTGTCTTCAACTCGCCGGCGCTCGGGATGAACGGCAGCAGCGTGAGATGAATATAGACCGCATGATCACGCGGCAGATCGTTCTTGAGCTGGCGGATCGCCTCGAAGAACGGCAATCCCTCGATGTCGCCGACGGTGCCGCCGATTTCGACCAGCACGAAGTCATAGCCTTCATTGCCGTCGAGGATGAATTCCTTGATGGCGTTGGTGACATGCGGCACCACCTGGATGGTGGCGCCAAGATAATCGCCCCGCCGTTCCTTGGTCAGGATGTCCTGGTAGATACGGCCGGTGGTGATGTTGTCGGCCCTGGTGGCCGGACGGCCGGTGAAGCGTTCGTAATGGCCGAGATCGAGGTCGGTCTCGGCGCCGTCATCGGTCACGAATACTTCGCCGTGCTGGTACGGCGACATCGTTCCGGGGTCGAGATTGAGATAGGGATCGAGCTTGCGAAGGCGGACCTTGTAGCCCCGTGCCTGCAACAGGGCGCCAAGCGCCGCCGATGCCAGACCCTTTCCGAGCGAGGAAACCACGCCGCCGGTGATGAAAATGTACCGCGCCATGGGACTCAACCTTTAAGCCTAGTGCTGTGATTCGCCAAAACGAATCGCACCCCTCGCCAAACATTCTGCATGGCTGTGGGTGACGTGGAAAATGAAGTATTATCAGTGCATTGATGGGGACCGCTCATGCAGGATGCCAGATGCCATCCTGCATGGCCACCCCGCGTTATTGCGACTGCGGCGCCTGCGGCACGGCTGGCGCGGGTAGATTCTGCTGCTGGTCCGACTTCTTCAGCGAATCCAGGATACCGCCGCTGGTTGGCGGTGCGACCGGCGTGGCGCCACCCACTGGCTGCGACTGCGAGGCCGGCGTGCCCAGGATCGAGGTCGGCACACGGTTGTAACTGGCGAGCCAGGACAGAAACAGGCTGGTCACGAAGAAGCCGGCCGCGAGAATAGCCGTCGTGCGCGACAGCAGATTGGCCGTGCCGCGGCTCGACATGAAGCCGGCGCCTCCACCCATGCCGAGGCCGCCGCCCTCGGATTTCTGCAGCAGCACCGTCGCGATCAGGACCGCGACAATCATGAGGTGAATGACGATAACGACAGTTTGCATCTTTACCTTCCGTCACGAACCTTCGGGAACCGGAGTTCCGGCGGCGGCGCGTCGGCTTACGAGGTTTTTTGAAGTCGCGCGGGTGTTACACGATCGGACGGGGTTGTGTCACCCCCGATGCCGGCAGATCCCTAGCTAGGGACATCCCGCCGCAATCGCAAGAAAATCCACAGCCTTCAGGCTGGCGCCGCCGACCAGGGCGCCATTGACGTTGGCAACCGCCATCAATTCGGCCGCGTTCGAGGGTTTGACGGACCCCCCGTAAAGAATGCGGATCCTGGCCCCCTCCCCGTTAAACCGGGAGACGAGAGAATCCCGAATAAACCGATGAACTTGCTCAACATCTTTTACCGTCGGGGTCAGGCCGGTGCCGATCGCCCAGACCGGCTCATAGGCCACGACCAGATTGGCCGCGATAGCCCGCTCCGGCAGCGATCCAGCAAGCTGCCCGCCGCAAATGTCGAGGGTTTGGCCCCGGTCGCGCTGCTCCCGGGTTTCGCCGATACAAACAATGGCGGTCAGGCCGGCGCGCCAGGCGGCCTCCGCCTTCGACCGGACCAGTGCGTCGCTATCGCCATGATCGGCGCGCCGCTCGGAATGGCCGACAATGACGGCGGTGGCGCCGGCATCCGCCAGCATTTCCGCCGAAAGATCGCCGGTATGGGCGCCGGATGCCTCGGGATGGCAATCCTGGGCGCCGAGGGCAATCGTCCGGGCGCCGCCGCGCGCCTTTTCGGCGAAAATCGCAATCAGCGTCGCGGGCGGACAAACCAAAAGATCGGTCTTGGCGGCCACCGTGGCCGCGCCCGCCAGCATGGCTTCGAACTCGGTCAGCGAGGCCCTGAGGCCATTCATCTTCCAATTGCCGGCGATCAGCGGCCGAATGGCGTCGGTCATATGAAATTCCCGCAACAGTTTGTGAATATGCGCTAGCAGAGCCCGCGCGCCAGTTCCAGAGACCGGCTTTTGCGGCCGTCAAGCCGTTAACCGCGTCAACCGGCCCACCCCTGCGAGGTTGCGACGGGGTGACTGCCACTTTATGATGCTTTATCAGCCCGGTGATGCCCTTTTGCCGAATTCGGAGTTGAATTCCTCCGAATTGCTTTTGGGCCTACCGGTTCCCCTCCTGCAAATAAGTTGGACCCATGCTTCGAGGATTACGAAAAGCCTCATCAAACTGGCTCGGCAAAACCATAATGGCCGTGGTGATGGGCGTGCTGATTGTCAGCTTCGGCATCTGGGGCATCGCCGACATCTTCCGGGGATTCGGAGAATCGACGGTCGCCAAGATCGGTCACACCGAGATCTCTCTCAATGATTTCCGCCAGCTCTATACCGACCGGCTGCAACAGATCGGCCGCCAATTCGGCCGCCCGTTGACGGCGGAGCAGGCCCGCGCCTTCGGCATCGATCGCCAAGTGCTGCAGCAGACGATCGCCGAGGCCGCGCTTGACGAGCAGACGCAGCGCCTCGGGCTCGGACAATCCAACGAAGAAACCATGCGCATGATCCTCAGCGATCCTAACTTCAAGGGAACCAACGGCGCGTTCGATCCGGCGCGTTTCGCCGCTGCGATCCGGCAATTCGGCTATACCGAGCAGCGCTACATCGCCGACCAGCGCAAGGTTTCGCTCCGCCGCCAACTCGCCGGCACCATCTCGGCCGGGATCGAGCCGCCCAAGGCCATGATCGAAGCGCTGAGCCGTTTCCAGAACGAGCAACGGTCGATCGAATACGTCAAGCTCGGCGCCGCGCAGGCCGGGACGATCGACCCGCCGTCGCCGGAAGCGCTCGCCGCTTATTTCGACGATCACAAGATCCAGTTCCGCGCGCCCGAATATCGCAAGATCGCCTTTGTCGTGGTCACGCCGGAAGAAATCGGCAAATGGTCGGAAGTCTCGGACGAGGACGCCAAGAAGCTGTTCGAGGCGCGCCGCGACCAACTCGGAACCCCGGAAAAGCGCGAGGTTTCGCAGATGGTGTTTCCGACCGTGGAAGAGGCCGATGCCGCGCGCAGCCGTATCGCCGCGGGAACGTCGTTCGACGATCTGGCCAAGGAACGCGCGCTTAAGCCATCCGATGTCGAGCTCGGCCTGATCGCGAAATCCGGAATCCTCGACCCGGCGGTCGCCGAGGCGGCTTTCAAGCTACCATCCGGCGAGGTGAGCCAGCCGGTGCAAGGCAGGTTCGGCGTTGCCCTGGTCAGGGTCGGCAAGATCGAGCCGGGGACCGCGGTATCCTATGAAAGCGTCGCCCAGAACCTGAAGAGGGAAATCGCCGCCGATCGCGCGCGCCAATCGGTCGCCGATCTCCGCGACAAGATGGAAGACGAGCGTGCCGGCGGCGCCAGCGTGACCGAGGCCGCCCAGAAACTGAAGCTCGCCGTCGTCACGATCGACGCTATCGATCGTTCCGGGCGGCAGCCCAACGGCGAGACGGCGATCAACATTCCCCCCGGTCTCGACGTCGTCACCCAGGCTTTCAGCAGCGATGTCGGCGTCGACAACGATCCGATTTCGTATAACGGCGGCTATGTCTGGTACGACGTACTGGCGATCACCCCATCACGCGACCGCAGCCTTGACGACGTCAAGGACCAGGTCGAGGCGAAATGGCGCGAAGACCAGATCGCCGACCGGTTACGCGCCAAGGCCACCGACATGGTGCAAAAGCTCGAACAGGGCGGCAAGCTTGCCGACGAGGCGGCCGCCGCCGGCGTCGCGGTCGAAACCGCCGCCAATTTCAAACGCGAGGACTCCCCGCCCGGCGTTCCCGCCAGCGTGGTCGCCGCCGCCTTTCGCACCGCCAAGGACGGCGCCGGCCAGACTCCCGCCGGCGTCGATCAGTGGATCGTGTTTCGGCTGACCGACATCAACGTGCCGCCGGTCGATCTCGCGTCCGACGACGTCAAGAAGATGAAGGACTCGCTTCAACACAGCCTGGAAGACGAGCAGATCTCGGAATATGTCATGAAGCTCCAGTCCGACATCGGAACCTCGATCAACGAAAACGCCTTCGCGCAGGTGACCGGCGCGGGCAGCAACTGAGCCGAGCCGTCCGGTTTCCTCGTTTTCCTGAAAGCGCGCGATGGACCACCTCAAATCGATCATCGGAAAAGTAGCCACCGGCGCGACCTTGTCACGCGATGAGGCCGCTTCCGCCTTCAACGCCGTAATGTCCGGCGAGGCGACGCCCTCGCAGATGGGCGGACTGTTGATGGCGCTTCGCGTCCGCGGCGAGACCGTCGACGAAATCACCGGCGCGGTATCGGCGATGCGGGCCAAGATGCTGCGCGTCAACGCCCCCGCCGACGCCGTTGACATCGTCGGCACCGGCGGCGACGGCTCCGGATCGGTCAACGTCTCGACTTGCGCCTCGTTCATCCTCGCCGGCTGTGGCGTGCCCGTCGCCAAGCACGGCAACCGCGCGCTGTCGTCGCGCTCGGGCGCCGCCGACGTGCTGTCGTCGCTCGGGGTCAAGATCGATATTGCGCCCGAACATGTCGGCCGCTGTATCGCCGAAGCCGGAATCGGCTTCATGTTCGCGCCCTCGCACCATCCCGCCATGAAGAATGTCGGTCCGACCCGCGTCGAGCTTGCCACCCGCACCATCTTCAATCTGCTGGGTCCGCTCTCCAACCCGGCAGGCGTGAAGCGGCAAATGGTTGGAGTCTTTTCCCGGCAATGGGTCCAGCCGCTGGCGCAGGTGCTGAAAAATCTGGGCTCGAAATCGGTCTGGGTGGTACACGGCTCGGACGGCCTCGATGAGATCACCCTCACCGGCCCGACCTTCATCGCCAGCCTCGAAAACGGCAATATCCGCACTTTCGAGGTGACGCCCGAGGAAGCCGGGCTGTCCCGCGTCGAAGGCAGCGCACTGAAGGGGGGTGATGCCGCGGCCAACGCCGTCGCGCTGAAGAATGTGCTCGACGGGTTGCCGGGCCCTTTTCGGGATGTCGCCCTGCTGAACGCCGCTGCGGCGTTGATCGTGGCCGGCCGCGCCATGACATTGAAGGAAGGCGTGGCGCTCGGGACGAAGTCGCTCGACAGCGGCGCCGCAGCAGCGCGGCTGAAGCAGCTCATTGCCGTCTCCAATAGCTGAGGGTGTCCCGATGTCCGACATCCTGACCAGGATCGAAGCTTACAAGCGCGAGGAAATCGCCGCCGCCAAGCGCGCGCATCCGCTGTCGAGCCTCGAAGCGCTGGCAAGGGTTGCGCCGCCGCCACGCGGCTTCGTGCGCGCGATCCGCGACAAACTCGGCCGCGGCGACTACGCGCTGATCGCCGAGGTAAAGAAAGCCTCGCCATCCAGGGGGCTCATTCGCGCCGATTTCGATCCGCCGGAACTGGCCAGGGCCTATGAAGCCGGCGGCGCGGCCTGCCTTTCAGTGCTGACCGATACGCCGTCGTTCGAGGGCCATCTCGATTTCATGGTGGCGGCGCGCGCGGCCACGGCGCTGCCGGTGCTGCGCAAGGATTTCATGTTCGATACCTATCAGGTGGTCGAGGCCCGCGCGCACGGCGCCGATTGCATCCTGATCATCATGGCGGCGCTCGACGACGGCGCAGCGCGCGACATCGAGGACGCGGCGCTGACGCACGGCATGGACGTGCTGATCGAGATCCATGAACGCGCCGAACTCGATCGCGCCCTGAAGCTTCGCTCACCGATGATCGGCGTCAACAACCGCAATTTACGAACCTTCGAGACCACGCTTGCCACCAGCGAGGCGCTGGCGCCGCTGATCCCGAAAGATCGCCTGACGGTCGGCGAAAGCGGCATCTTCGCACCCGCCGATCTCGCACGGCTTTCGCGCGTCGGCATGTCGACATTCCTGGTCGGCGAAAGCCTGATGCGCCAGCCGGATGTCGCTGCGGCGACCCGTGCGCTGCTGGCGCGTGACGCTTCGCCTGCGACGGGCGCAGACTGAATGGCCCGCAGACCATCCAGCGCAAAATCGGCCCTCACCCATATCGACATCAAGGGCGAAGCGCGGATGGTCGACGTCTCGGCCAAACCCGCAACCGAGCGTGAGGCCGTCGCCGAAGGCCGCGTCGTCATGAGCAAGACGACGCTGGCGTTGATCGAAAGCGGTAATGCCAAAAAGGGCGACGTGCTCGGCACCGCGCGCATCGCCGGCATCATGGCGGCCAAGCGCACCTCGGAACTGATCCCGCTGTGTCATCCGCTCGCGCTTTCCAAAGTCACGCTGGAGATCACGCCCGACAAAAAACTGCCGGGCTGCATCGTCCGCGCCACCGTGAAGGTGACCGGCCCCACCGGCGTCGAGATGGAAGCGTTGACCGCAGTGTCGGTCGCATGCCTGACGATCTACGACATGATCAAGGCGGCGGAGCGCGGCGTCCGCATCGAGGGCATTCACCTCGTTGAAAAAAAGGGCGGCAAGTCGGGACACTATCAGGCCGGCGATTGAACAGGTCCGTGATCCCGGCGCGTCCATTTCCGCTTCCACGCCACTCTCACGCGACAGTGTAGGAACGCCGGGCCTCGGTGGCCGTTATCCGGTCTCGACCATCGAAGAGGAACGACACATGAAATTTACGACAATCGCTTTGGCGACGGCATTCGCGCTATCCGGCACGTTCGCGTTTGCACAAAGCACCGGCAGCTCGGCGGGCGGAAGTTCTGCTGCAGGCAGCACCAGCGCAGGCTCGCCGGCGACTGGAACCACCACCGGAAATGCGGCCGGCGTGCAAAGCAGCCCGTCCGGCGGCGGTGCATACAGCAGTCCAAATCCGAGCACTAATCCGTCCGGAAACACGCTCGCTCCCACCGGCTCGCCGAGCGGATCGACGCTGACACCAACCGGTCCGGGCTCCGGGGTCGGGCGGTAAGCACAAGCAACAATCTGAAAAGCCCCGCAAAGCGGGGCTTTCTTTTGCCCGGAGAACACGGCGTTCAGCGGACCATACCAGCGCGCAACGCAAGGTAGCGGCCCCAATTAATCGCCCGTTAACTCAACTTCCTAACGTGACTTCCATATCGGCGCGGTAGCCTTTTGCCTGCCAGGGAGGATATCTGCTTCTGGCGGCCTGGCCACGGCAGCGATCAGAGCGATGATGGCAACGGGAAACGCCTCAACCAACAGCAGGCCCACGCTTCGCAGCGGCCCGATCGGCTGGCTTATTTTTGTCGGCATCGTGCTGGTCGTCGCCATCATCGTTGGAACCGCCATGATCGTAGGTGCGTTCCGCGAACGTGCCCTCCATCGCGCCGAGCGGGAACTGGAAAACACGGTCCTGCTGCTCGCCCGTCACTTCGATCAGCAGCTCGAAGATTTCGTGGCCGTCCAAAAGGACCTTGTCGCTCAGATCCACCAGAGCGAATTGTCGTCACCGTCGCCGCTCAAGAATCTGGCGGCGACTCCTGAAATGCACCAGATCCTGGAAGCCAAAGTCAGCGGTCACTCCGACATCGACGGCGTCAATATTTTCGATGCGGACGGAACGCTGCTCAATTCGTCGGAGCGGTGGCCGGTTCCAAGCCTCAACATCGCCGATCGCCCCTTCCTCAAAGCCTTCCAATCCGGATCCGCGGCAACGCCGATTCTGGTCGAACTCGTTCGCGGCCGCTTCACTGGAGGATGGGCGACCGTCATTGCAGACGAAATAACCGGGGCACAGGATGAATTCATCGGAGTCGTCACGAGAGCGGTCACGCCCGCCCATTTCGAAAGATTCTTCAGATCGATGGAGCTTCCGGAAGGCTCCGCGATTTCTCTCTATCACAGCGACGGTACGCTGCTGGCCCGTTACCCGCATGTCGAGGCGATGATCGGAACGAAGTTCGACAACGCTCCGGTCCATCTTCAGATCCTGGCGACCTCCGACCACGGCACGATACGGTTGAAGAGCCCGATCGACGGCCTGGATCGGCTGGCTTCGACCCGCGTCCTGAACAAATTTCCGATTTCGGTGATTGCGACCACGACGGTATCCGCGGCGTTGGCCGACTGGCGGGAGCAGACCAGAATTCTGATCCTGGTGGCGTCGCTCTCCGTGTTGCTGATCTCCGGCCTGCTTTTCCTCGTCGTACGCAAACTGTCCCATCAACATCGGCTGGAAAAGCAGCGCCTCGACACCGCCGTGAACAACATCACGCAGGGCCTCGTCGTCTACGACGCAACCGCCCATGTCACCGTCTGCAACCGGCGCTATATCGAGATGTTCGGTTTGTCGACCGACGTGGTCAGGCCGGGCTGCTCCATGCGGGATCTGATCGCCCATCGCAAGCAGACCGGATCCTTCGACGGCGACGTTGACGAGTTCTGCAACTCGATCATCCACGACGTCTCGCTCGGAAAGATGACGCACCAGATCACCGAGGCGCCCGGAGGCAGGGCGATCCAGATCATCAACCAGCCGCTGGAAGCGGGCGGCTGGGTGGCCATGATCGAAGATGTCACCGAGCGCAAACAGGCCGAGGCGCGCATCACGCATCTGGCGCATTACGACGCGCTGACCGACCTGCCGAACCGCGCCCTGTTCCACGAGCGATTGCAGCAGAAGCTCGCGCAAATTCCGCAAGGCGAGCAATTGGCGGTGCTTTATATCGACATTGACGAATTCAAGAGCGTCAACGACACGCTCGGCCACCTGATCGGCGATGAATTGCTCAAATCGGTGGCGGTGAGCCTGAGCGGCTGCATCGGGGAGGACGACTTCGTCGCCCGGCTGGGAGGCGATGAATTCGCCGTCGTGAAAACCGCCGTCAAGAACGAGGCCGAGGTGGTCGATCTCGCGGCGCGCATTTTCGCTGCGATTCGCACGCCCTATGACTGTCTCGGTCATCAGGTCACCACCGACGCCAGCATCGGCATTGCCCTGGCTCCGCAGCATGGCGCCGATCTCCACCATATCCTGAAGAGTGCCGACCTTGCGATGTATGCCGCCAAATCGGCCGGCCGCCGGACTTACCGCTTCTTTGAGCCGGACATGGATGCGAGGGCCAGGGCACGGCGCCTGCTGGAACTGGATCTGCGCCAGGCGATATCGGACGGCGCGCTCGAGGTTTACTACCAGCCCTGCCTCGATCTCAAGGATGACAGGATCACCTGTTGCGAGGCCCTGCTGCGCTGGCGTCACCCCGAACGTGGCATGGTCCCGCCTGCCGAGTTCATCCCGATCGCCGAAGACACCGGCCTGATCGATCGGATCGGCGAATGGGTATTGACCACGGCCTGCATGGAAGCCGCCACATGGCCCGACGATATCAAACTTGCGGTCAATGTCTCGCCGGTTCAGTTCAAGAGCGGCACTCTGGCGCTGAAAGTCGTGGCCGCGCTGGCGGCGTCTAGCCTTGCGGCAAGCCGGCTCGAACTGGAGATTACCGAGGCGGTGCTCATTCGTGACGACGAGGCCGCGCTTGCCGTCCTGCACCAGCTTCGCGACATCGGAGTGCGGATCGCGCTGGACGATTTCGGCACCGGCTATTCCTCGCTGAGCTATCTACAGCGGTTTCCGTTCGACAAGATCAAGATCGACCGCTGCTTCATCACCGATATCGAACAGCCGGCGGGATCGTCCTGTATCGTGCAGGCGGTGGTGGTTATCGCCACCGCACGCGATATGACGACAACCGCCGAAGGCGTCGAGACCAGGCAGCAGCAACAGATCCTGCGCACGCTCGGCTGCTCGGAAATGCAGGGCTATCTGTTCAGCCCGCCGAGGCCGGCGGCGGAGATCAGGGAGCTGCTGTTCGTACACGCGAAGAAATCCCCCGCCCTGGAGCTCTCCCGGTCCTGATTAAATCAGAATCAAAGCTCTATCCTTGCGAACTGGAATCCATCCCGCCGTCCAAGTCTTGGGCAGGCTTCCGCTCGAAAACGCTTGTAGCCCGGACCCAGACGAAAACGGGACGGTCTCTCGACCGCCCCGTTTGAATTACGACTCCACTCGCCGCGAGATTATCAGTTCGGGACCGTCGTTTTGGGAGCTGGCGGCATATCCGCCTTGACGGTGACGCCGCGCAAGAGATCGTAGGCTGCGGCCAACGCCTTGTCGTTCTTCTCGTCCGGCGGAACATAGGCCTGCGAGCCGGTTTGCTCCGCGCCGTCGGCCGAGAGATGACCGCGCATCGAAGCCTCTCCCTTGGTGTCGGAACGGCCCTTTAACTCGTCGGGCACGTCCTGCAACACTTCGATATCCGGCGTGATGCCCTGCGCCTGGATCGAGCGGCCGGAGGGCGTGAAATAGCGCGCCGTGGTCAAGGCCAGCGCGCCGTTGCCGGTGCCCAACGGAATGATGGTTTGTACCGACCCCTTGCCGAACGAACGGGTCCCGATCAGCGTCGCGCGCTTGTGATCATGCAACGCGCCCGCCACGATCTCGGACGCCGACGCCGATCCGCCATTGATCAGCACGACGAGTTTCTTGCCCTTGGTGATGTCGCCGCCTTTCGCGGTATAGCGCTGGGTCTCGTCAGGGGTGCGGCCCCGCGTCGAAACGACCTCGCCGCGCGCCAGGAAGGTGCCCGATACATCGACGGCCTGATCGAGCAAGCCACCCGGATTGTTGCGCAGGTCGAGGACATAACCCGCCAGCTTGTCCTGCGGAATTTCCTTCGATACGTCGGCAATCGCCTTTTTCAGCCCGTCTTCGGTCTGTTCGTTGAACGAACTGACGCGGATATAGCCGATATCGCCGCCATCGGTGTGGAAGCTGACCGGCTTCACCTGGATGATCTCGCGCTCGAGCGAGACATCGATGGGCTGATCCACATTCTTGCGCTCGATCTTGAGCTTGGTGGAGGTGTGGACCGGTCCTTTCATCTTGTTCACGGCCTGCTCCAGGGTAAGGCCCTGAACCGCTTCGCCGTCGATATAGGTGATCAGGTCGCCCGACATGATACCGGCCCTCGCCGCCGGCGTACCGTCCATCGGCGAGACCACCTTGACCAGGCCGTCTTCCATCGTCACCTCGATGCCGAGCCCACCGAACTCGCCCTGGGTGGTCTCCTGCATGTCACGCCAGGACTGCTCGTTCATGTAGCGCGAATGCGGATCGAGCGACGTGACCATGCCATTGATCGCGCCCTCGACGAGCTTCCCATCGTCGGGCTTTTCGACATAGTCGGTCCTGATCCGCTCGAACACATCGCCGAGCAAGTTCAGTTGTGCGTAAGTGTCGGAGCCGGCCGCAGCCTTGGCGGCATTGATCCAAAACTCGCTCCTGGGCCCACTGACGAGAAGGGTGAGGCACGTACCCGCTAACGCGCCGAGGAAAAAGACGGAATTCTTGCGCATCGTTCGCGAACCTTCTCGTTGTCAGTTGCAGCCGACCGGGGCCGGATAAATTGGGTGAACTCGACCAATAACCTCACAACACCATTCTGGTGTCATTGAGGCTGGAACGCCCTCGCCGCGGAATATTTGATGTATTTGCGGCTTTAGCAGGGTGAAGCAACCACGATACACGCTCTCGTCCCCCGCCGCACAGCCGAAATCGTGCTTTATGTCGAATTTGTAATTGGCTGGTTCCGACCGCAAGCCGGTCACACGGCTGTCTCAATGACCGAAAGGGATTTTGCCGACAATTTGAGCACCGGCCGACCTCCGGGGTCGGCATCCTTCCCCCGGTAAACCGGACTGCGCGGCTCGATATCCCATGGGATAACGACGTTGAATCAGGACTCGTCTCCGCCGACTCCCGAACGATGCCCTCGCGCCGCCAGCCTCGACCGGCCGAAGCATCCGCAAAACCGACGACCGTCCTGCATGGAGCAGAACGAATCGTCCTCCTAGCGTGATCGCTCGCCTGGAGCCCGTCGATAGCTGCCATCACAATTTCGGGATGGCGCAAAGGTCACGGACACGATAGGGCAATTTCAACCGCCAACGCCAACAAACAAGCTTTTCCGGGAGAAAACCATGAACGAAACCACTCCGATCCGGCCGGTGAGGAACATCGAACTCGGCGCCAGTTCCGAGGAATTCCAGAACCTGCATGAATTGGTTCGCAAGGCCCGGGCCCGGCTCAACCAGAATGCATGGGACTATATCGTCGGTGCGACGGAGACCGAGACCACCCTGCGCCGCAATCGGATGGCGCTTGACGAGATCGCGTTCCGGCCCCGCGTGCTGCGCAATGTCACCGAGATCGACCCGTCGGTGGAACGATTCGGCCGCAAAATGCGCCTGCCGGTGATGTTGGCGCCGGTCGGGGCGCTGGAAATCTTCGATCCGGGCTCCGGTGCCAGCGTGGCGCGCGCCGCCGGAACATTCGGCGCGGCGCATATGCTGAGCTCGGTTTCCGACCCAGGCCTGGAAAAGGTCGCTGAGGCCGCGCCCGACGCCTTGCGCATGTATCAGCTCTATGTTCGCGGCGACGATGCCTTTGTCGAGGACTGCGTCAGCCGTACGATCAAGAACGGGTACAGCGCCTTCTGTCTCACGGTGGACACCGCCCACTACAGCCGCCGCGAGCGCGACATCGCCAAGCGCTATGTGCGCGAAAGCCGCTTGCGCTCCACCGGCGGCGACTTCCAGAAGGGGCTGGAATGGCGCACCGTGAAGCTGATCAAGGACAAGTTCAAGATTCCGCTGGTCATCAAGGGAGTCGCGACCGCGGAAGACGCCAGGATCGCGGTCGATCACGGGGTCGAATGGATCTACGTGTCCAATCACGGCGGACGCCAGCTCGATCACGGCCGCGGCTCGATGCATGTGCTGCCGGAGATCGCCACAGCCGTCGCCGGCCGCGCCAAGATCATGGTCGACGGCTCATTCTGCCGCGGCACCGATATCGTCAAGGCGATCATCATGGGCGCCGATCTCGTCGGCATCGGCCGCCTGCAATGCTGGGCGCTTGCCGCCGCAGGCGAGAGCGGCGTATTGCGGATGCTTGAGCTGCTTGAAGACGAAGTGATCCGCTGCCTCGGACTGCTCGGGGTGAAGAATTTCGCCGAACTCGACAAATCCTATCTGCATGCGGCGACGCCGGCCAGTCTACCGCACGTCTTCAGCGCCTTCCCGCTGTTGGAGATCGAGCCGTATCACTATTGAGGACGACGCTGCCTACGATGACCCTGCCCGCACTCGTTCCCGGCACCGCCGACGCACTTTTGTTCGATCTCGGACGTGTGGTCATCGATATTGACTTCAACAACACGCTGGCATGCTGGGCCGGGCACGCCGGTTGCGAGCCCGCCCGTCTCATCGACCGGTTTGCGCACGACGAAGCCTACAAGCGTCACGAGACCGGCGAGATCGGCGACGCCGAATTCTTTGCCGCGCTGCGGGCCTCGCTCGGCATCGGAATATCGGACGCCCAGTTTCTGGAAGGCTGGAACGCGATTTTCGCCGGCGAGATGCCGGGGATCGCCGCGCTGCTCGAACGCGCGGCAAAACGCCTGCCGCTTTACGCCTTCTCCAACACCAACCCTTCTCACGTCGCGCATTTCACCGGGGCCTACACCACCGTGCTCGGCCATTTCCGCGAAATCTTCCTGTCGTCCACGATCGGGCTTCGAAAACCTGACGCGGCCGCCTATGATCATGTGGTGAGAGCGATCGGCGTGCCGGCGGAGCGCATCGTCTTCTTCGACGATCTTGCCGAGAATATCGAGGGCGCGCGGGCGCGAGGCCTCCATGCTATTCAGGTGAGGTCGTCCGACGACGTGGCGCGCGCACTTGCCGCGCTCGATATCTGAGGTCGGGATTTGGGAGTGTTGCCGTGGCATTGATGCCGGTCGCCGATGCGTTGTCCGCGATCCTCGCGGGCGCTGAGCCGTTGCCTGAGGAAATGGTCGCGCTGGACGCGGCCTATCATCGCGTGCTCGCGCGCGACCTCGCGGCGTTGCGCACCCAGCCGCCGCAGGCGATGTCGGCGATGGACGGCTATGCGGTGCGTTCGGCTGACGCCGCGCAGGCGGGCACGCGGCTCGACGTGATCGGCGAAGTCGCGGCCGGACGTCCCTTCGATCGCGCGATTGGTCCGGGCGAGGCGGTCCGGATTTTTACCGGCGGCGTGATTCCTGAAGGCGCCGACGCCGTCGTCATCCAGGAGAATACCAGGGTGGAGGGCTCCCGCATCGCCATCACCGAGGCGGCGGCGCCGGGCCGGCATATCCGTCCCGCGGGTGTCGATTTCAACACCGGCGACATGCTGCTGCAGGGCGGTTCCCGCCTTACCGATCGCGATCTCTCGCTCGCGGCCGGCATGAACTATCCGGAGCTCGCCGTGTATCGCCGGCCGAAGGTCGCGGTGCTCGCCACCGGCGATGAACTGGTGATGCCGGGATCGCAGCCCGCTCCCGGGCAGATCGTCTATTCCAACGGCTATGCGCTGCGGGCGCTGGCCCGCGCCGAAGGCGCCGACACCATCGACCTCGGCATCGCCGCCGATACGCTCGAGGCCACCACGCAAGGTATCCGCCGCGCACGCGACAGCGGCGCCGATATTCTGGTCACCACCGGCGGCGCTTCCGTGGGCGACCATGATCTGGTCAAGCAATCGCTGGAGGCCGAAGGCGTCGAGATGGCGTTCTGGCGGATCGCGATGCGCCCGGGCAAACCGATGATGCATGGACGGCTCGGCGCCATGCGCGTGATCGGCCTGCCCGGCAATCCCGTGTCGTCCTATGTCTGCGGCTTCCTGTTTCTGGTGCCGTTGATTCGCAGCCTGTCCGGCCGATCGACCATCCATCACGCGATCGAAACCGCGGTACTGGGCCGCGACCTTCGCATCAACGATCAACGCGAAGACTATCTGCGCGCCCGCCTCGAGGAACGCCCCGACGGCGCGCTGATCGCAACGCCGGTCAATCATCAGGATAGTTCGCTGCTCGGAAATCTCGCGGCGGCAAAGGCCCTCGTGATACGTGCGCCGTTCGCAGCGGCCGCCACGGCCGGCTCTCCCTGCAACATCCTCCGGCTTCCGCTCTGAACCGAACTAAAAAAGCCTGCCGGCCGAAACCGATCGCGTTCACCGGAAATTAACTGGTTGCGGAACACATATCGAACATATAGTGTCCGTTCATGATTTGTTTCGAGTACGAATGTCTGCAAATGGGGGTTTGAACTCCCGATTGTCTGACTCGGATGTCTCGGAATCGAACGACGCCCATCAAGGGGGACTGCTCGAGATGCTCACACGCAAACAGTATGAACTTCTGCGTTTCATCAATGAACGGCTGAAAGAAGCTGGCGTACCGCCCTCCTTCGACGAGATGAAGGATGCACTGGACCTGCGTTCGAAGTCGGGCATCCACCGCCTTATCACCGCGCTGGAAGAGCGCGGCTTCATTCGCCGGCTGCCCAATCGCGCCCGCGCCATCGAGGTCATCAAGCTGCCGGAGCTTGCCGGCAATGGCGGCGGCAACCGCCGTGGCTTCACGCCCAGCGTCATCGAAGGCACGCTTGGCAAGGTTCGTAGCAGTGCCGGTTTCGAAAATGACGGCGAGCGTCCGGTCGCGGTGCCGGTGATGGGCCGCATCGCGGCGGGCACGCCGATCGAGGCGTTGCAGACTCGCAGCCACACCATCAGCGTGCCGCCGGACATGCTGGGTTCCGGCGAGCATTACGCGCTTGAGGTGCGCGGCGACTCGATGATCGATGCCGGCATCCTGGACGGCGACATGGCGCTGATCCAGCGCAACGAAACCGCTGATACCGGCGACATCGTGGTGGCGCTGATCGACGACGAGGAAGCAACGCTGAAGCGCTTCCGCCGCCGCGGCGCCTCGATCGCGCTTGAGCCCGCCAACACTTCCTACGAAGTTCGCATTCTGCCTCCGAACCGGGTGAAGATTCAGGGCAAGCTGATCGGTCTTTATCGGAAGTATTGACCAGCAGCGCTCCAACGTCGTGCAGCCGGTTCCGGTAGGGCAGCCGCTCAGTTATGCAAGAGTCTGATTATCCAGCCTTGGTTGATAGTCTTTCGCTCTTTCCTGCAATTATCAAACCCCTCCTCCGGGCCTAGCTCCTCGGCAGAAGACGCGAAGCTGATGGCTTCGCGATCTCGCCAACGAAAAGAGGAGAGCATGATGCGCAAGACTATTTTAACCACTCTGGGCGCCGCCTTGATTGCAGTGTCCACCGTCCAGGTCGCCGCGGCGGCTGCACAACATCGCCATACCGGCAAGGCAGAGCGCCCCGCGACGAGCGAGCAGTTTCGCAACGCCAACAACTCCGTCGCCCCATCAACTCAGTCGGGCTGGAGTTATAGCGGATACTCTGCGCCCGCCGGTCGCTGACAGGCTCTGGGCCGACAAAAGCCCCGGCGATTTCGCCGGGGCTTTTTTGTTCCCAAAAATCCACGGCCGTTGCTGAACATAATTGTGATTGTGCGCACCGGCTTCAGCCGCACAATTGCCTACAACCGGGCGGAGGTTTGGGGTCTAGTGTCTACTCTGATAGAGGCCTGCGCCTCTAGCGGGCGCGGGTTGGCTATCTCGAAAGAGGAGCAATCCCGATGTGTGACTATAGTCTGCACGCTGTGGCGTCGCGCCCCGCCCAGGTTGGAGAGACCTTGATCAGCACTACATTCCGCGGGACTTCGACGCGCGGTTTCGCGTCCGAAAGCGAGCCCGAAGTAGCGATCTGCATGCTACCCGGAACCGAGTTGGCGTTCACGGAAGACGTCAAATACGACAACAGGTGGATTTGGACAAAATCGGTCAAATTTAGAGTAGGGAAGTTCGGCGTCGTCGATCCGAACACCCCTCATCGCCATCACGATGCGATCGAATTTCCGGACGGCAGCCGGGTCATGGTCACGCAGCTCTGCGAAGGGCAGCGGGCGACCGTGCTGCAATTGCCGGTGGTTCACCGCACTGCTGAACCGGCGCAGCCCGTCGGCGCAAACACCGCAACCTCGGTCCCCATTGCCTGAAACGATCGGGGCCTGAAACCATCGGCGCTTCCCGCCGGCTTCGCGGCCGGCGGAAGCCTGATTACGGCGCCAGTGGATAGTACCTGCACCGAATCGCGGGAGTGGTTGTTTGTGGCTCATCGGGATGATGCGCGGGCGGACAACGCACGGGCAAAGGAACTGAATAATCTAAGGCTGGCGCTGGCGACATTCGCCTTGCAGCTCGAAGCTTTCGAAATGCGCGTGAGCGCGGCATCCCTTGCAACATCTCTTGGCGTGGAGAGGGAGGGTCTGCCTCCCGACGGCGCCGTCGGGCCGCCGAAGGAGACGATGATTGGTCGTCAATAAAGTCACCTGGCAACAAGTCGGGCGCGTGATGGAGCCGGGCCGATACATCTTCAAATTCGGCTGGCTCACCGTCACGGCGGAAGACCTCGCGGTCTGGAAGCGATTCCCCACCGCTGCGTTTACGCTGGTCAGGACGCCGGCGATGGGAGCCGACGAAGCCGACGAGGAACTGCATCTCGGCGCCTTCGAGGTGCGCGAACAATCCTCGGCAGAGTCCTCGACCGGCGAGAGGTGACGAGATGCGGCGCTCTCCGCCCATGGCGGACAGCAGCGCTGTCGCCTGAACGGGCTTATTCGTCCGCCTGCAAGTCGTCCGGCGGCGTCGCATCGACGGCGCGCGGAACGGCGGGCCGCAGGAAACCCGGCTCGGCCTCGGCGTCGCTGGCCGCTCGCGGCGACCATGGCCGGTCGAAACCTTTTGGCCTGACGGCTTCGATCGAAAATCCATCTCCCGTCCGTCGCAGCGCCATTGTCCCCTGCCCCCGCAAATGTTCGAGATCGATCGACGGCGCCGCGCATCCGGCTGGCGGCTGGTTCTGCGTCACGATCAACGCAGCCCGGTCGCAATCGTCATCCAGCGCCTCGGGCCGCAGCGCCAGCGAAACCAGCGCGCCGCCGGTCATCGACGTTACGCAACCCGCTTCGTCGCATGAAACGCTATTTGCAAGCGACGGATCCGCAGGATCGCGTGCGTCGGCATCGGCGGCGAGCCATTCCTTGATCAGAAACGCATCCTTGGCGCTTCGCATCAGATGCAACTGACCGTCCTTGCCGCGGACGGCGACATTGTGTCCGTCACCGGAGATCAGGACGTCCGGCTGGTGAACCACCAGCGCCCAAACCGTCGCAAGCAACAACACGATGGCGCCCGACCAGCGCAGCGGCGTCCGCAACAGCCCCAGCAGAACGATCCCGAGGGTGGCGACGGCTAGCGGCCCGATGCCGAACGCCGCCATCCGCCCGATAGCGCCCGGAAGCCGGGCGACCCATTCGGTCACCGCAATCATCCAGTCGATGCCAAGCCCCATCAGCCACCAGAACACGCCGTCCAGCCCGAACGGCATCGCCAGAAGCCCGAGCAGGCCCGCCGGCATCACCAGCGCCGAGACCACCGGCATCGCCGCCAGATTGGCCAGCACGCCATAGGGCGTTACCCGGTGGAAATGGAAGGCGGCATAGGGCGTGGTCGCCAGGCCTGCGAAAAACGACGCCAGCATCAACGTCATCAGTTCCCGCCCGCCCCACAGCGCCACCTTGGCGGCTATTGAGTGGTCCGGCGAGGCAAACATGCGCGGCATCCCGATCTGCACCAGCGCCACCAGGCCCAGCGTCGCCGCGAACGACATCTGGAAACTCGGATGCACCAGCGCTTCCGGCGCAAGCGCCAGCACGATCATCGCCGCGACCGCCAGCGTCCGGAACGTCACGGCGCGGCGGTCCACCATCACGGCAATCAGCACCACTGCGGTCATGAAAAACGAGCGCTGGGTCGCGACCTCCGCACCGGACAGCAGGAGATAAAACGTCGCCGCGGCCAGCGCCGCAGCCGCCGCCCATTTCTTGATGGGGAAGCCTGCCGTCAGCACGGGGAACAGCGCCAGCAGCGCGCGGACGGTGAAGAACACCACGCCGGCCACCACCGCCATGTGATAGCCCGATATCGAGAGCACATGTCCGAGACCGGAAATGAACATCGCATCGTTGACGGGCGTCGTGATCGCATCGCGCCGGCCGGTCAGAAGCGCGGTGGCGATCGAACGCTTGTCGCCGTCGAGCGTGGTCCGGATGCGGGCGTCGATCGCATCGCGCAAGCCTTGCATGAAGGCCGCGTAACGCAACGATAGCCCGCCGCTGGCCGGCGGCTCCACGGTCTTGATGGCGCCCATGACAAAACCGGAAGCGCCGATGCCCTGGAAAAACATGTCACGGGCGAAGTCGTAGCTGCCCGGCCGCAACGGCGCGAGCGGTGGCTGCAACCGCGCTTTTAATTCGACAAAACTTCCGACCTCGGGCGCGGTACCTTTCCGCACCGACAGACGAACCCGCTCCAGCTTTATCGATGAGCGCGGCGCGTCCATCTGCGTGACCCGCAGCACGAAGCGGTCGGTACGCTCGCGGATGTCGCGCGTCTCGACGAACCCGGCCAACTGCACCGAATAGATCGGCCGCGCGAGCACCCTGTGGGCAATCCAGGCCGTCCTCCAAGTCGCCGTAGCGAAGCCCGCGGCCATCGCCGCGATCATCACAGCGACAGGAAACAGCTTACGCCGCCGCAGCAGGAACGCCGCCGTGCCCAGCACGCCTGCGGCAATGGCGGTAACCCATCGCACCGGCTCATGATCGGCGGTGAAATAAAATGCGATCCCGACCCCGAACGCGACCGGCACCCAGGGCAGCAATCGCCCCGCGCCCGCTTCCGCCGCGGTCCACTGGCGCAGCGTCACGATGATGGATGACCCTACGCCGAGGCCCGATGGCGCGAAGCCGCCCGCGCGCGTCGCGCCGACTGCCGGCCAGGTTCCCGCATAACCTTGCGACCGGCCTGGAGCCCTGCCCCGCTCTGCCATCCCACACGCCTTACGATCCGTCCGGCGCCGATGCTACCGCAAGATTTTGCCGGACGAATAGCGGAACGGATACAGAATCATGCTTAAGCTGCCGGTCTCCGCCAGCCTTCCGCGCCGACCTCCAGGACCCGTTTTCAAGCCCCGTTTTCCAGGGCCCATTTTCGTGACCGGCCTCGAACTCAGACAGCTTCGTAACGATCTAGGTAACGCGAGCGCTCTCTCGCCGACATGGCCAGGCTCCGCGGTCTTGCGCCGGACGATGGCGACACCATCCGCCGATGGGAGATCTCCGGTGCGGCCGGACTGCTTCGCATCATGGCGATGGCAAGCGAGCGTTATCCGATCCTTGAAAATTTCAACGTGTTCGACCGATTCGACGTCCCCGTCGAGGAAAGGCCGGCGCGCCGCGAACAACTTCATCGGCGACCACCGACGGTTATCCACATATCCACTACATATGCGCGACGCAGCACGCTTGCCGATTGCGCGCCGCCGGATGTTGCGAGACAATTTCTAATGCACGGGTCGAGTGCGCTGGGACGCGGACAATGAGTAATAACTCGGACGCGGGCTTTGATTACGACCGCTATCGCAAATTGCTCGCCGAAGCCAACGACGAAGCCAAGCGGCTTGATTTCATCAATCTATTGATCAACGAAAAGGCCAGGGACAGACTGGCGCGGCAATCGCTTCGCGCGACTCTCGTCAATATGGGAATCATGACGACGCCGAGAGTCGGTTAATCCAAATTACCAAGCGAACCGGACGGTGCATGAAATCGGCACCTTTACGGGTCGCGCTAAAAATTTTTATGGGGGGATAAATAACATGCGGATTTTTAGAATTGCCGCGCTTGTCCTCGCCATGGCAACGATCGCGTTGCCGGCACTTGCTCAGCAGACCGACCAGCACACCACCACTATCCGCGCAGGCTGACGGCAAAATATATCGAGAAGCGCGAGCGGTTCAGCCTTTGGCGACTTCCTTTGCGAACGTATCGCGCAAGCCGATGGTACGGTTGAACACCGGACGGTCCGGCGTCGAGTCGGAATCACGAACGAAATAACCCTGCCGCTCGAACTGCATCGGCTCGGCCGAATTGGCCTCCGCAATTGCAGGCTCGATCCGCGCATCGGAAAGAATCTCAAGCGATTGCGGGTTGAGGTCGGCGGCAAAATTGGCCGCATCCGGGGTCGGATTGACGAAAAGCTGGTTGTAGATGCGGATTTCGGCAGGCTTCGACTGCGCCACCGGAAGCCAGTGCATGGTCGCCTTGACCTTGCGGCCATCCGGCGCGTTGCCGCCCTTGGTCGCGGGATCGTAGGTGCAGCGCAACTCGGTCACCTCGCCCGCGGCGTTCTTGATGATGCCGATGCACTTGATGAAATAGGCGTAGCGCAGCCGTACTTCCGTGCCCGGAGAGAGGCGGAAGAATTTCTTCGGCGGATTTTCCATGAAATCGTCGCGCTCGATATAAAGTTCGCGCCCGAAGGCGATGCGCCGCGTGCCTGCGGCCGGATCGTCCGGATGATTGATCGCCTCGATCTCCTCGCTTGCGCTTTCCGGATAATTCTCGATCACCACCTTGAGCGGCCGCAGCACCGCCATGCGCCGCGGAGCGGTCCGGTTGAGATATTCGCGGATCGAGAATTCGAGCATGCCGACATCGACCACGCTGTTGGCCTTGGCGACCCCGATGCGCTTGATGAAATCGCGGACCGCGGCCGGCGGCACGCCGCGACGCTTCAATCCAGCGATCGTCGGCATCCGCGGATCGTCCCAGGCGGCGACATGGCCGTCGCGCACGAGCTGGGTCAGCACCCGCTTCGACAACAGCGTGTAGGTCAGATTGAGCCGCGCGAATTCGTACTGGCGCGGCTTCGATGGCACCGGCAGCTTGTCGAGCAGCCATTCATAGAGCGGCCGGTGATCCTCGAATTCCAGCGTGCAAATCGAATGCGTCACGCCCTCGATCGCATCCGACTGCCCGTGGGCGTAATCGTAGCTCGGATAGATCGACCATTTCGTTCCGGTGCGCGGATGGTGGGCGTGCAGGATGCGATAGAGCACGGGATCGCGCAGATTGATGTTGCCCGAGGCCATGTCGATCCTGGCGCGCAGCACGCAGGCGCCGTTCGGGAACTCGCCTGCTTTCATGCGGCGAAACAGGTCGAGATTCTCCTCCACCGGGCGATCGCGAAATGGGCTGTTCCTGCCCGGCTCCGTCAAGGTGCCACGGTTGAGGCGGATTTCCTCCTGCGACTGGTCATCGACATAGGCGAGGCCCGAACGAATCAGGCTCTCCGCCCATTCGTAGAGCCGATCGAAATAATCCGATGCGTAAAAGAGATTGGGTCCCCAATCGTAACCGAGCCACCTGACATCGGCCTGGATCGAGTCGATATATTCCTGCTCTTCCCTGGTCGGATTGGTGTCGTCAAAGCGCAGGTTGCATTGTCCGGAGAATTCCTGCGCGATGCCGAAATTCAGCGCGATCGACTTGGCGTGGCCGATGTGCAGATAGCCGTTCGGTTCCGGCGGAAACCGGGTCACGATGTGCTTGTGCTTGTGCGAATCGAGATCGGCCTGGACGATATCGCGAATGAAATCGCGGCCTGTCTCTGTCGCTGCCGGTTCTGCCGTCATTCCTGTTTCCTGTGCGGGTCAGCCGCCCTTCTGCCAAATTCATCCCGGACAGCCAAGCCCGCTTGTTGACGGGATGCCGCCGAACTGGCCGCCGAGCCGGGGTTTTGGTGAGGCTTTAGTTATGTACCGTTCCTGCTATACACCACCGCGCTCCCAGCGCATGCCCTCTTGTCCGTGACCGCTACGATAATGACCAGTCCCGTCGTCACCCGATTTGCCCCCTCGCCGACCGGCTTCCTCCATATCGGAGGCGCCCGCACCGCGCTGTTCAATTGGCTTTACGCGCGCAAGCATGGCGGCAGGATGCTGCTGCGGATCGAGGACACCGACCGGCAGCGCTCGACCAAAGAGGCGATCGACGCCATCCTGGACGGGCTGAAATGGCTCGGCCTCAACTGGGACGGCGAGGTCATTTACCAGTTCAGCCGGGCTGCGCGCCACCGCGAGGCCGCCGAGCAACTGCTCGCCAGCGGCAAGGCCTATCGCTGCTACGCGAGCACGGAGGAACTCACGGCGATGCGTGAGAAGGCCCGCGCCGAGGGACGTACCCGCCTCTATGACGGCTCCTGGCGCGACCGCGACCCGTCGGAGGCGCCGCCCGGAATGGCCCCGACCATCCGCCTCAAGGCGCCCCAGACCGGCGAAACCGTGATCGAGGATCAGGTTCAGGGCCGTGTGGTCTGGCAGAACGAGAACCTCGATGATCTCGTGTTGCTGCGTGGCGACGGCACGCCAACCTACATGCTCGCGGTGGTGGTCGACGACCACGACATGGACGTGACGCATATCATCCGCGGCGACGACCACCTGATCAACGCCGCGCGCCAGAAGCAGATCTACGATGCGCTGGGCTGGGACGTGCCGAACATGTCCCATATTCCCTTGATCCACGGCCCCGACGGCTCGAAACTCTCAAAACGCCACGGGGCGCTGGGGGTGGATGCCTACCGCGCAATGGGATACCTGCCGGCGGCGCTGCGCAATTATCTGGTCCGGCTCGGCTGGAGCCATGGCGATCAGGAGATATTCTCGACGCAAGAAATGATCGACGCCTTCGACCTGTCAGGCGTCGGGCGCTCGGCCGCACGGTTCGATTTCGCCAAGCTGGAGAACCTCAACGGCCACTATATCCGACACGCCGACGATCAATCTCTTGTGACCATGTTCGAGGACCTACTCAACTATGTGCCGGGCGGCGCCGATCTCAAGGCGAAGCTCAACGATACCACACGCGCCCAATTGCTGAAGGCGATGCCGAGCCTCAAGGAGCGCGCCAAGACGCTGATCGAGCTGATCGACGGCTCGCATTTTATCTTTGCCGACAGGCCGCTGGAGATCGAACCGAAGGCGCAGGCGCTGCTGACGCCGGAAAGCCGCGCGCTGATCGGCCAGCTTCGCACGGCGCTGGAAACGGCTATCCCCTGGACGGCGGAAACCACCGAGGCCGCGGTGCGCGGCTTTGCCGAACGAAACAACCTCAAACTAGGCGCGGTCGCGCAACCGCTTCGGGTGGCACTGACCGGGCGCACCACCTCGCCTGGGATATTCGAAGTCCTGGCCGTGCTGGGATGCCAGGAATGCCTCGCCCGGCTCGAGGATCAGGCGGCCGCCTGAGGGGCCGGCCCCCCTCCAGGGTCGATCTTGCAGTGCATAAAGCAATACGCTACCCATTTTGACCGGCGCTTCTAGACAATCCGGCCTGCCGCGCCATCTTCCTGTAGAATAAGCAGGATCAGCGCGGCCCCTCACAACGATCTCATCGGGGAATTCACGATGGACGCAAAATCCAGCACTAAAACCGCAACACTAACGGTTGGCAACAAGACCTACGATTTTCCCATCCTCAGCGGGACGGTTGGGCCCGATGTCATCGACATCGCCAAGCTCTACGGCCAGGCCGGCATGTTCACCTATGATCCCGGCTTTACCTCGACCGGGAGCTGCCAGTCCAAGATCACCTACATCGACGGTGACGCCGGCATCCTTGAATACCGTGGCTATCCAATCGAGCAACTCGCCGAACACGGCGACTTCCTCGAGACCTGTTATCTCCTGCTGTACGGCGAACTGCCGACCAAGGCGCAGAAACAGGATTTCGACAATCTGGTGATCCATCACACCATGGTTCACGAGCAGATGGCTCGCTTCTTCCAGGGCTTCCGCCGCGACGCGCACCCGATGGCGATCATGGTGGCCGCAGTCGGCGCGCTAGCCGCGTTCTACCACGACTCCACCGACATCAACGACCCGAAGCAACGCAATATCGCCTCGATCAGGATGATCGCGAAGATCCCGACGCTGGCGGCGATGGCCTATAAATACACCATCGGCCAGCCCTTCATCTATCCGAAGAACTCGCTCAAATTCGCCGAGAACTTCCTGCACATGTGCTTCGCGGTCCCGTGCGAGGAGTACAAGGCCAATCCCGTGCTCGCCGACGCGCTGGACAAGATCTTCATCCTGCATGCCGATCACGAGCAGAACGCATCGACCTCCACGGTCCGCATCGCCGGCTCCTCCGGCGCCAATCCGTTCGCCTGCATCGCCGCCGGCATCGCCTGCCTGTGGGGACCGGCGCACGGCGGCGCCAATGAAGCCGCGCTGGCCATGCTGGCCTCGATCGGGACCGTCGACAAGATTCCGGAATTCATCGCCAAGGTGAAAGACAAGAACAGCGAAGTCCGCCTGATGGGCTTCGGCCATCGCGTCTACAAGAATTACGATCCACGCGCCAAGATCATGCAGAAGATGTGTCATGCCGTGCTCGCCGAGACCGGCCACGGCGACGATCCGATGCTGAAGGTGGCGATGGAACTGGAAAAGATCGCACTCAGCGATCAGTATTTCATCGACCGCAAGCTTTACCCGAATGTCGACTTCTATTCGGGCATCACGCTGAAGGCGATGGGATTCCCGACCTCGATGTTTACCGTGCTGTTTGCGGTTGCGCGCACCGTTGGCTGGATCAGTCAGTGGAGCGAGATGATCGAGGATCCGCAGCAGAAAATCGGCCGTCCGCGCCAGCTCTATACCGGCGTCGCGCGCCGCGACTACATCCCGACCGACAAGCGGAAATAAGCAAGCTTCCTTTACCAAACTTCTTGGAAGCCGGATGCGATCATCGCGTCCGGCTTTCGAGTTTTAGGCATCAATTGGCGCGGCGAGATTCACGCAACATCGCCAGCACGATATCGGCGGCGCGAACGCTCGGCGGCTGGTCACCGGTCGACATGATCGTATCAAGCCGTGCAAAGGCTTCGGTCTGCCGGAGCCTTTGCGGCGAATCCGCAAGGATCTCGTACAGTGCCGGAACCAGTTTCTCCGGCGTGCAGTCCTCCTGGAGGAACTCCGGCACGACATTCTCGCCGACCACGAGATTGGCGAGGATGACCGAACTGACCCGGACCACCCGGCGCACAATCCACGCCTCGACGCTGCCGCCCTTGTACACCGCGACCATCGGCACGCCGGCCAGCGCCAGTTCGAGCGTCACCGTGCCCGATTTGACCAGGGCCGCGCGCGCGATCCGGAAAGCCGCCCGCTTCTCCTGTTCGCCCACGATGACGCGCGGCTGCACCGGCCAGTTCTTGACGCCCTCCCGGACAGCATCCTGCAAATGCGGCATGGTGGGCAGGATGGCTTCAAACGGCGTATGCTGTGCGCTCAGCCGTCCCAGCGTCTCGCCAAAGACCGGCAAGTGGTGCCTGATTTCGCTGCGGCGGCTTCCCGGCAGCACCAGGAGCACGGGCGGAGCCTGATCGCGACGCTTTTGCTCGTCAATCCCCGGCCGCAGGACGCCGATCTGCTCGACCAGGGGATGGCCGACATAACTACAGGGCGGCCCATGAAGCCTGCGGTAGGTTTCCGGCTCGAACGGCAGCAAGCAAAGCACATGATCGATATAGCGGCGCATCGCGCGGGCGCGGCCGGGTCGCCAAGCCCACACCGTCGGGGAGACGTAGTCGACGATCGGGATCGCGGCATTGCGGGCGCGAACGCGCCTGGCCACCCGGTGGGTGAAATCGGGACTGTCGATGATCACGAGGATGTCGGGCGAGGCTTCTATCGCCGCATCGGCGGTCTGGCGGATCAGACGCAATATCTTCGGTAATTGTTTGACGACCGCAGCCAGGCCCACGATCGATAATTCCTCGATCGCAAACCGCGACGACAGCCCTTCCTGCGCCATCGCGCGGCCGCCGACGCCTTCGAACCGGACGGCATCGCCGAGGCGCTGGCGCAGCACCCTCATCAGGTTGGCGCCAAGCCGGTCTCCCGATTCCTCCGTCGCGATCAGGAACACCTTCCGCGTGACGCCCTCGATGGCACGCGCCGGCATCACGCGGGCAAACCGGTCACGAAAACCCGAGCGGCGTCCGCCGTCTCGATCACCGCCTGAGGTTCGGCCACAATGGTGTTACCGGCAACGATCGCAATCCCGGCAAGCCCGGCGGCTATAGCGCCCTCGACGGTCCGCGGCCCCATCGTCGGGAGATCGAAGCGCAAATCCTGCCCGCTTTTGGGCGCCTTCACCAGCACGCCTCGTCCGGCCTTGGCCCGGATACGACGCTCCGCGCGCAGCCGCGCCACGCGCGCGAGCAGCCCGTCGGTGCCCTCGATGTCCTCCACCCCGACCACGTGACCATCGATCACGACCACGGCCTGGCCGATGTCATAGGGGCCGAGCGCCTTCAGCACCTCGCGCCCCCGCGCGATATCGGCGACGGCGCTTCCGTCCGGCGCCGCGCGGGTCAGACAGCCGTCGGGCATCAGGAGATCGGGGGCAACGTCCCTGATTCCCACCATGCGAAAACCATCCCGCTCGAGAATGCCGCCGATGCCGGACAGGAGATGATCGTCTCCTCCGCGGAAAGCCGCCAGCACGCGGGGAATGATGCGAAGCGTGCCCCAATCGAGACGGACTTCAGATAGCGCGGGGCGTACCAGCGTGCCGATGAAGACAAGATCGCGGCAATTCTCCGCGCGAAACAGGCTCACCGCCCTGCCATACTGGCCGACCGATATCCAATGGTGGCGAAAGCGTTCTACCCGCACCGGATCGCAGGCTCCGCGCAGCGCGAACAGAACCGGGTTGACGCCGTGAGCGACGAGCGAGTCCGCGACCGCGAACGGCATCGCGCCTCCCCCTGCAACCAGACCGATCGGCGACGAAATTTCCAAAGCCTTGTCGGTCATGGCTCCGGCCGTCCCCTCCGTCAATTCCGGTTGCCGTCGTCGGCGGGCATGCACAGCGCCCGATGCTTGGCCTCGCCGATGAAGGCCAGAATCTGTGCGATCGCGGGATCCTCAGCCGCCAAAGGCTGTACCGCGGCCAACCGCTCCGCGAAAATCCCCGGCCCGTGAAACAGCTTTTGATAGAACGAACGCACCGCCGCGAGCCGTTCGCGTGTGAATTTGCGCCGCTTCATGCCGATGATGTTGAGACCTTCGAGGCTGGCATATTGACCATTGGCGAGGCCGAACGGAATCACGTCGCCGCGCACGCCGCAAACGCCGCCGATCATCACCTGCGGTCCGATCCGCGTAAACTGATGCACCGCCGACAATCCGCCGATGAAAACGAAATCACCGATCTCGCAATGACCGCCCAATGTGGCGGATGTCGCGAAGATCACGTCGTTGCCGACATGGCAGTCGTGGCCGACATGACTGCAATTCATGAAATAGCCGCGGTCGCCGACGCGGGTAATGCCGCCGCCGGCAACGGTACCGGCATTCATGGTCACGGATTCCCGGATCGTGCAGCCGGCGCCGACCTCCAGTTTCGTCAGTTCACCGCGATAGCTCAGCGATTGCGGCGGCGTTCCCAGCGAGGCGAACGGATAGATCGTGCAACCGTCGCCGATCGTGGTCTGCGCGGTGATGTGGACATGGGCGATCAGCTTGCAGTTAGCGCCGATCACGACGTTGGGACCGATGATGCAATAGGGGCCGACGGAGGTGCCCTCGCCGATCACAGCGCCATCTTCGATCCGCGCAGTGGGGTCGATCATGCTCATCGAACAGTCCCGTGCCAGCCAAACTCGTTGGTTACGAATGTATCAGGGTTTTCCGCTGGTTAACGCGGGACAACGGCACTGTCCAGTGACGTCTGATGACCCCGTATTTCAGCGGTCCGGACGCAGCCCATATACAAGTCCGGTCGCGGTCATTGAGAGGAAGCCGGCGCCGGATAAATGCGATGCGCGCCCGGCGGCCGGGCAAGCAACCGCCTCCCCGTCAGTCGGTCAGCATCGCGCCCACATCGGCTTCCGCGACGACAACGCCGTTGACCTTGGCGTCGCCGTGAAACCACCACATGTCCCTGCGCTTGCCGATCTTGCGCATGTGATATTCGATGGTCGAGCCGGGCAGCACCGGCTTGCGGAATTTGCATTTATCGATCGTGAGAAAATAGACCGCCCTCGGCTTCTCGGTGCCTTGGACCGAGAGGATGCCGATGACGCCGGCGGTCTGCGCCATCGCCTCGATCATCATCACACCCGGATAGACCGGACGGTCCGGAAAGTGTCCCGGAAACACAGGTTCGTTGAACGTGACGTTCTTGACACCAATGCCGCTGAAATCGCTTCGGATATTGATGACCCGATCGATCAGCAGCATCGGATAGCGATGCGGCAGGGTGGCGAGGATTTTGTTGATATCAACATCCTCAAAAATGACCGACGCCTCCTCCATCACTCCCTTTCCTCACCCTTCGGATCGGCCGCACGGCTACGAAGGAGGTTGATTCCGACCTCGGTCACCGGCGCGGCATTGTCGCCAATCGTCAGATTGTCCGCGAAGCGCGGCTGAGCCGCCAGCAGACAATGCCCACCGATAGGCACATTGTGGCTGATTTGACACGGCTTGTCGATTTGAGTGCCGACGCCCTCGAACAAAGCCAGAGCCTGTCGTCCGGTATACGGCGCAACCGTCAGAGCCAGCGCGGCCAGATCAACCTGCGCCGGCCACGACAGATGTTTAAACGCTGCCGGTCGCGCCATCCCAGCCGCCTGGCCCGCCCCGAGCACTAACTCAGAACGAGGTACCACCGCCGAACTTGAACTCCTGGACGACGTCGTACTTGCCCTTGGTGATCGGCACCGCGTAGTCGAAGCGCAGCGGACCGAACGGCGAAGCCCAGATCAAGCCGACACCGACCGATGAACGAATAACATTGCCATCATCAAACGACATCGCGCATTTGCAGGGGTTGCCGTTGACCAGACCGTTGACTTCACCGGTAGCGGCCCATGACGTCGGCCCCTGATAATCCCACAGCGATCCGGCGTCGGCATAAACCGCGCCCTTAAGACCGACTTCCTTCGGCAGGAACCAGAACGGCATCTGGAGTTCGAACGACGCTCCCCAGTATTTGGTGCCGCCGAGCGCATCGCCCGTTTGCGTATAGGGGTAGAAGGTCAGATCGCGCGGGCCGATACCGTTAGGTGCAAAGCCGCGGACCAGATTCGGTCCCATCTGGAAATTATCGAGCATACGCAGCTGATTATTGCCGACCTGATTGAGCATGCCGCTCTGGACGTGAACCAACCCGACGATGTCGGCAACCAGCGGCGTGTAGTATTTCGCGTCGACCATCGACTTCAGGTAGCTGACGTCACCACCAACACCGGCAAAATCCTGCTTGAAATCGACCAGCAAACCGTCGGTCGGATTCTTGTTGTTATCGAGGGTGTTGTAGTCGAGCGAATAGCCCAGCGCCGAAACCCATTCCGCACCGTTTTGCAGTTCCTGCCGAACCGGCAGCGACGATTCGCCGTCAGCCAAACAGCCCGGCAAGAAACCGGCCTGGGAATTGCCGGTGGGATCGACGCCATTCAAGACTTGGCTGATGTAAGCCGGCGTTGGCAGGAACGTCGAACTGCTCGGGTTCAGGTTGTTACAATTGTCGAGCTGGAACGGCAGCGTGATCTGCTGCTGATACAGCGAGTAGCGAAGCTGCAACGACAAATCCTCGCGCAGAGCAAATCCGAGCCGGGGAGAGAAACCGATCGTCTTGGTGCCATACGAAATATAGTCGTTTGCGAGCTGTTCACGGTAGTACACGTCAAGCCCAGCCGCGACGCGATAATCCAGCAGATAGGGCTCGACAAAGGACAGTGAGACGCCACGCGCATACTCGCCGTATGTGACCGATGCTTTCGCATAAAGACCGCGGCCCAGGAAGTTACGTTCCGAAATGCTGACCTCGGCGAGCGCGCCATCGGTGGTCGAGTAGCCACCCGACACCGAGAAGTCACCGGTGGATTTCTCCTCCAGATCGACATCGAGAACGATGCGATCGCTGGAAGATCCAGGCTCGGTCGTGATCTTCACGGTCTTGAAGAAATCGAGGTTCTTCAGGCGGCGCTCGGCGCGATCGACCAGCGCGCGGTTGTAGGCGTCGCCCTCCGCGATATCGAATTCACGGCGGATCACATAGTCGCGGGTGCGGGTGTTGCCACGGACGTTGATGCGCTCGATGTAAACGCGTGGACCTTCGTCGATAGCAAACGTGATGGAAACGGTGTGCGCATCGAAATTGCGGTCACCGCGCGGACGCACAACCGCAAAGGCATAACCGCGGCGCGACGCCTCGATCTGCATTTCCTCGACGGACTTTTCCAGCGCCTCGGCGTCGTACAGCGAGCCGACATAAACACGGGAGAAATTGGACAGTGTATTTCCGTCAAGCGTCGGAATGCTGGACTGATAATTGATCGAGGCGACCCGGTATTGCTGGCCCTCCTCGATCTTGAACGTAACCAAAAAGCCCTTTTTGTCCGGATCGTATTCGGTCAGCGCGGCCACCACCTGCACGTCGGCAAAGCCGTGCTTCAGATAGTAACGGCGAATCAGGTCGCGGTCGGCTTCGATCCGGTCCGGGTCATACACGTCATTACTGCCGAGAAAACTCAGCCAGTTCGATTCGCGCGTCTTGATGATGTCCTTGAGGCGATAGGACGAATAAACCTTGTTGCCGACGAACTCGATCGACCGGACGCCGGTTTTCACACCTTCGGTGATCTCGAAGACAAGATCGACACGATTGTTCGGCTGTTCGATGATTTGAGGATCGACGCGGACGTCATAACGGCCGGCATGCCGGTAGATTTCGGCGATGCGCTGGGCGTCGGATTGCACCATCGGACGCGACAGCGTTCCGCGCGGCTTGGACTGAACCTCGCCCGAGAGCTGCTCGTCCTTGATCTTCTTGTTACCTTCGAAGGCGACCCGGTTGATGACGGGATTTTCGACCACGACCACAACCAGATGGCCGCCCGCCGCCGGATTGATCTTCACATCCTGGAACAGGCCGGTCTCGATCAGGGCTTTCAGACCGTCATCGATCGCCGCCTGGTCGAGACGCCCCCCGGGGCCCGCCTTGAAATAGGAACGAATGGTCTCAATCTCGACGCGCCGGTTGCCCTGGACTTCGATCGAGTCAACCGTCTGGGCGGCAGCGGCCGTTGGCACAAGCATGGCCGCGAGAGAGGCGGCGACCGGCGTGGCGAACAGAACCAGGGCGGCAAACAGACCACCCCGCACTCGCATTCCAACATTCATGCGCCACGCGCCCTTGTCATTCCAAGGTCGACCCACACCCCCGTGAATCGACAGATTCCCATTTGTAGTCCCGCTTGTAGACAATTTCACCCCGCCGGCAAACGTCCGATTGCGCTGCAATTTCATTTTCGTTCCAAGACGTTGCCTATCGGCCACGCCAGGCATCACGACGCGGCCAGATGCAGAATGTCGTTATAGGTGGCGAACACCATCAGCATAAGCACCAACCCCAGCCCGATTCGGAACCCCATTTCCTGCGCCCGATCCGACAGCGGACGACCCCGAACCGCTTCGAAGGCATAGAACAAAAGATGCCCGCCATCGAGCAACGGCACGGGAAACAGGTTGAGCAGCCCGATCGAAATCGAGAGCATCGCGGCGAGCTGAATCAAGGCAGCCAGGCCGATGGTCGCGACCTGACCCGAGATCTGCGCGATCCGCAGCGGTCCGCCGACCTGATCGGCGGCCTCACGACCGGTAAAGACCCCGCCGATATAGGCCAGCGTGCGTTCGATCACGAACCAGGTTTCCTTGACACCGAGCCACACGGCGGTAGCCGGGTTCACGCGCTCGGTGGTGACATCGCCGGGCGATGTCGCACGCGTGATTCCGAGCACGCCCATCCGATGGACGTTCCCGAACGGATCCTTCACCTCCTTGAGTTCCGGCGTTCCCTGCAATTGCACGGTCGAATCGCCGCGCTTGACCGTGAATGCCAGCGGGTCGCCGGCATTGATGCCGACAATCCGCTGCATGTCGGAGAAGCTCTCGATGGTCTCACCATTGATCGCCGTCACGACGTCGCCGACCTGGAAGCCGGCCGCCGCCGCGGCGCTGCCGACCTCGATCTTGTCGACGCGCGCCGAGGTGCTCGGCTTGCCGAAGAACGTGAACATGCCAGCAAAGATCAGGATCGCGAGCACGAAATTGGCAATCGGACCGGCGGCGACGATAGCGGCCCGCGGTCCGACCTTCTTGTGATGGAAGCTTCCCGCACGCTCCTCTGCGGTCATGCCGGCGAGCAGGACGGAAGACGGCGTGGAGGCCTCGGTTTCGTCGCCGAAAAACTTGACATAACCGCCAAGCGGCACAGCCGAAATCTTCCAGCGGGTGCCATGACGGTCGTTGAAACCAACGAGTTCCGGCCCAAAGCCCAGCGAGAAAGTTAACACCTTCACGCCGGCCCAGCGGGCAACCAGGAAATGCCCGAGCTCATGAAAGAAAACGACAATGGTGAGGACGAACAGGAAGGGGATCGCGTACCCCATGAGCAGATGGCTCAACGTATTGAAACTATGCAGAAAAAACTCTGACATACAATTCCCCTCGCCCCGAGCCGAAAGCTCCGCCCCAACCGTCTAGGATGCCTTTGCGGCAATTTGAGGCAATAGGGTGGCGGCCCTATTTCGCGCATTATGGTCAACGTCGATGGCATCGTCGGCCGAGGTCAGCGGCGCCAAATTACCAGAACGCATCCACGCCTCCAGGGTTGCTTCAACCAGCCGCGCGATCGCACCGAACTTGATCTTGCCGGCGATGAAGGCGGCCACCGCCACCTCGTTGGCGGCGTTATAGACGGTGGTCGCGCCGTGGCCGGTGCGCAGCGCGTCATACGCCAGCCGCAGCCCCGGAAAACGGCCGAAATCCGGCGCCTCGAAGGTCAATTGCCCGATCTTGGCAAGATCGAGTTTCGCGGCCGGTCCAACGATACGGTCGGGCCAGCCGAGGCAATGCGCGATCGGCGTGCGCATATCGGGCGATCCCAGCTGCGCCACAACCGAACGGTCGGAAAATTCAACCATGCCGTGAACAATCGACTGCGGATGCACCAATACGTCGATTTCATCCGGAGAGAGCGCGAAAAGATAGGAGGCTTCGATGACCTCGAGCCCCTTGTTCATCATCGATGCCGAATCGATGGTGATCTTCTGCCCCATGCTCCAGTTCGGGTGTTTCAGCGCCTGGGCCAGTGTCGCCTGTTCGATGTCGGCGGCGGCCCAGGTCCGGAACGGCCCGCCGGACGCCGTGATGATGACGCGAACCAGCTCCTCGCGATTGCCGGAACCAAGCGCCTGAAACAGCGCGTTGTGTTCGGAATCGGCAGGCAGGATGCAGGCGCCGGCCCTGGCCGCGCGCTCCATGAAAAAATCACCCGCGCAAACCAGGCATTCCTTGTTCGCGAGCGCAACGGTCGCGCCCCGGTCCACCGCCGCGAGCGCCGGCTTCAATCCGGCGGCGCCGCTGACGGCGGCCATGACCCAATCCGCCGGCCGCGATGCGGCCTCGATGATCGCGCTTTCGCCCGCGCCGCATTCGGTGCCCGTTCCAGCCAGCGCGTCCTGCAGATCTTTCAACAAAGTGGGATCGGCAATGGCCACGAATCGGGCGCGGAACTCCCTGGCAAGCTTCGCCAGCGCCTCGACATTGGTGTTGGCGGTCAGGGCCTCGACCCGATAGCGGCCGGGCGCGGCACGGAGCAAATCCATCGTGCTGTCGCCGATGGAACCGGTGGCGCCCAGCACAGTTACGGCACGCACGGCGGAAGCGGCGGCCTTGTTGTTACGCAACGGAACAGCGCTCATCATTTCACCAAACCATAAGACCGCGGCCGACGCCATCCACGCCGCCCCGCAAAAGACCGAAAATCGCAGCCAGAACCACGGCGGCAACGAACCCGTCAAGCCGGTCAAGCACCCCGCCATGACCGGGGATGATGTGGCTGGAATCCTTGACGCCGAACCGGCGTTTGACCGCGGATTCGAACAGATCGCCGAACTGCGAGGCGATGGAGAGAACCGATCCGAGAACCAGAATCGGAACAGCGCCGCCGACCTTGAAGACGGCAAATCCGGCGCCGACCACAAGGCTCGCCACAAAACCGCCGATCGCGCCGGCCCAGGTCTTGTTGGGGCTGACCCGTGGCCAGAGCTTCGGCCCGCCGATGCCGCGGCCGGCGACATAGCCGCCGATATCGGTCACCCACACCACGAGGAGAATCAGGATCAGGGCGGAAAATCCGTCGGCCGGATCAAATCGCAGCAAGATCGAAGCGATCTGCGCGGCAGCCGCATAGAAAAATCCGGCCGCGGCCCACAGACGCCGCTCCGGCGCGAGCAATCCGGTCGCCAGCAGGCCAAGCACCGAGGTGACGAGCAAGGCCTTGATATGCCCCTGGCCGACAGACCAGCCCATGACAAGCAGCGCCGCGACGCCGGACGCCACCACGGTCGTCTGATGGGCTTTGCCGATGATCGTCAGCCATTCCACGTAAAGACCGATCGCAGCCAGCGTCACCAGCGCGGCCCAGAACCATCCGCCGAGATAGGCGATCGCAATCGCGACTGGCGCCAGCACCAACGCCGCGACAATGCGCATCAAAAGATTGCGCCCGTTCTGCTCCACAATGGCCGCCGGCGCGGATTTGCCTTGGGTCACGATCCGGTTTTCGCAACCAGGCCACCGAAGCGACGTTCGCGCCGGGCGTATTCGGCGATCGCTCCTTCCAGCGCGGCCTTATCGAAATCGGGCCAATGGATCGGCACGAAAACGAGCTCGCTATAGGCCGCCTGCCACATCAGGAAGTTCGACAGCCGTTGCTCGCCGCTGGTGCGAATGATCAGGTCGGGATCGGGAATATCGGGCGTATCGAGGTACCGGCCAAGTACATCGGCGTCGATCGAGGAAGCCTCGCGTTTTCCTTCCGCGACCTCAAGCGCCAGACGCTGCGCCGCCTTGGCGATTTCCTGGCGCGAGCCATAGTTGAAGGCGACGACAAGGGTGAGCTTGGTGTTGGCTTTCGTCAGCTCTTCAGCCTCGTTCAGGAGCGCGCAAATATCGGCCTCGAGGCCGGTGCGTTCGCCGATCACGCGCACCCGCACGCCGTCGCGATGCAAGGTTGCCAGATCGTTGCGGATGAACCTTCGGAGCAGGCCGAACAGATCGCCGATTTCGGTAGCCGGGCGCGACCAGTTTTCCGAGCTGAACGAGAAGATCGTCAGATAGAGAATGCCGAGTTCGGACGCCGCGCGAACCACGCGGCGCAGCGCCTCTACCCCGCGGCGGTGCCCCTCCGCGCGCGGCAGGCTGCGGGCCGCCGCCCAGCGGCCGTTTCCGTCCATGATGATCGCCACATGCACAGGATTATCGGCTCGGTCCGATGCTTGGGGTGCGGGGGCGGCGGCGTTCGACATCGGTCAATCCTTGGCCAATCCTTGGAGCGTTTTTGAGCGAAGCGGACACCGGTTCGCGTGAAGAAAACGCGTCAAAACAACAAGAGGACGTTAAACGGTAAGAATTTCCTTTTCCTTGGCCGCAAGCAACTGATCGATCTCGGTAATCACGCCGTCGGTTGTCTTCTGCACATCGGCAGCCAGACGCTCCTGATCATCCTCGGAAATCTCGTGGTTCTTCTCCAGCTTTTTGACGGTATCGAGACCGTCGCGGCGGACATGCCGCACCGCGACCTTGGCGGCTTCCGCATATTTATGCGCCACTTTCACCAGTTCCTTGCGGCGCTCTTCGTTGAGTTCGGGAATACGAAGCCGAAGCACCTGGCCCTCGGTGGCGGGGCTCAAGCCGAGATTGGAATCGATGATCGCCTTTTCCACCGCCTTGACCATCGTTTTGTCCCACACCTGGACGGAAAGCAGTCGCGGCTCCGGCACGCTGATGGTCGCAACCTGATTGAGCGGCATGTGCGAGCCGTAAGCTTCGACTTGCACCGGCTCCAGCATCGAGGCTGCGGCGCGGCCGGTCCGCAAGCCGCTCAATTCGTGCTTGAGCGACTGGGTGGCGCCCTGCATGCGGCGCTTCAATTCGTTGAGATCGAAACCGGGTGTGGGCATAATTCTCCCCTCCTTCCAGACTAGCCGCCGTCGTCAACCAACTTCCGGACGGGCCGTTAACAAGCCCGTCAACCGGCGACGATTGTGCCGCGGCCCGTTCCGCGCAGAATCGCGCCAATCGAGCCAGGCTCGGCGATCGAAAATACGATGATAGGCAGCGACGTCTCGCGGGCAAGCGCGAAAGCTGTCGCATCCATGACCTTGTAGCCGCCCTCGATCGCCTGCGAGTGAGTCAGGCGTTCAAACCGCTTCGCGGACGGGTCCTTTTTGGGATCGGCACTGTAGACGCCATCGACATTGGTGGCCTTCAGCACCACGTGGGCGCCGATTTCGGCGGCCCGCAACACCGCCGTAGTATCGGTGGTGAAAAACGGATTGCCGGTCCCGCCGCCCAGCAGCACGATCCGCCCTTCGGCAAGATATTTGTGCGCCGCGCCCCGGGTGAACAATTCGCAGATCTGCGGCATGACGAAGGCCGACAAGGTGCGCGCCGACGCCCCTTTTCGTTCGATCGCGGCCTCCAGCGCCAGGCAGTTCATCACGGTGGCGAGCATGCCCATGGTGTCGCCGGTCGGACGCGACACGCCCTGCGACGAGACCTCCACGCCGCGGACGATATTGCCGCCGCCGACCACGACCGCGATCTCGCCGCCCAGTTGACGGGCCGCAATCAGGTCGCCGGCGATCCGGTCGATGGTAAGCTGGTCGATGCCGAAGGATTGCGCGCCGGCGAGATATTCGCCGGAGAGCTTGATCACCACGCGACGATAGACCGGCTCAGCCATGATGCGATCGCTCTCCCTGAAGCCCGAATCAGCCAAGCCGATCGGACTCGTCGCTCGACTTCGGGCCATCGTGCCGGAAAAACCTCCGGCCGTTACTTCTTGCCGCTGGCCGCCGCGACTTCAGCTGCGAAATCGGATTCCTGCTTTTCGATTCCCTCGCCGAGAGCATAGCGCACAAATCCGGTAATCTTCACCGGCGCGCCGACTTTGCCCTCAACATCCTTTAGCGCCTGGCCTACGGACTTGCCGTTATGCTCGGCGTGGATCGAAGCCTGCTCCAGCAGGCAAACTTCCTTGTAATAGGTCTTCAGGCCGGACTCGACGATCTTTTCGATCACGTTCTCCGGCTTGCCCTGCTGGCGGTACTTGTCGGCCAGCACATCCTTTTCGCGCTTCACGACGGCGGGATCGAGCCCGGCCGGGTCCAGCGCCTGCGGATTGGCGGCCGCGACATGCATCGCGAGCTGCCTGCCAAGCATGGCTAGTTCGTCGGTTTTACCAGCCGATTCAAGCGCCACGATCACGCCCATCTTGCCGGCGCCGTCGATGACGGAGCCATGCACATAACTCGACACCACGCCCTTGCCGACTTCGAGCGAAGCCGCGCGGCGCAGCGTCATGTTCTCGCCGATGGTCGCGATCGCATCGGAAATGGCGGTCTCGACCGTCACGTCCCCGACCTTCGCCGCCTTGATCTTCTCGATGTCGGCGCCGCTGTGCAACGCGACCTGCGCGATCATCTTGACCAGTCCCTGGAACTGTTCGTTGCGCGCGACGAAGTCCGTCTCGGAATTGACCTCGACGACCACGCCCTTGGTACCCGACGTCACGGCGCCGATCAGGCCTTCCGCCGCGACGCGGCCGGCCTTCTTTGCAGCCTTCGACAGGCCCTTCTTGCGCAGCCAATCCTGGGCAGCCTGCATGTCGCCGCCGGTCTCGGTGAGCGCCGCCTTGCAATCCATCATGCCCGCGCCGGTCGACTCGCGGAGGTCCTTGACCATCACTGCTGTGATCGTAGCCATCGTTGAACGTCCTTCTTGCCTGTCAGGGCGACCGCAACGCGGTCTTCCGACTCGCTCCTGCCAGCCACAGGGGATGTCGTATCGGAAACTTAAAGCGATGGCCGGAACGATCCGGCCATCGCGATTACCTTACTCGGCCTCGGCGGTCAGCGCCTTGGCCTGGGTGACCCAGGCATCGGCCCGGCTCGGAAGTCCGACTTCTTCACCGATCTTGTGCGCGGTGTCGTGATCGAGTTCGGCGAGCTGCCAGTAATGGAAGATGCCGAGGTCGTTGAGCTTTTTCTCGATCGCGCCCGACACGCCCGTCAGTTTCTTGAGGTTGTCGGCGGTGCCGCGCGGACCTGCGAGCCCCTGGAATCCGGCAGGCTGGGGCGCGGCCGGAATGACCTCGCTCACCGGCTGAATGGAAGCCCCGACATCGATCCCGGAGTCGCCCTGGGCGCGCGAAATGCCGTCGATGGCCGCGCGGGCCACCAGATCGCAATACAGCGCGATGGCGCGGCCGGCGTCGTCATTGCCCGGCACCACATAGGTAATGCCCTTGGGATCGGAATTGGTATCGACGATCGCGGCGACGGGAATATTGAGCCGCTGCGCTTCCTGGATCGCGATGTCTTCCTTGTTGGTGTCAATCACAAAGATCATGTCGGGAAGACCGCCCATGTCCTTGATACCGCCGAGCGAACGGTCAAGCTTGTCGCGCTCACGCTGCAAGGTCAGACGTTCTTTCTTGGTGTACTGCGCGCCCTCGCCGGAGCCGAGCATCTCATCGAGCTGACGCAGGCGCTTGATCGAGCCGGACACTGTCTTCCAGTTGGTCAGCGTGCCGCCGAGCCAGCGCGAATTGACGAAATATTGCGCCGAACGCTTCGCAGCCTCGGCCACGCCGTCCTGCGCCTGCCGCTTGGTGCCGACGAACAGGATGCGGCCGCCCTTGGCGACGGTATCGCTGACCGCCTGAAGCGCGCGATGCAGCAGTGGCACCGTCTGGGCGAGATCGATGATGTGGATGTTGTTGCGGGCGCCGAAAATGTAATCCGCCATTTTCGGATTCCAGCGGTGCGACTGGTGGCCAAAGTGAACGCCAGCCTCAAGCAACTGACGCATAGAGAAATCGGGTACCGACATGATCTAGTTCTCCGGTTGGTTCCTCCGGAAACGTGTGAGCAAACGAGCCTTATGGCCCGGTTGCCACCGGACGGCCTTTAAAGCCATGTTTCCGTGTGAGATGGTCGGCTATATAGCTGGATTTTCGCCAGAAGCAAGGAAATAAGGCCGGTTTTGCGGCCTTTCTGACCCCGCCCTGGCCTTGCCCACCCCTCCGGGCCAGGCCGGCCGGTTCACGTTCCAGCCGGCTCTCAAGTAACCATATCGACCTTGCCATCCTTGAGCCGGTAGATGCCGCCGACCACTTTGAGCTTCTTCTGTTCCACCGCCGCGCCGAGAATGGGCGTTGCGGAGCTCAGTTTGGCGACATTGTCGATCACATTCTGCCGGATCGCATTGTCGAGGGCGCTGCCTGCTTGCGACGAGACCGCCTTCACGGCCGGCGCGATGGCGGTAACGAGCGACGGCATGCGGCCCGGCAATGTGCTGCCGTCCTTGAGCGATTTGATGGCTGCGCCCACAGCGCCGCAACGATCGTGACCGAGCACGAGGATCAAAGGCATGCCGAGCACCGCGATGGCGTATTCCATGCTGGCGATAGTCTCGTCATTGGCGAAGTTTCCGGCCACCCGGCAAACAAATAGATCGCCGCGGCCGCTATCGAAGGCATATTCGGGCGCGATGCGGGAATCGGCGCAGCTTAAAATACCCGCATAGGGGTTTTGCCCCCTACCAGCACCTCCCGCTCATGTTTGAAGTCGTGACGCCGCGAGACGCCTTCAACATAGCGCTCGTTGCCTGCCCGCAGACGCTCAAGCGAGGCATCCGGCGACAGTACATTTTGCGGTTTTGGCGGCGCCTTCACCTGCTTGGCGCCGGCAGCGTTTCCAAGGAGCAGCCCTATCGCCGACGCGGCGACAACCATTGCCGTCCGGCGTGAGGGCGCGAACGAATGAAACGAGCGGTCACGGCATAACCCGCACATCGGAACCCTCCGCCAGATCCGGCAATTACAGCGTCTGAACTTCGACCACGCCCGTTACGGCCTTGATCGCCCCCGCGATCTGCGGCGAGACCTTGAAGCGGCCCGGCAGCTTCATTTCCACCTCGGTTTCGAGGTCGAGCATCATCACGAGCGAGACCTCGCCGTCTCCGGAACCTGCGCGCGGAACGATGCCGGGGCTGGCGGCCTTTGCCACCGGCGCTCCGTTTCCATTGGCCGGCGCGCCCTCCGGCCCAGCCAGCCGCTTGGCGATCGATTCCAGCGACTTCGTATCGCGCACGAAAATCCGCAAGCCTTTCTGGGTCTTGGCCGCGGCGTCATCCAGCGGCTCGGCATGCAGCACCCGCGCGCGAACGTCCTCGCCCTGCAATTCGGCGCCAAGTTGCAGCAGCACCGCCGCGCCCGGCTCCAGCACGTCGCGATATTGCGCGAGCCCTTCCGAAAACAACACCGCTTCGAAATGACCGGTCGGATCAGACAAGCCCATGATACCCATCTTGTTGCCGGTCTTGGTCCGCCGCTCCATCCGCGAGACGACGGTCGCGGCAACCTTGCCCGCGGTCGCGCCGGTCTTCACCGCGCGGGAGAATTCGGCCCAGGACTGCACCCGCAAGCGTTTCAGCACGGTCGCGTAATCATCCAGCGGATGGCCGGAGAGGAAAAAGCCGATGGCGTCATATTCGCGCCGCAGCCGTTCGGCCGGCAGCCACGGCTCGAGCTGTGGCAGCACGATGGTCGGCGCATCGGCCGCATTGCCGAACATGTCGTTCTGCCCTGATGTGGTGGCTTCATGGCTGCGCTGGCATGCGGCGAGAATGGCATCCGCGCCCGCGAACACGCGGGCCCGGTTGGAATCGAGCGTGTCGAACGCGCCGGCGGCGGCGAGACTCTCGATGACGCGCTTGTTGATGGCGCGCGGATTGACCCTGGAAGCGAAGTCGGCGAGCGAGGTGAACAGGCCGCTCCGTCTTGCCTCCACCATCAATTCGATCGCCTGCGCGCCGACGCCCTTGAGCGCCGCCAGCGCATAATAGATCGTATTGTCGCCGACTTCGAAAGTCGCTCCGGAACGGTTGATCGAGGGCGCCTCAACCTTGATGCCGAGCCGCTGCGATTCGGAGCGAAACTCGCTGAGCTTGTCGGTGTTGTTGAGTTCGAGCGTCATCGACGCCGCGAGAAACTCCACCGGGTAATGCGCCTTCATATAGGCGGTGTGGTACGACACCAGCGCATAGGCTGCGGCGTGGCTCTTGTTGAAGCCGTAATCAGCGAATTTCGCCAGCAGTTCGAAGATCGTGTCCGCCTGCCCTTTCGGCACGCCGTTCTTGACCGAGCCGGCCACGAAGATCGCGCGCTGCTTTTCCATCTCGGCGCGGATCTTCTTGCCCATCGCACGGCGCAACAGATCGGCGTCGCCCAGCGAGTAGCCCGCCATCACCTGCGCGATCTGCATCACCTGCTCCTGGTAGATGATAACGCCGAAGGTCTCCTTGAGGATCGGCTCCAGCATCGGATGCAGATATTCCGGCTCTTCGTCACCATGCTTGCGGGCGCAATAGGTCGGGATGTTAGCCATCGGACCGGGACGATAAAGCGCGACCAGCGCGATGATGTCCTCGAACCGGTCGGGGCGCATGTCGACCAGCGCCCGCCGCATGCCCTGGCTTTCAACCTGGAACACGCCGACCACATCGCCCTTCGCCAGCATCTGGTAACTGGCGGCATCGTCCAGCGGCAGCGTCGCCAGATCGACATGGACATCGCGCTGCTTCAGGAGCTTGACCGCGACATCCAGCACCGTCAGCGTCTTCAGGCCGAGGAAGTCGAATTTAACCAGCCCCGCCGGCTCGACCCATTTCATGTTGAACTGGGTCACCGGCATGTCCGATTTCGGATCGCGATAGAGCGGCACCAGTTCGCTGAGCGGCCGGTCGCCGATGACGATGCCGGCGGCGTGTGTGGAGGCGTGCCGGGTCAGGCCTTCAAGACGCTGCGCCACGTCGAAGGCGCGCGCCACCACCGGATCCTCGTCGCGGAACGCCTGCAGCTTCGGCTCGCTTTCGATCGCAGCCGCCAGCGTCACCGGCGCGGCCGGGTTTTGCGGCACCAGCTTGGTCAGCTTATCGACCTGACCATACGGCATTTGCAGCACACGGCCGACGTCGCGGAGCACACCGCGCGCCTGCAAGGTGCCGAAGGTGATGATCTGTGCCACCTGGTCGCGGCCGTAGCGCTCCTGCACATAGCTGATCACTTCGCCGCGCCGGTCCTGGCAGAAATCGATGTCGAAGTCCGGCATCGATACGCGCTCCGGATTGAGGAAGCGCTCGAACAGCAGGCCAAACCGGATCGGATCGAGATCGGTGATGGTCAGCGACCAGGCGACCAGCGAGCCGGCGCCGGAGCCGCGGCCAGGCCCGACCGGAATGCCTTGCGCCTTGGCCCATTTGATGAAGTCCGAGACGATCAGGAAGTAGCCCGCATAGTTCATGCGGTTGATGACGTCGATCTCGAAGGCCAGCCGCTTGCGATAATCCTCCTCGGTCATGCCTTGCGACAGGCCGTGAATCCTCAACCGCCGGTCGAGCCCTTCCTCGGCCTGACGAAGCAATTCCGCCGCTTCGTCGCTCTGCGCCTCCGCAGCATTCGCGCCGGCCCCGACGGTGAAGCGTGGCAGGATCGGCTTGCGCGTCCTCGGGCGGAACGAGCAGCGTTCGGCGATCTCGACCGTGGACGCCAGCGCCTCCGGTATGTCGGCAAACAGCACCGCCATTTCAGCGCGGGTCTTGAAGCGGTGGTCCGGGGTCAACTGCTCGCGATCGGTCTCGGCGATCAGACGACCGCCCGCGATACACAACAGCGCGTCATGGGCTTCGTAGTCATCGGCGGCCGCGAAATACGGCTCGTTGGTCGCGACCAGCGGCAGCCCCTTGGTATAGGCGAGATCGATCAGGCCGCCTTCGGCGCGGCGTTCCTTGTCAATGCCGTGACGTTGCAATTCGATATAGAGCCGGTCGCCGAACAGCTCCGCCAGCCGGTCGCAGCGTAAGGCGGCGAGCGCCGGCTGATCGGCCACGAAGGCGGGCGAAATCGGCCCATCGGGACCACCGGTCAGGACGATCAGGTCTTCGGCGTCGCCATGCAGCCAGTCGAACTTGATGTGCGGGCTCTGGTGGACCGGCGTCTCCAGGAACGCCCGCGAATTCAGACGCATCAGGCTGCGATAGCCGCGCTCGCGGGCCGCCAGCAGCACGATTCGTCCGGGGCCGGCGACCGCATTACGCGCGTTCGGATCCTGGTCGCCGAAATCGACCGCCAACTCGCAGCCGACGATCGGCTGGATGCCATAGCCCGCCAGCTTGTCGGAAAACTCCAGCGCGCCGAACATATTATCGGTGTCGGTCAGCGCCAGCGCCGGCTGCCGGTCGGCCTTGGCCAGTTCCGCAAGCTTCTGGATCTTGATCGATCCCTTGAGCAGCGAATAGGCCGAATGAACATGAAGATGAACAAAGCCGGCGCTGGCCGTGGTCGGTTTCTGTATCGTCATAGGTCTGAATGTGTTGTGCTTTTGGGGACTCGAGGCGCGCAACGCCTCCTCTAGGGAAGCGGAAGCCGCCTCAAGCATCGACTCGCCCCGCCATGGTGGGACGCCCGGCCCGAGCTGTCCATGCGGAAGGCCCGATTAAGGCCCGCCGTCCTTCTTTTCCCCAAAACTTGGCCCTTGCTCAGACCCTAGACTCACGGCCCTTCCGGGTTCGTACCGCTCCGAGCCTCAAAACTGGCAAATCAGTTGCGCCCAGACTGCGATCATTCCAACGAACAGTGTGATTGAAGCCAGCGCCGCCGCCTCTTCCACGAATATCCTCAACATCACCGCCTCCCTGACACAGGAACATAATACGAACATTGTTCCTATTTTGTTCTCAGAGTCAAGCAGCGGCGGCGATGGCCGGCTAGAAGACGGCAGAATTGGTTAATCCCAGAAAGTCGGTTGGTCAGCCATCATGAGACAGCCGCGGACCAACGCTTTCCATTCACGGGGCCTGATCCGTCATCGGCAAGACATGCCGGCCGCCATCGAGTCCCAGAATCCGCATTCCGTGGTCGGCTCGGCCAGTCTGTTCAGGTAGTGCGGTCCCCGCGCGTGCAGTTCGTCACGGAACACCAACAAAATAGCCGCCGCGAGAAGGATAGCGGCCAACAGGATGGATGGTCTCATTCGCATGTCCCGATATGCGCGACGAAGCGTCCGTTTTCCAGCCCGAAATTGGCGTTCGCAGGTGACCTACTGCCGCAGGACATTTGGAGGCGCCAACGGCCGATGGGGTTATTGCCGGTTAGCCCTGCCTGTTGAGATTGATCAAAACAAGGCAGTCCTGGCGGCATAGAAGGGATCGGTGCTGCTCGCGAACGTGAGTTGACGCGGGGCGGCTTGAGCGATTTGGGTCTCGTTCACGATTGAATTCAAAACGGTGCGGCCGAAAGAGGTTTTCATGCGCGGTCTTGTGGCGGCTTTGGTTACGGCAGGTGGACTGGCGATGCTCGGCGCGACGCCGGCTGCGGCCTATGGGACCCGTTATCCATTTTGCATCCAGGGCATGGAATATCCGGGGCTCAGCGGTTGTACCTATACCAGCTATGAGCAGTGCCAAGCCACCGCCTCCGGACGGTTCCTCCAATGCATTGAGAATCCATATTACGTGCCGGAAGGTGTTCCTCGCAGAAATCGCGGCCATGTGCGCCCCGTTCATCCCGCCTATCCGTCCTACTGAGCGGATGAGATCGCGAATCGGATGTTGAAGCGTATCCTCGCTCTGGCGGTTCTGGTGATCGGCGCCATATCGATGATGACGCCGGCGGAAGCGCAAACTTATGATCCGGACTTTCCAGTTTGCCGGCAGATCTTCGGTCCATTCGGCTATTACGATTGCAGTTACACCTCGATGTCGCAGTGCAGGCCATTGGCGCAGGGCCTCCCGGCGCAGTGCATTGTCAATCCCTATTACGACAAGGGTCACGACAAGCCGTTACGGCCATATCATCGAAGACGGCGCCGCGCGGAGTAAAGCTTCATCGGTTCTGATTGAATCAGAGCCGGGCTCTCATATTTCGTTTTGACGCGTTTTCTTTACGTGAACCGGAATCCGCTTCGCCCGAAAACGCTACGGCTATCTGTCACTCAAGCTCGATGACGCGCCCACCCTCGAGCGACACCCGCCGGTCCATCCGGCCCGCCAGTTCCATGTTATGGGTCGCGATCAGCATGCTCACCTGGGTGGCCTGGACAAGCTGCATCAGCGCGCCAAACACGTGATCGGCGGTATGCGGATCGAGATTTCCGGTCGGCTCGTCGGCGAACAGAACGCGCGGCGCATTGGCGACAGCGCGGGCGATCGCGACACGCTGCTGCTCGCCCCCCGATAGTTCGGCCGGCCGGTGCTTGATGCGGTCGCCGAGACCGAGATAGGCCAGGATCTCGGTCGCGCGCTTGACCGTTTCAGCGCGCTTGAGGCCGCGGATCATCTGCGGCAGCATCACGTTTTCCAGCGCGGTGAATTCCGGCAACAGCCGATGCGATTGGTAGACGAAGCCGATATCGGTGCGGCGGATCTGGGTTCGCTCCATGTCCGACAGCCCCGAGGTGGCGGTGCCGCCGACATAGACTTCGCCGTCATCGGGGCTTTCAAGCAGGCCCGCGATATGCAGCAGCGTCGATTTGCCCGAGCCCGACGGCGCCACCAGGGCGACCGACTGACCGGCCCATAGCGCCAGCTTGGCGCCATCGAGGATCGTCAGCGTCGCCTCGCCTTGCCTGTATTGCCGCTTTATCTCGTGAAGATAGACGACCGGTACATCTTCCGTCCCTTGCGCCATCAGCCCCTCACTCGTACCGGAGCGCATCGACAGGATCGAGGCGGGCGGCACGCCACGACGGATACAGCGTGGCAAGGAAGGAAAGCGTCAGCGCCATGATGACCACCGCAGCGGTCTCGCCGAAATCGATCTCGGCCGGCAGCTTCGACAGAAAGTAAAGCTCGGGCGAAAACAGCTCGGTGTTGGTGAGCCAGGACAGGAATTCGCGAATTGATTCGATATTCAGGCAGACCACCATGCCGACCAGAAAACCGGTCAGCGTGCCGACCACGCCAATCGAAGCTCCCGTGATCAGAAATATCCGCATGATCGACCCTTGCGAGGCGCCCATCGTGCGCAGGATCGCGATATCGCTGCCCTTGTCCTTCACCAGCATGATCAGGCCCGAAACGATATTCAGCGCCGCGACAAGGACGATCATGGTGAGGATCAGAAACATCACGTTGCGCTCGACCTGGAGCGCATTGAAAAAGGTCGCGTTGCGCTGCCGCCAGTCGACCAGAAAGATCGGCCGCCCAGCCGCTTCGGTCACGGATTTGCGGAAACCATCGATCTTGTCGGGATTGTCGGTAAACACCTCGATCGCGGTCACATCGCTGTTACGGTTGAAATAGTTCTGCGCCTCGGTCAGCGGCATGAACACGAAACTCGAATCATATTCCGACATGCCGATCTCGAACACGGCGGAAACCCTGTAGGGCTTGATCCGCGGCGTGGTGCCCATCGCCGTCACCGCGCCCTTGGGCGAGACCAAAGTGATGCTGTCTCCGGCATGCAGGGAAAGCTGATCCGCAAGCCTTCGGCCGATGGCGACGCCCTGCCCGTCATCGAATCCCTCAAGCGTCCCCTGTTTGATGTTCTTGGAAATCGAGGTCAGGTTGTTGAGGTCGTCGGCACGGATGCCGCGAATGAAGACGCCGGTCGCGTTGAACGGCGATGACCCGAGCCCCTGCCCGTCCACCACGGGCGCCGCAAGCCGGATGCCCTGAACCTGGCTGATGCGGTCGGCCACATCCTTCCAGTCGGTCAGCGGCGACTCCAATGGCTGCACCAACAGGTGTCCGTTGAGGCCGAGGATCTTGTCCAGCAATTCCTTGCGGAAGCCATTCATGACCGCCATCACGATAATCAGCGTGGCGACGCCGAGCATGATGCCCAGAAAGGAAAAGCCGGCGATGACGGAAATAAAGCCTTCCTTGCGCCGCGCGCGCAAATAGCGTCCCGACAGCAGCCATTCGAATGGCGCAAAAGGTAGGGTTCGAACTGGCTCGCTCATGGTCTCATCCATAGCCCGATAATCCCATGATTATGGCTTTTGTTTACCCTCAAGGGTTTCCCACAGGGTTTGGCCGCCTGACGAACGCCCCGAATCCGACGGTTCCGATTGATCATAGTGCGGTTAAGCAGGCCCGGCTAATTAATCCATTACATTATTCGAACGCTTGATCCGAACGCTTGGGTGATTCGGCTCCTTGGCATCGGGTGACGGTCGCAATGTCGACATCGTGATCGGTGTTCTGCACGCGGAAGTGGCGCGGTGCCGATATCGGCTCTCACGCGATCCCAATCGATCTATCGGAAAACGACGCCCCTTGGCCGCAGGGATAGCGCGCAGGACGGTCTTTCAGTTGATCGAGGGGCGACAGCCGCATGACGACGTGTGGATTTCCCTTGGAGACGGAAAATTCCAACGACACCGTTTAAACGATTATCAGAAGCGCGCCACGACGTCGGCCGGTGACATGGTCTCGCGTGACCCGTCCGAGCGCCGCTTGAGTTCAACCTTGCCTTCGGCAAGGCCCTTGGGGCCGACCATGATCTGCCAGGGAATGCCGATCAGATCGGCCGCCGCGAACTTCGCGCCGGCGCGCTGGTCGGTGTCGTCATAGAGCACATCGACGCCCTTGGCCGTCAACTCACGATAGAGTTTTTCGCACGCCGCATCGGTGTCGTCAGAACCCTGCTTCAGATTGAGGATCGCCACCCGGAACGGCGCCACCGCTTCCGGCCATTTGATGCCGGCCTCGTCGTGGCAGGCCTCGATGATCGCGCCGACCAGACGCGACACGCCGACGCCGTAGGAGCCGCCGTGGACCGGAATCTCGGCGCCGTCGGCGCCCGCCACCAGCGCTTTCATCGTATCCGAATATTTGGTGCCGAAATAGAAGATCTGCCCGACCTCGATGCCGCGCGTCTTCACCTTGTTTGCGTCCGCCACCTCGCGCTGGAAACGCGCGTCGTCATGGACGTCTTCGGTCGCCGCATAGACCGAAGTCCATTGCTTGATGATCGGGGTAAGATCGCCGTCGTAATCGACATCTTCACCGGGCACCGGGAGATCGAGCACGTCGCTGTCGCAATAAACCGCGGATTCGCCGGTCTCCGCGAGCACGATGAATTCATGGCTGAGATCGCCGCCGATCGGGCCGGTCTCGGCGCGCATCGGGATCGCCTTCAATCCCATCCGCGCGAAGGTTCGCAGATAGGCCACGAACATCCGGTTATAGGAGCGCCGGGCTGCCGCCTCGTCGATATCGAAGGAATAGGCGTCCTTCATCAGGAATTCGCGGCCGCGCATCACGCCGAAACGCGGACGCTGCTCGTCGCGGAATTTCCATTGGATGTGATAGAGATTGAGTGGCAGGCTCTTGTACGACTTCACATAGGCGCGGAAGATCTCGGTGATCATCTCCTCGTTGGTCGGCCCGTACAGCAATTCGCGCTTGTGGCGGTCGGCGATGCGCAGCATTTCCGGGCCATAGGCATCGTAGCGGCCGCTTTCGCGCCAGAGATCGGCCAGTTGCAGCGTCGGCATCAACAGTTCCAGCGCGCCGGCGCGGTTCTGTTCCTCGCGCACGATCTGCTCGATCTTCTTCAGCACCCGGAAGCCCAGCGGCAGCCAGGCATAGATGCCCGCCGCCTCCTGCCGCAGCATGCCCGCCCGCAGCATCAACCGATGCGAGACGATTTCGGCCTCCTTCGGATTCTCTTTCAGGATCGGCAGAAAAAAACGCGACAATCGCATGGCTACGCTCAGGGAATCGGTGGGACACGGGAGTGGCCGCAGTGAAACCGGATCGGCCGGAAAAACACAAGGCCGCGCGTTGCGCAAGCCGCTGGGATGGCGATTTTCGCCAGTTCCTGCCGCAGCAACGCTCGATCAGAGGTAAATGGGCCACAAACAGTTGTCAGTAGAGTGCCTTAGGCGCCTTTCCTAACGCTGGGGCACATCAAGTTCATCTTCCAGTGTAATCTTCTTGAAGTCTGTCACCAATGCCTCGATCCGTATGTGCCAGCGGCCGGGATATGGGATCGGCACGCCGCGGACATGCCAGTAGCCATCCGCCCCGAGCGTCGCCGGACGCTCCAGAGGCTCGATGCCGCGCTCGGGCAGGCTCAGAATGAGCGTGGCTTCCTTGGCCACGAGCGGGCTCGCATCGCCCTGCATCAATTGCAGCACGAAGCTGTCGGCGCCGACTTTGCCCGGCGACACCAGGATCTGGAACATGGCCTCGTCGGTATGGATATGGACCGCGAGCGGCGTGTCGGCTGTCTCAACCAGGGCGCGCGGCGGGGGCGTGAAGCGCCAACCGGCCACCGCCGCCAGAATCCCGACCGCGACCAGGCCTTCGAGCGCGATGGATCTGACGAGGGGCCGCGCCGCGGCGGGATCGGCCGCCAGCGCCGGCGTCAGACGAAAGCGGTTGAGCGCCGCCAGGCCCAGGAGCGCGATAACGAGCCCCAGCTTGACCGACAGGATCAATCCGTAATCGGTCTCGATCAGCGCTCGAAAGCTCGCAAGCTGAATGACCGCAAGCGTCAACCCGGTCAGCACCAGCACGCCCACCACCGGCACCGCGATACGCGAGAACCGGTTCAGAACGGGCAGCAAAGAAGGTTTAGGCCTTGCCGCCATCGCCACCAGCGGCATGAAGGCGCCGAGCCAATAGGCGACACCTACGCCATGCAGGAACACGGCCGGCCGGGTCAGCCATTGCGGCAATGCGGTCGCGGCGTGACCGGTCGTCGCCAGCGAAATGCCGACGCCAGCCATCGCAAGCGCCCCGAGCAGACGTCCTAATCGCGCCGACGCCGTTCGCAGCGCGACGACGCCTGCGGCCATCGCCGCGATCGCTACCAGCAGCGACGGCCCGAGGCTGGTGCCCAGCGCGGCCTTCCATGTCACGGGCAACAGGAAATCGTCCAGACCGAATTCCAGCACGTCGAGCCCCTGCAATCCCAGCGACGCCAACGCGCTAAAAAGACCAGCCACCAAAGCGACCGTAATGATGTTTGTCGCGGCCGGCGCGCGGCCGATCCAGCCGACAAAAAACGCCCCGCCAATCCCGGCGAACAGGCCGAGATAGACGCCGATCCGCGCCAGCCAGATCAGCCAAGCGACCGTGCCGGAGCCCGCCGGCTCGGCTGGCGTTTCCGTTACCGCGCCGATCGAAAACACCAGCGATCCCCCAACCGGGTGCCCGTCCTGCGAGATCACGCGGTAGCTGACGACCTGCGTTCCCCGCGGCAGGTTTTCGGGCAGCGTCACGAAGATGGATTGGTCGACCGCCTTCACCGCGGCATCGGCGCGCGTTTTCCCCGCGGCATCGATCAGGCTGACCACCACAGGCGCCACGCCTTCATTGAAGCGCAATTCCACAACCTTCGGCGCCTCGGCCACGACGCTGCCGTCGCCGGGCACCGTCGCCACCAGCGAAGCATGTGCCGATGCGCCCGTCGCACCACAGAGAACCCACAACAACATTGCCAGACCGGCGATCAGGCGCATCGTCAGGACTGCACTCTCAAGGTTTCGGCAACAGCTTCACGCCCGGCGCCGGCCATTTGCTGTCATGGGCTTGCGCGGGATCGGCGGGAATATCGATCCAGCGGCTGGTCCCCTGCTCGCATTCCTGCACGGTCGGAAAATACAGCGTGGTGTTGGGTTTGAGATCGCCGGTCAGAAAGGTACTGAGGACGAATTCATCGTAGAAATCGTCCGGCAGCTTGCCGCCGCTCCACACCACTTCCTTGACGCCCTCGGTCAGCCTGGCGCCGTGGAAGTCGTAGGCGCCGGCATATTTGCCCTTGATCGCCTCGACGTTCCAGCCGGGCTTCGGCATCGGCTTCACATCGATGACCCCGTCGGGGATCTGCACGCGGATTTTGGTCGTAGCCGAGCCGGCGCAGCCATGCGGCACGACGAACACCGCCTTGTAGGACGAGCCGATCGCCGCTTCGCGCTTTTCCAGCGTGATATGGGCGCTGGCCGGCGACGCCGCGAACATCGTAACCGCAAGCACTGTCACAAGACGCGATTGATTTGCGCTCAACATCATCAGCCTCACATCTTCATCCCGTTCGGCATTTTCTGCATGTTCATGCCGCCGGACGCAGCGCCCGGCGCCTGCGCGCCGATGCCCTGCACGTCGAGCGAAACCTTCACCTTGCCGGCTTTCTCGAATTGCAGCGTGACCGGCAACGTGTCCCCCTGCTTGAGCGGAGTCTTGAGATCGAACATCATCAAATGATTGCCGCCGGGCGACAGTTTCACGGTCTTGCCGGGATCGATGGTCAACCCGTTATCGAGCGGACGCATCGTCATCACGCCATTGTTCATGGCCATTTCATGGACCTCGACCTTGCCGGCGATGTCGGCGGAAACACCGACGAGACGATCTGCGGTGGCGCCCTTGTTCTCGATGGTCAGATAGCCGCTGCCGATCTTCGCACCATTCGGCGTGGCGCGGCTCCAGGCCTGGCTGATCACGAGATCGCCGGCCTTCACCTCCTCGGCACGCACGGGCGCGGCCAGCAGGCCCGCGATAAAGAAGCCGGAGGCGAGCAGCCGTAAAATGAATGTCATGGGATTTTCCTTTTCGTTATTGGCCAGATTCAGAACGTGTATTTTCCCGCAAGCACATAGGTCCTGCCGGGAAACGGATGGAACAGGAAGTATTGTTCGTTGAAGAGGTTATCGATCCCGAAATCGAACGCGAAATTCTGCGTCGCGTTATAGTGGACCTTCATGTCGACCACGAAATAGTTGTCAAAGGCGCCATAGACATGCGGGATGATGTCGGTGTTATCGAGCATCGAATATTGCTTGCCGCTATAACGGGCTGCGATCGTATAGGCCCAGCTTTGGTTCGGCCGATAGGTAACACCGAAGGTCGACCGCCAATCCGGGACATAGGGGACGCGCTTGCCGACCACGGCGTCCGGCTGGAGCGTTAGCGGATTGGTGCCTGCCCAGGTCGGATCTGACAGGATCCGGGAATCGACATAGGTCACGCTGCCGAAGAGCTGCAGGCCCTTGATCGCGACGTCGTCCTTCTGACCCGACAGTTCGACACCCTGCATCCGGATCGCCGCAACGTTGCCGACGGTCGTGGTCGGCGTCTGCGCGCTGTTCACTGTCATCAGATTGGTCTGCGAGATGATGGCGTTGTTGGTTCTCTCCTCAAAAAGCGTCAGGCGAACGCGGCCGTCGTTCCAATGGCGTTCGATATTGAGTTCGCCGTTGAAGTCCTGCTCCGGCGTCAGGTTCGGATTGGCGAAGGTCGCCACGCCACCCACGGTGACGTTCTGGTAAAGCTCGGCGACTGTCGGATAGCGATACGCCTCGCCGAAATTGGCGGTGATGTTCCAGTCCTTGTTGGGGTCATACGACAGCGAGGCTTTCGGCGAGAAATTAGTCGAAGAGAGATTGGGCTGATTGATCGCAGCAATCGAGGTGACGGCGCCTGCACCGCTGGTCGTGGTGTTGAGGTTGTAGCCGTTGATCGCTTCCCAGGATTCCAGCCGTCCGCCAAGCGTGAGTTTCAGGTTCGGAATGATCTTCCAGGCGTCCTGGACCCACAGCGCCCCGGTCCGCGTTTCCCCCTCGCCGTCCGAATAGAGCTGACCCGTGCCAGTGGATGGCACGGCGTTCCAGACTGACGATGCGTATACTGGATTTTCCAGCTTATAGCGGTCGCCGTGCAGGCCGAAGCTGACTTCCTGCGGGCCGTCGTAACCGAACGGCCGCCAGATTCCTTTGGCATCGCCATTCTGCCAGTTGGTCCCGTCCATGCGCGTAATCTTTCCGTTCAGCGAATAGCCGGCCCCTGTCGGCGTGACGGTGAAGGGATTGAGCTGGGTATCCTGCAAATAATTATAGCTCGAAGCCGAAAGATCGAAGTCAAAGACACCCTTGGTGTCGCTCTTGAGCGAGATGGCGTTGCTCAGATGGGTTTCGTCCCAGATGTATTTGTTGCTCGCGAAACCCGAAATTCCCGCAAAGGTCGCTGCGCCCGTCGCCGCCGAGGTCAGATAGGTTTGCGGATTGGAGGTCTGGATATTATTCCAGACCCCGAACGAATACGTCGCTTGCACCAGCGGCGTCACATCATAAGTCAGCCTCAGGTTCGCCGAGGTCTGCTGTGAATGCGCCAGGGCGCCGGTGCCGACGACATCGGCTGGAAGCCCCTGCTTGTTTAGCGCTGGGAAGCCACCCGTCGTCCCCGCCGGGAGCGTGGCATTGGTGGTGTAGGTCAGCGGCTGCTGGAAACTGTCCTGGTAGTTGACGCTGAGGAGCCACGACAAGGCACCGTCGCGATTGCCTGCGGACGCGCTGGTCAGACTGCTGCCGTAAGTACCCTTGGTGCCGTATTGATTCCACGGCATGACCGAGACGGTCTCCTTGGCCGTCGCGAAGGCGTGGTCCGGCATTTTCGAGGTGATCAGCAGCACCCCGCCGATCGAATTGCCGGGATAGGCGGCGGCAAACGGCCCGTCGAGGAAATCGATCCGTGCAATCGCGTCCGGCGAGACCAGATTCCAGTGCGGCGAGCCATTGGTGTTGTTGTTGTTGATCAGCGCCGAGATCAGCAGATCATCGTAATAGATCAGGGTGCGCGCGCTGGAGTTCAGCCCCCAGGTCCGGGTCGCCAGCACCGCCTGGTTGTCGCCGTCGTTGCGTTTTCGCACGAACAGGCCCGGGAAATATTTGATGGCGTCTTCGGTATCCCTGAGGTTGATTGTCTCCTCGATCTGCTTGGCGGTGATGCTGTAGGATTCCTGCGGGAGCTGGAACCGCTGCTTGATTGGCGGCGTCCCGAGCGAAGCATTGGCGCCGCCCTCGGTGCTGACGACGACAACAGGCAAATGCCGCGGTGGCACGGCGGCCGGCTGCAGCTCGCGCCGCCTGAGGGAGGCCGCCCGTTCGGGCTTTTTCGCAACGCGTTTTATCGACGCCTTTGGCGCCTCCACCGTGACCGGCGGCAGCGCCTGCTGGCTACTTTGTGCGCGCGCAGCACCGGCGCAAGCGGCCAGCGCCGCCTGCAGTGCAACGGCGCTCACGCCACCAAGGGCATGAAGACGAAACATCCGAAAATCCTGACACTGGCGCTATGGCCAGCCTGCTCAACGGCATTATCGGGCAGCGACAGCTGCGCCGATCGTGAGGTGTCTTGGAGTCAGGAAATGAAGGGCGGCGCGCGGGCCTGGGCGAGCGAGCCCGTACGGCAGCCGAGCAGTTCCGGCGCGACCTCGTGCCAAACCACGCGTTCGGGCAGGCGATGGGGCGCCGCAACCGGCATCTGCGGCGCATCGAGAGACGCTCCGGCATGGATGCCGCAGGCCAGGCAGCACAAGCCATCATGAACGTGAGAGCCGCCGGTCTGGTCTGTCTGGTTGCCGGTATCCGAGGCAGAAGCCGCGCTATCGTGGCAGATCTCGGCCGCGGACAAGGGGTCGGACGCGGCGATGCCGGCTGCCCAGCATGCGGCGATCGGTGCAAGGATTTGCACCATCAGGGCCATCAGGACGATCGGAAGAAATTTCCGCAACCGCCGGCGCATCAAACTACCTACCTTCGCAAGACCGTCACCTAATCATCGGCCGGTTGGGAAGTCGAGACGCGCTTCCGCAATAAATTGCGGGCGATTGGGGGAATAATCTCTCGGAAACGACAGCCAATGCAGCATTCCCATCGTCCATTCTACCCTACCGAAATACCATCAACTTCTACAGGTTGGGGTTGAGACGGCGAAATCCGGTTCATTTCGTAATTTGCTCTAATTTTGAACAATCGTTGCTGAAATTGATGACAAGTCGAAAAAGATAGTCTAGCTTTACAGGCTCAGGCTAGCCGCAAGGTTGAAGTCTGGTGGTCCAAGTCTCGGGAGGAGCCCTGACGCGCACAAGCAGCGTCGCCCCGTCAATCAAGATCAAATCTAATTTTCGGGAAAAACAGGGTCGACACAATGTTCAGAGCAGGGTTCGCGCCCTGCTCTTTTTTTAAATCAATCGTATTTTCCCAGTCGGGCCGTTTCCACCTAAATTCAAGCCGATGTCGGCGTGCTTCTTGATCGCACCACGGTCGTAAGAAATTCCCGGCAATGACCCGCACGCCGTCGATGATGAATGTGTCTTTGTCATTGAACGAATCCGATCGGTGACGAAGCGACAGATCTTCGCGGAGCCGTTACCGGATCGTGTTCAGAACGGCATTCCCATCAGCCGGGACAGCCGGTCGACATTCAGATAGCCGGCGTCATAGGCCAGCCACGCCGCGCCGAAAAACACCGCCGAGAGCACCGTGGTCCAGATCAGCTTGCGGCCCATCTGCGCCATGACCGGCGCGCCGGGATCGGTGCCGGGCGCACCCTCGCCTTCCTCGTGCTGGCTGCGCACGCCGAACGGCAATGTCAGGAACAGCACGATCCACCACACCACGAAGTAGATCGCGAACGCGGTCGAGAGCGTGTAGATCATGGCTCAAGCCTGCTCGATCTCGACCAGCGCGCCTGAAAAATCCTTTGGATGCAGAAACAGCACCGGCTTGCCGTGAGCGCCGATCCTGGGCTCGCCGTCACCGAGCACCCGCGCGCCTTCCTTGATCAGGATATCGCGTGTGGCAATGATATCGGACACTTCGTAGCAGACGTGATGAATGCCGCCGTCGGCGTTGCGTTCGAGGAATTTGGCGATCGGCGAGGATTCGCCGAGCGGCTGAATGAATTCGATCTTGGTATTGGGCAGCGTCGCGAACACGGTGATGACGCCGTGCTCGGGCAGCGGCACGGCCTTTGAGATATCGGCACCGAACGCCGCGCCGTAGATCCTCGCGGCCTTCTCGGCATCCTTGACCGCGATCGCCACGTGATTGAGCCGACCCAGCATCGCATCCCCTCCGCTTTATATTCGCGTATGTTTTGCGTCACACCGTCAGAACATGAACGAGGCAAAGCGGCTTCTTGCCCCAATGCTCGTTCAGCGTGCCGCGCACCGCGCGGCGCACCGATTCCGCCAGCGCGTCGGGATCACGCCGTCGTGGCCGCGCCAGCCCCTCAATGGTAGAGACCACCACATCGAACACGATTTCGTCGAGCGTCTCTCCAGCCATATTCTTCTCGGGGATGCCGACGAGATCAACCTCGGGATCTTCCGCCAGTTCGCCCTTTTCGGTCATGGCGATGGCCACGAAGGCGCAACCGGCAAATCCCATCCGCCGCCGTTCCACGACCGCCCGCGACTTGGAATCCTCCAGGATCGAGCCGTCCTTATAGAGCCGGCCCGACGGCAGTTCGCCGATGATGCCAGGCTCTCCCGGCCCGAGCCTGACCAGGTCGCCGTTACGGCAAGTCAGCACCTTCGGCACGCCGCAGGCGCGGGCCAGACTCGCATGTTCGGACAGGTGCAATGCCTCGCCATGAACGGGGATCAGCAGTTGCGGCCGGACCCACGAAATCATGTCGCGCAACTCGTCACGCCGCGGATGGCCGGAAACGTGGACCAGATGGGTGCGGTCGGTAATGACCTCGATACCCTGCGTCACCAGGCCGTTGATGATGGCGCCGACCGCCTTCTCATTGCCGGGAATGGTGCGCGAGGAGAAGATCACGCAATCACCCTTGTTGAGCGTCACTTCGGGATGATCGTCATTGGCGATGCGCGACAGCGCCGCGCGCGGCTCGCCCTGGCTTCCGGTGCAAAGCGCCAGCACCTTGTCGGGCGGAAAGTGACCGTAGAGATCGGCCCCGCGGAAATTCTGCACGCCATCGAGATGACCGGTTTCGCGCGCCACCTGCACCACCCGCTCCATGGCGCGGCCGACCACGACCACTTCGCGGCCGGCGAGCCGCGCCGCGTCCGCAACCGCGCGCAACCGAGCCACGTTGGAAGCAAAGGTGGTTACCGCGACGCGGCCTTTCGCGGCCTTCACGAGTTCGGCGATGGTCCGGGCGACTTCGGTTTCAGACGGCGAACGCCCTTCCCGCACCGCATTGGTGGAATCGCCGATCAACGCCAGCACGCCGGCGTCGCCGAGTTCGCGCAGCCGCCGCTCGTCGGTCGGCGGCCCGATGATCGGCGTCGGATCGATTTTCCAGTCGCCGGTGTGCAACACGGTGCCGGCGGAAGTGTGGATCGCCAGCGCGTGCGCTTCCGGAATCGAATGCGCGACCGGAATGAATTCGACATTGAACGGGCCGAGATCGATGCGACCGCCGGACGGCACGACCGTGACCGGAATCTTCGGCGGATTGCGCTCGGCCGCGCATTTGGCCTCGAACAGAGCGGCGCTGAATTTGGTCGCATAGACCGGGCATTGCAGCCGCGGCCAGAGGTCGATGATGGCGCCGAAATGATCTTCATGGGCGTGGGTCAGCACCAGACCGACCAGGTTCTTGCGCTCTTTTTCCAGAAACTTGATGTCCGGCATGATGAGGTCAATGCCGGGCAAATGCTCCTCGTCGCCAAAGGAGACCCCGAGGTCAATCGCGAGCCACGAGCCCTGATGGCGGTTGCCGAGCCCATAGACCGACAGGTTCATGCCGATCTCGCCGACGCCACCGAGCGGCGCAAAGGTTAGTTCATCAGGTCGCGCCATCAGGCTGCCCCCACGGAAGCCGCCGAGCCGAAATAAACGTCACCGGCGGCGATCGGTACACACCGGCCATCAGACGTTCTTACGATCAAACAGCCGGTTTCATCCAGCGTTTCGAATATGCCCTCAATCGGCGCATTGCCGGTATGAACGGCAACCTTGCTGCCCAGTCCGGCGGCGCGCTGCAACCAGAGTTTCCGGATGGCATCGAAGCCACGGCCATTGTCCCAGATATCGCGGAACTCGACCCAGGCATCCGACAGCGCGGCAAACAGATCCTCTGCGCCGATCTGCACGCCGAGCGCGGCTAGCGAAGTCGCGGGCGTCGGCGTGCCCTCGGGCGCGGCAACGACATTGGTGCCGATCCCGACCACGACCGCCAGCCTGTTATCGGCCACGGCCTCGGCTTCCAGCAGGATGCCGGCAAGCTTCTTCGCGCCGGCGAGGACGTCATTGGGCCATTTCAACGAGAACTTCAGCTGGTCCGATCCCCCGGACCGGAGCGCGGCTTCGATGCTGACCTTTTGCAGGGCCTGCTCGAGCGCAAGCCCGGCGGCGAATCCCAGCGTCGCCGCGATGGCAGGCGATACATCGATCACCTCCAGGATGCTGCTGGCGAGATTACCGCGCGGCGCGATCCAGGGACGGTGCCGCCGGCCACGCCCAGCCGTCTGCTCCGAGGTGACGAACCACATCGGGCCGCACACACCATCACGCGCGCATCCCATCGCTTCCGCGTTGGTCGAACCGATCTGGTCGAAGGTGGCGAGCCGGTAACCCGCCGATATGGCTCGTGGACCGAGCGCGAATGCCATCAAAAAAGCGACTGCGCGGCGGCCGTTGCAGCGCTTAACAACGGTCCTGGATAAAAGCAGAACAAGAGATTGAAGAGGCCCGCGACCGCCAGCACCGGCCGCAGCTCGGCGCGCATCGGATCGAGCTTGGTGAGCGGGTCATCGAAATACATCACCTTGACAATGCGGAGATAGTAAAACGCGCCGACCACGCTGGTGAGGACACCGATAACGGACAGCGTGAACAGACCGGCCTTGATGGCAGCGGAAAACACGTAGAATTTTCCGAAGAAGCCCGCCAGCGGCGGCACGCCGGCCAGCGAGAACAAGAGCATCGCAAAGAGAAAAGCCAGCATCGGATTGGTGCGCGACAGACCTGCGAAGTCGCTAATGTTTTCAACATGCTGTCCGTTGCGCTTCATGGTCAGGATCACCGTGAAGGTGCCGAGCGTCATCGCCACATAGATTGCGATATAGACCAACACGCCCTGCGTGCCCTCGGCTGTGCCGGCGGCAAGCCCCACCAGCGCAAAACCCATATGGCCGATCGAGGAATAGGCCATCAGCCGCTTGATGTTCGTCTGCCCGATGGCGGCGAACGATCCCAGCGCCATCGAGGCGATCGAGACGAACACCACGATCTGCTGCCATTGCGAGATGATGCCGGGAAAGGCCGTGAGCGCGACACGGGTGAACACCGCGAGCGCGGCGACCTTCGGCGCGGATGCGAAGAAGGCTGTCACCGGTGTCGGCGCGCCTTCATAGACGTCCGGTGTCCACATGTGGAACGGCACCGCCGATATCTTGAAGCAGAGCCCGGCGAGCAGAAACACCAGACCGAACACGATACCGATACTGCCGGTCTTCACCGCGGCCGCGATGCCGGCGAAAGCGACGGTGCCGGTGAAACCGTAGATCAGCGAGGCGCCGTAGAGCAGCATGCCCGAGGACAGCGCGCCGAGTACGAAATATTTCAGGCCGGCTTCGGTCGATTTGGCGTTGTCGCGGTTGCTCGCCGCGACCACGTAAAGCGCAAGGCTCATCAGTTCGAGCCCGAGATACAGCATGATGAGATCGCCGGCCGAGATCAGCACCATCATGCCGAGCGTCGAAAGCAGCACCAGAACGGCGTATTCGAAGATGCGCCGGGACGGATCGGACAGGAATTCAAACGAAAGCACCAGCGTGACCGCCGAGCCGATCAGCGCCAGGATCTTCAGGAAGCGGGCAAAGCCATCGACAATGAAGCTGCCATTGAACGTCGTGAGCTTCCCGGCCGGCAGCATCAATTCCAGTACGCCGACCACGACCAGCAGGCAGATCGCAAGTCCCGTGACCACGCCGGTCATCTGCTGGCCCCGATAGGCACCGATCATCAGCAACACCATGGCGCCGACGGCCAGCACCAGCTCCGGCAGCACCGGCAGCAACTGATAACCTGCACTCTCAAAGCTCATGACGTTGTCCTGATCTGGACCCCGGCTCCGATGCAAATCAGATCCGGGGCACTCCCCTCTTTAGTCTGACGCGCGATCATCGCGCGAACCGATTCCATTTCGCTCCAAAGCGACCTGGCCTTCACTGCACCAGCGCTGCGGCCTGCGTCGTCAGCGCGTGGCTGTAATTGGCGACGAGCTGCTGCACCGATGCCGCCGACATGTCGAGCACCGGCTTCGGATAAACGCCGAACAGGATGGTGAGCGCCACCAGCGGCACCAGTAACAGGCATTCGCGGAAGGTAAGATCCTTGATGGTCGCGAGCGACGGATTCACCAGCGCGCCGAACACCACCTTGCGGTACAGCCACAGCGCATAGGCCGCCGACAGGATCACGCCGGTGGTGGCGAAGAAGGCGGTCGGCAGCGAGACCTTGAAGGTGCCGAGCAGCGTCATGAACTCGCCGATGAAGCCTGACGTGCCTGGCAAGCCGACATTGGCCATGGTGAACACCATGAACACCAGCGCGTAGAGCGGCATCCGGTTGACGAGGCCGCCATAGGCCGCGATCTCGCGGGTGTGCATGCGGTCGTAGACGATACCGACGCACAGGAACAGCGCCCCCGACACGATACCGTGGGAGATCATCTGGAACACGCCGCCCGCGACACCCTGCATGGTGCCCGCGAAAATACCCATCGTAACGAAGCCCATATGGGCGACCGACGAATAGGCGATCAGCTTCTTCATGTCCTCCTGCATCAGCGCCACCAGCGAGGTGTAGATGATGGCGATGGTCGACAGCGAGAAAATCAGCGGCGCAAAGTCGTGCGAGGCCAGCGGGAACATCGGCAACGAGAAGCGCAGGAAGCCGTAGCCACCCATCTTCAACATGATCGCGGCCAGAATCACCGAAGCTGCGGTTGGCGCCTCGACATGAGCATCGGGAAGCCAGGTATGCACCGGCCACATCGGCATCTTCACCGCAAAGGAAGCAAAGAACGCCAGCCACGCCCAGGTCTGCAGGCTGCGCGGCACGGCTGTGTGCATCAGCGTCGGAATATCGGTGGTCGCTGCATTCCAGTACAGCGCCATGATCGCCAGCAGCATCAGGACGGAGCCGAGGAACGTATAGAGGAAGAACTTGAAGCTGGCATAGACCCGGCGCGGACCGCCCCATATTCCGATGATCAGGAACATCGGGATCAGGCCGCCCTCGAAGAACAGGTAGAACAGCACGAGATCGAGCGAAGAGAACGTGCCGACCATCAGCGTTTCCAGCACCAGGAACGCCATCATGTATTCGCGCACGCGCATCGTCACCGATTTCCAGCTCGCCACGATGCAGAACGGCATCAAGGCGGTGGTCAGGATGACGAACGGCAGCGAAATGCCGTCGACGCCCATGTGATAGGTGATGGCGCTGGCGAGCCATGGCGATCTCTCGACGAACTGGAAGTCCGGATTCGAGGGATCGAAGCGCAGCACCAAGATCACCGACACGGCGAATGTGATCAGCGTGGTCCACAGCGCGATCCAGCGCGCATTGCGCCGCGTCGCGTCATCGTCGCCGGGGAGAATGTAAACCAGCAGCGCGCCGACCAGCGGCAGGAAGGTGACGACGGAAAGAATGGGCCAGGTTGTCATTTACTGGCCTCCCACGCCGAACATGAACCAGGTGATCAATCCGGCAACCCCGATCAGCATCGCGAAAGCATAGTGATAGAGATAGCCGGTCTGCAGCCGCACCACGTTACGGGTCACATCAAGCACCCACGCCGACACGCCGTCGGGTCCGAAGCCGTCGATGACGTAGCCATCGCCGAATTTCCACAGGAAGCGCCCGATCCATTTCGCCGGACGGACGAAGATCAGATCGTACAGCTCATCGAAATACCACTTGTTGAGCAGGAACTGATAGAGCCCCGGCTGCGACCTGGCGAGTGCTTCCGGCAGATAGGGCCTGCGGATGTAGAACAGGTAGGAAACCCCGAGCCCCAACGCCATCATCACGAACGGCAGATATCCGAGCAGATTAGGCATCTGCTCCATGTCTTCGAAGATATGCGGGTTCATCTTCAGCGATTCCCGGAAGAAGCCCTCGGCACCAGGGCCGACGAACAATTCCTTGAACGGATAACCCGCCGCAATCGAACCGACCGCGAGGATACCGATCGGGATCAACATCCAGATCGGGCTCTCATGCGCCGCTTCGTAATGTTTCCGATCATGCGGCTCTCCGAAGAAAGTCTTGAAGATCAGGCGCCAGGAATAAAACGACGTCAGACCGGCGGCTGCGATGGTCAGGAGGTAGGCATAGGTCGAGAACGGATTATGCGAGGCATAGGCGGATTCGATGATCGCGTCCTTGGAGAAATAACCCGCGAACAGCGGAAAGCCCGTCAAGGCCAGCGTGCCGATGCACATCACCGTGAAGGTGTAGGGAATCTTGCGCCAGAGCCCGCCCATGTTGCGGATGTCCTGCTCGTGATGCATCGCATAGATCACGGAGCCCGAGCCCAGGAACAGCAGCGCCTTGAAGAAGGCATGCGTGAACAGATGGAACATGCCGACGGAGTAAGCCCCGGCCCCCATCGCCACGAACATGTAGCCGAGCTGCGAACAGGTCGAATAGGCGACGATCCGCTTGATGTCGTTCTGCACCAGGCCGATGGTGGCCGCGAAGAAAGCCGTGGTGGCGCCGAAGAACATCACCACCGCCTGCGCGGTCGGCGATAGCTCAAACAACGGCGACAGCCGCGCCACCATGAACACGCCGGCGGTGACCATCGTTGCCGCATGGATCAGCGCGGAGACCGGCGTCGGACCTTCCATCGCGTCCGGCAACCAGGTGTGCAGCAGGAACTGCGCCGATTTGCCCATCGCCCCCATGAACAGAAGCAAACAGGTGAAGGTCAGCGCATCCACCTGCCAGCCGAAGAAATCGATGGTCTTGCCGACAACGCCCGGCGCGCCGGCAAAGATCGTCTCGAAATCGGTCGAACCGATCAGTGCAAAGACCGCGAAAATACCGAGCGCAAAACCGAAATCTCCGACCCGGTTGACCACGAAAGCCTTGATCGCCGCCGCATTCGCCGACGGCTTCTGATACCAGAATCCGATCAGCAGATAGCTCGCCAAACCGACGCCTTCCCACCCGAAAAACAGCTGTACCAGATTGTCAGCGGTCACCAGCATCAGCATCGCGAAGGTAAACAGCGACAGATATCCGAAGAAGCGCGGCCGATTCGGATCCTCGTCCATGTAGCCGATCGAATAGAAATGCACGAGCGACGACACGGTCGTCACCACCACCAGCATCACCGCCGTCAGCGTATCGACCCGCAGCGACCACGCCACCTGAAGATCGCCCGAGGTGATCCAGGGGAACAAGGCAATCCGTGCATCGTGATGCATGAAGCCGACATCGACAAAGGTGATCCAGGACAACACCGCCGATGTAATCAAGAGGCAGGTCGTGATCAGTTCCGCGGCGCGCGACCCTACGGCCGGCGGCTCTACCGCATGATGATCGTCGTGACCGTGATCGTCATGCGCCATCGGTTCATCATGGCTTGCATGAATGACCGCAGCGTCCGCGTTGACCGGCGTGGTGCCGTGCGATGCGGTGTCGTGGCCGTGTGCGAGGTCATGATGATCGACCGTGTCGCCGCTCGGATTGCGCGCATGCGCGCCGAAGATCGCGATCAGCCCCGCCAGCAGCGCGCCGATCAACGGCAGAAAGACGATTGCCTGGATCATGACCACGCCTCTTTGCACATGATCTCATCGGAAAACCGGTAGCCATTTTTCCGGATCATGCGTTTAGCCCTTCATCAGATTGACGTCTTCAACCGCGATCGAACCGCGGCTGCGGAAATACACCACCAGCACCGCAAGCCCGATCGCCGCTTCGGCGGCGGCCACCGTCAGCACCAGCAGCGCGAACACCTGGCCGACGATATCGCCGATGAAGGTCGAAAACGCCACCAGGTTGATATTGACCGCGAGCAGGATCAGCTCGATCGACATCAGGATGACGATGATGTTCTTGCGGTTGAGGAAGATGCCGAGAATCCCGAGCGTGAACAGGATCGCGCCGACGGCGAGGTAATGTCCAAGGCCGATCGTCATTGCACCCACTCCGCCGCATCCGCGTCCTGCAAGCCCTGTCCCGCCGACACCTTGCGGAGGCTCATCGCAAGCTCCGGCGTCCGCGCATTCTGCACACTGATATTCTGGCGCTTGACGCTGGCCTTGTGCCGCAGCGTCAGCACGATCGCGCCGATCATCGCCACCAGCAGCACCATGCTTGAGAGCTGGAAGTAATGAATATACTTGGTGTAGAGCACCAGACCGAGCGCCTCGGTGTTGCTGACATTGGCCGGGATGGCCGAGGTGATCGATTTGGCGACGTTGGGGTTGATCACCCAGCTGCCACCGACCAGCAGCAGTTCGGCCAGAAAGATCCCGCCGATCACGAGCCCGACCGGCAGATATTGACTGAAGCCCTCGCGCAACTCGGCGAAATCGACGTCGAGCATCATGATCACGAACAGGAACAGGACGGCGACTGCGCCGACATAGACCACGACCAGGATCATCGCCAGGAATTCCGCGCCCATCAGCACGAACAGGCCGGATGCATTGACGAAAGCCAGGATCAGGAACAACACCGAATGCACGGGATTGCGCGACACAATCACCATGACGGCGGATGCGACGCAAATGGCCGCGAACAGATAAAAGAACAACGCCGAAAGGATCATGCCCTCACCTCACCGGTACGGCGCGTCGAGTTCGATTGATTTTGCAATCTCGCGCTCCCAGCGGTCGCCATTGGCGAGCAGCTTCGCCTTGTCATAATAGAGTTCCTCGCGGGTCTCGGTCGCGAATTCGAAATTCGGTCCCTCGACGATGGCATCGACCGGGCAGGCTTCCTGGCACAGCCCGCAATAGATGCATTTCACCATATCGATGTCATAGCGGACGGTGCGGCGGGTACCGTCGTTGCGGCGCGGGCCGGCCTCGATGGTGATCGCCTGCGCCGGGCAGATCGCCTCGCACAGCTTGCAGGCGATGCAGCGCTCCTCGCCGTTCGGATAGCGGCGCAAAGCGTGTTCGCCCCGGAAGCGCGGCGAAATCGGCCCCTTCTCGAAGGGATAGTTCAAGGTCGGCTTCGGCTGGAAGAAATAGCGCATGGCGAGAAAGAACGCCGATACGAATTCCGACAGCAGCAGCGAGCGGGCTGAAGCGTTGACACTCATGACAACCTCATTTCGGCGCGATCCCGGCGAATTCCAGCACACCGGCGACGATCACCACCATCGCCAGCGACAACGGCAGGAACACCTTCCAGCCGAGCCGCATCAGTTGATCGTAGCGGTAGCGCGGCACGATCGCCTTCGCCATCGCAAACAGGAAGAACATGAAGAAAAGCTTCAGCGCGAACCAGATCACCCCGGGTATCCAGGTGAACGGCGGCAGCGCAATCGGCGGCAGCCAGCCGCCCAGGAACAGGATCGTCGCCATCGCGCACATCGTAGTGATCGCGACATATTCGCCGAGCATGAACAGGAGATACGGCGTCGAGCCGTATTCAACCATGAAGCCGGCCACCAGTTCCGATTCGGCTTCCACCAGATCGAATGGCGGACGGTTGGTTTCGGCCAGCGCCGAGACGTAGAAGACCACGAACATCGGAAACAACGGCCACACGTACCAGTTCAGGAACGTCAGTTGCGGCAAACCGATCAGGCCGCCGAATCCGCGGGTGTTCTGCGCTTCGACCACGGCCGAGAGATTGAGCGATCCCGCGCACAGCAGGACCGTGATGATGACGAAGCCGATCGAGACTTCGTAACTCACCATCTGCGCCGCAGAGCGAAGGGCCGCGAGGAACGGGTATTTCGAATTCGACGACCATCCGGCCATGATGATGCCGTAGATCGACAGCGAGGAGATCGCGAAGATATAGAGCACCCCGACATTGATGTCGGAGATCACCCAGCCGAGATTCATCGGGATCACGGCCCAGGCCGCCAGCGCCAGCACGCAGGACACCAGCGGCGCCAGCAGGAATATGCCCTTGTTGGAGCCGGCCGGGATGATCGGCTCCTTCAGCACGAACTTCAACAGATCGGCAAAGGACTGGAACAGGCCAAACGGGCCGACCACGTTGGGGCCGCGCCGAATCTGCACCGCCGCCCAGATCTTGCGGTCGGCGAGCAGGATGTAGGCGATCGCGACCAAGAGCACCACGAGCAGCAACAGGCTCTCGGCGACCATGATGATCAGCGGCCAGAGAAAACCGGTCCAGAACGCGCTTGCGAAGAATTCAGCCATCAGGTCACGCTCACTCTGCCGCCGTCAGCATGTGCCCGGAAGCCAGGCGGGAGCACTCCGCCATGACCGCGGACGCTCGCGCGATCGGGTTGGTCAGGTAAAAATCATCAACGGAAGACGTGAGCGGCGCCTTGTCGAGGCTGCCGCCCTTGCCCGCTACTGTCTTCAAATCGGCCGCTTGTCCAGCTTCGATCTGGTCGATGCGCATCAGATGCGGCACCGTCTTGAAGATGGCCTGCCGCAGCGCGGCAAGGGAATCGAACGGCAGCTTCTTGGCCAGAACCTCGGACAGCGCCCGAATGATCGCCCAGTCCTCCCGCGCATCTCCCGGTGGAAATGCCGCGCGGCTGGCCATCTGCACCCGGCCTTCGGTGTTGACGTAGATGCCGGATTTTTCCGTATAGGCCGCACCCGGCAGAATGACATCGGCGCGGTGCGCGCCGCGATCGCCGTGGGTCCCGATGTAAACCACGAAGGTGCCATCCGGCACCTTGATCTCATCGGCGCCGAGCAGAAACAGCACGTCGAGCGTACCGAACGTCGTCATTTGCGCGGCGTTCAACCCGCCTGCCCCGGCGGCAAAACCGATATCGAGCGCGCCGACGCGCGAGGCCGTATCCTGAAGCACGCCGAACCCGTTCCAGCCGTCCTTGATCGCGCCGACATCGGCCGCGATCTTTGCCGCCTGCGCCAGCACCGCCGCGCCATCCTGACGCGCCAGCGAACCGGCGCCAACCAGCACGACCGGATTTTTGGCGCCCTTCAGCACATCGGCGAAGGAATGCTTGCCGGCAGCGAGAGCACTGAGCGAGTCGGGACCGGCGCCGATATAATCATAAGCGTAGGTCAGATCGGCCTTGACGCCGACCACACCGATCTTGAGCTGCCCCGTGCGCCAGCGCTTGCGGATGCGCGCGTTGAGAACCGCAGCTTCCCTGCGCGGGTTCGAGCCCACGATCAAAAGCGCGTCGGCCTGTTCGATGCCGGCGATGGTTGGATTGAAGATATAGGAAGCACGGCCGGCCTTCGGGTCAAAGGCGTCGCCGCCCTGCACGGCAAGATTGGCCGAGCCGAATTTCGCCAGCAATTCCTTCAGCGCGAACATCTCTTCGACCGCGGCAAGGTCACCCGCAATGGCGCCAATACGCTTGCCGTCGATGCGGCCGGTCTTCGCCGCGATGGCGCCGAACGCTTCGGCCCATGACGCGGCGCGGAGCTGGCCGTTCTCCCTGACATAGGGACGATCGAGCCGCTGGGTGCGCAAGCCGTCGACGACATGACGGGTCTTGTCGGAAATCCATTCCTCATTCACCGCGTCGTTGACGCGGGGCAGAATCCGCATCACCTCGCGGCCGCGGGTATCGACCCGGATCGCCGAGCCGACGCCGTCCATCACATCGATCGATTGTGTCTTGCCGAGCTCCCAGGGCCGCGCCGCGAAGGCATAGGGTTTCGAGGTCAGCGCGCCGACCGGGCAGATATCGACCAGATTGCCCTGCAATTCGGACGTCAGCGCGGACTCCAGATAGGTCGTGATCTCCATGTCCTCGCCGCGGCCGGTCGCGCCCATTTCCGGCGCGCCGCAGATTTCGGCCGAGAAGCGGACGCAGCGCGTACACTGGATGCAGCGATTCATCGAGGTCTTGACCAGCGCGCCGAGATATTTGTCCTCAACTGCGCGCTTGTTCTCGGCGAAGCGGCTAGTGTCGACCCCGTAACCCATCGCCTGGTCCTGCAGGTCGCATTCGCCGCCCTGATCGCAGATCGGGCAATCCAGCGGATGGTTGATCAGCAGAAACTCCATCACGCCTTCGCGCGCCTTCTTCACCATCGGCGAGCGGGTCGAGATTTCGGGCGGCTCGCCCTTGGGACCCGGCCGGCAATCGCGCACGCCCCAGGCGCAGCTTGCGACCGGCTTGGGGCCGCCCTTCACCTCGACCAGGCACATGCGGCAGTTGCCCGCGATCGACAGCCGCTCGTGGTAACAAAAACGCGGAATCTCGGCGCCCGCGGCCTCGCACGCCTGCAACAGCGTGTATTCCGCAGGGACATCGATCTCTTTGCCATCGACGATCAGTTTGGTCATTGCGATCTCAAGTCTTTCTGAACTTGCAGTCCGGAGCCGTCATGCCCGCCTTCTGGAGTTCTGCGGCGATCCATCGCTGCGTCTCGGCGCTGTAGGTCAAGATGTACGCCGGCTCGCGGGCCATCTTTTCGCACAAAAACGGCAGATGCTCCTTCAGATCGTAGTCGCAGGTCGCCTGCCATTCGCGCTTGTCGAACGCGGCGACCGCTTCCTCGCAGGCATACAGGAAATAGGAAACGAAGGTCTCGTACTGGACCATGTCGTTCGCCGGCCCGGCCTTGAGGCGATCAAGATCTGGCTTGGCGTATTGCGGGTTCTTGAATTCGAGATCGTTATAGGCCTGATAGATCTGCCGCGCGCCCGCCTGGTGGGCGTTATTTCCAAGCACGTTGATCTGGGCCAGAATCGCGATGAAACCGAACAGCGCCACGGCGGCCTGGGCGATCTGGCCCACGGTCCCGTATTTCTGCCACCAGAAAACGTTCGGTTGCGACATCGAGATCACTCCGCCGCCACCATATGCGCGGGATCGAGAATGCCGACATCATCGACATCCGCCTTGTGCGAATATTCGTCGATACGCGCTTCGATCTCGTGACGGAAATGCGCGATCAGGCCCTGGATCGGCCATGCGGCGGCGTCACCCAGCGCGCAGATGGTATGGCCCTCGATCTGCTTGGTGACTTCGAGTAGCATATCGATCTCGCGCTTGTGCGCGCGGCCTTCGGCCATGCGGGTCAGCACCCGCCACATCCATCCCGTGCCCTCGCGGCACGGCGTGCATTGGCCGCAGCTTTCGTGCTTGTAGAAATAGGAGATGCGGGCGATGGCGCGGATCAGGTCGGTCGACTTGTCCATCACGATGACGGCGGCGGTGCCGAGACCGGAGCGCAGCTTGCCCAGGCTGTCGAAATCCATCGGCGTATCGATGATCTGCTCGGCCGGCACCATGCGCACGGATGAGCCGCCGGGAATCACCGCCTTGAGATTGTCCCAGCCGCCGCGGATGCCGCCGCAATGGCGCTCGATCAGTTCGCGGAACGGAATGCCCATCGCCTCTTCGACGTTGCAGGGGCGTTCGACATGGCCGGAAATGCAGAACAGCTTGGTGCCGACATTGTTGGGCCGGCCGATCCCGGCAAACCACGCCGCGCCGCGCCGCAGGATATCGGGCGCAACCGCAATCGATTCGACATTGTTGACCGTGGTCGGACAGCCATAGAGCCCGACATTGGCCGGAAATGGCGGCTTCAGCCGCGGCTGGCCCTTCTTGCCTTCGAGACTTTCCAGAAGCGCCGTTTCCTCGCCGCAGATATAGGCGCCGGCGCCGTGGGCGACGTAGATGTCGAACGGCCAGCCGTTGACGTTATCTTTTCCGACCAGCTTGGCTTCATAGGCCTGATCGATCGCGGCCTGCAGATGCTCGCGTTCCCGGATGAATTCGCCGCGCACATAAATGTAGCAGGCATGCGCGCCCATCGCGAAGCTCGCGATCAGGCAGCCCTCGATCAGAAGATGCGGATCGTGCCGCATGATCTCGCGGTCCTTGCAGGTGCCCGGCTCGGACTCGTCGGCATTGACCACCAGATAGCTCGGCCGGCCGTCGGTCGATTCCTTCGGCATGAACGACCATTTCAGCCCGGTCGGAAAACCCGCCCCGCCGCGTCCGCGCAGACCCGACGCCTTCATCTCGTTGATGATCCAGTCGCGGCCCTTGTCGATGATCGCCTTGGTGCCGTCCCAGGCGCCGCGGCGGCGCGCGCCTTCGAGGCCCCAATCATGGAAGCCGTAGAGGTTCTTGAAGATGCGATCCTTGTCGTCGAGCATGACTGGAAACTTCCCGATCAGCGGTTGGACTGCGCGCGAACACGCATCATGTGGTTTCCTTCAGCGTCGTCGGCCCGGTGATGGGCGCGGAGAACTGGCGGCCATTCTGCGGCCCGGGCTTCGGCGGATTGCCGGAGGCAAAGCCGTCGAGTACCTTGCCCAGGCTTTCCTTGGTCAGATCCTCGTAGGTATCCTTCCAGATCTGCACCATCGGCGCGTTCACGCAGGCGCCGAGACACTCGACCTCTTCCCAACTGAAATTGCCGTCTTTCGACAGTTCGAAAGGCTCGTGGTTGATGCGGCTCTGACACATCTCGATCAGGTCGGCCGCGCCGCGCAGCCGGCACGGCGTGGTGCCGCAAACCTGGACATGCGCTTTCTTGCCGACCGGCTGAAGCTGGAACATCGTGTAGAAGGTCGCGACCTCCAGCACCCGGATGTAGGGCATGTCCAGGAGATCGGCGACCGCCCGGATCGCCACTTCCGACACCCATCCCTCATGCTGCTCCTGCACCCGCCACAGAATCGCGATCACCGCCGAAGCCTGACGGCCCTCGGGATATTTGGCGATCTGCGCCTTGGCCCAGGCCAGATTCTCATCCGTGAACGTGAAGCTCGCGGGCTGCAATTCTTTCGGTGCAAGACGGCGGACGGACATTCTCTTCAGTCTCTCATTGCGTGCGGCGCGTGACATTGGCGTTCAGGACATCGATCCTGTTTTGCCAAAACGCGCTCGCGGTACCGAATACGTTATAGCCGACGTGGGATGAAACCTTGATGCGATCGAGAATCGAAAGCTCGGTGACGGTTTCCAGGCGACGGCTGCGAGGATCGTAGACGATCAGTTTCAGCGGCGTCTGTTCGAGGATATAACGCGACACGGTGTGATGGGGATCGTTGCCGTGTTCCTCACATAATATCACGCTATCGCCCTGCAAAAGGCGCGGGCCACCCTTGATCGCCTCGATTTCCACCCCTTCGACATCCAGCTTGACCAGGTATTTTCCGCCGGCCGAAATCCGGCCATCGTCGAGCAGATTATCGAGCGCGATCACCGGCACTTCCTCGCCACCGCCATTGGTGTTTCCGGCGATGCTGAAGGCTTCATGCTTGGTGCCGGACAACCGCGCGGTACCGCGCGCAGATCCGATCGCGCACTTCATTACTTCGAAGCGATTGTCGTTGATCCCGGCGTTGTTCTTGAGCTTGGCAAAATTCTGCGATGACGGCTCGATCGCGATCGCCCTGTGCGAACCGAATGGCGCGCTGGATACCAGCACCGACCAATAGCCGTAATTGGCCCCGCAATCGATCAGCGTGTAATCGACACCGATGGCGCCCTTGAACAGCAGTTCCAGCTCGTCCTCGTAATGATACGAGCGATTGAGCAGCTTGCTCCAGTAGCCGTCGCCATAGGGAAATTCGAACGTCGCGTCGGCATTGAGCTTGATCGCAATGTTGCGCTCCGGCAGCGCCTTGCGCAGCAAATTGGCGCAGTGGTTGTAGCCCCGATGCGAAAAATGCGACGAGATTTTCGAGCCGGTCGTCAGCGCCACCGCAGCCGTGCGCTCCCACAGGCTGGCCCCTTCCAGAGCCCCCGAGGCGCGATCAAACTGGATCGGCGCTTGCGCCATCACCGGTCGACCTCTCCGAACACAATGTCGAGCGAGCCCAGGATGGCCGAGACGTCGGCCAACAGATGGCCCTTGCAGATGAAATCCATCGCCTGCAAATGCGCAAAGCCCGGCGCGCGGATCTTGCATTTATAGGGCTTGTTGGTGCCGTCCGAGACGAGATAGACGCCGAACTCGCCCTTGGGCGCTTCCACCGCGGCGTAGACCTCGCCGGCCGGCACGTGAAAACCTTCGGTATAGAGCTTGAAGTGGTGGATTAGTGCTTCCATCGAGCGCTTCATCTGGCCGCGGCGCGGCGGGAAGATCTTGTGATCCTCGATCGCGACGGGCCCCTGCCCGTCCGGCGCGCGCAGCTTTTGGATACACTGCTTCATGATGCGCACCGACTGGCGCATTTCTTCCATGCGGATGCAGTAACGGTCGTAGCAGTCGCCGTTCTTGCCGATCGGAATGTCGAAATCCATCTCGGCATAGCATTCGTAAGGCTGCGCCTTGCGCAGATCCCAAGCCGCGCCCGAGCCGCGCACCATGACGCCGGAAAAACCCCATTCCCACGCCTGCTTCAGCGTCACCACGCCGATATCGACGTTGCGCTGCTTGAAGATGCGGTTGCCGGTCAGGAGCCGCTCCAGATCGGCGACCACGCCGAGGAACGGGTCGCACCAGGCATCGATATCGTCGATCAGCTTCGGCGGCAGATCCTGATGCACGCCGCCGATGCGGAAGAACGCCGCATGCATGCGCGAGCCTGACGCACGCTCGTAGAACACCATCAGCTTTTCGCGCTCTTCAAAGCCCCACAGCGGCGGGGTCAGCGCGCCGACATCCATCGCCTGCGTGGTGACGTTGAGCAAATGCGACAGGATGCGGCCGATCTCGCAATACAGCACCCGGATCAACTGGCCACGGCGCGGCACGGCGATGCCGAGCAGCTTTTCAGCCGCGAGACAAAACGCATGCTCCTGATTCATCGGCGCGACATAGTCTAGCCGGTCGAAATACGGGATCGCCTGCAGATAGGTCTTCTGCTCGATCAGCTTCTCGGTGCCGCGATGCAGCAGGCCGATATGCGGATCGACGCGCTCGACCACTTCGCCGTCGAGTTCCAGCACCAAGCGCAGCACCCCGTGCGCCGCCGGATGCTGCGGCCCGAAATTGATGGTGAAATTGCGGAGGTTTTGCTCGTTCATGACTTAGGCGTCGCCTTCTCGTCCCCCGGCAGGACCGGATAATCCGCGCCTTCCCACGGCGAGAGGAAATCGAACTTGCGGAATTCCTGATTGAGCCGGACCGGTTCGTACACCACCCGCTTCTCCTGGTCGTCGTAACGCACCTCGACGAAACCGGTAAGCGGGAAATCCTTGCGCAGCGGGTGGCCCTCGAAACCGTAATCGGTCAGGAGCCGCCGCATGTCGGGATGGCCGGTGAAGATCACGCCATAAAGATCATAGGTTTCGCGCTCGAACCAGTCGGCGCCGGGAAACACCTCGATGATCGAGGGTACCTGCGTGGTCTCGCCAGCCTCGGCGCGCAGCCGGATGCGGGTATTCAGCGTCGGCGACAGCAGATGATAGACCACGTCGAAGCGCTTCGCCCGGCCGGGGTAATCGACCGCGGTCACATCGGTAAGATTGACGAAGCGGCAGCCGGGATCGTCACGCAGGAAACGCACGACATCGACGATCCTGCCGGCCAGCACGTCAACCGTAAGCTGGTCGAAAGCAACGGTATGACCGGTCGCAGCGCCAGCCAGCGCACCCACGATCGTCTGCCCCAAGGCGTCGAGCCTGCCGTCGTCCATTTCCGAAAACCTTTAGCGTTCGATAGTGCCGGTGCGCCGGATCTTTTTCTGCAGCAATAGCACGCCGTAGAGCAGCGCTTCCGCCGTCGGTGGACAACCCGGCACATAGATGTCGATCGGCACGATTCGGTCGCATCCGCGCACCACCGAGTACGAATAGTGATAGTAGCCGCCGCCATTGGCGCACGACCCCATCGAGATCACGTAACGCGGCTCGGGCATCTGGTCGTAGACCTTGCGCAGCGCCGGAGCCATCTTGTTGGTCAGCGTGCCGGCCACGATCATCACGTCGGACTGCCGCGGCGAGGCGCGCGGCGCAAAGCCGAACCGCTCGACGTCATAGCGCGGCATCGACACCTGCATCATCTCGACCGCACAGCACGCGAGACCGAAGGTCATCCACATCAGCGATCCCGTGCGCGCCCAAGTGATCAGATCGTCAGCCGCGGCGACGAAAAAACCCTTGTCGGACAGTTCGTGATTGACCTCGAGGAAATAGGGATCGTTGGCGCCTACCGGCCTGCCGGTGGAGGGGTCAATGATTCCGGTTGCAGCCGGCGCGACCGCGGGTCTCGAAGACATAGCAGAGGGGCTCAATCCCATTCGAGCGCACCTTTCTTCCATTCATAGGCAAAGCCGACGGTGAGGACGGCCAGGAAAACGATCATCGACCAGAAGCCGGTCGCGCCCAGCTTCCCGAACGCCACCGCCCACGGAAACAGGAAGGCCACTTCGAGGTCGAAGATGATGAAAAGGATCGCGACCAGATAGAAGCGTACGTCGAACTTCATGCGGGCGTCGTCGAAAGCATTGAATCCGCATTCATAAGCGGAAAGCTTTTCCGGATCGGGCTGCTGGAAGGCCAGGATGAAGGGGGCGATCAGCAGGACCACGCCGATCAGGCCGGCGACCGCGATAAACACCACAAGTGGAAGATAATTCTGCAGGATGCCGGTCATATCGGCGGTGCCTTCTCCTGCGGTTTTCCGAGCGTCCGCAGATTCGCTGATTGGAATTATTCTGAGGCTTAGCGCAGCGCACCAAAGGGCGCAAGACAAGCTATCTTGACGCCCTCAGCCATCCCGGACGGGTCATGACACTCCAAACCGGCCACGTCCCCTGACCCGTTCACGGCGGGAATGCCCGCCTTGCAGGGGACGGCACGGTTCCCGTGCCCCCCTCAGCTCAGCGGCCCGGTATATTTTTCCAATTGAGCCCAGGCCTCTCCGCCATAGGTTTTCTGCCACTGCGCGTAAAAACCGGCTTTCACCAGCGCCGCCCGGAACTGCACCGGATCGGGCTTGTTGAAAATCACGCCCTTGGCCGCGAGTTCGACTTGCAAGGCGCGGTCCATTGCCTCGAGATCGGCCCGCTCTCTGACCGCGGCGGCATCGAAGCCGCTATTGAGCATCTCGAGCAGATCGGCCGGCAGGCTGGAAAGCGCGCGGCGGTTGGCGATGATCCAGTAGCCGCTCCAGCAATGGTTCGACAGCGCGCAGTATTTCTGCACCTCATACAATTTGCCGGTCGATACCTGCGCCAGCGGATTTTCCTGTCCCTCGACGATATGGGTTTGCAAGGCCGAATAGAGTTCGCTGTAGCTGATGCTCGACGGCAGCGCGCCGAGGCCGGAGAATAGCGAGGTCAAAAGCGACGTGACCGGCACGCGGATCTTGAACCCCTTGAGATCTTCCACACTGTTCAATTGCCGGCCCGACGACGAGGTGATCTGCCGGAAACCATTGTCCCAGACTTTTTTCATCGGCACGACGCCGGTCCTGGCGATGGCCTCGCGAACGAAATCGCCGAGGCCGCCATCCATCGCAGCCCAGACCCGATCATAGGACGGAAAGGCAAAGCCAACGCTTGGCAGGCCCGAGAGCGGCACCAGCGTCGAGAGCGTCAGGCTCGGCGCCGCCAGGAGATCGATGCCGCCGGCGCGAAGCTGCGACAGCATTTCGGGATCGCCGCCCAACTGACTGTTCGGAAAAACCGTCACGTTCAGCCTGCCACCGGATTGCGATCCGATGGCTTGCGCAGCCTCGATCAGGCGAACCGTCAGGGGATGCGTATCCGGTGTATCGACGCCAAGCTTGAATTCGAATTCGGCGGCGGCTCTGGCTGGCTTGCCAAGGAAGCCGGTGGCCCAGGCGGCCGATGCCGCGCCAAGCAAACCCCTTCGGGTCATTTCCTTCATTGTCGTTTCTCTCCCCGGCGCTTTATCGCGCCTTGGCCGCAGTTAGCGCCGAACCGTCTCCGTCAGCAAGATCGTCGCCGGCCGAGCCGTCCGCGTTGCTCGAAAACACGATAGAGGTCGACGAAACCGTTATGCGATGCCTGCGAAACCGCCGTGAAACAGAGCGCGCGTAGCCTCCCTGCCAACGGATCGGTGCTTCAGACGGCAGGAGGCTCAGGTGAACCAGTCGATTCAATCAGCGGACCGCGCAACGCATCTCAAGATCGTGGTGATGGCGCTTGTGGCCGGCATTACGGTGGCGGGGCTCGGTATCTTCGCGCGGAGCAGTTCCGACGATACCCCGACCGCGCATGTGGTCCGGGCCGGCCAGCCGGTCGCCATGACGAATTCGAACAGCGTGATGATCCGGTAAGCCAGTCCGAAGCCCGGTGCTTGTCCGCGACAGACAGCCCTTGGTCCCCGGCGGTATGGCTGTTCCGGCAGACCAAAAGCCGCGACTATGCAAGTATGCTCGATCAGGTGCGGGGCGAATTGCTGAAGCTGACCGCCGCCGAGTAGCCGCTGGTATTACTGTCAGCTTTGCTGGACGCCGGCAGAAATCAGGGGCCGCGTCCAGAAACAGCACTAAGTCATTGATTCTGCTGGCGCGAGAGACGGGGCTCGAACCCGCGACCTCCGGCGTGACAGGCCGGCGCTCTAACCAACTGAGCTACTCCCGCGTGATCGCTTGACCCGCGAATGCTGGGACTTAAAGGGGCGCCCAACTCAAGTCAAGGACGTTGCAAATCCCCTTGCTATTCGGGCATTTTTGCGATGCCGATTCAAATAAGGGCCTATTTATAGGCAAAACAGCGGAGGCGGCCCGCTCCCGAATCATTTAAGGCCTGCTACGTCTTGGTTTCCTGAGCCATCAACACCAATGAGGAGGGCCAAACATGGCGAAGAAAGCAGCGACCCCGGCTACGATCACGCTCAAACATCTGGCGGCCGCCCTGTCGGAGGAGCACGAGCTATCCAAGAAAAGCGCCGAGGCCATTCTGACCGATCTGGTCGGCCGAATCACCAAGCATCTGAAAAAGGGCGAACGTATCCGCATCGTCGGTCTCGGCATCCTGCAGGTGCGCAAGCGAGCCGCCCGCATGGGCCGTAACCCCGCCACCGGTGAGCAAATCCACATCAAGGCCAGCAAGAAGGTTGCCTTCCGCGCGGCCAAGGAACTCAAGGAAGCTGTCTAGGGCATGATTCAACCGAGTTGAACAATGCCCCAAGGAAGCGCGTTCCGGCTTTTGCTGCGCCATTCCGGCCCAATAACGCAGCTCCCGGAATGGCGCTTTCTGTTATATTGGCCTGATCGAGTTTCCGTTCCAGCCGCGGTTTTGACAGTGCCCTCACCCCTTCAATTCAAGCACACCGTGACCGAGCGCTTCCTGCGCTATGTGGTCATCGACACCCAGTCGGACCCGGCTTCTCCGACCAGCCCTTCCACCGAAAAGCAGAAGGATCTGGGCCGCCTGCTCGCAAGCGAACTGCAGGCGATGGGGATCAGCGACGCTCATCTCGACGAATATGGCTATGTCTATGCGACGATCCCCGCGAACACAGACAAACGTGGTGTCCCGGCCGTCTGCTTCTGCTCGCACATGGACACCTCGTTCGATTGCTCCGGCAAGGACGTCAAGCCGCAAATCGTCAAAAACTATCGTGGCGGTGACATCGTGCTGCCGCGCGACCGTTCGCAGATCATCCGTGCCGCGGAACATCCGGCGCTCGCCGGCCAGATCGGCAACGACATCGTCACCACGGACGGCACCACGCTGCTGGGCGCAGACAACAAGGCAGGCGTTGCCGAAATCATGGATGCGGCACAGTTCCTGATCAGCAATCCGCAGATCAAGCACGGCCCCATCAAGATATTGTTTACGTCCGACGAGGAAATCGGCCGCGGCGTCGACAAGGTCGATCTGAAGAAACTCGGTGCTGACGTCGCCTATACCATGGACGGCGGAAGCGCAGGCTATATCGAAGACGAGTCGTTTTCGGCTGACGGCGCCACCATCACCATTGAAGGCGTCAGCACCCATCCGGGGTATGCCAAGGGCAGGATGGAGCACGCCATCAAGATTGCCGCCGCCATCATCGACCGCCTGCCAAAGAACAAATGCTCGCCGGAAACCACCGAAGGCAAGCAGGGCTTTCTGCATCCGGTCGCGATCTCGGGCGCGCTGGAACAGGCCACGCTCGCCTTCATCGTACGCGATTTCACCGATGACGGACTGAAGGAAAAGGAAGCCCTGCTGGAAAGCATCGTCAAGGAAGTGATGCGGGACTTTCCGCGGTCGACCTACCGGATGGAAATCAAGGAGCAGTACCGCAACATGAAGCAGGTGATCGACCGTCACCCGGAAATCATGGATCATGCGATGGAGGCCATCCGCCGTGCCGGCCTGCAACCGGCGAAGACCCAGATCCGCGGCGGCACCGACGGGTCACGGCTGTCGTTCATGGGACTGCCCTGCCCCAACATCTTCGCCGGCGAACATGCCTTTCATTCGCGGCTGGAATGGGTGAGCGTGCAGGACATGGAAAAGGCCGTTCAGACCATCGTACATTTGGCGATGATCTGGGAGGAACGGGCTTGAGCAACGCAGGAAGCTTCAGGCTCTAACTAAAAATCCAGACGACGAACCGCCATAACAGCCATCCGATGAAGTAGAGCCATCCTGCCATCGCGACCAGGACGGCCGCGAAATAAAAAATAAATGGCGCCCTGTCTTTCAGATTGGAAAGGAGCCGGCGAAAAATTGTTCTGGACGAACCGTCGTTATTCTTTTCTTCCCGCACGGTTATCTCGCAAACTTAACATGCACGCTGCGCCTGTTAATTCATTAAATCAAAGCAAATTGCCCGCGAGCCCGGGTCTTGACCTCGCCTTGCGGGACAGCGGTGAAAGACGCCCAACGCATATGATCTAAACTCTCGGTTCTGATGGAATCAGAGCTGAAACTCTGCTCTTTTGGTTTGATGCGTTTTCTTCACGCGAACCGGAACCAACTTCGCTCGAAAACGCTGTAATGATCTAAAAAGCAACGCTCCCAAATAAAACACCATGTCCCCGTTTCGTAATACAGGGGGGCCGGACTTAAATTAGCTGTTTTGCATGACGGGACAATGCGATCCCGCTCTTAACCTAACCAATGAACCCTAATTGGCATTGCGGCGTAGCCAGGCCACGCGGATCGCTCAGGTCGCAGACGCGGTTACGATCCAGATCGCTGCGGGCAGCGGCACCGACACCCCTCGTACGAAAGGCAACAGCGTCTCGCGGACCGAATGCGTGGAGGCTTCGCGCAACTCCGCTGACTGCCCCTCCAGCGCGCGGCTCGCCGGCCCGATTTCGAGCGCGGATTCGATTGCGGCGTCGAGACCTCGCCCAATCGCAACATCGATGGCGAAATCATGCTGCTCCATCGCCACGCTCGAAAATCCCGCTGCATCCAGGATGCGCCGAACGCGCAGCTCGGATGCAAAGGAGAACGGGCCGGGATCTTCCGGTCCAAGCTGCGGCAGCTTTGGCACATGCTTGTAAACCGCCTGAAGCGGGGCCATCAGCCAGGGATTCTCGCGCGGCTCGCGCCAGCACGCGAAAGTCAGCCGTCCCGACGGCCGCAACGCCTTGCGCATATTGGCGAAGGAAACCGCGGGCTCGGCGAAAAACATCACCCCAAATCGGGACACCAGAAGGTCGGCGCTCGCAGGATCAAACGGGTAGACCGTGGCATCGGCGAGAACGAAATCGACCGGCACAGCCGCCGGCGCAACTTGCCGCGCCCGCGCCAGCATCGGCGCCGAGACATCGACGCCGAGGACATGACCTGCCGAACCGGCCTTTTGCGCAAGCGCGATCGCAATGGCGCCGCAGCCGCAGCCAATATCGACAATCCGCTCACCCGGCCCGACGTTCGCGCGGTCGATCAGGATGTCGGCAACCGGTGCAAGCATGATGTCCTGCATTTGCTGGCGATCCGTCCAGCGCTGCCCGCCCGGCCCGTTCCAATACGCGATCTGATCGGCATTTTGATCGTGGCCTGCCGGTGCTTCCATCTGCGTGCTTCCACGTTGCCGTCGGAGAATTTCACAGGGATGCGGGCCCGTAAACGGCGCGCATCAAGCCTATACTGGCTTATTTCGTGGTCTTGTCGGCCCCGTCGTCCATGTTGCCGCCGCTCGCCACGCATTTACTGAAATAATCTCTCTGCTGCTGCGCGGTGCCTTTCGCGCTGCCGGCCGCGGGGTTGCCGGGTTCGCGTGGGGGAAACGCTTTCGCGACAAGGGAATTGCACTTCTTCGCCACTTCCAACGGGATGGCCGACGCGCCTGTGGGCGCCAGTCCTGCCGCCGCGAACAGAAGCAGGAGTGTGGCTATCCGGGATCTCGAGGTGACGAACATGGCTGGTCTCCTGGCGGCATCGCTCCCCGAGCATCTCCGGCACCGCCTGTCGCCGAAGATCCCTGCAATAGTGTTCTCCTTGAATAACCGAACCGGATTTCCGCCTCAATTCTTTTCGCAGACCGGGAGCGTTGCCGTCGATGACCGGGAATATTGCCTTTGACCCATTCGCTTTAATCCTGTTGTCCGTATCGATCATCGCAGTAAACTTTCCCGTGCTACCTTCCTGTCCTTCGATCCTATCCATCAAGGACAGGTGTTTTTGCCATAATTGAACCTCCACCCCGCCCGGCGATCCGTCGAAGGCGGGGTTCTTTTATCCGGGAGGCTGGCGGCGTCAGGAAACGAAAGACCCCGGCGCGAAGGCCAGGGCCGGTGGTGCCGCGTTTGTGTATCCAGCGACGTTATGCAGTCTCGCGCGTCGAAAACCTGACCACCGTGCAGTCCTTGACCTGCGCGACCATACCATTGCGATGCAGCCAGAGCAGGCCCACGGCCAGTTGGCGCAGGTCATTTCGATGCGCACCGACCGGCAGGCGCCTGGCCCGGCGTAATGCATCGGCAGCCTGCTGTTCCAGCGGCGATAGCTTGCGCTCCATTCGCTTTCTCCGTCATGCAGCCACAACCCGAAACAGCCATACATCAATTCGGATGGAACCTTTGTGAAGCAGCCCACATGTCGTGCAGGATCGGACTATCCCTGTCCGCGGCCGTCCCGATCCCGAGGATCAACACCGCGACCGCCGCTCCGATTCGGCCTGCATTATCGGCTGATGCACGAAGCCGCAGGTCACGCCGGCGGGTTTTCCTTGCTGTTTGCCCTGTCACTGATCTAGGTTGTCTCCCTTGTCTTAAAAGGGAGTGCGGCGCCGTGGCGACTGGTACTGTGAAGTGGTTTAATGCGACGAAGGGTTTTGGGTTTATTCAACCCGATAACGGCGGGAAAGATGTGTTCGTTCACATCTCGGCCGTGGAAAAGGCAGGCCTGAGCTCCCTCAATGAGGGAGCCAAGGTCAGCTACGAAGAGAAGGAAAATCGCGGCAAAACGTCGGCGGAAAATCTGAGAGTCGGCTAGCTGAACAGCTACTCGACCCAAATGAGGCCATGCGGCTAACACCCGCGTGGCTTTACTTGTTTCAGGCACGGCCGGCGATAGCGGTTTCGCGTGAAACCGATTCCGATTCGCATGAAGAAAACGCGTTAAAATAAGATATTAGAGCCGGGTTCCGATTCAATCAAAACCGGTAGGGTTAGTCGAACGCCACTCCTATCCGCTTTTCCTTGCGATAGATGATGTGGCACGCGAAACGCTGCCCGTCGCTCGGGATAACCAAGGTGAATTTGTCGGGAATGCCCACCGGGCTGGTAACGTCGAGCGCCGCCCCGGCCTTCGAGAGATTGCGAACGGTGCAGTCGATCACCCCGCCGCCGAATTCAATCGTCCCGGCCTTTAAGACGCGATGCCGAGGATTAGCCCGCTTCTCGACCATGACCCGCCTGCGCTAAAAACCCAGCCCCGATGGGGATCAGAGGATGGGGCCAATCAGGAATCGGCGCCTCCCGGTGAACGGGAGCACCTCGATCAAATCCTATCACTGGACTTCCGAGTCGCATGCGGAGCGGGGTACCGTGCCCTGGCTAGCTCTATTGGCGTGCCTGGCTTCCCTTTCCCCGGGGCATACCAAGATGGCTTCAGACATTCCCCAAGTCGGAGCAAACCATAGCTGGTAGGCGGTGAGAGATTCGAACTCCCGACCCTCTCGGTGTAAACGAGATGCTCTAACCAGCTGAGCTAACCGCCCTCGCCGCCTGTTTAGCCTCCGCCCGCCCCACGACGCAAGCCAAGCTTCATGTCATAAAGAAGCGGCGCCCCTTTTTTGGGACGCCGCTTCTGGTTCCTTGCGAGGCTTCAGTGCGCCGTCAGACCGCCTGCCGCCTCTTCGCCGGCCTCCGGTTTGACCGGCACCTTGGCGTTGGCGTCTTCTTCCCAAACGATCGGCACCGGCGGCCGCACCAAGGCCTTGGCAACCACATCGTCCAGGCGCGCGACCGGAATGATCTCCATCCCGCCCTTGATCGCATCGGAAATCTCCGTGAGATCCTTGGCGTTATCCTCGGGGATCAGCACCGTCTTGATGCCGCCGCGTGCCGCGGCCAGCAGCTTCTCCTTCAGGCCTCCGATCGGCAGCACCCGCCCGCGCAGCGTAATCTCGCCGGTCATGGCGACATCATGCCGGACTGGAATCCCGGTCATGACCGAGATGATCGCGGTCGCCATCGCGACGCCCGCCGACGGACCGTCCTTCGGGGTCGCCCCCTCCGGCACGTGGACGTGGATATCCCGCCTGTCGAACAGCGGCGGCTCAATGCCATAGGTGATCGCCCGCGAGCGGACATAGGATGCCGCCGCCGAGATCGACTCCTTCATGACGTCGCGCAAATTGCCCGTGACCGTCATCTTGCCCTTGCCGGGCATCATGACGCCTTCGATGGTGAGCAATTCGCCGCCGACATCGGTCCAGGCAAGACCGGTAACGATGCCGACCTGATCGACGCTCTCGATCTCGCCGTAGCGGTACTTCGGCACACCGAGAAAATCCTCAAGGGTCTTCCCGGTGACCTTCACCGACTTCTTCTTGGAGATCATCAGCTCCTTCACCGCCTTGCGGGCCAGTGTCGAAAGCTCACGCTCCAGGTTACGCACACCCGCTTCGCGGGTGTAGCGGCGGATCATCAGCAGCAACGCGTCGTCGTCGATCGACCATTCCTTGGAATCCAGGCCGTGCTTGGAGATCGCGTTCGGGATCAGATGCTTGCGCGCGATCTCGACCTTTTCGTTCTCGGTGTAGCCGGCGATCCGGATGATCTCCATGCGGTCCATCAGCGGGCCCGGAATATTCAACGTATTCGCGGTCGTGATGAACATCACATTGGACAGATCATAATCGACCTCAAGATAGTGGTCGTTGAAGGTCGCGTTCTGCTCGGGGTCCAGGACCTCAAGCAGCGCCGAGGACGGATCGCCGCGGAAATCGGCGCCCATCTTGTCGATCTCATCCAGCAGGAACAGCGGATTCGAGGTCTTCGCCTTCCGCATCGACTGGATGATCTTGCCGGGCATCGAGCCGATATAGGTGCGGCGGTGACCGCGGATCTCGGCTTCATCGCGCACGCCGCCGAGCGACACGCGAACGAATTCGCGTCCCGTCGCCTTCGCGATCGACTTGCCGAGCGAGGTCTTGCCGACACCGGGAGGTCCGACCAGGCACAGGATCGGCCCGGTCAGCTTGTTGGCGCGCGACTGCACCGCCAGATACTCGATGATGCGGTCCTTGACCTTCTCCAGGCCGTAATGATCGTCGTCGAGCACCGCCTGCGCGGCCTCCAGATCCTTCTTGACCTTGGATTTCTTGTTCCACGGAATCGACAGCAACCAATCGAGATAGTTGCGCACGACGGTCGCTTCCGCGGACATCGGCGACATCTGGCGCAGCTTCTTCAATTCGTGCTGCGCCTTCTCCCGCGCTTCCTTGGAAAGCTTGGTCTTGGCAATCTTCTCTTCCAGATCGGCGAGTTCATCCCGGCCCTCGTCATCGCCGAGTTCCTTCTGGATCGCCTTCATCTGCTCGTTGAGGTAATATTCGCGCTGGGTCTTCTCCATCTGGCGCTTGACGCGCGAGCGGATGCGCTTCTCGACCTGAAGCACCGAGATCTCGCTCTCCATCAGCCCGAGCACTTTCTCGAGGCGCGCGGTCACGGACAGCGTCTCCAGGATCGCCTGACGATCGGCGATCTTGACCGCCAGGTGCGAAGCGACCTGATCGCTCAGCTTGGCGAAATCGGTGATCGCCTGCACCACGCCGACGACCTCGGCCGAGATCTTCTTGTTGAGCTTCACATAGCTCTCGAAGTCGGACACGACCGAGCGCGCCAGCGCTTCCGCCTCGACGGAATTGGCGTCGGTGTCGGCAAGCGCCACCGCAGTCGCCTCGTAATAATCGGGCCGGTCGGAATATTTCTCAACGCGGGCGCGCTCAAGCCCTTCCACCAGCACCTTCACGGTGCCGTCGGGCAATTTGAGCAGCTGCAACACGCTGGCAAGCGTGCCGGTTTCATAGATCGAATCCGGCGCCGGATCATCGTCCGACGCGTTCTTCTGCGTCGCCAGCATGATCAGCGCGTCGTTCTTCATGACCTCTTCGAGCGCGCGGATCGATTTCTCGCGGCCGACGAACAAAGGCACGATGATGTTCGGAAAAACGACGATGTCGCGAAGCGGCAACACCGGGTAAGTGCGGCTTTCGCCGTGAACGATAGATGGCCGGGGTTTCGGAGACGTCATGGCCTATTCCTTTTGTTATGCCCCCTTGCCTCGCAGTCCGCCAAATTGCGCAACCGCCACAAGGTGCCGGGATGGGATCGTTCGGCTCAAGCGGAGCCTGCTTTCCCTGATCGTTGAGTGACGAATCTCAGGCATGATTTTCGCCACCGATTGCATTAGGTGGCTATCGGTGGTGGGGGTGTCAAGTGTCGGAAATGCCCGCCAAATGGGGCTAAACGCGAGGTCTCGCCTGAAACGCGACGGCCGCGGGAACAAGCCCCCGCGGCCGATTGTCAAATCCGCAATCCGAACAACGCGGCCTGCGATCAGGCGCTGGCGCTGCTTTCCACCGCGCGGTCGGAACGGTCGGCGTAAATGTAGAGCGGACGAGCCGTTCCCTCCACAACTTCACGCGAGATCACCACCTCTTCGACGCCTTCCAGGCCCGGAAGGTCGAACATGGTTTCGAGCAGGATGCTCTCGAGGATCGAACGCAGTCCGCGCGCGCCGGTCTTGCGTTCGATCGCCTTGCGGGCCACCGCGCCAAGCGCCTCGTCGGCGAAGGTCAGTTCGATGTTTTCCATCTCGAACAAGCGCTGATACTGCTTCACCAGCGCGTTCTTCGGATCGGTCAGGATCTTCTTCAGCGAGGCCTCGTCGAGGTCTTCCAGCGTCGCAACCACCGGCAAGCGACCGACGAATTCCGGGATCAGGCCATATTTCAGCAGATCCTCGGGTTCGACGTGACGGAAGATTTCGCCGGTGCGGCGGTCTTCCGGCGCCAGCACCTGCGCGGCAAAGCCGATCGAGGTCGAGCGGCCGCGCGCGGAGATGATCTTCTCCAGACCGGAGAACGCACCGCCGCAGATGAAGAGAATGTTCGTGGTGTCGACCTGCAGGAACTCCTGCTGCGGATGCTTGCGGCCGCCCTGCGGCGGTACCGAGGCCACCGTGCCTTCCATGATCTTCAACAGCGCCTGCTGCACGCCCTCGCCGGACACGTCGCGGGTAATTGACGGGTTGTCCGACTTGCGGCTGATCTTGTCGATTTCGTCGATATAGACGATGCCGCGCTGCGCGCGCTCGACATTGTAGTCGGCGGACTGCAACAGCTTCAGAATGATGTTCTCGACGTCCTCACCGACATAGCCGGCTTCGGTCAGCGTCGTCGCATCCGCCATCGTGAACGGCACATCGAGAATCCGCGCCAGCGTCTGCGCCAGCAGCGTCTTGCCCGATCCGGTCGGACCGATCAGCAGGATGTTCGACTTCGCAAGCTCGACGTCGTTGTGCTTGGTCTGGTGATTGAGGCGCTTGTAATGGTTGTGGACCGCGACCGAGAGCACCTTCTTGGCATGGCTCTGGCCGATGACATAGTCATCGAGGACCTTGCAGATTTCCTTCGGCGTCGGAATGCCGTCGCGCGATTTCACCAGCGAGGATTTGTTCTCCTCGCGAATGATATCCATGCACAATTCGACGCATTCGTCGCAGATAAAGACCGTTGGACCCGCGATCAGTTTGCGGACTTCGTGCTGGCTCTTGCCGCAGAACGAGCAATACAGCGTGTTCTTGGAGTCGCTCGTGCCGACCTTACTCATTCTTATCTCCGTCCGCCGTTCGATCCCGTCAGCTCAATCGTCCTATTCCGACACCACTCGGCGCAGAATTATAGATAGAGCAAAAAACGTACCAAAAAAGACCCTACGCTCCCAATGCTGTAAATCACAGCCTAACCGATTCCCCCGCCCATCCGACCTAGCCAACCATGCTGACACCCGACTATCAAGAATTCCCTAATCGGCCCTGCCCCGGATATCCGTGACAATACCGTGATTTGCGACAGCGGCGCGAGCACCAGATACGGAAATCAGCCAAGCGTTGCGCGATTACCACGCCCCCGGACAGGCACAAAAGTGGAACTTTGCGCCCCGGCAAGGGCTCAAAATGGCGCTTTCGGCCCGCCTCGCGGCAGCGGTTTGGCCCGGACCAAGTAAGCCCGAGGCCAACAAGGTAACATCGCTCCCGTATACGTTACGGGGCCCGTTACGAAGGCTTGAGAGGACTCATTAATCAAGAAGCCCTCTGATCAAGAAGCCTTGGGCGCCGGCTCCTCCGCGCGCTTGTCGATCACCTTGTCGACAATGCCGAAATCACGAGCCATCTCGGCGGTAAGGAACTTGTCGCGCTCCAGCGCATCCTCGATCGCCTTGTAGGTCTGGCCGGTATGCTTCTCGTAGATCTCGTTGAGCCGCTTCTTGAGGTTCAGGATTTCCTGCGCATGCAGCATGATGTCTGTGGCCTGGCCCTGGAAGCCGCCGGACGGCTGATGCACCATGATGCGCGCGTTCGGCAGCGAGAAACGCATGTCCTTCTCGCCCGCGGCCAGCAGCAGCGACCCCATCGACGCCGCCTGCCCGGTGCAGAGTGTCGACACCGGCGGACGGATGAACTGCATGGTGTCGTAGATCGCAAGCCCCGATGTCACCACGCCGCCCGGCGAATTGATGTACATCGAGATTTCCTTCTTCGGATTCTCCGCCTCGAGGAACAGCAATTGCGCGACGACCAGCGTCGACATGCCGTCCTCGACCGGACCGGTCAGGAAGATGATGCGTTCCTTCAGAAGGCGCGAGAAGATGTCGTAGGCGCGCTCGCCGCGGTTGGTCTGCTCGACCACCATCGGCACGAGATTCATGTAGGTTTCGACCGGATCGCGCATTAGTCACCCAAGAGTTGGCGGCGGCGGACATCCATCGGCAATGCGGCGCTAGCTTGAATTGCCGGGCGCGGATGCACGCCCCGTGATGCAGGACTTAAAAAGACAGGCTCACAGATATGAGCCAATTCCCCGACGACAAGGCCGGGCAGCGACGAGGTAAGCAGGACAAGTTCAAGCCGATTCGGATCAAGCCGCCTAGCGACGGATATCGCCGCCAGGCCGCTTTCGCGGTTCATCCTTAATGCGGCTACCGCCGGATCCTGCGATCAGGCGACACTTTTCTCGTCATCTTCCTTGAACAACTCTTCGCGCGTGACCTTCTTCTCGGTCACGTTGGCGAGTTCGAGAATGAAATCGACCACCTTGTCTTCATAGATCGGCGCACGAAGCTGGGCCAGCGCATTGGCGTTGCTGCGATAGTAGTCCCAGACTTCCTTCTCGCGGCCCGGCATCGAGCGCGCGCGCTCGATCACCGCACGGCTGACCTCATCGTCGGTGACCGTGATCTTGTTCTTTTCGCCGATCTCGGACAGCACGAGACCGAGCCGCACCCGCCGGTCGGCGATCTTGCGATACTCTTCCTCGGCGCCCTCTTCCGTCATGCTTTCGTCGGCAAAGGTCTTGCCGCCGGATTCCATCTCGGCCTTGATCGAATTCCACATCAGCCGGAATTCCTCTTCCACCAGCGAAGGCGGCGCTTCGAAGCGATGGGCCTCGTCCAGGCGATCAAGCAACATGCGCTTGACCCGCTGGCGCGTGGCGCCGGCGAATTCGGCCGTCAACCGCTCGCGCGCTGCTTCCTTGAGCTTGTCGAGCGATTCCAGCCCCAACGCCTTGGCGAACTCATCGTCGATCTTGGCGTCCTCTGGCGCTTCGACCGCGGTCGCCGTGGTTTCAAACTCGGCCGCCTGGCCAGCCAGTTTCTCGCTGGCGTAGTTCTTCGGGAATGTGACTTTCAGCGTGCGGGTCTCGCCGGCCGCGATGCCGATCAACTGATCCTCGAAACCGGGAATGAATTGCCCGGCACCGATCACGACCTGGATACCCTCGCCGGTGCCACCGTCGAACGGGGTGCCATCGATGGAGCCCTTGAAGTTGATGGTGACGCGATCGCCGGTTTCGGCCTTCGCGCCCTCGGCCTTGGCGGCGTAGCTGCGGTTCGCATCGGCAATCCGCTTGATGGCGTCATCGACATCGGCGTCGGTCACGTCCACGACCGGCGTCTCGACGGTGAAGCTCTTGAAGTCCGCGAGTTGGATCGGGGGCACGACCTCGATCGAAACCGTATAGGTCAGGTCGGACTTCCCTTCGAGGATGTCTTCGACGGCTTTTTCTTCCGTCGGCATCGTGACCTTGGGTTCGGTCGCAAGGCGAAAACCGCGCTCGGAGAAAAGCTGCGAATTGGTGTCGCGGATCGTCTGCTCGACGGTCTCGGCCATCACCGAACGGCCGTACACCTTCTTGAGGTGGCTGACCGGCACCTTGCCCGGACGAAAGCCGTTGAGGCGAACCTTGTCCTTGAGATCCACCAGCCGAGCGCCCGCCTTGGCATCGAGATCGGATGCGGGAACGCTGATCTGGAATTCGTGCTTCAATCCCTCAGCCAGGGTTTCTGTGACCTGCATGGTGTCAATCTTCTTCCGCTTGGTCCGGCCTAGCGGCCAAGACATTGTCAATCTGGTCAGCACCCGGCCTTGCAGCCTGCGCCAGTGGTTCGGTGAACCCATCCCGCTGGAGCAGGATTAAGGCTCTCCAAGTATTCGTCTGCAAACGCTGAAAGCGCTTGGTGCGGGCGGAGCGGCTGGAACTAGCTACAAACACGTTGAAATCATTAAGATTTCTAGACGTAAAATCGGGCGATCTATCCCGATTCATATCTCAGTTTATATCCCAAATTTTCGATCCGCGCGCCCGCATCGCTTACTGAGGCTGATCGCATGATCGCTACGCCGATTCAAGCCAACTTCTTTCTAAAGTACGGCTGCAACCAGAATGGCAATGCCTGAGCTGTTACGGAAGCTCTAGGTCCATCCAGGAAACAACGCCCAACAATCAATTTAGCTCTAAAGTAGGCACCTCAATAGCTCTGTTCAACATATTGATTTATTTATGTCTTTACGAAATTCACTGAGCTGCCAGCTGGACGAAATCATCCTGCCGCAGGCTGGACTTATATCAGAACTTCGCCGTGCCTCTTCGCGATCAAACAGTGTTCGACTGGCACGCGCTACTGCTCGCCGGAGACACCACGATCAAGGTGATCAATGGATAACGAAAACACCATCTCTGAGAACGTCCCATCTCGAGGGTCTCACCGTCCGAGCAATCATGATGCCCTTGGGCCAGCGCACTTTAATCGAGCGATATAATGCGGAACTGAGTTGGATCGCTCGCGATGATGGAGAAAGGCCGCCTTGAGGCGGCCTTTCGTCGTTCGATGTGCGAGCAACCTTACACCAGCCGCAGCGTCTCGCCGCGCTTACGGCGATAGGCCAGAAAGCTGACACCCGCGAAACCGAAGATCATCATCGCCCAGGTAGAGGGCTCGGGGACGGCTGCGACCTGCTCAACATTGACCGTGAAGGAATCCAGGTTCTGCCCAATCCCCCAAGTCCATGTGTAGGAAGTCCCGGCTATCAGGTGCAAATCGGCGAAGGTCTTGTCCTCAAAAATCGCCGTGCTCGTCCCCAGGTCGGTGCCGGACACGTATCCGTTGGGTACGATAATGAAGCGCGTGCCCGTTTGGGCGTTTTGCACATTGAACCCGACGACGACTCCGGTCGCACTATCTGCAACGGTATAGCCTCCAATTACACTCGTCCCAAAACTCGATGGTCCCATGACCGTTCCCGAATAGGCTTGATCCGGACTGGACCCGACATGCAGATACCCAAAGGATGCTCCCAAATCAGAATCGATGGGTGTAATGCCGCCACCGGGATTTCCCAGCCCTGCCAGGTTGATGTTTCCGCTTCCGGTTACAACAACGTCATTCCCCACTTGGGTTATGTCGACGACATAAGCGGCAGAAGCCGGCGCTGCGGCGATACCAAGACTCAACACAGCGCCCAGAACCAACGCCTTTATTCCATTTAATTTCATGCAAGCCCCACTGTTATAAAAATCACCGGTTTAAATCCGGTTGTACGAATGGGACCGTCCACGACGATTGTAAAATTTGCATGACGTTTTTTTGACCCGCGATGTTCAGGTAGGACTCCGCGGGAGTTATTGGTGCGCGCTACATAGTGGCAACAAGAAAAGCGCCATTCTGCCTCACCAAATGCGTGCCGTACTGTTGGCGATGACGATGCGGAAGGCAGCAACTGAAGCAAACCAAAAAGGCCGCCACGAAGGCGGCCTTTCGTTATGTGCAATGCCCGAGAGTTTTCATAGGTGCGCTAAGGATGCACAACTAAATCGAACATTGGTTCGTCTTGGTGCGGGCGGAGGGACTCGAACCCCCACAACTTTCGTCACTGGAACCTAAATCCAGCGCGTCTACCAATTCCGCCACGCCCGCTGATAGCATCATATCCGGCCCCGATGCCGCAGGCGGGCGGGCTTATAACATGGGCCCGCCCGTTCGCAGCAAAAAAATGGGCCGAAAAATGGCCTGTGTGAAGCCTCCCGGATCAATCCTCAATCTCAGCATATAAATAAGCAGAAAATGGCACGCATCGAGACCATGGCAGATCGAATTCTCCGGCCGAACCGGCGCAGGCTGATGGCCGGACTGGGCGTCACGGCCCTGGGTGCAGTCCTGCGTCCAACCCTGGATCCGGCTTTTCCCCGGCTCCTGCTCCCTGCTGCTTGGGCCCAGCCGCAGCCCGGGCTCGCCCTGCACGCGAGAATCGACGTCGACGCGTCGAATCCAGCCAAGCCGGACGCCCTGTCCTGGCTTCTCAATGGAGTCGCGCAAGCCGACGCCGGCAAGTCCAGGCGGGGCGATACGATCGAATTCACGCTCTGCAACGACCTGACCGTGCCGATGGCGCTGACCTGGCATGGGCTGGATGGGGTTTTGGCCGCAGAGCCCCTAACCATGCGGACGCCATTGGCTGCGGGCGCGACGGAAAGAGTCCAGATCCCGCTTCGCCAGGCCGGCACATTGTTGAGCGATCTCCGGCTCATTGGGGATGGCCAGGCACGGCCGTCCAGGGCACTGCCCTTCATTGTGGAGGAGAACGAGGCCGTTCCGGTCGATCGCGACCAGATATGCCTGTTCGAGGATTGGCGGCTGCGCCCCGATGGCACAGAAATGGCGCCCGGCGGCGATCCGCAGGAGGCAACGCCGCTTTACACCATCAATGGCCAGCCCTTGCTGGACATCCCGGCGCGCCGCAATGAACGTTTGCGGTTTCGCCTCATAAATGGGTTTCAACGCACTGTTATTGCCGTAAAAATTGAAAATCTCGATGTCCGTGTGATGGCCATGGACAGCCAGCCGGCGGAGCCGTTCCTCGCCCGCAATGGCGCGGTGGTGCTGGCTCCCGGCGCACGGGTCGACGCCTTTATCGACGCGACCACACCACCCGGCTCTGTCTCACCGATCCTTCTCCATGACGGCAAACAGGCTCATCCGATCGGCCGATTGCTGATCACCGACGAGCCGCCGGCCCGTGCCGCCCCACTGCCGCCGGCACCACCATTGCCGACGAACGGCCTCCCCGAGCAACTCGATCTCCGGAACGCGCTTCGCGTCGACCTGCCGCTGGGCGAACCACGGACCAATTGGCTGACACCATCGGATTTTACGGCTTCTTCAGCGCCGGCATTCCGCGCCAAGGCTGGCCGCACCGTGGTCCTGGCGCTCATCAACCACGCCGACATCGCCACCGTGTTTCACCTGCATGGGCATCATTTCCGGCTGCTGGACCGGCTCGACGATGGCTGGAAACCGTTCTGGCTGGACACGCTGGCGGTCGAACCCCATGCAACCCAGCGCATCGCATTCGCCGCCGAACATGTCGGACACTGGCTGGCCGAGGCCACAGCGACCGACTGGGCGGCGCCGCGGCTGGTGCGATGGTACGGCGTCGAGTAAGGAAACAAACCTAAGCAAAACTGTCTGCGGCGTGTCGTGGCGAAAAACCATCTGGCGCCGCTCGCGCGTCAGTATTCGATGCCGAATTCATCATAGAGACGCCGGAACACCGCAGGCAGCGTTTCAGACAGGTCTTCAGCGATCAGGCCGGGCCCGGCCTCCTGCGCGGCCTCGCCATGCATCCAGACCCCGATCGAGGTCGCCTCGAAGGCCGGCGCACCCTGCGCCAGCAGGCCGGCGATCATGCCGGACAACACATCACCGGCACCGGCGGTCGCAAGCCAGGGCGGCGCGTTGGCGGCAATGGTCGCGCGTCCGTCCGGCGACGCCACCACGGTATCCGGTCCTTTGAGCAGGACGATAGCGCCGGAGCGCTCGGCCGCCGCCCGCACCCGTTCAAGTTTCGAGCGGAATGGATGCTTGTTGCTGATATCGCTGAACAGGCGCGGGAATTCACCCTCATGCGGCGTCAGGACGACATGCGGATCGGGCGCTCCCTTGATCGCCTCGAACAACCGGTCCGGCGCATCGGCGAAACTCGTCAACGCATCCGCGTCAAGTACGAGACGCCGTTTCGCGGACAGCGCGGTCAGAACCAGATCCCGCGTATGCTCGCCGACGCCGGCGCCCGGCCCGATCACGCAGGTATTGAGGCGCTTGTCGTTCAGCAATTCGCCAAATTCGATCGCCGTGTCGACGGCGCGAACCATGACGGCGGTGAGCGCCGCCGCGTTGACGGCCAGCGCCCCCCGCGGCGAAGCCAGCGTGACCAGCCCAGCACCAGCCCGGAGCGCGCCGCGTGCCGACATCCGCGCCGCGCCGGTTGCGGCGATATCGCCGGAGACGATGAGCGCATGGCCGCGCGCATATTTATGGCCGTCGACTTGCGGAACCGGAAACGCATCGCGCCAGGACTGCGGCACGTTTTCGAAAGTCTGTGGCGCGATTTCACCCAGCACCTGCGCGTCGATGCCGATATCGGCGACGCGGATCCGGCCGCAATAAATCCGGCCCGGCAACAGCAGATGCGCGGGCTTGCGGCGAAAGAAGGTCACGGTCTCGGTGGCGCGAACGGCAATGCCCATCACCGCGCCAGTGGTGCCGCTGATGCCGCTCGGCAAATCGATCGACAGAACCGGGGCGCCGTTGGCGTTGATCGCTTCGATCATGTCGTAGGGCTCGTCCTTCACCGGCCGGTTGAGGCCCGCGCCGAACAGCGCATCGATGATCAAGGCCGGTTTGCCGATCGCCTGCGGATTGAACGGCAGCACCGGATGTTTCCAGCCGCGCGCCGCGGACGCCGCATCGCCCTGCAGGCTGTCGCGCCCACACAACAGGATGACCGAGACGTCGCGGCCACGCGCCGCAAGCTCCGCCGCCGCAACAAAACCGTCGCCGCCATTATTGCCATGACCGGCGACCACCAGGATCGGCCCCTCTTCCACCAGTTCGATCGCTGCCTGCGCGACCGCCTGGCCGGCGCTCAGCATCAACGCGAAGCCCGGTGTACCTGCGGCAATGGTGAGCCGGTCGGCCCGCTCCATTTCAGCCGTGGTCAGAACTTCCATGCCAAATTCCCGATATAAGCGCCTCTTCCTGAGGCATTTTCCGGCTCTCGCGGCGCCCGCCCCTTTGACGATTGCACATAGATTAATCTATTTGCTCAATCGGAAGGCTACCGGTATTTTACCCCCTCCGGTCAAACTTCAAAGGAGACCTCTTAAAAGTCTGATAACACTTCTAAATCAAGCGTCTTAACAACTTGGCATAGACCCTGCTTTTGAGGGGCCACGCTGGCAGTTAAGCCAAACCTGGAAGCCGCTCGAGATTGTCCGGTCGCCGGCGATCATGCCTGAGCTACGACCGGGACGACACCCCATCCAACAACCCGCGCGTCAAGCGTGACGCCGACAGACCCGCACTCTGAATTATCGAAATGCCCTGGAGGCCGTTCAGTGAAAAAAATAGAAGCCATCATCAAGCCGTTCAAGCTGGACGAGGTCAAAGAAGCGCTCCAGGAAGTTGGATTGCAGGGTATTACCGTCACCGAGGCCAAAGGTTTCGGCCGGCAGAAGGGTCACGCCGAACTTTATCGCGGCGCCGAGTACATTGTAGACTTCCTGCCAAAGGTTAAGATCGAGATCGTGATCGGCGACGACCTCGTCGAAAAAGCAATCGAAGCGATCCGTCGCGCGGCCCAAACCGGACGCATCGGCGACGGCAAAATCTTCGTGTCCAACATCGAAGAAGCGATCCGGATCAGGACCGGAGAATCCGGGCTGGACGCTATCTGAGCCGGGTGCTATCCCGCCTTCCGCGACTAAAAAATAACAAAAAGGCTGCTTCGGCGGCCTTATTTCGTTTGCGATATCTCATTATCGCATGGAAACCGTCCCGCAGCATGCAGCATAAGGGGTATTCATGAAAACCGCCAAAGACGTCCTGAAATCGATCAAGGACAACGACGTGAAATACGTCGATCTGCGCTTCACCGATCCGCGCGGCAAGTGGCAGCACGTGACCTTCGATGTCGGCATGATCGAAGAAGACACTTTCTCCGAAGGCGTCATGTTCGACGGCTCGTCGATCGCCGGCTGGAAGGCGATCAACGAATCCGACATGTGCCTAATGCCCGATCCGGTGACGGCGACGATTGATCCGTTCTTCGCGGAAACGACCATGGTCATCACCTGTGACGTGCTGGAACCGACCACCGGCGAACCCTACAACCGCGATCCGCGCGGCATGGCCAAGAAGGCCGAGGCCATGGTCAAGTCGATGGGCGTCGGCGACACCATTTTCTTCGGACCGGAAGCCGAGTTCTTCGTATTCGACGACGTGCGTTTCTCCGCCGAACCCTACAGCACCGGCTTCAGGCTCGACTCTTCCGAATTCCCGACCAATTCGGCCACCGAATATGAAGGCGGCAATCTCGGCCACCGCATCCGCACCAAGGGTGGCTACTTCCCGGTCCCGCCGCAGGATTCGGTGCAGGACATGCGCTCCGAAATGCTCGGCGCGATGGCCAAGATGGGCGTCAAGGTCGAGAAGCATCACCACGAGGTCGCCTCCGCCCAGCATGAACTCGGAATGAAGTTCGATACACTGACGCTGATGGCCGACCAGATGCAGGTCTACAAATACTGCATCCACCAGGTCGCCCATATCTACGGCAAAACTGCCACCTTCATGCCGAAGCCGATCTTCGGCGACAACGGCTCGGGCATGCACTGCCATCAATCGATCTGGAAGGACGGCAAGCCGGTCTTCGCCGGCAACAAATATGCCGACCTGTCGGAGACCTGCCTCTCCTACATCGCCGGTATCATCAAGCACGCCAAGGCCATCAACGCCTTCACCAATCCCTCGACCAACTCCTACAAGCGTCTGGTTCCGGGTTATGAAGCGCCGGTGCTGCTCGCCTACTCCGCGCGTAACCGCTCGGCCTCCTGCCGCATCCCCTATACCTCCAATCCGAAGGCCAAGCGCGTCGAGGTGCGCTTCCCCGATCCTATGGCCAACCCCTATCTCGGCTTCGCCGCGATGCTGATGGCCGGCCTCGACGGCATCAAGAACAAGCTCGATCCGGGCCCTGCGATGGACAAAGATCTCTACGATCTGCCGAAGGAAGAACTGAAGGCGATCCCGACGGTGTGCGGCTCGCTACGCGAGGCGCTGGAAAATCTCGACAAGGATCGCGCGTTCCTCAAGAACGGCGGCGTGTTCGATGACGATTTCATCGACAGCTATATCGAATTGAAGATGGCCGAGGTCGAACGCTTTGAAATGACCCCGCATCCGGTCGAATTCGACATGTACTATTCGCAGTGAGCCCTACTCGCGGGAACGTCCCGCGACGGTAACGGCCTCGGTCTTGAAAATGCAAAAGGCGCCCCGAACCGGGCGCCTTTTGTTTTGCCGGAGATTCTATATAGCGTTTTCGAGCGAAGTGGATTCCGGTTCGCGTGAAGAAAACGCGTCCAAACAAAATGTTAGAGTCCGGTTCCGATTCAATCAAAACCGATAAGGCTCTAACTGCGCTTGTTTGCCACCAGCGCCCCGCCGAACGCCTGAAACAGCGCGCGGTTGATCGGGTTAAGCTGCGGATCGTATTCCGCATGCCACTGCACCCCGAGTGCAAAGCCGGCGGCGTCGGCGATCCGGATCGCCTCGATGGTGCCGTCTTCCGCAACGCCTTCGACCACGACGCGCTCGCCCGGCTCCAGAACGCCCTGCCCGTGCAGCGAATTGACGCGGATGGTGTCGCGCCCCAGGATCGTTGCAAAGGCGCCGCCGGGCGTAAGGCTGACTTCATGCCGGTCAGCGAACACGACCGTGGGATCCGGGTGGATCTCGCCATTCTCCAGCCGCGGCATCCGATGGTTCATGCGACCCGGCAATTCCCGGATTTCGGGATGCAGCGAGCCGCCAAAGGCGACATTCATCTCCTGCAGGCCACGGCAAATGCCAAATAGAGGTATGCCGCGGGCGACACACACCTGCGATAACGTCAGCGCGACCTCGTCGCGATAGATATCATAAGGCTCATGCTTGGCGCACGGCTCGGTCTTGAATCGTGTCGGATGAACATTGGCGCGGGCGCCGGTGAGCAGGATGCCGTCGACGACATCCAGCAGCGCACCAATGTCGGTAATGTCAGGCGAGCCTGCGAACATCAACGGCAGCGCGCCAGCGACCTCCGCCACCGCACGGAGATTCCGTTCACCGACCATCTGCGTCGCGAAACGATCTTCGATGCGGTGGGCGTTACCGATCACGCCGACGACGGGCCGTCTCATCGCTCCGCCTTCAAACTCTCGGGAAAGGATATTCTACGTTTGACCATGATTCTGGATCAATCATGCCCTCCGGGCGACGCGGGATCAATATTTTATACCCGCTTTTGTCTCGCCACAGGTCTGCAAGAACGATGGCCCGGCCTCAAAGGCCGCGGTCATCAGCGCACGCGGGGGCTCATCCGGCACAACCCCGAACGGCTTGATCGCCCCTCTCCTTGTCTACCCCCGTCCTCCTCGTCTCGTCCCCTTGCTCCGATGCACTTGATCCCACGCGCATTTGACGAAAGAGTGCGGGGCGCAATTGATCCGGACCTCATGGTCCGAAAAGGAGCTAGCGTGGCAATTTCGGCCGACGATCGCCTTCGGGCTCGCAGCGACCTTGCATGGGCGATATCGGTCGGCGGCATCGGCGTGGTCGGATTCGCGACCCTGTTGCTGTTCGCCTGGTATTTTGCCGCGACGCTGTTTCTGATCTTCGCCGGCATGCTGCTCGGCGTCGCGCTCAACGCCATGACCAACCTGCTTGGCCACATGGTCAGATTGCCGCATGCGCTGCGGCTGACGATCGTTTGCCTCGTGCTCGCGGGGCTGTTGTCGGGTGTGGTCTTTCTCGGCGGCGCCAGCATCGCGCAGCAGGCCAAGGTGCTGAGCGACACGATCAAATCGCAACTCGTCGATGTCAGAGCCTTCCTCGAGCGAAACGGCATCGACACCAGCTATTTCGACCTTGCCGGCACGACGGCGGCGTCATCCGCGTCATCGCCAACCGGAACGCCGGGCGCCGTGGCGACCCACAACCTGTCGAGCCCAGGCGCGAGCGCGATCGCCTCCAGCGGCGGCGCGATCGTCAGCCAGACCTTCAAGCTGCTGCTCGGCACCGTAAGCGTGGTCGGCAATTTCTTTATCGTCCTGTTTCTCGGCCTGACCTTCGCCGCACAGCCCGGTATCTACCGCAACGGGCTATTGTTCCTGACACCGGCGCGACATCGCGCCCGCGCCACCGTCATCGTCGACCGTATCGGCGACACGCTGGAGCGTTGGCTGATCGCGCAGATCATCACCATGGCCGCGGTTTTCCTCGTAACCTGGATCGGGCTGGCGCTGATCGGCATCCAGAGTTCGTTTATTCTGGGCATCCAGGCCGGACTGCTCGCCTTCATCCCGACGGTTGGCGCGCTACTCGCGGGACTGATCGTGGTGCTCGCCAGCCTCGCCTCCGGCTGGGTCGCAGCGCTCAGCGCCTGCATCCTGTTTATTGGCGTACACGCGCTGGAAAGCTACGTGCTGACGCCGATCATCCAGCGCCAGGCGCTGGATATTCCGCCGGCCACGCTGTTCGCGTTCCAGATCCTGCTTGGCGTGGTGTTCGGCATCTGGGGCATTTCGCTGGCGCTGCCCCTCATGGCGATCGTCAAGGTCATGATCGACTATTTCAAGGCCGGGGAGCCCCAGCGCGAGGAAGCCGCGGCGGCCTGATCAGGTGGTCACTACCGTCTCGGTGTGCTCGACCTCAGGAGGGTTGGCGAAATATGGGCCCACCAGCCCTCGCCATGCGGTGAAATCCTCGGATCCCCTGAAATCGACCGTATGATTTTCCAGCGTTTCCCACTTCACCATCAGCCGGTAGCGCGACGGCTTCTCGATCGACTTGTGCAGTTCGAACCCCTTGCCGCCCTTGGCGCGCAGGAACAGCGGGCGCGCCTTGGCGACTGCGGCTTCAAAGTCCTTTTCGGTGCCGGGCTTGACGTCGATTTGCGCAATTTCGGTGATCATGGATTTGCGGCCTCTCGGTGGGGAAACAACTCTCCTACCCCAGCCGGCCGCAAAGAAAAAGGCACCGGGCCCAGGCCGATCAGCGCAGAAACAGTACCGAACCGGCCACGACCAGCAAGCAGACGACAAACAGCGCGATCGGCCAATGCTTGCGTGTCTGGCCGTAACGGCCCTGCGCACGGCGTTCCGAGATCAGCGCGCTCTCATATTCGTCGGAAGTTGAAAACAGGCAGGCAAACCCGCCGCGGGCCGAAGCCGCAGCGGCTTCAAGCGACATCAGGGCGGTGCGGGTGTTCTGGCTGCGGATCGTGTCCATGGTCATCATGGATAGGACCGGATGGTAAACAACAGGTTACCGCCGTCGCTTGCTTTATGATGCGAGGCTGACTTCCGGCCTCTGTTTTTGGCCGGAAAGGCCCGTGGTCTTGCGCCGCCATTGCTCCAGCGACAGTGGCAATTCTTCGGCTACTTCGACCCGATTGCGGCCGCCGCGCTTGGCCTGATAGAGCGCGGTGTCGGCCGCCGCGAGCAACACTTCAAGCTCGGTGCCTGCCGGGCCGCCCGCAACACCGATGCTGACGGTGGTGTCGACCGGACCTTCGCCGGCCGTGATCCCCGAGGCGGCAAAAGCCTCGCGCACGCGCTCGGCGACGAGCACCCCTTCCTCCAGCGAACAGGGCAGCAAGGCCGCGAATTCCTCGCCGCCCACGCGCCCGGAGAGGTCGCTGACTCGCAAATTATTGAGCACGACGGTTGCGAACAGTTTGAGGATCTCGTCGCCGGCCGGATGGCCGAAGCGATCATTGATCGATTTGAAGTGATCGATATCGAGAATCATCACCGTCACCGGGCGGCCAGCCTGCGCCTCACGATCGATCACCGGTGCGGTCGCTTCCGCGAAACCACGGCGATTGAACATGCCGGTCAGCGGATCGATCGAGGCCGCCGTCTTGTGCGCGGTCACCACGCGGTCCGACACCAGCATAAAAATGACGAATACGGTGCCGACCGCATAGAGCACAAGCTCGACGGAAAATATCGTAACCCAGATGCTGTTGGCGAACGCCTCGTTGCGTGGCCACAGGACGTCACCGAGCAGGATCGGCAGCATCAGCGCCACACCGTGCAACGCCGGCACCACGATCGCCGGCCAGCGCCTTTGCAACTGCCTGCGGCGCTCGGTCCACAATTCGGAAGCCGTCAACGCCGCATAGATCGCCACGATGCCCGAGCCGATCGTCATGCGCATCATGGCAGCATCGGGCGCCACCGTCGTGACCGCAGCGATCCAGGCCACCGCACCGAGGAAAAGCCCGGGCAGGTTGGGCTTGCGGCCGTGGAACACCCGCGAGGCATTCCAGACCATGCCGCAGGCCACGAAACCGACCGCGTTCAGCGCCAGCAACGACATCCCGCCGAGCCTAGTGCCCGCGAGTGTCCAGAGCGCGACCGAAGCGGCGCCGAGCAGATAGGCAGTTCCCCACCATTTCAGCGCCGGAATGCGCTCCTGCCTGCCGAAGAACAGCAGCATTGCCCCGAGCATCGCCGCAACCATCGTTGCGACGAGATAAAGCGTAGAAGTATCGAGCGACATATAGCCACCGGGCGGTTGTGATGCGGACTATCAGGGCTCGCCGTCGAAGATAAAACGCGCGAACGAACGCAAACGCTACGAATCCCGGGTTGGCAATCCGTTTGCGGCAGTACGCAAGTTTTCAGGAAAAACTGCGTCAACTCGTCGATAACCAATCAACAAAAAAGGCGCCCGAAAGGCGCCTTTTTCGATGTCCGGTGAAGCCGCCGTCGCAGCAATTCTAGCGAAGCGGTTAGCGTTTCGAGAACTGGAACGACTTGCGCGCCTTGGCGCGGCCGTACTTCTTGCGCTCGACCACGCGCGAGTCACGGGTCAGGAAGCCGCCCTTCTTCAGAACGCCGCGCAGCTCCGGCTCGAAATTGGTCAGCGCCTTCGACAGCCCGTGACGCACGGCGCCAGCCTGGCCCGACAGGCCGCCGCCGGTCACGGTGCAGATCACATCATATTGGCCAGCGCGGGCAGCGGCGACCAGCGGCTGCTGGATCATCATCCGCAGCACCGGGCGGGCAAAATAGACATCGACCTCGCGGGAATTGACCGTGACCTTGCCGGCGCCTGGCTTGATCCAGACACGGGCGACCGCATCCTTGCGCTTGCCGGTGGCATAGGCGCGGCCGTACTTGTCGACCTTCTTGATATATTTCGGAGCCTCTGGCGCCGCCGGCTTGAGCTGCGACAACTGGTCGAGCGACTGCATGGTGTCGGACATCGTTATGCGGCCCTCATGTTCTTGCGGTTCATCGCGGCTATGTCGATCTTTTCAGGTTGCTGGGCTTCGTGCGGATGCTCGGCCCCGGGGTAAACCCGCAGATTTCCAAGCTGCACCCGGCCCAGCGGCCCGCGCGGGATCATCCGCTCAATCGCCTTTTCGACGACGCGCTCGGGGAAGCGGCCTTCGAGGATCGACTTGGCGGTGCGTTCCTTGATACCGCCGATAAAGCCGGTGTGGTTGTAATAGACTTTCTGGTCGCGCTTGCGACCGGTCAGCACCGCATGGGCGGCGTTGATGATGATGACATGGTCGCCGCAATCCACATGCGGCGTATAGGTCGGGAGGTGTTTGCCGCGAAGGCGCATGGCGACAAGCGAAGCGAGCCGGCCGACCACCAGACCTTTGGCGTCGATCAGCACCCACTTCTTCGTCACCTCGGCGGGCTTTGCCGAAAAGGTTTTCATGTGAGCAATCCGTGAAAGGGGACATCGGGCGCGAAGGCGCGCCGAACTGCGCCGCTTTCTAGATAGGTCGCGTCTCCGCGTCAATGCCAAACAGAGATAATTAAACCTGTAAAAACAAAGGCTTATAAATATGGTTCTATAATACCTTAGAAAACACTAAGTATTTGGAATGGAATAGGTCGCGGTCACGTGCGCGATCGGGTCGGGCGACGATCCCGACAGCAGGTTCACCTCGCCGACAGCCAGCCGCTTACCCAGCTTCAAAAGCTTCGCGGCCGCCAGCACGTCCTGTTCCGGCTGGCCCTTGCGCAGGAAATTGATGTTGAGGCTGGTCGTTACCGCAAGGCCCACAGGACCGATCGCCGACAGCAGCACCACATACATGGCGAAATCCGCCAACGCCATCAGCGTCGGCCCCGAGATGGTCCCGCCGGGCCGCAGCATCCGCTCATGGTAGCGCTGGCGAAGCAGGCACGACCCGCCATCGGCGCTTTCGATCGCGATATCGCCGCCGCTGAATGCCTGGGGAAATTCGTGGCGCAGAAACGCCTCCAGTTCCGCCACGCTCATTTTCGCCGTTGCCATGCTGTCCCTGCCCTCGATTCAAACCGTCCGTTACACTAACCTGCCATCAAAGCCTTATTGGAAATTCCGATGCCCGCCCAGACCGCACGCACTGCCGCGCCATCCCCTATCCTGCTCCGCGAAACGGTTGGCAGCGTCGCCATATTGACACTCAACCGGCCGGCCGCGCGCAACAGCCTGTCGGAAGGCATGATCGCGGAGTTGCACGCAGCCCTCAAGCAGATCGAAGCCGATGCCAGCGTGCGCGCCCTTGTGATCGCGGGCAATGGCCCCGCTTTCTCGGCCGGCCATGACGTAAAGGAACTTACCGCGCGCCGCACCGACTCCGATCGCGGGCGCGCCTATTTCGCGCAAATCATGAATGCATGCAGCGCCATGATGCGGGCGGTCGTGCATCTGCCAAAGCCGGTGATTGCCGCGGTGCAAGGCATCGCCACCGCCGCCGGCTGCCAGTTGGTCGCAAGCTGCGATCTCGCGATCGCCTCGGAGGCCGCGACCTTCGCGACGCCCGGCGTCGATATCGGCCTGTTCTGTTCGACGCCGATGGTGGCGCTGTCGCGCAACGTTCCGCGCAAGCAGGCGATGGAGATGCTGCTGACCGGCGAGCCCATTCCGGCCATCCGGGCGCGCGAGATCGGCCTGGTCAACCGTGTCGTGACCGCCGGCACCGAGCGCGACCAAGCCATCGCGCTCGCACAAAAGGTCGCGTTGAAATCCGCCTACACCGTCAAGCTCGGCAAGGCCGCCTTCTATCGCCAGGCCGAAATGAACCTCGCGGACGCCTATCGCTACGCGGCGGAGGTCATGACTGAGAACATGATGGCCCGCGATGCCGAGGAAGGCATCGGCGCCTTCATCGAAAAACGCGAACCGAAATGGCAGGATAGGTAATTCGCGTCACGGCAAAGAGTAATGCAGCATCCGTCATTCCGGGCTCGATGCGTTGCATCGCCCCGGAATGACCGCTCCGAATGATCTCGTTGCATTCGCAATGACGCAATTGGATATCCTCAATGAACCACGACGCCTATCCCGACGATTACATCCGGCAAATCCTCAGTGACGTGAAAACCATCGCGATGGTCGGCGCTTCGCCGGTCAATGTGCGGCCGAGCCATTTCGTCTTCAAATATCTGGCGCAACGCGGTTACGACATGATCCCGGTCAATCCCGGCCAAGTCGGCAAGAACCTGCTCGGCAAGCCCTTCGTCGCGTCGCTCGCCGATATCGGGCGTCCCGTCGACATGATCGACATCTTCCGGAATTCGGATCACATCATGCCGGTGGTCGATGAAGCCCTGAAGCTTGTACCTCTGCCGAAAGTGATCTGGATGCAGCTTGGCGGACGCGACGATGCTGCCGCGGCGAAGGCGGAAGCCGCGGGCCTCAAGGTCGTGATGAACCGCTGCCCCAAGATCGAATACGGACGGTTGTCGTCGGAGATTTCGTGGATGGGCGTCAATTCGCGAACGCTCAGTTCAAAGCGCGCACCGGTGCCGACCCAGGGTATGCGGCTTTCGCTGAACCGGATGAGCGTTGGCGGCGGCGAGACAGCCGCATCGGACCGCGCCGCAAAAAACAAGAATGAACCTTCGTGACGCAATTGCGAAACGATTATTCCGAAAACGTGGCAAAGCGAGGCACGATCGTTTTCAAACATTAAGCACACGTCAAGCCGCCTTGACGGCGGCGGCCTCTGCCGCGATTGTCGCGTCGCTTTGAGGGGGTGCCTGGGCGCGTTCAAGTCATTTGGCGCGCTCAAGTCATACTGTCACGCCGTGTCGCTTGTTATTCGGAACGCAGCCGAACCACCGCTCTGAAAGCAAGATTGTCGGAAAGGAAAAACAATGACCGATCGTCTTCCCGGATTTGCAACCCTTGCCGTACATGCGGGTGCGCAGCCTGATCCGACCACGGGCGCGCGGGCGACGCCGATCTACCAGACCACATCGTTCGTGTTCAACGACGCCGACCACGCCGCATCGCTGTTCGGGCTGCAGGCATTCGGCAACATCTATACCCGCATCGGCAATCCGACCAACGCGGTGCTGGAAGAACGCGTCGCCGCGCTCGAGGGCGGCACTGCGGCGCTCGCGGTCGCGTCCGGACATGCCGCGCAACTCGTCGTGCTGCAACAGCTTTTGACACCCGGCGACGAGATCGTAGCGGCGCGCAAGCTCTATGGCGGTTCGATGAACCAGTTTACCCATGCGTTCAAGAGTTTCGGCTGGAACGTGGCGTGGGCCGACCCTGACGATATCGGCAGCTTCGAGCGCGCGGTCACACCGCGCACCAGGGCGATCTTCATCGAGTCGATCGCCAATCCCGCCGGCAGCATCACCGACATCGAGGCGATCTCGGCGGTCGCCCGCAAGGCGGGCGTGCCGCTGATCGTCGACAATACGCTGGCCACGCCCTATCTGATCCGGCCGATCGACCACGGTGCCGATATCGTCGTGCATTCGCTGACGAAATTCCTCGGCGGTCATGGCAATTCGCTCGGCGGCATCATCGTCGACGCCGGTACCTTCGACTGGTCGAAAGACAATAAATATCCGATGCTGAGCGAGCCACGGCCGGAATATCACGGCATCAAGATCCAGGAGACCTTTGGCAATTTCGCCTTCGCTATCGCCTGCCGCGTGCTGGGCTTACGCGATCTCGGTCCGGCGCTGTCACCGTTCAACGCGTTCCTGATCCTGACCGGCATCGAGACGCTGCCGCTGCGCATGCAAAAACATTGCGAAAACGCCAGGGCGGTCGCTGAATTTCTCTCCGGACATTCCGCGGTGGCCTCGGTCAGTTACGCCGGCCTCGCCGGCGACAAATACAACAACCTCGCGCGCAAATATGCGCCCAAGGGGGCGGGCGCCGTGTTCACCTTCAGCCTCAAGGGCGGCTATGACGCCGGCGTCAATTTGGTGTCGAACCTGAAGCTGTTCTCGCACCTGGCCAATGTCGGCGACACCCGCTCGCTGGTGATTCATCCGGCGTCGACGACGCATAGCCAGCTCGACGATGCCGCAAAGATCCAGTCGGGCGCCGGTCCCGATGTGGTGCGGCTCTCGGTCGGGATCGAAGACAAGGAAGACCTGATCGCGGATCTCCAGCAAGCGCTGAGCACGAGCTGACGCCTCACCTGCGCCACCGATGCCATCGGGCGTCTCTGCCCGCTTGCTATCGGGAATTCGGGCAGCGCGGCAAAATAGCATTTCAAGACCGCCTCATCGGGGCCGGTTGCAAGCCTGCCGTTAACGGTCTTCCGGCACAATGCCGTCTTGAATCGCCTCAGACGATTCGGAGCAAAATCATGTTGCGCTGGACGACGCCTTTTCTCATTTCGACTTTCGCCGCAGGGTCTGTGTTTGCCGCAGACTTGTCCGACGCGCATTACAGATCGGGCGCGGCCGTTTATCGCAAAGCGCCGCCGCCATACGGCCGCCGTGTCGGCGAAGAATCCGACGTTCTGTTCACGCCGTCGGACGGAAGCATGCCCTCGGTCCGGCTTCCGCCCGGAACGCCGCTGCTGCCGGGCTCGTCGACGCTTCCGGGCTATTACGGGTCGAGCCATTCCTACGAATATCAGGGTCCCTATTATGGCGGCCCCTATACCAGCTTCTGGAATCGCCTGCCCTACGCCTGCGGCGTTTACGGCTATTGCTAGAAACGGGTTGGCGCCGGCTTCAAGGCTTCGCCACGCGGATGGCTTCCTTGTCGGCGCGGGTCAGCCGGCTGTTACGCTGGAACACCGAGTAGGTTGCCAGCGCAAACAGGATCACGAGAAACTGCGCGGACAGCGCCTCCATGGTCGGGTTCAATCCGATCGCGTCGAGCCAGGCCATGCTTTTCAGTTCGGTGAACGGCAGGATCGACTGTTCCTGAAATTCCTGCACGGCCTCGCCGATGAATTTGATCGCCATCAAGAACAGGAAGGCCGAGGTGACGATAAACAACGGGCGCAACGGAATCTTCTGCACGATCAGATTGATGAAATAAAACAGGATGGCCAGGCCGACCGTGGCAATGGCGAGCCCCGCGAACAGGCCGCCGCTCCAGCCGCCTTCGGCCGTGGCGAGCGCGTTGATGAACAACACGGTCTCGGCGCCTTCGCGAAAGACCGCAAGGAAGGCGAGTGCGCCGACGGCCCAGACGGTGTCCTGCGCCAGCGCATGATTGGCTTTTTCGGCCAGATAATCCTGCCAGCCGCGCGGATCCTGCTTCACCATCAGCCAACCGCTGACATAGAGCATCAGACCGGCCGCGATGAGAATGATGATGCCTTCCATGATGTCGCTGTGCTCGCCCGAATTCAGGACGGCAAACAGCCAGGCCGCGACCAGGCTGGCCGCGATCGCGGCCAACGCGCCGCCGTAGAGCGCCGCGATACGGTGGCTGGCGCCGACCCTGGTCAGATAGCCGGCAAGGGCTGCGATCACCAGCATGGCCTCGAGGCCTTCGCGGAGCAGGATGACGGCGGCCTGGATGAACGCGGACGACATGAACGACCCCTGTGTTTGGGTGGTTTTATCGTTCAAATGTTGCAAGTAAAGCCGGAAGCCTCCACACAACTCCGTCAACGAAGGCAAGCGCAATGAAAAGCCCTGCAAACAGCGTTCCCAGAGCCTTTCTGCCGAATTGGAATTGCTCAATTCATCCGGGCTGGCCGACCGGCAGAACCGATCCCCTGAACGTCGCATTCGGCTGTCGCGCGGCCAGACGTTCGGCTTGAAGCGTCGCGAAGGTCAGGACCGCAATGGCAACCGCCTGATGCGTCAAGGCGATATCGAGCGGCACCTGGTTGAGCAGCGTGAGAATGCCCAGCGACGCCTGCAAGGCGATGACAGCCGCGAGCCACAGGGCGCCGCGGATCACACTGCCGTCGGCCCGCGAGCGGATGGCATCGGCGGCATGCAGGATCGCCAGCGCAAACAGCGCATAGGCCGTCATGCGGTGCTCGAATTGCACGGTGAGCGTATTGTCGAACAGATTGCGCCACCACGGCTGCTCAAAGAACAGCCGTGCGGATGAGGGAATAAATCCGCCGTCGATATCGGGCCAGGTATTGTAGACCTTTCCCGCTCGCAATCCGGCGACCAGCGCCCCCAGATAAAGCTGCACGAATGTCAGCGCGAGCAAGACGAGGCTGGTCATCTTGAGCCGCGGCGCGACTGCGAGCGGCGGCCGCTCCGACAACCGACGCAGGGTCCAGACGATCGCCGTATAGATCAATAGTGCCAACACCAGATGGGTGGCGAGACGATAGTGCGAGACTTCCACGCGCTCCGATAGCCCGGAGGCCACCATCCACCAGCCGACCACGCCTTGCAGGGCGCCGAGGGCGAAAATCCCCCACAGCCGCCGCTTCAATTCGCCACTGATCGCGCCGCGCCACAGGAACCAGAGAAACGGCAGCAGATAAACCACGCCGATCACGCGCCCGAGCAGCCGGTGACTCCATTCCCACCAGAAGATCGACTTGAATTCGGAAAGGCTCATGCCGGCGTTGAGTTCGCGGTATTGCGGAATGGCCTTGTAGCCCTCGAACGCCTGCGTCCATTGCTCCTGGGTGAGCGGCGGCAACGCACCGGTAACCGGCTTCCACTCGGTGATCGACAGGCCGGATTCAGTGAGGCGCGTGGCGCCGCCGACCAGCACCATGATCGCGATCAACGCCGCGACCGCGAACAGCCACCATCTGACAGCGCGATTGTTCTGGGCTTGCTGGGCGGTAATGCCGGTCATCGGAAGCTGCGCTTGAATGAATTTGCGCGCCCCTTATAGTCCGCTCCGTTCCCGTGCGCAAAGCGCGCGCTCCAGCCTCAAATTGCACATTTCCGTCATGTCGATACGCACCCGCAAGTTCTTTGGAACCATCGCCTTATTGATGCTGGTGGTGGTGTGGTCGCTCTTGGGAATGACGGCGGCGCAGATGCCGTGGCTGGCGAATTCCGGAATGCTGCAGGCCGTTTTCTATGTCGTTGCCGGCATCGGCTGGGTGCTGCCGGCGATGCCGATCGTGAGCTGGATGGCGCGGCCGGACGCTTAGCCTTATCATTTCGAGGCTTACATCCCGAACCCGACATCCGGCGGCACCTCGCCTGCGAGGCCGTCTTTTCCAATCGGCATGGGCGGGCGCGGATGCGCCAGCATGCTGCCCGATAGCACCACCCGCAGCGCGCGCAGCGAACCCAGCCGGCCGTCCCAGGCGATGCGCGGCAGCGCGTGCAGGTCGGTCCGTCCCGCCGCCCGCACCACGCCTGGTATCGCCGAGACCGCGCTCGCGAAACCCGCTTCCGCGACCATCGCGGCGTGTTTCGGCCGCCACGACGCCTCGTCGCCGAACGGATAGGAAAAATGCCGGAGCTCGCGCCGGATTGCGATTTGCGCCACCGCCGCGCCCATCGTCATCTCACGCGAGGCCGCCGCATCTTTCAGATTCGCCAGGATCGGATAGTTCACGGTCGCGCTGCCGATCGTCACCTGTGGATCGGCGGCGAGCCTGGCCAGGTCGCTCCAATCCATCGAGACTTCGCGCGAGAGCGCAACGAGGTCGACGGAATATCGCTTGCAGAGATCGTTGACCACCAGCGACAGATCGGATGGCGAAAGCGAGCGCATCCAGCGATCGAGAAAATCATGGACCTGATACTTTTCGGCCGTGCCGGCGATGTTGAAATGCCGTTCTTCCCGGTCGATCACGAGGCTGAGGCGGCTTTCACGCGCGATGACGACTTCAAGCGCAAGCCACCACGCCTCTCCGACGCCGTCCGGAAACGCCGTCGGGACATAGACGGTGAAGGGTACATCGTGCCGCGACAACACCGGATAGGCCGAAGTGACCATATCCTTGTAGCCGCCGTCGAATGTCAGGCAGACAAATCGCCGCGGCGAGGCCAGCGTCACCGCCCGCCTGCAAACCTCGTCGATCGAGACGATATCGAGCTTCCAGCGCTTCAGCGCGCGGATCGTCCGATCGAGAAATTCGGGGGTGATTTCCTGGGATTTGAGCGGCTGAAAGCGTACCTTGCGGCGCGGACGCACCCGCATAAAACGCAAGATGACGCCGGCTCCCCCGCTTCGCCATTGCATGGCCGTGGCATAACCGCTGAAATAGGCCAATTCCAGCCTTGCGCGTGTCACAAATCCGATCTCAGACGACAAGTTCACGCCTTCCCCTGCGTCGAATTCGCTTATGCCAGTGCAGCATTGTCATTACTTTTTGTTGACATTTCTTTGCAAAGGTCGGCCCAGGCTGAAAATGTGAATATTTCCCACAGCATGATCCGGAAAAATGGAAACCGGTTTTCCCTCGCGACAAACGCGGAACGCATTTGCGCGGAGATCATGCTCAAACAAAAAGATAGAGATGGATGACGATTCCAAGAAAAGTCATCCCACTAACGTCATCCCGCTCCAGACAGGTTTTTCGATGACCCTGACGGCCGCGATCAAAAGCCGGACGGCAGAGGCGACGGCGTGGTCGCAACCGAGCCGCATCGCTTTTGTCGATATTTTCGACAATCTCGGCCAGGCCGAGGCGATCTGGCGCACGCTCGAGGACCGGCAGCATTTCTCGACGCCCTTCCAGCGTTTCGACTTTCTGGCTGCATGGCAGCGGCAGGTCGGCGAACGCGAAAATCTCGTGCCGGCCATCATCGTTGCCCGCGACGCGGAACAACGGCCGCTGTTGCTGCTGCCGCTAGCACAGAAGCATGAGCACGGGGTCCGCACCGCAAGCTTCATGGGCGGCAAGCACACAACCTTCAACATGGCGTTGTGGGACCGGGAGTTCGCGAGAGCCGCGACCGCGCCTGATCTTGACGCACTGATATCGGGCGTGCGAACGCGGTCGGAACTCGACGTTCTGGCGCTGCATCAGCAGCCATTGCACTGGCACGACCTGCCGAATCCCATGTCGATGCTGCCGCACCAGGCCTCGGTCAACGACTGTCCGCTGCTGACGATGGAACCCGGCGCGGCGCCGGCGACACGGATCAGCAATTCATTTCGCCGCCGGCTCAATGGCAAGGAACGCAAGCTGCAGGCCTTGCCCGGCTATCGCTACTATGCCGCAACGGCCGACTCCGACATCGAGCGGCTGCTCGACTGGTTCATGCGCGTCAAACCGTTGCGGATGGCGGAGCAAAAGCTGCCCAACGTATTCGCTGAGCCGGGCGTGGAGGATTTCATTCGCAGCGCCTGCATGGCGCCGGTTGCCGGCGGCGGCCACGCCATCGATATCCACGCGCTTGAATGCGACGAGGAGATCATCGCGATCTTCGCCGGCGCTTCCTCCGGCTATCGCTTTTCCATGATGTTCAACACCTACACGATGTCGGAACATGCACGCCACAGCCCCGGAATGGTCCTGCTGCGCCATATCGTCGACCGCTATGCCGAGCTGGGCTACCGCGCGTTCGATCTCGGGATCGGATCGGATGACTACAAGCGCCAGTTCTGCAAGAGCGACGAGCCGATCTTCGACTGTTTCATTCCGCTCAGCCTGCGCGGCACGGTGGCGACGGCGGCGATGTCGCGGATCAACCGCGCCAAGCATATGGTGAAGCACAATCCGGCTCTGCTCCATATGGCGCAAAGGCTGCGCGGCGCGTTCAGCTGATTGTCTGCCGCAGGCTTGGGCCGCTACAGCGCTCAGGCCGCCACGACCCGCGGACCGGAATCGACGGCGTCCGGCGGCGATGCCGGTTCGCTCAGCATCTTCACATCGGAAAAACCGACGGCCTGCAACTGATCGCACATGACGGCGCGGGCATCGGCCGGCATCGAGGCTTCCGGAACCACCACCGCACGCGCCTGCGCCGTCAACAATTCCGCCGGCAGGTCGGAAGCCGCACCGGCATCCAGCAGTAGATGGTCATAGACCCGCAGCAATGCGTCGATCGCCAGCGACAGGCGTGGCGATTGCAGCAGGGCACGGTCCGAGCCCGAGCGTCCTGAACTGACGAGATGGACGCGCGACTGCCGGTCTCGGGTGATCACTTGCGAAAATGAGGCTTCACCCAGCATCAATTCGGCGAGCCCCGGCGCGGCCGGATCGACCGAGGCGGCCGACATGGCCAGCGACGAGGCCGACAGATCGACCAGCACGACCCTGGCGTGGCGCGCGATCAGGCGCGCGAGCGTCAGCGCCGTCCACGTGATGCTCTCGCCCGAAGCGGTGCCGAGGACGGTGATCTTGTGGGCCGCCTCGCCGGCCGCGCGCAACTCCTCGGCGAGTTGCTCGATCTCGGTGAATTCGGCCGGACGGTTCAGCCGGGATTCGGCAATCTCTTGCGCCGGCACGGCAACAGGCGGTTCCGGGACAGAGACCGTGGCTGCCGCAGCGGCGGCCTGTGGCGCGCGCTTCCCGGCCGGCGGCGGCACGAATACGGCCTCCGCGCGGGGCGCCGTCAAACGCGGCGCGGTGATGCGCAGCAGTTCGCCGGTTGCGATCGTCCCGGCGCTGAGCATCAAGGTCGCCAGGGTGGCGATCAGCACGATCGGCAGTTTCCTGGGGTAAGCCGGCACGTTGGAAACGCTGGCGCGGGAAATGATCCGGCCGTCCGCCGGCGCGGCGTCGATATTCTCGCGCGTGTTGGCTTCGCGGTATTTCGCCAGATAGGTCTCGAGAAGATCGCGCTGCGCCTTGGCCTCGCGATCCAGCGCCCGGAGCTTGACGTCATCGCCGTTGGTCGAGGTCGCCTGCCGCTTCAGCTGATCGAGGCTGGCGCTCAGGCCGTCGACGCGGCCGCTCGCGATCCGTGCGTCGTTCTCGAGCGAACGGGCGATCTTGGCGGCTTCGTCCCGGATCTGGCCATCGAGGTCCACCAATTGCGCCTTCAATTCCTTGATGCGCGGATGGCCGTCGAGCAACGTCGATGACTGCTCGGCCAATTGCCCGCGTAGCGTCACGCGCTGTTCCGCCAGCCTGCGGATCAGCTCGGAATTGAGAACTTCGGAAGCCTCGATCGGCCTGCCGCTCTGGAGCATTTCGCGGATCAGCCTTGCTTTCGATTCCGCGTCCGATTTCAGCGCCCGAGCATTGTTCAATTGCGTGTTGAGTTCACCCAATTGCTGGTTGGAGAGCGTGGTGTTGTTGGTGCCGACAAAGAGGCTCGACTTGGAGCGGAAATCCTCCACCCGGGATTCCGCATCGGCAACCTTCTTGCGCAGATTGTCGATCTCGCCCGAGAGCCATTGGCTGGCGGCTTTGGCCTGTTCCTGCCGCGCATTCTGCTGCAACACCAGATAGCCGTCGGCGATCGAATTGGCGACCCGCGCCGCCAGATCCGGATCCTGCGACTGGAATTCGATCACGACGACGCGCGATTTATCGACCGCATAAGCGGTGTATCGGTCGAAATAAGAATCCAGCACGCGCTCTTCCGGCGTCAGCGAAAACGGATCGCGGCCGATCCCGAACAATGCCAGCAGCGATCTCAACGGCGAAATCCCGCGCAGGACCGGATCGAATTCCGGCAATTCCGCTAGCTTGTTCTTCTTGATGACCTCACGCGCCAGATCGCGGGATAAAAGCAGCTGTACCTGGCTGGTCACAGCCTCGGGATCGAGCGCGCTGCGCTCCTCGGTACGCTCGCCATTCGGCCGCAGGAACACATTCTCGCGTCCGTCGATCAGGATACGCGCTTCGGACTTGTATCGCGGCGTGATCAGGTTGACGACAAGGATCGAGAGCACGGCCGCCAGCAACGTCGGAACGATGATCCAGCGCTTGTTGCGCGCCAGCGCCTGGCCCAACGCACTCAAATCGAGATCGCCGGCGACCGACGCGGCAGCGGGCCTGGCTATCGGCTCATCGGCCGCAGGCGCGGACTTTGGCATGACCCGCACGACCCATTCCCGCACGCTACCGGTACGCCAGAACGCAAAACGCATCACAAACTCCCGCGGGACACCACGAGTTACCCGAATGCGGCCGACTACACTCCATTAAGGTTGCCGCCCAGTTAATCCGGCCGATTTGAGCCCGAGACGGGCTATCACGGACAAGGCAGTCATCTTCTGTTAATCATGAATGTCCTTAATCGGAATCAGCCATTCTTCAGGGTCTCCCCGATGCGAAGCGCGTGCGCTGCTATGGTCCGTTCGCTGGCCGCGCCCACCCAGCCGGGTTGTGCAACCAGGATGCTGCCGCCCGGTACGCCGTCCGGTGCCAGCGGTTCCGTTTTCGCCGGTGAATACTGATCCTGAATATGCCCGAGACTTCAGATGAGCCGCTTCGTATTCTGCATGCCGTGCGCGCGCCGGTCGGCGGCATCTTCCGGCACATCCTCGATCTGGCCAATGGCCAGGCCGATCGCGGCCACCAGATCGGCCTCATCACCGATAGCCTGACCGGCGGCGAGCGCGCCCAGGCGGCGCTCGCCGAGATCGCGCCGCGGCTCACCTTCGGCGTTCATCGTCTGCCGATCCGGCGCGAGCCGCACCCCTCCGATGCGATGGTGTGGATGCATTTCCGGCGCTTGATCCGGCAATTGAACCCGGACGTTCTGCACGGCCACGGCGCCAAGGCCGGCGCCTTCATTCGCCTGAAGAACGGTTCGAAAGAAGCCATTCGCGTCTATACGCCGCACGGGGGCTCCCTGCACTATCCGCTGACGACGCTGAAGGGCGCGCTCTATGGCTGCCTCGAACGCGCGCTGATGAACCAGACCGATTTGTTCCTGTTCGAAAGCGCGTTCGCGCGTGACACCTATCAGCGCACCATCGGCAAGCCGGCCGGTCTCGTGCGTTGCGTGTTCAATGGCGTGACTGCCGACGAATTCAAGCCGGTCGTCAGGGCGGCCGACGCTACCGATGTCGTCTATGTCGGAGAATTCAGGCAGATCAAGGGAGCGGACCTCCTGGTCGACGCGGTGGCGCGGCTGCGCGGCAACGGCAGGCCGGTCACGCTGACGCTGGCCGGCGATGGCGAGGAGACCGAAGCGTTGAAAGCGCAGGTACAGCGGCTCAATCTTGGCGACGCCGTTCGCTTCATTGGCCATGTCAACGCCCGTTACGGATTTTCAAAGGGCTCGTTGCTGGTCGTCCCCTCGCGCGGGGACTCGATGCCCTATGTCGTGATCGAAGCGGCGGCGGCGGGAGTTCCAATGGTGGCCGCCAACGTCGGCGGCATCCCCGAGATCTTCGGCCCGCATACCGATGCGCTGTTTGCCCCCAACAACCCTGCGGCCATGGCCAGCGCAGTCGGGAACGCGCTCGAAAACCCCGTTGCCGCGCAGCTGCGGGCAAAAGTCCTCCGTGAAAGAATCTTCCTGCACTTCTCGCAGAAGACGATGGTCGAGGGGGTTCTGGCCGGCTATCGCGAAACGTTTGCCAATCGTTAACCGCTCTTTACCAACGTAACCGTTTGTTCCGATTTGTCCTCTAAGCCTGACGCAGAGGCATTACGGCGGCCCACGCGCTTCCCTAGATGCGTCTGCAAGTAACCGGCTGAAGCGACTTTGGTTATGGAACCGATCAACGCACGCACCATGTTGAACGCCGCAACCGCGGCTGCCGCCACGACAGCGGGCCAGCCCCGGGTCGAGCGCCGCCGCCGGCTGTCGCAAGCGGCGATCGCCGTCTCCAACCAGAAAGTACGGCCGGCCTATTCGCCGACTGTCATCGCGGGCGTGGTCCGTCTGGCTGATTTTATATTGCTGACCCTGGTCGGTGTTGCGCTCTATCTCGGATATGTGGCGCGGCTCACAGGCTTCAATTGGGAATACGTCGCTGCCATCCTCGGCATGACCATGACTGCCGTGATCTGCTTCCAGGCTGCCGACATCTACGAGGTCCAGGTGTTCCGCGGCCAGCTCCGGCAGATGACGCGAATGATTTCGTCCTGGACCTTCGTATTCCTGCTGTTCATCGGCGCCTCGTTCTTCGCCAAGCTCGGCGGCGAGGTATCCCGGCTCTGGCTCTCGGCGTTTTTCTTTGCTGGTCTGGCGGTCCTGATCACCGAACGCCTGTTCCTGCGGGCGATGGTTCGCCGCTGGGCACGCGATGGCCGGCTTGATCGCCGCACCATCATCGTCGGCTCCGATGAGAGCGGCGAAAAGCTGGTCGAAGCGCTCAAGATCCAGGAAGATTCCGATATCGACGTCCTCGGCGTCTTCGACGACCGCAACGACAGCCGCGCGCTCGAGACCTGCGCGGGCGTCCCGAAGCTCGGCAAGGTCGACGACATCGTCGAATTCGCCCGCCGCACCCGGATCGATCTCGTGCTGTTCGCGCTGCCGATCTCGGCGGAAACGCGGATTCTCGAAATGCTCAAGAAGCTGTGGGTGCTGCCGGTCGACATCCGGCTTTCCGCCCATACCAACCGCTTGCGCTTTCGTCCCCGCGCCTATTCCTATCTCGGCAAGATTCCGACCCTCGACGTGTTCGAAGCGCCGATCACCGACTGGGATCTGGTGATGAAATGGCTGTTCGATCACATCGCCGGCGGCATTGTTCTGCTGCTGGCGGCCCCGGTCATGGCGCTGGTCGCGCTCGCGGTCAAACTCGACAGTCCCGGTCCGGTGCTGTTCCGTCAAAAACGGTTCGGCTTCAACAACGAGCGCATCGACGTCTACAAATTCCGCTCGCTCTATCACGACCAGGCCGATCCGCTGGCCTCGAAAGTCGTGACCAAGAATGACAGCCGCGTTACCCGCGTCGGGCGCTTCATCCGCAAGACCAGCCTCGACGAACTGCCGCAGCTTTTTAATGTCGTGTTCAAGGGCAACCTCTCGCTGGTCGGCCCCCGGCCGCACGCCGTGCAGGGCAAGGTGCAGAGCCAGCTGTTCGACGAGGCGGTGGACGGCTATTTCGCCCGTCACCGCGTCAAACCCGGCATCACCGGCTGGGCGCAGATCAACGGCTGGCGCGGCGAGATCGACAATGAAGAGAAGATCCAGAAGCGCGTCGAGTTCGATCTCTATTACATCGAGAACTGGTCGGTACTGTTCGACTTTTACATTCTTCTCAAGACGCCGCTGGCGCTACTGACGAAGAACGAGAACGCTTACTAGAGCATGATCTTTTCGGAAAACCGATGCCCACTTTTCCGGATCATGCTCTAGCGCTGTTGATTGCCTGCCTTGGGCAACAACTCTGCGGCACTTTGGGCGTGAGTATGTGATGGCGTATGCGGCAACGGCCAAAAACTTGTTTCCGTCGGCAACGGCCACGCCGGGCATACTCGCCCTGCAACGCGCGCTGATATGGCTGGCCGGGGCCTCCGGCGCGATCGTTTTCATCGAACCCAGCCCTTACGAGCTGACAACGCTTGTCGCGATCGTCATTTTCTTTGCGACCGGAATGCGGTTTCGGCTGGCTTTCCTGCCGCTGGTGCTGCTGCTGTTCCTGGTCAATATCGGCTACATGATCGGCGCGATTCCGTTTCTGGAGGAATCCCTGATTGCCGACTGGATCGCGACCTCCTGGTACATGGCGTTCACGGTGATCTTCTTCGCCATGGTCATATCCGATGACACCGCGGCGCGGCTCGATATGCTCCGACGCGGTCTGATCGCAGGCGCCCTCATCGCATCGCTGGCGGCGATTGGCGGCTACTTCAATCTGGTGCCGGGCGGACACGACCTGCTGACGCTGTATGAGCGCGCGCGCGGCACCTTCAAGGACCCGAACGTACTCGGCGCGTTCCTGATCCTGCCCGCGCTGTTCGCGCTGCAAAGCGTGGTCTCCGACGGTTTCGGAAAGGCGTTCCGCAGCACGATCGCGCTCGGCATCATCGCGCTGGCAGTCCTGCTGGCGTTCTCGCGCGCGGCATGGGGCGGGCTGATCCTCACCTCGGCCTTCATGCTGGCGCTGATGATCGTGACCAGCTCTTCACCTGCACAACGGTCGCGCATCATCGTGATCGCGGTCGCGGCCGTCATCGTCGTGACGGTACTGCTCATCGTGCTGCTGTCCTTCAGCTCCATCGACGAAATGTTCAGGCAGCGCGCAAGCTTCGATCAAAGCTATGACGAAGGCCGCTTCGGCCGGTTCGGCCGTCACATCCTCGGCGCGCAGATGGCGCTCGATCTGCCATTCGGCATCGGGCCGCTACAGTTCCACAATTATTTTCCCGAGGACACCCACAATTCCTATTTGAACGCCTTCATGTCCGGCGGCTGGCTCTCCGGCATCTGCTATCCGGCGCTGGTGTTCACCACGGTCATCATCGGCTTCCGCTACCTGTTCGTCCGCGTGCCCTGGCAACGCAGCTATCTGGCGATCTTCGCGGCATTCCTGGGCACCGTCGGCGAAAGCTTCATCATCGACACCGACCACTGGCGGCATTTCTGGATGATGCTGGGCGCGCTGTGGGGCATGTTCGTCGCTGCACAGCCCTACAGGAAGCGACCGCACGCAGATCAGGCCCCTACGGCTCAGGCTCTTACGGCCTCGCTCACGCCGGCTTCGTAGCGCTCACAGGCGCTACGACTCGACCTGAAATGTCATCCCGGCGTGATCGACAAGCCGCTTGATCAAGCGGTCCCCCATCGCAGCGCCGGGAGTCCAGATGCCGGCGGGGACGTCGGGCATATCGCGCAACAGGCAGATTGCGCATTCGGCGATCATCCTCGACGTCGAGCCATAGCCGGGATCGCGGTCGCCGGCGACCGCGACGCGGACTTGCCGTCCATCGGGCGCCAGCGCGACGAACAAGAGATCGTAGCTGCCGTTCTCGCGTTCTTCCTTTGAAGGTCCCTCGCCCGGCTTCGGCCCCTCGGAGCCGCCCATCTTGTTGTTGGCCGCCATCACCAGCTTGGCGTTGGCCTGACCTTGCTCTCCGGCGCCGGTCAGCACCATTTCGTCATAGATGAAATCCTTGCCGTAAGGAAAGCCCATCAGCAGATTGGAGCGGTGAACGCTGCGGGTGTTGATGGTCGACATCACAAACGGCGCCGTCCACGAACCTAATTCCTCGTCGAACAGCGGCTTGTTGCCCGGAGGCTGCTTCGGCCCGGTGAAACCCGGCGTCAACACGAACGGATCCTTCAGCATCGCAACCAGGCTGAGATCCTTGGCGGCGGCGGAGAATGTCGCCTTGATGCTGGCATAGGTGCCGCCGGAGAAGGTTCCTTTCATCGCGCGAACGCGGCCTTTGACGCGAGCCACCGGCGCGCCGAGGATTTTCTTCGCAGTCTCCTGAGCAAAAAACACGCCGAGCTCGAACGGCAGCGAGTCGAAGCCGCAGGAAAACACGATCCGCGCGCCCGATGACTTCGCCGCCGCCTCATGCGCGTCGATCATCTGTCGCATCCAGACCGGCTCGCCGCAGAGATCGACATAATCGGTCCCCGACGCAACGCAGGCCGCGACAAGATCAGAGCCATAGAGCTGATAGGGCCCGACCGTGCTCAATACCAGCCTGGTCTGCCCGACCATTGCCTGCAGCGATGCGGGATTGCTGGCGTCGGCAGCGATCAACGGCGTATCGGCCGGCGCCCCGATCGCATCGCGCACGGTGGCAAGCTTCTCCAGGCTGCGTCCGGCCATCGCCCATTTCAGATCACGCTCGCCCCGGTAATGCCCGGCCAGATATTCGGCAACGAGCTGGCCGGTGAAGCCGGTGGCGCCATAGACGATGATGTCGAATTTCGACGAAGACATATTCGATTTTCCCCGAAGTGATTGTTCGCTGGCGAATGCCGCATTTCTCCGATCAAGGCGGCCTTCAGCAGACAGGCTGTCCATTATCATCCTAGAGCATGGTGCGGCTATCCTGGCCCCGGGAACAGATCATTGATCTTGCCGGTCGCCCAATAGGCGACGAGCCCGATCCATTCGCGGGCGCCAGCATCGGTACGGCCGAGCCCGTCATCCTCGATGTTTGAAAATGCGAAGAGATCAGAACGGCCACCGACCCGCCAGTCCACGGGATAGGGTTCAACGGGAAAACCAGCCTTGCGGAACAGCCCGACCGATCGCGGCATGTGATAGGCCGACGTCACCAACAGCCATCGCTCGCCGCTTTTCGGCATCGCCAGTTCCTTGGAGAATTCGGCGTTTTCCTGGGTGTTGCGCGAGCGCCGCTCCATGATCAACCGTGACTTGGGAATGCCGAGATTTTCCAACAGCGCGCCGGCATAGTCGGCCTCCTTGGCGTCGTGCGAGATCAAATTGCCGCTTCCACCGGAGAAGATGATGCGGGCATTGGGATAGCGATGCGCAAGCGCCGCCGTCGCGAAAATGCGGTCAGCCGCGGTCCTGACCACCGTGGCGTCATGCGCGGCCGACAGATCGGCATCGATCGGGCCGCCGAGCACGATAATGCCGTCGGGCGCGCCCTGCGCCGCATCCCACGGCGGAAACCGCGACTCCAGCGGGTAGAGCAGCCAATTCCCAAGCGGTGAAAGCCCGCCGATCGCAAGTAGGACGATCGAGGCAATCATGAGCCTGCGGCCGAAGGACGCCAATCGGGTGGCCGACAGCACCACGCCCAAGAGACCGATTGCGATGAATAAATTGGACGGCAGCAACATGATGCCCACGGTCTTGGAAAGCGCAAAAAACAAGGAGGTGTCCTTTGGATATCGACTGCGGCGGCGATTCACGTTCCGTTTCATACGCGGGCTTGGCTTGCGTATCCATCCGTCGACACTCGGCTTCGCGCAGTTCCGGCGATCATTTTGGCGAGACATGGCCGCTTGGCGAGACATGGCCTCGATCGGGGCGACTCCGGAGCGCCCCGCCCCTCAGATCCCCGGCATGCCTTCCGGGTTCCCGTGAAACCGGAGGGCTATCAAAGAGATCGATTTTTTCTCAACGATTTCAATAGGAAGGCGTCTAAACAGTCAGCGCCATTGACTCAATCAAATATCTTAATAGAGTCTAAAAAGTTACTTTTAAGTACCTCAATTAAAGTCTAGCTTTTTGGCATGGCCACAGAAAAAGCCGAAACCGACCGGATTCCGATCACCCTGGCGCTCTCGACCATCACCTATCTCGAAAAACTGGTGAGGCAGGGCACCCACGGCACCAGCGTACCCGGTGTCGCCAGGACCCTGATCGAGGAAGGTATCCGGCTCGCGATCAAGGACGGGCTGCTGTCGATCCGCGACAACGGCAAAACGCCGTAATTGGACGCGGGGCGCCGGGCGGTTCGGTTGACGCTGTGGTCACAAGGATTCGGAGAGATCCTCCGCAGCTTGGGGCCACCAACATGCATGTCAATCAACCTACCTGGACCGAAGAACGCATCAAACGCCTGAAGAGCTGCTTTGAAGCCGGACTATCCTGCCGGGAAATCGCGGCCGACATCGGCGTGAGCCGCAACGCCGTTATCGGCAAGCTTTCCCGCCTCAACCTGACGCGCGAAAAAGACGAAAACGATCACCTCGGACCGCGAAAGCGCGCCGCCGACCCACTCAGCCGGGGCACCACGCCACGGCGGCAGTACCCGGTGCTCAAGTCGGTGTTCGCCGGGCCGCAACATGCGGCCGACAACGAGCCGATCCACGAGGGACACCACTGCTCCCTGCTCGAGTTGAGTGAAGAAAAATGCCGCTGGCCGATCAACACACCCGGCGCCGAGGATTTTTGTTTCTGCGGCAATAGGCCGGTCGAGGGCCTGCCCTATTGCGCGGGCCACAGCCGCCTCGCCTATCAGCGCGTCGCGCGGAAGTAGGTTGGCCTCCCCGGCCTCTCGATAGCGCTCTAGCTCCTGCAGGCGCTGAACGCCAACGACTGACCAGTGAGGCGATCTGGTACACAGGGATTGAGGCTCATACCGCCCAACAGTCACTGAGTGCGCATTCCCTTGTCGCACGATCTATGGGAAAGTATCCTCAACGATCATTGTTGTTTGACGGAGATGATGGTGAGCCGAAAATGCGGCGACCGGTGTTGGTTTGAAAACCGGCATCCGATTGAAAAAAGAGGAGGAACGCGATGGCCCATGTCGTGGTGATGTACAAGACGCCCAAGGATCCAGCCGCCTTTGACAAGCATTATCTGGAGGTCCACGTTCCGCTTGCGAAGAAACTGCCCGGCCTGAGGAAATTTGAAATCAGCCAGGGACCGGTCGCTACGCCCGCCGGGCCATCCGGATTTCATCTGGTCGCGACACTTTATTTCGACAGTCTCGCCGCGATAAAGGCCGGTTTCGGCAGCGCCGAGGGAAAGGCCGCCGCAGCCGATGTGCAGAAGTTCGCGACCGGCGGCGTTGACATGATCCTGTTCGATACGCACGAAGTTTAGCCGCGACACGCCGGGAAGCGATCCGGCAGACCACCGAGATTCTGGAGCCCAGCTCTGATTGAATCAGAACCGGGCTCTAACATTTTTGACGCGTTTTCTTCACGCGAACCGGAAGCCACTTCGCTCGAAAACGCTAGTTTGCATTGCTGCCGGTCTTGGTCGGCTTCGCGCCTTTATTGGGCTTTGCCGCCGTCTGGGTCGTATTCGCGCCACGCGCATTGCCCCAGGGGTCGTTGGGGGCCGCTTGATCCGGAATGTTGCCGAGCGAATGCCTATAGGCCTGAGCCGCGGCCTTGTCGGCCTGGATCTGTCCGTAGGTCTTGTCCTTGTCCTCTTCGCCGTATCTCTGGACATGATCGTCCTGGGCGTAAGCCGGACCGGCCAGTAACGCCAATATCGCTGCTGCGCGTAAAACTCTCATGCGTATGCTCCCTGCGATGCGCCTACATACCATCGGCCCTGTCGTGACGCCAATAGGAATGCCGCCATGCGTCGATCCGACGGCCGGCCCGGTTCCGGGAAACAATCCTTGCACCCAAACAATCCTTGCACCTCTTGAAGCTTCACGTAGCCTGTCGCCGCAGCAAAGCCCTTGCCAATATCCTTGCTAAAAATCCTTGCCCAAAACGAGGCCACGGACAGAAAACGCATATGGAGGATGATGTGACGATATCACGACGGACCGTTCTTCTACACAGCCTGACGGCCGCAACCGTGATCGGCGGTTGCTTTCCGGCATTTGGAAAATCACGCCACAGCAATCCGATCCAGGTGCTGGATACCGACAATGACGGCACCGTCGATCTCGATGAAGCCAAAAAAGCGGCCTCGGACTTGTTCGACGGGCTGGACCGCGATCATGACGGCACGCTCGACAAGCGGGAGCTCGCAGGCCGGTTGAGCGCGAAAGAATTCGCAGACGCCGATCCCGACCATGACGGAACCTTGACCAAGGACGAATATTTGGCCGTCGTCCAGCAGCGTTTTCACGCGGCGAATCCGGATAATGACGGCACGCTCGATGCGAAGGAGCTATCCGGCAGGGCCGGCCGGAGCCTGCTGCGGCTGTTAAGATAGCCAGACATATAAAAAGCCCCGTTTAGGGCTCCTTGCGCGAAACCCTGAACGAAGCTAAGGGAACGGTATCGGAGCGTGGCGCAGCCCGGTTAGCGCACTAGTCTGGGAGACTAGGGGTCGGAGGTTCAAATCCTCTCGCTCCGACCAAAAAGCCGCCCTATCCGGCGGCGGGCAGGACAACGCCCAATTTTACGGAACCGGGCGGCTTAGCCTTCCTTCAGCGCCTGATCGAGCAATTGCCGGCAAGCGATCAATTCCTGCAATACGGCTTCCAGCCGTTCGGTGCCGGACGGAAGCACCAGATCGGCGACGCCGGCTATGGCGCCGTCGTCATCATCGAAATCTTCGTCCTCGTCCGCTGCGGTACGCGGGGAGGCCGCGCGCTCCTCCGCGCCTTCATAATCATCATCGTCGGCGTCGATGCCATGATCGCCATCGTGATCCTCATCCTGGAGGCTGCGCCCGACCGCCGCTTCGATGGCGCCGAACGAGGCCGGCGCCGATGCATCCGCCAGCGCCTGAACCGACTTGATGCCGTGCTCCTTGAGAATGCGCTGCACCCCGCGGATGGTGTAGCCCTCGCCGTAAAGCAGACGGCGGATACCCCTGAGCAAATCGACGTCGTCCGGACGGTAATAACGCCGGCCGCCGCTTCGCTTCATCGGCTTGATCTGGGCGAACCGTGTTTCCCAGAACCGCAGCACGTGCTGGGGAATGTCGAGATCGTCGGCGACCTCGCTGATGGTTCGGAACGCATCCGGCGCCTTGTCCAAAGGCTCGCTCCTGTTCGATCGCCCCGTTTGACGAATATGCGATCGGCTGATCGCCGATCAGCCGGGACCGCTCAACCTTCCAAGGAATCGGCCTTGGCTTCGCCGTTGGTGACGGCGTGACCGTTGATCCGCTGCTTCAGGATCGCCGACGGCTTGAACACCATCACGCGCCGCGGCGAAATCGGCACCTCGGTGCCGGTTTTCGGATTACGACCGATCCGCTGACCTTTTTTGCGTACCATGAACGAGCCGAAAGAGGACAATTTCACCGTCTCGCCCTTCTCGAGGCAATCGGTGATCTCCTTCAGGACAAGCTCGACAAAGGCGGATGATTCCGTGCGTGACAGGCCCACCTTTTGGTAGACCGCCTCGCACAGATCGACGCGTGTGACTGTTTTTCCGGTTCCGGTCATCGCCTGCCCCGCACTCTCAGCGAACAATTTCTGTACCAAAATTATGAGCTTAACGCACGATGGTCAACAGCGCGATCAATGCAGCGGCATGAATGACCACTGCAAAATGCAAGAACTTCTTAACGCAACGCTTACCAGCGCAGCAGCGCCGAACCCCAGGTGAAGCCGCCGCCCATGGCTTCCAGCAACACCAGATCGCCCTTCTTAACACGGCCATCGGCAACCGCCACCGAGATCGCCAGCGGGATCGAAGCCGCTGACGTATTGCCGTGCAGATCGACGGTCAGCACGACCTTCGGCGGTGCAATATGCAGCTTGTGCGCCGAAGCATCGATGATTCGTTTGTTGGCCTGGTGCGGAATGAACCAGTCGACATCCTCGGCGGTCACGCCGGTGGCGCTGAACGCATCCACGATCACGTCGGTGATCATGCCGACGGCATGCTTGAACACTTCGCGGCCTTCCATCCGGAGATGGCCGACCGTCTGCGTCGAGGACGGGCCGCCGTCGACATAGAGCTTCGATTTATGCCGGCCATCCGAGCGCAAATGCGTCGTCAAAACGCCGCGGTCGGAAGATTTTCCGGGTTGCTCCTGCGCTTCGAGCACGATGGCGCCGGCGCCATCGCCGAACAGCACGCAGGTGCCGCGGTCGTTCCAGTCGAGAATCCGCGAGAAGGTTTCGGCGCCGATCACCAGCGCGCGCTTGAACGAGCCACTGCGCAGGAAATTGTCCGCGGTGGCCAGCGCGAAGACGAATCCCGAACATACCGCCTGCAGATCGAAGGCGGCGCCGTGATTGATGCCAAGACCGTTCTGCACGGCGACCGCGGTGGCGGGAAAGGTGTTGTCCGGCGTCGAGGTCGCGAGCACGATAAGGTCGATCGATTGCGCGTCGACCCCGGCATTGGCAAGCGCCGCCTGTGCGGCGTTGATCGCCAGATGCGACGTGAACTCGCCTTCAGCGGCAATATGACGCTGCCGGATTCCGGTGCGCTGCACGATCCACTCGTCGGAGGTGTCGATCCGGTCAGCCAGTTGGGCATTGGTCAGGATCTGCTGCGGCAGATAGGAGCCGCAGCCGAGCACGACCGAGCGTATTGCAGTCACGAGACAGCCTCCTGCGCGGCCGGAGCGAGTGCGCTGCCGTTGCGATTGAGCATCTGATTGATCTTGGTCAGGAGATTATCGTGGACCATCTCATAGCCAACGTCGACCGCATAGGCAAAGCCTTCGGCATCGGCTCCGCCGTGGCTTTTGACGACGATCCCCCTTAATCCGAGCAGCACGCCGCCGTTGGATCTGGTGGGATCCATCTTGTTGCGCAGCGCCTGGAAAGCATCCTTGGCGAAGAGATAACCGATACGCGAACGCCAGGTCTTCCTCATGGAGGCGCGCAGGAATTCCGCCATCTGCCGCGCGGTGCCTTCGGCGGCCTTCAGCGCGATGTTGCCGCTGAATCCCTCGGTCACGATGACATCGGCAACCCCCCTGCCGATGCCGTCGCCTTCCACGAAACCGATATATTCGAGCTGGGGAAGATCCATCGCACGCAACAGCTCCGCGGCCTTGCGGATCTCCTCGCCGCCCTTCACTTCCTCGACGCCGATATTGAGCAGTCCGACGGTCGGCCGCTCCAGATCGAACAACACGCTGGCCATGGCGCTACCCATCACCGCCAGCGTCATCAGATGATGAGCATCGCCGCCGATGGTGGCCCCCAGGTCGAGCACGACGGAATCACCGCGCAGCGTCGGCCACATGGCCGCGATCGCGGGCCGGTCGATGCCGGGAAGCATATGCAGGTTGAAGCGCGCCATCGCCATCAAGGCGCCGGTATTGCCCGCGGATACCGCGACGTCGGCTTCGCCTTTCTTGACGGCATCGATGGCGAGCCACATCGACGAGGCCTTGCGGCCACGGCGCAAGGCCTGGCTGGGCTTTTCCTTCATGCTGATGGCGACGTCGGTGTGGATGACACGCGACGCGGCTTTCATGGCCGGATGCTTGGCGAGCTCGGGCTCGATCGCCGCGCGGTCGCCGAACAACAGAAATTCCGTATCTGGATGCCGGGACAGCGAAACCGCGGCGCCGGGAATGACGACCGATGCGCCGACATCACCACCCATGGCGTCAAGCGCGATTCGAACCTTTTGAGGCATGAACGTCCCGGAAGCCTGATCCCTTTGCGGAACCGAAACGCTCGGCCGCGAAATCTGAAAACACCGCTGACAGCGGCGATCGGCGAAACGCCACGTTGTGCGCCCCAGCCGGGCCGCGACAATAGCGTGTCTTCACCCCGACACAACCTCTTGACCGCTGTCTTTTGGTCATCTCGCTGTTCCCTGACAGAATCGGAGCAGGAAAACAAGTCAAGACAATTCAACATGTTATGTTGAACTGTGGAGCCGCATCCGGACCCGCTTCAACCGCAATGCGAGATCAACAATCTTCATCCCCGCTTCAGCGCTTGCCCGGCTTTTTCCCGCTGGAGGGCTTGTCGTCGAGCTGCAGCGCCTTGAGAGCCGCGAACGGATGATCTTCGGGATCGGCGGCAACGACCACCGGCTCGAACACCGCGTCCGGCTTGCGTGGATAGGGATCGATGGCCAGGAAGAGCACATCGGTCGCTAACCGGCCAAGGTCGATCATGCCATTTTCGATCGGCTCCGGCGGGTCAGGAATATCGTCCTCGCTTTCGGCCGCATCGTCGACCAGGGTGGCCAGTTGCGGAATTTGCTCCGGCGGGGCGAAAATCAGGTCGATTGTCTCATCGATATCGTTCTCGATCGGATCGAGCGTTACCACACAGGTCTGTCCAACCCGCGCCCGTACCCTTCCCGCGACATGGAAACGACCGCCACTCTGGGGGGTCACCTCGAACGAAGCATTGGCCGAGAGGATCTCGCGCAGGCCCGCAACGGCTGCCATTGCATCCAGCGTGGCGCGGTCGGCTTCCAGGTCGCGCTGCAATCCGGTCTCCGGTATCTGCGCGACCGCGACCGGAAGGCGCCAGGGATTTGCTCTATCGGTCATGCGGTCCGTCCTGTTCATGGCTGCGTGTCCGGGTTGGCCGGCAAAGGAAACTTGCACGATGCGCCCTTTAACGCCGCGTCGTCATATTCCATCAGGGTTGCGATAGCCGCCTCGGCATAGCGGGCAAGCTGCCGCGCTTTTTCGATCCCTTCTCCATTCAATATATTCTTGCAGATCGCCTGCGCCAGCGCCTCCTCACCCGCCGTCAGCGCGCGATCATAGGCTGCGGCGCGCCCATAGAAGGCTTCGCCAAAGGCCTGCATTCGCTTCGGCACCGTGAGATCGCCCACGCCCATCTCGCGCAGATTATCGTCCATATCGACACAGAAACGGTCGAACAGCGCCTGGGAAAGCTCGACGCCGCCCTCGGCCGAGTTCAGCCGCCGCAACACCATCCACAAATGCAGCACCAGCAGGTCAAAACGGCCGTTAACCGTATCCGGCACGGCCAAATCCCGATAAAATGCCGGTTCTCGCGCTTGCGTCACGATCATGCCATAGATGGCCTCAATGGTGCCGCGCGCGGCCATCCGGGGTTTTCTAAAGTGGTTGAACGGCCAGGGCATTGTGGTTTCCGCGCGAGAAGCCGTCGGGCCGGCGCATGTTGCAATCCTGCGTGCAGCCCGGTACGTCAACGCCAGACGCGATGCAAGGGGACGGGACCGGTTCCGGAATGACTGAGACGAGTAGTCTGACACGCGCGCGTTCGCAACGCCGTCCGGCCACGCGCTGGCATGCCGCCGGTACGGCCGTGGCCATCGCCCTGATGTGCGCGACTTTGGGCGGCTGCCTGAGCCTCACCGGCGAGCAGTTTCAAAGAGGCTATATCCTGCCGCCGGGCGCTCTCGAGCAAATTCCGATCGGCGCCAGCCAGGATCAGGTGTTGATCGTGATGGGGACGCCCTCCACCGTCGCGACCCTCGATGGCGAGGTGTTTTATTACATCTCCCAGCGCGCCGAGCGGCCGCTGGCGTTCATGGAGGACAGGATCACCGACCAGAGGGTGATCGCCATCTATTTCGACAAGAATCGTCAGGTCCGCCGGCTCGCCAATTACGGGCTGAAGGACGGCAAGATCTTCGACTTCATCAGCCGGACCACCCCGACCTCGGGACAGGAAATGAGCTACCTGACGCCATTGTTCAAGCTGATGAGCTTCAATTAAGATCGTCGGCTGCCGAACCCCGACTCGCTCCGGAAAGAAAACCCGCAGGCCACGCCTGCGGGTTTTTCTTGATCCGCTACCGCCGCTCAGCGCGCAAGGATCGCCAGCAGCAGCAGCGCCACGATGTTGGTGATCTTGATCATCGGGTTGACGGCAGGACCCGCCGTATCCTTGTAGGGATCGCCGACGGTATCGCCGGTGACCGCCGCCTTATGGGCGTCGGAGCCCTTGCCGCCGTAATGGCCGTCTTCGATGTATTTCTTGGCGTTGTCCCAGGCGCCGCCGCCCGAGGTCATCGAGATCGCCACGAACAGGCCGGTCACGATCACGCCCAACAGCATCGCCCCCACCGCCGAGAACGCGGCCGACTTGCCGGCCGCGCCGCCGCCGGCGATCACGTAGATCAGGAAGTAGACGACGATCGGCGACAACACCGGCAACAGCGACGGAATGATCATTTCCTTGATCGCGGCCTTGGTGAGCAAGTCGACCGCCTTGCCGTAATCGGGCTTGTCGGTGCCCTGCATGATGCCGGGCTTCTCGCGGAATTGACGCCGCACTTCCTCGACGATCGCGCCGGCCGCGCGGCCGACCGCGGTCATGCCCATCGCACCGAATAGATATGGCAGCAGGCCGCCGAACAAGAGGCCGACAACCACATAGGGATTGTTAAGCGAGAAGTCCGGATTGACGCCGGCAAAATAGGGATGGTTGGCAGAGTCTCCAATAAAGAATTTGAGATCCTGATTGTAGGCCGCAAACAGCACCAGCGCGCCAAGGCCGGCCGAGCCGATCGCGTAACCCTTGGTGACCGCCTTGGTGGTGTTGCCGACCGCGTCCAGCGCGTCGGTCGATTTGCGCACCTCCTTCGGCAGGCCGGCCATCTCGGCGATGCCGCCGGCGTTGTCGGTCACCGGGCCGAAGGCGTCGAGCGCGACGATCATGCCGGCCAGCGCCAGCATGGTTGTGGTCGCAATCGCGATGCCGAACAGGCCGGCCAGGCTGTAGGTGACGAGGATGCCGGCGATGATGACGAGCGCCGGCAGGGCGGTCGATTCCATCGAGATCGCGAGGCCCTGGATCACGTTGGTACCGTGACCGGTGACCGAAGCGGCTGCGATCGACTTCACCGGGCGATAGTCGGTGCCGGTATAATATTCGGTGATCCAGATGATCAGGCCGGTGACCACGAGACCGACGACGCCGCACTCGAACAGCGCCATGCCGGTGTAGTCGACGCCGGCGAGCTTGTCGAAGCCGACCAGCCAGTAGATCGCGCCCGCGACACCCACGAGCGACAGGATGCCGGTTGCGATCAACCCCTTGTAGAGCGCCCCCATGATCGACTGGCTGGCGCCGAGCTTGACGAAGAAAGTGCCGATGATCGAGGTGATGATGCAGATGCCGCCGATCGCGAGCGGCAGCGTCATCATGTTGGCGAGCAGCGGCGATTTGGCGAAGAAGATCGCGGCAAGGACCATGGTGGCGACCGCAGTCACCGCATAGGTCTCGAACAGGTCGGCCGCCATGCCGGCGCAATCGCCGACATTGTCGCCGACATTATCGGCGATGGTGGCCGGGTTGCGCGGATCGTCCTCGGGAATGCCGGCTTCGACCTTGCCGACGAGATCACCGCCGACGTCGGCGCCCTTGGTGAAAATGCCGCCGCCGAGGCGCGCGAAGATCGAAATCAGCGACGCGCCGAAGCCGAGCGCGACCATCGCGTCGACAACGGTGCGGCTGTTCGGCGGCAGATTCAGAATATGGGTGAGAACGGCGAAATAGATGGTGACGCCGAGCAGCGCCAGACCGGCGACGAGCATCCCGGTGATCGCACCGGCCTTGAACGCAAGCTCGAGCCCGCCCGCGAGCGACGTGATGGCGGCCTGCGCGGTGCGCACATTGGCGCGGACCGAGACGTTCATGCCGATGAAGCCGGCGGCGCCCGACAGGATCGCGCCGATCGCAAAGCCGATCGCGACCAGTGCGCCGAGGAAGTAGGCGAGCAGCGCGAAGATCACGATGCCGACCAGACCGATCGTGGTGTATTGGCGCTTGAGATAGGCCTGCGCGCCTTCGCGCACCGCCGCCGCAATTTCCTGCATTCGCGGACTGCCGGCGTCCGCTTTCAAAACCGATGTCGTGGCCCAGATCGCGTAAAGAATGGACAGCGCCCCGCAGAGCACAATCACCCATAATGCTGTCATGGAATTTGCCTCGGATCCCTGATGTTTTCCCCCGCGCCCTTCCCGCAACAGCGGTGAGCACATTTAATGGGGGCTTATCCGTCTATAAAGGGCGCCCCCAAATCGTGCGAAACCATGCCAAAATCACAACCACCGCGCAATGTGCGCCAAAGATTAAACCCATCGATTTTCGAAAGGTTCTGCCGAGGAGACTGCCGTTTTCGCCGGAATCCTAGAAATGACTGTAGGACAGGCGTTGCAGCGCCAATTCCTGGCCCTCGGCGTCGATAAATCTCGCAGCCGCGGAGCCCGCTTGAATGACGCCGATCGAGGTCACCGGCACCGCCGCAACCGCAGCCGCCCGGACGAAGGCCTCAAAACGGCTCTCCGGGATCGCGCATAAAATCTCGTAATCATCCCCGCCGGTGATCAGGGCTTCAACGCCGACGATGCCGCGCGCGAGCAAGCCGGCCGCAGGAACCGATAACGGGATATCGACGACGTTGACGGCTGCCGACACGCCGGACGCCTCGCAGAGCTTGGCGAGATCGCCGGCAAGACCGTCGGAGACGTCCATCGCCGCGGTGGCGAAATCACGGACGGCGTTCGCCAGGGCGTTGCGCGGCTGCGGCACGCGATAACGCCCGGCGAGCATTTCATGGGCGGCTGCGTCGCCGGCAAGCGCGGTGGCAACCGGACCGCCTTTCAGAACCGCGAGCCCCAGCGCAGCGTCCCCAATTGTGCCCGTCACCACGACACGGTCGCCGGGCTGCGCGCCGCTGCGATGCACCATCCGGTCCGGTGCGATGCGTCCAAACGCGGTCACCGAGATCATCAACGGACCCGGCGTGGAAACCGTATCGCCGCCAAGCAGCGGACAGCCGAATTGCCGCGCGTCCTCGCCGAGTGCCGAGGCAAAGGAACTGAGCCAGGCTTCATCGGCCGCGCGCAACGCCAGCGTCAGCACAAAGCCCGCCGGCGCAGCGCCCTTCGCCGCGAGATCCGAGAGATTGACCCGCAGCGCCTTGCGCGCCAGCGTGCCGGGCGGATCGCCCGGCAGGAAATGAACGCCTTCTATAATGGCGTCCGTCGTTACCACGATATCGTCGTCTGATGCCTTCAGCGCCGCCGCATCGTCATTGAGTGCGAACGCGCCGGGATCGGTCGCAATCGGCTTGAAATAGCGCGCGATCAGCGAGTCTTCGCCGGATGCGTGCCGCACGCTAGCCACGAACGAACTCGTCGGCGCGGAACTGGCGTGCGATCTGGTCGAGCACCGCGTTCACCATGCCGGTCTCGTCCTTTTCGACGAAGGCGTGCGCGACATCGACATATTCGGATACGACGACGCGTGCGGGAACATCCTTGCGATGCTCCAGTTCATATGAACCGGCGCGCAGGACCGCACGCAGGATGGCGTCGATCCGCTTCAGCGGCCAGCCTTTGGAGAGCGCCTCGTCGATCAACGGATCGAGCTTGGTCTGATCGCGCACCACGCCGGAGACGACGTCGCGGAAGAACGCCGCCTCCGCCGGCAGGTATGTGTCGCCTTCGACCTCGTTGCCGAGCCAATGGCTTTCGAATTCGGCGAAGATGTCGTTGAGGCCGGCGCCTGCAATATCCATCTGATACAGCGCCTGCACCGCCGCGAGCCGCGCGGCGCCGCGCCGGTTGGCCTTCTTTTCCGGGGCTTTCACAGCTTTGTTCGGGTTATCGGCCATGATCAGGTCTTTGCCAGCCGGCGCTTGATCCGCAGCATCGCCAGCGCCGCCCGCGCCGCGTCGCCGCCCTTGTCGAGTTCGCTGGCGCGCGCCCTCGCCCAGGCCTGCGCGTCGGTGTTGACGGTGATGATGCCGTTGCCGAGCGGAATTTTCCGGGCTACCGCCAGGTCCATCAGCGCACGCGAGGACTCCATCGAGACAATCTCGAAATGGATGGTGTCGCCGCGCACCACGCAGCCCAGCGCGATCACGGCGTCATAAGGCTTGCCGCGGCCCGCGGCCGCATCGAGCGCGATCGCCACCGCCGCCGGAATTTCGAGCGCGCCGGGAACCGTGATCACGTCATGGGTGAGGCCCGCGGCTTTCAGTTCCGAGACCGCGCCTTCCATCAGGGCATCCTGGATGTCGTCATAGAAGCGCGCCTCGACGATCAGCGCGCGCGCGCCTGAAATGTCGGTCTGGTCTTTTAACGGTGCGCGCCGTGCGTCTGCCATCAATTGTTATCCAAAAACGTCATTGCCGGGCTCGACCCGGCAATCCATCTTGTTAAGAGGATGGATACGCGGGTCAAGCCCGCGTATGACACATTTATTGTCCAAGCCTATTTCTATTCCAAACCTACTTCATTTCCGACAGCCGCGCGGCGTAGCGCGCCATCAGATCGACCTCGATATTGACCTCACCGCCGGCACGCCAGCCACCGAGCATCGTGACATTGAGCGTATGCGGAATGATCAGCACCGAAAACACCACGTCTTCGACCGTATTCACGGTCAGCGACACGCCGTCCAGCGTGATCGAGCCCTTGATCGCGACGAAACGCGCCAGTTCGCGCGTGGTTCGCAGCTCGAACCGCGCCATGTCGGTCAGATCGTCGCGCCGGACGATGGTGGCAATGCCATCGGCGTGACCGGCGACGATATGGCCGCCCAGTTCGTCGCCGATCTTCAGCGCCCGCTCGAGATTGAGCCGGGTGCCGGCCTGCCAGTGCCTGGCGGTGGTCATGGCGAGCGTTTCGGCGGCGGCATCGACCTCGAACCAGGTCCTGCCCTGCTCGACGCCCGAGGCAACCACGGTCAGGCAAACGCCGTTGCAGGCGATCGAGGCGCCATCCGCGATGGTGGCGCGATCGTAACGGCAGGCGATGCGCATCCGGTGCAACTGGCCCTGCCGCGTTGGCGTCAAGGCGGTGATCTCGCCGATATCGGTGACAATGCCGGTAAACATTAGGCGCGCCCGTAGATGGTCAATGTATCCTCATCCAGCTTTTCGCTAGCACGAACCCGAAACGCCGGCGACTGGGTGACGGCCGTGAGCGGCAATGCGTCCAGCGCGGCGATGCCGTCGGCGCCGATCGCCCGAGGCCCGCGCAGCAGCCAGAACTCATCGGCGAGGCCAGCGGCGACAAAGGACGACGCGACCCTGGCGCCGGCTTCCACCAGCAACCGCGTAATACCTTTCTCGGCCAACGCGCTCAGCACGGCTGCGAGATCGAGCCCGGGCGGCGATGCGCTCGTGGCGGCAATGCGGATTATTTGAGCGCCGGCCGCGCCAAGTTTGGCGGCGGCGGGGGCTTCGGCGAGTTCCGACGTCATGACCCATAGCGGTATCTCGCGCGCGGAATGCACGAGCTTGCTGGTGCCCGGCAGGCGCAGCGCGCGATCCAGCACCACCCGCACCGGCGAGCGCGCTTCCATGCCCGGCAGGCGGCAGGTCAGAAGCGGATCGTCGGCCAGCACGGTTCCAATGCCGGTCAGAACGGCGTCGCATTGCGCGCGCAACAGATGCACCCGCGCCCGCGCGGTTTCGCCGGTGACGGCGACCGGCCTGCCACCGGCGGCACCGATCCTGTCGTCTTGCGACACCGCGAGCTTCAGGATGACATGGGGGCGCTTGTCGCGGATGCGCCGGAAATGCCCGGCATGATCATGCGCCGCCTCGGCCGCACCGAGCCCGATATCGACCGCGATGCCGGCGGCGCGCAGCCGGGCATGGCCTTGCCCGGCCACTTCCGGATTGGGGTCTTCGATCGCGGAGACCACGCGCGCGATACCGGCTGAGATGATGGCGTCGACGCAAGGCGGCGATTTGCCGAAATGCGAGCACGGCTCCAGCGTCACATAGAGCGTGGCGCCGCGCGCGGCCTCGCCGGCGCGCTTGAGCGCCTCCGGCTCGGCATGGGGACGGCCGCCAGGTTGAGTCCAGCCGCGACCGACGATGATACCGTCCTTGACCACGACCGCGCCGACGGCGGGATTGGGCCAGGTCCGCCCCTGCCCGCGCCGGCCCAGCGTCAGCGCAAGCTGCATGAAACGCTGGTCGGCGGCTTTCGGCGGCCTGGATTTTTCCGCGAGCCGGTCTTCCGGGATGCGGAAGATCATTTGCGCAACAGGACCGGCCGCTGGTCTTCCTCGCCGGAGAGTTCGCCGAGCACGGTTTCGAAATCCTTTGCCTCGCGAAAATTGCGATAAACGGAAGCGAAGCGGACATAGGCGACGTCGTCGAGCTGGCGCAGATGCTCCATCACGATTTCGCCGATCGCCTCCGACGAGATCTCGGCCTCGCCGCCGCTCTCGAGCTCGCGCACGATCGTCGAGACCATCCTCTCGACCCGCTCGGAATCGACCGGCCGCTTGCGCAGGGAGATTTGCAGCGAGCGCACCAGCTTGTCGCGGTCGAACGGGACGCGGCGGCCGTTGCGCTTGATCACGGTGAGCTCGCGCAATTGCACGCGCTCGAAGGTGGTGAAGCGGAAATTGCACGCGATGCAGACGCGCCGGCGCCGGATGACGGAAGAGTCCTCGGTCGGACGCGAGTCCTTCACCTGCGTATCGAGGCTGTTGCAACTCGGACAGCGCATCCGGCGTCACCCCTTCACTGATAGATCGGGAAGCGGTCGGTGAGCGCCTTGACCCGTTCCTTGATCGCAGCCTCGACCAGCGGCGCCTGCCCGTCCTGCGATTGCGAAATCGCGTTGAGCACTTCGGCGATCATGCCGGCCACCTGCTTGAATTCGGCGACGCCGAAACCGCGCGTGGTCGCGGCCGGCGCTCCCAGACGCAGGCCCGAGGTGACGAACGGCTTTTCCGGATCGAAGGGAATGCCGTTCTTGTTGCAGGTGATGGCGGCGCGCACCAGCGCCTTTTCCGAGACGTTGCCCTTCAGGCCCTTCGGCCTGAGGTCCACCAGCATCAAATGGTTGTCAGTGCCGCCCGACACAATGTCGAAGCCCTGGGCGCGCATCGCTTCCGCCAGCGCCTTGGCATTCTCGACCACATTCTTGGCGTAGATTTTGAACTCTGGGCGCAGCGCTTCGGCGAATGCGACCGCCTTGGCCGCGATCACATGCATCAAGGGTCCGCCTTGCATGCCCGGGAAGATCGCCGAATTCAGCTTCTTGGCCAGCGCCTCATCGTTGCAGAGAATGAGCCCGCCACGGGGGCCGCGCAGCGACTTGTGCGTGGTGGTGGTGGTGACATGGGCGTGCGGCACCGGCGAGGCGTGGACGCCGCCGGCGACGAGCCCCGCGAAATGCGCCATGTCGACCAGGAAATAGGCCCCGACACTGTCGGCGATTTCGCGGAAGCGCTTGAAATCCCAGGCGCGCGAATAGGCCGATCCGCCGGCGATGATCAGCTTCGGCTTGACCTGTTCGGCCTGCTTCGCCACCGCATCCATGTCGATGATCTGGTCCTCGCGCCGCACCGTATAGTGCGAGGCCTTGAACCATTTGCCGGACATGTTGACGGGCGAACCGTGGGTGAGATGGCCGCCGGCGGCGAGATCGAGACCCATGAAGGTATCGCCGGGTTGCAGCAGCGCCAGGAATACCGCCTGGTTCATCTGACTGCCGGAATTGGGCTGCACATTGGCGAATTGTGCGCCGAACAATTTCTTGGCGCGATCGATCGCCAGCGTCTCCACCACGTCGACCCATTCACAGCCGCCGTAATAACGGTGGCCCGGATAGCCCTCGGCGTATTTGTTGGTCAGCACCGAACCCTGCGCTTCCAGCACCGCGCGGCTGACGATGTTCTCCGAAGCGATCAGTTCGATCTCGTGCCGCTCCCGGCCCAGTTCGCCCTTGATCGCAGCCGCGATCTCGGGATCGGCTTCGTTAAGCGGGGCGGTAAAGAACGAGTCGGGCGCTGAAGTGGTTTTGACACTGGCAGAAGAGCTCATAGGCGAAATATCCCCACCGCCGCAGCCTGTTAAAGGCGTTGCGGGCGGTCATTTGTGGCGGTCGAAAAGCTGGTTCGCTGGAATTACCACATCGCCCGGAAATGGCCAAGCGATTGCGGTACAGCCCGATATTTATGCAAGATATGGTGGGGGTGCCGGATATTGCCAGGGATTACCGGCCTGTACGGACGGGCCGGATCAAAGTCGGAACAACCGGTGGTTTCGCTGGCAGGGACTGGAATGGAGGAATGCCTTTCGGCCCCAGGTTTACGCACAAGCATCCACCTTCCCGCAGCGCAACACGCCCGAGTCATGCGGCAATCGCTCGCCCGAAAACAGAGGGCGCAGCGCGCCCCTCAAATGAGGGCGCGGGGAAGGCCGGGTGGCCGTTGCACCCGCAGCCTCGCGTGCAAAATAGATAAGCACACGAGTTCGTCACCACAGGTACACCGGGACAGCCCGGCCTTCCCTGCGCAATGGTTTTAACGGCTTACTCCGCGCTCTCCCCGGTGACCGGGCTTTATTGTCACCGTCATCAGTGCAATGCGAAGCATCATCACCAACTTGACGCCAGCGTCGGGGCGTCAGGACCACACGGCTTCGCCGTCCGCGTTCACCGGCGTTCGTCTCTCGCCGCTGCCGCGTCCACCGCTTCCCGCGCCCAACGTCCGTGACGATCGCGATACGCCCCTCTTGCGGGTGCGGGATGGCGAGGGTTGTTAAGTTGATTTGGGTCGGGCCGGAACGGAAATATTTTTAAGAAGAGGGCTGGACAGGCAAATCACCGGATATGGAACAACGAGCCGGCCGCGACAGCAGGCCCGCCGAAGCAGACCCAGGGCGCGGCACGACCAGATTTTTCACAGCCCCGTAAAGCCTGCCTTCACCGGGTCGGTGCTGCCGTCGCGTTCGCGTAAGTAAGTCAGGCCGCACACCGCGAGGCGATGCGGATCCTTTTCACCGGCCTCGAACAGCGTCGAGACATATTCCGTTACCTTGGCGCGCGCCTCCCCGCTGGCGGCGGCGGAGCAATTTACCAGCAGCACATAGGTCTGCATGATGCGGTCGATCGCAGCTTCCATGATATCCTCTGGGCTGTGGTTCAAGGAAGCAGCGCGGCTTCGAATTTCGCGATCGCCTTGTTGGCGAGCTTGATCCTGTTGGATTCGCCGCGGTGAAACATGCCGACGATGAGCTGGAGCAGCCGGTCGTTGGGGACAATACCGTCGGCGGGGATCGCGCCGGTCTTGCGCAGATAGTTCGAGGCGATGGCATAGGCATCGCCGACCACCCCGACGTCTATTACCTGCATTCCCTGATCGACCAGCATCGCTTCGGTCCTCCGATACGGAAAAACAAAGCCGGGACCGAAAATAGGTTCCGTTCCGGAACGCCAATTTTTTGCGATGCCGAAAACCAAAAAATAAAGCGCCCCGGATCGGAACCCGGTGCGCTTTTCGGGAAGCATCTTGTAAAAACCTGGGCCACCGGTCTTTTAGAGCTCGATGACTTTTCTTCGAATAGTCATCGAGCTCTATCTTTTTTATTTGAGCATGATCTCTTCGGAAAACCGGATTCCACTTTTCCGGATCATGCTCTTAGGACGCCGGCTTGGCCGTTCTCGCCGGTCTCAGAGCCGGTACAGGATCTGGTCGGTCCAGAACCGCTCGAGCCGGTGCAGCGACTTGTTCAGGGTCGCGAACTCCTCGTTCGAGATGCCGCCGACCTGCTCCACCGTCTTGACGTGCTTCTGATAGAGCGCCTCGACGATACGGCGGATTTCCTGGCCCTGCGGCGTCAGGCGGATACGGACCGAGCGGCGATCAACGCGCGAACGCTGATGATCGAGGAAGCCCAGTTCGACCAGCTTCTTCAAATTGTAGGAAACGTTGGAGCCGAGGTAGTAACCGCGCGTGCGCAATTCGCCCGCGGTCAGTTCCTTGTCGCCGATATTGTAGAGCAGAAGCGCCTGCACCGAATTGATGTCCGCGCGACCACGGCGATCGAATTCATCCTTGATGACATCCAGCAGGCGGCGGTGCAGCCGCTCAACCAGAGTCAACGCTTCAAGATAGAGCGACTGCACCGGAGCTTGGCCGGAAGCGCGCTCAGCGGTTTCCACCGCCGTGGCAACGGCTTTGATCATGACACTTCCCCTGTTGTCGTTTTATCGACTTATTCGACGAAACTTTTGTCCCGCCTGATAGGTTCAACTTAAGGGGCCGGTTTGAAGATCAGCTTAAATAAGACAATAAAGAGATCGTGAATTTAAGACAGTGAATAGCGGATTAAGCCCTTGGCACAAGGGCTTTTTGCAACTTTTCATTGACGGTGGAAGCGCGATGTTCACGCTTCGTATGTGCGACTTGTCGCATATGGAAACAGCATCATTCAAATTGGAAACGTCCGCGTAACAGGTATGGCAACCGTGTCAGGGTGACTGAAAGGTTACCGGAAAAATTTGCGGAAAATTGCGCACTGCAAACTTGGATTTGCCCAATCCTTCCCGACGCGCTTTCTTCACGCCGACCGGTATCCCCCGCTTCCAGGTCCGGCGCAGGCTCTTCCGGGGCGGGCCGTCGCTCGAAAACGCTTTATGGCGGCCGTTCGCGCGCCGCCATCCAGGCCAGCGCCAGATAGGCTGCCAGCGTCAGGGCTTCGAACACCACCACGACCAGGCTGCCGCCATAGATTGCGGGGAACATCAGTTCGATCACCGCCATCGAGACGATGGTGGTGAGCCAGACCACCGCGCCCCACGGCGTCGCCAGCCACAATCCGACGGCAGCGACAAGCTCGATCACCGCGAAATACACGGTTGCGGTTTGCCAGGCCATGCTCTGGTTTTCGAACGCCTCGTCCTCGCTGCCGACGAACCCCGTGACCTCCGCCCAATGGTAGAGGCCTTCGGCGATCGAGATCATCGCCATGATGCGCAGGAAAAGCACCAGCCTCCGGGTCCAGACGCTGTCGTCCGGTTCGATCCGTTCGGACGAAATCGCCGCAACCGACATCGCATCCCGCGAAGGGTCGCGGGATGGGGCCTCAGGCGTGTGAAACGGCGTCCATTTTGCGAAAAGAATTGGCCTGATGCCTCTTGCTCGATGACGAAGAGTCGCTCCGGGCGCAGTCTTGGCCCGGCGGGACGGTGAAATCAATTGGGCGTCAGATCCGGGCTGCCTTGCGGTGACGCCGTCCGCGCAAGGTGCTAGATTAAAATCGATCAAAATCGGTCGGCAAATCCGGTCCGCAGAACTGGCCTGCCGCTTTCAGGAGTATTCGGCTATGGCGATCAAATTTGGGCGTCCCATCGAAGTGCGCGACGCGCCGCGGCAGAAAGCCGCCATCGCCGCCTCCCCGCTCGATCTGACGGTCCGTCTCCGCCGCAACCGCAAGGCCGAATGGGCGCGCCGCCTGGTGCGGGAAAATGTCCTGACCACAAACGATCTGATCTGGCCGCTTTTCGTGGTCGGCGGCCACAACCAGCGCGCCGCCGTGGCCTCGATGCCCGGCGTGGACCGGCTCAGCGTCGATCAGGCGGTGCGCGAGGCCGAGCGCGCGGTGAAACTGAACATCCCCTGCCTTGCGCTGTTCCCCTACACCGAGCCTTCGCTGCGCGACGAGCAGGGTTCTGAAGCCGTCAATCCCGACAATCTGGTCTGCCAGTCGGTCCGCGCGATCAAGAAGGAATTCCCCGATCTCGGCATGCTCTGCGACGTGGCGCTCGATCCCTTCACCAGCCACGGCCATGACGGGCTGATCGAGGACGGCCGGATCCTCAACGACGAGACCGTGGCGGTCCTGGTGCGCCAGGCGCTGGTGCAGGCGGAAGCCGGCTGCGACATCATCGCGCCGTCCGACATGATGGATGGCCGCGTCGGCGCCATCCGCGAGGCGCTGGACACCGCCGGGTTCCTCGACGTGCAGATCATGGCCTATGCGGCGAAATATGCCTCCGCCTTCTATGGCCCGTTCCGCGACGCCATCGGCTCGGCGAAGACGCTGACCGGCGACAAGCGCACCTATCAGATGGACAGCGCCAATTCCGACGAGGCCTTGCGCGAGGTCGAACTCGATATCGCCGAAGGCGCCGACATGGTGATGGTCAAGCCCGGCATGCCCTATCTCGACATCGTGCGCCGGGTCAAAGACACCTTCGCGATGCCGACCTTCGTCTATCAGGTGTCCGGCGAATACGCGATGATCGCGGGCGCGGCGGGCAATGGCTGGATCGACGGCGAGCGTGCGATGATGGAAAGCTTGGTGGCATTCAAGCGCGCCGGCGCCGACGGCATCCTCACCTATTTCGCGCCACAGGCGGCGGAAAAACTGAAGCGGGAGTCGTAGGGCCGGCAAAAGCGCATTTGCGCCGAGTCCCACCATACGGGCTGATCGGGTTTTGAGAGGTGGGCACGCGGAGCCTATCATCGGGCGGCGCTCCGCGCCGACCCTTAGGCTTCTCGCAATGACGGGAAGAAGCCGCGGAATCGCCAGAATATTGCGCTTCGTCATGGCAGCGAGGCCTTGCAAGTAGATGGGCGATTGCCATGTCCTCGCGGTGAAAGAGGCTTCCTCTTGGAGGACTGAACATGTCTTACAGCGGTTCGGATCGTAGCGGCGGCGCGTGGCGTCGTGACGGCGGGGTTTCGCCGCATGCCTTCGATCCCTGGATGCAGCCGGAATTGTTTCGCGGCGTGTTGACGCGGCGGGTTTTCGCGTTCCTGATCGACCTGATCGTGCTGTCCGTCCCGGTGATCCTGGCCTGCATCTTCATCGCCGTGTTCGGCCTGATCACGCTCGGGCTCGGCTGGGCGCTGTTCTGGCTGGTGTCGCCGGCTTCGGTGATCTGGGCGCTGGTCTATTACGGCTCTTCGCTCGGCGGGCCGCATTCGGCGACGCTCGGTATGCGGGTGATGGATCTGGAGATGCGCACCTGGTACGGCGCCCCCAGCTATTTCGTGCTGGGCGCCGCCCACGCCCTGCTGTTCTGGGTGTCGGTATCGTTCCTGACGCCGTTGGTGCTGCTGATCGGGCTGTTCAACGGCCGCCGGCGCCTGCTGCACGACATCATTCTGGGAACCGTCATCATCAACAGCTCGGTTCGTGTCCCGATACCGCAGCCGGCGCGGACGTTCTGAGCGAACCTGCCGGACCGGATGTCGCGGCCCGTAAATTGATTGACCATTCCCCACGACAGCGCGATGCTGCGCTTTCAGTTTCCTGCTCCGAAGTTTGCTCCTCGTTGCGGCGATCGCCCTGGCGAAATTCGGTCTAGCGAAGTTCGGATTCAAAAGGAGACTGGAAAGATTTAGGTTCTAATATGATTTGGGTTCAGAAATTCTCTCTTGCTGGACTCGCGCCAAGGTTGAAATTTTTTTGAACCCCCGCATTCGCCGCTTTGGAGCCTGACGATATCCCGTGACCCAGCATTCGCGTGACACCCCGCAGTTCTATCTCACTGCACCCTCGCCCTGCCCCTATCTGCCGGGCCGGCACGAGCGGAAGGTGTTCACCCATCTGGTCGGCGAAAAGGCCGGCGATCTCAACGATCTTTTGACCCATGGCGGATTCCGGCGCAGCCAGTCGATCGCCTACCGGCCGGCCTGCGACCAGTGCCGCGCCTGCGTTTCGGTTCGCGTCATCGCCAACGAATTCCGGCCCTCGCGCAACTTCCGCAAAATCCTCTCCCGCAACGACGACATCATCGGCGAACAACGCAGCGCGGTGCCGACATCGGAGCAGTATTCGGTGTTCCGCGCCTATCTCGACCAGCGCCACCGTCACGGCGGCATGGCCGACATGACCGTGCTCGACTACGCCATGATGGTCGAGGACAGCCATGTCGAAACCCGCATCATCGAATACCGCCGCCGCAACGCTGACAGCGGCATCACCGGCCGCGGCGCGGACCTGCTGGCGGTCGCGCTGACCGACGTGCTCAACGACGGATTGTCGATGGTCTATTCGTTCTTCGAGCCGGCGGAGACAAACCGCTCGCTCGGCACCTTCATGATCCTCGACCACCTCAACCGGGCGCGGCGGCTGGGACTGCCTTACGTCTATCTCGGCTACTGGATCGAGGGTTCGAAGAAGATGGACTACAAATGCCGCTTCCTGCCGCAGCAGCGGCTGGCGCCGAGCGGCTGGCTGCGCGTCGATGCATCCGGCAACGTGGCGTCGGAACCGCAGGATTGAGTCGCGAATTCGCTACGCGCCATTCGCCCTTCCCTACCCGTTGACATAATCCCACACCAGCTTCGCATTCAGCGCGATGATGGTTGCCGCGGTGAGCGTCGCCAGCACGGTCAGCCAGCGCGGCGCCACGAACGGTCCCATCTTGGCCCGGCTCGCCGTGAACATCACCAGCGGGACCACGGCGAATGGCAGCTGCAGGCTGAGCACCACCTGGCTAAAAATCAGCAGTTGACCGGTCGCCTTCTCGCCGGCCCAGACCGTGACCACCACCGCCGGCACGATCGCGATCATCCGCGTCACCAGCCGCCGCAGCCACGGCGCAACCCGGAGGTTGAGGAACCCCTCCATCACGATCTGGCCCGACAAGGTCGCGGTGATCGTCGAATTCAGCCCGCAGCACAACAGCGCGATCGCAAACAGCGTCGGCGCCAGCGTCGAGCCGAGCAGCGGCGCCAGGAACGCATGCGCCTGGTCGAGCTCGGCGACATCGATCTGGCCGGCGCGGTGATAGGTCGCCGCCGCCAGGATCAGGATCGCGGCGTTGATGACCAGCGCCAGGCACAGCGCGATCGAGGAATCGATGGTCGCAAGCCTGATGGCTTCGCGCTTTTCACCATCGCTGTCGCCGTAACGGCGGGTCTGCACCAGGCCGGAATGCAGATAGAGGTTATGCGGCATCACGGTGGCGCCGAGAATGCCGAGCGCCAGATACAGCATTTGCGGATTACGCAGGATCTCGGTGGAGGGCGCGAAGCCGCGCAGCACCGCCCCCCAATCGGGATCGGCCATTGCGATCTGCACGGCGAAACAGGCCGCGATCACCCCCAGCATCGCCACCACGAAGGCCTCGATCCAGCGAAAGCCGAACGCCTGCAATGCGAGAATGAGAAACACGTCGGCGGCGGTGATGATCACGCCGATCTGAAGCGGAATGTGAAACAGCAGATTGAGCCCGATCGCGGTGCCGATCACTTCGGCAAGATCGGTCGCGGTGATCGCGATTTCCGCCGACAGCCACAGCGGCAGCGACACAAAGCGCGGAAAGGAGTCGCGGCAGGCCTGGGCGAGATCGCGTCCCGCACCGACGCCGAGCCGCGTACACAGCGATTGCAGCACGATCGCCATCAGGTTGGACAGCAGCGCAACCGTCAGCAGCGCGTAGCCGAACCGGGAACCGCCGGCGAGCGACGTCGCCCAATTGCCGGGATCCATGTAGCCGACGGCGACCAGATAGCCCGGTCCCAGGAAGGCCAGCAGTTTACGCCAGAACGACCCGCCCTGCTTCGGCGTCCGCACCGAGGCGAACATGTCGGCCAGCGACGGCTCGCCCCGTTCGGCGCGCCAGCCCGATCCCTCCGGCCGGGGGACCGCCGCAGCCTTGGCCGCGGTGTCAGGGGACGGGCCGGGAGTTCGTGCATCCATTTTTCAAAGATGGCGTATCTTTTCTTTTATTGCAACTCATTTGCAAATGCAGCTGGTTGGAACCCCTGCCTGTCTTACCGCAGGCATCGGGGAAGCGGTGCTGCCATCGTGCAGGCACAGTCATGAACGATTCGGGCGGCTCCCTGATTGTCAAAAAACTAACCACGATTGCGCCGCGATGAAGCGCGGCGCACAAAAGCAATCGCGGAACGAGAAAGATACCTACGCCTGCGCTTCCTTCCTGATGTCGGCGGAAACAGCCGGGCCGGCCTCATACCAGCCGCGCGACGCCTTCACCAGATAGACCACCGAGAGCATGACGGGCACCTCGACCAGCACGCCGACCACGGTGGCCAGCGCCGCTCCGGAGTTGAGGCCGAACAGGCTGATGGCGGCGGCGACGGCGAGTTCGAAGAAGTTGCTGGCGCCGATCAGCGCCACCGGCGCGGCCACGCACCAGGCCACGCCGAAACGGCGGCTCAGCCAATAGGCAAGACCCGCGTTGAGATAGACCTGGATCAGGATAGGAACGGCCAGCAGCACGATCACGAGCGGCTGTGCGATGATCTGTTCGCCCTGGAATCCGAACAGCAATACCAATGTCGTCAACAGCGCGACGAGCGAGACCGGCTGCAGGACCTGCTGGGTCCGCTGTAGCGCCGCTGGGCCTGTGGCTAACAGGGCACGCCGCCACAACTGCGCGACGATGACAGGAACTACAATATACAACACCACCGAGATCAACAGGGTCGCCCAGGGCACGACGATCGAAGCCACACCGAGCAGAAGACCTACCAGCGGCGCGAACGCAAACACCATGATGACGTCGTTGAGCGCCACCTGACTCAGGGTGTAATGCGGTTCGCCCTCGCACAGGTTCGACCACACGAAGACCATTGCCGTACAGGGCGCCGCCGCCAGCAGGATGAGCCCGGCGAGATAGGACGGAATCTGGGCCGACGACAGCCATGGCGCAAACAGATGGCCGATGAACAGCGAACCCAGCAACGCCATCGAGAACGGTTTCACCGCCCAGTTGATGAACAGCGTGACACCGACGCCGCGCCAATGCTCGCGCACCCGGCCGAGCGCTCCGAAATCGATCTTCAGAAGCATCGGGATGATCATCAGCCAGACCAGCCCGGCCACCGGCAAATTGACCTGCGCGATCTCCGCGGCCGCGATGGTTGCGAACAGCCCTGGCAGCAGATGTCCCAACATGACGCCCGCGACGATGCAGAGCGCCACCCATAGCGAAAGATAACGTTCGAACGGGCTCATGGCGGTTAAGCCGCTTCCGGGCGCAAATTGTCGGCGGGGAAGGCGCGGAAATCGCCGTGGCCGTCCTTGCGCAGGATCGATTCCGCCAGGATCGAACGGACGCTGTTTCCGATGCACAGGACGAGAACATCGTAGACCGGCTCAGACATGGGCCTTCCTCTTCGGCTTCGGCCGACAACAAGAAGTGAGGTCGTCGATCAACGGCGCGCAGATTTCGGGCCGCCCGTCGCAGCAATCCCTGAGCATGAACAGCACGACGGACTGAAAGCGCTTGAGATCGGCGCGATAGACAATCGAGCGGCTAAGCCGCTGCGCCGACACCAGCCCCGCGCGGGACAGGATCGCCAAATGCGATGACATGGTGTTTTGCGGGACCGCGAGCGTTCTGGCGATTTCGCCCGCCGCCAATCCCTGCGGCTCGTGCTTCACCAGCAATCGAAACACGTCCAGCCGGGTGGGCTGGGCGAGCGCTGCCAGCGCCAGAATGGCATCCCCTGATTCCATATATCTAGATTTATAGATATAATAATGCTTGTCAAACCGGATATTCGCCAGCTTGCTGATGATCGCGGGGCACGAACAGACCCGATCGCCGCCGCGACCGCGAGGTTTGCGGAAGGGTCTAACCGGTGCTGCCGGAAACCGGCACATATGCAGTCGATCTGGCGGCGCCGGCGAATATGGTCAGGCAGGTTTTGCCAAGTGTTGACGACTATTGCGTGTAGATGCAAATGCCCGGCAGCGGGGCAAGACTGGATGCGGATAGCGTGACGAAAACTAAAGGCGTCGCCATGAGCGGACGCCAACTCCCCATCATTCTCGGACTCGGCACGACGCAGACGCTGGCATGGGCCTCGAGTTATTATCTGCCGGCCATTCTGGCCGACCCCATCGCGCATGATCTCGGTGTTTCCTCGAACTGGATCTTTGCGGCGTTCTCGGCCTCGCTGGTGCTTTCGGCCCTGCTCGGCCCGCGCGTCGGCCGCCAGATCGATCTGGTCGGCGGGCGGCAGGTGCTGTCGTTGTCCAATCTGACATTCGCCGCGGGACTGGTCCTGCTCGGCCTCACATCGTCGATCCCGCTTCTGCTGCCGGCCTGGCTGCTGCTCGGCATCGGCATGGGGCTTGGGTTGTACGATGCCGCCTTCGCCGCGCTGGGACGCATCTACGGCACCGCCGCACGCGGTCCGATTACCGGCATCACGCTGCTGGCGGGCTTTGCCAGTACGGTCGGATGGCCGCTGACCGCGCTGGGGCTGGAGAAGATCGGCTGGCGCGACACCTGCTTTGCCTGGGCGGCCGCGCACCTGTTGATCGGCCTGCCGATCAACCTGCTGATGCTGCCGGCCGTGAAAGCCGCGGCCAAGGCAACCGCGGACAAGCCGATCAAGCCGTATATTCCCATCGACCGCACCATGATCCTCTTGGCTTTCGCCTTTGCCGCAGCCTGGAGCGTCACCGGCGCGATGGCCGCGCACCTGCCCCGGATCCTTCAGGCCGCGGGAGCGACCGGCGTTCAGGCGGTGACGGCCGGTGCGCTGATCGGCCCCGCACAGGTGATCGCCCGTATTGCCGAGGCGAGCTTCCTGAGCCGCTATCATCCGCTGGTGTCGACGCGGCTCGCCTGTCTTACCCACCCGATCGGCGCTGCGATCCTGGCGCTGGCCGGCGGCGGCGCGGCAAGTGTGTTCGCGATCTGCCACGGCGCCGGCAACGGCATCCTGACCATTGCGCGCGGCACGCTGCCGCTGGCGATCTTCGGCCCGGAGAACTACGGCTATCGCCTGGGGCTGATCGGCGCGCCGGCGCGGATGGCCCAGGCCGTAGCCCCGCTGGCATTCGGATTGCTGATCGACACGATGGGCGCCCGCATCCTGATCGTATCTTCCGCGCTCAGCCTCGCCGCCTTGCTGGCACTGGCTTTGGTACGGCAGCAACCGGCCGGGCCGCGAGCCGTCTGACGGATTTATCCCTTCCAATCGCAGTCCTTTTCACGCAAAACCACGCTATGGAAAACCAAGCCGATCCACCGCGTAGTTTCAAGGATTTGATGAAGTGGGCGATCACCCCGCCGCAATCCTATGTGGTCTATGTGCTTGGCCTGTTGCTGGTTTACGGCGTGTCCTATTTCGCGGGCACGCTGAACCCGAAGAAACCGCCGCCTTCGCCACCTAGCATAGCCGCGCCGCGGAATTGAAACCGTCACAGCCTTCGGAAGCTCGGACCACCGGCGAAACGATTCCATCGCCTCGATAGGTCACGCCACCCGGCTTCGCGGCCTGACGACCGCTTAAAAACCCCGACCGCAGAACTCAGTGTACATGCGCCGGCGCATCGTGCGGACACAGTTCGACCTCGACCGTCACGTGACAGAGACCGTGCAGCCCCTTGAGCCGGTCCTTGTAGGTCGCCGGCGGCAGCGGATCGTCGGAGACGACCGAGATCACCGCTGCGCGGTGGCCGGGTCCGACCTGCCACAAATGCAGATCGGTGACGCGGTCGCCCTTGGCTTCCAGACGATTCCGGATCACGGTTTCGAGATTCTTGTCGGCGCTGACGTCGAGCAGCACCGCGCCGGACGCGCGGACCAGCCCGAACGCCCAACTCGCGATCACGAGACTGCCGACGATCCCGACCAGCGGATCGGTCCAGACCCAGCGCGAATACATCGCAATCACCAGCGCCACGATCGCCAGAACCGAGGTCGCGGCGTCGGCCAGCACGTGGATATAGGCCGCGCGAAGGTTGTTGTCGTGGTGATGGTGGCCATGCGAATGGCCGTGACCGTCATCATGATCCTCATGGTCATGGTCATGATCCTGATGATGGCCATGATGATGGTCGTGGCTGTCGCTCAACAGCCATGCGCTGACGAGATTGACGCAGAGACCGAGCACCGCCACCGCGATCGCCTCGCCATAGGCGATCGGGACCGGATCAAACAGGCGGATCGCGCTTTCATAGGCGATCTGGACCGCGATCAGCCCGAGGATGATCGCGCTGGAGAACGCGGCGAGGTCGCCGAACTTGCCGGTACCGAAGCTGAAGCGGGAATCGCGCGCATGCTGGCGCGCGAACAGATAGGCGAGCGCCGCGATTCCGAGCGCGGCGGCGTGGGTGGCCATATGCCAGCCATCGGCCAACAGCGCCATCGACCCGAACAACGTGCCTGCCGCGATCTCGCCGACCATCATGACGATGGTCAGCGCGACCACGAACCATGTCCGGCGTTCGTTGCGTTCGTGCCGCGCCCCAAGGAACACGTGGTCATGGGTCCACGGATCGATAGAATGCGAATGCATCGGGGTCATCTCCGGAAGGAGCGTTGCGCTTTAAGCGGTCTAGCGGCGCGGGAGAAGCCTCGAACTGCGTCCGTGACATCACCGCATCAACCTGCCTATAGCGCAGGCTTAGAGCCGAATACTATCACACTGCCATGACGTGTCGCCGCGCCTGAGCACGGCGATGATCCATTCCTTGAAACGGATCATGCCTTGAACGGCTCATGGCCATCGGCCAGGCGAATATGCGCCCTATTCCACCGCGCGCCCGAACTTGTTCGACTTCGGAAAACCCTTCGGCGGCAGCCGCCCGGCGTCGGCGCGGTTGCCGCGCCAGTCGGCCAGTTCCCTGATCGTGGCGCTGAATTCGCGGCCGGCGGAATCCTTCCAGGTCAAACCCTGCTTGGAATCGAAGGTTGTGATGTCCGACAGGCCGCCATCCTTGTACTTCTGCAGGCGGACGCCGCGGCCACGCGCCATCTCCGGCACCTGATCGAGCGGAAACAGCAGCATCTTGCGGTTGTCGCCGATAAGGGCAACGGTATCGCCGATCACGGTCGTCAGCGCGCGGGCCTCGTTCGGCATCTCGACATTGAGCACCTGCTTGCCCTTGCGGGTGTTGCCGACGCAATCCTCTTCCTTGACGATAAAGCCCTGGCCTTCGCTGCTGGCGACCAGGAATTTGCGTTCGCCCTTGTGGACAAACAGCGACACGATCGCGGCGTCCTGCTCCATGTCGATGAACATCCGGATCGGATCGCCATGACCGCGGCCGCCCGGCAATTTGGCGACGTCGAGCGAGTAGAACCTGCCATTGGTGGCGAACAGCAGCAGTTTTGAGGTGCTTTCGGCAAAGAACGCGTGATCGAGCTTGTCGTCGGTCTTGAACGCCAGGCCGGAGAGATCGGCGACGTGGCCTTTCAGCGTGCGCACCCAGCCCTTCTCGGAAATGACCACGGTCACCGGCTCGCGCTCGACAAAGGCCTCCTCGATGGCGGCGAGATCGTGCTCGGGCGCATCCGCAAATTGCGTGCGGCGCTTGCCGAGCGGCGTCTTCGGGCCGAAGATGTCACGCACTTTCCGCACCTGCTCGCCGACCCTGGACCATTGCTCGGCCTCTGAGCCAAGCAGGGCCTTGATGCCTTTCAACTCACCGCGAAGGTTCTTGTCCTCGGTGCGGATCTCCATTTCCTCGAGCTTGCGCAAACTGCGCAACCGCATGTTGAGGATGGCGTCAGCCTGGATCTCCGTCAGCTTGAACGCCTGGATCAAGGCCGGCTTCGGCTCGTCCTCGGTGCGGATGATCTTGATCACCTTGTCGAGGTTCAGATAGGCGATCAGATAGCCGCCGAGCACTTCCAGCCGGTTCTCGATCTGCGCCTTGCGGTAGTTGGAGCGGCGCACCAGCACGTCACGGAGATGGTCGAGCCATTCCCGCAAACACTCCGCCAGCCCCAGCACCTTGGGAACGCGACCCTTCACCAGCACGTTGAGGTTCAGCGGAATCCGGCTTTCCAGTTCGGTCAGCCGGAACAGCGACTCCATCATCAATTCAGGATCGACGGTGCGCGACTTCGGCTCGATGACGAGGCGGATGTCTTCGGCCGATTCATCCCTGACATCGCCGACCAGCGGCAGCTTCTTGTCGTTGAGCAGTTCGGCGATCTTTTCGACCAGCCGCGATTTCTGCACCAGCCAGGGAATTTCGGTGACCACGACAACCCAGGCGCCGCGAACCCCCTCTTCCTGGTTCCATTTGGCGCGGACGCGGAACGAGCCGCGCCCGGTCATGTAGGCCTCGGTGATGCTTTCCTTGGAATCGATGACGATGCCGCCGGTCGGGAAATCCGGCCCCTTGACCCAGCGCAGCAGCGTCTTCGACTTCGCGTCGGGCTTGTCGATCAGGTGCAGCGCGGCGTCGCAAAGTTCGGCGACATTGTGCGGCGGGATCGAGGTCGCCATGCCGACCGCGATGCCCTGCGCGCCGTTGGCGAGCAGGTTCGGAAATCCGCCGGGCAGGACCACCGGCTCCTTTGACTGGCCGTCGTAATTGGGACGGAACTCGACGCCGTCCTCATCGATGCCGTCGAGCAGAAGCCGCGCGACCTCGGTCATGCGCGCTTCGGTGTAGCGATAGGCGGCGGCGTTATCGCCGTCGACATTGCCGAAATTGCCCTGGCCGTCGACCAGCGGATAGCGCGAGGCGAAATCCTGCGCGAGGCGGACCATCGCGTCGTAGATCGCCTGGTCGCCATGCGGATGGAACGAACCCATCACGTCGCCGACGATCTTGGCGGACTTCTTGAACGGGGTGCCCGGATCTAGCCGCAGCAGCCGCATACCGTAGAGGATGCGGCGATGCACCGGCTTCAGGCCGTCGCGAGCATCCGGCAACGCCCGGTGCATGATGGTCGAGAGCGCGTAAGCGAGATAGCGCTCCTCGAGCGCATCGCGCAGCATCACCTCGTGAACCTCAGCCGGTTCCGGCGGAATCAGACTTTTTCCCATGTGGAGGGGTTAAACTTTAGCGCCGGATCGGGCAAGAAGTGAATCGGGCGCGGCAACCGTCGCTGCCCCGCCACAGCAAACGGCCCCGCCTTGCGATGCCGCAGGCGAGGCCGTCGAGGGCTCTATCGATTGGATTGTAGAGAGGGAGCCACTCGGGCGCTTTGGAAGCCCCTATGCCCGCCTGAAGGCGATGGCGCCGGCCAAGGAGCGCGGGCGGGTGCGAACAGCGTGTCCGTCATTGCCGCTCTCAACGACCCACTGACCGTTTTCCTGGCCAACGATCTTGCCCACATGGTGGGGCCAGACGACGATGGCGCCGACAGCCGGCCCGCCGGCATTCGATCCGTAATGAGCCCAGGACCGGGCGAGATTGTAGGACGGGCCAGGATCGCTGCCGACCTGGGAACGCATGTACCAGCCGCACCATGCGCTCGGACGACCGGCATAGCCGTAATGGCCGCCGGCGCGATGAGAACGATGATGATAGTGGCGATGATGATTGTGCGACCGTGCCTCTGCGCTCGAACCAAATACGCAAAGCACTAACGTCGCAGCCAAGAGAGTACGCATTACTGGAAGTTCCTAGACGAAGGGGGAAAGATCGCTTCAGCGATCGGGACAGCCGCTCATGAGAGGGCAATGAACTGCCCGAGCGGCGGCGGTTTGAAATGCGCGGAAATCAATCCGGCTGGGGCCGCTTTAAAAAACTGCAGATGGCCAAAATGAGGCGATATCAACGAGATAATCGCCCTCAACGCAGGCCAGCCATTCCCCTGGCGGGCAGCCAAATAAGGCGCGGCCAGCATCATGGGATAGCCTGAACCTTTTCGATTCTGACGGAATCAGAACCGTAGCTCTATGTCATTGTTTTATCGTGCTTTCTTCACGCGAACCGGAAGCTGCTTCGCGCGAAAACGCTATGGTCTCGCCCGATGCCGGGCCACTGCGTGGATGAAGCCGTCGCGGGCGTCGGAATGGCCCTGCCCGCGCGGCTCCAGCACATGGCGCAACAGAAACAGGCCCGTGAGCCGAAACCCGTCCTGCAGGTCCTGATCCGACCAGTCGTTCCGGCCGCCGTCGCCGTGGCGCAGGAACGGCGGCAGCCGCAACAGCCGGTCGCGCCAGGGATCGCCGGCCTGCCGCGATACCGCGCCGCCGGATTTCGGCGAAACATAGATCAGATCGGAGGTCGCGCCGGTGGCGGCGCAGTTTTCCAGATCGAGGCCAAAGCCGAGTTCGGCCAACATCGCAAGTTCGAACCTCACCAGATGCAGCGCCGCGGTGCCGGCATCATCGAAATCATCGAGTGTAAGGCCGAGCCTGTCGTAGATATCCTGATGCGGATCGCGCTCCGGCAACAGCCGCGCCAGCGAGGCCAGGTGCGTGACCCCATAGACGGCAAAGGACGACGCCAGCAGCGTCGCGGCGCGCAAGCGCGTGCCCTCGATCGCGTAAGTGCCGAGATGCTCGTCGAGCCGCGCCCGCCATACCGCGCTGACGCTGTTGCCGGGCTGCAGCAGCGGACGCATCCGCGAACCGGCACCGCCGCGCACGAGGCCGAGGTGACGGCCGTGCTCGCGCGTCAGGAGTTCGACGATGGCGCTGGATTCGCCATGCCGCCGCACCCCGAGCACGATGCCTTCGTCGGTCCATTCCATCAGGCGGGAGTTTACAGGATTCCGGGGGTCGGCGCAGCCATCTCACCACCGTCATTCCGGCTTCGATGCTTTGCATCGCCCCGGAATGACAACAAAAAACCGATCACCCGTTGAACCAGCCCTTGGCGTCGCCGGTGTAGGAGTAATATAGGCCGGCCGCCGTCAGCGCGCAGGAGACGATCTCGATGCAGCTATCGAGCGCAACGCCGGTGTCGGCGATGATCTCCACCAGGGAATAGACCGACAGCACCAGCGAACCGATCAGCACCCAGCGCGGCCAATTCTTGCGCCGCTGCGCGGCGAGCCAGACCAGATAGACCAGGAGCAGGATCAGGCCGGCCGCCATCACGGTCGCGGTGTTGACCATGGCCTCCGTCATATCGGCGCTCGGCGTCCGGTCCTGGAACGCGACCGACAGCGAGTCGAGCGTCAGTGACAGGTACAGCAGCGCCTCAAACCACATCACGTTCCTGGGCAGATTCATGGGACGCCGATCATTCCTTCGGGAACTCCAGTCCCATTTCGCGATAGCGGTCGGGATCTTCGCCCCAGTTCTCGCGCACTTTCACAAACAGGAACAGGTGGACCGGCTGCCCCAGGATCTCGGCCACCTCCTTGCGCGATTCCGCGCCGATCGACTTGATGGTGGCGCCGCCCTTGCCGAGCACGATCTTGCGCTGGCTCTCGCGCTCGACGAAAATCGTCTGCTCGATGCGGACGGATTTATCCGGGCGTTCGGTCCAGCTGTCGGTCTCGACCGTGGACTGATACGGCAATTCCTGATGCAAATGGCGGTAGATTTTTTCGCGGGTGATTTCGGCCGCCAGATGCCGCATCGGCGCGTCCGACATCTGGTCCTCGGGGTAGTGAAACGGCCCCGGCGGCACCAGGCGGGCAAGCGTGCGGCGGAGGTCGTCGACGCCGTCGCCCGACAGCGCCGAAATCATGAAGGTGTCTTCGAAAGGCAGGCGCTCGTTGGCGGCCTTGGCCAGCGCCAGCAGCTTTTCGCGCGGCACCAGATCGATCTTGTTGAGCACCAATATCTTCTTGTGCGCGACGGTTTCGGCTTTGCTCAGGATCGCGTCGGCCTCGTCGTCGATCCCGGCCTTGGCGTCCAGCAGCACGCAGACGAGATCTGCATCATGCGCCCCGCTCCACGCCGTCGACACCATCGCGCGGTCGAGCCGCCGCTTCGGGGTGAAGATTCCGGGCGTATCAACCAGAATGATCTGCGCGCCGTCCTCGATCACGATACCGCGAATCAGCGCACGCGTGGTCTGCACCTTGCGCGAGACGATCGTGACCTTGGAGCCGACCAGCGCGTTGACCAGGGTGGACTTGCCGACATTGGGGGCGCCGATCAGCGCGACGAAGCCGCAGCGCGTCGGACCCGTCGCCGCATGGTTGGGGATCTCAGCCGTCATTGCCACCGACACCTTCGCGCGCGATCATCACCGAGGCCGCGACCTTTTCGGCGGCGCGCTTGCTGCCGCCGACGCCTTCGGCCGGCTCCAGGCCCGGCAGATCCACCGCCACGCGGAATTGCGGATCGTGATGCGGCCCGGTGCGCTCGACCTCGCGATAGACCGGCGTCGGCAGGCCCTTGCCCTGGGCCCATTCCTGCAGCACCGTCTTGGGGTCGCGCAGCGGCCGGCGCGGCTTGTGCATCCGCTCGGTCCAGTTGCGTTCGACGAACTGCGCGGCCGCGGTGTGGCCGCCGTCGAGATAGACCGCCCCGATCACGGCTTCGCAGATATCGCCGAGCACGGATTTGCGCAACCGCGCCCCCGCCCCGGCGCCTACCGCGCCGAGCTTGATCTCATCGAGCAGCCCCAGCGATTTCGCCACGTCGGCGCAACTCTCCTTGCGCACGAGATCGGCGAGACGCTTGGACAATTCGCCTTCGTCCGCATTCGGAAACGCGCGGTACAGCATGTCCGAGACGACCAGGCCGAGGACGTGATCGCCGAGGAATTCGAGCCGCTGGTAACTGTCGCCGCGCTTGCGCGATGACTTCAGCGCCGAGACATGGGTCAAGGCGGTGGCGAGCAGCGCGGGATCGACGAATTTGTGCCCGATGCGCGCCTCGATCGCCGCCGTCGCCGCCTTGGCGCTTACCTTGCCCCGCCTCTTCTTCACGGCCGCCACTTCGCCGCCGGCGTCGGGCGGAGCGCTTGCTTCGCCAGCGGAAGATGGGCTCAGGATGTCCCGCGCGTCGTCGTTCATCGCACGAAGGAGAATATGCGATTCCAGCGCACCGCAACCGGCCAGCGCCAGAACATCCAGACGTGTTCGCCCTCGGCAATGGAGAAGAAGATCATCTGGGCACGGCCGATCAGGTTCTCGAACGGCACATAACCGACCGCCGAAAGCACGCGGCTGTCGGTCGAGTTGTCACGGTTGTCGCCCATCATGAAGAAGTTGCCGGGCGGCACGGTATAGACGTTGGTGTCGTCATAATAACCGTTATCGATGCAATCCAGCGTCTCATAGCTGACGCCGTTCGGCAGCGTTTCCTTCCAGCGCTTCACCCGTGCCGTCGCGTCGGAGCCGCAGGGGTCCTCGCCGATGAAATCGCTCAACCGCTCGCGCTGGACCGGCGTGTCGTTGATATAGAGCAGGCCGCCCTTCATCTGGACGTGGTCGCCGGGCAGACCGATCACGCGCTTGATGTAGTCGGTGGAATCATCCTTCGGCAGCCGGAACACGACAACATCGCCGCGGTTCGGCTCGGAGCCGAAGATGCGCCCCGAAAACAGCGGCGGCGACAGCGGGATCGAATAATGGCTATAGCCGTAGGAATATTTCGAGACGAACAGATAGTCGCCGACCAGCAGCGTGGCCTTCATCGATCCGGAGGGAATGTTGAAGGGCTGGAACAGGAAGGTGCGGATCACCAGGGCGATCAGGAGCGCATGAATGACGACGCGGACGGTTTCACCCAAGCCGCTTTCAGATTTTGTCCCGGATGTCACGCTCATCGCTTTCCCAATTCCCGTCACGCCTGCCGCAGGGCGGCAGAACATCTTCCTTACGCGAATCGCACCCGCTTCGCGTCAAGGAATTCGCCGATTCTGAAGTGAAAGCAAATTCCGGCGCAAACCCGAACTCGCCGTGGTCTATCTTTCGTGGGCGTTTTAGACCCTTGTCGTTGACCGCGCAATCAACGGCCGCTTCAAAACTTTATAATCCTTTGATAGATCAACGATTTTTGTTTCATCCCCGGCCAGAGGCGCAGCGCCCGCGGGCGGTCAGGGCTTGCCCGGACCGATTGCCGAAATTATGACGAAGGCTTGCGCCAGCGGCCAATCGTCGGTGATGGAAAGGTCGATCCGGGCTTCATGGCCGGTCGGCGTCAGCGCCTCCAGCCGGGCCAGCGCCCCGCCGGTCAATTGCAGCGTCGGGCGGCCGCTCGGCAGGTTCACCACCCCCATGTCCCGCCACCAGACGCCGCGCCGGATGCCGGTGCCGAGCGCCTTGGAGCAGGCCTCCTTGGCGGCGAACCGCTTGGCGTAGGTCGCCACCACCATTTTCTCATTCCTGGCGCGGCGTTCGGCCTTGGCGCGCTCGGCATCGGTGAAGATCCGGTCGAGGAAACGATCGCCGTGGCGCTCGATGACCGCGGCGACCCGGCGGATGTCGATCAGGTCGGAGCCGATGCCGATGATCATGCCTTGCCCAAGCCCTCAATCGACTTACCCCCGATCGGCTTGTCTCCGATCGATTTGCGCCCCCGGTCCATCGCCGCCCGCATCATGCGGACCGTCTCGCCGAGGCCAACGAACAGCGCCTCGCCGATCATGTAATAGCCGATATTCAGCTCAGTGATCTCGGCGAGGCCGGCGATCTTCTCGGCGGTGATGTAGTCGAGCCCGTGCCCCGCATGGACCTCCAGGCCCTTGGAACGGGCCAGCGCGGCACCCTTGACGATACGCTGCCATTCGGCTTCCGCCTTGGCTTCATGCCCGTCCGTCGCCGCATCGCACCAGGCGCCGGTGTGCAGTTCGATCACCGGCGCATGCAACTCCGCGGCCATTTCGATCTGACTCGGGTCGGCCGCGATGAACAGCGACACCCGGATGCCCGCCTCGTTCAACCGGGCGATGAAAGGCTTCAGCGCATGATGCTGGCCGACCACGTCGAGGCCGCCCTCGGTGGTGAGTTCCTCCCGGCGCTCCGGCACCAGGCACACCGCATGGGGCCTGGTCGCAAGCGCGATCCCGAGCATGTCCGCGGTCGCCGCCATTTCGAAATTAAGCGGCTTGGAGATGGTGGCCTTCAGCCGCGCCATGTCGTCGTCGCGGATATGGCGGCGGTCCTCGCGCAGATGCGCGGTAATGCCGTCGGCGCCGGCCTCGATTGCCGTCAGCGCGGCGCGCACCGGATCGGGATTGCGGCCTCCCCTGGCGTTGCGAAGGGTGGCGACGTGATCGACATTGACTCCGAGACGCAGCGGAGGAACGGACATGCGGGACTCACATGGAATTTTAACAGGAATTTGAGAGATGCTTACCGCAAACGTCTCATCCTGAGGAGCGGCATCTTTGCCGCGTCCCGAAGGATGACATGCATGGTGTCCTCATGGTTCTCAAGGCGATGCCAACGGGTCGGGCGAATGCGCGCCCGATGACAGGCTCCGCATCGTCCGGAGACGGCGCAACAGCACTTCTTCACCATGAGGTCTCTGCGCTAACCATTGACGCGTTCGACCCGCGCGACGACGGCCTTGGCACGCAACTGAGCGATAATGGCGCTGAGGTGCTTCAGGTCATAGACTTCGAGATCGATGGTCAGTTCGGTGAAGTCGGGTGACTGGCGGCTCATGTGGATGTTGTCGATATTGCCGTCATGCTCGGCGATCACGGTAGCGATCTGGGCCAGGCTTCCGGGCTCGTTGACATTGTCGACCCTGATCCGGGCCGGAAAGCGCTGCGGCGTGGTATCGTCGACGTCCCAGCGCACGTCGAGCCAGCGTTCCGGCTCCTCCTCGAAATCCTTCAGCGCGGGCGACTGGATCGGATAGATCGTGATGCCCTCGCCCGGCGACACGATGCCGACGATGCGATCGCCCGGCACCGCGCCGCCGTTCGGCGCGAACTTGACCGGCAGATCGGAATTGATACCCCGGATCGGAATCGCCGACGTGCTGCGCGCCGCGTCGGGCGGCGATTTCAGCTTGGTCGCGAGATTCTTTTTCGCGCCAAAGCGGCCGATGCGTTCTTCCTTGTAGTCGGGATACATCGCGCGCGCGACGTCGGACGCCTTGATCTCGCCGCGCCCGACCGAGGCCATCACGTCTTCGATGGAAGACCGCGCCAACCGCGGCAGCGCGCCCTTGAGCTTGTCGTCGGCGTATTCGATCTTGGCGCGGATAAACAGCCGCTCGACGATGCGCCGGCCGAGACCGGCATATTGATCGCGCACGGCGGTCCGCGTGGCGCGCCGGATCGCGGCCCGCGCCTTGCCGGTGACGGCGAGCGCTTCCCACGCCGATGGCGGAGCGGCCTGCGCCTTGGACGTCAGCACCTCCACTTCATCGCCGTTTTGCAGCTCGGACGACAGCGGCGCGAACTTGCCGTTGATCTTGCAGCCGACGGCGCTGTTGCCGACATCGGTATGCACGGCATAGGCGAAATCGATCACATTGGCCTTGCGCGGCAGCGCGATCAGCTTTCCCTTCGGGGTGAAGCAGAAAACCTGATCATGAAACAATTCGAGCTTGGTGTGCTCGAGAAACTCTTCCGGATTGGCGCTTTCCGACAGAATTCCGATGGTGCGGCGCAGCCAGGCGAAGGCGTTGGATTCGCGCTTGAGCCGTTCGGTCGGAGAGCCGACATTGTCCTTGTAGAAGGCGTGCGCGGCGATGCCGAACTCCGCGATCCGGTCCATCTCTTCGGTGCGGATCTGCAATTCGACGCGCTGGTTGCCGGGGCCGATCACGGTGGTGTGGATCGAGCGATAATCGTTCTGCTTCGGCGTCGAGATGTAGTCCTTGAACCGGCCCGGCACCACCGGCCAGGTCGTATGCACGACGCCGAGCGCGCGATAACAGGCCTCGACGCTATCCAGCACGATGCGGAATCCGAAGATGTCGGACAGCTGCTCGAAGCCGATCGACTTGCGCTCCATCTTGGTCCAGATCGAGAATGGCTTCTTGCGCCGGCCGGAAACATGCGCGGCCATGCCGTTGTTCTGAAGATTGCGGGAAAGCTGGCTTTCGATTTCGCCGATCAGGTTGCGGTTGCGGTCGGTAAGCGCATCCAGCTGCTGCATCACCACCGCATGGGCTTCCGGATCGAGGGTATGAAACGCCAGGTCTTCGAGCTCCTCCCGCATTTCCTGCATGCCCATGCGACCGGCCAGCGGCGCGTAGATGTCGAGGGTCTCCTCGGCGATCCGGCGGCGCGATGCGGGCGGCACGAATTCCAGCGTGCGCATGTTGTGCAGGCGGTCGGCGAGCTTGATCAGCAGCACGCGGACGTCATCGGCGATCGCCAGCAGCAGCTTGCGCAGGTTCTCGGCCTGCTTGGCTTCGCGCGAGACCAGTTCAAGCCGTTTCAGCTTGGTGAGCCCTTCCACCAGCGCGCCGATTTCATGCCCGAAGATGTGGTCGATTTCGGCGCGGGTGGCCTCGGTGTCCTCGATGGTGTCGTGCAGGAGCGCCGCAACGATGGTGGCGTCGTCGAGCTTGAGGTCGGTGAGGATGGCGGCGACTTCGAGCGGATGCGAAAAATACGGGTCGCCGGAGGCGCGGGTCTGCGTGCCATGCGCCTTCATGGCGTAGACATAGGCGCGGTTCAGCAGGTCTTCGTTGGTATCGGGGTTATAGGAGCGGACGCGTTCGACCAGATCGTACTGCCGCATCATCCCGGTGCGCGGCGACCTCATCGTCTTTGCTCTCGCCGGCGCAGGCGACGCGGGCGCCACCGCGACCGAATCGGTCGCCGCCTGCATCTGCCGTGGGGTGCGGCGCGAATACGCCATCGAATCACTGCCTTGGTGCGGGTTTCGGACACGCTCCCGCTGTACGATACAACCTATGCGCCCTCAAACGGCCAACACCTCAGTTGAGGCGAGAAACCCTCGATTTTGGGGACGGCGCTCACTGTAGCGCGAAACCGGCGATCCATCGATCAAATCGAAGGCAACCGGTGCGGAAAGATCCGTGCCCTTAAACGGAATGGGCATGATAACCACAAAAGCGCCAATAAAGGCAAAGGCCCGGACGAGACGCCCGGGCCTTTGGTAAATCAATCTGATTTTCGATATCGCGGCGCGATAAGGCCGAGCTATTCGTCCTCTTCCGGTTGCTCTTCCGGCGGAGCAAGACCTTCGAGGCCCTTCAGCAGTTCTTCCTCGGTCATGCGCTCGACGGCGACCTCGGTATCGTCGGCATCGACGCTGGCGCCGGCCGAACCGATCAGCGGGACCGTATCGGGCTCGGGTTCGTCGACCTCGACGAACTTCTGCAGCGAGTGAACCAGTTCTTCCCGCAGGTCTTCCGGCGAGATTGTCGAATCAGCGATCTCGCGCAGCGACACGACAGGATTTTTATCGTTGTCGCGGTCAACCGTGAGTTGCGATCCGGACGAAATCATGCGGGCGCGATGTGCCGCCAACAGAACCAAGTCGAACCGGTTATCGACCTTATCAATGCAATCTTCTACGGTGACGCGCGCCATCGACTGTCGCTCCGTTATAATGGGACCGAAAATGCTGATTATGAGCGGTAGTTATAGGCAGGAGCAGGTTTCCGCAAGGCCAAATTTGTGAGTTGGCCTGCGCAACCGGCTCTGCTAACCCACGAAAAGAGCCAGAAGGCCGAGCCTCCTGACATATCCAGAAATAAGCCGGATACGGTCAAGGATACGAAATCGCATCATTGCGGATCTAAAATATGGGTCTTCTCGCCCTCGCCGCACCACATTTGCGGTAACCACTACCGGGTTAGATTCACCGAACTCTAAGCGATCTGCCGTGAAATGCGCGGGGCCGGCTGCCGTTGCGCCATAAACGTTAACAACGTGAGAAACTTGATGTCATCTGCTTCCAACAAAATTGCGCTTTTTATCGATGGCGCCAATCTCTATGCAACGGCCAAGACGCTCGGCTTCGACATCGATTACAAGCGCCTGCTGAAGGAGTTCCAGAGCCGCGGGACCCTGGTGCGCGCGTTCTATTACACCGCGATCATCGAAGATCAGGAATATTCGTCGATCCGCCCGTTGATCGACTGGCTCGATTACAACGGCTATACCGTCGTCACCAAGGCGACCAAGGAATTCATCGACGCCAGCGGCCGCCGCAAGGTCAAGGGCAACATGGATATCGAGCTTGCGGTCGATGCGATGGAGCTCGCCGAGCATGTCGATCAGATCGTGCTGTTTTCCGGCGATGGCGATTTCCGGTCGCTGGTCGAGGCGGTGCAGCGCCGCGGCGTCCGCGTCACCGTGATCTCGACGATCTCAAGCCAGCCCCCGATGATCGCTGACGAGCTTCGGCGCCAGGCCGACGTCTTCACCGATCTGATGGAGCTGCAATCCAAGCTCGGCCGCGATCCGTCCGAGCGCCCGGCCCCGCGCGAGCCGCGTCATCATGCGCCGCAATTCCTGCAGCGCGCGACCACCATGACGCCGACGAGGACCGATGACGAGGATTTCGACGATTGAGAACGATGCCGCGCGCGGCCAGTCGCCCGCGAGCGCTCTTTCCCTGACCGATCCCGACCGTAACTGCCCGCTTTGCCCGAGGCTCGCCGATTTTCGGGCCGAGGCGCGCGTGCGCGAGCCGGCCTGGTTCAATTCCCCGGTGCCCTCGTTCGGCAGCGCAGAAGCAAGGCTCCTGATCGTGGGCCTTGCACCCGGCCTGCAGGGCGCCAACCGCACCGGACGGCCCTTCACCGGCGACTACGCCGGCGACCTGCTCTATGCGACCCTGTTGGAATATGGCTTTGCCAAGGGCACCTATCTGGCGCGGCCGGACGACGGACTGACACTGGTCGATTGCCGGATCAGCAACGCGGTCCGTTGCGTGCCGCCGCAGAACAAGCCGCTGCCCGCGGAAATCAATACCTGCCGACCCTTCCTGTCCGCGACCATCGCGGCCATGACGGAGCTGCGCGCGATCGTCGCGCTGGGGCGGATCGCCCATGATTCACTGCTGAAAACATTGAAGCTTCGCGCCGCCACCGCACCCTTTACGCATGGCGGGGTCCATCAGGCCGGCGCGATCAAGCTCTACGACAGCTATCATTGCTCGCGCTACAACACCAACACGCGCGTGCTGACGCCAAAGATGTTCCGCGACGTGTTCGCCAGGGTGCGGGCGGACCTCGACGGATAGCCATAGCGTTTTCGAGCGAAGTGGATTCCGGTTCGCGCGTAGAAAACGCATCGGACCAAAGTAGAGAGTCTCGGTTCCGACTCCGTCAGAACCGAAAAGGCGCTAAACCGGATTTTCCTTCAGCCAGGCCAGCACGTCGCCGGCGTTCCGATCGGGCGGAAACACCGGATAGAACACATGCGTGATGCGCGCATCGTCGATGATCAGCGCGAGCCGCTTGATCAGGGTCAACCCCGCCACTTCCATCGTCGGCAGGTTGAGGGCGCGGGTCAGCACCAGCTTTTCGTCCGACAGCACCGGGAACGGCAGATGCAGCCGTGACGCCATCTCGGCCTGATACCCGTTGCTCTGCGTCGAGAGACCGAACACATGCCGGGCGCCCGCGGCCTTCAATTCCGCAAACAGGTCGCGGAACGCGCAGGTCTGCGGCGTGCAGCCCCGCGCGCCGGGAATCATGTCCCAGTCATCGACCAGCCCTATCTTGCCGGGCTCGCCGGTCCTGGGATAGCCGAATACGACCGTGCGCCCCGGCAGCGCCGCCAGCGTCACCGAGCTGTCGTCGGTCGCGACCAGCCCGACTGGTGGGATCGTCATGCCGACAAGATGCGCCGCCGCGCCGTCATCGGCGGGCGCCGGAATTTTGCTCCAGTCGACCTCGAGCAGGTTGGGTTGAACCATTTTGCGTTCCTCAAAGTGGCGAATAGCGATCCGCGAGCGGCGAATAGAACCAATGGACGATTATTTCCCTATTCGCCATTCGCTCCTCTCCATTCGCCGTTTTATCCACGCGCCCGCAGCAGGCGCCCCTTCTCCCTGCCCCAGTCGCGCTTCTTTTCGCTCTCGCGCTTGTCGTGCAGCTTCTTGCCCTTGGCTACCGCCAGCAACAGCTTGGCGCGGCCGCGCTCGTTGAAATAAAGCTTGAGCGGGATCAGCGTCATGCCGTCGCGATCGACCGCGCCCATCAGCTTGTTGATCTGCTTTCGATGCAGCAACAACTTCCGCGGCCGTTTCGGCTCGTGGTTGAAACGGTTGGCTTGCAGATATTCCGGGATATTGGCGTTGATCAGCCAGATCTCGCCATCCTTGGAATCCGCGTAGGATTCCGCGATCGTGGTCTTGCCGTTGCGGATCGACTTGACCTCGGTGCCGGTCAGCGCGATGCCGGCCTCCAGCGTGTCCTCGATCGCATAGTTGAACCGGGCTTTGCGATTTTCGGCAACAACCTTGATTGCGCGTTCGTTCTTTTCGGCCACGTCAAGCTTTCTTGAGGAGATCCCTGATCTCGGTGAGCAGTTCTTCCTCCCGGGTCGGCTTCGGCGGCGCGGCGGGCGCGGCTTCTTCGTTCCGCTTCAGCTTGTTCATGAGGCGGATCACGACGAACAGCACGAAAGCGATGATGATGAAGTTGAGCGTCAGGGTGATGAAACTTCCGTAAGCCAGCACCGCGCCCTGCTTTTTCGCATCAGCAAGGTTATTTGCCGTCACCGATTTGGCCAGCGGGATGAAGTAGTTTGAAAAGTCGAGACCGCCGGTGATCGCTCCGATGATCGGCATGATGACGTCACTGACCAGCGAGTTCACGATGGCGCCGAAGGCCGCACCGATGATGACGCCGACCGCGAGATCGACCACGTTGCCCTTCATCGCGAATTCGCGGAATTCCTTGAGCATCTGCACTCCCCCTCTCTTCAATATCCCGAACGGTAAGATTTACAGGCAAAAAAGCAGGCCGGTGTTGATCGGTGTTTCAGTTGATCAATCCCGCATACATCATCGCGCTGCGGATCACCGCACCGGTCGGCGGCGTCACCGGCATCAATGGCAGGCGCACCTCTTCATGGACGCGGCCCAACAGCTTGAGTCCGTGCTTGGCGCCGGCGAGGCCCGGCTCCTTGAAGATGGCGTCGTGCAGCGGGACCAGGCGATCCTGGATTTTGAGGGCTGACGCGTAGTCGCCCTTCAACACCGCGGTCATCAATTCGGCGCAGGGCTTCGGCGCCACATTGGCCACCACCGAGATGCAGCCATGTCCGCCTGCCGCCATATAGGCGAGCGCGGTCATGTCTTCGCCGGAGAGCTGAATGAAGTCCGGCCCCATCGCGTGGCGTTGCTGCGAGACCCGGGCCAGATTGGCGGTCGCATCCTTGACGCCGACGATGTTCTTCAACTCGAACAGCCGCGTCATGGTTTCGACCGACATATCCACCACCGACCGCGGCGGAATGTTGTAAATCAGGATCGGAATTCCGATCGCGTCGTTGATCGCCTTGAAGTGCTGGTACATGCCTTCCTGGGTCGGCTTGTTGTAGTACGGCGTCACCACCAGCACCGCGTCGGCGCCGGCCTTTTCGGCGTGCTTGGCGAGTTCGATGGCTTCCCTGGTGGAATTGGAACCGGCGCCGGCGATCACGGGCACGCGGCCCCTGGCCTCGTCGATGCACCATTCGACGACGCGCCTATGTTCGTCATGGCTGAGTGTCGGGCTTTCGCCGGTGGTGCCTACGGGAACCAGCCCGTGGGTACCCTCGGCGATTTGCCAACTCACCAGCGCCCGGAAAGCCGCTTCATCAAGCGAGCCGTCTTTGAATGGCGTCACCAAGGCGGTCAATGACCCCCGAAAACTCGTCTTGGCTGCCATGGACTTCCTCCGAGCGCGTGCGGCTTGCCGTCTCATAAAACCGATGAAGGTCAATTCATATCGAGTCTGAAGTTGCGGCGAAAGGGCCCCCGCCAGCCGGTCCCGGCCCCGATTTTGCCGCGGTAATGGAGCAGACAGCTAAAATTCCAGCGTTTTTGGCATTTTTCCCGAATATTTACTCAAATGGACCTAGAGCATCATCTATTGATGATTCGCTGCGAAGGAAGGCCGTGATCCAGTTCACCCGCCCAAACGCCTTGCGATTGACGGCCCTGTCCACGACGGCTCTGTCGAGGGTTTTGGCGACGGGTCTGGCGCTCACCATCGCATGGTCGGCATTGGCAACAGAAGCCGCGGCCGCATCCAAAGTTCCGCTGCCGAAGCCGCGGCCGGTCTCGCGCAACGCCATCCCCAAAACCGCGGCCAAATCCACGGCAAAGACCGCGCCCACCGCGACGGCCAGCGTAACCGGCACGACCAAGAACGTGGCGTCCCTGGGGACCACCGCGCCGATCGCTCCTGCGCTTGCACCCGCAACCCGTCAGCATGCGGCTCTGCCGCCGGCGACGGCACGCAAGCCGATCATCCCGGCCGCCGTGGCGGCGACGTCATCGACCTCGCAGGCCGACGCCGACGCGCTGGAAAATGTCATCGATCTCGTACGCAAGCACCAGCCGGTGGATGCGACGCAGGTCGAAGCAGCGATATCCGATCCGGTCGCAAGAAAGCTTGCCGAATGGATCATCCTGCGCAGCGACGACAATGGCGCCTCGGTCGAACGCTACCGCGCATTCATCGAGGCCAACCCGAGCTGGCCCTCGCAGACCTTCCTGCGCCGGCGTCTCGAGGCGGCGCTGTGGGACGACCATCGCGACGACGCCACCGTGACGTCATGGTTCGCAAATGAACAGCCCTTGTCGGCCAAGGGCAAGTTCGCCCTGGCGCGGGCGATGCTCGCGCGCGGCGACCGGGCCAATGCAGAGCGTCTGGTGCGCGATGCCTGGCGCAACGATCCGATGTCGGAGGAGACCGAAAACAGCGCGCTTGACCTGTTCGGCGCCCTGATCGTGCCCGGCGACCACAAGGCGAGGATGGATTTTTTCCTCTATGGCGACGAGCGTGACATCGCGTTGCGCGCCGCAAAGCGGCTTGGCGGCGGCGAATTGGCGCTGGCGAAAGCGCGCATCGCATCCTCGCACAAGGCGTCCAATGCGCGCGCCCTGCTCGATCAGGTGCCGCGCGAGTTGCACGGCGATGCCGGCTACATCTTCGCCAGGATCCAGTTGCTTCGCCGCGAAGAGAAATTCGCGGAAGCCGCACAACTGATGCTGAGCGCGCCACGGGACCCTGGCCGCCTGTACAATGTCGACGAATGGTGGATCGAGCGGCGGCTGATGTCGCGCAAGATGCTCGATATCGGCGAGTACCGCACCGCTTATCTGATCGCGCGCGACGCAGCCCTTCCCGCACGCGACATCTACAAGACCGAGCAGGAATTCACCGCTGGCTGGATTGCCCTGCGTTTCCTGAAGGATCCGGCGACGGCCGCGCAGCATTTTGTCCGCATCGGGGTCGGCAGCACCAATCCGACCGCGCTCGCGCGCGCCGGCTATTGGCAAGGACGGGCCGCCGAGGCTGCCGGACGCCCGCAGGAGGCCCGCGCGGCCTATGCGTCGGCGGCCGAACAATCAACCAGCTACTACGGCCAGCTGGCGCGCGCGAAACTCGGCTTGCCGCAAATCGAACTGAAGGGCGCGCCGTCCGCGCGCGGACGCAATGTCGAGCGGCTGGAAATCGTACGCGCCGTGCAACTGCTATACGCGCTGGACGAGCGCGAGATCGCGGTCCCGATCTTTGCCGACATGGGCGACAATGGCGATCCCGACGCGCTGGTGGGACTCGGCGAACTGGCCTCCCGCAACGGCGATGCGCGCGGCACGCTGTTGCTCGGCAAGGCTGCGCTCAATCGCGGGCTGCCGTTCGACTTCTATGCCTATCCGGTGAACGGCATCCCGTCGTTCAAGTCGATCGGGCCTGACGTCGAGCAGAGCGTCGTCTTCGCGATCGCCCGGCAGGAAAGCGCCTTCAATCCGGCGGTGGTCTCGCCGGCCCAGGCCTATGGCCTGATGCAGGTGACGCCGGACGCGGGCCGCTATGTCTGCAAGAAATACGGCGTGGATTTCGATATCCAGCGGATGAAGGCCGATCCCGTCTACAACGCAGCGCTGGGCGCCGCCGAACTCGGAGGCCTGCTGGAGGATTACCGCGGCTCCTATATCATGACGTTCGCGGCCTATAATGCCGGCCGCGGCAGCGTCAAGAAGTGGATCGAACGCTATGGCGATCCGCGCGATCCCAATGTCGACGCGGTCGACTGGGTCGAACAGATTCCATTCTCCGAGACCCGCAATTACGTGCAGCGCATCATGGAGAACTTGCAGGTCTATCGGGCGCGGTTTGGCGGCGGAACGCGGCTTCAGATCGAAGCCGACCTGCATCGCGGCTCCCTGGAATAGGCGGCCGGTCGGTCTTTCCTTGCGAAGCCCCTTCATTTCCAAATCGATCGATGCCGTTTCGAGCGAGAACCTGCCCCGGACCTGGATCGCGGGGTGACTTCCGGTTCGCGCGAAGGAAGCACATCAAAGATATAAGAGCCTGATTCTGATTCCGTCAGAACCGACAAGGCTTCTGAACACCCGCAACCAATTTGGCCGAAGCACCGCGCGACTGCCGGACGACTCTTGGAACCTACATCCCCGGCAAACCACGCAAAGAAAAACCCCCGGCAATTCCTTGCCGGGGGTTCTTTTGGATCGTGTCAGATTTTCGGGATCAGAAGTTACGCTGAGCGCGGAATTCGACTTCCACGGTGCCCATGTTCTTGAACTGGTAGGTACCAGTCGTGAGCGGGTAGGCAGAGGTCACCGTACCAGTCACCGAACCCTTCATGTTGGTGTCGAGATAGGCGTACATGACTTCGCTCGAGAACGTCAGGTTCTTGACCGGGGTCCAGCGGGTGGTCACGCCGACTTGAGACAAGGTGAAGCCGGGATCGCAGTTCGTGATACCAGCCACGCTCGTAGCAGCAAGGGCATAGTTGCCGCACCACAGGGTCTTTGCCGTGCTGCCGTAGTGTACGCCGGCAACAGCGCCGAACAGGCTGCTCGACCAGTAGGGATCCCAATTGTGGTTGAACGCACCACGGAAGCCCCAGGAGTCGGTGAGCTGGATGCCGGTTTTGCCCGGACCGCCATAGATACCGTCGCTGATGGCACCGATCGAGATGTCACCGCCAACGCCACCGGTGGCGTTCTTGATCATGAAGTACGAACCGCCGAGCGCACCCGAAGTACCAAGAGCATACTTGGTCGCACCCTTAGCCCAGGTACCTTCGATCTTGATGTCGTCGCCGGGACCCGTCGGGAGGTTCTTGATCTGCAAGGCCGCGCTGACGGCACCACCGAACTTGCCGTCCGGATGGCCGGAATCCATGGCGTTGGTGTTGGGCGAGCCATTGGCAAACTGGCCACCCAGGGTATTGGCGTTCTGGAAGTAGCCACCATCGACGTAGTGCAGCGCACCCGACAGCTGGAAGACACCCCAAGCCTGATCGACGCGGACGTTGCCGACGAAGTCAGGAATGTAAGTGCCGGTATAGGCCGTACCGACCGACGTAACGGCGGAGGTCGGCGCACCGTACAGGCCCCAGTTGCCGGCAGCGGCGTTAGTCGCAGCAGCATCGAGCAACTGCGTACGGTTGAAGTCGTTGGCGCTGCTGTCGTCGACACCGAACGAGGCCGACACACCGTTGCCGAACTGGGCGGTGTATTGCACGTTGTTGATGCCGGTGACAGTGTCGTAGCCGCCAACCAGAGAACCGCTGATATTGCCCGGATAGCCCTGCCACGGGGTCGTGTAGGCCGAAGCCGACTTACCGAAGGTGAAGCCCGCGAACTGGATGAAGGCGTATTCAACGCCGAGAGAGCCCTGACCAGCGTAGTTGCTGCTGACGTTGCCCTGCGCCGAGTTCGTGTTGAGCGTCGACTGCTGGTTGATGCCGTTGAAGCCTTCGGTGCCGAAGGTGAAGTCGGCCTGACCGAAGGTACGGACCACGCCATATTCGGTCGCGGTGCGGGTATCCAAGGTCAGAGCGAAGCGCGAGTAGTCGTTATAGTAGTTGGTGTAGCGGTCATGATACGCACCGCTGCCGGAGGTGAACGGCGCACCGCCGTTGCCGCCGTTGACGGTCAGGTCGGCACGCAGATAACCGCCGATCTTGACGCAGGTGTCGGTGCCCGGGATGTAGAAGAATCCAGCACCATACAGGGAGCAGATCCGCACGTATTCGACCGCTTTGGCCTTTACGGGAAGATCAGCCGCCTGTGCCCCGCCCACGGCGACAACAACCGCCGCAGAGCCGAGGATAAGGCTCTTAATCGTCTTCATGGTAACCTCCAAGTTGCTCTACAGGGAGGGTTCCGTATCCGCCGGGCAAAGCGCCCTGAGGTTGGTAACCCCGTCCCCCAAAACCCGCTCACAGTCGCATCGCGCCTTCGGACACACCCGCATGAACGCGAGGGACTTAAGCGAGCTACCTAAAACGGGACGACCTCGGGATGCCCCCCTCCGTCGCAACATCACAATTACCGAAGGCCCCTGCACACGCAACAAAGGAACCACTTCAGAGCACTCACGCTAATCTGTTTTTGGATGGGTGTTGCACAAATGGCACGCAAATGCGCCCTCGACGCTGCAGCAAGTGTTTGTTTTTTATGACAGTTTTTTATAGGGCCGATTTGCCGAGAATTGCGGCCCTGATCGGCTGGCCCGGCCAACTATCCCTCGTTCACGCACCGATCGACACCGAATCAGGCAACTGGAAACAGCATTGACCGACTCGAATTTCCCCAGGAATCTTCAAAAATCTATCGGCTTTTGGATAAGGCCCAACCCGGCATTCCGCGCCGACAGGGCTGAAAGATTCTGAAAGCACGGCCACTCGGACCGTCGATATCGGGCTCGGAGCCTTTAACCGAATCTTCAAAACCAGGACGCTCATCGTCCAGAAACCCGCCCGCCTCAAATCTGCCGCTTGCGGCTCGCCCCCGTGTCGGGCATATCGGCCTTGCCGGAGACGTGGCCGAGTGGCTGAAGGCGGCGGTTTGCTAAACCGTTATAGGGTTGTAAAGCCCTATCGAGGGTTCGAATCCCTCCGTCTCCGCCAGCAAGCTTCTGTGCCCGGCCCTCATGCTATTATGGGTACCCTTCTCAAATATGGGTAACAGGTCGTACCCGAGGCACGAGAATGCCGTGCCATAGCGAGGCTTCACATCGCCGCCGAAAACGCCGCGGAATTTAAAGGCTCACGATTCTGTTAGCCGTTAAACAGAACTCAGCAACAGAGCAGTCATTGATTGCAGGCAAACAAAGAATAAGTATCGAGCGTATCAAAATAAATGCCTACCCTATCAAAATGCCTACCCTATCAAGGAGGGTCCATGCGCAGCCTTTTACTTCTCGCAACGCTCGGCGTTCTCGGTTTTGCTGGTTCGCCAGCTTCGGCGGCCGGCTTCGGTTATACGGAGGAAGCCGAATATCCCTACTGCTTACAAGGCAGGGAATATGGCACACCGGGTCTCTGTGAATTCAGCAGCTATCAGCAATGCGAGGCCACGGCGTCGGGCACGTTCTCGTATTGCGGCGCCAATCCGTGGTTCGCTTTCGCGCAAGAGCCACGGCCACGGCTACCGCGTCACCACCATCGGCGGGAAATCCGATAGTAATATCGTTGTTCGGGGGCCACGGAATCAATCCGCAGGCCCCTGAATTCGTTTGAAGTCCGCGACAGCGGGCAAACGCCCACCGATTGTTGGTTCAGTGCGCCGTCATCCAGGCCCGGGCTTCGCGCTGGGCCGCGGCGATCTCGGCCTCGGACATCATCTCGGCAACTTCGCGGCGCAGCGCAATCGCATCCGTGCGGCCCTTCAAGGCGGCAAGATTGAACCACTTATGCGCGGCGACCAGATTGACCACGCCGGAGCGCCCGCTGGCCCAGTACAGGCCGCGCTCGAACAGCGCGTCCGGGATCGCATTGGCTTCCACCGGCGTCGCCGTCTCCAGATCGATTTGTCCCTGAAACATCCCTTTTCTCCTTTTTGATTTTTGCGCCGTCCCGCTTGCCGAGCGCGGCCCTGTCCAAAGCTTGAAACGTCCTGTTATTCCCGCGCCGTTGACCGGCTGTCGGGATAACCATGACGATCAAGTTTGAAGAGCAGTTTAAGTATCGGGATGAATCGAGTGTGAATGCCGCGCCCGGCTGCGCGCCCCGTGAAATCGCAAAAGTGCCGGTTTGACAGGGATTACCGGCCCGTCGGCGGATTCCGTTTACCCTCAGGCTTCGCGAAACGATAACCATCCGCCGCAACTGGCCGCGCATGCGGCCCTGTCGGGCAAGTCCGTCCAGGTGCAGCCAACTGTCACCGCCGAAACCAGCGTCACCACGCGGATGCGGGCGGCCGAAATGGAATTTGGGAGATCGCAGCGCCAAACCTGGCGCCAACAGGAACGAGGGCGTCGGCGAACACGTCAGGACCAGATTTCACCTGAGGCTTTACGCCCGATGAAATTGCGGACCACGGATCCGCACCGAACGAAGAAAACTCGTTTCTTCTGCCGGACCGGTGTTCTCAGAGCGAGCTCTTTTGGAGCGAACTCTTCGAAAGGACGATCCAGCCGTTTGACCTGATGTCTCGCCGACACCCTCTTTCGTCGACCAGAGCCGCCGGGCTGAAACCTGCTCCGGAGAGCAAATCGTCCTTCAGGCTCTTGTGACGTCGCCGGCATCAAGCCGCCGGCATTTTCTTAAGCGAGATTTACTTCTTCTTCTTGGCGACCTTGCGGGTCTTCTTCGCAGTCTTCTTCACTGCGCTCTTCGCTTTCTTCGCCTTCTTTGCCTTCTTAGCCATAGTGCCCTCCAATGTAGTGAGATGGCTTAACCGCTGCGTGCATTCGGGAATCGAAATGCACTATCTCCCGAATACACCAACACATTGAAAAAAACAGCGTCCAGCTTAAGGAAGTGTTGACGGAGCAATGACAGCGCGCGCACCGCGCCGTGATCCGCAACACACAAGTTCTTCTGCGCGACGATGCAAGTAGTGTGCGGAAATCCGACACTTGCATTTGTCAAGATCGAAGGAAACGCCTGTGCCACGGGCATTTTTGTAATTTGCATAGACGAAGTTCTTCGCATGATCGGCACGATCACGACTCACCGGCAGGGGGCGAAGGCGCCTTGTGCGGAGTCTGAGTCGCCCTTTTTGGCAATGAAAAAATTTTCACTCGCCACGGCGTTAGGTCTCGCCACGGTTCGCCAAAACCGGTTTTGGCGCGAATCGCAGACGGCCGATTCGGAGAGGCCCGATGGTCGCGCGGTGACAATGAACAGCGAACCTGGCGGCGAGCGACGCAGTATCCGCGCATCCTGATGCGACGCTGCTGCGACGACGCCGATGCGACGTCGCGCGCCGTTCAGATGCCAAGTTTCGACTTGAGCAGGTCGTTCACGGCTTGCGGATTGGCCTTGCCGCCGGATGATTTCATCACCTGACCGACGAACCAGCCGATCAGTTGCGGCTTCTCGCGAGCTTGCGCGACCTTGTCCGGATTGGCGGCGATGATGTCGTCGACCACCTTCTCGATCGCGCCGAGGTCGGTGACCTGCTTCATGCCGCGCTCTTCGACCAGTGCGCGCGGATCGCCGCCCTCCTGCCAGACGATCTCGAACAGGTCCTTGGCGATCTTGCCGGAGATCGTGCCCTCGCCGATCAGATCGACGATTGCCGCAAGCTGCGCCGCCGATACCGGCGACGCCGGGATGTCGCGGCCTTCCTTGTTGAGGCGCCCGAACAGCTCGTTGATGACCCAGTTGGCCGCGAGCTTGCCGTCGCGCTCCTTGTTGGCAAGCGCCGTCAGCACCGCTTCATAAAATTCCGCGCTCTCCCGTTCGGCCACCAGCACGCCGGCGTCATAGGCCGACAGGCCGAACGCGGCGACGAAGCGCGCCTTCTTCTGGTCCGGCAGTTCCGGCAGATCGGCCTTGAGACCGGCGACAAAGGCTTCGCTGAACTCCAGCGGCAACAAATCGGGATCCGGGAAGTAACGGTAGTCGTGCGCCTCCTCCTTGGAGCGCATCGAGCGGGTCTCGCCCTTGTTCGGATCGAACAGCCGCGTTTCCTGGCCGATCGTGCCGCCGTCCTCGATGATCTCGATCTGGCGGCGCGCTTCGTATTCGATCGCCTGGCCGATGAAGTTGATCGAGTTCATGTTCTTGATCTCGCAGCGGGTGCCGAGCGGGCCGCCCGGCTTGCGCACGGAGACGTTGACGTCGGCGCGCAGGCTGCCCTTCTCCATGTCGCCGTCGCAGGTGCCGAGATAGCGCAGGATCGAGCGCAGCTTCGACACATAGGCCTTGGCCTGCTCCGAGGAGCGGATGTCCGGCCTCGACACGATCTCCATCAGGGCGACGCCGGAGCGGTTGAGGTCGACGAACGACATGGTCGGGCTCTGGTCGTGCAGCGACTTGCCGGCGTCCTGTTCCAGATGCAGCCGCTCGATGCCGACAGTGGCGGTCTCGCCGCCGGCGAGCTCGACGATCACCTCGCCCTCGCCCACGATCGGCGACTTGTACTGGCTGATCTGGTAGCCCTGCGGCAGATCCGGATAGAAATAGTTCTTGCGGTCGAACACCGAGCGCAGATTGATCCTGGCGTTCAGCCCGAGGCCGGTGCGGACCGCCTGCCTGATGCACTCCTCGTTGATGACCGGCAGCATGCCCGGCATCGCCGCATCGATCAGCGAGACATGCGAATTCGGCTCACCGCCGAATTCGGTCGAGGCGCCGGAGAACAGTTTTGAATTCGAGGTGACCTGGGCATGGACTTCCATGCCGACGACGATTTCCCAGTCGCCGGTGGCGCCCTTGATCAGATTCCGGCCCATCACGCTCATGCTCTTCCACTCCCGATCAAGTCGGCGGCGATCCGCTCCCATTCGGCTTCCAGCGAATCCTGCGCCACCGGTCTGCCGGCCTGCCGGTACCAATAGCCGGCATTGCCGAGATCGCCTTCGACGCGATGCAGATGGGCATGGACCCAGGCCGCGTCGGCGCTGTCTTCGTCCTGGATGATCCGGTGCGCCTCGTCCCATCGGCCCTTCGCGGCCCACCACAGTGCGGCGAGCGGCGCGTCGAGGTCTGGCGCGGGCGCCGCGCCCGGCAGGCTAGCTTTGAAATCCGCCGTGCTCACCACCACCTCGACGGCGTAAATCGTCCCGCCGCCTGCTCGACCACCTCGCCGAGCGAGAACAGCGTCTCTTCATCGAACGGACGGCCGATCAATTGCAGGCCGAGCGGCAGGCCCTGCGAATCCTTGCCGGCGGGAACCGCGATGCCCGGCAGACCCGCCATGTTCACCGTCACCGTGAAGATGTCGTTGAGATACATCTCGACCGGATCGACGCCGCCTTTTTCACCGATGCCGAACGCGGCCGACGGCGTCGCCGGCGTCAGGATCGCGTGTACGCCCCTGGCGAAACAATCCTCGAAGTCTTTCTTGATCAGGGTGCGCACCTTCTGCGCGCGCAGGTAATAGGCGTCGTAATAGCCGGCGGACAGCACATAGGTGCCGATCATGATGCGGCGGCGCACTTCCGGGCCGAAACCCTCGGCGCGGGTGTTCTCGTACATCTCGCCGATGCTGCGGCCGGGCACCCGCAGGCCGTACCGCACGCCATCGTAGCGCGCGAGGTTCGATGAAGCCTCCGCCGGCGCCACGATGTAATAGGCCGGCAGGGCATATTTGGTGTGCGGCAGCGACACCTCGACCAGTTCCGCGCCCGCGGCCTTGAGCCAGCTGGCGCCCTCGCTCCAGAGCTTTTCGATTTCCGCGGACATGCCGTCGAGGCGGTATTCGCGGGGAATGCCGATCTTCATGCCCTTCACGGACTTGCCGACGACGGCCTCGTAGTCCGGCACCGCGCGGTCGACCGACGTGGTGTCCTTGGGATCGTGCCCCGCCATCGAACGCATCAGGATCGCGGTATCGCGCACGGTGCGCGCGATCGGCCCGGCCTGATCGAGCGAGGAGGCAAAGGCGACGATGCCCCAGCGCGAGCAGCGGCCATAAGTCGGCTTGATGCCGACGGTTGCGGTAAACGCCGCCGGCTGCCGGATCGAGCCGCCGGTATCGGTCGCGGTCGCGCCCATGCACAAGGACGCCGCCACCGCCGATGCCGAACCGCCGGACGAGCCGCCCGGCACCAGCGCGGTCGCGGAACCTTCTCGTCGCCACGGATTGACCACGGAGCCGAAACACGAGGTCTCGTTCGACGACCCCATCGCGAATTCGTCATTGTTGAGTTTGCCGAGCATCACGGCGCCGTCGCGCCAGAGCTGCGAGGTCACGGTGGATTCATAGGGCGGCAGGAAATTGCCGAGGATCTTCGAGCAGGCCGTGGTGCGCACGTCCCTGGTCGCGAACAGATCCTTGATGCCAAGCGGAATGCCCGCGAGCGGACCGCCCTCGCCCTTGGCGATTTTCGTGTCGGCCTCGCGCGCCATCGCGCGGGCGTGATCCGGCGTTTCCAGCACATAGGCGTTGAGCACGCGGGCGTCTTCCATCGCCTTGAGATGGGCGTCGGTCAGCTCAAGCGCGGTAAAGGTTTTCTTCGCGAGGCCCGATCGAGCCTCTGCGATCGTCAGTGATGTCAAATCGGTCATTTATTGATCGGGCTGCAAAAGAACGGAGACAGCGTCTTGTCGTTGGCCGGATCGTCCTGCCCGCGGCGCGCCTTGTCGTTGGCTTCGAGCTGGTCAAGCACCGCATCCATCGCCTTGTCGGGATCCGCAGCCTTGCCCTGCCGCGCCATGACGTCGAGATAATTCACGTAGGCCTGATAGGCCTTTTCATCGTCGCAGAGCAGACACATGTTGCCTCTCGAAGACTCTCAAGTTTGACACGTTTTCTTCACGCGAACCGGTACCCACTTCGCTCGAAAACGTTATGTTATTCGACGACTTTCGGCACCAGGAAGAAATGATCCTGGGTCTCCGGCGCATTGGCGACCACTTCATCGGCGATCCCGCCGTCGTCGACGACATCGTGGCGCTTCTTCATTTCCATCGGCGTCACCGACGTCATCGGTTCGACGCCTTCGACAGCGACCTCGCCGAGCTGCTCGACAAAGGCCAGCATCGCGTTCAGTTCGCCCTGCAGATGGGGAACCTCCTGCTCAGCGACCGCGATCCGCGCCAGATGCGCGATGCGGCGAACGGTGGCGGCATCGACCGACATTATATAGGGCCTCTTGCGGCAAAGGGAGGCTGCCGTATAGCAGAGGCGGCTTTTGCGCCGCAACCTTGGCGGCTGGTCAGCCAGCCATCTGGCTCAGCCGCGCCAGCGCGCCGCCGGCCAGCGCCCGGGTCAGTTCGGCGGCCGGCATTTCGCGCCCGAGCCGGATCGCCTGACCGGCCCAAAGATTGCTGAAATCGACCTTGCTGAGCTTTTCGGCGGCCACTTTCAAAGGCCCGAGCGCGGTCGCGGCATGGGGAAAAGCCGGCGCGTCGGGCGAAATCGGGCCAACCTCACGCATCACGCGGTTGGCGACGCCCCGCGCCGGACGGCCGGTCATGACATTGGTGATGACGGTGGAATCGTCCCGCGCCTGCGCCAGCGCGGCGCGCGCTGGCGCAATCACCCGGGATTCGGGGCAGCGCAGATAGGCGCTGCCGATCTGGACACCGGCCGCGCCCAGCGCGAAAGCGGCTGCGATACCGCGTCCGTCGGCGATGCCGCCGGCGGCGATCACCGGGACCTTCACCGCATCGACCACCTGCGGCACCAGCGCAAAAGTGCCGGGCTGTTCGGCGATATTGTCGGTCAGGAACATGCCGCGATGGCCCCCCGCCTCCGCGCCTTGCGCGATGATGGCGTCGGCCCCGTTCTCCTCCAGCCAGATCGCTTCCCGCACGATGGTCGCGGACGCGATCACGATGCAGCCGGCCGCCTTGACGCGCTTGAGCAGAGCTTGATCGGGCAAGCCGAAATGAAAGCTGACGATTTCGGGCTTCAGTTCCTCGACCACCTCGCACATCGAGCTGTCGAACGGCGCGCGGTTGGCGGCATTGATGGGTGCTGCGGGATCGAGACCCAACTCCCTATAATAAGGCTCGAGCCGCCTCTTCCATCCGGCCTCGCGCTCAGGGGCCGCATCCACCGCCTTGTGGCAGAAAAAGTTCATGTTGACCGGCGCCGAGACGCGCTGGCGGATGATATTGACCTGCTCGCGCGCCTTTTCGGCTGGGATCATCGCGCAGGGCAGCGACCCCAGCGCCCCGCCCTGGGCCGCCGCGATCACCAGTTCCGCATCCATGACTCCCGCCATCGGCGCCAGCACGATCGGAAATTCGGTCTTGAAAAGGTCGACGAGTCGGCGATCCGGCCACATGGTCTGCTCCTTCGGGCTGATGGAGGGAATCGGCGCGGGCGTCGGTGCCGGCTGCGTATCTACAGATTAGCACCCGCACGGCGAACGGGCTATGCGCTGCGTTACGGCCTGACACCCCAGCGCCGCAGCGCGACGACCGCCCAGATCGCCTCGACCAGCCCGAACGGCCAGGCGCCCTGCAGGAACCCGTACACCGAGCCCAGCGCGCAAGCGCCGGCAAAGCCCAGCACGAACCAGCGGCTGCGTTCCTCCAGCGCGTAGCAAACCAGCATCGCGGTGACGGCGAACAAGCCGAATAATGTCAACGAGTCCATCGGTACTCATCCTCCCGCTTTGCATGTGCGGCTTTCCGCATGCTATGCGGGACCATGCCTGCCCTCATCCTGCCGCTGATCGACGCCGCCGCGCACTGGCCCGAGCGTGGCGCGCTGGTTGGCCTCGATCTCGGCACCAAGACCATCGGCGTCGCGGTGTCAGATCCCGACCGCAGGCTCGCGACCGGCGTCGAGACCATCCAGCGCACGGCGTTCAAGCTTGACGCGGCGCGGTTGCTGGCGATCGCGGGCGAACGCAACGCATCCGGCTTCGTGCTGGGGCTGCCCATCAACATGGATGGCAGCGAAGGCCCGCGCGCGCAATCGACCCGGGCGTTTGCCCGCAATTTCTCAAAGCTCACGGAGCTTGCCATCGCGCTGTGGGACGAGCGGCTCTCCACCGTGGCGGTAGAGCGCGAATTGATCGGCCTGGATATGAGCCGGGCCCGGCGCGCGGAAGTAATCGACGAACACGCAGCGATCTTCATCCTGCAAGGCGCGCTCGACCGGCTGACGAAGCTGCGCGGGACGCGCTGACCTCTCACGATCCCGTCAGCAGCAGCGTCTGCGCCAGCGCCGCCAGATTGTTGAGACCGTGCAGCAGCACGGTCAGCCAGATCGACCGGCTGCGGTAACGCATATAGCCGAGCACCAGCCCGATCGAGAACACTTCGCCGAGGAAGAACCAGTCATATTGCAGATGCAGCATGGTCCATACCGCCGACGACAGCAGGATGGCGCCGACAGGCCGGAGGAAGGATTCCGACCAGCCGCGATAGAGAAAACCGCGCGCGAAAAACTCTTCCGTGATCGGGGCGGCGACGCAGAAGGCCAGCACCAGCAGCCATAATGCGCCGTCGGCCGCGGCCGATTGCACCACGTCGCCCATGAAGCCCGGCTGCACCTCGCGGCCCGTCAGACGCGATACCATATCCCAGCCCATCACCACGACGACCATGGCAACGATGCCAATCAGGACATTGCTCCACGAGGTCCAGCGCAGCGCGAGATAGTCCTTGAACGATATGTGCGACAGATGGATCGGCAGCCACAGCGCGGCCAGGACGGCGGGCAACCCCGTGATCACGGAAAGCGCGATCGTGAGGCCGCCGCCCAGCACGTGAATGGCCGCGGCCATATCGATCGGCCCTTGCTGGCGCAGCACAAACCAGCCCACCACCGCGAGCTGGCCCACGAACATCGCCGCGAACACAAACAGGCCCCACAGCGCGGTGCCCCAGAACTTCCAGACCCGCGGCGGGCGTTCGGCAAGGGGTTCGGCAAGGGTTACGGTGACCGGCGGATCTACGGGAGTGAGGGAATCCATCAATGCACTTTCAGGGCAGCGCCCGCATCAGCAGGCTTTTGATATCGGCGCTGGCGAGATCGACCGCGCCGTACATCGCGGGGTGAGTCGCGGCAAGCCGGGTCGCCGCGAACAGTTCGGCGCTGCGCGGCGATATTTGGTTGAGCGCGGCGGCGGCTGCCAGCAGCGCCAGTTTCTCGACCGCGAGCCGCGCCACGCGCTCGCTGTCCGGCCAGCGGAATATTTTGCCGATGAAGGCCGCCGTCTCGGAGGCGCCGGGCAACCCTTCGGTTTCGCCGACAAGCCCCTGCAAGACGGCGCTGGCCGCGTCAGCCTCGCGCGACAGCGCCCGCAGCACGTCGAGGCACATCACATTGCCCGAGCCTTCCCAGATCGCATTGACGGGAGCCTCGCGGTAGTGCCGCGCCAGAATGCCCTCCTCGACATAGCCGTTGCCGCCCAGACACTCCATCGCCTCATAGAGGAATCCCGGCGCGCTCTTGCAGGTCCAGTATTTGATCGCCGGCGTCAGCAGACGCACATAGGCCGCCTCGCCGGCATCGTCGGGCGCGCGGTCGAAAGACCGGCACAGCCGCATCACCAGCGCGACCGAGGCCTCGACATGCAGCGCCATGTCCGAGAGCACCGCCTGCATCAGCGGCTGATCGGCGAGATGTTTCTGGAACACGCTGCGATGCCGGGCGTGATGCAGCGCGTGTGCAAGCCCGGAGCGCATCAGGCCGACGGAAGCGATCGCGCAATCCTGCCGCGTCAATTGCACCATCTGGATGATGGTGCGGATGCCCTTGCCCTCTTCGCCGACGCGCAAGCCATAGGCGTTTTCGAATTCGACTTCGGACGAGGCGTTGGAGCGGTTACCGAGCTTGTCCTTGAGCCGCTGGAAATGAAGCGCGTTGACCGATCCATCCGGCGCGAAGCGCGGCATGAAAAAGCAGGTCAGGCCCTCGCCGGCCTGCGCCAGCACCAGAAACGCGTCGCACATCGGCGCCGACATGAACCATTTATGGCCGACGATGCGGTAGGCATCGCCGTCGCGGGTGGCGCGCGTCATGTTCGAGCGAACATCGGTGCCGCCCTGTTTCTCGGTCATGCCCATGCCGAGCGTCATGCCGCGCTTGGTCCACCACGGCGTAAAGCCCGGATCGTAGGAGCGGGTCGCGATCACCGGCATCGCCTTGGCCAGCAGGTCAGGCTGCGACGCCAACGCCGCCACCGATGCGCGCGTCATCGTGATCGGACAGAGATGGCCGGTCTCGACCTGCGCGGCCATATAGAATCTCGCGGCGCGAACCACTTCCGAAGCGCCGCCGGCCGGCCGGCCCTGCGTGTCCCAGGTCGAATTATGCACGCCGGCATGGGCGCTGTGCGCCATCAATTCGTGATAGGCCGGATGAAACTCGACCACATCGCGCCGGTTGCCGCGCGCGTCGAACGTCCGCAGTTTGGGCGTGTTCTCGTTGGCGAGGCGGCCCCGCTCGGCCATCGCGGCCGAACCCCAGTGCCGGCCGAATTCGGACAGTTCCTTTTCCGCCGCGCCCCCGCCATTGGCTGCGACCGCGTCCCCAAGCGGCCGGTCCAGCGCGAACAGGTCGACATCCTCGAACGGCGGCGACTGGTTGAACACCTCGTGGGTGGCAAATGAAGGCTGGGTCATGGGCCGTCCCCCTTCCGGTCGAAATCCGGCAGAATCGATAGCGACGCGCCGTCACCCCGAAATCATAGGCCGCGCCGCCTGCGCCCGGCACTGAAAAGTACCGCCACGCCTTCGAATAGTTCACAAACCCTTGCCGGGCCATTGCGGTCACGAAACCGTCAGGCAAAGCCTGTGCAACCGAAGCGACACGCACGCGAGCCGCGAGAGTGATTGCAACCACCTTCACGAAAAGCTCGCTCCAACGCTGCCATGGCTGGACTTGTTTCGGTCCCCCCGATGCCTTTTTTACGGTTAATGACAAGGAAGACGTCGATGGCCGGAACAAACGCCAGCATGACGAGAAAAAGGACAGACCGGGGGATAACTCGCGACCGCCCCTTTCGTACTTGCCCCGCCATCCCTCCGCGCCTATAGCTCTCGCTTTAATGACCCCTGTATCGAAATCGTCCTTTGTCCTCGGCCACCGGCATCTGCTGGGAATCGAGGGCCTTTCCGCTGCCGACATCACCGGCTTGCTCGACCTTTCCGAGGAATATGTCGAGCTCAACCGCCAGATCGACAAGAAGCGCACCTCGCTGCGCGGCCGCACCCAGGTCAACCTGTTCTTCGAGGCCTCGACCCGCACCCAGTCTTCGTTCGAGATCGCCGGCAAGCGCCTCGGCGCCGACGTCATGAACATGTCGGTGTCGTCGTCGTCGATGCGCAAGGGCGAAACCCTGATGGACACGGCGGTGACGCTGAACGCCATGCACCCGGACATCCTGGTGGTGCGGCATCACGCCTCCGGCGCGGTCGAGTTGCTGGCGCGCAAGGTTGACGGTTCCGTGATCAATGCCGGCGACGGCGCCCATGAGCACCCGACGCAAGCGTTGCTCGACGCGCTGACCATCCGCCGCAACAAGGGCCGCATCGAGGGCCTGGTGATCGCAATTTGCGGCGACGTGATGCATTCGCGGGTGGCGCGCTCCAACATCATCCTGCTCAACACCATGGGCGCCCGCGTCCGGGTGGTCGCACCCTCCACGCTGCTGCCGAGCGGCATCGAACGGATGGGCGTCGAGGTCGCCCGTGACATGCGCGAGGGACTCAATGGCGCGGATATCGTGATGATGCTGCGGTTGCAGCGCGAGCGCATGAACGGTTCCTTCGTGCCGTCAACGGGCGAATATTTCCAGTATTTCGGCCTCGACCAGAAGAAACTGGCCTATGCCAAGCCGGATGCGCTGGTGATGCATCCGGGGCCGATGAACCGCGGTGTCGAGATCGACTCGATGGTGGCGGACGGCGCGCAATCGCTGATCCGCGAACAGGTGGAAATGGGAGTGGCGGTGCGGATGGCGGTGCTCGAAGCACTCGCCCGCAACCTGCCGAACGCCTGAGATGCTGACCGACCGCCGCCCGATCCTGCTCGCCAATGCCCGCATCATCGATCCCGCGCGCGATTTCGATGGCGTCGGCGATGTGCTGATCGCCGATGGCGTGATCCGCGATAGCAGGCGCGGCATCGGTGCCGCCGGCGTGCCCGAAGGCACCGACATCGTCAATTGCGCCGGCAAGATCGTCGCGCCAGGGCTGATCGACATGCGCGCCTTCGTCGGCGAGCCCGGCGCCAGCCATCGCGAGACCTTTGCCTCGGCCAGCCAGGCCGCCGCGACCGGCGGCATCACCACCATCATCTGCCAGCCGGATACCTCGCCCGTCATCGACAATTCGGCGACGGTGGATTTCGTGCTGCGCCGCGCGCGCGACACCGCGATCGTCAACATCCATCCGATGGCGGCGCTGACCAAGGGCCTTGCCGGCGAGGAGATGACCGAGATCGGCTTGTTGAAAGCCGCCGGCGCGGTCGCCTTCACCGACGGCGCGCACAGCGTCACCAACGCACAGGTGATGCGCCGGGCGCTGACCTATGCGCGCGATTTCGACGCGCTGATCGTCCATTACACCGAAGATCCCGATCTGGTCGGCGAAGGCGTGATGAATGAAGGTGAGTTCGCCTCGAGGCTCGGCCTGACCGGCATTCCCAACGCCGCCGAGGCGATCATGCTGGAGCGCGACATGCGCCTGGTCGCGCTGACCGGCGGCCGTTATCATGCGGCGTCGCTCTCCGCGATCGACTCGCTGGAAATCCTCAAGCGCGCCCGCGATGCGGGGCTGGCGGTCAGCGCCTCGGTCTCGATCAATCACGTGACGCTGAACGAGAACGATATCGGCCCCTACCGGACGTTTTTAAAATTGTCGCCGCCATTGCGTACCGAGGACGATCGGCGGGCGCTGGTCGAAGCCGTCGCCTCGGGCCTGATCGACGTCATCATGTCCGATCACAATCCGCAGGACGTGGAGGTCAAGCGCCTGCCGTTCGCGGAGGCCGCCAGCGGCGCGGTCGGCCTCGAAACCATGCTGCCGGCGGCCTTGAGGCTGGTCCATAATGGCGAGATGGATTTCAAGACCCTGATCCGCGCGATGTCGACGCGTCCCGCCGAACTGCTGGGGCTGCCGGGCGGAACGCTGCGCGCGGGTTCGCCCGCCGACGTGATCGTGATCGATCCCGACGTGCCCTGGGTGCTCGATCCCGCCGACCTCAAGTCACAATGCAAGAACACGCCGTTCGACGAAGCGCGGTTCTCGGGCCGTGTGGTGCGCACCATCATCGGCGGCCGCACCGTCTTTGAACATGTTTAGGAACAGCCGTGGAAGGAATAACGGCAATGTCGGCTGACGCCTTCCTGATCGTGGCGCTTGTCCTCGGCTATCTGCTCGGCTCGATCCCGTTCGGGCTGATCCTCACCAGACTGGCAGGCACGCAGGATTTGCGCTCGGTCGGCTCCGGCAATATCGGCGCCACCAACGTGCTGCGCACCGGCCGCAAGGGTCTCGCCGCGGCGACGCTGATCCTGGACATGCTCAAGGGCACCGCCGCGGTGCTGATCGCGGGCCTCTCAGACGGCCCCAACGCCGCGATGCTGGCGGCGCTGGGCGCCTTTCTCGGCCATCTGTTTCCAATCTGGATCAAGTTCAGGGGCGGCAAAGGCGTCGCCACCTATATCGGCGTCTTGATCGGCCTGTTCTGGCCGGCCGCGATCCTGTTCTGCGTGGTGTGGCTCGCGACCGCCGCGATCACGCGTTATTCGTCGCTGTCGGCGCTGGTGGCGAGTGTTGTGACGCCGATCTTCCTGTGGTGGTTCGGCCACCTCGCGCTCGCCTCGCTGTTCGCCGTGCTGACGCTGTTGTTGTTCTACAAGCATCGCGAAAATATCATGCGCCTGCAGGCAGGGACCGAAAGCAAGATCGGGCAGAAGAAATAGGATCGTCATTCCGGGACACGCGTCTTCGTATGGACCCGGAATCTCGAGATTCCGGGTTCGATGCTTTCGCGTCGCCCCGGAATGACATGCGGGAGCAAGCGTGGACGATTCTAATCAGACAGTTCACCTCACCGAGGCCGAGCGGATCGACCGCCTGCGGCTGATCCGTTCCGACAATATCGGCCCGCGCGGTATTATGGCGCAAACGCCACAAGCCAAATAACCGGCTCTAACTACGTCTTCCGGCACAAGGAGACGAACATGCCGAGAGCCGAGATACTATCCAAGCAAGCCATGCACACCCTTAGCCAGCTTCATGCCGAGCTGGCCGGCAAGATCGAGGGCAACCGCAAATCTGGCGACAAACTCCGCGCCCAAATGGTGCAGGTAGAAGCCGTCATGAAGATGCTGGACCCGGATTTTAACGCCCGGTCCATATCGGCTAAGCGGCGCAATACCGGCAATCCTTGGTTCAAGCGCGGAACTCTATATAGGGCCGTTATAGACACCCTACGGCGGGCTGAGAGGCCCATGACGGCGGATGATATCTGCAAGACCCTGTTGGTCGGCAAGTCGCCAGCGGCCACGGGGAAGCAGGAGAACAACCTGCAGGCCGCTATCTTGGCGGCGTTGCGAAAACGCAAAGGTGCGGCGGTAATTGGGGAGGGATTTCCCGCGCGCTGGCGATTAAAGGCTTCACCGTCCACATAGGATTTTTGGTGGCCCACTATCCTCGTCAATCGTGCATTTACTTACGACAAATCCGACCGCTTGCCTAAAATCATCATCCTTCACGAGTTCGAACCAGTCCTTGCCTGCGACGTCTGCTTTTGCGCGAACGGAAAAATTCAACATCAATACGCCCAGGTTTAAGGCAGTAATAGTGAATGCCAAGATCGGCAAAGCTAGCTTTGTGATTTTCATGAGAGTTCTCCAGAGAATTACGAGGCTGCACCAGAGGTAAGTAGTTGACTATGCGAGATCTCCTCATCGCCATCCAAACGGCTGATATTGACCGGATGGAAAGCCACATCAAGCGACTTCGCGGGCAGACTGGCACAGCGAAGGCCATTGGTGACTTTCAGCGAATTATTGCAGCGGCCAATCTTTGCAAAAAGCTGTTGGCAAGTTAGCCTGCGATATGTCGCTGCCAATAGCCGGTGAAGTCCACCGACTTGCCGCGCTTTAACGCCAGCGCCGCTACGCGGTTCATCTGATCGCCATTCGAGATTCGGCGGTTATCCTCACGCCATGAGGACTCTTGAGCGTACCGCAGGAGGTACGCGCCAGCGATATGGTGATGAACTCCGATCTCGGCCCGCCGCAGTCGGGAGAAGTATTCTTCGGCCTGATTGGTGCAGGCACCATCTAGACTGTAGGCTTCCTGATGATTGATACGCTTCATTTCGAAACGCTCGTGAAGACCATCCCAAGAACCGGCTTCGTCGGCATGAACCACGGTGCCTTTGGCGACCCGAGCGCGAATGAACGAGGCTGCTTGGCTCTCTGATCCGAATACCGCGGGAACCGAATTGCCGCCGCGCTCGCGGATGATGACGACCACCTTGCGCTTGCCGTTCTGGTTCTTGGCATATCTCCGATCGACGCGTTCTTCCTTGAGATTGGCAGGCTTGATGTAGCCACCGAAATAGCCGCCATCCACTTCGGCCTCTTTGCCTTCACCGCCGACGATGCGGCCCTTGAGTTCTTCGGCCATGGCTTCCCGCAGCTTGTGCAGCAGTACGAAAGCGCATTTGTAGGAAACGCACAGGTCGCGGCTGAGGGCCAGCGCGCTCTTGCCCTTCACTTCGTTGCAGAAGATTGCGATGGTGGCGAGATAGCAGCGGAGCGGCAGCTTGTGGCTGGCGAACAGCGTCCCGCTGGTGATGCTGAAATCCTTTTTGCAGCCCCGGCAGCGGAAGCGCGGCGCGCCCTTGAGGCGCCGGCAATCGTAGGCATCAACGCTTCCGCAGTTCGGGCAAACCGGCTCGCCGTTGGTTTCGGCCCAGCGGATTTGCCGAAACCTGGCTTCCGCTTCCTCATCCTTCATCGTGAAAACGGTCGCCAGCGAGAGGGACTTGGCGGCTCGGGAAAGGAGGAAGTGCTGTGCCATTTGTTTGCCCCTGATCAATGAAGATATCATATCTGATAGCAGTGGGGTTGGCAACAGGAAAATATCAGATATGATATCCTTTCATTTTTGAGAGGTCAGGATGAACATCAAATCAGAGGAAGAATGGGCTGAACGGGCCGCTGCGTTCCTGAAGCACAAGCTGAAGGATACTGATGTCACCTATGACGAATTGGCAACGCGGCTCAAGAAACACGGGCTGAATGAAACCAAGGCCTCAATCACCAACAAACTCGCTAGAGGCACATTCCCGGCGACATTCTTCCTCGCGTGTATTGCGGCACTGGAACTTGAAGGGGTAGCTTTGGAGGAGATTTAGGCCCGGCAAGAATAGCGGCAACAATGCAAAGAGCCGAGCCGAAGATAAAAAGCAGGGGCTTCCTTTGACCGATGGCGATCAAGCAGGAGCAGAACCCGAGCGTAAAGATGATGCCGCCTCCCCAAAATCGGAAATAAGGGAAACTGCGCTCGGTGCTCTCAGATCCATCTCCGGCCACTTGAAGTATGCTGTAGATACCCTCAACTGGCTCAGCCCCATCCTCACTGCGGTCGCGACCGGACTGCTTGTTTGGGTCGCCATCTGGCAGTGGATCGAAATGCATAGTACCGATGGCACTTTGCGAGAAAGCCTTCGGGCTCAGATCAAATCGAGCGAGTTGCAGCTCAGGGCCTATCTGGCAATGGATGCCAAGGCTTTTGAGTTGCATTGCGAAAGCTGCGATCCGCCCGACGCACCCAAAATCGAAAAAAAGAGCGCCTTTTACCGGGGAAATTTCATAATGGTTTTTGTCCGCAATTCTGGGCAAACACCGGCGATCGATTCCTATATGCATGGGAGCTGGAAAGAGATGCCATTTGGCGCAACCCTTCCACTCGACTTCAAATTTCCTAACATTGAAAACAATGTCCTGGATGACAAAGGCACCGTGAACCCAGGAGACTCGATCCCCGGAGCCGAGGACCTTTCGAGCGAAACCATCCAAATGATAAACCGGGCGCGTAAGCACCAAGCGACAATCTTCTTCTATGGAGAAATTGTCTTCCGGGATGTCTTCAAGAAGATTCGGAGAACGCCCTTCTGTCGAATTTATGATCCGGACATCGGGGACGAAACATTGCGCTTCGGCGATTGCCCCGAACACAACTCCCCAGCACAAGACGATTGACGCGGTCCAAGCCGCTCGCTGCCACATGGCGCTCACCTATGGGCATCGGCGGGATTGGCTAGGTCCCACCTTGTGGCGTTTGCGCCATAATACCGGGCCCGCGCACCTTCCGTTCCCTCCTCACTTATTTCGGCAGCGCGCGTGTGGCGCTGGAGCGCCTGCCCGATCTGGCGCGGCGCGGAGGTGCGGCACGGTCGGGGCGCATTTGCACCGAAGAAGACGCACGCACTGAGCTTGCCGCTAGCCAGCGATGGGGCGTCAGCCTGCTGGCGCCGGATGAAGCCGGCTACCCGCCACGGCTTGCAGAACTCGACGATGCGCCGCCTTTGCTCGGCGTGCGCGGCGCGCCTGAAGTGTTGATGCGGCCGATGATTGCGATCGTCGGCTCGCGCAATGCGTCCGCCGCCGGTTTGAAATTCGCAGGCCAATTGGCGTGCGATCTCGGCGAGGCCGGTTTTGTCATTGCCTCGGGGCTGGCGCGCGGCATCGATCAGGCGGCGCATCGCGCCAGCCTCGCCAGCGGCACGCTGGCGGTGCTGGCCGGCGGCCATGACCGGATCTATCCGCCCGAGCATGAGGATCTGCTACTCGATCTGCTGGGCTCGGGCGCCGCGATTTCAGAAATGCCGCTCGGCCATGCGCCGCGGGCGCGGGATTTTCCCTGCCGCAACCGGCTGATCTCGGGCGCAGCGGTCGGCGTCGTCGTGGTCGAGGCCGCGCACCGCTCGGGCTCGCTGATCACCGCGCGCATCGCCGCCGAACAGGGCCGCGAGGTGTTCGCGGTGCCCGGCTCGCCGCTCGATCCGCGCGCCGCCGGCACCAACGACCTGATCAAGCAGGGCGCGACGCTGATCACCGAAGCCGCCGACGTGATCCAGGTGGTCGAACCGATCCTGGGGCGACCGATCGCGCTGCGCGAACCCGATGACAACGAATTGTTCGATTTCGAGCCGGAGGCCGCCGATCGCACGCGTATCCTCAACCTGCTCGGGCCGAGCCCGGTCAGCCTCGACGATCTGATCCGGCTGTCCGGCGCCTCGCCGGCCACCGCGCGCGTCGTGCTGCTCGAGTTTGAACTTGCCGGAAGGCTGGAGCGTCACGGCGGCGGATTGGTGTCGCTGATCTGATCAGCCCGCGCCATTCCGTGCATCGAACCGTGTACGGGCGCCCTCGATTTCCGGCTGATGCTCGTGCGCCCATGCGCCGAGCGCTGCCACCGGCTTCGACAGTCCGTGCCCGAGATCGGTCAGTTCGTAATCGACCCGTGGCGGAATGGTCGGAAACACGGTGCGGGTGACCAGCCCATCCCGTTCCAGGCCGCGCAATGTCAGCGTCAGCATCCGCTGCGAGATGCCGCCGACCATGCGCTTGATCTCGTTGAAACGGCGCGGCCCGCCGCCAAGCAGCATGATGACGAACACGCTCCATTTGTCGCCGACCCGCGCCAGCACCGAGGCGACCGCGCGGCAGTCGCCGTCGAGATGCGCATTGGGCGGCAGGACAGGCACTTTGTTGTGCTCGGGTTTCACAGATGTGCTCAGGTTCAAAAAATGTGCGTTCTTGCGGGGTTTCCCAACAGTCACTCATATAGCGCCAGTTACAAACTTATACCAAGGGTGACCCTAATGAAACTCCTGCATATCGACTCCAGCGTGCTCGGCCCGAACTCCGTCAGCCGCCAAGTTTCCGCCGCGATCGTGGACCGGCTGCGGAAAACGCATCCGCATCTCGAAATCGTCTCTCGCGACCTCACCGCGACGCCGCTGGCGCATCTGTCCGGCTCGCATCTGGCCGCCGCGCAAGGCGCCACGCCGGAAGCCTCGCTGCTGCAGGACCTCGCTGCCGGCCAGACGATGCTGGACGAGTTCCTCGCCGCCGATATCGTGGTGCTGGGCGCGCCGATGTATAATTTTACCATTCCGAGCCAGCTCAAGGCCTGGATCGACCGCATCGTGGTCGCCGGCAAGACTTTCAAATATGGCGCGCAAGGCGTCGAAGGGCTGGCCGGCAACAAGCGGGTCATCATTGCCGTTTCGCGCGGCGGCTTCTACGGCGCCGACACGCCGATGGCGGCCGGCGAACATCTCGAGACCTATCTGCGCTGGGTGTTCAGCTTCATCGGGGTCAAGAACCCCGAATTCATTTCCGCCGACGGCATTCAGATCGGACCGGAATACCGCGAGAAAGCATTGACCGGCGCCTTGCAGGCCGCGACCGATCTGCACGCGGCATAAGGGAAACAAAAACGACCTGTCGCCGCCATCTGACAGCGGCAGGTCGAATCTTCGCCCTGAAATGCGGTCGGCTAGTACCAGGCGACCTGCACGCCCATCAGCATGGCGAGCAGCGAGGCCAAAAGACCTATGCCGGAGAACAGCGCGATCGGTACCAGGGGATGCTCTTCGGACCCCTGAGACAAAGCGCGTGATGCGCGCACCGATGCGGAATGACCATTCGTCTCCGGCATATCCATTGCTCCCATGCGTCGGTTTTCAAAGCCGCCAGAAGTCCTGCCTAGAAAAGGTCTGTGCGGGTCCGAGCAAGGTTCAATGAATTTTCGCCTATCCGCGGTAGATCGGCGCGCCGGCCGGCGAGCCGGTCGAACCGCCGTCGACGAAGATCTCGGCGCTCTGGATATTCGACGCATCGTCGGAAGCCAGGAACAGCACCGTCTTGGCGACTTCGTCGGCTTCGCCAAGCCGGCCCAGCGGGATGGCCCGCGAAATCCGCTTGTCGAGCGCCGCGTACGCTTCCGGCGTCGGCGCGGCGCCATTCCAGATCGGCGTCCGCGCGGCGCCTGGCGCGACCACATTGACCCTGATCCGTCGCGGCGAAAGCTCCGAGGCCATCACCCGCGCCATCGCCCGCACGCCCGCCTTGCTCGCCGCATAGGCGGAATAGCCGGGATTGCCGAGCACGGAGATCACCGAACCGTTGAGGATGATCGAGGCGCCGTCGTTGAGATACGGCACCGCCGACTGCACCGTGAAGAAGACCGAGGTGATGTTGGTCCGGATCACGGATTCGAACGCGGCCAGCGTGGTCGATCCGAGCGGCGTGTTGCCGGGAATGCCGGCATTGGCGAAGACGACGTCGAGCTTGCCGAATTTTTCCGCCGCCTGCTTGATCGCGGCTTCCGTGGCCGCGACATCGGTGGCATCGGCCACCACCGCGAGCGCGTTCGGCCCGAGCTCCTTCGCGGTCTCCTCCAGCGTCGCGCGGTTGCGGCCCGTGATCGTGACCTTCGCGCCCTCCTTCACGAACAGCCGCGCCGTCGCCAGGCCGATGCCGCTGTTGCCGCCGGTAATCAATGCCGTCTTGTTCGCCAATCTCACGAATAGCCTCCAGTAGTTGCATTATTAAACTAAGTTGCCATCTATGGGACGCGGTTTCATAATGCAACTACACAACGCCGTGATCGGAGCATGACCCGGAAAAGTGGGTACCGGTTTTCCGAAAAGGCCATGCTCCGAAAAAGACGAGTTCGATAAGGATGCGCTGATGAAACGGACAAGCTTCGAGCAGGCCGAGTGCCCGATCGCGCGATCGCTGGATTCGATCGGCGACTGGTGGTCGCTTCTGATCATCCGCGATGCCTTTCTGGGCCGGCGCCGCTTCGGCGAATTCCAGAAAAGCTTGGGTTTGGCCAAGAACATCCTGACCGTGCGGCTGCGCGCCCTGGTGGACGACGGCATCCTGAAAAACGCGCCCGCCTCCGACGGCAGCGCCTACCAGGAATATGTGCTGACGCCGAAGGGGCGCGGGATTTTCCCGATCCTGGTGGCGCTGCGGCAGTGGAGCGAAGAATTTTCGCCCGAACCCTGCTTCGCCACCCTGCTGGTCGATCGCGAACAGGGCCGGCCGGTGCGGAAGCTGGAACTGCGCGCCGAGGACGGCCGGCTGCTCGACGGCATCGATACGATGTTGCAGCCAAATCCGCCGGCAAAACGCCGGCGGCGCGCCTGAATAGCCGGTTATTTTAACGCGTTTTCTGAACGCGAACCGGCATCCGCCCCGCTATCCAGGTCCGGGACAGGCTTTCGCTCGAAAACGCTATGGCCCCACCGCTCACGACAGGTTGCGCTTGTCGCGCAGATACTCGTCCGCCTCCAGTTCAGCCATCCGCAGCAGATGGCTGAGCATCTCAAGCCCGTGACGGTGGGCCATCTGGACCAGATCGGCGGTGGCTTCCGCGATGAAAGCCGCCGCCTCCTCCGGTCCTCCCTCGCCGCGCGGCTCATGGTCTCGCTGGCGGACCCTGGCTGGCATGGCCCGGGTGGCGCGTTTTCGGCCGCTCTTTTTCTTGGTCAAGGTACATCCGAATCCGTGTATTGCCGGAAGGTACCCCCTTTGAGAGCGCAACTCTAGGACGGTATTTTACAACTTTCCGGATAGTGGATCGGGGCCGGAAACGGGCCCCTCGACATCTGCCGATTTGACAGGGGCCCCGGCTACACCCATGTTCGGTGCGAAACGGCCGGCGCGAATCTCGCGGAACCGGCCTTTATTCTCCCTGTAAGTTATTGGAATGACATGAATCTCGTCATTGTCGAGTCGCCGGCGAAAGCCAAGACGATCAATAAGTATCTGGGCCCGTCCTACGAGGTTCTGGCCTCGTTCGGCCATGTCCGCGATCTGCCGGCGAAGAACGGATCGGTCGATCCGGAGGCCAACTTCCAGATGATCTGGGAGGTCGATCCCAAGGCGGCGAGCCGGCTCAACGACATCGCCAAGGCCTTGAAGGGCGCCGACAAGCTGATCCTCGCCACCGACCCTGATCGCGAGGGCGAGGCAATCTCGTGGCACGTGCTCGAAGTGATGAAGGAGAAGCGCGCGCTGACGGATCAGAAGATCGAGCGCGTGGTGTTCAACGCCATCACCAAGCAGTCGGTCACCGATGCGATGAAGCATCCGCGCGAGATCGACGGCGCGCTGGTCGACGCCTATATGGCGCGGCGGGCGCTGGATTACCTGGTCGGCTTCACGCTGTCGCCGGTGCTGTGGCGCAAACTGCCGGGCGCGCGTTCGGCCGGCCGCGTGCAATCGGTGGCGCTGCGGCTGGTCTGCGACCGCGAACTCGAAATCGAGAAATTCGTCCCCCGCGAATACTGGTCGCTGGTGGCGACCCTGGTCACGCCGCGCGGCGACACCTTCGAGGCGCGGCTGGTCGGCGCCGACGGCAAGAAGATCCAGCGGCTCGATATCGGCAGCGGCGCGGAAGCCGAGGACTTCAAGAAGGCGATCGAAGCCGCAAGCTTCACGGTCTCCTCGGTCGAGGCCAAGCCGGCGCGCCGCAACCCGCAGGCGCCGTTCACCACCTCGACGCTGCAACAGGAAGCCAGCCGCAAGCTCGGCTTCGCGCCGGCGCATACGATGCGGATCGCGCAGCGGCTCTATGAGGGCGTCGATATCGGCGGCGAGACCGTCGGACTCATTACTTATATGCGAACCGACGGCGTGCAGATCGCCAATGAGGCGATCGTGCAGGCGCGCAAGGTGATCGGCGAGGACTACGGCAACGCCTATGTGCCGGAGGCGCCGCGCCAGTACCAGACCAAGGCGAAGAACGCGCAGGAGGCGCATGAAGCGATCCGTCCGACCGATCTGTCGCGGCGTCCGCCGGATGTCAGCCACCGTCTCGATTCCGACCAGGCCAGGCTCTATGAATTGATCTGGACCCGCACCGTCGCCAGCCAGATGGAATCGGCCGAGCTCGAGCGCACCACCGTCGATATCGCAGCCAAGGCGGGCTCGCGGCTATTGGAGCTGCGCGCCACCGGCCAGGTCATCAAGTTCGACGGCTTCCTCGCGCTCTACCAGGAAGGCCGCGACGACGATGGCGAGGACGAGGACAGCCGGCGCCTGCCCGCGATGAGCCAGGGCGACGCGCTGAAGCGGCGGGATCTTGCCGTCACCCAGCATTTCACCGAGCCGCCGCCGCGCTTTTCCGAAGCTTCGCTGGTCAAGCGCATGGAAGAGCTCGGCATCGGCCGTCCCTCCACCTACGCCTCGATCCTGCAGGTGTTGAAGGACCGCGGCTATGTCAGGCTCGAGAAGAAACGCCTGCATGGCGAAGACAAGGGCCGCGTCGTGGTCGCGTTCCTGGAAAGCTTCTTCCGCCGCTACGTCGAATACGACTTCACCGCCGATCTGGAGGAGCAGCTCGACCGCGTCTCCAACAACGAGATTTCCTGGCAGCAGGTGCTGAAGGATTTCTGGCGCGATTTCATCGGAGCGGTCGACGACATCAAGGATTTGCGCGTCGCGCAAGTGCTGGACGTGCTCGACGACATGCTCGGGCCGCACATCTACCCGCCCCGCGCCGATGGCGGCGACGTCAGGCAGTGTCCGACCTGCGGCACCGGCAAGCTCCACCTCAAGGCCGGAAAGTTCGGCGCCTTTGTCGGCTGCTCGAATTATCCGGAATGCCGCTACACCCGTCCGCTCGCGGCCGACAGCGAGGCCAGCGCCGACCGCATCCTGGGCAAGGATCCCGACACCGACCTCGATGTGGTGGTGAAGGCCGGACGGTTCGGCCCCTACATCCAGCTTGGCGAGCAGAAGGACTATGCCGAGGGCGAAAAGCCCAGGCGCGCCGGCATTCCGAAGAACATGTCGCCCGGCGATATCGAGCTTGAGCTTGCGCTGAAACTGCTGTCGCTGCCGCGCGAGATCGGCAAGCATCCCGAGACCGGCGAGCCGATCACCGCCGGCATCGGCCGCTTCGGCCCGTTCGTGCGCCACGAAAAAACCTATGCCAGCCTCGAGGCCGGCGATGAGGTGTTCGATATCGGGCTCAACCGGGCCGTCACGCTGATCGCCGAGAAGGTCGCCAAAGGACCGAGCGGCCGCCGTTTCGGCGCCGATCCCGGCAAGCCGCTGGGCGATCATCCGACGCTTGGCGGCGTTGCGGTCAAGAACGGCCGCTACGGCGCTTACGTCACCGCGGGCGGCGTCAACGCCACCATCCCGAGCGACAAGACGCCCGACACCATCACCCTGCCCGAGGCCATCGCGCTGATCGACGAGCGCGTGGCGAAGGGCGGCGCCAAGCCGAAGCGCGCGGCCAAGACAGGCGCCAAGGCAAGTACCAAGTCCGCCAAGGCGAAACCCGCCAAGGAAAAAGCAGACGGCGAAGCCGCAAAGCCTGCCAAGAAGGCCGCCGCGAAAAAGTCGGCGGCAAAGCCGAAATCCGACGCCGCGAGCAAAGCTCGCGCTCCGGTAACGGCCAAGACGTCGGCGGCAAAAGCCGCAAACCCCGCCGCGAAGAAAAGCGCCGGCAAAGCGAGCGGATAGGATAAGCGGATAAGTGGCAAAACACCGCGACAAGGTCTTTCCAAGCCGGGACGCCATCGTCGCCTTTATCCGCGCGCATCCGGGCGAGGTCGGGACTCGTGAAATCGCACGCGAGTTCGGCTTGAAGAATGCCGACCGCGTCGAACTGAAACGCATGCTCCGTGAACTCGCCGACGAAGGCGCGATCGCCAGGCGCAAGCGGAAGATGCATGAACCGTTGGCGCTGCCGCCGACCGTGATGGCCGACATCACCGGCCGCGACGCCGATGGCGAATTGATCGCAACCCCGACCGAATGGGACGAGGAAGAGAGCGGCGCCGCGCCGAAAATCCGCATTCACGTTCCCCGCCGTCCGCAGCCGGGCACGGCGGCGGGCGTCGGCGATCGCGCGCTGCTACGGATCGAAAAAATCGAGGAAAGCGACGGCACGCCCTATCGCGGCCGCGTCATCAAGGTGATCGATCACGGCAAGACGCGACTGCTCGGAATCTTCCGCAAGCTTCCCGACGGCGGCGGACGCCTGGTCCCGGTGGACAAGAAGCAGGCCGGCCGCGAACTGAATATCGCGAAAGCCGATGCCAACGGCGCCGAGGATGGCGATCTCGTCAGCGTCGATCTGGTCCGCACCCGCGCCTTCGGCCTTGCGTCCGGAAAAGTGAAAGAGCGGCTCGGGTCGCTGGCGTCGGAAAAAGCGGTCAGCCTGATCGCGATCCACGCCCACGAAATTCCGCAAGCCTTTTCGCCGGCGGCGTTGCGCGAGGCCGAAGCGGCAAGCCCTGCAACGCTTGCCGGACGCGAGGACTGGCGCGAGCTGCCGCTCGTCACCATCGATCCGCCGGACGCCAAGGACCATGACGACGCGGTTCACGCCGAACCGGATAGCGATCCAAACAACAAAGGCGGCACCATCGTCCACGTCGCCATCGCCGACGTCGCCTTCTATGTACGGCCGGGATCGGCGCTCGACCGCGACGCGCTGGCCCGCGGCAATTCGGTCTATTTCCCGGACCGCGTGGTGCCGATGCTCCCCGAACGCATCTCCAACGACCTGTGTTCGCTGGTGCCGGGCGAGCCGCGTGGCGCGCTGGCGGTGCGGATGGTGATCGGCAATGACGGCCGCAAGCGTTCGCACAGCTTTCATCGCATCCTGATGCGATCGGCCGCCAAGCTGAATTACGCTCAGGCGCAGGCGGCGATCGACGGGCGGCCCGACGATGTGACAGGGCCCCTGCTAGATCCGATCCTGAAACCGCTCTACGCGGCCTATGATCTCGTCAAGCGCGCGCGCGACGAACGCGATCCGCTCGATCTCGATATTCCCGAACGCAAGATCCTGCTGAAGCCCGACGGTATGGTGGATCGCGTGATCGTGCCGCAGCGGCTGGACGCGCATAAACTGATCGAAGAATTCATGATCCTGGCCAATGTCGCGGCCGCCGAAACACTGGAAAAGAAGGCGCTGCCGCTTATCTATCGGGTGCATGACGAACCGACGCTCGAGAAGGTTCACAATTTGCAGGAATTTCTGAAAACGCTGGACATTCCCTTCGTCAAGAGCGGCGCGCTGCGCCCCTCGATGTTCAATCGCGTGCTGGCCCAGGTCAGCGGTCATGATTCCGAACCGCTGGTGAATGAAGTGGTGCTGCGCTCGCAGGCGCAGGCGGAATATTCGGCGGAGAACTACGGACATTTCGGCCTGAACCTGCGGCGCTATGCGCATTTCACGTCGCCGATCCGGCGATATGCGGATCTGGTCGTGCATCGCGCCCTGATCCGGGCGCTTGGCCTCGGCGAAGGCGCCCTGCCCGAGACCGAGACGGTGGAAAGCCTCAACGAGGTCGCGGCGCAGATTTCCGTCACCGAACGCCGCGCCATGAAGGCGGAGCGCGAAACCGCCGATCGCCTGATCGCGCATTTCCTCGCCGACCGGATCGGCGCCACCTTTCAGGGCCGGATTTCCGGCGTCACCCGCGCCGGTCTGTTCGTCAAGCTCGACGATACCGGCGCCGATGGCCTGATCCCGATCCGCACGCTGGGAACCGAATATTTCAATTACGACGAGACCCGCCACGCGCTGATCGGATCGCGCAGCGGAGCCATGCACCGGCTCGGTGACGTGGTCGACGTCCGTCTGGTAGAAGCTGCCCCCGTCGCCGGCGCATTGCGCTTTGAACTGCTGTCGGAAGGCCGTGTCGAGCAGCGAGGACGAAGACGCGACCGCGCGCGTGGCGCCGGTCCGGGGACGCTGACGAAAGCCCACCCCCAAACGCACAGGGCCGAAAAGCACAAGACCAAAAAACATCCGGGCCGAAGCCCGCACAAGACCGTCCGCACGTCAGCCAGGAGCAAATCCGGCACGTCAGGAAAGGACAAGTCAGGGAAAGGCAAGCCATGAACACCTTGAACCCGGCGCCCAAGGTCTGGACGCGACAAGCCGGACTGGTTGAAAAACGCGACGTGTGGAGCGCGATGAAGCGCGGCTTTCGCAGCCGCTGTCCGCGCTGCGGCGAAGGCAAGCTGTTTCGCGCCTTCCTGAAGGTCGACGACCATTGTTCGGTGTGCGGCCTCGATTTCACGCCGCACCGCGCCGACGACCTGCCGGCCTATCTGGTCATCGTCATCGTCGGGCACATCATGGTGCCGTTGGCGTTGATGATCGAAACCAACTATTCCCCGCCGGTGGCGCTGCAACTCTCGATCTACCTGCCGCTCACCTTCATCCTCTCAATCCTGCTGCTGCAGCCGGTAAAGGGGGTCGTGGTCGGCCTGCAATGGGCCCTGCGCATGCACGGATTTGACGACAACGCCCCGGACGGCATTCCGCCCGTCTAATCGGCTTAATTAAAAATAAGATCAGTGGGGTGGAGATGACCGACGTCGCACAGGCCGCAAGGGAAGCGAAAAAGGAAGAAAAAGAAGCCGATCACCATCCGTATTTCCGGCCCAAGGATGCCGCGACGCTGATCCTGATCGATCGCAGCGCGGCGGTCCCGAAAGTTCTGGTCGGCAGGCGCCACGACAAGGTGGTGTTCATGCCGGGCAAGTTCGTTTTCCCGGGCGGCCGGGTCGATAAATCCGACAACCGTGTCCCTGTTGCCGCGCCGATGTCCAAAGCGCTGGAAGCCAACCTGCTGAAAGGCAGCCCCAGGATCGCCGCCTCGCGGGCGCGCGCGCTGGCGGTCGCCGCCATCCGCGAAGCCTGCGAAGAGACCGGCCTCTGCCTCGGCAGCAAGAGCGAGAGCAACGCGCCCAGCCTCGACGGTCCGTGGAAGCCGTTCGTCGAGGCAGGTCTTTTGCCCGATCCATCGGGCCTGTTCCTGATCGCGCGTGCGATTACCCCGCCCGGCCGTATCAGGCGCTTCGATACCCGCTTCTTCACCGCCGATGCCTCGGCCATCGCGCATCGGGTCGAGGGCGTGGTCCACCCCGACGCCGAACTGGTCGAGCTGGTATGGGTCGAGCTCGGGTCGCAACCGCTCGCCGATCTGCACGCCATGACCAGAAACGTGCTGAACGAACTCGAAAAGCGCCTCGCCGCCGGGCCCCTGAGCCACGATGCGCCGGTGCCTTTTTTCCATTTCTACGGCGGCAAGATGCAGAAGGACGTGCTGGGGGCGTAGCGTCCCACCTCTCCGCCATTTCGGGGCGCACGTTAGTGCGAACCCGGAATCTTGAGATTCCCCAATGCGCAATTGCGCATCGGAGGTCTGGTCCTTCGGACCATCGCGGAATGACGATCGTGTCGGAGACGCGCCCAAAAACAAAATAATCTTCTGCCCTTACGGCAATGGCACGGCGCCCTTTCATGCCTACTTCTTCCCAAACGACAACCAGCACGGATTGGGGCGATGGCAAAACGGCAACTCAAGCTCGGCGCATTCATGCGGCCGGTCAGCATTCATACAGGCGCGTGGCGTTATCCCGGCGCCTGGCCGGACGCCAATTTCAACTTCGCGCATATCAAGCAACTGATCCGGAAACTCGAGGCCGGCAAGTTCGACGCCTTCTTCATGGCCGATCATCTGGCCGTGCTCAACATGCCGATCAATGCGCTGAAGCGCAGCCACACCGTCACCTCGTTCGAGCCGTTCACGCTGTTGTCGGCGCTGGCCAGCGTCACCGAACATATCGGGCTGGTCGCCACCGGATCGACCACCTTCGACGAGCCCTACCATGTCGCTCGCCGGTTCGCCTCGCTCGATCACATCAGCGGCGGCCGCGCGGGGTGGAATATCGTCACCACCTCCAATCCGGACGCCGCGCTGAATTTCGGGCTTGAGGATCACATGGAGCACGCCGAACGCTACAAGCGGGCGCGCGAGTTCTACGACGTGGTCACCGGGCTCTGGGACTCGTTCGCCGACGACGCCTTCGTGCGCGACGTCGAAGCCGGGCTTTATTTCGACCCCGCCAAAATGCATGTGCTCGACCACAAGGGCAAATATCTGAAGGTGCGCGGCCCGCTCAACATCGCCCGCCCGGTGCAGGGCTGGCCGGTGATCGTGCAGGCCGGCGCGTCGGAAGACGGCAAGCAGCTCGCCGCCGAGACCGCGGAAGCCGTGTTCACCGGCGGCAGCAGCCTCGCCGACGGGCAAAAGCTCTATGCCGACATCAAGGGCCGCATGGAAAAGGTCGGCCGCGATCCCGACCATCTGAAGATCCTGCCCGGGGCCTTCGTGGTGGTCGGCGACAGCGTCGAGGAAGCCAAGGAGAAGCGCGCCTTGCTCGACAGCAAGGTACATTACGACAGCGCCATCGCCTCGCTCTCGGTGATCCTGGGCACCGATGCCTCCGGCTTCGACCCCGACGGCCAGTTGCCGCCGATCCCCGAAACCAACGCTTCCAAGAGCGGCCGGCAGCGCCTGGTCGACATTGCGGCGCGCGACAAGCTCACCGTGCGCCAGCTCGCCCAGCGCGTCGGCGGCTATGGCGGGCTGTCCTTCGTCGGCACGCCCGCGCTGATCGCCGATCAGATGGAGGAATGGCTGACGACGAGAGGCAGCGACGGCTTCAACATCATGTTCCCGTTCCTACCCGCCGGCCTCGACGATTTCGTCGACAAGGTGATCCCGGAACTGCAAAAGCGCGGAATCTTCCGGAAAGAGTACGAGGGCAAGACCTTGCGGGAAAATCTGGGGCTGCCGAGGCCGAAAAACCGCTTCTTCGAGGCCTGAATGGCCTGATTTGTGCGGTTATTTTACCGGCAAAATCTTGACTTTGGGCCGTTAAAGGCTAGGTTGCGCGCCAAATGCAGGCCGGTTTGGCCGGCGCCTGACCACTCTTTACATTATAGGTTCTGAACATGGCCAAAGCGGTCACCATCAAGGTCAAGCTCGTCTCCTCGGCGGATACCGGCTTCTATTACGTCGCCAAGAAGAATTCGCGCACCATGACCGACAAGCTGGTCAAGAAGAAGTACGATCCGGTCGCGCGCAAGCACGTCGAATTCCGCGAAGGTAAAATCAAGTAAGATCGCGGGAATACTGCCGACTTCAACGGGGCCTTTGGGCCCCGTTTTCATTTTTCAGGGCTTTTTTCATCTTCGGAGCTCGGTCCGGAAAAGCGCGAGCCGGTGTTTCGGCGAAACCATAGCGTTTTCGAGCGAAGTGGATTCCGGTTCGCGTGAAGAAACGCGTCAAAAAATGGCAGCGCCCGGTTCTGATTCAATCAGAACCGATAAGGCTCTCGACCTGAACCAGATCATCGCCGGCCGATCCACCGGCCATCGCTCAGGCCGCCTCCGCCACCACCCGGTTGCGGCCGTTGTTCTTGGCGCGGTAGAGCGCGATGTCCGCCCGCTTGAGCAGGTCGGCGACGTTTTCGACCTTGTTCTCCAGCGTGGACAGCCCGATCGAGATCGTGACCTCGATGCGCTTGCTGCCCTTGTTCACCGCAAAGGGTTCGCCGGCGATCGCGCGCCGCAGCCGTTCCGCCACCATGCCCGCGACATGCAGGTCGGTTTCCGGCATCACGATGACGAATTCCTCGCCGCCATAGCGGCAGGCGAGATCGATGCCGCGGATCGATTTGCGGACGCGGACGGCGAATTCGCGCAACACGTCGTCGCCGGCATCGTGGCCGTAAGTGTCGTTGATCGCCTTGAAGTAATCGATGTCGAGCATCATCAGCGCCAGCGGCTTGCCGCGGCTTGCGGCCTGTTCGGCCAGCGTGGCCAGATGGCTCTCCATGTAGCGGCGATTATGCAGGCCGGTCAGCCCGTCGGTGATCGCCATCTCGATCGAGTTCTGCACATTGTCGCGCAGATGGTCGGTATAGCGGCGCTTGCGGATCTGGGTGCGCGCGCGGGCCAGCAGTTCGTTCTTGTCGACCGGGCGCAGCAGGTAATCATTGACACCGATCTCGAGGCCGCGCAGCAGCCGGGTGTTGTTGTCGGCGTCGGAAATCGCAAGGATCGGCACATGCCGGGTCCGCTCCAGCGAGCGCGCCTGGCTGCACAGCCGCAAGCCGTCGAAATTCTCAAGGCCCAGCGAGACGATCAGAAGATCGTAATTGCCCTCTGCGGCATGAAACAGCGCTTCCGCCGGATCGGTCTCGACATCGACGGTGTGCTCGGCGCTCAATACCGGCGCCAGCCGCTCATAGGACGAGGCGCGGTCGTCGACCAGCAGGACACGGCCGCCCATGCCGGTATCGGCCACGGCGCTGCGCTCCGGCGCCTGCACGCCGATCTCGAGCGAGGTGATGGCGCGCATGCGCAACTCGTCCGTCATCATCTTCAGCCGGGTCAGCGACCGCACCCTTGCGATCAGCACGACATCGGACACCGGCTTGGTCAGGAAATCGTCGGCGCCGGCCTCGAGGCCGCGCACGCGGTCGGCGGGGCTGTCGAGCGCCGTGACCATCACGACCGGAATGAAATGCGTCGCGGGATTGGTTTTCAGCCGGCGGCAGACCTCGAAGCCGTCGATATCGGGCATCATGACATCGAGCAGGATCATGTCGCATTCGGCGCGCGCGCAGATCGCGAGCGCCTCGGTGCCGTTGCTCGCCGTCAGAACGTCGAAATACTCGGCCGACAGCCGCGCTTCCAACAGTTTGACATTGGCGGGGACGTCATCGACAACCAAAATACGCGCGGACACTAAATTCTCCCCTACCCCACAAACCGCCGGACGGTTTCAATAAACTTGCCTACTGAAATCGGCTTGGACAAATAAGCCTCGCAACCGCCTTCGCGGATACGCTCCTCATCCCCCTTCATCGCGAACGCCGTGACCGCGACCACCGGAATGGCGCGCAAATCCGGATCGTCCTTGATCCATTTCGTCACTTCGAGGCCGGACACCTGGGGCAATTGGATATCCATGAGAACGAGATCCGGGCGCAGCTTGCGAACGAGATCGAGCGCCTCGAAACCATTGCTGGTTCCGGACGTATTATAGCCGTGCGCCTCCAGGAGATCGCGAAAGAGCTTCATATTGAGCTCGTTGTCTTCCACGATCAGGACGGTTTTCGCCATCCCGTCCCTCCGATCACATTGCTGGACCCGGCAAGCGGCTATCGGCCGCCCGCCGGACGTGTAAAAAAGTGAATTCAAAATAGCGCCAGATTCGCTCTAACCCGTTAAGTTGAGGGGATGTCTTTCTGCGCTGCGGTTCGCACTTGCTTGAACATTTTTCGCAGACTCGGGCATGATGGTTCCAAACTAGAGACCAGAAGTTACGGAAAGGCAAACGGGACCGTTGAGAAAACCTGTTCAAAACCCGCGGGAAGTGGCTGAAATTGTTGCAGTTCAGGCGCTTTCCTTCATCGCCGGGGAACCGGAACGGCTGGGCTTGTTCCTGGCCGAAAGCGGGATCGGCCCGGAGACCCTGCGCATGGCAGCGAAGGATCCGCGTTTCCTCGCAAGCGTGCTCGATTTCGTGATGCGGGATGACGCGACCGTGAAGGCGTTCGCGGCAGCTTCCCAGCTTCATCCGACCAACATTGCAGCCGCCCATCAGGCGCTGAACGATCCGCAGTGGGAGCGCGATGTGCCGTGAACGATGCCGCATCAGGGCCGACATGTTTTTGCCGGGATTGCCTTGTCGATCTCGACGCGGCGGCCCGGCGGTGCAGCGAATGCGGCTCGCCTCGCCTAGTGCATCACCGCGCCCTGCCCGCGCTGACATTGGCGCATATCGATTGCGACGCCTTCTACGCGACCGTGGAGAAGCGCGACAATCCTAAGTTAGCCGACAAGCCCGTCATCATCGGCGGCGGCAAGCGCGGCGTGGTCTCGGCGGCCTGCTACATTTCGCGGACCTACGGCGTGCGCTCGGCGATGCCGATGTTCAAGGCGCTCGCGCTGTGCCCGTCGGCGGTCGTGATCGGGCCCGACATGGCGAAATATGTCAGGGTCGGCCGCGAGGTCCGCCACGCCATGCAGGCGCTGACGCCGCTGGTCGAGCCGCTCTCGATCGACGAGGCGTTCCTCGATCTCGCCGGCACCCAGCGCGTCCACGGCATGATCCCGGCCAAGGTGCTGGCCCGCTTTGCCCACCAGGTCGAACGCGAGATCGGGATCACGGTTTCCGTCGGCCTGTCCTGCAACAAGTTCCTGGCCAAGATCGCCTCCGACCTCGACAAGCCCAGGGGCTTTGCGGCGCTCGACCAGGAGGAAGCGAAAGCGATGCTGGCGGACAAACCGGTCGGGTTCATATTCGGCGTCGGACCTGCGACCCAGGAGCGGCTGTCGCAGCGCGGTTTCCGCAGCATCGCCGATTTGCAGCGCGCCGACGAAACCGAGTTGATGAAGCAGTTCTCGACCGAGGGCCGCAGGCTGTGGCGGCTGGCGCGTGGCATCGACGACCGCTGCGTGGTGCCCGATCGCGGCGCCAAGACCATTTCCAGCGAGACCACCTTCGAGACCGATATCCGCGATCTTGCAACCCTCGAGAAAACACTTTGGCGGCTGTCGGAAAAAGTATCGTCGCGGCTGAAGAACAGCAGCCTCGCAGGCTGCACCATCACGCTGAAGCTCAAGACCGCCGACTTCCGGCAACGCACCCGCTCGCAATCGATCCATGCGCCGACGCAGCTCGCGGCAAAAATCTTCGCGATCTCCCGGGAAATGCTGGCGAAGGAAATCGACGGCACCGCGTTCCGGCTGATGGGCACCGGCGTCAGTGCGCTGCGCCCGGGATCGCAGGCCAACGACACCGACATGCTCGACCGCCGCTCGGCCCATGCCGAGCGCGCGATCGACGATCTGCGCCGGAAATTCGGCGATGCCGCCGTGATCCGGGGCATTGCCTATGAGGGACCGCAGAAGACGGAATGACCAACCATCATTGCCGGGCTTGACCCGGCAATCCATCTATTTCGAAAAATCCTTGAAGTGTGATGGATGCGCAGGATTAACCCCGCGCATGACGGTCGAGGCGTAAGGCCCTCGCCTCACTTACACGGCTTGGAGTCCTTGCCGGCGTCCGAGACGTCGAATTTTCCAAGCGAACCTGAAATCACGAAATCATTGTAGTCCAGCACCAGCGCCCGCGAAACGCCGTTCGCGTATAATTCAAACGACATCGAATAGACCGGCGTCTGTTCGCCTTCGGTAGGCTTGGCGTCGTGGTCGAAATAGCTGACCGTCACCGGCCACCGCGTCATCGACTTCATCGCATCGCTCGCAGTGGAGGGATCCGGGTCGGAGGGGGCCCGGCCGCCCGGGATCGGCTGGCCGATCACGGAAAGCGTGTTGTAGACTTTCTCGCCATTGTCCGAGCCGTCATAGACCATCAGTTCGAGCACGGATTTTCCCTCGCGCGCGGCTTCGATGATGCGCTCGATCTGCTGGGTCGGAAACACGGTGTTGCCGTCGAGCGTGAAGGTCTTCTCCTCCGGCAATTTCAGCTTGACGGTGACATGGTCGCCGGTCCGCTCCGCGACGCCATCGACCGGGCTGGAATCGGCTTCGTTCATCCGCGCATCGATCTTGAAGCGATAGGTCTTGCCGGCCCCGTCCTCCCAGGAGGTCGAACGCAGGTCGCTCAGCGTCAGCTTGTCCTCGCCGCTTTCCATCTCCGAGACTTGCCGGAATTCCGAAGTGTAGCCTTCGCAGGCGCTGCCCGAAAAATTGTAGAGAATGCGCCCGCGGGCGCTGCTGATCGGACTGGAGCCGCGCGACTTCACCAAGCTCAAATCATAGAGCGCCTGATGCGCGAGAAACGGCGTAGCCGCAGCGGCATCGGCCGTGCCGTCGGCAAAACCAGACCCAAGCCCGATGGCGGCAATGGCTAGCGCCAGCAACCGGGCGTTGCGGAAGGAAGGAAGCGAACGGGTCATGTGTGTGTTCTCGGTCAGGATTCCGTCACATTAGGGATCGCCCCATTGCGCCGCAACTAGGGCGAAACCGACAAAAACAGTCCGGCCTCCCGGTTTTCCGGCCTGTCCTCCCGTCCTCGGCCCGGGAAACAGCCGGAAAACCGGGAGGCCGTTTGCCGAAACCCGATGGCTTGCATGTAGTGCCGCAATGCGCGAAACAAAGCGCGCCCGGCTATATCGGGTACAGATCACAGCAGACGAGGACGAAGCATGGCAGGTACGATTGAGCAGAAACTGGCGGCACAGGGTATTGTCTTGCCCGAGCCCGTAGCCCCCGTCGCCAATTATGTCGGCTTTGTCCGCTCCGGAAACCTGCTGTTCGTATCGGGTCAGGTCTGTAACGGCCTCGACGGCAAGCTGATCGCCAAGGGCAAGCTCGGCGCCGGCGTTACCATCGAGCAAGGCAGCGCCGCGGCGCGCGGCTGCGCGATCAATCTGCTGGCGCAGGTCAGGATCGCGCTCGGCGACCTCGACAAGGTGGTCCGCGTGGTGCGGCTCGGCGGCTTCGTCAATTCCGCGCCGGATTTCCTGGAGGGACCGAAGGTGCTGAACGGTGCTTCCGACCTGATGGTCGCGGTGTTCGGCGACAAGGGCCGTCACGCCCGCACCACCATCGGCGTCGCCGTGCTTCCCGGGGATGCGGCGGTCGAGGTCGAGGGCATCTTCGAGGTTGCCTGAGAGGACGCCATCCGGTGCGCGCACCCAGCTGGCTGACTGCGCGACCGGTGGCCCATCGCGGCCTGCATGATTTGGCGCGCGGCATTGTCGAGAACATGCCGGGCGCGGCGGAGGCCGCGATCGCGGGCAGTTTTTCGATCGAATGCGACGTCCAGCTCACCGCCGACGGTGAAGCCATGGTACATCACGACGACGGGCTTGGCCGCCTCACCGAAGGCTCCGGCGCATTGCTCGACAAGACGGCCGCCGAACTCAAGGCGGTCAGGTTCAAGAACACCTCCGAGCGGATGATGTCGCTCGGCGATCTCTGCGCGCTGGTCGCGGGCCGCGTTCCCCTTGTGATCGAGATCAAGAGCCATTTTGACGGCGACCGCAAGCTGGTCAGGCGAATGGCCGAAGTGCTCGGCTCCTATCAGGGGCCGGCCGCCGCGATGTCGTTCGATCCCGATCAGGTGCTGGCCTTGCGCGAGACCATGCCGAAGCTGCCGCGCGGCATCATCGCCCAGCGCAGCTATGACGACGACGAATGGAAAAAACTGACGCCTGAGCAGCGCGACGGCATGCTCCATCTGCGTCATGCCTTCCACACCGAGCCGCATTTTGTCGCCTTCTGGGTCAATCAGCTGCCGGCGCCGGCGCCCTGGATCGCCCGCCATATTTTCGGCCTTCCGCTGCTGACCTGGACCGTGCGCACGCCCGAGCAGCGCCAGCGCGCCGCCCGCTACGCCGACCAGATGATTTTCGAAGGCTTCAGGCCGGAAACCTGATGCGCAGTTTTCGGCTCTTGAAGTCGCGTGTGCAATGCACGATCTTTGGAATATCGGCCCCTATGAAGCGACGGCCGATGCTGACGAAAGACCGGTCCTGATCGTCGATGGCGTCATCTGAAATCACCCTCGAAGCGGTCCCTTCCGTCAGCGACATTCCGGCTGAGGAATGGGACGCCTGCGCCAATCCCAGGCGCGATCCGAACAGTATCGAACGTCTGGACACGCTGAGTTCCGTCGTTCTCCCAGGCGCCTCCTGCATCGCTCTCGAATCGAACTACAACCCCTTCGTTTCTCACGCGTTTTTCTCGGCGGTCGAGAAATCGGGTTCGGCCACCGCGCGGACCGGCTGGGGGCCGCGACATCTGCTGGCCAAGATCAACGGCCGCATCGCCGGCATCGCGCCCTGCTATCTGAAATCGCATTCGCAAGGCGAGTACGTGTTCGACCGCGGCTGGGCCGACGCCTATGAGCGCGCCGGCGGCCGCTACTATCCCAAATTGCAGGTATCGGTTCCCTTCACGCCGGCGACCGGCCCGCGCCTTCTGATCCGCGACGGCGTCGATACGGATTTGATCGGCACCGCGCTTGCGAGCGGGCTGGTGGCGCTATGCGACGCCAGCAATGCCTCCTCCGTTCACGTGACCTTTGCCCGCGAGGCCGAGCAGAAATTCCTGGCCGAACACGAATTCCTCGAGCGTACCGACCAGCAGTTTCACTGGCACAACCAGGGCTATGGCAGCTTCGACGATTTCCTCGCGACCATGAATTCGCGCCACCGCAAGGCGGTCAAGCGCGAGCGGCGCGATGCGCTGGCGGCTGGCATCACGATCCACCCGCTCAGCGGCAGCGACATCACCGAAGACGCGTGGGACGCCTTCTTCGAATTCTACATGGAGACCGGCTCGCGGAAATGGGGCCGGCCCTATCTCACCCGCTCCTTCTTCTCGCTGATCGGCGAGAGCATGGCTGAGGACGTGCTCCTGGTGATGGCGAAGCGCGATGGGCGCTGGATCGCGGGCGCGATCAATTTCATCGGCTCGGACACGCTGTTCGGCCGCAACTGGGGCGCGATCGAGCATCACCCGTTCCTGCATTTCGAGGTCTGTTACTATCAGGCGATCGATTTTGCGATCCAGCGCCGGCTGAAAACCGTCGAGGCCGGCGCACAGGGCGAGCACAAGATCGCGCGCGGATATCTGCCGCAGACGACCTATTCGGCGCATTATATCGCCGATCCCGGCCTGCGCCACGCCATTGCCGAGTATCTACAGCGCGAGCGCGTCTATGTGGCGGAAGCAGCGCAGGAACTCACCGAGGCCGGGCCGTTCCGCAAGACCGATGATGCTTGACCGCGCAGGCCGGCTGCGGGAAATTCAACAATACATTTCAGGAGCCGTCATGCCCGCCTACGATACCAATAATATTTTCGCGAAAATCCTGCGCGGCGAGCTACCTTGTTACAAGGTCTATGAGGATGAGCATGTCCTCGCCTTTCTCGACATCATGCCGCGCTCGCCCGGCCACACGCTTGTCATTCCCAAGGCCCCTGCCCGCAACATCTTCGACATATCGCCGGATGATTACGTTCACGTGGCCCGCGCCACCCACAGGATCTCCGCGGCGGCGATGAAAGCGTTCAACGCAGACGGACTCACCGTGCAGCAGCACAACGAACCCGCCAGCGGACAGGTGGTCTTTCACCTGCACATCCACATCATGCCGCGCCACCACGGCGTCTCGCTGTTGCCGCCGGCCAGCCGCAAGGAAGACGCCAAGGTGCTGGAAGACAACGCCGCCAAGCTGATCGCGGCGCTGGGGTAGCGCGCCCCAGACGAAAAAATCACTCCGTCTCGAAATCACCGTCTTGCGGCGGCGCCAGCGGGGTGAATTCGCAACGGTCGGGCTTGAGATCGAGCAACGGCGTCTCGTCGAGGCAATCGAGGCCGCGCACCAGCACCGTGTTGCCTTCGATGCCGACCAGTTTGACGATCGAGGTGCCGATCGGATTGGGCCGTACCGGCGAGCGCAGCGAGAACGTGCCACGGGTCGATTTGTTGTTCTTCGGGCTTTGCAGCACCAGGTCGCGGCGCGACAGATGCAGCCAGTACAGCACCTCGAGGTTCGCGTAGAAATCGACGTCCTTGATCGCCGGCACCCAGGGTTCGAAAATCTCCAGCCGGCAGACCGGGCCGTCCTGACGCCCCTGCCGCGGCGTCACCAGCCGCGAGGTCCAGGGCGTCCGGATGCGGCCGATAAAGATGAGGCCAGCATCACGCGCCGCCGGCATATCGACGGCGATTTCGCCTTCGCGGACTTCACTCTCTCGAACCATGCTTCAATCCACTCCATGCGCCCCATGAGTCTAGCCGAATATCGCACCGCCGCAATGCGGCATGGTTGTATCTATAGCGTTTCGAGCGAAGCGGCTTCCGGTTCGCGTGAAGAAAACGCGTTAAAATAAAAGAGGCGAGCCTCGGTTCTGATTCAATCAGAACCGACAAGGCTCTAGCGCTCAAACCCGGCAAGCTTGCTGGCAAGATAAAGGCGGTTCATGAACCGCAGTTCATCCGCGCTTCCCGGACTGGTGGGCGCCGATTTGTCGACTGTCATGGCGACCATCGTCTTCATGTTGTTGAGCAGGACAACCGCCATGTCCCGCGCCGTCTTTCGCGGCAGTGCCGGCGCCCTGAGCAACAGCGTGTTGACAAAGCGCTTCAGGGCCTGCTCGCGAAATTCAAGACGCTTGGCCGACCAATGCGAACGCGCCTCCAACAGCGCGGTCAAGGCGCCGCTTTCGTGGTGAATCTTCACGAAGAAGTTCACGAAGAGATCGGCCAGTTCATCCGCCGCGAGCGCGGACAGGCGGGCGTCGATCTCATCGCAGGCGGCGTCGATCAGATCCGCATAACGCTGCATCAGCGCATCGGCCAGAACTTCCTTGCTCGGAAAGAACCGGTAGAGCGAACCGACCTTCGCCCCCGCCCGCTCCGCGATCTCCGCCATCGTGGCGGCATCGAATCCGCGCTCGCGAATGACGTCCGCCGCGGCGATCATCAGATTGGCGACGCGCTCCCGCCCGACGCTGCGCTGCGGCCGAAGCGCAGGACGGTCGCGATTGGGCCTTGAAGCCGCCGTGGCCGGCCGCCGTTTTGCAGGACGTGAGGGCATGCCGGCAGCCTAGCAGCAGTCTCCGATAACGGCCAATTCTTATTTGATGTTGCACTCAAGTAGATTCCATGTTTGAGTATATCCTCAAGTTCATGACGGCCGCCTGACCGGCCGGCAAAGCCGCGACCGGACGATCGTTGCGGCGGTCCTCAACCCACCCAGGAAACATCTCGATGCCCGAATTCTCCCCCGCGACCACGGCCCTCGTCCTGATCGATCTTCAACAGGGCATCGTCGCGATGCCGGCGCTCGCGCCGAGATCCGGCGCTGAGGCCGCTGCGGCCGGCATCAGGCTCGCGCAGCGTTTCCGCGCCGCCGGCGCGCCCGTGGTGCTGGTCAACGTCGCGTTCGCGCCGGATTTCGGCGATGCCTTGAAACCGCCGGTCGACAGGCCGATGGCGCATCCGGAAGGCGGTTTTCCTGCCAATTTCAGCGAGCTCGTCGACGGCCTTTATCGTCCCGGCGATATCCTCGTCACCAAGCATCAATGGGGCGCGTTTTACGGCACCGACCTCGATGTGCAGCTCCGCCGTCGCGGCATCCGGACCATCGTGCTCGGCGGGATCGCAACCAATATCGGCGTTGAATCGACGGCACGACAGGCGCACGAACATGCCTATGAGGTGGTGATCGCGGAAGACACGACAACCAGCTTCTCCAGCGAGATGCATGCGTTCGCGGTCAACGCCATCTTTCCGATGTTGAGCCGCGTGGTGAAGGCCGACGACATCGCGCTAAAGCGCTGAACGACAATGCCCGCGTCGCGCGCGCTGCCGTTGGCGAAGCTTTCGCTTTCGGTTCAGTGGGCCGTCCTCGTCGCCATTTCGGTGGTGACGACGGCCATCCTTGAATGGGTGCGGCTGCCGGCCGCCCTGATGCTGGGCCCGATGATGGCGGGCATCCTGACTGCAACCGGCGGCGGCATAATGCGCGTTCCGCGACTGCCGATGAATTTTGCGCAGGCCGTGATCGGCTGCCTGATTGCCCGTTCGTTCACCTCGGAGATTCTCGTCAGGTTCGGTGCAAGCTGGCCGCTGTTTCTGGTTGTCGTCGTCACCATCGTGATCGCCAGCGTCGCCCTCGGATGGCTGATCAGCACGCTTCGCATCATGCCGGGCACGACCGCGGTTTGGGGATTGTTGCCGGGCGCCGCACCGGTGATGATCCTGATGGCGGAAGCCTATGGCGCCGATGCGCCGCTGGTCGCCTTCATCCAATATCTGCGCGTGGTGTTCGTGGCCATCACCGCATCGCTGATTGCCCGCTTCTGGGTCCACGTCCCGGCGGATGCCGCACATGCCATGATCTGGTTTCCACCGGTCGCATGGCTGTCACTACTGGCAACGCTGCTGATCATCGCCGTCAGCTTCCTTGCTTTGCTCGTACCGGGAATCCCCGCCGGCGTCCTGATCGCGGCGATGGCGATCGGCGGCGTGCTGCATATCGGCGGCTACAGCGCCATCGAACTACCGCCCTGGCTACTCGCGGCAGGCTACGCGCTGGTCGGCTGGAACACCGGCCTGCGCTTCAGCCCGAAGCTGTTGAGCGCGGTCGTGCGGGCGCTGCCGCAGAGCGTGTTTTCGATCGTCGTCATGATCGCGTTCTGTGGCGGGCTGGCTGTGCTGCTGGTACGCATCATCGGCGTCGATCCGTTGACCGCTTATCTTGCGACCAGCCCCGGCGGCGTCGATTCCGTGGCCATCATCGCGGCCTCGACCAAGGTCGACACGTCCTTCGTGATGGCGATGCAGACTGTTCGCTTCGTGCTGATCCTGGTGGCGGGGCCCGCGCTCTCGCTGTTCGTCGCCCGGCTCGTGGACGGGGATCATGGCCCGGCGCCGGAGCTGTCACCGACCTCCGTTCTGCAAATCGAACGCCGCGCAGCCGAGGATGATCTCGGCGACCTCGACTGAACGTCATCACCCCCGGACGTTGGGGTTGCGCAGCACAAAACAGCCGCCGCCGGCGCGGCGGATGCGGTTGCAGAGATCGTCCGCGGCCGGGCGCGTGTCGGCGCCGATCCGCACCTGATAGAAGGTGCGGGTGCCGCGGCTGCGCAGCACCGAACTCAGCAGGCTCGGATCCTGATCTCCGATCACGGCGCTGAGCCGTTTCATGGCGCGGGCATACATCGCCAGCGCCATGTCGCGGTTGAAACCGGCCGCGAGCTGGATGCCCCATAGCTTGGCCGCGCTCAGCTTCACATGTTGTTCGAGCTGGGTGACAAAGGGATTGGGCGCGCGCTGCAGCAACGCCATCAGCTCCCGGCAGCCCAGTTTCGGCGCGGTGGCCGGCGTGCCGTTCGGCGCGGCGCGCCCGTGCTCATCCGGGGTCTTGCCGTTCTTGCCGGCCGCGGCCCAGTCATCGACGGTCGAACCGGTAATGACGAGAACGTAGTGGCGGGTCTCCTGCGGCATGGCGCCGGCTCCCGCGAGCCATTCCTGCACGCGGCGGGGCCCGGCATTGTAGGCAGCAGCGGCAAGGCCGAGATTACCGAACTGGTTGCGCAGTTCGTTCAGGAACTCCGCCGATTTCGGCAGCGCCTGCACCGGATCGAAAGGATCGAGCAGGCTGCGCTCTGAGGCCGTTCCCGGCATGAATTGCGCGATCCCCTGCGCGCGCTGGCCGCTATGCGTCATGGGTCCGACCGCATCGGACTGAAAGCGGCTTTCCTGCCAGATCACGCGCGCGAAGAATTCGACGGGCAGGTTTTGCGACCGGGCCGCCGATTCGATCATCAGGCACATGGCCTCGCGGGTATCGGCGTCGCCGGCAATTTCATCTGATTTTACCGGTTCGCCCTTGGTAGCCAGTTCCTCGACGCTTGGCCGCGCCACATCGGTCATGGCAGGCGAGGTATCTTCCGCCGCTGCCGGCAGCGCGAGAATAATGGCCACGGTGCAAAGCACCGCTGGCAGCCCCCTGACCTTTCGCAATGCCATTGTTCCCGACAACCTGCTTGACACACAAGGAGGACCGTCTAGCTAATTCAAAAATGATGGCGCAGATGAGGGAACGCAAGAATGCCCGGAGTGTCTGACGATCCGCTTGGTTTCGCGCCCGACGATGACGTGCCGATCCCCTATATGGCGCGGACCCGTGAATATTATCAGGCCATCGGCTACACCACGCCCTATCGCTGGGCGCATTATATCGACGCGCCGTTCCAGCCGCTGCGCAAGCCGATCAATCAATCCCGCGTCGCGATCATCACCACGGCGGCCCCGTTCGATCCGGCCAAGGGCGATCAAGGCCCGGGCGCGAAATATAATGGCGGCGCCAAATTCTATTCGGTCTATGACGGCGACACTGCGAAGACGCATGATCTGCGGATCTCGCACGTCGCCTATGATCGCGTGCATACCAAAGCCGAGGACAGCGGCAGTTGGTTTCCGCTGCCGCAACTGCAACAATTCGCGCGCGAGAAACGCATCGGCGACGTGGCGCCGCGCTTCTTCGGCGCGCCGACCAACCGCAGCCAGCGCGTCACCATCGAAACCGACGCGCCGGACATTCTCGCCCGCTGCCGGGCCGATCAGGTCGATGCCGCGGTGCTGGTGCCGAACTGCCCGGTATGCCACCAGACCGTCAGCCTGGTGGCGCGGCATCTCGAGGCCAATGGCATTGCCACCGTCGTGATGGGCTGCGCCAAGGACATCGTCGAATTCGCCGCGGTGCCGCGGTTTCTGTTCAGCGATTTCCCGCTCGGCAATTCCGCCGGCAAGCCGCACGATCTGCCGTCGCAGGCCTTCACGCTGGAGCTTGCGCTGCGCGTGCTCGAGACCGCGCCGGGGCCGCAAACCACGGTGCAATCACCGCTGCGCTGGAGCGCGGACGCATCCTGGAAGCGCGACTACAACAATGTCGCGATGTTGAGCGCCGAGGAACTGGCGCGGCGGCGGCGGGAATTCGACGCGCAGAAGGAAATCGCCCGCGGATTGCGTGAAAACGCGGCGTAAAGCCCGCATCCCCGGAGACGCATCCGGTCGCAGTGGTGATCGGTTTACGTTAACGCGGCATTTTGCCGACCCTGCCCCTTTCGTAGGCAGCGCAGCGGGGTAAGGTCATCCCGTTATTTGGGAGATTTATCCGATGCCGGAGCGGCGCCAGAATACCCGCGACAAGGTTCTTTATGGCGGTGTTGCCAGGGTCGGTGAATCCGGCACGGCCACGGCCTGCGTCGTCCGCAACCTCTCGGAACAAGGCGCCAGCATCGAACTCACGAATCCCGTCAGGTTTCCCAAGGAGCAGATATCGCTGACCATCGCGCGAAAGGGCCGCTCCTTCCTCGCCAGGGTGATCTGGTGGCGTGATAATTTCGTCGGCCTCGCTTTCAACGGCGAAGCGCCTTCCGCGCCCGTCTCCGATCTCGAGGAGCGTCTTCGCAAAAGCGAAGCGAAAAAACGCGCGCTCCAGCGCCGTATCAAGGAACTGCTCGGCGAGGAGTAAAGCCGGCCGGAGGCCCCGGCATCTGCCGGAACCGGTGTGGTATTTCGGGGTTGCAAAGTGCCGGCCGATCCATCATGCGATAGCCAGCCGATGCTGGTAGTCGAGGCCATTTCATCTGATGTCGTCCGCTACAGTCGAGTATGCCGACGGGCTGCCGCAGCCACAACGCAATCTGGCCATCCTCACCATCGCACTCGGCATCGTGATGGCCGTGATCGACGGGTCGATCGCCAACGTTGCCCTGCCCACCATCGCCCGGGATCTTGACGCGAGCCCCGCGTTTTCGATCTGGATCGTCAACGGCTATCAGCTCGCGATCACGATTTCTCTGCTTCCGCTGGCCTCGCTGGGCGAGATCATCGGCTATCGCCGCGTCTATCTCGCAGGTCTGTTGCTGTTCACGCTGGCCTCGCTGTTCTGCGCGCTGTCGCATACGCTGGTGCTGCTGACCGCTGCGCGCATCGTGCAGGGATTTGGCGCGGCCGGAATCCTGAGCGTCAACACGGCGCTGGTCCGCTTCATTTACCCGCGCACCCTGCTCGGTCGCGGCATCGCCCTCAATGCGCTGGTCGTCGCCGTCTCCGCCGCGGTAGGCCCGACCGTCGCCTCGGCCATTCTGGCCATCGGAACCTGGCCGTACCTGTTCGCCATCAACGTCCCGCTCGGCATCGCGACCTTGGCGCTTGGCTGGCGCTATATGCCTCATACCAGTCCGGCCGGTCACAGGTTCGACTGGCAAAGCGCCGGCCTGAGCGCCGTGGCCTTCGGGCTCGGCATCGCCGCGATCGACAGCGCCGGTCATGGCGAGGCGCTGTATCTGTGCCTGGTCGAGTTCGGCGTCGCCGTGGCCGCGGGCGTCCTGTTGGTGTACCGGCAGACGCATCTTCCGGCGCCGCTATTGCCGGTGGATCTGTTGCGGATTCCGATTTTCGCGCTGTCGATCGGCACTTCAATCGCTTCGTTCTGCGGCCAGATGCTGGCCTTTGTCGCAATGCCTTTTTATCTCGAGAGCCATTTCGGCTATTCCGCGGTGCAGATCGGCCTGCTGGTGACGCCCTGGCCGATCGCGGTCGCCTTCGCAGCCCCCCTCGCCGGCCGGCTGGTCGAGCGCTACCCGGCGGGCCTGTTGGGCGGCATCGGATTGCTGCTGTTCGCCTCGGGGCTCGGCGCATTGGCGCTGATGCCGGCCGCCGCCTCGCCGCTCGACGTGGCATGGCGCATGGCGCTCGCCGGCGCGGGCTTCGGCCTGTTCCAGACCCCCAACAACCGCACCATGATCGCCGCAGCCCCACGTGAGCGCTCGGGCGGCGCCAGTGGGATGCTGGGGACCGCGCGGCTCCTGGGACAGACGATCGGCGCGGCCCTGGTGGCGTTGTTTCTGGCGCGCTATCCGGTGCAGGGCACGCGGATCGCGCTGCTGGTCGGGGTCGGCTTCGCCGTGACGGGCGCGATGCTCAGCACGCTGCGGCTGTCGATGGCCGGCAGCAGAGGCGCCGATCGGGTGCAAGTCTATGAGGGCCAGCGTCTGAAGGGGGAATGAGCACCAAGCCATAGCAAAGAGGCCGGCAATCGCTTGCCGGCCTCTTTGCTTTAATCTGTCTTGATCGCCTCTGCTCCGGCCGATCAGGCCTTGACCAGTGGTCCCCGCGAGGCCGGGCCCTTCGAGCCGCCGCCGCCGTTAGGACCGTTCGACTTCGGCTTGCGCGTCGCCGTGCGCTTGCGCGTGCCGGGCAGCTTTTCCGGCTTCGGCGTGACCGGCCCTTCGACAAACTCGAAGCCGATCTTTTCCGCAGCTTCCGCGCCCGTCTCGTCCTTGACCAGCACGACGCGAACATGGCCGCCGCTCTTGAGCTTGCCGAACAGCAACTCGTCGGCGAGCGGCTTCTTGATGTGCTCCTGGATCACGCGCGCCATCGGCCGTGCGCCCATCTGCTCGTCATAGCCATGCTTGATCAGCCACGCCTTGGCGGGCTCCGACAATTCGATCGTGACGTCGCGGTCGGCAAGCTGCGCCTCGAGTTGCAGCACGAACTTCTCCACCACCATGCCGATCACGTCGGCATTGAGATGGGCGAACGAAACGATGGCATCGAGCCGGTTGCGGAACTCGGGCGCGAACTGCCGGCTGATCGCCTCGTGATCGTCGCCTTCGCGCTTGTTGCGGGTGAAGCCGAACGCCTGCTTGGCCAGATCGGCCGCGCCCGCATTGGTGGTCATGATCAGGATCACGTTGCGGAAATTGACCTGCTTGCCATTGTGGTCGGTCAGCCGGCCATGATCCATGATCTGCAACAGCACGTTGTACAGGTCCGGATGCGCTTTTTCGATTTCGTCGAGCAACACCACGCAATGCGGATGCTGGTCCACGCCATCGGTAAGCAGGCCGCCCTGGTCGAAGCCGACATAGCCCGGAGGCGCGCCGATCAGGCGCGACACGGTATGCCGCTCCATATATTCCGACATGTCGAACCGGATCAGCTCGACACCGAGCGACGACGCCAACTGCTTGGCCACCTCGGTCTTGCCGACGCCGGTCGGGCCCGAGAACAAATAGCAGCCGATCGGCTTTTCCGGCTCGCGCAGGCCGGCGCGCGCCAGCTTGATCGACGCCGACAGCGACTCGATCGCCTTGTCCTGGCCGAACACCACGCGCTTGAGCGTCTGCTCGAGATGCTTGAGCACCTCGGCATCGTCCTTGGACACGCTCTTGGGCGGAATCCGCGCCATGGTCGCGATCGTCGTCTCGATTTCCTTGATGCCGATCGTCTTCTTGCGCTTGTTCTCCGCCACCAGCATCTGCGCCGCGCCGGATTCGTCGATCACGTCGATCGCCTTGTCCGGCAGCTTGCGGTCGTGGATGTAGCGCGACGACAGCTGCACCGCGGCCTCGATCGCCTCGTTGGTGTATTTCAGGTGATGGTAATCCTCGAAATAGGGTTTCAGGCCCTTGAGGATCGCGATCGCGTCTTCCACCGTCGGCTCGTTGACGTCGATCTTCTGGAACCGGCGCACCAGCGCACGATCCTTTTCGAAGTGCTGACGGTATTCCTTGTAGGTCGTCGAACCCATGCAGCGGATCGTGCCCGACGCCAGCGCCGGCTTGAGCAGGTTGGACGCATCCATCGCGCCGCCGGAGGTCGCGCCGGCGCCGATCACGGTATGGATTTCATCGATGAACAGGATGGCGTTCGGATGCGCCTCAAGTTCCTTCAGAACCTGCTTCAACCGCTCCTCGAAGTCGCCGCGGTAGCGCGTGCCCGCGAGCAGCGTGCCCATGTCGAGCGAGAACACGGTGGCGGCCGCCAGAACTTCCGGCACTTCGCTGTCGACGATGCGCTTGGCCAAGCCTTCCGCGATCGCGGTCTTGCCGACGCCGGCCTCACCGACGAACAGCGGATTGTTCTTCTGGCGGCGGCACAGCACCTGAATCGCACGGTTGATCTCGGCATTGCGCCCGATTACCGGATCGATCTTGCCGTCGCGCGCCTTCTTGTTGAGGTTGACGCAATAAGTCTCGAGCGCCTCGCCCTTCTTCTTGGAATCCTCGTTGCCCTTGGTCTCGGTCTCCTCGTCGACGCCGCGCACCGGGCGCGCTTCCGAGACGCCGGGACGCTTGGCGATGCCGTGGCTGATGTAATTCACCGCGTCGTAGCGGGTCATGTCCTGCTCCTGCAGGAAATAGGCCGCGTGGCTCTCGCGCTCGGCGAAGATCGCGATCAGCACATTGGCGCCGGTCACTTCCTCGCGGCCGGACGACTGGACGTGGATTACTGCGCGCTGGATCACGCGCTGGAAACCGGCGGTCGGCTTGGCGTCATCGGCGCCATCCGTCACCAGGTTTTCGAATTCGGTCTCAAGATAGTTGACGAGGCTGGTGCGCAGCTTGTCGAGATCGACGCTGCAGGCACGCATCACGGCGGCCGCGTCGGAATCATCGATCAGCGACAGCAGAAGATGTTCAAGCGTCGCATATTGATGGTGACGCTCATTTGCAATCGCCAGCGCTCGATGCAGGGATTGTTCAAGGCTTTGAGAAAAAGTTGGCATTCGCGTCCTCTATGGCCCCCGGCCATCATGATCGTCCTTGCCCGCTCAGGCAACAACAACATTCATCATATAGTTACGCTCGATCGGGGCGAAAGACCGGTTCCGCAACCGCGTTTTCTGCACGCGAAATCCATCCCGCAGGCACAGAAAACGCCGATCCCTCCGACTCGACCAGGCTGACTGTCGATCGGGAGTAAGCAATGCAAGACCCGTTCCCGTTTGGGGGAAAGCGAGATTAGACTATTTCTTTTCCATCACGCATTGCAGGGGGTGCTGATGCTTGCGTGCGAAATCCATCACCTGCGTCACCTTGGTCTCGGCGATTTCGTAGGTAAAGACGCCGCATTCCCCGATTCCATGATGATGGACGTGGAGCATGATCTTGGTCGCGGCTTCGACATCCTTCTGGAAGAACTTCTCCAGCACGAGGACGACAAATTCCATCGGCGTATAGTCGTCGTTCAAGATCAGCACGCGATACAGATTCGGGCGCTTGGTCTTGGGCTTGACCTTGGTAATGACCGATGCGGCCGGACCGCCCGTCCCACCGCCGCGATCGTCGTTGCTCATTTGTGGAGCAGAAACGGCGGCTACAGATGGCGCGGGCAAATCAGGCGAAGGCAAATCAGATGTCGATGTTGGTTGCAGCATGGTCAGGTGTTCGAAATCCCCACGGAAAATCAGACAGCGTCCAGGCAGTTTCCCGGACACGTTTCCAACCGCCGCTCCTCCCCGATCCATGCGCGGACCGGTATCAGGAATATGGGTCCGCTTTCCGCCCGCCGCAAGCGCGCGGATACTGCTGACGCGCATCCCGCTGCGGGCTTCGAACCGTTCGGCGATCCGGACAAGGTTAATCAATTCCGACCGGTTTGACAAAGGAATGCCGTCACCGTTTAGCGGGTATTGACGATATCCGCCGGTTCCGAGCGCGGATTCCGGACATCCACCGCCATAGGCCGGCCTTTCCCCGGACGGATTTACCGCCTGTTTAGCGGCGGGAACCGAAATGGCATCGGAAAATACAACTTCGGTGACAGCCATGCTCGGTGCATCCATTATCCGCCATGTCCGGGAAGCGGCCCTCCGTTTCATGGGAGCCAGCGAGGGCAACATCGCGGTGATCTTCACCATCGCCGCCCTCCCCATCATCAGCTTTGTCGGCGCCGCGATCGACTACAGCCGCCTCAACGATGCGCGTTCGTCGATGCAGGCCGCGCTCGACTCGACGGCGTTGATGCTGTCCAAGGATCTGTCGTCGGGCAAAATCACGGCGGCCCAGGTCGACGCGACAGCCCAAGCCTATTTCAGCGCGCTCTATACGGATGCCGACGCGAAGTCCGTTACCGTCAGCGCGACCTACACGGCCAATAACGGCAATCTGGGCAACACGATCGCGATCAATGGATCCGGGCTCATCAACACCGACTTCATGAAGATCGCTGGCTTTCCGACCCTCTCCTTCGGTAGCAGTTCGACCACGGCGTGGGGCAACGTGAAGATGCGCGTCGCGCTGGCGCTCGACAACACGGGATCGATGTCCGAAGACGGCAAAATAACCGCGCTGCGTACCGCCGCGAGCAATCTCATCGACCAGCTCAGCGCCCTCGCCAAGACCGATGGCGACGTCTACATTTCCCTCATTCCGTTCGCCAAGACGGTCAATATCGGCACCAGCAATGTCAGCGCGGACTGGATCGACTGGACCGACTGGCTGAATCCGCCGACCGCGCAGCCGGCCAACAACGTTGGCGGCACAAACTATGAAGCGATGCTTCCTTCATACTGGCATGCGCTCGGGCCCGGCATGAAGTGTCCATTCACGACCAGCAATAGCGGATTCACCTGCACCACCGGTCCGACCAGCACGTCAAATGCCTCAACGATTCCATCCAGCGGCTACATTTGCCCGAGCGTGGATAGCAATTCTCATACTCGTTACAATGGCTGTTGGACCAGTACTCAAGCCAGTCCCTCTAGTGGAGTTTTCTGCTCGGGATCCTCAAATTGCTATTGCCCAAGTGGAGCATCCAGCAGTTGTAAATGCACTGGCAGTGGCAGTAATACGTCATGTACAGGGCCTCTTTACGACCACAACTGGACGCAGCCGAATGACGAGACACATAATCTGGAAGCGCCCCGAGTGAACGCCTATGTGGGCTTCCAAAATCACCAATGGAATGCCACCACCAGTTGGGGACAGCCCTCAGTCTCCAAATCGGCTCCAACACAGAACTCAAATAGCCAGCAGATTCCCTGGCAATCTGTGGACCCGTTTTTTGATTCAACTGTACCCCAGAACGCTGTTCAGAATACCTATGCGGCGCAATCAACCAATCCCATCAGCACCTGGACCGGTTGCGTGACCGATCGCACCCAGCCCTACGACGCCCAGGGCGATTCTCCCACGCAAAACATCACGGATACGATGTTTCCGGCCAACCAGTATTACGAGAACAGCGAGGCCTATTGTAATTTGAATAATTCGCCGCCGCTCAAGCCGATCATGCCGATGACCTATAATTGGAGCACGCTCAAGTCCAACATCACGGCGATGCAGCCGACCGGCGGCACCAATCAGGCGATCGGACTGGCCTGGGCATGGCAGTCGCTTCTGACGACGGGCCCGATCCCGGCCCCGGAAGAAGATTCCAACACCGCCTACAACCGGGTCATCATCCTGCTGTCGGACGGCTTGAATACCGAGGACCGCTGGCCGGACTACGGCAACGGCAATACGCAAAACTTCACCGGCGGCGTTGGTGATATCGACGCAAGGCAGGCGTTGATGTGCCAGAACATCAAGAACCAGATCGATCCCAAGACCGGTCTGCCGATGTACACGGTCTACACGATCCAGGTGAATACCGGCCGACCGGCCGATCCGACATCGACCGTCCTGCAGAACTGCGCCAGCAGCCCGGACAAGTTCTTCATGCTGACCAGTTCCAACCAGATCGCCACGACCTTCACCACGATCGGAAACACCCTGAGCGAATTGCGCGTCGCGCGATAATCGCGGTAATCGTTCTCGACAACAAAAAGCCCGGCCAAAAACGGCCGGGCTTTTGATTTTTAATGCAGCGTGAAAATCAGGTGGCCGGGGTGAATTTCGCAGCCACGTTTTCCAACGGCTTGAAGGTCTGCTTGGCGAGGTCGGTATACAGCCCCGCGATCTTCTGCGAATCGGCGACGAAGGTCTCGTAGGCGGACTTCGCGAATTCGCTCTGCGCTTCGAGCGCCTTGTCCAGCGACTTCACGCCGGACAGCTTCTCGACGAATGATTTGGTGTCTTCGAACGACTTCTTGGTGTAGTCGCCATAGGCGGTCGCGATCGCCTGGACACCGCTCTGCAGCGAAGTCCCATATTGTTGAATCTCTTCAATTTTGACCATCATCGAATCCTTTCCCAGACTGAAGTTTGACAGTTCGGCGGGAGATCCCGGTTCCCTCGCAGCCTAAATATAGTGCAATGCACAATAAAGTCAACGAATTTGTGCAATGCACAATTCATTAAGTTTATCGTCAAACACCGGAATTCCACGCAAGGGTTGTTTAACTTTTTGGAAACCCCCGCGACCTAACCTGATTCTGACGCTATTCGCGCTCCCGACAGACTCGTCAAAAATATGTTTGCGTACAGTTGGTTAGCTAGCATAGCGATCCGATTGGCCTTTCCAGCGGAAATGCCAGCCTGACAGCCGGCAGCTTGGAACGGAAAACGTCTCCGACCGTCGGGCATAATTTGGCCTCACGGGGCGGTGAACAAGACAGAAAATGGGACGGGGAAGTTTATGCTTCGCACAACCTTGGCTTCGTCGCGCGTTCTGCGCGTCCTTGCCTTCGGGCTAGCCACCACCGCCACGGTCGTTCTCACCACCGGCACGGCCGACGCGCGTCACCACCGGCACCGGTACTACGCCCGTCACCATCACGAGGAGTCGGAGGGCTACAGCCCGGCATTCGCCTCCATCATCGTCGACGCGAATTCCGGCGCGACGCTCGAATCGAACAATCCCGACAGCCCCCGCCATCCGGCTTCGCTGACCAAGATCATGACGCTCTATTTGCTGTTCGAGCGGCTGGAATCCGGCAAGATGACGCTCGACACCGGGATGCCGGTCTCCGAACATGCCTCCGAACAGGCGCCCACCAAGCTCGGCCTTCGCCCCGGTCAGACGCTGCGCGTCGAAGACGCGATCAAAGGCATCGTGACGCGCTCGGCCAACGACGCGGCCGTGGTGATCGCTGAAGCGATCGGCGGCGACGAAGACGATTTCGCGAAGATGATGACCCGAAAAGCGCGGGCGCTCGGCATGGGCCGGACGACCTATGTCAACGCCTCCGGCCTTCCGGACGACGACCAGATCACCACCGCGCGCGACCAGGCGACGCTTGGCCGGGCGATCCAGGATCGCTTTCCGCGCTATTATCGTTATTTCTCGACACAGGCGTTCAACTTTCGCGGCCAATCGATCCATGGCCATAATCACCTGCTCGGCAGCGTTGAGGGGGTCGACGGCATCAAGACCGGCTATACCCGCGCCTCCGGTTTTAATCTCGTGACCAATTTGCGCCGCGGCAACCGTCATCTCGTTGGCGTGGTGCTGGGCGGCCACAGCGGCGGCTCGCGCGACGCCATCATGCGCGGCCTGCTGGCCGAAAACCTGGACAAGGCCTCGACCACGCGCACGGTCGCCGCGATCAGCGAACGCGGCGGCGCGGAGGCCAGCACCGAGGTGGCGGAGGATGACGCGCGACCGCAACCGGCGCCGACGGCTCAGCTTGACAGCGCGGTTCAGGTCGCCTCCGCATCGAACGAGCCGGCGGCTCCACCGCCGGCGCGTCCGAGCGCACCGGTGCAGAAATCGTCCCTGCTCGCCGCCGCAACCGCCGCAGTTCCGCCGCCGCAAGCCAAACCCGAGCCGGCGCCGCTCACGAGCGGGGTGATTCAAACCCAGCCGATCGCCGTGATCCCCGGCTCGTCCGAGCCGATGAAGCCGGTCAAGGTGAAAACCGTTCAGATCAAAGCCGGACCGATGAAGCTGGCCTCCGCCGCACCGTCCCAGCCCGCCACGACAATCACCAGCGCCATAGCGCCGATGCGAATGGAAGTGCCGGAAACCTCGGGTGCCGTCGTCGCCAAGGCGGAAGCCAACAAGACTGATGCCAGGACCGATATGCCGCCGCAGCCGGCCAATTTCGGCACCGGACAAGGCATCCTTGGCGTGTTGCCGGCCTCCAGCGTGGCGGCCAACCCGCAGGTGCGGATCGCCTCCGCCGATCCGGCGCCGCAAGCAACCCAGCAGCAGGATGGGCCCCTCAAGCCAGCCACCGCCCATAGCGGATGGATCATCCAGGTCGGCGCGCTCGACAGCGAAACCGAAGCGAAGGAGCGCATCGAGGCGGCCCGCAGCCAGGCCCACGGTCTGCTCAGCAGGGCCGATCCGTTCACCGAACCGGTCGTTTCCAAGGGCGACAAGAAACTGTACCGCGCCCGCTTCGCCGGCCTTGATCGCGACCAGGCCGAAGCCGTTTGCCGGACGCTGAAGCGCTCCGAGATATCATGCATCACCGTCAAGAACTGAACCGAGTCCCTTTTGCGGGGCACATGGCGAAGCCGTCCGCTCCATGCGGGCGGCTTTTTTGCTGGCCGGTACGTATCGTTCGCGGTGCAAAATCCTGGCGCGCAAACCTCTCGTCAAGATTTGGCGGCTAGAACTGAGCAGATCAAAGATCGACCACGCCGGATAACGGCGGGCGGTGCCAGGGCGTCAACAGAGCTGAAAAACAGAAGCAACTCTCAGGTAGTGGCGTTTAGTAGCGTTGCCGGAGTTAGCTGTGATGCGTACGAAGCAGGGTATCCTTGGCCTCGTTTACACGGGCGGCGAGATACGTCGACCCCCCTTGATCGGGATGCAATTTCTTCATGAGCCCGCGATGGGCCCGGCCGATCTCGTCACGCCCCGCCCCCGGCTGCAAGCCAAGGATCTGATAGGCCTCCTGTTCCGTCATTTTGCCGCCCGACGCCGCTCGACCTTGCCCCCCTGCCGCGTTTCCCTGCGGGTCCTGACGCCAGGCGGGAAACCGGCGGTCCAGATAGCCTTCAAGTAACGACACGCTCTCGGCGTCGAAGCCCGGGATCATCGCCAGCAATTGCGACAGGTCGAATTCGCCGAGCCAACGGCCGGCATAGGGTCCGTCTGTAATCTGTCCGTTCAATTCGCCGGTGTCATGATCGAGACTCATGTCGAGATATTGCGAACGGACCCGCGACGACTGCCCGGCCGAGCGTTGAGCGCCGGAGCCACCGAATATCCCGCCGAAATGGCCAAAGCCGGACGCGCCGAACGGCGACCAGCCGAGCAGTCCCGCACCAAAGATTCCGATCGGAATGGCGACGGCAAGCTCGCCCTTGAGGCCGGTAAAGGCAGCGACCGCAAGCGCCAGCACGCCGCCGACGATCTTGACCGCACGCGCCAGCACGACCGGATTGGCCGCACGAAACATCTGCAGCAGCGAATAAAGAACGAAAATGGCGACGGCGCCGGCGATCAGCGTAGGCATGAACCCAATATAGCTTCCCTCGCGCCGAAAGACATGCCGGACGACGCCGCCGGATCACTTCATCTGGCTGATCAGCCTGGCCGCACTGCCGCCGGCCTTCGACAGCCGCAACAGCGCCTCGCGCCCGCCGGCGGCATAGGCGGCAGCGGCGCGCAGCAATTCACGCAATTGTGCCGCCGCCCCCGGATCGAACCGGCACCATGCGCCGCCGGTCAGGCGCGCGATCTCGCGGAACGCCTGCTCGGCAACGGCATCATTCCCTTCCTGAAACATGAATACGGGGACCTTGAGCAGACCAAGCTCGCCGGCCTTGACGCAGAGCTGATCGACCGATTCCTCCATGGCGTCGCCGACAAAGACCACCGCGCGCACGGCCGACGCCACGGCCTCGCGGCGCGCTTCCGACAGCACCCGCCCGATCTGGGTGTTGCCGCCGCGGCAATCGATCTTGCCCATCAGTTTGGCCAGTTGTGTGCTGTCGGAGATCCAACCGGTGGCGCGGCATTCGTTGAGGCCGCGATAATAGACGAGGCGGATATCGAGACTGCCGAGGCTCGCAGCTTCGCGAAACATGTCGGCCTGCAACGCGCAGGCCATGTCCCATGTCGGCTGCCGGCTCATGGTGGCGTCGAGCGCGAACACCATCCGGCCCCTCGCGCCCGCCGCATGGGGAGACATCGCGCGGGCCCTGGCGACGAAGGCGGCGATGTCTTCCGAAGCCGAGACCAGCGAATCCGCTTCCCGCGACGAAGGCTTGTTCGCCAACGGCATATCGCCTGCGGATTTCGGTTTGACAGGTTCGCCCGACATAAATGCTCGCTGATTGCCGCAAGCTTATGTGGAGCCGGATGGCACCGTGGTCAATGCGCGGAACAATCACCCGAGCGGCGGTCAAATCCCTTGAACAGGTTTATCGCCGCAGACTATCAGTTCCTGATCGGCGCGTTGAGGGCGACCGGCCGCGGCTTGACCTTCGGCGCCTTGGTCTGGACCGGCGCCAGAGCGGAGTCGTCATCAAGGAACTTGTCGAGCATGTTCTGAATCGATGTCTTTGCCTCGTCGGGACCGGTATCACGCATGTCATTATGCTGGAAGCCGGTCTGTACAATCGTAATGCCGGACTTCTCGCAGATGTCACTGTCGGGCACGACGCCGGGATCAGGCTTGAACACCGGATCCTTGGAACGGAACGACAGGATCTTGAACTTGCCGTCGGTCATGAACGGAACGCGCAGATTGTCCAGAGTGATGACTTTCTTGATCTTGTCGGGATACATCTTGGCGAAATACAGCGAGACATCGGCGCCCATGGAGTGTCCCACCATGGTCAAATGATCGTAGTCCGCGTTCGACTGCACCTTCTTCATTTCGTCGATCGCAAAGCGGATATTGGCAATGTCGCGCTCGTATTGCGGCAACCGGCCAACGTAGAGTTCGCCGACCTTCGTCACCATCGGCGGATCGGTCGGCAGGTCATGCTGGATGCTTACGACGAGATAGCCGCGCGCGGCAAAGACGTTCGCCAGGAAAGAATATTCGGTGAATTTGACGGTGTTGCCGTGGTTCAGGATGGCGACCGGCAGCGTGATCATGTCAGCGTCTGCCTGCATCTCCTTGTCGCGCCGGACCGCAACATCGACCGCAACCGGGCGGTTATCGCGCGCCGGATCATAGAATGTGATGGTCTCGTGGCGGATAGCCCATTTGCTCGCCGTGAAATAGGCGCCCGTCACCAGCACACACAGCGAAAGCAGAACGGCAATTCCACGTTTCATGTTCGTCCTCGACGCACCGGCCTCTCGGTGGGCATCCTCAACCTTGAAACTCTTCGGTCCCTTGTCCGCAGTATATGTCACAGCCCCGTGACAGAAAGGCTAAATGTTGTGAGTTAGCCGCCTGATCGTTGTGCGATGCACCCTAATATTGGGCAAATTGACTACTGGGGGTGCAGAGGCCCCCCGCCTCCACCCGAAGTTACGAACGACGACGGCAATGAAAGTCGGGCACAAATCCTTGGTAAAACGCCATAAATGCGAGACACCAAACTGTGCTCTGCGCCGGACGCCCGGTTCAGGATGAGGCGCCTCGCGCTTCGGGGATCAAACGCCGATGATGTCGTGGACGTCGAGCGGCTTGTCGATCTGGCTGAACCACTCGGCGCGGTTGGCGGCGCGGCGCCGGCCGCGCTCGTCCAGAGGTAGTTTCAGCTCCCGCAACAGGCTCATGACCTCCTCGCGCGCGGTGACATGGCCCAGGCTCGGCCGGGTGCCCAGCGTGGCCTCGTCGAGATCGTCGAGCGCGGTCAGCCCGCGCGGAAAGAATTCGCGATAAACCACGCGTTCGGCGAAACCGTCGATCGCGCGGAAGCCGAGCCGGAACGACAGTTCCTTGAGGCTGTCGGCAACCAGTTGCTTGTTGCGCGAGCCCAGCATCGACAGCCGGTTGCGGACCACGATCCAATCGCAATTCACGCCATCGAGCTGGCGGCGCCTGCGCCTCGTGTCCCGCACCATTTCGGCATAATGGCTCTCGCCGGTCACCGCATAGGTGGCGGGATCGACGGTGCCGAGCACGTCGAAATCGAGGAAGCTGTCGTTGATCGGCGTCACCAGCGTGTCGGCCATCGAGTGCGCCAGCCGCATCAGGTAGCTGTCGGAGCCCGGCGTATCAATGACGAGAAAATCGAACGTGCGTTCGACCGCGCTCACCGCGTCCACGAATTGCTGCAACTCGGAAGATTCGTTGTCGGCGATCTGCATGGTCTCGCCGAGCTTGATGCAACAATGGACGGGAACCTCGAGATCGAGGCCGGTGCGGCGCGCCCAGGCACGCCGGTTGTTGATGTAATGGGTAAAGCTCTGCTGGCGGCAATCGAGGTCGATGGTGGCGACGCGCTGACCTGCCTTCATCAGGGCGACGGCGATGTGCAAGGCGGCGGTCGATTTGCCCGAACCGCCCTTCTCGTTGCCCAGCACAACGACATGTGCCGAACCCGATTGCCCCTGGGTAGTCTGCACCAGCATCATTCGTCCCCTGCCGACATCTTCAAATCGCGCGCGACGGCGGTCAAGTGAAATGCGCGACGACGCCATTCAATCCCCGATCGCCTGTCGTGATGGTGAATCACGCGCGCAGAACGGCCGGCGCGATGCGCCATGAACCGCGTTCTGATCCGCGACCGATTTGCCGACTGTCCACTCTGTCCACTTGGCGAGAGAGCATCAGCCTTGATAGGGTTGGTGTTCCCGCCGTCAGGCCAGAACCGGCCCCTTACAGACCGAGCCCCAATGTCGCGAAGCCCCATGATCGCCCGCACGATCCCTGCACTGCATCGCGCGCTCGATGGCCTTCGCGCGCGCAAGGCCACGGTCGCGTTGGTGCCAACCATGGGAGCGCTCCATGACGGCCATATGTCGCTGGTCCGGCTCGCCAAGCGCCGAGCCAGGAAGGTCGTGGTTTCGATCTTCGTCAATCCCGCCCAGTTCGCGCCGACAGAAGATTTCGGCTCCTATCCGCGCACCTGGAAGACCGACATCGCCAAGCTCTCGGACGAAGGTGTCGACCTGGTCTGGAATCCGGACGTCAAGACCATGTACCCGGACGGCTTCGCCACGCGCATCGTGCCGGAGGGACCGGCGACCGCCGGTCTGGAGGATCGTTTCAGGCCGCATTTTTTCGGCGGCGTCGCCACCGTGGTCGGCAAGCTGTTCGCCCAAGTCCGGCCCGACTTCGCGATGTTCGGGGAAAAGGATTTTCAGCAATTGCGGGTCATCGCGCAGATGGCCAGGGATCTCGATCTCGGCGTCAAGGTGACGGGGTCGAAAACCGTGCGCGAGCGCGACGGCCTCGCGATGTCCTCGCGCAACGTCTATTTGTCGCCGGAGGAACGCCAGACGGCGCCGGCGCTGTACCGCGCCATGAAGGAAAGCGTCCGCCGCTTGCGGGCCGGCGATGATGTCAACGCCGCGATGGCGGGCGGCGCGGAAATGATCGTCGCGGCCGGTTTCACGCTGGATTATTTCGAGCTCCGCCACGCCGAAACGCTGGCGCCGATCGACTCGGTGAAGGACGGCCCGATGCGGATCCTGGTGGCGGCAAGGCTCGGCAAGACCCGGCTGATCGATAATATCGCGGCCTGAGGTGCAAGCCTCCGACGCCAGGGCATGATCCGGAAAAGTGGGAGCCGGTTTTCCGAAAAGATCATGCTCAAACAAAAAGATAGAGCTGGATGACTATTCGAGGAAAAGTCATCCAGCTCTGGGGCATGACCGGTTCTGATTGAATCAGAACCGAAGCTCCAGATTGTTATTTTGACGCGTTTTCTTCACGCGAACCGGCATTCACTTCGCTCGAAAACGCTTCAAAGCAGTCCAAGCTCGCGCAATTCGCGACGCATCGGCTCAGGCATCGCCGCAAGGCCCGTGCCTGCCGAATCCAGGTCCGGCGGGACATCGCGATCCTCGAAATAGCGCCAGCCCTGGAACGGACGCATCGGCCTTGGCAGCACGGCGATCACCTTGGGCTGCAAGACCAGGCGGCAACGTCCGATGCCGTCGCGGTCGCGGAACGGCTCGATCGCGACGATCTTTTCCCGCGCCGCGATTTCGCCGCGGATCACCCAGTAAAGCGATCCGCCCGCCAAAATCTCCTGGTCGCGCTTCGGCACCATGCGGGTGATGTGGATGTGATGGCGCGGCAGGCCCTTCTGCTTCGCGACCCGCATGCGCTCGGCAACCCAGCCTTTCAGTTCCTTGACGGAATCACAGCCGACGGCAAGCTTGATGAGATGAAGCGGCATCGATCCTGAAACACTCACTGGTTTGACGCGGCGGGAGCCGCCGCAGGCGCTGCGGGCGCAGACGGCGCGATCTGGACAGGCGCCGCCGCCGCGCGCGGTTTCGGCGCGGGTTTCTTGGCCGCCGTCGGCGTCGTGGCCGTTGCGGCCGGATGCGGTGGCGGCGTGCCCGCCGTTGCGGGCGGGGTGCGCGATCCGGCGCCCGAACCCGGCTCAGGCGTCATGATGCTGACCGGCGGTGTGGAAGCGGCGCTTGGAAAATCCGCGTTGGTCGGCCTGCCCGTCGGCACCGACGGAGGAAACGCGGCGAGCGCGCCCATCGTCGTTCCGGTCGTCACAGGCGCGTTCCAACCCGGCGCATAATGCGAAACCAAGCCGTCATAGACCTGCTGATCCATGTTCGCGACGATCCGGCTGTGGTCCGTGAGCGAGTTGAAGGCCGCGCATTCCGCCGGCGTGCAATGGTCGCGCGCCAGCAGCACGTGGGCCGCCAGTCCATAGCGGTCGCGCTCGATCGAGCTGCGCAGCGCCTGCAGATCCGGCGTCATGTTCTTGTCGGCTGTCACGACGTCGCCGAACGACATCAAGCGCGTCAGCCGGGCCGCCGCATACGACACCGCCGCGGCGGCGGATTCGGCCGAGCCGAACAACACCTTCTCGCAGGCCGTCAAAACGACTTCTCCGGCGAGGTCGTCGACGCACGACAAGGCCGGCAGCGCCGCGTTCACCACCGGCGGCTGCTGAGTTGACGTGGATACGGGAGCGCCGCCGCCGCCGGGCGGCCCGAAGCTGCGAAGAGTCGAGGCCACCGCGACGCCGATCGCCAGCAGCGTGATGACGGTCAGCGCTCCGTTGGCGACCGATTTCTCGGCGCGCAACAGCGTGACGAAAACGATGATCCCGAAGAATCCCGCGGCGGCCACAGTCAGCCACATCGGGAAGGCCGGCGAGCGCCAGACCTGATCGAGCGATGTTGCCCAAGCCCAATTCATGCGTAATGTCCTTCGACGCAGCATAGAACGCCTTCACCGAAGGTGAACACGATTCTTGCTTCAGTCTGTGCAAAATGCTGTTGGGAACGGGGCCTTTTGACGACGGTTGAAACGGTTCCCTTGCCGTTTCACGCGATCAGGCGCGTGGTCGTTCAGGAAATGGCGAGCTGGCTTTCCTTGGCCACGCGCTCGAACGCCTCGGTCGAACTTTTGATCCGATACTGACAGTCATCGCCATCGGTCGGAAGCAGACGAATCACTTCATAGGTGCCACTGGCGGCCGGACGGGCAACGTTGCTGGCGGTGAAATAAACGGTCTCTCCAACGCTGAATTTATGCTTCAACGCCCTTCTCCCTGTACTCTGAACACAGGCCATGCTCGCGGTCCCCGCAGCAACGGCCATCCGAAAATCCTTAATAAAATCTAGCACAGCGCAAGTCTCTTTGGCCAGCATCATCCGGGCATGGCAAGTGCGCGGATTTTGCAGGTTTTTCAGTGCGATAAGTGATTTTCTGCCGGTTTTCCGGAAATCCGGGAGCCGAGCTCCGGAACCGTCAAATCAGCCCGGTCAGGCCGAGGCCGGCAGATGACCGTTCGGGCTGGCGCCGTCGACCGATTTCGGAAGTTCCTGCGCCAAAATCTGGGACAATTGGTCCACAGGAATGTTGAACCGCGCAGCCAGCTGCTTGACCGTATCGCTGCCCAGCACTTCCTGGAGCTGCTCGGCCGTGATCGGCAGGTTCTGGCCGTTGCCAAGCCAGGATTTGACCTGATCGCCCAAACCCGCTTGCTGCAACTTGGCGACGACAGCGGAAAGGCCGCCCTGGCTGCCATTGCCGAGAACTTCGCTCAAGACGACCGGAAGCACGGCACTTCCGAGCTGGCCAAGCGCGCCCCTGAACGCCGGCGAATTTTCCAGTGAATCAAGAATTCCCATGATCAAAAGCCTTTCGCGTTAATCGGGTTCGAGATTGAGACGCTTTACCCGCGACCCGTCAAGTTATCATGACGTGAGCAAAGGCCGTGGCAGGGGCATCATACCGTTTCGAACTTCTCGATCACGAGCGTCTCGGCCAGGCCTGCGCGCGTCCATTCCTGAAAGGCCGGCAGCGCCATCATCGCAGCCATGTAGTCTTCCGCCTCGGGCGCCAGCTTGATCGCGTAGGTGCGAAAACGGTGTACCACCGGCGCGTACATCGCATCCGCGCCGCTGAAGGTGCCGAACAGGAAGGGCCCCGCTTTGGCGTGGCGTTCCCGGCATCCGATCCAGATATCCTGGATGCGGGCGATGTTGGCGCGCGCGTCGTCCGACAGCGGAATCGCTCCGACCGGGCGGTGCAGATTCATCCCGCATTCGTTGCGTAACGCCATGAAACCCGAATGCATTTCCGCCGAAATCGAACGCGCCTGGGCGCGGCTGGCGCGATCCTCCGGCCACAGATGCGCTTCTGGAAACCTCTCCGCGGCATATTCGATGATAGCGAGCGAATCCCAGACCGTGATGTCGCCATCGACCAGCACCGGCACCTTGCCCGAACGCGTGAAGCCAAGGATCCGCTTCTTGTCGGCTTCGCCGTTGTAAATCGGGATGAACACCTCGTCGAAAGCAATGTTGCTGGCCCGCAGCGCGAGCCAGGGCCGCATCGACCACGACGAATAGTTCTTGTTGCCGACGACAAGCTTCAGCGCCATGCGTGGAAATCCTTGCATTGATTGCCCGCCATCATGCCACATCGCCCGGAACGCGCTCAACCCGCCAAACTCAACCGGGCCAAACATGAGCCGGCCGCGGCGGGACGTCAGGATGCGCCGGTGAAGTCTTCCGGGGTGAAGCTGAGATCGAGCACTTTCCACTCGCCATATTTGTCGGCCGGCAGCATCTCATAGGGCTGGCACGCCTGCAGGGCGCTGATGGCGCTCTGCATCAAGGCCGGCCCCTTGGCGGACGCGCTGGCCTCGATCAGAAGCGGCGGCGCGGCGAGCCTTCCATTGGGCGTCATGAACACGCGTAATTTGATCGCGACCTTGTCTGACGGCGTCACCGATTTGGGCAACGTCGAACAGGTCTTCAGATGCCGCCGAAACTCCGCGACGGGACCGGATGCGACGTCGGCCTTCTGGATCGCCACGGTGTCGAAGCCGTCGCCGGGCTTGTCCTGCGGCAACCCCAGCATCACATGATATTTGATGGAAAGATCGGGTTGCGCCGGAACATAGGCCTGCTGTGGCGAAGCCGGCGCCGACGGTTGCGCCGCAGCCTGCTGCGGAGGACTGGGACTCGTCACCGGCTCCGGTACCGGGCTTTGTGCCGCATTGGGTGCGGGATCCGGCTCGGGCGGGGATGGCATGGCCTGCTCCACTGCGGCCTGTTGTTGTTGCGGCGTGGCGGCCTGTGGCGAAGCAGCCTGTGCAGCCTGTGATGAAGCGGCCTGTGACGGGGCGGCCGGTGCCGCGGCGGCCGACGGCGGACTGGAATCGACCGACTTCCCGGGAATATCGAAGGCGCTGGCGTCTTTTGGCGTCGGCGGCGGGTCGGGTTTCACCTCATCGGGCGCAACGATGTCGACCGCGATCGGCTCAGCCGTGACCGAACCGAGAGGACGAACCTCGGTAAAGAAGATCACCAGCATCAGAAACGACAGATGCACAATCGCCGATGCCGCGATGCCTGAGCCTATAATCCGCCGAAAGTCCACCGTACCCGATCACACGCTCGTCCCAGCCGCGGCGAGCATATCTCAATCCCATTTCGGCGCGAAACCGAAATCGGTGAGCCGTCCCTTTGGCGTCCCCATCGCAGATATCCGCCGCATCTCCGCCTCCGACAGTTCGAAGTCGAAAATATCGATGTTTTCCGACAGCCGCTCGATCCGCGAGGTCCGCGGTATCGCGGCAACATTCTGTTGCACCAGCCAGCGCAGGCAGACCTGGGCTGCGGTCTTGCCGTGGCCCTGCCCGATCCGGGCCAGCATCTGGTCGTTCTTGATCCGGCCCTTGGCGACCGGGCTATAGGCAACGACGGCGAGGCCGTTTCGGGCACAGGCATCCCGTACCTTGGCCTGATCGAGATAGGGATGGAATTCGACCTGATCGCATACCAGCGGCTCCGGACAGGCCGCGACCGCCTCTTCGATCAGAGCCACGGTGAAATTCGAGACGCCGATGTGCCGCGTCAAACCGAGTTTCTTGACATGGGCGAGCCCGCCCAGGGTCTCCTGCAGCGGCACCCGCGGATTGGGCCAGTGCAGCAGCAGCAGATCGACTTCGGAAAGATGCAGCTTGCTCAGGCTTTCCTTGGTGGAGCGTTCGAGATCGATCGGCGCGAAATGGGTGGTCCAGACCTTGGTGGTCACGAACACCTCGTCGCGCTTCACCCCGGACGCGCGCAGCCCCTCGCCGACCTCGCGTTCGTTCTCATAGATCTGCGCGGTGTCGATATGGCGATAGCCGAGCCGCAACGCCTGCTCGACCAGGCGCGCGCAGATTCGCCCGCGCAACTCCCAGGTGCCCAGTCCGATTGCCGGGATTTTTGCGTCATTGGCCTCGACGAATTGCATGGGCGGATACTCGATCGAGTCCCATTATGATACTTGGAGCCCGCGCTGCCAACTCAGACCGCCGACGGCTCCGTCGCCAGCGCGGCAAAAACGGTATCGGGCGCGTGCGCAATCACGGCCAACAAAGCCCGCGCCGGTCCGCGCGGCATGCGCTTGCCCTGCTCCCAATTGCGAATGGTCTCGACGGGGACGCCGAGCCGCGCGGCAAATTCAAGCTGGGTCAGCCTGGCCCGGCGGCGAAGGTCGCGAACACCGGCCGGCGGCACCGTCTCCCGCGGAGCGGTCGATGTCGGCAGCGGTGCGACGAAAGGCGCCACCGGGGCGAGCGGAAACTCCTGCCCGTCCCGCAATTCGACGATCCGTCCGTCCGCCTTTAACCGCAAGCGTTGCATGTTCCACCCCACGCTTGAGACAGTATCAGCCATGCACATTAAGTTCGGATTAACGATAAGCCGGTCCTTGGAGCCGGCCTAGTTCAGCCCGAACCACAGCGTCGCGATCCCGAGAAACGAGAAGAAACCGACAACATCGGTAATCGTCGTGACGAAGGTGCCTGACGCCACCGCCGGGTCGGCCCGCACCCGTTCCAGCACGATCGGGATCAGGATGCCGCCGAGCGCCCCGGCCACAAGATTGCAGATGATGGCGAGGCCGATGACAATTCCCAGTCCGGGAATCTTGAACCAGGCGACCGCGGCAACGCCGGTGATGAGGGCGAACGCAACGCCGTTGACGAGGCCGACCAGGGCCTCGCGCACCACCACGCGGAATGCATTGTTCGAACCAAGCTCACGGGTCGCCAGCGCGCGCACCGCGACCGTCATGGTCTGGGTCGCGGCATTGCCGCCCTGGCTCGCCACGATCGGCGCCAGCACCGCGAGCGCCACCATCTTTTCGAGCTGACCTTCAAACAGGCCCAGCACCGAAGACGCCAGGAAAGCGGTGGCGAGATTGACCAGAAGCCAGTTGAAACGGCCTTTGGCGGTGGTGAGGACGCTGTCGGACAGTTCTTCGTCGCTGGTCACGCCACCCAGCGCCTTCAGGTCCTCGTCGGCCTCTTCCTCGATCACGTCGACCACGTCGTCGATGGTGATGACGCCGACCAGCCGGTTGGTGGTATCGACGACGGGTGCGGCGACCAGATTATATTTGCCGAACATCCGCGCCACCTCTTCCTGGTCGTCCAGGGCCGAGACGCGGCGGCGGTCTTCGTCAATTAAATCGGCGAGCGGCACCGGCCGGCGCGAACGCAGCAGCGCGTCGAGCGATATGGCGCCCTGCCAGTGCTGCGCCTTATCGACCGCGTAGATTTCATAGAAGCGATGCGGCAGGTCCGGCGTGTTGCGCATGTAGTCGATCGCCTGCCCCACGTTCCAGTCCGGCGGCACGGTGATGAACTCGGACTGCATCCGGCGGCCGGCGGAATTCTCCGGGTAAAGCAGGCTGCGCTCAAGCGTGTCGCGCTCTTCCTGCGGCAGCTTCTCCAGGATCTCTTCCTGATCCTTCTCGTCCAGCGCCTCGAGCAGTTCGACGGCGTCATCGGATTCCAGTTCGCGAACGCCCTCTGCAACCGTCTCCGGTTCGAGCTCCTCGAGGATTTCCTCGCGGACCGCGTCATCGACCTCGTTGAGCGCCGAGAAGTCGAAATCCGCGCCGGTCAGTTCCACGAGGCTGACGCGGTCGTCGGGGGCGAGCGCCGCGACCAGATCGCCGAGATCGGCCTCATGTAATTCGGCCACGATTTCGCGCAGCGGCGCCGTGTCCGCCTCATGAATGGCGCGCGTGATTTCAGCGACGAATTCCGGGCGAATTTCGCCATTTTCGTCGCGCATCGGAAGGTGGCCGAGGATCGCATCGGCGGGTCTGGCGATGTCCATGTCTTCGGCCATGCCGTGCCTCACCGGTTTGACTGGATTACTGAATTCGTCTGAGCTACGGCTTCACGCATTACCCAATGGGCTATACCGAGCGCAATGAAAAACATGCTCTGGCGAAAACGGACTTTCAGGCTCGCGCACGCGCTGGGCGCCGGCCTTGCGGTCGCGGTCTCGATGGCGTTGATCGCAACGGCTCAGGCGGCGGAGTGTTCCAACAAGGACGCGCTCGGCACCTCACGCATTCTCGCCGTCGATGCCGTCACGACGCCGCGGGTCGGCCTCAAAAGCTTTCCGCAGACCCTGCCGCTGGAAGATCACGAGGTGGTGCTGACCTTCGACGATGGCCCCTGGCCCGCCACCACGCCGAAAGTGCTGGCGGCGCTGGCCCATGAATGCGTGCATGCGACGTTCTTTCTGATCGGCAAGCCCGCATCGGAACACCCGGATCTGGTGCGAAGGATCGCGGCCGAAGGTCATACGATCGGAACCCATAGCTGGACGCATCCCAGCCTCGCCCAAATCAAGCCGGACCAAGCCGTCGCGCAAATCGATCACGGCATCTCGGCAGTGGAAAGGGTGCTGCATGGCGTGGCCACCACCAAGCCGAGCACACCGTTTTTTCGCTTTCCAGGCTTCGAGAGCACGCCAGCGACGCTCGACCTGCTGCAGTCGCGCGGTATCGTCGTGTTCGGCGCCGACCTTTGGGCCAGCGACTGGAATCCGATGACCCCCGCGGAAGAGCTGAAGCTGCTCACCGGCCGGCTGGAAGCCGCCGGCAGGGGCATCATCCTGCTGCACGATCCGAAGGCGCATACCGCCGCGATGCTGCCGGCTTTCTTGCGCTACCTCAAGGAAAACCACTACCGCGTGGTCCATCTGGTGCCGGCAGTTCCCCCGACCGGCATCGCCCGCCTGCCCTGACCCCCAAAGCCGCCAATGAAGATCGAACGATTAAGCTTCCGTTCACGGCGCGGCCTGTATGACGATTTCATAAACGAAAGTGACGGTACTTCATGATCCGCAAGGCTCTCGTCGGCCCCCGGATGCGGCAATGGGCCGTTTCAAGCGCGGCGCTGTCGTTGGCGCTGTTTACCTGCATCGCCGCGCAGGCCGTGTCCGCCGCCGATTGCCCCGGCAATCCTGACGCGCTCGGCACCTCGCGGACGATCGTGGTCGATCCCCGGCAGCATCCCCGGATCGGCACCATGCAATATGCCGAAACCCTGCCGCTGCGGGACCATGAGGTGGTGCTGTCATTCGATGATGGCCCGCTGCCGCGCAACAGCAATCAGATTCTGGCCATCCTCGCCGCGCAGTGCATCAAGGCGAATTTTTTTGCCATCGGCCAGATGGCCCGGGTCTATCCGGAAGGCATCCGCAAACTCCGCGACGCCGGCCACACCATCGGCACCCATACCCAAAATCATCCGCTCACCATGAACAGAATGCCGATCGAGCGAGCCAAGGCGGAAATCGACGATGGCATCGCTTCGGTCAAGGCCGCGCTTGGGGATGACGCCGACAAAACGCTCGCGCCGTTCTTCCGGATCCCCGGCCTGGAGCGCGCCACCGCCGTCGAGGATTATCTCGCCTCGCAGGGCATCCAGACCTGGAGCGCCGATTTTCCGGCCGACGACTGGCGGCATATTTCGTCGCAGCGGGTTTACGATCTCGCGATCCAGCGGATCGAGGCCAAGGGAAAGGGGATTCTCCTGCTTCACGACATCCAGGCTCGGACCGTCGCGGCATTGCCGAGAATCCTGGCGACCCTGAAGGCGCGCGGTTATCACATCGTCCATGTGGTGGCGGCGACGCCGGACCGACCGGCCACGCCGACCGAGCCGCAGCAATGGCTGATGCATCCGCCGCTGGAAACCGTGGCGATCTCGCATTGGCCCAAAGTGCCCAATTTCGCTGTTGCCGACGCTGACGCGCTGGCCGCACCCGCGCTGTCCGATTTCACCGGCAAAGGCGGAGAACTGGTGCCGCTGGCCGAACCCTTCGATCGTTCAAGCCACCGCCCGCTGTCCCGGGCTACGCCGTGGCCGGCAGCGCCACTTTTCACCGATAGCGCCGCCGCTACCCTGCCCGTTCCGGCACTGACCGTTTTCGAGATTCCGGAACTGCCGCATCCGACCGCCGAGACGGTCGCCCTGCTGGCGCCCCGTTCGGAACCGACGCCCCTGCCCGAGCCCAAATCGCCGCCCGCGGCCGCAAACGGCGGCAACTCCCGACGCGCCATCCGCGGCAAATCCGGCCGCGGCAAGCGACTGACCGCATCGCAGGAGCTTTCATCCCCGGAGCCTTCAACTCAGGAGCCTTCGTCCCAGGCGCCTTCGTCTCAAAAGCCTCCGCGCGGAACGCCGGCCACGGCGCATGCCCGCCCGGTCCGGCTCAAGCATCTGGTCCAGGCCAAGCGAAGGAACGTGTGACCGACTCAATCCGTCATGATCTTCGAAATACACAGCAACACGACCAGCACGAGAAATAACAGGTCGATATAGACCTTCATCTCGCCGTCGCGCCGCAGAGCGGCGACATCATTGACGAGTTGCTTGCGCGCGCCCGTCGCGGCGGGACCGTCTCCGACCATGGCCGTCAGACGGCGCGACTCGGCCTCAAGACGCTCGATGCGCCGGAAGAAAAAAAACGAATGAAACGACGACACCGCGCGCATCAGCGAATGGATCAGCACCAGGATCGCAAGCGTGGCGCGCTGCGGATATTTATCCATGAAGTTCAGGCTGTAATAGACCACGACCAGAAAAACGAAATTGGACAGGAATCGATAGGCAAAGCCCAGAAATCTCATGCCCCGCTCCGATCGATCATCCGCCAGCCAGTCATTCTATCCCGCTCGATCCAAAGCGATCCGGCGGCAAGATCGATGCACCGGACCTGAATGTAGCGTCCGCCGACCTACGCCAATGCTGTTACAGCAAGACAACGAAGAATTCAGCCCCTGGGCACCCTAATCTAAATCGAATCCGTTTGCCTCAGGGAATCGACAGCGGCGTCGCGACTGGCGATTGCCGCATCCCTTTTTGGACCACAGGCTGGCAGGACGGGCGCAAATCGACAAGGGGCACGCAGCATCGATGCGCTTTGGTCGCTGTATTCCGTTTGGTCAGCGCCTTCCGGCGCCGTCGGTGACCGCCGCCGAAAGGCTGAACGCTCAAAAGTGAGCAGCGGCCCCCTGCCCTGCAATGCGTCCAAAAACGAGCGACCGCATCACCGCCACCGAATTGGGAGCCGTCCCGTAGAAATGCCCCGTCATTTCCCCAGCCGCGAAAAGGCGTTCAATCGGACCGTTTTGTCCGATCACCCGCGCGTCGGCGTCGGTGGCTATCCCGCCGAACGTGTAGACAATCCCGCAGACGACAGGAAAAGCGACAAATGGCGGCTTCTCCAAAGGACGCGCCCAATTCGATTTTCGCGGAAACAAGCCGTCGGCGGTGGCGAGGCCATCAAGACGCCCCGGGTCAAACCCCGAAAGGTCATTCCCGCAAGCTGCATTGTACTTATCAACCGTGTACGCGAATGCCTTCGGATCAACATTCATCGCTTTTGCCAGTTCGGAGAGCGTCGGCGCCTGTATCGGCGGCGCATCGGTCCGGATCGCGTTCCTGGTCCCGGGCAAATCCCACAGCCTGGCGTCTGAAACAATCCAGCCCGAACTGTCCGGGGTGTCAAAATGAACGGCCCGCGAAAAACGCTCCCACGTGTCGTGGACGAGCCCGGCGCCTTCATCAAAAAAGCGATTGCCTTGCGTATCGACAACAATCCCATATGGGTAAATCAGAATGAGCGCTGCCGCGCGATCGCTCCGCGGGTCGACCGGTTCGCTGTGCATTCCCGACCAATCGCCGCTCATGCTTGCGCCGGCTTCGATCGCCATTCTTATGCCGTCGCCGGCGTTGCTGCCTGATCCAGGCGAGATGGGCCGGAGGGTTTCGCCCCGCGGGCCAAAATGCTCGCGTAGCAGCGCCGGACTTCCCTCGAATCCGCCGCTCGCGAGAACGATGCTCCTGGCCTCGAACCGTCGCCCGTCGGCAAGTTCAACACCATGCGCCTCTTGACCAAGATAAAGCCGTACCGCTCTCGCATCATAAAGAATCGACACGCCCAATCTTTTTGCCTGTGATGACAGCGACTGGACGATAGCGGCTCCGCCACCCACCGGATGAATGCGTTTGTGCTCGGCGCTCAAGAGGTAGTCCAGGGATTCGAATTTGACGCCTTGTTTTTCCAGCCATCGCATCGTGTCGGGAGCTTCACGCGTCAATCTGGCAAAATAGGCGGGATCACCCCGGCCGCCTGTCGTCGCCATCATGTCCCGCTCGAAGCCGGCCGGCATTTCATCGACCGACTTCATCCTTGTGTTGGCGGGACTCCATTTCGTGTTGCCGCCACCGTCTTGCTCGGACAGATGCTCCAGAACCAGAATACAGGAATCTTTAGCTATTTCGGCGGCCGCTATGGCCGCAGACAGACCCGCGGCTCCGTGACCGACCACAACCAAATCGTACATTCGACTTTCCTTGTTCGAAGCGATGGCGCGCCTCACCCAATCGGCGCGCCAGCTGATCTAATGCGCAACCGCCTCGCTTGCGGCGGTCGCCTCAACCGCGCGCTTGGAGTCCGAATACACCAGTTGCATTACGATGACAGAAGCGGCCGAGGCCAAGCTGGCGATGGCCACGATGAGGAAGGTATCGGCGAAGGTCATGTGCCGTCGACTCAATTCAGCGACGAGATACGATCCCGCCACACCTCCGAATCTGCCAAACCCGAGCATCCACGCGACCCCTGTGGTGCGCCCTGCCGTCGGGTAGAACGATGCCGCAAGCGCCGGAAGCGACGTCAGGGAGGTCGTCAAAAATGCTCCGCCGATGAAGACCGAAGCCGTCAGCAGGCCAAGATTATCGACGCTATGCCCGATCGCATAGATTCCGATCGCAGCCAGAACAAATCCGGCGGCAATGACCAGTTTGGCATTGACCCTGTCCATGAGCCATCCCGATAGCACGGCACCGCATCCGCCCAATGTGAACAGGCTGGATATGAGGGCTGCGGTGCTGCCGCTGATGCCAGCATCCTTGAACAAGGTCGGCATCCAGTTCACGACGGCATAGAAGACGATCAGCGCGAAAAAATAAGCCAATAGCAGCATCATCGAACCGACGATGTAGCGAGGAGAAAGCACCAGACGAAGACCGCCGCCAGCCGTTTCCGCCCGCGCCTCCGTCATCGTGATCGATGCCGAGGGGGAGAGCGTCGAGGATATACGGCGTAACACCGCACGAATGCGCTCGACCGGAAATCTCCTCGCCACCATATAGCGCGGTGATTCCGGGGCCAGGAACATCAACACAGCCAGGGCAAGCGGCACGACGCCGCCGAGAACGAGAACACTGCGCCAGCCGAACGCGGGAATCATCCATGCGGCCAGGAAGCCGCCGAACGCAGCCCCGACCGGAAAGCCGCAGAACGACGCGTTGGTCAGGGTTGCGCGACGCGACGCCGGACATAACTCGCTCATCAATGTCACAGAGCTTGGCATTGCCGCGCCGAGCCCGAGTCCGCTGACAAACCGCCAAATGACGAGTTGATCCAGACTGCCAGAGAAGGACGACGCGAGCGTCGCGATGCCCATCACTGTTACAGAGGCAATGAGCATGGTCTTGCGGCCAAATCGATCCGCTATCGGCCCGGCGACAAGAGCACCGGCTGCAAGTCCGAATAACGCGGCGCTGAGCACCGGCGCCAGATCCGGTCGCGACACGTTCCATTCGGATATCAGGGACGGAGCGATATAGCCGATCACCGCGGTGTCGAAACCGTCCAGCAGGATCGCCGTGAAGCAAAGCCCGAACAAAAACCACTGCACAGGCGAGATGGGCTGCTCGTCTATGAAATTCTCAACGTCAATGCTGCCGGTGGCCTGCATGATATTCCTCCCCTTGGACTCCGCCCTCTGGTTGAGGGCTCTTTTGTTTTTCTCGGGCCGGCTCGTCTGCGCGGTTCGCTTATCGCCCTCGCAAGGGTCTAAGCGATCACGCTGGTTCAATCCGGCGTATTTTTTCTTATTTGTATCGGTTAAAATGGTGATTGCAAATCCGAATTGCATGATTTGCGAGTCAATTCCGACGTAAAGTATAGTTCAATCGACGCATTGTACTAACTTATAGAATGCATGGCGTTACGCCGGCCAGGAAAACCTGGCCCCCCCCTTCTCCGGATCATGCACTAACGGATGCCGGCGCGCAGGAAGCTCTGGATAAAGGCGCGCTGAAACAACAGGAACGCGATCATCAGCGGCGCCGAGGTCATCAGCGCGGCGGCGCAAATCACCGACCAGTCGATCCCCTGATCGACCGAAGCGAAAACCTGCAAGCCGACCGTCAGCGGCCGGGTCTCGACGGAATTGGTTACGATCAGCGGCCACAGGAAATTATTCCAGTGATAGCTGACCGAGACGAGGCCATAGGCCACGTAGACCGGGCGGGCCAAGGGAAGATAGACGCGCCGGATCGTCTGCAACGTGCTGGCACCTTCCATTCGGGCCGCGTCGTCGAGCTCTTTCGGAATCGACTTGAAACTCTGGCGCAGAAGGAAGATGCCGAAAGCCGAAGCGACATAGGGCAGACCGACTCCGGTCAGCGTATCGATCAACCCGAGCTTCTGCAGCGTCCGGTAATTCTCCATGATGAGCACGTCCGGCGTGACCATTAGCTGCACCAGGATCAGCGCGAAAAGGACTCCGCTGCCGAAGAACTTCCAGCGCGCCAGCCCGAAGGCAGCCAGCGTGCAAATCACGAACTGCGCGGCCATGACGCCGAGCACAAGCAGGGCGGTATTGAGGAAATAGCGGGCGAAGGGTGCCGCGGCCCAGGCGCGCCCGAAGTTCTGCAGGGTGAGCGGTGCGAGAAGATCGAAACGGGTTGCGAATGCGGATGGATGAACCGCGGCCCATATCGCATACAGAAGCGGCAACGCCCAGATCAGCCCGAACAGCCAGGCAATGACGGTCGATGCGAACTCTCCCAGTCGGTTGAGCATCGATGTCCTGTTCCCTCAGCGATAGTGAATCTTGCGATCGAGCAGAAAGAATTGCAGGAACGCGACGATCGCAAGCACCAACAGAAGCACGGTCGACAGAGCGGCTGCGTAGGCACTATCCCAGAAATTGAAGGCGACCTGAAACACGTAATACAGCAGCAATGTCGTTGCGTTGTTCGGGCCGCCGCCGGTCATCGCGATCACCTGATCGACGACGCGAAAGGCGTTGATGAGCGCGTTGATCGCGACGAACAGCGTTGTCGGCATCACCAGCGGCCAGGTAATGCGGCGAAAGACGAGCCAACCGCTGGCGTTTTCCATGCGCGCCGCTTCGTAAAGCACCGGCGACACCTGTTGCAGCGCCGCCAGGAAGAAGACCATGAAAAAGCCGGCCTCCTTCCAGATCGTCAGCGCCATCAGCGCCGGCAACGCGGTTGCGGGGCTGCCGAGCCAATTGACGCTGCTGAAGCCGAGGGCGCGGAGGACCTGATTGAGCAGGCCGTAATCCGGTGTGTAGAAGAACAGCCAGATATTGGCGGCCGCGACCATCGGCAGGATGGTCGGCGTGAAGAACGCAAGCCGCAGCGCGGTGCGGCCCTGGATGCTGCCCTTGACCCAGAGCGCCATCGCCAGCGCCAGGCCGATCGAGACCGGCACCGTGATCAGCGCATAGAGCAGGTTGTTCTTGAGAGCCAGCCGGAAGATCGGATCAGCCATCATGGTGCGGTACTGATCGAGGCCGACAAAGGCAGCCGGCCGACGCCCATGCGGGGTCGAGAAGAAACTATCGATGACGGTTGCGACCGCAGGCACATGCGTGAACGCCGCCAACAGCACGACAGCCGGCAGCGCCAGCAGCCAGCCTTGCACATGGACGTTCAGTTGCGGTCTGCGCCGTTCCGGCATCGCGGGGGACACATCCAGCCGGGTGATAGCCCCCGGCTGGAGCGCCGGCTAGGGCTGATAGCGGGCGAGGATGCGGGTGGCTTCCGCCTGAGCCTCATCGAGCGCGGGCTTGGCTGGCTTCACGCCGGTCAGAACGGCCTGCAAGGCATCGTTGAGCGCCTTGGTGACACGCTGATTGTCGTGCGTCGACAATTCGGCGACCGCCTCCTTGAGCTGGTCGCGCGCCACTGCGGCCGACGCGAACCCGGAGACATATTTCTTCATCGCGTCGGTCTGCCACGCATCCGGCCGCGTCGCAACGTAACCGGTCGCGATGCCCCAATCGGCCGCGCGCTCCGGCGTGGAGAGGAAGCGGGCAAATTCCAGCGCCGCCGCCTGTCTGGCCTTGTCGCCGCTCTTGAAGATATAGATGTTGCCGCCGCCGGTGGGTGAGCCGCCGCGTACTTTCGACGGCAATGCCGCCACGCCGAACGCGAACTTGGCGTTGCTGCGGACATTGGTCAGGTTGCCGGTGGTGGTCCACATCATCGCGGTTTTGCCCTCGAAGAAATCCTTCGGGGTCGTTCCCCAATCGATGACGCCCTTCGGCATCACTTCATGTTTCTGACTGAGGTCGGCGAAGAATTGCAAAGCCTCGACCACCTTGGGATCGTTGTAGGCGACCTTGGTGCCGTCCTGATTGGCGAGAATGGCGCCGTTCTGGGTGGTCAACGCCTGAAACAGCCAATAGGGGAAACCGGAGGACGGGATTTCCAGGCCCCATTGGGTAACCGCGCCGGACGCATCGCGCTTGGTCAGCTTCTTTCCGAACGCGACCATTTCGTCCCAGTTGGCCGGTGGCTTTTCCGGGTCGAGGCCGGCGGCCTTGAAGGCATCCTTGTTCCAGTATTGCACAATCGTCGAACGCTGGAACGGAATGCCCCAGGTATGGCCGTCGGCCTGGCTGTTCTCCATGAACGCCGGGTAAAAGGACTTGATCCAGGCCTGGTCGCTCTCCGACTTGGCGATCGCGTCATAAGGCTCGATTAGTTCATCGTCGATCAGCGTGAACATGTCGGTCGACAGCAACACCGCCACGTCGGGGGCGTTGCCGGCCTTGGCGGCGGTCATCGCCTTGACGATCGAGTCCTGATAGCTGCCGGTATAGACCGGCTTCACGGTGATATCGGGATGGGTCTTGCTGAACTCGGCGACATAATCGTCGACGACTTTCGTGATCGGGCCGCCGACGGCGATCGGATAATAGAAGGTGATGTCGGTCGCGGATGCGTCCGAGGCACCGAGAGCCGTAACTGCCAGCGTCGCGGCGATCGTCAGCCGGGTCAATATGTTCATGCGCGAGTGCTCCCCTGATTTGCAGTTGTGTGCAGACGCGTCGACAGCGGTCCCGCGCCAGTTTCGATGGCAAGGCGCGCCCCGCTCGCGGCATCGAACACATGCCCAGCCGAAGCATCCCAAACGAGACCTACCGTGGCGCCTACCGCCGGAGCACTGCCGCCCCGCGTTCGGGCCATGATCGGTCGCTCCCCGATCATGCAGGTGACAAGGGCTTCGGCGCCGAGATATTCGACCGCCGTGACAGCCACATGAAATCGGCCGGGCCGGTTCGCGATATCCACCGTCACGTCTTCCGGCCGCAGCCCGAGCACGCGGCCACGCCCGGAGCCTAGGAAAAGCGCGGGTCCCGTGGTGCCGGCAACCACCGCGCCAGAGGGACCGTCATCGAGATCGAGCAAGCTCATCGGCGCGGCGCCGACGAAACGGGCGGTGAACAAAGTCGCCGGCCGCTCGTAGAGGTCGGCCGGCGTGCCGTTCTGCTCGATGCGGCCGGCCCGCATCAGGATGACGCGGTCGGCCATGCTCATGGCTTCGGTCTGGTCATGCGTCACGTAGATCATGGTGATACCGAGCCGTTGCTGTAGAGCGCGAATCTCGCGGCGCAACTCCTGCCGCAACTGGGCGTCCAGATTGGACAACGGCTCGTCGAGCAGGCAGACCGGCGCCTCGGCAATCAGCGCCCGGCCAAGCGCGACGCGTTGCTGCTGCCCGCCGGAAAGCTGAGCAGGCTTGCGCCGCAACAACGCTTCCAGCCCGAGCAGCGCCGCGATCTTGTCAAGCCGCCGTGCCATCTCCTGCCTCGGAATGCCACGCACCGACAGACCGAAGGTGATGTTGTCGGCGACATCAAGATGCGGGAACAGCGCATAGGACTGAAACACCATGGCGACGCCGCGCGCGGAACCGGTCAGGCCGCGAACATCGCGGCCTTCGATCTCGATCGAGCCGGCCGCCGGCTCCTCAAGCCCGGCGATCAGGCGCAGCATGGTCGACTTGCCGCATCCGGACGGCCCGAGCAAGACGACGAGATCGCCCTTCCTGACGGCGAACGAGACGTCATCGACTGCGAGCGTTTCACCCCACGTCTTGGTCACCGATCTGACGTCAACGCTGATCATGATTTCGATCCAGTGGCCTGGCAAACGCCGCTGCGCCTCGATAAAAACGCCTTGTGAACGTTATGTGACACCGGTCTGCGTTCGTCCCGGAGAAACGCTCGCCTGCGAGCAAGCCGCGGCTGCACCGTCATTGCGGAAATCCGACCGCGGCATTCTATCCCAAATTCACGGGATAGCACCTTATCCGCTGGGGGCTTGACCAGCCTTCAGAACGACGGCGGTCCATGCCGCGGCCGTCGGGCTTTCCGGCTTTGTTCTGAATGGTGACAATTTGGCGCGGCGCCAAAACCAGATATCACAACGCACGATGCTGCAGGTAAACCTACGTTACGTAAACCTACGTTGCGAGCAGGGCATCAAATTGATCCCCCGCTCCCGTCCAGTCGAACTCGATCGCGGCCTGAGCGAGGCTATCGCTGCCGACGAGCCACGCCGCGTCGCGGCCCTTGCGGTCGAGAGCGAGCGCAAGACCATGATTCATCTCATAAAGGCCCCAGGAAAGCCCAGCGCTCCGCAAGGCCGATTGCAGCGCGCTCTGCATCAATCCCCGCAGCGCCAGATGCGGTTCGGAAAGCGGGACCTCGACGTCCCTGCCCGCTACAGCGCGGGCGCAGGCTTGGCGGTCGAAGGAGGCAAGCCCGCGACAGGCAAGCGGACGAACCGGATGAACGATGCAGACACCACGGACAATGAAGGGACAAGGCTTGCGCAGCGCCAACCTTTCGGTCTCGCTTAATCCACGCGTGGAGCGGTTTACGTGGGCGATACGCCGTCCAAGTCCGATCGCCGCGCCACTTGGCGCGGCATCGATTTGCCGCACGTAATCCGCCAACAGGAAGATTTCCGGCGCGGTAACCGTCACCCGCAAACTACAGCAGGAGGGGCATCCTTTTTGACAGGCTAGCGGCGGCAGATGCTGGGTTTGCAGGCCGATATTCGCCTCGAACAACTCGAATACGTAGTCGATCAGCATTTCGAATGTGTACGGCGATCTCGGGTTCTCCGCCAGAATGCGGACGAACATCGCATGCAAATCCCTGAAGCCGCTTCTGTTCACCTTCGCGTCAGCCCTGCACGCCCTCTAAGATCGTCTCAAAGCTCGCACGCGGAATACGGAAGAAGCCGCGTCCGCCGGCAAGCACTTGATAATGCGCCGACGCTCCATCGAGCAAACGTTTGAACCACTCGTTCTCGCTCAAATTGCCGGGCTTTTCGCCGATCGAAGAAATCTCGGCATTCGGATGGAAGCGGACATGCACGAGCACCTCGTCTACCACCGCGGGATTCTGCCGCTCCACGTCGTCTTCAACGGGCTGAATCCGAGCCAATACTTCCTTCGCCATCTTAAACTTCTCCTGCTCAGGCTGAGTATCTTCTCACAGCCATTACCGACAAACATCGTCGCGTCTCGGCGTATGTCATCGAATATATCGAAGCGCGATGCGTTCATTGATCTGGATCAATGCTGTTTCTATTCAAGGAATTCCCGAGGCATTCGGGGTTCTGATACAATTGAAGCCGATAAGGCTCTCAACACCGCCCCACCAGAGTGGCAGACCATGGCCAGATCGGAAAAGCGAACTTCTGATTGCCGTCTCAAAGGCCGGCTTCAGGCCTCGCTTCGAAGCTAGCGGCTCGGCGGCTTGCCCAAGACTTTATTGATATGGTGACGAAACTGCCGGGCTCTCATAGCCAAGGTCGAGCGTGATGTTCGGCTGGGCCGATCCGAAGCTGCCAGCGCGTTACATCGCGCAGGCGAGCGGGAAAAATTCGGCGTGCATTTCCTTGAACAAGGGGCCCGAGAACAAGGGGCCTGACTGAGCGGCAGTTCAGCGCCGGCGCTCAGAGCGGCTGAAGTTGCTCAGATGCCCTTCGCTGCCGGCTTGGGCGCGGGCCGCCCTGGCAAGATCGCGGCTGGTTCCCGGCGCCGCCACGCGCGACATCAGGCGGTCGAGCTTGTTGCCTCCACAGGTGGGACAGAGCGGCGTGTCGCCGGACTGGACAAGGAGCTCGAAATCCTTGTCGCATTTCGCACAATGGTAGCTGTAGAGCGGCAAGCGCTTGTCTCCCCTGGATTTTACGGCCACCGCGCGAGCCTCTCGCAGCCCGACCGCTGGTGCCGGACCTTGCCCAGCAAAAACCAGACCAGAACGCCGGCGCATTCGGGCCGCTTCGTCCGACCAGCGCCCGCACAAGATGCGCGCAAAGCGCGCCATGAATTTTCTGCCAGACACATCGCCCATGCTGACCGAGACATGGCGCGTCCGCTGGCGCAACAGCCCAGCGTGACTGGAAATATAGATCGCGGATTACTTGGGGCCGCTCATCGATCCGAAATATGACGTCGGATGAGGAAGATAACGTCCGGGCTACTCACATAAGAAAATCAGTTGATCATCCTCATCGCATCGATGATGACGATGATGGCTCCAATGATTCTGGTCATGTCATGATGCGAGGCGCGCAGCCTTCCTGAGACCGGCATTGCTAGCGCTCGATCTGTGACTTCGCGTTTCAGAGCCGGCTATCGGCAACCCAGCGTCAGCCAAGGACTTCCGTCCTCCACAACATCTGCCTAACGGTGGCACCTTGCGGAAGCGAAGCGGGTTGAAACGGCCACTATAGCGTTTTCGAGCGAAGTGGATTCCGGTTCGCGTGAAGAAAAAGCGTCAAAACAACGAGGTGAGCCCCGTTCGGATTCCATCAGAACCGAGCTCTAGTACCGCGCAGACGCCGCGTTGCGCCATTCGACGGGACACAAATTAAAGCTGACATATTACCGTTAGGATCGATGCAGTAGCTTGCTGCAAGTTTAGAAACTTTCGCAACGGTGCCATGAGTGCCGGCAAGCGGCATTCGGGGCAACTAGGTATGTTGATGACGCACCGTCATCGCCGTGATTCGGCTCGATGGGCAATTGCGCTTTCGATCGCATTGGCGGCTACGTTATGCGCAGCACTCGTCGGGCTCGGACCAATCGGCGCCAAGGCCGACACCATCCCCACGGCGACGTTCGACACTGCGATTGAGCTCTATCGTTCGCGGCTTGTCGAGGACATCGACAAAAGCATTGCAAGCGTGAAGAAGCTGCGCGACAACGTTTCGAGCGGTGACGTCGTCGCGGCAAAACAGGCTTGGATCGATGCCCGAGCCGGCTGGGAGCGCTCCGAGGTCTTCACCAGCGGCTTTGCCCCCGAACTCGACCGCGAAATCGATGCCTGGCCAAACGGCGCCACCGGCTTTCACGCGATCGAAACCAAGCTATTTGGCACCGGCCGGACCGACGTTGAGAGCGAGGTCGACGCATTGCTACACAACTTGTCGGACATGGCAGCGACAGCCCGCAACATCACACTGACCTCCCAAGGGTTGTTCGACGGCTTGACCCGGCTGGCTTACGAAGTTGGCGAAAGCAAACTCGATGGTGGTGAGTCGTACCTTAGCGGAACCTCGATTGACGACATGCGCCACAATGTCGACGGCATTGAACTGGCCTACAGCATGATCTTCGCCCCCGCGATTGAAAGTCGCGACTGGGATCACCACGCTCAAGTTCTGCACCTGATCACCGAGCTGAAAACCATGCTGGCCGAGCGTGACCTTCGGAAAATAGACCAGGAAAGGCTGCGCGCACTTAGCGAGGAGCTCGTTCTCACGTTGCAAATGACAGCTCCCGCGATCGCTCTGGCTCGGCCGACGCTCGAACTTCAATAGGCCGGTCTTGCTCGGCGGTGAGCTACAGCATGATCCAGACCGGGAGGGCCGCGCTAGCGCGGAGATCATGCTCAAACAAAAACAGAGATGGATGACGATACGAAGAAAAGTCACCCGGCTCCAGAGGCGCCACGCCGTCGCGCGGCACCTCCGACGCAGTAGGAATAACGTGATTCAAGGGCAGGTTCGGTGATGATACGGCGAGGGTTTTGGGCGATTGCGATAGTGTTCATGGCACTGCAGCCCGGCGAGATCGGCGCTTTCCCGCTTAGCGGCGATCAGACCATCTTGCCGGCGGGGACCGAACTCGCCGAGGACTCGTTCTTACGCCCGTCTGAAGTATTCCACTCCGAGACGCGCGGCGGCTTCAAATCCTACATGATCGATCTCGGCGATCTGGCGTTCAACTCACCGGATATATTGGGCGGCACTGCGGCGCGGGCGGGGATGAGCTGCGGTACCTGTCACGTCAATGGTGCCGGCAATCCGAGGTTATTTATTCCTGGCATGTCGACCCGGCCGGGAAATTTCGACACAACCGGTCCGCTGTTCAATCCCAAAGCGCACAACGGTGTGCTTGATCCGGTCCGCATCCCTAGCCTGCGTGGCGAGCGCTTTCTCGCCCCTTACGGCAATGACGGACGCATCGCCTCGCTACGCGACTTCGTCCGCAACGTCATCGTCAACGAGTTCTCCGGTCCCGAACCATCCCCGACGATTCTCGATGCTTTAGTCGCTTATATCGAGGATATAGATTTCCTGAAGAACCCGAGCCTCGACTCCAACGGCCGGCTGACGGCACAATCGAACGCGGCTGAGCGGCGCGGTGAGGCGATTTTTTCCCGGCCATTTCCGCGAGACGCGAGCATGAGCTGCGCTACGTGCCACATCCCATCAGCAGGATTCGTCGATCACAAGCAGCACGATGTCGGCTCTGGAGGTCTGTTCAAGACGCCAACGCTGCTGAACGCCGATTTTAACGGGCCATACTTTCACGATGCACGCTATGACAGATTGGATCAGGCGGTAGCGCATTTCGATCGGCTATTCGAACTCGGGCTGACGCCACAGGATCGTTCCGACCTCATCGCCTATATCACGGCCGTTGGTGACGGCGTGGTGCCCTTCGACCGCGAGGGCGTGACGGGACAGCTCAAGGAGATCAATGACTTTGCTTCCGTGCTCGATTTCGCCATTCCGGCCCACGATTCCGCCGTCATCGATCTCGCGGTCAGCACCATTGGCCAGGAGCTCCGCGATCTGACCGAGAAATTCCCGGATCGCCGAGACCCGACCGTAACCGATGGTTTGAAGGAGCGCCTCGCCGCGCGCGCGGTGCTGAAGGATGTGGTGATCCGATTCCGGCACATCGGGATTGCGGCAGCGGCGGGTCGTTTCGACGAAGCGGAAGCGGAATATAATGTCTATCGTCAGCTGTCCGTCATTGCCTTGCCGACACTGCTGGCGACCGCTCAACAATGGTCGCTCTTCAATCCGGCGGTTCACAGGGCACACTACACGGCACTGTGGCAAAGACTCCGGCAAACCCAAAAGCCGACGCAAGTTTCGGCTGTGCCGGCCAATGCAGCGACCGAAACCACGACCAAATAGGCTCGGCTCAGGCCGATCACTGGTCGGCACGGCACCGGAGCCTTCCCGTTCTGACGGAATCAGAGCCGAAGCCCCAATGTTTTTTGGCGCGTTTTCCTGACGCGAACCGATATCCACCCCGCTATCCAAGTCTGGGGCAGGTTTTCGCTCGAAAACGCTCCAAGCGCGTTGAGGCCGAGATAATTGGAGCATGGTCCGGAGAAGAGTGCAGCGGGTTTCCCTCGCGACAAACGCGGAACACGTTTGCGCGGAGATCATGCTCAATCAGCTGAAGTGCGATAATTATTCTCCTGGTCCTATCGCGACCCCATCGCGCTTCAGTTATCGCGCTGCGACTCTCGGCTTGAGCATGATTCCCACCCAAGCGATTGGCGGGCCGAATCATATTTACACGCACTGATGAATGCGATCCGTACTGCGCAGCGCAGGATTGTCACTCGTCGCGAACGGCTTTGCTCTTGCCATGTGGAAAGCCGCGTTTCGAACGATCGCAGGGCAACGACCCACTAGTCGGAGGACGGATCTAAGAAAGAACGCAAAAAAAGAAACGAAAGTCACTGTGACTAAGCTGCAGTTTTAGAATTTCCCCAACAAAATAAATTCGTCTTCCAAATTTTACAAAAACCAAGGGCCTGCGTCATATTGACCTGCAATGAGGTCACTGTCGAAAATTTTTTTCGCAGGGATAAAATAACATGAACCTCTTGAATTTAGGTCGCCGCCAAAACTGGCAGCTGACTACTACCCTCTGCACGTCGGTGTTGACGGGATCGTTGCTTTGCATCGCACCTGCCGCCATGGGCGGCGCAGTTGATTCGGTCGCGGCGGTGAACACCGCAACTCCGATCAAGCGCGTCATCATCCTGGTCGGCGAGAACCGTGGCTTTGACCACACCTTCGCCACCTACACGCCCAAGGGCCAGGGGCAGACCATCAGCAACCTGCTGTCGAAAGGCATCGTCAACGCTGACGGCAGCCCGGGCCCGAACTACTCGCTCGCCCAACAATATTCGGTCGCGCCGCAGCCGACTTACTATTTCGGTGCGCCGAATATCGCCAAGACCCCGTACAACAATTCCTCCAACCCGATGCCGCAGCCGACCACTGGCGGCGCGCCCTCAGGTCCGAACGCCTTTTATCCTTACGGAGTGGGATACTCCGCGCCGTTCTATGGACCGGACCAGGATTCGAATTGGAACCTCGAAGCGCAGCTGGTCTCCTCGGAGGATCCCGACATCAAGGCCAGCCAGTTTAATTTGCTGAGCGAGGGGGCGACCAACCTGCCCCAAGGCGTACTCGACACCCGCATCCCCGGCGCAGGCTCGCTCTCTGGACCTTTCCCCCTCCAGGGACCGAACATCAGCGAGCATGACTACGCTGGCGACATGACTCACCGCTTCTTCCAGGCTGCTCAGCAGCAGGATTGCAGCATGGAGAATGCCACCGCCGCCAACCCCACCGGCTGTCTGAACGACCTGTTCCCGTTCACGGAGCTCGCGACGGACCAGACCTGGGCTCTGGGCAACCCGATGGGCTTCTTCAACATGGCTCAAGGGCAAGTGCCATACTTCAAGAGCCTCGCCGACCGCTTTACGCTGAGCGACAATTTTCATCAGTCGTTCCTCGGCGGCACCTACCCGAACCACATGATGCTCGTCACCGGCGACGCGCTCTACTGGACCGATGGCAAAGGCAATGCGACGACTCCGGATCCGAGCTTGGTCGCCAATCCGAATCCGCAGTCGAAACCAACAGATGCGTTTGCGATCAATAACTTCATCAGCGACCAGAACTTGGTGAACTGCGCCGACACCACCCAGCCGGGTGTGGCACCGATCGTCAATTATCTGACGAGCTTGCCGTACCGCGTAAAATCGAATTGCGAAGCTGGTCACTACTACCTGATGAACAACTCCAACCCAGGGTATAATGCGAACGGCACCCTAAGCGGCAGTGTTCCGCCGTCGCCGTTGCGCAGCATCGGTGACGAACTGAACGAGCATAACCTCACCTGGGCCTGGTTCGGTGCGGGCTTGAAGGACGCCGCCGCGGCGGCGGACTTGAACGAGCAGCCTTATACCGATCCTGCGCATGCGTGGGGCCAAGTCTATTGCGCGATCTGTAATCCGTTCCAGTACCTGAGTTCAGTCATGAGCGACCCGGCGCAACGGGCCGCACACATGAAGGACACTCGTGATCTGATCACCGGTATCCAGACCAACACGTTGCCCTCGGTGTCATTCGGCAAGCCGGACGGCTATTTGGACGGTCACCCGCAATCGTCGAAGATCGATCTGTTCGAAGTCTATGTGCAGAACATTCTCGCCGAACTTCAGAAGAACCCGCGCATGCTGGCGGAAACTGCCGTGTTCATCACCTGGGATGAAGCTGGTGCCGAATACGACTCGGGCTTCGTGCAGCCGATCGACTTCTTCGGCGACGGATCTCGCATTCCGTTGCTGATCCTGTCGCCCTATTCGGCCGGCGGCATTGTCCACCACGCCTACGGTGATCATGTATCGCTGATGAAGTTCATCGAGCGCAACTGGTACATGACGCCGGTGACCAACCGTAGCCGTGACAACCTGCCGAACCCGGTGAGCACTCCGGCCAATCCGTACGTGCCCACCAACATGCCGGCCATTGACGACTTGTTCGATGCGTTCAACTTCAACGTTCCGCCGACGGTGCCGAACTATCTGCCGTAAGCGGACATTACCGACATATCGTCGGGATCATTGAAACGGTCCCGACGACACCAACGCTACGGCGCTGGGTCAAGCCTTACGGCATGACCCAGCGCCGACTGCGTGAGCGACCGAAATTGATCAAGGTAGACGTGCATGATTTCAATTCACAAGTCTCGCAGCCGCATATCGAGAACGACTTCGACGGCTATCAGTCTGACCACCGCAATGTTCGTCGCCGTGCTGGTCGCGAACGTTGCATCAGCGCAGCAATTTTCCGCGGAACTCTCGCGGCGGGACGCCGACGGCCAGATCGGCAAGGGACGGCTGTTGGTCGCGGACGACAAGATCCGCATCGAGGCGCCCGACCTGCAAACCGGCTTTTTCCTCGTCCGTACCGATGCCAAGACTTCTTATTTTGTGCAGCCGGACCGACGGGTCTTCATGGATGCGCGGCAATCCAGCGTTTTGACCGAACTTCTGGTGCCGATCGACCCGGATGCACCGTGTCTGCAATGGCAGGAGATGGCCCAGGTCTCGGGGAGTGCAGCTGGCGGTGCGGCGTGGCGATGCGATCGCATCGGCGCCGAGACGCACGATGGCCGTACCATCGTGAAATACGATATGACCTCGCCGCGCGGCAGGCGCTATTCAAGTTGGATCGACCCGCGACTCCGATACGTAGTGCGGATCGAGGCCTATGATGGCAGCACGACCGAATTGATAAATGTGCAAGAGGCGCCGCAGCCCGATAGCGCGTTCATGATTCCCGGGAGTTTGCGAAAATTCGATCCGGCCCAACTTATGGAGATGGTGAAACACAGCGACGTCTGGGTTGACCCGGCAAAGGACTCGAGAGCTGTGCCGTTGAAGTGAGACTTCCGGCGCGTCGGCGGTCTGGCTTCACACCTCGCGTGTAGTGACAGCATTATCAATTCCACCGTCGTCACGCTGCCGACAAGTCGATGTCGCAACACGGTCTTGAAACATCCTTAACAATACGTTGATGGCCCGCAAAGGAGTCAGCAAAACGCATGGTGAGTTGACTTGGTATCGCTCAATCGGGCGAGCATTGGTCAAAAGTCGCGCGGGCCTCTAACAAACTTGGAGCTCTAATGTCTGTTAAGTTTTTTGGAATTGCTGTTGCCGCCGCTCTTTCCGTCGGCACGCTAGCGTCGAAAGCCGAGGCTTCGGTTTTCGACATCACCTACACTTCGAGCAACGTGACGTTGGACTTGGTTGCCAATGCGACGCTCGACGCGAACGGCGTTGACTACGACATCACCAATGTCAGTGGCACGGTGCTGTCCGGCGCTAACACCTATACGGTCGACGGACTTCTTGGCGTCACCGGCACCGCCGGCAATGTCCAGACGTCTGGCAACACTTTCTCCTTTGATAACGTCATCAGCAATGTCGGCGGTGTATTGCAGTGGACCGGCGACGGCCTCGCCATTACCGCTGGCCCGTCGGACTATGTGTACAACCTGTTCAGTGACTCGTTTTACGGCCTCAACAATGCGATGCTGACTTCGGATCCTAACGCTGGACCATTCGGCTCTTTTGAGGAAACTCTCGGTGTCGGCACGATTTCCGCGGTTCCCGAAGCTTCGACGTGGGCGATGATGATCCTCGGTTTCCTCGGACTTGGTTTTCTCGGATACCGTCGTCAAACAAACTCCGCGCGTTATGCATGAGCCTGATCCCGCCTGACCAACCTCTTGCTGGGCCCCGCCTATGGCGGGGCAAAGCCGGGAAGTTCGGCATCTGCGGGAACAACGTCATGAAGTCTCCTTGGGGTACCGCCAGGAATCCTCAAGGGGACCGTAACGGAAGTTGAGTTCAAACATCTTAATGACGCGACTGGAATCGAGCAAAAGCAGCGCTCCGGCTGATCCTGTGCCCTGTCCTGGCGATGTCGATCTTGTTGCACGAGAAAATCTGGGCGCGATGACCAGGCTTCTGCTGACGACGGAAGAACGGCCGCGTCAGTGCGCAGGCTTGCACCCGTTGTCGCGTTCGATCAGCGCAGTGCCCTTGTCGAGGTCACATTCTTTGGCGAGGCAGATCGCCCGGCACTGCGCCTGCTCCAGCTCATCGTTATAGGATTCCCGCCTGCCGCCGACGCAAGCGCCGCCATTCGTGATCAAACACGAAGTCATTTCATCAGCCCCAAGATCTGATCCGAGAGCAGTCTGGTTGACAGCCTCTCAAGCGAATCATGCAATCTAGGGATTGGATCGCGCCTGCGAGGGTGATTCTTACCCATCTCGTCGACGCTGCAAAGGAAGCCCGAACAAAAAAGGGCCGACTCAAAGAGCCGGCCCTTGCAGCGTGCTGTTCCGAATTACTCAGTATTTGGCAATCACCGGGCCACCCCAACGATAGTTCAGGCGGACCAAGCCGATATCGACATCCTGATGAACACGAACGGTATCCGCGATGCCGCCAAAGGCGTCGTTCAACGTAGCGTCGTGGTTATCCAAGAAGATATGGTTATATTCGGCGCCAATCGACCAGTTCGGCGCGAAGCCAACTTCAAGACCAGCCCCGACCGTCGCACCCCAGCGCGCTTCAGTGGCGGACCCAAAGGTCGTACCGGCGAGTGGGTCATATGCGTCATACTTGTCGTCCACGACTGCGGCACCGCCCTTCACATAAACGAGGACGTTGTTCCAGGCATAGCCGACCTGTCCGGTGATAAGCCCAAACGCATCGATACGGGTACGGTCGGTCAGGCCGCCGAGCGGATTGCCACCAATCGGGGTAGTGTTGCTGCCGGAAAAGTCGGCCCAGTTGCCCTGGCCTTCGAGGCCGAACACAAAATTGGCCGACTGCCAGCGATAGCCGATCTGGCCACCAACGGTCCCGCCGGTCGCGTCATGGCTGCCTTCCGAACCAAAGCCGGCGAGATCCCAAGACGTGTGGCTGGTGCCGCCGCCGCCATTGATACCGATGTAGAAACCACTCCAATCATACGCGGCCTGAACTAGCGCCGGCGCCTTGGTATAGGGCCGCGCGGCCAAGTCGGCCGCGCTGGCCGGCATCGAAAGTCCCAGCGTCATCCCGCCGAGCGCAACAAGCAAAAAATTTTTCTTCATCTAATTCCCCTGCCGCGCGCCCCGCTAAAGCTTAGACCATCGGCGGGTGCGCCTTGTCCGACGGACCGCTGCATATAGCGTGACTCCCGGCCATATGCCTGTAGCGCAGCGGCCACAGCCGCAACCTATAATAGACCTGACCGAGCGCAGAGAGACGCCGAGCCATAGCACAACAGGCAGCAGCCCCCTACCCCACCACCTTCGAACTTGTTCGACTTCGGCAGACCATGGGCGAATGGTGCGTTCGGAGCGCGATCGCATTTGGTACGGGTCAGCTGCCCCGCCGCTGCGCGAGCCTCCACATCTCCTCCGCCTTCGGCGTGAGCCGCATCTGCGGCCTGAATAGCTGCACTTCGATCGGCACCTCCCAGGACGCATCTGCAAAAGGCAGGAGCCGGCCGGAAATCAGATCGTCCTCAACCAGCGTCGCGGGGAGCCAAGCCACACCACGCCCGTCCAGACACAACGCCCGCAGCGAGCCTGCCAGATCCGCCGTCAGTACCGGCGCGGTAAGCAGCCGAGGCAGTCGCGCGCCGATCACGCCGCGCAGGATACGTCCGAGTCCCGAGCCGCTGCCATAGGCGAGCAGCGGCGCCTCCGCGAGCAGCGCGGCCTGCGTTGCCATCAGGCTCGGTGCGACGCACGGAATCAGCCGGTCTTTCGCGACCAGAGTAGATTCAAACTCGGTGGTCGGCAGACGGAGCGGAATCTCGTCATGCACATGGCAGAGCAGGAAATGCGCCCGCCCGTCCAACAGCAGCGTTTCGACTGCGTTTAGCGTGTCAGAAGCGAGGTGTACGCAGCAGATGAGTCCATCGGCCTCCAGCCGCTTCAGCCAGCCGGGAAAAAAGATCAGCGAGAGCGCATGCGTTGCCGCAATTCGGATCGTCGCCACCTCCGCCGCCGCAACCTCCCGTATATGTGCGCGTGCATCGGCGATACGCCGGATCAGCATCGCCGCCAGCGGCTGAAATTCCCGCCCGGCCGCTGTTAACTGGACAGGCTGTGCGGCGCGATCAAACAACGTGACCCCGGCCCACTTCTCCAGCGCGCGGATGCGGCGGCTGAAGGCTGGCTGCGTGAGATTTCGGACCTCGGCGGCGCGTGAGAAATTCCCGGTGCGGCACAGCTCAAGATAATCCTCAAGCCAGATCAGTTCCATGGTCCGTTCCCAAGCACATGACAAAGCCCATGCCGTTTACGCCTTGGATGATACGAAATCGGCATTGGCATCGCTTGCGGATCGGGCGCCACATCCGCATCCCAAATTTGGAGGGTCACCTTGCGTATCGTTGAAATCCGTGAACGGACTTACCCCATCGCCTCGCCCATCGCCAATGCCTACATCGATTTCAGCAAGATGACGCTGAGTCTTGTGGCGATCGTCACGGATGTCATCCGGGATGGCAAGCCGGTAGTAGGGTACGGCTTTAACTCCAACGGCCGCTACGGCCAGGGCGCGCTGATGCGCGAGCGCTTCATCCCCCGGCTCATGGAGGCCGAGCCGGCGAGCCTTCTGAACGACGCCGGCAGCAATCTGGACCCGCACAAGATCTGGGCCACCATGTTTCGCAACGAGAAACCGGGCGGCCATGGCGAGCGTTCGGTGGCAATCGGCACGATCGACATGGCGGTATGGGATGCGACGGCGAAGATCGCCGGCCAGCCGCTGTTCCAATATTTGGCCGATACACATGGCCGCACGGCCAACCCCAGGGTCTTCGTCTACGCCGCCGGCGGCTACTACTACCCCGGCAAGGACAACACCAAGCTCAAGGACGAGATGAAGGGTTACCTCGACCGCGGCTATACGGTGGTGAAGATGAAAATCGGCGGCGTGCCGCTGAAGGACGATCTTGGCCGTATCGAAGCCGTGCTCGGCATGCTGCCCGCCGGCTGCAGGCTGGCGGTGGACGCCAACGGCCGGTTCGACACCAAGACCGCCATCGACTACGCCAAGGCGCTTTCGGCTTACGATCTGTTCTGGTACGAAGAAGCCGGCGATCCGCTCGATTACGAATTGCAAGCCGAGCTCGCGCAGCATTACGCAAAGCCGATGGCGACGGGCGAAAACTTGTTCAGCCATCAGGATGCCCGCAATCTCATCCGCTACGGCGGCATGCGCAAGGACATCGACTGGCTGCAGTTTGATTGCGCCTTGAGCTACGGGCTGGTCGAATATCTCCGCACGCTCAAGATGCTCGATTCCTATGGCTGGTCGGCGTCGCGCTGCATCCCGCATGGCGGACATCAGATGTCGCTCGCGATTGCAGCCGGACTCGGCCTCGGCGGCAACGAATCCTATCCCGACCTGTTCCAACCCTTTGGCGGCTTCCCGGACAGCGTCCGGGTGGAGAACGGCCACGTCACCTTACCGCCGCTGCCCGGCATCGGCTTCGAGGGCAAAGCCGATCTCTATAAGGTGATGTCCGAACTCAGCGCCTGAAACATACGCTTCATAATATCCCGGCGCCGCATTCCGCGGCGCCGGCTCCCACGTCCGCTCATAAAAATACCAAATCACAGGAAGGAAACGCCATGTCGGCGATACCAGTTGAAAACGCAGTGGCGCGCAAACCCATCCTCGGCCCGCTCTGGCTGCAGGTTCTCATCGGCGCCATTCTCGGTATCGTATTCGGCGTCGTCGCTCCACAGGCTGCCGCAGAAACCGCATTTCTGGCAGAGGGTTTTGTAAAGCTTATCCGGATGCTTCTCGCGCCGGTTATCTTCCTCACCGTCGTCGTCGGCATCGCGCGCATGGGCAATTTGCGCGAGGTCGGGCGCGTCGGCATCAAGGCGATCATCTATTTCGAGGTTCTGTCCACGGTCTCGCTCGTCATTGGTGTGCTTGCAGCGGAGATCGTGAAGCCGGGGGCCGGATTACATGTCGACCCGCACTCGCTCAACGCGGATCTGGTCGCAGGCTACGCGCATTCGGCGGAACAGATGACCTTGCAGAGCTTCCTGCTCAACCTCATTCCCTCCAGCATCACCCAGGCCTTCGCGCAGAACAACATGCTGCAAATCATCGTTTTCGCCGTGTTGTTCGGCATCGTTTTGTCGCAGATCCAGCAGAAAGTGCAGCCGCTGCTGAACATCTTCGACCAACTCATGATCGCACTGTTCGGTGTCGTGCGTGTCGTCATGTATCTTGCACCGATCGCGGCTTTCGGCGGCATGGCCTTCACCATCGGCAAATACGGTCTCGGCAGCGTCGTGGCGCTCGGCGAGTTCGTGCTCTGCTGTTACGCGGCGTCCGCACTGTTCGTCATTGTCGTGCTCGGTCTTGTGGCGCGCGCCGTCGGCGTCAGGCTGTTCTCTCTCCTTCGCTATCTGCGCGAGGAACTGCTGATCGTGTTCAGCACCTCGTCGTCCGAGGCGGTGCTACCGCAAGTTATGGAGAAGCTCGAGGCAATCGGGTGTCCACGCTCCATCGTCGGGCTTGTCGTTCCGGCGGGCATTACCTTCAACGCGGACGGCACCGCGATCTATCTCTCGCTTGCCGCCCTGTTCATCGCACAGGCCACCGGCACGTCGCTGACCTATACGCAGGAAATTGTCATCCTGCTGGTGCTGATGCTCACCTCCAAGGGCTCGGCCGGGGTCGCCGGCGCGGGCTTCGTCACGCTGGCGGCGACGCTTGCGACAATGAACACGATCCCGCTCGCCGGTATCGTTCTGCTGCTTGGCGTGGACCGCTTCGTGAACCCGCCACGCGCACTTATCAACGTGATCGGCAACAGTCTTGGTACCATCGTCGTCGCGCTTTGGGAGAACGATTTCGAGCGCGCCAAGGCGGGAGACATCATGCGCTAGAGCACGATTCGGACCCGAAGGGCCGCGTCAGCGCAAAGTGGAAACCGGCTTTCCCTCGCGACAAACGCGGAACGTGCTTGCGCAGGAAGATCATGCCCAAACAAAAAGCCAGAGAGGGATGACGATTCGAAGAAAAGTCATCCCGCTCTAGCTACCAGGCATCACGGCCAACGCAGCCGCAGCACGGCTGCGGTGATATCCTTCCCACACTTGGCAAGAAACGACGATGATCGGTGCGGGGCAGCTGGGTTCCCAGCACGATCGAGATCAGCAGCGCACCGCACTGCCCCATATGCCATGCGCCACCACCTTGTGAAACATGTCGCTTCTGGCAAACATATTGTCCAGATGGGTCGAATTGACGTCTCCCGACATGATCGCGAACAGTTCGATATCCCTGCGGGTGAGCCGTTCGGACCAGGCTTGCCGCGTCGCCCAGCTCGATATCGGCGGACCGATGCGTGCATTTCGTCACTCCGAAATGTGATAGCCCGCATCGACATATTCGATCCCGCGCCGGTCAGCGTCAGGTAGGCTCCGCAGCTTCACGCCGGCGACGGCTCCCAGCCGTTTGTAAGGATTAGCAATACTTTGCTGGGATTTATTGGCCGCGTCGGTCACCGGGAAGCATTGTCACCAGCTACCTGGACCCAATTCCAACATTGGTCGAGCCCGCGCGCAGTCTGGATGCTTTGATAGATTTTGGCTTGAAAGTTCAAGATTTGGAGAACCCTTTGATCGACAGGCGGGTGGAAAGGCGGCTGGCCGCCGTAATGGCAACGGATGTCGCCGGTTATAGTCGGCTCATGGGCGCCGATGAAGAGGGTACCCTCAGCAAGTTGAAAGCACTCAGAAAAGCGCTCGTCGATCCCAAGATCGTTGAGCATCGAGGTCGCGTCGTCAAGACCACGGGCGATGGCATGCTGGTTGAATTCGCCAGCGCGGTGGACGCAGCGAGGTGCGCGGTCGAGATTCAGCGCGATATGGCCCTGCAAAATATCGATGTGCCCCAAGACACCCGGATCGAATTTCGTATCGGCGTTCATGTCGGCGACATCATCATCGATGACGATGATATTTTCGGCGACGGCGTCAACATCGCAGCCCGCCTCGAGGGAATCGCGGAGCCGGGCTGCGTCTGCATCTCGGATGACGCACACCGGCAAATCCGCGGCAAGGTCGATTTCTCCTACAATGATATGGGCCTGCAGGCACTGAAAAACATCATCGAGCCAATGCGCGCCTGGCGTATGCAGCTTGGAAGTGACGCCGGTTCACTGCTTCCATTGGATTCTTTCGCGGCACCAGTTCAAGCTCTCGCCCTTCCCGATAAACCTTCGATTGCTGTTCTTGCATTTCAGAACATGAGTGGTGACGTCGAGCAGGAATACTTTGCCGATGGGATTTCCGAGGACATCATCACTGCGCTTTCCAAATCGCGTTGGCTCTTCGTGATCGCTCGGAATTCCAGCTTCACCTACAAGGGCCACGCCGTCGATATCAAGCAGGTCGGCTGTGAACTCGGAGTGCGTTATGTGCTCGAAGGTAGCGTCCGAAAGGCCGGCAATCGCCTTCGCGTCACCGGACAGCTTATTGAGGCCGCCACCGGGACTCATTTGTGGGCAGAGCGATACGACCGTGCCCTCGAAGACGTTTTCGCGGTTCAGGACGAGATCACCCACAGCATCATCGGCGCTATCGCGCCGGGTATCCTGGCCGCCGAAATCCAGCGTTCGCAAGGCAAGGAAACGGCTGAACTCGGCCAATGGGAGCGCCTGATGCGCGCCCATTGGCATATCCGGCGGTTTACACGCGACGACTCCAAAGAGGCGATTGGCTTGCTCGACGAATTGCTACGGCAGCAGCCCGAACACGCGTTGGCACTCGCCGATCTCGCCTTTTCGCTGCACTTCGCCGCACTCTTCGGATGGACGGATTCCCCCGCTGAAGCTAGGACGCGGATGAGCGAGACGGCGCGCCGCGCCGTAGCATCCGACGAACAGAACGCGGCGGCTCATACGTCGCTCGGCATTCATGAGCTGTTCTCGGGCCAGCACGACAACGCCATGCGGCGGTTGCTGCGGGCGATCGACCTCGAGCCGAACTCGACCTTCGCGCGCGGATACCTGGGTACCGCTTACGCATTTGCCGGGGAATGCGATCCAGCGATTCAAAATCTGCAGGAGGCCATACGACTTAGCCCACGCGATTTCCTGATGGTCGTGTGGTTCACCGTAAGCGCCTGGGCGTATTTGAGCGCCGGCAAATTCGAACAAGCGGCGGAGTGTGGGAATCGCGCGATCGACTGCAATCCGGCGTTTCCAGACGCCCACGGCACGTTTGCTGCGGCCTCGGCTCACCTGGGGAACGAAGCCGACGCGCGTGCCGGTCTCGACGAATTCATGCGTCTGATGCCCGGGCTGACGCTGGGAGATGAGCGCCTGATACGGCCGTTTCGCCGCCCGACCGACCGTGAACGCTTTCTAGACGGTCTGCGTAAAGCCGGTCTTCCGGAGAAATAGCATATATCCGCTGTTGAAATCCCGGCGACCTTCCACTAGCGCGCCGAGGCCGGCGCGGCCTGTCTGCCCACTGGGCAAAAGTCGCCCCTGAGCGGTCCGGCTCTGGAGCTTCACCGCCGGCGGATTCCGGCCGTTCGTAAGGATTAGCAGTACTTTGCCGGGATTTATTGGCCGTATCGGTCGCCGGGGAGCATTGTCACTGTACAGGGCAGACCGGCAATCGGACAAACCATCACGCTCACGTTTCGTCCGCACGCTGTGTTGGCTGATTCCATCAACGAGAAGACATTCCATGAAATCGCACGCCAGACCGTCACGCGCGGCTTCGATTTGCTGCTTTTCGGCCGCCATTATTCTCTTCGCCACGAGTGCAACGCTGCTAGCCGAGGAAGGCACATTGGCGCAGCGCCATGCCTGCGAGCCCGATGTGTTTCGCCTTTGCCAGCAATTCATTCCAGATCATGCGGCGATCACCGCTTGCCTTCAGCGCAACGCGGCCCACCTCAACCCCGATTGCAAGGCGGTCTTCGGGGCCAAACCGAAATGATCCGCCGATAACTGCGAGAGCGACGTCGCTATCCATCTGCGGCGCGCAGAACGCCGGTGTTGTGGCGCACAGATAGGATCGCGCGACGCCTGATGGGGTTATGGTCATCCGAATGCGATGACGGTTGCAAGCCTGCTCAAAACTTAATCAAGAAGCAAAACCTGCAGGCTGACGAGGTCTGCCGCGCAGCAGCGAGATACGGCTGTCGGTAGCACGGCTATGGTGTACCATATAACGCAATCAGATTTGGCAGGTCGGGCGTTTGGTGCGCGCCGGCAGTTTCAATAATTCAAGCCGCGACGCAGCATTGAGAATGAGACGGGGTTACAAATGGTGGAGCGTAGTTATGCCGAACGGATTTGCGAATCTATGGAGATTGAAGCATCGCCTACGATCAAGGCGCGCCCGTTGCGAAAATCGCTGGTAGAGTTTTCGAGAATTACTTCGCAACGTACCGATAACGGGACTGTGCCCAACCCAATCACGGATGCTTTCCTCGTAGCCTTGGAACTGCAACCCCTCCCAGAGTTCAATATATGGCTCAACGGACGCCACCATCTCAAGCCCCGGACCAATGCGGATAACTTTACCTTCGTCAACTTCAATGTCGAATTGGTTGCCGAGATGAAAGTCCCGTTCGACAGCATGCATATGTACTTCACCCGCGCGGCTCTTAACGCGATCGCGGTGGAACAGGGAGCGCGCGAAATAGACACGCTCGACTTGGATTTTTTAAATGCATATAACGACGTCGTCGTCCGGAGTCTGGGCCGCTGCCTTCTACCCGCGTTTGAACACCCGGAGCGAGCCAACAGGCTGTTCATGGACCATATCGCTGCGGCCTTACTCGCACACATGGTGCAGGCTTATGGAGGATCGGCTACGGCGCCCATGATGGTGCGCGGGGGGCTCGCGCCGTGGCAAGTGCGCCGAGCAAAGGAAATGCTTATGGCGCATCTCGATGGCGAGATCACGCTGGAGGCGCTTGCAGACGAGTGTCAGCTCTCACGCGGCCATTTTGCCCGTGCGTTTCGCAAGACAACAGGTCGCCCGCCTCACCGCTGGCTTGTGGAGCAGCGCATTGAGCGGGCCAAAGACATGCTCTTGAATTCTGATTTGCCGCTCGCGGAGATCGCGGGCCGCTGCGGCTTTTCGGACCAAAGCCATTTTACAAAAGTATTTGCCGCTAATGTCCATATACCGCCCGGCGAATGGCGGCGCCTGCGCCGCTCCTGACCGAGATCCCCTGGTGCCTACAGCTTGTTATAGCCCCAGCGCGGATCGCTCGAATGTCTCCCCTATTGATCAATCCTGAACAAAATCGGCTCGAATCGTAAAAGACCCAAGCAGGGACGGTCGCTACCGATGCGCCATCGGAGATGCCCATGACCTTGCGGTTCACCCAGCCCGCGCGAGGAACGCCTGCAGAAACCACGCGACTTGGACATACCGAGAGCGAGGCAGGCGTTAGCGACCGAGCTGCGGCTCCCGAGGGACGTGCTCTCCTGCTTGGGCCATTTCGCTTGTTTGCCTCCGAAAGGTTGCTGTTCGAAGGCGACAAGCCCGTACGCCTCGGCGGCAGGACGCTGGACCTGTTGGTCGCGCTGACAGATCGGGCCGGTGATCTGGTCAGCAAACGCGACCTCGTGAACATCGTCTGGCCCGATACGCTGGTGGTGGAAGCCAACCTTACCATGCACATCGCCGCCTTGCGTCGCACGCTTGGCGACGGACGGGCCGCCGCCCGGTACATCGTCAACGGCGCCGGTCGAGGCTATCGGTTCGTCGCCCCATCACATTTTCCGATGCACCGGCGCCAGCCGAGCTGCAAGTGACGGCGGCGCCAAATAACCTGCCCGTGCAACTGACACGCCTGATCGGCCGAGCCACGATTCTGAAAGAGGTTACGCATCGGCTTTCGACGCAGCGACTGCTCACCCTGACCGGCACGGCCGGCATCGGGAAGACCGCGGTCGCCCTCACCGCGGCCGAGGAGTTGCTCCCTGCCTATGATCATGGAGTCTGGTTTATCGATCTGGCGCCGGTCGTCAGCTCGTCGCTCATGCCCGCCGCACTAGCCTCCGAGCTGCAACTGAAGATTCGTTCCGACGTGGTACTGCCCAACCGAAACCTCGCCCCGAGGGAAAGTCACCGACGTGATCGATCTAACCTCGTCAAGGCGATCCGGCCTTGCGAAGCAACGGCGCTTTGCCAAAACTGATGGCGATCGAAGTAACGATAGCTTTTTTCCCATAAATTCCGAATTCAGATCAGCATGGTCGAACGGTAATGCACAATGTCATATCTCCAGCCGCCCGGGGTGATGTCGCAACGGTCGATCGTGAGCCGATCGATCAAACGGTGAGACGAATAGACAAGAATGGCGTGGAACCCCAGATGGTGATTGTTTTCGATCATGACTCGTTTGCCGCAGTCAATCTAACGAGCGTCCGGTATAGCTCTCATTGGACAGCATCTTGCGGGCATCAAGGGTGTTGCAAAATTTCCGGTCCAAGGCTTCTTTGGAGCGATGCGCCCCTTCAGCATCGGGAGACGACGGAGCGCAGATTGCCTGCTTCTCATGGCGACATCCACCCGGAGCGCATCGCCTCAGCCGCCGTCGAGGAAGATAAAGCATGACCTGATGCGGGTCAGCATCGTCCTCCCCACACAACTGGTGTGAGCTACCTGGACTATGGATGGACCATGGTCGTCTCCGCAAACAAATCCACCGTTCGTTCAAAATCCAATGGATACAACTTGCCTGTGAATCTGACAGAAACACTCACACCTGAGAACCTCAATGGTGATTTTGCGCTTTTGTTCGGCCCCTTCCGGCTGTTCACCAAGCAAGGACTGCTTCTGGAAGGCGACAAACCGGTCCGTCTCGGCAGTCGAGCTCTGGATATCCTGATCGTCCTCGTCGAGGCCGCGGGTGAACTCATCAGCAAGAACGAACTGATGGCTCGGGTCTGGCCCGACACCAACGTGGAGCCTGCCAACCTTACGGTCCATATTGCCGCTTTGCGACGAGCGCTCAGCGATGGCCGCGCGGGCAACAGATATCTGGTCAACATCCCGGGCCGGGGTTACCGCTTCGTGGCGCCGGTCACCGTCTTACAAGCCCCCGCCGCCGCCCCCCCGGCGTCGAACAACCAGCACAATTTACCTGCTTGCCTGACCCCGCTTATCGGCCGATCCGATGTGCTCGGTTCGATCGACGCCAGGCTTTCCCTAAACCGCCTGATCTCCGTCACCGGCCCAGCCGGCATCGGCAAAACCGCTGTCGCCCTCGATGTCGCGGAGAAACTGATACCGGATTACGAGCACGGAGTCTGGCTGATAGATCTGGCGAGGATAACCGAGCCCCGCCTCGTGCCAACCGCCCTGGCATCTGCCCTCGGACTCGAGATCCGGTCTGACAACCCCTACCCCGGCCTGATCACGGCCTTGAAGCACAAGCAGATGCTGCTCGTGCTCGACAATTGCGAGCATTTGATCGAGGCGTCCGCCATTCTCACCATGGAAATTCTGCAAGGCGCGCGCGGCCTGAAGATTCTGGCGACCAGCCGCGAGCCTCTGCGCGTCGAAGGTGAGCAGGTATATCGACTATCCGCACTGGAGAGCCCATCTCCATCTGCCCTGCTTGGCGCCGGCGAGGCTCTGGCGTTTCCGGCTATTCAGCTCTTCGTTGAACGCGCCGCAGCGACGATGAACAACTTTGAGTTGATTGACGACGACGTCGCCAGCGCCATCGACATCTGTCGCAAGCTGGACGGGATCCCGCTGGCCATCGAGTTCGCAGCCGCCCGGGTCGATACTTTCGGCGTTCGCGGATTGGCCGCTCTCCTCGATGACCGATTGCAGCTGCTGACGGGAAGCCGTCGCGCTACCGCATCGAGGCACCAAACCATCAGCGCAGCGCTCGACTGGAGCTACCACCTGCTCGGCGAGGAAGAGCAGATGCTGTTCCTGCGGCTTTCGATTTTTGTCGGCGGTTTCACGCTCGATGCCGCACTTGCGGTAGCGGCCGACACGGACTGGATCGCCTCGGATATCGCGGACAGAATAGCGAGCCTGGTCACGAAATCCCTGATCGCAACCGACGTCGGTTCAGGAACGGTCCGCTTCCGGCTGTTTGAAATCACGCGGGTCTATGCCCTTTCAAAGCTCGAGCAAAGCGGCGAGCGAAACGCGGTTTCCCGTCGCCACGCGAAGTACTACCGAGACCTGCTCGAAACGGCCGGAAGTGGCGATCCGGAAGCCGGCCTTGCCCGCTTTGAGATTGAAATAGACAACGTTCGTGCCGCGCTCGATTGGGCATTCGCACCGAACGGCGACAGATCGCTCGCCGTGGCGATGGCGGCAGCTTCGGCGCCCATCTGGCTCGACATGTCATTGCTGACGGAATGTCACGACTGGATGGGGAAGGCCATTGACGCGTTCGATGACGCGGACCGGGGAACTCCCCAGGAGATGGTACTGCAAACCGTCTTTGGCATTTCACTCATGTTCGCTCAGGGTATGAGCACTGCCGCGCGCGCCGCGCTGACGCGGGCAAGCGAGCTTGCGGAAAGGCATCAGAATCCCGACTATCAACTCCGCGCGCTCAATGGTCTCACTCTCTTTCGTATTCGTCTGGGAGATACCCAGGCCGCGCTCGCGCTCGCGCGTCGATCCGAGGCGATTGCCCATACCCTTGCCGATCCGGTTGCGCTTTCGACAGCGGATTGCATGCTGAGTTCCACGCTTCTTGCCCTGGGCGACTGCGCCGGAACCGTGCTCCATGCCAAGCGGGCGCGCGACCGCAGTTCCCCCCTCATACGCCGGGCTCAAATCGCGCGTCTCGGCATTGACCAATCGGTACAGGCCGGCTGCGTCTTGGCCCACGCTCTTTGGTACCAGGGCTTGCTCGATCAGTCGGCCAAGTTAACGCGCACCGTTCTGGCCGACGCACGGGCCCGCAGCCATCCGGTCTCGTTGTGTTTCTCGCTGGTTTGGGGTGGCTGCATCGTTTCGCTTGGCCGCGGCGATATCGAGACGGCCGAATATTCGATCATGCACCTCAAAGAGCTGGCCGAAGTGCATGGCTTCCGCAGCTATTATGCCTGCGCGCTCGGATTCGAGGGACAATTGGCGGCCAAACGAGGCGCGCTCGCGGATGGAGAACGGCTGCTGCTTGCCAGCCTCGATGGGCTTCGCCAGACCCAATACGAAGTTCTCTACGCCGCGTTCCTCGGCAGCCTGGCCGAGATTCTCACGAAAGCTAATCGTCTCGACGACGGCCTTGCTGCCATCAACGAGGCAATCGAGCAAACCGGGCGCAACCATGCTTTCGGGTGGGTGCCCGACGCGATGCGGATCAAGGGCGAGATTTTCTTAGAGCGAGCGGACATGGCCATTGCAGAGGATCAGTTTCTTCGGTCGCTGGAAATGGCACACAGTCAAGGGAATTTGTGGTGGGAGTTGCAAACCGCCATGCGGCTCGCGCGCTTGCGGCGGTCTCAAGGGCGCGTTGGCGACGCGCGCGATCTGCTACGCTCCATCTATCGCAGATTTACCGAGGGCTTCGGAAACGCGGATCTCCAATCGGCCAAATTCCTTCTCGACGAATGGGCCTAGCACGCGCCGAGCCGGATCGTAGCGTGCGCGCCCACCCGTCTGAAGTATTCTGCCAGAACCCCTTCCCTGCTTGAGGAATGAACGGCCGAGGTTACGACAGGATTCCTTATGTTGGCTTATCGGACAGGCAACCATTCGGGCCTGCACGAGCCACGCACCGTCACGATTGGATCATTCCAGCCGCCCGGCGTTTCCGAGAACTGCACTGCAGGTGCCAATCGAACGATCTCGCCATACGGCGTCTGCCGCGTGATCGCGTCCGGCGCCAGCAATTTGTGCTGCTCGCCTGTGAAGTCGTGATCGCCACGCTCCAGCAGGCCAAGAGTCGGATACCACATCGAATTGCGGGTCAGACAAATCTTGACGTGATAGCTGCCGCCCTCACGGGCGCGGCGGATCAGCGCCGCCGTCACGCCAGCCGCCCCCATATAGCCGGCAATATAATCGTTCATCACAAAGGTCGGCGGCATCTTGGGCCGGTCGGGAGTACCCTCATTGAAGGTGAAACCGCTCACGCACAACGCTTCCATATCGAAGCCACCGCGATTGGCCCACGGCCCCTCATAGCCGTAACAGCGGACCGAACAATAAATGATGCCCGGACGCCTCGCAGCCAGTTCCTGCGGCGAGAAACCGAGATTGCTCAGGCTTCGCCCGCGATAGCTGTCGACGAACACATCCGTCGCGGCAGCCAACGCATGGCCTCTTTTGTTCCCCTCGGGAGACTTGAGATCGAGCCATGCCGACCGGTGCCCGGCCGTCGGGTCGATCGCCAGGACCTCGTGTTCGAACTCCTGCGGACGCGCAATTTGCAGGACCTCGGCGCCCTGTTCGGCCAAAGTCCGCGAGACGACATTGCCAGCGATGACGTGCGTCGCCGACAATACGCGCAGCCCGGAAAAAGGACGATCGGCCGGAGCAAAAGGCTCTGGATCGCTGTCAGCTATCTTTTCGATCTCGATCAGCGGCTTGGACGCCAGCAATTCGCCTTGCGGATGGCGGGCCCATTCGTCCTCGGAGCGGCAGACCGCGAAGATCATGTTGTTTTCGGCCGCCGCGTCGTCCAGGTCGAGCGCGTCCCATTTCAGGATCGCGTTGGCGACGCTGTTTTTCTCGTGTGAACAGCGAAGCAACGCGCACCATTCGTTCGTCATGTGCGGATAGATACCGGTCGGCAGCACCCAGCGTCCGTCCTTGGTGAGATACAGGTCGAACATCATATGGTTGCCCTGGCTGTAGGGCATTTGATAGGCGTAGCCGTTGACCGTCGGCTTGAACCTGTAAAGAGGATTGACGCCGTGGATCGCCTTTCGCAAATCAAGCGACAGGTCCTGACCGCGTCCGGTCCGCATTTCCCAGACCGTCGCTGCGCCGACGGCTGCCCCCATCATCGGGATGGCCATGCAGGCGCCAATGCGATGGCGGCTTTCGTAGATCGGATCGGCGCCGATGAACTCGATAGCTCCCCCGGTGTTGGCGGAGGCCAGACCAATTCCGTCCAGGAATCGATCGAGCGCGCCGCTGACGTCAAATTCGCTCCCGGAAGCAGAAATCACCTGCGACGGTTTTACTTCGTCCATAACGTCTATTTCCCGCTGCTGTTGGTTGCCCTGTGCGGCAACTTGGCAGAGCTGTTGCGTCAACCCCAATTAAACGTTCCAAATCGCCGCAAATGCCTGCATCATCCCGCGACAGACGACGACGTTGCCGGTACCGTCCTCGAAACCTTGTCGAGATTTTTCGACCACGACCGATAATACGCCACCGCCGTCATGGCCGCGATGCCGGCAACACTGACCAAGAGCTGCATCCATATTGCGCCGGACACTTCCACCAGAACGAAGTGCGCGATAAATGAAAGATAAATTCCAACGCAAAAAACCTCCAGGGATTGCTGGCCACACTTGATTGCAGGCTGGAATAGCGGCCATTCGAGACCCGCCCAGTCGCGTGGCAGCAGCCGGACGACCAGGAATGCGAAGACCACGAAATGTATCAGCCGATACGGCGCGAGGTTCGTCTTGTCGTTGGGAATGAAGAAGCCGTAGGCGTTGGCCGGAATCAGGTCCCTGAGCCCCGGATACCGCGCCGCCATCGTGATGATCAGCGCAAACAGCAGATAGCCCGCACCGAGCACAAGAAGAGACTTCGAACGGATAAGACGCATCGACGAGCCGGCGCCTCCGAGCGCGAACCAGGCCCCGAACACGAACAGGAATTGCCAGGCGAAAGGATTGAAATACCAGACGCCGGTCGGATAGGCAGGAAGGTTCCAGCCGAACTGGCGCGCCAAAACATAAAGCAGCGCGGAGATCAGCAGCGTCAGATTCGGCTTTCGCAGCATCACCCAAAGAACGGGCGGAAATATTCCCATCAAAACGATGTACAGCGGCAATACGTCCATGTTGACGGGCTTGAACCTGAGGATCAGCCCCTCGAACAAGGTTTGAGCGGGATTGCTCAGGAAGCCCCGGATGTTGAACTCATCGGCGAAGCTGGCTTTCCCGTATTTTTGCGCGAGATAACCTATCTCCGCGAGATAGAACACGAACAAGAAAACATGAGCGACATAGATCTGCCAGACGCGCTTGATCAGCCTCGACGCTCCGACGATAAACCCGCGCTCGATCATCGTCCTAGCAAACACGAACGCCACCGTATAGCCGGATATAAAGATGAACAGATCCGCAGCGTCGCTGAACCCGTAATTACGTGTCGTTATCCAGTTGGCCACGTTGTTGGGGATGTGGTCGAGGAAAATCCCCCAATTGGCCAATCCGCGAAAAAGGTCGAGGCGGAGGTCTCGGCCCTTTGCGGGGAGCGTGGCCGCAATGCGCATCAGCCTGCCGCCGCAACGCCCGGGAGCGCCTCACGGGCGAAGCTTCGCCCAGCCAACCCGACCATGAAGATCGCGTAGCCCGACGTGATCAGATTGATGCCGGCCAGAAGCCCCAGCGTCCAGGCCGCACTCACCGGCCATGCCGCGATGATGACCCCGGCCAACGCGAGATCGGCCAGGCCGCTGATCAGCATCCAGATCCACGAGCCGACAATGATATGGCGGTAAGCGATCGAGGTCGCGATCTGAAAGACACCCTCGGCGGCAAAGAACGCCGTGAGGACTATCGTAAGCGACAGCGCCCCGCTCGCCGGCTTGCCAATCAACAATATCCCCACCACGAGGGACAATGCGGCCGTAAGCAGACTCCAGAGAAACGCCGGCACATCCTTGATCGAGAAAAGCGCGATCAAGCCGAACAGTCCGCTGATCAGGAACAGCCATCCGACGTAAAGATCGACTGCGACCGTAGCCGCCACAGGAGCGGCGATGGCGAGGATTCCCAGTACGATCATCGCCCCGCCCTGAAACATAAACAGTTTCCAGTGCGCGCCCAGCGCCTCTCTTACCGCTCGTTGCATAGTCCCGAGAATTGGATTGACGAAGGCCATCGATCTCTCCTGTCTGATGAACGTCGGGATGACTTGCGCACCATGCAGGACGCGCTAGCGGGACTTATTTCACGGAATATTCGAAGGGCGGCGTCTCCTTGAGCGCGTCGCGCGTGGCGCCCGCCAGTATCAGCTTGTGGCCGACCAACTTGAGCTGATCCACGGGAACGGCGACATCGTGCTTTGCGACGCCGAGAAACCCGCCGGCGTTGATGATGGCGTAGGACACCGCCCTGTCGGGAGAAATCAGGATATCGTCAATTGCACCAACGCGCTCGGCCTTCTCGTTGAAGACCGATTGGCCAAGCACTTGACGCTTCGCGCTCCATCCGAGTGCGACGGCGCGCAATTCGGCTGCGGCGACCCCGATGAGGGTCGAGCCCGCGACCTGAGCCTTCGCGACGATCGGAAGCGCCAGCGCGACGCACGCGGTCATGACAATTACCGCTCGTTTCATCCTGATCTCCTTTACAAGTATCTGCAGAGTCGTTCGTGATGATCCGCAGGATCACCACGCCACGGTAAGGCGAGTCTGGACAATATCGGAGCTGGTGTGATGCTCGGCGACTTCAGCGTTCAGCGGATGCCAAATGTGCTGATAGCTCGGGATCAGTCGGACCGCCGGGGTAATGGCGAAATCGTAGAAAACTTCCATCCCGGTCTCGTCGTTCGCGGATGATGTCCCGTTGGTAAGCTGCACAATATCTGTCTTGAATTCACTGCTGATCTGATTGTAGTAAACACCGACGCCGAAGCTGTCGTATGGCCGCACGTCAAACATTCCGTGCGCAAACAGCGCGATACTTGCATCGCGCGTAATCGTGTTGGTTTCTTCGGGGGCGTATCCGACCCGCGCAAAGACGCCGATGCCGTTGACCACCTGGCCGCTCTTCAACTTTGCCGCGACGGTTGCCGGATCGTCTTTTACAAAAAGATACTGCGAGACGTTGGCGATCGCGAACCAGCTCTCGCTCCTGTAGTAAGTGGGCAGGCCATCGAGTGAATTCGCCCCGAGCAGTCCGCCGACGGCCTGGGTCACCGCCGACACGGACGTCAAGCGCCCCAATGGCATTTCCAGATCCAACTTTGGCTTGTTGGACCAGTTGACCGCCGGGGAGAATTGACCAGGCAATCCCCCAACGTCGTAGGACATGACCGAAGTCAAATACAGGTTGACCCGGTCAAATGCATTCGACGCGAGATTGTCGGCCTTGCTGTTGGGATCGAGTACGCCGCCGGCGATCGCGAATTTCGGACTAAAGGCCCAAACCCCAAGCGCGGCGAGCGCTGTCGGATCGTAGAAATTGGTCGTCATCGGGTTTTTATTGAAATTGAAATTAGAGAAATAATATTTGTAGCTGTTCCCGAATGCCGTTTGATCCGGAATGAAAACGTCGCTGATTTTTCCCAATACGACGCTGAATTGCTTGCTCAACGCCTGGACCAGAAAATATTCGGATGGAAGAATGCTGTTGCCGAGCGTCGGGTCGGGCAACACCAGGCCCGCGTATTGAGGCACGACCGTACCGGCCGTAAATGTATTCGGCAGGTTATCGCCGGTGCGGGCCTGCGCCGTGAAATGGATCAATCCGCCGGACCAGAGGCCTGCACGGCCGGTGTCAACATTGACTGAAACCTGGGTACTCTGGACGAACGCGCCGCCGGTCTTGAGGCCACCGGACGTGACATCCTGATAGTAGCTCGTCGAGTAGATGTCGAAGAAAAAGCCGTTGCGCGCCAAATCCGTTCGTACACCACCCCAATCACCAAGCAGTTGCGTGCGATTCCAGATGTCGCCCGTGACCGTTCCCGGCAACCCGAAAACAGGCCCATTGTTGAAATAAGCGATCAGGCCAGGCGCCACGTTCGCCAACGATATCTTGTCCGTCGGGACCGGCCCAAACGGGTCCGCCGCAGCCGGGACAGTCTTGCCGGAAGACACCGTGGGCTTCCTGGTTTTGCGAGGTGTCGCCGGCGACTTCCGAGGTTGAGCAGGCGTTTCGCCGGCGAGACGACCAAACCCGACCAGCCCCTCGTCGGCATGAGCCGCCGTTGCGCACAACAGCATGCCAATCGAAATGCCAAGCCCGATATTTCTTACTGTCATGACGCCGCCCGCTCAACACTGCCTTCGCTTTTTTTGGTCTACTGCGCGCGGAGCCTCGGTCTGAATCAAGAGCTACAAATTTCAATAAATCATTCCAAAGGTCCCGTGATTTCAACGGCTTTGGCGCGGACGCGGTCGGGCGGCAGCGAGGATCGGATCGTCGAGAACCTCCTCGAACCCCGCCTGGCTCACCAGATCGACCTCTTCGGCAGGCAATTTGAAGCGCGTCTCCACAGCCGATAGCCTGGCAGCCAGTTTGGGCTCGAGCCGGTCGAACGAGAGCTCGGTGATCTCGAAGCTGATATCGCTGCAGCGCCAGTTGAGCGGCGCGCCGAGCCGGCGCGCCTCGGCGTGCGGAAGCGCGCACCGCCATTTTCGTGTCGCCGCCTCCCATTCGCGGATACTCAGGCGAAAGGCATCAAAGCCGCTGCGAACCGCGGAGCTGATCGCCGTGTCCGTCACGGCGTCGAGCAGGTCCGTACCGGAAGGACCCTCGAGGGTGCCTGACCAATTGCCGTTCGGAGCCTGGCCTGCGTTGACGACCATGAATATGACGCGCCGCAATTGCACAGCCTTGTCCGCTGTCAGCGGCATATAGGGTTGAGAAGCCGCCGCGCGGGCGATGACGAGCCCCGACAGGCCGAAATTGTCGGTGATGCCGCCGTCGGCGAGCTTCAGGTAGCGCATTTGATCGGGATTGCGGTAACGTGCCAGCGCTTGGGCGAAGGCCCGCACCTGCGCTCCGCTATTTCGATCGGCCAGCACGCGACCGGCCCATGCCGAGGGAGCCGGGCTGCAGGCTTCCGGAAAACTTTCGATCACGATTGGGACGAAAGCGACAGGCACAGCAGCGGAAGCCGCCACGGCCTGCGACAACGGGAAAGTCCGGAGATCGCTGCACAGCGCCGAGAACGTCGTCTGCGAGAATACGAACGGCGTTCTATTGAAAAGGTCGGACGCATTGATCCAGACAATCGGCTTGCCGAACCGCATCAGGTCGCCCATCGTCGCTTTATCGAACAGGTTGGCGTCGAGCCAGGCCGGAAATCTGCTCGCGTCGTTGACGCCACCGCCAAATCCTGCGGCGAGATTGTTCAAGTCAATATTCGTTCTCAAGCCCTCTTCAGCGTTCCGAACCAGGAAGCGCTCGCGGAAGTCGGCAAGCGCTGCCCTGCCTTTGAGCCCGAAATAGGCTGCCGTCACCGAACCGCCGGATACGCCCGAAACGAAGGCGATTTGGTCGAGGCGCTTGCTGCCGCCCGCCACCGGCATTTCGTCGAGCCCGCGAAGCACGCCGAAGGCGAAGGCCGCAGCACGCGTACCTCCGCCGGAGAACGAGAGTGCTATCGCAGTTTCACCGCCGACGTCAGGAATCGACGGCAGCCCTGCACCATGCTCGACCGAAAGTGGCGTATTGACAGGATAATTGAGAGATGCGCAGCCTGCGATGAAAGAACAAGCGAGTACGACTATTCCCCACCTCGAGCCCACGCGCGGCATCGCGGCTGGCCTCACGGCAATTTCACGGCGTCGGATGCGATAGCTGGACCCGAAGCCGGGCCGCCGAGCTTGCTGCGAGCGCCCTCCTGCTTGTGGAAATCGTGGTCACCGTCGGCGCTGCCCTTACTGATACCAGGTACACTTATTGTGCTACAGCGGAGCGACCGACGCTCCGAGTCAAGGGCGCCAAAGCGCAGCAAAATGTTGCAAACAGCGGCATGGCAAACCTAATCGCATGAGAAACGAAAAGCGCGGCTGCGTGGCGCTATTTTCGTCTTCCTCGATATGACGCCTTGTCCGGCGCGTCGGCTCCTCGACAGCATGGACACGCCCGCTTCGGACGCATATTGTCGTGGTTTTACGGTTTAACCGTCGAGATGATACGTGGCTGAGCGGACTTTCCTTCCGGGAGATCGCGACTTCTTATTCGGCCCATTCCGCTTGCTGCCGGTAGAACGTGTATTGTTGGAGGGGGACAAACCTGTTCGTTTGGGCAGCCGTGCCCTCGACATTCTGATCGCTCTGGTAGAGCGCGCGGGCGAACTGGTGAACAAGCGGGAACTCATCCGCGTTGTTTGGCCCGACACGGTCGTTGTAGAGGCCAATCTCACCGTTCACGTCGCGGCTCTGCGGCGCGCACTCGGCGACGGACAGCACGGCAACCGCTATATCGTCAATGTTCCGGGCCGCGGATATCGCTTTATCGCGTCTGTCACATTCGCCGAAGAACCGGAAACGGCCACTCTCAGCCGAGATGCGCCGGCACGCCGGCACAATCTGCCGATCCAACTTACCCGGCTGATTGGACGGGCGGATATCGTGGACGACCTTGTGGATCGTCTATCGACGGCTCGGCTGCTAACGCTCGCTGGACCTGCGGGCATCGGCAAAACCGCTGTCGCACTTGAGGTGGGCGAACGTCTGATCGGCACGTTCGAACATGGCATTTGGCTGGTCGATCTCGCGCCATTGGACAATCCTCTATTCGTGCAGACGGTTCTGGCATCCTCGCTGAAGCTGGAGATAAGGTCGGACAATCCGCTGCCGAGCATGGTCGGTGCCCTGAGCGATAAGCAGATGCTGCTCATATTCGACAATTGCGAGCACCTGATCGAAGAGGCCTCCGCCGTTGCGGCGGCTATCCTGAGGGGCGCGGGCGGCGTTCGTATCCTTGCAACCAGCCGAGAGCCGCTGCGGATTGACGGTGAGCAGGTCTGCCGTCTATCGCCGCTCCAAAGTCCCCCCGAATCGCGGGAACTGAGCGCGGACGAAGCCCTCGGCTTTTCCGCGGTTCAACTGTTTGTTGAACGTGCGGCTGCGGCGATGAACGACTTTCAGCTTGCTGACTCGGACGCTTCGAGCGCGGCTTACATCTGTCGCACGCTCGATGGCATTCCGCTGGCTATCGAATTCGCGGCCCCGCGCGTCGATATTTTCGGCGTCAACGGTCTCGCGGCGCGGCTCGACGATCGCTTGCCGGCGTTGGGCGGTGGCCATCGCGGAGCGATGCCGCGGCATCATACGATCTCCGCAGCGCTCGACTGGAGTTATCGCCTGCTCGATCCCGATGAACAGAAAGTGTTCCGGCGGCTCGCGATCTTCGTCGGCAGCTTCACGCTGGAAGCCGCGCGAGCGGTTGTCGCGGACACGGGCGGATCATCACCCGATATCGCTGATACTGTCGCCAGCCTGGTGACAAAGTCATTGGTCACGGCGGGAATCGGCGAAGGCGGGATTCGCTTTCACCTGCTCGTAGCCACTCGGGCTTACGCCTTCGGAAAACTCCTGGAGCTGGAGAGTGACAGGATCGACGCTCTTCGTCGGCGGCACGCCGCCTGCTATCGGGATCTTCTTGAATCCGCGCGGGGCGTCGACATTCGCTCGGCCATGGCTGCCGGAAAGCCGGAGATCGATAATGTACGTGCTGCACTCGGCTGGGCGTTCACGCGCGAAGGTGACCCGTCGATTGCGGTGGCTCTGGCCGCCGCGTCAGCACCACTCCTGCTTGAAATGTCGTTGCTTGCTGAATGTCATTCGTGGACCGGGAAGGCACTCGACCTTCTGGAGGAGGCAGATCGTGGAAGCCGCTTGGAAATGGTCCTGCAAATGGAATTCGGCCTCGCCCTCATGTATACGCTCGGCGTCAGCGCTCCCGCGCGCGCGGCGCTCATGCGGGCAAGCGAGCTCGCCGAAAGCCTTGGAGATGTCGGTTATCTCTTGCGCGCGCTCGCCGGGCTGACCAATCTTTGTCTTCGCCTCGAAGACTTCCGGGGAGCGTTGTCCTTGGCTCAACGCGCCGAGCCGGTTGCGAACTCCATGGCGGACCCAGTCCAGGTCTCGACGGCGGAATTCCTGCTCAGCGGCGCACTGGTCTATCTCGGTGAGTATGCCCGCTCCATGAATTATGCGAAACAGGCCTTTACGCGGATGAAGTCGGTGCAACGGCCGACTCCGGTCCTGCGTTCCGGAATGGACCGTGGAATCCAGGCTCGCGTTGTCTTCGCCAATATCCTCTGGCTGCAGGTCTGGAGGATCAAGCCGTCCAGGCTACCCGAGTAATCGTTGACGACGCGGAGGCTGGCGGCCACGCCATGACACTATGTTTTGCGCTGGCCTGGGGCGGCTGTGCGATTTCGCTAAGGGCCGGAGACCTGGTGAGTTCCAAGCATTCGATCGCCTTGCTCAAGGACTGGTCCGAAAAGCACGACCTGCCAAGCTATCGAGCCTGCACCCTGGCGTATGAGGGCTGGCTATCGGCGAAACTCGGCGACCTTGTATCGGCCGAGCGACAGCTTCGTGGTGGCTTAGCCGGATTGAAAGAAGCCCAGTTCGAAGTCCATTACACGCCATTCTTGGGGGGCCTTGCGGGGATCCTGGCCGCCCAAGGCCGTTTTGAGGAAGGCCTTGCGATCGCTGAAGATGCCATTTTACGAACCGAGCGCAATGACGTCTTGTGGTGGAAACCCGAGGCATTGCGGATCAAGGGAGAAATCCTACTTGCTTCGAGATGTGCCGAAACAGCCACGATCGAAGATTGCTTTCATCGCTCGCTCGATCTGTCAAAGCAGCAAGGCGCTCTGTTCTGGGAACTGCGAGGAGCCATGAGCCTCGGCGGCTTGTATCATGCCCAAGGCCGTTTGGGTGATGCCCGGGACTTGCTTGCTTGCGTCTACGCGAAATTCACTGAAGGATTCGACACCACCGACCTACAGCGAGCGAGGGGGCTCCTCGCACGATGGGCAAGAGAATGAGGGCATAAAGCGGATCGGGCTGTGCTGAGAAAACTGAACGCCCGTGTTTCTCATGGCAGTCACAGCCCCCTTCAGGCCCGGCTCGCCGCAACAATTTCGAACAACCGTTTGGAGGCTAGGCTAAGCCCACCTCCACCGTCGCCGCGATCCTCGATGCCGTGTCCTGGCACCAGATTTCTGATGGCTCCGAGCCGGGCGATACGAGACGGGTGATGCGGTAGGTCACCCGGCGCATCGCCGTCAGTGGCTTCCGACCAAGTCGTTGTATCCGGATGGCTCCCGGGAATGCCCGTGGGCAGCGTCGCCATCGAAGGCGTGTGGCTGAATTCGACAGCCGCTGCGAGCCGGGTGAACGTCCCCAGCGGCGTCACCTGATCCACGCCGTGATCGATCATATCCTGTACCGACACCGGCGCGTAGGGTTCGCCGTCGCGCGGCTCGACAAGGGTAGTGGCCATCATGGCGCAGCGCGTCAGTGAAGCGCCCACATTCCAGTAGCCGCCCTTCTCTTCTCGCTCGGCGAGTGCAGCAATCGCGCCGGTGGCGGCGAGATATCCGGTCATATAGTCGTTAATCAGCACGGAAATCAGCGTCGGCGCGGGCATGTCCTCAGAATTGGCGTGCATCAAGCCGGAAACGGCCTGAGCAATCTGTTCAAACCCTTTTCGCTCGTGCCAGGGTGTCGAGGCGGAGGCATACGACGCATTGGCATAGATCAAGCCGGGGTTGATCTGGCGTAGCGCCGCTTCGTCCAGACCAATGCGTTCCAGAGCGCCCGGCGAATTGCTGTTGACCAACACGTCGGCACCACTGAGCAGCTCGATCAGGCGTGATTTACCTCGACGGCTCTTGATATCCAGCAGAATGCTCTTCTTGCCCCAGTTGACATCAAGCCACAGCGGAAGCACCCAGTCGCCGATCGGGGGTTGTACCTTGATCACGTCCGCACCCTGCTCGGCCAGCAGGCGTCCAACCGTGGGACCGGCGACGAGATGCGCGAGTTCGACCACACGAACGCCCTCGAGCGGCCGGCGCTTCGCCTTGCCGAGGCGTCGATTGCCCGCGTTTCCACGTTGCTCGATATCGATCATGGGATGCTTCGCCGTCGCCGTACCTTGCGGATGCGCCAGCCACTCGTCCGGGCTGCGCACGACTCCTGCCGGAAGCCGGAGCGCCGCCATCTCGTCTTCGATTTGCTGCGCCGGCTTTTTCTCGACGGCAGATTGCAACGCGCGTGCCGAGTTCGGACATTGAAAATATTCTAGCAAGGCGTCGCGCAAATGCGGATGGAGTCCGATAACCGTGACATACCGGCCGTCTTTGGCGCGATAGGTTCCGTTGTCCGGCCCCACGGGCCAAGTGTCCATCAGGCATCCATAGCCGTTTAGGAATTGCAGCTGGCCTGAGTTGAGAAGCAGCCCACACCGACGACGGTTCAGTTTCATCGTTTGCGCCGGCAGACCGCGCAGGATGCCGATGTACTCGACTACGGAGCCAAAAACAGCCATGACGCCGGCTGCAAAATCATGCGCCTTGATCGGACTGATCGTATAGGACAGACCGGGTTCGACGGTGATTTTTGTGGGGTCGACAGCAAACGGGAGCGCTTCTGCGACTGAATCGAACGCGATCTTCTGGAAGGTATTACTGATCATCCGGTTGCTCTTCGGTTCCAACGAAACACAAGAAGCTTCAATACCCGTCAACTGGGACCGGGCGGGCGTCCGGCCCAGAGCGGCAAACTCTCGGATTGGAGCAGGCCGACGAACACCTCAATGCCGCTCATATGTCCCCAATTCGCCGCTTGCCATTGCCTTGCTACAATCCGGAATGCATCGCTTCGAGTTAAGCCAGCCAAAGATCGCCAAATCGCCCCAAATGCTGCTGAACCATGCTTCCGGCCGCAATGGGCTCTCTAAGAGAGAGCAGATCGTCTCATTGCTGGCAGCAACCGAGCAGCCAGCCTGGCCGCAAGCTCGAACCTCTACGGCTGCGCAATTGCCGCGTGCTTGGACCGAAATGCGACGGCCTTTGCAACGATTTGGCGCGATTTATTCGGCGGGACTGCCGCAATGATCGAGACTGCCGTGCGGAAGACGCACACCGAAGGCGGATAGGCCATGAACGGCAATATCGAAAAACTTCGCGAGGATCTCTGGCTGAACGTTTCCGGGATTGCAGCAAGCTTCGATCGCTTCAATTTTCTGATCTATGAGAGCGAAAGCAACGACGAGGCGCAACTGCGCGAGCGATTGAGCCAAATAGAGGATGCCGCAGAGCAAAACCGCGCGCGAACCATCGCCGCACACAGCGAGTTAGAACGCTGGATGGACGAGGAGAGCAACGAATCGGCCGAAACGCTCGCCGAATGGAAACAGAAGCGGCAAAGCGATCAGTTGCACGCGCGCGCCGATCGTTGTGAACGCTGCGCGGCCGTTGCGGTCGAGATCGCGCTCCTGGCCATGGACCAGGCCGAAATGACCATCGTGCGGGCGTTGCTGGCCCGAACAGAGGCGATTTCGGTTCAGATTCAGCGCAGTGACAAGGCAGGCCGTTGATACGACAACGCTGGGACGAGCATTTTCAGAGCGATGACGATGCACCCTCCCCTCGGCGGTCGCGCTTAGCTGCCGAAGCCTACGCGGACATCGTCGCAAAAGTTGATGTGGGCGAACTTCGATTTCACGGCGAGGATAATCGTGGCGCCCGCGATTTGCTTCATCGCGCACTTCTGATCGGCCGGGCCATTGGACCTAACAAGCCTGGTACGCCTATCGTGTCCACTGGGTGGGGGGCTGTTGGTGTCCTGAGTACCAGTCATACTCCGGCGAACTATCTCCGCGCGAGCTTGTGCTCGAATGAGCCACCGAGCAGACAGCTTCACCCAGGCTGATGTCATCCGCCGGGTGACGCCGCCGCCCAATCGATGACGAGGCTCAAAGCACGAACGTTTCACGAATGTATGAGGTCTTACCTACCGAGATAAGACCATAAAAACTACGGTAATTTCAAATTCTTATACGTCAAATGGTGCGCTCGGAGGGCGGTCACATTTGCTGCGACTTCAATGGCCTATCCAAGCGCCCGTAATCTAAGGCACTTATCAGTCCTAAAGGTGCCTTTTATGGATTTCTATCTTTGTCAGCAGCCGTTGTGCTTATCCGTGACGCACCATTCGTTCGATGCTTTTGGCGAACAGAGGCGTTTCTTCGGCGTTGTGGGCTTCGAGGTCTTTCACCATCGCGGCTTTTGCCTGTTCGATACCAACCTTGTTTTCCGCAAGGAATTTGTAGAATTCAGGCGTCGCATGCACTGCTACTCGGTTGAGAAACACGCAACGTCCATCTTCTGAAGCGATCGCCTTCAACTCCCAAGTAATGCGGGACGTCGTGCGTCCGCCCTGCGGAGTCAAGACATCGCTGATCGAGACGACCCGGCAATGATCTCTTTCCGACACGTCTTCATTGTAGTGGGAGATGATCAGATTCCCAACCTTTTCCACGTTGATCGAGACACGTTTACCCGATGGATCCGTGCTCGCACCTGCCGCGATGTGCGCCTTCGAGCATCGTTGATATTCTTCGTCGGCGAGCGTGAAAACCCACGTGGTAAGGTCCAGAGTCTCAATCGGGGCGTTGATAGTGGCCTTGCACTCGGATTCGGCAAGAAGTTCAGACATGGAAGTTCTCCTTTAAGTTGATGGGCAATTCAGTCGCGATTATGCCGCCGCGATGGAGTTTGTCGGCATTCGCAAGACGGCCGTGAAATCAGCGATGATCTGAGCAAGCTCTTCAGGGGACTCGAGCATCGAAAGGTGCCCGGTCGCCGGCAACACGCGCAAAACAGCGTGTGGAACACGCGAGAGCAGTTCCGCCTTCAGCAAGTCGACGCTATCGACACGGTCCTCTTCGCCGGCAATGACGAGCGTGGGGGCCGTGATGGCCGTGACCTCGTTCGCGATGTCTTCCAAACTCGTCGCTCTCGGCCATGCCGCCTTCGCTTGCGGCGAGCCCCGCAGGCTGTCTTCGATGACCTGTTTTCTGTCGGCGGCGCTAAGCGGCTTCGCCGTCAGCACCTTGTCGATCGTAATCTCAACTGCTTCACGAGTAGCGTAGGCTTTCGCCATCATCTCCCGCGCTTCCGCAGACATGCTCATAGGCTGAGGCGGCGAAGGCGCGACCAGAACGAGGCCGTCGAGGCCCGACGGCTGGCGCGAGGCCATCAGCTGGGCGACCTTGCCGCCCATCGAATGACCGACCAGCACGTAGTGCTGTAGGTTCAACGCGTCGATGACGCCTTGTGCGTCGGCGGCGAGATCGGTTAGGCCATAGCCGCTTGGAGGCGCGTCGGACTCGCCCCAGCCGCGATGGTCGGTCGCGAAGGTTCGATGAAACTTCGACAGGATTTCCGCGACATGGCTCCAGGTACGCGATGAGCCGCCCCAATAGTGCAGAAAGACGAGCGGAAGGTCTCCGCTCCCCCGCTCCTCGACATGGATCCGAATTCCGTTCGATGCGATTTTCATGTTCCTTCGCTCCTAACCAAGTCGTGTCCGATCAGGCTTGGAGCGTAGGTAGATTATCTATTATGGATCTATAATCTCCATCTCAGTATCATTAGTCGATAAACAGATTATCGAGTTAGGTGGCTATGGATCGGTTGACAAGCATGGCGGTATTCGTCGCGGCGGTGGAGGAAGGAAGTCTTAGCGGCGCGGCGCGGCGCTTTGGCTTGTCGGTTTCGATGGCCGGAAAGCACGTCTCTGCGATCGAGGAAGAACTAAACGTCCGCCTCATGCAACGCACCACGCGCAAGCTAAGTCTGACTGATGTAGGCCAGGCATATTATACCCGCTGCAAGCGCATCCTGGAGGAATACGAGGACGCCAACAGGGAAGCAGGCGACGCGCAACATTCCATTCGCGGAGTTTTGCGTGTCGCCGCGCCGGTGACTTTCGGCGCCATGCATCTCGGTGACGTGGTGGCCGGCTATCTGGATCGTCACCCTGGCGTGGCGTTGGAGATCATGCTCAACGATCGATACGTCGATCTTCTGACCGAGGGGATCGACGTCGCGATTCGGATCGGGCGCTTGCTCGACTCCGACCTCGTGGCCCGACGCCTTGCGCCTTGCCGCATGTTGATCTGCGCGTCTCCAAAATTTCTGGAACGGCATGGTGCTTTGAGCAATGTGGAGGATCTTCGTCAGGCTCCTCGACTGGCCTTCAGCGAGGCCGTTTCATCGGGAGATTGGACGCTAACAGATGCGGACGGCCAAGCTCACGTGATCGACGGGCCGGTCCTCATGGCCGCGAACAATACTCAGATGCTGCTTACTGCCGCACTCGCCGGCGCCGGTGTGGCTTATGGTCCCAGTTTTGTCTTCGGCGAATCCATTGCAGCCGGCGAGCTGGTCGCTCTTTTACCTCACTACAAAACATCCGAACTCACCATACAGGCCGTTTACCCGACAAAGCGGCATGTCTCGCTGAAACTACGCAGCTTCGTCGATCATCTCATCGCAAGCTTTGGCGGCACACCGCCTTGGGATCGATCACCTGCGTAGTACCGCCGATGAAGAAGACATGGGCGGCGAAGTTCAATAGCAAGCGTTGGATCAAGACGCGCGATCAACCGGTCCTCGATCTTCGAGACATGACGCGCGAGGCGCTTTCAGATGCCGCGGCGGATCTTCCCTGCTCGTGACGCCATTCGCGAGATTGAGAAAGATCGGTCGCCTACGATTGCTGTCCGTGGAGGCCACGAACCGCGGCCGGGGACAGGCAGTCTTCCAGGATCTCGGCCAGACTCCGGAATGTTTCGTTGCGTCCTGCCGTACGGCGCCAGACCAAGCAGATCTGCCGAAACGGCATATCTCCTTCGAACGGCAGAGCCGAAAGCGAGAGGCCATTCAGGATGCCGGCATCGAGCGCCATCTGGGGCAGAAGGGTGACGCCAAGTCCGTTCGCAACCATCTGCACAAGGGTATAAAGGCTGGTGCCCTGGAAGGCGACGTTCCTACGCGCGCCCTCCAGCGAGCAGGCTGCCAGCGCGTGGTCACGCATGCAATGTCCTTCCTCCAGCAGAAGCAGATCCTCCGCGGCGATGTCGCCCAAGCCGACGACGCCCGCCGGTACCAGCCGATGGCCGGACGGGCACACCACCCAAAAACGATCCTGTCCGATTTCCGCGATCTCCACGCCATCGACAGGGTAAGGCAGCGCGAGGATTACCGCGTCGATTTCGCCCGTGTCGAGCTGCGCCAAAAGTCGCGCTGTCTGCTCCTCTTTGAGATAGAGCTTCAGTCTTGGAAAGGCCTCGCGCAAGCGAGGCATGACACGCGGGACTAAAAAGGGGCCGATCGTCGGAATCACCCCAAGCATCAATGGTCCGGACATGGGAGCCTGGGCCGCCCTGGCGGCATGGGTCAGATCCTCGACATGCCTGAGAACGTCGCGCGCCCGTTCGGCGATCTCTTTCCCGATGGACGTGGGAACCACCGACCTGCGCGTGCGCTCCAGCAGGCGGACGCCGAGCAGATCTTCCAGTTCCTGGATGCCGGCGCTCAGTGTCGATTGCGTTACAAGGCAGTCCCGCGCCGCTTGGCCGAAATGGCGGCGGTCGGTGACTGCAACCAGAAAACGAAGCTGGCGGAATGTGGGAGCGGGCATCTGCATGCAGGGACAATTATCGGAATAATCGATCACTACAATGGATATTTTGTCCTTTAACAGATCAGCGAAGCGGTTTAGGTATGATTGTGCAATTGCGAACCGCATGTGCGGAAAAGTTGCCGCGTGACCACGGTGGTCACATTCGCAGGTGCGAAAGGAAAAATGCATGTCTTTGATCGACAAGGAAATTAAGCCATTCAAGGCAACGGCTTACCAGAACGGCAAGTTCATCGAAATCACCGAAGCAACGCTCAAGGGCAAGTGGTCGGTAGTCTTTTTCTATCCAGCCGACTTCACCTTCGTCTGCCCGACGGAACTCGAAGACCTCGCCGACAACTACACGGTATTCAAGAAACTGGGCGTTGAGATCTACAGCGTCTCCACCGACACACATTTTTCCCACAAGGCCTGGCACGACACCTCGCCGGCGATCCAAAAGATCCAATACCCGATGGTCGGAGATCCGACCGGCACGATCTCCCGCAACTTCGAAGTCATGATCGAAGAGGTCGGTCTTGCCGACCGCGGCACGTTTGTGGTCGACCCCCACGGCAAGATCCAGATCGTCGAAATCACGGCCGGCGGCATCGGCCGCGATGCACAGGAGCTCCTTCGGAAGATCAAGGCCGCCCAGTACGTCGCGGCGCACCCGGGCGAGGTCTGCCCGGCGAAGTGGCAGGAGGGTGAACAGACTCTCGCGCCGTCGCTGGAGCTCGTCGGCAAGATCTGACGGGAGCGGATTTTTCCTCCAGTCCAGGAATTCGGGCTGGCCGACAGGCCAGCCCGAAACGAAACAGGCGTGGTGCCCATGTGCGTCACGTTCCTTCCTGAGTCGCTCATCCGGTCGGATGACGTCAGGAGCTTTCAGAACTTTCCTTGGAGTCGCTACATGTTGGACGCATCGTTGAAGAATCAGGTCCGGGCCTACTTCGAACGGATTACGCTGCCGATCGAGCTCGTTCCCTCTCTCGATGATGGCGCGAAATCGGGCGAACTGCGAAGCCTGCTTGAGGAACTCGCGTCGCTTTCGGACAAGATCACCCTGGCCCCCGATCAGCACGACAACCACACACCGTCGTTCGCCATCCATCGGATCGGGACGGACATCGGCGTACGCTTCGCCGGATTACCGATGGGGCACGAATTCAACTCGCTGATTCTGGCTTTGCTGCAGGCCGGCGGTCATCCGCCAAAGGAAGCGCCCGAACTCGTCGAGACGATCAGGGGGCTCGACGGCGACTTCAATTTCGAAACGTATTTCTCCCTGTCGTGCCAGAACTGCCCTGACGTCGTGCAGGCGCTCAATGTGATGAGCGTATTGAACTCGAGGATCAAGCACGTCGCGATCGACGGGGCGCTCTTCCAGGACGAGGTCGAGAAACGCCAGATCATGGCCGTGCCCTCAGTCTTCCTCAACGGCGAACCCTTCGCGCAGGGGCGCATGAGTCTCGAGGAGATCGTGGCGAAGCTCGACACCCGCAGTGGCGAGCGCACGGCCCATAAGATCGCCGGGAAGGCCGCATTCGATGTCCTCGTCGTCGGCGGCGGCCCCGCGGGCGCCGCGGCCGCCATCTATGCCGCGCGCAAGGGAATCCGCACTGGCATCGTCGCCGAACGTCTGGGCGGGCAAGTGCTGGATACGATGGCGATCGAGAATCTGATCTCGGTCCCGCACACCGAAGGACCGAAGCTCGCCGCGTCACTGGAGCAGCAGGTGAAATCCCATGACGTCGATATCATGGGGGCGCAGACCGCCGTGCGTCTGATTCCGGCTGCCGGACCCGGCGATCCGATGCAGGTCGAACTGGCAAACGGCGCGGTGCTGAGGTCGCGCACGGTCATCCTGTCGCCCGGCGCAAGCTGGCGTCAGTTGAACGTTCCGGGTGAGGACGAGTACCGCAACAAGGGAGTCGCCTATTGCCCGCATTGCGACGGCCCCCTATTCAAGGGCAAGCGCGTGGCTGTAGTCGGCGGCGGCAATTCCGGAGTGGAAGCTGCGATTGATCTGGCGGGCATCGTTGCGCATGTCACCCTGATCGAATTTGATGCCAACCTGCGCGCCGATGCCGTGCTGCAGAGCAAGCTCTATTCGCTGCACAACGTGACCGTCATCACCTCGACCCGGACATCGGAAATTCACGGCGACGGCCAGAAGGTCACGGGCCTATCTTATGTCAGGCGCAACAGTGACCAGTCGCATCGTCTGGATCTCGACGGCGTGTTCGTTCAGATCGGTCTCGTGCCCAACACCGACTGGCTGAAAGGCACTGTTGCAATGAACCCACGCGGCGAGATCGAAATCGATATGCGGGGCCTGACCACGGTATCCGGCGTGTTCGCCGCCGGTGATGCCACGACCGTACCCTACAAGCAGATCATCGTGGCCATGGGAGAAGGTGCCAAGGCCTCGCTCTCGGCGTTTGATTATCTGATCCGACACACCTCCACGGAGGTGCTTCAGGCCGCGCAATGAGGGTTTGCCGCCATGCCAGCGGCGTCGACACGGAACTCGGCGCGGAAAAGCAGAGGCGGTATCCGGCGACGGCGGAGACCCCGTCATCGCTCGGATGATCCATCGGCTCGATTCCCATGATGTGCCTGGTCCAAAATATCCGTCGGGTCGCGTCCTGGTACGTCTCCAGCAACGAACGCTAAAGCGCGTGCCGAGGTCGCCGCTCATGCCGACTTCACCGAGAGCCAGATGATGCCGATGTTCGGATGGATCGATCCGAAGATGCCGTTGCTCTATATCGCGCAAACCAACCGTAAGAAGCTCGGCTTTAGCGGCATGGACAAGGTTGTCGCGTTCGACCAGAGCGTGTCAGTCGATGATTTCGTCGCCAACGAGGCAGCAGCGGTTGCCACCTTGAATAACATTCAAAAAAGCTAGCGATTTCAAGATTAAACGGTGGTGCGCTCGGAGGGACTCGAACCCCCACGATTTTACTCACTGCCACCTCAAGGCAGCGCGTCTACCAATTCCGCCACGAGCGCTTTATGGGATCGGCGAGAGATCATGCCGACCGGATTGACGGCGCGATGTAACAAATCAGCAATGGGTCGACAAGGCCTGCCGGTGGATGGTTTGGCTTCATCGCCCTGCCCTCAAAAGTCCCGCAAGCGCGGGGCTTAGCGGACGCCGGGTGATTTCGGCAGCATCTGCTTGACTTCGACCGCGATACGGTTGCGATCGACGAGCACCACGCCGCTGGCGATCGGCAGGTTGTTGGCGAGGATCTTGACCTCGTCCGCCTCGGTGGCATCCAATTCGATGATGGCACCGCGGCTCAGACGCATTACCTGATGGATGGGCATGGTCGTTGTCCCGAGGACGACCATGAGATCGACGGTGACTTTATCAATCGTTGCCACTGGAACCCGAACTGACGAATGCGGAATTGCACGGTTCCAGATCACCACGTTATGGTTAGCCAATGGTTAATGACCGCGAAAACCTCGATTTGACGAATTTTTCCCAGTTTTCGGCCGATAGCACGGTCGAATGGCGGATATCCGACGCGCTGGTGCCCTATCCTGAAGCGGTCGCGCTGATGGAATCACGGGTCGCGGCCATCGCAGCCGGCGAGGCCCCCGAACTGGTCTGGCTGCTGGAACATCCCCCGCTCTATACGTCCGGCACCAGCGGCAAAACGGACGACCTGCTCGAGGACCGTTTCCCGTTATTCGCAACCGGGCGTGGCGGCCAGCTCACCTACCACGGACCTGGCCAGCGGGTGGCCTATGTCATGCTCGACCTGAAACGGCGCCGCCCGGACGTGCGGGCCTATGTGGCGAGCCTGGAGGCCTGGATCATCGGCACGCTGGCGGCGTTCAACGTACGCGGCGAGCGGCGCGAGGATCGCGTCGGGGTCTGGGTGAAGCGCCCCGACAAGGGGGCGGGCTTCGAGGACAAGATCGGGGCGATCGGTGTGCGGTTGCGGCGCTGGGTCACGTTCCACGGCATCTCCCTCAATGTCGAGCCGGACCTTTCGCATTTCAAAGCGATTGTGCCCTGCGGCGTGGTGGACCCGCGCTACGGCGTCACCAGCCTCGCCGACCTCGGCCATCCCGCCTCCCTGGCCGATGTCGATATCGCGCTCCGGCAGGCCTTCGCCGAGGTGTTCGGCCCGACCAGGGCCAGCCTGCCGGAAACGATGACCTAGTCACGCCGCACGGTCCGACCGGCCCATCCAGGATGATACGGCACAAAAGTTCCATACCTACCGGAACAAATTCGGCCACCGCGCGTTTGGGTACGTTGAGGCGGGGTCCTGATGGCTCAAAAAGACAGGCAACAGAAGGATTTACAGGAAAGCGAACGCAGCTTCCGCCTTCTCGTCGAAAACGTCGCCGATTACGCTCTCTACATGCTGGATTCCACCGGCATCGTGACCAGCTGGAATATCGGGGGCCAACGGATCAAGGGCTATGCTGCCGATGAGATCATCGGGCAGCACTTTTCCCGATTTTACACCGAGGGCGACCGCGCCAGCGGCAAGCCTGCTCGCGCGCTCAGAATCGCGGCGGAACAGGGCCGCTACGAAGAGGAGAGCTGGCGGGTCCGCAAGGACGGCAGCTTCTTCTGGGCCAGCGTCGTCATCGACGCGATCCGCGAGGACGGCAGGGTGGTCGGCTTTGCCAAGATCACCCGCGACATCACCGAGCGGCGCGAAACCCAGCTCCGGCTCGAGCAAATACAAAAACAGCTCTCGGAAGCGCAGAAGCTCGATGCGCTCGGCCAGCTTACCGGCGGCGTGGCCCACGACTTCAACAACCTGCTGATGATCATCAGCGGCAGCCTCCATACCTTGAAAAAGGGCATGGCCGACGATGCCAGACTTCAGCGCGCGGTATCCGCGATCGAGGCGGCGGCAAAGCGCGGCGCGGCCCTGACTAGCCAGCTCCTGACATTCGCGCGGCGGCAAAGCGTCAATCCGCAGCCCGTCGATCTCGCCGAGCGAATCGAATCCGTGCGCGAGGTTCTGGGTACCGGCGTCAGCGGCGCGGTCACGCTGGCGTTCGACATTGATCGCGACGTCTGGCCGGTCACCATCGACATCTCCGAATTCGAGACCGCGTTGGTCAACCTCGTCATCAACGCCCGCGACGCCATGCCGAACGGCGGAACGATCACCGTCCGCGCGCACAACCATGCGCCCGCCGATCAACCGGATTCCGGCGATTACGTCGTCATCAGCGTCGAGGACACCGGCGTCGGCATTCCCCCGGACGTGATGAGCAGGATATTCGACCCTTTTTTCACGACCAAACCTGTCGGCAAGGGTACCGGCCTCGGCCTGTCGCAGGTTCACGGTTTCACGCACCAGGCCGGCGGTACGGTCCGGGTCGAAAGCGAACTCGGCAAGGGCACCAGGATCATGATCCTGCTGCCGCGCGCCAAAAGCAAACCGCAGGCTCCGCGCCATCGCTCCACGGATACCAGGGGAAGCGGAACGGTGCTGCTGGTGGAAGACAATCCGGATGTCGCCTCGGTCAGCACGAGCCTGCTTGAACAGCTCGGCTACACCGTCCGCAAAGTATCCGACGCGGAGACGGCGTTGCGCGAAATCGAACGCAGCGCCGTCGATCTGGTTTTTTCCGACATCGTCATGCCCGGAAAGATGGACGGTCTCGGCCTCGCGCATCGCCTAAGAGAACTCCGCCCCAACCTGCCCGTCCTGCTGGCGACCGGCTATAGCGACGCGGCGGTGAACGCGCGCGGCGATTTCCCTATCCTGCGCAAGCCCTATGAAATCCACCAATTGAGCCAGGCGATCGCGAAGCTGCCGCGGTAATGCGATCACGTTTCAAGCGAAGTGCGAACCGCGCGAGTGCTTCGCGTCTACCGCGAGGGAAGACCGATTCCCGCTCTATCATGCTCTACACAGTCGGCAGCACCGAAAACCCCTCGCCTGCGTGCCGCAGATTCAAGCTGTCTGGACCGGCCGGCTCATCGGTCACATCATCGACGCGCGCCGAGGATGGTCCTCGCCGGCACAGCGCAACCATCTCCGACACGATATCCGCCGGCCCGTAAAACAACGCCTCCACGCCGCCGTCGCGGCGGTTGCGCACCCAGCCTTCGAGACCGCGCCTCATCATCGCCTCGCGCTCGACCCAGGCCCGGTAGCCGACGCCCTGCACCCGGCCGCAGATCATCACCCGGCGGATCGCGGCGCTCATCCGGCGCCTATCGCTTCAAGCCGAGGAATTCAGTGATGCGCGCCTTCACATCCGCCTCGCGCGTCAGCCGGCCCGTCAATTCCGGCGATGCGAGGCCCTTCAGGCTTTTCGATGAATGGCCTTCGCGCAGCGCCTTGAGCGTCTCGTAAACGGCCTGCGTTGCGGCCGCGAACGGCGCGTGACTCTGTAACGCGATGCGCACCCGCTGGCCCGCGAGATCATCGAGCAAGTTCATCTCCTCGGGCGCGCCGCCGAGCACGATCGGCAGCCGTGTCGCCGCAGCGATGGCCTCCAGTTCCGCGCGGCTTTTGATGCCGGTGAAGAACAGCGCATCGACGCCGGCGGCTTCGTAGGCCCTGGCACGGTCGATCGCGTCGTCGAGCGAGGTGATCGATGCGGCGCCGGTGCGTCCGACGATCACCAGCGAAGGTTCGCTGCGCCCGTCGAGCGCCGCTTTCATCTTGCCGACGCCCTCCTCGATCGAGATCAGTTGCGCCTTCGCCGCGCCGAAGACCTGCGGCAGCAGGGTGTCTTCGATGGTGAGGCCGGCGGCGCCGGCCGCTTCCAGTTCCTGCACGGTGCGGCGCACATTCAACGCATTGCCGTAGCCGTGGTCGGCATCGACCAGCACCGGCAGCGACGCCGCGCGCGACATTCGCCGCATCTGTTCGGCCAGTTCGGTCAGCGTGATGAGGGCGATATCGGGATCGCCGAGCACCGCAAGCGACGCCACCGATCCGCCGAACATGCCGACCTCGAAACCGATATCCTGGGCAATGCGGACCGAGGTCGCATCATAGACCGATCCGGGATGAACGCAGGACGATCCCGACAGGATCGCGCGTAATTTCTCTCGACGTTGACCGAAGGCCATGGCTTTCCTCCACCGTCATTGCAAGCCAACGGGTCGCGCGAATGCGCACCCGATGATAGGCTCCGCGAAGCAATCCAGAGATGCGACCGCGGCAATAGCCTGGACTGCTTCGTCGCTTCGCTCCTCGCAATGACAAATTGTTTTTCTTAAGCGAACTCGAGAATCAGCGCGTCCACCGCCAGCGTCGCGCCGGCGGCCGCATGGATTTTCTTGACCGTGCCGTCGCGTTCGGCGCGCAGCACGTTCTGCATCTTCATGGCTTCGATCACGGCCAGCGTCTCGCCGGCCTTGACCTCCTGCCCTTCCGCCACCGCGATCGAGATCACGAGCCCCGGCATCGGGCACAGCAATTTCTTACCGGTATCGGCCGCGGTCACGACCGGCATGATGCGCGCCGAGGCCGCCTCGGTCTCGGTGAAAACATGGACCGGGACTTCAAATCCCTGATACCCCAGGCGAACGCCGTTGTTGATCGGACGCACCTGCATGGCCACCAATTGCCCGTCGATGGCGCCCTGCCAGACCGGTTCACCCGGCTTCCACGGCGAGACCAGGCGATGCGCAGGGCCGGCTGTGCCGTCGGCGCCGATAAAACGCACCGCGATCCCGTCGGCTTCGCGCGCGACATCCAGTGCGATCTCGTTGCGCTCCAACCAGACCGCCCGGCGGCGCTCGCGCTGCACCAGCCGGCCGTCCATCTGGCCGGAAATCTGGCGCTTGCGTTCGCCCAGCACATGATCGATCGCGGCACCGACCGCGGCGAGCCTTCGCGCGACCTCGCCCTCCGGCGTCCGCGCGATGAATCCGCCGGGAAATTCCTCGGCGATGAAGCCGGTCGACAGATTGCCTTCGCGCCAGCGCGGATGGTGCATCAGCGCCGACAGGAACGGGATGTTGTGGCGGATGCCGTCGACATAAAACGCATCGAGCGCGTGCGACTGCGCCTCGATGGCGGCGGCGCGCGATGGCGCATGGGTCACGAGCTTGGCGATCATCGGATCGTAATAGATCGAGATCTCGCCGCCTTCCTGCACGCCGGTATCGTTGCGGATGGTGACGCCATCGGCATAGCCTTCCGCCGGCGGACGATACTTCACCAACCGCCCGATCGAGGGCAGGAAATTGCGGAACGGATCCTCCGCATAGACCCGCGACTCCACCGCCCATCCGGTCAAGGTGACGTCCTTCTGTGCGAGCGCAAGCTTCTCGCCCGCGGCGACACGGATCATCTGCTCGACCAGATCGATGCCGGTGACCAGTTCGGTCACGGGATGCTCGACCTGCAACCGCGTGTTCATTTCGAGGAAATAGAAGCTCTTGTCCTGGCCGGCGACGAATTCGACCGTGCCGGCGGAATCGTATTTGACCGCTTTCGCCAGCGCGACCGCCTGTTCGCCCATCTTGCGGCGGGTGGTCTCGTCGAGCAGCGGCGACGGCGCCTCCTCGATCACTTTCTGGTTGCGGCGCTGGATCGAGCATTCGCGCTCGCCGAGATAGATCACGTTGCCATGCTTGTCCCCCAGCACCTGGATTTCGATGTGGCGGGGCTCGACGATGAATTTCTCGATGAAGACACGATCGTCACCGAAGGAGGATTTGGCTTCGGCCTTGGCGAGGGTGAAACCTTCGGCGACTTCCGATGTCGAATGCGCGATCCGCATGCCCTTGCCGCCGCCACCGGCGGAAGCCTTGATCATCACGGGATAGCCGATCTCGTCGGCGATCCTTACCGCATGCTTTTCGTCCTCGATGACGCCGAGATGGCCGGGAACGGTCGAGACCTTGGCCTTTGCGGCGGCCTTCTTGGATTCGATCTTGTCGCCCATCGCGGCGATCGCGCCGGCGTTGGGGCCGATGAAGACGATGCCGGCCTGGCTCAGGGCTCGCGGAAACGCCTCGCGCTCGGACAAGAATCCATAACCGGGATGCACGGCTTCCGCGCCGGTCTTGCGGCAGGCCTCGACGATCCTGTCGATCAGCAGGTAGCTTTCGGCGGCGGGCGGCGGCCCGATCAGCACGGCTTCGTCGGCCATCTCGACATGGAGCGCGTCGCGGTCGGCCTCGGAGTAGACGGCTACGGTTTCAATTCCCATGCGGCGGGCAGTCTTGATGACCCGGCAGGCAATCTCGCCGCGATTCGCGATCAGAATTCGTTTGAACATGCTCTTTTTTACTTGCGAGCCTATGGGGCAGGATCCTCCCTTCCAATCTGGCATGGGCGGACGGACGTAACAATTCCGTCGTACAGCAAAACGCGCCCAAGGCAACGGTATATGTCGGCCCGGAGCCTCCCAAATCTGCCGGGGCCGAATGCCGGAAGCGGGACGGCACAGTCCGAATGACGGCGTCATAACCGCCCAAAACCTCAAGAACAATAGTTGCCGAACCGCCTCCGGCCCCCTAGCATGTCATGTTATTGTCAGATGGGGCCGAGGATGAAGCACGATACCAGCTTTAGCGTATTGACCGGCAACACCATCGATACGCGATCCTTCAAGGCCGGAAGCGTCATTTTCCGGGAAGGCGACGAGGCGCACGAGCTTTTCGTCATCAAGAGCGGCGAGGTGCGCATCCAGATCGGCAACCGCACGGTCAGAGAACTTTCCGCCGAGAGCATTTTCGGCGAGATGGCGCTGATCGACAACGAGCCGCGCAGCGCCACGGCCATCGCCATCACCGACGTCGAGCTTGTCCCGGTCGCCGAAAAGCAATTCCTGTTTCTGGTCAGCCAGACCCCCTACTTTGCATTAAAGGTCATGCGGGTCCTGGCGGAGCGGCTGCGGGCGACGAACAAGACCCTCGTCTGAATTTCCGCGTCACCACGATTGATAGCCGCGACGCCCCCCGCGTCAGCCTGGACCGCTATGGCCGCCGTTTTCCCAAGCTTCCGACGACGTCGGGGCCGGCTGTAACAATTCTGTCGTAGAGCAAAACTAGACAAAGGCGGCGGCCGACGCGCCGCCAAATTGCCTTCCGGGAGATTCCAATGCGCCGCTCACTCGTGCCGCTATCCGCGGGTCTGGTCATGCTGTCCACGGGCTTCGCGTCGGCGCAAAGCAGCGCACCACATAATCTCATCCTGTTCGTGCCGGATGGTCTACGCGGGCGGATCGTCTCGCCGCAAACCGCGCCCGCGATGGCCGAGATCCGCGACAAGGGCGTCAGTTTCAAAAATTCGCACTCGCTGTTTCCGACCTTCACCACCGCCAACGCGTCGGCGATGGCGACCGGCCATTATCTCGGCGATACCGGCGATTTCAGCAACACGATTTATACCGGCTATCCGGTCGGCGGAGCTGACGGCACCGTGACGCCGTTCCTGGAAGCCGATCCGGTGCTGCACGACGCCGACGAGCATTTCGGCGGCGATTACCTGAATGAAGAAACCATCCTGAAGATGGCGCGCGCCAAGGGCTACAGCACCGCCGCGATCGGCAAGCTCGGCCCGACCCTGATTTTCGATCATACCGACAAGATCGGCGCGAACGGCCTGCATTCGATCGTGGTCGACGACTCGACTGGCGGCAACAATGGCGTGCCGCTTTCGGACGAGATGAAGGCGGCATTGACCAAGGCCGATCTTCCGCTGGCTGCGCCGTCACGCGGCGAAAACGGCAAGATCGGCGACGCCAAGACGCCGGGCACCACGGTCGCCAATATCGCACAGCAGGCCTATTTCGCCGATGTCGCCACCAAGGCGGTGCTACCGATGTTCAAGGCGCGCAACAAGCCGTTCGTGCTGGTGTTCTGGTCGCGCGACCCGGACGGCAGCCAGCATAACAACGGCGACAGCCTCAATGCCGTGACCCCCGGCATCAATGGCCCGACCTCGATGGCCGGCATCAAGAACGCCGACGACAATCTGGCGCAATTGCGCAAAGCGCTCGACGACCTCGGGCTCACGGCCAGCACCAACATCATCGTCACTTCCGATCACGGCTTCTCGACGATCTCGAAGGAGAGCAAGACCAGTCCCTCGGCGAAGATCGCCTATGACGACACGCCGAAGGATTTCCTGCCGATGGGCTTTCTCGCCATCGATCTGGCCAAGGCGCTCGAATTGCCGCTGTTCGATCCGAACAACAAGAACGCGCGCGTGGCAGACAATGCCCATCCCAAAGCCGGCAACGGCCTGATCGGCAACGATCCCGCGAAGCCCGATCTCGTCGTCGCCACCAATGGCGGCTCGGACCTGATCTATTTGCCGAAGCGGGACAAGAAGCTGGCGGAGCGCACGGTCAAGGCGCTGCTCGAACAGGATTACGTCAGCGGCCTGTTCGTCGACGACAAGCTCGGACGCTATCCCGGCACGCTGGAAATGTCGCAGCTCGAGCTCAAGGGCAAGGCGGTGACGCCGAATCCGTCGGTCGTGGTCAATTTCCGCTCCTACACGACCGGATGCGAAGAGCCGGCCAATTGCTCGGTCGAGGTCGCCGATACCGTGCTGCGGCAGGGTCAGGGCATGCACGGCAGTTTTGGCCGCGGCGACACCATGAACTTCATGGCGGCGATCGGACCGGACTTCAAGACCGGCTATGTCGATCCGCTGCCGGTCAGCAATGCCGATGTCGGCATGACCATTGCGGAGCTGATGAATCTGCACCCGACCGGCGCCGGCGGCCTGATGGGCCGCGTGATATCCGAAGCCCTGCCGGGCGGCATCATCCCCAAGGCGGCCGACGGCACCCTCACCTCCAAGCCCGCTGCAAACGGGCTCCGGACCGTGGTGAAGTACCAGCGCGTGCTGTCGCAGCGTTATTTCGACGCTGCGGGCTTCCCGGGCCGGACGGTCGGACTCGATGAGGACAACGGCAAACAAAAAACGGCGGGGAAATAACCCCCGCCGTCTCCAATAATGCCGCTGTCGGGCGAATTCTACATTCCGATATCGAACACATTCGGCAAGTGAACGAGCGGCAGCGCCGCCACGCCGACGATGGTGGCGGCCAGCGCCGTCAGCGTGCGATTGCTGCGACGCTTGCCGCGCATCTGGCTGGCGATCCACTCCAGCACTTCGGTATTGACGCCTACCGCCTGCGCAGGCGCCCAGCTCTCGATCGAAGTTTCAGGCGACAGCGCAACCGTGCGCGGCGGCACCGAAAGGCCGGACGCGGAGGCGGCGTGATGCACGACCGCCTTCGCCAGCAGATCCTCGAAGCGGCCGGAATCGCTGCGCTCGGTGGCGGCCTCATCGATTTCAAACAGGGCTTCGGCTTCGGCGCGGCTGACCGGCTGATGCTCGACGGCCGCGGCAGTCAAAATGCGCGCGCACCAGGCGGCGTCGTCGGCATCGAGCTCGCGGGAAAAATGAACACGGCCCTTGGCGGTGGGTCCCTCGCCGGTGATCACGCCATCGCGCACGATGGCGAGGGCTTGTGCGGCGCTATCCTGGCAGGAAATATCGGAGGGTTCCAGCACGCCGATCGGTTCAACGAGGGTAGCAAGCGGGGCGGACATCGGTAGTTACTCTTCTGAGTTTTTGTTCCGGGCCAGCAATTTCATGCCGGCGTAAACGAGTGATTAATGATTCGAAACTCGCGTCACGAGTTTTTCGAATGGTTGCTGATTGGTCGCGATGACGTCTGTCACGGTTCACGGCTATAGCAGGCCACCAAAGCGTGTTGGGAGCCATAAGAGGCGATATCGGGGCAATAAACGGCTTTTGAAGCATATGTGATCTTTCCGTCGCAGGCCCAGGATCAAAAGAAAATGCTAGGAGTCCGCCTTCGCCGGAGAAGGATATCGCCTTTTACCGCTCCCCGTTCACTTGAACCGCGCCGGGCGCTATACCTTGAAGACGAATTTCCTTGTAACTAGAATAACATGAGGTCGAAACATGACACTCCAGATTGGCGCTGTTGCCCCGGACTTCGAGGCCGAAACCACCGAAGGAAAAATCAAATTCCATGACTGGATCGGCGATCACTGGGCGCTTCTGTTCTCGCATCCCAAAGATTTTACCCCGGTCTGCACCACCGAACTCGGGGCACTCGCCAGGCTGAAGCCGGAATTCGACAAGCGCGGCGTCAAGCTGATCGGCCTGAGCGTCGATCCTGTCGACAAGCATGCCAAATGGTCGGAGGACATCAAGGAAACCCAGGGCGCCGCGCCGAACTATCCGCTGATCGGCGACACCGACTTCAACGTGTCCAAGCTCTACGACATGCTGCCGGCCGCGACCTCCGGCGATGCCAACGTCCGCACCGCGGCCGACAACCAGACCGTCCGCAACGTCTTCGTCATCGGTCCCGACAAGAAGATCAAGCTGGTGCTGGTCTATCCGATGACCACCGGCCGCAACTTCCAGGAAATACTGCGCGTGATCGATTCACTGCAATTGACCGCCAAGCACCGCGTCGCGACGCCGGCCGACTGGAAACAGGGCGATGACGTCATCATCGCGGGCTCCGTCAGTGACGACGAGGCCAAGACGATCTACCCGCAGGGCTGGAAAGCGCCAAAACCCTATCTGCGGATTGTGCCGCAGCCGAAGTAACGCCGCCGGCGCTTTGAGTCTGATTCAGTTTCGCTGAATCAGACTCGTCGCCTGGTCCTTTGCCCTAAAATTCTTCCGGACAGGGATCGACGATCTTCCAGAGATCGACGCCGTTCCTGATCTTCTTCATCTCGGTGGTCAGCCCGCCATTGCGGCGGATCCAGTCCTTTACCGTGTCGGGATAATAGGACATCAGGTCGGCCGTGCCCTCGGCGCTGGTGACCTTGATGCCGAACGTGAACGCCTTGTCGTAATAGGCTTGGTGAAAACCGACGCTGGCCCGTGGCGTCACGCAAATCTTGTTCAGCGGCACGATGCCGAATACCAGCGTGCAGGCCGAATTGCAGACACCGTCGATGATGACGCGCTCGCGGCTGTCGCGGATCCGCTTGTACCTGGCCTTGTACTCCTCGACATAGCCGCCGTGATCGTTGGTGATATGCAGGCTGGCGCGGGCCGGCGTAACCGCCAGCGACACGAACAGCAGCAGGGCAAGAGGCGTGATGCGCATGGACCGGCCGGAAACCTGAGAGACCCTGTCAGACCAAGGGATGCGTTAAGTCCGTCCCCCGGACCCAACGGCACAACCTTGGCCGCACTGTGTTGGGAATCCGTTAAGCACTGGAATCCAGGCGAAAATCCGCCTTTCCGGGCCGAATCTCAGCCCCTTTCCCGACGTTGCGGGATCAACCGCAGCGTCTGGCCCTGCCCCGCCAAGTCTGGTAATCGAACCGCAGGCGCTCGTAGCTCAGCTGGATAGAGCATCGGATTTCGATTCCGAGGGTCGGGAGTTCGAATCTCTCCGAGCGCGCCAGTAAAATCCGGGCCCTCCATGAAATCAAAGGGTTGTCTGGACATTCTGACGTGTTCCCTTCGCGCGAGGGAAACTGCGGGACAACCTCTCATGGGCCGGACCCTTTTCCACTGATCCGCGAAAGATTCGAAACCTTGGATGAAGCCTTTGAAGCCTTGGGTGATGGGGTCTCAAGGCTTCAGCCGTGCGCCGGCGACCTCTTCCGCAAACATGTGCCAGTGCTTGTACGTCTCGTCCCATTGCCATCTCGCCGCGGGCGACGTGGAAGGCAGCACGAAAACCTTCGTCTCCCTGATCGGCGGTTGCGGGCCAAGAGAGATCGAACTGCCAAGGAATTGCTTGCCGGCATTCTTGCTCGTGAACGCCAGGAAGGATGGCTTGAATCTCTCGATCTTCATCCGTAGCGCCTCGCGATCGTCGGCCGTTGCTCTTCGAACCACCCCGTCATTGCCGTGGGCGTCCTTCACCAGGTCGGTCAGCCCGATATTGTAATCGAGAAGCCGGCCAAACTCCTGGGGATTGAGCTTGACCGGCGTGAGGCCGCTCTCGTGGAGAATGCTCCAGAATTTGTTGCGGGGGTTGGCATAATAGGCGCCTGCTTTGGCCGACACCGTTCCGGCGGCCGTACCGCAAAAGATCACTGAAAGTTCAGGCCGCAATAATTCCGGCAAAACATGCTGCATTTGCAGTGTCTCCAAGACATCGTCTCAGGCATGACGTCGACCATGCCGAAGTGCTCCCGCTCACAACCGGTTTTCCCGGCGAAGGATCGGTTCGGTCGCGGAAATCCTATCAACAACACAAAGAATTCACTGTAATGTTGCTGTCACAATCGTCAGACAAGACAACACCCACTTGAGACAGTTCTGTCGAGCGGATTGCATGGAAGCGACGGCGTGGGTGAATGAACCGGTACGGATATTCGATCTTCTGTGACGATATTCGCAACGAGGCGGGCGGCAAGCTCAGCTTCATCGGTTGCTACAACGGCGTCATTTTCATTTCGGGCCGGTTTCCGCTGGTGCTTCCGAAATTATGCGTGCATACGCATATTCTATCGCCGGCCTCGCAGCCGTTCGGTTCAATCGCCGTACGTTGCTACCTGCCCGGCGACGAGGAACCATTTTTCGAGGAGCCGGTCGAAACGCCAGAGCATCACGACCAGACCGAACTGGTCGCGAATCTGAAGACCGATACCGGCGCGCCGCTCTTTATCGTCGCGGCCACGAGCCTGATCTTCACGCCGCTCGAGCTGCGCAGTTCAGGCCTGATGCGTGTTCGGGCCGTCATCGACTCCGGTCAGGAAATCCGTCTCGGCTCGCTCCGCATCGAACACGCCGCCTGATTCCGTAACTCCATCATTATTCCGCGAATACACGAGGCATTTTCGCGAATACACGCGCTTGTCTGCGCGCGTATTTTCGCGCGCGCATAAACCTTAACGAAGAGTAAATCAAAACTGTCATCTGATCGTTAGGTTAAAAATGTTTTAACGCGCGCCGAGGGCGGCGATACCCGCCAGCCCCGCATTGGAAAACGAAGGAAGCTTCTCCATGAAAACGATGACCGCTTTGGCGCTCGTCCTCGCGAGCGTACCGGCTGCCTACGCCGCCAGCCCGCTCGAAAACGAGTCGTTCATCGATCAGGTCGGCGCGTACAACAACGCGACCGTCTCGCAGAAGAATGGCAACAACGGCCAGGCCACGTTCCAGGCCGGCAAGGGCAACGCCGTGACCACCAGCCAGGTCAGCAAGCTCGCGACCGGCAACAACACCTCGGGCAACGTCCAGGTCGGCAACCACAACACAGCCACCACCGCCCAGACCAACACTCCGCCGAACGATCAGTTCACGACGGCGACCTACACCAACAACTCGTTCAGCGCCCAGTACGGCGTCAAGAACGACAGCACGGTCACCCAGACCGGCGGTCAGAACACCCAGGGCGCGATCCAGGCCGGCAGGAACAACGAGTCGGTCGTCGGTCAGTCCGACGCGAGCGTGTCCGCGGGAGCCGCGAACACCTCGTTCACTGGCCAGTTTGGCGTCAACAACACCGCCGCCACTTCGCAGAAGAGCGCGGACGGCACCTCCGATTTCGGTTCGTTCGAAAACGGTCATAGCAACGCGGCCTCCACGTTGCAGTTCGGCGAAAAGAACGAAGCTTCCACCACGCAGAACTCGGTGGCCGGAACAGCATTGGGCGCCTACAATCAGGCGGCCACCGTCCAGGCCGGCTACGGCAATATCGCCGTGACCAAGCAGGGTGGAAGCATCGGCGACGACGTCGCTTCTCTTGCCCCGCAGACCAACGCCTCGTTCGTGGGCCAGGTCGGCGCGAACAACGGCGCCGGAATCACCCAGACGAACGGCGGCAACACCCAGGCATCGTTCCAGACCGGCTACGGCAACAGCGTGATTGTCGGCCAGAAGACCCAGGTCTTCGGCACCGGCAGCGGCGCCAACAACGCCGTGACTTCCCAGTACGGCGCCTACAACCAGGCGAATGTCACCCAGTCGATGGTGGCCGTGCCGCTCGCGACCGGAAACAACAACTCGTTCATCAGCCAGATCGGCGGCTCCAACGTGGTCAACTCCGCGCAGACCACCGGTCAGCAGGCGAGCGCCGCCAACAACACGCAGGTTGCGCTGCAGGTTGGCTACGGCAACTCGGCCACGGTTACCCAGTCGACTGCCGCGAGCGTGACCAACACCTCGTTCACCGCGCAGTACGGCGTACACAACACCGCGGTCGTTTCGCAGAAGTAACAACGACAGGCGGCGGGCCATGGCCCGCCGCCTGCTCTTTTATTTATTCATGTGCTGGATTCTTTTTTGACGCGTCTTCTTCACGCGAACCGATCTCTCACTACGCTCGAAACGCTATAAAAAAGATTGGGACGCGACGGATTATTCTTTCGCCGTCTTCGGTGCGATGATCCTGATCGGCTTGTGGCCGATCGTCGATGTCACCGGTGCGATATTCTGTCCCGGCTCATCGTCCGGACGGCGCAATTCAAACGTGATCTCACGGTCGAGCGCCCAGGCGAGATCAGCCAGCGACCGCAGGGTGATCTCGGCCTCTCCCGACAATTGACGATTGATGTTCGAACGGCGGCTCTCAAGCCGGCGCGCCAGCTCCTGCTGGGTCAGCCCGGCCCCTCTCTGTTCCACGACGGCCCTGAGCAGTTCCCGGCGAACCCGGCCGATGAATCGGCCGGCGGTTCGAGATCGTGCATCGATATCAAACCGAAAGAACGTCATCAGGCATAATCCCCTTTACACACAGCGTCGCGTCGATACCCAATTCACGACGCAGCCGCCGGATGGCAATGCGATAGCCTCGATACAGATCATGATCCTTGATTGTGTCAGCCCAATTGCCAAACACCGCAACGAAACAATCCTTGGCCATGAACCAACCGAAGATACGGATATCCGGCGTCTTCAACTCCCAGACCGCGTTGTCCTCCGCACGGACCACCCGGAATTGCCTTGTAAAGACCAGAGGCTCGCCACTCAAGAACGAATGGAAGAGATCGTCAATTTGCTCCGCGGGAGAAGTATTGCCGAGAAATTGCGGCGGCCGAGCCCCGTCAAGAAGCTCCCGCAACCATCCGATAAATTGTGGCGTACCGTAAAGCAATCGCAGCGGTTGATCGCGAGGCGCAAGCTCGACGTCGATTTTTATAATCGATCCACGGTCCACGAGATCTGCGATGGTCGGCATGTGCTGAACGAGCAACGGTTCCGGGAAAAATACGACGTCCGCTGAAGCAAGCTCTTACGCGATTTTGTTGTGATCCGCACCGTTACACAAGTGTCATGAAGGCTCTCTAGATGTTCGGTTAAATAATCAATAAGCGCGGCCAACTGTCAAAAAAGGACAAGGATGCGCCTGTATTGATACGCCCGTATTCATGACTCCACCGAATGATCACAGCAAAGCGATCATTCGCGATGAACGGACTAAATTACTCAAATGCCGATAGCTGCAACCGTTGGAATAGAATGTGTGATTCGTGCTCAGCCGGACAGGGATTTCCTTCGGCTCGAGGCCGTGGTGCGATCCGACGCACCGGTTGCCGGACAATACAGTTTCGTCATCGCCAAGCAGAGTTCGACCGGCAGCAGCAACAATACGCAGAGCGGAACGTTCGCCTTGCAGAATGCGCCGGAACAGGTTTTGACGACCGTCATCCTGGACCGCTCGGCGATAGGGCACTACCGCGCCGAACTTTCACTTCAATCAGACCTCGGGAGATTTACATGCACTTCGCCATGAAAGGCATCATGTCGCTGCGAGCAGGATTGGCCGGCGCACTGTTGCTGGCCGCATGCCCGGCGGCGTTCGCGCAGTCCGCATATATCACGCAGGTCTCCCCCCGCTCTTCCGGCCTTCAATCGATGACGACCTCCCTATCGACACCGATGGTACCGGTCTCTCAATACACGCCGAGCCAAACGGCTTTCGTTCCGACACCGGAAATGGCAACCCCGCACAACGGAAACGTTGCCCAAACGCTTGAGATTGGAAAAAACAACCAAGTTTACCAGGGTCAATTCGGCGGAAACAATTACTCCAACGTCGGCATCATCGGCGGCAACTCGACTAATGTCGGCGTGTTGCAGGGCGGCAAGGACTTTTCGAATCTCCAACTTGTCAACATGCAGGGCTATTCGGTCTGGGTGCTGCAGCCACGCAACGCGCCGCCTGTCAACGAACTGATCGCACGCTTGCCGAACGGCAACCTGCTGATCAAGCGATGAGGGCCACGGAAAATTCAAACGAGGTAGTGACATGAGTAAAAATCATTTGGCAATCGCGGCGATCACCGTCATCGGCATCAGTGTTGCAGCACCCGCCTTCGCATCCGAAATGGTTTATCACCCGGTCAATCCGACATTCGGCGGTAATCCACTGAACGGCAGTTTCCTGATGTCAACGGCTCAGGGTCAGGGCGAAGGCACCAAGTCCGGCAACCAGGGTCCAGATCTCTCCGGCCTCGACGCTGCCCTGGCGAATGGTCTCGGCTCTACTACGATCGTGTCCCCCAACGGCACCAACGGGTCGGGCAGCAACAGCGGTTCGGGCAGCGCCAGCAACGGAACTGTCCAATCTAACTCGGTTCAAACTAACTCGCTTCGCGCTTTGCGTACTGCGCAACCGCTCACGAGCACTTCAACTGCAAACGGGCTTCTAGGCAACTCAGTCCCCTGAGACACGAACCTCGGCCGCCTCGAAGCTCACTGGATTTCAGAACAATGAACAGACCTTTCCGGGGCATCGCTGCAATGGCGATGCTCTCTCTCAGCTTGGGCGGTTGCATCACCGGATCGGCCGACGATCCGATGGCTCATCCAGCCATGCTTGTTCCCGACACCAAAACGGGTGTCGTTCTCGAACACCTGCCCCCGCCGCGGCGACAGCTGGATGTCACCGTCTACAACTTTCCGGATCTGACCGGACAGAACAAACCGAACGATAATTTCGCGGAGTTTTCGCGAGCCCTTACGCAAGGCGGCAGCGCTGTCCTGATCGACGTATTGACCAAAGCCGGCGGCGGCGCCTGGTTCAACGTCGTCGAACGCAACGACCTGCAACCGCTGCTGCAGGAACGCCAGATCATCCAGAATACCCGCACCGCAGCGGAGGGCGACAAGGCGCCGAGTCTTCCGCCGCTGCGCTTTGCCGGCATTTTGATGGAGGGCGGCATCATCGGCTACGACAGCGACGAGACCACCGGCGGGATCGGCGCGAACTATCTGGGCGTTGGCCCGAACATCCAATATCGCCAAGACATCATCACCGTCGCGCTGCGGGCCGTCAGCGTGCAAAGCGGCCGTGTATTGGCCTCGGTCACGACCACCAAGACGATCTATTCATTGCAGATTCAAGGTTCCGCGTTCCTGTACGCTGCCGTCGATCAGATTCTGCAGGCGGAGCTCGGCTTCACCAAAAACTCCCCGGCCACGCTGGGCGTTCGCGAGGGCGTACAGCTCGCCGTCTATTCGCTTATTTTCGAAGGCGTGAAAAACAATCTATGGCAGTTCAAGGATAAGGCTGCGGGAGACGCATTCATGCTCGAGCTCGAAAAGCAGCGCAAGGCTACATTCATTCAAGCCAATTCGCAGGATACCCCGAAAAAGAGCTAGGCGCGGACCGAAAAATTATTTCGTCGCCGGCCGCGCTTGCTGGGTCGCCGTGTAACAGGCTTGCGATGAGGATGCATTCTGCGCGTTGCAGGTTACCGGAGCCGTCGGTCCGGTATTTTGGATCGGAGCACTCGTCGCTTCGGGTGGCGGCTTCTGGGCTGTCGCGCCCGGTGCGACGCGGCCGCGGGACTGCTGAATGTAGACATCTGACGAGGTAAGCGTTGCGGACGGTGCAGATTGTGAAATCGCTTGATCCGAAAAAGCAGCCGACGACGTCGCAACGGCGATCCATATCCATGCTCGTGTGCTCATCGTACGGCTCTCTGTTCGAAAGATGCATCGTCGTAAGGCGCGTCTTTACACGAAATGGCGGCGGCGGCGATAGCGCAATCTGGTCCGGCCGCAATCATGCGCGGCGAAATCATTTTACCATGCGCGCATTGTTGGCGATGCTTTGCGCCCTGCTCCCGGTAATCGGATTTGCAGCGCCCACCCTGTCCAGCCCGTTGCCGGCGGCGTCGACGCAAACCGCAATCAGCGAAACTTCCATCGCGCAGATGACGCCTGGAACCACGCTGCATTACGTCAAGCGCCGGCAAGCGGCTGCGACGCTCCATCCCCGTTCCGAAACGTCCTCCGCAACCCTGAAGAAAATGGCCGAGGACGCCGCCACGGCGCATACCCTGCCGGTCAATTATTTCCTGCGATTGATCCGGCAAGAGAGCGGATTCAACCCGGACTCCATAAGCCCAGCCGGCGCACAAGGCATTGCCCAATTCATGCCCGCCACGGCAGGCGACAGAGGTTTGAAAGATCCGTTCGATCCATCCGAGGCCTTGCCGAAATCCGCCGAACTCCTGAGCGAACTCAAGGATCGTTTTGGCAATCTGGGTTTGGCGGCGGCCGCCTACAATGCCGGTCCGGATCGGATCCGCAAATGGCTCGCCGGGCAAAGCCAATTGCCGCAAGAGACCATAAATTACGTTCGCATCATCACCGGACATGACGCGGCTGATTGGGCGAAGTCGAACGATCTCACCATCAATCTCGGTGCCGACACGTTTGAACCTTCACCACGCCTGCACATCAATCGCCTGTCCTGGGAGGCGCAGCTTCTGGCCACGCTGCGGGCCGCATCAGCGGACGCATCCGCCGCGTCGCCAGCGACCGTGAAACTGGAAAAAACAACCCTGAAATCAGGTGAAGTATCGCTGTGCTCGAACTGCATCGTGCAGTCCGCTTATTAGAGCATGATCCGCAAAATTCGAAAATGCCATAATGTGAGCTGCTTCACATCGGCGGCGCGCCGGCAGAGCTACATCTATGTTGGACCGGTCCCGCTTCGGGGATTCTGGATTTGGAGATCTTGCATGGCCGCCATCGCACGAGTCCTCGCGCGCGCTCTGCCCAAAGCATCGCTCGAAAGCGAAATACTCAAGCAGATCGCGCTGCTTTGCGGCGCCGGACTATTGGTGTCGCTGCTCATGATGACCTACGGCGTCGATCTCAGCCTTGGATTTTTCTGACGCCGATAAACGTCGGTGCGACCTTCGCCACCCGGGGGGAGCGTGGACAGGCCGCCGGCGCACACTACGACAACGACGCGCAGATCAAGCGGCGTTGAAAACGCGCCACAGATAGCCCGATACGCCCACTAGAAGCATCTGCTGCGGCTGTTGAGGACTTCATAAACCCAATCGCCGGGAATCCACCGGATCGTCCGGTGTCAGGCAACCTGCCTGACAATCAGCCCATCAGATTTGCTGGCCTACCAGATTCGATTGCCGAAAAATCCAAATCCGAATGGCGGCTGTTGCGCCACCATGATCGCAGGCGGGCCAACGCGCCGCCTCGCAATCTTGCGCTTCTGCGGCTTCGACGCCGTCTTCTTCAGGCTTGCGGTTTTCAGGTCAGAAGCTGCGGCCTGCGCAAATGCATCCCGCGCCGTTTCCTTTGGTGCGGTTTCGGCGACTTTCACCGGAGCCGCCATGGCGGCATCGGTATTCGCGGTCTGAATCGGAACGATCGTCGCAGCGTTGGTATCGAAAACGACCTTTTCCGGCCATTTGCGATCGCTGTGTATCCGTATCGCGGGCAAATCGGCGGCGGTGTTCGCCGTCTCGGCAACCGGCATCTGCGGCGACAACGCGCTCACGACCAAAAGCAACGCAAGCAACGCGCCGCCGACAAACAGAAAATAACGCGCCACAGGCATTTCGCGGTGCTCCGCCCCCGCGATTACGCGGCTTTACTCACAAACCTGCCGGGAGATAATTGGTTCCTGCCGGATCGGTAGGGTTCAACACGGATCATCGCGTCTTTGTGAACGCTATCCTGTGCTGCCTGGCTCGATTTGACTCAAATCAAGCCCGCTTAGATTTGGCTTGCGCTAACTGGCGAGCACCGAATGCGATCAGCGTTAACATTGACAAAGCCGATATGCATGCGCGCGAAGGTCTTGCGGCTTTTCTTCCCGATCGTGTCGTGAATCATCCGCGTCCGGTCGGTCTGATGGCTGCCATCCCTGCGGCTGAACGAGCAGGAAATCTCGATATCCTTGACCGCATAATCATTGGTGTTGCGGAGCGTGAAGCTGACGAGCGCGTTTGATCCTAGCCCTCCCCGTCGCCAGTGTTGCGATGAAATCTTCAGTCCATCCACCGGCGTTGCCTGCTCGGGTATCATTCCGGGCCCGGCCGCCGGCTCACCTTGCGAGGCCGTCGCAGCCGGAACGGATTCGGACTCGGCAACCATCGCCACCGGCGCCGGTTCGCCGCCGGCCGTGCTGTCAATTTGGCCTGACAACAGCAGCCACCCTCCGCATCCGGCCGCAACAACGGCGATGAGCGCGATCAGCCCGGTTCTGAAATAGTTGGCCGCCGGCCGGTCCGCGAAATGGCTACCCAATGCGGCGAACCTGATCCATTCGATGCCATACAGCCCGGTGCTCATGGTCACGCCATCGCGTTGCGGTTGCGGCTTCAGAAACGACTGCCGATTATGGCTCTTCGCCGCCGACACCCTAATCCGTAAAATTGAAAATAGTTGCAGGAATGGGCAACATGTTGGCGTCGGCGGCCCGTAGGAACGGCCAAGTGCAAGAGAATGGCAAGGGGATGGCCAGCCGGAAATGCACCCGCTAAAACTACGGCGCCAGCAGGCGCGGGCAAAAGCCAACGCACGGCGGCGCGGAAACCAGCAAGGAGAGCCAACAATGCCGATCGTCACCTGGGACCATGTCCATCTGCGCACCCCGGACCCGGAGGCAATGGCCGCCTGGCTCGAAAACATCCTGGGCGGCGAGATCATCCGCGGTCCCGGTCGGATTGATGTGAATCTCGGTGGCGCCAGCGTGTTCATCGCTCCGGTCGCACCGGGCGACGGCGTCAACTCCCCTCCGGAGACTCCCTATCAGGGGCTCGACCATTTCGGGCTGACGGTAAAGGACATCGACGCGGTGGCCGCCGAGATCAAGGCCAAGGGCGTGGAGTTCACCAAGGAGCCCACCACGATCCGGCCGGGCGTCCGCATCTGCTTTATCCGTGGCCCGCAGGGCATCTCGATCGAGCTGCTCGAGAGGGACAAGAAATACGCCTGAGAGGGTTCGCCGGCGGCACAAGGCCGATCGTCTCCGCAACCTTGCCGTTCGGCTTCCGGGCGACTTTGTTAGCCGGCCCTCGGGGTCTGGCTTTCCCCGTTATATTCCGCAGGGTGAGCAGCCTCTCCTGCCGTGTTGGCTTGTGGTCAACCTGCCGCGTTGACGCTGCGTACGACTTTGGAATAACTGACAACTACGGGGTTCGTTGGGCGACGAATACCGACATCGGGACATTATGAAAAACGGTCTGTATTCGATCCATGTGACGCTGCAGGATGGTCGATCAGGCAAAGGCAGCGGCGTGGTCATGTTCCGGGATGGCAGGATTCTCGGGGGGGACGCCTACCTGTTTTATGTCGGCAGCTACCTCGTGAAGGGCGACACCTTCAAGGGCGAGGTGCTGGTCCAGCGCCATACCCGCAATCCCGACGTCAACCCGCTGTTTGGGGGCCCGGAACCGGTCGGCATCGGCGTTTCCGGCACCTTCACCGATACCGCGGCGGTCATGAACGGAACCGCGCTGGTCGGCAAAGCCAGCCAGATCTTCACCGCGACGCTGCGTTTCCTCCACGCCGATTAGAGGCGGCCTGTCCCCTCACGGGCGGGAGTATCAAGATGTCGGTTTCGGTATCTTGATACAGCCATCGCTTCCGGCCACCTTGCTTGCCGATCAAACAGCAATATATCGGGCCTGAACGTTCGAGGAACTCGATATGCCGTCCGATCCGGGCACGCCGACGCTGGACCAATTGAGGGTTTTCCTGACGGTCGTCGACGCCGGCAGCTTCGCCGCGGCCGCGCGGCACCTCAATCGCGCCACCTCGGTCGTGAGCTACACGATCGCCAATCTCGAAACGCAACTCGGCGTCACCCTGTTCGACCGGGAAGCGACCCGAAAGCCGCAATTGACCGATGCGGGACGTACGGTCGTCGCGGAAGCGCGCAACGTGTCGGATGGGATCGACGGTCTTCGCGCCAAGGTCAAAGGCCTGCTCCAGGGGTTGGAGGCCGAAGTTCATCTCGTGCTCGACGTGATGCTGCCCACCGAGCGCGTCGCGGACGCACTCACCGCCTTCCGATCGGAATTTCCGACCGTCGCCCTTCGCCTGCATGTGGAGGCCCTGGGGGCCGTCACCCAGCTCGTGCTGAACCGGGTGGCCACGGTCGGCGTGAGCGGACCGCTGACTGGCCTTGCCGCCATGAAGGGCATCGAGAGGATCGGGGTTGGCGAAGTGACGCTGGCGCCGGTCGCTTCACCGATGCATCCGCTGGCGCGTCCCGGCAAACGAAAAATCGGCGAGGTTCGTGACCACATTCAACTGGTGCTGAGCGACCGCTCGCCGCTCACGCAATCGAGGGATTTCGCCGTCGTGAGCCCGCGGACCTGGCGGCTGGCCGACATGGGATCGAAGCACATGCTGCTAAAGGCCGGCATCGGCTGGGGAAATATGCCGAAACCGATGGTGCAGGAAGACCTCGATTCAGGCCGTCTGGTCCAACTCGATCTGCCTGAAGCCAAGGAAGACACCTATCGCTTCCAGGCGATTTACCGGACCGACGCGCCGCCGGGGCCGGCCGCGAATTGGCTCATCGCCCGCTTCCGCGACCAGACAAGCCCGGACCATGCGTCCCGGAAACGATCGGCACCGCGCGTCGACGGTCCCGACGTTCGATAATTTCGAATGTAATCGCCAAAATTATCCAACTGTTCGATGCCCGGACCTGCCGGTAGCCTTTGTCGCGAAAGCGGTCCTGATGACCGCACAGAAGGATATCAATCACCATGTCTCAATATACGGACGCCAATGCGGTACAATCCCTTGCCGGCACGAACACCACCGCAGACGTGACATCGCTGGTTGGCCGGATTCTGATCGCCGTCATCTTCCTGCTTTCGGGCCTTTCGAAGCTGGCGGCGCCCACAGCGACCATCGGATACATCACCTCCGCCGGATTGCCGCTACCGCAGGTCGCGCTGGCGATCTCCGTGATCATCGAGGTCGGCGGTTCGATCGCGTTGATCACCGGCTATCAAACCAAATGGGCCGCTGGAATCCTCGCCGTCTTCACGATCGTGGCGGCGCTGGCCTTTCACAACCATCTCGCCGATCAGAACCAGTTCATCAATTTCTTCAAGAATATCTCGATGACCGGCGGACTTCTGCAAGTCGTTGCCTTCGGCGCCGGCCGTTTCAGCCTCGACGCCCGCCGCCGCTGAGAAGCATCAGGAACAGGCAGGCCTGACAGTCCGTCCCTGACGGCTATTCGGCCGCCTGTTCCAGCGGAGCCACCCTCGGCAGGATCATCTGGATCCGGGTTCCCTTGCCGGGCTCGGAATCCAGATTGAGCCGGCCGCCCAGGCGCGTGGTGACGATGCTGTAGACGATATGCAGGCCGAGCCCGGTACCGCCCTGATCGCGCCGCGTCGTGAAGAACGGATCGAACGCCCGGCGCCGCACATCGAGACTCATGCCACAGCCATCGTCGGAAAAAACGATCTCGACATTGTCCTTGCCGTATTCACGGGCCTGAATATCGACCGTGCCGGGCCGGCCGTCGGGAAAGGCATGCGCCACCGCATTGAGGAAGAGGTTGGTGAGCACCTGCCCGTACGGACCGGGGTAGCTGTTCATGGTGAGATTGGGCTGGCAATTGACGGCCAGCGTCAGATGGTGCTTCCGCAAGCCGGGCCGCAGGCTCATCACCACCTGCTCGGTGAGATCGCCAAGATCGAACAGGCGCTGATCGGAATAATTGCGGTCGGCGGCGACCTGCTTGAACGACTGGATCAGTTCGGCGGCGCGATTGAGGTTGGCCACCAGCTGTGACGCCGCGTCGCGGCTGGTTTCCAGGAATTCGTTCAGGCGGGACCGCCGCAGATCGCCCCGCTCCACCTCGGCGGTGAATATCGCGGTCTTGCGTTCCAGCGCCGAGGCAACCGTCAGGCTGATGCCGACGGGGTTGTTGACCTCATGGGCGACGCCGGCCACCAGGCGGCCGAGGGCTGCGAGCTTCTCCGCCTCGATCAGCGAGTTCTGGGTCTCCCGCAGGTTTCGCAACGCGGCTTCCGCCGAATCCTTGGCCTTGCGCATCTCCAACTCGCCGCGCTTGCGCTCGCCGATATCGAGCGCGACGGTGACGATGCTTTCGACACCGCCGTCGGTGTCGAGCAGCGGCAGCTTGTTCACCAGCCATTGCCGCTGATGGCCGGAGAAATCCATGTATTCCTCCTCGTAGAAGCCAAGCCCTTTGCGGGTTGCCAGCACCCGCCTGTCGTTGTCGTCGGTCTTTTGCGAGCCATAGCGCGACATCAGGTCGGAGGTGGTGCGGCCGATCGCATCTGCCGGCTCGATCCCGAAAATGCCGGCCATGTAGTGGTTCATCAGCACATAACGGAGCTGCCTGTCCTTGACGTTGATGACCGCGGGCACGGTGTCGATCACCTGTTGTAACAGCCGCCGGCCCTCGGCGATCGCATCCTCGGCGCGCTTCTGATCGGTGATATCGCGGACCGTCCCCTCGTAGCGGACGACCGCGCCGGTTTCGTCGCGCACGGCGGTCGCGCTGTCGGAGAGCCACAGGATCGCTCCCCCGCGCCGGCGCACCTGATATTCGAACTCGCGGACCATACCGTCGCGCCGCATCAGCGCCTGATATTCGGCGCGCACCTCCGGATCCAGGTAGATCGTGCATGCGATATCGCTGATGCTGTTGATCAGATCCTCCGGCGTCTCATACCCCATCATCCGCGCCAGTGCCGGATTGGCGTTGAGCAGCACGCCGGCCGGCGTCGTCACATAGATCCCGTCGACCGAGCCCTCGAACAGCTTGCGATAGCTCTCCTCGGCGAGACGCTGCTCGGCCAACGCGTGAATGGCGGCCTCCCGCGCGGTATCGGCATCGACCAGCGAGCGGCGGAACACCTCGGCGGCTCGGGCGATGTCACCGATTTCGTTGCGCACGCCGGTCGCGGGGATAGAGGCATGCTTCTCCCCCGCCGCCAGCGTGCGGATCGATTTCGCAATCGCCTTGAGGGGACGAACGGTCCGGCGCACCACGAATACCGACGCCAGCAGTCCGGCCAGCACGCCTCCGATGCCGAGAATGATGCTTTGCCATTTATCGTCGCGCAACGTCCTGGCGAAATCGTTGGCCAGCACGCGGCCGCGGCGGGCGCTGAGGTCACGCAATAGATCTGTCACCCGTCCGATCTGCCGGCCTTCGGTGCCCAGAACATCCTTGTCGATATCCGCAATCTGGCTCTCGGTGCTGGATACCGCGATGACCGCATTGGTGTAGGCATTCACCGCCGTACGAAGCACACCGTCTTCGATCGGGATCGCCTGCATGCGCTGGGCGGCCTGCTCGGCCGCCGCCGGATTGCGCGCCAGCAGGGCTTCGGCAATCTGGTTCTGGGCCCGAAACAGCTCCCTGCGCGCCGGCCGATCGGCCGCGGACGCGACTGCGGATTCGAACTGCTCGCGCAATGACGGCAATGCCGCGATCTGCTCGGAACGGCGCGCGATCAACGCGGTGACGCGCTCGATCCCCTCGCGATAATTGGCAAGGCGCTGGACCACGCCGTCGATCATGTCCTGCTGCTCGGGCGCGAGCTCAAGCCGCGTCTTCTTCAGGAGCGCGCTCAGTTCCGAAGCCGCCGCGGCGACCCGGTCGGATTGCGCGCCCGGATCGGTCACGAAATCGCGCGCGGCAAGGCGCAGTTCATTGGTGCGCCGGTCGATCTCCTCGGCGAGGTCGCCGACGTCCTGCAACCGCTGCAATTCGGCAAAGGTCGCGTCGATATGGCGGATGGCGATGACGCTCGCCAGGCTGGTCGCGGTGATGACCGCCAGCACCAAAAGGAAACCGCCAAAGGTCAATTGACCGATCGAAAGCGGGAACGACCGTATCCGTTGGACAATGGCGGCAAAAGGCATGGGGTTTCCGGACCAGCTCCAGACAGCCCGCTTTATAGGCCGGAATCGGCTCCCAGGGGAACCGGCCCGGCAAACGCCGGAGGGCGATCGCGACGCCCCCAGCCCAGCCTCAATCCGGCGGGATTCCGGCGTCCTTGACGACCTTCGCCCACAGCGCCACATCGGCCCTGATGATGCCCGCGAACTCGGCTCGCGGCGCCGCCTTCGGCTCGCATCCCGCGAGATCGAGCTTGTGCTGCACATCCGGCGTCGCCAGCGCGGTGTCGAGCGCCTTGCTGATCCGGTCGGCGACCGGATCGGGGGTTGCGGCGGGGACGACGATGCTGAACCACGGCATCACCTGGGCTTCGGCATAGCCCTGCTCCGCCAGGGTCGGCACGTCGGGAAAATATTTGGAGCGGCCATCGCTGACCGCGCCGATGATCCGGATCGTGCCGGTCTGCATCTGCGCCAGCGCCTGGTTGGCGGAAAGAAGGGTCGAGGTGATCAGCCCGCTCGAAATGTCCACCACCATCTGCGGATAACCGCGATAACCGATGCCGGCGACGTCGATGCCGGCCAGCCGCTTGAACAATTCGAATCCCAGATGTCCGCTCGATCCCTTGCCGGGGTGGCTGTAGTTCAGCTTGCCGGGCATGGCCTTGGCCAGCGCGACATACTCGGCCACGTTGTTCGCCGGCAGCGCATTCGGGACGACGAAGAAATTCGGCGCTCGGCAAATCTGGCCGATCGGCGTGAAATCGCGCACCGGGTCCCAATGCAGCGAAACGTTCAATGAGGGGCTGGCGGCAAAGAACGTCGTCACCAGCAGCCATGTATACCCGTCGGGCGCGGCATGCGCGACCTCCGCCGCCGCGATCGACCCGTTGCCGCCGGATCTGGACTCGATGAGGATCGTCCCCTTCCACTGCTCGGCCATGCTCTGCGCGACGATCCGCCCGAACACGTCCGCCACGCTGCCGACCGAATAAGGATTGATCAGGCGGATCGGATGATCGGGAAAGTTCTGCTGTGCGACACTGGCCCCGGGCACAGCAGCAGCCAGCCACGCGCCGATCATTACGCCGATGCGCCCGATCCTCATGCATCCCGCCCTGGTTGTTTTTATGGGCGCAGGATGCCGGGAATAGATGATCTCCGCAAGGAGGCCCTTGCCGTAGCGGCCTAGCCAACCGTGCCGACCTCGAACAATTCGCCGTCGTAGCCGGCCTCCGCGGGGATTCGGAGCTGGCGGCCGCCATTGAGCCTTGTCATCACCGGCATCACCGTGACGATCGGCTTGCCCTTGATGTCATCGAGCGCCGCATGCACGTTCGGCTGCTTGCCGAGCCGGATCAAATTGCGCGTGGTCGGAAACGGCAGCTTGAACCGCCCGCTCTCGCCGCCAGCGAGCGCCTCGCGCGGCGATAGCCAGATCGAGTCGGTGGATTCCTTGCCGTCATGGGCGCCGATCTGCTCCGGCGGAGCGGCGGCCAGAAAGAACCAGGTGTCAAACCGCTTCGGCATGCCCTCCGGCGTGATCCAGTGCGCATAGGGCACGAGTTCGTCGAGCGCCAGCGACAGTCCGCTGTCGGCAAGGATTGTTGCGAACGTGATCTTGCGATCACATAGGGCCGCACGATAAGCGGACTCGATCCCGGCGGCGCGCCCGGCATCGATGAGCGCGTTCGAGCCGCGCGGCCGCGCCAGCAGGATACCGCTCTCCTCAAAGGTTTCGCGGATCGCGGCGATACGGAAACTCAACTCCGCCGCATCAAGCCCCCCGGCGCCGGAATAGAGTTCGGGTTCCGCGATGATCTCCTTGTCGGCGGCATCGACGCTGCCGCCGGGAAACACCAGCGCGCCCGAATTGAACTCGATCTGATGGTGCCGCACCATCATGAAGACTTCGATCTCGCCGCGGCCCTCGCCGTCGGCGTCGCGACCCCTGTCGTCGGCATCGCGGCCCTTGCCGCCGACGCCGGCGACACTGTCACGCAACAGCAGGACCGTGGACGCCGGGCGCGGCGCGACAATGTCAGCCATCAGTTCAGCCCGCGGCACTGGATTGCGGCTGCAAATTGGCGCGCTTGTCGAAACGGGCGACCCGCGACAACAGGTAATCCACTTCCGCCCGCGCGCCCGGTGTGATGCCCGCGCCCGGCTTGCGCTGCGCGCTCGAGACGATCACGCCGCGCTTCTGCAACACATATTTGCGCACCGCCAGGCCCGCGCCGGGCTGCTGCTCATAGCGGATCAGCGGCAGATGGGCATCGAACAGATCGTGCGCGGCGTCGCGGCGGCCCTCCTTGGAGAGCTTCACGACGTCGATCAGCAATTCCGGGAAGGCGTAGCCGGTCATCGCGCCGTCGGCGCCGCGCTCCATCTCGAAATCGAGGAACAGCCCGCCATTGCCGCACAAGATCGACAGCGGCCGCAGCGAGCCATCCTTCTGGAAAGCACGGAGCGCGGAAATCTTTTCCAGCCCCGGCCAGTCCTCGTGCTTGAGCATCACGCAGGACGGGCTGTCCATCACGATCTTGCGGATCACCGCGGGCGTGAACACCACCGTCAATGTCAGCGGATAGTCCTGCAGCACCCAGGGAATATCGTCGCCGATCGCTTCCTGCGCCTGCTTGAAATAGCTGACGATCTGGTCGTCTGTGCGCAAATGCGGCGGCGGCGCGATCATGACGCCGGCGGCGCCGGCATCCATCGAGGCCCGCGCCAGCGAGCGCATCGAGGCAAATCCCGGCGCGGAGACGCCGACGATGATCTGCATGTTCTTGGCGCGCTTGACGAAGCGGACCGCCACCTGTTCGGCCTCGGCGGCGTCCAGCTTCGGCGCCTCGCCGAGGATGCCGAGCACGGTCACGCCGTCGCAGCCAACTTCGGTGTAGAAGTCGGTCAGCCGGTCGATGGACTTCTCGTCGATCCGGCCATCGTCGTGAAACGGCGTCGGTGCAATGGCAAAGGTGCCGGCGGCTTTGGCGGTAAGTTTTGTCATTCGTATCTCATCTTTCTCTGTCGTCATTCCGGGGCGATGCAAAGCATCGAACTATGGTGCGCAATTGCGCACCTGAGAATCTCGAGATTCCGGGTCTGGTCCTTCGGACCATCCCGGAATGACGGGTTACTACACTTAGAACCGCCGCGCGCCCATCTTGATCTGTTCTTCGGTGAAGAAGATGTCGCTGGCATGTTCGACAATATCCTGCGCCTTCCAACCGGTATGCGGCGGCTTCCAGCCTTCCATTTCCATCATCCGCATCTCCCGAACCCCGCGCGGGCCGGAAACGCCGAGCACCTTGCCGGTCTGATCGCCCGACAAATCGCTGACCATGTATAGCACGGCCGGCGCAATCCCGTCCGGTCCCAGCGCCGCGCCGGGATTTTCGATATAGCGCGGCAAATCGGCGGTCATGCGGGTCAGAGCGCCCGGGGCCAGCGTCCAGATCCGGATGTTGTATTTGCGGCCCTCGATCGCCAGCACATTCGACAATCCCCAGATACCGCCTTTGGCGGCGCCGTAATTGCTCTGGCCGAAATTGCCGATCAGCCCGGAGGTCGACGATGTATTGACGATGACGCCGCCGCCGTTCTCGCGCATCCAGCGGAACACCGGCTGGGTACAGCAGAAGGTGCCTTTCAAGTGTACCTTGATGACCCTGTCCCAGTCGTCCTCCTTCGCCTTGGCGAAGGTCTGGTCGAGCAGGATGCCGGCATTGTTGACCAGGATATCGGCGCGGCCGAAATTCCGGATCGCGTCGTCGAACACCGACTGGCCGCCGGCCAGGGTCGAGATATCGGCGCCGTTGGCCACCGCCCGGCCGCCTTCGGCCTTGATCGCGTCGACCACCTTTTGCGCCATCGACCTGTCGGCGCCGGAACCGTCGCGCGGGCCGCCGAGATCGTTGACCACCACGGCGGCACCTTCACGCGCGAACAGTTTCGCATAGGCTTCGCCGAGCCCGCCGCCCGCGCCGGTGATCAGCGCCACCTTGCCGTCGAGTAGTCCCATGGCGTTTCTCCCTTCATCTTCGTCATTCCGGGGCAGCCCGCAGGGCTGAACCCGGAATCCATCTAACCATTCGCGTGCTGGCGAAATGGATTCCGGGTTCGCGCTTCGCGCGCCCCGGAATGACGATGGTGCTAACCCAGCACCGTCCTGCCGCTCTTGATCACCGTGACGCCGCGCGCCTTCACCTTGGCCTCGAACGAAATCACATTGCCGTCCTTCCACAACTCCATCGTCACGGTCTCGCCCGGATAGACCGGCGACGAAAACCGCGCGGCGTGCTGTTTGAATGCCGAGGGATCGTAATCGGCATAGGTCTGCAGCACGCCACGGCAGGTAATGCCATAGGTACACATGCCGTGCAGGATCGGGCGCGGAAAGCCGGCGCGCTTGGCGAATTCGGGATCGGAATGCAGCGGGTTGCGGTCGCCGCAGAGGCGATAGACCAGCGCCTGGTCCGGCCGGGTCGGAATATCGACGATCCTGTCGGGCGCACGCGCCGGCACCTTATGCGGTTCGGGCTGGCCTTCCGAGGGCCCGCCGAAACCGCCGTCGCCGCGCGCGAAACGCGACGCCACCAGCGTCGCCAGCTTCGCGCCGTTACTATCCTTCAGCACCGTCTGGTGCCGGATCACCGCGCCCTTGTCCTTGCCCTTGTCGAAGACGTCGAGCACGGTGGAGTCTGCGGTGATATGGGCTGAGGTGGCGAGCGGCTTGTGGAAGGTAATGTCGCGCTCGCCGTCAACCACCAGCACGCGGTTGAGATTCATCTCGCCGGGGCCCGCACCCCAGGCCGCGACAGACGCAAAGGTCGGCACCACCTTCAGCGCGCGCGGCGTGGCGGTGGCTTCATTGACGAAGGACAGTTCTCTCTCGTCCATCGGGTCCGCGCCGAGCCCGATGCCATAGGCATAGAGCATCACCTCGCGATCAGTGTAGGCGTATTGCTGGCCGAGATTTTTCAGGGCCATCAGCGCGTCGTAGTCGATCGGCATTTTTGTCCTTCCTCCCGAATTTTCTTTTTAGCGGCGCCCGTTGCTGCGCCCTCTCCCCTTGTGGGAGAGGGCTACGCTGGTGGTGCCACGCATTCGCTGCGGTGAGGGGTTTGCGCTACAAACAAATCTCCTCCGCGGTTGGAGACCCCTCACCCGCCTTCGCTTTGCGAAGGCACCCTCCCCACAAGGGGAGAGGGAAAAAATTACGCCGGCGTGAAGAAAGGCAGCGGCGCGCCGTCGGTCGGCTTGAACACCACCTTGACCTTCTGCCCGATCTTCAGCGTGTCGATGTCGCAATCGACGATATTGGTTTGCAGCGACGGCCCTTCCTTCAACGTGACATAGGCGATCGCGTAAGGCCCGGTCGGTGATTTGCGCATCAGGCTGAAGGTGTAGATCGTGGCCTCGCCCGAGCTGTGTTCCCACACCGTCTTGTCGGAGAAGCAGAACGGGCAGATCGAGCGCGGAAAGTAATGCGGCTCGCCGCAGGCGGTGCAGCGCTTGATCATGAACTTGCCTTCGGTGGCGGCGTCCCAGAACGGTTTGGTTTCGGGATTGCCCTGCGGCGTCGGATATTTCTTGGCCTCGGTCATCACACGCGCTCCAGAATGCAGGTTGAGGCGGCATGGCGGACGCCCAGCAGGCCGCCGGTGCCATGGGCGATCGCGAGGTCGCAATTCGGCACCTGGACCTTCGGATGCGCTTGCCCGCGAAGCTGGCGCACCGCTTCGAGGATCTTGGTCATGCCGCCGCGATTGACCGGATGGTTGCTGCACAACCCGCCGCCATCGGTGTTGAACGGCAATTTGCCGACACCGGAGATCAGATTGCCGTCGGCGACGAACTTGCCGCCCTCGCCCTTCTTGCAGAAGCCGAGATCCTCGAGCTGCATCAGGACCGTGATGGTGAAGCTGTCGTAGATCGAGGCGTATTTGATGTCCTTTGGCGTCACGCCTGCCTCTTCGAACGCGCGCGGCCCGGACCACAGGCCCGCCGAATGGGTGAGATCGAGATCCTTGCCGCCGCGCGGCCCTTTCATCGCCTCGCCGTGGCCGATCAGCCGCACCAGCGGCTTCTTCAGGCTTTTGGCGATTTCCGGCGTGGTGACGATCAGCGCGCCGCCGCCGTCGGTGACGACGCAGCAGTCCATCCGGTGCAGCGGATCGGAAATCATCGGCGAGTTCAGCACGTCCTCGACGGTGACGACGTCCTTCAGCATCGCGTTCGGATTATATTGCGCGTGATGCGAGGCCGCGACCTTGATCCAGGCGAGCTGTTCGCTGGTGGTGCCATAGTCGTGCATATGGCGCATGGCACACATGCCATAGGCATTGTGGGTGGTGGCGCCATAGGCGGCCTCGAAATCCACCTCGGCGCCGGTGACGCGCGGCGGCATCGGGCCGGTGCGCGGCTTGCCGGCCAGTGTGATCAGCGCGACCGAGCACTTGCCGGCCGCGATCGCCTCCGCAGCATGGCCGAGATGGATCAGATAGGAACAGCCGCCGGTCTCGGTGGAATCGACATGGCGCAGCTTGTTGAGGTCGAGGCCTAGATAATCGACCATCGGCCACAGGCCGCCCGGCGCGTCTCCGGCGCAGAAATAGCCGTCGATATCGTGCTTGGTGAGGCCGGCATCCTCAAGGGCACCCCTGGCGACCTCGGCATGGAGCTGCGCGGTGGATTTATCGGGTGCGTGCCGGGTCGGATGTTCGTAGATCCCGGCAATGTAGGCCTTGCCCTTGATGGTCAAATCATTCTCCGCTGGCGTTTCTTTTCCAGCAGTTTTCTCGCCTGTCGGGCCTGCCTTGGCAAGCGCGGAAATATTCCGTCCGGCGAGACGGAGCGATGGGGACTCACGCTGAGCGGCTGCCGCTCACTCCTCCGTCATCGCCCGACTTGATCGGGCGATCCAGTATTCCAGAGACGGCAATACTCACTCCCGGCGCCTCTGGAATGCCCCGCTCGAGGCGGGGGCATGACAGCGGAGGAGATGTGACTCAGCGTTCCCGCGGCACGATTTTCCCGAGTTCTGCATCAACGATGTCCCTCGAACATAGAGGGCGTAGGCGACCCTCGAAAAAAGAGGGCGCAGGGAATGCCGAGTGCGCGATGCACCCATAGCCTCGCGTGCAAAGTAGATAAGCACACGAGTTAGCCACTACAGGTGTACCGGAACATCCGGCATTCCCTGCGCAATGGTTTTAACGGTTTCCTTCGTGCTCTCCCTGGTGACCGGGCTTTGTTGTCACCATCACCAGCGTGATGCGCAGGCGACATCACTTACGTGATGCGCAGGCATCATCGCCAATTTGACGCCAGCGTCGGGGCGTCAGGACCACACGACTTCGCCGTCCGCAACCAGCGCCGTTCGTCTCTCGCGCGCTGCCGCGTCCATCACATCCCGCGCCCAACGTCCGTGACGATCGCGATACGCCCCTCTTGCGGGCGCGAGACCCATTCGCCCTATTCCTGTTTCTACCAATCGGCGAAGCGTTATATTTTTGCAGCGGGGGCTGGACAGCGGAATCACCAACCAGCCCGCCGGGCAAATCAGCCGACCCTGCTGCGCAGCGCCATCCAGCTAGACTGGATGCTCCAAGAACGCGCGTCCATAGGCGTTCGTGGAATCGCGATAGATCGTGTGAACGTGCATGGTCAGATCTCCCCCGGGCGCCTGGGGTGCGAATTCAATAACGAGCTTTGGGCCCTGAACCCGGAAGTAAGCCGCGCCGTTTCTTCCGGGCTCATGCGTCGCAGGGCCGTTCCAGGCGAAGTAGGTATCGTCCAAACCGGCCTTGATTTCGGCTATGCGGGGCGCCGCGTAGGCATCGTTGACGATGCCGGCCCATTCCGAAATCAGATCGAACAGCATCGTCCGTTGCCGCTCAGTCATTGCTGACGCTTTCAACCCTTCGGGCGGGATCGTTTCCCCGTCATGCCCCGGACCGAGCACCAGATTACCCGGATAGTCGTTCAGGATTACCTGCTTGCGCTGGCTTTCGTCCAGCGCATCCAGCAAGGCGAAGGCCTTATCGTTCTCTTGAGCGAGCGCGCGCACCGTCTTGCCGTTCGACGTGTAGAAGGCCGGTTGAGCGCCGGTGAGGACCGGCGCAAGCACGCCGCGTGCGCCAGCCATTGTGATGTTGAGCGCGAGATGATGCCCGCCGAACTGCACCAGCCACGGCGTGGTAGCGCTCGGAGCCCCGAAGATGCCTAGCGTGTAGTAAGCGCTACCAGCAGCAAAGTTGGTGCCGCCCTCGGACAGAGCCTGATCGGAGCCCATGATCTCGAGAACCTTCCGATAGCCTTTGGAGCTCAACAACACCCGCAGCATTTGCATAACGGCGTCGCGCTGGGGCTCGCTCAGATCACCAAAGCGCAGACCAGGCCGAGGCACGTCGCTGACCGGGAAATTCGACCACATGGCCTGGCCGTACTGCTCTCCGACAAAGGTCATGTTGCCGTCCAGACCGCCTTTGAAGTGAGCGGCGGTCGCCCTTGGCTGCGAGGGGAAGGGAAACCGCACTTTCTCACGCTGCTCGGGGCTGAGCGCGTCAAGGAAGGCCATTGTGGCAGCAACGATGGCCTGCGTCTGAATTTCGGCCGTGGCTCGCGCGGAGGCAGCGAAGCCGTTTCCGGTGCCACGGAGGAGCGCACCCAGGGCGACGGATGAGGTCAGGGCGAGGATCATGCGTCTATCCAATCGTTTTCTCCTACAACCGACATGAGATCGCTAGCCGGTGACTTGGCGCGTCACCGGAGTTTCATTCGGGCTGGCCTTGTAGCGGCTGATCTCAAGGCCCTGTCCCACAGGCACGGAGATACTCGCCATGTCTGGCATGACGCGGACGGCCTTCACGTAATCGAGCACGTCCTGCCTGCCTGGACTGATGTTGTCCGCGACGACGATCGCTCCGGGATTGAGCTTGGAATGGAAAGCCTTCAGGCATGGCAGATAGAGGTCCTTCCACAGATCGACGAGCACAAAGTCTACTCCGGTTCGCAACTCGGCGATCATTTGCACCGCGTCGCCCACCATGAAGTCGATATGGTCCGCAAGACCGGCCTTGTCGGCCATGTCGCGCGCGAAAGCGGATGTGTAGTCGTGCAACTCCATGGTGATGAGGCGGCCGCCCGCTGCTCGCGCGGCCTCTCCGAGCCAAATGCCGGAATAACCGAATGAGGTACCAAGTTCGAGAATGGTCGGCGTTGCCAGACTCCGAGCCAGGATATTGATGAGTTGGCCCGTGTGCGGCCCTACGGCGCGCATACGACGATCCTGCCCGCCCTGTGGTATCTCACGGGGCTTTTGCCGTTCTTCCCGGATCAAGTGGTGGTACGCGTCAAGTACCGCCGCAACCTTCTCATCCATCAGCTACGCTCCACGGCTTGGGCCGCCGCATCCAGCGCAGCGGCTATGATCTCTGCGGTCGTTTGATCGAGGGGTCCCCGTCTCAGGCGCAGCCTAAGCGCGAGCTTCAGGTTTTCCATGCCCCGCGTTACCGGTGCGGGAACGCCTTCATGGCGGCCACTCTGGCTGATCGATCCCATGCGCGAGAGCAAGTTGTCGACTGCCGCGCGGTTCGCGGTGAGGAAGGCTTGGCCCCCGACTGTGATCGCGTAGCGTTTACGTCCGCCGCCTTCGGCTTCGACGTGGGCATAGCCCATATCCTCAAGCCACGAGAGCGTCGGATAGATGACGCCCGGGCTCGGGCTGTAGCTGCCCCCCATGCTTTCCTCGATTGCCCGCATCAGTTCATAGCCATGGCGTGGCTGCTCGGCGGTCATGGCGAGCACAAGAAGGCGAAGATCGCCGTAATCGAAGACCCTCCCGCCATGCCGGTCGCCGTGGCTACCTCGGCGCTTGTGATGGTGATGCCGGCGCGGTTCATCAGGATCACCTCTGAAAGGGCTGCTCGCGTCGTCGTCTTGTTTGTGGTGCATATTTTTCGATATACATCTCGATATATCGAGATCAAGTTACAGTTCGGCAAGCTTTTTGGAACCGCGAGAAAACCCATCCACGCGCTACGGCCAAGGATATCCGATGGCGAGCCACACAACCGTCCGCCTCACCGCCCGGGCTTGTATCCATCGTTCAGGGTCTGCAGGAACGCGATGATGTCGGCCTCGTCCTGCGCCGTCATCGCCGGCGTCTCGCCGGGATGGCGGTTGAGGGGCGGATCGGCGACATCGACATTGGCGTGATACTGCGCCGGGATGTCGTTGTATTTCTGCACCTTGCCGTCCGCGCCGGCCGGATAGACCTTCTCCGGGTCGGTGTCGCGGAAATCGTAGAAATCCATCACCTCCTGCAGGGTGTGGAAAATCCCGTTGTGGAAGAACGCGCGGCGCATGGCGGTGTTGCGCAAGGTCGGCGTCTTGAACATGCCGCAGAATTGCGTCTGGTCGGCGATGTCCTTGCGGATCGGTCCGCAAACGCCGAGGTCGAAATAGTTCGGGTCCCTGGTATCGGCGAGCGCAACGTTGCGCGGCGCTCCCAGGGCTTCATACTGAAAATCGGTGAAGTGCGGCGGGTAGCCTTCCCGGGTTGGCTGCGCGGTATGGCAACCGGCGCAATTGGCTTTTTCCGGATCGTTGAACAGGCGAAGCCCGCGCATCTCGGCCTCGCTCAGGCGCACCTTGCCCTCCAGCCAGTAGTCATACTTGCTGGTATAGGGATGGAAGCTGGGCTCCTCGATCTGATAGCGCCCGATGGCAAACAGCGCCTCGGCGGCCAGCAGTTTCGAGTCCCGTAAAATGCTCGGGCCGAACAATTCCGCGAACCTCCCGGCATAAGGCGCTTGACGAAGTTTCCCGGCGACGATCTCCATGCTGCCGCCATCCATCTCGCGCGGATCGAGCAGAGGACCCGCCGCCTGGATCTGAAGGGTGTCGGCGCGGCCGTCCCAGAACATCCCTCCCTGCGGAACGATATTGGCGCTTTGCGCCGTCTGTGTCGCGATCTTCTCCACGCGTAGCGCGGTCTTGCCGAGCTCGGCCTGCTGCGCCACGTTGACGTTCTCGCTCGACAGGTCATCGGGGCCGACACTGAACTCCGGCTGCCGCTCCAGATAGGTCAGCGACGGAACCGCCCGGGCGCCCTGCACCGTCAGGTCCGGGCCGCCGAGCATCACCGGCGCATCGTTCGGCGGGCCATAGGCATGGTCCGGGCTGTGACATGACGCGCAGGCCATCTTGCCCGACGATGACAGGCTCTTGTCGAAAAACAGTTCCCGGCCAAGCTTCGCCATGGCGGAGAACGGCTGCACGGGCGGGCGAATGAGATGAACCGGATTTGGGTTTTCGCCGGGCAGACCTTTCGGTTCGGCGGCGAAGACGGCGCCGGCCAACAGGCCGGCGCCGAGAAACCACACGATTGTGCGATTGAACATGCTGATTTAGCTCAGTTCCTGCTCGTGGTCTTGGTAACGACGGTACCGAGAGTCGGATCCAGGATCAGCGGCGTCGCGTTGGCGGTGTCGAAGTTGAACATGTCGTCGATCGCACCGCTCGTGGCATCGAAGGAGCCGCCGCCGATACGCTGACCATTCAGCCAGTTGTCCTCGATGAAACGCGGGATCGAGGCCTGCGTGATCTGCACGTGGCTAACGTAGTTCTTCTTCGCATAGGGCGAGATCACCATGAACGGCAGGCGCGTACCCGGACCGCAGCGACCCGCGACAGGCTGACCGCTGAGACCGGTGGGTTCGGAAGTCTGGCCCGGAATGCCGCAATTGCCGGTGCCGTTCAACACATCCGCGGGCGAGAACGACCCGCGCGAGATCGGGGCGGCGGCGTGGTCGTACCAGCCGTCCGAGTCGTCGTAGGTGACGATCACGGCCGTGGAGTCCCAATCCGGCTGCTGCTGAAGGAAGTTGATCAGGTTGACCAGTCCGGTCTGCTCATCGAGCGGATTGGAGTTGCCCGGGTGAGAGTCCTGGTAGGATGGCATCTTGATGAAGGAAACCGCCGGGTAATTGCCCGCTCTGACCGCGGCGGAGAAATCGTTGTAGTCGTAGGCATGGTTGGCCGGATCGACCTTTTGCGTGCCCGGCACCATCGTATGGCCGATCGCGGCGGTCGAGGCCGGACGGACGTGGGTCGGATTGGAGGTCGACGCGTAATACTGGAACCAGATATGATGCGGGACATAGTCGCCGGGAGAGCCGCCGGTGACCGGGCTGACGGAGCTGCGGTGACAACCGGTGCTGCCATTGGCATTGACGGCTTGCAGGTTGAAGCCGCCGACAAACGAACCCCAGGGAATGTTCGCCGTATTCAGCATGTCGCCGATGTTCTTGGCCGTCATCTGGACCTGAACGCTCGGACTTGAGCACACGTCACCGGCGGGATCGATATCGCCGATCAGCGTGAAGCTGCCATCGCTGTTCGGGACCCCGGCATCGGCTTGCAGCAGAAGCTGACCGACCGCCGAGGCAGGCGTACCGGGAGGGACACCGACGGGAACCGTGAAGCCGTTGGTCTGGCCGGCGAACATGTTGAGCGCGCCGGGCGTCGACGGACCGAAATGGTCGTCCCAGGCGTTGTCGCTCATCGCGTAATTCTGGGCATAGTTCCACAGCGCGGTGACGGTGTTGCCGTCGAAATAGCCCATCACCTGGGCATTGGTGCCGAAGGCGCCGGCGCCGCCGCTGCTGCCCTTGCCCACGTCCAGCGGGAACAGGTCGTTCTTGCCGCCGTCATAGGCTTGCTGCTCGGGCGTGTAGCCGTGGTTCTGGTCGGCGGTGTTGGCCTGGGTGCGGTCGAGGCGGAACGGGTTGGAGGCCGCCGCGCCGTTGGCCGGGTTCAGGTTGGGATTGTTGTCGAGCAAGCCCGGGGTCGATCGCAGGTTGTTGATGTCGGTCGGTGTATTGTTGGCGGGTATGAATGCCGGTTCGCCGTCCACGTTCAACGCTTTTGGATAGGCGCCAAAGTAATGATCGAACGAGCGGTTCTCGTTGAAGACGACCACGAGATGCTTGATCGGGGTCTTGGTCGGCAACGCGTCCGGACCGCTGACAACCGGGGCGCTCTTGCCAGCCATCGAAGCGGTTGATGCGACGGTGGCCGCGACGGCGATCAGCGCAGCCGTAGATAGCAGAATGCTTTTCAGCTTTCGATTTCTCATCGTTTTCCCCTTGCCTCTCAAAAAAATTTTGAGTCGTGCGCGAAGACCGATAGGAAATCTCGGTGACATGCATGTGTAGGTTTGACTTAAAACACCGCTCAGTCCGCAGTTGCCATGCGGCGTTTGCGGCCCGACGGCGAAGGGCGGAACATCGGAATCGCAAACCAGCCCGCCAGGTAGCTGCCACCGTGCGCCACATCGTGGGCGTGCTTGATGGGGCGGAGCGCTTTGTCTATTAGCCCTCCTTGTCTGTCAGTCCTTCGCAGACTTTTGCCTCGCGCGGGCGCGCGATCAGCACCCGCCACCGATTGAGAATGATGCCTGACTCGTTTTCCGCCAGATGGACCGGCTTTCTCTTCCTTGCTGTCACTTCGATCGGTTGGGCGGTGAATTACGCCGCGATCAAAATCCTGCTGCGCGAATGGCCGCCGCTGTTCTCGCGCGGCGTCGCCGGCGTTGCCGCCGCCATCATTCTGGCGGGGGTCGCTGTCGCGTTGGGTGAAAGCCTGAGAATTCCCCGGCGCGCGATCGTGCCGTTGCTTTTTGCAGCCTTCACCAATGTTTTCGCGTGGATGAGCTTCTCCACCATGGCGCTGAACTATCTTGCGGTCAGCGAAGCGATCCTGCTCGTCTACACGATGCCAATCTGGGCGACGCTGTTCTCGTGGCCGATCCTCGGCGAGCGCCCGCACTTGCGCGATATCGCCGCCCTCTTGCTCGGGCTTTCCGGTTTGATCGTATTGCTGAGCGCCCACGGCATTGCGCTGGGGCCGGACAAGCTGATCGGGGTCGCGCTGGCGCTGGCTTCGGCCGTGCTGTTTGCGCTCGGCGGCGTGATGATGAAATCGCCATTGCCGGTTGCGCCGACCGCCCTCGTGGCTTGGCAGGTCGGGCTGGGTTGCTCTCCGATGGTCCTTCTCGGGCTGCTCTTCGAGCACCCACATCTCGGCGCCATCACGGCCAACGGATGGACGGTGCTGATTTATATGGCGGTCGGCCCGATGGGCATCTGCTATCTCACATGGTTCGCCGCCTTGCGGCGACTGCCGGCCGCGACCGCCGCCATCGGCACGCTGGCGGTCCCCATCATCAGCGTCATCGCCGCCGCGATCCTGCTCGGCGAGCCGCTCGGGATTCGCGAGGCGCTGGCCATGGCGCTCACCCTTGCAGGCGTCGCATTGGAACTTCAAAAACCGAAATCACCGATGCCGGAGGTCGAATAAAGGCCGGCAGGACCACACGGCGGGAGCGAAGTAGTGGGTTACGCTTCGCTAACCACCCTACATTCTCCACCCGCGGTTTGAAAAAACTACTCCGCCGCGATCTGCCGCGGCGCGGGCGGCGGGTTGGCGAGATCGGCGACCAGCTGCGCGTGACGGGCTTGCGCTTCTTTCGCCGCCTTCTCCTTGACCGGTCCGTAGCCGCGGATGCGATCCGGCAGCGACAACAATTCGATCGCGGTGTCGAGCGTGATCGGCGACAGCGTGCCGAGCACGGCAGCGACATCGTTTTCATAGGCCGTGATCAGCTCGCGTTCCAGCTTGCGGTCGGCGTTGCGTCCGAAAATATCGAACGGCGTGCCGCGCAGGAAACGCAGGCGTGCCAACAGCTTGAACACCGGCATCATCCACGCGCCGAACGCGCGCTTTTTCGGCCGACCCAGCGCGTCGGTGCCGCTGGCCAGGATCGGCGGCGCCAGATTGAAGCTGATCTTGAAATCGCCGTCGAACTGGTCGCGGATCTGCTGCTCGAACCTGCCGTCGGTAAACAGCCGCGCCACTTCGTACTCGTCCTTGTAGGCGAGCAGCCTGGCGTAGTTGACCGCAACCGCGCGCGGCAGCTCTTCGCCGAAACCGCGATCGATCGCCGCGTTGCGCACCTTCGCCACCAAGTCGCGGTAACGCCTGGCGAGTTTTGCGTTCTGGTAGTCGGTCAGCAGCGCGCTGCGGTGCGCGACGATCTCGTCGAGCGACATCGTCTCCAGCGCCTTCGGCGCGACCACGTCGTCCTGGCCCTTCATCATCGCGGCCAAACGCGCCGGATCGAAAGCCGCCAGACGTCCAAGCTGGAAGGCCTGCGTATTCATCTTGACCGCGACGCCATTGACCTCGATCGCGCGCTCGATCGCCTCGGCCGAAAGCGGCAACAGCCCCTTCTGATAGGCGTAGCCCATCATCATGATGTTGGTCGCGATCGCATCGCCCAGCAGGCCTTCAGCCGGCTTGGTGAAATCGAAGAACGCGGAATCCTTGCGCAGCGCGGTTTCCAGCACGTTGTTGACCTTGCGGGTCTGGAAACTGAAATCGCGGTTGAGGATGAAATCGGCGGTCGGAATCACGTGGCTGTTGATGACACCGGTGGTGCGGCCGGATTCGCACAGCGAAATGGTTTCCTTCGATGCCGCGACGACCTCGTCGGCGGCCAGCACCAGATCGGCGGTGCCGGTGACGATGCGCGAACAGGTGACGTCGGCGGTATGCTCCGACAGCCGGACATGGCTCAGCACCGCGCCGCCCTTCTGCGCCAGGCCCGACATGTCGAGGATCATGCTGGCCTTGCCCTCGATATGGGCGGCCATGCCGAGCAGCGCGCCGATGGTCAGGACGCCGGTGCCGCCGACGCCGCCGACCGCGACGTTATAGGGCCGGTCGAGCGAAGGCCGCGAGGCCGGCTCCGGCAGGTCGCCGATCGCGCCGAGTTCGGCGGGCGCGCGGCTGCGGGGCTTGCCGCCGTCGACCGTGACAAAGGACGGGCAGAAACCCTTGAGGCAGGAATAGTCCTTGTTGCAGGCGGACTGGTTGATGACGCGCTTGCGCCCGAGCTCGGTTTCCAGAGGTTCGACCGAAATGCAGTTCGACTGCACCGAGCAATCGCCGCAGCCCTCGCACACCGCGGGATTGATGAACACGCGGCGCTTCGGATCCTCCATCAGACCGCGCTTGCGGCGGCGGCGTTTTTCGGCCGCACAGGTCTGCACGAACACGATGGCCGAGGTGCCCTTCAAGGTGCGGCAAGTCTTCATGACGGCGTCGAGTTCATCGCGATGCGCGGTCTTGACGCCGGGCGCGATGTCGGAAGCCGGATAGGCGTCGGGATTTTCCGACACCAGGTAGATCGCACGAATGCCTTCGGCATGAAGCTGGAAGGTGATCTGCTGCGGCGACAATTCGCCGTCGACATGCTGGCCGCCGGTCATCGCGGTCGCGTCATTATAGAGGATCTTGTAGGTGATGTTGGCGCCGGACGAAACCGCCTGGCGGATCGCCAGGCTGCCGGAGTGGAAATAGGTGCCGTCGCCGAGATTGGCGAACACATGCTCTTCCTTGGTGAACGGCGCCACGCCGACCCAGGGCACGCCCTCGCCGCCCATATGGGTGAAGGTCTCGGTGTTGCGATCCATCCACAGCGCCATGAAATGGCAGCCGATGCCGGCCATCGCACGGCTACCTTCCGGCACTTTGGTCGACGTATTGTGCGGACAGCCGGAGCAGAAATACGGCGTGCGCGTGATCGGCGCCACCGGCTGCATCTGGCTCGCCTGCCGGCCGTTGAACCAGTCGGCCTTGGCGCGCAGCATCGCGGCGATTTCGGGATTGAGATTAAGCCGCAGCAGCCGCTCGGTGAGCGAAGAGGCCAGCGACGCCACGCTCAGTTCCTCGGCAAAGGGAAGGAAACGCTTGTCGTGGTCGTCCATCTTGCCGACGATGCGCGGGCGCACGTCGTCGCGCCAGTTGAACAGCTCCTGCTTGACCTGGTTCTCGACGATCTCGCGGCGTTCCTCGACGATCATGATCTCTTCGAGGCCGACCGCGAATTGCCGCACGCCTTCCGGCTCCAGCGGCCACGGCATGCCGATCTTGTAAAGCCGCAGGCCGATCTTGGCGGCGACGTCCGGCGTGACGCCGAGTTCGCGCAGCGCCTGGCGGATGTCCTCATAGCTCTTGCCCGAGGCCATGATGCCGAAGCGGGCGTTCGGCGAATCCATGGTGATGCGGTTGACCTTGTTGGCGCGCGCGAACGCGATCGCGGCAAAGCCCTTGTAGTCCTGCAACCGCCGGTCCTGGTCGTAGCGGTCATCGGGCCAGCGCAGATTGAGGCCGCCCGGCGGCATCTCGAAATCGGGAGGAATGATGAAGGGCTTCATCTCGTCGGTGAGGTCGATCTCGGCCGTGGTCTCCACGGTCTCGGTGATCACCTTCATGCCGACCCAGCAGCCGGAATAGCGCGACATCGCGATGCCCAGAAGGCCCATCTCGATCATCTCGTGGATGCTGGACGGATAGAGATAGGGCATCAGCGCGGAGATGAAGGCGTGGTCGGATTGATGCGGGACGGTGGAGGATTTGGCGCCGTGGTCGTCGCCCGCAAGACACAGCACGCCGCCGTTCTTGGCCGAGCCCGCCGCATTGCCGTGGCGGAACACGTCGCCGCAACGGTCGACGCCGGGGCCCTTGCCGTACCAGATGCCGACCACGCCGTCATGCTTGGCGCCGGGCGAAAGGTTGAGCTGCTGCGAACCCCAGATCGCGGTGGCGGCCAGGTCCTCGTTCACGCCGGGCTGGAATTTGATGTTGTATTGTTCGAGGTGCTTGCGGGCCGCGAACAGCTGCTGGTCGTAACCGCCGAGCGGCGAACCGCGATAGCCCGAAATGAAGCCGGCGGTGTTGAGGCCGGCGGCGCGGTCGCGGCGGATCTGCGCCATCGGCAGCCGGACCAGCGCCTGAATGCCGGTCAGGAAGATATGACCGGAGCCTTGGGTGTATTTTTGGTCGAGACTGATCAGACCCTGATTGATTCCCATTCCACCCTCTTTGCGGCCAAATCCGCTTAGCGATCCGGCTCTTTTTAGCTAGTCATTCAAATCATTTAGAAACAGTCTATGTCGGTTTGCGCGAATAACGCATCACAAATCTCGACGACTGCACCCCTGCTTTTGCAGATCGCAATTTCGTGGCGGGAATACCGGCCTGTCTTTTCGGTTTGTGTCGTGGGAGAGCCCGGCCGCGAAATGCCGTGGCGTAAGCATTGTCCCGGTTTTCGCGTTATAAAGGCTGGGGGAAGATGATCGGTGCGGATACGGCATTGCACAATGCGGGCGATTCTTGTTGTTCTTGTTGCGATTCTGTTTTTGTGCAGTGCATTCTCCCGCAACCCGCTACAGGCGCAACCGTCGCCGGAGACCATCGCCCGCGGCAAGGCCCTCACCGAGACGGCCGATTGCGCGGGCTGCCATACCGCCGACCCCGCCAGGCCGTTTGCCGGCGGCAAACGCATCGACACCCCGTTCGGCGGGATTTATTCGCCCAACCTGACCCCCGACCGCGAGACCGGCCTCGGCGCCTGGAGCGACAATGATTTCTACCGCGCGCTCCATGAGGGCGTGGCGCCCGACGGCTCGCGCTATTATCCGGCCTTCCCCTATCCCAACTTCACCAGGATGACGCGGGACGACGTGGTGGCGATCCGGGCCTATCTGGCGACGCTGGCGCCGATCCGGAACACGCCGCCGCCGCCGGAGTTGCGCTGGCCCTTGAACCACCGCGTCCTGATGCGGGCCTGGGACTGGCTGTTCTTCCGGCCCCGCACTTTCGTTCCCAAGCCGCAGAAGAGCGCGGAATGGAATCGCGGCGCCTATCTGGTCAGGGGCCCGGCGCATTGCAGCGCATGCCATACGCCGAAAAACCTGTTCGGCGCCAACAAGCGCGGCCGGGCTTACAGCGGCGCCGCGGTGCAGGGCTGGTTCGCGCCACGGCTCGACGGCGCGGAACGCAGCGGATTGAAGTCCTGGAGCGTCGACGACATCGTCGAATATCTGCAAAGCGGCCGCAACGGGCGCAGCCACGCCGATGGATTGATGGCCGAAATCGTCGTCCATTCGACCTCGAAAATGAGCGACGCCGATGTCCACGCCATGGCCGTGTACCTGAAGGATCTGCGAACCCGTATGGCTGAACCCATCGTCTCGCCGCCACCGCCGGCGCAAATGGCCGACGGCGAGAAAATCTATAAAGGCGCCTGTATCGCCTGCCACGAGGCCGACGGCAGCGGCGCGCCGCGGATCTATCCGCCGCTGCCGGGCAACGCCAACCTGCAATCGGCCGATCCTTCGAGCACGCTGCGCATCATCCTCGATGGCGCCGAGACCGTGACGACGCCGCGCGCGCCGAATACCGGATCAATGCCGGCCTATGGCGGCAAATTGTCGGATCAGGAGGTCGCCGACATCGCGACCTATATCCGCAATGCCTGGGGCAATGCCGCGCCCGCGGTGACGTCCGGCGAGGTCGCGAAGGCGCGCAGAAACTGAAGAAGCTTGCGCCGCCAGCTTGGAGCAGGTTCCATCCTGAACAGGCCCGGAAACGAACGGATTGCGGGAACCGCGGCAAGCGCCAGCCATTGTCTTGTGGGCTGAATGCTGAGGAACCCTTGGGGGCCAACGGAGCAACCTTCATGGCCAATGAACGCATTCCGAACGATCCTTATCGCCCGGCGTTGGACAGCGACGACATTCGCAGCCCGGCGCAAATGGACAATGACTTGCAACCCGATCCCGAGCTTGCCGAGGGCCGGTCCAGCGGCGGCCGAATCGCACTGTTTGCGGTCGGCGTCGCGGTAATCCTGGCCGCGGTGTTCTATGGCTTGAACAATTCGAACGTCGATCAGGCCAGCACCACGCCGGCGGCCCAGACCGCGCAGACGCAACCGGCGGCGCCTGCTCCCGGCATGCGCAACGCAAACCCTGACGCGAATGGTCAGCCGAATAGCCAGCCCGGCATGACCACGGGCGCCGCAACCGACCGTCCGACGCCGCCACCCGGCCCGACCGGCTCCGAACTCGACCGGTCGGCCAATCCGGCGGCCGGCCAGAACAACGACAACCGTTAAGATCGTGACGTGAACTTACGCGGCGGGCCTCTGCCCGCCGCGCTTTTTTAGCCGTTGACCGCGAAACGTTACGGCACGCATGGCGTCGCGCCAACCTAACGCGCGTCGTGAAGCGCAAGGCTGTCCTTGGGCGCCTCGTCGCGCTCGTTCATGCCGTAGTCGCGGACCACGCCGGCAATACGGATCCGGTAATTTGCGAAGATGTTCGCACGGCCCTTGGCCTGGCTCCGGCGATGCTCCGATATGTTGCGCCACGCCGCGATGGCGGCTTCGTCGCGGAAGAACGACAGCGACAGCAGCTTGCCCTTCTCCGTCAGGCTCTCGAATCTTTCGATCGAGATGAAGCCGTCGATGGTCTCGAGGATCGGCCTCAGTCCAGCCGCGAGGTCGAGATAGTCCTGCTTGTGTTCCGGCTTCGGCCAGACTTCGAAGATGACGGCGATCATTCTGGGGCTCCCTGAGGCATCGATATATCCATGCCCTGATGACCTATCATGCCACCTTGCGCAGAAAAGTCCGTTCTTCCGCCAGGATGAATTTGTGCTCTTCGGCGAAATCGAAGTTGGCGGCCCCCTCGCTGTCGGCGCGAAGCCGCGCGCGATAGCCCTCATAGGCCGCGAGATTTTCGAACGAGATCAGCGCGAAAGCGATGTTGTTGGTGCCTTCATGCGGCATCCAATACCCCAGAAGGTCGCCGCCGGCCTTCGGAATGACGGCAAGCCAGCGCCTGGCATATTGCTCGAACAACGCGCGCTTGAACGGGTCGATCTGGTAGCGGATGAAAACGGTCACGGTCATGGGAACCTCCGGCATTGTTAGGACCACTTCGAATGCTAGCGCCTTGCCGGGCATCAATACTTCGTCTAGCGTCGAACTATGAAAGCAGGCCCCGATATCGCGATGGTCGCCGCGCTGGTCGGCGATCCCGCGCGCGCCAACATGCTGACGGCGCTGATGAGCGGCCGCGCGCTGACCGCAAGCGAACTGGCGCATCAGGCCGGCGTCACGCCGCAGACCGCGAGTTCGCATCTCTCAAAGCTCGAGGCCGGCGGCCTGATCGAACAGGAGAAGCAGGGCCGCCACCGCTATTACCGCCTCTCCGATCCCGATGTCGCCGCCGTGCTGGAGGGCCTCGAGGGGCTGGCGGCGCGGGCCGGCCATTTGCGGGTGCGCACCGGGCCGAAAGACCCGGCGCTGCGGCGCGCGCGGGTTTGTTACGATCATCTCGCCGGCGATCTCGGCGTACAGATGCTCGACAGCATGAAAAAGCAGAAACTGTTACGGCAGAAGAAGCAGGACATCGAACTGACGGCGGAAGGCCAGCGCTTCCTGAACACAGCCTTGCAGATTTCGGCGGAGGCCCTTGCCCATCCGCGCCGGCCGCTATGCAAGGCCTGCCTCGACTGGAGCGAGCGTCGCCATCATCTCGCCGGCACGCTCGGAGCCGCGATCCTGAACCGGTTCACGGAACTGAAATGGGCTGCGCGCGATGCCGCGCCGGGCAGCCGCGTCGTCAATTTCACCCGCAACGGCGAGAAGCGGTTCGCGGCGCTGTTCGGCAAGAGCGAATAATTCGCCTCGAATTGCCCGCAGGAAATTTATGAGATGAAATTCACGAGCCCATGCCTGGCGGTTTTGGGACTCGGCTCTCTCGGAAAATCATCGGGAAGGCAAAGCAGGGACCGGTAGGCGGTCCCTGCCCTGCCAATGACATCAGTTCCTGAAGCAACGCTTGCCGTAGGGGCCGGTGTGCCAGCCGGGAGGGCAGGTATAGAGCGGACGGCACATGCCGGCCGGGCCACGATGCATGCCGGGGCCGCAGCCCTGCGCCACGCGGATGATCTCGTTGGAGCCCGACTTCTCGACCGGGGCGATCGGCATCGCCTGGGCGGACACCGTCATCAGGCCGAGGCCGACGGCGAAAGCGGATGCAGCAAGCATTTTCATCGAAATTTCCCTTCCTCTGGTTTCGCCGCAACGCGGCAGAATGATTTACGCAAACAATGGTTGCAAACCGGTAACGCCAAACGGCGCAAACGTGGTTGAACGAACAGAGTTTGGCTGCAAAAATATGAACGCCCGCTGAACCGCAAGCAGGGGCTCAAATATCTTTTATGGTTTCGACGGACGTCATATAGCCGTCATTCCGGAGCGGCCCGCTGGGCCGAATCCGGAATGACGATGCAGCCTGTCACGCCGCGCCGAATTCCTCCGCCAGCACGAAAGTCTCGCGCGTGCGGGTCACGCCAGGCCAGTCGCGGTTGAAATCGGCGATCAGCCGCTTCAGCTCCGCGCCGTCTACCGCGCGCTCCAGCGCGGCTTCGTCGGCGAACTCATACGTCGCCTCATGCAGGGTGGGATCGGTGAGGCTCCAGCACCGCCACGCCTTCTTTATGCCGAAGGATTTCGCTGCATCCGGCAAATGCTCGGCCGCATACCATTTATCGAAAGCCCCGCGCTTGGCGGGATCGGTGACAGTGGCGCGCACCACGAAATAGGCTCTGGGCATGGTTTCCTCCGCATGGACCTTCTGATGGACCCGGCGGGATTATCATCCGGCACGTTGGCGCGCCGCAAGACCGTCAGTGGAATCCGCCGGCGCGGCTCGCAACCTGAACGTCGCGGCCTGTCACATCAGCTTCACCGGTGCATCGTGAACCACGCGAAGGTCGATCCTGCCGATCAGGCGCAACCGAAGCGCCTCGGCGGCGGCGATGGCGTCGTGGGTCTGCCGCAACGTGCTGACATTCGATCCGAGCGACACGATTCCGCCGAGTATCAACGCAATCGACCCGAGCAAGGCGGACAGGCTCGCCCCGAACAGGCCGAGGATTGCAATCAACAGCAATGCAACGCCGCTGGCGATGGCTATCTTGGACGCCAGAATGAACTTCCGGCATTGTTCGGCGGCCTCGGCAAGCGCCTCGATCCGCCGCTCGATTTCTGCAATCTCGTCGGTCGGTTCGTCGTCGGTCATGGATACAAGCTGGGAGAGCGGGCGATTTTTCCACGGTAATTCAAGGAGAGAAGGCAGAAGCTGTAACTGCCGATCGCGTGGAACGAAAATGGCGGGTTATGCGTACGCTAGTCCCCTACACCTGTTGCGCTTCCACTTGCCCAGCCAAGAATCCACCGGTGACCTTCGGCAAGCTTCTCAATTCCGACGCTTTGAATTGCCCTTCCTTCGGAATCATTTCTTTGATCCCTTGCCGCCTTCGGAACCCCGTAAACAACGAATAATCCAAAATATACGCTTCAAATCGTTTGCCTGCGCGGTCTGGCGTGATTGACTGGCTAATCAGATGAACCAACCGAAGATCGTTCAGAATGTGAGTTAGCTTACGTTCCTTAGATTCTTCGCTGGAAAGCAGGAATGCGTTAATTCCTTTCTCGTCTAAACAAAAATCCTCAAGTGCCGTGAGCATCCGCCGCAGGTCACCCTCGGCGTTCCTAGCATCCTGAGTGAGTTCGTCCATTTTTCCTTGACCTGATTCGCCAATCGCAATGTTCACGTCGGAGACGGTTACGGCAGCGTGTTTGTTCCTTCGAGCATGTTCGACCGACTTAGCAAACATTTGTAGGAAATCCCGTGGAACGCCAGCATTTGCCCACGCTAACCTTTGGAATGCACGATCCGGAATCACGGACGTCGACAAGGAGTAACCCACGGCCTGCAAAAAGCCTTCTAAAATGGCTTGCAGGTGCGATTGCGCCGCCACCGGATTAACAAGCGTGAGATCCAGTGAAATAAGCTGGGCATCCCCTGGTATCTGAAGACCCTCACGAGTCGCCGGTGAATAGTAGTTCAATAGCGATCGTATCCCAGCCACCTTCAACCACCCACGCGCGCCCTTTAGGACACCATGTATCAGATGAAGCAAGCGAGGCTGATCGTCCCATTGTACAACGTGAAAATCATCCAAAAAAACAAAAACATCGGTCTGAAGACCTGAAGTAATTGACTTCAGACAACGTTTTATACTTGGAACTAACTGTTCTGGCTTTCGCTCCCCCGATGCGAGATCGTCACGTATCTGCTGCAAATCTCGTAAATCGATTTGCTTCTGCATGGTTTGCGCCATTTTCGCTGAAGACTCCAAAATCCCTTCTACAACGTCCTCTAAAAGCTCCCGCGAAACCTCGTCTTTTGACACTGTCGCATAAGGTTGGGAATCAATAACGACAACTACTTTCTGAGACGCCCGCAGTATTTCGGTCGCCCTTCGAATTAGAGTCGATTTTCCTACCCCCCGCCGACCAACGACCACATGAGTTGCGGCCTGCGCTAGCTGATAGTCTTCGTGATTTTGAAATGGTACGTAAGGGATAGAAAATCCAGTTCCAGGGTCGTTTTCCGCTACGGCACGAGTCGACCGAGCAAGCAAACTAAGAAGAACCGTGGCCTCTAGAGATTCCGGAAAACGATCTTGACGTCTAAGTTCGAGACTTAGCGAGCCTCGAAATGGGTTGGAAGCAGGAAGAGCTTTCTGAGTTTCCCTGATGGCATATCTGTAGATAGGCGCATCCCGACCGACGCAAAACTTTAGAAACTCTTCGTTGCCGGCAGCTATCCGAAACGCTTCAATGCCCCCAGCCCCAATTTGATGCTCAAACGCTCTAATGGCTTCAAGTTCGGCCACGTCTTTGTCTTGTGAAAACAGATCACTCATATACGGATCCCGTATTTGTTCTCCAAATATTTTCTAGCTTCCGCGATAAATGACCTTGCTAGGCTTAGTGATTGCTTAGAAGTAAGTGAAAACTCACTAGCGGTCGCCTCCCATCCATCATAGTCCGCCATCAACCGATGTTCTCGCAATCGACTTATATCGACTGACCAATTGTCGACATTGGGAAAATCGTCTGGGAGTTCTACGGCCTTTTGGTGATCGTCGCCGCGCAAGCTTACTGTTCCATTCACAACGTAGCGAACGGCTTTGGACGCGTTATAAACCGCATAATAGGACCTAGAAAACACAGCACGCCGGGAGCCTTTCTTCTTCTGGCTGGCCGAGGCATCAGCCAAATGTCTGATAGCAAGCTTGAGCCAACAAAGACCTACGTGGTGACCGAACTCAGTTAAATCAGCTGAGGTCTGGGAAAATCCCAGGGCGTTCATGTCGTTGCTGACTTTGCTGAAGTTTCTAGTCAGCTCCAAGAATCTTCGTTCATCAATCGGCGGGGCTTTGACCATTTTGACTGTGCCTTCGAAAACTTAAATCGAAGGATAGCCACAACTATTACGCGAGTAAACATCCTCACAGCGGCAGATTGTCGTGCTTCTTCGCCGGCATCTCCACCTTCTTGTCTTTCAGCATCGCCAGCGCGCGGGCGATGCGGCGGCGGGTCGAGTGCGGCATGATGACGTCGTCGATATAGCCGCGCTCGGCGGCGATGAAGGGTGACAGGAAGCGGTCCTCATATTCCTTGGTGCGGGCGGCGATCTTGTCGGCATCGCCGATGTCGCCGCGGAAGATGATCTCGACCGCCCCCTTGGCGCCCATCACCGCGATCTGCGCGGTCGGCCAGGCGTAGTTCATGTCGGCGCCGATCTCCTTGGACGCCATCACGTCGAACGCGCCGCCATAGGCCTTGCGCGTGATGATCGTGACCAGCGGCACCGTGCATTGCGAATAGGCGAACAGCAGTTTCGCGCCGTGCTTGATCAACCCGCCATATTCCTGCGCGGTGCCCGGCAGAAATCCGGGCACGTCGACGAAGGTGACGATCGGGATATTGAAGGCGTCACAAAAACGGACAAAGCGCGCCGCCTTGCGCGAGGCGTCGGAGTCGAGCACGCCGGCCAGCACCATCGGCTGGTTGGCGACGAAGCCCACCGTGCGGCCGGCGATGCGGCCGAAACCGGTGATGATGTTCTTGGCGAAGGTCTCGGAGATTTCGAAGAAGTCGCCCTCGTCCACGACTTTCTGGACCAACTCCTTCATGTCGTAGGGCTTGTTGGGATTGTCGGGGATCAGCGTGTCCAGCGACATCTCGACGCGGCCGATATCGTCGAAGCTCGGCCATTCCGGCACGCCATCGGTGTTGTTGGATGGCAGAAAGTCGATCAGCCGGCGCATCTGCAACAGCGTCTCGACATCGTTCTCGAAGGCGCCGTCGGCGATCGAGGAGCGCGTGGCATGCACCGAAGCGCCGCCGAGTTCCTCCGCCGTGACGACCTCGTTGGTGACGGTCTTCACAACATCGGGCCCGGTGACGAACATGTAGCTGGTGTTCTTCACCATGAAGATGAAGTCGGTCATCGCCGGCGAATAGACATCGCCGCCGGCGCAGGGCCCCATGATGACGGAGATCTGCGGGATCACGCCGGAGGCGATGACGTTGCGGCGGAATACATAGGAATAGCCGGCCAGCGCCGCGACGCCTTCCTGAATCCGCGCGCCGCCCGCGTCGTAAAGCCCGATGATCGGCGCCCTCGCCTTCATCGCCATGTCCTGGATTTTCACGATCTTCTGCGCATGGGTTTCGGACAACGAGCCGCCGAACACCGTGAAGTCTTTCGCGAACACGAAGGTCTTGCGGCCGTTGACGGTGCCCCAGCCGGTGACGACGCCATCGCCCGGTACTCTGGATTTCTCCATCCCGAATTCGGTCGAGCGGTGTTCGACGAACATGTCGAATTCCTCGAACGAGCCCTTGTCGAGCAGCAGTTCGATGCGCTCCCGCGCGGTCAGCTTGCCGCGGGCGTGCTGCGCAGCGATGCGCTTTTCGCCGCCGCCGAGCTTGGCGCCGGCGCGCCGTTCCTCAAGGGTATCCAGGATCTCTTTCATGTCAGCATTTCCCGTCGATTGTGACCGCCTTCTAACACGGCCTTTTCCGAACCGGAAACCGGCTTTGTGGGCACAGACATCGTATTCAGGCGGGCAAGACAGGCTACAATGACCGTGGAATCCGAGGGAGGCAAACCATGACCGAGACGACAACCGCGACCGAGGCGACCGGCGCCGTCACCGGCGGATTGCGCATCATGCTGCGGCTGGAAGGACTGACGCTGTTTATCGGGATGACACTGCTATATGCGGTGTGGGGCGGCTCGTGGTGGGTCTATGTCATCCTGTTCTTCGCGCCCGATCTGAGCTTTCTGGCCTATCTCTCAGGCCCGAAGTTCGGCGCCATGATCTATAACGCGGCCCACAGCTATATGGCGCCGATGGCCCTGATGACGACCGGCTTCGCCACCGCCTCGCCGCTGACGCTGTCGATCGCGATGATCTGGCTCGCCCATATCGGCTTCGACCGCGCGCTCGGTTATGGCCTGAAATATTCGGCCGGCTTCGGCTTCACCCATCTCGGCCGGATCGGCAAGGCCACGTCGTTTTGAACCGGCTTGACGCCTCGCACGCGCGCGGCATCTGCGCGCGCCGGGGGTTCAGCACAGCGGACGGTGTCGGCATGGAGCCGCCCCGGACAGGGCGGCTCCGAAACAACTGCACTAATCTCTATGATCGCTCATGAGGCGGCTTGCCGCGGCTGTCTATCTTGTCGACGTTGTTTTTCTGTTCGGCCTCATCCTTGCCGATTTCGGTCTCTTTGCCGGACATGTTGCCGGGGTTGAAGTGGTATTTTCCGGGCGATTTTTCACCGCGTTGCCGCTCGTTCGGATTCTTGTTGTTCGACATCGGACCCTCCTTTGGCATTTACGACAATGGCGCCGAACAACTTAAGTTCCGTGGCCGCTTTTGGCGGTTTTCACTGTCGTTCCCGCTGGATCAGATCGCGCCGATATCGTGCAGGCAGGCTTGCGTCAGCGGCATGCGGTCGGCGATATGGCGCGGCTCCTTGCAATCCATGTTCAGCGCGAACACGGACGGCGTATCGCCCTTTTCGACCCAGCCGACCATCCAGCCCAGCGAGGGCTGGCCGGTCTCCGCGCCGATCAAGCCGCTCTTGGCGCGGATCATGGAGTCGCCGATCTTCGTGACCGGCAGGATGTCGCACACCAGATCCTGGCTTCGTTTCGAGATCGGCAGCACGCGGCGGCGCAGCCGGTCGAGAAAGTCGATCTGCTGCACGGGATCGATCCGCAAATCCCCGGTGAGCCAGAACTGGTCGATGCCACCGCCGATATTGCGATTGCCGTAGTCGAGCAGGTCGACATATTTCTGCATCCGCTCTTGCCCGATGCGGCGCGCGATTTCCTGATAGACCGGCACGGCGGAAGCCGCGATCGCCGAGCGCATGGTATGGTCGCGATTCCAGGCTTCGATCAGGCGCGTCACGCCGTCCCATTTGAAGACGTCCTTGTCCGGGTCCTGCACCACGCCGGTCTCCAGCGCGATCAGCGAGTTCGGCACCTTGAAGGTCGACGCCGGCAGCCTGCCCTCCCCGGAGCGATCCCTGTCGCTGGCGATGACCAGGTAATCCTCGACCTTGTAGCCGACGAAGGTCCCGGCCGTGCCCTCGTCGATAAACCGCTTGCTGAGATCCTGCCGAATCTCGCTGCGCTGGGGCGCCACATCGGCCAGAACACGCGACGGCCGAATGGCCGCTGCGGCGACAAGACCAAGCGCATGACGTCGATTGATCACGGCGAACTTCCGATCCGTTGAAGAGTCCACAAGCAAGGGTGGGTTACGCTGACCCACGAATTCAACATTATTCGTCATTCCGGGATGGTGCGTAAGCACCAGACCTCAGATGCGCATTGCGCATCGGGGAATCTCGAGATTCTCCGATGTGCAATTGCACATCGTAGTTCGCATCTTCGATGCGCCCCGGAATGACGGTCGTGTTTAATGGTTGTTACCATCGCTTTGGCAATCGCGATTGTAAACGAGCCTCAGCGCACACGGCCCGACAGCCGCAGCACGAAGATCAGCACTTCCGCCACCGCGGTGTAAAGTTCGGCCGGAATCTCGTCGCCGAGTTCGATATGCGACAGCGCGCCGGCCAGCACCTCATTCTCCTCGATCGGGACACCATTGGCCTTGGCGACTTCGATGATCTTCTCGCCGAGACTGCCCCGGCCCTTGGCGACGACCCGCGGCGCGCCCGAATGATCATAATGCAGCGCGACCGCAAGCTGGTTTTTGGTCTGTCCGCTCATAGCGCCCGGTCCAGGAAATGCCCGGCCCGCGCCGCCGCTGGCTGCACCGGCGCGCCGTCGCGGATCATGATATCTCCGGGCTGCAAATCAGCCCGGCTCAAGGCCTGGCTGAGTTGCGAGACGCCGGCCCGCAACTGGTCGGCGGTCGCGGGCCGCTCCGCCCACATCCGCACCGAAGTGCGGTCGCCGCTCAGCGAGATCAGCGCATGGACCGGACCTGCCGGCTCGACATCGAGCGAGAACCGCGCGCGCCAGACCCGCTGGGCCGCCTCGCTCTCGTTGCCGCCGCCATCGCGCGAGATCTCGAACTGCGCCATCGCCGTTCCCTGCGGCGTCGCGAACGGGATTTCGAAATTCCATCGCGGTATCGTCGGATCGATCCGGCTTGCCGGGGTGTCGACCTGATCCGGCAGCGAAGCCACCTGCAACAGCGTCTGCCGCGCGATGGCGCCGTCGGTGTCCGCAAGCAGATGGTGCATGACCGTCTCAGGCGATGCGTTCGACACCAACGCCGCAGGCATCACCGGCTGCGCCGCGGGCAACGCGCCGCTGAGCGGTGGCGGCGGCACATTGCTGCGCGTGAACTCGGCGTCATCGGCACCGGCAAGGCGAATCCCGGCCACCACCGGCAGCAGCGACAGCATGGCGCTGTCGCTTGACGCAAGCCCCAACGGATTTGCCGCCGCCAGCGGACCGGCCTGAACGGCTTCCTGCAACAAAGTGAGGGCGGCGCCGCTGGCGGCCGCGCGCGCGAGTTCGTCCGCCGGCGCCGCCGCGGCCATCATCGCCGCGTTCGACGCGCTGAATTCGAGAACCGTCGGTGGAATCGACGGCGTGCTCCCCTGAGATAAAACTTCGGTCACGGCGATTTCAGGCGCGAGCGATGGCGCCAGCGCGGGTGAGGTCGTCGTCACGGGCATTGCGGGTTCGGACGTGATCGTGACCGGCAACGATGAAACGCGAATGGAAACGGGTATGGGTATCGGTATGGAAGGCTGCGCACCCTGCCCCGTCACGAGGGTTTCGGGCGTCGCGGCTTGCGGCACCGTTGTCGCCATAGCCGTCGGCAGGCTCGCTACCTGCGTCGTGCCACCGAGCGAGGGCGTGAGCGAAGTCGTCAGTGAGGTCGTCAGAACCTGGCGCAACACGATCAGCGCCGCCTTGAGGTCCGGCGTCGCGGATGGCGAAACCGAGCCGGACGCCAGTGAGGCCTCCAGGAACAGGCCGGAGCCCTGGAACGCCTGCCGGATGTCGTCACCGGTCAGGTCCGGTGTGAGGCTGGTGCGCTGCGCCAGCACCTGCGCCACCGCCTGCTGGACCTGCGGCGGCAGGCCGCTGACATTGGCGGCGACGCCGAGATTGGCAAACAACGGCGCCAGCCCCGTCTGCTGGGTCGCCGCGGTCTGCGCCGCGGCCGACACCGCCAGCGTCTCCAGCGGCGAAAGCTGATTTTGCGGCGCGGCAACCGCCGATGTCAGCGGCGCGGCGATACTGGCGAGCGCGCCCGGCCCCAGCGTCACGATGTCGGAGGCGAGCGGCGCGGTGGCGAGATCGGCGATGGCCTGCCCTGCCGCCGCGCCGGCCTGCTGGTTGACCACCGCGAGCTGGATGCTGCCGTCGGGCGCCTGCGACACCGCAAGCTGCAAGGTCTGGCCGGGTTGCAGCGGCACCTGCGAGGTCACCTCGACCGGCTGGCCACCAATCGAAATCTGCACCTGATCGCCACCGAGGACTTGCAGCACCTGGGCCTTGATCACCGTCCCCGGCTGCAACACGACATCCGCCGTCGCGCCCTGCACGGCGACAAGCGGCAAACTCGGGTTGATGGCAATCGACATGGATGCAGGCCTGGCTCAGCTTGGCTTCACCGGATCATTCCCGGCCAAGGCTACCCCGCCTGTCCTGAACCTCTCGTTAACCGGTGCGAAAATCCGCCCGTTCAGGATTCCGGCGCCGTGAGAATGCCGGCCGCAGCCCTGAAATCGACCAGCCTGGCCGCGCGGCGCGCCGCGACCTCCTCGTCCACACCCCATTTTTCGCTGTTCCAGTCCTCGTCGACATGGGCAGCGGCCCAGACCTGATCGGGATCGAGCACGCCGTGCCGGAGCGCCAGCGCCAGCAGCGCCGAGCCGGTGATGGTGGTGACCACATGCAACGCGGCCACCGACCAGGGATCGCTCGGGAACGCGGCCCGCGCCGCCTTGATCGCGGTTTCCGGCTGGGCGACATGCATGACGCCTTCGGCCATCATGAAATGCGCACCGAGGCGGTCCGCGGCCCAGAACAACACCGGATCCCACAGCGCGGATTCGCGGGCCACCAGCGCCTCGGGATGGCCGGCGCGGTAAAACAACAGATCCGAGCCGAGATATTTCGCCACGTCCTCACTGACCGCGTCGACCCGGCCGATCACGCCCTCGATCACGCTGTTGGCGAGCCGCGTCAACGGCATCGTCAGGGGATCGATGGTCTCCGCTTGCGCGTTCCATTCCGCGACGATGCCCTCGGCCATCTGCCGCCCCGGCACCGCCAGCGGACGCCCCGACGGCGTGCGAACCGGCTTGCCGTCGAGCGTGATGGCAAAACCGTCCGGCGTTTCGGCGATGGCGGCTTGCACATAAAACCGCCGGCGCTGCGGCGTGCGCGTGGTGCGGCGGACCGCCTCCTCCGGATCGAGCGGCGAATGACCGGTTACTTCGTCGAACAGTTCGCGCATGAGGTTTTCATCGGTCTGCGGGTAATCGATTGGCTACGGGATATGATAAACTTTGACGTCCATAAAGCGAGCCGCCGATGGCGAAAATCTTCGCTAACCTGGTCGGTCTGTTGGCCGGCCTTGTGACCGGCCTTGGCCTCTCGACGGCCGGGGCCGGGTTTCGTTCGCCGGAATCGCTGGTCCGCAACGTCTATGCCCATTACGGCAACGGATCGCCCGAACTCTCGAACGGCCTGCCGCACGACGCCGCCACCGCTGGGCAATTCTTCGATCCGAGCCTGCGCGGCGCGTGGACGGCGTCGAGGAACCCGCCCTATGACTTCCTGGTCCAGAGTCCGACCTGGAAGCTCGGCGGCATTTCGATCGCCATCCTGCGCAAGCAGTTCGACAAGACCTATGTCGGGGTCGCCTTCGACAACAAGGGCCGCGCAGTCACCTTGAATTTCATCGTGGTCAACGGCCCCGATGGCTGGGTTATCGCCGATGTCGAAAGCCCGAACGATTCACTGCGGCTGTTTCTCGCCGAATATAATAAATGAGCACACCATGGCGTTTTCGAGCGAAGTGGTTTCCGGTTCGCGTAAAGAAAACGTATCAAACCAAAAGAGAGAGCCCGGTTCTGATTCAATCAGAACCGATAAGGCTCTAAATAAGGCGATCGCTCCCGATCACCGGTTGGCGCAGGCGCGCGAATAGGCCGTGCGTGCGTTTGGGCCAAGCCCGGCTGCGGCGGCGTCATCGAGACAGCGGCTGATCCGGTCGCTGAACGAGCCGCGCCGCGAGGACCGGATTTGCGGCTGCCGCGGCGGCGCGTCGAAGTGCGGGATGGCCGGGACTTCGATCCTGGGCGATGGCGGCGGCGCCGGTGGCGGCGGACTGAATCGAGACCAGCCCGGCGGGATCATCTGCTGGCCGAAGGCGGCGCCGGAGACCAACATCCAGACGGCGACGGCAATCGAAAGTGACAGGCGTTTCATCGCCTCTATGTCGTGATTGCCTCAAGCGACCGCAAGGCGATCACTCTTCCGGCGCGTTCTCGATCGGATCGAACCGGTCGGCCTCGAGACCCAGCAGGTTCCAGGATTGCAGCATATGCGGCGGCAGCGGCGCGGTGGCGTCGATCACCCCGCCACGCGGATGCGGGATCATGATCCGCCGCGCCAGCAGATGCAGCCGGTTCTGGATTCCGCCCGGCAGGTCCCAGTTTTCCTTGTTGAAATATTTGGGGTCGCCGACGATGGCGTGGTCGATATGCGCCATATGCGCGCGCAATTGATGGGTCCGGCCGGTCACCGGCTTCAGCGACACCCAGGCGAGTTTTTGCGCCGATGTCTCGACCACGGCATAATAGGTCACGGCATGGCTCGCGCCCTCGTCGCCATGGGCGGCGATCCGCATGATGGTGTCGTCCTCGCTCTCCTCCTTGGCGAGATAGGTCGAGATCCGGCCCTGTTTCGGCTTCGGCACGCCGGCGACCAGCGCCCAATAGATCTTGCGCGCCGAGCGGTGGCGGAACGATCCGGTCAGCGCAGTCGCTGCAAAACGCGTCTTGGCGATCAAGAGGCAGCCCGCGGTTTCCTTGTCGAGCCGATGCACCAGCCGCGGCTTCTGCCCCTTGGCGTCGCGCATCACTTCCAGCATCTGATCGACATGGCGCGTGGTGCCGGAGCCGCCCTGCACCGCAAGCCCTGCCGGCTTGTTCAGCACCATGACGTCGACATCCTCGTACAACGTCATCGCCTTGAGCGCGTCGAGGGTCTTGGTCGCCGCTTCCGAAAGCTGGCCGACGATCTTCGGCGCATCCAGCTTCAGCGGCGGAATTCGGACGTTCTGCCCTTCCTCGAGCCGGTCCTTGCTGTCGGCGCGCTTGCCGTTGACGCGCAGCTCGCCCTTACGGACGATGCGCTGGATATGCGAGAATGACAGGCCGGGAAAGCGCGCCTCGAGAAAGCGATCGACCCGCATGTTGTTCTCGTCCGCAGTCACGACCACGGTTTGAACCTTGGTCGGCAACGGCGGCGGCTCGGCGACAGCCTTCGCGGGTTCCGGCGCCGCATCGGCTCGCTTCTCGGGGGGCTTGGCCGCAAAGCGGGGCGGTCTCGCCTCGCCGCGAAAGCCCGGCTTGCGCTCGCCTTGCCCGCGATCGCCTTGCGGAAATTTCGGCTTGGTGCGCCCGTCCCTGCGCTCGGCGGAGGACGCGGATTTTTCCAGTGGTTTTCTGAAGCGACGGCTCATCGCCGCTGGGTAGCGCAAAAGCAGCTTTCCGTCACGGCTAATCGGGACGGATTCGCCGCGGGATCGTGCCAGATCCGCCCAAGACCGCGCCCTCATACGCAAGCCGCGAGATAAGGGAGCCGCATCGGCACCTGAGCTCCGTTAAGTATTTCTTCCGGCCTGTTAAGTATCTTTTGAGTATAAATTGCGCAAAAGTTGAATTGATATGTATGCGCAATTTTTAATTGAATTATTCGGTCAACTTGCTGCGCGGTTCTGACGCCCGGTCATATCTGTTCTCGGGCGTCGCGAGGCTAAGCATCCAATAGAAGGTATAATGGTTGATGTTCGCCCGCCGTCGGAACAAGAACGACCTTGCCAGATCCCTTGCAATCGATGCGATCACCAGCAATGTCATGATCGCGGATGCAGATTTGACAATTGTCTACATGAACCGGGCGGTGGTCGACCTTTTGAAAGGCGCCGAGGCCGAGATCCGGAAAGACTTGCCGAATTTCAGGGTCGCAGACCTGATCGGCAGCGATATCGGCGTGTTCCACAAAAATCCGAATCACCAGCGCCGGATGCTTGAGAGCCTGAACACGACGCATCGCGCGACGATCAATGTCGGCGGGCGGACTTTCGACCTGATTGCGACGCCGTTGAAGGACGGGACCGGCAAGCGCGCCGGCGTGGCGGTCGAATGGGCCGACGCCGCGCTCCGTCTGCAGAATTTGGAATATTCGGCGGTGGTCGCCGCCATCGGCAGGGCGCAGGCGGTGATCGAGTTCAGCATGGACGGAACCGTCCTGACCGCGAACGAGAATTTCCTCAAGGCGCTGGGCTACTCGCTCCCGGAAATTCAGGGCAAGCACCACAGCATGTTCATCGAGCCCGCGATGCGCGACAGCGCGGCATATCGTGAATTCTGGGCAAAGCTCAACCGCGGCGAATACGAGGCGGCCGAGTTCAAGCGGATCGGCAAAGGCGGCAAGGAGGTCTGGATCCTTGCGTCCTACAACCCGATCCTCGACGAGAAGGGCAAGCCGTTCAAGGTGGTCAAGTTCGCAACGGACGTGACCGAGCAAAAACTCAAGGCGGCCGACGCCGCCGGCCAGCTCGCCGCGATCGGCAAGTCGCAGGCGGTGATCGAGTTCAGCATGGACGGGATCGTTCTCACCGCGAACGCCAATTTTCTGAAAGCGCTGGGCTACTCGCTGGATGAAATCAGGGGCAAGCGTCACAGCATGTTCGTCGACCCGTCGGAACGCGACAGCGCCGAATACCGTGAATTCTGGGCGAGCCTCAATCGCGGCCAGTATCAGGCGGCGGAATACAAGCGGATCGGCAAGGGCGGCAAGGAAGTCTGGATACAGGCCTCCTACAATCCGATCCTCGATCTCAACGGCAAGCCGTTCAAGGTCGTGAAATACGCAACCGACACCACGACCCAGGTGATTGCGCGCATGAAGAGCGAGCGCGTGCGCGGAATGATGGAGTCCGTCGCCGCGGGCGCCGAAGAATTGAACACCTCGGTACGCGAAATCTCGGAAGCGATGGTCAAGTCGAAGAACACCGCGGTATCGGCCGTGGGCAAGGTCGAGGCTGCGGATGCACGGGCTCAACGCCTGAGCACGGCCGCCCAGTCGATGGGCGGCATCGTTGAATTGATCGGAAACATCACCGGACAGATCAATCTGCTCGCCCTCAACGCGACCATTGAATCCGCTCGCGCAGGCGAAGCCGGCCGCGGTTTTGCTGTCGTGGCATCTGAGGTCAAGAGCCTCGCCAATCAGGCCAAACAGGCCACCGACAAGATTACCAGCGAGATCGAGGGCATGAACGGCATTTCCGCCGGGGTCGTCGCGGCGCTCAACGAGATCAAGCAGGAAATTCAGAACGTCAGTGAATATGTCACCGCCACCGCGGCCGCGGTCGAAGAGCAGAGCACCGTGACCGGCGAAATGTCGACGAACATGCAGCGCGCGGCGGCCGAAGCCGCTTCCATCGGCAAATAGCAGCACCGTTGACGACAGGCATGAAGGCAGGGAAACGGCCCGCCGATGGCGGCGCGGCTATGCCCCGCCCCGCTCGCGCCTGAGCTTCGCCCAGTAGTCGAGCCGCTTGCGGATCTCGCGCTCGAAGCCGCGGTCGGGCGGGTCGTAAAAGGTCTGGCGTCCCAGCGCCTCCGGGAAATAATCCTGCCCTGAAAAACCTTCCGGCGTGTCGTGATCGTATTGGTAACCGCCGCCATAGCCTTCCTGTTTCATCAGCTTGGTCGGCGAATTCAGGATATGTTTCGGCGGCAGCAGCGAGCCGTTCTGCTTGGCCGCCTGCATCGCCGCGCCGAACGCGGTGTAGGCGGCGTTCGATTTCGGCGCGGTGGCGACATAGATCACGGCCTGCGCGATCGCGAGTTCGCCTTCCGGAGACCCCAGGAAATCGAAGGCGTCCTTGGCGGCGTTGGCGATCACCAGCGCCTGCGGATCGGCAAGGCCGATATCCTCGACCGCCATCCGCACCACCCGGCGGGCCAGGAACAGCGGATCCTCGCCGGCATCCAGCATGCGCGCGAGATAATACAGGGCCGCGTCCGGATCGGAGCCGCGCACCGATTTATGCAGCGCCGAGATCAGGTTGTAATGGCCGTCGGCGGACTTGTCGTAGATCGGCGCGCGGCGCTGCAGGATGTCCTGCAACTGCACGGCATTGAACGTCTCGCCGGCCCGCGCGGCGCGCCAGACCTCTTCGGCCAGCGTCAGCGCGGCGCGGCCGTCGCCGTCGGCCATCCGCACCAGCACCGCGCGCGCCTCCGCATCGAGCGGCAGATTCTTGCCCTCGATCGCCTCGGCATGGACGAACAGCTTCTCGATCGCGGCGGCGTCGAGCGAATGAAACACCAGCACGCGCGCCCGCGACAGCAACGCGGCGTTCAGCTCGAAGGACGGATTTTCGGTGGTGGCGCCGACCAGCACCACGGTGCCGTCTTCCATGACCGGCAGGAACGAATCCTGCTGCGCCCGGTTGAAGCGATGCACCTCGTCGACGAACAGCAGCGTGCCCTTGCCGGTCTCGCGCCGGGCGCGGGCCGCGTCGAATACTTTCTTCAGGTCGGCGACGCCGGAGAACACCGCCGAGATTTGCTCGAAATGCAGTTCGGTCGCGTCGGCCAATAGCCGCGCCACGGTGGTCTTGCCGGTACCGGGCGGTCCCCAGAAGATCAGCGAGCCCAGCGTGCGGGTTTCCAGCATCCGCGTCAGCGCGCCGTCCGGCCCCAGGATATGGTCCTGTCCGACCACCTCGGACAGCGTGCGCGGACGCAACCGGTCAGGCAGCGGATGCGGCGCATCGCGTTCCATCCCTGCGGCGGCGAACAGGTTTGCGGCTTCGCGTGGTCGTTTCGGGCTCATCCGCCCAGCGTGACGTTGATCTGCTGACCGCCGCGCAACAGCGTGATGCGCCAGAACCGCGAGGAATCCCGCGTCACCTTTTCGAGATCGGAGGTCTTGCTGATCTTCTGGTTGTTGACGGAAACGATAATGTCGCCCTTCTGGAAGCCGACATCGGCGGCCGTTCCGCCGTCGGCGAGATCGATCACCACGACGCCTTCGGTGTCCGCATCCAGATGCAGTTCGTCAGCCACCGCCGGCGAGATATTCGCAACCCTGGCGCCCTGGAACGGCGAGCGCGAGGTCAGGACGATTTCGTTGCGGCCGGTATCCGGCGCGGACTCAAGCGGCACCGCCAGCTTGATCTTCTTTCCGGCGCGCTGCACATCGATTTCCGCAGAGCCGCCGAGCGGACGGGTGGCGAAACGATAATCGAAGGCGTTCGGATCCTCGATCGTTTGACCGTCGATGGCGACGATCAGATCGGCCACTTTCAGCCCGGCCCGCTCCGCCGGACTGTTCGGAACGACGCTGGAAACCAGCGCGCCGTCGGGAAGCTTCAGTCCCAATGTCTCCGCGATCTCGGGCGTGACCGCCTGCAGCCGCGCGCCCAGCCACGGCCGCTTCACGGCCTTGCCGCCGCTCTTGGCGGAAGCGACGACGACGCGCACCATGTTGGAGGGGATCGCAAAGCCGATGCCCTGCGAGCCGCCGGAGCGCGAGAAGATCGCGGTGTTGATGCCGGCTAGCCGGCCGGTCATGTCAACCAGCGCGCCGCCGGAATTGCCGGGATTGATGGCCGCGTCGGTCTGGATGAAGAACTGGTAGTCGGTGATGCCGACTTGCGTGCGCGCCAGCGCGGAAATGATGCCGTGCGTCACAGTCTGCCCGACGCCAAAGGGGTTTCCGATCGCCAGCACGACATCGCCGACCATCAACTCGTCGGAATTGGCGAAGTCGAGCGTCGGGAATTTTTCATGGACATCCTTCAGGCGCAGCACGGCGAGATCGCTGCGGGTATCCTTGAGCACGATCTCGGCCTCGAATTCGCGCTTGTCCGACAGCGACACCTTGACCTGGTCGGCGCCTTCGATGACGTGAACGTTGGTGACGACCAGGCCGGAAGGGTCCACCATCACGCCGGACCCCAGCGAACGCTGCATCTGCTCGGGCTGATCGCCGCCGGGGACGCCGAAGAAGCGGCGGAAGATCGGATCGTCGAGCAGCGGATTGTGGTTCTGCACCACCTTGGCGGCATAGACGTTGACCACCGCCGGCTGAACGCGCTGCACGATCGGCGCGTAGGACAACCGTAGCTCCGCCGGCGATGCCGGCACCCGGCGCTCCTGCGCCGATGCCGGTACGGCAATCAGCGTTGCGATGAACAGCACGGCCAAAAAGCGGATCGAGATCATGCGGGAGAATCCTGAAGTCATCGTTTGGATATAGGCTTGAGAGACCGGGGAAAGAAGGGAAACGGGACGCGATAGCGCTATTAAGCGGCGCGATCGGGCGCTTCGACGACGTCCGGCACCGCGCAGGACAATCTGCCCTGATGGCCTTCGCCCCAGGCCTTGAGGATATCGATCACCGGACGCAGGCTCTCGCCGATTTCCGACAGCCGATATTCGACCCGCGGCGGGACCTCGGCATAGACCTTGCGGACCACGAGATTGTCCTCCTCCAGCGCGCGAAGCTGCTTGGTCAGCATGCGCTGGGTAATGCCGGGCATCCGCCGACGTAATTCGCCGAAACGCTGGGTGCCGCCTTGCAGGTGGTAGAGGATGACGCCCTTCCATTTGCCGTCGATCAGATCCAGCGTCGTTTCGACCGCGCAGCCGGGCCGGTGTCCAAAATCCCGTCGTTTCATCGGCGATTTTCCCATAGTATCCAAACAGGGACTATATCCCTGTATTTACAGTACTTGCCAAATGAGCGCCAGCGCGACAGTTGTAGCTTTTTCGAGCGAAGTGGGAGCCGGTTCGCGCGAAGAGAACGCGTCAAAACAACGCTCGCCCCATCTGATGGAGACCACGGACATGAAGGCTGTCGGGTATAAAAAGTCGCTTCCGATCGAAGATCCGGAGGCGTTGATCGATTTCGAGACCTCCAAGCCGGAGCCGCGCGGCCGCGACATTCGGGTTGCCGTGAAGGCGATCTCGGCCAATCCGGTCGATTACAAGGTGCGCAAGCGCGCCGCCCCGCCCGCGGGCGAAACCAAGATCCTCGGCTACGACGCCGCCGGCGTCGTGGACGCGATCGGTCCCGAAGTCACGCTGTTCAAGTCCGGCGACGAGGTCTTCTATGCCGGCTCGGTCCTGCGCCAGGGCACCAATTCGGAATTTCATCTGGTCGACGAGCGCATCGTCGGCAAGAAGCCGAAAAGCCTTTCCTTCGCGCAGGCCGCCGCACTGCCGCTGACCTCGATCACCGCCTGGGAATTGCTGTTCGACCGCCTCGGCGTCGCGCCCGGCAAGAGCGTCGATCCGCGCACGCTGCTGATCACGGGCGGCGCCGGCGGCGTCGGCTCGATCCTCATCCAGCTGGCCCGCCGCCTCACCGGCCTGACCGTGGTCGCCACCGCGACCCGGCCGGAATCGCGAGAATGGTGCCTCGATCTCGGCGCCCACGCGGTCATCGATCACGGCAAGCCGATGAAGGAGCAGATCGAGAAACTGAAGCTGCCGCCGGTCGAACTGGTCGCAAGCCTCACCTTCACCGAGCAGCACTACAAGGCGATCGCGGACTTCATGGCGCCGCAAGGCAAGTACAGCCTGATCGACGATCCCCAGGAATTCAACGTCAGCGCCTTCAAGGGCAAGGCGATCTCGATCCACTGGGAATCGATGTTCACCCGCTCGTCGTTCCAGACGGCGGACATGATCGGCCAGCACGATCTTCTGAACGACGTTTCCGATCTGATCGACAAAGGCGTGCTGCGCACCACGCTCGATCAGAGTTTCGGGACGATCAACGCCGCCAATCTGAAGCGCGCCCATGCGTTGTTGGAAAGCGGCAAGTCGCGCGGCAAGATCGTGCTCGAGGGCTGGTAAACGCGCTGCGTGGCGTGCGGGCTCCGGCTGCTGCTTAGTCCGGGGACCGCACGCCGTTGTCGGGCAGATGCGGCGTCGCCCGCGCGATAAACCCCTGCGCGAGCGCATGATAGATTCCCTCCTTGCACACCCAGCGCGAGGTGGCGTAGGCGATCATGGCGGCGGCCATCAGCGGCACGACCATGGTGTGGTTGTCCGTCATCTCGGTCACGATGACAAAGGCCGTAATCGGCGCCTGAACCACGCCGGCAAAATAGGACACCATTCCAAGCAGCATGATCGCAGCGAGCGGCGCCCCCGGAAACAGCGAAGCGACATTGGTGCCGATTCCGGCACCGACCGCGAGCGAAGGCGCAAAAATGCCGCCCGGAATCCCGCTAATCGAGGCGAACGTCGTCGCCAGGAATTTCAGGATGGCGAAGTTCGCCGGCAACGGCGTCCCGCTTTCAAGTGCTGACTTCACCTGCGAATAGCCCGTGCCATAGACAGTATCGCCGGACACGATGCCGCAGATCGCGACGGCAAAACCGCAGATCAAAGCGAACCCAAGCGAATAGCGCTTGATCGCGCGCCCGACCGGGCCCGAAAATCCGCGCGCCATCATGATGACCATACGGCTGAAAAGGCCGCCTGCCAGCCCGCCAACGACACCGCACACGGGAATCGCAAGCCAGTCGATGCCATTACGCAACGTCATCGCGCTGCTGCCGAAATAAGCATAATTGCCCATCAACGCGATCGAGGTCAGGCCGGCTGCAACCACCGCGCCAATGATAAGGCTGCTGGTCCGGGTCTCGAAGGCACGGCTCATCTCCTCGATCCCGAACACGATTCCCGCAAGAGGCGTGTTGAAAGCGGCGGCGACGCCGGCCGCGGCACCCGCCAGGATCAGGCCAGGCTGACGCCGGGGCGAGAAACGGCCCAGCGCGAACATGATGGAGGCGCCGATCTGAACCGTCGGTCCCTCGCGTCCCACCGAAGCACCGCATAACAGGCCGAACAGGGTCAGGATGACCTTCCCGAATGCAATGCGGAGCGAGACCAGATTCTCGCGGGCCTTCGGGTCGGTCAGGTGACGCGCGGCGATGGCCTGCGGAATGCCGCTGCCCTGCGCATTCGGAAAGAAGCGATTGGTCAGGTACACCGCCAGCGCAAAACCGAGCGGCGTGACCACGAGCGAAATATAGCGGGATATTGACAGCAAATCCGCAAAGGCGATTTGCGCCAGGTCCGCAAGCTGCGCCAGCGCCACGGCAGCCGCACCGACCCCGATGCCGCCAAGGAGGAAGATGCCGCGCCGCTGCCACTGCCGGGATGTGATCCTGATCCACCGTTTGCGGCGGAGCGAAAGGGCGAACGTCATGAGCGAACTTTTAGTCGATCGCCTGCGGCTGGGAAAGAAAAACTCCGGCCAGCGCAGGCGGCGAAGGGTGTCCATCGCCGCCTTTTCACGGGGCGCCCGCCCGCAACGATGACACAGGCTCTGCTATGCGATGGTCTGGACGATGCCGCCCTCGGCCCGCAGCGCCGCGCCATTGGTGGCGGAAGCTTGCTTCGAGCTGACATAGACCACCATGTTGGCGACTTCCTCGACGCTGGCAAAGCGCTGCAGCAGCGAGGTCGGGCGATGCTGCTTGACGAAATTGGCGGCCGCCTCTGCTTCCGACTGGCCGTTCTGTTTCGCGAGGTCCTTGACGAAGGTTTCCACGCCCTCCGACATCGTCGGCCCCGGCAGCACCGAATTGACGGTCACCGCCGTGCCGCGGGTCATCTCGGCCAGGCCGCGCGAGATCGCAAGCTGCGCGGTCTTGGTCATGCCGTAATGGATCATCTCCTTCGGGATGTTGAGCGCGGATTCCGATGAGATGAAAACGACGCGGCCCCAGTTGCGCTTCAGCATGCCCGGCAGATAGACCCGCGACAGCCGCACGCCCGACATCACGTTGGTCTCGAAGAAGCGGCTCCAGTCTTCGTCGGGAATCTCGGTGAACGCCTTGGGCTCGAAGATCCCGGCATTGTTGATGAGGATGTCGACCTCCGGCAGCGCCGCGACCAGGCTGTCGCAGCCCGCGCCCGTGGACACATCGGCGGCGATGCCGCGGACCTTGCTGCCGGGCACGGCCTTGGTGATCGCGGCAGCCGCCGCATCGACCTTGGCTTGGGTCCGGCCGTTGACCACGACACTGGCACCCGCCGCGGCAAGCCCCTTGGCGATGGCGTGGCCGATGCCGGCGGTCGAGCCCGTCACCAGTGCGGTTTTTCCCGAAAGATCGATTTTCATGACTGATATCTCCAACGTTGATGCGCTGGATATCGGGTGCGGGCCGCCCGTCCGCAATCGCTTTCAAGCTGGAGCATGGTCCGGAAAAGTGGAAACCGGTTTCCCTCGCGACAAACGCTGAACGCGTTGGCGCAGGAAGCGATGCCCAATAAAAAAGCGGCGCACAGAGCGCCGCTTTTGATGTGATAGCCCCGATAGGGCTGGGGTACGTCAGGCCGCTTCCGCTGCCTTCTCCTGTACCGGACCGGAATCCTTGCCCTTGGCGTCGACATCGCGATCGACGAATTCGATCACGGCCATCGGCGCGTTGTCGCCATAGCGGAAGCCGGCCTTGATGATACGGGTGTAGCCGCCCTGGCGATCCTTGTAACGAACCGCGAGCACGTCGAACAATTTCCTGGTCTGATCGAGATCGCGCATTTCGCTGATCGCCTGACGGCGCATCGAAAGACCGCCCTTCTTGCCGAGCGTGACCAGCTTCTCGACGATCGGGCGCAATTCCTTGGCCTTCGGCAGCGTGGTGACGATCTGCTCGTGCTTGATCAGCGCCGCGCACATATTGGCGAACATCGCGCGCCGATGCTCGGCGGTACGATTGAGCTTCCGATGAACCTTGCCGTGACGCATGATTTTATTCCTTCGTTTCTGTTTGCCACGACGGTTCGTCGGACATCTTGCTCAGGTGGGCCGCCTGCGTTCGCCCCGGTCAGTCATTCCGGACGTCGCGAAGCGGCGATCCGGAATCTCGAGATTCCGGGTCTGGTGCTGACGCACCATCCCGGAATGACGAAATCAGTAATGATCCTCGAAGCGCTTGGCCAGTTCGTCGATATTCTCCGGCGGCCAGCCCGGCACTTCCATGCCGAGATGCAGACCCATCTGGGCCAACACTTCCTTGATTTCGTTCAGCGACTTGCGGCCGAAGTTCGGGGTGCGGAGCATTTCCGCTTCCGACTTCTGCACGAGGTCGCCGATATAGACGATGTTGTCGTTCTTCAGGCAGTTCGCCGAACGAACCGACAATTCGAGTTCGTCGACCTTCTTGAGGAACGCCGGGTTGAACGCGAGATCGGGGATGATCTCCTGCGCCACTTCCTTGCGCGGCTCTTCGAAATTGACGAACACGTTGAGCTGATCCTGCAGGATGCGGGCGGCATAGGCCACCGAATCCTCCGGGCTGATCGCGCCGTTGGTCTCGATCACCATGGTCAGCTTGTCGTAGTCGAGGATCTGGCCCTCGCGGGTGTTCTCGACCTTGTACGAGACCTTGCGCACCGGCGAGAACAGACTGTCGACCGGGATCAGGCCGATCGGCGCATCCTCGGGGCGGTTGCGCTCGGCGGCGACATAGCCCTTGCCGGAGGCGACCGTGAATTCCATGCGGATTTCCGCGCCCTCGTCCAGCGTGCAGATCTGCAGGTCCGGATTGAGCACGACGACATCGCCGACGGTCTGGATGTCACCGGCGGTGACGACGCCCGGACCCTGCTTCTTCACGACCATGCGCTTGGGGCCTTCGCCCTGCATCTTGATCGAAATGTCCTTGATGTTCAGCACGATGTCGGTGACGTCCTCGCGAACGCCCGCGATCGAGGAGAACTCGTGCAGCACGCCGTCGATATGCACCGACTGCACCGCCGCGCCTTGCAGCGACGACAACAGGATGCGGCGCAACGCGTTGCCGAGGGTTTGACCGAAGCCGCGCTCCAGCGGCTCCGCGACCAGCGTCGCGAAACGGCTCGCGTCGGTGCCGGGAGTTACCTGGAGCTTGTTCGGCCGGATAAGTTCTTGCCAATTTTTCTGGATCGTCACTGTTTCACCCATACGGGCCGGTTATCTTGCCAACCAGATAACCGGCGTTGGAGAGATCGCGGATCAGCCCGCGGCTTTAAAATATAAAAACCATCGCAGGCGGACCGGCCGCCCGCGATCGAACATCAAACCCGCCGGCGTTTGCGCGGACGGCAACCATTATGCGGGATCGTCGTCACGTCGCGGATCGATGTGACGGTGAAGCCCGCAGCCTGCAGCGCGCGAAGCGCCGATTCACGGCCCGAACCGGGACCAGCCACCTCAACCTCCAGCGTGCGCATGCCGTGTTCCTGCGCCTTCTTGGAGACGTCCTCCGCCGCGACCTGCGCCGCATAGGGGGTCGATTTGCGGGAGCCCTTGAAACCCATCGTGCCGGCCGACGACCAGGCAATGGTGTTGCCCTGCGCGTCGGTGATGGTGATGGTCGTGTTGTTGAACGACGAATTCACATGCGCGATGCCGGATGCGATGTTCTTGCGTTCGCGGCGGCGTACGCGGGTGGCTTCCTTGCCCATTCCAAAACCTTTCCTGTGATCTCAAACGCCGCCGTAATGCCAGCGGCTACACCTAAAAAAGCAAGCGGCGAGCAATCGTTACCCGCCACTTCCCATTCTCAATTCGCTTGTTACTTCTTCTTGCCGGCGATCGACTTGGCCGGCCCCTTGCGCGTGCGGGCATTGGTATGGGTGCGCTGACCGCGCACCGGCAACCCGCGACGATGACGCAGGCCGCGATAGCAACCGAGATCCATCAGACGCTTGATGTTCATGCCGGTCTCGCGGCGCAGGTCGCCCTCGACCAGATAGTCGCGGTCGATCACTTCGCGGATCTGCAACACTTCCTGGTCGGACAATTGATTGACGCGACGATCGGTCGGGATCTTGACCTTCTCCAGGATATCGGCCGCGTTCTTCTGGCCGATGCCATGGATGTACTGAAGCGCGATCAGGACGCGCTTGTTGGTCGGAATATTCACGCCGGCAATACGGGCCACGGACTTCTCTCCTGTCGCCAATCGCTCTCGGACCGGCTGTTGTCTGGATCACGATCCGATCAAATCGAACAGCGATCTCATCTCTTTGTTTGAGCACGACATTTCGGAAAACCGCTTCCCGCTTTTCCGGATCATGCTCTGGTTTATTTCGGGCAGGTATCCTGCAAACACGAACACGACGCCCTGCCCCCTCGGTTACCTCGGGGCCCGGCATCGTCTGGAAACTATCCGACCTGATTCCGTTCTATTAAAGGATTCAACCTGGTTTCGTCAACCGCCACTATGCTTTAGCTCGCTTTTTCGTGACCTTTTTGACGGCTTTCTTCGCCGTTTTCTTCACTGCCTTGCTGGGTTTGCCAAACCGCCGGGCCTTGAGACCAGCCTTGGAAGTCGCCTTGGGGGCGCCAGCCGCCCGGCGGGCCGATTTCTTGGCAGTCTTGCCGGTTCCCGTTTTGGCTCCCTTGCCCGCCGATTTTCCGGCCTTCCGGGCAGCCACCTTCCGGGCTGTCCTGGCGGCCTTTTTGGGGGCTTTGCGGGCCGCAGCCTTGGCGGCCTTGCCTGGCGATCCAGCGCCCGTTTTCGTGTTCCCCTTCACGACCCGTTTGGCGGAGGCCGCCTTCTTTTCCTGCGGTTCCACCGCTCCCATGGCGGCGAGGATGTGGTTGATCTCGCGCGTGACGTGCTCGATGGTCATCATGCCGTCGACCGTCGCCAGCTTGCGCCGTTCTGAATAATAGTGAATCAGCGGTTCGGTCAACGCGCGATAGCTCGCCAGACGCTTCGACAGCACCTCCGGCGTGTCGTCGACACGCACCACCTCGCCCCGCGCGCGCATCTCGGCCACGCGCGTCTCGACGCGATCGAGCAGCGCGCTTTCATTGACCCGCAGTTCGATCACGGCATCCAGCTTGATGTGCTTGTGCTTGAGCAGTTCGTCGAGCGCCTCGGCCTGCGGCACGGTGCGCGGAAAGCCGTCGAGGATGAAGCCGTTCTTCATGTCCGGCTGGTCGAGCCGATCGGAAATGATCCCGATCACGATCTCGTCCGGCACCAGCGAGCCGCTGGCCATGATATCCTTGGCCTGAAGACCGACCGGGGTCTCGGCGGCAACCGCCGCGCGCAACATCTCACCGGTCGAAAGCTGAACGATGCCGTATTTCTGGACCAGCCGTTGCGCCTGGGTCCCCTTGCCCGCCCCCGGCGGCCCGAGAAGAATCAGTCTCATCTATGTTCGCCCCCCGGCTCGGTGAGCGAACCGGCCGCGCACCCTTTGTTCTGGATTTCAAATCAACGCCAGGCGTTGCCTTTAGCGGCGACGCCCTCGCAATTTCGACTTCCTGATCAGTCCCTCGTACTGGTGCGCGAGCAAATAGCCCTGAACCTGCGCGACCGTATCCATGGTCACGCTGACGACGATCAACAGCGACGTTCCGCCAAAATAGAACGGCACCGCCGCATAGGAAATCATGATTTCGGGAATCAGGCAGACGATCGCCAGATAGATCGCACCGATCACGGTGATGCGCGAGAGCACATAGTCGATATATTCGGCGGTGCGCTCGCCCGGCCGGATGCCCGGAATGAAGCCGCCATGCTTCTTGAGGTTGTCGGCGGTCTCGGTCGGATTGAACACGATCGCGGTATAGAAAAAGGCGAAGAACACGATCAGCGCCAGATAAAGCACGAGGAACAGCGGACGGCCGTGGCCGAGCTGCGTCGTGATCCACTGGAACCATTCCGGCCCCTTGCCGGCGTTGAAATTCGCAACCGTCGTCGGCAACAGCAGCAGCGAGGACGCGAAGATCGGCGGAATCACGCCCGAAGTGTTCAGCTTGAGCGGCAGATGCGAGGACTGGCCCTCGAACATCTTGTTGCCGACCTGGCGCTTCGGATACTGGATCAGCAGCCTGCGCTGCGCCCGCTCCATGAACACGATGAAAGCGATCACCGCGACCGCCATCACGATCACGACCAGGATCAGGCCGGTGGACAGCGCGCCCTGGCGGCCCAGTTCCAGCATGTTCGCCAGCGCCGACGGCAATTCGGCGACAATACCGGAAAGAATGATCAGCGAAATACCGTTGCCGATGCCGCGCGAGGTGATCTGCTCGCCGAGCCACATCAGGAACATGGTGCCGCCGGTCAGCGTGATCGCGGTCGAGACGCGGAAGAACATGCCGGGATCGCTGACGACGTTGCCGGCGCCCTCCAGGCCGACCGCGATGCCATAGGACTGGAACGCGGCGAGGATCACGGTGAGATAGCGGGTGTACTGGTTCAGCGTCTTGCGGCCGGCCTCGCCTTCCTTCTTCAGGGCCTCGAGCTGCGGCGATACCGTGGTTAGAAGCTGGATGATGATCGAGGCCGAAATATACGGCATGATGTTCAAGGCAAAGATCGCCATGCGGTGAATGCCACCGCCGGAGAACATGTTGAACATGCCGAGGATGCCGCCGGCCTGGGTATTGAACACCTGTTCCCAGATATTGGGATCAATGCCCGGCAGCGGGATATAGGTGCCCAGCCGGTAAACAAGCAGCGCACCCAGCGTGAACCAGATGCGCTTCTTCAGTTCGTCAGCCTTGGCAAACGCCCCGAAATTGAGGTTTGCCGCCAGTTGTTCCGCTGCTGAAACCATGTTTGGCTTTCTCCCGCCGCCCTCACACCGACGCCCCGGCGGGGACATTCGGCAGACGCCGGACATTATTTGGCACTCGGCCCCGATAAGTCCATTGTCCTATCGTGCCGATCGCCCGCAGCAAGCGGGCGATGACGCAGATGTTATGCCGCCTCGCCTGCTTCGGTCTTGGCCGGGGCCAGGATCTTCACCGTGCCGCCGGCCTTCTCGACCGCCGCAATGGCCGATTTCGACGCGCCGTGAACCTCGATCGTGAGCTTGGCCTTGATCTCGCCGCGGCCCAGCAGCCGCACGCCGTCCTTGGCGCGCCGCAGCACGCGGGCTTTCACCAGCGATTCGGCGTTGATGATTTCCTTGGCGTCGATCGTCTTGGCGTCGATCGCCTGCTGCAACCGGTCGAGATTGATCTCGGCGAAGTCGAGCCGGAAGATGTTGTTGAAGCCGCGCTTCGGCAGGCGCCGATGCAGCGGCATCTGGCCGCCTTCGAAGCCCTTGATGCGCACGCCGGAACGCGCGGTCTGGCCCTTGCCGCCGCGGCCCGCGGTCTTGCCCTTGCCGGAACCGATGCCACGGCCGACGCGCATGCGCTTCTTGCGCGAGCCGGCATTGTCGGCGATATCGCTGAGCTTCATCGCCCTTCTCCTCTGTTTCTCTTAACCTTCGCCGACGATGCGGACGAGATGTTGAACTTTTGCGATCATACCGCGAATTGCAGGCGTGTCCTGCAGCTCGGTGACGCGGCCGATCTTGTTGAGCTTGAGGCCGATCAGCGTCTCGCGCTGCGAGTGGTGGCGGCGGATCGCGCTGCCGGTCTGCTCGACCTTGATCATCTTTGCGGCCTTGGCCATCGTGATAACTCCGAAAGTCCTAGTTTGGCATGATCTTGTCGGAAAACCGGTACCCACTTTTCCGGATCATGCCCTGGTTTATTCCGCCACCACTTCAGCGTCGCCGCCGACGCGGCGCGACTGCAGCGTGGACACCTTGATGTTGCGGCGTGCCGCCACCGAACGCGGCGAATCCTGGTGCTTCAGCGCGTCGAAGGTAGCGCGAACCATGTTGTAGGGGTTCGACGAACCGATCGACTTCGCCACCACGTCCTGGATGCCGAGCGTCTCGAACACCGCGCGCATCGGGCCGCCGGCGATGATGCCGGTGCCGGCCGGTGCGGCGCGCAGATAGACGCGGCCGGCGCCGTGACGGCCGGCGATATCGTGATGCAGGGTGCGGCCTTCGCGCAGCGCCACACGCGTCAGATTTCGCTTGGCCGATTCGGTCGCCTTGCGGATCGCCTCGGGAACTTCGCGCGCCTTGCCGTGGCCGAATCCGACCCGGCCCTTCTGGTCGCCGATCACGACCAGCGCCGCAAAACCGAAGCGCTTGCCGCCCTTGACGACCTTCGCCACGCGATTGATGTGGACGAGCTTGTCGACGAACTCGCTGTCGCGCTCCTCGCGATCCCTGCTCCGTTCGCGTCCGCCGCGTTCGCGTTCACCTGCCATGGTGTTTTCCAATCTCTAGGAGGCTTTCGCCTCTGTTCCCGTATCCGTTCAAATCAGTCTGTTAGAAGCTCAACCCGCCTTCGCGCGCGGCATCCGCCAGCGCCTTGACGCGGCCGTGATAGAGGTAGCCGCCGCGATCGAACACCACTTCGGTGACGCCGTTCTTCACCGCGCGCTCCGCCACCAGCTTGCCGACGGCCTTGGCGGCATCGATGTCGGCGCCGGTCTTGCCGCCGTCGCGCATCGTCTTTTCCAGCGACGAGGCCGAGGCCAGCGTCTCGCCCTTCAGATCGTCGATCACCTGCGCGTAGATGTGTTTCGACGAGCGAAACACCGACAGGCGGGGACGTCCGTTGGAAATACGGCGCAACGACAGCCTCACGCGTTGCTTGCGCCGGGCATTTGTAACCTTGAGTGACATGACCGGCTCCGTTACTTCTTCTTGCCTTCCTTGCGGAAGATGAATTCGTTGGCGTATTTCACGCCCTTGCCCTTATAGGGCTCCGGCGGACGATAGGCGCGGATCTCGGCCGCGACCTGGCCGACACGCTGGGAATCGTTGCCCGCAACCGTGATCTCGGTCGGCTTCGGCACCGTGATGGTGATGCCTTCCGGGATCGCATAGACGACGTCGTGGCTGTAGCCGAGCGCGAGCTGCAGGTTCTTGCCCTGCATCGCGGCGCGGTAACCGACGCCGGTAATCTCGAGCTTCTTTTCAAAGCCCTTGGTGACGCCGTCGACGAGATTGGCGACCTGCGCCCGCGCCGTGCCGTACATCGCCTGCGCGCGGTTGGTCTTGACCCGCGGCGCTACCTTGATCGCGCCGTCCTCGAACTTCACCTCGACGTCGTCATGGACGACGAACTGAAGCTGGCCCTTCGGCCCCTTCATTTTCACGGTCTGACCCTCGACCGTCGCGGTAACACCGGACGGGATCGTCACCGGCCTTTTGCCAATGCGTGACATCGTTCTATCCCTTCTCAGAACACCGTGAAGAGAATTTCGCCGCCCACATTCGCTTCGCGTGCGTCGTGGTCAGCCATGATTCCCTTCGGCGTCGACAACACCGAAATGCCGAGTCCGTTGTTCACCCGCGGCAGGTTCTTCACCGAGGCGTAAACCCGCCGTCCCGGCTTCGACACCCGTTCGATCTCGCGAATGACCGGCTCGCCGTCGAAATATTTCAGCTCGATCTCGAGCTCGCTGCGGCCGCTGGCGTGTTCGACGCTGGCGTAGCCGCGGATATAGCCTTCGGTCTTGAGCACTTCGAGCACGCTGGCGCGCATCTTCGAGCCCGGAGTCGAGACCTTGGACTTGGCACGCATCTGCGCGTTGCGGATGCGGGTGATGAGATCGCTGATCGGATCGTGCGTTGACATCTGACGACCCTCCTTACCAGCTTGACTTCACGAGCCCGGGAACCAGGCCCTTGGAGCCGAGTTCACGCAGCGCGATGCGGGAGAGCTTGTTCTTGCGGTAGACCGAGCGCGGACGGCCGGTGATTTCGCAGCGGTTGCGAATCCGGGTCGCGGAAGAATTGCGCGGCATTTCGGCCAGCTTCAGCGTCGCCGCGAAGCGCTCTTCCATCGGCTTCTGCTTGTCGGCGATCACGGCCTTCAGCCGGGCGCGCTTGGCGGCGGCGTTCTTGGTCATCCGCATCCGCCGGTTATTCTTCTCGATCGAACTCTTCTTTGCCATGCTTGGCTCCTGGGTTTCCGCGTTTGAGAGGCTTTATCTGCGTCTCACTGCCGGAACGGGAAATTGAATGCGGTCAACAGGGCGCGGGCCTCGTCGTCAGTAGCAGCGGTGGTGCATACCGTGACGTCCATGCCCCATGTCTCCCCGGTCTTGTCGAAGTCGATTTCGGGGAAAATGATATGCTCCTTAATACCGAGCGAGTAATTGCCGCGGCCGTCGAAGCTCTTCGGATTGAGGCCGCGGAAGTCGCGCACGCGCGGCAACGCGACGTTCACGAGCCGGTCGATGAACTCGTACATCTTGGCCTTGCGCAGCGTCACCTTGCAGCCGATCGGCTGGTTCTCGCGCAGCTTGAAGGTCGCGATCGCAACCCGCGAATAGGTCACTACCGCCTTCTGGCCGGCGATCAGCGAAAGATCGCCTGCCGCCATTTCCGCCTTCTTGCGGTCGTTCACGGCCTCGCCGACGCCCATGTTGAGCACGACCTTATCGAGCCGCGGCACCTGCATGACGTTGGCATAGCCGAACTGTTCCGTCAGCTTGCTGCGGATGCTGCTGTCATATTCCGCGCGCAGGCGCGGCACATAAGCGGTCTCAGCCATCGATCTCTGCTCCCGAGCTCTTGGCGATGCGTACTTTCTTGCCGTCCGCCTGAATCTTGAAACCAATACGGGTCGGTTTGCCGTCCTTGCCGACATAGGCGACGTTGGACAAATCGATCGGCGACTCCTTGGAGATGATGCCGCCTTCCTGGTTCTGGGTCTGCTTCTGGTGACGCTTCACCAGATTGACCCCGCGAACCAGCGCCTTGCCTTCGGACGGACGCACCTCGAACACCTCGCCGGTGCGGCCCTTGTCGCGGCCGCTCAGCACGACGACCTTGTCGCCTTTCCGGATCTTGGCAGCCATCACAGCACCTCCGGCGCGAGCGAAATGATCTTCATGTGGTTCTTGGCGCGCAGTTCGCGCGGCACCGGCCCGAAGATACGGGTGCCGACCGGCTCCGACTGGTTATTGATCAGCACCGCGGCGTTGCGGTCGAACCGGATCACCGAACCGTCGGCACGGCGGATATCCTTGCGGACCCGCACCACGACAGCCTTCATCACGTCGCCCTTCTTCACCTTGCCGCGCGGGATCGCGTCCTTGATCGACACAACGATAATGTCGCCCACGGTGGCATAGCGGCGCTTGGAGCCTCCAAGCACCTTGATACACATGACACGGCGTGCGCCTGAATTATCGGCCACGTCGAGGTTGGTCTGCATCTGAATCATTGATGCACCTCGTCCTCTTTCTGATGCGCAATGTTGCGCCTAAAATTTTCCCGAAATCTCGTCCGGCGACGCCGGACAGCTTCAGGCCGTTTTCTTCTGCTCGCCCCGGACCACGATCCAGCGCTTCAATTTCGAGATCGGCTTGCTTTCCTCGATCCACACCATGTCGCCCGGCTTGAACTCGCCGTTCTCGTCATGCGCGTGGTAGTTCTTCGACGTCCGGATCGTCTTCTTGTAGATCGGATGGGTGAAGCGGCGATCGACGCGCACCACCACCGTCTTGGATTGCTTGTCGCTGACGACCACGCCCTGAAGCGTACGTTTCGGCATATCGGGCCCCTTACTTCTTCTTCGCGCGCTGCTGCGCGGCGACGGTCTTGATGCGGGCGATGTCGCGGCGGGCTTCACGCATCCGCGAGGTGTTCTCGAGCTGCCCGGTGGCGCGCTGGAAGCGCAGGTTGAAGCGCTCCTTCTTCAGATTGAGGACGGCGTCATCCATCTGGTCGGGGCTCATCGCGCGGATGTCGGCGGTTTTCATCTCGGCCATGATCATTACTCCGCGATGCGCGCGACGAAGCGCGTCTTGATCGGCAGCTTGGCGGCGGCGAGCGTCAGGGCTTCCTTCGCGGTCTGCACGGTAACGCCGTCGATCTCGAACAGCACCCGGCCCGGCTTGACCCGCGCCACCCACAGTTCCGGCGTACCCTTGCCCGAACCCATGCGTACTTCGGCAGGCTTCTTCGACACCGGCACGTCCGGAAACACGCGGATCCAGACCCGGCCGGCGCGCTTCATGTGACGGGTCAGCGCCCGGCGCGCGGCTTCGATCTGGCGGGCGGTGACGCGCTCGGGCGCCATCGCCTTCAGGCCGAACTGGCCGAACGACAACGTCGCGCCCGAAGTCGCAACGCCGTGGATACGGCCCTTATGCGCCTTTCGAAACTTCGTTTTCTTTGGTTGCATCATGGCTTACGCCCTCAAACCTTTTCTCGTTTCGCTCAGGCAGCGTCGCGTCGCGGCCGGGCGGTTTCGCCCTCGGCCATTTTCTTGTCCTGGGCCATCGGATCGTGCTCGAGGATTTCGCCCTTGAAGATCCAGACCTTGACGCCGCAGGTGCCGAAGGTGGTGAACGCGGTCGCAACGCCGTAGTCGATGTCGGCGCGCAGCGTGTGCAACGGCACGCGGCCTTCGCGGTACCATTCCATCCGCGCGATTTCGGCGCCGCCGAGACGGCCCGAACAGTTGATCCGGATGCCCTCGGCGCCAAGACGCATCGCCGACTGCACCGCCCGCTTCATGGCGCGGCGGAACGCGACGCGGCGCTCGAGCTGCTGCGCAATCGATTCGGCGACCAGGGTGGCGTCGAGTTCGGGCTTGCGGATTTCGACGATGTTGATGACGACGTCGGAAGCCGTGATATCGGCGACGCGCTTGCGCAGCTTGTCGATGTCGGCGCCCTTCTTGCCGATCACCACGCCCGGACGCGCCGAGTGGATGGTGACGCGGCACTTCTTGTGCGGACGCTCGATCACGATCTTGGCGACAGCGGCCTGCTTGAGCTCCTTGTGCAGGATCTCGCGGATCTTCACATCCTCATGCAGCAGCTTGCCGTATTCGGCCTTGCCTGCGAACCAACGGGAATCCCAGGTCCGGTTGATACCGAGACGCAGTCCGATTGGATTGATCTTTTGACCCATCGTTTTCTCCTGCGCTTGCTTTAAGCGCTCGCCTCGGCCTCGACCTGACGAACCACGATCGTCAGCTGCGAGAACGGTTTAAAGATACGGCCCGAACGGCCACGGCCGCGCGGTGCGAAACGCTTCATCACGATGCCGTTGCCGACATGCGCTTCCGACACGATCAGATCGTCGACTTCGAGATCATGATTGTTCTCAGCGTTGGCGATTGCCGATTCCAGACACTTCTTGACGTCGACGGCGATCCGCTTGCGCGAGAACTGCAGATCGGCGAGCGCAGCCGAAGCCTTCCTGCCGCGAATCAACTGCGCAACCAGGTTGAGCTTCTGCGGGCTCACCCGCAGCATCCGGGCGACCGCCTTGGCCTCGTTATCCGGGAGGCTCCGTTCGCGCTTTGGTTTGCTCATCGCTTAATCCTCAAGCCTAACCCGTTAAGCCTTCTTGGCTTTCTTGTCGCCCGAATGGCCATGGAAAGTCCGGGTCGGCGAGAACTCGCCGAACTTGTGACCCACCATTTCCTCATTGACCGATACCGGCACGTGCTTCTGTCCGTTGTAGACGCCGAACACCAGACCGACGAATTGCGGCAGGATGGTCGAGCGGCGGCTCCAAATCTTGATCACGTCATGACGGCCGGACGCGCGTGCGGCATCTGCCTTCTTGAGCAGGGAGCCTTCAACGAACGGGCCTTTCCAGACTGAACGAACCATGTCCGGCGTTCCTTACTTCTTCCGCTTGTGGCGGCTGATGAGAATGAATCTGTTGGTCGATTTGTTCGAGCGCGTCTTCTTGCCCTTGGTCGGCTTGCCCCACGGGGTCACCGGGTGACGGCCGCCCGAGGTGCGGCCTTCGCCGCCGCCATGCGGATGGTCGATCGGGTTCATGACGACGCCGCGGTTATGCGGGCGCCAGCCCAGCCAGCGGGTACGTCCGGCCTTGCCGATCGAGATGTTCATGTGATCCGGGTTGGAGACCGCGCCGATGGAGCCACGGCAACGACCATGCACCAGGCGCTGCTCGCCCGAATTCATGCGCAGGATGACGTAGTCATGGTCGCGGCCGACGACCTGGGCGTAGGTGCCGGCGGAACGCGCCAGCTGACCGCCCTTGCCGATCTTCAGCTCGACATTGTGGACGATGGTGCCGACCGGCATGTTGCCGAGCGGCATCACGTTGCCCGGCTTCACGTCGACATAGTTGCCGGCGACGACCGTATCGCCCACGGCGAGTCGCTGCGGCGCCAGAATATAGGCCTGCTCGCCATCCTGATACTTGATCAGCGCGATGAAGGCGGTACGGTTCGGATCATATTCCAGCCGCTCGACAACAGCGGGAACGTCGATCTTGTCGCGCTTGAAGTCGACCATGCGGTACGACTTCTTGTGGCCGCCGCCGCGGAAGCGCACGGTGATGCGGCCGGTATTGTTGCGGCCGCCGTTGCCGAGCTTGCCTTCGGTCAATGACTTGACCGGCTTGCCCTTGTAGAGCGCCGAACGATCGACCATCACCAGCTGGCGCTGGCCCGGTGTCGTGGGGTTGAATGTTTTCAATGCCATCGCTGTGCGCCTTATAGCCCGGTGGTGACGTCGATGCGGTGGCCCTCTTCGAGGGTCACGATCGCCCGCTTCACATCCGACTGCGAACCTAAATTGCCGCGGAACACCTTGGTCTTGCCCTTGCGCACCAGCGTATTCACGCGCTTGACCTTGACGTCGAACAGTTTCTCGACGGCTTCCTTGATCTGCGGCTTGGTCGCCTTGCTCGCGACCTTGAACAGAACCTTGTTATGCTCGGAGGCCAAGGTGGCCTTTTCGGTCACAACCGGAGCGACGATGATGTCGTAATGGCGCGGATCGATATTCTTCATTTGAAGCGCGCCTCCAACGCATCGAGCGCCGCCTTGGTCAACACCAGCTTGTGGCGGCGGAGAATGTCATAGACGTTGATGCCCTGAATCGGCAGCACGTCGATATTCGGAATGTTGCGGGCAGCGGCCGCAAAACCGTTGTGCAACTCGGCACCGTCGATAATCAGCGCGTTGGTCAGGCCGAGGCCGGAGAAATGTCCGACCAGCGCCTTGGTCTTGGCATCCTGCACCTGCGCGTTGTCGAGCACGATCAGACCGCCGTCCTTGGCCTTGGCCGACAGCGCATGCTTCAACGCCAGCGCGCGCACCTTCTTCGGCAGGTCGGTGGCATGGGAACGCACCACCGGACCGAAAGCACGGCCGCCGCCGCGGAACTGAGGCACGCGGGCAGAACCGTGACGGGCGCCACCGGTGCCCTTCTGCTTGTACATCTTCTTGCCGGTACGCCAGACATCGGCGCGGCCCTGCGTCTTGTGCGTTCCGGCCTGGCGCTTGTTGAGCTGCCACTGCACGCAACGCGCGATGATGTCGGCGCGCGGCTCGAGGCCGAAGATCGCGTCCGAGAGCTGGACCGAACCAGCGTCCTTGCCTTCAAGGGTCGTGACTTTCAGTTCCATCTCACGCGCCCTCCTGCTCAGCCGGCGCTTCGGCCGCCTGCTCGCTGCCGCCAGCGACCTTGAACTTGCCGGGCTTCGGAGCATCCTTCGGCAACGGCTTCTTGATGGCGTCACGCACCGAGATCCATCCGCCCTTGGAGCCGGGAACGGCGCCCTCGACCAGGATCAGGCCGCGCTCGACGTCGGTCTGCACCACACGCAGATTGAGCGTGGTGATGCGGTCGACGCCCATATGGCCGGGCATCTTCTTGTTCTTGAACGTCTTGCCGGGATCCTGACGGCCACCGGTCGAACCGATCGAACGGTGCGAGATCGACACGCCGTGGGTGGCGCGCAGACCGCCGAAATTCCAGCGCTTCATGCCGCCGGCAAATCCCTTACCCTCGGAAGTGCCCGTGACGTCCACGAACTGTCCGACCACGAAATGATCGGCCTGAATCTCGGCACCGACCGGGATCAGCGCATCTTCCGTGACGCGAAACTCGGCGACCTTGCGTTTCGGCTCGACCTTGGCGACCGCGAACTGACCGCGTTCCGCCTTCGGCAGATAAACGGTCTTGCGGGCGCCGGAACCGAGCTGAAGGGCGACATAGCCGTTCTTCTCGGTCGTGCGGTGACCCAACACCTGGCAATTGCCCAGCTTCAGCACGGTCACAGGGATATGTTCGCCGGCCTCCGTAAAGACCCGCGTCATCCCGACCTTTTGTGCGATCACTCCGGAGCGCATCGGCGTGCTTCCTGTTCTTTCTGTCCCGAGGGACTAACTGATCTTCTTTGTGAGCTCGCCCGATCCGAAAACCGGCGCTCACTCTTCGGGGTCGTGCTCAGAGCTTGATTTCGACGTCAACACCAGCGGCGAGGTCGAGCTTCATGAGGGCATCGACGGTCTGCGGGGTCGGATCGACAATATCGAGAAGACGCTTGTGCGTGCGCATCTCGAATTGCTCGCGGCTCTTCTTGTCAACGTGCGGCGAACGGTTGACGGTGAACTTCTCGATGCGGGTCGGCAGCGGAATGGGTCCGCGCACCTGAGCACCGGTCCGCTTCGCCGTATTCACGATCTCGCGGGTCGACGTATCGAGGATTCGATGGTCGAACGCCTTGAGTCGGATGCGAATATTCTGGCCGTTCATTGCCGCTATCTCTCTTTATTGGGTGGCGAGTAGCGAACAGCGAATGCTGCCATTCGCCACTCGCCAATCCCTATTCGCTTGTTTACTCGATGATGGCGGCGACGACGCCGGCACCGACGGTACGTCCGCCTTCGCGAATGGCGAAGCGCAGCTTTTCTTCCATCGCGATCGGCACGATCAGATGAACTTCCATCGCGATGTTGTCGCCCGGCATCACCATTTCGGTGCCTTCGGGCAGATGCACGACGCCGGTCACGTCGGTGGTGCGGAAGTAGAACTGCGGACGGTAGTTGGTGAAGAACGGGGTGTGACGGCCGCCCTCTTCCTTGGTGAGGATGTAAGCCTCAGCCTTGAACTTGGTGTGCGGCTTGACCGAACCCGGCTTGCACAGCACCTGGCCGCGCTCGACTTCCTCGCGCTTGGTGCCACGCAGCAGCGCGCCGATGTTGTCGCCGGCCTGGCCCTGATCGAGCAGCTTGCGGAACATCTCGACGCCGGTGACGATGGTCTTCTGCGTGTCGCGCAGACCGACGATTTCGATTTCCTCGCCGACCTTGATGATGCCGCGCTCGACACGGCCGGTCACCACGGTACCGCGGCCGGAGATCGAGAACACGTCTTCCACCGGCATCAGGAACGGCTGGTCGATCGGACGCTCCGGCTGCGGAATGTACTCGTCGACATTCTTCATCAGCTCGAGGATCGCGTCGTGGCCGAGCTTCTTGTCGGTGTCTTCGAGGGCGGCGAGCGCCGACCCCTTGACGATCGGAATCTTGTCGCCCGGGAAGTCGTACTTCGAGAGCAGCTCGCGAACTTCGAGTTCGACCAGCTCAAGCAGTTCCGGATCGTCGACCATGTCGCACTTGTTCAGGAACACGACCAGCGCGGGCACGCCGACCTGACGGGCCAGCAGGATGTGTTCGCGGGTCTGCGGCATCGGGCCGTCGGCGGCCGACACCACCAGGATCGCGCCGTCCATCTGCGCGGCGCCGGTGATCATGTTCTTCACATAGTCGGCGTGGCCCGGGCAATCGACGTGGGCGTAGTGCCGATTCTGGGTTTCGTATTCGACGTGCGCAGTCGAGATCGTGATGCCGCGCGCCTTCTCTTCCGGCGCCTTGTCGATCTGGTCGTACGCCGTGAACGTCGCACCGCCGGTTTCCGCCAGGATCTTGGTGATCGCTGCGGTCAACGAGGTCTTGCCATGGTCGACGTGACCGATGGTTCCGATGTTGCAGTGCGGTTTATTACGTTCAAACTTTGCTTTGGCCATTTGACTCTCCGTTCAGTCGTTAGTTGTCGCCAACGACAATCAGGCAAACTTCTTCTGGACTTCTGCCGACACGTTCGCCGGCGCTTCAGCGTAGTGGTCGAATTGCATCGTAAAGGTCGCGCGTCCCTGGCTCATCGAGCGCAGGTTATTCACGTAGCCGAACATGTTCATGAGCGGCACCATCGCGTTGATGACGTTGGCGTTGCCGCGCATGTCCTGGCCCTGGATCTGGCCGCGCCGCGAATTCAGGTCGCCGATGACCGAACCGGTGTAGTCTTCCGGGGTCACCACTTCGACCTTCATGATCGGCTCGAGCAGAACGGACTTGCCCTTCTGCAGCGCTTCGCGGAAGGCCGCGCGGGATGCGATTTCGAAGGCCAGCGCCGACGAGTCGACGTCGTGATACTTGCCGTCGACCAGCTGCACCTTGACGTCGACCACCGGGAAGCCCGCGACGACGCCGGAATTCATGACGCTGTTGAGGCCCTTTTCGACGCCGGGGATGTATTCCTTCGGCACCGCTCCGCCGACGATCTTGGACTCGAACTCATAGCCCTTGCCGGGCTCGTTCGGCTCGACCACGATCGACACTTCCGCGAACTGGCCGGTACCGCCGGTCTGCTTCTTGTGGGTGTACTTCACTTCGGCGCGCTTGGTGACGCGCTCGCGGAACGCCACCTGCGGCGCGCCGATATTGGCATCGACCTTGTAGGTGCGCTTCAGGATATCGACCTTGATGTCGAGATGCAGTTCGCCCATGCCCTTGAGGATGGTCTGGCCGGATTCCTGATCGGTCGACACCCGGAACGACGGATCTTCGGCGGCGAGCTTCGCCAGCGCGACACCGAGCTTTTCCTGGTCGGCCTTCGACTTCGGCTCGATCGCGATTTCGATCACCGGCTCCGGGAATTCCATCCGTTCCAGGATCACTGGATGAGCGGGATCGCACAGCGTGTCGCCGGTGCGCGCTTCCTTCAGACCCGCCAGCGCGACGATGTCGCCGGCATAGGCTTCCTTGATGTCCTCGCGGTTATTCGCGTGCATCAGAAGCATGCGGCCGATCCGCTCTTTCTTGTCGCGGGTCGAGTTGACGACGCCGGTGCCGGAGGCCAGCACGCCGGAATAGATGCGGCAGAAGGTGATGGTGCCGACGAACGGGTCGTCCATGATCTTGAACGCGAGCAGCGCCAGCGGCTCCTTGTCGTCGGCCTTGCGGACGATTTCGTTGCCGTCTTCGTCGGAACCCTTGATCGCGGGCACATCGATCGGCGACGGCAGATAGTCGACGACGGCGTCGAGCAGCGGCTGCACGCCCTTGTTCTTGAACGCCGAACCGCACAGCACGGGATAAAACGCGCCGGTCAGCACCGCCTTGCGGATCAGCCGCTTCAGCGTCGCCTCGTCCGGCTCCTTGCCGTCGAGATAGGCGGCCATGGCGTCGTCATCGAGCTCGACGGCAGCCTCGATCATCTTCTCGCGATATTCCTTGGCCTGATCGACCAGGTCGGCGGGAATATCGACATAGTCGAATTTCGCACCGAGCGATTCGTCGTTCCAGACGATGCCCTTCATCAGCACCAGATCGACGAGACCCTTGAAGTTGTTCTCGGCACCGATCGGAAGCTGGATCGCAATCGGCTTGGCGCCGAGGCGATCGACGATATCGGAAAGGCATTTGAAGAAGTCGGCGCCGGTCTTGTCCATCTTGTTGGCGAAAACGATGCGCGGCACGTTGTACTTGTCGCCCTGACGCCAGACGGTTTCGGTCTGCGGCTCGACGCCCTGGTTGGAATCCAGCACGCACACCGCACCATCAAGCACACGCAAGCTGCGCTCGACTTCAATGGTGAAGTCGACGTGGCCGGGGGTGTCGATGATGTTCAGACGCTTGCCGTTCCAGAACGCGGTGGTCGCGGCCGACGTGATGGTGATGCCGCGCTCCTGCTCCTGCTCCATCCAGTCCATCGTCGCGGCACCTTCATGCACTTCGCCGATTTTGTGGCTCTTGCCGGTATAATAGAGGATGCGCTCGGTGGTCGTGGTTTTGCCGGCGTCGATATGCGCCATAATACCGAAATTACGGTAGTCCTCGATGGCATGGAGGCGTGGCATGGGATGTTCCTTAAAAGGTCCGTTGTTTCGCCGTTACCAGCGATAATGCGAGAAGGCGCGGTTGGCTTCCGCCATCCGGTGTACGTCTTCACGCTTCTTGACAGCGTTCCCCCGGTTATTTGACGCATCGAGCAACTCCGCTGAGAGCCGCTCCGTCATCGTCTTTTCGTTGCGCTCGCGCGCAGCCGAGATCAGCCAGCGAATCCCCAGCGCCTGACGGCGCACCGAGCGCACTTCGACCGGCACCTGGTAGGTGGCGCCGCCGACGCGGCGGGAACGCACCTCGATGGTCGGCATCACATTTTCCAAAGCCTGCTCGAAGATCGGCAACGGACCCTGCTTGGTCTTGGCCTCGATCATTTCGAGCGCGCCGTAGACGATGCCTTCGGCGACCGACTTCTTCCCGGCATACATCACCGAGTTCATGAATTTCGTAATGATGATGTTTCCGAACTTGGGATCCGGAAGCACTTCACGCTTTTCAGCAGAATGGCGACGAGACATCGATCAATTTCCCGCTTATTTCGGACGCTTGGCGCCGTACTTCGAACGACGCTGCTTACGGTTCTTGACGCCCTGGGTATCCAGCACGCCGCGGAGGATATGGTAGCGCACGCCGGGCAAGTCCTTGACGCGGCCGCCGCGGATCATGACCACCGAGTGCTCCTGCAGGTTATGGCCCTCACCCGGGATGTAGCCAATCACTTCGAAGCCGTTGGTCAGGCGCACCTTGGCGACCTTACGAAGCGCCGAGTTCGGCTTCTTCGGGGTCGTGGTGTAGACGCGCGTGCAAACGCCGCGCTTTTGCGGCGACTGCTGCAGCGCCGGCACCTTCTTGCGCGACTTCTGGACCACCCGCGGATTTGCGATCAGTTGATTGATCGTCGGCATGTCAGCCTTCACCCTTTAGTTCACGCGAAGCCGGTCATCGGCTCCGCAAATTCCGTTGGGACCACCGTCCCGTTTGACCGTTCTACAAAAACGATCCACGCAAAACGAAATCACGCCAACCACCCATCGCTGAGCGGAAAGCGCTTCGACGCCACAGAGGACCGCGAGCAAAAGCCGAGCGGCCTTAAAGCCGTTCGGTTTCAGACACCGAGGTCATGCATCCGAATTCAATCTCGAGAGAACGCGCTCAAGAGACCTAAAATCGTCCTGGCATTGCCTAGCTATAACCGACAGCGTTTGAGCGGCATTCGTCGAGGTTGGTGCCCTTTTTCGCCCGAAGGGCCGATCAGGGTGTCCCGTTCCGACTCTGGCGACGCTCACCGCCTGTCGTTAAGTGGGCGCGTTGTATCGGCGCTAAATAGTCAAGTCAAGATGAAACACCATGGGAGAAGCGCTTCTCGTATCTGTGGAATCGGTCTCTCGCCAGAACCGCACCTCACCCGGAGCCATGCCGGCGGCCAGCCTCGGGCTGGCCCCTCCCCCACGAACCGCCCCTATTTTACCCGGATATTATATGCCTGACCCGCTCTCCGTTTCGTTCTACAAAAACGCGCCTTGAAGCTAAAGGTTTATTTGCCTTTTCCGGCGCAATCATCTGTGTTTCCAGCGGAAATGCAGCCATGAAATATACCGACATTGCGATCATTGGCGGCGGCCTTGCGGGCTCGATTGCGGCCGCCATGCTCGGGCGCGCCGGAATCGCCGCCGTCCTGATCGATCCGCATCCGGTCTATCCGCCCGACTTCCGCGTTGAAAAACTGAGCGGCGGCGGTCAGATCGAGCGGTTCCGCAAAACCGGCATTGCCGAACCGGTGCTGCGGTCGGCCACCCATGACGGCGAGAACTGGGTCGCCCGATTCGGCTATCTGCTCGACAAGCGGCCCAGCCAGCAATTCGGCATCCTCTATGATTCGCTGGTCAACGCCGTCCGCGACGAAATTCCGTCCAGCGTCGAACGCCTCCACGCAAAGGTTGTTGCCGTCCAGACCAGCACCAACCGGCAGAAGATCACGCTGTCCGATGGCGAAGTGATCTCGGCGCGGCTTGCGGTGCTGGCCAACGGATTGAATTTCGGCCTGCGCCGCAGCCTCGGCATCGAGCGCCACGTCGTCAGCGCCGGCCATTCCATCACCATCGGATTCGATATCGCCCCAAAGGGCCGCGCGGCGTTCGACTTTCCGGCGCTGACCTATTTTTCGGAGCGGCCGAGCGACCGCATCCCCTATCTGACGCTGTTTCCGATCGGAAACCGGATGCGAGCAAATCTGTTCAGCTATCGCCCGATCGACGATCCGTGGCTGCAACAGATCCGCAACGCGCCCGTCGACACATTGAATGCAGCGCTGCCCAGGCTGCGCCGCCTCACCGGCGAGTTCGAGGTGCGCGGTGACATCAAGATCAGGCCCGCCGATCTTTATGCCAGCACGAATTACCTGCAGGCCGGAATCGTGCTGGTCGGCGACGCCTTCGCAACCACCTGCCCCGTCTCGGGCACCGGCACCGACAAGGTGTTCACCGATGTCGAGCGGCTGTGCAATGTCCATATCCCGGCCTGGCTCGCGACCGACGGCATGGACGAAGACAAGATCGCCGCGTTTTACGACGATCCGGTCAAGCAAGCCTGCGATGCCTGGTCGATCGCGAAGGCGCACAATTTCCGGTTGCTGTCGATCGAACCCGGCATGTACTGGAGCGCCCAGCGTTGGGCGCGGTTCTTTGCGTGGTGGGGCGAAGGCCTGTTGCGGCGGATGCGGCAGCGCTCCGGCGCCGCTCCCGCCCTCCAGCTTCAATCCTCCTCCTCATCGTCGTCATCGCTGTCGTCGTCGGCCTGACCGGCCCCATGATGCGGCGTGTGGTTCTGGTCGTCCCACAGCTTGCGATAGACGCCATTGGCGGCGAGCAATTCCGCATGTGAACCGCGCTCGATCGCCCGGCCGTCCGATATCACGATGATTTCGTCCATATCGACCACCGATGTCAGCCGGTGGGTCGAACTGATCATGGTGCGGCCTTTGGCGACCTTGAGCAGCGTTCGGTTGATCGCGGCCTCGGTGGTCTGGTCCAGCGCCGAGGTGGCCTCGTCCAGCAGCAGAACCGAAGGATCGCGGACGATCGCGCGCGCGATCGCGATGCGCTGGCGCTGCCCGCCCGACAGCGTGTCGCCGCGCTCGCCGACCTGGGTGTCGTATTTCTGCGGCAGGCTCATGATGTAGCGGTGGATCTCGGCCTTGCGCGCCGCCTGCACCACCTCTTCGTCGCTCGCCCCTTCCTTGCCGAGCCGGATGTTCTCGCGGATCGACATGTTGAACAGCATGTTTTCCTGAAACACCACCGCCATGCTCCGGCGCAACGACTCGCGCGTCACCTTGCGGATATCGACGCCGTCGATGGTCACGCGCCCTTCGTCCGGCACGTAAAGGCGAAGGATCAGGTTGAGCAGCGTGCTCTTACCGGAGCCGCTCGGGCCGACAATGGCGATGCGCTTGCCGACATTGAGCTTGAGGCTGAGATTGTCGAGCACCGGCGTCTGACTGCCTTCATACTGGAAGGTGACATGGTCGAAGGTGATGTCGTGGGTGATGCGCGGCAGGTCGGGAGCGCCGGGCCGGTCGGCGCCGCGGGTCGGCTCGTCCAGCAGTTCCTGGATGTGACGCACCGCCGCCGCGGACTGGATCGAGACCGGGATGAAATGCATGACATGGGCGATGTTGTAGGACACCTCCCAGAATGCGCTCTCGAATGTCACGAAGGTTCCGACGGTGATCTGGCCCTTGGTGGCGAGATAGGCGCCGAGCGCGAGCACGACGAGATGCAGCAGCAGCACCGAGATCGTGACCGTGCGCTCGACCATCGTGGAAAGAAACGCCGCGGAGGCGATCTTCCGCCGCGCCTCGTCGTTGCGCAAGGTGAACCAGCCGAGCGTTCGCCGTTGCAGGTTGAACGCCTTGACCACCGCCTGCGCCGCGACGTTCTCCTGCACCATGCCGAGCAACGCCGATTCGTTAAGCTTTTGTTCGTAATTCGCCTGCACCGCCTTCGGCGTCAGCATGCGCGGCCCGATCAGCGTGATCGGAAACACCAGCAGCGCCACCGCGGCGAGTTGCCAGTTCAGAAACAGCATCAGGACGATGCCGGCGATCAATTCAAAGAACGGCAGCGCCGCGCTACTGGTAAAACTGTTGATCGAACCCTCGAAGGCGGACAGATCGATCGAGAAGCGCGACAGGATCTCGCCGCGCTTGGTGCGTCCGAAATAAGCCGCCGGCAAATTCTGGACATGCTCGAACAGGCTCACCCGCACGTCCGAAATCACCGACGCCGCGAGCCTGGCATCCCATCGCTCGTACCAGACGGCGACGATCGAGGTCAGAATACCCGCCGCCCCCAGCACCGACAGAATTCGCACCAGCGCGTCGAAATCCTCCTCGCCCAGCGCGTCGTCGATCAGGAATTTCAGGCTCAGCGGCATGATAACGTTGAACAGGGTCTCGACCAGAACGCCGAGGCCGACAAACGCCAGAACCTTCTTGTAGTTTTTCAGGAACGGCTTGACGAAGGCATAGACCGTCGCCAGCGCGCCGGCGGCTTCTTTCGCGGTGAAGACCAGGAGGTCGTCGTCCTCCTCGTCCTCCAGATCGAGGTCGTCGTCTTCGTTCTCCTCGTCCTCATCGTCGTCAGGCGCAGCCGGCTTGCCGGCGGCCGCCTTCTTGTCGAGCTCCGGCGCAGCCGAATCGTCGGTGCCGGATTCCGTCAGACGATCCGGCGATGAAGGCTTGGGCGCCATGAGACCAACCGATGCTGTACGGCCGGCATGACCGCAAATTTGAGGGAAATGCGCGACAGCGCCACCCGCGCCAATCCGATGCGATCCGCGCGGGCCCGGCAAAATAACCGGAACAACAGGACGAGACCATAGCGTTTTCCGGCGAAAGCCTGACCCGGACCTGGATAGCAGGGCGGCCACCGGCTCGCGTCAGGAAAACGCGTCCAAACAAAAGACGGAAGCGCGGCTCTGATTCAATCAGAACCGATCAGGCTCTAATCTTCGTCCGCAACCTTGTCGAAAAACGAATAGCGCAGGCTGTCGGAATCCGCGTACCACTGCCCGGGCCCCTTGTTGGCGGCGAGCGTCGCGGTCCACAGCGCGTCGGTGCAGTCGTGCCGGTGCATCGACAGGTCGAAGCCGTTGTTGAAGAACAGTTCGGACCATTCCCACCAGGTGCCGAGCTTCTTGACCCCGCGCAACAGATCGTAGCGGTCGATCACCGCTGGCGCCATGTCCGACGTCACCGAGCCGAACACCAGCCCCGTCTTCACCACGCGGTTCAATTCGCGAACGGCGCGGGCCACCTGCTTTTCCGAGACATGGCACAGGCTGGTCTCGAACACGAAATCGAACTCGCCGTCCTTGAACGGCATGTCGGCGATCGAGCCGAGCTTGTTGAATTTCTTCAGCGCCTTCGGCGTCCTGGCATGGATGAAGCGGTTGTTCTCGATGCCCCAGGCGTCGATCCCGCGCGCCCGCAACGCCCCCACCAGTTCGCCGCTGGCCGAACCCGCGACCAGCAGCTTGTAGCCCCTGGCCCTGTTCCAGACGATCTTGATGAGGTCGGTCAGATAGGCGGGATCCGTGAACCGGCTCCAGACCTCGCTATAGGGCCCGAGCCCGCGGTAATTCTCGAAATAATCCCGGTCGATCCTGTCGGATACCTTGTCACGGCCCTCGCCGCGCGCGCGGCGCAGCCGCATCATCTCGGTCAGGATGATGTCGGTGGCGGCGTCGGAAGAATCCAGCAGCCCGTTCAGCGTCGAGTCGAACAGATAGTCGCCGACCACGACGATGCCCGGATGCTGCTTCGGCTCCGGCCGGTGGTTGGTCATGACGTCGCGCGCCGGCAGGCCGCCGGGCAGCGCATTCACCGACGACAGCCAGCGGTGGATCCTGCCTTCCATGAAATGCGCCCGCGCGTCGCCGAACGAGGCCGGCAGCGACTTCAGGGCGGCGTCGATCAATTCCTGGTCGCTCAGATTGGCGAATGCCAGCGCGTCGGAACCGGCGATCAGCCAGTTCAGCACCCCGTGCCGGCCGACATCGTGACGCGCGCCTTCGTTGTAGACGCAGCAGCCGCCGAACGCCTCCGACATGAACCACGCGCCTGGAATCTTCCCGCCCCAGAACGGCTCATCGAACAGGATCGAGACCCGCAGATAATGCGCGGGACGATCGAAATAGGCGACGTGCTTGACCATCGACTTGCGCAACTGCTCGCCATCCCAGCGCATGGTCGCGAGCCAGGAGTGCGGCAGGCACATCAGCACGAGATCGAAATCCCGTGTCTCCGGCCCCTTGCCGTTCATCATGTTGAGCTGGTAGCGGCCGTCCGCGGTCTTGCCGACCTTGAGCACCCGGTGATTGAGCTGGATGTCGGCATCGACCTCCGACTGCAGGCACTCGATCAGCTGCTCATTGCCGTTCTGGATCGAATAGAGGCCGATATAGCCGTCGACATCCATCACGAAGTTCTTGAGCGCGTTCAGCCCGTTGGTGTTGTGGGCTTCGGTCGCGATATCGGAGCGCGCCATCACCTTGAAGAAGCGCCTGGCGATCGGATCGTCGACTTCCCGATCGAGCAATTCCTCGGCCGTGATGTAGGCCCAGGGATGCTCGTTGTCGTGGGCGCCGACGCCTTCGTAATATTCGATCGGCGAAACCATCTCGGTGCAGCGCTTGCGGAACGCCTCGATCGCGGCCGCGGTTTTGGCGCCGTATTTGCGGCGCATCCCCGGCACGTCGTTCAGGAGTTCGCCGTCGAGCTGGACCTGCTCGGCATCCATCGGGATGGTCTGCAGGCCGAAATGCTGGATCAGTTCGCGCAGCGGATCGGGACCCGTCATCGAGTAGTCGTAGATCTCGGCGACGCCGGCCTCGTACATCGCCGGTGCGGAATCGAATTTGCGCGTCACGATCTTGCCGCCGAGCCGGTCGGACGCCTCGAAGATGGTGATGCGGCACAGTTCGCCCAGCTTCTTTTTCAGATACCAGGCGCTCATCAGGCCGCCGGGGCCGCCACCAACGATTGCAAGATCCAACATCATCGTTCCGTCGTTCTCCGGCCGCCCCGCATGGGCAACCCGGTCCAGCGCATTTTCCAGTTCTGTGGCCTCGGCTTCATCCTTCGAGACGGCACTTTCACGCCTCCCCAGGATGAGGCTCCCTTAGACCCTCATGGTGAGGAGCGCGGCCCGGCCCGTGGTTTATCGTCTTGTTCAGGCACGATCCTTCCCGAAAACCGGTTCCCGCGTTGCGCAAATACAGGCCCTTCGGGGCGAGATCATGCCTTAAGCCCCATGAACAACAGCGCTTTTCACCCTGAAGGAAAGATGAACAGAACCGGCGAAGGCTGCCGAAAACATGGGCAGACGAGCAAAAGGCCGGCTTGCGCCGGCCTTTTCTCCGCAACGTGATGAATTTGCGACGGTTTATTCCGCCGGCGGCAGCGCCAGGGGTTCGATTTCGGGGGCCGCAGGCACGATCGCGGCCTGCTTCTCCCGTTCGTCGAGGATCAGCTTGTCGCGCTTCATGGCGACTTCGCGGATCTTGGCCATCGAGGCACCGGTGCCCGCCGGGATCAGCCGGCCGACAATGACATTCTCCTTGAGGCCTTCCAGCGGGTCCACCTTGCCGTTGACGGCGGCTTCGGTGAGCACGCGGGTGGTCTCCTGGAACGAGGCCGCCGAGAAGAACGAGCGGGTTTGCAAGCTCGCCTTGGTGATGCCGAGCAGCACCGGCGTTCCCGTGGCGATCTTCTTGCCCTCTTCCTTGGCCTTGGCGTTGAGCACGTCGAACTCGATCTTGTCGACCTGCTCGCCCGAGATCATGTCGGTCTCGCCCTGATCGGTGATCTCCACCTTCTGCAGCATCTGACGGACAATCACCTCGATGTGCTTGTCGTTGATGAGCACGCCCTGGAGCCGGTAGACCTCCTGGATTTCGTTGACCAGATAGGCAGCGAGTTCCTCGATGCCCTTGATCGCCAGAATGTCGTGCGGCGCCGGATTGCCCTCGACGATGAAATCGCCCTTTTCGACGATGTCGCCGTCCTGCAAGTGGATGTGCTTGCCCTTCGGGATCAGGTACTCGCGCGGCTCCTCGGTCTTCTCGACCGGCTCGATCGAGATGCGGCGCTTGTTCTTGTAGTCGCGGCCGAAACGAATCGTGCCGGCGATTTCCGCGATGATCGCCGCATCCTTTGGCTTGCGGGCCTCGAACAGTTCCGCAACCCGCGGCAGACCGCCGGTGATGTCGCGGGTCTTGGCGCTCTCCGTCGAGATACGCGCCAGGATATCGCCCGGCTTCACCTTGGCGCCGACGTCGACCGAGAGGATCGCGTCGACCGACAGCATGTAGCGGGCATCGCCGCCACGCGCGAGCTTGAGGATCTTGCCGTCCTTGCCCTTGACGACGATCGCCGGACGCAGATCCGCTCCGCCCCGCGTCGAACGCCAGTCGATGACGACGCGCTTGGCGATACCGGTGGATTCGTCCAGCGTCTCCGAGATCGACTGGCCTTCGACCAGATCCTCGAACCCGATCGTGCCCTCGACTTCGGTGAGAACGGGCCGCGAATACGGATCCCATTCCGCGATACGCTGGCCGCGCTTGACCAGATCGCCGTCGTCGACATGCATCCGCGAACCGTACTGGATGCGGTGAGTCGCACGCTCGGTGCCATCGGAGTCGACGATCGCAACGACCATGTTGCGGACCATCGCGGCCAAATGACCCTCGCTGTTCCTGGCGATCGCCTTGTTCCTGATGACGACCTTGCCTTCGAAGTTCGACTCCACGAACGACTGCTCGTTGAGCTGCGCCGCGCCGCCGATGTGGAACGTGCGCATCGTCAACTGCGTGCCGGGCTCGCCGATCGACTGCGCCGCGATGACGCCGACCGCTTCGCCGTGGTTGACCGGCGTGCCGCGGGCGAGATCGCGGCCGTAGCACTTGCCGCAGATGCCGTTGACGAGTTCGCAGGTCAGCGCAGAACGGATCTTCACTTCCTGGACGCCGGCCTGCTGGATGGCGTCGACATGACTCTCCTCCATCAGCGTGCCGCGCTTGACGATGACCTTGTTGCTCGCGGTATCGCGAACGTCATCGCAGGCCACGCGGCCGAGGATGCGCGAACCCAGCGATGCGACCACCGTGCCGGCATCGATGATGGCGCGCATCTTGATGCCGAGCTTGGTGCCGCAGTCATCCTGCGTGATGATGCAATCCTGCGCGACGTCGACCAGACGACGCGTCAGATAGCCCGAGTTCGCGGTCTTCAACGCGGTGTCCGCGAGGCCCTTGCGGGCGCCGTGGGTCGAGTTGAAGTATTCGAGCACCGACAGACCTTCCTTGAAGTTGGAAATGATCGGCGTCTCGATGATCTCGCCCGACGGCTTCGCCATCAGGCCGCGCATGCCGGCCAGCTGACGCATCTGCGCCGGCGAACCGCGCGCGCCGGAATGCGCCATCATGTAGATCGAGTTGATGTCGGCGTCGGCGCCCTTGGCGTTCTTCTTGGTCGAGGAGATTTCCTTCATCATCTCCTTGGCGATTTCTTCCGTCGCCTTCGACCAGGCGTCGACCACCTTGTTGTACTTTTCACCGTGGGTGATCAGACCGTCATTGTACTGCTGCTCGAAATCCTTTGCGAGCGCGCGCGTGGTGTCGACGATCTTCCACTTGCCGTGCGGCACGACCATGTCGTCCTTGCCGAACGAGATGCCGGCCTTGAACGCGTTGTAGAAGCCGAGCGCCATGATCCGGTCGCAGAAGATCACCGTCTCCTTCTGACCGCAGTGGCGATAGACTTGGTCGATCACGCCCGAGATTTCGCGCTTGGTCATCAGCTTGTTGATGATGTCGTACGAAATCTTCGGTGATTTCGGCAGCAGATTGCCGAGCATCACGCGGCCCGCGGTGGTCTCGATCCAGCGCCTGCCCTGCTTGCCGGTCTCGTCGATGCCGTTCCACCGGTACTTGATCTTGGTGTGGAGGTGGATGACCTTCGAATGCAGGGCGTGCTCGAGTTCGGCCATCTCACCGAAGATCTTGCCCTCGCCGGGCAGGCCTTCCCGCATGATCGACACGTAATAGAGGCCGAGCACGATATCCTGCGACGGCACGATGATCGGCTGACCATTGGCCGGATGCAGGATGTTGTTGGTCGACATCATCAGCACGCGCGCTTCCAGCTGGGCTTCGAGCGACAGCGGAACATGCACGGCCATCTGGTCGCCGTCGAAGTCGGCGTTGAACGCCGCGCAGACCAGCGGATGCAGCTGGATCGCCTTGCCCTCGATCAGCACCGGCTCGAAGGCCTGGATGCCGAGACGATGCAGCGTCGGCGCGCGGTTCAGCAGCACCGGATGCTCGCGGATCACCTCGTCGAGAATGTCCCAGACCTCGGGACGCTCTTTTTCGACCAGCTTCTTGGCCTGCTTCACCGTGGTCGACAGGCCCTTGGCGTCAAGCCGCGAATAGATGAACGGCTTGAACAGCTCGAGCGCCATCTTCTTCGGCAGGCCGCACTGGTGCAGGCGCAGCTCGGGACCGACCACGATCACCGAACGGCCGGAATAGTCGACGCGCTTGCCGAGCAGGTTCTGCCGGAAGCGTCCCTGCTTGCCCTTGAGCATGTCGGCGAGCGACTTCAGCGGACGCTTGTTGGCGCCGGTGATGACGCGGCCGCGGCGGCCGTTGTCGAACAGAGCGTCGACGGCCTCCTGCAACATGCGCTTTTCGTTGCGGATGATGATGTCAGGCGCGCGCAGCTCCATCAGCCGCTTCAAACGGTTGTTGCGGTTGATGACGCGGCGGTAGAGATCGTTAAGGTCGGAGGTCGCGAAGCGGCCGCCATCGAGTGGCACCAGCGGACGCAGGTCCGGCGGAATTACCGGCACAACGGTGAGGATCATCCATTCCGGCTTGTTGCCGGAATAGCGGAAGGCCTCGACGATCTTCAGGCGCTTGGCGAGCTTCTTGTGCTTGATGTCGGAGTCGGTCTCCTGCATCTCGGCGCGCAAGCTCGACTCAAGCTTCTCGAGCTCGAGTCCCTTGAGCAGTTCGCGGATCGCCTCGGCGCCGATCATGGCGGTGAAGCTGTCCTGGCCGTATTCGTCCTGCGCCTTCAGATACTCGTCTTCCGACAACAGCTGGCGGTCCTTGAGCGCGGTCAGGCCCGGCTCAAGCACGACGTAATATTCGAAGTACAGAATCCGCTCGAGATCCTTCAGCGTCATGTCGAGCAGAAGGCCGATACGGGACGGCAGCGACTTCAGGAACCAGATGTGGGCGACCGGCGCGGCCAGTTCGATATGGCCCATGCGCTCGCGCCGGACCCGCGACAGCGTCACTTCGACCGAGCACTTCTCGCAGATGATGCCCTTGTACTTCATCCGCTTGTACTTGCCGCACAGGCACTCATAGTCCTTGATCGGCCCGAAGATGCGGGCGCAGAACAGGCCGTCGCGCTCGGGCTTGAAGGTACGGTAGTTGATGGTCTCCGGCTTCTTGATCTCGCCGTAGGACCACGACAGAATCTTCTCAGGGGACGCGATCGAGATCCGGATCTGGTCGAAGACCTGAGCCGGCGTCGTCGGGTTAAAGAGATTCATAATTTCTTGGTTCATGGTCTTCTCCTCGCGTGCCGGTCATGGCCGGCAGCAAATTCGAAAATCTCTTGGTCGGCGCGCGCTGCCCGGCCCCCGGACACCGCGCTGATGCCCGGCCCATCTGAGCGAAGACGCGCTTCGCGCTTTTGGGTCGGGCACAAAGGCTTGACTTACTCGGCCGCCTCGGACGTCGGCGTCGGACCGACCTTGGAATTGTGCAGGTCGACGTTGAGGCCGAGCGAGCGCATTTCCTTGACCAGCACGTTGAACGATTCAGGAATACCTGCCTCGAACGTGTCGTCGCCGCGCACGATCGCCTCGTACACCTTGGTACGGCCGGCGACGTCGTCCGACTTCACGGTCAGCATTTCCTGCAACGTGTAGGCGGCGCCGTAGGCTTCCAGCGCCCACACTTCCATTTCGCCGAAACGCTGGCCGCCGAACTGCGCCTTGCCGCCCAGCGGCTGCTGGGTGACGAGCGAGTACGGTCCGATCGAACGCGCGTGGATCTTGTCGTCCACCAGATGGTGCAGCTTGAGCATGTAGATATACCCAACCGTCACCTTGCGATCGAAGGCGTCCCCGGTCCGGCCGTCATAGACGGTCGACTGTCCGGAGGCGTCGAGACCCGCAAGCTTCAGCATCTCCTCGATGTCGGCTTCCTTGGCGCCGTCGAACACCGGGGTTGCGATCGGCACGCCGTGGGAGAGATTACGGCCGAGCTCCATCAACTCGTTGTCGTTGAGTGATTTGATGGTCTCGTCGTCGCCGTAGATTTTCTTCAAGGTCTCCTTCAGCGGCCTGGTGTCCTGCTTGGCGCCAGCCAGATAGGCATCGACAGCCTGGCCGATGCGCCGGCCGAGGCCGGCGCAGGCCCAACCGAGATGGGTCTCGAGAATCTGGCCGACATTCATGCGGCTCGGCACACCCAGCGGATTGAGCACGATATCCGCATGGGTGCCGTCCTCCAGGAACGGCATGTCCTCGATCGGAACGATCTTCGACACCACGCCCTTGTTGCCGTGACGGCCGGCCATCTTGTCGCCGGGCTGAATCTTGCGCTTCACCGCGACGAAGACCTTGACCATCTTCATCACGCCGGGCGGCAATTCATCGCCGCGTTGCAGCTTTTCGACCTTGTCGAGGAAGCGCTGTTCAAGCCCCTTCTTCGACTCGTCGTACTGCTTCCGCATCGCCTCGATTTCGGCCATCAGCTTGTCGTTCGGCGAAGCAAACATCCACCATTGCGACCGCGGATGCTCGTCGAGCACGGCACGCGTGATCTTGGTGTCCTTCTTGAAGCCCTTCGGACCGGCGATGCCCTGGCGGTTTTCCAGAAGCTCCGCCAGACGGTTGTAGACGTTGCGGTCCAGAATGGCCTGCTCGTCGTCGCGGTCCTTGGCCAGACGCTCGATCTCTTCCCGCTCGATCGCCAAGGCACGCTCGTCCTTGTCGACGCCGTGCCGGTTGAAGACGCGGACTTCGACGATCGTGCCCTGCACGCCCGGAGGCACGCGCAGCGACGTATCGCGGACGTCGGAAGCCTTTTCACCGAAAATGGCGCGCAGCAGCTTTTCTTCCGGCGTCATCGGGCTCTCGCCCTTCGGCGTGATCTTGCCGACCAGGATGTCGCCGGCGCGGACTTCGGCGCCGATATAGACGATGCCGGCTTCGTCGAGGTTCTTCAGCGCTTCTTCCGAGACATTTGGAATGTCGCGGGTGATTTCCTCAGGTCCGAGCTTGGTGTCGCGGGCCATCACCTCGAACTCCTCGATATGGATCGAGGTGAAGACATCTTCCTTCACGATCCGCTCGGAGAGCAAAATCGAGTCTTCGAAGTTGTAACCGTTCCACGGCATGAACGCGACCAGCACGTTGCGGCCAAGCGCGAGTTCGCCGAGATCGGTCGACGGACCGTCGGCAATGATGTCGCCCTTGCTCACGAGGTCGCCGACCTTCACCAGCGGACGCTGGTTGATGCAGGTCGACTGGTTCGAGCGCTGGTACTTCATCAGCCGGTAGATATCGACGCCCGACTTGGTGGGGTCGAGATCTTCGGTAGCGCGGATGACGATACGGGTGGCGTCGATCTGGTCGATCACGCCGGTCCGGCGGGCGGCGATCGCCGCCCCGGAGTCGCGGGCGACCACGCCTTCCATGCCGGTGCCGACGAACGGCGCTTCGGCACGCACCAGCGGCACCGCCTGGCGCTGCATGTTCGAGCCCATCAGCGCGCGGTTGGCGTCGTCGTTCTCAAGGAACGGGATCAGCGCCGCGGCGACCGAAACCAGCTGCTTGGGCGACACGTCCATGTAATCGACCTTGTCCGGCGTAACCGGCAGCACTTCGCCGGCGTGACGGCAGACGATCAGGTCTTCGGTGAAGCGACCCTTGGCATCCAGCGGCACGTTGGCCTGGGCGACGCGATAGCGGCCCTCCTCCATCGCCGAGAGGTAGACCACCTCGTCGGTGACGCGGCTGTCCTTGACCTTGCGATAGGGCGTTTCGACGAAGCCGTATTTGTTCACGCGCGCGAACGTCGCGAGCGAGTTGATCAGGCCGATATTCGGACCTTCCGGCGTCTCGATCGGGCAGATGCGGCCGTAATGCGTCGGATGCACGTCGCGCACCTCGAAGCCGGCGCGCTCGCGGGTCAGACCGCCCGGGCCAAGCGCCGAGAGGCGGCGCTTGTGGGTGATCTCCGACAACGGATTGGTCTGGTCCATGAATTGCGACAGCTGCGAGGAGCCGAAGAATTCGCGCACCGCCGCCGCCGCCGGCTTGGCGTTGATCAGATCCTGCGGCATCACCGTGTCGATGTCGACACTCGACATCCGCTCCTTGATCGCACGCTCCATGCGCAACAGGCCGATACGGTACTGGTTCTCCATCAGTTCGCCGACCGAACGCACCCGGCGGTTGCCGAGGTGATCGATGTCGTCGATCTCGCCCTTGCCGTCGCGCAGATCGACCAGCGTCTTGATGACCGCGAGAATGTCTTCCTTGCGCAGCGTGCGATGGGTATCGGGCGCGTCGAGTTCGAGGCGCATGTTCATCTTGACGCGGCCGACCGCGGACAGGTCGTAGCGCTCGGAATCGAAGAACAGCGACTGGAACATAGCCTGCGCCGATTCCAGCGTCGGCGGCTCGCCCGGACGCATCACGCGATAGATGTCGAACAGCGCGTCCTCGCGCGTCATGTTCTTGTCGGCATGCAGCGTGTTGCGGATATAGGCGCCGACATTGACGTGGTCGATGTCGAGCAGCGGCAGGTCCTTGTAGCCCTGCTCGTTGAGCCCCTTCAGCAGCTTCTCGGTGATTTCCTCGCCGGCTTCGGCGTAGATCTCGCCGGTCTTCGGATTGACGAGGTCCTCGGCGATGTAATTGCCGACCAGTTCCTCATCCGACATCCGCAGCGCCTTGAGGCCCTTTTCCTGAAGCTGGCGCGCGCCGCGCACGGTGAGCTTCTTGCCGGCCTCGAGCACCACCTTGCCGGTGTCGGCGTCGATCAGGTCGTTGATGGTGCTGTAGCCGCGGAAACGGGTGGCGTCGAACGGCACGCGCCAGCCTTCCTTGCCGCGCTTGTAGATGATCTTCTTGTAGAAGGTGCTCAGGATGGTCTCGCCATCGAGACCGAGCGCGAACATCAGCGACGTCACCGGAATCTTGCGGCGGCGGTCGATGCGCGCGAACACGATGTCCTTGGCGTCAAACTCGATGTCGAGCCAGGAACCGCGATAGGGAATCACGCGCGCGGCGAACAGCAGCTTGCCCGAGGAGTGAGTCTTGCCCTTGTCGTGGTCGAAGAACACGCCGGGCGAACGGTGCATCTGGGAAACGATGACGCGCTCGGTGCCGTTGACGACGAAAGTGCCGTTCATGGTCATGAGCGGGATGTCGCCCATGTAGACGTCCTGCTCCTTGATGTCCTTGACCGACTTCGCGCCGGTTTCCTCGTCGATATCGAATACGATCAGGCGCAATGTCACCTTCAGCGGCGCGGCAAAGGTCATGCCGCGCTGGCGGCACTCGTCGACGTCGTATTTCGGCGGCTCGAATTCATAACGGACGAATTCGAGCATCGAGGTGCCCGAGAAATCCGAGATCGGGAACACCGAACGGAACACCGCCTGCAGCCCCTCGTCCAGCCGGCCGCCCGGCGGTTCGTCGACCATCAGGAACTGGTCGTAGGACGCCTTCTGAACCTCGATGAGGTTCGGCATTTCCGCGACTTCCTTGATATGTCCGAAGAACTTGCGAACGCGTTTGCGACCGGTGAATGTCTGCTGCGCCATCGTGGCCTCTCATTTCGTCGCCCTGAAGGGGCGATGCTTCCGGAGCGCGACTGCCATCGCCCCCGGGTTGAATTTCGATCCATTTCGCTGGGCTGGGAGCGCATTTTCAGGGTTCAAGTCCTGAATTTGTTCTCCAGACCTTCAAAACGCAAAACGACGTGCGGGGCGCATGAACGCTCCCGCCCGTTCAAACTCTTTCGTCACGGACTGCAAAAGCCCGAAATCGCCAATCTCCCAACGGCTTGCGCGGGGAACGCCGCCGCTCCCCCTGCCAACCGTGCTTTCGTGCTGCCGTCCCGATATGGGATGGCAATCGTGGAGATTCGAGGGGTAAGTTCCCGAATCCACACACTTTCCTGTGTACAACGTGGTCCGGGCGGTTCCGGACCACGTCTTTGTCTTCTTTTTCTTCGTCACAGCCGGGGCAAAGACCGAAACGGCGCCTTCGCTCAAATACCTGGCCATCCACTTCTTTGGCACACAGATCCCCGGATCGCGCTTCGCGTGTCCGGGATGGGATTGAAGCAAGCTTCGCTTACTTCAATTCCACCTTGGCGCCAGCCTTCTCGAGCTGGGCCTTGATCTTGTCGGCCTCGTCCTTGTTGACGCCTTCCTTGACCGGCTTGGGCGCGCCTTCGACGAGGTCCTTGGCTTCCTTGAGGCCGAGGCCGGTGATGGCGCGGACTTCCTTGATGACTTCGATCTTCTTGTCGCCCGCGGCGGCGAGAACGACCGAGAACTCGGTCTTTTCTTCAGCCGGAGCAGCGGCGGCAGCGGCCGGGCCAGCCACCGCAACGGCGGCAGCGGCGGACACGCCCCACTTTTCTTCAAGAAGCTTAGCGAGCTCGGCGGCTTCGAGCACGGTGAGGCTCGAGAGGTCGTCGACGATTTTCTGTAGGTCAGCCATTGTCTATTTCCTTAAACAGTTTGGTTCGAACCAGGTTGATTTGCGAAGGGTCAGGCCGCTTCGCTCTTTGAGGCATAGGCCTGAACGACGCGCGCGAGCTTGGCCGCGGGCGCGTTGGAGAGCTGAGCAAGCTTGGTCGCCGGCGCCACCAGGAGGCCGACAATCTTGCCGCGCAGTTCGTCCAGCGACGGCAGGGAGGCGAGAGCCTTCACGCTGTCGACATTCAGGACGGTTTTACCCATCGAGCCGCCAAGAATGACGAACTGCTCGTTCGCCTTGGCGAATTCGATGGCAACCTTTGGCGCCGCGACCGGATCGTTCGAAGTTGCGATCACGGTCGGCCCCTTCAACAGGGAGCCGATGGCTGCGACGTCAGTGCCTTCAAGAGCAATTTTGGCGAGACGGTTCTTCGAGACCTTCACCGTTGCGCCCGCCTGCTTCATCTGCATGCGCAGCTTCTGCATCTGGGCCACGGTAAGGCCGGAATAGTGGGCGACGACCGCAACGCTGGTGGTCTTGAAGACCTGATTCAGCGCCTCGACCGCGTCCTTTTTTGCCGCTCTTTCCACAGCAAGCTCTCTCCGGTTGGCGATCTCAGCCTTTAAGAGGCGGGGATCGCCGGGTTACACCCATCGTCCCGCCCGACACCTGACCTCAAGACACCAGTCCAAAGGACACACCGGGCAAGACGACATCTAAAGCCTGCCCTCCCGAACCGATGGCACGGGGTGTCGAGGTTCGAACCAAATCAGCCCCGCGCCGCCCATAAGGCTGCGCAATGCGAAATCCGGTCTTCACCCGTCTATGCAGGCCATGCGATTAAGCCATTGGAAAAACTTGCGTTTAGCCGCCGGCGCCTGCAGTCTTGGACAGGATCGAGGCATCCGGCACGCCGGACCACCCCTGCTCTCATTCCACCAAACGACGGGCTTCCCTCCCTTTCGAGCAATCCATGCGGATGTCCTGAAAGGGATGATCTCCTGCGTATGGCTTTCGGAATGCGAACACGGACGCGCCAGCGAGAGCCAGCACGTCCGGAAGAAATTATTTAACCGGTCTTGCCCGGCTTGCCAAGGACAAACTTTTGAAACGCAAAATTGGCGCGAATGATGCGTCATTTAGCGGATTCTGCCTCGAAACCAGACCGGGAACCGGCTTTCAGCCGCCCTTCACCCCATAGGGCAACTGCTGGCCGGCGAAATAGGCGCTCAAATTGGCGATCACGCAGTCCTGCATCGCGACGTGGGACTCCAGCGTGTGGCCGCCGATATGCGGGCTCAGCACCACATTCGGCAAGGCGGTCAACGCATCCGGCGCGTGCGGCTCCCTGGCATAGACGTCGAGACCCGCGCCGGCGATGGTCTTGTCCGTCAGCGCGGCGACCAGCGCGTCCTGATCGATCACCGAGCCGCGCGCGATGTTGACGACATAGCCGTCCTCGCCGAGTTTCTTCAGGATATTGGCATCGACGGCGTGATGGGTATCGGCGCCGGCACGAACCGCGATCATCAGCACGCTGCCCCATTCGGCGAGCGCCGCAAGGCTCGGGAAATATTGATACGGGACGTCGTGCCGGCTGCGGCTGAAATAGCCGACCTCGCTCTCGAACGCCGCGACCCGGGCGGCGATCTTGCGGCCGATTTCGCCCATGCCGTAGATGCCGACGCGGCGGCCCGGCATGCCCGGTTGCGGCCGCATCATCGGCGACGGCTTCGCCGCCGCCCAGTCGCCGCTCCTGACATAATTGTCCGCCACCAGAAGACGCCGCGTCGCCGCCAGCATCAACGTCACCGCGATATCGGCGACCGACGCGGCATTGGCGCCCGGGCTATGGCCGACCGTGATCTTCCGCTTGGCCGCGGCGACCAGATCGACGCCGTCGTAACCGGTGCCGTAGCAGACGATCGCGCCCAGTTTCGGCATCATGTCCATCATGTCGCCGCCGAGCGGCGTGCCGCCCGCCGTGATCATGGCGCGAACGGCGGCGAGCTGGTCGGCCGAGAACGTTTCGTTCGGCGGCTTGCCGCCGGCGTCGAGGAGTTCAAATCGCTCGCCGATCCGCGCCATCAACGTCTTGGGAAACCGCGAATAGACCAGAACCTGTTCGGGCATCTTGTTGTTCTTTCCCACCATGCCCCGCCTTGTGCCGGACATGACGATCGCGGTTAAAGCCTCGCCAAACGAAACAGGGGTGGAATCGGTTGCCCAATCCCACCCCTGTTCTTATTCGTGTTACGGGAACCTTAGCCGAGCACTGTGCCCGGCTCAACCTTCACGCCCGGCCCCATCGTCGAGGAAACGGCGACACGCTGAATGTAGGTGCCCTTGGAGCCCGCGGGCTTCGCCTTGGACACCGCGTCCGCCAGCGCCTTGACGTTCTGCACCAGCTTTTCTTCCGAGAACGACGCCTTGCCGATGCCGGCCTGCACGATGCCGGCCTTCTCGACGCGGAACTCGACCGAGCCGCCCTTGGCGCCCTTCACGGCGGTGGTGACATCCATCGTCACGGTGCCGATCTTCGGGTTCGGCATCATGCCGCGCGGGCCGAGCACCTTACCGAGGCGGCCGACCAGAGGCATCATGTCCGGGGTTGCGATACAGCGGTCGAAATCGATCGTGCCGCCCTGCACCTTCTCGACCAGGTCTTCGGCGCCGACGACGTCAGCGCCTGCGGCCTTGGCCTCGTCAGCCTTGGCGCCGCGTGCGAACACGCCGACGCGCAAGGTGCGGCCGGTGCCGTTCGGCAGCGTGACGACGCCACGGACCATCTGGTCGGCGTGGCGCGGATCGACGCCGAGATTGATCGCGATCTCGATGGTCTCGTCGAATTTCGACTTGGCGCGCTCCTTGACCATCTTGATGGCATCCGCGAGCGGATAGAGCTTCTCGCGGTCGACGCCCTCGCGGGCCTTCTTCAAACGCTTTCCGACTGCCATGATCGTTACCCCGCCACCTCGACGCCCATCGAACGGGCTGAGCCCTCGACCATCTTCATGGCCGACTCGATGGTGTCGCAATTGAGATCCTTCATCTTGGCTTCGGCGATCTCGCGCACCTGCGCCTTGGTCACCGCACCGGCCTTGTCGCGGCCCGGCGCCTTCGATCCGGACGTCAGCTTGGCCGCCTTCTTGATGAAGAACGACATCGGCGGCGTCTTCATCTCGAAGGTGAAGGAACGGTCCGCATAGATGGTGATGACCACCGGGATCGGGGTGTTCTTTTCTTCCTTCTGCGTCTGGGCGTTGAACGCCTTGCAGAATTCCATGATGTTGAGACCGCGCTGACCAAGCGCGGGACCGATCGGGGGCGACGGATTCGCAGCTCCCGCCGGGACCTGAAGCTTCAGGTATCCGGTCACTTTCTTTGCCATGTATCACTCCTGTTGTGCCGGACGATGCCGGCGGTTTCAGGTTTCGTGGTTCGGATCGGGAGCGGTTGGCGACCGCCCTCTTCCTCCCACGGCCTTACGTTACGCGAAGACGCGCTTCGCGCTTAGTCCGATCAGACCTTCTCGACCTGACCGAATTCCAGTTCGACCGGCGTCGCACGTCCGAAGATCGACACCGCGACCTTCACGCGCGAGCGCGCCTCGTCGATTTCCTCGACCACGCCCGAGAACGAAGCGAACGGCCCGTCGGCGACGCGCACATTCTCGCCGATCTCGAACGAGACCGACGCCTTCGGGCGTTCGACGCCTTCCTGCACCTGGTGCAGGATCCGCATCGCTTCGGCCTCCGAAATCGGCATCGGCTTGTTTTCCGCGCCGAGGAAGCCCGTCACCTTCGGGGTGTTCTTGATGAGATGAAACGCCTCGTCGGTCAGTTGCATCTTCACCAGCACATAGCCCGGGAAGAACTTGCGTTCGGCGTCGATCTTGCGGCCGCGGCGCACTTCGGTGACCTTTTCGGTCGGCACCAGCACCTGCTCGAACAAATCCTCGAGCCCGCGCTGCTTGGCCTGCTCGCGGATCGATTCCGAGACCTTCTTTTCAAAGTTCGAATAGGCGTGAACGATATACCAGCGCTTGTCCATCATATGAGTTCCGGCGCTTGCCATCAGTGGATGCCGAGCAAAAAGGTAACGAGATAACGGATGATCTGGTCCGCGGCGAAGAAAAAGATCGAAGCCAGCGCGACCATGACGAACACCATCATGGTGGTGATCATCGTCTCGCGGCGGGTCGGCCAGGTGACCTTGGCGGTCTCCGAGCGCACTTCCTGCAGGAATTTGAACGGGCTGAAAGCCATTCTTGGTGGTCCGCGTCCGTCGTGAGACGATTGTCTGGTTTTAAGAAATCCGAACAGCCGACATTTGCCCAACCCTCTGTTGAGGATGAGCCGGCAAGCGGGCTCGATTGTTCGGGGAATTCAAAGCCGCGCCGGATATCCGCCAAAAGCGGGCCGACAGCAGGTGCGGCGTATCTACTGCCGGAACGGCAAAAGGTCAAGGTATCCGGGAGGCCGCGCGCGCGCCCCGAACAAACGGCCCCGGCGTTTTTCGCGCCGGGGCCGCAATTGCTCAGGTTATGGTATGGCCCGGTTAGTGATGGGGGTGGCCGCCATGCCCACCCGGATGGCCGCCAGGACCGCGTCCCGGGCGCCCCATCGGCCGGCCGCCCGGCCCGCCGCGGTGCCAGCCTCGCCAGCCCTCGCCGCCGCCCCAGCCGAAGCCGCGGCGCATGGCGTAGCCGCACCAATAGTAACCGGGACCGTGCCAGCCATCGTCATACCAGCAATAGTTTCGGCCGCCGAAAATGAATTGGGTCTGTTCCACATCGGACGGGATGGCCGCCGGCGTAAAGCGATCGACCGGCATGGCGCTGGCCTGCCCGGCTGCGCCCAGCAAGGCGAGCGAAACTGCGGTTGCGGTGGCGTAGATCCAATGTCGCATGAAGCGTGTCCTTTTTGATTGAGGCTGAGTTTGATTGAGGCTGAGTGGCGTGAGCGGCAGGCTTGCGATCGACATTCCCTGCGCGAGGCCGGCCGGATTGGCCAAAATCAACGGCGTAACTGGCAGGGGCGGCAGGGCTCGAACCTGCGACAACCGGTTTTGGAGACCGGTACTCTACCAACTGAGCTACACCCCTACGGGAACCAAACGTCGCCGCTGATCCGCGCCGTTTCAAGCATAAGCGACGCCCCGATTGCAAGGGCGAAGCGGCTGACCGCGTCGATCCGGCCATTTCGCGCCTCCGCCGCGCGGCACATCTTCGCGGCTGCAAACCGCCGCAGCGCCCTGCCGCAAACGCCCTGTTCAAGACCGGGGTTCTGCGCCAGACTTCCGCCACCCCAACAACGGATATTGCCAATCCGGCATACGACAAGAGCACATGGGAGAGATCATGAACGCGCAGACTGCCGCCAGGCCAGCCACCGCTCCGCAAACGCCGCCGCTGCCGCAGGCCAAGCCGGAATCGATCGGGCTCTCCTCCATCCGCTTGCAGAAGATGTCGGACGCCTTCAAGCGCGAAATCGACACCGGAAACATCCCCGGCGTGACCGTGCTGGTCGCGCGCCGCGGCCAGGTCGGCTGGTTCGACGCGATCGGCCGGCAAAGCCCGGCCGCCGCTGCGCCGATGGCGCATAATTCGATCTTCCGCATCTTCTCGATGACCAAGCCGATCGTCTCGACCGGCATCATGATGCTGCTCGAGGACGGTCACCTCCTGCTCAGCGATCCCGTCGCCAAATTCATCCCGGAATTCGCCGATCAGAAGGTCGGCGTCGAGAACAACGGCAAGCTCGATCTCGTTCCGGTCGAGCGGCCGATGACGGTCCAGGACCTGTTGCGGCACACCTCCGGCATCACCTACGACCACACCGGCAACAGCCTGGTGCATCAGCTTTATCAGCAGTCGCGGCTGCGCAGCCGCAAGATCACCAATGCCGAACATGCGGCCATCGTCGCGAGCCTGCCGCTGGTCTGCCAGCCGGGCGCGGAATGGAATTACAGCCGCTCCACCGACATCCTCGGCCGCCTCATCGAGGTCGTTTCGGGCAAAACGCTGGGCGCATTCCTGACCGAACGCATCCTCGCGCCATTGCAGATGACCGAGACCGCCTTCCACACCGGCGAAGAGAACGCCGGACGTCTGGCCGAGCCATTCCCCGCCGATCCGTGGAACGGCGAGAAGGTGCAGCTTTTCAACATGCTGGAGAAGCCCGCGATGGAATCCGGCGGCGGCGGGCTGGTCTCGACCACGATGGATTATGCCCGGTTCTGCCAGATGCTACTCAACGGCGGTTCGCTCGACGGCACCCGGATCATCGGCCGCAAGACTCTGGAGCTGATGGCCTCCGATCATCTCGGCCCCCACGTCAAGGTCCAGGGCGGCATGCTGCCGGCCGGCCACGGCTTTGGTCTTGGTTTCGCGGTGCGCACGCATCAGGGCATGGCGCCGTTTGCGGGTTCGGCCGGGCAGTTCTTCTGGAGCGGGATCGCCGGCACCTTCTTCTGGATCGATCCGAAGGAGGATCTGTTCGCCGTGTTGATGACGCAGGGCCCCGGCCAGCGCGAATATTTCCGCACCATGGTGCGAAGTCTCGTTTACGCGGCGGTGGAGTGACAGGTTTGGCGTCATTCCAGGCCAAAGTAATGACGCCACTCCGTTCCCATGTTGTCGTCCGTAACAGGCGTTGCGCCTGCCGTGCGGGCGAGAACTTCCGGACACCCCTCGATCATGGGCTGCGAGCGTTGATCGGCCGACGTGAGTGAATCGAGCAGCGCGCGGTCATCCGCGCGTTGGACATCGAACTGCTTCTCGCCATCTATGACGTAAGATTCGAGAGTTCGACGCCAGCGGGCAAAATTCCAGTCGATTGGAGTTTCTGAAACGACCATATGGTTGGTGAAACGTGCCCCGTAGGGAAACGCCAAACAAGCGGTTCGCTGCACACGGGCGGAATCGGTCGTATTGTAGAAAACAATGCCACGTGGATTGAGGTGCTGCCGTGCGAGTTCAAGAAACTCGGTCGACAGCAAGTTTGTGATATTGGCGCGAAAATTCCAGGTCGTATTTGATACGATTGCGTCAAAGCGCTTTTCGGGATGATGACTCAACCAGCGTCTGCCATCGTCGGTGATGATATTGACTTTTGGGTTGTGCAGCACCGATGCGACCTCCGGCTGCTGCGCGATCAGGGCAAGATACCCCGGATTGATCTCCACGATCGTAAGCGAAGTCACGGCGGGATTGCTGGCGATCACCTGCGCCCACGAACCGGACGACAGTCCGATCATAAGAACGTCACGCGGCGCGCCGTGAAACAAGCTCAACGCGTAGGGCCGGATGATTCCGTTTCGATCGCTACTTAGTCGAGTGTTGAATCGTCCGTCGTACATCCCGTTGCCAAACACCGTGCCGTCCGTATCGACGGTGATGATGCCGCTGCGATTCTCCACGACGCTGGCGAAGGCGTGATCGACATTGCCCCTGAACAGCAGGTTTTCGAGGACGCGATGAGACATCAAGGGAATGACGATCACCGCAACAACCAGCACGCCGACGGCATCGGCCATGCGTCTTAGCCGTTCCGGACGCTCGACATCGAGCATGGCGATCAAGGACAGAGCGCAAACCGTGCCGGCAACCACCAGCGCCAGCGCGATTTGCACCAAGGTCAGGTATTCCGTCAAAACGAAGCCTGTAACAATGGCTCCCGCCGCCGACCCGAGGATGTTCGAGAAATAAAGCAGCGATGTCCGCATTCCGGCGTGGTCGTCGGCGGCGACGCTGAATTGGGCGAGATACGGCAAGAACGAACCCCAGCGGCGGGCGATCAAATAAACCATCAGCATGGCAAGACCGAGAACAACGTTACTAAGCCAGGCAAAATGAGCCATTAACGGGAGAAACAGCAAACCAATGAGATTTGCAAAAACGAGTTCATCGGCAGCTTTACGCATGGCGTCGGCCGGCCGCAGGGTTTCACATGTTTTTCCTGCACTTCGTGCCCCGCCTGCAATCCCGACGAGAAAGCAGGACAACGTAATGGCAAATGTCGTTGCACTGGATCCCGAAGCGTAAGAGATCGTCCGGAACAAGAATATTTCGTAAGATAGGGAGATGAAACCGCCAAGCGCCGCCAATAGCAGCACCCGTCGCATGCCGAGGATGGACTGGCGGGCGTCATTGACCGTTATCGCAGGTGCCGGACGCGCCTCGCTGTATGGAAATGCGTGCGCGACCATTGCGCCAGCGGCGACCGCGACGTTGATACCGACGGCGGTAAAGACCGCTGTATGCATGCCGAAAAATGGGAATAGCACAGTGCAGCAGAGCAGGCAGGCGGCACCCGCGCCGAGCGTGTTGACGTAATAGAGCAAGCCGACGGCGCCACCGACCTGCCCGGAACGCCGAACGAGGTGTGAAACCAAGATCGGCAGGGTGGCACCCATCAGCAACGTCGGGACGATGACAAGCACCAGATTTACAGCGGCCATAGCCGGCAGCGGCCAATTGACGATTAGCGCACCGATCTGTTCGAAGACGCTCAGCGACACGAGGCCGAAGGCGGCGGTGGCTATTTCGATCGCTGCCAGCAAGGGCAGTAAGCTGATCCCCCGTTGCTTTGACACCCAGCCGCCGGCGAGGCTGCCAAGTCCCAACCCAAGCATGAACGCCGTGACGACGATGGTCACCGATTCTGAATTGACGCCAAAGATGCGGAAAAGCTCTCGCTGCCAGGTCAGCTGATAAATCAGCGCCGGAAAGCCCGAGAAAAAGAACAAGGCGCAGAGAATTCTGGTCCATATCGGGAGGCGCGTCCGGGTGCGGACGACGGATAAATCCAGGGTTGTCATGGAGCCTCCTGAAAGAGAACCCGCTAACCTAACGGACAAACCGTAAAGCAATACTTGCTGTAACGGTGAGAACTGCGCCGGAAGGCATCTGTTCGCCGTGTTGATGACGCAGGGCCCCGGCCAGCGCGAATATTTCCGCACTCATCGACCGTCATTCCGGCGCAGCCCGCAGGGCTTACCGGATCGTCCGCCTTCGCGGACGATGACGTCCGATGCGCGGCGCAACACTCCCTGTTTCGCCCTCAGGCCAGTTTGCTGGCGCTGGCGGCCTCCGGACCGGCCGGCTGATGCATGGCCTTATGGGCCGCATCCGCCAGCCACGGCTGCTGATTGACCATCGGAATGCGCCAGCCGCTATGGCCGTCGCCCGCGAGATGGTCGAGCCGCGTCACCGAACAATTGTCGATGGTGAAGGCGAGGCCCCGCTCCGGCTGATTGCCGAGCGCCAACCCGACCGCGGCCTTGATGGTGCCGCCATGCGCCACCGCGATGATGTCCTTGCCGCGATGCTCCTGACTGATCCGTTCGACCGCGCCGCGGGTGCGGTTGTAGAGATCCATGAAACTTTCGCCGCCCGGCGCCTGATCGTCGATCGGCGCGAACCAGTAGCTGCCGACCGAGGTCGGCCGGCTGGCGAAGAACGCCGCGCGATTGAGGCCCTGCCATTCGCCGAGATGCTGTTCGGCGAAGGCTGCCTCGTGCATCATGCTTTCAGGTCTGGGAAATCCCGCCGCCCAGATCGCATCCGCCGTCTGATGGGTGCGCTTCAGATTGCTCGCAAACCAGACCGCCGTGCGCGGCAGGATTTTTGCGACCGCCTGGAAGACGTCGCGATCGCTGGTGTCGCAGGCGATATCCTTCTGCCCGTAGATGCAGCCGCCGTCCTCGCGCACCGGCGCGTGGCGCACCCACCACCACCGGGTTGCGACCACGCCAGAGGGAACGGCATGCTGGTGAACGAACGGTTTGTCTGGATTGGACATCGGAAAAACCCTTCAATATTGTTTGATGTTCGTCAGAGTTTGCCTCGTCTCAGGAGACCGCGAATTTCGCATGGCCGCAAGCGCCTGGAGCTTTTCGATTCTGGTGCATCAGAACCGGGGCTCTATTTTGTCGTTTCGATGCGTTTTCCTCGCGCGAACCGGGATCACCCCCGTTATCCAAGTCCGCTATCAAAGTCCGGGGCAGGCTTTCGCTTGAAAACGCTGTAGAAAGATAAACAGGGAGAAACCTCATGGGCCGCCTCGAAGGCAAATCCGTCATCATCACCGGCGCGGGAAGCGGCATCGGCCGCGCAGCATCGCTGTTGTTCAGCAAGGAAGGTGCCAAACTGATCGCGGTCGACCGCAGCGACAGCGTGAAGGAAACCGCGGGGCTCGTCAGCGCCGCGGGCGGAACGGTCGAAGCGGTGACCGCCGATGCCGGATCGGAGCAGGACGTCAAGGCTTTCATCGCCAGAGCGGTGTCGAAATACGGTCAACTCGATGCGATCTGGGCCAATGCCGGCATCAGCGGCGGCCTGGTTCCGATCCCCGAGCAGACCGTCGAACATTGGCAGGAGATCCTGCGCATCAACCTGATCGGCCCGTTCCTCGCGATCAAACATGCCATGCCGCATATGATCAAACAGGGGCACGGCGCGATCGTCTGCACCGCCTCGGTCGCCGGCTTGAAGTCAGGCGCCAGCGGCCATCCTTACGCAGCCAGCAAGGCCGGCGTCATCAGCCTGGTGCAGACCACGGCCTATTCGCTGTCCGGCACCGGCGTTCGCATCAACGCGGTCTGTCCGGGCCTGATCGAGACCGGCATGACCAGGCCGGTGTTCGAGCGGGCGAAAGAACGCGGCACCGGGGACAAGATCGGCCAGCTCAATCCGTTGAAGCGCGCCGGCCAGCCGCACGAGATCGCGGCGATGGGACTGTTCCTGGCCAGCGACGAGGCGTCCTATGTCAACGGCCAGGCTTTCCCGGTCGACGGCGGCCTCACCGCCTCGATGCCCTATGCGGGCAAGCCGGTGTAATCGCCGAGGCCTCCACTCAATCAACTCGTCGTCCCCGCGGACGCGGAGCCTGTCATCGGGCCGCGCTTTGCGCGAACCCGTTGGCTTAGCCGGGACGACGAGGATGATTCTGATTCAACTTTCGAACAGCCACTTGTGATTGTCATTCCGGGGCGATGCGAAGCGTCGAACCCGGAATGACAAGATTCCCCGATGCGCAATTGCGCATCTGAGGCCTGGTGCGAACGCACCATCCCGGAATGACGGAAAACGCACGTCCGCCTTCCCGCGGCGCAGAGTGCGTCCGAGCTTTTGCAAGAATCCTTCTCCCTCTGAAAACAGAGGGCGCAGGCGACCCTCAAGAGAGGGCGCGGGGAAGGCCGGGTGCCCGTTGCACCCGCAGCCTCGCGTGCAAAATAGATAAGCACACGAGTTCGTCACCACAGGTATACCGGGACAACCCGGCCTTCCCTGCGCAATGGTTTTAACGGCTTACTCCGCGCTCTCCCCGGTGACCGGGCTTTATTGTCACCGTCATCAGTGCAATGCGAAGCATTGTCACCAACTTGACGCCAGCGTCGGGGCGTCAGGACCACACGGCTTCGCCGTCCGCGTTCACCGGCGTTCGTCTCTCGCCGCTGCCGCATCCACCGCTTCCCGCGCCCAACGTCCGTGACGATCGCGATACGCCCCTCTTGCGGGTGCGGGATGGCGAGGGTTGTTAAGTTGATTTGGGTCGGGCCGGAACGGAAATATTTTCGCGCAAGGGACTGGTCAGACTTTTGGTGATTTGCCCGTCGGGCTGTTTGGGGCGTGCCACCGCCTCCTCGGATTCCGGGGCGCGCCATTTTGGCGCGAGCCCGGAATCCATTTCGCCGCTGGCGCATGTGGCCCGATGGATTCCGGGTTCGCGCGTTTTACGCGCGCCCTCAGCGACAAGCGCTACGTGCTTGCGCGGGGAATAACGTGGCTTCACCAATTGACATACACGAAATCCCGCAATGGATCACGAAGCGAAATCGACGCGGCGTCAGAACGCAGCCGGCGAAGCCGGGCTGATCGTGTTCAGAAAGGCCTGGGCGGCGGCGGATAGCGCTCTTTGCCGATGCACGCAAACCTGAATTCCGGTGGCGAGCAGATGGGAGTCCCGGAGCTTCACGCTGACCAGCAGACCCGCCGCCAGATCCCGTTCGACCGAAAAATGCGGCAGCAAGGTGCAGCCCACGCCGTGCCGTACCAGGCTCCGCACCAGCTGGACGGAATTGGTCTCCAGCACATCGGCCGCAACCAGTTTGACCGCGCTCAGATGGCGATCCACGATCCGGCGGATGCCGAACGATTGATCGGGCATGACCAGCGTGTGCTGGACGACATCGGCGAGCGCGACCTGCCGGCGACGGGCCAACGGATGCTGGGGCGCCACCACCAGGCTCAAGGATTCGACCTGCGAGCTTTGCACCCGGATTTCCGGACGCGCCGAGGTGATGAAGACGATGCCGATGTCGCTGTCGCCGGCCATCAGCGCTTCGATGATGCGGTCGGTGCTCATCACGGCAACGCGGAAGTTGATCTCGGGATAGATGGTCTTGAAACGCGCGATGTGGCGGGGCAGCCAGTTCTCCACCACGCCCTCGATGCAGTGAACGATCACCTCGCCCCGTTTCAGCCCTTCCAGTTCCGCGATCCGCCAGCGCGCGCGATCCAGGTCGCGCACCGTGCCGTGCAATTGTTCGACCAGGACAAGGCCGGCGGCGGTGAGCTTCATTCCCTTGGCGCGGCGCTCGAACAGCTTCGCCTTCAGGTCGTGCTCGAGCTTCGCGATCTTCCGGCTGACCGCCGACGGCGCCACATGGAGCCGGTCGGATGCCTGCCGAATTGATCGGCATTCCGCCGTTTCCAGGAAATAGCGCAGCGCCGTGAAATCCAAATATATTTACCTTTTCAATTACTTATATCTTTGTCGACAATTCAAGCGTTGCCGGATCAGCAACGCTTGCCAGCCAAGATTGATCTACTCCGCTCGCGGCGGGAATGGCAACATCCTGGCGCCGGGTACCAGATGGGTTAGACAATCGACGCCGCGAGCGCGCATTTCGCTCGGGCGTGCGCGATCCCATGATTTCGACGGAGAACACGGCCTTGCCATCAACAACCTCGGACATCTCCCGGCGCAGCCTGCTTGCGGGCGCGGCAGCCGCGTTCGTCACCCCGGCCTTGGCGCAGACGCTGACACCGGTCGAGATCAGCCAGGCGCTGCTGATTGCGAATTACACGCCGGTCTATCTGGCGCAGCAGCGCGGCCTGTTCGCCAGGCAGGGGCTGGACGTCTCGATCTCGACCGCCGGCGGCATCGCCACCGTGGTCCCGATCATTTTGTCCAAGCGGGCGCAGTTCGCGCTGTCGGGCACCGCGCCTGCGGTCAACGCGACCCTGGGCGGCGGGGCGACCAAATGCATCGCCAATATCGCCGGCGGTACGTCATTGCTGGTTCTGGCGCGGCCAGGAACCAGCATCAGGTCGCTTGAGGACTTCAAGGGCAAGACGATCGCGACGCTTCGCTTTCCGTCGAACACCAATGCGACCCCCAAATATGCGCTGACCCAGATCGGAAAGCTGGATCTGGACCAGAGCAAGATCTCGTTCCTCGAATTGCCGCCGGGCGCGCAGATGGCTGCGGTCAAGGATGGCCGCGCCGATCTCGCCGTGGTGTTCGAATGGGACGCCAGCATCGGCGCCACCCAATACGGCCTCGAAGTCGTTTACGGCTTCGCCGACGTGATCGGCCCGAACGCTTCCTCGGCGATTTTCGCCACCCAGCAATATCTCGACGCCAACGCCGACACCGCGCAAAGGCTCGTCAACGCGATCGCCGAAGCGATGAAGATCATCCACACCGAGCCCGGCGCCTATGAGACCGCCAGCGCCACCGCCTTTCCGACGGTGCCGAAGGAAGCGATCGCGCTGGGGTCGAAGCGGCTGTTGGGCATGCACTCGGTGGTGCCGCGCAATCCGATCATCTCGAAAGAATCCTGGGATCGCGTGATGACGATGGAACTCGGAACCGGCCTGAAGCAAAGCCTGCCGTTCGAACAGATGGTCGACAACAGCTTTGCGGAAAAGGCCACCGACGCCTTCGGATTGAAGGGCTGAGATGGCTGCGCCGCCGAACAATTCCGCCGCAAGTCCGCCGCCCGGCCCGGCGCTTGCAGGTGCCGGTGGTCCAGCCGCTTCGGAAAACGGCCCGGCGCTCAAGAAGGTATGGCCGGCCAACCGCTGGGATCCCCGCGTCCTCATCCTGCAATGCGCTGTCGTGGCCGGCCTTCTTTTGGCATGGGAGGCCGCCGTCCGCAGCGGCTTCGCGCCGGCGTATTTGTACGGTCAGCCCAGCGGCATCTGGCTGAAGGCCGTCAACAGCATCGCCAGCGGGTCGCTGCTTCGCGACAGCTGGGTGACGTTCGAGGAATCGGTGGCAGGCTTCCTGATAGGCGGCGTGCTGGGAACGGCGGCCGGCCTGGCGCTCTGGATCTCGCCGCTGGCGGGCAAGGTGGCGCGGCCGATCATCGTGGCGCTGAACGGCGTTCCCAAGATCGCGCTGGCGCCGCTGATCATCATCTGGTTCGGCATCGATATCGGATCGAAGATCGCGAGCGCGGCAATCCTCACCTTCATCGTCTCGCTGATCACCGCGCAAAGCGGAACGTCGCGCGTCGACGCCGATTTGCTGACCCTGATGCGCTCGCTTGGCGCCAACCGCTGGCAGACGTTCCGGAAAGTCGTGATGCCGGCCACCGTGCCGTGGATCATGGCCGGGCTTCGTCTCAATGTCGGGTTCGCCCTGATCGGCGCCGTGGTCGGCGAATACATCGCGGCCAAGGAAGGGCTCGGCTATCTCGTGTACTACGCCGGCACGCTTTACGACCTCAACAGCGTCTGGCTCGGCATCTTTGCGTTGATGGTGATGGCGCTCGTCCTCGACGGGGCGGTCACCGTGCTGGAACGCACGCTGCGGTGGGAATGAGAGCGATGGACGCAATGACCCCAACAGCTCCGGTTCTCGAGGCCCGCAACGCCGGCATGGTGTTCAATCCGGGCACGCCCGACGCCGTCGAGGCTTTTCGCGACGTCAGTTTCACGGTTGCGCCGCGCGAAACGCTGGCGATCGTCGGTCCCTCAGGCTGCGGAAAATCGACCCTGTTCAATTGCATCGCCGGACTGCTTCGCCCCACCAGCGGATCGATCTTCGTCGGCGGAAACCGGGTCGGCGATACGGCGGGCCACGTCGGCTACATGCTGCAGAAAGACCTGCTGCTGCCGTGGCGCACGGTGCTCGAGAATGTCGTGCTCGGTCTCGAGGTCCGCGGCACGCCGCGGCGGGCTTCGGAAGCGAAAGCGAAAGACCTGATCCGCAGCTACGGCCTTGCCGGCTTCGAGGCGGCCAAGCCGTCGCAATTGTCCGGCGGCATGCGCCAGCGCGTCGCCTTCATGCGGACCCTGGCGCTCGATCCGGACGTCATCCTGCTCGACGAACCCTTCAGCGCGCTCGATTTCCAGACCCGGCTTCTGTTGCAGATCGAGACGATGTCGATCATCCGCGAGCAGAACAAGAGCGCGATCCTCGTCACCCACGATATCGGCGAGGCCATCACCATGGCCGACCGCATCATCGTCATGACTCACCGCCCGGCGCGCGTTCTCGCGGTTCACGACGTCGAATTGGGACAAGAGGACCGCGATCCCGTCAATATCCGGGAGAATCCCCATTACAACGCCTGCTTCAAGCAAATCTGGAGCGAACTCGGCGCGAAGGTCGCAAGCTGATGCCACATCTTCATCTGAGCGATGGCGATCTCTGGTGGGAAGAGTGCGGCGAGGGTCCGCCCCTGATGATGGTGGCCGGCCTCGGCGGCGTCGGCGGCTACTGGAATCCCAACATCCCCGCTTTCGCTTCGCGCTACCGGGTGATCCGCCACGACCAGCGCGGCACCGGCAAGAGCTCGCGGACGCGGGTCGCCAGCATCGAGCAGATGGCCGCGGACGCAGCCGCGCTGATCGATCATCTCGGCCTGCGCGATGTCGCCTGGCTCGGTCATTCGACCGGAGGCGCGATCGGCGTATCGCTGGCGCTGGATTACCCCGGCCGCATCGGCCGCCTCATCATCAACAGCAGCACGAGTTGCGGCGACGCCTACCGCCGCAAGCTGTTCTCGGTCCGCAGGCTGCTGCATTCCCGGGTCGGACCGGAGGCCTACGCCGCATTCACCTCGCTTCTGCTGTATCCGCCGTGGTGGATCAACCAGAACGCAGCCCTGCTCGAGACCGAAGAGGCCCGCGCCGCCGCCTCGCTCGGTGCTCCGGAGGTGCAGGAAAGCAGGCTGGACGCGATCCTGGCGTTCGACCGGCGCAGCGAGCTGAAGAGGCTTGATATTCCGACCTTGGTCATCTGCGCCAAGGACGATCTGCTGACACCCTCCTATTTCAGCAAGGAGCTCGCCTCGCTGATCCCGAACGCGAAACTCGATCTGCTGGAAACCGGCGGTCATGCGTGCAGCCGCACGATGATGGATGTATTCAACAAGACGGTGCTGGATTTTCTATCCGAACACAGCGCGTTCGCCGCCGGATAACCCCCTACGTCCCAACTTGCCATGGAGCAAATGAATGCCGAAGACAGCTATCGTGCCGCCCGGAACAGGCAAGCCGCTGGCGCCCTATCTGCCGGGCGTGAAGGCGGACGGCGTGGTCTATGTATCGGGAACGCTGCCGCTCGATAAGGACGCCAATGTCGTGCATGTCGGCGACGCCGCCGCGCAGACCCGCCACGTTCTCACCATCATCAAATCCGTGGTCGAGACCGCGGGCGGAACGATGGACGACGTGACCTTCAATTCGATCTTTCTGACCGATTGGACCAATTATGCCGCGATCAACGCGGTGTATGCCGAGTTCTTCCCGGGCGACAAGCCGGCGCGCTACTGCATTCAATGCGGGCTGGTGAAGCCGGAGGCGCTGGTCGAGATCGCCTCGGTCGCGCATGTCGGCAAATAAAGTCCCGCCCTACAAAGTCCTGCCCTACTCCGCTGCGGCGTCGCGCACATAGCGCGCGCTCGGCGTGCGCATGGTCACGAGTTCTTCGGCCGCGGTCGGATGCAGCGCAAACGTCGCGTCGAAATCGGCCTTGGTCGCCTTCATCTTGACGGCGATGGCGAGTGCCTGGACGATTTCGGCGGCGGCATCGCCGACGATGTGGCAGCCGACCACGCGGTCGGAACTGCCGTCGACCACGAGTTTCATCAGCACACGGGTATCGCGGCCGGACATTGTCGCCTTGATCGGCCGGAAATCGGTCTTGTAGATGTCGACGTGGCTGAACTGCGCGCGGGCCTCGGCCTCGGTCAGCCCGACCGTGCCGACCTCCGGCTGCGAAAACACCGCGGTCGGAATGGTCGCATAATCGACCTGAACCGGACGTTTGCCGAATACCGTGTCGGCGAAGGCGTGGCCTTCGCGGATCGCGACCGGCGTCAGGTTGATGCGATGGGTGACGTCGCCGATGGCATAGATGTTCGGTGTCGAGGTGCGCGACCAGGCATCGACCGCGATGCCGCCATTGGCCGGATTGAGCGCGACACCCGCCTTCTCCAACCCGAGATTGGCGACGTTCGGATGCCGCCCGATCGCGAACATCACGAGGTCGGAAGCGATGCTCGACCCGCCCGACAGATGGGTGGTGAATTCCTTGCCGTGCCGGTCGACCTTGCTGACGGTGCAGCCGGTGAGAACGGTGATGCCGGCTTTTTCCATCTCGGCCCGGACGTGGCTGCGGACATCCTCGTCGAAGCCGCGCAGGATGTTGTCGCCGCGATAGATCACGGTCACGTCGGAGCCGAAGCCAGCAAAAATGCCGGCGAACTCCAGCGCGATATAGCCGCCGCCCTGGATCACCACGCGTTTGGGCAATTCCGGCAGATGAAAAGCTTCGTTCGACGAGATCACATGCTCGATTCCGGGAATCATCGCGCCGTGATTGGGCGCGCTTCCGGTGGCGATCAGGATCGTGCCCGCCCTCACCGTCTGGCCGGTGCCGAGGCGAATGGTGTGGGCGTCCTCGAGCACCGCCCGGGTCTTGACCACCTCGCCGCCGGACTTCTCGACATTGGCGGTGTAGATGCCCTCGAGCCGCGCGATCTCCTTGTCCTTGTTGGCGACCAGGGTCGGCCAGTCGAAGGTCGCCGCAGCAATGGACCAGCCAAAGCCCGCGGCGTCCTCGATCTCCTGGTGAACGTGCGAGCCGAGAACGAACAGCTTCTTTGGGACGCAGCCGCGGATCACGCAGGTGCCGCCCATCCGGTACTCTTCGGCCACCATGACCCGCGCGCCATGTCCGGCGGCGATCCGGGCGGCACGCACGCCGCCTGAACCGCCTCCGATCACGAAAAGATCGACGTCGAATTCAGCCATGTCCGCTCCTGCCCGTGGTCGGTTCAGGGAATCAGATCTGCTTCCCGCGCTTGCGCATCTCGGCGCGGAACTCGCCATTGACGATTTCCGCGAACTGCTGCGCCCACTGGTTCATATAGGCCATGCTTTCCTGAATTGCCTTGGGCTCGGAACCCAACAGCTTCTGGCCGAGCGGCGACTTGTAGAAGGTGACGAGATCCTTCAGCTCCTGTTCGGTGAACTCGCTGGCATAGACCTTGGCCATCCCCTCGCCGATTTCCTGCTCGCGGCCGGCCAGCTTCTGCGCGACGATCACGGCCACCTCGTTGAGGTCTTTCTGGTAGTTCAGGTTGCTCTGCAGCAATTGATCCTTGGTCTGCTGCACGAGGTTGGGCACCGCTGCGGCATACATCGCGCTCGCATGCTTCATCGCCAGGATTTCCTTGGCGGCGGCGACGGCGGCCGGAGAAGGCTGCGCCTGGGTCTGAGCCTGGGCCGGAGCGCCGGCAAGAACCAGCCCCAGCACGAGGCCCGCGGCCGACAAAATCCTCGAAAGGCTCTTCATTCAACTTCTCCTCGATTGCGGCTTTACCGCTGTTCTACAACGCGAATTCCGTGGGCACCGGCCAGCACGGCGATGCTGGCGATCCCGATAAACAGGCCGTGCTCGACCACGCCCGGTATGGCGCTCAGCAATCCTGCCAGGCGGGGCGCGTCTTCTATTCGTCCGAGATGGGCATCGACAATCCAGTGGCCGCCATCGGTGACAAAAACGTGGCCGTCTTTGCCCTTGCGGACCACCATTTGCCCGGAAACGCCGCTTTGCGCAAACGCCCTGCCGATCGCGCGCTGCGTCGCCGCCAGCCCGAACGGAATGACCTCCACCGGCAACGGAAAACGGCCGAGCGCGTCGACCCATTTGGAATCGTCGGCGATCACGATCATGCGGTCGGACGCGGTGGCGACGATCTTCTCCCGCAGCAGCGCGCCGCCGCCGCCCTTGATCAGATTAAGCGCGGGATCGATTTCGTCGGCGCCGTCGACCGTCAGATCCAGCCGGTCGACCTCATCCAGCGTGGTCAGGCGAATGCCGCAGCGCTCCGCATCAGTTCGGGTCGATTCCGAGGTCGGCACGCCGATAACGTTAAGGCCGGCGCGGACGCGCTCGCCGAGCAATTCGACGAAATGCTTGGCCGTCGAACCGGTGCCGAGGCCGAGCTTCATGCCGTCGCGCACCTCATCGAGCGCGCGCGCCGCCGCTTGCCGTTTCAATTGGTCCATGGTCACGTTCGGGCTTGCCTCAAAAACCGCGGCCGATCGGGCGATCGGCCTGTCCGGCGGCCGCATATCTAGCGTCGTTTGACCGCGAGGAACAGCGCCATGCGCGCCCGTCATAGCCGTAATTGATGACTTCCAGATGAGCCCAAGGCGCTGCTTGAGCCCCTACTTGCGCGCCGGCCGCGGGACCGGTAGCGCTTTCGAATGACCGCTACTATTGGCACAATTGTCTTCGATCTCGACGGCACGCTGGTGGACACCGCGCCCGACCTGATCAATGCGCTCAATTTCGTGCTGGATCGCGAGGGCTTGCCGCCCGTTCCGCTCGATTCCGCCCGTACCATGATCGGCGCCGGCGCCCGGCGGTTGATCGAGCGCGGCCTGGAGCTCGAGGGCCGCACCGCCGGTGCCGACGAGATCGCCCGGCTGACCGCTGATTTCATCGACCATTATGCGGCCCATATCGCCGATTTCTCAAAACCCTTCGAGGGGCTGGACGGCGCGCTCGACGCGCTCGGCGCGCGCGGATACCGGTTTGCGGTCTGCACCAACAAGCTGGAGTGGCTGTCCAAGAGGCTGCTCGACCGGCTTGGCTTGAGCGGGCGGTTTTCCGCGATTTGCGGCGCCGATACGTTCGGGATCTCAAAACCCGATCCGGCCATCCTGCGGCAAACGGTGGCGCGGGCGGGCGGCGAGCTTGCGACGGCGATCATGGTGGGCGATGCCGGGCCGGATATCGGGGCGGCCCGCCGCGCCGGTATTCCGGTGATCGGTGTCGAATTTGGATATACCGAGATACCGATCGCCGATCTCAAGCCCGACCGGCTGATCGGTCACATGCGCGATCTGCCGGGGGCTGTGGATAGCCTGACGCTTCAACGCGACCCTATTAAATAATTGATATCACTCATATTATTTATCGGTCACGCTGCGGAATTAACCATTAATTAACGATAAGGGTCCGCACGGTTGCGCGGCTGTGCGGACACTCTTATGGTCCGCGACGGGGATTGTGGCAATCGGCCGCAGAGAGAGTGACGGGTTTATGATGCGTCGAATCATCGTGATTGCCGCGGCCGGTTTCGGCTTGGCCGGCTGCTCTTCCTTTTCCATGGACATGTTCAAGTCGACGCCACCGACGGTCCAGGTTCAGCTCGATTCGACGCCGCAAGGCGCCGACGCCAAGACCTCGCTGGGACCGGGCTGCAAAACCCCGTGTACGGTCTCCGTTTCGCCGCCGGACACCGGTTTCTCCGTCACCTATTCGATGGACAAGTTCGTGCCGGCCACCGTCCCGGTGACGGTTGTCCATATTCCCGCCGACTTCTCGACCCCGGCCTCGACCAATATCGACCCCAATCCGGTGGTCGCGGAACTTCAGCCGGCCGGCCCGCCGCCCAAGGCGTCCCGCAGGAGGGCCATACGGCCGAGAAGTCCAAAGCCGCCGACCGGCGCGGCCCCGGCTCCGGCCGATGGAACGTTCCCGGATCCCGGTCAATCCGCGCCGCCTCCGCGCCAATAAGCCGGACTTCAGGACAAGCCCCTGATTGTATGCGGTTAAGATGACGCATAGATTGGGGCCATGAAGTTGGCGGCCGTTGCCAGGGCGACGGTTGCCGGACAAGGCCGGTTGAATGAACGGACCCCTCTTAAGTCCTCCCGAATTGCTGTCCCAGCCGATGACCGATCCGTTCGGCCGGACGATCCGTTATTTGCGGGTGTCGGTGACCGACCGCTGCGACCTGCGCTGTTTTTATTGCATGTCGGAAGACATGACGTTCCTGCCCAAGGCCGATCTGCTCACGCTCGAGGAGCTCGACCGGCTGTGCTCGGTCTTCATCGCCAAGGGCGTGCGCAAGCTGCGCCTGACCGGCGGCGAACCGCTGGTCCGGCGCAACGTGATGTCGCTGCTGCATTCGCTCTCGCGCCACCTTGGCACCGGCGCGCTCGATGAACTGACGCTGACGACCAACGGCTCGCAACTGGCGCGCTTCGCCGTCGAGTTGCGCGACTGCGGCGTACGCCGCATCAACGTCTCGCTCGATACGCTGGACCCTGCGAAATTCCGGGCCATCACCCGCTGGGGCGATCTCGACAAGGTTCTGGCCGGCATCGAGGCCGCACGATCCGCAGGCCTTGCTGTGAAGATCAACGCGGTGGCGCTGAAGAACATGAACGAGGATGAAATCCCCGCGCTGATGCAATGGGTACACGGCAAGGGCATGGCGCTGACGCTGATCGAGGTGATGCCGATGGGCGACATCGGCGAAGGACGCATCGACCAGTATGTGCCGCTGTCCCTGCTTCGCGCCCGCCTCGCCCAGCAATATACCCTGACCGACCTCGACGACGATACCGGCGGGCCGGCGCGTTATGTTCGCGTCAGCGAGACCGGCGGCAAGCTCGGCTTCATCACGCCGATGACCCATAATTTCTGCGAGGCCTGCAACCGGGTGCGGATCACCTGTACCGGCACGCTGCACACCTGCCTCGGCCACGAAGACGCCTCCGATCTGCGCAGGCCATTGCGCGCCTCCGCCGACAACGAACTGCTCAGCGCGGCGATCGATCGCGCGATCGGCCTGAAACCCAAGGGCCACGATTTCATCATCGATCGCCGGCACAACCGGCCGAGCGTCAGCCGCCACATGAGCGTCACCGGCGGCTGAACTGGCCATAGCTATCCCGTATGCCGCCGCCGTCAGAAGTCTCGTCGTTCCGGGGCAGCCCGCAGGGCTGAATCCGGAATCTCGCGCCGCAATCTCGAGATTCCGGATTTACGCGCACCCCGGGAATGACAGAGTAACCCCCGCCACAATTTGCCCATTTTCCAATTGACGCAGCTCCCCTGCGCTGAAATGGTGCGACCGCTTCAAGCTAAGCCCGGCTGGACAAGCCGCTGCGCCTGACGCTCAGCCAAGAACAGCAGAAGCAAAACCGGGGGGAGGACCAACGTTGCAATCGCCCGCCAAGATTGAATCATGGCTCCGCGCGTTCGCTGCGCGCGGGCAGCGCAACGACGGTTGAAACGATCAGCGCAGCCTGATGGCAAGCGCCGGGGGGAAAGAACGATGCGGCCATTATTGGCTATCAGCGCGGCGATCGACCAGATCAATGAAAAAATAGGATACATCTGCAACCTGCTGGTGCTGGCCGCCTGCCTGGTCAGCGCCGGCAATGCCATGATCCGCTACGCATTCGACTACAGCTCGAACGGCTGGCTCGAACTGCAATGGTACATGTTCGCGATCCTGGTGATGTTCGGCGCCTCCTATACGTTCAAGCGCAACGAACACGTCCGCGTCGAGATCTTCTACCTGTTTCTGTCGGAGCGCGGCCAGCTCTGGCTCGATCTGGTCTGCACGCTGTTGTTCCTGATCCCGTCCTGTCTGCTGCTCAGCTACCTGTCGTGGCCGTTTTTCTATCAATCCTACGCCGTCGGAGAGATGTCGGGTAACGCCGGCGGCCTGATCCGCTGGCCGATCAAATTCGTGATTCCGTCCGGCTTCGTGATGCTGGCGTTGCAAGGCGTCTCGGAAGTGATCAAGCGCATCGCCGCCTTGCAGGGCGAGGTGACGATCGACGCGAAATACGAGAGGCCGACGCAATGATCACGCTGGGAATGATGCCGCCGATGATGTTCGGCGGCCTGGTGATCGCCATGCTGATCGGCTTCCCGGTGGCGTTCACGCTCGCCGCAGTCGGATTGTCGTTCGGCTTCCTCGCCATCCACCTCGGATTCTTCGACCTTAACTTTCTTCAGGCCATCCCCGGCCGTGTGTTCGGCAGCGTGCTGTCCAACGATCTGCTGCTCGCGATCCCCTTCTTCACCTTCATGGGCGCGGTCCTGGAACGGTGCGGCCTTGCCGAAGACATGCTGGATTCGATGGGCCAGCTGTTCGGACCGATCCGCGGCGGCCTCGGCTATTCGGTCATTCTGGTCGGCTTCATTCTCGGCGCCATCACCGGCACGGTGGCGGCGCAGGTCATCGCCATGGCGCTGATCTCGATGCCGGTGATGATGCGCTACGGCTACAACATCCGCTACATCACCGGGGTGCTGGCGGCGTCGGGCACCATCACCCAATTGGTGCCGCCGTCGCTCGTGCTGATCGTGCTCGCCGACCAGCTCGGCAAATCCGTCGGCGACATGTATCTCGGCGCCTGGGGTCCGTCGCTGTTCCAGATCCTACTGTTTGCCGGCTACACCTTCGTGCTCGGCATCTTCAAACCCGATTATCTGCCGCCGGTGCCGAAGACCGAATTGACGCTGACCGGATGGGCGCTGTGGAAGAAATGCCTGCTCGGCATCATCCCCTCGGCGGTGCTGATCTTCGTCGTGCTCGGCACCATGATGATGGGTCTTGCGACCCCGACCGAAGCCGGCGCCATGGGCGCGGTCGGCGCCATCGTGCTGGCGGCGATTCACAGCAAGGATTTCAGCTCGACCGGCAAGAAGGTGCTGATCGCCGGCATCATCGCCGGCGGCATCGGCACCATCGTCGGCATGTTCGTGACCGAGGGCATTGTCTTCAAGACCGCCTTTGCCATCACCTATCTCGCGGTGGTGTGGATCTGCCTCGAGGCGGTTCGGATTCCCGAACTGCGCGACCTGATCAAGCAAGGCTACGAGACCACCATGCGCATCACCACCATGGTCACCTTCATCCTGATCGGCTCGACCTGTTTCTCGGTGGTGTTCCTTGGCGTCTCCGGCGGCGTCTGGCTGGAGAACCTGCTGACCTCCCTGCCCGGCGGCGTCTGGGGATTTTTGATCTTCATCAACCTCTTCATCTTCTTCCTGGCGTTCTTCCTCGACTTCTTCGAGATCGCCTTCATCATCCTGCCGATGATCGCGCCGATCGCGCAGAAAGTGCTGGCGCCCGAGGTCGGCGCCGAACCCGCTTTGATCTGGTTCGGCGTCATGCTCTGCGTCAACATGCAGACCTCGTTCATGCACCCGCCGTTCGGCTTCGCGCTGTTCTATCTGCGCGGCGTCGCGCCCAAGGAAGTCAAGAGCTCCGACATCTACTGGGGCGCCCTGCCCTGGGTGGGATTGCAGGCGTTCATGGTCTTTCTGGTGATCGCCTTCCCGATCACCGTGACCGGCCTGCTCGACAAGCCCGTGAATGTCGATCTCGACAAGGTCAAGATCGACGTCCCGCAGATGGATCTGCCGCCGCTGGATTTCGGCCCGCCCACCAAGCAGTAACAATTCGGCTGCCGTGAAATGCCATAAACAAAACCCAGGAACATCGTTCCGGGTTTTTCCGGGCGTGAGCCCATAATTTCAACGGCGCCGGCGGATGTCCGCTTTGAGACGCACGACGGACTCGAGTCGGGTATCGCGCGAGGTCCGAAAAGGGCCAACAAGAGACATTGAGAAAACGCCCGTTGACGAGTACCGTCTGCTCAACGTACTCGCTGCCGATCCGCGTAACAGAATAACATTAGGGCCATTTGGGCGAACAGCTCAACAAACATAAATGCCGGACAAGCCCTCTATCCAATCCAAGAAGAGATTAGGTTGGCGAATTGCCGTATGGGTCATCATCGCCTGCCCTGCGCTGGTTATAATTTTCATTGTCCAGGCACTCAGGGGATCGTGCTGGGACGAACGAACAGATTCAGCATCCCCGGATTCAGAGTACATCGCTCGCAGCGTCATACATTACTGCCGATATTTCGGTCCGGATGTTATGGCCACTCAGTATATCGAGTTGGCTAAGGCTGGCGGGAGCGACAGCGCCAAGGTTTTTGTGATCGATATGGGTGGCTCGGCAGTAGCGCGCTGGTCCGATAGTCAGCATCTAGCTGTTGAAATCGGAAGCAAATCTTCAGTTGCTTTGAGTTTGCACGATTTTGACGGTGTTCATATTACCTACTTTGTCCCCCAAAGCCTGATGAGCTCTTCATTTTCGGACGAGCGGATTGAAGACTCTCACCAAGCGGGCAAATTGAACGATGCCAACTATGAAACGCTGAAGAAAGCAAACCAGTTTTGGCGAGGGTGGGAAGAACGCTTCCTGCACTGGACGTCAGAGAATGCTACTATTGTTCAGAAGTAAAATGACCGCGCTTGACGCGGCAAAAGCGAATGCTGATCGCATCGGGCGAGATGTCCGCGTTGGGTCAGGAGCGGCTGTTGAGATCCGCTTGAGAGAAATTCCGGTCCACCTCCAGCAGCAGACTCGCGAGCAACCTCGCGCTTCTTCGGCTCCGGGCCAAAAAGGTGGTCTGCGTCAATCGATGGCGCGCATTGGAAGTCGCTAAAGCGGCGACGCAGGCCGTCAGGTCAATGAAGCGCGGCCCTTGAGCGACAGGCTGATCAGCCGCAATTCCAGACCGGTCCGATCGGTGTCCGCGTCCAGCACGGTCCGAAGCTGCCGCCATTGTAGTGGCCGCCGTAAAAGCCGGGCCGGCCGAAATAGTGCCAGTCGCCATCATACCCGTAGTAACTGGGGACCGGGTCAATATACCAAGGACGCCGGTTGCCGCGCGCAAAACGCCGCATCGCATCTTTCTGGTCGTAAAGCGGCAGGCTGTTGCTTAGCGGCTGATGGTAGCCCGGCAGGAAGCCATAGCCATGCCAGCGAGGCGCCGGCCGCTTATGAAGCGGCGCAGCCATCGCGACGACCGACAGCAGCGAGAGCACGGCAGCAATGGATAGACACATAAGGCGCGACATAAGCGCACCATAGACAGTCGGCTGCGGGAGGGCCATTCAAATCCGAGTGCGAAACTCTTCGCAGCCCGGAGCGGGCTGACTTTATCTTCGAATCAAACCGCTACAGGGTCCAACGACGAATGCGGGCTATTGATCCGACGACAGCCGGATGATCTGGCGCCCGTCATTCATCGCCTTGAGATTGTTGACGTACTCCTCGGGGCGCTGCCAGCGATAAGGGACTTTCAATCCCATAAAGTTTGCGATGTCGCCGATGAAGGCCGTACAGTTGGATATCTCGGCGCTCCAGACCGGTGAACTCGCCTGCAATTTCTTGATGTAGGCGAAAACCCGTTTCGCATCCGGCTCGTTCAAGTAAACCCGGTAACTGGCGGTCAGATATTCCGGATCGAGATCGCCATAGCTCGCCCCGGTCTCGGATGGCACCCACGTCACATAGCCGAGCATATAGGCCAAGGTGTCTCCCGCGGGGGTAAGGCCCGCGACTTCAACTTCCCGCTCGCTGGTCTTTCCGAACCAGACGAAGGCGTGTCCCCAGCTCGCCGCCGTTCTGGCTCTGAAATCGACGTAATACGGCCCCTTTGCCGATCCCGATACCGGCTTTCGAGTTGGCAAGGGCGCCGGGTTGGATTCGGTGGAAGCCCCGCTGGAAACAAGCGCATTCGCGTCAGCGATGCGCTTGTGGGGCTCCCGCTTCTGCTGGGAAATGACACGGTCCGAACCGGCGTGCGTGTCACTCTCATCCGCAGATGCCGGCTGGACTTCGCATCGGAACAAGACAGCGAATGCGAATCCCGCAAGCAGGCATAGTCCCAGTTTCTTTGGCTTAGTTGTCACGCTTCGCCCTTCAACCGCCGACAATATTCAGATTCTAAAGGTCGGATTCAACGAGACCCGAATCAATACCGCGCCGAGACGGGCGCCTTGCCCACCGGGTTCTTCCCGATCGGGGCTTTGCCAATCGGAGCCTTACCGAGCGGAGCCTGCTGATAGACGGGCTGCGGGTGCGGGAGGTCGGCCGCGCCAGCGACAGTCACCATGGCAAGCGTCGCACCGGCAATCATCATAACTTTCATCACGGTAATTCTCCTTGAGGTTAGAAGAAACAAGGCCGGAATCTGCTGACCTGTCCCTTAAAGATACACTGGGAGCATGAACGCCGGAATACGTCTACAGTACGGCAGACAGCACAGGCATGAGGAATCCGTCCACAGTGCGGCAGATATGACACATGTGGGAACCTGCACTCCTGTCGGGTCAAGAGCGACAGCCGGATGAGGGATTACGGTCTCCCGTCGGTGCCGCGCTCCCTTCACCCGATTTGTAGCGGACGATGCTTCAGCCCTGGGCGTGACGCGCCATGAAATTGTCGTAGCCGACTTCCGCGACCTGGAACCACTGATAGCCGGTGCTCGAGAACGCCATCAGCGATTCGTAGACCTTCTTGAAATTCGCATTGGTTGCGGCGACTTCGTTGTTGAGCTCCTTGGTCGCCTTGAGGCTGGCCTCCATGATTTGCGGCGAGAACGCGTGCAGCTTGGCGCCACCGGCCAACAGCTTCTTCAGCGCCAGCGGATTCACCGTGTCGTATTTGGCCATCATCCAGTTGTTGGAGAAATGACCGGCCTGTTCGAGAACGCTTTGATAAAATTTCGGCAGCGCATTCCATTTGTCGAGATTGACCATGACCAGCAGCATCGGGCCGCCCTCCCACCAGCCGGGATAATAATAATGAGGTGCGACCTTGTAGAGGCCGAGCTTCTCGTCGTCATAGGGCCCGACCCATTCCGCCGCGTCGATCGTGCCTTTTTCGAGCGCCGGATAGATGTCGCCGCCGGCGAGCTGCTGCGGCACGCAGCCGAGTTTCTGCATCACGCGACCGGCGAAGCCGGCGATACGGAATTTCAGCCCCTGCAAATCCTCGACGGTATTGATCTCCTTGCGGAACCAGCCGCCCATCTGGCAGGTGGTGTTGCCCGCGAGCAGCGAGATTACGTTGTAGTTCTTGTAGAACTCGTTCAGGACTTCCCGGCCGCCACCCAGCATGTACCAGGCCTGGTTCAGCCGCGCGTCGGGTCCGAACGGAATGCACGCGCCAAAGGTGAAGGTGGGGTCCTTGCCGAAATAATAATAGGACGCGGTGTGACCGAGTTCGACGGTGCCGTTCTGGACGGCGTCGAGCACCTGCAGGCCCGGGACGATTTCACCGGCGGCAAAGGTCTGGATCTGGAATTTATTGTCGGTCGCCTCGGCGACCGCTTTCGCCATCTGCTCGGCGGCGCCTTGCAGGGTATCGAGCGATTTCGGCCAGCTCGTCGTCATCCGCCATTTGATTTCCGGCATCGATTGCGCGATGGCCGGCGCTGCCATGGTCGCGGCGCCAGCGGCGCCGATGCCGGTGACCTTGATAAAGTCCCTTCGCTTCATGCTATTCCCTCCCGATGATTATGAGCAGCTTCTTTTTCGAAGCTTGGAATCGAGCATGAAGCATCCGGTTCGAGATTGCCATCGCGAACCGGCCTGCCGCAACGCAAAAAGCCCGGCCTCCTGTCGGAGACCGGGCTTCGTTGTGCCGATCGGGAAAAATCAGCCGCGCGTGCGTGAGCGGATCATGAAGCTGTCGAAAGTATATTCCGCGACCTGCCACCACAGATATTCGTCGGAACGATAGGCCTGCATCGCCTCGATCGACTTCTTGAAGTCGGGGTTGTTCGCCGAGATTTCCATCCACAATTCGTTGGTCGCCTTCAGGCAGGCTTCCAGCACTTCATTGGTGAAGGGACGAAGCTGGGTGCCGCCGGCGACGAGACGCTTCAGCGCGGTCGGGTTCTGCATGTCGTAACGCGCCGCCATCCAGGCGTTGGCGTTGGCGGCCGCATTCTCGATCACGGCCTGATAGCTCTTGGGCAGCGAATTCCACTTCTCGAGATTGCAGAACGCGTGAACCGTCGGACCGCCTTCCCAGAAGCCCGGATAATAATAATATTTGGCGACCTTCGAGAAGCCGAGCTTCTCGTCGTCATAGGGTCCGACCCATTCCGCCGCATCGATCGTGCCCTTCTCCAGCGCGGGATAGATGTCGCCGCCGGCAAGCTGTTGCGGCACGACGCCGACCTTCTGCAGCACCTGGCCGGCGATGCCGCCGATGCGGAATTTCAACCCCGAGAGATCGGCGACGGTCTTGATCTCCTTGCGGAACCAGCCGCCCATCTGGGTGCCGGTGTTGCCGCAGGGAAAGCCGATGACGCCGTATTTCTTGAAGAACTCGTTGCCGAGCTCGCGGCCGCCGCCCTGGTACCACCAGGAGTTCTGCATCCGCGCATTGAGGCCGAACGGTACCGACGCGTAGATCGCAAAGGTCGGATCCTTGCCGACGTAATAATACGCAACGGTGTGGCTCAACTCGATCGTGCCGTTGGAGGTCGCATCGAGCGCCTGCAACCCCGGAACGATTTCGCCCGCCGAGAACACCTGAATCTGAAATTTGTTGTCGGTCATTTCAGCGACGTATTTCGCAAATTCCACCGCGCCGTCGTAAATGGTGTCGAGCGACTTCGGGAAGCTCGACGTCATGCGCCATTTGATCTCGGGCGAGGACTGCGCAATCGCCGGCGAGGCAATCGCGGTGGCGGCGGCTCCGGCGGCTGAAACTTTCAAAAAATCACGACGCTTCATTCAGGCATCTCCTTGAGTGGCCGTTTCCCAGATTTCCTGGCGTAATTACTTGAGGCGGAGCGGTCTTTGCTCCGACCGCGCGCATCCTGGCGGGGGCCTTTAACACGGAAGCCTGCCTCGCGAAAACGCAACAAAGCCATGACAGAAGGAATTAAACGAAAGTTGAATATGTCGCGGCCGTTTCCTGCAAAGAAATTTCAGGCGGCCGCGATACTGCCTTGAAGCTGGTCGCGAACCTTGGCGGCGATCGCGCGGTAGATCGCGGCATGCGGACCGTCGGGTTCGCTGTCCACCACCGGCGTTCCGGAATCGGATGTGACACGAATCGACATGTGCAGCGGAATTTCGCCGAGGAACGGCACGCCGAGCCGCTCGGCCTCGTGCCGCGCGCCGCCGTGACCGAAGATATCCGATCGCGTGCCGCAATGCGGGCACTGGAAATAGCTCATGTTCTCGACAATGCCGAACACCGGCACGTTGACCTTCTTGAACATCGCAAGCCCGCGCCGCGCATCGATCAGGGAAAGATCCTGCGGCGTCGAGACGATGACCGCGCCCCTGAGCGGCACGTTCTGCGCCAGTGTGAGCTGTGCGTCGCCGGTGCCGGGCGGCATGTCGACCACCAGCACGTCGAGGGTGCCCCAGGCGACATCCCGCAGCATCTGGGTGATCGCCGACATCACCATCGGGCCGCGCCAGATCATCGCGGTATCCTCCTCGACCAGAAAACCGATCGACATGATCGCAAGGCCGAAGCGCACGATCGGAATCATCTTCTTGTCGTCGTTCAGTTGCGGCTTCTCGTGAATGCCGGTCAGCCGCGGCACCGAAGGTCCGTAGATGTCGGCGTCGAGCAGGCCGACGCGCAGACCGAGATCGCGCAGGCCGAGCGCGAGATTGAGCGCCGTGGTCGACTTTCCGACGCCGCCCTTGCCGGAGGCGACCGCGATGACCGCGGAGATGCCGGGGATTTCCGCCTGCTTCGCCATCGGCGAGCCGCCCGCGCCTTGCGGCGGCTGATGGGATGACACGGGCGCCACGCCCGGCGCATGACGGTGCGGCGGCGGTGGCGGCGCGGCTCCGGCCTTGCGTTCGGCGGTCAGCGCGACCATGACGGTGGCGACGCCGGGAATGGCGCGCACGGCGGCTTCGGCCTCGGCCCGCGCGCTTTCCCAGGCACGCGCTTCCGACGCCTCGACATTGATCGAGAAAAAGACCTTGCCGTCGCTGACCGAAATGGCCGAGAGCACCCCGGCATTGGCGAGGCCGACGCCGCGCGGCGACTTCACCTTGGCCAGACTGTCAAGAACCTGCTGCTGCGTCACGCTCAATGCGTATCTCCTCCGGCCTGTCTCTCGACGCGACACATAGGGCGATCCGGCGGAAAAGGATACCCGCCTCCCTGCGCAATCAGGCCTCGCGCGAGGGGAACGCCTCCCGGTCGCGCGCCCTGCCCTGTCAGATGGAGATGGTTGCCCTCCATGCCAGGGGGTTTATTGTGTGCTCATTCGTATCTCAACGCAGGGCGAGCCTGTTTCGAGGACCGGACGGTCCATCGCCCTGCCCCAGCATAACGCCGGCCGAACCAACGCCGCCGGCAAACCCCAAGGTTGTAAACATGGCTAAAGTCGCTTTTATCGGTCTCGGCGTCATGGGCTTCCCGATGGCAGGTCATCTGGTGAAAAAGGGAGGCCACGAGGTCACGGTCTACAACCGGACCGCGTCCAAGGCGAAGCAATGGGCCGACCAATTCGGCGGACGCACCGCGCCGACGCCGAAAGCCGCCGCCGAGGGCCAGGATTTCGTCATGTGCTGCGTCGGCAACGACAATGATCTGCGCGCGGTCACGATCGGCGCGGACGGCGCATTTGCCGGGATCAGGAAGGGCGCGACCTTCGTCGACCACACCACGGCGTCCGCCGAAGTCGCCCGCGAACTCGATGCGGAAGCAGCCAAACGCGGCTTCAAATTCGTCGACGCGCCGGTCTCCGGCGGTCAGGCCGGCGCCGAAAACGGCGTATTGACGGTGATGTGCGGCGGCAGCGAGGACGCCTATGCCGGCGTCGAACCCGTGATCGCCGCCTATGCGCGGATGTGCAAGCGGCTCGGCCCCGCGGGCTCCGGACAGCTCACCAAGATGGTCAACCAGATCTGCATCGCCGGCCTGGTCCAGGGGCTGTCGGAAGGCATTCATTTCGCCAAGAAATCGGGGCTCGACGTCCAGGCCGTGATCGACACCATCGCCAAGGGCGCCGCGCAATCCTGGCAGATGGAGAACCGCTACAAGACCATGAACGAAGGCAAATATGATTTCGGCTTCGCGGTCGAATGGATGCGCAAGGATCTGTCGATCTGCCTCGCTGAATCGCGGCGCAACGGGGCCAGCCTGCCGGTCACGGCGCTGGTCGATGCGTTCTATGCGGAAGTCGAGAAAATCGGCGGCAAGCGCTGGGACACGTCGAGCCTGCTGGCGCGGCTGGAACACTGATTTCGGCGCGAAAGTTCTCCGTCATTCGGGCGCGCGCAATAGCGCGCCCCCGGAATCTATGCCGCCACCTACGCTGCTGTAGGATGGATTCCCCGGTGCGCAATTGCGCCTCTGAGGTCCATGCTTCGGGTGCTCCGGAATGACGTGCCGCAGACGATGGCGGATCACGCCGGAATCGATCCGCCCGGCTGGTCCCCATGGGAGCGTAATTAACCTCCCGTTAACGAGATTCTATCGCTCTTTAAGGCTGCTCTTAATGATTTGGAGCCACAGATAGACCATGCAAAGCCCGCGCGGTTCGCGGGCAGGATTTGTGCTGTTCGATGAGTAACCCCGCTGAAAAGCCAGAGGTCGTTGAGCTTCCGGCCGAAACGCCGGCGGCCGTGCCGGCGAGCACGCGCCGCGCCGCCGCCCAGCGGGTGCGCGAAGCCCGCGACCGGTTAACGTCGACCAGCGGAACCCGTCCCGCGTTCGATCGCGAATTGCTGCGCCAATACGCCCAGACCCGGATCTCGGCGTCCTATGTCGTCATGCTGCTGGTGGTTGCAACCGGCCTCTTGTTCGGGCTCTGGATCCAGCCATTCTCGGCGGCGGCATGGACCTGCGGCATGCTCTGCATCCATGTCGTCATCGTCCGCAATTGCGTCAGGTTCCTCGCCGAGCCCGCGTCCCTCACCACGACCCGCAAATGGCGAACGCGGTTTGTCGCGCTCGATCTGATCTACGGCCTGTGCTGGATGGCGATCCTGGTCCATCCCGCCAGCCGCGACATCACCTCGAACACGCTGATGATGTTCCTGATGCTGCTGGTGATCGCGGTATCGAGCATGCTCGCGGCCAATCTGCCGATCGCCGCACTCGCGGCCACCGCTCCGGTCACGGCGGCGATCGCGCTGAATTTCGCGCTCAGCGGCACGTTCGACAGTTACGTCATGGCGTTGCTCGCGCTCGCCGCCGAAGGCTATTTCGCGCTGCTGGCGCGCCGCCTGCACTCCATCACGCTGGCGACGCTGGAGGCGCGGGCCGAAAAGGACGCACTGATCGGCGAGCTCGAACAGGCCAAGGCGATCTCCGACGAAGCGCGGCATCGCGCCGAATCCGCCAACGTCGCCAAGTCGCGGTTCCTGGCGCAGATGAGCCACGAATTGCGCACGCCGCTCAATGCAATCCTCGGCTTCTCCGAGGTGATGAAAAGCGAGATCTTCGGCGGCCATGCCGTGCCGGTCTACAAGGAATATTCGGCGGATATTCATAATTCCGGCGTACACTTGCTCAACCTCATCAACGAGATCCTCGACCTGTCGCGGATCGAGGCCGGACGCTACGAGCTCAACGAAGAAGCGGTGTCGCTGGTGCATGTCGTCGCCGACTGCCATCATCTGCTGAAGCTGCGCGCATCGAGCCGCAACATCACCATTCACGAGGTGTTCGAGCAGGACATGCCGCGGATCTGGGGCGATGAGCGCGCGACCCGCCAGATCGTCCTCAACCTGCTGTCCAACGCCATCAAGTTCACGCCGCAGGGCGGCGAGATCTGGCTCAAGGTCGGCTGGACCGCCTCCGGCGGACAATATCTCAGCGTCAAGGACACCGGCTCCGGCATCGCCGAGGACGAAATCCCGATCGTGCTGGCCTCGTTCGGCCAGGGCTCCAATTCGATCAAGTCCGCCGAGCAAGGCGCCGGCCTGGGGCTGCCGATCGCCAAGAGCCTGATCGACATGCATGGCGGCACCTTCACGCTGAAATCCAAGCTTCGCATCGGCACCGAGGTCATCGTGACCTTCCCGCCGGAGCGCGTGATGTCGGCCTTGGCGCCGATGGCCGAGGAAGCGCCGCCGCTGCAACCGGAAACCGCGCCGACCACCGCCGCCGACGAGAAGCGCAGGCCCCGCAACAAGCCGATCATGAGCGCCGGCACAGGATTGTAACCGGGATGCTTGCGCGAGCGACCAGAACCATTTCACTATGCCCCGATGAGCAAAGAAACGCCGTGCATCGCGGTTTGCATGATCGACCCCAAAACCAGCCTCTGCTTCGGTTGCGGCCGCACGCTTCCGGAGATCGCGCGCTGGCACCGGATGGACAGCGCCGAGCGGCAGGCCGTGATGGCGCTGTTGCCGGGACGCATGGCCGAGGCCGGAATGGTCCGGCTCGGGACCGCCGCCGCTCCGGAAGCGGACTGAGCAACGCACCCCTTCCGAACGCAGCCTTCCGCACCGGAGGTCTGCCGTGATCCGCATCCTGCTCGTGCTGGTCGTGCTCGCCGCAACCGCCGGCGCCGTGGTCGCCTATGGCGATCCGCAACAGCTCGCGCATGCGGGCCACACCGTCTCGGGCCTGCTGCACATGCGGTCGAATCCATCGGCGCGCATGGTGCAGATCCCGCGCGGACAGGGCGGCGAATTCGCGCTGCAAGCCAGGATCAACGGCGTCAACGCCCCGATGGTGATCGATACCGGCGCGACCTCGGTGGTCCTGACCTATGAGACGGCCAAGGCCGCGGGACTGCCGCTCGAACTGCTCGACTACGATGTCGACGTCGAAACCGCGGGCGGACATGCCAAAGCGGCGCGGCTGACGCTGGACCGTCTCGCCATCGGCAGGCTGGTCGAGCGCTCGGTGCCGGCGCTGGTGGTGCCGCGCGGACAGATGAAAACCAATCTGCTCGGCATGAGCTTCCTGGATCGGCTGGAAAGCTGGGAGGTCCACGCCGACCGGCTGATGCTGCACGGCTATCCCTAGAGCATGATCCGGAAAAGTGGACACCGGTTTTCCCTCGCGACAAACGCGGAACGCGTTTGCGCGGAGATCATGCTCAAACAATAAAATAGAGCGCGATGGCGATTCGGCCTAAAGCTATCGCGCTCTATAGCGTTTTCGAGCGAAGTGGCTTCCGGTTCGCGTTAAGAAAACGCGTCAAAACAAGAGAGTAGAGCCTCGGTTCTGATTCCATCAGAACCGAAAAGGCTCTAGGCTTCGTTCCGATTGAATCAGAACCGCAGCCTGGATTCTGTTTTGATCCGAGATCCCGCGGTTACGCCGCGATCGGCGCAGCAATGCGATCCTCGACCAGCGCGATCGCTTCGCGCAGAACATCAAGACCGGCATCGGCCCTGACGCCGCGCTCGGCCAGATGGCGGCGAAACGCCCGTGCGCCGGGCACGCCATGAAACGCGCCGACGAAATGCCGCGTGATCGCATGCAGCCGGATGCCATGTGCGAGTTCGCGCTCGATATAGGGCGACATCGCCTCGAAGGCATCCTTCATCGAGGCGTGCGGCGGCGTCTCGCCGAACAATTCGGAATCGACCGCCAGCAACCGCCAAGGCTCCCGATAGGCCGCGCGGCCCAGCATCACGCCATCGACATCGCCAAGATGCAGTTTGGCCTGCTCGATGCCCGCGATCCCGCCATTGATGATGATAGGTACCTGCGGCAGCGAAGCCTTCAGCCGATAGACCCTGTCGTAATCCAGCGGCGGGATGTCGCGATTTTCCTTCGGCGATAGTCCCTTGAGCCAGGCCTTGCGGGCGTGAACGATCAAGGCGTCGCCGCCGGCGGCGACCACATCGTGCGCCATCACATCGAGCGCCGTTTCCGGATCCTGGTCGTCGATGCCGATCCGGCACTTGACCGTGACCGGGATCCGCACCGCGCGCTTCATGGCGGCGACGCCTTCGGCGACCAGTTCCGGCTCCGCCATCAGGCAGGCGCCGAAACGGCCGTCCTGCACCCGGTCCGACGGACAGCCGACATTGAGGTTGATTTCATCGTAGCCGAAATCCTCGCCGATCCGGGCCGCGGTCGCGAGATCGCACGGATCGGAGCCGCCAAGCTGGAGCGCGACCGGATGCTCGCTGGCATCGAAGCCAAGCAGACGCTGCCGGTCGCCATGAATGACGGCGCCCGTCGTCAGCATCTCCGTATAAAGCCGCGCCCGCCGCGTCAGCAGACGATGGAACACGCGGCAATGCCGGTCGGTCCAGTCCATCATGGGGGCGACGGAGAACCGCATCGCCTTGGTTCTATTGTATTTTTTCGTCATTTTCTGTCATTTTTAGCTCGCCGGAAGCCGTACTGAGGCCCCCTTATTTTACGGCATTTTCTCACATTCTTCCGGCCCCGGTACTGCGGCGCAGTACCGTTCGGCCCGTGCAGTACCGCAGAAGAGGAAGTAAACGATCATGGGTACCGTTATAGCACGCAAGCAAAAAGATGGTTCCACCCGCTTCCAGGGACAGCTCCTGATCAAGCGGGACGGGAAGATAGTACATCGGGAAAGCCGGACCTTCGAGCGTCGGCAGGCCGCGGCCGCGTGGGTCGACAATAGGGAAAAGAAACTTGCCAAGCCTGGAGCCCTGGAGCGTCTCCACAATGCGGACCCAGACTTGGCGACTGTGATTGATCAATATGTCAGGGAATCGATCAAGGAGATCGGAAAGACAAAGGCTCAAGTTCTTCGCGCAATAAAGGAGTACCCCATCGCCCAAAAGCGGTGCTCTACAATAACAAGCGAAGATATCGTCGCGTTTGCGCAGCAGCGTGTTGCAAAGGTGACGCCCCAAACGGTCGGAAACTATCTGTCTCACCTTGGCGCTATTTTTGCGATCGCGCGTCCGGCATGGGGATATGAACTCAATCAGACGGCGATGGAGGATGCCCAAGTTGTCGCCAAGCGACTTGGCATTTCAAGCAAGAGCCGCGACCGAGAGCGTCGCCCTGCCCTGGATGAACTCGATAAAGTGATGGCTCATTTCACCGAACGTCATCGCCGGCGGCCATCCTCTGTTCCGATGCACAAAATCGTTCCATTCGCTATCTTCTCAACGCGCCGGCAGGAAGAGATCACGCGCATTTTTTGGAAAGACCTTGATGTAGAGGGGAGTCGCGTATTGGTTCGCGACATGAAAAATCCTGGCGAGAAGATCGGGAACGACATTTGGTGCGATCTTCCACCGCAAGCGTTGCAGATCATCCTTTCTATGCCGAAGGTGTGTGCGGAGATATTTCCCTACAGCACCGACGCCATTGGTGCCGGCTTCACACGCGCCTGTCAGTTCTTACTGATCGACGATCTACACTTCCACGATTTGCGACATGATGGCGTTTCCCGATTATTCGAAATCGGATGGAACATCCCGCGCGTGGCCGCGACTTCCGGTCATCGGTCTTGGAAGAGTCTCGCGCGATATACACACTTGCGGCAGACTGGCGATAAATATGCCGAATGGAATTGGCTGTCGGTTGCGACTGAACCTCTCAGCCCACGATCACGCGCCCGCAAGCGTGATGGGCGACGGCGAGACAAGTCTACAAAGGGCCGGCAGTCCGGCGCTCGCGGGACAAGCACTCGCCAGGAATTATTTTCGGTGACAACGCCTGCACCTCGCGTTCCAACACCGGTCGCCGCCCTGGGCGGGCGGCCGCGCAAGGCACATTCACTTGACGAATAAGTCCGGTAGCACTTTTGCTGCCCCGGTGTTGGTGTACTACCGTCGCAGATCGTTCGCTCGCGGGCGACCCCTGGCTTTTGTATCGAGACGAACCGCATTCGGAGCGGATCGATGCAGGCATTGTTCGATTGTGTGCGATCGCATCGCATGTAGACACCGCTCTTGAGCGGCATCTATAACGTCAGAAGTTGAGGATCTTTGGATAATCCAGGTTTTCTATCAACGTCAGGCAAACGTTGGTGGCATTTTCTATTGCCAATCTGCGGATTTCGCTTCCCGTTTCGTCATCAAGGTCGCCTTTGCCTGCGCAGAGGTCGGATATTCCGCGAACGACAATGCCACCGATCAAGGAGGGACATCCACCCTGCGGCGCAGGAGTTGTCCGCAGCAATTCCACCGAGCGGACCAAACCGTAACTCTCCATGTCCACTGCAAGTAACTCGCCGTTCTTCCAAGGGACGCGATCCTGTTCACCCTTTTGGCGATGGACGTCGAATTGAAGCTGCGTGTTTTTCTCCTGCAAATATTTCTTGTATTCTTCGCTGTCGACAACGTGGTGGGTTCCAAGAACCCATCCCATGTGAAGCTTCCGGCTTCGTTTTGTCGAAGGCAGCTCTTGGAATGCTGCCGGCAGCGAGGTGGTCTTTAGCTGTTGAAGACGGACCGACCTCAACGCAGGTTCAACGCCCGCTAAAATTTCGTCCGTTGGCAGGGATTCAATAAAGTGCCGCGCATAGCGAAGAAACGAATTGTCGAACAGTTTGTCTCTCTGATCGACGAGAATCTGGCCATTGGCTCCCGGCGGCCGCGTTTGTGTGGAATCGCAGAGACGGTATTTCGCAGGCTTGCCTCCGGTCGCAGCAAGGGACATGACTTTGTCGCCGGCGTATAATTTGACTTGATTTGAGACGACCACATCTCCCAAGCCGACTGTGGAATGCAGTGATCCTGAAATACCGACCATCAAGACCAAGGTTGGCGTGAAGGAGACAATTGCAGATGTGGTGCCGAGCACCGATTCAACTTGGCCCATTCCGTCTAGAGTCTGGATTACGACGCGAACTTTGCCAAAGGGAGAATCGTAGGCGCAAAGATAATTTCGACGTTCGGACGTCGGATCCCATTTCGGACGCTCTGTGAGAGCCCGATGGAAGTAGCCTCGCTCTTCCGGAAGCGCCACGACGAGAAGTATCGTGGCTATGCTGGTATCGTCCGGCTTATCGCCAGAGGAACCCCTTCCCCCCTTCGCCCTCTTCATTAGGGTCTTACCGCCCGTCCTTCAACATTCCCCGACACGCTGGTCACGCTGTAGGCGTCTTTATTCTCTACAAGCGATCGGAGCGCGCTGCGCACAAGGAAACGGTCAACCCCTTCGCGAATTACATAGCGAACCCTGATGCACCCGACTCGGATGTCCAAAAGATCCAACGTCGCAAGCAGTCGGCGTTCCAGGAATTCCTTAACGCGGAAGATCTCAGAACCGATCGCTTTCAGCTTGGTCGATTCGTAAATCAGCCGCGAGTTTATCGGCTTCCCACGCTCCTCCGGCCATTCGAGATCGAACACGACCGTTATCGTATTCGCTTTCTCGGGCGCACGAGTCGGAGCGGAATAAATCGTCCTGGCAAAATTTGCAGGGTGCTCTGCAATCTCGGAAAGAAAAGAACGCCGATCTCGCATGACGAAGAACCCTTGCTCCTTCTTACCCCCATGGCTTATCCCTGATTCTTCTGAAATTTGCATTAATCATCCATTGAACATTGCGATCGACGACCAAAAAATCCGATTGTCGAAAAGAGATTCCCGGCAAGGGAACCATCCAAACGCAACCTTGGAGCGAGGGCAAGGGGGATCCGGCCTTGGGCGCCGCAATTTGTCGTGGATGCGCAAGACGCCGGCTTCCCACACATCATGGCGATAGCTCCACCAGACACCCAAAAGATGGCGATCGTTTCCTCGGCCTTCAACCATCTATACGCCAAAATGACGAGGCGCACCCGTCCAAAAATACCGATATAACGCCATGATAAACATCAATAATTTCGCCCGTCGACGCACAGACCGAACCGCGGGGCGATCTCGGCGCCAAAGGTCTTGTCAAGCGCACGACCACACGAACCAGAGCCAGGTTATGGCTTGCAGAATGACGTTGGCGCCGAAAGCGGCCTGGTAAGCGACGAGTGGGTGGCGGGCGGCTTCGAGCGGCCAATAGTCGATGATCACACCGGTCAGGCCTTGCAGGAGGAAGGCCCCCGATGTGGAAGACGTTGAGCGCGGCGTTTGCCCGGCCGGCGAGTTCTTTCGGGAAGTATTCGGCCACGGACGCATAGCTCAGCACGGTGGTGGCGCCGACGGCCGCCACGAAGCACCACAGGATATAGGATGGCAGCGGCCATCGCAGAATAAGTGCAGCCTGCACCGTGATGAATAGCGCCGCGACGGCGGCAAACAGAACCCGCGGATCGACGTTGCGTTTGCGCAGGCGGGTGGCGATCATGCCGAGGAGTAGCGCGCCGAGGCTCAGCGCCACAGCCATCCCAAATGGGTGATCGACGAGCGCAGCGCGGTTGAGCCCTTCGACATCGCTGAACCACGGCGCGGCCCACAGTCCCTGGAGAGACCGTGCGGTTCCGATCATGGTCGCCGACAACGGCGCCAAGCGCCAAAAGCGCGGATCGCTGTAGATCCGTTTCAGGCCGGCGAGAACCTGGCTGTTTCCGATCGAAGGCAATCGTGGTGCTTCCGGAACGAGAAGATAGATAGCCGCGGCCGCAAACAGCGTCGCCCCCGCAAGCCACGCGAACAAACCGCGCCAGCCGATCAAAGCGAGAAGCCATTCCGAGGGTGTCGTTGCGGTGACAGACCCGAGTGCCCCGAGCATGACCATCCAACCGTTGACGAGCGGGACACGGTCTGCCGGAAACCAGAGCACGGTCGCCTTTAGGCCGGCTGTAAGAGCTGCCGCGACGCCAAGGCCGATCATGGCACGACCAAGCACAAGCGAAGCGAAGCCATCTGAAACGGCAAATAGCGCCGCACCGATCGCCGCCACCAGAAGCAGCGAGCCTTGCACACGTCGCGGACCATAGCGGTCGAGCAAAATCCCGATCGGCAGTTGGGCTGCGGCGAATGTGAGGAAATACGAAGACGTGAGCAAACCGAGCGCGCTGGATTCGAGCGCGAATTCGGTCGTCAGCGGCGCGGCGATCAATGCGCTGACGGTCCTGAACAGATAAGACAGATAGTAGCCGGCGGCAAACGGCAGGAAGACCCGCAGAATAAGACCGAGGCCTTGCGCTTGCCCTCCGAGGAAAGGATCGTCGGCTACTGGGACTTGCGCTCCTGGTGGTCGGAGAAGGGGCGGACGCTTGGCAACGTCAGGGCTGCTTGCGCTGGACGGTCGAATGCGGCCGATAGATGGGCGCCTCGTGAAAGGCTCCGTTGCTGCCGCCCTCCCGGACGGCAGCAGGACGTACTGAAGCGCGGCGAATGTCGGTCGTCCCATCACGCAACGCGCCATGGGGCACGCGGTCGTGCCGTATCGACGGGTCGCCGAGCGGAATAACCTCCTCGGATGAGAAGATGTTGGGGTTCGTCGCGACGAGCCGCTCGAGGGTTTCCCGCATGAGCGGCCTGCCGTCGTGGACGCGCCGGCCAATCTGCGCAGCGAATTCGTCAAAACGAGCGACGCCGACAGTGCATGCGGACCGTTGCGCGGCTTCGGGGACCGGCGGAGTCACCGCGAGGTGGAAACGCGCGTGCATCGCAATGGTCTCACCGACGATCTTGAGCTCGTGATCGAGGTGGTCGAGCTGGCGGCGCATCCCGGCAAGCTCCTGCTCAAAGGAGGGAGCCGCGTCCCGCCCCTCGGCCTCGTCGAGAAAGCGGTGCAGCGCGGCAGCCACAAGCCCGGATTTCGTGACACCCAACTGATCGGCGGCAGCGCCGAGCCGTAACGCGAGATCCTCATTGATGTAGACACAGCTTTTTCGCTTCATGACGCGGCTCATTCGATCGCGAAGGCGCAGACCGGGCCTATTTGAGGTGCTGAAATTAGTTCGGGTGACCGCCGAACCGGGACTTGTCGTGGAAGCTCGCTCGGGGAAACGTCGGCGGGGCGATTGGCTTGATGCAAAATCACCACGTTGCTGTCGCTTCGCTCGTCGCCGGTATGGAGCGGCGCCCGAGTTTGCCCGTTCTGTTCGAGGCTCACGCGACTCGTTCCAAGTGCAGGTGTTGTATAGAACCGCCGCCAGCTTCGCCGTTCCACCGCCGCGAGAAAGGTCTCGACCTGGGCATTGAATGCCGCGGGTTCCTCCAAGTTAATCGCGTGGCCGGTATTTGGCGATATAAAGAGACCGGCATTCGGCAGTGTAGCCTTCAGCATCAGATTTGTTTCAAGGCAGGCGACGTCCTCGTCGCCGACCATCAGGAGGACCGGGACTGCCATTTTTGAAAACTCTTCGCGCAATTCGTGCAGAGAAGGCCGCTGCGCCTGGCAACGAATGATCGTGTTCGATAGCCCCGGCCCCGACTGTTCGCGGAGCTGATCGGCGAACTCCTGCCAACGCTTTGGATCCTTGTATTTGAGCTGGATGCGGGTTCCGCTCTTTGCGACCTGTCCTGCCATCGCGGCCGCACCGCGTTCGGCGAACGCGCGCGCCAGGACGGATGTCTCTCTCAGCCACGCGTGACGGTGAGACGGCGACGAGCCCGATCCTGCAGCTGCTGAGACGATCGCGGTGGCACGGTGCGGATATCGCAGCCCGAACTGGAGAGCTCCGTAAGCGCCCATGCTCAGACCAACGATGTGGGCGCGCTGGATATCGAGCGCGTCCATCAAAGCCGCGATATCGCCGACCGAGCGCTCCCAGCCGTAGGCCGCTGCGTCCGTGGGAACGTCGCTCGGCGGGTAACCGCGGGCGTTATAGGCGATACAACGATAGGCACGTGAAAAATAACGGACCTGATCTTCCCATTGGCGGAGGTCCGATCCGAATTCGTGGACAAAGATGACCGCGTATCCGACGCCGTGATCCTCAAAATACAGTTTTGTTCCCGACACATCGACATATGGCATCGCTTTTCCCCGCACCAGAAATGGTATGCCCAACGAAAAACAGGCAAGGCGCCGGGATACAATCCCTTTTGTGCAGCGATCGTGCTATCGCGTATGATAGCGTGCAATGACCGGGGCAACGAACCTATCGGACGCCACCGTCGATTATGATCTGGTCCTACTGCGCTATCGTGCGGCAATCGGCGCGTTTAGACTGATCCTGTACGCTTCGGGACTAGCGCCTCGACGAAAGGTAGCTCAAGCAGTCGGCCGGGCACCAGACATCGTGTTGGGACACTTAGGCACCGGAATTTCTTTGTCGCGCATACGCTCTTAGCAACTCGGGCCTTTGGATGGAGTGGTTCGCTGCTCAGTAAGAATCACTTGTCCATGCCACCATCCTCGGGTTTGATCGTAAACGGGTCCGCTCTGAAGCCGAAAATGGAAGTTCGCCGACTTTCTGTCGCCACTTATCGTGACACCCTTGTCGGAAGCTGCCGCCGCCGACTCTTCCGCGAGTTTAGCTGCGACAATCGTCGCGTCCGTCTCGGATGAAAAAGGCAGGTCATAGGATTTTGACGAGGGTGAAAACGGCTCGTGATAATCGTAGGTTTCGTCAACCCGAAAGCTCCGATCAAATAGTTGCGCGACATCTAGTGCGGACCCCGACTGCGATATCGAACTCACGAAATCGGCCGGCGGCATTTCAAGTAGCGCCCGAGCGTACTGGACGGGTGTGATATAATCGTAATTTGGAAAATCCAAGCCGCCTGCGACGACTGCGACCACGCAGTTGGTACCTTCCAGGACCACGGGCCCCCGCTCATTCCGGGAGCGAGTCCAGCGTTCACCTGTATGGAGTTATGCGGCCCCAGCAAGCCCGTTACTTTTCCGGGACGAGCAGACAGCTCCTGTCGTTGTGGAACGCTAGGAAAACCGTAAGCGACGATCGGTTGCAGGTACGTAAACGCATAGTTCGATAGAATCTTCAGATGAGGCCACGAACTCGCTAACGCCGGTGAGAATCGTAGCAAAGCAATGTCTGCCGAGACCACCGGGCCAGGCGTTGCAAAAAGCTGATGCATTTCAGCGTCAATCGATCCCAAACCGCCTCGAATCTCACGTTGTTTATCCGACGGAATCTGGACCTCCAAAAGATGATTCGCGGTCGCGACCCATCCCTGATCGTTGATCAAGAAGCCCGTGCCGTCCTCGACCGGTACGAACACGTTGCTCTCTCGATAGCCGACCTGAATGTAGACAACGGCCCGCTCCGGTTTATCATCGGCCAGACACCGTTGCGCAGGAAGCCAGGACAGAAGGAGCAGAAGGAGAAATTCGGGGGCCACTCTCATTGCAGGACTCCGTTCGGCTCTTGACGCCTCTACTTGTAGATACCTTTCACGGCTTCGATGTCGCCGGCGCTAAGGTGGTCCCGTTGCCCCAATCTCACGTTCGCAGGTAGCGGCCCCTTCGGAACGATCGTGGGCTTTGAAGGATCACAGGCAAAGGCGTTGGCTTCGTAGTGCATGATCGAATCGAAGTCGTAGACGCCTCGGTCCATATAATCGCTCGTATATTTTTCGAACTGTCCTTCGTACTGTAACGGGATATTCGACATCACGATCTGGACACGCTGATCTCTGTCTTCCCGGTTTTGCTCGTGTCCAAGGCCAATGACATGACCGATTTCGTGCATGATCTGTCCCACGCCACAGCCACGAACCAGACGGACGGACTGGCGTCCGCCCCGTCTTCCGATATGATCTGACAGGCACGCGTTTGCATCCTCGCCCGTCGTAAATGAAACGAAATCTGGATATGTGCTTCGCAGATCAAACGTGCGTTCGGCGAAACGCACGGGAGTGACTTTGGTCCAAGCGGCCATTGCCTGCCGAACCGCAGCAACCGAATCCGGAGTCAGCGCGGGGTCGATTTCAAACGGAATGAGCCCGTTAAGCCACCTGTCGGGTCCGCTTAATACCGATTTGAGCACCTTTCCGAACGGATGCATTCCCGACGAGTCGGTAATGGGAGCACCATCGAAAAGGCGAATAGCTCCTTCCACTCTGGTAGCATCCTTCAACATTCTCGCATCGCCCAAGACAATATCGCCCTCGACGATTGCCAATGTTCCCACTTTCACGAACGAGACGACCTTCTTGGCATTTCCGGTATCGACTACGACGGAGTCCGCCTGTCCACGGGGATATTCCAGCTGTGCAATATTGGTCGCACTGGAATTGGCGCATTCCGCCATCGCCGCGTAAGGCCGATTAATCACAGCGCAGAAAACGACGGCGGCCAACAGGATTTTGCTCATGTGATCGGCCCGATCTACGAAGAACTCTGGTAGCTTCAGCGAGAAGACATCCATTTCATTGGCGACCGAGCAGGATCGCTTGATTGTTGATGATCCTGCTCTGCTCTGAGGGTTGACTGGGTTCGCCAAGAGCCAGTTGAAGAAGATGTGTGCGATTGACCGTGACGGATGCGAGGGTGCCACCGAGCCCCGGCCCCTTCCACTGAAGGAGTGTCCAACTTGGCGAAATCCCGCCACCATAGGCTACGACGAACTCCACCGTATGACCGATTGAATCGAACGGAGGATTGGGACTAGAAGCGGTGGGCGCCGCGGCTGCGAGCTTCTGTGCATAGTCAGCTTCGCCCTCCGCTCGTTTCGAAAACTGAATGGCCGATCGTTTAACACCTTCCGCCTGATCAAAGAGTTTCGTGAGAGCTGTGAGATCATTCTTCTGCTTTGCGCTGTCTGCCGCCGCCTGCGTGGCATTGATGATGGTAAGCGCCGTTTCCGCGCCTTCCTCTTCGTCTTGGTGCAGGACGCATTTCTTTCCGTTTTTGGTGAACTCTTCAAAGGTGGCTTTTGCTCCGCATAGATCTTTTAGTGCTTTATCCCGGACGTCGCGCAAGCTCGATATGCTATTTAACAACGCATCCCGCGTCGCACTGAACTGCTGATTTGTCTCCTTGGTAGCAACAGACTGGAATCTGTTTTTGGTCTCGTTCAACTGCGCAAGGGCCTTTTCGACCGCGGCGAGCGAGGACATCGTTGCCGCCAGACTTGAGGCAGCCAATTTTTCAGCGTCGCTTGTATCGTTTACGTCGCTTTGAATGCTGGCGAGCATTTTATTCGTAACTATCAGTTGGTCCGGGCTCAGCGGCGGCAGATTTGTCTGCGGGGAAAGGCTTACGGCATCGTTCGAGCCGGTTGGCAGAGGAGATGGTTTTGCGATGGTCGCGGGCAAAGACGGCTTTGCCACGGCGCCGGGTGCGGGATGTTGACCGGCATGCAGATCACCATTGATCACCGGATAAAGCGTGGCGTCGATCCACTCCCGCAAGCCCAAATGACCAACCAACCCCATTTGTTGCTCTATCGCACACCGGTCTGGAAGACTGTTCCCCAAGCTCCTGCTCCACTCACTGAGTTCTTTGAGGGAAAAGGAAATGCTAATGACCTCGGCCCGGACGGCCTGCGCGCCGGCGTTGGCGTTCGCTGATAGGGTGAAGAACTGGGCTACGGTTCCCAACGTTGTTCCCGGCACCGACGTTGGCCCGGCCGCGGCGTTAACCGCGCTACGCTGCGTTACCGTGTAAGAGCCGGAGGGCGCGATGCCGCCCTGCTCGTTGGCCTCGAGCGTGAGGTCGGCTTTGATGGTCCAATCGCTCAACCAAAGCAGCTTTCGGCGGACGTCGTCAGGCGGCAATTCTAATTGCCTTTTCCTATCAAAGACCAATTTGTCGCCGAACGCGTACACAAGTTCGCATTTGATGCGGTTCACCACATCGCCGACGAAAATGTCGCTATCCGACGAACCCGTCGCTTGGTCCAAAGCGGGTACCACCGTGCAACCGCTGGCAAACAAGGCAAACGAAATCACTAAAGCAATGCAAGAACAGCGCATTTCCCCCAACCCAAACGCAACACGAGACCTCAATTCTTGGGACTGTATTTGGGTATCGGGAAAAAACAACTGGAAATTGAAGTCAATTCAGCGAACGGCCCGCCCTTTGTCGGCGCAGGCCCTCGCTTATGACGTCGTTGCGACAAAGTACCGATCGAGCGCTAGTTTTGCGCCGAGAGCGCCCCCCTTCTGCAACGGCTTGCGCCGATAGCCGATCAGCAACATCGCCGATCGCAAGTTTCTCTTCGCTAATCTACGATGGGCATCATTGGCTTGTTGCTCATCCGCCAATGATGCCTTTTCTATTCGTCCCCGACGTTCGGTGCATTCGCGCCGATGCTTTGGGGGACGGAGATGGCTGGGACCGAGCGCCACAACGAGACCGCTTCGCGCGGCGCACGGATGTTGCGCACGGCGCTCGGCCCGGCCATCGCCTCGTTTCTTCAGGATGCCTCGATCGTCGAGGTGATGCTCAACCCCGACGGTCGGCTCTGGATCGACCGGCTGAAGGGCGGCCTTGAGGATACCGGCGAGCGACTTTCGCCGGCTGACGGCGAACGCATCGTTCGCCTCGTTGCCCATCACGTCGGGGCCGAGGTGCACCCCTCCTCCCCGCGCGTATCAGCCGAGCTTCCCGAAACCGGCGAACGTTTCGAAGGGCTGATCCCGCCGGTCGTTGCCGCCGCGACCTTTGCGATCCGCAAGCCCGCGGTCGCCGTCTTCACCCTCGACGACTATGTCGCCGCCGGCATCATGCACCCCAGGCAGGCCGACGTGCTGCGTCTCGCCGTGCAGAAGCGCCGCAACGTGCTGGTCGCCGGCGGCACCTCGACCGGCAAGACCACGCTGGTCAACGCGCTGCTCGCCGAGGTCGCCAAGACCTCCGACCGTGTCGTGCTGATCGAGGACACCCGCGAGCTACAATGCGCGGCGCCGAACCTGGTGGCGCTGCGCACCAAGGACGGCGTCGCCTCGCTGTCCGATCTGGTGCGCTCGTCATTGCGGTTACGGCCGGACCGCATCCCGGTCGGCGAGGTGCGCGGCGCCGAAGCGCTCGAATTATTGAAAGCTTGGGCGACGGGTCACCCCGGCGGCGTGGGCACGATCCACGCGGGCTCCGCGCTCGGCGCGCTGCGGCGGCTGGAGCAACTGATTCAGGAGGCGGTGATCACCGTGCCCCGCGCGCTGATCGCCGAGACCATCAACCTCATCGTCGTTCTCGCCGTCCTCGCCACCTCGCCGGTCCATGCGGCCGGCTCAAACATGCCGTGGGAGCAGCCGCTGCAACAGATCCTCGATTCCGTGCAAGGCCCGGTCTCCAAGATCGTCGCGGTGATCATCATCATCACCACGGGCCTCTCGCTCGCCTTCGGCGACACGGCGGGCGGCTTCCGTCGCCTCATCCAGATCGTGTTCGGGCTGTCGATCGCGTTCGCGGCGAGTTCGTTCTTCCTGAGCTTCTTCTCATTCGGCGGCGGGGCGGTGATCTGATGGCCGAGCCCACTGAACCTGTCGCCGGCTTCAGCGCGCCCATGCACCGCTCGCTGAGCGACCCGATCCTGCTCGGCGGCGCGCCGCGCACAGTCGCCATCGCCAACGGCACGCTGGCTGCTGCGATCGCGCTGGGACTGCGGCTGTGGATTCCCGGTGTCAATCGGCTTGCAAATTTGATCCCTCATCGGCGTCCAATTTTGCCCCCTTTGCGCGGCGAGCTTTGCTGGTAGCGCTCGTCTCGTCGGAGCTGGCCGGGATAGCGGAGGCGAGACGAGCGCGGGTGGCGTGATCGTCGTCTCGGCTCTTGAACCGCCAGCTATCGTTGCCGGTCTCGACAATGTCGCAGTGATGGGTCAATCGGTCGAGCAGCGCGGTGGTCATTTTGGCGTCGCCGAACACGCTCGGCCATTCGCCGAAGGCGAGATTGGTGGTTACGATGACGGAGGCGCGCTCATAGAGCCGGCTGACGAGGTGGAAGAGAAGCTGGCCACCCGACTGGGCGAAGGGCAAATAGCCGAGTTCATCCAGCACAATGAAGTCCATCCGTGTCAGATGCTCGGCGAGTCGTCCTTGCCGTCCGTTGCGGGTCTCGGTCTCGAGGCGATTGACGAGATCGACTACGTTGAAGAAGCGGCCGCGGGCACCGGATCGGATGCAGCTTCTGGCGATGGCAATGGCCAGGTGGGTTTTGCCGGTGCCGGTGCCGCCAACCAGCACGACGTTGCGTTGTTGGGCGATGAAGCCGCCGCCAGCGAGATCATTGACGAGAGTCTGATTGATCGGCGTGCCGTCGAACTGGAAGTCGGCGATGTCCTTGGCAAGCGGCAGCTTGGCAATGGTGAGCTGGTATTTGATCGACCTGGCTTGCTTCTCGTTGATCTCGGCGTTGAGCAGGTCGCCGACAATGCGCTGAGGTTCGTGCTGGCGCTTGACGGCAGTTGCCATGATGTCGTCGAAGGCAGCCTTCATGCCGTAGAGCTTGAGTTCGCCCATGAGGTCGAAGATTTGGGTTCGTTCCATCAGATGGTCCTCCGGAGGTTGTCGTAGCGGGCACAATCGGCGATCGGTGCATGACGGAGCGTCAGTGCGGCCGGCGTCATGATGTTGGCCGGTGGGGCGGGTTCACGTTGACGGGCCAAAATATTGAGCACGACATCGGCGGAATGGACGCTGTGACTGAGCGCTTCGGCACAAGCCGCTTCCACCGCGGGCAGACCGTCAGTCAGCACCGCGTTGAGGATGTCGACCATCTGCCGATTGCCATCGTCGGTGCTGGCAAGCTTGCGCCGGATCCGCTCAATCGCGGCCGGCAGCACCCAGTCTTTGAAGGGAGCACCGTTGCGCAAGGCGCCGGGTTTGCGGGCGAGCACTGGCACATAATGCCAGGGGTCGTAGACGGTATCGCCGCGGGCAAAGGATCGCGGGTGCTCGGCAACGATGCGTCCATCCTGACGGATCACGATGCGATCGGCATAGGCTTGAACCTCGACCGGTCGTCCGACTGCGCTGGCTGCGACCGAGTACTTGTTGTTGTCGAAGCGCACCAGGCAGGTCTTCGAGACCGATGCCGTCACCGCATGGAAGCCGTCGAAGCGGCCAGCATAGGGAACGAGTTTGGGGCGTTCAGCTTCGAACGCTTCCCAGATCGTCTGATCGACCAGCTCCGGATGGCGATGAGCCTTGGCGTAAGCGATGCATTTGTCGAGCAGCCAGGCGTTTAACTCGTCGAGATTTTTGAACCGCAGCCGCGGCGTGAAGAAGCGTTCCCTGACCAGCCCGACCTGGTTCTCGACCTGCCCCTTCTCCCAGCCGGACGCTGGCGTGCAGGCGACCGGATCGACCAGATAGTGGCTGCACATCTGCAGGAAGCGGCGATTGTAGAGACGCCCTTTACCGACGAAGATCGTCTCTACGGCGGTCTTCATGTTGTCGTAGATGCCGCGGGTGCAGGTGCCTTTGAACAGGGCGAACGCCCGGTCGTGGGTATCGAACACCATCTCTTGCGTCTCCCGCGGATAGGCCCGCACGAACAGCATGCGGCTGTGACAGAGCCGGACATGGGCGGCCCTCACCATCACCGTGGTGCCGCTCAGCAAGACCACCTCGTGGCTCCAGTCGAACTGGTAGGCTTCGCCCGGCGCAAAACTCAGCGGGACATAAGCGGCCGCGGTCGATTGCCCGCGTTCTTTGCTCCACCGCCTGGCGTAACGCCGCACCGCATCGTAGCCGCCCTCATAGCCGCGGCCGCGCAGCTCTTCGAAGATCCGGATCAGCGTCAGCTGTTCACGAGCGGATTTAGCCACGTTCGCCGCAAGCAGCCCGTCAAGTTCTACTGCCCATCGTCCGAGCTTTGGCCGCGGCTGCACTTGCCGCTCATACTCGAAGGAGGTCTCTCCCGACCTCAGAACCTTCCGGACCGTGTTCCGCGACACATTCAGGTCACGTGCGATCTCCTTGATCGTCTTGCCCTTGATGAAGTGCTCGCGCCGAATCCGCGCAATCGTCTCCACGACCAGCATCCTCCACCACCTGCTTTGTTACGAAGCAGGCAGCGCAACAGACCAACCTGTAGGGGGTCAATTTTGGACGCCGATCCCCCGGCTTAGGGGGGCAATATTGCAGGCCGAATGACAATTATTTTCCGCACCTGACGACAACCAAGCTCATTCAGAAGATATCTTGCGGAGAAATCGTATTGCCGCTCGTGCGGATCGAGATAAGCCAGAAGGCCGCGAGAGGCGTTCATCTTGTGGATCTGGCCGCATATCTCGATAGACGCGTCGAGATCGCCCGGAAAGAAATGATTGGCAAAGCCGACTAGACCAGTCTGGACGACTTCAGACGTGAGAGGCGTCCGGAACCGCCCACATGAATTTCACAACAGGCGTATCAGCCCATTCGATGTGTTGGGAAAACCGCAACCGAACCTTGCTGCGGGACAGGTCCTCACCATCGATGAAGGAGAAATCCACGACGTCCCCGTCTCCATGAACGACATCATAGTCGATCGAGCGAATAATCTCGCTGGAGCAGAGCAGCGCCTGATTGACCATGACGTTGGCGCTATAAACATGAACGCCGTTGATCGTTCCTTGGTATCCTACGCCGCCCCCGCTCGGCATATTTCTGACATGCCATACGTCAAAATCGCTCAGTGGCGCACCCGGCATTCCCATTACAGCCGCCGTAATATCTTGACCACATCCGGAATGAGGGACGATGGCGATCGGTGTGGGGCCAACGCTTGCGGCCTGCTCAATCACCCGGCGCCAAAACGGCTCTGATCCATCGGATACGTCAACTACGAAATCCAGTTTTGCGCGTTGATAGAGCTCCTGCCACAGTGAATCGGCGAACGCCACCTGCGACTGCAGGACGAACATTGACGGCATCTCATCGAAGTCGATACGAGACAACACAGGAACAGTAAAAAGCCCTTTATCCATCGATTGAAATATGTGTTCACTTGGAGGCGCGACTCCGCCCGGCCGGCGATGGATGGAATAGCCTTGAAAGCAGGCGACAGCCGGACCATGAGCCAATGCGGCTTCCGTCATTTGCTGCCGAACGATCTGCATCCGTTGTTCATCCAGCGGCGCGGTTCGCAATCGATTTTTTCTAAGCGTTTGGAAAGCGGAAACGGCGGCAGCAAACATCGCTCGCAGTCGCTCTGCGCCTGCGGGAAAATCGACGTCGGGCTTGAAAACCCGAGCGGCTCTCTCGGAGATCTGCATTGACTCGGGATCGTTGAACAATTTTTCAATCTGCTGAAGCGGCCAGATCAGAGTTTCGACGGTCCTGTCATCCTGGAGAATTGGATCGCCTTTCATGGCATCAACCGGTACGGCGACACCGTCGTCTCCCTGTTCCGGCAGATTCGCCAGCATCGCTCCGACCAGGGCTGGCCGGAGGGTGTCGACGCCTTCGAGTCCAAAAGCGCCGTAGATCCGTCCGGATACCATGCGCGGACTGGCTGGTTCCGTGAGGTGCCGAATCAGGCCATCCAGCGTGGCGCTATAACGGCCTTCGGTGAACCGGGGGGTCAGGGCATACCGGATATAGAATTCGAACAGCAAACGGAACGTGGTCTTCGGCGTCATTTCCGTCAGCGTTGATCCGTCGGACGACCGCAACGTTCGGTTCAATGTCTGAACGGCAGCCCGCGCAGCGGTCTCCGATGGCTGCTGTTTCGTCGCGTACCAATGGAGAGCAACCAGGCCGCTAATGCAGACGACGTCACCATGCAGTTCCCACAGCAAAATGCCGGAGACTGGCCCTGGCTGAATTTCCTCTTGCTGGAATTGGACATGGTGCGCGACGTAGGCCTGCACCGTCGACCAGTCTTGCGATATCAAATCTGGCGTGAAGAAAAACGTGTTCGAGAAGAGATAGGACGATTGTAGGTTGGCGTAGAACGGTTGCGGCCACCGCAAAAGCAAATCCCGCAGTCGATCCGCACCGAGAGCGTCATCATTCCAAACAGAAGCCGCAAAAAAGTATGCAGCATTGTGCAAATGATGTTGCAGAACGGAAAAGCTTGCGCGAAAGGCGCGCCACGATTGATCGGCCGGTCTGGAGGCCGGCCGGCGCTCCAGTCCGTATGACAGGACCAGTGTTTGGAGCGCAGATTCCCAGCCACCCACAAACTCGATCAGCGCCGCCTCATATGCCCTCTTGTCAGATCCACCGAGCGAGGTTGACGCTCCAGCCTCGTCGGTCGCATGACCAATGACCGCACGCTTGGTGATCCAGTCTTCCAGGGCGACAATCTCCTGGATACCGAGATCGAGCAGGCTTTGCAGAACGCGAGATGAGAAATTCGAAGCGTCTTCTGGCACGAGACGCGCAGCGAGCGAACTCATGCGGTCGATAAAATATGTATCGCTGCCGATTTTATCAGCGGCCGCTGTAAAGGCACGTCGATATTGTCTGACCCATTCGGTGTCCGGTCGAGTGAAGAAACCGCCAACCTCCGCCAGATTGAAGGCATTGCCTGCCGCGTCCCTGGTATTTTGGGCAGCCAAGATGAATTGGTGGTATTGGACCGTTTCGGCGAGCGCAGCCCGGAAACCGGTTTCGGCCGATTCCTCAATCTGCTTGACAGCCTTGTCGATGAGTTGCTCCAGGAAATTCTCCGGTGTCGGCATGTCCTGCTCCCGGGAGGGCACACGCCTGAACCGGAGGCACCGCCTGATGACCCATCTCTCAAACGGGGTGAGCGGTGTCGTTCCGCGCCGCAAAACCCACTCCGAGCGCCCCTCATAGATCTCGTCGAAGTTCGCGGCGATTGTGAGCTGCTCGTTCCACGCGGGCTGTCCGACCCGCCGCCGGCCTGGCGGGATCTTTTGGACGCGGCCGCGCCAACGGCGGAGGACCCACCGGAGCGGCTTAAGACGGACGTCGACGAGACGCATCGGACGCGAAAATACGGTTGCTATTTCTGGCGTGGGAGCATCCCCCAATCCCAAGCCATGGCCAAAGCCGATGTTCGGACCTTCGCTTAACGCCTTTTCGCCGAACATTCGCCGAGGGGCGTTATAGAGCAGAGCCCGCATCATCCGCTTCTCGACATCGCGCGGAATGACCTCGTTGGCGCAATAGCGTTCCCGCAATCGCTCTCGGGTGTTGGGCTCAACGAAACGCAGCGTTGTCGTTATGAATTGGAGAAAGAGAAAGAGATTGAACGTGAACCACAACGCGTGCAGAGACGCCAAGGCGAGCTTGAATGTGTAATCGCGACCGCCCAGGCCCAAGACGTGGAGGATATGCTGCGAGGGCCAAAACAACTGCAACGTCAGCACTACCAACAAGGCGACGCCGCTGATCGCGAGCTCGTATGAATAAGATTCGACATAGTAGAGACGGATATCGGTATTGACGGAGGAGCCGTCATTTCTCTCAGAGAGAAGCGTCACGACACCGACGGCCACTGAAACGATGGCCAGAATGCCGATCTGTGCCGCGATCAGGTAGCTGCCGATGTCTTTGAGAAAATCCCTTGGCGCCTGTCCGATATATCCGGGAAGCCGCGACGGGATATACTGATTTCCGGCCCATTCGAGGAGCAGCGCGCCCACCAAGACGATAACGTAGAACGCAAGAAACTGGGTGATTGACCGATTGCTGACCAGGTGACCCATCCAGCGACGAGGCGCGGAGTAGCGCGCTAGGCGCAAGGCGCGATTGTCGTGGGAGAGGTTGCGGAGGTCATATGCGACTTGCTTTCTGAGGCTCCCGAGAATTCCGCGCCCCAACGTCTCTCCCATCATCGTCCTCGATCGGTTATTCTTGCGGCATAACTGCGTCCATCGCACTGGCTCAGTCGGCGCTGATGAACGTTGCCGCCGACTGAGCGGTGGCAGGCAAAATCCAGAATCGGTTTTGGGATGGCACTTGATACAGCGGTAACAACCCGCTGTACGGCAGGATTGATGTCGCCTACTCGCCCCCAGGTAGATGACAGTTGAGCCGGCCTGCGTCCCGAAGCAAGTCCCCTCGGAATGGCAGGCACTCCCACCCTTGGTGGTTGCCGAATGCAAGAGAACGAGATATAGAACAAACAGAGAACCCAGGCATGACCCAGCCGTGCCCTTCGAAATATCATCTGTTGGTATCTATGCGGGCGTACCCGTCAGGTCGGGCCGAATCACTGGGAGTTATGCTATTCGAGTGCCTTTCCGACACACCGATGACCAGCCTTTCCGACACACCGATGACCATTTGAGATGGGGCGCGAGCGCAACACCCCAGAGGCGCGAGACTGGTGTGTGTCTTGGGGGATGAGATGAGCCAACCGTCGCCGAGCTCAAGCGATGCTGGGTCGGCGTCGGGCAGCTTACGGATTTCTTCGTCCGGCAGATTGCGCTCCCTTCTGATGGGCGGCCATGAGCCGGTCTTGTTGCTCGGCGCTGGCACATCGATCACATCCGGCATTCCGGCGGCCGACAAGACCGTCGAGCGAGTCGCCAGATGGGCATGGTGCAAGGAGAACGGTCGGCATCCGAGCGACATGTCGATCAGGCGTTCCGACTATTGGCCATGGCTGACGGCGCAACCGTGGTACAAGTCGAATGTGGACTCCGCCGAGCTTTACCCCGACGCGATCGACAATCTTCTGGGCGTAAAGAGTGATCGCCGGGAATTTTTCGAACAGCTCATCAATCCTTCTGAGATCCCGCCCTCGCGCGGCTATGTCGCGCTCACGCAAATTCTCCACCAGGGCTGGATCTCAACCGTGCTCACGACGAACTTCGACCAGTGCCTCGAACGGGCGGCGATTCAGCACAACCGCCCCCACCGGCTGGTCAGCATCAGCACGCCGGCGGACTACATTATGTTCAGCTCGGTACCGCAAGATCCGCAACTGATATTCCTGCACGGCTCGGTCAAACACTACACCGACAAGAACCTCACCGATGAAGTCCAGTCCCTCGACGGGCAACTCGTCGATCGGTTGAAGCCGCTGCTTCGCGACCACCCGATCATCGTCATCGGTTACCGGGGCGCCGAAGCCTCCGTGATGAACGATCTGTTTCTGGCGCAGGCTGGCTCGGGCGGCTTTTTGCATGGTGTCTACTGGTGTGTCCTGGACAACAATGTCGGCGGCCCCTTCCCCTTGCACGTCACCAAGCTCGCGAACCAGATTGGCTCGAACTTCCAACTCGTACCGATCAAGGGGTTCGACGACCTGCTTGAAAAGGACCTGCTCGCCAGCATGACCGCCGCGGGCGCTCGCCCGACGCGGCGGCCCTCCGGCCATAGTGTCGCGGGCATGCCCGCGGATATGCGGCCGCTCGAGGGGTTCGATGTGTCCGGCTTCGAACAGTCTCTCCTTCAAGCGCGGCTGTCTCAATACGCCGAAAAGACCGATCTGTGGCGCCCGGGGCAGATCGATGCCGGGTGGATCGAGGAAATGACAGACCGATTGGACTTGGTGCGGCCAATCGGAGCGACGAAAGCCCCGACCCTTGCCGGATGGTTGCTCTTTGCACGCAATCCGTCGAATGAGTTTAAGCAAGCGCGTGTCGAATTCCGCGCGTCGGGACCCGGGAGCTGGCTCCAGAGCCGCTTTGGAAACGATGCTGAGCTCGAGTCTGGTGGGCAAGAAGGCGATTTTGTCGTCCGTCGCACCATTACCGGCAATCTCTGGAGCCAACTGGACACACTTATCGACCTCTTGGCGTTGGTGAATTTCCAATTTCGGCTGAAGGCCGAAGTGTCGCGGACGGTCAGCGCTTACAATGCCATCGCCATCAAGGAGATGATCGTCAATGCGATTGTCCACCGCGACTATGATCGGGACGAAGCCATTCAAGTCGAGGTCCAGCCGAGATCGATTACGGTCATAAGCCCAGGAGGACTGATCGCAGAGATTGCCGCACAGGTGGGCGACCAGCCATTTCAAGAGGCCATCGCCGGCCGGAGAAGTCCGATCAAAGGTTATCGCAATCCCGCCATTTCGGATCTGTTCTACGGAGGCGGACAGATGGATCGGCGCGGGTCCGGTTTGTCGGACATGGTCCTGGCCACGGTAAATAACAACGGCTCGGTGGCATTTGGCCCGTCAGAGGATAACCGACAATTTATTGTCACCATCGAAGCTCGGCCGGAGGCGGTTGACGAGATCACCAACACGGCGTTGCCCGTTGCCGAGGAGACGGTCCGCTTTTCGACGAACTTGATTTCGATCACGTCGATGCCCGACAAGGTTTGGCATTCGGGCACCAGCGCGAGTTCGAACGCGAGCTTCTATCGGAGCGTAAGGGACTTGGCTGTCCCGCCCGGGCATGTCAACGATGGACGCTTCTACACGTTCTACAATCTTGATCAGCTTGCCGACGCGTTGGTCTCGCCGTTTGATGCGGGCGACATCGAGACCATGAGCTTCTCGGAACTTATTGCATTGCCGGGAGGCGAAGCGACTGCCTTGAAGCTACTGCACGAGTTGGTGTTCGAACACTTGAAAACCAAGGGACTTCAGATCGAATTTGATCGGCGCCGCGCGTATTTTGGGCGCGGTGACGAACCGGAGTTGAAGGTGAGTTATCGGGGCCGTCTGCGAAAGGCTACGCGCACAGTCGTGAAAGCCCGGACCAGGCGAGATTCGGACGACATCGTCTACTATGAGCACAAGGCGTTCAGTTTCTCGGTGATGCGCTTTGCAGATGATTGGGCGTTGGTGATTTCACCAGGCTATGCGTTCACTCGTGACGGGCTTCGCAAGCCGATCAACCGGGAACGCACCAATATTCTTTCGACACGTCGAGCGGCGCGCGACTTCAACCCCACAGTTTTACAGGACGTCTCGTTCTGGCTGGCCGTCCTGTCGGGTGAGTCGGATGGACTCTTTGCGCTTGAGCATCGGTCGGATAACGATCTGGCGCGCTTTGCACCAACAGTCCTGCTTTCGCCGCGCCCGCCGACGATTTCTTTCAACGTGTCGGCCTTCGACGAAATATCGCAGCGTGACCAGGAGATAGACGAAGACTTGTTGAAGCTGGACGCAGAGCTCGAGGAGCTCGCGCTGGAACCGGAAGAAGACGAGACGAACGACGAGCCCCTCGACACTGACGGGGCGGACGATGGCGATTGATCTTTCGATCACCGAGTTGCAGCCACCACGCCTGCAGTTTGGAGGGGCCGCCGCACATAGCGATCCCAAGGCTGGGCTGGTAGCGGCCGGTCCGTTTGATCTGCGTTTTGGTTCCGCACGAAAGGATCATGTCCATGTCGGCATCATCGGCCCCGCGGAACAAGTGGCCGCGGCGAGAAGATGGCTCGAACGTTGCAGCGGCGAAATTCCCGAACTCGGCGAAGCAAGTCTGCTCAGGAAGCCATTTCCCGGTTTCCCCGATGCGTTTCACAAGGCGCTGATTGCCCCCGAACAATCGTCAATTGCGCTTTCGTCTGACATAAACGACGACCTTGAGCATGCCCTGCAAGGTGACGCTTACAGCGCTTTCCAACGCGTGGTCGATCTTTATGCTGATGCTCACGCGCGCCTCGCCGCGCGCGACCTAAACCGGCCCGATATTGTCTTGATGTGCATTCCAGAGAATGTTTTTGACAAGGTTGGTGCGGTCGAGCGCAAGGCGACCGAGGATGAGCGCAAACGAGCGAAGGTGATCGAGCGCGCGAGGACCAATAGCCAACTCGATCTTTTTGATCTGTTCGATGAGGTCGAGCAGACCACCGAGGACTTTCTGAAACGTGATCTGCGTCATGCGCTGAAGGCGCGGGCACTGAGGAACCGATTGCCGATCCAATTGGTGACTGATGCGCTGCTCGATGACTCCGCTCGCAACCAGGATCCGGCTACGCGCGCATGGAATTTCTCCGTGGGCCTTTATTACAAAGCCGGCGGCGTGCCTTGGCGGCTGCCTCCGACCGGTCCCGATACCTGTTTTGTGGGAATCAGCTTCCACCATTTCCGAACGACACAACGGGCGATCGTGCGTTCGAGTTTGGCGCAGGCATTTTCCAGCGATGGTGAAGGCTTCGCCATCAGGGGACAAGGCGTGCCGGTCGAGCCCGATCAGGGCCGAAATGTCCACCTGTCCGAAGAGCAGGCTTTTGATCTGGCGAAGGACGTTCTAGCCGAGTACGAGCTGCGGACTGGTGGAGCTCCTCTCCGCGTGGTGCTGCACAAGACTTCGTATTTCGATCAAGCCGAGCGGGCCGGTTTCGAGGCTGCGCTGAAGGACATCCCGATCGTCTCGATGGTCACGCTCGTACCTAGCCTCTTCCGCCTGCTCCGATATGGCGCATATCCACCGAAGGTTGGCACGGTTTGCGCGATCAACGATGCCCGCAGCTTCCTGTTTACATCTGGCTTCATGCCCGAACTGGGCACCTATCCCGGTCCCCATGTTCCACAACCGTTCGAAGTCCGTTGCTTAGGTCCTGAAGGCCCTATTGTTGCGGCCCAGGATGTACTCAACCTCACCCGCATGAACTGGAACACGGCGGACATCCGTGGGAAATGGCCGGTATCTCTATCGTTCGCAAGGCGAGTGGGTGGAATACTCGATGAGTACGGCGACGATGACCCTGTCGAGACTTCATTTCGCTATTTCGTGTAGTCGTGGGTTGTGCCGTCCTCCCGGTTCGACCGGGTCCGAACCCGCAACACAAGTTGACGATTAATTGCCCTCACGGCCATAGCGCCGAATAGAGCGCGGAACACACACTCCGATGCGGCTCCTCAAGATATAACTCGATGCTGTCGGGGCGGAGCACCAGTGCCGCAGTCTTCGAAATCTGCAAAGTCGACTCGGCGTATTTCGCGAGAATGAGACAGAGTGCATGCACTTCAAGAAAGAAATGGTACGACGCTCTGAAGCCTTCCGCACTGTAGATCGGTCCGGTACTGTTCCACATCTCGGCATTGGTAGCATCGCCTCGGGCGTGGCTATATCGACATAACCTTCGATACAACGTACGCGCCCATGCCGTTCTATTAGACGGTTCGTTTGCAAGAAAAAGGCCAGCGCCACATCGTTGCAGAACCTGGGTGTCCTGGCTCCTGACATTCGGCAAAGTGAGAATTTGATCGCAGATGTTACCGAAGCGAAGCTCTTCCCCCTCCATCCAACGCCGCCACTTGTCCTCATCCGCGGTCAACGAACAATGCGTCGCCAGCATTATCGTCTCCAGCGCGCTTCGGAGTGCAGAAATCGACTCTTTGTAAAATCCGTGCATTTGATTGAATGTTGACGAATAGAAAGCGTCGGAAACATCGAGCATTGCAGACGCCATGATGCCTGGTTCCGGCAATATTTGAATCCAGTCGCTGACGATTTCGCTCAGTAGCGATATGCGCGATCCCTGGAAACTGGTAGTTCGGATTGCGACGTCGTCGGGCAACGTCATGATATGGCACCAAGCCTGCTCCTCGATCAGATCCGACGGAGGTGGGTCAGGTTGGCCGTCAGTCAGTGCAAAATCGTCGGGCTCCAGCACTCGGCGCACGGCGCGGAAGTCGTCCAGTTCGAGATTTTTAACCAACGACTTCCCCTCCCGATGAGCCCATCGCGCGTCGGCTCCCTTCAGTCTAAGAACTCCGCGGCCGCGTGCCGTACATCTAGATATAGAAAAGCAAGCTGTGTATGACGGACTCATACATGGTTCTGAACTCCGCCAACTCTTCCCGATCGAACGCCGAGGGATCGTAGTTTTGCCGCAACGCGACAGCCGGGTGAATCAGGTTACGAAATCTCCTGATTTTATCGACCAGGTCTCTCGCAATATGCTTGGGTCGCTGGTCGTCCTCGCGGGCGTGCGACGGCTCGTTGATCGGAGCACTTAAAACATCGATCTCATTGCAGGCCTCAAGAAGTTCAGCCATATTGACTCGGTCTGGAATCTCCAGCTCGCCGCCGTTTTCTTCACCGAATTCGACGAGCAGATAGGCGAGGACGGCTGTTTCAAGAGCGAAAGATAGCGCGATGGCGGCCATGAAGTATTGACCGGCCTGCTCGAGCTCATGAGCCCTATCCTGGTAAAATCCCAGCAGCTTGGTGGCGGCATCACCGTGATGGGTGCCGGTGAGAATACCCATGTCTTATTCTTCCGCAGACTCGGTCGGTAATGATCAAAGCCGGAAATGCCCTATCCCGCAAAAGTATTTCATAGCAGGGGGTGCAATACAGCGCCATGCGCAAAGTTGTTGACCGGAATTATCTACAGTCGCCAAAGCTTCGGGACTATCTCGCCGCGTCACGGTGGAACCGCGTCGTCTTAACGGACTACGCTGCTATGGAAGCTTTCAAAGGCGACGCTCTGACAAACATCGTCAGCGCAACAGAGATTCTCTGCGAATTTCCAAGGCAAGTTATTATCCTCAAGAGTACCAGCATTGTCGCTCAGCTTAAGGGGCGTCGTTGCGGATTTACGCGACGGATGATCGATCGAGATCAGACAGCGGGCTTTTCGGAGTGGTGCGAGCACCTCGCGCGCGCCAAAGCAGGTGACAGAGCCTTGCAACGTCAACTCATTGCAAATGGTAACGAGGCTGATGTGCATCTCGAGCGGATGAGAGATGATCAACATCACTACGCAGAGAACCTAGACGCGATGGCCAAAAACTTCAGTGAAGCTGAGCTTAAGGCTTTGCGGAAGCATGAGCCAATGTCCAATGATATACTCGATAAGATACAGACTCATATTCCTGAGATGGCGGCGTTCCTGTTCGAAGCCTCTCCGAATTTCGCCGGGCTGCCGCTTGCTCGAGAACTGCCCTATACGTTCATCTTTCGCTACGCGTTGGCTGGATATCTAGTCGCATTGGGATGGATGTCGGTGGGGGGCGCAAAAAATGTAAAGCCGGAGAAGATTCGAAATGATATTGTAGATGCCACGTATGCGGCCTACGCAACGTATTTCCAGGGCCTTCTGTCGTTTGACGGTAAAGCCGGTGAGATCTATCGAGACGCTAAGTTCTTGACGGCTCTTTTTCTAGAAACACCCCCGCCGCCCACTCGCGTTCTTCCCTAGTGGATCTGACTCCCACTCGGTGCTTCACGGACGGCCCCCGCAAGACCTCCTGCCATCCCGGCAATAGAGCAGATAGTGCTTATAGCGTAGGTCGCGGGACCTGGAGAAGCGCGGTATCGCGCAGCTTAGCGTAGTACGCGATTCGACGACGGAATACTCTGATGCACGCTAAACTACGCTGACTTGCGCGAACATACGAAAAAAAATTCAGCTGTACGGCAATCGGTACTGCACGACGATTCTGACTAGCACTAAGTGCTGAGATCACTTCATTATTTTCGGGAGTCCGTCCAGTCCGCCATCGGGGCGACGGAAAAGCGGCGATCTAAGCCATTCATTTCATTTATCTTTTTCTTTGTCAGCCTGCCCAATGTCCTATTGAAGGGACTGAGGAACTTTGCCGGCGGATTATAATCGTAAACCGCCTCGTTTACGATTTTGTTGGCGCAAAGTGGCCGCCTTCCAGCCCATTTTTACTTGTGAGTACACACATAGCGGACGCGATGTTTTACGCTTGGCCTCCGCTCCGGCTCCTTGCCGACGATAACCACGCAGAGCTCTTGCAATTCGGCAATTTGCCGTTATTTATACGGCATGTTGCCGCTCCATTCAGGGAGGCCCTTTTGTCCATCCTCGAGATAGTGGTGAGGAAGCTTGGCGGACGCACAGTCCTTGGCGGAATTGTGCGTTCTCAGGCAGAGCTCGCGTTCGCGGTGCGAAAGCGTCTTCCGCTTTCTGCGCTTCAGGGTTTGGTGAAGGCAGGCCTTACCGATCAGGAAATTGAACAGTTCGTCATTCCCCAACGTACACGCCGTCATCGCGCCGAGAAAAAGCAACCTCTCACCATCGACGAATCCGATCGGGCGGTACGACTGCTGCGGGTGCAGACACTTGCCGAGGATACCTTCGGAGATATCGACAAAGCAAATGCGTGGCTTCGACGCCCGTTGGCAGAGCTTCATGGCGAAGCGCCGCTGGCGTTGACCCAAACCGAGACCGGCGCGCGCGTCGTCGAGACCATTCTGGGCAAGATCGCGTGGGGCGCCGCCGCCTGATGCTGCTCTGGCGGTTGTCCGGCACAGCACATGCGAGGACGTTCGACGGTGGCTACGGCCTTCTTTTCGACGGGCGTTGGAATACGGTCGGACAACCCGTCACTTACTGCAGCACGTCCCCTGCTCTTTGCGTTTTGGAGAAACTCGTCCATATCGAGGATCCGACGCTCTTCCCCGCTCTGATGATGGTACGTTACGACGTGCCCGATGATCTTGCCGTCGAGATTCTGGCCTTGAATGATCTGCCCGCTGACTGGCGGCAACAGGAAGGTTGGACGCAACAGCGTGGGGATAAATGGCATAGTTCGCTATCGACACCCTTGCTGCGCGTTCCCTCCGCCATCGTTCCTATTGATCAGTCTCCTGACGTAAATGTCCTGATCAACCACAATCATAAGGCAACGGCGAGCATCTCTCTTGTTTCGGTGGAGCCGTTCGTACTCGATCCGCGCCTGTTCTAGGTGGACGAACGCCATCGACGCCAGATTTTCTCACATCGAAAAACCGTCGAGAAGTGATCGGAAGATAATCCGCTTGCAAAGCCCAAGGCACGATCGACCATCCCCCGTGCCCGGCGACGAAGACCGTCTTTGCCTTTCAGATCGAGCGGCCCAATGGCTATCGATCGCCCCGTATACCAGCCTCGCGTGTTGGAAACAGGACAAACTCCTGCCCCGCCGGCAGCGCTGCGCGTAAATTAAGCATTATCAAAAGTCGGCCATGTTAATCGAAGGACGACCAACGAAGGGCTTGCAGCCTGTAACACGTTGGACCAAAATCAATTCATAAAGAGGCCAACGGCCAAGGGTGACGCATGTCGCTTGCAGCCGCTCATAGCTAAAGGCCGTTGGTAGGGGATATCAAGGAGGAAAACCTGATGCGTAAGGCGATGTTGGCTGCGGCTATTGCGTTTCCGTTATTCGGCAGCGCCGCCCTGGCCGAGGATACCGTAAAGATCGGCTATATCGATCCGCTCTCGGGCGGCGGCGCGAGCGTCGGCGAAGTCGGCTTCAAGACTTACGAGTTTCTGGCCGATGAACTGAACGCCAAGGGCGGTATTCTCGGCAAGAAGGTCGAAATCGTCCCTTACGACAACAAGACCAACCCCCAGGAAAGCCTGATCCAGGCGCAAAAGGCCATCGACTCCGGCGTGCGCTTCCTGACGCAGGGCAACGGCTCGGCCGTCGGTGCCGCGCTTTCGGATTTCGTGACCAAGTACAACGAGCGCAATCCCGGCCATGAAGTGCTCTACTTCAATTACGCCGCCGTCGATCCGGTCCTCACCAATGAAAAGTGCAGCTTCTGGCACTTCCGCTGGGATGCCAATTCCGACATCAAGATGGAGGCGCTGACCAACTACATCAAGACGGCGCCGGCCGTGAAAAAAGTCTACCTGATCAACCAGGATTATTCGTTCGGCGAATCCGTCCGCACCACCGCGCGCAAGATGCTCGCGGCCAAGCGTCCCGACATCGAGATCGTCGGCGACGAGAAGCATCCGCTGCTGAAGATCACGGACTTCGCGCCCTATATCGCGAAGATCAAGGCCTCCGGCGCCGACAGCGTCATCACCGGAAACTGGGGACAGGACATCTCCCTGCTGCTGAAGGCCGCGGCCGACGCCGGATTGAAGGTCAACTGGTACACCTATTATGCCAGCGGCACCGGCGGACCGACGGCGATCAAGCAGGCCGGCCTCAACCATCAAGTGTACCAGATCGCGGAAGGCATTCCGAACCTCGGCTACGCCCCCGCCGACGCGTTTGAAAAGGCGCTCCGCGCCAAATACGACTTCAGCAACTTCTATCCCCGCGCCGCCAATGAAATGCGGATGTTCGCCGCCGCCGCCGAAAAGGCCAAATCGCTCGACCCGGTCAAGGTCGCCGAGGCGCTCGAAGGCATGGAATTCCAGGTCTATGCCGGCGGCACGGGCGTGATGCGCAAGGACGATCATCAGTTCTTCCAGCCGATGTATATCGCCTCGTTCGGCGAACGCACCGAGAAGGAACCCTTCGACGAGGAGAAGACCGGCTGGGGCTGGAAACTCGTGGCCAAGATCGACACCGATCAGACCATGCTGCCGACCACCTGCAAGATGGAACGGCCGTAACCGTATGGTTCAGGCGCCTCTCCCTGCATGCGGGGAGAGGTCCGCGGTGAGGACCACTTCCTGGTACCGCTGTGATTCCCTCGCCCGGATTATTTCGCAAAAATCGATCTCTTCCCACGAGCGGGAAGAGGTGAAGACGATCATCCTCGCTTCCAGTTGGGTATCGTATTGTGCTCGAACTAATCGTCATATCCACCCTGAACGGCGTGCTGTTCGGCATGCTGCTGTTCCTGATGGCAAGCGGCCTCACGGTCATCTTCAGCATGCTCGGCGTGTTGAACTTCGCCCATACCAGCTTCTACATGCTCGGGGCATTCTTCGGGTTCCAGATCAGCCGATGGTTCGGCTTCTGGCCCGCGCTGTTCATCGCGCCGGTGCTGGCCGGCCTGATCGGAGCCGCCGTCGAACGCTACGGCTTGCGCCATGTCCACAAGAACGGCCACGTCGCGGAACTGCTGTTCACGTTCGGATTGGCCTTCGCCATCGAGGAGATCGTGCAGATCATCTGGGGCAAGAGCCCGGTGGATTTTCGCGTGCCGCCTTCGCTGGACTTTCCGGCCTTTACGATTTTTTCCACCAATTATCCCGCCTACAAGATGTTCATGCTGCTGGTATCGATCGGCATATTCGTGGTCCTGCTGATCACGCTGAAGCGAACCCGGATCGGCATGATCGTTCAGGCGGCGCTTAGCCATCCGCACATGGTCGGCCATCTCGGCCATAATGTGGGGCACATCTTCATGATGGTGTTCGGGGTCGGCACGGCGCTGGCCGCTGTCGCCGGCGTGATCGCCGGCCCTGCTTTGGTGACGCAATCGAACATGGCGGGACTGCTCGGCCCGATCCTGTTCGTGGTCGTGGTGGTCGGCGGCCTCGGATCGCTGCCGGGCGCGTTCATCGCCTCGCTGCTGATCGGCCTGCTGCAAACCTTCGCCGTATCGATGAACGGATCGCTCGCCGGGATGTTCGGACCGCTCAGCCCCGACTATGCGTCAACCTGGTTGTCGGACATCTGGAATGTAACCGTGGCCCAGATCGCGCCCATCCTGCCCTATATGCTGCTCGTGCTCATCCTCGCGTTCCGCCCGATGGGCCTGCTCGGGACCCGTGAATCATGAGTGAGATCACTTTGAGCGCCGCGCCGCCGCGTCCCTCGATCACGGACAATTTGAAATTCTACGGGCTCTGGATCGCGGCCACGCTGGTCCTGGCGGTGCTGCCGAAGATTTTTTTCTCGGGCACGTCGCTGTCGACATTCAGCCTGATCGGAATCTCGATCATCTTCTCGCTGTCCTACAACATCCTGCTCGGCCAAACCGGGATGCTGTCGTTCGGACACGCGGTCTATTACGGCCTCGGCGGTTTCCTGGCGATCCATGCCATCAACATCATCGGCTTCCACAAATGGCCGGTACCGCTGCCATTGATTCCGCTGATCGGCGGCGTCGCCGGCCTCGTGTTCGCGATGCTGCTCGGCTGGGTTTCGACCAAGCGGTCAGGCACGGCCTTTGCCATGATCTCGCTCGGCGTCGCCGAACTGGTCGCCTCCTCGGCACTGATCCTGCGGACCTTCTTCGGCGGTGAAGCCGGCGTCTCCGCCAACCGGACCAAGCTGCTGCGCCTGTTCGGCCTAAGCTTCGGCCCCCAGCTCCAGATCTATTATCTCATCGCGGCCTGGACCCTGATCTGCATGATCGCGATGTACGCCCTCACCCGCACCCCGCTCGGGCGCATGTGCAATGCAGTGCGCGACAATCCGGAGCGCGTGCAGTTCGTGGGCTATGATCCGCACATAATCCGCTACATGGCGTTCTGCTTTGCGGGCTTCTTCGCCGGAATCGCGGGCGCGCTGAGCGCCATCAATTTCGAGATCGCCAATTCCGCCTATCTCGGCGCGGTCCAGTCCGGCACCGTGCTGTTCGCCACCTATATCGGCGGCATCGGCTTCTTCATCGGTCCCGTGGTCGGCGCGATCTTCGTCACATTGCTGTCGCTGGGCCTGAGCGACCTCACCACCGTCTGGCAGCTTTATTTCGGCCTGTTCTTCATCGCCGTCATCGCCTTCGCGCCCGGCGGCATCACCGGCCTCTTCATGATGCACCGGCCGCTAATCCGCACCGGCCAGCTCGGCAGGGTTCTTCCGTCCTACCTGATCGCGCTCGTGCCCACATTGGCCATGATCATCGGCCTGATGCTCGCGATCGAAACCACCGTACATTATACCGTCAACCCCGACGAAGATCCCCACATCAAGCCCTTCGGCATCCCGTTCGACGCCGCAAGCCCGGTGACGTGGATCCTCTCCGCCGTCCTCGTCATCGGCGGATTCCTCATTGCCCGCCGGACCTGGACCCGTGTCGGGCAAGCCTGGGACGAAGCCTCGAACGCATCGCGCGAAAAGGCGCTCGCCGCATGAGCAACGCCATCGAAATCCGCGACGTGCAGAAAACCTTCGGCGCCACCCGCGTGATCCGCGACCTTAACCTGAAGGTCGCCCAGGGCGAACGCCACGCCCTGATCGGCCCCAACGGCGCCGGCAAATCCACCACCTTCAATCTCATCAGCGGCTATATGGTGCCGACCAGCGGAGCCATTCTGCTGCGCGACAAAGTGATTTCGGGACTGCCGCCCTACCAGATCAATCGCCGCGGGCTGTCGCGCAGCTTCCAGGTCACCAACGTATTCACCAACATGACCGTGTGGGAGAACCTTCGCTGCGCCGTGTTGTGGGCCACCGGCCATCGCTACGCGTTCTGGAAGAACATCGACAGGCTGCCGGAGGTCCGGGAACGCACCGTACAGATTCTGGAGGACATCCACCTCACCTCCCGGCGCGACGTGCCGGCCGGCCTTCTCACCTATGCGGAACAGCGCGCGCTGGAAATCGGCATCACCGTCGCCGGCGGCGCCGATGTCATCCTTCTGGACGAACCGACCGCGGGCATGAGCAATTCCGAGACCGAGCGCGCGGTGTCGCTGATCCGCCGCCTCACCGAGGGCCGCACGCTCCTGATCGTCGAGCACGACATGAGCGTGGTGTTCGGTCTTGCGGACCAGATCTCCGTGCTCGTCTACGGACACATCATCGCGTCGGGGACGCCTGATCAAATCCGCAACGACCCGAAGGTCAAGGAAGCCTATCTCGGCGAGGAAGCGGCCTGATGCTGGATGTTCTGGATCTGCATGCCTATTACGGCAAAAGCCACATCCTGCAGGGCGTCGAGATGCATATCGGCGCCGGCGAGGTGGTGAGCCTGCTCGGCCGCAACGGCGTCGGCCGCTCGACCACCGTGAAAGCCATCATGGGCGAGGTCCCGCCCCACGGCACGATCAACTTCAAGGGCCAGAACATCGCCGGGCTTCCGAGCTACAAGATCGCGCGTCTTGGCCTCGGCTATGTGCCGGAACATCGCGACATCTTCCCCAGCCTGACGGTGCGGCAAAACCTTCTGCTCGGCGTCAAGGACACGAGGCATCCGGGCAAGTGGCGGCTCGACGACATGCTGGACATGTTTCCGAATCTCAAGGAGCGGGCCGACACCGCCGCGGGCGTGCTATCGGGCGGCGAGAAGCAGATGCTGACCATCTGCCGCACGCTGATGGGCGACCCGGAACTGATCATGATCGACGAGCCGACCGAAGGCCTGGCTCCCCTGATCGTGCAGCAGGTCGGCGACCTGATCGCTGAAATCGCACGGCGCGGACTGGCGATCCTTCTGGTCGAGCAAAAACTCTCGATCGCGATGCGCATATCGCACCGGCTTTACATCATGGGCCACGGCCGGATCGTATTCGAGGGAACCCCGGCCGATCTCAAGGCCAGCCAGACCGTGCGCAAGGAATGGCTCGAAGTCTGATCCGCTTGCAAAACCGCAAATACTTCGGAAGCCGGTCAAAGGTGTTGAAATAGCGGATCGGACATATCTTGTCCGCGCCAGCGGTCAATCGACACCACGTCGGGCAATGGCGTGCGCGGCAGCCAGCCCACGCTTTCCAATTCCGGCTTCCGGAAGAAATGCGAGACATAGCCGACGCAGAGATAGGCAACCGGCTGGATCGACGGCGGGATGGCCAGCGCCTCGCGCAAATCGTCGTATCTGATAATGCTGACCCAGCCGACGCCGATATTCTCGGCCCGTGCGGCGAGCCAGAGATTTTGCACCGCGCAAACCGCGCTGTAGAGATCCATATCGGCCTGATGGGTTCGCCCGAGCACGACGGGTCCGGTACGGCTGCGATCGCAGGTAATGCAGATCCCGATCGGCGCTTCGACGATTCCTTCCAGCTTCAATCGGCGATAGGCGGTCTGCTTCTCGTCCTCGAACATTCCGGCGGCTTCCTGGTTCGCGGCCTGGAACGAGTCCCGCACTTTTTGCCGGGTGGCGGAGTCCCTGACGACAATGAAGTCCCAGGGCTGCATGAAGCCGACCGAAGGCGCCCGATGCGCCGCAGTAAGCAGACGCGCCAACACCTGATCCGGAATCGGATCGGGCAGAAATTGCCCGCGCACGTCGCGGCGGTTGAAGATGCATTTGTAGACGGCGTCGCGCTCGGCAGCGGAAAATTCGGCGTCGGCCTGAATGTCCTGGGATTTCATCATTGTCTCTTTCATCACGAGCGAACGCCGGCATGGCGGCCGGGCGGTTTGATTGCCATCATGGTCGGTGTCACGCCGGTTGTCGCCGTGAATTCATCATCGGCCGGGATCGGATTTGCGCAGCAAATAAATGTCCATGATCCAGCCGTGCTTCTGACGCGCGCGCGCGCGGACCGCCTCGATCTCGTCCTTGACGTCGGCGAGCCTTCCCGAGCGCAGGATCTCATGTTCGGTGCCGAGATAGGCGCCCCAGAAGATATCGAGGTCCTGTTCGGCCAGATGCGCAAAAGCCTGCGCGCCGTCGAGCAACACCACGACGCTGCCGAATCCGTCCGGAAAGCCGTCGGCAAGCTTGCGTCCGGTGGTCAGCAGCACGCTTTCCCCGATCCGGTTGAGGGCGATGCGATGTTTGGCCGCGAGAACCTGCACGCTGCTGATCCCCGGGATCACCTGAATGTCCAGCGCGAGACCCTTGGCGCGCACGCGTTCGATGATCCGCAGCGTGCTGTCGTAGATCGCGGGATCGCCCCATACCAGCATGGCGCCGACCTCTTCTTCCGCGAGTTCCTGCTCGAACAGAAGACTGTAGAGGTCGGCGAGACGGCCGTGCCATTCGTCGACGCCGGCGAGATAATCGCCAGCGGCTGCCCGCTGCGGGATATCGATGTCTACGGTGCGATAGCCGGCACTCGTGATGAAACGCTCGCAGATCGTGGTTCGCAGATCGCGCAGGGCGGCCTTCTCGGCCCCCTTGTCGGGCATGAAGAAGACATCGACCTGGTTGAGCGCCTCGATCGCCTGGACGGTCATGTGATCGGGATCTCCGACCCCGATGCCGATGACGAAAATCCGTCGCATCTCACCCTCCACACAGCCGGTTGACGCCAACCACGCGCCAATCATTCTGCAACCGGTCTATTCGCGTCAGCGACAGCGGATCGATTGCAAAGCGCAGCGCCGCTTCCGGGGCGATTCCGAGCGCGATCGCAAGCACCGCGCGCACAGTGCCGGAATGCACCACCAGCACGGCGTCTCCCGGCGGCAGCGCCGCCAGGCCGTCACCCACGCGGACGATCTGGTCGGCAAAGCTTTCGCCGCCCGGCGGCCTGCTATTGGCCGGCGTTCGCCAGAAATCCCGGTAGGCGGCGCCGAGTTCACGGGCGAGGTCGTCATGCCGACGTCCCGTCCACGCCCCAAAATTCTGCTCACGGAAATTCAGCTCGGCCTGCGGGCGCAGCCCCAGCGCCGCCGCCGTCTGCAGAGTGCGAACAGCGGGACTGGCGAATGGCGCCGCTCCGGCCGGCAATTTCGCCCGAAGCGCTGCGAACGCCGCCTCATCGCCGGTGTCGGCGGCCGCATCGGAATCGTGGATCACGCCCTTCGGCCCCCTCACCGGCGCGTGCCGGATCAACCACAGACGATTGACCTCGCTCATGGCATGGCTCTCACGAGAAGCGCGCGGCGAGCGCGACCAATATCGCGGTCTCCGCAACTTGCTCGGCCGCGCCGAACACGTCGCCGGTCACCCCGCCGATCTGTCGCCACGCCAGCATCGCCACCGCCAGCGCCGCGGCGGCCGTTACGACAACCACGAGCAAGGCTGCCTTCGCCGGCAGGCACAGCAGCGCGATCGCGGCGGCGATGACAACAGCGGTTACGGCGGTTGCAAGCTCGGGCCGTCCCGCCGATTTGCCCAGCCCGTCATCACGGGCGAACGGCATGTTCGCCGCCAGAACCGGAATGGCGGCCCTGGCGAGCACGTGTGCCACGACGAGGCTTGGGACGACAGCAGCTATAGGCAAACTCGCCAGCGCCGACCATCTGGCCGCAAAACTCACCAGCAGCACCACCGCGCCATAGGTGCCGAGCCGGCTGTCGCGCATGATCTCGAGCTTCGCGGCCCGATCGCGGCCGCCGCCAAATCCGTCGCCGAGGTCGGCAAGCCCGTCCTCATGCAGCGCGCCGGTCAATGCGGCACCAGCACCAAGCGCCAGCGCTGCCGAGCATAGCGGCGGAATACCCATGCCCAGCATGGCCCGATCGGCGAGACCGACGGCCAGTCCGATCACCGCGCCAACCAGCGGGAATGCCCGTTGGGCGCGCGCCAGGCCTTCCGGCCTGGCGCCGCCGGGATGCGGCATCGGCACCCGCGTCAGCAGCGCCGTGGCAAGGCGAAGATCGTCGATCCAGTCCCTAAGCTGGTCAATCACGGTCGATCGATGGTCATCGCGCATGGTCTGGTCTCGATCTCCGCCGCTTCACCGGCGATGCCGGCGAACCGGCAAGCTTCATTTCAACCGCACGCCGCAGCCGGCCACCATCAACCAGGCTTCCGAGGCCCGCGACGCGGTGCGCTGGCCAAGCATGCCCGCCAGATCGCGAAACCGGCGCAGCTCCCTGTCCATCGGCACCGGACCCCAGCCGACCTCGTCGCCGACGACAATGACCGGATGCGGCGCCGCGCAAAGGCCGTCGAGCTGACGATCCCACGCAGCAATCAGATTCCCGTCGTCCTGGTCGAGGCGATCCGCCAGCCACAGCGTCATGCTGTCGATCAGCGCGCCGGAAGGCTTTGGCCACAGACCGGCGAGCGACTGCACGATGTCGGCTGGCGCCTCCAGCGTGCGCCAGGCGGTCCCGCGCTCGGCGCGATGCCGCCCGATGCGCTCAACCATTTCGGCGTCATTCGCATCGGATCGATAGGTCGCCACGAACACCACGCCGTCGCCCCATGCTTGGGCGATCTCGACCGCGCGGCGGCTCTTGCCGCTGCGTGTCGGTCCGGTGAGGAAAATAAGCTCGGCCATGCCCGCGATCCGACGGTCTAAGGCTGCAACGTTCCGGCCAGAACCTCCGAAAGGTCCGCCATCGCGGTCAGGATTCCAGAGGCGGCGCGTAGCAGCGGCACCGCGATGACGGCGCCGGTGCCCTCGCCGAGCCGCAAATCCAGATCGAGATAGGGTTTTGCATCGAGCGCTTCCAGCAACAGAGTATGACCGCGCTCGGCGGAGCGATGTGAAAACACGCAATAGTCGCGCGCCGCGGGTTGCAGACGCACCGCGACCAGCGCCGCCGCGGTCGCGATGAAGCCGTCGATGATCACGGGCCGGCGGCGCTCCGCGCTTCCGAGCACCGCGCCAGCCATCATCGCAATCTCGTAGCCGCCGAATTCGGCCAGCACCTCGCGCGGCGATGTCACATCGCTGCGCGCGGCCGCGCGTTCCGCAACTGCGAGCTTGCGCGCAACGCCAGCACTATCGAGACCGGCGCCAGCGCCGATGCAATCGGCAAGCGACGCCGGCGCCAGCCGATGCATCAACAGCGCCGCCGATGTCGTGTTGCCGATTCCCATTTCGCCGATCGCCACCACGTCGGTGCCGGCATCGATCGAGGCCGCGACAATCGACGCGCCTCTCGCCAGACAATCGCTCACCTCCTGGGCGGTAAGCGCCGCTTCACGCGCAGCGTTGCGGCTGCCGCGCCGGATCTTCGCGTCGATCAGGCCCGGATGGGCGGGGATGTCGGCATCGACGCCGGCATCGATCACCTGCACCTCAACGCCTGAAGCCTTGGCGAGCGCATTGACGGCGGCGCGCCCGGCGAGATACGTCGCGACCATCGCCTGGGTGACACTTGCCGGATAGAGCGAAACGCCCTCGGCGACGAGGCCGTGATCGGCTGCGAACACGAAGACGACGGCGCGCTCCGTGCGCGGCGCCAGCGGATGCCAGATCAGCCCAAGCTGAACAGCGAGATCCTCCAGACGGCCGAGCGAACCGAGCGGCTTGGCCTTGCCGTCAATTCGGGCCCGTAATTGCGGCGCGAGGGAGCGATCGACGGGTTCGATCCGCCGATGGTCAAATCCGGTGGGCAAGGCTTTGGTATGCATGTGCGGTGCTCAATAAAAAGTGGCGGACAAAGGCAGCGGCAAGCGGCGCGAGCGCATCACGGGTGGCTCGGACGATAGGACGGCGATGAAGAGATGGGCCGGCTTGAGATTTCGGCCTCGGACGGCCCTGCGCCATCGATCGACCGAAGCCGTACCTGCCGGAAGCGATGCCGACTGAACGGCCGTTGAATGCCTCTCCCTCCCTTCGACCCACCGTCGAACGAGTTGATCCAATGTCTTCCGGCCGGTCTCCTGGCTCACGGACAATGTTCTCAATCGCCTTCCCGAAACCGCTTCGCGGCGTTCAGTGACGTCTTTGATCGAGAACGATCCGCCTACAGTTGCGGGGGCAGCAGCGGCTTGGGCGAATTCTCGCCTGACCGCATTCCCGTTTCACCTCTCGCGAGGCACCGAAGGACGGAACCACGAGAGCATGATGCGCGCCATTGCGCAAGCGGGGACCGGGCCGCCTTCGCCGGAGGATGCCCCGTGCGGTTGACAATGGGGGCCGCCCTCCTATCAGTGCGTCGATCTCATCAGGTGAACAGGGAACGCGGTGCGGAACATGATCGGCCGAACGCGATCGTGAGTGAAACACCCGCCTCTCGGGGCCCCGACGTTCTGGTGGTCGGCGGCGGCAGCGCCGGCTTATGCGCGGCGATCGCGGCGCGGCGCAGCGGCGCGTCTGTACGTCTGGTCGAGTGGGCCCCGGCCGCGCTGCGCGGCGGCAACACCCGCCACGCGCGCAATTTCCGCCTGATGCATGACCGGCCGACCCGCTACGTGCCGGACAGCTATAGCGAGGACGCTTTCTTCAAGGATCTGCTCCGGGTCACGGGCGGCGCAACCGACGAGCGACTGGCGCGCGTTCTGATCCACTGCTCCGCCACCATCGCCCCGTGGCTTGAGAGCCATGGCGTGCGCCTGCAGGATCCGGCAAGCGGCGCGATGCCATATTCGAAGCGGACCGCTTTTTTCCTCGGTGGCGGCAAGGCGATGATCAACGCGCTCTATATGACCGCGGCAAAGCTCGGCGTGCGGATCGGCTATGACAGCGAAGTCGTCGCGCTTGCCTTTGGCGACGGCCCGGATTGCGAAGCCGACATCCTGCATGACGGCCGCATTGATCGCATCGCCGCGAAGACAATGGTGCTGTGCTCCGGCGGCCATCAGGCCAATATCGGCTGGCTTCGTGAAAGTTTCGGCGCCGCGGCCGACGGCTTCATGATCCGCGGCACGCCCTATGTCACCGGCTCGATCTTGCGCCTGCTGCTCGATGCCGGGGTGAAGCCGGCCGGCGATCCCTCGCGCGCCCATATGGTTGCGGTGGACGCCAGGGGGCCGAAATTCGATGGCGGCATCGTCACCCGCATCACCGCGATCCCGCACGGTATCGTGGTCGATCGTGACGGCCGACGATTTCACGACGAGGGCGAGGACGCCCGCAAGACGCATTTTGCCCGCTGGGGCGCACGCATCGCCGAATGTCCGGGCCAGATCGCCTGGCTGATCCTGGATGCGGAAGGCTTCGAACGCGCCTTGCCGACCGCCCTCCCCCCGGTCCGAGCCGACACCATCACCGTACTCGCAACGTCGCTCGGACTAGATCCGGCAACGCTGGAAACCACGATCAAAGATTTCAACGCCGCGACGGATACCAGCAACGATGTGCCGCTGATCGAGCGCTGCACCCAGGGGCTCACGCCGCCGAAATCGCGCGCCGCGGTCGCGCTTGCGGTCCCGCCTTTCGCGGCCTATCCGCTGCGGCCGGGTATAACGTTCACGCATTTCGGCGTCACCGTCGATGATCATTTGCGCCTGATGAAAAACGACGGCCGGCCCGCACGCAACATGTTCGCAGCCGGCATGATCATGGCGGCGAATGTGCTCGGCGACGGCTACCTCGCAGGCCTCGGCGTCACGCTGTCGACCGTGTACGGCCGTCTCGCCGGCGAGGAAGCCGCGCGGGTAGCCTTGTCGGACGAACCGGAGAGCGGCAGCTAAGACGATGATGGCGATAGCGACGTCATCCAGCCTTCAGCATGCCGCAGGCAACCCCAAGCCGCTGCCACGCGGCTTCATCGGCTGGAAGTCCGAACCGATAGCGCCGCGGCATCGAGGAGAAATCCCGGATCAAAATCCCGGCGCGCGCGAAATGATCGAGCAGATCAACGCTATCGGGCGCCTCGAACAAACCGAAGAGATCGGTGCCCCCAAGCATTCTCAACCCCGCGCCGGCGAGGACGCTATCGAGCCGCCTTCGATCGGCCGCCAGACGCCTTCGCGTCGCCGTGATCCACGCCGTGTCGCGCAGCGCCAGCGTTGCGATCTCGCAGGCCGGACCCGACACCGGCCAATCGCCGAGCAGTCGACGCCAGGACAAGACCTCTGGCTCGGTCACGACAACAAAGCCCACGCGCAAGCCGGCGAGGCCGAAAAACTTGCCGAGCGAGCGCAGCACCACGGCACCGGCGGACAGTTCCGGCAGCGCCAGCAGCGAGACCTCCGGCTGTACCTCGGCAAAGGCTTCATCGACGATCAGCCGCCTGCCGGTCGCGGTCCAGGCTCGCGCGAAGGCCGCGAGTTCGGCGCGCGCGATCGTGCGGCCATCGGGATTGTTGGGGTTGACCACGACGAGCGTATCGAGGCCCCGCCCTTCTGCATCCGGCAGCGCGGCGAGTTCATGCGCCTCAGCGCCGGCGTCACGCCACACCGCGCCATGCGAACCGTAGGTCGGCGCGAGGATGCCGACGCGGCCAGCGCCGATCACATGCGGCAACAAACGGATCGCAAGCTCGCTCCCCGAGATCGGCACGATCGCGGCATTCGCCGGAAGTCCGTAGGCGTTGGCGGCCGCGGCCGTCATCGCGGCTATTTCGCTCGCCAGTGGCAGGCGCTGGTAGCGGGCGAGCGGGATATCCGGCACCGGCCAGGCGACGGGATTGATCCCGGTCGACAAATCGATCCATGGTCGTGGCGCCGTTGGATAGGTCTGCGCAGCGATATCGATCCGGCCGCCGTGAACGCGCAGTTCCGCCACCTTTCCGATCTCATCCCGCGAGTGCATGCTGCAATCCATGTCCTATCCGCCTGACCGCATCCTGATCCTGATCGTCGCCTTCGGCATCGAGGCCGTGCTGGCCTATCCCGCCATCGTGTTTCGCGCAATCGGTCATCCGGTGTCGTGGATCGGCGCGTTGATTGCGGCGCTCGATTCCAGCTTGAACCGGCCGAACTATTCGTTCGCGGTTCGCCGCGCCGCCGGCGTGGCGGCGGTGCTGCTGCTGCTCGCCGTCAGTATCGGGGCCGGTGTTGTGCTCGATATGCTCGCGCACGCCGTTCCCGCTCTCGGATTTGCCATCGCAATCCTGGTCGTCGCCATGCTGATCTCGAGCGGCAATCTGGATCAGCATGTGCGCGCGGTCGCGACCGCGCTCCGGGCCGATGGCTTGTCCGGCGGCCGCCGCAGCATCGCCAGGATCGTCGGCCGCGATCCGGATACGCTCGACGAGGCAGCGATCTGCCGCGCCGCGATCGAAAGCCTCGCCGAAAACGCCTCCGATGGCGTGACCGCGCCGGCGCTGTGGTTTCTGATCGGCGGGTTGCCCGGCATGATCGCGTACAAGGCGATCAACACCGCCGACAGCATGATCGGCCACCTGTCCGAACGGCACCGCGCCTTCGGCTGGGCCGCGGCAAGGCTCGACGATCTCGTCAACCTGCCGGCCTCACGGTTGACCGGGCTGATGTTGATCGCCGCCGCTGCCATCGTGCCGGGCGCTTCGGCATCCTCGGCATGGCAGGCTTACCGGCGCGATGCGCGGCTGCACCGCTCACCCAATGCCGGATGGCCGGAAGCCGCGATGGCCGGCGCGCTCGGCCTGCGGCTTGCCGGGCCGCGCAGCTATGGCGGCGTTGTGGTCGACGACCACTGGATGGGCAACGGCCGGGCCGAGGCGACGGCCAAGGATATCGATCGCGCGCTGATGATCTACCGCACGGCCTTTGGCGGCGCGATGCTGATCGTCGCGGCAATAGGCCTGCTTATGGCTTCGCTTCACGGCTGATCATGTGCGTCAACGTGCGATGCCAAGCAGCCTGTCGACGTCGAGATGCGCGTCAAGATGCGCGGCGAGCGCATCGAGGGTTTGTTCGACCAATCTTTCATAGCCAAGCGAACTCGCCGGCGCACCAAGCCGGGCGAGCCACGCTGCACGCTGCGCGTCGCCGGCGAAGAAGCCGTGCAGATAGGTACCGGCGACGCGGCCATCGGCTGATACCGCGCCATCCAGACGGCCGTCGTCGAATCGCAGTAACGGCCGCTGCGTTCCGGCTCCGGCGGTGCGGCCGATATGCATCTCATAGCCGGCGACAGCGACGTCATCGGCTATGGTGCGGCCCGTGACGGCGAGCAGCGACTTGTCGCCGGCCAGTTCGGTCGTGACCTCGATCAGGCCGAGTCCCGCCGCCGACCCCGGCGCCCCTTCGATGCCGTCCGGATCGGCGATGCCAAGCCCGAGCATCTGGTAACCGCCGCACAGGCCGAGCACGCGTCCGCCGCGACGATGATGGGCGATGATGTCGCTGTCCCAGCCATAGGCGCGCAATGCCGCCAGATCGGCAATGGTCGCCTTCGACCCCGGCAGGATGACGAGATCGGTATCGACCGGCAGCGGCGCGCCGTGGCGCAACAGCACCAGTTCGACGCCGGGCTCGAGCCGCAACGGATCGAGATCGTCGAAATTGGCGATATGCGGCAGCACCGGCACGACGATCCGAACACGATGCCCGGCGCTTCCCGGCGTAGCTGCCGGCGAGGCATCCAGACCGAAGACATCCTCGGCCGGCAACCGGTGCGCGTCGGCAAAATGCGGCACCAAACCGATCGGCGCCCAGCCGGTGCGCTCGGCCACGAATGTCATTCCGGTCGCGAACAAGGAGGGGTCGCCGCGCATCTTGTTGACGATGAAGCCCGCGATCAGCTTCGCATCAGCGGGATCGATCACGGCGGCGGTGCCGCACAGGCTGGCGATTACCCCGCCGCGATCGATATCGCCGATCAGCACCACCGGCGCGTCGGCGGCGCGGGCGAATCCCATATTGGCGATATCGTTGGCGCGCAGATTCACTTCCGACGCGGAACCCGCGCCCTCGACCAGCACGATGTCGCATTGCGCCCGAATTTTCGCAAAACTGTCGAGCACATAGGGCATCAGCTCCGGCTTGCGGGACTGATATTCGCGGGCGCGCGCGGTGCCGAACACACGTCCCTGCACCACGATCTGCGAACCGATTTCGCTTTGCGGCTTCAGCAGCACCGGATTCATGTCGACCGATGGCGCGACACGCGACGCGCGCGCCTGCAACGCCTGGGCGCGGCCGATCTCGCCGCCGTCTTCGGTGACCGCGGCGTTATTCGACATGTTCTGCGGCTTGAACGGCCGCACCGCCAGCCCACGGTTCGCCAGCAGGCGGCACAGGCCGGCGACGATCAGCGACTTGCCGACGTCGGAACCGGTGCCCTGGAACATCAGCGCGCGCGCGGCCATCAGAATTCGATACCGGCCTGGGTTTTCACGCCGGCGGAAAAGTGGTGCTTGACCGCGCCCATCTCGGTGACGAGATCGGCCGCCTCGATCAGCGCCGGCTTGGCGTTGCGGCCGGTGACGATCACATGCAGATCGTTTCGCCGCGATGTCAGCCTCGTCACCACCTCGTCCAGCGGCAAATAATCGTAGCGCAGCGCGATATTGAGCTCGTCGAGCACGACGAGGCCGATGCTCGGATCCTCCATCAGGCCGAGCGCGATATCCCAGGCGCGCCGGCAGGCGGCGATGTCGCGCGCCTTGTCCTGGGTCTCCCAGGTGAAGCCCTCGCCGGCCGTGTGCCAGACCACGCGGTCGCCGAACGATTCGAACGCGGCCTGCTCGCCGGTGGCGCGGCCCTTGATGAACTGCACGATTCCGATCCGCCAGCCGTGGCCTAATGCACGAAGCGCAAGACCGAAGGCCGCCGTCGACTTGCCTTTGCCGGGGCCGGTATTGATCATCAACAGGCCCTTGGCGATGGTCTTGGACGCAACTTCGGCATCCTGGACCGCCTTGCGCTTGGCCATCTTGGCGCGATGACGCTCGGCTTCATCGGTGTCGTTCGGGCTCATGGTGTCCTGCATCGTCGTCCGTGGGCGGCCGACAGGATCACATGAATGCCATCCCGACAACCTGCCAGGCGCCTCGTGAGGGATTGACTTGAGGGCGTTTCCGTCTGATTGAATCCCCTAGCCGACGGTGTCTTGTCCCCGGACAGGACTAAGAGGGAATACCGGACGCATGAGACACGGGAGGTTCCCCGGGTTTTGCGCGAAGCCGGAGCTGCCCCCGCAACTGTGAGTGGAAAGCCTGCACCAAAAGCCACTGGGTCATTTGCCCGGGAAGGTGGTGCCGGCGATGACCCGCGAGCCAGGAAACCTGCCGTCGCCTGCCATATTCGCCATTCCGGGCGGGGCGTTCCGGGGTGAGAAGGTTGGTCGAACGGAGTGCAGGTCCGCTCGCCGCTTGTCTGGCTACCGCCTTTGGCGGTGGCCGTGCATTGACGGGCTTTGCTATGTACCAATCTGCGCAAGACCCGCCTCGCGAAGAGGCGCTTCCAGCATCCGATATCACGGTGACATCAAATATCATGGTGACAATGCATGTCTGCGTCACCTGTCTTGCCGGCAAAGACCGCGAAACCGTGCCACGTGCCGGCCGCCGGCTGTATGACGCGCTGGCCGAGGCGCAACGCCGTCAGGACACGCCGCCCGGCTTTCGTATCGTCGAAGCCGAGTGTCTGTCCAATTGCAATCGCGGTTGCAGCGTCGCGCTCAGCGGACCGGGACGCTGGAGCTATGTCTACGGCGACCTCAACCTGGCGGCGGTCGACGACCTTCTTGCCGGCGCCTCGCGCTACGCAACTACCGAAGACGGCCTGGTGCCGTGGCGGGAACGCCCGACGATCTTCCGCAAAGGCGTGATCGCGCGCATCCCGCCCTCCCCGAAGCCGGTCTAGGAACATCCCATGTCGATCGAAAAAATACCCGTCACGATCATCACCGGATTCCTCGGCGCCGGAAAGACCACGCTGGTCCGCCATCTGATGCAGAACCCGCAGGACCGCCGCCTGGCGATCCTGGTCAACGAGTTCGGCGACCTCGGCATCGACGGCGAAATCCTGAAAGGCTGCGCCGACGCCAATTGCCCCGAGGACGCCATCGTCGAACTCACCAATGGCTGCCTGTGCTGCACGGTCGCCGATGATTTCGTTCCGACCATCGAGGCGCTGCTGGCGCGGCCGCAACCGCCCGACCACATCCTGATCGAGACCTCCGGGCTGGCGCTGCCGAAGCCCTTGTTGAAAGCATTTGACTGGCCGGACCTGCGGTCGCGCATCACGGTCGACGGCGTGATCGCCGTCGCAGACGCCGAAGCCGTCGCCGACGGCCGGTTCGCGCCCGATCTGGCGGCGATCGCGCGGCAGCGCCTCGCCGACAGCAGCATCGATCACGACACCCCGCTCGGAGAGGTGTTCGAGGATCAGGTCGCCTGCGCCGACATCGTGATCCTGAACAAGGCCGATCTGGTCAGCCCGGATCGTCTCGCCGCGGCCCGCAAGACCGTGCTGGCGGAAGCGCCGCGCAGCATTCCGGTGCTGGAAGTCACCGAAGGTCGCATCGATCCGCGCGTCGTGCTTGGCCTCGGGGCGGCGGCGGAAAACGATCTCGACGGGCGGCCGAGCCACCACGAAGATCACGACGCCCATGATCACGACGATTTCGAGACCATCGTGGTGACGCTGCCAGCCGATACCGATGCCGAGACCATCGTGACGCGAATGGAAGCGATCGCGCGCGACCACAGCGTGCTGCGCGCCAAGGGTTACGTCGCCGTCGCCGGCAAGCCGATGCGGCTGTTGGTACAGGGGGTCGGGACCCGGGTGCGCGCGCAATTCGACCGGCCGTGGCGTACCGACGAGCCACGAATTTCGCGGATCGTCGTGATCGGCGAGCGCGGCTTCGACCAGGGTGCGATCACGGCTGCGCTGACGGGTTGATGCATGCATATCCTGCTGCGCGAACGGCATGGACTTGAGGAAACCGCGGCCGCCGAAGATCTCGGCCAGGCCCCGGCCGACCTTGTCGTGCTTTCCTTCGCGGACAGCGATCTCAGTGCCTTTGCCACCGCATGGCGCAATGGACGAGAGACCCTGCCCGGCCTCCGTCTTGCCAATCTGCGCCGCCTGACCCATCCGCTCTCGGTCGATCTCTACCTCCAGAACACGCTGTCGGGCGCGCGCGGCATTCTGATCCGGCTGCTCGGCGGGGTCGAATATTGGCGCTACGGCGTCGAACAGGTCAGCGCCCTCGCCGCGGCAAAAGGAATAGCACTCGCGATCGTTCCGGGTGACGGCAGACCGGATCCGCGGCTCGACGCTGTCTCGAACCTCCCGCCCTCGACGCTGCGCCGGCTGAAGACATTGTGCGACAATGGCGGCGCGGATTCCGCGCGCGCCGCATTGGCGCAGCTCGCGCTGGCCGCGGGCCTGCCGGC
>NZ_JAAVUS010000005.1:0-85000 GCF_018449525.1 Bradyrhizobium sp. dw_78
GACGTGGCCCGATTGTTGGCAGATCGATTGCCGGGAGCCGATCGCTTGCTGGCGTCAATTTGACGCTCTCTTCCAACACGTACCAGATGCTATTTGCTGATGCGCTCCCGCGCTGACCAGCATCGCTGGTCTATCCGCGCCGGCTGAAGGCAGCCGACGATCCTCAAATGCGGTCGAACTATGGCATGCGGCCTGCGACGCTTCCGATCCCTATCGTTGGACGGATCGAATGGCGCCTTGTAAGGTGAATGAGGATCAAGTTCGCGCATCATGAGTCTGTCAAGCCCGTTCGTCCGTCGGCCCGTCGCCACAACGCTGCTGACATTCGGGTTGGTCGCCGCCGGCGCCGTCGCGTTTTTCAAGCTGCCGGTCTCGCCGCTGCCCGATGTCGATATTCCGACCATTTCGGTGCAGGCGACCTTGCCGGGCGCGAGCCCGGCGGATGTGGCGACCACGGTTGCAAGCCCGCTGGAACGGCGCCTTGGCCAGATCGCCGATGTCATCGAGATGACCTCGTCAAGCTCGCTCGGCTCCGCGCGCGTCAATCTGCAGTTCGGCATCAACCGCAACATCAACGGCGCCGCACGGGACGTTCAGGCGGCGATCAACGCGTCGCGCGCGGATTTGCCGGCCGCGCTGCGGAGCAATCCCACCTACCGCAAGTTCAACCCCGCCTCGGCGCCGATCCTGATTTATACGCTGACGTCGGATACGCTGACGCCCACCGAACTTTACGATGCCGCTTCGACCGTGCTGGCGCAGAAGCTGTCGCAGGTCGAAGGCGTGGGCGAAGTCAGCGTCAGCGGCGGATCGCTGCCCGCGGTGCGCGTCGAGCTCGCGCCACAGGCGCTGTACAAATACGGCATCGGCCTCGAAGACATCCGCGCGGCTCTCGGCAGCGCCAACGCCCACAGTCCGAAGGGGAGCGTCGACGACGGAGAGCAGCGCTACCAGATCTATTCCGACGATCAGGCCATCAGGGCGGCGGATTACAAATCGCTGGTGGTTGCCTATCGCAACGGCGCGGCGGTGCGCCTGACCGACGTCGGCGACGTGGTCGATTCGGTTGAGAACCTGCGTAACCTGGGTCTTTCCAACGGCAAGCTGGCCGTCATGATGATCGTATACCGGCAGCCGGGCGCCAACATCATCGGGATGGTCGACCGCGTGAAGTCGCTGATGCCGCAATTGCAGGCCTCGGTCTCGCCCGCGATCGACGTCAATCTCGCCGTCGATCGTTCGACCACGATCCGGGCCTCGCTGCGGGATGTCGAAATCACGCTCGTCATCGCCGTGATTCTGGTCATCCTCGTGGTGTTCGCCTTTCTGCGCAGCGGGCGCGCGACGCTGGTGCCGGTGGTGGCCGTGTCGGTGTCTCTGGTCGCGACCTTTGCGGTCATGTATCTGCTCGGCTACAGCCTCAACATTTTTTCGCTGATGGCGCTCACGGTTGCGACCGGGTTTGTCGTCGACGACGCCATTGTCGTGCTGGAAAATATTACCCGCCACCTCGATGCAGGAAAGCCGCCGCTAGAGGCCGCCCTGGACGGGTCCAGGGAGGTCGGCTTCACGGTGCTGTCGATGAGCGTTTCGCTGATCGCCGTGTTCGTCCCGATCCTGCTGATGGGCGGTCTGGTCGGCCGGCTGTTCCGCGAGTTCACCGTAACGATCACCGTCGCGATCGTGATCTCACTGGTGGTTTCGCTGACCACGACCCCGATGATGTGCGCGGTGCTGCTGCGCGCGGAGCGCGGCCGGCCGCATGGGCGGATCTATCAGGTGAGCGAACGAATCTTCGAGGCGATGCTGAGCGGCTATCGCCGGACGCTGAATGTCGCGCTGCGCCATCCGCGCTCGGTGATGCTGGCCCTGGCTGCCGTCCTCGGCCTGAATTTCTATCTCTACGGAATCGTTCCGAAGGGCTTCGTTCCGCAACAGGATACCGGGCTGCTGGTCGGCTCGATCCAGGCCGACCAAAGCATTTCGTTTCAACTGATGCAGCGGAAGCTGACCCAGCTCGTCGACCTCGTCAGGGATGACCCGGCGGTCGATACCGCCGTCGGCTTCACCGGCGGCGGCGTCGGACCGGGCGGCGGCTCGACCAACACCGGCACGGTATTCGTTTCCTTGAAGCCGCTTCACGACCGCAAACTGTCCGCCGATCAGGTGATCGGCCGGCTGCGGAGCAAGCTTGCCGCCGTGCCGGGCGCCACGCTGTTCCTGCAGTCGGTGGGCGATCTCGGCGGCGGCGGGCGATCGAGCAGCGCGCAGTATCAGTACACGCTGCAGGCATCGACGTTCGAAGAGCTGAATGAATGGACGCAGAAGATCGTCGCCGCGCTTCAGACCGAGCCGGCCCTCGCCGACGTCAGCAGCGACCAGCAGGACAAGGGCCTCCAGGCCAATCTGGTCATCGACCGCGATGCCACCGCGCGGCTCGGGATCACGGTCAGCCAGATCGACAACACGCTTTACGATGCGTTCGGTCAGCGCCAGGTCTCGACCATCTACGTGGCGCGCAACCAGTACCACGTGATCATGGAGGTGGCACCCGAGTATTGGCAGAATCCGCAGACGCTAAGGGATGTCTATGTCAGCACCTCGGGCGGATCGGCCAGCGGTTCGCAAACCACTAACGCCGTACCCGGCACGGTGGTGTCGTCGGCGTATGCCGAGTCGGTGAATTCGGTCGCGGCCAGCGCGGTCCGGAATCTCGCCACCAACTCGATCAGCGCTACCGGCAAGGGCGGATCGTCGACCGGGACCGCGGTCAGCACCAGCGAAGAGCGGATGATTCCGCTGTCGAGCGTCGCCCGGTTCGGGCAAGGCCAGTCATTGCTGGTGGTCAACCATCAGGATGGCCTGGTCGCGAACACGATCTCGTTCAATCTGCCGTCCGGCGTCTCCCTGAGCACGGCGGTTGCGACGATCGAAGCGACCATGAGCCGGATCGGGGTGCCGCGAACGGTTGCCGGTTCTTTTGCCGGCGTTGCCAGGTACTTTCAGGAATCGATCAGCAGCGAACCGTTTCTGATTATTGGGGCGCTCGCGACGATCTATATTTCGCTCGGGATGCTCTACGAGAGCTTTGTCCATCCGTTGACGATCCTGTCCACGCTGCCATCGGCCGGCGTCGGCGCGGTTCTGGCGCTGATGCTGTTTCATACCGAGTTCGACATCATTGCGATGATCGGGGTGATCCTGCTGGTCGGCATCGTGAAAAAGAACGCGATCATGATGATCGATTTTGCGCTCGATGCCGAGCGCGTGCGCGGTCTGTCATCGGCCGATGCGATTTACCAAGCCTGCCTGCTGCGCTTCCGGCCGATCATGATGACCACGCTGGCGTCGCTGCTCGGCGCGGTGCCGCTGATCATCGGGTTGGGCGAGGGCAGCGAATTCCGCCAGCCGCTCGGCATCGCCATCGCCGGCGGGCTGGTCCTAAGCCAGATCCTGACCCTCTACACCACCCCCGTTGTCTATCTGTATCTCGATCGTCTCCGGCAGCGGAGCATCCGGCGACGGAGCCGCCAATCGCCGGGAACGTCCATCGAGACGCCCTGATCGGGGTCAGGGATCATAGGATCGTCACCCGGCTTTCCCTGCACCCTCTGTCTTTCGAGGGACGATGTTCGAGCCTCGGGCGTTATCGCGCCGCGGGAATGCGGACATGTATCTGCTGGTTGGCACCAGCCGATAAGGCCCGCAACGGTGGTTGAGTTGCAGGCCCAGGAGGCCGAAAGTCGGCGCGCGGCTCGATCTGCCGTTCATAGCCAGCCCGGGGAGCGCAAATTCCCTACGGGGCTGTCCTGGCGAGACGAAACCCGATGTTGTTGTCGCGATGACTGGACCCGTCGCCGCCGCGATAGGTCGCGCGCGCGCGCGACGCGGCGCGATTCCAGCCTCCGCCTCGCGTCACCCTGTTTTGGCACTCGCTCGTTTCCCAGGCGCTCCCATCCGCCGGCGCGTCCTGATAGCTGCTGTGATAGCAGTCCTGCGTCCATTCCCACACATTGCCGTTCATGTCGTACAGGCCCCAGGCGTTCGGGCTCTTGCCCCCCTTGTCGTGAGTGGTGTCGGCACTGTTGTCCGAGTACCAAGCCATGTCCGGCAAGCTGCCTGAACCGCAGTGAATATCGTGTTGTCCGCCGGCCCGGCAGGCATATTCCCATTCTGCTTCACTGGGCAGGCGCATCTTGGTGTTGCTTTGGGAGCTTAGTTTCTCTGCGGCCGATCCGGCATCGGTCCAGCTCACCTGCTCCACCGGGTGATTTGGCCCTTTGAAAGCGCTGGGGTTGTTTCCCATGATCTTTTCGTACTGGGCCTGGGTTACCTCGTATTTGCCCAGGTAAAAACCTGCGACACAAACCCGATGCACCGGCTGCTCGTTTGCGTACCCATCCGTCGAGCCCTGGTTGAAGCAACCACTCGGCACCCAGACGAATTCCATACCTGTCGTCGGCTCCGTCCACGTCGTGCCCGCCGCCGGTTCGGCCTGTGCCATCCCCGATGCGAACATCCCGGCCAGCAGACCCAGCACGTGGAAGCGCTTGTATTCCCTGAAAAGCATGGTTTCTCCGGTGGCATTGGTTTTCGAGTTGTGCTCGCTTGGCCGATCACCAGTAATTTCGCAAATTTCAACTTCGCGATCACCACGCCATGCCGGTAAACGAAATTGTGAGTTGCATTAATGGATCTGCCGGTCACATCGCCCGCAAGGTCGGAAGCCATAAAGCACGCAACATTGGCAAACTCTTCCGACGTGTCGGACACGCGCGAATGAGGCGTCGGCTCAAGGCCTCAAAGCGCATATGTATAAGAAAAGTCCGCTCTGGCTCTGAGGCAAAAAAATCTGCCGCGTCGGTAGGCTCGACGTATCCGCGGCCGCCCGGCGATGGGTGTTCCGAATTTCGCCGAAAGATCTTTGGTGCCCCTGGCCGGAATCGAACCAGCACTCCTTGCGGAACTCGATTTTGAGTCGAGCGCGTCTACCAGTTCCGCCACAGGGGCTCTCGGTCGCCCAGCCCAAAGGCGGAGGTCACGAAGCCGGCGGAATATAGCGGGCAGGAACTTCCGGTCAACCCGAGTGTCACGGCCGGACGATTGTTTCCCCGATGACCGAAGGAGGCCAGGAAAATCCATCCTGGCGGCATTATCCGGATGCCGGAACACCCCGCTGTGATCATGGCCTCCTCGACAGCATCGGGCGGCCGGGATAGGACGCTTTCAAACAGGAGTGTACCGTGACGATTCAGGCCGCCGCGAACCCGTCCCAGAGCCAATTCACGGCCAATCCGGCGCTGACGGCATCGCTCGCGGTCACGGTCATTGCGGCGGCGACGCTGGCGGGGGCGTGGTTCTTCCAGCTCGTGCTCGATATCCTGCCCTGTCCGCTCTGCCTGGAGCAGCGCTACGCCTATTACCTGGCGGTGCCGCTCGGGGCGCTGGTGGCGCTCGCCGCGGCAAAGGACGCGCCGCGCCCGCTGCTGCTGGCCGGCCTTGCCGTTCTCGCGCTTGCCACGCTCGGCAATGCCGGGCTCGGGGCCTATCATTCTGGTGTCGAATGGCACTTCTTTCAGGGGCCGACCGATTGCACTGGCCCGGTCGGAAATCTCGGCAGCGCCGGCAGCCTGCTGGAACGCCTTGATACGGTGAAGGTGATCCGCTGCGACGAAGTGCAGTGGCGTTTCCTCGGCCTATCGCTCGCCGGCTACAACGTGCTGATCTCGCTGCTGATGGCCGCGATTGCGGCGTGGGGTGCCGTCAAAACGGCCCGCCGCGCCTGACATCTTCAGCCTGCCCCGATTGTCGCTCCGAAGAATTCGTCTCACACCGTCTTACGTCAAATCCGGGTAAGGGATGCAAATGCGCCGTCGCAATTGCAGCAGGGCGTGTTTTCAATTGCTATCGCACACAAAAACCGGCTTGCCCGACCGCGAGTTCGCGGATCGGTGCAAGCCGGCTCATTCAAGCCATAGCAACTATCCTGGTCCTTCCCTTCGGGGGAAGGACCAGGCGAATCACTTCTTATCGGCGGCCGTCTTCTTGCATTCGGAGCGGAATTTCTTGCGCTCCTTGCCGTGAAGCCCCTTGGCATCGGCTTCCTTGGAGCATTCGAGCGAAGCTGCGGTGTGCGGCTTCTTGGCCGCGGGCGTTGTGGCCGCAGCCGGCGTCGATGCCGCCGGTGCGGGCGTTTGCGCGAAAGCGGAACTCATCAGGAGCAGGGATGCGACGGCCGTCGCGGCGGCGCGGGAGGAAAGGCTCATCATGGGGATCACCTCAGGTTGAAGAGGCGCGCAAGGTCGGCTCGCGATGCTGAACCTCGGATGAATGAAGCAGGTCCGGATCGGCCTTTCGCGGCACGATATTTTAGCTGGGATACGGCTTGCTTCCGTTTATCGTGCGCGGTTGCTGCGGTAGGATGGACGCCCTTCGATCTTATGCCCCAAGGAGACCAAGGATGACTGTTCAAGTAAAATTTTTACTATGTGCCGTTGCCATGTCGGGTTTTGCAGCGTTCGCCGCCGTATCGCCGGCGCAGGCCCTGACGATGCAGGAATGCAGTGCGAAATATAAGGACGCCAAATCGGCCGGTACCCTCAACGGTCAGAAATGGAACGACTTCCGCAAGGCGGAATGCGGCGCAACCGCCACGGCTGCTCCGGCACCCGCGGCCGCCGAAGCAAAACCGGCGCCCGCGCCGAGTCCGATGGCAGCGCCTGCGGCGCCGGTCGCGGTCGGGAATGCGGTGTTCCCGTCCGCCGTCAGTCCGAAATATGCGCAGGAATCCGCCGGCAAGGCGCGCATGCATACCTGCGTGGATCAATACAAGGCCAACAAGGAAACCAACACCAATGGCGGCCTGAAATGGATCCAGAAGGGCGGCGGCTATTACAGCGAATGCAACAAGCGCCTGAAGGGACCGGCCTGATCGGGGCTTGACAGACGCGGGCGTCACGTTCTTGTCATGCCCGCGTTTCCACTCCTGCTGATCGCGCTGTACCCTTCAGTTTGAGCATGATCTTTTCGGAATGCCGGTGCCCGGTTTTCCGGATCGTGCTCCAGCATCGCGCCGGCGCAAACGAGGCTCCGGCGTGATCATCTCTGCGATGCAAGGCTTGTTGGGACTGGTGTCGGGATCGCTGGTCGGTTTCTCGCTCGGCCTTGTCGGCGGCGGCGGCTCGGTGCTTGCGGTGCCGCTGATGGTGTATGTCGTCGGGGTGCCGGACGCGCATCTGGCGATCGGCACCAGCGCCATTGCGGTTGCCACCAACGCGGCTTTCAATCTGGCCAATCATGCGCGCGGCGGCACCGTGCGATGGTCCTGCGCGCTGACCTTCGCGGCGGCCGGGATTGTCGGTGCCTTCATCGGATCGATCTTCGGCAAGATGCTCGACGGCCAAAAGCTGCTGGCGCTGTTCGCGCTGGTGATGCTGGTGATCGCCGTCTTGATGCTGAAGGCAAGGTCCAAGGTCGGCCTGCCCGATGTGAAGATGAGCTGGGCCAACATGCCTGCCGTCGTCGGCCTTGGCCTGGCGACGGGGACGCTGTCCGGCTTCTTTGGGATCGGCGGCGGATTCCTGATCGTGCCGGCGCTGATGCTCGCGACCGGCATGTCGATCATGAATGCGGTCAGTTCATCGCTGGTCGCGGTGACCGCATTCGGCCTGACGACGGCCGCCAGTTACGCCTATTCCGGCCTGGTCTCATGGCCGCTGGCCGGATTGTTCATCGCGGGCGGCATCGCCGGCGGCCTGATCGGCACCCGTTCGGCGCGGCTGCTGGCATCCCGGCGCGGCGCGCTCAACATCGTATTCGCTTCTGTCATTGTGGCGGTGGCGATCTATATGCTGGTGCGTAACTTATCCCTGTTGTGATGCGTATATTCATCGCACCAGACCTCAGGCCGGCCGGGAGGCCAGACATGACCCATTTGACCGATCCCGCGCGGCTGAACCCGGCCAGGACGCGGCGCGAGGCGCTGGCCCTGCTCGGCGCCGGCTCGGCCGCGTTCGGCATGGCGATGGCGCCCGGAAAAGCGCTCGCCGATCCCGGCGAGGATACGGTGCTGACGGAAGCCCTGGTGCTGCGCGATCCTGATATTCCGGCGGCGGGGAATCCGAACGGCGATGTCTCGATCGTCGAATATTTTGATTATCAATGCCCGTATTGCCGCAAGCTGGAGCCCGAATTGCGGCAGGTGGTGCAAGACGACGGCAAGGTCCGGCTGATCTGGAAGGACTGGCCCATTCTTGGGCCGATGTCGATCGTCGCGACGCGGATGGCGCTGGCGAGCCGGTACCAGAACAAGTTTATTCAGGCGCATGACGCGCTGATGTCCGCCAATTCGAAGCTGACCGAGTCACGTATCAGCGAATTGCTCGCCGGGGCGGGCATCGACATCGATCGCCTCAACCGCGATCTCGTCGCCAATGAGCCGGCGATCAAGGCGATCGTGGTGCGCAATAATGAGCAGGCGACCGCCTTCGGATTCAAGGGTACGCCATCCTTCATCGTCGGCAAATTCCGCGTGCCCGGTGTCTTGACCATGGAAGAATTCGGTCAGGTCATCGCCGATGCGCGGAAAGCGGCGGCGAGCAAAAAATAAGCTCCAGCCGACAAATGATCGCCCCCGTCGAAGACGGGGGCGGAGATGCCGAGCCGAACAGCCGAGCGATTATCTCGACGAGATTCTGATCCAGTCTTCGTGAGCGCGCGTTTTCATCGCGTTCCAGTCGGTTGAGGCGACATCCCAATTGACGATGGTGCGACGGGATTCCGCGACCTGGCCATTGGCGACCGTCGAGGTCTGCATCGAATCATAGACATAGACGCCGCTGATCAACAGCAGCGCACCCAGTATCATTCCCAAAAAAGTCTGCATGACGAACCCTCCAATGACCGCTGACAACGTGGCCGGCGTCGGATGGTTCCGGCTGGAGACAGCCTATGGCGTTTACGAGCGAAAGCCTGCCCCGGACTTGGATAGCGGGGTGGATGCCGGTTCGCGTGAAGAAAACGCGTCAAATAAAATATGAGAGCCCGGTTCTGATTCAATCAGAACCGATCAGGCCCTGGCTTTGACCGAACGCCCGCACCAGCCAGTCGATGAACACGCGGAGGCGCGGCGAGAGCTGCCGGCTGCGCGGGTAGAGCAGCGACACCGGCGTCGGCGAGGGTGGACAGTCCGGCAGGACCGCGACCAGGATCCCTCGTTTCAGGTCGTCCTCGACGTGGTAGCGCGGCACCTGGATCAATCCGAGACCGATGCGCGCTGCGGCGACGAGACTCTCGGCGCCGTTGACCGAGACCGTCGCGCGTAACGTCATCTCGCGCACGGCGCCATCAACGACGAACTCAAGCGGCAACAAGGCTCCGGTTCCTGACGAATGGAAGCCGACCATGATGTGAGCCTTCAGGGCATCGACGCTCCCGGGTTGGCCGAAGCGGTCGATATAGGCCGGTGCGGCGCATGTGACCTCCTCGAGCATCGCAACCCGGCGTGCGATCATGCCGCTGTCCTCGAGATCGCCGACCCGCAGCACGCAATCGATTCCTTCGCGGATCAGATCGGCCAGCCGATCGCCCTCGCTCATATAGAGTTCGAGGCCGGGATATTCGGCGAGGAAGTCCGGCAGGCGCGGCATCACAAAATGACGCGCGAGCGTGCCGTGAACGTCCACGCGCAGCAGCCCCTTCGGCTTGGCGCCGCCGAATGCACCCTCGGCGTCCTCGAGATCGGCGATCAACGACAGGCAGCGTTTGTAATAAGCCTCGCCGTCCAGCGTCGGATTGACCTGCCGCGTGGTGCGTTCCAGCAGACGCACGCCGAGGCGGGCTTCCAGCTGTTTCACGGCATCGGTGACGGTTGAGCGCGGTAGGCCGAGATCGTCCGCCGCCAGGGTGAAGGAACGACGCTCCATCACCCGCGTAAACACCCGCATCGCGTCGAATCGGTCCATGCTTTTGTTCGTAAAATCCGGATAATGATGTCGGATAATGGATGATTATCCGAAAAATAAAAGAGGCTAGCTTTCTCCCATAGACGCGGGCTTGCCGCGAAACCACAGGAGACTGAAAATGACCAGTGAAACCAATAAGGTAGCTATTGTTACAGGGGCTTCTCGCGGAATCGGAGCTGCGGTCGCGGAGCGGCTGGGCCGAGCCGGCTTCACCGTCGTGGTCAATTATTCCGGTGATGCGAAGTCCGCCGAGGCGGTGGCGCGCGACATCGAAAGCAAGGGCGGCCGAGCATTGACCGCCAAGGCCGATGTCGGTGATCCCCGCGCGGTGCGCGGCATGTTCGACGCGGCTGAGACCGCGTTCGGCGGGGTCGATGTGCTCATCAACAATGCCGGCATCATGAAGCTTGCAAAAATCGCCGACAGCGACGATGCGCTGTTTGACCAGCAGGTCGCCGTCAATCTCAAGGGCAGCTTCAACACGATGCGCGAAGCGGCGAAACGGCTGCGTAACGGCGGCAGGATCGTGAATTTCTCTACCAGCGTGGTCGGGATCAAGCTCGAAGCCTATGGCATCTATGCCGCCACCAAAGCGGCGGTCGAAACGATGACGGCGATCCTGTCGAAGGAATTGCGCGGCCGCAACATCACGGTCAATGCGGTGGCGCCCGGCCCGGTCGCGACCGAACTGTTCCTCAACGGCAAATCGCCGGAACTGATCGAGCGAATGTCCAAGATGAATCCGCTGGAGCGTCTCGGTACCCCGGAGGATATCGCGTCCGCCGTCGCCTTCCTGGTCGGTCCCGATGGCGGGTGGATCAACGGCCAGGTGCTGCGCGCCAATGGCGGCATGGTCTGAATCAAACGGCGAAGCCCGACGCCAGCCGGGCTTCGCGTTCCCATTCGACCATCCGTCCTAATCTTCGATCAAAGGAGATATGCCATGAAACAGGTTATCGTCATCACCGGCGCTTCCAGCGGCTTCGGTGCCTTGACCGCCCGCGCACTGGCCCGCGCCGGCCACGTCGTCTATGCCAGCATGCGTGAGACGACCGGCCGCAACGCCGCGCAAGTCGCCGAAGTCGCGCGCTATGCCGCCGAGCACGGTGTCGATCTCAGGAGCGTCGAACTCGACGTCGCCTCCGACGAATCGGCGAAAGCCGGTATCGCGAAGATCGTCGCCGACAATGGGCGGCTCGATGTGGTGATCCACAATGCGGGCCACATGTCGTTCGGTCCGGCGGAAGCGTTCACGCCCGAACAATTTGCGCAGCTCTACGATATCAACGTGCTGTCGACCCAACGCGTCAACCGGGCGGCGTTGCCGCAACTGCGCAAGCAGGGCCGCGGCCTCGTGGTGTGGGTGTCGTCGAGCAGCGCGCGTGGCGGCACGCCGCCTTATCTGTCGCCCTATTTCGCGGCGAAGGCGGCGATGGACTCGCTCGCGGTGTCCTACGCCGGCGAGTTGACGCGCTGGGGTATCGAGACCTCGATCATCGTGCCGGGCGCCTTTACCAAGGGCACCAACCACTTCGCGCATTCCGGTTCGCCCGTCGACAAGGCGCGCGCCGCGGAATATGACGAGGGGCCTTATGCAGGTGTGCCGGATCAGGCGCTGAAGGGTCTCGCTTCGCTGGAGCCCGCCGATGCCGATGCCGGGAGTGTCGCCGACGCAATCGTCCGGGTGGTCGACATGCCCTTTGGCAAGCGGCCGTTCCGGATCCACATCGATCCGTCGCAGGACGGCGCGGAAATCGTCAACGGCGTTGCCGACCGCGTCCGCGCGGAAATGTTCCGGCGCATCGGCCTCGCCGACCTGCTCTCGCCGAGAGTGAAAGCGTGAATGCGTAAGAAACCCATGACGGCGCGGCGCGTGCCGTGCCGTCATGCAGGATCATTATCCGCCGCGCAGCCAGTCCAGGATCGCCGGGTTGATCTCGCGCGGATAGCAATGGCTGAGATCTTCAATCTCGCGGTAGGTGACGTCGGCGCCTGCCGCCGATAGCGCGGCCTGCGCCTGCCGCGCCCCCTGGACCGGAAACATCCAGTCGAGCCGGCCGTGTGCGAGATAGATCGGTAATCCGCGCAGCCGTTCCGCGTCCGCCGTCTCTGCCATCAGCGGGTGGAAGGTCGCGGCAACCGGCGCCAGATGGGTGAAGGGCGACGCGGCCTCGAGCCCCGAGACGTAACAGAACGTTCCGCCGTCGCTCATGCCGGTCAACAGCAGCCGCTCCGGGTCGATGTTCCAGCGCGACCGCACCCGGTCGAGAATGCGGATCAGGTTCGCCGTGTCGGTGTCCTCGCCCATCAGCGCCCAGGTGGTTTTGTTCGGCGCGCCGGCGGTTGCGGTGGGCGCCACCAGAATGGCGCCGAAGCTGCGCGCGTCGCGCAGCCAGTTCCAGAGGAAATCGCGGCCATTGCCGCTGCCGCCATGCAGCGCCATCACCAGCGGCCAGGCGCGGTCGGGCATATAATATTCCGGGACGTAGAGCGAAAAGCCGCCACGGCGGCCTGGTCCGCTCTGGTCGTGGAAGATGCCGGTGTCTGGTTGCGCCGGCGATGCAAGCTTCGCCAGCAGGCCGGCGTCCTCGCGCAACGTGGGATCGAGGAAGAAGCTGCCCACCGGTGGAAACCTGGCGGCAAATGGATACAACGCTTCCTGCGCCCGCGGCGCGTGACGCAGCGCGCGCCACACGGCGATCAAGTCGCCATGGCCCTGCTGGACCGTGCGCAGCCCGTCGAATGCCGCGAGCGCGGCGTCGCTTGCGGTTTCCAGCGCGCTTCGGATGTCGGCGAACCCTTCAGGCCAATCGGTGAGACGGGTGCGAACGGCGCGCAACGTCTGGTCCGGCGCGCCGGCGGCTTCCATGACACGATCGAAATCCGGTGGATTTAAATAACGGGCGACGAAGGCCAGCGCCTCCAGCGATTGCAGCAATGGCGGAAGCACGGCCACGATGTCGTCCACCACGGCCTCGCTCATCGCCCGCCTCTCCTTCCGTGAGAATTTTCCCGCGTTCATAGCGTTTTCGAGCGAAGTGGAGACCGGTTCGCGTGAAGAAAACGCGTCAAAACAGGAATCTAAAGCCCGGTTCTGATTCAATCAGAACCGATCGGGCTTCAGTGCAGCCGCGGCGCCTTCAAAAGCTTGACGCGGTCGGTCGAGGCCAGCACCACGTCGAAGGTGACGCCTTCGTGGTAGACGGTGAGCGGCACGTCGACGCCAGCGGCGCCAAGCGACCAGAGTTTCCGATAAAATTGTGTCTGGCTGGAAACTTTCTCGCCGTTCACGGCCAGGATAACGTCGCCGGCCTTGAGCTCGGCGCGCGCCGCCGGTCCCTTCGCGGAGACACCGACCACCACGACCTTGTTTTCGATCTCGGCCGAATACATCCCGAGCCAGGGCCGCGCCGGCTTGTTGATGCGGCCGAACTTGCGCAGATCGCCGAGCACGGGCTTCAGCAGGTCGATCGGCACGACCATGTTGACATGTTCGCTCTTGCCGCCGCTCTCGCGCTCAAGCTGGAGCGAGCCGATGCCGATCAGCTCGCCGCGCTCTGAAATCAGTCCGGCGCCGCCCCAATTGGGATGGGACGGATAAGTGAACAGCGCCTCGTCGAGCAGATATTCCCAATAGCCGGCGAATTCCTGCTTGGCGGCGATCCGTCCGGCGACCGACCGCGTGCGTCCGCCCGCGCCGCCCAGCACCACGCGATCGCCGATTTTAGCGGCGGCCGAAGAACCCAGCGGCAGCGGCTCGATATCGAGCCGGCCAAGCGCCTGCACCAGGCCGAAGCCGGTTTCGGAATCGAAGCCGAGCGTATGGCCCTGCATCACCCGGCCGTCGCCGAGATGCAGCCAGACCGCTTCGGCCTCGGTGATCAGGTAGCCGATGGTCAGCACCAGGCCGTCGTCGATCACGACACCGTTGCCGGCCCGTTCGGTGCCCAGATTGTCCGCGCTAAAGGCGTCGGGCGGAATGATGGAATGCAGGCCGACCACTGAGGAAAGCGCTCGATCGAGATCGAAGCTGTAATCGCCGGAGCGGGGTTGGCATGCCGGCGGCACTTTCCATTCAGTCAAAGAGGGCATACAGGCTCTCCCGTTCAATCGGCGCAAGATTGGAATGGCCAAATGGCTTTTCGATCGCCGCTATCGCAGGCCCTATCTTGTCATTCGCAGCCCGGATTTCAACGCCCAGATCCGGATTGCTGGTCCACAACGGCATAGGTGATGCCGAGCAGAATGCCCATCGCCATCTCCAGCCCCGGACAGGCGTGAACCGGATGCGGCGCCGCGCGCCGGTTGCCGCCGAAGACCGGACAGACATCGGTGACGCCGGCGCGGAGATCCTCCTGCATCGCCTGGATGATGCTGACATAGATTTTATCGCCGGGATTGACCTGTACCGGATTCTTGCTCCCGAGCGTATGCGCCTTGACGGCGGTGCGCCACACCGCATCGGGCGTCGGCGCCATCTGCATCTCCTGTTGCAGCGCCGGCTCGATCACCTCCTGGGCGCGGGCGAACTCGTCGGTTTGTGAACTATTCTTCAGTTTCCCCTGCAAGGCCATGAAGGTCGAGGTTCTTTGCCAGGCTTTCACGGTGGCGTTCAGGTTGCCGTTCACCGTCGGCAACATCCCCATCATCGCGCCGATGATGACGCGCGCCAGCAAATCATTGTCTTCGGGACTCGGAAAGGCTTCGAAGAAAGCACGCGAGAGCGCGCCTTGCGGAATCTTTCCGGCCGCGCGCAGCGAAGCCAGGAATTTTCCGACCGCTTCGCGCAGCAACTGGCCGGTTCTTTCTCCAAGCATGGTCAGCGCGACATCCGGGTCGGGATGGAAAATATAGGCCGACGGATAGGTGTAGTCGGCCGGACAGCGTGCCGGCGGAAGAATATTCGACAGCGCAAATCCGCCCGCCTGCACGAACTCGCCGTCGGGCACGTCGAACCAGTTCTTGCAGACGGCGGCCAGAACGGTATCGGATATATTCTGGATGTCGAAAGCGGCCGGATCCGGCAACGCCTTTAGCGCGGCGCGCGTTTCCTTCAGCGCGAACTCGAAGGCCTCGCGCCGGGTGACGCCCATGATGGCGGCGTTGGCCTTTGTCGATTGCTGTTCGTATTGCGGGCCCCAGTCCAGCCCGAGATAAATCGGTCCGATGCTGTTTGCAGCGCGCTCGTTATAGCCTTTGACGGAATAATTTTCGTCGGCGTTGAGGAACACCTGCATGACCAGCTCCTTGCTGGTGACGACGACACCATCGGCGGTGCGCGCGACGCCGCCTTCCGGATTGACGGTCCCGGCCGCAACGGCCCTGGCATGGTTTGTCGAGAGCTGATCGAGCATCATGCCCCACATCGCGCTGAGGCCCTTGACCTGGGTTCGTGCAACGCTGCCCAGTGTGCTGAAAAGTTTCGATCCATCGGTATCGGACGACATGGTGGTCTCCTGCAAAGTTATCGGGCCGCGTCGAGCGCGCCCGCATACGGTCAATCGTGATGGCTTCAAAGACGCGGCGAACGCTGCCGCGCCGGCCTACGAGATATAAATTGGTTTGATTCTGAGGCGATTGCTTCGCAGTGTGCAAGCGGAGATTGATCTTTGCAATGTAAATTGCCGGCGGCGCGTAATTTACGTCACACAATCGCAATGATTCAAACGAGTTCGGATTCAAGCAAGTTCGGCGAGCAATGCGCGGGCGTTGCGGACATCGCGCGTCGATTCGCCGCCCTCGATCCTGGCCAGAACGGGCTCCAGCAACGCGCGCGGATCGCCGTCGGATGACCCGGTATCCCGCCAGAGCCGCGCGAGGTCGGTTGCCGCGCGTAGTTCAAGCAAGCGCGCCTCCTGGCGCCGGGCAACCTCGATCGCCTTGGCGAAGCAGGCTTCCGCGCGCAACAAATCGGGTTCCGGCTGCTTGAGCGCGACATGCCCGTTCAGCCGGTGCATATCGGCGAGCCAGTATCCCTCGCCGGATTGCTCGACGAAGGCGAACGCATCTTTCAAAGCCGCCTCGGCCGCGGCCAGATCTCCGCCCACCAGCAATGCTTCCGCGAGATTGGAAATCAGGATGGAATTGCCGGCGTTGCTGCCCGATTTGCGCACCGCCTCGAGGGCTGTGTGAATAAAAGCGACATTGGCCTCGACCGGTTCGCGCACCGCGCGGGCATAGGCGCGGTGAAGGCCGGCAAGCAGGCGGATTTGTTCGACCTTCTTCTCCGCGCAATAGGTGACAAGCTCGGCGCTGTGGCGCTCCAGCCCTTCGAGGTCGGCCAGCACCGCCCTGGGCCAGGTATTGCCGCAGAATCTGACCGTCGCCACGGTCGGGGCGTGCGGGTGGCCCTCGAGTTCGGCCAGCACCTTGGTGCTGATTTCCGCGGCGCTATCCAGCAGACCGAGCGATAGCCGTACCAATATCTCAAAGCACAGCACCGAAAGGCTGGGATCCCATCCGAACCGGTAACTGAGCGCCCGCTGCCGTTTCGGATCGCGGTATCGGCCGCTCTTTTGCAGGTTCGCCAGCGCCTCCCGGTTCTGTCCGGCATAAAATTGCAGCGTGCCAAGCAGGCGATAGCCGATGAGATAATAGGTCGGCTCGTCCAGCCGTTCCGCGATTTCGATAATCTGCCGCGCCAGGTCGAACGCCGGCACCATGCGCGCGCGCAGCGTGTTGCCGGTGCAAAGGCCGTACAGGATGGAGACTCGCTGCAAATCCGTGCCGATGCCGCGGTCGAGCACTTTCTTGGCGGCCGTGACGGCCTCGAAGGTTTCGGACGCCGACATGCTTTTCAGCGGCACCAGGGCGTTGGCCCGGGCCACCAGCAGCGCCAGTTCGAGCGCGTCGCGTTCCGATCCCGGTTCGATCCGCGGAATCAAGGCGAGGCCGGTGCTGGCGTGATGTTCCGCTTCCACCGGGGCCGATTGCAAGAGCGCCTGCTCCGCCGCCGCCAGCCAGTAGGATGCCGCCGGTTCGGCAAGGCCCGCTTCGGTGAAGTGGTGGGCAATGACGGCGGGCACCGACTCTTCGGTGGCGTCACGCTGTTTCAGCGCCTGGGCGATATCGGCATGAATGCGCTGGCGCCGCCCGCGCAGCAGCGAGACATAGGCGGTGTCCTGCACCAGCGCGTGCTTGAAGATGTAGCTCGTCATCGGCGCTGTGCCACGCTCATGGATCAGTTCGGCTTCCATGAGCTGGTGCAGCGCGTCCTGCAAAGCCTGCCCCTTGATCGGGGATACCGCCTCCAGCAGGCTGCGGGAGAATTCGCGCCCGATCGCGGCCCCGATCTGCGCGATCTCCTTGATCGGCGACAGGCGATCGAGCCGTGCCGTCAGCGAATCGTGCAGGGTCGAGGGGATCGCCAGCGGCGTCAGCGCGGAGGCCAGCACATAGGCGCCGTTCTCTTCCCGCAACAGGCCGGATTCGAGCACGCTCTTGGTGAGCTCTTCGACGAACAGCGGCACGCCGTCGGTTTTCGCCACGATCTGATCGAGCACCTCGGCGGGCAAGGCTTTTCCCGACGCGATCTGGTCGATCATCGTGATGGCCTGGCTTCGTCCGAAGCGGTTGAGCGAAAGGGCGGTGACGTTGACGTGCTCGAGCCACGGTGGCGCCGCGAATTCAGGACGGAATGTCATCACGACCAGCACCGGCAGGCGCTGTACTTTCTCGATCAGCCGGCCGAGCAGTTCCAGCGAGGTGGGATCGATCCAGTGCGCGTCCTCGAGCATCAGCAGCACCGGCACCGCTTTCGCTACCGCAACCACCACCGCAATCATCGCCGAGATGGTCCGTTCCTTGACTTCGCTCGGGGCCATTTCGAGCGCGGGATAGCGCCCCTCGGTCGGGATCGCCAGCAGCGAGGCCAGGTACGGGACGATGTCGCCGCGATCGAGACCGCTTTGGGCGATCATCGTCTCCAGCTTCTGCAAGCGCGTGGCCGGTGTTTCGCCGGTGATAAAGCCGGCGCCGCGCCAGATCTGGCCGATCACCGGATAGAACGCGTCGTTGGTATGATGCGGCGAGCATTGATAACGCAGCACCATCAGCCGTTCGTCGCCGATCCGTTCGCGCAGCACCGCTAGAACGCGCGATTTGCCGATGCCGGCTTCACCCGAAAGCAGGGCGACCTGCCCCTCTCCGAGGGTGGCCTTGTGCCAGCAATCGGTCAGGGCCCCCACCTCGTGCTCGCGGCCGACAAAGGGCGTCATCGTTTCCGAGCGCGAGGCCTCGAATCGGGTGACGTTTTCGATTTCGTGAATCACCGACCAGGCGGGCACCGGCGTCTTGAAGCCCTTCAGCTTTTGCAGACCCAGCGCCTTCAGTTCGAACGCCCTGCCCAAAAGCCGGCGCGTCGATTCCGAGACCACGACCGTATCGGGCTCGGCGAGGGCTTGCAGCCGCGCGGCCAGATTCGGCGTGTCCCCGACCACGCCCCGCTCACGGGCATCGCCTTCGCCGATCAGTTCGCCGACGATGACAAGACCGGTCGAAATACCGATCCGCACCTTGAGCTCGACGCCGCGCTCGCGCCGCAGTTCGCCGACCGCAGCCACCAGCGCGATGCCCGCCCGCGCCGCGCGTTCGGCGTCGTCCTCATGCGCGCGGGGATAACCGAAATAGACCGTGGCGCCGTCGCCCAGCCATCGCGCGACATGGCCGTCGAAGCGTGCGACCGCGCCCGCGACGGTATGCTGAAACGCACGGATCAGGTCCGCCATGTCTTCGGGATCGAGCTGCGCCGTCAGCGCCGTCGAATCGACGAGATCGCAGAACATGATGGTCAATTGGCGCCGGTCGGCGACGTCCTGCGCCTTCGGCTGCTGCTCGCGGATCGCGCGAAGCATCTTCAGCCGGTGCCCAAGCGCAACGCCGAGATCCTGCAGATGCCGATCGGTCAGTTCGGTCAGGACGTCGGTGTCGATTGCGTTGTCGCGGAAAACGGCTTCGTATTGCTCCAGACCAAGACCGTTCAGCCAAGTTCCGATATCCATGCGAACTCGACCCCTGACTAGCATGGGATCGATGATGGGCCGGAGCAAACCCGCTGTCCAGAACTGCACGCCGTGGAGGCCGGTATCATCGTCATTTTTCTAAGTTTGGGACCGATTCCTGGCCGCGCGCCTTCATGAGCAGGACCGCGGTAACACTCCATTAATATTATTTTTCATCGCAAGTGAACTTCGCCAAATGGCGTAGTTCGCGCGGCGGAAATTCTCCGGCGTTTTCGTGCGAAAGCGGTCCCCGAAAGCCTGTCCCGGACGCGGTCCGGGATCGGTTTCAATCAGAACCGATAAGGCTCCTCCGGCTCCGCAATCGCCTTCGCGCCTTACAGCGTCTTCAGATACTCAAGAAGCGCCTTCTTCTCGCTGTCTGTCAGTTGTGTCCCGAATTCATGGCCGCAATTGCTGTTGCCTGAACCGAGATGGCTGCAATCGGTCGTCGTGACGGTGTAATCGAACTGGGTTTGGTCGGCCGCGAGGCCGACATTGTCGGTGTCATAGGCCGGTCCGATCTTGAACTGCGCGACGCGTTGAGCCGCAGGCTTGAGCAACTCGGCCAGCGTCGGCACCGACCCATTATGCAGATACGGCGCAGCCGCCCAAATTCCCTGCAACACGCGCGCCTCATAGGCCCCCTTGGGAGGCAGCGGGGTAGCCGGGGCGATCAGATCTGGAATCAGCTTGCCCTGGATGCGCAGCTCGGACAACGGGTTCGGGGCCGACCGCGCCGGCGCGTGGAAAGCGCCTTGCAGGTCTCTCAGCGCAGGCGGCAGCTTGTTGAGACCGAGACGGGGCGCTTGTTTCTGTGCGTTTTGAATCCGGCTGTGTACGCCCGTCGCCACCACGGCAGCCGGGTCCGGCGAAGCGCCGCCCCTCAGCGCCTGTTCGGCAATCGAGCCGATCACCGAGGTCGCGAGGATGTTGAACGCCAGATCGGTGGTCTCCAACGGCTTGGTCGCGAATGGAATGAAGGCGCCCTTGAGCACGCCGGTATTTTTGCTGGACCATGACAGGATGTCGTAGGCGTGGGTGTCGGTGCCGACATTGTCGACCGGCGTCGCCCAGGTCTGCACGCCGGGGAAACGCACCTTGCCGGGCGTAATGCCGTGGCAACCGGCGCAGCCGCCGTCGGCCTGGGCGCGGAGATAGATCGCTTGTCCCTGTGCCGCGAGCGCGGCATCGACCGGCCACGGCCATTTCGGCGGGCCGATATGCTTGACCAGGTTTTCGAGCGCGCCCAGGCCGTCGAAATTGGCCGAATTGTTATTGAGGAAGTTGACGATCAGGCCGTCATTTTTCGGATCGAACACGCCGAACACGCCAAACACTTCACCGAGATTGCGGGCCAGCGCCAGCACGTCGCTGCCGTTATCGGCGAAGCCGGTCCACTGGGTCTGATCCTGAATCGGGGCGTTCCAGATGAAGGGATAGCGGACCGGCGCGTCCGCCTTCTGGATATTGCCGGTGATCAGCAGGCTTGGCGGCGGTCCGAGATCGAGGCCGCTCAGCCGGTTGTAGATCATGCCGACCGCGTCGAGCCTCGACGGCCCCCAGCCCGGCGTCGGCAAGGCGCGGGTCATCAGCGTATGGAAGCGCTGATACCAGGCGCTGACGTCCTTGCGTAAGGCCGCGACATCGTCGGCATCCGGGGTGGTCGAACTGAGAACCGTCGCCGCGAAGCTGTTGAACGCGGCGTCGCCCGCGAGCACCTGGCCGACCGATGCGTCGAGGTCGGTCAGGAAGCTTTGAAAATCGACGATCGCCGGGCCGCCGTCGATACGGTAGGCTTGCCCGTTCGCCATGATCTGCCGCGTATGGCAGGCCGAGCAGGTCATGCCCACGATCTGCACGCCGGCCGCGCCCGATGCGGCAAAGCCGACCGGAAGGCCGTTGCTGTTGGCGGGATTGGGCAGATAGCCGTATCGGGCGAGGCTGCCGTCGAGGAACGGTTGGCCGTCCGGCTGTTTCAAGGCTTGTAGCCAGGCCAGCGGAATCATCCGCGAGCCCTGATCCCGGGTATAAAAATCGTCCCGGGTGGCCTGTGTCCAGTTCGGGCCCTGATCGGTGAAAACCGGATCTGCGGCCCGGACGGCGGAGCCCGCCACCAGCGCAACAACGAGAGCCGGAATCAAAATGGCGCGCATCGTCGTCCCCCATCAAAGTTTTTAAGTTCTGAAATTCGGCAATTGTCTGCGGGCAGCGTCGCGCGTGCGCGACTCAAGCCCGATAATGGACGTACAAGAATGTCATATCGGCCAACAAACGCCAACGCTTCCGACCCTGGCGCGCGCCATAAGTCCCACAGGATTGTTACGCCGTTCTCACCAGAATGTAACGGTCGGGAGGTAAATTCGTAAATCTGCAAGCGCGACAACGGCCGCGTGCTTGCGGCAAGGAATGCGAACAACCGTCGCGCTCCTGTCGCCGGAAACGTTACTGTTCTCAGCTCAGGCCGCGGCTTTCGTCCACGCGAACCACTCGACAAAAAGCGGCTACGTCAGCAGGGGCCTTTCCGAGGCAATTGCCCCGCGATCATTGTTTCGCGAGCGCGCTTTTCGGATTGAGGTTGCTGATGTGGCCGCTCTCCGTCCCGGCCTTGGGATCGATGGCGCAATTGATCAATGACGGCCGTCCGGAGGCCAATGCCTCTGCAAGAGCTGTTGCCAGGTTCAGACGGTCGGCGACCGCATAGCCATTGCCGCCAAAGGCCTCGATCAGCTGCTCATACCGGGCCTGCGGCATCAATGTCGTTGGTGCGGGATCGCCATTATTGCCGTGCGGTACCTCGTCGCCGCGATAGATGCCGCCATTATTGAGTACGATGATGATGATCGGCAGCTTGTACCGGCAGATGGTCTCGATCTCCATGCCGCTGAAGCCGAATGCGCTATCGCCCTCGATCGCGATCACCGGCTTTCCGCTCGTCACGGCCGCGCCGATGGCGTAGCCCATGCCGATGCCCATGACGCCCCAGGTGCCGCTGTCGAGACGCCTGCGCGGCAGCGGCATATCGATGACATTGCGCGTGATGTCGAGCGCGTTGGCGCCCTCGTTGACGAGATAGATTTCGGGCTGGCCGGCCAGGACATCCTTGATCGCCGCCAGCGCGCTGTAGAAATCCATCGGCTGCGGCGTCTTCGCCAGATGATCGGCCATGCGAGCAACATTGCGTTCCTTGCGCTGCGCGAGTTCGCCCAGCCATTTCGAATCAGGGCGTATCGTGCCGGGCTGCAAACCCGCGAGCAACGCCTTCATGCTGGAGCCGATGTCGCCCACCACCGGGGCGGCGATGGCGCGATTGCTGTCCATTTCCGAGGCCAGAATGTCGAGCTGGACGAACTTCGCCGTGGCAGACCATTGCGGGCTCTTGCCGTGGCCAAGCAGCCAGTTCAGGCGGGCGCCGATCAGCATGACGGCATCGGCCTGGGCCAGCGCATAGGACCGGGCAGCGGCGGCGGATTGCGGATGATCGTCCGGAAGCAAGCCCTTGGCCATCGACATCGGAATGAATGGAATGCCGGTCCGCTCGATGAAAGCGCGAATATCGGCGTCGGCCTGGGAATAGGCGGCGCCCTTGCCGAGAATGATCAGCGGCCGCTTGGATCCGCTCAGCACGTCGAGGGCGCGGCGGATCGACTCCGGCGCAGGCAATTGCCGGGGCGCGGGATCGATTACCGACACCAGGGATTGAGCCGCCGTCGCCACATCGAGCGTCGCGCTCAGCACATGCGCGGGAAGATCGAGATAGACACCGCCGGGACGCCCGGACACGGCGGTGCGGATCGCCCGTGCAACACCGATGCCGATGTCCTCTGGCCGGTCGACCCGGTACGCCGCCTTGGCATAGGGCTTGGCGGCGTTCATCTGGTCGAGCTCTTCATAATCGCCTTGCTGAAGATCGACGATGGCCCGATCGCTCGATCCGCTGATCAGGATCATCGGAAAGCCATTGGTGGTCGCGTTGGCGAGCGCCACCATTCCGTTGAGGAATCCGGGAGCCGAGACGGTGAGACAGATGCCGGGCTTCTGGGTCAGATAACCGGTGATCGCCGCGGCGTTGCCGGCGGATTGTTCGTGGCGGAAGCCGATGTAGCGAATGCCGCTGGCCTGGGCCAGCCGCGCCAGATCGGTGATCGGAATGCCGACCACGCCATAGATCGTATCGATCTGATTGCGCTTCAGCGCTTCGACTACGAGGTGAAAGCCGTCAGTGAGCTCAGTGCTGTCCGGTTTGATCGGGGAATCCAGTTTGTCGGCCATCGTGCATATCCCTTTGATCGTTGCGATGATTGGGCCGGGCATTTCACCAGGCGCGGTTCGGCCTTGCGAGGACCGCAGGCGAGACAGAATGGCCCGCGGTCCGGATGGGTGTCGGTTCACACCACCTTGTCTTGGTAGAGCTTGGCGATCTGGTCCCCGCTATAGCCGAGCGTCGCCAGCACCTGGTCGGTGTGCTCGCCCAGCAGCGGAGCGCCGGTGATGTCGGGCTTGAAGGCGGAGAACTTGATCGGGCTGCCGACAGTCAGGTACTTGCCGCGCTCTTCCTGGACCACCTCGACGATGGTGCCGCTGGCGCGCAGCGCCGGATCATAGGCGATCTCTTTCATGGACAGCACCGGCGCGCACGGCACGCCGAATTTGCGCAGGTACTCGATCGCCTCGAATTTGGTTTTGTCGGCGAGCTTTTTCTCGATCTCCGCGAAAATGTCGAAGATGTGGGATTGGCGGGCGCGGGCCGTGGTGTAGGCCGGATCCTTCTTCCATTCCGGATGGCCGATGGCGTCGCAGGTCGGCCCCCAGTTCTGCTCCTGGACCGTGAAGTAGATGTAGGCGTTGGGATCGGTTTCCCAGCCTTTGCATTTCAGAACCCATCCGGGCTGGCCGCCGCCGCCGGCATTGCCGCCGCGCGGAACGGTGTCGCTGAACTTGCCGTTCGGATATTGCGGATATTCTTCGAGATAGCCGACATGTTCGAGACGTTCCTGGTCGCGCAGCTTCACCCGGCACAGATTGAGCACGGCATCCTGCATGGACACCGCGACCTTCTGGCCCTGGCCGGTCTTCTGCCGGCCGATCAAGGCGGTCAGGATGCCGATCGCTAGATGCATGCCGGTGTTGCTGTCGCCCAGGGCTGCGCCGCTGATCGTGGGCGGGCCATCCCAGAAGCCGGTGGTCGATGCCGCGCCGCCGGCGCATTGCGCGACATTCTCGTAGGCCTTGATGTCCGCGTAGGGCGAGCCTTCGCTAAATCCCTTGACCGATCCGAAGATGAGTTTCGGATTGATCTCGTGGATGCGTTCCCAGGTGAAACCCATGCGGTCCAACGCCCCCGGTGCAAAATTTTCGACCAGAACGTCGGCGTCGCGGATCAAATTTTCGAGGATTCGTTTTCCTTCCGGAGTCTTGGTGTTGAGCGTCAGCGACCGCTTGTTGCTGTTCAGCATCGTGAAGTACAACGCGTCGAGATCCGGGATGTCGCGCAATTGTTGGCGAGTGACGTCTCCGACGCCCGGGCGTTCGACCTTCAGCACGTCTGCGCCGAACCAGGCGAGCAATTGGGTGCAGGCAGGGCCGGCCTGAACACCGGTGAAGTCGATGATCTTAATTCCTTCGAGTGGCAGTGCCATTTTTGGACGCTCCATCTGTCTACTATGATGGCGCGAAGTTACAGACGGCTGTTGCGCAGATGTTGACGCTGATCAAACCCGGCGTCGGACTATCGATGCAAGCGTGCGTCTGGAACACGGCGTTCAATGTCGTCACGTGATGGATCGCCGGCGTTCAAGTATTCTTGATGCAATTGGGAGATGTCGTGATGTCGAAACCGGAACTCTGTCCTGGTCCATTCTCGAACACGTTGGTGATCGACCTTACGCATGTCCTGAATGGTCCTTTCGGGACGACCATCCTCGGTGACTTCGGTGCGCGGGTGATCAAGGTCGAGACGCCGGGGCACGGCGACGACACGCGGACCTATGGTCCCTATCTGCATGACAAGTCGCTCTACTTCAGCTTCGTCAATCGCGGCAAGGAAAGCATCATTCTCAATCTGAAGGACGATGGGGATCGCGCGATCTTCCTCAACATGGTGGCGCAGGCCGATGTGCTCACCGAGAGTTTCCGGCCCGGCGCGATGGCCCGGCTCGGATTTTCCTATGAAGATCTCGCCAAGATCAACCCGCGGCTCGTCTATGCGTCATCTTCCGGCTTCGGGCAGACCGGTCCGCTGGCCAGTTTTCCCGCTTACGACACCATCATCCAGGCCATGAGCGGCATCATGAGCGTGACCGGCTTTCCGGACGGCCCGCCGACCCGGGTGGGAACGTCGCTCTCGGATCTGCTTGGCGGTCTCTACATGTTCAGCGGCATCGCGAGCGCGCTGTATGCGCGGGAGAAGACCGGGAAGGGGGCCCATGTCGATATCGCGATGTTCGACTCGACGATTGCCTTTCTCGAACACAGCCTCATGGACTATGTGGCGAACGGATCCGTTCCACAGAGAATTGGTAATCGCCATCCGTATATGGCGCCGTTCGACGTGTTCGAATGTGCCGATGGTCATGTGGCGATCTGCTGCGGCAATGATCATCTGTTCAAGGCGCTGTGCGGAGCGATCAGCAATCCGCAGCTCGCGGCCGATCCGCGCTTCATCGACAATACAGCTCGCATCGACAACGTCGTGGCGCTGAGGGAGGCCCTGGAAGCCAGCCTGAAGCTGCGGCCCGCCGCCTATTGGCTGACGGTCATTCATAATGCCGGGGTGCCGATCGGGCCGCTCCTCAACGTGGCGCAGGCGATCGAGCATCCGCAATCGAAAGCCAGGAATATGCTGATCGACGCAGGCGGGATAAAAATGCCGGGCAATCCGATCAAGATCAGCGGCTATCCGGACCCGGCGGTGCGGGCCGGCGCGCCGGAACTGGATCAGCACGGTGCCGCGTTGCGGGCCGAGTTCGCGGCCCCGCCACGCTCCACGGCCGGAGGACGGCCATGACCGATACGCTGCGCCCGGCACTTCCCGGTCAGAAGACATCGGTGCCCGAAACCACCCGCGTCGCCGTCAGGCGCGTTGCCAGTCTCGGCTCGGTGGCCGGCTATATCGATGCTTTGGGTTTCATCGATCTCAGCGGCATCTATACCGCAGCCATGACCGGCAACACGGTGCAGCTGGGCGTGACTTTCGCCCGCCAGGAATGGCCTCACTTTGTCCTGGTGGCGATAACCCTCGGCTCGTTCTTTTGCGGCGGATTACTGTCCAGCTTCATCCGGCGCCATTTGCCGCGGCCGGCACTGGAACTGCTGATCATGGCGGGTCTGATCCTGGCCGCGCAAATCATTCGGCTGTCGGTTGAGAATCCGGTCTCGATCGAGCTGCCATTGCTCGCGGTCTCGATGGCGATGCAGGGGCAGACGATCTCGCGATTTGGCGGGATGTCGATCCAGACCATCGTGGTGACGAACAACATGCTCAAATGCGCCGACGCCCTGGTCGGCCGCTATCTGCCACGACGACAGGAAACTCCCACCCCGGTGGCGGACTTTATTCTGCCGGGCTGCGCATGGCTGACTTACGTCGTGGGCGCCGCCGCCGCTGCCTTTGCCAGCGCCCATTTCTCGCTTCCATTCCTGATCCCGATTGTGATCCTGCTGCTCACGACCGTCGATCTGGTGTTGTCGTCGACGAAGGAGGCGTAACGTCTCGAAGCTGGATATCGTCCGACCAAAGCCGGGCAGCCTGTAACCGCCGCTGAAGGCAACCAGGCGCTACGGATCGAGCTCGGTATCCCAGTACAAATAATCGAGCCAGCTATCATGCAGATAGTTGGGCGGGAACAGCCGGCCGTTGCGGTGCAATTGATGCACGGTCGGCGCGAACGGGGTTTGCCTGGGGAACATCCGCGCCTGTTGCGGCGTCAGGTTGCCCTTGCGCAGGTTGCACGGCGAGCATGCGGCGACCACGTTTTCCCACGTGGTTTGCCCGCCCTTGCTGCGCGGGATGATGTGGTCGAAGGTAAGATCGTCGCTCGCCAAACAATATTGGCAGACGAAGCGGTCGCGCAGGAACACGTTGAACCGGGTGAAGGCGGGATGCGTGGTCGGCCTGACGAAGGATTTCAGCGACACCACGCTCGGGAGCTGGATTTCGAACGAAGGGCTGCGCACCGCGCGGTCGTAATATTCGACGATATTGACGCGATCAAGGAACACCGCCTTGATCGCGTCCTGCCACGACCAAAGAGACAGCGGATAGTAGCTCAGCGGCCGGAAGTCCGCATTCAGCACCAGTACCGGCCAACCACCTTGCGAGACATGTGCGTTCAAATAACGCTCCTGGCTCCCGATTTGGCTGCGAAGCAGCTCGACGTTGACATACTACAGGCAGCGTGACGGGATTGTGAAGAGCGTTAACGGCCTATCCGGACTGCGCCGGCCGATGTCCGGCAAGTATCCGGCGGCTATCTGGCAGGCATCCGGATTTGCGTGATCGGCCCGGAGCCAGCTAAATCAGGGCGGATGGCAAGTTCCGGCCGTCCACGGACCCTGAGAGATGACCACCAAGTCCCGTTATTTCGAGGCGCCGCAGCGGCTGCGGGCCTTCGTTCGCGCGCATGAAACCAGCCTGGTCGTTCTCGCGGCCCTGATCGGGGCCATCGGCGGGCTGGTGGTCGCCGCGATGAGCGCCGCGGTCGAAGGGCTTCACGTTCTGTTGTTCAACCTCGAAATGGGGGATCGTCTCTCCAGCCAGTTCAGGATCGAGCCGCTGCGCGCCTTGCTGGTGCCGGGCCTCGGCGGCTTGGTGCTGGGCGTGGCGTTCCTGTGGCTGTCGCGCTGGCGGCCTGCGCGGGAGATCGATCCGATCGAGGCCAATGCGCTGCATGGCGGCCGGATGTCGTTTCGCGGCAGCGTGATCGTGGCGCTGCAGACCGTCTGGTCCAGCGGCGTCGGCGCCTCGGTCGGACTCGAAGCCGGATATACCCAGCTCGCCAGCGGGTTCGCCGCGTCACTCGGCCGCGGCTTTCATCTGCGCCGCGCCGATCAGCGCGTCATGGTCGGTTGCGGCGCGGCAGCGGCGATCGCCGGCGCGTTCGGCGCACCGCTCGCCGGCGCCTTCTATGCGTTCGAACTGGTGATCGGAAGCTATACGCCGGCGAGCCTGACGCCGGTCGGCGTTGCCGCGGTGGCGGGCTATTTTGTCGCTCACGCCTTCACAGTGATGTCGATCGGTGTCGGCGTCGGTCCAATCGGCGACGTGCTGGGGCGGGATCTTGCCGTTGCCGCGCTACTCGGAGTCCTGGCGGCGCTGTTCGGCATCGCCATCATGCGCGGCGTGGCGCTGTGCGAGGCGCTGCTGTCGAAAAGCGGTCTCTGGCCGCCATTGCGCCCGGTGCTGGGCGGTGTCGCGGTGGGTTTGCTTGCTTTGCTGTCGCCGCAAGTGATGTCGTCAGGGCATGGCGCGCTGCATTTCGCCGGGTTCGTTTCGATTCCGCTGACCGTTGTGGCGACGATGTTTATGCTGAAGGCGATTGCGTCCGTCATTTCGCTCGGCAGCGGCTTTCGCGGCGGATTGTTTTTCGCCACGCTTTTTCTCGGCGCGCTTGGCGGTCATCTGTTCGCCGGTGGCTTCGATGCGATCTGGCCCGGCCTCAAGCTCGATCCGACTGTCTATGCGATCATCGGCATGAGCGCGCTGTCGGCGTCCGTGATCGGCGGCCCGCTGACGATGTCGTTCATCGCGCTGGAATCGACCGGCAATCTGTGGCTCAGCACCGCCGTGCTGGTCGCGGTCATGATTTCCTCCCAGATGACCCGCGAACTGTTCGGCTATTCATTCGCGACCTGGCGATTGCACCTGCGCGGCGAAACCATCCGTAGCGCGGCGGATGTCGGCTGGATCCGCGATCTCACGGTGCGGCGTCTGATGCGGACCGATGTCACGACCGTGAGGGCCGATATGCCGATCGAGGAATTCCGCGGCAAATTTCCGCTGGGCTCGAAGAGCCGGGTGGTCGCGGTCGACGCCGCGGGACGTTATGTCGGGCTGGTATTTGTGGCGGAGGCGCATGCGCCCGATCTGGAGGCGGCGAAGGGGATCGGCGACATTCTGCATTATCGGGACATCGTGCTGCGCCCTGAAATGAACATTCAGGAGGCGATTGCGATTTTCGATACCGCGGAAGCGGAGTCGCTGGCCGTGGTCGAGGCCGAGGGCGAGCCGATCGGGATTCTCAACGAGACCCACGCGGTGCGCCGCTATGCGGAAGAATCCGAACAACGGCGGCGCGAGGCCATCGGCGATATCTGAGTGGCTGGGAAAGACGGGTTCGTGCCGAGTCGGATCAAGCAGATGTCTCTCCTTCAGTTCGTCATTCCGGGACACGCGTCTTCGCGTGGACCCGGAATCCATAATCACGATGGTCCCGGAATGATGCCGTTCTATGCAAGACACGGCAGCAGTCCTTCCTCGACGGCCTTGATCTGCAGTGCCAGATATTTCGAGTTGATCCGGCATTGCGCCAGGCTGCCGGCGATGAACCACAGGCCGGGCTGGCCGGTGCGCGTATACATGTTGCGCAATTCCTGCCCGTCGCCAAAGCCCCAGATCGGCCCCACCCGCCCGGCGACCTCCTCGCCGAACAGTTTGCGCACCAGATGCTCCTGCGGCTTGTAACCGGTCGCCAGCACGATCAGGTCGGCCGGTATCGTTTCGCCATCCGTCATGCGGAGGCCGCCTTCGGTGAAGCCGTCGATATCGGCGAACTGCGCCAGCCGGATCGCGCCGCTGACGACAAGATCGGAGCAGCCGACATTGAAATAATAGCCGCCGCCGCGGGTCAGATATTTGAATTGCCAGCCGGTGCCGCCATCGCCGAAATCGAGTTTGAAACCGGCGCGCTCCAGTCCCTCCAGCAATGGCTGGTCGAATTTCTTCGACTGTTCGGTCAGCATGACATGGCTGCGTTTGGCCAGCACCAGCGGCATCGACGTCGCGATCAGGTCGTTGTCGTCCAGCGTGCCTTCATTATAGGCGGCGTAGGCCAGTTGCGCCGACGGCTCGATATTGGTGACCAGGGTCGGGGAGCGCTGCACCAGCGTCACCTTGGCGCCGCTTGAATGCAGGTCCTGCGCGATATCGTGGCCGCTGTTGCCGGTGCCGATGACGACGGCTTTTTTGCCGTTCCAGTTCTCGCCGTCGTCGTACCGGCTGGAATGCAGCACCGCTCCCGCGAAATTTTCCAGGCCGGGAATGTTGGGCAGGTTCGGGATGCCGGAGACGCCGGTGGCCATCACCACATGCCGGGGGTGCATCGTCCGCGTGGTGCCGTCGGCGCGCCGCAGCGAGACCGACCAGCGTCCCTCCGCCTCGTCATAGCTGCCGCTCTCGAATTCGGTGCCGGTCCAGAAGTTCAGCTCCAGGGCGTCGGCATAGGCTTCGAACCAGTTCGCGAGCTTGTCCTTGGGGATATAGACCGGCCAGTTCGGTGGAAACGGCATATAGGGCAGGTGATTGACCTGTACCTGATTATGCAGCGTCAGCGCGTGATAGCGTTTGCGCCAGTTGTCGCCGACCCGCGCCTCACGGTCCACGATCAGCGCGTCGATCTTGAGTTGCTTCAGCCGTGCCGCGATCGACAAGCCCGCTTGACCGCCGCCGACCACCAGCACGTCAGGATCGCGGCCGGCATATTGGACGGCGGCCTTGCGCTGATCGAGCCAGTTCGGGCCCCTGAAATCGCGCGAATAGGCCTGGCCGCGAGGGCGCGAATGTCCCTGTGGCTCCTCGAAGCCTTTCAACTCGTCGAGCGCCGTCAACAGCGTCCAGGCTTTCAGCCGGTTGGGGCCGTCGGCCTCCGGGGTCAGCCGCAGCATTCCGCTGCCGCGTCCGATCGCCGTCTCGAATTTGAAAATGGCTTCGATGCAAGGGCTGCCGGCGCGGGTGATGCGACGCGGCGCGATGCGGCCGGGATCGATGCAGAAGCCGGACGGCGCTGCCCACTCGGCGCGGGCCTTCAATTCTTTCAGGATGGCTCTGGCGCCATTGATGGTCTGCAGGTTCCAGCTCAGCGCCAGCACATCGCGCCAGTAACTGTCGGGATGAAACAGGTTCTCGAGTAAACCGCCGTCGGGGGCGGCAAGCGCGCTTTCGAATTGCGTGAGCCAGCTTTCTGCGGCGACGGAGATGTCCTCCGCTCCGTCCAGCGTGGGCTTGTCCAGCATCTGCGACCTCGTAATGGCCGTCTTTCGCGGCGCTTCCTCTGGTGGCGACGCTATACCTTTTGGGATCGCACAGAAAGCGGATTAGCCCAGCAACGACAGCATATGCCCCTGATCAGGCGGAATACGGCCGGCCAGCGTGTCGAGATAGGTCTGCTGCACCGCCGCCGGTCCGCGGCCCTCGATCACCTTGAGATGGCGCTGCAGCATCGGGGTGAAGCCCGACCACGCCGCGCCGAGTCTTTTCTCGATGCCGCCCGGCCCCCATTCCTTGGCGCGCTTGCGAATCTGATCGGGTGCAAAGAATCTTTCCGGTTTGGCGCCCGGCAGTTCCGGCTCGTCCGGCGACGAACTCCGATGCGTATAGCCGATGCGCGCCGAATATTTCATCCGCTCGCCGAAATGCCGGTGCAGCGTCGCGCGCAATTCGCCGTTGCCGGCCATGTCGACATAGGCGACAGGGATGTCCGGTGGCAGCGATGTCAGGCGGTCATAGGTGACGACCTCGTCATAGCAGCCGAGCGATTTGACGAATGCGGCATTCTTGGCCGAAGTCAGTCCGATCACCCGGATGCCCTCGCGCTGGCTGTGCAGCAGATGCGCCAGACCGAAGGCGGTCTTGCTGGAAGCGGACGAGAGCAGCACGCTGCGTGCGCCGTAAAATCCGTTCTCCGCCAGATCGTCGTCGACCAGAAACGACAGCATGAACAGCGGCCGCAGCAGCGCCTGATGGTCGCCCTGCCGGCCGGCGAAGGCGGGGTCGCCGCCGATGCGGGCATAGGCGTTATAGACCGGCGCGACGTCTTGCCGATGCGCGGCGGCGTCGCGCAGGCCGCGCTTGCCGACCTCGGAAGCCTCGATCATCAGATGCGTCGCCATCGGAAAATAGCCGAACAGCCGTTCGCCTTCCGGAACGCCGGGATGCCGCGAGGCGATAACGTCGCCGAAACCCCACACCGGAACGGTGCCGAAGCCATTCGGCGCGGGAAATAGCTGCCAATATTTGAATTGGTCGCCGAGCATGGCATAGGTGATGTTGTTGGCGGTGAAGGCGAAGCGATCGACCTTGATCAGCAAGGCGTCATCAGGCAGTGCATCGGAGCTGGGCAATTCGGTCTCGATGAATTGGCATTGTTGCAGGTCATCGCGGGCGACAATGAAGTCGGTCGATTTCATTTTTGCTCTCCCGGCTTTTTCCTCGCCGGGATTCTTACTCTTGCCGATGACCGTTTTGCGACCGGCGGTTTGTTTAAAACGGCGTTCGGTTTTGCCTCGCCGCCGATGACGCCTTCGCGGTGCTTCAGCACCCTGTAATAGCTCCACCAGATATGCGCGGCGGCGCCGCGCAGCGGCCGCCACGGTTCCGCAAGCGGCGCCATTTCCTTCTCGGTTGGGCGCGCTTTCAATCCGAGGCCGATCTTGACGGCTTCCTGCACGGCGAGATCGCCGGCGGGCCAGGCGTCGCCATGCCCCAGGCAAAACAGCAGATAGACGTCGGCGGTCCATGGGCCGATGCCGTGCAGTGCCGTCAGGGTGTTGTGCGCGATGTCCGCATCCTCGTTGGCGAGCACGGCGAGATTGAGCCGTTCCGCGGCAAGTTCGCGCGCGATGTTCTTCAGCGTCTTGATCTTGGCCGCCGATAATCCGAGCCGGCCGAGGCGATCGGCGCGCGCCTTGCGCACACTCTGATAGTCGAACGGATCGAATGCAGCGCTGAGCCGCGTCCAGATCGCGGCGGCGCTTGCGGTCGAGAGCTGTTGCCCGGTGATGATGTGCGCCAGCCCGGCAAAGCCCGGCTCGCGCCGCCGCAGCGCCGGCATGCCTGTCATGTCGAGGATCGGCTGAAGACGCGGGTCCTGCCTGACCAGCGCATGGACGGCGTCTTCGAGATCGGCCTGGGTGTTAAGGTGGACAGTCATTGCGGAAGATGTCGACTCGCTGGATCGTCATGCGCGGGCTTGAACAGACTCTCGATGGATGGATTTTCCGGAAGCGCAGACAGGTTTACGTAGTCGGCGCAAGGCAGGCTACTATGTCCGGCAATGACTGATATCGAGAAATCAATGCCGCCACCCGTTTTCCGTTTTGCGCCGAGCCCGAACGGCTATTTGCATCTCGGCCACGCCTATTCGGCGTTGCTGAATTTCGATGCCGCGCGCCGGAGCGGCGGTACGTTTTTGCTGCGCATCGAGGATATCGACGCGACGCGGTGCCGGCCGGAATTCGAGACGGCGATCTATCAAGACCTCGCCTGGCTCGGCATCGCCTGGGAGCTGCCGGTGCGGCGGCAATCCCGGCATTTTTCCGGCTATCGCGATGCGATCGAGCGGCTATCCGCGCGGGGGCTGGTTTACCCGAGCTTCGAAAGCCGCGCCGAGATTTCGAGGCTGGTGGCGCAGAAGGAAGCGGATCGCCCCTGGCCGCGCGATCCCGACGGCGCGCCGCTCTATCCCGGCGCGGCAAAGCTGCTGTCGCCTGATCGGCGCGCCGAGCTGCTCGAATCGGGCGCGCCTTACGCGCTGCGGCTCGATATGGCGGCGGCGGCCAGGCTTGCCGCCGATCTCGCCTGGGTCGAGCGCGGCGAAGGGCCAGGCGGGGAAACCGGCACCATCGCAGCCCGGCCGGAAGCCTGGGGCGACGTGATCCTGGCGCGCAAGGAGACGCCGACCAGCTATCACCTCGCGGTGGTCATCGACGACGCGCTGCAAGGCGTGACCGATGTGGTGCGGGGCCAGGACCTGTTCTGGTCGACCAGCGTCCACCGGCTATTGCAGTCGCTCTTGGGGCTGCCGGCCCCGGTCTACCGGCACCATCGGCTGATCCTCGATTCGGCCGGGCAAAAGCTGTCGAAGTCGACGGCCGCCACCGGCCTGCGCGAGCTCCGCGCCGCCGGTGCGACGCCGGCCGACATCCGCCGGCTGGTCGGGCTGGCTTGATCGCGGCTATCCGGCCGCAACCCGTTCCGGTGATGAAATATACTCTGCCGCGTGACTCTGTGGGGCCGGCCTGCCATGCTGCTTGGCCGGGTCGGGGGAATCATGGCGTCAGCATCACGCGCCCAGCATAGCAAGCGGCCGCCGAAAAAGCGGGCGACAAAAAAGCGCGCTCCAGCCGCCGCAGCGGGTGGAAAGCGCAGCCATGCCTCCTCCAAGTATGTGTCCCCCAAAGCTGCCCCCGGCATGGTCGAGGTTGCGCTCGCGGCCTTCGCCCATGAGGTTCGCACCCCGCTGACCGGAATTCTCGCCATCAGCGATCTCCTGGCGACGTCCGATCTGGGCGAGCGCGAGCGGCGTTGGGTCGACACCATCAAGGCCGGTGCCGAACATCTCGCCAGCCTCGCCACCCTGTTCGTGGACGCCGCAAAAAGCGCCTATGGCGACGCGGGCGTCCGCCAGGATTTGTTCGACCTGCGGGCGCTGGCGCGCAACGCCGGGGATTCGCTGGCCGGCCGCGCGGCGGCGAAAGGGCTGCGGTCATCGGTCGATATTTCGGAACGGCTTCCGGCGCTGGTGACCGGCGATCCCGTGCGGCTGCGCGCGGCGCTGGAAAACCTGATCGACAATGCGGTGAAGTTCACCGAACAAGGCGGCGTCGCGCTGAAGGTGTCGATGCTGCGCGGCTCAAAGGGAAACGCAAAGGGCAAGGCAAAGGATAAGATCGGTATCGCCTTTGCGGTGTCCGACAGCGGCATCGGACTCACGCTTGCCGAGATCAAGCGCCTGTTCCGTCCGTTTTCGCAGGCCAATGTCAGCATCGCTTCGCGTTTCGGCGGCGCGGGGCTCGGCCTGGCGTCGGTGAGACAGCTCGCGCGCGCGATGGGCGGCGACATTGCGATTGCGCCGCGGCGCGGCGGCGGAACCGTGTTCACGCTGACGGTGGTGCTGGCCCGCGCCAAGGTGGCCGGCGGCGGCGGCGCGCGCGAGGAGCCATCGCCTTCGATGCCGGCATTGCGGATTCTCGGCGTCGAGGACAACCCGTTCGGCCGCGTGGTTCTCAATACGATCCTGACCGAGCTCGGCCATCAGGCCGAATTCATCGGCCAGGGCGAGGAGGCCGCTGAACGGATTGCGCGGGGCGATTTCGACGCGGTGCTGATGGACATGGTGTTGCCCGGCATCGACGGTATCGAGGCCATCAAACGCATTCGAAGGCTGAATGCGCCGTATGGCCGCATCGCGGTCATCGGCGTATCGGGCCGCGGCGAAGACGAGACCGCCGCGCGTGCGGCCGGCGCCAACGCTTTTCTGGTCAAGCCCGTGAGTCCGCGGGCTTTAGCGACTGCGCTGCTTGAAGCGACACGCCGTGCGGCAGCCGCGACTTGATGATCGCCGCGTTCAGTTCGCCGCCATAGACGAAGATCGCGGCGATGAAATACAAAAACACCAGCGCGATGATTACCGACGCCAGGCCGGCATACATCGTGACGTAGTTGTTGGCGAAACGGGCGAGATATTGGCCGAACACGATGCCCGAAATCATCGACGCCACGATGGTGAAGATGATGCCGGGCAGGATCTGCGCGAAGCCGCGCCGTCCCGCCGGAAGCCAAGCATGGAGAACGAACAGCGCAACGGTCAGCGCCAGGATGGTGATGCCATAGCGCGCGAGGTTGAGGAAATGCTCGTTGGTTTCGACGATCAGCGGAATATAGCGCCGCACCGCCGCGATGATCAGCGGACCCAGCACGATCAGGAACGCCATCGCCAGCGAGGTGAAGGCGGCAAGCAGCGTGTAGCCGATCGATTCCAGCCGCAGCCAGTACCAGCGCCGCGGCTCGACCACCGCATAGGCGCGGTTGAGCGCGACGCGCAGCGCCTCGACGCCGTTGGAGGCGAAATAGACCGCCAGAACCGCGCCGATGGTCAGCACGTCGCCGCGGGTGGTCGTCAGCACGTCGTGAATTTGGCTCGACAGCGCATCGGCGACCTGTTTCGGCCAGGTTTGCAGCAACAGCCCGGCGGCCTGGTCGGCGAGTTCTTTCGAGCCGAAAAAGCCGGCCAGCGACGTCAACACGATCAGGAACGGGAACAGCGCCATTAGGGTGGACAGCGCGATATGGCTGGCGATCGCCCAGCCGTCATCGGCCAGAAACGTGTAGAACGCGTCCATCGCGACCAGATAGACGTAGCGAATTTGCTTCACGTTTCACCTGCACCGAAAAAGCGGCTCGGCCGTCACCTTCTGATATTATGGGCCTAAAAGCCAGATCGTTGCGGTCAGCTTCCACATTCCGGCGATGGCGGATCGCCCGGTGTGGTGGTATGTAGTTTCGATGGCTGCAATCCTGAGCAAGTTGATCCTTCCCATCGCGGTTGGCGCCGTCGCTTTCGTGCTGCTGCTCGGTCTCATCAACATGATGCGGGGCGGTTCGCCGAACCGGTCTCAGAAATTGATGCAATGGCGGGTGCTGCTGCAATTCGTCGCCATCGCCATCACCATGCTGACGGTCTGGGCGATGGGGCACTAGAGCATGATCCGGAAAAGTGGGAACCGGTTTTCCGAAAAGATCATGCTCGAACTAAAGAGATGAGATCATGATCCGATTCGATCTATTCGAATCATGATCTAGCTCGGGAGCCGGCGCCTTGCGAGGCGCAGGCATCGATGGTCGGAAACACGGGAGCGGGATATGGTCGTCCTCAATCGGATCTACACGCGAACCGGCGACGACGGCACGACCGCGCTGGGCAATGGTGAACGGCGTCCGAAATATGATCTGCGCATCGGCGCCTATGGAACCGTCGATGAGACCAATGCGGCGATCGGCATTGTGCGGCTCCATCTGGCGGACGCGTCCGAACTCGACGCCATGCTGGGGCTGATCCAGAACGACCTGTTCGATCTCGGCGCCGATCTCGCGGTGCCCGAGCGCGAGGGCAAGGCGGAACGGCTGCGGATGCTCGCGAGTCAGGTCGAGCGGCTCGAGCGCGACATCGACACCCTGAACGCGCGGCTTGCGCCGCTGACTTCCTTCGTGCTGCCCGGCGGCACGCCGGCGGCGGCGCATCTGCATCTGGCGCGCACGATATGCCGCCGCGCGGAACGGATGATGGTGGAACTCGCAGCCCAGCCCAATGAACCGGTCGGCGCCGCCGCGATCCATTATATGAACCGCCTGTCGGATTTTTTGTTTGTGGCCAGCCGTTCGGTGAATAATAACGGGGCGGGAGACGTGCTCTGGGTGCCTGGCCAGAACCGCTGATTCCTCGCGGTCCGGGCCAATTTTTGGCGCGCGCGCGTTGACCGGGATTGGCGGGACCTTTAGGTTCCGCGCCCAAGCGAGCCAATCAAGCGACGGAATTAACAAGCAACCGAAAACAGGCAATCGCGTAAGTGCAAACCTGAAATTCAAGCGAAAGAGGATCGATGAAGGTTCTGGTGCCGGTAAAGCGGGTGGTCGACTACAACGTTAAAGTTCGCGTCAAAGGCGACGGGTCGGGCGTGGAGCTCGCCAACGTCAAGATGTCGATGAATCCGTTCGACGAGATCGCGGTCGAGGAAGCTCTGCGGCTGAAAGAGGCCGGCAAGGCGACCGAAATCGTGGTGGTATCGATTGGGCCTGCGCAGGCATCGGAAACGATCCGGACCGGTCTCGCCATGGGCGCCGATCGCGGTATCCTGGTCAAGGCGGAAGGCCTCGTCGAACCGCTGGCGGTCGCGAAGATCCTCAAGGCCATCGTCGACGAAGAGAAGCCCGGTCTCGTGATCCTCGGCAAGCAGGCGATCGACGACGATTCCAACCAGACTGGCCAGATGCTGGCCGCCCTACTCGGATGGTCGCAGGCGACCTTCGCCTCCAAGCTCGAGGTCGAGGGCTCCGATTTCAAGGTGACGCGCGAGGTCGATGGCGGCTTGCAGACCGTCAAGCTGAAGGGCCCGGCCATCGTCACGACCGACCTCCGGCTCAACGAGCCGCGCTATGCCAGCCTGCCCAACATCATGAAGGCGAAGAAGAAGCCGATCGCCGAGAAGGCCGCATCCGATTACGGCGTGGATCTCACGCCGCATCTTGAAATCCTCAAGACCTCCGAGCCGCCGGGCCGCAAGGGAGGCGTCAAGGTCAAGGACGTCGCCGAGCTGGTATCGAAGCTGAAGAACGAAGCCGGGGTGCTCTGATGACAACGTTGTTGATTGCCGAACATGAACAGGGCGCGCTGAAGGATTCCACCAACAAGGCGCTGACCGCAGCCACCCAGCTGGGCGGCGACGTCCACGTCCTCGTCGCCGGCGGCGAGGGCACCAAGGCCGCAGCCGAAGCCGCGGCCAAGCTCGCCGGCGTCAAGAAGGTGCTGGTCGCCGAGGGCGGAGCCTATGCGCATGACCTCGCCGAGCCGCTGGCCGCGCTGATCGTCGCGCTGGCCCCCGGCTACGACGCCTTCGTCGCGCCCGCCACCTCGCGCTTCAAGAATGTGATGCCGCGCGTCGCGGCGCTGCTCGACGTCATGCAGGTCTCGGAAATCATCAAGGTGGTTTCGCCCGATACGTTCGAGCGGCCGATCTATGCCGGCAACGCGATCCAGACCGTGAAATCGAAGGACGCCAAGAAGGTCATCACGGTGCGGACCTCGACCTTCGCCGCGGCCGGTGACGGCGGTGGCGCGGCGGTGGAGAACGCCCCTGCCGCGGCCGATCCGGGCCTTTCCAGCTTTGTCGGCGAGGAAGTCGCCAAGAGCGATCGTCCCGAACTGACGTCGGCCAGGATCATCGTTTCCGGCGGCCGCGCGATGCAGAGCCGGGAGAATTTCACCAAATATATCGAGCCGCTGGCCGACAAGCTCGGCGCCGGCGTCGGCGCCTCGCGGGCGGCGGTCGATGCCGGCTATGCGCCGAACGACTGGCAGGTCGGCCAGACCGGCAAGGTGGTGGCGCCGGAACTCTATATCGCGGTCGGCATCTCGGGCGCGATCCAGCATCTCGCCGGCATGAAGGATTCCAAGGTGATCGTCGCCATCAACAAGGACGAGGATGCGCCGATCTTCCAGGTCGCCGATTATGGCCTGGTCGCCGATCTCTATCAGGCGGTTCCCGAACTGACCGAGGCGATCGGCAAGCTCGGAAAATAACGTATGGCACCGGCCGGATCAGCAGACACCGGCCGGTGTTTCTCTTGAGGGGAAGGGCAGGCGCGATATGTGCGCCGTTCCGGTGGATGGCAACATGGCGGTGATGATCAAGAAGATCGGCGTGATCGGCTCGGGCCAGATGGGCAACGGCATCGCGCATGTGGTGGCGCTGGCTGGCTTCAACGTGGTGCTCAACGACGTCTCCCTCGACCGGTTGAAGTCGGCGATGGCGACCATCAACGGCAATCTGTCGCGCCAGGTCGCCAAGAAGATCATCACCGAAGACGCCCGCAAGCAGGCGCTGGACAGGATTTCCTCCGCCGATTCGATCGACGAACTCGCCGATTGCGACCTGGTGATCGAAAGCGCGGTCGAGAAGGAAGAGGTCAAGCGCAAGATCTTTCATGATATCTGCGCGGTGCTGAAGCCCGAGGCCATCATCGCCTCCAACACCTCGTCGATCTCGATCACGCGGCTGGCGGCGTCCACCGACCGTCCCGAGCGCTTCATCGGCATTCACTTCATGAATCCGGTGCCGGTGATGGAACTGGTCGAACTGATCCGCGGCATCGCCACCGATGACGCGACCTTCGACGCGGCAAAGGAATTCGTCACCAGGCTCGGCAAGCAGATCGCGGTGTCGGAGGATTTTCCGGCCTTCATCGTCAACCGCATCCTGCTGCCGATGATCAACGAGGCGATCTACACGCTGTATGAGGGTGTCGGGAACGTCGAGGCGATCGACAAGGCGATGAAACTCGGCGCGCATCACCCGATGGGGCCGCTGGAACTGGCCGATTTCATCGGCCTCGACACCTGCCTTTCGATCATGCAGGTGCTGCATGAGGGGCTTGCCGATTCGAAGTACCGGCCCTGTCCGCTGCTGGTGAAATATGTCGAGGCCGGTTGGCTCGGCCGCAAGACCCACCGCGGTTTCTACGATTATCGCGGCGACAAGCCGGTCCCGACCCGGTAGGCCCTGTCATTCCGCACAACGCGAGGTGGTCCGTGCGGAGCGCGGCCCGATGACGGGCCCCCGCGGCGATCTCCAGCATTCGTTAACCCGTCGCGGGTAGGGTGCTCAAACAAGTAGCTGAAGACGAGCAGGATTCAACGCAGTTGATCCTGCTCCAGGGGTATTGCGTATGGATATGAGTTTGGTGGCGGCCGTCATGATGGCCCAGGCGGGGAACACGCAGACGCAGATCGCGACCTCCGTCATGAAATCCAACATGGATGCGGAGAAATCCTCGGTCCAGACCCTTCTGGGTATTCCAAGCAGCCCATCGACGGCCAATCTCGGCCCCGGCATCGGCGGCAATCTGAATATAGCGGCCTGAAGACGGTCTTCTCTTCTATAGCGTTTTAAGGCTCTAGGATCCGGTCGCGGCCGGCTTGATCGCGGCCGAGATCAGCTTCGTGGCGTCGTCGCTGGCCCATTCCGCGGGCCCCGCGATGGTCGCGATCTCGCAGCCCTGGCCGTCGACCAGCACCGAGGTCGGCATCCCCAACGCCCGTCCTATGCTCTTAAGATCCTGAAAAACCTTGGCTTTATCGTCGCTGAAAAAGCCGAGCCGGGTCAGGCCGGCGTCTTTCAGGAAATTTTTGGGCTTTTCGGGATCGCGGGTGTCGATGTTGACGGCGACGACCTCGAAGCCCGGCCCGCCGAGCTTGCGTTGCAGGCTGTCGAGCGCGGGCATTTCCCGGCGGCAGGGGACGCACCACGTCGCCCACAGGTTCACCAGCACAATGCGGCCGTGCCAGTCCGAAAGCTTTCGCGGCTTGCCGTCGGCATCCTCAAAGGCAAGGTCCGGCAGCTTCAACGGCGTGGTCGCCATGGTCAGCGCCGCCACCTCGCCCTGCGCCAGCGGCGCCAGCTTGCGTGATAACGCGACCGCAGGCCGGCAAACGGCATCGCCGGCCGCAGTCCGGCTCAAGCCGCCGGTCCCGTAAATCCCGGCAAATCCGATCCCGGCCCCGATCAGCATGGCCCCGAGGGCCAAAGCGATCCCGAAGGGAATCCGGCGCGTGGCTGCCGGAGGGGGCGGGGATTCATCGAGCATATCGTTTGTCATCCTGTGTCAGATACGGCTATGCAGGGCCCGAAGTTACGGGCCGATCAAGCGGAAACGGTAGCGGCGTTTTCCGAAGGGCGCGACAATCAGCGGCAGGGTGTGAGCGACAAGTCATGAGCAACAAGATGTGGGGTGGCCGGTTCACCGAGCGTCCCGATGCGATCATGGAGGAAATCAACGTCTCCATCGACGTCGATCGTCATTTGTATGCCCAGGACATCGCCGCGTCCAAGGCCCATGCGGCCATGCTCGCCGCGCAAGGCATCATTACCGCCAGTGATGCGAAAAATATCGGCAAGGGTCTAGACACGATTTTGTCAGAAATCGGCAAGGGATCGTTCGAATTCAAGCGCGCGCTGGAGGACATTCATATGAATGTCGAGAGCCGGCTTGGCGAATTGATCGGGCCCGCCTCGGGCCGCCTGCATACCGCGCGTTCGCGCAACGACCAGGTCGCAACCGATTTCAGGCTTTATGTTCGTGACACGCTTGACGAGACCGACGCGGCGCTGGCGGCGTTCCAGCATGCGTTGGTGCAACGGGCGATCGAACATGCCGCCACCGTGATGCCGGGGTTCACCCATTTGCAGACCGCGCAGCCGGTGACGTTCGGACATCATCTCCTGGCCTATGTCGAGATGGCGTCGCGCGACCGCGGCCGCTTTGCCGATGCGCGCAAGCGGTTGAACGAATCGCCGCTCGGCGCCGCGGCGCTGGCCGGAACGTCGTTTCCGATCGACCGTGACGCCACCGCCAGGGCGCTCGGTTTCGACCGGCCGATGGCCAATTCGCTGGACGCCGTCTCCGACCGCGACTTCGTGCTCGAAACCCTGTCGGCGGCCTCGATCGCCTCGGTGCATCTGTCGCGCTTCGCCGAGGAGATCGTGATCTGGACCTCGCCGCTGGTCGGGCTGGTGCGGCTGAGCGACAAGTTCACCACCGGCTCGTCGATCATGCCGCAGAAGCGCAATCCCGATGCCGCCGAACTGGTCCGCGCCAAGACCGGCCGGATCATCGGCGCGCTGAGCGCGCTGCTGATCGTGATGAAGGGTCTTCCGCTCGCCTATCAAAAGGACATGCAGGAGGACAAGCAGGGCGCGATGGAAGCGTTCGGCGCGCTGTCGCTGGCGATCCGGGCGATGACCGGCATGGTCACCGATCTGGTGCCGGACGAGGCACGGATGAAACAGGCCGCGGGCGAGGGCTACGCCACCGCCACCGATCTCGCCGACTGGCTGGTGCGGACGCTGAAAATGCCGTTCCGCGACGCCCACCACGTCACCGGGCGTATCGTCGCCAAGGCCTCGAAGGACGGGACCGCGCTGCACGAGATGCCGTTGCAGGCGATGCAGGCCGTCGAGCCGAGAATCACCCGGGATGCGCTGGCGGTGCTGTCGGTCGAGGCCTCCGTGAAGAGCCGCACCAGCTATGGCGGAACCGCGCCCAGGAACGTGCTGGCGCAGGCCAAGGCGTGGCTCAAGCGGCTGGAAAAAGAGCGGAAATTGGGCTGAGCCGCGATTTGTGCCGCAATTTCATCACCGTCCGGCTCTCGCCAGAGCGGTGCAATCTTTGTATGGTGCCGCCGCTTTGGGGATATCGCCGTGAATCGTATTTCTAGCCCTTTGTCGCCGAGATGGGCCCTCATCCTGGTCGCGGCCGCCGCGCTGGCGCTGGCCGGGTGCGGCCGCAAAGGTCCGCTCGAACTGCCGCCGACGGCGTCGCAGACGCCGACCGGTGCGGCGCCGACCGATACAGCGCAGCAACAGGCGAGCACGCCGAGCGTGTTCAATCCGTCTTACGGCAGCGACGCTTCGCCCGCCGCGCCGAGAGGCCCGAAGAAATCGTTTGTTCTCGATCCGCTGCTGGGTAACTGAGCACGCTATGAACCATTTCGACTATCGCAGCGGCGTGCTCCACGCCGAGGCGGTGAATCTTTCCACCTTGGCCGATACCGTCGGCACGCCGTTCTATTGCTATTCGACCGCGACCCTGGAGCGTCATTACCGGGTCTTCACCGAGGCCTTCGCCGGCGAGAAGACGCTGGTGTGCTATGCCATGAAGGCCAATTCCAACCAGTCGGTGCTGCGGACGCTGGCGAAACTCGGCGCCGGCGCGGACGTGGTTTCGGGCGGCGAACTCAAGCGGGCGCTGGCCGCCGGCATTCCGCCGCAAAAGATCCTGTTCTCCGGCGTCGGCAAGACCGAAGCCGAACTGCGTGCGGCGCTGGCCGCCGACATCCTGTGCATCAACGTCGAATCCGAGCCCGAACTGGAATTGCTGTCGCGGCTCGCCGCCGAGAGCGGCAAGACGGCGCGAATCTCGGTGCGGGTCAATCCGGACGTCGACGCCGGCACCCACGCCAAGATTTCGACCGGAAAATCCGAGAACAAGTTCGGCATTCCGCTGTCGCGCGCGCGCGCCGTCTATGCCCGCGCGGCGAAGCTGCCGGGCATCGAGGTCACCGGTGCCGACATGCATATCGGCAGCCAGATCACCGATCTCGGGCCGATGGAATCGGCGTTCCGGATCCTGGCCGAATTCGTCCAGACGCTGCGCGCCGACGGCCACACGATCTCGCATGTCGATTTCGGCGGCGGCCTCGGCATTCCCTATTACATGGACCGCGAGGCGCCACCGGCGCCCGATGTCTATGCGGCGATGGTCAAGCGGGTGACGCATAATCTCGGCTGCACGCTGATGTTCGAGCCGGGCCGGATGATCGTCGGCAATGCCGGCATTCTCGTTGCCCGCGTGATCTATGTGAAGCACGGCGAGGCCAAGAACTTCGTCATCATCGACGCGGCGATGAACGATCTGATCCGCCCGACGCTCTACGAGGCGCATCACGACATCGTGCCGGTGCGTGAACCCGCCAAGGGGGCGCCGGCGATCGTGGCCGATGTGGTCGGCCCGGTCTGCGAAAGCGGCGACTACCTCGCGCTCGACCGCCGCATGACCGAGCCCAAGGCCGGCGATCTGCTGGCGATCATGACGGCCGGCGCCTATGGCGCGGTGCAGTCCGGCACCTACAACACCCGTGCGCTGGTGCCCGAAGTGCTGGTCAAGGACGATCAATATGCGGTGGTGCGGCCGCGTGTCGACGCCGACGCCCTGATTGCGATGGACAAGCCCGCGCCCTGGCTGTGAGCCTCGTGGCTGCAGGCTATTTCTTCGTGACCATGACCATAATGCGGCGTCGTCCCTGCGAACGCAGGGCTCGTGCGGAGCTTGTCATCGGGCCGCGCTTTGCGCGGACCCGTTGGCTGGGCCGGGACGACGAAGTGGAGACCCTGACCGGACTCACTTCGCGGCGTGGCTGCCCTTTCCTCCGACGATCACGCCCGCCGCTTTTTCGATCGGCTTGATCGCGGAGGTGAAATCGGATTCCGCGCCCGTCTCGCGCATCACCACTTCCCATAGCCGGCCGACCGCCTCGGCGACTTCCATCGACATGCCCAGCGCCTTGGCCTCTTCGAGGAACAGCCGCACGTCCTTCACCATCAGCCCGGTGGCGAAGCCGAAGTCGAAGCTGCGCGGCAGCACCGAGCGCGGAAACTTGTCGCGGCTCGCGGTGTTCATGCCCGACCCCGCATTGATGACGTCGATCATCACGCTCGGATCGAGCCCCGATTTGACGCCCATGGTGACGGCTTCCGATGTCGCGACGACGGCGGTGGCCGACAACAGATTGTTCACCAGCTTCATGGTCTGGGCCGAACCGGGCTGCTCGCCGATGAAGAACACCTTGCCGATCGCATCGAGCGCCGGCTTCACCGTCTCGAAATCGGCGCGCGGGCCCGACACCATCACCGCGAGCGTGCCCTTTTCGGCGCCGCCGACGCCGCCGCTGACGGGACTGTCGAGCAGCACGATGTCGCGCTTCGCCAGCAGGCCGTGGATCCGCACCGCCATGTGCGTGCCGACGGTGGAGAGATCGACGAAGCGCTTGACGCGCTTGCCTTCGATGACGCCGTTCTGGCCGGTCGCGACCTCAAGCGAGGCCTGAAGCGAAGGCAGGCTGGCGAACACCGTCTCGACCCGGTCGGCGATATCCCTTGGCGATGATGCCGTCTGCGCGCCGAGCGCGACCAGCCGGCCGACGGCTTCCTGGCGCGTATCGAACACGATCAGTTGATGTTTGGCCGCGATCAGGCGGCGGGCCATGGGAAAACCCATCTTGCCCAGGCCGATGAATCCGATGTCCATGCTGTTTCCTCCCGCCCCTTTTTGATTTTGCCTTATTTGATTATGGCTTATCGTTTGCCGCGAAAACTTCGCGCGCGATGCGTATGCTGTCAACGCCCGCCGGCGTGCCGGGATTAACGCCAGTTACGGCCTCGTGTTGTGCCGGTTCCGGAGTGTGGGTTGCCGCCACGGAAAGGGTGCCTCATTGCCGCCGCCGTGCTAGGCTGCTGTTCGGGCGACTACGGAGAGTTTATTGAGCGGCGCCATCCCCGACTCACCAGAGCCAATGCGCGATCCCGACGCCGTTGCGCGGCTGCACCTGACGCAGGCCCTGCAACGGGCGAGCTACGTGATCGCGTGGGAGCGCGGCTGGCCGCATCTGGCGCGGCTTCTGACGGTCGTCGGCCTGTTCCTGGTGGTGTCATGGGCCGGCCTGTGGCTGGCCTTGCCGTTCATCGCCCGCGCCGCCGGGCTTGGCCTGTTCGTGCTGCTGGCGCTCGGCGCGCTGTTGCCGATGGTTCGCTTCCGCTGGCCCAACCGCGAAGAAGCGCTCAGCCGTCTCGACCGTGGCACCGGCATCCGCCATCGCCCCGCCACCGCGCTGACCGATACGCTGGTGACGCAGGATCCGGTCGCGCGCGCGCTGTGGCAGGCGCAGCGCGAGCGAACGCTGGCCTCGATCAAGCGCATTCGCGCCGGCCTGCCGTCGCCGCGGCTCGCCATCCATGATCCCTGGGCACTGCGCGCGCTGGTCGCGGTGCTGCTGGTGGCGACCTATGTCGCGGCCGGCGATGAACGCCTGCTGCGCACCGAAGCGGCGTTTGACTGGAATGGCGTGCTGTCGCCGGCCAATGTCCGGGTCGATGCCTGGGTGACGCCGCCGATCTATACCGGCAAGCCTCCGATCATCCTGTCGGCGGCGAACAAGGATTCCGGGACCGGCAACGCCGCGGGCGCAACCCCATTGCCGGTTCCGGCAGGCAGCACGCTGATCGTGCGCTCCAGCGGCGGCGCGCTCGACGTCGCGGTCTCCGGCGGCCTGACCGAAGCCCCTTCGACCGAACAGGCCCCGCAAGGCACCAATGAGCGGCGTTTCACCGTCACCGGCGACGGCGCCGCGCATGTCCGCGCGCCCTCCGGTCAGCCGGAATGGAAATTCAGCGCGATCCCCGACCATGCGCCGTCGATCGCGCTGACAAAGGATCCGGAGCGTCAGGCCCGCGGCTCGCTGCAGCTTTCCTACAAGATCGAGGACGATTACGGCGTCACCGAAGCGCAGGCCCATGTTGCCGTGCGCCCTGCCGAGGGGCCGAAGGGCGATACCGAGCCGCGGCCGCTGTTCGACGCGCCGCAATTCGCGCTGGTGCTTCCCAATGCGCGGACGCGCAACGGCGTCGGGCAGACGGTCAAGGATCTCAGCGAGAATCCCTATGCCGGCGCCGACGTCACCTTGACGCTGACGGCGAAAGACGAGGCCGGCAATGAGGGACATAGCGAGCCGTCCAGCATGCGGCTTCCGGAGCGGCTGTTCACCAAGCCGCTGGCACGGGCGCTGATCGAGCAGCGCCGTATCCTGGCGCTCGACGCCAACCAGGGCGGCCAGGTCTATGCCGCGCTGGACGCGCTGATGATCGCGCCGGAACTGTTCACGCCGGAAACCGGCCAGTATCTCGGGCTCTACGATGTCGCCCGGCAGCTGGAGGCCGCCCATACCGACGATGGGCTGCGCGAGGTGGTCGCCAGCCTGTGGGCGCTGGCCGTCACCATCGAGGACGGCAATATCACCGATGTCGACAAGGCCCTGCGCGCCGCGCAGGACGCGCTCAAGCAGGCGCTGGAACGCGGCGCCAGCGACGAGGAGATCAAGAAGCTCACCGATGATCTGCGCGCCGCGCTGGATAATTTCATGCGCCAGCTTGCCGAGCAGATGCGCAACAATCCGCAAGCCCTGGCCAGCCCGCTCGATCCCAATACCAGGGTGATGCGTCAGCAGGATCTCGACAGCATGATCGAGCGCATGGAGCGGCTGTCGCGCTCGGGCGACAAGGACGCCGCCAAGCAATTGCTCGACCAGCTGGAATCGATGCTGGAAAATCTGCAAATGGCGCAGCCCGGCCAGTCCGGCGATGGCGACATGGAGCAGGCGCTGAACGAACTCGGCGACGTGATCCGCAAGCAGCAGCAATTGCGCGACAAGACGTTCAAGCAGGGCCAGGATTCGCGGCGCGACCGGATGCGCGGCAAGCAGGGCGACCAGGACATGGGCGATTTGCAGCAGGATCAGCAAAGCCTGCGCGACCGGCTCAACAAGTTGCAGCAGGAGCTTGCCAAGCGCGGCATGGCTGGTCAGGGCCAGCGCGGCCAGAAAGGCGAGCAGGGTCAGGACGGGGACCAGCAGCAGGGCGACAGCGGTGATCCGCTCGGCGATGCCGGCAGCGCGATGGACGATGCCGGCGGCAGGCTCGGCGAGGGCAACGCCGACGGCGCTGTGGATTCGCAGGGCAAGGCGCTCGACGCGCTGCGCAGGGGCGCCCAGAGCATGGCCGAGGCCATGCAGCAGGGCGACGGCGACGGACAAGGCAACGGACCCGGCAATCGCGCAGGCCGGCAGCAGAGCACCAGCAATGCCACCGATCCGCTCGGACGGCCGCTGCGCCCCCACGAAAGCGACGATTTGACGGTGAAGATTCCCGGCGAAATCGACGTGCAGCGGGCGCGCCGGATCCTGGAGGAGCTGCGCCGCCGCCTCGCCGATCCGGCGCGGCCGCAGATCGAGCTCGATTACCTCGAGCGGCTGCTGAAGGATTATTAGGCCACACCGCGCCCACTCGGGGACAGCGTCATACGCGGGCTTGACCCGCGTATCCATCGTTCTTCTTCGCGTGATTCACTTCGGAGAGATGGATTGCCGGGTCGAGCCCGGCAATGACGAATTGAGGCAGGTCGCCGCGCTAATCGCCCTTCCGCGCCGACAAGGCGTCGGCGACCGCGGTGCGGATGTCGGCCACCGAGAACGGCTTGGTCACGACATCATGCACGATGGCGTTGAGGCCGGATGCGCGCTCGCGCTGGGCGGCGAAACCCGTCATCAGCAGGATGGTCAGTTCCGGAAAATCGCGGGCGGCGGTCAGCGCCAGCGCGATGCCGTCCATCACCGGCATCTGGATATCGGTAAGGAGCAGGTCGAACGCGCCGTCTTCGCGGCTCAGGATCTCCAGCGCTTCGGCGCCGTCCTGCGCGGTGACGGTTTCGTGGCCATCCATCGCGATGGCGCGCGCGACCAAAGCGCGCATCGAGTCTTCATCGTCGGCGATCAGCACGCGTGGCATCAAGGCACCGTTTTCCAGAGCTTCGGTTCTGATTCAATCAGAACCGAAACTCTGTCCTCCTTGGTTTTGACGCGTTTTCTTCACGCGAACCGGAATCCACTTCGCTCGAAAACGCCATGGGAAAGCCCGGCAGCATTGCGTTCATGTGCTGCCGCCGGCGATGTCTCTCCGGTTGAAGAAACGTATATCGATATCGCGCCCTTCGGGCGGCGGCGAAGCCAGCCGCGATTTGAACCAGGCTCTTTCGCCCGGCTTGAGCACGGGCTGCTCCAGCACCGCGTTCCAGGCATAGATTTCCGCGCCCTGGGCGTCGCGGACGCTAAAGCGCAGCCGCGGCAGTTCCACGGCCTTGCGCGTTTCGCCGGTGATCGCGCCTTCGATCACCAGCACCGGCTTGCCCTCCACGGTTTCGCGGCTGATCTTGACGTCCCTGAAGGCCAGCCCGCGCAGATTCACGCCGAGTCCGGCCAGCCGGTAGAAGGTCGCGGTCTGTGGCAGCAGGCGCACCACCTCGACGCGCCAGACGATCAGCGCCAGCACCAGCGCGCCCATCGCCGCGCAGGCTGTGGGCAGGCTGGTGAAGGGGAGGCTGGCCAGGGATTTGACGACCGGCATGTGACGCAGCTTCTGAAGCTGCGCCCGAATCTGCGCCCGAAGCAGCATCCCTGGCTGCAACAGGGCCCGCAGCTTCGACAGCCGCCCCGGCGGTTCGGCTTCGCCGTCTTCGGCATCGTAGCGGGCTGCCGACGGCCAATCGTCTTCGCTGCGGGACACGTCGTCCCCGTCGGCAGGCCAATCCGCCGAAATCGAGGGGCTGTCGACAACAGGGGCGTCGTATTCGGTTTCCTCTTCCCGCGCCAAGGCCTCCCATTCCGAGGCCGCATCCTCCTCGGTGGCCTGCCGGCCGGCGCCCGCGGCGCCGGATACCGAGGCCAATGCCTCGACGGCGTCCTCCGGCCGTGCCAGCCAGACTTCCTTGCAGCGGGCACAGCGAACGGTACGGCCCGCCGTCCCCAGGGTCGTCAAATCAATGGCGTAGGAGGTCCCGCAATGGGGGCAGACGATCTGCATGGAGCCGATCTCCACAATGGCACCGGAAAAAGTTAAGTTGACCTGCGGAAACAGGCACCCGCGGGCGCATGCTACAAGGCGACCGTTAACGAATCGGAAACCATAACCGAAGCAAAACCGTTTCGACCTGTCGGCAATCGCCGCCGGTCGCCGGCCTTCGGTTCGGGTTTTCCGCCTGGACACACCTCGAACGGAGCTGAGCTTGGTTCGGTTCGAAAACGTCGGATTGCGCTACGGGCTCGGCCCGGAGATTCTGCGCGACCTCAGTTTCATGATCCCCGCGCATTCCTTCCAGTTTCTCACCGGCCCCTCCGGCGCCGGCAAGACCTCGCTGTTGAAGCTGCTGTTTCTGTCGCTGCGGCCGACGCGCGGCCTGGTCAATCTGTTCGGCCGCGACGTCTCGCTGCTCGGCAAGGACGAGATCGCTGACCTGCGCAAGCGGATCGGCATCGTGTTGCAGGATTTCCGCCTGCTCGACCACATGACGACCTATGAAAACGTGGCGCTGCCGTTCCGGGTGATGGGCCGCGAGGAATCCAGCTACCGCCGCGAAGTCATCGATCTCTTGAAATGGGTCGGGCTCGGCGAGCGGATGGATGCGCTGCCGCCGATCCTGTCCGGCGGCGAAAAGCAGCGGGCGGCGATCGCGCGCGCCGTGATCTCGCGGCCGCATCTGTTGCTGGCGGACGAGCCGACCGGCAATGTCGATCCGACGCTGGGGCGGCGCCTGCTGCGGCTGTTCATCGAATTGAACAAGTCCGGAACCGCCGTCGTCATCGCGACCCACGACATCACCCTGATGGACCAGTATGAAGCACGGCGGCTGGTGCTGCATCAGGGACGGTTGCATATCTATGAGTAGGGCAGACGAACATGGGCCGCTGGTCGATCTCGGCTACGAGCGCCCGCAGCTGCCGCCGCAGGCGCGCAACATGTCGCCGATCGTGCCGCGGGCCTCGATCGCCGGCCGTGCGCTGGTCGCCGTGGTCGCGATCATGACCTTCCTCGCCTCGATGACCACCGGTACGGTGCTGCTGGTGAGCGCGTCGGCGGCGGAGTGGCAATCGGACGTCTCCAGCGAGATCACCGTTCAGGTTCGGCCCGCCGCCGGGCGCGACCTTGACCGCGACACCCAGGCGGTGGCCGACGTCATGCGCAGGCAGGCCGGCATTATCGAGGTCAGGCCCTTCACCAAGGAGGAATCCGCCAAATTGCTCGAGCCCTGGCTTGGCACCGGCATTTCGTTCGACGAGTTGCCGGTGCCGCGCGTCATCGTGGCGCAGGTACAACCCGGCACCGTGCTCGATCTGGCCGCCTTGCGCAGCCGGGTGACGCAAGTGACGCCGACGGCCAGCGTCGACGACCATCGCGCCTGGATCGAGCGGATGCGGTCGATGACCGGCGCGACCGTGCTGGCCGGGATCGGCATCCTCGTGCTGGTGATCATCGCGACCATCATTTCGGTTTCGTTCGCCACGCGCGGGGCGATGGCGGCCAATCGCCCGATCGTCGAGGTCCTGCATTTCGTCGGCGCCGGCGACCGCTATATCGCCAACCGCTTCCTGCGGCATTTCCTCAGGCTTGGGCTGGAGGGCGGTCTGATCGGTGGCGGCGCGGCGATGCTGGTTTTCGGATTCTCGGAATCGATCACCGGCTGGTTCTCGGGAACCCCGGTCGGGGATCAGTTCGCAGCGCTGCTGGGGACATTTTCGTTGCGGCCGTCGGGTTATCTGGCGCTGGCGGCGCAGGCGGTGCTGATCGCGGCGATCACCGCCTGGGCCTCGCGGCGGACGCTGTTCGCCACGCTTGACGACATCGAATGATAAGGGTTTGTGCGTGGATATCGCGACGGCCAGCCTTCATTTCGCCTGAACAAAGCGCGTCAAGACAACGAGGATAGAGCTTCGGTTCTGATTCAATCGGAATCGAAAACGCTATATCCTGGAGCCCGGCCGCCGGGATATCGACCCGACGGACATTCGAGGGGACAAGCGCCGGCGCCATATGAGTTCACAGCCCGACGATATTTCAATGAAAGCGCGGGGCGTCGCGCCGCGTCGCCGGCTGCGCGCCGCGACGGTGGCCGTGCTGGCGATCATGTTCGTCGGCGCGGCGGTGGGCTTTGTCGGTTTCCTGTCGCAGCTGCACGGCACCGAGATCAAGCCCGGCGGCCATGCCGACGGCATCGTCGTGCTCACCGGCGGCTCGTCGCGCGTCTCCGACGCGGTGGAACTTCTGGCCGGCGGCTATGGCAAGCGGCTATTGATCTCCGGCGTGCATCCGACCAGCGACGCCGCCGATATCTCCCGTTCGCTGCCGGACAGCCAGTCGCTGATGAGCTGCTGCGTCGATCTCGACCATTCGGCGGTCAATACCCGCAGCAACGCGGCGGAGACGCGGCGCTGGGCCCATGAGCGCGGCTTCAGGTCGCTGATCGTGGTGACGTCGAACTACCATATGCCGCGCGCCATCGTCGAATTGTCGCACGCGATGCCCGATATCACGCTTATTCCCTTCGCGGTCGTCGGCGACAAATGGCGCGACGAACCGTGGTGGACCAGTGGTGCGACCTTTCGGCTGCTGCTATCGGAATATGTGAAATATGTTGCCGCCGAAGTGCGGGTGCATCTCGCCGATATTGGTCTCGATCTGATGCCCGAGGCCGGCGATGTGCCGGGCGGCTCCCTGGTTCCGCGCAGGTCGGCGACGGCACAGGCCAACAGATCGGGTTATTGATGGTTTTGATCTTCCTGCGTTCGCTGGTTTTCAACCTGCTATTCTATCTCGTCCTGATATTCTGGCTCATCTTCGCGCTTCCGACCTTTGTGATGCCGCGGTCGGCCATCATGACGGTGGCGCGGTGGTGGGCGCGCAGCACGATCTGGCTGATGCGCGTGATCTGCGGCACCAAGGTGGAATATCGCGGGCTCGAGAAAATCCCGAACGGTCCGCTGATTGTCGCCTCGAAACATCAGTCGATGTGGGAGACCTTCGCGCTGGTGCAATTCTTCGATCAGCCGCTTTACATCCTCAAGCGCGAGCTGGAATGGATCCCGTTTTTTGGCTGGTACCTGAAGAAGGCGAACATGATCGGGATCGACCGCCTCGCCGGCGGCCGTGCTCTGCTGGCCATGACGCGCCGCGCCGGCGAGGCGGTTCGCCGCGGCCGCCAATTGATCATCTTTCCGGAAGGGACGCGAAGGCCGGTCGGCGCGCCGCCGGACTACAAAAGCGGCATCGGCCAGATCTACGCCGATTGCGGCGTGCCATGCCTGCCGGTTGCGCTCAATTCAGGTCTGTTCTGGCCGCGCCGCACCTTCATGCGCTATCCCGGCACTATCGTCGTCGAATTTCTCGATCCGCTGCCGGCCGGCCTGTCGCGCCGCGAATTCATCGCACGCGTCTCCACCGTGATCGAGGAGGCCACCGGCCGGCTGGTCGAGGCGACGCGGCGGGAGCAGGCCGAATTGTTCGGCCGGGTACCCAATACTACGGCAAAGGCCTGATTTCAGGCCTGTCCGGTGCCTTCCAGAGCGTTTTCGAGCGAAGCGGGTACCGGTTCGCGTAAGGAAAACGCGTCAAAACAACAATCCAGAGCGTTTTCGAGCGAAGTGGATACCGGTTCGCGTGAAGAAAACGCGTCAAAATAAGAATCCAGAGCTTCGGTTCTGATTCAATCAGAACCGATCGCGCTCCGGTGGCGGCCGAAGCGAGTGGGCGTCGTCGTGCAGCATCTGCGCCAGCTGATGCAATTCCCTGTCGCGAAAACCCTGCGCCTCGATCGACTTCACGGTCGACAGCACATAGTCGCGATTGTTTCCGGAACGGCCATGCCCTTCCTGCACGAGGCGGAGTTGCTCCGCCAACGGCAACCGGCCGGCATATTGCACGTGGCCGCGGTCCGCCACGTAAGCCAGCGCGCTGACCCGCTCGCGGGCCTCGTTGTCGAGCCAGACCGAGCGCATCACCTCGCGATAGACGTTGGTGGTCTGTTCGCGGTTGCGCAGATATTCCACGGTGCGGCTGCGTTGCCCGGCGGCGACGCGGAATGCGACGCCGCGGCAGGCGCCGCCGCGGTCGAGCCCGAGCACCAGCCCCGGTTTTTCCGGCGTGCCGCGATGGTCGAAGGAATAGACGCAGAGCGCGCGATGCTCGCCGATCAGCCGCGCCGGCACCTGCTCGATGAATTCGAAACCCGGTTGCCACATCAGCGAGCCATAGCCGAACACCCACAGGTCGCCCTTGGCGGATTCCACGTCAGGTACGGTTTTCGCGGGCATTGCGTCGACGCCTATCAGAATCTGACCTTTGCTCAAATTAGGTTAACTTGTAAGATGGGTGAACTTAATGGGCGCGGCATGGATTGCATCGCTTAATTGACAAAATTGCTGGTCAAACGACGCGCCATGTCCGATCCCATCCTTGTACCCCGCCGGCGTTCGCTCCGGGGCCTGTTCATCGCTCCCGTCCTGCTCCTGGTCGCCGCCGTGGCCTGGAGCGCGTTCTGGTTCTATTCCGCCTCAAAGGTCGACGAGACCGCCGACGCCTGGCGCGCGCGCGAGGCCAGATCGGGCCGGATATATGATTGTGCCCGGCATTCGGTGTCGGGTTATCCGTTCCGCCTCGAGGTCCGCTGCAACGATCCCAGCGTGAAGCTGGTTTCGCAGACCGCCGGCCAGACCGCCACGCAGGCGCCGATCACGGCCACGCTCGGCGAAATCCTGGTGGTGGCGCAGGTCTACGATCCGAAATTGCTGATCGCGGAATTCACCGCGCCGGCGACGATTTCGGATCAGGCCGATCAGCTTACGATGGTCGCGAACTGGCGCACGGCGCGCAGCAGCATCGTCGGATTGCCGGGCGATCCGCAGCGCGTTTCGCTGGTGTTCGACGATCCCTCGGTCGCCCGCGTCAACGGATCGACCGAGACGCCGCTGGCCGGCGCCAAACATGTCGAACTGCACGGCCGCCTCGCCGAAGGATCGCCGTCCGGCCATCCCGTGATCGAAACCATGCTGCAAATCGATGGCGGCAGCGTGCAGGAGGTGCATCCGCTGCTGGCACAGCCGTTCAATGCCGACGTGCGGGCCAGGCTGAGCGGCCTGAAGGATTTTTCGCCAAAGCCCTGGCCGCAGCGGTTTCGTGAAATCCAGGCCGCTGGCGGCCATGCCGAGATCGTGCAGTCGCGGATCGAGCAGGGCGACATCGTCGCGGTCGCCGCGGGCGCGCTCAGTCTCGATGCCCAGGGCCGTATCGAGGGCGAATTGCAGATGACCGTCGTCGGGATCGAGAAGGTGATTTCGGCGCTCGGCCTCGAGAAAATGCTCGAAGAGGGCGTGCCGCAGGCGACGCTCGACCGCGTCGCGCCCGGCGTCAAAACCCAGGACATCAACAATCTGTTCGGCGCGCTCGATCGCGCGATCCCCGGTCTCGGCAAGGCGATCAAGCAGAACGCCACGGTCGGCGTCGCCGCCGGCCTCAATGCCCTCGGCAAGGAAGCGGTGCTGGAAGGCAAGCCGGCGCGATCGTTTCCGTTGCGCTTTGTCGATGGTGCGGTGTTTCTCGGGCCCTTGAAGGTCGCCCAGGTGCCGCCGCTGTTTTGAGAGCCCGACCGAAACTGCATCGGGCATTTTCAAACTCATTCTAACCGCGTGAAAGCGGCTCTATCTGGAGCGGGCCATGACGATGCCATAGCCTGCATCCCGCTGGTCCAAAATATCCGTCGGGTCACGCCTTCTTCACCGTTTCGCAGTTCTTGATAGCCTAAATGGTTGCTGTCATCCTGAGTCTCTATAGAAAGCTAATTGTTCGAACGAAATTACTAATCCGATTTTACCGAAAGTCAGAAGATCTAGACAATAGTCCAGGTTAGAACCAAAACGAGCCCCCTGTGACCCCGGAATTCGTTCCCGAAGGAATAGAGGCGGAAAACGCCGACGCGGTGCGCCTGTCGTCCGATCTGGCGACGGCCTACGCCCTGCGCCAGTCGCAGAACAACGAGCCGGACAAGGACATCGCGGACACGTTCCTGTCCGCAAATAAAAAGCTGATCGATCTCCAGGTTTCCTATTTCGAAGAGGAAAAGACCAGGGAAAGGCGCGCCGCCGTCCGCAAGCGCATCAGCGACATTCTGCGTATTATCGCGCAGTGCGCATTTATCGTGATTGGATTTGCGGTGGCGGCCGGCGTTGCCGCCATGTGGGGCACCGCCATTCTCTCCAACGCCGTCGTCGTCGATGAATTTGAAACGCCGACGTCGTTGGCGGAAAACGGACTTAGCGGCACCGTTGTCGCCGGCAAGGTTCTCGACGAACTCCTGAAAATCCAGGACAGCACGAAGTTCTCTGCGGCCCAGCGGCAGATCAAGGACGCCTGGAGCAATTCGATCGAAATCAAAGTGCCCGAAGCCGGCATCTCGCTCGATCAGATCAACAATGCGTTGCATCGGACCTTCGGCCACGACACGCATATCGACGGCGCGTTGACCAAAACCAGCAAGGGCAAGCTTCTGCTCTCGATCCGCGGCGATCGCATTCCGCCGACAACGTTCGAAGGCGAGATGGATGACATCGATGCCCTCACCCGAAAAGCCGCGGAGCATGTCTATGGTTACGCCCAGCCGGTTCTTTTCGGGAGTTATCTCGTCGCTGCCAATCGCCAGGACGACGCCATTGCGTTCATCCGCGCGGCCTACCCGCGGGCGACCGATGCAGACCGGTCGGTTTTAGCCAACCTCTGGGGCGAAGCGTGGTTCATCCTTGGCCGCGTCAAGGAAGCCAGCGAACGCTTTCGTTTTGCAATGAGCCTCAATCCGCACTATTGGCGCGCCTGGAACAATTTGATCGGCATCCTGCCGCAAACGGAGGGAGAAGAGGCGGCATATCAATCCGGGTTGAAGATGATGGCCGAGGCCAGGAATGTCTCATCACGGTTGCAGCCGACCCTCTACGACCAGACAAATTTCGCGCAGATGACATTGGATCCGGGTGCAGTCATCGCCGGTCTTCTGGCTGACCGTCAACTGGCTCAGCACGAAGGCGCGCAATATGATGCGAGTTCGTGGATCGCGGAGCAGGAAGCGGTCCGGCACGACTGGGCGGCTGCTTACCTGTATCTGGCGGAGTCGCCCCCCGAAGACGCGACGACCTCTTTCGATGCCGAAACCTTGCCCGGCTATCAAGCCATGGACGCCGGCGATTTCAACACCGCCATCGTCAGGTTCGAGGCGGCTGTGAAGCTTTGGCGAAACTCGGATCAGCTGCGCGCGTTCTATTCGGATTTCGAATGCAGCCTCGGGCATGCCTACATCGAAGCGGGACAGGTCGAGCGGGCCCTGCCGCTGCTGCATGACCAGAGATTCGTGAGATGCCGTGCCTTCATGGCCGACGCGCTCGACCGAAGCGGCCAATGGGACGCGGCGCAGGACGCTTACCGCAAAGCGCAAGCGGCGGCTCCAAGCCTTGCTTTTGCGTATTACCGCGAAGGCCTGGCGCGCGCCCGTCATGGCGACCAGACCCACGCGCTCCAGCAGTTCGAAACGGCGCATCGGCTGTCGCCACACTGGGCCGAACCTCTAAAGGCGACCGGCGATGTCCTTTCCACCCAGGCGAAATGGAGCGAGGCGGTGGAGGCCTACAACAAGGCCCTGCAATGGGCCCCGGCATGGACTGAATTGAAAAAAGCGCAAGAGCAGGCGTCCGCAAAACGCGGCACCCGGTAGCCCATATCCGGCAGCTCTCGAAATCCGCCGCCTTCCAATCGCTGCACGGTCAGATTCGCGCCGACTGCCGCCGGCGCCGCCAGAACGGCTGATCAGACCAGCGAGGCTGGATGCCGTAATAGTGGTCTCGTTGCGACAGGTAGGCCTGCCAGTGTTGGCGCTGCTGCTCGTCGTATTGATGGATATACGTATTGCCGCTGCCCAATTCCGCGCTGCTCCGCGGAGATTCTGTCAACGCGTAATGGATCATGTGTCCGGCGTGGCTGGCCGTCCTGAGCGCCTTGTCGATGCCTTGCGACGACAGCGGATCATAGGCTTGCGCCGCATCGCCCACCGCGATCCAGCCGTCACCGCAGAAGTCGCGTAATCGCTGGCCGTTGGCCGCGGCGCCCCGGATTGTCCCGCAAGGCTGATAGCCCCTGGCCTTGAGCAGCGGTGCGATATGCGTCGAACCGTCCAGCAGCTGATCGAAGCCTTGCCGTGACGCCGCCAGTCGCGCTGCCGGCAGATCCTTGTCGGAGTGAAAAACCACCAATCGCCGGGTTTCGCCGCCGTCGCTGCCTGGCAGGCGGTTGCTATACCACCAGCCGTCCGGCGCAGCCTCGATCCGGGTATAGCGGTCGTCGTCGCCGCCGGCGCAGGAAAACCATTGCGCATAGGCGAACAACCGATCGTCATGATCGAGCGTCGGGACACCGAGCGTCCGGGCCACCAGCGCCTGCCGACCGGAACAGTCGACGAGATAACGGGCGCGGTCCTGCCGCATCTCGGCATCTGAGATCAACGTCAGTTGCCAATTGAAGGAGCCGTCGGCGATACGCGCGCAAGATTGGAGACTGACGCCCTTGAGCAAGGTTGCGCCGGCTGCAACCGCATTCGCACGCAGGGCTTCATCGAAAGCCAATCGGTCGATGCACAGGCCGTGGCCGGTCGGCGTGAAGAAAAAGTCCGCGATATCGGCCTGCTCGCTCGCCCATAGCGAGACGTTGCCGGCCGTGCTGAAAAGCCCGGGAAGTTGTTGTTCCGGACCGTCAGGGTCTCCCAGAAAGTGTTTGACCAGACCGATCGAGGTCGGCGGCAAGGACTCGCCGAGCTTGAAGCTGGGGGATCGCTGTTTCTCCACCAGCAGCACACGCTGGCCGTATTTGGCCAGCGTGATGGCGGTTGCGGATCCCGCAGGTCCGGAGCCGACAATGACGACGTCCCATGTTGTATTGGTCCGGTCGCGCAGCGACATCGATGGCACGAATTATTTTCTCTTGTTGTTTTCTCTCGTCATTTTCTTTTGGCGGGCGGCCGGTTCAGCGCCGGATGACGCTCTTGTTCGACGAATACGATCTCACCGTTGTCTTTCAGGTAGCTGCCGTCCTTATTTTTGACCGGCAGCACCATCCCCAGTTTTGACCAGGCATAGGCCATCTGGTGATAACCATCGGTGGACGATAGCGGTTCGCCGTGTTCATCGTATCCGCGGAACCATTCCTTGTAGGTTCGGGTCTGGTTCTTTTTGTCGTATTCGAAAACGATATCCGGCCGCTGCACCGGCCACCAGGCCGCGTTGCAGGACCAGAAGTCGCCATGCCACGGGCTCGACATATAGGCAGCAAGCGCGCCAGGCTCGATGTCTTTGTTGACGCGGAACGCCTCGGCGAAATTTTCCCGATAGATGATCAGATACGGGAATTCGATGCCGGGGTGGAAACCGCCGCCGATCGTGGGTTCGAGCGCCGAACTGTCCAGCGCGTGCGGCTGCTCAGCCAGCGGCAACGACTCAAGGGCCACGGGCTTTGGGGGAACGCCGACGTCGAAATTCCCGTCCGCCCACTCCTTCAAATGATTGAGTTGCCAGTCGGTCAGGCTCAGGAACTGGTCGGGAAAATTGTTGCCCAATTGCTTGTTCTGCGCCGGCTTGCCCGCGGTGCCCCACAGCTTGGGCATCTTGAAGTCTTCCTCGTCGCGCTTGAATTCATCGTTCTTCCAGCTGGTCGGGCGATCCGGCGGCGGCGGCATCAGCGAATCGACCAGCCGTCCGCGCTTTCCGGGCGCATGCCGCATCAGGTCGTAGACCATCTGCCGCGTCGGCTTGCTGTTCTCGCCCGGATCGGTGAAAGCGGCCATGTAATCGTGGTTGAGCAAGTTACCCGGCTGCTTCGGACCATGGGCGGCGTCCTTGGTTTCCGGCGTAACGCCCGCGGCCTCGGTGCTCACCCAACCGTAGTTAACCGCCTTGGCGAAGACGGGATAGACATCGCGGTAGAAGTTCGTCTTCTGCTTGGCGTAGGGGTACGCTTCAGGAAAACCCTCGTAGACGCGATCCAGAATCGACACCACGTGATACATGTGGGGTACGAACTTCGGTGGCGCGGTGACGATCCACGCCCCGGCATGCGGATTCCTCGTGCCTTCGTCCGTTGCCGATTTCACGTTGTCGCGTGTACTCAAGACCGTGCCGTCCTTGAGCGTGACCGTGACGTCGATTTCACCGCCGCAAGTGTCGTCCCACCATCCCGGAACGTTGAAATAGGCAAACTGGTTCGTCAGCGGGTTTTTACCGTCCTCCGGACCGTTCGGCGGGCTGACTGTCGCGCTCGGGTTCGACAGCGCCACTTTGGGTGTCGTGACGCATTCGCCTTTCCCGGACGCCGGAACGAACAGCAGGCGGTCCCTGGAATCGAGGCGAAGCTGCCCGAGTTCGATATTCCTGGCGGCCTTGTAAGTGACCTCGACTTGTTTCGAAGGATCCTTTGGCGTGAAGCCATCGAAACGCAATTGGCCCGGCAACGTCCCCTTTTCAATGCCGGTGAAAACATCGCCTTTCATGACGACCGGTCCGGCCTGCCCGGAGGCGATCGTATGCACACCGGGATCGATGATCAGCTTGTCACGTTCGATCGGCTTCAGGCCCGGCTGGATCGACGGGTTTCGCAGCTTGTCCGGGTCAAACAGATACGCCCCCTGAAACGCATAATTCGCCGCCTTCATGTTTCTGACATGAACGCGCCAGCGGACGGATCTGACGAGACCAGAATCAGAGCTGAGCTCCGCGACGACCTTGTCGTTGACGTCGTAGGCATAGATCCGATATCGCTGCGCCTGGCGTTTCAGCCGCGCTCCGCTATCGCGGTAGGTTCCGCCGTTTGGCCCGGGGCCATTGCGGCCACCCGGATCGACCACGACTCCCGGCGCTTCGGGGCCAATGTAAAACTCGTCACTGTCGCCCAGACGAGCGATGCCGATACCAGGGTGGATACGAATGCTCTTGATCTTCTCGGCCACCGCTTGACCTCTATAAATTGCTGCTGTTCACTCGGCTCTGAAAGAGCGCCTCCCATCGATATCCAAGGGTTCTCAAACCCCGGAGATCGACAAGCTGCTGACGGAAGAAGATGAGAAACCCGGATTTCTCATAGAGGAGCGAACGATCTTCCAGTCCAGCAGGTCTGCCGAGGCGACCGCATATCGATTCCCGAAATGTTCGATATCGGCGTAAGTTAGTCCGCCTGATCGGGTATGGGCCCGCACCGAGAAGCCGCCGCCGAAGCTTGCCTTGATCGATTTCTCGATCTGCGAATCGATACCTGAGGCCGCTGCGTTGTTCGCGTTCTCGCCTGTCGCGGCGTTGTCGATGCCCGCCAGCAACAGGGCAGAGGCCGCTGCGCCTCCCCAAACGAAATCTCGACGCTTGATATCCATGTTTCCTCGCCCGCCGGTTCTGGCGACTCTATCTTAGCGCCTCTGTCTTTCAGAGACAGGATTTACTGGAGATTATCGTCAATCAGGATTTAAGCGAGCGTAAAGATTAAGGGCTCAGGTCATTCGGATTGGCAGCTCAGCGACAGGCACGCGTCGCGCGAGCCGAGCCAGGCCGAACACCGGATTGATGTCGGCGAGCCTGCCTGCGCCGGCAGAGCCTCCCGATCTTCAATGCCGGTGACGATGCTCTCGACGCGGCCCGTCATCGGCCTATGGCATTTTCGAGCGAATCGGATTCCGCTTCGCGTAAGGAAAACGCGTCAAAAAAAGTTGGAGTCCGGTTCTGGTTCAATCGAAGCCGATAGGGTTCTGGGCTGACCCATCGAGCGAATTGAAAAGGAATCGTTGACGTGGATGCGCCGCGATTTGGTTTCTTCGGGCTGTTCCGTCATTGCAAGCGCAAGCGAAGCAATCCAGCGCCACGAAGGAAGTCTGGATTGCTTCGTCGCGGAGCCTGTCATCGGGCGGCGCTTCGCGCCGACCCGGTGGCTCGCAATGACGAACGTTGCAGGGTGGCGGAGTTGTAAAACAGCGTAGAGGGAGTGCCGCGGGCGAGCATCTGCTCCGTGGTCAATTGCGTGATGCGACTCGCTCCCGCATGGTGTCCGCTTTACGGCAACGAGCGGATGTTGCTGAATAGGAGGTCTCAGGTCCGAAAAGGGCCAGAAGCGGACCATCTATCGCTTGTAAGCGTGGGCCTCCCCCAGCGTAACCTCGGCGGATTTACGCCTGCCGTTCAAAACCCGTCATTTCGCTAAAGGTAGTTTAAACACTTCTATGCAACCTAACTGCATCGCGCCGAATACGGAGGCGGCTTCATGCCGAGTTGGGTTGTCACACTCTTCGTCGCCCTTAGCAGCTTGCTTTACCTGTTCTCCAAGATCCAGCGGGAACGCAAGGGCCTGCCTTCGACTGAAACTCGCGCTAAAATCCCGCTTAGCTGGGGCATAACCATATTCGTGCTCCTGCTTGTATTCACCTTAGGCAACGTGTTGTTTTTTTATCTGCGTGGCTTTCCGGTTCCGGGCGCGTTCCGGTTTCTCGTCGTTGTGCTCATAGCAGCGATATCAATATGCGGCATCGTTATAATCAGACGGAAAGGGCCGGAATACATCCCGCCAGAAGAGAGAAAGACTGGAACGGGTTTAGTTGCGATGGTCGGGGTGTTGATCATCGTAATGCCCGTTCTGGGGTTCAGCATCCGCGCCCTACAGCGAAAGTTTGGTTTCTAGGATACCGAAGGCAGTGATATCGCACACTGTATTCGCGATCTTGGCGGTGAGCGTTCCGATATTCATTTGTGTGCATATCGTACCGGCCTTGTGGCATGCCTTGCTCACCGGGGAGTGGCTTCTGCGAGAGCCCAATTTTGCTCGTTCGGAGCGCCTGATCCTCTTTTGGGCTGGCTTCTTCGCTTGGTCGATTGGCTGTGGCGCCGCGAGGGCTGACCTACCCCGGATAGCCGACATGCGGACGATCGCTGGATTCCGTCGGTATGGGCCAAGAGCGGAAGACCATAGAGCGCTACCGCAGAGCGCTATTTACGCTCTGGCTCGCTGAGCTTCGAACTCTGAACGCGTTGATGTTTCCACATGCCGTAGGGTGCAACAATATAGCCAAGCAACGCCCACCCGATCATCCATGTTATTGCCGCCCAATTCGGCAATTGCACCAATGCCTTTGCCCAGAGTGGGACAAACATTCCAGCGAGCCACACGAATGCACCGGTCAAGGCTCTACGCCAGCCAAGGCCGGCCGAGACATAGGCTCTGTAAGCTCGCAAATACTCTCCGAAATCACGCATTTCTTTATCTTAGCCGATCGTGGTGCGGCATCCATTCGGACATTGAGTTGTCGCTGGAAATGTCCACAGCCACAAGCCGACGCGTGCGCTAAGCTAGGCGTTTCATCAAGTCGATCCAATTCCGCGTTACGACCGTGCGGCTTGATTACTCTGGCACGCCGGCAGCGCGTAACGCCTCGGCATAGCTTGCCGCCATCGTATCGCGCGGGAACGGGATGCGTTTGAAGAAGCCGGAGATCGTCAACGCCGGCTCGACCTCGAGCAGCTCCCGCGCGATCGTGCCGGCGCGATCCTTGCGACCGAGATTGACAAGCGCGACGATGAGGACACGCAGGGCGACGGCGAAGCGCCGGTTCTGCGTCAGCGCCTTTTCGGCCCATTGCAGGGCCTCGGGATAGTTCTCGTCGGCGGTCGCGGCGATCGCCATGGCGCCGGAAGTGAACCAGCCGCGCGGGTCGCGCGGACTAAGGCGTTGGGCGCGCTCGATCATGGTGCGGCCCGGCCCCTGATTGCCGCGCATGATCTCGATCCAACCACCGAGCGCGAGCGCCGTGACGGAGTTCGGATTGATCCTGAGCGAGCGCGCGAACAGTTCAGGGGCCGCGGCGCGCCGGTCCTGCGACATATTCCAGATCGCGAACGCCGCCATCCACAGCACCTGGGCGTCATTGGGTGCAAGCTCGACGGCTTGCCACGCCAGCTTGGTACCCTCCGCCTCGTGCGTATCGCCCGGCGTGACCCAGCCTTGAAAATGGCGTAGCGCGTGGCAATAGGCCGCCATGGCGAGAGCCGGTGCGTAGGTCGGGTCGATGGCAAGCGCCTGGTCGAGACAGGCGAGCGCGGCGGCCGTGCTCTCGGCGGTGAATGCATATTCGAGCCCATAGGCGCGCAGCAGAAGATCATAGGCCTCGAGTCGGCTCGGCTTGCTCGACTTCTGACGCTCGACCTCGGCGAACTGCACGGTCGGCTCGATGGCGGCCACCACGCGTTCGGTGATGCGATCCTGCAGGTCGAAGACGTCGCTGAGCTCACCGTCGAAGCGATCGGCCCAGAGGTGCCGGCCCGAGCCCGCGTCGATCAACTGCCCCGTGATCCGCAGGCGGTTGCCGCCGCGGCGGACGCTGCCTTCGAGCACGTAGGCGACACCAAGTTCACGCCCGATTTCACGGATGTCAGTCGGCTTGCCTTTGTAGAGGAAGGAGGAATTGCGGGCGATGACGAACAGGCCGCTGCAGCGGGACAATGCGGTGATGATGTCCTCGGCCATGCCGTCGGCGAAGAACTCCTGTTCGGCATCGCCGCTCATATTGTTGAAGGGCAGAACCGCGATCGACGGCTTTTCCGGTTCGGTGGGATGGGTGGGGTCCGCGGCCGGTGCGGCATATTGTAAATCCGGCGCCTCGCGCACGTCGCCGATAAAGCGGACGCCTTTGCGCGGCAACGTACGGATCAGGTGCTGTGCCTCGCCATTGTCGCCGACCGCCGTCCGTGCCGCGTTGATGCGGCTCGACAGCGTCGCGTCCGAGACTGTCCGGCCGCGCCAGACGGTGTCGAGCAGCTCGTCGCGGCTGACCACTCGATCGCGGGCGCGGATAAGAAATTCCAGGAGGTCGAAAACCTGCGGCTCGAGCCGGATCTGATCCTCCCCGCGTCGCAATTCGCGCCGGCTAGAATCCAGAACCAAGTCACTGAAATAATACAGCAAATCGTCAATCCTGCTGTCCCTGCCAGCCCGGTGCGGAGCCTACCACATCCGCTCTGCCGCAAAAATCATGGCGTTCTGAAGCACAAATCCATGCCTCCTGAAAGCGCCCGGCGCAGCGTGAGGTTATGGCTTTCGCGCTTCCGGTTGCCGTGACGTCATGAGCGCGCCGGAACGAGGAAAAGGAGATCGTCATGTTCGAAGATATCAACCATCGCCGGCGGGATTTTCTCGGCGTCGCTGCGGCGACATTTGCAGCTACTTCGTTCGGCGCGATCGGCGCGGCGAGCGGGCAAACCAAAGCCGGGTCCGTGCGGCCTGTGATCAAGCCGGGAACCAACACCTCCTTTGCGCCGCTGAAACAGATTAATGCCGGACTGTTGAACGTCGGCTATGCCGAGGCTGGTCCGGCTGATAGTCCCGTCGTCATTCTGCTGCACGGCTGGCCATACGATATCTATAGCTTCGTCGAAGTGACCCCGCTGCTGGCGCAGGCTGGCTATCGTGTCATCGTACCTTATCTGCGCGGCTATGGCACGACGTGCTTCCTGTCGAGCGACACGTTACGGGAAGGCCATCCCGCGGCGATCGCGGCCGACATCATCGCGTTAATGGATGCGCTGAAGATCGAAAAGGCGACCCTGGCTGGATTCGACTGGGGTGCAAGGACCGCGAACATCATCGCCGCCGCTTATCCGGAGCGTTGCAAGGCCATGGTTTCGGTCAGCGGCTATCTGATATCGAGCCAAGAGTCCGGCAAGACGCCGCTGCCGCCGTCGGCCGAGTTGCAATGGTGGTACCAGTTCTATTTCGCGACCGAACGGGGCAAGGAAGGATATGAGAAATACCGCCACTACTTCGCGAAACTGATCTGGCAGCTTGCCTCGCCGCAATGGAAGTTCGATGACGCAATCTTCGACCGCAGTGCGACGTCGTTCGAGAACCCCGACCATGTCGCGATCGTGATTCACAATTACCGGTGGCGAATTGCGCTTGCCGAAGGCGAAGCGCGTTACGCCGACCTGGACAAAGTTATCGCGACGACGCCTGTCATCAGTGTCCCGACCATCACGATGGAAGGCGACGCCAATGGCGCGCCGCATCCGCCGCCGGCGGCTTATGCCAAAAAATTCTCCGGCAAATATGAGCACCGCGAGATCAAGGGGGGCATCGGTCACAACCTGCCGCAGGAGGCCCCGAAAGCGTTCGCGCAAGCCGTCATCGACGTAGCCACGCTGACTTGAGAGGATTGCAATGCGCAGGACCATCGTCATCGGTGTTCTCGCCGTCGTCGTGCTGCTTTTGATCGCGCAGTTCAGCCCCTCGCTGGTACGCGGCGAAACCAAGCGCCTGGCCTCGCCGATCTTCGGAGTCACCATTCCGGATGGATACCGGGACTGGAAAATGATTGCGGTGGCCCATGAGGCAGGCCTGGACGAATTGCGGGGCGTTCTCGGCAATGACGTCGCCGTGAAGGCCTATCAGGAGGGAATACTGCCGTTTCCGGACGGCACCATCCTCGTCAAGCTCGCCTGGAAGCATGTGCCGGTGGAAGGCCTGGACGGCGCCTTCGTCACCGGACCCGCGACAACGGTACAGGTCATGGTCAAGGATGCCAGGAAATATGCATCGACCGGCGGCTGGGGATTCGGCCGCTTCATCGACGGCATGCCGGTGGATGAGATGCAGCATCGCAGCTGCGTCCCCTGTCATGAAGCGCACGTCAAGGATCACGATCTCGTTTTCACGAAATTTGCGCGATGATCATGCGGCAGCCCGGAAATGCGAAACGAAGGCGAAGTCTTGCCGATCCCCGAAATAGATGTTGCTGCAGGTCAACAACGGGTCAAAGGCTGAAATCTTGGCGCCTCGAAGTGATGCCAACTTTGGCTTGAACGGCGGACATTGATCGACGCGATTGAATGTCGGGAAGCGGGAAGAGCGCCGTTGCGTGCAACCGCGCCGCGCGCGGGCGACGATGGAAGGAGCTGGAGCAGCCGCAGGTCGAACGCGCACGTCGAACGGTTCGAATTTGCTAAGGCGGTTCAAGGTGATTTGCCCGGTCCAGTCCTTTCCTTAAAAATATTCCCCTTCTTGCCTTCGCCAAATCGGCGTTAGAAACCCCGCCGTCTCATCCCTCACGAGGGGCGTTGGCCATCGTCACGAACGTTGGGGTGGGATGCGGTGGACGCGGCAGCGTCGGGCGCAACACCGGATCGCAGGGCGAGTTTTGGCTCGTGAGCGACGAGGGTGCGCAGACGAACGATGCTGATGCGGACGGTGAAGCCGTGTGGTCCTGGCACCCGTTGCTGGTGTCAAATCGGCGGAGGTTTTGCGGGCCCGACCGGGTTCGACAATTCCTTCAATCCGCCGATGACGGTGACAAGACGAATTCGTCGCCGGGGAGAGCGCGGAGTAAACCGTTAAAACCAGCCGCGTGCGGGAATGCCGGGTGATTTCCGGTGAACTCGTGGTGACTAACTCGTGTGCTTTCTACTTTTGCACGCGAGGCTGCGGGTGCATCGGGCACCCGGCATTCCCCGCGCCCTCACTGAGGGCCGCGCCACGCCCTCCATCGGGCGAGAGATTCCTGCAAAACTCGGGCGTGATGCGTCGCGATATCGCGAGGTCGTATCCGATGCATTCGAATGCGCCGCACCCTCAGTCGCCATTACCCGCCTATGCGGGTGATCCAGTATTTCAGAGACGTCAGTGATGAACCGGGAAGCCGCGGCATACTGGATACCCCGCATGCGCGGGTATGACGGCTTTGGAATTGCTTAAAACGAAAATGAGAGCCGCACGACACGAAAGCCCTGCTGCCCTAATCCGGCTTCTTTGCCAGATTCGCGTGCGGGCGGCCGAAATCGGGCGCCGGCGAATCCTGGCCGATCTCGACGATGCCGCGCCGGATCGCGCGGGTGCTGGTGAAATGGTCGAACAGCGCCTCGCCGTCGCCGCGGCGGATGGCGCGGGTCAGCTTCGACAGGTCCTCGTTGAAGGTGCCGAGCATTTCCAGCACCGCGTCCTTGTTGGCCAGAAATACGTCGCGCCACATGGTCGGATCGGAGGCCGCGATACGGGTGAAATCGCGGAAGCCGCCGGCGGAGAATTTCATCACTTCCGACGAGGTCACCTTGCCGAGTTCGTCGGCGGTGCCGACGATGGTGTAGGCAATCAGATGCGGCAGGTGGCTGGTGATCGCGAGCACGAGATCATGATGGTCGGGTGTCATGATTTCGACCTTGGCGCCGATCGCCGCCCAGAACGCGCGCAGCCTTTCGACCGCGGTGGGATCCGTCCCTTCCGGCGGCGTCAGGATGCACCAGCGATCGATGAACAGCTCGGCGAAACCCGAATCCGGACCGGAATGTTCGGTGCCGGCCACCGGATGCGCCGGAACGAAATGTACGTTGGCCGGCAGATGCGGCGCCACGTCCCTGACCACCGCGCCCTTGACCGAGCCGACGTCGGAGACGATCGCGCCCGGCTTGAGATGGGGCGCGATTTCCTGCGCGACCGGGCCGCAGGCGCCGACGGGAATGCAGAGGATGACCAGGTCGGCGCCTTTGACGGCTTCCGCATTGGTCTCGGCCACGCGATCGACGATGCCGAGCTCGGCCACGCGCGCGCGGGTCTTGGCCGAGTGGTCGGTGATGACGATCTCGCCCGCCAGGCCCTGCGCCCGCGCGGCGCGCGCGATCGAACCGCCGATCAGGCCGAAGCCGATCAGGGCCACGCGTGGGAAGAGCGGTGTAGCGTTCATTTGCCTGCCAGGAAGTCGCGCAGGCCATCGACCACGAGACGGTTGGCCTCCTCGGTGCCGATGGTCATGCGCAGCGCATGCGGCAGGCCGTAATTGTTCAAGCCGCGCAGCACGAGTCCCCGCTTGGTCAGGAACGCGTCGGCCTCGGCGGCGGTTCTGCCCTTCTCCAGCGGGAAATGGATCAGCACGAAGTTCGCCACGCTCGGCGTCACCTTCAGGCCGAGACTGGTGATCTGCTCGGTCAGCCAGTTGCGCCATTTCTCGGTGTGCGTCTTCGACATCTGCTGGTGCGCGGTGTCCTCGATCGCGGCCACCGCCGCCAGCATCGCCGGGGTCGAGACGTTGAACGGACCGCGAATCCGGCTCACCGCGTCGACGATGTGGGGCGGGCCGAACATCCAGCCGACCCGCAACGCGGCGAGGCCATGAATCTTCGAGAAGGTATGGGTCATGACCGTGTTTTCGGTCGTCGCCACCAGTTCGATTCCCATTTCGTAATCGTTGCGCGACACGTAATCGCAATAGGCCGCATCCAGCACCAGCAGCACGTTCGACGGCAATCCGGCGCGGAGCCGCTTGATCTCGTCGAACGGCAGATAGGTGCCGGTCGGATTGTTCGGATTGGCGAGCCATACCAGCTTGGTGCGCGGCGAGACCGCCTTCAGGATCGCATCGACGTCGGCGGTGAAATCGGTCTCGGGCGCGACGACGTTCTTGGCGCCGTTCGCCAGGGTGGCGATCGGGTAGACCAGAAAGCCGTGGGTGGTGCTGATGGCCTCGTCGCCGTGGTCGAGATAGGTATGCGCCAGCAGATTGAGGATTTCGTCGGAACCGGCGCCGCAGATGATGCGGTCGGGATCGAGCCCGAACGCACGGCCGATCGCCTCGCGCAGCACTCGGGAGCTGCCTTCCGGATAATCCTCCAGATGCCCCGCCACGTCCTTATAAGCCGCGATCGCCTTCGGCGAAGGCCCGAACGGCGTTTCGTTGGCCGACAGCTTGAACACCTTGCGCCCCGGCTCCGCGACCGGGCTCTTGCCCGGCGTGTAGGGCGCAATATCGAGAATGCCGGGATTCGGCACGGGACGGCTCATCTTCAACTCCGGATTGTCAGGGCGTGGCTTTTAGGACTTCGCGGCCCCGTCATTTGCGGGCACCGTATAGCGCGTTGCGTGGCTGCCGACGAGGGCCGACGACCGCACCGAGGCGCCGGACTCGATCAGCGCCGATTTGATCTTTTCGAGGCTGCCGGAACCCGCGACCGAGATCAGCAGGGCAGCGCCGTCGAAAGCGGTGTCCGGCACCGCGACGATTTCGGCCAGCGGCGACAGCGCGCGCGCGGTTTCGGCGTTCCAGCCGGATACCCGCACGCTCCAGGTTTCGACCTCGGTGACCCTGGCGTCATCGGAAACCCGCGATACCACGAAAACCGGCAGCGCGGCCGGATGATCGGCGCGCTCGACGAAGGGCAGCCGCGCGATGATCTTCGGCGCGGCGCTGGCTTCGAGCGCGATCCACCAGGGCGTGTGGCTGGAAGTGGCGGAGACCAGCGCCAGATCGCCCTTGGACTTGGCGACCGCCTCGACGGCGGCGGTGGCGCTGAAATGCGAGACATAGGGGACGGTGAAGCCGAAATGAAAACGGGCCGAATCCCGCATCGCGGATTCGCCGAGCGAGATATCGGCGTGGACGGAAAACGGCGCCTGCACATAGGTGAAGGTCGAGATGATGACGCGCCAGATGCTTTCGACGGTGTCGAGCGGCAGGATCCCGCGATGGCGCTGCACCAGCCGGCGCATCATGTCGGCCTCGCGCGCCGGACGAAAGGCCGAGCCGACCTCCTGGGTCTGCTTGACCCGGATCAGGCGGTCGATGATGTCGCCGCGCTGCATCAGCAGGCGGTGAACCTGTTCGTCGATCGTATCGATCTCTTGGCGCAGCTCCTGCAGCGAGGGCGGAGCGGGGGGCAATTTGGACATCTCTGGAACCTGAACGCCGGATCGCTTCGGCTCCGGCAAGGAAGGCTACTGATTAGGTAAGACGGCAGCTGAAAGCAAAGAGAAACGTCGGGTGCGAGGGTCAGGTTAACCATCGGCTTGCCTTGACGAGGGCTCCCCTGGGTACTAGCTTGCAGGTACTCCGTGGTCATTTGAGCCGGCCGGCTTGCAGCCACGTTAAACAACTCGCTAAACAGGCCGGGGACAGATGGGATCCCGGCCGAACCTTTGTTCAGGCCGGGTTTTTTATGGCCTGATTTCCGTCTGTGAGCCTCCCCGAGGGGCCGGTGCCGAGATGACGAAAGTAGAGTCGTTAGCCAGTCCTTCGATCCATGCCGAGGAGCGCGCGCGGGAGGCGGACCATCCGAGTTCGCCGGTGGCGAAGTTCGGCCCGGACCGGCCGCTGAAGCTCGATTGCGGCATCGATCTCTCGCCCTTTCAGATCGCCTATCAGACCTATGGCAAGCTCAATGCCGACCGTTCCAACGCGATTCTGGTTTTCCATGCGCTGACCGGCGATCAGCACGCCGCCAATATCCATCCGGTGACCGGCAAGCCCGGCTGGTGGGAAACTATGATCGGTCCCGGCCGTCCGCTCGATACCGACCGGTATTTTGTCATCTGCTCGAATGTGATCGGCGGCTGCATGGGATCGACCGGGCCGGCTTCGACCAACCCGGCCACCGGAAAATTATGGGGTCTGGATTTTCCGATCATCACCATTCCCGACATGGTGCGCGCGCAAACCATGCTGATCGACCGGCTCGGTATCGAGACCTTGTTCTGCGTGGTCGGCGGCTCGATGGGCGGCATGCAAGCGCTGCAATGGACCGCGGCGTACCCGGAGCGCGTGTTCTCGGCGCTGGCGGTGGCGTGCAGCACGCGGCACTCGGCGCAGAACATCGCGTTTCACGAACTGGGCCGGCAGGCGGTGATGGCCGATCCCGACTGGCATCACGGGCGCTATTTCGAGCAGGGCACGCATCCGCATCGCGGGCTCGGCGTGGCGCGGATGGCGGCGCATATCACCTATCTGTCGGACGCAGCGCTGCATCGCAAATTCGGCCGGCGCATGCAGGACCGCGACCTGCCGACCTTTTCCTTCGATGCGGACTTCCAGGTCGAGAGCTACCTGCGCCATCAGGGCTCGTCCTTCGTCGAGCGTTTCGATGCCAACAGCTATCTCTATCTGACGCGGGCGATGGACTATTTCGATATCGCCGCCGATCATGACGGGGTTCTGGCGCGGGCGTTCCGCGGCATCAAGACCCGGTTCTGCGTGGTGTCCTTCACCAGCGACTGGCTGTTTCCGACATCGGAGTCGCGTGCGCTGGTGCATGCGCTCAACGCTTCCAATGCGCGGGTGTCGTTCGCGGAGATCGAGACCGATCGCGGCCATGATGCGTTTCTGCTGGACGTGCCGGAATTCTTCGACATCTCGCGCGCGTTCCTGCAATCGGCGGGCACCGCGCGCGGCCTGACCAGGGCAGGCGGCTGAGATGACGATGCAGCAACAGGTTTTGCCCCTTTCCGGCGATGCGCCGCGCAACAGCGAAAATTACCGTAGTGATCATCTGCTGGTCGCGGGAATGGTCGAGCGCGGCTCAAAGGTGCTCGACGTCGGTTGCGGCGACGGCGATCTGCTGCAACTGCTCGAAAGCCGCGGGATCGACGGGCGTGGCATCGAATTGTCGCGTGAGGGCGTCAACCGCTGCGTCGCCAAGGGGCTTGCGGTGGTGCAGGGCGACGCCGACACCGACCTCGTCAATTATCCCGACGACGCCTTCGATTACGTGATCCTGTCGCAGACACTTCAGGCGACGCGGCAGCCGAGGACGGTGCTGGAAAATCTGCTGCGGATCGGGCGGCGCGCCATCGTCTCGTTCCCGAATTTCGGGTTCTGGCGGATGCGCCTGCAACTCCTGATCGGCGGCCACATGCCGCGCACGGAGAATTTGCCGGCGACCTGGTACGACACGCCGAACATCCATTTCTGCACCATCAAGGATTTCGTGCAGCTCTGCGACGAGATCAACGTCAAGATGGAACGCGCGGTCGCACTCGACCTTTACGGCCGTCCGCTCCGTCTCAACGCCCCCTGGTGGTTCTGGAACATGTTCGGCGAGCAGGGCGTGTTTCTGCTCAGCAGGGCGGAGAAGACGAAGTAAAAGGCTCATCCGTCATTCCGGATTCGATGCTGTGCATCGCCCCGGAATGACGAAAACTAATCCGCCGCCACCGACCTTGGATCACGCTCCGGCCAGCGGCCCGCTTCGCAGGATTTGGAATGCGGCCCACGCGCGGTGTGCCTCGTCTACCACAGCGACCAGCCCTGTTGTACCGGACGATAATACTGGCCCCCGCGCCGCTGTGTATTGCCGGTTTGGGGGGCCGGATTGCGCTGGAAAAGGAAGAAGCCGCCGTCGTCCGGGTCGCTGCCGCTGGCAATGCGGTCATCATCGGCCGCGGGCGTCGGCTGACGGGTTATAAAGCCGCCCTGGGGCTGGTTGCCCAGCACCGCGACGAACTCGGTGCGATAATTGGTTTCGCTGCTCAGCGGCTCGTCGGAGACGACGATCGAGGATCGCGGCACGGCGGTCGGCCCGATGCGATCGAGCACATCCTGCGGAATGGTGATGCGGTCGAGCGCGTCCTTGGCGTCGTCCCCGTTGTCGATCGTGACCGCGGTCCAGCGCAAGCCCTTGTCGGTGCGCGCCACCGCGGTGAAGATGTGTGTGCCGATCGGCGTATCGGGATCGCGGATCGTGACCGGAACCTCGATGGACGAATCGAATACCTCGCCGCCGCCGTCCGGCGCAGGCTTGTGCGTGTTGCGCCGGACGTAAAGCTTCTGCGTCGCGCGGCTGATATAGACCGAGACCGGCTCGAGCAAGAGCTTCGCTTCCATCGCCGCTTTGGCGGTATCGGCTTTTTGGGTCGCGGCCGCCTTGGCGGCGTCTTTCGCGGCAGTCACCGCATCGAGTTTGGGCTGCGCGTCGGCCTTGGCGGTGTCGAGCTGCGTCGCCGCGTCCGCGGCCCTGGTGACGGCCTTCTGCTTCAGCTCCTCGGCGAGCGCCTTGGCCTGATCGGTCTTTGCCGCGGCGAGCGTCCTGTCGAGATAGGCGAGCTCGGCGTCGGCGCGTTTCTTGAGTTGCTCCAGCTTTCGGAGCGACGCCGGCAGCGATGCTGCCTCACGTGACGTCGTCGCGGCAGCTTTCTTCGCCTCGCCGGCTGCCCTGGCGGCATCCTCGGCCTCGCGCGTGAGCGCCTCGGCCCTGGCCGGCGCGGCCGCGAGCGCGTCTGCGTTCGGTACGAACAGTGCCGGATGAGTGAAATCGACCGGTTCGGCGTCGCCGGGCGAGATGATCACCCGCATCCCGATCCACGTCTTGTCAAACAGCTTCTCCGCAAAGTCGTAGGGCATCCGCACGCAGCCATGCGAGGCCGCATAGCCGGGCAGCGGCCCGCCGTGCAGCGCGACGCCATTCCAGGTGATGCGCTGCATGTTCGGCATCCAGGCATCGTCATACATGGTCGAGTGGTGGTCCTTGTCCTTCTCGATGACGGCGAAGACGCCGGCCGGCGTCTCGCGTTCCTTGATGCCGCTCGACACCGGTGCGCGCAGGATCCAGCCGTCGGCGTCGTAGAAAGTGACCTTCTGGCTCTTGATCGATACGATCGCCATGATCGGCTGGCCCGCCTCGCGCGGCGCCGTCGCCTCGATGGTGGCTGCGGGGCGCGCCGGTCTCGCCGCGGCGCCGGCGGTCAGCGCCGTCAGGACGGCCATCGACATGAGCATCATAATGGCGGGAGGCCCCCAACGCCGCATCACCACGTTGGATTGCGCCGTCGTCAATCGATTTACCATGCCATCCCCGGTTGAAATATCTGCCCGCACTTGCGTCGACGGAGTGCGGGATCGCGATTTCTTGATGAACCGACCGCCACACCCATCCACGCCGCCAATTCGCTCCCGGGGACTATCGTTCCGATGAAAAATCTTCATACACGACAGCCCGCGCACAAGGAAGGCTAGCTCGCGGCTGAAATTGGCCCATTGTCAGCCCGCGCGCGGATCACGGTGTGGTCCGTTCTTGGTAGCAGAGCGGAGTGATAGTGGGACAGTGCTTGGTTTCCGTTGCGGACCCGTTGCTGACATTTCTTACTAACGCCAAAATAACTTCATAGACAGCATCAATCCACGAATGGGCGGTCGCGGTGAACCAGAAACAGCAAAAGCGCCTCTTCGAGATATGCCGATGCGGCAAGGTGAAATTGGAGGCAGTCGGCCAGCCGATTCTGACTGCCTGCTGCTATTGCGCGAGTTGCCAAGAAGCCGGAAGCCGCTTTGAACACTTGGTTTCCGCGCCATCCGTGCTCAATCCCGACGGTGGAACAGACTACATCCTGTATCGAAAGGATCGAGTGCAATGTGTGACGGGGCAGGAGTATCTTGAAGAGCACCGGCTCAAGCCCGATTCCGCTACCCGGCGGGTCATAGCCACATGTTGTAATTCGGCAATGTTCCTCGACTTTACCAGAGGGCATTGGCTGACGATGTACCGGAACCGCTTTCCGGCAGGTGCTCCGCCCCTTGAAATGCGGGTCATGACACAAGACCGGCGAGACGGCGTCAAGCTTGCCGATGACTTGCCGAATTATGATGGTCACGCCGGCAAGTTCATGTTGAGGCTTATTGCCGCTTGGATCGCGATGGGTCTCTGCAGGCCAGAAATCACCTTGGGAAAATCAGCCCTCAAATTGCAATGACCACTTACCGTGGGCGCAACTTCGTGCCGACGCAATGATGCATATCCGATCGGCGCATCCCGGAATGGCGCGCTAACCGGCCGCCACCGAGCGGGGGTCGCGCACCGGCCAGCGGCCCGCTTCGGCGAGCGCGATGAAGCGCTCGACCATCTCGTTGAACAGGGCCGGCTCCTCGAGATTGAGCACGTGGCCCGATTTCGGAAAGAACGTCAGCCCCGCGGCGGGAAGGTGTTTCTTCAGGAACAGGCTCGGCTCGACACAGACGTCGTCCTCGTCGCCGCAGATGATCAGCGCCGGCGTCGGCACTTTCCGGATCGCCTCGGTCAGGGTGTAGATCGACGGCCGTCCGCCCTGGAAGCTGCGCATGGTGTTGGCGGAGCCCTTGGAATCGTGCCGCGCCAGCGCCGCATAGAAATCGGCGTGGCCGCGCGGATCCTTCACCAGGAATGGAATCCGGCCCGGCGCCTCGCGCGTGACTTTCGCGACTTCCGCGGAGCCGAGCGTCTCGAATTGTTCGGCATTGGCCTGGCAGTGCTGGCGGAAGGCTTCGAGATTCTGGAGGCTTGATCCGGAGCCGACGCCGGCCAGCGTCATCGACAGCGCGCGGTGGGGCGCGTTGAGGCCGATCTGCAGCGACGAATAGGATCCCATCGACAGGCCTACCAGATGGGCTTTTTCGATCTTCAAGTGATCGAGCACGGCAAGGGCGTCGGTGTAGAAATGCTTGTAGCTGTAGGCGTCGGCCGAGGGGGGAACGTCGGATGGCGTATAGCCGCGCGCCGAATAGGCGATGCACCGGTGGCCGCGCGAGAAGTAACGCATCTGCGGCTCCCAGTTTGTGTGGTCGGCGGCGAATTCGTGCAGGAAAATGATCGGCGTTCCGCTGCCTGTTTCTTCGAAATAGAGGCGGACATTGTCGTTCGTGACGGCATAGGGCATTTGCGTTTCCTTCTGCTCTTCTCTTCTTGAGCCGGGCCGAAAATCGCAGTTAACGCTCGCGGCTGCAATGAGGCGGAATCATTTCTTTTTCGCCGTCAAATGAACGTGGAATGACCCCGAAACGGTTTTTGCAGCGCCGCATCGCGTCACGCTATCGCCATACCGCGACACTTTACGGACGGCCATGTCGGCTGCCCCGGCGCTTCTTCACGAGAAGATGCGGGTTGCCGATGGGAACGGGGGTGGTCACAAAGGAATGAGAATGATTCAGTTGTTTGCGTTTCGCCGATCGCGTCGTGCCGTTTCTTTCGGCTTCGTCGCGGCGGCGCTGTGTACGGCGTCGATGGTCGTGTCCGTCACTCCGGCTTCGGCAAGATCTCATCATGGCATCGTGCGGCATGGTCACGCACGTTATGCTTTTCATCACACCAGGCGGCATTTCGCCTATCGTCATTATCGGCACTTCGCGCGCTTGTCACACCGGGACTCCGGCATCGAGCCGATGCCCATGGGTGGTTTCGATGATGCCAATGCGGGCTTCGCTTCCGGAAGCCCGGCCTTCTCCGGCGGTTTCGGATCGTCCAACCTTGTCGCCGAGGCACGCCGTTATCTCGGCGGTAATCCGACCAGCCGCAGCACCCTCTGGTGCGCTCGCTTCATGAATTTCGTTCTGGAGCGATCCGGTCATCGCGGCACCGGCTCGGACATGGCCAGTTCGTTCGCCCATTACGGCCAGCGGGTATCCGGCCCGCAGGTCGGCGCGATCGCCGTGATGTCCCGGCACGGCGGCGGCCATGTCGGCGTGGTCAGCGGCATCGATGGCAACGGCAATCCGATCGTCGTTTCCGGAAACTACGGTCATCGGGTGGCGGAGGCCTCGATCTCGCGCAGCCGGATTTACGCCTACGTCGTGCCGACGACCTAAAATCGGCGCTGCCGGCAACAGAGGCAGCCCTTCCTCGGTTGCGGGGAGGGGCCGCCGCTGCGGCCCCTCCGGCGGAAATGCGCACGAATTTGTGAAGTTCCCCCTTCCGTTTTGGAGGACCTGTTCCCACATTTGCCCCAAGCCGACGTGATCGCCGGTGAGGACCGCCGGCCGGTTGAGGAATGTCAACGCGCCGCGCGGAAACCCAATGAAGATGCTGCTTTCGTGCCTTCGGGGCGAAGCGGCAGGCTGAGGGAAAACAGATGAATATTGAAAAATATACCGAGCGGGCGCGCGGGTTCATTCAGTCTGCGCAATCGCTGGCGATGCGCGACGGCCACCAGCAGTTTTCGCCGTTGCATATGCTCAAAGTGCTGCTGGATGACAGCGAGGGACTTGCTGGCGGCCTGATCGATCGCGCCGGTGGCAATTCGCGTGCAATCCTCAAGGCGACCGAGGATGCGCTGAACAAACTCCCGAAAGTTTCCGGAAGCGGCGCGGGGCAGGTCTACCTCTCGCCCGATCTGGCGCGCGCATTCGACACCGCGGAAAAAGCCGCCGAGAAGGCCGGCGACAGCTTCGTCACGGTCGAACGGCTGTTGCTGGGGCTGGCGCTGGAGAAGGGCAGCGAGGCGGCCACGATCCTTAGCAAGGGCGGCGTCACGCCGCAGAATCTCAACGCCGCGATCGAGGCGCTGCGCAAGGGCCGCACGGCGGATTCGGCGACCGCCGAGAACGCCTATGATGCGCTGAAGAAATATGCCCGCGACCTGACGCAGGCCGCGCGCGACGGCAAGCTCGACCCTGTCATTGGCCGTGACGAGGAAATCCGCCGCACCATTCAAGTTTTGTCCCGCCGCACCAAGAACAACCCCGTGCTGATCGGCGAACCCGGCGTCGGCAAGACCGCGATCGTCGAGGGGTTGGCGCTGCGCATCGTTAATGGCGACGTGCCGGAGAGCCTAAAGGACAAGAAATTGCTGTCGCTCGATCTCGGCTCGCTGATTGCGGGCGCGAAATATCGCGGCGAGTTCGAGGAGCGGCTGAAAGCCGTGCTGCAGGAAGTCACCTCCGCCGAGGGCAGCATCATCCTGTTCATCGACGAGATGCACACGCTGATCGGCGCCGGCAAGGGCGACGGCGCGATGGATGCGTCCAACCTGTTGAAGCCCGCGCTGGCGCGGGGCGAATTGCATTGCATCGGCGCCACTACGCTGGACGAGTACCGCAAGCATGTCGAAAAGGACGCCGCGCTGGCGCGCCGGTTCCAGCCGATCTTCGTCTCCGAGCCGACCGTTGAGGACACCATCTCGATCCTGCGCGGCCTGAAGGACAAATACGAACAACATCACGGCGTGCGCATCACCGATTCCGCGCTGGTGGCGGCGACGACGCTGTCCAACCGTTATATCACCGACCGATTCCTGCCTGACAAGGCCATCGACCTGATGGACGAAGCCGCGGCGCGGCTGAAGATGCAGGTCGATTCCAAGCCGGAAGAGCTGGATTCGATGGATCGGGAAATCATTCGGCTGAAAATCGAGCAGGAAGCGCTCCGGAAGGAAAGTGACGCCGGTTCGAAAAGCCGCTTGCAGACCCTGGAAAAGGAACTGGCCGAACTCGAGGAGAAATCTGCGGCGCTGACCTCGCGCTGGAGCGCGGAGAAGAACAAGCTTTCCAATGCCCAGAAGCTCAAGAGCGAGCTCGACGCCTTGCGTATCGAACTCGCCAACGCACAGCGCCGCGGCGAATATCAGCGCGCGGGTGAACTCGCCTATGGCCGGATTCCCGAGCTCGAGAAGAAGCTCGCGGACATCGAGGCCAAGGAAAATACGAAGGAAAACACCAAGGAGAACGCGGACGGGATGATGGAGGAGGCGGTCACCGCCAACCACATCGCGCAAGTCGTCTCGCGCTGGACCGGTGTGCCCGTCGACAAGATGCTCGAAGGCGAGAAGGACAAGCTGCTTCGGATGGAAGACAGCCTGGGCCAGCGCGTCGTCGGCCAGACCGAGGCGGTGCATGCGGTCGCAACCGCCGTGCGCCGTTCCCGCGCGGGCCTGCAGGACCCGAATCGTCCGATGGGCTCGTTCATGTTCTTGGGCCCCACCGGCGTCGGCAAGACCGAACTGACCAAGGCGCTCGCCGGATATCTGTTCGACGACGAGACCGCGATGGTTCGCCTCGATATGTCCGAATACATGGAGAAACACTCGGTGTCGCGGCTGATCGGCGCGCCTCCGGGCTATGTCGGCTATGACGAGGGCGGCGCGCTCACCGAGGCGGTGCGGCGGCGGCCTTACCAGGTGGTGCTGTTCGACGAGATCGAGAAGGCGCATCCCGATGTCTTCAACGTGCTGTTGCAGGTGCTCGACGACGGCCGCTTGACCGACGGTCAGGGCCGCACGGTCGATTTCCGCAACACGCTGATCATCATGACGTCGAATCTCGGCTCCGAATTCCTCGTCAACCAGCCGGAAGGCGAGGATACTTCGGTGGTCCGCGAGCAGGTGATGGGCATGGTGCGGGCGCACTTCCGCCCGGAATTCCTCAACCGTGTCGACGAGATCATCCTGTTTCATCGCTTGCAGAAGAGCGAGATGGGCCGGATCGTCGAGATCCAGTTCGCCCGGCTGCAGAAGCTGCTGGAAGACCGCAAGATCACGCTCACGCTCGATGCCGTGGCGCGTGACTGGCTGGCCGAGAAGGGCTGGGATCCCGCCTATGGCGCGCGCCCGCTGAAACGGGTGATCCAGCGCAATCTGCAGGATCCGCTGGCCGAGATGATCCTCGCCGGCGAGATCAAAGACGGCGATCAGGTCGCAATCTCGGCGAAGGGCAATGTGCTGACGTTCAACGGCAAGCCGCCGCACACCGCCGAGATCGCGCAGTTCGACACGCCGGTATCGAAACGCAGGCTGAACTGACGCAATCGACTGAGCCCGAGCCGCGAAGGTGGGGTATACCTTCGCGGCGGCTCGCGAGGCGACCCGGCGGTGGGGCCGGGGTATGGCTGTCTCAGTGGTGCGCGGTGAGCCGGGGCGGGTTGTGGGACATGATCCAGAGCTCGACCGCGGCCAATATCGCCACGGCGGCGCCGATGATCACGTGGACCGTCATCGCCCTCGTGCCCTGGAAGCCCAGCACCCAGGGCGAAACCAGCGTCAACAAGCCGACAATGAGGTTCATCCACTCCTCCCAGACCGCGAAGGTTGCGAGTGCCGCTATCGCGAGCACGGCAATGACGATGCCGGCAACATTGGCGTTTTCGGAAGCCTTTCCAGCGTCAAAGCCGAACATCCACGGCGAAAGGAACAAGGCCGCACCGAGGATCAAGTTGGCAACATCGCATAATTTGGCGTTCGTCCAGTTTTCCATGGCACCCTCCAACGAAGGCTGCCCCGTCGGTCAACCGGGGTTCCGCCCCGCTGGTTCCAGGCCGGCTGGATCAAAATTTCAATGAATCAGGCTGGAACATGCTGTTTCGACCTTGGGGTCTGAAACCCCCAGCGTTTTAGCGATTGCTGCTGACCTGCTGCAGCCGCAACGGTCCGCCCGTGGCGTCGGAGATGTGTGCGCCGTTGCGGTCGCTCATCATGGCATCGAGGCGATCACGCTCTTTCTCGAAGTTTGACATAATCGGCCCTTCGAGCGAGCGGCCGCGCGGCAGCTTGACCCGCATCGGGTCGACGAAGCGGCCGTTCACCAGGATTTCGTAGTGGACGTGGGAGCCGGTCGACTGCCCGGTCGAACCGACAAAGCCGATGACCTGGCCCTGGTGAACCCGTTTGCCGACCTCAAGCCCCTTGGCGAAGGCCGACATGTGCCCGTAGGCCGTCTCGTAGCCGTTGTTGTGCTTCAGCTTGACGTATTTTCCGTAACCGCCCTCCCAGCCAGCCACCTCGACGACACCGTCGCCGGAAGCGAAAATCGGCGTTCCATAGGCGGTGGCCCAGTCCACGCCGGTATGCATCTTGACGTAGCCGAGGATGGGGTGGCGGCGGCTGCCGAAGCCCGACCGCATGATGGCGTTGTTGACGGGTTTGCGGACCAGGAACTTCTTCGCGCTCTTGCCGGTCTCGTCATAGAAATCGACGATGGAGTCGTCGGGGGTCTGAAAGCGATAATATTTCTTGGTCTCGCCGCCGACGGTCAGCGAGGCGAACAGCACTTCGTTCCTGTCGGTCGCGGTCGCGCCTTCATCTTCGCCGGCGTAAAAGACGTCGAAGGAGTCGCCGGGCTGTACTTTGCGCTGGAAGTCGACGTCGTAGGAATAGATGCGGATCATGGCGTCGATGACGTTCTGCGGCACCTTGTTGCGCAGCGCGGTCTCGTAAATGCTTTGATAGAGCCGCACCCCGGTTCCATCGTCGTCATCGTCGTCACTGCTGCCGGCGTCGGCCGTATCGGTGACCGTATTCATGCTCTGAACGTCGACGGCGACATATTTGCCGACGTCGGACAGCGCCACCACGGCTTCGACGGCGGAATCATTGGCGACGATCACCCGATAAGGCTCCAGCCGCTGGTTCGATCCGGGGGTGGCGGGTTCCATCAGAATCAGAAGTTTCTCGCCTTCCCGCAGGCCGCCGTCGCGGCCGCGGGGCCCGAGCGTAGAGGCAATCGCCCTTGCATCGTCAGGCGTGGCGCCCTGATCGCGCAGGATCGAGGTCACGGTCTCGCCCTTCTTGACGATATGGACGCGTTCGCCGACGGGATTGCCGCCGGTGGTCTGTTCGTTGGTCTTGGGCAGCAGCGTGACGTTTTCCGGCACCACCCGCGTTTCAAACCCGGCATAGGGGTCGGAGGCAGTTCCTTCCGCCGCATAGGCCAATTTCATGTCCGATTGCGCGCCGGTGACGTCGGCCGCGGCATTGGCAAGCGCCGCGTAACGTACGCCGCCGCCATTACCGTGCCAGTTGGCGGCGTCACGCACCCGCATCAGGACATCGTCGAGCGCGACTGCCGCGGTGATCTTTGCCTTGGGCAGGATCGGCGCAAGATCCTTGGTAACGAATGAAACCTCGGCATCCGGCTCGGCGGCGTTGGCGGCACTCGGATCGTCGGAGGCCGCAGGCGTGTCGTCGCCGACATCGGCCAGCAGGCGCTGTGCATTGAAGGGCGGGATCTTGGCGCTGAGATCGCTGGTCGTCAGCGACAAATTGCCGGAAATCCGGACGAAGGGCCGTACCCGTATCACATCCCGGTTGCCGGCCCGGGCGACCGTCGAGACCCGCATCACATTGCGCAAGGCGCTGGACTCGCCGATCGGCGGCAGGCGGTCGCTCTTGTGCAGGCTTGCGGTGTGGTCATTGGCGCCGAATGCGCCCCGCAGCGCTCCCTCGACGCGCTCCGGCACCTTGGCGAAGGTCATTTCGCCGTCGAGCGACGCAAAAACGGCGCCGCCGATCAGGGCCGCGCCGCATAGGCCGGTAAGTATTGTGCCGCTGAACCATTGTACGGAAACGCGGCGGCGATCGATCACCGCGGCTTCGGATCCATCGACGGAAAGCGGCGGCTCGTGACCGAGATCGATGATCCCGGTCTCGCGTCCGTAGCCGCCCCCGCGTGACGTCCTGTGGTTCAAACCACCGTCCCCCAAATTTCCATCCGCATCCGCCGGGGCCTTTGTCCGGCCCCGCCCCCGTATGTTCCCTTGGAAAGGGAGGTTCGGAAGCATGACATTCCGCGTGGCTGTCCGAGAATTAGAGGCCAAAGTTCTTCAAGGCGCTTGAAGGACAAGACTCAGGCCGAAATCGCGAACAACTCTGTGAAGTATAGGTCTCTCGATGTTTCCAGGCTGGCAGGGAAAGGCGATGAATTCATGGAAGATCGCCGTTCCCCTGGTCGATCATCGCCGGCAATCCCACGGGCATCCGGCGATTCAATTCTTAACTAACCGTCAGAACGTCGCAGGATTGTGGCTCAAGTACGGCGCGAAGTACCGAAAATATCTAGGTTTCTTCGCCGCGAAAGATTCTCTTCCTCGATGCGACGATTTGTTGACAACAGGCGTTGACAACTCCGATGGGGCGGGCCTATAACCCGGCCACTGAGCGCGGCACTGCATTGGCCCTCGGCCAAAGCATGTTTTCGTGCCCGTGAAGCTCCTCACTGAGATGAGTGAATCAACAGCCGGTAGTTACCGGTTGTCATTTGCCGTCGGGTGAGGTCTTGGAGGCTCCCATTCATGGGAGAGGGTCTGCGGACCCGGGCTGTTTGACAAGTGAAGATGAAGAAAGAGAAACGTGGACGGCGGAGTCCTTGCGAGTCTCGATTACTTGAAGACTTCGGTTTTCTAGTATTGAGGCTGGACGAAAGACTTCGGCGGTACACGTTTATATAGGTTACACCATCGTTGTTCGCGATGTGAATCGCGTTCAATAAATATGGTGGGACCTCGTCAAACGTTGTGATCAGCCGGTTTGAAGTTTCAAGTCCAACTTGAGAGTTTGATCCTGGCTCAGAGCGAACGCTGGCGGCAGGCTTAACACATGCAAGTCGAGCGGGCGTAGCAATACGTCAGCGGCAGACGGGTGAGTAACGCGTGGGAACGTACCTTTTGGTTCGGAACAACACAGGGAAACTTGTGCTAATACCGGATAAGCCCTTACGGGGAAAGATTTATCGCCGAAAGATCGGCCCGCGTCTGATTAGCTAGTTGGTGAGGTAACGGCTCACCAAGGCGACGATCAGTAGCTGGTCTGAGAGGATGATCAGCCACATTGGGACTGAGACACGGCCCAAACTCCTACGGGAGGCAGCAGTGGGGAATATTGGACAATGGGCGCAAGCCTGATCCAGCCATGCCGCGTGAGTGATGAAGGCCCTAGGGTTGTAAAGCTCTTTTGTGCGGGAAGATAATGACGGTACCGCAAGAATAAGCCCCGGCTAACTTCGTGCCAGCAGCCGCGGTAATACGAAGGGGGCTAGCGTTGCTCGGAATCACTGGGCGTAAAGGGTGCGTAGGCGGGTCTTTAAGTCAGGGGTGAAATCCTGGAGCTCAACTCCAGAACTGCCTTTGATACTGAGGATCTTGAGTTCGGGAGAGGTGAGTGGAACTGCGAGTGTAGAGGTGAAATTCGTAGATATTCGCAAGAACACCAGTGGCGAAGGCGGCTCACTGGCCCGATACTGACGCTGAGGCACGAAAGCGTGGGGAGCAAACAGGATTAGATACCCTGGTAGTCCACGCCGTAAACGATGAATGCCAGCCGTTAGTGGGTTTACTCACTAGTGGCGCAGCTAACGCTTTAAGCATTCCGCCTGGGGAGTACGGTCGCAAGATTAAAACTCAAAGGAATTGACGGGGGCCCGCACAAGCGGTGGAGCATGTGGTTTAATTCGACGCAACGCGCAGAACCTTACCAGCCCTTGACATGTCTGGGACCGGTCGCAGAGACGCGACCTTCTCTTCGGAGCCCGGAACACAGGTGCTGCATGGCTGTCGTCAGCTCGTGTCGTGAGATGTTGGGTTAAGTCCCGCAACGAGCGCAACCCCCGTCCTTAGTTGCTACCATTTAGTTGAGCACTCTAAGGAGACTGCCGGTGATAAGCCGCGAGGAAGGTGGGGATGACGTCAAGTCCTCATGGCCCTTACGGGCTGGGCTACACACGTGCTACAATGGCGGTGACAATGGGACGCGAAGGGGCAACCCCTAGCAAATCTCAAAAAGCCGTCTCAGTTCGGATTGGGCTCTGCAACTCGAGCCCATGAA
>NZ_JAAVUS010000005.1:90000-420506 GCF_018449525.1 Bradyrhizobium sp. dw_78
GACCTCGTGTCGAAATATTACGATCAGCTCGCGGCTTCGATGGGCGGTGGCGATCAGTAAGCAGAAGGGCCCCGTCTTCCGCGTTTTTCGTGGAGGGCCCGGGTGCCGCAGTCCGGCCGTTGGAGCGTTTTTGAGCGAAGTGGATGCCGGTTGGCGTGAAGAAAACGCGTTAAAACAACAATCCAGAGCTTCGGTTCTGATTCAATCAGAACGGAAGCTCTGGATCACGATCCGATTCGATCGAACCGGACCGTGATCTCGTCTGTCTGTTTGAACATGATCTTCCAGCGCAAACGCGTTCCGCCTTTGTGGCGAGGGAAAACCGGTTCTCACTTCTCCAGATCGTAGGCAAGGAACTCCAGCACGCTCTCGCAATATCTCTGCGGGGCCTGTTCGAACATCGGATGGGTCGCGCCCGGAATCATCGCGGTCCGTGAATCCGGGACATGCGCCGCCAGCGCATGCAGCACTTGCGGCAGTGCGCCTTTGGTGTTGGCGCCGCCGATGAACAGCGTGGGGACCTTGATCGCCTCCGCATCGGCCCTGGAAAAGGGCGGGCGCTGGTCGCGGGTCTGCCCGATCAAGGTCGTCGCGTTGTCGCGCAAGAGCTGTTTTGCCGCTGCCGGCAGTCGTTTCCAGGCTCCGGGGCCTTCCAGCGCATCGATGAAAAGCGTCAGGCCTCCCTCGATGTCGCCGTTGCCGATGATCTCGGCCGACGCCGCAATCCGCGCTGCGAGCGGCGAGGGACCGGGCTTGAATGCCGGATCGAGCGTGGCGTCGAGTTCTCCGCCGGGCTCGGCGAGGATCAATCGGCGCAGCAAATCAGGCCGCCGCTGCGCCACCCGGAACGAGACGTGGCCGCCGCGCGAATGGCCCATCAGGTGAACGGGCCCCGCATCCAGCCCCTCGATGAAGGCGATCACGTCGTCGACATGCTGAGCGATCGAATAGGTGTCGCCGACGCCGTCCCAATGTTCGGGAAAGAAATGCCGCAGGCTCACCGCGATCACGCGATGTCGCATCGACAGCGGCCCGAATATGCATGACCAGATCCGGAAATCGCACAGCGAACCATGCACGCAAACCAGCGGCAGACCCTGGCCGATGTCGAGATAGGCCATGTCGTATCCGTTGACGTGAAGGGTCTGCATGAGAAGGGCCGCGCCAAATGATGGGTGATTGTCCGGCAAATTGCCCCGGAATTCGGGTGGACCGCAACCGCTTTCGTACCTAGATTCGCAGGCAAACAAGAGCCGGGCCAGCCAATGAGCAATTTCCGCTTTGCGATTTTCGATAGCGCGATCGGCCGCTGCGGCGTCGTGTGGGGAGAGCGCGGTATCAGCGCGGTGCAACTGCCGATGGGAAGCGAGGACAAGACTCGCGGCCGTATCCTCCAGCGTTACGGTGACATCGCCGAAGCCGCGCCGCCGGCAGAAGTGCAAGGCGCGATCGACGGCATGGCGGAACTGCTTTCCGGCAAACCCAACGATCTCAAAGATGTCGTGCTCGACCTCGCCGAGGTTCCCGAGTTTCACCGCGGCGTCTACGACATCGCGCGCACCATCCCGCCGGGCAAGACCATGACCTATGGCGATATAGCCAAGCGGCTCGGCGGCGTGGAATTATCGCGCGACGTCGGCCAGGCGCTCGGGCGCAACCCCTGTCCGATCGTAGTGCCCTGCCATCGCGTGCTTGCCGCCGGCGACAAGCCCGGCGGATTTTCCGCCAATGGCGGCGTGGTGACAAAACTCAAGATGCTCGAGATCGAAGGCGCCGTCGTCAATTACACGCCGAGCCTGTTCGATTAAGCGATAGCACTTCTGAGCGAAGGGTTGTCCCGGACCTAGCATGATCGGTTCTGATTGAATCAGAACCGACGCTCTGGATTGTTGTCGTGACGCGTTTTTTCACGCGAACCGGAATCCATCCCGGATCAAGTCCGGGACAGGCTTTCGCTCAAAGCCGCTTTAGGCCGGCGGCGGCAACGAGATGTTCACCGAAGGCCGCTCCAGCATCTTCTGGTGGAAAGCGTCGAGTTTTGGGTAGGCCTTGCGCCAGCCGCAATCGGGAAAGCGGAAATCGGCGTAATCCAGCACGCAAACAAGGCCGATCTGTGCGATGTCGAACGTCCGTGACAGGACGTCCGGTTGCGCTTCAAAATGCGCCATGCCCAGCCATGCCCGGTGCCAGTGATCGTCCGACCATGCCTGCCAGCGCAGCGGCTGTGGTCGCACGATATTTTCGTAGCGGCAGAGCAGCATCGAATCCAGCATGCCCTGCAGCAGCGAATGGTCGCTCTTGACCTTCCATCGCGCCGGGCCGGATGCCGGAATGAGTTTTCCCCCGCCGGCGAGCTCGTCGAGATATTCAACGATCACGTAGGAATCGAGGATGATGTCGCCATTGTCGAGCAACAGCACCGGCAGTTTCTTCAGCGGGTTGATGTCGTGCGAATATGGCTCGTTGGGCTGGCCCGGCGCCACGGTCGTCGGCACGAATTCGATTTTGTCGATCAGGCCGAGTTCGATCGCGGCAATGCGCACCTTGCGGGCGAATGGCGAGGCCGGGGAAAAGGTGAGTTTCATTCGAAGCGCTTCCTGAAATTTTCTGACTTGGCCGGATGCGGTCATGGCCGTCCGCAGGGCGGCGCCACTTCCGCTTGCCCCGTCCCGGACATCCACGTCCTAAAAGCCTGATCGGCGGAAGGACGTGGAGGCCGGGGAGCCTGGTGCCGGGGATGTCCAGCGCCAACATGCGTTTCGCGCGTTGGTCTGGCCAAAGCGGGAGTTGCAGGGATGATGCGCAGGCTCACGCTTGCGCTTCGATGATCTCCTGGCGCTGCTCGCCCAGTCCCTCGATGCCGAGCGTGACGACATCGCCGACATTGAGGAATTTCGGCGGTTTCATGCCGATGCCGACGCCGGGCGGCGTGCCCGTGGTGATGATGTCGCCGGGCAGCAATGTCAGGAATTGCGAGACATAGGAAATGCACTTGGCCATGGAAAAGATCATGGTCGAGGTCGATCCGGTCTGGCAGCGCTTGCCGTTGACGTCGAGCCACATCGAAAGCTTCTGCACGTCCGGAATTTCATCTCTGGTCACCAGCCAAGGGCCGACCGGCCCGAAGGTGTCGTGCGACTTACCCTTGGTCCAGGTGCCACCACGTTCCATCTGGAAGTTGCGCTCCGACACGTCGTTGCAGACGCAATAGCCGGCGACATGATTGAGCGCGTCGGCTTCGGAAACATATTTGGCGCGGGTGCCGATGATGGCGGCGATCTCGACTTCCCAGTCGAGTTTGGTCGAGCCGCGCGGCTTCTCCACGGCGTCGTTCGGGCCGCAAAGGCTGGTATTGGCCTTCAGGAAGAAGATCGGCTCCGGCGGAATCGGGTTGCCGGTTTCCTTGGCGTGGTCGACGTAATTCAGGCCGATCGCGACGAATTTGGAGATACCGGAGACCGGCGCGCCGAGCCGCGGTTTGCCGTCGACGGCGGGAAGCTTGGAGGGGTCGAGGGCGGCGAGCTTGGCCAGCGAGGCCGGCGCATAGGCCGCGCCGTCGAGGTCCTTCACATGCGCCGAGAGATCGCGCAATTGGCCGGATTTATCGACCAGGCCGGGCTTTTCCGCACCCAACGCACCGTAACGAACAAGCTTCATTTCAGTCACTCCCTTTGAGGGTTTTCTTGGGGTTTTCCTCGCCTGACACGCTTCATGGAACAGCGCGGGGCGAAATTCAACTGCCGGGGCTGCCGTTCGGGCCTGTCAGCCGATAAATTTAAAGGCATCAAATTTAAAGGCATCGCCATCCCGCCTGATATGGCCGGCGTCAAAATGGCCCCCGATCACCAGCGTCGGCGTGTCGGCAAAACGGGCGAATAATTCGCGCCGCGTCACCGCCGATTGCAGGGGATCGGAATCCGCGGTCGACGACCAGTCCAGATGCGCCATCTGGCAGGGATGATGGGCGGCATCGCCGGTCAGCAGCCCCTCCTCGCCGTCCGATGCGATGTGCAGGCTCAGATGTCCCGGGCTGTGGCCGGGGGTCGATATCAGGGTGATTTCATCACAGATTCTGGCATCGCTGGCGACGAGGTCGACCTTGCCGGCATCGGCGACCGGCTTCACGGAATCGTTGAAGATGGCGCGCTTGTCGGGCTCGTCGCTGTGGTCGCGCCAGTGCTCATATTCGGTCTTGCCGAAAACGTAGCGCGCGTTGGGGAAGGTCGGCACCCATCGGCCGCCGGCCAGTTTCGTATTCCAGCCGACATGGTCAACGTGCAGATGCGTGCATAGCACGGTGTCGATGCTGTCAGCGGGAAAGCCGGCAGCCGTGAGCCGGTCGAGGAAAGGCCCGTTGCGATGATTCCAGCCCGGCACCTTGCGGCCTTCCTTGTCGTTGCCAAGTCCGGTATCGACCACGATGCGGCGCGACGGCGTCTCGACCACCAGCGAATGGATCGACATCTTGAGGCGGCCTTCGCCGGTGGCGAAATGCGGGATGAGCCAGGGCAATTTCTGGATTTCCTCGTTGCCGGCCAGGGGCAGGATGAATCGGGTGCTGCCGACGGTCTCCAGTTCGACGATTTTGGTGATTTTGACCCTGCCGATCGTCCAGTGCATCCGGCGCTTCCTTCGGTGCTGATTTTCCAGAGCATGATCCGAACCCGGAGGGCCGCGTTAGCGCAAAGTGGAAACCGGTTTTCCCTCGCGACCAACGCCGAACGCCTTTGCGCAGGAAGATCATGCTCAAACAGAACGTTGGAGCTGGATGACGATTCGAAGAAAAGTCATCCCGCTCTGGTGGCAAAGGATGCTGTTTTCCGCTTTTCTGTGCAATGGATCATCTCGCAACACCGGGCGTTATCGGGGTGCCAGACAAGGAGCGTGCGATGCCAGAACTCGGGATTTCGTCGGAGAAAGTCGGCTTTCTGATCGAGAAGGCGCGGGAATTCGACGTCAAGGAAGGGGTTTCCGATCCGGATTCCGGATCGAACGGCGCCGATGACGGCATGATCGATGTGCTCGAGGATAACGGGCGGGACCCGGTGGTGCGCGAGATCACGGGCTTCATCAACGCGCTGACCGAGGACGAGCAGATCGATCTCGTCGCTCTGATGCGGCTCGGCCGTGGCGACGGCACCATCGAGGATTGGACGGATCTGCGCCGGGAAGCGGCGGACGGCCGCAATGGCCGCACCGCGGATTATCTGTTGGGCGAGCCGATGCTGGGCGATTTTCTGGCCGAGGGGCTCGACGCGTTCGGCCTGTCCTGGAGCGACGAGCGGACCACGCCGATCCAGTAGGGCCGCTTGGGGGATTAGAGCGTTTTCGAGCGAAGTGGATGCCGGTTCGCGTGAAGAAAACGCATCAAAACAACAACCTACAGTTTCGGTTCTGATTCAATCGGAACCGATCATGCTCTACGGCTGTATCCGGCCTGTAATCCCTCGCCGGGAGCGCCGAAGCGATCCGGGCGAGGGTCTTCTTTTTACTTTCGTTCAGAGCGTGCCCGGATAGGCGCCGCCGTCGAGCAGGATGTTCTGGCCGGTGATGAAGCCGGCCTTGGCGCCGCACAGGAAGGCGCAGGCCAGGCCGAATTCCTCGGGATCGCCGAAGCGGCCGGCCGGGTTAAGCTTGGCGCGTTCAGCGAGCACCTGGTCCGGCGTAATGCCGCGCTTGTCGGCTTCGCCCTTCGCCGTGCCAAGCAGGCGATCGGTTTCGAACGGGCCCGGCAACAGGCCGTTGATGGTGACATTGTTGATCACCGTCTTGCGCGAAAGGCCGGCGACAAAGCCGGTGAGGCCGGCACGCGCGCCGTTGGAGAGGCCGAGGATTTCGATCGGCGCTTTCACCGCGGCGGACGTGATGTTGACGATGCGGCCGAACTTGCGCCCCATCATGCCGTCCACCGTCGCCTTGATCAGCTCGATCGGCGTCAGCATGTTGGCGTCGATCGCCTTGATCCAGTCGTCGCGGGTCCAGTTGCGGAAATCGCCGGGCGGCGGGCCGCCGGCATTGTTGATCAGGATATCCGGATCCGGACAGGCCTTCAGCGCCGCTTCGCGGCCGGCCGGCGTGGTGATGTCGCCCGCGACTTCCGTCACGGTAACGCCGGGATAGCTCTTGCGGATTTCTGCGGCGGTTTTCGCCAGCGCCTCGGCGCCGCGCGCGGTCAACGTGACATGCACGCCTTCGGCGGCAAGCGCGATGGCGCAGGCCCGTCCCAAGCCCTTGCTGGATGCGCATACGATGGCGCGGCGGCCTTTGATTCCAAGATCCACAGTCTCACTCCCGTTACGTCGGATGATTTGCGATAGTCCGGTCTCCCACTTTAGCCAAGTCGGGCGGCCGTGATAAGGGATTCCCAACAATTTGCGATCGCGAAAATCGCGACTATCACGATGTTGGTATCTCCGGGAGGTTCGTCATGCCAGACCTATTCGACGTCAGCCAGGAGGTCGTTCTGGTCACCGGCGCCTCGCAGGGGCTGGGCAGGCAGTTCGCGCGGGTGCTGTCCGCACACGGCGCCGCCGTGGTGCTGGCGGCGCGCCAGACCGCCAAATTGCAAAGCCTGGAACAGGAAATCCGCGGGCGCGGCGGCCGCGCTGCCGCGGTCGAGATGGACGTAACCGATACGGCATCGATCAGCAAAGCGATCGACAGCGCCGAGGCCGCGCTTGGGCCCATCAGCGTGCTCATCAACAACGCCGGCATCGCGGTGGAAAAGCTCGCGGTCGATCAGACCGAGGCCGATTTCGACGCCGTGATCAATGCCAACCTCAAGGGTGCATATTTCGTCACGACGGAGGTGGCGCGGCGGATGATTGCGCAAAGGCGGCAAGGCAACATCGTCAATGTCGCTTCCGTGCTCGGCTTAGGCGTGATGAAATCTGTTTCGCCCTATGCGATTTCCAAGGCCGGGCTGCTGCAGGCCACCAAGGCGATGGCGCTGGAGCTCGCCGCCAACAATATCCGCGTCAACGCGCTGGCGCCCGGCTATATCGACACCGACATCAATCACGAGTTCTGGTCGACGCCGGCCGGCGAACGGCTGGCGAAACGGATTCCGCAGCGCCGCGTCGGCGCCGAGTCCGACCTCGACGGCGCGATCCTGCTGTTGGCGTCAAATGCCTCGCGCTACATGACCGGCAGCGTCGTGACCATCGATGGCGGGTTCTTGCTGACGTGACGCAGGGATTTCTCCGCCTGCCATTGCAAGGCGCCGCCCGATGACGGGCTCCGCGACGAGGCAATCCAGTGTCCTTGCGCGGCCTGTGCGAACTTTTGCGGAACTTCGATCAAAGCGATCCTTTTGGCCCGATTTCCTGTAGTCTGCCTGTCATAAAATCCCGGAAAATGGTGTTTCGGCCCTTTCCAAAGCGCCCATGCGTTGATACATACCTCGCGACCCAGGGGCGTTCGCCCGGGTTGCCTTCTCAGGAAGTCTCGGGACGGGATTGATCGGCGCCTTCGGGCGTGGGCGGTTCATTTCGGCTCCGGCTTTGGAAGGCACGAAACAGTTTATCGCGGGGTGGAGCAGCCCGGTAGCTCGTCAGGCTCATAACCTGAAGGTCATAGGTTCAAATCCTATCCCCGCAACCAAGATTTGATAGCAATATCAGTGGATTGGCCCGCCTCTGGCGGGCTTTTTCATGCCTTACAAGCCCTTTCCAGACAGTGTCTGAAAAACCCTTTTTCTCCCAATCAGTTAGGCGGATTCCGCAGTCGTTTGGCAGCCGTTACAAAAAACTCCAAGGCACAAAGCGGGCTTCGTTTCGGGCAGATTCCAACCCCAATGCGCCCCCCGAAGGTCTCGTTGGAAGAATTCACGCTGTCAGTTGTGAGTTACGGCCAAATTGGCGCAACCGCAGGTGCAGCCAATACGTGCAAAATTATTATCTTACAACTTTAGAGAGAGGCGAGCATATCGGTCACCTCTCGGGCCGCGGGATGGAACAGCCTGGTAGCTCGCAAGGCTCATAACCTTGAGGTCGCTGGTTCAAATCCGGCTCCCGCAATCAATCTGCAGAAGCTTGACGGAGGGTAGCCTTGAGAGCCAGGATTCGAGTCCCTCCTTGCTACCCATTTCCAGGGTAAGCCGGGTCCGGCTGGTTAATATCTCAACAAGAGCGTTGCCTCATAGATACTGAAATGAGCCGATCAGCGGAGCCCCAGATAAGCGAGGGGAGGACTGCCGAAAGCGCGCCGGAACATCAGAGTGAAGGCCGCCGGGCTCTCATAACCAAGCTCACATGCAACCGTGGCAACGGGCTCCCCTGCGGCCAAGCGTGGCATCGCACACATCAAGCAAGCCTGCTGACGCCAAGCCATGAAACTTGTTCCGGTTTCACGCGTGAACAGCCGAGTGAAAGATCGGCGGCTCATGCCGAGCGCCGCGGCCCATGAATCCACCGTCTCGTGGATGTTCGGTCGCTCCACAAACTGACGACAAAGCTCCGAAAGGCGTCCTTCCGTTGGAAAATGCAGCGACGGCGGTAGTACCGGCGATTGGCGCATCTCATGTTGAACCAACTCCATCAACGCGCCCGAGCGCCCTGCAAGCTCGTATTCGAGAGGCAGTTCCGCCGCTTCTTTAATAAGGGTGCGCAAGAAGGGGGAGATGCTCACAACCTGGCAATCGCTCGGCATACCCTCGATTGCGTCCGGTTCGACGTAAAGGCTGAGCAAAAAGACGTCCCTTACCATCTGCACCTGATGAATGGTCGCTGGTGGTATCCACATGCCTCGCTGCGGTGGCATTACCCATGTGCCCCTAGAAGTCGAGAGCACGATCAATCCGGTCGCCCCAACAATCAGTTGTCCGCGCCTATGTTGATGCCACTGAATCAGAAACCCATTTCGAAAAAGGTGGCCAAACGCAATGACAGGCCGCGGGGTGTGCTCCACTCTGCGAATATCAACTGCTCCAACCACCGGCCTACCCAGATAATAAGTCTACCCAACATCGGCGACAGGACGCATCACCATTGGTTTTTGTCCTAGCTTGATGAACGCATGACTTTGCACAGGGCAGCCTGTCCGCGCAAGCAACACAGACCATTCCGCAATGACAACCAAATCGAGATACTTTCTCGCAACGTCGCCACTCGCGGCAAGTTTGCCGCGCGGGAATAGTGCTGCCATAGGTTCCCGGCAACGGATCATCCGTCAGACGCCGCGCTAACGCGGTACATCAGGGAGGGCGCCGGATGGGATGTTGGGGTCAGTATTCAAATTGCATCTGCGCCCGTAGATATCGATCTTTGCATTTCCGGAAAGAGATGTTGATCGTCCGATGGCCGCTATCTTTCTGTAGAACGTCTTATTTGATCAGGTCGATAGCTATCGAGACTGGGCCAGTTTTGTTGTCCCCGAACAACACCTCGTTTCCCGATCGCTCATTTTAGACACTTTCAAACCGTGCGTCCGATGCAATTCCGATGGAGACGCTGCAAAGCGTTCCGGGCGGCAGCGCTGATCACTGCCGATGGGAATGGGAATTTCGGATGTCCAATAAGACTTTTAAGAAGGCTGCGTGGCTCGGTGTCTCAAGCGGCCTCGTCCTAATCGCTTCAAATCACATAAACACCGCAGCTCACGCCCAGACTGCGCAGACGCTGCCTCCGGTGACGGTAGATGCCCCGAAAGTAAAACGAGCCAAGCCTAAGGTCGTTCAAGCAACAAGCCATAGCAGGGTCGCGGCCCGAAACGCGCATACCTCTCAGGGGTACAGCGACACTGCATCACCGTCGGCCGGGCCTGGCGCCGGGACGCGGCGGGCCGAGTCGGCTTGGGGACATGTCGAAGGTTATGTCGCGACACGAAGCGGCACCGGCACCAAGACCGATACCCCGTTGGTCGAAACCCCGGCGGCGATTTCCGTCGTGACGCAAGACCAGATACAGGCGCAGGGCGCACAAAGCATTTCTCAGGCGGTGCGATACGTGCCGGGCGTCACGGCTGAGCAGGCCGGCGCCGATATGCGTTTCAATAATATCTACGTGCGCGGCTTTCTGGCCGATCAGTATCTGGATGGAATGAAACTGTTCAACCTCGGTTTCGCCTATCCGATTATCGAACCATACAATCTCGAACGCGTCGAGGTTCTACATGGTCCGGCCTCAGTGCTCTACGGTCAAGCATCGCCCGGCGGTCTGCTCGACATGGTCAGCAAGCGCCCGACGGAGGATCCGTATCACGAGATGTTCCTGTCGACCGGCAGCTACGGACGTATCCAGGGCGGCGTGGACCTGAGTGGACCGATTGATCAGAATAAGGAATGGCTCTACCGTTTCACCGCATCCGGGTTCGATGTGGGCAGCCAAGTAGACTTTACGCGATACGAGCGCGTCTCAATCGCGCCGTCTCTCACGTGGCGCCCCGACAATGATACGACAATCACCTTTCTTGGGACCTACCAGAACGACCCGAAGGCCGGCTTCTACAACACGCTGCCAGCGAAGGGCTACGGAACGCTGTCTCCACTAGCGAATGGCCAGTTCATTCCCACTAGCTTCTATCCTGGCGTGCCCAGCCAGGACCAGATGAGTCGTGAGTTGGGACAGATCGGCTATGTGGCCGAGCACCATTTCGACAATGTCTGGACTGTCAGGCAAACCTTCGATACAGCGACGAAACCAGTACGATTTCGACGGTTTTCCCGACTGGCGTTTCAGCGACCGATCCGAACAGCTTGGCGAGATCGGCCTTCTTTGAAAACGATAGAGGACGCGCATTCACTCTCGACAATCAGGCCGAAGCGAAATTCGCAGCTGGTCCCTTCACGCATACCACCTTGTTCGGCGTCGATTACCAAAACGACACGTTAGACTACACCTCGGGCGGCGCACCGGCCGGCTTCGCAGTTCCCACAATCAGCATCACAAATCCTAACTACAATACGCCCGTCCCAATGGTAGCTACGTCGGCAGCCAATCAGAATTTTAATCAGATCGGCCTCTATGCGCAGGACCAGATTAAGTTCGACCATTGGGTTGCGTTGCTTGGCGTCCGTTGGGACCGGGCGGATTCGACCACACAAACCACGGCGCTTGCGACAGGCGCTGCAACGACCACGCAATTGTCGAACGATGCGGTGACGAAGCGCGGTGCATTGCTCTACAAGTTCGATAGCGGCATCGCACCGTATATTCAGTATACGGAATCCTTCCAGCCGCAGACCGGCGTCGCTTTCGGCGGTAGTCCCTTTGTGCCGACAACCGGCCAACAGGAGGAGGCCGGCATCAAGTATCAGCCGAACGAGAAGTCGCTGTATACGATGGCGATCTTCAATCTGTTACAGCAGAATGTGCTGACACCAGATCCCAATCCTGCGCATCCCAATTTTAGTGTCCAGACCGGCGAAATCCGTTCGCGGGGCCTTGAATTGGAGGGCAAGACCCAGATCGACCGTAGCCTATCGCTGTTGGCATCCTACACTTACATTGACGACGTCATTACCCGGAGCAATGTGGCCTTTGAGGCCGGACGACGCGCAGTCGGCATTCCGATGAACTCGGCGTCGCTCTGGGCGGATTATACATTCCACGGTGGCCGGCTTGATGGTTTCGGCGTGGCCGGTGGCGTGCGCTATGTTGGCGATACCCCAGGGAATCTCACCGGCCCGACCGTCCTGGACGTACCTGCAGTAACGCTGTTCGACGCGGCCATGCACTATGACTTTTCTGCGCTCGAGCCTCAGTTCAAGGGTTATTTCCTGCAAGTCAACGCAACGAACCTGTTCGACAAGACCTATGTGACATGGTGTCAGGACGCCAACTGTTGGTATGGATTACGCCGCCAAGTCTTGGCCACCCTCAGGTATAAGTGGTAACTCCCATATATGTCCCGTCTTGCAGTTCGGCGCTGGTTCTGGGTGCATAAGTGGTCAAGCCTCGTATGCACCGCTTTCCTCCTGCTGCTTTGTGTTACGGGGCTTCCGCTTGTATTCCGGGATGAAATCGGGTCTTGGTTAGATCACGATCCACCTTATGCTTCGGTGCCCGAGGGGGCACCGATTGTCAGCCTTGACAGTGTCGCCAAGACTGCACGCAGGCTTTATCCAGGACAGGTCATCGGATCGATATTTATCGATGATGACGAGCCCCGGATCATGGTTTACATGGCGTCGTCCTGGGCCGCCTGTGTCGCAGACCGAAGTTTGTCGCATTGGATCAAATTCGATGCCCATACGGGTGAGGGGCTGAGGCAATCGAAATTGTTTAGCGAAGATGATTGGTTCCTTGAAGTCATGCTCAGCCTGCACCGGGCCTGGTTGCGGGCCTTACGGGCGAATTGTTCCTGGGACTAATGGCGCTTCTTTGTGGTCGCGCTAATTTCGGGCGCTGCGTTCTATACGCTATGGGTGCAACATGGCCAAGAAGATCGTGGGGCGCGCCTGTTTTGAAAATCTACGAACTTGATCTAATGATATTTAAGGATCTTGCGAGACGGTGACGTCCCATCTCATCTCTTGAACCTCGACCGGTTGACCCACCGCTGCGACATCGTCGAGACCGATAACGACAGCTGGTGATTCAAAAGCCGCGACGACGATCACATAACCGCGCTTATCCCGTCTCCGCAACCCCTGCCGGCTCCGACGAGACGGGCGCTACCAGCAAAACTCGTCGCGCAGAGAGGTCAAAATTGGACGCCGGTGAGGGGGCAAATTTGAACGCCGGTTGACGACCACATCCAAAAATTATCGATCGAGGCATCTGAGATGCCGGGTTTGTCGGCATTTAATCAGATGCCGTGAACAGGATAAATCCGGCACAAGACATGCATCCTGTGACTACACTCGACCGTCAAACGGCCATCGAATCTCGTTCACGGGGCATTTTATGAAAAAATCAGTTGCGACCGCAATTCTCATCGGTGTGATCGGACTTTCGGCGGCTTCGGCGCAAAGTCCCAAGCCGGGCGGAACCGTGTACGTCGCACTCACGCCAGAGCCTCCGATGCTGATGCAGGGCTTGAACCAGAACGGCCCGACTAACATGGTCGCGGGCAATATCTATGAGTCGCTGCTGCGCTACGATGAGAAGCTGAATCCGCAGCCATCGCTTGCCAAAAGCTGGGAAACATCCGCGGACGGGAAAGTTTACACCTTCAAGCTGCAAGAGGGTGTGACCTGGCATGACGGAAAGCCGTTTTCCGCCGATGACGTAGTTTTTTCACTCGACAAGTTTCTTCGTGAAGTGCATCCGCGCTGGCGTCCGATCGTGAACGGGCAAGTGGATAAAATCGAGAAGGTCGACGATCTGACCGTGAGGATCACGTTGAAGCAGCCATTCGGTCCGTTGCTGCTATCCCAGGAGGTGGCGAGTGCGCCGATCGTTCCCAAGCATATCTATGAAGGGACGGATTATCGCACCAACCCGATGAATAATACTCCGATCGGGACGGGGCCGTTCAAGTTCGCGGAGTGGAAAAAAGGTTCGTACATCCGGCTCGTCAAAAATCCTGATTATTGGCAGAAGGGCAAGCCGTATCTCGATGAGATCTATTGGGAGATCATCCCGGATGCCTCCTCTCGCGCGATTGCCTATGAAACCGGCAAGATCGATGTACTGACCGGCGGCTCAGTCGATATTTACGACATCGCCCGCCTGTCGAAGTTGCCCAACAGCTGCGCGACCACCAAGGGCTGGGAGATGTTTGCGCCTCATGCGTGGCTGACGCCGAATATCGCGCGCGGCGGACCGCTCGCTAACAAGCAGTTCCGCCAGGGGATGATGTTCGCGCTCGATCGCGATTTGGCTAAGGATGTCGTCTGGAGCGGGTTGGGAAAAATAGCAACCGGGCCGATCTCATCCAAGACCAGGTTCTATTCGGCGGATGTGCCGAAATATACCTACGATGTCGCCAAGGCAAAGGAGCTTATCAAGGCCTCCGGTTACAAGGGTGAGCCGATAAAACTGCTGGCTCTCCCGTATGGCGAGGTCTGGAATCGCTGGGCCGAGGCGGTCAAGCAAAACCTGACCGAAGCCGGCATCAACATCGACATCGAAACAACCGACGTGCCGGGCTGGACTCAGAAAGCCAGCAATGGCGAATTCGACCTGACCTTCAATTATCTCTATCAACTCGGCGATCCTGCGATTGGGGTCGCGCGAAGCTACATCTCAACCAACATCGTCAAGGGAAACCCTTTCGGCAACCAGGGTGGCTACGTGAATCCCGAGGTAGACAAGCTCTTCGCCGATGCGTCGATAGCGCCGTCCGATGCAGCCCGGCAAGAGCTCTACACCAAGGTGCAGCAACTTCTGGCCGACGAGGTGCCGGTGTTATGGCAGCTCGAGATGGACTTCACGACGATCTACCGCTGCAACGTCAAGAACCTGGTTTCCACCGCGATCGGCGTCAATGACGGCTTCAGGGATGCGTGGAAGGAATGAGGCGCGTCCGGGATCGGTCGACGCCCAAAGGCGTTGGCCGGCTTCGGTCGTGTTCACCGAAAGGCTTGCACGGTTTATCGCGGAATGGAGTAGCCCGGTAGCTCGTCAGGCTCATAACCTGAAGGTCATAGGTTCAAATCCTATCCCCGCAACCATCTCAACTTGCGAAACCCCAGCCCCAGTGGCTGGGGTTTTCGTTTTGAGAGAAATCGCCAAGATTCCAGCCAGATCGCCCCTGACGTCGATCTTCAATTCGCCGGCCTCGGGCGTGAGGATGATCGCCTTCACGAGGGAACGCAGAATCTCGCCGGCCTTTAGCCGGGTTGCCTCGGTATCGTCCTGTAGCGCTTCGTGAAGGGCGCCGACCTGTTCGCGGTAGAACGTCGCCATCTCGGGATGAAGAAGGGGCGGTGGCACCTCTGCCTCGGCGAGCTGCTGCTCAAGCTCGGCTTTCCGGCCCTCAAGCTGGACCATCTTGGCGTTAATTCTGTCCGCCGCTCCGCCCTTGAGGATCAGATCGAGCAGTTTATCTAGCTCGCGATCGATCCGTTTCACTTCCGACCGCGCCGCCTCGATCGACGCCGAGCCTTCCATCCGAAGGCGGTTCATCTCGCGCGTGAACTCGTCGCAGAACTCCTTGAACAGCGCAGGGTCCATCAGATGATATCGTAGTGCGTTCAGCACGCGTGTCTCCAGCCGGTCGCGCGGGATGCTCTTCCGATTCTCGCAAGTCCCCTTGTTCCTTGCCGTTGAGCAGCCGATTAGGTCAGCCGAGATCATGGCGTATCCGCCACCGCAGCATGCGCACTTTATCAACCCCGAAAATATGTATTTCGGACGCCGACGGTCGCGGAAGCTGTTTTGGACCTTGCTCCCATCGTCACCACGTTTGGTCTTGACGGCAGCTTGTCGTGCCTTTGTGGTGTTCCAGAGTTCATCGTCGATGATGCGCAACTCCGGCACATCTTGAATGATCCAATCGGCCGCTGGATTGGGCCGCGCCTGGCGCTTGCCGGTCTCGGGGTCCTTGATGAACCGCTGCCGGTTCCAGACGATCCGGCCGATATACATTTCGTTGTTCAGGATACCATTGGCGCGCTTGGCGTTGCCGTTGATGGTGCTGAAGCCCCAATCGCCACCGCCAGGCGCCGGGATACCATCCTTGTTAAGCTCGGCAGCGATCCGCTTCGCCGATTTGCCAACGACATAGTCGCGAAAGATGCGGCGAACCACTTCGGCTTGCTCAGAATTAATCACGCGGTCGCCGCGGATCGGCTCGCCATTTGTCTGGAATTGCTTGACGACGTCATAGCCATAAGAATTTCCGCCGCCCGACTTGCCAAGCTCGACACGGCCACGCAGCCCGCGGCGCGTCTTGTCGGCGAGGTCCTTCAGAAAGAGCGCGTTCATCGTGCCCTTGAGGCCGACATGCAGATGCGTAACCTCTCCCTCGGACAGGGTAACGATCTTTACGTTGGCATAGGCCATGCGCTTGAACACGCCGGCGATGTCTTCCTGGTCGCGAGAGAGGCGATCCATCGCCTCCGCCAGGACTATCTGAAACCGCCCGCGCAAGGCGTCGGCAATAAGCGCTTGGACACCGGCGCGCAGCAGTGACGCACCCGAAATCGCGTGGTCGGAATATTCCTCAACGATTCGCCAACCCTGCTTTTCGGCATAGGCACGGCAGACGCGGAACTGGTCCGCGATCGATGCGTCGCGTTGGTTGTCACTGGAGTAGCGGGCGTAAAGCGCGACCTTCATGAAACGGCCTCCGGTGGAATCAGGAGCGTTTCGAACCTTGCTCCTTCTCGGCTTGATCGTACCACTGCCGCGCCGCATGGCGAGCCAGAAGTCGCACGAATTCGACAAGGCGTGGATCGGGCGCGCTGCCGCCCTCGGGCGCAAGCGTCAGTTCCGGTTCGCTGCGCCGGGCGATACCTTTGCGCTTTTGAACAGCAGCGCCTTTTATCGTCATGCCATTGACCGTCGGTTGCGCCGTGATAATCCCGAGCATCAACAGTATGATCAACAACAACAAAAACTCCACGCCAGGCTCCGGATAGAGCCGGCGTCTTCGAGCGCACGACTTCGGCCTTTGGCGTACTGGATCGCATTCTGGCGTCGCGCGAAAACTTGCGCGCTTCGGCTTGATTGGGAGGTAACGATTGCGTCATCAGATCATACCAGAATGGCGATATAGGTCGTGCGTTCAACTCGGTTAGACGTACCACTCATTTAGATAGTTGTCGGACGTCAATCATGCGTGCTGTTGCTTGGACCGTGATTTCGAAATGGTCCGTTTGCACGATATCCAAGATATTGCGCGGCCGATGCGCGACGACGTTGATGCCGGTGCGACGCCGCAGGCTGTCGTAGAGCAGTCCTGCGCCACCTGCCGTGCGAATATCCTCGCTAAGCTTCTGCGAAGCTTCATAACGTTCGCTTGCATACACGTCGGGGCGTGTGAGTTGCTGCCCTTTGATGTCGAGATAATCCCCGAGAAGCGTCGCGGTGTATGCCCTGTAGGTCCGGCTCATCGTGGCCGCGTTTCGAGCAACCGCTTCGCGCCGCAGGTGATGACCGACCTCAGCAGCCGCCGTACGAATATCGTCAGCCGCGTACCAGGCGCCAAGCTCCGGTCCGTTGAATCTCATTCCGCCGGGGGCGACGTGGAGAAAGGCCGCCATGACGATGCTGGAGTTGGGAGCGCCATACACCCATTCGCTCTGTGGCAGCCGATTGATACGTTCTGCCACCAGGCGGTCGTTCGTCCAACCGACGAGCTCCATCACCGCCGAAAGATCGGCCGCTGTCGCGACCGTATCGAACAGCCCAATCGGAGGAAATTGTGAGGGGATCAGGCGATGCGCAGGCCGCGGCGAGGGTGCGAAAACGTCCGTCACCGGAAGACGATCTCCGTGTCGTCGTAAGGCGTGAAGGCTTCGTCTATCGTGTTCGGCTGCATGTAGAGGCCGCCACGCGCGCCGTCGAGAAAGCGACGCACCGACAGCAACCCATCTTGAGAGCCATTCGTAATAAGGTCGAGCGGTGGGTGTCCTCCGAATACCACGCCGCTGTGGGGGCTTCGCAGCCACTCGATGCCGAGTCGTTCTTGCGGAAAGAGGATCCCAAGCGCCTGGTGGATGCCGAATACCGCTGAAATGCGCGTGAGAACGTCCACGTCAAGCGTGAAAGCGCCGTGCTCACGCGCCTGCTTGCACCAGTTATGGTAGGTGGACCGGGATGGATATCCGAGGATCAGGAGGCGTTGTTCTTCGGTCAATCCCCATAGATCCGCGATGGCGAGGAAGGTCCGCAAAGCTGGCGCGCTGAGCCGTCTCCGGTTGGCCGGCGCAAATCGTGAGCTGTCCAGGCGCTGAGGTCCTGTTATGGCCTTGGCCGGGCCCGGCGCGGGGTTATTTGACATCGGCTGCCCCTTGTCAAATTTGGATATAGTCCAAATCAGGACAAGATGCAACCCCTTCCTCGCAGGCTTCGAACCATGCACACATGGGATTTGTGGGCTCGCGCAGGAAGGGAAAACGGTCGGGATCACGGAGAATAGTCACGAGGTAAACCCTTGGCGATCGCTTCTATAAAGCCGGGTTCCATGTCCCGCGGGGTAGGTTATGATTGTCGGGTGAAGAGTGCGAGACGAGGGGATGCCGGAAAGATTGATTGCTTCGTCGCGCCGGAATCCGGGACTGACACCAACAAGCGTGGCTCGGTCGAACAAGGTAGCTGAGAGCATGTCCAGCGATGCCTCGATCGAATGGCTACGCGACACGCTGCGGGGTGTAATGAAGCTGCGAACGCCCGATTTTTCGGGCGTCGGGGTGATCGTTTGCGACTCGCCCGAGAGCTTGCCCATCGTGCCACTGGTTAGGTCGAGCCCTAGGCTCGACACGGAACATTTGATCTCGCAACTAGTGGCGATCTCCTCGCGAAGAAGCGACCATCACGACGGGTTTCACATCATTTCCGAAGCGGGACGGCTGACAAGGGTGGCTCAGTACTTTTCGCCTCCGATTATCCCGGATGCCGCCATCGATCGTTCCAAGCGCTTCGGAGGACGATATTTGGCGGCGCTCTACGGATCCGCGATTCCCGAAGTCCGGCTGTCCGGGATTGCCAGCGAGGGTTTCGGCATCGCGATCTTTCAAGCCTGTGGGGAAGTCTTCTTCGGGGACCAAGAGTGATAAGTATCCTGCCAATTACCCGCATCATTGGAATTGTCGCCATTTCGTACGGTGCCTGCGTCGCGTTCGTCGTCGTCCTGATTGGGAAATTCGGCGACTACCCTACCCTTTGGTCCAGCGTGGGCATTGCCATTTCAGGTGGGACCACGTTGAACGCTCTGCTGTTCTTCCTGATTTATTTTGGTTGGAAGCGGATATGGTCGATGTTTCCGGGACTTAATCGGCTCGTCTTTCCCGACCTGAACGGCTCATGGAATATGAGCATCCATTGGCAGAATGCGGAGAAGAACGGATTTGTTACCGCGAAGGCTCAGATCAAGCAGAATCTTCTGCGGATTAGCATGGAGGTTTTCTCGCGTGACTCGGATTCCGAAACATTGATTGCTCTTCCCAAACGAGATTCCGAATCCGGGAGGCCGATCCTGTATTACGTCTATCGCGTGGTGCCGAAGAACATAAAAGTCGATGCAGGCGCCTCATACGAGGGGTCCGCAATCTTGAAGATTTCGACCTCAAGCTTCGACCGATTGAGCGGAAACTACTTCACGAGCCGGCGAACGACGGGGCATTTCGAGCTGAGCCGCTGAGGCTAATCGCTACCGCTAAACCTGCCGCCGATCCTATTCATCATCGCGGATATCCAGCTGTCGAAGTCGTCCCACTTTGGCCATCGTGAGAGGTCGCCCGCCGTCACTGGGTCCGCAGTATGTCGTGACGCTTCCGCGATGACGAAGACCATCGGATCCGGTTTGTGCTTCCGCATCTGTTTTTCCACGATCAGCGATCGACCCACGATGGTGTCGGATGCCTCTGTCGGCAACGCGATGTATAAGTCTCCTGCTTCGTGCGCATTCGAAAGTGTCCGCGCTAGCGGAGTCCCTTTGGCCTCACATGGCCGTATGCTCGGAACCCGAAATCGTAATCCTTAGCCGACGACAGGCAATCCCGCGAACGAGCCGCTAGTGAAGAACGGCGTCAAGGTTTCCGGCTTGTAGGGCGCGAGACTGCATGTGCCCTTGTCATCGTCGGAACACACCTGTGCCGAACCGGCGTAGCGCGCAACCACGCTACGGTGAATGCCTTCGTTGATTGTCAAAACCGGCTTACCGTTCTCATCCAAAGCTTCGTAAAGACTCTCGTTGAGCTTGACGGTACACTTCTTCATTCCCATCTCGCGCAAGGTCGGATGATATCGGTCCAGAGCAAACAGTCCCGATGACGAATCGTGCGCGGGCGCGCTGATGTCAAGTTTCGTTGGGTCGGGAAGACATGTCCAGTCAAGCGCCAGCCCCGCCGCCTCGGCCTGCTTTGCCATCCATACGAGCGGAATGTCAGCCAGGCTGCGGGTCTTGTAGCCGCCGCCGACATCAGCGTGGGCACCGGCAAACCATACTTGCTGGATAACGACACCCGGCGGAACGACGCCGGTCCAGAACGTGGGCGTAAAGTCGTGCCGGTGCTCATCGATTGCGAGGGCCTGTGCGGCGCGCTTCACAAGCGGCGACGGGCTCGTATCGTGAAACGCAAACTTTTCCTTGTTACCGGCTGCGAGCAGGCTGCCCGGGATGCCGAGACTTCCCACGGTATCCCATACGCCAAGAAAGGTGATGGAAGGATCGAGGTGGCATTCCACCTCGTATTTGGCTGCGAATGCCGCCGGCTGGTGAGGCTTTGGACTGCGGTAATAGACCCACGCATCGGGCAGCGCGCCCAGCGACTGACGAAAGAGGAGGCCGCAGGCCGTGATGAGACCGGCGAGGCTCCGGGCGGTAAAGGCCCCACGGGAGAACCCGAACAGATAGATCTCGTCACCGGGCAGATAATTCTGCGAGATGAACTGGTAAGCAGAGCGGATATTGTCGTCGACGCCGACGCCGGTAGCGCCTTCAATCCAGGTCTCGAGCTTCAGCCCGGTCGTGCCGACGCCACGCAGGTAAAGGACGATTTGAAAGACGCCGCCGGTCTGCTGCGAGCCGTGGATAGCCCGCGCCAGGATGGCGACATTTGTGTCGTTCGTCTGAGAATCATCGGCGTTCCATGTTCCGTCACAGCAAACAATGATCCGCTTCATCGTGGGTATCCTCAAAACGTGCGTTGACTGATCGGTTAATGAAAATTGCTGACAACGCAGAGGCAGTAGGCTGCGGGCCGGCTACGAGGGAAGCGTGATCAGCACCAAACTAATGCCCAGAGACACGATACAGAAGAACACCATGCTCCAGATCACCGTACGGCGGCTCTTTAATAAAGCTGGAACGCCCCCTGCGTTAACTGCGGAATTTGCAAAAAGGATTGCAGATACCAGCGCGCCAGAAACAGCCGCTAATATTCTGTTGGCGCCGACATCCGAAAACATCATTAGATTCGACAAGCTGTCGAGTGGTAATGTCCAGTCGACGATCCAGGCGAACGCAACAAGTCCACACCCGAGACTTATAGCTATAGAAACGACAGACACGAGCTGTCTCCAGGTGGCGATGCGGTTCGGAAGTCCGGGATCGGACCATAGTGCGATCCCGCTGACAAAAAGAACATAAACAAAAGCGAGCGATATTACGATTTGGAGCGTCACATGGTCTGTTGGCAACGAGCGTTCGAAACGTGATGCGACGATAAGAAATCCAGCAAATGCGCCGGTGAGAATGTTTGCCCCGCTCGGAAGGGGCGGCATTTTCCAAAACAAGATACTCGTCTTGAATACCGCCTGAAAATAGTCAGCCGCGTATGACTGTATTTTTTGAAGGGGCTTTTGCAGCCATTGGTACATGAGATCAATCTGAGAATTTAATAAACCAATCGTGGGTTTCGGGTACAAACTGAGTGCCGTGATTTATGATCTGGAGATGTAAAGTTTTTGCGTTGTCGGGGAAAGAAGGAGTGACGGTGACGCACGTTACATCCGGTTCGTAAGTGAAATTCCTGATCCAGGATTTTGCCAGTGTGCCGCGAATTGTCGAGCTGTCCGTTGCGTCCGACGCTTTGGCTGGGCTGGAAAAGAATGATCCAATCGTTGACAGGAAGTCTGAGTCGGTTCGGGGTATCATGTCACCGAAGGCAAAACTTCTTCGAAGGCCGGCTGTTGCAAGTGTATCGGGGTCTTGTTGATGAAAGTGGAATCGAAGACAAATGTTGCTCGTGCCGTAGAAATGGAAATTATCGTAGCCTTCTACGGATACATTTGAGCAGGCGGCGCTGCTCCGTGCCAATTGAGAGGCAGTCCATCGGTCATTATAAAGGCCGACGAGCGTCTGTCTATTTGGCCTAGAGGTTGTCGTGTAAACAAACTTCCAATTGAGGACGCTCTTGGCGCTTTCCTGACTTGTCGACGTCCGCGTAAAATAAAATAATTGGTCGATGTAGCGGGGAAGTGCGTCGTTGGTCAGTACCGCTTTGAGTTTCCGGTCTGGCCCTCGATAAAATAACTTATCGTCACTCCAGCGATCGACCAGATTTGCCTGCAGCAATTCTGCACACACCTTCTTTTCGGGGGTGCCAGACCAGCACGGTGTTCCGAGAAAAAGCGCTGCAATAGTGATAGCCGGGCCGATTGCCAAGTTGGCACTGAATAAAGTCGACCTAATCATGGAAGGACGGTCTCCTTCAAATTTAAGCGGCAGGACTTGGCTCCCTACCATGCACAAAATAGGTTATCGAAAGCCCGGAATATAAACTACTGGTTGCGGTAGTCAATCGATGCGACCGGCCGTAACTTGTCTGGAGGCTCTGGAATTTGGCAGCTATTCGGCCCCGATCGTTGAGCTTGTGCTGGGACATTATATTGTACATGGGTTGATCATAACGACAGCACCTGTCGACCTGGCGCTGGTTATCCCCAATAGGTATTTCGGTTGCGCACAATGAAGCCGTCTGAGCTTGGGGATGGGGGCTTGACTCTGCGTACGAACAAAGCAAGAACCGCTAGCGGAGCGCGAAACTTATACGCACTACAATCGATGTGAGTTTGCGACACGATATCTATTTCGAAGCGGTGCTGAGGCTGCCACAGCAGTGCTTAGTCGTCGCTTGAGAGCAAGGAAGGCGGCAGGTTCTGTCGGAAAGACGGCGAATGGCAAAGCGGGTATTTTTTAGTTTTCATTATCAGGATGTAATCGACTTCCGCGCGAATGTTGTACGGCAGCACTGGATGACGAAGCCAGATCGCGAGGAGGCGGGATTTTTCGACGCCTCGATTTGGGAAAGCGCGAGGCGCACGGGATCAGTCGCGCTAAAGCGGCTGATTAATTCGGGGCTCGACGGAACTTCCGTAACCTGCGTGTTGGTCGGCTCGCAAACCTACGAACGACCGTGGGTCCGTTATGAAATACTGAAGAGCTTTCGGAAGGGGAATACACTACTCGCCGTGCAGATCAATTCGATCAAGGGAAAAGACCAAAGGACCAAAACCAATGGGCCCAATCCTCTTGAGTACGTTGGCGTGACCTTCTCCGAGAGCGGCGACACGGGAACGCTGTGGGAGAAAATGAACGGTAACTGGAAAGAGTATTCGGAGATCGATGGGGGCGCATCCTACAGGACTGGAGGCGTCGCGGAGCAATACCGGGGTAAAGGCTTCAACCTCAGCAATTGGTACGCCAAATACGACTGGGTGAACGACAACGGTTTTAACAACTTTGGCGGTTGGATTGGCTAGCGCGGCTTCCATGTCTACCGCAATGAAATACGACCAAGACTGATTGGTTGGTCGAGGTGCATTTGAGTACGGGGAATGCTTATGGCGCGTCGGGTGTTTTTCAGTTTTCATTATCAGCGCGACGTCTGGCGAGTAAATCAGATTCGAAACATACCAAACATCGCCGGGTCGGCAGCTGCCGGCTTTCAGGACGCGTCGTTGTGGGAAGAAGCAAAATCAAAGAGTGACGCCGCGGTTGAGAAACTGATCGACGATGGACTGAAGAATACCAGCGTCACAGTTGTCTTCATTGGTGCAAAGACTGCCGGCCGGAAATTCATCAATTATGAGATCGAAAAGTCTATTGAAAGAGGAAATGGCCTCGTTGGAATTCAAATACATCACCTGGAAGATCATAATGGGGAAACGGATGGAGTGGGGAAAACTCCAGCGAAACTCAGTGCGGCCGGCGCAAAGGTCTATAAGTACCTGAACAAAGAGAGACTGGCAGAGCGGATAGAAGAAGCGGCGACGGCTGCGGGGAATTAATACCACAGCGCTTGCAGCGGCTGACTTTGAGGTGAGGGATGGTGGACCGAGATACCGAAGACTTCCTCACGAAGTTTCTGAAGGAGCTAAGGGAGAACAATGCCGCCATATTCGTCGGCGCAGGCCTATCCAAGGCGGCGGGATATGTTGATTGGTCGGGCCTATTGGCGCCCATCGCTAAAGCACTTGGTCTCGATGTCGCTAGGGAAGCCGATCTCGTTGCTGTGGCCCAATACCACCTGAACTCAAACGCGAGTCACCGGTACCACCTCAATCAACTCCTCATCGAAGAGTTTTCTGATCTAAAGGATCCGACCGATAACCAGATGCTGCTCGCGCGGCTACCGATCCAAACGTATTGGACTACGAACTACGACCGTCTGATTGAAAAAGCTTTGGAGACAGTGGGAAGACGGGTCGATGCAAAATATACGAACGAGCAACTTGCCACAACGCGCCGGGGGCGGGATGCCATCGTCTACAAGATGCATGGCGATATTGAGCATCCTGACAAGGCAATCCTGAGCAAGGATGATTACGAACGTTACCACGATACTCATGGCCCGTTCATTACTGCACTTTCTGGCGATCTGGTCGAAAAAACGTTTCTCTTCTTGGGATTCAGTTTTACCGATCCCAATTTGGATTTCATTCTTTCGCGTATCCGAGTCCGCTTCACTCAGCATCAGCGGCAGCACTACTGCATTATGAGGAAGAGAGCCCGACTAAAGGACGAAAGCAAAAAGGATTTTGAGTATGCGGTGACCAAACAGACTCTTGTTATGCAAGACCTGTTGCGTTTCAACATCAAAGTAATTTTTGTAGATGAGTTCTCAGATGTTACCCGGCTTTTGGAAGCCGTACAAAATCGATATCGGCGACGGACGGTCCTTATCTCAGGAAGCGCTTTCGACTACGGCGCCTGGGGGAGGGAAGCGACTGAACAATTTGTATCGAAGTTTGCTCGCGCTCTCATCGATAAAGATTTGCGAATTGCGAGCGGTTTTGGGTTGGGAATTGGTGGCGCGGTCGTAACTGGGGCGGTCCAGCAAATCTATTCGATACGCCAGCGCAGTGTCGATGAGCAGTTACTTCTGAGGCCGTTTCCTATCGGAATCAAGAATATGGATGAAAGGCAGAGAACGTTCACTCGGTATCGCGAGGAGCTTGTTGCGCAGGCCGGAATTGCGATCTTCATCATGGGAAACAAGGAGGTGGATGGAAAAATTGTAAACGCAGACGGCATGCGGGCCGAGTTTGAACTCGCAAAAAGCAAGGGGCTTTACGTGGTCCCTGTTGGATCATCTGGGTCGATAGCGTCCGAACTCTGGAATGAAGTTGCGGGCGATATCAAGAAGTTCTTCCCCAAGAACTCCACGAAGATTCGTCCGTTGATGGAGGCGATCGGAAAGCCGGTCAAATCGCCAGACAAATTACTTAAACCACTTCTTGAATTGATCGATCTTCTTTCAAAGGAGTAATGCGCGTGGCTCGACATACTTTTTTCAGCTTTCACTTTGAGCGAGACGTTTGGCGTGCCGGCCAGGTGCGCAATAGTTGGGTTACCCAAGATCGCGACGCGGCAGGTTTTTGGGATAAGGCTAAATGGGAGGAGGTAAAAAAGAAGGGCGAGGATGCAATACACAAGTGGATTGACGACCAATTGAAGGGAACATCAGTAACGGTCGTTTTGATCGGTGCGGAAACATCAACCCGCGAGTATGTGGACTATGAGATTACGGCGAGCCACAAGAAAGGTAACGGCATGCTGGGAATCTACATTCACAATCTGAAGGATGTGGACAAGAAGACGGACACAAAAGGTGCAAACCCCTTCAATAAGTGGACGTTCAAGAATGCCGAAGGTAAGGTCATCACGTACCCGACCTATGATTGGGTAAATGATGATGGGTACAAAAATATGGGTGACTGGATCGAGGCCGCGGCGAAGAAGGCCGGCCGTTGAGCGTGCGTAGATAAATAAAGACGGGATCGATTACGTGCGCGCCGCCTCGGCGGCACGATCTGGAACCGGACTGTTCTTTCCGGGGGAGGGTTGAAACGGCTCGCGACTAGAACCTCCGACAGCCCAGGCTGGAGAGCTCGTCGCGTCGGACGCTGACTGCATGTCGAGTCGTTCCAGCTTTAGGGCTGAAATGTCGTGCTCTTGACGAACAAATGCGCGGCCTCGGCAACGAGCTCTTTAGGGAGCATGCGTAACTGTTCGGCATCGAAGGGCAAATGAGTCAAATAGTTGACGACGAGCGCAGCAACGGTCTCGGCTTGGGCAGCATCGCGGTGTCTCTTGATCGGTTGCCGATCGGCCCGTCGTGACAACCAGAGCTTATGGACTGCCCATACCCTCGGGTCTGGAGCTACAATACGCACGGGCTCTCCCTTCTCGTCGATCGCGACCGCGTCGAAGGCCGGTGAGTTCTGAAGCCAATCGAGACCTTCAATCTGGACGGCGTTCAAATCCTCCGGATCCGAGCCGACCTTGTCGGGCGCTTCTTTCCAGGGAGGGTTTTGCATCGGTTTGATCAGGTCGACGAGATAACCGTCGCGGTTGACGGCGCGAAAGGTCTCCTTTGATCGATCGAAGCTGGCGTCGACCCGCTTGAGAATCTTCATCAGGGAAGATTCCGAGACTCCGTCATCGGCGAAGAAGGTCAACCCGCCGCGCGCGTCGAGAAGCAGGTCAATATCTTCGGTGGTAGCCAAGCCGGGATCCAGCCGCACTCCGGACGCGGCCTCATAGGCGTAGATGGCGTTGGTACCAAGGATTCGGATCCCCGAGCCTAGAAGTCCGAAGGTATCAAGCGCGCGCATGATGCGCGCCCCTATCAGAGGAACCCGGCCGAGGCCTAATGCGCGGTTGACGGCGGTCTGACGCTCCATCGTCTCACGCATGTTCTTCAAGCGGTCTTCGGCCACGGCGCGTCGAGCCTCGAAGTCCGATTTCATCTTCTCAGTTTCAGGGGAGCGCGCGCCCAGCGAGGTTTGCTTCCTCAGGCCAGCCTTGTCGTAATAGCTCCGCACCAGGTATTCGCGGTCTTTGGATACGACCCAAGTCAGGGAGCCCCGCTGCGCGTCCCAAGCCGCTTTGGCATCGCGGAAGGCTTGGAACCGCTGCTGACTATTGACCATTTCGCGGCGCTGATCGTTATTAAGCTCTTGAAATTGCATAGTTTCAACAGTTCATTTCGGTTTTGCATCCAAGTGTTGAAATGGTATTTATCAAGCTATTTCAGTGGTTTCAACAGTTTCATCAAAAAATTAACAAAAGTGTTGAAACAGGGTATCGTTTCAACGCTCTGCCGTGAGCCGACTGCGTTGGGCCAACAATCGCGCCGACGATGATCATCTATCTACCGTACCGACGATCACCCCGATCAAGTTGCGGCTGATCGCCGGATTGGAGCCAAGAATGATCGTCACCAAGATTTGGAACCTGAGGATCAGGTGATCGCCGCGTCGGGCAGTTTCAGCACGGTAAGTATCTCGTCGTCCGAAAGCAGGAAGGACTGCTCCTCGACTTCGTGCCGATCGCATCCTTTGAAGTCGAACCAGGCATCCGCCGGCATCTTGCGCGGGAAATTCTGTTCGGCAGCTCCGTTGAAGAGCATGTCCGCGGCGAACGTCTGCCGGTCCAGGGTCTTGCTGGGCCATTTCCACCACGGTTGAATCATCAGCGACGATTCAAACCATCGTCGCTTCGTCTTGTTGTGACAGACGATCATCATCGGAAATCTGTTCAGAAGCGTCATTTTGAACAAGGTCGCGGTGAGGCTTGCGCAGAACTCGTCGGCGAGCTCCCGGGCGGCGGCGAGCGTCAACCTCTTCATCTTCCGCAGCCGCGGATCGACAAGGTAATTGGGCAGGATGAGGTCCGACGCAAACGAATCGGCCTGCCGCTCTGGATTCAGCGCGTCATTGGCGAAGTTTCCGACGTTGCGATTGGCGCAGAAGAGAACTTGCCCCCGGTGGTGGTGCCAATGGCCCAGTTCGTGCGCCAGCGAAAATCTCCTCCGTTCGGGCAGACTTCGGCTGTTCACGGTAATCACGGCTCTGCGCTTGGATCCGATGATGGTCGCCTCGCTGCGGTCCAGCGGCCGGAAATTGACGACGGCCCCTCTCGTCCAGGCGATGGCTTCAAGGTCGATGTCCTTCGGATCCGTGATGCCCAACCCCTGCAGGATCCGTTCGGCATGGGTAAGCGGAATCATTCGCCGTCCGTCTCCGGATCCTGCCCTTCGAGCGCCTCAAGCTGCGCCATGTCATCGACGGCACCTTCTTCATCGCTCTCGGAAAGGCCGTCGCCCTTGCGTGCGGCTATCATCAAGCCGGATGCGTGGCCGCCCTTGCCGGCGCGCATATCGTGCAGTCGCGCGCGCACCGATTCTCTTTCGGTGGAAGATACCACGGTCGGCCGGCTTTTGGCCGCCTTCACCGCTTCTTTTGCCCGCTCCAGGCGCATCTTGGCCCCGGCAAGCTTCGCGCTGGCGTTGATGGCATCCATTTCGGCCACGACCTTCTCGACGTCGAGTCCCTGCGCTGCGAGCTCTTCGCGCAGTTCTTCTGGCGAGGCGGCGAGGATGCTGTCGTCGAACGCTTCGCCGATACTTCGGAGTTCTTCCGTGGCCGTAATCTTCTTTGTCATGACGGCCATCCCATCGGATATTTTTTGGTCATCACGCGTTTGATGCGCTTCATGATGTAGTCGTAGGCGGCTTGGTCGACGCCGATTTCATCGCGCAATGCCTTTCCCTTGTTCCCGCCGGCGATGGCCAAGATCACCAACTGCGCCTCGTCATCGCCCTCGAAGCATTCGTAGATGGCGGTGACGGTGTCCGTGGATTCCTGTTCGATGAGGAAAGCTTCCGGATCGAGTTGTTCCGATGCAACCTGCATCTCGACGGTGTTGCCTGCATTGTCGACATTGGTCATCGACTCCAGTCTTGCGCGCGCTTTCCGACGATGCGACGCGATGCTGCGCATGGACTGCGCCAGGAACGCGATGAACATGACGTCACGGGGACACAGGCGGTCGCCGACAACCGCTTGGCAGACGGCTTCCTTGTAGAGCTCGCCTTCCTGAAAATCCGTGCCGCCAAGCCGGCGCCGCTCGATGAGCCGGAGCCGCAACTTGTCGTCCACAGACATGGAATCGAGCTTTTCCAGCACCTCCTCGGGAGCAAGGTGCTTTTCCGTCGCCGCCGGGTTTTCGACGATAGAGAACTCGCTCATGTCGTCCATGGCCTCAGAATCCCATGCCGGCATGGGCCGCCGATTCGGACAAAAAAACAACGGAACACGAAAAAATATCGGAGTCCGAAACGCGCCTGCCCGCGGGCATAACAGAATCGGAGCGCCGATTCACCAAACCCGCCGGCGCCGGGCGCGTCCCGAGACTAGCCGAAAAGTGGAGTTGGAACAATGAACTACATGAATTCGACAACGCATCTGCGAGATACCCAACTGGTCGGCGTCATCGAGACGGTCTGCGCCGGGTTGGAGCTAACCGCCACGCAAGAGGAGGCGGCCAAGCGCTGCTACGAAGGTGTGGGTGACTGGCTCGCCCGGTCGGACGATCCTCTGCTGTCCGCGATCTCGATCGGCCTGCAGGGATCGGTCGCGATCCGCACCACGGTGAAACCGATCGGAACCAACGAGCACGACGTCGATCTGGTGGCGCATGTGCCGGATCTGGATATCACGATTTCGCCGGCCTCGCTCAAGGCCCGGATCGGGGCGCGTTTGCGTGACAACGGCCATTACGCGCCGCTGTTGGAGGAAATGCCCCGGTGCTGGCGCCTCAACTACGCCAATGAATTCCACATGGACATTACGCCGTCGATCCCAAATCCAACCTGCGGCATGGGCGGGGAGCTGGTTCCGGACAAGGCGCTGAAGAGCTGGAAGCCGTCGAATCCGAAGGGCTACCGATCGAAGTTCGACAGGCGCGCTGCGATGCTGCCGCGGTTCAGGCTGACGAAGAGCCTTGCAGCCGACAGTATGCGCGCCGATGCCGACATCGAGCCCTATCCGGAAAGCGGCGGCTTCAAGGGCATCCTCCGGCGCATCGTGCAGATCGCCAAGCGCCACCGCGACATCCATTTCATCGACGAGGACCCCAGCCTGGCTCCGCTGTCGATCATCATCACGACGCTGGCCTCGCGCTCCTACGAATACTGCGTGACCAACCTCGAGTACGACGGCGAGATGGACCTGGTCTGCGACGTCTTCCGCCGCATGCCGGATATGATGCAGACCGCCGTGGTTGACGGCAGGATCAACTGGTTTCTCTGGAATCAGACGACCGCAGGCGAAAACTTCGCCGAGAAGTGGAACAAGGATCCGCGGCGCGCCGTCGCCTTCAATGCGTGGCACCGGCAGGCCCTCTCCGATCTCGAGAAGCTGAACACCGCCCAAGGGCTCGACGAGATCAGGCGGCTGCTCGGCGGCGTGTTCGGCAACGCTCCCGCTGCGAAGGCCATGGATGCCCTCACCGATCGTGTCAACGTTGCGCGCACGAACAGCCGTCTTTCGGTCTCGCGCTCGGCCGGCCTGATCGCCGGCGCGGCAGCGACATCCGCTTCCACGCAGGTGCGCGCCAACACCTTCTTCGGGAGGGACTGCTGAACGATGATACCCGGCCGTCGAAAGCCGCTGACCGCGGCCCAGCAGTACATCAATCTGAGGGGCAACCCGCTCAGCGCGGGAACCGGCGAATTGCGCGCCGGCCGAATGCATTGGCGCTATGAGACATCGCCAGCGCCGCTCAGCAGAATCTACCGTATTCGCATCGAGTTCGCCAATGGTGGCACGCCCGAGATTTTCGTGGAGCGCCCCGACCTGGTGGAATTGGCCGAGGGTCGCAAGCTGCCTCATGTCTATCAGCAGAAACCCCCGCGCCTGTGTCTCTATCTTCCGGGCACCGGCGAGTGGCAGTCGTGGATGCGTATCGATCAGATGATCGTACCGTGGACGTCCTTATGGCTTTACTTTTTCGAGGATTGGCTCGCTACCGACGAATGGAAAGGCGGCGGCAAACACCCGGCCGAAGACGAACCGACCCGGCGTGGTCGCGACCGCGAGGGATTCGACCACCGTACGGGAGCGTGGTGACGTGACCGGTCGGCCGATGGAAAGCGCCCGGATCTACAAGGTGCTGTCCCTGGATGGAGGCGGCATCCGCGGCGTTTTCCCCGCCGCCTTTCTCGCCAGGCTGGAAGACCGCATTGGGCAGCCCATCGGCTCCTATTTCGATCTGATCGTCGGCACCTCCACCGGCGGCATCATTGCGATCGGACTCGGGCTGGGACTATCGGCGCGGGATATCCTGCAGCTTTATGAAGAGCAGGGTCCCGCCATTTTCGACCAAGAGCACGGGCGAGCCGAAAACTGGTTGCGGCAGCGCTGGCGCGGAGCGTGGCAATTGTTCGATTCCAAGTATTCGTCGGAGCCGCTGAAGGCGGCGCTGACCGGCATCATGGGGCAACGGCGGCTTGGCGAAAGCCGTACCCGTCTCGTCATTCCGGCCTGGCATTCGATGCTGGAGCGCGTTTACCTCTACAAGACCGCGCATCATCCCCGCCTCGAGACCGACTACAAGGAGCTCGCGCTTGACGCCGCAATGGCGACGGCGGCGGCACCGACCTTCCTGAAGCCGCATCGCACCAGCGAGGCCGTCGAACTCGTCGATGGAGGCGTTTGGGCCAATAATCCGATCGGCGTGGCGGCAGTCGAGTCGGTGGGACTGCTGGGCTGGCCGGCCGACCGCCTGAAGATATTAAGCATCGGTACCATCAACGACGTCAGGGCGCAGCCGAAATGGAAGGGCAAGCTGCCGATGGCGTCATCGGTCGCTCGGCTGTTCATGGCGGGTCAGTCGCACAGCGCACTCGGCGCGGCGAAGATCATCACCGGCGACGGCCACGATCACCGCGCAATCTGGCGCATCGACCAGATCGCTCCGGCGGGCCGCTACACGATGGATGATGCCGCGCGGATTGCCGAGATGAAGGACCGCGGCTTCACTGAAGCGCGCGAGCAGTTGCCGGAATTGCGCCGCCATTTCTTCGACCGCGAGGTCGATCCCTTTACACCGTTTCATCGATTATAGACCGAGCGAGGACGCCATGGCCAAGAACATCATCATCTACTCAGACGGCACCGGCCAGGCCGGCGGCCTGCGTCCGGACGAAAATCGCTCCAACATCTACAAGCTCTATCGCGCGACGCGCTGCGGGCCGGATACCGACATTGATCCCCACGAGCAGCTAGCTTTTTACGACGCCGGTCTCGGTTCGCAGCCACCCGGCGGAGCGTTCTTCGTGACGCGCGCCTACCGCTGGCTCCACAACGTCGCGAGCCAGGCCACCGGCCTCGGTATCACCACGAACATTATCGACTGCTACGCCGCCATCATCCGGATGTGGGAGCCGGGAGATCGTATCTACCTGTTCGGATTCAGCCGCGGAGCGTACACGGTCCGGTGTCTTGCCGCGGTGCTGGGGCTGTGCGGCGTGCCTACCAGGATGTCGAACGGTTCCCCGCTGCGGCGCGATGTCGGCACCACCACTGGCATTGCGCGCGAGGCTGTGAAGCGCGTCTATCAGCATGTCAGTTCGCCAAGGGATACGGCCTATCTTCCGCAACGGGACGCGCTCGCCTTGCGCTTTCGGCGTCGGTATGGATGCGACGCCGACGGGGCTGCCAACGCGGTACCGTTCTTCGTCGGGGTGTTCGACACGGTCGCGTCGCTCGGCAGCTATCTGCTGTCGGGCGCGCTGGTCGGCGGTGGGGCACTTCTCATCTTGGTGGCGAGCTTCCTGCAGTCGTTGTTCCTGTTTCCGTTTCTGCCAACGTTTCTTTGGTCGGTCGGCGCCGTGGCCGCCGCTGCGGCGGCAGGCTACGTCGCCACGCATCTGAAATATGCGTTCGATCTGGAGGGTTACTCCTTCATGCAAACGTTGCACCTGGTGGCGCCGAAGATGGAGTTCTACGATCTTCACCTCAACAATGCTGTCTGGTACGCGCGTCACGCGATGTCGATTGACGAGAACCGGGCTGATTTCGCGCGCGTCCCGTGGGGTGGGGCGCACAACAAGGGGCCTGCGCGCCCGAATGAGTATCCCGACTGGTTGCAGCAGATCTGGTTCGCCGGCAATCATTCCGACGTGGGCGGCAGCTACCCAGAGAACGAGGCCCGCCTGTCGGACATCTCGCTCGGCTGGATGGTGCATGCGGCGAAGAACCTTCCCGACGGAAAGACGCCGGACGGATTCGGCATCAAGGTGGATGACCGGTACCTGAAGCTCAATCCGAATCCCCTCGGCCCGCAGCACGACGAGCGTGAGCCCGGCTATCTCGGTGGCCGCTTCAAGTGGACCGAGGGCCTGCGCCACGTCGAGGACCAAGCCATCTTGTATCCGAGCGTGCTCGCCCGCTTCGCCGCCAATGACGGCGTTCAGCATTATTACGAGCAGACGGTCTATCGGCCTCCGAACTTGAAGGACCATTCGAAGGTAAAGCAATATTACGAAGCGCAAATGGCCGCGGCGCCGACAGAAGCCTCGCTCGATATCGTTCCTTCCAATGGCGCGACCACGGCCGTGGAAGGAAAAGGAGCCTGATCGAGAAGGCGTTCCGGCTAAGTGCTGCTTTTTGCACGCATGACGATCGCGGTACCGCTCGTATGGCTGCTGTCCAGCACCGGATTTACGCCGTTGAACACCGCGATACTGTCCGAGGCGCAGGCCCGTGTACGAGCTCTCAATCGGAAGCTAGGCATAGCGATTCAAATCCAACTTACTAGCGCGGTGGCCTTCTTGCGATAGCGCTTACGTGATTTTGTGGGCGGTTGTCGCCTCGTTGGCAATTCTGACCGCTGTTTGAATTTCGGACGAGCGGGTAGCTCGCTATCAAGCCGTACATACTGGTCTACCAAACCAAGGTATCGAGCCGACCGCACTCCATATTGCCGCGCCGTAGCGCGCAACTTGCGGGCTCAGTTCGTGGGCAAAGCGCTGTTTTCCCACAAATGGCGGAATTAGCCGCAGAGGGACAGCACGTCACGGGCTTTTGTTGCGATGCCGACGGTCCCATAGGTCCTTAGCGGCGACAAGTTTTGCCTTATTAGCATTGAACGGTTCGCATTCGGCTTCGTCGAACCAGGCGCAAACCGTATCGTCTCGCGAGTTGGCATTCGCAGAATATGCAATAAGAAGGTCGATCGCGAGCGAGCGTTCGATCGCACGCTCGTTGGCGGCGCCGTCGTCCGCGTTTTGCCTGCCGGATGCTGTCTCGTTTCGCAAATGACGCAATCCAATACGGATATCTTCGTGAAAAGCCGCGGTGATCCTCGTAGCATGCGATTCCATGAGCAACGCAGCGAAGTGGAGTGCTGTTGCAAGTCCGGGGCGCCGTCGTCCGTAGATGGTGGAGCTGATCTCTCTTGGAAAGTCGAACGGCATTTGAGGTAGTGCCGTCCCATTGTCTTCGAACCAAAGGAAGGCGCCGCCGTATGCAGCAACGACGCTCGAATCGTTCTTTGACGCCATCGCATCGCGCAAGGTGGTGGCGATCTCTATAATCCTTGATGGATCTTCGAGCGCAAGAAGAGGCGACGCTAACGCGACCTCAACGCCGGCATCAGCAAATAATCTCAGTAGCTTGGCTGCTCTCGGTGCATGTGCTGGCCCGTTCGGAATGACGACATAAGCAAGCGTCTCGATGATGGAGGTGAAGCGCCAACCAGGACCCGGCAACGGGCTTGGCTCTCTTAAATGCGCGTATAAGTCGCTACCTTCCTCCCGCCACCACGTTTCTATCTTCCCAACCAAATCTTCGACATCCTTGCTCTGCCATTCGATTTGGCCGAGTCGCCGCACCGATCGCCCGTCGAACGGGGTACGCGAGACCGACAGAACATTGATCAACTGGTCGTACTCGACTCCGGGACTTATGCGCCATTTGCGCTCTCCGTTGATGTCCATTGCGAAACGTGGAAGCTGCCGGTTTTGAACATCGGAGCGTATGACCCGTGCAGCCTGCCCCGTCTGCACTTCCGGAAGCGCCATCAAGAATCTGGATGGCAACGTAAATTTTGCGACAAGACCTTCCGGGCGCCAAATGGCGGTTGCCAGACGATCGCGTTCGCGCGCGTCAAGACTGTTCGTTTGATGCAGAACTACGCACCGCATAAGGCCGTCGGCCCGGGCCGTATCGTTGTTCGTCGTTTCTATCTCGTGGATGAGGCTTTCGACTGCTTCCTGCCATCGTTTCGGCTCCCTTGAACGATCCGCGCTCGGTCCGCCCAGCAGAAGGCGGATCGGATCGTTCTGCCATCCGAGCACAGCGGGAATCTCGGGATCCTTGCCGGCGAGTGGCTGCTCGATGAGGTCGAGGATGTGCCCGGATCTCTGGTCGGCGCTCATAGAGCGCAGGCCGGCGCTCGTGCTCTCGTCGAGCGCCTTACGAACTTGCCAAGCGCCTCCCCTCCAATTGCGGCATAACGCGGAGCAATCGCGCACCATCTCCTCTAAGGCGCTGGCCGACAGTCTAGGAGACAGGGCACGCAACCCGGCGAGTGCCGTCTGAGCCTGGTCCTCTATGCGTTTGTGCTCGATTGCTCTGGGAGATCGATAGTCTGACTTGGTTGCCCGTGCGCGATTGATATATGGCGCCGCCTCGGCTAGCGCAGCGCGAAGAACGCCGAAGGTTTGCGCAATCTGAGAAGCCGACAGGCGCGAAACGACATCAGCATCGAGTGCTTTTTCCAGCTTCTCGGGGTTGCACATCCGTAGCAAGATAGAGATGGCGCGACCGGGATCCGTCAAGACGATCCAAGATGCTGCGGCTTCAAGGAGCGATCCGCCTATGATCTCGTTGCCGAGGCGCACAATGCGTCCACCAACTTCGATGAGACGGCAGGCCTGGAGCGCGTACTCGAAGCCGGAAGGTTCGTCGAAGATCGACCTGCGAGGCCGATGGCGGGGACCGACCATATCGAGGATAGAGTTCAATCGCTCCAGCGTTGTGAATGGATCGCAGTGTACCGCACCAAGTTCTTCGAGCCGTCCGTCGAATGCGGTGCTCAGACCTACAGAAGGTCCCATGTGGACGATGTTTTTTATGGCCCATCCTTCGCATGACAGAAGATGGAAGTCGCTGGCCTCGTAGACCGGGCCCCTTGGCAACGCATCCTGTACCGTCGAGAGTGCTGCCTGAACCAGGCGAGGCCCATCTGGGTCTCCGGTCTCGGCCATAAGGGCGGCTCTGCGAATCGCCCAGATTGGGCTGCCGACCGGTTGAGGCCACGCGGCTAGTAGAGCACCTGCTTTCGCATGTTCGAGCCTCCCGAGGTGCAGTAAGATTCGCTCGTGGACCAAATGCGAGCGCAAGTCCGGAATAGCGGTCGCAATCGGTAGAAGCCTCGTTTCATGCTTCTCAAAGGCAGCGACGTCTCCCTGTTCGCGGTAGTGCCGCAATAAGGACGCGGCAAGAGCAATGCAGTCGTCGACTTCGACGTCATGGCGCAACGCGCGCCGCGGATGCGTCGGGGTTTCCCCATCGGAAAAGCCACATCTTTCAAGCGCTGCCTCGGCTGCCTGCGCCAGCCGACCGTCAAGAGGCAGCAGGCAGACATCAAGGCGCCAGGTGAGTTCGCGAAGCCAGACGATTTGTTCGCCACCTTGCGCGTCGGCTGAAACCTCGACGATACGTCCTACCCAAGCGGAGGTTAGATTATAGAGAAGCGCGCGGTTCGACCACGGAGCCACGACCCAACCCGGATAGAGTTTGCGGTTATGGCGCCAGATCGCAACTTGATCGGCGATCTTCCTTCGCAACGGCTCGCCTCGGTTTTGGGCAGCGTGACGCTCGAGCACTTCGTAAGATGCGCGTATAGACTCGTCTTCCCCCGTCACTTCGGCGCCTCCACGAATTCCGGAGCGGCGGCCTCTCGTCGAAGGTCGCTCTCAGACGGGAAGCGAGGAAGCGCAGGGAGCCTTGGCAAGAGCGCCGGCGTCCCGGGTCGAGGCGTCTGAATAGGCCAGTTCGCGAGGCTCGGGGGGCGAGCACTCTCGAGCGCGAGCAGCAGCCATTCCGTAGCCGCCGCCTGGCGTTGGCTCTCGTCGGGCCATTCATCGATTGGGAACAGTGGTGCAAGATCGAGCGGAACCACATGGCGATCCTGCAGAAGCTTGCGCTGCGCACCCGTCAAATCCAGAATGCCGCAGAGGTAGATTTGACCGACGCTGCTGCCAAGGGTATCGCGAGCCCATCCAGACCACCTAAGGAAATTGGGATCATCGCCTGAAAATCCTATGAGACAGAAGGTGTTCTCGACGAAGGCCTGCTGCGCGAGATTCACGAAAGCCGCCGAACGCACCGGATAAGTCCGAAAATCCTCTTCAGTGACGACGAACGGGCCGGACGAGGGAAAGCTTCCGTGCAGTTTTACGAGGCGCGGGCGGCGCGCTGTAGCCAACTCGAAAGGTGCCTTCACGACGTCGTAGCGGCGGTAGGGAACATCGTGGGAGGCGCGCTCGAGGAGCGTATCGTAATTTGTCGTAAAGACATCGGACCATGGTAATTTCAGGAGTAAGCGGTGAAGTGGACCGGGGTCGAAGCTGTTATCTGGGATTGTTGCTATGAGTAATTGGTCGAGCGCAGCCCGACCGTGAGCGGCTTCGTATTCCTCCGCGAGCCGCAAGGCACCGCTCGTTGAAGTCGCGCGAGCGAAGACGACACGACGCTGCGCTTCGGATAGGGCGGCAGGATAGAGACCAGCAATGAACGCGTCGCCAAGCTTCCGCCACGTCGGAAATTGCGCGTCGCTGAGCCCGCTTCGCGGTACAGCATTCGCACTCATACCTGCTCCGATCATCACGGCGGCGCGACCAACGTCTCCCTTTGTGTGAAGAGCTTTGGCGATACGTTCAAGATGGATTGCGTCCTGAAAGTCCAAGAATTAACCCCCGTGCTCGTGAGTTTCTCAACAATTAGCACGAAAGTCCGCATATCTGAGAGTCCGGATGAACACGCCTTTAAAACGTCGCGCGTATATTCCTCAACGCCCATCCAATCCGGGATGCCGGCCCTCTTCAGAATCGTGGGTATACGGTCCTGGATAGCGACAAGCAGCGTATTGGCGGGTACGGTCATGATCGTGGTGATGATCTCCAACATCATTTTCAGCATCAATTTCGTGGACACATGGCCGGCGATGTAGCGCGCTGTCGCCGTTTCGTCCTCCTCAGCCATGGTCAAGTTTCTCTACAACGTGCTTAGATCCTCCGGCACATCCCCGAACTTCTTGATGACCTTTGCATCGCCGAAGTCGCCGGTGGCGGGATCTCCCGTCCGGCTGAAGGCCACGGCGCCGACATGTCCGGGCTTGCGTGACAAGGCTTCCGCGCGCATGACGACCGCGACAGGATTGAAACATTCGGTTGGCTCGCCGGCCGCAATGCCATCGTCGGCAGCGACGAAAGGCAGCGCCACGAAGTAGGTTACTTCCGCCATGGCTTCCTCCTAGCCGGAATAGGTGTGAAATCTCCCGCGCACAAAGGCGTGAGAAACGGCCTTCATCAATTCACCCACCTCAAATTCCAAATAGTCATTAGCGACGATCAGCGCGCGGATGGTCGACCGCATGTCGCCATCACATGCCGCGATGGCCTGGTCGACGGCAGCCTCCAGTCCGTCCGCCTCCTGTGTGTTCGGTTGTGAACCAGAGGACATGACGCTGTTCCAGGTTGACCAATCAGGGTCTATGTTCCTATTTTGTTCTTATGGAGTCAACCCGTCGTTTTGAGCGGCCTGGGCCCTGATCCGGGAGAATTCCGAGTGCGACTCGAAGCCGTTGCGCAGGACGGTCTATCGATCGCATGGAAGCCGCGCGTCGAGGGCTCCGACAAAATCGACTGACACCGGACTGGGACGGCGCACGGCATCTCAAGCATAGCTAGCCGGAACCAAGTACGCAGCGCATCGCTTCTCTCACGCCGATGACGGATCACATTAAGGCTGATCCCGCGGACTGCCCGCGCGCCATGGCGTCGATCGTGCTGACTGATGCCGACTACCGACACCTAGTCCTTCGTGCGTTGCGAATTCTCCCGGACAGTTTGCCGGCATGCGTGCATTGCGTCGATCTGCGGTGCCGCACCGGCGGGCGGTCGGCCGATACCGTGGCGTTGGGGGCCATCGATGGCGGGGGTAACTCCGGCTGAAACTGGTGCTGCTGAATGATGTCGACGGCGTTCGGTCCGAGGTCGATCGCTTGCGCCGGCCCCACAGCGGCAAGGAGAATTACAACCAACCAGGTAACGAAACAACTACGGATTGACACTGCCATGCCTCTTGTCCAATTTGGACGTCCGATTTTCTCGGGGTGCTTGGGGGAGCATCATGGATATTTCGTGCCGATTGCTTTCGCTTACAACAGTTTTTGTGCTCGCGGTCGGCGCTTCGACGCTGCCGCAGATTGGCAAGGCCAACGCCCAGGCCGATCTCAACATCCAGTCCAGGATCGACGCGGTCACGACGCCCTTCCAGGTGCAACCCATCCCGGTCACGCCGACCGGTGGCCCGGCAGCACCCCCCGAACCCGGACCCATGCGACGGGTGTTCGTCAATGAGCCTGCCTGCTTCGAGCAGGACCATCGTTGTCTTAGTGCGGCCGAAGTCGAAGCTCTCGTCAAGCCGCGCCGGAACGAGCCGAGGCTGCTCACCCTGACGCCAAGTGTGACGAACGCCCCTTACCGAACTCCAGAGCGAGGACACGCCGATCGTTCGCAAGCGGGCGATCATCAAGGCACTGGGGCTTCCGATCAACATCAAACCCGGCAAGCGAAAGGCATTGCTGGCCCCGCCCAACATCAAACCCGGCAAGGGAGAAAATACGGCGCCAACCCAGCCCACAACCGTCAAGTTCATCTTCCCGCTCGGGCCCACCTACGAGTCCAATGCGACCAAATCGGACGCATTGCCTCACGCTGACAGCTCCATTTCGCTCGGCGGCGGATTCCAGCTCACCACCCAGGGCTTTCGCAATCTCGACGTCATCGGCGTGACCGCCGGAACGACGTCGACCCGCTACTCTCACCTGACAGGCAGCAGCCTCGACATCCTGACGACGACCGCACAGTATCAGCTCTTTCTCGGCGCATATGACGGCAACAGCAAGCCTCTGGATCTCTCCCACGGCACGCTGGTGCCGAGCGGCCAGGTAAGCTTCAACACGCTGACATTCGGATTGCAGAATTCGACGGCTTTTGCGCCGACGTTCCGGGCCGAAACCCTCAACCTGCTGACGCCGACCGTCGTGTATAGCTGGCAGAATTTGCCCCTCAGCAGCGGTGAACCCTGCGCGACGAAGCTGAACCCGAGGCCTGACGCGGCCTCCTTCTGCTACTACAGCGACGTGAGCCTGTCGGTAGGCCATACGTCGTCCGACAATCACCTGCAGGAGAACACCAATTTCGGGGTTTCGACGACCCTGGGCGACCGCATCAGAGGCACCGATGTCGTGGCCGCCCTGGGCACAGCGATATCCGGCAAGGTCTATGACAGCGTTCCGGGTGGCCGAAGCGACATGCTGCTGCAGATTGGACCAAAGCTGCAATATGCTCCTGCCAGCACAGTCGTCACGTCTCTCGGCGTCACCTACAACAGGAACTATTCAAACGTTGCCGCCGCCGAATGGCACGGCTGGGTCATTCAGTCGACGGTGCAACTCATGCTCACACCGCAATAATCCGCAACACAGGACGGGGGCAATAGTCTCGCCCGCGCCGAGTCGCATGGAGACCGCCGCAAAAATGGACGCATGGCCGCCCGAAATCCCGCTCGCGGAGAAGGACCGCGCAAGGTTGATCGATCGCGAGAGAATTGACACCTGGCGTTGAGTCATGGCGCGGGTCGGACGCCATATTCAGGAGTGTGGCGCGTCCGCATTCGCGGATCAGGCTCTCGTGAACCGCGCCGCCGGGGCGTCGCGGCCTGCGGCATCGATCCTTCGCGCAAGATCAGATCATGCTCGTCGCCGGGGCAGAAACGAAAAACCGGACCTTTATGCAGCAGCTACCTGCACAAAGGTCCGATCTTATCTCGCCTTGCCGCAATGCCGACCGATTGCAAAGGACAATCCAGATCCTCTGGAGAGGCTTCGCTCTGCGTCGGGCTGTGACCCGGAGGCGGCAAGCTCTCAGTCGCGGATGCGACTACTTCTTTTTCTTTGAAGTCTTCTTTGCCACCTTCTTGGTGGCTGCCTTCGCGGTCTTCTTTGCCTTCTTCGCTTTCTTGGCCATGTCGTCCTCTGTAAAAAAACTGGCTCAGTGAACATGCACACGCCGTGGATCGACATGCACAACATTAAGACGATACCACAAATGCAAAATTGATACCAACGCGTCGTGAACTCACTCTTGAGTCACTCGCCGGGGGCAGTCGGTCCCGCGTCCCGCCTTCGGCGGCGCTATGCTGACGCGCCTGCGGCTGCCCTGTTAATCGGTCTCGCGACCCGCGAGTGGTCTCCGCTGACGCTCCGCTCATACGCTTCTTTTTCTTATTGAAGAACTATGGAGCTCCGCCCCTCGCGCGCACCAGGGTGAAGCGCCGGCCAACGCCGGCGCCGACCCGAGCGGTATCCCCGGTCTTCCGCGCTTCCTCACATCTTGAATCGTCGCGGCCATCCATACGCTTGTGCAGACCCGCTCTTCGAGCGGCCCTTGCGGGCGGGCGATCCCCCTCCACCCGGGTCGCCCTGGCACTTGCTACCCCCGGTCTCGCCGACGGGCAGGGGTGCAGGCGCGAGGTGCGCGCCTCGCACCCATGCCCTCAAAAGGAGATTGATCATGTCGGCCAAGCACGTTGAAATCGTTACGGAGAGCGGGACCGAAAGTTTCATTCCGCTCAACAAGCTCAAGAAATCGCCAAAGAATGCCCGCAAGACCCCGCACAGCGAGGCGTCGATCGAGGCTTATGCGGCCAGCATCGCCGCCAAAGGCATCCTGCAAAATCTTGTCGTCGAGCCGGAATTTGATCCGGACGGCGTGGCGACCGGGTTTTATTTCGTCACCATCGGCGAGGGCCGCAGGCTGGCGCAGCTTCTGCGGGTCAAGCGCAAGGAAATCAAGAAGACCGAACCGATCCGCTGTGTCATCGACACCACCAACGATCCCCACGAAATCAGCCTCGATGAGAACGTCACCCGCGAGAACATGCATCCCGCCGACCAGTTCGAGGCCTTCAAGAAGCTGGCGGAAGAACGTGGGTACGGCGCGGAAGAAATCGCCGCCCGGTTCGGCGTCACGCCGCTGGTGGTGCGGCAGCGCCTGCGCTTGGGCGCGGTGTCGCCCAGACTGATGCAAATCTACCGCGACGGCGATCTGGCGCTCGACCAGTTGATGGCCTTTGCGATTACCGAGGATCATGCCCGGCAGGAAGCCGCCTATGAGCGGCTATCCTATAACCGCGACGCCAGCACGATCCGCCGCATGCTGACAGAGGCCAACGTCGCCGCCACGGATCGCCGCGCGATCTTTGTCGGTGCGGAAAAATATACGGAAGTGGGCGGCACGATCCTGCGCGACCTCTTCACCGAGGATCGCGGCGGCTATTTTGAGGACGTGGCGCTGCTCGACCTGCTTGTCATGGCGAAGCTTGGACGCGAAGCCAGCGCCCTGATGGAAGCCGAAGGTTGGAAATGGGCGCAGGTTTTCCTCGACTACCCGCACAGCCATGGGCTGCGCCGGACTTATCCGCAAGCCGTGAAATTGTCGGCGGAAGATCAGGCCGCCCTGGATGCCGCGCAAGTCGAGTTCGACACCCTGACGGCGCAACATGCGAGCGCCGAAGAACTGCCCGATGAGGCCGATGCGCGCCTCAGTGAGCTCGAGGCAGAGATCGAGCGGCTGGAGGCCAAGCGTCAGGCCTACGACTCCGCCGACATCGCGCGTTGCGGGGCCTTTGTCATCCTCAATCATGACGGGACGTTGCGCATTGAGCGCGGTTTTATGCTGGCCGAGGACGAGAAACCGGAGCCGGAAACGCATGACGTGAGCGGCGAAGGCGAGGGCGGTCACCCCGTCAATGAGGGCGGCGGCACCATCCGGAACGGCGAGCCCGGCGGTGAGAGCTCAGATGCAGAGGACGAGGACGCCGACGATTCCAAGCCGCTATCGGATATCCTGATCCGCGATCTCACCGCGCATCGCACCCTCGGGCTTCGCCTCGCCGTGAGCGAGCACCCGGAAATCGCGATCATTGCCGCGACCCACGCGCTGTCGGCGCAAATCTTCTATCGCGGCGCGGACGCCCATGTTCTCGATATTCGCCCGGTCTGCACTGTGCTGGCCTCCCATGCCGATCGCATCGAGGATACCAAAGCGGGGAAGGCATGGGCGGACCATCATGCCCGTTGGGCGGCGCAGATGCCGTGCGACGTGACCGATCTGTGGGCCTTTGTCGTGGAGTTGGACCATGACAGCCGCATGGCGCTGTTCGCGCATTGCGTCGCATGGACGGTCAACGCGGTGAAGCTGCCGATGGACCGCAGGCCCCGGGCGATGGCCGCGGCGGACAGGCTGGCGGAAGCCGTGTCGCTCGACATGACCGCGCATTGGGTGCCGACGGTGCGGACCTATCTCGGTCGTGTCACCAAGACGCGTATCCTTGATGCCGTGCGGGAAGCCGTCAGCATCGAGGCCGCTGACCGCATGGCGGCCATGAAGAAGCAGGACATGGCGGAAGCCGCCGAGCAGTTGCTGGCCGCAACCGGCTGGCTGCCTGCGCTGATGCGGACGTCGCGCGCCGCGCAAGCGGGCGATGGCCAACCGCAGGCGGGTGGTGTTGCCGAAGGCAATCATGTCGAGGCCTATTCCGACGCTGCCGAGTAACCAGCGTGGCTGGGATCGCTTGGGCGGTCCCGGCTTGCTGTCATGCAACTGTCGAAATGTTCGGCCGCGCGCCTTAAGGCACACGGCCGAATCCACCTTTGAGACTGCCAACAATCTAGAATCATAGCTAGGTCAGGACCTGACAACACAGCGTCTATTGTCCACTCTTGGCACTTTTTGGACGAGAGTCACTGAACCGACGATATCCGCTCGTCGGTAAAACGCGGACCTTTAGAAAGCAACCGGTGACGTCGTAGTCTGACCCTGAACGGATCTAGCGCCGCTTTGGTCGCGGTGCAAAATTCAAGAATTCTGCACAGAAATTTCGAGCTTACATTACCAACAGCTTAGCCCATGCATGAATTAGGTGCATATCGCCGCCTATGTCTGTTCCTGGCACTTTTCGGAAGTGCCGCAATGACCGACTTGAGTCCGGAATGCGCACCAAAGCGGACGTCCGACGGCTGCCCGACTTATGGGTTCACGCCCAAGAACGTCAGACTCTTTCCGCTAAAAGCCGATGGGGAAGGCGAGTTACGACTCGCGCCCGTTAGCCCGGTCCGAAAGGCGATGCGGTACATCAATTCAGTCGAACCAGTCGCCGTTGCGGCGCGACCAGATCAGCGTGAAGCTGGCGTCGACGCCCTGGCGTTCATCTGCATGGGTAGATGTGTGACGGGCGTATCGAACATCCCTGACGCGGAGATTGCGAACTGACCTTTGTCGGTCTTCGGTCGAGGCGCGCCAATGTCGCGCAGAGATGCAAAATCGTGCTCCGTTGTTCGAAAGGCTCGCGCCTTTGCTTCTGTTGATGCGCGAGCTCCAGTCTTGTGCGACCGGCGATGCCGTGTCCGTGTGGTGACGATGGCAGTGACAGCGGTCTCTATCAGTTGTTTGATGGGCGCGTCCCACGCGACCTCGAATGGACGGATTAGGCCCGAGGGCCGGCTGCGCCTCGATCGCCTTCCCGCAACGGGTCCGCCGGCTTTTTTCCCCTGCCGCGAAGGGGCGGCATTCCTCGCGAAACAAAAAAGCCGTCTGCCGCCGTCCTCCGCTGCGCTGCGGGCCTGACGGCTGCGGGCCGATCGCTCCTCGGGCCAAGGACCGCCATCGAGGCTGCGATGGTCGCGGCCCGACAACAGAACGGAGACCACCATGGCTACCATCGGAACCTTCACTACGTCGGACAACGGTTACACCGGATCGGTCAAGACGCTCACGCTCAACGTCAAGGCGAAGTTCGTCGCGACCGAGAAGGATAACGACAAGGCGCCCGACTATCGCATCTTCGCCGGCAATACCGAGTTTGGCGCCGCCTGGAAGAAGACCGCGAAAGAGACCAGCCGCGAATATCTCTCGGTCAAGCTGGACGATCCAAGCTTCCCGGCCCCGATCTACGCCTCGCTGGTGAAGGGCGAGGGCGACGACAGCCACACGCTGATCTGGTCGCGCCGCAACGGCGACTGATCGAGACGGATCGACGCGCCCCGCCTCTTCGGAGGCGGGGCTTTTCCGCGCTTATAGCCACTGTCACGCCGAAGGAAGAGGGAAGACCTCCGGTCTCCTTGGTTTTGAACGATCGCTAAGGTCCGGCGCGCGACCGACGTCATCCACTGTGGTCCAGCCTTGACGTTGCGACGGCTTGGACGGTCCGACCGTGACCGGGTGGACACGGTCGCTTAGCTAACTCTTGCTGCGGACCGACTTGGACCCGCGCCGAAGCAGCTCGTCGGGCTCGACGTCGAGCAGCTCGGCGAACTTGCCGACCATGGTCGATGGTTACGGCCTAAATGCCCCGTTCGAGCGAACTGATATAAGTGCGGTCGACATCGCTTCATGCGCCAGGGCCTCCTGCGACAGGCCTTTGGCCTGGCGACGGCAGCGCAAATTGCGAGCGAACCTCCCCAGCCTTCCTGACTATTCGTGGAAAAAACCCCGCGATCTGTTAATTATCCAGCAATTGTCACCAGCCTGAAGCAGGCACGCCGTATGCTTCGGCTCCGAAAAAGTCAGAAGACGGGCGCGGGTTCTCGCCATGACCATTGTTGCATTTAACGACTGTCCCCCAGACCTGCCGCATGTCACGCCGTACGACGAGCGGCACCTCAAAACCTACCTCCGGCTGCTCGACGCCGATGAAGAAGGCGCCGATTGGCGCGAAGTGGTGAAGGTGATTTTCGGCCTTGATGCCGAGCAGGAGCCGGACCGCGCGCGTGGCGTGCATAACAGTCATCTTGCTCGCGCAAGGTGGATGACGAAGGCTGGATATCGCGACCTGCTCAAGCCGCCGTTGCAATGAGTTGAGCACGCGACGTTTTTCAATAGGCGCTGCTATTCCATCACGTTCAGTCCGTCGCGCCGCTGCAACATCCGTTGCGGTAGCATAACTTCTGCGTCTCGTTGCCGCTCCGAATACTTGATGCGGGCCAGGGGTGTGCCTCGCTTGGGGAGCGAGTGATGCTGGAGTGATCGCATGCCGGATGATGAAAGCTGGCGGTCGCAGGATGCGACCGCCTATCTGGATCGCGTGCAACGCACGGGTTTTGCCTGGGAATTCCTTCGACGTAACCCGGACTACCGCAACGATTACGAAGATATGAGCCGGGATGTGGCGAGCGGAACGGCCACCACGCTGGAGGCAGCTTTGGCGCTGGCCCAGCGCTGGGGGTTGAGTTTTCCCGTGCGATCCGCAGCAACCAAGCGACCGCGCCCTGACATTGTGGGCGTTCAATACGCTCCCGACCGCAACGGCGCTCACGGCGGCGCCACCCAGCACCGAAAGCATGCTGCGTTTCGATTTCTTGCCGTCGCCGGCATTCTCCGTGGACTGCGACGACGGCCGCCACCTCCTGTGGCGGGAGGCCCACGACGAACAGCGGATTTGGATCCTGCCGGATGCGACGGCGACTGCCTCCGTTGCCGCTATCATCCCCTTCGACCAACACCTCCCGGACCGGCTCGCAACTACCCTTCGCCTGTGGCAACGCCTGACCGGAGTTGCGACGGCGCCGAGTGCAGCGTCATTGACCAGGCAGCAGCGCCGCCGGCTGATTTTGATGCTGAGGGCGCTTGACGGCCATCAGCAACAAGCGACCTACCGCGAGCTCGCCGCCACCTTGCTTGATCCCGATGTGCGGAGCCAAAGCCGGCGCGACTGGCTGACCTCATCCTATCGGTCGCAGATCATCCGTCTTGTGAAAGACGCGGTCGGCCGGATGCGGGGCGGCTACCGCGAATTGCTGAGCGGCTGAAATTCTGCCGCTTCGATCGCGATTTGGGCGGCCAGCCGCTGCCGGTCTGGCGGGCTGTTGCGTCATCGCGACCGACGAAGTCGTCCTCATGAATTGGGACGAACTCGACAGCCTCGACGGCCGCTACTTCGGCCCATTGCCACGCAACGCCGTCATCGCACGCGCGATGCCGGTCTGGACCGACGAAGCGGGCGACTGCCGTTTCGTCTGGCACGTCGCGATGCAGTGACGCCTCACTTTACCCACCCCGTAAAGGAGAGCACCATGACTCAAATCGGCATGTTCACGCGCACCACGGACGGATATACCGGCACCATCCGTACCCTCACGCTCAACCGCGACGTCGTCATCATCGTGCCGGCCGTCGAGATTGACACGGAGAACGCACCAAACTATCGCGTCCTTGCCGGCGACGTCGAAATCGGCGCCACCTGGAAGCGCACCGGCGACAAGGCTGGCGATTATCTCGCCTTGACGATCGATGATCCGTCATTCGGCCGGCCGATCCGCGCCAATCTGTTCCAGGTCGTGAGCAGCGGCGATTCGTTTCATCTGATCTGGACCCGTCCATCATGCCGCGCCCCGCGCGATTAAAGCGATGGTGCCGCGCACCGAGACGAGGCGTCTCCCCATGATCGTGGCTATATCGCTCGCGGTCCTTACTTCCTTCACGGCGCGCAGCGAGACTGCGCCGGCGCGCGTCGCCGATGTGGTCGACCCATGGTCGCAATTTGTCGATGAGGCCGCGGAGCGCTTTGCGATACCGCCATCATAGATACGCGCCGTGATGCGAACCGCGAGCAACGGTAAGATCAAGGCCGTATCGCCAAAGGGCGCAGTCGAGCTGATGCAGATCATGCCCGATAGCTACGCCGAACCGCGGGAACGCTACGACCTCGGCGCCGATCCCACCGATCCGCATGACAACATCCTGGCCAGGGCCGCGTATCTCCGTGAGATGCATGACCCCCTCGGTGCGGCCGGGTTCCTCGCCGCGTATAATGTCGGGCCAGCCGGCTATGAAGACCATTTGGCAACCGGCCGTCCGCTGCCGGACGAGACCCGCAACTACGTCGCAGCGTTGGCGCCGCTGCTGTCCGGTGCGCTGCCAACTGATACCGGCACTTCGACCGGTGGAACGCGCCATTGGCAGAGGGCATCGCTGTTCGTGCTGCGATCGACGCGCAAATTCGACGACACCAGGCTGTCATTTACGCCGCAATCCTTCCACGTTAAACCTGACCGCAACGTTGCCGATCCGTCGGCACTCACACCGCTTCCGGGCGGTTTGTTCGTTGGACGAACCCAGACGTAAAGCTGCCTTGATCGCTCGCAGTCATCTTTATGCTCTCTTGCGCAATAGCGTAAATCAGGTTGGAGTCTCTGAGAATGCCCGCAGATGAGCGGAGGACGGCAAGATTAAAGCAACCGGTGCCCTTCGGTGCCCGTTTGCAAATTACTGTGGTCTGCACATTGGTTGGAGAGTGGTAATTGTTATCGTGGCACGCGCCGCGATGTGCGTTTTTTGGTTCATCGTTTCTTTTCAATGATGGTTGCGGCATCACACCGCCAATTACACGCCATGTTACGCTTTTGAACGATGGCTGCGCGCGGCATCTTGCGCCCTGACTTCATGCGCCCAATCTCGTTCGCATGAGCGACGAGACTTCCAACTTCCGTATCCGCACCGGCCGTATCCGTGATCGCGCCAGTCGCACTGGCGGACGCCCGCGCTCTTTCATCGATCAGGTGCTGAAGGCGGCAGCAAAAGCGAATGGCGGCGCGTTGACGCCTGCGCAGTTTTCAAGCCGCGGGCGCCGCGGTCCTGGCGCGGTCCGAGGCCGGAAAGGGAAGTGTTCCCGCATCGGCCGTGGACAGGCTGCGGCCGATCGGTTGAAGCGTTCCGTGGAGCGGCGCGGTCCAGGTGAGCGGCTGCGTCGCGTCGTGGTGAAAGCGCGGATCGTCAAGCTCAGGTCCGGCAGCCGCAAGGCGGACGCCCACCTGCGCTATCTCCAGCGCGAGGGCACCACGCGCGACGGTGCCCGCGGCACGCTGTACGGACCGGACACCGACACGGCGGACGGCAAGGACTTCCTCGACCGCGGCCGCGATGACCGCCATCAGTTCAGGTTCATCGTCGCACCCGAGGATGGCGACCGTCTGGAGGATCTGCGCGGCTTCACCAGGGACGTGATGCGGCAGATGAAGGAAGACCTCGGCACCCGGCTCGATTGGGTGGCGATCGACCACTTCAACACCGGCCATCCGCACAGCCATGTCGTGATCCGAGGCAAGGAAGAGTCCGGCAAGGATCTCATCATCGCCCAGGATTACATCACCGACGGAATGCGCCTGCGCGCCCAGGAGCGGGTGACGCTGGAGCTTGGCCCGGAGAGCGACCTGGAGCTGCGCCGGAAGCTTGAGGCCGAGATGACGGCCGAGCGCTTCACACGGCTCGACCGCATCTTGGTCGAGGAGGTGCCATCACGGCTGCTCGACCTGCGGCCCGAGGCCGGCCAGCTTCGAGCCGATCTGGACCAGACGCGGATCGTCGGCCGGCTGAAAACGCTGCAACGATATGGGATGGCATCCGAGATCGAGCCCGGCGTCTGGTCGTTCTCCGAGCGGCTGGAGCCGACCCTGCGGGAGCTTGGCGAGCGCGGCGACATCGTCAAGGCTATCAATCGCTCGCTGGCGGAGCGCGGCGAGGAACGCGCGCTCGGCAGCTACATGCTGCATGGCGGAACGCCGGCGGAATCCGTCACCGGCCGGGTGATCGGCAAACGGCTCGACGACGAGCTGGGCGAGCGCATCGGCCTTGTCATCGACGGTACGGACGGCCGCGTCCACCATGTCGCACTTACCGACACCGCGAGCGCCGAACAGCCGGCGATGGGAAGCATCGTTACGATCGGCCCAACACCTGCCGCCGGTCCGCGCCCATCGGACCGCAACATCGCCGAACTGGCGCGCAAGTCCGGGGAGTACCGCCCGAGCGAACACCGCGCGCTGGCCGCAAGCGGTGCGGTCCGCATTCCCGGCGGAGACACCGAAAGCTACGTCCGCAGCCATGTCCGCCGGTTGGAAGCGCTGCGCCGCGGCGGCATCGTCGAGCGGATCGACGCCGACCATTGGAGCATTCCCCGGGACTTCGAAGCCCGCGCCGCCGCCTACGACGCCCGGCGCGGCGCAAGCACCGCCGTCCGCACATTGGCCACGCTCGACCTGGAGCAGCAGATCGGCAGCGACGGCGCCACCTGGCTCGATCGCGAACTGCTCTCCCGCCAGCGCACGCCGCTCGCCGATACAGGTCTCGGTCGGGAGGTCCGGCAGGCGTTGGAGCGCAGGAAGGACGTGCTGGTCGAACAGGGCCACGCCTGGCGCACGCCCGACGGCGGCATCCGCGCGCCGCACGATCTCATCACCCGCCTGGAGCGGCAGGAGATCGCCCGCGTCGGGCCGCAAATGGCGGCCGCCCGCGGCATGACCTTTGTCCCTGCGCAGCAGCCGGGCGGACAGGTCAGCGGCACGCTGCTTGGCACCACCAATCTCGCCAGCGGCCGCTTCGCCATGATCGAGACTTTCAGCGGTGATGGCGGCCTTGGCTTCAGCCTCGTGCCGTGGCAGCCCATTCTTGACCGGCGTATCGGTCAGCACATCACCGGCGTCATGCGTGATGGTGGTGGCATTGACTGGAGCCTTGGGCGACAGCGCGGATTGGGGTTGTGACAGGTTGGCAGCCAACCTTTATCCGCATCTGTCGAATCGCAGGATGGGGTTTCTCTGTTGCTTCTGTCATGATATCATCACAAACAGAGAGTGACGGAGCAGTGGGACATGGCGGTACCGTCGCGGCGACCCCATCCATCGCACGATCGTCGGATGGATGACGTGAAACAAGAACTCGTGCGCGCGATGGAGCAGGAGTTGAAACTCCGTGCTGCCGAGCGCGCAGACCGTGTTCGAGGACTAGGCCTGAAGTTCACAGGTGGGGTTATATCGGTGAACGCGCTGCGTAGAATGTGAAAATGCATGCCATCGCGGCTGATGTTCAGAAGCCGTCCGGAGAACGGTCGATGGCGATCTTGTCGGTCGTACTGAGACTCCCCACAACACAAATGTCATATAGAAATAGTGCCCCATCTTCATCGATCGCAGGTGTCGTGGGTCGACCCTTGTGTTCGCACGTATCAATCATTGTCGGCTGAATGAAGAAGTTGCTCTACGTCATAGCCGTGTCGGTCGCCATCACCGTCAAAAGAGCAGACGCTGCTGCGAGAAATCCCAGAGGAGTGGGCTGCCCCTCTGGGCCTCCGACGGCACAGACCGATGCCGCTATCAACGGTCAAACGGGTTTGATCTAAGCAGCCCCACCCGACGAGGGTGAAGGGATCCTGTTGGAAAACGGACCTGCCATCGAACCCGGCTTTCGGTCTACCTTGGGCGGTTAGATACCTGTCACACTACAGATATACAGAAGCGATGATAATCATTCTCTTGACTGTCGAGTTGTGGATTGCTTGAGGGTTATTGCCCGGCGGACCAATTGTGCCGTGTGGTTCAGAGGCAGGTAGCTTTGAGCAGGACAATGGCGACAACTAGGGCGAACATCCGCAAAATGAGCGGTATTGCTGGTGATCGCCGACGCGTCGCGGTTGCTTTATATGTTGCCCTGCTGATCGTCGGAATCTGCGCTGCAAAGGCGGTCGAGGGACCGGCTTTTCGCACGTCAGGACCTGTGGTTTTCGACATTCCAGCTCAGCCATTGGCCTCCGCGTTGCAAGCCTTCGGAGAAAAGACAGGCGTCCAGGTACTCTATGAGAGCTCTTCAGCCTTGGGTCGGCAATCAGCCGCCGTCGAGGGCAGTTTGATGCCCGAAGATGCCCTCAATTTGTTGTTGGCCGGAACTGAATTACGCGTGCGATATGTTCGACCCGACGCGATTACGATCGCACTTCCGTCGGTCAATGTCGATCTCCCCCCCAGTATGCCGCTTGGCTCGGTGGATCTGTCGCTCGGTACACTACGAGCGCACGGATCCGGTGGTGGTGACAATTTGGCGCGTTTGCACGACTACAGTGAGGCTGTGCAAATGGATGTTCAAAAGGCGCTTCGCGGCAACGCGATCACACGACGTGGAGACTATCGCGCCGTGCTGGATCTATGGGTCGATCCCACGCGTTCGATTCAGAAAGCAGAACTGTTTCAGACAACCGGCGATCTTGAGCGTGACTCAGCCGTCATATCGGTGCTCCGTAGCTTGACGATCAGCCGGCCCACCCCTCCAAACACGCCGCAACCCGTTCGCGTGGTGATTGTGGTAAAGCCTGTGCAATGATGCTTGATGATGCTCATCGCCAGAATACAGTGCCGCAACCGACGTGGTCGGCTGCGGATTTGCGTGTCGACGAACCGGACATATGGTCGACCCGTGAGCTGCAGCGGCTGATTTTTGTGCCCGCGCTGGTAGGACTGTTTTTCATTGGCGGTGTCTATTGGCTTCGGCTTCAACTATCCTCTGGTTCGGCAGGGCAAGAACAGCCGACCGTCGTCCAGGTTCATCTGATCCCAAGGCCGGATCCCGTGCCGATCCCAGTCGATGCCGCCTCCGAGCCAATTCCTGCACGTATCTCTCACGCGGAAACCGCCGATCGACCCGATCCGGCGACATTTGACAATGGGGCCACGGAATCATTGGATAAGGCATGGTCGCCAGCCGAAACTGCCGTTCCAAGCCTTGCCAAGGTCTTGCCGCAGGCAGATTCGTCCTCGAACAGCGCTACGCTCAAATTCCAGCAGGCTTTGATGCGACACATCGCAAAATTTCAGCGCTATCCAAACGCTGCACGCGGGCAACAGCTACAAGGTGCCGTGGAGACCTTATTTTCAATTGGACGGGATGGCCGTCTTTTGGGTGTTTGGGTCAAAACGAGCTCCGGTCAGACCTTGCTCGACAAGGAAGCGATCGAGACAATCAAACGGGCGCAGCCTTTACCGTCCATTCCATCTGAGTTGCCCGACCACCTCAATATTCAGGTGCAGCTTGCATTCGACCCATCTTAACCGCGAAGGCGTGTTGGAATAGCCTTATGCTGGGAGAGATGGCTGAGCGAAGGTAAGGCGATTACGGCCTCCGGTCCCTCATAACTTGCCCATATTGCTTCTTTTGCCGCAAATTCCCTTGTCATAAATTTGTAGTCTGGCACCGTTACGAACGCCCTATTCCTATAGGTTCAAGATTCCGAGGATGGCGTGCGGGGACTGGCGGAACGTGACGAATATCAATCGTGTCCGGTTACGTAGCCAACTCGTAGAGAACTACGACACCCTTATAAAAAAGCTGACGCGCCGTTTGGGATCGTCGGATTTCGCCCACGAAGCTCTGCACGAAACATTTCTGCGATTGGACCGGGTTACCGATGTTGTTCCGGTGCGTAGTCCTGCCGATTATATTTTTCGCACCGCCATCAACGTCGCCAAGGATCGCCAGAAGGCCCAAAATTATCGGGTCAGCCGATCAGAAATCGATACACTTCTCGATGTCAGCGACGAGGCACCGGATCCAGCCCGTGTCGTCGAGGCGCGTTCGGAAGTCGAGGCATTCAAACGTGCGTTGTCAGAGCTTCCAGAGCGGCCACGCAGGGTGCTGGAGAGCATTCTGGTTGAGGGAAGGTCGGCACATGAGGTCAGCGCACAGTTGCAGGTTAGCCTTCGGACCGTTGAGAACGACCTGAGGCTTGCGCTTGGCCACTGTTCGGACCGTCTGAGCTATACGATGATCCGTCGCCTTGGTGGACCGCGTCCGCGATCTTGATCGAGAAGGTCCGGAATCCGTGGCATGTTTATGCGCGTCTTTGCTCGACTTCGCCGGTATGCGGAAGCAACCTTGGCACATAAGAAGCGAGCTGAGCCGGAGCGCTCGCCTCCCAAAAATCGGGTCCGATCGACTTTTTCTTCGGGATAGTCCTATACCAATCGTCTATCGAATAGAGATCCTTGCAATGGGGCCGAGCCAGGCTCCGGGTGGGGAGGGCTTCTGGGAAAAGACGCGATCGGCTGTGACCGGCTTCAGAATAGCGGTGCAAATCAAGCGATCCATCTGGTTTCGCCGGCGAGATCGGCAAATAATTGTGCTCGCGAGCCGACGAGGCTATCCGTTGGGAGTTGACGATCATCGATACGGGTATCTCCTATTGCGGGGAATCGCCTATACAGCGGCGATCTCCGGTCGCGGAAGAGGTTTGGATTCGGCGAGCGCGGCGGATGAGCGATAGATTGTGACTGGGCTGAACGACCCAACCGAGCCGGATTCACTTTTGGACGACGCCCTTGACTGGGTCGCGCGGCTGAAGGCTGGTGAGCCGACGCGGATGGACATTGATGCGCTACAGCGTTGGCGTGACCAGAGTCCCGCCCATGAAGAAGCTTTCAAAAAAGCGGCTCGACTTTTGCGCAACGTCGGCGTGGCAGCACAGGAACTGGCCCAAGAGCAATCCGTCGGCAGTGGTGTGTTGCCTTTGCGCAGATCGTCATCTCGGCATCTGACGCGGCGTGCGTTTTTTGGCGGTGCTGCAGCCGCTGCGGCAGCCGGTTATCTCATCGTTCGTCCGCCATTTGCGTTATGGCCTTCGCTGCAGGAATTATCTGCAGATTATCGGACGGCAAAGGGAGAGCAGCGCAAAGTTGACATCGCAACCGATGTATCTCTTGAGCTCAATACACAAACCAGCGTGACTTTGCGACCGTCGTCAAGCGGGACGGAGATCGAATTAATCTCCGGCGAAGCCTCGGTCTTTGCAAAGCTTCCATCGTCAAAATCACTTGTGATGCTGGCCGCTGACGGTCGCGTGACTGCAACCCAGGCTAACTTCAATACGCGTTGTCTGGATGCGGTCGTCGCGGTGACGTGTTTGGATGGTGCTGTCGAGGTCGCGCATGGCGACAAGATGGTGCGACTTCAGAAGAACCAACAGATATCCTATTCGGTCGAAGGTCTTGCAGCGGCAATTCCGGTGGATTCTGCGCAAGTTACAGCATGGCAGGCCGGACAACTGATCTTTCGCGACCGGCCACTTGCCAGTGTTGTCGAGGAAGTCAACCGCTACAGGCCAGGCAAGATCATCATCACGAATGCCGACCTCAAGCGCCGCATCGTCAATGGCACGTTCCAGCTCGACAAGCTTGAGAATTTCGTCGCCCAGGTCGAGCAATTGTTCGGTGCTCGGATCACGGCGTTGCCTGGCGGCGTCGTGCTTCTCGGGTGAATCGCCGACGCTGGCGAATCTCCGTCCAAGTACGGATACCCAAAAAGTTAAAATTCTAGATTTCTGCCGCAAATATTTTTGCGGGTTAGGTTTTGGTCAGTCGTCTTCTAACTGAGACGTCATGGTTGCGGATTTTCGCAGCGCTGGCGTTTGGGGCTTCTGGAGGCGACGGGGCGTTCGTGGAAGATCGAAGTGGTTACAAAGATCGCGGACCTGCGTCCGCGTGTGGGGCATTGCTTTGCCTGAAAGCGGCGGTTGTGGTGCTGGCGGCGAGTGCCGCTACATCGGCGTCGGCTGCAAAGCAGGCACGCACCGAAAATGCGGCCGCATCGAACGGCGCTGCGAGTCCTGCGCAGACGACGGCCACACCGAATCCGCAGGGTGGTAACGGAACCCCGCCACCAAAACCCGCATCGACGCAGCGTTTTGATATCGACGATTTCGCGGTTCGCGGTGCGGACAAGCTGCCCGAGATCGATATCGAAGAGGCGATCTACCCGTTCCTCGGGCCGAACAAGAGCGACGGTGACGTCGAGAAGGCGCGCGCTGCGCTGGAGAAGGCCTATCACGACAAGGGATTTCAGACCGTCAGCGTGTCGGTGCCGCCGCAGAATTCGCAAGGCAAGGTCATTACGCTGCAGGTGACCGAGTTGAAGGTAGGCCGGCTGCGGGTGAAGAACTCGCGTTATTTCGACCTCGACAAGATCAAGGACAGGGCGGGCTCTCTGAAAGAGGGCTCCGTCCCGAACTTCAACGACGTCACCAAGGACATCGTCGCGCTCAACCAGTGGCCGGACCGGCGGGTCACGCCGGCGCTGCGCGCCGGCGTCGCGCCCGGCACGATCGACGTCGATTTGAACGTCGAGGACACGGCGCCGATTCACGGCACCCTCGAATACAACAACCGGCAATCGCCGAGCACGACCGATACGCGCATCAATGCGACGGTCCACTACGACGATCTGTGGCAGCTCGGTCATTCCCTGAGCTTCAGTTACCAAGTGGCGCCCGAACGCCCTGAAGATGCCGAAGTGTTCTCCGGCTCATATCTCGCGCGCGTGCCGGACGTCGATTGGCTCAATCTTCTGGTTTACGGCGTCAAGTCGAGCAGCAATGTCGCCAGCGTCGGCGGCACCAACATCGTCGGCCCCGGCCAGATCATCGGCGGCCGCGCGGTGATGACGCTGCCGACACGGGATGGCTTGTTCCACACGCTGTCGGTCGGTCTCGACTACAAGCACTTCGATCAGACCGTGGCTTTAGGCACCGACTCGTTCTCTTCACCGGTGACCTATTACCCGATCGTCGCCAGCTACGGCGCGACCTTCCAGGGCGACAAATTCACCACCCAGTTCAATGCGTCGATGACGTCCAATATCGGCACGCTGAGCAGCACCGCGGCCGAGTTCGACAATAAGCGCTTCGATGCCTCGCCGAGCTTCTCGCATTTCAATGCCGATCTCTCGCATACCCAGGAACTGCCCGAAGGTTTCCAGCTTTGGGGCAAGGTCCAGGGCCAGATCGCGGACGGGCCGCTGGTCTCCTCCGAACAGCTCAGCCTCGGCGGTCTCGACACCGTGCGCGGCTATCTCGAGTCCGAAGTGCTCGGCGACGAGGGCGTGGTCGGCAATCTCGAACTGCGCACCCCCGATGTCGGCTCCATGCTGCAAAAGCAGATCAAGGACGAGACCGGGCAGGGCACGCCGCATTTCACGACTTTCAACGAATGGCGGTTCTTTGCCTTTACCGACGCCGGCAGGGCAACCGTGCTGCACCCGCTGCCGGATCAGCAGTCGCAGTTCGACGTCTGGAGCTACGGGGTCGGCACCCGCTTCAAGGTCTTCAATTACATGAACGGCATGCTGGCGTTGTCGGTGCCGATGATCAGCCAGACATACACGCGGGCGAACGATCCGCGCTTCAATTTCCGCATTTGGGGTGAGTTCTGATGACGATGGGGCTAGGTGATATGCGCGAGCGCAAATCGGTGTTTCGGCGGGCAACCGCCAATGTTGTGACGGCGGCTTTGTTCGGGTTCGTTGCCGTGCTGACGCTGCTGCCCTCGCCGGCGAAGGCGTGGTGGAACGACGACTGGTCGCTGCGCAAGAAGATCACCATCGACGCCAGCGCGTCGGGCGCCAACATCACCGATCCGATCGGCACCACGCCGGTTCTGATCCGGCTGCATGCAGGTAATTTCCGGTTTGCGTCGGCCAAGGATGACGGCAGTGATCTGCGCTTCGTGGCCGGCGACGACAAGACCCCACTGAAGCATCACATCGAGAAATACGATTCCCTGCTCGCCGAGGCGCTGGTCTGGGTGGCGGTTCCCAACGTGCAACCGGGCGCCAAGACCGAGATATGGCTCTACTCCGGCAACAAGAAGGCCGTTGCGACGGCCGATCCAAAAGGCACCTACGATCCGGACACGCTGCTTGTCTATCACTTCAACGAGCGCGGCACGCCGGCGCTGGATTCTTCGGTCTGGGCGAATAATGCACAGAGCGTCGGCCAGCCGGCGGATGGCTCGATCATCGGCACGGGTCTTCGTCTTAACGGCAACACCGCGCTGACATTGCCGGCCTCGCCATCGCTTGGTATGGCAAATAGCGCGCCGTTCACCTGGTCGATCTGGATCAAGCCGGCGGCGCTGCAGCCCAACGCCGCTCTCTATAGCCGCCGCGATGGCGCTGCCGGGAGCGGCCTCGTCATCGGCCTCGACAACGGTGCCCCGTTCGTCGAAGTCACCAATGCTGGCACCGTTCAGCGCAGCGGTTCGGGCGCCGCCATTGCTCCCGGTAGCTGGCACAATCTCACGGTCGTCGCGAACAACGGCCAGGTCACGCTGTCCCTTGATGGCGCTCCCTATGGGTCAGTGGCGGCGACGTTGCCGGCCCTGAACACGGTCGCCCTGATCGGCGGTGACACGGCAACCTCCAGCGCACCTCCGGTCGCGCCGGCCCCGTCCGCAACCGCGCAGTCCTCAGCCCCCACTGCGCCGGCTGCGGACGGTGGCGCGGTCCCGGCAACAGACGCCGCCGCGGCAACGCCTGTTGTGGTAGCCGCCATGGCGGGTTTTATCGGCGACGTCGATGAATTGCAGATCGCCAAGGTTGCCCGGCCAGCGGGCTTCATCAAGTTTGCGGCGATCGGGCAGGGACCGGATACCGCGAAACTGATCTCCTTCAGCGGTGATGAGGAAACCGCAAGCTGGCTGTCGGGCTATTTCGCGGTGATCCTCAAATCGGTCACGCTCGATGGCTGGGTGGTGATCGGCATCCTGGTGATCATGGCCGCGCTGAGCTGGGTCGTGATGGTCGACCGGGTCTCGTATCTGAACAAGCAGACCAGGGCCAACGATCGCTTCATGAAGAGCTTTCGCGAGGTCTCTTCAGACCTGACGATGCTCGACGGCGGCGATGCCGACGAGATCGCGACCCTCGGCGGGCGTCTCGGAGCCGCTGACGCAGCCATGATGCGGTCGTCCTCACTCTACCGCATCTATCACATCGGCGCCGCGGAGATCAGCCGCCGTTTCGGTCAGAACGGAACGCGGGCACCGGTGCTATCGGCGACGTCGATCGCGGCGATCCGCGCGGCGCTCGACAGCGGTTACGTCAAGGAGATGCAGAAGCTCAACCGCCTGATGGTGGTTTTGACGATCGCGATCTCGGGTGGACCGTTCCTTGGACTGCTGGGCACCGTGGTCGGCGTCATGATCACCTTCGCGGCGATCGCGGCAAGCGGCGACGTCAACGTCAACGCCATCGCGCCGGGTATCGCGGCGGCGCTGGTCGCCACGGTGGCCGGCCTTGCCGTCGCGATCCCGGCCCTGTTTGGCTACAACTACCTGATTTCCCGCATCAAGGATCTGACCACCGATATGCAGGTCTTCGTCGACGAGTTCGTCACGAAGATGGCGGAGTCCTATTCCGCCGACCGCGAGCGTCCTGATCCCGTCGATCACCGCATGGCGGCGGAGTAACGACCATGCAGATCCAGAGTGATGCCAAGCCGTATGACGACATCAACATCACGCCGATGCTGGATCTCGCCTACGTCCTGCTGGTGATCTTCATCATCATGACAACGGCCACGGTGCAGGGGCAGAAGGTCAATCTGCCGAAAGCCTCGGCCGCGCCGAGTCTCGCCACGCAAACGACCAAGGCAATCACCGTCGCTAATGATGGAAAGCTGTTCCTCGACACCATTCCGGTGACGCTGCCGGAGTTGGAGCAGCGCCTAGTGCAGCAAAAAGCGCTGACGCCGGAATTCCCGGTCGTGCTGCGCGGCGACTCGCAGGCGCAGTACCAGAACGTGATGGACGTGCTCGATCTCTTGGGCCGCATCGGCCTCACCCAGGTCGGGCTCGCAACCAAACCCTTGGTGAAGTGAGCGGATCATGGGCTTCGTTATGTTCGGTGATGCTGTCGATGGTGTGGATTGGCCCGGGCGCGAGGTGCGCATGATGGAAATATGGATCGTCACCAACGTCATCGCAGTCGCATTGGCCGGACTTCGCGGCATCCAGAACCATCGCCGCGAGCGCGACTTCTGGCGTGCCTATGATGACAGACGCAGATCGGAAAATCTCACGGTCGGGCCTTGCGCAGGGGAGCGGGGCTCATGATGCGGCCCGCACCCACGCACGACTCCATCGATCATGCCGCTGCCGGCGGCCTGTTGCTGCGCTTGCGGGCCTGGTTTGCCTCGGTGCGGCCAGCGAGTGTCGTTCCTGCGCCCGGGCACAGCGTTGCGCCGGTTGCCGGGGATGGTGAGGCGCGCCCAGGTGTTGCCGTCGTGCTGCCGTTTCCGATCCGCGGCGAGGCTCTCCTGGTCAAGCTTGCGGACCTGTTGCGGGGGCGTGTCGCCACTCACACGACGGCGAGCGACACGTTTCTGCTGACATTGTCGCGGCGTCCACGGTCACGCTTGACCATCGATCATGCGGCTTATGTGGAATTCCACGCCGAGCGGGCGACTTATCGCCTCGTCATCGAGGTGGTCCCGGACACCCGAATTGCGGTCGAGACCACCGACTTCGATACCGTCGTGAAGTTCGTGGCACAGTACGTCACTGAGCGTCTCTCCGATCCGGTCACCATGGAGGCCGCATCGTGATCGTGCGCGCAACAATCAAGGATCCGAGTGCGACGCATACCGGTGTGGCGCCCGCCGAACGGCGCAACCAGCGCAATTCGTATCTGCGCTACGGCGCGTCGATTGCGGTGATCGCCGTGCTTCTGGGCGGCGGGGTCTATCTACTGATGGGCCATGACGACATGCCGCCACCGCGCCAGGTTCGCGAGCTCACGATCGTCAACATCGTGCCGCCGCCACCTCCGCCACCGCCGCAAAAACTGCCCGAGCAGAAGATGATCGAGCAGCCGAAAATGGCGGAACAGGAGTTCAAGGAAGACAAGCCGCTCGAGAAACCGAAAGACGAGCCGGTCAAGGACGCCAAGAACAACGAGCCGCCAGGCCCGCTGTCGCTCGACGCCAAAGCGGTCGGTCCCGGCGATCTGTTCAACCTCGGCGGCAAGCCGGGCGGCAATCCCTATGGCGGCGGAGGCGGCGGCAGTCGCTTCGGCTGGTACGCATCGATTGTGCAATCCCAGATCGAGGCGGCGCTGCGCGCCAACAGCAGGACCCGCAACGCGGTGATGCAGGTGCAGGTTCGGCTATGGGCGGACGGCACGGGCCATGTCAGTCGGGTGCAACTGGTGTCATCGACCGGCGACGCCGAACTTGACGCGGTCATTCGCAACGATGTGCTCGGTGGCCTGATGCTGCGCGAGCCACCGCCCAAGGACATGCCGATGCCGCTGGTGGCGCGCCTCACCGCACGCCGGGCGAGCTGACATGCGCGCGACGATCGTAACGAACACGAACTGACGATTAGTAAAGGACTGGGGACTGATGTTTGACATGAATTCACATGCGCGCTGGCGCGAGCTTCCATTGGCGGTGTCGCTATGCGCGTTGCTCGGTGCGGCCCCGGCGTTTGCCCAGAACGCCGCGGATCCAGGCAGCGTCTCCGCCGGTAAAAGCGACAAGAAGAGCGATCCGAAAAAGCCGTCATTGTCGCAGGCAATACCGACTTCGCCGAACGCCACGATCAATCTCATCAATCTGATGGTCAAGCGCGGCATGTTGAAGGAGGAGGACGCCCAGGCGTTGATCAAGCAGGCTGATGACGAAGCCTATGTGTCGCGGCAGGCGGCAAAGGACGCTTCCGCCAAGGCTGACGAAGCCGCCAAGGCGGCAACCGCGGCTGCGGCCGCTGCAAACCCGCCCGGCACTCGGCATGTGACGTATGTGCCGGAGATCGTCAAACGCCAGTTACGTGAAGAAATTAAACAGGAGGTGATGGCAAAGGCAGAAAAGGAAAATTGGGCCTCTCCGGGTGCTTATCCGGAATGGGCGCAGCGCATCCATTTCTATGGAGACATCCGGGCGCGCTATCAGGGCAGTTTCTTTCCCTCCGGCAATGATCCGACTGGCGCCACCAATTTCAGCGCCATCAACAACGGCTCGCCGTTCGACGATGGCCCGACCAATCCCTATTTTGCGCCGAGCTTCGACACCTCGCAGAACCGCGAGCAGTTCCGCCTCCGTGCGCGGCTCGGCATGGACGCAGACCTGAGCAACGGCTTCACCGCAGGCCTGCGGATTGCGACCGGCGACAGCAATTCGCCGGTCTCCACCAACCAGACCTTCGGTAACAATGGCGGCGATTTTTCCAAATACGAGCTCTGGCTTGACCGCGGCTTTGTGAAGTATCAATCGTTCAACGAGGACTTTGCGCTCTCGGTCGGCCGCTTCGACAACCCGTTCTGGTCGCCGACTGATCTGGTCTGGTACAAGGAGCTCGGCTTCGACGGCTTCGCCGTACAGGCCAAGCGCGAGATGTTCGAAGGCTTCACGCCCTTCGCTGTCGGCGGTGCATTCCCGATCTACAACACCGACTTGAATGCCGGTATCAATCTCGGATCCGCCGGCGCTTCCCCGACCGATCCGACCACGGGCGCACCGACGAAATTCGAAAGCAACGACAAGTGGCTGTTCGGCGGCCAGGCCGGCTTCGGCTACAAGATCAATCCGGAATATGCCGTCCGCTTTGCGGTGGCCTATTACGACTTCGACAACGTCCAGGGTCACCTCTCCGATCCCTGTACGGTCTCCAGTGCGTCCGATGTCTGCGACACCGATCTGAATCGCCCGCTGTTCTCGCAGAAGGGCAACACCTACATGACGCTGCGCAATATCATCCCGGATCCGGTCGGTAACAACAACGGCGCGATCCAGTATCAGTATTTCGGCCTGGCCAGCCAATATCGTCCGCTGGTCGTCAGCGGCCAGGTCGATCTCAGCCAGTTCCAGCCCGCCCATATCGTGTTCGACGGCGACTATGTCGTGAACACCGCGTTCGACCGCAATCTCATGATCCAGACCGCGGTCAACAACAAAGGGCCGAGCGTGGATGGCAGCCCGAGCGTCTTCAACGGCGGCAATCAAGGCTGGCTGGGACGTGTCACCGTCGGCAATACGGAGATCAAGCACCTCGGCGACTGGAACGTGCATGTCGGTTACAAATATCTGGAATCGGATGCCACCATCGATGCCTTCGTCGACTCCGATTTCGGCCTCGGCGGCACCAACCTCAAGGGCTACTTCCTCGGCGGCAATTACGGCCTCAGCGACAATGTCTGGATGACGGCGCGCTGGATGAGCGCCACCAACGTCGCCGGCTCGCCTTACGCCGTCGACGTCCTGCAAGTCGACCTCAACGCGAAGTTCTGATCATGAAAACGCGCATCATCAGCCTTGCGGCGCTTCTCTCGGTATCGGCAGTAACCTTGTCGAGCGGGGCCTATGCCGATACCGAAACCGATCGCCTGCGCGAGGCCTTGCGCAGCGCGACCGCGCAAACACGCCAACTGGAAGACCAGCGCACCGCGCTGCAGGCCCGCGTCGCCGATAGCGATCGCGAGAAAGCCGCAGCCAAGGCCCAGGTCGATGCCGCCAAGGCGGAGGTGCGAGACGTCCAAAAGCAGCATCGCGAGGCGATCGAGGAGTTCAACAAGCGCCTCGCCGAGCGCGACGAGACGCTCGAGAAATGGAAGGCTGCCTATGAGGAGGCCGCCACCGTGGCGCGAGCCAAGGATGCGGAGCGCGCCAAGTTCGAAGGCGAGGCGAATGCCTACAAGGCCAGCGCCAAGAGCTGCGTCGATAAAAACGGCAAGATGTTCAAGGCCGGTAACGAGCTTCTGCACGAATACAAGGCGGTCACCATCGGTGACACCATCGTCGCGCGGGAGCCGGTGCTTGGGCTGCGCCGCGTTGAAATTCAGAACCAGATCCAGACCACCAACGACAAGTTCCTCGACCAGAAGGCATCACCATGAGCAACGCGATCATCTTCAGAGCCAGAACGCCGGCTTCCATCGCGGCTGTCGCCGCAGTCCTCATCTGCGCGCCGGTTCAAGGTTTTGCCCAGACAGCGCCAACGGCGCCGCGCCCGGTGCAGGCGTCCGCCAGGCCGAAGCCCGCGCCACAGGCGCCTTTGGCTCAGGCGGGGGTCCAGCCGGCCACGCAAGGAGCGGCAATCGGCAAGGCATCCGGCAGCGACGATATCGTCGCGCGGGTTGGTGACGCCAATGTGTCGGCGGATGAGATCCGCGGTTATGTCGCTGCCCTCGGACCGCGCGAGCAGGGGGCGTTAGCGCAGGATCCGGCGCTGCTCAGCCAGGCGGTGCGGATGATGCTGGCCAATCGTCTGGTGCTGCAGGAGGTGGTCGCCAAGAAATGGGATCAGCAGCCGAATGTGGCGGCGCAACTCGACCGCATCCGCGAAAACGCTCTCGTGGAATTATATCTGCAGACCGCCTCACAGCCGCCGGCAAATTACCCATCCGATGACGAACTGCAGAAAGTCTACGATGCCAACCGCACTGCATTGTTGATGCCGCGCCAGTTCCAGCTTTCGCAGATCTTCGTCGCATCGCCGAAAGATGCGGATAAGGCCACTGAGGACAACGCCAAGAAAGCCGTCGACGATATTGCTCGTAAATTAAAGACGCCCGGCGCGGACTTTGCCGCCCTTGCCAACGAGAACGATGCCAAGAATGGCGGCGATCTCGGCTGGGTCGCAGAGCCCCAAATCCGTCCGGAAATCCGCACCCAGGTCATGGGGCTGGCCAAGAACGCCGTGTCCGAGCCGATCCGGCTCGACGACGGCTGGCATATTCTCAAGCTGGTCGACACCAAGGCGTCCTACACCCGCACGCTGCCGGAGGTGCGCGAGCAACTGGTGCAGCAGATGCGGGTCGAGCGCGCCAAGATGTTGCGGCAGGCCTATCTCGGTGAACTGATCAAGCGCAATCCGCCGGTGCTCAACGAGATCGCGTTGTCGAAAGTGCTCAGCGAGCAACCCCGGACCACAAGGTAGTCGTTCCATGTCGACTTCGCCGTCGATCTCGACGCCGCAATCCATACCGATCCTGACCGGCGAGCGGCTGCGTGCCGGGCTGGAAGCGTGTGGCTATCGCTGCGACACCGCCTTGCTCCCGGGCAGCCGTTCGCTGTCGCCCGGCTGCACGATGTCGCTGCAGTTCGGCGACCGCATCGCGACGGATGCTGACGGCGTGACCTGTCTGACGGTCCGGTGCAGCCTCCAGATCAACGGCAGCAGCGAGCACGTCAGCGGCGTGACGCGCTGGCAGGTCCGGAAGCTTATTCATGTGCCGGGCAGAGCGGAGAAGCTTTGCTTTGCGATCGAGGCCGACCTGATCCTCGGACGTGATATCGGTCTTGCCGACATCCTGGCCAGCGGCGGCGACGTCTACCGCCATCTTCATATGCTGATCGGCGATGCCAGCGCGACGCTGCGGGATCGGTCGGCTGAGAACAGGCGCCGCGGTGAAGCCGGGGCTGTTGTTTCGGCCCCGGTCGTGCGTATCGAGGCGAAGTTCTTTGGCGATCTCGCCGCCGGCCGCAGCGGTCTTGTTGCGGGTGGGGCAGGGGACCGCAGCCATTCCGCCGAGGTGGCGGCGCGTCATCTTCAGTTCACCCGTGTAGCCTGCGACTGGCTCAAGGATGACATCCTGCCGGATCTGGCGAGCGCAATTCGCCGGATGGTGCTGCAGGTACAGACAACGGTCCGGTATCGCTCGCCGCCCACCAACGCTGCCACGGAGCTGCAATCCGAGGCCCGGTCGCAATCAGAGTCCTGGCCACACGATCCGTCACGCCAAAGCGAAGCGTCCCAACGCGCCGAAAGTGCGGCCGCTACGCTCGTGCCGGAGCAGATTCAATAGTCATGATCCAGATCATCACCCATTCACCCTTCATCGCCGATTACTCTCTTACGGAGCCCGTCATGTCCGAAACCACCATCACCCATCTCACCCTCGGCAGCCTGCGCGATGTGCTTCAACAGGCCGGCTACCGGGTCGAGACGGTGACCGATCCGGTTGCCAACAGCGTGTATCTGCGTTCGGCCACCGCGGGGCTTTCCTTCGACATCCGCCCCGGCAACCGGCTCGCGGGCGCCGCTGAAAATTTCGTCGACATCGCTTTTGTCGGCGTGCTGCAGGTGCAGGGCGAGTTGCCGCTCGAGCTGGTCAACCGGTGGAATGCGACCCGGCGTTTTGCGCGATTGCAGCTCAGCCAGCCATTCTTGGTGCTTTCGCTCGATATCTCTGTCGCGGGCGGCGTGCTGCCCGCTTACCTGCGTGGCCAAATCGAAATCTGGGATCACCTCATCCAGCAATTGATCGCCTATCTGCGCGAGGAAACGCCCAAACTGGCTTCGGCGAAGGCAGCCAATTCCGGCACTGCGTTGAACGGTCAGCAACCGCTCCCGTTGGGACACGACCAGGCGCCTGCGACCGCACCGGTGGACGCGGCGTAAGCGCCCCGTTCGATTTCGCCGCGATCACGCCCGTCCGTCAAGCCGCCCCATCCGAAAGAGACCTGCCATGTCCGCCGCATCCACCAAAACTTGCCGCTCGCGTCGGTCCCGCCAACATCGACGCGAGCAGCCGTCGCGAAGCGCGCCGATCCTGTCGCGGCGCATGACGCGTCAGATGCTGCTGGCAGGCGCGAGCGTCCTGGCGCTGGTGCTGGGTTCGCCGAGTGCGCATGCGGTCACGGTAGGCGCCAGCGGAGGAGGAGCGGGCACCTCCGCGACCTCGGCCGCGGCCTATGCGGCTCAATTGGCCCAGCAGCAGGCACAACAGGCGGCGCAGAATGCTGCGCAGGCGATGTCGCGTGTCACCCACGCGTTGCAGTCGTTGCAGTCAGTACAGGCCGCTGCTCGCGCGGCGGCGGCCGCCGCATCGACCACCGTCACCGACGGGCTGTCGGCGGGAGGCTTGGTGGTCGATCCGCGGATCGCGGCGGGCACCGCCAATTTGTGGGTCAACGCCAACGCGCCGACCCAGTCGACCAGCAATGGCCAGACCACGGTTACCGTGGAGCAGACCGCGCAGCGCGCGATCATGACTTGGCAGCAGTACAATATCGGCAAGAACACCACGCTCTATTATGACCAGACCGGCGGCAACTCGGCCAACGGCAATAGCTGGGTGGCGCTGAACCGTATCGACGCCACGGGATCGCCGAGCCAGATTCTGGGCTCGATCAAGGCCGACGGCACGGTGTTGATCATAAACCCCAACGGCATCATTTTCAGCGGCACAAGCCAGATCAACGTGCATTCGCTGATCGCCTCGTCGATGGACATCAACAGTTTCGCCGGCAACGGGGCCGGCAATGCCGGCGTTTTCAATTCGGGCGGCAGCTACACGTCATTCTCCGTGAATGGTGCCAACTTCATGGCGCCGTCGAACGAAGACGGCGGTAACACCGCGTTCCTGAACAGCGGTCTGTATACCAACGGCCTTGGCGGCAATGCGGGGGGCACGCTGGTGTTCTCCGCGGGCAGCGGTGCTGGCACAAATGTCGGCGTCCAGGTTCTACCCGGCGCGTCGATCTCAACCAATATCAGCGGCTTCGACAATGGCGGCCTGGTGGCGTTGATCGGGCCACAGGTGAACAATGCTGGCAGCATCGAGACCGCGGCCGGACAGATCGTGTTGGCGGCGGGCAACAATGTCCTCCTGACGGCACCGGCGTCAGGTTCGACGCAGACCAGCTTTACCGTCACCAACGCGCTGCTCGGCCAGGGCCTGGTTTATCAGCCGCCGTCGGTGCCGGGCGGTGCGCTCGCCGTCAACGATGTGACCGGGATTTTGACTTCGACGCGCGGCAATATCACCCTGGTCGGCGATAGCGTCGAACAACTCGGCTATGCGGAGGCGACCACCAGCATCACCCGCGCCGGCTCCATCACCATCACGGCCACCGGTGCGGCTGGTTCCGGCCTTGGCAACACGATCTTCGGATCGAACAGCGTCACGACGATTTTGCCGGACGAGAATGGAGAGACCATTCTCTCGGATGCCGCCTCGCTCGCCGCCTTCGTGGCGCCGCATATCGATATCGCGACCACCAATCTCGATATGCAGCCGAATTCTTTGATCCTGGCGCCGAGCGCCAACATGACGGTGACGTCGGCGCCGATCGTAAGCAACGGCACCACGCAGCCGCCGCTCGGCCGGGTGTTGCTCGAAGGGGGCAGTGAGATCAACCTCGCCGGGCTGACCGGCGTCATCCGCTCCGTCAGCGACACATTATTTACGTTCAAGGTGACGGCCAATGACGTCGCCGATAGTCCGCTGGCGCAGAGCCTGATCGGCCAGACCGTGACTATCGATCTCGGCCTGACCGGCACCCGCGCCGACGGTCTGACCTGGGTCGGCTCGCCGCTGTTTGCGTCCTCGGGCGCCGGCTACCTCGCCAATATCGCCCAGAACATCGATCAGCTCCTGACCAAGGGCGGCTCGTTGTCGATCGGCGGCGGGTCCGGCGCAGCCTTCACCGATGCGCTGACGGCGTCAGGATCGGTGATCAACGTCTCCGGCGGCTGGATCCAGTACACCGGCAGCACCATTAGCACGACGCGGCTGGTGGGCTCGGACGGACGGCTCTACGACATCGGCAGCGCCAATCCGTTCATCGGCAACGAGATTGCCAATGGATTCGTGGTCGATCATCCGCACTGGGACGTTACTGAAGTTTACAACAATTCGATCGGCGGCAAGGGCTACTACAAGCCGGGCTATATCGACGGCGTCAGTGCCGGCGGCCTGAGCGTGAGCGCGGTCAACCCGGTGCTGGAAGGCGACATCGTCGGCGATATCGTCACCGGCCTGCATCAGCTCGAACTCGGCCAAGCCGGCACCGGTACCAACGGAGCCCAGGCGACACCCGATCAGTTGCCAAGTGGCGCGTCGCTTACCATCAATCTCAAGGCGACCGATAGCACTAGCAATCCCGATGCTGTCGTACTCGCGGGCACGACGTCCGACGTGCTCGGATCGAATTTTACGTTGAGATCGACACTGTCACTGCCGGCCACGGTCGATAGCTTGCCGACGATCACCTATTCGACCGATGCGTTGTCGACGATGGGGCTCGGCTCGATAACGATCACGGGTGCCTCCGACCTCTCAATGAACCAGGGCGCCAGCCTGTCGGTATTATCAGGCGGCAGCATCAAGCTCGGCGGCGCCACCGCCATCGACGGCACGCTCACCGCTCACGCCGGCAGCATCGCCATCACCGGCTTCGTTCCCTCCAGCAGCACGGCGCTGCCGGTCAATGCCACGCCGCTGACTATCGGTCCCGATGCGCTGATTGATGTTAGCGGATTGTGGGTCAACGATTCCGGTTTCAACGGCGCCGCGTTCCAGGGAGCGGCCTACATCAACGGCGGCTCGGTCTCGCTCACCACCGATGTGCTGAGCAAGAACGCCCAGCTTGATACCGCGACCCATGTGACTGCGGACGATGCGACCCAGTCGATCGTACTCGCGTCAGGCAGCATCTTCGACGTCTCCAGCGGCGGCTATGTCGGAACCAACGGCAGGCTGGCGCTGGGCACTGACGGCCTTCCGAAAGGTAACGGCGGCAATGTCTCGCTCGTCACCTATGCGGGATCGTGGCAGAACAACCAGGTGGCTTCCGGAACCTTTGCCTTTGGCAGCAATTCCTATGCCCCGACGGCAGCCAACACGGCCACGGTGACGATCGACGGCACCATCTATGCCGGAGGTCTGTCGAGCGGTGGCACCTTCACGCTGCAGGCGCCCGGCATCACCATCGACGGCAATGCTACGAATGTCACTTCCATCATCTCCGGCGCGCAAGCCGGCACCGTGGTGCTGCCGGCGTCGTTCTTCGCCAGCAACGGCTTCTCCAATTATAGTCTGACCAGCACCTATGGCAGTGTCACCGTCACATCAGGCACCACTATTGCGCTACGGCAGAACAACTATCTGCTGTCCGGCGCCACGGCGCTGCCGGCGACGGGCGCTTCAGTACGCGACTTCGCCAGCTTCGGCCTCGCGCCGGACGGCGAGCGCCACCCGGTTAACCTGACGCTCACCGAGAATCCGTATATTTATAGTGCGGCTGCGGACGCCAGCACCAGTGCCGGCATCCTGATCGACAGCGGCGCCAGCATCGTTGCCGATCCGCAGGCTGCGATCACGCTCACCGCGGGCGGACCGGTGACCGTGCTCGGTAGCATCATCGCGCCGGCAGGCAGCATTACGCTGATCAACGACGAAACCTTGACACAAGGCGGCTCGCTGGCCGCGCAGGATGTCTGGATCGGCGCCAATGCCGTGCTCGATGTCTCGGGCGTGTTAGTGCCAAACCCCAAGGTAACCACCTATGCCACCGGAACGGCGCTTGATGCGGGCTCGATTATAATCGCCAGCGACGGTGCCATCGTCGCGCTGGCGGGGTCACGATTCAACCTTGAAGGGACGAGCGCAACTGTCGAGGCGCCAGGAGCCGGCGGGCTGGGTGAACCGCGCACTGTTCTGCAAAGCGTGTGGAGCAACGGCGGAACGCTGACACTCTACAGCAGCGCCCAGGCGGCGAACGTGGCCAATGGCCGGTATGACAGCCTGTATTTTGCTGGAACGATCAACGCGGCGGGTGGTGCGCCGCAGGCATCGGGAGGAACGCTCAACATCGGCGCTATCGTTAACGTCGACAACGTCATCGACATCGCCGGCTATGGCAACATCGTCATCGCACAGAGTGGCGATATGAGTGCGGCCTTTAGCGGCGCCAACGCACCGGGGACGCCAGCGCAACTCGCTGCATTGTTGCCGAACACCGGCAGCGTCGCCTTCATCACCGCGGATACCATCAACACCATCCACAGCGGGCTTGACTCAGTGTCACTTAGCAGCCCGATCACGTTCAGCGGCAGCGTCAACCTCAATCTCCCCGGCGCGCTTGATCTGAACGGCAGTATCACGCTGGCGCCGGCGGGTATTACGCCATTGTCCCCATTGTCAGCCTACGCTTCGACCGCCACGGGCTCTGGCATCAACACCATTAGAACCAACGGCGTCGGTGTGAGTGTAAATCTCGATGCCGGTTACATCCGCTTCCTGAGCGGGACCGTGACAGCCCCGACATTGGCCGACGGCACGCTGACGCTGAACGCCAGCGCGCAGATTGATCTCGCCGGGGTCGCCAGCGTGTCCAATGCCGGCCAGGTGAACCTCGTTAGCGACGGCGACATCCGTTTCCTGCCGACCACCGATCCTGATATCAGCGCCTATCTGGCCACTATCCGCCTGGTCAGCGGCAGCGCCCTGACCAGTAATGGCAATGGAGGTCTGTCATCGCCGGGGGCGCTGCTGGTCGCGGACAATCTGACGCTGACGGCGCGCGAGATCTATCCCGCCACCGACACCGCCTTCCTGCTGATGTCGCTCGGGCTCGCTCCCGGCACGGCAACGGGTACCCACAACACCATTGTCTTCGCCTCCAACGGCGCGACGCCTTATGCGCCTCTATCGGCAAACGGCGCCATCCTTGTCGATGCGAAGAATATTGTTCAAGGCGGTGCGCTCTACGCGCCACTCGGCACCATCCAGCTTGGCTATGGTCAGGGCCAGACTCTGCCGGCGATCTTTCTCGGCAGCGCCGCCGACACCGGCACCAATCCCTACGATCCGGTCGGCAACGTGGGTCTTGGTGCGTTCAACCCGATTCTTGCATCGCTCGCGACAACAGTAGGCGCCAACCGCACCGTCGCCACCCAAAGCGTCACCTTAACACCGGACAGTGTGACCTCGGTGTCCGCCGCCGGGCTCAGCATTCCCTACGGCACCACCGTCGACGGCACCAACTGGAGCGATGGCGGGCTGGTTCTCAATGGCCCGCCCGCCAAGCTGATCGTGCTCGGCGGCGCCAACGTCAACACCCAGTCAGGCGCGGTGATCGACGAGCGCGGCGGCGGCGATGTCTATGCCACCGAGTTTGTCCCTGGCACCGGCGGCAGCCGCAACGTGCTGACCACACCCAATACCTATGCGCTGGTACCGAGTTACGAGGCGACGGTCGCAGCCTACGATCCGAGCTTCGGCAATACCGTCGCGCCGGGCATGTCGGTCACGCTTCCCGGCGGCAACGGCATCGCCGCCGGCACCTACACCCTGTTGCCTGCGATGTATGCGACATTGCCCGGGGCTTATCGCGTGGTAGTGACCTCCACCAATGCGGGCACCATGCCCGTCAACACCGTCGGTCCCGACGGGACCATCAACATGACCGGCGTGCTCGGCAATGCGATCGACGGCAGCCGGTCCTCGCAGACCGCATTGTTGCAGATTCAATCCAATGCGACCTGGACAAAATACACCGAGATCGACATCGCCTCGGGCAACAGCTATTTCGCCAACCTCGCTACCGCCAACGGCACAGCAACGCCGCGGCTCGCCGCCGACGCCGGCCAACTGGTGGTCGCCGTCGCCGATGCACTCACGCTCGACGCCACCAACCTGTTCGTACCGGCCGAGGGGGGGCGCGGTGGCCAGCTCGACATCGCCGGCACCAATATGCTGGTGGTGGCCAGCGACCTGCGGCAGAGCTTCGCGTCGAACAGCGCCTATAACGGCTATCTGTTCCTGGACGCTGACATGATCAGCAACCTCGGCGTCGAGAGCGTGCTGATCGGTGGCTCCCGCACCTCGACCGCTGCCGGCACGTTGATCAGCGCCACCGCCAAAAACCTCGAAGTCGATACCGACGCCGGCCATGCCCTGAGCGCGCCCGACCTGCTGCTGGTCTCGCTGGCGCCGACCAGCGCCGATGGCAGCCGAGGCCTCGTCGTCGATTCCGGCAGCGTCATTGCCGCCAAGGGCAGTGTCTCCAACACGTCCGCCGATGCGCTGGTGTTCGGCGTCGATCCGGTCGCACAACACGATCCTAGTTCCGGGGCGCTGACCGGTTACAGCACGGGCGTCAGCGGCGACGGCTCGTTGCTGCGCGTCTCCAATGGCGGCATGGTGTCGGTGACGAGGAATTTCGTGCCGGGCTCCTATACGCCGCCGGCTACGACCCCCACCGCGACCGGGCCAATCTCCACCACGGCACTCGGTCAACTCACCATCGGCAGCGGCGTCACGCTCAGCGGCAACGCGCTGACGCTCGACTCCAGCGGCAGTACCACCATTGCGGCAGATGCTGCCTTGCTGGCGAAGAACTACGATCTCTCTGGCGGCGTCGTCAGTCTCGGCAACGTGCCCACCGGCACCGGCGGCCTGACAATATCGCAGCAACTGCTTGCCACCTTCGCCGGCGCCGACACGGTCAGCCTGCGCAGCGGCTCCGTGTTCAACTTTTATGGCGACTCCTCGGTCGGTAGCGCCGATGCGCCGATCGGCACGCTGACGTTCGACGGCAGCGGTCTTTACAGCGATGGTGGCATCACCAACGTCACCGCGACCAACGTTGCGTTCGTCAATAGCCAGGCGAGCGTCAGCACGACGGGCGGCATCACCGGCAGCAACGGCCACCTGATCGTCGACGCCACCAGCGCTGTGATCTTCGGCACCGGCGCCAAGTCGTTCAACGGTTTCATCGACACCACGTTCACCGCGGGTCAGCAGATTCTGTTTACCGGCAGCGGCAGCACCACGGCCACCGGCATCAATGTTACCCTGACCGCGCCGGCAGTGATCGCTGACGCCGGCAGCGTCCAGGCCTTCGGCAGCGCCGCCAACCCGCTTGGCAGCCTGACCATCACACAGGGGGCGGGAACAGCGCCCGCTCTTGCCGCCACCGACGTCGGCGGCGCGCTGACGCTGACGGCCGCGAGCGTCCTCGACAGTGGCACGGTGATCGCGCAGGGAGGCGCCATCACGCTTGAGGCAACCACAGGTGACGTGACGCTCACCGGCAATGCTTCGATCAGCGCCACAGGCACTCGCATCTCCCTGTTCGATCTCGCCGAGGACACGCCAGGCGGCACCGTCAGATTGATCGCCGACGCCGGCAATGTCTCGCTCGGCGCCAACACGCTGATCGACGTCTCGGCTGCCGGCAATGGCTATGCCGGCACACTTGGCATCCAGGCCACGAACGGCGCTGCGACGCTGGGAGGCACCCTCAAGGGCAATGCCGCCTACAACGATCTCGGCGGCAACTTCATCCTCTCGGTCAACACGCTCACGGGCAACCTCCCGCTCACGGGTTTCACCGGCAGCTTCGACGTCAACCTTGGGCAGGGCGACATCGTCATTTCGCAGGGCCAGACCCTGACATCCAGCAACGTGCTGCTGGTCGCCAACAACGGCTCGATCCTCGTCGATGGCACTATTGACGCTTCAAGCCCGAGCGGCGGGACCATCGCGCTCTATGCCACCGGCACCACGATCGGTGCCGCCGGCACGGCCAATGCCACCGGCGTCATCATCGGTTCAACGGCAAAGCTCTTTGCCCGTTATCAGGCCGACGATCCGAATGATCCGGCCTATGCCAACGGCGCCTCGACGAATGTGCAGCGCGGCGGCACCATCACGCTCGGCACCAACGGCACGCCCGATGGGACGCTGAACACGATGTATGGCTATGAGAACGTGCAAGGCTCCGGGGCCATCACCGTCGCTTCGGGCGCCATGTTTGACGTCAGCGGCGGTCCCGGCGGCGCCGGCATCGACAACACCGGCGGCTCCGTCATCATTCGCGCGCCAATCCTCACAAACAACGACATCAATGTCAGCTTCAAGGGCACTGTTGTCACCAACGCCGACGCGAACGGCAATCCGTCAGGTAACGGTCTCGTTGCCGACGCTTTTGCGGTCTGGAGCACGACCGACGGCTGCTCTTTGATCCCCGGCGGCTGCGGCGCCGTCACCACCGTCGCGCAATACAATGCGCTGACAACGGCCCAGCAGGCCCAGCTCAACGCGCATTTCGACGGCATCATCGATCCGGCCGGATTCTTCGACGCATCCGGCACCCAGATCATTTCGGCGACCGGCGGACTCTATCCGGTGTCGACCGCAGCAGCCCCGGCCAGCGGTGCCTACCTGCCGCATGTAGGCTTCTACCAGACCACGCTGCTGAACTTCGTCAACGACCCGTTCAGCGGTAACAGCGCGATGGTGGCAACGGATTTCGCTGACGCACAACTGCAAGTGAAACGGGCTGACGGCTCGACGACCAGCTCGGCCCTGCCGCCCTCGATGTTGCATCTCCGCCCCGAGATCGATCTTGTCAATCCGTCCACTACCATCAACAACGGTAACATCACCGTTGCCTCGAACTGGAATTTGGGAGCCGGCATCTACAACACGGCGACGGGTGCGTTCAATCTCTTCTATCGCACCACCAACGGTGTTGAGCCGGGTACCCTGACATTACGTGCCGCCAACAATGTTCAGGTAAACGCCACCATCAGTGATGGATTCTACGAGACCAGTGATCCGTTCTTTGTCGGCGGACTGCCAAGTAAGGATCCATCGGGCAATGCCTTGACCGGGGCCTGCTACACTGCGACCTCGGGGTGCGCCAGCAATTTTTACAATACCTACGTTACGAGCGTTGTATCAACATTAACAATGCCCGGTGCCGGTACGGGCGGTGAGTTTACGCCGCCGCTGATGACAGCTTTCCCCTCGAATTACAGCACCCTTCTCGAAAATGCTTGGTACGGATATTACTATTATTATTATGCGTTCTATGGCTTGAGGGCGGTGGGCGGAGTGGGGAAATCTGCTTCGGTGGATTATATATCGGTGCCCGGCTTTTCAAATAACGTTTCGAGCTATGCTTCCTATCTCGCCTATATAACGGCGTACAATACAAATTATGTCGGAGCGAATTCCAGTTCCTTGGAGACGGGGACGACATTTACGACGTCAGCAAGTTCTGTAAATGGAACAACCCAAAACCTGAGCAATTTTGATAATAGTCCGGCCGACTACACGTCATATGCGAATTATGCGTCGGCCTATGCTTCCTACTATGCTGCCATGAAAACTTTCATGACGGGATATTATGCCGCGCATACAGCCTTAGCCGGAAGCACTTCTGCTTATCCAGCGACTATTCTTGCTCCATTGCCGCCACAAGCCAATGAGGCGAGCTTTGCGCAAGATTATGAGACCTATACAAAAACCCTATATTTCACCGACTATGTAAGCGGCTACTACGCAAGTAAGGTTGAGCCTGGCAATCTCGCGGGGACATCGACCACACACCAACCGTCATCGGTGTGGCTCGTAGCTTTGCCCTATCTTCCCGCCGTCACGGATACCCCGCTTCCCGTGATCGCCAGCAGTGCCGTTCCCGTCGTCGCCAACGCCATCGCTAACAATCCTGGCGTTAGCAGTACGACTAATAATTTGGGTACCGCGGTGACCTTGTCCGACTACAACACCACCACGGCCGCCACTCTGATGCCCTCCAGCCTGGGCAATAGCTTCTCCTATGATTTTGTCGGTGGTGCCTATTTTTCGGCGAACGGCGTATCATCGGTCGATCCGAATGCGGTCACGCCGGTATCGTCGCTGACCTCAATCGTGACCGGCGACGTCACCATTGGCGGACACACGTCTTATGCAAACGCGCAATCAACGTCCGGCAATGGCGTGCTTGCAACGATCAGCATTGGCACGCTGGTCCGCACCGGCACCGGCTCGATCGACATCACCGCCGCGGGAAGCTTCGAACTCACCGACACCGTCGCGCCAGGCGCGGTCTATACCGCGGGCGCCGCGCTCACGCCGCCGCCCGACTTCACCGCGCCGAGCCTTCCCTCCGGCTATCAGAATGCTCCGAACGGCCTGGTGAGCACGCCGACCTGGGCGCAGGGTGGCGGGGCGGTTACGATCAAGACGGGCGGCGACATCCTCGGGGTGGAGACCGCCTCGCTCGACGGGAGCGATAGCTGGTCGTCCTGGTATTACCATCTGATGGTGGCCAACGGGAATTCCAGCGCGCAATTCACGGGCGCCAATTCCATTGGCACACTCGCAGCCCAGACGGCGGCGTGGGTCAATTATGCCACCTACGCCGATGGCATCGGCGCGCTCGGTGGCGGCAACGTGACGCTCACGGCGGGCGGCAGCATCAAGGATGTCATCGTGTCGTCGCCCCAGACGCTTCTGGTGGCCGGGGGCACCGCCGCGGTGCCGGCAGCGACCGAGTATAGCTATGGCGGTGGCAATCTGCTGGTGAAGGCCGGCGGCGACGTCGTCGGCAGCGCGTTCCTGGTCGGCAACGGTACCGGGACGGTTCAGGTCGATGGCGCGACCCGATCGGACAGCGCCGGCAATGCGCTCGAACTCGCGGTACAAAATGGCTTCATAAGCTTGGTGGATGCAAACGCCATCACGCTGGGGGGCATCTATGATCCAGCGCAGTTCAATAACGACATCGCGGGGACTTACACTCCGGCTTCTTCTCTGCCGGACGGCGTGCGTAATGGTACGGGGGGGCGGGCTTATTTGGGCACGGCCTTCGCTACTTACGGCGCGACCAGCGGCGTATCGCTGACCAGCGTCGTGGGCGACGTGACGGTTACGGAGAATTCGTTGAGCAGCTTACTATTACCGTCGACGGGGTCGAGCAGTCTGGTGTTGCCGGCAACGCTGGAAATCGACGCCGTCAGCGGCAACATCCAGGCGAATGCCTCGCTCAACCTGATTCCGTCTGCGACCGGAACGCTGACCTTGCAGGCCAGCGGGTCGATCAGCACGGAGGGTCCCAACTCCTTCGGCTATGCGATCACCATGCTAGATGGCACGGCGGCGCCGACCGGGGCGCTCGGCATAGCGGCTCCGACGGTGCTGGCGTCCGCCGTACACGCCGGCGATCCCGATCCGGTGATCATCTATGCCGGAGACGACATCACCGGCACCTTCACGTTGATCAAGCCAGCCAAGGTTCAGGCGGGGCGCGATATCATCAACACCAATTTCACCGGCCAGAACAACAACGGCTCGGACATCACCAGCATCATCGCCGGCCGCGATATCCTGGCCGAGCAGGTCAGCCTTGCCAACGGCAACTTTCAGGACATGACCAGCACCCTCAAGCTCTATGGTCCTGGTGATTTCCTGGTTGAAGCAGGGCGCAACCTTGGACCGTTCCTCACCAACACCGGCGCTTCCGGTGGCGGCATTCTCGCGGTCGGCGACGGCAGCAATTCGGGTTGTGGCTCCGCCTGTACGATTTCCTATTTACCGGTCGGAGGCGCCAATATCACCACGCTGTTCGGGGTCGGGCCGGGCATCGATGTCGCGGCCGCGATCGCTAACTATGTCGATCCGGCCAAGGCAGGCACCGATGGCATCTCGTATCTGCCCGACATCGCGAATATTCTCGGCGTGAGCGAAGACCAGGCCTGGGCAACATTCCAGACATTGTCGCCGGCGCGGCAGAAGCTCCTGGTCGAGCGCGCCTTCCTCGACTTTCTGACCCAGGTCAATCTGGACTTCAGCAATCCGGCAAGCCCGTATAAGGGGCAATACGCGCGGGCTTACGAAACCATCGCCACGCTGTTCCCGGCTTCGCTTGGCTATACCGACAACAACAGCGGCGGCAGCAACGGCGCCTCCGTCACGGTGCATACTGGCGATCTGCGGATGGCGCACTCGCTGATCGAAACCCAGACTGGCGGCGACATCAACATTCTAGGACCAGGCGGCAACGCTTTTGTTGGCAGCAATTCAGCCGACAATCTGACGCCGGCGCAGCAGGGCATCCTGACGCTCCAGGGCGGCAGCATCCGCAGCTATACCGATAGCAGCGTGGAAGTGTTCCAGAGCCGCATCTTCACCGAGCAAGGCGGCAACGTCGAATTGTTCTCGGCCAATGGCGACCTCAACGCCGGCAAGGGGAAGAAGAGCTCCGCCGCTTATCCGCCGCTGCGGCTAGTGTGTGACGTCGATGGCTATTGCCGCGTCAGCCCGGCGGGGCTGGTGACGGGGGCAGGCGTCGGTGCGCTGTTGAGCGTTCCCGGGCAGGACCCAACGTTGAGCAACGTGGTACTGACCACGCCGCACGGCACGGTCGATGCGGGCGCCGCCGGCATCCGGAGCGCAAACGACCTCAACATCGTCGCGTTGCTGGTGCTTAACGCCTTCAACATCCAGGTCAACGGCACGACCACCGGCGTGCCAGTGGTGGCAGTGCCCAACATCGGAGCGCTGACGACGGCTTCCAACACCACCGCAGCAACGCAGCAAACAGGCCTGCCGGGGCAATCGAACAGAGACCAGCCTTCGATCATCATGGTCGAGGTCGTCGGCTATGGCGGCTCTCAGGGAACGGAAGACAATAACGTCGATGATACCGACGAAAAGCGCCGTCGCCGTGGCCAATAACCGTCATCATACGGCCTGGTGGAGACGCGCCCTGCGGTCACTCGGCGCAGTGACCGGATTGTTCGCCGCTGTTGGCGCAGGGACATCCGCCGCTGTTGCGCAAGATGTCGGCTATCGCTCCGCCGCGACCGCGCCGGCGGCGTGGCAGGCCTTCGCCAAGCAGTTGCAGGGACGTTTCGAGCAGCGGCTCGCAGCCGACGACAAGGACGCCCGTTCGTTTCAGCAGTACATAGCTAAACGTGGCACCGAATCGAATGCGCCGCCGCTGACGTTCGTGGCGCGGACATGGGTTCTACCCGACGGCAAAGTCGAGCGTCTCGAATTCGACGGCCTCGATGACGATCAGATCGCGGTCCATCTGCGGGCATTGCTCACCCGCGACAATGTAGGCACGCCGCCGACGGACATGCTCCAACCCTTGCGCTTGCGGCTTGCGCTTCGGCCGAAAGAACAGCCGGCAGGAGGCAAGTGAGATGGCGATGCGCAAGCCACGGTGTCGCCATCAGGCGCATCGCCGATCGAATGTCGCAATCGGTTTCGTCCTGGTTGCATTCGCGATGCTTTTGCCAGATCTGGCATCCGCGGAACTGCTGCTGTCTTCACCCCCGTCCGATACGCGCGTCGCGGAAATCGAGCCGCGGGAACTGACAAGAGATGCGCCGACGGATGCCTCTGATACAAAAGACCAAACCAACGACAACACCGCGAGAGGTGCGCCGCCCTTGCTGCGTGGCCTCGACTCCCATGCCAGCTATCGCGCCTTGATCGAGAAAGAAGCCGCAGGAACAGGCCTCTCGCCGGAAATCGCTGAAGCGGTCATGGCGGTGGAGAGCGGCTACAATCCCGCCGCGATCGGCGGGGTCGGCGAGATCGGCCTGATGCAGATCCTGCCATCCACCGCGCGGATGCTTGGATTCGTTGGAAACAACACCGATCTCGCAGCGCCAGCCACCAACATTCATTACGGCGTGACCTATCTGGCGCAAGCGTGGCGTTTGGCGGGTGGAGACCTGTGTACCGCCGTGATGAAATATCGCGCCGGCCACGGCGAGACGCGTTTCTCTTATCTGTCAGTCAATTATTGTCTGGCGGTGCGCGGCAAACTGGTCGCCCGCGGCTTTCGCGTCACCGGCACTGTTCCGGTCGCGAACTTCGGCGAGACTGCAAGCATCGGCTGTAGGCGTAAATGTGTCGGAGGTGGCCGCATCGGCAGTGTCAACCTTGAGGCGCTCAATACCAGGCTCAGCACGCTCGTGGTGCAGGTGAGGGCGACGCGATGAAGACATCTAACGCCGATCAAGTCGTGGTGGCGGGGAGTTGGATGCGCGCGGTGATCGTTGCTGCGGTTGCCATGGTGGTGCCAGCCATGATGCCGGCTCGCACCGAAGCCCAGACCACGCTGCCCGAGATCTCCGTTAGCCCGCCCTCGCAGCCACCTAAGATCAACGATCAGCTTGATCACAAAGGCGACGGCGACGGCAAAAGCGGGACCGGCGGCAAGGACGATGAGAACCACGCGCTCGAACAACTCAATCAGAAGCTCAAGCGCAAGGTCGACGAGACCAATCCTGTTCTAAACACCCCACCGCTGGATGCGCGCTCACCCGACACCAAGACCGGCGTCGTGAATATCCCCGGTGTCCAGCAGCAATACGGCAAGAATTTTGGAAACTCGGTCGTTCCGTACCGGCCGGCGCCGCCCGTTTACGCACCGCTTGGACATCACTAGGAGAGTTATTCACCATGCAGGCGATCGATCCGAGCGATGTCGTCGCCCATCGCGATTTCGATCAAAGCTACCTGATTTGGTAAGGTCTGCCCATGATCAGGAACACCGAGCTTGTGATCTTGATCCAGAGCCTGGTGGCGGCCGAGCAGGGCAGCTTTCATAAGGCCGGCGAGTTGCTTGGCATTCCGGCTTCCACCGTGAGCCGCAGGGTTAGAGCGCTGGAGATGCAAATCGGTGTCAAACTTTTCGATCGGCATCGACACGGAATCCGGCCGACGACGGCGGGAGATGGATTTCTAGAGCAGATACGCCGCATCCTCGACGAACTCAATATTGTCCTGGTCAACGCATCGACGGTCGGTCGCGGGAAAACTGGCTGGCTCAAGATCGGTCTTTATGTTTCGCCGGGAAGAGGTCATCTTCGCGCGGCGCTCCGCGAATACAAAAACAGCTTTCCCCATGTGGAGATCCAATACACCGACGGCGAACGGCGTTATTTGATGGAGCGCCTCCATGCCGGTGCCATCGACGTCGTCATTGTGGCCGACCACTTCCGTCATCGAGGACACGACGTTATCCGATTGTGGCAGGAAAGAGTGCTGGTCGCGATGCCGGACTCTCACGGTCTTGCCAGCAAGAAGAACCTGACATGGGAAGACCTGCGCAAGGAGCAGATATTCCTCGGCCGTGATCCCGGTCCCGAGTTGAAAAATCATCTTGTAGCCAAGCTCAAGGCCTCGGGCCACGTCCCTTCGATCCATCAGCACAACGTCGGCAGTGATTTCTCGCTTAGCCTTGTCGGTATCGAGCCCGACGTCACGCTCCTGTATGAGGCGGACGCTGGAGCGCGACACCCCGGCGTGATCTACCGTGAAGTGTCCGACAACGATGGGCCAAGCCTGGTGCCATATTACGCCTGCTGGCTGAGCGGCAATGACAATCCCGCACTGCAAGGCTTCTTGGATCTTCTTCGTCGGTATGAGGGAACGCACGGTCGGCATCGCCGACCTCATATAGACTGATCTTGCTGCGAGGACGATGACCTGCGCGCTTTGTGGTCATAAAGCGAGCCAGTATCGGGGCAATCAGTTTTGCGGGATCGATCCGCTGGTTCGCCTCGGAGGATAATACCCCGACATTATCCTGACTCTAGACTCTCTATGTACATGTCTCAGGCATGCTATGCGGACCGGTCCTCCGGGTAGCCGATGAAGCTCGTCAGACGTCCGAGTCAAACGTCTCCGCAGCGAAGCGAAGACAACGCTTGAAGCAGCGGCAACACCCATAAGCTGGCTATTGGGTGCAGCCGCGAGGGGAGCCTTACCCGTCGTTTAAGCGATGTCCTTCACGTCATCCCAGATCTGTCCTGTAGCAATCGGGTCGAGTTGATGAGCCTGGAGAAGCGCCCATTCCTTCCAGAGCCCGATATGTTCTGGATCAGTACCTTCCTTAGATGCATTGATGACCGATGCTACAAACGCCCTAATCGTCTGCGCGCGATGGTAGTTCTCGGCGCTGTCCGTGAGTCGCTTCAATCTCGCGGCCTCAAGCTTGATAAGACGCTCACGCTCGGCCTTCTCTTGCTCGATCTGTTTCCGGATGGCCTCCTGCTTCATCTCCTCACGGCGCCGGATTGCCTCCTCGTAAACCCGGACTTGATGCTCTCGGTATTGCATCTCTCCCGCCACGATGATCTCAACTGCAATGGTGCTGAGCTGAGCCTCGAGCAGCTGTTCTTCGGTATCCGTCCACGAAATACGCTCGGTTTCGGACCCGACACCCCTAAGGATACTGAACTTGAGGCGCTCGACGTCCTTATCGTCGACAGCTCTCTTGCGAGTCGCTGCGCGCTCGAGCGCGATGGACAGGCTCTGTTGGCCGACACCAATGTAGATTGTGCGGGTTTCTCGCCCCTGCACGGTGACCGAGCAATCAAGTCGGCTCAGGCCGTAGAAGAGACCCTGTAAGATACGCAGGCGTCGCTTCTCAAGTGGGCCATTAAAGAGCGAGGAATACCAGGTCGATTGCGTCGCTTGACGAGCGTCGTCTTCTACCTGGCGGCGGAAGGCTGCGTGAGGTGGCGAGAGATTTTTTGACGCTACCACCACGCCGAGATTGCGGGCAACCCGCTCGCGCAAAATCTCGATCGGCTCCTCGAACACCGGCGCCACCGGCTCGATCTCCATCAAGCGATTATTGTATGCGCGATAGTCCCATGCACCGACCGTAATCTCATCCGATATTCCGGGCGGTCGGAGCGGCAGTGGAGTTGTCTTGACCTTCTGCCCGGCATGCACCTTGTTCCAGTGTCCCTGGGGCGGCAGGGGCACGAACGCCTTCACGCAATGCTTCCGGAGCCCATTGTCAGACAGCCCAAGCTTCTTTGCGGCGTCCCGCATCGGGCTGGACCAGACTAGGTCATGCAGCTCCTGGCGCGTATACGTTTCCATGCCTTGCCTCCCTCCGGGGGAGGAACCCAAGCGAACTATTACGACGCGGGCAAGAGGAAGCGTAACGATCAACTGTGATTTAGAAGGATAACTATCTGACTAGACAACGCTTCGCGTTGTCTGGCTTGCGGCCTCAGCCGCGCCGACCTTACCCCGGTTGTCCGCCGTCCGGTGATGGGCCATCGCCGAACGAGTATTTTTTGTTTTTTCGTCGGTTGGATTTGCACCGCTTTGCGGCCAGCGTGTAATCTTCAAAGTTGGAAAGATCGCTCGCTATTGACCTCCGGCACAGATCATGGGCACTCCAAGTGTGCCGCAGAGGTTGCCATCACGAAATACCTGTGCTGCGGGTCAGGGACCATGGCATAGCGGCTTTGCCGCTACCTTATCGTAGGAGCGGCTTGGGCAATTGTCCATTCGCTCCGCAATGAATTCTCCCAGCCCTGGCGAAGTCGCAGACTCCGAAGGTTATCTTGCCCGAGCTACAGTGCGGGCGATCCCACCCCTGTGCTAATCCGTCCCGACGGTTATATCGCGTTGATCTCTGACACCGGCGACGTCTGGGATGTGTCTGACTATCTCGTCGCTCGGCTGAGCCCTCCGCTCAATCGCGCGTGTCGCTAAGTCGCCTGCTCTCGACGCGGAGCCCATTGATAAGCACGTCCACCATTCGCCGTGTCGGCTCAAAATCGTCGACAGTGGCTGGCGCGCAAAGCCGCGCAAGCGCATTCCAGAGCTCTGCCGCCGTTATGTCAGCACGGATTTCGGTGCGGGCCCCCTCGACCAGGCCCTGCAATGCGGGTACGAGGCGTACTTCAAAGTCGTCGCGCAAGGATGTGTAGGCCGGTTCGCCGGAATGCAACGCCGCCGCCAGCCCTCGCTTGGTCACGATCAAGTCCAGCAGCCGCTCAATCCAGTGCGTGAGCGCTTCGAAAGGTTCATATTGCATTGCCAGGAGTGGTGCAGCGTCCGCGCAGGCGTCTACCTCTCGGTGAAACACGGCGACAATCAGATCGGAGCGTCTCGGAAACCTCCGGTAGACGGTTCCGACGCCGACCCCTGCCTGGTCGGCGACTGACTTCATCGGTGCATCGACACCGGATGTGGCGAACACGACCGCTGCAGCATCCACCAACAGGTCATGATTGCGCTGCGCATCGGCCCGCAGATTTCGAGCCGTTGCCGCCTGTTCCGCGATGTCCGAACTGCTCTTACTCACTAATCCTCTGCACCGAGCTTGATAAACGGAATTGCCTTCCGTATATAAACGGACGGCAATTCCGTTTATCATGGGAAGCTGTGCGATGCGAGTGTTCGTGACAGGCGCGACCGGCTTTATCGGTTCCTATCTCGTCCCCGAACTCATCAAAGCTGGCCACCAGGTCGTTGGCCTTAGCCGCTCCGACAAAAGCGCCGAGCAACTCGCCAATGCAGGCGCGGAAGCGTTTCGTGGCGACGTAAACGACCTGGACCGCCTGCGTGCGGCAGCGGAAACAGCCGATGGCGTGATCCACGCGGCCTTCAATCACGACTTCGGGAATCTGAAGCAACATAGCGAGGAAGACCGCAAGGTCATTGAGGCGCTGGGTGAGGCCATCTTGGGTTCGGATCGACCGCTCGTCGTTTCCTCGGGCACCGGGCTCGTGCGTCGGTCGAAGACTGAAAGCCCAGCAACAGAGACCGATGGTCATTTCAGTTCGGCTGAGTTTTCCCGCGCGGCGACCGAGGAAGCGGCGGACGCCGTCATCGCCAAGGGCGGACGCGTCATCGTGCTGCGGTTGTCGCAGGTGCATGACACGCGCCATCAGGGTCGGATCGCCCAGCATATCAAGTTCGCGCGAAAAAAGGGCCGGGTCGCCTATGTCGGCGACGGTCAGAACAGACTGGCGGCCGTCCACGTCACCGACGCCGTGACGCTATTTAAGCTTGCGCTTGAGAAGGGCGTGGCCGGTGCGCGATATCACGCGGTCGGCGAAGAGGGTGTCCCTATGCGTGACATTGCTGAAGTCATCGGCGCCGGCTTGAAGATGCCAGTCGAGTCGATCACGGGACAAGAAGCCCTAGACTATTTCGGCGTCATAGCCCCCCTCGCCGCGATCGATCTGGCGGCTTCCAGCAGCCTGACTCGTCGGCAGTTGGGATGGGAGACCCGCGGACAGGACCTTCTCACCGATCTTCGCGAGGTGGATTGGACGGCGGCCTAAGGGCCGGGCGCTAAGTCAATTGCACCGCGGTGCAATCAGGGCTGCCCGGCGCTACGCCGGGCCGCCAATGGTAGAAACATTGTGTCTATAATCTCGACAATTACGGCCTTCGAAACAGGCTTTCGCGTCATGAGCACTTCGTGGCGGAGAAGATCGAGAGGCAGGGACGATATCCGCGGGGTGATTTTGCTTTGATCCAGTTCTCCTCGAGCCACTCCGCGCTTTATCACCTCTTCGAACTTGCTACCGTCAGTCAATCTGTCCCTCAGATCAGCAATGCTTGAATTCGTTTCCGTAAAGTAGTCGTTCATGGTGAGCAGGACTTTTGTCATGGTCCTTGTGCCGCGGTCAGAGAGTTTCTGGAGCAGAGTTATCAATTCGGTGCGGACACTTCCAAGGTCCGGCACGTCGATGGGATTATTTTTGTTGTAATTTCGAATGGCCGCGACGGCCAGATCGCTTCGGCTCTGCCAGCGGCGAGCCAGGACAGGACGACTCGTACCCGCTCGCTTAGCCACGGCTTCCATCGTGAAGCCGGCATATCCATGGTCCAACAATTCCCCCCAGGCCGCATCGAGGATCGCTTCCTCAAGGGCGTCGCCGCGGCGCCGCCCACCTTTCACCATGCCCACTTTACGCCTCATAAGATGCATCCATGATTCTTATTGACTCTCCCTATCGCCGGATTATAGGAAACATTGCTGCATCTTATCTAACCGGTAGGCGACACCCAGCCAATCGGCATCGTTGAACAAACGGAAGACGGCATGACCAAAGTGGCGATACTCGACGACTACGCCAGCGTCGCGCTCGAGCTTGCCGACTGGTCGGCTGTGCGGACCAGGGCGGACATAACCGTGTTTGACCGTCACCTCTCCGAGGACGAGGCCGCAGAGGCGTTGCAGCCGTTCGATGTGGTTTGCACCCTCCGCGAGCGTATGGCCTTTCCGCGCACGCTGATCGAGCGGCTGCCGAACTTGAAACTGATGACGATCGTCGGCATGAGCCTGACGAACCTGGACATGGCCGCCGCCAGCGAACGCGGCATCCTGGTGGCCCACCCGAACTTCGCCACCCCCAGATTCGCCGCAGCCGGCAACGGCACGCCGGAACTGGCATGGGGCTTGATGATGGCGACGGTGCGCAATCTGGGCGAAGAACATCGACGCATGCGCGAGGGAGGATGGCAGACCACCGCAGGGGTGACGCTGTCTGGCAAGACGCTCGGCCTTCTTGGTCTTGGCAGGCTCGGCAAGCGCATCAACGAATACGCGAAGGTGTTCGGGATGGAGGTGATCGCCTGGAGCCAGAATCTGACCGACGAGGCCGCGGCAGCGGTCGGCGTGCGCCGCGTCGAGAAAGAGACTCTCTTCAGAGAATCCGACGTGATTTCTATCGGTTTGGTGCTGTCGGAACGTACGCGAGGTCTCGTAGCTGCACCCGAACTGGCCCTGATGAAGCCAGGCGCCTATTTGATCAACATTTCCAGAGGCCCGATTGTCGACGAGGCGGCTCTTGTCGCGGCACTCAGAGCCGGACGGATCGCCGGAGCGGGATTGGACGTCTATGACGTCGAACCGCTGCCATCGGATCATGCGTTGCGGTGTCTGCCGAACGTGACGCTGTCGCCTCACCTTGGATACGTCACCCGTGAACTGCTGGGCGCCGTCTATTCGGACATCGTAGAGTCCGTGACGGCTTGGCTGGACAGAGAGCCCGTTCGGATCGCGAACCCCGAGGCGCTGCAGCGTTAAGCTTCGACAGCCAGCAAATATCTATGATTGGAATGGGGATCATTATGCCTGCCACGACCGCTCGCAATCCGTTCCACGGGACCGTCCTGATCTCCGGCGCGAGTATCGCTGGGCCGGCCCTCGCTTACTGGCTCCACCGATTTGGCTTCGATGTCACCGTCGTCGAACGCGCCGATGCTGTCCGCAGCGGCGGCTATCCGATTGACGTGCGCGGCACCGCGATCGACGTGGTCGAGCGCATGGGTCTGCTTTCACAACTCAAGGCGGCTCATATCGACTCGCGCAAGCTCACCTTTGTCGATGCCGCCGGCGCAACGATCGGCGTCATCAGGCCCGAAGCCCTAACGGGCGGCGTTTCTGGTCGCGACATCGAGCTGCCGCGCGGCGCATTGACTTCGCTGCTGCATGAGCTGACGCGAGATACGGCGATCCACTATCGGTTCAACGATTCCATCGACGTGCTGGAGGACGATGGCGCCGGCATAAACGTCCGGTTCAAGGGCGGCGCGCAGGGCCGGTTCGACATCGTTGTCGGCGCCGACGGTTTGCATTCGAAGACGCGTGCCCTGGCGTTCGGGCCGGAGCAGCAGTTCAACCGTTATCTCGGTCGTTGCTTCAACCTCTTCTCCTTGCCCAACTACGCCGGTCTTTCTCACGAAGGGGTCACATATGCCGAACCGGGCCGCATGGCAGGGGTATACGCGGTCGGCGACAGCGATACGCTTCACGGCTTCCTGACCTTTGCGGCCGACGAGCCGCCGTTCCTTTCGCATCCTGATATCGACGCGCAACGCAGACGGACGGCCAAGGTGTTCGCCGGCGATGGCTGGGAAGTTCCCCGTCTGGTCGAAGCGATGCTGCGATCGGACGATCTTTATTTTGACACCGTCAGTCAGATCCATATGCCGCGCTGGTCCGCAGGCCGCGTCGTGCTGGTGGGCGATGCTGCCTACGCACCCTCTTTCCTATCAGGCCAGGGTAGCAGCCTGGCGCTGGTTGGCGCCTATGTGCTGGCCGGAGAACTGGCCACGCACGCAGTCCCGACCGAAGCCTTCGCGTCCTATGAACGAATCATACGGCCCTTCATCGAAGCGAATCAGGCGCTGGCGACCCGCGGTGGAGGTTTACTCCTGCCGCGTACGCCCGAAGAACTCGATGCCCGTAACCGCGCGTTCACGGCGGCGAGGTCGTCCGGAGAGGCCGAGCTACGGGGCGAGACATCGAGGCTCGTGCATAGCTCGCTTCAGCTTCCGGACTATGCGGGTGGTGCGGTCAACCCCTGAATCTCGCGGCGATCGACGCCTGTCGCTGCTTCGACGATGAGAGGTGTTCTGATGACAAGTCGATAATCGCCGCCAGGAAGTTGATCATAATGCCGGAATGCTGACGATGAGCGCCGGCTCGATCAAGGTCCGAGATTGAGGCAGGAGATTCCCGACGATGTCGATGAGTCAACTCTTGAACGCTCCACCCTAAGCACTGCAGATCGCTAGGACCGAACCGCGGTCGACGGTGGCTCCGCGCGTGCCGCCGTCATTCGCGTGCTTCCTTCGCCGTCTCGAAGGCGGACATAGCATCAGTCGTGAGCCTGCTTTGGCTGCCGTTCTGCGTCTTGGCTTGGAACGGGACGGTTGATCGCACACGGGCTTGACGCCAAGTCGCAAGCGACCCATTATTGCAGCCGACGTACGAAAGTCACTGCCCGGTAGGTAGTCCGGGCAACGCTGATGCGTTCGTGCAAGTGCTTTTGCCTCATTGCAATAGCCGCCGGTGCGTCTCTTGCCACTCTTTCCGCAAGGGACGATTCATGCCTGGATTCCAAGTTCTCATCATCGGAGCCGGTCTCGGCGGCCTTACCTTAGCCCAGTCGCTACGTCGCGCTGGTATCGGCTTTCAGATCTTCGAGCGCGACCCGAGCCCCTTCGACCGGCCGCAGGGCTATCGCCTCCATCTTGACGCGGACGCGATCAACGCCGCCAAGGAGGTTCTGGGAAGCGAGCTGCACACAGTGTTCGAGGCGACTTCGCAGCGGACACAGCCGTTTACGACCATACTGCGCACTGACCTAACGGTCATGAAGCGCCTGCCGACCGACGACGAACACGGCGAGGGAGTCTGGCCCGCGCAGCATGACGGGCCGCCAGCCCATGCCAATGTCGATCGCGCCACGCTGCGCCAGATCCTGCTCGCCGGCCTCGACGATGCCATCCATTACGGCAAGGCGCTCGACCGATACGAGAGCACGATCGATGGGGTGGTCGCGCATTTCACCGACGGCACGACAGCGCGCGGCCATGTCCTGGTTGGCGCCGATGGCGTACGCTCGCCGGTGTGCCGCCAGCGTGCGCCGGGTCGCGACACGGTGGATGCCGGGATCACCGCGATCTACGGCCGCGTTCCGATCGATAAAGCCTCCTCGATCGTGCCGAGAGAGACGCTGGAGGACATCTTCACGATCGCGTCCGATGAGCGGAAGGTCTTCCTGGGTCTTGGCTCGGTCCTCTTCCCAGTGCCGCCCGAACAAGCGGCTAAGCGGTTCGCGCCGGGCGCCGCCATGCGCCCCCAGGAGGACTATATCGTCTGTATCGTTGGTGGTCGGCACGAGTACTTCCCGGCCGAACTGCACGACGCATCCGGCGAAACACTGCAGCGTGTGGCGGCCGAAGTGATCGGCGCCTGGCCCGATCGCGCCGCGTCGCTCGTCCGCGCTGGTGAGCCCTCGGCTTTTTTCCTCGTGAAGATGTACACGAGCGTACCCTTCGCGCTAGACGCGCCGAGCAACGTCACCCTGCTCGGCGACGCCGTTCACGCAATGACGCCAACGCTGGGACGCGGCGCTAACGTCGCGATGCGCGATGGCGCGCTGCTCGGCCGCGCGCTCAGGGCGGTTGCGCGTGGCGAGACGGTACTGGCCAAGGCACTGGCCGACTACGAGCGCGACATGCTCGATTACGGATTTGCCGTGGTGCGAGAGGCGGCCGAGATCGGGCGCCAACGCATGGCCCAGAACCCGCTCCCCGTCTGACCGACAGCCGGCGACGAGCGGCGATCCGTCAATGACGACGAGATCGGCGGTGCGCGCACCCGTTGCCGACGTCGACTGACCAGGCGGCGGATTCGTTCGACCGGCGCTGAAAGTCGCCATTGCTCAACCCGCCGCCATTGCAGCCTTTGTCATGCGGACGAGACGCTCGATATACGCGATGTCGGAGCGTCCTTTGGTAACCGCGAGCCGCCAGTAGAGCGGCGCTACCAGGAAATCGAGGATCGTTTCCCGGTCCACCGTTGCGGCAAGCTCGCCACGCGCGATGGCTCGTTCGATTAGCTGTTGGACACGATCGCGCCGGGCCTGCTGGAACGGGCGGAGCGCCGTCTCAAGCGCTGGCTCGCGTCCGATCTCGGCTAGAAGATCGGTCAGGATTCGGCGGATCAAGCGATGACGCAGCACGCGCCGGAAGGCGAGCAGCAGCGCCCGCACATCCGCTTCTAGCGAGCCCATATCTCCAGTTTCGGTGAGCGTCAGGCCGACCCGCGAGAGGAGGTCGCTCGCCATGGCCGCCTTGGAGGGCCAGCGCCGGTAAAGCGCCGCCTTGCCAACGCCTGCCGCCTTGGCCACGCGCTCGAGACTGAGCGCCGCGTAGCCAACCCGCGACCATTCGGAGAAGAACGCGCGCGACAGCGCATCCGTCACCTCGACCCGCATCACGGCCGCTCCGCTCGGCTGGCGTGGTAAATAATTATCGTCGGAACGCTTGCGTTCCATCGTTGGCATCCCCAGTTGGATGGAACGATAGCGTTCCATCCATAGATGAATAGACCATGAACGACACGGTGAAAAGCTTCTTGGTCATGCGGTACCGACCTCTCGGCAGCAAATCCGCCCCGACGCGACAAGTGTCGTTGGGACGTTTCGCCGCCGACCGTCTTACGGAGTCGGGAATGCCGCGAGGCGGATCATGGAGCAGAGGTCGGCCCGGCAAAGGCCGAAGCGAGTAGATCCCCCGGCTGCTTCTCCGACATCGGTAGATTGCGGCTCACAAAGAACCAACGGACCGGAGAACACCATGAAGGTCGCATTCAGAGATGAGTCGTTTGCATTCGAATTCGTTCGCAACCTGGGCTTCACCTATTACGGTGGCTCCGATATTGGCGAGATGATCGCGACCGCCGAACGAATTATGGAAGGTGACTTCGAGAGCTGGTTCACGGAATGGGACAAGCTGGCACGCCGGATCTTGTCGCGCGCCGACGTCAGTTCGGGCGCAGGTCACCTGGAAAGCGCCCGCGAAGGATATCTGCGGGCCTCCACCTACTTCCGGACGGCCGAATTCTATCTGCATGGCGATCCTGCAGACCCCCGCATTCTCTCGGAGTCCAGAGCGTCGCAACAGGCGTACGCCGAAGCGGCGAAGCTCACTGGCCCAACCTGGGAGCCGGTAGAAATTCCTTACGAAGGGACCACGCTCCCTGGATATTTCTATAAGGTGGACAATTCAGGCAAGCCGCGCCCCACACTGATCTTCCACGGCGGGTTCGACTCGAGTCTCGAGGAGCTTTTCTATTTCGGCGCGGCCGCGGCGGTACGGAGGGGCTATAACTGTCTGACGTTTGATGGTCCGGGGCAGGGGGCGCCGATCCGTGAACAACATCTCCATCTCCGTCATGACTGGGAAGCGGTGGTGACGCCTGCCGTGGACTACGCACTGACGAGGCCAGATGTCGACGGCGCCAATCTCGCGCTCATGGGAATGAGTTTGGGCGGCTTCCTCGCTGCTCGTGCCGTGGCTTTCGAGCATAGGTTTCGCGCGGCTGTCTTCTTTGACGGCATGTACGACTTTCGGGGTCTGCTGCCAAAAGAGGCTGTCGCCGCTCTCGACGCGGGTGACACGGTGAAGTGCGAGAATATCATCCAAAAAGGCATGCAGAACAATACGGGCCTGCGCTGGGCCGTACCACACGGTATCTGGGCGTTTGGTGCGTCAGGTATCGCTGATTTCATGACAAGAACGAAGTCGTACTCGATGGAGGGTATCGCCAAGCAGATTCAATGCCCCTGCTTGGTCATGGACGCTGAAAGCGACGGGTTTTCTAACGGTCAGCCGCAGAAAATCTACGACGCATTGCAATGTCCTAAGCAACTTGTCCGATTTACCAGTGAAGATGGAGCCGAGAATCACTGCCAGTCTGGCGCCTTGGCTTACAAGGACGAAGTCGTCTTCAACTGGCTGGATGAAACGCTCGATCTGCACGGCGGACGGAAGGTTGACCGGACGGCTTTGTAGAATAGTGAAAAAGTAATGCCGACAACTTTCAGTAAGGAGGACAGACTGGCCCAGCCACTGCCACCGCGGCTGTCGCCATTCTTACGAGACGCTTGATATGTTGCAAATCGAGATCTTGCCCACCTGCATCGCGATACCTCCCGGCTACCGCCTGGCGCTGAACATCCGAGGCAGGAACTGCGAACATGATGGTCTCGGCGAGCGAGGCCAAGCAGCCAGACGACCTCTTCACGATGAAGGGGGGACCGTTTAGCTGCTCCTGACGGAGCTCATGAACCGTCTTCTCACCCGAGTCGATGACGGGGTAGTGGTCGTCGCACCAGGGCATGTAGTTGTTGGTGTCGATCACGATCTTGTCCGCGAGTTGCTCCACAGGCATGTTGTTCTCCGGCTTGGGGGGGGGGACAGCCACCACGACGAAGGATGGCTCATGGACCCACTGTCAGACGGGCCGTCGCTGCTGAAACTGCGCAGTTATGTGGCTGTAGCTTCGATCCGGCGAGCGGGCTGCAGGATTTCATGCGCTCGCGCCGTAGTTCGTTTCGCCGTCCCCCCAAGATATCATGTGCAGCTATTCCAGGATCGTCGCGCCGAACGATCGCGCAGATAATGCGAACGGCAAAGCATAGATAGCTCCTCCCCGATCTCCTACGCTGGCTATGCCAACCTGCGAGAACGGTCAGGCATATGGGGCTGCGCAAATTGGAGCGGCAAAGGCGGTTGTTTTCCTAGCCGCCAATCTTTCTAGTGATCCCTTCGTCGAAGCGGACCTGGCTGTCATGAATGGCGCCCAGATGTGCGAGCGCCCATTCCGCCAGATGGCGCACCGGCTCCGCCAATGAGCAGCCAAGCGAAGTCAACGCATACTGCACCTGCGGTGGCGTGCTGGAGCGAACCGTTCGCTCGACCATACCGTCACGCTCAAGCGTCTTCAGCGTTTTGATAAGCATCTGCTGCGAGATGCCGTTCACGCCGCGCTTGATCTCGTTGAACCGCTGAGGTCGCTCGTGAAGCGCGACCACCACCTGCACCGTCCACTTGTCACCGACGCGGTTGAGGACCTCGCTAACGCCCCGGCAATTGGTGCGCGATCCCTCGGCTACGGTCAATTCCATATGACTTGGTCCTGAAGATATGCGTTTGACGGCCTAATTTGTAGTCGCCTATCCAGGCTTGGTCAATTTTGTAGACCGAGCGGCAGATCCTGAGTTGGGGGACGGTGCTCGGGGGCGGACGGCAGTGAAGAAGGTGCTCGACGATGGCCCTGGCAGCCCGTAGCTACAAAGATGCGAATATGAGCGCGCCGTCCCCGGTTGCATCGGTGCGCTCGATTGTGCTGCCCGCTCCGGAGCGCGGTGACGATCTCCAGGTGCGGATATCCGCTCCGGTGGTGGGCGTCGATTTGCCGGTCATCGTTTTCTCGCACGGCTTTGGTTCGTCCATGGACGGCTACTTGCCCCTGACCGACTATTGGGCTGCCCATGGTTTCGTCGTGATCCAGCCGACGCATCTGGATTCAAGGCGGATGGGTCTCAGCGAGGATGATCCTCGGCGGCCGTCGATCTGGCGCTTTCGGGTGGATGACGTTAAGCGGGCGCTCGACAATCTTGACGTCCTTGAGCGTTCCTTGCCGGGGCTCGCCGGCCGTGTCGATCACAGTCGCGTCGCGGCGGCCGGGCACTCGTTCGGTGGTCAGACCACGGGGATGCTGCTTGGCGCCCAAATGGTCGGCTCTGAGGGCCAGGAGGAGCAAGACATGTCTGACCCTCGGATCAGCGTCGGTGTTCTGCTGGCTGCAGGCGGTCTCGGCGGAAAGGACCTCAGCGCGTTCGCCGCTGAACACCTCCCATATCTGAACTCCTGTTTCTCAGAATTGAAGACGCCGACATTGGTGGTCGCTGGCGACAACGATCATTCTCCATTGACCGTTCGCGGCCCGGACTGGTTCTACGATCCCTACTACCTGAGCCCCGGGGCCAAGGCCCTCCTCACGCTGTTTGGCGGGGAGCATATGCTCGGCGGCATATCGGGGTATACGGTCACCGAGACGACGGATGAAAACCCCGAGCGGGTCGCTCTGGTCCAGCGCATGACCTGGGCCTTCCTTCGCAGCACCTTTTACTCTGGCGATCCGGCATGGCGCGACGCATGCGATGCATTGATGGAACAACCCAACCTTTTGGGTCAAGTGGTGTGCAAATAGCGACAAACTCCACCACGGAGAGGCAGTCCGGTGACAGTGACGGACCCTGGGGAGTCGGTCAGACCAGGATGACTGGAAGGTTTTCGCACAGCTTGTCCCGCAACGTCCCCTTTCTGTAACTACCTCCGTCCACTTTTTTCAAGACCGCATCAAACCAAAGAACGAGCCGACAGGATGGGCGATCCGTGACGACACGTCACTCAAGTCGACGGTTGCCAACGAGACGGCGGTGATCACGCCGACCAAATCATTCGAAGACACGGTGGTCAGGTCAGCGGACAGAGCCCTTGCTGGTGACGAGCAATTTCTGCCGAATGGTTCGGCTGTCCTCGGCTGCGTCGAGCAGCACTTTGGCGACGTTGGCGCGGGAAACCTTCGGCAGGCCCTTGACCTTCTTCACCCCGTCCGTGGAGCGCACCTCCACCGCCTCAATCAGCGGGCCGTCGGTCAGCATCACCGGATAGACCCCTGTCCAGTCGAGGCCCGATTTCGGCAGACCAACCTCCGAGCGCTCCTTATCGCGAAAAACCGAACCGACCACGGTCTTGTAGATGATCCTGGCTGCGAGCGAGGCCGTTCGCGCCATTTCCCCCACGCCATAGGCTGAGAGAAGAATCAGCCGCGTACGGCCTGTACGCTTCATCGCCTCGACGATCAGCGGCAGGTTCGTCTGCATCAGATCCACCGGCTTGCGCCGATGGGTCCCGAGGCAACAGATGACCGCATCGACGTCGCTGATCGCCGATTGCAGGCGCTCTGAATCGGACAGCTCGCCCACCACGATCTCCAACCCTTCGCTCGCCCGCAAGGCGCCGGCGCGCCGGACATAGGCGACGACCCGATGCCCTCGCTTGAGCGCCTGCTCAACGACCAGTCCACCCGTCCGGCCGGTCGCTCCGAGCACAGCGACTTTCATCATATGCGGCGCCCCGTCTTACCGGCGTCACCTGTCACCAGTACGAGGCCGCTCACGCTCCCGGCTCCTTGGGAAAGCCGAAGCCCGCGGTCCATTTGTCCCGATCGCCGATGGCGTCGATGGTGATCAACGGGTTCCAATATTCGCGATGGCGGCGCAGCTTTCCGTCTTGGACTTCGAAAAAGATGATGAAGCTTTGATTGTAGGGCGCATCGTTGGCACGCGCGCGGCCTTTGATCGACAGTTCGACCACCATCATGCCGGGGTCCAGCATCGGGGAGATCCGCATCTGTTCGACGGCGTCGGCGGCGACCTTGCCGGTCGCTTGCTTCACGTAGGCGAGGATGTCGGCCTTGCCCTGGTAGGCGCGGCGGCGGCCGGCGGGTGCATAGGGGAATTCGAGCACCCCCGTCGTCGGCCCACAGATCGATCCATTCGCCGAGGTGCCGCTGGGTGTCAGCGTCTGATAGTTGCGCATCAGCTTCACCGTCTCGGCGCTCGCCATCGTTCGAACTCATGGGCTTCCTGTCCGCGCTTTGAACGTAACTCGCGCGTTCGAATGATCCAAGAATCTGATTAAACCAAATTTCTCACCCGGCATCAGCGAACGGGCCCTCCCGCCCAAGGTTGCGACCCAAACTCCGTAAGGGACCGGACGCGATACTGTACAAAGAACCGGCGCGATTCCCGCAGATTCCGCGCTAGCGCCGGATTATTTTTGGTGAGTTTGTGGTGAGTTTTACTTTCACTCACATCAGAACGGTTAGGCTAAGTCATTGATTTCATGGCGCACCCGACACGATTCGAACGTGTGATCTTTGCCTTCGGAGGGCACGCTAAGCGACCGCCTGAAATAGCAATTTGAGATGGTTGCATGTCCCCGCAACCAAGATTTGATAGCAATATCAGTGAATTGGCCCGCCTCTGGCGGGCTTTTTCAGTATGGAATGTAGGTGGCGAATACGATCCCGCCCCTGCGGCATGACTCACAGAGTGGGTCTGCGGCGCGTATCCTGACGAACTGCATGACCATTCATTTTCCGGCGACCGACAGCATCCATTGCCGTCCAGCGCGGCTTCAACAATGAGCATCGCAGGAGCGCGCTGCCCTGCGATCTTGGAAACGTTCGCGTGGCACGGATGGCGCGCCAACCTCATGGAGGCGGGATGTCGTCCGGGTTGTACGTGCCGGCCTCAGGCAGTTCACGCGGCGCCTGTGACGCGCCGATCCCGATTGGCCTGCAAGTAATACAAGCGCTTGGCATGAAGCATCTTCATGTCGGCGCGTTTGGCCACCTGTTCCAGCCGGTCGCCGGGCCGGCTGGTGGCGATCCCGGTCGAGATGCTCAGCGGGAGTTCGGGATAATACTGGTTGTTGAGCTCGATGAGCTCCGAGAGCGAGGAGAGAACAGCTTCTCCGATGGCACCGTCGGTGCCAGGCAGCAAGACCGCGAACTCGTCGCCGCCGATACGCGAGACCGAAGCCGGCTTATCGACCAGCGAGCCGAACACTTCGCCCGCCCGGCGCAACAATGCATCGCCAACGGCATGGCCGAGTTCGTCATTCGCGCTCTTCAGCCCATTCAGGTCGGCGATAATGATGGTGACCGGCCGCGGGCCCTTGCGTTCAAGCCGATTGAGTTCGTCGACATAGAACGAGCGATTCAAAGTGCGCGTCAGCACATCATGGGTGCCGAGATATTCGAGATAGGCTTCTGCTTTCTTGCGCGCGGTGATGTCGGTCAGCGCGACCTGCACCAGCGACCAGTCGTGTTCATGTTTGGGCAGCACCGAGAATTGCAGCAACAGATGCAGCTTGGTGCCATCGAGCGCATAGTTCACCACCTCGCGTTGCTGGAACAGCTTGCCGTCCCACAGATCGACAAGCTGCTCGCGAAAATGGGGCTCCATTTCGTCGCGGAATATGTCGGCGAGTTTGCGCAACAGCGTCTCTTTGTCGGGGGCGCCGAACAACTCGAGCGTCCGGCCATTGATGTCGAGGACGCGGATTTCGCTCATGCAGCGCGAAACGAACTCCTCATGCACGTCGGTGAAGACGCGGAAGTCCTCGACGCCCCGGCCGCGCACGTCATCCATCAGCCGTTTCACGGCGCTGAAATCCTCCACCCAAAGCGAGACCGGTGAGTGGGCAAACAGGCCGAAGGCGTAGTTCTCGCTGTCCATGAGGCGCCGCCGGGCGTTTTCCCGCTTGGTCACGTCCTCGATCGCGATCATGACGCGGTCCCATGTCTGTTCGTGACCGGGAAGGATCGTGCCGTTGAGCTGGATATCGAGACGCTCGCCGGTCAGCGTGTAATTGACCGTGTGGCTGGAGAAGCTGGCCTGCCCATTCCAGAGCTGGGCAAGTTCCTCGACATGGCTCTTGAAGGTGTCGTCGCGCAACACCTGGCCGAGATTGGCCGTTAAATGAGCGAGATCGCGGGCGCCGAACAGCGACAGGGTCTTGCGGTTGACCTTGAGGATGCGGATACGCTCCGAGCACTGCCGGACGCGATCGGGGACCGTAGCGAGGAACGTCTTGATATCGTCGACGCCTTCCGCGCGCCACTGTTCGAACAACGCCCGAACAGCGCTATAGTCCTCGATCCAGAGCGAGACCGGCGCGAGCTCGAACATTTTGGCGTCGTCATCTGGATCGGTGGACAAAGCAGACATGAAAGCCTTGGCGAAATGACCGCGTCAGATATTTCTCCACTTCTTTAGACACAACTCCTTAAAATTCCCTCATTTCACGCAGCGGCGATGCGCGGCGGCGGGAAGGGGACGCCGATCGCCGGTCGATCTGTTCTGGTGCGCCTTCCGAGGCGCCCGTGGACACCTGCAGCGGAATCCGGATCGGCCGCAAGGCACGCCGCTGAGCCCGGAACAAACTTTCCGTTTCGAATGATCACGCCAGCGGGGGCCGGTATCGGTGGTTGTGCATCCCCATAACCAAGATTTAGCCCGCTATTCCATTGGAATAGCGGGCTTTCGGGTTCGAGCGGAATGACGCTTCGGGGATAAGTCGGTCCGGCGCTATGCGCGATCGAGGCGGCGGCTCAGGATGAGCGCCAGCAGCGTGCAGGCCGCGCCGGAGAGCAGGTAGGCGCCGACGGACAGCAGTCCGAAGCGGCTGGCCAGGAAAAGAGCGACCAGTGGAGCGAAGCCGGCGCCGAACAGCCACGCGAAATCGGATGTCAGCGCGGACGCCGTATAACGATGCGCGGGAGAGAAGTTCGATGCGACCGAACCCGATGATTGCCCGAACGAGATTCCCAGCAGCACGAAGCCGAGCAGCATGAAGGCGGCTTCGCCGACGCCGCCCGCATCGAGCAGTTGCGGCGCGAATCCGCTGAAGGCGGCAATCGCCACGGCCGATGCCCCGAGCAGCGTCCGCCGGCCGATGCGATCCGCGATCGGTCCCGATGCAATGATGGCCACCACGCCGAACGCCGCGGCAACCATCTCGATGATCAGGAACTGGCCGGGGCTATCCTGCGTGAACAGGAACACCCAGGAAAGCGGGAACACCGTCACCATATGGAACAGCGCGAAGCTCGCGAGCGGTGCAAAGGTGCCGATGACGACGTTGCGGCCTTCTACCTGCAACGTTCTGGCGACGGGTTCGGGTTCAAGATCGCGGCTGCCGAACAGTTCGGAATATTCCGGCGTGACGACGATGCGCAACCGCGCGAACAGGGCGACGACGTTGATCGCGAAGGCGACGAAGAACGGGTAACGCCAACCCCAGTCAAGAAAATCGCCTGCCGACAAGGTGGTGATGAAGAAGGCGAACAGCGCGCTGGCGACCATCAGGCCGAGCGGCGCGCCGAGTTGCGGGATCATCGCGTACCAGCCCCGCCGCTTGTCGGGTACATTGAGAGCCAGCAGCGAGGCCAGCCCGTCCCAGGTGCCGCCGAGCGCGAGGCCCTGACCGATTCGCAGCACCGAGAGCAAGATGGCGGAAGCGTCGCCGATGCTCTGATACCCGGGCAGGAACGCCACCGCGACCGTGGAGGTTCCCAGCATGAACAAGGCGATCGTCAGCTTCGCGCCGCGGCCATAGGCGCGGTCGACCGCCATGAAGATCGTGGTGCCGAGCGGCCGTGCGATGAAAGCCAGCGCAAAGATCGCGAACGAATACAGCGTCCCGGTCAGCGCGTCGACATAGGGGAATACAAGCTTCGGAAACACCACGATCGAGGCGATGGCGTAGACGAAGAAGTCGAAAAACTCCGATGTCCGGCCGATGATGACGCCAACGGCGATCTCGCCCGAACTTACGCTGTCGTGAGCATCCGATCCTTGCGCATTTTGTCCGGGAAGCGGCGCGGACGCGGCGGTGTTTGCAATCATGGCGCGCTAGATTACCTTGAATTTTAACGGTCTTTGAAGCATGCCGTCGGAACACGGCAGGCTTCCGCTTGTGTCATCGACCGACGGTTTTAGGCATTGGGCAAATTGTCCAATGGGCCGGGGGACCCGGCAAGGCTACTGCAACCCGCTGGAATACGAAATTGTCGGCAGGCCCGCCTTGAAGCGTCTTCGCACCATCGCCCTTCTCCTCTCCGCCTGCGGTCTCCTTGGGGGCTGCAACGCCGTGGTCCTCTCGCCATCGGGCTATGTCGCGCTCCAGCAGCGCGATCTCCTGGTCGAAGCCACCATCTTGATGCTGCTGATCATCGTCCCGGTCATGGTGACGACCGTGGTGTTCGCGTGGCGCTACCGGCAGTCCAACAGCGCGGCGGTTTACGAGCCGGACTGGAACCACTCGACCTATCTCGAGTTGATGATCTGGTCTTTGCCACTCCTGATCATCATCTGCCTCGGGGCCATCACCTGGGCCAGCACGCATTTGCTCGATCCCTACCGGCCGCTGAGCCAGATCTCCGCCGATCAGCCCGTGCCCGAGGATACAAGGCCGCTGCGGGTCGACGTGGTCGCGCTCGATTGGAAATGGCTCTTCATCTACCCCGATTACGGCATCGCGACGGTCAATGATCTTGCCGCCCCGATCAACCAGCCGATCGAGTTCCGCATCACCTCCTCGTCGGTGATGAACTCCTTCTACATTCCCGCGCTCGCCGGCCAGATTTATGCGATGCCTGCGATGCAGACCCAGCTCAGGGCCGTGATCAACCGGCCCGGCGTATATGAGGGATTTTCGGCCAATTATAGCGGCGCCGGATTTTCCGGAATGCACTTCACCTTTCGCGGCGTCAGCGATGACGATTTCAAGTCCTGGGTCGCAGAGGCCAAGGCGCAGGGTACCGGGCTCGACCGGGCCGCTTATTTGACATTGGAGCGTCCAAGCGAGGACGAGCCGGTGCATCGTTATTCGAGCGTCGATCCGACCTTGTTCAAGGCCATCGTGGAGCTCTGCGTCGAGCCGAGCAAGATGTGCATGAGCGAAATGAGCGCGATCGATGCCAAGGGCGGGCTCGGTATCACCGGCTCCGCCAACCTGATGCCGTTCGAATATGACAAATATGCGCGGCGCGGCGCGGTGTTCGGCGTGGAGCCGTCCTATGTCGCGAGCCTGTGTACGCCCGACGAGCCGACCGGATCGAAGCCGGACGCGCCGTTCTCGGCTGTGCCCGACCCCGCGCCCGCGCGGCTGGTCGGCGCCGGTTTGCGGCTCCCCTCATTCACGCCCTTGCCGCCCACGTCAGGCCCAAGCGCATTGCGGATCGCGTTTCGTCGGTCGGGTTCCTAAAGCGGATCGTTTCATGTTTGCGCAATCTTCCTTTCTCAAGCTCGTCTTCGGCCGGCTCACGTTCGACGCCTTTCCGATCCATGAGCCGATTCTGGTCGTGACGTTCCTGGGGGTAGCCACCGGCGGCATCGCCGTGGTCGGCGCCATCACCTATTTCAAGCTGTGGGGTTATCTCTGGCGCGAGTGGTTCACCAGCGTCGACCACAAGCGGATCGGCGTGATGTATATGGTGCTCGGCATCGTCATGCTGCTGCGCGGCTTTGCGGACGCCTTGATGATGCGCATGCAGCAAGCCATGTCGTTCGGGGATTCGCAGGGCTTTCTGCCCGCCCATCACTACGACCAGATCTTCACAGCTCACGGCGTGATCATGATCTTCTTCGTCGCGATGCCGTTGGTCACCGGGTTGATGAACTTTGTGGTGCCGCTGCAGATAGGCGCGCGCGACGTGTCGTTTCCGTTCCTGAACAATTTCAGCTTCTGGATGACGGTCGGCGGCGGCGTGCTGGTGATGATGTCGCTGTTCGTCGGCGAATTCGCACGCACCGGATGGCTGGCCTATCCGCCGCTGTCGGGGATCGCCTACAGTCCCGACGTCGGCATGGACTATTATATCTGGGGGCTTCAGGTCGCCGGCGTCGGCACGACCCTGTCCGGGATCAATCTGATCGCGACCATCGTCAAGCTTCGCGCGCCCGGCATGCTGATGATGAGGATGCCGGTCTTCACCTGGACCGCGCTCTGCACCAACATCCTGATCGTCGCCTCGTTCCCGGTGCTGACGGCCGTGCTGGTTCTGCTGTCGCTCGACCGCTATGTCGGTACCGACTTCTTCACCAATGATTTCGGCGGCAATCCGATGATGTATGTGAACCTCATCTGGATCTGGGGGCACCCTGAAGTCTACATCCTGGTGCTGCCGGTGTTCGGTATCTATTCGGAGGTCGCTGCGACCTTCTCCGGCAAAAGCCTGTTCGGCTACACCTCGATGGTTTATGCGACGGTCTGCATCACCATCCTCTCCTATCTTGTCTGGCTGCACCATTTCTTCACGATGGGGTCGGGCGCCAGCGTCAATTCGTTCTTCGGCATCACCACGATGATCATCTCGATCCCGACAGGTGCCAAGATATTCAATTGGCTGTTCACGATGTATCGCGGCCGGATCCGCTTTGAACTGCCGATGATGTGGACGGTCGCGTTCATGCTGACCTTCGTGATCGGCGGCATGACCGGGGTTATGCTGGCGGTGCCGCCCGCCGATTTCGTTCTGCATAACAGCCTGTTCCTGGTCGCGCATTTCCATAACGTCATCATCGGCGGCGTCGTGTTCGGCGTGTTCGCGGGCATCTCCTACTGGTTTCCCAAGGCGTTCGGCTTCAAGCTCGACCGGTTCTGGGGGCTGATGTCGTTCTGGTTCTGGGTGGTGGGTTTCTACTTCGCCTTCATGCCGCTCTACGTGCTCGGATTCATGGGCGTCACGCGGCGGCTGCGGCATTTCGACGATCCGTCCTTGCAGATCTGGACCTTCATCGCGGCATTCGGAGCGGTGCTGATCTTTCTCGGGATTCTGTCCTTCCTGGTTCAGATTTTCGTCAGCATCCGCAACCGCGAGGCCCTGCGCGACCTGACCGGGGACCCCTGGAATGGCCGGACGCTGGAGTGGTCGACGTCCTCGCCGCCGCCGGCCTACAATTTTGCCTTTACGCCGCTGGTCCACGATCTGGACGCGTGGTGGGATATGAAGAAACACGGCTATCGTCGTCCGCTGGAAGGGTTCAAACCGATTCACATGCCGCGAAATACCGGCGCCGGCGTGATCCTGTCCGCGATCGCCGTGGTCTTCGGCTTCGCAATGGTCTGGTACATATGGTGGCTCGCGGCCCTGAGCTTCGTCGTTCTCGTCTTGACGGCCATCATTCACACCTTCAACTACGATCGCGATTTCTATTTCCCCAAGGAGGACGTTGTGCAGGCCGAAGGTGAGCGGACGCGTCTTCTCGCAGCGCAGGCCTGAGACGATGAGCGCAACCGACACGATGACAACGAGCGCTGCATCCGGCGGGCAACCGCGGGTATTCCACGTCGAGGACGAGCATCACGCCGAGGGCGGCAGCACGATGCTCGGGTTCTGGCTCTATCTGATGAGCGATTGTCTCATCTTCGCGATGTTGTTTGCGGCCTATGGGGTGCTTGGCGGAAACTACGCGGCCGGACCGTCGCCGAAAGATCTGTTCGATCTGCCCCTGGTCGCCATCAACACGACGATGCTGTTGTTGTCGTCGATTACCTATGGCTTCGCCATGCTGACGATGGAAAGAGGGCGTGTCGGAGCGACGCAGGGATGGCTTGTCGTCACCGCATTGTTCGGCATCGCTTTCGTATCGATCGAGCTCAGCGAGTTTTCGCATCTCATCCATGACGGCGCCGGCCCGCAGCGCAGCGCCTTTCTTTCCTCCTTCTTTACGCTGGTCGGAACGCACGGCCTGCACGTGACCTTCGGGCTGATCTGGATGGTGACGCTGATGGTGCAGGTCGCGCGGCACGGTCTGGTCACGGCAAATCGCCGCCGTCTGATGTGCCTCAGCCTGTTCTGGCACTTCCTGGACGTCATCTGGATCGGCGTGTTCACGTTCGTCTATCTGATGGGATTTTTGCGATGAACGCCGATACGCATGTCGACCACCACGATAGCCATGCCGACGAGCCTGCACACGGATCGTTGCGCAGCTATCTGACCGGCTTCTTTCTTTCGGTGGTGCTGACGGTCATCCCATTTTGGCTTGTGATGGGCGACGTATTGTCCTCGAAGCAGGCGACCGCCCTGGTCATCATGGCCTTCGCGGTGGTGCAGATCATCGTTCACATGATCTTCTTCCTGCACATGAACCCGCGTTCGGAGAACGGCTGGACCCTGATGGCGCTGCTGTTCACGCTGGTTCTGGTGGGTATCACGCTGTCCGGTTCGCTTTGGGTGATGTATCACCTCAACGCCAACATGGTGCTTGATCCGGGCATGAGTCAGATGCCGTGACGCTTGCCGCCGACAGCGCGGCGCCGGGGCGCGAGCCTGCCGGCGACGCGCTGCCACGGTCGCGGCGGGCGCGCATCATCCCGGCAATCCTTGCCGCCATCGGCGTTCTGGCCCTGACCGGGCTTGGTGTCTGGCAAGTCGAACGCCGCGTGTGGAAACTCGATCTGATCGACCGCGTCGAGCGGCGGGTACATGCGGCGCCGGTGGCGGCGCCGGGGCCCGCATTATGGCCGCGCATCAATGCCGCTGACGATGCCTATCGTCATGTCAGCGTGAGCGGGCATTTCCTCGACGCTGCGCCGGCCCTGGCATTGGCCGTCACCGAGCGGGGCGGCGGGTATTGGGTGCTGGCGCCGTTCAGGGCCGATGACGGGTTCATCGTGATGGTCAATCGCGGGTTCGTGCCGTTGGACCGTTCCGAATGGCAGAACCTTGCCGGCCCCTCGGGCGAGGCGACCGTGACCGGGTTGCTGCGGCTGAGCGAGCCGGGCGGGGCTTTTCTCCGTCACAACGATCCTGCCGCCGACCGCTGGTATTCCCGGGATGTGGCGGCCATGGCGGGCAGCCGCGGCTTGACCGGGGCAGCGCCTTATTTCATCGACGCCGACGCGGCGGCGGACAATCCCGGCGCGTTTCCGGTCGGCGGGTTGACCGTGGTCGCGTTCCCGAACAACCACCTCACCTATGCGCTGACATGGTTCGCGCTGGCGGCGATGCTGGCGGCCTGGACGATTTGGGCCGGATGGCAGGAGCGGCGCCCGGGCAAGGCCGGTTGACATCGAATTCTGATTTCCGGATGGGTTCCCGCGGGAGAACGGAGTCTTTCCGCTAACCTCCGGATCTTGCGACCAGGAGCACGACGATTTCGATCGACCGGGCAACCGACAGGAGAAACCTGCTGCTGTTGGTGCAGCTTCGCTGGCTTGCGGTCGCCGGCCAAGTGGTCACGATCTGTATCGTCTGGTGGCTGTTCCGCATCGCGCTTCCGATCCTTCAGATGATCGCGGTCATCGTATTCCTGATCGGATTGAACATTGTCAGCGTGGACCGCTACCGCCGCCGCGCAAATGTAACCAATGCGGAATTGTTTGCGTCGCTGCTGCTCGATGTCGCCGCGCTGACGATGCAGCTATATCTGAGCGGCGGCGCCGCCAATCCGTTTATCTCGGTTTATCTGCTGCAAGTGACGCTCGCCGCGATTTTGTTGACGGCGCGCTTGACCTGGATTCTCGTGTTCATCACGAGCTGTTGTTTCATCGCCCTGACGCAGTTCTATCTGCCGGTATTCGATGTCTATCGGGATGACGGCGATTTCCTGGCCGTTCACATCGCGGGCATGTTCGTCTGTTTCCTGTTGTCCTCGGTGCTTCTGGTCTTCTTCATCGGGCGAATCAATTTCAACCTCCGGGCGCGGGATGCGCATGTGGCGCGGCTGCGGGAACAGGCAGCGGAAGAGGACCACATCGTGCGGATGGGACTGCTCGCTTCAGGGGCGGCGCACGAGCTCGGGACGCCGCTTGCGACGCTTTCCGTCATTTTGAACGATTGGCAGCATATGCCAGACTTGGAGAAAGTTCCCGAACTGGCGCATGAGATTGACGAAATGCAGGCCCAGGTCGAGCGATGCAAGTCCATTGTGTCCGGTATTCTGCTATCCTCGGGCGAAGTGCGCGGCGAAGGAACGCTGCGGACGACCGTGAACACCTTCATGGACGAGCTCGCAGCCGAGTGGCGCGCCGCCCGTTCGCCGCAGCGCTTCGACTATGTCAATTCCTTCGGTGAGGATCAGCCGGTGGTATCCGATACGGCCCTGAGACAGGTTATCTTCAGTTTGCTGGATAACGCGCTCGAAGCCTCACCAGCTCATGTGATGGCCGAGATCAGCCGTGCCGACGGCAATCTTTGCGTTACCGTGAGCGACGAGGGGCCGGGCTTTACGCCGGAAATGCTGGCGGCGCTCGGAAAGCCATATCAGTCGAGCAAGAGCCGGCCCGGTGGGGGACTGGGCTTGTTTCTGGTCGTCAACGTCGTCCGCAAGCTGGGCGGCGTCGTTTCGGCCCGGAACGGAGCTTTCGGCGGGGCCATCGTCACGCTGACATTCCCGCTGGCGGCGCTGTTGCCGGGAGACGGCCATGGACACTGAGCGCGCCTTGCTGATCGTCGAGGACGATGCATCCTTTGCCCGGGCGCTCAGCCGTTCGTTCGAGCGCCGCGGCTACCAGCTTCGCCTGTGCCGGGAAATCGAGGAAGTCGCCCAGCTGATCGAGACGTTCGTACCGGCCTACGCCGTCGTCGATCTCAAATTACCCGACGGTTCGGGACTGGAATGCGTGAAATTGCTTCATGAGCGCGACCCCGGAATAAAGATCGTGGTGCTGACGGGCTTTGCCAGCATCGCGACCGCCATCGAGGCGGTCAAGCTCGGGGCCTGTCATTATCTCGCGAAACCGTCGACCACCGACGACATCGAGGCGGCTTTCCAACGCGCGGAAGGCGATGTTTCGGTGAAGCTGACGAAGCGGCCGACCTCCATCAAGAACCTCGAATGGGAACGAATCCACGAAGTTCTGGCCGAGGCGGATTTCAATATCTCCGAAACGGCACGCCGGCTCGGAATGCACCGCCGGACGCTCGCGCGCAAGCTCGCCAAGAACAGGGTCAAATAAGGGTCGATTCAGGGTTGTCGGCGCTGCAGCGTTTTTGAGCGAAGTGGACGCGTGAAGAAAACGCGTCAAAACAAGAATCCAGAGCTTCGGTTCTGATTCAATCAGAACCGAAGCTTTAGGGATTTGCACCGATCGCCGTGCGGGCGTCCCGCAGCGCGTCGAGACACGCCTGGGAATCGCCTGCCTTGCTAGCCTGACGGGCCCGTTGCAGGGCCGCAACCGCGTCGCTGCCATTCGGCCAATTATCGAACTTGCTCTCCGCCTGCGCGAGGGTCGAGGGCGTCGGCTGATGGCCGAGTTTTGCGAATTTCGATTCCGGCGCAAAGGGTCCCGCGGCCGCGTGTTGAGCCAGAGCCTTGTTGACGGCGATACGCGTGCGCTGAAGCTCGGCCGAACATGAGCTTCGGGCCGCGACCGGCGCCACCGGGAAAGATGCAGCCCCAACGCTCAGCAATATCGCAACGAGAGAGTGAGCATATACTGATTTCACGCGCATATCTGCCTCCGACGTGATCCCGAATGAAGCTCGGTACTGCGTCCGCCATTTTAGAGCCTTTTTGGTTCCGATGGAATCAGAACCAAAAGGGTTCTAGGCGCGTCGGCCGTTTTCGCGGTAAAGCCGAAACAACAGAATCGCCAAAGCGAGCCCGGCCCATAACAGAAGCTGGCCACATACCAGCGGCCAGCCGCCGAAATTCCAGGCCAGAACACCGCCATAGGTGCCGATCGCTCCACCCAGGAACAGCGTCGTCATGTAAACGGTATTGATCCGGCTGTGCGCGGTCTCATCCAGCCCGTAAATCTGTGCGAGATTATTGACCTGTGTGGCTTGCACGCCGACGTCCAGCAGGAGGACGCCGACCGCCAGGGCCGGTACGCTGTACGGCCACAGGAAAAGGCACACGATGCTGGCGATGATGATGGAGACCGTCAGGATTTGTATCCGCAACGGATGCCGCTTGTCCGCGATCCGCCCGAAGACCGATGCCGCGCCCGCGCCGGCGATGGCTAGGATGCCGAATAGGCCGATCCGGTCGCTGCTGTAAGTGAAGGGCGGGCCGCTCAGATGAAACGTGAGCGCAGTCCAGAACGAACAGAACAGACCGAAGACCAGCGAGCCGACCAGCATGACGCGCAGGAGCTGGACCCGTTTCAGTTGCAGCAGGGTGGATTTGAGCAGGTCGCCATAATGCCCGGTGTGATGGGACGCGCGTTGCGGCAACATGGCCGCAAAGACGATGGTGGCGGCCAGCACAAGTCCGGCCGACACGCCGTACACGGACCGCCAGCCAGCCCATTCCGCGAGATAGCCGCCGACGATCCGGGCCGACAGGATGCCGATCAGAGCACCCGTAAACACGGTGCCGACCACTTTGCCCTTGGCATTGTTCGCGGCCAGCGCCGCGGCCATCGGCATGATGATCTGTGTCGACACTGCAAACAGGCCGACGAGGACACTGGCGACATAAAGCGCAGGGAGCGTCTGGACGAAGGTAATGGCGACCAGCGCCAGACACAAAAGCCCCTGCAGGACCAGCACCAGCTTCTTGCGGTCGAACATGTCGCCGAGCGGCGCCAGAAAAAACAGCCCGACGCCGTAGGCCGCCTGCGTGAGCGCCGGCAGATAACCGACCTCGATTTCCTTGGCGTGCAGCGATGTGGCGATCTCAGCCAGGATCGGCTGGTTGTAATACAGGTTCGCGACCGTCACGCCCGCGGCGACCGCCATGGTGAGCACCTGTCCGGAACTGGGGCCCTTGGTTTCTTGACAAGGCATCGGAGCACTGGTTACCTTGGTAACTAAATTCATAAGAGTTGACTCATGTTTTTTCTGGAGGATCTTCCCGACGCCCGGATGCTGAAGGGCTTCGCGGACCGCTTTCCCGAGATGGAGATCGACGCCACCGCTGCCTGCTTGCGGCTGCTGCGCGTCGCCAGCCATCTCATCCGCGATCTGGAAGCACATTTTTCGCATCATGGGCTATCACAAGCGCGTTTCCTTGTTCTCGTCGTGCTGGAGCGCTCGGCGGAGAAGCACCTGATGCCGGTCGAGATTGCCAGGCAATTAGGCATCTCCAAGAAAAACACGGCGCGGGTGCTGAACTTCATGGAAGAGGACAAGTTGATCCGCCGCACATCTCACGATACCGACGGCCGCGCCTCGGTTGTCACCATGACATCGAAAGGCAGAAGCCTCCTGGCTGAGGCGCTGCCCGGTTATTATCGCGCGCTCAATGCAGCCTTGAGGCCTCTCAGCGCGAAGGAAAAAAAGACGTTCATCGAACTCCTCGACCTGATCGGCCCGGATGAGGCTGCACAGCGGAAAGCGCGCCGCGCAGTCTCAAGCTGACACCGACCGTTCAGCCGCGCCGGATCTGACCGGGCGTAACGCCCGCCTGCTGCGGCACGGCTCCGCACAGGAAGGCTCTGTCCATTTCTTGAGCACCCGTCATCCTATTCGTTTGTCATGTATATTTATGCATGGCAGAGCTGGCATAATTGGATACCATGGTACCTATGATAGTAACCATGGTGCCCAATAAGTCAAGGGCACTCTGGGCGGCGTCAACGAGGCGAATCATTCGAATAGTCCGGTGGGCATCATCGAACTGTCACATCGCCCGGAACGGAACGATCCCGCCCGGCAAGTCGCCGCGCTTTCTTGCGTCCCTCATGGGCGCAATGTTCGACTTCAGTGCGGATCCGGTGTCAGGACATCCTCGATCCTGATCGGAAAGCGACGTACCCGGATCCCCGTGGCGTGCCAGACCGCGTTGGCAACGGCGCCGGCCGAACCCGTGATTCCGATTTCACCGACGCCCTTGATGCCCAGCGCGTTTACATAGGGATCGTGCTCGTCGATCATCAACGCTTCCATCGGCGGGACGTCGGCGTTCACCGGGATGTGGTACTCGGCAAGGTTGGCGTTCAGCGTCCGGCCGGAGCGGCGATCCATGACGGCCTGCTCGTGCAGTGCAAAGGACATGCCCCAGATCATGCCGCCAAAGATCTGACTGCGCACCAGACGGGGGTTGATGATCCGTCCCGCGGCGAAAGCGCCGATCAGGCGGGTGACGCGGATCTGGCCGAGATCAGGATCGACCTTGACTTCGGCGAACACCGCGCCGTGCGCATGCATGGCGTAGGTCGATTGCGAAGCGGGGTCTGCGGTGCTCTTGCCGCGGGCCTCGATCTGCGTGAGTCCGGCGTGGCCGAGAATATCGGCATAGCTCTCGCTGCGCGTTTCATCGTCGCGGCGGAACAGGCGGCCGTTACGCGCGATCACTCCGGCATTGCCCGCGCCGAACAGCGGCGAGCGTTCGTTGTTGGTGGCGAGCTCCTCGAGCCTGGCGATGACAGCGGTGCCCGCATTGTGGATCGCCGTGCCCGCGGTCGCCGTATGAGCCGAGCCGCCGGCGATGCCCGCATCCGGCAGATCGGAAGTCCCTGCCTTGAACTCCATTTGCGCGAGGTCGAGACCGAGGCTGTCGGCCGCGATCTGGGCAAAGGCGGTCCAGGCGCCCTGACCCATGTCGTGCGCGCCCGTTTCCATCACGCCGGATCCGTCGCTGCGGATCACCGCGCGCGCCTCGGCCTGGAACATCAGCGCCGGAAACGTCGCCGTGCCCATGCCCCAGCCGACCAGAAGACCTGCCTCGTCACGCAACTGCCGCGGGGTAAGCGGGCGCTGTGACCAGCCAAAGCGTTCGGCGCCTTGCCGGTAGCACTCGCGCAGGGCTTTCGAGGAAAATGGCTTGCCGGAAATCGGCTCGACTTCGGCATAATTCCTGATGCGGAAGGCGAGCGGATCCATCCCGCAGGCCCATGCCGCCTCGTCGATCGCGCTTTCCAGCGCAATCGATCCGGTAGCCTCGCCGGGCGCGCGCATGAACAACGGCGTGCCGGTGTCGACCCGGATTGCCTCATGCGACGTGGCGATGGCGGGGCTTGCGTAGAGCGTATGCGAGGCGTCGGCGGCCGGCTCGAAGAAATCGTCGAAGCTGCTCGACACCGTCTTGGCGTGGTGGTCGATCGCGGTCAGCGCGCCCGCATTGTCGGCGCCGATGCGAATCCGCTGGCGGGTGGGCGCCCGGTGGCCGACGGGGCCGTACATCTGCTCACGGCGCAGCACCAGCTTGACCGGCTTGCCGACCAGCCGGGCCGCCATGATGCCGAGGATCTGCGGGCCCGCGATCAGGCCTTTCGAGCCGAAGCCACCGCCGAGGAACGGGCTGCGGATATGGATATTCTCCGGCGAAATGCCGAACAGTCCCGCGATCCGCCCCTGCGCCATCGCAAGGCCCTGGCTCGGGGTATCGATCGACAGCGCATCGCCGTCCCACGCCGCCACGATGGCGTGAGGCTCCATCGCATTGTGGTACTGGGTCGGCGTCTCGTAGGTCGCATCGATCTGTCTCGACGCCGCGGCCAGACCCGCCTCGACATCGCCGCGCCGCAGTTCGGACGGATTGCCGACGCCGACGGCGGGCGGCACGAAACTCTCATTCGAATCGAGGCCGACGCGGGGCGGCTGGGTTTCGTAGCGTGGCGACAGCAGCGCCGCGCCTTCGGTCGCAGCTTCCAGCGTCTCGGCGATCACCACCGCGATCGGCTGGTTCGCATAACGCACCAGGTCATTTTGCAGAAGATCGAGCCGGAACATGAAGGGATTGGTCTTGGCGTCCGGATCCTCCGCGAGCGGCGGCTTGTTCGCGGGCGTCATGACATCGACAACGCCCGGATGGCTCTTGGCTGCCCGCACGTCAAGAAAGCTCACGCGACCGCGCGCGATATGGCTGACCGCGAGAACCGCATAGAGCATTCCGGGCGGGTGGTTATCCGCGGCATAGCGGGCTTCTCCCTTGACCTTGAGGATGCCGTCGCGGCGGGTCAGCGGCTGCCCGATATTCGAACCATGCCGCGAATGGGAAGGTGATTGGGTGAGGCTGATCTCAGGCACCATGCAACGCTCCGGATATGGATGAGAACGGGGAAGCCGGCAGGGCCGGAATGCGCCGCGGCGTACCGGCTGCGGCCAGCGTCAGTGCGCGCACGACAATCCGCCGTGCGAGCGCGATCTTGAATTGATTGTTCCCCGAGGGCTTGGCGTCCGCGAGCGCGGTTTCGGCGGCGGCGCGGAAGGTGGCCAGGTCGGGATTGCAGCCCGCCAGGATCTTTTCCGCCGCGCGGGCCCGCCACGGTTTGGTGGCCACGCCGCCGAGCGCAAGCCGCGCATCCCAGATCGCGCCGCCTTCGATCCGCAAGGCCGCCGCCGCCGACACGACCGCGAAGGCATAGGAGGTGCGTTCGCGGACCTTCAGATAGCGCGCATGGGCCGAGAACGAGCGCGCCTCGCTGGGCAGCCGCAGGGCGACAATCAAATCGCCGGGCTCCAGCACGTTTTCCCGCTCGGGCGTATCGCCGGGCGGAAGGTGAAACGCCTCGAGCGCAACCTCGCGCCGGCCGGTTCTGCCCTCGATCTCCACGACAGCGTCGAGGGCGACAAGCGGCACGCAGAAATCCGACGGGTGGGTGGCGATGCAGGCCTCGCTCCAGCCGAGGACGGCGTGCAATCGGTTCTCGCCGTCATGGGCGTCGCAACCGCTACCCGGTTCGCGCTTGTTGCAGGCGCTGGCGACGTCGTAGAAATAGCTGCACCGCGTTCGCTGCAGCAGATTGCCGCCGACGGTCGCGGCGTTGCGAAGTTGCGCCGATGCGCCGGACAGCAGCGCCTCGGCGATCGAGGGATAGGACCGGGCGAAATCCGGATCGTGCGCCAGATCGGCATTGCGAACCAGCGCGCCGATGCGGACGCCGCCATCGGGCAGGTGTTCGATGCGGTCGAGTCCGGGCAGGCGCGTGACATCGACGAGACGGTTCGGATGGACGACGCCGCCTTTCATCAGGTCAAGCAGGTTGGTTCCGGCCGCGAGATAGGCCGCATCCGGTTCGGTGGCGGCCGCGATCGCCTCGGAAACGGTCGAAGGTCTGACGTAATCGAAGTTTTTCATGCGGAGCGCCTCTGGCTGGCCTCGGCGAGGCTTTTCTGCGCATCCAGCACCGCCTCCGTGATCCCGGCATAGGCACCGCACCGGCACAGGTTGCCGCTCATGCCTTCGCGGATGCGCTCGGGGTCGTCGCCGGCCTGCGCTTCCTGAATCAATCCGATCGCGCTCATGATCTGGCCGGGCGTGCAGAATCCGCACTGCAAACCGTCATGCGCGATAAAGGCAGCCTGCACCGGGTGCAGCAGGTCGCCGCGCGCGACGCCCTCGATCGTTAGCACGTCGGCGCCGTCATGGCTGACCGCCAGGGCCAGGCACGAATTGATCCGCCGGCCGTCGACCAGCACCGTGCAGGCGCCGCATTGGCCGCGATCGCATCCTTTCTTGGTGCCGGTCAGGTAAAGACGTTCGCGCAGGAGGTCGAGCAGCGTGACGCGGGGGTCTTCCAGCTCGACGTCCCGCCGTACACCGTTGACGGTGAGGCTGATGGAGAAGCTCATGCAGTGCTCCGATGGATGCGATGCTATGGTTCAAACTGAATCACGGCCGCCCGCGCCGATCGACATGCGGGTTCGGGCCGGCTCTACCGGCATATACGGAGGCATCCTCCGTTTCGCAAGGGGACGAAAAACTGGAATATGAGACGCAAAAGCGGTAACCGATTTTCCGATAAGATCATGTTCAAACAAAGGGATGAGATGATGATCCGATTTGATCCCATCGAATCGTGATTAGATTCATCGGATGGCAAATCAATCCGCAACACCCGTTCGCAGGCCCCGTGCCGATGCGGTCCGCAATCACGAGCGTGTATTGCAGGCCGCCAAAGCCGTCTTCAGCGCCGGCGGTCCGGAGGCGAGCCTGGAGGCGGTGGCCAAACGGGCCGGCGTCGGCATCGGGACGCTTTACCGTCACTTCCCGACGCGCGAGGCCCTGTTCGAGGCGGTCTACCGGCGCGAGGTGCAGCAGCTCAGCGAATTGGCGGACCAATTAGAGAGCGAAACGACGCCGGTCGAAGCGCTGCGCCGCTGGCTGCAATCCAATGTCGAGTTCGTCGCCACCAAGAAGGGCATGCTGGCCGCGCTGGCGCTTACGGTACACAGTTCGTCGGAACTCTATGCCCATACATTCGAACGCCTGATCAAGGCGGTCGGCACCTTGCTGGAGCGCGCGGTCGCGGCCGGCGAGATCCGCGCCGATATCAGTCCCGAGGATCTGCTGCGGGCGCTGGTCGGCATGTGCTACATGCACGATCAGCCCGGCTGGAAGAAGAGCGTCCTGCGGTTGGTCGATGTCTTCGTCGATGGGCTTCGTGTGCCGGCCAATGCCGACAAGCGGACGGCGTCAGCGCCGTCCTCCGACAAGACCATAGCGCGCGTGAAGCAACGGCCTCGGCGGCCTTCCTCCCGCAAGAGCCGCGATAAGTGACGCATCGGTAAGTGATGTGGCGACCGGCGGACGACATCACAATCCGTACAGGATCTTCAACTCGCCGCTGGCGCGAAGCGCGATGCTGATACCGTCGGCCGGCAGCAAGACCTTGTCGAGCTTCGCCGACGTCAGACGCCCTTCCATCCGGTAGCCGTTTTTCAACGGCCGTGTCAGCCGCTGGTTGGCGGCGTTGAGCAGATTTTGATACGCGACGCCGTAGCTGACATAGGCCTGTTCCTTCAACCGTCCGAGCAGCGCGTTGTCGGCGAACATCGCGCCGATCCCGCTCACGGGTACGCCCTGTACCGACAGGTCGGAGAGCCGAACGGTTTGCTTGCCGGTATCGGCGTCAAGCGCGCCGGACAGATAGACCCATTCGCCCGCGGCGGCATCGGTCTCGGAGGCTTTCGCGATGCGCAAGCCGATGACGAGTTTTCCCGAGGAAGGATAGACCTGAACCTCGCGAACCACATTTTCGCCCTTCGGCGCCGCATCGATCACCTGCACGATCTTGTCGCGCAGGACGTCGTAGCTGACAAGAATCGGCAGGATGACGTCGAAGGTGCCGGGTTCCGAGACATCCGTTCCGAGCGGCGGCAGCGCCGTCGGCGTCACGGCGGGCGGTGCCTGACCGATGGTGGTGGTGGCCGATCCGGAAAGTTCGAGCGAGCCTGAAAGGATCTTGGCATTGGCACGCACGCCGGCGAACGCCGCGCTTTGCGGCGTCAGTTGCAGCCAGATCTCGGGGGTATCGGCCAGCTTGATCGGCTCGAAGGCCTGTTGCCAGGCGGTGGCGGCCTTGTCATGCAAATCGAGCCGTCGCGCCGCGGCCAGCGCCCGCGACCGGATGCGGGCCAGTTGGGTTCGCATCCTCGGCTCGGCATATTTGGCCAGCGGGATATCGCGGCCGAGCACATGCAGGATGGGCGGTTCGCTCCAGCGAAAGCCATCGCTGAAATTCAGGTCGAGCGACCAGTCCCGGAGCAATTGCGGACGGGCTTCGGCCTCGATCGTGGCGCTGGCCTCGGTCTCGCCGTGGATGCGGGCGGTGAACCGGTTGGAGCCCTGGCCCTCGATCTCGCCATGGATCGGCACCGCGCCGTAGACGCGGTTGCCCCGCCCATACAGCGAAACCGGCCCGGAGCGTTCGACAAAGCCCGAAACGTCGCAATTGGCGTTGACCCTGAAGGCCAGCACCCGGCGATGCACGCAACTGATGCGTTCGTCGATCGTGGCGAGCCGCCGCGGGATGTCCTGCTCGATGGCGGAAGCCAGCGCCGGCAGCCCGAACTCGATCGTAGCCGAAATTCGCGATGGGGTTGCGAGGGGTGCTGTGCTGTCCGGGCTTAGCGGCGGCTTCTCCGCTGCCAGCGCGCCGGAGACCAGGCATGAGAAACCGATTGCGGCAACGCATCGCCGCGCGAAATGGACCGATGCAATAAGGGGTGGTGAATTGCAGGGGAGCTGACGGCGAGTCGTAGAAAGCGGATATGTCACTTATTGCCCCGTGCGATGGCTTTGCGGTTTCCTTAAAGCGGATGTTGTGCGACTCAAATCGCCGTAATTCAATCCGGGCGGATCGTCCAATTTCCGGTAGAGGTGCCCCGATGACGTTCAGTCACTGGCAATCGCATTCTGGCGAAGAGCCGATTCGAATTCCGGCGATCGGCCTCGATTTGCGGGTGCGCTTGCCCAACCGGGTCTCGGGCGGGGCGCTCGAGATGATCGAAACCGTCAACGCGCCGGGCTTTGGGCCGCCGCTGCACCGGCATCCCGAGACCGAGGTGTTCAGGATTCTCAAGGGGCGCTACCTCTATCAGGTCGACGACCGGCGTTTCCACGCCGAAGCGGGTGACGTGGTCAGCGTGCCCGGCGGCGTCGCGCATGCCTTCGTCAATGTTACGGACACGCCTGCGGAACAATTGGTCATGATCCTGCCGGGCTTGGATGCGGCGGCGTTCTTCACCGAGCTTGGCGAGGTCATGAAGGCCGGTATTCCCGCCCGCGACGTGCTGAATGCGTTTGGCCGGCGCTGGAACGTGGAGTTCCTCGGGCCGCCGTTGCGCAAGGACACATAAGCGTTGTTTTGATTTCATGCGCGACGGCAGCGGTCTTGCTGCCCGTCCGTGACTTGTCCTACGCTAGCTTCCGATACCAGCAAGGCTTGGCGGCATCAGACCGGGCCAGCGAACAAACGACAGGGAGGTAATGATCATGAGCACGCGCCGTGATTTCCTGAAGACGGCCGGCACCGCCGCTGCCGGCGGCATCGTTTTCTGTAGCTGCGGTCTGTTGCGAAGCGCGCAGGCCCAGCCGCCGCAACATCGCAAGCTGCCCGTCATGGTCAACGGCAAGCGGGTCAAGACCATCGACATTCACGCGCATTGCGTGATCCCGGAGGCCAGCGCGCTGCTGGGCCCGCTGCCGCTGATCCCGGTGCGAGGCAATGACGAGACGGTCATCGACATCGACAAGCGGCTTGCCGCGATGGATGCGCAGGCGATCGATCTGGAAGTGCTGTCGATCAATCCGAACTGGTATGACCGCGATCGCGACCTCGCGGGACAGGTCGTCAAGCTTCAGAACGAAAAACTGGCGGAACTATGCGCGTCGAAGTCCGACCGGTTCGCGGGCTTCGCCTCGCTAAGCTTGCAGGCGCCAGATCTTGCCGCGCAGGAACTGGAAATTGCGGTGAAAAAGCAGGGCCTGAAGGGCGCCGCGATCGGTGGCACGGTCAATGGCGTGGTGTTTTCCGATCCCAAATTTCATCCGGTCTGGGCCAAGGCGGAAGAACTCGGCGTGCCGCTGTTCATCCATCCGCAAGGCATTCCCGAGCTCAACCGGCAATTGGCCGGCAATGGCTGGCTCACCAATGCGATTGCCTATCCGGCGGAAACGACGATCGCGCTGTCGCACATGATCTTCGAGGGTACGTTCGACCGGTTTCCGAAGCTGAAGGTGATCGCCGCGCATGGCGGCGGTTACCTGCCTTCCTACGCCGACCGGTCGGATCATGCCTGCCTCGTCAACCCCAAGGGCTGCAACGCGGATATCGGGCTGAAGAAACAGCCCACGGAATATCTCAAGCAGATCTATTTCGACTCGCTGGTGTTCACGCCCGAGGCCGTGCGGCATCTGGTGGCGCAGGTCGGCGCGAGCCAGGTCGTGCTCGGCAGCGACTATCCTTATCCCTGGGAATTGCATCCGCTCGATCCCATCTTCGCGACGCCCTCGCTTAGCGATGGCCAGCGGGCCGATATCCTCGGCCGCACCGCGGCCAGGCTGATCAATATCGAGGTGTAGTGCGGCGCCGACCAAGGCGGCCGCGCGAATGCCGGTGCGGCCGCGTCGAGACCGCGTGCAAAGGCTCTCTATCTTATTGCCGTTCGGCAGGCCGCCTATATAGCGGAGCGCACCGAACCGATCATGCTCCAGCAGGGATGCGAGACAAACATGGATTTGAAGGGAAAGCGGATCGTTATTCTCGGCGGGACGTCGGGAATCGGACTGGCCATCGCACGCAAGGTCGAGGGCGAGGGCGCTTCCGTCGTCATCGCCTCCAGCAGCCAGGCCAAGGTCGACCGGGCCAAGTCACAGCTATCCGGCGCGGCGGAGGGTTTCACTGTCGATCTGACCCAAGAGGAAAGCATCCGGTCTTGCTTCGGCCGGATCGGCGCTTTCGATCATCTGGTCTACACGGCGGGCGAGCCTTTGCTGAGCGAACCGATCGAGACGCTGTCGCTGGAGCGGGCGCAGGATTTTTTCGGCATCCGCTTCTGGGGCTCGTTCCTGGCCGTCAAACATGGTGCGCCGCATATTCGCACAGGCGGCTCGATCGTGCTGTCGTCCGGCATGGCGTCGCGCCGCTCGCGCAAGGGCTGGAGCATGATATCGAGCGTGTGCGGCGCTTCCGAAGCGTTGACCCGCGCGCTCGCGGTCGAACTGGCGCCGCTGCGCGTCAATCTGGTTTGTCCGGGCCTGGTCAGGACCGAGTTATGGGACGGCATGCCGGCGGAAGCGCGCGAGGCCATGTACAAGCGTGCGGAGCAGAGTCTTCTGGTCGGCCGGCCCGGCGAGGCCGACGAACTGGCCGAAGCCTATGTCTACCTGATGAAGAACGGCTTCAGCACCGGGCAGATCGTTGTGGTCGATGGCGGCGCTTCCGTCGGCTGAGCTCGAATTATCCGGGCACGGTTCGGTTTGCCGCTCGGTCGCTTCCGTCGGCGACGTCGTCCGTCCCGCGATCGAACGGGGAAAGGCTGACACGGGAGGCGGCGTCTTCCGCCAACGCCGATGGCTCCGGGCCATAGGCAGCGGCCGGAACTCGTGCTACTGGCGGTCCGTAAAGCGCGACAAGCGCACAACAAGAAAATGTCAGGGAGAAAACATGATCGAGCGACGCAAGCTTCTGAAGGTCGGCGCGTCCGGCATCGTGGCGTCGGTGGCGGCGCCCTTTGTGGGTCGGACGGGGTGGGCCGCCGCGCCGGCCCATACGCTGAAGCTGACCTTCGCCGACACCCAGAGCCATCCGCTCTACGACGTGCTCAAGCGTTTTTCCGAGGATGTCTCGAAGCGCACCTCCGGCGCCGTCGAAATCCAGGTGTTCAGCATTGGCCAGCTCGGCAGCGGCACCAACATCCTCACGGGCTTGCAGACCGGCATCATCGATTTCTGCGCGCATACGTCAGGTTTCATCGACACGATCTTTCCGAAATTCCAGGTCGTCGACCTGCCGTTCCTGTTTTCGGACTCGGAGTCGGCCGAGCGGTTGCTGGACGGGCCGACCGGCGCCAAGCTGCTCGATATGCTGCCGTCGAAGGGCATCTATGGCCTCGGCTACGGCCATTGGGGATGGCGCGTGGTGTCGACCATCGACAGGAAAGTCCCCGAGCCCTCCGACATGAAGGGATTGAAAATCCGGGTGCAGCCCGGCGCCATTTTCGCCGCCACCTTCCGCGCGCTCGCCGCCAGTCCGGTCGCGATCGACCTCACCGAAGTTTATCTGGCGCTGTCGCAGCGCGTCATCGATGCGGTCGAGACGCCGATGATCTCGCTCGCCGCGACCAAGCATGACGAGATCGTCAACACCATCAACATGACCAATCAGGTCTACAATGTCGGGGTTATGATGGCGAGCAAGGCCAAGTTCGATGCGCTGCCAAAGGATGCGCAGGAAGCCATCCGCGCCGCCTCCATCAACCTCACCAAGGACTGGCGGACCACCATCGCCGCCCGGAGCGACGAGGTCGCGCAGCGTTACAAGGCCAAGGGCATGGCGATCGTCGAAGTGAACCGCGAGGATTATCGCAAGGCGACCGAAAGCGTGTATCCGCAGTTCAAGGACATCATCGGGGCCGATCTTTACGATGCCGTCCTGAAGGAAGCCGGGCATGGCTGAGCCGCTCGCGCTGCTTTCCGGTCGCGCGCTTGACCCTATGCCGGAGTTGGCCGGCCCCGGAGAACCGGCGGTCAAGCGCGGTGTGGTCGCGGCCCGGCTTCGCGCCGGGCTGAACGGGCTGGACCTTGTGTTTCGCGCGATCCTTGTGCTCGCCTTGGTGGTCCAGCTTGCGATCGTCCTGACCGGAATCGTGTCGCGATTCTGGTTCGACCAATCGCTGTTATGGGCCGACGAAGCCGCCAAATTGTTCCTGTCGCTGACGGCGTTCGTCGGCGGCGCGCTGGCCTTTCGCGCCCGCCATCATACGACGGTCGAATTCCTGACCGGAAAGTTTTCGCCGCGCTGGCGAACATCATTCGCGATCGGAATCGATTTACTAATTCTGGTCGCCGCCGCGGTGGTGGGCTATGTCTCGCTTGATCTGCTGGCGATCTCGGCGACATCGAACACGCCGATTCTTCAGATCAATGCGGCATGGCTGGTGCTGCCGCTGACGGTCGGACTCGCGCTCACCGCCTTGTTCGCGATCGAGCGGCTGGTCTATGTCCACGCGCTTCGCGACGTCGTTCCGGCGGCCTGTGTCATCGTGCTGCTGGTTGGCCTCGTCTACGCGGTCAGCGTCGTGCCCTCGCTGCATCTCGACAACGGCGCGGCGCTGGGCGTCATGCTGATCGCATTCCTGCTGGCGGTGTTGCTGGGACTGCCGGTCAGCTTCGCCATGCTGCTGGGTTCGCTGACGTTTCTCTTGATCAGCGGCGTGGTCCCGCTGATCGCGGTGGCGCAGAACACGTTCGACGGCACCAGCAACTATATCCTGCTGACGCTGCCGTTCTTCATCTGGGCCGGGCTGATCATGGAGAAAGGCGGCATTAGCCTGCGTCTTGTCCGTTTCGCGATGACGCTGGTCGGCCATATGCGCGGCGGCCTGCTGCAGGTCGTGGTGCTGACGATCTACATGGTGTCAGGCATTTCCGGCTCCAAGATCGCCGATGTCGTCGCGGTCGGCTCGGTGTTGCGCCGTGAGCTGCAGCGGCAGGGCTACAGGCCCGAGCAGGGCGCGGCGGTGCTGGCCTCGTCGGCGGCGATGTCGGAGACGATCCCGCCGAGCCTTGCCATGCTGGTGCTGGGATCGGTGGCGCCGATTTCGATCGGGACGCTGTTCATCGCCGGGCTGATGCCGGCCGCGGTGATCGCGCTGTTGCTGATGGTGCTGAACTACGCGTTGTCGCGTCACGGCAACATGACATCGGCGCCACGCGCGACCGCATCCGAATTGCTGCGCGCCACCGGCGGCGCCGTGCTGCCGCTGGTGATGCCCGTCATCATGGTGATCGGCATTCGCTTTGGCGTCGCAACGCCCACCGAAGTCTCGAGCGTGGCGGTGCTGTACGGGTTGGTGCTGGCGTTCGCGATCTACCGCGCCGTCGGCGTCAAGGCGCTGTATGACATCGCGGTGGAGTCCTGCCTGCTGGCGGGCATGGTGCTCTTCATCATCGCCGCCGCTTTCTCGTTTGCCTGGACGCTGACTGCGGCCAACCTGCCGGCGAGCCTCGCGGCGATCCTGCATTCGGCCGGCGACAACCGCATCGTGTTCACGCTGGGGTCGATCGTGCTGCTGATCGTGGTCGGGTCGCTGCTCGAAGGGCTGCCGGCGCTGATCATCCTCGGGCCGCTGCTGATGCCGATCGCGAGCCAATATGGCATCGACATCATCCACTACAGCATGATCATGATCCTCGCGATGGGCGTCGGCATCTTCATCCCGCCGATCGGCATCGGCTTCTACGTCTCCTGCACGGTGTCCGAGAGCCGCCTTGAATCGACCGGCCGGGCGATGCTGCCTTATCTGGCGGTGCTGATCGTCGGCGTGCTGGTCGTGGCCTTCGTGCCCTGGTTCACGCTTGCGGTGCCGCGTCTGATCCAGGGGCATTAAAATCAAGGAAGGCGGCTGCGATCAGCGCCTTGCCGGTGTGAGCTTTTGGCTCATCGCGTTGGCGCCGTCGCTGACATCCTGCAAGGTGCGGCGGCCGTCCTCCATGAAGGCGGCCGAGCGTTTCTTGAAGCTCTCGGCCAGTTCGTGGAGCGATTGCACTTTCTGGTATAATTCGCCGTCCTTGCCTTTGGTGAGATCGGGCACGGCATCGTCGATTCTGGCCATCGTATTGTTGAAGCTGGCAAACGCCGTATCGGCCTTGCGCATGATGCCGTCGATCTCGTCGCCCTCATCCGCCAGCGCCCCCGTATAGGTCTCGAAGCTCTGGAGCGCATTCCTGATGGTGTCCCTGTTGTCGACGAGGACGTGATCAATATTGTGCAAGGTGTCGCGGATCGATTGCGCTTCGGAGAGGTCGGCTTCCAGCGTTGGAACGCCATCCTTGTCCCGCGGCATGGCAGGCGCACCGGGCGCGCCGCCGATCAATGATATCGCCATCAAGCCTGTCAGCCCCTGCGCTTCCAGGCCCACCGCCGTATCCTCGCGGATCGGGGCGCTGTTATCGACCATGGTCAGCGCCACGATCCTGCGCGGGCCGTCCAGCCGGACTGATGTTACCTCGCCGATCTGGACGCCGTCGAAATTCACGCTGCCGCCCTTGCGCAGGCCGGCGGCGGAGCCCTCGAACACAATGCGAAGCGGGCTACGCTGGATGCCGTGGATTTTGCGGAATCCGAGAAAGCCGGCAAACCCCACGGCGATCACCGCCAGCGTCGCCGCTCCGATCAGGAAGTTGGTCGCCCGTGCCTTCATTCAAAGAGCCATCCAAGCCGGTCCGCGATGCATCCGGGCGGAGCGGCCGTTGCAGATCGCCATTGTCCGGATTGTACCGGCAAGGCGGTCCGGCTGAAAGGTACGTTTCGCCGGTTCCACGGTGCCCGATCGGAATTCAGAAAGGATTAACCCGCGATATTCACGCGGCCATCGGTCAGCCGCCTCAATGTTTTGCCGCATGCCGGGCTGCGGCATTGTTGAGGACGATCAAGCCATCGACGGCGACGCCGGTCTTGGCGTTGATCAGGAACGGATTGACGTCGATCGAGGCAATGCGATCGCCGGCATCGGCGATGAGGTTGGAGAGGCCGACCAGCGCCTTCACGGCGGAAGCTTCGTGCAGCGCAGGCCGGCCGCGATAGCCCTTTATTTTCACGCCGGCCTTGGTGCGGCCGATCAATTGCCTGGCTTCGTCGGCGTCGAGCGGCGCACCGGCCAGTGCGACATCCTTGATCAGTTCGATATCGACGCCGCCGGTGCCGAACAGCACCACCGGTCCCATCTCGGCGTCGAGGGAGGCGCCGACCACGAGTTCGAGATCGGCCTTGACCTGCTGCGCGATCAGGATTCCCTCGAGCTTCGGCTTGCCCTTGAGGCGCTTCACCCGCGCGGTGATGGCGCTGAAGGCTTTCCTGACTTCGGCCGGGCTGTTGAGGTTCAGCGCCACGCCGCCGATGTCGGATTTGTGCAGGATGTCCGGGCTGACCACCTTGGCGACGACGGGAAAGCCGATTTTCCTGGCGATCTTCACGGCGTCGGTCGCCGTCTGCGCGATCGCTTCCTTCGAGACCGGAATGCCGTAAGCCTTCAGCAGTTTTTTCGAGGCGACCTCGTCGAGCGCGGCGCCTTTGGCGTCCTTGAGCGTTCGCTCCAGCGTCGCGCGCGCCGCGGCGGTGGAGCTCGATACCGCATCCGGCACTTCCTTGCGCAGCGAGGCGTAGTCGATCAGGGCCTTGATCGCACCGACGGCGCGGTCCAGGCCCTGCATCACCACGATATGCGGCAGCGACTGGCGCAAGGTTTTGGTGAAGTCGGTGAAGCCGATCGACATCGTGCTGATATAGATGACGGGCTTGTTGGCTCTCGCCGCCTTGTCGTTGACGATGTGCAGATTGCGTTCGCGCAGCTCATGCGGGGCTTTCGGCAATTCGGCGTCGATGATGACGATGTCGGTGTCGGGATCGTCGATCATGACCTGGATCGATTGCATGTAGACGGAGGGATCGACCACCGCGGCGAATCCCGCGTCGAGCGGATTGCCGACGATGCTGCCGGGACCGAGCATGTTTGCAAGCTTTGCGCTGGCGCCCAGCCCGAGCGGCGCGAAATTCAGTCCGGCGGCGTGGAACGCGTCGATCAATAGGCCGCGCTTGCCGCCCGATAGTGTCACGGCGGCGAGCCGGTTGCCCTTTGGCGGGTCGGCATGGACGAAACATTCGGTGGTTTCGATCAGCTCATCGAGACCGCGCACCCGGATCACGCCTTCGCGGGCCGAGATCGCGTCAAAGGTTTCGATCGAGCCGGCGAGCGCGCCGGTATGCGCCATCGCTGCGGCGCGGCCGCCTTCCGAGGCGCCGAGTTTCAGCGCGATCACCGGCTTGCCGGCGGCGCGCGCGGCCTTGCAGGCCTCGCGGAACGTCCGGGTGTTGCGCACGCCTTCCAGATAGACCACGATCACGCGGATCGAGGGATCGGCGGCGAAATAGGCCATCAGGTCCGGCGTCTCCAGTCCGGCCTCGTTTCCGGTCGTGACCATGTAGCCGACGCCGACGCCGCGATCCTCCAGCGCCTGGCGGATCGCCATCACGATCGCGCCGGACTGGCCGGCGATCGCGACCGGGCCTTGCTCCATGGTGACGATGCGGTCGTCGATATTGGTGAAGATCTTTTCGCCGGCGCTTAAGTTGCCGAGGCAATTCGGGCCGGTCACCGCAAGTCCGGTTTCCCTGATGGCTTCCCGCAGCTCAGTGGCGAGCCGCTGGCTCTCCGCGTCCTGCGATTCGCTGAAGCCCGAGGTGACGATGGTTGCCGACCGGGCGCCGGCCGCCGCGGCATCGCGGATCACCTGAACGGCGAAACGCGCCGGCACCAGCACCAGCACATGATCGGGCTTTTCCGGCAGGCTGGCGAAATCCGGGTAGCAAGGCACGCCCCAGACGGTTTCACGCCTGGCATTGACCGGATAAAGCCCGCCTTCGAATTTGTATTTGATCAGGTTGTTCCAGATGCGCTCGGCGTAGTTGCCCGGCTTGTCGGTCGCGCCCACCAGCACGATGTTGCGCGGATGCAGCATGGCATGGATGCCTTTGACGATATCGCCGGCTTCCGGCGAAGGCGACCACGGCTGAGCGAAATGTGATGCGGCGTTAAGGCGAGCTTCCATCGGCGTGACCCCTTACCCTTCACTTTATTTTTTCATTTTTTTCGCTTTATCCGGAATGGCCGATCGGCGGCAGCCCCCCATTCCCGATGCATTTTCCTATCTATTATGGCCAGCCGGGGAGGGTGGCAACCGGCGCAGGCCTCGAAACCGCGGCATCGCCGCAAAACTTGCCAGCCGGAATAGGGTCGCTATATCGGGTTTTCCGGATTATCCGTACCCGACATCCAGCGAGCCAGAGAATGACCGCCGATACCGCCATGTCCGCTGAAACCCAGCCGTTCCAGGCTGAAGTGGCCGAACTCCTGCACCTGATGGTGCATTCGGTCTATTCGGAAACCGACATCTTCCTGCGCGAACTGATCTCGAACGCGTCGGATGCCTGCGACAAACTGCGCTACGAGGCGATTGCCGCGCCGGAGCTGATCGCCGACGGCGAGCCGCCGAAAATCCGCATCGTGCCCGACAAGAAGGCGGATACGCTTGCGGTGGTCGACAACGGCATCGGCATGTCGCGCCAGGAACTGATCGACAATCTCGGCACCATCGCGCGCTCCGGCACCAAGTCCTTTCTGTCCCGCCTGACCGAGGCCAAGGAAGGCGCCAATTTGATCGGCCAGTTCGGGGTCGGCTTCTATGCCGCCTTCATGGTCGCCGAGCGCATCGTCGTCACCAGCCGCCGTGCCGGAACCGACGAGGTCTGGATGTGGACGTCGTCCGGCGGCAGCGGATTCGAGATCGCGCAGGCGAGCGAAGAGGATGCCAAGCGTATCACGCGGGGCACCGAGATCGTGCTGCATCTGAAGCCGGATGCCAAAAAATATCTGGAAGCTTACGAGATCGAACGCATCGTCCGCGACTACTCGGACAATATCCAGTTTCCGATCGAACTGGTGCCGGAAGAGGGCGAGCCGCGCCAGATCAATTCGGCCAGCGCGCTGTGGCAGCGGTCGAAATCGGAGCTGACCGAAGAAGACTACAAGCAGGCGTATAAATCGATCGCCGGCGCCTTCGACGAGCCGGCGATGACGCTGCATTATCGCGCCGAAGGCCGCCAGTCCTATGCCGTGCTGCTGTTCGCGCCATCGACCAAGCCGTTCGATCTGTTCGAGCCGTCGCGCAAGGGTAAGGTCAAACTCTATGTCCGCCGCGTCTTCATCGCCGACGATGCCGATATCCTACCCCGCCTATTTGCGCTTCATCCGCGGCGTGATCGACAGCGAGGATCTTCCGCTCAACATCTCGCGCGAGATGCTGCAGAACAATCCGCAGCTCGCGCAGATCCGCAAAGCCGTGACCGGCCGCGTGATCTCGGAACTGGAAAGCCTCGGCGACAAGGAGCCGGAAGCCTTTGCCAAAATCTGGGACGCGTTCGGCCCCGTCATCAAGGAAGGGCTGTGGGAGGACTATGAGCGGCGCGAGAAATTGCTGGCGCTGTCGCGCTTCACCACGACCACGGGCGAGAAGCGTTCGCTGAAGCAATATGTCGAGGACATCAAGCCCAACCAGACCGAGATCTATTATCTCACCGGCGACAGCGTCGAGCGCCTGAAGTCGAATCCGAAACTTGAATCGGCCAAGGCGCGCGGCATCGAGGTGTTGCTGCTGACCGATCCGGTCGATGCGTTCTGGACCGCCGCGCCGCTCGATTTCGGCGGCAAGCCGCTGAAATCGCTGAGCCAGGGCGACGTCGATTTCGGCTTGGTCCCGCTTTTGGACGAGAAATCCGAGGACAGCGAGAAGCCTAGCACGGACGAGGCGGCGACCATCGCGGTGATCAAGGACGCGCTGGGTGAGCGGGTGTCCGACGTCCGGGCCTCGCAGCGCCTGACATCGAGCGCTTCCTGCCTGGTCGCCGGCGGCGACGGGCAGGATCGCGCGCTGGAACGCCTGCTGGCGCAGCAGAACCGCGGCACCGTCACCAAGCCGATCCTCGAGATCAACATGCGCCATCCGCTGGTCGCGGCGATCTCAGGTGCGCGCGACGATGCAAAGGATCTGTCGTTCCTGCTGCTGGAGCAGGCGCAAATCCTCGATGGCGAGTTGCCGGAAGACCCGGCGGCCTTTGCCTCCCGGCTCAACCAGCTGGTGCTGCGGGGCCTGCAACTTTAGGCGCTTGTCACCACGGCAAGCCGCAGAGATCGATGACGCCTTTCTGCGGGGCGCGTTTGAGATCGTAGACGTAGGGAGCCATCGCTTCGAAACGGATGCGGCCCTGGGGCTGATCGACATGGATTTCGCCGTCGAACGGCTTCCAGCCGCGCGCCATATAGAACGGCGCGTTGTGCGGTTCGCAAAACAGCAGGGCGAACGGCGTCGAGCCTTCATCCTTGAGGGTCTGGATGGCCGCGTTGAGCGCGATGCTAGCATAGCCATGACGCCGCGCATCTTCCCGCGTCAAGACGCCGCCGATTCCGGCCACCCGGATCTTGTGCCCATTCCACGTGATGTCGCGGCGATGCAGCCCGACATGGCAGAGCACCTCTTCCGCTTCATTCTGCAGCAGCACCCGTAATTCGGCGCGGGCGAAGACAATTCCGGCCCAGGGCAGCTTCGCCACCACTTCCGGCGGCCAGATCGCATCGAACAGCGGTTTTGCCAGCGGCCAGGAGGCATCCCCATTCAAGACCTCGACTTCGATGGTCATTTTCGCGTCACCTGTCTCCGGCTTGATCGACCGAATTGCTGTGTTTAAGAGCGGTGGAACCTTCTATAAGGGTTTCCCGTTAAATCACGTCTCCCCATCATTGTGGACATCATCCCATGACCTTCACGCTTCCCAATCTGCCTTACGCCCATGACGCCCTTGCGCCCCATATGTCGAAGGAAACGCTGGAATATCACCACGACAAGCATCACCAAGCCTACGTGACCAATGGCAACAATGCGATCAAGGGGACCGAATTCGAGGGCAAATCCCTCGAAGAGATCGTGAAAGGCTCGTTCGGCAAGAACGCCGCGGTCTTCAACAATGCCGGCCAGCACTACAACCATTTGCATTTCTGGAAATGGATGAAGCCGAATGGCGGCGGCAGCAAACTGCCGGGCGCCCTGGAAAAGAAGATCACCGAGGATCTCGGCGGTCTCGAGAAGTTCAAGACCGATTTCGCCGCCGCCGGCGTCGGCCAGTTCGGCTCCGGCTGGGCGTGGCTGTCGGTGAAGAACGGCAAGCTGGAAATCTCCAAGACCGCGAATGGAGAGAACCCGCTGGTTCACGGCGCCACCCCGATCCTCGGCTGCGACGTCTGGGAGCATTCCTACTACATCGACTATCGCAACCGCCGTCCGGATTATCTCAAGGCATTCCTCGATCACCTCGTGAACTGGGAATATGTCGAGGAACTGTTCTCGAAGGCCTGATACGCGTCGGATACGTAATTCCACGCAGGGCGGCAGCCTCGGTTGCCGCCCTTTCGTTTGTCTGGCGGGCTTGCGGGGCCGGTTCCGTTACGGCAAAAACGTCCGCTGGGTGATCCCATCAGGTCCGACGCGGAAAGTGCGCGATGTTCAGCTATTTCCTGGTTTTCATTGGTGGCGGCCTCGGGGCCTCGCTGCGCCACACCATCAATATCGCATGCGCCCGCTGCATCGGCACCGCGTTTCCCTACGGTACCTTCATCATCAACATCACCGGCTCGACCGTCATGGGGCTGATCGCCGGTTATCTCGCCTTCAAGGGCGAGGCCTCGCAGCCGTGGCGGTTGTTCCTGATGACCGGCATTCTCGGCGGCTACACGACATTCTCCGCGTTCTCGCTCGACACCGCGCTGCTCTATGAGCGCGGCGAACTCGGTCTGGCGCTGTTCTACGTGCTGGGTTCCGTGGCGCTGTCGATTGCGGGTCTGTTCGCCGGATTGGCGCTGATACGCCACCTCACCTGAGCCAAACATCCCCATAAGCGCCTTTTCGAGCGTTTCGGTGGACAATTGTTATGTTATAATATAACGTGATGTGATGGTTGGTTCCGATCCCCCTGGCCACGGCTCCGGCCGTGCTCTCCCGCATGTTCACCGTCACGGCCCGGCGTCGCCGCATCCGGCACAGGCAGCGTCCTGGTCGATCCTGCGCATGACGGTCACCGCCCGGCTCAGCGCCGCGGTCGCGGTCAGCACCGGCTTGTGGGCCATTGTCTGGCTTGCGATGAGGTGAGCATGGCGGCGCAACTGCAATTCCGTGACGTCACCCTGGGCTATGACCGGCATCCGGCGGTGCATCACCTCGACGGCGAGGTCGCCTCCGGCGCCCTGCTCGCGGTGGTCGGTCCCAACGGGGCGGGCAAATCGACGCTGTTCCGCGGCATCGTCGGCATCCTCAAGCCGCTCTCGGGCGCGATCGCCTCCGATGGCCTCGATGTCCGGGATATCGCCTATCTGCCGCAGACGGCCGATATCGACCGCAGCTTCCCGATTTCGGTGTTCGATTTTGTCGGCACCGGGCTTTGGCGCTCGACCGGCTTTTTCGGCGGCGTGGACAAGCGCGCGGGCGGAAAGATCATCCAGGCGCTCGCGTCGGTCGGCCTCAACGGTTTCGAGAACCGCCCGATCGGAACGCTGTCCGGCGGCCAGATGCAGCGCATGCTGTTCGCGCGGGTGCTGTTGCAGGACGCGCGGGTGATCGTGCTCGACGAGCCGTTCAATGCCATCGACACCAAGACGTCGGCCGATCTGCTGGCGCTGGTGGGCCGCTGGCACGGCGAGAAACGGACCGTGGTGGCGGCGCTGCACGACATGGATCTGGTGCGCGCCCATTTCCCGGAAACCCTGCTGCTGGCGCGCGGCAAGGTCGCCTGGGGCGCGACCGCCGAGGTGTTGACGGCGGAAAATCTTCTGGAAGCGCGGCGGATGTGCGAAGCGTTCGACGACGGTGCCGCCGCCTGCGCCGTCGACGACATGTCTTCGCGGGCCGCCTGAACATGGCGGTTTACGATGCGCTGATCGCGCCCTTCACCGAATTCGAGTTCATGCGCCGCGCGCTCGCCGCGGTGATCGCGCTGGCGCTGGGCGGCGCGCCGATCGGCGTGTTTCTGATGCTGCGGCGGATGAGCCTGGTCGGCGACGCCATGGCGCATGCGATCCTGCCGGGGGCTGCGATCGGGTTCCTGTTGTCGGGGCTCAATTTGTTCGCCATGACGATGGGCGGACTGATCGCGGGCTTCACCGTCGCGATTCTGGCCGGCGTGGTCGCGCGCACGACCGAACTGAAGGAAGACGCCTCGCTGGCGACATTCTACCTGATCTCGCTGGCGCTCGGCGTCACCATCGTCTCGATGAAGGGCACCAATATCGATCTGTTGCACGTGCTGTTCGGCAACATCCTGGCGATGGACAACCAGACGCTGCTGGTGATCGCCTTCAACGCCACGATCACGCTGCTGGTGCTGGCGGTGATCTATCGTCCGCTGGTGATCGAGAGCGTCGATCCGGTTTTCCTGCGCACCGTGAGCCGTGCCGGTGCGCCGGCGCATCTGGCGTTTCTGGCGCTGGTCGTGGTCAATCTGGTCAACGGCTTCCAGGCGCTCGGCACCCTGCTCGCGGTCGGGCTGATGATCCTGCCCGCCGGCATCGCCCGGTTCTGGTCGCGCGATATCAGCGGCATGATCTGCATCGCGGTCGCAAGCGCGATCGTCTCGGGCTATGCCGGGCTGGTGCTGTCGTTTCAGACCCGGGTGCCGTCGGGGCCTGCGATCATTCTGGTGGCGGCGATGCTGTATGCCGGCTCGGTGGCGTTCGGCACCGTCGGCGGCCTGGTCCGGCAGTTGTTTCCCGGCCGTCATCTCGAAGCGTAGAGGTCATAAAATGCGGCGTTTCCGATTCTGGCTGATTTGTTCGGTGCTCGCGGCGTCGGCGCTGCCGATGCAGGCGCAGGCGCGGTTGAGCGTCGTCGCCAGCTTCTCGATCCTCGGCGATTTCGTGCGCAATATCGGCGGCGACCGCGTCGACGTGACGACGCTCGTCGGCCCTGACGGCGACGTCCACGTCTATACGCCGGCGCCGGCGGATGCGAAGAGCGTCGCGGATGCGCAGCTCGTCGTCATCAACGGGCTCGGTCTGGAGGGCTGGCTGCCGCGGCTGGTGCAATCCTCGGGCGGCAAGGCTGTCATGGTGACCGCGACCAAGGGCATCACCCCGCGCCGGATCGGCTCCGAGGCCGATCCGCATGCCTGGCAATCGGTCGTCAATGCCAGGATTTATGTGCGCAACATCAGCGAGGCTTTGGTGGCCGCCGACCCCGCCGACGCGCTTTTTTTTCGCGCCAACGAGCAACGCTATGACGAGCAGCTCGACGAGCTCGACCGCGAGGTGCGGGCGACGGTCGAGCAAATTCCGGCGGAGCGGCGCAAGGTGATCTCCACCCACGACGCCTTCGGCTATTTTGCCGCGGAATACGGCATCGAATTCATCGCCCCGCTCGGCGTTTCCACCGAATCCGAGCCGAGCGCGCGCGATATCGCCGCTATCGTCTCCCAGATCAAAGCCGGCAAAATCCCGGCGGTTTTCTTTGAAAATATCAGCGATCCGCGGCTGATGCGCCAGATATCGGCCGAGACCGGCGTCAAGATCGGCGGAACGCTCTATTCCGACAGCCTGAGCGGCGAAAAGGGCGATGCCCCCACTTACATTGACATGGTCAGGCACAATATAAAGGCGCTGATGAGCGCGCTGGCCGATTGAGGGCGGGGGCCTTCCCCGCCGCACGGTGCGCCGCGAAATTCCTGTTGTTCGGAGCTGTCATGGCTGAGCTTTCGTCCTCTAAAATTCCCGCGCAAAAAATCCCTGTAACGGTGCTGACGGGCTATCTCGGCGCCGGCAAGACCACGCTGCTCAACCGCATCCTGTCGGAAAACCACGGCAAGAAATACGCCGTCATCGTCAACGAATTCGGCGAAATCGGCATCGACAACGACCTGATCATCGGTGCCGACGAAGAAGTGTTCGAAATGAACAATGGCTGCATCTGCTGCACGGTGCGCGGCGATCTCGTGCGCATCCTGGACGGCCTGATGAAGCGCAAGGGCAAGTTCGACGCCATCATCGTCGAGACCACGGGGCTGGCCGATCCGGCGCCGGTGGCGCAGACCTTCTTCGTCGACGAGGACGTGCAGAACAACGCGCGGCTCGATGCGGTCGTCACCGTCGCCGACGCCAAATGGCTGAGCGACCGGCTGAAGGACGCGCCGGAGGCCAAGAACCAGATCGCCTTCGCCGACGTCATCGTGCTCAACAAGACCGACCTGGTTTCAAAGCCGGAGCTGGCCGAGGTCGAGGCCCGGATCCGGGCCATCAACCCTTACGCCAAGCTGCACCGCACCGAGCGCTGCCAGGTCGCGCTGTCGGACGTGCTGGAGCGCGGCGCGTTCGACCTCGACCGCATTCTGGATATCGAGCCGGATTTCCTCGAGGCCGGCGACGACCATGACCATCACGATCATCATCACGGCCACGACCATCATCACCACGATCATGGCCATGATGCTCACAGTCACGGTGGCCTGAAGCATTACCATGACGAGGAAATGCAGTCGCTGTCGCTGCGGTCGAGCAAGCCGCTCGATCCGGCGAAATTCATGCCCTGGCTGCAAAGCCTGGTCGCCAGCGAAGGCCAGAAGATCCTGCGCTCGAAAGGCATTCTCTCCTTCAGCGACGATGACGACCGTTATGTGTTCCAGGGCGTGCATATGATGCTCGAAGGCGACCATCAGCGGAAATGGAAGGACGGCGAGCCGCGCGAAAGCCGGCTTGTCTTCATCGGCCGCGAATTGCCGGAGCAGAAGATCCGCGAAGGTTTTGAAAGCTGCATCACCGCGTAATGAAACAGTTCGATCCGACCGAAAATTCAGCTTCCATCGTTTCCATCACCGACCGGGTGCGCCCGCTCGTCATCGGCATGCCGGTGACGTCGGTGCATTTCCTGGGCGATCGCGCCGCCTTTGTCGGCGCCGAGGAAAATGTCGCGCTGGTGAGTGCCGAGGGTGAGATTTCGCAGGTCGCCGTTCATGGCGGCGGCATCCTGTGTACGGCATCCGACGGCGCGCGCCTCGTCATGGGCGGCGATGACGGCAGGCTCGTCGCGCTGGACAAGGCCGGCGAGGTCACGCTGCTGGCGACGGACCCGAAGCGGCGCTGGATCGACAATGTCGCACTACACCCGGACGGCGCGGTGGCGTGGTCGGTCGGCAAGACGGCTTTCGTCCGCGGCGGCAAGGCCGAGGACAAGTCGTTCGAGGTGCCCTCGACCGTCGGCGGGCTCGCGTTTGCGCCAAAGGGGCTGCGGCTTGCGATCGCGCATTACAACGGCGTGACGCTGTGGTTTCCGAACATGGCCGGCAATGCCGAATTCCTCGAATGGGCGGGCTCCCATCTCGGGGTCGTGTTCAGCCCGGACAACAAATTTCTGGTCACGACGATGCACGAGCCGGCGCTGCATGGCTGGCGGCTCGCGGACCAGCGGCACATGCGCATGACCGGCTATCCCGGCCGCGTCAGGTCGATGTCATGGAGCGCCGGCGGCAAGGCGCTGGCGACTTCCGGCGCCGATACCGTGATCCTGTGGCCGTTCGCCAGCAAGGACGGCCCGATGGGCAAGCAGCCGGCGATGCTGGCGCCGCTGGCGGCGCGGGTCTCCGTCGTCGCCTGCCATCCCAAGCAGGACGTGCTCGCCGCCGGCTATAGCGACGGCACCATCCTGCTGGTGCGGCTGAATGACGGCGCGGAGATCCTGGTGCGCAAGAACGGCGCCGCGGCGGTCTCGGCGCTCGGCTGGAATGCGAAGAGCACGCTGCTTGCGTTCGCCGCCGAGGATGGCGACGCGGGTTTTGTGGAGTTGTGATAGACACCGCATACGGCCTTATTGAGAAAGCCAGATGCGGTTTCTGACCACCTTTCAGCTCTATGATTTCCTCGACACGCTGGTCAGCCTGGCCAGCGCCTTCGTGCTCGGCACCCTGATCGGCGCCGAGCGGCAATACCGGCAGCGCACCGCAGGGCTTCGCACCAATGTCTTGGTCGCCGTCGGCGCGGCCGCCTTCGTCGATCTGGCGATGCATCTGTCGGGCAATGACGGCGCGGTGCGCGTGATCGCCTATGTCGTTTCCGGCATCGGCTTCCTCGGCGCCGGCGTCATCATGAAGCAGGGCATGGATGTGCGCGGCCTCAACACCGCGGCGACGCTATGGGCCTCCGCGGCCGTCGGATCCTGCGCCGGCGCCGACATGATCGCGCAGGCGGCGGCGCTGACCGTGTTCATCCTGGCCGGCAACACCCTGCTGCGTCCGCTGGTGAACGCCATCAACCGCATCCCGGTCAACGAACAGGCGCTGGAGGCGACCTACCAGTTCAAGCTCACGGTGACGCCGGAGGCGCTGCCGGACATGCGTGACCGCCTGGTGGAACGGTTGGAGAGTGCAAAATATCCGGTGGCCGATGTCGATGTCGTCGAACATGGCGACGACCTGCTGGAGATCGTTGCGACGCTGGTCAGCACCGCGATCGAGCCGCGCGAGCTTGACGAGGTGGTGACGGACCTGGAGCGGCTGCCCGGCGTTCGCCACGCCACCTGGGAAGTCAGCACCAGGGATTAGAGCCTTCTGCCCTATTCGTGCTGGAACCATGCCTGGTTACCGCCGTTGAAAATAAAGCAGAGCGGTGGGTGCGACATGATCCCGGAAGAGAAGAGGCACATTTACAGGCGTGAGTTGCTGATCGCATCCGTCATGACCGTGGCGGGGTTTGCGATATCCGGCCTCTCGCTTGCTGAAATTGTTATTCAAGATCGGTCGCATGTCGCGCAGGCGACGCCGCCGTTGCAGGGCTCTCCGGCGCCTGCGACTGAGGACAAGGCCCCCGCGGAGTCAAAGCCCGGCGGCGAGCGGCCGACCACGCCGGCGCCCGAGCCCGCGCGCCCCGATTCGCAGGCGCAACAGCAGGGCGCCGCCTCTGCGCTGCCGCCGGCCCCGGCCGAAAAGACCGCGCGGCCGATCCAGCCGAAGCAACAATGATTCCGTAGCTCGCCGTCATTCCGGGATGCGCCGAAGGCGCAGACCCGGAATCCGGAGATTACGGCATGAGATTCCGAGTCTGCTCGCTTTGCGCGCATCCCGGAATGACGGTGATGTCCCTACCGCACCAATATATTCCGGAACTGCCAGGGATCGCTGCTGTCGATGTCTTCCGGAAACAGGCCGGGCCGGTCGTTGAGCGGCGTCCAGTCGGTGTAATAGCCCTTCACCGGTCCGAGATAGGGCGTCTGGATTTCGAGGCAGCGGCGGAAATCCATCTCGTCGGCCTCGACGATGCCGGCTTCCGGATTTTCCAGCGCCCACACCATGCCGGCAAGCACCGCCGACGACACCTGCATGCCGGTCGCGTTCTGATAGGGCGCGACCCGCCGCGTCTCCTCGATCGAGAGCTGCGAGCCGTACCAATAGGCGTTCTTGCCGTGGCCGTAGAGCAGCACGCCGAGTTCGTCGATGCCGTCGACGATCTCGTTTTCGTCGAGAATGTGCCATTCCGGCTGCATCTTGCCGGCCGCGCCGAAGATCTCGTGCAGCGACAGCACCGCGTCGTTGGCCGGGTGATAGGCGTAGTGGCAGGTCGGCCGGTACACCACGTTCTGGCCGTCGCGCACCGTGAAATAATCGGCGATCGAGATCGATTCATTATGGGTGACGAGGAAGCCGTATTGCGCGCCCGGCGTCGGGCACCAGGAGCGCACGCGGGTATTGGCGCCCGGTTGCAGCAGATAGATCGCGGCCTGGCAGCCGGTCTCGTGCTTGCGGCCGTTCTCCGGCATCCATTTCTCATGCGTGCCCCAGCCGAGCTCGGCCGGCTGCATGCCCTCGGAAACGAAACCTTCCACCGACCAGGTGTTGACGAATACGTTCATCGGTTTCGGCTTCTTCGCGCGCTGGGTGTCGCGCTCGGCGATGTGGATGCCCTTGACGCCAAGCTTGTGGGCGAGCTGGCCCCAGCCTTCGCGGCTCTTCGGCTCGTTGAACGGGGTGTTGGTGTCGCGGGCGATGTCGAGCAGCGCCTGCTTGACGAACCAGGACACCATGCCGGGATTGGCGCCGCAGGTCGATACCGCGGTCGTGCCGCCCGGGCTCTTGTGCTTGGCCGCGAGCAGCGTCTCGCGCAGCGCGTAATTCGAGCGTTTCTCGGGGCCCATGTTCTTGTCGAAATAGAAGCCGAGCCACGGTTCGACGACGGTGTCGATGTAGAGCGCGCCGATTTCGCGGCACATCGTCATGATGTCGACCGAGGAGGTGTCCACCGACAGGTTGACGCAAAAGCCCTGGCCGCCGCCCGCGGTCAGCAGCGGCACCAGCAGCTCGCGGTAATTGTCGCGGGTGACGGACTGCTTGATGAAGCGCACGCCGTGCTGCTTGGCGAGTTCGCCGTCCTCATGCGGATCGATGATGACGAAACGCGACTTGTCATAGTCGAAATGCCGCTCGATCAGCGGCAAGGTGCCTTTGCCGATCGAGCCGAAGCCGATTATGACGATGGGGCCGGAAATCTTGGCGTGGATTGGCGCGGGCGGGCTCATGAATGGTTCTCCAGCTGGTCTTGGTTGTCAGGGGAAATCAGGCGGGCCGTCGCTTAGCGGTCACTTCAATCTCGATCTTCATCTCGGGCTTGAGCAAGTGAGCGACCACCAGAAGGGTTGCAGCCGGGCGGATCTCGCCGAGATATTCGCCGCAGACCGCGAACACGGCGTCTGCATCCGCAGGCTGGGTGACGTAATAGGTCGCGCGGACGATATCGGTCAGCGCGAAACCGCCTTCTTTCAACGCGGCCGCGATGGTCTTGAAGCAGTTTCGTGTCTGGCCCGTGACATCGGCCGGCATCGTCATGGTCGTGTAATCATAGCCGGCGGTGCCCGAAACGAAGGCAAAATCGCCGTCGACGACGGCGCGGCTGTAGCCGGCGGTCTTTTCAAACGGAGAGCCGGTGGAAATGAGACGACGTGACATTCAGGACCTCGATTTAAGAACAGAACACAGGTGGTGCCGATAGAGCTTCGGTCTTGATCCAGTCAGAACCAAAGCTCGCTCTTTTTATTTTAACTTGTTTTCGTCGCGCGAACCGGAAGCCCCCCGGATCAATAAGTCCGGGGCAGGCTTTCGTTCGAAACCGCGATGGCCTTTGGCTATCGCACGGCGAACGAGATGTCACGCCGGGCGCGGGCGCGCAGCCGGTTCCGGCGGCGCGTCAGTACATCCCTGACGATCATGACCGCGATCATGACCAGCAGGAGGGTGGTGATGGTGCTGCGGACGCGCAAATCCTCGGCGCCGCGCATGGCGGATGGGGTAAGCAGCATAATCTTGGCAATCATGCCGCGGTCGGTATCAGCCGCGCCGCGTTCCTCGCCCGCGAAGCTTTAAGCTTGGGCGCCGGGGCGCCGGTCGGCACGATCATGCCCCAGGCGCCGTCCAGCGCGTTTTTGCGCAGTTCGAGGCCGAGCAGGCGGTCGCGCTCGAACGGGCCGGGCAGCGACAACTCGCCGGTCTTGAGCGGCGAGAAGCCGAAGCGGGCGTAGTAGGGCGCATCGCCCAGCAGAATCACCGCGCCGTGGCCAAGCGCCTTCGCCGCCGCGAGTGCCTCGTCCATCAGCGCGGCCCCGACGCCGAGCTTGCGGTAGTCGTTGTCTACCGCCAGCGGGCCGAGCATCAGCGCCGGGATGCCCCCGGCGCTGACGTGCCACAACCGCACGGTTCCGACCAGGCGTGTGGCGTTTCGGAAACTCCCCACACCCTCGCGGCACGCACCTTCTGGGGAATTTCCGAAAGAATCGCCACACGCAAACGTTAAGTCTGCTGTTGTCCCGATCGAATTCGAAGTTCGCTCCCGGTCTTGGGGCAGGCACTGCGAACTTCGAATTCGGGACAACAGCCCCCGCGCCACGGCCGACAGGGCAAGGCCTTCGGCAGGCGCGCGTCCGTCGCGCAGGCGCTGGCAGGTGCGCAGCTGGCGGTTCGCGCCAAAGCAGGCATCCAGCAGGGCTTCGCGCGCAACGACGTCCGATGCCCGTTCCGCACGGATCGCGAACGGAGCGGCATTCGGGATGAGGGCAACATGGGTCTTCCGCAAAGCAGTCATGGCACGTCAGTCCTCGCCTCCAACGGCGGTTGATGCCGCGGAGAAGCGTTGTGCGTAATTCGAATGACGGGGATGGGAGCCGGCTATGCCGGCTCCCGACTATTCAGGCCTTCAGTGGAGGCCGGATCAGATGTGGTAGGTCTTCAGCGGGGGAATGCCGTTGAAGGCCACCGACGAGTAGGTCGACGTATAGGCGCCGGTGCCTTCGATCAGCAGCTTGTCGCCGATCTCGAGCGTCACCGGGAGCGGATACGGCATCTTCTCGTACAGCACGTCGGCGGAATCGCAGGTCGGGCCCGCGACCACGCACGGCGTCATCTCGGCGCCGTCATGCGGCGTGCGGATGGCGTAGCGGATCGACTCGTCCATGGTCTCGGCGAGACCGCCGAACTTGCCGATGTCCAGGTACACCCAGCGCACCTCGTCCTCGTCGCTCTTCTTCGAGATCAGAACGACTTCGGTCTCGATGATGCCGGCATTTCCGACCATGCCGCGTCCCGGCTCGATGATGGTCTCCGGGATCTGGTTGCCGAAATGCTTGCGCAGCGCACGGAAGATCGAGCGGCCGTACTGCACGACCGGCGGCACGTCCTTGAGGTACTTGGTCGGGAATCCGCCGCCCATATTGACCATGGACAGGTTGATCCCGCGCTCGGCGCAGTCACGGAACACGGTCGAGGCCATCGCCAGCGCGCGGTCCCATGCCTTCACCTTGCGCTGCTGCGAGCCGACATGGAACGAGATGCCGCACGGCTCCAGGCCCAGGCGCTTGGCGAGGTCGAGCACCTCGACCGCCATTTCCGGATCGCAGCCGAACTTGCGCGACAGCGGCCATTCGGCGCCTGCGCAATCATAGAGGATGCGGCAGAACACCTTGGCGCCGGGGGCGGCACGGGCGACCTTCTCGACCTCGGCGGCGCAATCGACCGCGAACAGGCGAATGCCGAGCGCGAAGGCGCGCGCGATGTCGCGCTCCTTCTTGATCGTATTGCCGAAGGAGATGCGGTCCGGCGTCGCGCCTGCGGCCAGCGCCATTTCGATCTCGGCCACCGTCGCGGTGTCGAAGCACGAGCCCATCGAGGCCAGCAGCGACAGCACTTCCGGCGCGGGGTTGGCCTTCACCGCGTAGAACACGCGGCTGTCCGGCAGCGCCTTGGCGAAGGTCTGATAGTTGTCGCGCACGACTTCGAGGTCGACGACGAGGCACGGCTCGGTGTCGAGGCCCTCGCTGCGGCGGAGACGCAGGAATTCCTGAATACGTTCGGTCATAGCACCCTCCAAACGGCCCAGCGACGGGACCCGTTCAAAATGATTCCCGGACATGAGTGCTTTGGCGTTGCCGCACGATGGAGACGCGACAAGCCTCGAACTCAAGATCCGAATTGTGCTGCCGTGGATTGGTCGGGAATTTCCCGCCCGCACACCTGGCAATGAAGGACAAGCCTTTTCAGTAGCCCGCGCCGGCGGTGGAATGCCGGTAGAGACCAAAAAAGCCCGATCCGTCGTTGCTTTAAGTCGCGTCCCCCGTGGAGAGCGGGGTGCGCCGGTTCGCCTCCGGCTGCCAGTCACGGTTGCAAGGAGCGAAGCACCTTCAGCGGCATCCCTGGAGAGAGATGCTGGCCTCTCAAGCTTTCGTCGGCTTGAGCGACCCTCGGTTCTTCATCCCTTGGCGGCTGTCCGGCCTCTTGTCCGGATACCTACCGACTGACACACGACCACAGGCACGTGCGAAATTGGGCAAGAACGCAAATAGGGTTTTTGAAACCGCGGTGCAAGATTTTTTTTCCCACGCGGGTCAAATTTTTGCGTGCGAGCGCGTACACGCCGCCGAGTCTGAACAACTGTTAAGTTTCTTTAATGCGGCGGGGACATCGGCAGCGAAGCTGCCGAGCACACGAAGCCTGTAGCGCAAGGCTTTCCTGTCTTTAGAAGGCTTTCTTGCGTCAAAAGGCCTTCACGCGTTCAAGCGCGCCGCGAGAACGGCTCGACGCGCTGCGCGCCGCGGATGAACGCGATCATGACGAAGACGCCGGCGACGAACAGCAGGGCTTGCAGGATGTGCGCGCCGGTGTCCTCGAGGCCGAACAGGATCGCGAGCGCCCAGCCGCCGGCGAACGCCGCGCCGAACACTTCGGCGCCGATCAGGATCGCCGCACTGATGACGGTGACGACGCTGGGCCAGGCGATCGCGCGCGCGGGGGTCGGTGAAGGCTGTGAGCTCATCGGAAAGGGTCCTGTTTGAGGGGCGCAATCTCTCCGAAAAGGCCCCTGCTATCAAGCACAAAAGGCCCAAAAACGCCCGTCGCGTGCTATAATCCCACCAAACCCAATCATGGCGAAAACGGGAATTGTGATGTCGGAAACCCTGGAAACCGCAGTCAGCGCGCGAGGCTCTGCAAACCCGCTTCTCAAGGCGTGGCAGACCCCGTTCGAGACGCCGCCTTTTGACGAGATTGCGCCCGAACATTTCCTTCCCGCCTTCGAGCAGGCCTTCGTCGATCACGCCGCCGAGATTGCTGCGATCGTTAACGATCCGGCGGCGCCGGACTTTGCCAACACCATCACCGCGCTGGAGCGTTCGGGCAAGCTGCTCGCCAGGGTGTCGGCGGTGTTCTACGACTTGGTCTCGGCGCATTCCAACCCGGCATTGCTGGAGATCGACAAGGAAGTCTCGCTGCGGATGGCGCGGCACTGGAATCCGATCACGATGAACGCGGTGCTGTTCGGCCGGATCGCGATGCTGCGCGACAACCGCGCCGGCCTGGGGCTGACGGGCGAGGAGATGCGGCTGCTCGATCGCACCTATACCCGTTTCCACCGGGCCGGCGCCGGGCTCGACGACGCAGCCAAGGCGCGGATGGCCGAGATCAACGAGCGGCTGGCCCATCTCGGCACGGCCTTCAGCCATCATCTGCTCGGCGATGAGCAGGACTGGTTCCTGGAACTCGGCGAGGCCGACCGTGACGGCCTGTCGGACAGCTTCGTCGCGGCCGCGAGCGCCGCCGCCGGGGAGCGCGGCATGGCCGGCAAGGCGATCGTGACGCTGTCGCGCTCCTCGGTCGAGCCGTTCCTGAAAAGCGCCGCCCGGCGCGACCTGCGCGAGAAGGCCTACAAGGCCTTCATCGCCCGCGGCGACAATGGCAACGCCAACGACAACAACGAAACCATCGTCGAGATCCTCGCCTTGCGCGAGGAAAGCGCCCGGCTGCTCGGCTATCCGACCTTCGCCGCCTACCGGCTCGAGGATTCGATGGCCAAGACGCCGGAGGCCGTGCGCGGCCTGCTGGAGCGGGTCTGGAAGCCGGCCCGGGCCCGGGCGCTGGCCGATCGCGAGGAGTTGCAGGCGCTGGTCGCGGAGGAAGGCGGCAATTTTGCGCTCGCCCCGTGGGACTGGCGCTACTACGCCGAAAAGCTGCGTCAGGCCAAAGCCAATTTCGACGACGCCGCGATCAAGCCCTATCTTTCGCTCGACCACATGGTCCAGGCCGCCTTCGATTGCGCCACGCGTCTGTTCGGCGTCACCTTCGCCGAGCGCAAGGACGTCCCGGTCTGGCATCCGGATGTCCGGGTCTGGGAGGTGAAGGACCGAGCCGGCAAGCACAAGGCGCTGTTCTATGGCGACTACTTCGCCCGGCCCTCCAAGCGTTCGGGCGCCTGGATGACCTCGCTGCGCGACCAGCAGAAGCTCGACGGCGAGGTCTCTCCGTTCATCATCAATGTCTGCAATTTCGCCAAGGGCGCGGGCGGCGAGCCATCGTTATTGTCGCCGGACGACGCCCGTACCCTGTTCCACGAATTCGGCCACGGGCTGCACGGAATGCTGTCGGATGTGACCTATCCGTCGCTGTCGGGAACCTCCGTGTTCACCGATTTCGTCGAACTGCCCTCGCAGCTCTACGAGCACTGGCAGGAACAGCCCCAGGTGCTGCGGCAGTTCGCCCGGCATTACCAGACCGGCGAGCCGCTGCCGGACGAACTGCTGAAGCGCTTCCTCGAGGCGCGCAAATTCAACCAGGGTTTTGCCACCGTCGAATTCGTTTCCTCGGCCCTGATCGATCTCGAATTCCACAGCCAGCCGGCCGCGGCCAGCCGCGACGTACGGGCGTTCGAACGGGCGGAGCTGGAAAAGATCGGCATGCCCGCCGAGATCGCGCTGCGGCACCGTCCGCAGCAATTCGGCCATATTTTCTCCGGCGATCACTACGCCGCCGGCTATTACAGCTACATGTGGTCGGAGGTGATGGATGCCGATGCGTTCGGCGCCTTCGAGGAGGCCGGCAACATCTTCGATCCCGCAACCGCCAAGCGCCTGCTCGACGACATCTATGCATCGGGCGGCTCGCGCGATCCGGAAGACGCCTATGTCGCGTTCCGCGGCCGCGAGCCGGAGCCCGACGCGCTGTTGCGCCGCCGCGGCCTGCTGGACGCGCCGGAGGCGGCCTGAGCGACGACGTCGTCATGCGCCGGCTGTTGACTCCGCTGTTGCTGCTGGCCGGGACTCTCGTTGCCAGCCCGGCGCAAGCGCATCCGCATATGTGGGTCACTGCGCGCAGCGAGTTGATCTAAGCCCCAGACGGCCCAATCGCCGGCGTTCGCTACGTCTCGGGTAGCATCATCGACGGGGAACCAGCCTTTCCGGAAGCACTCCCAAACCGGACATGCTGCCGACATTCCAACATCGACGTGAATGACCCAAAGCGGTCTAAGAATCAGTACAAACGCTCATTGAGCTATTTGGGGTAATCGTCCAACGCCAGTATCTATATGCGTCAGAACGATATCGGCGTCGCAACAGCGCGATGCTCGCCGCTTGATCGGTTCGCAGTGTTGATTTGAGAGGCCGTCCGTGAGGTTGGGGATGTCTCTTCATCGCCCTTTTCGGACCTTACGCGATGTCCGACTTGAGTCCAAAAGGCACACCGCAACGGACCTCCGCCAACGTCTCTATGTATCGATGTACGCCCTCATCCGAGAACGGCACGATCTGCTGAGTCGGGCGGTCCAGGCCCATTTCCAAAAATATTCCCGTTCCCATCTGCCCCAAATCACCTCCATATCCGCCGCCGTCCTGTCCCCCAGAGGGGCGTATCGCGATCGTCACGGACGCGGGGCAGGATGCGGTGGACGCGGCAGCGCCGGGCGCGTGGCGGGATGGCAGGGCGGGTCTCCTATTGATGGGGCCTGTGAGCGGTCCACGGCGCGTGGACGAACGGCGCTGATGCGGACGGCAAAGCCGTGTGGTCCTGGCATCCGTTGCTGATGCCAAGTCGGCGGAGGTGAAGTTGACCCAACCGGGTCCGGCAAAACCTTTAATCCGTCGACGACGGTGACAAGACGAATTCGTCGCCGGGGAGAGCACGATATAAGCCGTTAAAACCATTGTGCAGGGAATGCCGGGTGTTCCCGGTTCGCCTGTGGTGATTAACTCGTGTGCTTTCTACATTTTGCACGCGAGGCTGCGGGTGCCACGGGCACCCGGCATTCCCCGCGCCCTCCCTTCGAGGGTCGCGCCGCGCCCTCCCTCGGGAGGCGCGCTGCGCCCTCTGATTTTTCGGGGCGAGGTCGATGCATGACTCGGGCAGTTCCTGTCGCGAGAATGCGAGGGCGTGTTTGCCGTCATTGCGAGGAGCCATCGGGTCCCGCTTTCGGCGGATCCGATGATGAATTCCGCGACGAAGCAATCCGGTCTTCGCCTGCAGCCTCTGGATTGCTTCGCTTCGCTCGCAATGACGAGTCTTAAATCCCCTTGGCTGCCCTAGATCGGCAGATAATTTCGGATCGCCGGCAGGAAGAAGATCGCGATGTTGATGACAAAGCCGATCGCCCACAGGATCGAGCGTAGCGTCGGCCGGTTGCCGAGATAGGTGAGGACATAGGCGATCCGGACGATCAGGAACAGCACCGCCAATTCGTTGATGTAACGCTGCGGGCCGGCGCGAAATTCCGCTAGCAGCACGGCGACGGCGAAGAACGGAAACGCCTCGATGCCGTTCTGATGCGCGCCGAGCGCGCGCGCGGCGATCGGATCTTGGTAGAAGGCGGAGTCGCGCGGCCTGGAATTGTCGAAACGGCGAAAACCGATCCATCTGACCGGTGCAATCGTCAGCAAATAAAGCAGCAACGTCCCGAAGACGCACCATTCTGCGGCCGTCATGGTTCCTCCCCGAGGCTCGGCATCGTGCGACAGTATCGAACGCGCCGTTATCTTGACAAGGATGGTCCGACGCGCGAAGCCCTGATGCCATGACCGAGGTCAGTCCCGTAGCAACAGCGAAAGCCTTCATTGGGGCGAGACCGCCGCGTGTCGGCGTTCTCCTGGTCAATCTCGGCACCCCCGACACCGCCAATGCGGCCGGAGTGCGGGTTTATCTGAAGGAGTTCCTGTCCGATCCGCGGGTGATCGAAAATCAGGGGCTGCTCTGGAGATTGGTGCTCAACGGCATCATCCTGCGCACCCGCCCGGCCCGCAAGGCGCGCGACTATCTGAAGATCTGGAATACCGAGAACGACGAATCGCCGCTCAAGACCATCACGCGTTCGCAATCCGAAAAACTGGCTACGGCGATTTCAGACCACGGCCACGTCGTGGTCGATTGGGCGATGCGCTATGGCAATCCGTCGATCCGCTCGCGTATCGAGGCGCTGGCCGCGCAGGGCTGCGATCGCCTGCTGGTGATGCCGCTCTATCCGCAATATTCGGCCGCGACCTCGGCGACCGTCTGCGACGAAGCGTTCGCGGTGCTGAGCCGGATGCGCGCGCAGCCGGCCTTGCGCGTGACCCCGCCTTATTATGACGATCCGGATTATATCGAAGCGCTGGCGGTCTCGATCGACGCGCATCTGGCGAGCCTGCCCTTCAAGCCGGAATTGATCGTGGCTTCGTTTCACGGCATGCCGAAGGAATATGTCGACAAGGGCGATCCCTATCAGGCGCACTGCATCGCGACCGTCGAGGCGCTGCGCAAGCGCTTAGGCATGGACGCAACAAAGCTATTGCTCACCTTCCAGTCCCGGTTCGGCCGTGCCGAGTGGCTTCAGCCCTATACCGACCGGACCATCGAACAACTGGCCAGGGACGGCGTGCGCCGTGTCGCCGTCGTCATGCCCGGCTTCGCCGCGGATTGCCTGGAAACGCTGGAAGAGATCGCGGGCGAAAACGCTGAGATCTTCAAGCACCATGGCGGCGAGCAGTTCACGGCGATTCCCTGCCTCAACGACAGCGAACCCGGCATGGACGTGATCCGGAAACTCGTGCTGCGCGAGCTTCAGGGCTGGATTTGACAGTCAAGTAGCGGAAAAGCCGGCTGAACCGGCGCCTCGGTCCTGCAGACAAAACAAAGCTGAGTAACACTGCGTGCGGGCCGATGGGACGAACCCCGACGGTGGCCGCGGCGTGAAGCCAATTACGCCACGCCCGCGCGCAACAGGTCATGCAGATGCACGATGCCGACCGGCTTCCTGGCGTCGGTCACGATCAGCGCGGTGATCTTCGAGGAGTTGAGGATTTCCAGCGCCTCGCTGGCGAGCAGATCACGGCTGATCGTCTTGGGATTTTGCGTCATGACGTCGTCGACCGGGACGGTCATCAGATCCGGGCGCATGTGACGGCGGAGGTCGCCGTCGGTGACGATCCCGACGATGTGCCCGTGCGGATCGACGATGCCGACGCAGCCGAAACCCTTCGACGACATTTCGACCAGCGCATCGGACATCCGGGTGCCGAGCGGCTTGATCGGGATTGCCTCGCCGGTATGCATCAGGTCGCGGGCATATTTCAGCAGCGCGCCGAGCTTGCCGCCCGGATGCAGCACGCTGAAATCGACCGAGGTGAAGCCGCGGCCTTCCAGCAGCGCGATCGCCAGCGCGTCGCCGAGCGCCAGCAGCATCAGCGAGGAGGTGGTTGGCGCGAGATTGTGCGGGCAGGCCTCGCGGGCCCTGGGCAGGGTCAGGGCGACGTCGGCGGCCTTGCTCAGGGTCGAGCCGGCTTCCGCCGTCATCGCGATCAGCGCGATCCGGAACCGCTTGGCGTAGGTGATGAGGTTCTTCATCTCCGGCTGCTCGCCGGACCATGACAGCGCCACGATGACGTCGTCGGCGGTGATCATGCCGAGATCGCCGTGGCTCGCTTCGGCCGAATGCACGAAGAAAGCGGGCGTGCCGGTGGAGGCGAAGGTGGCGGCGATCTTGCGCGCCACATGGCCCGATTTGCCGAGACCGGTGACGATCACGCGGCCCTTGGCCCCGTGGATCAGGTTGAAGGCCGCGGTAAAGGCCGGCCCAAGCGGCCCCTGAAGTGCGGCGGCGATCGCGGCGACCCCGCTGCCCTCGGCGTCGAGCGTCCGCAGGGCGGACGCCACCGCGCTATCCGCGGTGTCGGGACTGGATGATTTCGTCACCAGCGGTTTCGGTTTGGCCATATCTGACTTCCAGGAAGGGCTTTAGCCCCGGGCCGGCTTCTTAGCATGGCGCAAACCGCGAGGCGACGCGCGCCCCCGCCTCTCAACGCCTCTTTAACCATAATTGTTTTAACTCCGTTAACGACGTTTTCCTGGGGCGTATTCCCGTGTGGGTGGAACTCGATCGGCAAGCATATGAATTCGTTGGGGTATTTCCATTGTGATGTCGGGTCCAGTAACGGGCCGTCGCGAGCGCGCCATGACCTGGCGCGCGCTTTTGCCATGCCTTGCGCTCTCCCTGGCGCTGATCGCGCTCAATGAAACTTGCGCCGATGCGCAGACGCTGACTCCGGACCTGTTCCGGCCGGTGGCGGGCGGTTTCGTCGCGCCGCAGAACCTGCCGCTGCGCAGGACCGCGCTGAGCGGCAACGCCGCCGATGACAGCAACGCGGACGGCAGCACCGGCGATTCCGCCAACGACGACGGCCTGCGCGGCGCGGAAGCCCCGGCGCCGTCGCGGATCGGCCAGATCCCGCAATACGGCCTGCCGGCGGCGAACGGCGCGGCCGATAGCGGTTTCGATTCGCTCAATCGCGTTCGCCAGAAGCCGAAATTCTATCCCGGCCAGGCGAGGCCGAAACCGCCGCCCGGTCCCGGCAGTCCCGTGCCCGATCCGCCGCCGGTCAATGCGGCCGGCTATCTGCGGCTGTCGATCGCGCCGTCGGAGTCCGCCCACAAGACACCGCTGCCGCCGGCGATGGCCGGTACCGTCGCCGGCCAGCCGCCGCGCAAGCGGCTGAAGCTCGACGACGATCCATTCGGCGCGGTCGGCGATTACGCCGGCAGCTTCCTGATCAAATCCGCGGTCGAGGTCAGCGGCGGCTATGATACCAATCCGGGCCGGACCGACACCCCGAAGGGCCTGCCATTCTGGGTGGTCGCGCCGGAATTTCTCGCGGTGTCGGACTGGGATCGGCACGCGCTGGTCGCCGATCTCCGCGGCTCCTTCACCGGTTATAACGGCTCCCTGCCGCCGACCGTCGACAACGCGGTCTCCTCGGCGCCGACCGATGTCAGCCGGCCGAGCTTCAACGGCCATGTCGACGGCCGCATCGACGTGACCGAGGACACCCACCTGACCGCGCAGGCGCGCCTTCTGGTTTCCACCGACAATCCGGGCAGCCCGAACGTCCAGGCCGGGCTGACGCGCTATCCGATCTTCACCACGGTCGGCGGCACGCTCGGCATCGACCAGGGTTTCAACCGCCTGGACGTCGCCGCCGGCGCCACCTTCGATCGCACCGCCTATCAGAACTCCTCGCTCACCGACGGCACCACCTCGACCAATGACGACCGCAACTTCAACCAATACGGCGGCGTCGGCCGTGTCAGCTATGAAGTCAATCCGGCGCTGAAGCCGTTCGTCGAGGTCGAAGGCGATACCCGCGTGCATGACCTGCAATTCGACCGCGACGGCTTTGAGCGCGATTCCAACGGCGCCTACGCCAAGGCCGGCACGTCCTTTGAATTCTCGCGGCTGCTGACCGGTGAAATCTCGATCGGCTACGAGGCGCGGAACTATATCGATCCGCGGCTTAACCAGCTCGCGGGGCTTCTGACCGCGGCGTCGCTGACCTGGACCCCGACGCCGCTGACCACGGCGAAATTCTATTCCACCACCTCGATCGACGAGACCACGCTGCCGTTCACCTCCGGCGTGCTGACGCGGCTTTACACCGTCGAGGTCGATCACGATTTCCGCCGCTGGCTGACCGCGATCGGAAAATTCACCTACGGCACGATGGACTATCAGGGCGACAGCCGCGACGACCAGATCTACACGATCGAAGGCGATCTGGTTTACAAACTGACCCGCAACTTCTGGATCAAGGGCACGCTGCGCCGCGACATCCTCGATTCCAACGTCGCTGGCGCAAGCTCGGCGTCGACCGTGGTGATGCTTGGGGTGCGGGCGCAGAATTGATCCACTTCAATATGTCATACGCGGGCCTGACCCGCGTATCCATCGATCTTCCCAAGAGTCTTACGAAGCGGATGGATTGCCGGGGCAGGCGCGGCAATGACAGATTGCCTATCCCGGCAACTCTGTCTTTTCCATCAGCAAGAGGTGGGAACCCGCTTCTGATTCGATTGTCAAACAGCCATTTCAATTCAGGCGGCGTCATTGCGAGCCAACGGGTCGCGCGAATGCGCGCCCGATGACAGGCTCCGCGAAGCAATCCATAACGCTGCGAAAAAGGCTGGATTGCTTCGTCGCTGGCGCTCCTCGCAACGACGCCGGATACTGACAAGCCTCCGCATCCTCGCGGCGCGAAGCGCCCGAGCTGGCCAGGAAATTCATCCGCCCGATAAACAAGAGGGCGCAGCGCGACCCTCAAACGAGGGCGCGGGGAAGGCCGGGTGCCCGCAGCACCCGCGGTCCGTGTGCAGAAAATGGAAGCACACGGAAGTCACCACAGGTGTAGGCGGATCAGTCCGGCCTTCCCTGCGCAATGGTTTTAACGGTTTCCTTCGCGCTCTCCCCAGTGACCGGGCTTTCTTGCCACTGTCGTCAGTGCGATGCGAAGCGACATCACTTGCGTGATGCGCAGGCATCGTCACCAACTTGACGCCAGCGTCGGGGCGTCAGGACCACACGACTTCGCCGTCCGCAGCATGCGCGCTTCGTCCTGCGCGCCGCCGCGTCCACCGCATCCCGCGCTCCACGTTCGTGACGATCGCGATACGCCCCTCTGATCGAGGCGGGACGGGCGACTCCATAATGCTGATTTTAGCGCAGGGAGAAGCTAAATATTTTTTCGGGATGGGGTGGACAGGAATTGCCCGTCGGGCAAATCAGTGGCGTGCTCACGTCGCTTCGGCTCACCGATGTGCGGGGAGGATTGAGCCCTTAGCCAAATCGATCAGCTTCGCAAACTGCAATGGATCGGTATCGTTTCGCTCCACCCATCCTACATACTGCGGTTGTTTTTTGCATTTCTAGGATGCGCGTGTCGTAATGTTCGCTTATCGATTCGATTGAAGAAGACCTGTCCGAAAGCGTCCATTGAACACATTAGATCGTTAGGAGGAGTACTCTTGGGGCTGGCCAACAAATACGTTAGCGAGATACCGGATCAGTTCGATCTAGCCTCTATTCTCGATCCCGACGTAGAGAAGGTTGAGGAGGCCAAGTACGTCGCGGCCTCTATCTACAAATACTTTTCCTCTGCACGAAGAGAGTTCTTCTCTCGTCCTCAGATGAGATTCTCTCAGAAAGAAACTCTTGACGATCCTCGCGAGATGAGCCGCCGATGGAAAGAAGCTCGCGACATCGGACTTCGAAAATATATAGAAACCGGCCTTAGGCATGTCCTGCCCCGCGTGTTTAATGACAAAGACGTCTTGCTCGAAAAATGCACTGACTATGGCGAGGAGGAGCTAGGTCGCAAAATAACACGGAGCGAAGGACTTCACTTGGAGGCGATACTAACTTCTCCAGCGGGCCATGCATTTATCCATTCACAGTTGGAGCAAGCGCAGCAGATCATCGGACCGCTTTTGACGGTGATTTTTGCACGCCTTGAAGCGGATTTCGATAAGTTGATGGAGGAGATCTCGGCAAAGGTAGGAATTTTATCACTTACCGAGGATCCTCTAAATGAGGCTATGTGGCTCCGCTACGCCGAAAGCTTTGGCGGTTTTGTCGTGGGACTGGACAGCGCTCATAGTTTCTTTTTTCACAGTGATAAAAAAGAGGAACGGTCACTTCTAAGGAAAGTGATCTACACGGATGAGTACATAGAAAATTTTTGGCGAAATCCTTACTATTCCTTTTTGGTCAAGAACTCATGCTGGGAATACCAGAACGAATGGAGAATGTTGAAGCGGTTGTCTGATTGTAACGAGCGCGTAGACGGTACGCCACCTGTGTGTTTATGGAATCTGGACCCAAAGATGATCAAGTCAATTCATTTTGGCTATCGCTACGACTTTCACAAGAGGACCGAAGACATCGCGAACCTTCAGAAGGTCGGGGCAGATTGCGATTTTTATCTGGTGCGGCCGATTGGTGTCACCGACATGCTGGAAGCGACACGGCTTTAGGGCGCGGAACCGTCTGACGGAATTCTAGTATGGTCGTGTTTGCTCCAATCTAGCGAGCTTTAGCAATGCTCGCGAAATAGTGCGAAATTCCACACACCCAATGCGGTTCTACACCTTGCCGTCGGCGCCGGGACTAAAACCGGGACATGAAATCCTGGATGTCGCTTCGATCATCCAGGCTACGCTTACTATTCAGTTCCACGCCGGAATATATTCCTCTTGATTTCCATAGCGTATCACCGGCGCTACGGGCGGTCCGTATGGATCGACCCGATCGTCCTGCGGGCGATAACGATATCGTGGAACGATATAATAATCCCAGTAAGGAGTTGGCTTTACCACGGTGACGATCTCGCGTGGTTCGCGAACGCCCCTGGCCTTTTGCGCATGCGCTGCCGCACTGAACGTCTCCGGGCTACACAGCACCAGGGCCGTTCCGAGAGCTACGGTCATTGTCCTCATGCCTCGGCCTCCTTGCCACAGAGGCAAGTTAACGAGCACCACGGATGATCGTTCCAGACCGCGCTGGGCCTGAGGGCGATGGGGCTCGGGACACCGGGGCGGTTGCAATGGCGTAGCGAAGCACCGGCGAGACAATTCGCCAAGTTTATCAATGCTACAGCATGCTGTTCGCGGTTCCCACCCAACTGTAGCAATCTCGAAGGGCAGCCATGAACCGGCCAGCCGAATCTCACCGCGGCAGATTCGTCGTCCCCATCAAGAACTGATCGACCGCGCGGGCGCAGAGCCGGCCCTCGCGGATCGCCCAGACCACGAGCGATTGGCCGCGGCGCATGTCGCCGGCCGAGAACACGTTGGGCTTCGAGGTCTGATAGTTCTCGGTGTTGGCCCGCACATTGCCGCGCTGGTCGAGATCGACGCCGAGCGTCTTCAACAGGCCCTCATGCACCGGATGCACAAAACCCATCGCCAGCAGCACGAGCTGCGCCTCGATCTCGAACTCGGTGCCGGGCAGCGGCTTGAACTTGTCATCGACCTGCACGCCATGCAGTTTTGCCACCTTGCCGTCGGCGCCGGAAAACTTCTGCGTCAGCACCGCGAATTCGCGCCTGGCGCCTTCGGCCTGGCTTGAGGAGGTGCGCATCTTCAACGGCCAGTTCGGCCAGGTCAGGCCCTTGTCCTCGTGCTCGGGCGGCGCAGCCATGATCTCGAGCTGGGTCACCGAGAGCGCGCCCTGCCGGAACGAAGTGCCGATGCAGTCCGAGCCGGTGTCGCCGCCGCCGATCACCACTACATGCTTGCCGCCGGCGAGAATGTCGGCCGTGCCGTTGAGCGGCTCGCTGGCGACGCGGCGGTTCTGCTGCGGCAGGAAATCCATCGCGAAGTGAATGCCGGCGAGGTCGCGGCCGGGAATCGGCAGGTCGCGCGGCGCTTCGGCGCCGCCGGTCAGCGCCAGCGCGTCATACTGCTTCGCCAGCTCGTGCGGATCAATCGCGCCCGGCGCCGCGCCGCCGACAGGGGCGCCGTAATGGAACGTCACGCCCTCGGCTTCCATCTGCGCGACGCGGCGGTCGATGACATGCTTCTCCATCTTGAAGTCGGGAATGCCATAGCGCAGCAGGCCGCCGGCCTTGGCGTTCTTCTCATAGACATGCACCTCGTGGCCGGCGCGCGCGAGCTGCTGCGCGCAGGCCAGCCCCGCCGGGCCGGAGCCGATCACGGCGACCTTCTTGCCGGTCTTGTGCGGTGCGATTTCCGGCTTGAGCCAGCCATTGTCCCAGGCACGGTCGACGATCGCGCATTCGATGGTCTTGATGGTGACGGGATTGTCGTCGATGTTGAGCGTGCAGGAGGCTTCGCACGGCGCGGGACAGATGCGGCCGGTGAATTCGGGAAAATTATTGGTCGAATGCAGGTTGCGTGCGGCCTCTTCCCAATTGCCCTGATAGACCAGATCGTTGAAGTCGGGGATCTGGTTGTTGACCGGGCAGCCCGGCGTGCCCGGCGCGACGGCGCCGGTGCCGTGGCAATAGGGAATGCCGCAATTCATGCAGCGCGCGGCCTGGTCGCGGGTTTCCTTCTCGCTCAAGGGAACGACGAATTCGCGATAGCTTTTGAGGCGCTCGGCCACCGGCGCATATTTGCGATCGTGACGTTCGATTTCGAGAAAACCTGTAATCTTGCCCATTACGTCCAGGCCCCTGCATCTCTCAAGTTCGTCTTCGTTTCTTTCCGCCACGCCCCCGTCATTGCGAGGAGCGGAGCGACGAAGCAATCCATTCTTGCACTGCGGCCCGATGGATTGCTTCGCTACGCTCGCAATGACGGTCTCGTGTGACTACGCCCCGATCGCGATTTTCGGCTCGGCGTCCGCGTTGGCCTTCATTTCCTTCAGCGCGCGGCGGTATTCCACCGGCATCACCTTGCGGAATTTCGGCAGCCACGTCTTCCAGTTCGCGAGGATATCGGCGGCGCGTTTCGAGCCGGTTAGCTTGGCGTGGCGCGTGATCAGGATATGCAGCCGCTCGACATCGGCATCGAGCAGGTCCTTGAACACGTCGACCCGGCCATGCGCCTCGAGATCGCCGGTGTGGTGATAGGCGTCCTCGTTGATCATCTCTTCCGAGAGCACCGGTTCGAGTTCGACCATCGCCATGTTGCAGAGCTTGTCGAAGGAGCCCTCTTCGTCCAGCACATAGGCGACGCCGCCGGACATGCCGGCCGCGAAGTTGCGCCCGGTCTTGCCGAGCACCACGACGATGCCGCCGGTCATGTATTCGCAGCAATGATCGCCGGCGCCTTCGACCACCGCGACCGCGCCGGAGTTGCGCACCGCGAAGCGCTCGCCGGCGATGCCGCGGAAATAGCATTCGCCCTCGATCGCGCCGTACATCACGGTGTTGCCGACCACGATCGATTCTTCCGGCACGATGCCGGATTCCCGCGGCGGCTTGACGATGATGCGGCCGCCGGAAAGGCCCTTGCCGACATAGTCGTTGCCTTCGCCTTCGAGGTCGAAGGTGACGCCGCGCGCCAGCCAGGCGCCGAACGCCTGTCCGGCGGTGCCCTTGAAGTTCACCTGGATGGTGTCGAGCGGCAGGCCGGCATGGCCATAGATCTTCGCCACCGCGCCGGACAGCATCGCGCCGGCGGAACGGTCGGTGTTGTTGATCTCCATGTCGAACTTGACCGGCGCGCCGCGGTCGAGCGCGGCTTGCGACTTCTCGATCAGCCGGCGGTCGAGCACGGCTTCCAGATGATGGTTCTGGTTTTCGGAATGGTGGATCTTCTGGCCGGGCAGTTCCTTCTGGCGCACGAACAGCTTCGAGAAGTCGAGTCCCTTGGCCTTCCAATGCGCCACCAGCTTCGACTGGTCGAGCATCTGGGTCTGGCCGATCATCTCGTTGAAGCTGCGGTAGCCGAGCGAAGCCATGATCTCGCGCACTTCCTCGGCGACGAAGAAGAAGAAGTTGATGACGTGCTCGGGCTGGCCGGTGAAGCGCTTGCGCAGCACCGGGTCCTGGGTCGCGACGCCGACCGGGCAGGTGTTGAGGTGGCACTTGCGCATCATGATGCAGCCGGCCGCGATCAACGGCGCGGTGGCGAAGCCGAACTCGTCGGCGCCCAACAGCGCGCCGATCACGACGTCCCGCCCGGTGCGGAAGCCGCCATCGACCTGCACCACGATGCGGCTGCGCAGCCGCTCGCGCACCAGCGTCTGGTGGGTTTCGGCGAGGCCAATCTCCCACGGCGAACCGGCATGCTTGATCGAGGTGAGCGGCGAGGCGCCGGTGCCGCCTTCGAAACCGGAAATGGTGACATGGTCGGCGCGCGCCTTGGCGACGCCGGCGGCGACGGTGCCGACGCCGATTTCGGAAACCAGCTTGACCGAGACCTGGCCTTCCGAATTGACGTTCTTCAGGTCGTAGATCAGCTGCGCCAGATCCTCGATCGAATAGATGTCGTGGTGCGGCGGCGGCGAGATCAGGCCGACGCCCGGCGTCGAATGCCGGACCTTGGCGATGGTGGCGTCAACCTTGTGGCCGGGCAGTTGTCCGCCTTCGCCGGGCTTGGCGCCCTGCGCCATCTTGATCTGCATCATGTCGGAGTTGACGAGATATTCCGTCGTCACGCCGAAACGGCCCGAGGCCACCTGCTTGATCGCCGAGCGCATCGAATCGCCGTTCGGCAGCGGCTTGAAGCGATCGGCCTCTTCGCCGCCTTCGCCGGTGTTGGACTTGCCGCCGATCCGGTTCATGGCGATGGCGAGCGTGGTGTGCGCCTCGCGCGAAATCGAACCGAACGACATCGCGCCGGTGGCGAAACGCTTGACGATGTCCTTGGCAGGCTCGACCTCGCTGAGCGGTACCGGCTTGCGCTTCTCGTCCTCGGCGTTCCTGATCCTGAACAGGCCGCGCAGCGTCAGCAACCGCTCCGACTGCTCGTTGAGGATCTTGGCGAACGCCTTGTAGCGCTCCAGCGAATTGCCGCGCACCGCGTGTTGCAGCGCGGAGACCGATTCCGCGGTCCAGGCGTGGTCCTCGCCGCGGGTGCGGTAGGCATATTCGCCGCCGACATCGAGCGCGTTCTTGTAGACCGGCGCCTCGCCGAACGCGTCGGCGTGGCGGCGGGTGGTTTCCTCGGCGATTTCGGCAAGGCCGACGCCTTCGATGCGGGTGTGGGTGCCGGCGAAATATTTCGAGATAAAATCCGCCTTCAATCCGATCGCGTCGAAGATCTGCGCGCCGCAATAGGATTGATAGGTCGAGATGCCCATCTTCGACATTACCTTCAACAGGCCCTTGCCGATCGACTTGATGTAGCGCTTGACGACCTCGTAATCGTCGAGCGCGCCCGGCAGCCGGTCCTTCATCGCGACGATGGTCTCGAATGCGAGGTAGGGATTGATCGCCTCGGCGCCGTAGCCGGCGAGGCAGGCGAAGTGATGCACCTCGCGCGGCTCGCCGGATTCGATCACCAGACCGACCGAGGTGCGCAGGCCGACGCGGATCAGATGATGATGCACGGCGGCGCAGGCGAGCAGCGAGGGAATCGGAATCCGGTCCGAGCCCGTCATGCGGTCGGACAGGATGATGATGTTGACGCCCTCGCGGACCGCGGCTTCGGCGCGCGCGCATAATTCGTCGAGCACCTGCTCCATCCCGGCCGCGCCGAAGCCGGCATGGAAGGTGGTGTCGAGCGTGCGCGACTTGAAATGGCTGTCGACGATGTCGGAGATCGAGCGGATCTTCTCCAGATCCGCGTCGGTCAGGATCGGCTGGCGCACTTCAAGCCGCTTGGTGGCGGCAAGCCCCTGCAGATCGAACAGGTTGGGACGCGGCCCGATGATCGAGACCAGGCTCATCACCAGTTCCTCGCGGATCGGATCGATCGGCGGGTTGGTGACCTGGGCGAAATTCTGCTTGAAATAGGTGAAGAGCTGCTTCGGCTTGTCCGACAGCGCCGAGATCGGCGTGTCGTTGCCCATCGAGCCCGCGGCTTCCTCGCCGGTGGCCGCCATCGGCGTCATCAGGATGTTGATGTCTTCCTGCGAATAGCCGAACGCCTGCTGCCGGTCCAGCAGCGGCAGGTTGGAGCGCATGCCCTTGACCGGCGCGTCCGGCAGTTCTTCCAGCACGATCTGGGTGCGGCGGAGCCATTCGCGATAGGGATGGCTCTTGGCCAGCTGTGACTTGATCTCGTCGTCGGGAATCAGGCGGCCCTGTTCGAGGTCGACCAGCAGCATCTTGCCGGGTTGCAGCCGCCACTTGGTGACGATCTGGTCCTCCGGAATCTTCAGCACGCCCATTTCGGACGCCATCACGATGCGGTCGTCGCGGGTGACGAGATAGCGCGCCGGCCGCAGGCCGTTGCGGTCGAGCGTGGCGCCGATCTGGCGGCCGTCGGTGAAGGCGATCGCGGCGGGGCCGTCCCACGGCTCCATCATCGCGGCGTGGTATTCGTAGAACGAGCGGCGCTGCTCATCCATCAGCGGATTGCCGGCCCAGGCTTCCGGAATCATCATCATGACCGCGTGCGGCAGCGAGTAGCCGCCCTGCACCAGGAATTCGAGCGCGTTGTCGAAACAGGCGGTGTCGCTTTGTCCTTCATAGGAGATCGGCCACAGCCGGCTGATGTCCCTGCCGTAGAGTTCCGAACTGACCGAAGCCTGCCGCGCCGCCATCCAGTTGACGTTGCCGCGCAGCGTGTTGATCTCGCCGTTATGCGCCACCATGCGATAGGGGTGCGCCAGCGACCAGGTCGGGAAAGTGTTGGTGGAAAAGCGCTGATGCACCAGCGCCAGCGCGCTGTCGAAATCCGGTTCGTGCAGGTCGGGATAGTAGCTGCCGAGCTGGTCGGCGAGGAACATGCCCTTGTAGATCACGGTGCGGCACGACATCGAGACCGGGTAATAGCCGGCCAGGCCGCGCTCGCGGCGCTGGTAGATCGCCTGCGAGATCGACTTGCGCAGGATGTAGAGCCGGCGCTCGAAATCGTCTTCGCTCTTGGCCGTGCCGTTGCGGCCGATGAACACCTGCATGTTGGCGGGTTCGGTCGGCTTGACGGTTTCGCCGAGCGAGGAATTGTCGGTCGGCACGTCGCGCCAGCCGAGCAGCACCAATCCTTCGGCCTTGATCTGGTCGGCGATGATGCTCTTGATGACTTTGCGCCACGCCGTTTCCTTCGGCATGAACAGCGCGCCGATGGCGTATTCGCCGGGATTCGGCAGTTGGAAGCCGATTTCGGCGGCCTTGCGCGCGAAGAAGGCGTGCGGGATCTGCACCAGGATGCCGGCGCCGTCGCCGGCGCGCGGATCGGCGCCGACCGCGCCGCGATGCTCGAGATTGCAGAGGATGCTGATCGCGTCGGAGACGATCTGGTGCGATTTCTTGCCCTTGATGTTGGCGATGAAGCCGACGCCGCAGGAATCCTTTTCCAGGCTGAGGTCGTAAAGTCCCTCGGCCGGCGGCCGCCAATCATGTTCGCGCTGTGACGCGTGCAAGGTTTCGTTGTGCAAGGTTTCGGTGTGCAAGGCTTCGACAGGTTTCGAATCCGAGGCCGCCGACCGCACAGCCGTCACGACGTTTTCGTGCTCGAATTCCGACCCGCTCATTTTCAAGTCCTCTCAGTGCCTCACCGTTGTGGCGGCGCACCTTGGCTGCTGCGGCACCCACCGGGCCACCGCTCGTCCTCCGCGAGCCGCATTTTCAGAATTAAAGGCCCGGGCGTTCAACGTCAGGATGAACGACCTTGCCCTTGGCCTTCTGGCGCGTGCGCGCCCGACGCTCAGTGCAATCCCCGTGCCGGGCAAGCACCGCAATTAAGACAGTTAAGCTGTCCTAAATCCGACCATGCCAAATTTTTTTCTATCACACAAGCGCGTGAAAGTCGCTCGTCCGATGCAGCCAGCGCCGCGGATTTGAGGCGGCCGCGCCGCGATCCGGCCCAAGGACCGCCGGATTCCGCACCGAGATTACGGGTGGGACCAAGGAGCAAAAAAGCTCCGGAACCAGGATGCCTACAGGAGTAGGGGTCTGCAAGAATCGGGGGCTTACAGGAGTGAGGCGATGAAGCTGTTCACGGGATGGATCATGTCGGCAGGCGTTATTCTGGCCGCCGCGTCCGCAAATGCCCAGATGCTGGCCCCATCTGGGGCCGGAAATCCCCGCTATGTCCTGGTTTCCGATTTCGACGGACCTTCCGCGGCGATGCCGCCGGGCGCGGTCGAGCGCGATGGCCCGCGGCTGCTGCCGGCGATGGAGGTCTATACGGTGGTGCGCGAGAACGGGTTTTCGCCGCTCGGAACTCCGCACCAGCACGGCTTCGTCTATACGATTGCCGTGATCGATCGCGGTGGAGACGACGGCCGCCTGGTGATCGACGCCCGTGACGGGCGGATCATCCGCTTCGTTCCGGCTTATCGTATGGGCGCAAATTTTTATGACGGCCCGACCGGCGCCTATGGACCGGCGGGGCCATTGCCGCCGGTGAGCCAGGCCAGCGGCGTGCCGCGGCCGCCGGCATTGATACCGCGCGTCGCGAGCCGCATGCCGTCCGTGGTACCGCTGCCGAGGGAGACGCCGCCGCATGTCATCGAGGGCGGGCCGGAGTCGAAACCGCTTGCAGCCAAGCCCACTCCAGCGCCGGAGCAGCAGTCAGCGGCCAATCAGGTAAGGCCGGCCGATACGCCGCCCGCTCCGGCACTTGCCACTCCGGGCACGGCCGAGGCCAAGCCTTCGCCGCCGCAGATCCTGCCGACGCAGGAGATGCCGAAGGTGCAGGGGTTTGAGTGAGCTCAACGTCACGCGTCATTCCAGCCACAAAAAACGCCCCGGTTTCCCGGGGCGTTTCGTTTCAGCCAATACCTGCCGAAATCAGAAGCCGCTGTTTAGGCGGCGACCTTGGCAGCCGAGCCGTCGACCACCTGCGGAGCCTGGCCGCCGGAGCTGATCGGAATGCTGCGCGGCTTCTTGGCCTCGGGAATTTCGCGGACGAGATCGACGTGGAGCAGGCCGTGCTCGAGCGAGGCGTTCTTCACCTGCACGAAATCGGCAAGCTGGAATGCGCGCTCGAAGGCGCGGGCCGCGATGCCGCGATAGAGCACCTCGGATTTATCCTGGCCGTTCTCGTTGGCGGTTTTTTCGCCCTTGATCGTCAGCGTATTTTCCTTCGCGACGATCGAAAGCTCGCCCAGCGCGAAGCCGGACACGGCGACGGTGATGCGGTAGCTGTTCTCACCGGTACGCTCGATATTATAGGGCGGATAGCCGGGGCTGCCGTCCGAGGTCGCCTGATCGAGCAGGGAGAAGAGACGATCGAAGCCGACGGTGGAACGATAAAACGGGGTAAGGTCGTAGGTACGCATAGGATAGTCCTCCATTGAGCGACTGTTGCAGTTAACCCGCCCGCCATAGGGCCGGGCTTTCGTCCTTGTGCAGCCTGGTGATTTCGAAGCCTTGTGATTTCGGTTCCGAAACACTGGTAGCGGCCTGCACGGGGATGATATGGGTGAAACGCCAAGGGCGTTCAAGAGGGTCGGGACGCGCCGTTTTTTGCTGCTTGCGCCCTTGATTTCCAGCGTTTTTCCCCTAGCCGGTCCCCCATGACGCTCGTCTCGATTCCCGCCAATCCCGTTCCGGAAGATGTCGTCTCGGGCACGATCAAGACGCCGGATGGCGCGGAACTGCGGTTTGCGCGCTGGGCGCCGCCTGCCGGCCGCAAAGGCACCGTCTGCGTCTTCACCGGGCGCGGCGAGACAATCGAAAAATATTTCGAGACCGTGCGCGACCTGCGCGACCGCGGCTTTGCGGTGGCGATGATCGATTGGCGCGGGCAGGGCCATTCGTCCCGCCGCCTGCGCGATCCGCGCAAGGGCTATGTCCGCCGTTTCTCCGATTACGAAATCGACGTCGAAACCTTCGTGCAGCAGGTGGTGCTGCCGGACTGCCCGCCGCCGTTTTTCGCGCTGGCGCATTCGATGGGCGGCGCGGTGATGCTGCGCATCGCCTATGCCGGCAAGCGCTGGTTCGATCGCATGGTGCTGTCGGCGCCGATGATCGACCTTCCCGGGCGCCGCACCTCGTTTCTGCCGACCGCGCTGCTGCGTCTGTTGCGGCTGACGGGGCAGGGCGGCCGCTACATCCCGGGCGGCAACGGCCAGTTGGTGGGGCTGTCGTCCTTTGTCAACAATCCCGTGACCAGCGATCCCGTGCGCTATGCGCGCAACGCGGCGATCCTCGCGGAAGACCCCACGCTGGGCATCGCGGCGCCGACCATCGCGTGGGCCGATGCGGCGTTCAGCGCGATGCATACTTTCCGCGCCACGCATTATCCCTCGCTGATCCGGCAGCCGATCCTGATGCTGGCCGCCAGCAACGACAGCGTGGTCTCGACGCCGGCGATCGAGGAGTTCGCCTATCATTTGCGCGCCGGCTCGCATCTCGTCATCGCCGGCTCGAAGCACGAAATCTTGCAGGAACAGGACCGCTACCGGTCGCAATTCTGGGCGGCGTTCGACGCCTTCGTGCCGGGTACGCCGCTGTTTGGGTGAGTGCGGTCGTCATGATCGGTTCTACGCGTTTTCTTCACGCGCACCGGTATCCACCCCGAATCAAGTCCGGGGCAGGCTTTCGCTCGAAAACGCTCTAGGCGCGCGCGATATTGTAGATCGCGATAGCCACGAGATAGATGCCGAGAAAGATCATCGCGATCAGGAACCAGCGGCGGAAGGCTTCCGGCTCCAGCCGCGAGCGCACCCCTTGGCCGATGAACATGCCAGCGAAGGAGCAGGCCATTGCGACCATCCCGGGCAGCGCGGTCGATGCATTCAACAGGCCGGCGCCGGTGAGATTGTAGGCGAGCCCGAGCGTCGCGGCGGTGAAATACACCCCGAGCGCCTGCACCAGCTCGTCCTTCTCCATGCCGATCGACTGCATATACGGCATCGACGGGATCACCTGCACGCCGGTCGCGGCGGAAATCATACCGGTGACCAGCCCGACGATACCGCCGATCCATTTTTCGTTGCCCCGCGCGACGCTGAAAGCGAGTTTATTCAGGCCGACGACGGCGTAAATCATCAGCAACACGCCCAGAACGATGGTGCCATAGCGGGCATACGGCCCGGTCAGCATCCCCCCGTTCAACCAGATGCCGGCCACCGTGCCCAACATCAGCGGCCACAACCGTTTGATGATGCCGAGCAGATAGGGGCCGACAAAGGTCTGCCAGATATTGGTGATGATCGCCGGCGCAATCACGATGGCAAGCGCATGCGCGGGCGGCATCGTCACCGCTAGCAAGCCCATCGACACCGTCGGCAGGCCGAGGCCGATGACGCCCTTGATGAAACCGGCGAGCAGGAACGCCGCCGCGATAAAGAAGAGGAGAGGGTCGAACATGCCGGGCACATTGACCGATCGGCGCCACCGGCACAATCTGGAGGTTACGGATATAGCCTTCGGCTATGACGAAGGCATCCCGCCAATCCTCATCCTGAGGAGCGGCCGCTTGGCCGCATCTCGAAGGATGATGTCACCGGCCTCACGGCCCGAGACGGCGCAAGGCGCCTCCTCGCCATGAGGGTTAGGAAACCGCCATGCGTTTCGACCTGATCGACTTGCAGCTTTTCATCGCGGTGGCCGATGCGCGCAGCATCACGCGTGGCGCGCTGGCGGCCCATCTGGCGCTGGCCTCGGCCAGTGCGCGCATCAAGGGGCTGGAACAGGCGCTGGGCGTGACATTGCTGAAGCGCGGCCGGCGCGGGATCGAACTGACCGCGGCGGGGGAAAGCCTGCTCGATCATGCCCGGGTCGTGATCCACAATGTGGAGGCGATGCAGGGCGATCTCGCAGCCTTCGCCAGCGGCGCCAAGGCCAGCGTCCTTTTGCTCGCCACCACTTCCGGCCTGTCCGAGCATCTGCCGAAAGCGCTCGCGGCTTTCTTGCGCGCGCATCCGGATATCAATGTCGATGTCGAGGAACGCGAAAGCACCGATATTGCCGCGGCGGTTGCGACCGGCGCGGCCGATGTCGGCTTTGCCGCCGAACACGCCTTGCCTGACAATATCGAGCGATTTCTGTTCAGCGAAGATCGCCTGATGCTGGTAACGGCGCGACGCGGAGTGTTCGCCGGCCGCCGCCAGATCGATTTTCAGGAAGTTGCCGGGCACGATTTCGTCGGGCTGACGAATGCGACGGCGCTCCAGCTTCACATCGCCAAGCATGCCGCGCGGCTCGGCATGCGCCTGCGTTTCCGGGCCCGCTTGCGCGATTTCGACGCGATCTGCCAGATGGTGGCGGCCGATGTCGGCATCGGGGTTGTTCCGGAAGTGGCGGCGAGACGCTGTGCGAGATCGATGCCGCTTGCCACGGTCCGGATCCGCGACGCCTGGGCCAACCGCAAGCTCGTGATCTGCGCGCGCAGTTTCAAGTCGCTGCCGCGGCCGGCCAAGCTGCTGGTCGAGCATTTGCGCGGGGCCGCCATTCCATAGGCTTTCGAGGCAGTCGGGCCGGCATTGCTCGATAGCGTTTTCGAGCGAAATGGCTTCCGGTTCGCGTGAAGAAAACGCGTCAAATAAAATGTTAGAGCCCGGTTCTGATTCAATCAGAACCGATAAGGCTTTAGCTGTTGAGCAGCTTCAGGGCGGCTTCGTGCAGGCGCGGATCGCCCGCGGCGATGATCCGGCCGCCGCTCTGCGCGGGTTCGCCTTCCCAGGTGGTGACGACGCCGCCGGCGCCGGTGATGATCGGAATCAGTGCGGCGATATCGTAGGGTTTCAACTCGGTCTCGATGACGAGGTCGAGATGGCCGGCCGCCAGCATGCAGTAGGAATAGCAGTCGCCGCCATAGCGCGTCAGCCGCGCCGCTTCCTCGACGCGGCCGAAGATGGCGCGGTCGGCGGCGTTCATCAACAGCGGACTGGTGGTGAACAGGGTCGCGTCCTTGAGCGCGGCGCACCGCCGTACCGCCAGCTTCCGCTCGCCCGTTGGCCCGCGATAATGCGCCGAGCCGCTGTCGCCGCTAAAACGTTCGCCGATATAGGGCTGGTGCATCATGCCGAATACGGGCGTGCGCTTGTGCAGCAGCGCGATCAGCGTGCCCCAGATCGGAAAACCCGCGATGAAGGATTTGGTGCCGTCGATCGGATCGAGCACCCAGACATAGTCGGCGTCCTCGCGCTCGCTGCCGAATTCCTCGCCGATAATGCCGTGCTGGGGAAAATTCGCCTTGATCAGCCGCCGCATCACCGCCTCCGCGGCGCGGTCGGCTTCGGTCACCGGATCGAAGTCGCGTCCGACGCTTTTATTGTCGACGCTGAGCGAGGTCCGGAAGAACGGCAGGATGGTCTCGCCGGAGGCGGTCGCAAGCCGGCCGATGAAGGCTGTGAAATCGATGACCGTCACGGTTGTTCCTTAAAGTCAGGATGCGGAAACTGCTTCGGCTATTGCCTAGCCCAATCCGGCGAATCACGCACGGACATCCCGATTCAGTCACTGGTATTTTGCATGCAGGAATCGGCCGGAGCGGCGGTGGGTTTTTGGTAACCAAGCCGGTCACGAAATCGAGAGCGATCCGCGGATCAGGCGCTCGTCCGGCCGGGCATTGGCTTAAGCCATTGGATTTACAGAAGGACCGGAAGTCCTCGCCATGTGTTGTATGCGCGCAAGCCCGGCGAAATTTGCATGGGAAATGGATTAAAAACCCTTGCCTTTTGTGCAGCGCGCTCGCATATTGTTGCGGTGCGGTAGCGCCTTGCGCTATCGCTGCCCTCCTTGGGCGTTTCCTCCCTAGACTTGGGCCGCTTGTCATTCAAGCGGCCCTTTTTTCTTTTGGGGTCTCGCTCATTGCTTTTTTTCCGGGAAGCGGACGTTGGCGCGGACTTGGAATCTCAAGCTGCAACTTCTGAATTCTAGGTTCGATGCTTAAGCTGTCATCGGGCCGCACTTCGCGGGGAGTCGGTGGCATCGCTTCGGAATGACGAAAGAGGTCGACGGGGAAGCGAGCTATTCCGCCGCGGCCTGGAACGGTCCGAGCTCGCCGAGCGGCACGGTCGCCAGCACATCGGCAAGGGTAGCGAAATCCTTCGCGATCTGTTCGAATCTCGGGCCGCGTTCGCGCCGCCGCTCGTCCATGTAGATCGCGCGGTTGAGTTCAAGCTGGACGGTATGCAGTCCGCTGGCCGGATTGCCGTAATGTTCGGTGATGAAGCCGCCGGCATAGGGCTTGTTGCGTCCGACCGAATAGCCCAGCGCGCGCATGGTTTGCTCGACCAAATCGGGCAATAGCGGCGCGCAGCTGGTGCCGTAGCGGTCGCCGATCACCACGTCCGGCCGCCGCGGCTCGTCCCGCGCTACGCCGATCGACGGCATCGAATGGCAGTCGACCACGACCACCGCGCCAAACGCCTGATGCGCCTTGTTGATCAGCCGGCGCAACGCGCGATGATAGGGCTTGTAGAGCGCCTCGATCCGCGCCAGCGCGTCGTCGACGCTGAGGCGCTCGCGATAGATCTCCTGCCCGTCGCCGACCACGCGCGGAATGGTGCCGAGACCGCCGGCCACCCGCATCGACCGCGTGTTGGTGAAGCTGGGCAATCGCCCGATGAACATCCGCGGATCGAGTTCGTAGGGCTCGCGGTTGACGTCGACATAGGAGCGCGGAAAGTTGACCCGGACCACCGGGAAGCCGCGCGCGCTCAGGCCCTCGATCAACTCGTCCATGAACGAATCTTCAGAGCGCCGCAGCGCCGTGAGATCGATGCGCGAGGCGTTGAGGAAGTCGAGCGGGTAGACCGAGCCCGAATGGGGGGAATTGAAGATAACGGGCGCCCGCCACTCGGATGGCTCCACGATTTCGAACGGGGGCGATAGTTCGCCTTCCAATGGGGTCATCCTTGGCGCCGTCCCTGGAATCCGTCGCTCTGGACGTATCATCCTGCCAAAAGGACGGAAATTCTTATGGAGGCACATTGTCGGTAATCGCGGCCGTCCTGCCAAGCGAAAAAATCCGAAACCGGCTGGAACGTCTCTGAGATGGGAGAAAACGCCTGCGTTGATTGATTTATCCGGCGTTCCGGTCCACAAATCTTCTTGAACACAGCGAGCCGCGCCGGCGGGCTTTTCACCCGAAATTTACTCTCGGTCGGCTTAGTAAACCGGACACCTCCCCTCTCATTCGGATTCGACGATCCACCGCCATGCATAAAATCCTTCTTGCCGAAGACGACAACGACATGCGCCGTTTCCTGGTCAAGGCACTGGAAAATGCGGGTTTTCAGGTTTCGTCCCACGATAATGGCATGTCGGCCTATCAGCGGCTGCGCGAGGAGCCGTTCGAGATGCTGCTCACCGATATCGTGATGCCCGAAATGGACGGCATCGAGCTGGCGCGCCGCGCCTCGGAGCTCGATCCCGACATCAAGATCATGTTCATCACCGGCTTTGCGGCGGTGGCGCTGAATTCGGATTCGGAAGCGCCGAAGAATGCCAAAGTATTGGCCAAACCCGTCCACCTTCGCGAATTGGTCAGCGAAGTGAACAAGATGCTGGCGGCCTAATTCGGCCCCCGGATCGGCCCAAGGAAGGTGAAGGATCGCGGCCAAGCGTCCTTGCCTGCCCGCCCCGGAGCCGATATACGGACGCCACCCGACACGATTGGTTTTAGGGCGCGTAGCTCAGCGGGAGAGCACTACCTTGACATGGTAGGGGTCACAGGTTCGATCCCTGTCGCGCCCACCACCTTATCAATCTCTATAAATCCGCCTTCGCATGGTCCCTCCCATCGGTTCGCCGGTCTGGGCGCGAATACTGACGGGACCGGCAATCCCGCAATCGCCGATGCCTTAGGCTTTAATTCAAGAAATTAGCATAAGCAGGGGAACGGCGGTTTTGAGCGGAGTGTCCGGATGTCCATGCAGCGATCGGCGGCCCTGATCTTGTTCTGTCTTGGCCTGACCGGCTGCGGCAGCGTCGCCAATATGTATATGGCGGCGCCGACCTCGGGTCCGGCGATGGCATGGGATGGAGCAGGGCAGGCCCCGGACCAGGGAACCCCGCGGACCAGGCGGCCGCGCCGCCCCGAGGCGGAAATTGTCACCGGATCGCTGAATGCGATGCAGCCCGATCAGGCGGCGCAGGCGCGCGCTGCCGATAGCTTCGCGGCACAACAGCCGGACCAGACCGCGATCGCCGAAGCGCAGTTGAAGGACAGGCTCGTCATCTGCCGTGGCTGCCTGTCCGAGCCCTCCGCCGCTCCGACCGAATCCGCCCAGGCTGGTCGCCAGATGACGGCAGCGGCAAATCCGTAGCGCGACCCAACAACTGTGACGCTTACGGCGTAACGGCGGAACGCGACACCGCTTTCGGCTCGCTCTGTGCCTTCCAGGTCGAATTGGCGACATGAATGGGCGAGAACGGCGGCCGCTCGATATAGCGGCCATCGCCCTTTTCGGCGCGGAGGTCACCGTTTTGCCAGGCGATCCTGCCGTGCGACAGCGTGATCGCCGGCGCGCCGGTGCAGGCGTAGCCCTCGAATATATTGTAATCGATGCGGCTGAGCTGGGTTTTGGCGCTGATGGTTTTGCTCGCGGCCGGATCCCACACCACGATGTCGGCGTCCGAACCCGGGGCGATCGCGCCCTTGCGCGGATAGATGTTGAGGATGCGGGCGATGTTCGCCGAGGTGACCGCGACGAATTCCTCCCTGGTCAGCCGGCCGGTCGCGACCCCGGCGGTCCATAGGAGAGGCAGGCGGTCTTCGAGGCCGCCGGTGCCGTTGGGGATCTTGCGAAAATCACCCTGGCCGAGCCGCTTCTGTGCGGTCGTGAAAGCGCAATGGTCGGTTGCGACCACCTGAAGCGATCCGGATTGCAGGCCCGCCCACAGGCTATCCTGGTGCGACCGGTCGCGGAATGGCGGCGACATCACGCGCTGTGCGGCGTGGTCCCAGTCCTTGCTCTCATATTCGCTCGCATCGAGCAGAAGATGCTGGATCAGCGGTTCGCCATAGACGCGCTTGCCGCCGGCGCGCGCCCGCGCAATCGCCTCGTGCGACTCGCGGCAGCTCGTATGCACGACATAGAGCGGCGCTCCGGTCATGTCGGCGATCATGATGGCGCGGTTGGTCGCTTCGCCCTCGACGATCGGGGGCCGTGAATAGGCGTGGCCTTCCGGGCCGACCACGCCGCGCGCGAGCAGGGCCTCCTGCATGCGCGCGATGACATCGCCATTCTCGGCATGGACCAGCGGCATGGCGCCGAGATGGGCGCAACGCGCGAACGAGTTGTAAAGCTCGTCGTCATTGACCATCAGCGCGCCCTTGTAAGCCATGAAGTGCTTGAAGGTGTTGATGCCGTAGGTCTTGACGACAATTTCCATCTCGTCGAACACCTGTTTCGACCACGACGTCACCGCCATGTGGAAGCCGTAATCGGCCGCGGCCGTTTCGGATTTGCGGCGCCAATCCTGATAGGCCGCCAGCATCGATTGCCCGGGATCGGGAAGGCAGAAATCGACGACCATGGTGGTGCCGCCGGCCAGCGCGGCCTTGGTTCCCGATTCGAAATCGTCCGTCGTAAAGGTGCCCATGAACGGCATTTCGAGATGGGTGTGCGGATCGATGCCGCCCGGTATCACATAGCAGCCGCCGGCGTCGATCAGTTCGGCACCCGCAGGCGGATCGATGGCGGCGCCGACGGCCACGATGGTCTCGCCGTCGACGAGCACGTCGGCGCGCCGGGAATAATCATGATTGACGACCGTGCCGCCGCGAATGAGAACAGCCATGATATCTCTCGCTCGAGATCGCTATAGCCTGCCGGTAAATGCAAGAATCGAACCACTGGCCTCCTTACCCTCGCCCGGGCAGCTTCGTTCAGCCCGGGCAATCGCTCGTCGCCGGAACGTTCGCGAACCGGTCCGCCATCCAGCTCAACGCGGCGCTGTCGCTGTTTTGGTGCCGGCAAGGAAGCTGCAAGCGGTAAGCGCGGCAAGCACGACGTGGCCGAGCAGCCGTTTCACATCAATCGACATGTGGTAAAGCTGTCTTTGCCACCTGCGGGCCTTATTGGCTGACGGAAGGTACTGCGCCTGTTTAAGCAACGTTCAGCACTCAATCTATTTGTCCGTGCGCAGCCTTGCAGCCAACCGGCGAATGAGGCGCGCCACGATCTGCGCTGAGCTCGATGGCGGATGATGCGAACTCAGGGACATCCAGGTCGTCTGCACGATCCTGGGCCGAACGACCGGAATGGCAACCAGTTCGCCCGAGGCGATCTCACGCGCGAATACGTGGCGGGGCGAGACGGTGGCGAGGTCGGATGCCAGCATCACGTCCCTGGTCAGCGGTGTCGAGCCCGCTTCGAGCCGGATATCCAGCTCGAAGTGCTGGGAGGCGGCCAGCCCGATCAACATGCTGGTCAGGCTGTTCGGGCGGATCGGCATGGCGAGCGGAAGCTCGGAGAAGGAACGAACCGGGAGTTCGCGCCGTCGCGCCAGCGGGTGATCGCGCCGTGCGATCAGATGCACGTCGGCGCGGGCAAGCGCTTCCGCGTTGGCGACACGACCGCGGCGGTAGCGGTTGTAGATTGCAATCTCGATGCGCCCTGATGCCAGCCACTCCTCGACCTGGCCACTATAGGCTTCCAGCGCCCGCAGCCGGATGCCCGGATAATGCTGGCGGAGCTCTGCAGCGAGTGAGGCTATCAGTCCGCGCGAGGCGACCGGCACCACGCCGAGCGTGACTTCACCATGAGGCTCCGTGTGCTGCTGTCTCGCTGCGTCTTCCCAGGCTTCGGCGTCCGCGACCAATGCGCGGGCGCGCGGCAGCATGCGCTCGCCGAGTTCGGTCAGCACCACGCCGCGGCCGGTGCGGTGAAACAGCCTGCCGCCGATACCCCGCTCCAGCGCGGCCAACTGACGGCTGAGCGCGGACTGCGCAACGCCCACGATTGCCGCCGTCCGCGCGTAACTCCCATTGGCCGCGACGTCGACAAAGATTTTGAGCTGCTTGATATCCATCATGTCGGGATATGCTGATCTGGCAATTCTGATTTATCGGATGTGAAGATATCGCATAAGATGGCGCGGCGATACGATCGCGTATGTCAGAAACTCCCAAAGTCGCCATTCCCTCCGGCCCGCTCGCCGGATTGCGCGTCCTCGATATCTCGACGGTGATCGCCGGGCCGTTCGCCTCGACCTTGCTCGCCGATCTCGGCGCCGAAGTGCTCAAGGTTGAAATGCCGGGCGCCGGCGATGCCTTGCGGCGGTTGGCGCCGCACAAGGAAGGCGTTCCATTATGGTGGAAGGTCACCAACCGCAACAAGAGAGGCATCACGCTCGACCTGCGTAAGCCGGACGGCAAGGAGCTACTTGGCCGCTTGGCCGCGCAATACGACGTTCTGGTCGAGAATTTCCGCACCGGTACGCTGGATGGTTGGGGGATCACGCGAGACTGGCTGCAGGCGATCAATCCGCGCCTCACCATCCTGCGCGTAACCGGCTTTGGCCAGACCGGGCCTTATCGCAGCACGCCCGGATTTGCGCGCGTATTTGAAGCGATGAGCGGCTTTACCCGGATGTGCGGCGAAGAGGGCGGTACCCCGCTGCACCTCGGCTACCCGATTTCGGATCCAGTCGGTGGGCTGTTCGGCGCCGTGGGCGTGCTGGCGGAATTGTACCGGATCAAGGGCGATCCGTCCGCGCGCGGGCAGGAGATCGACTGCGCGGTCGCCGAAGCCATGATGCGGACGTTGGAATTCCTGGCGATCGAATACGACCAGCTCGGTGCGGTGCGCGTTGCCAGCGGCAACCGCAGTCAGTATGCCGCGCCGGGTAACATCTATGCGACGGCCGACGGCAAATGGGCGTCAATCGCGGCGTCGACGCAAAGCATTTTTGAGCGGTTCTGCACCGCGCTTGGGCTCGAACAGCTGATTTCAGACCCGCGGTTCATCGACAATCCCTCGCGCGTGAAAAACAATCAGGAGATCGACAGGATCGTTAGCGATGCCGTCTCGCGCCTGACGCTGGATGAATTGCGTACTCGCTTGCAGGCCCATGAGGTGGGGTTCTCGCCGATCTATGATGCTGCCGACGTCTTCGCGGATCCGCATTTCGTAGCGCGGCAAACCATCGTTACCGTGCCTGACGGCGAACTCGGGGACGTCCGCATGCAATGCGTCGTGCCGCGGTTTTCGGAAACTCCCGTTTCGGTGCGCAATGCCGGTCCGTCGCTCGGACAGCATAATGAAGAGGTTTTCGGCTCGCTCGGATTAAACGCTCAGGAAATAGAGCGGCTGCGCGACGCCAAGGTCATTTAATAAACAGCCCAAAGAGGCTCAAGGGGAGGATTCGATATGCGACGCGTCTTGATGGCGGTCATGGCCTTTGTTCTGATGGCAGGCGATGTGCGAAGCGCCGAAGTCACGCGGATCCTGGTCGGATTTCCGCCGGGACAGGCAACCGATCTGGTCGCGCGTCTGTTGGCCGACCAGCTCGGCCCGTTGCTTGGCGAAACCGTGATTGTGGAAAATAGGCCAGGGCAGGGCGGCAGCATGGCGCTGGCCTCACTTTCTCAGTCGCCGGCTGACGGCCACACGATGGTGCTGGCGCCATTGGCCTCGCTGGTCGTCAACCCGCATATGTACAGGACGGTCGGCTATGACACCTTCAAGGATCTGGCACCGGTGGCGCTGGTCGCCGATCTGCCGCTGTTGCTGGTGGTGAATCCATCGCTGCCGATCAAAAGCGTGCCTGAGTTGATCGCCTATGCGAAGGCGAACCCGGAGAAGCTTACGCATCCATCCTCCGGCAATGGCACGCTCTCGCACCTCGGCATGGAAGTCTTCAAGCAGCGCGCCGGCATCACCATCCTGCATGTTCCCTACAAGGGCAGCCCGCCGGCAATGAACGATCTCATGGCGGGCGTCGTCAACGTCGCGATGGATACGGTTACTGTGACCGAGCCCTTCATCCGCGCGGGCAAGATGCGGCTGCTTGCCAGCGCCTATTCCAAGCGTGTCCCCTCATTTCCGGATACACCGACGCTTGCCGAGCAAGGCTTTCCGGAGATCAATCTGTCGGCGTGGCTCGGCATTGTGGTCGCGGCCGGCACGCCGAAAGCGCGTGTCGATCAGCTCGGTGCGGAGATCACCAAGGTGATGCAGTCGCAAAAGATGGCCGAAAAGTTCGTGAGCTTGGGCGCTATCCCCCGCGATCTGGGACCGAAGGAGTTCGGCGCCTATCTCGCCAGCGAGGATGCGCGCTGGGCGGCGGTCGTGAAATCGTCGGGCCTGAAGATCGAGTAGCCGCTAACCGGGCACGGTATAGCGAGCCAGCGAATGGCGTGAGACGAATCTTAAACCCGGCGGCGTTCGCGCGGCATCAGGGCGCGGTCCGATGGTTCGCCTTCTGCTGGCACGGCCAATGGCGCTTGAACAGGGCGTTCGGTCCTGCGTTGCTTCTTTGCGATCGGCTGGGTGTCGGAAGCCTGCACCAGCCACCAGGTGAGGATGGTGGCGACCAGGCAGAATGCGGCGCTGGCCGCAAACAGCATCGTATAGCCCGCCGTAAAACTTTGCAGCGCCAGCGCGTGGAGCGTTGCTGCGGAAATTGACGGTATGCCGTCGCCCGACAGGTTTCCCGAGGCGACATCGCGGATAAATCCAGCTCTCGCGTTGTCATCGATCGCCGGGAGCGCCGCGCTGATCAGCACGGAGATCCGGCTGAACAACACCACGCCCAGTGCCGCGAACCCGATCACGATGCCGGTGAACCGCATCGTGCCGGAGATGCCGGATGCCATGCCGGCCCGTTCCGCGGGAATGACGGTCATCCCGACCTTGGTGGTCTCGCCGTTCAATAGGCCGGCCCCGAGGCCGGTCACCAGCATGGCCGCCAGCATCCAGCGATAATCCTGATGGCCGGCGACGAGCGCCACGAGGCCAAGGCCGATGCTCACCAGCGCAAGCCCCGCGGTCAGCAGGGTGCGTCCGGTCAGGCGGTGGGAAAGATACGACGTGACGATCCGTGGCACGATGAACAGCGGTAGCGCCATCGGCAGCATGGCGAGCCCGGCCGCGCGCGGCGAGAAGCCAAGCGCGTGCTGAAAATAGATCGGCATGAATGTCAGCATGCTGAGCAGGCCGGCCGCAAAAGAGAACTGGGCGATATTGGCGCCGAGATAGGTCGGCCGGCGGAAGAACGAGAAATCCACCATCGGGCGGGCCTCGCGCAACTCGACGACGGCGAAGAGGGCCAGAAAGAGGATCGCGCCGATCCCTTCGGCGAGGATGTGCGGGCTGGTCCAGCCATCGTGATTGCCCGAGATCAACGCCAGCGTCGTCAGGAAGAGGAACGCGCTGAAAGTCGATACGCCGGCGAGGTCGAAACGAACGGCCCCCGGATCCCTGGAATCGGTGATGACGACCGCCACGAGCGCGATCGTCAGCGCGCCCACGGGAAGGTTGATGTAGAAGGCCCATTCCCAGCCGAACCCCTGCGTGATCAGGCCGCCGACGATCGGCCCCAGCGAAATCCCGATCCCGACCACGGAGCCCCAGAACGCGAAGGCGCGCGCCCGTTCGTCGCCCTTGAAGAAGCTCGACAAGGTCGCCAGCGCCGCGCTGAGCTGAAGCGCGGCGCCCGCGCCCTGAAACGCGCGCGCCGTGACCAGGGTCGCAAGGTTGGGCGCCGCGCCGCAGAAGAACGAGGCGGCCGTGAACAGGACAAGTCCCGTCATCAACACGCGCTTGCGCCCGAACCGGTCGGCAAATGCGCCGGCCGGCAGCAGCAGCGAGGCAAAGGCAAGCGTGTAGGCGGTGACCACCCATTCGATCCCAGCGAAATTCGCTTTCAGCGAGTCGCTGATCGATGGCAGCGAGACCGCGACGATATTGGCGTCGAGCTGCAGCATGAAGGAGGGCGCCGACACGCAGATCAGCACCAGGGCCGCGCGATATCGCTCGATCAGGGATTTCGGGGGATCAATGGCGGTCTGCATGTTGCGCTCTTGATGGTCAGGCCGCGTATTGCGCCACGCCGTTGCCGAACGACCAGTTTTCCTTCTTCACCTCGACCAGCGAGATGAAGACGTCTTCCGGCCGCACCTTGAGCGAGGCGGACAGGCCTTCGGCGATGGCCTTGTACAGCGCCTGTTTCTGTGCGACCGATCGGCCCTCGTTGAAGAAGATCTGGATGATGATGAGATCGCGCGTTCGGTGGATCCCGAGATAATCGGGATCGAAGATGAAGTTGTCCGCGGCATGTTCGCCGATGATCTGGAAATGGTCGTTTTTGGGAACGCCTGTGGTGGCGACCATCGCCTCGTAAACGATCTGCCCGGCTTTTTGCCGGTAATTCGCGTCTTTTCCCTTTTCAAGGTCGATACGTACCAGCGGCATCGGTCTCTCCATTCGATCGGAAAACCCATTTACTTGCATATGCAAGCGTCGAACGGTATATCTTGCATATGCAAACAAATAGTCAAGGTTGATCCCGGAGCGGCGAGATATGGCGACCAGCGGCAAGCAGCGGAAAAGCGCCTGCAATTGCACCGCCTTACGCAAGGCGTCGCGGCGGGTGTCACAGCTTTATGATTCTGCATTGGAGCCTTGCGGATTGCGGACCACTCAGCGGGCGATCCTCAACCACATCGCCCGCAGTGGCACGCCGCCGCTGGGCGAACTGGCCGAGGCGCTGGTGATGGACCGGGGCGCGCTCACGCATAATCTGAAGCCGCTGGAGCGCGACGGGCTGGTCGAGATCCGCGTCGATCCGCAGGATCGCCGCAACCGCCTGGTCGCCCTGACGTCGGCCGGCCGGAAAAAGCTCGAGGAGTCGACCCTGCTCTGGAAGTGCGCCCAGGAGGGATTCGAAGCCGCGTTCGGCGTGGCGAAGTCGGCGGCGCTGCGCCAGGCGCTGGAGTTTGTCGTGTCCGAAGACTTCGCGGCCGCGTTCAACCGCCGCCACTGAAGTTCGCATCGGCCTGGTCGCGGACGGCGGCGGCCTCGTCGTCGCCCGGCTGCCTGCCGCTTGCGAGATAAACCACCGCAACCATTGCAGCCAGCAGGCCGGATGCGGCGCCGGCGCCGAGCGCCCAGCGCGGACCGAAGGCGTCGGCGATCCAGCCCACGATCGGCGCGCCGATCGGTGTGCCGCCCAGCGCGATCGCGAGCAGGATCGCGATCACGCGGCCGCGCATCGCAGGTTCGGTCGAAATCTGCACCAGACTGTTGATCGATGTCGTCAGCGTCTGCGCGGCGATGCCGACGACAAAGAGCGCGAGGCCGAACAGCGCGTAGTCCGGCATCACCGCCGCGAGCGTGCAGCCGGCGCCGAAGATCGCGGCGCCGGCGAGCAGCACCGGAATGCCCGGTTTCGCCCGCGCCGCGGCCATCAGCGCCCCGGTCACCGATCCCGCCGCCATCATCGAGCTCAGCAATCCATAAGCGCCGGCGCCCTTGTGAAACACCGTCACCGACATGGTCGAGATGAAGATCGGAAAGTTGAATCCAAAGGTTCCGACCAGAAACAGCATCAGCAGGATGACCTTGAGGTCCGGGCGGCCCCAGACGTAGCGAAAGCCATCGGCAAAACTGCCGCGGCTGCGGATGGCGCGGTGGCTGGGCTTGAGCTGGCCGCGCCGCAGCAGGTTGAGCGAACAGAGCACGGCGAGAAAGGAGAGGCCGTTGATCAGGAACACCCATCCGGTGCCGATTCCGGCGATCAGGCCGCCGGCGATCGCCGGCCCGATCATGCGCGCGGCATTGAAGGAGGTCGAGTTGAGTCCCAACGCGTTCGGAAGGTGTTTCTCGTCGACGAGTTCCGAGATGAAGGTCTGCCGCGCCGGCGAATCGAAAGCGGCCGCGGAACCGAACAGAAATGCGAAGACGTAAACGTGCCATAGCTGAACCAGGCCGGTCACGACCAGCAGACCGAGGCCGAGCGCCAGCAGGCCCATCGTGGCCTGCGTGCAGAACACGAGCTTGCGCCGGTCGAGATGATCGGCGGCGAATCCGGTGAACGGCAGCAGCAGGATCTGCGGGCCGAATTGCAGGCCCATCACGATGCCGACGGCGGTCGCATTGCGGTGCGTCAGCTCGGTGAGCACGAGCCAGTCCTGCGCGGTGCGCTGCATCCAGGTGCCGACATTGGAGACCAGCGCGCCCGCCGCCCAGATCCGGTAGTTGGCGCTCTCCAGCGCGCGGAAAGGCCCTCTCAAGGCGATACGCGGCCTTGCAGCGGAGAGTTGCCGCCATGAAACCGGCCGAACATGCGGGCTGTCATTACACCGAACAGCAGAATGCCCAATCCCAGCGCGGCGGCGTCATCGAGGGCGTGCAGATCGAAATTGCCGACGTGGCAGACCAGCAGATATCCGATCGCCAGGTTGAAGAAGCCCCACAGGACATTCACGGTCGACGAGGAAAGTCCCTCGCCGTGCGGTTTGGCGAATGGACTTTGAAACGGGCGTCCCATCACGCCGCTGACGAAATGTGGAACGGCGTTGGTGAGGATCGCGCCGCCGCCGAAATAAGCCAGATAATGAAGCGATTCCACGTTCAGGCACTCCTGCTTTCGCTACGCGATGCTGCGTCGAGCAGATCGAGGATCTGCCGCGTCGTGCCGGTCTCGCTCATCTTCGGAAAGATCCGCGTGACGCTGTTGTGGTGCGCGTCGGCATTCATGTCGGTCACGGCATCGACCGCGAGCGTGACGTTGAAGCCGAGTTCGTGGGCATGACGAGCGGTGGACTCGACACCGGCGGTGGTCGCAACGCCGATCACGACGACCTGTGTCGCGCCCTTTTCTTTCAGGTATTTTTCAAGATCGGTGTTGGTGAAGGCGCCCCATGTCCGCTTCGTGACTAGATGCTCGTCCGGCCGGCGGTTGAGTTGGGGGATGATCTCGGTCCAGTCGGCGGGAATGTCCTTAAGGGAGATCGTGTGCTCGGTGCGGCCCGGCGCGCGGCCGTCGACACTGATGAAGACGACCGGCAGCTTGCGGGCGCGAAAGGCTTCCGCCAGCGCGACGGCGTTCTCGATCACGCCCGCGATCGGGTGGGCTGTCGGCAGGGCGATGATGCCCTTTTGCAAATCGACCACCAGCAAGGCGGTTTTGGTGTCGAGGGTTGTTACCGTCATTTTCTTGCTCTCCGTTACGCGGTGTCGACGAGGCGGTTGAGTAGGCGCATGGCAAAGGCCAGTTGCGCCTGTTCTTCCGCGGACAATTTGGTTTGGATCGCGCGCAGCAGCCAATCCTGCCGCGCGGCGCGGCCGCTCCGGATCAATTCACGGCAGGCAGGCGTCAAAGACAGGATGGTTTGCCGCCCGTCGCTGGGGTCGGGCGAGCCCTTGACCAGTCCCAGAGCTTCGAGCCCGGCGATGGTCGCACCCATGGATTGCGGACGAACGCCCTCCGTCCGCGCCAGCGCGGTGACGGTCGCAGGTCCGTCCTGGTGGAGATGTCGAAGGACCGCGACTTGCGAAGGCGTCAGGTCTCCCGCGGAGGCCTGCTCGCGCAGCTTTCGCTTCAGCTTGCCGCTCAGCGCATGAAGTTCGGCCGCCAGCGCGGCGGCATCAGGGGGCGGGAGTTCCGTCTTGCGTCGGTTCATGCGCGCAAGTCTAGCAGATACGAAGGAAAACTACAAAGGTAAACTTCATAATAATCCAGCCTACCGCCCCTGATCGCCGAACCGATCACTTCAGGCCAGGAAGATGCCGATTATCAATAGGCCGGTTATATCGTGACGGGCCTTTTCCATCCGCCGAAGGTTTTTTCGAGATGCTGGACCAGCGCCAGCGCGACGTCTTCGCGCCACGGCCTGGCGGCGACCTGGACCCCGAGCGGAAGCCCCTCGGGCGAGGTGCCGACCCGCACGGTGGCCGTCGGCCATCCCGTCAGATTATAGGCTTGGGCATAGCCGAAGCCCTTGCGGTTCTCTTCATCGAAGCTGGTGCCGTGCGGCAAGGCCGGAAACGGCGCCACCGCCGACAGGATCGCATCGTAGTTTTCCATGAAGCGCAGCATGGAGTTGCTGAAAAGGTCCCATCGCACGAACGCCGCCAGCGCGTCGGTGGTGTTGGCCATCGCCGGCGCCACCGAATGGGTCAGGGCCTGCTCGAACAGCGGCGAGATCGGATCGCTGCCGATGCTCTTGAGGAACGCGCGCGTGCCGGCGCCGCCGTCGCCGCGGCTCATGTCGAAATAGACTGTGCCGGCCTTGCCGGCGTCCGGCGGCCGGCTTTCATCGACCTTGACGCCGGCGTCCATGAAGGCCTTGGCGGAATCACGCACCGCGGCGCTGATTTCCTTGGTCGGCGTGGCCATGCCGTCGTCCTCGAAATAGGCCAATTTCAATCCGCTCAACGTCACCGCTTTCGGATCCATGAGCGGCATTCCGACGATCGAATGATCGCGGAAGTCGGGGCCGGCGATGATCGGCAAGGCCAAAGCGAGGTCTTCGACGTGGCGCGCGATCAGGCTGACGTGAAACACCGCATTGCGGGCGCCGAGCGGCAACGGAAACTGGCCGGTGCGCGGAACCCGGCCGGAGGTCGGCTTGATCGCCGCCAGCCCGCAGAAATGTGCCGGAATTCGGATGCTGCCGCCGGCGTCGGTGCCGAGACCGAGCGGCGAACCGCAGGCCGAGATAATCGCGGCCTCGCCGCCGCTACTGCCGCCCGGCGTGCAAGCGAGGTCATAGGGATTGTTGGTCCGTCCATAGACCAGATTGTCGGTTTCGATCGCGCCCGCCAATTCCGGTACATTGGTCTTGCCAAGGATGATGCCGCCCGCGGCGCGCAGCCGGGCCACCGCCGTGGCGTCGGCCTTGGGAACGTAATTCGCGCGGCCCTTGGTGCCGCCGGTGCAGATCACGCCGTTCGTTTCCAGCGTATCCTTGATGGTGATGGGAACGCCGTGCAGAGGCCCCTTGATGTCGCCGCGGGCCAGCGCCGCGTCGGCTTCGTCCGCCTCCTTGCGCGCCGATTCGGCCGTGAGCTGGACCACGGCGTTCAGTTTCGGATTGACCCTGGCAATCTGATCGAGATGGGCCTCGACGATGGCTCTCGAACTGAGGCTTTTGGATCGGATCGCCACCGCCAATTCGCTGGCTGATTTCGAAATGATCTCGCTGCCGTCCCCTGCGGCGGCTTCGGCGGGGCCGATGAACGGCGAGCGCATTGCCGCGGCAACGGCGCCTGCGGCCGCAACCGTACCCAGGAAATCCCGACGCCCCATTTTGCTGTCCATCTGCAACCCCGTTCGTAAGCCGGCCTGCGCTGCAATGTGCAGCCCATTCTTGGTTCCAGGCACATGCAAGGACTGTGCAATGGGCAAACGGATTATTCCGGTCCGGCAAAATCGTCACGGAAAATTGGGAACCGGCTATATCCCCGATATCAGGCCGGCCCTTCACGCGCGGCATCTTGCAGCGTCCGGCGCCCTTATGTGTCAGGAGGCCTTACCTGGCCGAAAACCTTCCCGGCTCGAGTCGGGGACAGCGGCGCCGTCGTCGAGATGCAGGCAAGGTTTGCGCTTAAAACGTCACGGGCCTGTGCTATAGACGGCGCCTGCACATTCATGACGGTAGGGGCTGATGTCGAAGCAAGCGATGCGCGAGGAGGCGGAGCGCCTGATCCGCGAGACGATGGAAAAGAAGAACATCGTCATCAAGCAGGGCAATACCCGCATTGAGGCTGTCTGCGGCAAATGCGGCGCTCCGAACCGGATCCAGGCGGAGAAGGGCCAGGTCCGCGTCAAATTCGCCTGCAAGCAATGCGGGCACAAGCAGGAGACGCTTTAGAAAAGTGCCGGCAGAAAATCGTCGGCCTTGGGATTATTTGAGGACTTCGCAGAAGGTCTTGCTGTCCCGGCCGACGAAGCTGCCGTTTCGCGCCGAAACGGCATCCCACCACGCATTCAGCGCCTCGCGGCTGCAGCGCAGCTTCACGCTCATGCCGTCGGCGAATTTGATCCAATCGGCAAAACGGTTGTCGGGTACGGCAATCACGACCGGAATATCGGCGCTCAGCGCGCGCTCGATCAGGTAGGAAAGGCCTTTGCCCTCGCGCTCCTGGCGGCCGAAACGGTTGACGATCACGAGGTCGGCGCCCTGGTCGATGGCGCTGGCGACCTGACTGCCGGCGTCCAGCAACTGGCCGACGTCGAGCCGGCAGCCCGTCGCGCAACTCCCGAGATCCTGAAACAGCTGCAATTCCTCGCCGGTGTGGACCAGCATCGCCGATAGTTTCGGCGCATCGAGGCAATGATGGCCGGTCTGCACCAGCCCGACCGCCCGATAGCCGCGGCGTTTCAGGTCGGCGGCAAAATCGCGCAGGATCCGGTCCGGATCCTGGTCCCGCTCGTAAACGAGTGCTGCGAGGTCAGATTGGGAGTCGAACATGGCGCATCCTGCAATTCCGGAAACCGGCGATGCCGGTCGGAAACGTTGTATCATCTTATATATCACGATTGCGCCTGGCAGACCACCGGGTCGCGGACGCCCGGTTGGCCTTAATACCGGCTGGACGCGGCGAGAGGAATAGCGATATGTTCTATAAAATATAACGAACAGCGGTCCGGAGCTTGATGATGGAGATCGAAACCCAGGCGCTCACCAGTTGCGAGGTTGCGGCCGATGGCGGTGCCATTTCGCTCGGTTTCGTCGATTCCAGCGGCAGGCCCGCCACGATCCGGCTATCCCTGAATCAGGTTGGCGCGCTCGCCATGACCTTGCCGGGGCTGATCGACAAGGCCCTTCAGACACGCTTTGGTGATCAAAGCCTGCGTTACGCCTATCCGCTGGCGTCCTGGGCCGTCGAGCAATCGTCCGACCCCGCGCAAGGCATGGTGACGCTGCGCACCGTCGACGGCTTCAGCGTCTGCTTTTCCATCCCGCGCGATCAGCAAAGCGAACTCGGCGAAGCGCTGGTGGCTGCGCCGGCGGCGAACATGGTGTTGCGGGCGCATTAGCGGCTTGCCCTTTTGGGTCACCGCTGCATTTAATGTGCATTACGTCAATTCCACCGTCATTCCGGGTTGGCCGAAGCGCCGGTCTGCTAGGGTACCCCCGCAACAACGGCAATGTGAAATAACGCCATGCGTGTACTACTGGCGGCAATCATGATCGGGTTGGCTTCGTCATCGGTTTCAGCGGCTGAAATCCGGGTGATGGCGGCCGGAAGCCTGAAGGATGCATTCACGGCGATATTCGCCGACTTCACCAGGCACTACGGCAGCGGCTTCACGCCGGTATGGGGACCATCCGGCGTGCTCCGCGAACGCCTGCAAAAGGGCGAAGCATTCGATGTCTTCGCCTCGGCCGCGTTGCCGCATGCGCAGGCCCTGACCGACGCGGGCGTGTCCGGTCCGAGCGTGATGTTCGCGCGCAATGCGCTGTGCGTCGTGACCACGGCCGGGAATGCGATCGATAGTGGCAATTTGATCGACACGCTGCTCAAACCTGAAATCCGCATCGGCACATCGACGCCGGTTGCCGATCCGTCCGGCGACTATACCTGGGAGATGTTTCGCAAGATCGGCGCGATGCGGCCCGGCGCCTTCGAAACGCTGTCCGGGAAAGCGCAGCAATTATTCGGCGGTCCTGCGACGGCCGCACCGGCGAACGGGCGTCTGCGGCCGCTGGTTGCGCTCGATGACGGCCAGATCGATCTGTTCATCTTTTATTGTTCGGGCGCGCAGCAGATCGTTCGGGAGTCATCGAAGTACAAGTCGGTCGAGTTGCCGCCGGAGCTTTCGGTCGGTCCCGAATACGGCCTGACGGTCTCGCGCAAGGCGCAACCCGGCGCGGCCGATTTCGCGATGTATCTGCTGTCGCCGCAAGCCCAGGTCACGCTGAAGTCGTCCGGTTTTATTCCGGTCGCGTTGCCGGCGGCGCCGTAGCGCTTACGCGCCCTTCACAAATTTGGCGAAAGCCTCGGCGTAATCGGGATGCCATCGCGACAATGCGGGCCGATTCTCGACGATATCGCCCACCGCCCACAGGATGCGCCGTTCGTCGAGTTGCCGCGACACATCGTTGTCCGGACAAAGAATATAGAAGTCTCCGGCGTCGATCCGCTCGACCATGAAGTCGACGGTCTGCTCCGGCGTCCAGGCGCCGGCCGGCTTTTCGGTGCGGCCCCTGGCGGTCAGGCCGGTGAAGACGAAGCCGGGGATCAGCAGATGGGCGCTGATCTGGCTGCCGGCTGTGCTGCGCAATTCGTGCTGCAAGGCTTCCGTGAAGGCTTTCACACCGGCTTTCGAGACGTTGTAGGCGGGATCGCCGGGCGGCGTGGTGATGCCCTGCTTGGAACCGGTATTGATGATCAGGCCCGGCCGTCCGCGCTCGATCATATGCGGCGCGAACACCTGGGAGCCGTTGACGACGCCCCACAGATTGACGGCAAGAACGCGCTGCCAGCTCTCGGCGGGACCGAACATCTGGCTGCCCGGCTGGATGCCGGCATTGTTCATCAGGATATCGGTGCCGCCGAAGCGCCGCTGCACCGCGGTCTCCAGTCCGGCGAGATCTTCGCGGCGGCTGACGTCAACCGCCGCAGCCATGATGCTGGCTGCCCCGCCCGGCGCCACGGACGACAGTTTTGTTTCGGCCGCAGCAAGACGATCGCCGCCGACATCGGCAATACAAACCTTCATGCCGCGGCTGGCGAATTTCAGGGCGGCCGCAAGCCCGATGCCGGACGCGCCTCCGGTAATCACGGCAACATTGTTTGGCGACATGGCGGCATGGGGCATCGGCGTTCTCCGGGCGAAATGTAACGGCGTTGATCAGGTTAGAGCGTTTTCGAGCAAAGTGGAAACGCGGTTCGCGTGAAGAAAACGTGTCAAAACGAGAATCTGAATCTAGAGCTTCAATCCTGATTCAATCACAGCCGAAACTCCAGCACGATCCGGCCGCCATGCGCGAAACGGCATGGAAGGTCATCGTGCGGCGCTCGCTCCAAACGGCGGCCGCGCTTTACGGTTTCGTCCCATCGATGTAGTAACTTGAATATAACGATCCAATGCGGATCGATATCATGCCGGTCGATATCAAGGGAGAGCAGACATGAAGGGACAACAGACATGGCCGTGACGCAGGCGATACCGATCACCCGCCATCCCTATGCGGATGGCTCCTACAAGAAAATGCTGATCGACGGCAAATGGGTCGACGCCGCCTCGGGCAAGAAATTCGAAACCCATAATCCCGCCACCGGCGAATTGCTGGCGACTGTCGCCGAGGGCGACGCGGAGGACATCGATCGCGCGGTTGCCGCCGCCCGCCGCGCCTTCGAAGGTCCGTGGAGCAAGGTCAAGCCGTTCGAACGGCAGAGCCTGCTGCTCAAGCTTGCCGATCTCGTCGAGAAGAATTTCGAGGAATTGTCGCAGCTCGACACCCTCGACATGGGCGCGCCGATCAGCCGCACCCGCGGCAACAAACTGCGCGTGATCGGCATGCTGCGCTATTACGCTGGGCAGGCGACCGCATTGCTGGGCGAAACCATCGAGAACTCGCTGCCCGGAGAAGTCTTCTCCTACACGCTGAAGGAGCCGGTCGGCGTCGTCGGCGCCATCATTCCCTGGAACGGTCCGCTCGGCGCCAGCGTCTGGAAGATCGGCCCGGCGATTGCGACCGGTTGCACCGTGGTCCTGAAACCGGCGGAAGAAGCGCCGCTGACCTCGCTGCGGCTTGCGGAACTGGCGATGGAAGCCGGCATTCCGCCCGGCGTCGTCAACGTGGTGACGGGATATGGCGAGACCGCGGGCGCGGCGCTCGCCTCGCATTCCGGCGTCGACAAGGTTGCCTTTACCGGCTCGCATGTCACGGGACAGTCGATCATCCGGGCGTCGGCGGGCAACCTCAAGCGCGTATCGCTTGAACTCGGCGGCAAATCGCCCGATATCGTGTTTGCCGACGCTGATCTCGACCAGGCGGTCCCCGGCGCCGCGATGGCGGTGTTCGCCAATTCCGGCCAGATCTGCAGCGCCGGCACGCGGCTGTTCGTCGAGCACAAGATCTACGACGAGTTCGTCGGCCGTGTCGCCGAATACGGCAAGAAGCTGCAGGTCGGCAACGGCCTCGATCCCAACACGCAAATTGGTCCGCTGGTGTCGAAGCAGCAGTTGGAGCGGGTGTCCGATTATCTCGCCATCGGCCAGAAGGAGGGCGCTCGCGCGCTCGCCGGCGGCGCGCGGCTGACCGAGGGCGCCTTGGCGAAAGGCTATTTCGTGCCGCCGACGGTGTTCGCCAATGTCCAGGACAACATGCGGATCGCACAGGAGGAGATCTTCGGTCCGGTGATTTCGGCGATTTCGTTCAAGGACACCGATGAGCTGATCCGGCGCGCCAACGCCACCACCTTCGGCCTCGGCAGCGGCGTCTGGACCACCAATGTCGGCAAGGCGCATCAGGTCGCCAAAGCGTTGCGCGCCGGCTCGGTCTGGGTCAATTGCTATCAGGCGATGGATCCGGCGGTGCCGTTCGGCGGCTACAAGATGAGCGGCTATGGCCGCGAGTCAGGCAAGCAGCACCTGGAGGAATACCTCAACGTCAAGGCGGTCTGGATCAAGACGGCCTGATGTGGCTTGCCATTGTAAGATCGGAAGTGGCGGCTACGGCCGCCACTCTCATGTCGGGCCTGATGACCGGCTGTTCCGGAGATGGTCGGTTCTGATTGAATCAGACCGAAGCTCCAGATTCTTGTTTTGACGCGTTTTCTTCACGCGAACCGGTTTCCACTTCGCTCGAAAACGCTCTACCGGCTGGCGCTTTTCTTCGGCCGTCCGATGTCGGATTGCAGCGCCTCGAGTTCTTTCTTGACGGCGTGGGCCGCGTCGCGCTCGATCTTGCGGTAACGCGCAACCAGCGAGAGGCCGAACGGCGTCAGCATGGCTCCGCCGCCGTTCTTGCCGCCGGTCTGGCGCTCGACCGCGGCCTGCCGGCAGATGCGGTTGATTTCGTCGACCAGATCCCAGGCCCGCTTGTAGGACATATCCATCGCGCGCCCCGCCGCCGAAATCGAGCCGCAGGTATGAATATTCTCCAACAGCAGGATTTTTCCCGGCCCGATCCGGCCTTCCGCGTCGAGGTCGATGCGGACGCTGAGGGAAGGAAGCGGTCGGGCGCCGGATTTCTGCATGGAAGACTTGCCTCTCGCTTCACCCGGCCGACATTGCCACTGAAGCCTTTTGCGAACAAGATAAGCTGGCACCATATCCGGTTCACGGAATAATTTTCAGAGCGCAGGCATGAATTATCCATCGCTGTTTTCACCGCTCGAAATCGGCCGCTGCCAGCTTAAGCACCGCGTCGTGATGGCGCCGCTGACGCGGATGCGGGCCGAAAAACCGAGCCTGGCGCCGCGGCCGCTGAATGCGGAATATTACGGCCAGCGCGCCACGCCGGGCGGCCTGATCATCGCGGAAGCATCGCCCGTGATGGCGACCGGATTCGGCAATCCGGGCGTGCCCGGCATCTATTCGGAACAGCAGATCGAAGGCTGGCGCAAGGTCGTCGATGCCGTCCACGCCAAGGGCGGCTTTATCTTTCTCCAGCTCTGGCATGTCGGGCGCGTCTCGCATTCCTCGTTGCAGCCGGGCGGCGCGCTGCCGGTGGCGCCGTCGGCGGTGCCGATCTCGGCTGAACTGAAGGCCATGACGGCCGACGGGAAGTCCGTCGCCTACGAGACGCCGCGCGCGCTGAAGACAAGCGAGATTCCCGGAATCATCGGTGCTTACAAGCAAGGGGCGCGCAACGCGCTGGCCGCCGGATTCGACGGCGTCGAAATCCACGGCGCCAACGGCTATCTGATCGAGCAATTCCTGCAATCGCGCACCAACCTGCGCACCGATCAATATGGCGGATCGATCGAGAACCGTGCGCGTTTCCTGATGGACGTCACGCGAGCCGCGATCGAAGTCTGGGGCGCCGATCGCGTCGGCGTGCGGCTGTCGCCCTACGGCGTCGCCAATGACAGCGGCGAACCCGATCCGATGCCGCTCTATAGCCACGTCGTCAAGGCCCTCAATCCGCTCGGCCTTGCCTATCTGCATTTCATCGAGCCACGCTCGAGCGGGGCGGGGCGCGCCGAGGTCAACCACCAGAACGTGCCTTCGGCGATGGTGCTGTTCCGGCCGATCTGGAACGGAAAACTGATCACCGCGGGCGGCTTTACCGGCGAAACGGCCGATGCGGCGATCGCCGCGGGTCACGCCGATGCAATCGCATTCGGCCGCCTCTTCATTTCCAACCCGGACCTGCCGCGCCGCCTGCAACGCGGCTACGAGCTGGCGCCCTACAACCGCGCGACCTTCTACGGCGGCGAAGCGGCCGGCTATACCGATTATCCCGCCTATGATGAGTTGGCGCGGGCCTGAGTTGGCAACGTCATTGCCAATGATCTCGTCATTCCGGGACGGGCCTGCGCCGATGGCGCATCCCGAAGTGACGAGGGCGTGAAGCAGGTGAATTGAGCCGCGCTCGAAAAAGAAAACGCGCTCCGGCCGCGAAGCGATATTTTGGTGCGAGCGCCTGATCCCGTCCGTGCAGGGCAGCCATGACCGGCCTCCATTGATCTCCCCAGCAAAGATCGGCCATGTTGTCGCCGATCCCGGCGGCAACGGCCGCGGGCTGGAGGAAACATATGAAGTATCGCATTACCGGGCGCTCGGCCTTTCTCGCGTTGCTCAAGGACGAGGGAATCACCCATCTGTTCGGCAATCCCGGCACCACCGAGCTGCCGATCATGCACGCCCTGAAGGACCATCCCGACCTCACCTATGTGATGGCGATGCAGGAAAGCCTGGTGGTCGCGATCGCCGATGGCTACAGCCGCGCTTCCGGCCGCCTGGTCGCCTGCAACGTCCATGTCGCGCCCGGCCTTGGCAACGCGATGGGGTCGCTGTTCAACGCGAAGTTCACCGGCACGCCGATGATCCTGACCGCCGGCCAGCAGGAGCAGGGCCACGGCCTGATGGAGCCGGTGCTGTACGGCCCGCTGGTGCAGATGGCCGAGCCGCTGGTGAAATGGGCGGTCGAAGTGACGCGGCTGGAGGACCTGCCGCGAATCGTGCGCCGCGCCGCCAAGATCGCGACCACGCCGCCGACCGGGCCGGTGTTCATCTCGCTGCCCGGCGACATCCTCAATGCCGAGGCCGGCATCGAACTTGGCCGCTCGACCCGTGTCGATGCCCGCGTGCGTCCCTCCGACGACGCCTTGCAGGCGCTGGCGCAGCGCATCCTGAAAGCGCAAAATCCGGTCATCATCGCCGGCGACGAGATCGTGAAGAGCGATGCGTTGCAGGAGGCCGCGGCCTTCGCCGCCACGCTCGGCGCGCCCGCCTATCAGTGCTCGACGCCCTATGGATCGCATTTCCTGTCGGAGAGCCCGTGCTACATGGGTTCGCTGTCGCGGCTGCAAAAGCAGGTCCGTGACCTGCTGTCGCCTTACGATCTCATGATCGTGCTCGGCGCCGATCCGCTGCGCATGTCGGTGTTCTCTGAGGTCGATCCGCTGCCTGACGGGCTGTCGATCGTTCAGGTCGGCCTGGTCGACTGGGACCTCGCCAAGAATTACGGCGCCGAGATCGCGTTGAAGGCAGATGTGAAGGAAACGCTGCGCGCGCTGATCCCGGCGCTGAAGGCCGCGGGCGGTTCGGCGCTCGAGACCCGCGCCAGACAGGGCATGGCTGCGCTGGCGGCGAAGAACTGGACCGCGCGGCGCGCGAAACTGGTCGAGGAAATTTCCAGGGCCGGGGACCGCTCGCCGATCGATCCGGACTGGCTGGCGTTGCAGGTGGTCGAAGCGATGCCCGACAACGCCATCCTGGTCGACGAGGCCCTGACCTCCTCACGCTACATGACCGCGCTGCGCCCCTATCGCGACCGTTACGACTATCATGCGCTGGCCTCGGGCGGCATCGGCTGGGGCGTGCCGGCCTCGGTCGGCGTCAGCCTTGCGAACCCGGACCGGCCGGTGGTGTGCTTCTCCGGCGACGGCAGTTCGATGTATTCGATCCAGGCGCTGTGGACCGCCGCCAATCACAAGCTGCCGCTGACCTTCGTGATCATCAACAATGGCGGCTACCGCATCATCAAGCAGCGGCTGCTCGCGTTTCATGGCGACGATCATTATGTCGGCATGGATTTCATCGATCCGCCGGTGGATTTTGCCGGCGTCGCCCGCTCGCTTGGGCTGGAGGCGATGACGATCACCGATCCCAAGGAGTTGAAGTCCGCGCTGTCGTCGGCGTTCAGGCGGCCGGGGACCAAACTGATCGAGGTCATGGTCAATCATTCGGTGAACTGAGCGCGATCCGCTCGGACCGTCGGGCAGGCGATCATTTCCGGTCATGGATTGCGCGCAAGCGATTCGGTATAGGATGCGCGCAACCGCAGCCCGCCGGGAGAATTGGCTTGGATCAGATCGCTTACGTCAACGGCTCGTTCGTGCCTCTCGCGGAAGCCAGGGTGTCCGTCATGGACCGTGGCTTCCTGTTCGCCGATGGCATCTATGAAGTCGCGGCCGTGCTGGACGGCAAGCTGATCGACAATGCATCACATCTCGCGCGGTTGCAGCGTTCGGTCGGTGAGATCGCGCTGGAACTGCCGGAAACGATCGATCGAATCCAGGAGATTCAGAAGGAACTGATCGCGCGCAACAACCTCGTCAGCGGCATGGTCTATCTGCAAGTGACGCGCGGCGCCGATGTGGGGCGGGATTTCGCGTTTCCGAAGCGCGTCAAGCCGACCCTGATCATGTTCACTTCGGCCAAGGATATCGTCAACGCGCCGTCGGCCAAGACCGGCATCCGCGTGATCACCGTGCCCGATATCCGCTGGGCGCGCCGCGACGTCAAGAGCGTGGCGCTGCTGGCGCAGGTGCTGGCCAAGCAGGCCGCGGCGGAAGCCGGCGCCAGCGAGGCCTGGATGATCGAGGACGGCCTGGTGACCGAAGGCGGATCGTCGTCGGCGTTTATTCTCACGCAGGACGACGTGCTGGTGACGCGGCAGAATTCGAGCGCGATCTTGCCGGGCTGCACCCGCAAGGCGGTGGTGGCGCTGGCCGAAGAGCGCCAGCTTCGCGTCGAGGAGCGGCCGTTCTCGGTTCAGGAGGCGCTGGCGGCGAAGGAGGCCTTCATCACCAGCGCAAGCCTGTTCGTGCAGGCGGTGGTGAGCGTTGACGGCAAGCCGATAGCCGATGGCAAACCCGGTCCGATGGCCACTCGCTTGCGCGAGATCTACCTGGATTTCGCCCGCGCCACCGCGGTGTGAAACTGCGCGGCCCATCGCATCACGCCACCTCGATACGCCACCTCCATGTTCCAGAAAATGCGGTTCCGCCGGCGGGCCCTGCGCGGCGGCAAGATGCAATGTGACGGCGAATATGATAATCCGAGAGAAATCGGAGAGATTATCCAATGAGGGTGGATAATCGGAGGCTTCTATGGATAGGCTGACCAGTCTGACGGCTTTTGTCCGGGTCGTGGAGAATGGCGGGTTTTCGGCCGCCGCCCGCCGCCTCAACATATCGACGACGATGGTCAGTAATCACGTGCAGGCGCTCGAGGACCATCTCGGCGCCCGGCTGCTCCATCGCACGACCCGGAAAGTCAGCCTGACCGAGGTCGGCAAGGCCTATTACGATCGCTGCACGCAAATCCTCGCCGACCTCGAGCAGGCGGACGATATCGCGGGCGCGCTGCAATCGACCCTGCGGGGAACGTTGCGCATCTATGTCGCGACCCACATCGTTCCCTTCATTTCACCGATGGTCGCCGGCTTCCTCAGTTCCTACCCTGACGTCAAGGTCGATCTGATCATGGGCGAGCGGAATATCGACTTGATCGATGAAGGGTTCGATCTTGCGGTCCGGCTCACGCAACCGCCCGACTCCAGCCTGATCGTCCGCAGCCTGGCGACCTGGCGGCATGTGCTGTGCTGTTCGCGCGGCTATCTCGAAAAACATGGCCAGCCTCGAGAGTTGTCCGAACTCGCCGGACATAATTGCGTTCGCCACGCGCTCTATCCCTACAAGGATGAGTGGCATTTCACCGACAGCAAGGGTGCGCCGGTCGCGGTGCGGGTATCCGGCAATCTGATCTCCGACAGCGGCGACACGTTGCGAATGGCGGCGCTGCAGGGTGTCGGCATCTATCTTGCCGCAGGATTTCTGGCCTATGACGATCTCGAATCGGGGCGGCTGGTTCGGCTATTGCCCGAATACCGGCCGGTGCAATTCTCGATGAATGCGGTTTATCCACATCGTCATCATTTATCCGTGAAGATTCGCACTTTCATCGATCTTCTCGCGCAGCATAGCGCGGAGCAGCAGAAACTGATCGACCCCTATTCGTAACGGGCTTTCGTGGCCGGCATCCGCCATCTGGATTGGTGGCGAGCAATGCAATAACGTCGGTTGATCCGAACGATCGATCAGGCGGGCCGATGTTTTTGCGCAAATTGCTTCGACGCTCTGTCCTATTGGTCGGTGCGGTAGCCGCCGCTGTCATGGCTGCGGGCCCATCGTTCGCGGCCGGTGTCCCGTTCGGGCCGCAGCCCGGCGCGCAACTGTCGATCGGGAAGCTCGCGCCGATCGATGATTTCATCAATGGCGAGGTGGCCGCGGGGCGAATTCCCGGCGCCATCGTCCTGGTCCAGCGTCACGGCCAGCCGGTCTATTTCAAATATTTCGGCAGGCGCGACGTCGATGCGGGAACGCCGATGACGCCGGATGCGATTTTTCCGATCCATTCGGTGACCAAGACCATCACCAGCGTGGCGGCGATGATCCTGGTGGACCGGGGCAAGATCGCGCTCGACGATCCCGTCAGCAAATACATTCCGTCCTTCGCCAACATGAAGGTCGGCGTCGAGCGGAAGGACGAATCCGGCCGGCAGGTGCTGGATCTGGTGCCGCTGCGCCGGCCGGTCAATATCGAGGATCTGCTGTTGCAGACTTCCGGCATCACCTACGGCTTCTATGGCGATTACGGTCTGGTCAAAGCGGCCTATGACGGAATCTATCTCGGCGATTTCGACAACGCCGAATTCGCCGAACGGATCGCCAAGGTGCCGCTGGCCGAACAGCCGCGCACGTTGTGGGATTACGGGCATTCGACCGACATCCTCGGCCGTGTGATCGAGGTCGCTTCCGGTCAATCGCTCTATCAGTTCGAAAAGCAGAACCTGCTCGATCCGCTTGGCATGACCACGACAAAATTCTTCCTGACCGATCCGGCCGAGCGGGCGCGCTACGCGCAGCCATTGCCCAAGGACCGGCATGTCGAGCGCAACTCGCTCGATGTCACGCGATGGAAATCCGGCGGCGGCGGCATGGTCTCAACGATCTCCGATTTCGCCCGCTATGGTCAGATGCTGCTGAACGGCGGCACGCTGGATGGCAAAACCATCCTGAGCCGAAAGGCCTTTGCCGCGATGACGACGGATCACGTCGGTCCGGGAACGGGCGTGGCGCGCAACTATTATTATTATCCCGGCGACGGCTTTGGCTTTGGCTATGGCTTCGGGGTTCGCACCGATCCCGGGCTTGCGGTTACCCCGCCGCCGGGGTCGCTTGGCGAGATCAAATGGGATGGTGCCACCGGCGTCTACCTCGTGGTCGATCGCGCCGAGGACATGTTCTTCGTCGTGATGCAGGATTCCCCGTCGGGGCGTCAGCGTGTCAACGCCACGGTGAAGAAGATCATTTACGACGCGTTCGAGAAATGAGCCAACCGGCCATCGGATGGCCACGCTGGGAATGCAACCGATGCTGCGGAAACCGGACGGAAGCGATCAGATCACGATAGCGCCGGCGCGTATCGCAGCGCTCGACCGGGCGCGAACCTGCATCACGCTTCTGGTGCTGCTGCACCATTCGGTCGTCAACTACACTTATTTCGGCGACGGCGACCATGCCCGCTGGCTCGGGTTCGATCTGGTCGTGCTGTTCAACGACAGTTTCTTCATGGCCTGCATGTTTTTCATTTCCGGCCTGTTCGTCCGCGACAGCCTGATGCGAAACGGGCCGGCGAGCTTCATTCGCCACCGCGCCTGGCGCCTCGGGGTGCCGTTCCTGTTGTCGATCTTCGTGCTGATGCCGATTGCCTATTATCCGACCTTCCTGCGCTATCATCTGCCGGGGACGACGGATTTCAATTTTTTCCATTTCTGGTGGCACACGCTCACGGTCGGGCCGTGGCCTTCGGGGCCGTCATGGTTCTTGTGGGTGCTGCTGGCGCTCGATGCGATCGCGGCGCTGCTGTGGGCGGTCGCGCCCGGCAGCATCCAGGCGCTCGGCGAACTGATCTTCTCGGCGCGCGACCGGGCGGTGCCGGCCTTTATCGCTTTCTCGATCTTTTCGATCGCGATCTATCTGCCGATGCGGCTGGCCTTCGGCGACGCAAGCTGGCTGGAGCCGGACGGCTATCCGGTTCCGATCCAGACCAGCCGTATCCTGCTATATGCCGGTTATTTCCTTGCCGGCGTCGGCGTCGGCGCGGTCAATTTGAGGACCGGCGTGCTTGCGGAAAATGGCGAGGTGGCGAAACGCTGGCCGGTCTGGGCGGGCTTTGCGCTGCTGTTCTATGGCGCGATCCTCGCGCTTGTTTACATCCACCACAATTGGGTGGCCGATTTCAATTCGCCGCCACTGTCCTGGCGGGTCGGCTACGGCGTTGCCTTTGCGCTATTCAGCGCCGCGATGACGTTCACGGAGCCGTCGCTGTTCCTGCGCTTTGCGAAGGCGAGCTGGAACTGGATGGATGCGCTGCGGCCATCGGCCTACGGCATCTTCCTCGTCCACTACATTTTCATCATCTGGCTGCAATATGCGATGTACGACTACGCGCTGCCGGCTTTCGTCAAATTCATCATCGTCTTCGCCGGCACGCTGTCGCTGAGCTGGGCAAGCGTCGTGCTCTTGCGCAAGATCCCGTTCGTGGCGCGGATGATTTGAAGTTTGCTTCTGGGTGGCCTGTGGTCGTCATTCCGGGGCGATGCGAAGCATCGAACCCGGAATCTCAAGATTCATTCCGGGTCTGGTGCTTCCGCACCATCCCGGAATGACGATAGATGTCTTGCTGCGCCTCTGCGTCAGGGCTTCAGAATCAGCTTCTGAACCCGCCAGTTGAGCAATTCGGCCGCATAGATCACGTTTTCCGACGGGCACGCCATCGCGTGGATCCAGCCGAACTGCTTCAGCTGCTTGCCGGACTGGCCGAGCATGCCGAGCACCTTGCCGTCGAGGCTGAGCTTGTAGATGCGTCCTGGCCACGCATCCGAACTATACAGCACCTGATGCGGCGGCGGCGTGATGCAGATCGCCCAGGGCGAGCCCGGCGTGAAGGTGCCGCCGGCGAGCATCGCCTGATCCGGAATCTTGCCGATCGCAGGCTTGGCATCCGGCGGCACCGGGATGTCGATGACGATCTGGCGCAGGAATTTTCCGTCCTTGTCGAACACCTGGATGCGGTGGTTGCCGCGGTCGGCGACATAGACATTGTCGTCGGCGTCGGTCGCGATCGAGTGCGGGGTATTGAACTGGCCGGGCCCGGTGCCGCGCTCGCCCCACGATTTCAGCCAGTTGCCGTCCTTGTCCACCTTGGCGACGCGGGAGTTGATGTAGCCGTCGCTGATGAAGGTGTCGCCGGCCTTGTCCCAGGCGATATCGGTGACCTGGCGAAACCGGCCATCCTCGGCGGGCAAGGGCGGTTTCGGATGCTTGAGCGGCCCGGTGTCGTCGTCGGAGGCTTCCTGCTTGCGGCCGAACACCATGACGACGCGGCCCTCGGGATCGAACTTGATCACCATGTCTGAGCCCTTGTCGGTCACCCAGATATTGTCTTGCGGATCGATCTTGACGGCATGAGCGAATGACCAAGCGTAAAGGTTCTTGCCGATTTCGCGGACGAAGCTGCCCTTGGCGTCGAATTCCAAGAGCTGCGCCGCGGCGGCCGCATAGGCCGGGCCGGTGGTGTTGCCGCGCGACAGCACGAAGACATGCCCTTTGGAATTGACGGCGACGCCCGACACCTCGCCGAAATACATGTTGGTCGGCAGCTTGACGGGATTGGGGACGGACTCGAAGGGGATCGTGGGTACGTTCTGTTGCGCAAAGGCAGGCGATCCAGCCAGCAACAGAACACCGAGCAGCCAATGCTTCATGCTATTCTCTCCCGGAAGCGTTCGTTGTGTTTGTTGTTAGAAGCGCACGCCAGTCTATGGCACGTCCCGTCCTCCTTTGCAGGCGCGTCGCGTGTCATGACCGTTCCTCGTCCGGCGCATGGCCTGCGTGCAGGCGAACGGCCGGGCTTTGGCAGGACATTCAAATGCCGTCCTGCATGGCGGCGTGCAGCATGGCGCTTTTGCTCAACGTCAACGCAGCTTTTCTGTTCGCACCTGCAGCATTTCTCTGGCGTTGCAGCGAAGGGAACGCAGATGCGCCGGGATTGATGGCGAAAATCCCCTCCGCAATCCAGCTATGACGATCATTACTGCGAATATGCTGGACGGAACGGCGGTCTACTTCTAAATCGCCAACGAGAAAGCCGTCCGCCACGTCTCGGCAGATGGCGCATGTCTGGAGCTTGCCTGTGTGGGTCTTGTTGCTGCTGCCCTTTATCGGCCTGTTATGGGTGCCGTTCTTTAACTTCCAGGAGCCGGCGCTGTTCGGTTTTCCGTTCTTCTACTGGTACCAGCTCGCGTGGGTGCCGATTGCTTCGTTGCTGATCTGGCTGGTCCATCGCAGCCAGACTCCCGACGAAACGCCGTAACCCGCAAAGAGTATAGTCATGGCTGATCAGATCGAGTGGGTTGCGCTTTCGGTTTTCGTTTTCTTCTTTTTGCTCGTCACGGTGATGGGATTTTTCGCGGCGCGCTGGAGGTCCGGCCCGGTCACCGCCCATATTGACGAATGGGGGCTGGGCGGTCGGCAGTTCGGCACCTGGATCACCTGGTTTCTGGTCGGCGGCGATTTCTATACCGCCTACACCGTGATCGCCGTGCCGGCCCTGGTCTATGCGGTCGGCGCCTACGGCTTCTTCGCCTTGCCCTATACCATCATCGTCTATCCCTTCGTGTTCGCGGTGATGCCGGTGCTGTGGAAGGTGGCGCATGCCAATGGCCATGTCACCGCGGCCGACGTGGTCCACGGCACCTATAATTCGCGTGGCCTTGAACTGGCGGTCGCCATCACCGGCATGGTCGCAACCATGCCCTATATCGCGCTGCAATTGATCGGCATGGGGGTGGTGATCAAGGCGATGGGCCTGACCGGCGAATTGCCGATCGTCGCCTCCTTCATCATCCTGGCGCTTTACACCTATAGTTCGGGCCTGCGGGCGCCGGCGCTGATCGCCTTCGTCAAGGACATCATGATTTATATCGTGGTGCTGGTGGCCGTGGTGGTGGTGCCGTGGCAGCTCGGTGGATACGGCGCGGTGTTCAAGGCCGCGGGCGATGCTTTCGCGGTCAAGGGCGGCGCGACCGGCCTGACCCTACAGCCCGCGCAGATGCTGCCCTATGCCACGCTGGCGCTGGGGTCGGCGCTGGCGGCGTTCATGTATCCGCATACGCTGACCGGCATCTTCGCTTCCAAATCCGCCGATACCATCCGCAAGAACGCGATCTTCCTGCCGGCCTATACGCTGCTGCTCGGCCTGATCGCGCTGCTCGGCTACATGGCCTATGCGGCCCACATCAAGGTGGCGTCGCCGAACGACGTGGTGCCGATGCTGTTCAAGGTGCTGTTCCCATCATGGTTCGCGGGATTTGCGTTCTCGGCGATCGCGATCGGTGCGTTGGTGCCGGCCGCGGTGATGAGCATCGGCGCGGCCAATCTGTTCACGCGCAATGTCTGGAAGTCCTACGTCAACCCCAATATCAGCCACGCCGGCGAAGCTTCGGTCGCCAAGATCGCGTCGCTGGTGGTCAAGGTCGGCGCGCTGGCCTTCATCCTGTTTTTGCCGACGCAATACGCGCTCGACCTGCAATTGCTCGGGGGCCTGTGGATTCTACAGACCTTCCCGGCGCTGGTGTTTGGGTTGTTCACGCGCTGGTTCCGCCCCGAGGGCCTGCTGCTCGGCTGGGCGGTTGGAATCGGCTGGGGATCCTGGACGGCGTGGAGCAACGGGTTGAAGCCGCTGGCGACCATCAATCTCAGCGGCGTTGGCTATACGTTCTATGTCGGGCTTGGCGCGCTGATCCTCAATATTGCCGTTGCCGTGGTTGCCACGGTTATCCTCGCTTGGCTATTGCCGAGCCGGCAGCGCGTAACGGCTCCAACCTGAGACCGCGAGGCCGCCTCGGCTCGTTTTACCGCGAGATGATAACGCAGAGACTAGGTTCGGGCGAAGGTTTGCCCGGACCTGGATGCCGGTGTCCGTCCGTCATGGGCTTTCAACGCAGTCCACATCCTGATCACGGAATAACCGTAGTTGCCAAGACGTTGATCAGAAACCGGCAATTTTGACGGCAGATCGCCCCTGTAGCGTTTTTTAGCTGCCGTTATTTGTACTGTGTTTACTCTGACTCGTAACTTGGGCTGTTTTTAACGGGCATTTAGGTCGCCGATACCCATAAAATCCGCTTTGGATAGGCAAAGAATGGCCTCAGGAGCGAGGCGTTGGATACGGATATCACGCGTACATTTGCGGCGTTGAGCGCGACCAACGAAGCGATTCTCTATGCGAAATCGCCCGAAGAACTCTACCAGCAGGTCTGCGACGCGGCCTTCTCCAGCGGCGACTTTCTGGCGACGGCCGTCTTCTTGCTGGAGGCTGGCACCGACATGCTCCGTTTTGCCTCGGGTTTCGGCGAGGACATCAAGCGGCTGCGCCGGATCGATATTTCGATCGTGGCCGATACGCCGGAAGGGTCGGGGGTTTGCGGCCAGGCCTTTCGCGACCAAAGGCTCTGCATCAGCAATGATTTTCTGAACGATACGCGTTCGCTGGCGTGGCGGCAGGGCGCATGCGATGCGCAGGTCGGAGCGGCGGCGGCGTTGCCGTTGACCTGTAACGGTCGCGGCGTCGGCGTGCTGCTCGTCACCAAGCGCGAGCCGGGTTCGCTGAACCAGCAGACCGTTTCGCTGCTGGCGCGTATATCGGCGAACATCTCCTACGCGCTCGACAATTTCGAGCACGAGGCGGCGCGGGAGCGGCTGTCGCGGATGTTTGCCGCGCTGAGCGCCACCAACGAGGCAATCGTCAGGGCCAGGTCGCGAGAGGAGCTGTTCGATCTTGTCTGCGCCGCCGCGGTACAGGGCGCGAAGTTCAACTCCGCATCCGTGGCTCTTGTGCGTCCAGGCACCGATCTATTCTATATCGCCGCCTCGGGCGGCGACGATTCCAGCGAAATGAGGAATCGTAAATTCGCGACGACGGCCACGATACCCGAAGGGCGCGGTTTGGCGGGAACGGCATTCCGGACGCAGCAACCCTGTTTCAGCAACGATGTCCTGGCCGACGAACGCACCCGGCCCTGGCACCGGGAAGCGCGCCGCAGCGGCGTGGCCTCCTCGGCGGTCATGCCGTTGCTCAGCGGCGGTCGATCGCAGGGCGTGCTGATTTTCAATTCGACCGAGCGCGACACCTTCACGCCGGAACTAATCGAATTGTTGCAGCGTCTGGCGGAAAATGTGTCGTTTGCGCTGGGCAGCTTCGATCGCATGGATGAAAAAACCAGGATCGAGGAGCAAAAAGAGCGTCTGACCCGGATGTTCGCTGCGCTGAGCACCACGAACGAAGCGATCATGCGGGCGAAGTCGCGGTCCGAACTGTTCGAACTGGTCTGCGAGGCCGCTGCGAATGGCGGCAAATTCACCTCGACCAGCATCGGCCTGGTCCAGGACGGCAATGATTTTCTCAATATCGTCGCCACGGCGGGCCCTACGGCGGAAAGGGCCAGGAACGGCAGGCTGTCCGTCAAGGAGGATTGCCCCGAGGGCAGCGGCATCAGCGGCATCGCGTTTCGTACCCGACAGCCGTGCATCAGTAACGATTTTCTGGCGGATCCGCGCGGCGCTTTTTTTCACGAATCGAACCGGCAGAACGGGACGAGCGCGGTCGCGGCATTTCCGCTGTTCAACCGTGGTCAGGCAGTCGGCATCCTGTTGTTTTGCGCGGCCGAAAAGGACGCGTTTACGCCGACGGCGGTCGACCTGCTGCAGCGGATCGCCGACAACATTTCATTCGCCCTCGATAATTTCGACCGCGCGGACGAGAAAGCCCGGGCGGACGAGCGGATCGAATATCTGGCGTCGCATGACAGCCTGACCGGGCTGCCCAACCGCGAGAAATTCAACGCGCTGCTCCAAACGGCGATGCAGGCGGCGCAGCATCGTGAACTGCGGTTCGCCATGCTGTTCATCGATCTCGATCGATTCAAGGTCATCAACGATTCGCTCGGCCATGAAGCCGGCGACAGATTGCTGGTGGAAACCGCCAGGCGGCTGCGCCAGACGCTGCGCCCGGGCGACATCGTCGCGCGTCTCGGCGGCGACGAGTTCGTCGTGATTCTCGAACATTCTGCCGCGCTCCGCGAGATCGAGGAAATTTCCGGCAGGCTGCTATGGGCGGTCAGCCAGCCCGTTCGGTTGAGCGGTCATGAATGTCACGCCACCGCCAGCATCGGCATCGCGATGTTCCCGGAACACGGCTCCGACGTCCATACGCTGACCAAGAATGCCGACATGGCGATGTATCTCGCCAAGGAAGACGGCAAGAACAATTTCCGTTTCTTCACCAAGGAGGTGAAGATGCCGTCGATCGAGCGGCTGACGCTGGAAAATTGCCTGCGTCATGCGCTGGAGCGCAACGAATTCTCATTGCATTATCAGCCGAAGATCGATCTGGCGAGCCGCCAGATCACCGGCGTCGAGGCGCTGTTGCGCTGGTCCCATTCCGAATATGGCCTTCTGCCGCCCGGACAGTTCATTCCGCTGGCTGAAGAAACCGGCTTGATCGTTCCGATCGGACGCTGGGCCCTGAGGGCGGCCTGCGCGCAGAACATGGCCTGGCAACGCCGTGGGCTGCGTCCGGTGTCGGTCGCGGTGAACCTGTCGCCGCGGCAGTTCACGGATGAAAATCTGCTGCACGATATCGACGAAGCGCTGGCCGCAAGCGGTATGTCGCCGGTATTGCTGCAACTCGAGGTGACGGAGAGCATGATGATGCGCAACGTCACGCGTGCGATCAGGACGCTGGACGAGATCCGGAGCCGCGGCATTCGCCTGGCGATCGACGATTTCGGCACTGGCTATTCGTCGATGTCGCTGATGAAGCAGTTTCCGATCGATACGCTCAAGATCGACAGGTCGTTCGTCCGCGATCTTCCCGACGATTCCGAAGACAAGGCGATTGCGCAGGCCATCATCAGCATGGGCAAGGCGCTGGAAATGACCGTCGTCGCCGAAGGGGTCGAAACCAGCGAGCAGGAGGCGTTCCTCCGGACGCATGGTTGCGACGAAATGCAGGGCTTCCTGTTCAGCCGGCCGCTGCCGCCGGAGCAATTGGCCGATCTGCTTCGGTCGTCGCCGCTGCTGGCTTCCCCGCCGCTGCAGCCGGCGGGCAGCGCCCCGGTTCTGTTTGCGGAATAGATCGCGCGCGCGTGGCCGCAAAGCTTCAGCGTAACGCGATCCATGCAAGCGGCGCGATCGCGCTGTAATACGGCGCGGGCGTCGTCAAATTCCGCAAGGGCAGATCAGGCCGTTGTAACGCCGGCGGCCAAGGAGCCTATTCGCCGCGCGCGGGCTCATGCGTCTTCAGCGGATGGGCCTTTTTGTGCCAGGCCCATGCGGTCCGGATGATGGTCGGCAGATCCGAATGCACCGGACTGAATTTCAATGTCTCGCGGGCAGCGCTGGGGTCCGCGACCAGATAGGTCGGGTCGCCCGGCCGGCGCGGCTTGATGACATGGGGAACCGGGCGGCCGGTCTCGGTTGCGATGGCCGTCAGTACCTGCCGCACCGAAAATCCCGTGCCGGTGCCGAGATTGAACGCGCCGCCCTGATGCCCCTGCATCAAAAGCTCCAGCGCCCGCAGATGCGCCGCCGCGAGGTCGGTGACATGAATGTAATCGCGGATCGCCGTGCCGTCGGGCGTGTCGTAGTCGTCGCCGAACACCGCGAAATCGCCGACATGACCCTGCAGCGCCATCATGGCGCGGGGAATGAGGTGCGTCTCATTATCGCGCAATTCGCCGATCTCGGCGGAGGCATCGGCGCCGCTGGCGTTGAAATAGCGCAGGCAGAACGATCCAAGCCCGTAGGCGCTGCGATAGTCGATGAGGATCCGTTCGATCATCCATTTCGAGGTGCCGTAGGGGTTGATCGGCGCGCAGGCATAGGTCTCCGGCAGCGCCTTGCTGTCGGCATTGCCATATACCGCGCCGGTGGAGGAAAACACCAGGCGGCTGCACCCGGCCTCGCGCATGGCATCCAGCAGCGACAGCGTGCCGCCGACATTGTTGTGGTAATATTTCCGCGGGTTGGAAACGGACTCGCCGACCAGGCTCGACGCCGCAAAATGCATGACCGCGGCGATACGATGCTGGGCGAAGGCGCGAACCAACGCCGGTCCGTCCAGCAACTCGCCCGGCACCAGCGAACCGGTGACGAAGCTGCGGTGGCCGGTCGAAAAATTATCATAGACGACCGGGTGATACCCTGCGGCGGCCAGGGCCCGGCAGCAATGCGCGCCGATATAGCCGGCGCCACCGGTCACCAGAATAGCCGGACGATCGCTCATGCCGATGTCTCGCAGCGACGTTCTGGATTCATGACGGCGGGAACTCCGGTTCGGCAAACTAGCGCCGCAGCATCTCGGTATTGGACGGCCGGCTGTTGTTGAAGAGTAGATAGAGCGCCCGGGGATTGGTCGTCAAATAACGCCAGAACAGCCGTCGCGGCTCCTGGTAGATCCGCCAGGCCCATTCGAGTCCAACGGCCTGCATCCATTTCGGGGCGCGGGCCCGGCTGCCCGAAAGGAAATTGAACAGGCCGCCCGCCGTCTTGATGACACCGACATTCGACAGGCGCGGCGCGAATTCCTCGACAAAGGATTGTTCATAGGGCACGCCGAGCGCCACCCACAGATAATCCGGCGCCAGCGCGTTGATCTCGTCGACCTTGGCGCGAAGCGCATCGCCGCGCAGATAGCCGTGGCAATGTCCGACGATCTTCAAATTCGGCACGGCCTTCCGCACATTGGCGACGGCGGCGTCGTTTTCCCGTTCGTCGGTGCCGAACATGTAGAATGTCAGCCCTGCGGCCGCGGCCTTGCGGGCGACGACGTAGAACAGGTCCGTGGTCGCGACGCGCTCGGGCAATGGCGTTGCGGATTTGAACCGGGATACGGTGACGAGCGGCTGGCCGTCCGCATTGATGAGATCGGCCGTGCGGAACAGCCGCTGGGTCATCGGTTCGGTCGCGCAGCGCGACAGCACCTCGCCATTGGCCGACGTCAGGTACAGCGGCCGGTCGGTCCGGCGCACCGGGAAGACCATGTCGATCATGAAATTCGCGGTCTGCTCGATGTCGAGCACGGCGAGCCGAAGGCCGCCCAACGAGATTCGGGGCACGTTGGCGGTGGCGGCTCTGCCGACGGGATTGGCGCGGCGCTCAAGCATATTGTCTGTTCCGCTGGCGGTGGATGGCCACGGGGGCCAGTTCATTCAGGACGACGCCGATCAGTCTGTGTTCCATGCCGCCGAGCGCCGCGATGATGTCTTCCATGCAGCCATTGATGTCGAGACTGGCGGGCAGGATCGCGATGAGGCCGCTGGCCTCGTCAAACAGATTGTGGTCGGCCGGGCTCCAGGGCATCGCCGGCCCGTCAAGGATCACGAGGTCGTAGCCGCCGGACGAACGGGCTTCGGCGATCGCCTTGTGAAGGGTATCGCTCGCCCTGGTATCGCCCGCTCCCTTGACGATCGGCAGCACCGAAATTCCGTTCGCGGTCTCGATCATGTCGGAAGGCTTGGACGCACCCGAAAGCCTGGCGCCGATGTGGAGCCAGCCAGACCGGCCGGTCTCGCTCTCGCCGACGCGGTTGCGGTTCACCTTGTCCGAAAGCGCATGGGTGAGATGATCGGCATCGACCATCAGCACTTTGGCGCCATCGCGCGCGGCCGCCAGCGCGATATTCAGCGCGGCGATGCTGCGATCCTCCGTGGCGCCGGCGCCGATCACGGCGATGACCGGCGTCGTATCCGCAGCCGAACGCCTGGCCAGCGGCGCGCGCATGTCGCGCATGGCGTTGGAGAAGGCGGTTGGCGGCAAGCCCATCCGCAGCGTCGGCCAGCCGATCTGGGTCAGGTCCGCAATTCCACCGCTGGCCAGGATTGCACCGAGCGTCCGCATCACGTCGGATTGCTGCAGGCGCGCGATCAGCGGCTTTTTGACCAGGGCGATCGCCGCCGCTTGCGGCTGCGGCGAAGCGCTGGACGGTTGCGCTGCGGACGGTTTCGTCGGTGATCTTGCCGGCTCCGGTTCGGTGCTGCCGGGCGATGACTGGTCGGCTGCGACCATCCAGCCGGCCGCCGCCAGTGCGCCGAGCGCGAAGCCGACCATCGCCAACAGGCTCATGGCTGGCGGGAAGGTGCGGCGTTGCGGCACCGTGGCCTCGCCGATGATGCGCGCGCTCGACGTGTTGAGGCTTTCCTGCTCTTCGGTCTCGCGCGAGCGCTTGAGGAAGGACTGATAGAGGTCGCGGCTGGCGTCGGCCTCGCGTTCGAGTTCGCGGAGTCGGACCGAAGCCTGGCTGAGCTGGACGCTCTGGCGCTTTTGCGTTTCCAGCGCCCTGCCCAGCGAAGCTTCAAAATCGCGGGCGCGGGTCAGGTCGTTTCTGGCCGACTGCGCGAAGCGGTCGATTTCCTCGTTGATGGTGCGGTGCAGGTCGTCCACCTGCTTTTCCATCTGGTGCAGCGCCGGATGCAGCGGTCCCAATTCTCCCGCCATCTCCGCATAATGCTTGCGGGCCTCGGCATATTGCGAGCGCAAGTTTGCGACGGTCGGCGACTGCAATGCCTCCGGAATGGCGCCGACATCGGTCGAGGCGCGGCGGCTGGCCTCGATCTGGTCGTATTTGGCCTGGGCGTCGAGCGTCAGCGCATGCGCCGCGGCGAGCCGCTGACTGCCGGAGGAAAGCTGCTGGTCGCTGATCTGCGTATCCTGGCTGCCGACGAAATTATTCTGCGCCTTGTAGACGGCCAGTGCGTTTTCGGCGTCGCGAAGCCGCTGCTGCAATTCCTTGAGCCGGCCGGACAGATCCGTCGTCGCCCGCCGCGCGGCGGTGGCTTGCGAGCTTCTGGATTCCGCAAGGTAGGCGTTGGAGATCGCATTGGCGAGCATCGCCGCCTTGGCGGGATCCCGCGACCAGACGTCGATGTCGACGATAAAGGTACGGTCGGGCTTCTTCACGCTGATGTGGCGGCTCAACGCTTCCAGCGCGGCCATCTGGCCGAGCTTGTCGTCGCCGGCGGAATGGGTCTCGATGCCGAATAATCCAAGCAGCTTTCCGATCGTGCTCTTCGATTCGCCGCCGAACTCCGGATCCTGGTCGAGATGGGTGTCCTGGATCACCTTCAACAGGACGCTGTTCGAGGTGATCACGCGCGCCTGGCTGTCGACCACCATGGCGAGGCCGGAAATATCCTGGGAGCGTGGCGTGAGCTCGCGGTCGACCAGATTCAATTCGCGAGGGTCGACGTAAAGCTGCGCGGTCGCCGAATATTTCGGCGTCAGGCTTTTGCCGACCGCAACCGCGGCGCAGGCGCAGATCAATCCGGCCACGGCAATGGCGGCCCTGCGCCGCCACAGCAGATGGCCGAGCTCCTGCACGCTGAAGCCCGCAAGCGTCCGCGCCAGCGCCTTCGGGGCGCCGGGCCCGGGCTGGCCTATCGGCTGATCATAGACAAGCATGGGCCCCAGCTTCCATTCGAACTGCCGCACGCACTGGCCGAGGGGCTATTTTTCCGGCTGCGCCGGACGCGCAACAATTCGGCGCGGAACAAACGCAACAGGAACAATTAACCATACACATGGCTGGACTATTCACCGAAATGGCAAAAAAAGCGTTTAAGCGCGCCTGCGATCTTGTTCTCTGGGCCGCCAGACAGATGCAGAGGCCCGGTCTGCCGATGTCCTGGCCGCGGCCAAACGTCAACGCTGCGTCGCCGGGCTGACGGCTGGCAGGCATTGCAGCTTTGGACCGCCTCGCGGACATGGTTCAGCGCTTTCGCAAGATCAGGTGATAGTCGCCGTGGCGGACGTCGGTCTTTTCCGGCAGGAAGAAATTCATGACGGCGGCGGACGCGTCGATCAGCCTGGCGAGCATCGGCTTGCGGGCCCGTATTTCCGGAAAACGCGGGCTTTCATATTCCTTCCGGTAGATCACTTCGAGACCATGCGTGCCGGCAAAGGCCTCCAGCTTCGAAAGTGTGACCAGCGGATGGAAGAAGGTCGGAAACGGCGCTTCGCCGGGGAGGCCGGCGTTCTCGATGCCGCGCACATAGCGGTAATACCAGACGTGGAACCAGTGCGGCGTATATTTGGTGACGACGCCGGATAGCGATCTCGGGTTGGGCGCGCCGATCAGGATCAGCCCGTCCTGCTTCAGCGCCTCGCAGAAACCGAGCAGGGCGGATTCGGTATCGGGAAGATGCTCGATCACGTTGTAGCAGATGACGAGATCGAAACTGCCGGGCTCGAAACGATGGGTCTGGACGTCGCCGAGGATCTTTTCCTGCGCGTAATCATTGTTGCGAATCTGGTCCTCGTCGATATCGACCACGGTGACGTGAGCGCGGTGCAGCAGGCCGAGTGGCAGGAAGCTGGTGGATCCTCCGCCTGCCTCATAGATCGCGATCTCGCTTTTCGACTGCAGCCTGGCGGAGAGGATCTCGTGAACGGTGAGCAGGCTTTTGCGCGCTTCGCCGGGCGGCAGTTCGAGCAGCGACTGTGGATGCGCGAATGGCCGCGCATGGGCGGATGCCTGCGAGCCGGCCGTCGTATCGAAGGGCGCGTAGCTGAAATCGGGGGCAAAGGTTTTGCTCATTGATTTTCACTCCTGAATACGAGGCTGTAGACGATGGCTGCGGAGAGCGCGTAGAGGCCGATATAGATGCCGTTGAGCCAGACACCCCATTCGGTGATGCCGCCGAACCAGATCAGCAGCAGCGCCAGGGCGACCGCCTTCAACGCGACCTGCGAGGTGGCGAGCACGGCGCGGACCGTCATCTGCTGATAGGCGAAGAACAGTTCGGAGTGATATTCGAGCAGGTTCTTGAAGGCCGGAACCGCGAGCAGAACGCCGAGCAGTGGCGCGGCCGACGCGATATTGTGGCCGAGAAGATTCGGCCACAGCCATAGCATCGTCAGCAAACCCGCGAAGGCGAGGGTCGAGGTCAGTGCGATCGCCGCCTCGACGCCCAGGCTGCGGCGGATCTGGTTGCGCGCACGGCGTTCCAGGATCAGCTTGCGCGAATACAGCACGAAGAAGGTGCGGATCGGCACCGACGTGAAGTCGATGATCCGCGAGGCGATCGCGTAAATGCCGACGGTTCGCTGATCCGCCAGCGAGAGCATCACCACCTTGTCGATCTCGTTCTGCGAGATGAAGGCGCAATAGGCGACCGAGAACAAGAGCGCGTCGCGAATCCGCCCCCAGAACAGCTCTGCGCGCCAGCGCAGCCGGACGCGCGGCTGGTAGAACGCGACGGCCAATGCCATCGCGGCGATATTGAAGATCACATAGAAGGCGGACCAGGTTTCGATGTCGTGGCTGCCGGAGGCCAGGAACGCGACCGCGCCTGCGCTGCGCAACGCGGTGCCGAGGCTGATGACGAACGATGCGGAGCCGTAGCGGCCGAGCCCGTTATTGACCTGATGGATCATTTCCACGATCCGCCAGGTTCCGGACTCGACAAGGATAATGGCGATGAAGGCGGTCAGCGACAGCGACGGGGTGAACAGCAGATAAAACACCGGCAGCGCAGCCGCGAGGCAGAGCGGCAGCGAGATCAGCCAGCTCGCATAGAACACGGCGAGATAGCCGCCGAGCGTGCGGCGTTTGCCGGCAGCGGCCCGGAACGCAAACGACGAGAAGCCGAGCCCCGAGAAACAGCCGATCATGATGCCGGTCGATGACGTCGAGGCGAATACGCCCATGTCGTGCAGCGACAGCGTATTGGCCAGGATCAGGAAATACACGGCTTGCAGCCCGAGCCGCGCCCCGGCGCCGGCGAAGACCTGGAGATAGTTGGCCAATTGCCCGCGAACGGCGTCCGTCAGCGTCTCGCGCAGGCGAGACACCCACGAGATGACGGGAATATCCAGTTCGAGCGTGTTTAAAGGTTCGGACTTCATTGCCGTTCAAGACAGCAAGATCGGTGCCGGGCGGCCTCGACAACCGGATCGCGCTTCGATTCTGGTTAATTCGATTCCGGTAACCATCGCGACAGATACGCGCCGCGGGTTCCGCTGCTGGACCGGTTATTGCAATGCTTCCTGCGTATCGCTGGCTTCCAACGCGGACTTAACTGAATGCATCGTGCATCCATGTCGAAATTGATCCATTCGCGGCGTGACTTCCTTGTTCACGCGGCGAAGGCCGCCGCGTTGGGTATTTCCGGGACAGCCGCATTGTCCGGAGTGTCCTCATTTGCGACACCGCTGACGGGGGCGGGCCAGACCTCGGCCTCCGACGAACTAATTCCTTACGGCGCCGCGGCGCGATCCGACGCGCTGGTCTCCGACCTGCCCTATCGTGACGCGATTATCGCGAATTGCCGCATGATCGTGCCGGAGAGCGAATTGAAATGGGACGCGTTGCGCCCCACGCGTGGCGAATTCAGATTCGAGAAATCCGACGCGATCGTGGATTTCGGCCGCCAGAACGGGATCGCGGTCCGTGGCCATACGCTGGCCTGGTACGGCGCGATGCCGGGCTGGACCGATGAGATCGCGGATCGCGCCGAGGCCGAGCGGGAACTGGTCGATCATATTGAAACGGTTGTGTCCCGATATCGCGGCCAGATCCCATCCTGGGACGTGGTGAACGAACCGCTGGCGGAATGGCCGGACGACGAATTCGCGTTCCGGCCTTCGATCTGGGCCAGGCGGCTGGGTGCGGATTATCTGTCGATCGCGCTGAGAGAGGCCGCGCTCGCGGATCCGGACGCGCGGCTGGTGCTTAACGAATACGACGTGGAGTTCAAAGGCCCGCGCTTCGCGGCGCGGCGCAAGGCGCTGATTGCGCTGCTGCGCTCCTTGCGCGACCGCGGCGTGCCGCTGCATGCCGTCGGGCTGCAGGCGCATCTGTTTGCGGACCGCGCCATCGATCGCGACGGATTGCAGGCGCTGCTTGCCGAGATCAAGGCGCTCGGGCTCGATGTGCTGGTCACCGAACTCGATGTGATCGATTATACGCTGCCGGGCAGGGTGAGCGAACGCGACGCCATGGTTGCCGGCGTGGCCGGGCAGTTTCTTCAGGCGGTCTGCGATGTGGTTCGGCCGAAGGCGATCCTGACCTGGGGCTTGAGCGACCGCTACACCTGGGTGCCGATCTATTTCACGCGCCGCGACGGCATGCCGAACCGGCCATTGCCGCTCGATGCCGATCTCAGGCGCAAACCGCTCTACGACGTCATCGACGAATTCAGGCGCAAGCCTGCTTGATTAAAGCCTGCCTGATCAAAGTTTTTAAAGGCCTCTGGCCGTTACGGATCCGATTGCATCATGAGTCAGATTTCGACCGAAATTGAAACCCGCAGACGCCGCGCCGCGCCGGCGAGCCCCGCCTGGGGCCGGCAATTGCTGCGCGCCGCGACCGCGCGCCTGCGCCAGGTGGCCTGGCTGCGGCGGATCAAGCGCAAGCTTGTGCAGTTCGAGCATGGGCATGAGGAGGCGATCTATCGCAATTCCGAGATTGCGCAGCGGAACCTGATCGCGACATGGAAGCAGCTCCAGGCGGCCGGTGTGATCCTGCCGCTCGAACAAGTCGGCTTCAGCCGCTTTTCCGAATTCGAGGAAGACGGCCTCCTGCTGTACCTGCTGACGCTTGCAGGATCGGCGTCGCGCACGGTGGTTGAAATCAGCTCGCAGGACGGCCGTACCTGCATGGCGACCAATCTTCTGGTGCATCATCGCTGGCGCGGCTTTTTGTTCGACGGCGATCCGGTGTTCGTCGCGGAAGGGCAGCGCTTCTTCGCATCGCATCCAGCCACCCGCGCGATGCCGCCGGTGATGAGGGCGGAGTGGTTCACGCGCGACAACGTCAATCGGGTGCTGGCTTCCGCGGGCGTTCCCGATGAGGTCGACGTGCTGTCGCTCGATATCGACGGCAATGATTTGCATCTGTGGAACGCGATGACGCTGCGCCCGCGGATTCTGATCTGCGAATTCAACAATGCGGTGCCGGGCGAACTCGCGCTCACCATTCCCTACCGGCCCGATTTCAACTATGCGGCGCTGCCGCCCGACCAGGCGCTGTTTCGTTCGGCCAGTCTTGCGGCCTATGTCGCCGTCGGCCGGCGCAAGGGCTACCGCCTTGTCGGCATGAACGCGCTCGGCTTCAACGCCATCTTCCTGCGCGACGACGTGCTTGTGGCGGAGATGCCGGAGATTCCGGTGTCGGCGCTCAATGCCCATCCGTTCGTCGATGTGGCGCGGACACATTGGGCGCAGATCGCGCATTTGCCGTGGATCGAGGTGGCAGCAGATGGCAATCTCTGAGATGTCGTCTCACGCCCGCAGTGTCGCGGCGATGTCGCGGCCGCTCGATCCCCTGGTCGGGGCGGTGGTGTGCGTTCCGAGTTTCCGTCGTCCACAGCATTTGCGGCGGACGCTGCAATCGCTCGCCGATCAGCGCACCCATCGCCGCTTCGCCGTCGTCATTGTCGAGAATGACGCCACGGGAGGCGAGAGCGTCCCGGTTGCGGCCGAATTTCTGCGGACCGGCAAGTTGCAGGGGCTGTGTGTGGTCGAGCCGCGGCAGGGTAACTGCCACGCGATCAATGCCGCTTTCGAAACCGCGCTCGGCATGTTTCCCGCGGCGACCTATCTTTTGATGATCGACGACGACGAGGTCGCCTCGCCGGATTGGCTGGAGCAAATGGTGAAGGCCGCCGAGGCGACCGGCGCGGATATCCTCGGCGGGCCGGTATTCCCGAATTTCGACGACGATGCCAAGCGCGGCTTGCGCCGCCACCCGGCGTTTTGCCCGGCCTATGAAGCGAGCGGCCCCGTACCGGTCATCTATGGCTGCGGCAATTGCCTGATCCGGCGGACGGTATTCGCCGGGCTCGAAGACTCCTTGTTCGATCTTCGCTTTAATTTTCTCGGCGGCGGCGATACCGATTTTTTCGTGCGTTGCCGCCGGGCCGGAATGAAATTCCACTGGAACGCCGACGCGGTCATTACCGAGACAGTTCCGCAAAGCCGGACCAGTCTCGGATGGCTCGCATTGCGGGGCTTGCGGATCGGCGCCATCAATTATCATGTCGAACTCAAGGCGGCGCGAACCGCGTGGAAGCGGCTGAAGCTGCTTGCGATCATGCTGGCAAAGCTGCCTCTGTCGCTGCTGCGCGCGGTCGGACTCGTCGTCACCGAACGAAAGCCCATTATCGCGTTGCATCCGATGGCGGTCGCGCTTGGCAGCGCGCTGGCGTCGCTCGGAATCGAACCGCAACCCTATAAAGCCTCGAAGATCACATCTTGAGCCAGTTCGCCACCACATCGGAAGCCCGCGCCGTCCTCGGTGAATTGCGGCGTCAGCAGGTGATCGACCTGGTGCGGGCGTCGGCCTTCGTCGGTGCGTTGCTGCTGGCGTGGGTCTCGCTGCGGCCATTCATCGATCTCGGCAACCAGGATCTGAAGGACCTGTCGACCGGTAACGAGACGCTGACCTATCTGGCATTCGGCAGCATGGCGTTGCTGATGCTCGCGCTGGCGATGCGGGACAGCACGCAGGCGCTAGCGACGCTGCTTTCGCCGGGCTTCATGCTGTTCGCCGCCTGGATCGTCGTCAGCGTGGTGTTGTCGCTCGATCCCGCCACGTCGATCCGCAGGTTCGCGCTGAGCGCCTGCGTCATCACCGTGGCCGCGGTCACGATGTTGCTGCCGAAATCGCAGAGCGAGTTGGTGCGCTGGTTCAGCGTCGCGGCGTTCGCACTGCTCGGGATCTGCTATCTCGGGATCGTGCTGGCGCCGGACCTGTCGATCCATCTGGCGACCGACGCCCAGGAGCCGCATCTCGCCGGCGACTGGCGCGGCTCGTTCGGCCACAAGAACGTGGCGGCGGCGATGATGGCGATGCTGCTGTTCATCGGCATCTACATCATACGGTCGGGATGGCGGTGGCCGGGAGCGGCGATCATCGCTCTCGCTTCGCTGTTTCTGGTCAATGCCGAGGGAAAAAGCTCGACGGCGCTGTTCTTTATCGTGATGGCGCTCACCTCGCTGACGTCGCGCATTCGCTCGTTCTGGCTTCGCGCCGTGATGTTCCTCGCCCCGCTGCTGATGCTGAATCTACTCAGCGTCGGCACTGTCGTGAGCGAGACGTTGGCCGACATCGCCAAATTACTGCCGCTCGATACCAGTTTCACCGGCCGCATCGATGTCTGGACCTTCGCCATCCAGGCGCTGCAGGAGCGGCTGCCGACCGGATATGGCTTTTCCGCGTTCTGGGGATCGAGCTCGATCCAGAATCTTCCGGAAGGCATGGAATGGGCGGAATATGCCTCGCACAGCCATAATGGCTATCTCGATAGCGCGCTGGCGATGGGACTGCCGGGCCTCGTGCTGCTGATTGCGGTACTGGTGATTGCGCCGTTGCGTAATTTTCACGCCGCCGATTACGGCCGCAATGGCGGACCGCTGGCGATGCTGTTCCTGCGGATATGGCTGTTCGGTCTTTATCTCTCCTCGATGGAAAGCTTCTTCCTCGATCGCGCGGATCCGTTGTGGTTCACGTTTCTGATCGCGGTGTTCGGGCTGCACTATCTGGCGCGGTTTCGGGTGCGGGATTGATATCGAATTGCGCCAGCACGGCTTGCGCGACATCCCGCCACCAGCCGTCGAAATCGAACGGCGTCTGCGCCGGCGGCGATTTCAGCGATGCTACGATCGTGTCGGTATAGGCCGCATCGCCGGAGCCGCGTGGGACCGGCACAATGACACCGTGCTCGATCAACGCCCGGAAACGCGGGTGGTGGTCGAATTCATCCGCCTCGGCCGGACCGGTGACGACGACCGGACGGCCGGACTGCGCGCAGGCGAGGATGCTGCCGCGCCGCGCCGTGATGCCTTCTTCAAGCGGATAGCAGAAGACATCGATCTCGCTGAAAATGCCGAATACCTCGGCATCCGACGCGATATAGCCGCTGACGATGACATCGCCGGTAATCCCAAGCTCGGCCGCGCGGGCATGGAATTCTTCCTCCACCTTGTCGGTGCCCCGGATGAACGAACCGACATAGACCAATAGCGGCTTGAGCCCGCGATCCCTCAAGGCGGCGCAGATCTCGAGCAGCGCGTTCGGCTGCTTGCCCGGATAGATCGATCCGAAATGGCCGATCACCAGCCGTCCGTCCCGGCGCGCCGCCGCGAGCCGCTGCCGCAATTCGGAGTTGGCGGTTGTGGACGGCGCTTCGATGTTGGGCGGCAGCGGCGCCAGCACGCATTTCCGCGCCGTCCAGCCGACGGCCGGATCCCCGGCGAGCTGGCGCTGCACCAGCGGGGAGAACATCACGATTCTGCCGGCAAGCAACAGCGCCGGAATATAGCTGATGCGGCGCAGCCAATGCAGCCCGTCCCATTCGTGCTGAATCAGGACAACGCGCCGGCCTTTAAGCCGCGCCACCGCCAGCGCCAGCAGCGGGCGAAACATGACGCGCTTCCACGCCACGATCGGGAAGTTGCAGACCACGTTCCGCGCCGCGCCCGTCGCGCGCCAGATCTCGGCAACCGATCCTTGGTCGCGGGTCAGGGTTAATGTGGTGCTGCTGCCGGGATCGAATTTCTCGATCCTTTGGCGCAGCAGGCGGGTAAATTGCCCGACGCCGCACTGCATCTGCTGCCCGGCGCCGAGAAACAGCGCCTGATATAAGCGTGCTGGAGTCATGGTTCGGGGCCGGCGCTGCGTTTCTGAAAATGTCCGCGTTAGCCATACATCGCAGACATTATCGCCGGGTAAGCGGCTGCGGACGTCCTGGGCACCCTTCTTGCCAGATATCGGGTGAAGACCGGCCGTTCGTCTCATATCGGCACATGGCGGATGACCGGCAAGGTGATGGCCTGGCGGCTTTGGGACAACGTCTGGCGCATGGCGCTGGTCGTTAACAAACCTCAGGCGAACGAGAATGGGCAGGAGTACGGCGATGACGGCGAAGGTTTTGACCGATTGGGACGAGACGCATTCGGCGCTGTGGGGGCACCAGCCGATCCAGTTGGCCCATGAGATGCACAAGACGCCGTTGTTCTCGATGGACACGCTCGCCGCGCTGATCGAGCGCTATCCGCGCGAGCATTACAGCCTGGTGCAGACCGGCGCCAAGGGATCCGAACGTGTCTGGCGCGAGGGTGTAATCGGCGATCTCGGCGGCCATCAGGTGATGGATGCGATCGCGCGCGGTGGCCTCTGGCTCAACATGCGCGATGTCGGCGCGGTCGACAGCCGCTATCGCGCCTTGGTCGACCGGATGTTCGAGGAAGTCGCGGCAAACGTTCCGGGATTCGAGGCCTGGAACCACCAGGAAAGCATCCTGGTGTCGGCGCCCGACGCGCAGGTTTATTATCACGCCGACCTGCCGGGACAGGGCCTGATCCAGATCGCCGGCCGCAAGCGCGTCTACGTCTATCCCAACACGCCGCCCTTCATCACCCCGCGGAATCTCGAAGACATTGCGCTCTATAACGTCGAAGTCGATATGCCCTACGAGCCCTGGTATGACAGGCACGCCCAGGTGTTCGACATCGGCCCGGGCCAGATGCTGAACTGGGAGTTGAACGCGCCGCATCGGGTGGAAAATCTCGGCACCTTCAGCGTGTCGATGACCATTTCCTTCACCAATGATCATATCCGCCGTTCCGAGGTTGTTAATCTCGCCAACGGTCTGCTGCGGCATCGTTTCGGCTATACGCCGAGGAGTCGCAACCTGCGCGGCCCGTCCTATTTCCTCAAGGGCGTGATGCAAAAGCTTTACCGCGACAGCGGCTGGGTCAAGCGCGAACGCAGCGTGCGTCGCCCGACCGAATTCCGGCTCGATGCAACTCGGCCCGGCCAGATCGTCGATCTGCCGAAGGCAGCGTAAGGCGGCTATCGACAATGACAGTTTTGGCGGCGAGGGCGATAAATACGGGCGCGAGGGTGGTCTTGCGTGCGACTGGATTCCACGTCGAGTTTGTCCGCGACTGGCGCCAGGTTTCGGCGCGCTGCGGTGACGCCCGGGCGCTGACGCCGTTCCAGGACCGCCGCTGGTTCGATGCCTGGTATCAGGCGTTTGCCGATTTTCACGAGATCGAGCCATTGATTGCGATCGTCTCGGATGCGGCGACCGCAGAACTGGCCGCGATTTTCCCGCTGGTTCGCCGGGTGCGCAGAGGCATCCGGATCGTCGAATTCGCCGATCACAATCTGACGGACTACAATGTTCCGCTGCTGCACGCCGCAGCCCCGCGCGATGCGGCGGGGATGCGGTCACTGTGGCGGGACCTTACCGCGGCGCTGAAACGGCTGCCCGGCGGCACCGATCTCGTTCGTTTCCGCAAAATGCCATTTGAGCTCAACGGTGTCGTCAATCCGCTGACACTGCTCGACGGCGCGCGCCTGTCGCGGCTCAACGGCAATCTGGTCACGACCGGCGACGATTATGACGCTTGGCGCTATTCGCTGGAGCGGACCGTCCGCAAGGAACTGGAACGAAGCTGGCGCGTGTTCACGCGCCATGCCGATGCTTCGTTCCGGATCGTGACAGGGCAAGATGAGGCATTGCGCCTGCTGTCGGCGATGGAGGCGCAGCAGGATGCGCGAATGCGCAATCTCGGGCTGAAATTCATGCTCAATGACGAGGCCTGCGCCGCGTTTTACCGCAGTCTTGTCCGCGAAAATCTCGGCAACGGCTATGCCGTGATGTCCGCGCTGACGGTCGGCGAAGAGGTGATCGCCGCGCTGTTCGGAATTCGCCGCGGCTCGGCTTACGTGATGGTGCGGATCAGCAATGCCGGCGACAAATGGTCGAACTGCTCGCCGGGCCGTCTCATCATCGAGCGCACCATGTCGGCGCTGCACCAGGATGGCGTGCGGCATTTCGATTTCTCGATCGGCAATTATGCCTATAAGCGGCGTTTCGGCGTGGCGCCGCTGCCGCTGGCCGAAATCACCGAGGCGTTGAGCTGGCGCGGGCTGCCCTTTGCGCTGCGCGATCGCGCCGCGCGCGAACTGCATCGTCATCCGCGGCTTTCGGCCCATGTCGCGCGCGCGCTCGGAAAGCCGTCGGCGCGCGAGGACTACTAAGGCACTGTCGGTTCCGATTCTATCGGAACCGAAGCTCTAGATCGGCCGCACCACCTGCGGCTGGCCCGGCGAGCATTCGAGCGTGTCGCGATCCCACTTCCCGGCGATGGCCGCGGCCTCATAGGTGCTTTGCAGAAATTCCAGCAGCGCCTTGTCGGGATCGTCAGCCGTGCGCACGGCATCGTAGGGCAGGATGAATTCGCCGAGCGCCTCGCTGAAGAAGGCCGCATCGGGCCGAACCTTGGCGGTCCGGTATCCGGGGGGCTCCGGATAGCCATAGGAATAGAACGCGGGATAATCGATCGCTCCGCTTCCCGGCCAGAAGCCGGCGCTGCTGACCTCGTGCGAATAGGCTTCGCAGGCGACCTCGTCGGAGAGATTCGGCACGCCGCCGGGATGACGTGGCGCGCGCCGCCCGGAAAAGCGCGTCACCGCGAGATCGAAACTGCCCCAGAAGAAATGCACCGGGCTTGCCTTGCCAAGGAAGCCGGTCCGGAATTGCTTCAACACCCGATCGGCATTGACGAGAATCTGGAAGAAACGCCGCACCGCATCGGCGTCATAGGAGGCGTGGCGGCGGTCTTGCGAAAATCGTACCGGGTCCGGCAATTCGTTCGGCATCTCGTCGATCTCGACGTCGATGCCGAATTCTGCGAGCGCGGCCATCACGGCTTGGTAAAAGCTCGCGACCGACTGGCCGGCCAGTGCGAACTGGCTCTGGCCGCCATCGCTGGTCGAAATCCGCAAGGCATGGTCGATGAAATCGAAGTCGATTTGAAAGACGTCTGTGCCGTCGGGGATCGGCGAGGTGGTCAGGCCGCGCGAGGTGACGTAGAGGGCGACATGCCAGGAATGGTTCAGCCAGGGCGAGCGCGCGAAGCGGATCTTGCCGACCACCTGGGTCCATAGATGCAGCGTGTCATAGGTCTCGCGCCATCCCGCAAGCGGCAATTCCGACCACGCGGCTCGAACAACATCGTTCATGCTTCACCGTCACGGATCATGATCGGCGGTCCCTTGCGCTGTCCCTTGCCATGACCAAGGCCGGGCGCGCCGTGGCCCGGCCTTCATGTATGAACCAGCGCAATCGACCGACGAGGCCTGCGCTACTTCGCTTTCGCCGGATCCTTGGCGAAGGCGGCGTCGACCTCGTCCTTCTTGATGCGGGCCGCCGGGTTTCCCTTCTGGTCGAGATTTTGTTCTTCGGTGCCGTCGCCCATCATGCCGGGATGCTCGGCGGATTTCGTTTTGGTGTGCTTGGGATCGGACTTGTTAGTCATGAGTGGTCTCCAGGCGCAAATGCGCCTAACTCAACTTTGTATCAGTCCTCGGGTTCCATTGCCCGTTCATTATTTTACCGGACGGGGACTTTGTCAGACCGGCTGCGTCACGCGCCGGCACATTCCGGGCAATGACGCCGTCCCCGTGAGGCGCGGTAAAGGCTTTTGCAATACCAGCGCCGCGCCAGCGCCTGCATGGGATTGCGAGCCATTTGAACGAACAGGAGAATTTCCACCACGGCAAAGACCCTCGTACTTCAGGACGGAGAGATAGGGCGACGTTCCCCGCGGAAAACGCCGCCCCGACCGTATCAGCCATGCAGTTCAGTTAGCCATGCAGTTTCTTGGCGGTCTCCGCGATGATCTGCCCTTGATAGCGCGCGCCGGCGAGTTCGTTTTCGCTGGGCTGGCGGCTGCCGTCGCCGGCCGTGATCGTGGTTGCGCCATAGGGCGAGCCGCCCGTTACCTCGTCGAGCTTCATCTGGCCGGCAAAGCCGTAATTCAGGCCGACAATGGTCATGCCGAAATGCAGCAGATTGGTGATAATGGAGAACAACGTGACTTCCTGGCCGCCATGCTGGGTGGCCGTCGCGGTGAAGGCGCCGCCGACCTTGCCGTGCAGTGCGCCCTTGGCCCAGAGGCCGCCGGCCTGGTCGAGGAAATTTGCCATCTGCGAGGACATCCGGCCGAAACGGGTGCCGGTGCCGACGATGATGGCGTCGTAATTGGCGAGGTCCTCGATTTTCGCGACCGGCGCTGCCTGGTCGATCTTGTAGTAGGAGGCCTTTGCGACGTCCGGCGGCACCAGTTCGGGGACGCGTTTGATGTCGACGGTAGCGCCGGCGCCGCGCGCGCCTTCGGCGACGGCATTCGCCATCGTTTCGATGTGACCGTAAGCGGAATAATAGAGAACGAGAACTTTTGCCATGATGATCTCCGTTGGCGTGGTTTGAGGTGAGAGTAAGAGCAGCAGTCATGGCCGGGTTTTGTCCCGGCCATGACGTGTTAGTTTGAAGGGAAAGTCGTGGATGCCCGAGGCGACCCCGGGCATGACGAAGGCCTGAGATTAGGCCGCATCGACCAGCACCAGTTCGGAATCCTCCAATGCGGTGATCCTGAGCTGGGTTTCGTCGCGGATCGCGGCGCCGTCGCGGGCATTGACCCGCACGCCGTTGACCTCGACCGCGCCCGCGGCCGGCACCAGATAAAGGTGACGGCTCTTGCCGGGTTCGTATTCCGCGCTCTCGCCGGCCTTCAGCGTGGTGGCGAGCACCCGCGCGTCGGCGCGGATCGGCAGCGCGTTCTTGTCGCCTTCGAAACCGCTGGCGATGGTGACGAGCTTGCCGGAACGGTCCGCCTTCGGAAACGGCTTGGCGCCCCAGGTCGGCTGGCCGCCTTTGCCGGTCGGCTCGATCCAGATCTGGAAGATCCGGGTTTTGCCAGGTTCCAGATTGTATTCGGCGTGGCGAATGCCGGAGCCGGCGCTCATCACCTGCACATCGCCTGCTTCGGTGCGGCCCTTGTTGCCGAGGTTGTCCTGATGGGTGATCGCGCCCTCGCGAACATAGGTGATGATTTCCATGTTGGCGTGCGGATGCGGCGGAAAACCGGTGTTCGGCGCGATCTCGTCGTCGTTCCACACCCGAAGCGCGCCGTGGCCCATGTTGTCGGGATCGTAGTGGCTACCGAACGAGAAGTGGTGCTTGGCCTTGAGCCAGCCGTGATCGGCGCCGCCGAGTTTTGCAAAAGGTCTGAGTTCGATCATTTGCTGTTCCTCATCTGCTGGGTTCCCTGGAAGGCTCCGGGCTGGATGCCCGCCTCGCCAGGATCGTTTCATGGGCTGTGGATAGGACTCCGGCGTTGGTATAGAAATAGAAACTATTGAAACTCATTGTTTCCGAAATCGACCATAGGGGCGAATCCGGTGTCGAAACTTCCCGATTTCGAAGCGCTCGCGATTTTTGCCAAAGTCGTTGAACTGCGGTCGTTCGCGGCCGCCTCGGCCGAACTCGCTCTGTCCAAGGCGACGGTGTCGAAAGCCGTCAGCCGGCTCGAGGAGCGGCTCGGCGCGCGGCTGTTCAACCGCACCTCCCGGCGGCTCGCCTTGACCGATGCCGGACAAAAACTGTCCGAGCGCGCCGCGCGCCTTCTGGCCGACGGCGAGGCGGCGGAGAGCGAGGCGTTGTCGCAATCGGTGGCGCCGCGCGGGCTGGTGCGGCTTGCGGTGCCGATGACGTTCGGGGTGAAAGTGGTGGCGCCGGTCCTGACGGAATTTCTCAAGACCTATCCCGATGTCTCGATCGATCTTCATCTCAGCGACGCCATGGTGGATTTGATCGGCGAGGGCTTCGACGCCGGCCTTCGGATTGCGAGCCTGCCGGATTCCTCGCTGATTGCGCGGCGGCTATGCACGATGCCGCGCTACACCGTGGCGGCGCCGGCCTATCTCAAGCGCTATGGCCGGCCGACGCATCCGATGCATCTCGCGCAGCACCGATGCTTCGCCTACACCTATCTCTCCACGCCGAATGTCTGGCACTATACCAACGCGGCGGGCGAGCAGGCGAGCGTGCGACCGGCCGGACAGTTGCGCGTCAACAACGGCGAAGCGCTGATGCCGGCGCTGATCGCCGGGCTCGGCATTGCCGATCTGCCGGATTTCATCGTCGGCGACGTCATCGCATCGGGCGACGTCGAAGTGATCCTCAAAGGCTGGAAGCAGGCCGAAGGTGCGGTGCATCTGGTGATGCCGCCGGGCGGCCCGCGCCCGGCGCGGGTCGAGGTGCTGGCTGAATTTCTCGCCGGGCATTTCGCAAAGCGGAGGAAGCGGTGAATCGCTTGCGCGAAAAAGATTGTAGATTGTAGGGCGGGCCCAGCCTGAGCCGCGATCTTCACATTTTGTTGTCTGTCGTGAACCTTCCCAAATCTCATTTATTGGCGACCTTAGGCGAGCGCGTGTGAACATGCGTGTCATGAAATTCAGAGGAAGGACCGGACATGGCAGCACATCGGATTGTCCTGAGCCTTGCCGCGGCGATCGGCTGGACAGCGGCTATGGCAGCTCCCGTTTTCGCGCAGGAGAACCGGGGGACGCAGGAACAGCAGATGGCGTGTACGCCGGACGTCTTCCGGCTGTGCGGCGCGGAGATTCCTGACAGGGACCGGATCGTCGGATGTTTGCGGCAAAATACGGCGCTGCTCAGCAGGCCGTGTCGCGCGGTATTCGAATCAAATGTCGGTGCTTCGCAGTCGGCGCCTCAGCAGGTGGTGCCCGGCAGCCACGCCGTGCAGCCCGGTTCCGGGGATGATGACGACGACGATTAGAGCGTTTTCGAGCGAAGTGGATACCGGTTCGCGTGAAGAAAATGCGTCAAAACAAGGATACAAGGATCTAGAGCTTCGGTTCTGATTCAATCGGAACCGATCATGCATCTGGGCTTGTTTGCTCAGGGGCGTTGTTCGCAGACATCGACCCATTCGGCGCCGACCAGTTCGGCCATCCGCGACGGTGTGATGCGCACCGCGCTGTGGGTCGATCCGGCGGCCGGCACCACTTCGTCGAACGCCTTCAGCGACACGTCGCAATAAATCGGCAACGGCGTCTTCAGCCCGAACGGACAGACGCCACCGACTTCGTGGCCGGTGATCCCGGCGACCTCGTCGAGCCCGAGCATTTTTGGTTTGCTCCCGAACAGCGCCTTCACTTTCTTGTTGTCCATTCGCGAGGTGCCGCTGGTGACGATCAGCACCACGCGCTCGCCGACCCTCAAGCTCAGCGTCTTGGCGATCCGCCCCGGCTCGACGCCAAAGGCTTCGGCGGCGAGCGTGACCGTCGCCGAACTCTGCGGGGATTCGATCACGGCGATATCGGGGGCTTTTTCGGCGAAAAACGCGCGGACCGACTCAAGACTCATGTTCAGGCGGACTCAGTTCAAGACTTGTGGGCGGCGTGCTTTCGATCGACCGCGATCAGATCACCCAAATGGCTATCAGATATTCAGCAGCTTCCGGGCGTTGGCTTTCAGCACCTTTGGCCTGATTTCGTCGCGGATGTCGAGCTTAGCGAAATCGGCGAGCCAGCGATCGGGCGTGATCACCGGCCAGTCCGAGCCGAACAGCATCTTGTCCTGCAAAATGCTGTTGATGTAGCGCACCAGAATCGGCGGGAAATATTTCGGCGACCAGCCGGAGAGATCGATATGGACATTCGGCTTGTGGGTCGCGACCGACAGCGCCTCTTCCTGCCAGGGAAAGGAAGGATGCGCAAGGATGATCTTCAGATCGGGGAAATCCGCGGCGACGTCGTCGATATACATCGGATTGGAATATTTCAGCCGCATGCCCATGCCGCCGGGCATGCCGCTTCCGACACCGGTCTGGCCGGTGTGGAACAGCGCAATCGCGCCGCCGTCGTTGATCGCCTCGTAGAGCGGATAGGCCATGCGGTCGTTGGGATAGAAGCCCTGCATGGTCGGATGAAACTTGAAGCCGCGGACGCCGAATTCCTCGATCAATTTGCGCGCCTCGCGCACCCCGAGCTTGCCTTTGTGCGGATCGATGCTGGCGAACGGGATCAGCACATCGGAATTGTCAGCGGCCATCTCCAGCATCTCGTAATTGTTGTAGCGCCGGAAGCCGGTCTCGCGCTCGGCATCGACCGGGAAGATCACCGCCGCGATGTTCTTGGCGCGATAATAGGCGGCGGTTTCCGGCACCGTCGGCGGATGCTTGTTGGGCGATTTGAAATATTCGGCCATCTGCGCCTGGAAGTCGTCATAGCCGTCGTCGGCATGCATGCCGCAAGGTTCTTCGGCGTGGGTGTGGATGTCGATCGCCACGACCTTTTCGATATCCGGCAGCTTCAATCTGGCCATTTCCGTCTCCCCGGGGCTGCTTCAGCCGGCAGCATTGAAATTGATTATATCATATAATCAATTTGACAAGGCGGGGGCAAATCCCGGAAGCCGGACAATGGACCCGGCCAGGCCCCGCGCAAAACGCCCGGTTTGGATTGACATTTGGCCTGCCGATGGCTTAGAAACCGGCCGTCCCGGGCGGTCTGGCCGCTGGCGGGTACAATCCCATTTCGCCACTACCGGGTTCCTTGTCAGTTTCGGCCTCGCAAACGGCCTTTCAAAGCATCAGGATTGTCTCATGAAAGTCCGTAACTCGCTGAAATCGCTGCGTAGCCGCCATCGCAACAACCGTCTGGTCCGCCGCAAGGGCCGGGTCTACGTGATCAACAAGGTCCAGCGCCGTTTCAAGGCGCGGCAGGGCTGAGCCAAGTCCCAATCAGCCGGGTCTTAATCAGACAAGCCCTAAGTCAGGCCTGAGGCGAGGCTGATCCAACCCCTCGTCCGGCGCAAAATCCTTCGTTTTCACATCTTGCTGCTTTGCAAGCCGGGTCGGGCGCGTCTAAACTTTATTGATGGCACCCAGATTCCCTGGCCGGTTTCCTGGCTGGCGCAACCGCCGATCCGCAATTCTGCTCGCCGCGATCCTTGGCGTGATCCTTGGGTCGGCACCGGTTGCCGCGTTCGCGCAGGATCCGGGGGGCAATCCGCCAAGGCAGCAGAAAAAATTGCCGGAAGCCCCGAGCAAGCTGCCGAAGGTCGGCGCTGACCGTACCCGCGGACTCGATTTCCTGTTCGGCGCGCTCAAGGCGGCGCCGGACGAGGAGAGCGCCAAATATGTCGAAGCCCGGATCTGGGCGCTATGGATGCAAACCCCGAGCGATACCGCGGCGCTTTTGATGACGCGCGCCAAGCTCGCGATGGACGCGCAGAAGATGGATGTCGCGCTCAAGCTGCTCGATGCCGTCATCAAGCTGCGGCCCGACTATGTCGAAGCCTGGAACAGGCGGGCGACGATCTATTACCTGCAAAACGACTACAACCGCTCGCTTGCCGACATTGAGCAGGTGTTGATCCGTGAGCCGCGTCATTTCGGGGCGTTGGCCGGGCTCGGCATGATCATGCAGGATCTCGGCGACGACAAACGCGCGCTCGATGCGTTCCGCAAGGCGCTCGCAGTCAATCCCTACCTCGACAAGGTGCCGGATCTGGTCAAGAGCTTGAGTGAGAAGGTCGAGGGCCGCGACATCTGACCGGGACTCCGGCGATCACGCTTCGAGCGAAGTGGACTCCGGCTCGCTCAGGAAAACGCATCTAAACAGAAGGATGCAGCGCCGATTCTCATCAGAACTGAAGGTTCGCTAATGCAGGAGGCCGCTGCCGCGATCGAACGGGCGGCCATGCGTCACCACTGCGTAAAGCTGCGCCAGCTCCGCCTCGAGCTGTTCATTGACCAGAAGCAGGGCTTTCAACGCACCGCGGATATCGCCGTTGCAGCTAGCCACGATCTCGTCGATGGCGGTCTCACTCGGTATGGAAGTCATCGAACCCTCCAATGATGCCGTATACCAATGCCGGCACCCGATCCGCGTTCCCGTGTGTTGTGTGGACAAGCCGCAACAAGGATGTCCCAGGCCGCCTTTCCATCACGTGGTAAATGTGCCGATGGCCGTTATATGAAGTTGCCGGTGACGGCTGTGTGAAGCCGCCCAGCGCACAGGTTTCCACAGGGTGAGGAAAGCGGTGATAACTCTGCTGTTGGTGCTTGTCGCCCCGATTTCGATATCGGCAACGAAGTATTTGCTGGGGGATCGCTCGGCCAATTGGCAGGCGGCGGACCGCTCCAGCGCCGGTCTTTTGCCGGCGCCCGCTGACCACCCCGCCGCGCTGGTCAGGGTTTTCGCCGCGCGGACGGTGCGATGGCGCGGGATTTTTGCGGTCCACACCTGGGTCGTGGTCAAAGAGGCGAATGCGCCGCGCTACACCCGCTATGATTATACGGCCTGGGGCGAGCCCATCCGCGTCAACGGGTTTGCCGCCGACGGCCGCTGGTTCGGCGACATCCCGGAAATGATCGCGGCTGCGGACGGGAAGGCGGCCGAAGGCATGATTCCGAAAATCCGCGCTGCGGTCGAAGGCTACCAGTGGCGGACTTACGGCGATTATCGCGCCTGGCCGGGGCCGAATTCCAACACCTTTGTCGCGGCGATGCTGGCGGCGGTGCCGGAGTTGCAGGCGGCACTGCCGCCGACCGCGATCGGCAAGGATTTTCCGTATGACGGCGACGTGTTCGGCCTGACGCCATCGCGAACCGGCATTCGCGTCACGCTTGGCGGTTACTTCGGTTTAACCATCGGATGGGTTGAAGGGGTCGAGGTTAATCTGCTCGGCGCGGTATTCGGCTTCGATCTGCGCCGGCCGGCGCTCAAATTTCCGGGCGTGGGGCGCATCGGTTTTGGTTATTGACCGATTACCGCCGCCGCCGCCGTGCCACACATAAAATTGATCGTGTTGTCCGGCGGCGGCCACATGACGCGGTATGACGAGCACGCTCGATCGCGTCGCGCGCGAAATTAAAGCTATAGCGCACGACGTCGCGAACGATCAGTCGTGTTGAGGATATTTGTTTCCATATGTGTCTGCCGTCGATCGGGCAACGCGGGGCAACATGGCGGCAAGCCAACAAAGAGATTTCATTAACGGGACCGGTGCATCGTCGCGGCGTCAGTCAAGAATTGCATCACGATGTTCGACACCATCATTCTGCTTGCGGGCGATGCCGAACGATCCGTGTTGCCGCACGCATTGCTCGGCCATAATCCATATCTCAGGGTAATCCCGGTCCGGACGTCCTTTGACCTGACCGCGCTGAATTCCGAACTGCTTCGGCGCTCGCGGTTGATTGCATTCGTCACGCCGGAGATCGTTCCGGTCAGCATCCTCAACCGGCTCGGCTACGGCGCCTTCAATTTTCATCCGGGTCCGCCGGCCTATCCCGGATGGGCGCCTGCTCATTTCGCGCTCTACAATCGGGAGACCGAGTTTGGTGCGACGGTCCATGTCATGGTCGAGCAAGTCGATGCCGGTCCGATCGTCGACGTCGCGCTGTTTCCCGTTCCGGCCAAGATCTCCGTGCTCGGCCTGGAGGGACTCGCTTACGCGCATCTGGCGCAGTTGTTCTGGCGCATGGCGAGATCGTTCGCGACGGATGACGCGCCGCCGCCGGTGCTTCCGATCAAATGGGGGCGCAAGAAATATTCACGTCGCCTCTATCGGGATATCTGCGATATTCCTCTCGACATCGAGAGGGGCGAACTCGAGCGTCGCCTCGAGGTGTTCGGCGGCAACCATTTCGGGATCACGCCGACAATAAACCTGCACGGCGTCGAATTTCGCGCGGTGCTGCCGGTCCGCAAAGCCGGCGCGGCTCCCGTCGCCGGATAACTGGCGCCCGCATCTGAAGAAACTCCTGCGTGATTGGGCCGTTGCGGCGGCGCGGCCGTTCCGCATGGCGTGAGACCTACCCAAAGCGGTCCAGACGTGCTTGATTTGCCATAACAAATCAATGACAGCGGATGGGCGTTGCGCCTCGCTTGCGTCAGGAGAAAACGACATGACCATCATGATGCCTGCCCCGGATCAGGCGGTGCTGGGACGCCGCGCGGAGATCGTGGCGGCGCTGCGCGCGATCGTGCCGGGCGAGGGCGTCATCGACAAGCCGGCCGAAATGCTGCCTTACGAGTCCGACGGGCTGACGGCCTATCGCCAGCCGCCGATGGTCGTGGTGCTGCCGGACACCACCGAGCAGGTCTCGAAAGTCCTGAAATATTGCTTCGAGCAGGGCGTCAAAGTGGTGCCGCGCGGTTCCGGCACCTCGCTGTCCGGTGGCTCGCTGCCGCTCGCCGACGGCGTGCTGCTGGGACTTGGCAAATTCAAGCGCATCCGCGAGATCGATTTCGACAACCGCGTGGTCGTGACCGAGCCCGGTGTGACCAATCTCGCCATCAGCCAGGCGGTGGCGCATGCCGGTTTCTACTACGCGCCCGATCCGTCGTCGCAGATCGCCTGCTCGATCGGCGGCAATATCGCGGAGAATTCCGGCGGCGTGCATTGTCTGAAATACGGCATGACCACCAACAATGTGCTGGGTTGCGAGATCGTGCTGATCACCGGCGAGGTCGTCAGGATCGGCGGCAAATCGCCGGAAACCAGTGGCTACGATCTGATGGGAATCATCACGGGATCGGAAGGCCTGCTCGGCGTCGTCACCGAGGTCACGGTGCGGATCCTGCAAAAGCCGGAGACGGCGCGGGCGCTGATGGTCGGCTTCGCGCAGGTCGAGGCCGCTGGCGAGTGCGTCGCCAGGATCATCGGCGCCGGCATCATTCCGGGCGGGATGGAGATGATGGACAAGCCCGCGATCCACGCTGCCGAGGCTTTCGTCCATGCCGGTTATCCGCTCGACGTCGAGGCGCTCTTGATCATCGAGCTCGATGGTCCTTCCGTCGAAGTCGATGAGCTGATCAAGCGGGTCGAGGCGATCGCGCTCGGCTGCGGCTCGACCACCTGCCAGATTTCCAATTCGGAAGCCGAGCGCAATCTGTTCTGGGCCGGCCGCAAGGCGGCGTTTCCGGCGGTGGGACGGATCTCGCCGGATTATCTGTGCATGGACGGCACCATCCCGCGCGGCGCGCTGCCGCGGGCGCTGGCAAGGATCCGCGAGCTTTCGGAAAAATACGGCCTCGGCGTCGCCAATGTGTTCCACGCCGGCGACGGAAATCTGCACCCGCTGATCCTGTACGACGCCAATAAGCCCGGCGAGATGGACAAGGCCGAGGCGTTCGGCGCCGATATCCTGCGCTGCTGCGTCGAACTCGGCGGCGTGCTCACCGGTGAGCACGGCGTTGGCGTCGAGAAGCGCGACCTGATGCCGGAAATGTTCAGCGAGATCGACCTCAACCAGCAACAGCGGCTGAAATGCGCGTTCGACGCGCAGGGCCTGCTCAATCCCGGCAAGGTGTTCCCGGTCCTGCATCGCTGCGCCGAGCTTGGCCGCGTGCATGTGCATGGCGGCCAGCTCGCCTTTCCCGACATTCCGCGGTTTTGAGCAGGCGCACGTGGACACCTTGAAAGTACGTGACGCTGCCGATGTCGAGCAGGTGGTCCGGGCGGCTCTGGCCAACGAGCAGCCGCTGGAAATCATCGGCCACGGTTCCAGGCGGACCATCGGCCAAACGATGGCGACCAACGCGCTGCTCGATCTGTCGACGCTGAACGCGGTGACGGATTATGAGCCGAATGAGCTGATCATCACGCTCCAGGCCGGCGCGCCGCTCGCCGACGTGCTGTCCTTGATCGATGCCAAGAACCAGCAATTCGCGTTCGAGCCGATGAATACCGCGCCGCTGCTCGGTCTGCCCGATACCGGCACCGTCGGCGGCATGATCGGCGCAGGACTGGCCGGACCGCGCCGCATCAAGGCCGGTGGTGCGCGCGATCATCTTCTCGGCGCGCAGGCGGTGTCGGGCTTCGGCGACAGCTTCAAGGCCGGCGGCAAGGTCGTGAAGAACGTCACCGGTTACGACCTCTGCAAACTCCTGGCGGGCTCATGGGGCACGCTCGCGGTCATGACCGAAGTGACGTTGAAGGTGATGCCGAAGCCGGAGAGCGAATCCACGCTGGTGCTGCGCGGGCTCGATGACGTCACCGCCAATCGCGCGATGACGGCGGCGCTGGGCTCGCCGTTCGACGTATCGGGGGCGGCACATGTGCCGAATTCGGCGTTTCGCAGCGGCGATCGCAATGGATTGGGCGGTCTGGGTTTGTCCGGGCAGGCGGCCACCTTGCTGCGGCTGGAAGGTTTCGCGGCCTCGGTCGCGCACCGCGCGGGGACGCTCGGCCATCTCTTGGCGCCGTTCGGGACCGCGGAGCGGATTGACGATGCGGCCTCGGAAGCGATCTGGGCTGCGGTCCGCGATGTCGGTCCGTTCGCGGCCGACGGCGCGCTCGGCGCCTGGCCGGTGTGGCGCATCGTGTGTCCGCCGGCGTCGGGCGGGGCGCTGGGTGCGGGGCTGGCGCGCGAGACCGGCGGCGACGTGATCTACGACTGGGGCGGCGGGCTGATCTGGACGGCGTTGCCGCCGACGCCCGACGCCCAGGCCGCTTTGATACGCGAGCGCGTCAACGCCGCCGGCGGCCACGCGACCTTGCTGCGCGCTTCCGAAGATGTCCGCCGCAATGTCGATGTGTTTCATCCGCAGCCGGGCGGCCTTGCCGCGCTCGGCGAGCGCGTCCGCCACAGCTTCGATCCGAAACGCATCCTCAATCGCGGCCGTCTGATCCGGGGATCCGCTGCATGAAAACCGAATTCAGCCTGGCGCAGCTCGCCGATCCCGATATCGCGGAAGCCGACAAGATCCTGCGCGCCTGCGTGCATTGCGGCTTCTGCACCGCGACCTGCCCGACCTATGTGCTGCTCGGCGACGAACTCGACAGCCCGCGCGGCCGGATCTACCTGATCAAGGAGATGCTGGAAAAGGACCGCCCGCCGACCCAGGAGGTGGTCAAACATATCGACCGCTGCCTGTCCTGCCTCGCCTGCATGACCACTTGTCCGTCGGGGGTGAACTACATGCACCTTGTTGACCAGGCGAGGGTGAAAATCGAAAAGGAATATCGAAGACCGCTGCCGGAACGGGCCTTGCGCGCGATTCTGGCGCTGGTCCTGCCGCGGCCCGGCCTGTTTCGCTGGAGCATGATGCTGGCGCGGCTTGGCCGGCCGCTGGCGGCCTTGCTGCCCGCGCCCAAGGTGGCCACGGCCTCACCGACCATGTGGCGGCGGATCCGGGCGATGCTGGCGCTGGCGCCCCGCAGTTTGCCGGCGCGCGGGGCCGCGGGCGGAAGCGTCTTTCCAGCCCTGGGCGAAAGGCGCGGACGCGTCGCGCTGCTGCAAGGCTGTGCGCAGCAGGTGCTGGCGCCGCGCATCAACCTGGCCGCCGTCAATCTGCTGACGCGTCACGGGGTCGAGGTCGTGCTGGTGAAGGACGAGCAATGCTGCGGCGCCCTGACCCACCATCTCGGACAGGATGGCGACGCCCTCGGCCGGGCCCGCGCCAACATCACCGCCTGGCTTGCCGAGGCCGAACAAGGCGGCCTCGACGCCATTCTGGTGACGGCGTCGGGCTGCGGCACCGTCATCAAGGACTATGGTTTCATGCTGCGCGAGGACCGCGAATTCGCCGGCCCGGCCGCGAAGATTTCAGCGTTGGCCAGGGACATCACGGAATATGCCGATGGTCTCGATCTGCGGCCCAAACCGCAGCAACAGGGCGATCTTATCGTCGCCTATCACTCGGCCTGTTCTTTGCAGCACGGACAGAAAATCACGCAGGCTCCGAAAGAATTGCTTTCCAAGAACGGATTCGTGGTGAAAGATATACCAGAGGGTCATTTGTGTTGCGGTTCGGCGGGGACTTACAACATTCTCCAGCCTGATATTGCGAACAGGTTGCGCGATCGGAAGATCGCCAACATCGCGATGGTCAAGCCGGATGTGATCGCGGCGGGCAATATCGGATGCATGGTGCAGATTGCCGGTGGCACGTCAGTCCCTGTCGTGCATACAGTTGAGCTTCTCGATTGGGCGACGGGCGGTCCACGGCCAGGATTGAACTCATCGATTGGCCCCGCGTAAAAGCGGATCATTTAAAGCGCCCGATGGACAGTGATCGTAGACATTGATCGGCGGCAACAGGAGGGTCACTATGGCTAAAGGAAAAAAGAACAAGAAGGGCAAGAAGGACAAAAAAAATAAGAAAAAACTTCTGATGGCGAAGAAAACTTCCGCCAAGAAGACTTCTAAGAAAACAACTAAGAAATCGGCGAAAAAGAAATCGGCAAAGAAGTCTGCCAAGAAATCGGCAAAAAAGGCCGGAAAAGCCGCCAAAAAGTCGGCGAAGAAATCCGCCAAGAAGTCCAAGGCGGCCGCGCCGAAGAAATCTGCCAAAAAATCTGCTAAGAAATCGGTGAAGAAGGCCGTCGCCAAGAAGAGCCCGGCGAAAAAGAAATCGGCTCCGGTCGCCGCAAAATCTGCGGCGCCCAAACCCGCGGTGGCGGCTCCGGAGCCTGCTCCGGTGTCGCATAGCTGGGCGGGGCCGAGCTCTGCCGAGTCAACGCCCGCGGTGCCCAGTCCGGCGCCGTCATGGGGACATTCGGGCAGCCTGTCTTCCGGCGAAGAGGATGTGAACTAGCCGATGTGAGTTGGGGCGTGGCCGCAGCGTTTGCCGCTGCGGCCTTTTTCGTATCCCGGAATTTCCTTCCTTCGCGCCTTGAGAGGTTTGTGCCCGAGTTTAAGGGAAAGTGCCGAGGAAGTCGCGGCGGGTCGGGGCCTGCCCGGACGGCTGATTCGCCTCACCCGCGAAAACCGATCCGGAAAGCAGCCTGGCTGGGGATAAAAGCTGCCGCGTGTGTTGTCGCTGCCCGTCATCCCGGACTTGAACCGCCCAAAATTGTTGTGAGAATGCAACACCCTCCAACAACATGACAGGAAAAAGCTGGAACGCCTAAAAAGTCGGCAGATGCTTGCTGTTTTTGCTTCCCGCAGTGGTTGCTGCCGTCCAAATTGGAACAGGTAAAAGCAATTTAGGTTGCGGCCGGTTATCGCTTGTCCGTTGGGGGCCTCGAAGCCGGTCTGATCTTTAGAAAGTGATGGGGATCGTCATGAGGAAAGTAGTTTTGTTGGCTGCGGCGCTAGCAATGGTATCGGGTTCGGCCTTCGCAGCGGATTTGCCGCTGAAGGCTGTCAAGGCCCCGCCACCGGCGCCGTTTGACCCCTGGGATGTCGCGTTCGGCAGCGCCATCATGAACGACTACGTTTTCCGCGGCGTCACGCAGTCGAACCATCAGCCCTCCGTCGCAGCCTATTTTGAGCCGCGCTACAACATCAACAAGGACCTGCAGCTCTATATCGGTACCTCGTACGAGAGCATCTCGTTCGCCAACCGGGCCTCGGCGGAAGTCGATGTCTACGGCGGTATCCGTCCGACCTTCGGCGCAGCCGCGTTCGACTTCGGTGTCTGGGGCTACCTGTATCCAGGCGGCCGTTGCGCCGACAACGTCATTTCTCCGTCCGGCGTTGCCGGCGGCGGCGTCTGCTCGGTCGACTCGCAAACAATTTTCCTTGGCGACGGCAACGTGATGAAGAAGGACGTGAGCTTCTTCGAAGGCTACGCCAAGTTCAACTACACGTTTAATGACAACTTCCAAGCCGGCCTGACCGAATATTACTCGCCGAATTTTCTTAACAGCGGTGCTTGGGGCAACTATTCCTCGATCACCGCCAAGTACACCGCGCCGGCCACGGTCTTCGGCGACAGCGGCGTTGGCTTGTATGTGTCCGGCGAGTTCGGACGGCAGTGGCTCGGAACCTCTGATTCCTTCTACAGCGTCCCGGAATTCCCGGCCGGCATCAAATATGCCGACTATAACACCTGGAATATCGGCGTCGGCTTCACCTACAAGGTGTTCACGCTCGATCTGCGTTACTCCGACAGCGACCTGTCGAAGGCCAATTGCAACGCCTTCACCAGCACCTTCGCCGGCGAGGGAACGACCAGCGTTTCCTCGATCAATCCGAGCGGAGTCGGATCGAACTGGTGCGGCGCGGCGGGCATCGTCAAGCTGTCGGCTGACCTGACCGCGATGACCAACCTGAAGTAAGTTTTCTTTAGCTCAGAATAAAAAGGGGGCGGCAGGGCGATCTGCCGCCCCCTTTTGTTTGTGGGGCGATTTGTTTTGAGGATGCTTTGTTCGTGGCTTGCGATGTCGCCGGCGCGCGTTCTCCCCTGCGCCCGTGCAAGGCAGGGCTTCGCCAATTGAGCGCGCCCCCGTGATGGTATTTCGAGCGGCAGCCAGCTGCCCGCACGGATCAGCAGGGCAGATTCCGGTTCCGCTTGAAGAAACGCATCAAAACAAAAGGACAGGTCCCGGTTCTGATGAAATCAGAACCGGGAAGACGCTACGGCGACACGGCGTCCGTTTCCTGATTTTGCAGCGTAAACATCTCGCCGTCGCGGGCCAGCACCACGTTGCGCTGATGGAAGGCCGCGAGCGTCGATCGATGACCAATCGAGATGATGGCGGTCGCAGGCAATTCCTGCTCGATCAGGCGGTAGAGCGCGGCCTCTGCGGGCTCGTCGAGCGAAGCTGTCGCCTCGTCGAGGAACAGATATTGGGGCGCGATCAGAAGCGCGCGGGCGAGCCCGAGCCGCTGCTGTTCACCCAGCGAGAGCATCCGATTCCAGTGCGCTTCCTCGTCCAGCCGCGGCACCAGCCGGGGCAGGCCCACTGCGTTAAGAACTTCCCTGATCCGGTCCGGGCTATAGGCGTCCGCTTCCGCGGGATAGGCGATCGCCGCTTGCAGGGGGCCGATCGGGAAATAGGGCAGTTGCGGCAGCATCATCAGGGTTGCGTTGGCTGGAATGGCAATCGAGCCGTGGCCGAAAGGCCAAATTCCGGCGATGGCGCGGAACAAGGTCGACTTGCCTGCCCCGGATGGGCCCGTGACCAGCGTGCGTTCATGGGCGCGAAGATTGAAGCTGGTTGCCGAGACCAGCGGCGTTCCGTTCGGCAATTGCACCAGAAGTTTTTCCAGATCGATCTCGTCGCCGGCCGATGCGACGACGGCGATCGAATCCGGACTGGCGGCCAGATCGGTGGCGCTGGCGATCGACATCTCGAAGCCATCGAGCCGCGCGATGACGGATCGCCATTCCGCCAGCGACCGGTAGATCGAGACGAAAAACGACAACGAGTTTTGAACGCTGCCGAACGCGGATGCCGTTTGCAGCAGGCCGCCGAGCTGGACCTTGTTGGCGAAATAGGCCGGCGCCCCCAGGATGAACGGGAAGATCACCGCGGCCTGGGAATAGCTCGAGGTAAAGGCCGTCAGCCGCTTGGTCCGGCTCATGATGGCGTACCAGTTCTCGACCACGCGGCCGAAGCGTTCCGAAAGCCGCAGCCGTTCGGCGCTTTCGCCCTTCAACAGGGCGATCTGTTCGGAATTTTCGCGCACGCGCATCAGGTTGAAGCGAAAATCGGCTTCATAGCGCTGCTGCTCAAAGGACAGGTTGACCAGCGGCGAACCGATCCATTGCGTCAGCGCGGTGCCAAAGACGGCATAGATCAATGCGCCCCAGACCAGATAGCCAGGGACGAGAAATTCGGCGCCGAACAGCGTCAGCGGAGATTCGGCGGAAAGACCCCAGAGGATGACGACAAAGGACGCCAGCGACACGAGGGAGCTGAGCAGGCCGACGCCGATACCGAGCGTCTGGTCGACGAACAGCCTGATATCGTCGGCGATGCGCTGATCCGGGTTGTCGGCGGCATCACCCTGTAGCTGCATGCGATAGTGGTTGGCCTTGTGCATCCATTCGCCGAGATAGCGGCTGGTCATCCAGCGCCGCCAGCGGATCTGAAGCCACTGGTTGAGGTAAAGCTGGTAGATCGAAAGCGCGACATTGAGTCCCGCGAGAGCGGTGAAGACGCCGAGCTCCCAGACGAACCCGTCCCAATCCCTTGCCTGCAGATCATTGTAGAAGCGGCCGCGCCACTGGTTCAGCAGAACGTCGATCGCAACCAGAGAGAGTTCGATTGCAATCACTGACGCCAGCAGCGCGCCGCCGGCTAATTTGTCTTCGGAACGGAAGTAGGGAAAGGCGATCCGCCATACGGCGGCGAGCGTCGAGCGAATATTGTTCACGGATGACCGTCTCCACGGGGAATGGCTTCAAGATCTCGAAAATTGAGATGGGGATTCTTGCACTAAAGTCGTAGACTTTAAGGTCCGGGTTAGCTTGTCGCCCCCGCCACGTCGACCCTAGCATGGCTGTAACGGCGAGGGGCGGGGACCTTTTCCTACTTCGCGAGGTTGTGAGCGGATCAGGCGTTGTCCGGATTCGTGGCCAATTTCGTACATTGCATAAATCGTTCCCTGCGATCACGCTAGGCGGGCTTGGCCGTCCACGCTGGCCGGGTTCTGCCCATAACAGCGTGGGGAGGAACCGCAATGTGGAACCAAGTCTATAATCCGTTTGGCAGTGCGCCGCTTTCGACGATCGCCGCAGCGATACCGGTGGTCTCGCTTCTGCTCATGATCGCATCCGGTAAGGTCAAGGCACATATCGCCGCGATCATTGCGCTGGTGATCACCAATCTGGTGACCATCTTTCTGTTCACCATGCCGGCCAACATGTCGGTCCGCGCCTCGATTTTAGGGATCGTGAGCGGATTCTTCCCGATCGGCTGGATCGTTCTCAACGTCATCTTCATGTATCAGCTCACCGTCAAGTCGGGCCGGTTCGAGACGCTCAAGCGCGCCGTCGGCGGCGTGACAGCCGACCGGCGGTTGCAGCTCCTGCTGATCGCATTCTCGTTCGGCGCGTTCTTCGAGGGCGCGTCCGGCTTTGGCACCCCGGTGGCGATCACGGGCTCGATCCTGATCGGGCTCGGCTTCTCGCCGCTGGCCGCCTCCGGCCTGTCGCTGATCGCCAACACGGCGCCGGTGGCCTATGGCGCGCTCGGGACACCGATCCAGGGCCTTGCTTCGGTGACCGGCATTGATCCCTACACCCTGGGCGCGATGGTGGGCCGGCAGTTGCCGATTTTCTCGCTGCTCGTGCCGTTCTGGGTAGTCTGGGCATTCGCCGGCTTCAGGGGCATGAAGCAAATCTGGCCCGCCATCCTCGTCACTGGCCTCTCGTTTGCCATTCCGCAATTCCTGATCTCGAACTACATCAATCCGTGGATCGTCGACATCGGCTCGTCGCTGATCTCGATGGGCAGCTTGATCCTGTTCCTGAAAATCTGGCAGCCGACGGAACTCTGGCTGTCGCCGGCGCTGCGCGGCAACGATGAGTCCGCACGCACCATGGCGCCGGCGAAGCTGATCGATCCAACGCCGCTGGCTCCGGGCGAATTGCTCAACGCGCTGGTACCGTGGATCATTCTGTGCGTCATCCTTTTGATCTGGGGCACCGACTGGTTCAAAGCCGCGGTGAATCCGATCTTCACCTGGAACTATCCGGTTCCAGAACTGCACCAGATGATCAACAAGGTCACGCCGGTGGTACCGGCACCAACCAAGGAATCGGCGGTGTTCTCGTTCACTTATGCGTCGTTCACGGGTACCGGCATCTTGCTGGCGGCAATCATCGCCGGTCTCGTTATGGGGCTCTCGCCAGGCAAGATCATTTCCGAATATGGCCGAACCATCAAACTGTGCGCCTATTCGCTGATCACGATCTCGGCGATGCTGGCAATCGGCACGCTGACGCGCCTTTCCGGCGTCGACGCGACGCTCGGTCTCGCCTTCGCTGCGACCGGCGTGCTCTATCCCTTCTTCGGCACGCTGCTCGGCTGGCTCGGTGTCGCGCTGACCGGATCGGATACCGCCTCGAATATCCTGTTCGGCAATTTGCAGAAGATCACTTCGCAGCAGCTCGGCATTTCGCCGGTCCTGATGGCGGCGGCAAACTCGTCCGGCGGTGTCATGGGCAAGATGATCGACGCGCAATCGATCGTCGTCGCTTCGACCGCGACCAACTGGTTCGGCCATGAGGGCACGATCCTGCGCTTCGTGTTCAAGCATTCGATCGCGCTGGCGTGCCTGGTCGGCCTGTTCGTCATGCTGCAGGCCTATGTCTACCCATTCACGGCGATGGTCCTGAAATAAGCGATCGGTTCCGACCGCGTTACGGAAATCCCCGCGATCGATGTCGCGGGGATTTGCTTTGGGGCAGGGCAATCATGCGGCCGCCAATCTGGCCAATGTTGCACCGCTCCATTAGAACGGCGCGCGGTTGGGGGCGGATGGTTGCGAGGCTGCATGTTCTCTGTGAGATTTTTTCTGAATCGATCTGCCGTGGCGCTGGTGCTGGCGGCGGGCGCGCTGGGCACCGTTCCGGCCATCGCCGATGACGGGTTTCCATTCGGATTCGAAATGACGCTGGACGTCGCCCCGCAGCCCGGCTCGAAACGGGTGCCGACGCTGGAGATCGGCGACAACGGCACGGCGAGACTCGACCTGTGGTGCAAGGGCGGACAGGGCCAGTTCTCGGTGGCCGGCAATAGCGTGATCTTCGTGCCCGGCCGGATGGAAGAGCGCGGCTGCGCGCCAGAGCGGGCGGAAGCTGACGATCAATTGCTTTCGGCGCTGACCGAGGCCACGACCTGGAAACGGCAAGGCGACCTCGTTTCGTTCATTGGAACGCGAGCGCTGCACTTTCACATCAACACCAATTGAGGCGTTTACTCGGAAACGCTATGGCTCGCGCAGGATCATGTCGGCACAGACGCCGGCGGATTGCACGACACCGGAATAGCCGCCGAATCCGGCATAGGCCGAGGCCAGGAAAAGCCCCGGCACCACCGTGCGCGGCGAACGCCTCGGGATCGGGTGCGTCGAGCGCTGCGGCGCCGGCGCGAAGCCGTAGACCGCTCCATGAGGCGCGTTGAGATATTGCCGGACCGACAGCGCGCTGTTGAACGACGTCGCGACCACGCTGTCCGCCAGACCCGGATAAAGCGAATCCAGATAGCGGATGATCGCCGCCTGCCAGCGGCCGCGTTTCGCACGATAGGCTTCGGTGCTGGAGCCGTCCCAGTTCGACAGACGGTCGGGACCGAGGACCGAAAGCACATAAGGCGGGGCCGGAACGCCGGAATCGATTGCGGCATAATCGACGATCGACATCGGTGGCATCCGCTCGCCGGGCTCCTCCGCCAGCAGCGCCGCGCCTGCCGCATAGTCGGACAGCCGCTTCATGTCGCGCGGCAATAACTGCGTCGAATAGACCTCGATGCCGAATTCGCGCGGCGGCTTCGAAAGCCCGAGCGTCAGCGCAAACAGCGACGCCGAGGGGGTTTGCCGCGCGTAACTCGCCTTGAGCTTTTCCGCAGCCGGGGCCGGCATCAGGGCTGCAAGCGTCTCGGGCGCGGCATTGCCGACGACGCGCCGGCATTCGACCTGCTGCGGATCGCTGCCGTCGCGCGCCGTGTGCGTCACGGCATCGACCTGGCCCCGCGCATCCAGCGCGATGTGGCTGACGGTGCGGCGCACCAGCACCTCACCACCGGCGGTCCTGATGGCGCGGGCGAGTGCGCTGGAAAGCCGCTGCGAGCCGCCCTGCACGTAGCGTCCGCCGGTTTGCAGATAACTCCCCTGCGCCATCGCAAAGAACATCCACCACAGCGTAGCGGGATCGTCGTGGAAGTAGGAAAGATTGGCGGCCAGCGCGCATTTGACGGCTTCGTTGTCGCCGAAAACCCGGTCGAGTTTTTCCGACAGCGACAATCGCCAGTCGCCGATCGCGGGCGCCAGCTTCAAAAGCGCGCCGACATTTTCGCGCGGATGTGTCGCAGCACCCGCGCTTTTCGACAGCGTGGCCGCCGCGCCGCTCCATGTCGCCGAGCAATTGCCGGATTCCGCCAGCGGCGTCCGGGAAGCGTTCGGTCAGCGCGCGCCGCGCCGCGTCGAAATTGTCGGGCATCACGAACGGCCGATCGAGCGGACCGCCGCGCACCTGGTAGAATACGCCGGATGGAATCCATTGGATCGCATCGATGACGCCGGCGTGCGTCAGCGCATCATGCTTGGGGTCGCGCGGATCGTGCGGATCGCTGGTCTCGTGCAGCGAACCTTCGACGAACAGGTCTCCGGATTTGTAGCTCGACGCCGCACCGCCGACGGAATTGCTGCGCTCGACGATCAGCACCTTGCGTCCGGCGCGGGCAAGGATCGCGCCCGCCGTCAGGCCGCCTAGACCGGCGCCGATTACGATCACGTCATAGCGTGCCATTCGGTGCGGGCCTCCCTGAAAACCCTGATCCTCGGACACTCTTCATTCATGCCGCCTGGAAGCGGCATGTCAAATGCACCTCCGCATCGAAAGGGTGCAGCGAAGTCCGCCGGGCAGAGGCGGAAGCCGTTTATTTCCAAATCGATTTTATTTCCGAGTCGATTTTATTTCCAAGTCGATTTGTCCGGGTCCCAGCGCTGCGCCCTGAATTCCTTTGCCAGCGCGTCGACCGAACCATTGTCGTCTTTCGGATCGGCTTCCTCGTCGCTGCTGGAATCATCGGCCAGATTGAGCTTCGGCCCGGGGCTTTCGTCCGAGGTCGAGACCACCGGCGTGCTGATCCACAGCATCAGTCGGTCAGAGCCGCCGGGCTTGTCCGGTGACACCAGGGCGTCGACCTCGATCCTGTCGGTGAGGTCGAGCGCCGGGTAGATCTGGCTCGGGCGCTTGAGGGTCAGTTTCAGCTTTCCGGTATGGGCGTCCCAGGCCGCCGCCGACGGCTTGGCCGCAAGGGTTTTCGCCAGCACATTGGCGACCGCGGCAGCGAGTTTATCCTTGTTGAGCTTGTCGCCGTCGCGCCAGTCGGATGCCGCGAAGCGGATGGTGCGGTCCATCTCCACGATTCCGGTGGTCCAGCCGGCGGAGACCACGCCGGGCGCCGCCTTGGCCCGGGCGATCAGCGCCGCCGCGTGGTCGGGATCCACCGTGATGTTGACGGTCTGCTCGCCGGCGCGCAACGCGTCGCAGGTGACGGCGAGGCCGCTTACGGAAATTTCGAGGTCCTGCCCCTTCAGGCTTTTCAGGAAATCCGCCGCGGCGTCCAGCTTCACCCTGACGGCGATGGATTCCGGCGATACTTCGGTAAAGTCCTTTGGCGCCGGGTTGATGCCGTCCTCGGTGGACTGGTTGTCCTCGAATTCCCGCTCGCTCAGATCGGAATTGTCCGACGAAGCCACCTCGGTCGCGGTCTGGCCGATGCTGATCCTGCCCTTGAACTCGAAGGTGTCGCCGGTCGGCCGGCGCGTGAGGTTCACCGTCACCGGCAATTTGTCGCCGAGGCTCTGGGTGGTGCCGCTCAGGGTTTGTCCGTTCACCGCGAGGTTGGCGACAAAACGGTCCTTGCGGTCGGAGCCTTTCTCGGCGGGATAGCAGAGGTCGAGCACCGCGGAGGTGACGGTCCTGCCCTGCCGGGTTTCCTTGAGGATGACGTCGGCGCTGCCGTCCATCAGGCCGTCGATGGAGGTGAAATATCTGATCTCGTCGGCGCCCGCGGCAGGTTTTGTCGAAAGCTTCATGTCGGCGAAAGTGGAGCTGGACGAGGCCGTCATCACACCGAGCAGGCAGAACAGCAGCGTACGCATAGGGGATTCCTCGACGGGCAGAATCGGGTGGCGTCACCAAGCCTCATCGATACCGGCCGATGGCGCGGGGAGCAAATCTCTTTATCGCGTTTTCGGGTCGGGCGGATGCCGGTCCACGTCAGGAAGATACGTTGAAACAAAAGGATAGCGCCTCGGCTCTGCTTCCGTCAGAACCGGAAAACTTCGCATTCGCCAAAAAAGAAGGCCGCCCGGAGGCGGCCTTCTGATCGGTACCGGCGGTGGGCTTCAGAAGCCCCCCATGCCGCCCATTCCACCCATGCCGCCGCCACCGGGCATCGGCGGCGCCGGCTCCCTCGGCAGTTCGGCGACCATGGCTTCGGTGGTCACCAGCAGGCCCGCCACCGAGGACGCGTCCTGCAGCGCGGTGCGGACCACCTTGGCCGGATCGATGATGCCCTTGGCGACCATGTCGACATAGTCCTCGGTCTGGGCGTCGAAGCCGAAGGTCTCCGACTTGTCATCGAGAATCTTGCCGACGACGATCGAGCCTTCGACACCGGCATTCTCGGCGATCTGGCGGATCGGAGCCTCCAGTGCCTTCAGCACGATATTGATACCGGCCTGGACATCGGAGTTGTCGTTGTGGATGCGGCCGACCGCCTTCTTGGCGCGCAGCAGCGCCACGCCGCCGCCCGGCACGATGCCTTCCTGCACCGCGGCGCGGGTCGCGTTGAGGGCGTCCTCGACGCGGTCCTTCTTCTCCTTGACCTCGATCTCGGTCGCGCCGCCGACGCGGATCACCGCGACGCCGCCGGCGAGCTTGGCCAGACGCTCCTGCAGCTTCTCGCGGTCGTAGTCCGAGGTGGTCTCCTCGATCTGCGCCTTGATCTGGCCGACACGGGCCTCGATGTCCTTTTTCTTGCCGGAGCCGTTGACGATCGTGGTGTTTTCCTTGTCGATCACCACCTTGCGGGCGCGGCCGAGCATGTTCACCGTCACGTTCTCGAGCTTCATGCCGAGGTCGTCGGAGATCAGCTGGCCGCCGGTCAGGATCGCGAGGTCTTCCAGCATCGCCTTACGGCGATCGCCGAAGCCCGGCGCCTTGACGGCGGCGACCTTGAGTCCGCCGCGCAGCCGGTTGACGACCAGCGTCGCCAGCGCCTCGCCTTCGACGTCCTCGGCGATGATCAGGAGCGGACGGCCCGACTGCACCACGGCCTCCAGCACCGGCAGCATCGCCTGCAGACCGGACAGCTTCTTTTCGTGCAGCAGCACGTAGACGTCCTCGAGCTCGGCAGTCATCTTTTCGGCATTGGTGACGAAATAGGGCGACAGGTAGCCGCGGTCGAACTTCATACCTTCGACGATGTCGACCTCGGTTTCGAGCGACTTGTTCTCCTCGACCGTGATGACGCCCTCATTGCCGACCTTCTGCATCGCCTGCGCGATCATCTTGCCGATGGCGGCGTCGCCGTTCGCCGAGATGGTGCCGACCTGGGCGATTTCGGAGGAGGAAGCGACCGGCTTGGCGCGCTTCTCGATGTCCTTGATCACGGCCGCCACGGCAATGTCGATGCCGCGCTTGAGGTCCATCGGGTTCATGCCGGCGGCAACCGACTTGGCGCCTTCGCGGACGATCGCCTGCGCCAGCACGGTAGCGGTGGTGGTGCCGTCGCCCGCGGTGTCGTTGGTCTTGGAGGCGACTTCGCGCAGCATCTGCGCGCCCATGTTCTCGAACTTGTCCTCGAGCTCGATCTCCTTGGCGACGGTGACGCCGTCCTTGGTGATGCGGGGGGCGCCAAAACTCTTTTCGATGACGACATTGCGGCCCTTGGGGCCGAGCGTCACCTTGACGGCGTTGGCGAGAATGTCGACGCCGCGCAGCATGCGATCGCGCGCGTCTCCTGAGAATTTAACGTCTTTGGCTGCCATTTGAATTACTCCCGATGGATTGATAGTTGAAACGCCCTTTGCCCGTCATTGCCGGGTTTGACCCGGCAATCCATCCTGTTTCGAAGAATGACGGATGCCCGGATCAAATCCGGGCATGACGACGGCGAGCGGCGCGGCTCTTTGGCTTATCGCTTACGCGAGCACGCCCATGATGTCGGACTCCTTCATGATCAGGAGCTCCTCGCCATCGAGCTTGACCTCGGTGCCTGACCATTTGCCGAACAGCACGCGGTCGCCGACCTTGAGGTCGATCGGGATCAGCTTGCCGGCTTCGTCACGGCCGCCGGGGCCGACCGCCGTGATTTCGCCCTGCGAAGGCTTTTCCTTGGCGCTGTCCGGGATAATGATGCCGCCCTTGGTTTTTTCTTCGGCGTCGATACGCTTGACCACGACGCGGTCATGCAGCGGACGAAATTTGGTTTTAGCCATGACGGTTCCTTTGGAGGCTCGGTTTTGAGATCTGGTTTGCCATCGAAAGCCGCTCAAGATACGAGACGTATTCGACACCCCGATGGCGCCGGACAGTCAGCATCCCTTAGCAATCGGGCTCTCGGAGTGCTAATCATGCGCTTTGGGGGAATATGGCGTGGCGCCGATCCTGTCAAGCAACAGGGTTAAACCCTTGGTTAGGCTGATATAGGATGCTTCAAAGGAAGTCAGATCGGAGCGCCAGCATGGTTTGCTGGACCTCGTTGCTCCGAAAGCCATTTTACGTTTGGCCGCAGGACGGGTGCGGCGATGAATTTCAGCTCGGGGGATGCCATGGTTAGGTCACGTAGCGTGCGAACGATTGCCAGTCTGGGGATCGTTTCCGCGCTGTCGCTGTTTCTCGGCGCGTGCGGAAGCTTCGGCCTGACGTCGCCCACGTCTACGGTTTCGACGGAGCCTGGCGTAGCACCGGAAATGCCGTCCTCCATTCACGCGGACGAACTGGTCGGCCGCTGGGGCCTTGCATCGTACCTCGATCCGAAAGACCAGGCGCGCACCGAAGCCGCGGCGCGGTCGCAGTGCAAGCAACCTTATGTGATCGGCGCCGGCGCCCATGGCGGCGTGATCATGCATCTGGCCGACCAGGCGACGCCGCAGGAACTTGACCTCAAGGGCAGCCCCGGCGGCAAAAATTATATCGGTCCGTCCGGTCCGGCGGGCGGCGAACAGGATCGCGAGATTGTTTCCTTCGACGGCCGGGTCATGATTACCCGTTTCATCGACAAGGACGCCGCGACCCGCTACGGCACCATGGTCTATGTCCGCTGCGGGCCCAAAGCCTGATGGCTTGATGAAAGCCTGACTGTTTATCCCGTCAGACCCGGAATCCGGAGCTTGTTGAACGGGGGTTTCGTTTTCGGACGCACCCCGGCAGGCGGCTTCAGCTTCGGGAAATAAAAAACGCCGGCAGATGCCGGCGTTTTGTTTATCGGACTGGGCGTTTCGGGCGGAGTGGGGGAGGCCGGTTCGCGGGGCGTTATCGGTTCCGATCGATTCGGAGCCGATAAGGCCTTTGAGACCGAGACTCAATCGAACAGCGCGTCGATGTCATCCTGTGACGCATGGCCGATATCGTCTTCCAGCTTCGGGCCGTTCAACAGCTTCTCATCCTCGCTGCGGGTATCGACGGCCGGCGGCACGTGGGCCTTGATCGCATCGACGCCGCCCCAGATATCCATCATGACGGTGATGTGATTTTCGATGAATTTCATCGTGGTCATCACCTTCTTGATACGCTGGCCGGTCAGGTCCTGGAAGTTGCAGGCCTCGAAAACCCCGACGACGCGCTCCTGGATTTCCTCCGCCAGCTGCTTGTGCTGCTCGGGTGAGTTCACCTTGGTCAATGCACTCGCGGCCTGGTCGATCGCCTCCGCGGCTTCGAGAATTTGCTGCGTGGCTTCCTCGGTGCCGCCGACCACGGCGCCGAGTTCGCCGTTGACCCGGGCCATTTCCTCGCCGTTGAAGCTCTTGCCGTGCAGAACCGCGATTTCCCGCTTGGTCCGGCTGATGGCATCGTGAATGAGGTCGAGCTCGACCTTGAGCTTTTCGCATTGTTCGATCTGGGCGCGATAGCTTTCGAGCGTGGCCTGGGCTTCGGCGGCCTCCGTCAGGATCTGCTGTCCGGTCTCCACGGCGGCGCTGCGGCCGGGAGCGGCCATCTGACTGCGGATCGCGCGCAGTTCGCTCATGATCTCGTGGTTCGTGGGGCCGACCTCGTCGTCAGCAACCTCGGGCATCGGCATATCGCCGGTAACGGCTTTTTCGACACGAAAACGTCTGCGATGAATCGGCATGAGAGCTTCCCTGAACTACACCCACCACCGTTTAAACAGATGTGATTTAACGTGAAGTTCACGCCGGAATTTTCTTCCGAATCGTCTCGCCGCTTCCTGCACACCATCGATTAACCATGCACGGCCTGCATTCATTGAAAATAAACGCTACCGGACAAAACGGCGCCCCGCTGGCGACGTGGTGAATCGAAACGGCGATTCCGTTTACCAAACCGATGCGGTTTTGACCTTTATTGCCCGCATATAACGGCGCCACTGAAAGCGCCTCCACGACGAAACAGTACAGAGTACGTCGATGCCCAGAAAAATGACCCTTGCGCTGTTCGCCGGCGCGTCCTCCCTGCTTGGCGGAATTCATCAGGCTGCCGCGATCGATGCGGCGCCTCCCGAACCGACGGTGATCTACGCCAACCAGGGCGCGCCGCCGGCGGCGCCGGTGCGTACCGCCTATGCCGAACGCCCTAATCTCGGGGGCGGCTTCATCGAGTTTCTGTTCGGCGACGGACAGCAGCAGGCCGGGCGCTATCCGCAACAACCGGAATATCAGCCACCCGTCTATCAGCAGCAGCCGTCCTACGATCCGCGGCGCGCCTTGTTGCCGCAGGCGGATCCGCAACAGGCCGAGCCACAGGATGCGGCCGCCGCCGATCCCAGGCTGCGTCCTTTCGATCCGAGATTTGAGAAGCAACTCGTCGAGTATGACGGCAAGGAAAAGCCCGGCACCATTGTCATCGATACACCGAACAAGTTCCTGTTTCTGGTCGAGGGTAACGGCAAGGCGCTGCGCTACGGCATCGGCGTCGGCAAGCCGGGATTTACCTGGGCGGGCGTAAAGACGGTTTCGGCGAAGAAAGAGTGGCCGGATTGGACGCCGCCGCCGGAAATGCTTCAGCGCCGCCCCGATCTGCCGCGGCACATGGCGGGTGGTCCCGACAATCCGCTTGGCGCGCGTGCAATGTATCTGGGATCGACGCTCTATCGTATCCACGGCTCCAACGAGCCCTGGACGATCGGCACCAATGTGTCGTCAGGCTGCATCCGGATGCGCAATCAGGACGTCATCGATCTCTACGGCCGCGTCAATGTCGGCGCCAAGGTCGTCGTCATCTGACCTTGCCAGAGCATGATCCGGAAAAGTGGGTACCGGTTTTCCCTCGCGACAAACGCGGAACGCGTTTGCGCGGAGATCATACTCAAACAAAAGGTAGAGCTGGATGACGATTCGAAGAAAAGTCATCCCGCTCTAAGGCGTTTTCGGGCGAAGGCCTGCCCCGGGTCTGGATGGGCGGGGTGGATGCCGGTTGGCGTGAAGAAAACCAGTTAAAAAAAGCGGCCGCCGGAGCATGATTCAACTTAATTGAATCATGCTCCGGCGGCCGCTTTTTCATGTCGCCGGGCGATGACGATCAGACGTCGTCGCTACCGCCATCATTGCCGAAATCATCCGAATCGAAATCCATGTCGTCATGGCTGTCGTCGCTCGAGGCCTGGTCGAAAAGTCCGGCGCGCGAATTGTCGTCGGCGCGGTCCCGGGATGAGCCGATATCGTTGACGCCCGCGTCGCGGGCGAGGCTGCTGTCGGACTGGTCGCGCCACGGGCTTTCGTTCACGACCTTTTCATTGACGATCGTGGTGGGATCGCCGAAGCCGGAATGGCTGCCTCCCATCATCGAGCGGACGCTGTTGAGCAGCAGCGATCCGCCGACCACGCCAGCGGCGGCCGCGGCGGCGGTGCCGAGAAACGATCCGCCGCCTCCACCGATCGGGCTGCCCATCGGACCTTGCAGTGCGCCATAGGGCTGTCCGTACTGGCCCTGATTATATTGGCCCTGACCATATTGTCCCGGATATTGCGCCTGTTGCAGCGCCTGACCGCTGTTCCAGACCGGGCGGCTGCCCGCGCCGGGCGGAGGAGGCACGTTCGGCACCGAGCCGTGCGGCTGGTTTTGTCCGAAGATCGCGTCCCGCATCGAATCGAGGAAGCCGCCAGATGGATGCTGTTCGGGGCCGCCGTCGGCCTCCAGTTCCTGGATGCGCTGGTTGGCGCGCTTGAGCGCTTCATCCTGCACCAGCACCGTTTGCACCAGCGCATACAAGGCGTTGGGCGCGCCGCGCAGGCCCTGGGTAATGGCTGCAATAGCATCGGGATCGCGTGGCGAGCCTTCCAGCTTCGAAAGCCGGCCGAAAAGGTCGTCGATCAATTGGCGTTCTTGCGGCGTCATGACGTTCTTCCTCGCTGGTGGCGCGGGCGAAATCTAGGCGCGTTTTATGTCCGAGGTAGTGCCGGGCCGGATTAAATTTCTGTATGCGACAAAAAGGCCGGCAGGTTTTCGCGAACGATATCAAGCCAGCGTAACGTTATTCGCCGCCAGCAATGGCGGAAAATGCTCGCCGGCAAGGAAGGTGTATTCGCGCTCGCGCTGGCCGGTCAGGGGGTCGAGGCCGGCCAGCGTTTCGTCGACAAATCCGGGATGGCACATGACAAGGCCGCCATCGGGCAGCCGATCGAGAAATTCGCCCATCAGCGCGCCGAAATCGGGCTGCCGGGAGAAATCATAGGCGCCGGCAAAGGCGGGATTGAACGCGATGCCGGCGCGCGCGGCGCGGGTCCGGAATTGCGCGCTGAGAAGATCGAGCACCAGCGCCTTGGGCGCGCCGAGCCGCTCGGACAATGGCAGCCGTCGGCCGCCCTGGCGTACCCAGGCGCCGGGCGCGGCTTCCTTCACCGCGCTCAGGAACGCGTCGCGCGCCTGCGGAAACAATTGCGCATGCTGATGGCCGTCGACGAAATCCGGCGCGCGGCCGAACAATTCCTTGAAGGATTCGAACTGCACCACCAGTTCGGCGCGGATGATTTCAGGATCGAGCCGCCGCAGCAGGCCCGCACGCAGCAATTTTGGAAAGGGCAGGAACAGGCCGCCCTCGACCGGCTTGAAATGCATGGTCAGGGGCCGGAACGGCGCCGTCAACGTCGCATGCAGGCCGATGGCGCAGCGCGCGCTGTTCGCAACGGCGGCTTGCAGCGAAGCGACTTCGTTTCGGCCGATGGCGGGACCGACCGTCATGACCGAGGTCGCATTCAGGCGGCCGCGTTCGATCAGGTCGCGAATGGCGCGGTTGACGCCGGGGCTGATGCCGTAATCGTCGGCGCACAGCCAGATGCGGCGCGGCGCGGCGCCGTTCATTCGGCCGCGGACCTTTCGCGGGCGTCCACACTTTTCTCTCCGGCGCGCTTGTCGATATGTTCGGCGACGAAATAGATCGGGCGGGCTTTCAGCTCCGAGAGGATCTTGCCGATATATTCGCCGACGATGCCGATCATGATGAGCTGCACGCCGCCGATGGTCATCAGGCCGATCACCAGCGAAGGATAGCCGGGAACCGATTTTCCGGTGGTCCAGGTTTCCCAGAGAATCGAAAGCCCGAACAGGAAGGCCGCCGACGCCAGCAGCACGCCGAGCAGGCTCGCAAAGCGCAAGGGCGCGACCGAGAATGAGGTCAGGCCTTCTATCGAAAGACCCAGCAGCCGGCCGGCGCTGAACGTGGTGACGCCATGCGTGCGCGCGGCGGGTTCGTAGTCGACGCGAATCTGGCGGAAGCCGATCCAGCTCGCCAGTCCCTTGAAGAAGCGGTTGCGTTCGGGGAGTTGGCGCAGCGCGGCGGCGGCCCGTGGCGACAGCAGGCGGAAGTCGCCGGCATCCTCCGGGATTTTCTGCCGCGCGCCCCAATTGATCAGCGCGTAGAAACCATGCACGGCGATCCGCCGCGGCAGCGATTCATTGTCGCGATGCGCTTTCGCGGTGTAGACCACGTCATAGCCGTCTTCGATCCAGTGGCCGACCAGCTTTTCGACCAGATCGGGCGGATGCTGGCCGTCGCCGTCCATGAACAGCACGGCGCCGCGCCGCGCATGATCAAGCCCGGCCATCAGCGCCGCTTCCTTGCCGAAATTGCGCGACAGCGACACCACCTGAACGTCGAGCGCGTCGGCCGCAAGCCCGCTTGCGATTCTGAGCGTGGCGTCGGCGCTGCCGTCGTCGACATAGATCACTTCGGCGGCGAGGCCGTAGCGCTGCTTCAACTTGTTCGCCAGTTCATCCAGCCGGGCGTGCAGCGCGACAAGACCGGCCGCCTCGTTATACACCGGCACGACGATCGACAGCCCTTGCATCGCAGCATTGGCGGCGGTGGTGGACAGGCCAGAAACATCGGTACCGAGCATCATCGATCAGGTCTCAATCATCGGAACCACAACATATGGCAATCGCGGCGCCTTGTCGCCACAGGGATGCGCGCCGGGCTTGCGCCTTACTGCCGCAAGAAGGCCTCAAGCCTTGCGAACAACGGATTGTCGCGGTCGAACACGTAATCGAGCGACGCCACCGAAACCGTATCGGCGCCGTGCGCGCGCAGGAAGCTGCCGAGTGCGTAAAGCTGTGCCGGCGGGCAGTGCAGCGTCAACATGCCCGATGATGTCGGCCCGCCGAACGGCGAGACCACGCCGAAGCGATTATGCGCTTCGGTGAGCAGCGTGGCGTTGCATGCGGCGAAGCGGGTGCGGACCTCGCGGTATTTATTGGCCCGCGCCCGCGCCGCGATATGATCGAGGATGACGCGCGCGGTTTCGCGCGCGCCCTTCGACCAGTCGGCGTCGCGCGAGGCCACCAGGTTGGCCTGGCTGCGCAGGATCACGCCGTCGTCGAGCACCTTGAGACCGTTGGCCGCCAGCGTCGCCCCCGTCGTCGTGATGTCGACGATCATCTCGGCGGTTCCGACCGCCGGCGCGCCTTCGGTCGCACCGGCGCTTTCGACAATGCGATAATCGACGACGCCGCGGGAGGCGAAGAATCGCCGGGTCAGGTTGATGTATTTGGTGGCGACCCGCATCCGCCGGTTATGCTGCTCGCGGAAACCGGTGGTGACGTCGTCGAGATCGGCCATGGTGCGGACGTCGATCCAGGCCTGCGGCACCGCGACCACCACATTGGCGTTGCCGAAGCCGAGGCCGTCGATCAGCAGCACGCGCTTGTCGGCGTCGGCGATGCTTTCGCGCAGCAGATCCTCGCCGGTGACGCCGAGATGCACCGCGCCGCGCGCCAGCTGCGAGGCGATCTCGCCCGCTGAAAGATAGGCGATCTCGACATTGTCGAGTCCGTTGATGGTGCCGCGATAATCGCGGGCGCCGCGCGGCTTCGCCAGCGCCAGCCCCGCGCGCGCAAAGAACGTCTCGGCATTTTCCTGCAGGCGGCCCTTGGACGGCACCGCCAGGACGAATGGCGCCGTCATGGTTTTCTCCTGCCGGCGATAGGCTTGCCGAGTTTGGTCAGGGTTTCGACCCACACCGAGAATCCGACCGCCGGGATCGGCGTGCCCGATCCAAGCTGGGTCATCAATCCGTCGTAGCGTCCGCCCGCCACCAGCGGCTCGGCGCCATTACCGGTGCGGTGCAGTTCGAATTCGAATCCGGTATAATAATCGAGGCCGCGGCCGAACGAGGTGGCAAAGCGGGTGTTGCGGGTGTCGATGCCGCGCGCGGCCATGAAGCCGACGCGGCTCTCGAACTGGTCGATCGCGGCCGTAATCTTCAGCTTGGCGTCGCCGGCCAGCGCGCGCAGTTGCGCGATCGCGTCATCGGGATCGCCCGTGATCGCGAGGAAGCGTTTGATGATCGCGATCGCGTCGCTCGGCAGTGCGCCGCCCTTCAACGTCGACTGTTCGAGAAAGCGGTCGGCGATCTCGGCGACGGTGCGGCCGCCGACATTGGTGGTGCCCGCAATCGACATCAGATCGGTGACCAGCGCCAGCGCCGCTTTGCGGTCGGAGCCCGCGAGCGCGGCCAATACGCCCTGGTACTCGTTATGGTCCGGGCCGGTCGCGAGTGTCAGCTGCTCGATGTCCTGCTCGAGGCTGATCCTGCGGTTGAAATCCTTGACCAGCCGCCGCCGCCACACCGGATAGAGATCGAGAGCGTCGATCAGCGCGTTGAACAGCGCCACATCGCCGGTTTTGATTTCGACATCGGTCAAGCCGAAGGCGGCGGTCGCTTCGAGCGCCAGCGCCAGCATCTCGGCGTCGGCCGCGGCGCGGTCCTGCCGCCCGAAGGATTCGATGCCGGCCTGCAGAAACTCGCTCGGCCGGCCGCCGCGATAGCGAAACACCGGCCCCAGATAACTGAACCCGGCCGGCTGGCCGGCCCGGCTGGAGGCGAGATAGTCGCGCGCCACCGGGATGGTGAGATCGGGGCGCAGGCACAATTCTTCGCCGCTGCCATCGGTAGTTAGATACAGGCTCTTGCGGATGTCCTCGCCCGACAGATCAAGGAACGGCTCAGCCGGCTGCAGGATCGCCGGCTCGGCATGGGCGTAGCCGGCCTGCGCGAACGACTTTAGCAGCGCGTCCGCCCATGCGGCGGATCCGGCGGTGGTCGAGGTCATCGTAACGTCCAATTATCCCGAAAACAGGTTTCAACGTGATCCGGCGCGGCCATTATAACGTTTTCGGGCGAAGCGATACCGGTTCGCGGTGAAGAAAACGTGTCAAAACAAGAGACTAGGGCCTGACGAGCTTTAGCATGGCTAAGCGGTGGTTTCGACAGGGATCGGCCGGATGCCTCAAGGATGGGCCAAAAATGACGGCGCCGGCCGCCCTTTATGGGCCGGCACCCCTCCAGTCGCCAAGCACGGCCTGCACCAGGGCAAGCGCGGCGACCCCCGCGGTATCGGCGCGCAGCACCCGCGGCCCCAGCGAAAGCCTTACGATTTGCGGCTGCCGCAGCAGCAGGGCGCGCTCCTCCTCGGCAAACCCGCCTTCGGGGCCGATCAACACGTCGATTCCGGTCGCAGCCGTTGCTCCGGGCCGCAGTGCCTGCAACGGATTCGTGACATCGGCGGCCTCGTCGCAGAACACGAGCAGCCGTTCTGCCGCGCGCCGGCTCAAATAACCGTCGAGTGGTACCGGTTCGGCCACGGCCGCGATGCCGAGAATGCCGCATTGTTCGGCGGCCTCGATCACATTGGCGCGCATCCGCTCGCCATTAACCCTTGAAACCTGCGTGAAACGGGTCAATACCGGCCGCAACGACGAGGCGCCCATCTCGACCGCTTTCTGCACCATGTAGTCGAGCCGGGCATGTTTTAACGGCGCAAAGACGTAAGCGAGGTCAGGCAGGCGGTCCTGCGGCCGGGTTTGGGCGATGATATTCAGGCTGTCGGGCCGCTTGCGTCCCGCGATCGAGGCTTGCCATTCGCCGTCGCGGCCGTTGAACACCAGGATGGTCTCACCCGCGGAAAGCCGCAGCACGTTGCCGAGATAATTGCTTTGATTGCGCTCCAGTGCGACCGTTTGATCCCCGTGCAGGGGAATATCGACGAACAGGCGAGGGGCGCGAAAATCGATCTGGGGCATCTATGACCTTCCAAACAGGGCCGCGTTTTAACCGAAAGGATGAGAATCTGGAGCAATTATTCCGGGCCGATGCGGCTCCACGCCGCGCTGTTGCCAAATTCCGCAGCTTGTTAAGGACTGCCAGCAATCGTAAATTCCCGCTGCAAATCGCTCTTCCACCGGAAGACGACAGGGATCATTGGGACCTTGCCGGAGGAACCGCTTTGACCATCCGCCGCCTGATCGCACCGCTTACCTTGGCCATCCTTGCCGCTTGCGCCGGCCAGATTTTCTTGAGCCAACAGGCTCTGGCCCAAGGCGCCTTTCCCGCACCGTTGCCGGGCCGAATGGTCCAACAGAACGATCCGGCCTTTCCGCCCGTGCCGGGCCAAGCCGGTCAGAGGAGCGATCCTGCATTCCCGCCGGTGAACGGTTCGATGCCGAGGGCCGCGGTTGGCTCCCCTGCGATGAGTTCGTTTCCTGCCGGCGGCGCGGCCCCGATCTCCAGCGGCGGATTTTCGTCGGCGCCTCCGCAGCAAGCCGGTCCGCCCGGTGATTGCATGAAGGACTTCGTTCCGTTGCGCGAGGACGCGGAAAAGCGCGGCAAGCAGATCAAGGCCGCCAGCGACCGGCATGCCTCGCCCGAAGAGGCCTGCAAGCTGATCGAGGGCTTCGGCCAGGCCGAACTCAAGATGATCAAATATGTCCAGTCCAACGCGGCAAAGTGCGGAATTCCGCAGCAGGTCACCGACCAGCTCAAGAATGGCCACAAGAACACCGAGATGATGCTGAAGAAGGTCTGCGACAGCGCACAGCAGGCGCAGCAAAGGGGGCCGGCCGGTCCGAGCCTGAGCGAGGTGCTGGGCTCGGCCGCAGCGCTTCCGGAGGCGACGAAGAAGAAGGGCGGCAGTACCTTCGACACGCTGAACGGCAATGTGCTGACGCGATGACGCGTATTGCCGGCCTGACATTCCTCGTCCGGCCGATACGGATTCGTATCGGCCATTTCACCTCGAAGCGCAGCTCCGGACTCAATCGCCCAAGTCTCGGTAGCCCGATTCTCAGCAGCCCAAGTCTCAGCAACCCAAGTCTCAAATGAGCGCCGCCGCCCGCGTTGCCGATTCGACCGGCAATTGGGTCGACACCGTCGCGCCATCCTGGTCACGCCCCTATTTGCGGCTTGCCCGGTTCGACCGGCCGATCGGCACCTGGCTGTTGCTGATCCCGTGCTGGTGGTCGGCGGCGCTGGCCGCCGGCGTCGCGCACGATGTCAGCCGATTGCCGCTCTTCATCGTCTTGTTCGCCATTGGCTCCTTCGTCATGCGTGGCGCGGGGTGTACCTGGAACGACATCACCGACCGCGATCTCGACGCGATGGTCGAACGGACGCGGTCGCGGCCGATCCCGGCGGGGCAGGTGAGTGTCAGGCAGGCGTTGGCCTTCCTGGTCGCCCAGGTCTTGGTCGGTCTTGCGGTGCTGCTGCAATTCAACCGCTTTGCGGTCGCCACCGGCATCGCCTCGCTCATGATCGTGGCGATCTATCCGTTCATGAAGCGGATCACCTGGTGGCCGCAGATCGTGCTTGGACTGGCGTTCTCGTGGGGCGCGCTGATGGGGTTTGCGGTCACGCTCGGGCGCATCGATGCGGCGGCGCTCTGGCTCTATGCCGGTTCGATCTCATGGGTGATCGGCTACGACACCATCTACGCGCATCAGGACGCCGAGGATGACGCGCTGATCGGGGTCAAATCGACGGCGCGGCTGTTCGGCGCACGCACGCGACCGGCGCTGCTGTCATTTTATGGACTGGCGGTGGTTTTGATCGGGGTCGCGTTGTGGCTGGCCGGCTCCGGTTTCCCGGCGTGGATCGGGCTCGCCATCTTCGCCGCGCATCTCGTCTGGCAGACCGCCCGCCTCGATATCTCGGACACGGTGCTGTGCCTGCGGGTCTTCAAATCCAATCGCGATGCCGGACTGTTGCTGTTCGCGGGGCTTCTCGCCGACGCGGTGATGCGGGCGAATTAGAGCGTTTTCGAGCGAAGTGGATACCGGTTCGCGTGAAGAAAACGCGTCAAAACAAGAAGCCTTGGTTCTGATTCAATCAGAACCGATCATGTTCTGGCTTTCTTGCAAACCGGAACGTTAATTCCGCGCGATGATCTCGCGTTCGCCCCGGTAAATATTCGCAGGGTTGAGCAGATCTCCGCGCCGCCGCCGCATCAGAAATTTCGGACGGCGCGTCCGAATCGCGTTGTGACGGCGGCGCCGCGGCGCCGGCTCGGATGCTTTGTCTTCCGGCAGTTGCGGAAGCTGGAGGATATCGCTCCACATCCGCCAGGCGGCCACGATCTCGTCGCGGTCGGAACTGACGCAGAGCGGAATTGTCAGCGAGGGATCGCGGTGAACCAGCGCCAGCATCTGCGCATCGTCGATGCCGCGTAGCGCGACGCCGAGAAAATCGCTGACGCGGACATTGACCGCCATCCGCATGCCGTGCAGCGCACGGCGCAGCACCACGCGTTCGCGATGAAGTTCGATTTGCCGCACGCCGCCGTCAGCGCGCGTATCGTGCGCGTCGAAGCTCACGGGCAAAGAGAGAGGGTCGAGCCGCAAGGCGCGGCTCGACCCGGCGGGATTGACCCCGCTTGTTGATGTTTGACGCCTCACGGCTTTGTCTCCCCGCCAGGATTATGTTCCCGGTCGATGCGTGGAGCTTGCCACGGCAATTTCCGTTTCCTCTTAAGAAGGCTGGTTAATCGGAAGTCACCCGTCGGCATGATTGACAAGACCTTGGCTCACATGATTGACGAGACCTTGCCGCGTGCTGGAAAATCTTATGTTCCGGTTCACGAAAACGCTTGAAGTCCGCATGAATCGGGCACATCTGATGGGATCGGCCGATTGCATCGAACCCGTTGCGATCCGGCTTCAATCGTTCTTCAATCCCTGGGATTTCATTCGTGATCTCTTCACCATCAGCCGCGTCGCCGCGTTCCTCCGATGCCGCGCTCTCGGATCTGTTCGATCAATCCGCCCTGAGCGGTCTGGCGCAGCGCCTCGTCGAGGCCGCCAAACGCGCGGGCGCGGATGCCGCTGACGCGGTGGCGGTGCGCGGCGTGTCGCAAGGGGTCGAAGTGCGCGACGGACGGGTCGAGGAATCCGAGCGTTCGGAAGGCGACGATGTCGGACTGCGTGTGCTGGTGGGCCAGCGGCAAGCGGTGGTCTCGACCAACGATGTCAGCGGCGACGGCGTGGCCAGGCTTGCCGAGCGCGCGGTTGCGATGGCGCGGGTCGCGCCCGAAGACAAATATGCGGGATTAGCCGATCCGGCGCTGCTGGCGCGGGATTTTCCCGATCTCGATCTGCTGGATCCGAAGGTCCCATCGACATCCGAACTGGAGCGCCGTGCTTGTGAAGCCGAAGCGGCCGGGCTTGCGGTCAAGGGCGTGACCAAATCGGGCGGCGCCTCGGCCTCCACCGGAATCGGCGGCATGGTGCTGGTGACCAGCACCGGCTTCCACGGTTCCTATCTGCGTTCCAGCCAAAGCATCGCGATGACCGCGATTTCGGGCGACGGCACCCGCATGGAACGCGATTATGATTACACCGCCGCGCCGCATGCTTCCGATCTCGAATCGCCGGAAAGCGTCGGCCGCAAAGCCGGCGAGCGCACGGTGGCGCGCGCCAATCCGCGCAAGGTCGAGACCTGCAAGGTGCCCGTGGTGTTCGACCCCCGCGTTGCCGGATCGATCGTCGGCCATCTCGTCGGCGCGGTGAACGGCGCTTCGGTCGCGCGCAAGACCAGTTTCCTGAAAGACCGTCTTGGCGAAAAGCTGTTTGCCAGCAATATCCGCATCATCGACGATCCGTTGCGGGTGCGCGGATTGCGTTCGCAATCGTTCGACGCCGAGGGCGTCAAGGTCAAGAAGCTCGCCATCATCGACGAGGGCGTGCTGACGTCGTGGCTATTGGATTCGGCCACCGCACGCGAGCTCGGGCTGGTCACGACCGGACACGCCCAGCGCGGCGTATCGTCGTCGCCGTCGCCGGGGTCCTATAACCTTCACCTCGAGCCGGGCGAGGCCACGCCGGCCGAACTGATGTCGGACATCAAGCAGGGCTTTTACGTCACCGATCTGATCGGCTCCGGCGTCAACGGCGTGACCGGCGATTACAGCCGCGGCGCTTCCGGCTTCTGGATCGAGAACGGCCAGACCACCTATCCGGTCAGCGAGGTGACGATCGCGGGTCATCTGCTTGAAATCTTCAAGTCGCTGGTGCCCGCCAATGACCTGCAATTCCGTTACGGTGTCAATGCGCCGACGCTGCGGATCGAGGGATTGACGCTTGGCGGAAGGTGACGCCGGCAACGTGCATCACGGGATTTCGCCGCGCGACGCCGCGCTGTTGACAGATACCGTGCGGCAGGCCGGCGCGCTGGCGCTCTCGATGTTCCGCACCGAGCTGAAAAACTGGACCAAGGGCGCCTCGTCGCCGGTGTCCGAGGCCGATATCGCGGTCAATGATTTTCTCGAGTCCAGGTTGCGTTCTGCCGCGCCGGACTACGGCTGGTTGTCGGAAGAAAGCACCGACGACGAGGCGCGCCTGGGCAAGCAGCTGGTCTGGATCGTGGACCCGATCGATGGCACCCGCGCCTATCTCGCCGGCCGCGAGGACTGGTGCGTCAGCGTGGCGCTGGTCGAGGATGCCGCTCCCGTGCTTGCGGCGGTGTTCGCGCCGGTCACCGATGAGTTCTTCTCTGCCGAGCGCGGCAAGGGCGCCACGCGCAACGACGTGCCGATTCGGGCGACGCCGGGCACGGAGCTGAACTTTTCCCGCTTGGCCGGCCCGAAGCCGCTGGTGCAATGCTTGAGCCGGGAGCCCGGCGAAATCACGCTTTATCCGCGAATCGGCTCGCTGGCGCTGCGGCTATGCCGGGTCGCGGAGGGAAGGCTGGACGCGGCGTTTGCCGGAGGCCAAAGCCGCGACTGGGACCTCGCCGCGGCGAATTTGATCGTCGAGGAAGCGGATGGTAAGATGACCGCGCTTTCGGGGGACACCATCCTCTACAATCGCCGCGAGGTGACGCACGGGGTGCTGGTGGCAGCGGGACACGACCGTCATGCGAGCATTGTCGAGCATTTCCGGCACTATCCGCTGCCCTGAGTACCTCTGTCGCGCCTTGCAGGATTTGCTTGCGGGGCATCGTCGCTAGGAAAGGGAATCATGCCAGATAGTGCCCAGCCACAATTGCTCCATCTCGTCCTCGGCGGTGAACTGACGGATCTGGAGCATGTGACGTTCAAGGATCTCGATAAGGTGGACATCGTCGGCGTGTATCCGAACTATGCCACCGCCTATGCCGCCTGGAAGGCGAAGGCGCAGCAGACCGTCGACAACGCCCAGATGCGCTATTTCGTGGTCCATCTCCATCGGCTGCTCGATCCGGGTCAAGATACAAAGCCCGGCCATTGAGAAGACTGCTTCGTAACGGGCTGCGCAGCAACTGGCTCCAGCGTGCTGTGGGTTTTCTCGCGGCCGAATATCTGCGGCTGGTCTGGAAAACCAACAAATTCTGTTTCGAGCCCGTCAACGTCTACGATCTGGCCGAGCCGGATATGCCGGCGATTTTCGCGTTCTGGCATGGCCAGCATTTCCTGACGCCCTTCATCAAGACCAAGGAGAGCCACCGCGCCAAGGTGCTGATCTCCCGGCATCGCGACGGCGAATTCAACGCGATCGCCGCCGAGCGGCTTGGCATCGGCACCATCCGCGGCTCCGGCGATCACGGCTCGTCGTTCCATCGCAAGGGCGGCGTCGGCGCGTTCAAGGAAATGGTGCGCGCGCTGGGGCGGGGCTATAACGTCGCGCTGACCGCCGACGTGCCGAAGCGCTCGCGTGTCGCGGGTCTTGGCATCATCATGCTGGCGCGGGAATCGGGGCGGCCGATCATGCCCTTTGCGATGGCGACGAGTCGTTTCATCCGCCTGAACAATTGGGACCGGACCACCATCAATCTGCCGTTCGGGAAAGGCGCATTGGTGGGCATCGAAACGATCTGGGTGCCGCCGGATGCCGACACAGAGGCGATGGAAAAGATCCGCGCCCATGTCGAAGCGATTTTGAACGAAGCGACCCGCCGGGCCTATGCGCTGGTCGGCCGTCCGGAAGAGGCGGAGCATGGCTGATTCCCTGCCGATGACATTGCGTCTCTACCAGCGGCTGTCGGCGGCGGCCGTGCCGCTGGCGCCGGCGTTGATCAGCCGGCGGCTGAAACAGGGCAAGGAGGATCCTGACCGTATCGGTGAGCGCCGTGGCATGGGCGGAGGTGTCCGCCCCGACGGGCCGCTGGTCTGGATCCACGGCGCCAGCGTCGGTGAAGTGCTGGCCGCGGCCGCCCTGATCGAGCGGCTGCGCGCGTTGAATATGCGCATCCTGCTGACCTCGGGCACGGTGACGTCGGCGGCGATCGTGGCCAAGCGGTTTCCCGCCGATATCATCCATCAATATGTGCCGTATGATTCGCCGCGTTACGTCGCGCGTTTCCTCGATCACTGGCGGCCTTCGCTGGCGCTCTTCATCGAATCCGACCTGTGGCCCAATCTCATCCTGTCGAGCGCGGCCCGGCGGCTGCCGATGGTCCTGATCAACGGCCGGATGTCGCACCGCTCGTTCCCGCGCTGGCGCCGGGTGTCGGGCACGATCTCGGCCTTGCTCGGCAGGTTCGATATTTGCCTCGCCCAATCGAAAGCCGATGCGGCGCGCTTTGCGGCGCTCGGCAGCCGCAACGTCATCACCACGGGCAATCTGAAATTCGATGTCCCCGCGCCGCCCGCCGACATGGCGAAGCTGGAACGGTTGATGGCGGTGACGCGCGGACGCCCGATCATCGTCGCGGCCTCGACGCATCCCGGCGAGGAGGAGATCCTGCTTGACGTGCATCGGACGCTCACCCGGTATTTTCCGTCGCTGTTGACCGTGATCGTGCCGCGGCATCCCGCTCGCGGCGAGGCGATCGGCCGCGCCATCGCCGCCACCCGTTTGCATGTGGCGCTGCGCTCGCACGAGGAATTGCCGATGGCGACGACCGATATTTATGTCGCCGACACCATGGGCGAACTCGGATTGTTCTATCGGCTGGCGCCGATCGTGTTCATGGGCGGCTCGCTGGTTCCTCACGGCGGGCAGAATCCGATCGAGGCGATCAAGCTCGGCGCCTCGATCGTTCACGGCCCTCACGTCTTCAATTTCACCGATGTCTACGATGCGCTCGACAGCGCGGGCGGCGCCATGCACGCCGACACGCTGGAAGCGCTGGTGAAGCAGCTCGGCCAATTGCTGGCCGACCCGGCGGCGCGCGAGCAATCGGCGGATGCGTCTGTGCGGGTGGTCGAACAGCTCGGCGGCGCGCTGGAGCGCACGCTTGCCGCGCTCGAGCCGTATCTGTTGCAGCTGCGGCTCGAAATGGGAGCGGCCGGTGCGTGAGCCGGCCTTTTGGTACCGGCCGTCATCCTGGATATCGCTGTTATTGACGCCGCTCGGCGCCGTTTATGGTTTCGCCGCCGCCCTTCGTTTGCAGCGCCCGGGCTTTGGCGCCGGCGTTCCGGTGCTGTGCGTCGGCAATTATCACACCGGCGGCGCCGGCAAGACCCCGACCGTGCTGGCCCTTGCGAAAGTCCTGCGCGATCTCGGCGAGACGCCGGTGGTGCTCAGCCGCGGCTATGGCGGACGCTTGCAGGGACCGGTCAAGGTCGATCCCGCCAGGCATGCCGCCGGTGATGTCGGCGACGAACCGCTGATGCTGGCGCAGACGGTCTCGGTGGTGGTGGCGCGCGACCGCGTCGACGGGGTCGCGCTGGCGCGGTCGCAGGGCGCGAGCGTTATCCTGATGGATGACGGCTTCCAGAACCCGGCGATCGCCAAGGATGCGTCGCTGATCGTCATCGATGGCGACCGTGGCCTCGGCAACGGCCGGGTCTTTCCTGCCGGTCCGTTGCGGGCGCCGCTGCCGCCGCAACTCGCCCGCACCGACGCGCTGATCGTGATCGGCGATGGCAAGGCGGCCGACGCCGTGGCGGATGCGATCAATGCGCAGGACAAGCCGGTGCTGCGCGCGCGTCTGAAACCCGATGCGGCATCGGCGGCGTCGCTCAGTGGTAAACGCGTGCTCGCTTTCGCCGGGATCGGGGATCCCCGGCGGTTTTTCAGAACGTTGCGCGGCTCTGGGATCGAGGTGGTGCGGGAGCGCGTCTTTCCCGATCATCACCCCTATTCGGCCAGCGAGATCGATGCGTTGGCCGCGGACGCTGCCCGGGATGGCTTGACATTGGTGACGACGGAAAAGGACCTGGTACGGCTGCGCGGCGGAGCCGGACTCCCGGACCGCACGCGCGATATCGTGGCGTTCGCAGTCTCGCTCGCATTCGAGGAAGACGCACGGTTGCGGAAATTCGTGGCGGATCGGTTGTTTCAGGCCCGCCAGAACAAGTTCCGGCGGGACTAAAGCGTGATGAGTTTAGGTTGAAACTGGATGGTATCGAAAATTCACCTCTTCCCGCTGGGGAGAGGTGAACGGAGCATGAGGCCCAATCGATTCAACCAAAATTCAATCTGCTCTGGAAAATGTGATGCGTCACTTCACCGTCTTCAGCGCGGCGGGAAAATGCCGCTGCAGCACCGCGGTCGGGACCGCATAGGCTTCCTGGAGATCGACGCTCCAATATTTCAATTCATCCAACGGAATCCGCAGGTCGCTCACCGCGCAACGCACATAGGTTCCCGGCGAGATCACCCGGAAGTCGCCGTCGAGATATTGCACCTGCGCCTCGCCGTGGCCCGAAGGGCCGAATTTATTCAGCACGGTTTAACTCCAGTTTCCGGAGCCTTTGCGGCTCCGATTGGATCGGAACCTGGCTCGCATTTTGTCGTGACGCGTTTCTTCACCCGAGTCGGCATCCACGTCCCGCGACCCGAATCTGGAACAGATTGGTGCGAGACAGACTTTCGCTCGAAACGCCATTGGCGCCCGGTCGTTCTGACCGGCGCCGAATATTTAGAAACGTTTCCCTACCATAAATAGGTCCCGATGTCCGCCCGTCAAACCCACCGATTTGTGATGAATTTCGGATCAGGGCACATGGTACTTCTGGCGGCGAAGTGCTGTGTTTTCAGCCCCCTAGCGACCCGGCAAACCTGAATGCGCTTTCTGTCAGCAATCATATTCCTGACGCTGCTCGCCATGACCTCCGCAGCGGAGGCCGCACCGCTGCCTTCGCCGCGTGAGGTCGATATCCCCGCAGCGACCGGCGTGTTGCATGCCGAGCTCTATAAGCCCGACGGCGAGGGGCCGTTTCCTGCCGTCATCGCGCTGCATGGCTGCGGCGGACTGGCCGGCCGTTCCGAGCCGGTGCTGCCGCGCTATCGCGATTGGGCCGAGCAATTGCTGAAATCCGGCACAGCGGTGCTGCTGCCCGACAGCTACGGTTCGCGTGAGCTCGGCCCGCAATGCCGCGTCAAGGAACGTCATGTGCTGGCCCGCCGCGAACGGGTGGCGGACATCCTGGCGGCCCGGCAATGGCTGGTGCAGCAGCCCTGGACCGCGCATGATCGCATCAGCCTGTTGGGATGGGCCAATGGCGCCAGCGCGCTGTTGTGGGCGGTGCGCCCGCAATTGTCCTCACGCAGCGTCGAGCCGGATTTTCGTTCCGCGATCGCGTTCTATCCGGATTGCCGCCTTTCGGCCGGCCTTGGCTGGAGCGCCCGGGTACCGACCCTGCTCCTGATCGGCGCCAAGGACGACGTCAGTTCGCCGCTCGCCTGCCGGCAGATGATCGAAGGCGCGCGCGGGCGCAGCGCGCTGGTGCATATCGTGGTTTATCCCGCCGCCTATCACGATTTCGACCGCGCGAATTTTCCGCTTCGGGCGCTGGCCGGAACCTCGGATGCCGCCGTGCCCGAACGCGGCCATCTCGGCAGCGATCCGGAGGCGCGCACCGATTCGCAGAAGCGTGTAGCGGAGTGGCTCGCGAGGTAAGGGCCGCTTCTAAAGCAGGATGAGTGTTGCTTGAATTGATTTGGCCGTATGCTCCGTCGACCTCTCCCGATGGGAGAGGTGAACTTCCGATGCCATCCACTTTCAACCCAGACTCATCACACTCTAAAACAAGCTTCCCTGGCCGACCGGTTTGACCACGCGCTTCGGCGCGGCGGTTTTGGGTTCGCCGGCGACAGGCTTTGCCGGACTTGTCGCCGCCGGCCGGCTCGCGTCCGCGGTGGCCGCGACGCGTCCATCGGCAAATTCGATCGAGAGATTTTCGCCCGGTCCGATCGAGGCCGCGGCGCGCAGCGCGCGTCCATGCTCGTCGCGCACCAGCGCAAAACCGCGCGCCAGCACGCCGCGATAGGACAGCGCGGCCAGCAATTGCCCGCTATGCGCGACGCGCGCCTGATGGCGCTGCATGGCCGTTTCAAGCGCCCGCCGCGCCCGCTCGGCAAGCCGCAGCGTTCGCTCGTGCTGACGCGCGACCGCCTGCCGCTGCGCCTGCGCGTTCGCGAGCTTCGATGCCTTCAGCCTGATCTCAAGTCCGGCATAGCGGTCGCGGCGGTGGCGCAACAGCGACTTCGTGCAATGGACCATCCGTTCGCCGGAAACGCTGAGCCGCTGGCGCGCGTGTTCGAGCTGGCCGCGCAGCACCCGCACGGTCAGACGCGCGCTGCCGGCGGCATAGCGGCGGAAATGGGCATGCGTATTGGCCCTCAATGCGCGGGGCAGCGTGCTTGCCGCGCTATCCAGCCGCTGGCGCGGAATCGCCAGCAGTTCGCTGGCCGCCGGCAGCGCGCGGGCGGCGCCACGCAATTCGTTGCGGCGGCTTTCCTGGCTGCGCTGCCAGCACAGCATCGCGCGCCGCGCCAGCGTCGCGACCTCGACCATCAACTCGCTGCGCACCGGCACCGCCATCTCGGCGGCGGCGGTGGGCGTCGGCGCACGCTTGTCGGCGGCAAAATCGATCAGCGTGATGTCGGTCTCGTGGCCGACCGCCGAGATCAGCGGGATCATGCTTTCGGCGGCGGCGCGGACCACGATCTCCTCGTTGAACGACCACAAATCCTCCAGCGAACCGCCGCCGCGCGCGACGATCAGCACGTCCGGCCGCGGAACCTTGCCCTGCTCGGGCAGCGCGTTGAAGCCGCGGATCGCGGCTGCGATCTGTTCGGCCGAACCCTCGCCCTGCACCTTGACCGGCCACACCAGCACCCGGCGCGGAAAGCGGTCTTGCAGCCGGTGCAGGATATCGCGGATCACGGCGCCGGTCGGCGAGGTGACGACGCCGATCACTTCCGGCAGCCACGGCAGGAGCTGCTTGCGCGCTTCGTCGAACAGGCCCTCGGCGCCGAGCTTCCGCTTGCGCTCTTCCATCAGCGCCATCAGCGCGCCGATGCCGGCCGGCTCCAGCGCCTCGATCACGATCTGGTATTTCGACGAGCCGGGATAGGTGGTGAGCTTGCCGGTGGCGATGACCTCGAGCCCTTCTTGCGGCTTGAAGCGCATCCGGCCGTACACGCCCTTCCAGATCACCGCCTCGATCTTGGCGCTCTCGTCCTTCAGTGCGAAATAGCAATGGCCGGAGGAATGCGGTCCGCGGAAGCCGGAGATCTCGCCGCGCACCCGGACATGGCCATAGGCGTCCTCCACCGTCCGCTTCAGCGCGGAGGATAGTTCGGAGACGGTAAATTCGGGCGCGTTGATCAGGGCTTCGGCAACGGTCATTTCAGGACAATCGAATCAGGCTTTTCAGGTTCGCGCGCAAGGTAAGGTTTTCGGTTGCACCCGCAAATCTGCACTTGCGGCTTTACATGCTCTGTATTACAGAGTTATCTATATTGGTAAATTGAGCCATCCGGGAAAGGCGGCATCATGACCGCGACGATCGTGACTGGCGGCCTCAGGGCCATCCTTTGGATCCTCGCCGTCGCCGTTTTGGCTGTTCTTCTGCTGGTCGGGCTGATCGCCTGGCCGGTCCGGCAACCGCCCGAACTGGCCTCGATTTCAGACGCGCGCCACTCGATCGATTTCAGCGCGCTGCCTGGGGTGTCCCGGTTCCAGGCCCGCGACGGCACTGAACTGGCGTATCGGCATTATCCGGCCCACGGGCCGGCGGTCGGTCGCATCGCTGTCGTCATTCATGGCTCGTCGGGCTCCAGCGGCGGGGCGATCCAGGCGCTGTCGCTCGCTTTGGCGGCACGAGGGGTGCAGACCTATGCGGTGGATATCCGCGGCCACGGCAGCTCCGGAACCAGGGGCGACATCGCCTATCCGGGCCAGCTTGAGGATGACATGGCCGATCTGGTGGCTGAAATCCGCAAGGCCAATCCAACAGCGCCGCTGACGCTGGTCGGCCACTCGTCCGGCGGCGGGTTCGCGTTGCGCGTGGCGGGCTCGGCGATCCAGAGCCTGTTTACCCGCACCGTATTGCTGGCGCCCTATCTCGGCTACGATGCGCCGAGCAGCCGCCCCGATGCCGGCGGCTGGGCCAATCCGGATATTCCGCGCTTCATCGCGCTGTCGGTGTTGCGTCGGATCGGCCTGCCCTGGGCGGAATCGCTGCCGACCATTGCTTTCGCGGTGCCGCCCCATTCGGCGAAAATGCTCACCGCGACTTATTCGTACCGGCTGATGCGCGACTTCGCCGTTTCGCGCGATTTCCGCGCCGATCTTGCGGCGGCGACCAAACCCGTGACGATCTTTGCGGGCTCCGCCGACGAATTGATGTTATCCGACAGATATCGCGAGGCGGTCGGCGACCGCGCCGCCGTCAGGATCATCGACGGTGTCAACCATATGGGCATCGTCAGCAGTCCCGCGGCCGTCTCCGTCATTGCCGACGATGTCGCAACCGCGGGCCTGAATTCATGAGCCGCATCGACCCGCAGCAAGCCGCCTCCGCGCTGTCGGATATCGATTCCGTCGCACGCCGGGTCCGGCAATCGACGGTCTACCAACTCTCCAGCCTGCTGATTGTGATGTGGGGCGTGCTGGTTTTCGCGGGCAATATCGCGTCATTTCTCTGGCCGCGTAGCGCCGGTTACATCTGGATCGCGGTTGACGTGGCGGGCATTGCGGGCTCGTTCGTCGTCAGTGGTTTCGGCCGCACCCGAACCGGCATCCGCAGCTTCGATGTCAGGATGCTGACGGCCTTCCTGCTGTTCCTGGCCTTCGGCTTCTTCTGCACCCGCGGGCTGGCGCATTTCACGCCGCGTCAATTGGCAACGTTCTGGCCGATCTACTTCATGCTGGCCTATACCCTCGTCGGCTTATGGGTGGGCCGGGCTTTTGTTGCGATCGGTCTCGGCATCGCCGCGCTCACCTTGGCTGGCTACTTCCTGATCGGCGACTGGTTCGAGCCGTGGATGGCGTTGATCAATGGCGGCGGGCTCATCCTGGGCGGGCTCTGGATGCGCCGGAACTGACCGATGGCCGAGTTCGACGACATCATCCATCAGCCGCTGCGGCTGAAAATCATGGCGGCGCTGAACGCGCTTCCGGCCACCGCCGGGCTGGAATTCTCCCGGCTGAAAAAACTCACCGGAGCCACCGACGGCAATCTCGGCGCCCATATCGAGACGCTGGCAAAGGCGGGTTATGTCGCGGTCGAGAAGGCCTTCGTCGGCAAAAAGCCGCGGACCACGGTGACCACGACCGCGGCCGGGCGCGTCGCCTTCGCCCGCCACGTCGCGACGCTGCAGGAGATCATCGCGGGGGCAGCGCGGTAGCCGTAGCCGCGTGTCATTCCGGGGCGCATCGAAGACGCGAGCCCGGATTCCATAACCACCATCGGGAGCATGGATTCCGGTCCTGCTCCAAGTGGCGCATCCCGGAATGACGGCATTTGATATCTTGCTCTTGCGGGAGCAGAGAGTTTTATGCGACCGACTCGGTTTCACACACCTGCATTGGTTTCCTCATGCATATTCTCCTGCTCGGTTCCGGCGGCCGCGAACACGCCCTGGCGTGGAAGATCGCGGCATCGCCGCTGGTGACGAAGCTGTGGTGTACGCCAGGCAATGCGGGGATCGCGCGGGAAGCCGAATGCGTGGCGCTCGATGTTGCCAACCACGCCGCGGTGATCGAATTCTGCCAACGCAACGCGGTGGATCTGGTGGTGGTCGGGCCGGAGACGCCGCTCGCGGCGGGGATCGTCGACGACCTCGCACGCGCCGGGATCAAGGCGTTCGGGCCGGGCCGGCAGGCGGCGCAGCTCGAAGGCTCGAAGGGATTCACCAAGGATCTCTGCAGCGAGTTCGGCATTCCGACCGGGGCCTATCGCCGTTTCTCCAAGGCCGCCGATGCGCTCGCCTATGTCCGCGTGCAGGGCGCGCCGATCGTGGTCAAGGCCGACGGGCTCGCCGCAGGCAAGGGCGTCGTCGTCGCCCAGACCCTGGCCGAGGCCGAAGACGCCATCGCCATGATGTTCGAGGGCGCTTTCGGCGCTGCCGGCGCGGAAGTCGTGATCGAGGAATTCCTGTCCGGCCGCGAGGTCAGTTTCTTTGCGCTATGCGATGGCGAGACCGCGATCGCGCTGGCTTCCGCGCAAGACCACAAGCGCGTGTTCGATCACGACCGGGGGCCGAACACCGGCGGCATGGGCGCCTATTCGCCGACGCCGTTCGTCACGGAAGAAATCCACGACCAGATCATGGAACGGATCATCCTTCCCACCGTCGCCGGCATGAAGAGCCGCGGCATGCCGTTTCGCGGCGTGCTCTATGCCGGCGTGATGCTGACGGAGCAGGGACCGAAACTGTTCGAATACAATGTCCGCTTCGGCGATCCGGAATGCCAGGTGCTGATGTTGCGGATGATGTCGGATATCGTGCCGGCGTTTCTGGCCGCCTGCGACGGGCAATTGAAGAATTTCGATCTGCGCTGGTATCCGGAATCGGCGTTGACGGTGGTGATGGCGGCAAAGGGTTATCCCGGCGACTACAAGAAGGGCTCGCGCATCGACGGGCTCGACGCCGCTGCCGGCATCGAGGGCGTCGAGATTTTCCACGCCGGTACGGTGTCGAAGGATGGACAGATTTTGGCCAATGGCGGCCGCGTGCTGAACGTCTGCGCGCTGGGCAAGAGCATCACCGAAGCGCAGCGTCATGCCTATGAAGCCGTCGACCGCGTCCAATGGTCCGACGGATTTTGCCGCCGCGACATCGGCTGGCAGGCGGTGGAGAAAGAAAAGGCGGGCAGCTAGAGGCCGCCATTCCGGGCGATGCGCAACGCGCATCGATCCGGAATCTCGGGATGGTGTACCCAAGCGCTCAATAATCTCTAGATTCCGGGTCGACGCGTTCAACGCGTCGCCCGGAATGACATCGAAGGGAGTAACGTATGCCTGATCTCGCCGATCTGTTTCCTGGCTACGAATCCAAATGGATCAACACCAAATCCGGTCGCATCTTCGCCCGCGTCGGCGGCAAGGGGCCGCCGCTGTTGCTGCTGCACGGGTTTTCGTCGACGCATGTGATGTGGCACCCCGTGGCGCCGCAGCTGGCAGAGAGGTTCACCCTGATCATTGCCGACCTGCCGGGCTATGGCTGGTCGGACATGCCCGAAAGCGACGCAAACCATACGCCCTATACCAAGCGCGCGATGGCGCAGGCGATGATCGAGGCGATGGAGCAGCTCGGCTATGTGCATTTCGCGCTCGCCGGCCATGATCGTGGTGGACGGGTGTCCTATCGTCTCGCGCTCGATCATCCCGGCCGGCTGTCGAAACTTGCGGTGCTGGATATCCTGCCGACCTATGATTACTGGGAGCGGATGAACCGCCTTTATGCGCTGAAGATCTATCACTGGACCTTTTTGGCCCAGCCGGCGCCGTTTCCCGAGACATTGGTCGGTGGCGCGCCGGATTTCTTCCTGAAGGAGAAAATGGCGAGCCAGACCAAGTCGAAAACGCTTAACGAGATCGATCCGCGCGCGCTCGAACATTATCTCGCGCCGTTCCGCGATCCCTCGCGCGTGCATGCGATGTGCGAGGATTATCGCGCCGGCGCCTATGCCGATTACGAGATCGACAAGAGAGATCACGACGTCGGCAACAAGATCACGATCCCGATGCTGGCGCTGTGGGGCGATGCCGGCATCGCCAGCGCCGCCGCCACGCCGCTCGACACCTGGAAGAGCTGGGCCACCAACGTGACGGGCTCGCCGGTCGATTCCGGGCATTTTCTGCCTGAGGAAAATCCGAACGAGACGGCGAAGAAGCTGATGGAGTTCTTTACGGCGGCGTAGCTTTCGTCATTGCGAGACGATCACCGCCGCGCTTTGAAAAATTCGCGCAGCAGCGTGGCGGCCGCGCTTTCGCCGACCGCCGAATAGATTTCTGGCACGTGGTGGCAGGTGGGCGAGGCGAAGAACCGCACGCCGGAATCGACCGCTCCGCCCTTGGGGTCCGCCGCGCCGTAATAGAGCCTGCGGATTCGCGCGAACGAGATCGCGGCGGTACACATGGTGCAAGGCTCCAGCGTGACGTAGAGGTCGCAATCGGTCAGCCGCTCGCTGCCAATGATCCCAGCGGCCTGCCGGATCGCGAGAATTTCGGCATGCGCGGTCGGGTCGCGGTCGGTCAAAGTGCGGTTCCCGGCGGTCGCGATCACCTCGTTGCCGCGCGCGATGACGCATCCGACCGGCACTTCGCCGGCTTTTCCGGCCTTTTCGGCCGTTTTCAGCGCCAGATCCATCAAAGATGCTGCAGTCATGTCTCGTATTACCCGGATAACTCTGCTACTAAGCTGCCCTTCAGCAAAAGTGGATACCGGTTTTGCGTGAGTATGCGGCTCAAAACAACGAGTGCGCATCCATTGTTATTTGCCCTGCACCCTTAGTGAGACCCTTCATGCCCCGCGATAACGACAAAGACAACGCTTCCTCGCGCGGCCGGCGTGATCGGCCTTCGGGCGGCAAGGGCCGTTCCGGCGCCGCACGGGGCCCGGAGAAGAAATTCGCCAAGCGCGGCTTTGTAAAACGGGATGGCGACCAGCGCGACGGTGAGCGCCGCCCTTATGCCGGTAAAGCCGACGGCGCGAAATCGTATGGCAAGAAGCCCTATTCGGGTTCCGGAAAGCCCTATGCCGGCAAGCGGGAAGGTTCGCCGCCGCGTCGGGACGAGGGCGATGCGCCGCGCCGCTACGACCGGGACGCGCCACGGCGCCATGAGGGTGACGCGCCGCGTCCTGCCCGTTTCAACAGGGACGACCGCCCGCGCGGCGATCGGCCCTTTGCCGATCGTCCTTCCCGTGGCGATGGCGAGAAGCGTCCGTACACCCCGCGCGGCGATCGTCCGAGCCATCATCGTGACGATCGCGCGCCGCGCGGCGAGGGGCGCCCGGCGGCGCGCTTCTCCGAGCGGAAATTCGGCGACAAGAAGCCCTACGCGTCGCGTGACGGCGGTGGCGAGAAGCGGCCCTATACGCCGCGCGGCGAAGGTTTTCGCAAGGACGGCGACCGTCCCCGTGGCGATCGGCCGGACAGGAAGTTCGACGGCGACAGGAAATTCTCCCGCGGCGCTCCGGATCGCGGACCGCGCAAGGAATTTGGCGACCGTGATCGCAAGCGCGACACGGGGGATCGCGGCGATTCAAAGCCGTGGCAGAAACGCGATGCCAGTTCGCCCGACCATGTCGGACGCAATTCCCCCCCGTCCCGCGATGGCGCGCGGAGTTTCGACAAGCCGAAGTTCGACAGGCCGCGCTTTGACAAACCCCGTTACGACAAACCGCGGGACGACCGCGGCGGCGAGGAACGTCCGCGGTTTTCGCGCCCGCGCGGCGATCGTCCGGAAGGTGACCGCCCGTTTCGCGAACGGCCCAAATTCGATCGATCCGGTGACGATCGTCCGAAGTTCGACCGGCCCCGCCGCGACAACGACTCCGGAAGAACCGAAGGCCGCAGGGATTGGCAGGAACATCCGCGCAGCGATCGCGGTGCTGATCGGCCGCGCCGCGACAATGAGGATGACAGCAGGATCTTCGCCAAGCGCCCGGCCTTTGGCGGCCGCGGCGCCTATCGCGAGCGTGCGCCCGAGGAGCGCCGCCCGGCGCGGGCGCCGCGCGAAAAGAAATCCGGCGAGCGCATCGCCAAGGTGGTGTCGCGGGCAGGCTTAGCCTCGCGCCGCGATGCCGAGGAATGGATCGTGCAGGGCCGCGTCTGCGTCAATGGCCGCGTGATCAATTCGCCGGCGCTCGATGTCACCGTCAACGACGTCGTCACCGTGGATGGCAAGCCGTTGCCGCCGCGCGAGCGCACGCGGCTGTTTCTGTATCACAAGCCGCGCGGCCTGATGACGACCCACGCCGATCCGGAAGGGCGGCCGACGGTGTTCGACAATCTGCCGGAGGGCCTGCCGCGGCTGATCAGTATCGGCCGGCTCGATTTCAATACCGAGGGCCTGCTGCTGTTGACCAATGACGGCGGCCTGGCGCGTGCGCTCGAACTGCCCGACACTGGCTGGCTCCGGCGCTATCGCGTCCGCGCCCATGGCGAGGTCACGCAGGCCCAGCTCGACGAACTGAAGAGAGGCATCGAGGTCGACGGCGTCAAATATGGTTCGATCGATGCGACGCTGGAACGCGACCAGGGCGCCAATGTCTGGCTGGTATTTGCGATCCGCGAAGGCAAGAACCGCGAGGTGCGCAACGTGATGGCGCATCTTGGCCTCGAAGTGAACCGGCTGATCCGGGTGTCCTACGGCCCGTTCCAACTGGCCGAACTCGCCGAAGGGCAGGTCGATGAGGTCAGGACTCGGGTGTTGCGCGACCAGCTGGGCGAGAAGATCGCCGCGCTGGCGGGAGCTGATTTCAACCGGCCGATGCCGGGTGAGCCCGATGCAAAGACCGACGACGATGCGGCCGAGGCGCCGCACGGCAAGAAGCCGTTCAAGCCAGCCGGCAAGAGTGCGCTGATCGCCGACCGCAAGGGCCGCCGCGTGCTGGTGCAGCGCACCGGCAGCGAGGAAGCGCGCGCCCGCAATGAAGCCGAGGCCAATGGCTACGGCCCGCCGCGTCGTCCGCAGCGCGGCTATCACGGCAAGCGCGATCTGAGGCCGCGGGACGAGTAAGAGTCCTCTCATGGCTTTTGGGTTGAACCTCGCCTTGAGTTCGGTTTCACCTCTCCCATGGGAGAGGGGGTCTACTGCCGTTGCGGCAACGTCTCGCTCACCCCGGCAAGGGATGTAGCCATGCGCGTCGTTGGCGGACGATTGAAAGGCCGAAATCTGGCATCGCCGTCGTCGCGCGACATCCGTCCGACCGCGGACCGCTTGCGCGAGTCGGTGTTCAACATCCTGATCCACGCCTATGGCGATCCGATCGGGGATGCGCGGGTGCTCGACCTGTTCGCCGGTACCGGCGCGCTCGGGATCGAAGCGGTTTCGCGCGGCGCGAAATTCACGCTGTTCGTCGATAATGGCGCCGAAGCCCGTGCGCTGTTGCGCAACAATGTCGAAACGTTGGGCCTTGGCGGCGTGACCAAGATCTACCGCCGCGACGCCACCGATCTCGGACCGGCGCACCCGGTCGAGCCGTTCTCGCTGGCGTTTCTCGATCCGCCCTACCGCATGAAGCTGGCCGAGAAGGCGCTCGCCTCGCTGCGCGGTGGCGGCTGGCTGACGCCGGGCGCGCTGCTGGTCGTCGAGGAAGCCAAGGCGGCCGCGTTCGCCGCGCCGGAAGGTTTTGAGGAATTGGAGCGGCGCGCCTATGACGACACCGAGTTCGTGTTTTTGCGGGCCAGTATGTAATTCGTGGCAATCCATTGGTACGTCCGTCATTCCGGGGCGATGCGAAGCATCGAACCCGGAATCTCGAGATTCCGGATCGCCGCTTCGCGCCGTCCGGAATGACGGATATACCAATCGCTATAGGCTCATCTCGCCCTACCTTCGCCCGAACAGCTTCTCGATATCCGAAAGCTTCAGCTCCACATAGGTCGGGCGACCGTGATTGCACTGGCCGGAATTCGGCGTGTCTTCCATTTCGCGCAGCAGCGCGTTCATCTCTTCCGGCTTGAGGCGGCGGCCGGCGCGCACCGAGCCGTGGCAGGCCATGGTGGCCGCGACATGCATCAGCCGGCGTTCCAGCGGCAGCGCCTCGTCCCATTCCGCCATGTGTTCGGCAAGATCGCGCAACAGCGACGCCGCGTCGGCCTTGCCGAGCAGTGACGGTGTCTCACGCACCGCGACGGCGCCGGGGCCGAAGGATTCCACCGCGAGCCCGAACGAAGCCAATTCGTCGGCGCGTGCCATGATCTTCTCCACGGTGGATTCGTCCAGTTCGACGATCTCCGGGATCAGGAGGATCTGCCGCTGTACGCCGTTCCTCGACAGCGAAGCCTTGAGCCTCTCATAGACGATGCGCTCATGGGCGGCGTGCTGGTCCACCACCACAAGGCCGTCGCGGGTCTGCGACACGATATAGGTTTCGTGGATCTGGGTCCGCGCCGCGCCCAGCGGACGGTCGAGCAGATCGGCGGACGGCGCCTGCTCGAACCGCACATCGGCCGTGGGCGTGCCGACATCGAACGCGGCCTGTCCCGGCTCGGCGAAAGCGGTTGCTGCCTCGAAAGACGGCCGTGACGCGGCGGGCGAAAATCCCTGAGAGAAAGCCGGCGAGCTGCGCCAGTCCCAATTGGCGGGGCGTGGCGCGAAGGAGGGACGGAATGACGTGATCGCCGCGCCATCGACGTTGGCCGCGGTGCGCCGGCCCTCGCGCGCAAGACCCTCCTTCAGCGCATGCACGATCAGGGCGCGGACCAGGCCCGCGTTGCGGAATCGTACCTCGGTCTTGGCCGGATGCACATTGGCGTCGACCTCCTGCGGATCGAGCGTCACGAACAGCGCCACCACCGGATGGCGGTCGCGCGGCAAATAGTCGGAATAGGCCGCGCGCACCGCGCCCAGGATCAGCTTGTCGCGCACCGGGCGGCCGTTGACGAACAGATATTGCCCGAGCGCATTGGCGCGGGTCAGCGACGGGGCCGCGGCAAAGCCTTCGACCACCACGCTCTCGCGTTCGGCGCGCACCTCGATCGCGCTGGAACGGAAATCCGCGCCCAGGATATCGCCGAGCCGCGTCAGCCGGCCGGGCGCGCCGGGGAGTGCGGCGGCCCAGGTCACGGGCGCACGTTCCTCGCCAGCTAGGGTGAAGGCAATATCGGGGCGCGCCATCGCCAGCCGCCGCACCACCTCACGGATCGCCTCGGCTTCGGTGCGGTCGGTCTTGAGGAATTTCAACCGCGCCGGCGTCGCGAAAAAAAGATCGCCGACCTCGACCCGGGTGCCGTGCGACAGCGCCGCCGGCATGATCGCCGATTTCACGCCGCCCTCGACCGAGAGCGACCAGGCATGCGGCTCGCTGCCATGGCGGGTGGTGATGCCGAGTTTCGCCACCGCGCCGATCGACGGCAGCGCCTCGCCGCGGAACCCGAGCGTGCGGATCCGCAGCAGGTCCTCGTCGTCGAGTTTCGAAGTGGCGTGGCGATCCACCGCCAGCGCCAGATCGTCATAGGTCATGCCGCTGCCGTCGTCAGTGATGCCGATCCGTCGCCTGCCGCCGCCATCGGTGAAGATATCGATCCGGCTGGCGCCGGCGTCGATGGCGTTTTCGACCAGTTCCTTGACCACGCTCGCGGGACGTTCGACCACTTCGCCGGCGGCGATGCGGTTGACGATCTGTTCGGGAAGCTGGCGGACGGGCATCGGCGACTCGCGGAAATGAGCCTTCAATCTAGAGATTTTTGCCGTGGGAGGGGAGGCCGCGGGCGCAACGCCGAAAGACGCTCCCCGTTGTTCACGGCCCTAATCATCGAAGCTGCGCGAGCCGCGGTTGGCCTTGATGTCGCCGCGGCGTTTCTTGCCTTCGAGCCGGCGCTTTTTCGAGCCCAGCGTCGGCCGTGTGGCGCGGCGCGGCGTCGGGCGCACCAATGCCTCGCGCAGCAACTCCGTCAACCGGTCAATGGCATCGGCGCGGTTGCGCTCCTGGGTCCGGAAGCGCTGCGCATGGATCACGATCACGCCATCCTTGGTCATGCGCTGGCCCGCCAACCGCTCTAGCCGCGCCGCGACATCGTCGGCCAGCGCGACCCGGCGCGTGTCGAAGCGCAATTGCGCCGCGGTCGAGAGCTTGTTGACGTTCTGGCCGCCCGGACCCGAGGCGCGCACGAACGAGATCTCGATGTCGTCGTCGTCGATGATAAGATTGCGGGAAATCCGCAGCATGGCGTCCACCGGGGCATTCGTCAGGAATCGGCGAGCTCAAGATAGCGGTTTTATGCTGAAGTTGCTTCGCCGCGCTCCATCCGTTCCTCTCCCGCAGGCGGGGGAGAGGGCAGAGCGTGCCGCGGGGCGGCTGCTTAGCTTGGCTGCCCGCAGGAGAAAATCAATTCACCCTTCAGTTCGCCTTGGGCGGCGGCGGCGTCATGGCCGCGGGCTCGGCGGTGGCCTGCGGGGCGCGGCCGACGACCACGGTGAGCAGGCCCTGCCCCCACAGCCGCCTGGCCGCGGCCTTGGCGTCGTCGAGCGTCACGGCGTCGACGATGGCGTTGCGCTTCTCGATATAGTCGATCGGCATGCCGTCGAGCTGATATTGCAGCATCGCCGAGGCCAGCTTGGAGGACGTGTCCAGCGCCAGCATCTGCGAGCCCTTCAGGTAGGATTTGGCCTCGTCCAGTTCCTTCTGGGTCGGGCCTTCCTCGGCGATGCGGCGGACTTCCTGGTTGATGGCTTCCACCGTATCGCCGGCGCGGTCGGCGCGCGTTCCGGTGTTGCCGACGAAGATCGCGGAGTGTTCCATCCACACCAGCGACTCGTAGACCGAATAGGCAAGGCCGCGCTTCTCGCGGACCTCGTGGTAGAGCCGCGACGACAAACCGCCGCCGCCGAGAATGTGATTGACGATATAGGCCGCCATGAAATCCGGATCGTGGCGGCGGATGCCGGGGCCGCCGAAGGTAACGACGGTCTGCGGCACGTCGAGCGGGATGAAGGCGCGCTGCGGCGGTTTGGCGGCCGCGACGTCGGGGACCGGCGTGAGCTGCGCCTTGGCCGGCAGGCTGCCGAAGGTGCGGTCCAGCAATTGGCCAAGCTTGCCGGCGTCGATATCGCCGACGACGGCGACTTTCAGCGTATCTTTCGCCAGCACGCGGCGGGTGTAATCCTTCAAATCGGCGATCGTGATCGACGGCACGCTTTCCAGCGTGCCGTCGGCCGGCCTCCCATAAGGGTGATCGCCAAAGGCCATTTGCAGGAACTTGCGGCCGGCCAGGGCGCTCGGATTGGTGGTGTCGCTTTGCAGGCTTGAAATGACCTGCGAGCGAATTCGCTCGACGTCGGCGCTGTCGAAATGCGGCGAGGTCAGCGACATCCGCAGCAGGTCGAAGGCCTCGTCGCTGGTGTCCTTCAGCATGCGCAGCGAGCCGCGGAAATAGTCCCGCGTCGCGCTGAAGCTGAGGTCGATCGCGCGGCGGTCGAGCCGCTCATGAAAGGTCTTGGAATCCAGATCTCCGGAGCCCTCGTCGAGCAAATCGGAAACCAGGCTGGCGACGCCGGTCTTGCCGGCCGGATCCTGGGTCGCGCCGCCGCCGAAGGCGTATTCCATCGCGATCACCGGCACGGTGGAGTCCTGCACGAACCAGGCCTCGATGCCGCCGGGCGAAACCAGATGCTGGATCCTGGCCGCCGCCTGCGACGGTGTCGGCGCCAGCGGCGCCAGGGCAAGGCAGGCGCCGACCAGGAGGGCGGTGCGCCGCGTGTAAACCCGCAGATTGCTCACGAGCGCTTCTCCTCGGGTTTCGGCGCGGTATCCTTGATCAGGTAACCGGTCACTGACCGCTTCTTGTCGAGCCATGTTTGCGCCGCCTCCCGCACCTGTTCGGCGGTGACCGCGCGAATGCGGTCCGGCCAGCTTCTGATGTCCTCGACGCTGAGGCCGGTGGTGAGCGCCGCGCCGTACCAGCGCGCCAGCGTCGCCTGATTGTCCTGGGCGTAGATCGCCGAGGCGATGAGCTGGGTCTTGACGCGTTCGAGATCCTCAGCCGCCACGGTGTCTTTCGCGATGCCGGCGATCACGCGGTCGATCACCTGTTCGATCTGCGCGAATTCGACGCCGGGTTTCGGCGAGGCCGTGATCGTGAATTGCGTGGCGTCGAGCGAGGTGCCCTGATAGCCGGCGCCGGCGCTGACGGCGAGCGGCTGGTCGACCACTAGCGCGCGGTAGAGATAGGAGTTGCTGCCGCCGCCCATCAACTGCGCCAGCACGTCGAGCGCGGCGCTTTCCCCGGCCGCCGCGGTGGTGGCGGACGGCACCAGATAATAGCGCATCAGCTTGGGCTGTTCGACGCGGGGATCGGCGAAGGTCACGGTGCGCGGCGCGATCGGCGGCGGCTCCTGCGGGCGGATGCGCCGCGCCGGGATCGCGGGTTGCGCCGCGACCTTGCCGAACGTCTGCTCCGCCATGACGCGGACGTCCTTGGCATCGACGTCACCCGCGATCACCAGCGTCGCGTTGTTCGGCGCGTAGAAACGCCGGTAGAACGCCAGTGCGTCTTCGCGGTTGAGTTTTTCGATTTCGTGGTGCCACCCGATCACCGGGCGGCCATAGGGATGGTTGAGATACAGCGCCGCCATCACCTGCTCGATCAGCCGCGCCTCCGGATTGTTGGCGACCCGCATGTTGTATTCCTCGAGCACGACGTCGCGCTCGGGCAGCACGTTTTCGTCCTTCAGGATCAGGCCGGTCATGCGGTCGGCCTCGAACTCCATCATGCTGCCGAGCTGGTCGCGCGGCACGCGCTGGAAATAGCCGGTGTAGTCGGTGGAGGTGAAGGCGTTCTCGTTGCCGCCGATCCGCAGCACGGTCTGCGAGAATTCACCGGCCGGATGCTTGCTGGTACCCTTGAACATCAGATGTTCGAGAAAATGCGCAAGGCCCGACTTGCCGGGCGTCTCGTCGGCGGAGCCGACCTTGTACCAGATCATCTGCGTGACCACCGGCGTGCGGTGATCCGGGATCACCACGACGTTGAGGCCGTTATCCAGCGTGAACGTGGCCGGAGGATCCGAAGTCACCGTGGTCTGGGCGGATGCGCCGTGGGTCAGGAATGCGAAGGCCGAGACGAGCGCGGCGCGAATGAAAACGGCGGGGCGGTATGGGCGCATTATGACCTGTCTGAAGGCCCGAACGGAATCATTCGGGAAAAGCCGTGACAACAGAAGCGGCGGCAATATACGCCGACGAGGCAAGGCCGGATGTCACGAAGTCGAGTGTTGCGAAACGGGCCAGCAGGCGCGATCAATCGCCATACTTGCCAGCGGCCGGATCGTATTCCTTGTTCAGCGATTCCTTGGGACCGGTGCCGTATTGGAAATTGGACGACGGGGTCTGGTATCCCACGGGAGGCTGAGTCAGGGTTTCCCGGGTTGGTTCCCCCTTGAAGGGGGCGGTTTCGCTGCTGTTGCCCTTGAAAACTTTAAACATGCTGCCGGTAAAGCCGAGCTGCGACGGGCTGAGAATCGCAGTCCTGCCAGGCTCGCCGCCCGGTACCAGCGTGTCCGAATCGCCCATGCCGGTCGGGGCAGGTTTGGCGGTCTTGCCGGCGGCCATTTCAGCCGGGGTCAGGACGCGGGCCGCCTTGAGCGGATCCTTGTCATCGTTCTTGCGGGACGCGACCGCTGCCTTATGGCGCGCTTCGTCGGGGTCCTTCGGCCAGTTCGGCACGTTCACCGTTTTGGACGTGACGGCCGGCGGCGGCAGGTCGATCTTGGGCGGCACGACCAGCGGGGAACGCTCGCGATAGTCGATGCCCCGGTTGTCCATGTTGGTGCCGCCGATTCCGGTCATGATGCCCTGGATGATTTTTTCCTCGAAGGTCGTGTCGTCTTCCTCGTCATCCTCCTGGGCGCGGGCCGCGCCGGTGGCCATCACGAAGCCGATGCCGAGGGCGACCGCGGCGAGCCGAATGGCATGCATCGGCGCGCCGGAAGCATTCCGCACAAACCAATTGCTGGCTTTGGTATCGCGCATCGCGTTGTTCCTGTTCAAGGTTTCCCGCGGGATCGCCGGGCAGGGGCGCAGCTCCGCTCCTGCAGGCAACCTGCAAGTCATTTGAGCCTAGAGAGCCCGTATTAGCCCCGATCAGGGCGCTTTTGCGGCGGGTACCCCCAGGAAGGAATCATACAATAGGGCCATAACCCCGGCAACAATCGCCACGTCGGCCAAGTTAAACACGTACCAGTTGAAGGTATGGCCACTGACCTCAATGTGGAACAGGGCAAAATCGACCACCGCGCCATAGACGAAGCGGTCGATGGCGTTACCGATGGCGCCGCCGATGATCAGGCCGAGCGCAACGGTCGCCAGCAAGGAACGCGACCGCGCCATCCAGATTGCCAGCACGACCACGGCCACGGCCTTGACCGCCATCAACGCGATCTGCGCGGCAGGACTGTCACTCTGAAACCAGCCGAAGCTGATCCCGATATTCCACGCCAGCACCAGATCGAAGAACGGTGTGATCTTCACCGCGCCGCGATGGGCGATGTCGAACACGCGCAGCAGCCAGAATTTCGAGGCCTGGTCGAGCAGCAGCGTGACGATGGCGGCGATGATGCCGGGACGGAGGCGGGAGCTCAAACGGCCACCCCGAGCGCCTTCCATTCGCGCAGCGCCTGGGCGTCGCGCGGCGACACGTCGGGATATTCGGGGTCTTCGCCGACGGTGGGCAGGATCTTCCACGAGCGCGCGCATTTGGTGCCGACGGCCTTCTCGACCACCACGGCAACGCCGGGCACGGCATCCAGGCGAAATGCGCCGGCAGGTGCCTCGCCCTCCCGCAGCTCGTAATTCGAAGTGATGCAGACTTCCGCCAGATCGACATCAAACAGGGTGGCAAGGATATTCCGGTCCGAGACGTAGACCAGCGGCGAGGCCTCCAGCGACGAGCCGATCCGCTTGGCGGCGCGCTCCAATTCCAGCGCGCCGGTGACGACACGGCGGACGTCGCGAAGGGTCTCCCATTTCGCAGCCAGCCTATCGTCGCGGAATTTTTCGAAGCCTTCCGGAAACAGCGTCAGATGCACCGAGGGCTCCGCGTCCGGCCTGTACATCCGCCACGCCTCTTCCGTCGTGAACGACAGCACCGGCGCCAGCCATTTCAGGATCGCGTCGCAAATGATGTCGATCGTGGTCAGCGCGGCCTTGCGCGCCAGCGACGACGGCGGGTCGCAATACAGCGTGTCCTTGCGGATATCGAAATAGAACGCCGACAATTCGGTGTTCATGAACGCCGAAAGGCTCGCGATCACCGTCTTGTAGTCGAACTCCGCATAGGCCCGGCGCACGATCACCGCCTGCTCGGCAAGCTGATGCAGCATCAGCCGCTCCAGTTCGGGCATGTCGGAATGCGCCACCGCATCGGCCGGCTTGAAATGGTGCAGCGTGCCGAGCATCCATCGGATCGAGTTGCGCAGCTTGCGGTAGGTCTCGATGGTGTTCTTGAGAATCTCCGGGCCGATCCGCTGATCGTCGGCATAGTCGGTGGCGCAGACCCACAGCCGCAGGATGTCGGCGCCGGAGTCCTTCATCACCTTTTGCGGCTCGACGGTGTTGCCGAGCGATTTCGACATCTTGCGGCCGTTCTCGTCCAGCGTGAAGCCGTGGGTCAGCACCACGTCGTAAGGCGCGCGGCCGCGGGTGCCGCAGCTTTCCAGCAGCGACGAATGGAACCAGCCGCGATGCTGGTCCGAGCCTTCCAGATACATCACGGTATCGTCGCCGCCGTCGATCTTGCGCTTGATGCCGGCCAGCCCCGGAAAATGCACCGGATCTTCCAGCACGAAAGCGTGGGTCGAGCCGGAATCGAACCAGACGTCGAGGATGTCGTCGATTTTCTTCCATTCCTCGTTGGCGAGGGAGCCGAGGAAGCGCTCGCGCGCGCCATCCATATACCAGGCGTCGGCGCCTTCCTGTTCGAAAGCGTCGGCAATGCGCTTGTTGACCGCATCGTCCTGCAGGATTTCGGCGGAGCCGTCGCCCTTTTCACGCACGAACACCGCAATCGGTACACCCCAGGCGCGCTGCCGCGAGATCACCCAGTCGGGGCGGCCGGCGATCATGCCGGTGATGCGGTTCTGGCCCGCCGGCGGCACCCATTGGGTCACGGCGATCGCCTGCAGCGCGCGGGCGCGCAGCGTGTCGCCAGGCTTTGCCTTGCCGTGATCGGCGATGTCCTTATCCATCGCAATGAACCATTGCGGCGTGTTGCGGAAGATCACCGGCTTCTTCGAGCGCCAGGAATGCGGATATTGATGCTTGAGCCGGCCGCGCGCCAGCAGCATGCCGGCCTCGATCAGGGCCTTGATCACGGCCTCGTTGGCGTCGCCCTTTTCGCCCTTGTCGTTGAGGACGCGCTTGCCCTCGAAGCCCGGCGCCTGCGCGGTCAGTGCGCCGTTTTCGTCGACGGTATAGGGAATGGCGGGGTTGATGCCGCGCGCTTCCAGTTCGCGTGCGTTCGACACCCAGAGATCGAAGTCCTCGCGGCCGTGGCCGGGCGCGGTATGCACGAAGCCGGTGCCGGCATCGTCGGTGACGTGGTCGCCGGGCAATAGCGGCACCGTGAATTGGTAGTTGCCGCCGAGACCCTTCAGGGGATGCGCGCATTCCACCGCGTCGAGCGTGTCGGCTGGAACATCGCGGACCTTCTCATAGGCGGTGACGCGCGCCTGCTTGAACACGCTTTCCGCCAGCGCATCGGCGAGCAAAAGCAGGTCGCCGGTCTTGGCCCAGTTGTCCGGCGGCGCATCCGTCACCTTGTAAAGGCCATAAGAGATTTTCGGCGAGAAGCTGATGGCGCGGTTGGCGGGCAGGGTCCACGGCGTCGTGGTCCAGATCACGACGGAGGCGGAGGCCAGTGCGCCATGCGCCGGCGAGGCCACCGGAAACTTCACCCACACCGTGTCCGAGGTGTAATCCTCGTATTCGACCTCGGCTTCGGCCAGCGCGGTCTTCTCCACCACGCTCCACATCACCGGCTTGGAGCCGCGATAGAGCGTGCCGTTGGCGGCGAATTTCATCAGTTCGCGGGCGATCTGGGCTTCCGCGAAATAATCCATGGTGGCGTAGCGGTGATCCCAGTCGCCGATGACGCCGAGCCGCTTGAACTCCTCGCGCTGCGCGTCGAGCCAGTGGTTGGCATAGGCGCGGCACTCGCGGCGGAACGCCACCATCGCCACCGAATCGCGGAAATCCGGCTTCTGCTTGCCCTTGGAGCGGTAGTTCTCTTCCTCGATCTTCCATTCGATCGGCAGGCCGTGGCAGTCCCAGCCCGGCACGTAATTGGAGTCGAAGCCCAGCATCTGCTGGCTCTTGGTGACGACGTCCTTGAGGATCTTGTTCAGCGCGTGCCCGATATGGATGTGGCCGTTGGCATAGGGCGGGCCGTCATGCAGGACGAATTTGGCCCGTCCGGCGGCGGTCTCGCGCAGCTTCCGGTAAAGGCCGATCTCGTTCCAATAGTTCAGGATTTCCGGCTCGCGCTGCGGCAGGCCGGCGCGCATCGGAAATCCGGTCTGCGGCAGGAACAGGGTTTTGGAATAGTCCGGCGCGTCGGACTTTTGCGGTTTTTCGTTCATGGCGGGGTGAATAGCGTGTTTTGATGGGGAGGGGGAGGGGCGTAAATCACCCAATCGTCCCCAGTTTCGGAAACGCGTCCGGAGCAGCCGCCAGGGCCGCGCGGGCGCGGGCGCTGTCATTATCCATCTGGCGCACCAGCGCATCGACGCTGTCGAACTTCAGCTCATCGCGGATAAAGGCGATGAAGGCGACGTCCAGCGCGGTTCCATAGAGATCGCCCTTGAAATCGAACAAAAAGACTTCCAGCAGCGGGGCGCCATTGTCGAAGGTGGGGCGGCGGCCGAAGCTCGCGACGCCGTCGAAGCGCTGATCACCGCGGCCGACCCGCACGGCGTAGATGCCGTGCTTGAGCCCGCAATTGCCGTCGAGGCGGATATTGGCGGTGGGATAGCCGAGGCCGCGGCCACGCTTCTCGCCGTGAATCACCTCACCGGTAACGAACCAGGGACCGCCCAGCATCGCCGTGGCATCGGCGACATGCCCCTCGGTGAGCGCCATGCGGATGGCGCTGGAGGAGACCGGCCGCTCATCGATATCGACATGCGGCTGCACATCGACCTCGATGCCGAGCCGGGGCGCCTCGCCGACCAGCAGGCTCGGCGAGCCGACCCGCCCCTTGCCGAAATGGAAGTCGTAGCCGACGGCTATTCCGCTGATCCCGAGCCGCTCGATCAGATCATGGTGAATGAAATCTTGCGCGGTGGTGCCGGCGCGGGTGGCGTCGAATGTCATTACCACGGCGCCGGCGAGGCCGGTCCCGGCCAGCAGCCGCAGCTTGGCGGCCTCGTCGGTCAGCCGGAATTGGGGGGTATTCGGGCTGAAAAACCGCCGCGGATGCGGTTCGAACGTCACCGCCAGCGCCGGTTTGCCGTGAATACGCCCCATCTCGAGCGCCGCGGCGATCACGGCGCGGTGGCCAAGGTGGACGCCGTCGAAATTCCCCATGGCGACCACGGTTCCCCTCGGAATCGCGGTGGAAGGCGTGGAATCGCGGATAACGGTAAAGCCAGACGTCATTTTCAGGGATTCTTCAGCTCAAATCGGGTGCCGGACGGTGGCTTGGCGGCCCCGGCGAAGTCAAGTGATGTCCCAAAACGGGGCCTGCGGCGTCTTCGAGCAGGGCGGATACCGGTTTGTGGGAAAAAAACGCGTCAAAACAGCCAGGATAGCTCCCGTTCTGATTCAGTCAGAACCGAAAAAAGCGCCGGGGTGGACGTCAAATCCGGTATCGGGAGGCGGCGGTTAACGGGCTGTTTAACGGCTGATGCTACTGCTGGGGACGAACTGCGGGACGTTCCTGTCCCAGGCAGACTGATAGTTAATGGCGTCGTAACGGGGGTCCAGATGGCGGTTGATTTGTCGATGTCGGTTTTGGTGGTGGATGACTACAACACCATGATCCGCATCATCAGAAATCTTCTGAAACAGCTCGGCTTCGAGAATATCGATGACGCCAGCGATGGCTCGGCTGCGTTGAACAAGATGCGCAACAAGAAGTACGGGCTGGTGATCTCCGACTGGAACATGGAGCCGATGACCGGCTACGACCTGCTCCGGGAAGTGCGTGCGGACCCCAATCTGGCCACCACGCCGTTCATCATGATCACGGCGGAATCGAAGACCGAGAATGTGATCGCGGCCAAGAAGGCCGGCGTGAACAATTATATCGTCAAGCCGTTCAATGCGGCCACGCTGAAGACCAAGATCGAAGCGGTGTTTCCGGACATGGCGAGCGCGTAATAGCGCCAGGCGACTTCCCGCTGACCAATCAAGATGCCCGGCATTGTCCGGGCATTTTATTTTTCGCCGTCATTCCGGGCGTCTCGAAGAGGCGAACTATGGTGCGCAATTGCGCATCTGAGGTCCGGTCCTTCAGACCATCCCGGGACGACGGCATCAACTACCAGCGCAATTCCCGCATCAGCGCCCGCGGCGGATGGCCGAACAGTTCCTTGACCGAGGCGGGATCGAACTGGTCGATGCCCTCGAATTCTTCGGCGTGGATGCCGCGTGTCACGAACAGGCAATCGATCCCGAAACCGTGGGCGCCCGCCAGATCGGTCCGCACGGAATCGCCGATCGCAAGGACGCGGCTGAGCTGGGGCATCTCGCCGCGGCGCTCGGCCGCAAGCCCGATGGCCCGTTCGTAGATCGGCCGGTGCGGTTTGCCGTAGAAAATCACCTCGCCGCCGAGTTCGCGATAGAGTTCGGCGACCGCGCCCGCGCAATAGATCAGGCGGTCGCCGCGCTCGACCACGATGTCGGGATTGGCGCAGATCAGCGGCAGCTTGCGCTCGCGCGCCTGCATCATCATGCCGCGATAATCCTCGGCGGATTCGGTCTCGTCGTCCAGGAGACCGGTGCAGACGATGTAATCCGCCTCGCCCAGCGGCGCGAGCACCGGATCGAGCCCGCGATAGATGGAATTGTCGCGTTCCGGTCCGAGCCAGAAAACTTTCCGGCCGGGGTGATCGGCGACGTAATGCCGGGTGAGATCGCCTGAGCTGACGATCGCGTCATAGGTGTCGTCGGCGACGTCGAGCTTGCGCAATTGCCGCTGCACGGAATCCGCCGGCCGCGGCGCATTGGTGATCAGGATGACGGTGCCGCCCTGCTGGCGAAAGCTATGAAGCGCCTCGCAGGCCTCGGGAAATGCCTCCAGCCCGTTATGGACCACGCCCCAGATGTCGCTGAGCACGACGTCCACGCCATCGACGAGATCGCGCAGCCTTTCGACGAAACGGAGGCCCGTCATGACACGGATCGCCGGCTAGCCCGGTCCTGCGATGCGCCGCGCCAGCGCGGCATTGCCGGTGGCTCTGGGAGAATTGATCGCCGGGATATCGGCGGGAGCGGTGTTGCCGGAACCATTGCTGTCCTGCGCCTTGGTGGGAGCGGTCCCGCCGGTAGCAGATGCGCCTTCCGGCCGCAACGGCCGCGGCGGCGCAAACAGGAAGCCCTGTCCGAACCGGACATCGTAGTCGAGCAGGTCGACCACCGCGCGTTCCCCTTCGATCCGTTCGGCGATCAGGTCGATTCCGAAGCGGCCGAGCAGATCGGAAAGGTCGGAAGGATGGATGTCGGATGTCGAGCTTTGCCTGACATCGAGCAGCAGCGCCGCGGGAACCTTGATGAAGCGGACGCCGCGGTCGGCGAGGTCGCGCGGCTCGAATCTGAGATCGGTGACATGATCAATGGAGAATCGGAAGCCGCGTTGCGCCAGGGCCGCCAGATGTTCGGCCTCGGTCGGGCCCATGTTGCGGAACGTCGCCTGCTTGAATTCGAGCACGAAGGAGGGGGCCAGCGCGCGGTTGGCCTCGAGGAAATCGAGGCATTGCGCGAAGGTCGCCGGATGGGCCAGCGTGGCCGCGGCGACGTTGCAGAAGATCCCGACTTCCTTGTTGCGGACCATCAGCCGGCGCAGCACCTGCACGCAGCGCAGCATCACCATATGGTCGATCCGGCCGATCAGCCCGGCGGCTTCCGCGATCCCGACGAAATCATCGGCGGTGATGACCTGGTCCTTGTCGTCGCGCAGGCGGGTCACGGCTTCGTAGAACCGAACCTTGCGCTGCGGCAGGGTCACCATCGGCTGCAGATAGAGATCGAGCCGGTTCTCCTCCACGGCGCTTTTCACGGCCGCAAGCACGTGTACCGGGTTGCGGGAAGGGGCGGGCGCTGTCGCTGCGGGAGCCGCCACAGCGCCGGAGGCTTCGCCGGACGGCGGCAATTCCTGCTGCCGGTGATCCGCCGGCTTGCTGGCCGCCGCTGCGGCCGCAATGCCTGACGCCAGCATTTCGTCATGCGCTGCGACGGAGGCGGCGAGCTGCTTGACCAGCATGCCCAGTTCACCGATTTCGCCCATGACGGATTGAATACGGTCCGCGCCGGTGGAATTCGCCGAGGCGACACGGCCCTCGACCGCGGAAAGCCGCCGTCCGAATTCGGCGATCTGACGGGCGAGATCGGCGGTGCCGCGCGACAAATCAGCGATCTGGCTGCCGACGTCGGTGCGGTCGCGCAGCCGCATCGATACGGCGTTGTAGAGGATCAGGAAGGTCAGCGCGGTGAGCGCCACGATCGCGGATTCGGTTCCGCTGATTCCTGCGACCGAATACAGGACGAGGCCGAGCGAGGCTGCGACCAGCACCATGCAGATGGCGATGAAAATTGTCGAAATACGGATCATGTTGCGCGCGACGCTCCCCCAAGCGCGGCAACCTTAGCATCAATGTTGATTCGAGGGGCTATAGCGTTTTCGAGCGAAGTGGATTCCGGTTCGCGCGAAGAAAACGCGTCAGAACAAAATGTTAGAGCCCGGTTCTGATGCAATCAGAGCCGGTAAGGCTCTGATGTTCTCTGGTGCGGCCGGATGTTCCGCAGCCTGGCTGGCGGCAGCTCCATCGCCCCGTTCTTGGCGGGGTGTGGCTGGCATTGTCCGCTCGGGACGGCGAGGACACCGCATCCTCGCCGGAATTCTCAATCCATGCAAATTTTTATACGCGAAGTCCGGCCCCTCCCGTCTGGCGGGGAGAGGCCGGGAAGGGATGTTACGCGACCGCGCGGATCACCTTGGCGACCTTCTCGACGATCTCGCCGATCTGCTCTTCGCTGATGATCAAAGGCGGCGTCAGCGCCAGCGTATCGCCGGCGATGCGCAGCATCAGGTCGTTGTCGTGGAAGGCGCTGACCATCGCGTCGTAGCCGCGCTTGCCGGCGGCGTCCGGCCGCGAGGCAAGGTCGATGCCGGCGGTCAGGCCGATGGTGCGGATGTCGACCACGTTGGGCTGGCCCTTCAGCGTCATCACAGCGTCGGCGAATTTCGGCTCGAGCTTGTTGGCGCGCTCGAACAGCTTTTCGTCGCGATAGATGTCGAGGGTGGCCAGACCCGCGGCGCAGGCGATCGGATGCGCCGAATAGGTATAGCCGTGGGTGAACTCGACCATGTGCTCCGGGCCGCTCATGAAGGCGTCATGGATGGTGTCGCGCACGATCACGCCGCCCATCGGCGCCGCGCCGTTGGTGATGCCCTTGGCGAAGGTGATCATGTCCGGCAGCACGCCGTAACGTTCCGCGGCGAAGGCGTAGCCGAGCCGGCCATAGCCGGTGATGACCTCGTCGAAAATCAGCAGGATGCCGTGCTTCTGGGTGATCTCGCGCAGCCGCTTGAGATAGCCCTTCGGCGGCGGCAGCACGCCGGTCGAGCCGGCCATCGGTTCGACGATCACGGCGGCGATGGTGTTGGCGCCGTGCAGATTGACCAGGTTCTCCAGTTCATCGGCGAAATGCGCGCCATATTCCGGCTCGCCCTTGGTGAAGGCCTGCTTCTCGCGGTCGTAGGTCGCGGGCAGGTGATCGACGCCGGCCAGCAGCGTGCCGAACAGCTTGCGGTTGTTGACGATGCCGCCCACGGAAGTCCCGCCGAAGCCGACGCCGTGATAGCCGCGCACGCGGCCGATCAGGCGGGTGCGCGAGCCCTGGCTGTTGATCTGGTGGTAGGCCAGCGCGATCTTGAGCGCGGTGTCGGCGGCTTCCGAGCCGGAATTGCAGAAGAACACGTGGTCGAGCCCGTCCGGCGCCAGATCGGCGATGCGGCTTGCGAGTTCGAAGGCCTGCGGAATGCCGAACTGGAACGGCGGCGCATAGTCCAGCGCCTCGGCCTGCTTGGCGATCGCGGACGAAATCTGGGTGCGACCGTGGCCGGCATTGGTACACCACATGCCCGACGCGGCGTCGATGATCTTACGGCCGTCGACGGTGATGTAGTGCATGTCCTTGGCGCCGGCGAGCAAACGCGGCGCCTTCTTGAAGGCCCGGTTGGCGGTGAACGGCATCCAGTGCGCGGCAAGGTCGTTCGGAACGTTGACGGCGGCGGAGCGTGGGCTCTTGTCGAGCATAGGGGCCTCTTCATGTCTTAGGGGTTGGCGGTTGCCTGCAAACTATCAGTTTCGGCACCGCACGGGAACGTCAAAGGCTGTACTATTTTGTCCCAATCGGACGGTTTTCGGGGCCATGCAGCCCCGCGGGAAAGCCGGCCTTACAGGTCGGCGGCGCCGATCCAGAACACCTCGCCTTCGGATTCCTCGGTGTCGAGCCATAGCAGCGGCAATTGCGGAAAGGCGGCCTCCAGCAGCTCGCGGCCGCGGCCGATCTCGCACAATAGCCCGCCTTGCGGCGTCAGGTGCCGGCCGGCTTCCGCCAGAATGCGCCTGACGATGGCGAGCCCGTCGGCGCCGCCATCGAAGGCCAGGCTCGGCTCGGCGCGGCATTCGCGCGGCAGCGCCGCCATGCCGTCCGCGTCGACATAGGGCGGGTTGGAAATGATCAGGTCGTACCGCCTGCCGCCGAGGGGGTCGAACAGATCGCCCCGGTAGAGCGTCACCCGGTCTTCAAGACCGTAATCGGCGACATTGCGCGTGGCGACCTCGATCGCGCCCTTGGAGATGTCCACCGCGTCCACTTGCGCGTCCGGGAATGCCCGGCTGGCGAGTACGGCGAGGCAGCCGGAACCGGTGCAAAGGTCGAGCACGGTCTCCACCGCTCCGGGATCGTCGATCAGCGAGCCGCCGTCCTCGCCGCCGTGCTCGCCGAAATGCGAGTCCAGCAACTCGCCGATGAAGGAGCGCGGCACGATGGTGCGTTCGTCGACATAGAACGGCAGGCCGCGCATATAGATCTTGTTGACGAGATAGGCGGCCGGTTTACGCGTGGCGATGCGCCGGGCGATGACGTCGAGGATTTGTTTCGCCTCGGCCTTCGTCACCCGCGCATGCATGAAGGTCTCGAACTGGTCGGGATGCAGATGCAGGATTTCGCAGACCAGGAACGCGGCCTCGGCCACGGGATCGGTGGTGCCGTGCGCGAACACCAGCTTCGCCTCGGCGAAACGGCTCACCGCATAGCGGACGAAATCGATCGGCGTCAGCAGTTCGCCGGGAGCGACTTTCGGAAACCGGGAGACGGTGCGGCCGCGCTTGGCGGCCGTCTTGGCGCGTTTCGCCATCAGGACCGGGTCCAGCGTGCGGCCGCCGCGTCGTCACGATCGCGGGCCTCGACCCAGTCCGCGCCATCGGCGTTTTCCTCGCGCTTCCAGAACGGCGCGCTGGTCTTCAGGTAATCCATCAGGAATTCGGCCGCCTGGAACGCCGCCTGCCGGTGCTGCGAGGCGGTCAGCACCAGCACGATGTTCTCGCCGGGCGTGATGCGGCCGACGCGGTGAATGACGGTCAGGCCGGTCAGCGGCCAGCGCGACATCGCCTCGTTGGCGTGGCGGGTGATCTCGGCTTCCGCCATGCCGGGATAATGCTCAAGCGTGAGCGCGGCGAGCGAGGCGCCGCCGTCGCCGTCCCGGCAGATCCCGGAAAAGCTCACCACCGCGCCGATATCCTTGCGGCCGCGCGTCAGCGCTTCGATCTCGCGCGCGACGTCGAAATCGGCTTCCTGGACGCGGATGGTTACGATGGCGGTCATGCGGTGGTCGCGATGGTGAAGGTTTATCCGCCGGTCATTGGCGGGAAAAAAGCGATCTCACGGGCGCCGGCGATCATGGCGTCCGGCCTGACATGGCTATGGTCGATCGCGGCGCGGATCACCCGCGGCCGCTCGAAGGCGTAGGCATAGGTCTCGCCCTGACGCGCCAGCCAGCCGATCAGATCCTCGACGGTGCGGACATCGGCCGGCGGCTCGATGGTTTCCTCCGGCTTGCCGATCCGTTCGCGCACCCAGGCGAAATATTTGACTTTCATCCTTCATCCTCCTCGATGAGGTGATGGATGCCGGCGCGGAAATAGTCCCAGCCGGTATAGATCGTGAAGATCGCCGATGCCCACAACAGCAGCAGGCCGAGCTGGGTGATGACCGGAACGATCTCGTCCCCGGCCTCGCCCGCGAGCAGGAAGCCGATCGCGATCAGCTGCATGGTCGTCTTCCACTTGGCGAGCCGGGTCACGGGCACGCTGACCCGCAGGCCGGCGAGATATTCCCGCAGGCCCGACACCAGGATTTCGCGGCACAGGATCACGATTGCGGCCCACAGCGTCCAGCCGTGGATGATCCCGTCCGCCGCCAGCATCAACAGGCAGGACGCCACCAGGAGCTTGTCGGCGATCGGATCGAGCATCCGGCCGAAGGCGGAATGCTGGTTCCAGATCCGCGCGTAATAGCCGTCGAGATAATCGGTGATGCCCGCGGCGATGAACACGGCCAGCGCCACCCAGCGCAGCCACAGCGGCCCGTCCATGATGGCCTGCGCATAGATGCAGCCCACCACCACCGGGATCGCGATGATGCGGGCGCAGGTCAGGATATTCGGCAGGGACAACGTGCCTTTCGCCGTGCCCCTCGTCGTTCGTGTTGTCGCGATGTTCATCCGCCTTACCAATACCGCCGCAGCATGAAGGTCAACCGTATGGCGCAAATGGTCCGTTCAACCGGTCTGCTCTAGACCACTGATCCGCTGTAGACCATGCAAATATGACGCGAAACCTGCCCTCAACCCGGCTGCGCGTGGAAAAACTCGAAAATCTTGCGGGCGCTTTCCGCGCTGACGCCCGGGACCTTGCCGAGGTCGGCGATCGACGCCCGTTCGATCTCCTTCAACGTTCCAAAATGATGCAGCAAGGCCCGTTTCCGCGACGGGCCGATGCCGGGAATTTCCTGCAATCCGGCCTCGCGGATGTCCTTTTTGCGCAGCTTGCGGTGCGAGCCGATCACGAAGCGATGGGCCTCGTCGCGCAGCCGCTGGATGAAATACAGCACGGGGTCGCGCGGTTCGAGCTTGATCGCCTCGCGGTCCGGCATGAACAGGGTTTCACGGCCGGCGTCGCGGTCTGGTCCCTTGGCGACCGCCAGCAGCGAAACCCGCGATAGCCCCAGGCTCTCGAAAATCTCCCTGACGGCGTTGAGCTGGCCGCGGCCGCCGTCGATAATGACGAGATCGGGCCATTGCGGAAAGGAATCGTCGTCCGCCTTGCTGCCGTGCGCTTTGGTTCCGTCGGTCCCGGCCGTGGCGCCATCGTCCGCAGGCGCGAGCAGCCGCTTGAAGCGCCGCTGCAATACTTCGCGCATCATCGCGTAGTCGTCGCCCGGCGTCAGGCCCTCGGAGCGGATGTTGAACTTGCGGTACTGGTTCTTGATGAAGCCGTCCGGCCCCGCCACGATCATGGCGCCGACCGCGTTGGTGCCCTGGATGTGGCTGTTGTCGTAGACCTCGATCCGCCGCAGCGGTTGCGGCAGGCCGAGCGTCGTGGCCAGCCCCTGCAACAGCCGGCTCTGGGTCGCGGTGTCCGCCAGCTTGCGCCCGAGCGCCTCGCGCGCATTGGTCAGGGCGTGCGTGACCAGTTCCTTCTTCTCGCCGCGCTGAGGCGTCGAGACCTCGACCTTGAACCCGGCCTTGACCGACAGCGCATCGGCCAGCAGTTCCGGTTCCTCGATCTTGTGCGACAGTAACACGAGTTTCGGCGGCGGCTTGTCGTCGTAGAACTGCGCCAGGAACGAGCCCAGCACCTCTTCCGGGGTGAAGGATTTCTCCGCGCGCGGGAAATAGGCGCGGTTGCCCCAGTTCTGGCCGGTGCGGAAGAAGAACACTTCGACGCAGGAATAGCCGCCATCCTGGTGGATGGCGAACACGTCGGCTTCCTCGACGGTGCGGGGATTGATGCCCTGCTGCGACTGGATCGCCGACAGCGCGGCGAGGCGGTCGCGATAGACCGCCGCGGTCTCGAATTCGAGCTCGGCCGAAGCCTTTTCCATCTCGGCGGCGAGTTCCTGCTTCACCGAACGGCTGCGGCCGGACAGGAATCCGGTCGCCTCGCGCACCAGTTCGGTATAGCCGGGAAAATCGACCTCGCCGGTGCATGGGCCCGAGCAGCGCCGGATCTGGTAGAGCAGGCAGGGCCGGGTGCGGCTTTCGAAAAATCCATCGGTGCAGGAGCGGATCAGGAACGCGCGCTGCAACGCCGTGATGGTGCGGTTGACCGCGCCGGCGGAAGCGAACGGGCCGAAATACCGGCCGGGCCGCGACTGCGCGCCGCGGTGCTTGAGGATCTGCGGCGCCCAATGATCCCCGGTGATCAGAATATAGGGGAATGATTTGTCGTCGCGCAGCTGCACGTTAAAGCGCGGGCGCAGCTGCTTGATCAGGTTGGCCTCGAGCAGCAGCGCCTCGGTCTCCGTCGTGGTGGAGATGATCTCCACCGTGACGGTGGCCGCGATCATGCGCAGGATGCGTGCCGGCAGCGGCGCGTTGACCCGCGCATAGGACGACAGCCGCTTGCGGACGTTCTTGGCCTTGCCGACATAGAGCACGTCGTTGGCCGCGTTGAGCATGCGGTAGACGCCGGGCGAGGTCGGTGCCAGCCGCACCGCGTTCTCGATCGCGCCGTGACCGACCGCCAGCGTCCCTTCCGCGATCGCTTCGACAGGCTCCTCCGGGACATCGGGCAGCCGCACCTCGTCATCGTCCTCGGCGATGGCGGTCGCCGGATCGATATCGCCTGCGGATCCGTCCGGCGTCGGCAGCTCCGCCTCGGGGCCGCGCGGGCGCTCCCGAGGAGCCGATGTTCCCGGTTGTTCAGTGGAATCGTGAGCCATGGACCTGAACTTAAGCGCGGATGCGGCCGATTTGAAGTTCCTGGGGTGGCCGCCGGGACCGGGAAGTTTGATGCGAAACGCCCAGGGCCTGACGCTCAAGGCTTGACGCCCAAGGCTTGCCCGGGTTTGCCGGCCGCGCCCTGCGCCGGTTCCGTCCCGGTAAGGTTCTCTTAACAATGATGAGCGGAGCGCTAACGGCGCTTAACAGGCCTTTAACTTAAAACTCTCGATAAATCCGCTTGAAAGAATTGGAATTCCGTAACCATGCGGGTTCTCGAACCGCGGTCGCGGCTGTCGCGTAATGTGGAGTAGGGTGATGAGTAAGGTTGCTTTGCGGGCTTTGGCGGTGATCGCCGGAAGCGGGATCATGTCGGCGCAGGCGGCCGATCTGCCCTATGGGCGGGCTCCCTACACGGTCAACCAGCCGCTCAACGCCTATAGCTGGGCCGGTCCCTATCTCGGCGGCAATCTCGGCTACGCCTGGGGTTCGGTCGATCGCAATCCGACCAGCCCGTCCGGATTGGAAGGCGGCCTGCAGGGCGGTTACAATTGGCAATCGGGTCCGCTGGTGTTCGGCGTCGAAGGCGACATCCAGATCAGTGGCGCGGACGACACCTTCGCGCCCTGGAAATTCTCGAACCCGTGGTTCGGAACGGTGCGCGGCCGGGTCGGCTACGCCTTCAGCAACATCCTGTTCTACGGCACCGGCGGTCTGGCGTTCGGCGAAACGCGCGGCGAGACCTATGGGCTGTCGGAATCCCACACCACTGCGGGCTGGACGGCGGGTGTCGGTGCGGAATTCGGCATCGCGCCGAACTGGAGCGCCAAGGTCGAATATCTCTATGTCGATCTTTCGGACGAGCGTTTCAGCATCACCGGGGCGTCGAACGGCTACCAGTTCGGCGTGCTGCGCGCCGGCGTGAACTATCATTTCTGAGATCAACAAGAAAATACCGTGTCAAAACCTCCCGGCCGCTTGCGGCCGGGATTTTTTTGTCGTGTTTTCGAACAAAATTCGCGCCGAAAAACGCGCCAAACCAAAGCTAAAGCTCCGATCTTGTCGGAACCGCAACAACCCTACGATGAAACCACCAGGTTGACCGCTTTCGGGCCCTTGCCCTTCTTGTCCGGTTCAACCTCGAAGGTGATCCGTTGTCCTTCGGCCAGGTCCTTCAATCCCGCGCGTTCGACCGCGGTGACATGAACGAACACGTCGCGACCGCCATCGTCGGGCTTGATGAAGCCGTAACCGCGCTCCGCATTGAAGAACTTAACCGTCCCAGTCATGGCCATCGGGAAACTCCCCCGCTCAGCCGCTACGCTTTTTGCGTATCGGCCCGACCGGACATTCGCTGCCGGAAGCTTGGCCATCACTTGCGGATGAGGCGACACCGCCGATCCGCCTTAAAAAAATTGAGGCCCAATCACTCCGCCGCTACCATTCGCGGAAGCGGAACGTAAAGCCAGTCCATTATAGCAACTAAGCATAATCAGATTTCGGCAAATTGCCTACGGACGAAATCAGACTTTTAGCAAGCGCTGTTGATAGATTTAGAGCGTTTTCGAGCGAAGTGGCTTTCCGGTTGGCGTGAAGAAGACGCGTTAAAACAAAAGAAGCAAGCCTCGGTTCTGATGCCATCAGAACCGAAAAGGCTCTAAGGTTTAGGCACTTCGAGCCTGAAGCGGCCGGCGCCGCCCTGGCCGAGCGGCTTTTCAAGCTCGGGAAGGATGATCCTGAGCTCGTTCGCAAGCATCCAGGGCGGATTGACGAGCAAAAGGCCGGCCGAGGCCAGCGCCGTGCCCGCAACCTGCGGCGCGACGCTGAATTCCAGGCGCAGGCATTTTCCGGGTGATGCAGCCGATGCGACGATCCCGGCGACATGGTGCGCCAGATTGTCGGTGGCGCGCCGGCTTTTCGCCGGATACCACAGCAAATAGCTGCCGGTCGGCCATTTCGCGAAGGCTTCGGCGAAGCCTGCAGCCATCCGCTCGAACTCATCCTTGGCTTCGAACGGCGGATCGATCAGGACTAGGCCGCGCCGCTCGTTCGGCGGCACGAAGGCCGGCAACGCCATCCAGCCGTCGAGATCGACCACACGGGCCTGGGTGTCGCGGCGCAACGCCCCGATCAGGCGCTTGCGCGCATGGGGCTCGATCTCGCATGCGGTCAGCCGGTCCTGCGGCCGCAGCAATGCGCGCGCGATCAAAGGCGACCCCGGATAGGTTCCGAGATCGCGCTGCGGATTGAAGGCCCTCACAATGTCGAGATAGGGCGCGATCAGCGCCCCTGCTTCCTGCGAAAACCGCGCCTGCATCACCCGCGCGATACCGGTGAGCCACTCGCCGCCGCGCCGCGCTTCCTCGGAGGTCAGGTCGTACACGCCCGCGCCGGCATGGGTATCGACGACGCGGAACGCAGCCGGCTTTTCCTGCAGATAAGTCAGGATGCGCACCAGCACGATGTGCTTGATGACATCGGCAAAATTGCCGGCGTGAAAGGCATGACGGTAGTTCATGCCAAAGCGTTACGACATCGGGCGACGAATGTAACCCCGGCCGTCGTAACCTTGGCCATCATCATTCCGGAATGGTGCGTTAGCACCCTCGAGATTCCGGATCCGATGCTCGCGCATCGCCCCGGAATGACGGTTGAGGCTTAGCCGCCGCGCAGCGGCGGCATCGATACCTGGTCGCGCCGGCAGGCGCGGCGGTCGATCTCCTCGCAGGAGCGGAACTGCAAATCCTTGCTCATGCAGATGCGGATTTCGCTGAGCCGGGTACGGTTGCAGGTCACGGCGATCGCGGAGGTGCTGAGACCGGGATTGGCCTTGACGAAGGCCGCCTCGATCTCGGCGGGCGCCACCGTCTTTTCTTCCGACAATTGGAGATATTCCTCGGGGATCTTCACCGCCGCGCGCGCCTTGCGGATGGTTTCGAAATAGGCGCGCTCGTCCAGGCCCGAGCAGGTGCCGTGCTTGTCCCATTCGCTGTAGATGAGGCCGGGGGCCGGCATCAAATCGAGCATCGACGTCATGATATTGCGGGCGAGCCGCGGCGAGGGCCGCTGGCAATATTCGGGAAAGCCGTGCTCATATTGCGGCCACAGGCCATGCACCACGAACGAAAATGGCCGCCCGCCGCATTGGGCCTGCGAACGCCGGCCGCTGCCGCGCGCTTCCGCCTCCTCGCAGAACGAAGGCGACCAGGACAGCGACAGCACGTAATAGTCGAACTCGCCCGGCGCGTTTTGCCGGCTGTCCTGCGCCAATGCCGTCCCTGCGTTCAGTGTGGCCGCCACGACCAGCAGGCCGCAGGCGATCAGTCCGCAGATCAAAGTCCGGCGAAAACGAAACATGGCGATGCCCCTTAACTTACAGCCACTGACAGCCAGCCATTTACAGCGTCTTGGAGCGAGGCCTGCCCCGGACCTTGAGAACGAGGCGGCCTCCGGTTGGCGTCAAGAAAACACGTCACAACAAGATGATCGGACCTCGGCGCCGATTCGCTCAGGCCAAAAGGCTCAATCGTTTTGCAGCCTAGCAGGCTGCCGGAACATTTCAAGAACAAACACGCAGCCACCGGCCGCGAACAGCGGCTGGTGCCGTCAGCGGAGGGATTTTGGGCGAATCAGGGTTTGGCGGAACGGCAGCTCGGATTATAGGCCCAGTTGCGATCGAGCCCGGTGACGCACCATTCGACGCCCTGGTCATACCCGGCGAATCCGCCATCCTCGATGATCGAGTAATGCACGTGGCGCAGCTTGCCGTCGCTCAGCATGACGTCGCCGCTGCAATAGCGCCGCGGGATATTGTCGGACTGCCAGGGCCGGAACGCGGTTTCGCGAATGTTGCCGAATCCGGTGATGGCGAGATCGGAATTCCAGAAGGTGCTTTCCTTCTCGTGAAACTGCGAGGAGATGGTCGACAGCGCCGACTCGCAGGGAGCCACCCGGCCGTCATATTTCGGGCCGGAAAGCCAGAAGTTCAGCTCCAGCGGATTGGCCGCTTCGGCGGCCTGGCCGAATGCCAGCAGTCCCAGAGCCACGCCGAGCGCAGCGGCGGCGCCGGCCTTTCCAAGATTTGCTTTTTTTCCAAGGCTGGATTGTTTCAAAGACTTGAAGATGTCGAGCATGGGCGATCCGCCAAGGTGATATTTCAAGGCGCGACGGTGCCGCGAAGCCGGGGCGAGGTCAAGTGCAACGCGGCAACACTTGGCGGCAACTCCTTGGTCTTCCGCACCGGCGTTCTTTTCACGGCCGCGGATGCGCTTTAAGATGTCCCGATGATGAGGGAGTCCATGATGCGAATGATTCGGGCCGCGAGCTTGGTTGCCACCTGCGGGATGCTGGCGTTTTCGTCGGCCCATGCCGATACCGTTCCTCCCTTCCGGGGCAACGATACCGGCGGCATCATCGCCTATCCCCTGACCCAGCAGACCGATATCCGTTCGCTCGCGATCGACCACTGCGCGCAATACGGCAAGGTGGTGAAGTTCCTGGCGGTAGAGCCGCATTACGGCGGCTACATTTCCTTTGCCTGCCGCTGGGCGCCGTATGGCGCGCTCGATCGGCCGGTGCGCGCCCGCTACTGACAGGGGCGCGAGCTTCGTCGGAAAAGATTTACCGGAAGGCGCATGACATGACGCAACGGCTTATCTCGCTTTGTCTGACGCCCTGTTTGCTGGCGTCCTGCCTGCTGTTGCCGGCGTTCGGCGCACGCGCCGACGAGCTGCCGCTGCGAAAGGCCGGCTTGTGGGAAATGAAGATGGCGCGGGCCAATTCGTCTTCGCCGGAGACGACGATCCAGCAATGCACCGACGAGGCCTCCGACAGGGAGTTGTTCACGACGTTCTCGCCGATGTCGAAGGAAGTCTGCTCCAGGAAGGATATCCAGAAAACCGCAACTGGCTATGTCAGCGATTCCGTTTGCGGCGCCGCCGGGGTATCGATCACCTCGCATGCCGAGATCACGGGCGACTTCAGCTCCGCCTACACCGTCAAGTCCACCTCCAATGCCCAGGGCGGTCCAGCCGCCATGCAAGGCGACCACGCGATGACGATCGAGGCGAAATGGCTCGGGGCCTGCAAGCCGGATCAGAAGCCGGGCGATATCGTCATGCCCGGCGGCCTGAAGATGAACATCCACGATCTGGACAAGCTGAAGAGTTTGCTGCCCAAATCGATGCAGAAGTAGCCCCGGGAACTGGAAAGCCGACTAAACCGGGATCCGCACGATGGCGCGGAGGCCGCCCATCGGGCTGTCGCCGAGCATGATGTCGCCGCCATGCGAGCGTGCGATATCGCGGGCGATGGCGAGGCCGAGTCCCGAGCCGCCCTCATCCTGGTTGCGGGCGTCGTCCAGCCGCAGGAACGGCTTGAACACTTCCTCGCGCATGGCGGCCGGAATGCCGGGCCCGTCGTCGTCGACCGTGACGGTCAGATAGCGGTGATCGCGGTGGCCGGTGATCGCGATCGCATCGGCATGGCGGGCCGCGTTCGACACCAGATTGCCCAGGCAGCGCTTGAACGATGCCGGCTTCACCGTGACCACCGGCAATCCGTGGAATTTTACGCTGGCGTTGTGGCCGTTGCGTTCGGCATCGCTGCGCAATTCCTCCAGCGCCTTGGTCATGTCGGTCGGCTGCGCGTTCTCGCCGCTGTCGCCGCGGGCGAAGGCGATATAGTCCTCCAGCATCCCCGACATTTCGTCGACATCCTTGCGCATGCCGTCGACCTCGGGGCTGTCGCCGATCAATTCCAGTTCGAGCTTGAAGCGGGTCAGGATGGTGCGCAAATCGTGCGAGACGCCCGCCAGCATCGCGGTGCGCTGCTCGATCGAGCGCTCGATGCGGGTTTTCATCTCCAGGAAAGCCTGGGCCGCGCGGCGTACCTCGCGCGCGCCGCGCGGGCGGAAATTCGGCGCCTCACGGCCCTTGCCGAAGCTTTCGGCGGCATCCGCCAGCCGCAGGATCGGCCGGATCTGGTTGCGCAGGAACAGGACCGAGACGATCAGGAGGATCGAGGAAGTGCCGACCATCCAGAACAGGAAGATTTCCGAATTCGAGGCGTAGGCCGCGCTGCGCTGGGCAAAGATCCGCATCACCGTGTCGTTGAGCTGGATGCGGATTTCGACCAGGTTGGAATTGCCGACGGTGTCGATCCAGAACGGCCGCCCGATCTGCCGCCCGAGCTGTCGCGACAGCGACTGGTCGAGCAGCGAGAAAAATGGCTTGGGGCCGGGCGGCGGCAGGTCGCCCGTAGGCAGGAAATCGACCACGAGGTTCAGTCTTTGCTGGGCGATGCGCCGCAACAGCGCGCGGTCCTTGTCCTGCGGATAGTCGTTGTAGATGTCGATCAGGCTGGCGATGTCCTGCACCACCGCGGCGGACAGGTGCTGCGTCACCGTGTTCCAGTGCCGCTCCATGAACACGAACGCCACCACCGACTGCAGCACCACCATCGGCACGATCATGATCAGCAGCGCGCGGGCATAGAGGCCGGTCGGCATCCAGCCCTTGAACGCGTTGCCCATCCAGCCATTGGCCGCGGACACGCGCCGCGACGCCGTGCGGATCAGGGTCAGGCCGGTGTCGATCGTGCTCATCGGTGAATGATCTGCCGCCAGCGGTTCATGGGGAAGCGACCAGGCGATAGCCGACGCCGCGCACGGCCTGAAGGAAGAGCGGGCTTGCGGGATCGCGCTCGATCTTGCGCCGCAGCCGGTTGATCTGAACGTCCACCGCGCGCTCGTTGACCGAGCCGTCGCCGCCGGTCAGCGCGCCGCGCGGCACGGTCTCGCCCGGCGTCGCCGCCAGGATGCGCAGCATGTCGCGCTCGCGGTCGGTGAGATGGACCACCTCGTCGCCGGAGCGCAACTCGCCGCGCTCCAGGTGATAGACGTAAGGCCCGAACGCGATCGACTCGAAGGTCTCCACCGGCTGCGGCGCGGTGCGCTTGAGGATATTGCCGATGCGCAGCACCAGTTCGCGCGGCTCGAACGGCTTGGCCACATAATCGTCGGCGCCGATCTGCAGGCCCTCGATCCGGCTTTCCGCCTCATGCCGCGCCGTCAGCATGATGATCGGCACCGACGACGAGGTGCGGATGAAGCGGGCGAGGTCGAAGCCGGTTTCGCCGGGCATCATGACGTCGAGAATGAGCATGTCGAAATGCAGGCCGAGCAATTTGGCCCGCGCATCCTTGGCGCTCGTCGCCGTGGTGACGCGGTAGCCTTCGCCGGCGAGAAAGCGCGACAGCAGGTCGCGAATGCGGCGGTCGTCGTCGACCAGCAGCAGATGCGGGGCGTCGTCGGCCGGTTGCGGGGGCATGCGAGGTCGGGTTGCGGCCTGGGCCACGCTCATTCCTTTGCGGTTGGATTGCCGGGCTTGAGGATGATCTCCAGCACCTTGTCGGGATCGTCGTGATCGATCATGGCGCGCAGGAACGCCCTGACCGCATCCGCCCCGGCCGGGCTGATCTCCCGCAGCGCGCGGTTGATCCGGTCGGTCTGCAGCCCGGCGAGCTTCGCCACCAGCGCCTCGCCCTTTGCGGTGGCGAAAAGAAGGCGCTGCCGGCGGTCGTTGTTGCCGGTCCGCTGCAGGATATAGCCTTCGTCGAGCAATTGCTTGAGCACCCGGCCCAAGGACTGTTTGGTGATGCGCAGCACGTCGAGCAGATCGGCCACTTTCAGGCCGGGATAGCGGTGGACGAAATGCAGCACCCGGTGATGCGCCCGGCCAAAACCGAACGCTTCCAGCTCCTGATCGGCGTCGCCGACAAAGTCCCGGTAGGCGAAGAACAGCAGTTCGATAATATCCCACCGCGTTTCGCCAAAGCCGGAGGGGAGGGGGCCGGAAGCGGAGGAGCCGGAAGACTCCCCCGAATCCCGGCCGGCTGACGGGTTTGAGAAATTAATGTCAGTCATGTTGACATATCTTGGGTTCAATGTTACAAAACTGCCAGTCATCGTGAAATATTAGATCGTTTCGCGACCGGCTGCACCCCAAATGGCCGAATTCCACCGGTTGCGGTGCCGACCGTTAATTTCTACTACCGTGCGATTGTCGAACGGCATTTCCACGGCAAACATACTGGACTTCCTCATTCCGCAAAAGCATGTCCTGTGGGACGCGTTGGCGGCGGAAACCAGCGGCAAGGCTGGCGCACCAAGGCTGGTGCAGGTGAAGTCCGGACCCATCAGGCCAGCGGAGCCGGAGAGTGAGGCCGGCGCCGGAAATCGCGTCGGTTCCGATAGCGGAAAGCAAGGGAATGAGTTTGAAATTCGAAATCCAGCCTGCGGCGAATCCGGTGTCCGAGCAGGAGCGCGCGGCAAGGCTGATGGACCTGGGCTTTGGCCAGATTTTCACCGATCACATGGCTGTGCTCCACTACGATCTGGCAAAGGGCTGGCACGGTGCGCGCATCGAATCCCGCGCGAATTTCTCGCTCGATCCGGCCGTGGCCGTGCTGCATTATGCACAGGAAGTTTTCGAAGGCCTCAAGGCCTACAGGCGCGACGATGGCGGCGTGAACCTGTTCCGCCCCGACGCCAACGCCCGGCGCTTCCGGGACGGGGCCGAGCGCATGGCGATGGCGCCGCTGCCCGAGCCGGTGTTCATCGAAGCGATCGAGCAACTGGTGCGCATCGACCGCGCCTGGATACCGGGCGGCGAGGGCAGTCTCTATTTGCGGCCGTTCATGATCGCGAGCGAGATCTTCCTCGGCGTGAAACCGTCCGCCGAATACATCTTCGCCGTCATCGCCTCGCCGGTCGGCTCCTATTTCAAGGGCGGACCCGCGCCGGTGTCGATCTGGGTGTCGGAGCACTACACGCGCGCTGCGGTCGGCGGCACCGGCGCCGTCAAATGCGGCGGCAATTACGCCGCCAGCCTGCGCGCGCAGGCCGAGGCGATGGATCACGGCTGCGACCAGGTGGTTTTCCTCGATGCGGTCGAGCGCCGCTACATCGAGGAACTCGGCGGCATGAACATCTTTTTCGTGTTCGACGACGGTTCGCTCGCGACGCCGCCGCTCGGCACCATCCTGCCCGGCATCACCCGCGATTCGATCATCGCGCTTGCCAGGGATTCCGGCACCCGCGTGCGCGAGGAACTCTACACGGTCGAGCAGTGGCGCGCTGACGCCGCCAGCGGAAAGCTGAAGGAAGCCTTCGCCTGCGGCACGGCGGCCGTCATCTCGCCGATCGGCAAGGTGCGTTCCGCCAGCGGCGATTTTCTCATCAACGGCGGCGCGGCCGGCCCGGTCGCCATGGGGCTGCGCAAGAAGCTGGTCGACATCCAGTACGGCCGCGCGCCCGACCCGCACGACTGGATCAGAAAGGTGCTGTGACCGGTTTCCTTCTCCCCTTGTGGGAGAAGGGAAGGGAAGCGGTCGGCCGAGTGGCTGATAGCTCGACATTTACGTTGTAAGTCAACGTTTATGTTGTAAGTCAACGTTGACTGATAGAGCTTGATATGGCCGATAAACCGAAAAAACTGCAAAAACTGAGAGCCCGCCTGCCGCGCGGTCTGGAAGACCGCGGCCCCGCCGCGATCCATGCGACGCGGCAGATGGTGGAGAAGATCCGAGCCGTCTACGAACGCTACGGCTTCGAGCCGGTGGAGACGCCGGCGATGGAATTCACCGATGCGCTCGGCAAATTCCTGCCCGACCAGGACCGGCCCAACGAGGGCGTGTTCTCGTTCCAGGACGATGACGAGCAGTGGATCTCGCTGCGCTACGATTTGACCGCGCCGCTGGCGCGTTATGTGGCGGAAAATTTCGATTCACTGCCAAAGCCCTATCGCAGCTATCGCGCCGGCTACGTTTATCGCAACGAGAAGCCGGGCCCCGGCCGCTTCCGGCAATTCATGCAGTTCGACGCCGATACGGTCGGCAGCGCCTCACCGGCCGCCGATGCCGAAATGTGCATGATGGCGGCCGACACGATGGAAGCGTTGGGGATTCCGCGCGGCTCCTACGTGGTGAAGGTGAACAACCGCAAGGTGCTCGATGGGGTGCTGGAAAGCATCGGGCTTGGCGGTGACGAGAATGCGGGGCGTCGCTTAACGGTGCTGCGGGCGATCGACAAATTAGATAAATTTCCTGCCGACGAGGTTCGCAAGCTGCTTGGTTCTGGCAGGTGGGATGGTGGCGAAGAAGGCAAAGGGGACTTTACGAAAGGTGCTGAACTTAGTTCGGCCGATGCACATGTCGTTCTTGCTGTCACGGAACAGCGCCACGATTGGAAAGAGGCGATTGCCGCGGCGGATATCTATCTAGCCAAGAGCGAGACCGGCCAGATCGGTGTCAGCGAACTGGAAGAAATCGCAAAGCTGGTCACCGCAGGGGGATATGGCGAAGACCGCATCCGCATCGATCCTTCCGTCGTCCGCGGTCTGGAATATTACACCGGCCCGGTCTACGAGGTTGAACTGCTGCTCGAAACCAAAGACGAAAAGGGCCGTCCCGTGCGCTTCGGCTCGGTCGGCGGCGGCGGGCGTTATGACGGTCTGGTCTCGCGGTTTCGCGGTGAGCCGGTGCCGGCGACCGGATTTTCGATCGGCGTGTCGCGGTTGCAGGCCGCGCTGACGATGCTCGGCAAGATCGACACCACGCCTGAATTCGGTCCCGTGGTCGTCACCGTGTTCGACCGCGACCGCGTCGCCGATTATCAGAAGATGGTCGCGCAATTGCGCAACGCCAATATTCGCGCCGAGCTTTATCTCGGCAATCCAAAGAACATGGGCAACCAGCTCAAATACGCCGATCGCCGCAATTCGCCTTGCGTGATCATCCAGGGCAGCGATGAGAAGGCGCGCGGCGAGGTGCAGATCAAGGATCTGATCGAGGGCGCCAAAGCCGCCGCCGCGATCGCCTCCAACCAGGAATGGCGCGAGACCCGGCCCGCGCAGTTTTCATGCAGCGAGGATGAACTGGTCGCAAAAGTGCGGGAAGTTCTGGCGCGCCATGAGGTGAAATGGGGAAACTGAAATCGTCATGCGCGGGCTTGACCCGCGTATCCATCTTTAAAATGATGGATTGCCGAGTCATCGATGTCAAAGACGCGCTCCGCGCTTTTGCCCGGCAATAACGATCTGGCGAGTGAACAATAGCAAAGGGAGTAGTTAGGATGCCTGAGATCACCGTGAGCATGGCCGCCGGCCGCACCGACGAACAGAAGGCCAGCATGATGCGCGACATCACGCAGGCGCTGGTGAAGAATCTCGGCGTCGATGCCGATTCCGTCGTGATCCAGATCAACGAGGCGCCGCTGCATAACAAGATGAAGGGCGGCAAGACGTTCGTGGAGCGCGCCGCCGCGGCGAAGAAGTAGCCCCTTTCGTCATTCCGGGATGCGCCGCTTGGCGCAGACCCGGAATCCATAACCACGATCGGGAGTATGGATTCCGGGTCCACGCGCAAGCGCGTGTCCCGGAATGACGGCAGCAATTTTGGTTCATCATGGACGCACGCGACGTCATCAAGGTCGGCATGAGCGCCGAGCGACTGCTGGTGGTGCCGGCGGAGCGCACCGTCGGGCATTTCGTCGCCGACATGCCGCTGGTCTATGCGACGCCGATGATGATCCTGGAAATGGAGATGGCGTCCGCCGATGCCATCGCCCCGTATCTCGAACCCGGCTGGATCACGCTCGGCACCGAAGTCGACATCCGGCATACGGCCGCGACGCCGGTCGGCTGGCGCGTGCGTTCGGTCGCCAGGGTGATCGCGGTGGAGCGCCGGGTGATCCGCTTCGAGGTCGAGGCCTTCAACGACAAGCGCCGGATCGGTGACGGCCGCCACGCCCGCGGCCTGGTCAATGCCGACACTTTCATGCGGCACTTCGGCGCGGGCTAGCTAAGCCGTCAATACCGCCCTCATCCTGAGGAACGGCCTTCTTAGCCGCGTCTCGAAGCATGAGACGCAAACCTCCCTATCGCCATCCTTCGAGACGGTGCTTTCGCGCCTCCTCAGGACGAGGGATCAATTATTTCGCCAACTCTTTCGAGCGTTTCGTCGCGGCGGCGACCGCGCGGGTCAGAAGCGGCTGGATGCCCTCCGGTCCCATCAGCACGTCGAGCGCGGCTGCGGTGGTGCCGCCGGGTGAGGTCACGTTCTGGCGCAGCGTCGCGGCCGGAATCTCCAGGCGATGCAGCAATTCGCCGGAGCCGGCGACGGTTTCGCGCGCGAGCCTGGTGGCGAGCTCCGCCGGCAGGCCGGCCTCGATCCCGGCCCGCGCCAGTTCTTCCGCCAGCAGGAACACGTAAGCGGGACCGGAACCGGAGACCGCGGTGACCGCATCCATCAATTGCTCGTTACCGGTCCATTCGACCGAGCCAGTGGCGCGCAGCAGCGCGTCGGCCACCGCGCGCTGCGCGGCGCTGACAGTGCCGGCGGCGACCGCGACCGTGATGCCGCGGCCGATCGCGGCCGGGGTGTTGGGCATGGCGCGGACCACCGCGCCGCCGCAGATTTCCGAGATCGAGGCGATGGTCATGCCGGCCATGATCGAGACCACCAGCGTCGACGGGCCGGCGAATGGTTTCAACGCGGCGCCGGCCTCGCGGAACGATTGCGGCTTCACCGCGATCACCAGCGTATCGACGGCGTCCCGTGCCGGCGGGTTCAGGCGGATGCCCCGCCGGGCCAGCGCGTTGATCTCGTCGGAGGGATAGGGGTCGATCACGACGACACGGCTGGCGTCCAGCCCGCCGGTCAGCCAGCCCAGCAGCAGCGCGCCGCCCATCTTGCCCGCGCCGGCCAGCGCGATGGTGCCTTTGATTTGCGAGAGCGCTTGAGTGGCGGTGACTGACGGCATCAGGGACACTTTCTCGTCGTCCCGGCGACTACCGGAACCTAACCCCCGGGCGGTTCTAGAACATGATCCGGAAAAGTGGAAACCGGTTTTCCGAAAAGATCATGCTCCAGCAGTAAAATCGAAGCGCCACCGGCATTTTGCGCCGGAGCCGGTCGCGGGTGTCATGCGTGGCCACGGTGCCGCGAGCCCTCCTGCCGGCAAGGACGACATTAGGAGCAGGGGGACCGTGCCGCCTTACGCCTCGCCCTCGGTGTCGAACATCGAGGCGCTCATGGCCTCCGCGGTGGTCTTGCCGGCCCAGACCACGAACTGGAACGTCGGATAGTAACGTTCGCAGGCGTGGATCGCGCCGGCCAGCATGGTCTGGCATTGCGCGGAGGAGGCGGTGATCCCGCCGGGCAGCACCAGCGCCTGGCGGTGCATGATCATGCCGGTGTGGGTCCAGATATCGAAATGCCCGATCCATAATTGCTCGTTGATCGCGGCGATCAGCCGCTGCACCTCGGCGCGGCGCAGGGCTGGAATTTTCATGTCGAAAGCGCAGGCCAGATGCAGCGCCTCGATCTCGTTCATCCAGGTGAAGGACATCTGATAATCGGTCCACTCGCCCTTGGACACGATGGTCACTTCGTCGTCGCCGGAGCGTTCGAACGGCCAGTTGTTGTCGGTCGCAATATCCTCGACCACCGCGAGCGGATGGTTCGGGGAATCGATGATGCCTTCGAGGAGGGACATGCCGTCTCGACCCTTGCTTCTTGATTATGTTGATACGCACGCGAGAATTGGCACGCGCTGGAGGTATCGCGCTGCTGCCGGCCGCAATCCCCTTAAACGCCTTGCAGCCTGCCAGCGTGAAGTGATGTGATTTGCGGAATCCGCGCAACCGCACGCCGAGTCCGTCCACAGCCAATGCGATGCCCGTCCACAGCTCTTACGCGTCCTGATTGTCGGGATAAGAACAAACCGGAATCGGAATCCGCTTCTCGCCTTAATCGTTAATTTTTTTCGGCCCTTCGCGGAGGAGGCCGGCACCGGAGCAGACTCCGCGCCGTCGGAGCGGGCTGCGTTTTTCGGAGTCATGTCCTTGGAATCATGGGGGTCATGCGGATTCCCGATAGTCGGGGTCCTTGCCGGTCCGCCAGCAAGCGGTCATATCTCTTCCCAAGCCGCTCGTCCCGGGCGGCTGATGTTCTCAGGGCGGGGTGAAACTCCCCACCGGCGGTAAGGGTGACGTCGCCCAAGCCCGCGAGCGCCTTCTTCCTTAGGTTTCCTTGAGGTGAAGGGTCAGCAGATTCGGTGCGAAGCCGAGGCCGACGGTTAAAGTCCGGATGAAAGAGAACGGTTGCGGTAGCCCGCGCAGGTCGCGCGGCGTTGTCGTTCCGTGTGCCCTGGTTCTGGTCCTGAAAGAGGAAAGCCATGAATCAGACGCTGCAAGAACCCGAAGCTGCCGAACTAAAAACCCCCGATCTGGAAGTCTCCGACCTAAAAGACCCTCCCGAAACGCCCGACCGTCCGCCGACACCGCCGCATCCGCGATTTCTCAAGCCGCAGCGGGTCGCGTTCGTGCAGGCCTGCTGGCATCGCGAGGTGGTCGATGAATGCCGCGTCGCATTCCTCGACGAGATCGAGACGCGCGGCATCGCGCGCGCGCAGGTCGATCTGTTCGAGGTGCCGGGTTCGTTTGAGATCCCGCTGCATGCGCAGCTGCTCGCCAAGACACGGCGCTATACCGCGATCGTGGCTGCGGGCCTGGTGGTCGATGGCGGCATCTACCGCCACGAATTCGTCGCCGACACCGTGATCAAGGCGCTGATGGATGTGCAGTTGCGAACGGAAGTCCCGGTGTTCTCGGGCGTGCTGACGCCGCAGCAATTCCACGAGAGCGCGGTGCATGTCGAATTCTTCCGTAAACACTTCGTCATCAAGGGAATCGAAGTCGCGGAAGCCTGCGCCCAGACGCTGCATAGTCTCGAACGGTTGCGCAGCCAGGTCGCCGCGGGGATCGTCTAACTAATTGGGGACTCCGATTTAATAGAGAACTCCTATCGGCCGATTGTCATTTCCATCGCCGCGCCTATAAACTCGGGCCGGGAGGAGGCACGTCCGTGATGACGGGCGGCCGAGACGATCATGTTCGAAGGACACGATCCCTATCTCGTCGCGCTCTCGGTGGCGATCGCGATTCTGGGAGGTTACACCGGTTTCGGCCTCGCGGCGCGCATCCGCGGGACGCCGGACGCCAGTCATCGTCTGCTGCTCGCGGGAGCCGCGGGTTTCCTCGCGGTCGGTATCTGGACCATGCATTTCGTCGGCATGCTGGCGGCGCCGCTGCCGGCCGGCACGGTCTATCTGGTGCTGCCGACCATTGTCTCGTTCCTGATCTGCGCGCTGGTGGTCGGAATTTCCCTGTTTTTCGTCAGCATCGGCGAGCCGTCGCTGTTGCGCGTCGTGTGCTCGGCGGTGCTGCTCGGGCTCGGCATCGCCAGCATGCATTATGTCGGCATGCACGGCCTGTCCGGTCCTTTCGCGATGGAGCACGACGTCTCGATGGTCGCGCTGTCGGTCGTGATCGCGATCGCGGCGGCCTATGGCGGGTTGCGCGCGTTCCTGGCCCGCCGGGGCGGCGTGCAACTGATCCTCAGTGCGATCGCGTTCGGCATCGCGGTTTCGGGCATGCACTACACCGCCATGATGGGCATGCATCTGGTGCCGCCGGCCGGCGAATCGCATCATCACATCGACGGGCTTAGTGCATCGCCGCAAATTCTGTCGCTGGTGGTGGCGCTGTTGTGCTTCGTCATCGCCGCGGGCTTTCTATTGTCGCTGGTGCCGGACCCGCGCCGAAAGGCGGCGGCCAAATCCGCCGCTGTGGCGGCTTCGGTGGCGGAGGCGGACGCTCTCCAGGCCGACATTCCCGCCACCGAGGCGGCCGTAGCCTCGGCCGGTATGCGGTTGAGGCCGACGCCGCTTGGCGGTCTCGGCCAGCCGCCCCGTGCCGCGCCGGCGCCGCGGCTTCCGGTCGAAAGCGCCGACGGCACGCATTTCATCGATACCGCCGATGTGCGCAGCGTCCGCGCCGACGCTCACTATACCAAGGTGCATGACGGCACCCGCGAGCGCATGTGCCCGTGGTCGATCTCGGAGGCCGAAGCCCAGCTCGATCCCAGCCTGTTCCTTCGCGTCCATCGCAGCCATATCGTGGCGATCCCGCATGTCACGCTGGTGCGCAAGGAAGGCGACGGCGCGGTGATCGAGCTCGATGGTCCGTCACCGCATCGGGTACCGGTCAGCCGCGCCAAGATCGCCGAGGTCAAGGCCCGGCTCGGCCTGGTCCGGCGCCACGCCTAAGGGCGGGATAAAGGCTCACATCATTGTTGTCATCGCCGCCGCTTTGAGGAGGCCTCTCAGCGGCTGTCTCGAAGGGCGAAGCTTGTGTTCGACTTCGCTGCATTGCACTCTCCCGACGACGATCTTGAGATGGGCGTACGGATTGAACCCGCGATCATGCCAAGCCTGCTTCTCAAATCGTTAGGTCGCCAAGGCTGACGCATTTCGTGTGTGGCCAAGCGCAGTTCGTGCGAATTTCGCCGCCTTGTGACGCCGTCGGCGCCGCGATCTTGCGCGCAAACGTTTCCGGAGAGAGCGTTTCTGTCAACGTCTTGTGCTTCCCGAGGGCACCAAATGACGGATGGAGGAAACGATGATTCCGGGCCCCTTTAACTATCACCGGCCGGCGACCGTGGCCGATGCGGTCAAGCTGCTGGCCAGTCTCGGCGACGATGCCCGTCCTTTGGCCGGCGGCCACAGCCTGGTGCCGATGATGAAGCTCCGGCTGGCGACGCCCGAGCATCTGGTCGATCTGCACGGCGTCGAAGGGCTGAAAGGCATTCGCCGCGACGGAAACCGGATCGTCATCGGTGCGATGACCACCCAGCATGAATTGCTGGCGTCGGACGAGATCGCCAGATCTGCTCCCATCCTGCACGAAGCCGCGCTCCTGATCGCCGATCCGCAAGTACGCTACCGCGGCACTATCGGCGGCAATGTCGCCAATGGCGATCCCGGCAACGACATGCCGGCGCTGATGATGACGCTCGGCGCGAGCTACCGGCTCGAAGGATCGTCCGGCGCGCGCGACGTCGCTGCCTCCGAATTCTACCAGGGCGCCTATTTCACCGCGCTCGAGCCCGGCGAACTGCTGACCTCGATTTCGATTCCGGCCCCTGCCGCCGGTCACGGCTACGCCTATGAAAAGCTGAAGCGCAAGGTCGGCGACTACGCCACCGCGGCGGCGGCCGTGGTGCTGACGATGGCGAGCGGCAAGGTCGCGACCTGCACGATCGGCCTCACCAATCTGGCCGAAACGCCACTATCGGCCGAAGACGCCGCCAGGGCCGTGATCGGCACCGGCCTCGATGCGGCGACGCTGAAAAAAGCGGCCGCGGCGGCGGAAGCGATCATGTCGCCGGCTGCGGACGCCCGCGGCCCGGTCGAATACCGCAAGCATGTCGGCGGCATCATGGTGACGCGGGCGCTCACGCGCGCATTTGCACGGGCCTCGTCCTGAGGAGCGCGCTTTTGTGCGCGTCTCGAAGGATGGCGACACGTGCGGCGTTCATGGTTCGAGACGGCGCAAGCGCGCCGCCTCACCATGAGGGCGGTGACTGGAATCGATCGTTCAGGGAGGAATGGAGATATGGCTAAAACCCACGTAACCATGAAAGTGAACGGCGCCGAGGTCGAGGGCCTCGTCGAGCCGCGCACGCTTCTGGTGCATTTCATCCGCGAGAATTTGCAGATGACCGGCACCCATATCGGCTGCGAGACCACGCATTGCGGCGCCTGCACCGTCGATCTCGACGGCATGTCGGTGAAAAGCTGCACCGTCTTCGCTGTGCAGGCCGACGGTTCGGAGATCACGACCATCGAAGGCGTGGCCAATGCCGACGGCTCGCTCTCCGCGCTGCAGGAAGGTTTTCGCATGATGCACGGTCTGCAATGCGGCTTCTGCACGCCGGGCATGATTGTGCGCGCGCAGCGGCTGTTGATGGAAAATCCGTCGTCGACCGAAGCCGAAATCCGCATGGGGATCTCGGGCAATCTCTGCCGCTGCACCGGTTACCAGAACATCGTCAGGGCGATTCAATATGCCGCCGCCAAGATCAACGGCGTCGAATTCCAGGAGGCTGCGGAATGAACGACATGACCCCCACGCGGGAACAACGCACCGCCGTACTCGAAGGCATGGGCTGCAAGCGCAAGCGTGTCGAGGATATCCGCTTCACGCAGGGCAAGGGCACTTACGTCGACGACGTCAAGTTGCCGGGCATGCTGCATGGCGATTTCGTCCGCTCCCCGCATCCGCATGCGCGCGTCAAATCGATTAATTCCGACGAAGCGCTGAAGGTGCCCGGCGTGCTCGCGGTGATCACCGCCGAGACGCTGAAAACCGTCAACCTCGCCTGGATGCCGACCTTGGCCGGCGACGTGCAGATGGTGCTGGCTGATGGCAAGGTGCTGTTTCAGAACCAGGAGGTCGCCTTTGTGGTCGCGACCGACCGCTATGCGGCCGACGATGGCATCAACAAGGTCGTGGTCGAATACGAGCCGCTGCCGCCGCTGGTCGATCCGTTCAAGGCGATGGATGCGGATGCGCCGATGCTGCGCGAGGACCTCGCCGGCAAGACCACGGGCGCGCACGGCCCGCGCAAGCATCACAACCACATCTTCGAATGGACCGTCGGCGACAAGGACCTGACCGATGCCGCCTTCCGCAAGGCGGAGGTCACGATCAAGGAGATGATCTCCTATCACCGCACCCATCCGTCGCCGCTGGAGACCTGCCAGTGCCTGTGCTCGTTCGACAAGATCAAGGGCGAACTGACGATCTGGGGCACCTTCCAGGCGCCGCATGTGATCCGTACCGTGGTGGCGCTGATCGCCAAGATTCCGGAACAGAAGATCCACGTCATCGCGCCCGACATCGGCGGCGGCTTCGGCAACAAGGTCGGCGCCTATCCGGGTTATATCTGCGCGGCGGTGGCCTCCATCGTCACCGGCAAGCCGGTGAAATGGGTCGAGGACCGCATCGAGAACCTGACCTCGACCTCGTTCGCGCGCGACTACCACATGACGGCCGAGATCGCCGCCACGAAGGAAGGCAAGGTCACCGGCCTGCGCGTGCATGTGCTGGCCGATCACGGCGCCTTCGATGCCTGCGCCGATCCGTCGAAATGGCCGGCGGGCTTCTTCAATATCGTTACGGGCTCCTACGATTTTCCGACCGCGCATCTGGCGGTGGACGGCGTCTACACCAACAAGGCGCCGGGCGGGGTCGCCTATCGCTGCTCGTTCCGCGTCACCGAGGCCGCCTATTGCATCGAGCGGGCGATGGACATCCTGGCGCAGAAGCTCGGCATGGATCCGGCCGAACTGCGGCTGAAGAACTTCATCAAGCCGGAGCAGTTCCCCTATCACTCGGCGCTCGGCTGGGAATATGATTCCGGCGACTACGCCACCGCGATGCGCAAGATGATGGAATCGGTCGACTATGCCGGCCTGCGCAAGCAGCAGGCCGAGAAGCGCGCGGCGTTCAAGCGCGGCGAGACCCGCGAGATCATGGGCCTCGGCGTGTCGTTCTTCACCGAGATCGTCGGCGCCGGCCCGTCGAAGAATTGCGACATCTTGGGGATTGCGATGTTCGATTCCTGCGAGATCCGCATGCATCCGACCGGCGCGGGCATCGCCCGCATGGGCACCAAGAGCCAGGGCCAGGGCCACGAGACCACCTGGGCCCAGATCATCGCCACCGAGATCGGGATTCCCGCCGACAACATCATGGTCGAGGAGGGCAATACCGACACCGCACCTTACGGGCTCGGCACCTACGGCTCGCGCTCGACGCCGGTGGCGGGCGCCGCGATCGCGATGGCGGCGCGCAAGATCAGGGCCAAGGCGCAGATGATCGCGGCCTACAAGCTCGAAGTTCACGAGGACGATCTCGAATGGGACATCGACGGCTTCCGCGTCAAGGGCCTGCCGGAGAAGACGATGTCGATGAAGGACATCTGCTGGGCGGCGTATAATTCGGTGCCGCCGGGCATGGAGCCCGGTCTGGAAGCGGTGAGCTATTACGATCCGCCCAACATGACCTATCCGTTCGGCGCCTATATCTGCGTGATGGATATCGACGTCGATACCGGCGTCTACAAGGTCCGGCGCTTCTACGCGCTCGACGATTGCGGCACCCGCATCAACCCGATGATCATCGAGGGCCAGGTGCATGGCGGGCTGACAGAGGCCTTCGCGATCGCGATGGGCCAGGAGATCCGCTACGACGACGAAGGCAATGTCGTGACCGGGTCGTTCATGGACTTCTTCATGCCGACCGCGGTCGAAGCGCCGCATTGGGAGACCGACTTCACCGTCACCCCGTCGCCGCATCATCCGATCGGCGCCAAGGGCGTCGGCGAAAGCCCCAATGTCGGCGGCGTGCCGGCGTTTTCCAACGCCGTCAACGACGCGTTTTCGTTTCTAGGCTCGACCCACATCCAGATGCCGCATGACTTCTGGCGCAACTGGCGGGCGGCCAAGGAACTGGGAGTGTTTGTGTAGTGTCATTGTCCGCAGCCGTCATTCCGGGATGGTGCGCTAGCACCAGACCCGGAATCTCGAGATTCCAGGTTCGTCGCTGCCGCGACGCCCCGGAATGACTGAAGGTTTGATGGAAGATGAAAGACCGTAACGAGATCGCGCAAGCCCTGGCGGCTTCCGGCTATATCGCCGATACCGAACTTGCGACCGCGATCTCGATGATGCAGTTGCTGAAGCGTCCGCTGCTGCTCGAAGGCGAAGCCGGCGTCGGCAAGACCGAGGTGGCGAAGGCGCTTGCCGCGGTGCATGCGACCGAACTGATCCGGCTGCAATGCTATGAGGGGCTCGACCAGTCGGCCGCGCTTTACGAGTGGAACTACCAGCGGCAATTGCTCTCGATCCAGGCCCATCGCGGCGACGATGCTGACGCGGTTGAGGACCGCATCTTCTCGGAAAAATATCTGCTGGAGCGGCCGTTGCTGGCCGCGATCCGCCGGGACAGGCCGCCGGTGCTTTTGATCGACGAGGTCGACCGCGCCGATGACGAGTTCGAGGCGTTCCTGCTGGAGCTTCTGTCCGATTTCCAGGTGTCGATCCCGGAACTCGGCACGATTTCGGCGATCACGATCCCGCATGTGGTGCTGACCTCGAACGGCACCCGCGAGCTTTCCGACGCGCTGCGCCGCCGCTGCCTCTATCACTATGTCGATTATCCCGACGCCGACCGCGAGGCGCGCATCATCATGGCGCGGATCGAGGGCGCCGGCGCGTCGCTGTCGCTGCAGATCGCGCGCATGGTCGAAGGCATCCGGAAAGAAGAACTGCGCAAGGTGCCGGGTGTCGCCGAGACGCTGGACTGGGCCGCAGCCTTGGTCGGCATCGACGTGCGCGACCTGCACGACGCGCCGGAGACGGTGCATGAAACCATGATGTGCCTGCTCAAGACCCACGAGGACAAATCGCGCGTCACACGCGAGGTGACGGACCGGCTATTGGGGAAAGTCGCATGAGCTGCTGTGGCCCCGGCGCGAATTATAGCGAGATCGACGAGGTGTCGCGCTTCGTCTCCGCCAGGCTCGCCGCCTTTCTCGAGACCCTGCGCGACAGCGGTTTTCCGGTCGGCCTCGCCGAGGGCCGCGACGCGGCATCGTTGATGGGGGCGGGCTATGCGGCAAGGCCGGGCCTGCTGCGCTCGGCATTCAAGCATCTGTTCTCGTCGCGCAGATCCGACTGGGAAAAATTCGACGGGCTGTTCGATGCGTTCTGGCTCGGCAAGCGGGTGCGGTCGCGGTCGATCGCCACCGGCTCGGCCAAGGCGGCCAATAATCCGTCGCTGAAGAGCCTGCCCAGCAACAGCACCGCGCCGCGCCGCGGCGATGAATCGGCGCTGGACCAGATTCCGTCGGCCGATGAGGCGCCCGGCGAACGCGACGGCGAAGGCCGCATGGAAGGCGCTTCGCGCGCGGACAATCTCGCCGAGGTCGATTTTCGCAACATGGCGGATCCAGCCCAGATCGAGCAGGCGCATCTGGCGGCGGCGCGGCTGGCCAGGATCATGCGCACGCGGCTGACCCGCCGCGACCTGGCGCGCCGCCGCGGCTACCGGCTCGATCTGCGGCGCACCATTCACGGCAATATCAGCCATGGCGGCGTGCCGATCCGTCTCGTCAGGCGCCGGCGCAAGGAGACGCCGCTGCGTCTGGTCGTGCTGCTCGACGCTTCCGGCTCGATGAGCATGTATACCGGCGTGTTCCTGCGCTTCATCCACGGCGTGCTCGATCAATTCCGGCAGGCCGAGGCGTTCCTGTTCCACACCCGGCTGGCCTATGTGTCCGACGCGATGAAGGAAAAGGATGCGGCGCGCGCGCTCGACCGGCTGTCGATCATGGCGCAGGGCGCCGGCGGCGGCACCAAGATCGGCGAAAGCCTGCAGACCTTCAACCGCTGGCATGCCGCGCGCGTGATTCATTCGCGCACCTGCGTGATGATCGTCTCCGACGGTTACGAGACCGGCGACGCCGCGCTGTTGGGGCGCGAAATGGCGGCGCTGGCGCGGCGCTGCCGCCGCATCGTCTGGCTCAATCCGATGATGGCGTGGCAGGGCTATGCACCGGAGGCCGCGGGCATCAAGGCGGCGTTGCCGCATGTCGATCTCTACGCGCCGGCCAATACGCTGAACAGCCTGACCGCGCTCGAACCTTATCTCATGAAGTTATAGAGGCCGTGATGGCTTTGGTAGAATCGATCGCCCGCCGCCGTCTCTTATCCCCTCCCCCGCAAGGGGGGAGGAAGTTCGCGCGTCCCGTGTGGCCGCAGTTCGATCTGACAGGAGCACCCCGATGACCGCTCATGTCGAAGTATTGGATCTCATCGCGCAAATGAAAGCAGCGGAGCAGGCGTTCGCGCTCGCCACCGTGGTGCGCACGGTGTCGGTGACCGCGGCCAAAGCCGGCGCCAAGGCGATCATCCGGCCCGACGGCAGGATCGTGGCCGGTTGGATCGGCGGCGGTTGCGCCCGTGGCGCGGTCCTGAAGGCGGCGCGCGAGGCGCTTGCGGACGGCGAGCCGCGCATGGTCTCGGTGCAGCCGGAAGACATGCTGGCCGAACTCGGCGTCAAGCCGGGCGACAACCGCGACGGCATCCGCTTCGCCAGCAACATGTGTCCGAGCAAGGGCACCATGGACATCTTCGTCGAGCCAGTGCTGCCGCATCCGGCGCTGGTCATCTTCGGCGCCAGCCCGGTGGCGATGGCGCTGGCGTCGCAGGCGCGGCAATTCGATTATCACGTCACGCTGGCTGCGCCTGCTTCCGATCTTTCGGTCGCGCCCGACGCGGATGTGCTGGTCGACGGCTTTGCGGCCGGCGAACTCCATCAGGCCAAGCGTTTCGTCGTGGTCTCGACGCAGGGCAAGGGCGACGAGGCAGCGCTTCGCGCGGCGGTCGCGATCGATGCGCCCTATCATGCCTTCGTCGGCAGCCGCCGCAAGATGGCGTCGCTGCGCGAGAAGCTGGCTGCTGCAGGCGTCGCTCTTGAGGCGATCGACCGCGTCAAGGCGCCGGCCGGCCTCGATCTCGGCGCTATCACGCCGGAGGAAATCGCGATGTCGATCCTGGCTGAGATCACCGTCGAGCGCCGCCGCGGCCAGCGCGATCTTTCTCTCGTCAAAAGTAGCTGAGGACCCACCATGCAGATGAACGACAGCCAGCGCATTCCCGCACCGAGGCAAAAGGTGTGGGCGGCGCTCAACGATCCCGACGTGCTGAAGCAGTGCATTCCCGGCTGTCAGTCGCTCGACATGTCCTCGCCGACCGAAATGACCGCGACCGTGGTGTTCAAGGTCGGGCCGGTGAAGGCGACCTTCGGCGGCAAGGTGACGCTGTCCGATCTCGATCCGCCGAACGGCTACCGCATCTCCGGCGAGGGATCCGGCGGCGTTGCCGGCTTTGCCAAAGGCGGCGCCACCGTACGGCTGGAAGCCGAAAGTCCCGACGTCACGATTCTTCACTACGAAGTAGACGCGCAGATCGGCGGCAAGCTCGCACAGCTCGGCGGACGGCTGATCGACTCGACGGCGAAGAAACTGGCCGGCGAGTTCTTCGCTTCATTCGGCAAGGTGGTCGGCGGGGCGGAGGTGGCTTAGGAACCACCGTCATTCCGGACGGCGCGAAACGGCGATCCGGAATCTCGGGATTCCGGGCTCGGCTTTGCGAGCCGCCCCGGCATGACGGCATCCATCTTCTTAGTCGAACAGGCTCGACACCGACTCTTCGGCTGCCGTGCGGCCGATCGCTTCCGCAATCAATCCGGAGATCGACAGCGTGCGGATATTGGCGGCTTTGCGAACCGCTTCGGTCGGCATGATTGAATCGGTGATGACCAGCTCCTTCAGCTTGGAGCCGGTGACGCGCGCGGTCGCGCCGCCCGACAGCACGCCGTGGGTGATGTAGGCGTAGACTTCCTTGGCGCCGTTGGCGAGCAGCGCATCGGCGGCGTTGACCAGCGTGCCGCCGGAATCGACAATGTCGTCGACCAGGATGCAGGTGTAGCCGGCGACGTCGCCGATCACGTTCATCACCTCGGATTCGCCGGCGCGTTCGCGGCGCTTGTCGATGATCGCGAGCGGCGCGTTGATGCGCTTGGCAAGCCCGCGGGCACGCACCACGCCACCGACATCGGGCGACACCACCATGACGTTGGCGAGATCGAAGCGTTCCTTGATGTCGCGCACCATCACCGGCGAGGCATAGAGATTGTCGGTCGGGATATCGAAGAAGCCCTGGATCTGGCCGGCATGCAGGTCGAGCGTCATGACGCGATCGGCGCCGGCATGGGTAATCAGGTTGGCGACCAGCTTGGCCGAGATCGGCGTCCGCGGTCCGGCCTTGCGGTCCTGCCGGGCGTAACCGAAATAGGGCACCACCGCGGTGATGCGGCGGGCGGAGGCCCGGCGCAGCGCGTCGGTGATGATCAGCAATTCCATCAGATGGTCGTTGGCCGGAAACGACGTCGACTGGATCACGAACACGTCGGAGCCGCGGACGTTCTCCTGGATCTCGACGAAGATCTCCATGTCGGCGAAGCGGCGGACGATGGCCTTGGTCGGCGGCAGATGCAGCCAGTCGGCGATTTCCTGCGCCAGCGCGGGATTTGAATTGCCGGCGACCAGTTTGATGGAGCCGTTCTTAGCTGACATCGACGCCTCTCCTCGCGCCTTGTTGGAAACGATGTTCAGCATATCGGAATACCCACGGAACCGGCGACCTCGACGAGCGACGTGATATCAAGGACATGGCTTGGCTGGCAACCCGTCGCGCCGGTTTTCCTGCGCAAAACGACCACCGAGGCTAATCAGGCGTCAACGGGCGGCATAGCTCAGGGCGCTGGCGCCGGCTTCATCCGCCGACGGCGGCGACGGCTCGGCGCTCGCCACCGCGGGATCTCCTTTATCCGGGGCTGCGGCCGGGGGCGGTGCGGCCGCCGGCGCGGTTCCATTGACCATGTCGGTCAGCCCGCTGAAGCCGGCCTGCGCGATTTTCCGCAACAGGAGGTCGTCGGCGGCCGCCCAGGCGTCGCCTGTGGCCCTGCCGGCCGGTTCCTCGCCGGACAGGCGTAGCGCGCGCTGCTGATTGGCGTCATAGACGTCCCAGACCCAGGCGATCGTGGTCCGGCCGTGGTTGACTTCGGCGGCGAGATAGCTGCGCACGCGATAGGAGGCCTGGCCTTCGCGGGACACGATGGAAAGGTTGCGCAGCTTGGATTCGCTGTTGAGCACACCAACCATGCGGTCGAACACTTGCGGCGGCGGGCCGTCGATCGATTCGAAGGTGACGGTCGGTCCGTTGCTATGGCCGCCGCCATTGCCGGCCATCGCGTAGGCGTCGCTGACGGCCCCGCTGCCGGCGCATCCGCCGAGCGCGCCGGTCATGGCCAACAAGGCTACTGCCAGCGCGGCGCGTGCAGCCGTCCGGCTGATCCGGACTCGAATGAATGACGCATCCCTCATTACCTCCAGCGATATCGTTAAAATGCATTAAGGTCTAGGGCAGCGCTCTCACAAAGGTAAACGGGCCTTAATATCTGGCCCCCGGCGGCGAAATCCGCACCAGTTTGAAACAGCTGCGCTGGATTTTGATTTGACGCGTTTTCCTCACGCGAACCGGAGGCCACCCCGGATCAGGTCTGGGCAGGCTTTCGCTCGAAAACGCTCTCGCCTCAAGGCTCCAGCGCGATCGCATGGACGTGGCGGCCGTAATCCGGCTCGTTGCGATGCACCGAGCGGCGGTAGCTGTAGAAGCGCTCATCGGAATAGGTGTCGATGCCGGTATCGTCGATCATCAGCACGCCGGCATTTTCCAGCCGCAGCCGGATGAAGCCGGCGAGGTCGAACATCGAATGACCCGCGCGCACCGACGGCATGAAAAACCGCCCGTTCTCGGCGTCGGCCTCGATGAAGCGTTCGACGAATTCGCCGCCGACCTCATAGCTCTGCTGGCGGATCAGGGGGCCGATCGCGGCGATCATGCCGCCGCGCGCGGCACCCAGTTTTTCCATCGCGGCGATGGTGGATTCCAGCACGCCCGACAGCGCACCCTTCCAGCCCGCATGCGCGGCGCCGATCACGCGGGCGTTCGCATCGGCCAGCAGGATCGGTCCGCAATCGGCCGCGGTGGCGCCGATCGCAAGGCCCTCGGTACGGGTGACGATGGCGTCGGCGCGCGGCCGCGACGCGGTGTCCCAAGGGAGCGTGGCGACCACGGCGTCGGGCGAATGAGTCTGATGCACGGTGAGGAAATGCGCGGGTGCGACGCCCATCTGCTCCGCCATCCGGCGGCGGTTCTCGGCGACGTGGGCGGGATCGTCCTGCGAACCGACGCCGGCATTGAGGCCCGCATAGATGCCCCCGGAGACGCCGCCTTCGCGCGAGAAGAACGCGTGGCGCAGGCCGGGAACGGCGGAAAGCAACGGCGATGTCAGCATCATCGGGGCCCCGTCTGTTCGTTCGGCTCGTCGGCGAAGCCCGCCAGCGGTGGGAGATGCGGTCCCGAGATCGCCAGCACCTTGAACATCGAGCCCATGCCGCCCCGTCCGCCGCCGATCAGCCGTTTCAGCGCGGTCGAGATATCCTGTGAGATTTCGGGCGAGGCCTTCGCCATCAGGCCGACGGCACGGGTTTCGATGCCGAGGCGCCTGAGGAAATCGCCCTGCGACACCGGGCCGTGGACGCGCGCGCCGAGATCTTCCGCAGCGTGCGCCAGCGCCTGGAAATCGACATGGGCGGTGACATCGGCCTGGCCTGGATTCTGCAGCGGATCGGTGAAACTGTGGCGGGAGATCGCCTGAAACGTATCGCCGGCGTCGCTGCGCAGATGACCGTAATCGACGATCAGCGCCGCGCCTTTCTGGTCGCGCACGCGCCGTGCGAGCTTCATGATCTCGGTATCGGGCCGCCATTCGAACACCGCGCCGAGCGGCGCGCCGCGGACCAGCGGCGGCAGCAGCACCTCGAATCCCGGCAAGGGATCGGGCGCGACGCCGAACGCCAATTGGCCGTCGCTGTCGAGCTCGACCGTGCGTTCGTGCCAGCCGGTCTCGCGCTTCACCGCCTGATGCACCGGCAGCACGTCGAAATATTCGTTGGCGAGAATGACGCAGGGGCCGCTGGGCACCTCGTCGATCGTGTTGTGCCAGGCGACGTTGCGCACACCGTGAAGCGCCGCCTTCTGCTTCTCGCGCAGCACCGGATTGATTTCGACCAGATGAATGCTGAGCGCCTGGTACATCGGCGGCAGCACCCGCAGCGCGCGCAGCGCATCCGCCATCATGGTGCCGCGGCCGGGGCCGAGCTCGATCAGCCGGAACACCGACGGGGCTCCGATCGCCTTCCATACCGACGCCGACCATAATCCGAGCAGTTCGCCGAACATCTGGCTCACTTCGGGCGCGGTGATGAAATCTCCCTCGCGTCCCAGCGGATCGCGGGCGCGATAATAGCCATATTCGGGATGGGTCAGGCAGATCTGCATGTAGCGCCAGACCGGGATCGGTCCCGACGAATGGATCATCCTGCTGAGTTCGGACGCGAGCGGCGAAAGTTCAGTCACGGCGTGCCTTGATGCGAACCGGGGATATGGGAGCCGGGGACGTGCCTCGGAAATTTACCGCGCCATGCCATCCACATCATGGTCGCTCCCGCGATCACCATCGGCGCCGACAGCAACATGCCCATGGTCAGCCCGCCCCACAAAAATCCGAGCTGTGGGTCGGGTTCGCGGAAGCATTCGCCGGCAATACGGGCGAGGCCGTAAAATGCGATGAAGCTGCCCAGGATCAGGCCCGGCCGCTTCAACGCGCCGCTGCGGATCATGATCGCCAGTATCGTGAACAGCACGATCCCTTCCAGCGTCGCCTCGTAGAGCTGGCTCGGATGGCGCGGCAGCGGGCCCCCGGTGGGAAACACCATCGCCCAGGGCAGGGAAGGATCCGCCGGGCGGCCCCACAATTCGCCGTTGATGAAATTGGCGATCCTGCCCAGGAACAATCCGATCGGCCCGACCGCGGTGGTGATGTCGCCGAGCGACAGGATCGGAATGTCATTCTTGCGGGCAAACCAGATCACCGCGGTGACGCAGCCGAGAAAGCCGCCGTGAAACGACATGCCGCCCTTCCACAGTTCGAAAATCTCAGCGGGGTTCTGGAGGAAGAACGGCAGGTTGTAGAACAGCACATAGCCGGTGCGGCCGCCGAGAATGATGCCGACCGTGACCCACAGGATGAAGTCGTCGAGTTGCAGGAGCGTGATCGGCGCTGGCCCGCCCCAGCGCTTGTCGTTCTTGAGCAGCGCGCGCGCATAGATCCAGCCGATGACGATGCCGCCGATATAGGCCAGCGCATACCAGCGGATCGCGATCGGTCCGATCGCGATCGCGATCGGGTTGAAGGTCGGAAAGGCGATGGCGAGGAAGGGCATCAAGTCCTATAGCGTTGTCGAGCGAAAGCCTGCCCCGGACCTGATCCGAAGTGGCTTCCGGTTCGCGTGAAGAAAACGCGTCAAAACCACAACGTAAAGATCAGGCCGAGAGGTTGCGGCGGTAGAGCGCCAACAGCCGCTCCCAATGCCGTTCCGCCGCGTCGCGGTTATATACCGGCCGCTTCGGAAAGGCGAAGCCGTGATGGGTGCCCGGATAGATCTCCACCTCGGCATTGGCGCCGTTCATGCTTTGCCTGACCTTCTCGACGACTTCCGCCGGCGCGTAGATATCGGTCTCGGCGCAGCCGAAATAGAGCTCGGCTTGGGTCTTGCCGGCCGCGAGATGCGGGCTTTCCGGCTCCTCGGTCGCAAGATGCGTTCCATAGATCGAGGCGGCGGCCTTGACGCGATCCGGAAAATGCGTGGCGGCGTTGATGGCATAGCGGCCGCTCATGCAGTAACCGACCGCGCCGATCATGTCCTTGCGCGCAGCGGCCTGGCCCTCGGCGTAAGCGAGCAGCCCGCGCGTATCCTCCATTACCATGGGAATGTTGATCGAGGCCATCAATTCGAACATGCGCTTGCGCTCGGGCGAGTTCGGATCGGCCGGCAATTGGCCAAGCTCCATCACCCCGGAGCGGTAATAGAGGTTCGGCAACATCACGTAATAGCCCGAGGTTGCCAGCCGGCGCGCCATGTCGCGCAGTTCTTCGCGGATCGCGGGCGCGTCCATGTAGAACAGGATGATGGGGTGCGGGCCGCCACGCTCGGGATGGCTGATGAAAGTGGTGGTGCGGCCGTCTTTGGTGGGAATCTCGATCTGGTGGTCGATCATGGGCGTTTCTGCGGCTGTCGTGATTCTGGTTTTGGGGCTGGCGGCGGAATACGATTGCAAGGAAACCGCAACATGACAAGGTAATCGGGGCTTTGGCGAGGCATGGCGGCCTTGAACCGCGCGGAATGGATCGCCATTGTGTTATGACGTCATGCTATCATGACGGTTTATGATGGCGGCCAACGCAGCGACCGGAGCATCCGAGAATGACCCAGACCACCAATCGCTTCTTCGATGAGATCGGACGCCTGATGAACGATGCCGCCGGCGCCGCCCAGGGCGTGAAGCGGGAGGTCGATGCGGTGGTGCGCAACCAGGCCGAGAAAATCCTGCGCGACCTCGACCTCGTCAAGCGCGAGGAGTTCGAGGCAGTCAAGGAGATGGCGCGGCTGGCGCGGGAGGAAAACGACGCGCTGAAGACGCGCCTCGCCGTGCTGGAGGCCAAGCTCGGGGTGTCGCCGAATACCGGCAGCACGAAGACAGACGGTTAGGGGCAACGATCGCCTCTCCCCGTCATGGCCGGGAGCGCAGGCAAGTTCACGTCGTCTGCGCAAGGCAGACTACGACGCCCGGCAAGGACGGCAATGGAGCTGTTGCCCGGGCCAAGAAAATCCCTTCATTTCCTTGTCATTTCCGGACTTTGCGGCTAGAACGCCGCCACGTCCGCAGCCCCCGCACCCCTGGAGGCTTGCTGCGGAGTGAGCAAATGGGCCGCGATGCGGCCTTTAACTTTTTAAAAACAAGGACTTAACGCAATGGCGACCGTCAAGGAATTGAAGGCGACCACACGTTCGAGCAGCGGCAAGGGGGCCGCCCGGGCTGTGCGTCGCGCCGGGAGAGTGCCCGGAGTGATCTATGGCAACAACCAGCCCCCCGTGACCATCTCGGTCGACGACGCCGAACTGCGCCAGCGCATCCTGGCCGGCCGGTTCCTCACCACGATCTATGACATCGATCTGGAGGGCAAGAAGCACCGCGTGATTCCGCGCGACTTCCACCTCGATCCGGTGCGCGATTTTCCGATCCATGTCGATTTCATGCGGCTCGGCGAAGGCGCCACCATCCGCGTCAGCGTGCCCCTGCACATCCAGAACGCGGAAAGCGCGCCTGGCGTGAAGCGCGGCGGCACCGTCAACATCGTCACCCACACTCTCGATCTGGAATGCTCGGTCGATAACATTCCGCAATTCATCGAGGCCGATGTTGGCAGCCTCGAGATCAGCCATTCGCTGCATCTGTCCGACGTCAAGCTGCCGACCGGCGTGAAATCGCTGTCGCGCGAGGATGCGACGCTGGTGACCATCGTGCCGCCGTCGGGTTACGCCGAAGAGCAGAAGGCTGCGGCCACTGCTGCTGCCGGTGGCGCCGCCGCGGCGCCCGGTGCTCCGGCCGCAGGCGCGGCTGCGGCGCCGGCCGCTGCTCCCGCAGCGGGCGCCAAGGCGCCCGCCGGTGGTGGCGACAAGAAGAAGTAAACGCGCATGATCCGCCAAAGTGTGAGCGGTTTGGCGAAAGATCATGCGTCGATTTATGAGTTGGCGCGCGATCGGACACAAAACCGGCGATCACTTTTGCCGATCGCACGCTAGCCGCGGGATGCCGCGTCATGCTGCTGTTTGTCGGTCTCGGCAATCCCGGCGCGAAATACGCGCATAACCGGCACAATATCGGCTTCATGGCCGTTGACGAGATCGCGCGGCGTCATGGTTTCGCACCCTGGCGCCGCCGTTTTCAGGGCGAGACCTCCGAAGGCACGCTTGATGGCGAACGGGTGGTGCTGCTGCGTCCCGCGACGTTCATGAACGAGTCGGGGCGCGCGGTTCAGGAAGCGGCAAACTTCTTCAAGCTCGGCGTCGGCGAGATCATCGTGTTTCAGGATGAACTCGAACTGCCGCCGGGCAAGCTGCGCGTCAAGCTCGGCGGCGGTATCGCCGGCCATAACGGGCTGCGTTCGATCTCGGCTCATCTCGGCAATGACTATCGCCGGGTGCGGCTCGGTATCGGTCATCCCGGCGTCAAGGAGCTGGTGCATGGCCATGTGCTGTCGGATTTCGCCAAGAGTGACCGGCCATGGGTCGAAGCGCTCTGCGAAGCGGTTGCCGATAACGCCGGATTGCTGGCCAAGGGCCACGACTCGACGTTCCAGAACAAGGTGCATCTGGCGATGCAGGCCAAGGGATTCACTTCAAAGGAAGAGGGCGGCGGGAAGCCGGACTGATTTCTCGCGGCTTGTGCAAGGACAACATGCTCTGCCGTCATGCCCGGCCCTGTGCCGGGCATCCACGTGTTTTCTTTCTTAAAGCGGTGAACGAAAAAGACGTGGATGGCCGGGCGTAGGCGAGCGAAAGCGACGCCGTTCTTCTAACGGCTATGCCCGGCTATGACGAAGCAAAAATATCGAGGCTGAAATGGGATTCAAATGCGGTATCGTCGGATTGCCTAACGTCGGCAAGTCGACGCTGTTCAACGCGCTGACCGAGACGGCGGCGGCGCAGGCGGCGAATTATCCGTTCTGCACCATCGAGCCCAATGTCGGCGAGGTCGCGGTGCCGGATCCGCGGCTCGACAAGCTCGCCGCCGCCGCCAAATCAGGGCAGATCATTCCGACGCGGCTGACCTTCGTCGATATCGCGGGCTTGGTGCGCGGCGCCTCCAAAGGCGAAGGCCTCGGCAATCAGTTCCTGGCCACCATCCGCGAGGTCGATGCGATCGCGCATGTGGTGCGCTGCTTCGAGGATTCCGACATCACCCATGTCGAAGGCAAGATCGCGCCGCTCAGCGACATCGATACCATCGAGACCGAATTGATGCTGGCCGATCTCGACAGCCTAGAAAAGCGCGTCGACAACCTAACCAAGAAGGCCAAGGGCAACGACAAGGACGCCAAGGAGCAGCTCGATCTCGTCAACCGCACGCTGATCCTGCTGCGCGACGGCAAGCCGGCGCGCGCGCTTCAGCGCAAGCCCGACGAAGAGCGCGCCTTCGGCATGCTGGGATTGCTCACCTCGAAGCCGGTGCTGTACGTCTGCAACGTCGAGGAAAGCGCCGCCAAGGAAGGCAACAACTTTTCACAACAGGTGTTCGAGCGCGCCAAAAAGGAAGGCGCGGTCGCGGTCGTGATCTCGGCCAAGATCGAATCCGAGATCGCGACCCTGTCGCGCGAGGAGCGCACCGACTTCCTCGATACGCTCGGGCTGGAGGAAGCCGGCCTCGATCGCCTGATCCGTGCCGGCTATCAGCTCCTGGACCTCATCACCTATTTCACCGTCGGCCCGAAGGAAGCCCGCGCCTGGACCATCCACCGCGGCACCAAGGCGCCGGCCGCGGCCGGCGTGATCCATACCGATTTCGAAAAGGGCTTTATCCGCGCCGAGACCATTGCCTATGAGGATTATGTGTCGCTGGGCGGCGAGGCCGGCGCGCGCGACGCCGGCAAGCTGCGGCTGGAAGGCAAGGAATATGTCGTCGCCGACGGCGACGTCATGCATTTCCGGTTCAATACATAGTCCTGGGGCAACGTAGCGACAGGCAACGAGGCTCCGTCATTCCGGGTTGGTCCGAAGGACCAGACCCGGAATCTACGGTTCAGCAGATAAGGTGGCAGAATAGATTCCGGGCTCGTGCCTGACGGCCCGCCCTGGCATGACAGAGTCTGAATTGTCACGCGGAGCCTGTGATCGGGCCGTGCCCGGCGCGGATCCGGCGGCACCATCCCGGAATCACGATCACGACTGCGTCCCTTGCAATATCGTCCCTGCCTATTTCATCCCGCCCTGGTCGCGGATCGCGCCGAGATGCTCGTTGATGCGGAACACGATCAGGACGAGTTCAGCGGCGATGCGCGAGAAGATAATTCCGACGATCACGCCAGTGATGGAATAAAGCACCGCAAGAAATCCGCCGAACGGGCTCACCGCCATCATGGCTAACCCTGAGAAAATTCCGGAAATGCCGAACAGCGCGATCAGGACGATGACCAGCCAGTAGAAGGTCTTGATGATCGTGGGCGTGATGAAGCGGTCCCATTGAAACAGATCCTGAAAATCAAACATCGCCCGTTCTCCCCCACAAGCCGAATGGAATTCGCGTCTGCCCCTGACGGCACAGGCCCTAGCTCTGAATGTCGTCTTGGGCAAGCCGGGAACGAGCACCGAGGCGATGCGTGACCGCAGAAGACGAGCCATGTCCCCGGGCGGCTTGAGATTGCTGTAAAGTGCGGCCACAATCGGGCCTTCCTTCCGGCATCCCCAGCCATGACGCTCACTTTCGAAGATTTCAAACCCGGTCATCTCGGCACGTTCGGGCCGCGCCATGTCACGCGCGAGGAGATCCTCGCTTTTGCCGCCGAGTTCGATCCGCAGCCGATGCATCTGGACGAGGAGGCGGCCCGGCACTCGATGCTCAAGGGCCTGTCGGGCTCGGGCTGGCACCTCGGTTCGATCATGATGCGGATGATGTGCGACGGCTTTATCGGCCGCGCCGCCTCGCTGGGATCGCCCGGAATCAATGAACTGCGCTGGCTGGCGCCGTTTCGGCCCGGCGACGACCTGACCCTCGATGTCGAGGTCACGGAGGCGCGCCTTTCGCGCAGCCGTCCCGAAACCGGCATCGTGACGTTCAAATGCATGATGCGCAACGCGGCCGGACAGGTCCTGTGCGAGATGGTGTCGCCGATCCTGATCGGACGGCGCGCCGGCGCCGCAGCGGAGACCAGCGCCTGATGCGTTTCTTCGAGGATATCGCGGTCGGGGACCGGCGCGAACTGGGATCGTTCACCTTCACCGCCGAGCTGATCAAGAAATTCGCGGCGCAATTCGACCCGCAGCCCTTTCATCTCGACGAGGAAGCCGGACGCCAATCGCTGTTCGGCGGCCTGGCGGCGTCGGGCTGGCATGTCGGGTCGGTCAGCATGAAACTGCTGGTGGCCGACGGCCAGCGCCAGGCGGAGGAAGAGGTGGCGCGCGGCGAGAAGGTTGCGGTCTGGGGGCCTTCGCCGGGGTTTCGCGAGTTGCGCTGGATCAAGCCGGTGCTGGCGGGCGACACCGTCAGCTTCGCCACCGAGGTCGAGTCGCTGCGGCCGTCGGAGTCGCGCCCCGAATGGGGCATTCTGCAGGCCCGAAACATCGGGACCAACCAGCGCGGCGAACGCGTGTTCTCGATGCTGGTGATCGCCTTCGTGCCGCGGCGGAGCGGCGGCGTCTGAAATCGGGACCGGTTGACGCGCGGGCCGGAAAACATCCGCAATATGGTTACTATTTGGCTTACGGCGACCGGATTGTTGCCATGCTCGGTTGTCATCACGCGCGCTGCGGAACGATTTTTTTGCTAACGCATTTTGAACGTTGTGCCTGCCATAGTCGGCGCGGGTGAAGAAAAGACAGGGGATGACGATGGCGGACCGCGGCAGCTTGAAGCTCGTCGGTTTTATTTTCGCGACCGTGACGCTGGCGGTGATGCTGACCACTGGAATGGTGGTGAAGGGATATGCCGATGGCGCCTACTCGCTCGAGGCCGCGTCGAGCGGCGGCGAATAGGCTAGAGCGTGATCGGTTCTGATTGAATCAGGACCGAAGCTCTGGATTGTTGTTTCGACGCGTTTTCTTCACGCGAACCGGTATCCACTTCGCTAACCATACGCCGCGATGCGGCGCTTTCGGACGCAGCGCTCCCGAGCGAAGCGGGGCCTTGACGCGGCGACACCAAATCTAGATCAGCCGCTCCTTCCGCAGCACGGCTTCGATCTCGCCAAAAACACGCGCCAGCCGTTCCGCCCATTGTTGCTGGCCGGCCTGATCGGCGATCAGATCCTGGCGGATCTCGATCCCTGAATTCATCAGGCCGCGCGCCTCGCCATGCACGGGGATGGTGTAGTCGGTCGCATCGCTCACCGCGTAAGGCTCGTTGTCGCCGACCACCAGATCGGCCTCGGCGCGCAAATGCTTGAGCAACAGCGGCGGCAGTTTGGTGTCGCGATGATAGAGCGTGCCGATATGCCAGGGCCGCGCGATCCCCGCATAGACCGGCGTGAAGCTGTGCAGCGACACCAGCAGCGTCGGCAGGCCGTTGCGCAAACGTTCGTCGATCACCTCGTTGATGCGCCGGTGATAGGGCTCGAAGATCTGTGCCCGCCGCGCTTCGGCCGCCTCGCGCGCGATGCCCTCGTTGCCGGGAATCGTGGTGGCCTCGCTGATGAGCGGGATCGAGCTTGCGGCGCCCGGCGGCCGGTTGCAGTCGATCACAAGGCGCGAATAGCGCTGCGCGACCAGATGCGCGTCGAGATGGTTCGACAGCGTTTCCGCGACGCCGGCGATGCCGACGTCCCACGCGATGTGGCGGGTCAGTTCGCTTTCGGGCAGCCCGAGATCGCCAAGCCGGCGCGGGATCAGCCGGCCGTAATGGTCGCAGGCGAGCAGGAATGGCGAACGTCCCGTTTCATGGCGTTCGTGGACCGGAGGAACCTCTTCGCTGCCGAGGAGTCGTGATATGCCGCTGACGCCGTTCAAAATCATTCTCTCGCGTGTTGCCTATCTAAGCGGCATACCGGCCTGGAAATGAGCAGCGGTCAGTATAGATTAGATGGCCCGAATTGACGATGATTGCCCGACGATGCCGCTACTGACCGTTCATCACAAGACCCTTTATCGCTACACCCACCCGGTGGCGTTCGGCGAGCATCGCATCATGCTGCGCCCGCGCGACAGCCATGACCTGCGCCTGCTGTCGAGCGATCTCGAGATCGTGCCCGAGCCGGCGTCGCTGCGCTGGATCCACGACGTGTTCGGCAACAGCGTCGCGATCGCGACCTTCGACCGGCGCGCGCAGACCCTGTCGTTCACCAGCACCGCCACGGTCGAGCACAACCCGGCCGACGAATTCGCGCTGACCGCCGACGATCCCGCCTATTTCTATCCGTTCCTCTACGACGAGGAGGAATTCCCCGATCTTGCTCAGTTCATCACGCCGCAATATGGCGATCCCAACGGCGAATTGTCGGCCTGGGCGCGGCAATATCTCTATGCCGACGGGCCGACGCCGACATTCAACATCCTGAGCGGCATGACGCACGGCATCCGCAACAGTTTCGCCTACCGCAAGCGGCACGAGCAGGGCACCCAGCATCCGCTCGATACGCTGCAGACGGGATCGGGCACCTGTCGCGACTATGCGCTGTTCATGATCGAGGCGCTGCGGCGGCTCGGCATCGCCGCGCGCTTCGTGTCGGGCTATCTGTTCGTTCATGGCGAGCGCGATCAGGGATATGTCGGCGGCGGCTCGACCCACGCCTGGGTCCAGGTCTATCTGCCGAGCGCCGGCTGGATCGAGTTCGATCCGACCAACGGCATCATCGGCACCCGCGATCTGATCCGCGTCGCGGTGGCGCGCGATCCGCGCCAGGCGGTTCCGCTGCACGGCACCTATCTCGGCTCGCCGGATGCCTTTGCCGGCATGGACGTCAGCATCAATGTCGTGGCTGCCTCCGAGGATGCGGGGACCTGAACATGGAAATCAAGGTCGGTTTCGAGATTGCCTATGCCGCGGCGCAGCCGACGCCGATGGTGATCATGCTCTCGATCCATCCCTCGCGCTTTTCCGACATCGTCGGTACCGAAAGCATTGCGGCCGAGCCGAATGTGCCGATCGGCTTTTACCGCGACAGTTTCGGCAATGTCTGCGGCCGGCTGGTGGCGCCCGCCGGCGGCGTGACCTTTCGCGGCAGCGCGCTGGTGCGCGACAGCGGCTTGCCTGATGCGGTGAACCCGGATGCGCAGCAGATTCCGGTCGAGCAACTGCCCGACGAACTCCTGCTCTATCTGATGCCGAGCCGCTATTGCGAGACCGACAAGCTCACCGATATCGCCTGGTCGCTGTTCGGCAACACGCCGCCCGGCTGGGCGCGGGTCCAGGCCATCGTCGAATTCGTACACAACCACGTCACCTTCGGCTATCAGCATGCGCATCACTGGAAGTCGGCGCATGACGTCTATGAGAGTCGCGCCGGCGTCTGCCGCGACTTCGCGCATCTGGCGTTGACCTTCTGCCGCTGCATGGGCATCCCGGCGCGCTATTGCACCGGCTATCTCGGCGATATCGGCGTGCCGCCGGATCCCGCGCCGATGGATTTCTCCGGCTGGTTCCAGGTCTACCTGTCGGGCCAGTGGTACACCTTCGATGCGCGGCATAATCATCCGCGGATCGGCCGCATCCTGATGGGCACCGGCCGCGACGCCGCCGACGTGGCGCTGACCACCAGCTTCGGCCGGATGGACTTGGTGAAATTCTTCGTCGTCACCGACGAGGTCGTGCCGGCGTGAGCCGTCGCCGCACCGTCATTGCTTCGCTTGCGCCCGCAATGACGGTATAACCCAATCCATGACCTCCGATCGTCTCTTCGTTTACGGCACCTTGATGCGCGGCTTCGATCATCCGATGGCGCAATTGTTGTCGCGCAGCGCCGACTTTCTCGGCGAGGCGCGCTGCCGGGGCCGGCTCTATCTGGTGAAGCACTATCCCGGCCTGGTGCTGTCGGATGATTCCGCCGACGCCGTGTTCGGCGAACTGTACCGGCTGCGCCAGCCCAGGGAATTGCTGCGCGAGTTCGACATGTACGAAGCCTGCGGCGAAGGTTTTCCGGAGCCGACCGAATATCTCCGGCAGATGCTGCCGGTCACGTTGGGCGATGGCGCCGCCGGCGAGCCCCAGGTGCTGGAGGCCTGGACCTATGTCTATAACTGGCCGGTAACGCAGCTGCCGCGGATCGCCTCGGGCCGGTTCATGGAGAAATAGCGGAGGCCGTCATTCCGGGGCGCGACGAGGTCGCGAGCCCGGAATCTCGAGATTGTTGCGCGAGATTCTCCGATGCGCAATTGCGCATCTGAGGCCTGGCTCTTCGAGCCGTCCCGGAATGACGGAAGGAGCCCCTGTGAATAGCAGGGGGAGAATCCGATGGTCCTCGTGTTTCGCTCCGGCCGCCCTATAACCATATCCGGTTGGCAGCCGCCCAACACTCCAGACACAGTTCATACCTCTCTCATGCGCTTCACGCCTCAATTCCTCGAAGATCTGCGCGCCCGGCTTCCGGTGTCGGAAGTCGTGGGCAAGCGGGTGAAGCTGAAGCGGGCGGGGCGGGAGTGGAAGGGCCTGTCGCCGTTCCAGCAGGAAAAGACGCCCTCGTTCACCGTCAACGACCAGAAGCAATTCTACCACGACTTCTCGACCGGCAAGCACGGCAACATCTTCGACTTCGTGATGGAGACCGAGGGCGTCTCCTTTCCCGAAGCCGTCGAGCGGCTGGCCTCGATGGCCGGGATGGCGCTGCCGGCGGTGACGCCGGATGCCGCGCGGCACGAGCAGCGCCGCAGGACGCTTTATGACGTGATGGAACTGGCGGCGAAGTTCTTCGCCGACACGCTGGCCTCGCGTCATGGCGCCAAGGCGCGCGGCTATCTCGCCGATCGCGCGATCTCGCCCGCGACGCAAGTGCAGTTCCGGCTCGGCTATGCGCCCGGCGAGCGTTTCGCGCTGAAGGAATATCTGGGCGCGCAGGGTATTCCGGTCGAGGACATGGTCGAAGCGGGATTATTGATCGCGGGCGACGATATCCCGGTGCCCTATGACCGTTTCCGCGACCGCGTGATGTTTCCGATTGCGGATTTGCGCAACCGCATCATCGCCTTCGGCGGCCGCGCGCTGGAGAAGGACGTCGCCGCGAAATATCTGAACTCGCCGGAAACGCCGTTGTTTCACAAGGGCGACAATCTCTACAACCTCAGCCCCGCGCGGCAGGCCGCGCATGACGGCGCGCCGCTGGTCGTGGTCGAAGGCTATGTCGACGTCATCGCCATGGTGACGGCGGGCTTTGCCGCCAGCGTCGCGCCGCTCGGCACCGCGCTGACCGAAAACCAGCTCGCGCTGTTGTGGAAGATGGCGGACGAGCCGATCCTGTGTTTCGACGGCGACCGCGCCGGGCAGAAGGCGGCCTGGCGCGCCGCCGACCTGGCGCTGCCGCATCTGAAACCCGGCAAGAGTCTTCGTTTCGCGCTGTTGCCGGAGGGCCAGGACCCCGACGATTTGGCGCGCTCCGGCGGCCGCGGCGCGATCGAGGAGGTGATCGGGGCCGCGCGCGGCCTCGCCGCGATGGTCTGGTCGCGCGAGATCGAGGGCGGCTCCTACGCCACGCCCGAGCGCCGCGCCGCGCTGGAAGCGCGGATCGGCGAACTCACCAACGGCATCCGCGACGAGGTGGTGCGGCGCTATTATCGCCAGGACCTGACCGAGCGGTTGCAGCGGATGTTCGCGCCGGAGGGCGCGCGCGGCGGCTACGGCCAAAGGAATTATCACGGCAATTATCGGGGAGGCGGCGCCGAATCACCCCGGCGCTTTACCCCCCGCACCGCCGGTGCCGGCGGCCGGTTCGCTTCCGCCGGTCCGAGAGGGCAGGGGATAACTGGACCCTCGGCGCTGGCCCGTGGACCCTACCAGGCGGCGAGCCCCCAGCTGGCCCTGAGCCCGATCATGCGCGGCCAGCGCAGCGCGATCTCGCGCCGGGAGGCCCTGATCCTGCAATCCTTGATTAACCATCCCTGGCTGCTGCACGACCATCTGGAAGAGGTGGCGGCGCTGGAATTGGCTCATCCGGAAAGCCACAAATTGCGCGCCGGAATCATCGCCGCTTTCGCCCATGACCACCACCACAGCCAGGATGTCTCGGAGCAAAGCGAGAAGATGCGCGCCGACCTCGAGGCTGGCGGATTTTCACAAATCCTTCAAAGGGTTGAGCGGGGGATCACGACCTCGGCGGTGTGGGGCGCGCAGGCCCGCGCGGCGCGCGAGGACGTTCTTTCCACCTGGCACCAGCTCGTCTCCTTGCATCGCCAGTGGCACTCCTTACTTAGGGAATTGAAGGACGCCGAGTTGGCCCTGGGCGAGGATGCGAGCGAGGCCAATATGGCGTGGCTGCGGGACGTCAAGGACAGGTTGGCCGCGATGGATGGAACGGAGGCCCTGATCGAGGGCTTCGGCGAATCATCGGGCCGGTTCCAGCGAAGCGTCTGAAAAATGATGCGGACGGCCCCGGCCGGAACCGCGGAAAAGACTCGCCAAACCTATGGTTTGGCTGCAAAAACAGGGTTAATCAAAGCTTAAGAGGTCCGTAGCATTTTCCGGCGAAGTGCAAACCGGTTCGCCGCTGGAAGATGCGACATATCAAAATGCCGCGTATTCTGATGGCACGTCATTTCTGTGGAAGAGGCGCGGGGCTAAGGGGCACGTAACCGGTTGGAGCAATTCGGGGGTGGCGAACGATCAGCGCCGCCCTTTGCGCATCACACGTGACGTTTGGATCGAGGCAGGCGCGGCGACGCATCTGTATGAGCGCGTTTCAGGAGCAATGAATGGCCACCAAGGCAAAGACGCTGCAGGTCAAGGACAAGGAAAAAGACGACAAGGCCGCAGATGCGCCCGAGAAGGATTCCGTCGACGCGCCGTCGCCGTTGCTCGATCTGTCGGATGCCGCCGTCAAGAAGATGATCAAGCAGGCCAAGAAGCGCGGCTTCGTGACCTTCGATCAGCTCAATGAAGTGCTGCCGTCCGACACCACCTCGCCGGAGCAGATCGAGGACATCATGTCGATGCTCTCCGACATGGGCATCAACGTGTCCGAGGCCGACGACGCCGAGAACGAGGAAGAAAAGGACGAGGCCGAGGACGAGACCGACAACGAGCTTGTCGAGGTCACGCAGAAGGCCGTCACCGAGGTCAAGAAATCCGAGCCCGGCGAGCGCACCGACGATCCAGTCCGCATGTATCTGCGCGAGATGGGCACGGTCGAGCTGCTGTCGCGCGAGGGCGAAATCGCGATCGCCAAGCGCATCGAGGCCGGCCGCGAGGCGATGATCGCGGGGCTGTGCGAAAGCCCGCTGACCTTCCAGGCCATCATCATCTGGCGCGACGAACTCAACGAAGGCAAGATCTTCCTTCGCGACATCATCGATCTCGAAGCGACCTATGCCGGTCCCGACGCCAAGAACAACATGAACCCGGCGATGATCGGCGCTCCCGCGAGCGCCGACGGCCGGCCCGCCGAGCTGGGAAGAGAGCCGGGGAGG
>NZ_JAAVUS010000006.1 GCF_018449525.1 Bradyrhizobium sp. dw_78
CGCCGCGCTCAAGGAAGGCGTGGCCGTCAATCAGGCGAGGCTCGGCATCTGGAATTCGCCGAAGATCGGTGACAAGCACGGCACACTGGTCGATGCCGACTGGAGCCGGCTGATCCAGTTCTTCGTCGACCAGAAGATCCTTCCTGCGGCGGTGCCCGTTGATCGGGTCATCACCGGCCAGTTTATCGACGACATCAACGCCTATGACCGTGCCGACGTCATCCTTGACGCCAAGAAGGAAGATTTGTCGAAGCTGCAATGAAGCCGAACGTGGGCCGTCCGACCCGGCTTTGAGCCTGACTGAGCGCGGCGCCGGCGCCGTCCGCTTCGGTCTTGTTCGGGTATCGGCAGGAGCGCTGCTCTGATTGGCGAACTCGCTTTCGAACCTGACGATGAACGGCCATGGAACCTCGTTTGCCGGCGAAGGCGGCGCGAACCCACAAAGGTCAGGCAATTCATCGCAGTCTGTCATGCTGGCCGGAGAGCCGCACAACATGGCCGCGCGAAGGGAAAAATTCTTCGCACGCACTATCGTTGTATTTAGAGCCTTATCGGTTCTGATTGAATCATTATCGCGCTCCCATATTTTGTTTTGACGCGTTTCCTCACGCAGACCGGAATTTATTTCGCTCGAAAATGCTAAGGCTTAGCGCCAGTATGGCAACGCGGCTGACAGAAACCCCATCGGCGGTCTCGCGGTCGGATTTGCTCCTTCATCACACGCATGGCGAGTGAGGTTGCATGATTGTCGCGGAAGTTGGTGCGATAGCTATCCACTTTGTCGCAGCTTGATACCGCTTTCGGAATCGCGAAATCGAAAATCGATCGAGCAATTAAGACGCTCGCTGTGAAGCGCCGCACATTTGACGGTTTTTCAGACAGCTATTTATGTTCAGCAAGGCTGACTGATTCGAGCGCGAGTGCTCCCGATGGGGTGAACCAAAAGACCGTTACTCGAACATAATAATATTGGCTTCACGTTTCGGAGCGAGAAGAAAAGTGGTTTTTGTAAGTGCGGGTGGCAATGCGGCCACCGATGTCATTTGTCTGAATTGCTTCGCGGCGCTCTCAGGGGAAGAGAGATAAGGCTGGCCAGGTTCCAGATCGATCGCGACATCAACGAATTTTGGGGTAGCGCCATGCGAAAGCCGGATCCGTGTCTTTTACGCGCGACAAGGCGCCCGTCGAAAAATCAGATTGCCCGTGATCGGTCTGTTTCCGGTCCGGGAAAACTACCGAACATCGGGCCGGACCAGCAGGATCGTGGCGTCAGGGCGTCGGACCGGCGCCTTTTGCTGATCAGCCGCCCGGGACTGGTCGGTGATTGCCTCATCAAGGCGCTTCGCGAATGTGGCTATGACACCGTTCTGCATTCGCTGGGAGATCCGTTGCAGGCTGTGCTCGAAGGCATCAAGCTGATCGTCATTTTCATGAACGCCGATGAGCCGGATGGCGTCGCGGCCGCCCGGCAACGCGCCTATGAAGTGCGGGATCTCCTGGCGGGCGTTCCGGCGATGGCGTTGATCGAGCATTCCGACCGGGAAGTGCCGCATGAACTTGTGGATGCCGGTCTCGTTGCGATCGTTCAGGGATATCTGTCGGTGAAGCTTGCGCTGGCGGCCATCAATCTCGTCATGGCCGGAGGATCGCACATGATAACAAAAATCCATCTTCAGGCCGGTCAGGAGGAGATTTCTCGATATCAGAGTCCCGTCGGGGCGGATGTTCCTGACGATTCGAAATTCTCCATCCGGGGAAATTTTACAAAGCGTGAAATCGCGCTTCTGACGCATCTGCGCCGGGGCATGCAGAACAAGGCGATCGCCTACGAACTCGGCATTGCTGAAAGCACGGTGAAAGTCCATCTGCGCAACATCATGTCCAAGCTGCATGCGAGCAACAGGACGCAGGTCGCCTATATGCTGGCAAACGGGCCGCTTGCGCCAAAGACGGTATTTCAGAAGCTCAAGCCGATCACCCTTCCAAGGAATGTCTCCGAACTGTTTCCGGCTGCCGTGGAAGCAAAGGCCAAAGCCAGGACGCCATCATCGACTCAACTGGAATCGCAGTAAGATTGGCGGCCGGGCCTCGCTAATCCGCCGGGGCAAGGCGCTCGACACCATTGCGTTCGGCATGCTGTTGATCCTCGACAACACACGTAGATGGGCCGGCGCGGATGGAATCGCGCGCGGCCGATCCCTGCCGTGACCATGCGGTTTGCCGTCCGCAAGAGCGGCCGATATGGTTGTCCCGCGCAAGGGACCTGATGGCAATTTCCAATCCGCCACAGCACCAACCCGCCACAGCATGAGTCCAAATCACGTCAACGATGGGACAAACCGTTGTGGCCGGGAAGAGGGAAACGACATGACTGCTTTTCCGACCGTGACAACCGTCTTCGATTCCATTTTATACCGTGACGCCTTTGGTACGCCGCGCATGCGCGAGATGTTTTCCGATCATGCCTTGATCTCCCGCTATGCCGAGGTCGAGATCGCGCTGGCCCAAGCCGAAGCGCGCTGTGGCGTCATTCCGGCCGAGGCGGCGGCGGAGATCGCGCAACGGACCGACGTTTCCTCACTCGATTTCGATCTGTTGCGCCGCGAGACCGATATTGTCGGTTATCCGATCCTGCCGCTGGTGCAGCAGATGGCGAAGCAGTGCGGCGAAGCGGGCCGTTATGTCCATTGGGGCGCGACCACGCAGGACATCATGGACACCGCCGTCATCCTCCAGGTTCGCGAGGGCCTGAAGATTGTCGGGGAGGATATCGATACCCTGCGCGGCATCCTTGCCGATCTGTCGCGGCGCTATCGCGACACGCCGATGGCCGGCCGCACCCATCTTCAACAGGCGCTGCCGGTGACGTTCGGCTACAAGACCGCGATCTGGCTGGCCGCGTTCGACCGCCATGCCGAACGGCTCGAACAATTGAAGCCCCGCGTGCTGGTCGGCCAGTTTGCCGGCGCCGCCGGCACGCTGGCTTCGCTCGGCGACAAGGGTTTCGATGTCCAGAAGGCGCTTTGCGAAGAACTCGGTCTCGGCGTTCCCGTCTCGACCTGGCATGTCGCGCGCGACGGCCTTGCCGAGGTGGTGAATTTCTTCGGCCTCGTCACCGGCTCGCTCGGCAAGATCGCGCTCGACATCATGATCATGGCCTCGACCGAATTCGCCGAACTGTATGAACCCTTCGTGAAGGGACGCGGCGCATCCTCGACCATGCCGCAGAAGCGCAACCCGATCTCGTCCGAGTTGATGTTGGCCGCCTGCAAGGGCGTGCGGCAGCACGCAGGCCTGATGCTGGACGCGATGGTGCAGGATTTCGAGCGCGCCACCGGGCCGTGGCACGCCGAATGGATGGCCATTCCGGAAAGTTTCGTGCTGACCGCCAGCGCGCTGCATCAGGCGAAATTCGCGCTGGGCGGACTGACCGTCGATGAGAAAAAGATGGCTGAGAACCTCGATATCAGCCGAGGCCTGATTGTCGCCGAAGCCGTCATGATGGGGCTTGCGCCGCAGATCGGCCGGCAGGAGGCGCATGACGTGGTCTACGATGCTTGCCGGCTCGCCAACGAGACGCGGATGACGCTTGCGGATGCGCTTTCGGCGAACCCGCAAGTGTCCGGACGCATCGATCGCGCGACCATCGACCGGTTGACGTCGCCGCGGAACTATCTCGGCCTCGCGCCCGAAATGGTCGATCGGGTGCTGTCCGCTGCAAAACGTTGAACGGCGCGGTCAGTTCGCCTATCTCTGCATCAACGGCCAATTTTAAACGAGGGCAAGCCATGACCGCACACCAGCGCAATTTTCCGACTCCGATCGATCCGGTGCGGCTCGATCGTCTGGCCCAGGTGGCGGTGAAAGTGGGGTTGCGTTTGCAGCCAGGGCAGGATCTCCTGGTGACGGCGCCGACGCTGGCGCTGCCGCTGGTTCGCAAGATCGCCGAACATGCCTACAAGGCCGGCGCGGGCCTCGTCACGTCGATCTTTTCGGATGAAGCGGTTACGCTGTCGCGCTACCAGTTCGCCCAGGATCACAGCTTCGACCGCGCCGCCGGCTGGCTCTATGACGGGATGTCGAAAGCCTTCGCCGCCAATACCGCGCGGCTGGCCATCGTCGGCGACGATCCGATGCTGCTTTCCGGCCAGGATCCCGCCAAGGTCGCGCGTGCGAGCAAGGCCAACTCCGTGGCCTACAAGCCGGCGCTCGAGAAGATCGTCACCTTCGATATCAACTGGAACATCGTTGCCTATCCGGGACCGTCCTGGGCCAGGCAGGTGTTCCCCGACGACGAGGAAGACGTCGCGGTGGCGAAACTGGCCGACGCCATCTTCGCCGCCTCGCGCGTGAACGGCGACGATCCGATTGCGGCCTGGGACAAGCACAACGCCATGCTGCGCAGCCGGACCGAATGGCTGAACGGCCAGCGATTCAGCGCGCTGCATTATTCGGGGCCGGGCACCGATCTCACGATCGGGCTTGCCGACGGCCATGAATGGGAGGGAGGTGCTTCCACGGCCAGGAACGGCATCACCTGCAACGCCAACATCCCGACCGAGGAAGTGTTCACCACGCCGCATGCAAGGCGGGTCGAGGGGCACGTCGTCAGTTCCAAGCCGCTGTCCTATCAGGGCTCGCTGATCGACAACATCGCGGTCAAGTTCGAAGAGGGGCGCATCGTCCAGGCCAAGGCCTCGCGCGGCGAGGAAGTGCTGAACAAGGTGCTCGATACCGACGAGGGCGCGCGAAGGCTCGGAGAAGTGGCGCTGGTGCCGCATTCCTCGCCGATCTCGAAAAGCGGATTGCTGTTCTTCAACACTCTGTTCGACGAGAACGCCGCCTGCCACATCGCGCTCGGCCAGTGCTATTCCAAATGCTTCGTCAATGGCGACAGGCTGACACCCGAGCAGATCGCCGCGCAAGGCGGCAACAAGAGCCTGATCCATATCGACTGGATGATCGGCTCGGACCAGATCGACATCGACGGGATTCACGCCGACGGCCGCCATGTTCCCGTGTTCCGCAAGGGCGAATGGGCCTGACAAATTCGCGACAAGGCCTCGTCCCCGCTCAAGGCAAAAAATCTCCGCGTCGCCTGCATGAAGCAAATGTGACGTCACTTCGGCCAATATTGTGACTGGAACCACGTCTGTGACATGGATGCGGATGTCCGCTCAGTCATGTCACAATCACGCCGCACGAAAGGCAAAATCGCAAACAAAGCTGTCCCAGTTCGACGCAAGACAGAGGGGACGCTGCATGCGCCAGGAACTTCAGCCTGCCGACGATACCGGGGACAGGGTCGGCTACACGTTTCACTTCCAAATCACGAACAGGGGTGGAAGGCAGGCTTGCAGCGTCAAGGTGCAGGCGCCCAATATTCACGATGCGACGCAATTCTTCCGGCAGAACTGGCCGATGATCGAATCGATGGCCCGCGAGGGGCTGGCGAAATTCGACCGCAACGTGATCAACCTGGCCGTTCCCTGAATTTACCTCGCACTGTCTGGTTGCATCATCATCTGATGGCATCTGACGCAGCCTTTTGGGCCGGGAGCGCGAACTCCGGCCAGCGTCCGATTCGCAGCCGTTGAAAACGGTAACGAATGCTTAAAAACTCGCCCCTAGCTTGCCCCCACGTCGCCTGATCACATCCTTTTGAATAAAATCCAATTTTTGTGAAGCCGTCCACCTTGAGGTCATGATGTCCCGTGCCCTGATCGAAACCACCAACCTTGCCGTCAACCTGACGCCGCAGCCGATCGAGCCGAGCTGGATCATCGAGGGCAATCCGGTTGCGCAATGCTGCGTTCTATCGACCAGCGCGGACGGGCTGGCGTCGACCATGGTGTGGGAATGCAGCGAAGGCCGGTTCAACTGGTATTATGATTTCGACGAGACGGTCCTGATTCTCGAAGGCGCGATCATCCTTGAAAATGAAGCCATGCCGCCGACCCGCTATGCGGCGGGCGACGTGATCTTTTTCAGGGACGGCGCACATGCCAGATGGCGCGTCGAGGGTCATGTCCGTAAGCTCGCGTTTTGCCGCAAGACCCAGCCGGTCTGGCTCGGTTTCGCCCTGCGGGTTTTTCTGAAGCTCAGGAAGATTTTCCTGCCTCCCGGTGAACGCCAGGCCACGAGCCTGATGGGCTCTTCCTGAGATTTCACGGGTTCGCCCGGCGCAGCGGGTTCAAATTCCGTCGAGGATGATGACCGTCGGACTGTCCGGCAGCGTGTCCCGCGAGATGCGCAAAGTGCGTTCGGTGCGGACATCGATCGCAAATTGCTTGCCGATCCGGTGCATGAATTCCTCGAGCGGCGTTGCAAAGCGATGCATCGGCAGCACCACGGAAGCGCGCAAGCGCCGGGTAATATCGGAAATGCCGTCGAGCGACATCGTATAGGTGCCGTCGATCGGCACCATCACGATATCGAGCCGGCCGATCGCCGCGAAACGGGCGTCGTCGAGGGCATGATGCAGATGTCCGAGATGGCCGATGCACAGGCCGGCGACCTCGAAGATGAAGATCGAATTGCCGTCCCTGATCATATCGGCGCTCGACTCGTCGCCGGGATAACGGCGGATGTCGGTCGTTACGTTGCGGATATACACGTCGCCGATCTGTTTGGCGATCTGTGCGGGCTGCCCGTCGTCGCGCCAGCCATGCAGCACGTGGGGAATGCGCGGATCGGGAAACAGCGTGTAATGCGTGCTGTGGGCGTGGTTCATGGTGACGACATCGGGCAGGCGGCCGATCTGGTAGTCGCCGCTATAGTCGGTCGCGATCCGGATTCCGCCGGGCGTATCGATGAAATAGGTCGAATGGCCCGCATAGGTGATCGCAACTTCGTTGGTATCAGCGGCCGCCCGGCGCAGGCTGACCGGCATGGCGCGGGGACCGGCGTTCGAGACCGCCTGGCATTCGCTGCGATAGGTGTCCTGGCGAGAGGTGTCTTGGCGTGACGCGTCTTGCGCGGCAACGGGCGCGGTCAGTGAACCCAGCACAGCGAGAATGGCGGCAAAGGATCGCAGCATCAATGAACAGGCCCCCGTTTTGGTGACCCCGGCAATCGCAGTGTATCGCTGAATGATGGCGTGAACTATCATGTCTCGATCAACAGCTCGTCAGTACCGCCCTGTCCCCGGACCGGTCTTGCAGGAGTGAGCCATGAAATTGACGCCGACGCTTGCGCGCGCTTCCTCGACGCAGCGGCTGGAGCCATTGCGTCATGTCGACGCCGGCGTCCTCGACATCGCCTATTACGAAGCCGGACCCGCGGATGGACCGGTGGTGATGCTGATGCATGGTTTTCCCTATGACATCCATTCCTTCGTCGACGTGGCGCCGATGCTGGCCGCACAGGGCTGCCGAACCATCGTTCCCTATCTGCGCGGCTATGGTCCCACGCGCTTCCGCGATCAGGCCACGCCGCGTTCGGGAGAGCAGGCCGCGATGGGAGCGGATCTGATCGCGCTGATGGATGCGCTTGGCGTGAAGCGCGCGGTGTTGGCGGGCTATGACTGGGGCGGGCGCGCCGCCTGCGTGGCTGCCGCGTTATGGCCAGATCGCTGCACGGGTCTGGTGTCGGTGAACGGCTATCTGATCCAGAATATCGCCGGGGCGATGGTCCCCGCCAAGCCGCAGCATGAGGTGCCGCTCTGGTATCAATATTATTTTCAACTGGAACGCGGCCGGGCTGGGCTCGCCGCCAATAGGCGCGAGATCGCCAGGATATTATGGCAGCAGTGGTCGCCGAGCTGATCGTTCGACGATGCGGCCTTCGAGCGGACTGCGATCGCGCATGACAACCCCGACTATGTCGATGTCGTGATCCACAGCTACCGTCACCGCTTCGGTCTTGTCGAGGGCGATCCGCATTATGCGGAGCTGCAACGGCGGCTGGCGGAGTTGCCCGCGATCGGCGTGCCTGTGATGACGTTGGATGGCGGCGCGGACGGTGTCGTTCCCGCCACCGACGGCAGCGCGGCCGCCGCAAAATTCACCGGCCGCCGCACCCATCGCGTGATCCCGAATGCCGGTCACAATTTGCCGCAGGAAGCGCCGGAAGCCTTCGCGGCCGCGGTGATGGAGCTGGTAAAGGCGTAACGCGCAGAACGGTCTGCCGCGGTATCTCAGGACAGCAGCCGTGCGGCCTCGCCTTGGGCTTCCATCAATTTCACGGTCTTCTTATCACCCGTGCCGCGGGCTGATCTTCCAGGTCGCGGCCATGATGCCGGCGGTCATCAGTCCCGAGACGATGGCGGCGAGGGGGAAAGTCAGGGCCAGCGCCGCGGTCGCGGCCCAGCCGATCGATGAAAACGCCTCCGCAAACGTCGCAAGCCGCGACGAGGTCTGGCGGCGGCGGAATTGGCTGCGCCTTGCCTGCACGCGGAACCAGAGCTGAATGGCGGCGGCCGATATCGTTGCGATGGCAACGCCGGCGGCGGTCACCGCGGCCTGAAACGGCGACGCAAACAGCAGCGCCAGGACCAGCGGTGCGAACGTCACGCCGATCGCCATCAGCACCACCTCGACCTTGGCACGGATCACGCGCGAAGGCGAAAGCGGTGCGGTCGTCACCAGATCGGCGGCATCCTCGCCCGAGATCGTCAGCCACGCCAGCCCGCCGGCGAGCTGGCCCGCGGCCATGACGATGACGGGCGTGACCAGCACGATGGCGGTGGAACTGTCGGAAAAACTTCGCCACAGCATCAGCGCCGGCGGCACCAGATACAATAGCTGCATCAGGGTCTGCGATATCAGCCACGGATCGCGCCGCAGCAGCTTGAATTCCTTCCAGCGCAACGCCTGTTGCCGGGAACGGGGACGAAAGGCCGCGGTGCCGGAACCGCTTCTGGTCCGCGCTCCGCTCGCCGAAACCCGGACGGCGGTGTCGGCAAACCGGTCCGAGAAAACAGCCATCACGAAGCCGAGCAGGATCAAGCCGCCGGCCAGCAAGCGCAGCAATATTTGACCATCGCCGAGGGCTGCGCGCGCCGGCCACCAGACGATGCTGTCGGCGTCGGGTGCATAGGCCGCCGCTGAATCCGAAGTCAGAACCGCAAACCGCGACAGCGTGCCATACGAGAGGATGGCTGCGATCTGCAACGCAATGACAAAGCCGGCGCCGATGACCGCGGCGAGGATCTGCGCCGCCAGCCGTGTCCGGCTCGGACCGATCAGGCGAAACAGCGCCACCGTGACCGCGATCGCGACCGCCGCGGCCGACAGGCCGATGGCGACGACGACGCCATACGCCGAAAGCCACCGGAGTCCGCCCCCGATCACGAGAACGTCGATGAAGGGCGTCGACAGCACCAGCGCCATGCCGGTGACTGTCAGTGCGATTGCGGCGATGCGGACCGAGAACACGTTGGTCAGCGAAGCCGGCGAGGACATGATCAGGTCGAGATCGGCGCGGGCGTAAAATACCCGCGTCACCGACTCGATCGCCTGCGACAGCATCAAGGCCCAGGCCAGGAAGATGCTTGCCGACATCACGATCAGCGACGATTTGTCGAGCGGCATGCGCAAGCTGGCGAACCGGCCGATCACCGCATAGGCCGGCAGGTGCATGAAGGCGGCAAACAGGATGAGACCGATGACCGCGCGTTTGTGCTTGCGCCGGCCGCCCGTCATCATCGCGAGCCATTCGCGCCAGGCCAGCCGAATTTCGTGACGCGCGAACCAGGTCAGGGCGGCTGCGGAACTCATGCGGCGGCGGTCTCGACGTTGACCAGCGCGATGAACACGTCTTCGAGGCTGGTGTCGTTGCGTCCATTCTGCTGACGCAATTCCTCGAGCGTGCCCTCGGCGACGAGTCGTCCCGAGGCGATGACGCCGATCCGGTCGGCCATGCGTTCGGCGACTTCGAGAATATGGGTGGTCATGATCACGGTGCAGCCGGCGCGCACGCGGTCTCCCAGCAGGCCCTTGACGTGACGCGCGGAGAGCGCGTCGAGGCCGGTGAGCGGCTCGTCCAGGATGATCAGCCTGGGATCGTGTACCAGGGCGCCGGCCAACGCCACTTTCTGGCGCATGCCCTTGGAGAATCCTTCGCAGCGCTCGTGCAGATGCGGTTCGAGCCCGAGTGAGACCAGCAGATCATGCGCGGACGGTCCGGATATTCCGGGATCGATGCCCCAGAGGCCGGCAACAAAGGCGAGGTATTCCAGTGGCGTGAGTTTGTCGTAGATCATCGGCTCGTCCGAGACCCATGCCATGATCTGCTTGGCTGCGATCGGATCGGCGAGCGCGTCGATGCCGAGCACCGACACCGAGCCCGCATCGGGCCGCAGCAGGCCCGCGACCATGCGCAGTGTGGTGGTCTTGCCGGCGCCGTTGGGTCCGAGCAGCGCGTAGAACTCTCCGGGGCGAACCGTGAGATCGAGCGCGTCGACCGCGGGTCGGTCGAAACGCTTGGTTAACCCTCGCACTTGTAGTGCGGGCGATGATGGCACGGCTGGTGTCATGAGGGACGCGGTATCCTGACTTCGGAGTCGGCTGTGACCATGAACCCAAGAACCTTGAACTCAAGAACTTTCGGGGCGGTGAATCGGCGACCGCAAATCGGGTCGATGCCTGGACAAGGCTGGAACCTTTGCCTGCCGTGACGATGCGACCAGAACCGGCGCGCTAGCGAAACGAAACCAGGGCGGGTGCGGCGGCTGCATCGAATGCCACCAGCGGCGTGCCGGCATATTGCATGACGCCGTGCCGGTCGATGACGAACAGCGGCTGGATATTGCGCGCATCGGCATCCTCGACCATCGCCATGCGGCGGTTATCCAGCATCAGCCAATGCCCCTCCAGCCGTGCGGCCGCGATGGCGTGGTCCTCGCCGCTGACGGTATCGTGCAGGACCACGATCCGCAGGTCGTCGTCGGCGACGCCGGCCAGTCGCAAGGCGACAAGCTTTGCGATCGCATAATCTTCGCAATCCCCCGCACCATGTGCGAAGGTGACGAGCGGCGAAGTCCAGACGTCGATCTCGCCATATTGAGCCAGATCGCTCATCGGCCGGATCGCGAGATTGATCGCGCGATTGATCTCGCCGAGGCGAGCCCGTCCTTCGCGTGTTCTGGCGGTGTCGACGATGGCGAGCAGTTGCAGCGCGGCCGGCGAAACACAGCCGTCGCGGTCCCCGTCGCACAGCGCCAGTTGCACCCGTTCGTCATCGAGCTGGCGCGCGACGCCAAGCCACTTTTCCCGAAGGCCCCCATCGCTCAGGATGGCCGCAAACCGGCCGAACGGTTCGGCGGAGCGCCTGACCAGCGTGGCGGTGCCGGGCGAAAGCAGCGTCGCGGCCTGAACATCCGCCGCAGCGACCAACCAAGTGAATCCCAACGCCATGACGATGGCACGAAAAGCGTGCGAACGACCGAAAATCCCCATCTGACACCCCATGTCCGGACATCGGCGGGACCGGATGGCCTCACGTGACCGGATCGTTTTCACCGGCGAGGATGGGGAGCGCGACTTTTATTCCGCTTAACGGCGGCGGTTCGGCGGCGGAAAGCGCTAAACACGCTAAAATCCGTCTCGCCGATTTGCTGAAAATTTTACGGGACGGTCTTTTTCTGATTAAATTTTATGCAAATTTAAAGAGTTGTATAAATTTATCCAGCTATGGCTAATTTGCAGCAGTAGCTGTTTCTGTAATCTAAATTACAGCTTTAACTCAAGAATTGGGGCAATGTGCTGCCACCGGATGCCAATGGAAATTGGTAGAAGTATTGACGTCTGATTCTATACGTCAAATGACTTTAAAGAGCGCAGATAGCGTCAGAAGAAATACATTTTTACTTATCGTTCGATACCGAATACTTGTCGGTTAACAGATTTTAAGGGTTAATTTCTACGCATCGGACGCGGCTTTGGGCCGCTTGTCTGGATTTTCGCGGGCAAGAGACAGTTCCGCGATGCACTTCCTAATGATAGTGAACCTTAGACCGAAAATTTATACAAATATTTAGCATTTCACGGTGGTCTTTTGAATTTCGTCGGCAAATTCGACAGCAAGCTGTCCGTCGATGGCCCGGATGTCCATTCCGGAACGCATTTTCATGTCGATTCCAGCGCCATCCACGCCCCCGCGGACGCCATCATCGTCCCGGATGCCCATTTGCTGTTCGGCGGCGACTACAAGCGGTCCGGCGTCGACCTGATCCTGTCCGACGGTGATCGCGAATTTGTCCTGCACGATTACTTCAAGGGCGAGACGCGCGCGGCTCTGGCGTCGCCCGATGGCGGCGCTCATCTCACCGGCGACATCGTCAATGCGCTGACCGGCCATGTCGAATATGCCCAGGCCGGCGGTGCGAGCGCCGCGGCCGCTGTCGTTGTCGGCCATGTCACCAAGCTCATCGGCAGCGCGAGCGCGATCCGCAACGGCGTCTCGATCATCCTCAATCAAGGCGACAACGTCGACAAGGGCGACGTGCTGCAGTCCGGGGCCGACTCGACGCTCGGCGTGACTTTCGTCGATGGCACCGTGTTCGGCCTGTCGTCGAATGCGAGGATGGTGGTCAACGAATTGGTCTATGACCCCAACGGGTCCAATAATTCCTCGCTGCTCAGCCTGGTACAGGGCACCATCTCCTTTGTCGCCGGCGAGACGGCAAAACACGGCGACATGAAAGTCGATACGCCGGTCGCGACTATGGGCATCCGCGGCACCGCGGTGCTGGTGCAGATCGACTTCGACTTTCCGGGCGGTACGCCGGATGCGAAATTCCAGGTTCTGGTCGAGCCGGACGGCCACACCGGCTCATACATCCTGTACGACAAGACGACGCTTGATCCGATCGCGACCGTCAATCAGGCCGGACACCAGGTGAACATCAACCACGGCGCCGTCACCTATTCGACGAACGGGCTGTCGCCGGAGCTGCAAAAGCTCATCACCGATGTTTTCGCGATCAAATTTACCGACAATACCAACCCGAACACCAAGTCCTCCGATCATTTTACCGATACGATCGTTCCGCTGCTGTTCACGCCCTTCAAGTTCGCCAACACGCCGAACGTGCCGCAAGTCGTCCTTGTGATGAACATCGTCAGCGGCCCGTTCACGGAGTCGGGGCCTCTGTCGAGTCTGCTCCAGCACATTCCCGGTGCGCCGGCCGTCGCGGCTCATGATGGCGCGCTGATCGAGCGCATCGGCGTTACCGGCGATTCCGCGCTGGACACGGTGTCCGGCAAGATCAGCTTCCTCGATGTCAACGCCGGCGATCGTCCGACGGTAAGCGTGACATTCGACAATGCGTTCACCTACGAGAACGCTCAGCACCAGGACGTCACCGCGACGCTGACGGCCGAGCAGCTCGCCGACATCAAGGCGGTGGCGGTCAAGCTTGCGGTGGAGCAGGATCCCGGCAACACCAATAACGGTTCGGCGACCTGGACCTACAGCGTTCCGGACAGCGCCTTCGACTTCATCGCCGCTGGCGAGACGTTGACGTTGACCTATATGGCGCGGGTCGACAACAACTACGCTCCGAACGACGAGGCGGGTTTCCAGCAGTTCACGATCACGATCACCCGTGGCAGCAACGACGTTCCGGTCATCACTTCCAGCGTGCCGCAGGCGATCGCGTTTGACGACGGCACGAGCGTTACGGGCGGCAATTTGGTCGCGCAAGGGCCGACGTCGGGGACGATGTCGTTTTCCGATCCCGATCTGACCGATACCCATACGGTTTCCGCCGAACTGGTAGGCACGGTGCTGGACGGAAACGCCGTGACCTTGCCGCCGACTCCCCTCAAGATACTGGAGGCGGCGCTTTCGGCGTCGCTGGCGGCCGACAGCACCGATACCGGCGGCGGTACGATCAACTGGCAACTCGCCGATCTTCCTGCCTATCTGGGAGACTTCATCCCCAAGGGAGAAACGCTGACGCTCACCTATGCGGTGACGGTGACGGATTCGCAGGGCGCCACCTCGACGCCGCAGGACATCACGGTCACGATTACCGGCACCGACGCGTCGGCGGTGGTCTGGATCGCCACGACTGATCAGGGCTCGCCCTCGGGCGGGTTATGGCGCGATGGGGCGAACTGGGAAACCGGAACGGCCCCGACAGCGAACGACGACGTCGTCATCATCACCAATCAGCTGATCGGCCTGACGCCATCCTATCCGGTCACCATCGACGCCGCGGCCGACGCAAAGAGCCTGACCATGAACGATTTCGGGTCGTCGGCGCCGAAATTGATCAACGACAGCACGCTGACCGTCGGCGGCGCGTTCAACATGAGCGCCGATGCGGTTGTCGAGAATCATGGCGCCATCACCGTCGGCGGCCTGATGGAGGTGCAGGATCAGAGCGTGGTGCATAACTTCGGCGCTCTTACGCTTGAACAGGGCGGCGACTTCACGGACCAGAGCACTATTTCGAATGCCGGCACGGGAACGATCGAAATCGCCGCCGGTACGCTCGACGTCGAGGTCGATATCGCCAATTCCGGCCGGGTGATTGTTGATCAGCGGGCGACGCTGACGCTGGATGGCGCCGCCGTCACCGGCGGCGCGCTGACCAATTCTGGCATGGTCGGAATCGAGGGTTCATCGGGCGCGACGCTCGACGGCGTCACCGTCACCGGTTCCGGCACCATTCAGGTGGACATCGCCATATCGCCGACAACGCTGACTTTGCAGAATGGCACCACCGTGACTGGCGGCAAGCTGACGATGGGCCCGGTCGGAACGCTGGCGGTCAAGAGCGCCGCGGGCGCGACGCTGAACAATGTCCGCGTCACCAATGACGATTCGATCGAGGTGTTCGCCGCAAGCCTTCTCGCGCTTGCTGCCGGCACGACCGTCGCCAACAAAGGCACGGTCACGGTCGACAGCACCGGAACCCTGACGCTGAACGATGCCAGCATCAGCGGTGGGACGATCGCCGACAACGGCATGATCCATGTCACCGGCGACAGCGCCATCGACAGCGCCGGCATGACCGGAGGCCAGGTGACGGTCGATGCCGGCCAGGCGCTGACGCTGGACAATGTTACGGTCAGCTATACCGGCATCACCGAGACCGCGGCGAACAGCATCATCCGGATCGACGGCGGCGATACGCTGACGCTTTATGACGCGACCATCACCGGCGGAGCGATCGATGATTACAGCATCGTCTCGGGCAAGACCGTCGCCGGTCATATTGATATCACAGGATCAAGCACGATCAGCGATGCCAGCCTGAACCACGGCGATGTGACGATCGATGCCGGCCAGACGCTGACGCTGGATAATGTCACCGTAAGCTATACGAGCTTTGACGACACCGCGGCGGGCAGCATCATCCGGATCGACGGCGGCGATACGCTGAGGCTTTATGACGCAACCATCACCGGCGGCGCGATCGACGATTACAGCACCGTCTCGGGCAAGACCGTCGCCGGTCATATCGACATCACCGGATCAAGCACGATCAGCGACGCCAGCCTGAACCGGGGCGATGTGACGATCGAAGGCGGTCAGACGCTGACGCTCGACAATGTCACGGTAACCGGCACGAATTTCGACGACACCGCGAAAGCCGGCGCCACGATCCATGTCGACAGCGGCGATACGCTGACGTTGAACGGCGCCACGATCGTCGGGGGCGCGGTGGAAGTCATCGGCTCGCTCGAGATCGCCGGATCGAGCACGATCGACAACGCCGTCCTGAACAATGCCCATGTGACGGTCGACAGCGGCCAGACGCTGACGCTGAGCGGGGTGGTCGCCGCCGGCAGCACTATTACCCTTGCGGGCACCCACGATACGCTAAGCGTGGGTTCGACCTTCGGCGGGACCATCGCCGGCATGAGCGACGGCGACACGATCAAGCTTGCCGATCTTGCCTACTCGGCCAGCGAGACCGCCGTCTGGAACGGTGCCGACAACACGCTGACCATCAGCAACGGCACGCAGACGGAGGTTCTCAAGCTCGCAGGTACTTACAGCCAGAATGATTTCGCGCTGGCGCAGGACGGCTCGGGCCATACCGAGGTGTTGTGGAACGATGCGCCGGTGGCGCTCGGCGTCCTCAACAGCAACGGCAACGCGGTCGCAGGCACGATACTCACCGCTGCGGTGACGGATCCGGATGCGGCCGACATCACCTACACATGGCTGGAAAACGGCCAGGTGATTCCGGGCCAAAACTCTCCTAGTTTCACGCCGCCGGCGGCCGATCTCGGCAAGACCCTGGATGTCGTCATCGGGTTCACCGAGGGCGGAATCACCGAGCAGGTCACCGAGCCGGGCGGCGTCATCGCCGCGCCGCCCGACCATGCGCCGGTGATCGTGGGCGAGACCGACCCGTCGGTGCAGACGGTCATCCTGCAACGGTCGCCGGATGTCCATGACGGCGGTGCAGGTCTGAACCCGTTCGGCTGGTTCATCGAGACGTTCGATCACTTCCACACGGGACATGTTTCGGATTCTCATATCCACCTTACAGACCCGATCACCGGCACGCTTACCGTCAGCGACGCCGACATTGGCGATACGCTGACGGCATCGGTGACCGGCGATGCCGTCGCTGAATATAATGGTTCGACGGTCCTGCCGCCGAACGCGGATATCGCCGCGCTGATCGACCCGAAGACGCTGACGTTCGATAGTGTGACGTCGGACGGCGGTTCGGATGTGTTGGATTGGGCCTATAACTCCGGCAGCGCCAGTTTCGACTTCCTGAAGCCCGGCGACACATTGACCCTCACCTTCGATGCGCAGGTGAGCGATGGGCACGTTATTACCGGCGACCAGCCGCTTACCGTCACCGTGGTCGGGGCCGGCGGATCGATCGTCAAAGGAACGCCGCAGAACGATACCTTTGTCGACGTCGGCGGTGGCGTCACGATTTTCGGCAAGGGTGGCCAGGATAGTTTCGTGTTCAACGAGAACTTCCACAGCGCAACACTCGCCGATTTCGATGTCAACAAGGATACGATCGATATCGATCACTCGCTGTTTGCGAGCGTATCGGCGATCCTGGCCAGCGCCCACCCGGCGAATTTCGGTCACGACACCATCATCACGGACGCGGCTCACGACAAGATCACGCTGACCGGCGTAACCCTTGCGCAGCTTCAGGCGCATCCAAACGACTTCCATCTGATCTAGCGGCTGTGTCGCCGGACAGATGACGGGCGGCAATCAGAACTGGATGCTTCGCGGGCTTCAACCTGATATTCAGCCCCTATGAATCGATTGAGGATATGGCGGCGCTGGTTCGCGCGGAGGTTCGGCTACGATCGGCTGGCGTGCCTGGCGCTCCTGATCGGGCTCGCGGCGTTGCGCGTGGTCGACCCGGCCCCGGTCGAGGAGCTTCGCGACAGAACCTTCGACACCTTCCAGCACATCGAGCCGCGCGTGAAGACCGCAAGGCCGGTCACCATCATCGATATCGACGAAAAGAGCTTGGCAAAGCTTGGCCAGTGGCCGTGGCCGCGAACCTATCTCGCGGATCTGATCATCAACCTGACCAATCTCGGCGCCGTCGCGATTGCTTTCGACGTGGTGTTCTCGGAGCCGGACCGGCTGAATCCGGATGTCGCTGCGGGCACGATGCGCTATCTGGACGAAGCGACCAAAGCCAAGCTGCGCGGCTTGCCGAGCAACGACCAGATTCTGGCTGATGCCATCCGGCGTTCGCGGGTGGTGCTCGGCGAAACCGGGCTGGCGACCGCGATCTCGAAACTCGACAGTTCGCTTCCCATGACCGGATTCGCGACCCTGGGCGGGGAGGCGGAGCCGTTTCTGTTCGAATTTCCCGGGTTGTTGCGAAACGTTCCGGCCCTGGAGCAGGCGTCCGCGGGCCGCGGCCTGTTCACGATCAGGACCGAGCGCGACGGCATCATCCGGCGTGTCCCGATGGTCCTGCGCGCCCAGGGCGCCATCATGCCGTCGCTGAGCCTGGAAATATTGCGGGTCATTACGTCCACTCCGACGCTGCTTATCAAAGCTGAAAAGGCCGGCATCAGGAGCATCGCGGTCAGGGGTCTGGAGATCCCGACCGACAGGAACGGCCAGCTCTGGGTGCATTTCGCGCGGCAGGATCCGTCGATCTATGTCTCGGCGGCCGATGTTCTCGATGGCAGCGTGCCGCTCGACAAGATCTCGGGCAAGCTGGTGCTGATCGGCACCTCGGCGGTCGGATTGAACGACATCAAGACCACGCCGGTATCGCCGGCGATGCCGGGCGTCGAAATCCATGCCCAGGTATTGGAGAGCGCCCTGACCCATGCGGCGCTCGCACGGCCGAACTATGCCATCGTGATCGAACTTTTCGCCGCGCTGCTGCTCGGGCTTCTGATCATCACGTTCCTGCCGAATCTCGGACCGGTCATGCTGGTCACGGTCGGCGCGCTGTTCGCGTCCGTGCTGGCCGGGACTTCCTGGTACTTCTACACGCAACACCGGCTGCTGATTGATTTCACCTATCCGCTGCTATCGACGACGGCGATCTATCTGACGCTCATCTTCTCGAGCTTCGTGCGGGAGCAGGCGCAGCGGCGGCAGATCCGCTCCGCGTTCAGCCAATATCTGTCGCCCGCGCTGGTGGAGCAGCTCGCGCATTCGCCGGAAAAGCTCGTGCTGGGCGGCGAGGAGCGCGAAATGACCATCATGTTCTCCGACGTCCGCGGCTTCACCTCGATCTCGGAATCCTACAAGCACGATCCGCAGGGCCTGACCGCGCTGATGAACCGGTTCCTGACGCCGCTGACCAATGCGATCCTGGCGCGCAATGGCACCATCGACAAATATATGGGCGACGCGATCATGGCGTTCTGGAACGCGCCATTGGACGATGCGCAGCATCAGCTCAACGCCTGCGAAGCCGCGGTCGATATGTTGCAGCGGATCGACGAGCTCAACCGGCAGCGCGAGCTGGAGGCGCAGCAGGGCGGCCACGTCTATATCCCGCTCAATGTCGGCGTCGGATTGAACACCGGGACCTGCGTCGTCGGCAATATGGGCTCCGACCTGCGGTTCGATTATTCGGTGCTGGGCGACAGCGTCAATCTGGCGTCGCGGCTGGAAGGACAATCGAAAGAATATGGATTTCCGATCATCGTCGGCTCAAAGACCGCGCTGGCGGTCAAGGACAAGTTCGCGATCCTCGAACTCGATTTCATCATGGTCAAAGGCAAGAAGGAGCCGGAGGTGATCTATGCCATCGCCGGCCGCGAGGACATCGCGCAGTCCGGCCGTTTCCAAAGGCTGCGCAACCTCACCATCGAGATGCTGGCCTGCTATCGCAGTCGCGACTGGGACGGCGCGCTCGCCGCGATCGAGCGCGGGCGGCGGACCGACGAGGCGCATGCGCTCGAACTGCTCTACCATCTCTACGAGGCGCGCATCCTCAACTACCGCAACAATCCGCCGCCGGCCGATTGGAACGGCGCCTTCGCGCTGTTGACGAAGTAGCGCGCCTCAACTCGGACTGTCATGCGCGGGCTTGACCCGCGCATCCATCATGAAGAAGTTTGTCCCAAGGTGAGGGATTGCCGGGTCAAGCCCGGCAATGACAACGTGAGCTTGCTGCTCGCTCACTCCACGCCGATCGTGGTCAGATCCTGAAACCAGTGCTGCGCCTGCACGAATTGCTTGACCTTCGGCGACAGCGCATGCGGGTTGGTGTCGTGGACCACCCACACCAGGACAGCGTCGTCGACGATCAGCGCATGGGCCTGCGCGATCAGATCGTCCTGCTTGGCGGGATCGAAGGTCTGCTTGGCCTCGTTGATCAGCGCATCGACCTTCGGGTTCTTGTAGCCGCCCCAGTTGACACCGACCGGCGCGATCTGGTCGGAGGCGAAGAAGCGGACGATGGCGTAAAGCGGGTCGGAGGTCACATAGGCGATATTGTTGGCGGTGATGCCGGCGTTGCTCGGATCGGCCGCGCCTTTTCGCCACGCCGTGTAGAGCGTTTCGAGTTCGACCACCTTGAAGTCGATGTCGATGCCGATCTCCTTGAAGCTCTGCTGCAGGAATTCGTTCATCGGCAGCGACAGCATCTGCCCGGTACCGCCTTGTGCGATGATGAAGGTGGTCTTCAGCGGCTTTTCCTTGGAATAGCCGGCTTCCTCGACCAGCCTCTTGGCTTCGGCCGGATCGTATTTGATGTCGAAGGTCGGCTTGCCGAACCATGGGCTCGACGGATCGACCTGGCCCTTGGCGGGCTTGGCGAGGCCGTTCATCAATCCGACCACAGCGTCGCGGTCGATGGCGAGATTGAGCGCCTTGCGCAGGCGGATGTCGGTCCAGGGCGAGCCCGGCAGCACGCTGAGATGATAATTCCAGACATGCGGCGTGATGTTGTCGACGATCCGCATGCCGGCCGCCTTGAGTTGCGGCACGGCGTCGGGCGCCGGCGTCTCGATCAGGTCGACCTGTCCGGCCAGCAGCGCATTGGTCCGCGTCAGCGCCTCCGGCATCGGAATCAGGACCAGTTTGTCGACTTTCGGAATCCGCTTTTTGTCCCAGTAGTCCTCGTTCTTCGACAGTTCGGCCAGTTCGTGCGGCACGAGCTTGGTGAGCTTGAACGGTCCGGTGCCGGAAGGCTGGCTGGCGAATTTATCCCAGTCCTTGCCGACCTTTTCATATTGCGCGGGGCTGGAGACCAGGAACCACAGCATCTGATAGGGAAAGAACGAATCGACGGTCTTGGTCGTGATCTCGACCGTGAAATCGTCGAGCTTGCGATAGCTCGCGACCGATGGCAGCCGCGTCTTCACCTGCGCGCTCTGGCGCTGGTCGAATTGCGCCGCCTTGTCGTTCAGCACCTTGTCGAGATTCCAGATCACGGCGTCGGCGTTGAAATCGCTGCCGTCATGGAACTTGACGTTCCTGCGCAGCGTAAATCGCCATTTGGTCTTGTCGTTGCCGTCGACTTTCCATTCGGTGGCGAGGCCGGGCACGAGTTTGCCGGGCCGGTCGGCGACACTCATGTCCCACGAGATCAGCGGATCGTAAATCGTATATCCGGTGAATTGATAGGCGCCGGCGCCGCGGTCGGGCTGGCCGGTCGTAAGCGGAATATCCGCCATCGAGATGCCATAGCGGACCACCGATTCCGCGCGCGCCGAAAACGCGGACAAGGCAATGGCCATAACGGCCAGAAGCATCGAATTTCGAACGCGCATCAACTAGACTCCGTGGCATGAATTTCGGATATGAACGTGCAAGGTTGATGCCAGAATAGGCAGATGTGTTTCTTTCCAGCCCGGCTGCGGCAAAGAGTTGCGGCGGCAGGGACAATTTGCGATCGCTATCAGTCGTTGGCACAACGGTTGCATACGATTGCATAAGAAATAGTCACGTGATTCAAAAGGAAAAGTGATCGATGCGTATCGGAATAAATTCAAAAGCCCAGTTATTTGCGACCGCCATGTTGGCGGTTGCGGCGATGGCAGCGCTTCCGTGTAGCGGTCGCGCCGAATCCGTCGTGCGCATCGGCATGACCGCGGCGGATATTCCGCGCACCCTGGGTCAACCGGATCAGGGGTTGGAGGGCAACCGCTTCGCCGGCGGGACCATGTATGACGGACTGACGATGTGGGATCTGTCGTCGGCGGATAAGCCCAGTGTGATCATTCCGGGCCTCGCAACGGAATGGCACGTGGATGACAAGGATCACACCAAGTGGATCTTCAAGCTTCGTCCCGCTGTCACATTCCATGACGGCTCGCCGTTCAATGCGGATGCCGTGGTCTGGAATGTAGACAAGGTGCTCAACAAGGAGGCGCCGCAATTCGACGTTAGCCAGGTCGGTGTCACCGCATCGCGGATGCCGACATTGGTTTCGGCGCGCAAGATCGACGACATGACGGTCGAACTGACGACCTCCGAGCCGGACAGCTTCCTGCCGATCAATCTCGTCAATCTGTACATGGCGAGCCCGGTCAAATGGCAGAAATTCTACGACGCGGCTGAAGGCGCCGATGCCAAGGCGAAATCGCAGGCCGCCTGGGCCGCGTTCGCACGCGACGCCTCGGGTACCGGCCCGTGGAAGATGTCGAGCTTCACGCCGCGCGAACGGCTTGAGCTCGTCAAGAACGAAAATTATTGGGACAAGGCACGCGTTCCCAAGGTCGACAAGATGCTGTTGTTGCCGATGCCGGAGCCCAACGCGCGCACCGCGGCGTTGTTGTCCGGTCAAGTCGACTGGATCGAGGCGCCGGCGCCCGATGCGGTCGCGGAGATCAAGCAGCGCGGCTTCAAGATTTACGCCAATGAAGAGCCGCATGTCTGGCCGTGGCAGTTTTCGCGGATTGAAGGCTCGCCCTGGAACGACATCCGCGTCCGCAAGGCCGCCAACCTCTGCATCGACCGCGAAGGCATGAAAGACGGCCTGCTGGCCGGCTTGATGGTGCCGGCCACCGGCACCTACGAGCCGGGCCACCCCTGGCGCGGCAATCCGGCCTTCCAGATCAAGTATGATCTGCCGGCCGCGCAGAAGCTGATGCAGGAGGCCGGCTACGGCCCGAACAAGAAGTTGTCGGTCAAGGTCCAGACCTCGACATCGGGCTCCGGTCAGATGCTGCCGTTGCCGATGAACGAGTATCTGCAACAGGCGCTGGCCGAGTGCTATTTCGACGTCAAGATCGACGTGGTCGAATGGAATACGCTGTTTAGCGTCAACTGGCGCAAGGGCGCCAAGGATCCGTCTGCGACGGGTTCCAACGCGATCAACGTGACCTATTCGGCGATGGACCCGTTCTTCGCGCTGGTGCGCTTCCTGCAGTCGGGAATGGCGCCGCCGGTATCGAACAATTGGGGTTATATCAACAACCCGAAATTCGACGAGATGGTTAAGAAGGCGCGCCAGACCTTCGACCCGGCCGAGCGCGACAAGGCGCTGGCGGAATTGCACGCGGCCTCGGTCGACGATGCGGCGTTTCTTTACGTCGCGCACGACGTCGGTCCGCGGGCGCTGAGTCCCAAGATCACGGGCTTCGTGCAGCCGAAAAGCTGGTTGGTCGACTTCTCGACCATGACGATAACGCCGTAAGCGGGCGTAATCGCTATTCACCCTCTCCCTTTGTGGGAGGGGGTGGCTTCGCTTCGCATAAAAGGTGCGAAGCATGGGTGCCGGATTAAATTGGTTTTGGATTAAATTGGCGGCCGGAGGCCGCCTGCGGCTGCCTCCTCCCACGCGGGAAGAAGGAAAGAACAGGGACCACCGTGCTCGTCTATATCGCCAGGCGCATCGTTTATGTGATCCCGATCGTGCTCAGCGTGGCGCTGGTGTGCTTCATGCTGGTGCATATCACGCCGGGCGATCCGCTGGTCGCGATCCTCCCCGCAGACGCGTCGCAGGAGCTCGCGAACCAGATGCGCGCCGCCTATGGCTTCGATCGCCCGCTGCCGGTCCAGTTCTGGCTGTGGCTGTGGAAAGCGCTCAATGGCGATCTCGGCCATTCCATCGCCACCGGGCGTCCGGTGCTGACCGAAGTCCTGCGCGCGGTCGGCAACACCGTGACGCTGGCGATCGCGGCTGCGATCATCGGCTTTACGCTGGGACTGTTTTTCGGCCTGATCGCCGGTTATTTCCGCGGCACATGGATCGACAGGGTCGCGACGTCGATCGCGATCGCCGGCGTCTCGGTGCCGCATTACTGGCTCGGCATGGTGCTCGTGATCATCTTCTCGGTGGAGCTGAACTGGCTGCCGGCCGTGGGCGCCGGCCCCGGCGGCTCCAGCGCCTGGGGCTGGGATTGGGATCACATCCGCTATCTGATCCTGCCGGCGGTAACGACGTCGGTGATCCCGATGGGAATCGTCACGCGCACGGTGCGCTCGCTGACCGGCGATATCCTGAGCCAGGATTTCGTCGAGGCCTTGCGCGCCAAGGGCCTGCGCGAGACCCATGTGTTCCGCCACGTCCTCAAGAACGCCGCGCCGACGGCGCTCGCCGTGATGGGCCTGCAATTGGGTTACATGCTTGGCGGTTCGATCCTGATCGAAACCGTGTTCTCCTGGCCGGGCTCCGGGCTGCTGCTCAATTCGGCGATTTTCCAGCGCGATCTTCCGCTGCTGCAAGGCACGATCCTGGTGCTGGCGTTGTTTTTCGTGTTCCTCAATCTCATCGTTGACGTCGTGCAGGCCGCGATCGATCCGCGAATCAAGCGGACCTGACCGATGAGGACAAGGCCATGAGCGCGATCACCGATGCCGCCCTGCAAGCCGCTCCCGCCGACAAGGCGCGCGGCTACTGGACAACCGTTGGCCGCCGCATTTCACGCGACAAGGTCAGCATGGCCTGCGCCGTCATTCTGGCCCTGATTTTTCTCTCGGCCGTGCTGGCGCCGTGGCTCGGGCTCGCCGACCCTTATCAAGGCTCGATGATCCACCGTCTTCGCCATATCGCCACGCCGGGCTATCCGCTCGGCAGCGACGAACTCGGCCGCGACATGCTGGCGCGCCTGGTCTATGGCGGGCGGCTGTCGCTGATCATCGGCATATTGCCGGTGATCCTTGGCTTCTTGATCGGGACTTCGCTCGGCCTGATCGCAGGTTACGCCGGCGGCAAGGTCAACACCGCGATCATGCGCACCGTCGACGTGTTCTACGCCTTTCCGTCGGTGCTGCTGGCGATCGCGATTTCCGGCGCGCTCGGGGCCGGCATCGTCAATTCGATCGTCTCGCTGACGATCGTGTTCGTGCCGCAGATCACGCGCGTGGCCGAAAGCGTCACCACCGGCGTGCGCAACATGGATTTCGTCGAGGCGGCGCGGGCCTCCGGCGCCGGCCCCTTCACCATCATGCGCGTACACATGCTGGGCAATGTGCTGGGGCCGATCTTCGTCTATGCCACCGGCCTGATCTCGGTATCGATGATATTGGCGGCCGGCCTGTCCTTCCTCGGTCTCGGCACCAAGCCGCCGGAGCCGGAATGGGGCCTGATGCTCAATACGCTGCGCACCGCGATCTACGTCAATCCGTGGGTGGCGGCGTTGCCCGGCGTCATGATCTTCGCGGTGTCGATCTGCTTCAACCTGCTCAGCGACGGCATGCGCGGTGCCATGGATATCCGGAACTGATGCCATGACTGACGCCATCAACGAAACGATCTCGCCCGTCGATCGGCTGGAGCCGGTTGAGGATGTCGGCGGCGCGGCACAGCCGCTGTTGCAGGTCGTCGGACTGACCAAGCATTTTCCGGTGCGCGGCGGCTTGTTCGGCGCGCGCAAGACCGTGCGCGCGGTCGACGACGTGTCGTTCTCCGTCGCCAAGGGCGAAACGGTCGGCATCGTCGGCGAGTCCGGTTGCGGCAAGTCGACCACCGCGCGGCTGCTGATGCATCTGATGAAGCGCGATGACGGCGAAATCATCTATGACGGCATGACGGTCGGGCGCGCTTTGTCGCTGCGCGAACTGCGTCGCGGCATGCAGATGGTGTTTCAGGACAGCTATGCCTCGCTCAATCCCCGTCTCACGATCGAGCAGTCGATCGCCTTCGGTCCCAAGGTCCACGGCATGGCCGACGCGGCGGCGCGCGCGCTGGCGCGCGAACTGCTCGGCAAGGTGGGCTTGCGGCCGGAAGTCTTCGCCAACCGCTATCCGCACGAGGTTTCGGGCGGCCAGCGCCAGCGCGTCAATATCGCGCGCGCGCTCGCTTTGTCGCCGCGGCTCGTGATTCTCGATGAGGCCGTCTCGGCGCTGGACAAATCGGTCGAGGCGCAGGTGCTCAATCTTCTGGCCGACCTCAAGCGCGAGTTCGGGCTCACTTATCTCTTCATCAGCCACGATCTCAATGTCGTCCGCTATATCTCGGATCGCGTGCTGGTGATGTATCTCGGCGAGGTGGTCGAGCTGGGACCGGTCGATCTGGTGTGGGACGCGCCGGCGCATCCTTATACGCGGGCGCTGCTGGCGGCGATGCCGTCGTCCGATCCCGACCACCGCACCGAGACGCCGCCGATCTCGGGCGATCCGCCCAATCCGATCGATCCGCCTCCCGGTTGCCGGTTTCACACCCGCTGCCCGTTTGCGGAGCCGCTCTGCGCAAATGCCGCGCCAAAATTGACCGTCCTCGATACAATGGGCCATCAGGCGGCGTGCTACATGGCCATTCCCGGTTCAGGTCACAGCCGCGCCCCGGCGAAAGGAGCCAACGCAGCATGACGAGACCGAGCCCCAAGGAGATCAAGACAATGGCGGACGTGGCCGGCGTGCCCGTGAGCGCCGAGGTCGCGACGCGCATCGCCAATTCGATCGGTCCGGCCCTCGAAGGTTTTGCGCCGATCTCCGGCACGCTGCCGTTCGATCTCGAGCCCGCAAGTTTTATTCTCGCGCAAACCGCGAAGGTTTCGAAATGAGTGCTGAACCGGCCTTGATGTCGCTGACGTCGATCGCAAAGGCGATCGCCGAAAAGCGGTTTTCCTCGCGCGAAGTCACCCAGTCCTGTCTCGACCGGATCGATCAGTGGCAGCCGCGCCTCAACGCCTTCATGGCGATCGAGGCCGAAGCGGCGCTGGCGGCGGCCGATGATGCCGACAAGGCGCTGGCAATGGGCAATCGTCGCGGCGTACTGCACGGCGTGCCCTTGGCGCACAAGGACATGTATTACGACGCCGGCAAGGTGGTGACCTGCGGTTCGAAAATCCGGCGTGATTTCACGGCCACCACCACCGCGACGGCGTTGCAGCGTCTGAAGGATGCCGGCACGGTCCGGCTCGGCTCGTTGCAGATGGCCGAATTCGCCTATGGGCCGACCGGGCACAATTCGCATTTCGGCCCGGTGCATAATCCGTGGAATGTCGATCACATCACCGGCGGCTCGTCGTCGGGATCGGGCGCCGCGGTCGCAGCCCGGCTGACCTTTGCGGCGCTGGGTTCGGACACCGGCGGTTCGATCCGGATGCCCTCGCATTTCTGCGGCGTGACCGGATTGAAGACGACCGTCGGCCGGGTCAGCCGCGCCGGCGCGATGCCATTGTCGCAGTCGCTCGACACCGTCGGGCCGCTGGCGCAAAGCGCGGAGGACTGCGCGCTGTTGATGGGCCTGCTGGCCGGGGCCGATCCCGAAGACCCGACCGCGATCGCCCTGCCGGTGCCGGATTACGTGGCGGCGACCGGGGGATCGTTGCAAGGGTTGCGCATCGGAGTGCCGACCGCCTTCTACGTCGACGATCTCGACCCGGAGGTCGCGCGGGTGCTCGACGAGACCATTGCCACCTTCAAGCGCGAGGGCGTCGAGATCGTGCAGGTCGAACTGCCCGATCAGCGCCAGCTTTCGTCGGCGGCTCAATTGGTCCTTGCGGTCGAAGCGGCCGCCTTTCACAAGCGCTGGATGATCGAACGGCTGGAGGATTACAGCCCGCAGGTCCGGATGCGGCTGGAGAACGGCCTTGCTATCCCCGCGATCACCTATCTCGAAGCGATGCGCTGGCGCGGGCCGGCTGTGTCCGCGCATACGGCAGCGACCGCCGGCGTCGATGCCGTGATCGCGCCGGTCTCGCCGGTGCCGGCTCCGACCATTGCCGAAAGCGATGTCGGCGGCGGTCCCGGCGCCGAAGCGGTGATCCAGCGGCTCACGCGCTTCACGCGGCCTGTCAACTATCTCGGTCTGCCGTCGCTGGCGATTCCCTGCGGTTTTACCCGCGGCGGCCTTCCCGTTGGGATGCAATTGATTGGCCGCTCCTTCGACGAGGCCCTGCTGCTGCGGATCGGTGCCGCGTTCCAGCGCGCGACCGATTTCCACGACCGGGTGCCGAAGCGCGCATGACCGGGCTCGTCGACATCCGCAATCTCAACATTCGCTTCGTCGGCGAACGCACCGTTCATGCCGTGAACGATTTGAGCCTTTCGCTCGGCGAGGGCGAAGTGCTGGGGCTGCTCGGCGAATCCGGCTCGGGCAAGAGCGTGACCCTGCGTGCGCTGATGCGGCTGTTGCCGAAGAAGCGGACGCAGATCTCGGGGCAGCTGAGCGTGCTCGGGCGCGACGTGCTGGCGCTCGACGAGGAGCAGCTTTCGGCCTTTCGCGGCCGGACCGTCTCGATGATCTTCCAGGAGCCGGCGCTGGCGCTTGATCCCGTCTACACCATCGGCCAGCAGATCGCCGAGACCGTGATGCGCCATGAAGGCAAGAGCCACGCCGAGGCCACGGCGCGCGCGCTCGAAATGCTGGAAGTGGTTCGCATCCCGTCGGCCAGACGCCGGCTCGATGCCTATCCGCATGAGATGTCCGGCGGCATGCGGCAGCGCGCGATGATCGCGCTGGCGCTGGCCTGCAAGCCGAAAATCCTGCTGGCGGACGAGCCGACGACGGCGCTGGACGCCACGGTCCAGATCCAGATCCTGCTGTTGCTGCGCGAGTTGCAGCGCGAATTCGGCATGTCGGTCATTTTCGTGACCCACGATATCGGCGTGGCGATCGAAATCTGCGACCGTGTCGCGGTGATGTATGCGGGCCAGATCGTCGAGCAGGGTACGCTCAGGCAGATCGTCCGCTCGCCGGTTCATCCCTACGCGCGGGGCTTGCTGGCCTCGACCATCCACGGCGCCAAGCGAGGCGAGCGCCTGGAAACCATTCCGGGGACGCCGCCGTCGCTTGACACGGCGCCGGCAGGTTGCGCGTTCGCACCCCGCTGCGGTTTCGTCCAGCCGCGCTGCGTCGAGCAGCTTCCGCCCGATGTGGAGATCGGGCCGGGACGACGCGCAAGATGTATCCTGGCTGAAGCTTCCGGGGCTATCGCCGCCGCGACGTAGCATCGCGGATGGGCCGCATCGCTAATATCGGCCGGCAAGGCAGGAATCGGCCCAGCGTTCTATCTCGGAAGCGCCGACGACGCATTTCGGTTGATGCGGATTGATCGTCCCCGCACTGGCGGTCCAGCCCTTTGCCAGGATCTGCATGGCGAACAGCTTGGCGTCGATTTCCGACTTGAACGTCCGTGTCGATCGCGCACATGGCTCTGTTGTGCCGCTGTCCGCATCCTTGTCCGGCCCAAAGGCCACGTACCAAATATCCGGTTGCGTCATGCCGGGATAACGCCGAAGCCGCGCCAAAGTTTCGCCTTCATTGAAAATGGGCCGGCCTACGCTGTGGAAGACATCCTCGACCCCACCGAAATTCGCGCGATGGGGGTCGTCACGTCAGGCGATTATGGCTAGTTTGCCGCCGCGCGCCGGTGCGGCGCGTGCAGGGGGAACTTTATGTACATATCGAATGAAGGTCTTCTCGTTATTCTGTTCGTCGGTCTGGTCGCGGGCTGGCTGGCCGGCAAGATCGTGCGCGGAACCGGTTTCGGCATCATCGGCGATATTCTTATCGGTATCGCCGGCGCGCTGGTCGCAAGCTATTTGTTTCCCCGGCTCGGCATCCATCTGGGGGCGGGTCTCGTCTCGGAAATCATCTATTCCGCGATCGGCGCGGTCCTGCTGTTGTTGATCGTGCGGCTCTTGCGCCGTTTCTGATCCGGCGGCGCGCCTCCGTCGCTCACGCATTCAGTTGAAAAAGGGGCCGTCCGGAAGGACGGCCCCGATTGATTTTTCACATCGGCGATCGTGCTATTCGACGATCTCGACAATGCGATGGGTCCGCGGGTCGACCAGAACCGTGCGGTCGTTCACGACAGTATAGCGATAGTCATGGACGCCATATTCCGGCGGCACGTCGTAATAGGTGACGCCGGCTTCAGGAAGCACGGCGCCAACCCGTACATCCTCGCCATAATGGTAGGAGGGGACGTGCCGTTCGACGACATAGCTGCGAAAACGCGGCCGTTGATCGACGCCCAGAACCCCGGCGACGCCACCCACCACGCCTCCCACGACACCGCCGACCACGGCGCCGACAGGACCGGCGGCGCGGTCGCCTTCTCTTGAGCCTCGTTCAATTCCGCCAGGAACCCCCTGGGCTTGCGCGACGGCGGGAAGTGCGATGGTGGCGGCAAGGACGGTAATTCCGATAAAGCGGCGGATCATGATATCTCCCGGTCTGCGTTGAGGTCGGGATACAAGCGATCCAGGCCCGATCAGTTCCTTCCAAGAGCCTTAAACCGGTTGGAGCCGTTCGCCGCATTTAGGTTAATTCGACTTAAATGGACGCTGACCGGAAACCCCGGTAAAATGGGGTTCCAGTATTTTATTGAAGAGATTTCAGTAGATGGCAGCCGCTCCCGGTGTCCGGCGCTCCGAACTCGGTGATGCGTTGCGGGCCTGCCGCAGCGCCTTCATCGGCGTCGGCATCATGAGCTGCATGATCAATGTGCTCTATCTGACCGGCTCGCTGTTCATGCTGGAGGTCTATGACCGGGTGCTTCCGAGCCGGAGCGTGCCGACGCTGATCGGTCTGGCGATCCTCGCCGGCGGCATGTATTTTTTCCAGGGTGTTCTCGATCTGATCCGTGGGCGAATTCTCGGCCGTGTCGGAACCGCGCTGGATGAATCACTCAATCGCCGGGTGTTCGAGACCGTCGTCCGCCTGCCACTCACCGTCGGCGGCCGTAACGACGGCTTGCAGCCGTTGCGCGATCTGGACGCCGTTCGCTCCTTCCTCTCGGGCATGGGGCCCGGCGCCTTCTTCGATCTTCCGTGGCTGCCGTTCTATCTCGCGATCTGTTTCGCCTTCCATGTCATGATCGGCCTGACGGCGCTGGTCGGCGCCATCATTCTCGTCAGCCTCACCATCGTCACCGAATACATGTCGCGCGCGCCGGCACGCGAGGCGACCGGGCTGGCGGCGCGCCGCAACGATCTCGCCGCCACCAGCCGGCGTAATGCCGAGGTGCTGGTCGCGATGGGAATGTCCGGGCGCATGACCAGCCGCTGGATCGGGGCCAACCAGAATTATCTGGCCGGCAATCAGCGCGCCAGCGACATCACGGGAGGTCTCGGCGCCATCGCCAAGGTGCTGCGCATGACCTTGCAATCGGCGGTGCTTGCCGTGGGCGCCTATCTCGTGATTCATCAGGAAGCCACCGCGGGCATCATCATCGCCGGCTCGATCCTGAGCGCGCGGGCGCTGGCTCCGGTCGATCTGGCGATCGCACACTGGAAAGGTTTCGTCGCCGCGCGCCAAAGCTGGCATCGCCTCAGCCGGCTGCTCGAGCAGATGCCGGCGCGGTCCGGGCAAATGCAGCTGCAGGATCCGTCGAGCCGGTTGTCGGTCGAGGGCGTCAGCATCGTGCCGCCGGGCGATCAGAAGGTCATCTTGCAGGACATCACCTTTGCGCTCGAGGCCGGGCAAGGATTGGGCGTGATCGGGCCGAGCGGATCTGGCAAGTCTTCGCTGGTGCGCGCGCTGGTCGGCGTGTGGCAGCCGTTTCGCGGCAAGGTGCGGCTCGACGGCGCGGCGCTCGACCAATGGTCGTCGGACGCGCTCGGCCGTCACATCGGCTATCTGCCGCAGGATGTCGAACTGTTCGCCGGCACCGTCGCCCAGAATATTTCCCGTTTCGATCCCGAGGCAAGTTCGGACAAGATCATCGCGGCCGCCAAGGAAGCGGGCGTGCATCAGATCATCGTCAAGATGCGCGACGGCTACGATACCCAGGTCGGCGAGCAGGGTACCGCGTTGTCGGCCGGTCAGGCCCAGCGCGTGGCGCTGGCGCGCGCGCTTTATGGCGATCCGTTCCTGATCGTGCTCGACGAGCCGAACTCCAATCTCGATACCGAAGGCGACGAGGCGCTGACGCGGGCCATCCGTGCGGCGCGTGAGCGCGGCGCCATTGTGGTGGTGGTGGCGCACCGGCCGATCGGGATCGAGGCGGTCGATCAGCTTCTGGTGCTGCGGGAAGGCCGTATGCACGCCTTCGGGCCGAAGGAGACGGTTTTGGGCCAGGTGCTGCGGGTTGCGCCGCCGCCGCCGATCAAGATCGTTTCCGAAGGCGGAGTCGCCAAATCATGAGCGGCAGCAAAACGCTGGGAGCGCGTGCCTCGATCCGGCTGCATTTGATCGTCGGCCTGACTTTGGTGGTCCTGCTTGCCGGCGGCCTCGGCGGCTGGGCGTCGACCGCCGAGATTTCGGGCGCGCTGATCGCGCCGGGACAGATCGTCGTCGAATCCAGCGTGAAGAAGGTCCAGCACCCGACCGGCGGCGTGGTCGGCGAGTTGCTGGCGCGCGATGGCGATATCGTCAAATCCGGCCAGGTGGTGGTGCGGCTCGACGACACCGTGACCAAGGCCAACCTCGCGATCGTCACCAAGAATCTCAATGCTTCGTTGGCGCGGGCTGCCCGGCTCGAGGCCGAGCAGCAGGGCCGCGACGAGATCACGTTTCCCGCAGCCCTGCTCGATCGCGCCGATGACCCTGACGTCAAGGATGTCATGGCGAGCGAGGCCAAATTGTTCGAGGTCCGCACCACGGGCCGGGCCGGACAGAAGGCGCAATTGCGTGAACGGATCACGCAGCTCAATGAGGAGATCGCCGGCCTCGACGCGCAGGAAAAAGCCAAGGATCAGGAAATCGCACTGGTGAATCAGGAACTGGTCGGGGTTCGCTCGCTCTACGATCAGCATCTCGTGCAGTTGACGCGCCTGACCACGCTCGAACGCGACGGTGCCCGGCTGGCGGGCGAACGGGCGCAGTACATTGCCTCGAAGGCCCAGGCCAAGGGCAAGATCACCGAGACCGAATTGCAGATCATCCAGGTCGACAAGGACATGGTCAGCGACGTCTCCAAGGATTTGCGCGAGACCAACGACAAGATCGGCGAATATGTCGAGCGCAAGGTGACGGCCGAGGACCAGTTGCGCCGGGTCGACATCCGCGCGCCGCAGGACGGCATGGTCGAGCAATCGACGGTTCATACCGTCGGCGGGGTGATTTCGGCCGGCGACGCCATCATGATGATCGTTCCGCAGGCCGACGATCTCCAGGTCGAAGCCAAGGTCAATCCGCAGGACATCGACAAATTGCAGATTGGCGAAAAAACCCTGCTGCGGCTGTCGGCCTTCAACCAGCGCACCACGCCGGAACTGAACGGCGTCGTCACCCGCGTTTCGCCCGACGTCACCACCGATCAGCGCACCGGACAGTCCTATTACACCATCCGCGTCTCGATGCCGCCGGAACAGGTCGCGCGTCTCGGCGAAGTCAAACTGATCCCCGGCATGCCGGCGGAAGCCTTTGTGCAGACCGGCGACCGCACCATGCTGTCCTATCTCGTCAAGCCGCTGCGCGACCAGTTGATGCGCGCGTTCCGGGAAAGGTAATTTCCCGATGGGAATCGAAAAACGTAGCCAACGCTCGTTTACCTCTCCCGTAGGGAGAGGTCGGATCGCGTTAGCGATCCGGGTGAGGGGTTGCTATCCATCGATAGAGCGTAACCTCTCACCACGGATTCAGCTCTTCTTGAAACAAGCCTCGTTTCACCGCGACAGGTTTTTCAGCAGGAAATTGAGCGCCGTCGCGGCAAACACCTGCATGTTGCCGAGCCGGTCGCTGCTGCCGGTTTCGAGCGTCATCGCAACCGTCTCGATCCCTGCGATGCCGATGCAGCTATGGCCGGCGGCGTCGCCGTAGCGATTTCCCGTCGGCCCCGTCGCGCCGGTTTCGGACAATCCCCAATCGGCGGAAAAGCGCTCGCGCACCCGGTCCGCCAGCAATTTGGCGTAGGGCTCCGATGACGGGCGAAGCCCTTTCATCACGTCGTCCTGGATGTCCATCAGGATCCGGCGGCCGTCGCGGGTGTAGACCACCGCACCGCCAAGGAAATAGGCCGACGCGCCCGGTACAGCGAGCAGCGCGGCCGAGATCAGGCCGCCGGTTGAGGATTCCGCGACCGCAATGGTCTGTTTTCGCTCGACCAGTTTGGCGGCGATCCGCTCGGCGATGATAACCAGATCCTTCATGATGCGCCTTTCCTGTTGTCTGTCCTTGCGTCGTTCTTGTCGGCCAGGGAATGATAGACGACGCGAATGAAGTTCTTGCCGGCAAGATCGTTCATCGCCCATTTCGCGTCGAGATCGGCGAACGGTTTTGCCGCCACGACATCGTCCTCGCTCTTGCCGTCCTTGACCAGCTTCGCCATGCGGTCACGCGCCGTGACCAGCATCTTTCGGTATTCCACCAGCGCCGCCTTGTCGCCGAGCGGTCCGTGGCCCGGCACGATGCGGGTCTTGTCGTTGACGATCTTGAGGTAGGCATCGGTGGCCGCGATCATGCCCTTGATGTTTCCGCCATTGGCGAAATCGATATTGGGGTAGCGTCCGTTGGTGAAGGTATCGCCGGTCGACAGCACGTTGGCGGTCCTGAACCAGACATAGGTGTCGCCGTCGGTATGCGCGTTGGCGATATGTTTGAGATCGGCGACGCGGCCGCGGAGCCTGATGTGATAGGCGTCGGTATAGGTTTTCGTCGGTAGTGCGTCCGCCGGCGCCGGCGGCGTCTTGACGCCGGTCAGCCAGTTGGTGGTGCCGGCGGCCAGCCTGTTCTTGACATTAACATGGGCGACGATGGCGACGCCGTCCTTGGCAAACAGCGCGTTGCCGCCGGTGTGATCGCCGTGGAAATGGGTGTTGATGAGATATTTGACCGGCTGGTTGGAAACCGCCGAGATCGCCGCCTTGATCTTGTCATGCAGCGGCGCGAATTCTCCATCGACCATGATGATGCCGTCGCCGGCGACCGCCACGGTGATATTTCCGCCCTGGCCCTCCAGCATGTACATATGATCGCCGAGATCGGTGGTCTTGATCTCGACCTTGGAGAAGTCGGGCGGCGGCGGTGCGGCGGGCGCCGGTTGCTGGGCGATGGCTGCCCCGGCCAGCATGGTGGCGGCGATCGTTGCGATTCCAATCCGAAGCATTTCAAATCTCCCATCGCGTATTTTGCAAATTCCCTGGCACAGCACCGCATCGTTGGCCGATCTGCGGGCTGCCCGCGACCCTGCTTGAATGCGGGTCAAGAACCAAGCGGCGCGGCCAACAAGATGCCGTGATCGAAACCCCGCGCGGGTAGAAGAAAGCTGAGGCCGTCGCGGCTAGCGTCGAACATGATTACGCGGCGGTGGATTTGTATCATCGTCATTCCGGGACGCGAGTGAAACGAACGAAGCCGGAATCCAGAGGACATCGGTGCGAGATTCCGGGTTCGCTCTGCCGCGCGCCCCGGAATGATGGCGACGAGTGTCTTACGCACCATGCCCCACCATCCGCCGCTCCCGTGCATAGCGCACCAGCGCGGCGTAGCGGTAGAGTCCGTGGACGAACTTGCCATAGGGCAGGGTGATGAAGAGCGCGAACACCACGCCGAGGTGAAGCGCCAGCAGCGGGCCCATCGCCGTGGTGTCGCGCCACAGCAACAGCGCAAGCCCGCTCAGGGCCGTCAGGAACAGCATCAGGATGAAGGCTGTATCCATGCCGGTTTGCGCCCGATCCACCAGCACGGGATCGCGCTTGGCTTTTTCCGCGAGCAATCCGATCGGCCCGATCAGCAGGCCGATGCCGCCGAGCGTGCCGAGCACGACCGGCAGATCCCACCACGCATAGGGCGCCTCGCGTCCGAGCAGGTAGTGGTAGAGCGTGCCGGCGCAGGTCGCGGCGAAGCACAGCAGGAAACCGTAGAAGGTGAGGTGATGAAACATCTTGCGCCGGTCGGTCGGGTGGTCGTCCTCATTGAAGCAGCCGACGCCGCCGCCGTCGAGATAGCGCAACTCACCGGCATCCCGCATCGCCTGGAACAAGGAGCCTGCATCCGCCTTCATGCCGACAGGCTCGCCGATATCACGCCAGAACGCGCGCAGGCTCATCGATAGCGCCAGCATCGCATACACGAACGCGGCGCCGAACAGCGCGGCCATCGCGTTGTGCGGCATCAACTGGTAGAAGGCGCCGGGGCCGGTGTGGATGCCGTACAGCACTTGCGGATCGTTGAACGCGGCAAAGCCGTAGATGAACGCCGCCACGCTCAACGCGGCGATCAGGCTGATCGCAAGTCCGTTGCGCGCGAACAGGCCCGAGAATGTCCGCGGCCAGGCATAGGCGGCATAGGATTCGGCGCGCGCAATCGCCAGCGTCTGCGGGACGTTGACGTTATATTCGTGCGGCGGCGAGAACTGGCAGTCGGTGTAGCAGGCGCCGCAGGCATGGCAGAGATTGGCGAGATAATTGAGGTCGCCGTCCGAGAACGAGCGGCGCATCTCCATCGCCGGGAATACCGCGCACAGGCCTTCGCAATAGCGGCAGGAGTTGCAGACCGTCATCAGCCGGTCGGCCTCCTCGAGAATCTTAGTTCCGTGCATTTTGCGCCGCTTCCTGCCCCGCGATCCGTCCGAATACGCTGCCGATGGTCATGCCGATGCCGGCCGCGTAGCCCTTGCCCAGCACATTGCCCGCCATGATCTCGCCGGCCGCGAACATGTTGGCGGAAGGCTTGCCATCCTTCATCAGCATCCGCGCCTGCCTGTTCACGCGGGTACCGAGATAGGTGAAGGTGATGCCGGGCCGCACCGGATAGGCGTAATAAGGCGGCGTCTCGATCCGTCGCGCCCAATGCGTCTTCGGCGGCGTCAATCCGTCGGTGCGGCAATCGTCGAGAATGGTGTGGTCGAAGGTGCCGGGTTGCACCGCCGCGTTGAAATCGGCGACGGTCTTTTCCAGGGCGGCCGGATCGAGCTCGAACTGGCCTGCGAATTCGGCGATGGTGTCGGCCCTGATCGGCGGAAACAGCGTCGGCATGAAACTGGTCAGCACCGATGAATCGAAAATAATATAGGCAATCTGGTCCGGCTGCGCGGCAACCAGGCGTCCCCAGATCGCGTAACGCTTCGGCCAGATGTCCTCGCCTTCGTCGTAGAAGCGCTGCGCATGCTTGTTGACGACGATGCCGAACACCACCGAATCATGGCGGGTGATGATGCCGCCGTCGAATTTCGGCGCGCGGGCGTCGATCGCGACCGCATGGCATTGCGTGGGATCGCCGACTTCCTGGACGCCCTTGGCGAGCAGCATCTTCAGGATCGAGCCGCGATTATAGGGCGTGCCGCGGATCAGGAAATTATCGGCGGCCTCGCCCCAATATTCCTTCAGCCATTCGATATTGGCCTCGAAACCGCCGGCCGCCGCCACCAGCGCCGCGGCGCGCACTTCCGCGATGTCGCCGGCCGGCTGCTTCAGCATCGCCGAGAGGAACATGCCGTGTTCGATGATGAGGTCGGTGACTTCGGCGTCGTACAGGATATCGACGCCAAGCTGTTCGGCGGTGAGATAGAGCGCGTTCAGCATCGCCCGGCCGCCGCCGAGGAAGAACGAATTGGTCCGGCCGAGGCTGAGCGTGCCGCCGAGCGAGGGCTGCCAGCGCACGCCCTGTTCGACGATCCAGTTCAATATGTCCTTCGACTCGTGGATCATGAATCTGGCGAGTTCTTCGTCGGTCTGGCCGCCGGTAATGCGCAGCAGATCGTCAAAGAATTCCTGTTCGGTATAGGGGCCGGTCAGGATGTCGGTCGCCGCGTCATGAGCGCAGCGCATGTTGCGGGTATGGCGGGTATTGCCGCCGCGGTAGAATTTCGGCGCGCCTTCCAGCACCAGCACGGAGGCACCGGCCCGCCGCGCGCTGATCGCGGCACACAGCGCGGCGTTGCCGCCGCCGATCACCAGCACGTCAAATCTTCGGGCTAAATCGACCATGCGCTGTTGTTATCGTGTTTGGATGTAAAATCAAAACCAGCCGGCCGCGAATGGCTGACCGGCCTTTGGATATGGCATCAGGCCGCAACGGCTTCGCGGGCCTGGATGGTTTCGCCGCCGCGATAGATCGCGAGCGCAGCAAAGATCCCGAGCGCCGCCGCGCACATCAGCCAGTAGCCGGGGGACGCCTTGTCGCCGGTATGTTCGATCAGCCAGGTCGACGCAAACGGTGTGAACGTCCCGAACAGGCCCGCGGCCAGCGCGAAGGCGAGCGAGAAACAGGTGGTGCGGACATGCGCCGGGACAACTTCGACCAGCGAGCCCAGCATGGTGCCGCTATAGGTGCCGAAATAAAACGAGAACATCAATTCGACCGCGAGCATCTTGCCGAAGGTCGGCGCGGCGATCAGCCAATGCAGCGCCGGATAGGCGGTTACGAAGGACAGGATCGCGATCGTCAGCAATACCGGCTTGCGGCCGAGCCGGTCCGACACCGCGCCGCCGACCGGATTCCAGATGAAGTTGGTGACGGCGACCATCACCGTGACCAGCAGGCTGTCCTGACTCGAAAGCTGCAGCACGTTCTTGCCAAAGGTCGGCGTGTAGACGGTCACGAAATAGAACGTCACGGTGGTCAGGATCGCCATCAGCATGCCGAGCACGACGATGCGCCAGTTCGCGATCGCCGAAGCGAACACCTCGGAGGCGTTCGGATGTTTCTTCATGGCGAGAAATTCAGGCGTTTCTTCCAGCGTTCGCCGCAGCACGAAAAGAACGGGAATGATCAGGCAGCCGATGAAGAACGGAATGCGCCAGCCCCACGCCGCGACGGTGGCGGCCGGCATCATTTCGCTCAGCACAAAGCCGATGATGGAGGCGACAAAGATCGCCACCTGCTGGCTGGCGGATTGAAACGAGGTGTAAAAGCCCTTGTTGCCGGGGGTGGCAATCTCCGACAGATAGACCGAGACCCCGCCGAGCTCGACACCAGCCGAAAACCCTTGCAGCAGCCGGCCCAGCACCACGATGACCGGCGCTGCGATCCCGATGGTGGCATAGCTCGGGCAAAACGCGATTACCACGGTGCCGATGGCCATGATGCCGAGCGTAACGATCAAGCCGGTGCGGCGGCCGATCTTGTCGATATAGGCGCCGAGCGCGATCGCGCCGACGGGACGCATCAAGGCGCCCAGCCAGAACACGCCGAAGGCGTTAAGCAAAGCGGCGGTCTCGTTCTCGGCCGGAAAGAACGCTTTCGCAATCGCGCTGGCGTAAAAGCCGAACAGAAAGAAATCGTATTGTTCGAGGAAGTTGCCGCTGGTCGCGCGCAGGATGGCGCCGAGGCGGGACTTGATCGCGGGCGGCTGGGACGTGGACGTTTGCGACATTGGCGAGTCTCTCCCGGTGTCGAAGCGGCCTGTGCGGAAAGGCCCATCGCCAGCCGGCCATTGCTCTTGAAAAATCAATTTGCCATGCCGGCGCGGCGCGACCAACCGGAAAACACCGGTTCGACCGGACAGGCGCCCGCGCGGATGTTTTTCAGGGTTTGTTCTGCGCCGACGCGGCGAGCCATTGCCGGAAGGCCGACAGCTTGGGCGAATCCGCTTTGGCCTCCGGCGAGACCAGATAGAAGCCCGCATCCACCGGCAGCGCGATCTTGAAAGGAACCACCAGCCGGCCCTTGGCGATATCGCCCGCGACATAGGTGGTTCGGCCCATCGCCACCCCGATGCCGTCGATCGCGGCCTGCACGGTCATGAAGATCAGGTCGAAGGTCAGCCCCGGCTGTTTCGAGATATCGGCCGGCAGCCCGGCGGCGGTGAGCCATAGCCGCCAATCATCGTCATAGCCGCCGCTGCTGTGCAGCAGGGTATGATGAAACAGATCTTGCGGGCGCTTCAGCGGCCTGTTGCCCTTCAATAGCGCCGGGCTGCATACCGGAAACAATTCATCGCCCATCAGCCAGTCGGCGCGCAAGCCGGTCCAGTGACCGCGGCCGTAGCGGATCGCAGCGTCGACATCGCCATTCCGGAAATCGACCAGCGCGGTCGAGGTGGTGATGCGGACATCGATGTCCGGATGCGCTGCCTGAAACGATGAAAGCCGCGGCAGCAGCCACTTCGCGGCGAACGATGCCAGCGTGGAGATCGTCAGCACCTGCTCATTGTCCCTGCGCAGCAGCCGGTCGGTCGCCAGCCGCAGGTCGTTGAAGGCGGCGCGTATCCCCGGCAGGTAATCCCTGGCCTCCGGCGTCAGTGTCAGCGCGCGGTTCTGCCGGATGAACAGCCGAACGCCCAATTCCTCTTCGAGCCGCCGGATCTGATGGCTGATCGCGGTTTGGGTGACGTTCAGTTCGGACGCGGCGTGGGTGAAGCTCAAATGCCGGGCCGCGGCCTCGAATGCGCGCAACCCGTTGAGAGAAGGCAGCCTCGCGCTCATTTGCCGCTCCCCGCGCTAGGTCAAGGCTGTCAGATACATGAAGTTATCTCATCTGAACGAATAGAAAGTGTCGTTTGTGCAGATGCGAAATAGGACAGATATTTGAGATAGAAGGTTAGCTTTTGGAGGCTTCAATGTCCATCCAGCCGCATCATCGGATGATAAATCATCATGATACCGGGCTTTTAGCGTTGCTCGGCGAGGCGCTGCATCAGTGGCGGGAGCGTCGGCGGCAACGCCGGGAACTGACTCATTGGACCGAACGCGACCTGCACGATGTCGGTCTCTCCTGGAGCGACCTCGTTCGCGAGACCGGGAAGCCGTTCTGGCGGGGTTGAGCAGCACGACGCGCGAGCCAACCGGATGTCGGTTTTGAGTCCGGCCGCGCCTCTGAAAGTAAATGGCGCAAAACAAATGGCGCATGGATCCTGTCGCCAAACCGCTCGCGTTTTGGCGGATCATGCGCTGCCGGCGCCGCCTCGTCCGAGGGGCGCCGGCAGACTTTTCGGACTTTGCAGGAGCGCACGATGACGGCTCTGCGGATCGACGATTTCAGGCAACATTCCGATATCCTGCGCTTGCGCAGGGGAGATCAGGTCACGCTGCGTTTCGTCGAGCCGGGCGATGCGGAGGAATTACAGAACTATTTCCGTTCGCTGTCGATCTATTCCCGCTACAACCGCTTTCTCGGCGCGATCAGGGAGCTGCCGCGCAACCTGCTCGATCGTTTCATGCGGGTCGGCGAGCGCGACGAATTCAGCGTCGTCGCGACCGTGAGGATCGACGGGTTTGACACCATCATCGGCGAAGCTCGCTACGCCTTCCATGCCGGCACGGACAATGTTGAATTCGGGCTGTCGATCGACGACCGCTGGCAAGGCCGGGGCATCGGCACGGCCTTGCTGAAGAATCTCGAATGCCGCGCCGCCGCGCTCGGCGCGGGTCGTCTGTTCGGCGACACGTTGCGTTCCAACGGCGTCATGATCGGGCTCGCCCGCAAATCGGGCTACGCCCTTGCGCGCAATTCCGACGACTGGAAGCTGGTGCGCTTCGAAAAAACCATCGATGCCGCTCCGCAAGGCATTCCCTGCGCCAGTTGGCAACTCGCGGCGGCCTCCCGGCATCCGGCGGTGGCGTCGCCAGTGTGAGAAAAGATCCCGGCCCTGTTCGGGCCGGGCTTTGCGCTTGATGCGATCATCGCCGCCGCTTGCATCTCCGGCGCATCAGTCGGCCTTTCATCGAAATCCATAAGGGTCCGACCAATGCGCCGCAGTCGAGGATCGATTGCAGCAGCATCATGCGGTCTTCTCGCTGAAGTCGGTCGAGGTCGAGACCGCTCGCCACGCGGCGAGCTCCCGCGCGACAAAGGCGTTCTTGTTTTCGATGCGTTCGACCGTGTCGCTGCCGAGCGGCAGGCGGAGCGGTGGGCTTTTCGCGTTCACCAGCATGATGAACGCCTGGGCCAGCTTGCGCGGATCGCCGCGCTGGCCGTGATTGAAATCGGCGGCAATAGCGCGGGTCTTGCCGACGGTCTCCCGATAATCGTCGATCTGTTGCGCGGTGTGCCCCAGCGAAGTCTCGTCAAGGAAGTCGGTGCGGAAAAATCCGGGTTCGACCACGGTGACATGGATGCCGAGCGGCGCCACTTCGGCGGCCAGCGCCTCGCTGATGCCTTCGACCGCGAATTTGGTGCCGCTATAGACGCCCCAGCCGGGATAGCCGGTGTAGCCGCCGACCGACGAGAGATTGATGATGTGGCCCGAGCGTTGCCGGCGCAGATGCGGCAGCACCGCGCGGGTGACGCCGAGCAGGCCGAACACGTTGGTGGCGAATAGTTTCACGGCTTCGGCGGCACTGGCTTCCTCGATCGCGCCCAACAAGCCGTAGCCGGCATTGTTGATGAGGATATCGATGCGGCCGAATTGCTTGATCGCCTGACCGACCGCCTGCTGGGCTTCGGCTTCGCTGGTGACATCGAGCCGTGTCGCCAGCAGTTGCGGATGCGGGCCGAGGCGGGCCGTAACGGCCGACGGATCCCGGGCGGTGGCGACCACGGCGTCGCCCGCGGCCAGGGCAGCCTCCGCAATCAAGGCGCCGAATCCCCGCGAGGCCCCTGTGATGAACCAGACACGCATGATGTCGTCCTTTTCGCGTTGGGCCCGGCGGACCGGCCAGGCTGATCCGTGAAAGATAGCGGCTCGCCATAGCTGAGATAATCCGGTATATGATCCACAAGCTACTGAGTAAAATTCATCAATGAGGATCGATCCTTCCGATCTTGCGACCTTCCTGGCGATCGCCCGGCACCGCAGCTTTCGTGCGGCGGCAACCGAGCTCGGCGTATCGGCGTCCGCGTTAAGCCACGCCCTGCGCAATATCGAGACGCGGCTCGATCTCAGGCTCATCAACCGCACCACCCGCAGCGTCGCGCTGACGGAAGCGGGGCAGCGTCTGTTCGCGCGCATCAGCCCGGCGTTTCAGGACATCGACGACGCGCTGGAGGATCTCAATAATTTCCGCGGCAAGCCGGCCGGCACGCTGCGCTTCAACGCGGCGCGGCAATCGGCGCAACTGGTGCTGCTGCCGATCGTGACGCGGTTTCTCAAAAGCTTTCCCGACGTCAATGTCGAGATCGCCGTCAACGACGCGCTGATCGACATGGTGTCAGCCGGCTTCGATGCCGGTGTCCGCTTCGGCGAGACCATTGCCGCCGACATGATCGCGGTGCCGATCGGCCCGCGGCATCGTTTCGCGGTGGTCGGCTCGCCCGACTATTTCAAGCGGCACAAGCCGCCGGTGACGCCGCACGATCTCAAGGGCATGCCCTGCATCCGTTACCGCTTCTCGAGCGGCGCGTTCTATCGCTGGGAATTCGAGCGCGGCGGCATCGAGGTCGATATCGATGTCGAGGGGCCGCTGACGCTGAACGGCCAGGATCTGATGCTCGACGCCGCGCTGGATGGCGCCGGCCTTGCCTTCGTGTTCGAGGTGCAGGCACAGGAACTGATCGCCAGGCGCAAACTGGTACGCGTGCTGGCCGATTGGTGCCCCGCCTATCCCGGATTCTTTCTGTATTATCCGAGCCGCCGTCAACTCCCGGCGGCGCTACGCGCCTTTGTCGACTTCGTCAAAGCCGCAGCCAAATAGCCGAGAGCGAGATGGCTTTAATTGAATCGGTTTATCCGCGGATTCAGTTTACCTCTCCCCGGCGGGGAGAGGTCGATTTGCGCAGCAAATCGGGCGAGGGCGCGCGCGTCTAACGAGAAACGTAATTTCATCTCGCTCTAATTTCCCGTGAACACCGGCTTGCGCTTCTCGATGAAGGCCTGCACCGCCTCGCGGTGATCGGCGGTCGCAGTCAGCCGGATCAGGCGCTCGGCCTCGTGGTCCCGCGCGGTGGCGAAATCGAATTGCAGGGCCTCGTCGAGATTGTCCTTCATGTAGTGCAGGGCGAGCGCCGGTCCGTCGGCAAAGGATCTGGCGAGCGCGAAGGCTTCGTCCTGGAGCCTGTCGTCAGGCACCACGCGGTTGACGAGGCCGATCGCCTCGCAGCGCGCCGCGTCGACCTTCTCGGCGGTAAACATCAATTCGCGCGCCCGTGCGGTGCCGACCAGTCGCGTCAACAGCCATGCGATGCCGTAATCGCCGCTCAAGGCCACGCGCAGATAACCGGTGGACACGAAGGCCGATTGCGCGGCGATGCGGATATCGCAGGCCATCGCCAGCGCCAGTCCCGCGCCGGCCGCGGGTCCCGGCAATGCCGCGATGGTCGGCTTGCGCACCGCGACCAGCGCCCCGGTCAGGAGCCGCTGCCGCTCCCGCAGATCGGCGACCCGCTCTTCATAAGGCAGGTCGAGCTTGGTCCGATCGCGGTTCGCGCCCATGCCCTTGATGTCGCCACCCGAGCAGAACGCCGTGCCGGCGCCGGTGATCAGCAGCGCGCCGACGTTGCGGCTCTCGCCGCAATGCTTGATCATCCTGCGCAAGGCCGGGGTCAAATGGTCGGAAAGGGAATTGCGCGCCTGCGGCCGGTTCAGCGTCATCACCGCGACGCGGCTGCGGATCACGCACAACAGCTCTTCAGTGCCGGTGTCGATGCTGGTCTCGGTGGTCATTTCGTTTCCTCATGGCCCCTTATTGTGTGGCTCCGTACAATCGTCATCCCGGACGACGTCAACGGGTCCGCGCAAAGCGCGGCCCGATGACAGGCTCCGCGGCGATCCGGAATCTCGAGATTCTTCGATGTGCAATTGCACATCGGAGTTCGATGTTTCGCATCGCCCCGGAATGACGGCGATACCTAAAACTTCTCCACCCAGGGCCGCAGTTCCAGTTCCCAGGTCCAGGCGCTGCGCGGCTGTTGCAGCACGTTCCAGTAGCTCAAAGCGATCGCGTCGGGATCGAGCAGCGAATCCGGGCGGCCGGCGTCTTCCGTGCGCGCGGCGCTGCGGATGCCGCCGTCGATGACGAAATGCGCGATGTGAATACCCTGCGGCGACAATTCGCGCGCCATGCTCTGCGCCAACCCGCGCAGCGCGAACTTGCCCATCGCGAACGGCGCCGATTGCGGATAGCCCTTGACGCTGGCCGAGGCTCCCGTGAACAGGATCGCGCCGTGTTTATGGGGCAGCATCCGCTTCACGGCCTGCTGCGCCACCAGAAAGCCGCCGAAGGCGCTGACCGCGATCGCATTGGCGACCTCTGCCGGAACCAGTTCGGTGAACGCGCCGCGCGCCCGTGCGCTGGCGTTGTAGACGACGAGATCCGGCGTGGCGATCTCGCGCTCGACCAGGCCGAACAGCCGTTCGACCTCGTCGGCGTCGGTGGCGTTGCAGGCAAAGGCGCGGGCGCCGGTCTCCGTGCAAAGCGCGCCGAGCTTTTCGATGCTGCGCGCCGCCAGCGCGACCCGAATGCCTTCGCGGGCAAACAGGCGCGTGAGCGACGCGCTCAGGCCGGGGCCGGTGCCGACAATGAGAGCGGTCTTGTATTTCGGCGTTTCCATGGACGGCTTTCCTTGATTGGTTGCGGGTGGGTTTCGGCGTCCCAAGGCTGTCTCTGTGGCCAGGATAACGGAAGAGGCGGCAGGATGGAGGGCGACATTCCAGCACCGGATATGCGATGACGATCAAATAACAGATGAGGAAACGAACGAGGGCTTTCAATGCACCCGTTCAAAGATAATCGCCCGGGCTCAATGTCGCCGCGGGCACGATTTCAGTTCTTTCTCGTCGTGGGGGTGCGAGTATGCCTGATCGTCTGTCATTCCGGGCTCGATGCTTCGCATCGCCTGAGAAGCATGAGGCCGACGTGTCTCATGCTTCGAGACGCGCGCAAACGCGCTCCTCGGCAGGAGGGGCCGTTTAGTCGTCGAACATCGGCGGCGGGACGAAACCGCCGAACTCGCGTTCGATCAATTCGGCGAGCTTGAGCGGCGTGCGGTCTTCCAGCCAGGGGCCGAGGATCTGCACACCGATCGGCAGTCCTTGCGGCGAAAGGCCGATCGGGATCGCGGTGGCCGGCAGTCCGGGCAGCGTCGCGATGCCCGGCCATGCCAACTGGTCGACATAGGCATGGTCCTTGCCGTCGATACGGATGCGGCGCTTTTCCTGGTCCGGCGAATGGTCGTGCGGAAAGGCCGGCGTCGGCATCAATGGGCAGATCACCACATCGAAGCTCTTGAACAATTCGCGCCATTGCGCCCGCAGCCGCGTGCGCCCGCTATCGGCCATCAGCCAGTCGCGATGGCTCAGCATGACGCCGCGCAAGCGCTCCGCGGCGAGGCTGATGTCGTCAGCCGCGAGCCTGGCCGCCGCTTCCTTTGCGCCCTCATAGATCTCCGGCTGGAACGACACCGCGAGGAATGACAGCAGCATCCGCATATAGAGCCGGGTCGAGGCCGCAAAATCCGGCAACAGCGGGCTTTCGCGGGTCACGGTCGCGCCGGCCTTGCCGAGGTTCGCCGCCAGTCTCTCGATGGCGGTACGCACCGCCGTATCGGTCGGCAGGACCGGATCGGTATCGATCAAAAGCACGCGAAACTGCTTCATCTCGCTGTGACGCGACGCCGGCAGGGCGAGCCGGTAGGCCTTGCCGGCTTCCAGCGGATCGGGGCCTGCGATCACGTCGAGCAGTAGCGAAAGGTCCGCGGCCGAGCGCGCCATCGGCCCGATCACCGAGAGATCGCGCTCGAACGGCAGCGGCGGCAAGGGCGGCGGCGTATGGCCCCGCGGCGGCACCAGGCCGAATGTCGGCTTGTGGGCATAGACGCCGCAATGGAACGCCGGCACGCGCAGCGAGCCGCCGATGTCGGAGCCGAGCGAGAGCGGCCCGTAACCCGCGGCCAGCGCCGCGGACGATCCGCCGGAAGAGCCGCCCGGCGTGCGGCCAAGATCGTAGGGGTTGTTGGTGGTGCCGTAGATCTCGTTGTAGCTCTGCCAGTCGCCGAGCCCGATCGGCACATTGGTCTTGCCCAAGACCACGCCGCCGGCCTCTTTCACCCGTGCAATCGACAGTGCATCCTCCGGCGCCACGAAATCCTTCTGCGCCGGAAAGCCCCAGGTCGTGGGCAGCCCGCCGACATTATAGGATTCCTTGACGGTCAGGGGGATGCCGAGCAGCGGCTTGCTTTCGCCGCGCGCCAAGGCGGCGTCGGCGGCGCGTGCGGCGTCGAGCGCGCGGGAAAAATCGCGGACGCAGACCGCATTGATCTTGCCGTCGTGACGTTCGATCCGGTCGATCGCGTCCTGCGTTAGTTCGACGGCGGAGACTTTTTTCGTGGCCAGCGCGGCCGATAATTCCGTCGCGCTCCTGAAGCTCCATTGCGATTTCGCCAAGGCGTCTCTCCTGCCATCATGCGCATACCGGAACCGATGATGCTCGGTTCCGGCACCGCCTGCAAGGCGGCGCGCGAGATTGCAGATATCGCAAAGAGCAAGGAGGTCGCTATCCCGGCAACATCCGCTGCATCACGCGGTTGCGGAACACGAAAACATGGGCCAGCGCCGCCGCCACATGAAGGCCGATCAGGATCAGCAGCGCCCATTCGAATTTCTGGTGCCAATGATTGATGGCGCGAATCGCGGTCGAGCTTTCCGAGGCCAGCATCGGCAGCGGTGTCACGAAGAAGAACGAGATCGACCAGCCGCGAAACGATGCGAACAGCCAGCCGCTGATGGTCGTGGCCAGCACCAGCAGATAGAGCAGCCAGTGCGCCGCCTCCGACGTCAGCCGCTGCCACGGTGCAAGCGAACTTTCCGGCGCCACCGGATGCGTCAGCCGCCATACCAGCCGCAGCACGATAAGCGCGAGAATCACGACGCCGATCGAGATATGCCAGGTCATGGCGTCTCCGGGCGTCATGCCGCGGTGGACGTCCGGCATCAGCCAGCCAATCGGATATTGAATCAGCAGAAGCGCCACGATGAGCCAGTGGAACACCTTGGCGGTGGTCCCATATTGCAAACGATCGGTCATGATTTCTCGTCAGGTCGGAGGCCGCATTTTCTCTTATGCTAGAAGTGCAACGCTTTCAGTACGTCGGGGTCGGGCATTGACTAGAAATGTTCTAATCGTGCGGCGCCTGTTTTCGGCATTGTTACAGGGATGTGACCGTTGCCGGGGTGACAGGCCTATGCCGCTCCGATCAGAATGCCGACGCCCAGCACGATGACGCCGCCCAGCACGATCTGGAATACCGCCTGCAGGAACGGCGTGTCCATATAGCGTGAACGGATGAAGGCGATCGCCCATAATTCGAAGAACACGACGATGCCCGCGATCGCGGTCGCGATCCAGAACGCGTTCGGCCATGAATCCGGCACGAGATAGGGCAGGGAGTGACCGAGGCCGCCGATGGCGGTCATGATGCCGCTGGCCGCGCCGCGCAGCCAGGGCGAGCCGCGTCCGGTCAGAGATCCGTCGTCGGAGAGCGCTTCGGCAAATCCCATGCTGATGCCGGCGCCGATCGAGGCGGCCAATCCCACCAGGAAGGTCTGCCAGTTCTGATGCGTCGCGAAGGCCGCGGCGAACAACGGGGCGAGTGTCGAAACCGAGCCGTCCATCAATCCGGCGAGACCTGGCTGCACATATTGCAGCACGAAGACGCGCTGGCGGGTTCTGTCCTCGTTGGCGCGAACGTCCGGACTGAGGATCTTGTCGGTCAGCTGCTCCGCAAGCCGTTCATGGCCTTTTTCCGCCTCCGCGAGGTCGCCCAGCAGCCGGCGGACGCCGACATCCTGGGCCAGCTCGACAGCCTTGACGTAAAACCGCTCGGCCTCGAATTCCATCGTCTCGACCTCTTTCCGGATGGTGTCGAGCGGCAGGTTCTTGGTGAGCCAGATCGGACGGCGGCGCAAGAATCCCCGGACATCCTCGCGACGGATTGGCGGCAAATGCGGTCCGAAACGCTGCTCGTACAGTTCCAGCAGCCGGTGGCGATGGCCGGTTTCCTCTTCGGCCATCTCCTCGAACAGTTTTGCCGAATCCGGATAGCGTCCGGCCAGGTCCTCGGCGAAGGTCATGTAGATGCGGCTGTCTTCCTCTTCCGAGGAGATCGCGACCGCGAGCACTTCCCGCTCGGTCAGATCGGAGAAATTCTTCACGCTTCCGGCCTTTTTAGAATTAGAATAATTCTAAACTATATAAAGGCAGGCCGCGGGCAGGTCAAATCGGTATGCTTGTCGGTGTTTTTGCAGGAATTCGAGCAGGGAGGACGACAGAGATGCAGGATGCCACCGCGCAACCGCCGAAAGCGCATCATTCGACCGAGGACCGCATCGACGTGCTGGAGGAACTGCTGCACGAGCGTTACTCCGTCCGTGCCTTCCTGCCGCAGCCCGTGCCGCGCCCGATCATCGAACGCATCCTGACGGCGGCGCAACGCACAGCATCCTGGTGCAACAGCCAGCCCTGGCAGGTCGTGATCGCCAGCGGCGAGGCGAAGGAGCGGTTTCGCAAATTGATCTATGCCGAGGCTATTTCGGGCGCCGGGGACGACTATGACCTGCCACCGCCGCGGGAATATCTCGGCGTCTATCTCGACCGCCGCCGTGAAAGCGGATTCCAGCTTTACAATACGCTGGGCATTGTCAGAGGCGACAAGGCCGCCTATGCCAAACAGGCGCTGGAGAACTACAATTTCTTTGGCGCGCCGCATGTCGCGATCATTCATTCGACCGAAGCGCTCGGAACCTACGGCGCGATCGATTGCGGCGCCTATGTCGGCAATTTCATGCTGGCGGCGCAGGCGCTCGGTCTCGGCACCATTCCGCAAGCCGCCCTGGCGCGTCATTCCGGCCTGATCCGCCGCCACTTCAAACTCGGCGACGACCGCCGCGTGGTCTGCGGAATTTCATTCGGCTACGCGGACAGCGCCCACAAGGTCAACAGCTACCGCACCTCGCGCGCCAGTCTCGCCGACACCGTGACCTTCGTGGACGAGTAACGGCGTTCTAAAACCGCGGCGGCCGCTTTTCCGCGAACGCCTTGATGCCTTCCTTGATCTCGTCGCCGCGCATGCTGTCGCGGTGGCGGCGGTCGGCGGCTTCGCCATCGAGCTGGCCGCGGGCGAATTCGTTGATCGCGCGCTTCATGCCGCGCATCGCGACCGGCGCGTTGCCGGCGAGAATCGTCGCGAGCCGGTCGACCTCCCGGTCGAGCGTATCGGCGGACGCCACTGCCGTGAGATAGCCGATCCGCAGCATCTCGCTTGCGTCGATCTTTTGCGCGGTCAGGAACAGTTTCTTGGCGTTGTCGGCGCCGAGCCGCGACACGTAGCGCATGATGCCGCTCTTGTAATAATGCAGCCCGAGCCGCGCCGCCGGCATGAACATCTCGGCGCTGTCGATGCCGATGCGGAAATCGCAGGCCAGCGCCAGATCGGTGGCGCCGCCATAGACGCCGCCGTTGAGCCGGCAGATCGTGGGAACGCCGAGATCCTCGAGCCGGTTGACGACGGCCTCGAACGCCGATCCGCCGCTCTCCTGCTCGACGGCGCTGGTGGCGCGCTCCGCGACCGAGTTGAGATCATATCCGGCACTGAAGGCGCGGCCGGTGCCGGTCAACACCAATACCCGCACCGCCGGATCGGCCTCGATCCGCTCGAACAGTTTTGTGAGCGCGGCGAGATCGTCGGCTTGCAGCCGGTTCAGATGCCGGGGCCGGTTGAGGCGGATGGTGGCGCGCGCGCCGTCGATGTCGAGGATGGGCGCGCTCGCGGTCTCGGCCGCTTCGGTCATGGCTGTCTCCGTCGGGTCATATCTATTGGTTTTCCAATTCGCGACGCTTGGCTTCGGCATCGATGGTCTGCGACAGATCGGGATGCCGCGCCATCAACACGCGGAAGTCGACCAGATCGAGTACCAGCAGCTTGGATAGCCGCGTGGTCGCGATGTTGGCGGAGCGCAGATGGTTGCCGAGCAGTGCCATCTCGCCAAAGAACGCGCCTTCGCCGAGCCTGACCTTCTTGCCCGGCAAATCGACCTCGACCTCGCCGGACGCGATGAAATACATGCAGTCGCCGGCCTGGCCCTTGCGGATGATCGTGGTGCGCGGCGGCAAATCCATCGTGCGCAGCATGTGCGTGACATCGGCGATCGCGGCCGGACCGAGCGCGGCGAAGAACGGCACCTTGCTGACGGATTCCCAGGTCTTGAGAAAATTGTCGCGCCGGGTTTCCGCGGCGAAGCCGGTGGCGAGAATGCCGGTCCAGAGGCCGAATACGCCGAGGCCGCAGATCATCACGAAGGCCGCGACCAGACGGCCGAGCGGCGTGATCGGCACCACGTCGCCATAGCCGGTCGTGGTCAGGGTCGCGACCGCCCACCACAGGGCGGCGGGAATGTTGTCGAAGGCCGCCGGCTGCGCGTCGCGCTCGAGGAAATAGACCGCGACCGAGGCGACGAACAGCACCACCAGGAAGATCACCAGCACGCTGAGCAGCGGCCCGGATTCCTGCACGAGCACCCGGCGCAACTGCCGCAAGCCGCGGACGCCCGGCAGCACCTTCAGGAGCCAGAGCACGCCGAGCAGCCACGCGGTCTTTGGAGCGGCGCCGGACACCAGCGCCAGCGGCACCGCCAATGCGCCGGCGGCATCCACCAGTCCCCGGAGCGACACGACATAGCTCCATACGGTCTGCGCCAGGATGGCATGGCGCAGCCGCACCCCCCATTCGAACACGAAGAACGCCAGACACGCCCATAGCAGCGCACCGATCCAGCGATACAATACGTCGTAGGCGGGCTCGACGGTGAGAAGCATCATCATGGCGACGCCGGTCGCCACCGCGATATAGGCCGGCTGCGTCATGTTGCGGCCGGCCGTTGCGGCCACGAACTGCGCCAGGGCAGGAGAGGAGGGCGGCTTTGACATCGGGGAGCGGCGTTTGTCGGTGAAAAGGTCTTGTCCGGCCGGGCGCGGCATGACAGGCCCGGCAAGGTGCCCGCGCGGGAGGGGGCCGTCAACGAGGGGGTATAAACAGAGTTATCGCAAACAGAGCTATCGCAGAAATAGCGGTGAACGGCCCGGAATAAGACCTCCGGCGCCAAGGTCCGGGAATAGAACGATCCGCCCGGCGATCCGGGTAACGGGACCGGATCGCGGATTTGGCCGGCCTGGCCTGGAATTCACGACAAAACATCGGCTTTTCGCCTTATACCAAAAGCCGGCGCGCGCCTTATGATAGGGCGCGCCGGAATCCGATGTCGAAATCCGACGCCCAGATTTATTTGCCCTGAAATTGGTTGGCACCGATGGATACCTCACATCTCGCAGAGCACGCCGGCACCGCAGGTACGTTGTTCGCCTCCGTTTTCGTCGTCGCCACCACCACGATGCGGACGATGATCCCGTTGCGGGTCTTCGCCATTCTCACCAACATCGTTCTGATCACGACCGCGATTCCGAGCCATAATTATCTGGTCATCCTGGTGCAGACCCTGGTGCTGGTGCTCAATTCCTATCGCCTGCACCAGATGCTGCAATTGGTGCGCGACGTGAAGCGATCCGTTAACAGCGATCTGTCGATGGAATGGCTGAAGCCGTTCATGACCGAGCGCAAATGCAACGCGGGCGAGATCCTGTTCTACAAGGACGAGAAGGCCGAGGACATGCTCTACATTGTCAGCGGCCGGTTCAGGCTGGTCGAATCCGGAATCGAATTGCCGGTGGGCGCCATCGTCGGTGAGCTTGGCATGTTGTCGCCGCAGAAAGCGCGAACCCAGACGCTGGAGTGCATCGAGTCCGGCCTGATCCTGAGCGTCAGCTACAACAAGGTCGAGGAGCTCTACGTGCAGAACCCGGCCTTCGGCTTTTATTTCCTTCGCCTGGCAAGCGCGCGGCTGTTTCAGAACATCGGCGCGCTCGAGCAGCGGCTGGCGCAGCAAACTGTGCCGGCTGCCGCGCCGAAACCGGCCTGAAGAACCGGGGGCGGCTGCGTGGAAGACGGCGTCCTTTCCTCGTTACATTATCTGTTCGCCGACATCATCGGCGACGATGATGACGTGGCGCCCGGCCTGCCCGACGATGTGCCCGACGGGACGGCGGCCATCGTCAGCGCCGGAATCGACCGGCTGATCGATTATCAGAGCACCAGCTATGCGCAGCTTTACGTCGAGCGGCTGCGGCGCTTTGCCGGCAGGCCGGGCGTCGATGCCGCGATGTTCGGCGAGATCGCTCAACTGATGGCGATGCGCATGAGCTATGAGGATCCGATCCGGATCGCGCAGTTGAAGCTGACCGGACGGCAGCCGGGCGGCGACCGCAGGAAATTCCGGATCGATGAATTGATCGGCGCGCTTCCGGCTGTCATCGCCGAACCGGTGATCGACCTGCTCGACCGGTTGAACTGGGCGCATGCGCCGGTCTCGATCCGCTACAGCGCCGCCGGCCGCTGGGGCATTCGCCGCCTGAAAATCGAGGCGGGGCTGAAGCGATGGCGGCTGTTTTCGGTGCGCTATGCCAGGGAGCGGGTCTGGGTCGAACGCTGGCTGCACATGATCGATCGCAGCCTGGCCAAACAGCCGGCGGCCGCCTTGGCGGTCGTTCAGACCGCGGCCATGATTCAGGGCTATGGCCACGTCTATCGCCAGGGGCTTGCGGACTGGCATGCGATCATCGACGGCTTGGTCAAGCCGACCTTCGACGGCGTGCTGCCGCTGACCGATCTGGCCGGTGCGATCGCCGAGGCGCGCGGGGCCGTGCAGTCTGATCGGCGACAGATCGCGCTCAAGCACCGGATCGCGGAGATCAGGGCGCGCGCGCAGTCCGCAACCGAACCGGCAAACACCGCGGCGTAGTGCCGGCGGTCAGGTGCTTCGCGTGGCTTCGAGGATTGCGACATTTTGTCCAGGCGCGCCACGCCCGCCCGCTGCGCCGCAGTAATCCCTGGAGCGATCGCCTTGCGCGATCGTAAATACCGATAGCGTTTTCGAGCGAAGTGGATTCCGGTTCGCGTGAAGAAAATGCGTCACAACAAAAGAGGTGAGCCCGGCTCTGATTCAATCAGAACCGGTAAGGCTCTAGAAAAAAACAATTTTTCCCACCTTCGCCGCTATCCGGGACCGGCGGCGATGTTGGCTCTTCGATGCCAACCTGGGGGGCAGCCCGGATGGGCGCCAGCGTCGCTATCGCCGTTCGGCCACACTCCACGGTTTTTGAATACCTCACAGGTGCATTCCGGCACCGGAGATGTCATAAATACAGGCATCGAATGATCCGCTTTGAGAAAATATTGTGCTGACGCCCTAGATTTCCTGTTCCCGTGTTGTCGTTTCAGATCAGTCCCAGCAAAAGGCGTTAGCTTGTCGTTTCCTGCATTGTCATCCTCGGTTCCGGTAGGCGCGCTTGTCGGATGGATGCTCGTTCTCGCCTTCAAGCACGTCATCGCCGATTTTGTTCTGCAAAATTCCTGGATGGCGCTCGGCAAGGACCAGAAGACCGGATGGGCGCTGCCGCTGCTGGCGCACTGCCTGGTACATCTTGCGGTTGCAATGGCGTTGATCCTGGTCCTTGCGCCGCGCTTCTGGTTTCTCGCTCTGATCGATTTCGCCATTCACATCGTGATCGACCGCGCCAAGGGGCTGGTGGCGTCGACCTTCGATGTGACGGTGGAGCATCCGTGGTTCTGGACCCTGATCGGGGTCGACCAGGCGCTGCATCATCTCACCGGATTCGGCCTGTCGATATTCATGGCGGCGAATTGATCCGGCCGGCCTCATCCCGGACCAGCACGCTCATTTGGTGCGGACCGATCTCGCGTTCGATCACGGTCCAGCCCATTCGCTCGTAATAATCTGAACGCGAGGGCCGGGTACACAGATAGAGGCGGCCGACGCCAAGCGCGAAACCGACGCGCGTGGCGCGCTCGACCAGCGCCGCGCCGACACCGCGCCGGCGCGCTGGCGGCTCGACCCACACCGCCGCGACCCAGGGCGTGAATTGCGGGCGCTCCGCCAGATCCGAGGCAATCACCGAGACGGTGCCGAGAAACGTTGCGCCGTCATGCGCGACCAGCGCGAACGGAATCGGCGTCGCGTCGATGTTTTCGCGAAGCCGGTCGGAGATATAGCCAAGCGGATGGCCGCTCTCCTTCCACCATGCCCGCCAGATCCGGTCGGCGACGATATCGAAAAATTCCGGCCGTTGGCGCAGGTCAGAAATTGACAGCCCGGAACTTGAAAAGCACTGCGGCATGGAAGTGTGTCCGATCACGCTCGCGCGGTTCCGATTCGCGCGCAACTGGCAACGTCTCCGTACAACTACCAGTTTCCGTGGTTAACCTTGCGTTAGAGAATTGCATTGCATCTTCCATGACAAGGGAGAACGATAATGTTTTCAAGCCGCGAAGCCTTCGAGAACGATTTCTGCCCGGTCCGAGACGAACTGCTCGGCGAAATGTACCGCGCTAACGAACATAGCCTGAGCAGGCTGGTGGCGGGCGTCTCTTCCGAGGTCCGGGCCATGCTGGCGCTGTTCTGCTACCGCAGAAGCCATCTGCATTCGTTGGCGCTGTCGGTCGCGGCCAGTTGCAGCGAACGCGAATTGATCGAGGCGGGCGGACGCGCCGGCTCGGCCCTCTATGCGCTGTCCCGCGGACCGGCGAGGCGGGCCGCGCCATCGTCCGACGGCCACCGCAAGCCGATCACATTGTCGACCAAGCCGCTTTCGACCTTCGCGCCGCTCGACGAACTGGACGACGAGGATTTCGTCGAAGCCGTTCCGGCCTAAATCAACACCGGCAGCTTGGTAGGGTAGGCAAAGCGAAGCGTGCCCACCGCAGTCCCACCGTATGGTGCGAATGGTGGGCACGGCGCGAGATGCGCCTTTGCCCGCCCTGCGGATTGTTCCGGCTTAAGCGTCGTTACGCCTGATTTTTCTTCACGTCGTCCCCGCGAAAGCGGCGACCCATAACCATCGGCTTTAGTCGTCGCAGCAGGCGCTGCCATGGTGCCTTCGCGCAAGATGCACGGCGTATGGATCCCGGCGCGTCCCGGAATGACGCAAGAGGGATCAAATCAGCGCCGGCAGGCCGTGCCGCCGCCGCGCCATCCGGCATTCGGCATCGCCCGGCATGCAGGTCCGGCAAACCTCGGGGCGCGCCGCGTAAATCGTGCAGGCGGTCTTGATGCCGACCTGGCCGGACAGGGCCGAACATCGCTCGCCCTCGCAACGCATGCCCGAAAGCGTCGCGTTGACGAATTGTTCGGGGATCAATTCAAGCGCGGCGTCGTCCTCGGTGCTGAAACGCGGCCAGTTCGCGGAATAGGCGCAGCACGCCCCGCAGGACTGGCAGGGATTCTGCTCACGGAGGGTCTCGGCGGCGACGGCCTGATCGTTGGCTTCCATGCCGTCGGTCTATCGCGTTTTCAAGCGAAGTGGAAACCGGTTCGCGTGAAGAAAACGCGTCAAAACAAGCTCTATCGCGTTTTCAAGCGAAGTGGAAACCGGTTCGCGCCCAGCCGGCACCCCGCCAGCCTCAATTATCGCCCGGCCGTTCCCAGATCAGGCTTTGCCGCCACTTGGCCCGCAGCACGTCGCGCCGCTCCGGATATTTTTCGCCGAGATAGTCCGCGCCGACGACGCGGTCGGTGCGAAAACTGCGAAAATCGCCGCGCAGCTCGCACCAGGCCGCGAGCAGCCGCACCGCCTCGAGATAGCCGATGGCGATCGGCCAGATCGTGCGTTCGCTATCGCGGCCGCGCTCGTCGCGATAGCGCAACGCGATTTTCTTTCCTTCATGAATCTGTACCCGCGTTCGCACCATGTCGATGCGGTCAGGTTCCCTGTTCCAGGCCGTCTGGGCGCGGCTGGCCGGCTCCAGCACGAAAGGTCTCAGCCGTTCGGGAACGGTGTCGGCGATTTTTGCGATCAGGTCGTCGGCGGCGCGCGCCAGCACCGGGTCGGCATGTGTCGCCACCCATTGCGCGCCGAGCACGGCGGCTTCGATCTCATCGGGCGTCAGCATCAGTGGCGGCAGGTCGAATCCCTTCTCCAGGATATAGCCCATGCCGGCCTCGCCGCGGATCGGTACGCGCTGTCCGATCAGGGTGGCGATGTCGCGATAGATCGTCCGCTTCGAGGTCTCGAGCTCTTCGGCGATGGAGTCCGCGGTCAGCGGCCTGCGGCTGCGCCGGAGCACCTGAATGATCTGAAACAGCCGGTCGGCGCGTCTCATGTCGGCTCTCTCTCAATGACGGATGGGCTTACCGATGCTGACAGCATGTTGGCAGCAGGCGGTTTCTATAACGGGACAACATTTCAACTGAAGGGAATTTGTCCATGGTGATTCTCGATGGCTTCGCAAGATTCCAGCCGTTCTGGCGGGCGCAGGCCTGGGCCGCGGAATGCCTGATTTCCGTTCACGGCGGCTCCGGGGATGTCCGCTGGGCGATCGCTGCACAGGTCTTGCGCGGGTTGGCCGCATTGCAGGTCGTCGCGCACCGGCTTCTGGCCTCGTGGGCGCAAAATATCATGCGCCGCGCCTGGCGGGGAGCGCGTTTTGCCGCCGTCATGACCGCTGCTGACACCATGGTGGCAGCAGGGGACAGGTAGCCTCTCGCGTCGGTCCAGTCGATCAGGAGCTTATGATGATTACGCTGTACGGTTTGGGGGCAGGTTTTGGACTGCCGGAAATCAGCCCATTCGTGACCAAGACCGAAGTCCAGTTGAAGATGGCGGGTCTTGCCTATCGCAAGCAGAGGTCGATGCCGCCGGCGTCTCCCAAAGGGCAGTTGCCCTATATCGAGGATGATTCCGAGCGCATCGCCGATTCCACCTTCATCCGCGCCCATATCGAGCGCAAATACGGTTTCGATTTCGACACTGGGCTTGATCTGCAACAGCGGGCGCAGGCCTGGGCATTCGAGCGGATGATCGAGCATCACATCTATTGGGCGCTGATTGGCGCGCGCTGGGTCGATGCCGACAATTTTGCCAAGGGGCCGGCGCATTTCTTCGATGGCGCGCCGGACAATGTCCGGGAGAAGCTGCGCGAGGACGCGCAACTCCGCGTCGCCGAGAATTATCTCATCAGCGGTCTTGGCCGTCACGCCCCGGATGACGACGTCGATCTCGCCATGCGCTCGTTGTTCGCATTGTCGGTTCAACTCGGAGACAAGCTGTATCTGATGGGCGACACGCCCTGCGGCGCCGATGCCGCCGCCTTCGGCGCACTGGCCGGAATCCTGACGCCGTTCTTTGAGTCGAAACTGCGCGAACGCGCCGAGCAGTTTCAAAATCTTGTCGCCTATGTCGACCGCATGATGCTCCATTATTATCCGGACTTCGCCTGGACGCCGTTGCGGCAGGCGGCCTGAAGAAACTCAGTGCGCGGGAGAGGGCTGGCCCTTCAGGGCAGCCAGCTCCGCTTCCAGTTCCGCGATGCGCACGTCGCGCGAGGCAAGCGCCGCCGCGACATCCGCGGCGTCGAATTTCTGCGGGATGTGCTGCGGGCAGTTAGTGTCCCACGCGGCGATCCTGAACAGGATCGCCTGCTCGGGCCGCGCCTTGTAGCCTTGCGGCATCAGCGAGCGTGTCAGCGCCGGATCGTCGTCGACTACCCGCGCCTCGCCCCAGATCTTGACGCGGCGGCGATGGGCATAGTCCATCACGAAAATATGGGCCTTGGGATTTTCGGTGAGATTGCCCTGCGTGATGTATTGCCGGTTGCCGTTGTAATCGGCGAAGGCCAGCGTGTTCTTGTCCAGGATTTTGACAAAGCCTTTTGGCCCGCCGCGATGCTGGATATAGGGTTGGCCGTCCCGGCTCGCGGTGGCGAGATAGAAGCTGTTAGTCTCGGCCAAAAAGCCCGCAAGCTTGTCGTCGATCTCGGTGCGCCAGCCGCCGTTTTGTTCGACATGGGCATAGGCATCGCGCGAGCCCTTGCGCGTTTGCATCGCCTTCACTGCCGGCGTGAACGCCACGTCGCTGGAATAGCCCTGTGGGTCTGACATCGGAAGGTCCTCGGTTGAAGTTCATCCGGCGCGCTGAAGCCCGCGCCTTACGTAAAACATGGACGTTTCCGTTATTTCCACAATCGGCTGGATTGACACTTCATTGTTGCAGGATATGAAATAATGTCATGGACCGTCTCGATGCCATGCAGGCTTTTGCCGCGGTCGCCGATCTCAGGGGATTCGCGCCGGCGGCGCGCAAGCTCGGCCTGTCGCCCTCGGCCGTGACCCGGTTGATCGCGGCGCTGGAAGATCGTCTCGGCGCGCGGCTGCTCCAGCGCACCACGCGGCAGGTTGCGCTGACCGACGCCGGTACGCGCTATCTGGAGCGGGTCCGGCGCATCCTTGCCGATGTCGAGGAAGCCGAAGGCTCTGCCGAAGGCGAGCGGACCCGGCCGCGCGGGCGGCTGGTGGTTTCGGCGCCGATGGGTTTTGGCCGTCTGCATGTCAGCCCGGTGATGTCGGCCTATCTGAAACGCTATCCCGAGGTGACCGGCGAATTGCGGCTATCCGACCGCGTGATCAACCTGGTCGAAGACGGCGTCGATCTTGCGGTCCGGATCGGCCATCTCGCCGATTCCAGCCTGGTTGCGCGCCATGTCGGCGAGATGCGGCGGATCGTGGTCGCCTCCCAGCGTTATCTCAAGCAGCATGGCGAGCCGAAGACGCCGGAGGCGATCGCAGGACATCAGACGATTCAGTTCGGTGCGGTCTCAATGCCGCCGGACTGGCGTTTTGTCCGGGATGGCCGCGAGCTTCGCGTCACGGTCGCGCCGCGCTTCGTCACCAACAGCGCCGACGCCGCGATCCAGTATGCCGAACAGGGCGGCGGCCTGACGCGGGTGCTGGCTTATCAGGCGGCCGAGGCGATCAGGCGCGGCCGCCTCAAAATCGCGCTGGCGAAATTCGAGCCGCCGGCGCTGCCGATCCACATCGTCTATCCGACGTCGCGGCTGTTGTCGGCCAAGGTGCGTACCTTCATCGATCTCGTGGTCGAAGCCAGCGATTGGCATTTCGGCTAGAGCGTTTTTGAGCGAAGTGGATACCGGTTCGCGTGAAGAAAACGCGTCAAAACAAAAATCTGGAGCTTCGGTTCTGATTCAATCAGAACCGATTATGCTCCAGGTTGATGCCGTCATTCCGCGTTCTATGTCATCACCCGCGAAAGCGGGTGATCCGGTAAACGCAGCTGTCTCGATATTTACGAGGGCCGCGGCGTACTGGATGCCCCGCTTTCGCGGGGCATGACGGCGGAAGTTGACGCGGGCTCTTCCCGCTTCGGCACCACGCGAAACGTCGCATTGGCGCGGGCGATAACGGCATCATCCGCCTTGACCAGGCTTTGCGCGAAACAGATCGTGCTGCCGGTCCGGATCACGTCGCTTTCCACCGTCAGCCATTGTCCGATTTTCGCGGAGCCGACGAAATCGACCGCCAGGCCGATCGTCACCAGCGACGAGGTCCCTCCTATCTGCAGTGCGCAACTATGGCCCATTGCATTGTCGGCAAGCGCCGCGATCAGGCCGCCATGGATCAGCCCGCGGGCGTTGGTGTGCGCTCTCGCCAGCCGCAAGCCGATGATGACGGCCTTGTCGGTGCGTTTCGAATAAAGCGGCTCCCAGGGATCGGTGAGCGGGCTCTGCCGGAAGTGACGCTCGAAGCCTTCGGGGATGTCGGGTGCGGTCATGTTCGGCTCGCAGGGTGGCGGATACCACCATTGAACGCGAAACCCGTGACGGTTTCACCGCCTACAAAGTTTTAAACAGGATTTGCCGAGGTGTTTGAAACCTAGACACATGCATGTCATTCCGGGGCACGCGAAGCGTGAACCCGGGTCTCGAGGTTCCGGGTTCGATGCGTTGCATCGCCCCGGAACGACGGCAATTATTCGCAATGACTAAGACAGCAAATGCCTAGAACGGCAGTCCGACATAATTCTCCGACAGCGAGGCCGATGCGGCTTTCGAGCTGACGAGGTAATCGAGCTCGGCGAGCTGGATGCGGGCGCCGAATTCGCCCTGGTCGGGGAATTTGTGCAGCATCGAGGTCATCCACCAGGAGAAGCGTACCGCCTTCCAGACCCGCGCCAGCGCCGTGCCCGAATAGGCGTCGATCCCGGCGGAGGATTTCTCGTCGTAATATTCGCGCAACGCGCGCGACAGGTAATGCACGTCGCTGGCGGCGAGGTTGAGTCCCTTGGCCCCGGTCGGCGGCACGATATGCGAGGCGTCGCCGGCCAGGAACATCTTTCCGAACCGCATCGGCTCGGCGACGAAGCTGCGCAGCGGCGCGATGCTCTTTTCGATCGACGGCCCGGTGACGAGTTCATCGACCGCCCTTTCATCCAGCCGGCGCTTCAACTCGTCCCAGAACCGCTCGTCCGGCCATTGGTCGATATGGTCGTCGAGCGGGCATTGCACGTAATAGCGGCTGCGGTGGGTCGAGCGCATGGTGCAGAGCGCAAAGCCGCGCGCATGGTTGTTGTAGATCAGTTCGGGCGACACCGGCGGCGTTTCCGACAGGATGCCGAGCCAGCCGAACGGATAGATCCGTTCGAAGGTCCGGATCGCGGATGAAGGCAGGCTGGCGCGGCTGACGCCGTGGAATCCGTCGCAGCCGGCGATGAAGTCGCAGGCGATCTCATGGCTGACGCCATCCTTGACGTAAGTGACGCGCGGGCGATCGCCGTCGAAATCGAGCGGCGTGACGTCGCTGGCCTGATAGACCGTCGCAAGCCCGGCCGCCTTGCGCGCGTTCATCAGGTCGAGCGTGACTTCGGTCTGGCCGTAGATCATCACGGTCTTGCCGGTGGCGGCATGCATGTCGATGCGATGGCGCACGCCGCCGAAAGCCAGCTCGACGCCGTGATGGACCAGCCCCTCGCGATGCGCGCGCTCGCCCGCGCCGACTTCGTCGAGCAGCGCCACCGTGCCTTCCTCGAGCAGTCCGGCGCGGATGCGGCCGAGCACATAGTCCGGCGTTTGCCGTTCCAGGATGACGTTGTCGATTCCGTAAACGTGAAGCAGTTGCCCGAGCAGCAATCCCGCCGGCCCCGCGCCAATGATCGCCACTTTTGTCCGCAACGCTCGCTCCCGGATTCTTGAAGGCTTCATTATTGTGGGCTTCGCGGGTGTCGCCGCGCAGCCTTGCCGTGATGATTATATCATATAACAATGCCCGCAAAGAGCATTCAAAGCGCCATGCCGGGGAGGGAGATACTGCCCACGAGAAAAAGCCGTTGGCGATGGACCGCATCGCGTGACGCCGGTTCGGCTGCGGCTGATCAAGCAGGCGGTGACAAACGGCGAACGCTTCGGGCTTTACGGTCCTGAACGATGATCGCCTCGTCAGGGACGCAACGGCCAAGCGCCTCCACCCGTGAACCTGCGCCATCCTGTCATTGACTCCTCCGTAAATAATTATAAAACATAACTATTCTGGGTAGGACATAATAAGCCCATGGGAAACGCCGCTGCTGCCGCCGATCGGGCCGGGCTGCTCAAGGTCGAGCTGTCAGGCCCGGTCTTGACCGTGGGCCTCAACCGTCCGGCCAAGCGCAATGCGCTGAACGACGGCCTCATCCTGGCGCTCCAGGATTGCTTCGCGAATCTTCCGGAGGGAATCGGCTCCGTCGTCCTTCACGGTATCGGCGATCATTTCTCTTCCGGCCTCGATCTTTCCGAACTGACCGAGCACGACGCCACCGAAGGGTTGCGGCATTCGCAAATGTGGCACCGGGTGTTCGACCGGATTCAATATAGCCGCGTGCCGGTCATCGCCGCGCTGAAGGGCGCGGTGATCGGCGGCGGGCTGGAACTGGCCTGCGCCGCCCACATTCGCGTCGCCGAGCCCTCGGCCTATTTCGCGTTGCCGGAAGGCCAGCGCGGCATTTTCGTCGGTGGCGGCGGATCGGTGCGGCTGCCGCGGCTGATCGGCGTCGCGCGGATGGCGGACATGATGCTGACCGGGCGGGTGTATGCGGCGGCCGAGGGGGCCTTGTACGGCTTTACGCAATATCTCACCGAGGCGGGCGGCGGTCTGCCCAAGGCGATGGAGCTTGCCGAAAAAGTCGCGGGCAACGCGCCGCTGACGAATTTCGCGGTGTTGCAGGCGCTGCCGATGATCGCGGAAGCCAATCCGCAGGCGGGGCTGTTGATGGAGTCCCTGATGGCGACGGTGGCGCAGAGCGACAAGGAGGCCAAGCGCCGGATCCGCGCATTTCTCGACCGCAAGACCGCCAAGGTGAAACCCGCCCCATGAGCGCGAAACCCGATACCGCGGTCCCCGCCGGGAAAAGCAGCGCGCCGTTGCGCGCGATTTCGTTCGGCGATCCCGCGGTGTCGGTCGAGCGCCGCCATGACGGCACCGTCTATCTGCGGCCCAAGGCTGAGCTCGGCGGCTATCCGGTGCGGCTCACCGACCGCCTGCATCATTGGGCCAAGGCTGCGCCGGGTCGCGTGTTCATGGCCGAGCGCGATGGCGCCGGCTGGCGCCGGGTCACCTATGCGCAATTGTTGGATTCGAGCCGGCATATCGCATCGGCGCTGCTCGCCCGCGGCCTGTCGGCGGAGCGGCCGGTTGTCATTCTCTCAGGCAATTCGATCGATCACGCCGTGCTGGCGTTCGGCGCGCTGTATGCCGGCATTCCGTTTTGTCCGGTCTCGGCCGCCTATTCGCTGATCTCGAAGGATTACGGCAAGCTTGCTTTTGCGATGAAGCTGCTGACGCCGGGGCTGGTGTTCGCCGACGACGCGGACAAATTCGCCGACGCGTTGGCCGCCAATGTCCCCGATACGGTCGAGATCGCGGCCTCGCGCGGTGCAGTGCCCGGCCGCGACGTGACAGGGTTGGCCGATCTGCTGGCGGCGCCGGAACATCCCGGCCTCGATGCGGCGCATGAGGCGATCGGCCCGGACACAATCGCCAAATTCCTGCTGACGTCGGGCTCGACCGGTAATCCCAAGGCGGTCATCAACACCCAGCGCATGCTCTGCGCCAACCAGGTGATGCTGCGCGAGACGCTGGCGTTCCTGAAGGACGAGCCGCCCGTCATCGTCGACTGGCTGCCGTGGAATCACACTTTTGGCGGCAATCACAATGTCGGTCTGACGCTGTTCAACGGCGGCTCGATGTATCTCGACGAGGGCAAGCCGGTGCCCGGCGGCATCGAGGAAACCGTGCGCAATCTTCGCGAGATTTCGCCGACGGCGTATTTCAACGTGCCGAAGGGATATGAATCGCTGCTGCCCTATTTGCGCGACGATCGGGCGTTGCGTGAGAAATTCTTTCACCGTCTGCACGCGATGTTCTTCTCCGGCGCGGCGATGTCGCCCTATGTCTGGAACAGCCTCGATGAACTCTCGGCGCAGCAGAAAGGCTATCGGGTGCCGATGCTGACCGGGCTTGGCGCCACCGAGACCGCGCCGTTTTTCATGTCGGTGCGGCCCGATACCAGCCGCTCCGGCCATGTCGGTCTTCCGGTCTTGGGCAGCGACGCCAAGCTGGTCCCGAACAACGGCAAGCTGGAAATTCGCGCCAGGGGACCGAACGTCACGCCCGGCTATTGGCGCCAGCCGGAATTGACCGCGGCCGCGTTCGATGAGGAGGGCTTTTACAAGTTAGGCGACGCGCTCAAGCCCGTAGCGGCGGATGATTTTAGCTCAGGCTTTGATTTCGACGGCCGCATCGCCGAGGATTTCAAGCTCGCCAGCGGCACCTGGGTCAGCGTCGGCCCGCTGCGCGCGCGCTTCATCGCCGCCTGCGCACCGATGGTGCGCGACGTGGTGATTGCCGGCATCAACCGCGATGAGGTGTCCGCGCTGGTGGTGCTCGATCCCGACGGTTGCCGCCAGATCAATCCGGCGCTGGTCACGGACGACATCGCGGCCGCGGCGTCCGATGCAGCCATCCGCGACGCGTTTCGCGACCGGCTGGTTCGTTTCTTCGCGGCATCGACCGGGTCCTCGAACCGCATCACCCGTGCCATCCTGCTCGACACGCCATTGTCGATCGACCGCGGCGAAGTCACCGACAAGGGCTCGATCAACCAGCGCGCCGTGCTGGAGTATCGCAGCCGCCTGATCGACGAGCTATACTCGCCGGCGCCGGCGGCAAAGGTGATCACGCTTTAGCCCATTCCGAGAGTTGTTCGACAGGGAGAGACATCATGCAATTGAAAGATCAGGCCGCCATCGTCACCGGCGGCGCATCGGGACTGGGGGCTGCCACCGCGCGCAAGCTCGCGGCGCAAGGCGCCAAGGTCGCCGTCTGCGACCTCAACGCCAAGCTGGCCGAAACCGTCGCCGCCGAGATCGGCGGCGTTGCGGTGGTCTGCGATGTCGCCGATGCGGCGTCCGCCGAAGCCGCTGTTGCTCAGGCCGCGAAAGCCCACGGCCCGGCGCGGGTGCTGGTGAATTGCGCCGGCATCGCGGTCGCCAAACGGGTGCTCGGCCGCGAGGGGCCGATGCCGCTCGGCGACTTCGAGAAGATCATCAAGGTCAACCTGATCGGCAGCTTCAACATGCTGCGGCTGGCGACGGCGGAAATGTCGAAGCTGGAGCCGCTGTCGACCGGCGAGCGCGGCGTCGTCATCTGCACCGCGTCGGTGGCGGCCTATGATGGCCAGATCGGGCAGTCGGCCTATTCGGCCTCGAAGGGCGGCATCGTCGGCATGACGCTGCCGATCGCGCGCGAGCTGGCGCAGTTCGGCATTCGCGTCATGACGATCGCGCCCGGCCTGTTCCTCACGCCGCTTCTGGCCAGTCTGCCGCAGGAGGCGCAGGATAGCCTCGCCGCGGCGATCCCGTTCCCGCGCCGGCTCGGGCATGCCGACGAATACGCTTCGCTGGCGCTGCACATGATCGACAATCCCTATCTCAACGGCGAAGTGGTGCGGCTGGACGCCTCGCTCCGGATGGCACCGCGCTAGGAGCGCCCTGCCGGCATGAAATTCGCGGGGCGCCGCGCGGTCTCCTCCACTGGCCGGAGGAGGCCGTAATTTCGTGCGCCGCCAAAGCCGTTTTGCCGGGCTGACTCGGGCGGCCACATCGCCTAAAGAGGGGGCTGAATGAGCAGTCGAATTTTGCTTTGAGACATAAGATTCAAGGGAATATCCAAGGGAGGAAGTCAATGAAACTCGTTCACCTGTCCGCCGCGGCGATCGCGGCGGCGCTGGCGCTGCCGGGCCTTTCGGCCCGGGCGCAGACCAATGAAATCACCGTCGGCATCTCGATTTCGACCACCGGCCCGGCCGCGGCGCTCGGCATTCCCGAGCGCAATGCGCTCGAATTCGTGCCCAAGGAAATCGGCGGCGTGCCGCTCAAGCTGATCGTGCTCGACGACGGCGGCGATCCGGCCAACGCCACCACCAACGCCCGCCGTTTCGTCACGGAGTCCAAGGCCGACGTTATCATCGGCTCATCGACGACGCCGCCCTCGATCGCGATCTCCGATGTCGCCAACGAGGCCGGAATTCCGCACATTTCGCTGGCGCCGTTTCCGATTCCGCCGCAGCGGGCCAAGTGGTCGGTCGATATGCCGCAATCGGTGTCGATCATGGGCAAGGTGCTGTACGAGCATATGAAGGCGCATAACATCAAGACCGTCGGCTATATCGGCTTTTCCGATTCCTACGGCGATCTCTGGTTCAAGGATCTCGAGAGCCAGGGCATTCCGATGGGCATGACGCTGGTCGACGAAGAACGCTTCGCGCGGCCCGATACGTCGGTCACGGGCCAGGTGCTGAAACTGGTCGCCGCCAATCCCGACGCGATCCTGATCGGCGCCTCCGGCACCGCGGCGGGATTGCCGCAGCAGGAATTGCGCGACCGCGGCTACAAGGGCCTGATCTACCAGACCCACGGCGCCGCCAGCATGGACTTCATCCGCATCGCGGGTCCGGCGGCGGAAGGCGTGATCATGGCGTCCGGCCCGGTGATGGATCCGGAAGACCAGCCCGACAGCGCCCTGACCAAGAAGCCGGGACTGGCGCTCAACACCGCCTATGAAGCCAAATATGGCGCCAACAGCCGCAGCCAGTTCGCCGGTCATTCCTATGATGCCTTCCAGGTGCTGGAGCGCGTCGTTCCGGTGGCCTTGAAGACGGCCAAGCCCGGCACGCCGGAATTCCGCGAGGCGATCCGCCAGGCGCTGCTGAGCGAGCGCGAAATCGCGGCGACCCAGGGCGTCTACAATTTCACCGAAAAGGACCGCTACGGCCTCGACGACCGCTCGCGCATCCTGCTCACGGTGAAGAACGGAAAATACGTTCCGGCGCAGTGAGCGGCGGGCCGTAACTCTGTTCGATCAGTTTGCGCTTTTCACCCTCCCCCTCCAGGGGAGGGTGAAGTGAACCGCAGCGTAGTATAAATGCAAGCGGCGATCTAAACCGGGCTTTCGCCCTCGTGCTGGAAGCCGAGATAGCTGGCGGCGACGCGCTGGTTGGCGGCGATCTCGCCGGCCGGTCCGTTCAGGATGAATTCGCCGAGCTCCATCACATAGGCGCGGTCGGCGATTTGCAGGGCGGCTTGCGCGTTCTGCTCGACCAGCAGCACCGAGACGCCGCTGGCGCGCAACTCGCCGATGATGCGGAAAATATCCGCGACGATGATCGGGGCCAGGCCCAGGCTCGGCTCGTCCAGCATCAACAGCTTGGGCGCGCCCATCAAGGCGCGGCCCATCGCCAGCATCTGCTGCTCGCCGCCCGACAGCGTGCCGGCGAACTGCTTGCGCCGCTCCTTCAGCCGCGGAAACAGGCTATAGACCCGCTCGAACGAGGCTGCGTTGGCGGCCTTCGTCATCCGGAATCCGCCGAGCTTGAGATTGTCCTCGACATTCATGGTGGCGAACAATTCGCGATGTTCCGGCACCAGGCTCAGGCCGGCCGCGACGCGATCCTCGATATCGAGCCGCGCCATGTCCTCGCCCGCGAACAGGGTGCGGCCTTTCAGCGGCAGGATGCCCATGATGGCGTTGAGCAGCGTGGTCTTGCCGGCGCCATTGGCGCCGACGATGGTGACGATCTCGTTTTCGGCGACGTGGAGCGAGACCGCGCGGACGGCTTCGACCTTGCCATAGGCGACATGGACGTCGGCGACCTCGAGCAGCGCATTCCCGTCAGGATTCATGCGACCGCTCCGAGATAGGCCTTGATGACATCGGGATGGGCCTTGATATCGGCCGGCGTGCCTTCGGCGATCTTGGTGCCGAAATCCAGCACCACGATGCGGTCCGCGAGGTTCATTACAAATCCCATGTCATGTTCGACCAGCAGCACCGACATGCCGCCGTCGCGCAATTGACGCAGCAGTGCCGCGAGCTGCTGCTTTTCCATATGCCGCAATCCGGCGGCGGGCTCGTCGAGCAGCAGCAGGATCGGATCGACGCACAGCGCCCGCGCGATCTCGACGATGCGCTGCTGGCCGAGCGAGAGATTGCCGGCGAGCTGGTCGATCTGGTCGCCGAGACCGACGCGCTCGATCTGGCGCGCGGCTTCCGCCAGCAGCCTTGCTTCATCGGCGCGGTCGAGCCGCAACAGGCTGGAGACCGCGCCGGCATGGCCGCGCAGATGGGCGCCGATCGCGACATTCTCCAGCACGGTCATGTCGGGCACCAGCTTGACGTGCTGGAAGGTGCGGGCGACGCCGAGCTTCACCACTTCCTGCGGGGGCGCATTGTGGATGTCCTTGCCGAGCACCGAGATCCGTCCGCCCGAGGAAGTGAGCACGCCGGTGACGAGATTGAAGGTCGTGCTTTTGCCGGCGCCGTTCGGTCCGATCAGCGCGACGATCTCGCGGGCATGCACGTCGAACGAAACATTGTTGACCGCGACCACGCCGCCGAATTGCTTGCGCGCGTTGTCGATCCGAAGCAGCACCGCCGCCGTTGCCGCGGCCTGCGGCCGCGCCGGCAAGGTCAGCGAGGTGTCCGGCCGTTTGCGGCCGGGTTTGCCGGGCAAGCGCGCCGTCAGCCACGGCCACACGCCGGTCGGCGCCAGTTGCAGCAGCATGACCAGCAGGATGCCGAACACGATGGTCTCGAGCTGGCCCTCGCCGTGAAACAGATAGGGCAGGTAACTCTGCAGGATCTCCTTCAGGATGACGACGATGGCGGCGCCCAGCACGCCGCCCCAGACGTAACCGGCGCCGCCGACCACGGCGATGAAAAGATATTCGATGCCGGCCTGCACCCCGAACGGCGTCGGATTCACGGTGCGTTCGAAATGCGCATAGAGCCAGCCGGAGAGGCCGGCCAGCACTGCCGCATGGATGAAGACCAGAAGCTTGGCGCGCGGCGTGTGGATGCCAAAGGCTTCGGCGGCGACGTGGCCGCGCCGCAGCGCGCGGATGGCGCGGCCGGTGCGCGAGTCCAGAAGGTTCACGGTGAGCAGCGCGCTGAGCAGCACCGCGATCCAGATCGCGAAATAGATCGTGCCGGGATCGATCATTTTGAGCGAGCCGATCGACAGCGGCGGTACGCCGGAAATCCCGTCATTGCGGCCGAGGAATTCGAGCTTGCTGAACAGGTAGAACAGGCCGATGCCCCAGGCCAGCGTGCCGAGCGGCAAATAATGGCCCGACAGCCGCACCGTGATCAGCCCGAGTACGACCGCGGCGATGCCGCTGACGATGAGGGAGAGCGGCAGGCTCAGCCACGGCGACAATCCGTAAGCCGTGGTCAGCACCGCCGTGGTGTAGGCGCCGAAGCCGCAAAACGCGGCCTGGCCGAACGAGGTGAGGCCGCCGACGCCGGTCAGCAGCACCAGCCCCATCGCCACCAGCGCGGAGAGCCCGATATTGTCCAGCAGCGCGATCCAGAACGGCGGCATGCCCGGAATGAACGGGATCGCCGCCATCACCAGCGCGAACAGAAAGATCGGCAATCGTTCCGCCATCGCGGTCAATCCTTGTCTTCCTCGACCGCGGGCGCCGCGAGCGAGCGCAGCACCAGCACCGGGATGATCAGCGTGAACACGATGACCTCCTTGAAATTGCTGGCGCTGAACGAGGAGAAGGATTCGACGAGTCCGACGAAAAGCGCCGCGATCGCGGTCAAGGGGTAGCTGACGAGGCCGCCGATGATGCCGGCCACGAAACCTTTCAGGCCGATCAGGAATCCGGTGTCGTAATAAAGCGTCGTGATCGGCACGATCAGGATTCCCGAGATCGCCCCGATCATCGCGGCCATCAGGAAAGCGATCTGTCCGGCGAGCGAGGTCCGGATGCCGACGAGGCGGGCGCCGAGGCGGTTGACGGCGGTGGCGCGCAGCGCCTTGCCGGTCAGCGTGGTGCCGAAAAACAGCCACAGCCCGATCATGAGCGCCGCCGTGATGACGTAGACCGCGATGCTCTGGCCGGTGAAGCGCAGCGGCCCGACGGTGAATGAGGCGGTCGAAAGCGGTGGCGCGCGCTGGCCTTCGGCGCCGAAAAACACCAGGCCGAAGCCCTGCATGGCGAGATGGCAGCCGACGGAAGCGATCAGCAGCACCAGCACCGAGGCCTGCGCGATCGGCTGAAACGCGATGCGGTAGAGAAACAGGCCGATCACGGCCACGATCATGAGCGACAGCGCGATGTTGATCGCGATGCCGCTTGGGTGGCCGGCCGTCCATGAGGTCAGCGCGAGGACGATCGACGGCAGGATGATGTTGACCGCGACCGCGCGCCCGACCAGCCTGCGATGCAGCGACCGGCGGCCGGCATAGAGGTCGAGGCAGAACGCCACGACGCCCATCGCCACCGCCAGCCGCGCGGTGCCCGGAACGTGGCCTGATGACAGCGAGGCATAGGTGAGCGCGCCATAGGTGACGAATTCGCCCTGCGGAATCAGGATCACGCGCGTCACCGCGAACACCAGCACCAGCGCCAGCCCGAGCAGCGCATAGATCGCGCCGTTGGTGATGCCGTCCTGCACCAGGAACAGCATGATCGTCGTGTTCAAGACCGGGCGCTCCCCCTACAGACCCCAAACCGGTCGCGCGCCGACAGGGCTGTCCGGCGGACCGATGACAGCAGTTGAAGCATGCTGCCGGCATTTGGTATGGTGGATAACAATTATCAATTATAATCTCAAGCTCCGCGCCCCTCGCGGCAGCGCCGTTTCAACTTACAGGGATTGCGGGCCGCGAGCGATGACTGTTTCCAGACCCGCCGTCCCCGCCAGGCCACCGCGTCTCGCCCGCAAGGAACGGATCAAGCAACAGGCCGCGGCCGAAACGCCCGCGCTGCAGATGGGCGAATTGTCCGAACTGCTCGGCTACTCGCTGAAGCGTGCGCAGCTCAGGATATTCGAGGATTTCCTGCGTTGCGTCGCGCCGCTGCAACTGACGCCGGCGCAATTCTCGGTGCTGTTGCTGGTCGACCGCAATCCCGGACGCAACCAGACCGAGATCGCCAGCACGCTCGGCATCCTCAGACCGAATTTCGTGGCGATGCTCGACAGCCTGGAAAGCCGCGACCTCTGCGCGCGGATCCGTTCCACCAGCGACCGGCGTTCCCATATTCTCGTCCTCACCGACAAGGGCCGCGCGGTGCTGGCCCGCGCCAAGAAACTCGTCGCCGCCAAGCACGAAGCGCGCCTCAATGAATTGCTCGGCTCTGCTAACCGCGCCGCGCTGCTCGCGATGTTGGCGAAAATCGCAAACGAGTTTTGAGCTCGTCCTGCACACGCCGTCATGCCGGGATGCGCCGCCAGGCGCAGACCCGGAATCTCGAGTTCGTGGCGCGAGATTCCCCGATGCGCAATTGCGCATCCGAGGTCTGGCGCTTACGCACCATCCCGGAATGACGGCGAATTTAGTCCACCAAGATCACCCTGATGTCGTTGACATTGGTCAGGGTCGGGCCGGTCAGCAACAGATCGCCGGTCGCCGCGAAAAAAGCGGTGGCGTCGTTGTTGGCGAGATAAGCTCCGGGCTCGAGGCCAAGCGACTTCATCTTGTCGAAGGTTGTTTGATCGATCATTGCGCCGGCCGGATCGGTCGCATTGCCGGCGCCGCCATCGGCGCCGTCGGTGTCGGCCGCCAGCGCCGACAGGCCGGGCGTCTGGTTGAGCAGGCCGGCCAGCGCCAGCGCATATTCCTGGTTGGGGCCGCCGTGGCCGTTGCCGCGCACGGTCACGGTGAGTTCGCCGCCCGACAGGATCGCGACGCGCTTGCCTTTGGCGTGCGCGTCGAGCGCCAGCCGCGCGTGACCGGCTGCGACGTCGCGCGCTTCGCCTTCGAGATCGGCGCCGAGATCGATGATTTCGTAGCCGGCGTCCCTCGCCAGCTTGATTGCGGCATCGAGCGACGCCCTCGGTCTGGCGATCAGCTCGAACCGGGCGCGGGCAAAAGCGGGATCGCCGGGCTTGCAGCTTTCGTTATGGACATCGTCGAGCGCGCGGCGGACGGCGTCGTCGATCTTGAGGTCATATTTGGCGACGATGGCGCGGGCATCGGCCAGCGTGGTCGGATCCGGCACCGTCGGTCCCGACGCGATCGCCGACGGATCGTCATGCGGAACGTCCGAGATCGCCAGCGTGACGATCTCGGCGCGTTGGCCGGCGCGCGCCAGCCGGCCGCCCTTGATCCGCGACAAATGCTTGCGCACGGTGTTGACCTCGCCGATCGGCGCGCCCGAGCGCAACAGCGCGCGCGTCACCTGCTGTTTCTGCGCGAAGCTGATGCCTTCGACCGGCGCGATCCAGTTGGCCGAGCCGCCGCCCGTGAGCAGCACCAGCAGCAGATCGTCGGCCCCGGCGCTTTGCGCCAGCTTCAACGTGTCCTCCGCGCCTTTCAGTCCGGCCTCGTCGGGCACGGGATGGCCGGCTTCGACCACCTTGATCCGCCGTGTCGGCAGGCCGTGGCCGTGCCGGGTGGTGGCGATGCCCACCAGCCGCGACGGATCGAGTTTGCATTCATCGAGATAATAACGTTCGGCGGCGACGGCCATCGCGGCGGCGCCTTTGCCGGCGGCCAAGCAGATCACGCGGCCCGTCAGGTTTCCCTTGCGCAGCGGGCGCAGATGCGCGGCGAGCACGACGTCGGGGTGGGCGGCGGCAACGGCGGCGTCGAAGAGGGCGCGCAGGAAAGGGCGTCGGTCGGTCATCGCTTCACGGAATTTGAGCGGAAATTAAAGAGACGCCGGTTATCCATCCAATTGAAGCAAAAGAAAACCCCTGTAGCGGAAGCGATCACCGCCGTCGCGAGGGTGGCGATTGCCGCAGGCCGGCAGCATCGCGATCCGGAAGATGATGGAATTCTTCGCGAACGGCCGGCAAGAGGATCAACAGCGCCGATCACGACACCGACGTCGCACATCGCGAGCGGGGGGCTGTCCCTGCGGACCTCCGCCTGCGTCATTGTGTTCCGCCAGGAGGTCTCGTCAGGCCGGAATAACCACGCGAAGCTGCCCGCAAATCATCCCGATACGGGCTATCTGATCTCCTCGACCATGCGCGCAGCTTTTCCTCCCGGTTTCATCCTCTTGCTTTCTTCTTTTTTGATGGGGGCTGGCTTTATGTGTGGTTGCGACACGGTCGCGCCACCGAGCGCCGCTTCGATCTTTCTTACCATCGCCACCAGACGGGGCCCAATATCGCGGCGCAACCGGTCTTCCGTGAAGCGGAACGCGGGCGCGCCGCAATTGAAGGCGTAAGGGCCGGTTCCGTCATTGAGATTCAGGGCGACGCCGACCGCATGCACGTCGACCTGCCACTCGCCGGCCGAGATCGCGAAACCATGCCGCGCCACGGTTTCGCCGGAACGCTCGATACCGTCACGCATCTTGGACCAGCGGCTGCCATAATGGTCGCGGAGTTCGCGTAACAAAGAGGCACGCTCGTCTTCGGGCAGTGCCCAGATATACGCCCGGCCCATCGCGGTGGTCGCTATCGGAATCCGCGAGCCGACATCCAGCTGGACGCCGAGCGTCAATCCGTTGCGGCTCTGGCCGAAGTAAACCATGCTGAGACGGTCGCGGCCGCCGACCGCCACCGCGCCTTCGGTCGCGCGCATGACCTCCTCGCGATAGGGTTCGGACAAATGCCGAACGCCGAGATTGGCAAGCGCCGCGTAGCCGAGCGCCATCGCCGCCGGCGCAAGTTGATATTTCTCGAACCGCGGGACTGGCGTAAGGTATCCCAGTTTGGTCAACGTATAGGTCAGCCGTGAAACGGTCGGCTTCGGTAATTTCGTGCGGGCCGCAATCTCCTGATTGCCAAGAAGCCCGTCATTGGGGTGGAATGCGCGCAACACATCGAGACCGCGGGCGAGCGCGACGACGAAGCTGCGATCGGTCGCCACTTTCTTGCCTGGACGTTTCATCGATTGCGGTTGTGCGAGCCTCGTTGACAAGGGACGTGCTTCAAAATAACCCTCCGTGTCAAGATGTGGAATTAAATTCCGCAGTGCGAAATTGATAAGAACAAGTATCCAAGGAGATTGCCGTGAGCGAAGTGGTCAAGCTTGAGCGTCATGATGTCGTCGCCATCGTCACGGTCGACAATCCGCCGGTCAACGCATCGAGCGCCGCGGTGCGCGGCGGCATCCTGGAATGCATCAAGAGCGCGATCGCCGATCCCGAAGTCAAGGCGATCGTCCTGACCTGCGCCGGCCGCACTTTCATCGCCGGCGCCGACATCACCGAATTCGGCAAGCCGCCGAAGCCTCCGATTCTCAACGACGTGCTCGCCGTGATCGAGAGCAGCCCGAAGCCGGTCGTCGCGGCGATCCACGGCACCGCGCTCGGCGGCGGTCTGGAAGTGACGCTGGCCTGCCACTTCCGCGTCGCCACCAAGGACGCCAGGCTTGGCCTGCCGGAAGTGAAGCTCGGCCTGTTGCCGGGCGCCGGCGGCACGCAGCGCCTGCCGCGCGCGGTGGGACCCGAGCTCGCGGTCAAGATGATCGTCGGCGGCGATCCGATCAGCGCCCCCGAGGCGCTCAAGAACGGCCTGATCGAGGAGATCGTCGAGGATCCGGCCGTCGGCGGCGAGGCGTTCGCCCGCAAGGTGCTGGCCGAGAAGCGCCCGTTGCACAAATTGCGCGATGACAACGCCAAGCTGGCCGCCGCCAAGGCCGACCGCTCGATCTTTACCAACGCGGTCGCCGCCATGACGAAACGGGCGCGCGGGCTGGAAGCGCCGTTCGTTGCGGCCGACGCGGTCGGCTACGCCATCGATCTGCCGTTCGACGAGGGTCTGAAGAAGGAGCGCGAGAGCTTCCTTAAACTGGTCGCGAGCGATCAGTCGAAGGCGCAGCGTTACGCGTTCTTCGCCGAGCGCGAGGCGGCCAAGGTTTCGGGCGTGCCCGCAGGCACCAAGCCGCGCGCCATCGAGCGCGTCGCCATTATCGGCGCCGGCACCATGGGCGGCGGCATCGCGATGTCGTTCGCCAATGCCGGGATTCCCGTGACTTTGATCGAGACCGGCGAGGAGCAGCTCAAGCGCGGCCTCGGCGTGATGCAGAAGAATTACGAGGCCACCGCCGCGCGCGGCGGCATCCCGGCGGATGCGCCGGCCAAGCGCATGGGCCTGATCAAGGGCGTGGTCGGGCTGGAGAACGTGAAAGACGCCGATCTCGTCATCGAAGCCGTGTTCGAGACCATGGCGGTGAAGAAGGAAGTGTTCGGAGCGATCGATAAATACGCCAAGCCGGGCGCGGTGCTCGCTTCCAACACCTCCTATCTCAACATCAACGACATCGCCAAGGAGACCTCGCGCCCACAGGATGTGCTGGGCATGCACTTCTTCAGCCCGGCCAATGTGATGAAGCTGTGCGAGATCGTGCGCGCGGAAAAGACCGCGCCGGACGCGCTGATGACGGCGGTTTCGATCGCACGCAAGATTGCAAAGGTGCCGGCCGTGGTCGGCGTCTGCGACGGTTTCGTCGGCAACCGGATGCTGTCGCAGCGCGGCAAGCAGGCGGAAAAGCTGCTGTTCGAAGGCGCGCTGCCGCAGCAGGTCGACGCCGTCGTGACCAAATTCGGCATGCCGATGGGGCCGTTCGCGATGGGCGATCTCGCCGGTCTCGATATCGGCTGGCGTTCGCGCAAGGACCGCGGCATCAGGGCGGAAATCGCGGACGCGCTGTGCGAGGCCGGCCGCCTCGGCCAGAAGACCGGCAAGGGCTACTACAAATATGAAGGCGGCTCGCGCGCGCCGCTGCCCGATCCCGAGGTCGAGAAGCTGATCGACGAAACCCTGCAGCGGCTCGGACGCAAGCGCCGCGTGGTTTCCGATGACGAGATCCTCGAACGCATGATGTATCCGATGATCAACGAGGGCGCGCGGATCCTCGAAGAGGGCATCGCGGCGCGCCCGAGCGACATCGACGTGGTCTGGCTCTATGGCTATGGCTGGCCGATCTATCGCGGCGGCCCGATGTTCTGGGCCGACCAGGTCGGGCTGAAGCAGATCGCCGATCGGCTGGCCTATTACGCCAAGGAGACCAACGATCCGAGCCTGGAGCCCGCGCCGCTGCTGAAGCGCCTCGCCGCCGAAGGCAAGACCTTCGCGTCGCTGACGGCGTCGAAGGCAGGTTGATGCCATTGGAAATGATGTCGTGTCTCCGCGCTCCATCTTACCTCTCCCACGCGGAGAGGTCGGATCGCTTTTGCGATCCGGGTGAGGGGGGACAGCATACCGATAGACCGTACCCCCTCACCCCAACCCTCTCCCCACGGGAGAGGGGGCTCACCGAACCCTGAGACCCTGAAGATGCATCCCGGCGAACAATTCTATCCGGAAGGCGTCCATTGGGACGATCCGATCGCGCGTGGCACGTTGCCCGATCTGCTGTCGAAGGCGGCGGCCGATTTCGGTTCGCGCACCGCGATCGAATTCCGCGACCGTCCGGTCAGCTTCGTCGAGCTGGAAGCGATGGTCGAGACGGCGGCCGCCGCGTTCCTGCGCGCCGGCTACGGCAAGGACAGTTCGGTCGCGCTGTTCCTCGGCAACACGCCGGATCATCCGGTCAATTTCTTCGGCGCGCTCAAGGCCGGCGCCCGCGTGGTGCATCTATCGCCGCTCGACGGCGAGATCGCGCTGTCGCACAAGCTCACCGATTCCGGCGCGCGCGTGCTCGTCACCAGCAATCTCTCGGCGCTGTTGCCGACCGCGCTGAAATTCCTCGACAAGGGCTTGATCGATCGCCTGATCGTCTGTGAGGACGACCGCTGGGGCAAGGTCGGCACCCCGCAAGCGCCGCTGCCGGATCATCCTGCGGTCGTCACCTGCGGGCAATTCGTCGATGGCGCGGTGAAGCCCAAGCAATGGCCCGCGATCAATGCCGATGATGTCGCGGTGCTGCAATATACCGGCGGCACCACCGGTCTTCCCAAAGGCGCCATGCTCAGCCACGGCAATTTGACGTCGGCGGTGTCGATCTACGAGGTCTGGGGCCGGCCGGTGCGGGCCAGGCGCGATGCGATCGAGCGCGTGATCTGCGTGCTGCCGCTGTTTCATATCTACGCGCTGACCGTGGTCCTGCTCTCCAACCTCGAGCGCGGCAATCTGATCTCGCTGCACCAGCGCTTCGACGTTGAGGCGGTGATGCGCGACATCGAGGTCAAGCGCGCGACCGTATTCCCCGGCGTGCCGACGATGTGGATCGCGATCGCGAACCTGCCCGATCTCGACAGGCGCGACCTGTCGTCGCTGGTGAGTTGCGGTTCGGGTGGCGCGCCGCTGCCGGTCGAAGTGGCGCGAATCTTCGAGCGCAAGGTAGGCCAGAAGCTGAAGAGCGGCTGGGGCATGACCGAAACCTGTTCGCCCGGCACCAGCCATCCGCTGGAGGGACCGGACAAGCCGGGCTCGATCGGGCTGATGCTGCCGGGTATCGAGCTGGATGTGGTCTCGCTGGACGACCCGAAGCAGGTGATGCCGGTCGGCGAGGTCGGCGAAATCCGCATTCGCGGCCCCAACGTGACCAAAGGCTACTGGAACAAGCCGAAGGAAACCGCGGAAGCCTTTGTCGGCGACCGCTTCCTGACCGGCGATATCGGCTACATGGACAGCGACGGCTATTTCTATCTGGTCGATCGCAAGAAGGACATGATCATCTCCGGCGGCTTCAACGTCTACCCGCAGATGATCGAGCAGGCGATCTACATGCATCCCTCCGTCCAGGAAGTGATCGTGATCGGAATCCCTGACGACTATCGCGGCGAGGCGGCAAAGGCCTTCATCAAGCTGCGCGATGGCGCGAAGCCATTCACTTTGGAAGAGCTGCGCGCGTTCCTGGCCGGCAAGCTCGGCAAGCATGAGCTGCCCGCCGCGCTCGACTTCGTCGACGAATTGCCGCGCACGCCGGTCGGCAAGCTGTCGCGCCACGAGCTGCGCAACCAGCAGAAATCTTCACCGCAAACCGCATCACCCAAACAACAACTCGCAACAGGAGGCCGCCCGTGACCGACGCCGTCATCGTTTCCACCGCCCGAACCCCGATCGGCAAGGCCTATCGCGGCGCGCTCAACGCCACCGAAGGCGCGACCCTGCTTGGCCATGCGATCGGCGAAGCGGTCGCCCGCGCCAAGGTGGACCCCAAGGAAATCGAGGACGTGGTGATGGGCGCGGCGTTGCAGCAGGGCTCAACCGGCGGCAACCTCGCGCGCAAGGCGCTTTTGCGCGCGGGGCTTCCGGTGACGGTGGCCGGCACCACGATCGACCGGCAATGCGCCTCGGGCCTGCAGGCGATCGCGCTCGCCGCGCGTTCGGTGCTGTTCGACGGCGTCGGGATCGCGGTCGGCGGCGGCGGCGAATCCATCAGCCTGGTGCAGAACGATCACGCCAACACGTTCCACGCCCAGGATCCGGCGCTGTTGAAGATCAAGGGCGAGGTCTACATGCCGATGATCGACACCGCCGAGGTGGTGGCCAAGCGCTACAACATCTCGCGCGAACGGCAGGACGAATATTCGCTGGAGAGCCAGCGCCGCACCGCGGCCGCCCAGCAGGGCGGCAGGTTCAACGACGAAATCGCCCCGATCACCACGAAAATGGGCGTCACCGACAAGGCGACCGGCGAAGTCACCTTCAAGGACATCACGCTGTCAAAGGACGAAGGCCCGCGCCCCGAGACCTCTGCCGAAGGGCTTGCCGGCCTGAAGCCGGTGCGCGGCGACGGGTTCACCATCACCGCCGGCAACGCCAGCCAGCTCTCGGACGGCGCCAGCGCGACGGTGATCATGAGCGACAAGGAAGCCGCCAAGCGCGGCCTGAAGCCGCTCGGCATCTTCCGCGGTTTTGTCGCCGCCGGCTGCGAGCCGGACGAGATGGGCATCGGGCCGGTGTTCGCGGTGCCGCGTCTGCTCAAGCGCCACGGCCTCAAGGTCGACGACATCGACCTCTGGGAATTGAACGAGGCCTTCGCGGTGCAGGTGCTCTATTGCCGCGACAAGCTCGGCATCGATCCGGAGAAGATCAATGTCGACGGCGGCGCGATCGCGGTCGGCCATCCCTACGGCATGTCGGGCGCGCGGCTGACCGGCCATGCCCTAATCGAAGGCCGCCGCCGCAAGGCGAAATACGCGGTCGTCACCATGTGCGTCGGCGGCGGCATGGGCGCGGCCGGTTTGTTCGAGGTGGTGCATTGAATTGAGATGTAGCCGCAAACGCGGTCTCGACCTCTCCCGCGGGGAGAGGTCGGATCGCTCCTGGCGATGCGTTAGCATCGTCCAGTGCGATCCGGGTGAGGGCTTACGTTTCCTCGTTAGACCGTAACCTCTCAGCCCAGCCCTCTCCCAAAAGGAGAGGGAGCGCGCTTGCGCTGTGGATATATCGTTTGATCTGAAATTCGCTCACAGGAGGATCCGATGGATCTCAGCTTCAGCAAGGAAGAGGTGGCGTTTCGCGAGGAAGTGCGGGCGTTCTTCCGTGACAACGTGCCGCCGGAGACCCGGCGCAAGATGGTCGAGGGCCGGCATCTCTCCAAGGACGAGATGGTGACCTGGTGGCGGATCCTGAACAAGAAGGGCTGGGGCGTCTCGCACTGGCCGAAGGAATATGGCGGCACCGGCTGGAGCAGCGTCCAGCACTACATCTTCAACGAGGAACTGCAAGCCCATCCGGCGCCGCAGCCGCTGGCCTTCGGCGTCAGCATGGTCGGCCCGGTGATCTACACATTCGGCAACGAGGCGCAGAAGAAGCAGTATCTGCCGCGCATCGCCAGTGTCGACGACTGGTGGTGCCAGGGCTTTTCGGAGCCCGGCTCCGGCTCCGACCTCGCCTCGCTCAAGACCAAGGCCGAGCGCAAGGGCGACAAATACATCATCAACGGCCAGAAGACCTGGACCACGCTGGCGCAATATGCCGACATGATCTTCTGCCTGTGCCGCACCGATCCCGCCGCCAAGAAGCAGATGGGCATCTCCTTCATCGTGTTCAGCATGAAGTCGAAAGGCGTCACGGTGCGCCCGATCCAGACCATCGACGGCGGCCACGAGGTCAACGAAGTATTCTTCGACGATGTCGAGGTGCCGGTTGAGAATCTGATCGGCGAAGAGAACAAGGGCTGGGATTACGCCAAATTCCTGCTCGGCAATGAGCGCACCGGCATCGCCCGCGTCGGCGTTTCCAAGGAGCGGATTCGCCGCATTCGGGAACTTGCCTCCAAGGTCGAGTCCGGCGGCAAGCCGGTGCTGCAGGACCAGGGTTTCCGCGAGCGGCTCGCCGCGGTCGAGATCGAATTGAAGGCGCTGGAGTTGACGCAACTGCGCGTCGTCGCCGACGAAGGCAAGCACGGCAAGGGCAAGCCCAACCCGGCGTCCTCGGTGCTGAAGATCAAGGGCTCGGAAATCCAGCAGGCCACCACCGAACTGCTGATGGAAGTGATTGGCCCGTTCGCCGCGCCCTATGACGAGCATGGCGACGACGGCTCCAACGAGGCGATGGATTGGACCGCGCAGATCGCGCCGAGCTATTTCAACAACCGCAAGGTCTCGATCTACGGCGGCTCCAACGAGATCCAGCGCAACATCATCACCAAGGCGGTGCTGGGGTTGTGATCGTCATTCCGGGGCATCGCGTAGCGATGAACCCGGAATGACGCAGTCGTAGCAAACATGGATTCCGGGTTCACGCTTGCGCGTGCCCCGGAATGACAAACTGGTTGGTCCGGACCGGGGAAAGCGCCTCGGAATATTGAGGAAACAAAAATGGATTTTGATCTGTCCGAGGAGCAGCGGCTGCTCAAGGAAAGCGTCGATGGTCTGTTGACCGATGCCTACGATTTCGAGCAGCGCAAGAAATACATGGCGGAGAAGGGCGGCTGGAGCAAAGCCGTCTGGAGCAAGCTGGCCGAGCAGGGTCTGCTCGGCCTGCCGTTTACGGAATCCGACGGCGGCTTCGGCGCCGGCGGCGTCGAGACCATGATCGTGATGGAGGCGCTGGGCAAGGCGCTGGTGCTGGAGCCTTATCTCGCGACGGTGGTGATCGGCGGCGGCTTCCTGCGCCACGGCGGCTCGGCCGGGCAGAAGGCCGCGCATATTTCCGGCATCATCGACGGCAGCAAGACCTTCGCCTTCGCGCAGCTCGAGAAGAATTCACGCTACGATCTGTTCGACGTCGCGACCACGGCCAAGAAGAAGGGGGCGGGCTGGATCATCGACGGCGAGAAATTCGTCGTGCTCAACGGCGAGAACGCCGACACGCTGATCGTGACCGCGCGAACCGCGGGCGGCCAGCGCGACAGGAGCGGCATCGGCGTATTTCTGGTGCCCGGCAACGCCAAGGGCATCGCGAAAAAAGCCTATCCGACCCAGGACGGCCTGCACGCCGCCGATATCACCTTTACCGGCGTCGAGGTCGGCGCTGACGCCGTGATCGGCGATCCCGAAAATGGCCTCGCCCTGATCGAGCGGGTTGTCGACGAAGCCCGCACCGCGCTCTGCGCCGAGGCCGTCGGCGCGATGGATGAATCGCTGAAGACGACGGTGGAATATCTGAAAACCCGCAAGCAGTTCGGGGTGCCGATCGGCAGCTTCCAGACCCTGCAGCACCGCGCCGCCGACATGTTCGTCGCGCTCGAACAGGCCCGCAGCATGTCGATGTTCGCCACCATGGCCTCCGAGTTCGACGACGCCAAAGAGCGCGCTACCGCGATCGCGGCCGCCAAGGTGCAGGTCGGCAAGTCGCTGAAATTCGTCGGCCAGCAGTCGATCCAGCTTCACGGCGGCATCGGCATGACCATGGAGGCCAAGATCGGCCATTACTTCAAGCGGCTGACCATGATCGAGAACACCTTTGGCGATACCGACTACCATCTGCGCCGCGTCACCGACCAGGGCGGGCTGGTGTAGTCCCGTCATTCCGGGGTGATGCGAAGCATCGAACGACGATGTGCAATTTCACGTCGGAGAATCTCGAAGTTCCCCGATGCGCAATTGCGCATCGGAGGTCTGGTCCTTCGGACCATCCCGGAATGACGAAACAGAGAGCCAGCTTGGAAACGTGTGCAGCCATACACTTCTTGTCATTGCCGGGCTTGACCCGGCAATCCATCATTTTTGAAAAGATAGATGCGCGGGTCAAGCCCGCGCATGACGAGTGATTGCAGGGGCAGGACAGGAATCAGGGAGAGAAAAATGAAAAACACCCCGTTCGATCTTACCGGCAAAGTCGCCGTCGTCACCGGCTCCAGCCGCGGCATCGGCCGATCCTCCGCCGAGCTGCTGGCAAAGCTCGGCGCGAAAGTCGTGATCTCCAGCCGCAAGGCCGATGCCTGCCAGGAAGTCGCCGACGGCATCACCAAGGCCGGCGGCGACGCCCATGTCATCGCCTGCAACATCTCGCGCCGCGCCGAGGTCGAGGCGCTGATCGCGGGCGCGACCAAGCATTACGGCAAGGTCGACATCCTGGTCTGCAACGCCGCGGTCAATCCCTATTACGGCCCGCTGCTCGACATCACGGACGAAGCCTTCGACAAGATCATGGGCTCGAACGTCAAGAGCAACATCTGGCTGTGCTCGCTGGCGATCCCGCAGATGGCCGCGCGCGGCGGCGGTTCGGTCGTCATCATCTCCTCGATCGGCGGCCTTCGCGGTTCGACGGTGATCGGCGCCTACGGGATTTCCAAGGCGGCGGATTTCTCGCTGTGCCGCAGCCTCGCCGGCGAGTGGGGCCCGAAGGGCGTGCGCGTCAATTGCGTGGCGCCGGGCCTGGTCAAGACCGATTTCGCCCGCGCGCTGTGGGAGGACGAGGAGCGCTTGAAGCAGCGCTGCGCCACCACGCCCTTGCGGCGGATCGGCGAGCCCGACGAGATCGCCGGCGCGGTGGCCTATCTCGCCTCCGACGCCTCGACCTTCATGACCGGCCAGACCATCGTGGTCGACGGCGGCGTGACCACCGCGTCGGCGTGAGTTTCCTGCCGCAATTGATCCACATGTCGTCCCGGCCTTGAGCCGGGACCCATACCGCGTTGTGCTCCCGGTTGAAGCGATGTGGTCGACGTTCTTCGCAGCATGAACGTCCGTGGCTATGGGGCCCTGCTTTCGCAGGGACGAGCACTGCCGACTTGACCTTCACCTCCTGATCCGGTTGCCTTGCGCAACCAACATCGTGGGACGCAACGCCAGGAACAACGCCAGAGAACCAACACCATGTCTTTCGTGCTGGCCATCGATCAGGGCACCACGTCCTCGCGCGCCATCGTGTTCCGCTCCGACATCTCGATCGCCGCGTCGGCGCAGGCGGAATTGCCGCAGCATTTTCCGGCCTCCGGCTGGGTCGAGCACGAGCCGGAGGACATCTGGACCTCGACGCTCGCGACCTGCCGCGAGGCGCTGAACCAGGCGAACCTCACCGCCAGGGATATCGCCGCGATCGGCATCACCAACCAGCGCGAGACCGCAATGGTCTGGGACCGCGCCACCGGCCAGGCCGTACATCGCGCCATCGTCTGGCAGGACCGCCGCACCGCCGATCTCTGTGCGAGACTGAAGAGCGAAGGCCACGAGCCGATCATCTCGGCCAGGACCGGTCTGATCGTCGATCCGTATTTCTCCGGCACCAAAGTCGCCTGGATCCTCGATCATGTGCCCGGCGCACGGGCGCGCGCGGAGCGCGGCGAACTTCTGTTCGGCACCGTCGATTGCTACCTGTTGTGGCGGCTCACCGGCGGCAAGGTGCATGCGACCGACGCCACCAACGCCTCGCGCACCCTGCTGTTCGACATCCACACCGGGGCGTGGGACGATGAACTGCTGGACATCCTGCGGGTGCCGCGCTCGATGCTGCCGGAGGTCAAGGATTCCTCGCACCATTTCGGTGACAGCGTGCCCGAATTGTTCGGCGGCGCCATCGCGATATCAGGCATCGCCGGCGACCAGCAGGCGGCCACCATCGGCCAGGCCTGCTTTACGCCCGGCATGATCAAATCGACCTACGGCACCGGCTGCTTTGCGCTGCTCAACACCGGCGCGACGCCGGTCGTCTCGAACAACAAGCTGCTCACCACCATCGCCTATCAGCTGAACGGCCAGCGCACCTACGCGCTGGAAGGCTCGATCTTCGTCGCCGGCTCCGCGGTGCAATGGCTGCGCGACGGCCTCGGCGTCATCGGGCAGGCCTCCGAGACCGGCCCGCTCGCCGAGCAATCCGATTCCAGCCAAAGCGTCTATCTGGTGCCGGCCTTCGTCGGTTTGGGCGCGCCCTACTGGAATCCCCGCGTGCGCGGCGCGCTGTTCGGGTTGACGCGCAACACCGGCCCGGCCGAACTGGCGTATGCCGCGCTGGAAAGCGTCTGCTACCAGACCTTCGATCTGTGGGCCGCGATGCGCGCCGACTGGCCGGAGGCCGACGCCGCCAACGTTGTGCTGCGCGTCGACGGCGGCATGACGGCGTCGGACTGGACCTTGCAGCGCCTCGCGGATCTGCTCGACGCGCCGGTCGACCGCCCGACGATCCAGGAAACCACCGCGTTAGGGGCCGCCTATCTCGCGGGGTTGAGTGCCGGCATCTATCCCGAACCGTCAAAGTTTGCCGACAACTGGCGGCTCGAACACCGCTTCAAGCCCAACATGAGCCAGGCCACGCGCGAGCGGAAGCTGGCGGGCTGGGCGCGCGCGGTGAGGGGCGTGTTGGCGAGCGATGAGGGGGAGGGATAGTTGCCGCTGTTGCCGCGTGCAGGAGTTGTCATGCCCGGACCTGATCCGGGCATCCAGCTTCACAAGAATCTTCGTGAAAGATGGATCGCCGGGTCAAGCCCGGCAATGACGAGTTGAAAATGTGGCGAAGACGCTCCCGACTGGCCGGTATGATTCCCTCCTGTCCAGTGCGCCCATGCAAAATTTTTCGCTTCACCGTCCGCTAAAATCACCCGCATAGCCATTCCATTCCGTCCCGAACGAGGGGCGTTTCGCGATCGTCACGGACGTTGGGCACGGAATGCGATGGACGCGGCGGCGCGCAAGACGAAGCGCGCGGACGCGGACGGCGAAGTCGTGTGGTCCTGACGCCCCGACGCTGGCGTCAAGTCGGCGGAGTGATCCGCTGGCGACGGTGGCAAGAAAGCCCGGTCACCGGGGAGAGCGCGAAGGAAACCGTTAAAACCATTGCGCGGGGAATGCCGGACGTTTCCGGCGTGACCGTGGTGACTAACGCGTGTGCTTTCTACCACTACACACGCGGCTGCGGACGCGTCGAGCGTCCGGCATTCCCTGCGCCCTCGTTTTTGAGGGGCGATGTCGATGCAGAATCCGGGCGCGTCGCGCCGCGGGAATGTGGAAGTGTGTCTTTCGGCTGTTTTAAATGTACAAAGGCCCGTCATGGCCGGGCTTGTCCCGGCCATCCACGTCGTCACTTTGTGCAAGCATCGTAAAGATCGTCCCAATCTGGATTTGTCGCGACGATCAAACGGACCTTCCAAGCGCGGGACCAATGCTTGATATTGTGCTCGCGCTGGATTGCATCCCGAATGTTCTCAAATCTCTCGAAATAAACGAGTCGCTTCAATCCATATCGTCGGGTGAAGCCTTCGACGAAGCCGGAACGATGCTCGAATACGCGGCGGACGAGGTCATTTGTCACGCCTACGTAGAGAGTGCCGTTCGGACGATTTGTCAGAATGTAAACGTACCCGCCTGTCATGCGGAGATATTGCAAGACGTGGATGGCCGGGACAAGCCCGGCCATGACGGTTGAGGAGATTCGGTATCAACGGTTGACGAGATCTGGTATCAGCCCGCCCTTGCCGCCTTCTTGCGATAGGCCAGATGCACCGCGCAGTTGCAGCCCGGCGGATGCGAGGATAATTCCTTGCCTGCAACGTCGTTGGCGGGCGGAGTCGTTGTTGGCGCCAGTGTCGGCATCGCCTCTCTCACCGCGCGATCCTGGGCCGATTGATCCTGCGCGGGGATATAGTTCAAGACCGGCGCCAGCCAGCGTTCGGTCTCGGCGACGCTCATGCCCTTGCGCGCGGCGTAATCCTCGACCTGGTCGCGCTCGATCTTGCCGACGCCGAAATAATAGCTGTCGGGATGGCTGAAATAGAGCCCGGAGACCGAGGAGCCCGGCCACATCGCATAGCTTTCGGTCAGTTTCACACCGGCGGTGTTCTCGGCGTCGAGCAGCGCGAACAGCGTCGCCTTTTCGGTGTGGTCGGGCTGCGCGGGATAGCCGGGCGCGGGGCGGATGCCCTGATATTCTTCCAGGATCAGTTGCCCGGGCGTGAGCGCCTCATCCGGCGCGTAGCCCCAGAATTCGCGGCGTACCCGCGCATGCATCCGCTCGGCGAAGGCCTCGGCGAGGCGATCCGCCAGCGCCTTGCACAGGATCGAGGAGTAATCGTCATTGGCGTTCTTGAAGCGGTCGGCGATGATGTCCTCGCCGATCCCGGCGGTGACCACGAAGGCGCCGATATAATCCGGCATGCCGGACGTGGCGGGCGCGATGAAATCCGACAGCGCGGCGTTGAAGCGGCCCTCGCGCTTCTCCAGCTGCTGGCGCAGCGTGTGCAAGGTCGCGATCTTTTGTTTCCGCGTGTCATCGGCATAGACGGCGATGTCGTCGCCTTCGGCATTGGCGGGCCAGAAGCCGATCGTCGCCTGCGCCTTGAACCATTTTTCCTTGACGATGCGGTCCAGCATCTTGCGGGCGTCGTCATAGAGCGAGCGCGCGACGTCGCCGATCTTGGGATCGTCGAGAATGGCCGGAAAGCGCCCGGTCAGTTCCCAGGTCTGGAAGAACGGCGTCCAGTCGATGTAGTCGGCCAGTTCGGCGAGGTCGTATTCCCTGAAGGTCTTGATGCCGAGGAAGGCGGGCTTCTTAGGCGGCGTCTTGGTAAAATCGAGTTTTGGCGCGTTGGCGCGGGCATCGGTCAGTTTCAGCCGCTTCTTGTCGGCCTGGGCGCGGAAATGCGCCGCGGAGATCTTGGCGTAGTCGGCGCGGATGTCGGCGGCATAGGCATCGCGCCGGTCGGGCGACAGCAGCGAGGAGGCGACACCGACGGCGCGGCTGGCGTCGTTGACATGCACCACCGGGCCGTTGCGGTAGTTCGGGTCGATCTTCACGGCCGTATGGACGCGGCTGGTGGTGGCGCCGCCGATCAGAAGCGGCACGTTCATGCCTTCGCGCTGCAACTCGCCGGCCAGGAAGCTCATCTCGTCGAGCGAGGGCGTGATCAGGCCGGAAAGCCCGATGATATCGGCGCCCTCACGCTTCGCGGTTTCGATGATCTTGGCCGCCGGCACCATGACGCCGAGGTCGATCACCTCGAAATTGTTACATTGCAGCACGATGCCGACGATGTTCTTGCCGATGTCATGCACGTCGCCCTTGACGGTGGCGAGCACGATCCTGCCGGCGGAGCTGCGGCCGTCGCCGGCCACGCCGTTGGCGAGGTTGCGCGCCTTCTCCTCTTCCATGAACGGCATCAGATAGGCCACCGCCTGCTTCATCACCCGCGCCGATTTCACCACCTGCGGCAGGAACATCTTGCCGTCGCCGAAGAGGTCGCCGACCACGTTCATGCCGGCCATCAGCGGTCCCTCGATCACGTCGAGCGGACGTGTCGAGAGCTTGCGCGCCTCCTCGGTGTCGGCGTCGATATATTCGGTGATGCCGTGTACCAGCGCATGGGACAGCCGCTTGTCGACCGGCCATTCGCGCCAGGCGAGATCCTGTTCCCTGGCCTGCCTCTCCTTGCCGCGGAATTTTTCCGCCAGCGCCAGCAGGCGCTCGGACGCGCCCGGATCGCGGTTGAGGATGACGTCCTCGCACGTTTGGCGCAGCTCGGGATCGATGTCGTCATAGACGATCATCTGCCCGGCATTGACGATGCCCATGTCCATGCCGGCCTTGATGGCGTGATACAGGAACACCGAATGCATCGCCTCGCGCACCGGCTCATTGCCGCGGAACGAAAACGAGAGGTTGGAGACGCCGCCGGAAATATGCGCGTGCGGCAGGTTCTGGCGGATCCAGCGCGTCGCCTCGATGAAATCGACGCCGTAATTGTTGTGTTCCTCGATGCCGGTCGCGATCGCGAAGATGTTCGGGTCGAAGATGATGTCCTCGGGCGGGAAGTCGAGCCGGTTGACCAGGATATCGTAGGCGCGCTTGCAGATATCGGTCTTGCGGGCGAACGTATCGGCCTGGCCGGCTTCGTCGAACGCCATCACCACCACGGCGGCGCCGTGACGGCGCGCGATCCGGGCTTCGTTGATGAATTTCTCCTCGCCTTCCTTCATCGAGATCGAATTGACGACCGGCTTGCCCTGGATGCATTTCAACCCGGCTTCGATCACGACGAATTTCGAGGAGTCGACCATCACCGGAACGCGGGCGATATCCGGCTCGGCGGCGATCAAATTGAGGAACGTCACCATCGCCGCTTCCGAGTCCAGAAGTCCCTCGTCCATGTTGACGTCGATGATCTGGGCGCCGTTCTCGACCTGGTCGCGCGCCACCTGGAGCGCCGCGGTGTAATCGCCCGCGGTGATCAGCTTGCGGAATTTGGCCGAGCCGGTGACGTTGGTGCGCTCGCCGACATTGACGAAGGGAATGTCCGCCGTCAGCGCAAAGGGTTCGAGGCCCGACAGCCGCAGCCGCGGCTCGATCGCGGGGATCGTGCGCGGCCGGTGCGGCGCGACGGCAGCCGCGATCGCCGCGATATGGTCGGGCGTGGTGCCGCAGCAGCCGCCGACGATGTTGACAAGACCGGCACTGGCGAACTCGCCGATCAGCCGCGCCATATATTCCGGGCTCTCGTCGTACTGGCCGAATTCGTTGGGCAGGCCGGCATTCGGATAGGCGCAGACCAGCGTATCGGCGACGCGGCCGATATCGGCGATATGGGCGCGCAAATCCTCCGCGCCGAGCGCACAGTTGAAGCCGATGGTGATCGGCTTGGCATGCCGCACCGAATTCCAGAACGCCTCGGGCAATTGACCCGAGAGCAGTCGGCCGGATTTGTCGGTGATGGTGCCGGAAATCATCACGGGCACATCGATGCCGCGCGCTTCCGCGATTTCGGCGATGGCGTAGAGCGCCGCCTTGGCGTTCAGCGTGTCGAAGATGGTTTCGACCAGCAACAGGTCGGCGCCGCCGTCCAGGAGTCCGTTGATCTGCTCGCCATAGGCCTTGCGCAGGTCGTCGAAGGTGACGGCGCGGTAGCCGGGGTTGGCCACGTCTGGCGAGATCGAGGCGGTGCGGTTGGTCGGTCCGATCGCGCCGACGACGAAGCGCGGTTTGCCATCCTCGGCGGCGACGCGCTCGGCGGCGTTGCGGGCGAGCCTCGCGCCTTCGCGATTGAGTTCATAGGCGAGGTCCGACATGTCGTAGTCGGCCTGCGCGATCGAGGTCGAGGAGAAGGTGTTGGTGGCGACGATGTCGGCGCCGGCGCGCAGATAAGCGGCGTGGATGTTCTCGATCGCTTGCGGCTGGGTCAGGATCAGCAGATCGTTGTTGCCCCTGACGTCGCGATGAAAGTCCTTGAAGCGCTCGCCGCGAAACGCTGCCTCGTCGAATTGCAGCCCCTGGATCATGGTGCCCATGGCGCCGTCGAGCACCAGGATGCGCTCGCGGGCAGCGGCGAGCAGGGCGGTACGCTTGAGCGAAACGGGTGTGGTCATCGATCAGGCGGCTTTCTGTGCGCCCTGCGGGCGGATGCCGAGCAGATGGCTGATGGCGAACACGAGGTCCGCGCGGTTCATGGTGTAGAAATGAAAGGTATCGACGCCGTGCTTGGCGAGTTTCTGCACCTGGCCGGCGGCAACCGCCGCCGCCACCAGCCTGCGGGTCTCGGGGTCGTCGTCGAGGCCGTCGAACTTGCTGGCCAGCCAAGCCGGCATGCTGGCGCCGGCGCGCTTGGCGAAATTCGCGGTCTGCTTGAAATTCTGCACCGGCAGGATGCCCGGCACGATCGGAATTTCGATGCCGCGGGCGCGGACCCGGTCGAGGTAGCGGAAATACAGGTCGTTATCGAAGAAGAATTGCGTGATCGCGCGCGTCGCGCCGGCATCGACCTTGGCCTTGAGCATGTCGAGATCGGCCTCGAAGCTGGCACTTTCGGGGTGCTTCTCCGGATAGGCCGACACCGTCACCTCGATATCGCCATGGCGGCGCTTGATCGAGGCGACCAGATCGGCCGAGCTCTTGTAGCCTTGCGGATGCGGGGCGTAGACGCCGCCGATGCCGCTGGTGGGATCGCCGCGCAGCGCGACGATATGGCGGACGCCGGCCTCGTGATAGCGCGCCACCACGTCATCGACGTCGGCGCGGGGCGCATCGACGCAGGTGAGGTGGGCGGCCGGGGTCAGGCTGGTCTCGGCCAGGATCCGGGTGATGGTGGAATGGGTGCGCTCGCGGGTCGAGCCGCCGGCGCCATAGGTCACCGAAACGAATTTGGGGGCGAGCGGCGCCAGCCGGCTGATGGTCTCCCACAGGCTGCGCTCCATCTCGTCGGTTTTCGGCGGAAAGAACTCAAACGAGATCGCGGGCGTGTGGGGCGCATTGGGCGCGGAAGGCGTCGTCTCGGTCATGGTCCCACAAGCTCCCTTGAAGCTTCCCTTGCCGGTCCGGGAATTGGATTTCAGCAGCACCCGCACAAACTAAGCCAGATCGGGCGAATCAAACAGCCCATCGGGGATGGGAAATTGCCCAATTTATGCAATAAGATTTCGATTTAAGGCGCAAATTAAAGATTAGTGGGCAAGATGAGTTTAGGAGACCAATCCAAAAACATAGGTATTTTTATGATAAATGCTATACAGGCATTAAAAATGTCCGTCCCGCTCGGTGGGCAGGATGATGATATTGGATTTCACAATACATTCATCCCAATGAAAGCGTTCCGACAACGATTCCCTGAGCGTTCGCCGTGCGTCTGATCTGCGCGATCGCACTCTTTGTGGAACGGCCGGGGCACATTAGGTTGAAGCCATGACCCCGCTCTCCGTCCTCGATCTTTCCGTCGTCACCACCGGCACCAAGCCCGCCACGGCGCTGCGCAACAGCATCGATCTGGCGCGCCATGTCGACCGGCTCGGCTACACCCGTTATTGGCTGGCCGAACACCATAACCTCGCCTCCGTGGCGAGCCCCGCGCCCGACCTGATGATTGGGCAGATCGCGGCGGTAACCAGCCACATCCGGGTCGGCTCCGGCGGCGTGATGCTGCCGAACCATGCGCCGCTGGTGGTGGCCGAGCGCTTCAAGATGCTGGAGGCGCTGTTTCCGGGCCGGATCGATCTCGGCATCGGCCGCGCGCCGGGCACCGACGGCGCCACGGCCCATGCGCTGCGCAGCCGGCTCGATCGCCGCGAAGGCGACGACTTTCTCGAGCGGCTGCATGAATTGACCTTGTGGGAAACCCGCGATTTTCCCGCCAACCATCCCTATAACAAGGTGGTGGCGATGCCCGACGACGTGCCGCTGCCGCCGATCTGGCTGCTTGGTTCCAGCGATTACAGTTCGGAACTGGCCGCACAGGTCGGGATGGGTTTTGCGTTCGCGCATCATTTCGCGTCGTTTGATGCGATCACGGCGCTGACCAATTATCGCCGGCACTTCAAGCCGTCGGGCTGGCGTTCGACGCCCTATGCGATCCTCGCCGTCGCCGTGGTCGCCGCCGAAACCGATGCGGAAGCCGAGCGGCTGGCGTCCTCGATGGATCTCAACCGGCTTCGCCGCGATCGCGGCGAATATTCGCCGCTGGCAAGCGTCGAGGAGGCGCTGGCCTATCCCTACACCGACGCCGAGCGCACCGCGATCGCGCGCAACCGCTCGCGGCTATTCGTCGGCAGTCCGGCCACCGTGACGGCGAAGCTGGAACCGATGATTGCGGCGAGCGAGGCGGACGAACTGATGGTCATCACCGCGGTCTACAACCACGAAGCGCGCAAGAAATCCTACAGCCTGCTGGCGGAAGCATTCGGGCTGGGAAAGCAGGCGGCGGCTTAGATCCTCGGAAAGGCGCTCGCCGAGGTTGCTGCGCCCGCCGCGATTTGCGAAAAGAGCCCCCCTTTCGCGGCAAGCGTGCCGCCCAACTATCAAGGTCCAGTCCCATGCCCGCCTATCGCTCGCGCACCTCCACCCACGGCCGCAACATGGCGGGCGCTCGCGGCCTCTGGCGCGCGACCGGCATGAAGGACGGCGATTTCGGCAAGCCGATCATCGCAATCGCCAACAGCTTCACGCAATTCGTGCCCGGCCACGTTCATCTCAAGGATCTCGGCCAGCTGGTCGCGGGCGAAGTCGAGAAGGCAGGCGGCGTCGCCAAGGAGTTCAACACCATCGCGGTCGACGACGGCATCGCGATGGGCCATGACGGCATGCTGTATTCGTTGCCCAGCCGCGAGATCATCGCCGACAGCGTCGAATACATGGTCAACGCCCATTGCGCCGATGCGCTGGTCTGCATCTCCAATTGCGACAAGATCACGCCGGGCATGCTGATGGCGGCGCTCCGCCTCAATATCCCGGCGGTGTTCGTCTCCGGCGGCCCGATGGAGGCCGGCAAGGTCACGGTCGCCGGCAAGGTCAGGAAGGTCGACCTGATCGACGCGATGGTGGCGGCCGCCGATGCGGCGGTTTCCGACGCCGACGTCGCGGTGATCGAGCGGTCGTCCTGCCCGACCTGCGGCTCCTGCTCCGGCATGTTCACCGCCAATTCGATGAATTGCCTGACCGAAGCGCTCGGACTCGCGCTGCCCGGCAACGGCACGATCGTCGCGACGCATGCCGACCGCAAGCGGCTGTTCGTCGAGGCGGGGCACCTCGTGGTTGATCTGGCGCGCCGCTATTACGAGCAGGACGACGCAAGCGTGCTGCCGCGCGCCATCGCCAATTTCGGCGCCTTCGAAAACGCGATGACGCTCGATATCGCGATGGGCGGCTCGACCAATACCGTGCTGCATCTGCTCGCTGCCGCCTATGAGGGCGGCGTCGATTTCACCATGAGCGACATCGACCGGCTGTCGCGCCGCGTCCCGGTTCTGTGCAAGGTCGCCCCGTCGGTGCCCGACGTTCACGTCGAAGACGTGCATCGCGCGGGCGGCATCATGGGCATCCTGGGCGAACTCGACCGCGCCGGATTGCTCAACCGCGAAACGCCGATGATACATGCGGTGACGCTGGCCGCGGCGCTCGATCGCAACGACATCAAGCGCGGCGCCGGCGCGTCGGTGCGCGAATTCTTCCGCGCGGCGCCGGGCGGCGTTCCGACCCAGGTCGCATTTAGCCAGGCCTCGCGCTTTGAAGAGCTGGACGAAGACCGCGCCGGCGGCGCGATCCGCGATGTCGAGCACGCGTTCTCCAAGGACGGCGGGCTTGCGGTTCTCTACGGCAATCTGGCCGAGGACGGCTGCATCGTGAAGACCGCGGGCGTCGATTCCAGCATCCTGAAATTCGCAGGGCCGGTGAAACTGTTCGAGAGCCAGGACGATTCGGTCACCGCCATCCTGACCGGCAAGATCCAGCCGGGTGATATCGTGCTGATCCGCTATGAGGGGCCGCGTGGCGGCCCGGGCATGCAGGAAATGCTCTACCCCACCAGCTATCTGAAATCGAAGGGCCTCGGCAAAGCCTGCGCGTTGGTCACCGACGGCCGTTTCTCCGGGGGGTCGTCGGGCCTGTCGATCGGGCACGTCTCGCCCGAAGCCGCCGAGGGCGGCACGATCGGCCTGGTCGAGGCCGGGGATCGGATCGAGATCGACATTCCCGCCCGCACCATCAGGCTGGTCGTCTCCGACGAAGAGCTTGCCCGCCGCCGCGCTGCGATGCAGCACAAGGGCACCGATGCATGGAAGCCGGCCAAGCCGCGCAAGCGCAATGTGACGACGGCGCTGAAGGCCTATGCCGCGCTTACCACCAGCGCCGCGCGGGGCGCCGTGCGCGAGATTCCGGCTTCGCTGAGGTGAGGTCGCGGCGTCGCCTATGCCGTCATTCCGGGACGATGCAAAGCGTCGAACCCGGAATCTCGCGCCAGTCAACTCCGGATTTCGGGTTCGCGCTGACGCGCGAACCGGAATGACGATGTGCTACTCCCGCTGCTCGCTGAAGGTGGCGCGGAACGGGTGGCCCGGATAGACGCCGACGATGCGGAATTCGCGCGAGAAGAATTTCAATTCCTCCAGCGCGAAGGCGAGATTCTTGTCGTCGGGATGGCCGTCGACATCGGCATAGAATTGCGTGGCGAAGAAATTGCCGTCGACCATGTAGCTTTCGAGCTTGGTCATGTTGACGCCGTTGGTGGCGAAACCGCCCATCGCCTTGTAGAGCGCGGCGGGCAGATTGCGCACCCGGAAGACAAAGGTGGTGACCAGCGGCCCCGAGCCTTGGCTGGCCCATTTCGGCTCGCGCGCCAGCACCACGAAGCGCGTGGTGTTGTGGGCTTCATCCTCGACATCCTCGGCCAGGATATCGAGGCCATAGATTTCCGCGGCCAGCCGTGAGGCCAGCGAGGCGCAGCTGTTGTCGCCGCGTTCGGCCACGATGCGCGCGCTTCCGGCGGTGTCGCCGGACACGATCGGCCTGATGCCGAGCTTGCGGATGATGCGGCGGCATTGCCCGAGCGCATGAACATGGCTCTCGACGGTCTTGATGTCGGACAGCTTCGCTCCGCGCGGCGCCATCAACTGATGATGCACCGGTAAGAACCATTCGCCGACGATGAAGAGACCGGAAGCCGGCAGCAGGTGATGGATGTCGGCGACGCGCCCGGCGACCGAGTTCTCGATCGGGATCATCCCGAGATCGGCTTCGCCCGAGGAGATCGCGGCCAGCGCGTCCTCGAAGGTCGCGCAGGGCAGCGGCTCGGCCCCGGGATAGGCTTCGACGACGGCGATATGGGAATTCGCGCCCGGCTCGCCCTGGAATGCGATTTTCATGGCTTTACTCATACCGCGCCTTGTACCAGCAGCCTAGGTTTTCGCCAGTATGCGCCGGGCGGTTTCGAGATCGGCCGGGGTGTCGACGCCGCGCGGAACCGTGTCCACCACGGTGACGTCGATCCGCATTCCGGCCTCCAGCGCCCGAAGCTGTTCGAGCTTTTCCCGCTGTTCCAACGTCGAGGGTTTGAGCCCCACGAAACGTTCCAGCGCGGCGCGGCGATAGGCGTAAAGGCCGATGTGATGGTAGCGCGGCCCGTCGCCATAGGGTGCGGTGGCGCGGGTGAAATACAGCGCCCGGAGCCGATTTGAGCTCAAGGGTGAGCCGATCACCTTGACCACGTTCGGATTGGTGCTCTCCTCCTCGGTATGGATTTCCGCCGCCAGCGTCGCGATATCGACCGCAGGGTCAGCGAGGGGAGCGAGCACGTCGGCGATGTTATCGACGCGGATGGTCGGGAAGTCGCCCTGCAGATTGACCACGATCTCGGTGCGGCCGTCGGGGTCCAGCCGGCCCAGCGCCTCGTGGATCCGGTCCGAACCGGAAGGGTGGTCGGCGCGGGTCATCACCGCCTCGCCGCCATGGGCTTGCACCGCGGCCGCGATTTCCGGCGTGTCGGTTGCGACCGCGACGCGGCCGATTTTCGCCGCCTCCGCCCGGCGCAGCACATGCACGATCATCGGCAACCCCGCGATGTCCATGAGCGGCTTGCCGGGCAGTCGCGTGGCCGCCATGCGGGCAGGAATGAGCACCAGAGTGCGGTTTTCGGTCATCCGGGCAGCGCTCGAAAGGCCGGTCAATATCCAGCCGGAAATGATGAGATTGGGCGAAAGCGGGCCTGCTTATACGGGTTGCCAGAGCGCGGGCAAACCGATATCTCAATTCCTGTACGGGAACGGTACGAAAGCCTGATTCCGCGTGCCAATCTGGGAGGGGCCGTTCAGTCGGCCTGAAGTCGACCTGTAAAGGGCTGGAGCCTGATCCGAATGGACTCCTTCGAACTCAATAAAATTTTGGGCGCCGTTCTTGGCACCTGTCTTGTTGTCTTGGCAACGAGCTTCGCGGCTGGCGCCGTCTTTACCCCGAAGCTACCGGAAAAGCCGGGTTTCGAAATCGCCGTGAAGGAAGAAGCCCCGGCCGGCGGTCAGGCCGCCGCGCCCGCGCCGTCGGTCCCGATCGAGACGCTGCTGCAGAGCGCCTCGGTCGACAAGGGGGCCGCGTCCGCCAAGAAATGCCAGGCCTGCCACACCTTCGAGAAGGGCGGCCCCAACCGCGTCGGCCCGAACCTCTACGGCATTGTCGGCGACCAGAGGGGCGAGGGCCGCGGGTTCAATTTCTCGGCCGCCATGAAGGCCAAGGGCGGCACCTGGACCATCGACGACCTCAACCAGTTCATCGCCAATCCCAAGGGCTTTGTGCCGGGCACCGCGATGGGCTTTGCCGGTATTCCGAAGGACAGCGAGCGTGCCGACGTGATCGCCTATCTCAACACGCTGTCGGATAACCCGGCGCCGCTTCCGACCGCGGCGAAGTAACGTCCTGACGGTGGGATTTTCGTCCGGAACGGCCAGGCATCGCCTGGCCGTTTTCGTTTCGCGCCTCGCGCCCTTGTTATCGGGACCTTTCGCCGCACCGGATCCCTTCACCGGGGGCCAAGATGAGGAAAAAGCAACATCACAGGTCGAAAGCTTGCCTTATATTGCGTCCTCACTAGTACGCCGTATCCATAGGGAATTCTGACTTGGCCATTACCCGACGACACCTCTTGCAGAGCGCCACTTCCGCCGCCATTGCCCCGGCGCTCGGACTTGCGGCAGGGCTTCCGGCGATCGATGCGGCCCATGCGCAATCGGCGCAACCGCAAGCCGCGGGCGAGCCAGCCTGGCGTCACGCGCTCTCCCTGTTCGGGGACATCAAATACCTGGCCGGCTTCAAGCGTTTCGATTACGTCAATCCCGACGCACCCAAAGGCGGCGTGGTGCGGATGATATCGATCGGGACTTACGACAATTTCAACATCGCGGTCGCCGGCGTTAAGGGCAATATCGCGCCGGCCGCGATGATGATCAACGAAACGTTGATGACGCGCTCGCAGGACGAGGTCGCCACCGAATACGGACTTCTGGCCGAGTCCGCCTCCCATCCCGATGATTTTTCCTGGGTGGTCTATCGGTTGCGCGGCGAAGCCCGCTGGCACGACGGCAGCCCGGTGACGCCGGATGATGTGATCTTCTCGATCGAGACGCTGAAGAAGCAAAGTCCGTTTTATGCGTCCTATTATCGCCACGTGGTCAAAGCCGAAAAGGCCGGCGAGCACGATGTCAAATTCACCTTCGATGCTCCCGGCAACCGCGAATTGCCGAGCATCGTCGGGGAACTGCCGGTGCTGCCGAAGCTCTGGTGGGAGGGCACGGACAGTCAGGGTCGCAAGCGTGACGTTTCCGCAACAACGCTGGAGAAGCCCGTCGGCTCCGGCCCCTACCGGATCAAGGAATTTGTCGCCGGCCGTTCGGTCGTACTGGAACGGGTGAAGGATTATTGGGGCGCAAATCTTCCCGCCCAGATCGGCCAGAATAATTTCGATGAACTGCGCTTCGAGTTCTTTCGCGACAATCTCGTCGCGCTCGAAGCGTTCAAGGCCGATCAGGCCGACTGGATTGCCGAGAATTCGGCGAAGCAATGGGCCACGGCCTATGATTTCTCCGCCGTCACCGACAAGCGTGTGGTCAAGGAAGAATTCCCGATCAGCGATTCCGGCCGGATGCAGGGGTTTGCCCTCAACCTTCGCCGCGATCAGTTCAAGGACGCGCGGCTGCGCCGGGCTTTCAACTGCGCCTATGATTTCGAGGAAATGAACAAGCAATTGTTCTACGGGCAATACAAGCGCATCAACAGTTACTTCGAGGGAACGGAGCTTGCCTGCTCGGGTCTTCCGGAAGGCCAGGAACTGCAAATCCTCGAGACGGTGCGCGACAAGGTGCCGCCCGAAGTATTCACGACGCCTTACGCCAATCCGGTCGGCGGCAATCCGGAGGCGGTACGCGCGAATTTGCGCGAGGCGATGAAACTCTTGAAGGACGCAGGCTTCGAGATCCGGGATCAGAAGCTTTTCGATCCCGCCGGGAAGCAGATCAGTGTCGAGATCCTGGTGCAGGATCCATCCTCGGAGCGGATCGCGCTGTTTTACAAGCCGTCGCTGGAACGTATCGGCGTCACCACCTCCGTGCGCATGGTCGACGACGTGCAATATGAAAACCGGCTGCGCAGTTTCGATTATGATATCGTCATCGAGGTCTGGGGTGAATCGCTGTCGCCCGGTAACGAACAGCGCGAGTTCTGGGGCTCGCAGGCCGCCGATCAGGCTGGCTCGAGAAACAGTGTCGGCATCAAAAACCCGGCCGTCGACGCGCTGATCGATCATGTCATCTTCGCCAAGGACCGCGCCGGCCTTGTCGCAGCGACCCGGGCGCTGGATCGGGTCCTGCTCTGGAACTTCTACGTCGTACCGCAATTCACCTATCCTTACATGCGTTACGCCCGCTGGGACCGGTTCAGCCATGCCGAGCCGCTGCCGAAATATGGCCGCTCCGGTCTGCCATCGCTGTGGTGGTGGGACACCGAGAAGGCCGCCAAGGTCGGCAAATCTTGATTGGGCCTACGCGCATGACGCTGCTCTCCCGCAGGCACCTGCTCGCTCTAGGCGTCGGAGCATGGAGCGCCGCAAAGTTTCGGTCTGCAATGGCTGCGGCTGAAACGGCTACGGCTGACGCCGGCACCGAGGTTCACGGCATATCGGCGTTCGGCGATCTGAAATATCCAGCCGACTTCCCGCATTTCGACTATGTCAATGCGGCCGCGCCGAAGGGTGGCGTGTTTTCATTCATTCCCTCGGGCCGGGCCTATAACCAGTCCTACTTCACGTTCAATTCGCTCAACGCCTACATCCTGAAGGGGGAAGGCGCGCAGGGCATGGACATGACGTTCGCGGCGCTGATGGTGCGCGCCAACGACGAGCCCGATGCGATGTACGGCCTCGCGGCCAAATCGGTGCAGGTTTCACCCGACAGGCTGACCTATCGTTTCACGATGCGCCCCGAGGCGAGATTTCACGACGGCTCGAAATTGACGGCGCGCGATGCGGCGTTCTCGCTGAATGCGCTCAAGACCAAAGGCCATCCGTTGATCGTCGAGCAGATGCGCGACATGGTGAAGGCCGAAGCGCCCGATGACGCGACGGTCGTCGTCACCTTCGCCGAAAAGCGCGGACGCGACGTGCCGCTCTATGTCGCGGGCCTGCCGATTTTCTCGCAAGCCTATTACGCCAACCGGCCGTTCGATGAATCGACGCTCGACACGCCGCTGGGATCCGGGCCGTACAAGGTCGGGAAATTCGAGGTCAACCGTTACATCGAGTTCGAACGGGTGAAGGACTGGTGGGGCGCCGATCTCCCGGTCGCGCGCGGCTCCTTTAATTTCGACATCGTGCGCTACGAATTCTATCGCGACCGCGAGGTCGCCTTCGAGGGTTTCTCGGCCAAAAATTATCTGTTTCGCGAGGAGTTCACCTCGCGGGTATGGGCCACGCGCTACGATTTCCCGGCGGTCAAGGACGGCCGCGTCAAGTTGGAGACCTTGCCGGACGATACGCCGTCAGGCGCGCAGGGCTGGTTCATCAACATCCGCCGCGAGAAGTTCAAGGATTCGCGCGTGCGTGAAGCACTGATCCTGGCCTTCGACTTCGAATGGACCAACAAGACCATCATGTACGGCGCCTACAAGCGCACCCACTCGCCGTTCCAGAATTCGGACATGATGGCGGACGGGCCGCCCGGGCCCGAGGAGTTCAAGCTGCTCGAACCGTTCCGCGGCAAGCTGCCCGACGAAGTGTTCGGAGAACCGTTCGTGCCGCCGGTGTCGGATGGATCGGGGCAGGACCGGGCGCTGTTGCGCAAGGCCTCGCAACTGTTCACCGACGCCGGGTTGCCCGTCAAGGACGGCAAGCGGCTGCTGCCGAACGGCGAGGTCTTTCAGATCGAATTTCTGATCGACGAGCCGAGTTTTGAACCGCATCATGCGCGCTACATCAAAAATCTCGAGATTTTGGGGATCGCTGCCACGCTGCGGATCGTCGACGCCGTGCAATACCGCGCCCGGGTGGAGGATTTCGATTTCGACATGACGGTCGAGCGTTTCAGCATGTCGGCCACGCCCGGCGATGCGATGCGCCCGTTCTTCTCCTCGCAGGCCGCGGCCACCAAGGGCTCGTATAATCTCGCCGGGATATCAGACCCGGTCCTGGATATGCTGATCGAGAAGATTATCGGCGCCGGCAATCGCGCCGACCTGACCTTTGCGTGCCGCGCCTTTGACCGGGTGTTTCGTGCCGGGCGTTATTGGGTGCCGCAATGGTATCGTGCCAACCATCCGATCGCCTATTGGGACCTGTTCGCGCATCCGGAAAAGCCGCCGCGTTATTCGGGCGGGGTAGGTGCGCCGGAAAACTGGTGGTCGGATCCCATCAAGGCCGCCAAGGTCGAGGCGAAATAGTTCATGAGCGCCTATATCGCCCGCCGCATTCTGCTGATGTTCCCGACCTTGTTGGGAATCCTGTTCGTGTCGTTCGTGGTGGTGCAGTTCGCGCCGGGCGGCCCGGTGGAGCGCGTGATCGCGCAGCTCTCCGGCGCGGATACCGGAGGCACGTCGCGGATTTCCGGTGGTGGCGGCGATTTCGCCGCGCGCGGCCAGGCCAATATATCCGGCGATTCCGTTGGGTCGAAATACCGGGGCGCGCAGGGCCTCGATCCTGAATTCGTAAAAAGCCTCGAGAAGCAGTTCGGCTTCGACAAGCCGGCGCCGGAACGCTTTCTCCTGATGCTGTGGAATTATGCCCGCTTCGATTTCGGCAAGAGCTATTTCCGCGACGTCAGCGTGCTGCAATTGATCAAGGAAAAGCTGCCGGTTTCGATGTCGCTCGGAATCTGGATGACGCTCCTGACCTATCTGATTTCGATCCCGCTCGGCATTCGCAAGGCGGTGCAGGACGGCTCCAGATTCGATACCTGGACCTCCGCCGTCATCATCGTCGGATTTGCGATACCCGGATTCCTGTTCGCGATCCTCTTGATCATCCTGTTCGCCGGCGGCTCGTTCTTCAATATTTTCCCGTTGCGCGGATTGACCTCGGACGGCTGGTCGCAATTCCCCTGGTATTGGAAGATCATCGATTATTTCTGGCACATCACTCTGCCGCTGATCTCGATGGCGCTCGGTGCTTTCGCCACCATGACGCTTTTGACCAAGAACTCGTTCCTGGACGAGATCCGCAAGCAATATGTGATGACCGCGCGCGCCAAGGGCTGCACCGAGCACCAGGTGCTCTATAATCACGTTTTCCGCAACGCCATGCTGATCGTGATCGCCGGATTCCCCGGTGCCTTCATCCACGCCTTCTTTTCCGGCTCGCTGCTGATCGAAACCATCTTTTCGCTCGACGGCCTGGGCCTGCTCGGTTTCGAAAGCGTGCTGAACCGCGACTATCCGGTGGTGTTCGGCACGCTGTTCATTTTCTCGCTGGTCGGTCTCGTCGTCAATCTGATCTCCGACCTCGCCTATATGTGGATCGATCCGCGGATCGATTTCGAGGCGCGGGAAGTCTGATGAGCATGATTGCGCCGCCCCCGATCGAAACCTCGACGCAATCGCCGCTCGGCGAAGCCGTGCCGGTGACACGCCATCGCTTCGGCCCGTCGCCGCTCAACCGCCGCCGCTGGCAGAATTTCAAATCGAACCGCCGGGGTTATTGGTCGTTCTGGATTTTCCTGGTCCTGTTCGTCGTGTCCCTGTTTGCCGAATTGATCGCCAACGACCGTCCGTTCCTGATCAAATATGACGGGCATCTGTATTGGCCGGCTTTCGTCACCTATCCCGAGACCGCGTTTGGCGGAGATTTCCAGACAGCTGCGGACTATCGCGATCCCTATTTGCAGAAGCTGATCGCGGACAAGGGCGGCGCGATCGTCTGGCCATTGATCCGTTATTCTTACGATACGCATAATCTCGACCTGCCGACGCCCGCGCCGTCGCCGCCGACCTGGATGCTGACGGAGGCGCAGTGCAAGGACGTGGTCCAGCGCAAGGGCCTGAAGAGCTGCCGCGATCTCGAATACAACTGGCTCGGTACCGACGACCAGGGCCGCGACGTCGTCGCGCGCCTGATCTATGGTTTTCGCATTTCGGTCCTGTTCGGCCTGACGCTGACCATCGTCTCGTCGATCATCGGCGTCGCCGCCGGCGGCATCCAGGGCTATTTCGGCGGCTGGACCGATCTTCTCTTCCAGCGCCTGATCGAGATATGGAACGCGATCCCCTCGCTGTATCTGCTGCTGATCATATCGGCGGTGCTACCGCCGGGATTTTTCATCCTGCTCGGCATCCTCCTGCTGTTTTCATGGGTCTCGCTGGTCGGCCTGGTGCGGGCGGAATTCCTGCGCGGCCGCAATTTCGAATACATCCAGGCGGCGCGGGCGCTCGGCGTATCCAATGGCGTGATCATGTTCCGACATCTGCTGCCGAACGCGATGGTAGCGACCATGACGTTCCTGCCGTTCATCGTCTCCTCGTCGGTGATGACCCTGACCGCGCTCGATTTCCTCGGCATGGGATTGCCGCCGGGCTCGCCGTCGCTCGGCGAATTGCTGTCACAGGCCAAGGCCAATGTTCAGGCGCCGTGGCTCGGCTTTACCGGCTTTTTCGCGGTCGCCATCATGCTGTCGCTGCTGATCTTCATCGGCGAGGCGGCGCGCGACGCCTTCGATCCGCGCAAGACGTTCCGATAGGTTGACCGACATGGACGCCATCAACCAGCCGCTGCTTCAGGTCCGCGATCTATCGGTGGCGTTTCACCAGCCGAGCGGCACGTCGGTCGCGGTGGACCGCATCTCGTTCGACATCAGGCGCGGCGAGTGCGTGGCGCTGGTCGGCGAATCCGGCTCCGGAAAATCCGTCAGCGCGTTGTCGATCCTGAAACTGTTGCCCTATCCGACCGCGTCGCACCCGTCGGGCAGTATCCATTTCAATGGACGCGATTTGCTGACGCTGCCGGAGCGCGAGATGCGCGGCATTCGCGGCAACGATATTTCGATCATCTTCCAGGAGCCGATGACGTCGCTCAATCCGCTGCACACGATCGAGTCCCAGATCGTCGAGATCCTGCAGCTTCACAGCGGCGTTCGCGGCGCGATGGCGCGGGCCCGAACGCTTGAACTGCTCACCCAGGTCGGCATTCCCGATCCGGAAACCCGGCTTGCCAGCTATCCGCATCAATTGTCCGGCGGCCAGCGCCAGCGGGTGATGATCGCGATGGCGCTTGCCAACGAACCGGACCTGTTGATCGCGGATGAGCCGACCACGGCGCTCGACGTCACCGTGCAGGCGCAGATCCTGGCTCTGCTGGCCGAGATTCGCGCCCGGCTCGGCATGAGCCTGTTGTTCATCACCCACGATCTCGGCATCGTGCGCCGCATCGCCGATATGGTCTGCGTCATGAATAGCGGCAAGATTGTCGAGCAGGGACCGGTCGAGCAGGTCTTTACCGCGCCGAAACATCCCTACACCCGGGCATTGCTCGCGGCCGAACCAAGGCCGGATCCGGCGCCGCCCCGTCCCCAATCGCCGGTCGTGATGTCGGCCGACGATCTGAAGGTCTGGTTTCCGGTCAAGCGCGGCCTGCTCCGCCGCACGGTCGGACATATCAAGGCGGTCGACGGCGTCAGCCTCGCGGTGCGCAAGGGCGAGACGCTCGGCGTCGTCGGCGAGTCCGGCTCCGGCAAGACCACGCTGGGCCTGGCGCTGCTCCGGCTGATCTCGTCGGAAGGGCCGATCGTTTTTCTGGGGAGAGACATCCAGGGCCTGCGCTTCAAGGAAATGCGCCCCTTTCGGCGTGACATGCAGATCGTGTTTCAGGATCCGTTCGGCGCGCTCAGCCCGCGCATGTCGGTCGGGGACATCATCGCCGAAGGCTTGAGCGTGCATCAGGGCTCGCTTTCGGACGGAGAGCGCGAAGCGCGCGTGGTCAAGGCGCTCAACGATGTCGGCCTCGATCCGGCGACGCGATTCCGCTATCCGCATGAATTTTCCGGCGGCCAGCGCCAGCGCATCAGCATTGCGCGCGCGGTGGTGCTGGAGCCGAGTTTCGTCGTGCTGGACGAGCCGACCAGCGCGCTCGACATGCTGTTCCAGGCGCAGATGGTCGATTTGTTGCGTGAATTGCAGCGCAAGCGCGACCTGACCTACCTGTTCATCTCGCACGATTTGCGCGTGGTCGCTTCGCTGGCGAGCCATCTGATCGTGATGCGACATGGCAAGGTGGTCGAGGAGGGGGCGGCTGCGGAATTGTTCAAGACTCCGAAGACCGATTACACCCGCGCGCTGTTCGCCGCCGCGTTCCGGCTCGAGGCCGCGCCGGGTGGCGCCGTCTGATTCGTTTCAAGCGAGCCGCTTGATCGCCGTGATCTCACTTCCACCGGCCTTGATGCGCGCGATGGCGTCGTTTGTGTTTTCGATCACGGTCGCCATGTGATGCGCGTTGGCGTGAACGATGCTGCGGGCATCGCGCACGATCGCCACATGGCCTTTCCAGAAGATCAGGTCGCCGCGCTGCAATTTCTTCGATTCCGCGGCGTCCAGCGTTCTGCCGAGCCCGTCCCGCTGCATGTCGCTGTCGCGCGGGCAGCCGGTGCCCGCGGCGCTTAGCGAAACCTGAACCAGGCCGGAACAATCGATCCCGAGGCTGCTCTTGCCGCCCCACAAATAGGGCGTGCCGACAAACCGCTCGGCGATCGCGACGAAATCGTCCTCATAATTGTCGATGCGGCCGACATGCCGCAGCGGCAAATGCCAACCCTCGCACGTTACCGCGAAAGCGCCATCCTCGCGCAATATCGCAAGCGTCGATCCCATCACGAGTGTCGCGGCGGGCGGCAGCTTGATCAAGGGGCCGGGAAACGCAAAGGTCCGGATCGCGGTGATCTTGTGGGTCGGTGGCGCGGCAGGCGGCGCCAGCGCGCGGTCCGGCAGCCAGCCGACATAGCCGTCGCCGTTCAACTGGCCCCAGGCCCAGCCTTCGCCGTTGCGATCGTAGACCGTCACGCGTTCGCCCTTCAGCGCCTGCGTCGCCAGCATCGCTTGCGCCGACGGAGCTTCGCGCAGCGGCGCGATGGCGTCCGTCACCTCGAACTCCTCGCCGGTCACAAAACGCGCGGCCTCGACCTTGCCTTCCAGATATTTCGCGGCGAGATCGGGCCGCGCCGGAGTCAGGCGGGGATCATCCATAGCGCTCGCCTAGCAATTTGTAGATCGCCCGCGCCGCCTGGCATTCACCGCCTTCGGGCCGCGCCGGTTTCGCCGACGGCGTCCAGCCGTAGATATCGACATGCAGCCAGCTTTTGGCGGCTTCGACGAAACGTTGCAGGAACAGCGCGCAGGTGATCGAGCCGGCAAATCCGCCCGACGGCGCGTTGTTGATATGGGCGATCTTCGAATCCAGCCAGCTATCGTAGGCCGGCCATAGCGGCAATCGCCACAACGGATCGTTTTCCTGTTTCGCGCAACGTGCGACGTCCAGCGCCAACCGCTCATCATCGGTATAAAAGGGCGGCAAATCCGGCCCCAGCGCCACGCGGGCCGCGCCGGTCAGCGTTCCCATATCGATCAGCAGGTCGGGCGTTTCCTCGTCGGCCAGCGCCAGCGCATCGGCGAGGACCAGCCGGCCTTCGGCGTCGGTGTTGCCGATCTCGACCGTCAGGCCCTTGCGCGATTTGAAGATATCGAGCGGGCGAAACGCATTGCCGGCGACCGCGTTCTCGACCGCGGGAATCAGGACCCGGAGCCGTAGCTTCAGGCCGGCGTCCATCACCATCGACGCCAGCGCCAGCACGTTGGCGGCTCCGCCCATGTCCTTCTTCATGATCAGCATGCCGCTGGAAGGCTTCAAGTCCAGCCCGCCGGTATCGAAGCAGACGCCCTTGCCGACCAGCGTCACCTTGGGGTGAGCGGGGTCACCCCAGCCGATATCGATCAGGCACGGCGCGCGCGTCGATGCCATGCCGACCGCGTGAATCAGCGGAAAGTTCTGCGCAAGTTCGTCGCCTGCCGTGCAATGGAAGCTGGCGCCGAAGCGCGCGGCAAGCTCGCGCGCGGCCTGCGCCAGTTGCTCGGGGCCCATGTCGTTGGACGGCGTATTGATGAGATCGCGGGCGAGACTCACGGCTTCCGCCATGCGCGTGATATCCGTCACATCGATACCGTCGGGCGGCACCAGCCTGACGTCGGGCATATCTGTCTTGCGGTAACGGCCGAAGCGATAGCTGCCGAGCGCGAAGGCAAGCACGGCGAGACGGGTGTCATGTGGTGCGTTGGCGAAGCGATAGGTACCCGGCGGCAGCAGGCCGGGCAATGATCCGGGCCTGAACAGATCATTGGATTTGCTGCTCTCCTCGTCGAGGCCGAAAACGACCTGCGCAACGTGGCCATCGGCTGACGGCAAGGTCAGGCATTTTCCGGGCTTCGCAGCAAAGCCGTTGGCGAGTGCGAACTGCCGGGCCGGCGGCGGGAGGCTGTCGCGGATCGCTTCCCATGTCGCTTTGGTTGCAAAGGTAATGGGAATGCTTGATGCGGCCGGTGCGGTCTCGAACACGGAATGCATGCTTCGCTCTTCTTCGATGTAGATGCCGGCTTCAGCCTTGATGCCGGCGTGGTGAGCCGTTGGACGGATCAGACTTCGCAGAATTTTAGCAGGCCCGCAATCTTCCGGAGACTCCGGCTGAAATCCGCGGCGCTACACACTGCCACGGGATTGTGATAGGTTCCCTATATCGCACGAGGAGGGTTCGGTTCGATGGCTAAGAAAGGCAAGAGTCTCGACGGCCGGCATCGCGACACGACCGGCCGCATCGATAAGAAGCATGGCAATACGCGCATTGGATCGTTGCGCAAGACTTACGGCGAGCATTTTGCAGCCGGCCGCCGCAAGGACATGATGCTCAAGACGCTGCTTGCCGAGACCGGCCTGGAGTCGCTGCACGCTTATTTGCGCAAGCACCACAAGTAAGCATCACGCATAGTCGGGATTGTAACATCTCGCGGCGATCGCGACCCATATCGGTCGGGCGTTCGCTGTCATCGGCGTTTGGACCGATAGTTCCGCGGGCTGTTCAGGTTCGGGAGTCGCCGGAATTATATTGGCGTGTCGCGAATTCCGGACTCGGGATACCGGACGCCGATCCAACTTTTGCCAGATCGGACCCGCCGCTGCATCGCTGTGAAAGGACAGAGGCTTTTCCGAAGTGCCAATTTCCGCTTTGCACGGAGGCGTCCCATAAGCTGGGGTTATACCCAATTAACCGGACGTTAGGGTTAACAGTCTATTGCTGGCACATTCAGTTCGATCCATTCGCCCGATATTGCGAGCCAGAGTGCCATGCGTCGACAGTCCAGCGTTGCCCGGTATCTTACATCCGCGGCGGTAGCGGCCGTGTTTGCCGCTGGGCTTGGCGGCTGCCAGACGATGTCCGACATCACGGGCTCGCTGACGTCGAAGGCCGATACCGATTCCGATCCGCGGCGCATGACGGAAATGGCCGGCGAGCGTTATCGTGCCAACCCCAAGGACGCGGACGCCGCGCTGGCCTATGGCCAGGCGCTCCGCACCAGCGGCCAGCGCAGCCAGGCCGCCGCCGTACTCGAGCAGGCCACTATCGCCCATCCCGGCAACAAGCCGCTGCTCGCGGCTTACGGCCGGGCGCTGGCGGACAACGGTAATTTTCAGGCGGCCTTCGACGTGCTGTCGCGCGCGCATACGCCCGACAATCCTGACTGGCGAATTCTGTCGGTGCAGGGGACTGTGCTCGACCAATTGGGCCGTCACGATGAAGCGCGCGGCTATTATATCAGCGCGTTGAGGATCGTGCCCGACGAGCCCTCGGTGCTATCCAATCTCGGCCTGTCCTACATGCTTTCCAGGGATCTGCCGAAGGCGGAAGAGACGCTGCGCCAAGCCTATGCCAGCGGCAAGGCCGATTCCCGGGTGCGGCAAAATCTGGCGCTGGTGGTCGGCCTGCAAGGCCGCTTCGCGGAAGCCGAAGGCATTGCCAAAGCGGATCTGCCGCCGGACGAGGCCGCGGCGAACGTCGCCTATCTCAAGCAGATGTTAAGTCACAAGGATGCGCCGCGCACGACGGCCAAGCCGGTGCCGATGGCCTCGCTCGGCCAGCCCGAGTAACGATCTGAACCGGGCCGTTCCGCTTATACCGTTTTCGAGCCGAAAGCCTGCCCCGGACGAAGTCCGGGATGGATAAGAAAACGCGCCAAGAAAAAATGCGAAGGCCCGGTTCTTAATTCAATCAGAACCGATAGGCTTTCTTGGTATGTCGCCGGGTCGTTGTCAGGCGCGCTGCGGGCTCAGTGCATCTCGGTAATCTTGATGACGCTCGGCCCCAGGATCACCACGAACAGCACCGGCAGGAAAAACAGGATCATCGGCACCGTCAGCTTCGGCGGTAGCGACGCGGCCTTCTTCTCCGCCTCGCTCATGCGCATGTCGCGATTTTCCTGCGCCATGACCCGCAAGCTTTGGCCGAGCGGCGTTCCGTAACGTTCCGACTGCTGTAACGCCAGGCAGACCGATTTCACGCCATCGAGGCCGGTGCGCTTGGCCAGATTTTCATAAGCGACCTTGCGATCCTGCAAATATGAAAGCTCGGCCGTGGTCAGGGTGAATTCTTCGGACAGCGCGACGGACTGCTTCGCGATCTCGACGCTGACCCTGCGGAACGCGGCTTCGATCGACATGCCCGACTCGATACAGATCAGCAGGAGGTCGAGCGCATCGGGAAATGCGCGCTTGATCGAGAGCTGGCGTTTGGAGATCGCGTTCCTCAGGAACAGCATCGGCGCCTGCAATCCCACATAGGCGGTGGCGACGCATATGCCGATCTTGATCGGTAGCGATTTTTCCATGTGGGCGATCACGAAAACGTACAACACCGACGCTACGAACAGCAGCGCGGGCGTTACCAGCCGGAAAAAAAGAAACGTGATATAGGGGGCGTGTCCGCGGTAGCCGGCCATGATCAGTTTTTCGCGCGCAGATTCCTGGGCCAGCCATTTTCCGAGATTGAAGTCTTCCACCACCTTGGAGATGAACTGCTTCGGCGTCTGCCGCAGCGACACTTTCTCCGACCTGTTGAGACGTTCGCGTTCGCGCTGCCGGATCCGTTCCCGTTCGTTCGCGACCGCTTTCATGCGTTTGGTAAGGCTGTCACCTACCAGCAATGGCGTGATCAGGGTGTACGCGGTGGCGCTCGCCGCAAGAGCTGCGAGCACCATCGTCATGAAGCGAACGTCGTGGAGCTTAGTGACCAGAAAATCAATCATGGATCCACCGTCAGAAATCGAAATTGATCATCTTCTTCATGACCATGATGCCGATAGACATCCACGTCACACAGCCGACTAGCATCAGTTGGCCGGTCGGATTTGTCCACAGCACAGAAATGTAGCCGGGCGTTGTAAGGTAGACGAGCAGCATGACGATCGGCGGCAGCGAGCCGATGATGCCGGCGGAAGCCTTCGCTTCCATCGACATGGCCTGAATCTTCTCGGCCATTTTCTTGCGGTCCCGCAGCACCTTGGACAGGTTGCCGAGCGCCTCGGACAGGTTGCCGCCGGATTTCTGCTGGATCGCGACGACGATCCCGAAGAAATTCGCCTCCGGTACCGGCATCCGTTCGTACAGCCGCGCGCAGGCGTCGCCGAGCGGCATGCCGACGGCCTGGGTCTCGATGATGGCCAGGAATTCGCCCTTCAGCGGCTCGGGCGAATCCGCCGCGACGACCTTGATCGATTCGAACAGCGGCAGGCCCGCCTTGATGCCGCGAACGATCACGTCGACGGCGTCAGGCAGCGCGGCGAGAAACTTCTTTTCCCGGCGTTTCTTGAGGAAATTCAGCACCCAGCGCGGCAGGCCAAAACCACCGGCGAAACCCATGCCGATCGCGCCGAGAAAGCCGCCTCCGAGCATGAATGTGACGACAAAGAATACCGCTCCGACAACAGCGGAAACCGTTATGAATTTCTGCGTGGACCAGTCCAGCCCGGCCTGCATGAGGCGGCCGCCCAGCGACAATTTACTGTCCTTTTGCCGCCGCGCCTCGAGCTCCTTCAGCGTTCCCTCGACCTGTTCGCGGCGCGAGCGCTGACTTTTCTCGGTCTGGCGCGCGGCCGGTTCGGATCGCGCAATCGACGCGCGGCGGGATTCGGCCTTTCTCTCGCCCGACAGCAAGGGGTAAATGAAAACCCATGCAATGCCGCCGATGGCGGTGGCGGCGAGAAAAGCCAGCGCGAGTGTTTGGGTTTTCATGGCTCGCTTCCCCCCCTTAGGTCTTGACTTCCGCGGCGTCGAGCGCCGCGGCAAGCCGCTTCTCTTCGCCGTAATATCGCGCCCGATCCCAGAATCGGGGCCGTCCGATGCCGGTCGAGCGGTGCCGGCCGATGATCTTGCCGTCGGCGTCCTCGCCAACCAGGTCGTAGATGAAGAGATCCTGCGTGATGATGGTGTCGCCTTCCATGCCCATCACCTCGGTGATGTGGGTGATGCGGCGAGAGCCGTCGCGCAGGCGCGCGGCCTGGATGACCACATCGATCGAGGCACAGATCATCTCGCGAATGGTGCGCGACGGTAGTGAAAATCCACCCATCGTGATCATGGATTCGCAGCGCGACAGGCCTTCGCGGGGATTATTGGCGTGCAGCGTTCCCATCGATCCGTCGTGACCGGTGTTCATGGCCTGCAGCAGGTCGAAGGCTTCCGGTCCGCGGACTTCGCCGACGATGATGCGTTCAGGGCGCATGCGCAGGCAGTTTCGCACCAGTTCGCGCATCGTGACCTGGCCCTCGCCCTCGATATTCGGCGGGCGGGTTTCGAGGCGCACCACATGCGGCTGCTGGAGTTGAAGTTCGGCGGCGTCCTCGCAGGTGATGATGCGCTCGTCATCGTCGATATAGTTGGTGAGGCAATTCAGCAGCGTGGTCTTGCCGGAGCCGGTGCCGCCGGAGATCAGGACGTTGCAACGGCAGCGGCCGATGATCTTGAGAATCTCCGCGCCTTCCGGCGTGATCGCGCCGAACCGGACCAACTGGTCGAGCGTCAGCTTGTCCTTCTTGAATTTGCGGATCGTGAGTGCCGGGCCGTCGATCGCCAGCGGCGGAACGATTGCGTTGACGCGGGAGCCGTCGGCGAGGCGAGCGTCGCAGATCGGCGAGGATTCATCGACACGGCGGCCGACCTGGCTGACGATTCGCTGGCAGATATTCAGTAATTGCTGGTTGTCGCGGAAGCGGATGCCGGTGCGCTGAATTTTGCCGGCGACTTCGATGAACACCGTGCCGGCGCCGTTGACCATGATATCGGCGATGTCGTCGCGCGACAGGAGCGGCTCGAGCGGGCCGTAGCCGAGGACGTCGTTGCAGATGTCATCGAGCAACTCCTCCTGCTCGGCGATCGACATCACGATATTCTTGATGGCGATGATCTCGTTGACGATATCGCGGATTTCTTCGCGCGCGGACTCGCCGTCGAGCTTGGAAAGCTGGGCAAGGTCGATCGCTTCGATCAAGGCGCCGAAGATGGTGGCTTTGACCTGGTAATAATTGTCCGACCGCCGCGAGTCGACGGTGGGGGGCGGCGGCACCGGCCTGGCCGGCGCGAGCGGGGGCGAGGGAATAGCGGGAGGGGGAGCCGAGTCGCGCACGACAGGAGCCGCGGCGCTGGGAGGCGCTTCCAATGTGGCAGCGGGTTTCACCGCCCGCGATTCGTTTTCCAGTCCGCTACGCTTACCAAACACGACGATGCTCCACCTGGGCGGCCTATTTTGCCCGCAACTTCTCTAGAAAAGGTGACAGGAACGAACCGCGCGGCTTCTTGGTTTCACCGCGGCCGGTCAGTCGCTGTGCGATTTGCAGGAACATTTCGGTGGTGCGATGGTTGGCGGAGATTTCCGCGATCATCTGGCCGTTGTTGGCCGCCGAGCCGAATATTTGCGGCTCGAACGGAATGGAGACGATCGGCGGGCTCTCGATGGCCTTGGCGAATTCGCTGGCGTTGATTTCCGGCCGCTTCGGCACGCCGATCTGGTTGAGGCAGTACATCGGGATCCGGTCGTTGGGACGCGACGCCTTCAACAGATCGAAAATGTTCTTGGTGTTGCGGAGGCTGGCGAGGTCGGGAGACGCGACGATCAGGATATCGTCCGCGTTCACCAGCGCGCGCTTGGCCCATCCCGACCATTGATGGGGAACGTCAAGTACGATGCAGGGCATGCTCGATCGCAGCGTATCGAACACCGCATCGAAGGCTTCGGCACCGAAGTCGTAGACCCGGTCGAGCGTCGCCGGCGCGGCCAGCAGGCTGAGATGGTCGGTGCATTTCGACAGCAGGCGGTCGATAAAAGCCGTGTCGATGCGATCCGGCGAAAATACCGCATCGGCGATCCCCTGCGGAGGATCCTGGTTATAGTCGAGGCCGGCGGTGCCGAATGCGAGGTCGAGATCGGCGACAACGGCGTCAAGCGCGAGATCTCGCGCGATCGCCCAGGCCACGTTATGAGCGATGGTGGACGCGCCGACGCCGCCCTTGGCGCCGACGACAGCGATGATGCGGCCGACCGCCTTTGCCTCGGGCGCGGAGAACAGGCCGCAAACCGAACGCACCACGTCGAGGGCGTTGGTCGGCGCAATCACGTAATCGCTGACGCCGCGACGTACAAGTTCGCGATAGAGCGCGACATCATTGATACGGCCGATCACGATGACGCGGGTGCCGGAATCGCACACGCTGGCGAGCTGGTCGAGACCGGCCAGGATGTCGCCGCGACCGTCGGTTTCCACGATGATGACGTTCGGCGTCGGCGCGGTGCGATAGGCTTCGACGGCAGCCGCCATGCCGCCCATTTGAATCTTCAGATGGGCCTTGCCGAGGCGGCGATCCTCGCCGGCCGATTGCACGGCCGCAGCGGTTTCCACGGTCTCGCAAAAGGCCTGCACGGAGACCCGCGGCGAGGGGGCGATGTGATCGTCCGCGGGCAGCAAGGCGTCCGGCCGTTCTTCTGAATCTTGACGGGCGTAGCTGATCATTTGCCTGTGTCGCTGAGTTTGGCCTTTTCGGCTTCCGGATAGATGGTGGCTGACGAGGTGCCTTTGCGATACTTCTCGAATCCTTCCGTGCGCCGCTCCGTGTAGGCGGGCGTTTCAGACCGCGGTTGCACGAGGTCCGACGGATTGTCGATCATCGCCGCCATGTCGCGCTGATAGGCGCAGCCGAAATTGTAGTATTCCTGGTTCTGCATATAGGTCTTGTCCTTGATCGAGGGACCAAGGTCTTCGGGCCACAGGCCGCAGGGACCGGCGACCGCCGACATCCTCGGATAGGTGAGCCGGACCGTCGCCATCTGGCGCGGATTATCCGGGCGATAGCGATGCTCCGTGATGCCGCGCGGCGGAACGCCGGCGGCCGCCAGCAGCGACTGCACTTCCCGGAACGCATCCGCGGCTGCGGCGGCGTTGGGGGTATCGACAGGTATGTCGGCGACGATCGGTCCGGTGGCGTCATTACGCCAGCCTTGCGCCAGTCCCATCACCTCGGCCCGGTCGGACGCCGAAAGGCCGCCGCGTCCCCGACCGATGAAGATCACCATCGACTGGTTCGATTCGTGAACCGCGATCGGATGGCGCTGACGGTAATCGTCCGGAATGCGCGCTGTCGCCTCTCCATCCGTGGTATGCGTGCAAGCTCCCAGCATGACGGCGATGCCGACAAGCGATCCCGCCATGCGGAAGGCGCGATTGCGATTGACGGGTATTTGGGTTGTCATCGTCCTGGTCCTTGTCCCGTCTCAGTCCGTGATAAAGCCGTAAGTGCCGCGATAGCTCTGTGACGGCTCCGTGTGGCCTGGAACGCCGTAGATGCGATTGATGCTGCCCAGCAGATCGGCCTGGGGATCGGCCGCCGCCGCAAACCCGTCATCCGGACGCGACAGATCCTTTGGCGCGACGGCCCGAACGACATAGGGCGTCACCAGGACCATCAGTTCGGTCTGGTTGTTGACGAAGTCGCGGCTGCGGAACAGCGCGCCGAGCACCGGCAGCGTCGACAGGCCCGGCAGTCCATTGATGGCCTGCTTCTGCTGCTGCTGAATCAAGCCGGCCATCGCCATCGCGCCGCCCGACGGAATCTCCAGCGTGGTTTCCGCACGGCGGGTCTTGATCGACGGCACCGAAATGCCGCTGATATTGATCGAATTGTCGTTCGATACTTCGGAGACTTCGGTCATCACCCGCAGGCTGATCCGGCCTTCGGTCAGCACGATCGGCGTGAAATTGAGCGAGACGCCGAATTTCTTGAACGAGATCGACGGCGCGCATTGCCCAACGGCTCCCGACGCCAGCGTTTGGCAGGTGACACCGGTAGGCACTGGAAATTCGCCGCCGGCGATGAAGGTCGCGGACTCGCCCGAGATCGCGGTCAGGTTCGGTTCGGCCAGGGTGCGAATTACACCCGCGCTTTCCATCGCCCGCAGCGTCGCCGAGACCGACGGCGTCGAGCCGAACGAGGTCGTAAGCGCGTTGGTCCCGACCAGCGGTCCGCCGTTCGCCGTGAATGGGTTGGTGTTGTTGAAGGTTACGACCGAACTGCCGTAACTCAGGTTGGCGCTGAGGTCGATGCCCATCTGCTTGACGATCGAACGCGCGACCTCGGCGACGGTGACTTTCAGCATCACCTGATCGCGGCCCCGGACGACGATCGAGTTGACGACCTTGTCGGCTCCCCCCGCCAGCCGCGTGGCCAGATCGCCAGCCTGCTGCGCTTCGATCGGGTTCGATACCGAGCCGGTCAGCATCACGCCGTCGCCGAGCCCGTCGATCTGGATATCCGCGTTCGGCATCAACTGCTTGATCGCCGCGCGCAAGCCGTTGAGGTCGCGCTTGACGGCGATGTCATAGGCGGCGATCTGCTGGCCGGCGGAATCGAAAAACACGATGTTGGTCTGACCGACGGCGGCGCCGATGATGTAAGCCCGCTGTGACGAGCGGACCACGGCATTGGCGATCTTGGGATCGGCGACCAGCACATCCTTGATGTCGCGCGGCAGATCGATCACCGTCGACTTGCCGATGCCGAGCGACAGGGAATGCGCGTTCATCTGTCCGTCGGCGGCGACCGGCGCGGATGAACCTGCGAGGCCATAGTCGGCCGCGACGACCGGGGCAAAGATCGGGTTGAGCGCTAACCCCACGACGGCCGAGAACGACAGCGCGCGGACCAGAAAGGTCCGCATGATCGGCTGATTTCCCCTGCACGTCATTTCCGTCGTCCTCTTGCTCACTTCTGTGTCGCCTGGGTCGGCACGTCGTAACGAACGACGTTGATGCTGCCGTTATGTCTGCAAGCCTGGTCGTCGGCACGGGTCTCGATGAGATCGATGTCGGTGCTGTTGCGCGGCGCCGGTGTGACGGCCTTGCCGGCCGCGATGTTCGCTGCTGCGCGCCCGCTCTGGCGCCATATGCCTTTGGGCTTGACTGTCTGGCCGCTGCCGGACTTTGCAACGAGTCCGTCTATTGTCGGCAAGCGTGTGGTGGGCGGGGAGTTATCGTCGGACCCGCTGCCGCTCGCGAGATACGCAGCTGCGCCGTTGGCGCTGACAGCGCTGGTCAGGACGACAAGAGCGGTATTCATACGCTTCACTTTCCACATTACGCTGCGACGCTTCCGTCGCCGTGATGGGAGTTGACCAGTTATTCGTCAAAGCATGGTTAATGAGGCGTATCTAAATCGCCTTAACGCCAGGTTTATCCGACGGAATCAATGGATGGCGAAATGAGCGAGGTTGATCGCCGTGATCCAATCCGTCTCGGGATAGACCATCAATGCGCCGGTCGCGAGCGCGATGCCGTAGGGAATGCCGCTGTCCTTGGCGTGCAGCCGAAGCAGCCACGCCTGACCGGCCAAGGCGTATGGCAGCGGCCATTGCCTGAACTGAAGCAGCAGCAGCGTCAGCGCGCCACCGAACAGCGAGGCATAGAGCAGATACTCCAGGAGATGGCCGAAGCCGAACCAGAGCGCGGCGGCGGCCGCAACCTTGGCATCCCCGCCGCCGATCCAGCCCAGGGCAAAACAGGCAAAGGCGACCACCAGCACGCTGGCGCCGGCTCCGATATGCGAGGCGATGTCAGAAGCTCCCATGCCGCTCAAGGGGGCAAGAACCAGGAAACCGGCCACAAGGATCAGCGACACCCGGTTGGAAATCGTCATGGTGAAGAGATCGCTGGCGGCCGCGAACGCCATCAGGGCCGGAAACAGCAGGAGCCGCGCGATGTCGAGGGCCATAGGACTACAGCTTGTGCTGTTGAAGCGGGATCGGAATAACAGCCGCTTCTAGCTTCCAGATATGAACAATCGGGAAACAGGACCTAGAATCACCAGACGCTTACGATGCGCAGGGCGAGGACAAGAACCGCAAGCGCCAGTGCCACGCATACCAGTTTTTCGGGCGTTTCGACGCGGTGGTGCGCCCATCGCGCCTTTCTTGCCGCAGCCAGGGCGGCGTTCGATTTATGCATATTCGCGCTGCCGCCTTGTCCGGTGAAAAGAAAAAAGGCCCCGGCTTGTGGCCGGGGCCTTGATGTCGGCCGTTACGGCTACTAACCGCCGGCGGCGGGGGCGGCGGCGATGCCGCTGTTGATCGAAGTGAACGTACCCTTCAGGGTGGAGCCGAGGCCGTTGACGACGGCGATGATCGCGAGAGCAATACCTGCTGCAATCAGGCCATATTCGATAGCGGTGGCGCCGGACTCGTCCTTCACGAAACGGGTAATCAGATTCTTCATTACTAACTCCATGTACGCGTGGCTGGTCGACTAACGTTTGGTCTTGCCGGCGTTCTCAGCACCGTGAGACCGTGGGCCACCCTAGGGTCGTAGAATTGCAGCGTAGTTAATTCGATCGCATAAACGCAGCTCAGGCGAGCTGTTCTTGAGCAGAGTAAATTTGGAATTAAGGGGTCCAACCAAAGACAATCGGGCTTTCGATCATGTCCTCATGATAAAGGGTGTCGACGCATTCGACCCGCCTTCTCGATCGCTTCTTAGATAACAGCAGGTAATCTGCGGGTATCTGCTGTCGGACGAAACGTTCATGCTGAGTTTACTCTGGTATCTTGTCGAGATGCCGGATCAGGCAATGGCCGAAGCGTGTGCGTCGCGATCAAGCCCGGCGCAGCGCCGTCTTCGACATTCATGTTCATGACGCCGGCCGGTGGACCTGCTCCCGAGAATATCTGTGGCGGCCGCATCCTGCCGATCGACGTGTCCAACCACGAGCAATTTGCCCGTTTCATTTTGCGGTTCATTCACAAATTGAAGTCAGTTTGGTCCGGTCAGACGCCGGCTTCGCTATGTATGTGTGAGCAGGTTCAACGCTCCGGAGTTAGAGTATGTCGTTCAAGTGCCTGCCTGCGCGGATACGCGCATTTTCCGGATTGCGCGCGCTGGCGGCGGCCGTTCTGTTGCTGCCGGCAGTCGCACTGGCCGAACCGTCTCCCGATGCCATCGCGGTCAATGTCGATCAGGCGAAGCTCGTCAAGCTTCCCGCGCGCGTTGCGACCATCGTGGTCGGAAACCCGCTGATTGCGGACGTCACGCTGCAGAACGGCGGCGTTGTTGTGGTGACCGGCAAGGGCTACGGCGCGACCAATTTCATCGCCATGGACCGCAGCGGCGAGGTGCTGGTGGACCGCCTGATCCAGGTTGAAGGTCCCTCCGACCAGTTGATCACCGTCTATCGCGGGGCCGAACGCGAATCCTATAGCTGCATGCCGATCTGCCAGCGACGAGTCACGCTTGGCGATGGCGACGGCTATTTCAAAGCGGCGCTCGATCAGGCCGGCACCTTGTCCGGCCAAGCCGGCGGGGCGAGCAAGTCGAACAATTAAGCCTGCACCGCCCAAGGCCTCGCAGCGAGCATGCGGCACGGCGCGCGAATTTCATGCTTTCGCAAAAGCCATTCTATGACGTTTTGAGCGAAGGGGGGCCGGTTCGCGTGAAGAAAACCCGTCATGACGGGAATCCGGAACTTCGGTTTTGATTCCATCAGAACCGATTAAGGCTGGGAATGACGGTTAGCGCGAGGTTAATCGCCCGGCCGGGGCTGCTTCAATTCGACGAAACAATTCAACAATCACTTTGAGGTAATTGTCCCACTCAGATCATTGCCGCCGCCGCAAGGATTTCTCGATGTTGTCGTCTATTGCTTCAACCGTCTCCGTCAGAAATGTCTTGCGGCGCTTTCGCCGTAACCCGCAGGGGTCGGCTGCCGTTGAATTCGCGCTGGTGGCGCCGCTATTTTTCGCGCTGCTGTTTGCCATCATCGAAACGGCGACCGTGTTTTTCGCGAGCCAAGTGCTGGAAACCATCACCCAGGATTCCGCACGCGTCATCCAGACCGGTCAGGCGATGATGCCGGGAGGCATCTCGCCGACGCAGACCGCGGCCCTCACGCAGGCGCAATTCAAGACCTACGTCTGTAATCAGATTCCGGCCTTGTTCAGTTGCGCCAAGCTTTATGTCGATGTTGAGAGCTCTCCATCGTCCTGGCCCGTGACCATCTCCAGCCAGATCGACGGCTCCGGTAATTTCATCGACAACATGCAGTACAACACCGGCGGTCCCTGCGACCTCGTTTTCGTAAGGCTGTTCTATCAATGGCCGCTCTACGTCACCGGTCTTGGCTACAACATTTCGACCCTTTCCGGAAACAAGCGGCTGCTTTCCGCGAGTGCCGCGTTCAGGAACGAACCTTACAATGGGGCGTGCTCATGAGCCGGGCGATGAAACCGGTATCGGAGATCCGGCGCCGGGCGCGGGCTTCCGTTCTCAGGCTGATCCGGGACCGTCGCGGGCTTGCTGCGGTTGAATTCGCCATGATCGTGCCGATCATGCTGGTGCTGTTTTTTGGGACGGTTGAGTTTTCTTCCGGCATCGCGATTGACCGCAAGGTCACGCTGCTGGCGCGAACGATGTCCGATTTGACGTCGCAGTCGCCGACGCTTGGGGTCAGTGATGCCGACTTCACCTCTTTCTTTCAGGCAAGCCAGGCGATCATGACGCCGTACTCGACAACGCCGTTAAAGATTGTCATTTCCGAACTCTATGTCGATCCGACGACGCATAAGGCGCGGGTGGAATGGAGCAAGGGATATCAAGGCGGGGCGGTGCGTGCGACGAAATCGGCGTACGCGCTTCCGGCGGCCCTTGCGGTTGACGGCAGCTATTTGATTTTGAGCGAGGTCAGCTATCTCTATACGCCGACCGTGGGCTATGTGATGTCAAAAGCTGGCATTACGCTGAGCCACGTTGCCTATACGCGGCCTCGCCAGTACAATTGCGTCTATTATCCGGAAGCGACGTCAGGCAACCCGACCTGCCCGACGTCCTGAAGTTGTATCGGTTCTGATCGAGGCCGTGCCGGGGCTCCGGTCCTGGTCATGACGCGGTTTCTTCACACGAACCGGAATCAATCTCGGATCAAGCCGGATACCGGGCGGGCTTACGCTCGGAAGCGCTGTGAAAACACTTCCCTGGGCCGCACCACCTAGCCGCCAGCCATAAGCAAAAGACCGCGCAATCCGCGCGGCCTTTTTAATTCGACGCGGATTGCATTTTGAAAATCCCAGCTTCCATGAAAGCCGGGACCAAATGAATTCGCTCAGCCGGCGGCGCGCAGATTGTCGGCCGATGACTTGCCGGAGCGGCGATCTGCCACGATCTCGTACGAGATCTTCTGGCCCTCGCGTAGCGTTCCAAGCCCGGCGCGTTCGACCGCGCTGATATGCACGAACACATCGTTGCCGCCGTCGTCGGGCTGAATGAAGCCATAGCCCTTGGTCGCGTTAAACCACTTTACCGTTCCCATGCTCACGGGATAGTCCCTTCTCAGATATCAAATGTCGAAACCCACATTTTTGCGGGCTGGTGAGATCGAATTTTTGGAAGGGTCGTCAGCGTCTAAACCGGCTATACCGGTGGTTAGCTCATGTCGTCCGGCCGAAAATCGATGGCCCATATTATGGGAATCGGGTCTCCAAAACAATCCTGAGGTGCATGATTTTTTGATCGACCCGAATAGGCCCATATCACCCCGTCGCCGGACGCCGGCATCGTGGCGTCTGGCGATATCGAGCGGCGGAAGCCGCGTTCAGCGGCGGCGGAATTGTCCGCGTGGCGGTGCGCCGCGCGGGGCCGAGCCGCCGCCCGGACGTTCGTCCTTGTGGCGGAATATGAGGCGGCCCTTTTCCAGGTCATAGGGCGACATCTCGATCGTCACCCGGTCGCCCGCTAGCGTCTTGATCCGGTTCTTTTTCATCTTGCCGGCGGTATAGGCGACGATTTCATGCCCGGCATCGAGCTGCACGCGGTAGCGCGCATCGGGAAGGATTTCGGTGACCAGTCCTTCGAACTGGATCAGCTCTTCTTTAGCCATCAATTATCTCCAGATCGATCAGCGGCTAGCGTGGTCCTTGGGTGCGATTGGGGCGGGTGTTGGGACGGCTTTCGCGGTGCAAAAAAGCAACGCCTTGCATGCCTTCAGCCTTCAGGTCTTCGGCCTTGCCGCCGCCTTGTGGCGGACGTTCCTGCCGGTTGGTTTGCGGGGCGGCATTACTACCACCGACACGGCGGCGGCGGCGAGGGCCTTTTGAACCGGGCGCCGTTTCATTTGTTCTTGCCGCATGGGTATGCGGCGCGGATCGTCCGCCCCGATGCGGCGAGGGGGCGGCTGGCGCCTGATCGCGTTGGCCCGGCGTACGGCGGTCTTCGCGCGGCAGCGTGACGCGGATCAGCCGTTCGATGTCGCGCAGATAGGCCAGCTCTTCGCCGCCCGCGACCAGCGAGATCGCGGTCCCTTCGGCGCCGGCACGTGCGGTGCGGCCGATGCGATGGACATAGGTCTCGGGCACGTTCGGGAGATCGAAATTCACCACATGGCTGATGCCGTCGACATCGATGCCGCGGGCGGCGATGTCGGTGGCGACCAGCGTGCGGATCTGGCCGGAACGGAACGCCGCCAGCACCCGCTCGCGGTGGTTCTGCGACTTGTTGCCGTGAATGGCGTCGGCGCGGATGCCGGCCTTTTCCAGGCTTTTCACCACTTTGTCGGCGCCGTGCTTGGTCCTGGTAAAGACCAGCGCGCGGTCCACCGGCTCCTGCTTGAGGAGCTGCGCCAGGAAGGCGGGTTTGGAGGCATGATCGACCTGGATGATGCGCTGGTTGATGCGCTCGACCGTGGAGGACACCGGCGTCACGGCCACGTGCGCCGGATCGCGCAGCATCGCTTCGGCCAGCTCGGCAATGTCCTTGGGCATCGTCGCCGAGAAAAACAGCGTCTGCCGCCGGACCGGCAATTTTGCGACGATCTTTCGGATGTCGTTGATGAAGCCCATGTCCAGCATACGGTCGGCTTCGTCGAGCACCAGAAACTCGACCTGGCCGAGCTTCAAACCGTTGCCCTGTACGAGATCGAGCAGGCGGCCGGGGGTGGCGACCAGGACTTCGACGCCCTGCATGAGCGCGCGGACCTGGCGTCCCATCGGTACGCCGCCGATCGCCAGCGCCGAACTGAGGCGCATGTGACGGCCATAGGCGTTGAAGCTGTCGAGAATCTGTCCCGACAATTCGCGCGTCGGGCTCAGCACCAGCACACGGCAGTTCTTGGGCTGTGGCTTGATGCGGTTTTCCAGAATGCGATTCAGAATCGGGATGGCGAAGGAAGCGGTCTTGCCGGTGCCGGTCTGGGCAATGCCGACGACGTCGCGGCCGGCGAGGGCAAGGGGAATGGTCTGGGCCTGGATCGGCGTCGGCGTTACGTAATTCTCTTCCTGAAGCGCACGCGAAATGGGATCGGCGAGGCCGAAATCCTGAAAGGAGGTCAAAAGGATGTTTCTTTCTATGAAAAAGCAGGCGCCCGGCGACATTGGCCAGGAGCGCGCGAGGGTGTCAGAGACACCCGCGTGTTTGGGGCGTCGGTTTTGGTTAGCTAAAAAGGGCAAGCCAGAAACCGTTGAACGGCCCAGAACACGCAGCTCGCAGTGACCCGGTGATTCCCAGGGTCTTACGTGATCATATGGAACACGAACGCGGCGCTTTCAAGGTGAATTGTGAAACAAGGCGGGTGCCGGCGGCAGCGGCGCCAATTCGCGGTCGGTTGCACAGAAAAAATGGCGCAGGAACAAAGAGTTACATCCCGCCTATGGCCGCCCTATGAGCATCTGCCGGAAATTTAGACATTATGCCGCAATTGCCTATTGAGTAAACTGTTTGCTTGTAACGTATACATTTTTTCAGCCTTAATTTTGTGCATATGTTCTCGCCGTCTCCCGCGGCAGGATGGATTTATTAGCCATGCCATATGCTTAGGGTCCCTATGCATCGTGGCATGGTTCTTGCGATTCTGATCGCGCGCAAGGCGGCCGTGGGGCCGTTTCGCAGCGTCCAACGTCTGCGTCAGGGAGATGAAATTTTATGGTTACCAAAAAACTTACGCATGAAATTGTGAAGCCGTTGACCCGGCGGAGCTGGCTGGCGGGTATCGCCGGGCTCGCGCTTGGAGTGGCCGGCTTTTCGGCGGCCAGGGCGGACGACGACACCATCAAGGTCGGCGTTCTCCATTCACTTTCCGGCACCATGGCCATCAGCGAGACCACGCTGAAGGATACCGTCCTGTTCATGATCGACCAGCAGAACAAAAAGGGCGGCGTTCTCGGCAAGAAACTCGAAGCCGTGGTCGTCGATCCCGCATCGAACTGGCCGTTGTTCGCCGAAAAGGCCCGCGAGTTGATCACCAAGGACAAGGTCGCGGTCGTGTTCGGCTGCTGGACCTCGGTGTCGCGCAAATCCGTGCTGCCGGTGTTCAAGGAGCTGAACAACATCCTGTTCTATCCGGTGCAGTATGAAGGCGAAGAGAGCGAGCGCAACGTGTTCTATACCGGCGCCGCGCCGAACCAGCAGGCGATCCCTGCGGTCGATTACCTGATGAAGGAAGAAAAGGTGAAGCGCTGGGTGCTGGCCGGCACCGACTACGTCTATCCGCGCACCACCAACAAGATCCTCGAAGCCTATCTGAAGTCGAAGGGCGTCAAGGACGAAGACATCATGATCAACTATACGCCGTTCGGTCATTCCGACTGGCAGACCATCGTCGCCGACATCAAGAAGTTCGGCTCGGCCGGCAAGAAGACCGCGGTGGTCTCGACCATCAATGGCGACGCCAACGTTCCCTTCTACAAGGAACTCGGCAACCAGGGCATCAAGGCAACCGATATTCCGGTCGTCGCATTCTCGGTGGGTGAAGAAGAACTCGCCGGCATCGACACCAAGCCGCTGGTCGGCCATCTCGCCGCCTGGAATTATTTCGAGTCGATCAAAACGCCGGCCAACGAGCAGTTCATCAAGGAATGGCAGGCCTACACCAAGAATCCGAAGCGCACGACCAACGATCCGATGGAAGCCACTTACATCGGCTTCAACATGTGGGTGAAGGCGGTTGAAAAGGCCAAGTCGACCGATCCCGACAAGGTAATCGACGCGCTGCCGGGCACCAAGACGCCGAACCTCACCGGCGGCGTGGCCGAGGTGCTGCCGAACCATCACATCACCAAGCCGGTCTATATCGGCGAGATCAAGGGCAACGGCCAGTTCGACGTGGTGTGGAAAACGCCTGGCCTGGTTGCCGGCGACGCCTGGTCGAAGGAATTGCCTGACTCCAAGGACCTGATCGGCGATTGGGTCGGCAAGAAGTGCGGCAACTACAACACCAAGACCAACAAGTGTCTCGGCCAAGGTTCCTGAGATCAAGGCTCCTGAGGTCGGACTCCTGAAGTCTTCCTGACGCCTCCAACAAAAAAGGGAAGGCGGCAATGCCCGCCGCCTTCCCGTTGCTCCTGCCGGGGTCTGCCAGTGCTTACCAAGGTCCTTAGAAACGTCCGCGCACTACCATTCGCATTGCTGATCATTTTGGCGACTGTACTCCCGGTTCTGGCCGGGCCGTTCGAAGACGCGATCGGCAAATTCACCACCGACGACTTTTCCGACACCGAAGAGGCGATCAACGCGATCGCGACCAGCGGCAATCCGCTCGCCTTTACCGTCATCAGCGCGTTGCAGGACGGCCGGCTGATGTTCGATGCCGACGCCAAGAAAGTCTATGTCACGCAGCCCGACGGCAAATCGATCGACGCCGAAACCGGCGCGCCGGTCGCAAGCGTGCCCGACAGCGCGAGCGCGGTGCGCCTCAACAACCGGCTGCGCCGCAGCGTCGAAGCCGCGATGAGCGGCCTGACGTTGTCGTCGCCCGATGCCGGCAAGCGCATCGAGGCGGCGCAATCGATCTTCAAGACCCATGACGAAGCGATGCTGCTCGCGATCGAAGGCGCGCTCGCAAAGGAAACCAACAAGGACGCCAAGCAGGCGTTTACCGCAGCGCGCGGGGCGATCCTGCTGTTCAAGGACGACGCCACCGAGGCCCAGAAGCTGGACGCGATCGCGGCGATCCGCGATCGCGGCGACCAGGAGGCGCTGGCGATGCTGAGCGATGTGCCGGCCGACCAGCCGCCAGCGGTGACGCACGCCGTGGCCAGTGCGATCGCGGCCATCCAAAGCCGGCTCGCGATCTGGTCGGCGGTGCAGAATGCCTGGTATGGCCTGTCGCTCGGTTCGGTTCTGCTGCTTGCCGCGATCGGGCTTGCCATTACCTTCGGCGTCATGGGCGTCATCAACATGGCCCATGGCGAGATGGTCATGATCGGGGCCTATGTCACCTTCGTGGTGCAGCAGGTCATCCGCAACAGTTTTCCGGGATTGTTCGACTACGCGCTGGTGATCGCGGTGCCGTCGGCCTTCATCGTGGCGGGCGCGATCGGTATCCTGATCGAACGCACCATCATCCGTTTTCTGTATGGCCGGCCGCTGGAAACGTTGCTCGCGACCTGGGGCCTGTCGCTGGTGTTGCAACAGGCCGTCCGCTCCCTGTTCGGCCCGACCAACCAGGAAGTCGCCAACCCCTCCTGGATGAGCGGCGCATTCCAGCTCGGACAGATCACGATCACCTATAACCGGCTCTGGATTCTCTGTTTCACGCTGGCGGTGTTCGTGATCCTGCTGGCGATGCTGCGCTACACCGCGCTGGGACTGGAGATGCGCGCGGTGACGCAGAACAGGCGCATGGCGGCGTCGATGGGGATCGCCACCTCGCGCGTCGACGCGCTGACCTTTGGTCTCGGCTCCGGGATCGCCGGGATCGCCGGTGTGGCGCTGTCGCAGATCGACAATGTCAGCCCCAACCTCGGCCAGAGCTACATCATCGATTCCTTCATGGTGGTGGTGTTCGGCGGCGTCGGTAATCTCTGGGGTACGCTGGTCGGCGCGTTCACGCTCGGCATCGCCAACAAATTCCTAGAGCCGGTCGCGGGCGCGGTGCTCGGCAAGATCGCGATCCTGGTGCTGATCATCCTCTTTATCCAGAAGCGTCCGCGCGGCCTGTTTGCGCTCAAGGGGCGGGCGGTGGAAGCATGATGCCGCACGTGCTCACGCGTTCGCTGGATCGCAGCGCGACCGTCTTTCTGATGGCGGTCGTTGCGTGCGGCGTGTTGATCCCGCTGTCGAACCTGCTGCTACCGGCCGGATCGCTGTTTCAGGTGCCGACCTATCTGGTCTCGCTGTTCGGAAAATATGTCTGCTACGCCATCCTGGCGCTCGCGATCGATCTGATCTGGGGCTATTGCGGCATCCTCTCGCTCGGTCACGGCGCTTTCTTCGCACTCGGCGGCTACGCGATGGGCATGTATCTGATGCGCCAGATCGGCAGCCGCGGCGTCTACGGCAATCCGCTGCTGCCGGATTTCATGGTGTTCCTGAACTATCCCAAGCTGCCGTGGTACTGGCACGGCTTCGACATGTTCTGGTTCGCCTGCCTGATGGTCCTTGTCGTTCCAGGCTTGCTGGCGTTCTGCTTCGGCTGGCTGGCGTTCCGCTCGCGCGTCACCGGCGTCTATCTTTCGATCATCACGCAGGCGATGACCTATGCGCTGCTGCTCGCCTTTTTCCGCAACGATTTCGGTTTCGGCGGCAATAACGGCCTGACCGATTTCAAGGACATCCTCGGCTTCAACGTCCAGGCCGACGGTACCCGCGCCGCATTGTTCGCGCTGAGCTGTCTCGGGCTGATCGTCGGCTTCCTGATCTGCCGCGCGGTGGTGACTTCGAAGCTCGGCAAGGTGCTGATCGCGGTGCGCGACGCGGAATCGCGCACCCGGTTCCTCGGCTATCGCGTCGAATCCTACAAGCTGTTCGTGTTCACGCTGTCGGCCTGCATGGCCGGCGTTGCCGGCGCGCTCTATGTACCGCAGGTCGGCATCATCAACCCATCGGAATTCGCGCCGGGCAATTCCATCGAGGCGGTGATCTGGGTCGCCGTCGGCGGCCGCGGCACGCTGATCGGCGCGGCGCTGGGCGCGGTGGTCGTGAACTATGCCAAGACCTATTTCACCTCCGGTGCGCTGGCGCCGTATTGGCTGTTCATGCTGGGCGCCATGTTCATCCTGGTGACGCTGCTATTGCCCAAGGGGATCATCGGCACCTTCAATTCCTGGTGGGAGCCGTGGAAGGCGCGCCGCCTCGCGGCCAATGCCGCGAGCGCCGCCCGCGAAGACGGCGTCAGCGAACCGAACATGGCGGAGTGAGCGGATGAACGTCATGGACACCCGCGCCACTTCGGCGTTGCTCTATCTCGACGGCGTACACGTCTCGTTCGACGGCTTTCACGCCATCAACAATCTGTCGCTGACGCTCGCGCCCGGCGAAATGCGCGCCATCATCGGCCCGAACGGCGCCGGCAAGACGACGATGATGGATATCATCACCGGTAAGACCAAGCCGGACGAGGGCACGGTGTTGTTCGACGGCGTCACCGACCTGACCCGGCTCGACGAGACGCGTATCGCCGAACTCGGGATCGGCCGGAAATTCCAGAAGCCCACGGTGTTCGAAAGCCAGACCATCGAGGACAACCTGCTGCTTGCGCTCAACGTCGATCACAGTGTCAAGGGCACGCTGTTCTGGCGCGAGACCAAGCCCGAATCCGAACGCATCGATCGCGTGCTGGAAACCATCCGCCTGACCGATGCGCGCGATCGCCTCGCCGGGAGCCTGTCGCATGGGCAGAAGCAGTGGCTGGAGATCGGCATGTTGCTGGCGCAGGATCCGAAGCTGCTTCTGGTCGATGAGCCCGTCGCCGGGATGACCGACGTCGAAACCCATCAGACCGCCGAACTGCTCCGGGAAATCAATCGCGACAAGACGATCATGGTGGTCGAGCACGACATGACCTTTGTCCGCGAGCTCGGCGTCAAGGTGACATGCCTGCACGAAGGTACGGTGCTCGCCGAAGGAACCATCGATCAGGTGTCGTCCAACGAGCGGGTGATCGAAGTGTATTTGGGAAGATGAAGAGAGCGAAGAGGGAGTGGCGAATAGCGAATGGAAATTCCTTTTTCTAACTATTCGCTGCTCACCGTTCGCCCGAAGAGGCACTCACGATGCTGGACGTAAAAGACATCAACCTCTATTACGGCGCGGCGCAGGCGCTGCGCGGGGTTTCGATCTCGGCGGAGCCCGGCAAGGTGACGTGCGTGCTCGGCCGCAACGGCGTCGGCAAGACCAGCCTGCTGCGCGCGCTGGTCGGCCAGTATCCGATTTCCTCCGGTTCGATCACCTTCGACGGCGCCGACATCACCGGCCTCAAGCCTTATGAGCGGGCGCGGCGCGGCATCGGCTTCGTGCCGCAGGGCCGCGAGATTTTTCCGCTGTTGACGGTGGAGGAAAATCTCAAGACCGGCTTCGGCCCGTTGAAGCGCGAAAACCGCAACATTCCCGATGACGTATTCTCGTTGTTTCCGGTGCTGAACTCGATGCTCGGCCGCCGCGGCGGCGACCTGTCCGGTGGCCAGCAACAGCAATTGGCGATCGGGCGCGCGCTGGTGATGCGGCCGAAACTGCTGCTGCTCGACGAGCCGACCGAAGGCATTCAGCCGTCGATCATCAAGGATATCGGCCGCGCCATCTCCTACTTGCGCAATCTCGGCAACATCGCGATCGTCCTGGTCGAACAATATCTCGACTTTGCCTGCGAACTCGGCGACAATTTTGCGGTGATGGATCGCGGTGCGGTGAAATATGCCTGCGACCGCAGCGCGATGGATCCCGCCGAAATCAGCCGCCAGATGGCGCTTTAACCCAAGCTTTGTCAGGCGGCCGGCTGGGTCGCGCACCGGGGGGCCAATGCAGACCGATATCACGAGCGCGGCTTCGGCGATCTTCGCGGCCAACCGCGCGCAAGGCGCGGTGACGTTCGACGTGCATCGGGCCGAGGGCGTTACCCGCCGCCGCCATCTGCACGAATCCGGCTCGCTGCGGGTTCGCTTTCCTTCGCCCGAGGCGGAAGGCCTTTCGGCGGTGTTCGTCAATACCGCGGGTGGTGTCGCCGGCGGCGACCGGTTCGACATCGACATCGCCACCGGTGAGGGGGCGCGGCTCGCGGTGACGACGGCGGCGGCGGAAAAAGTCTACCGTGCGCAAGGGGCGGCGGCGCAGCTCAACATTGCCTTGAAGGCTGCGGCGGGCTCGCATCTGGCCTGGCTTCCGCAGGAAACCATCCTGTTCGACCGGGCGCGGATTTCGCGCAAGATCGATATTGATCTGGCGGACAGCGCGTCGCTTCTGCTGTGCGAGATCGTGGTGTTCGGTCGTGCGGCGATGGGCGAGCGCATGCTGCAAGGCGAATTCATCGACCGTTGGCGCGTTCGGCGCGGCGGCCGGCTGGTGTTTGCGGAAACCGTCCGGCTCGATGGCGATATCGGCGAAAAACTCAATCGTCCGGCGATTGCAGGAGGCGGGGTGGCGATCGGCACCGTGCTGATCGTACCGGGCGATGAGGCGCTGGTGGAGCGGATTCGCGAACTTTCCGAATCGTTCGGTGGGGAGGTCGGCGTGTCCGCCTGGAATGGGTTTGCAATGGTCCGTTTCTGTGCCCAAGATGCGACGCGGCTTCGCGCCGATATAATGGCGGTGCTCGGCCGCGCCAGCGGTTCAGCGCTGCCACGGCTCTGGCTCAATTAGGTCCTGGCTCAATTAGGTCGATAAAACTATCAGAGTGCATGTATGAATCTGTCTCCCCGTGAAAAGGACAAGCTTCTGATTTCGATGGCCGCCATCGTGGCGCGACGGCGGCTGGAGCGCGGCGTCAAGCTCAACCATCCCGAAGCCATCGCGATCATTTCCGATTTCATTGTCGAGGGCGCGCGCGACGGCCGTACCGTCGCCGAATTGATGCAGGCCGGCGCGCAGGTGCTGACGCGGGCGCAGGTGATGCCGGGCATTTCGGAAATGATCCATGACATCCAGGTGGAAGCGACGTTTCCGGACGGCACCAAGCTCGTGACCGTGCATGAGCCGATCCGGTGACATCAATGTCGTTCCGGGGCGGCCGCAAAGCGGCCGAAGCCGGAATCCAGAGGTTCTTGATTTCGAGATTCTCCGATCTGCAATTGCACATCATAGTTCGCGTCTTCGACGCGCCCCGGAATGACCCAGGAGAATAGACCATGATCCCCGGTGAATTGTTTATCCAGGACGGCGAGATCGAGCTCAATGCCGGCCGCAAGACGGTGATGCTCACCGTCGCCAATTCAGGCGATCGCCCGATTCAGGTCGGCTCGCACTATCATTTCTTCGAGACCAATCCGGCGCTGAAATTCGACCGCAAGAAAGCCCGCGGCATGCGGCTCGATATCGCGGCCGGCACCGCGGTGCGGTTCGAGCCGGGACAGACCCGCGACGTGCAGCTTGTGGCGCTGGCCGGCAAGCGCACCGTCTATGGCTTTCGCGGCGAGGTGATGGGCAAGCTGTGATCTCTTTGGATACGATCGCCGCCGTCATTCTCCCTCTCCCCTTGTTGGGGAAGGGGTAGCCGCGAGTCCCCCATGCCTGCCATTTCCCACCTTTGCAAATAACCGCCTATTTTTTGAAGGCTGGAGCACGACATGTCCGTCAAGATAAAACGTTCCGTCTATGCTGATATGTTCGGGCCGACGACCGGCGACCGGGTGCGGCTCGCCGATACCGATCTCATCATCGAGGTCGAAAAGGATTTCACCACCTACGGTGAGGAGGTGAAATTCGGCGGCGGCAAGGTGATCCGCGACGGCATGGGCCAGTCGCAAGCCACCAACAAGCAGGGCGCGGCCGACACCGTCATCACCAACGCGCTGATCGTCGATCACTGGGGCATCGTCAAGGCCGATGTCGCGATCAAGGAAGGTTACATCAGCGCCATCGGCAAAGCCGGCAACCCGGATATCCAGCCCGGCGTGACCATCGTGATCGGTCCCGGTACCGATATCATCGCGGGTGAGGGCAAGATCCTCACCGCGGGCGGCTTCGACAGCCACATCCATTTCATCTGTCCGCAGCAGATCGAGCACGCGCTGATGAGTGGCGTCACCTCGATGCTGGGCGGCGGCACCGGCCCGTCGCATGGCACCTTTGCCACCACCTGCACGCCCGGTCCCTGGCACATGGCGCGGATGATCCAGTCGTTCGACGCGTTCCCGGTCAATCTCGGCATTTCCGGCAAGGGCAACGCCTCGCGGCCGGCGTCGCTGGTGGAGATGATCAAGGGGGGCGCCTGTGCGCTCAAGCTGCATGAGGACTGGGGCACCACGCCTGCCGCGATCGACAATTGCCTGTCGGTCGCCGACGATTACGACGTCCAGGTGATGATCCATTCCGACACCCTGAACGAATCCGGATTCGTCGAGGATACGGTGAAGGCGTTCAAGGGACGCACCATCCACGCCTTCCACACCGAAGGCGCTGGCGGCGGCCACGCGCCGGACATCATTAAAATTGCTGGCCTGAAAAACGTGCTGCCGTCCTCGACCAATCCGACAAGGCCCTTTACCCGCAACACCATCGACGAGCATCTGGATATGCTGATGGTTTGCCATCACCTCGATCCCTCGATCGCCGAAGATCTTGCCTTCGCCGAAAGCCGCATCCGCAAGGAGACCATCGCGGCGGAGGACATCCTGCACGATCTTGGCGCGCTCTCGATGATGTCATCGGATTCGCAGGCGATGGGGCGGCTCGGCGAGGTCATCATCCGCACCTGGCAGACCGCCGACAAGATGAAGAAGCAGCGCGGCTCGCTGCCGGAGGAGAAGGGCAACAACGATAATTTTCGCGTCAAGCGCTACATCGCCAAATACACCATCAATCCCGCGATCGCGCATGGCGTCTCGAAACTGATCGGCTCGGTGGAGAAGGGCAAGCTCGCCGACCTCGTGCTGTGGTCGCCCGCCTTCTTCGGCGTCAAGCCCGATTGCATCATCAAGGGCGGCTCGATCGTCGCGGCGCCGATGGGCGATCCCAACGCGTCGATTCCGACGCCGCAGCCGGTGCATTACCAGCCGATGTTTGCGGCTTTCGGCAAGTCGCTGACCGCTTCCTCGGTGGTGTTCACCTCCAAGGCCGCGGTGACGTCAGGGCTGGCGCGGAAACTCGGTATCGACAAGAAGCTTTATGCAGTCCAGAACACCCGTGATGGCATCTCCAAGAAGAGCATGATCCATAATAGCGCCACCCCCAAGATCGAGGTTGACGCCGAGACCTATGAGGTGCGCGCCGACGGCGAGCTTCTGACCTGCGCGCCGGCCGAGGTGCTGCCCATGGCGCAGCGCTATTTCATGTTCTAGGATCGCTCCCGGCCATCGTAGCCAAAGCAAAGCCGGGAGGATTCTTCGTGATTTATGTCGTTGCCACACTGACCGTGAAGCCTGAAACTCGCGCCGAGTTCATCGCCGCCGCCACCGCCTGCATCAAGGAAACCCGCAAGGAACCCGGCAATATCGCCTACGATCTGCACGAGAGCGTGACAGATCCCGCGAAAATGGTGTTCGTCGAGCAGTGGGAAAACGCCGAAGCGCTGGTGCCGCACCGCAGCGCCGAGCACATGAAAGCGTTCGGCCGCGTCGCCGTGAAATGCATGACATCGCCGCCGCGGATCGAGGTCATCACGCCGGAAAAGGTCGAGGTCCGCTAGCATATGATCCGCGCCACGCAAGTCAGGCCGCAGCCCCGCTGGACCGAAACGCCGGTCGATACCGTCGTGCTCGATTTCGACGATCGTCACCGGCGGCGGATGGCGATGACGGGAACCCGCGGGCTCGAATTCCTGCTCGATCTCGAAAACGCCGTGGCGTTACGCGGCGGCGACGCGCTGGTGCTTGACGATGGGCGCTTGATCGAAGTGGTCGCGGCGCCGGAGCCGCTAGTCGAGATTCGCGGCAGCGATCCGCATCATTTGATCCGGGTCGCCTGGCACCTCGGCAACCGTCATTTGCCGACGCAGATCATGGCGAAGGGCCTGCGCATCCGTCGCGATCATGTCATCGAGGCGATGGTGAAGGGGCTTGGCGCGCGCGTCATCGAGATCGAAGCGCCGTTCGATCCGGAAGGCGGCGCCTATGCCGGCGGCGGGCACGGTCACGCGCCCGAAGGTCATCCCCATGACCACCATGCGGCCCATGATCATGCGTCGCACGATCATGGCGGTCATCATCATGATGATGACCACCATCCCCATGACGAGCACGGCGATCATGGGCATCAGCACGGCCATACCCATGCTCATGACCACAAATAAGCCGCCGGCAAAACCACGACGGCGCGCAGCGATGAAAGCCGGCGCAAGCGGAGATGCCGCCGTGCGCCCGGTCGGCGATCGAGGCGAGGTGAAGATCGGCGAGACCGCGGCGCTGTACCGGTTGATGACCTGGCTGTCGCCGTCATTCCCGGTCGGCGCCTTTTCCTATTCGAGCGGCATCGAGTGGGCGGTCGAAGCCGGTGATATCGTCGATGCGGCGTCGTTGCGCGATTGGCTCGGTGCGATGCTCGCGGACGGGCCCGGATTTTGCGACGGCGTGTTCCTGGCGCAGGTACACCGCGCTGCCTTGGCGGGTGACAGCACGGCTCTTTCGGAAATCTCCGAACTTGCGGCGGCGTTCGTGCCGTCCCGCGAGCGTCATCTCGAGACTGCGGCACAAGGCCGCGCCTTCATCGACATCGCGCGCGCGGCCTGGAATGGCGAGGGTCTGGATCATCTGGTCTCGTGCTGCAATGGAATCATCGTCTATCCCGTGGCGGTCGGCCTCGTCAGCGCGGCGCATGCGGTTCCTCTCGCGCTCACGGTTCATGGCTTTCTTCACGCGCTGACCTCGAACTGGATCTCCGCCGGCGCCCGGCTCATTCCGCTGGGACAGACCGACAGCCAGCGTGTACTGGCTGCGCTGGAGCCGGTCGTTGCCGCAACGGCGATGCGTGCGCTCGACGCGTCGCTCGACGATCTCGGCAGCGCCACCTTTCGTGCGGACCTTGCCAGCATGCGGCACGAGACGCAGTACACAAGGTTGTTCAGGTCATGAATGTGCGCGATGCGCTTTCCACGCGTCGTCCCGGCATTCGCCGGGATGACGGCAACGAAGGAATATTCTGACAATGCCCAATGCTCATGGCCCGCTTCGGATCGGCATCGGCGGCCCCGTCGGATCGGGAAAAACCGCGTTGATGGATTTGCTCTGCAAGACGATGCGCGAGCGCTATGACATCGCGGCGATCACCAACGATATCTACACCAAATGGGATGCCGAGTTCCTGGTGCGGTCGGGATCGCTGACGCCCGATCGTATCGCGGGTGTCGAGACCGGAGGCTGCCCGCATACGGCGATCCGCGAGGACGCCTCGATGAATCTCGCCGCGGTCGCCGACATGCGCGCGCGGTTTCCCGATCTCGATCTGGTATTGATCGAATCCGGCGGGGACAACCTCGCTGCGACATTTTCGCCCGAGCTGGCCGATCTGACGATCTATGTCATCGATGTCGCCGCCGGTGACAAAATTCCGTCAAAGGGAGGGCCTGGCATCACCCGGTCGGATCTTCTGGTCATCAACAAGATCGACCTTGCGCCCTATGTCGGCGCGTCGCTGGAAAAGATGGACACCGACGCCCGGCGGATGCGCGGTGAACGGCCCTTTGTCATGACCAATCTGAAAAAGAGCGAGGGGCTGGATCGGATTATCGGATTCATCGAGGCCAAAGGCGGTCTCGGCGTGGCGCGAGGCAAGGCGGGTTAAGAGATGAGGCGGGTCGACCGGATTCGTTAACCTTCTTAGCTCGTGTGGCCTTGCGGCCCGCACGCTTCCGGGAGCCTTATCGGTTCTGATTGAATCAGAACCGGGCTATACTTTTGACGCGTTTTCTTCACGCGAACCGGAATCCACTTCGCTCGAAAACGCTATAGACTTTGAGCCAATCGGCGGGAACAAAATTCATCCGCCGCGATTAACTCACTCCGGTCCCTCCGGCATCACGCTTAAGCCACGTATTTAGCCCTAATCGTCCACCGCGGTTGCGTACCGATGATCGCTCCTTCATTATGCCCGGCGGTTGGCCCGCAATCTGTTTCAGTTTGTTGCCGCCGCCGCGAATGTCACATGTTTGATCGATTGCTTCGCCAACCCCTCATTTCCGGGTAAACGAGTGGTTCGGCTGGGATTTATCATTGGTTTTATCGCACTGATCGGGGTCTTGATCTCCGGTCTTGCCGCCTATCGTGTTCACGATCAGGAATTGACGCTCGACGGCATCGCGATGGCGCGCGCGATCGACGTTCACGCCAGCCTGGTTCAGGACCGGCTGACCGAGCGCGAATTGCTGGCGCGCGTCGCGTCCGGCCTGTTTCACACGCCGTCGGTGATCAAGGCCGACATGCTGCGGCCGCTGCGGACCTCGATCTACGCTTTCAAGACGGACTTCGTGGTTGCCGCCTGGATTGCACGAATCAAGCCGACCGAATTGGATGCCGCGCGTGCCGAACTGGTGAAGGCCGGTTTCCCCAATCCGACAATCCGCAACGACGACGATTCTCCGTTGGACATGCGGGCTCCCGACCAGCCCATCGATATATTGATGGACGTCGAGCCTCGGGATGCGCAGACGACGGCTTTAGCCGGCCGCTCGCCCGATCAGCACCCGATTCTGGGGCCGATGCTTGCACGAGCGATGGCCGCGGGAAAACCTGTCGCGTCGGATCCATTTCCGCTCCTGCGGGCGAATGGGCCGATCGGTGTTGTCCTGGCGACGCCGGTCATGCCGGATGGCGTTGCTTCGCCGGCCGGCTTCGTGATCTTTTCATATGAGTTGGCGCCGCTGATGCTGACGAACGACGATCTTTCGCTGTTCTCGGTCGCCTTGAAAGATCCCCGCAGCGCCAATGGCGAGCTGATTGCCAATGACCAGGGCATCGTGTCGTCAAGGGCCGTGAGTCCCGACGCACTGACGCCGACGGCGACAAGGACCGTGACCTTCGGAGGCCGCGACTGGTCACTCAATTATTATGCCAAGACCAATGCGATGAAACGCGCCGCGCAGACCGCGGCCATCGTGGCTGCGATCGGGCTTGCGCTGACCGGTATCGTCTGCGGGCTGTTCGGCTATGTCGCGTACAATAATTTGCGGCTCAGCCGTGAAATCCAGGTGCGGATCGGATTCGAGCGCCGGCTGACCGCCGTCATCGACGAGCTCAATCACCGGGTCAAGAATATCCTGGCGGTGATCCAGTCGATCGTGACCCGCACGCTGCGTCACGGCTCGGACATCGATGTTGCCCGTGAACTTCTGATCGGCCGTATTCATGCGATGTCGAACGTGGTCTCGCTGTTGAGCGAAAGCCAGTGGCAGGGCGTGAAATTGCAGGGGCTGTTCGAGGCGCGCGCCATTCCTCACTCGGAGCGCATCGCCGTGAGCGGCCCCGATATTGCCGTCAGCGCGCGAGCCGCACAGAGCCTCTCGCTCTTGTTTTTCGAACTGGCGTCGCATTCGGACGAAGGGCTTTCGCTGGTCGGCAAGCACCCGCATATCGTCGCGCATTGGGACGTGACGGGAGAAGAGCCCGAGGCGGTGTTTCATTTCCGCTGGGAAGAGTTCAACACCAGCGAGGCGACGCGGCGGCCGGACAGCGATTTCGGCGTCATCCTGCTCGACCGCGTCGCTCCCGAAGCGCTTGGGGGCACCTCGAAACGCTACTTCACCGATGTGAGCTATGTGTACGAGCTTACGGCGCCGATGGAGACCGTCATCGACATGACCGAGAGAGACCGCACCGAGCAACTGTCCCGGCGCTGACGACGATCTATCGCGTTTTCGAACGAAACCCTGTCCCGGATTTGGGAATAGCTGGATGGAGGCCGGCTTCGCATCAATAAACCGCGTCAAAGCAAAAAGCTGGAGCTTCGGTTCTGACTTAATCAGAACCCGAAGCTCCAGCGGCTTATATCGGAGCAGGTTATCGTTGTGGCAGGGCGGCGGCCGGATCAGCCTCCGCCACCGCTGCCCCCGATCACGGCGCGCACCGTATCATCGGGCCCGAAATCATCGGCGCCCTCGACATATAGCAAGGCGCTGAGTTTCGACCGCGCGCGGTTGACGCGGCTCTTGATGGTGCCGACCGCGCAACCGCAGATCGCCGCAGCGTCTTCATAGGAGAAGCCGGAAGCGCCGACCAGAATAAGAGCTTCACGCTGGTCTTGCGGCAATTTGTCCAGCGCCACGCGGAATTCCTCAAACTCCAGATGCGCGTTCTGCGCCGGCTGGGTTTTCAGAGTTTTGGCGTAGCTGCCTTCGGCATCCTCCACTTCCCTCCGCCGCTTGCGATAATCGGAGCGGAACAGGTTGCGCAAGATCGTGAACAGCCAAGCCGGCAGGTTCGAGCCGGGCTGGAATGAGTCGATATTGGCCAGCGCCCGAAGCAGCGTCTCCTGCACCAGATCGTCGGCGCGGTCGCCATTGCCGCTAAGCGAGATTGCGAACGCGCGCAGACTGGGAACCGCCGCCAGAATGTCGTCGCGAAGTGATTCGGTGAGAGGCATTAAGTCCTCCCGTCATCTTGGTCGCCCGAACTCCCTAGGTGGGGGTTGGGCTCGGCTGCATCAAGCTTTCGGATAAGCTCCGCGAAGCGTTCGGGCACCCCCTGCCTCACAACATCGTCATACATGGCGCGGAGTTGATGGCCGATCCTCGACTGAATCTCGGAATTGAGCCCGCCCTGCTTGCCGGGCATGGCATTCTTGGACTTTACATCTTTCATGACCTGATCCACGCTCCCCCGAGAGTTAAGTCCCTGAATTTTCAAGATTTGTCCTCGGTCCCTGAGGCCTGTGAGGCACCCGCATGATTGCCTAATGCGAACTGCGCCGGAAAGTTCCGGCAAGCGGGAACTATTATTGGGAACTTTTGTCGGGTTCAGGCGTAGTCACGCACGTCAGGGGAGTCCCGGGTCACCCCGTCAGCTATTTTGACCCAAGACAATCGATGGAGTGGGGATGTCTCGATCACAGCTCGTTGCTGAACATTTACCGTTATTGCGGCGCTATGCGCGTGCCTTGACGGGAAACCAGGCGTCGGGCGACGCTTATGTCGGCGCCATGCTTGAAGCCCTGCTGCAGGATCCGTCGCTGCTCGACGAGCAGCACGGCGCGCGGGCCGGCCTGTTCCGGCTGTTTACGCAAATCTGGAATTCGGTCGCGATCAACGACGATTCCGAAGTAGCGACGCTGCCGATGCCCTCGGAGCGCCGGCTGTCGAACATCACGCCGTTGCCGCGCCAGGCCTTCCTGCTGCTGTCGCTGGAAGGTTTTTCGGAAGAGGAAGTGGCGTTCATCCTCAATACCAACGTTGCCGAGACCCGCCAGCTTGCCGACACGGCAGGCCGGGAAATGGCGGCGGAAATCGCCACCGACGTGCTGATCATCGAGGACGAGACCTTCATCGCGATGGATCTCGAGAGCCTGGTGCGTAATCTCGGGCATAACGTCATCGGCGTGGCCCGCACCCATTCGGATGCCGTGGCGCTGGCAAAGAACAAGAAGCCCGGCCTGATTCTGGCGGACATCCAGCTCGCCGACGGCAGTTCGGGTCTCGACGCCGTCAACGAATTGCTGCGGACCTTCGAGGTACCGGTGGTTTTCATTACCGCCTATCCGGAGCGCTTCCTGACCGGCGAACGCCCCGAACCGGCCTTCCTGATCTCCAAGCCGTTCCAGCCTGCGATGGTGTCGGCGGTGGCGAGCCAGGCGCTGTTCTTCCAGCGCAATTCGCGCAACCGCGCGCCGCGGGCTGCGGCTTCCTGATCCGGTAAGCGGCCCGCGGCTCTGCCAAGAGCCCGCGTACCCCTGCCGGCAAACTCGGAACAGTCGTGGAAGCCGTCGCCGTCAGGCTCAAGCCGGCCGGAAGCCCGACGAATTCCAAAAATCGCGCAAACTTAGTTAGATCCCTATCGGGTTCTGATTGAATCGGAAGCCGGCTCTCTCATTTTGTCTGATACGTTTTCCTGACGCCAGCCAGTGCCCGCTCCGCTCCAAGACACCATGATCATTGGGGCCGCGTCACTCTGCCGCATCACGGCGTGCTCGTTGACATCACGCAATCTCGGGCAGGCCGGATGAGGTTCGACCGAGCTAATAACGGGCCAGCCTGACGCGCCAAGCATATAAATAAACATAAGCCCATAAATAAAGGGCCGCCGGGACAGACTCTCCGGGGGCATATTGCCAAGAAAGCGGCTATTTAGAAAAAAGTAGAGCGCGGCTGGCATCACCCCGGACACTCCATTCATCCGTCATGGTTCGCGCTGGTGCGCTTCTATCTGCCAATGCATTGTAGTTACAGCGCTTTATTGTAGACGGAAAGTCCGGTAGCATCCGTCACGATCCATCGGAAATTGTCGTAATCCGGCGCCAATGGTGGGGCGGTTTGGTGGGGCGGTTATGGCCGGAAGACAGTTGCACAAGCTCTCCGCGCGCAAAGCGGAGACAGTGACGAAGCCAGGGCGCCACAGCGATGGCGGTGGCCTCTATCTCGCAATCGAAGCTGGCGAGCACTCGAGGCGGGCATGGGTGTTCATGTATCGCGAGCGCGGCACGGGGCGCCGAAGGGAGCTTGGCCTCGGCTCGGCAAAGGGCCCGAACCGGTCGGGACTTACCCTAGCGGAGGCGCGCACGAAGGCGGCGGACGCACGCAAGGTGCTTTTGCAGGGCAAGGATCCGAAGAATGAAAAGCGGGTCGAACGCGGTTCGGCCGAAACGTTCGGCGCTTTCGCCGACGCCTACCTGAAATCGATCCTGCCCGGCCTGAAAGGGCGCAAGGCCGAAGCCGACTGGAAGCGCGATCTCGAGGTGCGGTGCAAGGCGATCCGGCCCAAGCGGCTCGGAGACATAACCACCAACGATATCCTGGCGATTCTTTCGCCGCTGTGGATGACGATCAACCGCACCGCGCGAGAAACCCGGAGCCGGATCGAGCGCGTCCTGGACGCGGCTGAATCCAAGGGCCTCCGCTCTGGCAAGAATCCGGCGATGTGGAAAACGCTGAAGCCGCTGCTTCCGAAGGCCAAGCGGTCGAAGCGCCACCACAGGGCGGCGCCCTACAAGGACATCCCTGGCATCGTGCGGTCGCTTCGTGCCAAGCACGAAAGCGCCGACACAGCGGTGTACCGAGCGGCTGAATTCATCATCCTGACCGCGGTGCGGACCGGCGAAGCCCGTTACATGCGAATTGGTGAGGTAAATTTCGCGGAGCGGCTTTGGGTCGTGCCGGCGGAGCGGATGAAAACGGAAGATGATCCCGAAGGGACGGATTTTGAAGTTCCGCTCAGCGCCCCTGCTCTTGCGATCTTGAAAGCGGTCATTCCCAAGGGAGCTCAGCCTGACGCCTATGTCTTCGCCGGACAATGGTCCAAAGATAGCGCGAAGCCCCTCGGCCAAAATGCAGTCTTGCATGCCCTCAAGGCCATTTACCCCGCCATGACGACGCATGGATGCCGGTCCAGCTTCCGCGATTGGGCCGGCGACGAAACACGTTTCGAGCGCGATATCGCGGAAATGGCATTGGCCCACAAGGTCGGCGACGAGGTGGAGCAAGCCTACCGGCGCGGGACCGCTCTGAAGAAGAGAAGGCAACTCATGGATGCCTGGGCTCGGTATGTCGAAGGCGCCTCCAACGTCGTCGCCATAAAGCGATCGGCGTAAACGGTAGCCCCCGGTCAACTAAAACGGCCGAAAGCTTCCGTGTCTTTGTTGAGATTTCGGGAGAAAACGGTTCGCGACTGCCAGCGCTCTCAGCTCGTCTGTTTCGAGCGCTATTTTTTGTGCAAGCACTACATCTCCAGCCACGAGATAGCCCTCCGGCACGAAACACCATGTGAATTTGGGGGTGCCGGACTGGTCCAGTTCTTCGATGTTTGCGGCATCTCCATAGTGGATGCGGTATCGTCTGCTTGTGTTGCAGCCGACAACGTCAAAATAGCCGAAAGCCTCAAATTGGCCCAGCTGCTCGGGAGATAGCCAGTATCGTAAAAGATGCTTGCCGCGGCTTTCGGCGGTATTTCGACCGGGTGTGGCAGCGTACAATCGGCGGAGCGCACGCCAGCGCGATGCTTCGGGCGACCGGCGCCAAAGCCTCGACAGAAAGCTCATCCGATGAATCAACCGCCCACGAGGCGCGGAAAAAACAACGTTTCCTGGGCAGATGGATCGAAAGTACTGATCCTATGGGACGTCCCCGCCGCTGTTCGCACGGCCGCGGTAAATCCTGTCTCGGTCAATTTCCTGAAGCGCTGTTCGGCCGCGGCCAACGCCTGGATGTCGCCAGGATCAAACTGAAATCGGCTATCGCCGGTATGATCCATCACAATCTGGACCGCCATGGAAGAATCTCCTAGGAAGTGCAGCCCTTAAATCGCTCGGACAAACTCTATGCCGCGGCATATTGTTCCAAGGGTGAAGCTCGATGATCCGGCCAGCATGTCGCAGTACAGCCCGGTCCGCTGATCAATACTGCTCAGTCACAGAAATTTCACGCTCACTTGGCCACCAGGGGGGCGTGAACCCCGCGTGATCATCAGTGGGGCTGGTCATCATCCGATCAACGCGAGGACGGAGTCGCACAAGACTGTAAGCCTCAACCAAGCAGCCATGTATGTAATGGAAGAGATGGATAGACCCGCGCGCAACAGGAGTGCCTGGATCGTGATTGGAAACGCCCGACCGATCTATGCACTAAAAGGCAAGACCAAGAGTAAGTTCGGGGTGAGCGTCATGGCGTTGCGGGCTATCGATTCCCTGGTTCTGCGTAGCGAGCCGCAGATCCTGTTGTTGGGCCGGGTCTGCATCGGATCGCTTTTTCTGATGTCGGGGACCAATCACTGGTGGGACCAATCGCTGCTCACCCATTTCATGACGGGGTTGCCCGGTTCGGTACATGTCTGGGCGATGCTGGCTGCGACCATTGAGGTCGCGAGCGGGCTCGCGCTGGTCCTCGGCTTCCGCACCCGCGAGTTCGCCCTGCTCCTGGTGCTGTTCAATCTCTCTGCCGCGGTGATCGGCCATCCCTACTGGTCGATCATCAACGACGCCACCGCACGCTGGAACCAATTCATCCATTTCTGGAAGGACATCGGGCTCGTCGGCGGTACCCTCTTCGTCCTCGCGCGAGGCGCGGGACCCTTGAGCCTGGACGCGAAGCTAACGCCAGGTGATAAATCAAAGGATATCGAATTGAGCCATTCGAGCCGGCCGAATGCGACGTGACGCTATCCATCATTCACGAGGAGCTTTCGCGCCATCGATTCCCGGGCTACCGTCCGATGATGGTGACGGACGGTAAAGGGGAGCGTGATGATTTCGGTCTTGATAGGCGTCTTGATTATTGTCGTCATTGGGGCGATCTGTTTTTGGGCAATCGACAGGTTCGCCAATGATCGCCGCCTGGCTCAGCTTTTGAAATTGCTTGTAGTCCTCATCTGCCTCGCAGCCATCCTGCAAAGGGTGCTCCCGCTGGCAGGTATTTACCTCTAGCGAGAACGAAATCGACCTACCGGCTCTTTGCGTGCCGACCTTAGCCTCTTCCGGTTGAGCCTATATGCCGGTGGGTCGGAAAGGAGCTATTGATTACGTTTTGGCAGTGGGCCGGACGGCCATCTGCGCGAAAGCCATTTCAAGCCGCGAGCTTCCAATAGTCCCGGTGGTCCACTTCGAAGCCGGCCAAATAGGTCCGGGTGCCATCCGACCGGTTACAGTCGCTCGTCTCATGTCCCCGCCGGTCCCTGATTTACATCGATCACATGTCGATCGGTCCCAACTGTTATGACAAATGTGTAGGACTTCTGTCCTCCAGCCTGATCGGTGGGGGGTGCCAAGTGGAGTTGTCCGCCGTACCATTCGCCGGGCATCAGCGTGTCGTCCTTGATTACGGATTGCTCCAGTGTCGCCATGTTACGCTGACCGTTTTCTACCGTCGCTGCGATCATGGCGTCGTTCTGGGCCGTAGCGTTGCCTTGCGCGATCGCGGCGGCTGTAGGGCTATAGAACGTACCTGTGCGGCCGCTCGGTGTGGTGTAGTGGCCATAGCCGGCCTGAGATGCGCCATAGGCGTTCCCGGCTGCGGCGACACCGGTCAGGATTGCGGCCGCTACCTGCCGGTTCTTCTCCTCCTGCACAAGCATCTCATAGGTGACGATCTTCATGTCGTAGTCGGATCCGGAAACGTGCTGAACGGCCTCGACATGGCTCACTTGGAAATTGATCGGTTCCTTTCCGAGATTGTTGATACCGACAATAAAGACCGGGCGACCGTTTGCCTGAAGTTGGCGAGAGGCGGGGCGAACGATGACCAGCGAGCTCTTCTGCCGGGACACCAGCGCCGGCTGGCCGTCGCGTACCATGGCTTGCTGTTGAGGATTCGAAGTTCGAAACGAGATGGTCTCGCCGGCGGTTACGCAGCCGGCCAGCGCCGCGCAAATCGTGGCGGCACCTAATTTTCGCATGTGAAGATCTCCCCAAGCCCGCTGAAAATACAAGCGCAACTGGAGGGCGAGCGCAAGGGGGCTTAGTTGTTGATTTAGAACCAGACATTCCGGCTCTAGCACCCGCAGTCGATGTAAGGAGGATAGCTCAGGCAAGCTATCCTCCTTACCAAGAAGGGTCCGCCAATTGGCGGACCCTTCTTGGCTTCAAGATGGCGCGTCTGTTGCTGTTCGACTAGGACGCTTAGTCTATTCCCAAAAACTGGGGAGCTGGCGGAAGGCCTGCAACGTCTAGAACGGCCTCGATAAGTGCCCTCGTTCCCTTGTGGTCCCAATTCAATTCGTCAAACGGCTCGTCCCAATAGCTGTTGCAGGCGAACGCCGCGGCCTTTGCCTTGACCCCGAGGCCCGCCAGGCTGTGCGCGGGCGCGGCCCAGATCGCCCGCATGAGTTCGTCAGTGCGCCAATGATGCACGTTTTGGAGCTCGTTGATGACGGCGGTCCACGGAGCACCGACGTCGTCGATGATGCGGTATTTCGTTTCGAGATAAGTCCTGGCGTCGCCGGCGGTCCACTTTTTATCGTCGTCTGGCCAAGTTGCTTGCGCGTCGATCTCACGCTGGATCGGTTCAAAAAGTTCATTGGATCGGGCCTCGGTTTCGATCTGCTGCTTAGCCGCCTCGTCGAATTTGTCGCCGATCTCGATCAATGGATCGGGCGCTTGGCTGATCGCTGGTGTATCCGATGACCTTGCGAGAGCGATCGACAGGGATCGGCAAAGCATTTTGAGGCATCTGATTTCGGAAGGCTCCGCAAGATCGCTGGGCATCTGCCAATCCTTAAGGGTCGAAATGTACCTAAGCAGCGCCCCTACACCAGCCGACGAGGACGGCCGGAAAGCAAATAGGATGTCCGCGTGTTCGATCAGTTCACTGCTGGCATGACGCGAGATTTCGTCCAGCGCGGCTTTCTCCGGATGATCGTCACTGACGTCGTTGCGGTCCACGGCGGCATCGAAGGCGATAGACAGAGCTTTGTGGCGTTCGATTATCGCAAAAACTGGGTCAACGGAGGCGGGAATGCTGACATTGGGGATAGCGGTGGCAGTCGCAACGGCCGCGGCTGATACGATGCTGTTCATGATAAACCCTCTACGCGATGTTTGCGCCGGTGGCGCGATAGAGGGATGATTCGCGGTCTTGTTAGCGGAGTCGCTACAACGATTGGTGTGTGGATCGGCTGCGGGGATTGTAGTGCCGTTCGCAGAAACGCCGTCGCTCATCCGTGATGATGACAAATTCGCGTGGGTCGGCCGGTCAGTAGTTTTTGACATGAGTGTCTCCATTGGATTTGAATTGGGAAGGGAGGCTCGCGGTCGATGTGCCGCGATGAAACAAACTCTTTGAGAGCGCTACGATGAGCCCTCGGTCGCGAGATGGCGCAGCCAAGTGAGCGCGACCGGCTTCAGTTTTGGATCGAGATCGAGGAACAGCCGCTCGATTTCTCGCCTCGCAGCTTGGATTTCCGGCGCTTCGATCTTTCCGTGGGATGTTTCCGGGACAGGCCCGGCTGGTGGCTCTGCCGCTTTGACCGCGCGTTCTTCAGGAGCGCTGTTTTTTGACTTTCGCGGCTTTCGAGAGTGAGCGCTGCGCGCGACGCTGTAGAGGGGTTTGGTAACGTTGGTGACACCCCCTACGCGTGCTGCCTTGGGTAGCTTAGATGCCATGGCCCTTAGGGAAAGGGCCAATGTCCGCATTAAAACTTGGGGCCACGGCTGGTCACCGATCTTGTCGGCGATCGACATACAGCCATAGCAGTCCGCCTCAATGTCGAATTGTGTCTCGAGGTATCGTACGAATGCGATCAAGCCCGCCCTGGTTGTGGGTCGCGTGAGGATCAGCACCCGCGACATGAGAAACATGTCATCGCAGCGTTTTCCGGATGTGTCGCTGTCTGCTTCCACCGCGGCGTTATAGGACTGGAGGGCATGGCGATGGCGCTCTATTGCGGCAAACACTGGATCCTCAGATTTGTCGCGGCTAGGCGGCGGCGTGTCGGGAGCCTCGCCGGCTCTCACATCGGTGCCGGCAACTAATCTCAATGCTGAGCCGCCACGCGGCGGAAACATTGGTCTTTCAATGGTCATGGGGTTTGAATCCTTGATGATGCCAGCGCCACGGCACAGCCGCGACGACCGAGGTTAGCTTTTCGGATCAGTCGGCCCGCAGTTGCTGGATTTCGTTGCGGTACGAGGCGACGGTGGACTTCCATTGCGGGCCGCTATCGATGAAATCGGCTCGGGCAATCAGGGCCTGTAGGGTCTGGATGCGTTCGGCTTTGGCGGTTTGGGATAAGGCGGCAAGCCGTCTGGTCTCCCGGGCTTCAGCCCAGGCTTTCTTGAGGGCCCATGCGAAGCACCTGCGGCCGATGTCTTTGAACTTGATCTGCGGGTACTTGTAGGTCTTGCGGAAGATCATCCATGCGCGCTGCATAAGCGCGCCACGGTCGACTTTGGGCATAGCTCCGCCGGCCGTTGAAACGGTGGTTTTCGTCATCGGGATTGCCTTACGAATTCGATTATGCGATACCTGAGGTATTAAATCTTAGCTGTAGCCATGTCAATACCTGAGGTATTAAAATTGTCTGTCACCAGTGAACAGGTTCGGGCGGCACGAGCGCTGCTTCGTTGGGAGCAAAGGGATCTGGCTGAAGCTTCGGGCGTGTCACTCCCCAGCATAAAACGGTTAGAAACGCAGCCAGGGCCATTGGCTGCCCAAGAGCGCACCATAGGAGAGCTTCGCAAGGCTCTTGAAAAGGCCGGTATCGAATTCATTGCCGAGAATGGAGGCGGGGCCGGGGTTCGATTAGCGAAGCGAGGCAAGCGATCGGCACAGGACGCCCACACATCCGAACGGAAGCGGAAATGACAGGTTCGCCTATGAACGAAATCGATCGCCGATGCCACAACGACGAACGGTGGCGGCAGGCCTACCTAGCGCTTGTTCAGCGCGGCGATCAGCGTCCTTTGGCGGAATTGTTTAGCGGGACCGCTCCGATTCCACCCTCAATTCGTGAGCACATTGGACGGATGCTTAATCCGGGAACGGACCCGGGGGATGCCGATCGCCTGGTGTTTAGCCGATCACCACGGCTCGCTCGAAAGATGAAACGTAATCAGGATCGGATCGCTATCGGGTTGGAGTATCTAACCCTGCGGGCTGCCAAAAAGCCGCGGAACGTAGCGATGAGCAAGCTCATCAAGGCATATGGCGTGTCTGAGAGCTACATCGATCATTCGATCACTTTGGCCCAGAACCTTCCATCTTATTTCAGGGACTTTGCGCGCAAGAACCCGCCAGTTTGGGGTCTCAATGCTAACAAAAAGACTGTACAGAACACCAAGCGAAACCGAACAGCGAAATAGTAATTTCGCAGGTACATTCTTGCTGACAAATGTTTGCATGTGAGTATTTAGGAGACTGTCTCAAATCTGGAGGCGGTCATGCCGGCTCAGCCCAAAGTAAATTTTTATACTCAAGTCAGTGTCGATGTAGACGCGCGCCGCCGTCGCATTCAGGCGCAGACAGGCTACCCGCTGCCGCGGCTCATCGATGAAGCGCTAAGCGCACTTGAGTTGTCCCTGGATAGCACGCCCCGCTTTGATCCGCCGCGCGTCTCGGAGGGCCGCTAAATGCCGATTGGGGCCACAATCGGTGCAGCCGGCGCGGTCGGTGGAGCGTTGATCAATTCGAATGCCTCTCAGCAGGCATCCCAACAGCAGGTTGCAATGCAGCAGCAGGCCTTGCAGCAACAGCAGCAGATGTTTGGCGTGGCGCAGAATGCGCTTAATCCGTTCATCAGCGCGGGCCAGAGTGTGCTGCCGACCTTGCAGGGCTTGATTACGCCCGGTGCGAATCAGAATGCGCTGTTATCGCAGACCCCGGGATTCCAGTTTTCGCAGCAATACGGCAACATAGCTGCCACTAATGCGCTCGCGGCGCATGGGCTTGGCGCCTCGGCAGGACCGGTCGCGACTGCGCTCTCCCAATATAATCAGGGCCTTGCGCAGAATACGTGGGGCGCCACGGTGAACGCGTTGCAGGGCTTTGCCGGCCTCGGCGGCAATGCCGCGAATGCGATGGCAGGAAATGCGCTTGCGAGCGGCAATGCGCAGGCGGCCACGCTGACTGGAATTGGCAATGCCCAGGCTGCGGGCACGCTCGGATCGGCCAATGCTCTTGCCGGCGGTCTGACGGGGGCAACCAATGCTTTGAGCTCGGCTGCATTGTTTAATTATATGAGCAATGGCGGCCTAAATAACGCCGGCCTCTATGGCGGATTGAGTGGGCCCGCTTACGGCGGAGGAAATGCACTCACGGATGCGTGGGGCGGTAGTCCTACCGATCCCTTATCGGGTCTCACGTCGGCTGACTACGGGATTTAGTCGATGGCCAACTCCTTCGGCACAGAAACGCCGCCAGCCCCGAAGCCAGGCATGACCAATGCGCTAATCTCGGGTGCGATGCCATCTTCGCAGACCGCGGTGTCGGCTGGACCGGGAGAGTCGGCTGCGCAAGCGGCGCCTCCGGCGCCGACGCACGCACAAACGGTCGCGGTCTTGCGGCACACTACTGCGATAGCGAAGGAACTAAGGGGACTTTTGAATCTTCCAGAGCTCGGAAAATCAAGTGTGAAGCGTCAAATTATTGACGGCGCCGTGGCTCTTGTTGCCGAAAGGATTCTAACCCCGGCGCAAGCGGTTTCGATGTTGAGTACTGTTCCGACCGAGCCACTGTTGCAGCGCAAATGGGCTCAATCGCAACTGGCAAGCAACATGGCGGCGATGAACAACGTCCTGGACCATCACAGCGCTGCCTTTCCGGGCACGGGCGACCTCGCAACCGAGATGCAGCGTTCCCAGTCTAATGCGGAAAGTCATTTCGACGACGTCAATGCCGCCTTGGCGCATTTCCCGCGGGGTAGCCGCAATGAATGAAAATGTCGTGACCGAGTTGATTGCTTTGATGTCGTCGCGTCCTACCGACGCCGAAGTCGTTGAAACGTTGCGGCTCCTTTCCGAGAGGCAGGATGAACTGCTCGGGCTGCTTCGGAACGTCAAACAAACCAAAGCGCTCATTCTCAGCGAATTCCGGGCATCGATCGATCATGTCGGCAACGTTCCGCAAGGCAACATGGTGCATTGATGCTTGATGCCATGGATGCGACAGAACCAAAAGTCTCAACCCAGGAGGATCAGCCTGACGTTAGCACGGCGCCATCCTGCGCGGTCCGTCGCAGTTTTGATGCGTCAGACATCAATCCCATTTTCAACCATCCTACCGTGTTTCCGAACGTCTCGGTTCCTGGCCTCGAGAAGATTGATGTTACGAATCTGGTCGCTGATCCGCGCAATGTCCTGCTGACAGCGGACGGCGGGGGCATTATTTTTTGCCAGATCGAGCCGGGCATTTATGAGGTCCACACTGCCTTTCTCAAACCCGAGCGAAGCAGCAACGGACCTCATATCCGGAACGTTTGTCAGAATGCATACAGGTGGATGTTCACCCACACCGATTGCATGGTGCTTCAGACCAGGATTCCGGCGTTCAACCGGGCGGCGATCGTGTTCGCGCCATTGCTGGGTTGGCGGCTCGAATTCGAACGTAAATCGGTTTGGCCAACCGCAGACGGCATGGTCGACATGTCATTCTTTTGTCTGCGCTATGAGGATTGGGTAAAAAATGACGACCATATTGTGGAAACGGGCAACGGTTTTCACCGCAAACTCGATGAAGAGCGTGCGCGTCATGGCGTAGAGGATGACGGGCATCCAGACGAAGAATGTCACGACCGGTATGTAGGTGCATGCGCCGAGATGATCTTCAGTGGTCAGCCCGAAAAGGGCGTGATTCTCTACAATAGATGGGCACGTTTTGCCGGCTACGGGCCGATCGCCATGATTTCGAAGGACCCGCTCATGGTCGATATCGGCGATGCACTGCTGCACGTGGTGCAAAAATCGTTCAAGGCAATCCGCATGAAGGCGAGCCCAAGAGGAAACTCAAATACGCACGGCGCTGACCAAATCCTCGCTGCCTGCACGCAAGATACCTCGGCTGGGAGCTAACTATGCCCGATTCAAACGCACTATCGAGCCTCTATCCGCAGCCAGTAGCGCCGCCTCAGAATGCGCTTCTTTCGGACCCGAGCAAGATCCTGGGCATTGTCGGGCAACTTAACCAGAACGCTCTTTTTTCGCAGCAGTTCAATGCGCGCAAGGCGATCGGTCAGGCCTATCAGAATGCGATCCAGCCGGACGGTTCGATCGATACACGGGCGCTGATGCAAAGCATCAAGGAGAATCCCGACGCTGGCTTCATGGCTGGCGAGGCATCCCAAGGTGCGTTGGCGCGGCAAGGACAAGCCTTATCCAATACCGGGCAGGCCATATTGAATACAACCGCCCAATTCGATCAGCAGGCAAAAATGCAGCAATTTGCTGCGAACTCCTTCAGCGTGATCGACCCGGCAAAGCCGACCAAGGAACAGGTCTTGAATTGGTCCGTGATGATGAAGCGGAATTTTCCGAATGTGCCGTCGGCGATGATCAACGGCATGGCGGAAACCGCACTGAGCGATCCACAGGGACTGGCTCACGGCGTCGGCGTCATGAAGAACATGGCGCTCGGTGCCGCTGGTACCAGCCAGAGAACGGAAGGGCCACCTGACACCAGCACAGGCGCACCGACCACGATCAGCAGGGGTGAGGCGAATCTTTATCCCGGCGGTATTCCCAAGGGACTGCCGCCGGGAAACGAGGACGTAATTGCGGCCAACAAGAAGAACTTCACCGCGGATCAAGAGCGGTCGGCGGCGACCCAGGCCAATTTGCGCAAACTGGAAACCGTCTATCCCCTGATACAGCAATTGGGTAACTCGAACTTCGGACCCGGTTCGGCTGAATTTGCCAAGATCAAGGGCGCATTGATAATGGCCGGCGCTATCGATCCTAAAACCAGTGATGCCACGGTCAGGCAGGAAGCCGGCAAATACATGCTCAATTATGCGCAAGGCGCGCAAAATGCAGGGCGCTCCGATCACGCGCTTTCAGCGGCGATCTCGTCGAATCCGAATCTCGATCTGACCCAGCCGGCCAATCTTGCGCTGATCCGGAATCAGATCGGCATGGACAAGGCGGATGCCTCGATTCCGGTGCTGTTTCACCAGCTGCACCCGAATGCCAACGACAAGGCGAGCTACAACGACTTCAAGGCCAACTTCTATCGCAATTACGATCCGCGGGCGTTCATCTACGACAAGATGGCGCCGGAGGAGCGCCGCGAATTGATCGATAGCCTGGGCAGTAAGCAGAGCCCGGCCTACCAGAAGTTCGCCAAGACCTATGATGAGCTCAAGAAATCCAATTTCGTGACGCCTGCCAATGCCCAATGACATCTCCGAGGGCGATCTCGATCTGATTGCCCGGACCATGATCGGCGAGGAGGCAACGCCGGAAGGGCGCGCTGCGGTCGGTCATGTCATTCTCAACCGGGTGAAGAGTGGAGATTATCCCGGTTCGGTTGCGGCTGTGGTCTCTCAGCCGAATGCGTTCGAATCGTGGTCCGCCAGGGGACCGCAGCTTTCTAGAATTTCTAGAAATTCCCCAGACTACCAGACCGCCTACCAAATCGCGCGGGGAATCACGGCGGGAGATATTCCCGATCCGACCAGTGGATCGGTGAATTTCCTGAATCCGTCACTGCAGGTGTCGCTGGGTCGTAAGATTCCTGCCTGGGCGCAGGGCGAACCCACGGCGGTGATCGACAAACAGGCCTATTTCGGTGGACGTAAAATGGCATCGGACGATTTTCTGAGCGATTTCGAGGTGGCTGCGCCTAAACCCGGCTCAAAGCCGATTAAGGCCGCACCCGCGCCGTCGGCAGACGACGCCACAGATTTCGAGAAGGATTTCGAGGTGGCACCGCGCGGCGGGCCTCCCATCAGGGTCTACATCCGGAAGGACGATCCAATCGGCGTCAATGATACGGCGCGGGCGGTGGCAACCGGCGTGCCGATCGTCGGCGGCTTGCTCAACAAGGCCGATGCAGCGACCAACGCATTGCTGGCTCCCGTTCTCAATCCACTGTTTGCGAAGGAAAATCAGCTTCAGGGTGAGACGTGGAGCGATCGATATCGTAATGCCCTGCTGCAACAGGAAGGGATGGACACGAACTTCGCGTCACAGCATCCGGTCGCGAATACCGCGCTTAACATCGCTGGCGGCGTTGCCGGTACGGCGCCGTTGGTTATGGCTGCGCCGGCGGCATTCGGCATTAGCCGCGCCGGACTTTTGCCGAATGCACTCCTGAGCGGCGCGACGGGCGCGGGCTTGAACGCGACGGATTCGGCCATTCGGTCCGGAGGGGATATTGATGCGACGAAAGCCGGTGCAATCACGGGCGGGGTTTTTGGCGCATTGGCGCCGGTTGGCGGCAAGATTGTCGGTGCCGGAATCGACAAGCTTTCCGATGTCCTGACGCACACCACGCCAGCGGCGCGGAACGTGTCCAACGTGCTTTCAGACATCGGTATGACGCCCAACCAGGCGCGAAATGCCCTGTCGAGCATGGGACCGTATGCAACGCTCGCCGATCTCGACCCGGCCTTGACGACGGAGGCGGGCGGCCTGGCGTCGATGGGCGGCCAGCCGACCTCCATCCTGAAGGGCGCCATGCGGGACCGTGCCGCTCGGGTCGATAACCGTGTCTCGGACTTGATGGAACGACAGTTGGGTCCGGCTCCTGACGCCGAGGCGACGCTCTCAGGCATCGAGCACGATGCGTCGGTGCGAGCTTCCCCTTTTTACAATGCGGGTCGAGGCGGTCCGGCGATGGACGTGACGCCGGTGCTCGCGAACATCGAGCAGCAGTTGCCGAACGCCTCGGGCGGGATCCGGAGCCTGTTGAACTCCGTGCGCGGATTCTTGACGAACGATATGGCATCGAGGGCCAACCCAGTCGGGATGGTCGTTCCGAAATCTGATCCTGCAGCCATTCTTGGGGCGCGGCAGGCTCTCGACGACATCATGTTCAACCGAGAAACCGGCGAAGCGAAACTCGGCCCGAATGCGATGCGCGTTGCCGGTGACTTGCGGGCGCAGATCGACGGGATCGTGAAGGCTAACCCAAGTTTTGCGCAAGGCGACGCCATCTATTCGCGGGCCCACGATATCCAGCGAGCGTTCCGCCAGGGTCAGGATATTTTCGGCAGCAATGTGCGGCCGGCCGATCTAGCGCGGATACTCAGCAGGCTTTCTCCGGAAGAGGCCCAGGCGCTTCGATTGGGTGCCAGATCATCTATCGCTGACGTCATGCAGAGTTCGCGCCGTGGCGAGGGCCCGGCGGCTCAGGGGCTTCTCGGCCGATCGACAAACAACCGGGCCAATCTCAACTTGCTGTTTCCCAACGGGCAGGAAGCACTCGATGCGCTGCATGCCGAGGCCATGATGCGCGGCACCGAACAGCGCGTCGCCCAGAATTCGGCAACGGCGGAACGAACGGCTGTGCAAAAGAAGTATATGCCTTCGAGCGAACCGGGCGTCGGCGCGGCCATTCCCATCGTGGGTGAAGCCGTCGGCGGTGGTCCCGGTGCCATGGCCGCGCTCGCAGGACGAGCGGCCTATGGTGCGGCCAAGAATGCTCTCACGACGAACGCTCTCAATCGTCTGACCGAAGGGACTGCAAGAGGGTTGGTCGCGACGGGAGCCGAACAGAGAGAATTCCTGAGGCAGGTCGAGCGCGCCGGCAGGACGAATGCCCTGGTGAGCAATCTGTCTCGCCGGGGAGATACCGTTACGAATGTTCTGACGCGAACGCTCGGCCAGAAGGGCTATAATTCGCTGTCTTCTCCGTAGAAGGCTCGGGGATCGAGCTTCCAGACGGCCCACAATAGACCGAGCGTCAAAAACGTTCCTGTAAAAACACCTTCACCAAATTCCACACTGATTCCCGTCGCCAGCCAGCGGCAAAAAAAATAGAACCCGACCATGACCGGGATGCCTACAAAGATATGCAGAATTGTTCTCAGCATGAACGTGGGGCTTTTTTCCCGACTGCGCGCGCCTTTATAATGACCAAGAACATCCTCAAAATCTATCAGGAATCTAGAAAACTCCGCGGTAGCCAGGACCAAAAAGATTAGGGGCTATTGGTCAAACTCGCTCGCACAACCCTCTTTCCTCAATTAAAATCTAGACTCGCACGGGGCTAGGCCAGCCAGCCGAAAGCCGATTGCCACACTCGGTTGCCCCGTCGTTTTCGTGTGGCTCACTCCCGGTGTGGCGGGGAAATGACACATAATCGGTCTACGGAAGCCACGCCGCGTCCCCTCTACCGGCTCCAGGAACTTGCCCGGAGTCCTTTGGCACCCGTGCTTGTTATAGAGGGGAAAAAAGCCTGCGACGCCGCCGCGTGGCTCCTGCCGACTTTTGCCGTTATAACAAACCTGGGTGATATCAACGATTCCGATTGGTCTCCCCTGCGCGGTCGCGCGGTGACGATCTGGCCCAACGCCGGTGCGGATGCCGATGCTGCGGGTCTCACGTTTGCCAAGGCGGCTGCCAAGGCCATCCTGGCCGCAGGTGCTTCATCGGTGGCGACGATCGCGCCTGATGTAGCCGCGGATTGGGACGACGCGCTGCCCATCGACTGGAATGTCACAGATGCACTCGCCGCCGGCTGGGATGAGAAGCGCGCAATCGCATTCGTCGCATCCGCGGCGCTGATCGTCGATGATCCCAGAAAACGCCTAAAGAAAATGCGGAAATGGCCGCTCTACAAAATCACCCCGATAGAAAAGGGCGATCCGGACGCTTGGTATAAGGGCGGCGGCGACGTGAACGGCAAGAAATCGAGCGACGGGGGTCTGCGGCGGGCAAAAATCGCAAACAAGATGACGTGGCTCGGCTGGAACAAATATGACTATCCGGTCCGCAAGGCTTTTAATTTTTTTGAACTTGACGAAACGAACCCGTACCATTGGCGAATTCTGATCACGTATCTAGCCTATGGGTTTTTCAATCTTGAGGACGAGAGCGGACCTCGATTGAAAACCATGATAGAGAATTCAAAATTGCTGGAGGACAGTCTCAAAATTCAAAATGCAAAAAGAGCTACAGGGATCATCAAGAACCTAAGCGATACTGAAATTATTGCGATCCTAAAGAAGGGTCCCAGCGTTTATTCCGAATACAACGACGCGGCACTTCGTAAAAAATTGAAAGAGGCGCGCGTACAAGCAGGCTGGCCGTTGCCAGTCAAAAAACCTACTGCGCCCGGGAAGAAAATCCGCCGCACTTCTCCACGGCCGCCGTCGGGGTCTTCCCGCGTTTAAACGGCGCGCGCAATTTGCCCATATTAGAATTGCGCATTTGAGCGGTCCAACGTTTCCGTGGATTTGAACGGAGACTGCCATGACCGAATGTACTACCAACTCGCCGTTGCTGACCCGCGAGCAATTATGCCAGCTCCTTAATGAGCGCGGCTATCCGATCACCGCCAGCTATTTCAATAAGGTTTGCCTGCCAAGCGTCAACGCGGGGCCGCCAGTCGCAAAATATTGGGGCAAGCGACCTCTCTATCATTTGGAGGCCGGTATTGCTTGGGCAGAGTCCCGATGTACTGCACAGCGGGCCTCTTGAGAGACTCCGTTATGAACAGTCTCTCATCTCTACCATCCGACGCGATTGTGATGACGCCTCTGGCGTACACGATCGAGCAGGCCTGCACCGTAGCGTGTGCCGGCCGCTCGTCGCTCTATGAAGCGATCAAGGCGGGCGAGCTCCGCGCTGTGAAGCGCGGACGCCGAACACTGATCCTGGCCTCCGATCTCCGGAGTTGGGTAAGCGACCTTCCCGCGATCGCGACTCCGCAAACCGACCCCCGAAAGGCGAACGAGCCGGCGGTGGACAAATGAGCTTCGTGCGCCTGCGCAACGTCACCGCGCGCGTCGTCATGCGCTGTGGGATCGAGAACTTCCTGGTCAAGATAGCGCCGGCCCTGGCCATCTCCCTGGATGAAGCACGTGATCTCGCGCGCATCGTATTGAACGAAACACCCGAGGACGATGACGCCAGCGGGGAGGGGGATCTTGATTGAGCCCCGCCGCATCGCATTCCGCCGCATCGCCGAAGCTGCTGTGCAGCGCGCGGACGCCATCGTGCCGCGGTGGTTGCCGGACGGCAAGCGTGAAGGAACCGAATGGGTCGCCCTTAATCCGACGCGTGGCGACAGCCGAAAAGGCAGTTTCAAAGTCAACCTCAAGTCGGGGAAGTGGAGCGATTTTGCCACCGGCGATCGCGGCGGGGATCTGATCTCGCTTGCCGCCTATATCTACCGCCTCGATCAGGGTGAAGCCGCAAAGCGGATCGCCGACATGCTCGGAATCGACGCGTATGAATGATAATCCATTCGCGCCGATCGGCGGGGTGACGTCGGGCAAGTCAGGTGCCTCCAGCAGCAAGACTAAGTGGGTGACGGTGGTCCCGGTGCCGGCAGATGCGCCGCCGGCGCCAACAATTCATCCCAAACTCGGCAGGCCAACTGCGCGCTGGAGCTACACCGACGCCGCCGGCAGGCCGATCGGATTCGTCCTCCGATTTGACGCGGCAAGTAAGAAGGAATTCCGTCCGCTCACCTATTGCCGCCCCGAAGGTGGTGGCGCTGCGGCATGGCGGTGGGAAAGCTGGCAAGGCAAACGCCCTCTGTATGGCTTGCAGGAACTCGCCGAGCGCCCGGGCGCGCCGGTGGTGGTCACCGAGGGGGAGAAGGCCTGCGATGCTGCCAGGGTCCTTCTGCCGGCCTCGGTGGTTGTGACAAGTCCAAATGGCGCGACGAACGCCAGGCATGCAGACTGGCGTCCGCTTAAGGGTTGCTCGATCACGATATGGCCGGACGCCGATTCCGCCGGGAATGAATACGCAAATGAGGTCGTCGGCCGAGCGCTTGCGGCGGGCGCGACATCTGTTCGCATCGCAGTGCCGCCCCGCGGCGTCAAAACCGATTGGGATGCCGCCGATGCCTTGGCCGAAGGCTGGGACGAAACGCGCGCTGCAGCCTTCATCGCGAGCGCCACCGAAAAGAAATCCGACGCCGGTAGAGGCGAAGGTCGCGAGGGCGGTGACGGCGAACGGAAACGGGTGCCTCAACGTGACATCCTGATCGGATGCACCGAATTCGTGCAGCTTTGGCACGATGCGAATCGGATCGCCTATGCGACCTATCCGGTCAACGGCCATCTGGAAAACTGGCCGATTCGGTCGAGGGATTTCCGCATGTGGTTGTCCGGCCGCTACTATGAAGAGACCGGTGGTGCGATCGGCGGCCAGGCGCTCGAGGATGGAATAAGGATCCTTGAAGCGAGAGCCGTCAATAATGGCCCGCTGTTTGAGTGCTTCATTAGGGTCGGTCATCAAGCCGGGAAGCTTTATCTTGACCTTTGCCATGACGATTGGCGAGCCATCGAGATCACCGGCACCACATGGGCCGTAGTCGAGAAACCGACCGTCAAATTGATGCGCTCGACCGCGATGCGCGCGTTGGCACAGCCCGAGCAAGGCGGCCTTATCGAAGAACTTCGCCGTTTCGTGAACACCAGCGACGATGAATTCATGATGGTTGTGGCCTGGCTAGTCGCCGCGCTGCGCCACTATGGACCTTATCCGATCTTGGTGCTGAACGGCGAACAGGGGGCCGGCAAGTCTGTCGTCAGTCGCATGCTGCGTTCGCTTGTCGATCCCAGTGCGGCGCCAATCCGGGCGGTGCCAAAGGATGACCGCGATCTTGTCGTGTCTGCTGGCAATTCCTGGGTGCTGGCGTTTGATAACCTCTCTGCGGTCCCGGCGTGGTTGTCGGATGCGCTCTGCCGCCTCGCGACCGGAAGCGGCTTTGCCACGCGCATGCTCCACACCGACAACGCCGAGGCGATCTTCGAGGCAGCCCGGCCGATCATTTTGAACGGTATCCCCAGCCTGACGGACCGGCCAGACCTCGCCGACCGCGCTCTTACGATCCATCTCAAGGCTATCCCAGAGAATGAACGCAGGCCCGAGGACGAACTGTTGGCTGAGTTTGATGCCGCCCGGCCTCGCATCATTAGCGCCCTGTGTGATGCGGTATCGGCAGCTTTGCGGAATGTCGACAAGGTCAAGCTCGAGCGGTCGCCGCGCATGGCCGACTTTGTGAAATGGACCACCGCCGCGGAATCCGGCCTGGGCTGGGAAGCCGGAGAATTCATTGCCGCCTACAACGAAAACCGCCGAGGCGTGTCGGAGACAGTGTTCGAGGCGGATAGCGTCGCGGTGGCGATCAGGAACTTCGTCATCGAGGATCATCCACTGGGATGGGAAGGCACGCCCACCGAATTGCTTGCCGAGATCAATAATCGAGTCGCCGAGGGCATTCGCAAGGCCAGAACGTGGCCGATGACTGCACAAGCGCTCGGCAATCGCATCGATCGCATCGCGCCGCTGCTTCGGAACAAGGGTTTTGTGGTCGAGCGCATGCGATCCACGGTCCGCACCATTAAAATCATCCCGCCGCCTGCTTAACGGTTAGGATTATCGACATGCCTCCGGCACCCACAATGAGCGGCGGTGTGGCTGATGGCTTGGGCCATCCGCTCGGCGATCAAGATGCACTTGTTTGGCTCCAGAAGCAGCCAACGGGCCGCGTCGATGCCTCAGTCTCCGAGCTCGCAAGCATCTGGAGATGGGGGCGAACGCGCGTGTATCGTCGGCTTGAGCGATGGGAACGGGAGGGCCGGATCACCAAGAGTGGCGCGCCGGGTGGTCGCTGGCTGATAACCGCCGTAACGGACGGCTCTGTGGCCGAGGACCGTGTGGTGTCCACCACCACGGACGCCCTGTCCACGGAGGTGGACAGGGCGGACAACGAGAAATCTCAAGAGCTTGCGCCGATACTGTCAGGACCTGTTTCATCTTGTGTCCACCTGGGGGAGCGACGTCCGGACGCACGGTCGGACACGGGGAGTGCCAGTGGACGCATTATCCGGATGACCATCTCAGCAGTTCTTGCCGCAATCGCCCTGGCGATCGCGTGGTTCGGGATCAGGATCAACGCGTGGTACGGCGCAACGCTCGGCCGCACCGCTGAGGCGTCGGAGCTGCTTTCAGGGCTTTCGGTCGCTGCAGACGTTCTGGCGCTTCTGCTACCGGCCGTGAGTCGGCGACTGTGGTTCGATCGACAGATCGGCGCCGCCGCCATAGCCTCGGGCTTGTGGGTACTTACAGTGGCCGTCGCACTGATCGCCAGCGTCGGTTTCGCATCACTCAACATCGCCGACGTGACCGCAGCCCGGACGAAGACGGCTTCGGACCTTCAGCGGCTCGCCGCAAATCTCGAACAGCTTCGCGCCGAGCGTCTCGCTATCCGTGAGCTGCGATCGGTAGCGGCGATAGATGCCGAGATCCAGATGGCGCGGCCGGGAGCCTCGGCCGTGTGGAAGGCAACGACGGGCTGTACCGACGTGACGATGCCGAGATCCGGCGAGGTCTGCGCGCCACTCCTCGCGCTGCGCCAGGCCCGCGGCGAGGCCATGCGCCGGGATGCTATCGATGCCGAGCTGCGGGATCTGGCGGTGGAGAACGGGCGTCTGCCGGCGGTGACCAAGGCTGATCCCCAGGCCGACGCCGCTGCACAACTCGCCCGCTGGCTCACCGGGGGCTTTCTGCCGATCACGCCGGATGACGTCGCCATGGCGCGCATCGCTGGTATGGTCCTTCTGCCGCAGATCGGCGGCTTGGTGATGATGCTTGCGATGGCGCTATGCCGCGCGCAGGTCAGGCAGTAACAGGGGCAGGATTGAGGCGCTTTGATTAAATCAGCAATGGCCCAAAAGAAAAGCCGCCCGGAGGCGGCTCTTTGGATCGATGTCTGACAGGGTTAGGCGAGGCGAAGCGTCGGCCCGCTCTGCTTGCGGCGATACGCCATGAAGCCGAGACCACAGAAGCCCAAAATCATCATCGCCCAGGTGGAGGGCTCCGGAACAGCAGACGCGATGCCTTGGCTCAAATCGATAGTGTAGCCTGCGAAATCCGGAGAGATTGCGAGCGTGGCATTTACAGATGATGAGCCGTAAGCCTCGGCGCTGCTTGAGTGTACTTGGGCTGTCGCTCCGAGCAAAATCTCATACACTGTGTTCGATTCAACGTCGAAATCAACACTGTAATTCGCCGCTCCATCAAAGCCGGTGGCCGGCGTGAAAATTTGATTAATAGGACCTGGTTGAGGATTATAGCCGGTGCAGCCGGCGGAAAAGCTGCAGGCTGCTACCGTTGCAATGTGTTGTCCACCGCTTGGATAAACCTCCATGAAGGCACTGGCCGTATTGCCCCCAACTCCGCTCGCTTGAATTATGCCAGTTGCGTCCACTGGCACGGCGATATTGGAAGGTCCAGAAACCTCGAAGTAATACGTCAGAAAGGCGGCGGGTTGCCCGATCGAAGTGTACGGTGGATTGGCAACTGTTGCCGCAGCATAGGGAGGTTGGATAGAGGAAGAAGTCTGGTTCCCCGGAGACACAGTAGCAGTGCTCAAATTGTCCGGTCCATCGGTGATCGTCACCGTCGTTGCCGGCGACCAAGTGTCGTCGCCATACGAATGCGTATCAAGGGAGCTTAGCTGAACCACACCAATACTATTCGGCAAGGAAACGGTATCCGCCGAGGCGGCGTTAGCCGCCAATGCTCCAGCAAGCGATATCAAAGCAAAAAGCTTCCTGTGTGGAAATAATTTTGTCATCTTACACCTAGGGGTTGAAGTAAACTGAAACCTAGCCCATCCCAGACGAGGAGCGATCATTTCGCAACCACAGGGCGAGGGCAAGAGGCCACTACTCGAAATCTGAATGGGAATCGAGATCTGCCGTCTTTCAGCAACGATTAATTTGAAATCAGGGTAGGCACCGGTGTAGGCGCTTTTTCGGTGAACGCGCCCCGTTACTTCCCCCTTCTGAAACGAATAAACCGGGAGAGGTAACGAAGAAACCTGAATCAGCCTCACTTCGGTGGCGGGACATTGATCTTTTTCTGTTGACCGGATCGTTCCTGGTTCTATTGGAACGAGAGAGCCCGTTATGAAAGTTCGGCGAGCGCGAGGTGCGGCTATCACTCCCTTCTGCTCTTCCCACCGATAGCCTTAGCCAATTGGTTAGGGTTGGGGCCGTTTAGGCATCATTGGATGCCGCCGTCATCTGGACGCCCTGCTTGATGCCCTCCGCACGCCCTTCGGCAATACCTTGAGCAATGGCCAAAGCAACCCTATCGGATAAGTCGCCAGACTGGTCGACCGCCGGGATTTGGGCCGCGAGGATTTCTCGCGCCCGTGCAACGTCTGTTGGGGTCATGTATATTTGCATGATCCCGAATATGCGCTCGGAATCGGTAGTTTTCCATCCCCGCCGGCTGCCACAATTAAACTGATCCACCGACGCCTGTGTCGCTTTTGATGCTCTGGAAGCGCCGGCTTACTCTTCCCGCCGGAGGGAAGAGTAGCTTGCGGATTTTGATTGCCGGAGCTCCGGCAAATTTGCCGCACCACCGATCGCGCGGGGAAACCGGTTCCCTGACGGAACCGGTTTCAGGCTCTTCCGCCATGGAAGCGGCAGACGCCCTCGGAATTGTATCTAGGGGTATATTTTCGGATCTTGGCAAATCCTGCACATGCGAAGGATTTGAGAAACGCGCCAGACTGGGGAATTCCCCAGTTGGAGGCCGCTCGCTCTTCGGTTCGCTCCCCGACCGCGCGGGCCATCTTCAAATACGCAACGTATTGCGCTTTTGCGGCTCGGGCGGCCACTTATGGCGTAGTTCAAGATGCAAATTTGCATCTTGAGCACGCTCTACCGCTTCCGTCTTGGCAGGGTAGCCCCGAAAATCAACGTTGGTCGATAGGGCTGCATCCCTCCAGCCTGGAACACATCTGCTATCCCGCGCCCTGTCAGACTTTCTGCTCCGCCACGTCGGCGACCAGCGCCGGCTATGCATATTGTGCAAGTGACGGGTCAATTGTGGCGACGTTGGAATCATTTGGAATCGCTTGGCGCGCGCAAGGAATCCCAATGGAATCCTTTGGAAGTTTGGCTGCGATCACTATGGTCGGTAGACGGAAATTTTGCGTTCCAGTTTGGATCTGAGGATCCCTGCCGAACATTACCAATCAGAATCAGGATGAATCCCCTGGGGATGGAAACCGTCCTGAGCCGGGCGGTCCGGGGACTCAACAGGACTCAGGTTTGGGACCCAGGACTCTTAGACGGGTCCGCGGCGCGCCCGTCGAGAAAGAGGCGAGCTGAATCTCATCGAATCCAAATGACCGGCAGCATGCCGTCTCCCTGACGGAGATCGCAGATTGTAGTAGACGCTGCGTCCGCCCGACGGCTCCCGACGACCCCCGACGGCTTGCCATTTCTCCAAAAACCCCTGTGGTTATTGAGTTTCCGACGGCTTCGACGGCTTCGACGGCTCCTATTCTTTTTAAGAAAAGGGGTTCTATAGAACAAGGAGAGGCAGCCGCCGCCCAGGACGGGCCCAGGAGCCACGTCGTGATGAGAATGAAGAGGGGAATAGCCGTCGGAGCCGTCGGAGGCGTCAGACCTCACGCAATATCAGATACTTAGATCAATTTCAGTAGCCGTCGGGCATCGTCGCGCGCCGTCGGTGCCTGGCGTCCTTGCTCTTCACCACCGAACGCCTCCGGATCCGGCGCGCAACAATCTCACTATGTGCAAGATTTACGGAAGGTGCCGCCGCCCGACGCCTTGTGTCGGAAATGATGGAGGAGGGGTGCGGGTAACGCCATCCATTCCATAAACGAGCGATATTGACTGGCGGCAGGCGTGGTGTTGCCGCAAGCTCACGACATCACCGTCCTCCCTCGGCAAACACCGGTGACTGAGAGTTCTGTAAGCTCCCGCCTGAGTTAAGGCGCGAACCATGAGTATCTATCAACGTCCGCCGTGTCCTCGATGCCAAACAGCGGCCGCGCTGGTACATATCACCTCCGGCTCCGCGAGCTTTGACATCCGAACATTCGAATGTCCTGCTTGCGATCATGTTCATCAGCGTGTGGTCGATCTTATCGATCCGATGAAATCCCCGGAAACGGCAGCCTGGCTCCGGGGAGAATTGCGGACGCCAACGTAAAGGGCACACGCAGTGGAGCACCCGGCGGGATCTTCTTTTCCATGCCTGCCGGAGGGAAGGACTGGCGTCAGCAGCCAATTTGCCGCAGCCCGTAGGTAGGGAACGTGCAAAATTGACCATCTTTCCGGAGCGGCACGGTGCATATTAGTTGAATCACCGCACCGCTTTCTCGGCTTTCATCGGTGACTGAGAGTTTTGCGCTCCCGCCCTTTCCAAGGAAAGCGCAGTGCAGAAACCACCGCGGCCTGTCAGGCCTGTCGAAAGCGATCCTCGCAAGTTCCTGGCGCAGATCGGCGTCGGGAGATCGACCTCCGATTATAAGAAAAATACCAACATCTTTGTCCAGGGGGCGGGCGCGGATTCGGTCTTCTACATCCAGGATGGGCGGGTGAAGGTCACGGTCACCTCCGAACAAGGCAAGGAAGCGATCGTTGGGATCTTGGAAACGGGGCAATTTTTCGGTGAGGGCTGTCTCAGCGGCCAAGCGCATCGGATGGCAACGACGAGGACGCTGACAGATTGCCGTTTAACGTCCATCGAGAAAGATTCGATGTTCGAGGCGCTCGAGAATCAGCCTGCCTTCTCCAAATTCTTTATGGGCCACCTGCTGAGCAGAAACAGCAGGATTGAAGGTGACATAATTGACCAACTTTTTAATTCGAGTGAAAGGCGGCTGGCTCGTCTTCTTTTGCTTCTCGCAAATTATGGCAAGGAAGGCAGTTCACCAGTCATCCCCGTTACTCTCAACCAGGAAGCGCTTGCCGAGATGATAGGTACCACCCGATCCCGCGTCAGTTTCTTCATGAACAAATTCCGCAGGCTCGGCTGGATCGACTACAACGGCACGATCCAAGTTCACCAATCGCTGCTGAACGCCGTTCTGCACGACAAGCCTGAGATAAGGGAGGGTGATGAGACCCTTGGCTTGGCATGAACTTCCGGTTGGGGCTTGGCGTCGGCGCCAGATATAGGCTCTTCCCCGCTGTGTTCCAAAGCAACGAGGAAACGATAGATAAAACGGTTCGACTCTAATTAGGAATGTAAGCAATGGTCTCTGCTCTGATTTATCTCAAGGCCTTGGAGACAAGAGCCACGGCAGCCGCGCTGTGAAAATTCGCCGCCACTCCGAAAGCCATATCGTCGAACTGGACGACGGATCGACGTGGCGGGTGTTCCCGGGCGACCTCGACGTCACGCTTAATTGGCGACCAGAGACCGATCTTAAACTCGTTCACATCGACGACGACGTCAGTTCGCACGCTCTCCTAAACAACGGCGACAACAGCCGTGTGCGCGTGTTGCCGACCAGCGAAAAGTGGCCGGTCAAAGAGGTTAAGGCGATGCTCAAGAATGGCTAGCGCGTTCCAGGCGTTCGGGTGCGCGCTTATCGCGGCGCGCTCAGTGTCGACGGCCCAAGGATGTCATTTGAACGACGATAAAAGCCCGCTGATCAATCTCTTGAGCTGCATAGTCTGCAAAGAGACGATGAAGATTGAGAAAAGTGATCCCGACGCTGGAGGCAGCGACATGATCCAGTATCGTTGCGAGCGGTGTAACGGAATCGAGAGGGTGCGGCTCCTCCGGCGAAGTCGAGATGGGGTAGGCTGATTACCGTGCTCCCGCGCGGTAGCGCTGCCTGTGCCCTCTCGGGCTCGATCAAGCTGGCGAAGTTGTCGATGACCACGGCACCGCCTGCTTCGTGAAATTTGCGTGAATGAATGATATTGACCAGCGAAAATGCGTTGTGCGACGGCACGCGGTTTATCCGCCCAACGTTACCTTTACAATACGTGATGTATCTGCGCGGTTGGGGCAGTCTGAAATTTTCTGACTCAATGGCGTTTGTGCCGCTGTCGAAAGAGGCCGCCAATTGAGGCCGCCTGTTCGGAACATTATCGTCCGGGGGAGCTTGACAAACTAGAGGTTGCCAAATGCCCCGCTATTTTTTTGATGTTAAGGACGGCCACAGGCTTTTTGATGCATCAGGTTTTCTTTGTGACGACGACACCGATGCAATCGTCAGGGCGACGGTGCTCGCCATAGGCGTTTCACTCAATAAGCCTGAAGACGATCCTGACCGCCGTGTCGCTGTAATCAACGACGAAGGGCGTGAGATCGGCAACGTGCCCGTGTATTCCAAGCCTTCATACGAAAATCCAACCAACTAAGGGTGGGCGCAGCAGAAACTGGCGTCGACTCACGAGAGGCCGGTTTCTGGCCCGACGTGGTGCTAATTGCTCATGCGGATCAGCGTGACCTCCAACTTCAGACCCGGCGACTGCTTTGCAAAGCCGGTGCATGAAGCGGTCACGCCACCATCGGAGTGGCCAGCCACAGTTATATCGATTTCGTCCACCCCAAATACGCCGGGCGGTCCAGGGGCAATTCGCTTGGCGAACACGGTGGCGGTGAAGCGCTCGCCGTCGCGCTCCCAATTTCCGGTGTAGGAGAACGCGCTGTCGCCGCCGCTAAGTTCTCCGTTGGAGCCTAGCTCCACGACCCCGGCCCCTTCGCCGATCGGTGTTTTAAACCAAACGGAATATCTACCCACAACGATCAATGGGATGCTCTCCGAACCGGCTCTAGTCTCTGCTGCACCGCCAAGCCCTTAAGGCGCAAAGCGTCCGAACCGTTCCACAAGCATAATGGCCCCGGCGCTTGGGGGAAACGCCGGGGCCTATGACCTGCTACCGGGACTGGGGGTGTCGCCGCGCGGCAAGCCTGCCAGGATTACGCTTGAGTCGAGATTTGGTTTCCGCCGTTTGTGCTGCCGGCCTGGTACGGCCAGAGCTGACGATTCCAAGCGGGAGGCCATTGCCAAACTCCACGCCGAATCGATACCGCGGGAGCCGCTCGGGTTGGTATGGAACCGGGGTAAATCAGGTGTCAGAAACCGCTCCACCAGGACGTTTACGTTAGAGATGGACACCCGTCACCCATCGGATCGCAAGATAGGCCGCGATAGCAGTCAACGCCGGGATCGCAAGGGAAAATAAGACACGGACCGTCATCAACCAGGCGTTCGCTTGCGGCGCTTCCACGGCCTGGCTTTCGGCAAGCGATCGAATACCAGTTTTGGCGTCGGCCCCCTGTGACATTTCAATCCGTCCGTCGGCCCGAGTTCGCCGGCGCGCTTCAGTTTGGCCGGGTCAAAGAAAACCCTGCACCGGAACGGGCAGGGTCCCGATGCAGGGGGTGAGAAGTTCTTGGAGTTAGTTCGGTGCCAGCCTGCACCTCTACAATCTAGTGATGTGACGACGCGCTGTCTGGTCAAAATAGCTCAATCATCGCGCCCAATAGCGTAACGATCAATTTGAGATCAGAGTAGGCACCAGCGTAGGCACATTTTCGGTGAACGCCCCCCGTTACTTCCCCCCTTCTGAAACGAATAAACCGGGAGAGTTAACGAAGAAACCTGAATCAGCGTGGGCACGGCGGCCGGGTCGATAATCGATCTTTCGGCAAGCCGATCTCCTCTTACCCGCGAGCCGTCTCGCCCGGCGCCCCTAAGTTTGGCGAACTGGCTTTCATCGCTCTGCTATGGGATGCCCGCTCCGCACGATCGTCAGTCGAAAAAATATTTAGGGAAAATGGTCAGTTCGAACCCGAGACCTGAATCCGGGTGGTGGCGTGTCGCCCCAGTTGCCTTGGTCGTATGCCCGCCGAAACGATGGTCTGTTTTGGGTACACCCTTAGCGAACCGGCTATGGATTGGTTCAATAAATCGATTTGACAATTCTAAATGAACCGATTTTATATGAACCATCCAAAATGAACCGAGGGGGTCAAAATGTTCGTTCGGGCTTATCTGAGGGCGTCGACTTCCGACCAGGATGCCAACCGTGCCCGGGACCAGCTCCGGTCCTTCGCCGCCGAGCGCAAGCTCACGATCGCCGCCTGGTATGTCGAGAATGAAAGCGGTGCGATGCTCGCCCGCCCGGAACTGTTCCGGCTTCTCGGCGACGCTCACCCCGGCGACATCCTCCTGGTCGAGCAGGTTGACCGTCTCTCGCGCTTGACCGCAGAGGACTGGGAACGCCTGAAGGCGGAATTGACGGCGCGACGCATGCGCGTGGTCGCGTTGGATCTGCCGACGTCCTGGATGATGGCCACCAACGCCGGCGATGAATTTACAGGCCGCATGTTCGAGGCCATCAATGGCATGCTGCTCGACATGCTCGCAGCCGTGGCCCGTAAGGACTACGTCGATCGGCGCCGGCGGCAGGCTCAGGGTCAAGCGAAGGCGAAGGTCGAAGGTCGCTATAAGGGGCGTCCGGAAGATGTGGAACGGAACGCGGCGATCGGGCGAATGCTCGCCTCGAAGCAGTCATGGGGTTCAATTCAGAGTGTGACCGGCTGTAGCCGTGCGACCATCGCGAAGATTGCCAAGCGCTTAAAGCAGGTTGCCTGATAGCCTCACGTCGACTTAGCGCCCCCCTATGCATGGATGATCGATAGACAACCCGTTAGGGCGTGACTTCAATCGCCGCGCCAAGCGCCCCTCGATACCTTTCGGTACTCACGTGGGTTGCAATAAGGTGGGGCGGATGGTGGGGCGGTCAAATTTATAAGGCCATAATCACGGGAAAAAAGTAGAGCGCGGCTGGCATCACCACAGCCGCGCCCTACATCGCCGGTCAATGGGGCAGGGGGGAATAACCGGCTGCCGGGATGACGCGCAGCTCCCCGGGATCGTTCCCTCGCTGACGCAAATTATTTTTGTACACGCCTAAGTGATAGCCGCCGCAGAGAACCCCGCCATCCCGCACCGCGTTATCCCGCTGATCGCCAAATATTGTCGATTGCCAAGGGGCGAGGGATGAATAGTCATGTCGCAGCTATCCAAGGGAATTTGTGGTTCGATTGCTCTTTCGCTGACATTTAGCGCAATTAGCGCGATTCAATTTGCGTCCGGTCGCGATCTCAGCCAATCCGAATCATCGGCCGAACTTAGTCCGGCCGCCGGCATCAATCGCGCGACGAAAACCGACCGCGCCATGCGCGTGCCGGTATCTGCGATGCGGACACAGACGATTTCGCTGCGGCTGAACGGCCTTTCCGATACGTCGGTGCTGGTTCGTTGGCCGATCGCTGGCGACGCGCATGGCCTCTCCCCGGGTCCCGCCGCCCTGACCAGGTCCGGCGGCGACAAGCCGGTGGTCGCTTGCGAGCCGGTGGTCAGCGTCCTGACCGAGGTCGCCAAGCAGCTTCAGCCCGGCCGCTGCGTGACCTGAGCGATCAGGAGTTCTGAATGATCAGGCCTTCGGCGCTTCGTCATCCGAAGCGCGCGCGTTGCCGCGGCCGGCCATCAATCCCAGCGCCAGTCCGCCGACGGCCAAAAGTGGAACAAGCCTCCTGATGCCAACCGCCCGCACCACCTGGATGGCCGCCGCCACCAGCATCGGGTCGGCCAGCGGCGAGCGCGTCGCGGATTTCGCGGCCTCGGCGGCCCGAGCCCTGATCCGGCTTTTGCGCGCCATGTAATAACCTGCCGTGATCAGCGCGATCACGAAGAAGATGGCCGCGCCCGTCAGGCAGGCTTCGACCGGGCCATATCTCTGAAGCACGATGATAAAGGCCGCCGCGCACAGAAAACATATCACGACCAGCAAGGCCGCCGCCGCCATCGCGGCGAGCGATGTCAGCCGTATCGCCGTGCCCGCCGCTTGCTTGAAATCATCGATCATGCGCTGAAACATCGCAGGCCCCGGTGTAAAGGTGCAAATGATATTGGAAAACAGGACGGCTGCGCCGTGTGCGCCGCCGCTCGAATCAGGCAATCGACTGCGAGGGTGCGGTCATCGGCCGCACATTTTCGGTTCGGTTACTTGCGCCATCTCTGCTTGCGGCGTGTTTATTTGCGCCATGTCGCGCCGATCAAAAAGCCGATCCCAAGCGCCAGGCCTATGGTTGCGAGCGGGCGCTGCGCGACGACATCTTCCAGCGTTTCCTCGATCGAATGCGCCGCATCTTGAGCTGCGCCCATCACGGTGGCGCCGCGCTCGGACATATCATCGACCGCCGCATCGACATTGGCTCGGGCCTGCTTGTAACCGCGGCGCGCCTGCTTGCCGGCCGTGCCGGCGAAGCTGTTGAGTACTTCTGTGATCTGGTCGGCCAAGGCGGCGATATCGTTTTTCACGGCTGTGACATCCTTTTCGAGGCGTTCATAAGTTGCTTTATCCGTCATGTTTTTCATTCCGATTTCGCCATCCGTACTCGACATCAAAAGCTCCTGGAGATTGAAGATAGACTATGGAAAAACGCGCCGGATTCCCGGAAGTTCCTTGGCCGCGAGGTCCGGATCAATCCGCTGGAAATTGCGGCGCATCCACCGGCATCAGATGCTCTTTGAGAATGAGCGCCACGATCAAAAGCGGCGATGACAGGAAGCCGCCCATCGGCCCCCACAGCCATGTCCAGAACGCCAGCGCCATGAACACCGCGAGCGCGTTCAGCGCGAGCCGGCGGCCGATGATGGTCGGCGTGACGAAATGGCCTTCCATGAAGGCGATTCCGGCAAAGGCGAGCGGCGCGATCAGCCCGGCGCCGATCGTCGGAAACGCCATGACGCCGACCGCCGTCAGGATCACGAACGTCGCGACCGGCCCGATGATCGGGAGGAAATTCAACGTGGCGGCAAGTGCGCCAAGTCCCGCCGGGTTGGGCATTCCCGTGAGCGCGCAGACCAGGCCGGTTGCGATGCCGACCCCGGTGTTGATCATCGTCACGGTCAGGAGATAGCTGCCGAGCTGCACCTCGATTGCGTTGAGGATGCGCAGCATCCGCAGCCGGTCCTCCTGACCGCCGAACGTCATGATCAGCGTGCGCCGCAGATCCTTCCAGCTCGCGATGAACAACACCAGCGTCGCGCAGAACAGCAGAAATTCCGTGAGCGTCGGCGACAGAAATTCCAGCGTCGGCTGAACCCATTCGATCTTCGGCAACTGAAACGGGGTCAGCGTCGGTGCCGCGCCAACCATGTTCTGCAGGTCCTGCCAGAGCGCCAGCGGGCGATCGAACAAATGAAGCTTGTCCCTTAGCCGCGTGGCCAGTTCAGGCAGCCGCGTGCTCCATTCCATCAGCGGGGAGGAAATCAAGCCCACCATGAAGGTCACGGCTGCTGCGACGGCGCTGACGATCACGACGGCGCCGACGGAACGCGGAATTCGGTATCGCTCGAGGAAGCTTGCGGCCGGCGACAGCATGGTGCCGACCACGAACGCCATCACGACCGGAAGAAAGAACGCCTTGGCGACGTAAAGCACCGCGATGACACAAATGACGAGGAGCACGGCGAGCGAAAACGCAACGAGATCGGCACGGTGGATAACAGGCGACAAAGCGCCTTTGCTGTCGGGAGCGGGAGTGCTTGTCCGCTTGTCGGAGAGAAAACGTCCACTGGAAGGGACACGACTGGGAAGGACACGCACGAGGGTTCTCCTTCCCTCGATCGAGGGCGCTGCAGCCGGCACGCGCATATTGCGAAAGCCTGCGCCTCCCTCCAATCCGCAAGCGCGCGGAAGGTTCCGTCGCAGAGACGTGAAGCCATTTATGCTTGACAGGGGGGTGTTACGAATCGCCGCGGGGGAACTGTGAGGGGCCGGTGCGCGTTTGTTGGGTCTGTGCATCGGCGTGATGCACATCCGTTCAGGGGCGTCTCATGACACAGCCATTATTTGCAGCCACTCGCAGGACGTCGGTCCGCGCGGCCGGTATGTTCGTCTTTGCCGGCACGTTGTTGCTATCGCCTCTTGCCGGTACGGCAAACGCGCAGGCGCTCGGCTATTCGGCCGCGCCGCAGCCGGCATTTTCGTCAGACAACATCATGGCACCCGATCAGCCGGCGCTGACCGATGACGGCGATGGCGGAGCGGCAAACGTTCTGCCCGAGCGGCTGCGGCGCGCGATCGTCAATCTCGACACCCGCGAAGCGCCCGGCACCGTCATCATCGATACCGGCGACACCACGCTCTATTACGTGCTCGGTCACGGCCAGGCCATTCGATATGGCATCGGCGTCGGCCGCCAGGGCTTTACCTGGTCCGGCACGCAGACGATCTCGCGCAAGGCGGAGTGGCCGGATTGGCGTCCGCCGGCTGAAATGATTGCGCGCCAGCCTTATCTGCCGCGCTTTATGGCCGGCGGTCGCGGCAATCCGCTCGGCGCACGCGCCATGTATCTCGGTGCCAGCGAATATCGCATTCACGGCACCAACGATCCCTCGACTATCGGCAAGTTCGTCTCCAGCGGTTGTGTTCGTCTGACCAACGAAGATGTCGAGGATCTTTTCAGCCGCGTCGGAGTCGGCGCCAGGGTCGTGGTGCTGCCGAAGAACGGGCCGCATATCGAGGCGAGGGCGGCGATGCCGGATCGTGCCGCCACCGTTGCGCGTCCCGTGGTAACCAGGCTGCCATCGGGCCGCGAGGCGATGAACCTTGCGGTCTCGCCGGTTGATTGAGGCCGGCGACCGGTTTCCGGAGGCGAACATGCGTAGTCGATCCGAGAAGCGGCTGGGATTTTGGGCGGCGGCTATCGTATGCGGCTTTGCCGGCATTCTGTGTCCGGCGAGCACCGCGGAAGCCGGGGATTTTTTCTCCGCGTTATTCGATACATTTGGCGGTGGCCAGCCGCATGCGCCCGCGCTTCCATTACCCTTCGCCAATGAGGGCAACGGCCGTCCCGCTGTTCCGCAGGGCCAGACACGTTCGCGCTATGCAGGCGGCCAGGCCTATTGCGTGCGCAGCTGCGATGGGCGCTATTTCCCGATCGTGGGATCCGACAATGAGAGCCGGGCGGCGTCGTGCAACAGCTTCTGCCCGGCGAGCGAAACCAGGGTGGTCTATGGCAGCAATATCGACGAGGCAGCGACCGAGAGCGGCAAGCCATATTCCGAACTGCCGAATGCCTTTCGCTATCGCAACGAGATCGTTGCGGGCTGCACCTGCAACGGCAAGGACCAGTTCGGTCTTGCTCATGTCGACATCGGCAGCGATCCGACATTGCGCAAGGGCGACATCGTCGCCAGCGCTGACGGGCTGATGGCTGTCCAACGAGATCCGGACAAGCGCGGGGCGGCGCTGAATTTCTCGCGCGTTCCAACATCCGTGCTTGCGAAATACCGGCACGTGCCGGTGGTGGCTCGGGAGTAGCCTTATCGGTTCTGATTCAATCAGAACCGGGCTCTCATGGAGCGCCGGGTTAAGCCGCGCGGATATTGCCCAGGAACTGCGTCACCTGATCGCCCAGCGCCTGGCTCTGCGCCTCCAGTGTTTCGGACGCGAGCCTGACGTTCTCTGCGGCTGCCGCCGATGCGTCCGCGTCGGCTTTGACGCCGGTGATGTTGTCGGAGACGTTCTTGGTGCCCTGCGCGGCATGCTGGGTGCTGCGCGAGATCTCCTGGGTGGCGGTGCCCTGTTGCTGGACCGCGGCCGCGATCGCGGTGGCGACCTCGTTCACCTCGCCGATGCTGTTGCCGATGCCCTTGATGGCGTCGACGGCATCGCTGGCCACTTTCTGGATGTCGGCGATCTGCTCCGAAATGTCTTCGGTGGCCTTGGCGGTCTGGCTCGCCAGCGATTTGACCTCGGATGCCACCACGGCGAAGCCGCGGCCGGCATCGCCGGCTCGGGCGGCTTCGATGGTCGCGTTCAAGGCCAGCAGATTGGTCTGGGCGGCGATGGAGTTGATCAGGCCGATCACCTCGCCGATACGGCCGGCCGATTTCGCCAGTCCCTGCACCGTGCTGTCGGTCTCCCGCGCCTGATTGACCGCGCGGCTGGCGATCCCGGCCGCATGGGCCGCCTGCTGGCTGATGTCGTTGATCGAGGCGCTCAGTTCTTCCGAGGCAGAAGCGACATTCTCGACACTCATCGAGGCCTCGCCGGAAGCTTTTTCCGCGACTTCGACGCGCTCATTGGTCTGACGCGAGACGGTGGACAGGCTCGAGGATGTCGTCCGCATCTGGCCGGACGCATCACCGAGCTGTTGCAGCGTCTGGCGCACCTGGTCTTCGAATTTGCCGACAAGGGCCTCGATCGCCCGCTGCCGGGCAGCCGCACCGGCGTTGCGCTCGCGCTCCTGGGCTTCGATCTTGAGCTTGTCCGCGGCCTGTTGCTTGAAGGTTTCGAGCGCACCGGCCAGCGCGCCGATCTCGTCCTGCCGGTCGGCGTAACCGATATCGACCGCGAGATCGCCGGCGGCGACCTTCAGCATCGTATCGCGAATCCCGTGCAGCGGCCTGATGACGCGGCGACTGACCGCCATCATGCTGACAAACGCCACGCCCAGCGCCCCCGCCAGCAGCACCAGTTGCAGGATCAGCGATTGCTGCGCGGCGGCGATCTGTGAATCGGTGTAGGCCTTGGCCTCGTCGAGTGCCTTTTCCGCGAGCTTCACGGCGCTGCTCATGCGTCCGACGATCAGGGGAGTAAAGCTGGTTGCCGGCATTTCCGGCTTTTCTCCCGTGGCCAATGCATTCACAAGCCGATCGCTGAGCGCCAGAAACTGCGGGTCGAAATAGGCCGCCTTGACCTCGGCAAACGCCGTGGTGAGGCTCGGCGGCAACTGCATGCCCGAGGCCGAGAGCTCAAGTGCGGACCACGCGGTTTCGGTCCCGCCGATAAGCTTCACATAGTCTTTCTGCTGTTCCGGCGAAAGCTTGCCGCTGTTGAGCGCGTTGGACAGCATGATCGCGATATCGCCCTTGGTGTAGCGCAGCAACCATGCCGTTTGCTTGATCGCCAGAAGCTGGTCGACCACCGGATCGTGGTGATTCACCGCCGCCGCAAGTGCCGCGGAAATCTTTTCCAGGTTTGCGATCAGGGCGTTGTTGTTGTCGAAATATTCCTTGGCCAGCGACGGACGCCGTGACGCCTTGGGCTGGTGGATCTGGTCCCAGGATTCGGTTTGCAGGCCGAACAGGCTCTGGCTCAGCTGCTGCAATTCGGGAAGCAGCGAAGCCTTGCCCTCGAACTCTGCCTGCGGCAGCACGACAAGCGCTGCCCGCAGCGCCGGAGTCTCGCCATCCCGGAGGCCGCGAAGATATTGTTCGGTTTCGGCGGATATCGGGACGTCGGCGTTCAAGGAACGAGCGGTCGTGGACCGGTCGGTCCGCAGGTTATGCATGGCCCGGAAGGCGTCCCCCGAAGCGTCTGCAATGACCGAAATGCGCTTGGCGGCTTGCAACCGCTCCCATGAGTCCCATGCTCCGGAGGCCAAAAGGATGACGACGCCGGCTGCCATGATGGTCATGACAAACTTTAGCAACGCAGAAACTGTGATGCGATTCAGCATGGGTAGCCCCCGGGTTTGAGTGGTTAATAAGAGCCAAAAAGGTAAATTTTCACTCCACAACGCTTTATTTATAGGGTCTGGAGGCACTCATCCTTGATGGCTGGTGAATCACTTCGTTAAGCTGTGGGGATATTGCCCAGGAACTGCGTCACCTGATCGCCCCGAGTCTGGCTCTGCGCCTCCAGCGCTTCGGACGCGAAGCTTGACGTCCGCTGCGGCTGCCGCCGATGCGTCCGCATCGGCTTTTACGCCGGTGATGTTGTCGGAGAGATTCCTGGTGCCGTGCGCGCGGCTGTCATAAAAATATGGACCATTGAAAATAGGGGGTATTTTCTGCGGAAAAAAGTTCCCTGGCTGGAACTGGCCGGGCGTCGCGGGCGTTAGGAGACCGTCGATCACTAACAACAGGTTAATCGCCTGCTCAGGGGGCCAATGATGATTATCAGCGTACTCATCACATTTCTTGTCGTTATTCTCATTCTCTACCTGATCAACATGCTGCCGCTGGACGGCCGCGCCAAGCAGATTTGCCGGGTGGTCGTTATTGTCCTCGGCGTGATCTCGCTGCTGAAATACATCGCGGTGTTTTAGAGCGTTTTCGAGCGAAGTGGATACCGGTTCGCGTGAAGAAAACGCGTCAAAACAAAAATCTGGAGCCTCGGTTCTGATTCAATCAGAACCGATCATGCTCTAGCGAACCGAGCGCGTGAGGGCAGCGTTATTCCACAGCAAAAAGCCCCGGCTAAGGGCCGGGGCTTTTTGTTCGCCAGCAATCTATTTCAATGTCTTGAACCACGCATCGACATCTCTGCGGATCTGGTCCTTGGCGAAGCCGTAGCGCTGCTGCAGCTTGCCTTCGAGCTGCTCGCGCCGGCCCTCGATCACGTTGAGGTCGTCATCGGTGAGCTTGCCCCATTTTTCCTTGGCGGCGCCCTTGAACTGCTTCCAGTTTCCTTCAAACCGATTCCAATCCATCGCCATCTCCTTTTCAGGTGAGATGGTTTTCAACGGGCCGCGCCGCGGGACGTTCCGCGCTGCGGCATCGTGGCTTCGGCTGGGTTGGCGGTTAGCCCGCCGCCTTGGCTTCCCGGCGCCGCGCCGTCAGGATGAATTCGGTATAACCGTTCGGCTGCTCGCGTCCCTTGAAGATCAGGTCGCAGGCGGCTTTGAAGGCTGTGCCGTCGAACGAAGGCGCCATCGGCCGGTAGAGCGGATCGCCCTTGTTCTGGCCGTCGACCACGACCGCCATGCGCTTCAGCGATTCCATCACCTGGGCTTCGGTGATGATGCCCTGATGCAGCCAGTTGGCCAGATGCTGGCTCGAGATACGCAAGGTGGCGCGGTCTTCCATCAGGCCGACGTCGTGGATGTCGGGCACCTTGGAGCAGCCGACGCCCTGGTCGATCCAGCGCACGACATAGCCGAGAATGCCCTGGCAATTATTGTCGATCTCCTGCTTCACATCGTCGGGTGCCCAGTTCGATTGCGACACCGGAATGGTCAGGATGTCGGACAGCTTGGCGCGCGGGCCGCCCTTCTCCAGTTCCTGCTGCCGCGCCAGCACATTGACCTGGTGGTAATGCAGCGCGTGCAGCGTCGCCGCCGTCGGCGACGGCACCCAGGCGGTGGTGGCGCCGGCCTGCGGATGACCGACCTTCTGCACCAGCATGTCCGCCATCTTGTCGGGCGCGGCCCACATCCCCTTGCCGATCTGGGCATGGCCGGGCAGGCCGTCGACCAAGCCGGTATCGACGTTCCAGTCCTCATAGGCCTTGATCCAGGGCTGGCTCTTCATGTCGTTCTTGCGGATCATCGGACCCGCTTCCATCGAGGTATGGATCTCATCGCCGGTGCGGTCGAGGAAGCCGGTGTTGATGAACATGATGCGCTTCGAGGCGCGCTGGATGCAGGCCTTCAGGTTGACAGTGGTGCGGCGCTCCTCGTCCATGATGCCGACCTTGATGGTGTTTTCCGGCAAGCCCAGCATCTGCTCGACGCGGCCGAACATTTCGCAGGTCAGCGTCACCTCGTCGGGGCCATGCATCTTCGGCTTGACGATATAGACCGACCCGGTGCGGCTGTTGCGGGTCTTGCCTGCGCCCTTGAGATCGTGGATCGCGAGCAGGCCGGAGACGGCGGCGTCCAGGATGCCTTCCGGAATCTCCTCGCCCTTGTCGTCGAGCACGGCGTCGGTGAACATGTGATGGCCGACATTGCGCATCAACAGCAGGCTGCGGCCGTGCAATTTGAGTTCCTTGCCGTCCGGCGTCCTGTAGACGCGGTCGGGATTGAGCGCGCGGGTCAGCGTCTTGCCGCCCTTCTCGAAATCGGCCGACAGCGTGCCGTCCATCAGCCCCAGCGTGTTGCGATAGACCAGCACCTTGTCCTCGGCGTCGACCGTGGCGACGCTGTCTTCCATGTCGAGAATGGTGCTGACCGCGGATTCGATCACCATGTCGGCGACGCCGGCGGAATCGTCCTTGCCGATCACGTGGCTGCGGTCGATCCTGACTTCGATATGCAGGCCGTTATTGACCAGCAGGATCGCGGAAGGCGCCGCCGCGTCGCCCAGGTAGCCGGCGAACTGTGCGCTATTTTTCAGCGCGGTGGCGTTGCCGCTCTTCAGTTTCACGGCAAGCTGGCCGGCGATGACGCTGTAGGAAGTGACATCGGTGTGGCTGCCGGTCGCCAGCGGCGCGGCCGAATCGAGCAAGGCCTTGGCCTTGGCGATCACCTTGTCGCCACGGGCCTTGTTGTAGCCCTTGCCGCCTTCGCCGGCTTCATGCGGGATCGCGTCGGTGCCATAGAAAGCGTCGTACAGGCTGCCCCAGCGCGCATTCGCGGCGTTCAGGGCGTAGCGCGCATTGGTGAGGGGGACGACCAGCTGCGGTCCGCAGATCTTGCCGATCTCTTCATCGACATTCGCCGTCTCGACCTTGTGGGTCACAGGCTCCGGCTGGAGATAGCCGATCTCCTTCAGGAACGCCGTATAGGCGTTGATGTCGAACGGCTTGCCCTTGTGGGCGCGATGCCAGTCGTCGATTTTTGCCTGCAAATTGTCGCGGAAGGCGAGCAGTTCGCGATTTTTGGGGCCGAGATCGCGGAGGATGGCCGCAAGGCCGGCCCAGAACGCGTCGGGCGTGATCCCGGTCTTGGGACTCGCTTCCTTGGCGATGAAGTCGAACAAAACCGGGGCGATCTTCAATCCGTGAGCTTCGATACGCTTCATGATGGGCTTTTCTCGCGAGAAACCGCGGCCAGGCGCAGCTTGAGGGGACAAAATCACAGGGAACGCCGCCAATAGCGGCCTCGATCCCTTTTACCGCTAAAGCCAAGGCCGTGAGAAGGCCCCTGACGGGCCTTCGATGCCCCTTAACATTCAATGCCCATCAAAAGGGCGTAAAGCCGGGACGCTCGTTGCGGCGATGGTCTGCTCCGGACTCACTTCACCTCTCCCGCAAGCGGGAAAAGGGAGCGCGTCTCCGATAGGCGCCGAAAAGTCAGATATTGGCGGCCAGGTCGGCCGGCTCGTCGAACAGGATGCCCGACCGGATCAGCATCCGCTCGATCTCCTCGATTGCCCCGGTAACCGAGCGGGTCGAGGTGTCGATGCTCAATTCGCTCGCCCGCGGCGGCTGGTAGTCATTGCCGATGCCGGTGAACGCGGGCAGCACGCCGGCGCGGGCCTTGGCGTAATGCCCCTTGGGATCGCGGCTCTCGCAGACTTCCGCCGGCGTCGCGACATAGATCTCGCGGAACGCGCTGTCTGCGATGCGGCGCGCCGCGGCGCGATCTTCGGCGGCCGGCGACACCGCGGCGACGATGGCGATATGTCCGTTGCGGGCGAGATGGGTGGCGACTTCCGCCAGCCGCCGGATGTTTTCGGAACGGTCCTTCGGCGCGAAGCCGAGGTCGTTGTTGAGACCGGCGCGCAGGGTGTCGCCGTCCAGAAGGATCGGCGAGCCGCCGATGCCGAACAGCCGGCGCTCCAGCGCGCGCGCCAGCGTCGATTTTCCCGATGCCGGCAGGCCCGTGAGCCAGACCACCGCGCCATGATGATGGTAGCGCGCCGAACGCTCGTCGGCACGCAGCGCGGATTCCACCGGCACGATATCGACCGGTATGGCGCGCTGTCCGGCATCGACCGACAGCACCAGGCCGCCGCCGGCGATCCGGCCATTGACCTCGATCACGAGGCGGCCGGTGCGCGGATTGTCTCGGTGCGGATCGGCGGCGACCGGCTGCGCCAGCGAGAGATCGATTTCGCCGACATGGTTGCGGGCGATCGACGCCGTTTCCTCGTTGGCGAGCTTGCCGGGGTCGACGGCCTTCTCGATCGCAACCACGGTGGCCCGCGTTTCCCTTGTGCCGAGGCGGATCAGGATCTGATCGCCCTTCGACAGCGGCTTGTCGTGCAGCCAGAAAATGCGCGCGCGAATTCGCCTGGTATCGCGCGGGCCCGATCCGGCATGCGCGATCACGTCGCCGCGCTCGATGAAGAGCTCGCGGTCGAGCGTGATGCCGACCGATCGTCCGGCGGTCTGTTTTCCCGTGAGCGGCGTAACCGGCCAGCTTTCGACGGTGCGGATCCTGGCGATCTTACCCGCGGGCATGATCACGATCTCGTCGCCGGCGGCAAGATGTCCGGATTCGATGCGGCCGGCGACGATGCGGCGGTCGTCGAATTTGTAGATCGCCTGCACCGGCAGGCGTAACGCCATCTGTTCCAGCGGCCGGGCCGGTTCCAGCGCGTCGAGCGCCTCGACCACGGTCGGTCCGTCATACCATTGAATGTTCGTCGTATGCGCGGCAACGCCGTCGCCGTCGCGCGCCGAGATCGGAATGATCGCTTTCGGCGTGACGCCGAGGCCGGTCAGATGCGCTGAAATCTCGTCGCTGATTTCCTTGAAGCGGGCCGCGGCAAAACTGACCCGGTCCATCTTGTTGACGACCACGACGACCTGTTTGACGCCGAGCAGATGCAGCAGATAGCCGTGACGTCTGGTCTGGTCGCGCACGCCTTCCAGCGCGTCGATGATCAGCACCGCGCCGTCCGCCTGCGAAGCGCCGGTGATCATGTTGCGCAGGAATTCGGCATGACCGGGCGCGTCGATCAGCACCACGTCGCGGGAGCGGGTGCGGAAGCGGATTTGCGTGGTGTCGATAGTGATGCCTTGGTCGCGCTCGGTCTGCAGCGCATCGAGCAGGAACGACCATTCGAACGGCATGCCGCGCCGGGCGCTGACCTCTTTCAGCATCTCCAGCTTGCCTTCGGGCAGGCTGCCGGTCTCGAACAACAGGCGGCCTACTAAAGTGGACTTGCCGTGGTCGACATGGCCGACGATGACGATGCGGACCTGCGGCCGGGTAGTGCCGTTCGGCATCGCTGCTATCATGGTGGGGACGGGCGCACTCATCACACTGCTCAATTCGTCATTCATGCCGTTCAGAGATAGCCGGCGACGCGCAGCCGCTCGAAGGCGTCCTCGGTTTCGTGATCGAGCGCGCGTCCGGCGCGTTCGGGCACCTTTGTCAGCGCCAACTCGGTCAGGATTTCATCGACGCTGGAGGCCGATGACGCGATCGGAGAGGTGATGTCGGCATCGCCGAGCGAGCGATAGCGCTTGCCGTCCCTGGCCAGATAGAGCGGGATGATCGGGATGTTCTCGCGCTTGGTGTAGGCCCAGATGTCGGCCTCGGTCCAATGCAGGATCGGATGGATGCGCAGATGCGCGCCCGGCGGCGGCGAGGCGTTGAACTGATCCCAGAATTCCGGCGGCTGGTCGCGCACGTCCCACTCGCCCTCGGTACCGCGCGGCGAGAACACGCGCTCCTTGGCGCGGGTCGCCTCCTCGTCGCGGCGAATGCCGGCGATCAGGCCGTCAAAACCATATTTGGTCAGCGCGAGCTTCAGCCCCTCGGTCTTGCGAGCGGCGGATCGCGCGGCCGGCGGCAGGGTCGGATCGACGGCGTCGATCGGCGGGCAGGGCTCTATCCTGAGATCGAGCTCCCATTCCTTGCCGTAGCGATCGCGAAACGCATACATCTCCGGAAATTTCTTGCCGGTGTCGACATGCAGCGCGGGAAACGGCACGCGGCCGAAAAAAGCCTTGCGCGCCAGCCAGATCATGACGTTGGAATCCTTGCCCAGCGACCACAGCAGCGCCAGCTTCTTCAGCCGGGCGAAAGCCTCGCGCAGAATGTAGATGCTCTGGGCCTCGAGCTCGTCGAGATGGTCCATCGAAGGCGCGGACAATCGCCCTTCGCTCGGGGTGAATGGTGCTGAATTTGCTTCATTCTGGTTCGCATCAGGCAACCGGTCTCCGACTGAATCGTTATCGAGAAGATGCATCTATCGACTGAGGCCTCCGAAGGCGAAAATTCTACAGTTGCGCAGCAATCAAGAAGAAATAATTTTCCCTTTGCAGGCTTTTAAAGAGAGATATATAGAAAATAATTCCAGTCAACCCCGAAAGCGGGGAAGAGAGTAGCGCATGCGATTCCTGCCGGTATTTCTCGATCTGCAAAGCGGAGCGGTGCTGGTTGTTGGCGCCGGCGATCCGGTGCGGACGAAATTGCGCCTGCTGGCGGCGGCTGGCGCGCGCGTCCGCTGGTTTGCAACCGACGGCAACCGCGATCTCGGTTGGCTGGATGCAAAGGACGCCGCACATATCGAATGCGCGGACGGCGATCCCCTGAGCGCCGATCTTGGTGGCGTGATCGCGGTGGTGTGCGCGGGCGCCGGCGAGACCGGTCCGGCGATGTCGGTGCGGGCGAAAGCCGCCGGCCTGCCCGTGAATGTCATGGACGAGCTTGCGCATTCGACCTTCATTTTTCCCGCGATCGTCGATCGCGGCGACGTGGTGGTCGCGATCGGCACCGGCGGCGCCTCGCCGGTGGTAGCGCGCCGCGTACGCGAGCGGATCGAGGCGATGCTGCCGGCGCGCATCGGCGATCTCGCCGGTTTTATCGGCCGCTGGCGCAAGCAGATTCACACGCGTATTCCCGAACTCGCTTTGCGCCGCCGCTTCTGGGAGCGCGTGGTCGACGGTCCGATCGGCGCGCTGGTTCTCGCCGGCCGCGGCAACGAGGCCGAGCAGGCGCTGACGGAGATCGGCGATGCGTCGACCTTTGCCGGCGCCACGGCGTCGGGCGAAGCCGAGGGCCGGGTGACGCTGGTCGGCGCCGGTCCGGGCGATCCGGACCTGTTGACGATCAAGGCCTTGCGGGCGCTGCAGGATGCCGACGTCGTTTTTTACGATGAACTGGTCTCGCCTGAAATTCTCGACCGCGCGCGACGCGACGCGGCGCGCATCGCAGTCGGGCGACGGGTTGGAAAGCCCGGCATCGGCCAGCTGGCGATCAACAAATTGCTGATCGAGGCGGCGCGATCGGGACAGCGCGCGGTGCGGCTGAAGGGCGGCGATCCCCTTATCTTCGGCCGCGGCGGCGAGGAAATCGAGGCGCTGCGCAAGGCCGGCATTGCCTATTCGGTGGTGCCGGGAATTACCGCAGGCCTTGGCGCCGCCGCGCAATTCGAAGTGCCGCTGACATTTCGCCACGAGGCGCTGCGCATCACCTTTCTCACCGCGCATAAGGCCAGGGATGCCGAAGCCGTCGATTGGTCGACGCTGACCGACGAGAAGATGACCGTGGTCGTCTATATGGGCATGACCGCCGCCGTCTCGGTGCGTGCCGGGTTGCTCGCCGCGGGCCGCTCGCCGCAAACGCCGGTCGGCGTGTTCGCGCGCGTGACATGGCTCGACGCGCAGGCCGCGGTTGGAACGCTGGACGAATTGCCCGGCCTGGTCGAACGCATCGACAACGGGCCCGCGATCCTCGTGATCGGCGACGTGGTCGCGCATTCCGCGCCGTGGAGCCGTCAAAACTTCAACCAGATGATCTCGAGAATGCTGGAAGCCGCCGAATGACCTCTCCGCTGCAACAAAAAATCAAGATCACGGGGCCGTCGGTGGTGACCGCGAACCGCACCTGGGATGGCGTTGTGATCTACCGCACGGCCGCGAAGAACTGGACAACCGATCTGTCCGAAGCGGCGATTGTGCGTGAGGTAGACGAGGCGCGTGCGCTGCTGGCGGAAGCGGCGGCCGACGATCTCGGCGCCATCGGCGCCTATATCGCGCCGGTCGAAATCGGGGATGACGGCGCGATCGAGCCCGGCAATTTGCGTGAACAGATCCGGTCCGAAGGCCTCACCATCGGCCTTCCAGTGCCGGCATAAGGCTTAGCTCACATGTATGCATATGACGAACTCGACCGCACGCTCATCAATGAGCGTGTTTCAGAATTCCGCGATCAGGTCAGGCGCCGGCTGTCCGGCGAACTGAGCGAGGACGAATTCAAGATGCTGCGGCTGCAGAACGGCGTCTATCTGCAATTGCACGCCTATATGTTCCGGGTGGCGATTCCCTACGGCACGCTGTCGTCGAAGCAGTTGCGGCAGCTGGCGCATGTGGCGCGGCGCTATGATCGCGGCTACGGGCATTTCACCACGCGGCAGAACATCCAGTTCAACTGGATCAAGCTGACCGATCTGCCGGACGCGCTGGCCGATCTCGCCGAGGTCGGCATCCACGCCATGCAGACCTCGGGCAACAACACCCGCAACGTCACCTCCGACCAGTGGGCGGGCGTCGCGCCCGGCGAGATCGAGGATCCCCGCATCTGGTCGGAATTGCTGCGGCAATACACCACGCTGCATCCGGAATTCTCGTTCCTGCCGCGCAAGTTCAAATTTGCGATCACCGCTTCCGAGCACGACCGCGCCGCGATCAAGGTGCATGACATCGGCCTGCGCCTGCACAAGAATGCGCAAGGCGAGACCGGTTTCGAGGTGCTGGTCGGCGGTGGGCTCGGCCGCACGCCGTTCATCGGCAAGACCATCAAGCCGTTCGTCGCCGGGCGCGATCTCCTGAGCTATGTCGAGGCGATCCTGCGCGTCTACAACCAGTACGGCCGCCGCGACAATATCTACAAGGCGCGCATCAAGATCCTGGTGCATGAACTCGGGATCGAGAAGTTCGCGAAAGAGGTCGAGCAAGAGTGGTTGCAGATCCGCGACGGCGCGCTGGCGCTGGACGACGCCGTGATCGAGGAGGTCCGCTCGCGCTTCACCTATCCGGTGTACGAAAACCTTCCGAACTTGCCGGAAGAATTGAAGAAGGCCGCGCATGACCCGAAGTTCGAGGCGTGGCGCAAGAACTCGGTGTTTCCGCACAAGGTGCCCGGCTATGCGATCGTGACGCTGTCGCTGAAGCCGGTGGGCGGACCGCCCGGCGACGCCACCGCCGAGCAGATGGATGCGATCGCCGACCTTGCCGAGAAATATTCCTTTGGCGAGATTCGCGTCGGCCACGAGCAGAATCTGGCGCTGCCGCATGTCGCCAAACGCGACCTGCCGATGCTGTGGCGCGCGCTCGACAGGATCGGCGTCGCGACCCCGAACATCAATTTGGTTTCCGACATCATCGCCTGCCCGGGACTGGACTATTGCTCGCTCGCCAATGCGCGCTCGATCCCGATCGCGCAGGAGATCACACGGCGCTTTGCCAATCACGAGACCGCCAATCTGATCGGGCGGCTGCACATCAATATCTCCGGCTGCATCAACGCCTGCGGCCACCACCATGTCGGCCATATCGGCATTCTCGGCGTCGAGAAGAACGGCGAGGAATTCTACCAGATCACGATCGGCGGCCGTGCCGACGAACATGCCGTCGTCGGCACCTTGATCGGCCCCGCCGTGCGCTATGGCGAGGTTGCCGACGTGATCGAGGATATCGTCGAGGCCTATCTGGCGCTGCGCGCGAACCCCGATGAATTGTTCATCGACACCGTCAAGCGCCTCGGCGTCGAACCTTTCAGGGAGCGGGTCTATGCCACTCGTTAAGAACGGACAGATCAGCGACGACCCGTTTGTCCATGTCGCCGACGGTGCCGAACTGCCGGCCGACGGCGCGATCCTGATCCCGGCGGCCCGGTTCCTCGAAGATCCCGAAACGCTGTTGCGCCGGGCCGGGAAGACCGGCGTGGTCTGGCCGAACAATCGCGATATCGACGACCTCGTGCCCTATCTCGACCGGCTCGCTGCCGTCGCGCTGGTGTTCCCGAGCTTCCGTGACGGCCGCGCCTACAGCCAAGCGCGGTTGCTGCGCGAGCGCCATCGCTATCGCGGCGAATTGCGCGCCACCGGCCAGGTGTTGCGCGACCAGTTCGTGTTCATGCTGCGGGCCGGATTCGATACCTTCGAGGTCAAGAAGGAAAGCGACGCCGAAGCCTTTGCCGCGACCGCCAAGCGCTATTCGGTGTTTTACCAGCCGACCGGCGATGGCCGGATCACGGCGCTGAACCGGCGCATGCAATTGCGTCATTCCGAAAGCGCCGGCCAGTGAGCCTGTCCGCCGATTTGTCGCCGGAACCTGCGGATGGCTCATCGGTCTCGCCATCGGCCGAAACGCTCGACCATACGCTGCGCGACGCCACGCCCGCGGAAGTCATCGCGGCGGCCTTGCAGGCGGTCGGCCGAGCGCGGCTGGCGCTGGTGTCGTCATTCGGCACGGAGTCGGCCGCGCTGCTCAAGGTGATGGCGGATGTCGATCCGGCGATCCCGGTGATCTTTCTCGATACCGGGCAGTTGTTCGAGGAGACGCTGGCCTATCGCGACGCGCTGATCGCGCAACTCGGCTTGCGCGATGTCCGTTCGATTAAGCCGCTCGAGGAGACGCTATCGCGCGAGGACGCGAACCGCGAATTGTGGTTTTCGGATCCCGATGCCTGCTGCCGAATCCGGAAAGTCGAGCCGCTGGCGCGCGCTCTGGCGCCGTTCGCCGCCTGGATCAACGGCCGCAAGCGTTTTCAGGGCGGGGCCCGCGTTGCCATTCCGGTGGTCGAGAACGATGGCGCCAGGCTGAAATTCAACCCGTTCGCCAATGTCTCGCGCGAAGAGCTGGCTGCGATCTACGCGCTGGAGAAATTGCCGCCGCATCCGCTCGCGGCCCAAGGCTATCTGTCGGTCGGCTGCATGCCCTGCACCAGCCGCGCCGCGCCGGATGAGGATGCGCGCGCCGGCCGCTGGCGTGGCCGGGCCAAGACGGAATGCGGCATCCATACGGCCCGGATTTCCTAGAGCGAGACTTTCTTGGAACAATGTCACTGCGACGCGGCAAACAAAGGAATCCGGTTTCGTTGACTTGAAGCGGCTTCGCCACGAGTTTCACCGCGTGCGACGACAGGTCGGTCGTCAGTTGACGGAGATGGAAATGATGCGCCGTATTTTGTTCATCGTCGCGGGATTGCTGTGGGCCGGTTCGGCGTTCGCCGCGGATATCACGCTGCTCAACGTGTCCTACGATCCGACCCGCGAGCTCTATGTGGATTTCAACAAGGCGTTCGCGGCCGCCTATCAGAAGGAAACCGGCAAGAGCGTCGAGATCAAGCAGTCGCATGGCGGCTCCGGCTCGCAGGCGCGCGCCGTGATCGACGGATTGCAGGCCGATGTCGTCACCCTGGCGCTCGCCTATGACATCGACGCCATCGCGGCCAAGGGATTGATCGCGGCCGACTGGCAGAAACGGCTGCCGCAGAACGCCTCGCCCTACACGTCGACCATCGTGTTCCTGGTGCGCAAGGGCAATCCGAAGGGCATCAAGGACTGGGACGATCTGATCAAGCCCGGCGTCAGCGTCATCACGCCGAATCCGAAGACATCCGGCGGCGCGCGCTGGAATTATCTGGCCGCCTGGGGCTACGCGCTGAAGAAATACGGTTCGGCCGACAAGGCGAAGCAATTCGTCGCCGATGTCTACAAGAACGTGCCGGTGCTGGATACCGGCGCGCGCGGCTCGACCGTCACCTTCGTGGAGCGCGGGGTCGGCGACGTGCTGCTGGCATGGGAGAACGAGGCCTACCTCGCCCAGCGCGAATTCGGTAAGGACAAGTTTGAGATCGTGGCGCCGCCGCTGTCGATTCTCGCAGAACCGCCGGTGGCGGTCGTCGATACGGTTGCCGATAAAAAAGGCACCCGCGCCGTCGCCGAGGCCTATTTGAAATACTGGTATGGCAAGGAAGGTCAGGAGATTGCGGCGCGCAACTCCTACCGGCCACGCGATCCCGAAATCGCCAAAAAATACGAGGCATCGTTCGCCAAGGTCGAACTGTTCACGATCGACGACGTATTCGGCGGCTGGACCAAGGCGCAGAAGGAACATTTCAGCGAAGGCGGTGTTTTCGACCAGATTTACAAGAACTGATCCAGGGTAGACGATAGGGCAGGGAAACGGGAATCGTCGTGAGCGCAACGGCCGGACGACGCAGCACCTTGCCGGGGTTCGGTCTCACCATGGGACTGACGCTGACATGGCTTTCCGTCATCATCCTGATCCCGCTCGCCGGTCTCTTCCTCAAGACGTTTGAACTGAGCCTCGATCAGTTCTGGGGCATCGTCACCAGCCGCCGCACGCTGAACGCGCTGAAGATATCGTTCGGGCTTTCATTCGCCGCCGCCCTCGTCAATCTGGTGATGGGAACGGTGATCGTCTGGGCGCTGGTGCGATACCGCTTTCCGGCCCGCCGCCTGTTCGACGCCATCGTCGATATTCCGTTCGCGCTGCCGACCGCGGTCGCGGGCGTCGCGCTGAGCTCGCTGTTCGCGCAGCAGGGATGGCTCGGCGCGCCGCTGGCGGCGCTTGGCATCAAGGTCGCGTTCACGCCGATCGGGATTTTCATCGCCATGATCTTCATCGGCATTCCTTTCGTGGTGCGGACGGTCCAGCCGGTGCTGATCGACCTCGATCCCGAAATCGAGGAGGCGGCGGCGAGCCTCGGCGCTAGCCGCTGGCACACGGTGTTCCGGGTGATCCTGCCGAGCCTGATCCCGGCGCTGCTCACGGGCTTCGCACTGGCGTTTGCCCGCGCGATCGGCGAATACGGCTCGGTGATCTTCATTGCGGGCAATCTGCCGAACGTCTCGGAAATCGCCCCGCTGTTGATCGTGATCCGGCTGTCGGAATTCCGCTATGCGGATGCGACCGCGATCGCCGTGGTGATGCTGGTGGCCTCGTTCCTGATCATCTTTGCGGTCAACCGGTTGCAGCGCTGGGCGCAAACCCGAATCCCCACGCATTGAGAGCTGTCCCGGATGAGCCTGCAACAATTGACAGTGTCCGCGCCGCGGGTGGATTTGCGTACCGAGCCGAGACCGATGCGCATCGTCATCATCGCGACTGCGCTGATCTTTCTCACCGTGTTCGTCGTGCTGCCGCTGGCGGTCGTGTTTGCACAGGCGTTCTCCAGGGGAGTCAGCGCCTATGTTGCGGCGCTGTCCGATCCGGAAGCACTGTCCGCGATCCGGCTGACGCTCCTGGTCGCGACGATATCGGTCGGTTCCAACCTGGTGTTCGGCGTGATGGCGGCCTGGGCGATCGCCAAATTCGACTTTTCCGGCAAGACCTTCCTGATCACGCTGGTCGATCTGCCGTTCTCGGTGAGTCCGGTGATTTCGGGTCTTGTCTTCGTGCTGCTGTTTGGCGCGCAGGGCTATTTCGGGCCGTGGCTGCAAGGCCACGACATTCACGTGTTGTTCGCGGTGCCCGGCATCACGCTGGCCACGATCTTCGTGACGTTTCCGTTCGTGGCGCGGGCGCTGATTCCGCTGATGCAGGAGCAGGGCACCCAGGAAGAGGAAGCCGCGATCTCGCTTGGCGCGTCCGGCCTGCAAACCTTCTTCCGCGTCACTCTGCCCAATATCAAATGGGGCCTGCTTTATGGCGTGCTGTTGTGCAATGCGCGGGCGATGGGCGAATTTGGCGCGGTATCCGTCGTTTCCGGCCATATTCGCGGCGAGACCAATACCATGCCGCTATTGGTCGAGATCCTCTATAACGAGTACCAGTTCGTATCGTCGTTCGCGATCGCCTCGCTGCTGGCCATGCTGGCTCTGGTGACGCTGGTGGCGAAGACCGTTCTGGAGCGGCGTCTGGACGAAGGACAGTTGCTGCGTGACGATTGAACTCAAGCATATCGTGAAGAAGTTCGGCGCGTTTACCGCGCTCGACGGCGTCGATCTCAAGGTCGCGGATGGCGAGTTGCTGGCGCTGCTGGGGCCGTCAGGTTCCGGCAAGACCACGCTGTTGCGGATCATCGCAGGCCTCGACTGGCCGGACGCCGGCGAGGTTTCGTTCAACGGCGAGAACGCGCTGGCCCAGGGCGCCGGCGAGCGCCATGTCGGCTTCGTGTTCCAGCATTACGCGCTGTTCCGCCACATGACGGTATTCGAAAATATCGCCTTCGGGCTGCGCGTACAGCCGCGCGCCATTCGCAAGAACGAGGCCGGCATTCGCGCGCGGGTGAAGGAATTGCTGGACCTGGTGCAGCTCGGCTGGCTGTCGGATCGCTACCCGAACCAGCTCTCCGGCGGCCAGCGCCAGCGCATCGCGCTGGCCCGCGCGCTGGCGATCGAGCCGCGCATTCTGCTGCTGGACGAGCCGTTCGGCGCGCTCGACGCCAAGGTGCGCAAGGAATTGCGGCAGTGGTTGCGTTCGCTGCATTCGGAAATCAGCGTGACATCGATCTTCGTCACCCATGACCAGGAAGAAGCGCTGGAAGTCGCCAACCGGGTGGTGGTGATGGACAGGGGCCGGATCGTGCAGATCGGAACCCCCAGCGAGGTCTATGACAATCCGGCGACGGCCTTCGTCCACGGCTTCATCGGCGAATCGATCGTGCTGCCGGTGGAGGTCAGCCAGGGCTGTGTGCGGCTGGGCGGCAGGCCGCTGTTGGATATTTCCGCCGACGGCGCGGCGTGCGGGGCCTCGAAACTGTTCATCCGCCGCCACGACATGCAGGTCGGTCCGGCCGGCAGCGGTTCGCTGGAGGGTACGGTCGCGCATGTCCGCAGCTTCGGCCCGGTGCAGCGGGCCGAAGTCGCGCTTTGCGCCGGCGAAGGCAAAACGGTGATCGAGATCGATGCGCCGCGGGACCGGGCGCTGCAAGCCGGCGATCTGATCGGCCTGCAACCCCGCCGTTACCGGATTTTCGCGGCCCAGGATTGACCATTCGTCATTCCGCGATGCTCCGAAAGGACCAGGCCTCAGATGCGCAATTGCGTATCGGGGAATTTCGCGCCACAATTCCTAGATTCCGGGTTCGATGCTCTGCATTGTCCCGGAATGACGGCGGGGAGATCGGCCCCTCGCGTTCACTATTCAGCCATGGTTGGTATGCAACAACGGCCCGTCAATTTGGGGCTGGTTCATGCGGGCTGCGGCGGCGATTCTCGTAACTCTCTTGCTTGGCGGCTGTGCCGCGGACAACACCGTCACCGAACAGCCGGCGATGTATGCCAATATGGCCGAGCCGGGCGCGAAGCTCGATGCGCAGGTGGCGGCGTCGATGATTTCGCAATACCGGCAGAATAACGGCCTCGGCGGCGTGACGATCGATCCCGCGCTGATGCAGCTTGCGGAATCGCAATCACAGGCGATGGCGGCCAAGAACAAGATGGATCACGATGTCAGGGCACCGCTGTCCAAGCGGCTGGGCGAGGCCGGCTATCCGGCGACGCTTGCGGTCGAAAACATCTCGGCCGGCTACCACACCATGGCGGAGGCTTTCTCGGGCTGGCGCGATTCGCCGCCGCACCGGGAAAACATGCTTAAAAACGGTGTCACAAAAATGGGCATTGCTGCCAGCTATGCTCCCAATACCAAATACAAGGTGTTCTGGACGCTCATTCTTGCATCAACCGACCAGCGATGACTTTCGCGTGATCCCCGTGATTTTTCACGGATTGACGCCGGCGAGAACTGTCGCCACGGTACGTTGTCTTTGGATATTTAATCGGAAGTAATGACGGATATTTCCGACCCAGCCCCGGCAAGGACGCCCGCCAAGGCGCGGCGTGTGCTTGTTCTGCAAGGCGGTGGCGCTCTCGGCTCCTATCAGGCCGGCGCCTATCAGGCGCTGTCTCATTTTGATTTCGAGCCCGATTGGGTCGCCGGGATCTCGATCGGCGCCATCAACGCCGCGATCATCGCCGGCAATGCGCCGGAAAAACGCGTCGCGCGCCTGAAGGAATTCTGGGAACTGGTGTCGTCGCCGGTGCCCTGGAATCCGATCGTGAAAAGCGACCGCGGGCGCACGGTCTTCAACGAGGCCAGCGCCGCCCTGATCGCAACCTTCGGGGTTCCCGGCTTCTTCACCCCGCGCATTCCGCCGGCGCCGCTGTGGCCGCAGGGCAGTTCGCAAGGCCTGAGCTATTACGATACCGCGCCGCTGAAAAAGACGCTGGAGCGCATGGTCGATTTCGACCGGATCAACGATCTCAAGACCCGGCTCAGCGTCGGCGCGGTCAGCGTTACGACGGGCAATTTCACCTATTTTGATAACATCGAGTTCAAGAAGATCGGCAAGAAGATCGGCCCGGAACACATCATGGCGTCCGGCGCGCTGCCGCCGGGCTTTCCCGCCATCGAGATCGAGGGCGAGCATTATTGGGACGGCGGCATCGCCTCCAACACGCCGCTCGACTATGTGCTGGATGAAGAGACCAGCGAGGATCTCTTGATTTTCCAGGTCGACCTGTTCAGCGCGCGGGGGCCGTTGCCGACCTCGATACTGGAAGCGGCGGAGCGCGAAAAGGACATCCGCTTTTCCAGCCGCACGCGCATGAACACCGACAAGAACAAGCAGGTTCATAACGCCCGCAAGGCGTTGCGCGAGCTGATCGGCAAATTGCCGGAGGATCTGAAAAACGATCCGTCGGTGGTTTATCTGCGCGAAGCCGCCAAGGAAAACACCGTCACGGTGGTACATCTGATCTATCGCAGCAAGAATTACGAATCCTCTTCCAAGGATTATGATTTTTCCCATTTCGGAATGGTCGAGCATTGGGGCGCGGGCGTTCGCGACGTTCATTTGTCAATGCGTCATGAAGAATGGCTAGAACGGCCTCAAACCGGCGAAACCATGGTGACTTACGATCTGACGGGGGATGGTACCGTGAGCCCCGAAGACAAACAGGAGCGGAAATGATGGGTACGTTGACAGGCAAGACTGCGGTGGTGACCGGTTCGACCAGCGGCATCGGGCTGGCTTATGCGCGCGCCTTTGCAGGCGCAGGCGCCAATATCGTCCTCAACGGCATGGGCGTGCCCGCCGACATCGAGAAGGAACGCTCCGGCATCGAGACCGATTTCAAGGTCAAGGCGGTGCATTCGCCCGCCGACATGACCAAGCCGGCCGAGATCGCCGAAATGGTTGCGCTCGGCGAAAAGACCTTCGGCTCGGTCGATATTCTCGTCAACAATGCCGGCATCCAGTTCGTGTCGCCGATCGAGGAATTTCCGCCGGAGAAATGGGAAGCGATCATCGCGATCAACCTGTCGTCGGCGTTTTACGGCATCCGCGCCGCCGTGCCCGGCATGAAGAAGCGCGGCTGGGGCCGCATCATCAACACCGCATCGGCGCATTCGCTGGTGGCCTCGCCGTTCAAGTCGGCCTATGTGTCGGCCAAGCACGGCATCGCCGGATTGACCAAGACGGTGGCGCTGGAAGTCGCGACCTTCAAGATCACCTGCAACTGCATCAGCCCGGGCTATGTCTGGACCCCGTTGGTCGAGCACCAGATCCCGGAAACCATGAAGGCGCGCAACATGACCAAGGAACAGGTCATCAAGGACGTGCTGCTGGATGCGCAGCCGACCAAGGAATTCGTGACGTCCGAGCAGGTCGCCGCGCTGGCCCTGTTCCTGTGCGGCGACGACGCGGCGCAGATCACCGGCGCCAACCTGTCGATCGACGGCGGCTGGACTGCGGAGTAGCCCGAACATCGTCATGGCCGGGCTTGACCCGGCCATCCACGACTTCGTTTCTGCAGCAATTGGAAAATATGGATGCCCGGAATAAGTCCGGGCATGACGCTGCGAGGCTCAGTTCTTCCCGAACGCCAGCACGTGCAGCCCGAGCCGCTGCCGCACGATCCAGAACAGCATCATGGTCTCGAACGTCAGCGAGATCGAGGTCGCGGCTGCCGCGCCATGACCGCCGAAACGCGGCACCAGCGCGACGCAGAGCGCGACATTCATGACGAAGGCCAGCGCATAGGCCAATGCGCAGATTTTCTGATGGCCGAGCATGTTCAACAGCCGCTCGACCGGGCCGATCGCGGAGCGGACCACCAGGCCGATGGCGGCGACGAACATGATGTCGTAGCCGCCGACGAATCGCGATCCGAACAACCACAGCAGCGGTTTGCCCAGCGCCAGCAGCACGGCGGTCGCGGCCAATGACGGCCAGAACGTCCATTTGATCGCATACGCGACATAGGCGGACAGCCGTTCCTTGTCGCCGAGCGCGTGATATTCGGCGAAACGGTGCGCCGTCGTCGCCGACATCGCGTAGTGGATAAAGGACACCAGCGCCAGCGTCTTCACCACCGCGAAATAGACGCCGACTTCCTCCGGCGAGCGGAATTGCTGCAACACCAGCACGTCGGTGTAGGAGAGCAGCAGATAAAAGCTTTCCACCAGCAGGATCGGCAGCGAAATCGCGAGCCAGCCGCGTATATCATAGGCCTTCGGTCCCGGCTCGATATGGCGGCCGAGCCTGCGGTTCAGCACGATCATCTGCCCGATCATGGCGATCCACACCGCGGCGGCGCTGGCGAGCATCGCAACGGTGGCGCCGAGGTGGAAGCCGAGCGCGAAGGCGCCCGCGGTCAATCCGATGATCAGCGCCTGACGGACGATGAATTGCGGCATCAGGCCGAGCCGCATCCAGTCGTGCGAGCGTGCGATGCCGTCCTGGGTATTGGCGACCACGAAGGCCGGCAGCGTCAGGCAGCCGACATAGAGCGGCACGATCTCACCGCCGCCGATCCACGGCGACAGGCTTTTCACGATTGCGGCCAGGAGGAGCGAGATGGCGCCCGATACGCAAAACGTCATCCAGCGGCTGCCGGACAGGAAGCCGCGCAGCAGTGCATGCTGGCCGCCGGTGCGGTATTCCGGAATGATCTTTTGCGCCGACGCCGAGATGCCGAAATCCATCATGCTGCCGAGCAGCAGCACCCAGGTCCAGACATAGACATAGATGCCGTAGTCCGAACCGCCCATCCAGCGCGCGAGCAGGATCTGCGACAGATAGGCAAGGCCGGCGCTCAGGACACGGATGATGAAGATGGTGCCGGCAAGCCGTTTCGTTACCGACGCTTCGCTCGACCCGTCGAGCAGGCCGCGCAGCAACGAACGCAGCCGCGCGATCGCGCCGGTCGGCAAAGTTGCTGCGGATTGCGCATCCATCACGTCGACAGAACAAATTCCGAAGAGCTGCCGCCGGAAGCGGCGACGGCCCGGCCTAGCAACGATTCCTTAAGATTCGGTTGGGTGCCTTCTCGCGCGGCGTTCCGGAGCAGCCCTGTAGGGCTGAACCCGGAACCTCTGGATTCCGGGTTCGATGCTGACGCATCGCCCCGGAATGACGATAGAGGAGAGCCCATCTGGGATGGGCCTACTCCAGATTGATATTAAATTCGTAGGAATGTTCGTCGCCGACCAGCGTCAGCTTGAGCGCCGCGCCGTCGGGATTCGTGCCCGGAGGCAGTCCGTCGAGCTCGAAGGAGAAACGTTTGATGCCGGGCGGGCCATGTTCGAGCAGTTTCGGGACCGGCAATCCCCATTCCGGCGTCGGTCCTTCGACGAACAGATTGACGTCCTTGGCGTCCGGCGGTGCGACCACGTCGACCAGTACGGCTGATTTTCCGTCGCGCTTGACGTCGCGGATGGTCAGCGGATTGGGATCGCCGACATTGGCAGGCTTCGGCACGGTGTCGAGGGCGGCGAACAGCGCATTGTCCTCGGTGCTCGCCACGCTGGTAAAGGGAAGTTCGGCATTGGCCTCGACGGGAATGCAGAGCTTCTCGCAGACCGCGTAATTGATGGCGGCGCGAAGCGTCACCGGCTTGTCGGTGTTTTTCGCGACGATCCGCAGCGGCAGCACGACCTGATTGTGATAGCCGAGCGAGTGACCGCCCGCGCCATCGTCGAACTTGGTCGGGGCCGGCCACAGAATGGTCACGGCTTCGATATTTTCGGACTTGGAAAAGTCGAAGCGCGGGGGTACGCCGGAATCGCCGGGAGTCCGCCAATAGGTTTTCCATCCCGGCTGAAGCTGGAAGGCGATGCCGCCGAGCAGCACCGAGCCGCTGCGCGAACCCGCCAGCAGACGAACCGCGGAATGTCCGTCGGCCTGCCACGGCGAGGCATCCTGGGCGTGTACCGCGATCGCCGGCAAAGACGCCAACAGCGTCGCGATGAAACCAAGTGCGGCGCGCCTGGGAACTATGGTGATCATGTGACATTCTCTAAAGGTCGATAGCGTCGCAGACCACTGAATTGCGTGTGATGTATGACTAAAGGCGGCCCAGTGCTTGATTGACAGCGCCGTCACCCAATATCAGGATATGAATCAGCAAGAGGGCCTTCGGATGAATCCTGAAGGAAAAAGACCGAGGACGTCTGGCCGGAAGGTCGCCATCCGTGGCGAGAATCCGCCGGGTTGCGGCTATCTCGATGGCCAGCTTCTGATCGCCATGCCGGTCATGGACGATCCGCGTTTCGAGCGGTCGGTGATTTATCTCTGCGCCCATTCTTCCGAGGGCGCGATGGGCATCATCGTCAATCGCCCGGCCGGCAGCATCGATTTTCCCGGCCTGCTGGTGCAGCTCGACATCATCGACCAGGCCGACCAGATCACGCTGCCGGAAAACGCCGAGACCATGCGGGTGATGAAGGGGGGCCCGGTCGAGACCGGCCGCGGCTTCGTGCTGCATTCGAGCGATTTCTACATCGACGACGCGACGCTGAACATCGATGACGGAATCAGCCTGACCGCCACCGTGGATATTCTCAAGGCGATCGCAAAGGGCGTCGGGCCCAAGCACGCGATCCTGGCGCTGGGTTATGCCGGCTGGGCGGCGGGGCAACTCGAAAATGAAATCCAGCACAATGGCTGGCTGCATTGCGACGCCGATCCTGACCTGATCTTCGGCGGCGACATCGAGGAAAAATATATCCGGGCGCTGCGCAAGATCGGCGTCGATCCGGGCATGCTGTCCACCAATGCGGGGCACGCGTAGCTTTCGGGCCACTTGGCTTTGCTCGTCATTGCCGGGCTTGACCCGGCAATCCATCCAATTCGAAAGATGCGTTTTTGAAGATGGATACGCAGGTCAAGCCCGCGTATGACATCGGACGTGTCGCCGCACCGTTCGTCTTAGAGCCTTATCGGTTCTGACTGAACAGAACCGGGCTCTCATATTTGTTTTGATGCGTTTTCTTCACGCGAACCGGTGTCCACTTCGCTCGAAAACGCTATGGCCCGAGTCTATGTCTATTCCGCCGCCTGCTGCGCGACCGTCGGCGCGGTGCCGGCAACGGTCGCGCGGCGCATGTCGCGCGGTTGGGATTGGTCGTAGCGGCGGACGCGGTGCATGGTCTGGCGGTTGTCCCACATCACGAGGTCGTGCAGCGTCCATCGGTGGACATAGACGAATTCCGGCTGCGTGGCGTGTTCGGTCAGATCGCGTAGCAGCAGCCGCGCTTCCGGCATCGTCATCCCGATAATGCCGCCGGCATGCGATGACAGATACAGCGACTTGCGGCCATGCACCGGATGGGTGCGGACCAGGCGTTGCAGCACCGGCTTGAAAAGCCGCTTCTCTTCCTCGCTGTAGTCGAGGAAGCCCAGCGATCCCCGTGAATATATCAGCGAGTGCTCGCAGATCAGCTCCTCGATCTCGCCCCTGGTTTCGTCGTCGAGCGCGTCATAGGCCGCGCGCATGTCGGCGAATTCGGTGTTGCCGCCCTTGGGGTTCACGAGGCGCGCCGACAACAGCGAGAATTTTGCCGGAATCGGCCGGAACGAACTGTCGGAATGCCACAGACAGTTGCCGAGATTGAACAGATGGGTGCGGTGGTCGCGGGGCAGCGGCCTGCCGTCCTTGCCGAGGTTGGAGACGTCATTGAGGCCGGAGGTGAGCCGGTAATCTTCCTTCCTGGTCACATTGCCGCCATGCGCATTTTCGCGCTCGCCGAAATGGCGCGCGAAAGCCAATTGCTGTTCGTCGGTGATGTCCTGGCCGTGGAAAATCAGCACGGCATATTGGTCCATGCCGGCTTCGATATCGGCGGCCTCCCGCGGCGTCAGCTTCTGCCGCAGATCGACGCCACTGACCTCGCCGACGAAATGCGGATGAAGCTGGCGGATCGCGACAGGCATGGCGTCTCTCCCGGCCGAGTCGGGCGGTTTGTTCCGCTCCGTTTCGTTAAAAGCTACTCTCCGGTTGAACGATGTCAACGCGCAACAAGCCCGCCGCGCGCGGAGATCTGTCGTTGCGGAAAACCGCGATCGCTTGAAAAAGCCGGCTACCGCGTAAAGAAGTCCGGCGCTGATGCCGCGCGGCCGACATTCTCCGGAGGACGCGGTGATCGCGGTCCTTGCGGCTGGCGCGGCCCATTTCCAAATCCGAAGAAATTCCCCGCCGAGTCTGGCGGGCCCGACTGAGCGGCGGGGCCATGCGTCTTCTTTGGTTTTGGCGGCGTCGCGGCAGCAGGAGTCCCCGCCGGCGTGACGGCCGGAGCCGCCGCGGTCGTCGCATCCGGAGCGACGGAGGCGACCGGCGCTTCGCCCTTCGCCGGCTCCTTGGCCGGCTCGCGTCCGATCTCGCGGCGCGGCCAGGTAAAGTCATCGGCGCGGCCGGCCGGCGGAGCCAGCGGCTCGCCCTTCACCAGCGTCCGTGCCGCCAGCGCGTCCACCGCGGCCGGCCGCGAGCCGGGGCCGCCGAGCAATTGATCGCTGCTGACCGAAGAGGCGACCAGCGGCAGGATCGGGCCCGCCAGCGGGCGCGGCGCCGGTTGTCCGGGCTGTGCATTGGCATCGGGGATTCCCGGCTCGGTCGGCAGCGCGATCGGCCCGGAGCGGGCCGCCAGCAGCCGCGTCACCTCGCGCTCGACATAATGGGCAAGCTTGCGCGCGCCGGCCTGGGTGAAGAACACGCCGTCATAGGAGCGCAGGCGCCGCATCTGGCCCTCGAAGTCCGGGCCCTGCTGCAAATAGCGGCCGGCTTCGTCGACGAAGCCGTCCCAGACATCGACATAGGTGATGCCGGCCTTGCCGGCGGCGTCCCGATACAGCGCGTCCAGGAACAGCATATCCGATGTGCCCTTGGGGCCGCGTATCGCGGGCAGCCCGACCCACACCACCGGCACGCCTTTCGACTTCAGGACGCCGATCATCTCCTCGATCTTCTTGCTGTAGAGTTCGACCCAGCGTTCCTCGCGAAACTCATAGACGCCGTTCGGTGAGCGCGCGCTCTTCTCCGGCGCGATGGCCGGCGGCACATCGCCGTTGTCGGAATCCTCCGGCGACAATTCGCTGTCTTTGTCATCCGGCTTCGCCGCGGTATCCGCCGGTCCGTTGGGTTTGGCACGGGCGTCTTTCTTCTTTTTGTCGGTCGACTTGTCGTCGGATTTATCGGCCGCCGGTTCGCGGAGCGCCATGCGGTCGTTGAGCCCGAGCATCACGACGATGACCTCCGGCTTCTCGGTGGCGAGAATCCCCTTGGCGGCGGCGGCCCAGTCCGCGGGATCGCCCTTGGGCTGATATCTGATCAGGCCGGAAACCGTCTTGTGCCGGCGAAGGACGCCGATATCCGGCTGGTCGGCATAGGCGTCCTCGAGACCGTAGGCCAGCCAGTCGGCCATGGCGTCGCCCAGCACCAGGATGTTGCGCTCCGGCACGGTGTCGTGTTTCTCCGGCGGCGGCGCCTTGGAATAATCCTCGCGGACGGTTCGCTTTGGCGCCTGCTGCTGGAATGGCGCAAACACATCGCCGCCGAACCAGCCCCCGCCGCCAAAGAAACCGCCGCCACGCGGCTGTGGCCGCGATGGTCCGCCGAAGCCGAAGAACTGGGCGGAAGCCGGTCCGGCCACTCCGAGCAGCACCATCGTCGCGACGGCCAACGCGATCAGCGGGCCGCTTGCGGTGAACACCCGGAAAAAGGACCGGGATGAGAACCCGGTCGGAAGCTTGGGCGGAAAGGGCTTGGGCTTGGCCATGCGCACCGGTCGGCGATGAAGGTCTGAGTGCTTTTATACTAACAGAATCTGGCTGTAAGCGGGCGGTTCCATCAGACGATAGATCGGGCCGTATGCGCGGCCGTCAAGGGCGTGGCGCAGACATCGTGTGTTCCAGGGTTACCGGCCCCCGCATTCGAGCGCTAATCCGGCGGGCCTTATTCAGTGGCCCCGGAGCCGTTCCAGCACGTCGGCGGAGGCAAATCCGTCCGCCGGCGCGCCGATGGAGGCCTGGAACCCGCGCAGGGCGTTCCGGGTCTCGCCGCCGAATTGGCCGTCGGGAGTACCGCGATAGAAGCCGCGTTCGGACAGCAATTGTTGCAGTTCCAGCCGTTCGGCGCGCGACAATTCGCGTTCCTGCCGCGGCCAGGGCTGCACGAACGGCGCGCCGCCGCGCAGGCGGTCGGCGAAATGGCCGATCGCCAGCGCATAGGCTTCCGCCGGATTGTATTTCATGATGACCCGGAAATTCTGCAGCATCAGGAAGCCTGGGCCCTCGGCGCCGGCCGGCGCCAGCAGATAGGCCTTCTCGGCCGGATGCAGGAACGGCTTACCGTCGGCATGTTTCAGCCCGAGATGTTCCCATTGCGAAAGCGTCATCAGCTTGGCGCGGTCCGCCAGCATGTAGTTGAAGCCGGGCGGTACCACGACCTCATAGCCCCAGGTCTCGCCGGGCTGCCAGCCGTCCTTTTTGAGGTTGTTGGCGGTGGAGGCGATCAGGTCGGCGGGATCGTCGACCACGTCGCGGCGGCCGTCGCCATCGGCATCGACGGCGTAGCGCTTGAACGCGGTCGGCATGAACTGGGTTGGCCCGAACGCGCCGGCCCAGGAGCCGCGCAACTGTTCAGGCCGCAGATCGCCGTGGTGCAGGATTTCCAGCGCCGAAAGGAATTCATCCTTGAAATAGGCCTGCCGGCGGCCGATGCAGGCCAGCGTCGCGGTGGATTGCAGCACGCTGCGGTCGCCGACCTGGGTGGAGTAATTGGATTCGATGCCCCAGATCGCCGCGATCACGTGGCGGTCGACACCATAGGCCGTTTCCGCGGCGTCGAATTGCGGCTTGTATTTGGCGAGGATATCGCGGCCCTTGGCGAGACGGTTGTCGTTCACCAGAATATCCAGATAATCCCAGACCGATTTGGTGAATTCCGGCTGCGAATCCAGGAAATCCATGATGTGAAGGTCGGGCGAAAGCCCCGCGGTGAAGCGCTGGAAGCTTTCCTGCGAGATGTTCCGGCGCGCGGCGTCGGGCCACATCGAGGCGATGCAGTTGTCGAAATTCGCAGCCGCGTCGCGGATCGCGCTTGCGGTCATCAGCGGATGGCCGGAAGCGCCGTTCTCGCCGCTCCAGGCCTGTGTTGCGCCGTTGCCGACGGGGGCCGTCGGCTGAGCTCCATTCGAGCCCGAACCGGTGAAGATGTTGCTGAGGAAACTGAAAGGGCCGCCGCCGGACGATTGCGCTTGCGCCTCGCCGCCAAGCAGCAATGCCGCCGCGAGCGTGACCGCAACCATCCGCCCGTTCGCCAACCGTCCCGTCCGTCGCGTCATGTTCCCACCTGCACCGCCCGACACGCCCCCGCCCTCAGGAGGCCCAGCTGCGGTTTCCACCAGCTTAACAAAGGCGTTTTTTTGTTGTCAGTCGTCCCGTCCGGCCCCGCCCGGCCTTAACTCTGCGGCAAAGGGAGCCATACATGCGTCTTTGTTCATGGCCGTAAAACGGCTACCAACATGCCATTAAACCCGTTTTCCGTACGCTTTTCGAGGCACAACGATAATCCCATGAAAATCCGTAAAGCCGTTTTCCCGGTCGCCGGTCTCGGCACCCGCGTTTTGCCCGCCACCAAGGCGATGCCCAAGGAAATGCTGACCATCGTTGACAAGCCGCTGATCCAATATGTCGTGGATGAGGCGAAGGAAGCCGGCATCGAGCATTTCGTCTTCGTCACCGGCCGCAACAAGGGCGTGATCGAGGATCATTTCGACCGCATGTTCGAGCTCGACACCACGCTGGCGGCGCGCGGCAAGAAGACCGAGATGGAAATCCTGGCGCGCGACCAGCCGGAGGCCGGTTCCGTGAGTTTCACGCGGCAGCAGGCGCCGCACGGATTGGGCCACGCGGTATGGTGCGCGCGCGACATCATCGGCAACGAGCCGTTCGCGGTCGTGCTGCCGGACGAACTGGTGCTGAATGCGCCTGGTTGCCTGGCCCAGATGATCGAGGCCGCCAACAAGCTCGGCGAGAAATCGAATCTGATCGCGGTGGAGGCCGTACCGGACCATCTCACGCATCAATACGGCATCTGCGGCGTCGGCAAGCGCGACGGCAGGATATTCGAGGTCGACGGCATGGTGGAGAAGCCGGCAAAGGGCACCGCGCCGTCGAATCTTTCGATCACCGGGCGTTACATCCTGCAGCCGGAAATCTTCAACATCCTGGCGACTCAGGAGCGCGGCGCCGGCGGCGAGATCCAGCTCACCGACGCGATGATCGGGCTCGCCAAACAACAAAAATTTTACGGCGTCGAGTTCGAGGGCGAGCGCCATGATTGCGGCTCCAAGGCCGGCTTCCTCCGCGCCAACATCGCCTTCGGTCTGGCGCGCGACGATCTGCGCGACGGCCTGCGTGCCGCAATGGAGAAATATCTGAAGAAGTAGCGCGGGGCCGGATTTTCAATCCGTCATTATCCGCCGGCCGGCCGCTCAAGCCGCCAATGTCAGCTCGGGAACGCTGGCCAGCGCCGATTGGTTGCGGCCGTTGGCCTTGGCGGCGTAGAGCGCCTTGTCGGCGGCCCGCACCAGGTCGCACCAGTCGGTCGTGGCGCCGGGAATCATGCTGGCGACGCCGATGCTGACGGTGTTGATCTGCTGCGAGCCATCGGACCATTGCTGGACCTTGAGCCGGATTTTTTCGGCCACCGTCAGCGCATCCATGGGCGCGAGCCCCGGCAGCAGCACGGCGAACTCCTCGCCGCCATAGCGCGCGACGCAATCGCCGGCGCGATGCACCGAATCCGAGATGCAGATAGCAATCCCGATCAGCACCTGGTCGCCGGCCTGATGGCCGAACGTATCGTTATAGGTCTTGAAATGATCGGCATCGATCATCAGGAGCGCGAGCGGCATCTGCTGGCGGATCGCGCGGCGCCATTCCTCGTCGATCGTGGCGTCGAACTTGCGCCGGTTCTTCAGGCCCGTCAGCGCGTCGGTGGTCGCGAGTTCCTCGAGCTTGTCCTCGGCCTGCGCCCGGCGGCCGATCTCGCGCGCGAGGAACAGCGTCACGGCCAGCATGAACAGGACCAGCGCCGTCATGGTGGCGCCGATGCGGACAGCTTCCTCCTGCCAGAGGTTCAGCAGGTCGCGCCACGGCTTGCCCACGATAACGACAAGCGGATTGGTGCTATCGCGCCAGACATACAGCCGCCGTTCGCTATCCAGCACGCTCAGGCCTGTATACGATCCGCTCGGTTCGGACAGCGCTCGCTTCACGCCGGGCACGTCGCCGATGTTCTTGCCGATGACGTCGAGGTCGAACGGTGTTCGCATGATCACGGTGCCGTCGCGGCGCACCACGGTGATGCTGTCGGACGGACCGAGCCGGAGCCGGCTGAACAGCTCGTGAAAATAGCTGAAACGGATCGAACCCACGACCACGCCGAGAAAGCGCCCGTCGGCGCCGGTGATGCGCCGGCTCAGCACGATGGCATAGGAGCCGCGATGCAGCATCGGACGGCTGATGAACAGGCCGACGTCGGGATGGTCGCGATGAATGGAGAAATATTCCTCGTCGCTGCGGTCTTCGGCGGGCGGATCGAGCGTCGAGGCGTCGATCGTCAGCCGTCCCTCCGGGTCGAACACCTCGATCGCGCCAAAATGTTTCGCGCTCGCGGCCTGGTTGAACAGGATCAACTGCCGGATCGGTTTGCTGACATCCTTGAGTTCGGGCATCACCAGGCTGCCGGCGACCGCGCGCAGCGAGACGTCGTAAAGCTCCAGATTGCGGCTGATATCGGCGTCAATGCTCGATGCAAGGTTATCGAGCGTCTGGCGGGCCAGCGCTTCTTCGCCGCGCCGCATGTCGAATACGACGCTGGCGCAGATCACGGAGAAGCCGATCACCGTCACGATGGAGGACAGGATCAGCCATTTGGCGGATAGCCGCCGGGGCCGGCTGGAAAGCCGACTACCCGTATTGTTGTGCCGTCCAAGCGCCATCGATTGCTCCCGATCCCCCCTGCATTATGCACCGGGAATCGTCGCCGACGGCTAAAGTGACGACAGCGGCGCATTAATCGGTTAACGCTAGGTTGCTGTAACCGCGCCAATGCTGCGCAACAGCGTGCGATGGTTTTTAATTCATGACACGGTTCGGGAATACACGTGAACGACTATGATGCGCTGCGCGATTATCTGAAACGGCAGACCCTGCCGGAATTGGTCCTGAGCTTCGATCAGATCGAGGAGATCATCGGCGCTGCGCTGCCGCGGGCCGCGCAGCGGGCGTCATGGTGGGACACGTTGCGCAGTCCGCAGGAAAAAATGCCGCAGCGCGAGGCCTGTCTTGCCGGCGGCTATGTCGCCACGCGCCTGGCCGACGGCAAGAACGTCAAATTCAAGCGGATGAAGTAGGGGCGTTGTTGTCATACGCGGGCTTGAGCTGCGTATCCATCAATCTTCGCAAAATGCATCGTTCGAAAGGGATGGATTGCCGGGTCAAGCCCGGCAATGACGACCATTCTATCCAGCTTGCATTCTCTCTAGCTCGCCGCTTCCAGCCGTTCTTCGGTCAATAGCCGCATCGCGGCGTCGGCGTCCATCGGTTCGCCGAAGGCAAAGCCCTGTGCGTATTCGCAGCCGAGCTGATAGAGCTCGACCGCATCGGAATCGGTTTCCGCGCCTTCGGCGACCACGTCCATGCCGAGGTCGTGGGCCATCGCGATGATCGATTTCAGGATCACCGGCCTGGTGCCGCGGTTGGTGGTGCGCACGAATGACTGGTCGATCTTGATGGTGTCGAACGGGAAGCGTTGCAGGTAGGCCAGCGACGAATGGCCGGTGCCGAAATCGTCCAGCGACAATCCGGTGCCGAGCTCGCGGATTCGTGTCAGCATCTGCGCCGCATGTTCCGGATTTTCCATCACCAGCGATTCCGTCAATTCAAGCTTCAGCGTGCCGCGCGCCACCGAGGAGCGCGACAGCACGGTGCGGATGTCGTGGATCAGATCGTGCCGCAGCAATTGCCGCGAGGAAACGTTGACGCTGGCGAAGATCGGCTCGCGCGAGCGCATCGCGCGCTGCCAGATCGACAGCTGCCTGGCGGTGCGGTCCATCACGAACATGCCGAGATCGACGATCAGGCCGATTTCTTCGGCGATGGAGATGAATTCCGACGGCGACATCCGCCCCAGCTTCGGATGATCCCAGCGCGCCAGCGCTTCGAAGCCGGCGATCGAACGGTCTTCCAGCCGCACGATCGGCTGGTACAGGATGGAGATTTCCTCGCGCTCGATGGCACGGCGCAATTCGGATTCCAGCGTCAGCCGGTCGGTCTTGCGCGAGCGCATCACCGGCTTGTAGACGTCGATGCGGTCGCCGCCGATCCGCTTGGAATGATACATCGCAAGCTCGGCGTCCTTGATGATCTCTTCGGTGAGCTGCGTCTGCGGGTCGCTCAGCGCCAGTCCGATGGACGCGGTCAGGAAGATCTCGCGGTCGTTGAAGGCGATCGGCGCGCGGATGGTCTTGCGGATGGTCTCGGCAAAGGCGGTGATGCGCGCCGGATCCTGCTCCGACATCAGGATCAGTCCGAACTGGTCGCCGGCCAGCCGCGCCAGCGTGTCCTGCGGTTTCAGGATGCGGGTCAGCCGCCGCGCCAGCGTCAGCAGAATGGAGTCGCCGACCGCGATGCCGACGGAATCGTTGACCTGCTTGAAGCGGTCGAGGTCGATCACCATCAGCGTCGGCCGCAGGCTGGGCATGGTCTTGGCGAAATTGGCCACCGCGTTCAGGCGGTCGATGAACAATTTGCGGTTCGGCAGGCCGGTGAGGTTGTCATGCACCGAATCGTGCAGCATGCGTTCCTCGGCGTTCTTGATGTCGGTCACGTCGGTCAGCGTGCCGACCACGCGCGACACTTCGCCGTCGGAGCCGACCACGGGCCGGGCCTTCAGCGCAAACCACATGAAATGCCCGTCGGGCGTGCGCAGGCGGAAATCCTGCACCAGCCGGCCGCGGCGCTGGTCGAGCACGCTGTCGAGCGCGGCGCGGAAACGGTCCTGGTCGAGCGGATGCAGCACTTCGAGCCATTTCGCGGCGGGGCCTTCCAGCGTGCCGCGTTTCAGCCCGAGCATTGTTTCGGTCTCGGGGCTGGTAAAGACCTTGTCGGCGGCGACATCCCAGTCCCAGATCAGGTCGCCGGAGCCGGTCAGCGCCAGCGCGCGCCGCTCCACATCGGAGACCACGCCATTGGTGGCGCCGCCGCCGGCGAAGGCGTGCTGCATGACGGTGAAGCCGATCAGCATCACGATCAGGACCAGGCCGCCGAGCAGAGCGGGGCCGACGATGTCGTTGGTCACGCTGCCGGCGACGGTCATGCCGGCCGCCACCACCCAGACCACCAGCAGGAACCAGGTTGGGATCAGCAGCACCGCGCGGTCGAAGCCGTGGGTCGAGAGGTAGACGATCAGGGCGAAGCCGGCGAAGGCGATCAGCACCAGCGATATCCGCGCGATGCCCGAGGCGACCGCCGGATCGAACAGCGCCAGCGCCACCAGCGATCCGAGAAACACCAGCCAGCCGATGGTGATGTGAGAATAGCGTACGTGCCAGCGGCTTAAATTGAGATAGGCGAACAGGAACACCAGCAGCGTCGCGGCCAGGATCGCTTCGCCGGCGGCGCGCCAGACGCGCTCGGCGTTGTTCGACATGTCGAGCACCTTGCCCCAGAAGCCGAAATCGACGCCGATATAGACCAGCACCGCCCAGGCCAGCGCCGCTGCGGCGGGAAACATGATGCTGCCCTTGACGACGAACAGGATGGTCAGCACCAGCGCCAGCAGGCCGGAGATGCCGATCACGATGCCCTGGTACAGGGTGAAGGAGTTGACCTTGTCCTTGTAGGCGTCGGGTTCCCAGAGATAGAGCTGCGGCAGCTTGTCGGTGCGCAATTCCGCGACGAAGGTGATGACGGCGCCGGGGTCGAGGGTGATGCGGAAGATGTCCGCGGTCGGGCTTTCCTGGCGTTCGGGACGGTCGCCGGCCGACGGCGTGATGGTCGCGATGCGCGACAGTCCGAGATCGGGCCACAGCAGTCCCGACGACACGATGCGGTAATGCGGCGCGACGATCAGGCGATCGAGCTGGTCGTCGGTGTTGTTGGCGAGCGCGAACACCACCCAGTTCTGGCCGCCTTCGCGGGCGCGGACTTCGATGCGCCGGACGATGCCGTCGGTGCCGGGCGCGGTCGAAACCTGGATGCGGTCGGTGTCGCTGTGCTGATGCTCCAGTACACCGGTCAGATCGATCGCGGGCGCGTCGCTGCGGACGCTGACGGCGTCAAGCGCACGCGCCGGCGTGGCAGCAAACATCATGAGGCCCAACGCAAGCGGCGCAAGGCACCTGAGTAGGCGCAAAGTCAGTTCTCCGCTTTCAACGACCGCGATGGGCGAAGCAGGTTGCCCAATGTTGCTGCGATAAATGACATGAAAGCGAGGGAAAACAAAGGCTTTCCAGTAACGCTTGGTTCACAAGCGTCAGGTCAGCAACACAATTTTGCCAATATGTTCGCTGGTCTCCATGCGCCGATGCGCGTCGGCGGCCTTTTCCAGCGGAAATGTACTGTCCATGAGCGGTTTGATGCGCCCTTCGCGCAGCAGCGGCATCACCTTGGCCTCGATGGCCGCGACCATCGCCGCTTTATCCGCATTACTACGGGGACGCAGTGTCGAGCCGGTGTGATGCAGGCGCTTCATCATCAGCTTGGCGAAATTGGCGGTGGCCTTGGGCTGGCCATTGAGAAACGCGATCTGGACCACGCGTCCTTCGACCGCGGCCGCGTCATAATTGCGGTCGATGTAATCGCCGCCGACCATGTCGAGGATGACATTGGCGCCGTTGCCGCCGGTGATGGTCTTGACCTCGGCGACGAAGTCCTGGGTCTTGTAGTTGATCGCGTGGTCGGCGCCGAGTTTGAGGCAGGCGTCGGCTTTTTCCTGGGAGCCGACGGTCACGATCACGCTGGCGCCGAAGGCCTTGGCCAGCTGGATCGCCATGGTGCCGATGCCGGAGGAGCCGCCATGGACCAGCAGCGTCTCGCCGGCCTTCAGCCCGCCGCGTTCGAACACATTGTGCCAGACCGTCATCAGGGTTTCGGCAATCGCGCCGGCCTCCTGCATCGACAGTGACGGCGGGACCGCCATCGCCTGGCCGTCCTGGGCGATGCAATATTGCGCGTAGCCGCCGCCGGCGACCAGCGACATCACCTTGTCGCCGATCTTGTGCCGCTTGGCGCCGCTGCCGATCGCGACCACTTCGCCCGCGATTTCCAGGCCGGGCAGGTCGCTGGCGCCCGGCGGCGGCGGGTAGCTGCCAGAGCGTTGCGCCACATCGGGCCGGTTGACGCCCGCAGCCGCCACCTTGACCAGGATTTCGCCCGGACCGGGCACCGGCACCGCGCGGGTTTCGGGCAGCAGCACTTCCGGTCCGCCGGGCTTGCTGATGCCGATGACGGTCATTTGCGAAGGCAGCTTTTCCATGATTTGTCCTTGCGGGAATTCGGGAAGAGCTACCTGCTTAGCCAGCCATGCTGCGGCTGACAACCGCCTCGGTCGGCCAACGGAGGATCAGGACAGGACGAGGATCAAGGGAGGACGATGCATGGCGATCGAGGATGACGACCGGCCGAGGAAAAAAATCAGCCACGAGATCGGGCAGGATCTTTCGCTGTTGTCGGTCGAGGAACTGGACCAGCGGATCGCGCTGTTGATGTCGGAGATCGAGCGGCTGCGGCAGGCGGCGGCGAAGAAGCGCGCCTCGAAGGATGCGGCGAACAGCCTTTTCAAGTCGTGAGCGATTTGAACCCGATCTCTCGAACCCGGTCTCTCCATGTCTCGTCCCGGACAAGTGAGCGCGAGCGAACGCGATCCGGAATCCATGACCACAGGCGGATGTCGTCGCGAGGGTTGGAGCCCCAACGTGCCATGACAATGCCGCACTCGGCCACTGGCCGACATGGCAAACAAAGCCTGAAGAAAATCGCTCGTTTACGAGCCGTTAAGCTTTCCCGAGTATGACTGGAAGCGTCCTCTTTGGACACCGAGTGGCTCCTGTCCACTCTGTTTGACGCCTCCCTGTTATCAACTTCAAAAGCCGCCGGAAACGGCGGCTCTTTTTTGTGCGTCGGTGCATCCGCGCCAAATTGTGTCGAAACCGGACGTCCGGGCGTTGGTTTTCGAATAACCGCACCTCGTGGAAACCATAAAAAGTCTTGTGTCTGGACTCTCGTCCACACCCGCGCAATGATTTGTTCATCATAAGCCGGCGCTTCCCAAGCCGGTCGCGTAACCAGTGGCGTGAGGCGTTAACCATGTCGGACCGTTCGCAAGGAGAAGCCGCTCTCGTGCAGTTCAGCGAACGGCTGGCCAATTCCGCGGCGTTTGGTGCCTTGTTCCGGGAAGGCATGGATCTGGTCGAGGAAACCGCGGCCTATCTCGACGGGGCCGGCCGCACCGAGGCCAAGGCGCTCGACCGTGCCGTCGGCCTTACTTACGCGACGGAAAGCATGCGGCTGACCACGCGCCTGATGCAATTGGCGTCGTGGCTCCTGCTGCATCGTGCGGTCAAGGAAGGCGAGATGACGCTGACTCAGGCCAATCGCGAAAAGACCAAGGTCAAGCTCAGCGCGGCCGATCCCGGCGCGGCCGACATGATCGAAAAGCTGCCGCAACAATTGCAGGATCTGATCGCCCGTTCGATGGCGCTGCAGACCAAGGTCCGCCGTCTCGACGGCACCATGCATGCCCAGATGACGGAACAGGTGGCGGTCGGCAATCCGCTGGTGCCGCAGCTCAATCGCCTGAAGGAGGCGTTCGAGCAGTAAGCGGCGCCTCATAAGAGATCACGGACAAACAAAAACGCCCCTGACCAGGGGCGTTTTGCGTTGGGCTCAAAGGCAGTGGGCTCGGAAGAAAGCAGGGCTCAAAAGAAAGTGATTGAGCGCATCAATCCTTCTTGAGGAAGCCCGAAAACTTCTTCTGGAACCGCGACACGCGGCCGCCGCGGTCGAGCAGCTGCTGGGAGCCGCCGATCCAGGCCGGATGCGACTTGGAGTCGATATCGAGGTTCAGCTTGTCGCCTTCCTTGCCCCAGGTGGAACGGGTCTGGTACTCGGTGCCGTCGGTCATTACGACCGTAATTGTATGATAATCCGGGTGAATTTCGGCTTTCATGGCATATCCTTCGGCGCGCCGGCGCCCGTCCAAGAGATCTCAGGGTGTGCGGATTTGGGCGGGTCTATAACGCAGCCGGGCCGGTAAAACAAGCCAACTCGTCCTGGCTCGATGTCGTATCTCTACGGATTTGCCAGCGCTGGCGGCGGAGCCTATCTGGAAGCGACAGGGCGGAAGCGACAGGTCGGATCTCATGAGCGTGGTGGAACGGTTGGACGGCGGCAACGGCGAAACCTCCGTCGAATCCGATCTGGCGGCATCGGCGGTGAAAGGCCGGGCGCGGCTGCGTCCGCTGGTGGAGCTTGCGCCTTACATGGCGCGGTATCGCTGGCGCGCCATTCTGGCCCTGATCTCGCTCACGGTGGCCGCGATCACGACGCTTGTGGTGCCGGTTGCGGTGCGGCGGATGATCGATTTCGGGTTCACCCCGGAAGGCATCGCCATGATCAACAGCTATTTCAGCGTGATGATCGCGGTGGTCGCCATCCTCGCCCTTGCCAGCGCGTCGCGCTATTATCTGGTCATGACGATCGGCGAGCGCATCGTCGCCGATCTCAGGCGCGACGTGTTCGCGCATCTGATCGCGCTGTCGCCTTCCTTCTTCGATTCCGCGCGCAGCGGCGAACTGATCTCGCGGTTGACCGCCGATACCACCCAGATCAAATCCGCGGCCGGCGCCTCGGCCTCGATCGCGCTGCGCAACCTGCTGATGTTCGTGGGCGCCGCCGCGATGATGGTGATCACGAGTCCGAGGCTTTCGGGCCTGGTGCTGCTGGCGATTCCGCTGATCGTGCTGCCGCTGGTGGCGTTCGGCCGCTGGGTTCGGCGCTTGTCGCGCAACGCCCAGGATACGCTGGCCGACGCCTCGGCCTATGCGTCCGAGCTGGTCGGCGCCATCCGCACCGTGCAGGCCTATACCGGCGAGCGGCTGGCCAATGCGCGCTTCGGCCGCGAAGTCGAACAGGCCTATGACGCGGCCCGGACGTCGGCGCAGGCGCGCGGCTTTTTGACCGCGATCGTGATCTTCATCGCCTTTACCAGCGTCGTGATGATCCTGTGGACCGGGTCGCATGACGTGCTGAACGGCGCCATCACGCCGGGCCGGCTCGGCCAGTTCGTTCTTTATACGGCGTTCGCCGCCGCATCACTCGGCCAGCTCAGCGAGGTGTGGAGCGAGGTTTCGGCGGCGTCGGGCGCGGCCGAGCGGCTGTTTGAACTGCTTCGCGTCAAATCCGCGATCACCGCGCCGGCCTCGCCCCGCGCGCTGCCGGTGCCGCCGCGCGGCGACGTCGGGTTCGAGAATGTCAGTTTCGCCTATCCGACGCGGTCCGATACTTCGGCGGTTGACGGCGTTTCGTTCTCGGTCCGCGCCGGCGAGAAGGTGGCGATCGTCGGCCCCTCGGGCGCCGGCAAGAGCACGCTGTTTCATCTGCTGCTGCGGTTCTACGACCCCACATCGGGCACGATCACGCTCGACGGCGTGCCGATCAGGGCGGCCGATCCGCATGATTTGCGCAGCCGCATCGCCCTGGTGCCGCAGGAATCCGTGGCCTTCGCCGCGACGGCGCGCGAGAACATCCGCTTCGGCCGGCCGGATGCCACCGACGCCGAGGTCGAGCGCGCCGCGGGCCTCGCGCACGCCACCGAGTTCATTCGCCGCCTGCCAGGCGGTTTCGAGGCGCAGCTTGGCGAGCGCGGCGTGACGCTGTCCGGCGGCCAGCGCCAGCGCATCGCGATCGCGCGCGCGATCCTGCGCGACGCGCCGCTGTTGCTGCTCGATGAGGCGACCTCCGCGCTGGATGCCGAAAGCGAAACGCTGGTGCAGACCGCGCTGGAGGAATTGATGCGTCACCGTACCACGCTGGTGATCGCCCACCGCCTCGCAACGGTGCTGTCCTGCGACCGGATCCTGGTGATGGAGCACGGCCGCATCGTCGAGCAGGGCACCCACGCCTCGCTGGTCGCCGCCAACGGACTCTATGCCCGGCTGGCGCGGTTGCAGTTCGAGGGGATTTAGAAGTCAAATCGTCATGCCCGGACTTGATCCGGGCATCCCTCTTCTTCGAAAAAATTCTTCAAAGTGATGGATTGCCGGGTCAAGCCCGGCAATGACAACCTTTGCAATCGTTATGGCTTCCACGCCATCCGCAGCACCGGCCGGCCTGAGGTCGGGTTGACGTCCTCGCCTTCATGCACAAAGCCGTTGCGCTCGTAGAAGCGGATGGCACGGGCGTTGTCCTTGTTGACGAGCAGCGTCACGCGCTTCGGTGACAGGCGCTTTGCTTCACCGGCGAGCGCATCGCCGAGCGCCGAGCCCCACTGTTCGGGAGCAGCCACCAATTGGTCGAGATAGCCGGAGGCGTCGATGGTGACGAATCCGATCAACATGCCCGCCTGTTCCGCCACGATGATCGCCGCGTTCGGCACCAGTTCGTTGCGCCAGCGTTCGCGCCACCAGTGTAGCCGCGCGGCAAAGTCGATCGCGGGATAGGCCTGCTGCCAGCTACGCTGCCACAGCGCGATGGCGGCGTCTTCATCCCCGGCGCGATAGGGACGAAGCTGAAATGCCGTAGCCACTACCGTTCCGTCAGCTTCAATTCGATGCGGCGGTTGCGCTTGTAGGCATCGTCGGTCTGGGCGGTGTCGAGCGGCTGGAATTCGGCAAAGCCAGCCGCGACCAGCCGCTGCGCCGGTACGCCGAGCGAGATCAGATATTGCACCACCGCGATCGCGCGGGCCGAAGACAATTCCCAGTTCGACTTGAACACCGGGCTGTTGATCGGCCTGGAATCGGTATGGCCGTCGACCCGCAGCACCCAGGCGATCTCGCCCGGGATCTGCTTGTCGAGATCGATCAAGGCGCCCGCCACCTTGTCGAGCTCGGCGCGGCCCTCGGGCAGCAACAGCGCCTGTCCGGTGTCGAAAAACACCTCGGACTGGAACACGAAGCGGTCGCCGACGATGCGGATATCCGGCCGGTTGCCGAGGATGGCGCGAAGCTGGCCGAAGAATTCGGAACGATAGCGCGACAGTTCCTGTACCCGCTGCGCCAGCGCGACGTTCAGCCGTTGTCCGAGATCGGCGATCCGTCCCTGCGATTCCTTGTCGCGCTTCTCCGAGGCGTCGAGCGCGTCCTCCAGCGCCGCGAGCTGCCGGCGCAGCGCGCTGATCTGCTGGGTCAACACCTCGATCTGCGCCAGGGCGCGCGCCGACACGCCCTTTTCGGATTCCAGCGCCTTGTTGAGTTCGGTGGTGCGGCCGGCGGCGTCGTTGCCGGCATTGGCGAGGCCGTCATACAGGCCCTTGATGCGGTCGCGCTCCCCCTCGGCGGAGGCGAGGCCGGCGCGCAGCTGCGAGATCTGGTCGTCGAGCGTGAGCTGGCCGAGCTTTTCGAGCGACAGCATGTCGTTGAGCTGCGCGATCTTGGCGTTGAGCTGCTCCAGCGCCTTGTCCTTGCCGGAGATCTGCTGCGACAGGAAGAACTGCACCACCAGGAACACCGACAGCAGGAACACGATCGACAGCACCAGCGTCGACAGCGCGTCGACGAAGCCGGGCCAGTAGTTGAACGCGGATTCGCCGCGGCGCGTACGTGCTAGGGCCATCGGAAGTCTCCGCTGTTTAATTCTTCTCCGGCTGGCGCGCCAACCGTTCGAGCAGCTTCTTGATCTCGCGGTTCTGCTCGCCCTGGCCGTCGGCCCATTCGCGGATCATCTGCTGCTCGGTCCGCATATGCGCGACGAGACCCTGAATGGCCTCGGCGAGATTGGCCATCGCCGTCGTGGTGCCGCGATTGGCGCCGCTTTCTTCCACCGCCGAGCGCAACCGCTCGAGCGCGCCTTGCAGTTCGCCGCCGGTGCCGGCTGCGGTTTCGCTGCCGGAATATTCGCGCACGGTGGTGGCGAGCCAGTCTTCGAGGTCGGTATAGAAGCGATTTTGCGCCTGGCTGGATTGCAGGTCGAGAAAGCCGAGGATCAGCGAGCCGGCAAGACCGAACAGCGACGACGAAAACGAAATGCCCATGCCGCCGAGCGGCGCGGCCAGGCCTTCCTTGAGGGTGTCGAACAGCGCGCCGGCGTCGCCGCCGACCTTCAAGCCGTCGATCACCTTGCCGACCGAGCCGACCGTTTCGATCAGGCCCCAGAACGTGCCGAGCAGCCCGAGGAACACCAGGAGGCCGGTCATGTAGCGGGAGATATCGCGGGCCTCGTCGAGCCGGGTCGCGATCGAATCCAGAAGATGCCGCATGGTCTGTTGCGAGATCGTCATCCGCCCGCTGCGTTCGCCGCCCAGGATCACCGCCATCGGTGCCAGCAAGGTCGGGCGCCGCTCGATGGCGAGGCCGGGATCGGCGATGCGGAAATTGTTGACCCAGGCCACTTCCGGATAGAGCCGGATCACCTGGCGGAACGCCAGGATGGTGCCGATCAAAAGCACCAGCCCGATCAGGGCGTTCAGGCCGGGATTGGCGAAGAACGCCGTCACGATCTGCTTGTAGAGCACCACCGCCACCAGCGCGCACAGCACCAGGAACACCAGCATCCGCACCAGGAAGATCCGGGGCGATGACAGCTTGGTCAGTTCGATTTCCATCGCCGAGCGGGAAGGGGGAGCTGAAGGCATTGGCTGATCATCACCTGTTGCGGGAGAAATGCTTTCCGGCACCAATATGGCACAGCGGCGCTAGGAAAAAAGCCGATTGTTCCGCGCGCGTCATGAACGTCAACATGAAAGCCGGGCGGAAGTCGTGCCGTCAGCGGACGCCCGCCGGCTTCGGTCTTGCGGGCGGACGGGTGTTGGTGCCTGCGGGATTGAGCGCCGTGGACTGATTCGTTGCCGACTCACGATCTTGCGCTTCGACTCATCATTGCGAATTTAAATGGTCCGCGGCTCCTCAGGACGCGGCGTTGCGCGAGGGAACCCGTCCCCGCGACAATTTAGCGGGCGGTAAAATCGTTGTTCGATGAGGGCGATAGAGGCGTGTGACATTGCGCCGCCCGCTCCACGCGTTGCGTTGCAGCAGGCTCTTCCTATCCTGCCGTCACCATGAGCGCGGACGTTTTCGCGTCACGCGAATTCAATTTTCGGTCGAACGCAAATCGGGGGCGATGGTTTCAATGTCAGAATTTCGCGCGCAGTCGGCATGCATTGCATTGGTCCTTGCCGCCGCAGTCCCTCTGCTCGCGGGATGCGATGAACCGAATTCCGCTTCGGCGGCGGCGCAGCCGTCCGAGCCCAGCGTGAGCGTCGTCGCCGTCAAGCCGCAGCCGCGCGCGGTCGTGCGCGAACTTCCGGGACGCATCGCGCCGACGCGCGTTTCGGACGTGCGCCCGCGCGTCTCCGGCATCGTCGTGAAACGGATGTTCAGCCAGGGCAGTGAGGTGAAGGCCGGCGATCCGCTCTATCAGGTCGATCCCCGGCCGTTCGAAGTGGAGGTCCAGTCCAACGAGGCCGCGCTGGCCAGGGCGCGGGCCGTGCTCGAACAGGCCGCGCAGCATGCCCGCCGGATCGCCACGCTGACCGCCCAGCGCACGACTCCTGAAGCCGAAAACGAAAAGGCCGTCGCGTCCCTGCGCCAGGCCGAAGCCGATGTCGAGGGACGCAAGGCCGATGTCGCCCGCGCCAGGCTGAATCTCGACTATGCGACGATCCGCGCGCCGATCGATGGCGTCATCGGCGCCGCGCTGGTCAGCGAAGGCGCGCTGGTCGTGCAGAACGAAGCGGCTAATCTCGCCACGATCCAGCAACTGGATTCGATCTATGCCGATTTCACCCAATCGGTCTCCGAACTGGTTCAGTTGCGGCGCGCCTTCGAAAGCGGCGATCTCGACCGCATTGCGCCCGACGCCATGAAGGTTCGCCTGGTCCTCGACGACGGTACGGTCTATCCGGTTCCCGGCAAGCTTTTGTTCTCCGAAGCCAAGGTTGACGCGCAGACCGGCCAGGTGACGCTGCGCGGCGAGTTTCCCAATCCGAAGCGCGAATTGCTGCCGGGCATGTATGTCCGCGTGCGGATCGAGCAGGGCATCGACACCGATGCCATCGCCGTGCCGGAGCAGGCGATCCAGCGCGACAGCGGCGGCGGCAGCGAAGTCTTCGTGGTCAAGAACGACGATCATGTCGCGACGCAGGCCGTTCGCACCGGATCGCTTCAGGACGGCCAATGGTTCGTCACCGACGGGCTGAAGGCCGGCGACAGGGTCGTGGTCGAAGGCTTTCAGAAATTCGCCGCCGGCGACAAGGTCAGGCCGCAGGCCTGGACCGAAGCGGATGCGTCCACCGATGCCGTTCCCGAAGCGGATGCGGGACCGACCCGGCAAACGGCGCGCCGGTGACATCCGATGCCGGGCTTCTTCATTGACAGGCCGATCTTCGCCTGGGTGGTCGCGCTGTTCATCTGCCTGATCGGCGCGATCTCGATTCCGTTGCTGGCGGTTGCGCAATATCCGATCATCGCGCCGCCCTCGATCTCGATCTCGACCAGCTATCCCGGCGCATCGCCGGAAAACCTCTACAACAGCGTCACGCGGCTGATCGAGGAGGAGCTCAACGGCGCGTCCGGCATCCTGAATTTCGAATCCACCAGCGACTCGCTCGGGCAGGTCGAAATCACCGCCAATTTCGTGCCGAGCACCGAGACCGGCGCGGCGTCGGTCGAGGTCCAGAACCGCCTCAAGCGGGTCGAGGCGCGGTTGCCGCGCGCCGTGATCCAGCAGGGCATCCTGGTCGAGGAAGCTTCAAGCGCGGTGTTGCAGATCATCACGCTGCGATCGACCGACGGCAGCCTCGATGAGGTCGGCCTTGGCGATTTCATGATCCGCAACGTGCTCGGCGAAATCCGGCGCATTCCCGGCGTCGGCCGCGCCACGCTTTATTCGACCGAGCGAAGCCTGCGGATCTGGATCGATCCCGACAGGCTGGTCGGCTACGGCCTGACCGCCGACGACGTGACCACAGCGATCAACGCCCAGAACGCGCAGGTCGCGTCCGGCAGCGTCGGCGCCGAGCCAAGCACGCCGCAACAGCGGATCTCCGCGCTGGTGCTGGTCAAGGGCCAGCTCGGTTCGCCCGATGAATTCGGATCGATCATCCTGCGCGCCAATGCCGACGGCTCGACGGTGCGGCTGCGCGACGTCGCCCGCATCGAGATCGGCGGGCTCAGCTATCAGTTCAACACCCGCCTCAACGGCCAGCCCACCGCCGGCCTGTCGGTGTTGTTGTCGCCGACCGGCAACGCGCTCGCCACCGCCGGCGCGGTCGAGGCCAAGATGAAGGAATTGTCGCGGTTCTTTCCGGCCAATATCGCCTACGACATCCCCTACAACATCACGCCGGTGGTCAAGGCATCGATCGAGAAGGTGCTGTCGACGCTGGTCGAGGCGGTGGTGCTGGTGTTCGTCGTGATGTTCCTGTTCCTGCAGAACATCCGCTACACCATCATCCCGACCATCGTGGTCCCGGTCGCGCTGCTCGGCACCTGCGCCGTGCTGCTGCTCGCCGGTTTTTCCATCAACATGCTGACGATGTTCGGCATGGTGCTGGCGGTCGGCATTCTCGTGGACGACGCCATCGTCGTGGTCGAGAATGTCGAGCGCATCATGGCGGAGGAGGGATTGCCGCCGAAGCAGGCGGCCCGCAAGGCGATGTCGCAGATATCGGGCGCCATCATCGGCATCACGCTGGTGCTGGTCGCCGTGTTCGTGCCGATGGCGTTCTTTCCGGGATCGGTCGGCATCATCTACCGGCAGTTCTCGGTCACGATGGTGGCGGCGATCGGCTTCTCGGCCTTGATGGCGATGTCGCTGACGCCGGCGCTGTGCGCGACGCTGCTCAAGCCGGTGGCCGCGGGCCACGGCCACGCCCGCAAAGGCGTGTTCGGGGCCTTCAACCGGCTGCTCGAAACCAGCCGCGACGGTTATTCGCGCACGGTGAGGGGGGCGCTGAAGCGCACGGGAAGGCTGATGCTGATCTATGCGGCGCTGCTGATCGGATTGACCTGGGCGTTCGTCCGCCTGCCCGGCGGGTTCCTGCCGGTCGATGACCAGGGCTTCATCACCACCGACGTGCAGACGCCATCGGATTCCTCCTATGCACGCACCGAAGCCGCGGTCGAAAAAGTCGAGAAATATCTGGCGCAGCGCGCAGGCGTCGAGAATGTCACGTTCCTCACCGGCTTCAGCTTCCTCGGCCAGGGCATGAACACGGCGCAGGCTTTCATTTCGCTGAAGGACTGGTCGGAGCGTTCGGCAAAGGATTCCGCCGCCGCGATCGTGGCCGACATCAACAGCGAATTGTCGTCGATCCGCGACGCCAAGATCTCGGCGCTGCAACCGCCGCCGATCGACAATCTCGGCAATTCCTCGGGCTTCAGCTTCCGCCTGCAGGACCGCGGCCAGAAGGGCTATGCGGCGCTGATGAACGCGGCCGACCGGCTGGTCGCGGAGGCCAATGCGAGCGAGGTGCTGCAAAAGGTCTATATCGAGGGGCTGCCGACGGCGCCGCAGGTCAATCTTGTGATCGACCGGGAAAAGGCCGGTGCGTTCGGCGTCACCTTCGAGGACATCAACAACACGATCTCGACCAATCTCGGCTCCAACTACATCAACGATTTTCCGAACCGCGGCCGGATGCAGCGCGTCATCGTTCAGGCCGATCGCGACGACCGCATGAACGCGGAAGATATCCTGAATTACAATGTGAAGAACAGGACCGGGCAGCTGGTGCCGTTTTCCGCTTTTGCATCGGTCGAATGGTCGAAAGGGCCGACCCAGATCGTCGGGTTCAATTACTATCCGTCCGTGCGCATCAGCGGCGAAGCCGCGCCGGGCTACACGTCGGGCGACGCGATCAAGGAGATGGAACGGCTTGCGGGCAGGCTGCCGCGCGGTTTCGGCTATGATTGGGCCGGGCAATCGTTGCAGGAAAAATTGTCCGGCTCGCAGGCGCCGTTTCTGCTCGCGCTCTCCGCCCTCGTGGTGTTTCTCTGTCTCGCCGCGCTGTATGAAAGCTGGACCATTCCGCTGGCGGTCTTGCTGACGGTGCCGCTCGGGATCTCCGGCGCGGTGCTGGCAGCGATGCTGCGCGGACTGCCCAACGACGTTTATTTCACCGTCGGCCTGATCACCATCATCGGGCTTGCGGCCAAGGATGCCATCCTCATCATAGAATTCGCCAAGGATCTGCGCGCGCAGGGCAAGCCGCTGATCGAGGCGACGGTGGAGGCCTGCAGCCTCCGGTTCCGGCCGATCCTGATGACGGGGCTTGCCTTCGTCTGCGGCGTGCTGCCGATGGCGATTGCGAGCGGCGCCGGCGGGGCGAGCCAGCAGGCGCTCGGCACCGGCGTCATGGGCGGCATGATCGCCGTCGTCGTCCTTGCGCTGCTGATGGTGCCGGTATTCTTTGTCTCGGTGCAGCGCTTTTTTGCACCGGACCGCGAGATCGTCGCGACGCCGGCCGGTGAGGTGTACGGACCGCCGGCGCGGGCTGTTCACTAAAGCCTTACGGTTCTGATTGAATCGGAACCGGACGCGTTTTCTTCACGCGAACCGGAATCCACTTCGCTCGAAAACGCTATGATTCGTCATTGCCGGGCTTTGACCCGGCAATCCGTTATCCCGAAAGTGCTGTTTGTGAAGTGTGATGGATGCCCGGATCAAGTCCGGGCATGACGATATCGCTGGACTGTTACCCCAGCGGCTTCAGGATCTTCACCAGTTCGCGATGCACGAATTCATTGCCGCAGATCACGTCGCCGGTCTTGAGCGGATCGTCGTCGCCGACGATGCCGCTGACGACGCCGCCGGCCTCGCGCACCATGATCTGGCCGGCCGCCATGTCCCAGGGTTGCAGATTGCGTTCCCAATAGCCGTCCAGGCGCCCGGCGGCGACGAAAGCCATGTCCAGCGAAGCGGCGCCGAAGCGGCGAAGGCCTGCGACCTTGTTCTGGATCTCGGTCATTTCCCGGCGCGACAGCTCATGGTCACCGCGCCCGATATGCGGCAGGCCGCAGGCGATCACGCATTCATCGAGCCTGCGGCGGCCGGCGACGCGCAGCCGCTGCTCGTTGAGGAAGGCGCCCTTGCCGCGCTCGGCGATGTAGAGCTCGTCATTGGCGGGATTGTAGATCACGCCCGCGATGATCGTGTCCTCGCGCTGCAGACCGATCGAGATCGCGAATTGCGGGATGCCGTGCAGGAAATTCGTGGTGCCGTCGAGCGGATCGACGATCCAGGTGTGGCTCTTGTCGGTGCCCTCGCGGCTGCCGCCTTCCTCGCCGATGAAGCCGTAACCCGGCCGTGCCTTGGCGAGGTCGGTGTAAAGCATCTCCTCGGCGCGCTTGTCGGCGAGGCTGACGAAATTGGCGGGCCCTTTCAGCGAGACCTGAAGATTTTCGATCTCGCCGAGATCGCGCGAAAGACTGCGGCCGGCGCGGCGCGCGGCCTTGACCATGACGTTGATGAGGGCTGAATGCAGCATGATCCCGGCTTGTGCGGTGGTTCAACGCAGAGACTGCGCTTCTCTCCCACCGGGGAGAGGTGAAACAGGGACTGGGTGCCTTGCGGTGGCTCCGGCGTCAAGGTGCATCATTTGGCGCCGAGCCATTTGCGCGCCGCCGCTTCCGCCTTGGCACGGTCTTCGGGGCTCAGATCGCCCAGCGCCTCGTCGAGCATCGGGTCGCCCTTGCCGGAGGTTTTGGCGACGAGATGCCATTTGAGGCCCTCGATCTTGTCCATCGGCGCGCCCTGTCCGTTCACCAGCACCCAGGCGAGCCGGTTTTGCGCGATCGGGCTGCCCTCCTTGGCGGCCCTGCGCAGCAGCGTCACCGCGGCGGGACGGTTTTGCAGCGTGCCGGTGCCGTTGAAAAGCGCGATGGCATATTCGACCTCGGCGTCGGTATTGCCGCCGAGCGCCGCGGCCTGCAACAGATGCACCGATTTTTCGATGTCTTTCGGTACCCCGTTGCCGTCCTTGTAGAAGGTCGCGAGAGCGTATTGCGCTTCCGGACTACCGGCGTCGGCCGCCTGGCGCAGCAGTTCCGCGGCGCGCTTGAGATCCTGCGGCAGGGTCTGTCCGTCGATATAGAGCAGCGCCAGGTTATAGGCGGCTTTCATGCTGCCGAGCTTGACCGAGGACGCCAGCAATTTCGCCGCCTCCGTGCCGCCGTCCGGGCCGCCTTGTCCGGCCAGGCGAAGCATGGCGAGCGAGAACATGGCCTCGCGGTCGCCGGCGTCGCAGGCGCGCCGGTACCATTCGATCGCCTTGGCGGTGTCGCGCGGGACACCAAATCCGTTGGAATAGAGCTCGCCGAGCATCGTCATGGCTTTCGGATCGCCCTTTTCCTGCACACGCTTGGTCGCAAGATCGAACGTGGCCTTGTAGTCCCCGCGCTGGAACGCGCCGTAGACCAGATCGACATGGGGATCGTCAGGCGTGGACGTAGCGGTTGTGGGCGCGGCCGGCTTCGGAATTGGTTCCGGCTTCGGCGCCACGGCGGGGGCCGGTGGCGGCTTCCTGACCGGCTCCTTGGCGACCTCGCGCGGCTTCGCTTTCGGCTTGGCCGCGGGCTGGCCGGTTGCCGGCGGCGGTTCGGCGGCACGGGGCGTCAGCGAGATCTGCGCCGCCGCGCCGCTTGCCGCCAGCGTCAGGCCGCAGGCGAGGGTCGCCATAGCACGGATCGCTATGGCAAGGATCGCTATGGGATGCAGGATCTTCATTTCCACCGCTATCCCTGTGCGGCCGCGGCTTTTCCGGATGAGACGGCGTGGGCCTGCCGGATCGCCTGCTCCACTTCCGATAGCGCCGCTTCCGCGCCGCGCGGATCGGCCCAGATGAAATCGCCGACCAGGACGAAGTCCGCGCCGGCCGCGGCGAATTCGTAAGCCTCCTCGCGCGAGGCGGCAAACCCGACACAGGGCGGCTCGAACAGTTCGGCCCACCATTGCAGGCGTTCGGCGATCGCCTCGATCGAGGGCCGCTGCCCCCCGGCGTCAGGCTCGCCGAACAGCACGTAGTCGACCCCGGTTTCGCCCGCGGTCATCGAATCGTGCCGCGTCGCCAGCCCGCCGACGCCGACGATCCGGTCGGGTTTCAGGCCCGGCAAAGCTTCCTCCAGGGCCGCGATGCCGGTCAGATGGGCGCCGTCGGCGCCGGCGCGGGCGACCAGTTCGACGTGACCGTCGAGCAGCAGCGCCGCGCCGCGCGCCTGCACCATTGGCGCCAGCGCCTTGATGCGCGTGATCATGGTGCGCGGGTCGGTCTCCGTCAGCCGCAGCAGCACCGCCGCGACATCGGCGCCGGCGAGCGCGCCCGCGAGGCTGGCCGCGAACGGCGACGGATCGTCCATGACGGGGGTCGCGAGATAAAGCCGCGGCACGGGGCGCGGCGGAACCGGTTTGGTGGCCATAATGCGGCTAGTTGCCCCCGGACTGCGGCCAAAAAAGGGGCGGCAACAGGCCCGCCTCTGGCGATCTCATGCGACTTTCGGATCGAGTTCGCCCTTGGCGTAGCGTTTGGCCATTTCCGCCGTGGTGAGAACCTTCTTGATCTTGCCGGCCTGGCCCGCGGTATTGAATTCCTCAAGCCGCTGCTTGCACAGCCTGGTCATCGCTTCCATCGCCGGCTTGAGATATTTGCGCGGATCGAACTCTTCCGGATTGTCCTTCAGAACTTTCCGGATCTGGCCGGTCATCGCCATCCGGTTGTCGGTATCGATGTTGATCTTGCGCACGCCGTTCTTGATGCCGCGCTGGATCTCGGACACCGGCACGCCCCAGGTCGGCTTCATCTTGCCGCCATTGGCGTTGATGATGTCCTGCAAATCCTGCGGTACCGACGACGAGCCATGCATCACCAGATGCGTGTTGGGCAGCTTGCGGTGGATTTCCTCGATGACGTTCATGGCCAGGATGTCGCCATCCGGCTTGCGGGTGAATTTGTAGGCGCCGTGCGAGGTGCCCATCGCGATCGCCAGCGCGTCGACTTTTGTCTCTTTCACGAACTTGACGGCTTCGTCGGGGTTGGTCAGCAACTGGTCGTGCGAGAGTTTGCCTTCGGCGCCGTGGCCGTCTTCCTTGTCGCCCATGCCGGTTTCGAGCGAGCCGAGCACGCCGAGTTCGCCTTCCACCGAAATGCCGCCGAGATGGGCCATGTCGGTCACGGTTTTGGTGACGCCGACATTGTAGTTCCAGTCGCCCGGAGTCTTGCCGTCCGCCTTCAGCGAGCCGTCCATCATCACCGAGGTGAAGCTGGCCTGGATCGCGGTCATGCAGGTCGCGGGCTCGTTGCCGTGGTCGAGATGCACGCAGACCGGAATCTGCGGATAGATTTCGGTGACCGCATCCATCATGTGCCGCAGCATCACGTCGTTGGCATAGGAGCGGGCGCCGCGCGAGGCCTGGATGATGACGGGCGCATCGAGGCTGGAGGCCGCCTCCATGATGGCGAGCGCCTGCTCCATGTTGTTGATGTTGAAGGCCGGCACGCCGTAATCGTGCTCCGCCGCATGGTCAAGCAATTGACGCAACGTGATGCGAGCCATGAATCCATATCTCCGCGTTGGGGCTGTGCCCGATAATCTATTTTACTTTCAAAACCTCGACGCCGGGCAGCGGCTTGCCTTCCATCCATTCGAGGAAAGCGCCGCCGGCGGTTGAAACATAGGTAAAATCACCGGCCACGCCGGCCTGGTTCAGCGCCGCCACGGTGTCGCCGCCACCGGCGACCGAGATCAGCTTCTTTGCTTTGGTCCGCTCGGCTGCGTGCCTGGCGGCCTGCACGGTGCCGCGGTCGAACGGCGCGATCTCGAACGCGCCGAGTGGTCCGTTCCACACCAGCGTCGCGGCGTCGTCGATCGCCGCATGGATCCGCGCGATCGAGCGCGGGCCGACGTCGAGGATCATGCCTTCGGCCGGGATCGCGTCGAGGCCGTAGGCGTGCGACGGCGAGTTGGCGGCGAACTGGAACGCCACGACGGCATCGACCGGCAGGATGATGGCGCAGTTCGAAGCCTCCGCCTTTTCGAGAATGCGTAGCGCGGTCGCGGCGAGATCCTTTTCCGCCAGCGACTTGCCGACGTTGACGCCCTGCGCATGCAGGAAGGTGTTGGCCATGCCGCCGCCGATCACCAGCGCATCGACCTTGGTGACGAGGTTTTCCAGCAGGTCGATCTTGGTCGAGACCTTGGCGCCGCCGATCACCGCGATCACCGGCTTGGTCGGCGCTTCCAGTGCTTTCCCAAGCGCGTCGAGTTCGGCCTGCATGGTGCGTCCGGCATAGGCCGGCAGTCTGTGGCCGAGGCCTTCGGTCGAGGCGTGCGCGCGGTGCGCCGCCGAGAACGCGTCGTTGATCCAGATATCGCCGAGCCTGGCCAGTGCCGCGACGAAGGCCGGGTCGTTCTTTTCTTCTTCCTTATGGAAGCGGGTATTCTCCAGGCAGAGAATGTCGCCGTCCTTCATCGCCGCGACCGCCGCTTCGGCGGGCTCTCCGATGCAATCATCGGCGAACGCGACCGGCCTGCCGATGATCTGCGACAGCGCCGCGGCGACGGGTTTGAGCGATTCCTTCGGATCGCGGCCCTTGGGCCGGCCGAAATGCGAAAGCAGGATCACCTTGCCGCCCTTGCCGGCGATCTCGGTGATTGTGGGCGCGACGCGCTCGATCCGGGTGCTGTCGGTGATGCGGCCGTCTTCGGCCGGCACGTTGAGATCGACGCGAAGCAGGGCGCGCTTGCCCTTTACGTCGACGTCATCGAGGGTGCGGAATTTGTTCATGCGGGTACCACAAATTTACAGACCGTCTTCCGCGGACTCGGTTCACCTCTCCCCTAGTGGGGAGAGGTCGGCGCGTAGCGCCGGGTGAGGGAGCGCGGCTTTTACGAAAGACCTGAACCCCTCATCCGATTTGCTGCGCAAATCGACCTCTCCCTATGGGAGAGGTGAAGCTCCGCTACAGCAGTTTCCCCATCGCCACCGCGGTATCGCCCATGCGGTTGGAAAAACCCCATTCATTGTCGTACCAGGCCATCACCCGCACCAGCGTGCCGTTCTGCACCTTGGTCTGGTCCATGTGGAACGTGGCGGAGTGCGGATCGTGGTTGAAATCGATCGAGACGTTGGGCGCGGTGGTGTAGCCGAGGATGCCCTTGAGCTGCTGCTCGCTGGCGCGCTTCATCGCCTCGTTGATTTCCTTGATGTCGGTCGCGCGCTTGGCGACGATCTTGAGATCGATCACCGAGACGTTCGGCGTCGGCACCCGGATCGAGACGCCGTCGAGCTTGCCTTTCAATTCCGGCAGCACCAGCCCGATCGCTTTGGCCGCGCCCGTGGAAGTCGGGATCATCGACATCGCCGCGGCACGGCCGCGATAGAGATCCTTGTGCAGGGTGTCGAGCGTCGGCTGGTCGCCGGTATAGGCGTGGATCGTGGTCATGAAGCCGGTCTCGATGCCGACGGTGTCGTTCAGCACCTTCGCCACCGGCGCCAGGCAATTGGTGGTGCAGGAGCCGTTGGAAACGACCAGATGATCCTTGTTCAGCGTGTCGTGGTTGACGCCGTAGACGATGGTCGCGTCGGCCCCGTCGGCGGGCGCGGAGACCAGCACGCGCTTGGCGCCGGCGGTCAGATGCGCGGCGGCCTTGTCCTTTGCGGTAAAGATGCCGGTGCATTCCAGCGCGATGTCGACGCCGAGCTCTTTCCAGGGCAGCTTGGTGGGGTCGCGTTCGGCGGAGACCTTGATCTTGCCGTTGCCGACGCTGATCGAGTCGCCTTCGACGGTCACGGTGCCGGGGAAGCGGCCATGCACGGAATCAAAGCGCAACAGATGGGCGTTGGTCTCGACCGGGCCGAGATCGTTGATGCCGACCACCTCGATATCCTTGCGGCCGGATTCCGCGATAGCCCGCAGTACATTGCGGCCGATACGGCCAAACCCGTTGATTGCGACCCGGACTGCCATCTCGCGTTTCTCCTCTCATAGCTGGTGCCAACCCCGCGGACGGCACGCCACGGAGATTTTTAAGGCAGATCGCCCGGTTCGGCCGGACGAGAACGGATAATATGCGGTTTAGGTAGCCCTTTTTCCGGGCAACCTCAACCGCCGGGCCAAAGCCTTTTCGGTTCTGGGTGAATCAGAACCGGGCTTTGGATTCCTGATTTTGACGCGTTTTCTCGACGCGAACCGGGATCCGCCCCGTTATCCAAGTCCGGGGCAGGCTTTCGCTCGAAAACGCTATAGAGTTCAGCCAAGCCGCTTCAGGGCAGCGTTAACCGCGGCCTCGGCGGTAATTCCGAAGTGCTTGAACAGGTCCTTGGCGGGGGCGCTGGCGCCGAAACCGTGCATGCCGATAAATTCGCCATCCGGGCCGATCACGGCATCCCAACCCCAGCGCACCGCCGCCTCGATCGCGATCTTGACCGGGGCGTTGCCGATGATGGCCTGCTTCTGGTCGGCTGGCTGCGAAAGCAGCAGCTCAAGCGCGGGCACCGAGACCACCCGCGACGCGATGCCGCGCGCGGCGAGCTGTTTCTGGGCGTCGACCGCGATCTCCACTTCGGAGCCGGATGCGAACAACGATACTTTCGCCTCGCCCTGGGCCGCGACCAGCTCATAGGCGCCGTGGCTGCACGGATTGTCGTTCGGTACAGTGGTGCGCAGTTGCGGCAGGTTCTGGCGGGTCAGCACCAGCACCGTCGGACCGTCGATCCGGTTCAGCGCCAGCTCCCAGCACTCCGTCACCTCGACCGCGTCGCAGGGCCGGAACACGCGCATGTTGGGGATGGCGCGCAGCGCGGCGAGATGTTCGACCGGCTGATGGGTCGGGCCGTCCTCGCCGAGGCCGATCGAGTCATGCGTCATCACATAGACGACGCCGGTGCCCATCAGCGCGGCCAGCCGCATCGCCGGGCGGGCGTAATCGGTAAAGCACAGGAAGGTGGCGCCGTTCGGCGCGAAGCCGCCATGCAGGAAGATGCCGTTCAGCGCCGCGGCCATGCCGTGCTCGCGGATGCCGTAATGGACGAAACGGCCCTTCGGCGTCTTGGCCGAAAAATCGACTGCCGTTTTCGCCTTGTTGTTGTTGGAGCCGGTCAGATCGGCCGAACCGGCGAGGAATTCGAGCGGCATCGCCTCCGCGATCGCGTCGATCGCGGATTCGGACGATTTACGGGTGGCGATATTCTGCGGTGTCTCAAGCAAAGCTTTCTTGTGGGCCTTGAGCGCTTTCGCCAGCGACGCCGGACGCTCATGCCGCAGCCGGCGTTCAAATTCGGCGCGCTTGCGATTGCCCAATTCCGCGAAGCGGGATTCCCACTCCTGGCGCGCGGCCGCGCCGCGGCTGCCGGCTTCGCGCCAGGCCTTCAACACATCGTCGGGCACCGAGAACGGCTCGAGCGAGATGCCGAGCTTTTCCTTGGCGCCCTTCAGTTCCACGGCGCCAAGCGCTTCGCCGTGGGCCTTCGCGGTGCCGGCCCTGGTCGGCGCGCCATAGCCGATCGTGGTCTTGCAGGCGATCAGCGACGGCTTGCTGGATTTTTGCGCCCGCGTGATCGCGGCCGCAATCGCCTTTTGATCCTGGCCGTCGATCAACTCGGCAGCCCAGCCGGCCGATTTGAAGCGCTTCACCTGGTCGACGGAGTCGGAGATCGAGGTCGGGCCGTCGATCGAAATTCCGTTATCGTCATACAGCACGATCAGCTTGTTGAGTTTCCAGTGCCCGGCCAGCGCGATCGCTTCCTGCGAGATGCCTTCCATCAGGTCGCCGTCGGAGCAGAGCACATAGGTGCGATGATCGACGATCTTCTTGCCGAATTCGGCGGCCAGCATCTTCTCCGCCAGCGCCATGCCGACCGAGGTCGCAATGCCCTGGCCGAGCGGCCCCGTGGTGGTTTCGATGCCCTTGGTGTGGAAGTTCTCCGGATGTCCCGGCGTCAGCGATCCCAGCTGGCGGAACCGCTTGATCTGGTCGAGCGTCATCTCGGAATTGCCGGTCAGATAGAGCAGCGCATAGAGCAGCATCGAGCCGTGGCCGGCGGACAGGATGAAGCGGTCCCGATCGGGCCATGCCGGGTTGGCGGCGTCATATTTCAGGAACTGCGTGAACAGCACGGTGGCCATGTCGGCCGCGCCCATAGGCAGGCCGGGATGTCCCGAATTGGCTTTTTCGACCGCGTCCATCGCGAGCCCGCGGATCGCATTGGCCATACGGGTGTGATCGACCTGCGTCATGATGAAAATCCGTCTGAAATGAGATGCTTGGTTGCGATATGGGCGTGGGGGCCCACGGAAAGTCGGGGGCTGGATAGCACCTGTGTTCCCGGAGTCCAAGGCGATGAAACGCCTAACTCGGCCGAAAAGTTGCTTTGCGGTGCATAGTTTGCAAGCGGCGTTGCGTTGGCCTCGCTTGCCACGTAAATTTCGTGCTCTAACCGCTTGCTGAGCCGTGGTATTTTGTCGCCCCGCGGCCGCATGATGAGGGCCTGCGCTGACTGCATGAGCGATCGTTCCTCCAACGGCCTCGGCCATGCCGAGCCATTTTCGGCGGACATTGACGCCGCGACGCGGCGGCTGATGGCCGCGCTCGACGCATTGGAAAGCGCGGTTGAGCGGCGGCGTGAAGCCGATCGCGACGAGGACGAGCTGGCGAGCCGGATTCAGGCGCTGGGTTCGGATCGCTCGCGGCTCGCCGACGAACTCGACGGATCGCTGGTGAAAACACGCCGGCTGGAGCGCGCCAATCGCGAGATCGCCGAACGGCTCGATGCGGCGATCAGCACGATCCGCGCCGTGCTGGATGCGGGAGAGAGTCCATGAGCCATGTCAACGTCACCATCAACGGCCGGCAATACCGGATGGCCTGCGAGGCCGGGCAGGAGACGCGGCTGTTGAGCCTCGCGGAAGGGTTCGAGGAGCGGATCGGATCGCTGCGCGGCAAGTTCGGCGAAATCGGCGACGCCCGCCTCACCGTGATGGCGGCGCTGATGACCAGCGACGAATTGCTCGACGCCAATCATCGCATCACCAGCCTGGAGCAGGAGCTCGAAGCTCTGCGCGGCGTCCGCACCGCCTCGGCCGATCGCGCCAAGACGGTGCAGGCCGCGGTCGCCAACGCGCTGAACGCGGCCGCCGACCGCATCGAGAAAGCGACGCAAGTGATCAACCGCACCATCGGCGGCGGCGTCGCAATCGGGTGATGGCTGCGTTAGCGCTGGCGGATTACGCTCATCGTGGTTACATTGGTCCGGCGAGGCTGCATCGCACGTCAGGAGCCATATATCCCCGGGGCCTTATCGATCCTTTAGGGAACTGTCCCTGGCCGGGTCCGTGGACCCGGACATATGGTGCCCACCTACTTTCGTAGGGAACTCCGGGATCGAGCGCTCCAACGGCCATTGTGGCTTCGCACTTTTCTCTTTCACTGCGAGTTTCCGCGTGTTCGCCAGCCACGCGGGTGACGACTGCAAAGCGTGACGCGGAATGCCAGCCTTGTCGATAGAGCGATCAAAGGCAGAACTCCGTGCAACCGCCCTCGCAGCACGCGATGTGCTGAGCGGCGCGCAGCGCATCGCTGCGGCGCAGGCCATCGCCGCGCGCGGGCTGCCGTTCGCCCTTGCGCGCGGCGCAATTGTCGCCGGCTATTCGCCGATCCGCAGTGAGATCGATCCAGGTCCGCTGCTGCAAAGGCTCGCCACAGAAGGTGCAACGCTGGCGCTGCCGGTGATCGCCGGGCGCGATCAGCCGCTGCGATTTCATGCCTGGTCCGCCGGTGATGAACTCGTGCGCGGCGCGTTCGGCATTCTCGAACCGCCGCCCGAGGCCGCCGAGGTTATCCCTGACATCCTGCTCGTTCCGCTGGCGGCCTTCGATCGCGCCGGGCACCGCATCGGTTATGGCGCCGGATATTACGACCGCAGCCTGGCGCAATTGCGCCGGTCGAAGGCGGTCACGGCGGTCGGCATCGCCTTCGCCGTGCAGGAAATCGAAGCCGTGCCGTCGCTGACGCACGACGTGGCGCTGGATTATGTGCTAACGGAAGCGAAAGTGTTCGATTTCCGGAGTGGATGACTTGCGTATTCTTTTCGTCGGTGACGTCGTCGGCAGGGCGGGGCGCACCGCGCTTGCGGAACATCTGCCCGGCATGGTCCGTGACTGGGCGCTCGATCTCGTCGTCGTCAATGGCGAGAACGCCGCCGGCGGATTCGGCATCACCGAGGCGATCTACCAGGAATTTCTCGACGCCGGCGCCGACGTCGTCACGCTCGGCAATCATTCCTGGGATCAGCGCGAGGCGCTGGTCTTTATCGAGCGTGCGCCGCGGCTGGTTCGTCCGGCGAATTATCCGAAGGGCACGCCGGGCCGCGGCGCTGCGCTGGTCGACACCAAAAGCGGCAGGCGCGCGCTCGTCGTCAACGCGATCGGCCGCGTCTTCATGACGCCGTTCGACGATCCGTTCGAAGCCGTCCATCGCGAAATCGAGGCCTGTCCGCTGGGCATGGCAGCCGATGTGATCGTGGTGGATTTCCACGGCGAGGCGACCAGCGAAAAACAAGGCATCGGGTTTTTCTGCGACGGCCGCGCCAGCCTCGTCGTCGGCACCCATACCCATGTGCCGACCGCCGATCATCAGATCCTGCCCGGCGGCACCGGCTACATGACCGATGCCGGCATGACCGGCGATTATGATTCGGTTATCGGCATGCAGAAGGAGGAGCCGTTGCGTCGCTTCACCTCGGGCATTCCGTCCGGGCGGTTCGAGCCGGCGCTGGGGGCTGCGACGCTCAGCGGCGTTGCGGTCGAGACCGACGATGCCACCGGTCTGGCACTGCGCATCGCGCCGGTGCGGGTCGGCGGCCGGCTGGAACAGGCGCTGCCGGGGTTCTGGATGCCGTGAGAGTCGGGCCGAAAATGCAACCGGATCGTAGGGCGGAATAGCGATCGCGTATTCCGCCCTTACAGTCGCCGAGTTGGCGGATTACGCCTTCGGCTCAATCTGCCCGACGGGCTGAATCTAGCCTTCGTCGTTCCGGGATGGTCCGAAGGACCAGACCCGGAATCTCGAGATTCCGGATCGCCGCTTCGCATCGTCCGGAATGACGATCGTATTTAATGGTTGCTACGGGCTGATTTGCCTGACCGGCTGTTCTGCGATTCTGGTGTCCAGCCCTCTTCTCGAAAATATTTCGGTTCACAGCCAGGCCAAATCACCGCCATGTCGCGCCCCATCCCGCACCCGCAAGAGGGGCGTATCGCGATCGTCACGGACGTTGGTGCGGGAAGCGGTGGACGCGGCAGCGGCGAGAGACGAACGCCGATGAACGCGGACGGCGAAGCCGTGTGGTCCTGACGCCCCGACGCTGGCGTCAAGTTGGCGATGATGCCTGCGCATCACGCTGGCGACGGTGACAATAGAGCCCGGTCACCGGGGAGAGCGCGGAGTAAGCCGTTAAAACCATTGCGCAGGGAAGGCCGGGTTGTCCCGGTGTACCTGTGGTGACGAACTCGTGTGCTTATCTACTTTGCACGCGAGGCTGCGGGTGCAACGGGCACCCGGCTTTCCCTGCGCCCTCTCTTGAGGGTCGCGCTGCGCCCTCTGCTTTCGAGGGAGAGGATTTTGCAACGCTCGGGCGCTATCGCGCCGCGAGAGGGCGGATGCTTGTCTTTTCCGTTCTTTTCCGTTGTTTGAAAATCGAATCGGAAATGACGCCTCCGACGCTGTGGCGCGCGACCTGTGCTCCGTCAGCCTCGGTTACTGCGACACCTGCTTGCGCAGCTCGGTGACGTCCTGCGCCGTCAGCTTCGATCCCTTGCCGCCGAAACGCGCCGTCACATAATTGGCGACCGCCGCGATCTCGTCGTCGGAATAGGCGTCGCCGAAGGCGGGCATCGAGATCGCGCCGTCCGGCGTATTCCGCCTGGTCCCGGCGATCACGATCTGCGCGACATTGGTCGCGCCGGGATCGTTCACCGCCCAGGCGCCGGTGAGCGTGGCGAACGGCGAGACTGGACTTTCGCCGGTCCAGCCGTGGCAGGAAACGCAGGCGCCTTCGAACACCATCTTGCCGCGCGCATCTGCGGTGACGCCGTCCTTGTGCGAGGCCGGCGCGGGCGGCGCCAGCGTCGCCGGCAGATCGGGCGACGGGGTCGGGGGCACGCTGCGCAGATAGGCCACGATGGCGCGGATATCGTCGGGCGCCAGCTGGCTCAGGCTCTGGTCGACGGCTTCGCCCATCGGGCCCGACGCGGTGCCATGACCGAGTGCATGTCCGGTCGACAGATAGGAGATCAGATCGTCGTCATGCCACGCGCCAATGCCGGTTTGCTTGTCCGAACTGATGTTGAAGGCGCGCCAGCCGGCGGTGATCGCGCCGGCGAATTTCTTGGGGTTGTCGAGCGCGAACGCCGGATTGCGCGGGGTGTGGCATTCGCCGCAATGGGCGAGGGCTTCCGCGAGGTAAGCGCCCCGGTTCCATTCCGGGCTCTTCGACGTATCGGGCTCGAACCGGGTGTCCGGATTGAACACGGCCGACCAGAACATCATGCCCCAGCGCTGGTCGAACGGAAATTCCAGCGTATTGGCGGGCGCGGGCGCGCGCACCGGCGGCAGGCTGAACAGATAGGCCTTGATCGCCAGCGCGTCGGCGTCGGTGAGATAGGTATAGGACGTATAGGGCATCGCCGGATAAAGCCGCGCGCCGTCGCGGCGGACGCCGCGGTGCAGGGCGTTCAGGAAATCCTGGTCGCTGTAATCGCCGATGCCGGTTTCCTTGTCGGGCGTGATGTTGGTCGAATAGAGCGTGCCGAACGGCAGCTTGAAGCCAAGGCCGCCGGCATATTGCTTGCCGTCGGGCGCAGTGTGGCAGACCATGCAGTCCGCGGCCTTCGCCAGGTAGGCGCCGCGTTCAACCAGGCTCGCCTGGGCGAGGGATGCAGGAACGCCGGCCGGATTGGTGCCGCGATAATCCGACAGCGCCACGGTCGTTCCGCCGGAGAAAGCCATCGGCCCCGGGCCGCGGAGCACCCAGAGACCGGCCGCCAGCGCCGCCACGATGATCACAACGATACCTGCGAGAATGCGCATGGCCGGGCTCATGATTTTTTTCCCGCCGCGATCAGGCTGCGGTCGATCGGCAGCCTGCGCAGCGCCACGCCGGTCGCGGCATAGATCGCGTTGCGCAGCGCCGGCGGCCCTGCGGTGACGCCGGTCTCGCCGATGCCGCCGGGCGCTTCGCCGCTGCTGATGACATGCACTTCGATTTTCGGCGCCTGGTCGATGCGCAGCATCCGGTAATCATGGAAATTGGACTGCTGCACCCGCCCCTTGTCGATCGTGATCTCGCCATAGAGCGCGGCGGTCAGGCCGAAGATCAGCCCGCCTTCGATCTGCGCCATAATGATATCGGGATTGACGGCGATGCCCGCGTCGACCGCGGAAGTGACGCGGCGCAGATGCACCTCGCCCTGTTCATCGACCTCGGCTTCCACCACGGTCGCGATGAAGCTGCCGAACGAAGGCTGGACGCTGACGCCGCGCCCGACACGCGAGGGAAGCGGCTGGCCCCAGCCGGATTTCTCGGCCACATAATCGAGGGCGGCCTTGAGCCGCGGCTCTCCCAGCGTGTCACGGCGGAAAGCCACGGGATCCTTGTTGGCCTTGCGCGCCAGTTCGTCGATGAAGCATTCGATCGCGAATACATTGTTGTTCGGACCGACGCCGCGCCAGAATCCGGTCGGCACCGCCGGCGGTTCGGCCCGCACATATTCGACGTGGAAGTTCGGAATGTCGTAGGGCATGTCGACGGCGCTATCGATGGCGTCGATGTCGATGCCTTTCTGGAACGCCGGCGGCAACCAGCGCGCGATCACGGCCGAGCCCGTGACCTTGTACTTCCAGCCCACGATCTTGCCGTCCGACAGCGTCGCGGCAATGGTGTCGCGATAGACCGGGCGATAGATATCGTGTTGCACGTCCTCCTCGCGCGTCCACACCACCTTCACCGGCCCGTCGACCTGTTTGGCGATGCGGACCGCGGCAATGACCATGTCGGGTTCGAGCTTGCGTCCGAAGCCGCCGCCGAGCAGATGGTTGGTGACGGTGACTTTGTCGACCGGCAAGCCGGCCGCCTTCGCCGCCGCCGACTGCACCCGGGTCATGATCTGGGTGCCGGTCCAGATCTCGCAGGAATCGGGCGTCACGTGAACGGTGCAGTTGACCGGTTCCATCGTGGCGTGGGCCAGGAACGGCAGCTCGTAGGATTGTTCGTATTTTTCGCCGGTGGCGAGGCCCTTGGCGATATCGCCAGTGGATTTGGCGACCACGCCGTCCTTTTCACTGGCCGCGCGCAGGTCCTGCCAGATGTCTTTGGAACTGATGCGCGCATTCGGGCCCTCGGCCCAATCGATCCTGAGCGCCTCGAGTCCTTTTTTCGCGGCCCACATATGATCGCCGACCACCGCCACCATATCGTCGAGGATCACGACCTGCCGCACGCCCGGAATCTTCCGGGCGGCGCTGTCGTCAACCTTGCCGACCTTGCCGCCGAACACCGGACAGGCCGCAAGCGTCGCGAATTTCATGCCGGGCAGCATCGCGTCGATGCCGTAGACCGCCTTGCCATTGACCTTGTCGGGCGTGTCGAACCGCTTCAGCGGCTTGCCGATATAGACGAAATCCTTGGGATCCTTGAGCGCGACATCCTTCGGCGGCGTCTGGCTGCCGGCCGTGCTTGCGAGCTCGGCGTAGGAAAGCTTGCGGCCGCTGGCGCCATGCGTGACCTCGCCTTTCGACGTGGTGCAACTGGCCGGTTCGACCTGCCATTGTTGCGCGGCCGCCTGCACCAGCATGGCGCGCGCGCTGGCGCCCGCATTGCGCAGCGGCTTCCAGAATGCACGGATCGAATTGGAATTGCCCGTGACCTGAATGCCGAATGTCGGATTCGCGTAAAGCTTGTCGTTCGGCGGCGCGGCCTCCAGCGTCACTTGCGCCAGATCCGCGTCGAGTTCTTCCGCCAGGATCATCGCCACCGCGGTGTAGATGCCCTGTCCCATCTCGACCTGGGGCATCACCAGCGCGGTATGGCCGGCGGCGTCGATTCGGATGAAGGCGTTGGGCGCGAATTTGCCGTCGGTCGTGTCCGGCGGTTGCACCGGCTCATTGGCGGCGCGGACCGGAACGTGGAAGGCGAACAGAAAGCCGCTCGCCAGACCGCCGGTCAGCAAGGTGCGGCGTGAAAACGCGTCGGGGATTTTCGCTGCGATGGTCATGACGGCCTCCCTACGACTGACGCCCGGACGCAGCCTGCTTGATGGCTGCGCGGATCCGCACATAGGTGCCGCAACGGCAGATATTTCCGGCCATCGCCGCATCGATGTCGGAGTCGTCGGGGTTTGGCGTGGCCGCGAGCAGCGCCGCTGCCGACATGATCTGGCCCGACTGACAATAGCCGCACTGGATCACCTCCAGATCGAGCCAGGCCTTTTGCACCTTCGCGCCGGTGGGCGAGGCGCTGACGCCTTCGATGGTGGTGACGGCGCGGTCGCGCACGGCGCTGACCGGCAGCACGCAGGATCGCACCGGTTTGCCGTCGACATGTACCGTGCAGGCGCCGCATTGGGCGATACCGCAGCCGAATTTGGTGCCGGTCATGCCGAGGATGTCGCGCAGCACCCAAAGCAGGGGCATTTCCGGCGGAGCATCGACGGACTTCTGCTCGCCATTGATCATCAGCGTGGTTGTCATCAAAACCTCCAATGCGGCGCCGCGGGCAGCGGACGCCGTGGCGAAATTCGCCTTGGGCTGATCGCATATCGATTCGAACTATATCGCGCGACGGCGCGCGAAGAAGCGATATATCTTTGCAACGCTGGCTTGAACCGCGGACGGGAACGATTAGACGAAAAGTCCTTGCGGAATTTTGGCGCCGTGGTTGCTCGCGTTTGTGCTTTTTCGTTCGGGATTGCTGAAAATCCGCGGCGAATTCATCCTTGCCGTGGTCGCCCGATGCGGTGGCGGTGTCGCCTCGCGGGCCGAAGGGCGCCATTATCGCGGGCTAAAAATTTCGGTAAACCTTTGATTTTACCGGGGTCGCGGCCTATAAGGCCGCGCTTCCCCTCCTTAACGTTCTGGACGAATCCAAGAGACCTCGCATGGCCGGCCATTCCCAATTCAAGAACATCATGCACCGCAAAGGGCGGCAGGACGCCCAGAAGTCGAAGCTGTTCGGCAAGCTGGCGCGCGAAATCACGGTATCGGCGAAACTGGGAACCCCGGACCCGGCGATGAATCCCCGCCTGCGCGCGGCCGTGGTCGCGGCGCGCCAGGAAAACATGCCGAAGGACAATATCGAGCGCGCCATCAAGAAGGCGGTCGGCGGCGAGGGCGATAATTACGACGAGATCCGCTACGAAGGATATGGTCCGGGCGGCGTCGCCGTCATCGTCGAGGCGCTGACCGACAACCGCAACCGCGCGGCTTCCGACATCCGCTCCTTCTTCACCAAGTCGGGCGGCAATCTCGGTGAAACCGGCTCGGTTGCCTTCATGTTCGACCGCACCGGCGTCATCGAATATGACGCCAGTGTCGCCTCCGATGACGCGATGCTGGATGCGGCGATCGAAGCCGGCGCCGACGACGTGGTTTCAAGCGAAAACGGGCACGAGATCTATGCCTCGCAGGAAACCTTCCGCGACGTCGCCAAGGCGCTGGAGGCCAAATTCGGCGAAGCCCGCAAGGCGGCGCTGACCTGGAAGCCGCATAACACCGTGGCGGTCGACGACGAGACCGGCGAAAAGCTGTTGAAGCTGATCGATCAGTTGAACGAGCATGATGACGTGCAGAATGTCTACGCCAATTTCGAGGTTTCCGACGCCCTGATGGAGAAGATGGGCGGTTGATGTAGTCGCGGAATGCTTCCACGGCTCCGACGTATCGGATTTCCGCTTTCGCGGGGATGACGTTCTGTTTGTGTTTCGTTCCCGCGGCTCCGGCGTTATCACTACCCCATGACATCGCCGCCGATTCGCCATCCCGTCCGCATCCTTGGCATCGATCCAGGCCTGCGCCGCACCGGCTGGGGCGTGATCGAGATCGACGGCAACCGGCTGAGCTTTATCGGTTGCGGCTCGGTGGAACCGCCGGACGACCTGCCGCTGGCGAGCCGCCTGCTCGCGATCCATGAGGGGCTTGCGGCGGTGCTTGGCGACTTCCAGCCGGCGGAAGCCGCTGTCGAGCAGACTTTCGTCAACAAGGATGGCGTCGCGACGCTGAAACTCGGGCAGGCGCGCGGCGTCGCGATGCTGGCGCCGGCGATGTTCGGGATATCGGTCGCGGAATATGCGCCGAACCAGGTGAAAAAGACCGTGGTCGGCGCCGGTCATGCCGACAAGAACCAGATCCAGGTGATGCTGAAGATCTTGCTGCCGAAGGCCGAGCCGAAATCGCCCGATGCCGCCGACGCGCTGGCGATCGCTATCACCCATGCGCATCACCGCGCCAGCGCGGCGCTCAGGATGAAAGTCATGGGCCTATGATCGGCAAGCTCAAGGGCCTGATCGACAGTTATGGCGAGGACTACGTGATCCTCGATGTCGGCGGTGTCGGCTATCAGGTGCATTGCTCGGCGCGCACCTTGCAAACGCTGCCGTCATCCGGCGAGGCCGCGGTGCTGTCGATCGAAACCTATGTGCGCGAGGACCAGATCAAGCTGTTCGGCTTTCATAGCGATGTCGAGCGCGAATGGTTCCGGTTGTTGCAGACGGTGCAGGGCGTCGGCGCCAAGGTGGCGCTCGCGGTGCTCTCGACCTTGCCGCCGGCCGAACTTGCGAACGCGATTGCCCTGCGTGACAAGGCGGCGGTGACGCGCACGCCGGGCGTCGGCCCGAAAGTCGCCGAGCGCATCGTCACCGAATTGAAGGACAAGGCGCCTCACTTCGCCAATGTCGATCCGGCGCTGGTGCATCTGTCCGGCGCGCTCGACGACCAACGCGCGCCGCGTCCGGTCACAGATGCGATTTCGGCGCTGGTCAATCTCGGCTACGGCCAGCCGCAGGCGGCCGCGGCGATTGCCTCGGCCTCCCGCAGCGCCGGCGAGAATGCGGAAACCGCGCAACTGATCCGGCTCGGCTTGAAGGAGCTGGCGAAGTGAACCCGCCCTCCCGTATCGTCACCCCTGAACGCCGCACCGACGATGTCGGCGACACCGTGTTGCGCCCGCAATCGCTGTCGGAATTCGTCGGGCAGCAGCAGGCGCGCGCCAATCTCTCGATCTTCATCGAGGCAGCGCGCAAGCGCGGCGAGGCGCTGGATCATGTATTGTTCGTCGGCCCTCCCGGCCTCGGCAAGACCACGCTGGCGCAGATCGTGGCGCGCGAGCTCGGCGTCGGCTTTCGCGCCACCTCCGGCCCCGTCATCGCCAAGGCCGGCGATCTTGCCGCCCTGCTCACCAATCTCGAAGAGCGCGACGTTCTGTTCATCGATGAGATCCATCGTCTGAGCCCGGCGGTCGAGGAGGTGCTGTATCCGGCGATGGAGGATTTCCAGCTCGACCTCATCATCGGCGAGGGGCCCGCGGCGCGCTCGGTCAAAATTGAACTGGCAAAATTCACGCTTGTCGGCGCCACCACGCGGGCCGGTCTCCTGACCAATCCGCTGCGCGATCGTTTCGGAATTCCGGTGCGGTTGAATTTCTACACCGAGGAAGAACTGGAAAAAATCGTCATCCGCGGCGCGCGCGTGCTCAATGTCGGCATGACGCCGGACGGCGCCAACGAGATCGCGCGGCGCGCCCGCGGCACGCCGCGCATCGCCGGCCGATTGCTGCGGCGGGTGCGCGATTTTGCTTCCGCCGCCGATGCCGCCTCGATCGACCGCAAGATCGCCGACAACGCGCTGGGCGCGCTCGAGGTCGATAGCGCGGGCCTGGACGCCATGGACCGGCGATATCTCACCACCATCGCAATGAATTACGGCGGTGGGCCGGTGGGGGTGGAAACCATGGCGGCGGCGCTATCGGAGCCGCGCGACGCCATCGAGGACATCATCGAGCCCTATCTGATCCAGTGCGGCTATCTGCAACGCACCCCGCGCGGCCGGCTTCTGACTTCGCACGCCTTCCGCCATCTCGGCCTCGCCGAACCCACGCGCGATCCGGCGCAGTTCGGATTGTTAGGCGGGGAAAGCGACGAGGAGTAAGGCAATCGCCGACCGAACCTTGATTCATTCAGTTCGATCGGCCGCGCTTTTTTTCAGTGCGTCAGCGTCTTCGCCGCCCCCAGCAGCACGCCGAGATCATACTGCGCCTTGTAGAGCGGTGAGACCTTCTTATCGAGGCCGAGCAGCGCGATCACGGCGGTCTGCGCCGAACGCACCGAATATTCCACGGTGAACACCACGTCGTCGGGAATTTCGCAATACTGCCCGATGAAGGCGATGTTGGTGGTGCCGGGAGGCTTGACCGGCGGCCGGTCGCCCATCACGCGCGGCATGAACTGGCTGGTGATGTACGGCATCATGCAGGGAATGCAGTTCGAGGTTTTCAGGATCAGATCCTTTTGAGCGTCGAAACGCAGGTGGCCGAGCAGCTCGATCATCAGCTCCTCGCCGCTGCAATCCGACATCTTCTTTTTGACGAAGTTGCCGACCTGATCGACGAACAGGCCATAGCCCCAGAACACCTTGATGTTGTCGGGCTGGCCGATGAAATGCGGCTGGGCGGCGAGCACCACCGACATCAGCCAGTTTGAATCGGTGAAGGTGACGAGGCCGCCGGTGCCGGCGACGTTGCCGGTGAATTTCTCCATCATCTCGAAGAAGGTCGGATCCCGCATCGTCACCGTGAAGGACAGCCACTTCGATTCGTCGATCTTGCCGTTGAAGACGGAAGGCCGGCCAAACGCGGTATCCTTCGCGGCGAGCTTTTCCCAGAGCGTCCAGGATCCGTCGGTCTTGCCGTCTCTGTCGTGAAGTGCGGCCGGCTGGGTCATCGAACCCAGCTGCGAGGCCGCCGTCATCGACCCGTTGGTGACGAGCACCAGATCGTCGGCGCCGACAGCGATCGGCTCCGGCCTGCCGTTATGGACGCAGTGCAATCGCTCGACGCCCTTGCCATGCGGCCCATAGACGAAATCGAGGTCGGTGACGGCGGTGCCGGTCTGGAAGCGCACGCCTTGCGCCTTCAGCCAGTTCGTCACCGGCAGCACGATCGAATCGTACTGGTTGTAAGGCGTCCGGCGAACGCCGCCGAGCGTATGGATGCGGGGAAATTCCTGGATGAAGCGGTGCAGATAGCGTTTCAGTTCGACCGCGCTGTGCCAGGGCTGGAACGCGAAAGTCGTGACCCACATGTACCAGAAATTGGTGGTGAAGAACGAGGGCGCGAACACATCCTCGATCCGCTTGGCGCCAAGCGATTCCTCGGATGCCGCCATGAGCTCGATCAGGTCGAGCCGGTCCTGGTTGGAAAATCCCAGAACGGAGACGTCGACCTTTTTGCCGTTCCGCACCAGCCGTGCGCGCGAATGCGGGATGTGCTTCTCGTTGAATTCATGAATCTCCTGGCTGACGGTTTTTGCGGGATCGGTCAGCGACGGGATGAATGACAGCAGATCGAAGGTGCAGGTGTAGGCCTCATAGGTGAACATGCGGCCGCCGCGGATGACATAGCCATGCTCCGGCGAGCCGCTGCCATCGAGGCTGCCGCCGAGCTGCGCCGTCTCTTCGAAAATGCAGATATTGGAGCCCTTGAGGCCCCCGTCGCGGATCAGATAGGCTGCGCTGGCGAGTGCAGCGATACCGCCGCCGACGAGATAGGCCTTCACTTCGCCGCGCTGCGCGGATCGATCGGTGTTCGCCATGAGAGATCACCTTTATGGGGTTGGTGGGCCGCCGGTATAGGGACCGAGTCCAGCCACGGTATCCTTTGGTATGCCTTTGGCGCGTTCCGGTCTTGACCTCGATCAATGTTCCGGGGGCGGATTATTCCTTGCGGTCTACCCAGGGAATTGACGCCGGCCGTGTTGCGAGGGCATGTCACAATCGCGTAGAGCGTGATCCGGATCCAGAGGGTCGCATGAATCACGACCCGCTCATTTCCGGGGACGTCAGGTGCAAACAGCTCATATCGATGGCGAGATCCGCGATGGCCGTCATCACATGCAGGTCCGTGTCTACTACGAGGACACGGATTTTTCCGGCATCGTCTACCATGCCAATTATCTGCGCTTCATGGAGCGCGGGCGGACCAATCATCTGCGGCTGATGGGCGCCGAGCAGCATGCGCTGTTCGAACAGGCCCATGAGGAGACGCCGGGTTTTGCGTTTGTCGTGCGTTCGATGCAGCTCGATTTTCTGAAGCCGGCACGGATGGATGACGTGCTCGACATCGTGACCTGGCCGGTCGTGGTGAAGGGGGCCTCGATCACGCTGGCGCAGGAGGTGCGGCGGGGCAAGGATGTGCTGGTCACGGCGCAGGTTCGCGTTGCCTTCATCAGCGAGGGACGGGCGCAGCCGATCCCGAAATCGCTGCGGCTTCTGATGAAGGCCGATCTGATTTAGCTATCGGCCGATAGGCACGATGCCATCGACTTGTCGCGTCACGGCGATAAATTCACGGCGGATCATCAAAGCCGGAGATCACCATGTCGCGTCCGCCGTTTCCGCCTTTCACCAAAGAGACCGCCGCCCAGAAGGCCCGCATGGCCGAGGATGCCTGGAATTCGTGCGACCCCGAACGGGTGGCGCTGGCCTATACCGAGGACAGCCGCTGGCGCAACCGCTCGGAATTTTTTCAAGGCCGTGCCGCCATTGTCTCCTTCCTCACCCGCAAATGGGAGAAGGAAAAGGACTATCGCCTGATCAAGGATCTCTGGGCGTTCGACGGCAACCGCATCGCAGTGAGGTTCCAGTATGAATGGCACGACGCGGGCGGCCAGTGGCATCGCTCCTATGGCAATGAGCAATGGGAGTTCGACGAGCATGGCCTGATGCGACGCCGCGAGGCCAGCATCAACGATATCGAGATCTCCGAACAAGACCGCCGCTTCCGCTGGCCCGCGCCGGGCCCGCGACCTGCGGACGTGCCGGGCTTGGGTGAAAGCCCGTTTTGATTTTTTGGGTCGTCCCCGCGAACGCGGGGATCCATACCGCGCAATCCATCGATGAAGCAGCGTGGCGGAGGTCACATGTAAAATAACCGCTCCCTGTGGTTATGGGTTCCCGCGTTCGCGGGAACGACGACAAGAGATCGCGTCCTAATATCCGCGCGTGGCATCGACGACGTTTTCAAGGGCGTCACCGGATTCGAAGCGTTCGATCTGGCGTGCCACGTATTTCGAGATCTCGTCGGCATCGGTGTCGGCGGCGTTATGCGGCGTCAGCACGACCTTCGGATGCGTCCAGAACCGGCTGTCCGGCGGCAATGGCTCCGTTTCATAGACATCCAGCGAGGCGCCGCCGAGCGTGCCGTCGTCAAGGCAGGCGAGAATGTCGGCCTCGTTTTGCAATCCGCCGCGCCCGGCGTTGATCAGCACCGGCGCGCCGAGCGGGCCGGTCCGATGCAGCTTCGCGAACAGATCGCGATTCAAAATGTGCCGCGTATCCGGCGTCAGCGGCAGCAGGCTGACCAGAATATCGGTCTGCTGCAGAAACGCATCGAGCTGGGCGGCGCCGTGAAAGCATTCAATGCCGTCGATCCGCTTCGCGCTTCGGCTCCAGCCGGTCACGCGAAAGCCGAGTTGCGTCAGCGCCCGCGCGGCGTGTGCGCCAAGCGTACCGAGGCCCATGATTCCGACCGAGATCGCGCTCGCCGGCCATTGATATTTCGGCGCCCAGCGCTTCTCGCGCTGGCTGGCGCGCAGGTAAGGTTCCTGCCGATGATGCATCAGCACGTGAAGCACGACATATTCCGTCATCCGCGCGGTCAGGTCGGAGACCGCCACGCGAACCAGCGGCACCTTCGGCAGGCTCCTGTCGGCCATCAAGGCGTCGACGCCCGCGCCGAGGTTGAAGATGACGCGCAGGTTTGGAAACGCCGCAAGCTCTCCCGGAGCGGGTTTCCAGACCGCGGCGTAACGGATCTCGGTCGGATCGAGCCCCGCATCCGGCAGCAGAACCACGCGCCGGTTGGAGCAGACATTGTCGAATCGGCTTTTCCATCGTTGCGGCGACCAGTTTTCGGTTCCGCCGTGGATGAGCAGCGCGAGTGCAGCTTTGTTCATTGGATTTTGCCCGGGATCTTTCAACGTTCCGGCACCATACTGGCCCAGCCGCTTGGCGCAAAATATTTCCGGTTTATTGTCGGCTCCGCGGCCCGTTATTCGTCGTCACAGTGAACGGGAGCTTTTCCGTATGCTCTATGCGATCCTTTGCTACCACGATGAAGACCTCGTCGGTTCCTGGACCCAGGAACAGGATGCCGCGGTGATGCAGAAACTCGCCGTCGTGCAGGACAAATTGACCAGACAGGGACGGCTCGGCCCGGTAGCGCGGCTCCTGCCGACGACGGCGGCGACGACCCTGCGCAAGGAAAATCCGCCCGTCGTGCTCGACGGGCCCTTCGCCGAGACCAAGGAGCAATTGCTCGGCTTCTATATCGTCGATTGCAGGAATCTGGATGAGGCGCTCGATGTCGCCCGCGACCTCGGCGCCGCCAATCCCGGCGGCGCTTACGAGATCCGGCCCGTCGGCCTGCTCAATCCGGGAGGTCTGAAGCCGTGACCGACGTCGCCTGGATCGACGCCGCGCTGACCTCGGCGCGTCCCCAGGCGGTCGGCGCGCTGTTGCGCTACTTCCGCGATCTCGACATCGCCGAGGAGGCTTTCCAGAATGCCTGCCTGCGGGCGCTGAAAAGCTGGCCGCAAAACGGGCCGCCGCGCGATCCCGCAGGCTGGCTGATCATGGTCGGGCGAAATGCGGCCATCGACGATATCCGGCGCGGCCGCAAGCAGGAGCCGCTGCCCGAGGATGATGCGATCTCCGACCTCGACGACACCGAGGAGGCATTGGCCGAACGTCTCGACGGCTCGCATTATCGCGACGACATCCTGCGGCTGCTGTTCATCTGCTGCCATCCCGAACTGCCGGCGACGCAGCAGATCGCGCTGGCGCTGCGCATTGTCTCGGGGCTTACCGTGAAGCAGATCGCGCGCGCCTTCTTGGTCAGCGATGCCGCGATGGAGCAGCGCATCACCCGCGCCAAGGCGCGCGTCGCCGATGCGGAGGTGCCGTTCGAGGCGCCGGGCGCCGCGGAGCGCGCCGGGCGGCTCTCCGCCGTTGCCGCGATGATCTACCTGATTTTCAACGAGGGCTATTCCGCGAGCGGCGACACCGCCGATATCCGCAACCCACTATGCGAGGAAGCGATCCGCCTGGCGCGGCTGTTGCTGCGGCTGTTTCAGAACGAGCCTGAGATCATGGGGCTGATGGCGTTATTGCTGTTGCAGCATGCCCGTGCCGCCGCACGCTTCGATGCCGATGGCGGATTGATCCTGCTCGAGGATCAGGATCGCAATCTCTGGAATCAAACGCTGATCGCGGAGGGGCTGGCGCTGATCGACAAGGCGATGCGCCATCGCCGCAGCGGGCCCTACCAGATCCAGGCGGCGATCGCGGCCCTGCATGCCCGCGCCGCAAAGCCCGGGGATACCGACTGGAAACAGATCGATCTGCTTTATGGCGCGCTTGAGGTCATGCAGCCCTCGCCGGTGGTGACGTTGAACCGTGCGGTTGCGGTGTCCAAGGTGCGCGGGTCCGAGGCGGCGCTTGAGATGATCGAGCCACTGGGCGAGCGGCTGTCGAATTACTTTCATTTCTTCGGCGTGCGCGGTGCATTCCTGATGCAACTCGGCCGCCATGATGAGGCGCGCGTTGCCTTCGATCGCGCCATCGCGCTTGCCAATACCACGGCGGAAGCCGCCCATATCCGCATGCATCTCGACCGTCTGATGCGCGAGGGGCGGCCGCAGGGCGCCAGGGCGGATAAGTCGCCGGCAAATTGAGAGGGCGTCACGGTCGAGACAAGTTGGGACAGGACGAGGCAAAATAAATTTACGTGCCCCGTCGGACCGCGCCTGCCCCGTTCGTTCTAGGGGCGGCATCAGCGCTTGGAACCGGCGGCGCCCTTGGCGGGTGGCTGGCCGTCACGGGGACGATGGACAAAACGGGTTATGCTTCGGGTGAAACGCGTGTTGATGTCGTTTTCGCGCTGAAGCGCAGGGAAACTATCGAACGTTTCAAGGATCATTCATCCGGGGATCAACCAGAGGAGCAGGCGATGCAGATCAATCCCTATCTGTTTTACGACGGAAATTGCGAGGCGGCGTTCACCTATTATGAGAAAGCGCTCGGCGGCAAGATCGAGCTGATGCTGAGAAACGAGGAGGCGCCGCCGGAGATGCCGTCGCCGCCGGAACGGAAAAAGAAAATCATGCACGCCAGGATCTCGATCGACGGCCAGGTGCTGATGGCGTCGGACGCACCTCCGGAACATTTCCATAAGCCCCAGGGCTTTTCGGTCTCGCTGACGGTCGGCGATCCCGCCGAGGCCGAGCGCAAGTTCAACGCGCTCTGCGAAGGCGGCAGCATCAACATGCCGCTCGGCAAGACCTTCTTCTCCAAGGGATTCGGCATGGTCATTGACCAGTTCGGTATCCCCTGGATGGTCAATTGTCCGCTCGATCAGTACAGCCATTGAACGGGCAATCTAATGCGAAGCCGGTGCCGATGGACAGCTGATGGTTCATCGGCACGACGGATAAATCGCCGCGAGTTCGCGTCCGCGCAGCAGCAATAGGCGGGACGACAATCCGCCGCGCCGCGAGATCCACGCTTGCACGGCGTCGGGATAGGCTTCCAGCACCAGCTCCGAGGCTTCCGGCTCGGCATGCAGGCGGCCGCGCCGGTCCATTGATCGCGCGGCATGAAATCCCAGCACAGCCCGACGGGTCACGCAGATGCGCTCGGAGGGAACCAGGCTCAGCACCAGTGTGCAGGCCGACAGGCACGGCCCGTCGATGACGACGCGTTCACCGGATTCGCGGACGCTTTCGAACAGATCGAGGAACGGGCCGACGGCTCCTCCGGGGCTGCCGAGAATCCGGATTTCGGCAGACGATGGCGAGGCGAGAACAAGCAGCAGTGTGACCGACAGAAAAATCTTCAGGCCGGTCTTTGGCACGATGAGAACTCCTTGGTGCCACGATGACTGGAACAATAGATCATGCGAGGCGCCGTCGTCCTTGAAGGCTCGCTTCGCGCGGGTCATGGCGTTGCGAAGCGAGCCTTCAGCAAGACCGAAACCTCCTTCGGGTCAAGCCGTGGTTCTGTTCTTGATGGCGCCAACAATGGCCGTAAGGACGGCGCCGGCAACGCCGCCGCCGGCCACCTGGCCGATGATGCTGCCGATATCCGGCGTCGAGGCGCCATTGGCGAGCAGCGGAATCAGCGTGCCGAGGATCTGTCCTCCGGCGCCGCCGCCGATGGCGCCTGCGATGGTGTTTCCAAGCGTACCGAGATCGATATTCTTCGCTGCGCCTGCGGCGACATTGCCGCCGACCGCGCCACTGATGACCTGAATGATCAGATTGATGAGTAGTCCCGACATGACGTGATACTCCTCGCTCCGGTGTTTGAGGTTCAGCCCTGTCCGCGCACGACGCCGGACCATCGCCGCGTCACGGCAGAGCTTAGGCGTTTGGTCCGGGAAGTCATGCTGCGTGCGCGAAGAGGCGGGTGAATTGGCCGGCGAAATTGTTTTCAGGCTCCCACAACCTTTTTGAGCTGCGCCGCCTGACGCCGCGCATGGGCCGGTTCGACGCAATAAGGCCGCAGGGGGAGGCGAGATGCAGGGTCGATTGCGGCGCCCGTTAATCATCGGCTGTGCCGGTTGATCTAGAGCATGTTCTGATTGAATCAGAACCGAAGCTCTCAATTCTTGTTTTGACGCGTTTTCTTCGCGCGAACCGGTATCCACTTCGCTCAAAAACGCTGTAGTGACCTTTGCGGGCGGCTCATGTAAAAGCCATTTACATGAGCTGGAACAAAGAGCAGGGCCGCACCGAGCGCGGCTACCATCACGGCAATCTCAAGGAAGCGCTGTTGCAGGCGGCGCTCGACCTGATCGCGAAGAAAGGCCCGGCCGGGTTCACCTTCGCCGACGCGGCGCGTCTGGCCGGCGTCAGTCCGGCCGCGCCCTACCGGCATTTCCGCGACCGCGACGAATTATTGTCGAGCATCGCGCTGCGCGGCTTCGAACAGTTCGAGGCGATGTTGACCCATGCCTGGGATGATGGCCGTCCGGAAACGGTTGCGGCGTTCGAGCGGGTCGGCAAGGCCTATCTCGCCTTCGCGCGCGAGGAGCCGGCATTCTATTCGGCGATGTTTGAATCCGGGCTTCCTCTCGATCTTAACCCGGCGCTGCTTGCGGCCAGCGAGCGCGCGTTCAGCGTCGTCCGTGCGGCCGCGGAGCGCCTCGCCGCGTTGGCGCCGCCCGACGTGCCGCGGCCGCCGGCCCTGATGATGGCGCTGCACATCTGGTCGATGTCGCATGGCGTGGCGTCGCTGTTCGCGCGCGGCGATGCGGCGAGGCGCAAACTGCCGATGTCGGCCGACGATCTGCTGGAGGCCGAGGTTTTGATTTATCTGCGTGGGCTCGGTTTCCCGGTCGGCGGTGGGCCGGCCCAGCCAACAGAGCGTGCCGATCAAAAGACCAAGGCCAGCCCTGCCTCCGGTCCCTGGGGCGCTCGCAAATAAAGTTCCAGAAATAATTTGACGGGCGCCGGCTGCGCCTCGCTTGACAAAAACCCGGAATGGGTTAGGTATGTAAATGTTATTTACATTCACAACGGCGTGACGCCGATGGAGAGGGAAATGGCCTACACCGCAGATGTCAATCGATGGCGCGGCCCCGACAACGAGCCCTATCGGCCGCATTGGCGCGCGCAGCCCGGTTTGGTGATCGCGACCGTCTTAGGCTTCCTGCTGTGGTGGCCGGTCGGACTTGCCTTTCTCTTTTTCACACTCAGGAGCGCGAACATGGGTTGCTGGAATCATCAGGATCGCTGGCAGAACAAGATGGAGCGGATGCAGTACAGGATGGAGCGGATGCGCGACCGCATGGAGCAGCGCGGCTTTCCGTTCGGCGGCTTCCGCGGCTTCGGCCCGCCCTCGAGCGGCAACCGCGCCTTCGATGAATACCGCATGGAAACGCTGCACCGCCTCGAGGAGGAGCAGCGCGAATTCAGGGATTTCCTGGAGCGCCTGCGTCAGGCCCGGGACAAGGAGGAGTTCGACCAGTTCATGGCGCAGCACCGCCAGCGTCCGACTCCGCCGAACGATCAGCCGCAGGGCTAAAACATGATCGGAGCTAAAACATAATTCCGAAAGGTCGAGACCGGCGTTCGGAAAAGGGGGGCTTGCCCCAATCAAGATCAGACCCTGAGATTTAAGTTTTACGCCCTCGATCCCATACCCTCAGGCCTAGCGCCCCCAAACCTGAGGGCTACCCCCGCCGCCCACCTGCTCCCGCGGGTGGGCGGCTTTCTTGTGCCGGTAAAACTATGCCCCGCGGCGGCATGTCGGCGGGATGGCGCCTTTTGAAATCCCCTGTGGTAACTTCGCCTTAACCATGATTAGCGTCTGGTTAGTGACGTAAGGACGCGCGGACAGCCCTTGTTTTGACATGTTGGCAGGGAATGCAGGCTTCCGGCTTTGGACGGGCCTCCCATGCGACACAAAAAGGCTCTTGTGCGCTTTCCCGCGCGCCAGACGCGCGGCTGTGGGACCGGCAGCGATGCTCCCGGAGATTTTGGGACACATGCGTTGAAGAGGATACCGATAAAATGAATCCGGCCGACGTGGCTCAGTCAGCTTTGCCGATCGCATCCGGCGACGTGTCGTTGATCGCATTGTTTCTGCAGGCCGCATGGATCGTCAAAGTGGTCATGTTGGGTCTGCTGGCCTGCTCCGTGTGGGTCTGGGCGATCGCAATCGACAAGATCTTCCTGTACGGGCGCACCAAGCGTTCCATGGACCGGTTCGAGCAGGCGTTCTGGTCCGGCCAGTCGATCGAGGAGCTTTACCGCACGCTGTCGGCCAAGCCGACGCAATCGATGGCGGCCTGTTTCGTCGCCGCGATGCGCGAATGGAAGCGGTCGTTCGAAAGCCAGGCGCGGTCTTTCGCAGGACTTCAGATGCGGATCGAAAAGGTCATGAACGTTTCCATCGCCCGTGAAATCGAGCGGCTGGAGCGCCGGCTCTTGGTGCTGGCGACCGTCGGCTCGGCGGGGCCGTTCGTCGGCCTGTTCGGCACCGTCTGGGGCATCATGTCGAGCTTCCAGTCGATCGCCGCCTCGAAGAACACGTCGCTGGCGGTGGTGGCGCCCGGCATCGCGGAGGCGCTGTTTGCCACCGCGATCGGCCTTATCGCCGCCATTCCAGCGACTATTTTCTACAATAAGTTCACGTCCGAGGTGAACCGGCAGGCGCAGCGGCTGGAAGGATTCGCCGACGAATTTTCAGCGATCCTGTCGCGCCAGATCGATGAGCGGGCATGAGGCAAGGTATTTGAGGGACGGTATCATTGTGAGCATCTTGGACATCAGATCATGGCGATGAACATGGCAGGTCCGGCGAGTAGCGGCCGCCGCGGCCGTCGCCGCGCCGTGATGGCGGAAATCAACGTCACCCCGATGGTGGACGTCATGCTGGTGCTGCTGATCATCTTCATGGTGTCGGCGCCGCTGTTGACCGTGGGCGTGCCGCTCGATCTGCCGCAGACCCAGGCCAAGAGCCTCGAGCAGGACAAGACGCCATTGCAGCTTTCGGTCGACGTGAAGGGCCGGATATTCATCAACGACACCGAGGTCGCATTCAACGAATTGATACCGAAGTTGAAGGCGATCACGGATGCCCGCGGCGGCCTTGATGAGCGTATATTCATGCGGGCCGACAAGAAGGCGGATTACGGTACGGTTGCGAAAGTGATGGGTCTTTTGTCGGGCGCGGGCTTCAAACGCCTGGCGCTGGTCACCGAGGTGGAGCAGGGGACCTGAGAGCGTGAAGGTGAAGGTCGACAAGACACTCCTCGCGTCCGTGGCCCTGCACGTCCTCGTGATCGGGTGGGGGCTGGTGTCGTTCTCGTCCAAGGCCTTCGAATCCGCGCCGGAAGAATCCCTGCCGGTTGACATCGTTTCCGCCGATCAGCTCGCCCGTGTCACGGCCGGCTCGAAAACCGGCAAGAAGGAAAATCCGAAGCCGCTGGTGGAGAAGGTCGCCGAAGCCAAGCCGGTGGACGACGATGCCGTCGGCAAGATCAGCGACAAGCCGCCGGTGGTGACCGACACTTCGCCGCCGCCCGAGCCGAAGCCGGTGGAAAAACCGGTCGAGAAAACGCCTGATCCGCCGAAGCCGGTCGCCGAGAGCAAGCCGAAGGAAGAACCCAAGCCGATCGAGAAAAAACCGGATCCGCCCAAGGTCGATCCGATCGCGGAAGCGCTGAAGAAGGAAGAGAAGAAGCCGCCGCCGAAGCCGCAGACCCAGGCCGCGACACCTCCGCCGCAACAGAACAAGCCCAAGGAACGGACCTTCGATCAGTCCAAGATCGCGGCCCTGCTCGACAAGCGTGATCCGACGCGGCAGGCGGTGACCGGCGAAACGCTGAATTCGAACGCATCGCTCGGGCTTTCCAAGGGCAAGGCCGCCGACAATTCGGCGACATGGGGTTCGATGTTCAAGGAGCAGGTCGATCGCTGCTGGAAAAAACCCTATGGCGGGATCGAAGCCCAGAAGCCGCAGATCGTTATCGATATCAGGCTGAAGCGCGACGGCACGCTCGAAGCGCAGCCGATTCCGGAAGGGACGCCGGGCACGCCCTATCTTCGCGTCTATCAGGAGAGCGCCCTGCGCGCGATCATCGATTGCCAGCCGTATAACCTGCCCGCGGCCTATTTCGACGAGTGGAAATATTTCGGGGGTTTATTCACCGACGAAAAGACCTGAATGCTGCTACCAACGGCAGCGCGAAACTGCGAAACGAAGCCCGTGACAAAATGACCTACAAAGATGGATTGCGTGAAATGACGTTCCGCCCGAGCCGCCGGCAGCTCATTTCCGGAGCGGCCTCGCTTGGCGTGCTGGCCGCGGGCGGCGCCCGCAGCGCCTTTGCGCAGCAGGGACCAAAGATCGTCCCGATCCCCGGCGGCGAATTCCAGCCGATGTCGATCGCGATCCCGAATTTCGTGCCGGGCACGCCGTCGGACGGCGAGGTCGGCGCCAATGTCACGCAAGTCATCACCAACAACCTCAAGCGCAGCGGGCTGTTCGCGCCGATCGATCAGGCCGCCTTCATCGAGCGGATCACCAATATCGACGTCGCGCCGCAATTTGCGAACTGGAAGACCGTCAACGCCCAGGCGCTGGTGACCGGCCGCATGACCCGCCAGGCCGACGGCAGCCTGAAAGCGGAGTTTCGCCTCTGGGACGTCGCCACCGGCCAGCAGCTCGCCGGCCGGGCCTATTCCACGTCGCCGGAATATTGGCGGCGCATCGCGCATATCATTTCCGACCAGATCTATGAACGGCTGACCGGTGAGAAGGGCTATTTCGACACCCGCATCGTGTTCGTCGATGAAACCGGACCCGCGCAGCATCGCATCAAGCGCCTCGCGCTGATGGATCAGGACGGCGCCAATGTCCGTTACCTGACCCGCGGCAGCGACCTCGTGCTGACGCCGCGCTTCTCGCCGTCGACCCAGGAAATCACCTATATGGAATTCGGCCAGGGTGACCCGCGGGTCTATCTGCTCAATATCGAGACCGGGCAGCGCGAGATCGTCGGCAATTTTCCCGGCATGTCGTTCGCGCCGCGCTTCTCGCCGGACGGCCAGCGCGTCATCATGAGTCTGCAGCAGGGCGGCAACGCCAACCTGTTCGTGATGGATTTGCGTTCGAAATCGACCACGCGGCTGACCGACACGCCGGCGATCGACACCTCGCCATCCTATGCGCCGGACGGCACGCAACTGTGTTTTGAATCCGATCGCGGCGGCAAGCCGCAGATCTATGTCATGGCGGCAACCGGTGGTCCCGCGCAACGCATCTCCTTTGGCGACGGCACCTATTCGACCCCGGTATGGTCGCCGCGGGGCGACTACATCGCCTTCACCAAACAGGGCGGCGGACAGTTCGCCATCGGCATCATGAAGCCCGACGGGTCTGGCGAACGCATTCTTACCGCCGGATTCCACAATGAAGGACCGACCTTCGCGCCGAACGGCCGCGTGCTGATGTTCTTCCGCGATCCCGGCGGCGAGGCGGGGCCGTCGCTGTTTAGCATCGACATTTCCGGGCGTACCGAGCAGCGGGTCCCGACCCCGAGCTTCGCGTCCGACCCGGCCTGGTCACCGTTGTTGTCTTGAGCGCGGCGGATCGGCAAATCTCCGCCGCCGATCATTCGCAGGCGTCCGGCCTATGATGTCGACGTGGAGCCGGCCATTTCCGCGTAACGAGCCGCCGCGCAGTCGCGCAGCAGCCCGCTGAAATAGCCGTAAGTCACATGCGCGATTTCCGGATAGGGCTTCCGCGTCATCAACAGCCGATGAAGCTCCCCGAGCCTGAAGCAGGGCACACCCGGGAATAGATGGTGTTCGAGGTGATAGTTCAGGCCCCAGGGCGCGATCAGCCATAGCTCCCAGAACGGCGCCACGACGGTACGGCTTTCGGTAAGCACGTTCTCGTGCTCCACCGCATAGTGTTCGGCGACGCTGCGGATATACCGGATGGCCAGGAATACCGTCATCAGCGGAACGATCCAGTAAAGCAGAAGCAGCTTCCAGAAGCCCAGCACGATCGATGCAACCAAAAGCGCGGCAAAGAAGAACAGCCGCGCACGGGCCACCGCGGCCGCAATGTCGCGCGTATCCTTGTTCTTGTGAAATCCCGTGACGGCGGTAAGGCTCTTCAGGCCTGACAGATACTGCATGATGCGCATCAGCACGCTGCCGGGCGATGCCGGAAATTCGTACTCCTTCAGCCCTACATTGCGTTGCCAGTCGGGATCATTTTCACTGTTCAACTCGCGATGATGAGCGAAATGGGTATTGCGATAGCCCGCCATCGAAGCCGATGTCGGCAGCGCGATAACCTCCCCGATGAAGTCGTTGAGCTTTCGATTGGCGTAGCCGCGATAATGAGCGGCGTCGTGCATCAACGCCCCCAAGCCGTTGATCCGAGAGCCGATGACGACGACGGCAAGCGCATATACTAGCGGACTCCACCAGGTTTCGCTGATCCAGATGGCGGCGGCGATCAGGCCGAACTCAAGCAGCGCGGTCAAAGTAAATCTGGTGCTGTCGATCTGCGAAAGGTTGCGAATTTCTTCCTTGGAAAGAAGGCGGGGAATATCCCGCAAACAGGAATCGCCCAATTTCGCTGAGCGGGCCACAACTGCATCGGTCATCCGGCACTCTCCAGAACGCCACACTCTTCAGGACGCGGCCTGTTAGACCGAAACTACCTTCTGTCCGGCCTTTTACCAAGGCGCGTTAATCCAAAATTAAGGTCAAATCTTAACCCGTGGTTAAGATTTACGCCGCGGAGATGGCTGACTTGCGGTGAGCGCGGGTGATGCTTCCCGAGGCCCGGCGATGACGCAGAACCTGCGCGGCCCGTTGTCGACATTTCGGGGGACGGTGAACGAATGGATTCCAGTCCCGGACTTTGACGCCCGACCTGGCCTGGTCTCCGCCATTGTCGTCAGTGGCCGGCGGTCCCGCATCGGCGCTTCGCCTCAGCGTGCCGCATGGTCGGCAAACCTTGCCTAGCTCACTGATTTAACAAGTGGATTTTCATCGTTGCATGCCGCATACAACATTCCGGTAACAATATTCCCTCAGAAAGACTTCATCAGCGGCGGGTAAGGTACGAGACTGAAAGGACGTGCATTTCCCATGCAGCTTGCAAGCCGATCCAGGGACCCCGATCAGGAGATGTCACCGTCGATTTACGCGGGACTGGTGGATTCGCTGTTCATGAATCCAGCGCCCATGATCTTCGGCGCTTTCGGTCCCGCGATTGCCGGCGCCGTGATTGCGATTGCCACCGGCGATATCCTGATCTGGCTGTGCGTGCTTCTTTTCGTGGTGGTGGGCACAGCGCGTGCCCTCCAGATGTACCGCTACCAGCAGCGGAACGCTCCGTTGACGGCAACCGAAGCGGTGACCTGGGAAAAGCGATACCGGATCGGTGCGGTCGCTTACGGTCTCACGCTCGGCATCTGGGGCGTCACGGTCCTGCTGCGGACCAGCGACGTGGCCGCGCATATGCTCTGCGTCACGACCGTGGTCGCCTATACGTCGGGCGGCGTTGGACGCACATTTGGCCGGCCGCGCATTTTTCATTTGCAGGTTCTGCTGGCCTGCGGGCCCCTGATCGCGGCGCTGATGTTCGTCGGCGGATATTATTATTTCGTTCTTGCCTTGCTCAGCCTCGTTTTCTTCGTTGCCATCCGGCATCTCACCTCCAGCCTGCAACGGATCTATGTGAATGCATGGGTCGCCAGGGAACGCGAAGCCGCGATCGCCGGCCAGTTCGACACCGCGCTCAACAACATGCCGCACGGGCTGTGCATGTTCCGCGCCGATGGAAGTTTGGCGGTGATGAATCATCATTTCAGCGACATGATGCATCTGTCGGACGATCTCGTGCAGCGCGGCGCCAGCGCGTCCGACATCGTTGCGGCCTGCGTCAAGGCCGGCTCGCTCTCCGAAGCGAGCGGCAAGATGATCCTTGCCGAAATCGACAACACCCAGACGCGGGACATGATCACGACCGATCCCGATGGCAGCCGGGGACGCTCGCTGTCCTGGACATTCCAGCCGATGGCCGGCGGCGGTGCCGTGGTGCTGCTCGAAGATGTTACCGAGCGTCGTAACGCCGAAGCCAGGATCAGCCATCTGGCGCGCTATGACGAATTGACGGCGCTGCCCAACCGCCTGAATTTCCGCGACGAGATCGGGCGCCTGCTGGCCGTTCAGCAGGAAGGCGAGCAGTTGTCGGCATTGCTGTTCATCGATCTCGATCAGTTCAAGCAGGTCAACGATACGCTGGGCCACCCCTGCGGCGACGAGTTGCTGCGCGCCGTGGCCGAACGGCTGCGCAGCATGCTTCGCCCCGAGGATTTTGTCGCGCGCTTCGGCGGCGATGAATTCGTGGTGTTTCAGCAGAACCTGACCACGCCTGAAGAGGCCGCGGTTCTGGCGCGGCGCATCGTCGATCGCCTGAGCGAGCGATACAAGATCGAGAACCATCTGGTGGAGATCGGCGCCAGCGTCGGCATCGCCCTGACATCCCGCGGGGTCAATGCCGATACGCTGCTGAAGAATGCGGACATGGCGCTTTATCGCGCCAAGGCCGATGGCCGCGGCACCTTCTGTTTCTTCCGGGACGAGATGGCGCAGATCGTCGAGTCGCGCCGCACCATGGAGCTCGACCTGCGCAAGGCGCTGGCGAATGAAGAGTTCGAGATGTTCTACCAGCCGCTGGTCAATCTGAAGTCCGGCCGGATATCGACCTGCGAGGCTCTGCTGCGCTGGAATCATCCGCTGCGCGGCACGGTTTCCCCGATCGACATCATCCCGGTCGCCGAGGACATGGGGCTGATTATCGATCTCGGCCGCTGGATTCTGCGCAAGGCTTGCATGGAATGCATGAAATGGCCGGAAGGCGTCAGCGTCGCCGTGAATTTCTCGCCGCAGCAATTCCATCAGCGCGACGTGCTGAGCGAGGTTCGCTATGCGCTGGAAGTTTCCGGGCTTCCCGCGCGCCGGCTCGAAATCGAGATCACCGAGTCCTCGCTGTTGCGCAACACGCAAACGACCCACGACGTGCTGTCGCAGCTGAGCGCGATCGGGGTGCGGATATCGCTGGATGATTTCGGCACCGGTTATTCCAGCCTGAGCTATCTGCACAATTTCCCGTTGCAGAAGGTGAAGATCGACCGTTCGTTCCTCGAGGGCATCGACACCGATCGTCCGCTGACGCTGTTGCGTGGCGTGGCGCGGCTTTCCGCCGATCTCGGCATGTCGGTCGTGGTCGAAGGCATCGAGAGCAACGAGCAACTCGATCTGATCAGCGCCGACGGCACGATCACCGAGGCGCAGGGCTTTCTGTTCAGCCGGCCGGTCCCGGCGGTACGGATCCGCCAACTCCTGAATGCTTCGCATGGCCGCCATGTGCCCAGCGAGCAAACCCTGGCGGCTCCTTCACGATCGATCGCCTGATTGTTTCAACCGGCGCATCGGTAGAATATTATTATTGCGCGGGTGTCTTCGCGGGCCCGCCGCGCACGCGTTTTTGAACGCCGGAATTAACCCTGATACCGCGATATTTTTGCAAATCGGTTAGGGAAATGTTAATGTTATTTAGGTGCGCATAAGTTGTTGGGACTTGAGGAGTACCGCGTGGCATCGGCAGCCGAAGTGTCTACAGTAGCTCCCGCACGGATCTCAGACCCGCTCGATCAAGTCGATTACCGTCTGGCGCAGACACCCAGAGAAAAAGAAGAGATCTACAACCTTCGGTACCGGGCCTATCTACGCGAGGGCGCCATCCGGCCGTCGGCCGACGAACGCGTCACCGATCGATATGACGAGGTCCCCAATTCCTGGGTATTCGGCGTTTACTTCCACGGTGAGCTTTACAGTTCGATCCGCGTCACGGTATTGACGCCTGATCAGCGGGTGTCGCCGTCGCTCGACGTGTTCGGCGATATTCTTCAACCGAAGCTCGATCAGGGCTTCTCGTTCATCGATTCAACCCGCTTCGTGGCCGATCCCGCCAAGGTAAGAAATTTCCCGGAGCTTCCCTATGTGACGGCTCGGCTGGGTTCGACCGCCGGTGTTCATTTCAATGCCGATTATGGATTGGCGCCCGTCCGCCCCGAGCATCAGGCATTTTACCGCCGTATATTTTTGCAGGAAACCTGGTGCGAGCCGCGGCTGTACCCCGGTCTGGTCAAGGCGGTCGGATTGATGGCTGCGCATTATCCGACGGTGCGGGAAAGGGTTCTGGCCCGTTATCCGTTCCTGCGTTCGAGCGCGTTCGAGCGGCGGATGTTGTTCCAGCGCGCCAGCGCCCGCCCTTCATCGCCCAGCGAGGTGATCACCTCGTTCGAGCCGGCCTCGATCGTTCCGCATTCCTGAAAGCTCGCTTTACAAAGGGCCGCCTTGCAAAAAGTCGTCCTGCAAAGGCCGGACTTCAAAGGCTGTATTGTCGGGCAACGGCGGCTTGACCGGCGTTGCGGCAACGGTTTCGGTGTTGGCTGAAAGTTCCCTCGGAAGATGGCCGGGAATTCGGCTCTGAAAACCGGTACTGCGGGCCATGGAGCCGCTTGCTCCACCCTCGCGCCACATTTACAACCCATTAACCATCACGGGCGCTTTTCGCCATTCGGGGGCATTTGATCGGCCTTGGCAACTCCCCGTCAAGGTTGACGGAACGTTCGCTTAACCAACCCCCTGTAGACCCGATGGACAGTTGGATAACCCGAGCGTGGAGGCTCAGGAATGAAATCTCAGATGCGTATCCTCCAGGGATTGAAGCTGGCCGCGGTATTGGTTGTGGCGCTGTCGATGGGCGCCTGCGCCAACAAGAACTTCGGCGCTGATGGCGCGATGGCCAATGCGGCGACCCCGGGCAGCCAGCAGGATTTTGTGGTGAATGTCGGCGACCGCGTATTCTTCGAAAGCGACCAGACGGATCTGAGCCCGCAGGCGGCCGCGACCCTGGACAAGCAGATACAATGGCTGCAGGCCTATCCGCGCTACAGCTTCACCATCGAAGGCCATGCCGACGAGCGCGGCACCCGCGAATACAATATCGCGCTCGGCGCGCGCCGGGCCCAGTCGGTTCGCACCTATATGGCATCGCATGGCATCGATGCGGGCCGGATGCGGACGATCTCTTACGGCAAGGAACGTCCGGTCGCGGTGTGTAACGACATCTCGTGCTGGTCGCAGAATCGCCGCGCCGTCACGGTTCTGAACGCCAGTTCTTGAGCTTTCGTCTCTTGAGCATCCATCGCGCGAAATGATGTCGCCGGCGCCTTTGGGGCACCGGTTTCTTTTTCGTGACCGGATCCGGCCAGATAGACCCAGCCAGCTGTTTGTATCAGTCACATTTTTGGCGTACTCGATCTCTCAATGTAGCCTGCTTCCGATGTCAGGCTGGCTTCGTCGTCAGGGCAAAATGTTATCCAGATTCCATAGAGTTACGTGGGCTGCGGCATTCACCGCGACGCTCGTGCTGGGTCCGCAGGTCTTTGCGCAATCCGACGACGCCGATCCGGAAATGCGGATTGAGCAGCTTGAGAACCAGTTGCGGCAATTGACCGGTCAGAACGAGGAACTGCAACACCAGAACCAACTGCTCCAGGAGCGCTTGCGGGCGCTCCAGGGCGGGGCGCAAGTCGCGCCCGGTCCTCAACCGGTCCAGCCGGGAGCGCCTGCTCCGAACTATGCCGTGGCTGCTCCGGCCCAGCCCGGTCCGGCTTATAACCCGCCGCCCCAGCAGGGATATGGTCAGCAGCCGATCGCGGCTCCCGCACCGATCTACCAGGAAGAAGCCCCGGCGCAGGGCCAGCGTCGCGGCGACGCCTTCGATCCCAGCCAGAACCCGAACGCCCCCGGCGCGCCGCGTCCGCTGGGCGGCGGCCAGATGCCGGTCACGAACGGCGCGCCGGGCGGACGGGCCCCGGGTGAACCGCTCAATCTCGGCTATCCCGGCGCCAATAATGGCGGCGGCGGACCTCCGCCGAATGCCGCCGACGCCGGTAGCCTGACCACCCTGCCGCCGTCGGCGACGCCGCGGGACGAGTTCGATCTCGGCATCGGCTATATGGAGCGCAAGGACTATGCGCTTGCCGAGCAGACCATGCGCAATTTCGCGCAGAAATATCCGGGCGATCCCCTGGTCGCGGATTCGCAATACTGGCTGGGCGAGAGCCTGTACCAGCGCCAGCAATACCGTGATGCCGCGGAAGCTTTCCTCGCGGTGACCACCAAATACGATAAATCGGCGAAGGCGCCCGATGCGTTGCTGCGGCTCGGACAATCGCTGGCGGCGCTGAAGGAAAAGGAAGCCGCCTGCGCCGCGCTGGGCGAGGTGACACGAAAATATCCGCGCGCCTCGAGCGGCGTCAAAGCGGCCGTGGACCGGGAGCAGAAGCGGAGCAAGTGCTGACGCGACGGCGCGTGCAGGCAATGCTGGGCCTGGACCGCATCTCGGCATAAACTCGATCAGTCCTTGAAGTTTTGTCCGACGCGTTTTCTCCACGCGCAGCCGCGAGCCATGCCCGACTCTGAGCATTCCGTGATCTCGGCGCAGGACGCCAAACGCCTGTTCGCGGCGCTGCGGGCCGCGCCGGCCCTGGTGCTTGCGGTGTCCGGCGGCCCCGATTCCACCGCGCTGATGTGGCTTGCGGCGCGCTGGCGACGGAATTTGGCGCACGGTCCGCGGCTCATCGCCGTGACCATCGATCACGGCTTGCGCGCGGAGGCCGCGCGCGAGGCGCGCGACGTCAAGCGGCTGGCGCAGAGCCTCGGCCTGCCGCATCGGACGATGCGCTGGCGAGGCGCCAAGCCGAAAACCGGATTGCCGGCGGCAGCGCGGGCGGCGCGCTACAAATTGCTCGCGGAGGCGGCGCGGACATCCGGTGCGACCCACATTCTCACCGCGCACACCCGTGACGACCAGGCCGAGACATTGTTGATGCGGATGTTGCGCGGCAGCGGCATCGCCGGGCTCGCGGCGATGGCCTCCCAGTCCGAGCGCGAGGGCGTGCTGCTGGCGCGTCCGTTTCTGGGTGTTTCCAAATCGCAACTGGTCGCAACGCTTAAAAAAGCAAAAATCGGTTTCGCCGAAGATCCCACCAATCGCGACCTGAATTTCACCCGGCCAAGGCTTCGCGCCCTGATGCCGGCGCTCGCGGCCGAAGGCGGCGACGCCCGCACTCTGGTGCGGCTAGCTTCGAGGCTCGCCCGCGCCAATGCTGCCGTGGAGGTTCTGGCCGATGGCGCCGAGCGCTACCTCGCATTGGCGGGTGGCGCAGCCTCGCCTGCGCGGCTGGACGCCAGGGTGTTCGACTTCGCCGCTTTTGCCGGCCTTCCGGAGGAAGTCCGCATCCGGCTGTTGCAGCGCGCGATCGATCGTTTCGGGCATGAGGGGCCGGCGGAACTCGGCAAGATCGAAGGGCTGCTGTTGGCGTTGGATCAGGCCGGCGCAAGGCAAAGCGGAAAAGGGCGGTTCAGTCTGAAGCAGACCCTTGCCGGCGCCCTGATCAGCTTGGTTGGCGGCCGGATCCGCGTTGAGCCGGCGCCACCCCGCCGCCGCCGGGGCGATTGAGCCAAATCAACGTCAGGCTGTCATGGCCCGGTACGGTCTGCGAAACCTTAACCACCCCGGGGAAACGCCGGCCCTGACGCCATTATTTGAACGGGAATCGCACTAGAATGCGCTAAATAGTCCTGTGCAGTTCCCTTGGCAGCGCCCGGGGCGACACTTAGATTGTGCAATGGTCGACCAGGGGATTCCCCTCGAGGCTGCCCAAGAGACTGCCAAGGACATGAGGCCGCGATCCGCGCGACCACGAAGGAAGATCGATGAACGCCAATCTGCGCAATTTCGCCCTCTGGGTTATTATTGTTCTGCTGCTGTTGGCCTTGTTCACGCTTTTCCAGAATCCCGGGCAGCGCGTGTCTTCTCAGGACATCTCGTTCTCGCAGCTTCTGAGCGAAGTTGATCAGGGCCATGTCCGCGACGTCGTGATCCAGGGCCCGGAAATTCACGGCACGTTTACCAACGGTTCGAGCTTCCAGACCTATGCGCCGAACGATCCGACGCTGGTGACGCGCCTCTATAACGGCAAGGTGCAGATCACCGCGAAGCCGCCCGGCGACAACGTGCCGTGGTTCGTGTCGCTGTTGGTTTCATGGCTGCCGTTCATCGCGCTGATCGGCGTCTGGATCTTCCTGTCGCGCCAAATGCAGGGCGGCGCCGGCAAGGCGATGGGTTTCGGCAAGTCGCGCGCCAAGATGCTGACCGAGGCGCATGGAAGGGTGACGTTCGAGGACGTCGCCGGCGTCGACGAGGCCAAGCAGGATCTGCAGGAGATCGTCGAATTCCTGCGCGACCCCGGAAAATTCCAGCGTCTCGGCGGACGTATTCCGCGCGGCGTGCTGCTGGTCGGACCTCCCGGCACCGGCAAGACGCTGATTGCGCGCGCGGTCGCGGGCGAAGCCAATGTGCCGTTCTTCACGATCTCGGGTTCTGACTTCGTCGAAATGTTCGTCGGCGTCGGCGCCAGCCGTGTCCGCGACATGTTCGAGCAGGCCAAGAAGAACGCGCCCTGCATCATCTTCATCGACGAAATCGATGCCGTCGGCCGTCATCGCGGCGCCGGTCTCGGCGGCGGCAATGACGAGCGCGAGCAGACCTTGAACCAGTTGCTGGTCGAGATGGACGGCTTCGAGGCCAACGAAGGCGTGATCCTGATCGCTGCGACCAACCGGCCCGACGTGCTCGATCCGGCGCTGCTTCGTCCCGGCCGTTTCGACCGTCAGGTGGTGGTGCCGAACCCGGACGTCGTCGGCCGCGAGCAGATCCTCAAGGTCCACGTCCGCAAGGTGCCCTTGGCGCCGGACATCAATCTCAAGACCATCGCGCGCGGCACGCCCGGCTTCTCGGGCGCCGACCTGATGAACCTCGTCAACGAAGCGGCGCTGACCGCGGCAAGGCGCAACAAGCGCATGGTGACGCAGGCCGAGTTTGAAGAGGCCAAGGACAAGGTGATGATGGGCGCCGAGCGCAAATCGCTCGTCATGACCGAGGAAGAGAAATTGCTGACCGCCTATCACGAAGGCGGCCACGCCATCGTCGGCCTCAATGTGGTCGCGACCGATCCGATCCATAAGGCGACGATCATCCCGCGCGGCCGTGCGCTCGGCATGGTGATGCAACTGCCGGAGCGCGACAAGCTGTCGATGTCGCTGGAGCAGATGACCTCACGGCTCGCCATCATGATGGGTGGACGCGTCGCGGAGGAGCTGATCTTCGGCCGCGAGAAGGTCACCTCCGGTGCCGCTTCCGATATCGAGCAGGCGACGCGGTTGGCGCGGATGATGGTGACGCGCTGGGGATTGTCCGAAGAACTCGGCACCGTGTCCTATGGCGAGAACCAGGACGAAGTGTTCCTGGGCATGTCGGTCTCGCGCACGCAAAACGCCTCGGAGGCAACCGTCCAGAAGATCGATTCCGAGATCAAGCGGCTGGTCGAGGAGGGCTATAACGAGGCGACCAAGATCCTTACCGAGAAGCGCGCCGATCTCGAAGCGCTGGCCAAGGGTCTGCTCGAATATGAGACCTTGAGCGGCGACGAGATCAGCGATCTGCTCAAGGGCAAGAAGCCGAACCGCGAGTCGGTGCTGGAGCCGACCACGCCGCGCGCTTCGGCGGTGCCGCCGGCTGGCAAGCCGCGTCCGCGTCCCGATCCGGATCCCGGGCTGGAGCCGCAGCCGCAGGCGTAATTGCGCTATCGTTGAATCTAAAAAACGCGGCGGTGACGCCGCGTTTTTTATGCGCAAATGATGCTGCCGGATTGACCCGTCATCAGCCAATCGGGATCTTTCCCAATCCGTGCCGTCCGATTCCGAACCTTAATTAAGATTTCCTCAACGCCGCAGGCTCTATTGCTTGAGAGCGTGTACTGAACAGTGCGCGAGGAAGGATGTCGCGTGGCCGCGTCGATTTCGGCAATTGCTCCAGACCAAAGCAGCCCTCCGAAGGAATGCCACCATGCAGGCCATTGAGCGGGGCGTGGTTGCGGATCAGAGCGTGCGGCAAGAATCTCGGATCGTTTATCTGGAATCGATCAGAGGCCTTGCCGCTTTGCAGGTTTTGCTGCTGCATTTTTTGGCCGCGTTTGCTCCGGACCTGGTCTATTCACTCCCCTCAACCGCAACCGTCGCAGCATACGTTCACCTGTCGCCGCTATATTTCATTTATGACGGCTACTCGGCGGTCTATATTTTCTTTGCCCTCAGCGGTTACGTTTTGACTCGTTCATTCGAGCGGAATCCAGCCACGCCAATCCCGCAAATCTTGGGCCGGATCGTCCGTCTCGGCCTGCCGGCTGCTGCCGCGGTGTCGGTGGCCGCGATGGTGATGCTGGCGTTTGGCAAGCCCAACGTGCAGGCCGGCGAACTTACCGGTTCGGCCTGGTTTGCGAGCCAATGGAACGCAGAGGTTTCGGTGCTTTCGGTCATCAGGGACGGTACCGTCAACGCTTTGTTCCTCGGTTATCGTGGATTGCCTGGCGTCGCGTTCCTGGCGCCGTGGCAGCAGGCGGTCGATCAATCTTTCGTGGCGCCGCTGTGGACGCTGAGCATCGAGTTTTACGGCTCGATGATCGTGCTCATGCTCTGCTGGTGCGCCCGGCGATCACGCGCCTTGTGGTGGTCGGCCCTGTTGTTGGGCACGATCTTTACGGCACGCAGTGCTTACCTCTGTTTTTTCGTCGGTCACCTTCTGGCTGCATTCTCATGCGCTGAAAGGCCCGCTCCGGCCAGCAAGCTGTTGCCGGTGTTCTGTATCGCGTTCGGCGTTTTCTGGTGCGTGCTCGCTGAAATCTGGCAACCGGAATGGCTGCGAATGCTCTGCTCGAGTCCAACCTATTTGTTGTTTCCCGGTCAGTTCGCGCCGATGCAGCAGAAGACGTTCGGTGCGATCCTGGTGCTGGTTGGAATCATCAATCTTGAGGCTGCGCGAAGTTTCCTGTCCACGCCGTGGTTGATCGCGCGGTCCAAATTGTCGTTCCCGCTTTATCTGATTCACTGGCCAGTCCTGTTTGGACCGTCAGCGGCTTTGTTCCTGTTGTTGAACGGCATGATCGGGCTGGAATTATCGCGCCTCAGCGCGATCGTCGCCGGGATTTGCCTTGCATTCCTCGCCAGTGTCTTTTTTCTTCCGGTCGATCACCGTGCCCTGGAGTGGTCGAGAGCATTGCGGAAACGGATGTCATTTGGTTCTTCGCGGGAAGGATCTGGCATGCGGTCGTTGCATCCAATGGCAGCCGAATGAGCCGGACGCGGACCACAAGGCATTGAAGCGCCCCCTTCAAATCTGCCCACCTTTGCATCTTGTCATTTCGCCTGAATAGTTGTTCAGTTCTTCATGGCGATTTGTTCCAGATCGCTAAAATCATCGAAAGCGGCGCTGCATGGTCGGACCCGTCCGGCCTTGCGCACAGGGGCGGGAAACGCGTCACATGGTCTATCGACGAACTCATCAGGTGGTAAAGCGCCTTGCGGCGCGGCGAAGTGCTATTCTGGCGGCGGCGCGCCATGCCGCGGCCGACGGGGGAATGGCCGCGGTCCAGATCGCGCCGGTTGCGGTCCGGGCCAATGTCGCGGCCGGCACCGTCTACCGCTATTTTCCCTCCAAGGCAGACCTGATTTCGGAACTGATCGCAGACGTGTCGCGCGACGAACTGGCGGCGATCCGCCGCGCGGCGGATGCGGCGCCGGGACCGTCCTCGGCCCTGGCAGCGGCCGTGACCACGGTCGCTGTGCATGTGCTGTCGCAGCGCAAGCTCGCCTGGGGCATCCTGGCTGAGCCGGTCGATGTCGACGTCACCGCCTCGCGGCTGGCGAGCCGGCGCGAGATCGCCGGCGAGATTGCAACCCGGATCGAGGCTGCGGTCCGCGCCGGACATCTTCCGGCACAGGACACCGCCGTTGCCGCCACCGCGTTGCTTGGCGCGCTGCATGAAGCCCTGGTCGGGCCGCTGGCCCCGGACAATCTGGATGATCAGGCCAAATTGCGTGACGCCGTTCAGACCGTCACACTCCTGGCCCTGCGCGCTGTCGGCGTGATGGATGCCCGCGCCCGCGGCCTGGTGGTGCAGGCGGCGATGCCGGCGAAAGTGTTGGTCGGTGCGTAAAAGGCAACGGCCGATGACATCGCTTTGACGCATCCATCCCGTTAAGATGGCGAGCTCGCTGTGAAGCCGGCGATCCGTCAAACGTTGGAGCCTTTCGGCTCTGATGGAACCAGAACCGGAGTTTACCTCTTTTAGTTTGGCGCGTTTTGTGCATGCGAACTGGAAGCCACTTCGCTATCCAAGTCCGGGGCAGGCTTTCGCTCGAAAACGCTTTGGAAGGAGCGATAAATGCCAACGACATCAGGATCCGCCAAATGGCAGGGCGGCATCAAAGACGGCAAGGGCGCGATCTCGACCAAGAGCGGTGCGCTGAATGACTATCCTTATGGCTTCGCCAGCCGTTTCGAAGGCAAGCCCGGCTCAAATCCGGAAGAATTGATCGGGGCCGCGCACGCCGCCTGTTTTACGATGGCGCTGTCGCTGATCCTCGGCGAGGCCAAGCTCACCGCCGAGCATATGGAGACCAAGGCGGACGTCACGCTCGAGAAGGTGGCCGATGGCTTTGCCATCACCTCGGTGCATCTGGCCCTGAGCGCGAAAATTTCGGGTGCCACCAAGGAGCAATTCGAAGAACTGGCGGGCAAGGCGAAGGCCGGCTGCCCGGTGTCGAAACTGCTCAACACCAAGATCACGCTGGCCGCGACGTTGCTCTGAAGTTGAATGCTGAAGTCATTCTGGGTCTGGTGCTAACGCACCATCCCGGAATGACGGCGGATGGCCGCAAGACCTTTGCCTTACATATCGGCGTCGGTGTTGGGGCCGACATAGGCGATGCGCACCATGTTGGTCGTGCCGGGAGTGCCGAGCGGCACGCCCGCGACGATGATGATGCGCTGCCCGGCCTTGGCGAAGCCGTCGCGAAACGCGATCGAACCGGCGCGGTTGACCATGTCGTCCTGGTCCTGGGCATCTTCCGCGACCACGCAATGCACGCCCCAGACCACCGATAATCTGCGTCCCGTGACCAGATTGGGCGTGATCGCCACCACCGGTGGCTTTGGCCGCTCGCGCGCGACGCGCAAGGCGGTCGATCCGGAACTGGTCCAGCAGATGATCGCGGACAGATCGAGCGTCTCGGCGATCTGCCGCGCGGCGTCGGCGATCGCGTCGCCGACGGTCGGCTCCGGCTCGGCGCGCTGCGCGTTGAGCACACCGCGGTAGGTCGGGTCGCGCTCCACTTCCTCGCCGATCCGGTTCATCGTCGATACCGCCTCGACCGGAAACTTGCCGGCGGCGGATTCCGCCGACAGCATGATCGCATCCGCCCCTTCGTAAACGGCGGTGGCGACGTCGGAGACCTCGGCGCGCGTGGGCACCGGGCTCTGGATCATCGATTCCAGCATTTGCGTCGCGACCACCACCGGCTTGCCGGCGCGCCGCGCCAGCCGCGTCATCTGCTTCTGCAGGCTCGGCACCCGCTCCAGCGGCAATTCGACGCCGAGATCGCCGCGCGCCACCATCAGGGCGTCGGACGCTTCCAGGATGTCGGGGAGCCGGTCGATCGCCTGCGGCTTTTCGATCTTGGACATCACCGAAGCCCGGCCGCGGATCAGTTTCTTGGCCTCGGTGACGTCTTCGGCGCGCTGCACGAAGGAGAGCGCGATCCAGTCGACGCCGGTGACCAGCGCCGCTTCGAGGTCGGCGCGATCCTTTGGCGTCATGGCGGAGACGGGCAGATCGGTGTCGGGCAGGCTGACGCCCTTGCGGTCCGACATCCTGCCGCCGATCACGACACGGGTCACTGCGCGCTCGGGCGAGGTTTCCTCGGCGATCAGACGCACCTTGCCGTCGTCGAGCAGCAGCGCGTGGCCCGGCTTGAGGGCGGCGAGAATTTCAGGGTGCGGAAGCTGGACGCGGGTATTGTCGCCCGGCGTCTTATCGGAATCCAGCACGAAGCGTTCGCCATTGTTGAGCTGGATCGCGCCTTCCGCGAACGAACCCAGGCGCAGCTTCGGCCCCTGAAGATCGACCAGGATGCCGATCGGCCGGCCATAGCTGCTCTCGACGCCGCGAATGGTCTTGACCAGTTCGCGCATCTTGTCGTGCGAGGTGTGGCTCATGTTGATGCGGAAGACGTCGGCGCCGGCTTCGAACAACCGCCGGATCATTGCGCTGTCGGACGATGCCGGTCCGAGCGTAGCCAGGATCTTGATGCGGCGCAGGCGTCTCATGGCTTGTTTCCAGGCGCAGCGGCGGGCGGCGGACCGGGCGTGCCCGGAGGCGGCGTTCCGCCCGGGCTGTTGGGCAGGCTGGGGACCGTGCCCGGCGGACCCGACATGCCCGGAAGGCCGCCCGGGGCATTCGGATCGACCGTTCCGGGAATCCCGGGCAGGCGCTGCGCGGGCTGCTGCTCGCTGGATTCGGTGAGCTGCACGGTCCAGGCGCGCTGCTCGCCGGTGTCGACCTCGAAGAAGCCGGTGCGGTCGAAACCGCGCGCCAGGCAATTCTCGGTGCCCTTGATGGTGAATTCCTTGTCGCGCGAGCACATGAAGGCCTGCCCCGACCATTCGCCGCCGCGGTCGTAGTCGAGCGCGTAAATGTAATAATACCGCGCGATCAACGTGCCCTTCAGCAACGTTTCGCAACTGCGAGAGGATACGTTCCACCAACCCTCGGTGGTCCAGCCGTCTGCATCCTTGTAGCCCAACGCGACGCCGACCCGGCTTGCGGTGTTATTGCAGAGACGAAAGTCCGCGGCGGCGGGACTGTTCCACAAACAGCTCAGCAGCAGCGCCAGCACCGGCATCAAGCCGGCGGCGACGCGTGTGGATGGGCGGGGCTGTCGGGGAATGTCAGCGACCATTGAGCGAAACTATATCCGTTCTCCGACGATCTCGCGTGAGCTGGAAGGCGCTGTCAACGGTCGGGTGGCGGCCGGCGGCCAAAATTCCTACTATTGGAACTCTGGTATCGCTGGCATATGGCAGAATCTGTGACAGTGCCCAATTAATATCCAGTATCCTTTGCGTGAAATGGCGAGAGAACGACATGGCGATGGACGACAAAACCAGAACAGAACTTGAAGCAGCGGTTTTCCGGCGTCTGGTCGAGCACCTGCGTTCGCGCACCGATGTGCAGAACATCGATCTGATGAACCTGGCGGGCTTCTGCCGCAACTGCCTGTCCAACTGGCTCAAGGAAGAGGCCGACGCCAAGGGGGCTGCGATGACCAAGGATGAGAGCCGCGAGGCGGTTTACGGCATGCCCTACGAGACCTGGAAGTCAAAATTTCAAGGTGCAGCCACACCCGAGCAATTGGTTGCGATGAAAAAGGCCCAAAGCGGGCACTGATTTTCCGCATCGTTATCTGAAGGTGTCGCCGCCCTGCTTCATTGCAAAGCATGGCGGGGATCGGTGATTCTCGGCCCGCCCTCGCCGCGAAAGGATGAGGAAGCGGAAGCCCGATCGCCGCGATCAACAGCTTTCTTTTTCATATGCAGGAAGGTGTGGGCGCGCTGTGGATGAGCGTGATGTTTTCTTGACGTAAGCCGCCGCAAACTTGAGGGTCGTTCCACGAGTTGGCGTGCGGCAGGGCCGCTGACGTCGATGCCCCATCATCAGTTCACTCAGGAGTACCCGATGGCCACCACTGCTGCCGCGGTCAAGGAAGAGCCCGCGACAAAATTCGCGAAAGACCAGCTCAAGGCCATCGTCGAACGTATCGAGCGGCTGGAAGAAGAAAAGAAGACAATCTCGGATGATATCCGCGACGTCTATGCCGAAGCCAAGGGCAACGGCTACGACGTCAAGGCGTTGCGCACGATCGTGCGGCTGCGCAAGCAGGACGCCAATGAGCGCGCCGAGCAGGAAACCATCCTGGAGACCTATATGCAGGCGCTGGGAATGCTGTGACGGCAGGCTAATCACGGCCTTTCCAGCGGAGCACCGGCAAATTGCCTGCCGTGTGTTTGAGCCGGAGCGTTTTCGAGCGCAGTGGATACCGGTTCGCGCGAAGAAAATGCGTCAAACCAAAAATATGACAGCCCGGCTCTGATTGAATCACAGCCAAGCTCTCATATTTTTTTGGTTTGGGCTTTAATGCAGCGAGGCGGTCTGCACCACAAAGGGCGTCGTCACCAGCTTTGCGGTGGCGGATCCGGTGAAATGCTCGCAGAGCAGACCCATCTGCGGATCGTCCGAGAAGCCCATCGCGACCGCGGCCTGCGGCTTGACGAAATAAGCGCGCATCAGGGTCATGTCAGTATCGCCCAGCACCGTCGTGAACATCGAGTTGCTCGTGCTCGGCGCCAGCACCAGGGCACGCAGCCAGACGTCGTTGCCCTTGGCTGCGGCAATCCGCGCCGACGTCGCGATCACGCCGTCCTGACCCTGGATATTTCCCTGCCCCTGCAGCCCTTTGGCAGCAACGCTGTTGATCCCGGTGGCCGGCGACCCGGCGGCGTCACGCGGCAATGGCCGGACGCTGTGCGGGATCGGCGCAGTGGCGGCGACGATCCTGGAGCGGTCGACCGGCGAATTGGCGACGGGCGCATAGGCCAGTGCCTGAAACGCCGCGGAAATACCGGCGGTCGATTGCGGATCGGCCGATGTCACCGCCTCGCGCGCCCTGATGGCTGCGATCTGCTCGGGTGTCGCCTGTTTCACCGCCGCGGAATCGCCCCAGATGCCGCGGGCGTTGATGATGTCGGCCGGCGTTTGCGGCTTCGCGTCATTGTCGTCAGCATCGGCCGACGCCTGCTCGGGCGGCTTCGGTTTGCCGGATTGGATGAGCTGCGCGTCGGCGGAGGCGAGCTGGAAAGCCGAGAATGCGCGCGGCCTTGAACGCGGCGCCGGCACAGCATCGGCGGACCTGTCCGCCGATCCGCTGGTCGTCATGTCGGCGACCTGTTCGACCGCCGGAGCGCCCTCATCCTCGTCGTCGTTGGATCTGCCGTTGAAAAACCGGTCCCACAGGCTTGGGCTGCTCCGGACCATTGCGTGATCGTCGCCGTCGCGCTTTTCGATATCGGCGCGGGCGACCTCATATCCTTTCAGCGGGACGCCATCCGAAGGTACATGGACGGTGCGGCCATCCGGAAACACCCTGGCCAGCTGGTCATGGGTCATGCGCGGCCAGTGCCGGATGCTGCCGGTGTCGAGATGGACGAAAGGCGATCCCGAGGTCGGATAGAAGCCGACGCCGCCGCGCTGCAACCGCAGCCCGGCGAAACGGATCTGCTCAAGCGATACGCCCGGGATGAAAAAGTCCATCGCGTGGCCGAGCATGTGCTGGCTGTAACGGGCCACGGCCGAAGAACGGCGGTGGAGCATGGCGTTGGTGGCGGGGGAGCGGTAGGCGGAAATGATCTGGATCGGCTTCTTGCCGTCGACGTCGCGATAGACTTCCCAGAGGATGTCGAACAGGTGGCGGTCCATCACCGTCTGGTCCTGGGTGCGCCAGTCGCGGAGGTAATGGTTGATCTGCTTCAGCGCTTCTTCGTCATAGCGGCCGTTGCGCTTGAAGGTGACGGTGAGGTCTTCGTTGGAATGGGTGTGGTGGAACGAAAGGGTGCGGGTTTCGTTTTCAGCGGTCGCGTCGTGAACAGAGCCGGCTCCCAGAAGCAGCAGCAATGCGGTCAGGCCGAGATGATACCCGGCCCGATATCCAGCCCTCGATAGCGACAGTGAATTGAATTGGCGTGCAAAACCAGCCAGCACGTACGAGCCCACCCTGAAGATGATCGATCGAGCGGACGACCGATTTAGTAGCTCTTTCGCCGTCCCGAGCGGCGAAAGAGTATGAACGTAGTCTTAAAGGCAGGATGGTTAAGATATCGCTCCCACCCCAAAGTCAGGCTTTAACCTAACTCATCTAGTGTGGCGAAAAAGAGCCGGTTGCTGAAATCAGGATGGAGGGTGGTTAACATTACCGGTCTCGCCGATTGGCGAGACCTTTGACGTTGCTACGGAAATCCGGCCGCGGTGGCGGAGGGAGGGCTGGTCAGCGGGTGAAGATCCGCCGCTGCGGTCGCGGCGGTGCCGGAGCGGGGGTCGAGCCTCCGAACAGCCGCTCGAAGAACGAGGGGCCGGAGGAGCTGTTGTCGCTGGCAAGGCTGGGGCCTGTCGGAAGGTTGCCGACCGGATGAGAATAGCTCGGCTGCGCATGGGCAACCACGGCTTCCATATCCTTGTTCTTGCTGTTGCGCAGCAGGGACAACATCAGCCCGTCGCGGCCATAGATATCCTTGCGGAACTCAAGCTTGCCCGCCTCGTCCACGAATGCCGTCTGGTAGGTGATGTTCACCGGGATCGGCGTCGGGAATTTCAGATCGACCTCGCTCGATCCGTACATGCTGCGAATCTTCTCCGGGGTGTAGTGCTCGTTCGGCTCTGTGATGTTGAGCAGGATCGAGGCGTATTGATCCGGATTCTGCACCCGCATGCAGCCATGGCTGAAGGCGCGTTCTTCCTTCGCGAACAGGTATTTGTCCGGGGTGTCGTGCTGATACACCAGGAATTTGTTCGGGAAATTGAAGCGGATGCGGCCGAGCGCGTTGCCGTCGCCGGGCGGCTGCGAGATGTGGACGCTGCCGTCGCTGTTGCGTTCGAGCCGCAGTCCCATCCGCTCCAGCACGGTCGGGTCCTGCTGCAGCGCCGGCAGATACTCGCCATAGACGATCGATGGCGGCACGTTCCAGGTCGGGTTGACGGTGATGTATTTCATCGTCTCCGTCAGAAGCGGGGTGGCGTGAACGCCTGGCTTTCCGGTCACCACCTTGGTGGTCCAGACGGTGGCGCCGTGCTGCATCACCTTCAGCGTGTAATCGGGGATGTTGAGAATGACATAGGCGTCGCCGATCGAGGGGGCGCCGAGGTCGCGCGGCAACCAGCGCCAGCGCTCCATGTTGACGACCACGGTGTCGATCTGCCTGCCCCGTTTCGGGCTGTTGATCGCGTTGACGGTCTTGTCGTCGAGAATGCCGGTGGGCCGGAGTTCGGCACCTTCCTGGAACGTGCGCACGGCTTCCGCAACCTTGGCATCATAATGATCGTCGCTTGCGTTCTCGGTGATTCCGAGCTTGGCGCGCAGTTGCGGCACGCGCGGATCTTCCACCACTTCGGTGGGCTGCTTCTTGTTGCGTGAGGGCGTGAATTTGAGCGTCGGGCCTTCGGCGATCTGGATCACCGGCCCATCGCCCTGACCGCGCAATTCGGCGAGCTTCTTCTTGAGATCGCGATAGAGTTTTTGCGGCGGGTTATAGCCATCGAGCGCGGCGGATGCGTCCTTGGCGGTGGTGACGTTGGCCAGCACTTCCGAAGGATCGACCGGGTGCTCGGGATAGGAGATATCGCCTGAGACCTGCGACCAGTGCATCCGGCCGCTCTGCGCCTGCCGCGCATAGTCCATCATGCTGCTGGTCAGTTTCAGGTCGGCTTCCGCCCGTGCGTCCGGATCGGTCGCCGCGGCGAAATCAGGCACCGGGTAATCTTCAGGATTCAATCCGTCGGCGGCCGCATCCTTCAGCCGCGCGATGACGCCCTTGGCGGTCTCGGTCAGCGTGCCGCCCTGGGTCCATAGCGGCGCGAAGTCGTGCGCCGTGTAGAATTTCTCGACCGCCGCCCGTTCGGCCTTGCGCTCGAAATAGTGCGATGATTTCGCGCCCAACAGGTCGCGCAGTTTGTCGGCGACCGGCTGATCGGCTGCCGGCACGTTGCTGGCGGCCTTGGTCGGCTCTTGGGCGGGCGCAGCGGGCGTTGCCGTCGCCGCGGCAGGCGCCGTCGGCGCGACCGCAGCGGAGTCGCTCTTGTCAGGTTCAGCCTTGGTGTCGACCTTGCCCGGCTCGACCTTGGCGGTCTCAGGCTTGGTGGCGTCGGGCTTGGCCATATCAGGCTTGGCGGCATCGATGTTGGCGGTCGCAGGTGTGGCGGCGGGCACCGGAGTGGTGGCGACATCTGCGGGCTTATTCGCGGTCTGGTCGGGTGCGGAGACCTTTGCGTCTGGCACCGACGCGGTGACGTCGGGCTTGAAATCGTTGACGGTCGGGGGCGGAACGTTGGCGGGTTCGGGGCGCGGGACCGCGGCGTCGATGGCGAGTTCGGCGGCATTGTTGTGTGCCGCATCCTGCGCCATGACCGGAGTTATGGCCGAGGTCGCGGATACCGCGAGGAAGGTCGCGGCCACGGCCATCAGCACGCGGTCGAATCCCGCACGGTTGTTCACAGTGTCGCGCATCATCGCTCCCCTCGGGTGAAGCCTGCCCCGTCGGGGAACAGTTGTTGAATGGTCCGTCTCAGCTTTCGCAAATTGCCGGCCTGATCGGTTCTCGGCGCATTGTGCCGAGAACATCGGTTTGCGTCTGAATCGCTCCAGACCTCTTTCGGTTGGTACGCCTGCATGCAACGATTCATACGCCAACACACGTTACACGGGCCCTGTCCATGCAAGCCAGCACCTCGCGGACAACTCACGATAAACTGACTTAGAACCGATCTGGAACCGATTTCCCGGAACCCCGCTTCGCAGCGGATGGCGTAGTTTTGCCATGAGCTGTGATTTTTGTCTGTCACCGGCGAGCCACGGTTCAAAATGTTCAGGACGGCCATTTCGAGATCCATAGCCTAACGCTCTGTATCCGCGTCCGGTTCAGTTGGTGCTGTCCGCGCTGTCGGCCGTGCCGTCGGTCTCGGCCTCGTCGAGCTTGCGATAAAGTGTCGAGCGGCCGATCTTCAACCGTCGTGCGACCTCGGACATCTGGCCGCGGTAATGCGAGATCGCGAAGCGGATGATTTCGCTCTCCATGTCTTCGAGCGGTCGAACCTCTCCGGTGCCGGTCAGCATCGGGAGCATGCCGGCCGACGGCAATGGGGGAGCGATGGGTATATCGTTACCTGAAATCATGGCCGGCGCCGTCGAATGGGAACCGGGGCCGATGATCAACGGCTCGCCGGTCATGTGGCCGGCGTCGGGCATTGCCAGCGATTGCGCGGCGGCCTGCGGGAAGTCGGCGATGCCGAGCTGGTCGGTCTCGCTCATCACCACGGCGCGATAGACCGCGTTCTCGAGCTGGCGGATGTTGCCGGGCCAGTCGAGTTGCGACAACAGCGCCATGGCCTCGCCGTCGATGCCAGTGATCAGGCGGTTTTCCTCGGCGCAGAAGCGCGCGAGGAAGTGCCGCAACAGATGCGGGATATCCTCGCGCCGCATCCGCAAGGGAGGGATCGTCAGCGGCAGCACGTGCAGGCGGTAGAACAGGTCCTCGCGAAATTGTCCGTTTTTGACCTGGTCGAGCAGTTTGCGGTTGGTCGCGGAGACGATGCGGACATCGACTTTCACGGGCTTGCGGCCGCCGACCGCCTCGACCGCGCCTTCCTGCAGGGCGCGGAGCAGTTTGACCTGGGCGCTGAGCGGCAGTTCGCCGACTTCGTCCAGAAACAGCGTGCCGCCGGAAGCCTCGACGAATTTGCCGGTATGACGTTCGGTCGCGCCGGTGAAGGCGCCCTTCTCATGACCGAACAGGATCGACTCCACGAGATTGTCCGGGATCGCGCCGCAATTGACCGCAACGAATGGTTTTGCCTTCCTTTCGCCGCTGCCATGAATGGCGCGCGCGAACAATTCCTTGCCGACACCGGATTCGCCTTCGATCAGGACCGGGATCGTGGAGGCGGCGGCCTTTTGCGCCGTGCGTAGCACGCCCGCCATGGCTTCGCTGCGGGTGACGATATCGGAAAAAGTCAGCCGGCCTTCGCGGCTGTGCCGGATGCGCTGCAATTCGCCCTTGAGCGCGCTGGTATTGAGCGCGTTGCGCAGCGACACTTGCAGCCGCTCGAAACCGGCGGGCTTCACCACGAAATCGAGGGCGCCGGCGCGCATCGCCGACACCACATTATCAATACCGCCATGGGCGGTTTGTACGATGACGGGAATGTTCAGGCCGGCCTCACGGATTTTTGCCAATACGCCCATGCCATCGAGGCCTGGCATCACGAGGTCGAGTACGACGGCGTCGATATTGGGCCCGTCCGGCGCGGTCAGCATATCGATCGCCGCGTCGCCGCCGTCGGCAACCATCGCCTCATAGCCACATTTCTGCACCATGTTTTCGACCAGACGGCGCTGAACGGCGTCGTCATCGGCAATCAAAATGCAGGCTGCCATGGCTTTGCTTTCCTCGGGCGTTACAACTATCTGTCTCGAATCGGGGCACTCTCGCCGAAGCCGATTAACGCCCTCTTAAAGGTTGACATCACGTCCTCGCACGATCGTTTTTGCTTGAAACGCATATTATAGGTTTAACCCAGATGACCTCGCGCTCCTTGTCCACCCTCCGCAAGCCGTCCGCTTCGCGCAAGCCCGGCGCCAAGAAGGCCACTGCCAGGGGCAAGACCGGCAGGCTGCCGGAATGGAACCTGGCCGACCTCTATTCCGGCATCGACGCGCCGGAGGTCGCACGCGACCTCGAAAAGATGGACGCGGAATGCGTTGCGTTTGAAGCGGACTATAAAGGCAAGATTGCGGAGCAAATTGCGACAGAAGACGGCGGCAAATGGCTTGCCGAAGCGGTCAGCCGCTACGAGGCGATCGACGATCTCGCCGGAAGACTCGGATCCTATGCCGGCCTGGTTCACGCCGGCGACAGCGTCGATCCCGTTATCTCCAAATTCTACGGCGATATTTCGGAACGGCTGACCGCGGCTTCGATCCACCTGCTGTTTTTTCCGCTCGAGCTCAACCGCATCGACGATGCCGCGATCGAGCGCGCGATGCAGACCTCCGGACTCGGACATTATCGCCCGTGGATCGAGGATTTGCGCCAGGACAAGCCGTACCAGCTGGAAGACCGCGTCGAGCAATTGTTTCATGAAAAGTCCCAGAGCGGTTACGCCGCTTGGAACAGGTTGTTCGATCAGACCATCTCCGGCCTTCGCTTCAAGCTTGGGGCGAAGGAGTTGGCGATCGAGCCGACGCTCAATCTGTTGCAGGACCGCGCCGGCGAAAAGCGCAAGGCCGCCGCGCAGGCGCTGGCGAAAACCTTCAAGGCCAATGAGCGGACCTTTGCGCTCATCACCAACACGCTCGCCAAGGACAAGGAGATTTCCGACCGCTGGCGCGGCTTTCAAGACGTCGCGGATTCTCGCCATCTGAACAACCGCGTCGAGCGCGAAGTCGTCGACGCGCTGGTCGCTTCGGTTCGATCCGCCTATCCGCGATTGTCGCATCGCTATTACCGGCTCAAGGCCGGCTGGTTCAACAAGAAGAAGCTCGCGCATTGGGATCGCAACGCGCCGCTGCCGTTCGCGGCCACCGGCAGCATCGCCTGGCCCGAGGCGAGGAACATGGTGCTGACGGCTTATCGCGGCTTCTCGCCCGAGATGGCTGCGATCGCCGAACGGTTTTTCACCGATCGCTGGATCGATGCGCCGGTGCGTCCCGGCAAGGCGCCGGGCGCGTTCTCGCATCCCACCACGCCCTCGGCGCATCCCTACGTGCTGATGAATTATCAGGGCAAGCCGCGCGACGTGATGACGCTGGCCCATGAACTCGGCCACGGCGTGCATCAGGTGCTGGCAGCGAAGAACGGCGCGTTGATGGCGCCGACGCCGCTGACGCTGGCCGAAACCGCCAGCGTGTTCGGAGAAATGCTGACCTTCAAGCGGCTGCTGGCGCAGACCAAGAGCGTCAAGCAGCGCCAGGCGCTGCTCGCCGGCAAGGTCGAGGACATGATCAACACCGTGGTGCGGCAGATCGCGTTTTATTCGTTCGAGCGCGCGGTTCATACCGAGCGCAGGAACGGCGAATTGACCGCCGAGCGGATCGGCGAGATCTGGCTGAGCGTGCAGGGCGAGAGCCTGGGCCCAGCGATCGATATCCGGCCGGGCTACGAGACGTTCTGGATGTACATCCCGCACTTCATCCATTCGCCGTTCTACGTCTACGCCTATGCATTCGGCGATTGCCTGGTGAACTCGCTTTATGCGGTCTACGAACATGCCTCCGAAGGTTTCGCCGAGCGCTATCTGGCGATGCTGGCCGCCGGCGGCACCAAGCATTATTCCGAACTGCTCAAGCCGTTCGGCCTCGACGCCAAGGATCCGAAATTCTGGGACGGCGGCCTGTCGGTCATTGCCGGGATGATCGATGAGCTGGAAGGGATGGATTAAGGGCTCTGGCCGAGTAAAACATCTGTTGAACGGGACCGAAGGGCGTGTTATACATTTGTATAACGCGCCCTTGTCTTCAGAGGAGATCAGGCCATGAAGATCGAAATCAAGAAAATCGGTAATTCCGATGGCCTCTTATTGCCCCGCGAGTTGATGCAGCGCCTGGACCTCAAGCGGGGGCAGGAACTGCATATTATCGAGCTCGCCGGAGGCGGATTTCAGGCCATGCCCTACGATCCCGATTTCGAACGGACCATGGAAATCGCCGACGATATTATGGACAGGTATCGCGACACGCTCGCTGTGCTCGCAAAATGACGGCATCCTGAATGAGCGAGCCAACAGAGCCGCTCTGGATTACCTTCGAGCAGGCCGTTGCAATCCATGGCCGGCAGTTGCGGCGCTTTGGCGGTGCGCCGGGCCTTGGCGACGAGGACATGTTACGATCGGCGCTCGAGCGTCCGGTCAACAGGTGGAGTTACGAACAAGCCGGGGCGGCAGAGCTCGCCGCAGCCTATGCGTTCAGGCTTGCCAAAAATCATGCCTTTGTCGATGGAAACAAACGTATTGCCTTCATGGCGATGATGGTTTTTCTCCTCAAGAATGGCGTTCCGTTCAATCCGGACCCGGCACAGTCGACTTCCATCATCCTCTCCCTTGCGGCCGGCGAAGTCAGCGAGGAAAGTCTCACCCGCTGGATCAAGGATAATTGGCCTGCCGAATAACCCGATAAGCGCAGGGCAGGGCCTGCGCGCCGTTGCCCTCCCGGTGCGTTTGCGGTAATTCCACGCAACACTGGGATTTTGACTGGGGACACCAATGGCTGAGCATAGCGAAGTGGCCTATACGACCGCCGACGGCAATGACTACGTGGCCCACGAGCAGACCTATGAAGGTTTTATCAAGCTCGTGAAATACGGCACGGCCTTCGTCGTCTTCATCCTCGCCATGATGGCAATTTTCCTGACCTGATCGATTGCCGATCACGCCGCCATTGCCGGCGTAACTTAGAAAATTGCCCGCGTCCGGTCGCAAAACCGGTATCCATCCTTGCGGAAATAGCGCTAGCGTGCCCTGCGCCGCCGGAGGCCTCATGAAGATTGCCGTTGCCAAGGAAATCGATCCGTCCGAGCCGCGGGTCGCGGCTTCGCCGGATACGGTGAAAAAATTCAAGGCGCTGGGCGTCGACATCGCGGTCGAGCCGGGCGCAGGCGTCAAGTCCGGCATGCCGGATTCGGAATTCACCGCGGCCGGCGCCACCGTCAGCGCCGATGCGGTGAAGGACGCCGACATCGTCATCAAGGTGAAACGGCCCGAGGCTTCCGAACTCGCCAAATACAAGCGCGGCGCGCTGGTGATCGCGATCATGGATCCCTACGGCAACGACGCCGCGATCAAGATGATGGCGGATGCCGGCATCTCGGCTTTCGCGATGGAACTGATGCCGCGCATCACCCGCGCGCAGGTGATGGACGTGCTGTCGAGCCAGGCCAATCTGGCCGGCTACCGTGCGGTGATCGAGGCGGCGGAGGCGTTCGGCCGCGCCTTCCCGATGATGATGACGGCGGCGGGCACCGTGCCCGCGGCGAAGGTGTTCGTGATGGGGGTCGGCGTCGCCGGCCTGCAGGCGATCGCCACGGCGCGCCGGTTGGGGGCGGTCGTCACCGCGACCGACGTGCGGCCCGCGACCAAGGAGCAGGTGGAAAGCCTGGGCGCCAAATTCCTCGCGGTCGAGGACGAGGAATTCAAGAACGCCCAGACCGCCGGCGGATACGCCAAGGAAATGTCGAAAGAGTACCAGGCCAAGCAGGCGGCATTGACCGCCGAGCATATCAAGAAACAAGACATCATCATCACCACCGCGCTGATTCCGGGCCGGCCGGCGCCGCGTCTCGTCACCACGGAGATGGTGAAGTCGATGAAGCCGGGCTCGGTGCTGGTCGATCTCGCGGTCGAGCGCGGCGGCAATGTCGAAGGCGTCAGGAGCGGCGAAACCGCCGATATCGACGGCGTCAAGATCGTCGGTTTCCCGAATCTCGCAAGCCGCGTTGCCGCCTCGGCCTCCAGCCTCTATGCGCGCAACCTGTTGTCGTTCATCGAGACGCTGATCGACAAATCGACCAAGGCGCTTGCCGTCAACTGGGATGACGAACTCGTCAAAGCCACCGCGCTGACCAAGGACGGCGCCGTCATCCATCCGAACTTTCAGCCGAAGAGCGCGTGAGTGAGCGTGCGCGAATCAAAGACTTTCGTCATTCCGGGGCGCTTCGAAGAAGCGAACCCGGAATCTCTATTGTTGAATTGCAATATCCGGATTCCAGGTCCGGCGCGTTGCGCCGTCCCGGAATGACGGGTTAACAGGAGAGAAGCCATGGAGCATATCGCGCAGGCCGTCGATCCCTTCGTGTTCCGACTGTCGATTTTCGTGCTTGCCGTGTTCGTCGGCTATTTCGTGGTGTGGTCGGTGACCCCTGCGCTGCACACGCCGCTGATGTCGGTGACCAACGCGATCTCGTCGGTGATCGTGGTCGGGGCGCTGCTTGCGGTCGGCGTCGGCATGATTTCCTCGGGCAGCGGCTGGGCCCGCGGCTTCGGCTTCGTCGCGCTGATTTTCGCCTGTGTGAACATCTTCGGCGGCTTCCTCGTCACCCAGCGCATGCTGGCGATGTACAAGAAGAAAGCCAAGTGATGGCCGCGCTCAAATCGCATCGACTGGACGCATCATTGCCGGGCCTGATCCGGCAATCCATCATGCTTCACAATATCATCTTACAGATGGATGCGCGGGGCGAGCCCGCGCATGACGGGCGCAGGGGGCTGTTGCCATGAACGCCAATCTATCCGCATTGCTCTATCTCGTTGCCGGCGTGCTGTTCATCCTGTCGCTGCGGGGATTGTCGAGCCCGGCCTCGAGCCGGCAGGGTAATTTCTTCGGCATGATCGGCATGGCGATCGCGGTGGGCACCACGCTCGCCTCGCATCCGCCGGCCGACGGCATCGCCTGGCTGCTGGTGATCCTCGGCGTCGCGATCGGCGGCGGCATCGGCGCGGTGATCGCGCGCCGGGTGCCGATGACCTCGATGCCGGAACTGGTCGCGGCGTTCCATTCGCTGGTCGGCATGGCCGCGGTGCTGGTTGCGGCCGGCGCGTTCTATGCGCCGGAGGCCTTCGACATCGGCTCGCCCGGCAGCATCCATCCGCAAAGCCTGATCGAAATGTCGCTCGGTGTCGCCATCGGCGCGTTGACCTTCACCGGCTCGGTCATCGCCTTCGCGAAATTGTCGGGACGCATGAGCGGCGCGCCGATCATCCTGCCCGCCCGTCACGTCATCAACATCGTGCTCGGGCTGGCGCTGGTGTTCTTCATCGTCGGTCTGGTGATGTCGGGCAGCGCGGTCGATTTCTGGCTGATCGTGATCCTGGCGCTGGCGCTCGGCGCGCTCCTGATCATCCCGATCGGCGGCGCCGACATGCCGGTCGTGATCTCGATGCTGAACTCCTATTCCGGCTGGGCTGCCGCCGGCATCGGCTTCACGCTCGGCAATTCCGCGCTGATCATCACCGGCGCGCTGGTCGGCTCCTCCGGCGCGATCTTGTCCTACATCATGTGCCATGCGATGAATCGCTCCTTCATCTCGGTGATTCTCGGCGGCTTCGGCGGCGAAACCGCCGCGGCGGGCGCAGGTGCGGGTGGCGAAGCGCGTCCCGTGAAACTTGGTTCCGCCGACGACGCCGCCTTCATCATGAAGAACGCGCAGAAGGTCATCATCGTGCCCGGTTACGGTATGGCGGTGGCGCAGGCGCAGCATGCGTTGCGCGAAATGGCGGATACGCTGAAGAAAGAAGGCGTCGAGGTGAAATACGCCATTCACCCGGTCGCCGGTCGCATGCCCGGCCACATGAACGTGCTGCTCGCCGAAGCCAATGTGCCCTATGACGAGGTGTTCGAACTCGAGGACATCAATTCGGAGTTCGCGCAGGCCGACGTCGCCTTCGTGATCGGCGCCAACGACGTCACCAACCCGGCGGCCGAGGACGATCCGAAATCGCCGATCTACGGCATGCCGGTGTTGCAGGTCTGGAAGGCCGGCACCGTGATGTTCATCAAGCGCTCGCTGGCCTCGGGCTATGCCGGCATCGACAATCCGCTGTTCTACCGCGACAACACCATGATGCTGCTCGGCGACGCCAAGAAGATGACCGAGAACATCGTCAAGGCGATGTAAGCCGGGGGATGTAGCAAGGCTCGAGGCCGTTCACGAGGAGCCATGACCGTCCTGAAATGGCTCATTGTTTTCGCGGTGATTGGCTATCTCGGCACGGTGACAACGCTGTTTTTCACGCAGCGCGCATTTGTTTTTCCGGTCCCGCAGAGGGTACGAACGGCGCTTGCCGCCGCCGGATTTCCCGAAGCGCAAGAACATGTCCTGACCACGGCCGACGGCGAGAAGATCATCGTCTGGCACGTTCCGGCAAAGCCGGGACACGCCGTCGTGCTTTATTTCCCCGGCAATGGCGATTATCTCGCCGGCAGCGTCGGCCGCTTCCGGGGCATCGTCTCTGACGGTACCGGGCTCGTCGCCCTGTCCTATCGCGGCTACGCCGGTTCGAGCGGGCAGCCGAGCGAACAGGGCCTGTTGCAGGATGCCGCAGCGGCCTACGCATTCGTCGCCGAGCGTTACAAGGCCGGTCAGATCGCGGTCTGGGGATTTTCGCTCGGGACCGGCGTCGCGGTGGCGCTGGCTGCGGCCCATCCGGTTGCCAGGCTGATCTTGGAGGCGCCTTATACGTCGATCGCCGATGTCGCGGCCGCGCGCCCGCTATTTCGGTGGGTGCCGGTGCGCTGGCTGCTGCGGGATCAATTCCGCTCCGATGAACGGATCACGGCCGTCACCGCGCCGCTTCTGATCATGCATGGCGGACGCGATTCCGTGGTTCCGATCGGTTTTGGCGAACGCCTGTTTGCGCTCGCACATCAGCCGAAACAATTTGTGCGGTTTGCCGAAGGCGGCCACGACAATCTGGACAATTACGGTGCGATCGAGGCAACTCGCCATTTCCTTGATGCTTCGAACGGCTGATCGCTGCTATTTGTTGGCTTGCGGCTCATGTCCGGGCCTTGAGGATGCGATCCTATGAGCGAGCACGGTCCGATGCCGAAATCGGCCTGGATTTTCCCTGCGCTGGCGGTGCTGTTTTTCGTCTTCGTCACCGTGTCCGGCTATACTTTCACATTATCGTCGGCCGGATTGTTGTTCGCGGGCGTGCTGCTCGTCATCCTGTTCGGCACGGTGTTTGCGGCCGTTCATCATGCCGAGGTGATTGCCGAACGGATCGGTGAGCCCTTCGGCACGCTGCTGTTGACGTTGTCCGTCACCATCATCGAAGTCGCGCTGATCGCGACCATCATGCTCGGCGAAAAGGCGGTGCCGACGCTGGCGCGTGATACGGTCTTTGCGGTGGTCATGATCGTGTGCAATGGACTTGTCGGTGTCTGCATTCTGCTGGGGGGCCTGCGCTATCGCGAGCAGGACTTCCAGGTTTCCGGCGCCGGTCTTTACCTGTCCGTCCTGGTGGTGCTGGCGACCATTACGCTGGTGCTGCCGAACTACACGCTGACGACGCCGGGACCGTTTTACTCGGCGGCCCAGCTTGGTTTCGTCAGCGTCGTCACGATCATCCTCTACGGCGTTTTCCTCTATACCCAGGCCGTCCGGCATCGCGATTATTTTATCAGCGGCGACGGGGACGCTGCCGGTTCCACCGCGCAGGCTTCTTCCCGCGCGGTATTGCTGAGCGCCGTTCTGCTGCTGATCTCGCTCCTGGCGGTGGTGCTGCTGGCGAAGAAATTCTCGCTGGTGGTCGATGCCGGCGCCGCGGTGATCGGCGCGCCTCCGGCATTCGCCGGCATCCTCGTGGCGCTCCTGATCCTGCTGCCGGAAAGCGTCTCCGCCATTGCGGCGGCGCGCAAGAACGACCTGCAAAAGAGCATCAACTTGGCGCTGGGATCGTCGCTTGCGACCATCGGACTAACGGTTCCGGCGGTGGCGGCAGCCGCTTACACCCTGGAAAAGACGCTGATCCTTGGCCTGCACGACCGCGAGATTGTGCTCCTGGTGTTGACGTTCATCCTCAGCATGCTCACCTTCGGAACCGGCCGCACCAACATCCTGTTCGGACTGCTCCATCTGGTGGTGTTTGCTGTATTCGTGTTCCTGGTATTCGTGCCATAAAGCTGATCAGGACAGCGGGAACCGGCTTCCCATGTTCAGGCAAGAAATGAAGTCATGGTTCGATTCAACTGGATCGGATCATGGTCTAGCCGACCACAAGGATAGTAACGATGCTCAGCGCCAAGTCCGAGGTCCAGATCGATACCCCCGAAGTCCGCGTCACCGAGTGGCGGCTGGCGCCGGGCAGCGCGACCGGCCATCACACCCACGAGATGGATTACGTGATCGTTCCGGTGACCTCGAGCGAAATGACCATCGTGGCGCCTGGCGGGGAACGCTCCAAGGCGCAGCTCGGGGTCGGCAAATCCTATTTCCGGAAGGCCGGCGTGCAGCACGACGTGCTCAACGAAACCGCCCAGGAAATCGTGTTTCTGGAGATCGAGCTGAAGCCGTAACCGCATGGGTTTACGTCCGTTTACGAATTGCCTCCGATCCGTCGCAGTTGATCCCTCAATGTGCCTCAAAGTTCCAGCATCAATCCCGCGCGGGGAGTGGCCGGCATGCTGAAATACCTTTCCAAATTTGCTTCGGACATATTGCCCTCGGTGGCTGCGACCATCATCGGGGCCTATATCGTCAATCATTATATCACGGCGAAGCCCGCATCCGATGCGCCGGTCGCTGCCGCGGTATCCTCGGCGGATCCGAAGAAAGCCGAAACGTCCAATCTCCCCGAGGCCGGGGTGAGGGCGAAGGGCATTTCCGAGAAGGCGATCTTCGACAGGTCCGCGGATAAGTCCGCGACCGAGAAGCCGACTGAAAAATTGGCCGAGAAGGAAAAATCGGCTGAGAAATTGTCTGCCGAGAAGTCATTGGCCGAGAAGTCATCGGCTGAGAAGTCGTCTGCTGAGAAGTCGTCTGCTGAGAAGTTGGAGGACAAGCCGGCAGAGACGGCCAGCATTCCAGCCGATACGCACCGGCATTCGCCGCCGACGCCGCGCGAGAAGACCGCCATCAGGACGATTCCGCTAACGGCTTCGCCGCCGGCGGCTCAGCCGGCCGTATCGGCCTCCGCACCCGCCGCTGCCCCGTCCAGCCCGCCCCCGGCTGTCGAGGTCAATGCCACCCCGGAAGATCATCGTGACGCCAACGATCTGGCCCGCGCCGCGATCGAACGCCTGCGCGGCATGAACGAAAATGCGCCGCATGCGCAGGAAGCTGTCCGGGCCCCGGTTCCGGAAGCTCCCTCCCGTATGGTGGCGGCGCCGCAGGCCCCGCAAATACAAATCCCGCAAGCGCAGGCTCCGGCCGTGCAGCCGCTTCCGCCGCCGGTCATGGTGTCCTCGCCGGCAGGTGAGGCATTCGGTTCAGGGGCCGGTCCCGGTCCGCAGCCGCAACAATCCTATCCGACCGCAGCGCGGATTGACGACGATCCCCGCCGTCCGACGCCGCCTGCCGACATTCCGTCCCCGCAGCCGCTCGATCTGCGCGCCGACAACGCAACGCCGCTGCAGCGGCATAACAATGTTGCCGAGGACATGCTGTCCGCCGCCAAGTCGGTTTTTCATGCGGTCTTGCCGCAGTAAGCGGAACAGCTCGCGCTGACGTCGCTGCTTAGCGACGCGTCATTTTAAGACGCCGTTTTCTTCATATGACGCATCGGGACAAAAAATAACGCGGGCTTTCGGCCCGCGTTATTCAACTCAAATTTTCTGAAATTCTTAGGTCGACCCCCTGGTGGATCGGCCGATCAGCGCGGGCCACGCGGTCCGGCGCCTGGGCCGCCACGGCCGCCACCGGCGCGGTCCCCGCCCGGGCCAGCGCCGAATACCGGCTTCGGCTTCATCGGCAACAGGCCTTCGCGCTGCAACTTCTTGCGCGCGAGCTTGCGAGCGCGGCGCACGGCTTCCGCCTTTTCACGGGCTTTCTTTTCGGAGGGCTTTTCGTAATGGCCGCGGAGCTTCATCTCGCGGAAGATACCCTCGCGCTGCATCTTCTTTTTCAGCGCCTTGAGGGCTTGATCGACATTGTTATCGCGGACGAGAACCTGCACGCGGCATCCTCTTTCAGTGGATCGGAATGGAATTCTGGTAAAGCAAGAGGGCGACGAAAGGCCAGCCCTTTAACCCTAAGCGCGCGCATGTATCAGATCACATCTGAAATGTCCACCTGTGGAAGCGCATTTATCTAAATCCCGCGCGGTAATTTGATCCCGCTCAGGCGATCTTGGGCGGATCAACGGCGATCTGGGTGATATGCCCCATTTTGCGGCCGGGTCGCGGCGGCCCTTTGCCATAGAGATGCACCGTCGCGCCCGGAACAGTCAGCCACTTTTCATAGGAGCTGATCTCGTCCCCGATCAGGTTGGTCATGGTGACATGGCCATGGCGGATGGGCTTGCCGAGCGGCCAGCCGGCGATGGCGCGGATATGCTGCTCGAATTGTGAAATCGAGGCGCCGTCCAGCGTCCAATGTCCGGAATTATGCACCCGCGGCGCGATCTCGTTGACCAGGATTTTGGGTTCGCCAGCGCCGGAGACCACGAACAGTTCGACCGCGAGCACGCCGACATAATGCAGGGCGTCGGCGATCTTTCCGGCGATGCTGCAGGCTTGCGCCGCCAGCGCATCGGAAATCGCGGCCGGCACGTGCGAGGTTTTCAGGATATGGTCGCGATGCTCGTTTTCGGTCACGTCGAAGCATTCGACCTGGCCATCGGCGCTGCGGGCCGCAATCACCGAAATCTCGCGCTCGAAGGGAATGAAGGCCTCCAGGATCGCCGATTTGGTGCCGAGCTCTTCCCAGATCCGGTCGGGGTCGTCGCCTTCGCGGATGATCGCCTGGCCCTTGCCGTCATAGCCGAAGCGGCGGGTCTTGATCACGGCGGGAAGGCCGATTTTAGCGATTGCCGCCCGCAGCGCCTCCACTGACGAGACATCGGCATAATCGGCGGTGCCGATTCCCAGCCGCCTGACGAAATCCTTTTCCGCGAGACGGTCCTGCGTCGTTTCCAGGATATTGCGGTCCGGCAGCACCGGGCGGCGCGACGCCAGGATCATTGCCGAGGCGGCCGGGACGTTCTCGAACTCATAGGTGATGACGTCGACGTCGCTGGCGAACAGTTCCAGCGCCTCGACATCGGCATATTCCGCGCAGGTCGCATTCAGCACGACGTCGAAGGCCGGCGAATCCGGGTCAGGCGAGAACACCCGGCAGCGCAAGCCGAGCCGGGCCGCCGCCATCGCCAGCATGCGGCCCAATTGGCCGCCGCCGAGGATGCCGATGGTGTCGCCGGGCTTTAGCTTCACCTGCGGTGGCGAGGTCACGCCGATTCCTCCGGGCGCTCGCCAACCGCGTCGGTCTGCTGTTTGCGCCAGGCTACCAGCCTGTCCGACAGCGCGGGATCGTTGAGCGCAAGCACGCTGGCCGCGAGCAGGGCCGCGTTGATCGCCCCGGCCTTTCCGATCGCCAGCGTGCCGACCGGAATCCCGGCTGGCATCTGGACGATGGAATAGAGCGAGTCGATGCCGGACAGCGCCTTGGATTCGATGGGAACGCCGAACACCGGCAATTCGGTCAGCGCCGCCGTCATGCCCGGCAAATGCGCAGCGCCTCCGGCTCCGGCGATGACGATCTTGAAGCCGGCCGCCTTGGCGCCCTTGGCGAAGGCGAACATCCGGTCCGGGGTGCGATGCGCGGAGACAACGTATTTCTCGCTGGCGACGCCAAGCGCGGCCAAGGTGTCGGCGGCATGGCGCATGGTCTCCCAGTCGGACTGGCTTCCCATGATAATGGCTACGGGCGCTGTCATGCGGTCAATTCTTTTCGGGAATCCAAAAGCATAGGCCGGATTATAGGAGCGGCCCAAAGTTCGGCAAGGTGTGGCAAGGAGTCCGGAATGGACTATCCTGTCTTGGTGAATTCCGGCAAGTCTTTCAGGCGCTTTGATGAAGAAGAAAACCAGGGTGGCCGCCTCGAAACCGGCCAAACGCCGCAAAGGCAGTGCCGGGGTGGGCAAGGGTGCAACCCAAGATGGCAAGCGGAAGGCTCCGACCGCGGCCAGTGATGCCAAAACGGTCATCCGGCGGCTGCGGCTTCAATTGGCGCAGGCGCTCAAGCGCATCGAGGAACTGCAGGCTTCCGCCGATACCGACTTCCTGCTCGACATTCCCAACCGGCGCGGCTTCGAGCGCGAACTCAACCGCGCCGTGGCCTACATCAAGCGCTACCGCGCCAGCGGCGCGCTGATCGTGCTCGATGTCGATCGTCTGAAGCCGATCAACGACACGTTCGGGCACGCGGCGGGTGACCAGGTGCTAAAAGCCATCGTGACGACGTTGCTGGCCCAGGTGCGTGCATCGGACGTGATCGGGCGGCTGGGCGGAGACGAGTTCGCGCTGCTGCTGTGGAATCTCAGCGAAACCGACGTGCGGGCCAAGGCGGCGATGCTGGAACAGTCGATCGACCGGCTCACCTTCGTATTCCGCGGTCATGCCGTCACGGCAGGCGTATCTGCCGGCGTCGCGATTCTCGATTCCCACACGGATGCCGGTAAAGCCCTGGAACAGGCTGACTGCGCCATGTATGTGCGCAAGGCGCAAAGGCGGCACGAAACCAGCAGGTCATAGTGCTTTATCGGCTTCGCCGTTCGCTACAGCGCGCTCAAATCATCCGGCACGTTGCCGAATTTTCTCAGCAGCCGGGCATCGCCGAATTCGCCGATCATCGGATCGCCGGTGCGGCTGAAGGCGACGGCGCCGATGCAGCCAGTCGCCCGCGATAACAGTTCGGCCCGCCGCAACGCCGCCGACGAACTTTGGCATTCTTCGGCGGCCCCCGCGACCAGCGTACCGGTATCGTCTTGAAGGAATGGCAGCGCGACGTAATAGGTGACATCGGCCATGGACTTGCTCCAGATCGTGTTGCTCCAGATTTGATCGAATAATCAGGCGGCGTTGCCCTTGGCTTCGGCCATCCCAGCGTCCGGCAATTTTTCTGTGACACCGGCGCTCAAGGCCGCCTGCAATTCCAGCAATTCCGCTTCCAGATATTCGTTCGCCATGATCAGCGCCTTGATGGTGCTGCGCATGTTGCCGTTGCACATCGCGATCGCCTGATCGCAGGCCCGCTCGTAATGATTCACGTCAGAGGGAACGGGAGATTCGGACATGGCGGAATTCCCGACATCTGGAAGCGACAGCTATAATGTTCCTATTTTGTTCTCATCAAGTCAAGTGCGGAGAATTGGTGGGAATGAAACCATAGAGCCGGCCGGCCGCGTCGCCCCGCTGTGGAGAAGTTCGCAGGGCGGGAACGAAAACAATGCCGGGCGCTTTATCGGGTATCCCAGGGAGTGACGTCATCATGGGTTCTGTCGCGGCCGCGAGGCCCGTGGTGCTGATCGTCGAGGACGAGTTCCTACTGCGGATGGACGCGGCCGATATCATCCAGACGGCCGGTTTCGATGTGGTCGAGGCCGCCAACGCCGACGAAGCGATCGAGATTCTGGAAGCGCGGTACGACATCACGGTGGTTTTTACCGACATCCAGATGCCGGGCTCGATGGACGGACTAAAACTCGCCCGCGCGGTGCGGGGCCGCTGGCCGCCGATCAAGATTATCGCGACCTCGGGCTTCCGCGTCGGCGAAGCCGATCTGCCCGAGGGCGGGCGGTTTTTATTGAAGCCCTACAGCCCGGCACAGATTACGGGCGCGCTTCGCGAACTGACAATCGGAGGGTGATCTTGGATGGACCGGCTGGCGGACCACCGGCCGTCGGACCATCCGGAAAAGACCGGACTGTTCTGAAAAGATATCGCTCACGCAATGATGTCGGGTGTGATCTGGTCCTCGATGAAGGCGATGCGGTCGCGCAACTGAAGCTTGCGCTTTTTCAGCCGTTGCAGCCGTAACAGATCCGGGGCGGGGGATTGATGCAGCGCATCGATCGCCGCGTCGAGATCGCGGTGCTCCTGTTGCAGCCGCGCCAGCTCAAGCTCCAGTTCTCGCTCATCTCCGTCGATCATAATCTATGTTAGCCGAAAACGCGGTGAGGTTGCGAGAGGTGTGACATTCTTCCAGACAATACCGTGCTGCCGCAATGGTCTGCAACCCGGAGCGACCGACCGGTTGGCGAGGGTTTGCAAACCTTCGATTTTACAAACCGTGGCGATCCGGAAGGCCCAACCCGTTTCATAGTCACGATTGATTACAGACGACAGCGAAATATGCGGTTGCGACTTTCTATACCCATCGACAGATCAGGCGGCTGGTGTAAGCTTGATCGTCCGGATCCAATCTGAGGTTTAATTTCACCGAGGAGGTTTGGTATGGCAATGCAGGCGCATCTTTTTGAGCTTGAGCGCAAACACAAGATCCTCGAAAACGAATTGCACGATGCTCTCGTGCATCTTTCCACGGATGACATGCAAATTGTCGAGCTGAAGCGCCGGAAGCTCATGGTAAAGGACGAGATCGAGCGTCTGAAGCAGACGGCGAACGAAACGTTGCACTGATATCCGGATCATCCTGTATCCGGATAATTTGGCGTCGATTGCCGCCGTCGTCTGCGGGAGCGGGTGACTCGGCGGCCCCGGACTCAGCAATTTTTCCGATTATTTTACAATACCGGTTATTTCAGAGTGCCGGTCTTTAGAATATCGGCCCAAGCCAAAATGCGGGTGCCCGGCCGATACGAGACGCTGTGGCGATGGCGTAGGCCTTCGGCGCCTATAGCCCCGCCAGCCCGCCGACGTGGTCCGCGATTGCCAGTGACGACGTCAGTCCCGGGGATTCGATGCCGAACAGATTGATCAAGCCGGCGACGCCGTGATCCTGCGGCCCCTGGATCAGGAAGTCCTGAGAGGCGACGGCAGGCGGCACGATCTTGGGACGGATGCCCGAATAGCTCGGCATCAGCGCGCCGTCCGGCAGCGTCGGCCAATAGCGCCGGATCGCCGGATAGAACCTTTCCGCCCGCGCCGGGTCGACGGCGTAGTCGATGGTATCGATCCATTCCACATCGGGACCGAACCGGGCCTGCCCCGCCATGTCGAGCGTGAGATGCACGCCAAGCCCGCCGGGCTCGGGCACCGGATAGATCAGGTGCGAGAACGGCGCGCGGGCGTTGCAGCTGAAATAGTTTCCCTTGGCGAGATAGGCGTGCGGGATCAGGTCGATCGGCATGCCGTCGATGCCGCGTGCGACCGCGGGTGCGGCCAGTCCTGCCGCGTTGACGAGCAGATTGCAGGCCATGCTCATCGGCGCTTCGCCGCCCGCATCCAGTTCGATCCTGCCTTCCACGGCCTTGGCCGCCAATAACGGGGTATGGAAAGCGAAGGCCGCGCCCGCATCCTCGGCGTCGCCGCGCAGCGCCAGCATATAGGCGTGGCTGTCGATGATGCCGGTGGATGGCGACAGCAGGGCGGCGTCGCAGTTCAGCGCCGGCTCCAATGCCCGCGCCGCCTCTCCGGAGAGGGTTTTCATGTCGAGCACGCCATTGGCTTCGGCGTGAGCCCGGATCGATTGCAGCTTTTCGGTCTCTTTTGGCGTCGTCGCGACGATCAGCTTGCCGCAATTGCGGTGCGGGACCCCGTGTTCCCGGCAATACGCATAGAGCGCGTGCTTGCCGCTGACGCACATCCGCGCCATCAGGCTGCCGGCCGGATAATAGATGCCGGCATGGATCACTTCGCTGTTGCGCGACGAGGTGACGGTGCCGATACCCTCCGCCGCTTCCAGGACGACGACCTCGCGGCCCGCCTGGGCCAGCCGCCGGGCGACAGCGAGGCCGACCACCCCCGCACCGATCACGACGCAATCTACTTTATCCATTCGAAACCAGAACCCGGGATTGTTGGCCACTTGGCGGCGTTTTGACGCCCTCCGTCGTGCCTTCGTTGGGTCGGCGCGTGCCCGGCGTCAATAGCATTTCACATACTATCGCGTTGTTTGCGATGATCTTTCGAGCGGCCCGGCGATCTGCCCTCAGGCGGTTTGCCTTAGCCGAAGCCGTTAGCAATTCATTAGTCATGTCGGAGTAATTGCCGTAATTTAAGCTACATTTTGAAGTTGCAGGGGTACGCGTTTACCCGATCCAAACCCGTGAAGCCAGACACTCCGGCATAGAAATCCGCGAGTGACTAATGGCTGATAAGGATTGGCAGGCAAGCGGCAAGGCTCTGGTTCCCGCGCGGGCCGTCTTTTGCCTGATCGGCCTTGTTTTGCCGTTCGGCGCCGCCCGGGGCGCGCCCGATGACTTTGCACCGCAAAGCTATATCGGCTCGGCCGCTCCCGAGGTGGTCTGGGAGCTGGCCATCGGCAGCATCGTCGTCTGTGCCTTCCTCGCCGCCGTCGCGTTGTGGATCCTCTCGGCGCTGCGCAGGGCGCAACGTTTGCAACTGCGCAGAAACGCCTTTGTCAGCTCCGCCCTGAACAATCTCAGCCAGGGCGTGGTGATGACGGATTCGCAGAACCGGATCGTGTTCTGCAACGACCGCTATCTCGAAATCTACGGCCTGTCGCGCTCGGATATCGTCAAGGGCATGACCGGGCGGGAACTGACGGCGCTGCGGCGCAGCCGCGGCCTGCTCGACGTCAGCGCGGAGGAATTCTACGCCAATGTCCACACGCCGGAAGGTGTCGTCACCGGCCTGCCCGGCGGGCGGTCGGTTCTGGTCAGGTATTTCGTCTTGCCAAACGGCGGATCGGTCGGGACGCATGAGGATTGCAGCGAACAGCGCAAGCTTTCCCGGCAGTTGGCGAAGACCAAGCAGTTTCTGGAATCGGTGCTCGACAATGTGCCGGTATGCGTGTCCGTCACCAGCATCGACGATGGCCGTTATATCTTCGCCAACCGCGTCTTCGAGCGCTTCTCCGGATTGTCCCGCGACGAGATTGTCGGCAAACGGGCCGATGAGATATTCCCGCCGGCTACGGCTGCGAGCATTGCCGAAGAAGACAGGGCGGCGCTTAATTCGCGGGAGGGCCAGAGTCACGGCGAGTTCGTCGTCGAGCACGACCAGCAGAAGCGCATTCTCGCCTTCAACCGCGTCGTCGCGCGCGACCAGAACAACCGGCCGGAATTCCTGATTACGCTCCTCGACGACGTTACTGAGCGCCAATCGCTTTCCAGGGAGCTTGAAAACGCCAAGAAGTTCCTGGAATTGGTCGTCGACAATATTCCGGTCTCGCTGATCGTCCAGCGCGTCAGCGACGGACAATATCTGCTCGCCAATCGCAGCGCCGAGGCCATCCTCAACCGGCGGCGCGAGGATGCCACCGGATTGACGGCTGCGGATATCTTCAATTCGAGAGAGGCGAAGCTGATCGTTGCGCGTGACGAGGCGGCGATCAAGAAGCGCGGCCTGCTTACCGAAGAGCACCCGATCAGCACCAGGGAAGGTTTGCGTCTGTTCCTGACGCGGCGCATGACCGTGCTCGATGAATCCGGCGAGCCGCAATATCTGATCAAGACCCATGAGGACGTCACCGACCGGCGCCAGACCGAGTCGCGGATGGCGCATATGGCCTATCATGACGGCTTGACGGATCTGCCGAACCGCGCGGCCTTCCTCCAGGCGCTAGCGCAAATGATCGAGGCTTGCGCCGGCTCGGACGAGGAATTCGCGGTGTTGTGCGTCGATCTCGACGGCCTGAAGGAGATCAACGACGTGTTTGGTCACGCGGTCGGCGACAAATTGCTGATCGAAGTCGCGCGCCGCATCCAGGCTTCGGCGCGCGGCGGCGTTGTCGCCCGGCTCAGCGGCGACGAATTCGGCCTGATCATCGACGGCAAGCAGCCCGCAGCCGGATGGGCATTGGCGGAGCAGCTTGCCGAAGCGATGTCGAACGAGTTTGTCATCGACGGCAAATCGGTTCGCACCGGCCTGACCACCGGCATATCGATATTTCCACACAATGGTTCGGATGCCGCCGCCTTGCTCGCTAACGCCAGTGCCGCGCTGTTTCGCGCCAAGGCGAAATCGCGCGGCTCGATCGGCGTCTATGAGCCGGAGATGGACCAGCAGATTCGCGATCGCCGCGTGCTGCATCAGGATCTGTCGCTCGCGATCAAGAACGGCGAGCTGTCGCTGTATTATCAGCCGCAGGCGGTCGCACGGCATACCGTTGCCGAAAGCGAAGTCATCGGCTTCGAGGCGCTGGCACGCTGGCTCCATCCGGTGCGGGGCTTTGTTCCGCCGAGCGATTTCATCCCGCTCGCGGAAGAAAGCGGCTTGATCGTCGAGATGGGCGAATGGATCCTGCGTCAGGCCTGCCGAGAGGCGGCGTCGTGGCCGGCGCCGCTCCAGGTCGCGGTCAACCTGTCGCCGGCGCAGTTCATGCATGGCGATGTGGTGGGGTTGGTGCATGCGATTCTGCTCGAAACCGGCCTTGCGCCGGGCCGGCTGGAGCTGGAAATCACCGAGGGCGTGCTGATCGAGGACTTCGACCGCGGTCTGGCGCTGTTGCGGCGGCTGAAGGCGCTCGGCGTGCGCGTCTCCATGGACGATTTCGGCAGCGGCTATTCCTCGCTGAGCTATCTGCAGGCGTTTCCGTTCGACAAGATCAAGATCGACCGCGCCTTCGTCATGAATCTCGGGCGAAATCCGCAGTCGGCCTCGATCGTCCGCGCCGTGATCGGTCTTGGACACGGTCTCGGCATGTCGATCGTCGCCGAGGGCGTGGAAACCCTCGAGCAACTCGGCTTCCTCGCCGATGAAGGTTGCGACGCGGTGCAGGGCTATTTCATCGGCAAGCCGGCGCCGATCGGCCAGTACATGGCGCTGGTCGGTCCCGGCCTGGTGGGATCGGTGCGCAAGACCGGGTAGGGCATCAGCTCCCGGTCAAAACAGCAGCGAAGCTTCATCTCTGTTTGACGCGTTCTGTTCACGCCGGCCTAGCCCCGTCGCACGAAAACGCGATAGAGCTTGCGGATGGCTGAATACGATCTCGCGGTCATCGGCGGCGGCTTGAACGGCGTTAGCGTTGCGCGCGATGCCGCCGGACGCGGCTTGAGGGTTGTTCTGCTCGAACAGGGCGATCTCGGTGCCGCCGCGTCGTCGGCGACGCCGCGATTGATCCACGGTGATCTTTCGGCGCTGGAACGCCGGGGATTGTTTCGCGTGCGCGCGGCGCTGGCCGAGCGCGAAGTCTGGCTGCGGATCGCACCGCATCTGGTGCGCCCGGTGCGGTTCGTGATTCCCGACCATTCCGATGAGCGTCCGTCCTGGCTGCTGCGATCGGGGCTCCTGCTGTATGACTGGCTGGCGCCCCGCGCCGGGCTGCCGGCCTCGCAGACGATCGATGTCACGCATCATCCGGTCGGCAACGCGCTGAAGCGGCCGTTCGGCACCGCGTTCGAATATTCCGATTGTCTGGTCGACGATTCGCGGCTGGTGATCGCGATCGCCGCCGATGCGGCCGAGCGCGGCGCCGATATTCGCACCGGCGCACGCTGCGTTCGCGCCGAGCGATCCGGGATCTGGCGGCTCGTTGTGATCGATCGCGGCCATCGCCGGGTGATCACGGCGAGGGCGCTGGTCAACGCCAGCGGCGCCTGGACCGCTTCGGTCATGGAGACCGTGCTGCGGATGAAACCGCCAAAACTCAGCGTGAGCCGGATCAGCCAGATCGTCGTCCGGCGACTGTTCGATCCCGAGATCGTCTATGTGTTCCAGAATAGCGACCGGCGGTTGATCTTTGCCAGCCCCTATGGGCGCGATTTCACGCTGATCGGCACCGCGGGCCACGCCTTCAGGGGCGATCCGGCCATCGTGTCGATGGCCGTCGGCGAGGTGGCCTATCTCTGCGATGCGGCCAACCGCTATTTTCGCGAACGGATCGATCCCTCCGATGTCATCCGGACGGTCTCCGGCGCCAACGCCGTGACAGATCCCGCAAGCAGGAGCGCGAAGCGGGACGGCACGGTGAGGTTCGATGCCAGGCGCGGCAAGGCGCCGCTGCTGACGATGTTCGGCGGCGATGTCACGACCTCGCGGCTGCGTGCGGAGCGGGCGGTGGCCCGGCTCGCGCCGTTCTATCCGATGTCGCCGCGCTGGACTGCGACGGCGGCGCTGCCCGGAGGCGATTTCGAATGTTCGCAGTTCGAAGCTCAGGTCGATGCGGCATGCGAGCGCTGGCGTTTTCTGAGCGAAGCACAGGCCCGGCGGCTGGTCGCCGCCTACGGCTCGCGTCTCGATATAGTTCTCGGCCATGCCAAAAGCCGCGCCGACCTCGGTCCGGCCTTTGGGCTGGAGCTTTCGGGCGCGGAAGTGTGCTATCTCATGGCAAAAGAATGGGCACGCTTCCCGGATGATATTTTGTCGCGGCGTTCGAAGCTCGGCTTGACGATGTCGCCCGGAGATCGCGAAGCGCTGGCGGCGTTCATGGCGGCATGCTCCCAAGGCAGTATAGATAGCTGCGAACCCGCAACGCGGGCCGGTTGAGCCGGTTCGGATCAATCGTTAGGGCATGATCTCCGTGCAAACGCGTTCCGCGTTTGCAGCGAGGGAAAACCGGTTTCCACTTTTCCGGATCATGCTCTAGCGTAGACCGGACATGGGGCCGGCCGAGGAATATGGCAGAGCAATTATCGCAACCCGATCCGCAGCCTGTCGCGGAATCGGCAACACCTGAACCGGTAACCGTGGCTGCCGATCCGCCGCTGTTGCGCATCGACGGCGTGGTGAAGACGTTCGGCGCGGTGCGCGCGGTCGACCGCTTGTCGCTCGATATCGGGGCCGGGGAGTTTTTCGCGCTGCTCGGCCCGAGCGGTTGCGGCAAGACCACGCTGCTCAGGATGCTTGCCGGTTTCGAGACGCCGGACCAGGGCCGCATCCTGCTGGACGGAAAGGACATCGCGCAAATGTTGCCGCACCAGCGCCCGGTCAACATGATGTTCCAGAACTATGCGCTGTTTCCACATTTGTCGGTGCGCGACAATATCGCGTTCGGGCTGAAGCGCGCGCGCATGCCGGGATCCGAGATCGCCGCCCGTGTCGCGGAGATGGTGGCGCTGGTCAGGCTCGAAGGCCTGGAGAAACGCAAGCCCGACCAGCTTTCCGGCGGCCAGAGGCAGCGCGTGGCGCTGGCGCGTTCGCTGGCGCGCCGGCCGCGGGTCCTGCTGCTCGACGAGCCGTTGGCCGCGCTCGACAAGAAGCTGCGCGAAAGCACGCAGGCGGAATTGATGGAGTTGCAGCGCCGCCTCGGCATGACCTTCATCGTCGTCACCCATGACCAGGACGAGGCGATGACGATGGCCGACCACATCGGCGTGATGGATCAGGGGCGTCTCGAACAGGTCGCGACGCCGCGCCAGCTTTATGAAGCACCGCGTTCACGCTGGGTCGCGGAGTTCGTCGGCGACGTCAATCTGTTCGAAGGCGAGCCCCGGCCCGATGAAGCGGGACGGATCGCGGTTGCGACGCGCGATGCCGGAACGATCTTTGCGGCGGAGCCGCCTGATACCCTGACGAAAACGAAAGTCTGCGTCGCGGTCCGTCCCGAAAAGGTCAAGCTGTCGCGTCGCGGTCCGGCCCTGGATGCGGGCCACGCGCATGCCGTCAACCGGCTGGAAGGCGTCGTGACCGAGGTCAGCTATCTCGGCGGCCTCACCGTCTACAAGGTGAAGCTCGACAGCGGCGCGGTGCTGCGCTCGTCGATGGCCAACACGGCGCGGCTTGAGACGGAAGCCTATAGCGTGGCCCAGCGCGTGGTCGCATGGTTTGCGCCCGACGATTGCGTGGTGCTGGAGCAATGAGCGCCCGCCGCATCTTCGCGCGCCCGGCCCGTTTCGCGGCGATCGCGCCTTATCTGTGGATGGTGCTGTTTTTTCTGGTGCCGTTCGGTTTCGTGCTGAAGATCAGCCTGTCGCAGACGGTCATCGCGCAGCCGCCCTATAGCCCGGTTTTCGATCTGAGTGAGGGCTTTGCGGCGATCCGGGCGGCGCTCGCGGCGCTGTCGCTGGACAATTTCAGGCTTCTCGTCTCGGACGATCTGTATGTCCTGTCCTATCTGCGCAGTCTCGTCGTCGCCGCAGTCTCGACCTCGATCCTTCTTGTCATCGGCTACCCCATCGCCTACGGCATGGCGAGGTTGCCGCGGCGCTGGCAGAGCGTGGCGATGGTGCTGGTGATCGTTCCGTTCTGGACCTCGTTCCTGATCCGCATCTATGCCTGGATCAACATCCTGCAGCATGACGGCCTGCTCAACAGGATCCTGCTCGCGCTGCATCTGGTCTCGGCGCCGGTGGTGTGGCTGTCCACCGACAGCGCGATGTATCTCGGTATCGTCTATTCCTATTTGCCGTTCATGGTCCTGCCGCTTTACGCGACGCTCGCCAAAATGGAGCCGGCGCTGGAGGAGGCGGCCAGCGATCTCGGCGCTTCGCCGCGCCTTGTGTTCTGGCTGGTGACGTTTCCGCTGTCGCTACCCGGCGTCGCCGCCGGCATCCTGCTATGTTTTATTCCGATCGTCGGCGAATTCGTCATTCCCGATCTGCTGGCGGGCTCGGATTCCCTGATGATCGGCCAGACGTTGTGGCTGGAATTCTTCACCAACAAGGACTGGCCAGTGGCTTCCGCCGCCGCGGTGCTGTTGCTGGTGCTGTTGTTGGTGCCGCTGTTGTTCTACGAACGGCTGCAACGCCGCCAGTTGGAAGGCGGCCGGTGATGGCAAGCAACCTGAACAGACTGTCGCGCTTCAATCTCGCTTCGCTCGCGCTTGGGTTGGCGTTTCTGTACCTGCCGATCGTGATCCTGGTGATCTATTCGTTCAACGCCTCGCGGCTGGTGACGGTGTGGGGCGGCTGGTCGCTGCGCTGGTACACAGAATTTTTCAACGACCGCGCCATGCTGGACGCCGCCTGGATGAGTTGCCGCGTCGCGCTGGCTTCCGCCACGCTGGCGACACTGCTGGGCACGCTGGCCGCGGTGGGGCTGTCGCGCGGCGAGCGTTTCAAGGGCCGCATGCTGTTCTCGGGAATGCTCTATGCGCCGCTGGTGATGCCCGAGATCATCACCGGCCTGTCGCTGCTGCTGCTGTTCGTGGCGCTGAACGCCGAGCGCGGCTTCTGGACCGTGACGTTCGCTCATACCACGCTGACCATCTGTTTCGTCGCGGTGGTGGTGCAGTCGCGCCTCGGCGCGCTCGACCGCAGCCTGGAGGAAGCAGCGATGGATCTCGGTTGCAGCCCGGCGCGTGCCTTTGCCGCGGTGACGCTGCCGCTGATCGTGCCTGCGATCGCCGCGGGCTGGATGCTGGCCCTCACATTGTCATTGGACGATCTCGTGATCGCGAGCTTCACCACCGGACCCGGTTCGGAGACGCTGCCTATCCGGATCTATTCGGAAGTGCGGCTGGGCGTGAAGCCCGAGATCAACGCCATCTGCACTCTGGTGATCGGGTTGATCGCGATGGTGATTGTCGTGGCGTCGTTTGCCTCGAAGCTTTCGAGTACACGCGGCGAGAGCGCCGCGCCGCTGTAGGACGAACAGCCGCGCTGTGTCACCGCGCCGATATATGCGCAGCAGAGGCTCTCATAGCGTTTTCGAGCGAAGTGGATTCCGGTTCGCGTGAAGAAAACGCGTCAAAACAAGAATCTAGTTCGATTTCACGCTCTCGGCTGTGGCCGGTGCGCTGGCGGGAGCGGGATCCGGCGTGGCCGATTTCTGTCCGCCGCCGGTAAAGTGCTCGAGCGCGGAACGCACCGCGTCGCGCGTCTTGGGATCCTTGACCGCATCGAGCAGAGGCCCGGTCACCGGCGAGCGCTTGATCAGGCTGACCGGATCGGCCGGAAAGATCAGCGGGTCTTCCCACGGCCCCTGGACCACGAAGGGCAGATCGAATTCCGGCGTGGTGTTCGGCGCCGAGACCAGGCTGGCGATGCCTTTCAGGTCGTATTCGCGGGACGGCACCGAGGCGGTTCCGGTCAGGGTCAGCCGGGTCGCAGGCCCCTCGATGCGGATGTCGTCCGCGGTGGCGACGCCGTCGCTGAATTTCACCGCGATGTTCAGGTTGTCGTAGGGCGTCGAACCGCTGCGGAAGTTGCCTGCGCCGGACAGCGGCCGGCGCTCCAGCCGCCGCAGCAATTGCTCGACGTTGAATCCGTTGATCGCGCCGTCATGACCGGTCAGCGTGGCGGTGCCGTCGAGCGACTGCGCCAGCCCGAACGGGCTCGAGCCCGACGCCACCAGCGAGACGCTGAGATTGCCGCGGCCGGACAGCTTGTTGATGCCGAACAATTCGGCGGCGCAGGATTGCAGATCGACATCGGTAAGCTGGAATTCGGCCTTGACGTCGGCGATGGCGTCGGAACGCGCGATCCCGAACGAGCCCTTGGCGATCCCGCCATAAACCTGCGCCTCGGCTACGCTCAGCGCCAACGTGCCGCCGCGCAAATTGGCGCCGAGCGCCGTGCGCCCGAGCCTCGACGAACCGACCGTCACCCGCGCTGCCGATAGCCGCATGTCGAGATCGGTGGCCGACAGCGAATTCAAATCGAACAATTGCCGGTTCCAGTCGCGCGCGCCGCTGGCGAGCAGGCGGACGGTCGAGACATAGGGCGTGAAGTCCAGCGCGCCGGCGGCCAGCGTCGCCTGCAGCGTCTGCCGGCCGTTATTGGTGTAGGTCATGACGCCTTCGGCGACATTGCCGTCGAGTTCGACATTGACATTGGTCAGCGCGATCGAGGCGCCGACCACATTGGCACGCGCCTTCAGCGCGAAACGGCCGAACCCGCCGGCGCCCGGCGGCGCTTGGCCGGTCCAGCGCAACGCATTGCGCAGCGACGCGCTATCGACGGTCAGCGTGCCTTCCATCATCATGCTGGTGCGGTCGGCGACGGTGCCGTCGAAAGCCAGTTTCAGCGGCGCGCTGGTCAGCCGCGCCTTCAGGCCCGAGCGGTCGCCGGACAGGGCGGCAACGAAATCGCTGATGCTGATGGAGCCGTCGACGCGCTCGCCGCGCCAGTCGAACTGTCCGGTCGCGGCAAAAGAGCGCGAGATCGACGGCCAGGCGAGCGACAGGTCGATGTCGTCGAGGCCCTCCTTGAGGTGATTGGAAATGTCCTCATAGCCGAGCACGCCGTCCTGGATCCTGATTTCCGAGAACGACACCTGGTTGTCGGCGCCGGGCTTCATGGCGCGCGCAATGGTCTCGATGAACGGCGTCCAGTTGCTTTCGCCATTGGCGTTGCGCACGACGTGGATATGCGGGCGCAACATCATGACGTCGGCGATCTCGAACCGCTGCAGCAGCAACGGCAACAGCCGCAAATTCGCGGTCAGGACGTCGACGGCGAGCGCCGGGTCGGCGGTGCCGCCGCCCTTGAGCCCGACGTCATGAAACGAGACGTAGCTGGCGGGAAAAACCGAGACGTCGATATTGCCCTTCACGACCAGATCGAGGCCGGTCACGGCCCGGATCTGGGCCTCCACCGCCTGTTTCAGGGCATCCCGGTTAAGAAACCAGGACATCGCGACCAGGCCGACCAGCGCCAGGCCGAGAAACGCCGCTATCGGCATTCCCAGGCGCTTCATTCCTTGGGCCATCGTCAATGACATATCCTGATCGGGGCCGACGTCGTCGGGGCGTTGTTGAAAGGAAGGGCAGAGCGCCTGCCGAACTCGGATTTACCCGGGTTCGATAAATGACGTTGTCCGGATCGGCAACAGCCGACCTGGACGGGCGCTGCCGATCCCCGCAACTTGCGGGGTTTTCTTGACGCTTTCAAGGCCATAGCGGTGTTCCGAACCGCTCCTTTGGGAAAACACCCTGTCATTGACGCGTTGCGAAGATTCCGCCTAATAATCCATTCCTTTCCACCGGGTCGCATGCCATGAACAAGGTCTATCCAGACGCCAAATCGGCACTCGAAGGCATATTGAAGGACGGCATGATGATCATGTCGGGCGGGTTTGGCCTGTGCGGCATCGCCGAGACCCTGTCGGACGCGCTCCGCGATTCCGGCGTGAAAAACCTGACCGTCGTCTCCAATAATGCCGGTGTCGACGGTATCGGGCTGAGCCGGCTGCTGGAGACACGGCAGATCAAGAAAATGATCTCGTCCTATGTCGGCGAGAACAAGCTGTTCGCGCAGCAATATCTCGCCGGTGAACTGGAACTCGAATTCAACCCGCAGGGCACACTGGCCGAGCGGATCCGCGCCGGCGGCGCCGGTATCCCGGCCTTCTACACCAAGACCGGGGTCGGCACCCTGATCGCCGAAGGCAAGGAAGTGAAGGAATTCGACGGCGAGAAATACCTGATGGAGCGCGGCCTGTTCGCCGACCTTGCCATCGTCCATGCCTGGATGGGCGATACCGCCGGCAATCTCGTCTATCGCAAGACTGCGCGTAACTTCAACCCGATGATGGCGACCGCGGCGAAGGTCACGGTCGCGGAAGTCGAGCACCTGGTGCCGGCGGGTCAGCTCGATCCCGACCATATCCACACGCCCGGCATTTTCGTGAAGCGCATCATCGAGGTCGGCACCGGCAAGAAACGCATCGAATTCCGCAACACCCGCCCGCGCCCTGCCGGCGCTGCGGCCGCAACGGGAGAAGAAGTCTGATGGCCTGGACCCGTGAACAGATGGCGGCCCGCGCCGCCAAGGAATTGCGCGACGGCTACTACGTCAATCTCGGCATCGGCATTCCGACGCTGGTTTCGAACTACATTCCCGATGGCATGGACGTTAACCTCCAGAGCGAGAACGGCATGCTCGGCATGGGGCCGTTTCCCTACGAGGGCGAGGAAGACCCCGACCTGATCAACGCCGGCAAGCAGACGGTGAGCGAACTGCCGACCACCAGCTATTTCTCCAGCGCGGATTCGTTCGGCATGGTGCGCGGGGGACATATCGATCTGTCGATCCTCGGCGCGATGCAGGTGGCGCAGAACGGCGATCTGGCCAACTGGATGATCCCCGGCAAGATGGTCAAGGGCATGGGCGGCGCCATGGATCTGGTCGCCGGCGTCAAGCGCGTCGTGGTGGTGATGGAGCATTCCGCCAAGGACGGCGCAAAACTGCTGAAGAACTGCAATCTGCCGCTGACCGGCGAGAAGGTGGTCGATATGGTGGTAACCGATCTCGCGGTCTTCACCATCGACAAGCACGGAAAGGACGGCATGGCGCTGATCGAACTCGCCGACGGCGTCACGCTGGATGAGGTGAAGTCGAAGACCGAAGCCGAATTCCGGGTCGCGCTGAAAAACGCCTAGGTTTACTTCCCGACGTCATTCCGGGGCACGCGAAGCGTGAACTCTGATGTGCAATTGCACATCAGAGAATCTCGAGATTCCGGGTCTGGTCCTTCGGACTATCCCGGAATGACGGGTTTCTTTCACGAAACCTGCTTCACCAGCGCCGGCGCGGTTTCCTCGCCCTTGAGCTCTTCCAGGCTGCGATGCCGCGGCTCGATGCCGAAGGCCCAGACCGCGACGATTTGTACGACCAATAGTCCGATCATCAGCGCCATCACGCCGGCGACGCCGTGGGCTTCGAACAGCGTCACCACCATGAACGGCGTGACGATGGTGGCGCCGCGGCCCAGCGTGTTGACGATGCCGGAAGCGCGCAACCTCACCTCGGTCGGGAACAGTTCGGGGATGTAGACGCCGAACAGGAGCGCGACCAGCACATAGATCGGCACGGTCAGGGCGAAGCCGACGACGGGCAGCATCACCGGATCGGAGATCATCGGATAGATGATGCCGAGGATAACCGCGATCAGCGAAGCGCCGATGATGGTGGGCTTGCGGCCCCAGCGGTCCGCCGTCAACGCGCCGATTCCCGAGCCGATCGGCGCGCCCAGCGCCATCAGCAGCGAATAGCCGAACGAGGTCGCGATGCTCAGGCCCTGCTTGATGAAGAACACCGGCAGCCAGGTCACGAAGCCATAGAGCAGCGTGTTGATCGTGATCAGGCAGACCGAGCCGACGATCATGCGCGACAGCAGCGGCTGTGTGAACAGCGTGCCGACATCGCCGGATACTTTCATGGCCGATGCGGCGGCGGGCGCCGGCAACGGCCGGCCCTGCGATGCCTCGGCTTCGATCGATTGCATCAGCGCCTCTGCCTCTTCGGTGCGGCCGACTGCCTCGAGCCAGCGCGGCGATTCCGGCAGTTTCTTGCGCAGATACCACACCACCAGCGCGCCGATGCCGCCCAGTACGAACATCGCGCGCCAGCCGAAGGCCGGAACGATGATGGAAGCGACCAGCAATGCCGCCGGCAATCCTGTCACCACGCACACTGCCATCAAGCCGAGCCATTTGCCGCGGGTCTGCGCCGGCACGAATTCGGTCAGGGTCGAATAGCCGACCACGTTTTCGGCGCCGAGGCCAAATCCCATCACGAAGCGGCAGGCGATCAGGAACATCATGTTGGGCGCGAACGCTGCCGCCAGCGACGCCAGCCCGAACATCAAAAGATTGAACTGATAGGTAAACCGCCGTCCGTAGCGGTCGCCGAGAAAGCCGGTGGCGAACGAGCCCAGCATCATTCCGACGAAGGTGGCCGATACAAAGACCGCGTTTTGCTGCAGCGTGGAGAAACCGGTCTTCAACGTCACGCCGAGCACCGTGCCGGCGAGATAGATGTCGAAACCATCGAAGAACATTCCAATGCCGATCAAGAGCATGATGCGGCGGTGGAATGGTCCGACCGGGAGCCGATCGAGACGGCCGCCGGCGTTGACTGACGTAACCATGTGCGTTTCCCCTTATCGTTGTTTTAGTGAAAGTGGCTGTCGGTCTTCTGGCGGACCTGATTCAGCCGGTCGTTATTCGTTCCAGTTCGACCGGTCTCAGTTCAATCGTCGTTGTGTCGCCGTGTCGCGGTACCAGTCGAACGGCTGATCGTGGGTCGCGACCATCACGCTCTTGGTGTTGAAATGGTCGTCGAAACTCTCGGTGCCGAATTCGCGTCCGATGCCGGAATCGTCGACGCCGCCCCAGGGCGAGGCCGGATCGAGGCGGTGATGATCGTTGATCCAGACGATGCCGGCTTTCACCGCGGCCGCCACCCGATGCGCGCGCGACACGTCGCGGGTCCGGATCGCGGCGGCGAGCCCGAACGGCGAATCATTGGCGAGCCGCAGCGCATCGGCCTCGTCCTTGAACGGCGTGACTGACGTGAAGGGGCCGAACACTTCTTCCTGGAAGATGCGCATGTCGGATTTCACGTCCGCAAACACCGTCGGCTCGACGAAGTAACCATTTTCATGCCCCGGCACCTTTGCCGCCACGCCGCCGGTCACCAGCCGCGCCCCGTCCTCGTGGCCGAACCTCGAATAGGTCAGCACGCGGTCGCGCTGCCGCGCCGAGATCACCGGCCCGAGCTGGGTTGCGGGATCGAACGGGTCGCCGATGCGGATGCTCTGCGTCTTCGCCTTCAGCCGCTCGACGAACTCGTCATAGATCGTGGCCTGCACGATATGGCGCGAGGCGCAGACGCAGGTCTGTCCCGCGCCGATGAAGGCGCCGAACGCGGCATAATTGACGGCGCGTTCGATATCGTAGTCGTCGAACACCATCACCGGCGTCTTGCCGCCGAGCTCCATGGTCTGATGTGCGAACACTTTAGCCGCCGCGCCTCCGGCGATACGGCCGGCCTCGGTGCCGCCGGTCAGCACCAGCTTGTTGATGTCGGGATGTTCGGCCAGCATCTTGCCGGCGCTTTGGCCGAGGCCGAGCACGATGTTGAAGACGCCGGGCGGCAGTCCCGCCTCAGTGAAGATCTGCGCCAGCTTCAGCGTGGTCAGCGGCGTGTATTCCGAGGGCTTGACCACGGTGACGCAGCCGGTCGCCAGCACCGCGGCCAGTGATTTGCACATGATCATCAGCGGATGATTGAACGGCGTGCAATTGGCGACGATGCCGATCGGGGTGCGCAGGGTGTAGTTCAGATACGAGCCTTCGACCGGGATGACCGAGTCGCGGCGCGACAGCGCGAGGCCTGCAAAATAGCGGAAGAAGTCCGGCAGCCGCGACAGCTGCGCCCGTGTCTCGTTGACCGGGCGGCCGTTGTTGAGCGTCTCCAGCCGGTACAGCGTGTCGAGATTGGCCTCGAACGCGTCCGCCAGCCGGTTGACCAGCCGGGCGCGGGCGCGAATATCCAGGCCGCCCCACGCCTTGCCTTCGAACGCGGCGCGCGCGCTTTTCATGGCGCGGTCGATATCTTCCGAGGTCGAATTCGGAATCCGCGCGATCACGTCGCCGGTCGCGGGATTGCGGACATCCAGCATCTCGCCGTTGCCGGCCTCGACCTCGCGGCCGTCGATGAAATTGCCGTGGACCTCGACAGTGGTCGTGGTTGGTTTGGCGGAAATGTTCATGCGTCTCTCCCTTCGACAATCACGGCGTTGCGTTTCAGCGCCGGAAGCACGCGCTTCACGGTTTGGGCGACATGCGCCTTGATGATGCGGGTTGCGGTTCGGGCATCGCGGCGCTGCATCGCCTCGATCAGGGCGGCATGTTCGGCCACTAGCTGCGCCGGATCACGGCCCTTCACATTGGCGAGGCTGACCCGGACCAGGCGATCGGCCTGTCCGATCAGGTCGCACAGCGAAACCGCCATGCGGCGGTTGCCCGAGGCGTGCGCCAGCGCAAAGTGGAAGGCGCGGTTGTAGGCGATGAAGGCCTCGTGATCGCCCGAGAACAAACGGAATTCATCCAGCGCCTTCAGGACGTCGTCGCCTGCGTTCTCGACCGCCGCCGCGACGCATGCGGGCTCCAGCACGAGGCGGAATTGCAGGAGATCGCGGGCGTCCGACAGCGAAATCGGATTGACCCGGTAGCCCTGGCGCGGCTGCACCGTGACCAGATGCTCGCGTTCCAGCCGCAACAACGCCTCGCGCACCGGCTGGCGGCTCACGGCATAGCGCTGGGCGAGATCCTGTTCGCGCATATCATCACCGGGTGCCAAGCGGCATGTCAGAATATCAGAGCGCAGGTTTTCGTAGACATTATCGCGCAATAGCATCGATTTCTTCCCGAATATTGACCATATTCTTGCAGTCGTGAAATATCACGTCAAGTAGCAAAGGCTTGAATTGCTCTGGTTTTGATCTATCAAGAAGGCCGACGAAGCGCCCCTTGAAGCTTCCTTTGGGGCCGCCGGGGGGCGCCCGGGACGAACGCGAAAGAGGAACGCGATGGATCGACTTTTCGCCGGCGATACGGTCAATGCGGCGCAATTGGGCGATGGCCCGCCGCTGTTCCTGTTTCACTCGCTGCTGTCGGATCGTGCGAGTTTCGACGCCATCGTTCCGCGATTGTCGCAGTCGTTTCGGGTATTCGTCCCGGAATTACCTGGCTTCGGCCGGTCGAGCGCGGTTGCCGGCGATCTCGGCGCGGTCGCTGACCGGATGGCCGAGTTCGTAAAGGAGGCTGCCGGAGGGAAAGAGACTACCGTGCTCGGCAACGGCTATGGCGGGTTCGTCGCGCTGCAAATGGCCATTCGCCATCCGGCTATCGCCGACAGGCTTGTCCTTGCCGATTGCGGCGCGGCGTTCTCGGAGCCGGGCCGCGACGCCTTTCGCAACATGGCGGCGGCATCGAAAGCCAAGGGGCTCCCCGCAATTACCGATGTCGCCATGCGAAGGTTGTTCGCGCCGGAATTCCAGGCGCAGCATCCCGAGCTGATGCGCGATCGCCGCGAGGCGTTTCTGAACACCGATCCGGAAGTATTCCGCGCCGCCTGCCACGCATTGGCCGGTCTCGATCTGCGGCCCGAACTTGCAAAGGTGAAGGTACCGGTTCTGGTGTTGGTCGGCGAATATGACGAGGCGACTCCGCCGCCGATGTCTGACGAACTGACTGCCGGTCTGCCGCGGGCGCGTCTGATGATCGTTCCGGGTTGCGCGCACGTTCCGCAACTGCAATCGCCTGAACTTTTCTTGGAAACGATCGGCGACTTCCTGAAGGCATCGGTTGTTGCGGTCTGATAGCGTTCAGGAAATCGGCGCGACGATCGATCACGGCGTCGTTAATCCGGCCGCACTATCAATCCGGGCCGTTCTGTGGGATTTTGCGGCGTGACCCGCCAAATCACCATACGCCGGCTGCTCGTGATCTTGATGATTGCAGGGCTGGTGCTGGCTCCGCTGTCCCGGCCCAGGATAGCCGGCGCGATGTCGGATACCAATACCCCGATGGCGGATGCGTCGATGTCAGCGATGGCGGACGAGGCGATGGCTGGCGATATGTCCGGGGCGAATATGTCGGCGCCGGCCATGACCGGCGAGATGGCAAGCGACATGCCGTGCTGTCCGTCGAAGGCGCCAATGCCGATCGGTTGCGATAAATGTGTGTTCATGGCGGCCTGCTCGGCGCAATGCTTCTCCGGCATGACGGTGGCTTTGTTCCAGCCGCCTTTCGCGGTCTCTGCCCGGCTTGCGCGTCCGCGCGATGATTCCTGGCGCAACGGCCTGGGCCGTCCGCCGCCCGAATACCCTCCTCGAACTCTGGTCTGATCGGCGTTCCGGCGCCGGTTGCTGCCGCGTGGCCTCAAAGCCGCGCGGGTAGACGCATGCCGCGTGTTGCGGCGACCCCAGACATCAGAGGATTTTAACAATGAAGACGTCTCGTTATGCGCGTGCCTTTCAGGCCGCGTTGATCGGCATTGCCGTGGCCGGACCGGTCACCATCGCGCGGGCCGATATCAAGGACTACAAGTTCGAACTGGTCGATCAGACCGTCCAGGCCGGGCCGGACAAGGTCATCACCGTAAGATTGATGAACACCAGGACCGGCAAGCCGGTCCCGGACGCCATTATCGTCGCGACCCGTCTCGACATGGCGCCTGAAGGCATGCAGGAGATGGCCACCAGGATCGCGCCGGTGCCGGGCGGAGAGGCCGGTACCTACAGGTTCAAGGCCACGTTCGGGATGGCGGGGCGTTGGCAACTCTCGCTGGGCGCGAAGGTCCAGGGCGAGACCGGCACGGTCGAAAACAAGCTCGTTATCACGGCGCAGAAATGAACCGCGCCATCCTTGCAAGCGCCGCCGTCGCCGCGTTGATCGCGGCGGCGGGAGGCGGTTTTGCCATCGGTCGCGCCCCGCGGCCGATGGCAGATCTCATCGGGGCGGGCGTCATTGGGTTGGTCACTTCCGCGGCGGCGGAAGATGGTCCTGCGCCGGTCTATTACCAGGATCCGGACGGCAAGCCGCTTTATTCAGCGACACCGAAGAAGACGCCGGATGGCCGCGACTATCGCGCCGTAGGCACTGAGGTCGACGCAATGGCGCCGGAGACGATGCCGTCCGCAGCCCCAGCCGGCGGCACCACGGCGGCGCGCCGGATCAAATACTACCGCAATCCGATGGGCTTGCCGGATACGTCGCCGGTGCCGAAGAAAGATTCGATGGGGATGGACTACATCCCGGTATTCGAAGGCGACGATCCAGACGACGGCTCGGTCAGGCTGTCGCCCGGCAAGATCCAGCGCACCGGCGTCCAATCCGAACCCGCGGCGCGGCGGGTGATCCGGACCACAATCCGCGCGCCCGGTACGATTCAGCTCGACGAGCGGCGTGTTTCGGTGATTTCGATGCGTTCGGAAAGCTGGGTGCAGAAGGTCGCCGACGTCACCACGGGCGCGCGGGTCACGAAGGGCCAGCCGCTGATGGAAATCTACAGCCCGGCAATATCGTCGGCTGCCGCGGAATACATCTCGACGATCGTTTCCAAAACAACCGCCGGCGAGGCGTTGTATGGACGCGGCTCGCGCCAGCGGGTGATGAATCTCGACGTCCCCGAGCCCGTGATCGCGGCAATGGAAAAGAGCCACGAGGTTCCGATCGCGATTCAATGGTCTGCGCCGCGCGACGGTATCGTGCTGGAACGCAACGCCATCGAGGGTATGCGGGCGCAGCCCGGCGATGTGCTGTTTCGCGTCGCCGACATTTCCGTCCTCTGGGCGATGGTCGATGTCGCCGAGCGCGATCTCGGCGCCGTCGCCGTCGGCCAGCCGGTCGTGGTGAAGGCACGCAGTTTTCCGGGGCGCGAGTTCTTAGGGAAAATCACCGTGGTGTATCCGCAGCTCAACCGCGACACCCGCACCGCCCGCGTCCGGATCGAGCTTGCGAATACCGATCTCGCCTTGCTGCCGGACATGTATGTCGATGCCGTGATCGACACCGGCGATCCGGAGCCGGTGCTGGCCGTTCCCGCCAGCGCCGTGCTTGATACCGGCAGCAACCAGGCCGTATTTGTCGACAAGGGCGAGGGCCGGTTCGAGCCGCGCGACGTCAAGCTGGGCCATCGCGGCAACGGCTATGTCGAAGTTCGGGAGGGTGTTGCCGAGGGCGAGCCGGTGGTGGTTTCCGCCAACTTCCTGATCGATGCCGAAAGCAATCTGAACGCGGCGCTCAAGGGATTTTCGGATGCGGGAGGCCAGCCATGATCGCCCGCCTCATCGCCTGGTCGGCGCGCAACCTGTTGCTGGTGCTGTTCGGCGCCGGCTTCGCCGCGGCGGCCGGCATCTATGCGCTGGTGCATCTGCCGCTCGACGCCATTCCGGATCTCTCCGACACCCAGGTGATCGTCTATACCGAGTATCCGGGCCAGGCCCCGCAGGTGATCGAGGACCAGGTCACCTATCCCTTGACGACCGCGATGCTGACGGTGCCGCGATCGAAAGTGGTGCGCGGGTTTTCATTCTTCGGCGTTTCCTTTGTCTACGTCATCTTCGAGGACGGCACCGACATCTATTGGGCGCGTTCGCGCGTGCTGGAATTTCTCAATGGCGCGACGTCGCGGCTGCCTGCGGGCGTGACGCCCACGATCGGCCCGGACGCGACCGGCGTCGGCTGGGTCTATCAATACGCGGTGATGTCGAAGCAGTTGAATCTCGCCGATACGCGCACCATCCAGGACTGGAATCTCAAATTCGCGCTCGCCAGGGCCGAAGGGGTGGCGGAGGTGGCGAGCGTTGGCGGCTTCGTCAAGCAGTACAATGTGATTCTCGATCCGCAGCGCATGCGCGATCTCGGCATCACCCTGCAGAAGATGCGCGATGCGATCCGCGCCAGCAATACCGATGTCGGCGGCCGCACGGTCGAACTCTCGGAGTTCGAATATGTCATCCGCGGCAAGGGCTACTTGAAGGACATCAACGACCTCGGCAACATCGTGCTGAAGGCCAACAACGGCACGCCGGTGCTGTTGCGCGACGTCGCCCGTGTCGAGCTCGGCCCCGACGAACGGCGCGGTATCACCGAGCTCAACGGCGAGGGCGAAGTCGCCAGCGGCATCGTGCTGCAACGCTTCGGCGTCAACGCGCTCGATGTCATCGAAAACGTCAAGAAGCGCTTCAAGGAGATCGCCAGCAGCCTGCCGAAGTCGGTCGAGATCGTGCCGGTCTATGACCGCTCGAACCTGATCAACGCCGCGATCGGCACGCTCAAGCACACACTGTTCGAGGAGAGCATCGTGGTTGCGCTGGTCTGCATCGTGTTCCTGCTGCACTTCCGCAGCGCGCTGGTCGCGATCTTCATGCTGCCGGTCGGCGTGCTGATGGCGTTCGGCGCGATGAAGCTGCTCGGGCTCGGCTCCAACATCATGAGCCTCGGCGGGATTGCGATCGCGATCGGCGCGATGGTCGATGCGGCGATCGTGATGATCGAGAACGCCCACAAGCATCTTGAACGGGCGGAGCCGGGGAGGCCGCGCGTCGACATCCTCGTCGACGCCGCTTCCGAAGTGGGGCCGGCGCTGTTCTTCAGCCTGCTGGTCATCACCGTATCCTTCATGCCGATCTTCACGCTGGAATCGCAGGAGGGGCGGTTGTTCAGTCCGCTGGCCTTCACCAAGACCTTTTCGATGGCGGCCGCCGCTCTGTTGTCGGTGACGCTGGTGCCGGCGCTGATGGTGATCTTTGTCCGTGGCCGGATCGTTTCGGAACACAGCAATCCCATCAACCGCGCCCTGATCTGGATCTACCGGCCCGTCATCAAGGCGGTGATGCGCGCCAAGACGCTGGTGATCACGCTGTCGCTCGCCGTGCTCGCGGTGACCATCTGGCCCGCGCGCCAGCTCGGCAGCGAGTTCATGCCGAACTTGAACGAGGGCACGCTGCTCTTCATGCCGACGACCTTGCCCGGCATCTCCGTCACCAGGGCCGGCGAGCTGTTGCAAATGCAGGACAGGATCATCCACTCGTTTCCGGAGGTGGCCTCGGTATACGGCAAGGCCGGCCGCGCCGAGACCGCGACCGATCCGGCGCCGTCGGAGATGTTCGAGACCATCGTCAACCTCAAACCGAAAGAGCAATGGCGTCCCGGCGTCACGGTCGACGGCCTGATCGCGGAAATGGACAAGGCGCTCCAGTTTCCCGGTGTGTCGAATGCCTGGACCATGCCGATCAGGGCGCGGATCGACATGCTGTCGACCGGCATCCGGACGCCGGTCGGGGTGAAGGTGATCGGCACCGATCTGGTCGAGATGGACAAGCTCGCCAAGCAGATCGAGCAGGTTCTGAAGGCGGTGCCGGGGACGTCCTCGGCCTATGCCGAACGCGGCATCGGCGGTTACTATCTCGACATTACGCCGGATCGCGAAGCGCTGGCGCGTTACGGCATCGCGGTCCAGGACGTGCAGGACGTGATCGGGACCGCGCTCGGCGGCCAGACGGTGACCACGACGGTCGAAGGCCGGCAGCGTTTCAGCGTCAACATGCGCTATCCCCGTGACTTGCGGGACAATGCCCAGGCCATCGCCGATGACGTGCTGGTGCCGATGCCGGCCGGCGGCGCGGTGCCGCTCGGCGAAGTGGCCACCGTCGCGCCGGCGCGCGGCCCGACCTCGATCCGGACCGAGAACGGACAATTGGCGACCTATATCTATGTCGACATCCGCGACCGCGATCTCGGCGGCTATGTCGCCGACGCGCAGCGCGCCGTGCAGGCCAGCATCCAGTTCCCGCCGGGCTATTATGTCATCTGGAGCGGCCAGTACGAATATCTCGAACGTGCGACGGCGCGGCTGAAGATCGTCGTGCCGGTCACGCTGCTGATCATCTTCCTGCTGCTGTATCTGAACTTCCGCTCGATCACCGAGACCCTGATCGTCATGCTGTCGCTGCCGTTCGCGCTCGTCGGCGGGCTCTGGCTGATGTGGGCGCTCGGCTTCAACCTGTCGGTTGCGGTCGCCGTCGGTTTCATCGCCCTTGCCGGGGTCGCCGCCGAGACCGGCGTGGTGATGCTGATTTACCTCAATCAGGCGCTGGCGGAGATCAAGGCGCTGCGCGACATCGAGGGGCGGGCGCTGACGCGAAACGATCTTTACGATGCCGTGATGGAAGGCGCGGTCGAACGCGTGCGTCCGAAGATGATGACGGTGGTCGCCATCATGGCGGGGTTGCTGCCGATCATGTGGAGCACCGGCACCGGCTCCGAAATCATGCAGCGCATCGCGGTGCCGATGATCGGCGGCATGATCTCTTCGACCGCGCTGACGTTGATCGTGATCCCGGCGATCTTCGGTCTGGTCAAGGGAATCGGCCTGCCGAACCAACACGGTTTCGACGGCCAGCCTCCGTTAGCTGCGGGCGCGCCGGTCAAGCAACCGCAACGCGTTCCGGAGCCTGCCGAATGAGGTATGTGCATTGTCGCGCGTAACCGCCATCCGCTGAAGTGGCGGCGACGCCGATTTAAGCCTGCGCCGCCCCCGAGAACACCACTTCGACCAGGGTGCCGGAATGCGGCGCGCTCTTGATCTGGAAGTGCGCGCGGTTGGCCTCGACCAGCGCCTTGGTCAGCGACAGATTGACGCCGGAATGGTCGGAGGCCTGATCCGACGGCGCCGAGTTGCGGAAAGGCTCGAGCGCGGCCGCGACTTCGTTATCGTTCAATCCGTGGCCGGTATCGCGGACCCGCAACACCACGGCGCCGAAGTCGGACAGCGCGGTGGAGACGATGACCTGTCCTCCGGCATTGGCGAGATGGATCGAATTGCCGATCAGGTTGAGCGTGATCTGTCGCAGCGTGTGGGCGTCGGCGATGACCGGCGGCAGCGCATGCGCCAGCGAGGTCCGGATGATGATGCGTTCGCGATTGGCCTGGGGCTGCATCGCCGCGACGCATTGCTCGACCAGATCGTTGAGGTTCTGGCTCGCGAAGGCGAGATCGAGTTTGCCGGTCTCGATCCGCGACAGGTCGAGCAGGTCGTCGATGATCGCGATCACGCGCTCGCCGGAAGCGCGAACGTCCTTCATATATTCGACGTAACGCTCGTTGCCGAGCGCGCCGAACCGTTCGCCGATCATGACGTCGGCAAAGCCCAGGATGGCGTTGAGCGGCGCGCGGACCTCATGGCTGATCCGCGCCAGCATGTCCACCTTGGCGTTGGCCGCGCGATCGGCGAGCCTGTTGGCCTCGTGCAGTTCGCTCTCGCTTTTTTGAGTTTGCGACAGATCGCGGATCACCGCGAAGAAATTCGGTCCCCCTGCCTGGGTGCGCCCCATCGTCATCGAGACCGGGATCAGCCTGTCGCCACGCATGCGCGCCAGCACGTCGCGGCTGTAATCAGGCGGCGCCGCGATTTCGGCGGCCTTGATGTCTTCCAGATAGTCGAGCACCGCAGGCCGGCTTTCCGGCGCGAACAGCGCGGTGAAATTATGCTGCACGAGCCCGGCGCCGTCATGGCCGAGCAGCGCCTCGGCGCCGCGGTTGCACGAATTGATGTTGCCTTCGGCATCGAACATCAGGATGGCCTCGGCGGTGGCGTCGAGAATGGTGGCGAGTTCTTCGGCATTGGCGTGGCCGACGGGCGAGGGGACTGACACGACGGCCGACTCGACCGCACCGGTGCTGCCAGCTGGCGCGTCCGAAAAAATCAGCGCCAGCGCGGAAGCGCCGTCCCAGGAGATCGTGTGAAGCCGCGCCTCGGTCGGCGTCTGATCCGGCGAATTCGGGGTGGCGGAGATCGTCACCGGCGTGCCGGTATCCGACGTGCTGCTGGCGGCCGACACACCCGGCTCGACATACAGCGCGTCGAGACCGCCGGCGTCTTCGAGGGCGTGAAGGCTGTCATAACCGATCCGCCGCAGGAACGCCGGGTTGGCGTAGAGCAGCCGGTCGAGCCGATAGATCAGCGTGCCGGTCGGCAGCAGGTCGAGCAGAACCCTGTCGCGGCGGCTTTCGCCCAGCGCCGGCGGCTCGGGATGTGTTAGCCAGCCCGTTTGTTCGCCGGGACCGGCGGTTTCCTTCGCGGCGGCCGGCTCGTCGGCGACTTGATCGGCGGTCGCGGCGGCGGGCGGCGGCATTACAGGCTTGCTCCTCTCGAGCCGTTCCGCCAATTGGCGTGCGAGTTCGTTGAAAGCGCTGTTCTCGCCCGGTGAAAGGGCGGGCGATTTTGGATCGCCGAGCGGCCGGAACGGCACGACGTTCGGGGGCGTTTCCACGGCTGTTTTCAAATCCGTTGGCTGTGAAGTGATCGGCGCTGGGTATTCGGTCATAGCGGGCGATGAGTCGCCGGCATCCGGGAGGGGCGTTTCCCTGGCGAGGCCGGCGGTAACGATATCGGACGAAAGCGCCTGCGGCGCCGGTGGCGGGTGGGACAATTCATAACGGCGCAACGCGACCAGGCGTGCCAAGCCGTCGAGGTCACGGCAGACACCAAAGCCGCGATAACCGGCGAAATTGTGGGCGCGGTCGAAGACGGGCAATCCCGCCAGCTCCAACGGCAGGTTGTCGCCGCCGTCGACCGGCCATTCCAGGGTGATGCCGCTCCAGGTGTCATGCGAGGCGAGCGCCCTTGGAATGCGGCCGTCGGGATCGAGCCCGAATGTTTCCGCGATCTCGCTCCATGACCGGCCGGGACCGGTCGCCAAGGGCGCGCCGATCAGACAGGCGAATTCTTCGGAATCGAGTGAGAAGCGGCCGTCGCCGTCCATCTTCCACAGGAAGCGCAGCGGCTGCCGGTGCGGATTGTGCGCGAGTTGGTCGAGCCACGGCGGCACTTCGACCGGCGTGGCGGCGATTTCGTGTGCCGGCGCAGGCCCTTCGACGGGGCCGGGCTCATCTGCGATTTCTTCATCGGCGACCGCCTCGACATAGGGGGACGGCTCGTGCCGCGGCGTTTCGGGATCGGGAGCTTCGGGATCCGGTGGCGGCGCTGCCGGCGGGACGTCTTCCAAGACTGTTTCGACTTCCGATGATGTTTCGTCGGCGGGAGGGGCCGGCACCGCCGTTGGCAATCCGGCTTCGGCAGGCCCGTCCGCCGCGACCGACTCAGCGGCCGGCTCCGCCAGCCGCTCGGCCGGCGTATCGATCAACGCAAATTCGGACGGCGCTTCGTTCGACATCGCCGGCTGTTCGTAATCGGGGGCCGGCCGATCCGCAACCGCCGCGACCGGTTCTTCAACTGTCTCGTCCGGGCCGGCAGCCGCGGCGTCGGGCACGATCAGTGCCACAAGGCCAACGTCCGCGCCGATCCCGACGCGCTGCAACACCAGGCGGCCGATGCCGATGGGCCGTTCGGCGCGGCCTTGTTTCAGCGCCTCGCTGCACGCCGCGCCAAAGCTTGTCTCGCTAAGGGTTGTCTCGCTAAGGGTTGTTTCACCAGGGTCTGCCTCGCAGAGATCGCGGAAGGCGGGCAGCGCGCGTGCCGCATCGCTGGTGCGGACCAATAGGCCATCGCGGGTGAAAGCAGCGACCGGCGCATCGACGCCTTCGACCAGCCGCTCCAGCCGTTCGATCAGCGGCATCGCGCGGCCGGCCGGTGCTGCGGCGGCCACCAGGACGCCCTGGCTGCCGTCCGGAAAATCCAGCCGCGCGCAGCCGCAGGTGACGAGCGCGCCGAGCATGGCGCCGAAGCCGCGCAGCCGTTCCAGCCGGATCGCACCCGAGGGCGGCAGCCGGTTTGCGAGTTGCGCGACTTGACGCCGGTGCGAATCCGCCGGGCCGAAGGTCTTTTTGGCCAATTCAGCGGCATTGGCCGTGCCGAGCACCCTGGCTCCGACCGGATTGGCCCACAGGATTCGCGTGCCATCGACCGACCAGAGCCATGCCGGCAGCGCGCTTGTTGCATGCACGGCCAGTCGTGGATCGCTGATGCCTTGCAACTGGAATTCCAGATTATTCATCGCGCTGACATGACCGGCAGATGTCGTTGTTGCTCCGACGATGGTGTCGGATATCGGCGGCCAGACGGTGACAGCCTCGGCGGAGCCTCAGTATCGCGCGGGGGAAGCGGCAGGTCCACGTCTTGACAGTGGTGATGATGGTCCAAGGCGCACTAACCTTAATCCGTACGAACTATCGAGCCCGGTCCGGTGTTGGACTGTTGAAAACGGCGCTCAAAGGTTCACGATAGGGAGACGGGAGGCAACGTCACATCGGCGAAGTCGTTTCCCGATAGTCTGGTGGGTGAAGACAGGGGAGGGGCAGTGGATGGCCCCTCGGCGCAAAGGAGTGGGACCATGAGCGACGACGTGCGTGATCGTTTCGAGATTCCAAAGGAAATGCGGTCGATGGCTGAAGCAAGCTTCGATCAGGCGCGCAAGGCCTTCGAGAAATTCCTCGCCACCGCACAAGAGACTGCCGGCTCGATCGAGGATCGGGGCGCAACGGTCCGCGCCGGCGCCAAGGACATCAGCGCCAAGGCGGTCGCCTATGCCGAGAAGAACGTGCAGGCGTCGCTGGATTACGCCCAGGCGCTGGTACATGCCAAGGATCTGACCGAGGTGCTGCGGTTGCACGGTGATTACGTGCAGACGCAGATGCGTTCGCTCGCCGAACAGGCCAGCGAAATGGGCCAGATCGTCGGCCGGGCGGCCATGGACGCCGCCAAGCCGAAAGGCTGAGGCCGAACCGCCGACGATCAACCGGCTGTTTTGACGGCAGCGGACGGTGATCCGCGTGAGATCGAAAACAGCATTCTGGCCGCCAAACAGGGCCGGGATGCTGCCCTGTCGATGTTACGCGTCCCGGCCCCAAACAAATTTATGGCGCTGTACGTCAGACTTCGTTGCATTGCACAAAATTGACATGATATTCGTGTTAAGTAGTAGCTATTCGAAAGACAACTCCCGCTACGTGATTCCAGTTTGACGTTCGCGGCTTTTCGGTTGCCGGACGCGCAAGGGGTCACACCGGTTCACCCCTCGCGAAGGATGCATGTCATGGCCAATACCGATCCGTTCTCCGGCTCTGTTATCCCGTTCGAAGTTCCCGAACATATGCGTGCGTTCGCCGAGAAGGGCGTTTCGCAGGCCCGCGACAGCTACGCCAAGTTCAAGGACGCGGCCGAAAGCAACAATGGCGCGATCGAGGAGATGTTTTCGGTGTTCAGCGCCGGCGCCAAGGAATATTCGGCCAAGCTGATGGAGGTGATGAAGGAGACCGCTACCGCGAATCTCGACTTCGCGCAGGCCCTGGTTGGCGTGAAGTCGCCCTCGGAAGCGCTGGAATTGTGGTCCTCGCACGCGCACAAGCAGTTCGAGGCGTTCACCGCCCACACCAAGGAACTCGCCGAACTGACCCAGAAGGTCGTGACCGAGAGCGCTGAGCCGATCAAGGCCAACGCTTCGAAACTATTCAAGCCGGCCGCCTGATTTCCGGGGCTTGGGTTTTTCGGGCCAGGTTTTCCGGCCCGATCGCCGGGCCTGTCGTCTTGGAAGAAGCCTGGGCTGCGCGTCCGGGCTTTTTTCTGTGACCGAATTCTTTTGGAGCGATCCTCGCCGACCGGGGAGTCCTGGATAGGCCTCTATGGTGCCGCCGGATAATGCGGACATTGCCGTTTCCCGGCCTTGCCAAAGCCGGGCGTTGCACCTAGTTTCCGCCCCGTTCGAGCCCCCTTTTTGCTTTTGCCTGGGGCCGGTACCGGATGCAGTTGTAGCTCAGTTGGTTAGAGCGCCTGTCTGTGGAACAGGAGGTCGGTGGTTCGAGCCCACCCAACTGTACCATGCCACAAAAATCTCCTGTGGTTTCAGCAACATATTGATAGACCTGACGTATTTGCCCGCGCTAAATACAAAAGGCGCATACAAATGGCATTGCGGATGGTCGCGTTAGGTCGAGCAAAAGACGGTTGTTGGTTCGCCCGCAAGGGTATCCCGGAAGACGTCCGCGACTCATATGCTCGGCTTTATGGCGTCCGCAGGGAAGCTCATCTGAGACTGCCAAGGGACACTTCGCACCACGAGGCAAAGACGCGCCACGCTGAATGGATGGCGGAAATTGAAACGAGGATCGCAACCCTTCGCGCCGAGAGGAACGGCGAAGGTCAGCCCCTAACTCGGTTAAACGCGATTGCTCTAGCTGGCCGATGGTACAAGTGGTTCGTCGGGCAGCACGAGGGCGACCCGGGTCCAGCTAAACGCTGGCAAGAAATGAGCGACCATCTCGTCTGGGAGGTGATCTACCCAGAGGCCCCTGACAGCTACCACGAGAACCCCGAGGCCGACCCTCACTGGGAATGGGCGAAGGAGCCAGAGGTTCGTGAAGCGGTGAGGCCGCAAGTTGCCGAATTGGCCCGCGTAGCGACCTTCCTTGCCAGCACTGGTATGGCCTTGAATGCCACTGCCTACGCGCTCTTTGTGGATGCTGTCAGCGACAACCTGCTGTTGGCGATTTCAGTGCTGAAGCGGCGCGCCGATGGCGACTATTCCCGCGATGACACTCCTGACAGCTTTCCACCGTTCACCGACGCCCCCACGAGGGGTACGGGCGTGAGCTGTTGGGAATTGTTTGAAGCATTCGTCAATGCAACCCAGCCAGCCGAAAACACCGTGCAGCGCTGGCGGGCGGTATTCCTGGAAATGCAGCGTGAGTTTGCGGAGGTGGGCGCCGAAGGTATCACCGAAGATAAAGCCCGCACCTGGATTCATGGCTTAATTTCTACCGATAGGTCAGCGCTCACCGTTCGTGAAATTTGGCTATCGGCATCGCGGCGGGTCTTCAGTTGGGGCCGTGAGCAGAAGCGTATCCGTCAGAACCCCTTCGCTGAAATCAAAGTAGACGTGCCCCGCAAGGTGCAAACCCGAGAGGATGGCAAGGCCTTCACGGATAAGGAGGTACGGACCATCCTGAAAGCGAGCCTAAAGTACGCCAAACCTGCAACACCGACCGAGAGAACCCGCCGTTGGGTGCCGTGGCTTTGTGCTTATTCAGGAGCACGCTCAGGCGAAATCACCCAGTTGCGTGGCAGCGACATTGAAGCCAGAGACGGCATGTACGTGATGAAGCTGACACCCGAGGCGGGAACAGTAAAGAGCGGCAAGATACGCGTGGTGCCTCTACATGAGCATATCATAGCTCAAGGCTTCATAGAAATGGTGAATCAGATCGGCAAGGGAGCGCTATTCTACAACGATGTTACACCGCGACGTGTCAGCTCTGATCCTCTAAAGCCGACCCGCAGACGTGCGGCCACCGCGCGGGCGCATCTCGGAACGTGGGTGCGCGGGTTGGGGATCACTGATCCTGAAGTCAGTCCGAATCATTCTTGGCGTCACACGTTCAAACGCATCGCCGAGGCCGTAGGGATCACCGAGAAGGTTCACGACGCAATAACAGGGCACACACCCGCCACAGAGGGACGAAAATACGGCCAACCGAATGTCGCGGACATGGCTGAGGCTCTGAAGAAGTTCCCGCGATACAAGCTGGATTGATCGATTTCCCGGTACCGGCCAATCGCGGGCTCGGTCACTGGGTGTTCCTATGCGTACCCGCGACACCAAGGAGAACTAACGTACCCCTCAGGAGCATAGGGCTCACAGGGAAACATGGGGAATACCGATGACGACGGATAGCATCAACATCAAAGCATCTACCGTGGCAATCAGCGAAACGCTTAAGTTCGCAACGCTTTTGATCAAATCCAGGCCGCTGTACGATTTTGCTTACATGAAGCCGCCTCGTGGACGGTTCGTCTGTGCTGTGGCGTACCCGTGCGCGGGTGTAGCGCTAACGCTAGCCGAACGCCTCAGGTCGGCCGGCATGGCACTGGAAGCATGGGCTGACAGGATCGGGCGGCGGCTGGGCGTGCTCGATGCTGCGTTGGAACGTGTGTACGGAAGCATGGTCTAGACGCGATGGTACCGAAGAGAATGTCGGTGTTGATCCTATCATGCCTGCTACTATCGGCGTGCGCATCACGAGAGCGGATAGCCGCAAAGAAAGCGGCTGCCGAGCAAGCGGCCCAAGCCGACCGAGAGAATCGCTGCACGTCCTTCGGCTACCAGCGTGGTTCACCGGACTACAGCAAGTGTCTCGAAAGCATGTACCTGCAAGACCAGCGAATGGCGGCGGCAGCGGAGACCCGGCGACAAGCGGACCTGGACGATGCTGCACAGGACTTCCAACGGGCTGGGGCAGCACTGCAAGGCATCAGCCCACCACCATCGCCTATCGTGCGCTGCCAGACGTTCGGTAATACCACCACCTGTCAGTGAACAAAAAGGCCGCACACGGGCTCCCTTAGGATAACCTGTGTGCGGCCTACGTTTTACCTTGCGGCGTCCTATGCCGCCTTTACGAGGTAGCTGCTTCCGCCCCTGCCTTTGCCGGCGGTCGCCTCGTAAGTAACCCCAATCCCCTTGAGCGCCAGCGTTGTCGGATGGTTCTCGCTACGAAGGTTCTTCTGTAGGTCTTTCTTGGCGCTCTGCTTGAGACCAAGCTCGCGGGCAATAACCTGCATTGAAGTGCGACCAGGAGCGCGGTTGTCCATGTAGGTCAACAGGCGCCCGTGAGGCGTCCCTGCGCCACGCTTGCGGGCCTTGGGGCCGTCCGGGTCGAATGGCCAATCAACAACATCGATCCCCGGCATCTCACGCCGGATAGCAGCCAGAACATCCTCTCCCCGTTCACCCGAGGGAAGCACGATAAACACGTCAGCAGGCGGGCATCCACCACCAGCATCGGTCACGTGACGACAACATATCCGGTTGGTGGCCTGTATGATGGACGCGGAGAGCTGTCTTCGAATCATGTGCTCGCGTAGGTTCACGTGCCCATTCCAAGCGGGATTATCGAGCCAGTCGTCACCTTGGACACCCTGAAGCGCGAAGAACACGTTGGTTGGCCACGTCACCGCGTCGCGATATGGTAGGCCGTAGATCACCGCGACGTCGCAGTCAGAATAGGCGTTGCTTCCGTCCACGGCACCCCAATGAGCCTTGGCGACCTTCGCAAACGGCAGCTCGCAGGCATCAGGTAGTTCGTGCTCAACAGACTTGTGAACGCAGAAGAACACCTTTCGCTCGTTGTCGAGCCGCTGCGTCAGGTCCTGAATGAGGCGCGGGAAGCGTGTCTTTGCATGCTCCACCATGGTGCCTTTGCCTATCCCTGCTCGTGTCCAAGCGACGTGCAACATCACGCTGCTATAGTTGCGCACGCCGCAGGGCGTTGGGATGATTGCTGCCCTGTCTTCCATGAGCTTATAAATGAAGTCTTCGCGGGCTGTGGCGTCCAACACCACGGGACCAGGAGCATCAAGAGGCACCAACAGCGCAGACGAATTGAGCGTTGGCTCTTTGCCTTTCAACGCAAAATAAGCGTACTGATCCAACACCGCCCCGGCAGCAGCGACAGTCTTGTCAATCTGGGTGGCTATGCGTTTGCGCTCGTTCGCGTCAGCCTTGCCGATGTAGGTATCATAGGGAAGCTTGAGCATCGCGGCCCGTAAGGCGCCCAGGTCCACGGCCCCAACGAAAGATGATCCTTCCGGCCCCCAAGCCATACACGCGCCACCACCGAAGCCTGCACTGACGCCCGCATGATGTCCCAAGGCTTCATAAAGTTTCTCAAGCGCTTCGACCTCAGCAGCGTGGCTGGCCCGTAGGTCGTGCGGAATGAAGCCGATGGCTTGGCCAAGGCGGTCTACTTTGACCTGACTTTCTTCGATCACATTACACAGCGCCTCGTCGATAATGGTTAGGAGACGCGGGCCGCCCTTCCAGTTCGTCAAGCGCCGCCACTTGCCATCACGGGTGCTAGTGAGGGTTTGCGTGGCATTTACGTAGGCCTGATGGGTGATGACAACCACATCGCTTTCGTTGAGTTGGTCGGCGCTGGCGCGGTGCTCGGTGTGGTCAGCCACAGCAACCTGCCTGCCAGCGAGAGCGTTGATTGCTATCACCATCTCATCAGCCTGGGCGATCAGCCGGGTGACGATGAGAACACCCACGGGCTTCCTTAGGCCTGCGGTGGTTGCATTCTGCTCGGCCTGTAAAGAAGCGTATACCTTGGCGCCCAAGGTTTTCCCTGAGCCCGTTGGTGGCCACAGGATACGCCAGAGGGGTAATGCCCCGGTAGCGGTGGCCAGAATTGCGTCCTGATAGGTATTGGACATGGTGGACCAGAGCTTCCTCAGGGGCACGCTAGGCACATTGTGATAGGATGTGGTCCATTGGTCTGTAAGACGGTCAACAAACGTCTGCGGCGGCACGAGAGCGTACTGCCCGTGCATGCCGATAAGGTCGGTCATGTAGGGATAGGTTCCAGAGTAAGGAAATGGGGGGTGAACCTCTATAAGAAGATACCCCATAGAGGTCTTACCCCCATTCTTTGGGTTTACAGCTAAGGGCCACACAGGTGGCCGAGCTGGGCGAAGGCGTCCCAAGAGGTTAACCTTGGGGCGCTGATATGTAGCAAAGCGGGAGGGGCAAGGATCTGTTTAAGGGGAAACCAGCCTTGGTGGCCTGTAAAACCCGGCTTAGTGGGCCACAGGAGGCTCAGGGGATTCCCAAAGCCGACACAGACCCCTTTTCCGCTGAATTTGTGAAAACTCACCACAGAGCCTCCTGAGAATCCCTAAGGGCTCTCTGTGTGAGGTCAGTGTTGATCAATCTCGGTGTATCCAGCCTGAGGGGTCCTCAGGCGTACCCGTGTCACCAAAGGCCGCGCGAGGATCACCACGGCCGAACCTTTTGGCCGGTAGATGCCCCTTGCCAGCCACCCCTGAGCCGATCCCACGGGTCGTGTGTAGACCTGAGGGGGTGACCGAGACTGCCAGACGACTTTCGCAGGCGTTAAGCGATGCGGATGATGAAGTTCACGACACACGAAGGCTGCACGATTGTGTGGGCGCCCCCGCCGGTGTTGGTCGACGTAACGCCGATGTTGTTCGAGCCGGACGCTGAGATGGGCGCTGACGTTTGCTGTCCAAAGGTGAACAGAGTGCCGTTCGAGCCTAATTGGCCTCCACCCGTCTGGACATATGCCGCCGAATTTGTACCAGACACGTTGATGGTGTTTGCACCCGCGGACGTGATGGACGGAATTTCAGCAGTCGTCAGCGTGTGTGTATCGGCACCAAAGAGGCCACCGAGTACACCCTTGAGTGTCGCGCTGATAGACGCAAGCAAGCCTGGGGATACAGCGCTGCCCATAGTCGACTTACCGACCGGGACGACTTCCTGCATGTTGATCACGTTGAACGTGGTCGAGCCGTCACCAGCACCATAGCGCAGTGGATTGGCGCCGTTGCGGCTCCATTCGGTGTACAGTTCAAGACCTGCGCCAGCAGTGGTGCGCGATAGCACGCCACCGTTGGCCCAACACCAAACGCCGCCCGTGGCCGGGAGGTTGTCGTCTAGCCACATGATCATGCCGCCGATGGGGATGATACCAGGGCCTGTGATGGGACCTGTGGTGTTGAGAGCGCCGTTCCACGTAAGCGTGAGCTTACTTGAGCTATTGACGAACTGTGCCGCCAAGGTGCCCGCAAGCTTCAAGTCGATTTCCCCAGAGGCTGGGTTCGTGAAGCCGTCAGTGTTGTTGGTGTGGAAGAAAGCGCCAGCGTCAGCGAGCGCCGCGACGCCGTTGGCTGTGGCCGATACCGCTGCGTCTATTTCAGTCTGTGTCGATTGCAGCGCCACATCAGTGAAGTTCGGGAAGGTATTCTTCACGGTCGCCTTGATGAGACGCATGTGCGCATCGGCGCTATTGAGCCCATCGCTGTGGGCCGGATTAGACGGGACGAGGTCAGGGATAAAAGTAGCAGTTTCTAAAGGCAACTAAGTTTCTTTTTGGATGGAGTTGGAAGATGTCGACATGCTGAAGCGCGCCGAGGGTTCATGACCCACGGCGTCAGCCTGACGGATTACGGAAAGATGGGAGTAAAGGTAGTGAAGGTCTTAGGTGACCTTATGCAGTAATAGCGGCTACCTGTGGTTCGTCGGTAACCGCGCGGAGACCTTGGACTTCTATGGTGTCCTCAAGGCTGTGTGTGATAACAGCTGCGGATGCGATAGGACCGGTGCCACAGACACCTTGGGATAGGCGCGTTAGGATCAGGCGACAGAAGGTTCTGTTGTGTCGCATCACGAGCGCGCGGTTGGTCGGTCATTGGCCCGATGTCCCGTTGTTACCGTTGAGAAGACGGTTGGCCATCAGCGTCCTAAGAGCGCCATTCGTTGCCGCTGAGCGCGTATCCGCAGCGTTGGCCGCTCGGATGGCTCGGTTGGTTACGAGCACACGCTGCACGAGGGGAGAACGTGATAGCAGCGTGTTGGCTAAGTTATTGGCCTGCCTAACGGTGGCGTAATTGGCTATTTGCTTGAGGCCTTGACCAACCTCGGGAGCAAATACACCCATAGGCCCTGCAAGGCCGTACCCGATACCACGGGATACCAGTGATCCCAGACCGCCACCACCGCCGAGCATGTTCCCTGCATGCCGCAAGGCGTTCATTGCCATTGAGCCCCGCACAAGGCGGTTCATTGCTGCGACTTCGACGTCAGTGTATCCGCCCATCTTGGCACCATCGTTCTTGATGAACGTCTTGAGACCTTGACGAACACGGTTAGCCACATCCCCGCCACTGTTAGCAGCCACCGCGTCAATCTGCGCATTGTCGAGCTTGTTGAGTACCTGCTCGGATCGAATAGCGGCCCCTGAGTTCTGCCGTGCGTTATTGATGAACACACGGGCGGCCACGGGGTTACCTTGCAGCACGTTGCGCGGATCGGTCATGCCGTTCGCCATGTAGTCGTCGATATGGCTGATGGCGTGGTTGGCAGCGGCAGCGGTTGGCGTTGGTCTCCCAAAGCTATCGATAGAACCCGCGTGGCCGCGAAGGGCTTTGCGAACTGCATCAAGGTCATCAAACGAGACAGGCCCACTAGCATTGCTCAACCGGTTGACAGCATTGAACACGCCCGGATGATCCTCGGGAAAGAATCCTCTCGTGTCCAAGCTCTGTGCGATGTCTGCGCCCAGGTTATTCACCGACTGTGATGTGACGCGGAGATTTTTCACCTCAGGCGCATTGTAGGAGGCGCTGGCCGCATCCTTCACATCGTCCACGGTAGGTCGTGCCAACAAGGCCTGAGCACGAACGCGAGCCAGAGCCGCCGAAGCGCCTGCACCACCAGCCACTGCGCTCGCCATGCGAGCGTAGGGTTCGGCAGAGGTGCCGGCCGTTGCTTGGCCTGCAACTTCGCTGGCGACACCGGGCGCCACCATGCGGGTGAGCAATCGGTTCGCTATGGTTTCGGGGCCGCCGATGACGTTCGGAGCGAACTCACCGATTGTCTGTGCGTACTGGCCTGCTGTCGTTGTCGGGGTGTGTAGTTGTCCTTTGATCGCGTCAGCGCCTTGCTGTACCGCTGCGTTGATGTCCGGGGGCTGAGCGCCGTCGGCAATGGCCTTGGGTGGCCCGCTGATCGCGTTGAACACAGGATCGAACAGGTACTTGTTCGCCGCACCCTTGACCATCGCCGCCAGAGAAGGGATAGCGGTGGCTGTGTCTACGACGCCACGGACAGCACCGGATGCCAGCGATTTGCCAACGTCGCTTAAGGTGCTATCGTTTGACTGCGGCTGCGCGGGTGACACGGCGCCATCTGCGAGGTGTGCAAGGATTTCCGAGTTGGAGTAACCAGCATTCCGTGCCTTGCTGATGCCGGGCATCGTATCAGAGAGATGGTCGGAAATCTCATCGTCAGAATAGCCGGCCGCACGAGCCTTAGCGATACCATCGGCCACGTTCTGATTGCTGGCGGCTATGGGAGCCGCTGATTGTTTGCCAGCAGTAAGCTGTGATTGGACGTAGTCAGGCGACGTCAGTTCGAATGTTGCCATTATAAGATAATTTCCTATTGTATATCGAAAGAGAAGAAAAAAGGGGCTGGTACGCGGCTCATATCACCGAGCACCAGTTCGCAAGCCGAAGGCATCGGCGGCATGAAGTTCGCGGAGGCACTTACGAAGGAGGCTTTTGCGTGTTGGTGTGTCAGGCCCGCGCCTCGGTCGGCGCAGCTTGTCGTCGTAAGAGTTCATGCAGGTGCGAGCGAGCGTATAGGTCGCTGATCTAACTTCATCGCTGTATGCAGGGCTGTCGGGATCGTCCCAAGCGTAGTCTTTAGGCTCGGGCCGTTCGAATGTTGGCCGGACGTAACCTGGGGTCCGCATGGCGGCCAAGGCTTCCTGAGCCAACACGTGGTCGGCACCTCTCTCAAGGACAAAACGATAGGCAGCGGGTGTTGGCCTTTTTTTGCCGGCTCCAAGATACGCACTGCATGCATATTCGGTGAATTCAGCGGGCGTCCAGCCGGCAGTGATGAACCGGCCAAGCATTACGCGATGGTAGGCCGTGTGGAGATGCTTACGGACTTTTTTGAAGTCTGAGACCTTCGACTGTGGAGGCGCTGACGGTTGCAGCGTTTCCGCTGCGTGGTGTGGTTGTTGATTTGATCCCAATTTTTCTTCGATGTGTGGAGTGAAGATGTTGCGAGCGCAAGCCGACCGGCTCCTCTACTCAGTCTTGGCCGGACTTGTGGGAGTTGATGGCAAAGCGGTTGGTGAACCTGCGAGCACTTGTGCGGCCATCGTCGCGCGTGCTTGTCGTCGTGCAGGCAGGCGGTTGGTGGTGGCGGTTACCGTCCATCTGGGGACGGGTCCTTTCGAGCTGAGCGCTTTCTGTGTGAGAATGAGCCCGCCGCACCTGTTAACTATTTGATATTGCTGTGTTTGAGTGTCGTAAAGTGCCAGGTTCCCGATAGGTCACCTTTTGCCCCAAAGAAACCCCGGCGAAAACGCGCGTGACCTTGACGCCAGCGGAAAGTGCGAAGGGCCTCAACGGCTGGGAGCGGCCCTCCTGTGTTAAGGATGGTATTCGACCACAGGTAACCCTAGGAAATCATTCAAATACGGGACCGAAATCGGCACATAACAGCAAGTGTTTTGTGAAGCTAACAAAACAGGCCGCCTTTGATCGTACCGAGGTGCTTCTGCGCCTCCTGCTGGCCAGTCCCCCAAAGCCCGTTCCGCACAAGCATCGGAAAAAGCGGCCTTCTGATGTTAAGGCAGGTCAGGAACGGGTGGCAAGTCATTGACCGCCGCGTCGCCACAAGTATGCGCCGCAAAACTTATGCACGCCCACGACGCACTGTAGGTCCGTGCGGCTGCCTCCCAAACCCTAGCGGCTTCCTAATGAGGGGGGCACCCGGCGCAATCATGCAGCATGTCCACTAAGTCCCGTGAGAGCCTTTACGGCACCACGATCCGCATGCCGACCAGCGCCCCTTGGTCCTTCTCGACAATCTGGACGTGAGCGTGCAACGGTTAGGGTATGTTGAAAAAGCCCGAATGGCCCGGCATCTCCATCGCAGTGGGGATCATTTTGATTGTAACGCTAATCGTGGTTGGCTCGCGTGACGACTTTCATTTGAAGGACTACGCAAGCGTAATCGCAGCGTTCGTCGCGGTCGGAGGCGCCGTGATTGCCTATCATGCCGCCATGGCCAAGATTGACGAGGATCGCAATCGCGAACTTCGCGAGCTAGACCGCAAGAAGCTGCGGCTTTACCTCCGCCTGCGCTTCGGGCTTCAACGGCTGTCGAACCACGCTGACGCAAAGGACTTCATAGTTGATCCACCGTTGAACAAGGACGGAACAAGATCAGTGAATCCTCTTATCGAGGTGAAAAGACTTAGACTGGATGCACGATCAGAAATTGAAGAGGCGTGGGAGAATCTCGATCTTTTGCCAAATCTTGTGGCAGCAGAAATTGACTGGCTGCGAAGAGAGATGTTGTCGATCGACGAGATGCTTGCCGGGCTTCCCGAGAAGGTTCATGCGATGGAGTTTTGGATTCCGAACGAGCTACATGGCAATTATCGCCAGTCCTGCAGGGGAGTAGCTGCGCATGCTGACAACGCCATTGCCGTCATAAACTCAACGGTCAAACAGCTGAACGTGTCTTGATTTCCCTGCCGCGTCGACGGAGACGACGTTGTGCAATCGCTATTCGATCACCACCAACCAAGCCGCCATCATCGCGCTTTTCCGCGTGGTCAATCGCTACGTAGGTAACTTGCCGCCGATGCCAGGAGTGTTTCCCGATTACCGGCTCCCGTGATCCGCAACACCGACAGCGGCACCGAGTTGGTCACCATGCGCTGGGGTATGCCGCCGCCACCGTGGACCCCAGGTCCACCTGTGACCAACATTCGCAATACCTCGTCACCGCACTGGCGCGGGTCGTTGAAGCCGGAGAACCGCTGCCTCGTACCTGCCAACAGCTTTGCCGAATATGCTACAGAGCCAAACCCTGAGACAAAGAAAAAGGATGTCGTTTGCGCTTGGTGAGAGTCGGCCGCTGTTGCGGGCATCTGGACGACGTTCAATGGTGACCTAGGTACGAAGTCCAAACCGATACCGGGGCCACCTCAGGTCTATGGCTTCCTAACAACAGCGCCGAATGCCGTGGTTGAACCAATCCATCCCAAGGCAATGCCTGTGATCCTCACGACCGATGAGGAGCGCGATGTGTGGATGCGGGCACCGTGGGATGAGGCGAAGGTTTTTCAACGGCCTCTACCGGACAACACGCTCAAAATCGTCATGCGAGGGGCCGACAAAGAGGACAAGGCGGCGGGTTAAATCGTCGTTGAATAGGCTAGATATGCTGATGAATCGAGGTTTGGCGCAGCGGAGGCCTCAATGGATAAAAAGACTGCTCTCGCACAGCTGGTAGGTCGGCGGCGTAGCGAAGAACACGAGACCTTTTTTGTCTTACATAGGTTTGCCGAGGGTGCGTGGGATTGTGACTACGTCACCCCCTGGACGAAGTCAGCGCAAAACATCGAGGCAAAACTCATGATTATTGGACAAGATTGGTCCTCTGAAGAAGCCCTTCAAAACCCAATACACAATACGCCTGATCGCGTCGCGCTACGCAAACAGTTCGGACAAGACCCCCACTTGCCAACTAATCGGAATCTCAAACGCTGGCTGAAATTCTTCGACGTCAAGTGGGAAGAAACCTACGCGACCAACGTTTCGATTTTCATAAAGCCCGCGAAGATAAGTGCCCCGGTATCGATGTCTGTGCTCACAAGATGTGCAAGAGATTACACCGTTCCTCAGCTGAGGATTGTAAAGCCTCTTATGGCGATCTGTTTAGGGAGCAAAACCTTCAATTCTGTACGTGGGGCGTTGGGAAAAGCGCCAATGAAGCTGCGTGATGCGCTACAGCCGAACTCGCACACCATTGAAGATGGCATCGAAGTCTATGGTGTTCCTCATGCTGGAGGCTTAGGGCTTGCTGCCTACGGCGGGTACGCAAAGGTCGACCCTATCTGGCAACAACTAGGCGCTCGGTTCAAGCAACTCCACACTTCGTGATGTCAGGCGCGTTAACCGTGGATACTGCGAGGTGTATCAAAGCCGTTCTTCAAAAGATGCAATTGAGACCATGCCGATGTCGGTCGAGGACCTTTATGCTCTGGCAGGGGTGACGCCAACCGGCGTAAACGTTATGGGGCGAAGATATACCCACCAAGCTTTCCGGGGTTTATGTAATTTCAACCGAGACTGTGTTGTCGGGCTCGGAACTTCCCGAGGACGAACGTGCCTATTGGGTACCCGATCAAAAGATCATCTACATCGGTCGGGCCAAGCAACTTAGGCGGCGATTGCGTCAGTTTCGGCGTCACGTTTACGGCCGACCGTCCCTCATTGCGGGGGGTAGGCAATTCTTGTGCTTGATTGCATAAAGACGATCACCTGGGCGGAGGTTCTGGACTACGGGAAGGTAGAAGCTGCGCTCATCGACGCGTTCTACTTTGAAGCTGAAAAAAGCCATTTGGTAATCGGGTGCGCTCTGCTGTGATGTCACCTACCGCGTAGGGAACGTCAAGACGTTAGGCTCGCATTCGGCCACACCATCCGGCCACGCCAAGTCCCTTCTGGGCAACCACCACAACGCCGCGTAACAGCACTTTGCGCTGCGTGTCGTCCTTCAGTTCGGCATCAAGAGCCTGCCCCCAGCGAGGACCTTGGGACCACATAGGCCACCCGCTGGAAAACGAACGCCCCTGCCGTGACCTCAGTGGCGGCCGACGCCTTTACGTCGAGCATTAACCTGAAACCTGGGTAACACCCGGCTCGTCTTAGCTTGGCAGGCGGCGCACCAGCGAAGCCGAAGGTTCTGAAGCTAGGGCTTGTCGGTCATTTGAGAACCATAGGTCCCCGTGAAGAGGGCTCGGGTGCCAAAGCGTCGTGTCAAAATCGCTTCCGTGGGCGGTCCTCTGTGAGAGCAACTTTTATCTGTTGAACGACCTCCAGCCCGCGCTCGGTTAAATGGACATGATGCTGGCGGCGGTCGCCGTACATCCGCTGCGCCATCGCTATGAGACCCAGCCCCGGCCTGCCATGTCTATTGACCACGCCGAAGTCGCTCAAATAACGCGAGGCAATACTTTTCTGCACGCCACAACGCCTAGCCAATTCGCTTACGGTCAGGCCGTCTTCCTGTCCAATGATCAGAAACATACTCACCATGTTCATGCGCATATTCGGATTCAGACGCAAAAGTGGCGCCAGCGCGTTTCCGATTCGGATTGCGGTTATGCGAAGACGTGGCGTCATAATCGACTGTGGTGGTTCTAGCACTGCGTTCTCCTTGGTGGCCTGGGAGACCGCAGTAGAGCATAGGTACCGGCTCTCTGATCCAATGGGTACCAAGGGGGAACCATCTTCACCAACAAAAATTCAGTGGGGTGGAGATGGAAAGGGCGAAGCCTTGTTATCAGCCTCGCCCTCTACCTGATCTAACCGCTTAGCTCGGGGTACGCTGTTCGTAGCGGCGCATCCCACTCCGAAAAGTTAGGTCAACCTGAGCGCACAATCAATCACTCGCTACCGCTTGGTCACAAGCTTTGGTAAACCCGGCCGCATCAAGAAGACTACTCGCAGTGGCAGTTGGAATGAGCACCGCCGCTGTAACTGCACACCGGATGTGTTCCTGCCGGACAGGCGCTGGCAGGCGCGATCCCCGTAACCAAAAGCGAGAAGGCAGCAGCTACAAATAAGAAATATCGCATCATAGACCTCCCTTTTCTTGCCCCTAAATGAGGCGAGAAAGAGTTACGCGATGCAATCTTTAATTGCAACAGTGCGCACTCTCCGCAGAATCGCTTCGCGCGTCCGTAAGGCCGTGATACTTCCAGCTACTACACCGCTCGTCTTAGCTCGGCAGTGGCTGGCCAGCGAAGCCGACAATCTTGAAGCCGGGAGTGCCTAGAATTTGATAACCGTAGGTGGGCCGGAAAGGGGACCCAAATTGAACTGGCGCGCGGGAAGCGCCGTCCCGAGATGGCCGATGGGTTCGCCTGCTTGCCTACGCCCGTCCCAGAATGTTTGCCACTGACTTCGCATACCATTGCCCGCCACGCGCAGTTGAGACACCGCGTGCATTCAGTGCTGCCGCGATATCCCTGAGGGTCGCAGCACCCGCTTTCTGTGCCTCTCGGATGACAGGCAACACGTTGGCGGCGAACCTATCGGCCTCGGATGTTACGGCCTCTAGCGCGCCCTTGCGAGCCACCGAGAGCTTGGGATTGCCAAGGGTTACCCCGCGAGCCTTTGCAGCTGCGAGGGCCTGACGGGTCCGTGTTGAGATAAGCGAGCGCTCCTTCTCGGCTAGTGCAGCGAACAAGTGGAGGACGAACGGGTCTACATCGGGTCCAAGCTCTGCGACCAGGAACGGCACTTTGTGGGCCATAAGTCCGCTGATGAAATGCACGTCACGGCTCAGGCGGTCCAGCTTCGCCACCGCCACGTGACACTTGAGCTTCCTTGCGGTGGCCAATGCGGCCTTGAGCTGCGGGCGCCGGTCCAAGGCGTCAGAGCCTTTCCCCGTTTCCACCTCGACGAACTCTCGGACGACCGTGAAGCCCTCAGCGTGGGCGAAATGGGAGAGCGTCTGCCTTTGGGCTTCAATGCCCAGCCCAGAACGTCCCTGCTGGGATGTTGATACTCGGATGTAGGTGATCAGCGGTTGGTCGGTCATACAGGATGGCCCTTGGTGAGCGGCTGTATAAGACCTATACGTCCGATTAGGATTTATACAATGCTCGTTTAGGAATCCCAGCGATGCTTTTTTGCATGAAGAGCGAACGTAGCTTGAACGCACCGACCTGGAGGCTGAATTGTGCTACCAATGGGAGACCGACCGATTCCCGACGCCTGCCAAATGCGAGCTGCGCGTGCTCAACGTTCTCGAACGAGATTCAGCGGCGACTGAGGCTGATGTAGAACTCAAGGTAATTACGCCCCTTCTTACCGGGAGGAATTACCTTGGGATTCCGGTCGCGGCGATCAAGGGCAAGCAATATCTGGCGCCTGCCATCCTTGATAAGAAAGCGGGAAAGACCGGCGGCTATTTTCCTGACTTCTCGGTCTGGGAACTCGCTCTTCCTGTACTGATTGTCGAAGCCAAAGGGCCGGAAGTTCCGGTGGAGGTGGGCTATCGAGAAGCCTCCCTTTATGCTCGGCACCTCAACTCGCAATTCCAGCATGGCGTGAACCCGTGCAAATTCATCATAGCGTGCAACGGTCACGAGCTGTCGTATGGATACTGGGACAGTAACGCCGCGCAGACGGTTCAGGTTGGGGACCTACAGGTAGGCAGCCGAGCTCTTGAAGCGCTTCGCGACTTCTGCAACTACGGTCTTCTGCAGGCTCACGCGGCTCGCAGCATTGCACAGATCAGGCTTGAGCGCGGTACTGCGCCAAGCGCACTGGCTGGAGGGCCGGCTCTCCTTACCTCGCCGAAACCCTTCAACACGTTCGCAGCCGAACTGGCGCCAATCTTGCGCCGATACTTCACCTCCACCACACAGAACAATGACCCCGAAATTTTCGAGAAGGCATACGTCGGGTCAGACAACATAACTGAGTATGATCGTGTGCTCGAATCCTTGCTGAAGGACCGGATTTCCTCACGCCGAATAGTTTCTGAGGAACTCAGTCCCAGCCGAGGGAGCGAGCCCAAACTCACCAAAGCTATTGGCAATTTCAAAACGGCGCGCGCGGACCGTTCGACGGAGGGCGAGCTTCAGCTAATCACGGGCGGTGTGGGCACGGGAAAATCCTTGTTCGCGCGCAGATACAAAGAACTGTTGCAGCCGCCGGAGCAGTCCAAGTGGACACATTGGGCATTTGTCGATTTCAACACTGCGCCTGACCCGATTGTTTCAGCTGAAAACTGGCTCTGTCAGAAGTTTGTGGAGAGCTTCTTCAAAGAGAATCCCGGCTTTGACCCCTACGACGGGAGTAACCTCAGTAGAATCTTCTCGCAGGACCTGCAGAGGCGAAAGGGTATCTACGACGAAACGCGTAAGAAAGTCTCAGATGTCGAAGCCGAGAAGCTCAGGATTGACGACCTCCAGAAATGGCAAGCCGACCCGCAGAGACTAGCGTTTGGGGTATGTCGACACTTCGCTATGGAGCGCCGAGAGGTCATTATTGTCGTGATGGACAACGTAGACCGCCTGAGCCTGCAGAATCAGCTGACGGCCTTCGGACTTTCCCTGTGGTTTCTCGACCAATCGAAGGCCTTCATCGTATTGCAGATGAGGGATGAAACCTACGAGAGGTTTAAGGATAAGCCTCCCCTCGACACCTTCCGAACCGGCGTGGTCTTCCACATTGCTCCGCCTCGGTTTCTCGACGTGGTCAAACGGCGCCTTGAGCTGAGCCTCGACTACCTTGCTCAACACACGGCTCAGATGCTGGAATACTCGCTGAGCAACGGTATGAGGATACGTTATCCCAACACGATGCTCGGTGAGTTCTTGAAGTCGATCTATCTGGAGCTTTTCGACAGGAAGCAAAACATTTCCAGGGTTTTGCAAGGGCTTGCTGGGCGCGACATCCGCAAAGCTCTCGATATGTTTGTGAGTATTCTGAACAGCGGACATCTCACCGAAGAGCAGATCACCTCAACTGCCAAGGGCGGTGCTATTTCGATCCCCGAGTATCGAGTGCTCAAGATACTCATGCGCACCGAGTATCGTTTTTTTCACGACAGGTCGGGCTTCATTTCAAACGTGTTTCACGCGGAGCCCGAATGGGTCCAGCCCAATAACTTTCTCGTCACCGACATCCTTTTTTGGCTTTGCGACAATCGCAAACTCACGGGAGAAATAGGGCTGGAGGGCTTCTTCACTGTTGAGAGGATTGCTGGCGAACTGCAGCGCCGAGGATTTGTACGAGACGACGTGCGTGCTGCCTGCTCTTGGCTTTTGACCAAAGGGCTGGTCGAAGCCGACCACATGAACCAGTCAGAGGTAGATTTCGGCGACTGCATCAAGGTTACCGCCTCCGGCTTCATTCATATTCGCATTCTCACTGAGCGGCTAGAATACCTCTATGGGGTTCTGACGGTCACCCCAATTTTCGAAAAGCGGGTCGCCGAGAATCTGGCCGAGTATCTGAAACGCGAGAACCAACAGGGCTATCAGGGAGCCTACCAGCAGGCACGCGCAATCGAGGAGTTCCTGCAGTACCTTCAGGAGCAACACCGCAAACTCAAAGAGGCGTTTATGGAGTTCGGTGGCCCTCGAACGGGGGCGTCTTTCGTAATTCGGCAGATTGAGAGCGCCCTACGGTATTTCAAAAACCCAACCGTTCGAACCAATGAGCGGAACATGTTGGACGAATAGCAACAGGCCATTTAGCGGCCCACGGCGCCCCTTGGTTTGTCGCTATCTTTCAATACAAAACGCTGCTACAAATGCTACGCATCGCGGCGTAAATTCTTTAAGTTTATCAATGCTGAAGGCGGTAGTTGGCAGTACCCACCCAACTGTACCAGAAAAATCAATAGCTTATCTTAAAATCGCATGGCCCTGGAAATCGATTTATCGGAGGCTATGGCGAAGATTCGACCTATCCGGGTAGCCAAGGTTACTCCTAGGTTCGATTGTCGCACGAGCCCGTTTAGGGCCATCGGCGAATTAGACGGATTGGCCGCCGATATCGTCTCCAGCAGAGCCCTCCGGCTTCCACGTCGTAATTGCGCTGGCGCAGGCCCACAGCTTGGTTAATGGGTTATCCGGATTTTGCGTGCTGCATTTTTACGCTATGCCAACTCAATGACTTCATGCTGTGGCCCATACGACAGCAGATGGGAGAGGTTCCATCTCAGAGCTTTTGGGGCGGAATGATCAGCGATACCGAACAACGCGATGGAAGACGGTTGTATTTTTTCAACTGGGTTCCACTCTTGCTGCTCGCCGTTTCCTTGGGCGCGTGCCTTGCGGCATCGAACTTTTCGTTAAAATTGGAAAGCTGGACGCGCGCGGTGGTGATTGCCTCTGTCCTTACGGCGGCAGGCTTGTGGCTTCTGTCCTATTGGTGGGGCTCGCGTTTTGGTTTCGCGCTGCTCGCCATCGCGCAAATTGGTTTCATGTGTATGTTGGTCGCGCCACTCTCCTACGTGGCGGCCGCTGCGAACCTTCCCCTACAGGATGCGAGCTTGGCCCGTATGGATCAACTGTTGGGATTGGATTGGCGCGCTTATTTTGAATTTGCCATCGCCCGGCCTGAGTTGTTGAGCTTCGCTATCTTCTTTTACGCGATGATTATCGTGCCCTGGGCTGGAGTGTCGGTTGCGCTTGGTATGACGGGGAGGTTCGTCAGGCTACAACAGTTCGTAATGGCTGCCGTGCTGACCGTGTCCGTGGCTGTTATTATATCGGCCGCGCTTCCCGCAATTGGTACCTATGGGGAACTGGGCCTGCCTGCCGACACCGAGGTTTTCAAGGCCAGCGGCTATGTGATCCAGCTTGAGATCCTGCCTTTTGTCCGGGATGGAACGCTTCGGGTACTCAACCTCTCGCATCTTGGCGGCATCATTACATTTCCGAGCGTTCATGCGGCCATTGCTGCTCTGGCTATTTGGGGTCTTTGGGGCGTGTGGTGGCTGCGCCCACTGGCTCTGATACTTAACGGCGGGATGCTGCTCGCGACCCCTTTGGTCGGAGGTCACTATTTCGTCGATGTGTTCGCGGGCGTCGGCCTGGCCGCACTTTCCATTGCCGCGGCAAAAGCCATTTCTCAGCGCATCGTAACCGGGGTGGAAGTCGTACCTTCTATGCGCTCCCTTCAGGGCAAGTTGCAGACTTAGATATGCACCTCTGACTGATGCAGCCGGGCTATCTACCTCGTATCAACCGGTGTGGTTGGTGCAGCTCCGGTCAGAGTAATCGCTGACCGACCTCTTTCCAGATCGCATGTTGCCCGTAGAACCTGATCGCATCCGCCTTCTGAATTTCGACGATGCGCGAGCAGCGCTGGCACCCGCCATCGCACCGGAAACTTGCGAGCCGCCGCCCCAGGTTGGGAAGGCCGCGGCTCGCCTGAGCCGAGACGTTCTGCACGCGCGGATGGTCATGACCGTGCAGCGTCATCAAAGTCTAGATGCCCCGTACACGCACGCATCGAGGACTTTCTGCCGCGCCATCGGCCACGTCGCCATGGTCGTTCGGATAGCGGAGAGGGCGTGCATCCGCGTTTGAGGAACGAGCCGCGCGATCTGCGCAAAATCGGTGCGGGCAAGACCGCGGCCCGATTTAAGAAAGAGCCGCGGCGTTTGATGTTTCACGGGTGCATTAGAACGAAGCAGCAACATGCGAGCAGGCCGCCGGGAATTGTGGATGATCCTGCGGATGCTTGAGCGGAGAGCGGACAATTTTACGGGGCCATTTCACGGTATCCCCATCTCCAGATGGTAGCGCATTGGGCGAGAGGCTGCCCGCGCCATGTTCCTCCTGTTTTTTCTGCTGTTTCCCATCCTTATCGGCGCGCTGGCGCGCAGCCGGGGCAGATCGTTTTTGGTGTGGTCCATGCTTTCGTTTGCGACCACCCCTATCGGCGGCCTGACCCTGCTCCTGACCCTGCTGATGCGTGAGCGCGGCGGGCTTTCGAAATGGCCGGCCATGCTGGGCGGATGGCCAGAGAAACTGGACGCGAACAAAGCCGAGCGAGAATCGGAAGCCGCGCGCATGGCCGAGCCGGATGCTCGAATTGAAGCCGATGCGTATGACGAGCGGGTTGACAGATTGATCGCGGAGCGGCTGAGCGAGCTGGCCAAAGCGCCGGTGCCGAGCGTGGCTGGCCTTGGCGCGTCGTCTCCGGCCGGACCGCCGGTATTTGGAAAGCGCCGCTAAACTGTCTCGTCCGCCGGCGTTTGTGATGGCCATTCATCCTTTGCGCTTGTCGCCGGATGAAACCGCATCTATAGCGTTTTCGAGCGAAGTGGATTCCGGTTCGCGTGAAGAAAACGCGTCAAAACAAAAGGGTAGAGCCCGGTTCGGATTCAATCAGAACCGATAAGGCTTTAGGCTCTCAGGATGGGGATGAAGTCCCCCGTAACCGCCGAATGGCTGATGACTTCTACCGGGCGCGCGAGCGCGGGTAGAAGCATGTCTGCCGCCAGTCTCGCCGCCCTCTTAGGAAAGGGCTGATATGACGACTGGCTTGTTTGTTTCCTTGTTGTTTTCTTCCCCGTTGCTGCCTTCGTCTGCCGCCGCGGCTTGGCTGGCAGGATCGATATGGCTTGCGGCCGATGCCCGTGATGGGGTTGTGGATGCCATCGTCGGCGCCGGGACCGTGACAGATGTCACAAAATCGCTTGCGGCCGGAGGGCAGAACCGATGAACCCGCAATTCATTCTCGCGGTTGCCGTCGGCGGCGCCATCGGGTCGGTGTTGCGCTATCTGGTCGCAGTCGGGGCGGGGCGAGTCTTCGGCACCCATTTTCCCTGGGGCACTCTGATCATCAATGTGACGGGATCGTTCCTGATCGGCGCCTTCGTCGGCCTGTTCGCGCTGAAATGGGATTTGCCGCAGGCGGTCCGGATTTTCCTGACCGTTGGCATTTGCGGCGGCTACACCACTTTCTCGACGTTCTCGCTCGATGCCTACTATCTGATCGAGCGTGGGGAACTCGTGGCCGCGGGTCTCTACATGATCGCCTCGGTTGCGCTTTCGGTGGCGGCACTTGTTGCCGCGATGCAACTGGTGCGCCTTATGTGAGGTAACACAGGTGAATCCGTAGCGAACTGCGACCGGCCGGTCCTTGCCAATCCCTCCTCGCTCACCGACAATCCCGGACGCAATACTGCAGGGGGGCTCATGCTCGTCGTTCGCTCCAGGAATTTTCGGCTCGGTCTGACGACGCTCGTCATGGCGATGTCATTTTCGGTTCTATGGCCAGCGTTGAGCAGGGCCTATACGCTCGACGAACAGGAGGCGTGCAGCGGCGATGCTTTTCGCCTTTGCAGTTCCGAGATTCCGAACGTCGATCGCATCACCGCTTGCATGATCCAGAACAAGGAGCGGCTTTCGCCAGGCTGCCGTCCGTTCTTTAGATCCGGCCCGGAGCCCGACGCCGCGCAGGGGGATGACGGCGCGCCGCTTGCCGCCAAGCCGGTGACCTCGCGAAAGCACATCAAGCCGCATCGCGTGAAAAAGTCGGTCAAGCGCGACGCGACCTGATGCGCGCCACGCCGGTCGGGTAAAATCGGTTTCCGGCAAAGATCATTTCCAAACAATCGGATAGGCGATGAGACTGGCGCAGCGGGCTCGCTGCCGCGAGACACGTTCGTTGCTCAGGACTCGGTTTGTTCGCGTAGCTCAAGCAAAATCTTAGCCCGTACACGAACCGGCAAAGTATTTAGTTCGGCCGGCAGACGCCCTGCGGGTTTGATTTTCGCCCCTCTGTTGCGGCGCATGGTGTGACTCAAAAGCCAGCGCCTGCTTAAATCCGTAACTTCGTCATCATTGGTGCCAGATTTTTCTTTCGCGAATCAGCGAGCTGATTCATTTTTGGGTTCTAGGGTCAATCTGGAGGCCAAGGTATGAACGTCATTGTTTTTGCTTCGCGTAAAGGCGGCTCGGGAAAAAGCACCCTGGCGGCTCATCTAGCGGCACATGTCAGTAAATCAACGAAGCCCTGTCTGATGATCGATGCCGACCCGCAGGGGTCGCTCACGCTGTGGCACAAGCTGCGCGGCACCAACGAACCGCCGATCAAATCCGCCGTCAATTCCGTCAGTGGGATTCTCGCGGCCGCCAAGCGTGACGGCGTGGAATGGGTATTTATCGATACGCCGCCGAATACGTCGGCCGTTGTCGAAGACGCCATCAAGAACGCGACGATGGTGATCATTCCGGCGCGTCCGGGCGTGTTCGACGTCGATGCGGTGCAGGCGACCATTCAGAGCTGCCGTGCGGCACGCAAGCCCTATGCCGTGGTGCTCAACGGCGCGCCGGCCCGCCGGGACGATGCGGAGAGCCCGATTGTCGCCATCGCGCGCGAATCGCTCGCCAAGTTCCGTGCTCCGGTGTGGAGTGGCCAGGTCACCAACCGGTCCGACCTCCTGATGGCGCTGGCCCAGGGCGAAGGCGCGCGGGAATATTCGGCTGAAGGGCGTGCGGCGGCGGAGATCAGCAAGCTGTGGGCTGCGATCGAGCGGTCGGTCAAGGCGATCCGAGGCACGGTGTCGGCAAACGGCGCCATGCATAAGCAGGCTGCCTGAGCTGATCATCCTGGGACGTCGGCAGCGAACGCGCGGTTTCCGCGCGTTTTTCGTTGTGTCCGTCCTGACCGATCGCTGTCCGGCACGGCGAAGAACGCAAGAAAGCTATCAAGCGGGGCGTCTGCCGCGCCGTTTTTCCTGCGCTCCGGTTCCGGATTATCGCGTTTTCGAATGAAAGCCTGCCCCGGATTTGATCCAGGGTGGATTCCGGTTTGCGTGAAGAAAACGCGTCACACAGGACTCTAGTTCACCATCAGCACATAGAAGGCGATCACGGGCGACAGGCTCAGGATCACCGACCAGATGCCGAGCGCCCAGAGGATGTCCTCTCTGGTAAAGCCCTGCTTCTCAGGAAAAAGCTTGTTCCGATTGTTCACGACGCCACCGCATTCTGCTGTCTGCGGGAACCGTAGGCGTCGAATTTTAAAATCCAGATCCTAATTTCGTTCGCATTTGACGACAGCTGCTACCACGGCTTAACTACGGGACGGCTGGCATGGCCTTCGGCCCGGCTGCATCCCGCCAGCGCTGCCGCGGTGTCATTCGGATTTGAGAATCCGAGGCGACCGATTGTTAACGACCCGACCCCGGGCATCTACCGGTCCGAGCGGCTCACCACTTCCATCAACTCTGCGATCTTGCGGCGCTGGTCGGCCTTGTCGCCGGAAGAAATCGCATGTTCGACGCAATGGGCGACATGGTCGCGCAGGATTTCCTCCTCGACGCGGCGCAGCGCCGCTCGCGCGGCGGCGATCTGGGTCACCACGTCGATGCAATAGCGGTCGGCTTCGACCATTCCGGCAAGGCCGCGGATCTGGCCTTCAATCCGCTTCAGCCTTTTCAAACAGGAGGTCTTGATCTCGGTGCGCATACGCGTCATATACCCCCCTAGGGTATATCGATCAAGGGCCGGGAGAATATTCGGTGGCACACACGGAAAAGGGTCACGATCACACGCATTCGCACGGCCCCGCGGGAACCCATGATCACACCGTCGCTGCGCACCCAGCTCGCGCCTGCTGCGGGGGGCAGCACGGACAGCAAGGGGCGGGCGCCGGCGCCACGCTGGCGACCGATCCGGTCTGCGGCATGAAGGTCGATCCGGCGACCGCCAAGCATCGCTTTTCCTACAAGGGGCAGGATTATTTCTTCTGCGGCGCGCGCTGCCGCGAACGTTTCGAAGCCGATCCGGAAAAATTCTTAGGTTCCCGCGAGCCCGAGCCGGCGGCGCCAGCCGGTACCATTTACACCTGTCCGATGCACCCTGAGGTGCGGCAGGTCGGTCCGGGGAATTGTCCGATCTGCGGCATGACGCTGGAGCCCGAGCAGGTCTCGCTCGACGACGCGCCGGATCCCGAACTGATCGACATGACCAGGCGCTTCTGGATCGCGCTGGTGCTGACCGCGCCGGTGTTCGTGATCGAGATGGGCGGCCATCTGGACCTGATGCATCTGGTGCCGCCGATGTGGTCGAACTGGATCTCGCTGGTGCTGGCGACGCCGGTGGTGCTGTGGGCCGGCGCGCCGTTCTTCGTTCGTGGCTGGCGCTCGCTGGTGACGCGCAACCTCAATATGTTCACGCTGATCGCGATGGGCACGGGCGTGGCCTATGTCTACAGCGTGGTGGGGACGCTGGCGCCGCAACTGTTTCCAGCCGCCTTCCGCGACATGCATGGCGCGGTCGCGGTTTATTTCGAGGCCGCTGCCGTCATCACGGTCCTGGTGCTGCTGGGTCAGGTGCTGGAACTGCGGGCGCGGGCGCGCACATCGGGCGCCATCCGCGCCTTGCTCGGGCTTGCGCCGAAGACCGCGCGGCGCATCAGCGCGAATGGCGACGAGGATGTCGCAATCGACAGGATCGCGGTCGGCGATCTGTTGCGGGTCCGTCCCGGCGAGAAGATCCCGGTCGACGGCGTGGTCACGGAGGGCAGTTCCTTCGTCGACGAGTCCATGGTCACCGGCGAATCGATGCCGGTGTCGAAGGCGGCTGGCGTCCAGGTGATCGGCGGCACCGTCAATCAGGGCGGCGGCCTGGTGCTGCGCGCGGCGCGCATCGGCCGCGACACCATGCTGGCGCGGATCGTCGACATGGTGGCGCGGGCGCAGCGCTCGCGGGCGCCGATCCAGCGGCTCGCCGACCGGGTCGCCGGCTGGTTCGTGCCGGCGGTGATCGCGGCGGCGGTAGTGGCATTCGCGGCCTGGATGATGTTCGGACCGGAGCCGCGCCTGACATTCGCGCTGGTCGCGGCCGTGACGGTGCTGATCATCGCCTGTCCCTGCGCGCTCGGACTGGCAACACCGATGTCGATCATGGTCGGTGTCGGCCGCGGCGCACATTCGGGAATCCTGATCCGCGATGCGCAGGCGCTGGAGCGTTTTGAAAGTATCGATACGCTGGTGATCGACAAGACCGGCACCTTGACCGAGGGCAAGCCGAAAGTCGTCAAGATCATTGCGGCCGAAGGTTTCGAGGAAAATGAAGCGCTGCGGCTTGCGGCCAGCGTCGAGCGCGGCAGCGAACATCCGCTGGCGCAGGCGATCCTCAAGGCAGCAACGGAGCGGAATCTGGCCTTGAGCGAAGCCCGTGATTTCGCCTCGCCATCGGGCAAGGGCGCGACCGGGACCGTCGATGGCAAGGCGGTTGCGCTCGGCAACGCGATGCTGATGAGTGAACTAAAGATCGCAACGCAGACTATCGACGCCGCCGCGGAGGCGGCACGGCAACAGGGCGCTACCGCGATCTATGCCGCGATCGACGGCCGCGCCGCCGCCGTCATCGCAATCGCCGATCCGATCAAGCCGTCGGCGCAGGCGGCCTTGCAGGCGCTGCGCGGCGACGGCCTGCGCGTCGTCATGTTGACCGGCGACAATCTCACCACCGCGCGCGCGGTGGCGTCACAACTTGGCATCGAGGAGGTCGAGGCGGGCGTGCTGCCGGAGCGCAAGAGCGAAGTGGTGCAGCGTCTGCGCGGCAAGGGACGCCGTGTCGCCATGGTCGGTGACGGCGTCAACGACGCGCCGGCCCTAGCGGCGGCCGATGTCGGCGTGGCCATGGGCAGCGGCACCGATGTTGCGATTGAAAGCGCTGGCGTAACGCTGTTGACGGGCGATCTGAACGGATTGGTGCGGGCGCGGCGTCTGTCGGTCGCGACCATGCGCAATATCCGCCAGAACCTCGCCTTTGCATTTCTGTACAATGCTGCCGGCATTCCGATCGCCGCCGGCGTGCTCTATCCCGCGTTCGGTATCCTGCTGTCGCCGATGGTCGGCGCCGCCGCGATGGCGCTGTCGTCGGTCAGCGTGATCGGTAACGCATTGCGTCTGGCGCGGACGCGGCTGGATTAGTTTGGAGCCGCAATGACGACGAGTCTGGCGTGACGCTGCGATACACAACTGTGTGATCATTTGCGGATGATGGGCCGCATCATCGCGACGCAAAAAAAAGCCGGGCCCAAACGAGCCCGGCTTGAGGTATTGGCCCCGTGAGGCCGACACAATCACCTTCCAAGAGGGATTACTGAACTTCCGCGCCACTGGAGGAGGGGGACAAATGCGCGACGCGACCGTTCAGCGTATAAATAGTATGATCCTCGCCGGCGTCATGCGGCAAGCTTGCAAGCCGCATGTCAGTCATGCGGAGATCAGGGGGTTGTGTGAGGCCGGAGTTTAGGAAGGCCAGCGCTGAGCCTTGCTGACCACGAAGTCGCGGAACACCTGGACGCGCGCCACCGTCTTTAGTTCTTCTGGATACACAAAATAAGTATCGAGCTGAATTGAATCGGACTCGCTGAAGAGCTGCACCAGACGGCTGTTTTCCTCGATCAGGTAATCCGGTAGCGCGGCGATGCCGAGGCCTTGCTGGCATGCGCGCACCAGGCCCAGGATGTTGTTGACCTTGAAATAGGTCTCGCGCGGACCGGTGCCGTTGCGTCCGGCCTCGATCAGCCAGTTGCGATTTTGCAGATGCGGCGGGACCAGTCCGTCGCTTAACGTGATGATGCGGTGCGCATCGAGTTCGTCCAGCGTGCGCGGCGTGCCGAAGCGCTTGATGTATTCCGGCGAGCAATAGGCGTGAAAGCCCATCGCGAACAATTTGCGCTGGATCAGGTCGGGCTGCGTCGGCTTGCGGGTGCGGATCGCGACGTCGGCCTCCCGCATCGAGAGGTCGAGTTCCTCATCGGTGACGATCAGCGAAATCCGGATCTCCGGATAAAGCGCGGTGAATTCGCCGAGCCGCGGAATCAGCCAGTTGATGCCGACGCCGGGCGTGGTCGTGATCTTGAGGTCGCCGCTTGGCCGCTCGCGGCTGTCGGTCAGCTTGGCGCGCGCCGCCTGCAATTGCATGAACACGTCATGGGCGGTGCGAAACAGCAGGTCGCCCTGTTCGGTGAGAATGAGGCCGCGGGCATGGCGGTGAAACAGCGATACCGAAAGCTCCTGCTCCAGCGCGCTCACCTGCCGCGAAACGGCCGATTGCGACAGGCCAAGCTGTTCGCCGGCATGCGTGAAGCTGCCCGCTTCCGCCGCTGCGTGAAACACTTTCAGCTTGTCCCAGTCCATTTCAGTAAATCCGTCGCGAGTTCGAGCCATGATGATGTTCGAGCCTGTTATTCCGCCGCCACGCGGTCGCTGGCACGCAAGGCGAGGAACCGTTCGGCTTCAAGGGCGGCCATGCAGCCGAGGCCGGCGGCGGTAACTGCCTGCCGGTAGGTTTCGTCGGCGACGTCGCCGGCGGCGAACAGGCCGGGCACCGAAGTCGCGGTCGAGTTCGGCGCCACTTCGACATAGCCGGACGGTTTGAGCTTGATCTGGCCGGCCACGAGATCGGTCGCCGGGGCATGGCCGATCGCGACGAAGACGCCGTCCGCCGGCATCTCGGTCAGCGCGCCGGTCTTGACGTTCTTCAGACGGACATGGGTGACTTTGCTCGGATTTGCATCGCCGCGGATTTCATCGATGGCGCTGTCCCAGACCACCTGGATCTTGGGGTGTTTGAACAGGCGCTCCTGCAGGATGCGTTCGGCGCGGAAATGGTCGCGCCGATGCACGATGGTAACCTTGGAGGCGAAATTGGTCAGGAACAGCGCTTCCTCGACCGCGGTATTGCCGCCGCCGACCACCACGACTTCCTTGCCGCGATAGAAGAAGCCGTCGCAGGTCGCGCAGGCCGAGACGCCAAAACCCTTGAATTCCTCTTCCGAGGCAATGCCGAGCCAACGCGCCTGCGCGCCGGTGGCCAGGATCACCGTCTCCGCCAGATAGACATCGCCGCTGTCGCAGGTCAGCCGGAACGGCCGCTGCGCGAGTTCGAGCCTGGTGACGAGATCGGTGACGATCTTGGTGCCGACATGGGTGGCCTGCCTCTCCATCTGTTCCATCAGCCAGGGGCCCTGGATGACATCGGCAAACCCCGGATAGTTCTCGACGTCGGTGGTGATGGTGAGCTGCCCGCCGGGCTGGATGCCCTGGATCAGGATCGGTTCGAGCATCGCCCGCGCCGCATAGATCGCCGCAGTATAGCCGGCCGGACCGGAGCCGATGATGACAACCTTGGCGTGGATTGGAGCAGGCATGAAACAGATCCCTTTCGGAAGGGGATTAGGTCAGCGTTTGAGCGGAAAGTGGCCGGGGAAAGGCTTCGCAACGGCGCTGAAAGTGTCAAATCCAAGTCTAAGGTATGTGGCGAGCTATGCAAGAATTGCAATACACGGCGGCGGATTTTCCCCGAAGTTACGATAAATGATGCGCTGCACGCGCAATAAAATTGCGCAGGCGGGGTCGGCTGGGCTAAGAGTGTTGCCACCCTTCACATCTGCCAGCCTGGGAACCGCGTGTCCAAGAATCTTGACGAAATCGACCTTAAAATCCTGAGTGAAATCCAGGCCGACGGCCGAATCACCAATGTCGAATTGGCCAAACGTGTCGGCATCTCGCCGCCCCCCTGCCTGCGGCGGGTGCGGACGCTGGAGGAGGAGGGCTACATCCAGGGCTACAGGGGTCTCCTGGACCCGCGCCGGCTGGGTTTTGACGTCACGGTATTTGCCGCGGTTCACCTCTCCAGCCAGGCCGACGCCGATCTGCGCGCCTTCGAGGAATTCGTGCGGGCCGAGCCGCTGGTACGAGAATGCTGGATGCTGTCGGGTGAGGTCGACTTCATCCTGAAATGCGTGGCGCCGGATATGGCGACGTTTCAGAATTTCGTCAGCCATCTCACCGCGGCGCCGCATGTGCGCAATGTCAGGACGTCGCTGGTGCTGCACAATTCGAAATATGAAGCGGCGGTGCCGCTGTAGAGCATGATCCGGACCCGGAGGGCCGTGTTAGCGCAAAGTGGCACCCGTTTTCCCTGACGACAAACGAGGCACGCGTTTGCACAGCAAGATCGTCCTCAAACGAGAGGACGAACGGTCACTCAGTTCTTCTTGCGCATCGCCGCATCGAGGCTGATCGGACCGCCGCCCGAGGTCGACAAATAAAGGCAGGCGAAACAGAACAGGATGGCGAGGGTGCCACCGTTGATCAGCGGCAGAAAGACCGGCTCTCCGGTCTTGAACATGTGACCGAGGAAATACGCGAACGCCATTTCGCCGGACAGGATGAGGGCCACCGGACAGGTGAACAGTCCGAGCATGAGGAGTGCGCCGCCGGTCAGTTCGATCACGCCGGCCGTGACGATCAAAGGCGGGATGTTCGCAAAATACGGCAGCACGGGAAATTTGAAGATCTTGGCGACGCCGAACTGGAACAGCAGCAGGCCGGTGATGAAACGTAAGAGGCTAAGGGCGATCGGCTGGAATCGGGCGAAGGTCTGGTCCACGTCATGTCCCCCTGTTTGACACGTCAACGCATGTGCGCCTGCACCGTGAGCCGCAGCCCAATGTTAGGTAATATATATATACGAAAATATTTCCGGTTCGTGGCCGGATAGCCATCTGCAACGCAGCAAAAAGCCGCGCAACCTGCGCGGCTTTTTTGTCGCAACATGACTTCTTTGTTAAAAAGTGATCCGGCGCTTAGCCTAGCGCCGAGAGGTCAGCGCCACTCGACCTTGGTGACCTCGTAGGCCTTGGGACCGCCCGGCGCCATGACCTCCACGGTTGCGCCCTTCTTCTTGCCGATCAGCGCCCGCGCCAGTGGCGACGTAATGGAGATGCGGCCCTTCTTGGCGTCCGCTTCCACTTCGCCGACGATCTGCCACACCGCTTTTTTTTCGGTATCTTCGTCGACCAGCGTGACGGTTGCGCCGAATTTGATGGTGTCGCCGGAAAGCTTGCTGATGTCGATGATATCGGCCCGCGCCAGCTTGTCCTCGAGCTCCGCGATGCGGCCCTCATTGTGGGACTGCTCTTCCTTCGCGGCGTGATATTCCGCGTTTTCCGAAAGGTCGCCATGCGAGCGCGCCTCGGCGATATGCTCGATGATGCGCGGGCGATCCACCGACTGGCGCTGCTTCAACTCATCCCCAAGCGCGGCATAACCGCCTGCGGTCATCGGAATCTTTTCCACCATCTGTCTTCGTCCTTCGATCGCGCGAGCCCATGAAGCGGCGCACACGACATGCTTTTTGATCAGGTTTTCCGGCTCAAACCAGGCGCCGGATCTTTTTCATTTCCAGTCCGGCCAAGAGCCGAAACAGAACAGCCGTATGGCCAGGTGGTTCCTGCCATGTCGGCTTTATTGCCAATTACTCAGGCCCGGGCTGAGCCCCGGTACAGGGTGATCAGGTTTCGGAAAAGTAACTCTGCAAGGTGCGGACCTCAAGATCCCCGCCCAGATAGGCGCGAATCCCCTGTGCGGCCGCCACGGCACCCGAAAGAGTGGTGTAATATGGCACTTTATGCAAGAGGGCAGCTCGCCGTAATGATCGGCTATCCGCCAGCGCCTGCGGCCCTTCCGTGGTGTTGAAGACGAGCTGGATGTCGCCGTTGGTGATGGCATCGACGATATGCGGCCGGCCTTCCAGCACCTTGTTGACTTTTTCGGTCGGTACGCCGCTATCGGTGAGGAAGCGCTGGGTGCCCGACGTCGCCAGCACCTTGAAGCCGAGCGAGTGCAACAGCCGCACCGCGTCGACGATCCGGGCCTTGTCGCTCTCGCGCACCGAGACGAACACCGTTCCCTTGCGCGGCACGCGGGTGCCGCCGCCGAGCTGGCTCTTGGCGAAGGCGACTTCGAACGAGGCCGCGATTCCCATCACCTCGCCGGTCGAGCGCATCTCCGGACCGAGCACGGTGTCGACGCCCGGGAAGCGCGCGAATGGAAACACCGATTCCTTGACGCCGACATGGTCGAGCTTGCGTTTCTTCAGGTTGAAGTCGGCGAGTTTCTCGCCGGCCATGATCCGGGCTGCGATCTTGGCTACCGGGGTGCCGATCACCTTGGCCACGAACGGCACGGTGCGCGAGGCGCGTGGATTGACTTCGAGCACGTAAATCTCGCCGTCCTTGATGGCGTATTGCACGTTCATCAATCCGACCACGTCGAGGCCGAGCGCCAGTTCGCGGGTTTGCCGCTCGAGTTCGGCGATCATCTGCGCGTCCAGCGAATGCGGCGGCAGCGAGCAGGCGGAATCGCCGGAATGGATACCGGCTTCCTCGATATGCTCCATGATGCCGACAACGAACGTGTCCTTGCCGTCGCTCAGGCAATCGACGTCGATTTCGGTCGCATCGGAGAGGTAACGGTCGAACAGCAGCGGGTTCTTGCCGAGCACGGTGTTGATCTGCCCGGTCTTGTCGTTCGGATAGCGCGCCTTGACGTCGCCGGGCACCAGCTCCGGCAGCGTGCCGAGCAGATAATCGCTGAGCTGGGTTTCCTCACGGATGATCTGCATCGCGCGGCCGCCCAGCACGTAGGACGGACGCACCACCAGCGGCAGGCCGAGATCGGCCGCCACCAGCCGCGCCTGCTCGACCGAATAGGCGATGCCGTTCTTCGGTTGCTTCAGCCGCAACTTGTCGAGCACGCGCTTGAAGCGGTCGCGGTCTTCGGCGAGATCGATGGCGTCGGGCGAGGTGCCGAGGATCGGCACATCGGCTTGCTCCAGCGCGTGCGCGAGCTTGAGCGGGGTCTGGCCGCCGAACTGAACGATCACGCCATGTAACGTGCCGTTCTTCCGTTCGGTGGCGATGATCTCCAGCACGTCTTCGGCGGTGAGCGGCTCGAAATACAGCCGGTCGGCGGTATCGTAATCGGTCGACACCGTTTCCGGATTGCAGTTGACCATGATGGTTTCATAGCCGGCGTCATGCAGTGCGAAGCAGGCATGGCAGCAGCAATAGTCGAATTCGATTCCTTGGCCGATCCGGTTCGGTCCGCCGCCGAGGATGATAACCTTGTTCTTGTCGGACGGCGCGCTCTCGTCGGCGGGCTGGCCCGCGAACGGCGCCTCATAGGTCGAATACATGTAGGCGGTAGGCGAAGCGAATTCCGCCGCGCAGGTGTCGATGCGCTTGAACACCGGGTGGACATCGAGCGCGTGGCGTTTTGCCTTGACCTCGGCCTCGGTGGTTTCGGTCAGCACCGCCAGCCGCGCGTCGGAAAAGCCCATCGCCTTCAGCATGCGCAGATTGAAGGCCTTTTCGGGCAGGCCGTTCGCCTTGATCCGGGCCTCCATCTCGACGATGCCGCGCATTTCCGCCAGGAACCACGGATCGATCTTGCACGAGGTGAAGATTTCCTCGTTCGACCAGCCGAGCCGCATGGCCTGCGCCACTTGCAGGATGCGGTCGGGCGTCGGGGTGCCGAGCGCGGCGCGGATCGCGTTCTTGTCGTCGCCGCGGCCCAGTCCCTCGATCTCGATTTCGTCAAGCCCGGTCAAGCCGGTCTCGAGACCGCGCAGGGCCTTTTGCAGGCTTTCCTGGAAGGTGCGGCCGATGGCCATCACCTCGCCGACCGACTTCATCGAAGTGGTCAGCGTGGTCGCGGCGCCGGGAAATTTCTCGAAGGCGAAGCGCGGAATCTTGGTGACGACGTAATCGATGGTCGGCTCGAACGACGCCGGCGTCGCGCCGCCGGTGATGTCGTTGGCGATTTCGTCGAGCGTGTAGCCGACCGCGAGCTTGGCCGCGACTTTCGCGATCGGAAAGCCGGTGGCCTTGGAAGCCAGCGCGGAAGAACGCGACACCCGCGGATTCATCTCGATCACGACCATGCGCCCGTCGGCCGGGTTGACGCCGAACTGCACGTTGGAGCCGCCGGTCTCCACCCCGATCTCGCGCAGTACCGCGATCGAGGCGTCGCGCATGATCTGGTATTCCTTGTCGGTCAGCGTCAGTGCCGGCGCCACCGTGATGGAGTCGCCGGTATGGACGCCCATCGGATCGAGGTTCTCGATCGAGCAGATGATGATGCAATTATCTTTCTTGTCGCGCACCACCTCCATCTCGAACTCTTTCCAGCCGAGCACGGATTCCTCGATCAGCACTTCGTTGGTCGGGGAGGCATCGAGGCCGCGTTCGATGATGTCGAGGAATTCTTCCTTGTTGTAGGCGATGCCACCGCCGGTGCCGCCCATGGTGAAGGAGGGGCGGATGATCGCGGGCAGGCCGATTTCGGAGAGCGCCATCAGCGCCTCGCCGAGCGCCTGTTCCTGATAGCGCTTGCGGCGCTCGTTCTCGCCGAGCATCCATTGCCGCTCGAAGGCCTCCAGCGCTTCGCCGGACAGCTTTGCGCTGTCGGCCAGATATTTGTCGCGATCGGATTTCTTCAAGCTGGATGCATTCGCGAGCCGTGATTTCGGCGTCTGCAGGCCGATCTTTTCCATGGCGTTGCGGAAAAGCTGGCGGTCCTCGGCTTTGTCGATGGCGTCGGCGGTGGCGCCGATCATTTCGACGTCGAATTTTTCCAGCGTTCCCCGCCGGCGCAGCGACAGCGCGCAGTTCAGCGCGGTCTGTCCGCCCATGGTCGGCAACAGCGCAAAGCCGCCGGGAATGACGTGACGCTCTTTCTCGATGATCCTGGCGACGATCTCCGGCGTAATCGGCTCGATATAGGTCGCATCCGCCAATTCCGGGTCGGTCATGATGGTCGCCGGATTGGAATTGACGAGGACGACGCGGTAGCCCTCTTCCTTCAGCGCCTTGACCGCCTGCGTGCCTGAATAATCGAATTCGCAGGCCTGGCCGATCACGATAGGACCGGCGCCGATGATCAGGATGGTGGAGATGTCGGTTCTTTTGGGCATTAACTCTCGCGGGCTAGCGAATTAGGCACAAAAAAAAGGCGCGCATACCGCGCGTCCCTCGAGCCAAGAGCGCGATCAGCAAAACTGGTAGCCGATTTTGCGTCCGATCACGCTCTCATTTTTCATCCATGAGAGCGCAAGACCCAGACGCCAAACCGCCTGCACTTTGGCGGATCATGCGCCGGCGCGGGTTACCCTCGCGCGCGGTTGGTCTTTAGAACAGATTTTGTAGCCGCGAAAGGGCTTTAAGGCTGGAATCAACCGGCAATTTTATGCAATTTCAGCCCCGCGCGGCGTTCACTGAGCAGCAGGACCGCAAGGCCAGCCGCGGCACAGCCACCGCCGACCCAGCCGAGGTCGGTCGGCGTGAGAACCATCAGGACGACACCTCCCAATGCGCTTCCCAAGGCGAAACCGAAATACATCGCCGAGGCGTTGAGCGACAGCGCAATCATGGCCGATTTCGGCTCGATGCGGACGAGGTTTGCGACCTGTCCGGGATAGAAGGTCCAGCCGGAAACGCCCCAGATGAACACGAGGCCAAGAAACAACGGTGACGCGAGATCGGGCGGCGCAAATTTGAGCGTAGCGGATTGGAGGATGAGCGCCGCCGCGATGCCGCCGACGCCGAGCGCGGCGGTTCGGATCGGGCCGGCCCGGTCGGTCAATATGCCGCCAAGGGTGTTGCCGATCGCCGCGGCGACGCCGAACACCAGCAACGCCAGGCTGGTGTCCGAGGCTTGAAAACCGAGTTGCTGCATCAGCACCGACAAATAGGTGAAAACCGTGAAGCCGCCGACGGCCCAAAGCATCGTGACGACAAGGAAGCGCAACACCTGTCCGTGGCGAGCGATGGCGATGCGTTCGGCGAGGCTGGCGACGTGGCGCGGAAGCCCTTTCGGCAGACCGAACACGAGGCCAGCCAGCGCCACCGCGCCCAGCGCGGCGACCATGATGAAGGTGGAGCGCCATCCAAAGGTATGCCCTACCCAGGCACCGATCGGCGCCCCCACCACGGTCGCGACCGTCATCCCCGAAATGACCAGCGAGATCGCGCGTCCCTGGCGCTCCGGTGGCGCCACCGCCAGGGCGACGGCCAGCGCCGTCGGCATGCAGAGGCCGGCGCCTACCGCCATCAGCATGCGCGCCGCCATCAGCGTGACATAGGAGCCGGCCGATATCGCCAGCACGTTGCCGGCGATGAAGCAGGACAGCGAGAAGACCAGCACGGTTTTCCGGTCGAGATTGTTGAAGAGCACCGCGAGCACCGGGGAGCCGACCGCGTAGGTCAGCGCATAGGCGGTTACCAGCTGGCCGGTCGCCGAGGCGGATATCTGCAGGTCGGACGCGATGGCCGGAAGCAGGCCGGCGATGACAAAGCTTTCAGTCCCGATCGCGAAGGCCGCGATGGCTAGCCAGAGCACACTCATAGCGACCCCATTGTTCAAAATTCATTGAACAATTGGATGGAATAAACATCATTGTCAATTAGTTCAATAAATCTTGAACATTGAAGTCGTTGCGGCTTGGCGTTATTTTGTTGGCGATGTCGCGTTTACCCGTCCATCCGACCCGGGATCAGATTGAGCTGCCGCTGGTGCTTGATTGCCTCAGCGACCCGACGCGGCTGGCGATCGTGTGCAGCCTGGCCGAGCATGAGGAGGCCGCGACCGAGCTTTGCTGCGGGGATTTCTACAACTTCGCCGGTAAATCCAATCTTGCGTATCATTTCGCGCGGTTGCGCGAAGCGGGTCTGGTCAAGACCCGCATCGAAGGCACGACACGGTACATGAGGCTGCGCCGCGACGATCTCGACGCGCGTTTTCCGGGCCTGATAGGCGCTGTTTTGCAGGCGGCCGCGCGCGAAGCGAAGGGCCGTGATCCGGTCAGCTAGAACAATCATGCTGCAGGGGATTGGAGGCCCAGCCTGGATTTGAACCAGGATAAGGAGCGATGCACTGCTCCCGCGTCAACGCTTTCCGCCACCGGGCCACAGCCATCATCGCCAATTGTCCCGCGGCGGGCCACGCCTAACGGCGATTAACCCTAACCCGCAGCTTGATCCGTGGGCCGCGCCACGAATGTCATGCGCCACGGATTGTGCCCGATATTCGAAGGCGCCCGCGAGGCGGTAAATCCGCCGGCGGCAAGCTTGGCGATCATCTCGGCTTCGCTATAGCGTCGCAGGCCGACGCGTGAGCGCAGTTGGCGGTAGTCCGACAGCGCGGTGCTGATCAGCCCGATCAGGGCGTCGCGCAGAAAGCCGTGGGTCGCCGCGAAACGCAGCAGCGCGAAGACGTCCCTGGGCATGCCGACTTCCGGGCGCAGGATATCGCCCAAAATCAGCCACCCTCCGGGTTTCAAGAGTCGGCGCACGACCGCGAATGCGGTGTCGAGTTCGGCCGGCGTCATATATTGAACCACCGAGTTCATGACCGCGAGATCGACCGACTTTTCCCGCATTTGCCGGAGGTCTTCCAGCGAACGCACCCTGATCTTGGTGTTGGGCGCGAAACGCGCGATCAGCCGGCCACGCACGCCCGGCGCGGGCTCAGCCAGGATCAGCGCGCCGCAGGCATCCGCTACTTTTGCCGCGGATAGCGCTTCTCCGCAGGCGTAATCGAGCACCACGGCGTCCGGAGAGGGGATATAATCGATGATATCCTTCGCAATCAGTCGAAAATGCAGGTCGCGGTGGAGCTTGCTGACATAAATCGTATGCGTGGAATCGTAATAATCGATCCAGTCGTCCATCGTCACAGGGGTCCGGCAAAACAGGGGTTCCGGTCCAGGAACCGGTCGATACGTGATGCGTTAGTTGTTTGGCGAGCCGTGATTGCCGCCAAGTTCCGGGTTTCCTAACAGGAAGGTTCATCGTGAGCAAAGCCAAGTCTGACAAAACCTCTCCCGATCTCGATACGCCGACCGACCTGCCGTCCGCCGCGGTGGACAAGATCTCGGCCGCGCTCAATACGCTGCTGGCCGATGCCTTTGCGCTGTACCTGAAGACCAAGAATTTCCACTGGCATGTCAGCGGCCGACATTTTCATGATTATCATCTGATGCTCGACGAGCAGTCGGATGCGATCTTCGCCACCACGGATCAATTGGCCGAGCGGGTGCGCAAGCTGGGTGGCACCACGCTGCGCTCGATCGGGCAGGTCAGCAAGTTGCAGACCATCAAGGACAATGACGAGGACTATGTGCCGCCGCGCGAAATGCTGCGCGAACTGATGGAAGACAACAAGCATGTCGCAGCCGCGATGCGAAAGGCGCATGCGCTGTGCGACGAGCATGGGGATTCCGGCTCCGCCGGGTTGCTCGAAACCTTTATCGACGAGACCGAGCGCCGCACCTGGTTCCTGTTCGAAGCCAGCCGCCAGGAAGGCAGCAACGCGGCTTAAACATGTCATTCCGGACGATGCCAACGGGGCCGCGCCAAGCGCGGCCCCGTTGGGTATCAGCGCCTCACATTCCCACTATTTCCTTGCCCATTGTTTCCCTGGGAATCTCGAAAACCAGGCAGGTCGTGGTGGCATGCGCCAGCAGACGGCCTTTGGCGTCGGTGATGCGAGCTTCGGCGGTGGCGGCGCGGCGCCCGACATTGAGCGTGCGGCCCTCGGTGCGGACCGTTCCGGTATCCTTGGTCATGCCTCGGATGAAGCTGATCTTGAATTCGAGCGTGGTGTAGCCGGTGCCTACCGGCAGCGTGGAATGGACCGCGAGCCCCATCGCCGAATCCAGCAGGATCGCGGCGTAGCCGCCATGCACCGAGCCGATCGGATTGTAGTGCCGGATGCCGGGAACGCTGTGCAGCACCACGGCGCCAGGCTCGGCCGTGCAATCGAATGGCTCCACGCCCTGCATGATCGGCGGCTCCGGCAACCGGCCTTCGAAGATGGCGCGGACGAAATCGATGCCGGCCATCGACGCCAGGACTTCGGTCGAAGTGACGCCGTATCCGGGCTTGCCGGCGGTGCTGTCGGGCATGGGACGGTTTCCTTATTCAATGACAACCATCATACAAAATGTGGCATGACTGCACCAGTGCCCTTGAAATACGGCACATCGTCCTGCCCGGTTTTGATCCGAGCATCTATCATTTGTCAAAAAAGCGATTGCCGGAGCAGGTCCGGCAATGACAGTGCGTTACGCGCGCTTTTTGTCGCGCATCAGGTCCGCGAACCGCTTGAACAGATAATGCGAGTCGCGCGGGCCGGGCGAAGCCTCGGGATGGTACTGCACCGAGAACACCGGCTTGCCGTCGAGCTGGATGCCGCAATTCGAGCCGTCGAACAGCGAGATGTGGGTTTGCGTCGCGCCCTTGGGCAGGGTTGCCTGATCCACCGCAAAACCGTGGTTCATCGAGGTGATCTCCACCTTGCCGGTGGTCTCGTCCTTGACCGGATGATTGGCGCCGTGATGGCCCTGGTGCATCTTTTTGGTCTTGGCGCCGACGGCAAGGCCCAGCATCTGATGGCCGAGGCAAATGCCGAACGTCGGCGTGCCCGAATCAATCACTTTCCTGATCACCGGCACCGCATATTTGCCGGTCTCGGCGGGATCGCCCGGGCCATTCGACAGGAACACGCCGTCCGGCTTCATCGCCAGGATATCTTCGGCGGACGTGGTCGCGGGCACCACCGTGATCTTGCAGCCGACCCCGGCCAGCAGCCGCAGGATGTTGCGCTTGACGCCGTAATCGATGGCGACGACGTTGAATTGAGGGGCGGTTTGCCGGCCGAAGCCCTCGTTCCAGGTCCACGCTGTTTCATCCCAGGTGAAACGCTGGCCGGAGGTGACCATTGGCACCAGATCCATGCCTTCGAGACCGGGCCATTCGCGCGCTTCTTCCTTGAGGCCATGCAGATCGAACTGGCCGTCCTTGGAATGGGCAATGACGGCGTTCGGCATGCCCTTGGAGCGGATCAGCGCGGTCAGCGCGCGGGTATCGATGCCGGACAGGCCGATGATGCCGCGCGCCTTCAGCCATTGGTCGAGGTGCCGCGTGGCGCGGTAATTCGAGGGATCGGTAATGGCGCTGCGCAGGATCACGCCGCGCGCGCCGGGCGTCGCCGCCATGTTCACCGTCTCGATGTCTTCGTCGTTGGTGCCGACGTTGCCGATATGCGGGAAAGTGAAGGTGATGAGCTGGCCGGCATAAGAGGGATCGGTGAGGATCTCCTCGTAGCCGGTCATCGCGGTATTGAAGCAGACCTCGCCGACGGCGTGGCCTTCGGCGCCGAGGCCAAAGCCTTCCAGCACGGTGCCATCGGCCAGCACGAGGAGCGCGGTCGGCTTGTGGTCCGGCCAGGCTGAAGCGTTTTCAGATGTCGTCATGAACGCATTACATAATCGTCGCATCCGTGCCCGTCAAAGCCGGAAAGCACGGAATCCCGCGCGTCAGCCGATATTCGACCGCCGGAAAGGGGATTTTAAGGTGCGTCCCCCGTATTCGGCCGAATTTCATCAATTCCGACGTACTGGACGCCCGCGCATGGAAAACACGCTCGCCTATTGGCTGCGAAGCTAGAATGATCAACTTGAAGTTCCTGCACGGCGGTTGTCTCGGTGGCGCGAACAGCCTAGATCAGGCGCGTGAGGCGCCATAGAGGACGGGAAAATGCTGCGCGACGACATCAATAATGCGGTCAAGGACGCGATGAAGGCAAAGGACGAGCGCAAGCTCTCCACGCTGCGCATGGTCAATTCGACCATCAAGAACGCCGACATCGATGCGCGCGGCCAGAGCAAGCCGCCGCTCAGCGACAGTGACCTGCTGGGCGTGCTGCAGAAGATGATCAAGCAGCGCCAGGAATCCGTCGAGCTCTACGAGAAGGGCGGCCGCGCCGAGCTTGCAGCCCAGGAGCGCGAGGAGATCGCGATCATCTCCGCTTACTTGCCGAAGCAGATGTCGGACGACGACGTGAAGGCCGCGATCGCCTCGATCATCGCCGAGACCGGCGCCTCCGGGATCAAGGACATTGGCAAGGTCATCGGCGCGCTGAAGGCGAAATATGCGGGCCAGATGGATTTCGGCAAGGCCAGCGGCCTGGTGAAGGCGGCGCTGACCGGATAATCCGATGCTCGCGGAAGCCTTCACTTAAGACAAGACCACTCAATACAAGACCGCCGCTCCCGGATGGAAGCGGCGGCCGTAGAAGCAGCAAATAACGAAGCTTAGCTGTTGCGCAATCCTTCGGCCGCGCGCTTCCACTGCGTCACGTTGTCGGCGATCATCCGCGTCGATTTCATCGCGGCCTGGCTCAGCTGGGCATAGCCCGAAATTTCGCGCTGCACGCGCTGGCCCTCGGCATGAAGCAGCTCACGCAGGCTTTCCAGTTCGCCGATCAGGTTTTCGATTTCCGAAAGCGACGTCCCGGCCACGCGCTGGATCAGCGAGTTGACGTTGTTGACGGTCGCCTCATGGGTCGGCTCCAGCACTTCCGGGCCGGGTGCTGCATTCGGCGCCGGACGGCGCAAATAGGCGATATCGTTGCGTACGAAATCGCGGATGCCGGCTTCGACTTCCGTGACGGCGTCGAGATTGCTGTCCACTTCGGTTGATTCAACTTTTTCAGAACGAACGTTCATCGACTAACCCCTGTTTCGCGTTGAGCGAGCGCGGACTCCCCCGCACGACGAAAGATAAGTGGTTCTATCTGCGCTGCCGATTTTGGCCGCATCGGGGCCAATATGCGGCAATGGTCGATCTTTAACGCGGCTCAACACGCTGTTAACCTTGTGTTTACCAGCTTTGCCTGTAGCCGGCGGTCAGACTCCTGTTCGGCGGCCCCACCGGGTTTTCGCCGATCGAGCCGCTGATGCTGACGCCGCCGAATAATTTCTGCTCGGCGCCGATCCGGCGCAGCCATCTTTCGTCGGTCGACGAGAGCGACTGGCCGGCGGTGAAGCTGGTGCCGGTGTCGGCGATGTTCAGCGTCGCCGACTGATCGGTGTCGTAGCTCCGGGCCGGATGCCCGATCATCCCGACTCCGGGGATGGCGCCCTGTTCGATGAAGTCGTAGCCGTTCTGGAGCGTGAGCGAATAGCGGTCGGTCAGCGGCACCGACTTGCTCAAGGACGTGCCGAGCTTGCTTTGATCCTGTGAAGGATCGACGCGCGCCTCCACTGCCGTCTTGTCCCAGATCGCGTCGACGCCGGGAGCCGTGATCGATGCCCACGCCGTGCCGGAAGACTGCGGCAGGCTGCCGCCGTTCGCGAGCTTCTCCGACAGGAGCTGGGATTCGGTCAGCGTCTGCGGCTGGCGGGCGACGCTCATGTCGGCGCCGACCTGCGTATTCAGGAAGGACGACAGCGACTGTTTGACCGAGACCGCCGATGATCCGTTGGTATTGTTGTCATTTGACGACCAGCTCAAGGCGGCGCCCGGCAAGGCTTGCGGCGCGGACCGTGCTTTCCCGGCCGGGTGGACGGCCGGCGCCGATGCGTCGACATTGAGCTGGCTCCAGTCCAGCCTGTCGACGTCGATATCTTTCATGTCGTCGTCGTTGGTATTCACGGGCGCGCCTGTCGTCTCGGCAACGCGCGCATCGGCCCAGGGATCAGGAGGGAGATTGGCGGTTGGATTGGTGGCGGCTGTCTGCGCATGCGCCGAAAGCAGCCATGCCGCGCTGAAGCCGGCGACCAAAACCGGCAGCCCTGTCCAGCGATGTCGTCCCGTCGAAGTCATAAGCTCAGCCCTGATCCGGTCCGGCTGCCAATGCCGGACGCGACCAAAATGCGTTTGCCGTGGTGCAAAATTATGGCGCCAGGCGCAAGCCGTGATTCACATCATCGCGATGCCGCGATCCGCCTGAGCGGTGCTCCGCACCGCCCAGGCCAATGTCCTTACGACGCCAGCTTCGGCAGATGGATCGGGCGTCCGAGCGCCTGTTCCACCAGATCGAAGGTGTCGACGAGAACGCGGATATTGGAGAGCCGGCCCGCCTTGAACTGTGCGAAATGCGCAAGCCGCAGGCTGATCGGCTTGTTGGAATCGAGCGCCGTCAGCGAATAGCGTATCATCGAGGCTGCTGAATCGACGCCGAGCAGCACCGACTCCCGGTTGACACGGTGGACCCGGACGTTGTCGGCGATCCGCCTGATCACATCGAGCACGGCTGCCTTGCCGCGGCGCGCGCCGAAAAAGGGAAACATGTCGATCGGGCCATAAATCGCCCAGTCCACGTCGTCGTCAATCAAGGCTTCGAGATCCGCGTATTGGCGCTCATCGATCGCGCGATGCAATGCGCGCGAAAAACGCCAGAGACTATGCTCTGTCATTATATGCATTCCTGAACATGGCTTGAAAAATAAGCAAGCGGCCCACAGAGCGTCATTGGCGACGCCGCGGCCGGATGCTTCACTTCGTTCCTAGGTTGTGAAATAGCGGCGGCCAACCGGAATGCAATCTGCAATTTTGCATTGCACAAATGCGACGTGCCGATGAACCGAAAAAGTTCTAACCGCCGTGCCGGTGCGCAGCCTCACGCCCGATCGCTGTTTCGATATCGCGAAACGCCATCACCCCGATGCCGCCGCGATAGGCTTAGCTGCGCATTGCCTCGCGCAGGTCGGTGGCGAATGAATGGGTGAGGTCCTGGCCGAGCAATTGCTGGACGAAGTCGAATGAGTCGAGGAATGCGCGATGAATGTGGATCAGCCCGTCGCGCATCGTGAAGAATTGGGCGGTCTCGAGCCGGACCATGCGATCGTCATTGCGCTTGCGCAGGCTGAGGAGCTGTATCGTCGCGACCTTGTCGCCCTCGACGGCCATGAACTTGACCTCGCATTTCCGGCTCGAATAATAGCTCTGCTGCGTCCGGATCGCTTCGCTGATCCAGGCCCTGCCGTGCTTCTGTCCGAGATGCGGAAACAGGTCGACCGGCGCGTGGGTTACGCTGTCGAGTTCCTCGTCGCAATACGTCATCGCCTTGTCGATGTCGCCGGAATAGAACGCGTCGAGGAAATTCAGCACGCTTTGCCGGTGCATATCCTCAGCCATTTCCTTCTCCGCGGCATTCCATTCCGATTCGCTGTAACGGTTCCATTGTGAACGGAATTATCAGGCGATCAATCGGCAAAGCAACGTAAGTGTGTACACAGCCATGAGGCGCGGGCCGGTGCAATTTTTACGTGTAGCACTGTGCCGATTTCGCGCGAATGCGTTTCAACGGCCGTGCAGATTGCCGCGCGACATGCCCGGTGATTCCGTGCGGACGTTTCTCCATGCGCCTGATCTCGTAGGGATCGTCCCGAGCGCGGCACGGTCTGCGTATCATTTGTTTCATCATTCCGATCCGGCTTGAACCGCGGCGGCCATTACCTATCTCACGGGCGCGGCGCGATGGAATCGGATCGACCAAGCCGCGGGAAGAGGAAGCAGCCGCCATGAAAACGATCGCCACCTTGTTCGCCGTCGCCGCGCTGACGCTGGCCGCCACTGCGGCCGACGCCAAGGGCTGCATCAAGGGCGCGGTGGTCGGCGGCATTGCCGGTCACTATGCCGGCCATCACGGCCTGCTCGGCGCCGCCGCCGGCTGCCTCTACGGCCGCCACCACGCCAAGGAGCAGGAGCGCCAGCAGCAACAGCAAGGCCAGGGCCAGCCGCCCGAGGCGCAAGGCAAGATCTGATTCGTCATTGTTCGGAGCTTGGATGCCTTTGTTGTCGCCCCCGCGAACGCAGAGATCCATGACCGCTGATGCCAGTTGTCGATCGAACTGCGGCTGCAGCGTCGTGTGACAATAGGCTTGTGTGGCTATGGGTCCCGGCGCAAGGCCGGGACGACATGGAATTTGTTTTCCGATTTAATTTTCAAACAGCAGGCGCAACCTCGCGATCCCGCGGCGCGATGCGTCCGAGTCATGCACGAACCATTTGCCCCACAAAAAAAGAGGGCGCAGGAAACGCCGGGTGCCCGCCGCACCCGCAGCCTCGCGTGCAAAATGTAGAAAGCACACGAGTTCGTCACCACAGGTGTACCGGAACGCCCGGCGTTTCCTGCGCAATGGTTTTAACGGCTTACTCCGCGCTCTCCCCGGCGACGAATTCGTCTTGTCACCGTCATCGGCGGATTGAAGGTTTTGTCAGTTCGGTCGAACCGACATCGCCTCCGCCAACTTGACACCAGCAACGGGTGCCAGGACCACACGGCTTCACCGTCCGCAACAGCGCCGTTCGTCCGCGCGCCGTCATCGCTCACGAGCCGTGAAGCCCGCCCTGCGATTCCATTCGCGCGCCCGGCGCTGCCGCGTCCACCGCATCCCGCGCCCAACGTCCGTGACGATCGCGATACGCCCCTCTTTGGGGTACGGGATGGCGCGGCAGATGCAGGTGATTTGGGTCGGATGAAAACGGAAATATTTTTAGGGACGGGGCTGGACAGGGCAAATCACTTTTCGCGGCCCGTCGACAGCTTGCCTGGATTGCCGTCGTGGCTGTCATCGGGCGCGCATTCGCTTGTCCCGTTGGCGCAGTCTCTCGGCCATGCTCCTGTTGAAATTCCCAGGAACATCGCCGCCATCGTCGGCGTTTTCCCTTCGTTGCGTGACGGAGGAGAACGATGACAAAGCCGCTGATAAAAACCATCCGACCCGTTCCCGACGAGAACCAGTGCCACAAGGGCCCCGGCAGCGTGCCCGGTGTTCCGCTCGACACCACCAAGGGCCATCGTGACGACGAGAAGCACAATATCCGCGAGCAGGCCGCACACGGCAATCTGATCCAGAACACCAGCAACAGGCGGTCGGGATAAGAGGCCCGCGTGTACATCTTCACACGCCGTCATTCCGGGACGCGTGACATGCGAACCTGGAATCCATAGCCACCCGCAAATGGACTCCGGACAGTCACTTTCGCGGTTTCCGGAATGACGGAAACGCAATTGCTTAGCAGGCCGGAATTCCGCGCGGAAAGTTCGGATGGGCTACCGACTACCGCTTCTTCCATCCGCCCCGGTGCCCCGGCGCGCCGCCGGTGGAGCGCGGGGAGGGACCGAATTCGGGGCCTGACTGGCGCGAGTCGGTGGGCTGGAAGATCTTGCTGCCGGGACCGGGCGGCTTGCTCGGGAGCGTCCCGCCGGGGCGATGGGGCACGCTCTCCGTGCCCGGTCCCATTTCGTCCAATGTCGGCTTGCGCGGACGGGCAGTTTTGCCGCGCGACGGCTTGACCTCGTGCCAGGTCGCGATGCCCATCTCGTCGAGATCGGGCTTGTGGATTTTCGAGGCAGCGCCTGAGCTCGGGGTATTGTTGCCGCCGCGCTTCGGGGACTGCCGCGGCAAATTGGCGGCCTCGCCGTATTTCTTTGTGCCCGCATAGGCGCCGGCCTTGCCCTGTACCACGCGCTGCTTGGCGGTGGGGTCGTCGACCACGGCCAGTTCGGTGGCGCGCAGGCGCTTGACCTCGTCGCGCAGGCGCGCCGCTTCCTCGAAGTTCAGGTCGGCGGCGGCCTCGCGCATCCGGGTTTCGAGATCGGCCAGCACGGCTTCGAAATTATGCCCGATCGCGATCACGTCGTCGGCCATGCCGTGATCGCCGAGATCGACCATCACATGGTCGCGTTCGTAGACCGAATTGAGGATGTCGCCGATCGATTTCTTCACGCTCTCCGGCGTGATGTTGTTGGCGGTGTTGTATTCGACCTGCTTCTCGCGGCGGCGGTTGGTCTCGGCGATGGCGCGCTCCATCGAGCCGGTCATGTGGTCGGCATAGAGGATCACCTTGCCGTCGACGTTGCGCGCGGCGCGGCCGATGGTCTGGATCAGCGAGGTCTCGCTGCGCAGAAACCCTTCCTTGTCGGCGTCGAGGATCGCGACCAGCGCGCATTCGGGAATGTCGAGGCCCTCGCGCAACAAATTGATGCCGACCAGCGCGTCGAAGGCGCCGAGCCGCAAATCCCGGATGAGCTCGATACGTTCGATGGTGTCGATGTCCGAATGCATGTAGCGCACGCGGATGCCCTGCTCGTGCAGATATTCGGTGAGGTCTTCCGCCATCCGCTTGGTCAGCACGGTGACGAGCGAGCGATAGCCGGCCTGCGCGGTGGCGCGCACCTCGCCGACGAGGTCGTCGACCTGGGTGCGGGCGGGGCGAATGTTGACGGGAGGATCGATCAATCCGGTCGGGCGGATGACCTGCTCGACGAATACGCCGCCGCTTTCATTGATCTCCCACGCCGCCGGCGTTGCCGACACCGCGACCGTCTGCGGGCGCATCATGTCCCACTCCTCGAAGCGAAGCGGCCGGTTGTCCATGCAGGAGGGCAGGCGAAAACCGTATTCTGCCAGCGTCGCCTTGCGGCGGAAGTCGCCGCGGAACATGCCGCCGATCTGCGGAATGGTGACGTGGCTTTCGTCGGCGAACACCAGCGCGTTGTCGGGCACATATTCGAACAGGGTCGGCGGCGGCTCGCCGGGAAGGCGGCCGGTCAGATAGCGCGAATAGTTCTCGATGCCGGCGCAGCTTCCGGTGGCTTCCATCATCTCGATATCGAAGGTGGTGCGCTGTTCCAGCCGCTGCGCCTCGAGAAGCCGGCCCTGATTGTTGAGCTGGTCCAGCCGCAGCTTCAATTCGCTCTTGATCGACTTGATCGCCTGCACCAGCGTCGGCCGCGGCGTCACATAGTGCGAATTGGCGTAGACCTTGATGAATTCAAGCTCGTCCTGCTTGTGGCCGGTGAGCGGATCGAACTCCTCGATGTTCTCGACGGTGTCGCCGAACAGGTTGATGCGCCAGGCGCGGTCTTCATAATGCGCCGGGAAGATGTCGATGACGTCGCCGCGGACGCGAAACGTGCCGCGGGTGAAATCGGCCTGGGTGCGCTTGTATTGCAGCGCCACCAGGTCGGCGATCAACTGCCGCTGGTCGATGCGCTCGCCCTTCTTCAGCGCGAACGTCATCGCGGTGTAGGTTTCGACCGAGCCGATACCGTAGATGCAGGACACCGAGGCGACGATGATGACGTCGTCGCGCTCGAGCAGCGCGCGCGTCGCCGAATGGCGCATGCGGTCGATCTGTTCGTTGATCGAGGAATCCTTCTCGATATAGGTGTCGGTCCGCGGCACATAGGCCTCGGGCTGGTAGTAGTCGTAATAGGAGACAAAATATTCGACGGCGTTGTCGGGGAAGAAGCTCTTGAACTCGCCATAGAGCTGCGCCGCCAGCGTCTTGTTCGGCGCCAGGATGATCGCGGGGCGCTGCGTCGCCTCGATCACCTGGGCCATGGTATAGGTCTTGCCGGAGCCGGTGACGCCGAGCAGCACCTGGGTGCGGTCGTGGCGGTTGATGCCCTCGACCAGTTCGGCGATCGCGGTCGGCTGGTCGCCCTTCGGCTGGTATTCGGACTTGATCTCGAAGCGCACGCCGCCTTCGGATTTTTCCGGGCGCGGCGGACGATGCGGGGTCCAGACTCGCAACTGGCCGTCCTGGCCGCGGAATTCGGGGCGGCCTTCGCGGATCAGATTTTCCAGCGCGTCGGCGGTGGCCTTGACGCCCAGCGCTTCCATCTTGCTGCGCGGCGGACGCGCCAGCGCTTCGTCGTCGTCCTCCGCGGTCGGCAGACCGAGCTGCCGCGCCAGTTCGGGATCGAGCGTCGGTATCGTCGCCGCGGTGCCGTAATGGGCCTGCGGCGCTTCGTCGAAGCCGGAGTTCGCGGAAGTCTCCCCACCCTGGCCCTCTCTCGCTTGCGGGGGAGAAGTGGGTGGGGGCAAGCCGGGCGACGTGCCGTTTGCCGTATCGCGCTTGGCGGCATCATCGCCCGCGCCGCGCGTTGAAGCCCGCGCGCGGTGTACGGCGGCTTCGCCGCCGGCGCGGCGCTCCCAGGAATTGTCCGGCGGCGGCTGCAAGCCGGTGGAGGAACCGATGCCGCTTTCGCCGCGGTTGATGGCGGGGTTGAGCAGTTCCGCCAGTGCCGGACCGATCGGTTGCACCTCGGGCCGCGACGCCTTTGAAGAATTTGGCGCTTTCGATTTCGGTGTCCTGCCGGGCTTTTTGGGGGTGTCTGGATGCTTCGCCATGTCCCGAATATGGGACGAGTCTCGCCGACATGAAAGGGCAGTTGGACCGGCGGCTGCGGCCGGATTTTACGCCGTCTGCCGCGTGTCTTTCACGATGTCCAGATGGATGCCGCCGCACTTGGTGCAACGCATGGTCCAGTATTCGCAGCCGCCTCGTCCCTGGATGATGCGCAGCACCGCGAGGTCGGCTTCGCAGTCCGGGCAATGGGAGCGCGGGGCGGCGGAATAGACCGGAGTTTTGCTGACGAGTCGGAGCATCGGCGTGGCACCTTTCCAGTGCTTAAAGCGTGGCCCGGGATTCGGCCGGCGGCATCGGCGCGGTCACTGTCATCGGTGGGAGTGTCGCGTATCGCGGCCCGAAATGATCGATGTGGCTCATCGCGTCCGCGATCGCGGCGTCGGAATTGGGCCAGGCGAATCCGAGTTCGAGCGCGGGAAACGGAACGCCGTCGATCACGACCGGTTTCAGGTCCGCGCGCCGGATCCGCGCGTGCCATAAATCCGTTCCAGCCTGGAAGGATTCGATGTCAAAACCGTCGTAAAGGCAGGCCATTTGCGGTCCCCCATGCTGGAGCCACAACCGACCACAATTCGGCAAAACCAAGTGTGAAGCGGTTCACACACCGCGCGACATTTTTCCCGGCGAGGCTGGGGGGCGGCGAAATGCTCCCTCTAGCGGGGCCGCGGCGTTGCGCCTCAGTTCGCGACCATGTGGCGATCCGCCAGCCGGACGGTGACCATGTCGTAGCGGGATTGCGCCAGCGACCGCGCGCCGACCTGGTGGAATCCGATCTTGAGGTACTGTCTGTCGACATGGATGCGCAGGTAGCCGTAATTATGGTCGTCGTATTTGGCGAGAAACAGATGCTTGACGTCGGCGACGCCGCCCTTGCCTTCGAGATAGCCGACATCGGCTCCGGCGTTCGGTTCCTGTGCTGGCTTGCCGCGCCGCGCCCTGACCAGATTATTCGCGTTGTGGCCGCCGTCGCCGCAGACGATGAAGGGGACATCGATCTCCCGGCCGCCGAAATTCATGATCCGGGTGTAACGCTGGTAATTATGGGCGTGGCCGGAGAGGAATGCGTGCGGGTAAACGCCCACCTCGTGGCAGACCGCGTCGATCTGCTGCTGCATCGCCGTGCTGCAACCGTGATCGCCGCCGCTCCCGCCATCCTTGTCCGGCGGCGAATAGCTGAATGCCGGATGATGGGTCGCCAGCAAGACGGCGCCCGCGTATTTCTGCTGCTTGATCAGCGTGAGCTGGGCCCGCAGGAAATCGATCTGGATGTTGGTCACCGGCCATTTTTTCGTCTTGTCGAGGCCAGAGATCACGCCGGGATCTTCCAGCGCGTTGCTGAACAGGCCGATGATCCGGACGAACGGCGCATCCAGCGTGAAATAGACGCCGGGCTGCGTCATCGCGGTCCGGTGCAGCGAGCCGGCTTCCGGCGTGATCACGGTTTGCGTCGCGCAGAAATTGCGCTGGAATGTGGTGAGCGGCGCGTCGGCCGGCTTGGTGCCCGGAATGACGAAGGAATCGTGGTTGCCGGGTATCGCGAAAATCGGCGCGGGATAGTTGCGGAACGGTTCGTAGAACTGGTCGTAGTAATAGCGCGCCTCGCCGAAATTATAGACGACATCGCCGAGATGGTAGAGGAACGCGGCGCGGTCGGCTTCCGCCGCCGACGCGCAGTCCAGCGTCACCTGATCGGCGACGCGCAGTTCCTTGGGATATTTTCCCGCGTTCGACGCGCCGGAATCGCCGAGCGAGTGGAAGACGATCTTGCCGGCGTCGGTGATCTTCCTGACGATCTGCGGGCCGTGGCTGCCATAGGCCGCCGCGAGGCTGAACATCCCGTCATTGCCGATCCGCGATTTCGGAATCGCGACCACGTCCTTTTTCGCGAGGTCGCCGATCTGCTTGTAGAGCGCGTTGTCGCTGCCATGCGCGGTGGAAAATCCGGTCGGATCGGGCAGCGATCCGTCTTCGCCGAAAACCGGTTCGTGAAATACCGGCTGCGGAAGTCTGGTACGGGCTGCTCTCGCCATGCGGCAATTCCTCCATCCTTGCAAAACCCCGACTGTCATCCAACCGCGTTACAGGCCGACGACGGCCGATGCCGGCGCCGCTTGGTCCGTCTCGTCATGCGCGGGCTTGACCCGCGTATCCATCTTTTTGAAGATGGATTGCCGGATCAAGTCCGGCAATGACGATTGGTATTCGACGCGCGCGAACGGATGACGTCAATGAATCTGAAACTTTTCGAGCTTGTCGGCGCCGATGAGAGCCGTCCGTTCAGCCCGTTCTGCTGGCGGACGCGGATGGCGCTGGCGCATAAGGGGCTCGGGATCGAATCGATCCCGTGGTGCTTCACCGACAAGGCGGCGATCGCCCCGCACCGATCGGAAAAGGTGCCGGTGCTGCTCGACGGCGAAACCTCGGTGGTCGATTCCTGGGCGATCGCCAATTATCTCGAAGATACCTATCCCGAGCGGCCGTCCCTGTTCGGTGGCGCGGGCGGCCGCGCCATGGGGCGGATGATCAATTGGTGGGGCGATGTCGCCGTGGTCGGCGGCGTGTTTCCGCTGATCGCCGCGGATATTCCGCCGCTGCTGAAGCCGGAGGACGCCGTCTATTTTCGCCGCACGCGCGAGGCGCGTTTCGGCAAGCCGCTGGAAGAAGTCGCGGCCGGACGCGACAAGGCCGTCGAAAGTTTCCGCCGCGCGCTCGATCCGATGCGGCTGACGCTGAAGACGCAGCCCTATCTCGGCGGCGACGCGCCGAACTATGCCGACTACATCGTGTTCGGCGGCTTTCAGTGGGCGCGCGTGGTCAGCCCGTTCAAATTGCTCGCCGAGAACGATCCGGTCCATGCCTGGCGCGAACGGCTGTTGGACGCGTTCGACGGCATGGCGCGCCGATCGCCGGGCTATCCGGTGTAACTACGTGGCTGTCGTGGTTGCGGCGCCTGATGCCGCCTGCCGCAGGCAATCCGGGCACAGGCAGTCGCCGCCGTCGACCGGCATCGGCAGGCGGAACGATTCATCGGTACACCAGCACGGGCCTGCAAGGCTGCAGTCGAACTCTGCGCCGCAGCCGGAGCAGACGATGCGGCGGGAGCCTTCGCTTGGCTGATTTGCCGGTCGAATCAATTCTATCCCTTTGTGATCCGATCGATCTCGGCGAGGTCTTCCGCGCCCAGCGCCCAGTCGATCGCCTTGACGTTCTGCTCGATCTGCTCGACGCGGGTGGCGCCGGCGATCACGCTCGAGACCTGCGGCCGTGACGCCAGCCAGGAGAAGGCGAGTTCGAGCATGGTGCGGCCGCGTGCCTTTACGAAGGCCTGAAGCTTCTCGACGATGTCCTCGTTACGCGTTGTGACATAGCGGTCGCGCAGCGCCGGCATCTTGCTGAAGCGGGTATCGTCCGGCGCCGCGGCGCCGCGCTTGTATTTTCCGGTCAGGAGGCCGCTCGCCAGCGGAAAGAACGGCAGCAAGCCGAGATGATAGTGCTGCGCCGCCGGCAGCAGATCCTTTTCGATGTCGCGCACCAGAAGGCTGTATTCGTCCTGGCACGACACGAAGCGATTGACGTCCATCGCGCGCGCGGTGAGTTCGGCCTCGGCGATACGCCACGCCGGAAAATTCGAATGGCCGATGTAGCGGACCTTGCCCTGCCGAACCAGATCGTCGAGCGCCCGCAGCGTTTCCTCGATCGGCGTCAGCGGATCGTAATCGTGCTGCTGGTAGAGATCGATATAGTCGGTCTTCAGCCGCGTCAGGCTGGCCTCGACCGCGGACATGATGTAGCGCCGCGATGCGCCCTGTTTGGTGCCGTCGGTCGCCATCGGCTTGGAATATTTGGTCGCCAGCACGATGTCCTTGCGGCGGTCGCCGAGCACCTGGCCGAGCACGGTCTCGGAGCCGCCCATGCCGGCATAGATGTCGGCGGTGTCGAACAGCGTCACGCCGAGGTCGATCGCCTTGTGGATCACCTTGCGCGAGGTTTCGAGATCGGTGCGCTGGCCGAAATTGTTGCAGCCGAGACCGACTGCCGAAACGCGCAGGCCGGAGCCGCCGAGATTGCGAATTTGCATGGACTTGATCCTGTAAACGGAACGTGCGGGACGGCCGTATTGTGGCCCGCGCCCCAGGCCGCCGCAAGCCGCGCGGCCCAGACCGGCATCGTCCGAGGAGGCAGGGAAAGAGCAGGGGCCAAAAAAGTGCGGCCCCGGTCAGACGCGGCGACTGACGGGGACCGCTGGGCGCGTGATCGTGACGGGGGGCCTGATCAGACGCAATTGAAGGCTAGTCCCATATTGTTACGTCGGGGTGACAGATGGTTGTGCGGCCGCGACGGGCAGGGTTATCCACAGGTCCCGGCCCAGCGCCAATCGCGCCCTTGAGAAGCGATCGGACGGTGCGCGGTGCCTTGAATGAGGCTCACAATTGCTTGCGATAGACCACGAATCCGGAGTGTTCGGCCACCTTGTCATACAGCTGCATGGCGGTGTGGTTGGTCTGGTGCGTCAGCCAATAGACCCGCGGCGATCCGGCGCGTCTCGCCTGTTCGTAGACGCCGTTGATGAGGGCCCGGCCCACGCCTTTTCCGCGCGCGGCCTCGCTCGTGAACAGATCCTGCAGATAGCAGTTCGGCGCGATCGAGATCGTGCTGCGGTGAAAAAGATAATGCGTCAGGCCGAGCAATTTTCCGTCATGCTCCGCGACCAGCGCATGCATCGGCTCATAGGCATCGAAGAATCGCGACCACGTCATCTGCGTGATCTCGGAAGCAAGCGCGGTCGCGCCCGAGCGCCCGTAAAACGCGTTGTAGCCATCCCACAGCGGAAGCCATTGATCATAGTCCTGCCGGGTCACGAAACGGATGGACGGTTCGCTGGACATTTTTGCTTCCGCATGGATGGAGAGGAGCGTTGCGCCGGCCGCGCGAGAGCCCGACACGGCCTTCATTAAACAGGCCGCGAGCAAGGATCAATCCTGTCTGGGTTCGGCAGGTCTGGCGCGGCTTCTATTCCGCGGCGCGCAGATGCCTTGTCAGGCCGCGGTCGCCGCCGCCGCGCAAGGATTGGTAATATTCGAGGTCGGAGGGATTGTCGGTGTAACGGACGAGATCGGTCACCGGCGTGTAGCTCAGCATCCTGCCGCCGTCCGGCAACGCCGTGCAGCTGAAGCGCAGCACCTTGCCGTCCTTGAGCTTGATGTTGATCGGTTTCGAATCGCCGGCGCGCACCATCGTGATGCGCTGCGCGATGAACGCGCTCAGCTCCTCCTTCGGCATCTCGAAGGCGCCGGTGTCGCGGCTGTGATACATCAGCGCGATGAACGGCGGCCTGCTGTCGGCCTTCTTGTCGGGAAGCGCGAAATAATCGCGGAAGGCGCGATTGATGAATTCGGCGCGGGTATCGGCATCGAGCAGCACGATGCCGATATCGACCTGATCGAGCGCCGCCGACAGCCGCTCGGCGGTGGCGTGATGCCTGCGCTCCCAGGCGAACGCGTCCATGAGTTTTTTCCGCAGCAGGCCGGTGATCGCCGCGGTGCCGGCGGTGGTGACCGCCAGCATCGACAGCCGCACCAGATCGGTCGCGTCATAGCCCGGCGCCGGATGGTGATGGTGCAGGAAGAACAGGGCGGAGGCGGCGACCGCGATGGCGGCGCTGATCAGGCCCGAACCCAATCCGCTGAGCGAGCCTGCAAAGGCGACGGCGCAGACGAACAGCGGTGCGGGGTTGGGAATGGCAACGACATAACGGTCGACAAAGAGGGCGGTCAGCGCCGTCGCTGTCGTCAGAACCGGGCCGGAGATTGCACGCCAGTCGAACCGCATGGCTGTCTCGCTCTGCCAATGAGAATAACGCCAACGGCATGACGAATGGCGGCGCCCAAGGCGGTTTTTCGCGCGGCAGCCTTAACGAATGGTTGGCGGACTGCGCCGGGATTTTCGATGTTTTCAATCAAATGACATCGATGCGGGCGAACCCCACGCCCGCAGGCGGACATGTGTCGGCCGTTCAGGCCTCGGCGGCGATCCCGGCGGAATCCTCGACCTCGCGGTCCGGCCGCCAATCCATGTCGACGAAACCCGGCGTCCGCTCGACCCGCCGCAGCCAGGCGCGGATGGCGGGAAATGCCGTGAGGTCATAGTCGCAGCGGTCGGCGACGTGGGTGTAGCCGTAGAGCGCGATGTCCGCGACCGTGAGCTGGCCGGTGGCGAAATATTGGTGGGTCTTGAGGTGGTTTTCCATCACCTGCAACGCCGCGTAGCCGCGCTCCATCCAGTCTTCCAGCGCGTGCGTTTGCAGGGCGCGGCCGCCCTTGACCAGCGACAGCCAGAAATAGGCGGCGCCGATATTGGGCTCCAGCGCGTGCTGCTCGAAGAACATCCATTGCAGCGCCTCGGCGCGTTCGACCTGGGTGTCCGGCGCGAGCGGAGTGCCGTCGGCGACATACCAGAGAATGGCATTGGATTCGGCGAGGTAGCGTCCTTCCGCGACCTCCAGCAGCGGCACCTGTCCGCTCGGATTCTTGGCCAGGAAATCCGGCGTGCGGCTCTCGCCGCGCAGGATGTCGATCTCGATCGCGCGATAGGGCGCATCGAGCAACGCCAGCGCAAGGCGGACCTTGTAGCTGTTGCCGGAGCGCTGCATCGAATAGAGCTTGTACATCGGGACTCGTTCGACCGGTTAAAAACGCGCGGAAAAAAGAAGGCTCGTCCTGTCTTCCCGCGACGCGGCTAGACAATGATGCCGATGCGCAGGCATCGCAAGTCCGGCAATATGGAAAAAGTCGAAAACGCTACCGCAGTGCAACCGGGCAGCATGCCATGCCACGCCGGCGGATCACGATGTCGAGAGCTTTCTATCAGACCGATTCAAGCTTTCGCGAAAGCTGCGGCGCGACCTCTTGAGGCAAGGTTTCCGGCACGATCGAGGGTGGATATGGAATCGCCGTGAGATGCTCAATACCGGTTTCCACCTCGACGATGTGCGCTGCGACAATCCAGCACGCCATCGCAATCAATGTTCCCGCGATCACGTCCACGACGTAATGGCTGCCATAGGCGGGCGTGGCCATCAGCATCAGGCCGTTCAGGCCCAACGCGATCCACCTCACTCCTTTTGCGCGCCAGAGCGCGGCGGCGAACAGGATGCCGAGCGCGGCGTGCAGACTGGGAAACGTGATGATTCCTTCCGTGTTCAATCCGTAAACGGTATGCAGCGCGCCGTCGCGAAGCCCGAGGAACACCGGCCAGCTGGTCGCCGATGCCGGCAGGAAGCCATTTGCGGTCGCCGGCTGAATATCGAGAAAGAGCCACGGGCCTGCTGCGGGAAAGACCGCGGACATCGCGATGGTGATCAGGGCTGTACCGATGAATGCGACAATGAAGGTGCTGAGCCGTGCAAGCTGGCCCGCCATGCCAAGCACAAGCACCGTCGTCACCGTTTGCAGCGCGAAGCTGGAATAGGCAAAAGACAAAATGTGCCGCAATCCGGGGCGCAACGAGATGAACATCATCATCTGCGTCCAGTCGAAATTCAGGTGACGATCCCAGGCGTCGAGCGTCGCGTCCTGCAATGGAAAACCGGCGGTCGCGGCGATGTAGGACAAGGGTCCGGCGACCGCCGCGAAGCCGATGACCTGCGCTGTGCTGGTTAGAATGGCACCGAGCCGCTGTTCGTTCCGGACAGATCGATAAACCCACCCGCCCGCCGCGAGCAGGGCGGCCGAGGCTACCGGAGCCAAAAACGAGCGCCATTGGAGATCGAAAGGACCGAGCCGGGTGAAGCTGGCGATTGCCATCGCCACGATGCCGATCGTCAGCCAGATCGCGGCATCGACGCGCAGCAAATGATCGTGAACAGGCTTCATGGATTGGCCCCAACCAGACGCTTGCCAAGGATATCGAAGCCATAGCAATGCGATCTTTGCGGAACGTTAATCGGCAGCCGTGCAAGACCGGTAAAACTGCTCAAAATCAGCGGATTTTCGCTTGCCGCTGCATCGCAACAGTCCTAGAAACAGCGTGCGCTTTTGCGCCTTTCCTCATGACACATTCGGAGACGATGATGCCTTTCCTGTCCGCTGCGCTCGACCGTGTGAAGCCGTCCGCGACCATCGCGGTCTCGGATAAAGCACGCGCGCTGAAAGCGGCGGGCCGCAACGTCATCGGCCTCGGCGCCGGCGAGCCGGATTTCGACACCCCCGCCAACATCAAGCTGGCGGCGATCCATGCGATCGAGGCCGGCAAGACCAAGTATACCGCGGTGGACGGCATTCCCGAGCTGAAGGAGGCGATCATCGCCAAGTTCCAGCGAGAGAACGGGCTGACCTACAAGCCGAACCAGGTCATCGTCGGCACCGGCGGCAAGCAGGTGCTCTATAATGCGCTGATGGCCACCATCAATCCGGGCGACGAGGTCATCATTCCCGCGCCCTATTGGGTGAGCTATCCGGAAATGGTGGCGCTTGCGGGCGGCGAGCCGGTACCGGTGGTGTGTACGGCGGCGCAGGGTTTCAAGCTGCAGCCCGACGCGCTTGAAAAGGCGATCACGGCGAAGACCAAGTGGATCATCCTGTGCTCGCCGTCGAACCCGACCGGCGCCGCCTATACGCAAAGCGAGCTCAAGGCGATCACCGACGTCCTGGTCAGGCATCCGCATGTGTGGGTCATGACCGACGATATGTACGAGCATCTAGTCTATGACGATTTCGTGTTCACGACGCCAGCGCAGATCGAACCCAAACTGTATGAGCGCACGCTGACGGTGAACGGCGTCTCGAAGGCCTATTGCATGACCGGCTGGCGCATCGGCTATGCCGGCGGGCCCGCCCAGTTGATCAAGGCGATGGCGACGATCCAGTCGCAGTCGACGTCGAATCCGTGCTCGATCGCGCAATGGGCCTCGGTCGAGGCGCTGAACGGGCCGCAGGATTTCATTCCGGTCAACAACAAGGTGTTCAAGGAGCGGCGCGACCTCACGGTGTCGATGCTCAATCAGGCCAAGGGCATCGAATGTCCGCGGCCGGAGGGCGCTTTCTATGTCTACCCGTCCTGCGCCGGCACCATCGGCAAGACGGCGCCGTCCGGCAAGGTGATCGGCAATGACGAGGACTTCGTCACCGAGCTTCTGGAAAACGAGGGCGTTGCCGTCGTGCAGGGCTCGGCGTTCGGATTGGGACCGGCGTTCCGGATTTCCTACGCGACCAAGACCAGCGATCTCGAGGACGCCTGCAAACGCATCCAGCGCTTCTGCGGCAATCTGCGATAGTCGGATCACATCGCCGTCAGGGCTTCGGCCCTGACGTTGCACGTCGAAAGCGCCCCGTCCTGGACGGGGCGCTTTTTCTTTTTTGGCAGCGGCGGCCCTATAGCGTTTTCTTCGCGCGAGCCGGTATCCAGTCCGCTTGAAAACGCTCCAATGTGGCACCGCCGCCGATCTTGTGTCATAGAGAAGAAAGCGCCGTGGGGTATGGTAGTTTTCTTGTTCTCTGCTCGCATCACATTCATCAGCCGGAGATTTTTCATGCGCCGCTCCTTTATCCTTGCCGGTATTGCCGCCGGCATGCTGCTTGGTTCCTTCGCCGGCGCCAGCGCGCAGCAGCCGATCCAGCGTGTCCAGGTCGGCATCCTCGAATGCCGCGGCGGCGCGAGCGTCGGCTTCATCGTCGGTTCGGTGACCAATCTCGGTTGCCTATTGCATGTCGATGGCAGGCCCGACGACCGTTATATCGCGACCATCCGCAAGGTCGGCGTCGACCTCGGCATCACCCAGGAATCGGCGCTCGCCTGGGGCGTCTACGCGCCGGTCGACCGGCTCGGCCGCGGCGATATCTCCGGCAACTATGCCGGCGCGCAGGGCAGCGCGTCGGTCGGTGTCGGCGCCGGCGGCAATGTGCTGGTCGGCGGCTCGGACAATTCGATCGCGCTGCAGCCCTTGTCCGTGCAAGGACAGGTTGGCGTCAATCTTGCCGCCGGACTGGAAAGCCTGGAACTTCGGCCGGGCATGTAAGGCCGCACTTTGCCGTCATCGGGCCGCGCCTGGCGCCGGCCCGATGAGGTGCGATCGGCACAGCTTGCGGTCACGTTAAAATACGCGCTATCCTCGGCTGCATTGCAGCGACGTTTTTCCGGCTTGCCAAATCCTTGGGTGGGGCGGAGCATCGTCATGCCGACCCAATCAAGGGCCGAGCTCCAGATGAGGAGGCGGCGATGGGACAAGACGTCAGAAGTCCCCGCGGTCCACGGTGTGTTGCGCTGGTGGGCCCTTTCCAAAGCGGTAAAACCACCCTTCTTGAAGCCATTCTGGCCCGCACCGGCGCGATCCCGCGCGCCGGCAGTGTCGAGGCCGGAACCTCGGTCGGCGACGCCAGCGCCGAAGCGCGGCGCCACCGGATGGGCGTCGGCCTCAGCGCCGCCACGACCAGCTTCATGGGCGACAGCTACACCTTTATCGATTGTCCCGGCTCGATCGAATTCGCGCACGACATGCGCGCCGTGATCCCGGCGGTCGATGCCGCCGTGGTGGTTTGCGAAGCCGACGAGAAAAAGCTGCCGCAATTGCAGATCATCCTGCGCGAACTCGAAGATCTCGGCATTCCGCGCTTTCTGTTTCTCAACAAGATCGACCGCGCCAACAAGCGGGTCCGCGAGACGCTCGCGACCTTGCAGCCGGCGTCGCGGGTCCCGCTGGTGCTGCGGCAAATTCCGATCTGGAACGGCGATCTGATCGAAGGTTTCGTCGATCTGGCGCTGGAACGCGCCTTCGTCTACCGCGAACACAAGGCTTCCGAAATCATCGCGCTCGAGGGCGGCGATCTCGACCGGGAAAAGGAAGCGCGCTTTTCGATGCTGGAAAAGCTCGCCGATCACGACGACGCGCTGATGGAGCAATTGCTCGAGGATATCCAGCCGCCGCGCGACGCCGTGTTCGATGATCTCGCGCGCGAACTGCGCGAGGGACAGATCTGTCCGGTGCTGCTCGGCTCGGCCGCGCGCGAGAACGGCGTGTTTCGCCTGATGAAGGCGCTGCGGCATGAATCGCCGGGCGTGGCCGAGACGGTGAAGCGTCTTGGCGTGGCTTCGGCCAGGGATATGCTGGCCTATGTGTTCAAGACCCTGCATTTGCAGCACGGCGGCAAGCTGTCGCTGACGCGCGTGCTGGCCGGACATCTCGACGACGGCGCGACGCTGCAATCCTCGTCCGGCGAGACCGGGCGGGTATCCGGAATCCTCGCCGTCAACGGCGCCTATGAGAGCAAGCGCAATTCGGCCGAGGCCGGCGATACCGTGGCGCTGGGCAAGCTCGACGCCATCAAGACCGGCGACACGCTGTCCGGCGGCAAGACCGCGCCGCCGGCGCTGGTGCATGTCGAGCCGGCGCCGCCGGTGCTGGCGATGTCGCTGGCCGCGAGCGACCGCAAGGACGACGTCAAGCTTGGTCAGGCCCTGTTGCGGCTGAACGAGGAAGACCCCTCGCTGACCATGATCCAGAATCAGCGCACCCACGACATCGTGCTGTGGGGCCAGGGCGAGATGCATCTGCGGGTCGCGCTGGAACGCTTGCGCGATCGCTTCGGCATCCATGTCAAATCGCATCCGCCGGTGATCGGCTATCAGGAGACGATCCGCAAATCGATCAGCCAGCGCGGGCGGCACAAGAAGCAGTCCGGCGGGCATGGCCAGTTCGGCGACGTGGTGCTGGAAATCAGGCCGACGGCGCGCGGCTCGGGCTTTGAATTCCACGAAACCGTGGTCGGCGGCGCGGTGCCGCGCAATTATATCGGCGCGGTCGAGGAGGGCGTGGTCGATGGATTGCAGCGCGGCCCGCTCGGCTTTCCCGTCATCGACGTCGATGTGACGCTGACCGACGGCTCCTATCACAGCGTCGATTCGTCCGACCTCGCGTTCCGCACCGCGGCCCGGATCGGGGTCAGCGAAGCCTTGCCGCAATGCCAGCCGGTGTTGCTGGAGCCGATCCATCTGGTGGAGATCGTGTGTCCGGCCGACGCCACCGCCAGGATCAACGCCATCCTGTCGGCGCGGCGCGGCCAGATTCTCGGCTTCGACACCCGCGAGGGCTGGCCGGGATGGGATTGCGTCCGCGCCACGATGCCGGAGGCGGAGATCGGCGATCTGATCGTCGAACTGCGATCGGCGACCGCCGGCGCCGGCAGTTTCACCCGGCAGTTCGATCGCATGGCGGAGGTCAGCGGCCGCGCCGCCGATCAGATCATCGCCGCCCATCGGGTCGCGGCGTAAGGGGGCGCGGGGGATCATGTCCTCAAGGCAGGGATCATGATCCCCGGCGCGATCGATCTGGCCGTGAAAATGCGGCGGCTGACCCAATGGGTGGACAGTCAACGCCAGCCCGCGAGCCTGATCCGCAGGCAATTCCGCGGCGGGTCGATGGGCCATTGTTACGTTACCATCGATCCCGGCCACCAGACTTCCTTCGCATCCTCCAACCTCAATCGCGTCTATATGTGCGGCGCCGAGCCCGGCATGTCGTCGGCCAGCGTCCCGCGCATGATCGATCTGTTCCTGACCGAGCGCGTCAAGCGCTTCTTCGTCTGGCTCAGCCCCGGTCCCGACATGGAGGTGGCGCGCGGCTGGCTCGATCAGCACGGGCTGTCCCGCGTCCAGTGTACCGGCTATCCGACGCTGTGCCGCACCGCCCATTCTCCGGTTTTCTTCAGAACCGATCTCGACATACGCGAGGTGAGCGGAGACGAGATCGCCGGCGCCGGAAGCAATCTCGGCGAGACGGCATGGCCGGAATATGAGAGGTCCACGGGCGGAGAAGGCTTCTTTCACTACATGGCGTTTGACGGCAATCTTCCGGTCGCCGTCGCGACGCTCTGCATCTTCGAAGACGTCGGCTATCTCATGGCCGCTGCGACCGCGGAGAGCCATCGCAAGCGCGGCGCCCAGCAGGCGCTGATCGCGAAACGGATCGAGCGCGCCGAACAGGCGGGCTGTTCGATGCTGGTGTCCGAGACGCTGTACATGCTCGAACATTCCTACCGCAATTTGCAGCGCGCCGGCTTTGCGGAGGCGTATGAAAAAGAAGTCTATGAATGGAATGCGTAGGGCTTGCTCGATCTGTCCGCGGTCAGGTTCGCTGCGGTCACGGCGCTGGCCATGATCAGCATCTTTCTCGCAGCGGCGAAGCGGCAGGATTGACAGCGAAGGCGGCTTGCCCGATTTGAGCACGATGACACCAGGGACCACATTTCGCGCCGCCTGTTTGATCGGATGGCCGGCGGCGCATTCGCGTTCGCCGCTGATCCATCAGTTCTGGTTGCGGATGCTTGGAATCGAAGGCAGCTATAGCATCGAGGCCATTCCGCCGGAAGGTTTTGCCGAATTCGTGCAACATCTGTCGGCCCGCGGCTTCGCCGGCGCCAACGTCACCATTCCGCACAAGGAGCACGCGCTGGCATTGTCGACGCCCGATGCGCGGGCCCGCGCGATCGGCGCCGCCAATACGCTGTGGTACGACAAGGGCGAGCTGCGCTCGACCAATACCGACGCCGAGGGTTTTATCCATAATCTCGATGCCTGCGCGCCTGGATGGGATACCGCCACGGACGCGCTGGTGCTGGGCGCCGGCGGCTCGTCGCGGGCGGTCGTGTTCGGGTTGATCGAACGCGGCTTCAGGCGTGTTCATGTCGTCAACAGGACCATCGATCGGGCGCGCGCGCTGGCCGATCAATTCGGCTCCCATGTGCATCCCGTGGCATGGGACGGCATCGTCGACCTGCTGCCGCGCGCGGGACTGTTGGTGAATACGACCTCGCTCGGCATGCACGGCCAGCCCGCGCTCGAAGTCGATCCCGGCCTGCTGCCTTCGCATGCCGTGGTCGCCGACCTCGTTTACGTACCGCTGCAAACGCCACTGCTGTCGGCGGCGCGGGCGCGCGGGCTGAAGACGGCCGACGGGCTCGGCATGTTGCTGCACCAGGCGGTGCGCGGGTTCGAATTGTGGTTCGGACAGCGCCCGCAAGTGACGCCGGAGCTTCGCGCCCTGGTCGAGGCCGATCTCACAAAGGTTTGAAGCAGGAATAGACGGCAAGCGGCGGGGTCTGCCGTTAAGTGATGGCCCTCCGGAGATCGAATTCATGCCCCTTCATCGCTCTACGTTCACGCGCCCGCTTGTCGCCGTCGCGATGGTTGCAGCTTCCTCGCTTTATGCCCTCGCCCAGCAGCCGCCGGTGCCGTCGCGGGTCCGCGGCACCATCGAGGCCGTCAACGGCGATCAATTGACCGTCAAGTCGCGCAGCGGCGAGGACGTGACATTGCATATGAGCGGCGATGCGAAGGTGCTTGGCGTCACCAGGATCTCGCTCGCCGACGTCAAGGTCGGATCCTTCATCGGCGCCACCACAATACCGGGGCCGGACGGCAAGCCGAAGGCGGTCGAAGTGCATGTGTTTCCAGAGGATATGCGCGGTACCGGCGAGGGTTCGCGGCCGTGGGATCTGCGTCCCAACAGCAGCATGACCAATGCGACCGTGGCCGAATCCGTGGCCGCCAATGACGGCCGTACCCTGACCGTCAAGTACAAGGACGGCGAGAAGCAGGTTGAGATCTCGCCGGATACGCCGGTCGTGACCTTCGTTCCCGGCGAGAGGTCTGAATTGAAGGCCGGCGCCAAGGTGATCGCCTTCATCAGGAAGCTGCCGGATGGATCGTTCGAGACCGACCGCGTCAATGTCGGCCGCGACGGGCTGACCCCGCCGATGTAACGCTTGCCGATGTAACAGCGGGCGGGCGCCGGACGTATAGCGATACGAGGCCGGAAATAGCCGCATGCTTGCGGGGTTCCCGGTTTATCCTCTGAAACATTCTCGGAAGGGAAACGGCGTGTCGAAAATTCATTCATTGATACCGCGCGGTCTTGCAACCGCACTGACCGGCTTTGTGCTGCTTGGGGCGTTGCCTGGGCCGATGGCGTCGGCGCAGCAGCCGCCGATGATCCGCATCCGCGGCGCCATCGAAGGCGTGGACGGCCCGATCCTGACGGTCAAGTCGCGCGAGGGGACCGACGTGAAGGTCCGTGTCACCGACGACGCGGCCGTGATCGGAATCGCCAAATCCTCGCTCGCCGACATCAAGCCGGGCTCCTATATCGGCGTGTCCGCGATGCCGCAGCCTGACGGTACGCAGAAGGCGCTCGCCGTTCATATTTTTGCCGAAGCCCAGCGCGGCACCGGCGAAGGCTTCCGGGCCTGGGATCTCCGTCCCAACAGCACCATGACCAACGCCACCGTTGCGCAGACGGTCACCGGCACCGACGGTCAGAACATTCAGGTCAAGTACAAGGACGGCGAGAAGAACGTGGTGGTGCCGCCGGAAACGCCGATCGTCGCCTTTGTCACCGGCAACAAATCCGAACTGAAGCCGGGCGCCAAGATCATCATCTTCGGCGCGACCAAGAAGGACGACGGCACGCTGGAAACCAACCGCATCGGCGTCGGCCTCGACGGCATCACGCCGCCGATGTGAAGTGAAGCGTCATTCCGGGGCGATGCGTTAGCATCGAACCCGGAATCTCGAATCTCAATCTCCAGATTCCGGGCTCGCCCTTCGGGCGTCCCGGAATGACGCCGCGGACATCACGCCGCGAGCACGTGGTCGTCGATCTCGGCGATGGTGTTGACGCCGCATAATCCCATCGTCGTGGTGAGTTCTTTCGCGATGGTCTCGATCGCCTTGGCGACGCCGGCCTGGCCGCCGGCGCCGAGGCCGTAGGCATAGGCGCGGCCGATCATGCAGGACTTGGCGCCGAGCGCGAGCGCCCGCATCACGTCCTGGCCCGAGCGGATCCCGCCGTCGAACAGGACCTCGATCTTCGAGCCGACCGCATCGACGATCTCCGGCAGAACCTCGATCGAGGACGGCGCACCGTCGAGTTGCCGGCCGCCGTGGTTGGAGACCACCAGCGCCTGCGCGCCGGTCTTGATGGCTTCCTCGGCGTCCTCGACGTCGAGAATGCCCTTGAGGATGAGCTTGCCCGGCCAGATGCTGCGGATCCATTCGACATCCTTCCAGTTCAGCGAGGTGTCGAACTGCGAATTGATCCAGGTGGAAAGCGCGGTGATGTCTTCGGTGCCTTTCAGATGGCCGACGAGATTGCCGAAGGTGCGGCGCTTGCCGCGCAGCACGCCGGCGACCCAGGCCGGCTTGCTGGCGAAATCGAACAATTTGGACAACGACCATTCCGGCGGCACCGTCATGCCGTTCTTGACGTCCTGGTGGCGCTGGCCGATCACCTGGAGATCGACGGTCAGCACCAGCGCGCTGCATTTGGCGGCAATCGCGCGCTCGATCAGCGATTTGATGAAGCCGCGGTCCTTCATCACGTAAAGCTGGAACCAGAACGGCTTGTCGACGCTGGTGGCGATATCCTCGATCGAGCAGATCGACATTGTGCTTTGCGTGAACGGGATGCCGGCGGCCTGCGCGGCGCGGCAGGCATGAATCTCGCCGTCGCCATGCTGCATGCCCAGCAGTCCGACCGGGGCCAGGATCAACGGCATCGTGGAAGGCTCGCCCAGGATCGTGGTCGAGAGATCGCGCCTGGAGACGTCGACCAGGATGCGCTGGCGCAGCTTGATCTCCTGGAGATCGTCATGATTGGCGCGCAGCGTTTGTTCCGAATAGGAGCCGCGATCCGTGTAGTCGAAAAACGCCTTCGGCACGCGGCGCTGGTGAAGCCGGCGCAGATCCTCGATGCAGGTGATGTGTTTCATGGAAGTTTCCGACCCTTCTTGTATTTGCGGCGTTGAGGTTTCATCTAGCATGGTTGGGCCAATGGCAACATCGCTGTGCGGATCAGGCACGCGCCAATCGAGAGGCATCCATGACGGGACCACGCTCCGACGAAAAAGGCGGCAAGATCACTGAAAAGCGCCGGTTGGACGATGCGCTGGAGGAGGGGTTGGAAGAGACCTTCCCAGGCTCGGACCCGGTCAATGTCACCCAGCCGGCGCCCTCGAAGGCGGATCATTATCTCAAGCGCAAGGATTGACGCCGGTTGCGGTCCGGCCCCGGCCTTTGGCATAATTCCTGAATTATCAATGGGTTATCTGTCTGAGATCGCGCCGGCGGTGGTAATGATTTATCATATTTTTTGAAGCCATATTAGGGACAAAGGCATTATAAGGCGCTTCACGCCATGATGGCGAGCGTTCGAGGCTTCCGGCCGGTCGGCCTTTTGGAAGCCTCGAAAGCTGTTGGGGGATATATGAAGCGCAAATATTTCGGTACCGACGGGATTCGGGGCCGTGCCAATGGCCTGATCACGCCGGAGCTCGCGCTCAAGGTTGGCCAGGCGGCCGGACTGGCGTTTCAGCGCGGCGAGCACCGCCATCGCGTTGTCATCGGCAAGGACACCAGGCTTTCCGGCTATATGATCGAATACGCGATGGTGGCCGGCTTCACGTCGGTCGGCATGGATGTGCTGCTGGTCGGCCCGATGCCGACGCCGGCGGTGGCGATGCTGACCAAGTCGATGCGCGCCGATCTCGGGGTGATGATCTCCGCCTCGCATAATCTGTTCGAGGACAACGGCATCAAGCTGTTCGGGCCGCAGGGCTTCAAACTGTCCGACGATGTCGAAAAGCAGATCGAGCAATTACTCGACGAATCGCTCGACAAGCGGCTGGCGCAAAGCGCGAGCCTCGGCCGCGCCCGCCGCATCGACGGCGTGCATGACCGCTACATCGAGTTCGCCAAGCGCACGCTGCCGCGCGATCTCAGCCTCGACGGCCTGCGCGTGGTGGTCGATTGCGCCAACGGCGCGGCCTACAAGGTGGTGCCGGAAGCGCTGTGGGAGCTTGGCGCCGACGTCGTTTCGATCGGCGTCGAGCCGGACGGCTTCAACATCAACAAGGAATGCGGATCGACCTCGCCGGAAGCGCTGAGCCGCAAGGTGCGCGAGATGCGCGCCGATATCGGCATCGCGCTCGATGGCGACGCCGACCGGGTGATCCTGGTCGACGAGCGCGGCCATCTGGTCGATGGCGATCAGTTGCTCGCGGTGATCGCGCAGAGCTGGAAGGAAGACGGCCGGCTCGCCAAGCCCGGCATCGTCGCCACCGTGATGTCGAATCTCGGGCTCGAGCGTTTCCTCGAAGGTCTTGGTATCGAACTCATCCGCACCCCGGTCGGCGACCGCTATGTGCTCGAGCAGATGCTGAGCCGCGGCTACAATCTCGGCGGCGAGCCCTCCGGCCATATCATCCTGTCCGACTACGCCACCACCGGCGACGGTTTTGTCGCGGCGCTGCAGGTGCTGGCGGTGGTGCAGAGGCTGCGCCGTCCGGTGTCGGAAGTCTGCCACCGCTTCGATCCGCTGCCGCAGATCCTGAAGAACGTGCGCTATCGCAGCGGTAAGCCGCTCGACGACGCCGACGTCAAATCGGCGATCGTCGCCGGCGAGAAGCGGCTCAACGGCCACGGCCGTCTCCTGGTCCGCTCCTCCGGGACCGAGCCGGTGATCCGCGTGATGGGCGAGGGCGACGACCGCATCCTGGTCGAGGAAGTGGTCGACCACATCGTCTCGGCGCTCGGCGAGGCCGTGGCAGCCTGACCCTGAGTTTTCGCGCGCCAGACGGTCCCATCACCTCTCCCCATGGGAGAGGTGAGCTTCCGATGCCGTTTGCTTCGAGCCAATCTCATCCTTCTCAGGCGGTCATCTGCCCAATCGCATCGCAGCCATTATCCGATGAGGCTGGTCGGCGCGGCGCCGGCGGCGTAGGTCGTCTGCGTCGCCAGCAATCCCAAATGGTCTTGAATAAGAAGCGATCCTGAACATGTCCGTCGTCGTCTCCGAAGAAGCGCTGACCGAACCGGTGGTGGTGCGGGATCTGCCGCGTGATGCCATCGCACGGGCCGCCGCCGCGGGGCCGGCCTATATCGTGCTCGCCGGAATCAGCTTCTCGCATTTCCTCAACGACACCATGCAGTCGCTGATCGCCTCGATCTATCCGATCCTGAAGGATGCCTACGCGCTGGACTTCGCGCAGATCGGCATGATCACGCTGGCGTTCCAGTTCACCGCATCGCTGCTGCAGCCGCTGGTCGGTCATTTCACCGACAAGAAGGCGCAGCCGTTCTCGCTCGCCATCGGCATGGGATTTACCTTCTTCGGCCTGCTGCTGCTCAGCGCCGCGCATAGCTACCTCGTCATCCTGATCGCGGCGGCGCTGGTCGGATTGGGCTCGGCCGTGTTCCATCCGGAGTCGGCGCGGATCGCCAGGCTTGCTTCCGGCGGCCGCTACGGCTTCGCGCAATCGGTGTTTCAACTCGGCGGCAATTTCGGAACGTCGATGGGGCCGGTGCTGGCGGCGCTGATCGTGGTGCCGTTCGGCCAGCCGAGCATCGCATGGTTCTCTTCGATCGCGTTTCTGGCGATCGTCATCCTGTGGCGGATCGGACGATGGTACAGACCGCAGATCGCAGGCAGGAAATTTACGGCGGCCACGCCGCATCCGGATGCGCCGAATCCGCGGCGCGTGATCATGGCGCTCATCGTGCTGGTCGCGCTTCTGTTCTCGAAGCAGCTCTATGTGGCGAGCCTGTCGAGCTATTACATCTTCTATCTGATCGACAAGTTCGGCGTATCGACCCAGGCAGCCCAGCTCTATCTCTTCATCTTCCTCACCGCCAACGCGGTAGGCGCGTTCTTCGGCGGACCGCTGGGTGATCGCTTCGGCCGCAAATACGTGATCTGGTTTTCGATCCTGGGTGCGCTGCCGTTTTCACTGGCGCTGCCCTATGTCGGCCTGTTCGCCAGCGCGGTGCTGACGGCATGCGTCGGCTTGATCATCTCGTCGGCGACGTCGGCGATCATCGTGTTCGCGCAGGAATTGATGCCGCACCGTTTCGGGATGATCTCCGGCGTGTTCTTCGGCGTCGCCTTCGGTATCGGCGGGCTTGGCGCCGCGGTGCTCGGCAAGGTCGCCGACCATACCGGCATCGCCTTCGTCTATCAGGTCTGCGCGTTCCTGCCGGCGATCGGGTTGCTCGCGGTGTTCCTGCCGAAAATGCCGAAGACGATACACGCCTGAAGCATGATCGGTTCTGATTGAATCAGAACTGGGGCCGGGCATGAGAGCGGCCGGATTTCATTAACGCATTGTTATCGATGATGGCTCGCCTGACATTTTGCGCGGGGCCGTTCGCATGGCTTGCGAAGATAGTCAGGAAATATCAACCTTAAGAATTAGGGTTAAGTGGCGCTTAAACATTTAATGTCACCGTCCGTCCGTGAGTTTCTGGGTGTGGGGCGCGTTTTGTTCGCCCCGCCGGACAAAGGGACGGAAGCCAATGCGTTGCGTTAAGTTGCTTATTGCCGCAGGAGCGGCGTCGTTGTTGTCATCCGCGGCGTTTGCCGCCGATATGCCCGCCATCATGCCGCCAGCCTATGCGCCGCCTCCGGCCGAAGATTTCGGCGGCTGGTATTTGCGCGGCGACATCGGTTTCAGCAATCAGAATGTGAAGAGCGTCAAGCTGACCGATCCTGCGAGCTACGCGGGGCTTAGCAGCTTCAGTCAGACAAAGGATTTCGATACCGCAGGCACCTACCAGGTCGGCGTCGGCTATCAATTCAACAACTGGTTTCGTGCGGATGTCACCGGCCAATACCGCGGCAACGCCAACTTCAAGGGCACCGACCTCCTGAGTTTCCCCTGGGGAGGCGGCACTGCGAACGGCATCGACAATTATAGCGCCAGCAAATCCGAATTGCTGTTCCTGGCCAATGTCTATGCCGATCTGGGTACCTGGTGGTGCGTGACCCCGTTCGTCGGTGCCGGTGTAGGTGCTGCGCGGGTTTCGATTTCGGGCTTTACCGATACCGGCGCCAACAATGCGAATTTCACTCCCGGTGGCGTCCCGGTTGTAAGTGGTCCCCCGGTTGCGAGCTTCGCGACCGCCGCGTCAGGCTCGCAATGGAATTTCGCGTGGGCTCTTCACGCGGGTCTTGGCTACAAGATCTCGCCGAACGTGACGCTCGAACTGGCCTATAGCTATGTCAATCTTGGTGATGGCGTCACCGGAACCGCGTCCACCTTTGACGGTTCGTCCGGGGGGCACGTGTTCAAGTTCAATAACATCACCTCCAACGACGTGAAGCTCGGCATCCGCTGGAATCTCGAGTCCGAGCCGGTCTACGCGCCGCCGCCGCTGGTCACCAAGGGCTGATCGAGCCTCTCGTTTCCTGATCTTTTCTCTGCCGACGGCGCGGGATTTTCCCGCGCCGTTTTGCTTTGTCTCGATCGAGAAGAGATCGTCCCGGACAAAGTTTAGTTGAGAAGATCATGGTCGATCCAACCTCGCGACAACCATTGGTTAAGGTTAACGGGCGATGATCGCTTTGAGGAAAGTTGTGTTCGCTTCGGTGGCGGTTCTTGGGGGTTGTTGCGATGCGTAGGTTTTTGCTGGCTGTGATGATGGCTGGAATGGCAGCCAGCGCACGAGCCGCCGACATGCCGGATTTTCTTCGCGGCTCGCTTCCCGGAGGGCCCGCGCCGACAGTCAATTGGCAGGGCTTCTATATTGGCGGACAAGGCGGCCTCGGCGAGTCCGACATGAATTTCACGGGCGCGACGCAAAGCGTCGCGGCCAAGCTTCTCGCCAACACAGCCATCGAGGGTTCAGGTCAGGTCTCGTCATGGCCGGTGGGAAGTAAAGTTTCGGTTCGTGGCAGCGGCTGGGGCGGCTTCGCCGGTTACAACAGCCAGTGGGACGATGTCGTTATCGGCGTCGAACTCAGCTATATGCACGGCAAGTTCGGCGGCACCCAGACCGACAGCATGGGGCGCATTTTTACCGACGGCCTGGGCTACACTGACAGCGTGACGTATCAGAACACTGCAACGATGTCGGTTTCCGACATGGGAACGCTGCGCGCGCGCGCCGGCTATGCGGTCGGTTCGTTCCTTCCCTATGTGTTCGGTGGCGTGGCGCTGGGACAGGCAGACATCGTCAGGACCGCCCATATCTTCGGGACCCAGGTCAATGCGGGCGCGGCTCCGGGTTTCCAGAACATACCGTTCGATCTCAGTGCGACGGAAGGACAATATAGTCACTTGGTCTACGGCTATTCCGGTGGCCTGGGCGTCGACATGATGCTGACGGCAGGACTGTTTCTGCGGGCGGAATGGGAATACGTTCGCTTTACTTCGTCAATCGACACTAGCATCAACACCGTTCGGGTTGGCCTCGGCTACAAATTCTGATTGAGCTCCAGCGAGCGGCCACCGCGCCGCGACCGAAGCGTGGATATTTACGGAGCCGATCGATGGCCGACAGTTCCTCCATCACCATCCGGCGCGCTCGCCGCGACGATGTCGGCACGATCGTCGCGATGCTGGCCGACGATCATCTCGGCGCCGCGCGCGAGCGGCTGGAGGAGCCGCTGCCGCCGTCCTACTTCCGGGCGTTCGAGGCGGTCGATCGCGATCCGAATATCCAGCTCGTGGTCGCCGAGAGCAGCGATGGCGCGGTGGTCGGCTGCCTGCAGCTTTGCATCCTGCCCGGATTGAGTTCGCAAGGCGCCTCGCGTGCCCTGATCGAGGACGTTCGCGTCGCCTCGCATTGCCGCAGCCGCGGCATCGGTGAACAGATGGTGCGATGGGCCGTCACGGAAGCGCGCGCCAGGGATTGCAGGCTGGTCGAACTGTTGACGCACCATACCCGCGTCGACGCGCAGCGCTTCTATGCGAGGCTCGGATTCCAGGCGAGCCATGCCGGCATGGTCTTGCGATTTTGATACGGCCGTGTCGGCGATCGCGCGCGATCCTTGCCGCCATTGCGAAACTTGTTTTGCCATTCGATCCGGTTAACGCGCGATAAACTAACCGGCCCTTCGTCATTTTTTTCGCGCAACGATCCGTGACATCATGATGCGTCCCGTCGGGCCGGCGCAGCTTGCGGATCGCTCATGAAAAATTATTCGATTGTCAGGGTCGGTGACGAATATGTCGTGCGGGCCGATGACCAAAGCATCCTGAAAGTTGCAAGCAGGCGAAAGGCAGCTCAGCTTGTCGCCGAAGCTGCGGAATTGCTGGATTCGCAAGCGGTGGCGCAGACGCCATTGCAGCCGAACCGCATACCATCAATCGAGTGTGATCCCGACGTCGCGTTCGATTCTTCCGAAGCGTCTTGACGGTCGCGGCCGATTTCCATATCTAACGCGGCGGGACACCTCCCCCCAACGGGAGGCTTGCTATCTGGAAGGATAGATTGATGACCGCAGCGAAGCCCGCTTCGCGGCCTGTAGTGCCGCATTTCTCCTCCGGCCCGTGTGCCAAGCGCCCCGGTTGGACTCCCCAAAATCTCCAGGACGCCGCCCTTGGCCGCTCGCATCGCGCGAAGGTCGGCAAGGCCAAGCTCAAGCTCGCGATCGATCTGACGCGCGAGGTGCTTGAAGTCCCCGCGGACTACCGCATAGGCATCGTGCCGGCATCGGACACCGGCGCGGTCGAAATGGCGCTGTGGTCGCTGCTCGGGGCGCGTCCCGTCACCACCATCGCCTGGGAATCCTTCGGCGAGGGCTGGGTCAGCGACATCGTCAAGGAATTGAAGCTGAAGGATGTCACCAAGCTGCACGCCGGCTATGGTGAAATTCCCGATCTTTCCAAGGCCGATCCGGCTTCCGACATCGTCTTCACCTGGAATGGCACCACCTCGGGCGTGCGCGTTCCCAATGCCGATTGGATCAGCGCCAGGCGTGAAGGTCTCGCCATCTGCGACGCGACGTCGGCGGCGTTCGCGCAACCGCTCGATTGGCCGAAGCTCGATGTGGTGACGTTCTCCTGGCAGAAGGCGCTCGGCGGCGAAGCCGCGCATGGCATGCTGGTGCTGAGCCCGCGCGCCGTGGAGCGGCTCGAGACCTACAAGCCGGCCTGGCCGCTGCCCAAGATCTTCCGCATGACCAAGGGCGGCAAGCTCAACGAAGGCATCTTCCTGGGCGAGACCATCAACACGCCGTCGATGCTGTGTGTCGAGGACTATCTCGATGCGCTGAACTGGGGCAAGTCGATCGGCGGCCTCAAGGCGCTGATGGCGCGCGCCGACGCCAACACCAAGGTGCTGGCGGACTGGAAGGCGAAAACGCCGTGGATCGATTTCCTCGCCAGGGATCCGGCGATCCGCTCCAACACCTCGGTGTGCCTGAAGGTGGTCGATCCCGCGATCGTCTCGCTGACAGCGGACGCGCAGGCGGAGTTCGCCAAGAAGCTGGTCGCGCTGGTGGAGAAGGAAGGCGCCGGTTACGACTTCGCGCATTACCGCGATGCGCCGGCGGGCCTGCGTATCTGGTGCGGCGCCACGGTAGAGGCCAGCGACGTTGCGCTGCTGACGCAGTGGATCGACTGGGCGTTTGCGGAAGCCAAAGCCTCGCTTCCGAAGGCTGCGTAACCAGCGTCATCTGATTGTCGTCATGGCCGGGCGTGACCCGGCCATCCATCGAAAAAGATGGATCCGCGGGTCAAGCCCGCGGGCGACGTTTTGCAAGTGCATCTCGCATCAACGGATACACACATGCCCAAACCCAAGGTTCTTATTTCCGACGCGCTGTCGCCCGCCGCCGTGCAGATCTTCCGAGACCGCGGCATCGATGTCGATTTCCAGCCCAATCTCGGCAAGGACAAGGACAAGCTCGCCGAAATCATCGGCGATTACGACGGGCTTGCGATCCGCTCCGCCACCAAGGCGACCGCAAAGATCATTGGCCGGGCGAAGCGGCTGAAGGTGATCGGCCGCGCCGGCATCGGCGTCGACAATGTCGAGATTCCCGCCGCGACGGCCAAGGGCATCATCGTGATGAACACGCCGTTCGGCAATTCGATCACCACCGCCGAACACGCCATCACTTTGATGCTGGCGCTGGCGCGCGAAATTCCGCAGGCCGATGCGTCGACCCAGGCCGGCAAGTGGGAGAAGAACCGCTTCATGGGCGTCGAGATCACCGGCAAGACGCTGGGCGTGGTCGGCTGCGGCAATATCGGCACGATCGTCGCCGACCGCGCGCTCGGGCTGCGCATGAAGGTGATCGCGTATGATCCGTTCCTGTCGCCGGAGCGCGCCAAGGACATCGGCGTCGAGAAGGTCGAGCTCGATGAATTGTTCAAGCGTGCCGACTTCATCACCCTGCATACGCCGCTGACCGAGAAGACCCGGAACATCATCGACGCGGCGGCGCTGGCGAAGATGAAAAAGGGCATTCGCATCATCAACTGCGCGCGCGGCGGCCTGGTCGACGAGCAGGCCATGGCCGATGCCCTGAATTCCGGGCAGGTCGCGGGCGCGGCCTTTGACGTGTTCGTCGAGGAGCCCGCCACCAGGAACGTCCTGTTCGGCCATCCCAACGTGATCTGCACGCCGCATCTCGGCGCGTCGACCACGGAGGCGCAGGAGAACGTCGCGCTGCAGGTCGCCGAGCAGATGTCGGATTATCTGTTAAGCGGCGCGATTTCCAACGCGATCAATTTTCCCTCGATCACCGCCGAAGAAGCGCCGAAGCTGCGGCCGTTCATCGAACTGGCCGACAAGCTCGGCTCGTTCGCGGGCCAGCTCACCGAGAGCGGCATCACGAAGGTGCAGATCACCTATGAGGGGCAGGTCGCCGAAATGAAGATCAAGGCGCTGACCTCGGCGGTGCTGTCGGGCCTGCTGCGGCCGATGCTGAGTGACGTCAACGTGGTCTCGGCGCCGGTCGTCGCCAGGGAGCGCGGCATGGTGGTTGATGAAGTGGTGCGCGCGGCGGAGAGCGACTATGAAAGCCTGATCACGGTCGCCGTCACCACCGAACGGCAGGAGCGCTCGGTGTCCGGCACGGTCTATGCCGACGGCAAGCCGCGCCTCGTCGACATCAAGGGCATCCGCGTCGATGCCGAGTTCGGCAAGTCGATGATCTATGTCACCAACGAGGACAAGCCCGGCTTCATCGGCAAGTTCGCTGGCCTGCTCGGCGACGCCAAGATCAACATCGCCACTTTCCATCTCGGCCGCGTCGCGCAGGGCGGTGATGCCATCGCGCTGGTCGAGGTTGATGGCGTGGTGCCGGCGGAAGTGCTGGCCAAGGTGCAGGCATTGCCGGAGGTGAAGCAGGCCAAGGCGCTGGCGTTCTGAACGGGATAGATCTTATTTAAATTGGTTTCGATGAAGACGAGAGCCTTTTCAGTTCTGATGGAATCAGAACCGAGGCTCTATGTTTTTGTTTGAACGCGTTTTCTTCACGCGAACCGGAATCCACTTCGCTCGAAAACGCTATAGAACAGGTCCCGCGTATTCGCGGCGTGCTGCACGTGCGAACCACAGGAATGTGTGATCGAGCGACGAAACAGCGCAGGAACATCTCTTGTAAGGCGCTGTTGGTGTTCCCCTTGAAGTAGGAGGAAGCCATGAACAAACTACCGCTACTGAGTGTCGCCGTTTTTTCGCTCGCCATGATCGGTCCGCTCCACGCACAGGGCGTCATCGGGCCGGGAGGGCCGTATGGTTTGCAGCCGAGTGCCAGTGATCCCTATTATGAGGGACCGCCCTATTACGGCAATGGTGCTTACATGTACGGCTACCGCAGGAGCGGCTCTGCACCCTATCGTGGCGCAATAGGCGCTGCCGGAGCGGTGGCGACGGCGCCGTTTCGCGGCGCGAGCGGCAGCGACTCCTATGCCATGATGCCGGAAGGCTCCAGCTATTGCGCGCAACGATACCGGTCTTACGATCCGCAGTCCGGAACGTTCCTGGGACGCGACGGACGGCGGCGTTCCTGTCGGTAGCTGGCGACGGATGATGAAACGAGAGGGGCGGTCCACGAAGGATCGCCTTTTCTCATTCGCCGGCGGCGCGTTTCTTAGTTGAAAATGCCCTAGCTGTTCGGACCGCGGTCCATGCCGACCGGCTGCCAGCGGCGGAGCGTAGTGTTTTGCAGCGCGGCCGGATTGACGCAGCTCGTCGGCCACGGGCCGGACAGAACCAGCGACAATTCATAGCCGACGCGGCGCTTGCGCGCCTCGTCGAACCGCGCCGACGCCGACGCGACATGGGCGGTCAGCGTGACGTTTTCTATGCTCAATAGCGGATTGTTGTGCGACGGCGGTTCTTTCTCCAGCACGTCGAGCGCGGCATGTGAGATCCAGCCTTCCTGCAGTGTCTTGATCAGGGCCTCTTCGTCCACGGCCGGATACCCATCGCCAACAACGATGTCTTTTTATTTATTTATGTTCGTGGTTCGACGGAGGACTATGGGTAACCAAGTGCTAATGTATTTAACTATATTGTGTCGTTGTTTATTTCGCCAATTGCCCGCCCCGCATATTCCCGGAGCCGCTCGTGAAGCTGAATAATCTGACGATTGCCCCTAAACTTGCCATTGTAGTGGGCGTGAGCCTGGTGGGGTTGTGTCTAGCGGGTATTCTTGCCTGCTATCTGATGCAGCAGGAAATGCTGAGCGCGCGCGCCGACCAGGCCCGCGCGATTTCCGAAATCGGCCGCAGCCTGGCGCTCGGTCTGCAGAAGGAAGTCGACGAAGGCAGGATCACCAAGGAAGCCGCGCTGGCCGAGTTCGGCCGTCTCGGCAATGCGATCCGTTTCGATAATGGCTCCGGCTATCTGTTCGCCAATATGCTGGATGGCGTCACGGTTCTTTCGCCCAATCCCAAGCAGATCGGCGAGAACCGCCTGGACGAGAAGATCAATGGCCGGCTGATCCTGCGCGAATTGTCCGATGGCGTCGCCGCGAAGGGGGATGTCGCGCTGACATACGACTATGTAAGGCCGGGCGAAACGGAATTGAGCCGCAAGCTCGCCTACGCGGTCGCGATCCCCGGCTGGAACATGTATATCGGCACCGGCACCTATCTCGATGATCTCGGCGCCAAGCTGAAACCGCTGGCCTGGCTGCTGGGCCTGTCGATCCTGGGCATTGCGATCATTGCCGGCGGCATCGCCTGGCTGATCAGCCGCAGCATCAGCCGTCCGCTCGGCCAACTTGGCGCCCGTATGCGCGGGCTCGCCGATGGTTCGCTGGAAGGCGATATTCCCGGCATCGATCGCGGCGACGAGGTCGGCGCGATGGCGGCAACGGTTCAGATCTTCAAGGACAATGCGCTGCGCATCCGCGGGCTCGAAAAGGCCGAGGAAGAGGCAAAGGAGCGTGCGGCGGCCGAACGCCGCGCGGCGATGGAGAGCCTCGCCAATGATTTCGAACGCAGTGTCAACGGCATTGTCCGCTCGGTATCGACGGCGGCGGCAGGAATGCAGAATACGGCGGAATCGATGACGTCGACCGCGAGCGACGCCAGTGCGCGCGCCGCAACCGTGGGGGCGGCTTCCGAAAGCGCGTCGAACAATGTCGGCACAGTCGCTGCCGCTGCGGAAGAACTCTCAAGCTCGGTCGCCGAGATCTCACGCCAGGTCTCGCAATCGAGCGAGATCGCAAGCAAAGCGGTGGCGGACGCCGAGAGCACCAACGCGACCGTCAAGGCGCTGTCCACCGGCGCCGAAAAGATCGGTGAAGTGGTCAAGCTGATCCACAGTATCGCCGCCCAGACCAATTTGCTGGCGCTTAACGCGACGATCGAGGCGGCGCGCGCCGGCGAGTCCGGCCGCGGCTTCGCCGTGGTGGCATCCGAGGTCAAGGCGCTGGCCAATCAGACCGCCAGGGCGACCGAGGAAATCTCGGCGCAGGTTGCGGCCATGCAGGGCTCGACCAGCGAAGCGGTGGTCTCGATCGGCGGTATCACCGAAACCATCGCGCAGATGAGCGAGATCACCGTCAACATCTCCGCCGCGATCGGACAACAGGGTGACGCGACCCGCGAGATCGCGCGTAATATTCAGTCGGTCGCGGCCGGCTCCAACGAAATCAGCGCCCATATCGGCGGCGTTACCACGGCGGCCGCCGCCACCGGCGCCGCCGCGTCGGACGTCCTCTCGAATGCGCGCGAACTGGACACCCAGTCGGGCATGTTGCGCAGCGCCGTCGATGAGTTCCTGGCCAAGGTCCGCGCGGCGTAAGCCGGTCGGATGCGGGCGGGATAGCGCTGCTTCTATCCGGCCGAGGTCGGCCGAGACGCGATCACCACGCCGGCGAGCACAAGCGCATAGCCTATGAGGTGGAACAGCCGCGGCTGTTCGCCCAGCAGCAGGATCGCCATCACCGAGCCGAACACCGGCATCAGATGGAAGAACGGCGCGGCGCGGTTCGGTCCGATCAGCGCGATGCCGCGGTTGAAGCAGAGATAGGCCAGCACGGACGGAAAGATCACCACGAAAATCAGCGTGGCGATCGTCAGCAGGTCGGGCTTCAGCGTCAGCCCCGCCGAAAACTCCCAGACCGAGAACGGCAGCAGCAGCAGCGCGCCGCAGCCGGTGGTGAAGGCGATCAGGGACAATTGATGCGTCGCCGGGCGGCGCGGCATCAGCGCCGAATAGAGCCCGAACGCCAGCAGCGCGCCCGCGACCATGACGTCGCCCTTGTTGAACCGGATGCTGGCGATCGCCGCGAAATCGCCGCGTAGGATGATGGTGAAAACCCCGGCCAGCGAGATGGCGATGCCGATGAACTGCGCCCCGGTCAGCCGCATCCCGAACACCAGCGACCACAGCGCCACGAACAACGGTCCCGACGACTGGATCAACAGCGCGTTCAGCGCCTGCGTATACTGCAGACCCCAATAGGACAGGGCATTGTTGATCGCGAAGCCGGTAGCGGACAGCACCACCAGCAGCGGCAGCCGTTCGCGCAACGCCGGCCAGTCGCGCTTGAGATGCGGCCAGGCGAACGGAAGCAAGGTCAGGAACGCGCCGGCCCAGCGGATGCAGGACAAGGTCATTGGCGGCACATGGCCCGCGGCGTAATGCCCCAGCACGATATTGCCCGCCCAGAACAGCGAGGCCAGGCTGAGCAGCAGATAGGGCCGGTTACTGAGCCAGTACAGCGGCGAGGGGCGCGGGGGATTAGAAGGCAATGCGGAAACGATCGGTGCTCAAAAAAGGGAAGCCCCGTTGTGCCGGTTATTGCCGCCGGGACAAGACGGCGGAGAGGATTGGTGCCATGCGGCGGGTCGCTTATTTCTGCGGGCCCGACAGCGAGATGTCGCGCTCGGCGCGGAAAACGTTGCTGTACAGATTGGCGATCCACTGCCGCCCGCTCGAGGTGACGTTGAGATAGCGGATCGCGGTCTGCACATGCGGCGCGACGCTGTTCCAGTAAAATTGCGGATAGAGATTGACGAGATCGGCCGGCGAGGAATAGCCGAGCTGCCGGTTCAGTCCGGCCTCCTCGAATTCGTAATAAAGCGCATTGGCCTTGCGGATGTAATGCGGATCGCCGAGCTGTCCGATCAGGTCGGCCGCCCGCAGCAGCGCGGCCTCCTCGTCGCATTGCTCGTCTTCACTGGGAAAGCTCGAGGGAAAGCGGGTGCCTTCGACCGCGCGCGCGATCCGCCGCTTGTCCAGTTGCGCGATGCCTTCGATCCGCTCCGTCACGAACATCTTGGAGCGATCGACGTGATAGGGCAGCAGCGCGGCATCCGACGATCCGCGCGGCAACGTGACCTTGCGGCCGTTGGAATCGAATCGACGAGATAGCCGTCCTGGTCGTCGGACTTGAACAGCCCGCGCACATAACCGATGTCGTGGGTCAGGCAGGCGATGATCACATGCGCATAATCTTCCGCGGGCATGTGGGTATGAAGCGCGCGGCCGCGCAGAATGTCGTGCCCCGCCAGCGTCACCAGCATGGTGTGTTCGACATTTGTGATAGAGCGCGTCGCTATTGCCGATGCATTCCAGCGCAATTCGCGCGATCGAAGGCACCATCTCCACCAGATGCGCCTGCGACGAGCCGAACCGGCGCCGCATGTAATTCGCCAGGAATTCGCCCAAGGCGTCGGCGGCAAGTTCGGGAACGGTGATCATCGCCGGTTGCTCCCTGTATCGATGCGGGCCGTCCGCAACCCATATAAGGATAGCGTGGCGTTGTGACATCATCGTTGCGGAAGACGCGCGCCGAATTGCGGCGGTATCCGGCGCGTCAGCAACTCCCAAATCCGGATCGGGATGGGGCTTGCCGTGCCGCAGCCGAAGGTGAACGCGCCGCCTTAGCGTTGCCGGGCGCAACTTTTGTTTTGCCGGCCGGGCGACCGTTTGCCCCGAAAACGCCCGATAGCTCAGGCAGCGCCGCGCCACCGCGTCGCAGCCGTCATTTTTTAAGGGGATATCAAGGGCTTGGGACCCCCGTAACAGGGCTGAAAAGCCCCCTTCTTGCTTGCGTCAATAGCCCGCATCCTTTATCCGGTAGGTGCCTCGCATGCGAGCGGCCCCGGCCGTGATTTAGGCTGGGCGCATGATCCGGAAAAGCACGCTCTCGGGCTTGATCCGAGGCTCAGGACTGGTTTTCCGAGTTGATCGTGCTCGTGCAGAGAATGTTGCAGAGGGAATATCCGCGAAATGGCCAATGTTGTCGTCGTCGGCGCCCAATGGGGCGACGAGGGGAAGGGCAAGATCGTCGACTGGTTGTCGGAGCAGGCCGATATTGTCGTGCGCTTCCAGGGCGGTCACAATGCGGGCCATACCCTGGTCATCAACGGCCAAACCTACAAACTGGCGCTGCTGCCGTCCGGTGTGCTGAGGCCGTCGAAATTGTCGGTGATCGGCAATGGCGTGGTGGTCGATCCGCAGGCATTTCTCGATGAGGTCGCCAAGCTGAAGGGGCAGGGCGTCGCGGTCAGCCCGGAGAATCTGCGGATCGCCGAAAACGTCACGCTGATCCTGCCGCTGCACCGCGAGCTTGATGCGCTCCGGGAGTCCTCCAACGCGATCACCGCGATCGGCACCACCAAGCGCGGCATCGGCCCGGCCTATGAGGACAAGGTCGGCCGTCGTGCGATCCGGCTGATGGACCTCGCCGATCTCAACACGCTGCCGCACAAGATCGAGCGGCTGCTGGCGCATCACAACGCGCTGCGCCGCGGTCTCAACCTGGAAGAGATCAGCGCTGCATCGATCCTGAAGGAATTGACCGCGCTGGCGCCACAGCTTCTGCCTTACGCCGAAACGGTGTGGCGGCTGCTCGACCTCCGGCGCCGCGAGGGCAAGCGAATTCTGTTCGAGGGCGCGCAGGGCGCGCTGCTCGATGTCGACCACGGCACCTATCCTTATGTCACCTCGTCCAATACCGTGGCGGCGCAGGCGGCGACCGGCACCGGCATGGGACCAAGCTCGGTCGGCTATGTGCTCGGCATCTGCAAGGCCTACACGACGCGGGTCGGGCAGGGTCCGTTCCCGACCGAACTCACCAACGAGATCGGCGAGGAGATCGGCCGCCGCGGCAAGGAATTCGGCGTCAATACCGGGCGCAAGCGGCGCTGCGGCTGGTTCGACGCGGTGCTGGTGCGGCAGACCGTGCGGACCTGTGGCATTCACGGCCTGGCCTTGACCAAGCTCGATATTCTCGACGGCTTCGATTCGATCGAGGTCTGCGTCGGCTACATGCTGGACGGCAAGGAGATCGACCATCTGCCGGCCGGCGAGGGCGCCCAGTCCCGGGTGGTGCCGATCTACGAGACCATCGAGGGCTGGAAGCAGCCGACCGCCAATGCCCGTTCCTGGGCGGATTTGCCGGCGCAGGCGATCAAATATGTTCGCCGGGTCGAGGAATTGGTGGGCTGCCCGATCGCGTTGCTTTCCACCAGCCCGGAACGCGAGGATACTATCCTGGTTCAGAACCCGTTCGAGGCTTAACGAGATGTTACCGGAAAGCCCGCAGTGTTGATGAGAGATGGCTGACTACTACCCGCTGATCGCCCGCGCCATTGCCGGACTGGACCCCAGTGCTCCCGGCGAGGCTCGCCGTGCGCTGTATGAGCGGGCGCGCTCGGCGCTGATCGCGCAATTGCGCAGCGTCGAGCCCCCCTTGAGCGAATCCGAGATCACCCGCGAACGACTGTCGCTGGAAGAGGCCGTGCGCAAGGTCGAATCCGAGGCGGCCCAGCGCGCCCGCGAT
>NZ_JAAVUS010000007.1 GCF_018449525.1 Bradyrhizobium sp. dw_78
TTTTTCCAGGCCGGCAATGTGAATCATTGCCGGCTTTGCCGAACTAGTGGGAGCAGAAGCGCCATAAACGCTACCCGCCGGCTGAGTCTCCAAAGCGACCATTGTTCTTTCAATCCAGCGGCTGACAATCCTCTCACGCGAGATCGCGGGAGCAAGAATTGCGCCAAGGCGCCATATGCGCCGAGCTCTGTGTTGACCGCGTATCGCCCTATTTCTCGATCGTGCTGATCTATGTCTTCATCCTCGGCCAGACGCTGGGCCCTGGCTCGGTCTCGGCATCGCTGGCAGCACTGTCATATCCAGCCTTCCTGCGCGGCACCGGTGCCGGCCGGGCTCAGGGCATGGTCAGGATCAGCACCATCATCGGCCTGTTCTTCTTTCCGCCGCCGCTTGCCAAAATCGGCCTTTCAAGGCTGATGCTGGTGCTCGCTCTGATGCCGCTCACCGGCCTGCTATCGCTGTGAGCCATCAAATGGGAGCCAGTCGGAAGCCGAATCGAAGACGATATCATCCCGGCGCACGCGATTCCGGGAATCGAGCCGGCGATCTAAATCAGAAGCCAACCGGCGTTTGTCCGAAAATGCGCTGGCCACCCCCGGCCAACGGGTCAGGCTCAGCCGGCGCTGACCGCTGCGGATCGCACATTCGGCTTGCGATCCAGCGCTAGGCTAGGATCGGCCACGCAGTATTGCAAAACCAGACCGGTGACGTGCCGGAGCCATTGCTTGCGCGAGCTCACCGAGCTGAGATCCTTGTTAAGCGCGATCTCCAGCGTGTACTGGTTGGAAAGGTAATGATAGCACAGAGATGACAGCGTCACATAGACGACGGCAGGATCGAGCGCCGCGTGGAACACGCCATCTCTGCGGCCGCGTTCCAGGATAAAGCTTAGCGTCTCGACCAGCGGATTGTACAGCTCCCGAATCCGCTTCGATTTGCGAATATATTTGCCGCGGTGCTTGTTTTCTTCGTTCAGCAGGCGGATGGCGTTCGGGTTGCTCTCGAGCGCCGCGAACATGTGCTCGATAAGCTGTTCCATCGCCAGAATCGGATCGCTGGCACGCACCGACAGGTCGCGCTGCTGATCTCGAAAGCTTTCATACATCCGCTCGAGCGCAGCTACGAACAGCCCCTCTTTGGACTTGAAGTAATAATACAGCATGTTCTTACTGACATTGCAGCGCTCGGCGATGCGATCGACGCGCGCGCCCTCAAAGCCGACGCGGCCAAATTCTTCCATGGCCAGCTTAAGTATCTTCTCGCGAACGCGAGCCGGATCGCTGCTACGACGCGCCAAAACGCGCTCCCTCCGTCAATAAGGCGAGCTAAAAAACCGGTTTCGCAAATCCCGCCCCTCAAGCGAACCCACCGCGCTTATCGGGCCGAACCACAGTTCCGCTCGCTCTATTGTTGGGACGAAGCGCAACTGCCCGCGAAAATCAAATTGAAAATGACGAAGTCGCGGCACGGGCGGCCTCCGTCTCCTCGACCAATTGCCAGATCTTCGGCGGCGACAGCGGCAGCTCCATCGGCTGGAAGTTGAGATGCGACAACGCATCCGCGATCGCATTGGCCATCAGGCCGCCGACCGGAATCAGGCCGCCTTCACCGGCGCCCTTGGCGCCGAACGGGTTGTTCGGGCAGGGTTTCAGCTCGACCGTAATCGAACGAATATTAGGAAAATCCGGGACCGCAGGCTTCCGATGATCGGCAAACGACCCCGTCAGCAGCTGGCCTTCATTGTCATAGACCAGATGTTCCGGGAACGCGCCCGCCTCCTTCTCCATCGCGCTCGCCGCGCCGTTGAGCCAGGACGCGCGCTGATGGGCCGGCGTCTTGATGAATTGCCGGAATGCCGCCTTGGCGGCCTGCACGGTGCGGCCGACCTGATCGATGCCCACCGGGTGGACCGAGAAAGCGACGCCGCCGGCCCAGGGGTTCAGAACGGAAAATGCGCCGTCCATCGGCGCGGGCGGCGCAGCCGGGCTATTGACGCTATTCGTTGTCATTCGTTCTCAGTTCTGCTTTTGCTTTGCTGGCCCGGCTTTTAAGGTAGCGTATCAGGGATACGGTGTTTAAGAGTCAAACTTGACATCATGTTGACCACGCAGTCAACATCAGTGCCGTTATTTGCCGTGAGCCCCTGAATCGGGCCGCAGACGCAGACATTGGGGGAAGTTCTTGAAGGTTGCAGTCATTGGTTACGGAGCGATCGGCAGCTTTGTCGTCGCGCATTTGAACGCCGAGCCTTCGATCGAAGTGGCTGCCGTCTTTTCACTGCCGCCGCCCCTGACATGCCCCGCTCCCGGGGTCGGCAGCATCGAGGCACTGCTGGCGACACGGCCTGATCTGGTGATCGAATGCGCCGGACATCAGGCACTCAGGGAGGCCGGTGAAACCGTCATCCGCAACGGAACCGATCTCCTTGTCGTCTCGGTGGGTGCGCTGGCCGACGCCGCGCTGGAACGGACGCTGCGCGACGCTGCCGCCAGCGGCGGCGGCCGCTTGCTGATCCCCGGCGGCGCGCTCGGCGGCATCGATGCCATCAGCGCAGCCCGCGAAGCCGGTCTCGATTCCGTGGAATATTCCGGACGGAAGGCGCCGGCGGCCTGGAAGGGCACGCCCGCGGAGAAGATGATCGCGCTGAACGCGGTCACCTCGGCGGAAACGTTTCTCGAATGCGACGCACGAACGGCCGCGTTGCAGTTTCCGCAAAATGCCAATGTGGTCGCGGCGCTGGCCCTGGCCGGGCTCGGCTTCGAGAAAACCAAGGTGCGGCTGATCGTCGATCCTGCGGCCAACGGCAACAATCATTCGTTCGTGGCGCGCGGCGCGTTTGGCGAGATTACCGCCACGATCCGGTCGACGACATTGCCGTCGAATCCGAAAACATCGGTGCTGGCGCCGTTCAGTCTGATCCAGACCATTAAAAAACGGGCCGGCTTGATCCTGGCGTGATCGCCGACCCGTTCTATACCGCCTCAAGACCTGTCTTGAGGCTCATCTCAGGCTGTCAGGAAGCTTTCAAGTGCGCATCGCAGCGCTTATGCTTATAAAGCCTCGTCATCCAAGTAACCCATGGTTTCCGGCTTGCCGCGACCGAGCATCACCTGAAAATAAACCGGCTCCAGGCTGTTGTTCTCATATCCATGAATCACGTCCGCCGGGCAGGAAATGCATTTCCACGGTACCAGCGGTTTGGTGATCTTGCGGCCGTCCTCATCCTGCACGAAGACGTCGAGATAGCCCTGCAGGACGAAAAACACCTCTTCGACCTCGTGGGTATGCGCGGCATTGCCCTGGCCGGGCGGCACGAACATGATCGAAAGCGTAAAATTTCCAGCCGGGATCGCTGCGGAATCGTTGTGCTTGCCGGAGCCTCCGGCTCCGATGAAGCGATGCTGCGCGCGCTTGAAACCCTCGATCTTCGCGTCCTCGAACGCCGCCCAATCCGCGCGCCTATCGGCGAAACGCGCGACGTAACGATCGCTGATCTGCTCCAGTGAAGCCGATTCAAGCTCGTTGGGACGAGCGTGTCTTGCCGCAGCCATTTAGTTCTCCTGTAACCCTCAAGCGAAATCCGTAGCGGCGAGCGCGAAAGCGATACCGATCGCCCGTCGAACGCAGGCGTCCGGCGCCTTGCACGAAGACGACCGAACCGCACCTATTGGCGGCGCCCCGAACGGATTTTCCATCGACGCGCCAGTGGAAGGCTATTTGTAGTTGACCATTTAGTTAACAAAAAGGTGGCCGACCCCGGCGAATGAAACGGTCTATCATGCCGTGACGCTGGAAGCGGGACTAGATCATGATCCGATCAGGTCGAATCGGATCATGATCTCTTCTTTGTTTGAGCATGATCTTTTCGGAAAACCGGTTCCCACTTTTCCGGATCATGCTCTAGCTTGGCGTGGGCCGCCGATATTCGGGGACACGCCCTCGACATGCCGCGGCCGTACACGCCGCCTGGCCGGTACTAGCCGGTGAACATCCAAAGTTGCTCGCTTGCCATATAGCCGGCCAGCAACAGCGCGCCGAACGCGACGATGAGCACCGAGGCGCAAACCTCGATCGCCCTCATGGCGAGCATGCCAAATCCCGAGCGGGTCTGCGCGATGCGGCTCGCGATCTGGCGCGCGCCGACCGCGACGGTTGCGATCGCGGCGACGGTGATGGCCGTGCCCAATCCCATGATCAGCGTCGCGCCGATGCCGGTCCATAGCAGATCCTGGGCCAGCGCAAAGATGAGCACGATGATCGCGCCGGAACAAGGACGCAAGCCGACGGCCATGACCGCGGACAGGCCGCGGCGCCAGCCGCCCGCGCCGGCCAATTCCGCCGGCTCCGGCCCGTGCGCATGTCCCCAGGCCGATTCGTGATCGTCATGACCATGATCATCATGGCAATGAAAGCCGTGGGCATGATCGGTGTGTCCGTCGGCACCGCATTGTCCGCAGCGCATGGCCAGCGCAGCGTGAGGCAGGGAGCTCTTGCTGCCATGACTTGCTGAAACAGCCGCGTCGCCGGCCCCCTGATGCCAATCGAACTCGCGGCAGGCGCGAAGGAAGCTGCGGCCCTTGACGAACAGAAGCCGCAGCCCGATCAGAATGACGAGCGCGTAACTGACGATCTCGACCACATGAACGGTGAGTCCGATCGCCTTTGCCGTCGCGCCGAGCAGGATCGCCGCGATGGCCACGATGGCAATCGCAACGATGGATTGAATGGCCGCCGACACGAACGACAGAGCGACACCGCGGCGCCAGGTTTCTTCATTGGCGACGAGATAGGAGGAGATCACCGCCTTGCCATGCCCGGGGCCGACGGCGTGAAAAACGCCATAGAGAAACGAGATCCCGAACAGGCTCCACATCGCGGTGCCGTCGTCCTTGCTCGACCGAATGAAACCCGACAGCGCGCGGTAGAACGCCGCCTGCTTGGCGAACACCCATCCCATCACGCCCGATTGCGACATGAAACCTGCCGCCGGATGCGGCGCTCCGAACGGCGACGCGCCTTGCGCCCGCGTAGCGCCGATGGCGCAGATCGCCAGGATTGCAGCGAGCACCGCCATCCAGGCTGCACCGCGCGAAGAATTACCGTTGTAAGCGTTCATCGTTTGCTGACTTTCGTGTTTTGCGAACTGTCGATCGAGCGGGGATCACGGACATCTCACCAGCATCTTGTTGGCGAAGATTTCTCCGTAAGTGCTCGAGGCGTCGAGCGGCGTGGTATCGAGTTGGCTGAGCCGCAACTGCTCGGCAGGCGTCGGCTGGTGCGGCAGATCAACCGTCAGCAGGCATTGCTGCGGCGCTCCGTCCAGGGAAACCGGCTTGTCCTTGGCAAATTCGAAGTCCACGAAGATCGAGGGATCGTAGACTTCGATCTGCATCGCCTTTGCCGTCGCGGGAGCCTTCAAAGGCAGGGTGAAATGCAAAGTGAGCGTCGCATTCCTGTATTCGAGCCAATAGTCGACCGGATCGGAAAACTTCAGCTTCTTGCCGTCCGCACGCGCATAGGTGAAGTAGTCGTATTCCTTCAGCGAATCGACGTTCAACTGAGCCAGCGAGGCGAGTTCCTCGCGGGTGAATTGACCTTTTTTGGCATGGGGAATGCCCTGGGTCGCATAGGCGGAAAACATGTCATCGAACGTCCAGGCATGACGAACCCCGGTCATGGCGCCATCCGCCGCGTAGATCACGTCGCTGTGGAACGTGACCCAGACATGCGGATGCGCCTCCGCGCGCGCGATCGACAAGGACAGCAGGAGCACGGCGTAAAAATAGGAACCTGTGCGTTTCAACATGAGGGCGTCCACCGGCAAGGGTTCGGATAGGAACGGCCGCGTCAGAGATCGCGGCTGATCAGGTTTCAAAGATACGTCTCACGACGCACTGGCCCGATCCGGAATGCAGATCGTTGCGTGGCGCGCGAACCGCTGAAACCGCGTTGCCATCGCGGCACCGAACAGCATCGCTGACGGCTCTCAAACCGTGACTGCGGAAGACGTGGTGGTTTCAGTTCTTTGCGCAGCCGGAAGCGTGCATGGCACAACGTCCGAAGGTCGGGCGGCAAATACCTGTCAGCCCAAGGGCGGGGCGCGCGATTGAAATGGCGCGCGATGCGCCTCGACAGCGATATCGAAGGCGAGCGCTAAAAGACGATCGATATGGTTGAATTCGGACGACGGCGGTGGCCGCAGCGCGTCCGGGATGAAGGAGGTCGACAACAGGAAGGTCGACAGGCAGATCGGGCAATGGTCATCATCGTCCGCCAGTTTCGAGGGAAGCGGCGCCGATATTTCCAGTTTCGCGGGTCCATGCCAGCCGCCAACGGCGTCCGCTTTCACATCGGCAACTTCCGGATAGGCGATGCCAGCATGGAAATCTTGGGCATGAATATGCCCGAACGACAGCGCGAATTGCAGCATCAGGGCTGCCAGCGCGAGATAAACGCCGCACCGCTGCACGAAGGTTCGCAACAACGTTCCGTTGGCCTGCGCCAAAGTAGTCGCCTTTCCCCTCAGATCCCAGCGGGCGCGCCATATAACGTTATAACGTTACACGAGGCAATAGCCATCCCGACGATGCCGTCACCGCTCATGAACGCGCCATCGACATGGTTCCGCGAGAGGTTACCGGTCAGCCCCGGCGAACAAATAGATGTCGGACTCGCCGACCGTCTTGGGGAACTTGACGGAGTCGCCGATCTTCACATGCATCGCAATCATCGACTGGGCTTTATGCCTGCCGACGGCCAACATGCCGCACGGAAACCGGCGCGGGCTCAATTATGTTCGCTCGGTCCCATGATGACGATGCCTTCGGTGGCCTCGATATGGCGCACGAAGATGTATTTGTCTTCACGTCCATCGCTGTGCTTGCGATGGACGTCGCGCCGGACGCCTGGTTCGACTTTCGCGACGATGACATGGGGCACGCGGGCGGCGAGACCGTCCCGGCAGCGCGATTCGAAGGCGTCGAGATCGTACACCGTGTAGGAATGGCCGACGCCAGCGCCGCGGGCGATCGCGGCGATGTCGACCTTGCCCTTTGCGGTGTGGGTCGGGGGACCGCCGATCGACTGGTAGCATTCGTTGTCCCAGACGACGACCAGCAGATTGGCCGGCTGCTCGTTGCCCAGCGTCGCCAGAATTCCAAGATTGAACAGCATACCGCCGTCGGTATCGAGCGAGACGATGCGCCGGTGCGGCAGGCCGACGGCGAGGCCGAAGGCCTGCGGCGTGACGCAGCCGAGCTGCTGCTGGAACAGGCTGGCAGCGCGCATATGGGGCGCGGCGTTGTACCACTCGTCGACACTGCCGCCGAGCGACAGGATCACCAGTTCGTCCTTGAGCATCGCGCCGAGGCGCTCCATGCAATCATATCGCTTCATCGCACCAGCGCTCCGGTCAGCGCGATCGCCGAATGGTAATAGGCCGCATAGGACCATTGAAACGCGTCCCTGATCGAACGCTCGATCTCGTCCTCGCGATCGACCACGCGATAGGGAATGCGCATCGCCTCGAGCAGCGGCTCCATGGTCATGCCGTGCGGGATCGCCCACCAGTTGTTCTCGCCCAGATCGCCGCGATAGCTCATCAGCATCACAACCGGGATTCCGGCGCCCATACCCATCCGGGCCAATGGCTCGATCGAGGCACGCAGGCCCGAATTTTCCATGATCAGCGCCGCGCGCTTGCCCGACAGGAACAGGCCGCCGCAGATCGCCGCGCCCTCGCCCTCGTTGGTGACCTGGATGGTCCGGATATCGGGATCCTGATCGAGCGCCGGATAAAGCTCCTTGAACAGCGAGTCCGGCAGGTAGCAGACCACGCTGACGCCGGCGGCTTTCAGCCCGGCGATGACGCGCGCCACGACATTTGGTTGCATGTCGATGATATCCGAACTGTCAGCGGGTCAATTCGACCGCGGCGGTCGCGTAGAGCTCGATGCATTCGGGAGTCCTCACCCCCTCGATCACCTTCAGATCCCATCCGGTCATTTCGGCGAAACGCTCGACCGTATAATCATTGAAATTGAAAGCGATCTTGGCGAGTTGCTTGATGTCCCGGTTGCGCGCGCCGAGCACCAGCGTGTTGATGCCGCCGTTGAGGATGGCGCCGAGACACATCGGGCACGGCTCGCAGGTCGCATAGAAGGTGCAATCCGGCAGGGTCCGCCGCCCGAGTTTCTGGGTGGCGTATTTGACGGCAAGGGTCTCCGAATGGGCGGTGGCATCGCAGGCCGACACTTTGAGGCTGCGGCTCCTGACCACGACTTCGCCGTTCAGCGCCACCACCGCTCCGAACGGCTGTTCGCCTTGTGCCGCGCCGGCCCTGGCTTCCTCGATGGCAATCGCCATCAGGCGATCATGCTCGGCTGCCATGTTGTTCTCCGTCATTTTGCTTTCCATCCCGTCGTGAAATGAGCGCTTCGATCAATGGGCCGGCGGCAGAATGCGATCGGCCTTGGAGGGCAGGAAAGCGCGGCTGAAGACTTCGTCCATCGCAGGCGTGCGGGGCAGCGCATAGGCGTCCGCGACCGTCTTGATCGCAGCCTGCAGCCGGCCGTCATCGAGGTCGCCGAGCCCGAGCCGTGCCACTTCATCGGTCCGCAATTGCTGGTTCACGGTATAGACCAGCCGCTGTTTCTCGAGATCGACATTGGTCAGCGGCTCGACTTTCTTTAGCGTCGCGATGCCTTCGTCCGGATCGGCTGCAACCTCGAGGATGGCACGGTTCAGGGCCTTGACCAGGCCACGCACCGCTTCGGGATTCTCCTTCAGCAGTTTCTGCGAAACCAGGATGCCGTTGGAATAGAGATCAAGCCCGTTCTCGCTATAGAAGAACCATCGGAAGTCCGTCTCCGGCGATTTCTTCATCGCCAGAAAGTTCATGTAGCTGGTCGGCGCGAACTGCGCGATCGCATCGGCCTGGCCGTTGACCAGAAGCTGTTCGATCAGATTGGGCGCGGCGTTCAAAACCTTGACCTTGCCGGCATCGACGCCATTCTTGAGCGCGAGCGGCTTGAACATGCGCTCGGTCGCCGACCCCGCCGGAGCCGCCAGCGTGTGGCCTTCCATGTCCTTCAGGGTCTTGATCGGACCGTCCGCCTTGACGATCAAAGCGTAGGGCGCACGGTTGTAGAGCATGTACACCATCAGGGGCTGCTCACCCTGACGCTGCGCCGCGTTCTGGATGACGGCGTTGATATCGCCAAATCCGGCATCGTAGGCGCCGGTCATGATGTGACTCACGGCAGCGGCCGATCCGTCACCCTGGTCGATGGTGACATCGAGACCTTCGGCGGCGAAGTAGCCCTTGTCGCGTGCGACATAGAACCAGGCGCCCGGCCCCTGCGCCTTCCAGTCCAGGATAAAACGGATCTTGACCGGCTCGGCATTCGCCACGCCTGAAATCGCCGCGACGGCGAGGCAAGCCAAAGCCCAAACGAACAGGCGCTTCATTCGGAATACTCCATGCTGGTCGGAAACGAGGATGATGAGGGGAACATCAGGCAACCGCGCTCTTGCGGGTAGCCCAACCGGTGAAGCGCGCCTCGGCAAAGGAGAACAGGCCGTACAGCGCAATGCCGGTGATCGAGATCAGGGCAAGGCCCGCGAACAGCAGCGCGACGTCGAAATTGGCGGACGCCACCATCATGACGGTGCCGATACCGTAGTTCGAGGCGATCGTTTCCGATGTGATCGAGCCGATGAAGGCCACCGTGATGGCGACCTTGAGCGAGGCGAATAAATAGGGAAGCGTGCGGGGCAAAGCCACGTTCCATAGGATGTCGCGGCGGCTGGCGCCCAGCGCGCGCAGCACGTCCTCGAGTTCGGGTTCGCTGGTCGAGATGCCGGTCGCGACATTCACCACCACCGGAAAGATCGACAGCGAAAGCGCGGTCAGGATCGCCGGGATCGTGCCGGCGCCGAACCAGATCACGAAGATCGGAATGATCGCCACCTTCGGCACCGACGAGAACCCGATCAGCAGCGGATACAGCGTATCGTAGGCAAGCCGTGAACTGCCGACCATAACGCCGATCACCACACCGGCCAGCACGCCGAAGGTAAAGCCCGCCAGCGTGCTGGCAATGGTCTGAATGAGATGAGGCCAGAGATCGGGGAAGCGCTCAATCAGCGTCACCAGGATCTGGCTCGGCAGCGGCAGCACGAGGTCGCTGACGTGCAATAGACGGCAGAGCAATTCCCAGGCCCCGAAGAAGCCGAGGATGACGGCAGTGGCGGACAAGACCCGAGTGATGCGTGCCATGATTCAGGCGCTCCCGCCGGAGGTCTGAACCGGAACGATCAACTCGCGCATCCGCTTTCCGAGCGCGATGAATTCGGGCTCATAGGTGGTCTCGAGTGTTCTCGGATAGGCAAACGGAACCGGCGTGTCGCTGATGATTCGTCCGGGTCGCGCGCTCATCACGCAAATCCGCGACCCCAGATAGGCGGCTTCCCGCAGATCGTGCGTCACCAAGAGCACCGTCGGGCGCTTGTCGAGCCACAGCGCCTGCAACGTGCCCCAGAGCTCCTCCCGGGTAAACTGGTCCAGCGCGCCAAAGGGTTCATCGAGCAACAGCAGTTGCGGATCATGCACCAGCGCCCGGCAGAGATTGGCGCGCTGAAGCATGCCGCCCGACAATTGCCACGGAAAATGATCGGCAAAATCGCTTAGGCCCACTTGCGCCAGCAGGGCGCGAACACGGTCGCGAAACTCGCCCTTGCGCTTGCGGCGATAATCCGCCCGGAATGGCGGCACGATCTTGAGCGGCAGCATCACGTTTCGCTCGACCGTCAGCCACGGCATCATGCTGGCGTTCTGAAACGCCATGCCGATCCGCAGCGCCTTGACCCCGACCTCCCGGCCTCCGACCACCACGACGCCGTTGGTCGGGCGAACGAGGCCGCTGACCAGCCGCAGGATGGTCGACTTGCCGCAGCCGGAAGGTCCGACAAACGAAATGAACTCGCCTTTACGTACATCCAGCGTGGTTTCGCCTAGCGCCGTCGTGCCGCTGCGGCCCTGCCCGAACCGAACCGAGACCGCTTCGAGCTCGATCACCTTGCTGGGCTGTTCCGCGGAAGTCGCGGATCGGCCGGCCTCGACGGCAAATTTCGATTCTGATTGCACCGATTGGTCCATTGCGTTCGCTCGCGGGTCGCGGCTTGCGCGTGCAATGGACGGGCCACTATCCGAGCGGCGCGCCGGGCGATTGCCGGGACGACGGCGCTGAAACTGTACGGCTTCCCGAGAATGCATCCACCGATCCTGAGAGCGGAATCTTTTCGGAAAACCGGTTCTCCGGATCGCGCTCTGGCAAGCGGACCGTAGCGGCACGAAACCGTTCCAGATAGCCGCTAAATCATGATCGAGATGTTCTCAAAAATGCAACAAGTAAACGGTCTGTCACTGGCCGTCGAGCTGGCCGATCGCGGCGCTCAACAGTTTCGACAGCAGAGCCGGCGGCTCGGTCGGGAAGGTCTTGGCGCGCGACGCCAGCAACAGCCGTCGCGGACGCAGGGCCGGATCGCGCAGCGGCACAAATAGAAGCTCGCCGCGCAACAACTCGCTTTCGACGCCGACCCTGGTCTGGAAAGCCACGCCCAGTTTGGCCGTCACGCATTTGGCCATGAAATCGATCGAGTTGGTCACTGCCCGGGGATCGAATTCGATATGGCTGTCGAGCAGCGCCCCCTCGATCGACGACCGCAACGCCAGCGTCGCATCGGATAAAAACACACGCTCGCCCGCAAAATCATTCAACCGGACCTCGCGGCGCCCGGCCAGCGGATGGGCTGGCCACAACAGCGCGCCGAGCGACAGGCTCGCGCCGGCAAGCCGCTGGGTGCCCCGCGGTACGCGGGTATCGAATGCAATGCCGAGTTCGGTTTCACCCTCGGCGACCAATCGCAAGGCTTCGCTGGAGCCGACGGTCCTAACTTCGACCGCGACATTGGGAAGACGCTTCCAGAATTCGGCCAATATCCGCGGTAGCAGCCCCCGCGTCACGCTTTCCACCGTGGAGACCCCGATCTTGCCGCGCCGCAGGCCGGTGAGATCGTTGATGATGGCGCAGGCCTGGTTGAGTTCGGAGGCGCTCGCCCGGGCGTGATAAACCAGTATCTCTCCGGCGCTGGTCAGCTTGAGGCGCTGGCGGACCCGTTCGAACAGCGGCAGTCCGAGCGTGGCTTCCAGCGCCTGAACGGTCCGGCTGATCGCCGACGGGGCGACATTGAGGACCTGAGCCGCGCCCCGGATCGAACCGAGCTGGGCCACGGTCTGGAAATAATGCAGCCGCGCCGAAACCAGACCGAGCCGTTGCGCATCCATCGACGCTCTCCTGTCAAAGCCGCCGTCGGACGGATGCAGCTTCTTACGCTAATCGCTGCGGATTATAGCGCAGGCGCATGCCCGGTCGTTGCCTAAATCTCAACGAGAAGGATCAAAAAATACGCTGAATGAGAACAAGTCCGCCTCGCCGCGAGGCAAAGCTTGCCGCAAGAAATCTTCAGTGCTGTCCGGATATCGAAAAGAAAAAGGGGACGGTCGGGACCGCGCGCACGGGCCGGCCCGAACCCCTCAGACGCCGACGCCGAGAAAGTCCCGCATCAGGCCCGGATTGGCGGAAAGATCGGCCGGGGTGCCTTCGAACACGACATGGCCGTTGTTGAGGCCGTAGACGCGGTTGGCGAAGCTCAGCGCCGCCGTGACATTCTGCTCGACCACGATCATGGTGCGGCCCTCGGCGGCCAGGTTGCGGGCGACTTCGACGAGATCGCGCACGATCAGCGGTGCGAGGCCTTCAAACGGCTCGTCGAGCAGAATGATGCGGGCATCGCGGATCAGCGCGCGGGCGATCGCCAGCATCTGCTGTTCGCCGCCGGACAGGGTGCGGCCCGCCGATTTGCGCCGCTCCTTGAGTCGCGGAAACACTTGGTAGATCCGGTCAAACGGCCAGGCATTCGGTGCGGTCAGCGCGGCGACGCGCAGATTCTCCTCGACCGTCAGGCCGCCGAAGATGGCGCGCTCCTCCGGAACGAGCTGCACGCCCATGCCCGCGATGGCCGACGGCGGCAACCCGCCGATCGATTTTCCGTCGAACCGGATCTGGCCGCTCCTCGGCGCCAGCACCCCCATGATCGAGCGCAGCGTCGTGGTCTTGCCCGCGCCGTTACGGCCCAGCAGCGCCACCACCTCGCCCTGCTTGACCCGGAGCGACAGGTCGAACAGCACGTGGGAATCGCCGTACAGCGTGTTGATCCGGTCGACTTCAAGCAGGCTCATGCGCGTGCAGCCCCCCGAGATAGGCATCCTGAACCGCCTGGTTGCGCCGGATCTCATCGGGCGAACCGTCCGCCAGCAGCCGGCCTTCGTAGAGCACAGTGATGCGCTCGGCCAGGCCGAAGATCGCGTCGAGGTCGTGTTCGACGATCACGATGGTGCGCGTGCGCGCGATATCGCGAATGAAAGCGCAGGTGGCAACGCGCTCGTGCGGGCTCATGCCCGCGAGCGGCTCGTCGAGCAGCAGCACGTTCGGGCTGGTAGCGAGCGCCATGCCGATTTCGAGCCGCCGCTTTTCGCCATAGGCCAGGATATGTACCGCCGTATCGGCACGCTCGGCCAGATCGAGCAGCTTCAGAATGGCATCGACCTGCTGCTCCACCTCGGGCAGACTGTCGGCCGGCCGCAACAAATCGAGACGCAGCGGCCCACGGCGGCGCGCCAGCGCCGCGATGCGCAAATTGCTCCGCACCGGCAGATTCAGAAACAGCTGGTTGAGCTGGTTGCTCTTGGCGATTCCGAGTTGCGCGGCGCGGCTGACGCCGGCTCCGGTCACCCTGTCTCCGAACAGCAGCACCTCGCCGGAGGACGGTGAGACCTCGTCGAGCAGCATCTTGAACAATGTGCTCTTGCCGGCGCCGTTAGGACCGATCACCGCATGGATCGAACCGCGCCGCACCTTGAAGGAGACGCCATCGACGGCCTTGAGCCCGCCATAGTGGCGCGCTAGCGACCGCGCTTCGAGCGCGATATCGCTGTTGCCGGTCGCAGGCGCGGCAAGCGGCAGCGTGACGTCAACGGCTTGGTGTTCAGGCTCGACCGCAACGCCGTCGCCCGTCGCCTCGATCGCCGCCGTTCTGGCCTCCGCCGCACGCAAGGCGGCGAGATCGCGCCGCTCGTTCCACCAATGAAATATCTCGCCACAGATGCCGCGGCGCAGCCCGATCACTAGCACGATGAAAGCGATGCCGAGAACAAGCTTCCACAGCGTGGCAAGGCCCGGAATCAGTTGCAGATTATCGCGCAACCACAGCCAGACGGCGGCGCCGACCGCCGGCCCGATCAGCGTGCCCGCACCGCCGACGATGGTCTGAACGACGAGCTGCCCGGAGGTCTCCAGCGAAAAGGCGTCGGGCGGCATGTAGCTTTGAAACGAGCCGAGCAGGCCGCCGGCAAGCCCGGCATAGAGCGCCGCGATGACGAAGGCCGCCAATTTGTAGGCCGGAACGTTGTGGCCGAGCATGGCGACGCGGCCGGTGTTCTGCTTGATCGCCTTCAGCACCGCGCCGACCGGCGAACGGACGATACGGCGGGCCAGCACGTAACCGATGAAGAAGATGCCGGCGAACAGCACATACATCGGCATTCCCGCGCTGATGCGGATGGCGTGCTGGCCGAAGCCGATCACGGGCACCGGAACGCCGGGCAGGCCGTTTTCGCCGCCGGTATATTTCGACAGCGGCGAGTTCTCGACGAAATACGCCATCTGGCCGAACGCCAGTGTGATCATGGTGAAATAAATGCCGATCCGGCGCACCGCGAGCCAGCCGACCATAAGCCCGAAGACGCCCGCGGCGAGCGTCCCCGCCGCCAGCGCCAGCCATACGCTGCCGAGTGTGCCGGAGACCAAAAGATAGGCCGTGACAAAACCACCGGCGCCGTAAAACGCGGCCTGACCGAACGACAACAAGCCGGTCAGCCCGAACAGGATATCGAAGCCGAGGCCGATCAGGCCCCAGTTCAGGACTCGCGTCAGCAGATCGGTGGAAAAGCCGGCATGCGGCAGCACGACGGGTGCCGCGACCAGCGTGACGAGGACGGCGAATTCGGGAAGACAGGCCCGCAATCCCCCCGGTCGAACGCGCTTCATACCCGGCCTTCCGAACCGAACAGCCCCTGCGGGCGCAGCACCAGCAACAGCGCCATCAGTGCATACAGCATCACTTCGGAATAAGAGGAGTTGAACGCGCTGGTCAGGCTGATGATCTCGCCGGCGATCAGGCCGCCGACCACCGCGCCGGGGAATGAGCCAAGACCGCCCAGCACGATCACCACAAAGGACTGCGCCATGAAGTTCGCGCCCATGTCGGGCGTCACCGCGACGACCGGCGCGTACAGCATGCCGGCGAGGCCAACCGCGACCACGCCGACCGCGAACACCAGCAGGAAGGCGCGCCGGACGTTGATGCCGAGGATGCCGACCATTGCCGGATTTTCGATCCCGGCGCGGACGACGAGTCCCACCGAGGTGCGATACAGCACAAGATAGAGGCCGAGCAGCAGCATCGCGATGATCGCGATCAGCTGCAAACGATAGGTCGGATAGATCAGGAAACCAAGCTGGGTCGCGCCCCGCCCCCAGGACGGCACCGGGACGCGCTGGGCGTTGCCGCCGAAGGCCGCGCGGAGGCACTCCACCAGCACGATGCCGATGCCGTAGGTGACCAGGATCTGATCCTCGTCGGGCCGGTCGTAAAATAGCCGGATGATGACCCGCTCGAGCAGGATTCCGAGCAGCAGCATGACGCCGCAGCAGCCGAGCAGCGCCAATACAAAGGATGAAGTGTATTGCAGGATGACGAAGGCGACATAGGCGCCCACGGCGAACAAGGCGCCGTGGGCGAAATTGAGCACCCCGAGCGTGCCGAGGATGATTGTCAGCCCGCTGCTGACCAGCGCCAGCAGCGCGCCAAGTGCCAGGCCATTGAAGGCCTGCGAGACCAAAGCGGGCCAGCTCGGCATCACCGCGCTCAGATATACGGGCCGAGCTTACAGCCGAAAAAGTCCGGCGTGTTCATCACGCTCTCGCCGTCGACGACATCGACGACCTCGTAGAAATCCTCCGGATTTTTCATCTCCGCGGGCGCCTTGCCGCGAAGGATCGGAATCGGCCGCACCATCTGATGGTCCTCGGCACGGAAATAGACCTTGCCGATGGTGGTGTCATAAGGCTGCGCCTTGGAATTCTCCATCGCCTTGATCACATCGACCGGATTGAACGTGTTGACGCGCTCGACGGTGAGCGCCCAGAGATAGGTCTGCATGTAGGCGATGTGGGCGCCCCAGCGCGGATAGTATTTGTTCTGGGCGACGAAGGTTTCGACGAAGGTCTTGGCGAGCGGGTAGCGGTCCTGCAGGCTCCACCAGAAATCGCAACTGCCGTAGACGCCCTGCATCAATTCGGCGCCGAGTTCCTTGTCCTGGAACGACGACAGGTTGGGGACGACCAGCTTCATGCGCTTCAGCACGCCGAACTGCTCGGCCTGCTTGGTCGAGGCGATGGCGTCGCCGCCGAAGGCGATGTTGACGAAGACATCGGCACCGCTATTGGCGATGTTCAGGAGCGCCGAGCTGTAATCGGTGGTGCCGAGCGGCACGACCTCCTTGGCGACTTCCTGCCAGCCCTGCTCCTTGGAAAACTGGGCGAAGCTGTCATAGACGGTGTGGCCATAGGTGTAGTCCGGCACCAGGAAAGCAGCCTTGATATTCTTGCCCAGCGCCTTGGCCACGACCGGAGCCAGCGCCTTGGCGGCCATGTAGGCGTTCTGCTGTGAGCGGAAGCCGTAGCGCTGGCAATTCTTGCCGGTGATGTCGTTGGAGCCGGCGATGCCGACCATGTAGAGCACCTTTTCGCGGGAGCCCAGTTCTTCAAGCGCAATGGCGCTGGCGCTTGAGACCGAGCCTGCCAGCATGATCGCCTTGTCCTGCTGGATGAACTTGGTCGCGCTCTGCACATCGAGGTTCGGCTTGCCCTCGGTGTCCGAGACATTGTAGCGGATCTGGCGGCCGAGCACGCCCTTGCCTTTCAGGCTCCATGCCCGCGCGACATCGCTGCCGGCGTTGATCTGCGCGATCGCCAGTTCATAGCCGAGCTTGAGGTCGCCGCCGTCGCCCGAGAACACACCGGTCAGCGGGATGGTCAGGCCGACGAACACCGAATCCGCGGAGACGCCATCCGGAAACGTGCCGATGCTGGCCGGCGACTGCGCCATGGCGCCGACACCTGGAAGCATGAGCCCGGCTGCGGTGCCGGCTCCTCCGAGCAAAAGCTGCCGACGGTCAAATTTCATGACGCACTCCTTATCAGTTCGATCACCACCGGAACCAGCCGGTGACTGCGATCGGGGCTAGGCCCCAGCGAAAAATCCCTTGTCGTCCCGCGCACCGGTTTCGGCCTCGGCCAAAACGGCAGATAGCTCCGGTTCGTTGACGAAGGTGGCAGGACTGAGCCGACGGCGATTGACGTTGAGGTCGAAAATATCGAAGCGGTTATAGTAGCCGACCACGTCGTGAAACTGCTTCGGCTCGACACAACGGTTCAGATCGATGTCGGCGTAGAGGATGCCTTCGTCCTCGCACAGCGATTCGCCGATCTGTTCGCCGGTCGGATCGATGAAGAACGACGCCGCACGCGGCGTGGCGTCCAGCACGGCAGCCGCCGCCGGATCGCGCGCCACCAGCATATCCCGCGCCGCCTTGTCGAGCACACCGGCGGTAACCAGACCGAAGACCTTGGCCTCGAAGCAATGCGCGCTGGCGCGAATCCGGGTCGCGGCCGCGATGTGATAATTGCCGCCTTCGGCCGGACGGCGGGTCGGCCACACCGGCGGCCAGCTTGAAATATGGAACTGTTCGCCCTGCGCCATCAGCGCGTAGCGTGCCAGCGGATTGGTGTTCTCGCCGCAGATCAACTGTCCGACCCGTCCCACTCTGGTGTCGACAACGCGCAACCCGGCGCCGTCACCCGCGCTCCATATCAGCTTTTCATAGAAGGTCGGAACCAGCTTGCGGTGGTGGTTGAGGATTTCGCCATCCTCGCCGATCAGAAGGTTGCTGTTCCACAGGCCGCCGACGCTGGCCGTCGATTTCTCGCTGATGCCGATCGACACCAGGATTCCCAACGAACGCGCCTCGTCCCGGATCGCCTTCACCTCGGGGCCATCGACCAGGACGGACTGATCCGCCATGCGCACGAACAGGTCGTGGTTGTCGATCGGCGCCCACAAGGCGGCCCAAACCGGAAACGCCGGGATAAAAGTCTCCGGAAACGCCACGATTGCGGCGCCGGCTGCGGCGGCTTCCCGGATCAGCGAGATCGCCTTTTTCGTGGTCGCCTGCCTGTCCAGAAATACCGGCGCCGCATGTACCGCGGCAGCCTTGAAGCGAGCCAGCATGAAATCCGTCCTCTGTTGCAGGCAGGCTAGGTTGCTTTGCAGCGATCCGGGTAGAGGCAATCCTGCAACCGGCCTTGCAAACGCCCTGCCAGCCCCACGCCCGCCCAAATTGGCATAACTTTTGCCTATAAAATTGGCATGAACATACAAGACTTTAATTCGCTCGATTGGGACGACCTCAAGGTCTTTATCCACGCGGCCCACGGCGGAAGCCTGGGCAATGCGGCAAAACGTCTGAGGGTGGATCAATCCACCATCAGCCGCAGGATCGCGCATCTGGAGAGCACGCTCGGCGTCGCGCTGTTCGAGCGCCTGCCATCGGGATTGCGCGTCAACGAAGCCGGCGAGCGCCTGCTCTGCCATGCCGAGCGGATCGAGAGCGCCGTGATCGCGATGCGCGAGGACCTGCAATGCGGCGGCAGCCGGATGGCCGGCCGGGTGCGGCTTGCCACCATGGAAGGCATCGCCTCGCTTTACCTCGCCTCCCGCTTCGCCGGCCTGCGACAGCAGCATCCGAACCTGACCATCGAATTGCTGACATCGCCTCAGGCGATCTCGGTCAACCGGCGCGAAGCCGATCTTTTCCTGAGCTTCTTCCAGCCGCCCGGCCAGGGCATGGTGTCCGAAAAACTCGGCTGCTTCCAGCTCAGGCTATTCGGCTCGCAAAGCTATTTCGACCAGAACGGGATGCCCGAGAGCCCGTCGGATTTGGCCCGGCACAGCTTCGTCACCTATATCGACGATCTCATTCAGCTGGCCTCCGTGCGCTGGCTCGACGATGTCATCAAGAACCCGAAGGTCAGCTTTCACTCCAACAGCATGATCGCGCAGATGAACGCCGCGGCCGGCGGCATCGGGCTGGTGCTGCTGCCGAGCTTCGCTGTGGACGGCCGCGACGATCTGGTGCCGGTGCTTCACGACAAGGCGTCGACAGCCCGCGAAGTATGGCTCAACGTCCATACCGACCTGCAATTCGTGCCACGCATCCGCGCGGTGTCCAGCTTTCTCAAATCGACCTTCAAGGCCGATCCGATGATGCAGGCGGACACATCCGATCGTAAACCGGTCGAGCGGTTACGCAGCGTTCCGACCGAGAGCTTTGTCTGTCCGCCGGACCAGCGGCGCCAGAGCATGGGACGTAATGCTGCGGCGCTGTCATTCGAACGGGCGCGGATACGCTGACGAGAAGCGCCTTATTTCATCGGCTCCGTGGTCATCCAGAGCAATGATTTTGCGTCCTTCTCGTAAGCCATTCCCTTGGGATAGCTGATCAGCTCCATCTGCAGGCCCCATGGCGCGAAGAAATACAGGATCGACTGTCCCGCCGCGGGGCCTTCATTGATCGGGACCGGCCCTTGCATCGTCCTGACATTCTTTGACTTGAGATAGGCTGCCGCCTTGTCGATATCATCGACATAGAGAGCGATGTGGTGTCCGCCGATGTCGCTGTTCTTCGGCATATCCTTCGCCTGGTCGGGCGCCTTGTATTGAAACAGCTCGATATTGGAGCCATAGCCGCAGCGGACCATGCTGACCTCTTCGATGACGGCGCGCGGATTGACGTTGACGACATCCTGCATGAACGTTCCCTTGTCATCCGCGAACGGCCCGAACGACATCGCATGCGTACAGCCGATCACGTCGGTGAAGAAGGCAGTGGCCTCCTTCACATCCGGCACGGTGATGCCGGTATGATCGTGGCCACGCAGGCCGGGGATGGAGTCAGCCGATGCCGGCAGCGGCGACACGCCGATCACCAGTGCGGCGAGGGCGAGCAGGAATCCGGACTTGGTCATGGTCGTTTCCTTGTGGTTCGCGGGTTTCAAGCTCTTGAGGCCTTCGCGGATCAGCCCGGCGACGCCAATTGACGTTCGATGGCCTTCGGATCATGCGCGAGCCCCTGGGCGAGACCGCGCGCCATGTCTCCGACATAGATTTCTTCCTCGCCGGCTTCGAAGCCATCGAGGATCTCGGCTGCCGCCTCGGCCGGCGCCATTTTCGGAATCGTCAGCATCGCGGTCATCCTTGTATCGACCGCGCCGGGCAGCGCCGCGACAACACGAACGCCCTTCGGTACCAGTTCGCCGCGCAATCCCTGGGTCAGGCTGAGGGCCGCCGCCTTGGAGGCGCAATAGGATCCCATGAACGGCAGGTTCACCCGCGCCAGAATCGTCAGCAGGTTAAGCACGGCGCCGTGGTTCTTGATCAGCGCCGGCGCGAAGGCCCGCGTCACGCGCAACGGCGCAAGGTAATTCGCCTCGATCTCCTCGCGGGCGAACGCCAGATCGGGAGCCAGCATGAAGGCGGTGTTGCGGTTGACGCCGGCATTGTTGATCAGCAGCGTAACGTCGGTCGCAAGCGCAGCGGCCTTGGCGACCTCATCATCGCTGGTGACATCCATCTTGACCGGCACCAGGCCGGGCAATGCGGCGAGGGAGGAAACATCACGCGCGGCGGCGTAGATCTTGGCCGCGCCGCGGGCCACGAGCCCGGATATCAGCGCCTGTGCGATCGCGCCGGTGGCGCCGGTGATGAGAACGACGGAACCCTTGATGGTCTCGGTCATGCGGCTGATCCTTGCTGGTGAGGGATAACAATCGGGCTGGCATCGTCCAGCCAGCCCGGTTCAACGTCGGGCAGCGGAATCGCCGAGAGCAGCTGCCGCGTATAGGCATGCTGCGGGGCGCTGAAGATGCGGGTGACCGGTCCGTATTCGACGACCTCGCCGCGGTGCAGGATCGCGACATCGTCGCAGAGCACCCGGACGACCGACAGATCGTGACTGATGAACACCAAGGTGAGACCGAGTCTCGCTCGCAATTCCCGGAGCAGCAAAAGAATATGCGCCTGCGTCGACACATCGAGGCCGGATACGATTTCGTCGGCGACGATGAAGTCCGGCTCCAGCGCCAGAGCGCGGGCGATCCCCGCCCGTTGGCGCTGGCCGCCCGACAACTCATGCGGATAACGATCGATAAATCCCGTCGGCAGCCCGACCAGATCGAGCAAGGCCGCCGCTTGGTCACGCCGGTCCCGCCGTCCTTTCAAACGTCCATGCACCTGCAGCGGTCGTGTCAGGATGATGCCCAGCCGCAGCCGGGGATTCAGCGACGACTGCGGATCCTGGAAAATCATCTGAATCCGCGAACGCAGCGGCCGCATCTCCGCCTCGCTGAGGCGGCTGATCTCGACGCCGTCGAACTGGATGCCGCCGGAGGTCGGCTTCAGCAATCGCACCAGCAATCGTCCGAGCGTCGTCTTGCCGGAGCCCGACTCGCCGACAAGGCCGAGCACGGAGCCGCGCGGCACGGCCAGGTCGACGCGCTTGACCACCTCGCGCGGCACCGGCCGGCGAAACAGCCCAGCGCGCTCCGGATAGGCGAAGCTCAGGCTGCCGGTCCGGAGCAGGATATCGGTCATGCCGGCCCCGCTGCGGCCAACCGGTCGAACTGATGCGCTTCCGACCACAGATTTTCGATCAGCGACGGCGGCACCGGACGTAGCGCTTCGGCCGGACGATCGGCGCGCGGCGTCGCTGCCAGCAGCGCGCGCGTATAGGGATGGCCCGGCCTCGCCAGTACATGCGCCGTCTCGCCTTCCTCAAGAACACGGCCGGCATGCAGCACGGTCATGGTGCGGCAAATCTTCGCCACCACGCCGAGATCATGGGTCACGAACAACACCGCCGCGCCGTGGCGTTGCCGCAGCCGCTCGACCAGTTGCAGCACCTGGCGCTGCACGGTGACATCGAGCGCCGTGGTCGGCTCGTCGGCGATCACCAGACTCGGATCGCAGGCGAACGCCATCGCGATCAGCACCCGCTGCCGCATCCCGCCGGAGATCTCATGCGGATAGAGTCCGAGCACCCGTTCCGGCTCGCGGATCGCGACTTCGGCGAGCAGTTCGGCCGCGCGCTGCAGCGCCGCGCGTCTCGACGACGCGAGGTGATGCCGCAACAGAATCGCGACCTGCGCACCGATACGCTTCACAGGATTGAGCGAGGTCATGGGATCCTGCGGAATCAGCGCGATGCGGCGGCCGAGCAGGCTGCGTCGCTCCGGCTCCCGCATGGCGAGAAGATCGCGTCCTTCGAAGGCGATCCTGCCGGCGGCGATGGCCGCATTCGCAGGTAACAGCCCGAGCACGGCGCGGCCCAGCATCGATTTGCCGGCGCCGGATTCGCCGACCAAGCCGCGGACTTCACCGGGCTGAAGCTCCAGGCTGACGCCGCGCAGCACGTTGGCCGCACTGGTGCCTGCGCCGATCGTCACCCGCAGGCCCTGGATAAAAAGCGCCGGTGTCATCGCCGCTGCACCGGATCGAGCAGCAGGCGCAGGCCGTCGCCGAGCAGATTGAATCCGATCACGCTGAGGATGATGCAGCCGATCGGCAGTGCCATGATCCACGGCGCCTGATGCACAATCTGGCGGCCCTCGGCGATCATGCCGCCCCAGGTCGGGGTGTCGCCGGCCACCGAAATGCCGACAAAGGACAGGATCACCTCGACCAGGATCGCGATCCCCATCTCGACCGCCAGCAACGTGACCGTTAGCGGAACCAGGTTGGGCAGAATTTCAAGCCACATGATTCCGCCACGGCTCAGTCCGATCACGCGCGCCGCGGCGGCGTAGTCGCGCCGCAACTGCGTCATGGTCTCGGCGCGCACCACGCGGGCAAAACGGGTCCAGTCGACGACAACAATCGCCGCAATCACCGAGGTCAGCCCCGCCCCGATCACCGCCGCCAACACGATAGACAGCAGCACCGGCGGAAACGCCATCCAGACGTCGATCAGGCGCGAGGTGAGTTGATCGACCCAGCCGCCGAAGCTGCCAGCGATCAGGCCAAAGGCGATGCCGATCACCGCCGCGAGCGACGCCGCGATCAGCGCAACGACGACGGCGGTCCGTGCCGAATAGATCAGCCGCGACAAGACGCAGCGGCCGAGGCTGTCGGTGCCGAACGGATAGGCCGGCTCCCCGCCATTGATCCAGGCCGGGGGCAATTGCGCCGACATCAGATCCTGTTCGATCGGATCATGCGGCGCGATCAGCGGCGCCAGTAGCGAGACCAGCAGCAGGATGCCGACCAGCGCCACGCCGATCCAGAGCCGGGCGCCGCCCCGCTTCAGCCCGGCGACCAACCGCGACGAATGCCCGACGGAAAGATCGTGAGCCAGGTCAACCATGGCGCAATCTCGGATCGAGCAGCGTGACCACGAGATCGACGGCAAGATTGAGCGCGATGAAGAGCACCGCAAAGGTCAGGACCAGGCCCTGGATCAGCGGGAAATCGCGATTGATCACGGCGTCGATCGCCATGTTGCCGATGCCCTCATAGGAGAAGATGCGTTCGACCAGCACGGTGCCGCCGAGCAGCAGCGTGGCCTGGACGCCGCCGAGCGCGACGGTCGGGATCAGCGCGTTAGGAAACACCTCGCGCAGCAGGATTTCGGGGCGAGAAAAGCCACGGGCGCGGGCGATCTGCGCGTAATCCTGATCCTCGGCTTCCGCCAGCGAGGTCTTCAGAATGCGCGCCACCAATGCCGCAAAGGGCAGCGCCAGCGCCAACGCCGGCAGGATCATGTGGTGCAGCAGCGCATCGGCGACATCGAATCGTCCGGTCAGCAGGCTTTCGACCAGATAGAAATTGCTGTGAAAGCTGATGTCGAGCTGAGGGTCGATGCGGCCCGAAATCGGCAATAGCGGGATCAGCACGCCCAACAGCAGCAACAGGATCAGGGCCCAGAGAAAATCCGGAACAGCCAGCAGGACACCGATGCCGATATCGACCAACCATTCCATCCGCCGGCCGCGAAGATGGATGCCGATCAGCGCCGCGATCAGGCCTAGCCCCACCGCGATCAACAGCGCCAGCAACGCCAGTTCGAGCGTCGCCGGCAATCGCGCCAGCACCAGTTCGAAGACGCCCTGGTGTACGCTGATCGATCGTCCGAAATCGCCATTCAGCACCTGGCCGAACCAGGTGACGAACTGCTGCAGGATCGGTTGATCGAGCCCGTAGAACGCCCGCAGCCGTGTGATGTCGGCAGGCGTTGCGCCCGGCGGAATCATCATGGCGATGGGGTCGCCGGGCACCACGCGCAGCAGCACGAAGACGATCACCGCGACGCCGAAAAGCGTCGGCGGTATGAGGACGAGTCGCCTGATGATCTCGCCCCATCGCATCGCGGTATCGCCTTTTGCGTCCTTAAGCCGGCGTGATCAGTTGCGGAAGGATCATGCCGTTGGACTGCGCCACGACCTTCAGTCCCTTTTTGTGGAGAATCGGCTGCACATACTGGAACAGCGGGATCACCTCGCCTTCCTCCGCGATGTATTTGTCGACCGCCTTCCAGCCGGCGATCCGCTTGGCCTCGTCCTTTTCGCCCCACAACGGCCCGATCCGCTCGACCAGATCCTTGCCCTTCCAGGCGCAATGCGGCGATGGGCCGAACATCGCAAAGCCGGTGGACGTCGAGGGATCGCCGATCGCGTTGCCCCAGTTGTAGAACGCGGCCGGCGCCAGCGCGTGACGCGCGCGCAATTCGAAATGCTGCGCGATCTCGTAGACCTCGATGGTGGCGTCGATCCCGACCTTGCGCCACATCCCGACGATCGCCTGGATCATCTCGTAGTCTTTCGGCTTGAAGCCGCGCGTGGTCTGGATCGTGAGCTTGACCGGCTTCTCCGGCGAGTAGCCGCTCTTGGCGAGCAGGCTCTTCGCCAAATCGGGATCGTAGGCGACCTGGATCGAGGGATCGAAGGCGGCGTAGCCCGGCGCTTCCAGCGTTGCGATCGGAACGCCATAGCCCCTCAGCAGCCGGTCGACGATCGCCTTCTTGTCGATCGCATGATTGGCGGCGAGACGGACATTGCGGTCGAGCATCGGATCGATATCGGTGATGAAGATCATTGCGATATCTGACACCGGCTTGGTCTCGCCGACCAATTCCGGCTTCGCTTTCAGGCGGTCGAATTCCTCGTAAGGGATTTCGAACGTGACATCCGATCCGCCGGATTCCATCTCGGCGACGCGGCTGGTGGGGTCGGTGACGAATTTGAACACCACGGTCTCGAACGCGGGCTTGGGCCCCCAATAACCCGGATGCGCCTTGAGGCGGAGGAAGGCATTTCGCTCGAAGGCGTCAACCTTGTACGGCCCCGAACCGATCGGCGCCTTTTCAAAACCATCCGCGCCGACCTTTTCGTAATAGGCCTTCGGCAGGACGTAACCGGTGAGGAATGCCATCCATTTGAAAAGCGTCGGCTCGAATTCCAGCACGTCGCCGGTGATGGCGTTGCCGTCGATCTTGAAATTGCCGACCTTGGACCAGACGAACTGGATGGGATTGCCGCTTTTCGGATCGGCCGCGCGCTGCAGCGACCAGACCACGTCTTCAGGCGTGACCGGAGAACCGTCATGCCAGGTCGCGCCGGTGCGCAACTCCAGCATGATCTTGGTTTGGTCGGCGTTCCAGCCCCATTTCGTCAACAGGCCAGGCGTGAAGGATAAATCAGGCGCCTGACCGATATAGGGATCGAACACCGCCTGATAGATCGACTGGATGGTCGGGTTGACCGCAGACAATCCGACAGTCGGATCGAACGACGGCAAATTGACGTTGTAGGCGATGGTCAGCGTATCGGCGGCAGCGGCTTGCGCTTCGCCGCCGAGCAGGCCGGAGGAAAGCGGCAAGGCCGCCGCGCCGGCGAGCTTGAGGATGGTACGACGGGAAAGCGCGGAGGGCACCATGACCGTTACTCCATATGCGAGAACGGCGCCCGGGAGCGGGCGCCGTTGACTGACTGCGACTATTCGGCGGCCTGCGGCGCGCTTTCGGCCCAGCGCGCCATCAATGTGTTCGACGGCAGCGTCTCGTCGACGAGTTTCTTCGCTGTCTCTATGCCTGCCACCGGGAGCAAAGCAGGGTCGAGCAACCCGATCTGCACCAGCACCGAGGCCTGATCCCAGTAGATGTGTTCGTTGTAGAGCTTGTCGCCACGGAAGCGGACGATCGCGATCAGCGGAATCTCCACATATTTTCCGGTCGGCGGCACGCCCGGCAGCATCCAGTCGATCTCGATGTCGTGGGTGAAACAAAACAGCATCTCGTCGACGACGCGATCGGCGCCGATGGTGCGCGAGATCGGGATCAGCCTGGTGTCCTGCGGCGTCTTCGGAATGAAATGATTCTTGTAGAACCGCAGCAGGTCGCGATAGCCGACGCCCCCGGTCATGGTCGGGATGTGATTGACGTAAGGCTCTGCGACCATCGTCGCCATGGTCTGTTCGGCCGACCGCACCGCGAATTCCAGTTCGGTATGCCGGTCCCACAGCGCCGAGAGATCGTAATGCGGGCCCATCACCTTGCGGAATAGCGCGATCGAGCGCGAATGCGCCATCAGGGTCGCCGGCTTGTTGAAGCTGGCGCGCTCCGGAGCCGCGAAGGCGTGGTCACAGCCGGGATATATATAGAGTTCGACATCGGGGCGCTTGGCGAAGGCGGCCTTGACCTGCTCGCGCGCTTCCGCCGGCGCGAACCGGTCAAGCTCGGCGAAATGAAACACCATCGGGCCTTTGATCTGCGCGGCCTCGCCGAGATCGGCCTCGATGCCGACGCCATAGTAGGAGACGGCGCAATCGACATCGGTGCGGGCCGCGGTGAGATAGGCGAGCTTGCCGCCAAGGCAGAAGCCGAGCGCGCCGACCTTGCCGGTGCATTCGGGGCGCGCACGCAACACCTTGAGCGCGTCGGCGGCGTCCTTGATCGACTGATCGGCGTCGAAGCGCTGATAATAGCCAAACGCCTGGTTGAATTCAGCCTCGGAATAGCCGAGCTCAATGCCGGGCTCCAATCGCCAGAACAGATCCGGCGCCAACACCACGTAACCTTCCTCGGCATAATAATCGGCGACCTCGCGCATCGAGAAATTGACGCCGAAGATCTCCTGCAGCAGCAGGATGCCGGGTCCCGATCCCGAGGCCGGCACGGTCAGATAACCCTTGAAGCTGCCGCCATCCGCGGCAGCGATGTCGATCCATTGTCCCGCCATTGCATCGACCTCCCGTCTGAAACGCTTGACGCCCGTGCCTGGTATCGTCGCTTCGTATTGCCGCTTCATCGTACTTTCTTAATTGAATTTTTAATGTAAGAATCATACTTGTAAATGACATAGATTAAGCAGGGCATGCCTACGCCTTGAGCGCACGCGACATCGGGAGACCGTTTTGAAGAAGACCCAAAAGACCGCGCTGAAGAAAACCGGCAATGCTGCGAAGCCGCAAAATCATGCGGCCGTCACTGAGCGGCCGGGATCCTGGCATCTGGCGCGGACCGAGACGGAGCGGCGGCTGTCGGATTTCGAGTTCAGGCTGGAGCGGCTGGCGCAAGCTTACTATCGCTGGAAGGCGGCGTGTCTTGCCGCCGTCTGCGACGTGCCGCTCACGGGCGACGATGTCGCCGTGCTCAACGTGGTTCGGATGGGCGATGAGCCGAAGCGGCTTTCCGAGGTCGGACAGTTGCTCAACCGCGTCGATGTCCCCAATCTTCAATACGCCACGCGCAAGCTTGTTCGCGCAGGCCTGATCGAGACCGAGGGCAATTCATCGCGCAAGGAAACGCGCTACCGGGCCACCCCGGCCGGGCGCTCCGTCACCGAAGCCTACGCCGCCTTGCGCGCCGCGACGTTGCCGCCGATGCTCGAAGCCCTGGACGGCTGGGTCGCGAAATCCGAGACCACGAGCATCCATCTGGATTTGATTTCGAGCCTCTACGCGCAAGCCGCGCAGGTCGCGATCACAAAGCGGCATCAACCCTGAAAGCCCTAATCCAGAGCATCATCCTGAAAAGCATGCCCTCGGGCTACGACCGATGGCTGGAGACCGGCTTTCCGAAAAGATCATGCTCAAAAAGATGAGATCATGAAAGCCGGCTCAGGCCGCACCATTTGGCGATGAACAGAGCGAGGCTCAGCGTGGTCTTGCGCACGCTCTCGAGTTCGACCCGTTCATCGAACGCATGAGGTCCGATACCATAGGGGCCGTAACACAGCGCCGGAATGCCGAAATCGACGGCGTAATAGCGCGTATCGTTGACCGCGGTGGACAGCCGGTCTTCCATTCTCGTTTGAAAGGCGCTCTCATGCGCGATACGAAGCGTCGCTTCGGCTTCGCTACCCGGCTCGCACAGGGAGGGATCGGCCTGGAAACCGCTCCATTCCAATTCGGTCGGATTTTCCGACAGGAAACTGTCGTTCTTCTGTGCCTGATCAAGACAGCGCTCGATGCCGCGCATGGCCTCCTGCGGCGAAGAACCCGGCAGCAGACCGAGCCGGCAATCCAGGTCGCACCAGGCAGCGGTGGAACTCGCCCAGTCGCCGCCCTTGATGATGCCGACATTGAACTTGATCGGATCCTTGACGCCGCTGAACCAACGATCGTCGGCCGCCTTGGCGTTCAGCTCCTTCGTGTAGTCCTGAAACGCGCGCATCAGGTGCATCGCAGATAGGATGGCGCTGGTGCCGGATTCGGAATAGGCGACATGCACGGGCTTGCCGCGCACACGCAGCCGGAACCAGATCGCACCGACTTGCGCACGCGTCAGCGTGTGCCCGGTCGGCTCGGGAATCAGACAGGCATCGGCGCGATAACCACGCAATAAGGTCGCCAGCGCGCCATTGCCGGTGCTCTCTTCCTCGGTGACGGTTTGCAGATGGATCCGCCCCTCGGGGGCATAACCCGCGGCCCGGATGGCGTCGAGCGCGAAGATCATGGCCGACACGCCGGCTTTCATGTCCTGCGCGCCGCGGCCGATCATCCAGCCGTCGCGAACCGTGGCGGCATAGGGCGGATCGCCCCAGAGGCCGGCCGGACCTTCCGGCACCACATCGATATGGCCCTGGAGAATCAGACTTCGCCCATTGCCGTTTCGATTGCTGGTGGCGACGACCTGCTTCGATCCGGCAAGGTCGATGTCATCCATCGGCGCCGCCTTGGGATGCGCGGTCAGATTTACATCCGCGAGACTGAAAACATCGACCTCGTAGCCGCGATCGGCAAACCGCTCCGCCAGCCAGTTCTGGATCGGCGCCTCCTGCCCGCGCAGGCTCTGGAACTGAACCATGCGCGCCAGAAACGCGACTTGATCGTCGAAGCCACGATCAACGGCGGCGCGCAGGTTATCCGTGAGCTGATCCGGCTTGGTCATCGCGTCGGCTGCCAAAGGCTTCTCCTGTCAGGACTTAAATTTGCGTACGATACCACCGATATTGATAACACCGTTAGCGGACCCGGATGGCCCCTCAGGCGACAAGGCATGTCTCCAGAATGGCGAGGCCTTCGTCGACGATCGCATCCGACGCCGTCAGCGGCACCAGAATCCGGATCGTATTGGCCGTGGTCCCGCAAGACAACAGCACTAGGCCGCTTTCGTAGGCCAGCCGGGTCACCCGCGCGGTGGCCTCCGGGTCGGGCTCGCTGCCGCCGCGCTGCTTGAGAATGTCGAACGCGATCATCGCTCCGGGCCCCCGCGCCATCGAGATCGGCAACAGATGATTGGCAAGGGCGAAACGGTTGACCGCTGTGCGCACCCGTTCGCCGATCGCGTTGGCGCGCGCCAGCAGACCCTCGTGTTCGAAAACGTCAAGCACAGCCAATGCTGCCGCGCAGGCCAGCGGATGACCGGCATAGGTCCCGCCGAGCCCGCCCGGCTCCGCTGCATCCATGATGGCCGCGCGCCCGATCACTCCCGACAATGGGAATCCGCCGGCGAGGCTTTTCGCGACGCAGATCAGGTCCGGCTGCACATCATAGTGCTCCATCGCAAACATCTTGCCGGTGCGGCCAAAACCGGTCTGCACCTCATCGGCAATCAGGACGATGCCGTTTTCGTCGCAAATGCGGCGCAGGCCGCGCATCAATTCCGGCGGCGCCTGGTGAAAACCGCCCTCGCCCTGCACCGGTTCGATGATGATCGCTGCCACCTGCGAGGCGTCGATGTCCGCCTTGAAAATAAAGGCGATATAGCGGAGCGCGTCGTCGACCGTCACCTCGCTGCCGGCGACGGGGAACGGCACATGCCATACGCCGGGCAGCGGCGGCCCCAACCCTTTCTTGTAGGGCACGACCTTGCCGGTCATGGCCGACGCGAAGGCGGTGCGCCCATGAAACCCGCCGGTGAACGCGATCACCGCGCTTCGGCCGGTAGCGGCGCGGGCGATCTTGACCGCATTTTCGGTGGCCTCCGCGCCGGTCGTGAGCAGCATCGACTTGGCCGGACCATTGAGCGGCGCCAGCGCGTTCAGCCGCTCGGCGAGTTCGACATAGGAATCATAGGGAAGCACCTGGAAACAGGTGTGGGTGAAACGATCGAGCTGGTCGCGAACCGCCTGCATGATACGGGGATGCCGGTGGCCGGTATTGAGCACCGCGATGCCGCCGGCGAAATCGACATAGCGCCGTCCTTCGACGTCCCAGACTTCGCTGTTCAGCGCCTTTGCGGCAAAGACGGGCGTCGCGTGACCGACGCCGCGGACCACCGCCGCCTGCCTGCGTGACCACAATTCCGCATTCGACGCCATCGCCTGTCTCCCAAACAAGCGGCCAGCCTAGAAGGCGCGTGCGGCCGATCAATCAGCTTGTTTGTTCGCTCTGGTGGCTTCTATGCACCGTTCGGAGCATCGTGCGCGCCAGCAAGCACCCGCCTCAGCCAGTCCCGCAGCGCCACGATCGCAGGATCGTTCCAGCGCTCCTTCAGCGCGACAAGCTGATAAGTGCCCATATAGACCGATGTCGGGACGACTTCGACCAGCGTCCCGGCGCGCATGTCATCGCCGACCAGAACGTCGTTGGCGAGCGCGACACCCTGACCGAGCCACGCCGCCTCGATCGCGAGGTGGGCATGCCAAAGCCGCTGGCCACGCAAGGGAGGCAGGTCGGAGAGGCCGGCAAGTTCGAACCAGCGCTCCCACTGTTCGGTGGACTCTTCATGGATGAGCGCGATCGAAGCCAGATCGGCAAGGCTCCCGACCACAGGATAGCGCGCAAGATAAGAAGGACTTGCCACCGGAAAAACCCGGGGCCGCATCAGCGGCTCCGCCATCAGGTTGGCGTCCGACTCGATCACCCCGGCGTAGACGATTTCTGCATCCGCCTCCCCGCGCGCGAGATCCGGATGCGAAAGGGTCGGTTGCAGGTTCACGTCCCAATTGCGCGGCGGACCTGTGAGCTCCGGCAGCCGCGACAGCAGCCGGCGATTGGCGATGCCTGGAATACACCAGATATTCAGCGCAGATTGCGATGCCGGACGAACCGACGTCGTGGCACGGGCGATGATATCGAACGCCTGCGATATCATCCCGTGGAATGCAGCGCCGGCCTCGGTCAATGTCACACCGCGCCCTTCGCCACGGACCAGCACCACGCCGAGACTCTTTTGCAGGTTCTGGATATGACGCGACACGACGGTGTGACTGACCGCAAGCTCGTCCCCCGCTGCGCGTATACTGCCGGTACGGCCGACCGCTTCAAACGCGCGCAGCGCGACAAGGGAAGGCAGGCGTGGTCTGGTCATGCCGCGCTTGATTACAGTAATAATGTCTTGCCCGCGCTAATGAAAATGCCGATTCTCATCAAGAGAACTCATTTCGGCTTCGAATCAACTTCTATTTTGAGCAATTATCCACCCGGCCGGGAAATGCCGCGGCAGGCGTCAAAAAACGTGTCAAAATAAGAAGAACAGAGCTTGGGGTCTGATTCCGTCAGAACCGAAAGTCTCTAGCGATGCGAGGGATCAGGATCTTTTTTATCGTCGACCCACACGTCACTTTGCTTGATCCGCTGGATCAGGGCTGCGGGATCGAATTTCCGGGAGCCTGGTGGAATCTCGAATAATTGCGCCGGCTGCGGTTCGTCCCGAACGTTCCGGGCCGTAATGATGATGCCGTCCTCGGTCTTGATTTGCAGCGGGAATTTGCGCGCTGGATCAATCCAGCCGAAGAATTCCCGGCCGGGAGCCGGGATGGCGCGATAGGCGACGACGCTATTGCCGTCGATGGTCTCCGCTCCGACGCGCTCGCAGCGCCAATCTCCCTGATCCGCAATGCCAGCCAGTTTCGACATGGCCTCCCACTGCCCACATGGATTGTCCGGATCGACCGGCACGAATATCCGGGTCAGCCGGCTTGATTGGCGGGCGTCCATGAACAGCCGCGCGGCGGGCCGCACAAAAACGGCCACGGGCTTTGCGCCATCAATGACAAAAAAGCCGTCCGTCAGTTCCGGCGTTTCAATGCGCACATGGTCGCCGGCAACGCGCAGCTGGCCTGCCGGCTCCGCAGCGCCGTCGCCTTTCACCGCGACGAGATCGGCGGAAAACTGCTGCGCCCGTGCCAGAGCGCCGTTGAAGAACAGAATGCTCGCAAGGGCAAGCAAGCTCAACACCGACCTGTTGAGCGGAAAAACAATCGTCTGGCCATTGGCCATCGTCAAAATTCCCAGGGCATGCTCGCATGAGCCGTCGAAAAAAGCAGCGCCGACCGAGCCACCAGGCCCGGTCGGCGCCAACTCTACGAGTTCAGATCACAATCACTCGGTATAGGGCTGAGTGACCGCGCGGCTGAAGTCGAACGCGTCGAACAGGTCCGAAAGCGCCGGGCTGTTGGTCGGCACATAGGGATTGCTCTTCGCGAAGGTCGGGTTCGGCAGATTATCGCGGCTGCGGTTCGTGAGCGGCTTCAGGCTCCAGTTACGCTCGATGAACTTCAGCAACGACACCTGGTCGCCGTAGTTGTGGTAGACCTTGCCGCCGGTCGAATACGGCGAGAGGATCAGCATCGGGATACGCGGTCCGTCGCCGAAGAAGTCGATCGACTGGATGAAACCGGAATCCCAGTAACCGCCAGCTTCGTCCCAGGTGACGAACACCGCTGTTTCCGCCTTCAACTGCGGATTGGCGTCGAGCGCACCGAGAACGTTGAGCACATAGGCTTCGAACAGATCGACCTTCGAGCTCTGCGGATGACCGTCGAGCAGACCGTCCGGCTTGCCGAACGACACCGCATTCAAGGTGTTGTTCTGGATCGCCGTGATCAGATCAGCAGTGTCCTTGACATGCGCCGTCCGCACAGCCGGATCGGCCATGATTGAGGTCGCATACTGAAACGGATTGCAGATCTGGCAGTAGGCTACGCCGACGGCATTCGCCGGATCGGAGATCGCCGCTGCGGTCAGGTTCGGGCTGGTCGGATTCGCCGCAACCGCTTCATTCGAGAGCGCGACGGCCGCATTGTAGGAGCCGCCGTAATAAGCCCAGGAAATGTTCTTTTCCATCAGCTCATCGCCGATGGTCCGAAGCGGGGACGGCGGGAGGTTGCCAGTACCCGACAGCGCACCGTTCGGCAAGAAGCCGGGGTTGACGTTGTTGAGCATGTAGTAATGGTTGGGCTGGCAGTTCGGCTCCGCCGCGTAGGGCAGGTTCTCCAGGTAGGTTATGATCGGCTTGACACCGGGCTGGGACACGTCAGCGCAGGCGCTGAAGTTGCCGTCGACCATGTATTGGTTGACGGTGCCCGAGACCGGGTTCGGGTTCGCGATCTGGTTCGCCGGCGGGGTGGTCGGATTACCCTTTCCATCGCTCCAGAAAACAACGTCGCCAGTACCGAGCATGACGTGGTTGGCAGCGGTGCCGCCATGGAACGACTGATGGAAATTGTCGGTCAGGGTGAACCGGTCAGCCAGCTCCTTCAGGATCGGAGCCTCTTCCTGCTCCGCGTTGTAGAATCCCATCGAGTTGCCGAGGCTCTTGTTGCCCGAGGAGTAGGTCGCCATCACGAAAGGAAACAGGTCGGTCTTGCAGCCGGAGGTGTTGGTCTTGGTCACGTTGTCGAGGCTGCAATCATCCTGCTGCCAGTCCGTGTAGAAGCGGTGCGTCGTATCGCCGGTGTAGTCGTCGTCGGTGAGCTGGGGACCCTGCAGCTGGAACGGTCCCGTCAGAGTGCCGGCGCCCGGAACGCGAGTGTCCAGTGAATTGGCCGGCAGGTTGGTCGCTCCCGTGGTCAGGATGTCGAGAGACGCCGGATCCATATCCTTTTCGACGCTTGCTTCGGCGATCGTCTTGAACGGAGCGCCAGTGTCGCTTTGCGTCGCCGGAGTGCCTTCGGTGTTGGGCTGCGGCATCACGTTGGTCGCGCCATAGGGCGACTTGGCAATGGCCGGAGCACCGATGTAGTACGACGACTGTGCGGCGACCGAATACTGCTGAGCCTGAGCAAAGTTCGGGCCGGGGGTGCCGTCCTCGTTGACAATGCCTTTCGACAGCAGGTTGCTGATGGTCTGGCCGGCGCCCTTCGGCTTGTACACACCGAAGGTGTGATCGAGGCCGCGGTTTTCACCGATCAGGATGATGACGTGCTTGATCGGCGTAGCGGTCGAACCGGTCGGGCTCGTCCCCTTGCCACCAGCCTTGTTCTTGGCGAGCAGGTTCTGGAGATCCTGATCGATCTTGTTCTGAACCGTGCTGAGGAAGCGGTTGGGATGCGAACGCAAATCCCAGCTGCTCCGGCCCCAATTGCTTGCAGCGTAGCTGGCGGTTCCGACCGCCATCGTCGAAACGATGCACAGCGCGGTGGTGACCCGCCATCTTCTATTCAAATTGAACGTTGGTTTCATTTGTCGACCCCAAGGTTAAAGTTAACGTCGCGGTACTTAGTGGGTCAACATGACGCACGCATATCGATGATGTGAACGAGCGAAAGAAAATCAGAACGATTCAAAAAAGTTTCGTCGAAAAAATTTTCGACACATCCCGCGCAAGAAAATCCTGGAAAGAAATTTAAACTTCATCCGCCCGTCACCTGCGCCGGGGCAGCATTGATACGCGAATCAGCGCGCCATCTTCGCAAGATCGCTGAGCAATCTTTCGCCGTCGAATCTCACCAGTCGAATCCCGCGAATTCGGCGGCGCTAAATCCTCTCCAGAAAACTAAATTTCCCGATCGGAAAAGGTTTTTCGCACTTTACGCAAACGGCGCGGCGCAATATGCGCGTCAATGCGACATGTGCTTCGTCTGCAAGACCTGCCGCAGCGCCGCGTAATGCGAATCATGCACCGCGGGATTGAACAGCGACCACGGCTCGGCGCTGGCCAGCACCGCGGGAACGGCCGCGGCCATCAGCGAACGATAGTTTCTGAAATCGGTCGCCGCATCGGAAGTCCGGCCGTCTGCGACCGCCATATCGATTCGCCGCAAGGTAAGGACGAGCTCCTTCAGCGCCGTGCGCGCCAAGACCCTCTGTTGCTCGCCGCCCGACAGGCTGGTGTCCTTCCGGTCGGGATATTGCTCGGTCAATTCCCGCAGCTCATTGCCGATGGTGTCGACCGCGAGCGAAACGATTTCCTTGTTACCGGCCGGGATCGCAACCGCAAGAACGCTGGTGAAATCGTTGACTTCCCTCAGCGTATCGCCCGCGCCATCATGTTCGTAAGGCAGCGCGCCATCACCGACCACGGTGAGATAGGCGATAAGATCCTGCCTGTCCTGCGTGGATAGTCCGAGATCGAATACGCGGTCGAAATGCGCCACCACCTGGTCATAGCTGTCGAAACGGCCGTCGTGGAAATACGGCGCGTTGAAATCGGCATTACGCAGCGTCGGGGTCTTGAAAAAACCTCCCGAGCCGACGTCGTGCTGCTGATGATCGACAAACGTGGCCGAGGGAACGTGACAACCGGCGCAGCTCAAATTCGGATCGTGCGGAAACGGTTTTGAGAACAGGGCTTCACCGCGACGCTCCGAATCGCTGACCTTCCCGATCAATCGCCCGCCCGGACCGAGAGCCGCATTGGGCAGGAAATCGATGTCCTGGATATAGGCAACGAGGGCATCGAGGATGGCCGGCGACGGCTCAGGACCTGAAAATTCATTGACGATGACATTGTGGACGAAATCGCGCAGCGACGCAAAGCGACCGTCATGGCCATAGGGCGACAAATATCGCGCGCCACGCAGGCTGGGGATCGTGACCGGATCGAGCACGAAATTGTCGGCTTCCGGGTTGAACAGCGGCCCGGTGGTGTCGAAAGTGCCCGGGCGCGTCGACATCTTCGGCATGAAGAATTTGGCGTTGCCGGCGCCGTTGACGTGGCACGTCTCGCAGCTCACGCTGGCCTGCCGCGCCACTCCGCCGAGGATCGCCGGCGAACTGAAGGCCAGATTGCCGAGATTGATCATATACGACTTGCCGCCGGTGATTTCGGAGTGAAATATCTCGCGCGGCTTGTCGAGCGCGTCTTCGTTGAGCTCGGTCTTCGGCGGCAGCGTCGTTTGGTCGCCATCGACCGGAAAGGCCATGACACGCCCATACACACCAGCAAACAGCAGGCCGAACGCAAGAGCAGCAATTGCTGAGCGGCGAATCATCATCGCGACGCCGCCTCCAGCGTGGAGCGATGCAATCCCAGCTTGTTCGATGCGTCCTGCAGCGTGATCACCAGCTCTTCGCTGGCGCGACGCAATGCGGTGACATCGATATGCTGCAGATCGGGCGCCGCGACGATCGTCTTCAGTTGCGCGATTCTTGTATCCACTGCACCGGCGAGCTTGGCGTCGGCATTCTTGAGCGAGGGCGAGAAAATCGTCTGATAGGCGAATTCGATGCCGGCGACGTTGTTGCGCATGTCGTCAAGCGATGTTCCGCTGATACGCGATTCGCCGCCATCAGCCTTGCTCTCGCCGACCTCATAAGCCAGACGCACGGTACCGTCCAGGAGACCTTGCGGCGGCAACGGCATGTCGCGAAGCTTCGCGTGAAGACCGTCCAGATGTTCCACGAGCGCGTCGGCATCTTTGCCGACGTCGGTGCGGCCGGCGCCAAATAACGCAGCCTCGATGGCATGGTAGCCGCTATCCGCGTTGGGCCAGGCATCGATCTCGGCATCGAGTTCGGGAACAAAGCCGGCGGTGAACACTTCGGACCGTTCCCATCCGGCACGCGCCGAGACCCATGCCTTTTTCGCCCCCGCCAGATCTCCGGCGGCAGCGCGCTCGCGCAGATTCCGCGCACCTGCCAGCGCCTGGCCGATACCCTCAATCATGTAAGGCCGATACTGCTCCGCCGCGTCATCGAGCGCTGCTGCGCTTGCCGTGCGCACGCCAAACGCCAGCAGCGCAAGACACGCTGCTACTCTCGTATCGATCATCGTCTCAAAGCTCCTGGCCGCAACGAGTTCGCGGCCGCCACAGAACGTGGCAATTACCTGCACGCAATATTGCCAATTCACTATGCTATTTTGTGACGGTTTGTTTCACACTGCGAATTTTCCTTAGAATAAAGAAATTTTTCTACCGGAATAATCCGGCTGATAAAAATATCGCATGATCGACTGCTGTTCGTTTTCGGAAAAATAATTTCTTCAAGAAATTTGCGTATTCTCGTCACAAGATCGATACGTTGTCATCGCCTCGATCATCCCGAGCTGAATCTCCCGTCATCTTCGGCAGGACTCCATGCCTATCGATACCGAGTCTCTGCAACTCTCCGGATTGTTCGCCGCGCTTTGCCTGCTGTGCGGCGCGTTGGCACTGACCGATATTCGACGCGGCATTATTCCGGACGGGCTGAATCTGTCCATCGCCGTTCTCGGGCTGGTCAAAGCCGTCATTGCCGGGGACACAATGTCCGGCATCGGCGCCCTATATGAAGGCATGGCGGTCGGGCTGGTCTTCTGGCTGTTACGACGGCTGTATTTCATGTTGCGAAAAGTTCAGGGACTCGGCCTCGGAGACGTCAAGCTCCTTGCCGCTGCGACGCCGTGGATCGGCATCGCCGGGATTCCAATGTTGTTGCTGATCGCCACGCTCTCCGCGCTCGCCGCAATCGGCGGCCTGCAACTGGCCGGGCACGCCATGACGCGGCAGACGTCGCTGCCGTTCGGACCGTTTCTGGCGATCGGCCTGCTGTTGACCTTCACCGCACAGCAATTCCTCGGTGCGGCCTGACGCTCTCCCGAATCATTGTTGCATTACCACCGCCGGCCTCCCGGTCGCGTTCACCGGCAACAGATGGCCCTCGCCGCTCGACCCGCCGCCCGGCGGCGGCAATGTCAGCACGGCGGCTCGTTCGTCTTTTTCCATCGTCACTTCGCGCCCTCTGATGGCGCGCAGCTTCCAGCCTTGGTAGTCCTCGCCGATCTTCAAACGCAGTGCGGCTTTTGTCGACTGGTCGAGAAAAATCCCGAAGCTTTCGTCGTCGCTGGCGATGGTGCCGACCAGGGAAAGCGGCGGAGGCTCGATCTCCTTCTTCGGTGGCCGTAGTTTGACCGGCGCGGATTCGGCTGCGGCTGCGACCGGTGGCGGACGGCGCGAAGGCGAAAAGATCGGACGGTCGCGCGTACCGGACAATTGACTAAGTGGCACCGCCCACAGCGGATTGGCACTTGGCGTCCGCACCGCCGCGGCCGGCGGCGCCACGACGCGCACGCTCGTAACCGGTTCGGCTGGTGCGGCGGATACCGCCGGCACGACGGCGGATCGCGAATTATCGTCGAGGTTGGCGTCCAGCGCGTCGCCGGGAATGGCGGCAGCCGAAACGGCGGCGTCGAGAACCAGCGACACCAGCAATGCGAGGCTGATCATGAAGCTTCGCTTCATTTGGCACCTCGCCATTGCCCGGACACGGCAAGCAGGATTCTCAACCTCCCGCTGCTCGAGCCCGACGCAGTCAGCGGAGTCTGGACCTCGAGCTGGTCGATGAACAGGAAGGGCATCCCCGCCTCGAGATCGTAGAGCAATTGTTGCAATTGAGGCTGATCGACCTCGCAACTCGCGATCATGCTGAGAAACCCGGTCTTTGACGGCGTTCCCTCCAGGTCAAGCTGGGTCGACAGCACGTTGCCGCCGAATTTCACCACGGCGCCGGCCACGCGCTGCAACAACGTCGCGCCCGCGACCGTGACGGTCGCCCCCTCGAGATAGGCTGAGCCCGAAGGGACCGTGACGTCGCCGGCCGAGCCGCTGATAGCGGCGGGCTTGCGGCCGTCGAGTTGTTCCAGCATAGCCGATGCCGCCGCCACCTGCCCGCGCTGGTCGAGCACATCCGAGATCGATGTCACGATGAAGAACAACAACGCCGCCACGAGACCGGCATAGAGCGCGGCCGCCAGCAGGGGCGAAGTGACGATGGCGTTTTTCGATGCAGAGAATGCGTTCACGTGCCGGATCCAAAATAGGCGGTGATGTGGGCTTCGATATGGAAGCGCTCGCCCGGCTCGTTCGCCGCGCGCGTGGTCGGAGCGAAGAAGGTGGCGCGGGTGAATTGCGGCGACTGCTCCATCAGGCGAATCAGGGACGGCGCATCCTGCGTCATGCCCACGACCTGGACCTTGTCGCCCTCGATCCGCAGTTCCGTCACATAGGTGGTGTCGGGCAGCACGCGCGAGATGGCTTCAAGCACCATGACGCTCGATGGCGTCGCCTGCTTGCGCTTCGCCAACAGTTCCAGACCCGATCCGGCCCCATTCGAATCGAGGCGCAATGCGGCGCGGCGTTGCGAAATCTGCCGCTGCAATTCGCCGAGCTCCGATTGCAGCGAACTCTCGAAATAGGCCGAAATCAGCAGCGAGGCCGCAGCGGCAACACCGGCAGACAGCAGAACGGCGCGCAGAAGACGCGGTGTCCTCGCCGCCGACCCGGTCGCACTGCGCCACGGCTGGTCGAGGAGCTTGATCCTGACCGGCGCGCCGGCGCCATCGGAAGCGGTGGTGTAGATGGCGACGGAAGCGACATCCAGCGCTTGCGCGAAGTGAAGCAAAGGCTGCACCTCACGCTTCGACGTCGCTGCGAAGGTCACGTCGATCCGGTCGTTTGCCGCGACTACCGGCGGGCTCCAGCCGAACACCGCATCGCTGGCGGTCCAGGGCGTGAGGCGATCGATCTGTGTCCGGATCATGCCGTCGAGAAAATCACCGGCCTTGCTCGGGAAGTCGAGCAACGACGTCATCACATGATCGGCCTGCAATTGCGCTTCGACGCGGCTGCCGCGGAATGCAGCTTGCCAGGCTGCCGGCAATGGCGGATGGGGCCTGCCCTCATCGAGGCGGAAGGACAGATCGGGCAGCGCCTGCGCCTTCTTTCCCGGAACCGTCTTGTTTCCCGAAACCGTCCTGGCCGAATAGGCGCCATCCTCGCCTTCATGGAGCAAGATCCGGCGCGAACGCACGAATTTTTCCGTCGCCGCTTCGACGGCACTGGTCACGGCGGCAATCCATTCCGTGAAGAGCTGCTTCAATTCAGGGATCACAGCCATCATATCCCCCTGCGCCTTGGCGCGTCGCGGCGCGGCTCCATATCGTCCTGCCAGGACAACACGCGATATGGTTCCACCTTGTCACCGAGCACAACCACGACTTCCGAGGCGGTGCGGCGGCCGCTGCTGAAATGGATCGTGGCTTCGATCCGGTAGCATGGGCTTTTGACCGTCGGCACGTCGCTCTTGGCTGCCGCGGATGAAGATGAATTCATAGCCGCGAGCGGATCACTCGACGGCGCCGATGGCTGGCCAAGTGCATCGGCGGGCTTGTCCTGTCCGGTGACGGGCAAGGCAGCGACCACCTCGGGCGCTGCGATCGTGGCATCGACACCGGCCGAGCCGTTGAACACCGTGACGAAAGGCAACGCGCGGTCCACCAAGGCTGGCGGCAGGCCGACTACCAGCGCGAGTTCGTTCACATGGGTAAACAATGATTGCCGCGGTCCATAATTCAAGCCGGCCGCGGCATAGAGCGATGGCTCGTCGCCGGCGCTATCGGGCGCTGCACGAGTCCGCCAGCCGACGATCCGGTCCGCATCTTCCTTTGCCGCGGCCTTGCTCGCGCCGAGGCCTGCAAACAAAGCGGCGAGCACTTCCTTGGGCGCAAAATTCAGATCGATGCGGGCGGCCTCGGAAGTGAAGGTGACGAGGACATCGGCATCATCCATCCGGAAGTGGAACGATCCGCGCGAGGGCCGGTCCTTGTCGCCGGCGAGTGTCAACTGGTAGGCGGTGAGTTCGAGGCTCGCGGACACCAGCGCCTCGGTCTGGAGCGCGGTGTCGTTGAGCGCCAGTGCTTGCGCCGAGGCCGACAGATACACCGCGAAGATCGCCGCCAGCGCCGACAAAGCCGCGAGAATCCAGATCACGGCAACGAGTATGAAGCCGCGCTCCGGAGATGACGCGCTGGCGCGATCCCGCGTCATAGCGTGCCGCCCTGGTTCGCGATCCCGGCCCGGGCATCCGCGGGCGGGTTGGCTGAATCATCCGGCGTGTTCTTATCGGGCGTGTCCTTGTCACTGCACTTGCCGTCCGGCTGCAGGCAATCGCTCGGCACCTGAACGTGGACAGGCGCGATCGTCGACACCGACAAAACCCGTTCGGTGCCGCCGTCGCGAATGGTCAGCCTGATCATGGACGGCAGCTTATCGGCCCCGCTCCATGTGCTTTTCCAGATCCGGTCCAGTCCGGCATAGGCGAACGACAGGCGGTATGGCGCATGCAACAGCACCACCGGATCACTGAAATGTATCTGTTCCGACAGCGAGGCAGCCGATGGCAGCGGGGCGAATCGGGTCCGCGAACGCACCGTCACGAATTCGTGGCGCTCGGTCGTCTCGCCGACACGAACCAGATCCAGCCCGGGTCCGGTGTTCGGCCCAAGCGCGGTGCGCACGAATGTCACCGAGAGCTCAGATCCCTCGAACAGCGGGCGGCGCGAATCGCGATTGGCCGGAACATATTCGGCGGCGGCGAGGTCGGCGGCGATTCGCTGCAAAGCGATCCCGATCACCTCGCTGCGCTGGATCCGGCCGAGGCCGCGATTCCAGTTCGGCAGCCATTGCGCGGTGATGCTGGCGAGCGCGGAGAGCACCAGCCCCATCAACGCCAGCGCGACAATGGTTTCAATCAGCGTGAAACCGCGCTCGCCAACACGCTCCCGGATCGGCACGGTGCTCATTCGGAGGGCTTCTGCATCAGGCGGACGGTGCGAATGTCGGACACCGCACCGGAAGGAGATTGGACGCGCACCCTGACCAGTTCTGGCATCCAGGGAATATCGGCATCCGGCACCGTCCAGTCGCCGCCTAACGGCGTGACATCGACGGTCCAGCGGTAACCGTCCAGCTGTCCCGACGTGGTGCCGGGCTGCAGTTCGGCGTGCGACGGAAGGCCCGCGGCCATCACGGTGCGCGCCGCTTGCGTCAGCGCCACATGCCGCTCCAGCGACTGCACCCCGCGCACATTGGTCGCCATCAGCGAGCCGATCGCGACGATCGAGACGGCGACGATCGCAAGCGCGATCAGCACTTCGATGATCGTGAAGCCGCCGTCAGGGCGATCAGTTGCTGCTGGTGTCGTGGGGAACAATTTCGATCCTTCCGGTCAGCCAGTTGACGCGAATTTCATAGCCGGTATCGAAGCGGGTCAGCGTGATGGTGCCGCCGCATGAGGTGCCGTTGGCGAAAAAGCTGATGACCGACAATGCCGCCTGCTGCCGGCAGGTCTGCGGCAATAGCGCGTCGAAGCGCACGTCGTCGGGAACGCGGATTGCGCTCCGCGATGCGCCGGAATGAATCACGCGCCCTTGCGCATCGACGGCGGTAGAGACGCTGGTCTGATTGCGGATCGCCGCGTTGCGGTCCGACATCAGCAGCGCCGCGGCCTGCAGCGCATAGGCCTGCAGGCGCGACCGCGATGTCTCATGCGGCATGAACGGCAACAGAACGGCCGCCAGCAGCGCGATGATGGCGAGCACGCACACCATCTCGAGCAGGGTAAAGCCGCGCTCTGCACCATCACTCATTTTTCGCGGTGACGTTTTCGAGCGAAATGTCGGCGGCAACGCCGCTGCCGCCTTCCTGACCGTCGGAGCCGTAGGACACGATATCATACGGGCCATGCTCGCCCGGCGAGCGGTAGATATAGGCATTGTTCCAGGGATCGGTGGGAACGGTGCCGCCCTTCAGATACGGCCCGCTCCAGGCGGCAACGCCCGGCGTCTGCCGCACCAGCGCGGTCAATCCTTCCGACGTGGAAGGAAACCGGCCGGCGTCGAGATAGAACAGGTCGAGCGCGCTGGCAAAGCTCTGCAACTGAATCCTTGCGGTCTTGACCTTGGATTCGCTGAGATAATTCAGCACGCGCGGACCGATCAGCCCCATGATGAGGCCGATGATGGTGATCACCACCAGCATCTCGACCAGCGTGAAACCCTGTTGGCCGGTATCCGCCAGCCCGCTTCCGTCCCGGCCGGGCTCTTCAGTGCGCGTAACGAAAATTCCGCCGATGCTCTTGAGCGATATCATGATGAACCAACCTTTGATCTAGCCCGACCCTTGATTTAGCCAACGAGTTGCGTGACCGACAGCAGCGCGGTCATAACCGACACGATCAGCCCGCCGACGACCGTGCTGATGGTAACGATCGCGAGCGGGCCGACGATGCCGACGACCCGGTCGAGACTGCGCTGCAATTTTGCTTCGTAGAATTCGGCGACCCGGCCGGAAAGTGCCGGCAATTGCCCGGTCTCTTCGCCGAGGCGCAACATGCGGACCGCCATCGGCGGCAGGCTGGTCGCCACCGACAGCGCGTCGGACAGCTTGCCGCCATGACGGACGCGATCGGCCGCCGCGGTCCAGCTTGCCTCGCCTCCGGTCACCGCCATGATGTCGACCAGGATGCGCAAAGTGGCCGTGAGGTTGACGCCGCTTCCGAGCAGGACGCCGAGATTGCGGCAAAAAAGACTGGTGCGATAGAACTGGAAGATGCCGCCGATGCCGGGTACGTGCGAGATCGCGGTCATAATAGCAGCGCCCGCCCCCGGTCGGCGCAGCAGCCACCACACGCCGGCGATGACCGCCGCGGTCAGCAGCAGCGCGGCGGTGGCGTTGGCCCGCAAGAAGTCCGACAGCTTGATGAAGGTACCCAGCGTCGTATCCTGCTTGGCACCGAAATCCTGCAGCACCGTGGAAAATTGCGGTAGCACGAACAGAATGAAGAACAGCATGACGCCGGCGGCGGCGACCAGCACGAAGGCCGGATATTGCATCGCATCGGTCAATTTGCGCCGCATCAGTTCCGATCGCGCCCGCTCCGCGCCCAGCATGTCAAGCACCTGATCGAGCGTGCCGGAAACCTCGCCAACGCGCACCAGCGCCCCGAACATCGGCGGAAACAGCGCGGGGTGATCCGCGACCGCATCCGCCAGGCTTTCACCGCTGAGCAGCGCCGCGCGGAGCTTGCTAACCACGGGGCGCATCCGCCCGACATCGGCGTCGCCGGACAACAGTTCCAGCGCGTCGTCGAGACGCGCGCCGGCCTTCAGGAGCAGCGCCAGATCCCGCGTGAAGGTGGTGATCTCGGCTGAACTCGGCTTGCCGAACAGACCGAATCCGCCGGAGCTGGAAACAGCACGCTTGTCCTCGACGGTCTCGATCGGCAGCAGCCGCAGATATTCGATCCGGCGCGCGACTTCCGCAGATGTCGGCGCCGAGAGCGTGCCATTCACGATCTCGCCGTTCTGCGTCAGGGCCCGGTAGCGGAAATTCGGCACGCTTTCACCGCACAGTCGTAACACGGAGGATTTCGGCAGGCGAAGTGAGTCCGGCGCGGCATTTGGCGATGCCATCGTCGAGCATCGTCGTCATGCCGTCGCGGATCGCCATCGCGTCGATCTTCAGCCCGTCGGTCTTGTCCGAGATCAGTTCACGGATCTCGCCGGTCAATTCGAGAAGTTCGAAAACGCCCAGCCGGCCGCGATAGCCGGTGCCGCCGCAGCGTTCGCAGCCGCACGGCTCCTGAATCACCTCGCCGGCGCGGAGGCCTAGCGCTGTGAGCCGCGGATCTTCGGCAAAATCGGCATCGGTCAGCGCCCGCGGCGCCTTGCAATGCTCGCACAGCTGGCGAACCAGCCGCTGCGCGATCACGGCGCGCAACACCGATCGCAGCAAATAGCCCTCGACGCCAAGGTCGAGCAGCCGCGGCACCGCCGCCGCCGCGGTTTCCGTATGCAGCGTCGTCAGCACCAGATGGCCGGTCAGCGCGGCATGGACGGCGACATGCGCGGTCTCGGAATCGCGCACCTCACCGACCATGATGACATCCGGATCCTGGCGCACGAAGGAGCGCAGCGCGGCCGCGAATGTCAGCCCGATCCCCGGCTTGACCTGCGACTGATTGATTCCGGGGATTTCATATTCGACCGGATCCTCGATGGTCAGGATCTTCCGGACCGGTTCGTTCAGGATCGACAGGATGGTCGCAAGCGTCGTGGTCTTGCCGCTGCCGGTCGGGCCGGTGATGACGATCATGCCGTGCGGCAGCTTCAGCAGCCGTCGCAACGTGGCATCGTCGGGCGCTGAAAATCCCAGTTTTTCGACGACCAGCAGGCCGCGGTCCTTGGGCAGGACGCGGATGACGGCGGATTCGCCATGCTGGGTCGGCATGATCGCGACACGGATATCGACATCCCCGCGCCCTGCCCGCAGCCGCGCGGCGCCGTCCTGTGGCAGGCGTCGCTCGGCGATGTTGAGGTTGGCGACGATCTTGATGCGGGAGATCACGGCTTGCGGCAACACCCCTGTCGGCGCCGCCACCGGGCGCAGCAACCCGTCGATGCGCATGCGAACGACAAGGCCGGCGGAAAACGGCTCGATATGAATATCGCTGGCGCGCAGTTCAACCGCCTTTTCCAGCAGATCGTTGACCGCGCGCACCACCGGTGCGCCGCTGGCGAGATCCCGCAGACTTTCGATGTCGTCTTCCCGCGGCTGTGACGCCGGGTCCAGGGCGGGATCGACATCGTCTTCGCCCAGACGCTGGTTGAGAACGACCGCAAGGTCCTCCGACGTCGCGATCCTGATCACGATGCCCATGCCAAGCACGATCTGCGTCGCGCGCTGTGCCGCGACATCGCTCGGATCCGCGACCGCGAGCGTTGCCTTGCCATCGGACGACTGATACGGAAAAACCATCATCTCGCGCAGGAAACGTTGCGAGAACGACGCCACCAGCGGCGCTGCCGACATCATGTCCTGCAGCGTGACCCGCTCGAGTCCAAAAAACCGAGCGGCTTCATCCGCGAACCCGGCGGCTGACAGATCGGTCAGTTCCCAGAGCTTGGCCCGACGGCCGTCGGAAACGCCCGGCCCGGCCGCATCGTCACGACCGTCCGCGCTCGTCAAATGTTTGCCTTGACGCAAATATTCCACGAACTGCAAAGACAAGTCGCTGGCCATTCGCTGTTCCGGTCGTACCGCGTGTCAAGGGATCGGTCGGCGGATCATTGAACATCGCTCGACCGTCATTCTTCGTTATTGATCCGAAGTGTGACACCTGTACGAAGCGCCCGACGCGCATGCCGTTCAAAAAAAATTTGATCTCAATATTCTGCGGCGGGGCACAGCGTCATGTGCTCCGAAATCAACGCCGCAAAATGTTTGACGTGCGATCCCGCCGGCAATTATTTCTGTCACGATCCATCGCTAAGGATGCCCACCGGGGGGCGTGAGCGGATCGTCATGCATGATCTGCGGGCCTAAATGTCTTGAATGTATAGTAGAAATGGCGGGAACGATGGTACGCGTCGGCAGTCTGGGCCGGTACCTAATGATCGGTCGCGGCGCTCGCGCTGCCTTTATTATAATGTCTCTGGGCCTGTTAGCCTCGTGCAACTCGGCAACCGTCAATTCAACCAATGACGGCGCCCAGCTTGACATTATGGACAAGGTGCGTTCGGTGGATTTGCTGCCGCGTCAGCCGCAAGCCGTGGGCAGCATCTCCGCGACAGCTTCCGGCCAAGACCGCAGCAGCCGTCCGGTGATGTATGAAGGAGCGGAAGTGACGGCCGTCTCCGATGAACGGCCGCAACCGACCTCAAGCGGCAATGGATTCGATCTCAATTTTGAGAATACGCCGGTCGCTACCGTCGCCAAGGTGGTGCTCGGCGACATCCTCGGCGTCGGCTACACGATCGACCCTCGCGTGCAGGGCACGGTCAGCCTGGTCTCGGTACGGCCGGTCGCGAAATCGGACATCGTCTTCGTGCTGGAAAATGCCCTGCGGCTGAGCGGCGTCGTGCTGATCCGCGACACCGCAGGCTATCGCCTGACCCCGCTCAATGACGCGGTCGGCGCGGGCCGCGTCGATGCGGCCGGCGCCAGCCCCGAACCGGGTTTTGGCGTTTCCGTGGTGCCGCTGCAATATGTATCGGCGCAAACGCTCCTGAAGCTGATGGACAGCTTCGCCACCAAGGCCGGAACGGTTCGCGCCGATACGTCGCGCAATCTTCTGCTGATCCAAGGCAGCGGCGCCGAACGCCGCACCGCCGTCGACACCGCCCTGAGCTTCGACGTCGACTGGATGCGCGGCCAATCGGTCGGCATTTTCCCGATTTCGAGCGGCCCGCCCGCGCCGCTCATCGCCGAACTGGAAAAGATCGTGGACTCCGGCGACAACGGCCTCAGCCAGAATGTCATCAAGTTCGAGGCGATCGCCCGTCTCAACGCCGTGATGGTGGTGACCAAGCGTCCGGCGATGCTGCGCGATGCAGCGATGTGGATCAAGCGGCTCGATCATGTCGACACTGAGAGAACCAGTGTTCACGTCTATCAGGTGAAATACGGCGACGCCCGCCAGATCGCGAAGGTGCTGACCGAGATGTTCATCGGCAGTTCGTCTTCCAGCCTGCTCGATAGTCCGGACAATCAGCTTGCGCCGGGATCCGGCAGTTCGGCGACATCGAGCGGCGACCGCCTCTCGGCGAACGGCGGTTCGTCGTCGACAACCAACGGATTCGGCGCGCGCCCCTCTTCCGGTCCCGGCGGCACCACAGGTTTTGGCCAGCAAGCGGCGGGGGGCAGTGCAAACGGAAATGGAAACGGTGGTGCCGCGCTCGACAGCGGCCACGGCGCCGGCGCCGGCAATGGCCAGCCCCTGCTGCAAGGCGACGTGCGGATCACGCCCGACACCGTCAACAATTCGCTTCTGATCTATGCCGACCAGGCCAATTATCACATCATCGAATCCACGCTGTTTCAGATGGACAAGCCGGAGCTTCAGGTCGCGATCGATGCGACCATCGCCGAGGTGACGCTCAACAACGAACTGAGCTACGGCGTCCAGACTTATCTGACCAGCCACAATCTCGGGCTCCCAGCCAACAGCGGCACGATCCTGAACACGCAGGCAATAACCCCGCCGGCAACCGCCACCGATTCCACCGGAGCCGTCTCGGCCGTAGGATCGATTGGAAACGCATTCATCAACCAAGCGTTTCCGGGCTTCAACTTCCTGGTCGGATCCGCGACCCAGCCGAGTGTGATCCTCGACGCACTACATTCGGTCACCAGCCTGAAGGTGCTGTCCAATCCGTCTCTCGTCGTCGTCAACAACCAGGTGGCAACGCTGCAGGTTGGCGACTCCGTACCGATCTCCACCGGCAGCGCCACGGTGCTAACGACGAATAATACAGTCGTAAACACCGTCGACTATCGCAACACGGGCGTCATCCTGCGGGTGGCGCCACGCGTCAACGCAAATGGCAATGTCCGGCTCGATATCGAGCAGGAAATCAGCAATGTGCCGAACAACAACAACAGCCTGACGCCAACGATTTCGGAACGAAAGGTCAAGAGTTCGATATCGGTCGCAACGGGTCAGACGGTACTCCTCGCCGGATTGGTCAGCGAGCAGCAGTCCGGCAACCGCAGTGGTATCCCGGGCCTCGATCAGATTCCGGGGCTGGGCGATGCGTTCGGGCACCAGGACAACACCACGACCCGCACCGAATTGATCATCTTCATCCGGCCCCAGATCATCCGCAACGGCTCCGACGCGCATATCGTCGCCGAAGAACTGCGATCGAAATTGCGCGGCGATATCGCCACCACCGCCATCACCCAGGCAAAGACCACCAGTGTCCCTTAATAATACCGCAACCCGGCTTCCGCTCGCTTTGGTCATGCGCCGTCACCGTACAATCGCGGCCGTGTCGCGTTGCCTGCTGGCGGCCACGCTCGCCATGTTGATCGGCGTGAGTGCCGCGCCGCTCGCGCATGCCGACGCGCTGGGGCGTGGCACCACGGCCTACTCCCGTGGCGACTATGTTCGTGCGGCCCGGGAACTCACGCCGCTGGCGCAGCGCGGCAATGCCAGGGCACTCGGCCTGCTCGGCTTCCTTTACGAAAACGGCTTCGGTGAACCGCAGGCCTATGACGCTGCCGCCGATTTTTACGCCCAGGGCGCCGTTCAGGGAGATCCCTTCGCTCAGGCCATGCTCGGCCTGTCATACGACAAGGGCCACGGCGTTCCGCAGGATTTCATCCTCGCCTATAAATGGCTTAACCTCGCCGCGGCGCGCACGAACGGCCACGAACGCGACACCTATGCGAGGTTCCGCGACGCGGTCGCATCGAAAATGTCGAAGGATGAAATCCGCGTGGGGCAGCGGCTCGCCATATCCTGGATTCCGGTCCGCTTCGAGCCGTCGCTGCGGGCGGAGCGCGGTTCGTGGGATTCCCGGCATCCCTCCCCATAGCTTTCCGCAGTGCAGCCGTCGTCTTCCGGTCAACTCTGATGTTCGAGCGCGGGCAACCGGTCCGGCAAGAGTGACAGTGAAACGACGTCGTGGTGCGCGGCGCCGTGATGTGCGAGCGGGGACAGTTGCCGCCCGCTCAGCGCATGTAGCGCGACGTAGACCACGGGCGTCACGAGACCGAAGAAGGTCACGCCCAGCATGCCGAAGAACACGGCTACCTTCATGCGTGGCGTATCTCTCCGCGCCGACGCCGCTGGATGATGAGGCAATCGACATTGCTGTCGGATGAATTCGATCGGGCGCCGGACATCGCGTTCAGCAGTTGGTCGCGCGTTAGGATCTTGCGGATATTCCCGGTGAACAGGACCAGGAGCGACCACTCCGCGCGAGTGAATCTCAATTCCTCGCCATTTGGCCGCCGCGCGACCGAAAATGATGGGTCGAAAGTCAGATTCCCATACCGGGCACCGTCCTCCATCCCACGCCCTTGACCGCATCAATCCCGATGACCGTGCCGAGGCACCGCCACTGACGTAGCGCGCGTCCCGAAACTTGTCCGCCCCTGCGATCTTGACGTCCGCTTTTGCGCGCGAGGTAAAAGTTGTGAACAAGCGCCGAGGTCAGTCCGTTTTCCATGCCCGTGACGCAGCAAAATTGCGGATTTACTCCGCTCGCGCAACGCGCTTCATTTCTGATGGCGAAAGGCCGACTCTGAATTCTTAGTTGCACGCGCGTGTTTCACTCGCGCGTCATTTCCATGTCACGCGGTAAATTTATAACGCCATCGCCTAGCAAAGGCCGCCTCTGTCTTTCACCGAGACCGAAGGCGTTTATCCTTTTCAGTCAGAACGAGAGAGCTCCATGCAACGCAACGCTAGCAGGGCTGCGTCTGCCCTTTGTTTATCGCTATTGTTAACCGCTCAGGGCGAGTACCCGGCATTCGCGGCATCGCCGCAGGATTCACTTCAAACCACTACTCCGATCAAGCACGTCGTGGTGATTTTCGGAGAGAACGAATCTTTCGACCACTATTTCGGCACCTATCCGACCGCGACGAACCCGCCGGGTGAACCGGTTTTCACGGCGGCTCCGAACACGCCGAGCGTCCAGGGCCTCACCCCGGCCTTGCTGACCAACAATCCGAACCTGAATTCGGCCAACGGGACCGGCGCGACCAACCCGTTCCGTCTCGACCGCTCGCAGGCCCATACCTCGAGCCAAAACCATTCTTACGGGCCAGAGCAAGCCGCCTTCGACGGTGGCAAGATGGACCTGTTTCCCAAGAACACCGGAGCGGCCGGCACCGGTGGCACCGGCGTTTTCAACACCAAGGGCCTCGTGATGGGCTACTATGACGGCAATACCGTCACCGCCCTGTGGAACTATGCGCAGCATTTCGCGCTGAGCGACAATTCGTACAGTTCGACATTCGGTCCCTCCTCGCCCGGCGCTGTCAACCTGATCTCCGGACAGACCAATGGCGCAGTGGGCTTCGCCCCGAGCAATGGGTCCAATCCCAGCAACACGATCAACAACATCGTCGCTGACGGCCAGGGTGGCTTCACGATGTTCGGCGACAGCGATCCCCATGGCGATGTCTGCTCCTCGACGACGAGCCCGACGACCGAAATGACGGGCAAGAACATCGGCGATCTCTTGAACGCGAAGAACATCAGCTGGGGCTGGTTTGAGGGCGGATTCAATCTCCAGGCCATCAACGCCAACGGCACGACGGGTTGTCAGCGCAGCACGTCCTCTCCGACGGTCGGCTCCAATGTGAACGACTATGTTCCGCATCACCAGCCGTTCCAATACTACCCCTCGACACGAAACCTCAGCCACACGCGGCCGACCTCGGTCGCGTCGATCGGGACTTCGTTCGACGGCGGCGCCAATCACCAGTATGACACCAACGACTTCGTCGCTGCGGTTCAGGCTGGCAACCTCCCGTCGGTGAGCTTCCTCAAGGCTCCGGCTATCCAGGACGCTCATCCCAGCAACTCGGATCCGCTCGATGAGCAGACTTTCGTGGTCAACATGATCAATCTGCTGCAGCAGAGCCCCGAGTGGAAAAGCACTGCGGTGATCATTGCCTATGACGACTCGGATGGCTGGTACGACCATATGAACAACGTCATAAACCCGTCGTCCAGCGCGCAGGACTCGCTCATCGGACCGCAGCAGTGCGCTCCGCTGCCCGGGACTTCCGGCGCGCTTGCTACGCCGCTGCCCGGCATCAACGGCCAACCGGTCAACGGACGCTGCGGTTACGGTCCGCGTCAACCGCTGCTGGTCATCTCGCCTTTCGCGAAGCCGAACTTCGTCGATCATACGCTGACGGATCAGTCCTCGATCATTCGCTTCGTCGAAGACAACTGGCTCAACAGCCAGCGGATCGGCCAGGGTTCGTATGACTCGATCGCGAATCCGATCACCAACATGCTCGACTTCAACCAGACGCCGAATCCGAAGCTGGTGCTCAACGCAAGCCTCGGCACAAAGCAGTAACAACTGAACTAATCGGAACTCGATACCTGGACGGATGGAGATAATCCATCCGTCCAGATTTTGTAATTCTGTTCTTTCTCTGATCTGTACCGGGCTTTCCGATGAAGCGTCCCTCAGAGCGTGTAGCAACGTCATTCCGCACATGGCGCATCCGGCTGCCGGTCCTGCTCTCCGCGATGCTGACGATATCCTTTTCGGCCGCGGATCCCCTTGCTCCGGCAGGCGACGCTCCCAACAGTCCAGAGGCAACGCCCGAACTTTCGGCGGTCGCGCAACTCGGCCGCAAAATGTTTTTCGACCCGTCATTATCCGGGTCCGGGCAGCTCTCCTGCGCGTCCTGTCACAGTCCCGCGCATGCCTACGGCCCCCCGAATGACCTGGTGGTGCAATTCGGTGGACCGGACCTGAAACGGCCGGGTATCCGTGCGGTCCCGTCGCTACGCTATCATGAGCACACTCCGAACTTTTCGATCGGTCCGGGCACCGAGATGGCGGATAACGATCCGCCTCCGCCGGAAGACGTCGCCCCGGCGGCCGAGCCGGCGGGCGATATCAAGGTTGCCTCGGTTGCCAAGGCCGACGCCAATAGCGCGGCGCGAGCGGCGGCGGAGGCAAACGTCCCGCGAGGTGGGCTCGACTGGGACGGCCGGGCCAACACCTTGCAGAGTCAGGCGCTGGGGCCGCTACTCGATCCAAACGAAATGGACAACCACAGCGCCGCGGACGTTCTTGAGCGAGTGAAGCATGCCGCGTATGCCGATGACCTGAAGAAATTGTTTGGCGAGCATATATTCGACGGGCCAGAGCTCGCACTGGATGAGGCCCTGTTCGCTTTGGTGCGCTTCCAAACCGAGGATCCGAGCTTCCGCCCGTATGACAGCAAATACGACGCCTTTCTTGCCGGCAAAGCCGAGCTCAGCGCCGCGGAAGCGCGCGGCCTGAAATTGTTCGACGACCCGAAGAAGGGCAATTGCTCGTCCTGTCATATCGACAGAGCGACCCGCGACGGCGTATTCCAGCCCGCGTTCACCGACTACCAGTTCGAGGCGCTCGGCGCTCCCCGCAATCGCGATATTCCCGCCAACCGCGATCCACGCTTCTATGACCTTGGCCTTTGCGGCCCCCTGCGCACAGACTACACGACTGCCGCCGCATATTGCGGCCTGTTCAAGACTCCAACGTTGCGCAACGCGGCGACCCGCAGCGTGTTCTTCCATAACGGCGTATTCCATTCGCTCGAGGAAGTGATGCACTTCTACGTCGAGCGTGAAACCGAACCGGCCAAGTGGTATCCGAAACTGCCGAATGGTGAGGTCGATCGCTATAACGACTTGCCGCCGGAGTATCGGCGCAATATCGATATTGTCGATGCGCCGTTTGACGGCAAGCAGGGTGACCCGCCTGCGCTCAATGACGCGGAAATCGCCGACGTGATCGCGTTCCTGAAGACCTTGACGGACGGCTACCAACCGGACCAACCCTCGGCAGGCATGACGCCGGCGGCTCGTTAAACCGGAGAACCTGCGGCAGGCGCCCCGCGCAATCGTCGACCGATGGACCGATGCATTACGGCATCGAACGATTAGGCACCATCAATTCGGACGCGGGTGCCCGCTGCCGCAGAGTCAAATGCAGGACGCCCATCGCAAGGACCAGCAGCAATCCCATTGATCCCAGCGACTCATAGAAGCTGCCCGTCAGGTCCTTCATCCAGCCGATATAGATCGGGCTGACCACTCCGCCGGTCGCGCCGATTGAACTGATCAGAGCCAATCCTCCGGCCGCCGCAGGGCCTTGCAGATAGGCCGATGGGATCGTCCAGAACAGCGCCAGAAATGCGAACACCGCGACGGATGCGATCATGAGTATGGCCGTGGTCAAGGCCATACTGCCGGCTGCAAGCGGAAGGAGCATGAAGCAGGCACCCGAGACAACGCCGCAGCAGATCACATGCCAGCGCCGCTCGCCTTCGGCGTCCGAATGGCTGCTGACCAGCTGCATTCCGACCATCGAAACCAGCGAGATGGCGCCGCTGATCCATCCGATCTGCATGATGCTGACGCTCCCGACCCCGCGCAGCAATGTCGGGATCCATACCAGCAACGCATTCTCGACGCAGTAAAAGATGAAATAGCTGAAGGCCAGGCCCCACACCCGTTTGTCCGCAAGCGCCGCCGCGAAGCTGCGGGGGTGTCCGTCAGAGAGTCTTCGACCTGACGCAATGTCCCGTGCCAGCACGGTTCGCTCGGATGGGGTGAGCCAGGCCGCGTGATCGGGATCGCGCGCAATAAAGAAATAGGCGAATACGCCGAGCGCGATCGCCGGAACACCTTCGACCAGGAAGAGATATTGCCACCCCTTGAGACCGTGAGCGCCGTCCGTCGCGGTCATGATCCAGCCCGCGAGCGGACCTCCGATGATGCCGGATACCGGAAGAGCCGCCATGAACAGGCTCGTCATCCTGCCCCGCATCCGCTCCGGAAACCAAAAGGTCAGGTAAAGCAGGACGCCGGGAAGAAAGCCTGCTTCGGCGAGGCCGATCAGAAATCGTAGTCCATAGAAATGGAATTTGCTGTCGGCAAAAGCGAGAAACAGTGTCGCCACGCCCCACAGCGTCATGACGCGCAACAGGGTGATGCCGAGCCCCGCCTTTTGCATCATGAGATTGCTGGGCACCTCGAACAGAATGTAGCCGGCATAGAGCAGACTTGCGGCAATGCCGAATTGCGTCTCGGTAAGATGAAGGTCGGACATGAATTGAAGCTTGGCGAAGCCGACGTTCAGTCGATCCACCATCGCGATAAGATAGCAGACGAATAGAAATGGGATGATCCGTAACGTGACCTTTCGATAGAGCTGGTCCGTTGCCTGGCGTTCCATCGTATTCTCCCTGATTGTTGTTCTCGTTGTGATCTTTTTGCTTATGGCGGTTTCAAGCGAAGCGGATTCCGGTTCGCATGAAGAAAACGCGTCAAACCGAAATAGCAGAGCCCGGCTCTGATTGAATCAGAACCGATAAGGCATCTAGGGACCGAAGCTGGATCGAAACTGCAGCTTCCAGTCGCCATCGATGGCGGTGAAAACGTAGAGGGAATCGAAAACCCCGATCACCGAACCGTCTGCGCGATAGCGCGTATATTGAACGGCGTAATGTGCCTTGATCGGTGACGATTGCAGCAGCCTGATCTCGGTCCACGCGCTGTGGTGCCAGCCCTGAAGCTCGACCAGCTTTTTGAATACATCCATCGGATTGCTGCCGGGCGCATCATAGATGAACAACTTGTTGGCGGCGGCGCGGACATGCGGAAAGCGCATCACGGCGTCCATGCCCGCGGCATCATGGTGGTTCAGAGCGTCCATCCACTGCGCGAGGAGTTGTTCGCACCGCCGTTCGTCGCTCGGACTCATTTTGCCGTCGCGCGCATCGTAAGTGTCTTTAAGGCTCTCCACAGCCAGCATCTGTTTTCCTCCCAAAACATTTGTACAATAATCGTACAAATGTACGATAAATGAAGGATGCGGCAGCCGCCGTGATCCGTCAAGTCACGGATCGTTGCTATTACCGGTTCAGGTGCGGAGCAGAGGGGCCAGTTCAGCCTGCAACTTGCGCAGCTTGGGGAGGGTTTCGTCGATCAGGCGCTTGGAGGAAGAGCGTTCGACGTGACCGCCGACATTGACGGCCGCAACAACTTCCTGGCGGGAATTGCGGATCGGGACGGCAATGGTGAGAAGCCCGAGTTCGAGCTCGGCGCGGACGATGCTGTAGTCCTGCTTCCGCACCCGATCGAGCTCAGCCATCAGATCTGGCAGCTTGGTCAGCGTCGCCTTGGTACGCTGGATCCGGTCGGTCCTCTTGAGGATGTCCAGCGCCTGCTCCGACGGCAGAGCCGCCAGCATGACGCGCCCCATCGCGTTGCAATAGGCCGGCAACCGGGAGCCGACCCGGAGATCGACGGAGATGATACGCTCCGTCGCCACGCGCGCGATATACAGTACGTCGGTGCCGTCGATCACCGCGGCCGAACAAGACTCATTCAGGATCGAACTTAACCGTTCAAGGGCGGGCTGCAGGATCTGCGGAAGATCGGCTTTGGACAGATAGGAAAATCCCAGACGGAGCACCCGTGGCGCCAAGCGAAACAACCGTCCATCTGACGTCGCATAGTGCAAAGTCACCAGCGTCAACAGACAGCGCCGGGCGGCCGGACGCGACATCCCCGTGAGCTGGGCGACTTCGGAGACGCTCAGGGCGTCATGTCCATCGAAACATTCGATGACCGAAAGTCCTCGCTCGAGGACCAGCATATGATCGGCGGACCGTATGGTTGATTCGGAATTCTTTGTCGGCACCATCGATGCATGATGCCCACCGCGGCGCGATCAGGCAAGAGCACCCGCGATCTCCTCCATCGAGCCGGCACGCACTCGCCATATCTGATGATTAAACCATCCCGGCGCGACCGCGTTGACCTCGCAGGATCGCGTCGATTTCCCTCCCTTGTTACTGCATATCCTGGCCACCACTATTGTCGGCGCGCGCCGAGCGAACAACCGCGGCCCGAACGCGTCGCCCTCCTCCTGCGCCGCGCCTGGCAGGAATCCCGGCGCCAACGCGAGGATCGAGAGCGCTCCGGTCCGTTGCAGCCGACCCGACCGTCGACGGATTGGCTTCGCCGCTATCATCCAGGCACATGTTGAGAATTTTTTCGATCAAGGGCTGACTCTCCGCTCTCGATCGATCAAGGAGCGGCCTGACCTTCAGGACATCGCGCAGGATGCTGACTCCCACCAGGCATGCGGTTATCAGGGCAGCGCGCTGCGGCGCGCGATCGTCAAGTTTGGCAGCCAGCGGCCTGATAAAATCTTTCAGGACAAAGGTACGCAGGACTTCTCTGGCCTGGGGGCTGGATAATGAATGAACGAAGATCTGGAGCGCAACGGCATGCCCCGAAGCCGGGTCATTGCCGCGTTCAAAGATATTCCTGGTAAGGGCGGCACCCAATTCCGTCGTCTTTGAAGACAACAGACGTTCGGACTGGACCGCCGCCTTGAACGCCTCGGCGAAGAGCTTCTCCTTCGAGCCGAATGACCGATGCACGAGGGCAACGTCAACTCCTACATCCCGCGCGATGTCGCGCAGACCGACTTCCTCGTAAGAGACCTCCGCAAAGCGGGCCAACGCCGCCTTCAGAATGCGCTGACGTGTAAGGCTTGCGGATCGTTTCCTTGGTACCGCTGCCGGCATACGTGACCTCTTTTTCAACTATTCGGAACCATAATTCTCAATTAGTCAACAGCCGTTGACATAGATCAAGATGATCCGTCCGAACTCCGGCTCATATGATTTTGTTCAGACACTCATGACATTGGAGTCTCGATCATGGCCGCCGAAAACGCGAACTCGCCGATCTCATTTGGACTGCCTCCATCGTTCCTGCCGCAACTGGAGCAATCGAAGAAGCTGGCGGAAACCGCTGCACAATACTGGTCCAATCTGCTTTCCTTTGCCGCGAAACGCAGGCAGGCTGAAGCCGAGTTTGTCCAGAGCCTCGCTCATTGCGACGGCGTATCGGATCTGTTCAAGCGCCAATCAGAATTTTTCCAGGCATCCTGGACCGCCTACTCAACCGAATTGCCGAAAGCCCTCGGATTTCCAGCAAAAGACCCGGCTTGAGCATTTGATCTGGAGCGATGGCCGTTCTGGTTGGCGACCATCTCTCGGAACGATGCTGAAACGGTATTCCGGGCCCGTCAATCCTGGTGGGATTAACGCGTCTCCGATTCCAGTTAAGCCGCCGGTACACGCTCCGCAAACCCCGCCGAGCCGGAACGGCGGCGTGAGGATGTCTTCGTACTTCTTGATGTGAGGATCTGATGCAGGATGTGAAGCCCGACGGCAACCGCACGACCGCGCCTGTGCAGTCCCGCACACCCGATGCAGCGGCTCCTGATGCTGCGTTTCCGGTAGCCAGCCCGCCGGCGCTGATTCCACAACCGCCCCCATCCTCGGGCAAGCCTGGGGGGCGGTCGAAAATGCAGCTTTGGCTGGTCCTCGCCGGACTGCTCGTGATCCTGGGCGGCGGCGCTGGGGGCTGGTACTGGTGGACGCACCATCAGGCGGCATTGCCCGATGGCATCGTTTGGGGCAATGGCCGTCTCGAGGCCGACGATATTGACATCACCCCAAAGTTTCCCGGACGCGTCGCCACGCTGCTGGTCGACGAAGGCGACCTTGTCAAGGCCGGGCAAGTTGTCGCCCGCATGGACACCCGCGATACGGAAGCGACGCTGCGAAAATCAGAGGCGCAGTTGACGCTGGCAGAGCGCTATCTCGATGAGGCCTCGGCCAATCTGGTGCAGCAGAAGACCCTGCAGAAGCTCGCCCAACAGGAGTTCGATCGCACACAAACACTGGTTCAGAAGGGATTCGCGACCGACGAGCTGCTCGACCAGCGCCGGCAGGCGCTGGAGGGCGCCAATGCGGCGCTGAACGCTGCGACAGCCAGGATCGGCGAGACGGAACAAGCCATCGCCGCAGCGACGCAGGATGTTGCCTATAACAAGATCGAGATCGCCGATGGCGTGTTGGTGGCCCCACGCGATGCCCGGGTGCAGTATCGACTCGTCAATACCGGCGAGGTGATCGGCGCTGGCGCCAAGATATTCACCCTGCTCGACCTGTCGAAGGTCTACATGACGATGTTCCTGCCGACCGAGGATGTCGGCAAGATTGCTCTCGGCTCGGAAGGGCGGATCGTGCTCGATGCGCTGCCCAATCTGGTCGTGCCGGGCAGCGTCTCCTTCATCTCGCCGACATCGCAATTCACCCCCAAACCCGTCGAGACGCAGTCGGAGCGGGACAAGTTGATGTTCCGGATCAAGGTGCAGGTCGACCCCAATCTGCTCGCGGGCCATATCGCGGAGGTGCGCACGGGCCTGCCAGGCACCGCCTATATCCGCTTCGATCCCAACGTCGTATGGCCAGCGCGTCTACAGTCGAAGCTGCCGGCCGATACAGGCTCGAGCGCCGGCGCGGTGCCGAAATGAATGAGCCGAACGGGCTTGCCGCGCGGCTGACCGATGTGACGCACCGCTACGGCGCCGTATCGGCGCTCGATAACGTGACGCTCGATCTGCCCGCAGGAATCATCGTCGGATTGATCGGGCCGGATGGCGTCGGCAAGTCGTCGCTGCTGGGCCTTATTGCCGGTGCCCGCAAGTTGCAATCCGGACAGGCAACAGTGCTCGGCGGCGATATCTCCGACGCACGGCACCGACGCGCCATCTGCCCGCGCGTCGCTTACATGCCCCAGGGACTTGGCAGCAATCTCTATGCTGAGTTGAGCGTCGCCGAAAACGTCGATTTCTTCGCCCGCCTGTTCGACCAGGCCGCCGCAGAACGCGCGGCTCGAATCGATGAGCTGTTGCTGAACACCGGGTTGACAGAGTTCCGCGATCGGCCCGCACGCAAGCTATCGGGTGGGATGAAGCAGAAGCTCGGCCTGTGCTGCGCGTTGATCCACGACCCCGATCTGTTGATCCTCGACGAGCCGACGACGGGCGTCGATCCGCTATCGCGCCGCCAGTTTTGGGAGTTGATCGACACCATGCGCGCCAGGCGGCCAGGCATGAGCGTGGTGGTCGCGACCGCTTATATGGAAGAGGCCGAAAGGTTCGACTGGCTGGTCGCGATGGATGGCGGGCATGTGCTGGCAGCCGGCAACGCTTCGACGCTCAAGGCGCGCATGGGCGCCGCCACGCTCGAGGCCGCCTTCGTCGCGCTGCTGCCCGAGACGGCTCGCGCCGGCTACAGGGCCGTCGATATCCCGCCACGCCAGAGCAGTCCGGGCGCGCCAGCCATCGTAGCGCGCGGCCTGACGCGCCGCTTCGATGATTTCGTTGCCGTCGATCACATCGATCTCACGATCGAACGCGGCGAGATCTTTGGATTTCTGGGGTCCAATGGCTGCGGCAAGACGACCACGATGAAGATGCTCACCGGCCTTTTGCCGGCGACCGAGGGCGAGGCGCTGCTCTTCGGCCACAGCATCGATGCCGCCAATATCGATATGCGCCGGCGCGTCGGGTATATGTCGCAATCCTTCTCGCTCTATGGCGAACTGACCGTCCGGCAGAACATGGAACTGCACGCGCGGCTGTTTCAAATCCCGGCAGACCGAGCAAAGACGCGAATCGCCGCGCTGGTCGGGGATTTTCACCTCGCCGGGCTTCTCGACGAGAGGTCGGATCGACTGCCGCTCGGCATTCGTCAACGCCTCTCGCTCGCGGTCGCCGTCATCCATGAGCCGGAAATTCTGATCCTGGATGAACCGACCTCCGGCGTCGACCCGATCGCACGGGAGGAGTTCTGGGCGCTGTTGGCCGATCTTTCGCGCAACCAGGGTGTCACGATCTTCATCTCCACCCACTTCATGAACGAGGCGGCGCGGTGCGACCGGGTCGCGCTGATGCATGCCGGGCGCATTCTGGCGACTGCGGCGCCGACGGAACTGATCAGGGCGCGCGGCACTGTCACGCTGGAAGAGGCCTTCATCGCCTATCTCGAAGAGGCGACCGACCAGGCGCGACCGGCAGCAGAGCGCTTCGCGGTAAAGCCGGAGGCCGATATCCAGGCCGGTTCATCGAAACCGGACCTGGCCGCATCCGTGATATCCGGTCACATGGCGGTGACGGCCGCATCGCTGAGCCCCCGGCGGCTCATCGCCTACGCCCGCTGCGAGATGCTGCAGATCCTGCGTGATCCGGTCCGGCTGGCGATCTCATTCTTCGGCACCGCACTCCTGATGCTGATCTTCGGTTACGGCATCACCTTCGATGTCGAGCATTTGACCTTTGCCGTGCTCGACCGGGATCAGACGCCGGAGAGCCGCAACTATATCGAGGAATTCGCCGATACGCGTTATTTCGACCAGCGGGCGCCGCTTGCTGATTATGCCGCGCTTGATCGCGGGCTCAAGAGCGGCAAGCTTTCCTTCGCGGTCGAAATACCGCCCGACTTCGGTCGCGACGTGAAGCGGGGCACCGCGACCGAGGTCTCCGCCTGGATCGACGGCGCCATGCCTTTCCGCGCTGAAACGGTTCAAGGCTACCTGAACGGCGTGCATTTGAGCTACCTGACGCACCTCAATCTGCGCATGACCGGGGCGCAGACACGCTGGCAGCCGGCCCAGGTCGCGACCCGTGACCGCTACAACCAGGACTTCAAGAGCATCTACGCCATGGTGCCCTCGGTCATCGGCCTGCTGCTGATCTTCATCCCGTCCATCTTGATGGCGCTCAGTATCGTGCGCGAGAAGGAACTGGGCTCGATCGTCAACCTCTACGTGACGCCCGTGAGCCGGCTCGAGTTCCTGCTCGGCAAGCAACTGCCTTATGTCGGCCTGGCGATGGTGAACTACGTCTCCATGGTGATGCTCGCCGTCTTCCTTTTCCAGGTGCCGGTCAAGGGCAGTTCACTGACGCTGACGCTTGCCGCACTTATCTATTCGATAGCGACCACCGGCCTTGGGCTGCTGGTCTCCGCGTTTACCACCACGCAGGTCGCCGCGCTGTTTGGTACCGCCATCCTGACTATCCTGCCCGGGCTGCAATTCTCCGGGTTGATCATGCCGGTCTCTTCGCTCTCAGGCATTGCGGCGACGATCGGCTATGGCTTCCCAACGACCTATTTCCTCAGAATCAGCGTGGGCACCTTCACCAAGGGGCTGGGCTTCGCCGATCTCACCGGCAATCTACTGAAGCTCGCTGCATTCGTTCCCGTGCTGACCGTGGTCAGCCTGCTCCTCCTGCCAAAACAGGATCGCTGAATCATGCACCGGGTTTCGAATATCTGGTACCTTGGAATCAAGGAGTTGCGCAGCCTGGGCCATGACGCCGTGTTGCTCGGGCTGGTCGTCTTTGCTTTTTCTTACGCGATCTACAGCCTGGCGACCGGCATTTCGTTCGAGCTGCGCAACGCGTCGGTCGCCATCGTCGATGAGGACCACTCGCGCCTATCGAATGATATCGTCGCCGCGCTGCTGTCACCCCAGTTCAAGACGCCGGAACAGATCGCCTTCAACGATATCGACCGGCGTCTGGACAGCGGTCGCGACACCTTCATCCTCAACATCCCGCCCAAGTTTCAGGCCGACGTCTCGGCAGGCCGCTCGCCCACGGTCCAGGTCAATGCCGACGCCACGGCGATACTGCAGGCCGGTATCGGCGCTGGCTATATCGAGCAGATCGTAACTGACGAAGTCAACAAATTCTACTATGGAACGGACACCCAGCCTGACCCGCCGGTGGCGCTCCGCCTGCACATCACGTTTAACGAGAACCTGGAATCTTCATGGTTCATGGGCGTCGCCTGGCTGATCAACATCGTAACCATGCTCGCCATTGTTCTGTCGGGCGCGGCTGTGATCCGCGAACGAGAACACGGCACACTCGATCACCTGCTGGTCATGCCGCTATCGCCCTTCGAAATCGCCATGGCGAAGGTCTGGGCCAACGGGCTCGTGATCATGATCGCCGCCGGGCTCTCGCTCATGATCATCGTGCGCGGCGTGCTGGGATTGCCGGCCGCCGGGTCGTTGATGCTGTTCCAGATGAGCGTGATGCTCTACCTCTTCTTCGCCACGGCGATGGGCATCCTTCTCGGCACGGTCGCGCGCTCCATGCCGCAATTCGGATTGCTTTTCATCCTTGTCGTGCTGCCGATGGTCCTTCTATCCGGCGGATATACGCCGCTCGAAAGCATGCCGCGGTTGCTGCAGATCGTCATGCAGGCGGTGCCGTCGACACATTTCGTCAAGATCGCTCAGGCGATTCTGTTCCGAGGTGCTGGACTGGACATCATCTGGCCGAACCTAGCGGTGATTGTGGGGGTCGGCGGCCTGCTTTTCGTCCTGGCGCTATCGCGCTTCCGGGCTTCTATCTCTCAGGCCGCCGGATAAACAATGCATTTCCCGGTTCGCCTACGGAAATTCCGTATCGTGCTTTGAATATTTTGCAGAATGAGCCCACCCTGACGGGCAATTTCACCCATCGACAGATGGAACTTGCCGGTGAAACCTGCCGGCGTCAGCCAGAGCGGGATGACTTTCTTCGAATCGTCATTCCCGCTCTGGCTTTTTGACTGAGCATGATCTTCCTGCACGAACGCCTTCCGCGTTTGTCGCGAGGGGAAACCAGTACCCCCTTGCGCTGACACGGCCCTCCGGGTCCGGATCATGCTCCGGTTCGCTCAGCGGCATTGCCCCTTACTGACAGGTAAAGCTCGCTGCGGCATCAACGTCACCCGAGCCCGAGTAATGTGCCAGCTTCGGATAGGGACAAAGCGGACGGCTTCGCGCGACGGCGTTGAAGTAGGACGGCGTCGACGCAGTCGCCGGGACACTGTCCGGAGCAACCCCGTTCTCCACCCAATTGACGAGAGGCGAAAGCATATCGAATCGGTCGGTGGCCGGCCCGCCTCTGCAATGATTCATTCCCGGTACAAGGAACAGGCGACTGAAATCAGCCGTGCTGCTGCCGTTTACGGCCGTCAACGCCGTGTACCAGGATATTGTATCGTTGGCAGAAAACGCGGCGTCCGAGAGTCCATGAAAGAGAATCAACTTTCCGCCGTTGGCTTTAAACTGGCTCAAATCGGTGGACACGGTCTGATCCCATTGCATCGACGATTGTGGATAGGCATCAGCCGTCGCGAATATCTTTGGAGCATCGACATCAAAATTGAATTGCAGAATCCGGGTGCCAATTGCGCTGTTCCCGGGGGAAGCCGCAAAAAACTGCGGCGGCGTCGAGTACACCGCCAACCACCTTCCCTGTGAGGCGCCCGTATATCGCTGTGCATCACTTTGGGCTGCAGCATAGCTTCCGAGCCACCACATCCGCCATCCCTGGTTGTAGGTGCCATTGGATATGCCGCTGATTCCAGCATCCCAGGGCCACGATGTATAAAGCGCTAAACCGCTGGAATTAACTGGGGCTGCGAAAGCACGCTTAAGCGCACCGATCTGCCCAGCCGTGAGACATGAATCCGTCTTGGCGCCGCTGCAAAGCAAAGGCTGCGAAGTGACAGGATTTACCGCCGTCGCTGGGTCAAAGCTTGCCTGACACGCGGCGCTATTGTTGATCAATCCATCGGTCAAGCCGTCGAGTGCGTCACATTTTCCCAGGATCGCATTCCTCACCAGCATCAAATCGGGGTCGCTGAACGATTTCCCGATAGCGGGGAGACCATTTGCATCTGCAGCCGGGGCGACTGCCGCAAATGCCTGGCTCGTCCAGGCGCCGTCGATGCCCAATTTCGGTAGCTGCATGCCCGGATCGCCCGCGACGATACCGTCATAATACGTCGGAAAGCGCTGCGACATCATCATCGCTTCGCGGCCACCTTCAGAGCATCCCATGAAATAGGACTTGGCCGGCGGTTTACCGTAGTACATTGCAACCGCGGCCTTGCCAAACTGTGTGACCAGATCATAGGAATTATATCCGAAATCCAGACGCGCCTGATGATCTGCCCCAAACGCCTCGCCGCCCTGTGCGTTCGGGTCACTGTCGATAGAATTGTCGTGGCCGCTATCGGTACTGATAACCGCAAACGAATGTGCAAGGGCGTTATCGGAGGGGAAGTTCAGAAGCGAGCCAAGGGCATCAGATAATATTCCATTCGAACTGCCTCCGCCTTCCATAAAGAACCTGCCATTCCAATTGGTAGGCATGCGCAAGTGGAATTTAATGGAGTAAGGCTTTCCATCCGTACCCACGCGTTTGTTCATAAACCCGATGACTTCGCAGTGCTCAGGCACGGCAGGAGCCGCGGCACTCGCAGGCGAAGCGGCGTTGAACGTTGCAGCAGTCAATACAGTGGTGGGATTTGGCCACACCTCGGATGCAGCCGATGCCAGTTTCTGACAGGCCTGACCATTCGCTGTCTGTGTGGACGGCGCGGGAGCCGGCGGCGACGCCGAAGCATCGCTACCGCTGTAAGCGGTAAGGCTCCCAATAGCAGCAACCGCAACCACGGTTTTGCGAAAAGAATATCGTCCTGCGCTCATACGGTTTCCTGTTCGGTTGATATTGAATTAAGCCGCAACACTCATTGACAATTGCCTTCACACCGAAGCGACAGCCTCCATCGGAGGCCATCTTCCGTTTGGGTCGATATTGTTGGAAAACTTCGGCTTGTGAGCAATCAGAGGCGCGGGTTCACTGAGGAGGCTTGTCGAGCGAGGACACCGTAATGGCTTCCCTTTCCCGAACCAGATCGACTTAAAGACCGCGGTTCATTTTCTGTGACGAGGCGTCCAGAAACGCTAATTCGACAACGAGATTATTTTGGTTGACTAAATAGTCAACATAATTCTGTGGCCGGACCGTCACGCCGGGAGCGCTGGTTCAATTTTCCGACTGCCCTAACGAGGGGCGAACATCAGAATCGGACTACTAACCCCTATTGCTGTCCTTGCGACAGTCTTGTCGGAGCTACGACATCGCTGCGTTAGATCAGACATAGCGCTATCGTTGCAAGCTCGCGACTTCTGGTCGCCCGATGCCTCCCGTTCAACGTGCGGGCGCACCAGCGCAATCCTTCGCAGCAAAACGGCAGGCAAGCCAAGCGCTGGTCGAAACGGACGGGCTTCCTGATGCCGATCCGGGATCGTCCCACCGATTCCCGCGCTCGCATCGGCCCGGCCGCCACAGGGATACGGCTGCCAATAGCTGGCATTGGTTTTGCTGCTCAAGTGCTGAGCCGGTTAGAGCCTGCTCCCGCACTTCGCTCCGTCGGAGTTGCGTCACGGTTTGCGTGAAAGCCGACAAAAAGTCGAACAGCAGAGTAAGTCATGACCGACATGGCGGAACTGAAAAAACGAAAAATGCCGCTCAATCTGGCGATTGTGCATACGGACCCCGACATGTTCATCGCCAATTTGATGAGCTGGCTGGAAATCACCGCCTTCATTACCGCGCAGCGGGCCGGCGAAGCCGAGGTCCCCCCGGACGGGGAGACACCAAAACTCTCGCCGGAGCAGTTGCGAAAAGCCGGCGTTCATGAGGTCGGAAACGACGCGATCTTTGCCTTTTGCATGACAGCCGCGATGAAGGCGGACAAGGCCGCGGTGGACAAGGTGGAAGCCTCCCTGGTGGAGAGCATGGGCAAGGAATTCCCCGGCTCGTTCGGGCTGTGGCATTTCCGCTCCCAGATCGACGCGCCGATCACGCTGGAAGACTTCGTTGGACAGGCCGGCAAGAAAATGTTGCTGGGCGACATTCCACCGCCGCCGCTACGCTCAAAGGAAAACTGGAACACCGGGCTGCGCTTCTTCGAGAAGGCGCGCAAATCCAATTTCATCCACGAGGTCATGTATCCGTTGGCGAACTGGACCCGAGCGCGCTGGACCGAGACCCTGGAGAAAGGCGTCGCGTTCCTCCAGCACATTGAAGACAATGTTCCGGTCCTGCGCGCGGTTCTGGACGAGCCCCGCAATGACCAGCCCTTCATCGCGAACGCGCTGCTTAGCCTGGCTCCCGCGGTGGATATGGAGCTGACCGAGGAATATCAGGGATTCCTGCGATCCCTGGCGCGCCGGAATTAACGTCAACCCACGGGTTCGTTGGTCAACCTCGCCGACGCCCGCCCGGTTCGACAGGAATCGAGGACGAGATGATCGAGCCGACCGCTGCCGAAGCGCCGATACGAATACGGCCGGCGATGACGAGGCGACCACGACCGAATCCTTGAAGGCTGCCATATTGCCTGATCGTAGCGTCGTCGCCATCGGCGGGCCCGACCGCGTCAAGTTTCTGCAGGGGGTGATGACCAACGATATTCGGCAGCTCGCCGCGGACCGAACGCTGTATGCGGGCTTGCTCACAGGCCGGGGCAAGTTGCTCTACGACGTCTTCCTGATTCAGGATGGAGAGCGCATCCTGATCGACATCGCCGCCAATGCCGCCGCGGATTTCATCAAGCGCCTGACGGCTTTCAGGATACGCGAGGCGGTGGAGATTGCCGAGACGGCGACGAGGATTCCGGTTCGCGTGAGAAAACGCGTCAAAACAAAGGAGTAGAGCCCGGTTTTGATTGCATCAGAACCGATAAGTTTCCAGGCCACGGCAGTTCGGAATGTTGGAATTGCAACGCTCCCAGTGTCGGATTCCGCCCATTTCCGATGGGCGGCCGCAAAACTCTGAGCGACGCCGTGGCGAAGACAAGATGGCGTCGGTCGAACCACTGCTCACGCAGAGCCAATGCCTGGTCGAATTGTAGGCTGCGTTGAATTGAACGCTGTCTGAAGCTGAAAACTGTCAGGATTGAAAATGGACCTGCACCCGCAGGCGACCACCATCCGTGCCGTCCCGGCCATATGGCTCGATTGCGGTTTCCGGCTGCTGGTGCTGCGGCAATTCCATGTCGAGAGCGCGCCGCCGGCCTTCGCCTGGATCGAACAGCGATTGTTGCGCGCGCCGCAGCGCCTCGGCCGCCACGGACTTTCCTTTGCAAATACGTTCCTGCCCGAGGTCATGGCCTGGCTCGGTGACGGCCTGGGACGCCCATCGCTTCACGACAGGACCGGACGCACCCATCGCAATCCGCGATGGCCGGTCTTGAAATGGCACGGCGAAGACCGAGCATGGCCGGACGGGACGCACACAACGGAATGGTTCGTCGACGTCAGCTTTCAAGACGAAAATTCGTGGAGCGCATTTCGGCAGCGCTGGTACGAGCAGTTGACCTCGCGCCGCCCGGACGAAGGAAAGCACACCTCTCCAAAGGCCGCTCCGAAATCCCAAACCAACGGCCAGCGTAAAGTACACAACACGCCATGAGACGATTTGGATCGGTGGAGTTTCGGTGCCGCTTTCGATACGAAGACCATCATTTGACGATAGGCAGTCTGGGTTGCGGCAGGGCTATTATATTGTTTGTCGGACCGGCGACCATTCAGGCATGCACGAGCCGCGAACCGTTAGAATCTCGTCATTGCATTTGCCGGACTCAGGTCGGGGCGTTCGGCGACTTGGGAGTTCAGCGGTATTTATGCAGGTAGTCAAACGCGGTTGAGACGAGGAGAGCGGTAAGGATAGGCAGCTCCGACATATCAAGCTTTTCGTCAGGCGCCCCCAAATTATAAGGTGTCAAGCCGCAAACAATCGTAGGCATTCCCGCGCGTCGCCACAAGCGCGCATCCGAAGCGCCGACCCTCATATTAACGACAACCTCGGCATCCAGCACATCCTGCGCCGCGGCGCGAGCCGACAGTACGATTGGATCGTCCGCATTGGTCCACGTTGCTTCATATCGGCGCGTTATATCAGCCGAAACGGAGGGGAATGCCAGAAGGTGCGCATTGATGCGCTTCTCGACCTCAGCCACGGAAACCCCAACAGGAATACGAATGTCCAGATCCGCCCACGCGGTCCCCGGTACGAGATTTGGTGAAACTCCACCACCGATGCGGCCAATATTGACCGTCACCCGGCTCATGGTTTCTTTCTCTCCTGCGCCACCTAAAGGCTCCGATATATGCGCCGCTTCGTCCATAACCCGTACAGCAGGGTGGGCGGGATCTATACGAAGAGCTTCGAGCGCCTTCAATTCGGCCAGCGCGGATATCAGCGTATCAACCGCGTTGACGCCGCGATGTGTGTGAGCGCCGTGGGAGGCTTTGCCGGCGACTTCCAGGCGAAGCCAAATCATTCCTTTCTCACCTATGCGGAGGACGTTTGGTGAACCTACATCCGGCACAATAACCGCATCACCGCGACATTCGGGAATGCTGTCAATTACTGCTTGCGTCCCCAACTCCCCCATGGACTCTTCATCGCCGGCAAGCACCAGCACGATCTCTCCGGGAAAAGGCATTGCTTGCTCTGCAAGAAGTCTCATGGCCATGATCGAAGCAGCAATGCCGCCTTTCATGTCACAGGAGCCGCGGCCATATAAAAACCCATCATGGGTCTCGGCGAGATAGGGAGGCCTCGTCCACTGCCTCTCATCTCCCACCGGATAGGTGTCGAGATGGCCGGAGAAGATGAGGCGGCGTCCCGGCTGTCCGCCAGCGAGGCGCGCGACCAGATTAGCCACAGGGTGAGCCGCCATATGGAGCGAGACTATCTCGATACCAGGTATGGTCTGAAGCAGACGCAAGGCGGCGTCACGGACCGCTCGCGTATCGCTTGGCGGCGTCTCACTCCGCTCGCGAACAAGTGTCGCTGTCATCGATACCACGGTCTCGCCCGAGGCAAGCGCGCTCTCACGTAAAGCCTGGCGGCGCGACGCGAACACATCGTTTCTTGATTTCATTATTTGGAGCCTTTGCGCCTTAGTTCTTCAAGGGCCTTTGCAGGAACTTCCGAGAGCCCCTCCACACGAATGTCGTCCCTATGGGCGAGCACGATCATCGCCCGATTACACTTCCCGCTGGGTCCAGCGCCGGATAAGCGAGCGGAGATTTTTCATCGTCCCTAGCGAAGGGCGATACGTCTTTCCCATAGGCGGATGGCCATCGAGAGAGGCCAACAGATGAAGAAATAGACGATTGCGATGAAAGTGAATATCTCCAGCGGACGAAACGTAGACGCTGAGAGTTCCATGCCTCGCCGGGTTATTTCGCTTACTGATATAATAGCACCCATGGATGAGTACTTGATAAGCTGAACGAAGTTGGCCGCGAGGGGCGGAAGCGTCATGATTACGGCTTGCGGCAGAATGATCCGCCTGAAGCACTGAAAGTCGGAAAGGCCAAGCACCTTTGCTGCCTCCTCATGCCCCTTTGGAACAGCTTGAATGCCAGAGCGGTAAACCTCTCCTATGAACGCAGATGAGTAGAGAGAAAGGGTAATCACCAGAGCCGCAAAGGCCGTGAGATTAATCCCGAAAACGATCGGCAAAACGTAATATACCCACAACAGCTGGACGAGAACCGGCGTATTTCGAATGATTTCGCCTACGGCGATTCCAATGACGCGCAGAGGCCAGTAGCGCGACATATCGAGGACGGCGACAACCAGTCCGCCCAACATCGCCAGTAGCAGAGTGACGCCGGAGATGATCAGGGTATTTTCCAGACCCGTCATAATGAATGACAGATTCTGCCAGATCACATCCCAGCGAAAAGTGTAGGTGACCATGCCGCTCTCCGATGCTGAGCGATCCGACATGAGACACGACCGGATCGCTCTCTTGGGCTCAATCAGGGAGCAAGGATGGGGCCAAGCTGATATTTTTCAGCGAACGCCTTTAAGCGGCCGTCGGCCTTGACCGTGTCGATGAAAAGATTGATGTAGTTCAACCACACTTGATCGCCCTGAGGCATCACATAGGCGTATGGCGTTTGACGAAGAGGCTTGTCCGGCGCAACAACTTCGGCCCAGTCGAACTCGTTCTTGGTGCGGATCGCTGAGGCGTAATCTCCAATCATCGCATCGCCGCGGTTAGCCGCAAGTTCGCCTTCAATGGTTGCCGGCGGCGCAACGCTCGTCAAAGTCGCCTGCTTGAAGTAGCTGCGCATGAAAGTATCGGTGTAGCTGCCGAGCGGGGCGCCAATCCGCACACCCGGCTTGTCGATATCGTCCCAACTCTTGATCTTGCCGTCCTTGCGAATGATGGCATAAAGGCTTGTCAGCAAATAAGGCTTTGAGAACTCAACGACCTGGGCCCGCTTCAGCGTCGCGGCAATTCCGAACATTCCTATGTCGCACTTGTCGGCCTGAAGGTCGGCGATGAACGTCGCGAAATTTGATTCCACAACCTCAAGCTTGGCTCCAAGCTCCTTGGCAAGTTCTCTGGCGAGATCAGCATCGATACCCTCAAGCTGATCGGTCTTGGGGTTGCGATAGGAAACGGCATAGTAGCTGGTCGTCTGGCACACACGCAGAACACCGGTTTTGGTAACTCTGTTGAGCCGAGACTCCTGCTGTTGCGCAAAAGCGCTTGTCGAGGACGACACGGCGATCAACACGCCGCAGGCAGCGACCAAAGCCGCCACAGTTCCAGCCTTTGCAGTCCTCATCATCATCTCCGTTCCATATCCCATCCGGTTACACTTCGATCTGTCTCAGGAAACGTGCCGCACGCTCAGTCTCTGGTTTCTTGAAGAAAGCTCCGGGCTCCCCGACCTCCACAACCCGGCCCTGATCCATAAAAACGACCCGCGAGGAAACGTCTTGAGCGAAACGCATTTCATGGGTGACGACAGCCATCGTCATCCCGTCCACGGCGAGCTCACGCATGACCTGCAACACTTCATGACGAAGTTCTGGATCGAGTGCGCTCGTCGCTTCATCAAAGAAAATGACTTGCGGAGTCATGGCAAGCGCACGGGCGATGGCCACTCGTTGCTGCTGACCGCCCGATAGACGTGATGGATAAGCGTCGCGCTTGTCGGCAAGACCGACCTTTGCGAGAAGCTCCGACGCCAAAGCGGTGGCGTCCACCGGCTTGAGCTTTCTCACGCGCATGGGCGCTTCCGTGACATTTTGCAGAACGGTCATGTGCGGCCATAAATTGAAGTGCTGGAACACCATCCCGATGTCCGGCCGCACCTTCGCGGCAGCACGACGAACTTCCGGTCCGTTCAAGCCGTCGGAAATCACCTTGCCTTGCATGACGATGCGGCCGGCCGACGGTTGCTCAAGCAATGCAAGGCAGCGAAGCAACGTGGTTTTCCCGGAACCGGAGGGACCGATGATGCTCACCACCTCGCCAGCCCGGACGGCAAGGCTGACATCCTTCAGCACCTCCACGGCGCCAAAACTCTTGCTGATCCCTTGGGCCGCCATAAGGGGCGCATCCCCGATCGGAGCAGAGCTGCCGCTGGCCTTGACTTGGCGCACCAGCATCAAAAAAATCCCTTATGCTATAGCGAATTATGCACCGATTGTTGCGCATTATTTCCAGTAAGACTATGTTCTAGCAATATAATCCTCAATAGATATTTTTTATGCAAATGCGCACATAATCTGTGCGACGGAGGGAAAGTTAGGCATGGACATAAAGCTGCTGGATGCCTTTCGGACAGTCGTAAGCAACAACTCGGTTACAAAGGCGGCAGAGGTTTTAGGTGTTACACAGCCTGCAGTCAGCGCACAGATATCGCGCCTTGAGGCATCAATCGGCTTCAGCCTCTTTGCGCGCAACGGCGGGCGCCTCACGCTCACTGTCGAAGGGCAACAGTTTTACACCGAGGTAATTCACGCGCTGGGCCAACTCCAGCGCCTCGATCGAATCGCCGAAGGCATTCGTGAAGGGAAATCAGGAAGGCTTGTCGTCGCGAGTCATCCCAGCGCGTCGATTTCCTTCCTGCCAGTGATGACGGCGAAGTTTCTTCGAGACAATCCCGATGCCCACATACGAATGATTAATCGCACATCGGAAGAGGTACGCAGCTTCTTTCCCGCAGCCTCCATCGATATCGGAATCGCCGAGCTGCCCGTGGATATTGGCGGGGTACATGTGCAGAAGTACGCGCACGAATGCATCGCTATCGTTCCCAACAATCACCCCGCATCGGCCAAGAGCGTGCTCACGTCGGCAGACCTCTCCGAAGAACCTTTCATCGCAATGCCCCCTGAGCGCATGATATCGCACCGAATACGCGAGGCGTTCGCCCAAGAGGGCGCAACCCTCAATGCAATTGCGGAGGTCGACTTCTTCAGCTCGATATGCGCAATGGTTGCGGCAGGCTACGGCGTCTCCATCGTAGATGCTTGGTCAGCACGAATGTTCAAGGGACTGGGATTGGAGACACGCCCGTTCCGCCCCGCCATTCCCTATGAAATTGGCGTGATTACAAGTTCGGAACGGCCGTTGTCACGGCTCGCGCAAGCGTTCCTCGCGCTCATTGACAAATCCCTCAACGAGAAAGCCAACGATCAAGGGTCTGTGCAGCAACGATAATCCGTTGTGAATCGAAAACCGTCAGTTCTCTGTGGTTATTTCAAAACGTATGCGATCCGACCTTGTTGCCGTCCGGCCGGACAGCAACGGAGCACCGTCAGCATCAAATACGTCATAGCGCTCGACAATGAGGGGGAAGGGAGACGCACCACCCAGCAGCTCGGCCTCGCGAGCGCCGGCGAGAGCCCCCTCAAAGTCTCGCTTCACCACGCCGAGCCTGATCCCAAATTTGGATAAGAGCACAAAGAGAAAATCCCCGGCGAGGCCCTCACGTAGTATCTGAGCGAGGCGCGGCGGCAAGTGTACCGTGTCCAGAGCAAGCGGAATCCCATCTGCAAGTATAATTTTCTCGTGCTGATAGAGCGCCGCCCTTCCGCGCAACCCCAACCGTCTGAGAATATCCGGATCCGGCTCGCAACGGCCAAATGAAACTTCTCTTATTGCCGGCTCCATACCGGCGTGAATGATATCTTCACGGATAGAAGCAAAGTGTCCCGTTACCAAGGTGCGCACAATCTTGCGCCGGTCGGTAACGAACACTCCCAAGCCTTGACGGGAGTAAAGCAGGCCTTCGAACGTCAACTCTCGAATCGCACGACGGACCGTAATGGGACTAATCCCGAATTCTTCAACCAGCTCCGACTGGCTCGGTATGGCTGCATGCGGAGCGTAGGCACCAGACGTAATTTTCTCCCGCAGCGCGTCAGCAAGCTGTGTATAGAGCGGCGAGAGGTTTCCTACGTTGATCACTAAGACGCCCTTTCCTCCACATGTCTAGGGACGCATGGAGGCGTCCCGTTTATTCGGCTCCAGCCTCGTCGTCCAATAAGTCGCCACCCTCGATTCGGCAATCGGCTTGCCTGATTATTGCTCAGACAATGCCAAGCGTGGCGACGCGTTCGCCGGTAGACACAGTTGATAATGTCGTGAGGCGGACGGCATATCCATCGAGGGGCGCCGTCACCCTCTCTACCTCGTCCCCGAAGACATTGACGATCGTCACGAGCAGATCGCCACGGTTTACCCGCTGCCCTAATTTCACGTGATTGTAGAGGAGGCCGCCGGCCCGCGCGCGCAGCCCGACAAATTCTTTCATAAGGTGCGTTTCAGCCGGATCCTTGCGCGAAACGCTCAACATCCCGAGGGACTGCAAAGCATTCAGGATGCAACTCTTCCCCACCTCCACCACATCCGGCTCAAGCCGGCCGCCTTCGCCGATCTCGAATGTGAATCCGGGAATGCCGATCCTTGCAGCCTCTACGCATAATATACCCGGAGCGACATAGAAATCGCTGCTCGAGCGCATGATCCATCCATTGCCAAGCCCTTTCGCGAGCTGCAGGATTCGCCCGTCCTTGTCCAAGGACTCCGGAGGCAGAATCGCAATCGGGACGTAGCGCCCCCCTCGGGTCGGCGTGTGAATGTCGATGACATAATCGCATTCGCGGATAAAGCCGAACAGGAGGTGAGCGAGCTGTTGTGCGGGATTGCCGTCTTGAGATCCGGGAAAACAGGTCCATGCGTCGGCCGGCGCCTGATCCAGGGGAGATTTCAAGAATTGCGCCAGCGGCAGACGGTGATCGGCATAAAGCGCCAATGGATGCTGCACCGGCACGCAGACGATTTGCCCCGAGAGATCGGCCGGATCCAGTCCCCGCAAGGCTTCGAACAGGATCGCGATCCCGTTCACTTCGTCGCCATGGATCGCGGCGCCAAGATAGATGCGCGGGCCAGGCTTTGCGCCGTTGAGAAGCGCAAAGGGAATATCCACCGAAGCGCCGTCGGACAGTTGCGCGAGAGCCACTTTGCCGCGAATCCTCTGTCCCGGCTCCGCACTCACGCCCGCTATCGTCATTACCTTTGGCTGCTTCATGGCCTTAACTTTCCCAATGTCAAAGAACGCATCAATTTCCATATACTTCACATACTTATTATACTAGGTATTATTTATTTCTTGACGTTCATTTGCCGGCACCAATAGGATTGGGGATCGGCGATACCAGGGGATGCAGGCACTCGCACGCCTGCTGACGCGCAACTCCCCGCAAGATGACAATCGGAAGCAAGCAGGCAGAGATGATTACCCAGGCTACGAAATTGCAGTTTCCCAATACCGAAACTGATCCAGACGTGGTTCGGGAATATTACGGGCGCACCCAGCCTCTCGACGGCAGCGACGCCGCGATTGAGGATGCGGTCGCGCAAGCGGAACTGCCGCCGTTGCTGGCGGCCCTTTCCGTGATCATGCAAGACGACTCCCTGATTTCAGAAGATCTGATGCCGCCGACACCTCTGTTGCTGGCAGCAGCGGTGCCGCAGGGCGGGATGTCGCAGGAAGCTCAGGCGAAGGCCCGGGCCCTGGCCACCGGGGCCTTGATCAGGGCGCGCGACAAAGGTTGGGGCAATCTGTCGCCAGATGCCGACCTTATGAGGCCCGCCCTCAAATACATCACCAAGAATGCAAGTGACCACCACCTGCCACTTCTGTTCAGCGAGCTTGGCCTGCCATTCGACCCCCGCCGGCCAGCCTGGCAGAAATCTGAGCTCGCCCCTGGGCGTGACTTCAGCGCGATCATCATCGGTGGCGGGCTAAGTGGCATCGCTGCTGCGTACCGGCTGTCCCAGGCGGGTATCCCGTTCATTGGATTCGAAAAAAGCTCCGAACTCGGAGGCGTATGGTGGAACAATACGTATCCCGGATGCCGCCTGGATACGCCGAACTACGCCTATAGCTACTCCTTTGCACCCAAGAGCGACTGGCCTCAGGCGTTTTCGCAGCGTGGCGAGATCTTTGACTACATCCAGGATGTGGTCGAAAAGGCCGATCTTCGCGCCTGCTACCGTCTATCGAGTGAAGTGCAGAGCATGCGGTTTGACGCAGCCAGCGGACTTTGGACCGTGAAAATCCGCCGCGACGGGAAAATTTCCGAATACCAGGCCAATGCAGTAATTGCAGCCTGCGGTGGTCTCAATCGTCCGCGCATTCCCGAGATCGAAGGACAAGAGCGGTTCAAGGGCGCGGTGTTCCATTCGAGCCAATGGCGTCATGACGTCGATATTTCCGGCAAGCGGGTAGCCGTCGTCGGTACCGGGGCCAGCGCCTTTCAGATCGTGCCGTCAATCGCGGAGAAGGTCGAAAGCCTGTTCGTCTTCCAGCGAACGCCGCCGTGGATGCTCCCTACGCCGAGTTATCACAAGGACATCGCACCGGGAATGTTGTGGCTGCTGGCGCGCGTACCCGGCTACGCTCGCTGGTTTCGGTTGTGGCAATTCTGGCTTGGCTCTTCGGGGCGCTTACCCGCGGTGAAGGTCGACCCAAAGTGGAAACATCCGGTATCTGTCAGCGAGCTCAATGAACGTCTGCGCCAGGAAAGCCTCGCCGGACTTGTGAAGCACGCCGGCGACCGGACGGATCTCATCGAAAAACTGACGCCAAACTACCCGCCCGGCACGAAACGCTTGATGCGCGACGATGGATCGTTTGTCAGGGCCCTCAGTCGCCCCAATACCCACCTGATCACCGACGGGATCGCACGTTTAACCGAGACCGGGATCGAGACAAAGGACGGAGCCCACCACGAGGTGGACGTCATCGTCTTCGCGACGGGCTTTCGAGCATCGGAATTCCTGGCCCCGATTGAGATCATTGGTCTCGAAAATGAAGTTCTGCATGAGCGCTGGGCGGAAGAAAGCCGCGCCTACCTTGGGATCACGATTCCAGGTTTTCCAAACCTGTTTGTCATCGGCGGCCCCAATAGCGGCAAGGTCATCAATGGAAATGCCATCAATACCGCGGAGTTCGTCGTAAATTATATTGTCGATACCTTTCAGTACATGCTGAAAAACGCCGTGAAGAGCGTGGATGTACGCTGGGACGTGCATGATGAGCTGAACGCCGTCGTGGATGCAGTCAATCGCATGCGGGCTTGGGGCGCACCGGGCGTGACTACCTGGTATCAGGGCAAAAGCGGGCGTCCTGCAATCCCATGGCCGTTTTCGATGTTTGACTACTCAGCAAAGACAGAAAGCTTCCGGGCGGAAGAATACAGCATCACAAAGATCGATGCATAATTTGGCTTACGCCGGTGTTGAAAGTGATTGTCGCCTCGCGCTGGCCAAGTCCATGCCTCCTAATGCATCCGGCCTCGCCTCACGTAATCCAACTGACAAAAGACTTGTCCCGGCTTGCCGACACCACATCATTACGCCGCCGGCCCCACTTTCGATCGGCCCTTCTGCCCACAACACGAAGGATAGAGACGCTTCGGGCCTCCGCATTGACATTGACCGCGTGGGCGCCGACATGGCCTTTCGTCACTTCACCTAGACCCGACCGAAGACTGGAACTTGCGCTTAAGGGCGCCCCCCGTAGCGACTGCCTTCAGTAATTTCGAATTCCACTTTCATGAGACCGTCAAGCAGCATGGCGTAACCGCTATCCGGCAATTCGGGCGTGGTGGTTCTCGGCATAGGTTTTTGCGTAAAACGAGGGCGATCACCGCCCTGATTGCCGCTTACGTGGACGGATACATGGCTACCCGCATCGGCTGTGCAGGCTACAATGCCATAATAATATTCAACGTAGTTGCGCTGACCGCCGCCATTCGCCCGCGGAAATTCCGTATCGTGTTTTGAATATATTTGCGAAATGAGCCTGACTTCGAAACCCGGCCTGATACGCAATTTCACCGATCGAAAAGTGAAACTTGCCGGGGTCAGCCAGATCCCGGTGGCATTTCTCCAAACGGGCGTTGCGCAAGAAAGTGCCCACAGGTTCTCCGACATCCTGAAACAGGCGATGTAACGACCGCACGGATAAGCCTGCCGTGCGAGCTATTTTCTCTGGCGTGAGATCGTCGGCCAGATTGCTCCGGATCAGATTCACGCAGTTGCGGTAACTCGCCTTGCGTGTCGTCTCCGTGCCAAGCGACACACCATCTTCGTCGCCGATCTCAATCGCGACTCCCAGGAGTTCGATCAGTTGCGCCGCCAGGGTATGGGTCGCGGTCAGGGGAATGGAATGACACTGCTGGCTGAGAGAACCGAGCATATCCGACAGAATCCGCCATACCCCGTTCTGTCCGGATTGAGGCCGCAACAGATACGAGTCGATATTGCGCAACCGGGCTCGTAGCGCCGCGGCAGGAATAGCGACGCTTCTCACCGAAGCGCTGTCGCGATGCTCCCACTCAAACGGCACATCCGTCCGATACAGCGTCAGCGAGCCCGCCGTCATTTCACATTCCGACCTCTGCTGCCGGAGACGGACGATGCCGCTTCTGACATTCACCAATATATATTTGTCCTGAGGATCCTGCCGAACGTGTTGCGGCGTCCGGCGAGATGCCTCGCGCAAGCTTTGCACATTCGTGAGATGGAGGCTCCCAAGACCGAAAGACCTGACATCTCCCTCAAAATAGCAATCGTCTCCAACACTCGCATCGTGGCTGCCAATCAGCTCTCTCAGCTTGGCTTGCCACAACCCGCTTATCGATAAGCCCCTGACCTGATGATGAACAGACGCAACCATGGCTGATCTCCTTAGGAGGTCCCACCACGATTAAAGCAAAAACCATACCAGCCAGCAGGAACGCCTCGCCGACAAGGGCCTCAAAAGCCTTCAAGGCATTCCATGAGCGAATTCCTAGCCATTGTTTTGTCGATACCAGTCGATGATCTCGGATCCGGTCGCCAGCCACACGTCCTGTCGGGAGGTAATATGCTGTAATGCTTCGGCAAAATACTTGCTCCGGAACGGGTGACCGATCAGAAACGGATGGAGACAAATAGACATCACACGCCCGGTTGACGCGCCATCTTCGTAAAGAACGTCGAACTGGTCCTTGATCATCTGTCCAAACGACTCCGCACTTTGTTTTCCGTCGAGGATCGCAGGGATATCGTTGACCTCGCTGGAATAGGGAATCGAAAGCAAAGACCCGCTCTTGACCCGGATCGGATATGGCTGCTCGTCATTGACCCAGTCACACACATATTCGATCCCGGCTTCGGCAAGTATATCCAGCGTATTGTGCGTTTCGGTGAGCGCCGGACCGAGCCAGCCTCGCGGGTGTTTTCCCGTCCCGGCCGTGATCGTCTTGACGACGTGACTGATGAGATCCCGCTCTTCGTCCTTGTCCTTCTCCGCCATGAGGATGGAGTTGTTCTTGCCATGCCCCATCCATTCCCAACCGAGATTGTTGCCTTCCTCGATGATCCGCGGATAATGTTCGCAGACATCGGAATTCAGCGCGACCGTACCCCGGATTCGATATTTCTCCATCACCTCCATCATTCGCCATATACCGACGCGCACTCCATAATCGCGCCATGAATAGTTAAGCACGTCCGGCACAAAGCGGGTCGTAACAGCGGTAATCGATGTCGAAGGCCGATCGAACATGAAATGTTCAATATTCGGAATCACCCAGACCGCAACGCGCGCGCCATTCGGCCATCGAAGAACTGGACGATCAACGATAGGCGAATAGTCAAATCGATCATGGGTGATCGGATTGCTCGCTGCTTTTGACATAATGTTTCCTATATTCCACGGAGATAATTCAGCGTTTCGTCGAGAGAAACGACGTCGGCATATTTGGCGTCGAGATCAAACAGGCTCTGTTTGTGCGCGCTGGCCGATCGGTCACCGACGCATTCCCGCACGACCATTGGACGGAATCCGCTTTGGACGGCATCGACCGCGGTCGCGCGGACACATCCGCTCGTGGTGCAACCGGTAATGATGAGCGTGTCGACTTCCCGGCTGAGCAACCGGGAAACCAGGTCAGTTCCGAAGAAACATGACGCGTATTTCTTGACGAGCAGACTATCCGTAGGACGATAATCGAGGCGTGGGTCGATATGAACGCTATCCCCTCCGCCTTTGAGCGTGACAACGCCTTTTTGCTTCAACGCCCAGATGCCGGCGTCACGGAAATCAACGTCATTGTAGATGACGGTTGAAAACAAAATCGGAGCATTGCTCCCACGGGCAGCCGTCAGCAGCGGCGTGACCGCTGCGATTTGTGAATCGAGATTTGCACCGAGCATCATCGATGGATCGGTAAAAGCCTTGATCATGTCGATAACGATCAGCGCGGGCCGCTTCCCAAAGCCTATTCGCAGACCGAATCCGCGTTCCCGAAAGAAGGCATCGTCGTTGTTTTCCTGAACATCAGTCATTTGGGATCCTTACTTAATGGACGAAAACGTCATTTGAGGTCTGCCGGGTCACCGAGGTGCATCAGACGCCGAAAACGTCCCGCAAGGGCCGGCGCGTCCAGCACAGAAACAAAAAGAAGCGCAACGCTGGTGGTTATGTCGCTAACCCATGGCTCGGCGCCGATGGCGCTGAAACCGGATCGAAATGCGGCAAGCGTCAGCACGCCGGCTGCGATGCCAAGCGGCCGTCCGGTTCCCCCACCGAGCGAAACGCCACCGATGATCGCGGCGGTGGCCGCGGGGACGAGGACATCGGACAACCCTGCCGGGGACGCCGAAGCCAGGCTGTAACTCAGCAGCGCGCCGGACATCGCGGAAAGCGCGCCTGAAAACGCGAAGATGCCGACCAGAATCCCACCGACATTGACACCCGCGACAAGCGCAGCATTCCGGTCGCTTCCCGTGGCAACAACATCACGGCCGATGCGTGTAATGGAGGCCAGCACGGCAACGATCGCAAACACGGCAATGGTCATCAGCGTGCGCGAGGTAAAGACGCCGGCATACTGGTCATTCATCGCCAGGGCTACGTCGAGATTATCGTAAGGAATCGAGGCGCTGTCGGTGAGCACATACGCTACGCCGACGGTGATGAGCAGCCCTCCCAGGGTCACGCCTATCGAGGTCAACCGAAGACGATGAATGAGCAGACCCTGGATAATTCCAGCCGACAAGCCCGCGAGGACAGCAAGCAGAAAACCCATCGCCGGGTGTTCGACACCGGACAGCACCGCGATGCAGCCCGCCATGCCGAACACACCTGGAACTGACAGATCGAACTCGCCGATGACCATCGTCGCGCCGAGGCCGAGCGCGACTAGCCCGATCGTGCAGAACGTGTCGAGTTCGCTCGTCAGCGTCGCAATACTGAGAAATCGCCCCTGATTGAAATCGAAGAGCGCGAAACAGGCGAACACGGTCGCAAGAAGGACAACAGGCCGGGTGTGTTGATTGTGGGAGAGCAAGCGCAAGACGACTATCTCCCCGCCGGGGGACTAAGCAAGACGACCCCAAGGACGATCACGCCAGTAATGAGATATTGCCACTCCTGCCGGAAGCCCTGAAGCAGAAGCACAACCTGAACGATGCCAATGATCATCATCCCGGCAAATGTCCGTATCGCCGAGCCTTGCCCTCCGGAAATTGCGGTACCGCCCACAAGCACTGCAGCTATCGCTGAATAATCGTATCCCAGGCCGAATTCCATGCTCGCGCGTCCATAGCGAAGCGCCAGCATGATGCCGGCAATCGCACTGAATGCGCCCGCACAGGAATAGGCCCCGATGATCGTCGCCCATGGCCGGAGACCGGCTGCCCTGGCGGCGTTGAAGCTATCGCCGACCATGAAGACATTTCTGCCGAACACGGTGAAGGAGAGAAGAAACTGGCAGATGAGCAGGATGGCGACGAACACCACGAACTCGATCGGCATGCCGAGCAGGCGCGCGTTGAGTAGCGAGTCGGAGGTCGGATAAACCGCATAGAAAGCAGCATTCCCGGTAATGGGCTGCGCGGCGCCGTAGATCAGGACCGAGGTAGCGATGGTGACGATAATCGGATTTGCACGCAGGCAGCCGATCAAGGCTCCCTGGACTGCCCCGACCATTGATCCAAACATTAAGGCAAGCGGAATAGCTTCTGCCAGTCCTGAACGGTTTGAGGCCGCTATGACGACCAGCGCGGATGCGCCGACTGTTGCTCCCAGACTGAGCGCGAGGATGTTCCCGCTGATCGTAACAAGCGTCATCCCAACGGCGACACACCCGATGAATGATATCGTCGTGAGAAGCGACTGAAGGGCGGGACCGGAGAGAAAACCGGGAGTAGCCAGGGCCGCAATCATCAGCGCGAGGATAAAGACCGCATGCAAAATGGCGCGAATTTGGGATCCATCCAGCCTGCGGAACCGGTTCAGTGGCGTGATCGAACCCATCGCCGGAGGAACCAGACGCAAAATTGCTTTCCGCATCACGCGACCTGTCCGTCCGGGATGTCTGGATTGGCGATGTCCCGGAGTATCGATGGCATCCGGACGGCCGCGCCCTCGTAACAGGCAACGACACGGCCGCGATACAGCGTAACAACAATGTCCGCCATGCCTACGACCTCCTCGATGTCGGAGGACGCCATCAACAGAACGTACCCCTCACCGCAAAGCCGCCGCATCAAACGATAGATTTCCGCGCGGGCGCCGATGTCGATTCCCCTTGTCGGCTCATTCATCACGAGAACCGCGGGGGTCGCGCGTCCCACGGCCCGCGCAAATAAAAGTTTCTGTTGATTGCCCCCGCTGAGATACCCAGACTTGATGCCCAGATGAGCGCATGTGACGGTCACCTGCGCCGCGAGATCGTCCGCAAGCTTGCGGACCGCCCGCCAGGAGATGACGCCCCATCGGCTGCATATGGCCAATTTCGAGACAACGAGATTGTCGCGCACCGGCAGTTCCGGAAAGATGCCCTCACCCGCCCGGTCCTCGGTCACGAAGACAACTTCACCCGCCAAAATCGGGCGCGCCGATCCAAGCCGAATCGTGCGGCCGTCGATCGATATGTCGCCAGTGGCCTTGTCATGAAGACCCGCAAGAGCCCGTGTGACCGCCGTGGCGCCGGAGCCTAGCTGCCCCGCAAAGCACAGGATTTTTCCTCTTGGCGCCGTCACAGACAGATCTTCGACAGCGCCCGGAACGTGCAGGTTCTTGATCCGCAGGCCGCCGTGGTGAGCGGCGGATGCGTCCGCGCGCTCCGGATACATTTCCTCGAACGCCCGGCCGAGCATCAACTCGATCAGGGATTCCCGGGTAAGTTCGCGAACCGGTTTGGTAACGATGTGCTCCCCATTGCGCAGAACCGAAACCGAATCGCAGAGCTCGAAAACCTCACCGAGGCGGTGGCTAACATAGATAATGCTGTGTCCCCGCGCCTTGATCGCCCGCAGGACCTGCATCAACTTCTCGATTTCAATATCCGAAAGAGTGGCGGTTGGCTCATCCAGAATGAGAACGCGCGCCTTCCTCGCGAGCAATCGTGCGATTTCGACGATCTGGCGCTGTCCGATCGAGAGCGCCCCAACGGTTCTATCAAGATCCCAGTCTCCGACACCCAGTGTTGCAAGCGCCTGCTGCGCGCGCGCGCGTAGCGAAGACCTGCGATGGAAAAAAGGCACCTCGGTACTGCCGAGCCAGATGTTGTCAAGGACCGAAAGATCAGGAGCCAGACTCAATTCCTGCGCGACGAGGCCGAGGCCAAGGCTCTGCGCCTGCAGTGCATCGCGAATCTCGTGTGCTGTCCCCGCCACCGAGATGATTCCGCCATCTGGCTGAACAATGCCCATCAGCATTTTGACAAAGGTGCTTTTACCGGCGCCGTTCTCGCCACAGATCGCGCGCACCTCACCGGCCTGCAAGGTGAACGAAACATTATTCAGCGCCGTCGCCCCGGCGTATCTCTTGGTCAATCCCCGAATTGACAGTATCGCGCCCGAGCCGGACTGCTGCATATCGCTGAATCCAGAATGCAAATTGCGAACGCCACCCGCGCTCAATAATGGCAAGGCCCATCCCATTTGGCCATGTTCTGCATCGTGATAGTTTCGATTGGCTGATAATCGAACTTCGGCAGCGTTTTTCCCGCGAAGTGATCATCGATCAACTGCGCCAGACCTTCGCCGATACGGACAGGCACCTGAACACCCGTGCTGTACTGCTTGCCGGCCTTGATCATCTCAATGCCACGGACGAGGCAATTGCCTCCTGTGACGATCAGCTGTCCCGGCTTCAACCCGAGCGGTATCCCGGCAGCTTCGGCGGCGCGGATAACCGCGACAGATAGATCGTCATTCATTCCGTAGACCACATCCAGGCCACCCTCAGGCGCGAACCGGGCAAAGAGCTGGCCTGCGATGCGCTCGCCTTCAACGGGATTCCAATGCGCATCCTCGATGGCGACGATCTTGACCTTCGGGTTCGTCTTTAACACCTCTTGAATACCCGCGACCCGTTGAGGGCCCACACCTTCCTGCAGAGATCCCGTGACGAGAGCAACCTTGCCTCCGTCCCGACCGCTCTCTTTCAAAGCCTGCAGGATCGATTGTCCTGCCAAGCGTCCCATCTCCGTTGCATCCTCGCCGATGAATGACAAATAGAGATCCTCAGATCCCTGCTTCGGCGCGGAATTGAAGACGATCACGGGAATGCCCGCTCGCTTGGCCCGGACGAGCGCCGGCACGATCGCCTGCTCGGACGCGGGCATGATAGCGATGAGATCGAATTTCCGGGCAATAGCGTCGTCGAATTGCTGAACCTGACGCGCCGCATCGAATATCTGTTCGAAACTTGTGACATTCATCCCGAACTTCTTCGCGCTGTCCATGAAGGCGTTTTTCATCGCACCGGGATAGGGCGTATTGGGTGCAGTGACGAGGAACGCGATCTTCTTGCCAGTGCTGGCGCTGGCATGGACCTGCGCGGTGCTCGCCGAGAGCGCCATGGCCGTCGCAGCGCCCATGATCATCAAGGTCGATAAGGTCGGGACGATGCGCCGGGCGCTTCTGTATATGACGTTCAATCGAAACATTTTTTCCTCTCGAACCTGATGTGGATTCCGATCATGTCAGGGGCGGTCGAAGCCATCTGATGCACAATTCCCGAACTCGCCTCTCGCGACGTTGCCGCTTGATGAAGCGATTGGTCTTAAGGGCTAGGATGCGGGTCGGGCGTAAGCAATCAAATACTTGCCGTTGGCACGCCGACACAAAGAGTCGGCGTCTTTCCGCAAATACCGTCTTCCACATCAGACCTATGCTGGCAATGCGCGGACACACTTTGTGTCACGCCGCCGAACAATTGCGCGAGCACGCAATCATGGAAAACGGCGTTGCGCGGCCAAACGACGGCTGGATAGCATGCCGGTCGAAAGTCCTGTCGTCTGACATGATGGACGTCGGCGGCACGCCCATGGACCAACTCCACGACGTCTGTGGAGCGGTTACAACGCCAGCAAGAGGCTCGCATGAAATTCGGTATCTTTATGCCCAATGGCCGGAACGGTTACATCATGTCCAGCGCCAGCCCGCAGTACATGCCGACCTTCGCCCACAATAAGGCCATCGCCATAGAGGCGGAAGCGCAGGGGTTCGACATGATCTTGTCGATGATGAAGTATCGCGGCTTTGGCGGCGATACCGGTTACTGGGATGCATGCCTTGAGACGTTCACCTTGATGGCCGGACTTGCGGCCGCCACATCGCGGGTAGAATTGTTTCCGTCCGTTACACTTCCCGCCCTGCATCCGGCGATAGTCGCGCGCATGGTCTCCACCATCGACGACATCAGCGGAGGCCGATGCGGGCTGAACATCGTCACCGGCTGGAACAAGGCCGAATACGAACAGATGGGGCTTTGGCGCGGCGATGCTTATTACAAGCAGCGATATGAATTCGCCAAGGAGTATCTATCGGTACTCCGATCGCTTTGGGAGAACGGCAGCACCACTTACCACGGAGCCAATTTCGATCTGGATGACTGTCAGTCGTCCCCCCTGCCCAGGCACAGGATTCCAATTGTATCCGCGGGACAATCGCCCGCAGGCATGCGCTTCGTTGCGGAATTCGGAGACAGAAGCTTTGTTCAGGCAGGCCCCGACCGTCTCAAGCAGATCGTGGCCAACCTCAAGAACGCGGGCAAAGAGTTCGGGCGGCAAGTTGGCGCTTATGCTGTATTCCAGGTCATCGCCGCTGAGAGCGATGCCGAAGCTGCCGCGATGACGCAAAATATCGTCGGGCATGCCGACACCACTGCGATCGCCAACATGATCGGCAGCGCGATGCTCGATACCAACCCAAACGGGATTTCGGAATATCAGACCCAGGGCATGACACGCCCCGTCAAAGACGGCAACAGCGCCTTCATGACGATACCTGCCGTGTACGGCTCCTTCGAGGCGGTGGCCCTTCAGCTCGACTCCATCATCGCTGAAACGGGTATTGACGGCATGCTGTTCAGCTTTCCCGATTTCGTCACCGGCGCCCGGAACTTTGGGGAGAAGATCCGCCCGCACATGAAAAACGGCTGATCAGCGATGTGCGAACCTTAGACATGCAGGATGTTCCACGAGCCGGCAAAGGATGACTTGGCGTGATTGGATCCGACACGTTCAAAGTCGTTATGCGGATACATGCGGCACCGGTTGTGTTGATCTCAGTGCGACTGAAAGACCGCCCGCATTTCATGACGGCGACGTCTTTTGTGCCAGTGTCGCTGAATCCACCGCTCGCCCTGTTTTGCGTGAATCGCACCAACGATACACATCACCTCATTGAGCTGGCGAACATTGTGGGAATAAGCCTTTTGTCGCGCGGTCAGGAAAGCATATCGCGGCGGTTCTCCACGAAAGGCCCGGAACGCCATCAAGTCGACGACCTCGCCATCGTCTCAGGCCCATGCGGCGCGCCTCTTGTCTCCACCGCGGGAGCGACGATGGAGCTAAGGTTGACTCAGCGATACGAAGCCGGCGACCACTCGATCTTTGTCGGCGTAATAACATCAGCCAATGCGCGCTCCGAAGCGTCGCCACTCCTATACTACTCCGGCGAGTACGTTTCGGTCATGCAGTACGATCCGTTGCGATGACCGACGCCAGTTAACGCTGGCGGGTTGGCGCTCGCGGCCTTGTTCCGAATGGTGGCAATTTGGCGCGCCCGAATTCAGTTGTAATTGATGACAAGATGCTTGATTTCGGACATCTCGTGCATCGCATAGCGCGTGCCCTCGCGGCCAAGACCGGATTCCTTCCAGCCGCCGAACGGCATGTTGTCGATGCGGTAGATCGGAACGTCGTTCACCATCAGGCCGCCGACATCCCAATCCTCGAGCGCCCGGAAAGCCCGGCGAAGATCGTTCGTGAACATACCACCTTGTAGCCCATAGCGTGTGGCGTTGGCGCGCGAGATGGCTTCCGCGAAGTTGTCGAACGGATTGACCGTCAGCACGGGTCCGAAGATTTCCTCATCCTCGATCAACATACCGGGCCGGGTGTTGCTAAGCACTGTCGGTTCCACGACCGCACGGTCCCGCTTGCCGCCCGCCAGTACCGAAGCGCCGCTCGACTTGGCCGCGTCCACCCAGCTTTGGATCCGTATGGCTGAGTTCTCATCGATCACAGGACCGACATCGATCCCTTCTTCCCCCGGATTACCCACCCGGCAAGCCCCGACCTTCGCAAGCAACAGAGCCGAGAAGTCATCATGAACCGACCGTTCGACCAGAATGCGTTGAACACCGATGCAATATTGTCCGCCGTAAACCACGCCGCCGCGAACGCATCGCGTGGCGGCCAGTTCAAGATCGGCATCCTCGAACACGAGTACGGCCGCATTACCGCCAAGCTCGAGAGCAACCCTCTTGCGGCCGGCGATCTCCTTGATGTGCCAGCCGACCTTTGCCGATCCGGTAAAGGTGACCATCTTAAACCGCTCGTCCTTTACCATCTTTTCGGCAAGCGGCACCGGACAGTGGACGACGCCGAGCGCGCCATCCGGCAATCCGGCCTCACGCAGTATTTCGGCCAGCAAAAGCGAGGTAAGCGGGGTTTGCGGCGCAGGCTTCAGCACGACGCTGTTTCCGACGGCGAGCGCCGGCGCCACTTTGTGGAGCACCAGGTTGAGGGGGAAGTTGAACGGCGCGATCGCAAGGATCGGCCCGATCGGGAAACGGCGGGCAATTCCGATGCGCCGGGATCCGGCCTGCAATTGCTCGGCGTCAACATTGCTGAGGTCGATGCGTGTACCATCCGCGCCGGTGGTCTGGTACTCGAAGATGCCGGCATCCATGTCGAGCGGAACCTCTTCGCCGGCGATCCGGCGCGCTTCCGCAGCAGCATTGGACAGATTGAAGACCGCCCGCGAAACTTCGCCCCGTGCATCGAAAAGCGGCTTGCCGGCTTCCGCGGAAATCACCCGCACAGCCTCGTCGCGCCGGGCGCGGAGGATTTCCGAGGCGCGTTGCAGGATGTCGGCCCTGACGAACCGCGGCAACCGGCGCATCGTCTCGAAACCGCGCTGGGCCGTTACGATCGCGGCCTCGACCGCGCTTTCGTCGGCAATCGGCATCTCGCCGACGATCGAGCCGTCGTAGGGCGACCTGATCAGGTCGACCCGCGCCTTATCTGCATCCATCGTTCCGATCCCCAATTCCGCGAGGCGGGCTGCGGAAAAACCTGCAAGCGCCGCCGGTCAACTCGCCCTGCTGGCCTCCTGCAGATGGCCCATCAGCACCGCTTCCATCTCGTCGGGACGATCGAGCTGCGGCAGATGCCCTGCTCCGTTGATCTCTACGAGCTTGCTGCCAGGCACGATGCCGGCAAGATCGCGCATCGGCTGCAGCAGCAATTCGTCATGCGTGCCGATCGCAAGTGTCACGGGCACGGAGATGCGATTGACCATATCGAGATAGGCAAGTCCCTGGATGGCACGCGCGCAACCGACAAAGCCGACCGGACTGGTCTCGAGAATGCATTCATGAAGCGCGGCGGCGATGGCCGGATGGCCGTCGAGAAACGCCTGTCCAGACCAGCGAGCCGCCGTCGGCCGCGCCAGCGGTGCAACGCCTTCCCGTTGAACGAGGGCGATCCGATCATCCCAGGCCGCAGCGAAAGGCGCGGGTGCATCGGCACGGGCGGCGATGATGCAGAGGCTGAGAAGCCGATCGGAATGATGGCTGCCGAGGCCGAAGCATGTCATGCCGCCGAGCGACACGCCTACCACATGCGCCCGCTTCACCGCGAGGGCGTCGAGCACCGCAATGTCATCGGCCACGAGGTCGTCCATCGCATAAGACCCTGCCGGCGCCGCCGACTTTCCATGTCCACGCATATCCAGACACAGGACACGCCAGCCGCTCGCGGCGAGCCGCGCGGCCTGGCGGTGCCAGATCGCGCTGCTCGTGAGGATCGAGTGGTTGAACAGAACAGGCGTTCCGTCCACGGGACCACCGACGCGGACACTCAGGGTTCCCGCCCGCGTGGCCACCGGAATCCGGGTGAATCCCGGCCAGTCACCGATAACGATCGGCTCAATCGTCAAGACCCATCTCCTTGAATACTTCCCTGGCGAGGCGGAAACTCTCAAGACCGGCCGGCATGCCGCAATAGACCGTGACCTGCATGAACACCTCACGCAGCTCCGCCTTGGTCAGACCGTTATTAAGCGCGCCGCGGATGTGAGCCTTCAGTTCGTGCGGGCGGTTCAATGCCGAAATCATCCCGAGATTCAAAAGGCTGCGACTGCGCTTGTCGAGATCTGGCCGATTCCAGATCTCGTCCCAGCAATATTCGGTGGCCAGCTGCTGCGCTGGCCAGCTGAAGTCGTCGGCGGCCTTCAGCGACCGCTCGACATACTCCTCTCCCAGCACCGCCTGCCGGGTCTTAAGTCCTCGCTCGAACTTCTCGCTACGCGGCCTATTGGCGCTCATTTCGTTGCCTCCGCTTTGCTTCATGCGAGTTCGAGATCGGCGAGCGGCTCATGCCAGGCGTCATAGCCGTAGACCCAGTCAGGATTGGTCGGACTCTTCAGCCAAGTGTTGGCACGGGCGCTCAACTGAACGCGCGACGTGCGCGGCTTGCGGGTTGCTTCGAAACGACGGAAAGCATCAGAGACGCCAGCGCGATCGACTCCCTTGAGGCACCTCGACAGCACAGCAGCGTCTTCGATTGCCATGGCGGCTCCCTGCGCCATGTAGGGCGTCATCGGATGGCAGGAATCGCCGAGCAAGGTGACGTTGCCATCACTCCAGCGCGGCAGCGGATCGCGATCGACCAGCGCCCACTTATGCACGGACGGACAGGCTTCCAGCACGTGCTGAACCTGCGGGTGGAAGCCCTTGAACGCAGCGCGCAGTTCACGCACGTCACCCATGGTGGACCAGGACTCGATGTTGAAGCCGGGTTCGGGCTGGCTGGTCACGAAATAGACTTCGCTACGGTCCGGCTTGACGTAGTAGATGACGATGTGTCGGTCCGGTCCCCACCATTTGGTGCAATCGTCGATCGGATAGCCGTTGAGCAGCGATGCCGGAAACACCGTCCGGTAGGCGATGCGCCCGGTGAAATTGGGCTTATTGTGGCCGAACAGGGTTTCCTTGACGAGAGAATGCACGCCATCGGCAGCAACCACGGCATCGAAGCTTGATTTCTGCCCGTTGGCAAATTCAAGATCGACCGCGCCGTCTGCACGCTGGGCAAGGCCGACCAGCTTATGGCTCAGCTTGACGATATCGGCCGGCACGGCACTGGCAAGAGCTGAGTGCAAATCGCCCCGGTGGCCCAACAGATAAGGCGCGCCGTACTTCTCCTCCGCCGACGGTCCGAACACCATGTCGAACAGAACCTCGCCGGTGTCGTAAGCCTTGTTATTCCATGAACGCGGATAGAAAACCTCACGCCGAAGCATGGGCTCGAGCCCCCACTCGCGCATGACTTTCATGGCGTTGCAGCCGATCTGGATGCCGGCGCCGAGCCGACTGAATTGCTCGGCCTGTTCATAAACCTGCACGGTCACGCCAGCGCGCGTAAGTGCCGCCGCGGTCGCGAGGCCGCCCATGCCGGCCCCGATCACAGCTACTGAGAGTTTGCTCATAACAGTTGTCTTTCCTCGTTGTGCGGTGCCGGTCTCGGCCGGCCTCGGAACGGTTTGTCATCCAAGGCAGGCCGCAGCCGCAAACGAGTAATGCTGACTTGATGTGAGTTATTCTCACAGGTCAGGACGTTGGTTGATCCAATAACGCTCAGGGGATCTCGGTTTCAACGTTCCCTTAAGCCTGTTTGAAGTGCAGATGGCAGGATGAACGATGCAGCGACACCGGCAACATGAGCCGACGAGGCCGCGCGGCTCGAGACTGTGACTTATATTCACACTGCTTGAGCTTAACTCGTTTGCACTTGCAGGTCCCACCCCCCACCTTCGCGGCCAATCAGACGCCCCGCGCCGACCGCGCGTTGGGACCAGACGACGCATCCAAAGGGGGGAAGCGAAAAGACCATGTCAGCCATCACCAGTGACAGCACCGCCGGCGCTCAAATCGCGACGAAGCGGTGGTACGGGCAGCTTTACATCCAGGTCCTCATCGGTATCGCACTCGGCGCATTGATCGGTTACGCTTGGCCTGATGCCGGCATAGCGCTCAAGCCGCTCGGCGACGCCTTGATCAAGATGATCAAGATGGCGATCGCGCCGATCGTGTTCCTCACTGTCGTGCATGGCATCGCGAGCCTCGGCGACATGCGCAAGGCCGGCCGGATCGGCGTCAAGGCCCTGCTCTATTTCGAGGTCACCACCACCATCGCCCTTATCTTCGGACTCATTGTGGTCAACGTCCTTCGACCCGGCGTCGGCATGCATGTATCGCCTGAGTCGCTCGATTCAAAACTCGTCGCCTCCTACGTCACGCAATCTCACGATCAGTCCATCGTCGCGTTTCTGATGAACGTAATCCCGTCCACGGTCGGAGAAGCCTTCACGAGCGGCGATACGCTGCAGGTGCTGTTCATCGCCGTCCTGTTCGGCGTCGCATTGCAGCGGTTTCAGGACAAGGGCAAGCCAGTGCTCGATTTGATCGAGCGGCTTTCGCGCGTTTTCTTTATCCTGATCGGCATGATCATGCGGATCGCGCCGATCGGCGCGTTTGGCGCCATGGCGTTCACGATTGGCAAATACGGCACCGGCACCATTTTGACGCTATCGCAATTCATGCTGACGTTCTACGCAGCATGCCTGCTGTTCATTTTCGTGGGGCTCGGAGTCGTGGCGCGGCTTGCTGGATTCAGCGTCGTCAAGCTGGTGCGCTATCTACGGGAGGAATTGCTGCTGGTGTTCGGTCTCTCCGGATCGGAATCGGTCATGCCGCGCTTCATGGCCAAGATGGTGGCGGCAGGCTGCTCCGAATCGACCGTGGGCCTGGTCATACCCACCGGATACACCTTCAATCTCGATGGCACCTGCATCTATCTCACGATGGCGGCGGTATTTCTTGCCCAGGCGACGGATACTCCGCTGTCGCTTTTGCAACAGATCGGCATCATCGTGGTCTGCCTGCTTACTTCGAAAGGCGCTGCCGCAATCCCCGGCAGCGGCTTCATCGTGCTTGCCGCGACACTTGGCTCGGTCGGCCACGTGCCGGTGGCCAGTATTGCGCTCCTGCTCGGCATCGACCGTTTTATGTCGGAAGCGCGGGCATTGACCAACTTCATCGGCACCGCGGTCGCTACCATCGTTGTCTCGAAGTGGGAGGGCGAACTCGACGTCGAGCACCTCGCGCACGTTCTCGACAATCCAAACGGCGTCAAGCTGTCGTTTTGACGACAACGATCGACTGCGCGGAGATCATGCTCAAACAACAAAACAGGGCGCGATGGCGATTCGGCCTGAAGCTATCGCGCTCCATAGCGTTTTCGAGCGAAGTGGATTCCGGTTCGCGTGAAGAAAACGCGTCAAAACAAGAATCTAGAGCTTCGGTTCTGATGCAATCAGAGCCGATAAGGCACTAGAAATCCCATCCCATCGATCGCGCCCAGTCACGCATGAATCGTTCGGTCTCACGTCCGGCATCGGCAAGCCATGTGGTGAAATCGGCGATCGCCGGAAGATTATCATTCTCGGTCTGATAGAATGAGCGATATTCGCGCTTGCGCAGGCCGAGTTCGCCGAACGGCAGGCACAACTGCCCTGCCATCAGTTCGTCGATAACCAGGAACAGCGGAAACAATCCGATTCCCATGCGCTCCTGGGTCGCCTGCAGGGCAAAGAACATCTGCTCGAAGCGCAGCGTCTCCTGTTGCGGTGTCATCACCTCGCCAGCTTGCGCCAGCCACTGACTCCAATCATAGGGCTCGGTGAGATAGGTAATCAGCGTGTGGTGGTGCAGGTCATCCGGCGAGTTCAGGCGTCCGCGCGCGAGCAGATCCACGTGACATACCGGCGCGATCCGCTCGGTCATGAAGTATTGCGACGCCCAGCCCGCGGGCTCGGCGACGTTCCCACGGATAGCAACGTCGAAACTGGTGTCGTGGACGTTGAGCGGTCCGATGGAAGTGGTCAGCCGTAGCTCGACATCGGCGCGGATGCGTTGAAACTCAGAACTGCGCCGAATCAGCCAGCGCATGGCGAAGGTCGGCGGCGCGCTGATCCGAAGCACCGACGGCGAGCCGTACTGCTTCATGTCCATGGACGCCAGCGCGAGGCGATCGAGCACGGCGGTAACCTCACGATAGTAAGTGAGCCCGGCCGCGGTGAGCGTGAGCTGCGACGGCGCGCGGCGAAACAGCTTCACACCGAACCAATCCTCCAGCAGGGCAACCTGCCGGCTGACGGCGCCATGCGTGACGTGCAGTTCCACGGCAGCCTTGGTGAAGCTGACATGGCGCGCAGCCGCCTCGAACGCTCTTACTGCGTTAAGTGGCGGCAGTTTTCTCATGCCCGATAAGCCTCCTCGGACAGACTTTCAGAGTCGGCAGATGCCGGCCATGGAGCCAGAAAGACCGTTTCCATTCCAATCAGGCCGGGGATTTGAATTTGAACTGACCATGTCCAGAGGAGAACGTGGTGTTGGGACGAATCCGGCATCCCGCTGTTTCAGCGGGGTGTCGCGTCGGCTCCCGGTTCAAGTACAGCAGTAGTGTTGACATTTTATTCTACTTGGAATCGTTATATTTGTATGTATATATCGATACCAATAAAGCGAGCCGAAGGAAATACGGAAGACTTTCACCTTCGTTTTGCGCCGTAAGCGTTGATTCCTGACCATGATCACGAGGATGTTAGCCTCGTTGACCCGCAAGGATTTCAACCATGAAACAAGAACACAGCGTTACGTTGTGCAGGATGGGAGGCTTGCTCGGGAACCGGGTGCTTTGCACGGCCGGAGCGTTATGCCTGCTTGGCGCCATTTCCGGAAGAGGCACGCTTGCCCAGGAAGTGCTGATTACCCTCCCCGACAGGAGCTTTCCCGAAAGCCTGACATCGACCGGCGACGGAACGATCTATGCCGGAAGTTTCAACAACGGCGGCGTGTTGAAGGTTCGGCCTGGCGGACAGGCAGAGGAATTCATCAAGCCAGGCATGGCAGGTAGCCGTTCCACGCTCGGCGTGCTTGCCGACGAAAGTAGCGGCACGCTCTATGTCTGCTCCAATGATTTAAGCGGCCTGGGTGTCGCCGGCCCCGGCGATGCCAGGGGCGCGGGACTCAAGACATTCGATCTCAAGACCGGGGCGCCGAAAGAGAGCTTTGCGCTTCCCGATCCGAAGTCGTTCTGCAACGACATTGCCGTTGGCAGCGACGGGACAGCCTATATCACCGACTCCTTCACGCCCAATGTCTACAGCCTGAAACCAGGCACCAAGGCGCTTGAAGTCTGGGCAACCGACCCGGCCTTGACGCCGGCCAAGGAGGGTGTCGGCCTCGACGGCATCGCCATCGGCTCGGACGGCAATCTCTACGTCACAACCTACATCCCCGCGAAACTGTTCAGGATCGCCGTCAAGGATGGCAAAGCCGGCGCGGTCACCGAACTCACCCCGTCACGCCCGCTGGATCATGCGGATGCAATGCGCACCTTCCGCGACGGCCTCCTGTTGATCGAGGGCAACGGCAAGCTCGACAAGGTCTCTGTCAAAGGCGACGAAGCGACGATCGAAACCATCAAGGACGGCTTCGCCGAGCCGGTTTCGGTGACGCAGATCGGCGGCACTGCCTGGATTGCGGAAGGCAAGCTCTCCTACATTGTGGGCGACAACAAGGGCAGGGACCCGGGCCCGTTCACGCTCAAGGCCGTTGCACTGCCAAAGTAAGCCTGGGCTTGCACCCCGCCATATACCGCTTTCACCGATACAGACGCCAAAAAGGCGCTGTCACATCAGGAGGAGATGCTATGTACCAACAGGCTTTAGACAAAGTCTCAAAGCAGGTTCTGATCCACGACCGTTACGACAATTTCATCGGCGGCAAGTGGGTCGCGCCGGTCGAGGGAAAATACTTCGATAATCCAAGCCCGATCACCGGCAAGCGGCTGTGCCAGATTCCCCGTTCCACTTCGGCTGATATCGAGCTGGCGCTGGATGCAGCGCACAAGGCAAAGGACGCTTGGGGGCGCACGCCTGTTCAGGAGCGTTCCCGCATCCTGAACAAGATTGCCGACAAGATCGAAGCCAATCTGGACCTGCTTGCGCTGGTCGAGACCCTCGATAACGGCAAGCCGATTCGGGAGACCACGCATGCCGACATGCCGCTTGTGGTCGATCACTGGCGCTATTTCGCCAGCGTCGTGCGCGCTCAGGAGGGCGGCATCTCCGAAATCGATCATGACACCGTCGCCTATCACTTCCATGAGCCGCTCGGCGTCGTCGGTCAGATCATCCCGTGGAATTTCCCGATCCTGATGGCGACCTGGAAGCTCGCCCCGGCACTGGCCGCCGGCAACTGCGTCGTGCTGAAGCCGGCGGAGCAAACCCCGCTCGGCATTCTCGTCGTCATGGAACTGATCGCCGATATCCTGCCGCCCGGCGTGATCAACGTCGTCAACGGTTTCGGCATCGAGGCGGGCAAGCCGCTGGCGCAGAACAAGCGCATTGCGAAGATCGCTTTCACGGGCGAGACGACAACGGGGCGCATGATCATGCAATATGCCTCCGACAATATCATCCCCGTCACCCTCGAACTCGGTGGCAAGTCGCCGAACATCTTCTTTGCCGACGTGGCGGCGGAAGACGACGACTTCCTCGACAAGGCGCTCGAAGGCTTTGCCATGTTTGCCCTGAACCAGGGCGAAGTCTGCACCTGCCCGAGCCGCGTGCTGGTGCAGGAGACGATCTACGACAAATTCATGGAGAAGGCCGTCGCCCGCACCAGGAAGATCAAACAAGGTCACCCACTTGATCCCGAGACCATGATCGGCGCCCAGGCATCGAACGATCAGTTGGAGAAAATCCTGTCCTATCTCGACATCGGCAAGCAGGAAGGCGCCAAGGTGCTGACCGGCGGCCAGCGCGCCAGGCTGGATGGTGAGCTTGCCGAAGGATATTATGTTGAGCCCACGATCTTCGAAGGCAACAACAAGATGCGCATCTTCCAGGAGGAGATTTTCGGGCCGGTCGTTTCGGTCACGAAATTCAAGGACGAGGAAGATGCCCTCTCCATCGCCAACGACACGCTGTACGGGCTTGGCGCCGGCGTCTGGACCCGTAACATCAACCGGGCCTACCAGTTCGGCCGCGCCATCCAGGCGGGACGGGTCTGGACCAATTGCTATCATGCCTATCCCGCTCACGCTGCTTTCGGCGGCTACAAGCAATCCGGCATCGGGCGGGAAACGCACAAGATGATGCTGGATCACTACCAGCAGACCAAGAATATTCTGGTCAGCTATTCGACCAAAGCGCTTGGCTTCTTCTGAGACGCATCAGCGAAAAGCGCAGGCGCGAGATCCGACCGCGCCTGCGGCTCACCGTGGCGAGTGACGAGAGATGGTAAACAGGGTCGAGATTACGGAGAAGGCGGTTGAGGTTGTCGAGCGCCTGAAAGCCCGGCATGGCGCGCTCATGTTCCACCAGTCGGGCGGTTGCTGCGACGGCTCGGCACCGATGTGCTATCCGCTGGGAGACTTCAGGGTAGGTCCACAGGACGTGCTGCTGGGAAGCATTGCAGGCTGCGAATTCTATATCGGCGCTGCCCAATTCGAATATTGGCGTCACACCCAACTGATTATCGACGTTGTACCTGGCCGGGGATCAGGCTTTTCCGCCGAAGCTCCGGAGGGAGTCAGATTTCTGACTCGCAGCCGGGTATTCACCGATGCCGAGGTCGCCAAACTCGAAGCCGCGGGCCCTCCGGCCCGCAGCGCGTGAGCAGCGAACTGAACGCTATCAGACGTTCAGGTTCATCCAGACGGCTTTCGGTTCGGTGAAATTCTCGATCGCCACCGTGCCATGTTCGCGACCGAGACCGGAATCGCGCACGCCGCCCCACGGCAACCGAACATCGGTATAACCGTAGGTATTGATCCAGACCATGCCCGCCTTCGCCCGCTTGGCGAAGCGCTGCACCCGGCCGATGTCGCGGCTCCAGACGCCGGCCGCAAGGCTGTAGACGGTGCCGTTCGCGATCCGCAGGGCGTCCGCCTCATCCTTGAACCTGACCACACTGACAACGGGGCCGAAGATCTCTTCCTGCGAAATCCGCATCTCGTGCTTGACGTTGGCGAACACCGCGGGGCTGATGAAATAGCCGCGATGGCCGACCCGTTCGCCGCCGGTCACCAGAGAAGCTCCCTCCTTTTGCCCGGTAGCGACATAATCGAGGATCGTCCCCATCTGCTTTTCGGAGATCACCGGACCGAGCGAGGTCGCGCGGTTCAGTGGATCTCCGATTCGGAGCGACTTGGCGCGGGCCATGAGCCGATCGACCACCTCGTCATAAGCCTTTTCCTGAACGAGCACGCGCGAACCGGCTGAACATACCTGCCCGGCGTTGAAGAAAATACCTGCCGCAGCGGCTTTGGAAGCGGCATCGAGATCGGCATCGTCAAAGATGACATTGGCGGATTTTCCGCCAAGCTCGAGCGTGACACGTTTGAAGTTGCCCGCAGCCGCCTTCATGATGCCGCGGCCAACGCCCGGCGATCCCGTGAACGTCACCTTGTCGACGTCGGGATGATTGACCAGCGCCTCACCGGCGACCCGCCCCAATCCCGGAATGATGTTGAGCACGCCCGGCGGCAAGCCGGCCTCCAAGGCCAGTTCGCCGATCCGCAGGGCCGACAGCGATGTCTGCTCGGCAGGCTTCATGATGACGGTACAACCGCACGCGAGAGCAGGCGCGAGCTTCCACATCCCGATCATCAGCGGAAAGTTCCACGGTACGATCGCCGCCACCACGCCAACCGGCTCTCGCACCGTGTAGGTGAGCGCATCGTCGCGCGTCGAGATCACCTCGCCGCTGATCTTGTCGGCCCAGCCGGCATAGTAAATCAGCGTATCGATCGCGGCCGGAAGATCCTGGCGCAACACCGCGGCGATGGGCTTGCCGGCGTCCAAACTTTCGATCTCGACGATTTCATCGGCATGCTGTTTCAACAGCTCGGCCCATTTAAGCAGGATATTTCCCCGCTCGGCGGCACGCATGGTGCGCCAGGGCCCCTCGAAGGCGCGCCGCGCCGCAGCGACGGCGATATCCACGTCGGCCTCACTGGCTTCGGCAATCGTGGCGATGACCTGCTCATTGGCGGGATTGAGGGAGTTGAAGGTGCGGCCGGAAACCGACGGCACATGACGACCATCGATCAGGAGCTGCTGCGGCCTCGCCAGAAACGCGGCAGCGGGCGTCTGCTGCGAAAAATCATGTGCAATGGACATCATATTTTCTCCGTCTTCTATCGCTCAGCCTAGGAGGATATCTCCTCCCGTAAATATGATATCGTGTGCTTATGGCTTGGTTCATATATGAATTAAATTTCATAACTAGGGCCTGACATGCTGCATATCGAGATCGAAGCCGTCTGGCGATTTCACAAGGAAGGCAGCCCGCAGAGCGTGGTGGTCATGCTCGGCGTCCTCAACGAAATCCGTAAAACCGGAAAGATCACGAGTGCGGCGCGCGACGTCCGCCTCTCTTATCGGCATGTCTGGAACCTGATCGAGCACTGGTCTGAATTTTTCGGGGCGCCGCTGGTCGAGACCCAGCGCGGCAAGGGCTCGAGGCTCACCGCGTTCGGCGAGAAACTGGTCTGGGCCGGCGAGCGGATGCAGGCGCGGCTTGGACCCCTGCTTGAAAATCTCGCTCAGGAGCTCGCCACCGAGATCAAGCCGTTCCTGCAGCCACGGCCGGCCGTCATCCGCGTTCATGCCAGCCATGGCTTTGCGGTGTCGAGGCTGCGGGAGCTGCTCGACCGCGAACCCGGCATCGGCGTCGACCTCCGCTATGTCAGCAACCAGCACTCGCTGGTCTCGCTCGCCCAGGGCGCATGCGATCTGTCAGGCGTTCACTTGCCGCGCGGCGAACTGCGCGCACAAGGCATCCAGGCTTGCAAGGAATGGCTGGATCCGCGCCAGGATCGCGTGATCAGTTTCGTCACGCGCGAGATGGGGCTGATGGTCAAGCGCGGCAACCCGCTCGGGATCACCTCGCTTGAGGACATCGCCGACCGCAAAGCGCGCTTCGTCAACCGCGATCACGATTCGGGAACCCGTTTGCTATTCGATCAGCTGCTGGCGCTGCATGGAATTGACCAGGCGCGGATCAACGGCGCGCAACAGATTGAATTTACCCATGCGGCAGTCGCAGCCTACGTCGCCAGCGGGATGGCGGACGTGAGCTTCGGCGTCGAAGCGGCCGCCCGGCAATTCGGCCTCGATTTCGTTCGTCTCCTCACCGAGGATTATTTATTCGTATGCCGGCAGGCGTTTCTGGAATCCGAGCCGATGCAGCGGGTGCTCGACATCATGAAAGGAAAAGAATTTCACACGGCTATCGCCGCACTGCCCGGATACGAGGCGACCGACACCGGCGCCGTTCACACCGTTAAGGAATTTCTGAACCGGCTTGATGCCTTTGGCCTATGAGGCCGGTCCTTGTGAGATCGGTCCTCGCGACCGCATCGGAGCACGGCCCCCCAACTACCGGCTAGACGGCGCTTGGTCAGCCACGCTATATTTTAGTGAATATAACGAAATTGAGCCGTACCCAGATGGAAATCAAACCTCAATCGCTGACAACCTGCGAAGTCGCGCCGGACGGCAACACCGTGGTCCTCGGCTTTACCGATGCCAATGGCGCTCCGGCTCAGATCAGGCTGTCCCTCAATCAGGTCGGCGCGCTGGCCATGACGTTGCCCAACCTGATTACCAAGGCCATCCGTTCGCGCTACGGAGATCATTCGCTGAGATACGCCTACGCGCTCGCATCCTGGACCGTCGAGCAATCATCCGATCCCCAAACCAGAATGGTGACGTTGCGCACAATTGACGGATTCAGCGTGTGCTTCTCGATGCAGCCCCAGCTGCAACACCAGCTTGGCGAAGCCCTGGCATCCGCCCGCTCAGCGCCGGCTCAGATACTCGCAAACTAGTTGGTAATGTCCTCTCCCTGGCAAGGCTTCCTCCAGTGATCCGATCTCGACGATCCGCCGTCGCGCTGAGACATGTGGCATTTGAGGATTTAGGTCTCCTGGCACCCGTCATGGAGCGCGAAGGATGGGATGTCTCGTTCTGCGAAGCCGCCGTCGATGATCTCACACATCATTCGATCCGAAGCGCTGATCTGATCATCGTTTTGGGCGGCCCGATCGGCGTCTACGAAACGGACGACTATCCGTTCCTGACGTCCGAGCTCGCGCTGATCGAATACAGATTGTCTAGAAACCTTCCCACGCTGGGCATTTGCCTGGGCAGCCAGTTGATGGCCAAGGCACTCGGCGGCCGAGTCTTCAAAGGCCCGGTCAAGGAGATCGGCTGGGGTAGGGTTCAACTGACTGAAGAGGGCATGTCGTCTTGCCTGGGCAGCCTCCAAAGTGACGATGCTGTCGTTCTGCACTGGCACGGCGATAGTTTCGATCTTCCTTCGGGCGCCACGAGGCTGGCCTCGAACGAAAATTACGAGAACCAGGCGTTCGCCTACGGCAACACCGCGCTGGCACTTCAGTTTCATCTCGAGGCCGATCCGCGGCAGCTCGAAGAGTGGTATATCGGCCATACCGTTGAGCTGGCGGCCGCAAAGGTCTCCATTGCCGGGTTGAGAGCGTCCGCGCGTCGGCACAGCAATGATTTTGCCATTCGCGCAGACCGCGTCTTCAGTACCTGGTTGAGCCAGATCAGCCCGTCGAACGACATCGTCATCCGAAGGTGAAAGCGTAAGCCTGCACGCCGGGATCGAGGAAGCGGATCTCGAACGTGTGATCGGCGACGGCTCCCGGGGCGCGGACCAGTTGGTACAGCCGCTGCGTGGTGACCACTCCATTGCCCTCGGCATCGGTGTCCATTCCGTGCGCCTCGCCGGGCGGCTTGCCGTCGATCGTGATCCGAAACCGGATCTTTTCCCCTTCTGTCGAGGGACCGAGGACGAGGTGCAGATCGCGGGCGTGGAACCGATAGACGATGCCGCCGTCCTTTTCGTCCAGTTGCGCACGTTCGTTTCCGATCGTCCATTGCCCGACCAGCGACCATTCGTTGAGCTGCGGCTCGCCCGCGGCATAGACATGGCTGGCACCCTGCACCACACCATCAGGTGAAACGAACCGTTCGCTCCGGTCAGAACCGATATAGGTCTCGGGCGAATTGACATCGGTCTTGTCGGAAGCCGCCTCAGCACCCGACGCATTCACGGTGACGATGTCGTCAGGAACGTTCTTGTTGCCGGCATCGACCAGCAGCTTCTGGATGACACGTTCCGACTCGGCGTATTCGCCTTCGCCGAAATGGTGATGGCGGACCTTGCCACTGGCATCGATGAAATAATGCGCCGGCCAGTATTCGTTCTCGAACGACCGCCAGATCTTGTAATCATTGTCGATGGCGACAGGATAGCGAATCCCGAGCGTCGCGATCGCCTTCTTCACATTTTCGACGTCGCGCTCGAAGGCGAATTCCGGCGCATGAACGCCGATCACAACCAGTCCATGGTCGCGGTATTTCTCGGCCCATGCCCGGACATAGGGAATGGCGCGCAGGCAGTTGATGCAGGAATAGGTCCAGAAGTCGATGAGGACGACCTTGCCTTTCAACCCCTCGATGGTGAGCGGATCGGAATTCAGCCATTGTTGGGCCCCGGCAAGCGAAGGCATCAGGTCCTCGACCGGCAAATCCTCGGATAATTGCGCAGTCGGCTTGGCCTGCATCATCGACGGCCCCGACATCGCCGCCTTCTGGTTCGGACGAAGCTTGTCCAGAAGGCCCTGCTCCAGAGCCGTCGTGCCGCCGACCGACAGGTTGGTGAGAAAGCCGGTGTCAGCGCCGAGTGCGATTGCCACGACGGCCGCAAGCACCGCCACTCCAAGTCCCCGGCGTATCCATTCGCCGGCGCCGATGGATTTTTTCATCGCCACAAAAACCCGCCCCCCGACCAGAAGCGCAAGCGCCAGCGAGGTCGCCGCCCCCGCGGCGTAGGTCAGCAGCAACAGCGTGGTCCCGACGCTCGCGCCTTGCAGCGCCGCTCCGGTCAGAATCAGGCCGAGAACGGGACCGGCGCACGGCGCCCAGAGAAAGCCGGTGGCAACGCCGAGCACCAGCGGCGCAAGCAAGGTTTCCTCCCCGGCCTGTTCCGCGGAACTGGATATCCGCGCCCCGACCGCCACCAGCGGACGCATCAGCCGATCCGCCAGTTCGGGGAAGACCAGAGTGAGCCCGAAAACGGCGAGCAGAACCAATGCCGCCGTCCGCCCATACTGGTTGGCTGAGACGACCCAGCCGCCCGCGACGGATGCAAGGCTCGCGACAATGGCGAAGGCCAGGGCCATCCCGATAAGCATTGGCAGGCCATTACGGAGGAATGGCCGGTCGGCGCGCGCCAGCACGAAAGGAATGACCGGCAGGATACACGGGCTTACGATCGTCAACACGCCGCCGAAATAGGCCAGGACAAACAGGACCATGAGGAATCATTCCATCAGAAGGCGCGGCCGGCAGGCACGCAGCACCGAAAACAGCGCGTCATGAAGATCTGCCATGCTTTGACTGTAGTTACGCAGCACACCTTTATATCGTTACAGATATAACGGCGTATTCATCGATTTATTCCCGCACTATCCTCGCTACCCCTTGCGGATTCGAGTTTATCCGCCTCGTCAATAACCGACAACATCCAGGGAGATCACATGGCAAGCTACCCTCAGATCGATCTTTATATCGACGGCCGCTGGAAGCGCGCGGACGGTCAGCCCGTGATCAATCCGGCCGACGAGAGCGTGCTGGGCACGGTCTCGGCTGCGACGCGGGCGGATCTCGATGACGCGCTTGCCGCGGCCGAAAAAGGATTTGCGCTCTGGCGCAAGACTGCGCCGGCAAAGCGCGCCCAGATCATCCTGAAGGCGGCTTCGCTTATTCGCGAGCGCGTCGACGAGATGGCGGTCGCGATGACCCTCGAGCAGGGAAAACCGATCGAGCAGGCAAAGCTCGAAATCCTCCGGGGCTGCGACATCATCGAATGGGACGCCACCGAGGGGCTCCGGCTCTACGGACGGGTGATCCCGAGCGAGCCCGGCATGCGCCACACCGTATTGCGGCAGCCGATCGGTCCGGTCGCGGCGTTTTCACCGTGGAACTTTCCAATGAGTTCGCCCGCGAGAAAAGTCGCGGGCGCGCTTTCCTCCGGCTGCTCGATCATTCTTAAGGCTTCGGAAGAAACGCCGGCGGGCGCCGTGCAGCTGGTTCGCGCCTTCCACGACGCGGGCCTGCCCGCGGGGGTGTTGAACCTGGTGTTTGGCAATCCGGCCGAAATTTCCGAATACCTCATTCCGCAGTCGCGTATTCGGCTCATCACCTTTACCGGATCGATTCCGGTCGGAAAGCATCTGGCCGAGATGGCCGGACGTCACATGAAGCCCGCGATCATGGAGCTTGGCGGCCATGCGCCGGTGATCGTCTGCGACGATGTCGATCCGGCCACGACGGCCGCCACCTCCGTCACCGGCAAGTCGCGCAATGCCGGACAGGTTTGCGTCGCGCCAACACGCTTCTTCGTGCAGGAATCGATCTACGAACCATTCGTCAATTCGTTCGCGGAAAGAGCCAGCCAGCTCAGGATCGGGGATGGCCTGGACCCGTCCAATCAGATGGGACCGCTGGCCAATTCCAGGCGGATCGACGCGATGGAAACGATGGTCGCCGATGCCAAATCAAAGGGCGCACGCGTCCTGTCCGGCGGCCACCGGATCGGCAATCGCGGCTATTTCTTTCCGTTGACGGTTCTCGCCGATGTGCCGGATGACGCGCGGGCCATGTACGAAGAGCCGTTCGGGCCTTTGGCGCTGGTCAATCCGGTCAAGACCGTCGACGAAGCCATCGAGAAGGCCAACTCCCTTCCCTATGGCCTGGCCGCCTATGCGTTCACGCGCTCCGCTCGCAACGCCGACATGCTGGCCGATGGCGTCGAAGCCGGAAACCTCTCCATCAACCACTTCGTCGCATCGGCCGCGGAAACGCCATTCGGCGGCGTGAAGGACAGCGGCTATGGCCGCGAAGGCGGTACCGAGGGATTGCAATGCTATACCGTCGTGAAGAACGTCTCACATAAGACGGCATAGAGCATGATCCGGAAAAATGGGCACCGATTTTCCCTCGCGACAAACGCGGAACGCGTTTGCGCAGGAAGATCATGCCCAAACAAAGAGGATGGAAGACGGGCATGATTCAATTCCGTTGAATCATGCGATGACGTCAGTTGCGGTTTTTGGCCGCCTTGTCCAATTCGGAAAACTCGGCTTCCGTCAGGTGAATTCCGGCTGCCGCGACGTTTTCTTCGAGATGCTTCACCTTGGAGGTACCCGGAATCGGCAACATCACAGGGCTTCTCTGCAGCACCCATGCCAGCGCGATCTGACCCGGGGTTGCTTTTCTTCCACTGGCGATATGGTCGAGCAGCGAGCCGGGCTTTGCGAGGTCGCCGGCAGCGAGCGGAAACCAGGGGATGAATCCGATCCCCTTGCGTTCACAATAATCGAGCACATCTTCGCTGCCGCGATCGGCAAGATTGTAGCGATTTTGCACGGTGGAGACTTTGAAGAATTTCGAAGCAGCTTCGATCTCGGCGACCGACACCTCACTCAGGCCGGCGTGGCGCACCAAGCCTTCCTTCATGAAGGAAGCGATGACGCCGAACTGTTCTTCGGCCGGAACTTTCGGATCGATGCGATGAAGCTGCCACAGATCGATCTGCTCCACCGCGAGCTGTTTCAGGCTTTTTTCCAGGTCCGACCGAAGGGATGCCGGCCGCCCATTCGGTACCCATATATCCGGGCCCGGGCGCTCCAGACCGCCTTTCGTCGCAATCAGCATACCGCGATAGGGATGCAGCGCTTCCCGGATCAGGTTTTCGGATACATCCGGACCATAGGACGCGGCGGTATCGACGAAATTCACTCCCAATTCCGGCAACCTCTTCAGGGTTCGGATTGCCTCTTCGCGATCGCGCGGCTGTTGCCAGATGCCATCACCGGTAATACGCATGGCACCGAAGCCGAGCCGGTGAACGGCGATATCGCCGCCGATCTTGAAGCTCCCCGAAGCTGCTGCATCGATCGTTGTCATGGCCTGCCTCCGACGAAAATGCGCGAACCGCCCGATAAAAAACCTAAGCAGTCTTAACTTAACGCTATCTTGATGACTTTCATGAGCGAGAACTCCTGCAATCCGGAATGTCTCCCCTGCATGAACGCCGGCGTCAGGTCGGCTGCGACGTGGGCCTCACCAGGATCTCGTTGATGTCAACATTAGCCGGCTGGCCGATCGCAAAGGCCATCGCCCGCGCGATCGCTTCGGCCGGGATCGCAATTTTACGATAATCGTCCATCCGCTTCTTGAGCGCCGGATCAGAAATCGTCTCGGCAAGCTCGGATTCGACGGCGCCGGGCGAGATGATCGTTACGCGGATCTTGTCGCCCGCCTCCTGCCGAAGGCCTTCGGACAGCGCCCGGACCGCGAATTTGGTCGCTGAATAAACCGCTGTGTTCGGACCGACCCGGTGACCGGCCACCGAAGAGACGTTGATGAAATGGCCGCTCTGCTGCTTGCGGAACACAGGCAGCGCGGCGGCGATCCCATAAAGCACGCCCTTGATATTCACATCGATCATGCGGTCCCACTCCTCGACCTTGAGGTCGTCGAGCGGAGACAGCGGCATCAGGCCGGCATTGCTGATCAGCACATCAAGACGGCCGAAGCGCTCCTGGGCAAGACTGACCAGCCGCTCCAGGTCTTCGCGGCGAGTCACGTCGATCGCCTGAACTTCAACCTCGCCTTTTGCTTTCCTGATGTCGGCGGCAACGGCCTCAAGCCGATCGGCCCGCCGGGCACCCAGCACCACCTTGGCGCCGGACGCCGCCAGCAATTTCGCGGCAGCCTCACCGATCCCGCTGCTGGCACCGGTGATCGCGACAACCTTTCCATCCAGATCAGACATCTTCAGTCCTCCATCGTCTCTTTTCGGGTTACGCCGCTTGCTTGAGCGAGGCCATGTCGATCACGAAGCGATACTTCACGTCATTCTTCAGCAGGCGCTCATAGGCCTCGTTCACCGACTGGATCGCCACCATCTCGATCTCGCTGACGATGCCGTGCTCGGCGCAAAAATCGATCATCTCCTGCGTCTCGGCCATGCCGCCGATGGCGGAACCGGCGATGCTCTTGCGTCCGAAAATCATGCTGATCCCGGTTGGCGGCGGCGTCAATTCGGTCAGAACGCCGACCAGCGCCATCGTGCGGTCGAGCTTGAGCAGGGTCATGTAGGGATTGACGTCGTGACCCACCGGAATCGTGTTCAAGAGGAAATCGAAACTTCCGGCATGCGCGGCCATTGCCTTCGGATCGGTTGAAATCAGGACTTCGTCCGCGCCGAGAAGCGTCGCGTCCTTACCCTTGCCCGGCGATGTCGTGATCATCACCACATGGGCGCCCATCGCCTTGGCGAATTTGACGCCCATATGGCCCAAGCCACCGAGCCCGATGATACCTACCTTCTGGCCTGGCCCGACCTTCCAGTGCCGCAGCGGCGAATAGGTCGTGATACCGGCACAGAGCAGCGGCGCGACCGCCTTGAGGTTCATCGTCTTCGGAATTTTGACGACGAAATGCTCGTCGACGACGATCTGCTCGGAGTATCCGCCGAACGTCAGCTGTTCGCTGTCGCGCTCTTTTGCATTATAGGTCCAGGTCGCGTTGAACTGGCAATATTGTTCAAGGTTGCCGTTACAGGCGGAACAACCCCGGCATGAATCGACCATGCAGCCGACGCCCGCATAGTCGCCTTCCCTGAGGTTGGTGACCTCGGCACCGACCCGAACCACCCGGCCGACGATCTCGTGGCCCGGCACCATCGGATAGAGCGAGTTGCTCCAGTCGTTGCGGGCCTGATGCAGGTCCGAATGGCAGATGCCGCAATACAGGATTTCGATCTGGACGTCGCGCGGCCCCGGCTCGCGCCGCTCAAAGGTGAATGGTGCAAGAGCCGAAGCGGCATCCTTTGCCGCATATCCGCGAACCTTCAGCATGTTGATTTCTCGGTGTTTGTTGTCTGTCTCACCCGCCGGATCGGCGCGCGACGACGAAGATTTGTTTAGGCTAATGAGATAATTGGGGTCGGTATGGTGTTGAAACAAACGTGATTTCTGGGATGTGTTGTTGAGTGATATTCAACAATCATGTCGCACCCCAGCCTGTCTCATCTGTCAGCCTTCGCCGCCGTGGCGCGGTCCCTGAGCTTCCAGCGCGCCGGCGCGGAAACGGGAATGTCGACGTCAGCGGTCAGCTACGCCATTCGCGGGCTGGAAGAGCGGCTCGGCGTCAGCCTGTTTCATCGCACGACGCGAAGCGTCGCCCTGACGGAGGCCGGCCGGAGGCTGTTCGAGCGGCTGCAGCCGGCGCTGCGCGACGTCGGCGACGCCGTGGAAGAGATGAATAATTTCAGGACGACGCCGACCGGAACGCTGCGCATCAACAGCTCGAGGTCTGCTGCAAGCCTGCTGATCGCCCCGCTCATCAAGCGCTTCCTTTCGACCTATCCGGACATCCATCTCGAGCTCGTCGATGATGATGGGTTTACCGACGTGGTCGCGGCGGGATTCGATGCCGGCGTGCGGCTGGAGGAAAGCATTCATGAGGACATGGTCGCGGTACGGCTGGGGCCCCCACAACGCTTTGCCGTTATCGGAGCACCGGAATATTTCAGCCGCTATGGAATTCCGAAACATCCGAACGATCTTCATCAACACCGGTGCATTCGCTACCGCTTCCCGAGCGGGCGGATTTTTTGCTGGGAGTTCGAAAAGGACTCCGTGTCGGCCGATATCGACGTCAAGGGGCAGCTGACGTTGAGCGACCAGCGGCTCATGCTTGGCAGCGTTCTGGATGGAATCGGTCTCGGCTATATCTTCGAAGGGCTGGTTATCGACGAGATCGAGGCCGGACGCCTGGTCCGGTGCCTGGAGGACTGGTGTCCGTCTTTTCCCGGATTCATGCTCTATTATCCGCGCCAAAGGCGCATGCCCTCGGCACTGCGCGCTTTCATTGATTTGGCAAAAATCGAAGATAACGGCCCTCGACCCTAGGTGTTTGATCTCGGGCTTTGATGCTGCATTCTTGTCGCGAGATTGGAAGGATGCGCCTCGAAATGAAATTGCAGTCCGATCGCCGCCAGGCCGTCGCCGCCCACCTCTTACTCGATTAGCGCCTTCCGGCCGGGCCGTTGAGCATCACCTGCCCTTGCTACAATTTTTGTCGGAGTCCCGACATCGTTGTATTTAATCCGACATAGCGATGGTCGAGAATAAATCGCTTCGCAAAATTTGAGATCGTGACATGTCGATATATTCATATGTATATATCGTATTTATTGAAGCTCGACCGATTGTATTCGGTGCATTTGCTGGGGAAATGCGATGAACTTATTAGGTTGCAGAAACGAAAATCGCCGCCATTTTTCTTCGCCGAAAAACTTGCCCCCATCGGTTCCCGGCGTGACGTTCTACCCTCTATCGCCGTCGTTCGATGGCTCTCATCCACAGGACACAGCAGCGTTTTACTGTTCGGCCCCGATGACACTCGAAGGGGAGGGAGCCGCGGAGATGCGAGCTCGGCTGATATTGAAATTATTTCATAATTTCAATATCAGCCGACGGGCGTATATACGGTCTCCACCCGCCATGAACCGGCCGGCTGACTATGCAGTTGCCAGAACTGTTCGGCGACGGCGTGGGCGTCTTTGCTGTTCATGACGAGGCCTGCGACGGTAACGGTCGCGACGTGAACGCCTTTTTCCCGGAACGGCTCGAAGATGCCTTGCGCCAGCGCGCGAATGCCTGCCTTACCGATGCTCAGAGAGAGAAAATCCGGGTGCGGCTGAAGGCCGAAGCCGCCGCCCGTGAACAGGATGGAGCCTGAGCCTCGTGCGATCATGCGGGGCGCCGCAGCCTGCGCAGCGACCATGGCGCCACCGATATTAACGGCGAGATCATAGTTGAACGTATCGCGCGGCTGACCTACCAACGTAGCCTTTCGCAGCGAGGCCGCATTGAAGTGCAGAACATCTATTCCGGCGAACTCGCTTTCAACCTGCGATACGAGCGCTGCGATGCTCGACGATTCCGCCGCATCGACCATGCGTACGCCGACCTTATGGCCCTTCGCCTCGAGCTGCCCCGCAAGCTCCTTTGTCTTGGTCTCGTTCCGGGCGCTCAAGATGACCCGGAATCCTTCGCCGGCAAACCGCTCGGCTGTCGCCAGGCCCATACCTGGACCAGTGCCAATGCTAAGAAACGTCTTCATGATCTACCTCCTCGACAATGGGACAACCCCAAATGTTCATCTTCGGTCGACGCCAGGAAGCGCTCGAGATGCGACGCTTCAACGCGACCAGTGAATCGAAACGCCCGCTGACCAACAGGGTGCTTCGCGCCAGGCGAGCATTGCCGCTTCCACCTCAAGCGGCGGAGCGAGCCGTTGATAGGGTCTCAATAAGAATTCGGGCGAATTCTTCCGGCCTCTCCAGCGAAGCAATATGTCTGGTGTCCTTGAGGACGATCATCTTCGCATGCTTGATCCGAGCCCGATTTGCTTCGCGCTCGGCCGGGCGTGACCAATCATGGTCGCCATAGACAAGCGTCACCGGGACGTCGATCCGGGCATAATACGATCTCGCCGCGACATAGCTCGCAAGGCCTTTATAAACGGCACGCGCAACGTTCGAATAGCCCGGCCGTTTCCCACCTTTCACCAATTCGTCGATAAAGTCCGGCGGCAAGCGGCGCGGGTCGTGGAAACCGCCTTTCAAGATACCGGCGAGAGTGGCCCGGCTTTCCATGGCGGCGAAAATCGGCCCGATGAGGGGTGCGCGAACGTGTTTGATAATAAACGACGCAAGTAAATTCGCCCGCTCCACACCTGGAAAATAGTCATAAGGATTGAAGGCGACGACCTGTTTCACGCGATCCCCAAGCACCGCTGCCGTCGTCAATGCCAGTGTGGCGCCCAATGACTCGCCGATCAGAGTAACGTCGCGCAAGTCGAGCCGTTCGATGAAGTTAACGACGTGCTCTCGCATCACCGGTTCTCGATAGTCAGCGCCCGGAACGATTTCCGACCAGCCAAATCCCGGATAGTCGAACGCGTATACGGTAAAGCGATCGGTGAGCTTCGGGATCACCCGTTGAAACAAGTCGAGCTGAGTACGGATCGAATGCAGCAGGACCAGCGCCGGACCCTGGCCGGCCTGTAAATAGCGGACCTTTGGACCGGCGGGGGTTAACGACAGAAACTCCGGCTTCTGATCGGGCCACCATCGCAGCGTATAGTCGAACTCATTTTGACTAACCATGAGCTTCCTCGTTCGTTATGTCTGAAAGTCGAGTTGAAGGTTCTGCATCGTCGTGATCGGTCACGATGCCTTCGCCTCGAGCATCTCGGCGAATGTGCGGGCAAAGCTATGGGTGTCGCCGGGCCAGCGTGCCGAGACATAATTTTCATCCCGCACCACCCAGGCGGGGCGGTCGTTCGTCACCGTGTCGCGGGCTGTGCCGCTCGTCTTGCGCTTGAACTCGGGGTCGCTCTCGGGAACGTCGATGAAATCCGCAGAACTGGCCAGTGCGCGCGTAACCTCCTGCTGCACGGACATGTATCCTGCGGGTTGCCCCGCCGCCTCAGTGTAGGTGCGATAATAGTTGCGGTCCCAGAAACGTCCGACATGAGCGAGAGCGCTGCCCTTGCGTTCCAGTGCCCAAGGCAGCGCCGCGGTCTTTCTTCCGTACAGCACGGACCGGCCGTCGGCCCGCTTGCTGCGGGCGGCCAGCAGGACTCCATGACAGATCGCAGCTACCGGCTTTTCATCGGCGAAGAACTCGGCGGTGATCCGCTGGAGAACAGTGCTTTCGAGATATTCGCGCATACCGCGCGCCCGGTGCCCACCGCCCAGCAGCAGGCCGTCGAAGTCCCTGGACTCGATCTGGTCCCAGCGCATCGGGCTATTAAAGGCCGGATCGCGCAGCATTTCGGCATAGGCGTTCCGTGCATCGGAATTGGCGCTCAGCAGGAGGCCCAGGACGCGGATATTGCGGAGCACCGGGATGCCGCTCCAGAGATCCAGCCCGATGCCGGAGAGCATGATCTGGTCGCTGGCACCCGGCTTGCCGTCGGGCGTCGCGAAAACCACCCGATGACCGCGCTGCGTCAGTATCTTCCAACTCACCGCGACTTCTGTGGGGTCGAAATCGCGGCTGGGGATCGGGAGCAGAACGCGGCTCATGGCGAGAGTCCTTTAGACGGGAACGGATGGCCACCCGTGGATCGAGATCGACTGCTCGCGCTGCCAGACCCGGCGCGCAATTGAGCCATCAAGATAAGCGGATATGACGAGGAGCATGACCGGCACCCCCGACACGCCTGACCGATCTTTCCGTCGGGTTCGGTCGGCTGGCCGTGGCCGCCGATAGCTATGAAGCCGAGGTGAAACCGACGACGACCACCGATGTTTTCACCGGTGGAAAGCTGCTCTCCATCAGTATGGAGCGGCGGTGAATCGACGGACAAACCATTCTCCTGGGGTGGCAACTCGGGTACAGCTTCAGCCATCCAGGCGTTGGCTACTTCTGTGCATCTAAGCCAAATGCTGCGCAGGGTCTTTTCAAATCCCACGCGCGGCATTTCAAAATCTTGCTTTTCTGAACGCTGCCTTCTCAAGGACCGCCGCATTCCTTCGCCTCGGACGCGCAATCGCGCCTCACCTACTCACCGCGCCGTTATTACAGATTCTTGCTTTTTCGTTCCTTCCACAGGAAGGCGGTCATCAGATCGCCGAGTCGCCAGCGCAACCGTTCCGGCTTGCCGATTTCCTCGACGGCGGCATCGCCTCGCTGCGCGTACCGGACCGGCCAACGACCAACCAAAATCGCTGATCAAAATACTTGTCTCGGGGACCTTCAGTTCAATGAAGAACACCTATCTATGATAGGAACATGCGTTGGCGCGCCATACGTCGTGCAGAGGTGGTTGTTACATGCCGAAGGACTCGTCGATCAACTACGACAAGATGCTCACAGCAAGCCGGCAGGGTCTTAATGTCTGTAGCCCCGCCGCGTCTGATGTTACGCCGCGCTACCTCGCGTGCGACGTCATCGCACCCGTCCGGACGATCGGTGTCGGCGCGAACAGCTCTTTGAAGGCGACATTCTGGCATTCCACGGTCGAGACATGTGACAATGACGGCGACCCCGACTTCGTCTGCATCGCATTGAATACAGGCGGCGGACCCATCTGGCGCAACAATGAGACGATACCAAGCCAGGTTGGATCTGTGGCAATGCAGCCCTTCGAGGGAGCGCGCTGGCGATTCGAGCACCCTGTCAGCTTCGTTCAGCTATATGTGCCTTTCACCCTTCTCCAAACCGTCGCGGAGGACCTCTTCAACCGGGAGCTTGCGCACGACAAGCTGCGGATGCCGTCAGGCATCGGAGGCGACAGACTATGCAATGCCGTGCGGTCGGTTCGATATGCCCTCTCTTTGATCGAACCGACAAATCTCATTCTCGATAGCTGGGCGCTGATCCTGTCGGAAATCCTGGTGCGCCAATTCTCAAGCCATAGCGACAAGCATCCTCGCACTTCATTCGGAAAGATTCCCGCTCTCGGGGTCGCACGCGTGGTTGATTATATCGAAGCCAGTATTGATCGAGATCTCGATTTGGCCTCGCTTGCGGGCGTTGCCTCAATGAGCGTCTATCATTTCGCGCGCCGGTTCAGGGAGACGATCGGCATGAGTCCTCACGCGTATGTTCTGTGCCGGCGGATTCGCCGTGCGCAAGAAATGCTCGATCGTGGCCGAAGCAATCTCACGCAGGTGTCAGCGGCCTGCGGCTTCTCCAGTCAGGCGCACTTGACAGCGGTGTTTCGTCGTAGCCTCGGCGTAACACCAGGCGAATACCGGCGCGCGATATCGCACACGTGACGTAGGTCATCTCTTGATGGCCGACGAGGCCTGCTTCGGACGCGACTTGCCAATCGGCGGCTGGAAGTTTTCGGCGTGCGAGAAGGAGTTGTGGTCCGAGCAAATGACCGTCTCGCCTTGAAATGCGCCCGAGACAAGCCAATCAAAGCGCTGGACTACGCGAAGAAATCGGGCCTCGATCCGATCGAAATCGATCCCGTCATTATTGAGCGTTTTATGCGGTTGATGCGTGAAAAGCTCGTCTCTGGGGATGCCGCAAGCCGCAAGGCTTATCGCAGCGCAATCATCGGCTCAGTCGTTGTCTCGGACAACACGATCCGATTACCGGCTCAAACGATAATCTCCGGTCAACGCTGGGACCGAATGGCCAACCGCCCCCGGCTCGTAAATCTGTTCAAGAATGGCGCGCCCGAAGAGATTCGAACTCCTGACCCCCAGATTCGTAGTCTGGTGCTCTATCCAGCTGAGCTACGGGCGCGTTTTTCGCGGAGCATTTCAGGGCAGAGCCCACCGATGCCGCGTGCTATCGGGGAATATAAAGGCCGCGAAAGCGCGCCATAGCTACCGGCTCCGGACGGCCTTGGCAAGGTCCGATCAGCCAGGATTTTGCCGATCGGTTGACGCCGGGTTATCCGCGCAAGGGGATGAAAACACCCGAAACCGGCGATGTTTACGCCCGCGCCCGCTCGTTGCGCACGGTGAGCAGTTCCACCGGCCGGTCGGGGATGGCGATCCGGAAGGTTGCTCCGATGGTGCCTTCGACCAAATGAATATCGCCGCCATGGGCGCGGATCAGTTCGGCGGCGATCGCAAGCCCCAGGCCGCTGCCGCCGGGCCGGCCCGAAGTCTGGAAAGCCTCGAACAGATGCTCGCGGGCTTTCACCGGCACGCCGGGCCCGGTGTCGGAAACCTCGACGATCGCAACAGTGCCTTCACGGCGCCCGGTGACGCGGATCTGCCGGCTTGCCACATCGCCGTTCGGACGGCCCTCGAGCGCCTGCACGGCGTTGCGCACCAGATTGAGCAGCACCCGGAACAAATGATCGGAATCGGCGTCCATGGATAGGCCGCGCTCGATCGCGCTGATCCAGCCGATCGAGTTATCCGACGCCAGGCCGGCGGACTCGCGCACCTCCATGACAATCGGCTCGATCAGGATCATCCGCCGATCCGGGGCCGCTTCCTGGGCGCGGCCATAGGACAGCGTCGACTGGCAGAACGCGATGGCGCGCTCCAGCGAACGCATCAGTTTCGGCGCGAACCGCTGGACCCGCGGATCGGGCACGCTGGCGAGCTGATCGGAAAGCAGTTGCGAGGACGCCAACAGATTACGCAGATCATGGTTGATCTTCGACACCGCGAGGCCAAGGGCGGCGAGCCGGCTTTTTTGATGCAGCATCGACACCAGGTCGCGCTGCATGTCGGATAATTCGCGCTCAACGACGCCGATCTCATCGCCGCGCTGGCTGGGGACGATGATCCGGGCCGAACTCTCGGGGTCTTCATGGAAGCCGACGAGATTGGCGGTCAGATGTCGCATCGGCCGCACGAACAGGAAATGCAGGGCGACATAGACCAGCCCGGCGGTCAGGACCGCGATTCCCATCGAGACCAGCGCCAAATTGCGGGAAAAGCGGTACATCGCCGCGCGCAGCGGCGCCTCGTCGACGATGGTCTCGATGAATTGCGCGCCGCCCGGCGCCGGCCCGATCACGCGTATCGTCTGATTGCCGCTTTCGAGCATGGTCTGGAAGGAATCCACGATCGCCGACCATGCCGTCATCGTCCGCATGTCGACATCATGGTCGATGGCTGACGGCAAGTCGGCGCTGGCGAGCAGCCGGCGCTGTTGCCCCATCTTGATGGCAACCGCATGCGCGCCGATGCTGCCGAGGATCTGCCGTGCCAGCGAATCCGGCACCATGCCGTACGGCGCCGCGTCGAGCACCAGCGCTGCGGTGTTCGCCGCCGCCAGCCGGTCATTCAGCCGGTTCATCCGGAAATTGGCGATCGCAGGCACGTAGATCAGCATCCCCGCGATCGCGACCAGCGGGATGGTCAACAGCAGCAGCTTGCCGGACAGGCCGAGCCGCCGTAACGGCAACGGCCGCGATTTTTCCATCACCGCCTGCGCCTCGGTGTCTGACACGGTATCGATTTCTGACACGGTATCTGCCTTCGCTGTGACGGGCCTTCGAGCCCGTTTAGGCCGGAATTGGTCAATTACAAATTACGGTTCGATAATGTGCGGGGATATGGCTTCCATGGCATACCCGCGGCGGGCATCATCCTGCACCGGAAAACACCGCAATAGCCGATATATTCGGAATATCCGGACAAAATGTGCCCCTTTGAGGGACCATCAGGTTCCATTGGCAAGGTGGTTTAGAAACCCTCTTTTATTCCAGCACTACCCCTCCAGGGAAGGTTCTGGCCGAAACCGCCATCAAATCATGGATTTCCGGGGTCGTTTCGAAACCCGAAATTCGCTAAATGAACGGCGCTGACCGGGCGGATTACATACCCGAGCGGCCAGATTGACGAAAACGGGTCCCTCCCGTATAAGCCGCGCCAATTGTCCGCGATGGCCCGGTTTAATCCGGGGCGGCTCGTTTGGGCCGGAAATGGCCCGCTTTGGGCCGGCCAGCATTTGTGGGCTTATCTCAATTCAACGGCAAAATTGCCCGGTCAGCGGAGAACTACCCGTGAAGCGGACTTATCAACCCAGCAAACTGGTGCGCAAGCGCCGTCACGGCTTCCGCGCCCGCCTCGCCACAGTTGGCGGCCGCAAAGTGCTCGCCGCACGCCGTGCTCGCGGCCGCAAGCGTTTGAGCGCCTGAAGCCGGGCCTCCCGGAGAACCTATTATGGATCGGCTAAGGCAGCGGGCGGACTTCCTCGCCGTTGCCAATGGCGCGCGGATCAATAGCGCTGCCTTCGTGCTGCAAAGCCGCCACCGCGACGATGGCGGCCCGGTCCGGGTCGGCTTCACCATCACCAAGAAAAACGGCACCGCCACCGAGCGTAACCGCATCCGGCGCCGGCTTCGCGAAGTAGTGAAGCGGCTGGATACCGTAGCCATGCGGCCACACAGTGATTATGTGCTGGTCGGCCGTCGCACCGCCTTGACCCGCGACTTCGCAACCCTGCTCGACGATCTCCGCTCGGCGCTCCATCGCCTCGACCGGCAGCCCCAGAAATCGCGCGACGCAAGCCGCAGCCAGACCTGAATGACGAGACCTTGAACGATGAATGATAATCGCAACACCATCCTCGCCGTCATTCTCTCCGGCCTGGTGCTGATCGGCTGGCAATACTTCTTCAACCTGCCGCAGATGGAGAAGCGGCGCGCCGCCGAGCAGGTGCAGAGCGAACTGGCGAAATCCGTGCCGCAGGCCCAGACTGCCGGCACTCCGCAGGGCGGATCGACGCCGGCACCCACCGCCAATACGCCCGGGACAGAGCAGCCCAATGCGCCGATCGTCGACCGCGAGGCGGCGATTACTTCAGCCCCGCGCATCAAGATCGACACTCCGCGTCTGGCCGGCAGTATTTCGCTGCGGGGCGCGCGCATCGACGATCTGTCGCTGGTGCAGTTCCGCGAAACCGTCGATCCGGCCTCGCCCGCGATCGTGCTGTTCGCACCTTCGGGCACCGAGAGCCCATATTACGCCGAATTCGGCTGGGTCCCGGCCGGCGGCGCCGCGTTAAAGACCCCCGACCAGAACACCTTGTGGCAGCAGGAGGGCGCAAACAGCCTGACGCCGACCAGCCCGGTGACGCTAAAATACGACAATGGCGACGGCCTCACCTTCCACCGCACCATTTCGATCGACGACCATTACCTCTTCGCCATCAAGGACGAAGTCACCAATGCCGGCACCGCGCCGGTCACGCTTTATCCGTTTGCGCTGATCTCGCGGCATGGCGCCCCGAAGGTCGCGGGCTACTATATCCTGCACGAAGGCCTGATCGGCTATCTCGGTGACGACGGCCTACAGCAATACGCCTACAAGAAAATCGACGATGCGGCGGCGTTGCCGAACCGGCCCAACGCCAAGGGCGTCGAATTCAACGTCACCAACGGCTGGCTCGGCATCACCGACAAATATTGGGCGGCGGCGTTGCTGCCGGACACCAACGCCCATCTGAAGGCGAGCTACTCCTCAAGCCAGATCGGCAACGTCAGAACCTACCAGACCGATTATCTGGAGGATCCGCAAACCATTGCGGCCGGCGGCACTGGCAGCGCCAATGCGCGGCTGTTCGCCGGCGCCAAGGAAGCCAGCGTCGTCGGCATCAACTTTCCGGTCGGCGGCTTCGGCGGCTACAACAAGGCGCTCGACCTCAACCATTTCGATCTGCTGATCGACTGGGGCTGGTTCTATTTCATCACCAAGCCGATGTTCCTGGCGCTGGACTTCTTCTACCACCTGGTCGGCAATTTCGGCCTCGCGATCCTGCTGGTGACGGTGCTGGTGAAGCTGTTGTTCTTCCCGCTCGCCAACAAATCCTATGCCTCGATGGCGAAGATGAAATCGGTGCAGCCGCAACTGGCCGCGCTGAAGGAACGCTATCCCGACGACAAGGTGAAGCAGCAACAGGAGATGATGGAGATCTACCGCAAGGAAAAGATCAACCCGATCGCCGGCTGCCTTCCGGTCGCGTTGCAAATTCCGGTGTTCTTCTCGCTTTACAAGGTGCTGTTCGTCACCATCGAAATGCGGCACGCGCCGTTCTACGGCTGGATCAAGGACCTGTCGGCGCCGGACCCGACCAACCTGTTTACCCTGTTCGGACTGCTTCACTTCGATCCCACTCAATTGCCGCTGTTCGGGCATTATCTGGCGCTCGGCGTCTGGCCGATCATCATGGGCATCACGATGTGGTTCCAGATGAAGCTCAACCCGACGCCGCCGGACCCGACCCAGCAGATGATCTTCACCTGGATGCCGCTGATCTTCACGTTCATGCTGGCAGGCTTCCCCGCGGGCCTCGTGATCTACTGGGCCTGGAACAACACGCTGTCGGTGCTGCAGCAAAGCATCATCATGCGCCGCAACGGCGTGAAGGTGGAGTTGTTCGATAATCTCAAGGCCACGTTCGCTTCGAAGAAGGCGACGTAGTTTCGTTCGGATCACCTCGATCCCTCATCCTGAGGAGCGGCCTTCGGCCGCGTCTCGAAGGATGAGTGGTTTTTGATTCTCTTGGGCCCCATGGTTCAAGACAGCGCTGAAGCGCCTCCTCGCCATGAGGAGTTGCAACCGGAAGCCATCGCATGACCGCAGACATCGACGATGCGGAGCTGATCGAGCAGGGCCGCAAGCTGTTCGCCGGCGACTGGCAATTCTTCTGGGCGGCGCCGTCGATCGAAACGCTGCCGCCGATGGCCGGCCTGGAAATCGCCTTCGCCGGCCGCTCCAATGTCGGCAAATCCAGCCTGATCAACGCCCTGACCGGCCGCAGCGGCCTGGCCCGCACCTCGCATACGCCGGGCCGCACCCAGGAATTGATCTTCTTCGAGGGCCCCGAAAGGGCTCACTTCAGGCTGGTCGATATGCCCGGCTATGGTTACGCCTCTGCGCCCAAGGCCAAGGTCGCGTCCTGGACCGCGCTGATTCACAAATTCCTGCAGGGAAGATCGAGCCTGGCGCGGGTCTATGTGCTGATCGACGCCCGGCATGGCCTCAAAGAGGTGGACCTTGACGTGCTGAAGACGCTCGACCGGTCAGCGGTAAGCTATCAGGTCGTGCTCACCAAGGCCGATCAGGTGAAACACTCCGAACTGGATGCGACGATGGCAGCCACCACGGCAGCGCTCGCCAAACATCCCGCCGCCTTTCCCGAAGTGCTGGCGACTTCCTCGCGTACCGGCGCCGGAATGGCCGAACTGCGTGCCGCGATGGTGCGCCTGCTCGACGAGCGCCACTGATGGAATCCCGTCTGTTGCGCCTTCCGGTCGTCCTGGCCGGCGTCATGGGCGCCTTTGGCGTCATCCTGGCCGCGGGCGCCGCGCATCTGCCGGACGCCGCACGGCTGGCATCGGCGTCCTCGATGCTGCTGTTTCACGCCGTGGCGGTGCTCGCTGCCGTGGCGCTGGCCGAGCGCGGCATCATCCATCGCAGGATCGGTATCCTGGCCGCCTGGGGCTTTGTCATCGCCGCTTCGCTGTTCGCCGGCGATCTGGCGCTGCGGCAATATGCCGGCCAACGCCTGTTTCCGATGGCCGCACCGACGGGCGGAACGCTTCTGATCGCGAGTTGGCTCGTGCTTGCGGTCGCGGCGGCATGGCCGCGCCGCAGCACCTGAATCATTTCAGGACATGCTTTTAAGGGCATGCTTTGCGCCATGCCCGCCAATCGGATAGAACCCGCCGATCCTCCCGACCGTGAGAGCTCCTTCATGACCGACGCGCCAAATATCAGTCCGCTCGATCAGGCCCGCATCCTGTCCGAGGCGCTGCCGCATATGCAGCAGTATGACGAAGAAACCATCGTCATCAAATATGGCGGCCATGCCATGGGCGCGGAGGACATCGCCAAGGCATTTGCACGTGACATCGTGCTGCTCGAACAGACCGCCATCAATCCGGTGGTGGTGCATGGCGGCGGGCCGCAGATCGCAACCATGCTGAAGCGGCTCGGCATTCATTCGGAATTCGCCGCCGGCCTGCGCATCACGGACGCCGCCACCATCGAGATCGTCGAGATGGTGCTGGCGGGCTCGATCAACAAGCAGCTGGTCGGCTACATCAACGAGGCCGGCGGCAAGGCCGTCGGCCTGTGCGGCAAGGACGGCAATATGGTGACGGCGTCGAAGGTGACGCGCACCATGGTCGATCCGGACTCGAACATCGAGAAGGTCGTCGATCTCGGCTTCGTCGGTGAACCCGAGAAGGTCGACCTGACGCTGCTGAACCAGCTGATCGGCCATGAACTAATCCCGGTGCTGGCGCCGCTGGCGACGTCGAAAGAAGGCCAAACCTTCAACGTCAACGCCGACACCTTTGCCGGCGCGGTCGCCGGCGCGCTCAAAGCCAAACGGCTGCTGCTGTTGACCGATGTTCCCGGCGTGCTCGACAAGTCGAAGAAACTCATTCCGGAACTCTCGATCAAGGACGCGCGCAAGCTGATCGCCGACGGCACCATTTCCGGCGGCATGATTCCCAAGGTCGAAACCTGCATCTATGCGCTCGAACAGGGCGTGGAGGGCGTCGTCATCATCGACGGCAAGACCCAGCATGCGGTGTTGCTCGAACTGTTCACCAACCAGGGAACGGGAACGCTGATCCACAAGTGACAACACCAGCAGCGGCGCGAATGACAACGGTCATGGCCGGATTTATTCCGGCCATCCACGTCTTGTTTTTCGGCCACCGGGAAGACATGGGCGCCCGGAAGCGCCGGCAGGTTCACGATCCAAGGACCGGGCGCTCTTCCTCGACGTTCCCCCCTATATCGATGGCGCTTGCCGCAGCGATCGTCTCATTTCTGGCATCTTCAGCGCCGGCCCATGCGGACCTGAAAATCTGCAACCGCATGAGCTATGTGGTCGAGGCCGCGATCAGCATTGACGACAAGGCCACGACGGCGACGCGAGGCTGGTTCCGCATCGATCCCGCAATGTGCCGCGTCGTCCTGCAGGGCCCGCTGACCGGGGATCGTGTTTTGCTCAACGCCCGGGCGCTCGGCGTCTATGGCGCCTCGCCGATCCCGCAGAACGGCAGCGATATGCTGTGCGTCGCACCGGATGATTTCGTGATCGCCGCCGCTCGCCAGTGCCGCTCGGGGCAAACGCCGGCCCCCTTTACCCAAGTCACGCCGACGCAAGCCGAGGACGGCAATATGGCCGCCTATCTTGCCGAAGACAGCGAATATGACGACGAGCAGGCGAGGCTCGCCGGCATCCAGCGCCTCCTCGTCATCGCGGGCTATGATGCAGCCCCGATCGACGGCGTCGACGGCCCGAAGACGCAAGGCGCGCTCGCCTCGTTCCTGAAAAGCCGTGGGCTGCCGCCCGACTCTGTGCAGTCCGCGAATTTCTTCGCGACCATGATCGACGCGGTGCAGGCTCCCTCCTCCAGCGGCCTGACCTGGTGCAACGATACGCCGCACAAGGTCGTGGCAGCGGTCGGCGCCGACGACGGCAAGACCGTCACCAGCCGCGGCTGGTACCGCATCGATCCCGGCAAATGCCTGCATCCCGACGTCACGGGGCAGCCCAGGCAGATTTTCAGCTTCGCCGAGGCGGTCGACGCCGACAACCGCACCATCAAGCTCAAGGACAAGCCGCTGAACTGGGGCGGGACGAAGCTGCTCTGCACCCGCGACAGCAAGTTCGAGATCACCGAACAGGGCGACTGCGCCACCCGCGGCCTCGCCGCCACCGGTTTTGCCGCAGTCGATATCGGCGGCGGCGGCAAAACCTTGCGCTTTACGATGCCATGATGAGCCGCCTTGTGTTGACGAGTTGAGAGAGCCATGAAAACAACCCATTCCTTCGCCCATGTCGATACCTGGGTGTTCGATCTCGACAACACGCTGTATCCGCATCACGTCAATCTGTGGCAGCAGGTCGATGCACGGATTGGCGAGTTCGTCGCCGCTCATCTCAACATTTCTCCGTCAGAAGCGCGGCTGATCCAGAAGGATTATTATCGCCGCCATGGCACCACCATGCGCGGCATGATGACCGAGCATGGTGTCAGCGCCGACGATTTCCTCGCCTATGTGCATCGGATCGACCATTCCCCGTTGCAGCCGAATCCGGCGATGGGGGTTGCGATCGCCAAACTGCCCGGACGCAAGCTGATCCTGACAAACGGCTCGACCGATCATGCCGACGCGGTGCTGGCGCGGCTCGGCATCGGGGCGCATTTCGAGGCGGTGTTCGATATCATCGCCGCCGAGCTCGAGCCGAAGCCGGCGCCGCAGACCTACCAGAAATTCCTCAGGATTCACGGCATCGATCCTGCGAAATCAGCGATGTTCGAGGATCTGGCGCGCAACCTCGTGGTGCCGCACCGGCTCGGCATGACGACGGTGCTGGTGGTGCCCGACGGCAGCAAGGAAGTGGTGCGCGAGGACTGGGAACTCGAAGGCCGCGGCGCGGCTCATGTCGATCATGTCACCGACGATTTGACGGGGTTTTTGCAGAGACTGGACGAGACGCCATAAACTCGGTCTTGTCATCCCAGCGAACGGCAGGACCCATATGGGGCCGCCAGCTCCGCATAAAAATGAGATTTGTGGTTATGGGTCCTCGCTTTCGCGAGAACGACGAATGGAGGGAGGCGGCCCGGACGACGCCAGCCACCTTGACTCTCTCCTCCCAAATTCCGAAAAAGCCCGTCAACTGGCCGTCATAATATTTACAAGGAATCCCGATGTCGCTCGCCTCCCTTGAATCCACCATCAACGCCGCGTTCGACGCCCGCGACGGCATCTCCACCTCGACCCAGGGCGAGGTCCGCGAGGCCGTGGATCACGCGCTCGAACTGCTCGACAAGGGCGAGGCGCGCGTCGCCGCGCGCGAGGCCGACGGCAAGTGGAAGGTCAACCAGTGGCTGAAGAAGGCGGTGCTGCTGTCGTTTCGCCTCAACGACATGAGCACGATTCCCGGCGGCCCCGGCCAGGCCTCCTGGTGGGACAAGGTGCCTTCGAAATTCGACGGCTGGGGCGAGAACCGGTTTCGCGACGCCGGCTTTCGCGCGGTGCCCGGCGCCATCGTCCGCCGCTCGGCCTTCATCGCCAGGAACGTGGTGCTGATGCCGTCCTTCGTCAATCTCGGCGCCTATGTCGACGAGAGCACCATGATCGACACCTGGTCGACGGTCGGCTCCTGCGCGCAGATCGGCAAGCGCGTCCACATTTCCGGCGGCGTCGGCATCGGCGGCGTGCTGGAGCCGTTACAGGCCGAACCCGTGATCATCGAGGATGATTGCTTTATCGGTGCGCGTTCGGAAGTTGCCGAAGGGGTGATCGTGCGCAAGGGCGCGGTGCTGGCGATGGGCGTGTTCCTCGGCGCCTCGACCAAGATCGTCGACCGCGACACCGGCGAGATTTTTGTCGGCGAAGTCCCGGAATACGCCGTGGTGGTGCCCGGTACGTTGCCGTCCCGGCCGCTGAAGAACGGCCAACCCGGTCCCGCCACCGCCTGCGCCGTCATCGTCAAGCGCGTCGACGAGCGCACCCGCGCCAAAACCAGCATCAACGAACTGCTGCGCGACTAGCGCCTTATCGGTTCTGATTGAATCAGAACCGGACTCTAACATTTTGTTTTGACGCGTTTTCCTCACGCAAACCGGTATCCACTTCGCTCGAAAACGCTATAGTTCCCGCATGAACGACGCTCTTTCGATTGCCCGTGACCTGATCCGCTGTCCGTCGGTAACCCCGGCCGACGCCGGCGCCTTGGGCGTGCTCGAAAACATCCTGAAAGCGGCCGGCTTCGAGACCCATCGCATCACCTTCAGCGAACCCGGCGCTGCCGATATCGACAATCTCTATGCCCGCATCGGCTCCGAGGCGCCGCACATCACTTTCGCCGGACATACCGACGTCGTGCCCGCGGGCGACGAGGCCGCATGGTCGCACGGCGCGTTCTCGGGCGATGTGAAGGACGGTTTTCTCTACGGGCGCGGCGCGGTCGACATGAAAGGCGGGATCGCCAGCGGCGTTGCCGCCGCGCTCGGCTATCTTGCCGACCATGGCGGAAAACCTCGAAAGGACGGCGGGGGATCGATCTCCTTCCTGATCACCGGCGACGAAGAAGACATCGCCGTCAACGGCACGGTCAAGCTGCTGCAATGGGCCGCGGCGCGCGGCGAGAGATTCGACCATTGCGTGGTCGGCGAACCCAGCAACGTCGAAACACTCGGCGACTGCATCAAGATCGGCCGCCGCGGCTCGCAATCCGGCACGCTTTATGTCGACGGCGTCCAGGGCCATGTCGCCTATCCGCATCGGGCTGCGAATCCGGTGCCGGATATCTCGCGGCTGATCGTCGCGTTGAGCGATGAGCCGCTCGATCACGGCAGCGCGCAATTCCAGGCGTCCAACCTCGAATTCACCTCGGTCGACGTCGGCAACCCCGCGAGCAACGTGATCCCCGGCCAGGCGCGCGCGAAGTTCAACATCCGCTTCAACGACCTCCATACCCAGGAGACCTTGAAGGCCCTGGTCGAGGAGCGCATGGCCAGGGCTGCCGGCAACCGCATCCGTGCGCGGATTGTATGGGAGCCGTCGAACGCCAATGTGTTCGTGACCAGGCCGGGCGCCTTCACCGATCTAGCGGTCGCGGCAATCGAAGAGGTCACCGGCCGCAAGCCGGAACTCTCGACCAGCGGCGGCACGTCGGACGCGCGCTTTATCGCGAGCTACTGCCCGGTGATCGAATTCGGGCTGGTCGGCCAGACCATGCATCAGGTCGACGAGCGCACGCCGGTCTCCGATCTGGAGAAACTGACCAAGATCTACCGTGGCGTGCTGGATCGGTATTTTACTTGAACTGACGGCCGCACGCCGGGCTAATAATCCACCCGCACCAGATATAATCCATCCGGTGGCGCGACCGGGCCGCAGGCAGTGCGGCTGCGGGACTCAAGCGCCTTCTGCAAATCATCGGCGTTCCAGCGGCCTTCGCCGACCCAGACCAGCGAGCCTACCATCGAGCGCACCTGGCTGTGCAGGAACGAGCGCGCCGAAGTGATAATATTGACGGCCTCACCATCCCTGACCACATCGAGTTGATCGAGCGTCTTCTCCGGCGATTTCGCTTGGCATTCGGTGTCGCGAAACGTCGTGAAGTCGTGCTTGCCGACCAGCCGCTGCGCCGCGTCATGCATCGCAACCACATCCAGCGGCCGGGGCAGCCGCCAGACATGGCCGATGTCGAGCGCGAGATTGGCGCGGCGATTGGCGATGCGATAAAGATAATGCCGCTTTTTCGCGGAGAATCGCGCTTCGAACGTGTCGGGCACGATTTCCGCGCTGAGCACCGCGACCGGATGCGGCCGCAGATGCGCGTTGAGGCCGTCGCGCAGCCGGCCCGGCGGAAAAGGTTTGGCGATGTCGCAATGCGCAACCTGCGCCAGCGCATGTACGCCGGCGTCGGTTCGCCCGGCGCCGTGAACGCGGACAGGTTCGCCGCAGATCGCCTTGACCGCGATTTCCAGCGCACCCTGCACCGAGGCGCCGTTCTCCTGGATCTGCCAGCCGCAGAACGGGGCGCCGTCATATTCAATGATGAGCTTGTAACGGGGCATCAGGCCAGCCGCGCCGGAGGCTTCAGCGGCGTGCCGCGCAGAAACTCCGCCGCCTGCATCGGCTGCTTGCCGGCGCGCTGCAGTTCGAGAATCCGGATCGCACCTTCAGCGCACGCCACCGCGAGATGATCGTCGAGCAGTTCGCCGGGCGCGCCCGATCGATCGAGCATTTCACAGCGCAGGATCTTGACCCGAACCTGCTCGCCTTCATCAGCCATTTCGCACCATGCGCCGGGAAACGGCGACAGCCCGTGAATGTGGCGCAGCACGGCGTGGGCCGGCCTGTTCCAGTCGATCCGCGCTTCGGCCTTGTCGATCTTGGCGGCGTAGGTCACGCCGTCATCACCCTGTTTGGTGAGTTGCAGCCCGCCGCGATCGAGCGCCGCCATCGCGCGCACCATCAGATCGCCGCCGAGTCGCGCCAGCGCATCATGCAGATCGAGCGCCGTCATCCGGTCCGTGATCGCGATGCGCTCGGCCATCGCGATGTCGCCGGTATCGAGGCCGGCATCCATCTTCATCACCATCACGCCGGTCTCGGCGTCGCCCGCCATGATCGCGCGGTTGATCGGCGCCGCCCCGCGCCAGCGCGGCAGCAGCGAGGCGTGCAGGTTGAAACAGCCAAGCCTGGGGGCGTCGAGAATGGCCTGTGGCAGGATCATGCCGTAGGCGACGACCACGGCGGCATCCGCCTGATGCGCGCGGAATTCCTCGATCGCTTCCGGCGTCTTCAGCGTGGCTGGCGTCAGCACGGGAATGCCGAGCCGCCGCGCCTCCTGCTCCACAGGCGTCGGTTGCAGCTTCATGCCGCGCCCGGCAGGTTTTGCAGCGCGGGTGTAGACGGCTGCGATCTCATGGCCATGGGCCGCGAGTTCCAGCAGCGTCGGCACCGCGAAATCCGGCGTACCCATGAAGATCAGGCGGAGCGGCATAACTTCGTGCCTTGTTTGAGGGCGTCCATTTTACCCGTCATGGCCGGGCTTGTCCGGCCATCCATACCTTGAATCCTCGGCAAGGAAGACATGGATGCCCGGCCCGAGGCCGGGCATGACGGCGGACAAACCTTGGCCTATTATTCCGCCGCGCGTTTCGCGGCCTTGGCGAATTTCTTCAGCACGCGGTCGCGCTTCAACTTGGAGAGATAGTCCACGAACAGCACGCCGTTGAGATGATCGATCTCGTGCTGGATGCAGGTGGCGAACAGGCCTTCGGCCTCCTCCTCATGCACCTTGCCGTCAAGATCCGTGTAGCGCACCCGCACCTTCGCCGGCCGCTCGACCTCCTCGTAATATTCGGGGATCGACAGGCAGCCTTCCTCGTAGACCGATGTTTCTTCCGACGAGGACAGGATTTCCGGATTGATGAAGACGCGGGGCTTCGGCGTGGTTTCGCCGTTTTCGTCCTTTTTCGCCAGATCCATCGTGATCAGCCGCACCGGCTGCGCGACCTGAATCGCGGCGAGCCCGATGCCGGGGGCGTCGTACATGGTCTCGAACATGTCGTCGGCGAGCTTGCGGATCTCCGACGTCACCTTCTCGACAGGTTTCGACACCAGCCGCAACTGCTTGTCCGGCAGGATGATGATTTCTCTAATGGCCATGGCGGGCGATTTAAGCTGCTGATTTGCGGGGGTCAATCGCCGCGGGGGCGTGTTAACCAACTGCTAACCATGAAATTTAAGACGGCGTTAACCACGAAAATTAATCCATCACTAAGCATATATGTTCCCCCTTCGTTCGCGCCAAGGCGTCGAATCGGCTACAAGGACGATATGAATCAGATTCTTTTCATGGCCGGCGACTGGCCGATCCGGGTGGGGGTGGCGCTGACCGGTTTCGGGGTGCTCGCTTTATTGCTGTTGCTTGCAATCGCGATCGTGGTCGCCCGCTCCGGCCGCCGCGGCGCGGAACTGGCGATGGCGCAGGCGATCCGCGCCAGCGAACTGGAAGAGCGGTTGAACGACATGCTTCGCGCGCAAAGCGAAGCCACCGGGCGCGTCGACGCGATGGGACAGGCGCTCGCAGGTCGCCAGGCCGAGATGGCGCGCACGGTCAGCGAGCGGCTGGATTCGGTCAGCCATCGCGTCGGCCAGTCGATGGAGCAGACAACCCGCAACACCATGGACTCCCTGCGCGTGCTGCATGAGCGGCTCGGCATCATCGATAACGCGCACAAGAATCTCACCGACCTCACCTCGCAGGTGACCACCCTGCGCGACGTGCTCGCCAACAAGCAGTCGCGCGGTGCCTTCGGCCAGGCGCGGATGGAAGCGATCGTCCAGGACGGCATGCCGCAGGGCTCTTACGAATTCCAGTTCACGCTTTCGACCGGCAAACGGCCGGATTGCGTGGTGTTCCTGCCGGACACGCGGCCGCTCTGCATCGACGCGAAGTTTCCGCTGGAGGCCGTGACCGCGCTGCATGACGCGCGCACCGATGAGGAAAAGAAACTCGCCGCGCAACGGCTGCGCGCCGACGTGATGAAGCATGTCAGCGACATTGCCGAGAAATATCTGATTCCCGGCGAGACCCAGGACAGCGCGCTGATGTTCGTGCCGTCGGAATCGGTCTATGCGGAGATTCACGACGGGTTCGACGACGTGATCCAGAAGGCCTATCGCGCCCGTGTGGTGCTGGTGTCGCCATCGCTGTTGATGCTGGCGATCCAGGTGATGCAGCAGATCCTGAAGGACGCGCGGATGCGGGATGCCGCCGACCAGATCCGCACCGAGGTACTCAATTTGGGCGACGACCTCGGACGCTTGCGCGATCGCGTGCTGAAGCTGCAAAAGCACTTTGGCGACGTCAACGAGGACGTTCGGCAAATCCTGATTTCCGCCGACAAGATCGAAAAACGCGCCGGCCGGATTGAAGAACTCGATTTCTCCAAGAGCGACGCGCCCGCCGAAGCCCCCCGCACGGCCAAACCGGGTGTGCCCGAACTGTTCCCGCTGCCGCGCCAGCTGCTGGCGGGGGAATAGTCCTTTCCTCTGTCCGTTCGGCTTTCCACGCTCTTTTATAAGGGAAGAGCGGAAACAGAGAATCTGCTAGCACTGCGGCATGGTTGCACCTGAAGCCGCGTCCCAGCCGAACGCCTCCACACCGTCATCGCCCGAACCCTCCTGGCGCGAGGGGCTGGCGGTGTATCTGCAACGCCGGGTGCTGATCGTATTGCTGCTCGGCTTTTCCTCCGGCCTGCCGCTGGCGCTGTCGGGGTCGACATTGCTCGTATGGATGCGCGAGTCCGGCGTCGATCTCGGCACCATCGGCCTGTTCGCGCTGGTCGGCACGCCCTACACGCTGAAATTCCTGTGGGCGCCGCTGGTCGATGCGCTGCATGTGCCGCTGCTCACGCGCGGCTTCGGCCGAAGGCGCGGCTGGCTGGTGTTCTCGCAACTGCTCCTGATCGCCGCGATCCTGCTGCTGGCTCTGACCGATCCCGCGCGGTCGCCATTGTTCGTGGCACTCGGCGCGCTGCTGGTCGCCGCAACGTCGTCGACGCAGGACATCGTGGTCGACGCGTTTCGCGTCGAGAGCCTGCCCGAGAGCGAGCAGGCGGCCGGCATGGCGTCCTATGTCGCGGCCTACCGTATCGGCATGCTGGTCTCGACCGCCGGCACGCTGTTCATCGTCAGCGGATTCGAGAGCACCGGCATCGCACGAACATCCGCATGGATGTGGGGCTATGCGACGATGGCCGCGCTGGTTCTGATCGGCACCGCGACGGCGCTGGCCGCCACCGAACCCGAGCCATCGGTACGCGCGGAGGCCGCCACCAGTGCCGAGACCGCATTGTCGCGGGTGCTGCATGCCGCGACCGGCGCGTTCTCCGAATTTCTCGCGCGCAAGGACGCCTGGGCGGCGCTCGCCTTCGTGGTGCTGTTCAAATTCACCGATGCGTTTTCCGGCACCATGACCGCGCCGTTCGTGATCGACCTCGGCTTTTCCCGCAACGACTATGCCGCTATCGTCAAGGGCGTCGGCCTCGCCGCGACCCTGACCGGAGGTTTCGCCGGCGGCTTCGTGGCGCGGCGTTATTCGCTAGCCGCAAGCCTGTGGATCGGGGGCGCGCTGCAAGCGGTGGCCAATCTGGCGTTCGCCTGGCTGGCGCTGGCCGGCATCAACGAATGGGCGCTGGCCTTTGCCATCACCGCGGAAAACTTCACCAGCGCCATCGGTACCGTGATCTTCGTCGCCTATCTGTCGGCGCTGTGCCAAAATCCGCTGCACACCGCGACCCAATACGCGCTGCTGACAGCGCTCTCGGCCGTTGGACGGACCTATCTGTCGTCAGGCGCGGGTTACGTCGCCAGGGCCGTGGGCTGGCCGCCGTTCTTCGTCATCTGCGTCTTCGTCGCAGTTCCAAGCCTGATCCTGCTGGCGTGGCTGCAAAGACGCGGTCATTTCGACGCGCTGGAAACGGGGAAGGTCTGATTTCTTCATAGTCCCGGCAAACGGGTAAACGCGAGTCGGGAACGACACGAATAATTCAATGCCTCGTCACCACACTCCATTTGGTAATCACGGCGTCGCTCATTTGGCCGGCCTCTTGCGAACAGGCGACCTCATCGACCTTCACCGAGACTTCCTTGCCGACGAAGTTTTTCAACTGCGCCACCTGGGTGTCGCTGCTGGTCACGATCTGAAATGTTTCAGGACCGGTTTCGAGGCCGCAGAGGCCCGTCGGGCCCGGCAACCGCCGCGGCTCGCTGCTGATCTGGTAGGTGGCGACGCGCTTGCCGTCCTTGCCGCGCACCCGCATGGCGTTGAGTTCACCCGACAGCACATCGCCGGCCTGAATCGGTTTGGCTGCCTTCGGCGCGGGATCAGCGTCCTGCGCAAACGCAGCAGGTGCGGCAAGCGCCACTGTCATGGCCAACAGCAAGCCGCGGCGTTTGCCGAATCGTCGAATCGTCATGTCCAATTTCCGTCTGTGATGGTTAGAACAGCGTCCGCTGCCGCATGGCGGCGGATAGCGTGCCTTCATCGAGATAATCGAGTTCACCGCCGACCGGCACGCCATGAGCAAGCCGCGTCACCTTGACGTTCGCGTCCTGCAGGAGATCGGTGATGTAGTGCGCCGTGGTCTGGCCATCGACCGTTGCGTTCAACGCCAGAATGATTTCGGTGACCCGCGGATCATGCGCGCGCCCCACCAGCGCGTCGATGGTCAGATCCTGCGGGCCGACGCCATCGAGCGGCGACAAGGTCGCGCCGAGCACGTGATAGAGGCCATTGGTCGCGTTCGCCCGCTCCAGCGCCCAGAGGTCGGCGACGTCGGCGACCACCACGATGACGGAAGGATCGCGGCGCGGATCGACGCACACCGTACAGGGGTTTTGCGTATCGATATTGCCGCAAATCTTGCAGACTTGGATCTTGTCGATCGCCACCTGCAATGCGGAAGTGAGCGGCGTCATCAGCGCTTCGCGCTTCTTGATCAGATGCAGCGCCGCACGCCGGGCCGAGCGCGGACCGAGCCCTGGCAGGCGCGCCAGAAGCTGGATCAGGCGTTCGATTTCAGGACCGGCAACAGCAGCCATATCGTCTAGCCGAGCAGACCCGGGGGCAATCCGAGGCCGCCGGTCAGGCTCTGCATCTTCTCCTGCATCGCCGTTTCCGCCTTGCGGCACGCGTCGTTATGCGCGGTGACCAGCAGATCTTCCAGGATTTCGCGCTCCTCCGCCTTCATCAGCGAGGGATCGATCTTCACCGCCTTCACTTCCATCTTGGCGGTCATACGCAGCGTGACCAGCCCGCCGCCGGAAATGCCCTCGACCTCGACATTGGCGAGTTCTTCCTGCATCGCCTGCATCTTCGATTGCAGCTGCGCGGCTTGTTTCATCATGCCGAGGAAATCGGCCATTCAGGTTTTCCTTTGCAATGGCGAATCAATCGTCGCCGTCAGGCATCTCGGCAGGGTCTTCACTGATAATTTCCGATTCCGGCGGCTCGGGGGCAAGCCTGCGCACTTCGACGATCTTGGCGCCGGGAAACCGCGCCAATACTTCCTGCACGCGCGGATCGGCTTCGGCCGCACGCTCCCGTTGATTCTTGGCGGCCTCGTTCTGCGAACGCAGCGTCGGCTGGCCCGCCTCGTTGGAGACGATCACGGTCCAGCGCCGGCCGGTCCATTGCTCCAGCTTGCGGGAGAGATCGTTGATCAGCGTCCGCTGGGCGTTGCGCTCCAGCGCGAGTTCGAGCCGCCCGTCCTCGATACGAACCAGACGGACATCGGATTCGAGCGCCGCCTTGGTCAGGAGATCGCGCTGCTGGACGGCAAGCGCAACGAGCTGGGGAAAGCTCGAAATCCGGAGCGCCGCGGCGGGCCCGGACTGACCATCCGGCGCCGGCGCAACCATCTGCGGCCGCGGCGAGGCGTCTCCGCGGGATGAACCAGCCGCCCGCACGGATAGCATCGACGAGCCACCCGGGGCTGGGACCGGAGCATGACGGGGCGCGGCGCTTGCCGCGACAACGGGCGATGCCTCGCCGTTTTGCTCAAGCATCCGGATCGCCTCATCCGGCGTCGGCATATCGGCGACATAGGCGATCCGCACCAGCACCATTTCCGCGGCAGCCGCTGGCCGCGTCGCCGCCTGGACCTCGGTGATGCCCTTCAGCAGCATCTGCCACATCCGCGACAGCACCCGCATCGAAAGCTTGGCGGCGAAGTCGCGCCCGCGCAGCCGCTCGGTTTCCCCGAATGCCACATTGTCGGCGGTCGCCGGCACGATCTTGACCCGGGTGACGAAATTGACGAATTCGGCAAGATCGGAGAGCACCACGACCGGATCGGCGCCGGTGTCGTACTGCTCGCGGAATTCCCGGAACGCGCCGGCGATATCGCCCCGCGCCAGCGAATTGAACAGATCGATCACCCGGGTGCGATCGGCGAGGCCGAGCATCTGCCGCACCGCATCGGCGCGCACGGTGCCCGCCGCATGCGCGATCGCCTGATCGAACAGCGACAGCGAATCACGCACCGAACCTTCCGCGGCACGGGCGACGATGCCAAGCGCCTCCGGCTCGACCTCGACCCCCTCTTTCGCGGCAATATTGGCGAGATGCTTCATCAGCACGTCAGCCTCGACCCGGCGCAAATCGAAGCGCTGGCAGCGCGACAGCACCGTGACCGGCACTTTGCGGATCTCGGTGGTGGCGAACACGAATTTGGCGTGTTCCGGCGGCTCTTCCAGCGTCTTCAGGAACGCGTTGAAGGCTGCGGTCGAGAGCATATGGACTTCGTCGATGATATAGACCTTGTAGCGCGCGCTTGCCGGCGCATAGCGCACGCTGTCATTGATCTGGCGCACGTCGTCGACGCCGGTGTGGGAGGCGGCGTCCATTTCCAGCACGTCCATGTGCCGGCTTTCCATGATCGCCTGACAATGCGTCCCCAGCACCGGCATATGGATGGTCGGTCCCTGCACCGATCCGTCCGGCAATTCGTAATTCAGCGCGCGGGCGAGAATCCGCGCCGTGGTGGTTTTGCCGACCCCACGCACCCCGGTCAGGATCCAGGCTTGCGGAATGCGCCCGGTTTCGAAGGCGTTTGATATGGTACGAACCAGCGCTTCCTGGCCGATCAGGTCATCGAAACTGGCGGGACGGTATTTTCGCGCCAGCACGCGATAGGGCTTGGCCGCCTCGGGTGAGCCGCCAAGGTCGATGCGGCCTGGGACAGCGTCATCGGAGATATTTGCGGGAGCGCCAGCGTCGGTCATCGATCGATCCGCAATTGATTGTCTCGCCCGGCCGGCCCGCAGGACATGGCCTGCGCATATTCTGATTGCAGAGCTTTTGATTGCAAAACCGGGGCCCACTATTGCGGAATACGCGCCGGAGCGGAGCTTGAATCAAACTCACCGCGCGGACCCCGCCGCTTTCTGCGCGATTCGCACGAAAAACAGGTAGGAGACTGACGAGCGACCCGATCCGGACCTCGTTAGGGCTGCTTCCTTCCGGACCTGACCCGGTTGGCGAGTGGCTCGTCCACCGCCAATCTCCCGGCTCCTATTTGGGGCCAAAAGGGCTGGAAAGCAAGCGGGCCGGAAAGCCTTGTTCCGTCATGGCCGGACATGGTGGCCTGGCTTGCGCAGACCACGTACACTTAACCTGTGTCCCGGCCATCCACGTCCTGCTTTCCTGCGCTGTGCAAAAAAGACGTGGATGCCCGGCATAAAGCCGGGCATGACGGGAGTTGTTTGCGGGCCAAGTCTCTGCAACGCTACAGGAACTGTTCGAGAAATCTCATGCCCGCCTCCGCCTGGTCTCTGCATCCACAGCTCAAGAAAGACACCATCGACATCGGCGACCTGCCTTTGAGCCGCGTCCTGGTGATCAAGGACGCGAACTATCCGTGGCTATTGCTGGTGCCGCGCCGGCCCGAGACCATCGAGATCATCGACCTCGACGAGGTCGAACAGGCGCAATTGATGACGGAGATTTCCCGCGTCGCCCGCGCCCTCAAAGAGATCACCAAATGCGATAAATTGAACATCGCAGCCCTCGGCAATGTGGTGCCGCAACTGCATGTGCATGTCATTGCGCGCCGCGGCAGCGACGTCGCCTGGCCGCGCCCGGTATGGGGCGTGGCGCCGCCGCTCGAACATGATTCCGAGGAAGTCCAGCATTTCATCAGCGCGCTTCGCCGCAAGATCTGGCTAGGATAGTTCATGACCGCCTTCGATTCATTTCCGTTGGGCCAGCCGGCCTTTGTCACCCATATCCTCGATCGCGCCGCGCATCTGCGCAACGACGAGGCGAAACTGCTGGCGCTGGAGGGCAAACCCGATTCCCGCGCCTATGTCGTGCATCGCGATTCGCTGGTCGTGAATAAGGAAAACGGGACTTCGCGCGCACTGCTGACGATCGACGAGGCGCTCAGATACGGCGCCAATCCCGGCACCATCTTCCTCGGACTACGCGACGGCGCGGCCGTTTTCGGCATGGGCATCGGCGCGCCCGCGGTGGAAAAACTGCTGACGCGCGAGGACGTCGCGGTGAGCGAATTGCGCGGCATGGCGATGCAGGGTGTGGTGCCGCCGGAGCAGCTTTCGGCGATCGCGATCGCGAAATCTCTGGTAAATTGGCACCAGCGCCACGGTTATTGCGCCAATTGCGGCACGCGTACCGGCATGACGCAAGGAGGCTGGAAGCGCGATTGCCAGAACTGCAAAGTCGAGCATTTTCCGCGCACCGATCCCGTGGTGATCATGCTGGTGGCGTCGGGCGAAAAATGCTTGTTGGGCCGGCAGAAGCAATTTCCACCGGGAATGTATTCATGCCTCGCCGGCTTCGTCGAAGCCGCCGAGACCATCGAGGATGCAGTCCGCCGCGAGATCTTCGAGGAATCGGGCATCCGCTGCACCGACGTGAATTATTACATGACGCAGCCATGGCCCTATCCGTCATCCCTGATGATCGGCTGCACCGCGCGCGCGATCAACGAAGACATCATTGTTGACCATTCCGAGCTCGAGGATGCGCGCTGGTTCGATCGGGCCGAGGCCGCCCTGATGCTCAAGCGGCAACATCCCGACGGCCTAGTGGGGCCGCATCCCTTTGCTATTGCTCATCATTTAGTTGGACGCTGGGTGCATGAAGCCGCTTCCGGCCGAGGTGCATAACGGGAACTTCCCGGCGCCGCGATCAAAGACTGCAGCACGATCCTGAAATGCAGCCGTTTCGGCGGTGCCTTTTCCGTCCTGCAACGTACTGAAGTTGAAGCACTTTTGACCCCGGGCCCAAAAGCCAGCCCGGCCCCGGTGCCGCGCCAATAAGCTTGCCTTAGAAGAATTTTCTATATATGAGGAGTATCGAACTCATTTATGGAAGAAAGTTCTTCTCATGACCGATCTCGCCGTTCAAGTCCTCGAGCCCAACCGCAGGCTCGACGCCATCGACCGCAAGATTCTGACCGTGCTCCAGGACGATGCCTCGCTGTCCGTCGCCGAGATTGGCGACCGCGTCGGGCTGTCGTCGACACCCTGCTGGAAGCGCATCCAGCGGCTCGAGGCCGACGGCGTCATCCTGCGCCGGGTGGCGCTGGTCGACCAGAACAAGATCGGGCTTGGCATCTCCGTCTTCGTCTCGGTCGAGAGCGCCGACCATTCGGACGCGTGGCTCAGGAAATTCGCCGATGCCGTCAGCGCGATGCCGGAGGTGATGGAATTTTACCGGATGGCGGGCGATGTCGATTACATGCTGCGCGTCGTGGTCGCGGATATGCAAAGCTACGACACCTTTTACAAGAAGCTGATCGCCACCGTGCCGCTGAAAAACGTCACGTCTCGGTTTGCGATGGAGAAGATCAAGTCGGTCACCGCATTGCCGGTGCCGGCAGCCTAGAGCCTTATCGGTTCTGATTGAACAGAACCGGGCTCTAACATTTTATTTTGACGCGGTTTCTTCACGCGAACCGGAATCCACTTCGCTCGAAGACGCTATAGAACACGCCCGTTCAGGAAAAGCCGGTTGCCGATTTGCGCTAACGTGGCTCTCGGGGTCCGGGTCACGCAATGGCCGAATAATCGAAACGCACCCTGATCGCGGACGGCACTCGCGGAAATTGCATTAACGCTCGATTAGCTAACGTACAGTATTGCTATGCTGATGGAGCGGGCGGCTATCAGGACTGTGTCTCGCTGGCCAGCTTGGCTGAACGCCACGGCTCTGTTGCTGGCAAGTGTCATCGCGGTCGCATCGCTTTCTTTCAAGGTCCATCCCGACGCCGAATTTGTGGCTGTTGCCTTCCCGCCATGGTGGAGTTCGCAGCAGATTTTTAAGGCCGCTGCGTCCGCCAACGCGGCGATTGTCAGGACGACCGCCCTGCCGACTGTTCTCGTGGTCAGGCCCGACGGTCGTGAGGGCATGGCCCGTTTGCGCAAAGCCGGCGTCTGGCTGACGATCGACCCGCAAGCCGTTGCCGCCTGCTTCAACAGCCCGGGCAAGGAAATCTGAGCCAAGGAATCTGAGCATGGATATCGGCCGCATGGATTTGGATAGATTGCGCGAAAACGCCAGCAGGGCCTCGATCGCGCTGCTCTGGCTGCATGTTCTGGTCGCGGTCGCCATCGGCGTGGCGCGCGGCACGGATTGGCTGATGCCCGCTATCCTGGTGGCCGCGCTGGCCGCTGCCGCCACGCTGTCATGGCGTACCGCTGGCAACGGCCTTTCGACCAGCCTCGTCGTTGCAGTGGCGCTGATGGGCGGGGCTTCGGTGTTCACCTTCCAGTTCATGGGACACCCCTGGCAGACCGACACCCACATGTATTTCTTCGCCGCGCTGGCCTGCCTGGTCGCCTATTGCGACTATCGGCCGATCCTTGCCGGCACCGTAGCCGTCGCATTGCACCATCTGGTGCTGAATTTTGTTGTTCCGGCAGCGATCTTTCCCGGTGGAACCGATTTTGGACGCGTGCTGCTTCACGCCGCTATTCTCGTTCTCGAGGCGGGCGTGCTGATCTGGGTCGCCCATGAACTGGCCAGCCTGTTCGTCAAAACAGCGCAGAAGACCGCAGAGGCCGAGGCCGCCCATGTGGCCGAAGCCCGCGCGACCGCCGAACGCGGCGAAGCTGAACAGCGCGCCAAGCAGGAACGCGACGCGGCGATGCACCGGCTCGCCGCCGAATTCGAGAGCAAGGTCGGCCGGATCGTCGAGGCCGTCGCCGTGGCCGCCCACGACATGCAGGGCATGTCAGCGTCGATGAGCAGCAACAGCACGCAAGCTGCGCAACGGACAGCGGCGGCTGCCGCCGCATCGACGGAAGCTTCGGTCAATGTCGAAACGGTGGCCTCGTCGGCCGAGGAATTGACGGCATCGATCAGCGCGATCGCCCACCAGGCGACGCGTTCGGCCGAAGTCACGGGAAAGGCGGCCGACGAAGCCCGCCGCACCAATGCCGTTGTCGAGGGATTGGCGAGCGGAACGCAGAAGATCGGCGAAGTGGTAACATTGATTCAGAACATTGCCAGCCAGACCAACCTGCTGGCGCTCAACGCCACCATCGAAGCCGCTCGCGCCGGCGAACACGGCAAGGGGTTCGCGGTCGTCGCAAGCGAGGTCAAGGCGCTCGCCAACCAGACCGCCAGGGCGACGGAAGAAATCTCGACGCAGATTCAGAGCATCCAGGCCGCCACCGGCGAGGCCGTCGGCGCAATCCAGGCAATCGGCGGCACCATCACCGAAATCAACGAAATCTCCAACGCGATCGCGGCGGCCGTCGATCAGCAGGGCGCCGCGACACGCGAAATCTCGGGCAATGTCCAGCAGGCGGCGAGCGGCACCCGCCAGGTCGATGAAAACATCGCCGGCGTGGCCCAGGTTTCCAGCGAAATCGGCACGTCCGCCTCGAAGCTGCTCGAAGCCGCGACGGGACTGTCATCGCAATCCGAGCGGTTGAAGTCGGAGGTCGACAGCTTCCTGGCATCGGTGCGGGCGGCGTAGCCTGCCCATTTTGCCTGCCGCATTCACCGAGAGCTTTGCTCGCCATCCGCGGGCTTGACCCGCGCATCCATCATCCGGCGAAAGCCGCTTTCGAAGCGGGTGGATTGCCGGCTCACACCCGGCAATGACGCATCCTTCAGATCCTCCGCTTCAGATCTTCTGGTTGTATTCACCGACCTCGGGATGGGTGCGCAGCACCGAATCCATCGCCTCGAACAGGTCACGCATCCGCTGCTCGGACACCGGGCTTTCGACCACTACCACCAGTTCCGGCTTGTTCGATGACGCCCGCACCAGTCCCCAGCTGCCGTCCTCGACGGTGACGCGCACGCCGTTGACGGTGACGAGATCCCGGATCGGCTGGCCTGCGACCTTTTCGCCGTTCTTCTGCATCGCCTCGAAATGCTTCACCACGCTGTCGACGATGCCGTATTTGGCCTCGTCCGAGCAGTGCGGCGACATCGTCGGCGACGACCAGGTTTTCGGCAGCGCATTCTTCAGATCAGCCATCGACTTGCCGGGCGCGCGGTCGAGCATCTCGCAGATCGCGATCGCCGAAATCAGGCCGTCATCATAGCCGCGGCCGAACGGCTTGTTGAAGAAGAAGTGGCCGGACTTCTCAAAACCCGCCAGCGCGCCGAGTTCATTGGTGCGGCGCTTCATGTAGGAATGGCCGGTCTTCCAGTAGGTCGCTTTCGCGCCCTGCTTTTGTAGCACCGGGTCGGTCACAAAGAGCCCGGTCGATTTCACGTCGACCACGAACTGCGCGTTCTTGTGGATCGCCGACATATCGCGCGCCAGCATCACGCCGACCTTATCGGCAAAAATCTCCTCGCCGGTATTGTCGACGACGCCGCAGCGGTCGCCGTCGCCGTCGAAACCCAGGCCGACATCGGCCTTGTGCTCCAGCACCGCGTCGCGGATCGCGTGCAGCATCTTCATGTCTTCGGGATTGGGATTGTATTTCGGGAAAGTATGATCGAGTTCGGTGTCGAGCGGCACCACCTCGCAACCGATCGCCTTCATCACGTCAGGGGCGAAGGCGCCCGCGGTGCCGTTGCCGCAGGCGACCACGACCTTCAGGTTGCGCTTCAGTTTCGGGCGCTTGGTCAGGTCGGCGATGTAGCGCGCCGGGAAATTCTCGTGGAACTCGTACGAACCGCCGACCTTGTTCTTGAAATCGGCATTGAGCACGATCTCCTTCAGGCGATTCATCTCGTCGGGGCCGAAGGTCAGGGGACGGTTGGCGCCCATCTTCACGCCGGTCCAGCCATTGTCGTTATGCGAGGCCGTGACCATCGCGACGCAGGGAACGTCGAGTTCGAACTGGGCGAAATACGCCATCGGCGTCATGCAAAGGCCGATGTCGTGGACCTTGCAGCCCGAGGCCAGGAGCCCGGAGATCAGCGCGTATTTGATCGAGGCCGAATAGCCGCGAAAATCGTGTCCGGTCACGACCTCCTGCTTGGCGCCAAGTTCGGCGATCAGCGCGCCCAGCCCCATGCCCAGCGCCTGGATGCCCATCAGGTTGATTTCCTGGCCGAACAGCCAGCGGGCGTCATATTCGCGGAAGCCGGTCGGCTTCACCATCGGCTCGGATTCGTAGGCATAGGTATTGGGAACCAACACGGATTTGGGCTTCGGAAACATGCAAATGGCCTCGTCGTGAAATGCTGAAAGCAATGCACCGCAGCCATAGCGAATGCCACGGCGCGACGGAAGGCGGGACTGGGTGCTTTATGACGAATAATTGCGGCGGATTGGCAGCGAGACGCGCCTATTGCTCCAGCACCATCATGCCGTTGGCGTATTCGAACCGCTTCAGCCGGGACAGGAACGACAGGCCGAGCAGGTTTTCGGACAGCGCTTCGTCGGGCAGCACCATGGCGTCGACATCCCGCACCACGAGGCCGCCGACATCGATCATGGCGATACGCGTGCGGGCCGCCTTGATGGTGCCGTTGGCGGTCGTGACCCTGGCGTTGTATTCGCCGGGTGTGGGACGCAGGCCGAAGCGAGCCGCGGAACTCTCGTTCAGCGCGATCACCGATGCACCGGTATCGACCATGAAGTCGATGCGCTGGCCGTTGATCCGGCCTTCGGTTTCGAAATGGCCACGGGCGTCGCGCGGGATATTGAGGCTGCGATCATTGGACGGCGCGTCTGCCTCGAGGGGAGCGACGTTTCGCGCGGCGGTATGAGCCAGCGCGGGCGTGATCCGATCCGCCATCTGGGCCATGACAATGCCGAGACCGGCCATGATCGCCGCAATGACCATTATGTTACGCATGACGCTACACTCGATTCCGCAGCGTCTTCGCGCGAAGCGGGCACTGGTTCGCGTGGAGAAAACGCGTCAAAAACAAAAGACCGGACTGGCCCGATATCACCACGTCTGCCACCAGGCTGCGACCAATGTCGGTAGCGGAGGCTGTTGTTTCAGCGAAAAGGATGAGCGAAGCGTTAACAGGCGAGACGCCATAGGCGGACTTGAGCCGCGTACCATCTCCTTCGCAAGAGCCGTTTCGTTGGACGATGGCTTGCCGGGTCGAGCCCGGCAACGGCGTGAAACCTAGGTTCCCCGCGGCTTCACCCGTCGCGTCGGCGGCGCGCTCGCGGGATCTTCCGGCCAGGGGTGCCGGGGATAGCGACCGCGCAGGTCGGAACGTACCGCGGCGTAGCTGCCGCGCCAGAAGCCCGGCAGATCGCGCGTCACCTGCACCGGGCGGTGCGCCGGCGACAACAATTCCAGCACCAGCGGCACCGCGCCTTTGGCAATCGATGGATGGGTGTTGAGGCCGAACAATTCCTGCAAGCGGACCGCAATGGTCGGCCCCTGCTCGGCCTCGTAATCGATCGGAAGCTGGGTGCCGGTCGGCGCCTCGAAATGCGTCGGCGCTTCACGCTCCAGCCGCGCGCGCAACTCCCAGGGCAACAGCGTCATCAGCGCGTCCGACAGGTCGCCGGGAGACAGATCCTTGAGTGAGGTTTTGTCGTACAACGCCGGCACCAGCCAATCTTCCCGCCGTGCCGCCAGCGCGTCATCGGACAGATCAGGCCAGGAATTCAGCGATGCTTCGCCCTCGGCCTTGCGCAGGAACATCACGCGGTCGCGCCACTGCTTGGCGGCCTTCGACCACGGCAGCCGGTCGAGGCCGGAGGTGATCAGGCCGTCCGCCAGCACCCGCGCCGTCTCCGCCGACGGGGTCAAGGCAAGCGGCGCTTCCGACAGCGTGATCGCATGCAGGGTACGCTTGCGTCGCGCCCGCAACGCCATCGCATTCCGGTCGAACGAAACCTCATCCACGGTCTCGATCTGGTCGGCGAAACGCAATTCGATATCGGAAAGCGCAAGCGGCGCCGCCAGCAGGATCCGACCCTGGGCCGCGGTGCCCGTGAGTTCAGCGACGGCGATATAGGGCGTTCGCGCCAGCGCGGAAGTCTGATCCACCGAAGCGCCGCGCCCGTTGGCGAGCACGAAGCTGCCATTGCCGCGGTTGCGCGCGACACGGTCGGGAAAAGCAAAGGCGAGCATCACACCGGTCGAAGACTCAGCGGAATCGACCTTTCCCCGGCCAGCGACATTTTCTGACGTAGCCACCTGCGCCGCCCAGCGCCGAGCAAGATCGCGGGCGCTGGCCGCGCGTTGCGAGCGATCGCGGCGGAATTGATCGAGCCTGTGGTCGAGATCGACGCTGTCACCGCCGAGGCCGCGCTCGGTAAGGACAGCTGCGATCTCGGCAGCCTCCTCGCCCGCGCCGAGACGATGCGAATCCACAATCATGCGGGCCAGCCGCGGCGGCAACGCCAACGCACGCAGGCTGTTGCCTTCCGCCGTGATCCGCCCGCCGTCATCGAGCGCACCAAGCTCGTGCAGCAGGCTGCGCGCTTCCTTGAGCGCAGGCGCCGGCGGCGGGTCCAGAAACGCCAGCGTCGCGGGATCGGTCACGCCCCATTGCGCGAGATCGAGCACCAGCGAGGAGAGATCGGCGCTGAGGATTTCCGGCTGGGTATAGGCCGCAAGCGACGCCGTCTGCGGCTCATCCCACAGCCGGTAGCAGACGCCGGGTTCGGTGCGGCCGGCACGGCCGCGGCGCTGATCGACTGCGGCATGCGAGGCGCGCACGGTTTCAAGCCGCGTCAATCCGAGATCTGGCTCATAGCGCGGCACCCGCGCCATGCCGGAATCCACCACGATACGGACGCCTTCGATGGTCAGCGAAGTTTCCGCGATCGACGTCGCCAGCACCACCTTGCGCTGCCCCTTCGGGGCGGGCGCGATGGCGCGGTCCTGCACGGCTGCATCGAGCGCGCCGAACAGCGGCACGATTTCGATCGAGGCGTCGTGGATTCGTTCGCCAAGAAAAATCTGGGTGCGGCGGATTTCCGCGACCCCCGGCAGGAACGCCAGCACCGAACCGGGATCGGCACGCAGCGCCGTCGCGATCGCATCTGCCATCTGCCGTTCCAGCGGCGCGTCGGGCTTGCGGCCGAGATAGCGCGTCTCGACCGGAAAGGCGCGGCCTTCGCTGGCGATCACGGGCGCGCCGCCCAGCAGCCCGGCGACCCGCGCACCGTCGAGCGTCGCCGACATCACCAGGATCCGCAAATCCTCGCGCAGCCCGGTTTGCGCATCGCGCGCCAGCGCCAGCCCGAGATCGGCATCGAGCGAACGTTCATGGAATTCATCGAACAGGACGGCCGCGACACCGGACAATTCAGGATCGTCGAGAATACGCCGCGAGAAAATGCCTTCGGTGACGACTTCGATCCGCGTGGCGCGCGACACTTTCGAGCCGAACCGCACGCGATAGCCGACGGTCTCGCCCACGCGCTCGCCCAGGGTCTTCGCCATCCGCTCGGCGCTGGCGCGGGCCGCGATCCGCCGCGGCTCCAGCATGATGATTTTTCTGTCGGCCAGCCACGGCGCATCGAGCAGCGCCAGCGGCACCCGCGTGGTCTTGCCGGCACCGGGCGGCGCTACCAGTACGCCGGTATTGTTGCCGGCAAGCGCACGCGCCAGCTCATCGAGCACCGCGTCGATCGGAAGGGGGCTGTCGAAACTGCGGGGCAATATCTCGAATCCGTCATCACCCGCCAGTGGGTCGCCGCTGCGCACCGCCCGATGACAGGCTACATCGGATGATCCGGTAAACTCAGACGTCGATCGTCAGCAAGACCGGGCATACCGGATACCCCGCCTCCGCGGGGTATGACAACACCACTGCTTCAGCTCTGCGGCACCGGCCCGCGGCCGACGCTTTCATAGGTGAAGCCGAGCGCGGCCATCTCTTCGGGACGATAGACGTTGCGCAGATCCACAATCACCGGCCGCGCCATCTCGCGCTTCAGCCGTTCGAGATCGAGGGTGCGGTATTGCACCCACTCGGTCACGACCACCATGGCGTCGGCGCCCGCCGCGCAAGCATAGGGGTCGTCGCAATATTCGATCTCGGGCAATTCGCGCCGCGCCTGTTCCATGCCTACCGGATCATGCGCGCGTACCTTCGCCCCCATGTCGAGCAGGCTCGTCACCAGCGGGATCGACGGCGCCTCGCGCATGTCGTCGGTGTCGGGCTTGAAGGTGAGGCCGAGCACGGCGACGGTCTTGCCGCGCAGGCTGCCGCCCAAGGCGTTCGCGACCTTGCGCGCCATCGCGCGCTTGCGGTTGTCGTTGACCGCGAGCACGGATTCGACGATCCGCAACTGCACGTCGTGATCGAGCGCGGTTTTCACCAGCGCACGGGTGTCCTTCGGGAAGCACGAGCCACCGAAGCCCGGGCCGGCATGCAGGAATTTCGAACCGATGCGGTTGTCGAGCCCGATGCCACGCGCGACCTCCTGCACGTCGGCGCCGACCTTTTCCGAAAGGTCGGCGATCTCGTTGATGAAGGTGATCTTGGTGGCGAGAAACGCGTTAGCAGCGTATTTGATCAGTTCCGCCGTGCGCCGCGCCGTGAACATCAGCGGCGCCTGGTTCAGCGACAACGGCCGGTAGACATCGCCAAGCACCTTGCGCCCGCGCTCGTCCGAAGTGCCGACCACGATGCGGTCGGGGAACTTGAAGTCGCGGATCGCTGCGCCTTCGCGCAGAAACTCCGGATTGGAGGCGACCACCACATCGGCCGAGGGATTGGCTTCGCGGATCAGGCGCTCGACCTCGTCGCCAGTGCCGACCGGCACGGTCGATTTGGTGACGACCACGGTGAAACCCTTGAGCGCCTTGGCGATCTCGCGCGCGGCGGCATAGACGTAACTCAAATCGGCATGGCCGTCGCCGCGACGGGATGGCGTGCCGACCGCGATGAAGACCGCATCGGCCTCGGCCACCGGAGCTGTCAGATCGGTGGTGAAATTCAGCCGCCCGGCCTTGACGTTGGACGCGACCAGCGCGTCAAGACCCGGCTCGAAAATCGGAATTTCGCCGCGGTGAAGCGCCGCGATCTTGCCGCCGTCCTTGTCCACGCAGGTGACGTGGTGACCGAAATCCGAAAAGCAGGCGCCGGATACCAGCCCCACATACCCCGTGCCGATCATGGCAATCCGCATAAGACAACCTGCCCGTAATGGTTAATGACAACCTCGAATTTCGACGCGTCTTAAAACATTTCCGAAGGATGGGAAACCGTTGGGGCCTAGAAAAGCGGGCATGTCGTTAAAAGCGGCATGTCATTTGTATGAATAAAGGAGAATGAAACCGGTCCGGCCGAAGATACCAGAAATTCGCGCCGAAAAAGGACACCGATGCCACCAAACGGCACATCCGCCATGACCAACCGTCCCGCGCCGGCTGCGGACGGCCGTGTCGACTGGGTCGACTATGCCAAGGGCATCTGCATCATCATGGTGGTCATGATGCATTCGGTGCTGGGCGTGGAACTCGCGGCCGGCCAGACCGGTTTCATGCACCTCGTCGTCATGTTCGCCAAACCGTTCCGGATGCCGGATTTCTTCCTGATCTCGGGGCTATTCCTTCCAGTCGTGATCGATCGCGACTGGCGCACCTATCTCGACCGCAAGGTCGTCCATTTCGCCTATTTTTATGTAATCTGGGTGACAATCCAGTTCGGCTTCAAGGCGCCGGCCTTTGCCGCCGAGACAAGTTGGTCCCATGCCGGCCTGATGTATCTCGAAGCCTTCATCGATCCGTTCGGCACGCTATGGTTCATCTATCTGCTGCCGATTTTCTTCGTGGTCATCAAGGCCACGCGCCGGCTGCCGCCGGTGCTGATCTGGAGCGTTGCGGCGCTGCTTGAAACCGCCCATGTCTCGACCGGCTGGACCGCGATCGACGAATTCTGTGCGCGCTTCATCTACATCTATTCGGGCTATTTGTTCGCCCATTATGTGTTCGCGCTTTCCGACCTGGCGCGGGTGCGCCCTCGCCTCGCCATGCTGGGGCTGGCGCTATGGGCGCTCATTAACGGCGGCCTGGTGGCACTGGGCGCCAGCGAATGGCCGCTGATCTCGCTTGCACTCGGTTTTTCCGGCGCCTGTGCCATCATCACGACCGGCACGCTGCTGGCGCGGATGCATTGGCTGAATTTCTTTCGCTTTTGCGGCGAACATTCGATCGTCATCTATCTCGCATTCTTCCTGCCGATGGCCTCGACGCGGACATTGCTGCTGCATAGCGGACTTATCCACGACATCGGCGCGATTTCACTGATCGTCACCATCGTCGGCGTTATCGGCGCGCTGGCGATCTGGTGGGCCGCACTGGCGCTGAAGGCCAATTTCCTGTTCGAACGCCCCGCGGCGTTCTGGATCGCGCCAAAAAAGTCCGGTCGCGTGTTGCAGCCGGCGGAATAGGTTCTCGCGGCCTTCGCCCACTTATCAAGGCGATGACGGACTGAGCTAGCGCGCCTCCTCGATCTTCACGCCATCCTTCATCTGCGCAATTTTCGCGCGAAATCCCTCGACGTCGCCAAAATCGGCGAAGCCCTGGTAATACGGGTGCGGGCCGAGCACACGGCGGGCATGCTTGATCGGGCACCAATAGATTTCGGTGCGCGACGCCACCTCGCGCATGAATGCGATGGCGCCATTGGCATAGGAGCAATAGGCGCAGTTGAATTTTTCGATCAAGTTGAGATAGGCGAGATGGTGCCGGTCGAAGACCAGATAGTCGCGGCGGCGCGCCTTTGGAATCCTGTAAACCGGAAAGCAGATCGCCTGATACGCCATGACGGTGAGGTCGAGCAGCGCGATCGGGACGATCATCGAATAGATCACCGGCGCGGTCAGAATCACCAGCGGATTGGCATCGAGGAGATAGCGCGATACCCGCGTCTTGATCTCGCTGTGGATCCGCAGCACCTCCTTCTCGAACACGATCCTGCGGTTTTCGAGGTGGAAGCGCAGCTCTTCCCGCCGCTTCGCCATTTCGACCTCGATCTCGGCCTGGACCTGATGCAGCTTCTCCATCAGCCTATCGAGTTGCGCGGTCATGATATGATCTTCCCTCGTTGCCGGTCGCGCAGGGGGACATGGAACGGCCGCCGATGCAACCTGTTGCGACAGCGTGGCTGCAAAGCAAAAATCCCGGCACATCTTCGCCGCAAGGCTGTCAATCCTCGGAAAAATCCCTAGATTGCGGCCATGCCGAAAACCTCTCCAAAAGCCGCCGCCAACCCCGTTGCCGTCAAGGCGCCTGCGAAAGGCGACCACGTGTTCCTGGTCGACGGCTCCTCCTACATCTTCCGCGCCTATCATGCGCTGCCGCCGCTGAACCGCAAATCCGACGGGCTGCAAGTCAACGCCGTGCTCGGCTTCTGCAACATGCTGTGGAAGCTGTTGCGCGACATGCCGGAGGACAATCGGCCGACGCACCTCGCCATCATCTTCGACAAATCGGAAATCACCTTCCGCAACAAGCTCTATCCCGACTACAAGGCGCACCGGCCGCCGGCCCCGGACGACCTGATCCCGCAATTCGCGCTGATCCGCGAGGCCGTGCGCGCCTTCGACCTGCCCTGCCTGGAGCAGGCCGGTTTCGAGGCCGACGACCTGATCGCGACCTATGTGCGCCTCGCCTGCGAGCGTGGCGCCAGCGCGACCATCGTGTCCTCCGACAAGGATCTGATGCAGCTCGTGACCGACTGCGTCACCATGTACGATACCATGAAGGACCGCCGTATCGGCATCGCCGAGGTGATCGAGAAATTCGGCGTGCCGCCGGAAAAGGTGGTCGAGGTACAGGCGCTGGCGGGCGATTCGACCGACAATGTGCCGGGCGTACCCGGCATCGGCATCAAGACCGCGGCGCAATTGATCATTGAATATGGCGATCTCGAACAGCTTCTGGCCCGCGCCGGCGAGATCAAGCAGCCGAAGCGGCGCGAGGCGCTGATCGGGAATGCCGAGAAGGCGCGCATCTCGCGGCAATTGGTGTTGCTGGACGACAAGGTCGATCTCGACGTGCCGCTCGACGAGCTCGCGGTACATGAACCCGACCCGCGCAAGCTGGTCGCATTTTTGAAGGCGATGGAATTTTCCACGCTGACCCGCCGCGTTGCCGAATATTCGCAGATCGATCCGGCGGATGTCGAGCCGGATCCCGGCTACCGGAGCGGCGCGAGCGTCTTTTCGCCCCTGCCCGAGGGCGATACAGACGCAGCCGGCAGCGCGATCGCGGACCGGAACGGTCCGAGCGGAGATTTGTTCGCGGACCAAGGCACCCCCATCCTACCCTCCCCTACAAGCGGGAAAGGCGGCGCTTCGGGCAAGACCGGAGGCGGCAGGGAAGACAAAGCCGCGAGCCTCAAGGGCACGCCGGCCGCGCTCGTCGCCGCACGCAGCGAAGAGGCACGGAAACTTCGCGTCGATCGCGATAAATATCAGACGATCCATAGCCTCGATGCGCTCAGCGGCTGGATCGCACGCATTCACGATGTCGGCCATTTCGCCATCGAAGTGAAGGCCGGTTCGATCGACCCGATGCAGGCCGAGATCTGCGGCATCGCGCTGGCGCTCACGCCCAACGATGCCGCCTATGTCCCGCTCGGCCACAGGCAATCCGGCGGCGACGCCGGATTGTTCGATGCCGGGCTGGCGCCGGACCAGATCAAGACGGCCGACGCGCTTACGACGCTACGCCCGCTGCTGGAATCGGCGGGGATCCTGAAGATCGGCTTCAACATCAAATTCAGCGCCGTGATGTTGGCGCAGGCCGGCATCACCCTCCGCAATTACGACGACGCGCAACTGATGTCCTATGCGCTCGACGCCGGCCGCAACGCGCATGGGTTGGAGGCGCTGGCCGAACGCTGGCTCGGTCACGCCACAATCAGCTTTGGCGAATTGACCGGCAGCGGCAAGAACAAGCTGAGTTTCGATCAAGTCGCGATCGACCGGGCGACAGCGTATTCGGCCGAGGATGCCGACGTGACCTTGCGGCTGTGGCGCGTGCTGAAACCACGTCTGGTCGCCGAGCGCATGACCGCGGTGTACGAGACGCTGGAACGGCCGCTGGTCGCCGTGCTGGCGCGCATGGAGCGGCGCGGCATCTCGATCGACCGCCAGGTGCTGTCGCGCCTGTCGGGCGATTTTGCCCAGACCGCCGCGCGCGTCGAGGCCGAGCTTCAGGAACTCGCCGGCGAGCCGATCAATGTCGGTAGCCCCAAGCAGATCGGCGACATCCTGTTCGGCAAGATGGGAATATCCGGCGGCACCAAGACCAAGACCGGCGCATGGTCGACCTCAGCGCAGATCCTCGACGATCTCGCCGAACAGGGCTACGAATTTCCGAGAAAGATTCTGGAGTGGCGGCAGGTTTCAAAACTGAAATCGACCTATACCGACGCGCTGCCGGCTTACGTCAATCCGCAAACCCATCGCGTGCATACGACCTACGCGCTGGCGGCGACCACCACCGGCCGGCTGTCGTCGAACGAACCGAATTTGCAGAACATCCCGGTTCGCACCGAGGACGGCCGGAAAATCCGCCGCGCCTTCGTGGCCTCCACCGGCCATAAGCTGGTGTCGGCGGATTATTCGCAGATCGAGCTGCGGCTATTGGCTGAGATCGCCGATATCCCGGTGCTGAAACAGGCGTTCCGCGACGGGCTCGACATTCACGCCATGACGGCCTCGGAAATGTTCGGCGTGCCGATCAAGGACATGCCGAGCGAGATACGCCGCCGGGCCAAGGCGATCAATTTCGGCATCATCTACGGCATCTCGGCCTTTGGCCTCGCCAATCAACTGGGCATCGCGCGCGAAGAAGCTTCCGCCTATATCAAGAAATATTTCGAACGCTTTCCCGGCATCCGTGCCTATATGGACGAGACCAGGGAGTTTTGCCGCCAGAACGGTTACGTCACCACGCTGTTCGGTCGGAAGTGCTACTATCCTGATATCAAGGCCAGCAACGCGTCCGTCCGCTCTTTCAACGAGCGCGCCGCGATTAACGCGCGCCTGCAAGGCACCGCCGCCGACATCATCCGCCGCGCCATGATCCGGATGGAGGATGCGCTCGCCGAACACAAGCTCTCGGCGCAGATGCTGTTGCAGGTGCATGACGAACTGATTTTCGAGGTGCCCGACGACGAAGTGGCGGCCACGCTCCCGGTGGTGCAGCACGTCATGCAGGACGCCCCCTTCCCCGCGGTGCTGCTGTCGCTGCCGTTGCAGGTCGACGCCAGGGCGGCGAACAATTGGGACGAGGCGCATTGATTTCTCGCCGCGCCCGCTTGCGGGAGTGGCGGCGCAGAATCAATCCAGCTTCGTTTCCATGCCGCGCTTGACGGCGGGGCGCGCCATCAGTGCGTCGTACCAGCGGTTGACGTTGGGGAAATCGGCAAGGTCCACTTTGTGACGCGGATGCCGCCAGGCCCAGCCCAGGATCGCGAAATCGGCCACCGAGAGTTCGCCCGCGACGAATTCATGGTCCGCCAGCCGGCGATCGAGCACGCCATAGAGCCGGCGCGTCTCCGCCATGAAGCGCTTCAGCCCATAGGCGCGGTCCTGCTCGTTCTCCAGCGCGATGAAATGATGCACCTGCCCCGGCATCGGCCCGAAACCGCCCATCTGCCACATCAGCCACTCATAGACCGGAATGCGCTCGATCAGCGGCTGGGGCAGGAACTTGCCGGTCTTCTCGCCGAGATAGAGCAGGATCGCACCGGATTCGAACACGCTGACCGGCTTGCCGTCCGGGCCATCGGGATCGACGATCGCCGGGATCTTGTTGTTCGGGCTGATCTTGAGAAACGCGGACGCCATCTGCTCGCCCTTGGTGATGTTGACCGGGATCACCTTGTACGGCAGTCCCATCTCCTCCAGCGCAACCGAGATCTTGCGGCCGTTCGGCGTGTTCCAGGTGTGGAATTCGATGGTCATTCGTCTTGCCCGTTCTTGTCCCGTAAGAGCATCATATCCCCTACCCCGGAACCCCGGGGCGTTACAACCGGCCTTTCCGCGGCATGATCCCCGCGTTGTTGACGGCACAATATCGGCGCTGGAATGTGCCGCCGTCCGCCGATAGATTGCGCTTTCGATCCCTTGCAAAATCCCGAGAAAAGATCATTGTCCATATCAGCCTCCCGCGCCCGTCTCGCCGAGATCATCCGCAAACGCTCGTTCGGACGTGGTGAAATCACGCTGGCGTCGGGGCGCAAGAGCGATTTCTATTTCAACCTCAAGCCGACGATGCTCGATCCCGAAGGCGCGGCGCTGCTCGCCGAATTGACCTATGAGGCGCTGAAAGACGACGGCCTCGATTATGTCGGCGGGCTGGAAATGGGCGCGGTGCCGCTGGCGGGCGCGATCGCGCAGCTTTCCTGGATCAAGGGCCATCCGATCGCGGCGTTCTTCGTGCGCAAGAAGCCGAAGGAGCACGGCGCCCGACTCGCGGTCGAGGGCCTTGCGAAAGACGAGAGCCTCAAGGGCAAACGCATCGTCATCGTCGAGGACGTCACCACGACCGGCGGCTCGGCGATGAAGGCGGTCGAGGCGGTGCGCGATGCCGGCGGCGAGGTCGTGCTGGTGCTGACCATGGTGGACCGCGAAGAAGGCGCAACCGAAACCTTTGCGGAAGCCGGCCTTTCCTTCCGTTCGCTCTACAAGGCTGCCGAGTTCTTGAAGGGCTGATCCCGGCTTTTCATTCCAGGCACCTGACGCCCCCCTTCGTCATGCCCGTGCTTGTCACGGGCATCCACGTCTTTCCTGCCGCATTTCTTGCGGCCATCCGCGACTTGCTCATAGCTCGTTTACCATCCCGACCTAAAGTGCATCCGCGGTGGGACGCAGGTTCCAGCATCGGTATCATGACGTCGGGCGGGGTGGGTGTTGCATATAAAGTCGTGTTACCTGCGCGTACGGCGCCGCGTGACGTTTGTTGCTGCCTTCGTCCTCGCCGGCATCATTGCTTCCGCGCCGCGCGTCGCCTCCGCCGAAAACCTGTTCGATTTTCTGTTCGGCAGCCTCCAGAAGCCTGCGCAGGCGAGTTTCTTCGCCGATCCGTCCGGCGCCAACCAGCCGGCCCGGCAGCCGCGCATGGCAGGCGGCTCCGGTCCTGCGTTTTGTGTGCGAAGCTGCGATGGCCGTTATTTTCCGCTGACACGGGGCAATGCCTCGCCGGTGCAGATATGCCAGGCCTTTTGTCCGGCCAGCCCGACCAAGGTCTTTTACGGCGGCTCCATCGACGGCGCTTCGACCGCAGCCGGCGAGCGCTATGCCGACAGTGAAAACGCCTATGCCTATCGCAAGGCGCTGCGCGCGGACTGCACCTGCAACGGCCGCGACCCCGCGGGCCTTGCGCCGGTCGACCTCACGCTCGACAATTCGTTGCGTCCCGGCGACGTCATTGCCACCACCGACGGGCTGGTCGCGTATTCCGGCATCAGGGCCGGCAACAACCAGACCGCGGAATTCACGCCGGTCGCTTCCTATCCGGGCCTGACACCCGAGATACGCGCGCGGCTCGGCGAGATGAAGGTGGCGCCGGTGAACGCGGAAGCCGTCGCCGATGAAGCGCCGCCGCCCGTGCTCCCCGTCTCCGCGCTGCCAAAATCCGCACCGGCGAACGACAAACGTGCGGAAGCGGATTAGCTCATCATTCGAACAACGTCATTGCGGGGCGATGCCACCAAGTCTGCGTCACGCGCAGCCCAGGCTCCGCATCGAACTACGATGCGCCATCGCACATCCGTAGAATCCTGAGCTTCCCCGATGCGCAATGGCGCATCTGAGGTCTGGCGCTAAGCGCCATCCCGGAACGAGCGAGATGGCGCATCATCGCCCGACGATGACGCCGATGACGTTCGGCGCCGACAGATATTTTTCCTCGATCGCCCCGCGCGCCGCGGCGCGGTTCTCCGGCGTCAATAGCCCGCGCTTCTCGGCAAGGATCATCCAGCAATAGCCCCACCAATCCGTCAGCATGCCCTGATCGTCGACGAGGTCATAACCCTGCTCAGCGGCAAATATCCGCGCATGCGCTTCATCGAGCGTATCGAGAAACACATGATCTTCGTCGGAGAACAGGTCGTCGCTGATATCGTCCGTGGTGTAGCCCCACACCGACAGGCAAACGGCATTGAATTCGCGGTCGATCTGGTCGTCATCGACCAGCCTACGGCGTGAGGCCTGATGCAGCCGCGACAACGAGCGCGCGAAGTCGGCGATGCGGGTGAGTGCGAATTGATCGAAGGCGATAGTGGACATGTAGTCCTCGCAGAAACGGATAGACCATAGATGTTGTGCCGGCTTGGTGCCGAATCAGTATGGTATATCAAAGACTTGCTAAAGTGTTCTTAATTTGTTCTGACGCCGACTGCCTTTTCGCCCCGGCAAAATTCGAGACCGGCCGCGGAGACAGCAGCCGGCGTCCAAATTCATGTCGCCGACAAGAGCCTGTCACCGCCATCATTGGAGACAAATTTTCTACCGCATTGCCGGTGAATTGTGGCGCAACGCACGGCCGGCGAAGCATTCTGCGAGACGCTGAAGGAGCAATTCAGGCCATCGGGGCTTCGGCCGGGCCTGGAAACGACGAAAGCCGCGCTTGAGACACTGACGCAGCAGATAAGCAGTATCGCGGCGACGATCTCGACGATCAATCTCATGGCCGGTTCCCTGTGAATGATCGGAATGTCGCGGTTTTCTCTTTCTATCAGCAAAGCCGGCGCGCCGATGCCCGCAAATCGGCCCGGTCTTTGCATAAAATCATACCAGCGCATTGCACAACGAACCCGCGGGCGGGTTTCGATCCCGATCCAAGGCGCGTATGATTTAGTTGGGATCTAAAACTTCCAGGATCGAACTTTTGCCAGAGCAATCCTTCCCAGCAAATTACCCGGCACTTGGCCAACCGATCGACGAACTGGCGCTGGCCGAGATCAAGGGCGCGATCCTTGCCAAGCTGCGGCTTGCGATCGGCAAGGACGCCGGCATGGCCACGCGGCACGACTGGTACATAGCGGCAGCGCTGGCGCTGCGCGACCGCATCGTGCATCACTGGCTGACGGCGGAAAAGCAAAGTTACGACGCCGGACGCAAGCGGGTCTATTACCTCAGCCTGGAATTCCTGATCGGGCGGCTGTTCACCGACGCGCTGAACAATATGGGTCTGCTGCAAGTGTTCGAGACCGCGCTCGGCGATCTCGGCGTGGCGCTCTCGGACCTGCGCAAATGCGAACCGGATGCGGCGCTCGGCAATGGCGGCCTGGGACGGCTTGCGGCGTGCTTCATGGAAAGCATGGCGACGCTCGCGATCCCCGCCATCGGCTACGGCATCCGCTACGATTTCGGCCTGTTCCGCCAGATCATCACCCAGGGCTGGCAGCAGGAATATCCGGACGAATGGCTGAGCTTCGGCAACCCTTGGGAATTCCAGCGGCCCGAAGTGGTCTACCATATTCATTTCGGCGGTAGCCTCGAACACGTCACCGACGCGAAGGGCCGTGAGCGCGTGATCTGGCATCCGGCGGAAACCATCCAGGCCATCGCCTATGACACGCCGATCGTGGGCTGGCGCGGCCAGCACGTCAACGCGCTGCGGCTGTGGTCGGCGCGCGCGCCGGATCCGCTCCGGCTCGATGTCTTCAACACCGGTGATTATCTCGGCGCCAGCGCCGAACAGGCCCGCGCCGAGGCGATCTGCAAATTCCTGTATCCAAACGACGAAAGCGCGGCGGGGCGCGAATTGCGGCTGCGCCAGGAATATTTCTTCGTCTCGGCCTCGTTGCAGGATCTGGTGAACCGGCATCTCGCCTCTGACGGGCAGTTGCGCAGCCTGGCGTCAAAGGCCGCGGTGCAACTCAACGACACCCATCCGAGCCTCGCCGTCACCGAGTTGATGCGCATCCTGGTCGATCTGCATAACTTCCGCTGGGACGAGGCGTGGAAGATCACGGTGGCGACCCTGTCCTACACCAACCACACGCTGCTGCCGGAAGCGCTCGAGACCTGGCCGGTCGAACTGTTCGAACGGTTGCTGCCGCGACACCTCGACATCATCTACCGCATCAACGCCGCCCATCTGGCGCTGGCGGAAGTGCGATGCCCCGGCGACATCGATTTCCGCGCCTCAGTTTCGCTAATCGACGAAAAATCCGGGCGCCGGGTGCGGATGGGGCAATTGGCGTTCGTCGGATCTCATCGCATCAACGGCGTCTCGGCGATGCATTCCGACCTGATGAAGGAAACCGTTTTCCACGATCTCCATTTTCTTTATCCCGAGCGCATCACCAACAAGACCAACGGCATCACCTTCCGGCGCTGGCTGATGCTGGCCAATCCGAAATTGACCGACCTGTTGCGCGAGACCTGCGGCGAAGCGGTGCTCGACGATCCCGCGCTTTTGTCGCGACTGGAGAATCGCGCCAGCGACAGCGCGTTCCAGCAGCAATTCCGCAACGTCAAGCATCACAACAAGATCGCGCTGGCGCGGGTGATCGGCGAGCGGCTCAACATCCGGGTCGATCCGGGCGCGCTGTTCGACGTCCAGATCAAGCGCATCCACGAATACAAGCGGCAATTGCTCAACATCCTCGAAACCATCGCGCTGTACCAGGCGATCAAGGACGAACCGCAGCGCGACTGGGTACCGCGGGTGAAGATCTTCGCCGGCAAGGCAGCGGCGAGCTACCGCTATGCCAAGCTGATCATCAAGCTGATCAACGACGTGGCTGAAACCGTCAACAACGATCCGGCTATTGCCGGTCGGTTGAAGGTCGCATTCATGGCCGATTACAATGTCAGCCTTGCGGAGGTGATCATCCCCGCCGCCGACCTGTCCGAGCAGATCTCGACCGCGGGCATGGAAGCTTCCGGCACCGGCAACATGAAGCTCGCGCTCAACGGCGCGCTGACCATCGGCACGCTCGACGGCGCCAATATCGAGATACGCGATCATGTCGGCGCCGAAAACATCGCGATCTTCGGGATGGAGGCGATGGACGTGATGGTGCGTCGCAAGCAGGGGCTCGATGCGACCGACGTGATCCGGCGGTCGCCGCGGCTGTTGCGCGCCATCAATGCAATTGGAAGCGGTGAGTTCTCGCCCGACGATCCCAGCCGGTTCGAATCGATCGCGCACGCGCTGCGCTACCTCGACCATTACATGGTCAGCATGGACTTCGATTCCTATTACGACACCCAGCGCGGCATCGACGCCCGCTGGCAGGTGATGCCGGCATGGACGCGGGCCAGCATCCTCAACGTGGCCCGGATGGCCTGGTTCTCCTCCGATCGCACCATCCGCGAATATGCCGAGGAAATCTGGAACGTGCCGGTGCGCGGGACTTTCCCGACGGCGATGCAGGAGCCGGCGCAGCGCGGCGCGACGCGCTGAGCCGGACATCGCAAATCCGTCACCTTCCACGTCGTTGAATCCGATGGAACAAACGCGATACTGCATGCGAAATGCATTACCGCTGCTTTAGCTTGGCGTAACATCGATGCTGTCATTCCGGGACGCATCAGAGATGCGAACCCGGAATCTCGAGATTCCGGGTCTGGTCCTTCGGACCATCCCGGAATGACGGAGAATCTCATGCTCACAAAAACACCGCATCTCTTCGATGAAGCCACGCAAATCACCGCCGGCGACAGCCATTGGCAGGGGCGGACCAGCGAGGATTACTGGGCGTTCGTCGGACCATTTGGCGGCATCACGGCCGCGACGATCCTGCGCGCGCTGATCGAACACCCGCAGCGCGCCGGCGATCCGCTATCGCTCACTGTCAATTTCTGCGCGCCGATCGCGCAAGGCGGGTTCGACCTCGACATCCGCCTGGTGAAAGCCAACCGCTCGACGCAGCATTGGTCGGTCGAGATGACGCAAGGGGGCGCCGATGTCGCCACGCTTGCCACCGCGGTCTTCGCCGAACGCCGTCCTTCATGGGCGCATCAGCCGGCCCAATTTCCGCAGGCCACTGCGTTCGAGCAGACACTGCCATTTGCCAAGGTCGCCGCCTCTTGGGTTAAGCAAGCCTCCTGGGTCAAGCAATATGATTTCCGCTTTGTCGAGGGTGAGCCGAAATTCGGCTCCGCCTCCCAGACCATGCCCGCCAGCGCCTTCTCCAAACTGTGGATCGGCGACCGCGTGCCTCGAAAGATCGACGCGCTGTCGCTGATGGCGATGTCGGATGCCTTCTTCGGCCGCGTATTTCATGCCAGGAACGAACTGGTGCCGTTCGGCACGGTGTCGCTGACGACCTACTTCCACACCGATATGGAAAGCCTGGCGGCCGAGGACATCACCCGCGTGCTCGCCATCGCCGACGCCAAGATCTTTTACCGGAGCTATGGCGATCAGCATGGCGAGTTGTGGTCGACCAGCGGCCGCCTGCTCGCAACCACGACCCAGATCGCTTATTTCAAGGCATAGAGTCATAGAGTAATGCCCCCGAAAAGCCGTAGGGTGGGAAAAGGCGCTTCCCGCGCCGTGCCCGCCATCTATCGGGATGCGTAACCTTGAACGGCGGGCACGCTTCGCTTTGCCCATCCCGCAATCCTGAGAGCGACGCGAATGTCTGAAGCCAGTCTGTCGAGAAACCCCAAAATAGCGCTGCTTGGCATCCCCGTCGAAATCGGCGCTTCGCAAGCCGGCACGCTGATGGGACCGGCCGCTCTACGCACGGCCGGCATCGCCCGCGTGCTGGAACAACTCGGACTCTCCGTCGACGACTATGGCGACATTTCCAGACCCGCGCCGGCCGCAACGGACGAACCGCCGCCCGCCAACGTCAGATATTATGCGGAGATCAAAGGCTGGGTCCGAACGGCGAGCGAACGCGCCTTCGAACTGGCCCGCACCGGCGCGATCCCGATCTTCATGGGCGGCGACCACAGCCTGTCGATGGGATCGGTGAACGGCGTCGCGCGCTATTGGCGCGAACAGGGCCGGCCGCTGTTCGTGCTGTGGCTGGACGCACATGCGGACTACAACACGCCGGAGACGACCATCACCGGCAACATGCATGGCATGTCCGCCGCATTCCTGTGCGGCGAGCCCGGGCTCAACGATCTGCTCGGCGAACAGCCGCGGGCCTCTATCGCTTCCGATCAACTGGACCTGTTCGGCGTCCGCTCAATCGATCCGCTCGAAAAGAATCTCGTTCGCGATCGCCATATCGCAATCGCCGACATGCGCGCCATCGACGAGTTCGGCGTCGGCGTTTTGATCCGGCGGGTAATCGAACGGGTCAGGGCGCGCAACGGCGTCCTGCATGTCTCTTTCGATGTCGATTTCCTCGATCCGGCTGTGGCGCCGGGCGTCGGCACGACGGTTCCGGGCGGCGCGACCTATCGCGAGGCGCATCTCGTCATGGAGCTGTTGCACGATTCAGGATTGGTGCGATCGGCCGATGTCGTGGAGCTCAACCCGTTCCTCGATGAGCGCGGCCGCACCGCGCGCGTCGCGGTCGAACTGATCGGCAGCCTGTTCGGCCTGCAGATCACCGACCGGCCGACGCCAAGCAACGCGGTATTGCCGGAATAATTCTCCCCTATGGGTTCCCGCGAACGCGGGAACCCATAACCAGCAACGCGTATTGTCGGCACCGGTGCGGCCCCAGCTTCGTGCAATACAATATATGGGTCCCGGCTCAAGGCCGGGACAACATGGAGCTTTAGGACATCGAGTTTGCAGATCGAGGATTCCGGGTTCGCGCTATCGCGCGCCCCGGAATGACGGCCTCACTCCGCCGCGAGTTTCACTTCCGGTGCGGCGGCGCGGACGTCGGCGTCGACATGGGCTTCGAACTTGGCAAAGTTCTTCTGGAACATGCCGACCAGCGCGCGGGCGGTTTTGTCGAACTCGGCCTTGTCGGCCCAGGTCTTTTCCGGATCGAGAATCTGCGGTTCGACGCCGGGCAGCGAGGTCGGCACCGCAAAGCCAAAATATGCGTCGGTGCGGAAATCGGCATTGCGCAGCGAGCCGTTCAGCGCGGCGGTCAACAGCGCCCGCGTCACCTTGATCGGCATACGGCGACCGGTGCCGTATTTGCCGCCAGTCCAGCCGGTGTTGACCAGCCAGCAATCGACATTGTGCCTGGCGATCAGGTCGCGCAGCAGATTGCCGTACACGGCGGGATCGCGTGGCAGGAACGGCGAACCGAAGCAGGTCGAGAATTCCGGCTGCGGCTCATTGCCGAGGCCGCGCTCGGTGCCGGCCACCTTCGCGGTATAGCCGGACAGGAAATGATACATCGCCTGCGCCGGCGTCAGCTTTGCGATCGGCGGCATCACGCCGAACGCGTCCGCCGCCAGCATCACCACATTCTTCGGATGACCGGCGCGGCCGGTCCGCGAAGCATTGGGAATGAAATCGAGCGGATAGGCGGAGCGGGTATTTTCGGTCTTCGAACCGTCGTCGAAATCCGGCGCGCGGGTATTCTCGTCGAGCACCACGTTCTCCAGCACCGCGCCGAAGCGTTTGCTGGCGGCAAAGATCTCCGGCTCGGCTTCCCTGGATAGTTTGATGCATTTGGCGTAGCAGCCGCCTTCGAAGTTGAAGATGCCGTCCGCGCTCCAGCCATGTTCGTCGTCGCCGATCAGCGTCCGCTTCGGGTCGGCCGAGAGCGTGGTCTTACCGGTGCCGGAGAGACCGAAGAAGATGGCGGCATCGCCGTCAGGGCCGACATTGGCCGAGCAATGCATCGGCATCACGCCCTTTTCGGGCAGATAATAGTTCAGCGTGGTGAACACCGATTTCTTCATCTCGCCGGCATATTGAGAGCCGCCGATCAGGACGATCTTGCGCGCGAAATCAATCGCGACCACGTTCTCCGACCGCACGCCGTGGCGCTTGGGATCGGCGCGGAAGCTCGGCAGATCGATCATGGTCAATTCCGGCACGAAGCTTGCGAGCTCCGATGCCTCGGGGCGGATCAGCAAGGTCCGAATGAACAGCGAGTGCCAGGCGAGCTCGGTGAAGACGCGGGTCTTGATCCGATGGCTCGGATCAGCGCCGCCATAGAGATCCTGCGCGAACAGCGTCATGCCTTCGGTATGCGTGAGGAAATCCTGATAGAGCGCCTCAAACTGCTCCGACGTGATCGGCTGGTTGCCGGCCCACCACATATTTTTGTCGGTGGTCGCGTCGCGAACGGTGAACTTGTCCTTGGGGCTGCGGCCGGTGAATACGCCCGTATCCGCGCATAGCGCGCCATCGGCGGAGAGTACCGCTTCGCCGTTGCGCAACGCGTGCTCATAGAGCTGCGGCGCACCGAAATTCCAGTAGACGCCCTTGAGTTTTCTGAAGCCGAATTTGTCTGCGCCAACGGCGCCGTTATGCACGCCCGTCTCTTGCACGGAACAATCCTCCTTGAACCCACCAATTTTCTATCTTCGGCGCGAACAAAGTTGGACGCGCCTGTCATCGCGGTAGCCGTCAATATAGCCTTGCGGCTTTGGTCCGGCGACCGAATAGTTGATGAACGCTTCAGCGGTCGGGCCGATCCCGCGATATCTGGTTTATTCCGGGGCGGTTGTGGTTTCTGCTCAATCGTTTGCTGCAGCGCGGGCTTGCTCGGCAAGTTGCTTCAGCATTTGCCGAAGTGCAGAGGGGGTGACAATCCGCCGCGGGAAGTCCAGCCGCACCGTCTTACCGTCCGCCGCCATGTCGATGCCGTCGGGGTCGAAGCCGGTGCAGCGCCAATCCGCCGGATCAGCCCCGAGCAGCCGGGTCGCATAAAGGTTCATTGCCTCGCGGTGATCGGCATTCATGTGGTCGATGGCCTCCTGTTCGGTCTCGATCAGCGAAGCGGCGTCGGAAATGTCGGTGAGGAACTGTTCCGGTTTAAGGTCCACGATCCGCCCGAAGCCGGCGACCAGATGCACGCCCGCGGGCCGAATCCTGAAAAAGGAAAAGTCCTTAAAGTCTGCAAAGGCTTCCGCGGACGGATGAGCGTTGAGATAGCGGCGGCGCAGGATCTCGATATCGCCCGAATTCGCCTCCTCCGCCTGGCCCGCCAGCATGATCCGCGCGCCCTCCAGCGGATCACCGGCGGTCCGCTCGTCCAGCATCAGCGACACCCTGCCGTCGGCCAGGATGTTCCTGGTATGCACCGCAAGCTGCGAAATCAGCAGGATCGGCGAACCGTCGGCATGGCTCGCGACATTGACCAGCGAGCAATAGGGATCGCCGCTGCCAGCCGTCAGGGTCGCCAAAGCCCCCTGCCGGCGGCGGCGCAACAGCGAATTGGCGAGATAAGCGGGGTTGAAATCAGTCGTCGGTTCCATCATTTATATCCGGGCATGTTATTGCAATGAGGGGGTTTTTTGGCTTAGACTAGTGGTTATATGGGTTGCAACGCTTCGCACGGTGCGGCGTTTTCGCGGAACTCGGTCACACTTCAGCCCAGCTTGCATTGCTCGTTGACCGCGTTCGAAGCCCATGCGGCGCATCGCTGGATTGCTCGCCGTTTCAGCCACCACTTAACTGAAAGCAGGCTCATGCCCACAATCGCCTTGGTCGACGACGACCGCAACATTCTCACATCCGTCTCGATCGCGCTCGAAGCCGAGGGCTACCGTATCATGACCTATACGGATGGCGCTTCCGCGTTGGACGGTTTCCGCACCAGCCAGCCCGATCTGGCGATCCTCGATATCAAGATGCCGCGCATGGACGGCATGGAAATGCTGCGGCGGCTGCGACAGAAGTCGGATCTGCCGGTCATTTTCCTTACCTCGAAGGACGAGGAAATCGACGAATTGTTCGGCCTGAAAATGGGCGCCGACGATTTTATCCGCAAGCCGTTCTCCCAGCGTCTTCTGGTCGAACGCGTCAAGGCGGTGCTGCGCCGCTCGTCACCGAAAGATCCAACCGCGGCGCCGAAGGAAAACGATACCAAGGCGCTGGATCGCGGGCTTTTGCGCATGGACCCCGAGCGTCACACCTGCACCTGGAAGAACGAGCCGGTGACATTGACGGTGACGGAATTTCTCATTCTCCAGGCGCTGGCGCAGCGTCCCGGCGTCGTGAAAAGCCGCAACGCCCTGATGGACGCGGCTTATGATGACCAGGTCTATGTCGACGATCGCACCATCGACAGCCACATCAAGCGGCTGCGCAAGAAGTTCAAGATGGCCGACGATGAGTTCGAGATGATCGAAACCCTGTACGGCGTGGGCTACCGCTTCAAGGAAACCTGACGCGAACCAAACGGCAATGCGTGCGTTCCGGCGCGTATTGCCGGCTGACGTCTGCATCCGTCTGGGGTAGGATGCCGGGCATACGACGCCCACCACAAGACGTTTCAAAACAACCGGCAGTTTTCGCTATTGCTCGATCGAACGCAGCCTGATTCGAATCAGCGTGCCGAGGGCGTCTCGACGGCCTTCGTCGTGGATTCCGACGCCGCGGAGAGCGTGCGTTTCACAGGATGGCAGGTGCCGCTTGGCTGGCTGTCCCGCGCCGGTCAGTTCCTGTTCGCGCTCAGCTTCTCCAGCCTCACCCGCCGCATCGTCTCGCTTAATCTCGCCGGCCTCATCGCGCTGGTCGCATGCATCCTCTACCTCTCGCAATTCCGCGCCGGTCTGATCGACGCGCGCGCGCAAAGCTTGCAGGTACAGGCTGAAATCATCGCAAGCTGGATCGCGGCCTCCGCCACAGTCGATAGCGGCGCCGTCACCATCGATCCGGACCGGCTGCTCGATCTCAAACCCGGCGAAAGCTATACCGCTCCCGACGAGTATTCGGATTTCCCGATCAATCCGGAACGCGTGGCGCCGCTGTTGCGCGAACTGATCCTGCCGACCGGAACCAGGGCGCGCATCTTTGACCGCGACGGCGGGCTGATCCTCGACAGCGCCTCTCTCCTCGGCCGCGGCCAGGTCGTCACCAATGAATTGGCACCGCCCTCCGCCACCAAGCCCGGCATTGCCGAACGCGCGATGATCGCGCTTCGCACCTGGCTCAACCGCGGCGACCTGCCGCTTTATCAGGAACTCGCCCCGGAGAATGGCAGGGGCTATCAGGAGGTCGTGAAGTCGCTGAACGGCCAGGGCGGCAGCATGGTGCGCATCAACGAGCGCGGCCAGGTCATCGTCTCCGTCGCCGTACCGGTGCAGCGTAAATCGAACCGCGAAGTGTATGGCGCGCTGATGCTGTCGACCAAGGGCGGCGATATCGACCAGATGGTCACCGCGGAGCGTTTCGCCATTCTGAAAGTCGGCGGCGTCGCTTCAGCGGTGATGATCCTGTTGTCGTTATTGCTCGCGAGCACCATCGCCGGACCGGTGCGCCGGCTCGCCGACAGCGCCGAACGGGTCCGCCGCCGCATCCGCACCCGCGTCGAGATCCCCGATTTCACCGGCCGGCGCGACGAGATCGGCCATCTCTCCGGCGCGCTCCGCGAGATGACGCACGCGCTCTATAACCGCATGGAGGCGATCGAGATGTTCGCCGCCGATGTCGCCCATGAATTGAAGAATCCGCTGACATCGTTGCGCTCCGCGGTCGAAACCCTGCCCCTGGCGCGCAATGAGAGCAGCCGCGCGCGGCTGCTGGCGGTCATCGAGCACGACGTCAGACGACTCGACCGGCTGATCTCGGATATTTCGGATGCCAGCCGGCTCGACGCCGAATTGCAACGGCAGGACATCACGCTGGTCGATCTGCGCCGCCTGCTGACGACGCTGACGACGGTCGCCAACGAAACCAAGCTCGGTCATGATGTCGGCGTCGAGATCCGTTTCGAAGGACGGAATCTCGGCGATACGTTCTCGGTGCCCGGCCACGATTCGCGACTCGGGCAGGTGATCTCCAACCTGCTGGTCAACGCCCAGTCGTTTTCCGATGCTGGCGGCAAGGTCCGCATCGCCTGCCGGCGCGTCAAGTCCGAGATCGAGATCGTGGTCGACGATGACGGGCCGGGCATTCGCGAGGATGCGCTGGAGCGCATTTTCGAGCGCTTCTACACCGACCGGCCGCATCAGGGCTTTGGACAGAATTCCGGGCTCGGGCTGTCGATCTCGAAACAGATCATCGAAGCCCATGGCGGGCGCATCTGGGCGGAAAATCGCGCCGGGCCCGCGAGCCCCGACGGCGAGCCGACGGTGGCGGGCGCGCGCTTCGTGGTCCGGCTGCCGGCACCATGACGGGAGCAGCCAGCGCGAGCGTCCACGCCTCCGCGGTGCTGGTGGGAAATCGTGCCGTGCTGATCCGTGGCCCGTCCGGGGCCGGCAAGTCGCGGCTGGCGTTCGAACTCATCCTCGCCGGGCGCGCGGGGCAGGTTCCTCCCGCTGTCCTGGTCGGTGACGACCGCGTTCACCTCGAGGCCAGAGGGAACCAGCTCCTAGTCCGGCCGGCGCGGCCGCTGGCAGGCCTGATCGAAATTTATGGCCTTGGCATCCGCCGCTGCGACTTCGTCGAGGAGGCCGTTGTCGGCTTGGTCGTGGACCTCGCAGCCGAAGATGCCGAACGGCTGCCTCCTCCGGAGGCGCTCCATCTCCACATCAATGGTGTAATAATACCACGAATTCCCGTAAGCCGGGCACTAAGCCCGCTTCCACTGGTTGTCGCGGCGCTAACGACAACCAGTGATACCCACTCTGGAACATTTTCGGGTGATTGTGTGAAGGAAATTGGTAACCATATGAGGCCCAGTATCGCGCCCGAATAGACCGGCGCAGGTTCCCCTTCCCTGTCAGATTTCGGGAGAATCGCGTGGGTCCCCTCTTGCGCAGGGGCTCTGGATGGTCAAAGTGGCGCGTTCGTGCGGTGCATCAAAAGCACCCGCGAGGAGTTTCCAATGATTGGTCTAGTGCTTGTGACCCATGGGCGCCTTGCCGACGAGTTCAAGGCGGCGCTCGAACATGTCATGGGTCCGCAAAAACAAATCGAAGCTGTCACGATCGGAGCGGAAGATGACTCCGATTTGTGTCGAAGTGACATTATCGAAGCGGTCAATCGCGTCGACAGTGGCGACGGGGTTGCCATCCTGACCGACATGTTCGGTGGAACCCCTTCCAACCTCGCGATCTCCTGCATGAGCCGTCCCAAAGTGGAAGTGCTGGCCGGGATCAATCTGCCGATGCTGGTCAAGCTCGCCAAGGTTCGCGAAGAACGGTCGCTTCCCGACGCCATCGCGATGGCTCAGGAAGCCGGCCGCAAATACGTCACCATCGCCAGCCGCGTTCTTGCCGGAAAATGACCGACGAAGACACGCCATCCGAAACCGGCGCGGGTCCAAGGATCCCGCCGGAGGCGCTGTCCCGGGAAATGCCCATCATCAACAAACGCGGTCTTCACGCCCGCGCTTCCGCAAAATTCGTGCAGATGGTCGAGCGCTTCAATGCCGAAATCTGGGTGACTCGCGGCAGCGAGACCGTCGGCGGCACTTCTATCATGGGCCTGATGATGCTTGCCGCCGGGCCGGGCACGTCAATTGTCGTCTCGGCGGCAGGCCCCGAAGCCGAAGCGGCGCTGGCCGCGATCACCGAACTCGTCGCCGACAAATTCCACGAAGAAGGCACCTGACCGGGCTTCGCGTCGACGGTTATCGCGCCGGCGGCACGATATAGACCTTCCAGCTCGTCGACGGTCCGGCATGGCCCTCGAAGAAGCGCCGGGTGTTGATGACGAGATGCTCACCCTGGGCGGCATTCGCCGCCATCCACGCTTCGCACTCCTTCAACCGGTAGTCCGACGTATCGCAGATGCCGATAAAGCCGAGCCGCCTGGCTTCATCGAGCGATGTCAGCCCCGACGCCCAGGATTCACCGGGCGTGTAGGGCGCCGGGTGGTCCGGGCTGTAGAACGTCATCGGCTCGCCGATTTCCGTGGTGCCGGCAACCACCGGCCAACGCGAGCCGAAGCGCTGATGCCAGGTTTCCGTCAGTTCGCGCGCCAGTTCTGAGCGCGCGCTGTAGGTGGACGCGCTGTCGGGATTGGTCGCCATTTCCCGCTTTGCGATGGAGGGCGATGCGGCAAGCACGGCGATCGTGATCACGAACCATATGCCGACAAGATAAACCGGCACGATTTTCGGAAGCCGCAACGCTGGAATCGCCACCAACGCCAGCGGCACCAGGAAGAACAGCGGGATTCCCCAATCGGTCTTCAGATAGACATTGAAGGCGAGCGCGCCGAGCGGCGGCCCGATCGCGACCACGGCCTGGATGATCCAGATATTGAGCGCCTGCGATGTATTCACGCCCAGGTTCGCGCCGGACGACCAGACGCGAGCCAGGGGCCGACGCCACGTCAGCGCAAGGGCCGCCAGCAGAACCGGCACCGCCAGCAGCGCAAGGTTATGGCCGATATAGCCGAGGACAAGCTGAACACACAGCGCCCGGCTTGTGATGGCATAGACATCGCCGGCATAGGTCAGCGGAGCGAACTCGACCTGCTTCAGCCACCACAGATGCGGCAGCATCGCAACCACCAGCGTGGCGATCGCAACCCAGGGCGCCGGCGAGCGCAGGAACAAGCGGCGATCGGGATGAAGCAGCGCGGCGATCCCGATCGCGCCGAACATGGTCAGGACCCAGTATTTCGTCATCAGCGCCAGCGCGCCGGCGAGGCCCAGCCAAAGGCCGGCGCGCACGGTCCGCTTCTCGAACGCGTCCAGATAGGCCAGCACCACCAGCGGCAGCGTCACGAGCTGCAACAGGTCCGGATTGTACTTGAAGCCCTTGAAGTTGAAGATCGGATAGATCGCGAGCATCACCACCGTGAAGAAGGCGCGGCGGCGGTCCACCACGCGCAAGGCGATCAGCCAGCAGATCACAAGCCCGCAGCCGACGGTGGCCATCGCCAGCGCATAGCTGGCCCAGTCCGTCACCGGAAACAGCCTGAACCAGACGCCCGCGACCCATCCCGATAGCGGCGGATGCTTGCCATAACCAAGCAGGAACTTCTGTCCCCAGGCAAAGGCCTCGGCGACGTCGGTGTGGACATCCTGTGCCGCCTTGAGCTGGACCAGGATCAAGGTCCAGAGCAGCGCGTGGATCAGGGCGAAGCAGATCACCAGCCAGAGACTGGCCCTGGGATTGGACGCCGATGCCGCAAGCGACGCCGCGAGGCGCCGGATGCCGGGCTTTCGGCGCGCACGGGACGCCGCAGGTAAAAGTGACGTGGTGGACATGGCCCTGCGTAGCGCGTTTTCATGCAAAGTGGAATCAGCTTGGCGTGAAGATAGACGGCCAAGGCCCGCCATTCCGGTTGCCGCCGCGGGGCCGCCAGTGCTATCCCGCGCCCATGACAACGGCCCCCATCGCCAACATCCGCAACTTCTCCATCGTCGCCCATATCGATCATGGCAAATCGACGCTGGCCGATCGCCTGATCCAGATGACCGGCGGGCTTTCGGATCGCGAAATGGCGGGCAAGGAGCAGGTGCTCGATTCCATGGATATCGAGCGCGAACGCGGCATCACCATCAAGGCGCAGACCGTCCGGCTGCATTATCACGCCAAGGACGGCAAGGACTACATCTTCAACCTGATGGACACGCCCGGCCATGTCGACTTCGCCTACGAAGTCTCGCGCTCGCTGGCAGCCTGCGAAGGTTCTCTTTTGGTCGTCGATGCGAGCCAGGGCGTCGAGGCGCAGACGCTCGCCAATGTCTATCAGGCGCTCGACAACAACCATGAGATCGTGCCCGTCCTCAACAAGGTCGACTTGCCCGCGGCCGAACCCGAGAAGGTCAAGCAGCAGATCGAGGACGTGATCGGCATCGACGCTTCCGACGCGGTCATGATCTCGGCCAAGACCGGCCTCGGCGTTCCCGACGTGCTGGAGGCCATCGTCACCCGCCTGCCGCCGCCAAAAGGCGACCGCGACGCAACGCTGAAGGCGCTGCTGGTCGATAGCTGGTACGACGTCTATCTCGGCGTCGTCGTTCTGATCCGCGTCGTCGACGGCGTGATGAAGAAGGGTAGCCGCATCCGCATGATGGGCACCAACGCGGCCTACGATGTCGAGCGCGTCGGCTTCTTCACGCCGAAGATGACACAAGTCGACGAGCTCGGTCCCGGCGAGATCGGCTTCATCACGGCGGCGATCAAGGAAGTGGCAGATACCCGGGTCGGCGACACCATCACCGACGACCGCAAGCCGGTCACCGAAATGCTGCCCGGATTCAAGGCCGCGATTCCCGTGGTGTTTTGCGGCCTGTTCCCGGTCGATGCCGACGATTTCGAGACCCTGCGCGCGGCGATGGGCAAACTGCGCCTCAACGACGCCAGCTTCTCCTTCGAGATGGAAACCTCGGCCGCGCTCGGGTTCGGCTTCCGCTGCGGCTTCCTCGGGCTGTTGCACCTGGAGATCATCCAGGAACGATTGTCGCGCGAGTTCGATCTCAACCTGATCGCGACCGCGCCGAGCGTGATCTACAAGATGCGCCTGACCGACGGCAGCGAGATCGAGATCCACAATCCCATCGACATGCCCGACGTGGTCAAGATCGCCGAGATCCAGGAGCCTTGGATCGAGGCCACGATCCTGACGCCCGACGAATATCTCGGCAGTGTGCTGAAGCTGTGCCAGGACCGCCGCGGCTCGCAGAAAGAGCTGACTTACGTCGGTTCGCGCGCGATGGTGAAGTACGACCTGCCGCTGAACGAAGTGGTGTTCGATTTTTACGACCGGCTGAAATCGGTCTCCAAGGGCTACGCTTCCTTCGACTATCACCTCACCGACTACAAACCGGCCGATCTCGTCAAGATGCAGATCCTCGTCAACAACGAGCCGGTCGATGCGCTGTCGATGCTGGTGCATCGGACCCGGGCCGAGGGCCGCGGCCGCGCCATGGTCGAGAAGATGAAGGAATTGATCCCGCCGCACATGTTCCAGATTCCGATCCAGGCAGCGATCGGCGGCAAGGTGATCGCGCGCGAAACCGTGCGCGCGCTGCGCAAGGACGTCACCGCCAAGTGCTATGGCGGCGACATCACGCGCAAACGAAAGCTTCTGGAGAAGCAGAAGGAAGGCAAGAAGAAGATGCGGCAGTTCGGCAAGGTCGACATCCCGCAGGAAGCCTTCATCGCCGCGCTCAAGGTCGATAGCTAAGATATTGCCTTCGGCGATATTTATCGCCAATCCTTGCCGTCTGCGTCACTGCACCGCATCCATATACCTATATATTACCGGTGCGCGAGTCAGCATGACTCTTAAATCTTAAGGAGTTTCTGGGAATTTCCGATGGTTCCTGCCTTGCGGAGGTTCGGTATTCCCATGTTCAAGCTTCAATCAATCGGATCGCGCCTGATCCTGGCGATTTCACTAACGGTTGCCGCAGCCTGCGCCATCCTCGGGACTTTTTCGGTCATGCAGCAGCGGGCCCTGATGCAGCTTGCGCTGGATCAGCAGTTGAAGCTGCAATATGACAGCATTATCGCCGCGGTCGATTATGAGGGACGCTCCGCGCTCGCCGTCAGCGCCGTGATCGCCGCGCTGCCTCCGGTCGGCGATGCCGTGGCAGCCGGCGACCGCGACAAGCTCGGAGAGCTGCTGCACGATCCGCTCATGGCCTTGAAGGCGCAGGGCATGCCGATGATCAGTTTTCACACCCCACCGGCCACCAACTTCTTCCGGGTCCATACGCCCAAGATTTTCGGCGAGGACATCTCGGCGCGGCGCGCCACCGTGGTCGAGTCGAACGCGACCGGAAAGCCGATCGTCGGCGTCGAGCCGGGACGCGAATCGCTGAGCATTTTTGCCATGACTCCGATCATGCGCGGGGGAAAAAGCATTGCCGTCGCCGATATCGGCGCCGCTTTTGGCAAGGAATTTGTCGACGGCGTCAAACAGCGCCTCGGCGTCGACCTCGCCATGCACTGGTTCGACGGCAGCACCTTCAAGACACTCGCGTCCAGCTTTGGCGACACCGCAATCGCCACGCAGGACGAACTCAAGGGCGCCCTCGATGGCGTAACACTACAGCGGGATGCCACCCTCAACGGTCACGCCGCTGCGCTTTATCTGGGACAAATCAGGAATTACGCCGGGAAGCCGGTCGCGGTGCTCGAAGTCGTCAAGGACACCACCGCCTATGAGGCGGCCGCCGCCAGTTCACAACGCCATCTCATTCTCGGTACCGTCGCGATCCTCGCGGTCGCGGTTTTACTGGCGTTCCTGCTTGGCCGCGGGCTATCGCGGCCGCTGACGGCGATCACCGCCGTCATGAACCGCCTTTCCAGCGGCGAGACCGACGTGACCATTCCCGGCAGCGACCGTAAGGATGAACTTGGCAGCATGGCCGCCGCCGTCGATGTGTTCCGCCGCAACATGATCGAAGCGGCCACGCTGCGACAGGAACAGGAGGCCGCCAAGCAGCAGGCGGATCTGGAAAAGAAGGCGCTGCAGCGCCAGATGGCCGACCGGTTCGAGGCCGACGTCAGAAGCGTGGTCGGCGCGGTCGCACAGGCGACCAAGGATATGCAGCGCGTCGCCGGCGAGATCACCACAAGCGTCAACGGCACGTCGCAACGCGCAGCCGCGGCAGCCAGCGCGTCAGAGGAAGCCTCGGCCAGCGTTAGCACGGTCGCCGCAGCGACCGAGGAATTGGCGTCTTCCGTCGCCGAGATCGGCCGGCAGGTCACCCATTCCAGCAGCGTCGCCGACGGGGCGGTGGTCAAGGCCGGCCAGACCACGGAAATGGTCGGGAGCCTGACGGCGGCCGGCGAAAAGATCGGCGACGTGCTCCGGCTGATCAGTGCGATCGCAAGCCAGACCAATCTGCTCGCCCTCAACGCCACCATCGAGGCCGCCCGCGCCGGCGAAGCCGGCAGGGGATTCGCCGTCGTCGCCGCCGAGGTAAAGGAGCTTGCCAGCCAGACCGCCAAGGCGACCGACGAGATCGCAAGTCAGGTCAGCTCGATCCAGTCCGCCACCGGCAATTGTGTCACCGCGATCGGCGACATCAGCAACACGATCCGCGAGATCAGCGGCATCGCCACCACCATCGCAGCCGCCGTCGAGGAGCAGGATTCGGCGACACGGGAGATTGCGCGAAGCGTTCAACAAGCTGCGGCCGGCACCGGCGAAGTCTCGCAAAATGTCGCGGGCGCAAGCCAAGCGGCAGGCCAGTCGCGCACGCTGGCCGACAGCGCGCTCACAGCCTCCGGTGAATTGAGCCGGCACGCGGACACCTTGCTGCAAAGCGTCGATAAGTTCCTGGCCGGCCTGCGCGACGCCGCTTAGCCCAGGTATATTTTTAGCCGACGTATATTCGCCACCCCCTCCCGCTGCGCATCTTGATCGGCGGCAGCGGATGGACCACCATGCGGCCTCACCAATCAAAATGCCCTAAAAAAGGGCAAAGGGCGAGGAACCCCATGGACAAGGCACCCGGCTTCGGACTCGTCGAACGCGCGCGGGCATTGGCGCCGCTGATACTGAGCGAGGCCGACGAAATCGAGCGAACGCGGCGTCTGACGCCACCAGTGGTATCCGCCCTGATCGAGAACGGTCTGTACAAGGCGCTGCTGCCGCAGAGCGCGGGCGGCGCGGAGGCGCCGCTCGAAATCTTCATGCAGATGCTCGAGGAAGTGGCGAAGGCCGATGCTTCCACCGCCTGGTGCCTCGGCCAATGCAGCGTCTGCGCCATGACGGCGGCCTATCTCGATCAAGAAACGGCGCGCGAGATCTTCGCCGCCCCGGACGGCATTCTGGCCTGGGGCGCGATTGCGGGCGAAGTCCATGCCGTGCCCGGCGGATATCGCGCCAACGGACGCTGGGATTTTGCCAGCGGCTCGCGCCAAGCAAAATGGCTCGGCGCGCATGTCCAGGTCGTCGAGGCCGACGGCAGCAGGCGGCGCAAGCCCGACGGCGCGCCGGAAATACGCACGATCCTGTTTCCGATATCCAGCGCCACAATGTATGACGTCTGGGACGTGATCGGTCTCAAGGGCACCGGCACCGATAGTTACTCGGTGGACAACCTGTTCGTCCCGGAACGTTTCGCAGCGCTTCGCGACGAGCCTGCTGCGGTGCGCGAAAACGGGCCGCTGTACCAACTCCCCACCCATATCGTTTTCGCGATGGGATTTGCGTCGGTCTCGCTCGGCGTCGCACGCGCCACGCTGGATGCCGCGATCGAATTGGCGCGCGGCAAGGCGTCGGTCGGCATCAAGGCGATGCGGGAGAACAACGCCGTGCAGGGCTTGATCGGCCGCATCGAGGGCGATCTGCGCGCGGCCCACGCCTATCTGTTTGCAACCGCAGCGCAGGTGTGGGGCGACCTGACGCGCACAGGGACCTACACTGAAAAAGATCGCGTCATGCTTCGCCTTGCATCCACCTGGACGATCCATCAATCGGCCGCCGTCGTCGACGCCGCCTATCACATGGCGGGCGCCACGGCCGTGTTCCACGCCAACAAGTTCGAGCGCCGTTTCCGCGACATGCATGCCATCGCGCAGCAGATCCAGGCCCGCGATACGCAATACGAGGATGTCGGCCGCGCGATCCTGGCGGCCGATTCCAATGCCGGAGCGGGCATTACCTGAAGCCCACAAGATGAAGCGCTGTAGGGTGGGCAAAGCGTCTCGCGCCGTGCCCTGCGATCAAGCCACCAATGCGGCTTTTGCGACGGCATCCCCTGGAGCCGCCGAATCCACCCCGCTCTGGGCTTTCAATAGCCCGACGATCTCGGCGTTCGGCCGCGCGCGGCTGAACAGAAAACCCTGTCCCTCCTGGCAGCCTTCGGCGCGCAGGCAGCTCAATTCGCTTTCGGTCTCGACGCCTTCGGCGGTGATGGTGACGCCAAGGCCCGCGCCGAGGCTGATGATCGCACGCACGATCGCCTGCGCTTCGGGGTTGGTCCCGAGATCGCGCACAAAGGACTGGTCGACCTTGATCTTGTCGAAAGGAAAACTCCGGAGATAGCTCAGGCTCGAATAGCCGGTACCGAAATCGTCCATCGAGATCCGCACGCCGAGCGCGCGCAGCGCGTGCAGCGTCGCCAGCACCTGGCTGCTCTTTTCCAACAGCAGCGTTTCGGTGATCTCCAGCTCCAGTCGCCGGGCCGGCAAACCGGTCTGCTTCAGCGTTTCCATCACCAGGGACAGCAGATTGCCGGAACGGAATTGCAGCGGCGACAGATTGACCGCGACGCGGACATCGTCGGGCCAGAGCGCCGCGTCCGCGCAGGCCCGGTGCAGCATCTGGCCGCCGAGCGCATTGATGAGGCCGGTCTCCTCGGCGACGGGGATGAATTCGGCCGGCGAAATCATGCCGCGTTCGGGGTGCGGCCAACGCACCAGCGCCTCGAAGCCGGTGATCCGTCCGGTCGCCAGATCGACCAGCGGCTGATAATACGGCCGCAGCATGTCGCCCTGAACGGCCTCGCGCAGGTCGATCTCGATCTTGCGGCGGCTCTGGGCGCGCGCATCCATTTCGGCTTCGAAAAAGCTGAACGTGCCGCGCGAATCATTCTTGGCGCGGGACAACGCCATCGCCGCATGTTTCAGCAGTTTTTCGGACTCATCGCCGTCGCCCGGCGCCATGGCGATGCCGACGCTGGCACCGATCACGACGGAATGGCCGTCCAGCACATAGGACTCGCCGACCGCCTCCAACAGGCGCCGCGCCAGCAGCACGGCATCCTCCGGCCGCGTCAGTCCGCCCTGCACGATCGCGAACTCGTCCGAATTGAGACGGGCGACCATGTCCTCCTCGCGCAGCGTCGAGCGCAGGCGTTTGGCGACCCCGCGCAGGAGATTATCGCCGATGCCGTGGCCAAGCGTGTCGTTGACCGCCTTGAAATTGTCGAGCCCGAGTATCAGCAGGGCGGCCTTTTCGGCGTTGCGCCGCGTATGGAGCAATATATCATCGATATGCTGGCGCAGCACGTTGCGGTTCGGCAGGCCGGTCAAGGCGTCATGCTGCGCCATGAAGGCGAGCCGGGCCTCGGCGCGCTTGCGCTCGGTAATATCCATCAGCGCCAGCAGCACCGCAGGCTGATCGGCGTAGATGAGCTGACGCGAATAGATCGCAAGGTCGATCAGCGTTCCGTCTGCCCTGACATGCTTCCAGGTGCGGGCGGTGAATTCGTCGTTCGAGTGATCGCCGGCCCAGGGCGGCTCGGATTCGAAAGCCTGGATACTGCGGATGGTGAGCTTTTCGAATTCCTCGCGGCTGTAGCCATAATGCTCGATGGCGGCGTCATTGACGCCAAGGATCCGCTCGTCGTCCAGCGCGCAGACGATCATCGGCACCGGATTGCTGTCGAACAGCAGGCGGAACGAGGCCTCGCGCTGCTTCAACTCCGTGATATCGACGCGCAGGCCGATGATGCCGCCGTCTCCCGTCAGCCGCTCCTCGATCAGGATGCAGCGGCCGTCGGAAAGCGTCTGTTCGTGACGCTCGCCGGGCTGATAAAGCTTCGTGAGCCGTTCGGCGATCCACTCTTCTTCGCGGCCGGCCGCTTCTGGATAATCGCCGCGCTCGACGCCGACGCGGATGGTATCCTGCAGGCGCGCGCCATGTTCGAACAGGTCCGAGCTGCGGTTGTAGATCTCGGCATATTTCTTGTTCCAGAGAATGTAGCGTCCTTCGGCATCAAGAAACACGATACCCTGGGGCAGGATGTCGATCGCCTCGCGCAGGCGCTCGTGAGACTTGCGCGCCTCCGCAATCGCGGCCTCGGCTTCCATCCGCGTCAGTGCGATGTCGTTTGCCACAGCGGCAATGCGCGGGCCGCCATTGCCGGGAAGCTTCGGACGCGGCTTCGCCGGCCTGCCGGCACGGCGGGCCATCGTCGCACGCTTTATTTTCTTAACAGTCTTCGGCCGAATTCTCGGCATCGTTACGCCCCGGTCCCATTCTGCGGGCGCGAGTTCTCCGATAAGTATCTGAAAAAAGGGTATCTTTTTGCGGCGAGGATGGTGCGATGGCCGACTGTCGGCTGCCTGCTTAACAGGCGAAATCGGCGATATCTGCACAGCGAAAACCGTCCGGTATACAGCGGGCGATCTGATCGTGGATGAGCGAAACAAAACCAGCCACGTACCATCATAAAATATCCGACAAGGCGCCAATTGCACAATCGATGCGCGTCTGTCTTCGGAACGCCCGAAATTTCGTCAGCGCGAGTTATGGTTATCGAAACGTTAAAAACGTCCTGCAACGGCGAAGGAGCCTGATCCGGCAACGGCCTTTTACGCGGTGCATAGCGGTGGAGATCAAGCAAATGCGACTGGTACGCTTGGTACACGGGCGTTAATTCAGATAGTGACTGCGCCGTCGAGGGACCGGATGAACTCCCGCTTGCTGCTGATGCTCCTGCTGCTGGCCGCCGCCCTAGGAGGCGTCGCCGCAGCGCAGGACAAGGGCACCGTCAATCCGAAGCCGCTGCCGCCGCTTGCCAACCCCAACGACCCCAAACTTGGCGCCAAGGAACTGTTCGGCCGCAAGGTATTGCCTACGGCGGGACCGCCGCGGGTGATCGGCTTCTACGCCAAGGGATGCATCGCCGGCGCGCAAGCGCTGCCGATCAACGGCGACACTTGGCAGGTGATGCGCCTGTCACGCAACCGCAATTGGGGGTATCCCGACATGATCGCGCTGCTGGAACGGCTGTCGGTCAAGGCGCACAAGGACGCGGGCTGGCCCGGAATATTGATCGGCGACATGGCGCAGCCGCGCGGCGGCCCGATGCTGACCGGCCATGCCAGCCACCAGATCGGGCTCGATGCCGATGTCTGGCTGACGCCGATGCCGGACCACCGCTTGTCGCGCGAGGAGCGCGAGGACATGTCCGCGGTCATGATGGTCCGTTCCGATCGTCTCGACGTCGATACGAAAGTCTGGACGCCGGGCCATCTCGCCGTGATCCGTGACGCCGCGCAGGAGCCGCGGGTGGAGCGCATCTTCGTCAACGCCGCGATCAAGAAGGCGCTGTGCCGTGAGGCGACCGGCGACCGCAGCTGGCTTGCCAAGATAAGGCCAATGTACGGCCACGACTATCACTTCCATATCCGCATCACATGCCCGGCCGGCGCCAAGCAATGCGAGACCCAACCGCCGCCACCGGAGGGCGAAGGCTGCAGCCCGTCCGATTTCACCTATTGGTTCAGCGATGCCGTGCTTCACCCGAAGCCGCCGACGGAGCCGGAGCAGCCGAGCCATCCGATGACGCTGGCGCAAATGCCGGCCGATTGCCGCCAGGTATTGGCGGCACCGGACGCCAGGCAGTGACATATGGCGACGATCCATGCAGATTTGCACCGTTAAAAAAACGTTCATTTTTATTGTGAGGCATTTTCGGCGCGAGAACCGGGTATTCATGTCGCTCGAAACCGTTATATTGTTGGCTATCGTCGCGCCGTAAGCGCTGGCGAGGCTGCGGACCAGGGCTGCTGGTCTCATTCCGTCCCGCTATGCCGACATTCCCGTTATGTCATTTCGAGTTGGCATCATGCTGAGACAAGACTTTGAGGAATCCATCATGCGCATCAGTGCACGTAACCAGATCAAGGGCACCGTCGTCGAAGTGAAGAAGGGCGCGACCACCTCGCATGTCCGCGTCGATATCGGCAGCGGCGTGATCGTGACGTCGTCGATTACCAATGAAGCGGTCGACGAATTAGGCATCAAGGCCAAGGGTCACGTGACCGTGGTGGTGAAGGCTTCAGACGTCATGATTGGGGTGGATTGATCATGCGCACAGTCCTGCTGATCGGTTTCGTTTTGCTTGGAACGGCTTCCGCCTTCGCGGCGGAAGAACCAAGCGGATGCGACAAGTTCAAATGGCCGATCGAGCGGGAGCGGGCGGCGTTGACGGCACCGGATCGCATCAAGCTCGTGTCCGGCGGAGAACTCGCAACGCCGCCGGCGACGGGAATTGCGCTGGCGTTGGTTCCGCCTGCCGACGCCAAATTTCCCACGCCGCCGGAACGGGCGCCGAAAGAAGGCACTTTCGCCGGCCTTACCAGCTTCAAGAACGCGCCGAAGCCCGGTATCTACACCATCAGCCTGTCCGCGGGCGCCTGGATCGATGTGGTGCAGGATGGGCATATCCTGAAGCCAAAGGGCTTCAGCGGCGCAACCGATTGCGACGGCATTCGCAAGACCATGAAGTACGAATTATCGTCCAGCCCGTTCGTGCTGCAAATCAGCGGAGCGCGGGAAAACGCGCTGTCGGTGGCGATCCTGCCGTCCGAATAGGACGAATAGTCACCTTTACCTGACTTGCCAGCCTGTTTATTATTCGGGTCAGCGATATCCCGGTCGGCCGTAAGCTGGCGGGACTGACGGAACGGCGCTTCCGCTTGTCGCATCCATATCCAAACAACGCCTGATTTGCGCGCGCCATCGCGGCCGCGACCTCGCATGGAGCGCCATATGCATCGTCTCGCCGGATTTTTCCTCGCTTTCACGGTCCTTTTCGGATCGGCCTTCTCGCCAGCGCTGGCGCAAGACAAAAACCTGATTGTATTCGCCGCAGCCTCGATGAAGAACGCGCTCGATGAGGTCGATGCGGCCTACACCGCAAAAACTGGGGTTAAGGTCGCGGCCAGCTATGCCGCAAGCTCGACGCTGGCCAAGCAGATCGAACAGGGCGCGCCGGCGGACGTTTTCGTATCCGCCGATACCGACTGGATGGACTACACGATCGGCAAGAAGACCATCAACGAACCGACCCGGGTCAATCTGCTCGGCAACAGCATCGTGCTGGTCGCGCCAAAGGACTCCAAGATCGACAATGTGACGATCGGACAGGGCTTCGATCTCGCCAAGCTCGCGGGCGACGGCAAGATCGCTACCGGCGACGTCAAATCGGTCCCGGTCGGCAAATACGCGGAAGCCGCACTGGAAAAACTTGGAGCGTGGCGGGCCGCCGCGCCGAAATTCGCGATGGCGGAGAGCGTGCGCGCCGCGCTGGCGCTGGTCGCGCGCGGCGAAGCGGTGCTCGGCATCGTCTATTCCACCGACGCCAAGGTCGAGCCCGGCGTGAAGATCGTCGGCACCTTCCCGGCCGACTCCCATCCGCCGATCATCTATCCCGTCGCGGCGACCTCGACCGCGAAGCCGGAAGCGACCGAATATCTGGCGTTCCTCCGGACGGCAGCGGCCAAGGCCATCTTCGAGAAATATGGCTTCAGCTTCCTCGTCAGCCCGACGACCTGACGACTTCGTTGCTGCCGATTTTGGCGTTGCTGCGGTGGCTGTCGAAGGCCCAGTCAGAAATTTCAGATCGGTCAGCGGCTTTGAAACAGGCTCTGGAAAATACTGACTCTTGCCGGAGCACCGTTTGTTTCCGAAGTTCGTGACAGAGGAACCGCAAGTGCATCCGAACTTCGGAAACCCGCGCTAGTGTTCGATATTTCACCGACGGAATGGACCGCGATCGCGCTATCGCTGCGGGTCGCGACGGTGGCGACCCTGATCGCGACCCCGATCGGAATCGGCGTGGCGTGGCTGCTGGCGCGGCGTGATTTCTGGGGCAAGTCGCTGATCGACGCGCTGATCTATCTGCCGCTGGTGCTGCCACCGGTCGTCACCGGCTATTTGCTGCTATTGACGTTCGGCCGGCGCGGCTTGGTCGGCGCATGGCTTGCCAACCAACTCGGCATCGTGTTGGCGTTCCGCTGGACCGGCGCGGCGCTCGCCTGCGGCGTCATGTCGTTTCCGCTGCTGGTGCGGCCGATGCGGCTGTCCATCGAAGCGGTGGATCGAAAACTCGAGCAGGCCGCAGCAACACTGGGCGCGGCGCCCTGGCAGGTATTCCTTACCGTCACGCTGCCGCTGGCGCTGCCGGGCGTGCTGGCCGGCATGGTGCTCGGCTTTGCCAAGGCAATCGGCGAGTTCGGCGCAACCATCACCTTCGTGTCGAACATTCCCGGGGAAACCCAAACCATTTCGTCAGCGATCTATTCGCTGACCCAGACCCCCGACGGCGACGCCGCTGCGCTGCGGCTGGTCGTGGTGTCGATCCTGATTGCGACGACGGCGCTGGTGGCGTCCGAAGTGTTCGCGCGGCGCGCCACGCGGCGCGTGCATGGTAATTGACGATGCTGCATGTCGACGTTTCAAAACAACTCGGCGACTTCCTGCTTGAAGCCTCCTTTACGAGCGAAGGCCGCGTCACCGGGCTGTTCGGTGCATCCGGCGCCGGCAAGACATCGCTGATCAACATGATCGCGGGTCTGGTGCGGCCCGATCGCGGCGTCATCGCCATCGATGGCGAGACGCTCGACGATACGGCCGCGCGCATTCACGTCCCGCCTCATCGCCGCCGCATCGGCTATGTGTTCCAGGATGCGCGGCTGTTTCCGCATCTCAACGTGCGCCAGAATCTCGACTATGGCCGGCGCATGAATCGCCTCGCCGACGACCCCGCGCAGCGGACGCGCGTCATCGATCTGCTCGATATCGGCAAGCTGTTGGATCGCCGGCCGGGACGGCTCTCGGGCGGCGAGCGCCAGCGCGTCGCGTTCGGCCGCGCGCTGCTGTCAAAACCCAGATTACTGCTATTGGATGAGCCGCTGGGAGCGCTGGACGAAGGAAGGAAGCATGAGATCCTGCCCTATCTGGTACGCCTGCGCGATGAGGCCGGGATTCCCATGGTCTATGTCAGCCATGACGCGGCGGAATTGCGCCAATTGGCGACCCAGATCGTAATGCTCCGGAGCGGGCACATCACCGCCTTCGGCGGCGTCAAGGTGTTGACGAGTTAACCCCAAGCCGTCATTCCGGAGCGACGCCACCGGGTCCGCGCGAAGCGCGGTCCGATGATCGGCTCCGCGTCGAACCCTGGAATCCGGCAGTTGTGGCTGAGATTCCGGGTTCGCGCTAACGCACGTCCCGGAATGACGAGAGCGGCAAGCGGCTTCAAATCCCCGCCACCGACGACCAGAGCTCCGACAGCTTGCGTTTGAACGACTCCAACCGTGTCGGATATTCGGTCTTTTCCTCATCCTCCGGCAGGCGAAGGCCGACCGCATTGACCCTGCCACCGCTGAGATTGCGCGCCACCAGCACGATGGCGTCGAGCGCCAGCGCCGCGCCTTCCTTCGGCGCGTGATCCAGATGGACATCGAAATAATCCGCCAGCGTCAGCTTCGCCTGTTCGGCGTCGACGGTAACGCCATAGGCTTCGGCGATATCGCCGAGCGTGACCTCGCCGGACACCGTAAAATCCCCCAACAGATGCGGATCGGGCGCCGAACTCGGCGGCATGTCGACGAAGAAGCGGTCGAGCGCCTCGGCCTTCTCCGGCGGCGCCAGCAGATAGAGGTAATCTCCCGGCGCGATCGGATCGGCCTCGGCAGGCGACAGAATGCGCTGGTCGCGGATCACCAGCGTCGGCTTCGACCAGGAGGGGATGAGACCGCGCCGGAAAAACAGGCTTTTGGGACGGACGGAATAACCGACCAGCTGCTGTTCGAGCTGGCCGGGCAGATCGAGTTCGACCCGCCGCGGCACGCGATCGGTGCGCGGCAGCGCCACATGAAGCCGCCGCGCCGCCGCGGCCAACGTCCAGCCCTGCAACAGCAGCGAGATGATAACGACGACAAAGGCGACGTCGAAATAAAGATAGGCCTTCGACAGCCCGACCAGCATCGGGATCGATGCCAGGAAGATCGCGACCGCGCCGCGAAGCCCGGTCCAGGCGATGAAGAGCTTTTCCCGCCAATTGAAGCGGAACGGCGCAAGACACAGAAACACCGCAACCGGCCGCGCCACCAGCATCAGCGACAGCGCGACGATCACGGCCGGCACGACGCTGCCCATCAGCCGCTGCGGCGAGACCAGAAGACCGAGCAGGACGAACATCACGATCTGCGCCAGCCAGGTCGCGGCGTCGAGAAACGTCACCACCGAATTATGCGCGCGCGTCGGACGGTTGCCGATGATGATGCCCGCCAGATAGACCGCGAGGAATCCCGAGGCATGCGCGATCTGCGCGCCGCCGAAAATCACCAGTGCGGCGGTGGCGACGAACGGTGCATGCAAGCCCTGCGGCAGGGCCACGCGGTTGAGCGCCAGCACAACGGTGCGGCCGCCGATGACGCCGATGATAGCGCCAAGCCCGGCCTCGCGGGCGAATTCCAGCACGACATGCCAGGGTGAGCCGGCGCCGCGCGAGATCAACTCCACCAGCATCAGCGTGAGGAAGACCGCGAACGGGTCGTTGGTGCCGGATTCAGCCTCCAGCGTCGCGCCGACGCGCGGGCGCAGCCGCAAGCCCTGCGTATGCACCAGCAGGAACACCGCCGCCGCATCGGTCGACGCCACCACGGCGCCGACCAGCAGCGCCTCGGTCCAGTTCAGGTCAAGCGCATATCGGGCGACCGGCGCGGTGATCAGCGCCGTCAGCAAGACGCCGATCGTCGCCAGCCCCATCGATGGCGCAAGCACCGCGCGAATGCTCTGAAAACGCGTTCGCAGGCCGCCATCGAACAGGATCAGCGCCAGCGCCACCGACCCGACCAGATAGGTCGTGCGCACGTCGTCGAAATTCAGGTGGCCCGGACCGGAATCGCCGGCCACCATGCCTATCAGGAGAAACACCAGCAGCAAGGGTGCGCCGAACCGCAGCGCGAGCAGGCTCGACAGGATACCGGCCATCACCAGCACGGCGCCGAGAAGGATCGTCAGACTGACCGCGTCGAGAGATGCCATGAGCCTCCGCAAACAAGGGCAAATACCTGCAACTGATCCTTATCGTCGCCACACTTCGCCGCCAAGGCCATTTGCGCCGATGGCGACAATGTGCCCGTCAGACCCGCTCCAAACGGCGGCGCCGACGCGTCACGGCAATGGCGTCAATGCGACTTGTGTGGAAATCTGCCGGATATTCGAATCAAATTTAGCCGCGCGCGACGATCTGCCTTGAGAAGAGATTTTGACGATGGACATGACCGACATCCTTGATTTCCTGCATTCGGCCGCGCGGTCGGTCGGCGCGGAAGTCACGTCGCCATGGTTTTATCTGCAGATCGGCCTGGTGCTGGCCGGCGCCGGGATTTCGTTCGCGACCGGGGCAGCGATCCGCGCGCGGACCGACATGAAAACGCTCGGCAAGGGCTGGCCTGCGCCGCTACCGGTGGTCGCACGCGTGCTGGTCAGCTACTCGTCGACGGCGGTATTTGCGGTGCTGATGCGCCTAACGCGGCTGGCCATGCAGACATTGACCTGGCCGAGCCGCAGCTACCTGCTCGCGGTGTTCGCCAAGCTTGCCCTGGCGTGGCTGGTTATCCGTCTCGTGACGTCGGTCATTCGCAACGAATTCCTCGTCCGTCTGGTGTCGCTGTCGGCGTGGCTGGTGGCGGCGCTGAGCATCATCGGGCAGCTCGACCCGACCATCGATGCGCTCGATTCGATCTCCATCGAGATCGGCGGCCTGCGGCTGACACCGCTAGTGCTGATCAAGCTCGGCATATTGTTGTCGGTGACGCTGTGGCTGACCAATATCGCTAGCAACTTCGTGGAAAGCCGGATCACGCGGTCCGACGATCTGACGCCGTCGATCCAGGTGTTGCTGGTCAAGATCATCCGGCTCGCGCTGATGGTCCTCGCCGTCGCGGCGGCCATGAGCGCGGTCGGCATCAATCTCTCGGCGCTCGCGATCTTCTCCGGTGCAGCCGGCGTCGGCATCGGCTTCGGTTTGCAGAAGATCATCGCCAATTTCATCAGCGGCATCATCCTGCTTGCGGATAAGTCGGTAAAACCCGGCGATCTCGTCACCATCGGCGACAGTTCGGGGCGCATCAGCGCGATGAAGACACGCTATATCTCGGTCGCCGCTGGCGACGGCCGCGAATTCCTGATCCCCAACGAGGATCTGGTGACGCAAAAGGTCACCAACTGGACCTATACCGACAACAACACGCTGGTGAAGGTCAATTTCGGCACCAATTACGACGCCGATCCCCACCTGGTCTGTAAGCTGGCCGCGGACATCGCGGCGGCATCGCCCCGCGCCATCAAGGGCAAGCCGCCGGGCTGCATTTTGACGGAATTCGCCGAAGCCGGGATGAAATTCTCCCTCACCTTCTGGATCGGCGATCCCGACGGAATGGACAATGTGAAGAGCGACGTGATGCTGGCGCTCTGGGACGCGTTCAAACGCGAGGGCATCCGCGTGCCCTATCCGGTTCGCGAGCTCCGCGTCCGCAGCGGCGCGCTCCCGGTCGAGAACACCGTCGTGGAGGTTTCGAGCTGACGTCCGGGCCATGGGGCAGCCGGGCCTCGCCACAACCTTAGCCTGCGGTTCCATATTTGCCATGTCCGGAGAGCACGGCAACCTTGCCGCCAACCTTGGCTTGCGCTGGCCGCTCCGATCATTAAATTAACGTCACAAACCGCAACCGCAGTCCTGCCGAAACGTGATCCAGCCATGAGCTATGTCGACGCCACCGAAACGTCCCTGCGCAAGACCGGACAGATCAAGCTGCATGGGCAGGGCGGATTTGCCGGCATGCGCAAGGCCGGTGCGCTGGTGGCGAAATGCCTTGATGACCTCACCGATATCGTGAAACCGGGAATACCGACCTCGCGGATCGACGAATTCGTCCGCGATTTTGCCTTTTCCCACGGCGCCTATCCCGCGACGTTGATGTATCGCGGCTACCGTTATTCGACCTGCACCTCGATCAACCACGTGGTCTGCCACGGCATGCCGGGCGACCGGGTGCTGAAGGAAGGCGATATCGTCAATATCGACGTCACCTTCATCGTCGAGGGCTGGTACGGCGATTCGAGCCGGATGTATGCGATCGGCCCGATCGCCCGCAAGGCCGAACGGCTGATCGAAGTGACCTATGAGGCCATGATGCGCGGCATCGCCGCGGTGAAGCCAGGCGCCACCACGGGTGATATCGGCTACGCCATTCAAAGTTTCGTCGAGCCGCAAGGCATGAGCGTGGTGCGCGACTTCTGCGGCCACGGGCTGGGCCGTATATTCCATGACGAACCCAACATCATCCATATCGGCCGGCCCGGCGAGGGTGTGGTGTTGAGGCCCGGCATGTTCTTCACCATCGAGCCCATGATCAATCTCGGCAAGCCGCATGTGAAGATCCTGTCGGACGGCTGGACCGCAGTGACGCGCGACCGCTCGCTGTCGGCGCAATTCGAGCATTCGGTCGGCGTTACCGCAACCGGTGTCGAAATCTTCACGCTGTCGCAACGCCACGGCGAAAGGCCGCCGATCGCAGGTTAATTTTCAGGCCGCCCGGCCGCCGCCCGCACTTCACGGTTGCAAAACCCGTCCGGCACGGCATGGTGGGCGCCGATGCCCGCGAAGACCAGCCAGCCGCAGGACGAATCCGCAGAGGCGCCGCATTATCACGGCCATCGCGAACGGCTGCGCGAGCGATTTCGCAGCGCCGGGCCGGACGCGCTGAGCGACTATGAATTGCTGGAGATGGCGCTGTTTCCGGCGCTGCCGCGACGCGACACCAAGCCACTCGCCAAATCCCTGCTCAAGAAGTTCGGCTCGTTCGCCGAAGTCATTCACGCGCCGGAAGCGCGGCTGCGGGAAGTGGACGGCATCGGCGACGCTTCCATTAACCAGATCAAGCTGATCGCCGCCGCCGCGATCCGCATCGCCAAGGGCGAGTTGCAGCAACGCACCGCGCTGTCGTCCTGGAACGACGTGGTCGATTATTGCCGCACCAGCATGGCGTTTGCCGACAAGGAACAGTTTCGCATCCTGTTTCTCGACAAGCGCAACCAGCTGATATCGGACGAAGTGCAGCAGGTCGGCACCGTCGACCACACGCCGGTCTATCCGCGCGAGGTGATCAAGCGGGCGCTGGAATTATCAGCGACCGCGCTGATCCTGGTCCACAACCACCCTTCCGGCGATCCGACGCCATCGCAAGCGGACATCCAGATGACCCGGGCGATCGTCGATATCGCCAAGCCGCTCGGCATTTCCGTGCATGACCACATTATCGTCGGCAGGAACGGGCATGCGAGCCTGAAGGGGATGCGGCTGATATAATAGCCGGTCAATTTCGCGACAGACAGCGGATGCTTCATCAAAGCTGGCGTCAATGGTCCTGGTTCAGGACCTCTTCGATCGAGCGGACCGTAGTTTTCAGAATCTCGCCCAACTCGCTTTCCCGGCGCGGTCCCAGCCGGCTTCGAATCGCTGCGATCGTTATCGCAGCGATCGGCCCCCCATCGACGTCCCTGATCGTTGCGGAAATGGCTTTCGTGCCCGGCACCAGCCCGATGTGATGAATGCCGTAGCCTCGCCGCCGCGCGGCCGCGATCTGATCCAGCGCGATAGCCGGCGTCGTACGATAAGCGCCAAATCGAACTTGATTCTTGCTGATGATCTGGCGCGCTTCCGTCGACGACAGCGCGGCAAGTATCGCAATGCCTGCGCTGCTGACCCCCAATGGCCGTCTGGCACCCACTTCAATGGACAACACCTGAATTGGATAGGTCCCGATCAGCCGCGCGACGCACAGGCTATCCAGTCCAGTCCTAACCGTGAGGAACAACGTATCACCGACGTCCCGCGACAGACGCGACAGATAAGGCTCGGACGCGACAATCAGCGCAGAACGCGATTGCCGCGCGAGCGCAAGCTCCGGAACCTGCTGACCGATCGCAAAGCGCTTGCCCCTGGCGCTCCTCTCGACAATGCCCTCCTCCATCAGGACGTGAACGAGGCGATGCGCCGTGGGTCTGGTCAATCCCGTTGCCGCGACGACTTCCGAGAGGGGAAGCCCGGTTTCCCGACCTGCTGCGAGGACCCGTAACACGGCGAGCGCCCTGCGCAGGCTTTGCGCGCCCTTTCGCGGCTCGCTCGCGGCTTTCTGCTTTTTGCTGGATTTACGTGGCATGGCATTTTACGTCCTCCCCACAGTGTTCACATTGTGGACAAAAACACCACAATTTATTCGACGTTCCGGCCTGAACGGCGAATTGTCGGACTTGCGGTGTCGGAGACAAGAAACACCACGAGGAAACGTCATGCAGGTCGATCCCACCAAGCTGGGGGCAGAAGAAGCGTACCGATTAATCACCGGGATTGTGGTGCCGCGGCCGATTGCGTGGGTTTCGACCCTTTCCGGCACAGGTGTCGTCAATCTCGCTCCGTTCAGCGCCTTCACCTTCGTATCGCCGAAGCCACCGATGCTGGCGATCAGTGTGGGCCGCAAGGCCGGCATCTACAAAGACACCGCTCATAATATTTTATCGACGGAAGAGTTCGTGATTCATATCGCGGACTCCCCCCTGACAACGGCCGTGCATGAGAGTTCGGCCGAGTTTCCGTCCGACGTCAGTGAAGTCGAACACCTGGGCCTGGCGACGCTTGCAAGCGAAAAGGTCAGGCCACCGCGCATCGCGGCGGCGCCGATCGCGATGGAGTGTCGATTTCGGCAGTGCATCGAATTCGGGGAGACGCGCAGCCGCCTGCTGGTCGGAGAAGTTCTCGTTTTTCATATCCGCGACGATCTTCTCAAGAACGGCAAGATCGAGACGGAAGCTCTCGATCCGATCGCGCGGATCGCCGGCCCACGTTACGCGCGCCTCGGCGAAATCATCACCATGAAGTCGGTGTTTCAGACTTCCAAATCGGCATCCTCAGACCGGTGAAAATCGACGCGGCAGTTTTTGCGGAGGAATTATGACGGGGACATCCATCGAGACATCCAGCTATTCGCGGGTCGAGCGAATCTCGATCATCGCTTCTTGCATGCTCGGATTCGCGCTCGATCTTTATGACGTCCTGATTATGCCGTTCCTGATGGGCTCGATTCAGAAGTCGCTCCAGATCTCCCTGGCTCAGGTCGCCAGCATTACCAGCCTGACGCTGATCGGCTCCGTGATCGGAGGCGCCCTGTTCGGCTGGCTCGGCGATCGCGTCGGCCGCAAGCAATCGCTTCAATTGACGCTGCTGCTGTTCGCGGCCGGCTCCATCTCTTCCGCATTTGCCTGGAACTACTGGTCGCTTGCCATCCTGCGCTTTGCAACCGGCATCGGCCTCGGCGGCGAATGGGGTGCCGGCATGGTGCTCTTCAATGAAGCCTGGAACAAGGAACGGCGCGGCCTCGGCAGCGCTTTCATTCAGGGCAGCGCCGTCCTGGCAAGCGCCAGCGCGTCGGTCATCGGCGTCTGGGCCACGACGTCATTCAGCCTTGAATGGGGCTGGAGGATCGCGCTTCTGACCGGAGGCTCGCCGATTCTGCTGATGATTTTCATCCGCCTGTTCATGCCGGAGTCAAAAGCCTGGCTGCAGTTCGATCGCACCCGCAAGAGCAATGCGCTTCAGACCGCCGCACCAAAGCAGACCAACACACTCGTCAAGATGTTCCAGGGCCGCCTGCTTCCGATTTCGCTGATGTGCCTGGCGTGGATGATGGCCTACATGTTCAGCTATTACGGCATCGTGGTGTTCATGCCGACACTGATGCAAAAATCGCTCAACACCCCTCCCGAGATCGTGCGTAACATCTCGGTCATCGCCTCGATCGTGGGCGGCATTTCCTATATCGCGATGGGCGCCCTCAACGACGCCTATGGCCGGCGGTTCGGCGCGCTGGTGCCGGGCCTCTCCTGGTTCGCGATGGCCTGCGGCCTCTATCTCTACGCTCACGAAAACTACGCAGGCAATCTGTTCGAATTCCCGATCTTCTGGATCTACCTTACTTTCGTGATCGGCAATTCATCATTGGGCGTTGTCGGCACCTGGCTGTCGGAAATCTATCCCATCGATGTCCGATCGACTGCGGTTTCCTTCATCTACATGGCCGGACGCGGCATCGGCAGCCTCGCGCCGGTGATCGTGCCGATGGCATCGGCCTTCTTCGGAGGCGAACTCGCTCTCGGCATGTTGGTCGTTGCGCCCGCGATCCTGCTGTTCATCGCCATGACGCTTTCGCTTCCCGAAACACGCGGCCGCGAACTGGCGGTCAAGGCAAAACCCTCGACTCAACAACAGACCGTCTAGTGCGACGGCAATCCGGAGATTTCGACCATGCGATTCCTCAGCTATCTCGAGAACGGTCAGACGCGATATGGCGTCGTCGCAGGCGGCGGCGTCATTGATCTCACGAGACGCATCGGGGCTGAATTTCGGGATTTACGGACGCTAATCGCAAACGACGGCATGGCGGCGGCGCGCGAGGCGGCGGCCGGCCAAAGGCCCGACCATGCCCTCGAAGATCTGGCGTTGCTCCCGCCCATCCCCGCGCCGGAGAAGCTCTGGTGCATCGGCGTGAACTACAGGGATCGCAATGCCGAGTACAAAGACAATTCGGACTTGCCGAAATATCCAAGTCTTTTCGTCCGGAATCCGTCGTCTGTCGTCGGATCCGGTCAGCCTATCGAAAAGCCGAAGGTGTCCGAACAACTCGACTATGAGGGCGAACTCGTCATCGTTATCGGCAAGGAAGGACGGCACATCCCGCGCGAACAAGCCTGGCAGCACATCTTCGGCATAACGCTGTGCAACGAGGGCAGCGTTCGCGATTGGCTGCATCACGGCAAGTTCAACGTCACCCAGGGCAAGAACTTCGACAGATCTGGCAGTATCGGTCCCTGGATCGTCACCGTCGACGAGCTCGATCCGCGCGGTCCGCATGACATCGTCACCCGCGTCAACGGCGAATTGCGACAGAAGGATACAACTGAACGCCTGATGTTCCCGTTCGATTTCCTAATCGCCTATCTGTCGACCTTCGCTACCCTCAAGCCTGGCGACATGATCGCGACCGGGACGCCGACGGGCGCCGGCGCACGTTTCGATCCGCCGCGATGGCTGAAGCCGGGCGACGTCGTCGAAGTCGAATCCGCAGGGATCGGCATCCTTCGCAACACCGTCACCGCCGAGAAGTAAGCCAGCCATGCTCGACCAACCGATAATCGACAGCCTTGCGCAGCGTCTCGACGAGGCGGAACGCACCAAATCCCTCGTCCGCATGTTCACGCTCGAACATCCCGACCTCACGATCGAGGACGCTTACGCGATCCAGCGCGCATGGACCAAACTCCAGGTCGGACGCGGCCGGGTCATCAAGGGGCACAAAATAGGACTGACCTCTAAGGCCATGCAAAGCGCCGTCGGCATCGCCGAGCCCGACTATGGCGTGCTGTTCGAGGACATGTTTTACGCCGACGCCGGCGAAATTCCCTTCAGTCGCTTTCAAGCGCCGCGAATCGAGGTCGAGCTTGCGTTCGTCCTGAAAGCTCCCTTGAAGGGTCCCGGCTGCACCATCTTCGACGTTCTCGATGCCACGGGCTACGTCACGCCGGCCCTCGAAATCCTCGAAACCCGGATGCACCGGATCGATCCGGAAACCGGGGTTTCCCGCAAGGTCATGGATACGATTTCCGACAACGCCGCGAACGCCGCCCTGGTACTTGGCGGACGGCCGTTCCGGCCGCAAGACGCGGATCTGCGCTGGGTCGGCGCTCTGTTGTTTCGCAACGGCCAGATCGAGGAAACCGGCGTCGCGGCGGGTGTTCTCAATCATCCCGCCAACGGCGTGGCTTGGCTCGCGAACAGGCTCTTTCCCCACGGCGAGCATCTCGCCGCCGGCGAAGTCGTTCTGGCCGGATCGTTCACCCGGCCGGTCGATATCCGCAAGGGCGACACGTTCCACGCCGACTACGGGGCGTTCGGATCAATCTCCTGCCAGTTCGTCTAGAGGAAACACACATGGCAAGACGCAAAAGCATCCAGATTGGAGAATTCAAGCATGCCAACCCGATCCCGAACGCCAGTCGCATTGGCCATCTTCTGATGTCGGGCGTAATCCTCGGACGCGATCCCAGGACGGCCGAGATGCCTCCGTCGATCGAAGAACAATGCGCCAACATGTTCGCGCATATCAAGGCGATCGTCAAAGCCGGCGGCGGCACCACCGACGACATCATCAAGATGACCGTGTGGCTCAAGGATCGCTCGCAGCGCGGGCCCGTCAATACCGAGTGGCTGAAGATGTTTCCAGACGAGCACTCGCGGCCGGCCCGTCACGCGCTGCAAATGGACATGGAAGGCGGCGCGCTCGTGCAGTGCGATTTCACCGCCGTCATCGATTGAGAGGAACCAGACATGCCGGACTACCTTGCGTTCGATCCCAACCCGCGCCGGCCGTCGATGCTGCCGCCGCCGAAAAGCTGCGACAGTCAATTCCACGTGCTTGGACCGCTCAGCAAATATCCGGTGCGGCCGGGCGCGGCCTACCAGATGCCGACGGCGACCTGGGAGGCCGCGCTTCGTGTCCACAGGACGCTCGGAATCGAGCGTGGCGTGATCGTTCAAACGACGACCTATGGCGCGGACCATTCGGTGGTGCTGGATGGCCTGGCCGCGATGGGACCCAATTATCGCGGATGCGCCAATGCATTGGTATTTGCCGAGGCGGACGACGCCTATCTCGGTAAACTGCATGACGCCGGAGTCCGTGGAGCGCGCTTCAGCTTCCGCCAAGAACTTGGCGCGGTCCTGTCCGACGCTGCCTTTGCGCGCGCCATTGCCAGGATCCGGGAGCTTGGCTGGTACGCGAAGATTCAACCCGAAAAGGACGGCATCGTCAGCAGCGTCGCCAAATATGAATCGCTAGATGTCCCGGTTCTGATCGATCATATGGCGCGCCCGGACCCCACGCGGGGAAACGACGATCCCAACCTTCGTAAGATGCTGGAACTGCTTTCCAAAGGCAATTTCTGGGTCATGCTGTCGCTGGGAGAGAAGACCTCAAAGGCCGGACCACCATGGAACGACGTGATTCCAATTGCCCGGGCCTATATCGAGGCCGCCCCGGACCGATGCGTCTGGGCCAGTGACTGGCCACATCCGGTCTCGATGGTCCAGCCTCCCAACGACGCCGATCTGCTCGAACTCCTGTATCGTTATGCGCCCGACGAAACTGAACGGCGGAAAATTCTGGTCGAGAACCCGGCGAAACTCTTTGGCTTTGGACTTTGACGGCTTGGCTTGATCGGCATCGCCGACGATCGGCAGCAGGAAACACATGCGGCGATTGTGATCCGCGCGCGGCATCGCCGCGCACGGTCACATCATCGGCAGCAACGGTATACCAGAGTCTTATCGGTTCTGATTGAATCTTGAATCAGAACCGGGCTCTCCAGAGCTATGCGATTACTCCGGAAGGCTGCAGTCCGCGAGTTTCTCGCTTAGCGCCCAGAGCCGTTCCGCAAGCGCCGGATCGCAGGCCCACGGAGATACGCCGGCCATTCCGGTATAGTCGGCCGGCACGGCTTCCGCGATATCGCAGTCCTCGCAATAGACGCCGCCGAGGCCGTCGAGGCGCAGGCTGGTCGCGCACCACACCGACGTCGCCGCTCCCTGCGGCACCGTCTTGAATTCGCGCTCGTTCTGCGGGCCCAGGTCGAAGCTGCCGTCGGGTTGGCGGGTGATGCCGAAGCGCTTGAAATCGTCGTCATCGAGATGGCGGATCAGATCGGTCAGGATGGCGCCGGGATGCAGCGAAAAGGCGCGCACACCGGCCTCCTTCCCGCGCCGGTCGAGGGCCAGTGCGAACAAGGCGTTGGCGGTCTTGGACTGGCCATAGGCCTGCCATTTGTCATAGGCGCGCCGCTCGTAATTCGGGTCGTCGAAATCGACACCGGAGAAGCGATGTCCGCGCGAGGACACCGCCACCACGCGGGCGCCGCCCGCTTTGGCCAGAGCAGGCCAAAGCTTCACGGTAAGCCGGAAATGGCCGAGATGGTTGGCCGCGAACTGGCTCTCATAGCCCCTTCCGTCCCGGGTCAGCGGCGCCGCCATGACGCCGGCACTGTTGATCAGCATGTGGATCGGCCGGCCACTCGCCAGGAAACCTGCGACGAAGCGATCGATCGAGGCCGGGTCGAGCAGGTCGAGGGCGGCCAGTTCGACGCCCGCGATCCCCTGCAAATTCCTTTTCGCTTTCTCCGCGCTACGCGCGGGCACGATCACCGTGGCGCCGGCCGCCGCCAGCGCCCGTGTCGTTTCCGTCCCGATCCCGGAATAGCCACCGGTCACGATGGCGATTTTGCCGGCAAGATCGCCGTTACCCAGCGCCTCGGTAGCGGTGGTCTTGGCATTGAGTCCGGAATGAATCGGTTTCTGTTCTGTCGTCACGGGCAGGCTCCTTTTCGTCGTATTGAACGCAGGTAAGTTGCCTTATTGGGATGATCCATGTAGAAAAATCCTGATTTCCTATGAGATCGTTCAAAGTTGACGGATCCCCTGTCCGATATCCTCGCCTTGCTGAGACCCCGCACGGTCGAGACCTATGGCATCGTTTCGGGCGGAGTCTGGGCGCTCGACCTTCCCAGGGGATATCAAGGGGTGAAATTCGGCGCCATCGCGCGCGGCGGATGCTGGCTCAAGGTCAAGGGCGTCGCGGAGCCGATCCGGCTCGACACCGGCGACTGCTATCTGCTGACGGGCCAGCCATTCTGGCTGGGCAGCGACACCAGCCTCCCGGGGGAGGATGCCAGCCGTCTCTCCATCGACCCGGCGACCCGCATTGCCCGCCACGGCCCCAGCGACAAGACCTTCCTGGTGGGCGGCAGGCTCAGCTTCGACGAGAGCCATGCGCTTCTTTTGACCGCAACGCTTCCGCGCGTCATGCACATTCCGGGATCTTCCGATGAAGCGGCCGTACTGCGCTGGACACTCGACCAGCTTGCGAAGGAACTGACCGATCCCCGTCCCGGCGGCGCGCTATTGTCCGAACATTTGGGACATATCCTGTTCGTCAATGCGCTGCGGCTGCACATGGCAAGCGAGGGTAACAGCAGTCCAGGCTGGCTCAAGGGTCTTCGCGATCCACGCGTCGGGCGCGCATTGCGGGCCGTGCATGCCGAGCCGTCGCGGCCATGGACATTGGAGATGCTCGCCAGCGAGGCCGGCATGTCGCGGACCGCCTTCGCGCTTCGCTTCAAGTCGCAGGTCGGCTGGTCACCGATCGACTATGTGCTGCGCTGGCGGATGCGGCTGGCGGCCGGGACACTTTCGGCCGGCCGCATTACCACGGCCGAACTCGCACGAAACATCGGCTATCAATCCGAGACGGCGTTCAGCACGGCATTCAAGCGCGTGATGGGATGCACGCCCAAGCAGTACGAGATACGCGCAAGGCTTTCGGCGGGATAGGCCGGCACTTGCAACATCAATCCGACCTGGCGGATCGTTACTGCCGAAGCAGGATCAGCGGATCGGCGCTGTCGGGAACCCGCCGCCATTGCGCGTTGTCATCGGCCTCGAAGGTCCAGATCTCACCGCTGTCAGCGATCAGCAAAATCTGGCCGTGATCGAGCCGCCACTGCGTCGGTGCGAACGCCGCGACAACGGAATCGCATTTGGGTTTCAGGAACACCTGGAAATTGTCCTGACTGGCTTCGGTGTTGGTCAGGGTCAGGCCACAGATCGATTGGCCATTGCCGCGAACCATCGCCCAGTCGCCGATCATCTGGTCCATCGATTTCGCCAGCGAGCGGGCGGCGGCGAGGTCTTGCAGGATGTAGATGCCCTCGCCGGTCCGCATGCCCTCGAAAATCCCGGTCTCGACTTCGGTGAGGTCGACCACCGACTGCCCGGCGGCGTCCTGAAGCCGGACGATGTCACCGAGGCCTTTGATGCTCCAGGCGGTGATATCCTTGGTGAACGGCAGTGCCGCCGCACAGCCCGGCTCCAGTTCCAGCTTGAAACCCTGCGGCGTGGAATCATTCTTCAAGGTCACGACACAGGTCTTGCTGCGGTCGGTGGTCGCAAGCTCCCATTGGCCGATCATTTCCTTCCGCAGATCGGTAGCGTCCTGCGACCGCGCCGGCGACACGCAGGCAATCGCCGCCCAAAGCGCGGCGACCGCCATGCGGGCGCGGCGGCCGGACATCAGCGGCTCTTTACCGGGGTTTCCGCGACGGGGGTCAGCGGCGGCTTCCCGGCAAACCAGGCTTTCAGATTGTCGACCACCAGTTGATCCATCGCATTGCGGGTCACCACCGAAGCCGAACCGATATGCGGCAGCAGCACGACGTTCTGCATGGCCTTCAATTCGTCGGGCACGTTCGGCTCTTTCTCGAACACGTCGAGGCCCGCAGCCAGGATCGTCCCCGACTTCAGCGCCGCGATCAGCGCCTGTTCGTCGATGACGGTGCCGCGCGCGACATTGATGATCACGCCGCGCGGTCCGAGCGTCTTCATCACTTCGGCGTTGATCATTTTCGCCGTGCTGGGACCGCCCGGCACGATGACGACCAGCGTATCGACCGCCTTGGCCATCTCGATCAGATCGGGATAATGCCGGTAGGAGAGGTCGGGCGCGGGATTGCGCGTGTGGTAGACTACGGGAACCTGCGAAGCGTCGAGCCGGCGTGCGATCGCCTGCCCTATCCGGCCCATGCCGACCATTCCCACCTTGCGGTCGCGCAGCGAGCCTACGCTCAACGGAAAACTCTGCGCGCTCCACAGACCGGACCGCACATAGCGGTCGGCCTTGATGAACTCGCGCAAGGTCGCGATCAGCAGCCCCATCGCGAGGTCGGCGACTTCCTCAGTCAGGACATCCGGTGTGTTGGTGACGATGATGTCATGCTCGCGCGCATAATTGGCGTCGATATGGTCGTAGCCGACGCCAAAGGTGGAAACGATCTCGAGCTTCGGAAAGCGCGCCAGCGTCGCGGCATCGCCCCGCGCCGAACTATAAGTGATGGCCATGCCGCGGATCTTCGCGGCCACCGCCGGGCTCAACCGATCGAGATCGCCTGCAGTTTCTGAGGAATGCAGAACGAACTGATCGGAAAAACCGTTATCGACGATCGGCTTGCTTGGCCCGTAGGCCAGGAGATCGATCTTCTCGGAAGAGATAGTCCCGCTCGCCATCAGCTTTCCTTTCCAAGCGCGCTCTCATGCCAGCGCCGCAATATCAGATGCGAAACCAGCGCCAGCAGCCCATAAATGACAATTCCGGCGACGGAGAGCAACAGCAGTGCGGCGAACATTCGGGGAATGTTGAGGCGATAGCCGGATTCCGCAATCCGATAGGCCAACCCGGCCCCCGCGCCGGCCGAGCCGGCCGCGATCTCCGCCACCACCGCGCCGATCAGCGACAGGCCGCCCGCGATCCTTAGGCCTCCAAGGATGAACGGCAGCGCCGCCGGCAATTTCAGATATCGCAGCGTCTGCAACCGCGATGCGCCGTAGAGCTGAAACAAACCGGCCAGATTGCGATCCACGGAGTTCAGCCCCAGCGTGGTGTTGGACAGCACCGGAAAGAACCCCACGATCCAGGCGCAGACAATGACCGCGGTCTGTTGCGGCAGATAGATCAGCAGCAATGGCGCGATGGCGATAACCGGCGTGACCTGGAGGATCACCGCATAGGGAAACAGCGAATATTCCAGCCATCTCGATTGATTGAACAACAGCGCCAATGCGATGCCCCCGACGGCGGCGGCGGCAAATCCCTCCAGCGTGGTCAGTAGTGTGGTCAGCAGCGACTGCCAAAGCACCGGCCAATCATTGACGAGCGTATGAAAGACCATCAACGGTCCGGGCAGCACATAGGGTGGAATGTCGTTGAGGCGCACCACGAGGCCCCACACGGCGATGCCGGCTGCGAGCACGGCCACGGGAAGCAGGATGCGGACGACGTCCAGGGCGCGTCTCTTGGACTTAGACTTGGGTCTGGCCTTCGCTGCGGGTATCGGCGTTGCTGGCGGCGGCTTCATCTGTCCGCATTCTCGTCATAGGACGGCGCCAGCGCCTTCGAAACCTCACGGCAATAGCCGGCATAGGCTGCCGACGTCCGGAACTCCTCACCACGCGATTCGGGAGCGTCGATGCGAAATTCCGCGCTGATGCGCCCGGGCCGCGCAGTCATCACGATCACACGCTGCGACAGGTACACCGACTCGAACACGGAATGCGTGACGAAAATGACGGTCTTGCGCAGGTTGCCCCACAGCGAAAGCAGATCGTTGTTCAAGCGAAAGCGGGTGAACTCGTCGAGGGCGGCGAACGGTTCATCCATCAAGAGAATGTCGGGATCGGTAACCAAAGCGCGCGCCAGCGAGACGCGCATTTTCATGCCGCCTGACAATTCGCGCGGAAAACTATCCGCGAATTCCGCGAGTCCAACCTGCGCCAGCGCCGCATTGATGCGCGCATTCGCCTCCGCGACCGGCACACGCGCCAGCTTCAACGGCAGCCGCACATTTTCCCGGACGCTGGCCCACGGCATCAGCGTCGGCTCCTGAAACACGAAGCCGATGCTCTGCCCCGTCTGCGCCCGGTCGGCGCGATTTGAAACGCGGACGGTGCCCGAGGTCGGGGCGTTCAGCCCTGCGATCAGGCGAAGGGCGGTCGATTTTCCGCAGCCCGACGGCCCGAGCAGGGACACGAATTCGCCGCTGCGCACGTCGAGATCCAGCGGTCCCAACGCCTCCACGCCGCTGTCATAGACCTTGGTGACGCCGCGCAGGCTGACGGCAAGGCCGGACGGGCCAGCATCGAGATCGGACAAGGCTGCAGGATCAGGCATGGCGTATCTATAGCGTTTTCGGGCGAAGTGGATACCGGCTCGCGTCACGAAAGCGCATCAAAGCAAGACCGGAGCCCGGTTGTACTTCAATCAAGGCCGCGGCTAGTTCTTTTTGGGCCGCAGATCGAGACCGACGCCCTTGTTGGTGAAGCGAAGTGTGTAGCCCTTGCGGTAGTCGATGTCGCTGCGCACGACACCGGCGCGCACCATTTTCTCGAAGAAACTCGCGACCCTCGCATCGTTCATCGCGCCGATGCCGTCGTGCAGCGCGTCACCGGAATCGACGATGCCGTATTCCTTCATCTTGGCGATGGAATAGGCCATGAGCTCATCCGTCATTTCCGGATTGAGCTTCTTGATCAGCGCGTTGCCTAGCGTATTGTCGCCATACAGATAATGGTACCAGCCGAGGATAGAGGCGTCGACGAAGCGTTGAATCAGATCCGGCTTTTTGTCGATCAGATCGCCGCGCGTCTCGATCATGGTGGAATAGGCGTTGAAGCCGTAATCGGCCAGCAGCAGGACGCCGGGCTTGAAGCCGGCGGCTTGTTCAACCGCGAACGGCTCCGAGGTCACGTAGCCCTGCATCGCGCTCTGCTTGTCGGCGATAAAGGGCTGGGAGTTGAAGGTATAGGGTTTGACCTTCTCCTCGCTGAATTTGTATTCGGACTTCAGCCACTGGAAATAGCTGACGATCCCTTCCTTGGACACGAACAGCGTCAGCGGCTTGAGATCCTCGATCGTGCCGACCTTCGCTTCCGGATGCGTCAGGAAAACCTGCGGATCCTTCTGAAATATGGCCGCAACGTCGACAATGGGGACATTGTTGGCAACGGCGTCAAACGATTGCAACGTGTTCGCGCTCAGGAAAAAATCGAGTTTGCCGGCGATCAGCAGAATACGGTTGTTGTCGTTCGGGCCACCGGGCACGATCGTGACATCGAGCCCATATTGCTGATAGGTGCCGTCGGCCAGGGCCTGGAAAAATCCGCCTTGTTCCGGTTCCGGGACCCAGTTGGTCCCGAACGAGACCTTGTCCAGCGTTTGCGCGGCCGCGGATGACAGGGCCATCACCAAGGCCAGCAGACCAGCCGTTAACGCTTGCGGCAAAAGAGCTGGCTTCATGGTTGGACTCCGTTGATCGTTCTGGCCCATGATGGCGGGATCACCGCTCCGGACGCCGGTTACGCCTCTTACGGGAACGGGACAAGCTACCTTGCAAATGGGCCCAAAGAAACGTTTTACGCGATGACCTCAACCGCTCCTCCCCGCGACTGGACCGACATTCACTGGCCCGATATCGCCGGAACCGACGCGGCGCGGTGGATCGCGGTCCTGCCGCTGGCCGCGACCGAGCAACATGGCCCGCATTTGCCTGTAGGCACCGACGTCATGATCGCGGAGGCCTATCTCGAACGCGCGCGCGAGCTTCTGCCCGATGCCGCACCCGTGACATTCCTGCCCTTGCAGCCGGTGGGGATTTCGACCGAGCACATCGACTATCCGGGCACGCTGACGCTGCCGCCCGAAACCGCGCTGCAAGGCTGGATGGCGCTCGGAATCAGCGTCGCCCGCGCAGGCGTCAAAAAGCTAGTCATGGTCACGAGCCACGGCGGCAACAGCGCGGCCATGACTCTCGTGGCCCAGGATCTGCGCGCAGAATACGGACTTCTCGCGGTGACCACGAGTTGGTCGCGCTTCGGCGCGCCGGACGGGTTGTTTTCTGAGGAAGAATTACGCCATGGTGTTCACGGCGGCGCGGTCGAAACCTCGATCATGCTGGCGCGATATCCGAAAGCCGTGCGCAAGGAGAAGATCGCCGATTTCCGGCCCTCCAGCATCGCCCTGGAAAAAGACCATCGTTGGCTTTCCACGCATCGCCCGGCGCCATTCGCCTGGCAGGCGCAGGACCTTCACCCGAGCGGCGCCGCCGGCGATGCCACGCTGGCCTCGGCGGAGAAAGGCCGGCGGCTGATTGATCACGGCGCCGCCGCGTTTTGCGAACTGCTCGCCGATATCGAAAAATTCGATCCGGGGACGCTTTCGGATCGCCCGGCAGACTGACGCCCGCCCCGGCGGACGCCCTGGGCAGGTCATCTTTTTCAGCCGCCGCATTTTTCCACCGCTCCGATGCTGCCGGCGATTTGGTGTTGCATGCGTGTCACAGAACGATGCCAACAAACGAATGCCTCGTCATCCTTTCTTGCAATTAAGAATTATTCGCAATAAGCCTTTTGCTGAAAGGTCAAAGGCTTGGGATCGAATTGCGCCTGCTCTTGAGCTGGCTTTTGGCCTTTAAGGGGGAAGCCATCGGCCGGCTGACCAAATCATTCGCCCGATTTCTTTGGTGGCAGCGTGACGGCAAATCAGAAATGACAAAAGCGACTGCCGGAATGTTCGCGCTGGAAAAATTCGCCTGATGAACCGCCACGGCCAAAGCTGGGAGTACCTCTGCGCAGGCGTTGGATTCAGCGTGCTTACGCTCGCTACTCCAGCAGCTGCGGCGGACATGGCGCGCAAAGCGCCTGAGCTCCAAACCGCTTACGACTGGACCGGATTCTACGTCGGCGGCCATTTCGGCTATGGCGGCGGCAGCCTGGGCACCGGCACCAATCCACTGCCCGAAGAGGGGGTGGTCCTTCCGCATAGTATCACCGGCCTGATCGGCGGTTATGAGGCCGGCTACAATCAGCAATTGGCGAACCATGTCGTGCTCGGCATCGAGGCGGATGCGTCATTCAGCAGTCCGGCGGACGGTCCGCGCCTGGCGCCGGCCGCCTTCAACGCGACGCTCGATTACGTCTCTACGGTGCGCGGCCGGGGCGGCTACGCCTTCGGAAACTGGATGCCCTATGTGACCGGCGGCTTCGCCTGGGGCCACACCCATATCGATCTCAACGACGCGGCGGGGAACATCTACGCCACGCCGGGGCAGATCCAGACCGGCTGGACGGTCGGCGCCGGCGTCGAGTTCGCCGTGAGCGGCCATTGGACCGCCAAGCTCGAATACGATTACATCGATCTGACGCATCGGATCTACGACCTCAGCGGGTTCGGGCTGCCCAGCATCGGCGTCGACCCCAGCGTCCACCTGTTCAAGGCTGGGCTGAATTATCGCTTTGCCGATAATCCGGCATGGACGGCGCAAGCAGCCGCCAATGCAAGGACCACGCTGCCCGAGTCGGACGACTGGAATGTCCACGCCCAAACGACCTTCCTTCCTTCGGCCTATCCTTCGTTCCGCTCGCCCTATGCGGGCGCCAACAGCCTTCCCGGTGGCGGCCAGACCCAGGAAACCTGGACCACGACCGCCTTTCTCGGCGTGCGGCTCTGGCAAGGCGGCGAGTTCTATTTCAACCCGGAGCTGGCGCAGGGATTTGGCATCGGCGGCACGCTCGGCATCGCCGGCTTTCCCAACGGGGAAGCGCAGAAGGCCGGCGCCGCGGAACCGAAACTCCGTCCGCAGCGCTATTACCTGAAACAGACATTCGGTCTCGGCGGCGGCCAGGAAGAGGTCGATGACGGCCCCAATCAGCTCCCGGGCAAGCGCGACATCGACCGGATCACGCTCATCGTCGGCCGCTTTGCCGTCGGCGATTTCTTCGACAACAACAGCTACTCGCACGATCCGCGCGCGGACTTCATGAACTGGGCGCTATGGTCGTCGGCCGCCTATGATTTTCCGGCCGATCTGCCGGGCTATACGAACGGCGCGGTGGTCGAATTCAACCGCAAGGACTGGGCCGTCCGCGCCGGCGCGTTCGAAGTGCCGGCGGATCCCAACAGCGACGTGCTGACCTACAAGACCGGCGGCACCGTGGTCGAATTCGAGGAACGCCATACCGTCTTCGATCAGCCCGGCAAACTGCGGCTCGGTGCCTTCGCCAACAGCGGCAACACCGGCAATTACCGCCAGGCGCTGGCGATCGAAGACGCGGACCCCGCGCTCGACATCAACTCGGTCATGACCGGCATCCGCCACGACAACCTCAAATATGGATTCTACCTCAACGCCGAACAGCAACTCGTCAAGGATATCGGCCTGTTCGCGCGGGCGAGCTGGAATGACGGCCAGACCGAGATCCTGTCCTTTACCGACGTCGACCGCAGCATTTCAGGCGGCCTGTCGATCAAGGGCAGTTTCTGGGGACGACCAAGCGACACGGTCGGCATCGGCGGCGCGATCAACGGCCTGTCCGACGCGCACCGCGATTTTCTCGCCGCCGGCGGCCTCGGCCTGCTGATCGGCGACGGCCAGCTCAACTACCGCCCCGAGCAGATCCTCGAGACCTATTACGCGTATTCGGTGAGCAGGAATTTGACGGTCACCGCGGACTATCAACTCATCACAAATCCCGCCTATAACGCCGATCGTGGGCCTGTCTCGGTCTTCTCGGCCCGTTTCCACGGCGAATTCTAGAGCATGCCCCGAAGGCCCGCGTCGGCAGCGCGACGCAGTCACCGGCTCGCGTGAAGAAAATGCGTCACGATAGAGGATAAAGGCGGCGTCTATGGCGGTTCAGGATATTCGCCCGGTCGCGCTTCGACAGGCATTACAGCCCAATATCTGGGACGTCGTGGCGCTGATTCTCGTGCTCGGCGCGATGGTGCTGATCGTCTATGGCGGCGAGCAGACCACCGCGCCGTTGGCGGCGCTTGACGTCACGCCGGTATCGCTCGATCCGGCCAACCTCCCATTCTACGCGCTGCGCACCACCTTGCGCATGCTGCTGGCGATCGTCTGCTCCATCATCTTCACCTTCATCTACGCGGCGCTTGCCGCCAAGAGCCGCCGGGCGGAGATGGTGCTGATCCCGCTGCTCGACATCCTGCAATCGGTGCCGATCCTGGGCTTCCTGACCTTCACGGTCGTCTTCTTCATGAACCTGTTTCCCGGCCGCGTGATCGGCGCCGAACTCGCCTGCGTGTTCGCGATCTTCACCAGCCAGGCCTGGAACATGACCTTCAGCATGTATCAGTCGATGCGCAACGTGCCGAAGGATCTGGAAGAGGCGACGCAGAGCTTCCATCTCAGCGGCTGGCAGCGTTTCTGGCGGCTCGATGTGCCGTTCGCCATGCCGGGCCTGATCTGGAACACGATGATGTCGATGTCGGGCGGCTGGTTCTTCGTGGTGGCCTCCGAGGCGATCACGGTCGGCAACACCACGGTCACGCTGCCCGGCGTCGGCTCCTATGTCGCGCTCGCCATCCAGAAACGCGACCTGCCCGCCATCGGCTATGCCATCCTGACCATGCTGCTCGTCATCATCGTCTATGACCAGTTGCTGTTTCGCCCCGTCGTGGCCTGGGCCGACAAGTTCCGGTTCGAACAAACCGCGTCCGGAAACGCCCCGACCTCCTGGATGCTCGACCTGTTCCGGCGCACCCGCGCGCTACGCGCCCTGTCCTCGCCGTTCACGACGCTGAACAAGATCGTCTCCAACCTGCATATCGCGCTTCCCGGCTGGTCGCCGACAGCGCCGAAAAAACGCGGCGAGCCCTCGCGTCTGGTCGATGCGCTGTGGCTTGCCCTGGTGATGGCCTGCACAGGCTACGCGGCCTGGGAAGCCTATCAATATCTGTCGGCGACATTGAGCCTGTCGGATGTCTTCATCGCATTCGGATATGGATTGATGACGCTGCTGCGGGTCATCGTGCTGATCGCGCTGGCCTCGCTGATATGGGTGCCGGTCGGCGTCTGGATCGGGCTGCGACCGAAACTGGCGGAGTTGATCCAGCCGCTCGCGCAGTTCCTGGCGGCGTTTCCGGCCAACCTCGCTTTTCCGGTATTCGTGGTGGTGATCGTCCGCTACGGCCTGAACGCGAATATCTGGCTCAGCCCGCTGATGATCCTGGGCACCCAGTGGTACATCCTGTTCAACGTCATTGCCGGCGCCAGTGCCTTCCCGAGCGACCTTCGCGAGGCCGCCGGCAGCTTCCACTTACGGGGATGGCGATGGTGGACAAAGGTCATCCTGCCCGGCATTTTCCCCTATTACATCACCGGCGCGATCACCGCCTCCGGCGGATCATGGAACGCCGCCATCGTTGCCGAAGTTGCAAGCTGGGGCGACACCCGCCTGACGGCGACGGGGCTCGGCGCCTATATTGCGAAAGCGACGGAAGCGGGCGACTTCCCGCGTGTCGTGCTCGGCATCGCCGTGATGTGCATTCTGGTGACGCTGTTCAACCGGCTGCTGTGGCGGCCGCTCTATGCCTTCGGTGAACGCCGTCTTCGGCTCGGCTGATTTCTTGGATCATTTGAGCATGATCTTTTCGAAAAACCGGCTGCCGCTTTCCGGATCATGCTGTAGGGGAAACACATGCTCGATCAAATAGACCAGACCAGCCTTATCGATATCCGCGGCGTCTGCCGGTCGTTTCCGAAAGGAAGCGGCGAGGATCTGCTGGTGCTGGAAAATGTCGACCTGACGATTCAATCCGGCGAAATCGTCGGCCTTCTCGGCCGCTCCGGATCCGGCAAGTCGACGCTGCTGCGCATCATCGCCGGCCTCGTTGCGCCCTCATCGGGGGAGGCGAAATGCCGAGGCGAGATCATCAAGGGGCCGCCGAACGGCGTCGCCATGGTGTTCCAGTCGTTTGCGCTGTTCCCGTGGCTGACCGTTTTGCAAAACGTTGAATTGGGGCTGGAAGCGCTCGGGATCGACAGCGCCGAGCGCCGCACACGGGCGCTCGCGGCGATCGACCTGATCGGTCTCGACGGCTTCGAATCCGCCTATCCCAAGGAGCTGTCGGGTGGCATGCGCCAGCGCGTCGGATTCGCGCGGGCGCTGGTGGTGCATCCCGACCTGTTGCTGATGGACGAACCGTTCTCGGCGCTCGACGTGCTGACCGCGGAGACGCTGCGCACCGACCTGATCGATCTCTGGACCGAGGGCCGGCTGCCGATCAAGTCCGTCCTGATGGTAACGCATAACATCGAGGAAGCGGTATTGATGTGCGACCGCATCCTGGTGTTCTCGTCCAATCCCGGACGCGTCGCCGTCGAGATCAAGGTCGACCTGCCGCATCCGCGCAACCGTCTCGACCCGACCTTCCGCCAGCTGGTCGACAGCATCTACGCCCGCATGACGCAGCGCGAGGAGCCCAAGGCTCCCACCGTCGAAGGTGCTCACAGTGCCGGCGTCGGCACGGTCCTCAATCACATCTCCTCCAACGTGCTGTCCGGCCTGATCGAAACGCTGGCGGGGCCGCCCTATAATGGGCATGCTGACTTGCCGGTCCTCGCCGGCCAGCTACAGCTCGAGGCCGATGAACTGTTTCATTTCGGCGAGGCGCTGCAACTGCTGAAATTCGCGCAATTGAGGGAAGGCGATCTGGTGCTGACCGATGCCGGCATGCGCTTTGCCCATCTCGAAACCGACGATCGCAAAAAGCTGTTCGCCGAACATCTGATCAATTATGTGCCGGTCATGGGCCTGATCCGCCGCGTGCTCGACGAGCGGCCCTCGCACACCGCTCCCGCCGCGCGCTTCCGCAACGAGCTCGAAGACTATATGTCGGAAGACTATGCGGACGAGACCCTGAAGACGATCGTGTCGTGGGGACGCTATGCCGAGTTGTTCGCCTATGACGAGCAGTCGGAACTTTTCAGCCTCGAAAACCCGCATTAGGGCTGACCAGTTTACACCGTCATTCCGGGGCGAGAGCAAAGCCTCGCGAACCCGGAATCCAGATATGACCAGCGCGAGATTCCGGGTTCGCGCTGATGCGCGCCCCGGAATGACAGCCTAAATCCCTACCCCACAGGCGTAAACGAATCCGCCCGCGCCATGCTCCAGGCGTCGCGGAAGCGCACGTCATTGGTGCCGTCAAGCAGTTCACCCGGACGCAGCGTCGGATAGAGCCGCGCGAACGACTGCACTTCGGTCGTCGACGCCCGCTGCGAGAAATGGATCGAGCGCAGCTCCTGCGGGTGTTCGAGTCCGGCAGCCGCGATCAGTTCGGCCAGCGCGTGCAGCGTCGAGTGATGATAATTGTGGACCCGCTCGATCTTGTCGGGCACCACCAGCGCGCGATTGCGGATGGGATCCTGCGTCGTCACCCCGGTCGGGCAGCGGTCGGTGTGACAGCTCAGTGACTGGATGCAGCCCAGCGAGAACATGAAGCCGCGGGCCGAGTTGCACCAGTCGGCGCCGATCGCCATCGCCCGCGCCATGTCGAAAGCGGTGGCGATCTTGCCGGAGGCGCCAATCCTGATGCGATCGCGCGCCCTGATGCCGACCAGCGCGTTGTGAACGAAATTGACGCCCTCGCGCATCGGCATGCCTAGATGATCCATGAATTCCAGCGGCGCCGCGCCGGTGCCGCCTTCATTGCCGTCGACCACGATGAAGTCGGGATAGATCCCGCTTTCGAGCATGGCCTTGCAGATCGCCAGGAATTCCCAGGGATGGCCGATGCAGAGCTTGAAGCCGGCCGGCTTGCCGCCGGAAAGCCGCCGCATCTCGCCAATAAAGGCCATCATCTCCAACGGCGTCGAGAACGCGCCGTGAGACGCCGGCGAGATGCAGTCCTCGCCGATCGCCACGCCCCTGATTTTCGAAATCTCTTCCGAGACCTTGGCGGCCGGCAATACGCCGCCATGGCCGGGCTTGGCGCCCTGGCTGACCTTGAGTTCGACCATCTTGATCTGGTCATCGGCCGCGACGCGCGCGAATTCCTCGGGATTGAACGAGCCGTCGCGGTGACGGCAACCGAAATAGCCCGAGCCGATTTCCCAGATGATGTCGCCGCCGTTCTCACGGTGATAGGGACTGAAACCGCCCTCGCCGGTGTCGTGCGCGAAGCCGCCCTTCCTGGCGCCGGCGTTCAGCGCGCGTACCGCGTTCGGACTGAGCGCGCCAAAGCTCATCGCCGAGATATTGAAGACCGACGCCGAATACGGCCTGGTGCAGTCCGGACCGCCGATGGTGATGCGGAATTTTTCGTCCGCATGCGGCTTCGGCGCGACCGAATGGTGCATCCATTCATAGCCTTCGCGGTAGACATCCTCCTGCGTACCGAAGGGCCTTTTGTCGAGCACCATCTTGGCGCGCTGATAGACTACCGCGCGGGTGTCGCGGCTGAACGGCATGCCGTCCTTCTCGCTTTCGAAGAAATACTGCCGCATCTCCGGCCTGATCTCTTCCAGCAGAAAGCGCAGATGCGCCGAGATCGGATAGTTGCGCAGGACCGCGTGGCTTTTTTGCGTGAGATCATGGACGCCGAGCAGAGTGAGCGCCCCGAAAATCAAAAGCGGAATCAAGACCAGATCGAACGCCTTATGATCGAACAGTCCGAACCCGAGCAACAAGGCCGTAACGACGCTGCAAATCGTCAGAACGATGAAACGCGGAGAGAACGGGAGCAGCAATGTTTCCATGGAATTCCTCGGGCAGATTCTGCCGTATTGTTCTGGTCGGCCCCAAGCCTAATTCAAAATGGCCGATAACCCATACACGATATACGGCGCGGCGGTCATGGATGTGACGGCCGGTCGCCGCAAGGCGATCGAATGAGGCCGAGCAGGATCCATCGGCAGATCGACAGCCGCTTCCTTTTGCAGTGCAATGCAGGCTTGGTTTTGAACCGGCCGCAGCTTCGCCAAAGCAATGATTGCCGTTATTCCGCGTGGGTCCCGGGGGGGCGGCGTCCGAGATAACGGCTGTGGGGCTAGCGTTCGACGAACGCCTTCTCGATGACAAAATGGCCGGGTTCGCCGTGGCTCCCTTCGAGGAAACCGCGCGCTTCGAAGAGCTGCCGCAGTTCTTCCAGCATCGCCGGGCTGCCGCACATCATGATGCGGTCGGTTTCGATATCGAGCGGCGGCTGGCCGATATCGCTGAACAACTGTCCCGACGTGATCAGATCGGTGATACGGCCTCGGTTGCGGAACGGCTCGCGGGTGACGGTTGGATAGTAGACCAGCTTGTCGGCCAATAGCGGCCCAAAGAGTTCGTCGTCGCGCAGCTTGGCCACCAGTTGCTCGCCATAAGCGAGCTCCGATACCTGACGGCAACCGTGAACCAGCACCACGCTTTCAAACCGGTCGTACACGTCCGGATCCTTGATCAGGCTCGCGAACGGCGCAAGACCGGTACCGGTCGACAGCAACAACAGCCGCTTGCCCGCAATCAGATTGTCGGCGATCAGCGTGCCGGTCGCCTTGCGCCCGACCAGGATGGTGTCGCCCTCCTTGATCTTCTGCAGCCTGGACGTCAGCGGCCCATCGGCAACCTTGATGCTGAAGAATTCGAGGGCTTCTTCGTGATTGGCGCTCGCCATGCTGTAAGCGCGCATCAGCGGACGGCCATCGATTTCGAGGCCGATCATCGCGAATTGCCCGTTCAGGAAACGAAAGCCGGAATCGCGGGTGGCGGTGAAGCTGAAAAGCGTGTCGGTCCAATGGTGGACAGAAAGAACTTTCTCTCGGTAGAACGCGCTCATATTTTGGTTTTTCCGGTAGGCCTGAAGTAGAACTCATCGCCGCTGCCTGGGCTCAGTCTGACGAAAACCCTAAAACAACCGGCGATTTTTGACTGTGACCTACGCCAAAGCCGGAGATAGTCAACCTTCGCAGATGCACAATTGAGCATTCAAAATCGCAGCCGATTCCTTGTGCAAAATGGTTCGGGTAAGCGGGCTGTAGGCGCAATTAACTTGCTTAAATTGACGCCATTAACGCAATAAATTTGCTGTTACACCCAGACTGGAGAAAAGTTCGATCCGTATGCAAAGCCTCGCGAAAATCCGATCCGGAAAACCGGGCTGTTACCCCGACCAGTCCGTCTATGCGGAATTTGCCTGCTCCGAATTGGGACTGGCATTTGAGGATGCCGGCGGCGGAACGGGACTGGTCTTCAGCGTCGCTTCCGGAACCAAACGCGCCTATTTCGGGGCGGGGCGGTGTTCCTGGTATCCGCAGAACAATGCCACTGCCGCGACACTCGCCTCGGATAAATACTTCACCAACGTCATCCTTGAACGCGCCGGCGTTCCAACGCTCGGTGGCGACTATTTCTTCCTGCATGAGAGGCATCGCGCTCACCGTCCCGAGGGACATGAGATCGAAGATGCCCTGGCCTATTTCAGACGGCTCGGCGCGACCGCGTTCGTCAAACCGCTGACGGGCTCGCGCGGCGATTTCGCGCAAGGCGTTTCCGGCGAAGCCGCGCTCATCGGATATATCCGGGAGGTCTCCCGCTACTACGATTCGATTCTGATTCAGCCGGCCATATCCGGCCTCGAATATCGGATTTTCCTGCTCGACGACGAGGTACTCTATGCTGCGCGGAAATACCCGCCCTTCGTGCTGGGCGACGGCGTGCATACGATCCACGACCTCCTGATCGCGCACAACATGGCGTTGCGGGCACGCGGGCTGTCGCCGGCCTTGGTGAGCCCGGAGCGAAATAGCTCACTGGATGTCGTGTTGCCCGAAGGCGAACGCTGGGAAATTCCGGGCCGGATGAATCTGAGCGCGGGCGGAGTGATGACAATCGAGGGGCCTGCTTCCGATGTCGCGCCCGCCCTGGCGAGAAAGGCCGTCCGCGCGCTCGGACTTCGCGCCGCCGCGGTCGATTTGTTTACGAACATCAATGAAGAACCGGATGCGACGGCGGTGATCGAGGTGAATTCAAACCCTTCGATCCGGCTGTTGGAAGAGTGCAACCGTCCCGATCTGATCCTCAAAATCTGGCGACATGGCTTTTCCGCGATGGGATTGCTCTAGTGTTCGATCTGCCGAGATATGGTGACGGCGTTTGCCTGGCGCGGATGGCCGAACTGCTCGATGCGCTGGCCGTGGACCGTGAACGGCTGCAAGCTGTTTCCGTCGTCGTGACCGGCTCCAACGGCAAGGGAAGCACCGCCGCATTCTGCGCCGCCACCGGCCAGGCCTTTGGCCTGCGGACCGGCCTGTTCACCTCGCCCCATCTCTATCGCTTCAACGAACGGTTTCAGGTCGACGGCGCAGCGATTGGCGGTGACGATCTGGCGCGCCTGAAGGAGCGGATCGAAACAGCCATCGCCGAGATTTCGCGGCGCCGGAACGAACGGTTCGGAAGCTTCGAGGCCATGTTCGCGCTGGCCTGCCTTTATTTTCAAGAGAAGCAATGCGATTTCGCGGTGTTCGAGGCCGGCATCGGCGGCCGCTATGATCCGGTCCGTCTTGTCGGCGCGCGCTTCGCCAGCGTGACCTCGGTCGATTACGAGCATGTCGAATTGCTTGGCCGTTCGCTGGAATTGATCGTTTCCGACAAGAGCGACGCCTGCACATCCGGCGGCACCATTGTTTATGGCGAGAACTGCCTGCCCTTAAAGCCGCATATAACGGAATATAACCGCAGCCGCCGGATCACGTCTTTGTTTGTCCGCGACCAGATCGGAATCGGTAGCGAATCTATCTCGGCGTCGGGACAGCGGTTCGATTTCCGCTTCGACGGTCATGATTTTCGCGGGCTCGAAACCCATTTGCTGGGCACATTCCAGCTCAATAACGCCGCCATCGCGATCGCGTTATTCCTGCTCTGGTTGCGCACAGCACGCCCACGGGAAACGCCGGCCGCGACCGAGGCCGCGATACGAACCGGCCTGCGCGAGGCACGCTGGCCGGGACGGCTGGAAGTCATCGCGCGCGATCCGCTGACTGTGGTCGATGTCGGCCACACGCCCGACGGCGTCAGGCAATCACTCGCCAGCCTAAAGGCGGCGCATGGCGCGGACGGCTGGATCCTGGTGTTCGGCGTTTCCCTCGACAAGAAGGCGGACGAGATCGCAGCCGTGCTGGCGTCGTCGTTCGACACGATCATTTGCACCTCCGCGCATCACAAGGGCGCAAAGGCGGAAGACATCGCCGCCGCCATGCGCCGGGCCAATCCGCAAGCAGCCGTTCACACAACGGCGACGATCGAGGAAGCCGTCAGGCTCAGTCATTCGCTCGCAACATCGCAGCACCGGAAGATCTACGCGGCCGGCGGTCTGTTTCTGGCGATCGAATATGCGACCATCGCAAGGGGCGGCCGGGCCCAGGACCTGAATTTTCTGTGAAACCTTCCGTTAACCCGAGATTAACGACCTGTTAACCATAAAAGGTCGATGTTCGCCTCATCAGGGAGCCTCGCATGACCGACCTATCCTCGATCACATCGTCCATGTCCTCGACCATTTCGAGACAAACGGCATCACTCGGCAAAGCAGCCAACGCGACCCAGAAAAGCTTTTCCGATGTCATGTCCAAGCTCGGAACGGAAGTTGGGATCAAACCCAAGACCGGCTTCGTGGCAGGCCCGACCTACGAGGCAAACACGCTGGTCGGTCAAACCAAATCCGCGTTCAACCACGCCATCGACGCCACCAAGGCGGCGCTTCAGATCAAGCCCTAGACTCGAAACGGCGATTTGCATCATGGCCGGGCTTCGTTCCGGCCGTATCGCTGTCGGCGACTTTGGCGAATTCGAGCAGCGCCTCGCGCGCCCGCGCGATCACGCTTCCCCACTCGCGGGTCTCGCTTTGCCGGAACAGACGCGCGGTCGGATACCAGGGGCTGTCGTCCCGATCGAGTAGCCAGCGCCAATCCGGCGCATGCGTCAACAAGACCCAGACCGGCTTGCCCAATGCGCCCGCCAGATGCGCGATGCTGGTATCGACGGATATGACCAGATCGAGCTGCGAGATCAGCGCCGCCGTGTCGGAGAAATCGCCAAGCTCCTCGCCGAATGTGAGCATGTCGCATCCCTTCAGAATCGCCATCTCTTCAGGGCGGGTTTCCTTTTGCAGGCTCACAAAATCGGCTTCGGCCGCAAGCAGCGGCAGGAGATTGTTCAGACCGATCGACCGTTCCCGATCCCTGACATGTTTCGCATTGCCGGCCCAGGCGAGCCCGACCCTCAAGCGACGCTTCGCCCCGAGCGCCGTGCCCCAATATTCCAGGGCCTGCTTTGGTAAGCTCATATAGGGCGTGTTCGCGGGGATCGTATCGAGCCGAGTTCCGAATGCCAGCGGCAGGCTGGGGAGAGGACACCGGAGGTCGAACGACGGCAGGGTGTTGCCCTTGGCGACAACCCGCGCCACGCCGGCAAGGCCGGCCATCAGTTCCTCGAGCGGCTCTTCGACTTCCAGGACGACGCGCGCGCCGCGCGCGGCGACCAGCGGCGCGTAGCGGCAGAACTGGATGCTGTCGCCAAAGCCCTGCTCGCTATGGAGCAGGATTGTCTTGCCGGCGATCTCCGTATCCCCGAGCCAGAGCGGCTGCGGAAACTCGCGCTCCGTGATTTTCGCCGATGGGGCCTTGCGGCGCCACTCATATTCGATCCATCCGCGCTCGAAGTCGCCGGTGACGAGGCTCGACAGGCCCTTGAGAAAATGCGCGTCGGCATGGTCCGGGTGCAGAGCAATCGCGCGATCGTAGCCCGTCAAGGCTTCGTCGAACCGCTTCAGGTCATATAGCGTGACGCCTCGATTGACGAGCGCTTCGGCGTAATCCGGCTGCGCGGCAAGCGCGGAATCGTGGCTCGCCAGCGCTTCCTCGAGCCGCTGAAGCTTGTGCAAGGTGACACCGCGGTTGTTCAGCGCGGCCGCATCATCCGGCCGCGCCGCAAGCGCGCGCTGCTGGCTTGCCAGCGCCTCGTCATATCGCGCCAGTTCGTGCAAGGCGACGCCGCGATTGGTGAGCGCCTCGACATGATCCGGCGCCACGGCCAGCGCCCGTTCAAAGCTCTCCATCGCTTCGCCCGATCGCCCGAGTTCGTGCAGCACGGCGCCACGGTTGACGAGAGCCTGGGCGTCATCGGGGCGCAACGCGATGGCGCGGCCGAAGCTTTGCAGAGCCTCCTCGAGTTTCCTTTGATCGTGCAGCACGGCACCGCGGCTGACCATCGCTTCAGGGTAATCCGGACGCAGGCTGAGCGCGCGATCATAACTCGCCAGCGCTTCGTCGAATCGCTTAAGCTTATGCAGGATGACACCGCGGTTATAGAGCGCCTCGACGTGATGCGGTTGCAGGTTGATCGCGCCATTGTAACTGGCCAATGCTTCTTCATGCCGCGCCAGTCTGCCCAGCGCATTTCCGCGATTGCTGAACGTATCGGCATTGTTCGGCCGCAGGGCGATCGCGCGATCATAGTCTTCGAGCGCTGCGCCGAACTGCTTCAGCTCGTAACGGGCAATGCCGCGATTGACGAGCGCCTCGACGAAATCGGGCCGCAGGGCGAGCGCGGCGTCGTAACTTGCCAGCGCCTCGGCGTGCCGTCCCAAGGCCTGCAAGGTCACGCCACGGTTATTGAGCGCCTCGGCATAATCCGGCCGCAAGGCAAGCGCCCGGTCGTAACCTGCAAGCGCCTCGTCGAATCGGCCGAGTTCCTGCAGCAGGCCTGAACGATTGTTCAGCACCTCGACCATGTCCGGCTGCACGCCGAGCGCGCGGTCGTAGCTCTGCAGCGCCTTGTCGTATCGCTTCATCGCCTTCAATAGCGCGCCGCGGTTGCTGAGCGCCTGGACGAAGTCCGGCCGCAGCGACAGCGCACGGGCATAACAGGCTAGCGCCGCCTCGTTCCTGCCCAGCGACATGTGAACCACCGCCAGCAGATTGAGCGCAACGGCGGATTCAGGATCGGCAGACAATATCTTCAAACATGTCTGCTCGGCCTCCGCGAACCTGCCCGCATGATAGAATTTCAGGGCGATGTCGAAGACCTGCGATAGCGTCAGCGAGACGGTCGTCATTCCATGCGCCTTCAACGATCGGAAGCGGCTACGGCCAGGTGAATGACGTTGCTTTATCTGACTCGCCCGGATTCTGACCAGCGCAATCGAGCCGGCGCAAGGCGCGGTCGTCAAAGGGCGATCGGGATAAAGCTTGCCATCATTTAACCGTGCTGCGGTTGCGCGGCATGCGAGCTTTGTGGAAACTGGTGCCTCTGCCATCGGGCACTCGAACGGGATATCACAGGATGCGGATATGTATTTTCGGCGCAGGCGCCGTCGGCAGCCATTTTGCGGTGCGGCTCGCGCTTGCTGGCCATGACGTTTCCTGCGTGATGCGTGGGCCGCATCTGGAGGCCGTGAAGGCGAAGGACCTGACGCTGCGGGTCGCAGACGCTGAGTTCAAGGCGCAGGTCAAGGCCTCGGATGATCCGGCCGCGCTCGGCCCTCAGGACCTTGTGATCAGCACGCTGAAGGCGACCGGCCTGCACAGCCTGGTCGCTGGCCTGCCGCCTTTGCTCCACGACGATACCGCCGTGGTGTTCGCCCAGAACGGTATTCCCTGGTGGTACGACCTCGGGCTTGCTGCCGGCCATCCGCCTCCGGATCTTTCCTTCCTCGATCCCGGCGGACGGTTGCGCGCGACCGTCACTCAAAAGCAGATCATTGGCGGTGTGATCTTCTCGGCGAACGAGGTGATCGAGCCCGGCGTCGCGCTGAATTTATCCCCTGATCGAAACATGCTGCAGATCGGGGAATGCGACGACCGGTCAACCGAGCGAATCGAGCGGCTCCGGGCCGTGCTCAACGAAGCCTCGATCGCATCGCCACCGGTGGCGCAGATCAGGGAAGCGATCTGGTCCAAGCTTCTGACCAACATGTCGATGTCGGTGTTGTGCCTGTTGACCGGGCAAACCGCCAGGGCGGTCAGGGATGATCCAGACCTGCGCGATGCGCTGCAGCGCCTGCTCGACGAGGCGAACGCGATCGGACAAAGCTGCTACCCGAACGTAAAACGCGTCACCCGTACCGGTCCCGCCCCCGACCACAAGCCCTCAATCTTGCAGGACTATGAACTCGGCCGCGCCGTGGAGATCGACGTGCTGGTCCGGGCGCCTGCAGCTTTTGCCAGGGCCGCGGGGCTGTCGACGCCGATGCTTGATCTGATGGCGGCGCTGGCGATCCAAAAGGCGCGGGACAAAGGGCTCTATCACGGCTGAATTCACCTCGCGGTCAGGAGGAATCTCGGCGTGCAAGTCAAGGACAAGGTTTGCGTGGTTACGGGCGCGGCGGGCGGAATCGGTGAGGCCGTCGCCCGCGCCTATGCCGCAGCCGGTGCGCGCGGCGTGGTGGTTGCCGACCTCAAATCGTCACGTGGCAAGCTCGCGGCCGTGGCGGGAGACATCGACGGCCTCGCCGTGACGGCGGATATCGGGCAGGAAAGCGATGTCCGGGCGCTGATCGCGGCGGCCGAAGCCAAATACGGACCGATCGATATTTTCTTCTCCAATGCCGGCCTGTCGCGAAAGGGACAGGAAACCGCGTCGGACGCCGACTGGGACGTGAGCTGGCGCGTCCATGTCATGAGCCATGTCTTTGCGGCGCGCGCATTGGTGCCCGGCATGCTGGCGCGAGGCTCCGGCTATCTGTTGAACACGGCATCCGCCGCGGGACTGTTGGCGTCGCTGAATTCGATGCCCTATGGCGTAACCAAGAACGCCGCCATCGCCCTGGCCGAGCACCTTGCCATTCAATATGCCGACTGCGGCATTCGCGTTTCGGTGCTGTGCCCACAATCCGTACAAACCGGCATGGCCACGCCCGGCCCGAGCGCCGCGCGGGTCGACGGCGTGATGCTGCCCGCCGAAGTCGCCCGCCTCGTCATCGAAGCGATGGCAGACGAGCGGTTCCTGATTCTCTCACACCCGACCGTACACGAATACATGCAGCGGAAGGCTTCCAGCCGGGACCGCTGGCTGGCCGGGATGCGGCGGCTGCGTGACAGGATCTATGGCGCTCCGTACACGGACGAGCCCGTTTAACGCATTTTCTTTACGCGAACCGGTGACACTCCGCTCAAAAAGGCTATAGAAGAGCGGCATTCAGATGATCGCTTTGGGAAAATTCCCGGTTGGGACCAGAGCACTCTCCCGCTCGGCTCCCAATCGTTTTGATCTTGCAATCGAATTTGAGACAACTCTGATTTCCGTACCACCGAGACGTTCGGCGCTCCCGGTTCCAAGGCTCGTTCGAAAAACCGGCAAAATTCTCGATCGGCGGGAATAATTCTTTTTTCATCGCGATCTTGCGACCGACGGACCCCACAGGACCGGTGCAAGTTGCAAGTGGAGAACATGGGTTGACGAACATGGGCTGTCGCGCGGCCGACGCAGATTTGTTTTAAATCGTTTTCACCTTGAGCGCGCCTTCCTTGATTTGTGCTTGTCCTTTGAACGGGGATGCCAGGCCATGACAATGAAGCCACCACTCGATGCCACGGGCGCCGGCGACAATCACTTCGATATGGATGAATCAAAAAGAGCGCCGCTTGTGACGCAGCTCACAAGCAAATTCTCTGCAATCCATTATCTTGGCCTACGTGAGCTTTGCTTATCCGGCCGCGCGCCGACCTCAATCGAGGGAAAGCTCAACGATCAGGAGAGTTGCGACCTGCCGCCATTTCCTGGCGAGTCATGGTTCGGCGGATAACCGTAGCGCATTCAACAAGAAAAACCGGGGAGGCAAGATCGAACGGCGTCAACAAAACGAAGAGGTTCGTCGTGTGGATTGATCTTTCAGGCTATCTCGCTTCTTCGCTTATGTTTCTGACTTTTTATATGAGAAGCATGGTGCCGCTGCGGCTGATCGCGTTGTGCGGCAATGTGGCCGCCCTGCTCTATGCCGGTCTCCTGCATCTGGCGCTGATTTTCACGTCGCATAGCGCGCTTATTCCGGTGAACCTGTTCAGGCTCCTCGCCGTCTGGCGCAAGCACTACGAACAGAGCCCGCTTCTTCCCTGGCGATAACGCCAGCACGGTGACCGATCGCGAACACCGGTCAACATTGACGGCGAAGCTTCCATCAACGGATGGATCGTGCCGGTCGCTCCAGCCGACGATAAAATAGACGCACGCGACGGACGATTAGCCATCCGGAAAGGCTGCTCCGTCCTTGATGACAAACTTTTAATCTGTCCGCTGGCGCGCAGACCTCCGAAGCATATCCATTTCAACACAAAATCAATATTGGCGGCGCTAGAATAAATCTTTCGCAGCCGAATTAACCATGACCACGACCGCCGAATGCGAGCAACGCGTCGACTACGACGCAACGGCGAAGATGATGGCGGAAGCGTTCGCTGCTCGACAGCCAATACTGCCGGCGCGCCTGCAATGGCTGTACGACCGCTGCTTTTCTTTCGGGACAACGGTGATCGCGCTACGCGACGGACAGCGGAAGGTCGGCCAGATCGCGATGGTCCGTCAGACCATGCTGCTGAACGGCAAACGCGAAACGGCCGCGCAGCTTGTCGACCTTTTCGTCGTTCCCGGCTATCGTGGTAAACAATCGCTTAGGCTGCTCTACGATGAAGTCGAGCGGCAATTCATCAAGCAAGAGATTCGGTTTGCGATCGGCATGCCCAATGCCAGAGCGCTGGGCGTCAATGCGCATTTCTTTGGTTTGCAGCCTTATCTGACGCTGCCGTTCAGCATCGGGACCAGCCGGTCCGGGCCGGCGCCACAGGGCGGCCTTTCGCTGCGGTTCGATCCGCTTCAGCGCGAACAATTGCTGCCGTTGTTGTCGCAGTTCCGGAGCGCCGAGACAGACAACGGGCTGTTATGGAATGAAACGATGCTGTTCGATCGCCTCTTGCGCCCGGCACAGCAGTACGGCATTCACGTTTTCGACAATCTGCTCTTGATATCGTCGCCGCGGCGCTCCAGAGGGATCGCCTATACTTTATTGTGCGGTTTTCTGGTCCGGTCCGGGTGCCATGCGACGCAACGCGAGCTTGATGATGTCGTGCGGTCGGCCTGCCTGATGTGGGGACGCCGCCTATTTGCCTATGTCGGCACCAATGACAAATTGCCCAGGCCTCCCGGCCTGGTGCTGCCCCGGATAATCCGCCCCTCCCCGATGCTGGTGCAACTGCGTGACTTCCAGCCCAACAAACCGCCTCTGCACCTCAACCGTTACGAACTGATCGATTTCGACTACGCCTGAACCGACGGAATATTGAGCGCGACTGAAAGGAGGAGCGCGGCGATGACATCTCATTCTTTGCGTTCCACTGCCAAGCGCTCCATCAAGCATCTGGCGATCACGGCCGGGCTGGAAGCCGTTGCCTTGACCGGCGCGAACCGGTTCGCGCCAGCGGCTGCCGGCCGCGGCGTGATCTTCACGCTCCATCATGTCCGGCCGGAACGCGGCTTCGCCTTCGAGCCGAACAGGCATCTCTCGATCACGCCGGATTTTCTCGACCAGGCATTGACAGCCGCCCGCGAGGCCGGGCTGCATCCGGTGCCCCTCGAGCAATTGCCGGAACGGCTTCGCGACGCATCGGACACGCGCAGGCTGTTTTGCGTAACGCTCGACGATGGGTATCGCGACAACGCGAAATACGCCGCGCCGGTGTTCCGCACGCATGGCGTTCCCTACACCATCTTCGTGACGCCGGGCTTCGTCGAGCGAACCAGGACGATGTGGTGGGAGACAGCCGAGGCATTGACGCGAATTGCGGATTCGTTTCGTTTCGACTTCGGGGGCGGCATGGAGACCGTGCGAATCGCTTCGAGCGGCCAAAAATGGGCTGCATTCGAGCGGCTCGCGGCCTTCGTGCAGCAAGCCGACGAGGACGAGGCCGTCGCCGCGATCGAGCACGCGGCGCGGAACTGCGGCGTTGACGGCCGTCAAATCGTCGATGACGAGATCATGACGGCGGCCGAACTCAGGGAGCTGACCACAAGCGACCCGCTGGCTCGGCTCGGCGCTCACACGCTGACCCACCCCAATCTTGCCCGCGTCGACGCGGAGCGTCTCCGGCACGAACTCCAGCAATCCGCGATCCGGATCGCCGATTATTGCGGCTGTTCCCCAAAGACGCTGGCCTATCCCTATGGGAGCCGGCACGCGGTCGGTCCCCGCGAGGCGTCAGCCGCGCTGGAGAGTGGCTACGTTGCCGCGGTCACGACCCAGCCGGGGGTTCTCGGCCCCGCGAGCCTGGATCATCTAGCCGCACTTCCCCGTGTTTCGCTGAACGGACACTTCCAAAGGAAACGATACGTCCGGGCGCTGGTGTCGGGACTGCCCTTCAGGCTGATGTAGCGCCCGCTACGCTCCGGGCGTCGCACGCCGCTCAGCTTCGGAAAAAGCGTCGAGCTCGGTCTCCAGCGCGTTCTGCCACGACGGCATATCGACGCCGAAAACGTCTCTTAGCCGCGAGAGATCAAGACGGGAGTTCGCCGGACGAGCGGCCTTCGTTGGAAAATCCTTCGTGCCAATCGGCTCAACCTCGTCAGCCCGCAGATCCAAGTCACGCTCCCGCAACCCTTCAATAATTCGGGTGGCAAAACCATGCCAGCTGGTGAACTCCGAATTGGTGAGATGGACCAAGCCTTGAGCCTTTGCAAACCGGGCGCTCAAGTCTCCCCGATCCTCAAACAACAAATTTATGACGGCGCTGGCAACGGAACGAGCGGATGTCGGAGATCCGATCTGATCCGAAACAACGCGCAATTTGCTGCGCTCGCGCGCCAGGCGAATAATGGTCCGGAAGAAATTCGTGCCTTCGGCGGCATATACCCAGGCGATGCGCACGATCAGATGCACGCCTCCGGCATCACGAATGGACGCTTCGCCCGCGAGCTTGCTTTTTCCATAGATTGACAACGGGGCGCATGGATCATCTTCACGCCATGGCGTGGTGCCCGAACCGTCAAACACATAGTCGGTCGAGAAATGCACCAGCGGCACCTGATGTTGTGCCGCCCACCGCGCGATCACCGAAGGCGCTTCGGCGTTGATCCGGAAAGCAAGCTCCGGCTCATCTTCGGCCCGGTCCACGGCCGTGTAGGCAGCCGGGTTCAGAATCAGATCAGGCTCGAATGCATCGAGCGCGCCGTTAAGCGTCTCGGGCCTTGCCAGATCGAATTCCGACCGTCGCGGCGTGAGGAGATATCCTCGTCCATCGAGAAGTGGTTGCAGCGCACCGCCGATCTGACCGGTCGTCCCGCTCAGAAGGATGCGCATCAGACTTGCCCATATACCGGCAGGTTCTTGACGTCAGCAAGAGCCGGCGCCGCCGCGTCTCGCGTAGAGAGCCGCGGGTTCGGCACGCCCCAATCGATCCCGATCATGGGATCGTCCCAGCGCACGACGATTTCGTGTTCGGGTTTATAAAAGCTGTCGCACTTGTAGAAAAAATCCGCAGACTCCGAAAGCACCGCAAAACCGTGGGCGAAACCGCGCGGAACCCACAATTGCCGCTGATTTTCCTCGCTCAATTCGACAGCAACATGACGCCCAAAACCCGGACTGCCCTGACGAACATCCACGGCGACGTCTAATACATGGCCTCGCAAGACACTGACGAGCTTACCTTGGGTGAAAGGGTTCTGAAGGTGTAGTCCGCGCAGCACCCCATAACCGGAGCGGGACAGGTTGTCCTGGACGAAAGGACCGGGGATTCCGACCTCGGCATAACGCTCGGCCTGAAAGCACTCCATAAAGAAGCCGCGGGAATCTCCGAACCGCTGAGGCTCGATGACGATAACTTCGGACAGCTCGGTGGAGACGACCTTCATGGTATCCGGATCACCCGCTCACGGCAATTAACCTGATGCTTCTAACTCTTGTTCTGGGTAAGGTAAATGTCAGCATTTATTGAAATTCGGCAAATTAAAAGGTAAGTGGTTGGTTCAAGGATAGATCTCATGAAGGGCATTATACTTGCGGGCGGAACGGGATCACGTCTTTACCCCGTGACGACGGTCGTTTCCAAACAGCTTCTGCCGGTTTTCGACAAGCCGATGATTTATTATCCGCTGTCGACGCTGATGTTGGGCGGGATCCGGGATATTCTTATTATTTCCACGCCACAGGATCGCCCGTTATTTGAACGGCTGCTCGGCGACGGCTCTGAAATCGGCCTGAGCTTTTCTTACGCGACCCAGGAGAGCCCGCGGGGGCTCGCCGATGCATTTATCGTCGGCCGGGAGTTCGTCGGAAGCGGCTCCGTGACGTTGATCCTGGGAGACAACATCTTCTATGGCCACGGATTGCCCGAGATGCTGGTGAAAGCCGCCTCGCGCAAGAGCGGCGCCACCGTATTCGGCTATGCCGTCAGCGCGCCGGAGCAATATGGCGTCGTTGAATTCGATCAGCACGGCCACGCCGTTTCCATCGAGGAAAAGCCGGCGCAACCGAAGTCCAACGTCGCCGTGACCGGTCTTTACTTCTACGACAATGACGTGGTCGAGATCGCAGCCAACCTCAAGCCATCCGCTCGAGGTGAGATCGAGATCACCGACATCAACAAAGCCTATTTGGAACGCGGCGACCTGTTCGTCGAGGTTCTTGGCCGCGGCTTCGCCTGGCTCGACACCGGAACGCATTCCTCGCTGGTCGAGGCCAGCCACTTCGTCCAGATTCTGGAGCAGCGCCAGGGCCTGCGCATCTCCTGCCCGGAAGAGATCGCACTGCGCCAAGGCTACATTTCGCTCGAAGCCTTTGATAGGGTGGCTCGAAAGACAGCCAAGAGCAGTTATGGCGAATATCTATTGTCCGTTTCCCGTTCTTTTAAAAGTTAGGCACGCTGCGCGAAGGCAGGCAATCGATGCGCTTTAAGGGCTCCACGATTTTTGTGACCGGAGGAGCGGGCTTCATCGGCTCCGCCGTGGTACGGCATCTGCTGCGCGACACGCATGCGCGCGTGGTCAATATCGACAAGCTGACCTACGCCGCCAATCTGAACTCCCTGCCCGATGCCGTCGGCAACCCACATTATGCCTTCGAACAGACTTGCATCCGCGAAGGATCTGCACTGCGCAAGCTATTCGACAAATACCAGCCCGACGCCGTGATGAATCTGGCCGCCGAGAGTCATGTCGATCGATCGATCGATGGCCCCGGCGAATTCATTCAAACCAACATCGTCGGCACGTTCATGCTGCTCCAGGAATCGCTCCGCCATTGGACAGGACTTTCGGCGGAGAAGCGTGCTCAATTTCGTTTCCTGCATATCTCGACCGACGAGGTTTTCGGCTCGCTCGGTGATGAAGGCTTCTTTACCGAGACAACGGCATATGCGCCAAACTCGCCTTATTCCGCGAGCAAGGCCTCCTCGGATCACCTGGTTCGCGCCTGGCGGGAAACTTACGGGCTTCCGACATTGGTCACGAATTGCTCCAACAATTACGGCCCGTATCAATTTCCGGAAAAACTAATTCCGCACGTGATCATCAAGGGCCTCGCTGACGAGCCACTGCCGGTTTATGGCGATGGTCAAAACATCCGCGACTGGCTCTATGTCGAGGATCATGCCAAGGCGCTGACACTGGTGCTCGAAAACGGCTTGGTGGGAGAGACCTACAACGTTGGGGGCCGTAACGAGCGGACGAACCTTCATGTCGTTGAAGGGATTTGCGATCTCCTGGACGAATTTTCCCCGAGCCCCGCTGGTCCACGGCGAAATCTGATTTCGTTCGTCGCCGACCGTCCAGGTCATGACCGCCGCTACGCGATCGATGCTTCCAAAGTGGAGCGCGAATTAGGCTGGCAAGCCCAGGAACATTTCGAAAGTGGCATCGAGAAAACGGTTCGCTGGTATCTGGACCACCAGCCTTGGTGGAGAGAAATCCTCAACGGCGGCTATGCAGCCGCCCGGGTGGGACTCAACCGATAGCTCACCTGTAGCGATATACCTGCTTAAGATCGAACCAACACCGCGACGGAATGAGCCCCAGCTGCCATGGAGTGCTGGCGCAACAATACACTGCGGTGCGCCCTTGGAACCTTCACATCGGTTAATTCACAGGCAAGCTAAACGTAAGGTCCCTTATGTAAAGGGGCGCTAGCTTTTCACACCGCCCATGGTCACACAGCTGGGCCTGCTGTGAAAGTATCTCAAACAATCCTTCCGCGCTTATGCCACGCGAAGGTTGACCGCAGACTTATTCCGATAGGCTGCGAAACCAATCGCCAGAAACCCGAGAACCATCATTACCCAAGTCCTGGCTTCGGGAACGGCAGTAACGACCACATTATCCAGAAGATTTCCGATGTTATTATTGCCGCCGGCAAGATCGGTAAAACTCAACTGTCCCGGCGCTGTGGTCGTAAAGGAATAGTCATAGGTCTCTAATCCTTCCAATGGGCCCAAAGTAATTGACTGCGTCACGCCGCCAATAGAAAATGAAATTTGCGTCGTTTTTGACGTCGAATCAAGATTACCGTTACCACCTTGGCTTCCAGCCAAATCGAATTGTACAATGTAGGTGCCCGGAGCAAATGTCATCTTCGTCGTGAGCTGGCCGGGGACACCTGTCGATCCATCGAGATCGACGTAATTGCCATTGCCGGCCGGCAGCAACGCATAGCTTCCTCCATCGCCGATCACATCGACCGAGCCCGACGTCACCGTCCAGTTGGTGAATACCGTCTGATTGAGCGCCTGCGTTGTCGTAGTGTTGAAATTATCCGAAAAAACCATCTCCGCCTGCGAAGGACTTGCGGAAGCTAAAATCCCTACCGCAACTAGGCTCGCAGCTAGAAATTTCTTCATTTCAATCACCCTGCGTTCAAAAGAAAATCTGTTATCGCGCTTGTTCCCCAAATATCACACCCACAACCTTGTCCGGGGCAGCATCTCCTATTTCAAATCAGGAGAAGCGAGCGAGACCATGCATAAATATGACGAATAAACATCAGTTAAATACACTAACACGAATGGAGTTTAAGTTAAATCTACATTACTGTCAATGTCGATCGGTTCCATTATTGCCAGACTGAACTTCACCCCCGGTAAATGAAAACGCGCTTTTATATCCAGCCAGATCAAGATCCATTTCCGCGCCGATAGCATTTTCGAGCGAAGCTGCTTCCAGTTCGCGTGAAGAAAACGCGTCAAAATAGCGGAGCCGCGATTCCGATCCCATCAGAGCCAAGGGCTTTAAGTTCGTGAACAGCGGGCTCGGGCACCTCGCCCTGTCCGAGTAATCTCCGCGGGGCCCGCCTCCCGCTGCGTATGCCCCGCCACAGGGGCGCGACTCCAGAGCCGATGGCCTATCCCCGCTCACCACGCCCGGATCGAGCAGCATCTGCAATGATAGACTCCGAAACCGAAGACCTTCTCCATTGCTCAAGGAGCCTCATGAGCACTACAGCAAGGAAAATCCCCGCAACCCCGCCTGCGAACTTCTCCATCGCATCGGAAATTCGCGCATGACGATCCGGAATTAACGTCTGGAGTAATTCAAGCAGCAAGGCACTCCCTAGGACCAGCAAACAAACCATCGGTAAACGGCGAGGATGGGCCAGACAAAATAGCAGTCCCAACATCGCATACGCGCCAAATCGTTCGAAAAGAACGACCGGCCAAGGTTCTCCGACCGTCAGCTCCGGCCGTTCGCCAGCAGACGAAAATGTCGCATAAACGATAAACAACAGGCAGGCCCAGGCGGCGACGGAAATAAATTTCTGCTGCATGGCGCCGTATTATGGAAACATCGGATGGAATTCAATTCAATAAAGGACCGCCCGAAACAGCCTCTCTATGACGCCAGTTCTTGACGCCGGTAACGAACGCCCGGAGCCGCCGAAGGCGCTCATCGGCCTTGCTCCCATCGGCATGATATTGGCTTTGGGCATCGCATTTCCGGCCAAATAGCGCCACAAGCAACATGGAAGGGCGGAATTACAAGGTCTATTTGATGTTGTCAGTATCCGCCGCAAGCTCGCATGTGTCGTTTGAACCGCGGCCGGACAGATGGGCCGTCTGGTTATTTTTCGACATTCCCAATGCGACTTGAGCGGCAAGCGCATTTTCTGCCATTTGTGGTGGAGTGGCTGTCGCCAAATATTCGGCTTCGCGCAACAAGCGAAGATGCTGCCGCGAGAACTCTGCGAGGGTGATCCGCCGGAACAACTCGCTCATGTGATGCTCTGGACTCGCATCCCTGCGGATAACTGATGAGGTCTGGAAGCGAACCGACCCTGGCTGTCAGAAGATATCTGACGCCCGGACTCTTTAATGCTCAGCGGGCATTCCGCCAAGTTTCGGCTTCGGACAATTGCGCCCGGAGACGCTGTAACTCCACATATTGCTGCGCGATACTGGCCGCCGCAAATTTCTTACGGGTTTTCTTTTGTTTCTTCGGTTTTTGACGGAGAGCCGCCGCTCGGTAATTGACCTTCATTAAACGCCCCTGCCCACGCCTGACCGTTTAAGCAAACAGTGTGCCAGCTGTGGATGATAATGCCAACGCAAACTTCGACAAAGCGCCGGTCGGATTTCGTCTACCGAGGTTAGATAACGGCTACATGACTTTCCCGCGGGCGCGAAATCGCCCGATGGAAGACTATTTCAGTTTTGCCCGATCCGTCCGCACCCACTGGGCCGCGGTCCTGCCCCGCAACAGCAGCCCATAGATCCCAAATTTTTGGAGGATCGAGGCGCCCAGCGACCTGCCAATGCGGGCCGGTAAAATGGTGCGACCGAATTTCAGCCAGGCCAGCAGAACGGCCAGCGTAAAGGCCGCCAGATTCAGCGATGCAAGGACCATGGGTAGCATGGGCATGCCCAGCAACACCGCGAATGAAGTCACGGCAAACATCCCCATGGTCAGAAGCCCCAGCAACGACAACGGGGGGACCAGTAGATCAAGCACGAGCACCAGAAGAGCCGGATTTCGCCGGACGAGTGCCAGAAGCAGCAAACGGGGGACGGATCGCAATATCATCCCGAGATGGCCCTGCACCCAGCGCTGGCGCTGGCTCTCGGTGCCGCTCACCGTCGTGGGGAAGTGGCTTGTCACCGCGACGAACGGAAAAAAGTAGGGCGGCTTGCCGGCTGCGGCTAGATCCAGCCCCAGCCGCAGATCTTCCACGAGACTGCCACTCGCCAGCGGCGCGGCCTTGATAACGCCCCATGGAAACATCATGCCCGATCCCATCAACTGGACGGGACAATTGAAGGATCGAAGCCCAAGGGGCCGAACCAGATTTTTCAAGATCCAGGCGAATTCCGCGATGCTGTGGTTCACCGGAGAATTTTCCGTACCCGTCATCGCGTAAAATGCCTGAACGGGTTGATCCACCTGCTGGCAGACATCCCTTAACTTCTTCACCAGCCCGGATTGAATCCGGCAATCCGCATCAACGAACAAAACAAAGTCGGGCGGATCATCGTTTAAATGAGTGACGGCCCAGGCTATGGCGTAGCCCTTGCCGATCTTTTGGAGATCGTCCCGCACGATGACCTCGGCCCCGGCGGCGGCTGCAATGGCACCCGTATCATCCGTGCAATTATCCGCGACCACAATAAGACGGTCCCGAGCGCCCAATTGCGACAAGGCGTCCTGAAGGGTCGGCACGATCCCACTGCTCTCGTTGTGGGCGGGCACCACGACAACGATGCGCCCCGGAGCCTCTGCGCACAGAAGCTCACCGGCCTTTTGTTCGACCGGCCTCAGCCCCCCAATCACCTCGATGAACAGCACGGCAACAGGGATGCTGAGCAACCCAGCAATGACGGCCAATATAAAAATAAACATCAACCAACCAAACAACCGTTCGAGGCAGCCGCGAAAACACCCCTCGCCCGGTCAATCCTGCCCAAAGGGAAGCAACTGATTTTCCGTAGGCTTCATCGATATTCCGCCTGCCCTAAAGCCATTTCATATTTCAAACACAAAGAGATTACAAGGCAGCCAAAGTCGGCAACGATTTGCCACCTTGGCAGGTATCCGGAAATTAATGGGCGCAAATCGCAAATAATATATTTATGTCGGCTCCATGTCATACAGACTAAAGTGCAATAACGTCCAAGACATTGAGCAGCTTTCCACAAAGCTGGCCTTTTTATTTGCCACTGCTATTAAACGGGAACAGTTTTGGGTGTTTGGTGAAGGGAATAAGGCGGCCGATCACGAAACCACAATCGGGGACAAATAGGGCTTCGCAAACCGCCTGTTCGGCCCAGGTGGTGGCTCAAAAAGGGCAAGGTTGCGAGGATTGAGATTCGCCGGCAGTACGCCGTTCAAAGAATGGGTCGCCAGTTGCGGTATCCTCGCTTGGTTAACCTTCAGCTTGCTCGCCATTCAAAGCGGAGAAGGCCCGCGGGAGGAAACCCGGAACTGGACTTCAGAGACTGCGCAAGCGCCAGGAAGGAAGATCGTCCCGATCCCTCGCATCAATGCCTGCTTCCGGAAGTTGGAAAATGAACACCCGTCGTCAATTTCTGCAGGGGGCCTCTGCAGTTGTAATTCTAGCCGCGTCGCGGACAAATGCCGGGGTGCTACCGGCATCTACCGTCTCGCCAATGGGCAAGGCCCAGGTCAACCTAAACAACCTCAATCCTGAGTCTTACGGATTGGACTTTCCGTTCATCGACTGCGGAAAGATGATGACGTCGTGGCAGCTTTTTGGTTCGGGCGTCAAAACAGATATTTTCTCCCATCTCAATTCGGATGGCTTTCCAACGGGCTTCCCGGCCGGCGGCACAACCTGGCGTTCGCAGACGAAGGGATATCTGACAGCCAGCGATCCGAAGTCCGGCAACTGGATTCTCGATTGGGATGGGAGCGCCACCATCTCGGCGAACATCGGGGGCGGCTCAGGATATCCGGGGATCAAGGCTACCGTTGTCAGGAGCAATTCGAACAGCGTCAGATTTAATATCACGCCGGTCAATTCATCGAACGTCACCTTCTCGGGCTCATGCGCTCCATCCGGTAATAATACCGTCATCACCGTTACGGGTTCGAGGCCGGGCACGGTGTGGACGGGGCAACGTATCAGCGGCGTCGGAATCCCTGCTGACGCTGTTCTAGGCGGCCAGATCGGCGGCACCAACGGCGGAGATGGCACTTACGCGGTCAACAGCTTCTCGAACCCATTCAGCACGGCCAGCACGACCGTTACATTGCATGCCTACGAGCTTGGCGAGGCGTTCGGCGCATTCATCCAGGTCACCGCGGTTGCGGTCGCCCCGACCAGGATCCGGTTCTATCGAGCGGACCAAGCAGCGTTGTTGAATGCTGGACAGATCACCGCCCCGCACTTCATCGCCTTTTATCAAAAGTACGGCTGCCTGCGCTTCATGGATTGGCAATCCACCAACGGCTCAATTACAGCACAGTGGATCAACCGTCCCCAAAAGACGAACTATTCATGGCTCGGCAGCGTCTTAACCGCTTATTGCGGCATCTGTACGCAGGCCGCTGGGACGAACGACTATACGGCGCCTAACACGATTGCAGGGAATCCGTCGGCCTGGACCGATGGGATGCTCGTTCAGGCCGTATTCCCAACCATACCAACCACGGCGAAGGTCACGGGGATGACGAATGCAAATCCCTGCAAGGTCACCGCTCCCGGTCATGGATTCACGACGGGCCAGCACGTCATGTTTCCGAGTGACGGCGGGCTTAACAGTTCGGGAGGAAAGGTCTCCATCGCCAATGCGGTGAATTGGACGAATCCAACCGGCGCTCTCATCCAGTGCGCGCCTGATTTCACCGTGACCACGATCGACGCCAACAACTTTACACTCAATGGTATCGATTCGACTAACTGGGGAACGTATATAAGCGGCGGCATCGTAATGGCTGCAATTCGAGTTGCGACTTCAGGTCTGCCATTGAAGCGTGTAGTCGGCGTAGATTGCCAAAATATATACATCGAATCGGTCAATCGCTTTACCCAAGGCACCGATTTCCCTGGCATGGGTTCGCCCTATAGCTTGGTCTACAACGCCGCCATGGATGCGTTACTACTAACTATCAGCCCAGCCAACGAAAATGGCCAGCTTCTTGGCGTTCCGATAGAGGTCATCACCCAGCTTTGCAATGAATGCAATGTGCCGCCCTGGATATGCATTCCGATCAACGCGACGGATGATTTCTTCCTTCAGGCGGCGACCTACCTCTTCAACAATTTGAATTCCAATCTTCGGGCCCGAATTGAATTGGGAAATGAAATCTGGAATTCGCAATTCTCAGGCAGAAATTTTGCGCAGACGATGGCCGGCCTGCAACTTGGCATCGTCGGCAGCGCGGGCGCCCTCAACACTGACGCTTACTTTCAGTGGCAAGGATGGCGGCACTACAATGCAACGGCTCAGATCGATACAGTTTATTCTGGCGCGATGAACCGCATCTATCGAGTGCTGGCAACCAACGGGAACGCGACCAGTACTTCTCAGACGGCTCTACTTTTTCAGGCGCCCAACGCTGGACTAGGGTCAGGAGCGTACCCCTATCAGCGGGCGGATGCTCTCGCCGTTGCGCCTTACATTGAGCCGAACCGAAACTTATATCCGACGGCGAAGGCCGTTTACCAATTCAAGATTGGCAACACCACCGATGCATTTGCCGCTGCTGATAGTTGGTTGAACGCTACTGCGGCTGGCACTGGCGTATCGCTTTATGATTGGCAGAAAAGCTTCTGTCCTTTCTGGGCGAACACTGCATCTAAATACGGTCTTGAGTTCCATCAGTACGAGGGGGGGTGGGGCGTCTATCCATTCGGGGATCAGCAGCCGACAAGCTACGATCCGGGGACCGGGCCTGTGGCCCTGAGCCAAGCAGACATCACAGCAATGTGGCAGGGATACAAGGCGAGCCCGAATTGGGGCAATCAATACGCCAGTGTCCTAGCCACCTTCAAATCGAACGGCGGAAAATTCGCCAGCAATTATTGGATTACGTCAGCCCTGTGGAATTTTCACAATATGTTCGGTGCCTACGGCCCGAACGTCTTTGGCGTGACGAAACCTTACTACGAGACGAGTCAACCGACGCCGGAGATGGTTGCGTTTGACGCGTACAATAACAGCTAGCAATTTTCGCTCCAGACGAACAAATCTCCCTTCGCGTTTGCGGTTTCAATCTGCGCGAGACAGGAATCGAGATCGGCGGTTTTAGATGTGAGCCACTCGCAATCCATGTTTGAAGCTCGAATGGAGATCGGAGATAGCGACTCAAGATAAGAGAGGCATCTAGCGACGTTACTGATGTCATCGTAATGGTATTCGAAGGATAGAAGTGGAACGGCTTGTGACATACCGCGAAGCACTTCGAGTTCGAATCCCTCGACATCTATTTTTATAAAATACGGCCTTCCATAGCTGCCGATTAATGAATTAATCGTCGTCACCGGGACAGTTCTGGCAGTTTGCTGCCGATCAGATCCGAATACTTTCTTGTCCCAGTCCGGGTTCACGCTCCCGGTCGAGTCTGTACCGTGCGCGTAGAAATTGATCTCTCCCTCTTCAGAGCCAACGGCTTTTGCGACGATTTCGATTTTGCCGTTTCCAGAAAACTCATAGCGAAGGGTGTCGAGACAGCTTTCGTTAGGCTCCACAAGTACGACGCGGCTACCAAGCTCAAGGAACACTTGGCTGCGTTGGCCCAAGTTGGCGCCGATATCGAAACATAATGCTTTTTGGGAGATCATGTCTCCGTAGAATAGAAGCTCGCGCTGGCGCAGCTTCTTTATATTGGGGTTGAATTTTCGGTATATCGATCTTGCAACTGGGAATAGTCCGGCCTGTTGAAGGGTAGTCTTGATCGCATCTCGACTGAACATTCTGGAGCTCCGCACTCAACCATTATCCCACTCGCCTTACTCCTGACAAACGTACTGGGACTATACTCTGAAGCATCCGAAGATCACTAGGGGGGCGATCAACGACAAGAAGCAATCCCCTCTTTCCTCGAGATCCTCCGAGTCAAGATAATGGCTCGAAGTAACGATTTCTAATCTTGCCGCGCCTCTTTAGAAGGGCGACCTTCGATTGATCGAAACTGGAAAACAGGTCTTCAAATTCGTCGATCACTACCCAGCCGGCAAATGAATCTCGACACAGCGTATATTCTAATAATATAGCGCGATTATTTCAATGCACTCTTGACGCGGCGCAGGCGGATAACGATCGGTCGGAGCATTTCGATCCGATCATAAAATCTCAGGTTCGCGATATCGGATCTCGACGATCTCTGATGGCCTAGTGACGGCGAGAACACGTACGTCTTTAATTGTGGATTCTGCGCTCGGATAGTCGAGTAAGCCCCGTCGACGTGCATTGGACCTCCAAGCGGGTGGCCGGGCGGTCGCGATAGCATTGTTTCGAGCCCCTGAATGATCGTCTGTGCGGCATCGCGATGAATCATTACAAAGTGCGTACAAACGATGCCCTCGCTTGGGTCGATCATCGACAGCCCGCTGGCTTTGTCCCCGAGCGTGTGCCCTGGATAGAATATTGCCCATTCCCTCGTAAGGGTCGCTTCATAGGCCTGCTGCCAAAGTTTTTCGAAATCCGGGACGAAATCAAGATCATCCTCCATTAGAACGATGTGCTCGTTGAGCCCCGCTCCACGCTTCAATGCTTCGAGGTGACTGAGGAAACAACCACGCGCCCCAACGGAGGGGAACCCGTCAGCAGTAGTAGGCTTCGTCGCCGCGAGAAACTCAGCTCGCCAACCAATACGATGGAGCTGCGCTTCCATCTCTTTCCGGCGGTCCAGACGTTCCGGCAGATTAATGACATACTTCAAAAATCTATCCATCGTTTCACACCAGCCTTGCCGCCGTGCAAACGCTTAACTCCGCCAGGCACAGCCAGCAGGACATCAACCACACCCTACTCCGAGCTAACGCGTTGCTGTTTGCATGCCTCAGGTCTCCGCTGCGATGCGAATGCACCGCCAAGAGCAGCCAAGAAGCGTCCGATACGGAGCCCTCGCGCGCCCAAGCCAAGCCTCATTAACCCACCATTATCGAGCGTTCACATTGGAGCAAAAGCCGAGGGGCCACTCGCGCTTATTTTTTGCGCCCCTTTCGAAACTTGATCTCTTTGGACGAAGTAAGCATCCTGACGGATAGGTATATGCCAATTGGAAACAGGATCATTGCGAGGATACCAGTCATCGCCATGACATTAGCCCACCCAGCCTTTTTCGGCTAGGCGCTTTTCCTGACGCCTTTCTCGATATAACGTAAATGGTGCTCCGGAAGGTTCGCAGGGCGTTACGTTGCGCAGGGGACGGAGCCTCACTATGACTGCGCGGACTTCAGTCTGAATCACGATTAATCCGGCTTGAGGCCGCCGTGCTGGCTAAGTGTATCAGCGGCAATAAGCTTGGCCGTGTAAGGCATATCGCCAATTAGCTTTAGAGTACAGGAGACCGGCTTGAAAGCTGGAGAATATCGCAAGGACATAGATTCACTGCGGGCCGTTGCGGTGATGATGGTCCTGGTATTTCACTTTGAGCTATTCGGCGCCCAAGGAGCTGGATTTCTTGGGGTCGACATCTTCTTCGTAATCTCTGGCTTTTTGATCACGTCCATCGTCAAGCGCCAATTGGATGACGGAACGTTCGATCTCCGTCAGTTCTATGCCAATCGTATCCGGCGCTTAGCCCCAGCGTTATTTACTGTCATGGCCCTGACACTCTGCATGGGGATGGTTTGGTTGTTACCCCGACAATTGACGGATTTGGGCAAGGAGGCGATGGCGGCACAAACCTATCTGTCAAACTTCTACTACTGGAGGACAATAAATTATTTCGGCCTAAGTGCTAATTCGGCGTTTTTCCTGCACACTTGGTCGCTGGCCGTCGAAGAACAGTACTACCTGCTATATCCGATATTCTTGATCGCGGTTCATCGGATAGCAAAGCGACGCTTTTGGTTGGCCCTTGGCCTAGTGCTGATCGTCTCCTTTCTAATCAACATCTATTTCGTCGACAAAAAGCCGGAAGCGACGTTCTATCTTCTTCCAACCCGGGCGTGGGAGTTTTTGGTTGGAGCGCTAACATCTCGTATTGCGAGCATTTACGTGTCGCAAGCCGAGGCTTCATTGATTTTTCTCACGGGCCTCGCCTTGATCGGAGCAAGCGCCATATTCCTGAACCGTGATCTTCCGCTGCCAGGATATTACGCAGCCATCCCGGTTTTGGGTGCAGCATTTACCCTCTTTGCTGGCGATAAATGCTCTCTTCACATCCTCAGGGCTTTCAATGCCAGCAGCATCCGGTACCTGGGAAAGATTTCTTATAGTCTATACCTTGTTCATTGGCCTGTGGTGGTCTTCGCTCGATCGATGCTCGGGACTGAGGATAACCTGCCCTGGCGAGTGGTGCTATTTCTTAGCTCGATCGGCTTGGCAGTTGTCATTTATCATTTGGTGGAGAATCCAATCAGGAATCGAAAGGCATTTGCTGCTTCAAGGCAACTGGCGAGCGCCTACGGCCTGGGCCTGATCTGCTCTATCCTTTTTTGTGCGGTCATATTAGCAACCGGCGGACTACCTCAGCGTTTTCCCGGGCCGGTAATTGACCTGGCTGCTTATACCGATGACAAGACGCCGCCGCTGACCCAATGCGAATTCAGCCATCAGTCGCTCAACTCGATTACTGACCTGTGCATGATCGGATCAAACACAGCTCCGCGGTGGCTCATCTACGGCGACTCACACGCCTGGGCGGGATATCAGGCATTCGATATCTGGTTGAAAAGAACCAAGCAGTCAGCAGTCTTCATGTTTCAACATTCTTGTCCGCCGCTGCGGGGCGTCCATCTTTATCATGACCAGGATCGGTGCTTTAACTTCAACGAGCAGATATTCAACGTACTTGCGAAGAGCCCGGCAATCAGCAAGGTTCTGCTGGTGTCGATATGGCGCCAGGGAAAGGATGGCATCGCCACATCAAAGGACATCGTGCCTACCCAAGCAAGCGCATCAGTCCTATTCAAGGAAGCATTTCCGAAAACCGTCGCTGATTTGAAGGCGCTCGGTAAAGATGTCTATATTTGGGAACCCCTACCAGGCGCGCGTGAAGATGTCCCAATTTTCATGGCTAGAGCAGCGATGATGCATTTGAATCGGGAGCTTGAGTTTAGCCGTGACGAGTACCTGTCGGACTTCTCGTTCTTCTTCGACGTGCTGAATTCACTTCGCACCCAGGTTTCGGGACGACTGTCCTCTTCACGGGCGCTTTGCGGTTCAGGCATCTGTATGGCTTCGCTGGATGGAAAACCACTCTATTTCGATACAAATCACCCGACGGCTTCGTCGGCTGAGTTTTGGGCTGATCTGCTTGTTCGCATGGAAAGAGGGGCGTCGCCCTCGTGATGGGCGTTGGGTCTAGAAGGAAATAGAAAATCTAATCACTGAAGAGTGGATTGGTGAAGAAATTCCATTTGGCAGCTATTAAGCTGTCAATACTCCGACCCGTGTAGAACTTCTCTCGTGTTTGAACAGTGAAGCTGTTAGCCAAAATTCCGAACGAACCCATGGCAGCCGGCGCCAACCTGTTGCATACCTGCATCTAACGAGAAGACGTGACTAACCGTCTAGCCACCGGAGTAATAAAACGAGCCTAACTGTTGAAGCCTGCGATTCATCGCAGCTTCACATCTAGGCACAGGCATTCCGCATGCCCCCCCTTTTAATTCAAGAGATGCGAATGCACTTGTAATTGCCACTCTGGATCAATCAGATCGATTGGCCTTTCTTCGAGGGCAGCATTCATCAAGGCAAACGTGCGCTTTTGCGCGGCTGCGTTCGTCAAATATTTGAGGGCATAGCGCTTGGCCTCCTGGCCATAATATTCGGCCAATTGATTATTATTATAAAGTTTTACGATCGCTTGTCTTGTAGCGGTGGGGTCGTTCAAAGGAACTGCGAGTCCATGATCGCCAGCGATTAGGTAATCGTTCAGCACATCTGCATCCGAGAACACCTGAGCCTTCCCGAGCATCATGGCGCTCACGGCGGTAATGTGGCCCGCGCCCCGTTTCTGGTCCTTCAAAAGAATGATGCTCAGAGCCGCGTTGGCTATAATGGCCAGACAGTCGTCGAAAGGAATGTCGTATAGAATTTCGATCTGATCCGAGCTTTCCAGCCAAGGGTCGGTCACCCGCGATGCCACATAAATCGCCGGGATGGACGTCCCGCGTATAGCTTCGGTCAGCGCGGCAAAATCCCGGTTATTTCGTCCGACCATGCAGACATAGCGCTGATCGAACCGCCCGAGTGAAATGGCGCGACCTTCGCGAAACGTGCGTGGAAGATCATATCCCCAAAGTGCCAGCGCAACTCGATTGGGATCCAGATCATGAACCTGACAAAACAACCGACGTTCGGCGCGCGAATGCACCACGATGATGGAAAGCCGGGAGAAAATCCGATTTATGAGCCGGTTTGCCGAGCGACTTCGGGTGACGAGATAGCGTCGAGAAACGTTAAATCCGATGACCGCCAATTTGGTCGCGGCCGAAGAAACCGAAGCGCGGAGAGCCATCCCAAACGCGGAAAAATATTCCTGAGCGATAACGAGGTCGAAATCTCGGATGTCCTTGCACAGCAGGAAGGCACGAAGCACCTGCAAGTACGATCGGGCCTCTTTGATCCTTCTGGTTTCGACGTAGTTTCCTTTTTCCCGCAGCATATTGATGAAATCGGGATCTGGCGGGACTGCATCGGAAGAAGCTATCGCCAGAAACAAAACTCTCTTCGGAGTACTTGCAGTCATGGAGCCGCCATTTTTCATAAACCAGATCGCGACTACGCGCCAAAATGAAGTACGGGTCGGTATTGATGCCAAATGTTCAAGGCATACGGTGCCGCAAGGCCCGATACGTAACCGACCAGCCAGAATCCAAATGCAGCAAACTCGAGCTTGATGTTGTTCAGACTGTGTTTCCTGTTGAATACAAGGATCAAAAGAATAACCGGACATCTGTGAAAGGCGATACCAATAACCGCCCCGGTAACTCCATATGTGTAGAAAAGCACGGGGACGAGTATGAAGAGCGAGGCGAGCTGGAGGTAGTTCATTGCGGCGACGTAGTTCGGCTTGCCGATGGCAAGATAGGCATTTCCCGTCAGGTTATAGCGGTTGAACAGCAGCCCGAATGAGAGATATTGGAGCATTGCGCCCGCTGGCGCATATCGAGGGTCATACATGATCGACACAATGGATGGGCCGGCACTGAACAGCAAGCCCGCCATCCAAACGAAGCCCGCATCCGTCAACCATCTCATGCGAAAATAAACCGATATGAACCGCCGATGCCCGGAGCGGGCGGCCTCGCTCAACGCGGGAAAAAACAGACTTGTAAAAAGTCGGTTGCCGATTCCTTCGGTAAGCGTCGCCAGGTTTGCGGCAAGTGAATAATTTCCCAGCGCGGCGGGCGAGAGCCACAGGCCAAGAAGGAACCGGTCGCCGTTCATGCTGAATGCCATCGAGGCTGACGATAGGAACGCCCATTTTCCAAAGCGGCGCAGTTCGGCAAGGGCCGCCGGCTCCCAACCAAAGCGATCGGAATCTCCGCTCAACCAGATATGACTAATGATCGTGGTTGCCAGCGCGGAAGCAATAACGCCGCTGACGAATGACCAGACCGAGCCTGTAATGAAACCTACCCCCGCAGCGACGCAAAGACCTACCATCGAGCCAATGATCTCCATAATTGTGAGGTGCTTCATCTCGAGGCGCCGATTGTGAGCAATCGATTTCATCGATTGAAACCCAAGGATTACGGCAGTCAGCGAAGTCGCGACCACGACACCCGGGAGACGCGTATCGGCATACACCGAGTGGGAAGTAATCCAGCCCACAGAATTCGCGACAGCCAAGCCAATCGCAAGCAGAGAGCAAACCAACCAGATGAGCGCGCCGCGCAGGATCTGGACCGTCCACGCTGTCCGAAGGAAGTCACGCTCGGCACCTCGCGAACTCTGAACAATGGCTTGGTGAAGGCCAATGTCAGAAAGAAGGGTAACCATGATTTGTATCGCCGAAGCGATCGCCATAACGCCGAACGCATCCGGCGCAAGAAGACGCGTCATGATGAGGCTGTTCGCCAGTCGAACTACCTGAGAAAGACCATGCGCAACAAGAATCCACCGGCCTGCGCGAAATGCCCGTGCTCTCAGAGATGTTGGCCCCGACAATCTGAATACCCATCTTTGCTACAACTTCGACTAATGCACATTCTGAAGAACGGTCTTCTTTATCTTTTCCTAACGAGGTGATGGCCGGTCAAAGGCCACCTTGGAGGGATTCGACGACCGATCTCCCAGCGGTGTGAACATTGGCTGCATTGAGGTCGTGCGCCTCCTTTGGCGAGCGCTTACACGGAGGGATTCGGCGCGGCCGACCAGAGCCCCCGCAAGCAACCATGTCCAAGGCAGAAGAGCAGAGTTAGGTATCAGCTCGACAAGATTTACGGCAACGATAAGTGACAAGCCTGCCAGCAGCGCCGCCTCCTGTTGGGAAGCGGCGTATCGTGCAGAGGAACCGGCCCGAAATACCGTAATGGCCAGCAACCCGAACTCTGCGATAAAGCCAACAATGCCGTACTGTCCTATCGTTATGACCCAACGGCCGTCAGTAATGCTGTCGTCCCGACCACTCGTCTCGCTATGCAATCGGCTGCGCCCATATCGCCCCCATCCAAAGAGGGGTCTTTCCATTGCGCGGTCGACCAATCGATGTTCATTGTCAAATCTCGTTTGAAGCGAGTCGGCCCTCTCAGGATTAACTGATCTGATCGTCTCGTCTATCAGCTGCGTTGGAATGATATCCAGCGTTCGTGCAGCGGGATAAATCAGCACGACAGCCGCCAAAACTGTGGCAACGCGGAATTGAACCCTGGTTGAGCACAGGCGTATTAAAGGTATGAGAAATAATGCATAGAGGATCGCACCGAAGCTCTTCGTAAGAACAAGCATACTCGTCAGGTAGACTGTAAGGGGACCCGCTTCGACGCCTTTTACCGTCGCGCGAACACGCCAAAGCACACAACTTGCAACCGCGCATGTCATTGCAAAGAATGCAGCAATCAAACCATGGCCCATGAACACGGTCGGACGGAAGGTGCCATCACGCGCTTCTTGATAAAACTCGCCCGGCATGAAGCCATAAATCCAGGCCTGAAGTTGTGGGCTCATACGAATTTCGAACAGCATCGGGAGCGAGTAAAGCAAGCCGGCAACAGCGAAGCAGCGAAAGATCTGCTCGGTGCTTCGCTCCGTCGTCAAAATGCTTCGTCCCAGAACAAATGGAATCACGACGACGCATTGGCTGATGACGGACGATAGGCCGTCATAAAGCCCTACGGATGGCAATACTCCATTGGGCAACGGAATTACGTCACCATTCAGCATCGCCGTAATCAGAGGGCTCAGCACAAACACGAACAACAGAACATCGACCAATCCTGGTCGCCAAGGATTGGCCGACTTGAGTCGGCCGCTCAGGATACAAGCCAGCAGCACCGCCAAACTGGGGAGCGAGGCCTTATCCAGTTGTGGGATCATCGACAGCTTTAATGCTGAGCCGGCGGGGAGCAAAAGCTGTCCGCCCAGTACGGCCCATAACAGAGCTTGGCTAACCTCGGTTCTCGTCAACAGGACAAAAACAACGACAGGCCAGGAAAAAAGCGCGGCTACAGCGAACCAATTTCCTTCCATCGGCAAGTCTAACTCTAAGTGTTGACGGCTATTTTGAACAGCAGCGCCCGCGTCTAATCGAGATATTCAATAATTCTTGGCCGTTGGAAAGACCAATTTACATCCTTCTAGCGCAAAGACCGATTTGCCAAGGTATGGCTCATTTTACCTTCGATCGAGATTAAGTGGCTCGTTATCGAAAAATCTGCAAACTCCGCATATTGTTAGTGGGAGCGGGTTCATATTACTAGTCGATAGGCAAACAGACCTACGCGAGATTTATAGAGTAAAGAGGGTAAAATGAGCTTCGGAGTCTTAACCCTTGCAACTATGGATGACTATCTGAAGGCGATCGGCTTGGCTCTTTCGCTTCGGGTTTCAAATTCTGACGTCCCCCTCGCGGTGGCATGCTCGCCGAAGGTGCGCCCTTACGTTGCGCCTTATTTCGACCTATGCGTGGACGAAGATCCGGAGCTTAAAGGCTTTGTCCATAAAATTCATTTGGATCGGTATTCGCCCTTTGACGAAACGTTTTTCTTCGATTCGGACGTTTTCATCTTTCGACCTTTGAAAGGATTATTAAACGATTGGCGTACGCAATCCTACTCCGCCTGCGGGAAATACACGACGGATGGAATCAGCCCATTCGGACTCGATACGGAGGCAGTCCTTAGGAAAATCGGCCGGAAAGCCCTCGTCCAAATAGACGGTGCCGGACATGCTTACTTTCGCAAGCCCGAATGTGTGGCAATTTTCGATCTCGCTAGAACGATTGCTGCAGACTACAGGAATTACGCCGGGAACATCAAGTTTGCGGATGAAGATGTCATGAATATTACAATGACTTTACTCGATCTCCGACCGATGCCGCATTTTGATTTTTGGTCGCGGCCTTTGAGTGCAAGAGGAAAAATCGATATCGACGCCACGAACGGGAAATGTGCATTTGAACTTATGGACACTGGTCAGAAGCAGGAACCTGTTATGATGCACTTCGCCGCAAATGAGGCCGCGTTTCTCTATGTCAAGCAATTAAGGCGATTGTTTAATAAGTTTGGGGTGCCTGCCCGCGGCCTAACCGAGGTCGCGCTGAAGGACTTCTATCTTCGAGAGATGAAATGGCCGATAAAAGCCAGGGTTGACATTTTTAAAGCGTGGTTGTCAGAGCAACGCTATTTCTCGCGGTAGTCGGCTTCGGTCGTTGTTGTTGTATCGCAGCTTTTAATTTTGCGCGGGAGTTCAGAGCTTGATGTTGGCCGGATATGATAGTCTCGTGAATAATCTCTGCAATTTTAAGGCTTCGTCATCGGAATCGTGGTAGTATTTAACTCGATGGTGAGCAGCTTGCCCTAACATGGATAATTCATTGTCTGACGCGATGATACAATTCTGAATGGTGTCGACAAGAGATTGAACGTCCCCCGCCGGAACTAACCATCCGTGCTCACCGGGTATAACAAGCTCCGGAATACCCGCGACAAATGTACTGATCACCGGCCTGCGCAGCGCCATCGCTTCCATGATCACGACCGGCAAGCCTTCGGCAAAACTGGGCAGCACTAATACTCGCGCCGCCAACAGTTCCTCGCGGACCTGATCGTTGCTAATCCAGCCGGTGATGCGGACCCTGGAGGTGAGCTTGTGCTGCTCGATAAACGCTTCCGCTTCACGGCGCATTTCGCCATCGCCGGCGAGCACCAGTTCGAAATCGACGCCCTTGGCGGCAAGGATTCGCGCGGCCTCAAGTAACAGCAACTGACCTTTTTGCTCGCAAATCCGCCCGACGCAGACCAGCCGCCGTGCCGAGAGCGGCCGATCAGGCACATCATCGAAAAACTTGCGATCCAGACCACAGCGTACCACGTGGATCCTGGGCCAGTAGCGATGATCCACCAGCCTATAGAGCTGGCTTCGGCCATAAGAGCTGATCGCCACCACGAAAGTCGCGCGCCGGATCTTTTCCGCCAGCCCAATGGCGAAGGGCTTGTCGAACTCTTCCGGCCCATGAACGGTAAAGCTCCAGGGCGGTCCTCCCAGTACATGAATCAGCATCGCCACTTCAGCGGAATTGGTGCCGAAATGGGCGTGCAGATGCGTCACGCCTGCGCGTTTCAGCCACAGGAATATGCGGCAGGCTTCCGCGAGATAAATCAGGTGAACGGGCAAAGGGCGGTCGGAACGACGCGCCATCCTGATTTCAAGCGCAAGCGCCCTGAGAAAGCGGATGGGATGCGTCAAACAGAGTTTTAGCGTCGCTAAAACCATAGCAAGCGCGCCGTCGCGCAGCACGTAACGCGTGCGGGTTCGTTCTTCCAGATCATCGACATCCACCAGCGGCTCGTTCCAGCCGCGGATCGAAATCCGCATCACGTCGATGCCAAGACGTTCCAGCGCCTGGATTTCACGGCGGATGAAACTGTGGCTGACCTTCGGATATTGATTGATCAGGTAAGCAATAGGCATCGAAGTGTCATTTATACTCGATCAAGAGCGATTTACGGCTGAACAGCCGGTCGCGCCAGAATTGCAGTTGGCCCAGCGCTTCGGGAAACCGGCCGATCACCTGAAAGAAAGCCTTGGTCGCACGCTCGCGAAAGTCGCCCGGCCCCCGCGACGACTGCCGGATCATCTGCAAGGGATAAATCGCAAAACTGACCCAGCCCCATGGCATCAGCGCTATGCCCGCCGCCACGCACAGGATTGGCAAGAAGACACCCCAAATCCAGGCCCGCCGGGATTCCCATACCCAGTGCCGCTCCGGCGGCGCGCCATGCAGATAAGCGCCCTCGGCAAAGGCGTAGCCGCTGCGCAAGGTACGCTTCCACCACTGGCTGAAGCGGGTCATGGCGGCATCGTGCCATGTCATTTCGGCATCGAGACGAACGATGCGCCAGCCGGCCGCGCGCAGCCGCACGCATAGTTCGGGCTCTTCCCCCGCAATCAGGAGATCGCGGTACCCTCCAACCTCCTGGAAAGCGGTAGACCGTATCATCACATCGCCGCCGCAGGCGCGGCTGTCGCCCGCCGGCCCGTCCCATTCCCAGTCACACAGCCGGTTATAGACCGAGCGATCGGGAGCCCGTTCGCGCCGCCGGCCGAACACCGCCGCAACCTTGGCGTTACCTTGCAAAAATGAAATGGCGGTGTCCGGCCATTCGCTGGCGAGTTCGCAATCGCCGTCGACAAACTGCACCCAGAGAAGATCGCGATTGAGTTGCGACAGCCGGCGAAAGCCGGCGTTACGCGCCCGCGCCGCCGTGAATGGCGTAGACAGATCGAGTTGCACCACCTCCGCGCCAAACCCGCGCGCCCATTGGTCCGATCCATCGCTTGAGCCGGAATCGACATAGACAATTGGCGCGCCCGCCGGCAGCGACCTCAGGCAGCGCTTGAGGCGATCGCCTTCATTGCGGCCGATCGCCACAATGCCGAATGTACTCTCAGCGCTATGCGCCACATCGCCTCACAGTGTCGTTGGCGCGGCGTCGCGCGGCTTCACCCGTGCCGGCACGCCTACGGCAATCGAATTGTCCGGCACATCACACAGCACCACGGCATTGGCGCCGATCAGGACATTATTGCCGATACGGATCGGACCCAACAGTTTGGCGCCAGCGCCAATATCGACATTATCGCCGATGATCGGCGCGGATTTCTCCTCAACCCGGCGCAGTCCAATCACCACGCCATTGCGGACCCGGCAATTGTCGCCGAACTGGGCATAGCCGCTGATGATGATTCCGCCGAAATGATCGATGACAAAATTGCGGCCGATCTGCGCCTCGCAAGGCAGCTCAATTCCAGTGAGGATCTGAATCAATTTGAACAGCACCTTGTAGATTAGCGAGAAAAGCTTCCGCGCCATGGCCGGCCGCACCCCGTAGCGCCAGCGGCCGAACCGATATACCAGCATGACCCAAAATCCTTGGGCGCCCCAATCCCCGTCATGCGCACAAAAATCGTTACGGATGTTCTCAAACATCGCTGGTTGCTGTGTTCAAATGCATGAGACGAGCGTTTTGCAATCCTATCTCGTCGGTTGAGCGGCCAATCTGGTTGCACCGACAATTCTAAAAACTGTCACGATGTGCTGCCAGGCAATTCGAACGCCTTGAAAATCGAGCCGCCGGAACAGGCCATTCATCGCCGTGAGAGCATCGGCAAAAATCGATAGCAGGACGCCGCTGAGCAATCCAACCAGCCCGTAATATTTGCGAAAATAAAGAAATTCGCTCTCGATCTGCAGCACTGAAATTTGCCGCCCTGCTTTCGTAATCGCGCTGCTGCTTTTGGCACTTTCCCCGCCGATATGCATGACCTCGGTGAAAGGATAGTAAATGACCTCCCAGCCGGCATTTTTGACCACACGACAGTGATCGACCTCCTCATAGTAAAGGAAGAAGCGCGGGTCAAACAGACCGAGTTGACGGACGAGTTCGCCACGCGCCAGATAATAGCAGCCGGGAACCCAGTCGCAGCGACGGACCGAAGCGTGATCCCAGTCCATGTCGTCGACCAAACGATGGCGCGAAAAAAAACGGGACAGGCCGGTGCGCCGCAGGAATACATTCCAAGGCGTCGGAAAATAGCGGCAGGATGGCTGTAGCGAGCCGTCTTCCCCGATCAGCTTAACCCCGAGCACGCCGCAAGAGGGGTGGTCGTTCATATAGGAGACGGTCTTTTCCAATGTATCCGCTGCAACGAACGCATCTGTGTTGAGGAGCAGCACGTAGCGGCCGTGAAGATGCGGAATCGCCTGGTTGTTGGCGCGGCCAAAACCAACATTTGTCTTGTTTTTAATGAGGGTAACGGTCGGATATTCGTGCTCCAGGATCGCGACGGAATCATCCACCGACGCATTGTCGATAACAATGACCTCGACCTTGAGCGAAGCGGTTGCCGCGTCAAGCGCCGCGAACATGCGTTTGAGCAGATGGGCGGTGTTGTAATTGACAACAACAACCGAGACATCAGCTGATGGCTGAGCCGCAGGGGAAACGTTTAGAGCGCCGGCGCTCGGCGAAGCGAGAGGACAAATCATGTTATTGAAAACCGATCGCGGTCCCAAACGCTGGGACGTTTTTGGTGACCACTGCATTCGCCCCAATTCTCGCGTGATCGCCGATGACGACGTTACCCAGAATCTTTGCACCCGCGCCGATATCGACATGACCGCCGATTACGGGAAGCCTGTCGCTTGAGCGGGAGCCGATTGTTACCTGTTGGAAGATCAGGCAATTGACACCAACAACAGCCTGCGGATGGATCACAATCCCATTGGGATGCGGGATGAGAAGGCCTCCCCCTATTTGGCAACTCAGCGGAATGTCGGCACCGGTCACCACGCTCCAGAACCGGTGACGCAACACATGAAGTTTACAGCATAGGCGCGCGACCAGGCCGGTCTTACCGCACCATTTTTGATAGCCCCGGATGGTTGCAAGCAGCTTGCGGCCTGGATCCCAGAATGTTTGCGGCATCTCCCTGGTCCAGTCCGGAACATCCGCGCTGATCGGGATGCCCGATGACCGCATCATCGCATCAGGAAGCTCAATCGAGTTCGCAGACATTGTTCAACTCAAGGCTCAACCCACGCCTGCCCGCAATTCCTCTCAGCAAAGCGCACTCCGGGCGCATAGTAACGGTAAACCCGTCAAAATAACCCGAGCACGGGTAAGAGGTGGATGTGGCAATAACCGTTGCCGGTAAATAGCATGGATCGGAATTTTTGGGACCTTTTAATTCAGAATGACGTAAATGGCGGGGACGGATGCCCCGAAGGACATTTGCGCCCCCACCGACACGAGGCATGATCGGCGCTTAAATTAATCAACTTTAAAAAGTCCTATTTACGTTTTTGCCGGCGTGCCATAATGGCAGCCTTAAGGCTTTAAATTATTAAAGCGATAATTGGTTGGTTTCTGCAATGGATTGCCCGGCCGGGTCGACGCAAATGCAGTATTGGGCACCCGTTGCGGAACCCGAGGCAACGCACCAGTTCGGCCACCCTATCATACCGGCCAAAGCGGCTTTGTTAGACGGCCAAGAATTACAGGAATTAAACGACCATGACGATTTGTCACGAAATGTGTTTGGCGTGCTGGGTATCCCCATCGATGCGCTGGACTTGAGCGCGCTGCTCGGTCTCATCGATGCAGCGGCGGCTGAACGCCGACGCTTTCTATTGTCCACGCCCAACGTCAATTTTTTGATGATGAGCAGGTCGGATAAGGATTTTCGAGAATCCTTGCTGGTCAGTGACAGTTGCCCGGTCGATGGCATGCCCATGGTCTGGATTGCTCGCCTGTTGGGGGCGCCAATACCGAAGCGGCTCTCGGGATCGGATATTTTCGATGCATTGCGATCGCGCAAGCCGCTGGGCGACAAGCTGAAGGTATTTCTGTTCGGCGGCGCCGAGGGGGTTGCGGATACCGTGAGCCGATCCATCAATGCCGATGCGCATGGCGGGATGGATTGCCTCGAAGCGTTCAATCCAGGTTTCGGCTCGATTGCAGACATGAGCGCGGACACCGTCATCCACCGGATCAATGCAAGTAAGGCAGATTTTTTGACGGTATTTTTGTCGGCGCGAAAGGCCCAGGGCTGGTTGTTACAAAATCATGACCGACTTGAAATTCCCATTCGCGCGCAGTTAGGGGCAACCATCAACTTGCAAGCCGGTATCGTTCGGCGTGCGCCCCCTGTCGTCCAGCGCTGGGGTTTTGAATGGCTGTGGCGGATTAAGGAGGAACCATATCTTTGGCGTCGTTACTTTAGCGATGGGCGAGGCCTGCTATACCTCGTCCTGACCTGTGTGCTGCCTCTATCGGCCCGTCATCTTTTTCGATCGCTGACCGGAAAAGACCGGCGCGAGGGCCTCGTCATCGAGCACAGCCAGGAACCCGAAGCCATGCGGATCAAACTTGTGGGAGCCGCGACCGCACGGCATATCGACGCCGCGATCGCCTTTTTCAAGCGCGCGGTTGCAGCCCAAAATGCTATTGTCATCGATCTGTCGCAAATTTCGGCGATCGATACACGTTTTTTCGGCTTGCTCCTGATGCTACGAAAACGGCTGTTGCGCCAAGGCAGGCGACTGTCATTCATCGCGGCGACACGTCGGATGGAGTATATCTTCCGCATGAACGGGTTTGGGTTCCTGTTGAACGAGGAAGCGTGATCGCGCTACAGCGTGAGCTTCGAACAGAGAGCGAGAAATGATCAGGTTTAAAAGTAATATCCATCGGTTGAGCCTCCTCGCCGGCTTGCCAGTGGTCCTTTTGGCCGGTTGCGGCACGCCCGACGAAAACGCCCAGACCTATTACAAACAGGGACTGGAGCAGGTCGCCAAGCACGATGACGTGGCGGCGCGCGGCGAATTTTTAAAGGCCCTCAAATATAAAGCCGACAAGGTCGATGTCTGGCGTGCTTTGGTCGGGGTGGATGAACGCACCAAAGCCGGACCGGCATCGGTTTTTGGCGATCTTCGCCGCGTGGTCGAGCTTGACCCCAATGATCTGGACGCCCGGCTGAAGTTAGCGCAGATGATGCTAAGCGGCGGCGGCGCGGATGCGGCGCTCAAGATCATCGAGACCGCCAAGGAGGGAGACAAGCCGAGCGCGCCGCTCCACGCCCTGAAGGCGCTCATTCTGTTGCGGACCAGGGATACCGCTGGCGCCGAGCGCGAAGCCCAGCGCGCGATCGCGATCGACCCCAGCAACATTGACGCGACCGTCCTGCTCGCTTCCACCAGGACCGCTAATGGCGATAGCGACAGCGCGCTCAAGATGCTGAACGCCCTGCCCGCGCAGGACAACGACCCCAAGATCTCGCTTGTCAAGGTGCAAGCCTATGCCCGCAAGGGCGACCTGCCGCAGGCGGAAGGCTTGCTGAAAAAGCTGATTGCGGACAATCCCAAGGAAACCAGCCTCCGTGGCCAGTTGATCCAGTTTTATATCGCCAGCCGCGATTTCGATGACGCCGAGCACGAATTGCGCACCGTTGCGGATGCTGCGCCGGCGAACAGCAAAGCGGGAATGGATCTCGTTCGCTTTCTCATGACGACCAAGGGATCGAAAGCTGCCCGCAGCGAACTTGAAACGCGCATCAAGGGGGGCGGGGACGTATTCGATTATCAGATCGCACTGGCAGAAGTGAACTTCGCCGATGGAGATCTGTCGCAGGCAGCGCAACAACTGCAGGACTTGGCCAACGGCGCCATGGCTCCTGAACGCAAGGTAGCGGCGCAAGCCAGACTTGCCGAAATGTATGTGAACAAGGGAAATATGGCGGCAGCCGAGCCGCTCATCGCGGAGATTCTGCAAAAGGACCGGCGCAACACGACCGGGCTTCGCCTGCGTGCGGCCATCGCGATTCAAAAAGAACAGTTCGACAGCGCCATTGCCGATCTGCGCGAGGCCCTCAATGATCAGCCAAAATCGCCGGATCTTTTGATGCTAATGGCGACCGCCTACGAACGCAGCGGCAAAACCGAACTCGCCGAGCGGCAATACGCGGATGCGTTGAAGGTTTCCGGACAAAACAGCGATATCGCGCTGCAATACATTGCTTTTCTGCAACGCCGCAGCGACCTCGCCCACGCCGAGGATGTCTTGAACCAGGTTTTGACGCAAAATTCGCGCGATACCAGGCTGCTGGCCGCGCTCGCGCAGCTTCGCTTGGCGCGGCAGAACTGGACTGGCGCGATGGCCGTCGCCGACGCCATATCCAAGCGTGACAATGGCCGCGTACTCTCCGACGAAATCCGGGCCTCGGCGCTGGCCGGCCAAAACCGGATTGATGAGAGCTTGAGCGCGCTGGAAGACGCCCATGCCGCGATACCGGATGCAGTTCAGCCGATCGGTTCGCTGGTAACCAGCTATCTCAAGTTTGGAAAAGCGGACAAGGCCGAGACTCTGTTGCAGCAAATGCTCAAGAAGTTTCCGGACAATGCAGAATTTCTGGTCTGGATGGGCCAAACAAAGCTGGCGCAGAACAAGCCCGACGACGCCTCGCAAGACTTCAAGACCGCCATGGCCAAGCAGCCAAAGGATTCTAGCGGCTACCATGCGCTGTCCGATCTCTATACCCGCCAGAAGAACTATGACGGCGCTATGCAGGTAATCCAGGCGGGTCTCAAGGAGCAGCCTGACAATATCAATTTGCGCCTGACGTCGGCAGCGCTTGAGATCCTCAAGGGTGATCCAGGCACGGCCGTGTCGCAATACGAGACCCTGATCAAGGATCAACCCAATTCACCGGTGGTGATCAACAATCTCGCCAGCCTGATTTTGGATAGTCGGTCCGACAAGGAAAGCCTCGATCGCGGAATTGCGCTTGCCGAAAAATTAAAGGGCGCGAGCTTGCCGCAATTCCAGGATACCTATGGCTGGGCGCAGTTCAAAAAGGGCGATTACAAATCCGCCATTGCGATCCTTGAGCCGGTCGTGAGCAGCATGTCCAATTCGGCGGTGGTGCATTATCACCTTGGTATGAGTTACGCCGCCAACGGAGATACGGCCAAAGCCGGCGAGCAATTCAAGGCGGCGCTTGCCCTTGAACCCGACGGCACGCCGCTGAAGACCAATATCCTCGCCGCAATGAAGTGACGCGGGCGCGCGTCGCCCGCCGTCAACTTTCGAGCATGATCTCGCGCGCAAACCTGAAGAAACGCGTCAAACAAAAATAGAGTCTCGATTCTGATTCCATCGGAATCGAAAGGCTCTAATAGCCGTCCGGCAAGACGCTGACACTGCGCGAAACCACCAGCATGATGCTGTTCGAGTTGGCCGCACCGAGAGCCGATGAAGTTGGAACCGGGATGCCCGTGACCGGATCGATCACAAGGCCGGAAGCCGCAGTTCCACTATCCGCAAAGCGGTGCATATAGCGGTAGGTCAACTGGGCGGACCATTCCCGCGTGAACAGATAACCATAGGTCACCGACGTCGACATATAGTCGGACGTCGTCCCCGACGACGTCGTGCGCGAGCCGTTGGTGCCGAACGACAACGTCTCTTTCGAATTGACGGTATAATTGACGCTGGCGCCGACCGAGGTCGTTTCCATCAGTGAACCCACTAAGCTCGGTGAGATCGATTGGATTCCATTGAAGGTAATCGTGGTGTCCGGATACATTTTATACGTCAGCACCATGTTGGTGATGAAATCCGCAGCCGAGCCCGAACTTGATGCATTAGGACTCAGGGACGCCAGCGATATCGCCGGACTACCGTTGTCGGTTTTCACATAGGCAACACCAGCGGTGCCACTGAAAATTAACAACGGCGACAGAGTCGCATCGACGCCCAGATTCTCCTTCAACATCGTGACGCTGGAATTCAGCGTGTTGTTGTAACTGAGCTCTTCGACGTCCGAGGACGCAGAAAACGTCGTCTGCGAATTGACCCGGTGGCGCCAGCTGCCCGTCGCCCCGGAATCGACAAAGGTCGTGCCACCGCCGCCGGGATCGTAGCTGGTATAGCTGGACCGACCCGACAGGCTGATCGTGTCGAGATTGGTAATGGCATGATCAACGCCACCCGAAAGACTGGTGTTGTCGATAAAGCCCTGGCTATTGGTGACCAGGCCGAGTTGGCCCAACAGCGCAAACGCCGTGCTCTGGCGTGTCCAGCCAGCGTCCAGATAAGTACGATCAGCGCTGTTTTTGCCGTAGTTTTCGTAATGCAGCTTGGCGTCGCCGCCCATCGATTCGGTCGGTGCGTCGGCGGCTCCCGGTCCCCAATACTTCCGATAATTTATGTCGCCATCGAAATTGAACTTGGAGTCCGGCGTCTTCGCCACCGCATTGGCGGCAATGTTCGAATAGGAATCGAATGCGCCGGCGACCACGGCGCGCAAATATGGATTATCGTTGACCTCGACATTTTCGGTCAATGTCGAATTGAGCGCCCAGTCCGTCGCATGGACAGGAACAGCGCCCAAGCCCACCAAGACCGCTAAAATGATTCTCTTCACGGGCGGTGGCCTTGGCGCTGATAACTGATTATTCGAACAGACCCCGCTCCGGCACCATGATGACGTCGCCGGCCTGCAGCGTAATATTGCCTTCCAAGTCTTGTCCGGCTTCATAGGCGCGATAATCGAACGTATAGATATTCTCGCCAGGCTCGCTCTTGCGGCGAACCATGATGCGCCGCTTGGCGGCATAGGGGCCAAGTCCACCCGCCAAGGCAATGGCCTGCATCAAGGTCGTCTTTTGCCGGACCACGTAAGCACCAGGCCGACCGACTTCTCCCGTGATGAAGACCTTCGGCTTTAGGTCTTCTTCTGGAACGGTCGTGCCGGAGAGCCCTACAGTGATGTCCAGATCTTCATCCTTGTAGTTGTCCTTCAGCCGTTCTTTCAGGATGCGTTCAAGGGCCTGCGGGGTGAGGCCCTCGGCGCGAATGTGCCCAGCCAGCGGGACGGCGATCTGTCCGGAGGGATCGATCAATACCTGCCGATCGAGCTTGGGATCCTGCATGACGCTGATGCTGAGACTATCGCCGGGTTTGAGCGTTTGCGCCGCGGCCGCCGATGCCAAGACAGCCAGGCCAAGGACGGGGCCAAGCAATAATATCAAAAATCGCATGCTTATCTCCATACCGCCAGCCCTCGCCGAGTAAAATCCGGGCAAAACGGCGGTCAAGCAAAACAGCAGTTAATATGGGTTCCCCACTCTGACACCATTAAACCGCAATATTATATTCCACAAATGCTTAACGGGCCGCGAGGGCATTACGGAGTGGAAAAATACTATACTGTTGCTTGTCTGCAATGACGTCGTCGACAAGCTCTGCTGAAATAGCCCTTTCCCCCCGGGCAAACCCATAAACCAGTGCGGTATCGCAGAGAATATTGATCATCCGCGGAATTCCGCCGCTGGCTGCGGCGATCTTGTTGCACGCCTCGAGCGTAAACAAGGCACGCGGCGGCGCCGGCCCCCCCATGCTTTGCAACCGGAAGGAAATATAATTCACCACGTCCCGCTCACCGAGTGAACGCAAATGAAAGTCGGAGGAAATGCGCTGCGCAAACTGATGCAGCTGCGGCGATTGCAGAAGGTCCCGTAGCTGCGGCTGGCCCACGAGGATCAATTGAAGGATCTGATGCTGATCGGCATTAATGTTGGAGATCATGCGCAGATGCTCCAGCGCTTCGGGCTCGAGATTTTGCGCTTCATCGATGATCAGAATGGTGCGGCGGCCGCCGGCATATTGGCCGTGTAGATAGTCCTGCAACCGTTTGAACAGCGTCGGATAGTCGCCCTCGAACGACCGCCCGAGCGACATCATGATCCACTGCAGCAATTCCTGCCGCCCCTGCGGGGAATTCGAAATCAAACCGACCGAGATATTCGTCGGCAATTTCTTGAGCAGATGCCGGACCAGGGTGGTTTTGCCAGACCCGATTTCGCCGGTAATCACCGTAAAACCCGCATTGTTCATCACGCCGAATTCCAACATGGTGAAGGCCATGCTGTGCATCCGCCCCCAGTAGATCAGGTCGGGATCCGGCAGAATCGAGAACGGCTTACCCCGGAGCTCGTAAAAAGCCTCGTACATTAAATTTCCTGAAAATCTCGATCCTTGACCCTATCATACCAGTTTATGCGACGACCCGCATATTTTACAGCGGCAGGGTAAACCGCGGAGGTGCTTTTAAAGAGGGGGCGGCCCGGAACTCCCGCGGCCGCCTATTAACGACGCGAGCTTTGTCTTGGTGCGTTCATGCAAGTTTGATGCTATACACTAAGGCTAATATTCCTAGGCTCGGTTTTACCTGCGTCGCGACCGCAATCGGATTTTACATGCTGCAGAAGCTCGATCGTGAAGATGACGGTCAAGGGCGGACTTTCCAGTTCCAGCCGCCGGTTGACGAGGAACCCGACCAAAGCCATCTGCTGCGGCCGTCGTTCTATTGGCATTTAATCAAGCGCCGGGCCGTTTTCTTTGCGATTCCCTTTGTCCTGGTGTTGTCGGCCGGCTTGGCGGCTGCGGCGCTTTGGCCGGCGTCGTATGAATCGACCGGCAAGATCCTGGTTGAATCCCAGCAAATTCCGACCGAGCTTGTCCGCCCAACGGTGACAAGCGCCGCCACAGAACGCATCCAGGTCATCGAGCAACGCACGATGACGCGTGAAAACCTGCTAGCCATTATCGACAAGTTTCAGCTCTTCCCGGAGCGGCGCAATTTCATGTCAGCGACCCAGCAGGTCGATCTGATGCGCAAAGACACCAGGATCGAGCCTGTGGCTCTGCCGCTTACCTTCGCGCAGACACGCCGAGACGATAATCCGACCGTTGCGTTCACGGTGAGTTTCGAGGCGTCTGATCCGGAGGTCGCGGCCAAGGTGGCCAATGAGCTGGTCACGCGTATCCTCAATGAAGATCTGCGCGACCGCACCAGCCGCGCTTCCGACACGACCAAATTCCTGGCGCGGGAAGTACAGCGGCTGCAGGCCGATAATGCGGCGATCGATGCCAAGATTGCCCAGGTCAAACTCACACAAGTAAAATCGGCAGGATCATCGACCTCGGACCAGCCGAGCCCGTTGGCTCAGCTGAAAGCAGAATTGGTTCAGAAGAGCGCGCTCTATTCGGATCGCCATCCCACGATGCAAGCGCTGAAGCGGCAGATCGAAGCGATGGAAAAGGCCGCAACGCCGCCGCCGCAAAACGGAGCCGACTCTCCGGTTCCGCTCGATTCGCTGGAAGCACAACAAGAGAGCGTTCAAAAGGACCTGGAAACCGCGTCGGCGAAACTCGCGGCGGCGCAGATGGGCGAAACGCTGGAAAAGGACCAGCAATCGGAAAAACTCGAGGTCATCGAGCAGCCTACCGTTCCACAGGAGCCGACCAAGCCGAACCGGCGCAAAATCGCCGGCATGGCCCTGCTCCTTGCCTTTGCCGCCGGCGGCGGATTGGCATTCCTGGCGGAAATAGCCGACAAAACCATTCGCCGCAGCAGTGATGTTTTCAGCATCGTCGATAGCCATTTGGTTGTCGCGATACCCTACATCACCACCAAAGCCGAGCTTCGAAAACGGAAACAGTGGCTTTGGGCTACAATTGCGCTGGGACTGGCTATCGTCGCGGCGGCGCTCATTGCGGCCTATTTGTTTTTGCCGCCACTCGACCTGATCCTTGCAAAGGCCCGCGTTGGACTTTTTAAGTAGGTCAGTCAATCTTCCCCGGAGAACGCACGCGTGGATTCAATCAGGCAAGCCGTCGAACTCGCGCGGGCAGGCAATCCGCACAGCACGCCTGTTGGCGTTGCGCGAGCCGCGGACGAGTCGCCGCAGCTCAAAACAGTACAGCTTGATGCCCGATACCTCGAATCCATGCGGATCGTGGCGCACGATCCCATCGATCCGCGCGGCGGCCTTTATGACATGCTGCGCACCCAGGTTCTCCGGGAGATGGATGACAATGGCTGGCAGTTTCTTGCAATCACCTCGGCAACCGCCGACTGCGGCAAGTCCGTTACAGCCTGCAATCTTGCGCTCAGTATCGCCCGCCTGGCGGAACGGTCGGTGCTTCTGGTCGACCTCGATTTCAAAAAACCAAAGGTCGCGGAATATCTTGGTCTGCCAGGTAACGGCGGCCTCTTAAGCGTGCTCAAAGGCGAAGCGAGCCTTACGAGCGTCATCACCGAAGCCGGCATCGGGCCGAGCAAAATACTGGTTTTGCCCGGTGAGGTCTGCAAATCCGGCTCATCCGAATGGATGGCTTCGCAGAACATGAATACCGTGCTGCAAACCGTCAAACGTGAATTCAGATCCCGGCTCGTCATATTCGATATGCCGCCGATGCTGACCGGCGACGACGTCATTTCCGTGTTGCCACAAATGGAAGCCGTTCTGCTGGTGGCCGGCGTCGGCACGACCTCGCTTGCAGACATCAAGGAGTGCCGCAAGCACTTGAAAACCACGCCAGTGGTCCGTGTCGTGGTGAACCGCGTCACCGAGGTAAAAGACTCCTATTACGGCTATTATTGATGGCCGGAAAACTGGCTCGGCGGATTGCTCTCGGGCATCAACCCAAATCGTGCCGGCATGAACGCGGCAATGGTCGCGGCTGGCACGAAATACTTGGCAATGTCTTGCATCTTCTTCTCGCCGGTATCCTTCCGCATCCGCATCTGAGATATTTTTCGGCTCATGACTCCAAGCAGACATTTGCGATCTGCATCAAAAACCCCTGACCCGGAATTGCCAGTCGTCGCCACATCGCGGATCACGGTGGAAAATCGTCTTGTTTCCGGCGGAAGAGCCAGAGGCGACAGGATATGCGACCGCACCGGGGTCTGCCCCAACAGACTGATGACTTGCTCGCCCGGCCAGGGCGTGCCCTGACAGAGGGTGATTCTCCGCAATCGCAGGCTTATCGGCAGACGCGATTCGTCGAACTCAAGAACGGCCAAATCCAGCTGCTCAAACGGACTTTCCTTGACGACGGTCGCGGAGCGTTGCTGACCCGCGACCGTGATGGTGGGCCTGTCGATAATGCCGCCGCCGACCACGTGCGCAACCGACAGCACGAGGCCATTACCAAGATAGACGCCGGCGCCGCCATTGACACCGACTCCGTAGATCGACAACGAATCTTCAGGGCTTGAAGCGTAACCTTGGCCAGGAAGGCTCAAGACGAGCAAAACAAACAAACTACGCCATATCCACATTCCTTGATGTGATTCAAAACAGCACCATCGATCAAGACGTTTCGGCAATTTTGCGCAGTTAGCCCGTGAAAAATTTTCGATCCCGAGGCGCCAAAGCTTCGAGCAAATCATGAATGAACCGGTCCTGCAGCTCGTAGGAGGCTCTCTCCGATAGGCCAACCGTCGACACCCGGATCAGCGCGCCGTCTGGAATTATACCCTGCAGACCATACTTCATGCGTGCGATTTGACGATCGAAAACCCCCGTAGCCACATCGCCGCCAACTTTCATCCAATAGGTGATCGGCTCAAACCGGCGCTCCTTTTGCGCGATCAGCCGGCTGACCGTGAGCGGAGCTACACCTGCTTGATAGGTGAATTCGGCGACAGTTTTTGCCGAGACCCGAAAACCGGCAGCGCCATAGCAGACTTCCGGCAAATGCGATTTGAGACGGTAATTCTGCACCGGGCCATACGCGACCAGAAACATCACCATATTGCCGTCCGTATCGGCATATGCACGGGTGACTTCCTGGCTATAAATGCGCGCCTCAAGTTCACTTTTAAGGTAGGTCTCGGGCTCGCTGGGGGTCACGAGGCTGACGTTGGGAATAAGGTGCCACTGCCCAAATTGCTTTGGGATCACTTTTTCGAGGTCAGGCGCTCGTTGCGTGCTGGCGAGCAATTCGGTCGGCCGCAGGGCCTCCGAAAGGCCGGCAGCGCATAAAATAACTACCGCGGCCAATATGGCCTGAACCGGATTAATTCGCATCTTCTCCATGTCCCTTTAATCGCACCCATAAACGAACGATTTATAGCCCAAAATCCCGGTCTGGACAGGCGGCGACGGCAATTTTAATCCGTTCGGCCATTAATATAAACGACGTATTCTTATGAGATTTGTTCGCGCTATATCGGCGACAGGTCGACCGACGGGCGATATCCCGTTATGAGAACGGGCTGAACGCCCACCGGAGCTTTTGATGACAATCTGGAACCATATGTCCGCCACTGCCTTGCGCGCGGGATTTCTTATTGGCCTGGGCAGCCTCGTCTTGGCCGGCTGCAGCAAGAACGCCGACGTTCAGACCGAAGCATCAAAAAGCCAGGTGGTGGCCAAGCTTGGCGATCAGGTGGTCACCATCCAGGAACTCGATAATGAATTCCGCCTGGCCAATGTGTCCGGCGAAATGCGCAAGGATCCGGAAACTATCAAGCGTGTCCTCGGTGAACTTGTCACACGAAAATACATGGTCAAGCAGGCCCTCGACGCCAAGCTCGATCGCGAACCGACCGTGCTCCTCGATATCTTGCGTTCAAGGGAATTGACGCTCGCCAACGCCTTGGTCACGCGCGACGTAACCACCAAGAGCGCGTCGATTTCGAATACCGACATCGACAGCTACATCGCTAACAATCCGATGAAGTTCGCCAATCGCCAGATCATGTCGGTGGAGCAGATTTCTGTTCCGCTGAGCGCGACCTCACCAGCCGTCCTTGACGCGACCAAGGAAATGAAAACGCTCGATGAGGTCGACCAGAAACTGACGTCTATGGGAGTGCAGCATGGTCGCTCGACCGGCGTGATCGGCAGCGGCGACGTTCCCCAGGATCTGCTCGACAAGATCATCGCAAGACAGGCTGACGACATTTTCTTTCTGCGGGCCGGCGTCAATGGCATATTTTTTAAGGTAACGGGTCAAGAGCCGCGGCCGCTGGAAGGGGAAGCCGCCATCAACGCGGCCCGTCAGTATCTGAGGCAGGATATCGTTAAATCCGAGATCAGCATGACCTCAGTGGCGGCCAATCTAGAGGCCAAATACGAGGGAGACTATGCCGGTATCATGGGCAAAGATGCCGCTCCCACCGAGAAATAAGGGCGGGAGCCGAAATGAACACGGCCTTTGATTTTTTGACCGTGGCCTGCTTTGCAGGCTTGGTGATCGCTTTTTTCCAGTTTACGACCCGCGACACCCGAACCTTGCTGCACCTGACGATTTCAGCCGCCGTTTTTGCAATCGCCAATCAACTCGGCAACGCTGGGCTGCCGCTGTTTGCGTTGATTTTGGTCGTTGCGGGAGCCGGTTATGCTGCGCTAATTGTAAGGCAAAGCTTCTGATCGACGTTGGCCCATGTTTGAACGCTGGATAGCTTTTTTTACGTCGCCCGAAATCAGCTTGGTTGGTTCCTGTCATGAGCTACTCTGAGGCATTGATCACCACAAAATCACAGGCCACCCGGAGCCTGTTGTGGCCCGCGCTGCTGGCCGCCTCGGTCATCGTCGCCTATATCCCGACCTTCATCACCCTCGCGCAGGGGCCGTGGCAGACCGAGCAAGAAGGACATGGCCCGCTGATTATAGCCGCGGCCGTTTGGCTGGTCTGGCAATCACGCGACAAATTGCGGAAGGCCACGCTCTCCCCTTCACCCCTTCCGGGGTGGCTCGCCCTCATCGGCGGCCTCATAGTCCTCGTGCTGTCACGCAATCAAGACATCTGGTTTACGGAGGTCGCCTCCGAGATTCCGGTGCTGGCAGGGTGCATCTTGATATTGGCCGGCTGGCAGGTGCTGCGAATCGTTGCCTTTCCAATCGGCTTTTTGATCTTCTCTGCACCCGCTCCGGGATGGATGGTCGATGGCGCGACCGTACCGCTCAAGGTTCTCATTTCGGATCTTGTGACAAACGGACTATATGCGCTCGGCTATCCGATCGCGCAAAATGGCGTGGTCATCGAGATTGGCCCCTATCAGCTCCTGGTCCAGGATGCCTGTTCCGGGCTAAACTCAATCTTCGCGCTTTCCGCGATCGGCGTATTTTATGTTTACGCGTTTCGCTGGCACGAAAAAATCCGGGGGCTTATCCTTCTGGCCTTGATCGTCCCGATCACGATTACCGCTAATTTTCTCAGGGTGGTAGCACTGGTTCTGATTGCCTATTACGGCGGTGTCGAAAAGATCGAAGGCGTTCTGCACGACATGACCGGCATTGCCCTGTTCATCGTCGCGGTCCTGCTGATGTTCGCTTGCGACGGCCTGATCAGTCTGATCGGCAATTTCATCGTCAGAACGCGGCGGTCTCGGCCCAATTCGGCAGCGATGACGAGCACCTGACCTTTCCGTCGCGCAATCGCTTTGATCAGGTCCGGGCAAGGGACGCATAGAGCATCAGGACTTGATCAATCTTGCGCTCCCAGTCGAAGTGCTGGCGAACGCGGTCGTAGCCCGCTTGGCCCATGCGAGCCCGCAATGGCGCGGAGCTGCCCAGCTTGATGATTGCATCGCTAAAGCCGGCAACCATCGCTTCCCGAGACGCCGGCTCGATCAGTATGCCGCAGGTTTCGTCGAGATAGTCCAAAGGACCTCCCCACGCGGTAGCAATGACAGGCAACCCCACCGACATGGCCTCCAGGACTACGGCGCCTCCACACTCAAACAGGCTCGGTAAAACAAGCACGTCGGCTTCCTGCAGACGTTGCGCGCATTCGCGCTGCGACAAGAAGCCCGAGAACCTTACCGCAGACCCAAGTCCCAGCTTTCGAACGAGATCTTGCCACGTCTCGCGCATTGGCCCATCTCCGATGACCTCAAAGGACACGGCGATTTGATGACTCGCACGGCGCATACTCTCGATGACGATTTCGAGCGCTTTCCAATCGATCAGCCGGCCAACAAAAATCAGCCGGATCGCGGATCCTGACCATGTATCGATCGGCTTGCGTTGCCAGATCGACAGATCGACGCCATTTTCCACCAGTTCAACGACTCGTCCCTTAATGCCCCATGGCAACGCGTCACGCGTGCGACGATTTGCGACAAGGATCAATTGAGCGAACCGTTTTCCAGGAATGATCAAATTGAAAAAGACTGCAATTGCACGTCCTAGGGCCATCGCGACGGTCGCAAGTCTTCCTTGCTCTTTTTGAAAAGCTGGCGGGTATTTCATGCCACCGTTAAGAGGTCCCATGACCACGGAGGCCTCGACGCCAAACATCTGCGAAGGCGCCTTGGGCGACACAGGAATCGGCTGATGCACAACGTCGATGTCGAATTTCCTGACGAGGTCACGAACGATGCGGCGCTGGACGAACTGCGTTGTCAGGTGAATCAACAAACCCGTGGTCGCCTCAGCGAGCCGCTGGGGCAAAAGCTGTCCGAGGCGGAACAGCGTCTTGTGGAACTCCGTATCCTCAACAAAATGCAGCCGATCCAAATCCTCTGGGAAACGCTCAACGAGTTCGGAGCGATTGCGCGCATGCACCACGAGCCGGACGTCGATATTTCTGGAGCGCAATAATCTAAAATAATTGAAGGGAATAAATGCCTCGCCGCCAAATCGGGTGGAGGCATTATCCGCGACCAATATCACTCGCATTTTTCACCTGGATATCTTCAGCTTTTCGATAGGCGAGCAGAACCGACGTGGGCCCGCTTCTCTGTTTCGACGCGCAGCCAGAGCATGCGTTAACTATGCCATTGCCGTCCAAGCTAACATCTTTTGCTGATTTTTGGCTCCAATGGACACGACCCGTCGGGCACACCCACGCGTTCGATCGGCGCCTTAACGGAGGAGATTTACTATTTCTGCACTGGCAATGGCAGGGCAACAATAACCGGCGCGTTCGACGAAACCGGCCAACCCAGTTTAATAGAGATTAATCGATTTCCGCTCTTGATTTAATCAAACCATGAAGTAATAGTCACAAATCTTTAACTTGGGGTAATACAGTGGACATTTCCGCAAAGCGCTTCATCTACATTTTATCTCTGGTTTTTCCTCTGGCGACCATGGCTTTGACTTCTGCAAAGGCTTCCGTTCTGAGCGAGCCTGAATTCGAGGTGATTGAAACCGCAGGGCCTGGAAATACCAGTTATTACACGGTCATCAACAATTCCGACGACCGCGGATACTCGCCTGAATATATCTATGCGTTTTCGGTGACGAACCCTCTGGCCGCGCATGTCAGCGATTGGACCACTGACAAGGGCTGGGATGCTGGGAAAACAAGGTCGCTGTGGGGTTCGGAGAACGGTTTTTATTATTCCACGCAGCCTGGCACGACAGATTATCGGCGCGGGCGGCCTTACTACTCGGTCAATCCTGAAACGATTGGGCCAGGCGAACAGTCCGCCGACTTCTTCTTTGGCACCGACCAACTGGCGAGTTTGGCCACGTTATTTCTCGTCGATGAAAATGGCCATTTTTCCGAAGTTACGGTGACGCCGATCACTGCGGCGGTTCCTGAACCGTCGACGTGGGCGATGATGGTGCTGGGCTTCGCCGGCCTCGGCTTCCTGGCCCATCGACGGAAGAACAGGGCGGCTCCCACCACGGCGGCCTGCTGATCCACCTGGCACCGCATGAGCCTTATCCGTACTAATTGAATCAGAACCGGGCTCTCCCATTTGTCTTGGTGCATTTCTTCGGGCGAAGTGGAATACGCTTCGCCCGAATAATTTATATTTGCTCGAAGCCTTTAATAAATGGCAGACGGGCTTTTCTTTGATCGCTTGAAAATCCGGATTTGCTGCCGGCCTGCTCAAGCGAGCCCACTCCGATTTGAAGCCAATGATCCAGGCATCAGTGATCTAAGAACATGTGCCCCATTTTCCGAGAGGCCCGCCGCGCCTTCTGCAGCGGTCGATGATGTCGTCTTCAGCTTACGTCATTCGATATTGCGACAAGGTTCGGTGCCACGCAGCAATCGCGAAGTACGATGTTAGATCACAACCTGCATCCATGACATTTATGACGGACTCATGTCAGCGGCGACTTTCAGTTCCAACCGCCCGATAACAAATAGTCGACTCGCGAGTTTCGCACGAAGTTCCTAAAATCCATTGGGATTACCTGGATTGTCACATGAAATCGGGGCGATCACCGCATAGGAGCCGACGCAATAGCGCCAAAGGTAAGATAAGCTTCCTTACCGATTAACCTTTGCCGAGTGCATCAAGCTTAACGGATGAATTCCATTGCACCTCGACTCAAACCCCCTATGGTTTGCATTGTAATAACGAGAGAAATCCAATTTATTTTGAATAGAGAACGGTTGCGGTTGGAGTAACGGGTGAGACGTCGCAGGAAAAGTTTGAGATCTGCTCTGGGACAGCCGACACAGAAATCGCTAAGTGTCCGCTATGAGGAGGTGCTGAAGCTGCGTCAGGCTATTTTGCGAACGCAGTCCGACCTGAAACAAACCATGGGGACGATCGGAGCGATCCGAAGCAAGGCGAAACAGCCAACTCCCTGCAAATGGAATTAGCTTCGTTGCAGAAGCAAGGGACTGGCTGGAGTAAACTGTTCATTACCGCAGCTTGGCTGGCCACCATCATAATTACTTACGCAACCTTGGCCCATGTCGGCTTGCCATATTCAATCTACCATCGGCTAGCGCCGCTTTTAATGCGACCGGAAATAAAGACATATGCCCACCTCGAACATATTATCGTGTTTGCGGTGCTCGGCGCACTCTTTGCCATCGCCCATCCCCGGCACACGATTGTTGTCTGCTGTATCGTTCTCGGCGGAGCCGTGTTTCTTGAGATTTTGCAGAACCTGACGCCGGATCGGCACGCCAGGGTGCTGGATGCCGTCGAGAAAATAGCCGGCGGCGCTGCCGCCATCGCTGTTGTGAAAGCCGTTCAGTGGATCGGATTGCGCAGATCGCGGCTGACCCGCCAGAGATAAGCCATCGGCGTTCGGCTTCGAAAATAATAAAACACGCTGCCGCAAACGACGCGCAAACTATGCCGGATATATCACCTGTCCTGCGGCGTGGCTGAATTTGGCAAAACTCCGCCAGAGCCCCACGGTCCAAACTTCGCAGGCACAGGGTATAGCCCGGCAGGTTCAATTGAACTGCCAGCCCGCCGCAGGTCCCGCTATTTGTTCTGACAGCTTTGCTTGCACGTCTGTTCTTGGCTATCACAGGAGCTTAGACAGGGCGTGCTGAGCGTCGCGGGGCAGACGCGCTTGCAGGAATTATTTTGGCTGGAGCAACTGGCCAGGCATGCATCCGTTGCGGCATCCGCAAATCGCACTTTGCCGTGGCCGACGAAGGCCTCGCCTGCGGCTGCAATTCCAAAGAAGGAAAACACCAGGACCACGCTCAACACGACCCTCATGAAACAGCTCCGATGCAGATGCCGAACGAAAATAGACCGGAATTGCCCTGCTTATGCGCGCCGCCGGCGAGAATTGCTCTTCATTGCCTCTGAATTGGCGATCACGAATTCGTCTATCGTATGTCCCGTCTTCAGCGCCGCCGCGAGCCATCTCGGCTGCTTTCCGCGCCCCGACCATGTCTCGGAAGGCTCGTTCGGATTCCGGTATTTTGGATAAACCCGCGGATACTTCCGCCGCTCCCCGGAAGCCCGATCGGGGGCTTCCACGGATTGTATTTCTTTCTCACGTCGAAGCTGCGACAGCCGCTTTTCGAGCTCGCGCTTTTCTGAGGTCAAACGGACAGACAGAACTTTGCTGATCTCCTCATGGAGCTGCCACATCTCGTCGACGGACATCGCATTGAGGTTCAATTTCCTGTTCATCGCTTCCTTCGAATTTTTGATTCGTTGTCGAATATATAATCCTACTCGTTAAATAAATGTTTGCCACCCTCAAAGGATCCAGGTCGCGCAACGAAAAAATTCAAACACCGGTTGAATTTGATCGGACAACCGAGCGGCTCGGCCTAATAAGCAGTTCTACCCAAAGAGAATTTGCTGTGCTCGAAAGGAAGACCAGCGCACCCGGCAAGCTTGCTCCCAATGAAACTGGCAGTTGCAGGCGGGTCATTTAACCGGATACGAATAGGTAAGCGCCGATCCGGCACTGCCTTACACCGATCATTCCGCGACCATTCGACAGCTCCAATTGACCGCAACTCACGCGCGACGCGGCGCACGCTTTGAAAGATACGGGCGCGTACGCAGCTATAGCGTTTCGAGCGAAGCGGCATGCGGTCCGTCAAAACAAAATATGAGAACCCGGTTCTGATCCAATCAGAACCGATAGGTTCAAGGAAGAAGCGACACGGCACCCAGCCCACCAAGTAAAATCCAACACTAACAAAAAGGCCGCCCGAAGGCGGCCTCGTTATGCGTATATTTATTTCGGTTAGGCTGAGGCAAGCACCACAGTGCGCTTGCGCGACTGCCTGTATGCCAGAAAACCAAGGCCGGCAAAGCCGAGAATCATCATCACCCAGGTCGAGGGCTCGGGAACGGCGGCAACCATCGGGCCGCTGACCGCGACCGTGCCAAACACGCTACCATATTCGAAATCCAGGCCGGGGCGGATGTCGGAGCCATCTCCAGTGAAGAACAAGAAATTCCCGGCGAAGATCCCCTGTCCGCCAAAGGGAGCAGAAATAGCTTCGATCTGACCATCATTGATCGTGAAGCCGCCAACCATGCCGATGCTGGTTTGCGATGCGAAAATTCCGGCGAAATTGCTGGGCGACACGGTGAACTGATTTCCACCAATCGTTCCCGTGAGGCTGATGAAGTCCGACGTATTATTTTTATCGCCCACGACCAGCGTCGAATTCGCGCTCGGAAGATCCAGTGAAAGCGTTGCGGTGCCGACGGACGAGCCGTCGCTGTTGAAGGTGAGAGTGTAGTCAACGATCTCGGCACGGGCGGCGTTCGAAAGGCCGATGCTGGCGAGCACGGCGCTTGCCATCAGCGCGGACGTGAGCTTTGCACGAAACATAACAAATCCCCATTTTGCAGTACAAAATTAATATTTAATTAACTAGAACGAAGGTTTGACAGCGTCGTGACAAAGGGGTGACAACCCCTCTTGCAAAGCCGTTCAATGCTATTTGGCCTGCGATCGCGACAAGAATCGACGTGGCCGGAAAGGGGCCTTTAAATTAAAAGGCCTTTTAAATAGCCCTGTACCGAGGTCCTACTCGCCCATCGGGAAAGGGCTATCCGGCGGCCAGGAATAATGAAGAAAATAACCACCTGAATGCACGCTGCAGTTTGCGGATGCCGACGTATCGGTACCTCCGCCCGAGACACCCGTTTCAGCTATTCGCTTTGTGCAATTTGAAAATGCGCCTCGTAAAACCCAAAGCGCCGGCTTGGCTCGCTGCTCCTTAACTACGGCATTTTCGAGCGAAGCGATTCCGGTTCGCGTGAATCAGAACCGATCCTGCTTTAAGCCTTGCTGCTGCCGCGCTTCTCGGCGGCGCGGCGCAAAGCCTCCGCAAGCGCCCCGCCGTTGGACGGCTGTTGCGGCTTGCGCGGCGCCGACGATGTCATCGATGCGCGAGAATTGTCGCGCGGCATCCCTTGCGCCGGACGCTCGCCCCTGCTGCCGGGATCATCGTCTAGCCGCAGCGTCAGAGCGATGCGCTTGCGTTCGACCTCGACCTCCAGCACCTTCACCTTGACGACGTCACCCGACTTCACCACCTCGCGCGGGTCCTTGATAAAAGTCTTCGACATCGCCGAGATATGCACCAGTCCATCCTGATGCACGCCGATATCGACGAAGGCGCCGAACGCCGCGACGTTGGTGACGGTGCCTTCGAGGACCATGCCCGGCTTGAGATCCTTCAGCGTCTCGACGCCTTCCTTGAACACCGCGGCCTTGAAGGTCGGGCGCGGATCGCGGCCGGGCTTTTCCAGTTCGCGGAGGATGTCGGTCACGGTCGGCAAGCCAAAGGTGTCATCGGCAAAGCTCTGCGGCTTGACCTGGCGCAGGATCTCGGCGTTGCCGATCAGCGCCTTGATATCGCTCTTGGTCGCAGCAAGGATCCGCCGCACCACCGGATAGGACTCCGGATGAACGCCCGACGCGTCGAGCGGGTCTTCCCCATCGGTGATGCGCAGGAAGCCGGCACATTGTTCGAACGCCTTTGGCCCCAGCCGCGGCACGTCTTTCAGAGCCTTGCGAGATTTGAACGGTCCATTGGCGTCGCGGTGCTGGACGATACTCTGCGCCAGCCCGGAGCCGATGCCCGAAACGCGCGCCAGCAGCGGCGCGGAAGCGGTGTTGGCGTCGACGCCGACGGCATTCACGCAGTCCTCGACAACGGCATCGAGCGAGCGCGCCAGCTTGTTCTCACCGAGATCATGCTGGTATTGCCCGACCCCGATCGCCTTCGGATCGATCTTGACCAGTTCGGCCAACGGGTCTTGCAGCCGCCGCGCGATTGACACCGCGCCGCGCAGGGTGACGTCGAGCTCCGGCAGTTCCTCGGAAGCAAAGGCCGACGCCGAATAGACCGAGGCGCCGGCCTCCGACACTACGATTTTCGACATCTTCAATTCGGGCAGCAGCTTCACCAGTTCGGTCGCCAACTTGTCGGTCTCGCGCGAGGCGGTTCCGTTGCCGATCGCGATCAGGTCGACGCGATGCTGGCGCGCAAGCTTACCCAATACCGCCAATGCTTCGTCCCAGCGCCGCGCCGGCTCGTGCGGATAGATCGTGGCGGTCGCAACCACCTTGCCGGTCGCATCGACGACGGCGACCTTGACGCCGGAGCGGAAGCCCGGATCGAGACCCATGGTGACGCGCGCGCCGGCCGGCGCCGCCAGCAGCAGGTCGCGCAGGTTCGACGCGAACACCCGGATACCCTCCTGCTCGGCCGCGGTCCACAGCCGCATCCGCAAATCGATGTTGAGATGAACCTGGATCTTGGTGCGCCAGGCCCAACGCACGGTCTCGGCCAGCCAGCGATCGCCCGGCCGGCCGCGGTCGGCGATGGAGAAGCGCTGCATCATCTTCAGCTCATAGGAGCTGACGGCGGCTGGCGTCGCGTTGGGCGGCTCAGCCAGCATCTGCAGGTCGAGGATCTCTTCCTTTTCGCCGCGGAACAGCGCGAGGATCCGGTGCGATGGCAGTTTGGTGAGCGGCTCGCTGAACTCAAAATAGTCCTTGAACTTCTCGCCCTCGGTTTTCTTGCCGTGGCGCACGGTGGAGGTCATCCGGCCGGCCGACCACATCTGTTCACGCAACGCGCCGATCAAGTCGGCGTCTTCGGCGAAACGTTCGACCAGGATGGCGCGCGCGCCGTCGAGCGCGGCAGCGGCATCGGCCACCTGCTTGTCGGCGTCGATGAACGGCGCGGCCACAGCTTGCGGATCGTTCTCCGGCTGCGCCAGCAACAGGTCAGCCAGCGGCTCCAGGCCGGCTTCCTTGGCGATCTCGGCTTTGGTGCGACGCTTCGGCTTGAACGGGAGATAGATGTCTTCCAGCCGGCCCTTGCTGTCCGCAGCCAGAATGGCCGCTTCCAGTGCGGCATCGAGCTTGCCCTGCTCGCGGACCGAATTGAGAATCGCGACGCGGCGCTCTTCGAGCTCGCGCAAATAATTCAGACGCTCCTCAAGCATGCGCAGTTGCGCATCATCGAGCGCACCGGTGATCTCCTTGCGGTATCGCGCAACGAACGGAACGGTGGCGCCGCCGTCGAGCAACTCAACCGTCGCCTCCACCTGTTGTTCACGGACACCAAGCTCTTCGGCGATCTGTCGATAGATATTTGCCACGTGCAATCTCTCTGAAGCCTGTCGCGGAAGTGAATCACCCGCCGCGGGGAGGACGCTTATGGACTATCGCCGCTCGCTTCTTCAACCCGTCGCACCAAACAAATTGATCTGTGGACGGCCTCGGCGACGGAGTATCGGTGATAAATTCTTGCGCCGCGTCAATATGGACATGTCTGAGCCGTGCGACAGATTGACCGTGCAGATGTCCAGGACGGAGCAGCCGCCGAGGCCCAAACTGACGTAAGCAAAATTCTTTGATTTTCCGAAGCCTGGCCGGATGGTAGACTTTACAAAGTCCCGAAACGGTTCGGGCGGACACGAAGCAGATCGAATTCCGACGCCTGATCTATTGCCGCTCAGATCACGTCGTAAGGGCTGTTGCATCGCGGGCGGCTGATTGGCCCATTCCAGGTCCAGATTCCCCGTTAACGCATAGCAAACGAGTAAACCATCATGTCCCACCACCTCGACTCGCCCCTCGCCCGTCAAGACATCCGCCTCGATATTACGGATTTGTATCTCTTCCGCGGTGAAACCGGCACCGTGTTTGTGATCAACGTTTGCCATTCGATCTTCGGCGCAATTCCGAGCCCGGGATACCATCCCGAGGGGATGTATGAGTTCAAGATCGATCTCGACGGCGACGCCGTCGAAGACATCACCTACCGCATTACGTTCGACGAGCGCGATCCCGCAGGAAAGCAGCGCTTCGTGCTTCGCCGCATCGACGGCGTCCAGGCTATCGATCCTCATGCTGAAGGAACTGTCGTCCTGCGCGGCGCCACAGGCGAGACGGCCACCACCGCGGGCGGCCTGCGCATATGGGCCGGGAAGGCCGGCGACCCGTTCTGGATCGAACCCGACGTGCTGCATGCCGTCGGCCATGCATTCCAGGACGGCACCATCATCGATCTGAAGGGATGGAATCCCGCTCAGGCCAAGAACCTGTTCGCCGGCCATAGCGTTTACTCGATCGTCCTCGAAGTTCCCGACAAAGAGTTGACGGGCGCCCGCGAACGCAAGATCGGCGTGTGGGCCGTGGCTTCGCTTGCGACCGACGCGGGCGGGTGGCGCTCGATCAACCGGGTCGGCCTTCCGATGATCCATCCGTTGTTCACACAATACAATGAAGATCTCGGCAATCGCCTGAACGCCGGACGCCCGGCCGATGATTTCGCGACCTACGGAGACACCGTGATCAAGTCGATCGCCGGCGCAGTCACTGCGCTCGGGACCGCTGAAGATCCGCGTGGTTATGCCAGCAAGGTCGCGCACCGCTTCTTTCCGAACGTACTGCCCTACACCGTGGGCACGGCCGCGGTGTTCGGTTTCGCCGGCTGGAACGGCCGCTCGCTGACCGACAACGCGCCCGACGTGATGTTCTCGATCGCCGCGAACCGTCCTGTCACCCTCGGCATCGGCAAGGAATCGGTTACCTCAAAACCTTCGCAGGCGTTCCCGTACGTTCCCGCCGCTCCAAAATAAGGATACGAAGTAAGTGCTTCAGTCCTTGCGGCGAGAGACGATGTGGGGAGAGACGACACCGAAAGCGCCGGTCGCGATCGGGCGATCTCTCGTCACTTCGTTGCGAATCGCGATTCCAGCAGATCGACCTCTCTGACCAGCTTCCGGGTCGTCTCCTCCGAGAGTTGGTGGCCGCGCGCGATACGATAGAATTCTGTCCGTTCGGCGCGAAGCGCGATCAGGCGCAGCCTGCGTTCGATCTCGTCGATCTTGCGGGCCAGCGCGGCGTCTTTGCCGGCCCTGGAGCGGCCGTCGATGCGATGGCGATAAAGCTCCATGATACGCAGCCCGGCGTCGGTATAGAGATCGGCGTCGCCGCGGCCCTCTCCCATGTCGTGTTGCGCCTGCGCGATCGCTTGGATAGCCGCCTCCGCGGCGGCGATGCGAGCCCGGTCCTCCTCTTCCTGCCGCGATGGCTCGGGTGGCAATTCCAGCTTCCTCAGCAGATATGGCAGGCTGAGGCTCGCCGCGACCAGCGACACAATAATCACACCAGCGGCGAGGAAAATGGCGAGATCGCGGGCCGGGAATGCCGAGCCATCATTCATCGTCAGGGGCAATGTCAGCACGCCTGCCAGCGTGATGGTGCCGCGCACCCCGGCGAGCGATGTCGCCGCGATGAGCCGCCAGCTTGGAACATAAGGATGCTCACCCTTCAGCGCGGCCCGAAACAGCGTAAACCGCAGCGAGGTCCAGACCCAGACGAAGCGCAAAGCCGCAAGAGCGAAATTAATCGCCAGGACATAGAGCAGCAGCCAGACCGGTTTATGGTGTCCGGTTTCATGCACGACACGTGCGGCGCTGGTGAAGAGCTGCGGAAGCTGCTCGCCGAGCAACACGAAGATGATGCCGTTGGCGGTCAACTGCACCAGATCCCAGACCGCACTGCGCCGGACCCGGGTCACCGGAAGCGCCTGACCGCTCTGCTCCACGTAACTCATGGCGATGCCGGCGGCGACGGCGGCGAGAATCCCCGAACAGTGCAGACGTTCGGCCAAAAGGTAGGCGCCGAACGGGATCAGCAGGCTGATCAGGATTTGCGAACCTGTCTCCTCGCCGAAACGTTGCGATAGCCAGTTCTTCCAGGTCGCCGCGACCCAGGTAACGCCGACGCCGATGATGACGCCACCGATCGCAAGCCAGAGAAAGGTACCAATCGCGGTGGCGATCGAGAACGTGCCGGTCAGGGCGGCGACAATCGCAAAACGCATGCAGACCAGACCTGATGCGTCATTGAGCAGCGACTCGCCCTCGAGAATGTGCATCAGGCGCCCGGGGATCGGCGCGCGGGCCGCGATGGCCGACACCGCGATCGGATCGGTGGGCGAGACGATCGCAGCGAGTGCAAAAGCGACGGCCAGCGGCACGGCCGGAATCATCCAGTGAACGAAGTATCCGATGCCAATAACCGTGAACACGACAAGCCCCAGCGCAAGCTCGAGGATCGTCCCCTTGTCGCGGAACAATCTTTCTTTCGGGATCCGCCAGCCATCGAGGAAAAGCAGCGGCGGCAGAAACAGCAGAAAGAAAATATCCGGTTGCAGCTCGACACCGAGATTGGCCACTGAAGCAATGACCGCGCCGATTGCGATCTGGACCAGCGGCAGCGGCAAGGCCACTGGAGACATGCGCGCGAACGCGCTGCTGACCACAACGGCCAGTAGAAGAATCAAGGCAACGGCAATCGTCTCCACGCTCTATCTCGTGATGCTTGATGTGTTGATGGGGATTTGGCGAACGATGGTTGGCATCATAGCCCTATTTCGCTCGCGGATCGATCCCGGTGCGGGAAGACCACGGATGCCCCTCGCCGCAAAGAGTTCGGGATGCTGATCACGCATCTGACATTTGATGCTGTCGTCGTCAGCCTTGCGACGCATGAACGAAAGCATCTCTCCTTTTATGTTGGAATCGCCGACAGCAAGGCGCGTGTCTCGGCGACGACGCGATCCTGGAACTTCGGATCGCGCACGAGTTCGGAGCCCGGCATCGGATGGCCGCTCTCGTTGTAGTAGATGCCGGTCTGACCGGATGTATCGATCAGGATTTTGGCGATCACGCGTGCGGCTCGCTTCGGGGTGCTCAAAAACTTCATGAAGGGCATGAACAGCGGCACCAGCGGCGAAATGATGTATGTCGCCAGAAAGCCCACGAGGGCGCCGGCATCGCGCCGCCCGAGACCGGTGGTCAGATTGACGCCCGGCTCGACCGCGTTGAAGTGCAGCCGTGGAATTTCGCGGGCGAAAGCCATTACCGTGGCGAGATTGCACTGCTTCGACGTGGCATAGGCGTCCGCGCCCGGCATTTTGGAACCGCCGGGCTGCCACTCGCCGCGCGCGCTTGCTTCGGCTGAAATATAGCGAGCTCCGCGGAAGCCGACGGCTTTGGCGGGCTTGCGCTCCGGATCTTCCACGGCGGAGGCAACGAAGACGACGTTCGCCCCGTCGGGGAGATACGGTACGAGCGCCTCGGTCAGCGCGAACGGGCCAAGGTGGTTGGTCGCGAATGTCATGTCCTGGCCCAGCGCGTTTGTCGTGGCGCGCATCTGCATGATGCCCGCGTTGTTGAGCAGGCCGACGATCGGAAGATGGAGCGCGACGATCTCTGCGGCCGCGCGCCGCACGCTCGCAAGATCAGACAGATCGCACACGACCGATACCGCCTGCTGCCCTTTTTGCTCGATGGTCTTTTGCACCTCATCGAGCTTTCCACGGTCTCGGCCGACCAGCACGACCGTGCCGCGCTGGGCCAGTTCAAGCGCCGTGGCGCGGCCGATGCCGGAGGTCGGACCGGTGACGACGTATGCGTGGCGACCTGGGGGATTTTCCGAAGCGGTCATCGACATGTTTTTCTCCACTTAATTGTCTGTCTAGTCAGTCATTATCGGGTCAAAAAATCAGGCAAGCATTCGCCAGAGGGCATCGAATGCGGTCATGGAATGCTTGTGCGCATTGGCTGGGTCATTGATCGTGAAGTCGATCGTCGCGTCCGCCAATGCGTTCATCAGGGCAACAACGAACCCCAGCGGAACATCGCGCATCGGCCCGTTTTCACGGCTCCGCTCCAGAAGCTTGGCGATACCGGCCATCGTCTGGTGCCCGGCCTGACGGCTCTCCGGAGTGATGTCGTCCGATACGCTGAGATGCGCGAGCGTTCGGCGCTTCTCGGGGTAGGAGGTCGCCCAGCGCAGCCATTGCGACCACATATGAAATGTCTGTTTGCGGATGTCGCTCCCCGCTGGCAGTCCGTCCAAGGCAGCCGCGGCCGTCTCCGCCTTGAGCTCAAGGTAGAGCTGGTTGAACAAATCGGCCTTGGTCTCGAAGTAGGTGAACAGTGACCCGTTGGAGACGCCCGCCTCCTGCGCGATCGCCGCCGTTGCCGCGCCCAGTCCCTGGGAGGCGATGATGCGGATCGCGGCCGACATGATGGCGTTCCGTCGGTCGTCACTTTTTGGTCTGGCCATGCTTCCCGTCTCTGATCTGCGAGTTCGCAATATAGAAGAGTGTCCAGTCAGTCAAATGAAGTAATTAAAAGCAGACCCGCCGCGCTTCAAAACTGGCGGCCATCGCGCCACGGCCAGCAGCGGCAGCGCGAGCTATCGCGGCTTGGCATTGCGGGCGGTCCGACCAGCCGGGCGCACGCGTTTACGCGTTGAGATATTGGCCTAGGTCGAACGCCAGTCCATCGAAGACGGCCCGGCAGCGGGGCGTTGTTCGTAGATTCTCATGCATGGCGAGCCAAACGCCGAGTTCGAGATCGAAGGAGGCCGGCAACAGGCGCACCAGATCCGGCTCCCGCTTCGCGATCCCGACCTGGCAGATGCCGATGCCAAAGCCCGCCTTGATCGCGCGCCATTGCGCGATATCGCTGTCGGCCCGAAAGGCGAAGTCGAGCAGTTCGGCGCCGGGTACGCGGCTGCGCATGGCGCGGATGGCCGGCGTCTCCCGATCGAAGCCGATCAGCTATGGTTCGCCAGATCGCTGAACGCGACCGGCGTTCCGGCACGGGCGAGATAGTCCTTGTGAGCGTGAAGACCCACATGGACGGCCCCCAGCTTCCTGACCAGCAACGCATCCTGAGCCGGCTCAACCATCCGCACCGCGATGTCGGCGTCGCGGCGCAGCAGATTGTCGATGGCATTGGAGAGAACCAGTTCGAACGCCAGCGCGGGATGCTGTTGCCGGAGTCTGGTCAGCATCGGCGGTAATATTTCGGCGCCGACGATCTCGCTGGCGCTGATGCGCACCGTCCCCTTGATCGCCGAGCCCAGGCCGGAAGCCGTCCGCAACATCGCGGCGGTGTTGGCCGCGAGATTTTCCGCATAGGGCATCAGTTCCAGGGCAGCCTCGGTTGGTGACAGGCCCTGCTGGGAGCGGGTGAACAGTTCGAACCCCAGCGCAGCCTCCAGCGCGTCGATATGGCGGGCCAGCGTCGGCTGGGTCAAGTTCAGGGCGCGGGCCGCCGCGGACAGCGATCGCTCCCGGAGTACGGCCAAAAAGCTGCGGTAGAGGTTCCAGTCGGGCTCGGATGCATTCATCTATTTTAGTATAGATACTGCACGGATTTCAGCAATTCCGTTTGATGCCGAGCTTCTCCATCTTGAGGTCACACCCAAGCAACGGAGACAGATCATGACCCATCAAACGGCGCTCATCCTTGGTGCCACTGGCGGCATCGGCGGCGAGGTGGCCCGACGCCTCCTCGGCCGCGGCTGGACGGTTCGAGCACTCAACCGCAATCCGGACCGGCTGTCCGCCGCGGCGGAAAGGACTTCCGGCATCCAGTGGCTCCGGGGCGATGCCATGTCCGCCGCCGATGTGTCGGCTGCCGCCGCAGGCGTCTCCGTCATCGTCCACGCGGTCAATCCGCCCGGCTATCGCCATTGGGGCGAAACGGTGCTGCCGATGCTCGACAACACGATCGCGGCCGCCCGCGCCGCCGGCGCGCGCATCGTCCTGCCGGGCACCGTCTACAATTTCGGGCCGGACGCTTTTCCCGAGTTGCATGAAAGCTCCCCGCAGCATCCGGTCACCGTCAAGGGCGGCATCCGGGTCGAGATGGAGAGCCGGCTGCGTGCCGCAGCGGATGCAGGCACACCTGTCCTGATCGTGCGGGCTGGCGACTTCTTTGGCCCGAAAGCCGCCAACAACTGGTTCGCGCAAGGTCTGGTCAAGCCCGGCAAGCCGGTAACCGCGGTGAGCTATCCGGGCAAACGTGGCGTCGGCCATCAATGGGCTTATCTGCCCGATGTCGCCGAAACGATGGTCCGGCTCCTGGAACGATCCGATGCACTGGAGACCTTCGCGGTGTTCCACATGGAAGGGCATTGGGATGCCGACGGGACGCGGATGATTGAGGCGATCCGCGAGGCGAGCGGCAATCCGGACATCAAATTCCGCAGGTTCCCGTGGCTGCTGATACGGATGCTGTCGCCCTTCGTGGTCCTGTTTCGCGAACTGGCGGAGATGCGCTACCTCTGGACCACGCAAATCCATATGGGCAACGCGCGGCTCATCGCGGCCCTCGGCGCTGAACCCCGTACCCCGTTAGCGATCGCCGTTCGCGAGACCTTGGCTGATATGGGATGTCTGAAAACGACGTTCCGGCCTGTCTACGCGGCAACCATGCGCGCAACCTTGCCGCCGAATTGATCGCTCACGAAGAGATCCGCTGATCCGCTGGGCTCACCAGCGGCAGGAAAACCTCATCGACGATCTCCCTGATAGCTTCGTCCGACAAGGGCTCGAAGGTCATCAGGATCTCATGGCGTGCAAGGTCCGTCGGAAGCGACACAATCCGCGGGGTGAGCCGGGCAGCGGCGATCTCACCACGATCAATCGCGCGTCCCAGGATGATTTGCATGACGTCGGGTTCGACGATTTGCGCCCTCAGATGTGCCCTCATATCTGCCAAGCTGGAGTGCTCGTCCGCCAGGTCCTTCCGCATATCGAAAACCAGCCTGATCATGTCCGGCCGGGCACGGTCGGACATCCGGCGAAGCAGAAGGCGGATTTCGTCGCGAAGGCTGCCGAGATCGGGCACGACGACCGGGTTCTGCGTAATATGCCGTCCCAACGCGGCCGTTGCGAGTGCGGTGCGGCTTGGCCAGCGCCGATGGAGCACAGGTCGACTGGTGCCGGCACGCCTGGCCACGCCCTCCAGTGTCAGCCCGGGATAGCCCTGCTCGACCAGCTCCGCCCAGGCGGCGTCCAGGATCGCGTCCTCCAGCTGGGAGCCCCGCCGCCGTCCGATTTTGTCTGCCCTCATCTCACCCTCGGTTAAGATACATAATGCATCCTATTGAATCCTCAGATCCATTCACATAAGATACATATAGCATCTTATCTGATCGGAGAAATTATATGCCGGACAGCCAAAGCCCAAAATCCCGCTCGGTGCTGATCTCAGGCGCCAGCATTGCCGGGCCGGCGCTGGCCTACTGGCTCGATCGCTATGGCTTCGACGTAACAGTGGTCGAGCGGGCTCCGACCGTTCGCAGCGGCGGCTACCCGATCGACGTGCGCGGCACGGCGATCGACGTGGTCGAGCGAATGGGCCTTCTGCCGCGCGTGCAGGCTGCGCATATCGGCTCGCGCGAGCTGAGGTTCGTGGATGCCGAAGGGGCCGTCATCGGCAGTATCCCGCCCTATGAACTCACCAACAATCAAACCGGCCGCGACGTCGAACTGCCGCGTGGCGCGCTGGCCACGCTGCTTTACGATCTCACCAAGGAGCGGCCGATCCGCTATCGCTTCAACGACTCGATTGATTCACTCGGGGATGACGGCTCGGGCGTAGAGATCCAGTTCAAGAGCGGCGACCGCTGCCGCTACGACGTGGTCATCGGCGCCGACGGTCTTCACTCCCGTACGCGCCGGCTCGCGTTCGGTCCGGAACAGCAGTTCAATCACTACCTCGGCAGTTGTTTCAATATCTTCTCCATGCCCAACGACATGGGCCTGTCGCACGGGGGCATCATCTATGGTGAAGCGGGGCGCAGCGCCGGTGTCTTCGCGGTGCGCAACAGCAAGGAGGTCTTCGGCTTCCTGATCTTCGCCAGCGATAAACCGCCGTTTGGCACGCATCCCGACGTGGAGGAACAGTACACGCGCACAGAGGCCGTGTTCGCCGACGGCGGCTGGGAAGTGCCACGGCTACTGCAAGCCATGCGGCACGCCAACGATCTCTTTTTCGACACCGTGAGCCAGATCCGCATGCCCGCATGGTCTTCCGGGCGCGTGGCCTTGGCTGGTGATGCCGCCTATGCGCCGTCGTTCAGATCCGGCCAAGGCACCAGCCTCGCGCTTGTCGGCGCCTATGTGCTCGCCGGTGAACTTGCCGCGCATGACGACCCTTCGGACGCATTTGCTGCCTATGAGCGAATGACCAGACCGTTTGTCGAAGCAAACCAAGCCTTGGCGATCGAAGGTAACGGTTTCATTCTCCTGCCGCGAACACCTCAAGAGCTTGAAGCGCGCAACCGGATCCTGGCGGCTCTCGCCGAGGCAAAGGGCGATGCTATGCGAAACGACCATGCACGGGACGTGCATAGCATGCTGAGCCTTCCTGATTACGCCCGGTGACTTCAAGAGGAACGTCGGAAGTGAGGCGCGATCGAAATCGCCGCATCCCCCCTCCCCCGCGATCAGCCGCCCGGGCGGAAAGTCCCGACCGCATCTCGCGCGCTAACTCGTACGGTCCGTGATTCGGTCGTGTACCGCGTTCAGCCAGCCTCCTAGGCGAGATAGATCGCCTTCCACCCGCATTTCACCCGAGCGGAGGAAGGTGTCGAATGCGGTTCGACGATTCGGATCGGCACTACCCAACAAGTTCAGCCTCCGCGCAGCCGCGGCTGTTATCTCAATCGTTATATCACCCTGCTCGTCAGGCCGAACGCCGATCCTGAACGAGGGTTTGCCGCTGATGATGTCAAAGCGAATGCCTTGAACAAGACCCTCGGAGAGTTCGACCCCGTCGGTGTAGCGCTCAACCAGCGACACATTGAGCTCCGGCGAAAGTCCGGACAGCGAAGCCGCTTCGCTCATCAATATCCCTACCATTTCAAACCAAGCCGTCGTTCCTTGGCGCAGCTTCGTATCCGTGGCCATCAAACCGCTCCTTTCATGAGGTGACCGCCGTCGTTTGTCGCGACAAGGCGCCAAAGGAAGGATGATCCCTTCGAGCTTCGGCCTTCATTCTACATTGAGCACGATCTTGCCGTGGATGTGCCCTCGGGCCGCCCGTTCGTGCGCCTTGCGGGCGTCGGCGAGCGGAAACTCGCTGTCGATCGCAACGCAGATCGCGCCGTCATTAAGCAAGCGCCCGACTTCCGCCAGTTGAGCCCCGTTTGAACGGACCTGGGTTGCCGAGACCGTGACGCCCAGCTTCTCGGCCTCCTCGCCACCGGAGAAGCCTAACGGAAACACCGGGAACAACGCCCCACCGCGCTTCAGCGTGCGCAGGAAACGACCGGTGCTCGGTCCGCCGAGGGCGTCGACGACGAGATCAACGTCATGCGCCACGTCCTCGGGAGGCGTTTTAGTGTAATCGATGAATTCATCGGCGCGGAGATCGCGCAAGAACGCCTCGTGCTCGCCGGACGCCACTGCGATTACTCGCGCACCCTTCCACTTGGCTATTTGCACCGCGAAGTGCCCCACGCCGCCAGCGGCGCCATTTACGAGAACAGTCTTGCCTTGGAGCGGCACCGGCTCATGCTGGTTCGGCTGAAGCGGGTTTGGTTCATTGTGCCCCAACTCGATCAGGAACTGCCACGCGGTGAGCAGTGACATCGGCGCTCCGGCGGCATGCAGGTGATCGATGCCGGTCGGCTTGAGCGCGACTTCCGACGCTGGCGCGCTGACGTACTCGGCATAAGCCCTGCTGCCTCCCGCAAGGCCGACGGGAAATCGCACCATCGAATATACTTTGTCTCCAACGGAGAAGCTCTCAACGCCCTCGGCGACCGCGACGACAACGCCCGAAATGTCTGTTCCGAGAATGATCGGGAACGACACCTGCGGCTGCCACTCGGGGGGAAGCATTTTATACCCGTCGCGCAGGTACCAGTCGGGCGGATTGAGGCCGACCGCGTGGACGCGGACGAGTACTTCGCCTGCCTCCAGTTCGGGTTTCGGCGCATCTTCATAGACCAGCACCTCGGGGCCACCGAATGCATGCAGCCGGACCGCCTTCATCGTATCGCTCATTAGAAACCTCCACGAGGGAACATCGATGCCTCAACGACCACATATTCCATCATTATGAAGTTGATAATTGGAGCCCGCATCGCTTCAATAATGCCATGAAGGAACAAATAGCCCTGGAACGGCTGACCGGTTTGATTGCTTTCGCGCGCGCGGGATCGATGGGTAGCTACACTGCCGCTGCCCGTTCCCTGTCGATCTCGCCCTCGGCCGTCAGCAAGAGCGTACAGCGACTCGAGCGGCATCTGGGGCTTTCGCTCTTTACCCGCACGACCCGCTCGCTGACGCTCACGCCAGAGGGTCGCGAGTTGCATGAGCGCGCGCTCAGACTGCTGCGCGATGCGGAAGAGATCGAGCAGGCGGCGATGACGGCGCGCTCGGAGCCGTCTGGCACCTTGCGGATAGCCGCGCCCCTGCCGATCGGCGTCCATGTGATAGCGCCCGCCCTGCCGGCGTTCCGCCAGCGCTACCCCAAGGTAATGGTTGATCTGCGGCTGAACGATCAGGTTGTCGATATCATCGAACAACGGATCGACGTCGCGGTCCGGATCGGCGAACTTGCAGACTCGCGGCTGTTGTCGCGCCGGCTCATGCCGCACCGGCTCTGCGCCTTCGCATCACCAGCCTATCTGGCAACGCATGGCACACCGAAACACCCGGACGAGCTGGAGGGGCATGACACCGTCAGCCTCCGTTACCAAAGCACGGGCCAAGCCTTTCGCTGGCCTTTCCAGATCGGCGAGCGGGTGATCGAGATCGTGCCACCATCCGGCATTATCGTCGATGTCAGCGACGCGCTGGTCGCGACGCTCGCCGCCGGCGGTGGCATCGGGATCAGCGCGACCTTTATCGCGGCGCCTTATGTGGCACGCGGCGAACTGGTCCCGGTACTTCCCGAATTCGCAGTCGAGCGGCACAATATCACGGCGCTGTGGCCGGAAAGCCGCCGCGCTAACCCTGCCGTGCGCGCCTTCCTGACCTTGTTACAGGAAGTTTTTCAGGAGCGGATGACGGCCACGGCGAGCTTGTCGGTGTGAGGGCGTCCCGCGCCCCTGTTCGAAACCTCACCCGCCACAGCGAGGCACGCGCGACCTGAGCCGCAATCTTTGACCACCTCGGCTGCCCCGCCGCAACGTGAACATACGGCAGTTTCCAGAAACGACGATCGTTTCGCTGAACGGCGACATTTGGGCGCGAAACTGCCGGAGGCGCCCTCCGCAACAAGCAGCATGGAGAACGCCGATCCTACGACCCAGCCACCCTCGGTACGCTATACTGCGCCACACATTGATGGCGGGCCAAGAACAATGAAGATGGGCACTATTCCTACGCCATAGCCACCTAACGCGCGCTATGGCTCTCTCGTGTCGGTAGGCCGTCACGCCGAAATGGATGGGATCAGCGATGGGCGTTCAATCCGAAGGAGCGCGACAGAATCTTGCGCCATGCGGACTCGGGCAACAGGCGGTGCATACGCAGCGCTGGAACCGCGCTCGTGGCGGCATGGCGTAGCCGGTCGCCAGGTTCCTTGGCCGCGGCCAGGATCACCTTGGCGACTTGATCGGCCGGCGGGGCGCTCTCGACGCCGCGTTCCATCTTTTCCCGGACGGCTTCCGCTGCGGGGGAATAGGCCGGGTGCTCCGCCCATGGATGGGAGAAGCGGGTACGCGCGCCACCCGGTTCGACCAGCTTCACCCGGATGCCATGCGGACGCAGTTCATAATAGAGCGCTTCGGTCAGCCCTTCGACGGCGAATTTGCCTGCACAATAGGGCGCCAGGAACGGAACACCGACCCGGCCGGTCAGCGAGGTCACATTGACGATCAACCCGCGGCCGCGCGGACGCATATGCGCCGCCGCGATCTGGCAGACGGCTGCCACGCCAATCACGTTGACCTCCAGATGATCACGCAACTGAGTAAGGCTGATGCCCTCCAGCGGACCGCCCAGGCCGATGCCGGCGTTGTTCACGACCATATCCACAGCTCCAAACCGCTGTTCTGCGACCTGGAACGCCGCTTCGATGGACTCGGGATCGGTGACATCGAGGCGGGCGGGCAGGAGGCGCGGATGATCCATTCCGCCTGCCGCTGCCGCTGGATCGCGGGCGGTCGCGACCACATTCCAGCCATCGGCGAGGAAAGCCCGCACAGCGGCTTCGCCGATTCCGCTTGAGGTTCCTGTCACGAGCACCGTTGTCGACATTGCATCCTCCTCGTCTGTGGAGGGGATATATTGATTATGGACTGATCTATCCAGAATTATTTTGGATAGATCGTTCTGATTTGCTATGAGGAAGCATGGCCCGGCCCAAGCAATTCGACCGTGACAAGGCGCTGATGATCGCCATCGAGGTGTTCGCCGATCACGGCTATGAGGGGGCCTCAACCGAGACCTTGTTGAAGGCGATGGGGCTCAATCGCCAAAGCCTCTACGATACCTATGGCTCCAAACGGCAACTCTACCTGGAAGCTCTGCAACGCTATAACCGCGAGAATGCGGAGCAGATTGCCCACGACATTGCGGCAGGCCCGACGCCGCTCGACGGGCTTGAGCGAGCACTCGTCGCTTTCGTGGAACGGGCCGTCCAACGCCCCGCCCCCTCCTGCCTGGGTGTAAGAGCCATTTGCGAATTTGGTTTGCGGGATGCCGATGTTCTGGCCGCCGGCGCGGCGAGCCACACCCTGTTGCGGGATGCCGTGAGCGAGGCGATTGAGCAGGCGAAAGCCGCGGGACAGGTGCGCGCGGACAGTGAAATCGGAACGGCGACGGACCTTTTTCTCGCAACTCTGACTGGATTGAAGATGAGCGCTCGCGGGGGCCTCTCACCCGAGAGGCTACGGAAAATGGCGCATCTGGCCATAAGGGCGCTCGCTTGGGCGCATCCCGCCGAAGTTATCGGTCAGCGAGCGGTATAGAGCACGTCGATTCTACGATCCGGCCACCCTCGGCACGCTTCACTACGCTACATTTTTGTGGCGGGCCGGGAACGATGAAGATGGGCACTATTCCTACGCCATAGCCACCTGAGGCACGCTGCACTTGGCTCTCTGGAGGGACCACGAACATAGAGAGGCGCTCAGCCGGGGAACAAAAGCGTTCAAAATCTCAAAGCAGTCATGTGCAAGGCGGCTTGGCTGCGGCGTGCAAACATCGGTCCGTTTTGTACATATCCGCAACACGGAGTAACTGATGATGCGCAACGCAAGTTTCGGCCGACGTTTCTGGCCCGCTCTGGCCATCCTGGCGGGCATGGCCGGCTGGTGCGACGCCGCAAGCGCGCAGACCACAAAGAACGTCATTCTGGTTCATGGTGCCTGGGCGGACGGTTCGAGCTGGTCGAAAGTCATCCCTCTGCTCGATGCGAAGGGATTCAACGTCGTCGCCGTGCAGCTCCCCCTGACTTCCCTGGCCGATGATGCCGCCACCGTAAAGCGGGCGATCGCGCTGGAAAACGGGCCTGTCCTACTGGTCGGTCATTCCTACGGCGGCGCCGTCATCACGGAGGCGGGCGATGACCCGAAGGTCAAGGGCCTCGTCTACGTCGCTGCCTTTGCGCCCGATGCGGGACAATCGGCGGGCTCCCTGAGCGGCTCGGTTCCCGTGCCGCTGAACGATCAAGTCCGCCCGGATGCGAACGGCTTCCTGAAACTGACCAAAGCGGGGGTCTACGACGACTTCGCCCAGGATCTTTCGACCCAGGAAAAAGAAGTGCTTTTTGCCGCGGAGGCCCCGACCAGCGTCAACGCGCTGGGCGGCAAGATCGGCGATCCCGCGTGGCGACACAAGCCGTCCTGGTACATCGTCGCCGCGAATGACCGCGCGATCTCGCCGAAACTGGAAAGGACCATGGCCCAGACGATCCATGCGACCACCTCCGTGCTGCTTCACACCAGCCATGTCGCGATGCTGGCCCAACCCCAGGAGGTCGCTGGCGTCATCGAACAGGCGGAGGCCGCCGTCGAGCGAGCGGCTTCGAAGTGAACGCTGGAACGCATTGGACGTGGAGGCTGAAGTGATGGCGGCAAAAACCGTAATTCTCACGCACGGGGCCTGGGCCGATGGTTCCAGTTGGTCTGAGGTCATTCCATCGTTACGAGCCCATGGTTTGAACACAACGGCGGTCCAGATGCCTTTATCTGGATTTAAAGCCGACGTCGCGACGCTGTGCCGCGCTATCGCAGCCGCCGAACCGCCGGTCGTTCTCGCCGGCCACTCCTATGGCGGGGCGGTCATCACCGAGGCCGGGACGAATGCGAAGGTATCCGCCCTGGTTTACGTCGCCGCCTTTGCTCCGGATGCCGGCGAGTCGGCGGACCTGCTCGGCAAAAAAATGGAACCGCCCCCGATGGCTACGGAAATAAGACCCTGTGGGGACGGATACCTTACGTTGACCCAAGCAGGTGTTCATCAGGACTTCGCGCAGGATCTTCCTGAGCCGGAGCGAGACATTCTGTTTGCGGCGCAAGGTCCCACCGCGATCGCCTCATTGACCGGCACGGTTTCGCGCCCGGCCTGGCGGGAAAAACCGAGTTGGTATCTGGTCGCCGGGGAGGATCGGGCAATCCAGCCTGCGCTCGAGCGTTCTATGGCCGAGCGCGTCGGTGCCACCGTTACGGAAATCGCCGCAAGCCATCTCGTGATGCTGTCGCATCCCGATGCCGTCGCGGAATTGATCCTGCAGGCAGCGAACGCCGCCTTGCCGCGGCAATGAACCTCCGGATCGCGGCGAAAGGACGATTGCGGTCTTCCTATATGAAACGGCTGCCCGCCATGACCCGGCGACGGCGCTCAATCGCGGGCCAGCCGCCGCCATTGGCCAGGCGGGCTGCCCTCCTGTCGAGAGAATGCTCTCGTCAAATGGCTTTGGTCCGCGAATCCACACATCAACGCGATTTCCGACAATGTCAGTTTAGTGCGGCGGAGCAAGCTTTTGGCCCGTCGCAATCGTTGGTCCATCAGCCATTTATGCGGCGGGATGCCCATCGTCTTGCGGAATGCATGCACGAAATAGCTCACGGACAAGCCACAGCCTGCCGCGAGTTCCGCGATGGTCACGCGGCCGGACAAATCGGCTGTCATCATGCCGCACGCCCGCCTGCTTTGCCATGGCGCAAGTCCACCACGCGGATGGACTGGGTCGCGAACCTCGCCATAGGCTCGCACGATATGCGCGTGGAACGCGAGGGCGGCATAGTCGACAAAGAGGCTGTCCTCGGGGCCATAAGTCTCGAGCCGATCGGCCAGAGCTGAGCTCAGCCCGTGCAGCACCTGATCACGCGTGCCGCCCAACGTCGGATGAAGCCTGCGGGGCGGCCGCTCTCCCCGATCATATGCTATATCCTCCAGTGTACGCTTGGATATCTGGACCAGCATGAAGTCCATCGGGTGATGGATATGTGCAAAGGGCGCGGCGTCGAGGTCCAGGATCACCACCTCGCCGATATGGAGCGACGGCATCTCGGCGTGCCGGCCATCGATCCATATGTCCAGTTCGGGAAGCGGCGCCATATGCACATGGACCACGAAGGCAGATTCCGCCGGCAATTCCTCGGTCTTCACGGGGGGAGAGATGACGCGGGATATCTTGATCGGTTCCGTTGAACCGACGTTTGCAAAAAGCGCCCCCGGGACAGGCGATCTGAAACGGCGAGAGATCGACTCCCGAAAGCCTTCGATATCTGCGCCTTCCCCGCTGTTCATGCTTGAGCCATACTGCAATGATCCAGTTTTGAGAGGATGATGAGTCGGAACCATTATTTCAATGCACGGCACGAGGCGGTACGGCAGGTCGCCATCGCCCACATCTTCGCGCATCGATACTGCCAGCACGCTACATGAATTGCGCCATGGATTGAGCCTTTTCTATGCGCCAAGCCGTGGGAGAGATTCAGTTGCCCCTCAGCAGGGGGTTGCCGGTCAGCGAGCAGTATAAAGAACGCCGATTCTACGCTCCAGCCACCTTCGTCACGCCATGCTGCGCTACACTTTGATGGCGGAGAGGGAGGGATTCGAACCCCCGATAGGCTTGCACCTATGCCGCATTTCGAGTGCGGTGCATTCGACCACTCTGCCACCTCTCCAGCGGTCGGGGCGTGTTCTAGGCGAGGACGGCTGGTCAGACAAGGCGCGCCGGGCAAGAATTCGCCGCTTCGGGTGCAGGAAGCAACGTCCGGGACGCATCTGACGGTTCGGATAAACAAGGCGACCTTCGATGTCGCACGGACGAATCGGTGATGCAGCCCTTAGCGCGCGGCGCTCCCGAACATATCGGCTGGAATTGAGCGCAGGAAAAAGTGGGGCCGCCGGACGCGATAAAAACCGGCGGCCCCGTGTCGCGTCATTGAAATTGCGGCCGGAAGTGCGGCTTCACGGGCGCTTGAGCGACGGCTTGGAGGGTAGCCGCCCGCCCGGGAACGGCAATGGAAACCCTATTTTAACCTAACCGATCAAGGTTACCGGCCCGGCCGGGATAGCGTTTTCGAGCGAAAGCCTGGCCCGGACTTGGATCGTGGGGTGGGGATTCGGCTCTGATTCAATCAGAACCGATAAGGCGCCAAGCAGGCCCCCATAAGCTTAATCCTTGCTCTTTTTAGCTTTCTTCCCGTCCTTGCCGTCTTTCCCCGCCACTTTCCTGTCTTCCTTGTCCTTGCCGTTTTCTCTTCGGCGGTTGGTGAAGCGCGCGTTGCCCAATCCGGTTCCGATGGTCAGCACGCCCCAATGGGTGATGTCCTGCATGAACGGCACTTCGGACAGGCCCTGGGCCACGCCGTCATTATGCATCGCCACCGTGGTGTCATGCTCGCCGATTTCCGGGATCGCTTCGATCAGGCTCTGCGGCAGGTTGAACTTGCTGCTCTCCCAATTGCCCGGCAGGTTCTGCGCGCCTTTCTCGATCGAGCCGTCCTCCTTGATGACGCCCGGGCAGGCGATTCCGATAAAGGGCGCGAGTTTCAAATCGCCGGCTTCGGCTTCCGCGATCTGGCCTTTCAGCATCTTGACCAGCCGCTTCACCGCGGCCTCGCGCGTCGGCGCGTCGTCGGCATGCCGCCACAGTTCGGACTGCCACACCTGCGCCTTCGACAAATCGGGCGCTTTCTTCCAGCGCGTCTCGACCACGCCGCAGCGGATATTGGTGCCGCCGATATCGACGGCGAGAATGCTGTCATAAGCCTCGAAAATCCAGGATGGGGCGAGGTGCAGCGCACCGATCAGCCCGGCTTCGTCGGGGTGGAATCGAATTGGCGTCATATCGACCTTGAACTGCTCGGCCTTGAGAAGCATATCGGCCCGCGCGATCGCGAGTTCGCCGAGCCGGCTGTCGCGGAAACCGCCGCCGACCACGATGCGTTCGGTCCCGGCCCATAGCTTTGTCTTCAGAAACCGCCGCGTGACATAGGCCAGCTCCTGCGCGAAATCCTCGACCGCGCCATGCACGACGGCGGAGGCCTCGGTGTCGTCGCCGACCAGCATGTCGTCGAGCGTCTTTTTGCTGATCTCTTCCGATGACTCGTCGCCGAACGGGTCTTCGCCGGTTTTTTTCAGCGGCTTGCGCCAGCGGTCGACGATCCTGCGAAACGCGCCCTTGCTGGCGCGGTCGCCGAGGAAGCCCTCCTCGTCCTTCAGCTCGATATTGAAGCTGTCCACCTCCACGGACGGCAGGCGGGTCGCACCGTGACCGGCGATACCCGTGGTCGTGACGATCTCTTCAGCCATTTGCCCTTGCCCGGTGAAAAACCGGCACAATAACGGGCGGGGAACCCATTGGTTTCATCGGCCTGCAAAGCCTATGGAATTGACCGAAATGCCCCAAAACTCCTAGATTTAGCCCTGTTTCGGGCCGGCTTTGCCTTGACTTGGCGTCGCCACTGGCTATAAATCGTTCAACCCAGCGTGGGATTTTCTCGCGCTGTTTGTTTTTGCGCGGGCTTCAAGGGATCGCTCCCTGCACGCGGAAATCGAACCCATAACGACTGAACAAGAAGCCGGCCCGGATCCAATCCGAGGCTGGGATCGAACACGAAGGAATTAAACGATGTTCGCAGTCATCAAAACCGGCGGCCGGCAATACCGTGTCGTTGCGGACGATGTACTCGAGATAGGCAAGATCGCCGGCGATGTCGGCACGATCGTGCAGCTTGGCGAAGTTCTCCTGGTCGGCGGCGATTCGCCGGTGCTCGGCACCCCCACGGTAGCCGGCGCTTCGGTGGCGGCTGAAGTCTTGCTGCACAAGCGCGGCCCGAAGGTGATCTCGTTCAAGAAGCGTCGCCGCAAGAATTCGCGCCGCAAGCGCGGCTATCGCGACGAGATCACGGTGCTTCGCATTACCGAGATCCTGACCAACGACAACAAGCCGACGATCGGCCCGCGGCCGAAGCGGGAAAAGGCTGCGGCCAAGCCCGAGGCGGAAGCCGCTCCGTAGCGGTTACAGGCGAAAGCGATAAAAAGTGAACGCTTCCACCTGAAAATTGAAGCGACACAAACTGAAATGATTCCGTCAAGGAATTGATCTAAAGATTGCAGCGAAGTTTGGAGACGAGCCATGGCTCATAAAAAAGCAGGCGGTTCATCGCGTAACGGCCGTGATTCGAAAGGCAAGCGCCTCGGAATCAAGGCGTATGGTGGCGAACATGTGATCCCCGGCAACATCATTGCGCGCCAGCGCGGCACCACGTGGCATCCCGGCCTTAATGTCGGCATGGGCACCGACCATACCCTGTTCGCGAAAATCGAAGGTCACGTCGAGTTTCGTGCAAAAGGCAATGGCCGCACTTTCGTGTCGGTAGTCCCGGTGACGGAAGCTGCGGCCGAATAGACGGCGGACCATATGAGTCCGCCGGGTCCTGTTGAACCGGCGGAGCTCCTGAAGCTCTAAAAGGGGAGACGGGAAACCAGTCTCCCCTTTTTGTTGCGCGTTTTTGCTTACAGGAGCCCGAAATGTTGCAGGATATCCCCACCCCGACACTGCGCGAGGCGAGAAGCTGCGTCCTCGAGACCGAACGGCTGACATTGCGCAAGCCGACGCTCGCGGACGTAAAAGCAATTGCGGGTCTCGCCAACGACCGCCGCATTGCAGAGAATACCCGCCGCCTGCCGCATCCCTATCTGCAGGACCATGCGGTGGAGCTCATCCGCGCAACGGCCGACGGCCAGCGCGACATCGTGTTCCTGATCGAGAACGATCGCACGCCGATCGGCATCGTCGGCGTCAATTGGCGCGGACCGGACGCGCCGGAGCTCGGCTACTGGCTCGGCGTCGGCCATTGGGGACAGGGCTTCGGCACCGAGGCCGCACGCGCCATGATCGACTTTACCTTTGAGGAGTTCGATGTCGGGCAACTGATTTCCGGCGCCCGCGTCGCCAATCCGGCCTCGCGCAACATCCTTGAAAAATGCGGCTTCCAGTGGAGCGGCGTCGAGCTGCATCGCTTCGAGGCGCTGGGATCGTCGGCGCCGGTCGACTGTTTCCGCCTGTCACGCGGCGTCTGGTCGTCGCTGAAGAACTGGGGACATTCGACCCGGCGCATGCGATAGTTCCGCGCGCTCCGATCTCGTCTCCACCAACACGGGAGCGGCGGTGATGGGGCTTCATACCGGCGGACTGACCACCGTCTCCTTTCGTCCCAGATCCCGCTCGCGCAGGAAGATGTAAAATCCGGCGCCGATGATGATGGCGGCGCCGATGATCGTCGACGGCGAAGGTACATCGCCGAACACGGCGTAGCCGAACATCACCGCCCAGACGATCATCGAATATTGATAGGGCACCACGACGCTGGCCGGTGCCAGCTTCAGCGACCGATTGACGCACAACAGCGCCCCCACCGAAATGCAGCCGGACGCCACGAACAGGGCAAGGCTGACGGCATCGGGCGTGACCCAGCCGATCGGCGACAACGCCGCGCCGAGCACGAAGGTGCCCATGAATTGCGACGACGCCAGCACGACATCGGGTGTCGCGCGCAGCGAGCGGGTGATCAGCATCAGTACCGCAAACGACGTGCTGCCGCCGAGCGCGATCAGCGCCGGCCAGCTGATGGTCTGCGACGATGGACGCAATGCGATCAGCACGCCGCAGAAACCGATCAGAACGGCGCTCCAGCGCCGCCAGCCGACGCGCTCGCGCAGCAGGATCGCCGACAGCGCGGTGACGAAAATCGGACACGCCAGATAGTAAGTGATGACGTCGGCAAGCGGCAGATAGACGGTGGCCAGGAAAAACCCCGCGACTTCCAGCGTCGAGAGCACGGCCCGGAACAATTGCAGCCACGGCCGCTCCAGGCGGGTGAAGGCGCTGCGATTGCGCCACACCATCGGCGAGAGCACGAACAGCGCCGCGCAAGCGCGCAGCCACAGCAATTCTCCGACCGGATAGGTCTCGACCAGGAATTTTCCTACCGCGTCGCCAAAGGAGAACATGAAGATCGACAGCAGCATCAGGCCGATGCCGGCGAACCGCGCGGCGCGCTCGTCCGTGTAGGTCGATATTCGGGCGAACAGGGTCATGAATGCGGCTGCATAACAGCGTCCTTGCGAGGAGCGCAAGCGACGAAGCCCTCAATGAGGCTACGCAGCCGTGCGAGCCGTCGCGCAGCCGGAACGACCGACCGAGATTGCCGCGGCGACTGCGCCACGATACCGATACGCGCCCCCGCAACATCACAGGAACCCCGCCATGACCGACTTCGATCCCGCCCTGCACCGCATGGTGCCGCAACAACGCTGGTTCGAGGATTTTGCGGTCGGCGAACGTTTCGTGATCCCCAGCCGCACCATGACCTCGGCCGTATTCACGGCGTTTCAGGCCGCGAGCGGTGACACCCATCCGGTGCATTACGACGTCGAATATTGCCGGGCGCGCGGGATGCCGGACCTGCTTGCCCACGGTTTCCAGACGCTGATCCACACCGCGCCGGGCGCCGGCCTGTTTCCCTATATGGTGGAGGAATCGCTGGTCGGCTTTCTCGAACAATCGAGCCGGTTCTTGAAGCCGGTCTATGCCGACGACACCATCTATCCGGCGCTCGAAGTGATGGAACTGGTGCCTGGCCGCACCACCGGCGCGGTGACGCTGCGCAGCACCGTATTCAACCAGCGGCGCGAACTGGTGCTGGAAGGCATGCAAAAATTCCTGATCCGCCGCCGGCCGGCGCAGTCGTGATCGATGCGGGCGACCTGCTGAAAAATCGCAAAAGTTAAGGCTTTTCGTCGATATCGGCGGCTAAGGGTTGCCGCATCGGTGCCCCTGCCTTACCTATGACTTCATGAAATTCCTCGATGAAGCCAAGGTCTATATCCGCTCCGGCGACGGCGGCAACGGCTGCGTGGCGTTCCGCCGCGAGAAGTACATCGAGTTCGGCGGCCCCTCCGGCGGCAATGGCGGCCGCGGGGGCGATGTCGTCATCGAAGCGGTCGATGGATTGAACACGCTGATCGACTATCGCTACCAGCAGCACTTCAAGGCGCAGAAGGGCACCAACGGCATGGGCAAGGACCGCCATGGCGCCAACGGCAAGCCGATCGTGCTCAAGGTGCCGGTCGGAACCCAGGTGTTCGACGAGGATCGCGAAACGCTGCTTCATGATTTCACCAGGCTCGGCGAAAAATTCACCCTCGCCGAAGGCGGCAATGGCGGCTTCGGCAATGCGCATTTCAAAACGTCGACCAACCGGGCGCCCCGCAACGCCAATCCCGGTCAGCTGGGCGAGGAACGCTGGATCTGGCTGCGGCTGAAGCTGATCGCCGATGCCGGACTGGTCGGCTTGCCGAATGCCGGAAAATCGACATTCCTGGCCGCCGTCAGCGCGGCAAAGCCCAAGATCGCCGATTACCCGTTCACGACGCTGCATCCACAGCTCGGCGTGGTCGATGTCGACGGCCGTGAATTCGTGCTGGCGGATATTCCCGGCCTGATCGAAGGCGCCCATGAAGGCGCGGGCCTCGGCGATCGTTTCCTCGGCCATGTCGAACGCTGCCGCGTGCTGCTGCATCTGGTGGACGCGACCTGCGAACACGCCGGCAAGGCCTACAAGACGGTGCGAACCGAACTTGAGGCTTATGAAGGACAACTCGCCGAGAAGATCGAGATCGTTGCGCTGAACAAGATCGATGCCGTGACGCCGGAAGAGCTGAAGAAGCAGAAAGACCGGCTGAAGCGGGCGGCAAAAAAGACGCCGCGATTGATCTCGGGCGCGACTGGCGAGGGCGTGAAAGACGCATTACGGGCGCTGGTGGAAGTGATTGGCGAAGCTCCGGTGTCCGGCAAGGCTAAGGGCACGGCAGAAGCCGAGCCGTGGAGCAAGCCTCCGGTGCCGCTGCCGCCGCTATAGCGTTTTCGAGCAAAGTGGATTCCGGTTCGCGCAAAAAAACGCGTCAAAAAAACATAGAGATTCGGTTCTGATTCCATCAGAGCCGATAAGCCTAGGCTGGCTGACTTACACCACTGACTTGCGCCGCAGGCATCCATGCTGCAAAAACCTTGAGCTTTCTTCGAAGCTTTACCGAAATTTCCGCCATGTCCCGCCCAAGCCTGAAAAATTTTCGCCGTATCGTCGTCAAGGTCGGCTCGTCGCTGCTGATCGATTCCGGCGCGGGCGAGGTCAAGGCGGCATGGCTTGCCGCGCTTGCCGCCGATCTGGCCAAACTGCACAATGAGGGGCGCGAACTCCTGATCGTGTCGTCCGGCTCGATCGCGCTCGGGCGCAGCCGGTTGAAATTGCCGCGCGGCCCGTTGAAGCTCGAGGAAAGCCAGGCCGCCGCGGCGGTGGGGCAGATCGCACTGGCGCGGATCTGGTCGGAGGTGCTCGGCCACCACGGCATCGGCGCCGGGCAGATTCTGGTGACCTTTCAGGACACCGAGGAACGCCGCCGTTATCTCAACGCGCGTTCGACCATCGCCAAGCTGCTGGAATGGCGCGCGATCCCGGTGATCAACGAGAACGACACGGTCGCCACCAACGAGATCCGCTACGGCGATAATGACCGCCTCGCCGCCCGCGTCGCCACCATGGCGAGCGCCGACCTTCTGATCCTGCTGTCCGACATCGACGGCCTCTATGATGCGCCGCCGGCCGGCAATCCCGACGCAAAACTGATTCCGGTCGTGGACTCAGTTACCTCCGATATCGAGGCCATGGCGGGCGCTGCGGAATCGGAACTATCGCGGGGCGGCATGTACACCAAGATCGAGGCCGCCAAGATCGCGACCACGGCCGGCACGCATATGCTGATCGCCTCCGGCAAGATCGAGCATCCGCTGCAGGCGATCGCCGACGGCGGCCGCTGCACCTGGTTCCTGACCCCCGCCAATCCCGTGACCGCGCGCAAGCGCTGGATCGCGGGCTCGCTGGAGCCCAAGGGCACGCTCACCATCGATGCCGGCGCGGTGAACGCGCTGCGCGCCGGCAAAAGCCTGCTGCCGGCCGGCGTGATCCGGGTCGACGGGCAATTCGCCCGCGGCGACGCCGTGGTGGTGCGGGGCCCGGACAGCCATGAAATCGGCCGCGGCCTCGTCGCCTACGACGCCGAGGACGCCGACAGGATCAAGGGCCGCTCGTCGCCGGACGTAATGACGATCCTGGGCATCAGCGGACGGGCCGAAATGATCCACCGCGACGACCTCGTGGTGGGCCCGAGCGGCGCCTATTCCGCGAGCTGAAATAGGCCATTGGCCGACCCGGGATCGGACCGGGAAGCCCTGCCCGCCCCCTCGACCATGCCGGCTCCGCGCCTCGCGCGGCGGCCATTTCCGTGCTAGAGCTTGACGGTTCTGATGGTATCGGAGCCGATGGGCTCTATCCTTCAGAAGATGCGTTTTCGTCATGCGAACCGGCATCCGCTTCGCCCGGAAACGTCATGGGGCTTGGCCTTAATTGAAGCTTGGCCGTGAATTGAAGATGAGACCGACATGAGCGCGCCGCTAAAGGCCATTGATGGCAACGCCGATCTGCCGGCCCTGATGGCTGACCTCGCCGCACAGGCACGCGCTGCCGCGCGGGTGCTCTCGCTCGCCTCGCCCGAACAGAAAAACCGCGCCCTCGATGCGATGGAGCGCGCGATCCGCGCCCAGGCTCCTGCTATTCTCGCGGCCAACGCCGAGGACGTCGCGGAAGCCCGCTCCGGCGGTGCGACATCCGCTTTCGTCGATCGCCTGACGCTGACGCCGGCGCGCATCGATGCGATGGCCGACGGGATTGCGACGGTGCGCGAGATCTCCGACCCGGTCGGCGTGGTGACCGAAAGCTGGCAGCGCCCGAACGGCATGACGATCGAGCGCGTACGCGTGCCGCTCGGCGTCATCGCGGTGATCTTCGAGAGCCGTCCCAATGTCGCGGCCGATGCCGGCGTGCTGTGCTTGAAGTCCGGCAATGCGGTGATCCTGCGCGGCGGTTCCGACAGCTTCCGCTCCTGCCGCGCGATCCACGCCTGCCTGGTGCAGGGATTGCGCGAGGCCGGCCTGCCGGAAGCCTCGATCACGCTGGTGCCGACCCGCGACCGCGCCGCGGTCGGCCTGCTGCTGACCGGGTTGAACGGCGGCATTGACGTCATCGTGCCACGCGGCGGCAAAAGCCTGGTCGCGCGGGTCGAGGCGGAGGCGCGGGTGCCGGTATTCGCGCATCTGGAAGGCGTCAACCACGTCTATGTCGATCGTGCCGCCAATCTCGAAATGGCGAAGTCGATCGTGCTGAACGCCAAGATGCGCCGGCCCGGCGTCTGCGGCGCCGCCGAAACCCTGCTGGTCGATCGCGCCGGCGCCGCGACAAGCCTCAAGCCGCTGGTCGGGATGCTGATCGAGGCTGGCTGCGAAGTACGCGGCGACGCCGCCGTGCAGCGCGCCGACGACAGGGTGAAGCCGGCTTCCGAGACGGATTGGGATACCGAATACGAAGACGCGATTATCGCGGCGAAGGTCGTCGATGGCGTCGACGAGGCGATCGCGCATATCCACAATCACGGTTCGCACCACACCGATGCGATCGTGACCGAAGATGCAAAAACCGCGCAGAAATTTCTCAACGAGGTCGATTCGGCGATCGTGCTGCATAACGCATCGACGCAATTCGCCGATGGCGGCGAATTCGGTTTCGGCGCGGAAATCGGCATCGCCACCGGAAAATTCCACGCCCGCGGACCGGTCGGCGCCGAACAACTGACCAGCTTCAAATATCGCGTGCATGGCACCGGACAGACGCGGCCGTGAACACACCAAAAAACGCGTCAGAAAAGACAACCTTGCGGACGCCGTGGATCCCTTGAACGAAGCGCCTCTAGCGCCGCGGCCCGTTGCGCCGGCGATTCCGTTCTATACTGGCGGCATGCGGATCGGCCTGCTCGGCGGCTCGTTCAATCCGCCGCACCGCGCGCACCGCGACATCAGCCTATTTGCGATCAAGCGGTTGAATCTCGACCGGGTGTGGTGGCTGGTAACGCCCGGCAATCCGCTCAAGGACCGCCGCGCCCTGCACGACCTCCGGGAACGCGCCGAGGCGGCGCGACAAATGGCCCATGATCCGCGCATCGACGTCAGTTGTCTCGAAGCTGTCATTGGAACCCGCTACACTGTCGATACGATTACATATCTACGCCGCCGCACCGCCGGCTTGCGCTTGGTCTGGATCATGGGCGCTGACAATCTCGCGCAGTTCCATCGCTGGCAAAACTGGCAGCGCATTGCGTCTACCGTCCCGATCGCCGTCATCGACCGCCCGCCGCAAAGCTTTCGCGCGTTATCGGCGCCTGCAGCGCAAGCACTGGCCCATTATCGCATCCCGGAAACCCAGGCCGGCAGGCTCGCGGACAAGCTCCCGCCGGCCTGGGTTTTCCTGACCGGCATGAAACTGAACCTGTCGTCGACGGGCCTGCGGAACCCGGACGGCAGCTGGAAGACGTGAGAGGCGAAAGGGGTTACTGGAATATTGAAACCATTAACCCCACATGCATAGAATGGTGAGCGGGCGCCGGATTCGGCGGCTCGCGATACAGTGAAAGGAATGGTCCCTGGCCACATCTGTATTGTCCAAGTCGGTTTTACCCAAGTCTGGTACGACAAAGTCTGGCACGACGAAGTCTGGTTCGGCGAAGTCCGGTTCAGCAAAATCCGCCTCGTCCAAGACACGTAAAACATCGACTGAAGCTGCGGCCTTGCAGGCGCACCCCGACGCCGACAAGACGCTGAAACTGATCCTCTCCCGCCTCGACGATATGAAGGCGGAAGAAACGGTCACCATAGACCTTCGCGGTAAATCAGCATTTTCCGACTACATGATCGTCACCTCGGGCCGGGCCAACCGGCACGTCGGCGCGATCGCGGAGAATGTCACCAAGGGCCTCAAGGAAACCGGCATCAAAAGCGTCCACGTCGAGGGCTTGTCCAATTGCGACTGGGTGCTGATCGATTCCGGCGACGTGATCGTGCATGTGTTCAGGCCCGAGGTGCGCGAGTTCTACAACCTGGAAAGGTTGTGGTCGCACAATCCGGCGGGGCCGCAGGCGGTCTAGCCTGCTACCGCCGGTGCGAATCGGTTCGGGCGCATGGTATCGTGTACACGCGCATCGGAATGCGCGTGAGTCGTTGATTTGCCGCATTTTCTACGGCAAACCGGCCGCCACTTTGCCGGAAAAAGTTTTTATGCGTCTTGTTGTCGTTGCCATTGGCCGCCTGAAGCAGGGCCCGGAGCGGGAACTGGCCGAACGCTACCGCGAACGCTTCGACGATCTCGGCCGCAAGCTCGGCTTTCGCGGCATCGACATCCATGAGATTGCCGAGAGCCGCGCACGCGACGCCGCGACCCGGATGACCGAGGAAGCCACTGCGATTTCGGCGGCTATTCCCGAGAAGTCGGTTCTGGTCGCGCTCGACGAGCGCGGCGACACGATCGACAGCGCCGCCTTGGCCCGGCATCTCGGCCGCTGGCGGGACGAGCAGATCGCGAATAGTGTTTTCGCCATCGGCGGCGCGGACGGACTTTCGCCTGATTTGCGTCGCAAAGCTAAACTTCGCATTGCTTTCGGCTCGGCGACCTGGCCGCATCAATTGGTTCGCGTCATGCTTCTGGAACAGGTTTACCGGGCCGCCACCATCCTGGCCGGTCATCCTTATCACCGTGCATAGGCCAAGGCCGGCGCAGATACGAAAACTCTGATTCGGGTTCGATGCAGCCAGACCGGGACATTCATCCGCCATCCAACGCCGCCCGTCGCGGCCGCTCGCATAGCTTACGAATTCCGCTCTCCATTGCTTTGCTGTCGGCAGGCTTTGCCGGCACGATCCTTTCGCCCGTAGCGGCCCAGATCGCGCCTCAAGCAACGAACCCGGCACTGCCGCCGGCGGCACCCTCGGCCGACGACATCAAACAACGCGAGCAGGAGCTCGAAGCCGCGCGTGAGCAGCAGAAAAATGCGGCGGAGGCGCAGCAAAAGCTTCAGGCCGACATCGCCGCGATCGGACAGGATCGCAGCAAGCTCAATCAGCAGCTGATCGATATCGCCGCCCAGGTGCGCGGCGTCGAGACGAAGATCGGCGATGCCGAAGCACGGCTACAGCCGCTCGATGCCCGCGAGCAGGAGATTCGCGGTTCGCTTGATACGCGCCGCTCCGAGATCACGGAGGTGCTGGCGGCCTTGCAGCGCGCCGGCCGCCGCTCGCCACCTGCGCTGCTGGTACGGCCGGAAGACGCGCTGCAATCGCTTCGCGCAGCCATGTTGCTGGGATCTGTGGTGCCCGAATTGCATGCCCGTGCCGAAAAACTGGCGAGCGACCTGGGCGAACTGATCACGCTTCGCCAGACCATCGCGGCCGAGCGCGATCGTCTGGCTACCGATCGCGACAACCTCAATAACGACCAGACACGGCTGGCCGCTCTGGTCGATGAGCGACAGCGGCAGCAGAATTCGATCGAGCAAGACATGCAGGCGGAGAACACGCGCGCCATTGCGCTGTCCAGGCAAGCCGACACTCTGCAAAGCCTGATCGCCAAGATGGAGCAGGATTCGAAGACCGCCGCGAAGGCGGCGGCGGCCGCCAGCCTTGAGGGAGCCCCGGCGACCGTCAACGGCAAGCCAAACCTGGCGGCGCTGAAGGATCCTTCCCGGATGAGCCCGGCGATTGCGTTCGCTTCCGCCAAGGGCTTGCTGGCGCTGCCGGTGAATGGCGTCAGGATTCACGAGTTTGGCGGTTCCGATGGCGCGGGGGGGGTGGAAAAAGGCATTTCCTTGGCGACACGGCCCGGATCCCAGGTCACAACCCCGTGTGACGGCTGGGTTGTTTACGCCGGTCCGTTCCGCAGCTATGGACAACTCTTGATCCTCAATGCGGGGGGCGGGTATCATGTGTTGATCGCCGGGATGGAGCGCATTTCGGTCAATATCGGACAGTTTGTACTTACGGGGGAGCCGGTCGCGACCATGGGGGCGACGTCCCGGGTGGCCTCAATTTTGGCGGCCAATGCGAGCCAGCCCGTGCTCTATGTCGAGTTCCGTAAGGACGGCACTCCAATCGATCCAGGCCCATGGTGGGCCGCAAATGAAGGCGAAAAGGTTCGCGGATGATGCGCAAGACTTCTCTCATTCTCCTGAGCGCCGCTACCGGTGCGGCACTGACGCTGTTCGCGACCCAGCCGCGCTCCATGCTGATGGGATCGAGCGCGCGCGCCGCGACGTCGGACACCTATCGCGAACTCAATCTGTTCGGCGACGTGTTCGAGCGCGTCCGCAGCGACTATGTCGAAAAGCCCGATGACGGCAAACTGATCGAGTCCGCCATCAGCGGCATGCTGTCCGGCCTCGACCCGCATTCGAGCTACATGGACGCCAAGAGCTTCCGCGACATGCAGGTGCAGACCCGCGGCGAATTCGGCGGGCTGGGCATCGAAGTCACGATGGAAGACGGGCTGATCAAGGTCGTCTCGCCGATCGACGACACGCCGGCGTCCAAGGCCGGCATCATGGCCAACGACATCATCACCAATCTCGACGACGAAGCCGTGCAGGGCCTCACCCTCAATCAGGCCGTCGAGAAGATGCGCGGGCCCGTCAACACCAAGATCAGGCTGAAGATCGTCCGCAAGGGCCAGGACAATCCGATCGACGTGACGCTGGTGCGCGACAACATCCGCGTCCGCTCGGTGCGCGCGCATGTCGAAGCCGACGATATCGCCTATATCCGCATCACCACCTTCAACGAACAGACCACCGAGGGTCTGAAGAAGGAAATCGCCAATCTGCAGACCCAGATCGGCGACAAGCTGAAGGGCTACATCATCGATCTGCGCAACAATCCCGGCGGATTGCTGGAAGAGGCCGTGACGGTGTCCGACACCTTCCTCGATCGCGGCGAGATCGTCTCCACCCGCGGCCGCAACGCCGAGGAAACCCAGCGCCGTGTCGCGCATCAGGGCGATCTGACCAAGGGCAAGCCGGTGATCGTTCTGATCAACGGCGGCTCGGCGTCGGCGTCGGAAATCGTTGCCGGCGCGCTGCAGGACCACAAGCGCGCCACGCTGGTCGGCACCCGCTCCTTCGGCAAGGGATCGGTGCAGACCATTATTCCGCTCGGCTCCGGCAACGGCGCATTACGGCTCACCACGGCGCGTTACTTCACGCCGTCAGGCAAATCGATCCAGGCCCAGGGCATCAAGCCCGACATCGAGGTGCTGCAGGACGTACCTGATGAGTTGAAGTCGCGGACGGATACCAAGGGCGAGGCTTCGCTGCGCGGCCATTTGAAGTCCGAGGGCGACGAGAAGACGGGCTCGCAGTCCTACGTGCCGCCGGACGCCAAGGACGACAAGGCGTTGAAGGCCGCGGACGACCTGCTCCACGGGATCAAGGACAGCGCAGCCACTCCGGCCACCGGCGACAAGGCGGCGGCAAGCGACAACAAGGCCTCAAACGACGCCAAACCGGCCGACAAGGACGCGAACTGATCGCGGCCAGAGGCTTTTTTCGGCATTTCAAAGGGCGGCCCTCGGGCCGCCCTTTTTGCTGCCGGCCAGCGTGACGACACGGCAGCGCTTGGCTATGCCGCGAGGCTGTTGCGTCGTGGTATCGTCGGCCGGGCTGATTCGGGAAGGTCGATGACAGAGACAGCCGACGATCTGAGCGCTCCGCTCGGACAGGGAACTGCGCGCGCCAAGCGCCGATATCGGCTGCCTTTTACCGGATTCCAGGCGCTTGCCGTGCTGCTGGGCCTGTTTTTGGCGATTTTCGCCGGCTTCGCCATCTTCAACGACAACCCGCTGGGCGGCGAGCCGATCGTAAGTATTGCATTACCCGCCACGCCACCGGACGAGAAGCCGGCCGCAGCGCCTTCGGCCGGTTCCGAGACGGCCGTGAAATCGGCGCCCAGGCAGCCGGCATCGGGCGAGCAAAAGACCGTCACCATCATCGACGGATCGAGCGGCGCGCGCCATGATGTTGCGATTTCCGGTGACGGCACGGAGAACAGCGAAGCCGATGCGCCGCAGACTGCGATGACGGGAATCGACCCGCGGCTGCTGGAAAAATCCCGCTATGGCATGATTCCGGTGGTTTCCGATGGCCTGAAGCCTTTCACGGTCTATGCAGCCGATGCCGACCGGGTGAAGGCCGCCAAAATGCCGGTCATCGCCATTGTCATCGGCGGCCTCGGCGTCGGCGCGGCAAAAACGCTGGACGCCATCATGAAACTGCCGCCCGCAGTCACGCTGGCGTTCACGCCCTACGGCTCCGATCCCTCCAAGCTCGCCGAACGCGCCCGTTCGCAGCATCATGAGATCCTTTTGCAGATTCCGATGGAGCCGTTCGACTACCCCGACAATGATCCGGGCCCGCAGACGCTGCTGACGACGCTCGGCCCTGAGCAGAATCTTGACCGGCTGTACTGGCATCTCAGCCGCTTCCAAGGTTATGCCGGCATTGCCAATTTCATGGGCGGAAAGTTCGAGGTCACCGATGCGGTGATGCAGCCGATCGTCCGCGAGGCCGCCAAACGCGGGCTCGGCTATTTCGACGACGGAACGGCGCCGCGCAGCGTCGCCGGCTCGCTGGCGGCAAGCCAGGCGATGCCATACGCCAAGGCCGATATCGGCATCGACACCGTTCCGACGCCTGCGGAAATCGACCGGGCGCTCGTCAACCTCGAAAGCCTGGCGAAAGAGCGCGGCACAGCCATCGGCGTCGCCTCGGCGCTGCCGGTCTCGATCGAGCGGATCGGTGCCTGGATCAAGACGCTGGACAGCCGTGGCATCATGCTGGTGCCATTGACAACCGCGACTCTGAAATCAAAATCAGGCTAGATAGCTCCCGGATTGGTGCGACTCCGGCTTCCGCCGTCGCCCGTCCGGTCTTGCAAGAAGGTTCTGGCGGCAAAAACTCCGACAGCAGACGGCAAAAAGGCTTTCCCGGAATGGCGCGCTACGAAGACCTGCCCTATCGCACCTGTGTCGGCATAATGCTGATCAACACCGCCGGGCTTGTCTTCATCGGCCGCCGCGCCGGCGGCATCGAACATGTCGACGAATCCCATGTCTGGCAGATGCCGCAAGGCGGCGTCGATCCCGGCGAGGACACCTGGGAAGCGGCAAAGCGCGAACTCTACGAGGAGACCAGCGTCCGCTCAGTCGAAAAGCTCGGCGAGGTGGCGGACTGGCTGATCTACGATATTCCGCGCACCGTGGCCGGGCGCGCCTGGAAGGGCCGCTATCGCGGCCAGCGGCAGAAATGGTTCGCGCTGCGCTTTACCGGCAAGGATGCCGAAATCAATGTCGAGCATCCCGGTGGTGGCCACAAGGCGGAATTCATCGGCTGGCGCTGGGAGCCGATGAAGAATCTTCCCGACCTGATCGTCCCCTTCAAGCGGCCGGTCTACGAGCGGGTGGTGAAGGAATTTTCCGCGCTGGCTGGCGCTTGAGCTCGGCATGGCCGACACAGAACCCTACCGCCCCAATGTCGGGATTGCCCTGTTCAACATCAACGGCGACGTGCTGATCGGACGGCGATTCAAGGATGACGGCCCGGAAATCATTCTTCCGGGCCTGGAGTGGCAAATGCCGCAAGGCGGCATCGACGCCGGCGAAGATCCGCGCGCGACGGCGATGCGCGAACTCTGGGAAGAGACCGGCGCGGTCCACGCGGATTATCTCGACGAGACGGACTGGCTGACTTATGAATTTCCGCACCCTGCCGAACCAGCGCACCGGTTTGCAAGATTCCGCGGCCAGCGCCAGAAATGGTTCGCGCTGCGTTTTACCGGAAGCGACGGCGAAATCGATCCGCTGATGTCGCGCAACGGCCAGCCTGCGGAATTTGATTCATGGCGCTGGGAACGGCTCGACCGCGTCGCCGATCTTGTCGTGCCGTTCCGGCGGGATGTCTATCGAGCGGTGGCGCAGCGCTTTGCAAGATTCGCGCGCTAGGCAGCGGACTCAATTGATCCCAACCGTAAACGGGCCGATCGCGATGACGCGGCAATTGCTGTCGTGCCCGGCGCAGTCGGTCACCGCACCGTTGACGGCATTCAGTTCGCTTGTCGCCCTGAGCGCAAGCCCCGGACGTCCGGATGCACCGACCGCGACCGCGCTCCATCCGGATGACGCCTCGGCGAGCTGGCGCGCGACATCATCCCTTGCATCCGCGGCGATCGACGGGTCGCTGGCGGCACGAAAGAAGCCGACAGGCTTCATGACCGTTGGCACTGGAACGACGAAGGTGTCGTCGACCGCGGCCACCATGCAGGCGGCGCCGGCCAGCGCGCCGCAGGTTTCGAGAGACCGCCGAACCGACTCCGCGACCGATGCTCCGTCGGTATAGAAAATGAAATTGCCGCCCGGACCGATCACGATCGCCTTGCTTTTTCGACCCGGCACATAAACGTTCTCAAGCCTCGCCTTTCCGGGCTCTCGCGCGAACGGCATGTCCGTTGCCGTGAACGGCCGCTCGGTCGATGAGTCACGCTTGATCCACGGCAAAGGCGGCAGCGGCGGCATGCCGTGAGGATAAACCACGGCGTCCCCGACAGCGTAAATCTCGCAGCGCCGCGGTGACTGCGCGGCCTCCGCGCGCTGCCGGCATTGCTCAAGCGCCGCGTTTTTTGCGGCTTCTTCGTTTGGCTGGCCACTGACCAACCCGACGATTCCATTGATGTTGAGCGCAAAGGCCTTGTAGTTCCCCGCCGGCGCATATTCGTTCAACAGCACGGCGCGGGTGCGATCGTGGACGAACGGCACCGCGTCGGCCGCGAATTTTTGGGACGAAAGAACGGGCGAGGGAGGGGGCGGCTCCGGTGCGGATGCCGGCCGCACCGGCGCGGGAGCCGCGGCCGGCTCGGGCGATGGCGCAGGCGTTGCAGCGGCATCGACCTTTGCCGAAACCGGGCCCTTCGATTCCGCCATTTCCATCTTCGTGAAATACAGGAAACCGCCGACGCCGATCGCGGCAAGGCAAACCACCGCTACGGCGACCGGCCACATCCAAAAGGGCGTCGCTGGCTGCGGCGGCGCAAGCGGGTTCTTCACTTGCGGCACCGTGTAGGTCCCGTCCTCGCGCCGCATCGCGACCATGTAGGCATGCACAGGAGTTGGGATGTTCTTCACCTCCTGCGCGCCGATATCGGAAAACTGCACCGACAGCTTGTTGGCCACCTGTTCATGCACCGCGCGTGAAATGCAGATGCCGCCGACTTCGGCCAGGCCTTCAAGCCTTGCCGCGATGTTGACGCCGTCGCCGAGCAAGTCACCGTCGCGCTCGACCACGTCACCGATCGTGATCCCGATGCGGTAGCTCATGTGACGGCTGGGCGGATAGGCCATGTTCCGGGTGCGCAGGCTCTCCTGGATGTCGATCGCGCATCGCACCGCCTCGACCGCACTGGCAAACTCGGCGAGAACGGCATCGCCGGCGGTATTGAAGATGCGGCCCCCGGCCCTGGCGATGAAATCATCGGTGACGGACCGATAGGCGGCGAGGCGGCGCAGCGTTTCCTCTTCGTCCTCGGCGACCAGCCGGCTGTAGCCGGCAATATCGGCCGCGAAAATCGCCGCAATCTTGCGTTTCATGAAGGCCAGCCTCGGGGCAATGATCGCCGGCAGAATGCCGTCGGAAATTTTTCGGCGCAATCGGGTTCTACGCCCGCCAGCCGCAGCGCGTCATTATCCAGATTTTTGAAAAAAACGATGACGAAGCAGCAAGTATTTTCGGGACTTTAGAGCTGGCAATTCAGCTTAAAGCTATCGCGTTTAGTGCAGCGCCGTCGTGTTGAGCTGATGCTCGATGCTCTTGAAGTGATCGAGCCGCTCGAGTTCGCGGTCGAGCTCCGAACCCTCTTTCTCGGCCAGCTTGGCTTGCATCTCGGCGATCTGGCTGGCGAAGGCCTGCCGATCCAGCTCCTCGATCGACGTCGCGACGTCGGCAAGCACGGTGAGCCCCTTGTCGGAGACTTCGGCGAGACCGCCGAGCACGATGATCTTCTGGTGCGCGCCGCCGGCGGTGATCGTCAGAATTCCCGGCCGGACCGCTGCGACCACCGGCGCGTGGCCGGAGAGCACGCCGAAATCACCCTCTGCGCCGGGAATGTCAACCTGATCGACTTCGCCGGAGAAGGCGAGTTTTTCCGGCGAGACGAGATCGAAGTGGAAGGTGGCCATGGGAACCCTGCGAATAGTGAGTAGCGAATAGCGAGTGGCGAAAAAAGGGAGCGCTACTCCCTATTCGCCATTCGCCTTCTTACGCCGCTTCGGCTGCGAGCTTCTTGCCCTTCTCGACCGCCTCTTCGATGGTGCCGACCATGTAGAAGGCCGCTTCCGGCAAATGGTCGTACTTGCCTTCGCAGAGATCGCGGAAACCCTTGATGGTGTCGGCGAGGTCGACGAACTTGCCGGGTGAGCCGGTGAAGACTTCGGCGACGAAGAACGGCTGCGACAGGAAGCGCTCGACCTTGCGGGCGCGCGCCACCGTCAGCTTGTCCTCTTCGGACAATTCGTCCATGCCGAGGATGGCGATGATGTCCTGCAACGACTTGTAGCGCTGCAGCACCTGCTGAACCATGCGCGCGGTCTGATAGTGATTTTCACCGACGATCAACGGCGACAGCATGCGCGAGGTCGAGTCGAGCGGGTCCACCGCAGGATAAATGCCCTTTTCCGAAATCGCGCGGTTCAGCACCGTGGTCGCGTCCAAATGGGCGAATGAGGTCGCCGGCGCCGGATCGGTCAAGTCGTCGGCCGGCACGTAGATCGCCTGCACCGAGGTGATCGATCCCTTGTTGGTGGTGGTGATGCGCTCCTGCAGCGCGCCCATGTCGGTGGCGAGCGTCGGCTGATAGCCCACCGCCGACGGGATGCGGCCGAGCAGCGCCGACACTTCGGAGCCGGCCTGCGTGAAGCGGAAGATATTGTCGACGAAGAACAGCACGTCCTGGCCCTGGTCGCGGAAATGCTCGGCAACCGTGAGGCCGGTGAGGCCGACGCGGGCGCGCGCGCCCGGCGGCTCGTTCATCTGGCCGTACACCAGCGCGCATTTGGAGCCTTCGCCGCCGCCTTCCTTGTTGACGCCGGATTCGATGAACTCGTGATAGAGGTCGTTGCCTTCGCGGGTGCGCTCACCGACGCCGGCGAACACCGAATAGCCGCCATGGGCTTTCGCAACGTTGTTGATCAGCTCCTGGATCAGCACGGTCTTGCCGACGCCGGCACCGCCGAACAGGCCGATCTTGCCGCCCTTGGCGTAGGGCGCCAGCAGATCCACGACCTTGATGCCGGTGACGAGAATTTCCGCTTCGGTCGACTGGTCGGTATAGAGCGGCGCTTCCTGGTGGATCGCGCGCAGGCCCTCCGCCTTGACCGGACCCTGCTCATCGACGGGATCGCCGATCACGTTCATGATGCGGCCGAGCGTGCCGACGCCGACCGGCACCCGGATCGGCGCGCCGGTGTCGCCGACTTCCTGGCCGCGAACCAGACCTTCGGTCGTATCCATCGCGATGGTGCGAACGGTGGATTCGCCAAGATGCTGGGCGACTTCGAGCACCAGGCGGTTACCGCCGTTCTTGGTCTCGAGCGCGTTGAGAATTGCGGGTAACTGGCCTTCGAACTGCACGTCAACGACGGCGCCGATGACCTGCGTAATGCGTCCGGTCTGGTTGGCGGGTGTAGCCATGAAAACTCTCTCCTCCGAATTCTATCTCAAGCAACCGTGGGCTGGATTAGACCGCCTCGGCGCCCGAAATGATTTCAATCAGTTCCTTGGTAATCATCGCCTGACGGGTCCGGTTGTAGATCAAGGTCTGCTTGCGGATCATCTCGCCGGCGTTACGTGTGGCGTTATCCATCGCGCTCATCTGCGCGCCGTAGAACGATGCGTTGTTTTCGAGCAGCGCGCGGAAAATCTGCACCGCGAGATTGCGCGGCAACAGCCCCGTCAGAATTTCATCTTCTTCCGGTTCGTATTCGTACGAAGTGGCCGGACCGGCATTGGCTGCGGGCGCCTGAACCTCCAGCGGGATGACCTGCTGCGCCGTCGGAACCTGCGCAATCACGGATCTGAAGCGCGAATAGAACAGCGTGCAGACATCGAACTCGCCGGCCTCAAACCGCGCGATGACCTTCTTGGCAATGTCTTCCGCGTTGACAAAACCGAGCTGGCGGACCGAGCGCAGTTCGACATGTTCGACGATCTGCTTTTCGAACAGGCGGCGAAGCTGCTCGTATCCCTTACGGCCGACGCAGAAGAACTTGACCTCTTTGCCCTGGTTGATCAGGGCATAGGCCCGCTCGCGGGCCAGGCGCACGATCGACGAATTGAAGGCGCCGGACAGGCCACGCTCGCCGGTGCAGACCAGCAATAGATGCACCTGATCCTTGCCGGTACCGGCCAGCAAAGCCGGCGCGCCGGGAGAGCCCGCGGCCGCGCTCGCGATGTTGGAGATCACGGTATCCATTTTCTCGGCATACGGCCGCGCCGCTTCGGCTGCGGTCTGGGCGCGGCGCAACTTCGACGCCGCCACCATCTGCATGGCCTTGGTGATCTTCTGCGTCGCCTTGGTGGAGGCGATGCGGACCCGCATGTCTTTCAGTGAAGCCATTCTTAGTTCACCCCGGCGATCAGATCTGTGACCCGACCGCTAGCCCCTCATTCATCCTGCCCGGCCGCTTGCCGGCCAGAACCTAAGCAAACGACACATCAAGCAAAAGGCATATCAAGCAAAAGACTTGGCGTAAGCCTCGACCGCACCCTTGAGCTTGGCGGCGGTATCGTCGCTCAGATCTCGGGTTTCGCGGATGGTATTGAGAATGTCAGCGTTCTTGCCGCGCAGCAACGACAGCAGGCCGTCCTCGAAATCGCGCACCTTGTTGAGCGGAAGCGGATCGAGATAGCCGTTGGTGCCGGCCCAGATCACGCAAACCTGCTCTTCCATCTTCAGCGGCGAGAATTGCGGCTGCTTCAGAAGTTCGGTCAGGCGCGAGCCGCGGTTGAGCAGGCGCTGCGTCGAGGCGTCGAGATCGGAGCCGAACTGCGCGAACGCGGCCATTTCGCGGTACTGCGCGAGTTCGCCCTTGATCTTGCCGGCGACCTTCTTCATCGCCTTGGTCTGCGCCGACGAACCGACGCGCGACACCGACAGACCGACGTTCACCGCCGGACGGATACCCTGGAAGAACAGATCGGTTTCCAAGAAGATCTGGCCATCGGTGATCGAGATCACGTTGGTCGGGATATAGGCCGACACGTCGTTGGCCTGGGTTTCGATCACCGGCAGCGCCGTCAGCGATCCGGCACCCAGACTGTCGTTGAGCTTCGCGGCACGCTCCAGCAGGCGAGAATGCAGATAGAACACGTCGCCCGGATAGGCCTCGCGGCCCGGCGGGCGGCGCAGCAGCAGCGACATCTGGCGATAGGCGACGGCCTGCTTGGACAAGTCGTCATAGATGATGACCGCGTGCATGCCGTTGTCGCGGAAATATTCGCCCATGGTGCAGCCGGTGAACGGCGCGATGTACTGCATCGGGGCCGGATCGGACGCGGTCGCTGCGACCACGATCGAATATTCCAGCGCGCCCTGCTCTTCGAGCACCTTGACGAACTGCGCCACCGTGGAACGCTTCTGGCCGATCGCGACATAGACGCAATACAGCTTGAGCTTCTCGTCGCTCTGCGCGTTAAGCGGCTTCTGGTTGAGGATGGTATCGAGCGCGATCGCGGTCTTGCCGGTCTGGCGGTCGCCGATGATCAGCTCACGCTGACCGCGGCCGACCGGGATCAGCGCATCGATCGCCTTCAGGCCTGTCGCCATCGGCTCGTTGACCGACTTGCGCGGAATGATGCCGGGCGCCTTGACGTCGACGCGCTTGCGCTCGGTCGCCTGGATCGGCCCCTTGCCGTCGATCGGATTGCCAAGCGCATCGACCACGCGGCCGAGCAGGCCCTTGCCGACCGGCGTGTCGACGATGGCGCGGGTGCGCTTGACGGTCTGGCCTTCCATGATCTCACGGTCGGCGCCGAAGATCACGATACCGACGTTGTCGGTCTCGAGGTTCAGCGCCATGCCGCGGGTGCCGTTCTCGAACTCGACCATCTCGCCGGCCTGGACGTTGTCGAGGCCGTAAACGCGGGCGATACCGTCACCGACGGACAGCACCTGTCCGACTTCGGTAACCTCGGCCTCCTGGCCGAAATTCTTGATCTGGTCCTTGAGGATCGCGGAAATTTCCGCCGCGCGGATGTCCATCAGCCTGCCTCTTTCATCGCGTGCTTGATCGAATTGAGTTTGGTGCGAAGCGAGCTATCCACCATCCGGCTGCCGAGCTTGACCACGAGGCCGCCGATGATCGAAGGGTCGACTTTCACATTGAGCGCGACATCCTTGCCCGTCACCGATTTCAGCGCGGTCTTCAAGGCGTCGAGATTCCTGTCGTTGAGCTGCTCCGCCACGGTCACATCGGCCGTCGCTTCGCCCCTGAATTTGGCGACCAGCGCGCGGAACGCGCGCGACACGTCATCGACCGCGAACAACCGCCGGTTGGTAGTAAGCACCTTCAGGAAATTCGCGGCAATGCCGGTAACGCCGGCCTTGTCGAGCACGGCTGCGAGCGCCTTCAATTGCACATCGGCCGAAAATACCGGGCTGCGCACCAGACGTTTCAGATCGGCGCTATCGGCCAGCATGGCGTCGAACTTGTCGAGATCGGCCTTGACCGCATCGACGGATTTTTCGTCGCGCGCCAGTTCGAACAAGGCCGTTGCATAACGGCCGGACACTCCCGAAACAGACGATTCTTCTGCAGCCACAGGCGCGCTCTTTTTAGCTATTAAATTCACAAGGGAAAAACCGCCGCCACGGTGCGGCGCCATCAAGCCCTTGGAATTCAAGCGGGACTTCGATTTTCGACCGGCACGAGCTGTACCGGGACCGTTAAAATCGCGGCTTTGCTAACATAGCAAAAGCACAGGTGCAATATGACGGCGGCCCCAGAGCGCTATCGTGTCGCGCGTCGCCGGCAGCAGCCGCGAAGAAGATTTGAGCAAAGCGCCGAATCGACGAATCGGCACTCGCGCCGCAAACCGCGCGGCTGCGGGGCAATGAAAGAATAGTTCCTCCGCAAATTGCATGGACGCCATGACCGGCTCACGCGGAACCAAAAGGCCCCGGCCCGCTCCACTTGCGCATTACTTGCGAAAATCTCGAATTCAAATAATTCCCTTTGAATAATCAGTATTTGTAAGTATTGTATTGGTTAATAAATCATTAATTCGAAAGATTACGGAACATCTTCCGATCAATAAATTCGGTAACAAGATATTTCAAGTTGATATAAATCGGCTTTACTGCCCAATTCGTGCCTTATTGCCCCACCAAACGGCAGCCACGCACAACGGGACGGGGGTTCCATTTGTCACATAAGTGACAATACTGTCTGAGGGACTATTATAAATGCTCGCATCTAAAAAGTCAGCGCTGGGACCTGTGTCCCAGTCGCGCACGGCGCTTGCTGTTGTCGCCGCAACCCTGCTGTTCGGCGGGGGGATTACCGAGGCATCGGCCAAATCCAGGCATCACCACGGCACCCGGCATCATTACCGCCATCACGCCAGCAGCGACCGGGACGACTCCTCGCACGACGCCGGCGCCTCGGCCGGCCCGTTCGCTGGCATCAGCCGCATCTTCTCTGGCCTGGCCTCCTATTACGGCAACGAGTCCGGCAGCCGCACCGCCTCGGGCGAGCGTTTCAACCAGAGCGCCATGACCTGCGCCCACCGTTCGCTGCCTTTCGGCACCAAGCTGCGCGTGACCCATGGCGGCCGCAGCGTCGTCGTCACCGTCAATGACCGTGGTCCGTTCGTGCGTGGCCGCGTCCTCGACCTGTCCACGGCTGCCGCCCGTGCGATCGGCCTGACCGCAGCCGGCGTCGGCCGCGTCACCGCCGAGGTCCTCTCCTGAGCACGGCTTGCGGCTTCCCTTCCAACACTTCCGCAAGCGTTGCGTAACGGCCGCAGGACGTTCTGCATGCCAAAACGGGCCCGCCGTCACATGTGACGACAGGCTTTGCCTTGGTTCCCCGAGGCTTGTCATTCCGGGATGCGCCATTCGGCGCAGACCCGGAATCTCGATCTGCCCATCTCGGGATTCCGGGTTCGCGTCTTCGACGCGCCCCGGAATGACGAATGGCCGGACTTACCTCCAGACGGAAGCTCACAAAAAACTCTGCGGGTCGACATCGACCTCGAGCTTGAGATTGCCCTTGGTCTTCGGGCCCGCCTCCAGCCATTCACGCAGATATTGCGACATATCGACATTGCGCAGCGATTTCACCAGCAGCCGGAACCGGTAGCGGCCCTTGATGACCGCGAGCGGGGCCTCGGCGGGTCCGAGCACCTGAATACGCTCATCGATCGGCGCGACCGCCGCCAGCTTGCGCGCAAAGCCCTCCGCGGTGGGCCGGTCGCCGGCGGAAACGATCAGGCTCGCCAGCCGCCCGAATGGCGGATAGCCGGCGCGCTCGCGGCCGTCGATCTCGCTGCTGTAGAATGCCTCGCGGTCGCAGGCCACCAGCGCCTTCATCACGGGATGTTCGGGCTGATGGGTCTGCAGATAACCGACGCCGCGGCCCTGATCGCGGCCGGCGCGTCCGATCACCTGGTTGAGCAATTGCCACGTGCGCTCGGCGGCGCGCGGATCGCCATTGCCAAGACCGAGGTCGGCATCCACCACGCCGACCAGATTGAGCCGGGGGAAATGATGCCCTTTCGCCACCAATTGGGTGCCGACGATGATATCGACCCGCCCTTCCGCGATCTCGGTCAATTCCGAACGCATGGTCTCGATCGAGGTGATGAGATCGCTCGACAGCACCATGATGCGCGCGTTCGGGAACAACGCGGCGGCTTCCTCCTGCAAGCGTTCGACGCCGGGGCCGACCGCGACCAGCGACTCTTCCGCCGCGCAATGCGGACAGACCTGCGGGCGCGGCATCGAGAAACCGCAATGGTGACAAACCAGGCGCTGGCGGAACCGGTGATCGACCAGCCAGGCATCGCAGATCGTGCAGGCAAAGCGATGTCCGCAAGCGCGGCACAAGGTCAGCGGGGCGTAGCCGCGGCGATTGAGGAACAATAGCGCCTGTTCGCGTCGCTCGACTGCAAGCCCGATCTGTTCGGCCAAGCGGGGCGAGATGAAGCGGCCGCGCGGCGGCGCTTCGCGGCGCAGATCGATCGCCTCGATATGCGGCATGTGCTGGCCGCCGAAGCGCGACGGCAGCGCCACGCGCTGATAGCGGCCCTTGCGCGCATTGACCTCGGTTTCGATCGAAGGCGTCGCCGATGCCAGCACGATCGGGATCTTGGCGATATGCGCGCGCACCACCGCCATGTCGCGGGCATGATAATGCGCGCCTTCGTCCTGCTTGTAGGCCTGGTCGTGCTCTTCATCGACCACGATCAGCCCGAGATTGGCGTAGGGCATGAACAGCGCGGAACGGGCGCCGACGACGACCGGCGCTTCTCCCGAGGCGATCGCCGCCCAGTTGCGGGCGCGGATGCGCGGCGTCAGTTCGGAATGCCATTCCAGCGGACGCACGCCGAAACGGTTGGCAAAACGGTCGAGGAATTGTCCGGTCAGCGCGATTTCCGGCATCAGGATCAGCGACTGCCTGCCGCGGCGGATCGTTTCGGCGATGGCTTCAAAATAAACCTCGGTCTTGCCCGAGCCGGTGACACCGTCGAGCAACGCGACATGGAAGGTGCCGTTCGCCGCCAGCGCCCGCATCGCATCCACGGCCGAGCGCTGCTGATGGGAAAATTCCGGCTGCGCATGATCCGGATCTGGCGCCGGCGGCGGTGGCGCGGGCGGCATCGCCTCGACCGTCAGCGTGCCCTCATCGACCAGGCCATCGATCACGCCGACGCTAACGCCGGCCTCGCGCGCGGCTTCGGATTTGCCGTGCAGCAGCCCGTCGGACAGACATTCGATCAGCCGCCGCCGCGCCGGCGTCAGGCGTCGCGGCGGCTCGCCGACCAGCCGCACGCCCAGCCGCATCCGCTCCGGCCCGAGATGCTCGCCCATCCGCAAGGTCATGCGCAGCACCATGCCGCGCGCCGACAATGTGTAGTTCGCGACCCAGTCGACCAGCGCGCGTAGTTCCGCTTTCAGGGGCGGCACGTCGAGCTTTTCGCTGACGTCCTTCAGCCGGTTGTGCAGCCGCGGATCGGGATTGGCGTTTTCGGCCCATACCACCGCGACCACCTCGCGCGGGCCGAGCGGCACGCCCACCACGTCACCGGGCTGGAGTTCCAGGCCCCGCGGCACGCGATAGGAATAGGTCTGATTCAGCGCGACAGGCACCAGCACATCGACGACACGCGTCGATGATATCGATGAGGGGCTGGGACGCAGGGAATGGTCCATCGCAGAATCAGACTCGGGCTCGGAGAGGCGTATCAGCTTAGGACCGGGCATCGGTCGCGGCTACCGCCGGTTTTGCAAGTTAGCGAAAGGTAAACGAAAGGGGTGCGATATAACCGGTCAGTTCACGGCGTCCAGAGACCGATGGCAAAATCAGCGATCAAATCAGCGTCCCCGATCCAGCCGATCGAACTCGACTGCGCCGATTCCAGCATCACGCAGGAGATGACGCGCTGGCTGTCGCATCTGCGCGCCGAGCGGCGGCTGTCGCCGAAGACGCTGGAGGCCTATGCCCGTGACCTGCGCCAGTGCCTGGTCTTTCTCGCCCAACATTGGGGCGCGCGGGTGACGCTGACGCGTTTTGCCGCGCTGGAAGCCAGCGACGTCAGGGCATTCATGGCGATGCGGCGCGCCGACGATATTGGCGGCCGTTCGCTGATGCGCAGCCTGGCGGGCCTGCGCTCGTTCGGGCGTTTCCTCGAACGCGAAGGCAAGGGCAAGGTCGGAGCGTTGTCGGCGATCCGTGCCCCAAAGGTGGCGAAGACGCTGCCTAAACCGATTCACATGGCGGCGGCCAAGCGTTTCGCCGACGCCGATGAGCGCGCCGGCGAGGAGCGCGATAGCTGGGTGCTGGCGCGCGACGCCGCCGTGATGGCGCTGTTGTATGGATCCGGGCTTCGCATCTCCGAAGCGCTCGGGCTGAAGCGCCGGGATGTGCCGCTGCCCGGCGCGGGCGATGTGATCGTGGTGACCGGCAAAGGCAACAAGACCCGCATGGTCCCGGTGCTGCAAAATGTGCTGGCGCTGGTTCAGGATTATGTGGCGATCTGTCCGCATCCGTTGCCCGCCGAAGGACCGATTTTCGTCGGTACACGCGGCGGTCCGCTCAGGGCCCGGATCATCCAGCTTGCGATGGAGCGCCTGCGCGGCGCGCTCGGGCTGGCCGACAGCGCCACGCCGCATGCGCTACGGCATTCCTTTGCGACCCATCTGCTCAGCCGCGGCGGCGATTTGCGCGCAATCCAGGAATTGCTCGGCCACGCGTCGCTGTCCACCACGCAGATCTACACCGGCATCGACAGCGAGCGGCTGCTCGAAGTCTACCGCACCGCGCACCCCCGCGCCTGATATTGTCGTCCTCGCTTCACCGGCTTGCCCCTTGCGCCGGCAATGCCGTTCGGTCAATCGTAGGGGCCTATCGTTTGCTCGACGCGTTTTCTCTCTGCGAACCGGTGCCCACTTCGCTTGAAAACGCCATGGGGAGGGAATCATGAGCGCGCATGAAAGCATGGAGCAGGCGGACCATGCCAAGGAAGCCTCGGAAGAGAACAGGAACATCGCGCTGTTGATCGCGGTGATCGCGCTGTGTCTGGCGCTGTCGGAAACGCTGGGCAAGGGCGCGCAGACCGAATCCATCAGCAAGAATGTCGAGGCTTCCAATCTCTGGGCGTTCTTCCAGGCCAAGAGCATTCGCCGCACCGTGGTGCAGACCGCGGCCGAACAGGCCAGGCTGAACGGCGGCGCCGACGACGCCACCAAAGCCGCGGTGCAAAAACAGATCGACGATTGGCAAAAGACCGCGGCGCGCTATCGCTCCGAGCCGGAAACCGGCGAAGGCACCGAGCAATTGTCCGAGCGCGCCAAGCAGGCGGAAGAGGAGCGCGACCTGGCAACCGCGAAGTATCATCACTTCGAACTGGCGTCGGGGGCGTTTCAGATCGCCATCGTGTTGGCTTCCGCGACCATCATTACCGGCATGATCGCGCTGGCCTGGATATCCGGACTGCTGACGCTGGCCGGCATCGGCTTCACCGCGCTCGGGATCTTCGTGCCGCATCTGTTGCATCTGGCGTAACCGGGTTCGAACGCCCGTCAGGTCAGGCGACGACAGGGGCGAAGAAGGCCTAAAGCCGGTCAGCGCGCTTCGCGAACGCTTTTGCGGAAGCGCTGGATCAGCCGCAGCGTCCGCGACGACCAGCCGCCGCCGGCGCTGCTCAGGATTTCCCTGATGCGCTGCTTGACCGGATCGACCAGTTCATTCGCCTTGGCGCGCAGCGCAAGGACGAACTTGTAGAGCTTCTCGAACCATTCCATCTGGAGCAGCTTCGGCCGCGTGACGTCGAAGATGAAGGCGGCAACGCCGACGCCGAGGAATTTCGCAAACAGAATCGTAAAGACCGCGCCCATCCAATGCTTATGGGTAAGCAGCCAGAGACCGACCAGCTTTAAGGGAAACAACGGAATCACCGGCACGATGAACACGATCAGCGTCATGGCCGGTGACAGCGTGTCGACCCGGTCCGCCAGCCATTGCTTGAAGGCGCGTAACGGGACCACCGCCACGAACCAGGCCACGACCGGTTCGAGATGATCCCACAGCCAGGCTTCGATCAAAAAGATGATCGCAAGCAGAACCCAGAGCGGTTGAAGAAGACGGCGCATCATCAACGTGATCTCGGTCCGGCCGGATGCCGGGCCTTGATCACATATGGATCGCGCGTTTGCCGACCGCAAGCGCGGCTTCCTTGACGGCTTCCGAGCGGGTGGGATGGGCATGGCAGGTGCGCGCGAGATCCTCGGCGGAACCGCCGAACTCCATCAGCACCGCTGCTTCGTGAATCATTTCGCCGGCTTCGCGGCCGACGATATGCACGCCGAGCACGCGGTCGGTCTTCGCATCTGCGAGAACTTTCACGAACCCTTCCGTGGTCTGGTAGACCTTGGAGCGGCCGTTGGCGGTAAACGGAAATTTACCGACCGTGTAATCGATCCCGGCCTGCTTCAATTCTTCCTCGGTCTTGCCGACCGACGAGACTTCCGGAGTCGTATACACGACACCCGGGATCACGTCGTAGTTCACATGACCGGCCTGGCCGGCGAGAAGCTCCGCGCAGGCGACGCCTTCGTCCTCGGCCTTGTGCGCCAGCATCGGACCGGCGATGACATCGCCGATCGCGTAGATGCCCTTCACGGTGGTTGCGAAATGAGAGTCGGTCTGCACGCGGCCGCGGTTGTCGAGCGCAACGCCGGCTTCCTTCAGGCCGAGGCCATCGGTGTAGGGAACGCGGCCGATGCAGACCAGCACCACGTCGGCCTCCAGCGTTTCAGAAGCACCGCCAGCCGCCGGCTCGATCGTCGCGACCAGCGTTTTGCCCGAGGTGTCGACGCCGGTGACCTTGGCGCCGAGCTTGAACGCAAAACCCTGCTTTTCAAGGATGCGCTGAAATTGCTTGGCGACCTCGCCGTCCATGCCGGGCAGGATGCGATCGAGGAATTCCACCACCGTAACCTGGGCGCCGAGCCGGTGCCACACCGAGCCGAGCTCAAGTCCGATCACGCCGGCGCCGACGATCAGCAGTTTCGAGGGCACCTTCTCGAGCGACAGCGCGCCGGTCGACGATACGATGCGCTTTTCGTCGATCTCGATCCCCTTCAACCGCGCCACATCCGATCCTGTCGCGAGGACGATATTTTTGGTCTCGACGGTCTGGGTCTTGCCGTCGCTCCCCGACACTTCGACCTTGCCGGTACCGAGGATCTTTCCCTTGCCGTGGATGACGTCGATCTTGTTCTTCTTCATCAGGAACTCGACGCCCTTGACGTTACCGTCGATGCCCTGCTGCTTGAAATTCATCATCGCGGGCAGATCGATCTTCGGCGCGGAAACGTTGACGCCCATCTTCGCCAGCGAGTGCCCGGCCTCCTCGAACATCTCGGAGGCATACAGCAATGCCTTCGAGGGCATGCACCCGATATTGAGGCAGGTGCCGCCGAGGGTCGCGTTCTTTTCGACCACGGCGACCTTCATGCCGAGCTGCGCTGCGCGGATCGCGCAGACATATCCGCCCGGTCCGGTGCCGATGACAACAAGATCGTAAGTAGCCATGATTGAAGTCCTGTAGCTGAACGGTGTGACAGGTATTAACGCCCGCCCGACACATCAAGAATCGCGGAGGTGACGTAGGAGGCTTCGTCGGACATCAGCCAGACGATGGCGTTGGCGATTTCGTCCGCGGTGCCGACGCGTTTCATCGGCACGTTGCCGGCGAGGCGGTGCGCGCGATCCGGCTCGCCGCCGCTGGCGTGAATTTCGGTATCGATCAGCCCGGGCCGGATCGCCGCGACGCGAATGCCTTCCGCCGCGACTTCATAGCCGAGTCCAAGCGTGAACGAATCGATCGCGCCCTTGGACGCCGCATAATCGATATAGCTATTGGCGCCGCCCAATCGCGCGGCCACCGAGGACAGGTTAACGATCACGCCGCCCGCGCCGCCATGTTTTGTCGACAGGCGCTTCACGGCTTCGCGGGCGCAAACGAGGCTGCCGGTCACGTTGACGGCCATCATGTGCGCAATTCGCTCCGCCGACATGTCTTCCAGGCGCGAGGTCTTGCCGACGATGCCGGCGTTGTTGATGAGCGCGCCGAGCGTTCCAAACGAATCGGCCGCATTGAACAGCGCCAGAATGTCGCTCTCGCTGCTGACATCGCATTTGACCGCGATGGCCTTGCCGTTGCTGGCGCCGATCTGCGCGACGACGTCATCGGCCGCGGCCTTGTTGGTGGCGTAGCCGACGACGACGCGAAACCCGCGGCGGGCGGCGGCCAGCGCAGTGGCGCGACCGATGCCGCGGCTGCCGCCGGTGATCACAACAACCTTGTCGGTCAATGTCGCCCCCGATCTCTAGCGCATACGATCATGCATACGCCTGTTGCGCCCCGAAGCCCGGCACTTCATTTCACAGATCCAGCACCAGCCGCGCCGGATCCTCCAGGCTTTCCTTGACCCGGACCAGGAAAGTCACCGCTTCCTTGCCGTCGATGACGCGGTGATCGTAGGACAGCGCCAGATACATCATCGGGCGGATCTCGACCTTGCCGCCGATCGCGACCGGCCGCTCCTGGATCTTGTGCATGCCCAGGATGCCGGACTGCGGCGCGTTCAGGATCGGCGTCGACATCAGCGAGCCGTAGATGCCGCCATTGGTGATGGTGAAGGTGCCGCCCTGCATCTCGTCGATCTTGAGCTGGCCGTCGCGCGCGCGGCGGCCGTAGTCGGCGATCGACTTCTCGATCTCGGCGATCGATTTGTGGTCGCAATCGCGCACCACCGGCACCACGAGACCCTTGTCGGTGCCGACGGCGACGCCGATGTGATAATAGTTCTTGTAGATCAGATCGGTGCCGTCGATCTCGGCGTTGGCGGCCGGAATATCCTTCAGCGCCTGCACGCAGGCCTTGGTGAAGAAGCCCATGAAGCCGAGCTTGCTGCCGTGCTTCTTCTCGAACACGTCCTTGTACTGGGCGCGCATCGCCATGATGTGGCTCATATCGACTTCGTTGAACGTCGTGAGCATCGCGGCGGTGTTCTGGACGTCCTTGAGCCGGCGCGCGATGGTCTGGCGCAGCCGCGTCATCTTCACGCGCTCTTCGCGGGCGGCGTCATCGGCCGGCGACGGCGCGCGGACTTGCACCGCGGCGGCGGGCTGATTGACCGGCGTCGGCGCCGAGGCCGCCTTTTCGATCGCAGCCAGCATGTCGCCCTTGGTCACGCGACCGTCCTTGCCTGAGCCCGGAACGGTGGAGGCGTCGACGCCGCTTTCGACCGAAAGCCGGCGTACCGACGGCGCCAGCGGAGCATCCGCCGGGGGCGCCTTCGGAGCCGCAGCGGCGGGCGCCGGTGCTGCAGTCTGAGACGGAGGCGGCGCGGCCTTGGCGGGCGCGGCTGCCGCCGGCTTGGCGGCGGCCACAGCGCCGTCATTGATCTGCCCGAGCAACGCACCGACCGCGACGGTCTCGCCGTCCTTGGCCGTGATCTCGCCCAGGGTGCCCGCCGACGGCGCCGGCACCTCGATCGTGACCTTGTCGGTCTCGAGTTCGACCAGCGGCTCGTCAACCGCGACAGCATCGCCGGCCTTCTTGAACCAGCGGCCGATGGTGGCCTCGGTCACGGATTCACCGAGCGTCGGAACGCGAATTTCAGTCATGTGTGTTTTCCTTGAAAACCTGTGCGGTCATAAACCTTGGCTGTCATCCTTCGCGAAAGCGGAGGGTCCAGCAATCCGTGACGGTCGCAATCAGGAGCCAGCAGCGCGGATTGCCGGACGCCCCGCTTTCGCGGGGCGCATGGCAGATTAGACGTTCTTCTTAGTTCAGCGCCTCATCGAGGAAAGCCTTGAGCTGCGCCAAATGTTTCGACATCAAACCGGTGGCCGTCGCGGCGGACGCCGCGCGGCCAGCATAACGCGGACGCCGGTTTGGCGCGTTGATCTGGTTCAGCACCCATTCGAGATAGGGTTCGATGAAATGCCAAGCGCCCATGTTACGCGGCTCTTCCTGGCACCAGACCACTTCTGCGTTCTTGAAACGTCCGAGCTCCTGCACCAGCGCCTTCAGCGGCACCGGATAGAGCTGCTCGACGCGCAACAGATAGATGTCGTCGATGCCGCGCTTTTCGCGCTCGTCGTAAAGATCGTAATAGACCTTGCCCGAGCACAGCACGACGCGGCGAATCTTGGCGTCCGGCGCCAGCTTGATCTTCTCGTCCGGCTGCATCTGCGCGTCATCGTAGAGGATGCGGTGGAAGGTGGCATCCTTGCCCAGATCCTCGAGCCGCGAGACCGCCCGCTTGTGCCGCAGCAGCGACTTCGGCGTCATCAGGATCAGGGGCTTGCGAATCTCGCGATGCAACTGGCGCCGCAACACGTGGAAGTAATTGGCCGGCGTGGTGGGGTAGACCACCTGCATGTTGTCTTCGGCGCACATCTGCAGATAGCGCTCGAGCCGGGCGGAGGAGTGCTCCGGCCCCTGCCCTTCGTAACCATGTGGCAGCAGGCAGACGAGGCCCGACATGCGCAGCCATTTGCGCTCGCCCGACGAGATGAACTGGTCGAACACGACCTGGGCACCGTTGGCGAAGTCGCCAAACTGCGCCTCCCAGACCGCCAGCGCGTTCGGCTCCGCGAGCGAATAGCCGTACTCGAAACCAAGCACCGCTTCTTCCGATAGCAGCGAGTTGATCACTTCGTAATGACCCTGATCGCCAACGAGATGATTGAACGGCGTGTAGCGGCTTTCGTCTTCCTGATCGATCAGCACCGAATGCCGTTGCGAAAAGGTGCCGCGCTCGCTGTCCTGGCCCGACAGCCGGACGTGATGACCTTCCTGCAGCAGCGTACAGAACGCCAAAGCCTCGCCGGTCGCCCAATCGAGTCCGACGCCGCTGTCGATCGCTTTCGCGCGATTTTCCAGGAAACGCTGAATGGTGCGGTGAACCCTGAAGCCGTCCGGGACCTTGGTGATCTTGCGGCCGATATCCTTGAGCACCGCGACATCGACGCCGGTCACGCCGCGGCGCGCATCCTCTTCCTCATTGGCGTATTTGAGACCGGCCCATTTGCCGTCGAGCCAGTCGGCCTTGTTCGGCTTGTAGCCGGAGCCCGCTTCCAGTTCGGCATCGAGCCGGGCGCGCCAGTCAGCCTTGGCCTTCTCGATCTCGCCCTCGGTCATCACGCCATCGGCGATCAGCCGCTTGGCATAAATCTCCAGCGTGGTCGGATGCGAGGCGATCTTCTTGTACATCACCGGTTGGGTGAAGCTCGGCTCGTCGCCCTCGTTATGTCCATGCCGTCGATAGCAGAACATGTCGATCACGACCGGCTTGTGGAACTTCTGCCGGAACTCGATTGCGACCTTGGCCGCGAACACCACGGCTTCCGGATCGTCGCCGTTCACATGGAAGATCGGCGCGTCGATCATCTTCGCCACGTCGGACGGATAGGGCGAGGAACGCGAATAGCGCGGATAGGTGGTGAAACCGATCTGGTTGTTGACGATGAAATGCAGCGAACCGCCGGTGCGATAGCCCTTCAGGTCGGACAGGCCGAAGCATTCGGCGACCACGCCCTGTCCCGCGAACGCGGCGTCGCCATGCATCAGCAGCGGCAACACCGAGATCCGCTGATCCGGCGGATCGCCGTGCTGATCCTGCTTGGCGCGCACCTTGCCGAGCACCACCGGATCGACGATCTCCAGATGCGAAGGGTTGGCGGTCAGCGACAGATGAATCCGGTTGTTGTCGAACTCGCGATCCGACGACGCACCGAGGTGATATTTGACGTCGCCGGAACCCTCGACCACGTCGGGATTGGCGGAGCCGCCCTTGAATTCGTGGAACAGCGCACGGTGCGGCTTGCCCATCACCTGCGTCAGCACGTTGAGGCGGCCGCGATGCGGCATGCCGACGACGACTTCCTTGACGCCAAGATTGCCGCCGCGCTTGATGATCTGTTCGAGCGCCGGGATCAACGCTTCACCACCATCGAGACCGAAGCGTTTGGTGCCGGTGAATTTAACGTCGCAGAATTTCTCGAAACCTTCGGCCTCGACCAGCTTGTTCAGGATCGCGCGCCGGCCTTCGCGGGTGAAACTGATCTCCTTGTCCGGCCCTTCGATCCGCTCCTGAATCCAGGCCTTCTGCGCGGCATTGGAGATATGCATGAACTCGACGCCGAGCGTCTGGCAGTAGGTGCGCTCGCAGATTGCGACGATCTCGCGCAAGGTGCCGTATTCCAGGCCCAATACGTGGTCGAGGAAGATCCTGCGGTCGAAATCGCCATCGACGAAACCGTAGGTGCGCGGATCGAGTTCCTCGCGATCGCGCGCCGGCTCGATCCCGAGCGGATCGAGCTTGGCGTGGAAGTGGCCGCGCATCCGGTAGGCGCGAATCAGCATCAAGGCACGGACCGAATCGCGCGTCGCCTGGTGGACGTCGGCGGCCGATACGTCGGCACCCTTGGCCTGGGCTTTCGCGGCGAGTTTGGCGCCGACACTCTTCTCGACTTGCGCCCAATTGCCATCCAGGGCCGAGGTCAGGTCGTCTCGCGGTGAAAGCGGCCAGTTATCCCTGCCCCAGGAAGCCCCTTCGGCATTTTTCCGGACATCGTCCGGCGTATCCTTCAGGCTCTTGAAGAATTCCTGCCATTCAGCATCGACCGAAAGCGGATCCTGTTCGTAGCGGGCGTAGAGATCGTCGATATAGGTGGCGTTGGTGCCCTGCAGAAAGGAAGAGAGGGCAAAAGCGGCATTCGCGTCCTGGCGAGACATGGATGGCGTCCTGGTGATTTTTAATTCGCGCGTATTCGACGGCGCTGTCGCCGATCCGGACACCGGATCAGCGCGTTGGCAGTTGTTTACCCTATATGGAGGGAATCTTCCCCTCTAAAAGAACCAAGAATTGAATTAAGCCTTCAACTTTTCGACAAGGGTTTTCCCGAGCCGTGCGGGCGAGGGGGAAACGGTGATTCCGGCCGATTCCATCGCCGCGGTCTTGGAACCCGCGTCGCCCTTACCACCGGAGATGATGGCTCCGGCATGGCCCATACGGCGGCCGGGAGGGGCCGTGACGCCGGCGATGAAACCGACCATCGGCTTCTTGCGGCCGCGCTTGGCCTCGTCCTTGAGGAACTGGGCGGCGTCCTCCTCGGCCGAACCGCCGATCTCCCCGATCATCACGATCGAGGTGGTCTTGTCGTCCGCCAGGAACATCTCCAGTACGTCGATGAATTCGGTACCCTTGACCGGGTCGCCGCCGATGCCGACCGCGGTGGTCTGGCCCAAGCCTTCCTGACTGGTCTGGAACACCGCCTCATAGGTCAGGGTGCCTGAGCGCGAAACGATGCCGACATTGCCGGGCTTGAAGATATTGGCCGGCATGATGCCGATCTTGCATTCGCCCGCCGTCATCACGCCCGGACAGTTGGGCCCGATCAGGCGCGACTTCGAACCGATCAACGATCTTTTGACCCTGACCATGTCGAGCACCGGGATACCCTCGGTGATGCAGACGATCAGCGGGATTTCCGCATCGATCGCCTCACAGATCGCGTCCGCGGCCCCAGGCGGCGGCACATAGATCACGGAGGCGTCCGCCCCGGTCTTCTCGCGCGCTTCCTGGACGGTGTCGAACACCGGCAGGCCAAGGTGGACCGATCCGCCTTTGCCGGGCGAGGTGCCGCCAACCATTTTGGTGCCGTAAGCAATCGCCGCTTCCGAATGGAAGGTGCCGTTCTTGCCGGTAAAGCCCTGGCAGATGACTTTGGTGTTCCTGTCGATCAAAACGGACATTTACTTAGGCCTCCTTCACGGCCTTGACGATCTTCTGGGCGGCGTCGTCGAGATTATCGGCCGGCAACACGTTGAGACCGCTTTCGCGGATGATTTTCTTGCCGGCATCGACATTGGTGCCCTCCAGCCGCACCACCAACGGTACTTTCAGTCCGGCCTGCTTCACCGCGGCGACCACGCCCTCGGCGATGATGTCGCACTTCATGATGCCGCCGAAGATGTTGACCAGGATGCCCTTCACGTTCGGATCGGCGGTGATGATCTTGAACGCCGCGGTGACCTTCTCCGTGGTGGCGCCGCCGCCGACGTCGAGGAAGTTCGCGGGCTCCATGCCGTACAGCTTGATGATGTCCATCGTCGCCATGGCAAGGCCGGCGCCATTGACCATGCAGCCGATGGTGCCGTCGAGCGTGACGTAATTGAGGTCGTATTTCGATGCCTCGATCTCCTTGGCGTCTTCCTCGGTCTCGTCGCGCAGCGCCGCCACCTCGGGATGGCGGAACATGGCGTTGTCGTCGAAAGACACCTTGGCATCGAGCACCCGCAACAGGCCCTGCTTGGTGACGACCAGCGGGTTGATCTCCAGCATCGCCATGTCCTTGGCGACGAAGGCCGCATAAAGCTGCGCCGTCAGTTTTTCCGCCTGCTTGGCAAGGTCGCCGGACAGGCCCAAGGCCTTGGCCACAGTGCGGCCGTGATGGGGCATGATGCCGGTGGCTGGATCGACCGAGAAGGTCACGATCTTCTCGGGGTTGTTATGGGCGACATCCTCGATGTTGACGCCGCCTTCGGTCGAAACCACGAACGAGACCTCAGAGGTCTCGCGGTCGACCAGGATCGAGAGGTAGAACTCCTTGTCGATGTCGGAGCCATCCTCGATGTAGAGGCGATTGACCTGCTTGCCGTGTGCCCCGGTCTGCACCGTCACCAGGGTTGCGCCCAGCATCTGCTTGGCGAATTCGCCGACTTCGGCGACCGACTTGGCGATGCGGACGCCGCCCTTGTCACCGGCAGAGGCTTCCTTGAACTTGCCCTTGCCGCGGCCGCCGGCATGGATCTGGCTCTTCACCACCCAGATCGGGCCGGGCAGCGCTTTCGCCGCCGCCTCGGCCTCTGCCGCCTTCAGCACCGGCACGCCTTTCGAAATCGGCACGCCAAATTCATGCAGCAGCGCCTTGGCCTGATATTCGTGTATGTTCATCTAAACGGTCTCCAAGACGCTTGTGTCGGCTAACAGATCAATCAATGGCCCAGCAGATCGGGGGCAATCTTCTTGCAGGCATCGACCAGCCCCTGCACCGCTCCGACCGATTTGTCGAAGGCTTCGCGGTCCTTGCCGGCCAGTTCGATTTCAACGATGCGCTCGACGCCCTTCGATCCGATCACGACCGGCACGCCGACATACATGTCCTTCACGCTGTATTCGCCGTTGAGATAGGCCGCGCAGGGCATCACGCGCTTCTTGTCGCGCAGGTAGCTCTCGGCCATCGCGATCGCCGACGCCGCCGGCGCGTAGAAGGCCGAACCGGTCTTCAGGAGGTTGACGATCTCGGCGCCGCCGTTGCGGGTACGGTCGACGATCTCGTCGAGGCGTGCCTGCGAGGTCCAGCCCATCTTGACGAGATCCGGCAGCGGAATGCCGGCCACCGTGGAGTATTTCACCAGCGGCACCATGGTGTCGCCGTGGCCGCCGAGCACGAAGGCGGTGACGTCTTCGACCGAAACGTTGAATTCGTCAGCCAGGAAATAGCGGAAACGCGACGAATCCAGCACGCCGGCCATGCCCACCACCTTCTTGTGCGGGAGGCCCGAGGCCTTCTGCAGCGCCCAGACCATCGCGTCCAGCGGGTTGGTGATGCAGATAACGAAAGCGTCGGGGGCGTATTTCTTGATGCCGGCGCCAACCTGCTCCATCACCTTGAGATTGATGCTCAGGAGATCGTCACGGCTCATGCCCGGCTTGCGCGGCACGCCGGCGGTGACGATGCAGACCTTGGCGTTATCCAGCGCCTCGTAGGAGTTGGCGCCGGTGAATTTGGCGTCGAACCCGTCCACCGGGGAGGACTGCGCGATATCGAGCGATTTGCCCTGCGGAACCCCCTCGGCAATGTCGAACATCACGACATCGCCTAGCTCTTTCAGGCCAACGAGATGAGCCAGCGTTCCACCGATCTGGCCGGAGCCAATCAAAGCAATCTTGTCGCGCGCCATGAGAAATCCGTCCTCTGAACGTCAAGGGAGAGATGATAAAGACTGAATGGGTGGTTATCCCTTTCGACTGACAGGTTCAAGTCGGGGCCATGCTCAATTGTCGGGCCTGCCGTGATTTGAATTAGGACATGCGGCTCGCGGCCGTTCCGAGACGGTGCGTCAGCACCAGACCCGCAATCTCTTGCCCTATCTCTCGCCAAAGCCCCTGGGATCTGCGCCGCCCACAAAAGCGCTCGCCCGGCGCGAGCGGAAGGGGCTCGATTAAGGGCCCTACGTCTCCACCAGACCGGCAGTAGAGCCACTGGCCGCGGAATCCTTGCGCCCGTGCGGCAGCGCCAGATAGGATTCCGAGCTCATCTCGATCAGCCGCGACGAGGTTCGCTTGAACTCGTTGGCCTCGACGCCCTCCGTCTCCGGATAGAGCGACAACGGATCGGCTTCCGCCGAGGCCATCAATTTAACGGCATTGTCATAAAATGTATCAATCAGCGAGATGAACCGCTTGGCCGCGTTGCGCTCGGCATAGCCCATCACCGGAATATGATCGATCAGGATCGTATGATAATCATGCGCGAGCCGCAGATAGTCGGACGCCGCCAGCGGTTTTTCGCAGAGTTCGGCGAATGAAAACCGGGCTACGCCATTGGCCGAACAGGGCACGTGCAGGACGCGGCCCTTGGCCGATATATCGCGCGGCTCGCAAGGCGCCCTGCCCGTCATCCTTGCCCAGGCCTTGTCGAGCGCGGCATCGGCATCCAGATCGGCCGGCGTCAGCCACATTTTCACGCCGGCCAGCTTCTCGAGCCGGAAATCGGTGCGGGCGTCGAGCCGCAGCACATCCATATGCCCGGAGATTTGCGCGATGAAGGGCAGGAACAGCGCGCGGTTCAGTCCCCCCTTGTAGAGATCCTCGGGCGCGACATTGGAGGTCGCCACCACCACGGTGCCCAACTCGAACAGCTTGGCGAACAACCGTCCCAGAATCATCGCGTCGGCGATGTCGGTGACGTGGAACTCGTCGAAGCATAGCAGCCACGCCTGATCGAAGATCGCTGCAGCCGTCAGCGCAATCACATCGCTATCGGCCATCTCGCCGCGCGCGATGGCCTGGCGAAAACCGTAGATGCGCTCATGCACCTCGGCCATGAATTCGTGGAAATGGGCGCGGCGCTTGTGCTCGACCTGGCTGTGCTGGAAAAACAGGTCCATCAGCATGGTCTTGCCGCGGCCGACCTCGCCGTGGACATAAAGACCGCGCGGCGGGCCGCCATTTTTTTTGTTCTTGTCGGCGAACAGCCGGCCCAGCAGCCGCGGCTTGCGCGCAGGCTTATAATTCGCCAGCCGATCCTCAAGCGCGGCAAAGGCCTCGGCAGCCTCCGCCTGCGCGGCGTCGGGCTCGATCGCGCCTGAGTTGATGAGGGACTGGTAGTGCGCGCGGAAGGAAACGGATGGCGGGGTGGACAGCATGGCCATCCTTTTCGGCCCAGGCGCAACAAAATTGCAAGCCGTGAATTGATGCAGGGGCTATGCGGATGTGCCTATCGGAGCGAAGTTGCCGAATCTCACTTGAGCTGCATGACCGCGAAAGCGGTATCTGGTCCGCGGGCGGCCTCTCCACTCACGCCCTGATATTTTGGAATACCAGTTCGTCGGCTTTTCGCGGATCAATGACAACCTTAAACACCGCGAACATCTGCCTTACGCGCTCAGCGAGTAGGAATCCTCGACCACATAGGGCCCGCCGCCGGTGGAAGCGCGCGAGGAGAACAGCACGAAGCGCTCAGCCGTGAACACCTTGCTCGGGAAATAGCCGCGCACCGACAGATAGTCCGCGACGTCCTGGCTGGAGGCGTCGTGCAACCGCGCCAGCGTCACATGCGGCGTGAATTTCCGTCCCTCGGGATCGAGCCCGATCCGCTGCATCATCCGCTCCAGTTCGGCCTGCAACTCGATCAGGGGCCGGCTCGGCACGATCGAGGCGACCACCGCGCGCGGCTTGCGCCCGCCGAAGCTCGACAACCCCTGCAGCGTGACATCGAACGGCTTGCGGTTGACCCGAAACAGCATCGAGGCGATCTCGTTGGCCGAGATACCGTCGATATCGCCGATGAAGCGCAAGGTGACGTGATAATTTTCGGGGTCGACCCAGCGTGCGCCCGGAAGGCCGCCACGCAAGCCGGAAAGTGTCTGGCCGATCTCGGCCGGAATTTCCAGTCCAGTAAACAGACGCGGCATCGCCAAATCCTCGATGCGAAGGCGCGAATTTTTAAGGCTCGCGCCTGAAACAAAACCCGGTGAACGAATCACCCATACGAATTTCTACCGTAGTTATGTGACTCTGCGAAGCATCCGACGTTAACCGCTCATAAACGATCGGGAAAAGCTGGCAATAACGTTAGTGCTGCCTGTTTTTCAGCTACGTTGCCCGGGTATTGCGCCCAGAAATGCCTGCACGACAGGCAAGATATTTTTCACGATCACGTCAACACCCTCCGCCGTCGGATGCATGCCGTCCGCCTGATTGAGGCTGGCGTCGGCCGCGACGCCGTCGAGGAAAAACGGATAGAGCGGAATCCCGAAGGACTTCGCCAGATCCGGATAGATCGCGTTGAACTGCGCCGCATAGTCGGCGCCGTAATTGGGCGGCGCCACCATCCCGCACAACAGCACCGCGATCTTGCGCGCTTTCAGCCGGGTCAGGATATCCGACAGCGCCGCGCGGGTGATCTTGGGGTCGGTCCCGCGCAGGGCATCATTGGCGCCGAGTTCGAGGATCACCGCATCGGTGCCTTCAGGCACCGACCAGTCGAGCCGGTCGCGGCCGCCGGAGCTGGTGTCGCCGGATACCCCGGCATTGATCATATCGGCATCTATGCCTTTGGCCTTCAACGCCTTTTGCAACTGTCCCGGAAACGAGGCCGAGCCTGACAGGCCAAGGCCTGCGCTCAAGGAATCGCCGAGCACGACGATCTTGATCGGCTTTCCCTCCTGAACGGCCGAAGGCTGCGCCAGCGCGGCGTTCGCCGTCATCAAACCCATCATCAACACAAGTATGTGCATGAACAGCCGCGCCCGGCCCTCGACCGCGGCGGCGGAAGTACCATATGACCGGACCATGGACAGCCTCATCGAACCCTCGTCATTAGCCGGCCCTGGGCCGGACACCATCTCGATCTCAAACGTCAATCTCTCGCTGGGCACCGGCGCCGCACGGGTTCATATCCTGAAAGATATCAGCCTGAATGTGGCGTCGGGTGAAGCAATCGGCCTGATCGGGCCGTCCGGCTCGGGGAAATCCACGCTTCTCATGGTGATGGCGGGGCTGGAACGTCCTGACAGCGGAGAAGTGGTGGTCAACGGCACCTCTTTCAACGCGCTGGACGAAGACGCGCTGGCGCGGTTTCGCGGCCGCCACGTCGGCATCGTGTTCCAGTCGTTTCATTTGATCCCGACCATGACCGCGCTGGAGAACGTCGCGGTGCCGCTCGAGCTCGCAGGCAATCCGGCGGCGGCGGAGCGGGCGGCGCGGGAGCTCGCTTCTGTCGGCCTCGGCCACCGCCTGCATCACTATCCCACGCAATTGTCCGGCGGCGAGCAGCAGCGCGTGGCGCTGGCCCGCGCGCTGGCGCCGGATCCCGCGATCCTGGTCGCGGACGAGCCGACCGGCAATCTCGACGAAGCCACCGGCAAGCAGATCGTCGATCTGCTGTTCGCCCAGCACGCCGAACGCGGCATGACACTGGTGCTGGTGACCCACGACGCCTCGCTGGCGCAGCGCTGCGATCGCGTGGTGCGGCTGCGCTCCGGCCGGATCGACAGCCAGACCACGGAACGCAAAGCCGTTTCATGAGCATGGCGTCCGAAACGATGACGTCCGAATCCGCCGCCAACGGCCGCGGCGCCCCGCTGGCCTTGCGCTACGCCCTGCGCGAGTTGCGCGGCGGCTTGCGCGGCTTCTACGTTTTCATCGCCTGCATCGCGCTCGGCGTAATGGCGATTGCCGGCGTCGGCTCGGTCGCAGCCAGTCTCAGCGAGGGATTGGCACGCGAAGGCCGTACCCTGCTGGGCGGCGATGCGGCCTTTTCGCTGATCCAGCGCGAAGCCAAGCCGGACGAAGTCGCCTTTCTGCGGTCGCGCGGGCAGCTATCCGTGGCGGCAACAGTGCGGGTGATGGCGCGCTCCGGTGACGGCCAGTTCGCCCTGGTCGAGCTCAAGGCGGTGGACGGCAATTACCCGATGCTGGGCGAACTGGCGCTCAGCCCGACCATGCCGGTCGCCGACCTGCTGGCCGAACATGACGGCGCGTTCGGCGCGGCGGTCGATTCGACCCTGCTGGCACGGCTTGGCCTGAAAATCGGCGACCGCGTCACCATCGGCAGCGCCACCTTCCAGATGCGCAGCGTGGTCGACGCCGAGCCGGACCGGCTTGCCGGCGGCCTCGGCTTCGGGCCGCGTTTCCTGGTCAGCGAAGCGGCCCTGCGCGCGACCGGGCTGCTGCAACCCGGCAGCCTGGTGCGCTGGATCTACCGGGTAAAATTGCCCGACGGCGCGGCCAGCGATGCGGCTGTGGCAAAGCTGATCGACGACACAAGAGCCGCAGAGCCGCAGGCCGGCTGGGAGATTCACTCCCGCGACAACGCCTCGCCGCAGCTGGAGCGGACCATCAGCCGCTTTACCCAGTTTCTGACCTTGGTAGGGCTGGCGGCGCTTTTGGTCGGCGGCGTCGGCGTCGCCAATGCGGTCAAGAGTCATATCGACCGCCGCCATGACGTTATCGCCGCCTTCAAGGCGCTTGGCGCCACCGGCCGCGACGTCTTCGCCATCTATTTGACGCAGGTGACCATGCTCGCGGTGATCGGCTCGGCGATCGGCCTTGCGGTCGGCGCGGCGCTGCCTTTCATCATCGTCGGCCTGTTCGGAAAATGGCTGCCGCTGCCGGTGGTGCCATCCCTGCATCCCGGCGAACTGCTGTTGTCGTTCGTCTATGGCCTGCTCACCGCGCTCGCCTTCGGACTATGGCCGCTCGGCCGGGTGCATGACGTGCCGGTGGCGGCGCTGTTTCGCGAAACCATCACCGGCGAGGGGCGCCGCCCGCGCTGGCGTTATCTCGCTTTGATGGCCGTGGTGATTGCGCTATTGGTCGCGGTGGCGATCGGGCTTGCCTATGACAAGCGGATCGCGGCCGTATTCGTGGCGTCCGCGGTCGTGGTGTTTGTCGTGCTGCGCGGGATTGCCTGGGTCCTGATGGCGCTGGCGCGGCATTTACCCAGGACCGGCATCACCATGCTGCGGCTGGCAATCACCAACATCTATCGGCCCGGCGCCCTGACGCCCTCGGTCGTCATGTCGCTTGGCCTGGGACTGGTGGTGCTGGTCACGATCACGCAGATCGACGGCAATTTGCGGCGGCAATTTTTGGCGGCGCTGCCGGATCGCGCGCCGTCGTTCTATTTCATCGACATCCCCACCAACGATGCCGACCGCTTCAGCGCCTTTCTCAAGCAGACCGCGCCGCAATCCACCGTCGAGGACGTGCCGATGCTGCGCGGGCGGATCGTCTCGGCCCGCGGTGTCAACGCGGAGGACCTCAACCCGTCGGCCGATTCCGAATGGGTGCTGCAAAGCGACCGCGGCCTGACCTATACCGGCGAGATCCCGAAGGGCTCGAAAGTGGTCGAGGGCCAATGGTGGGGCGCGGATTATAACGGTCCGCCGCTGGTCTCGATCGAGAAGAAGATCGCAGACGGCCTGGGGCTGAAGCTCGGCGATCCCATCGTCGTCAACGTGCTGGGCCGTGACATCACGGCCACCATCGGCAACATGCGCACCGTGGACTGGCAGAGCCTCGGCATCAATTTCGTACTGGTGTTTTCGCCGAATGCCTTCAGGGGCGCGCCACATACCCATATCGCGACGCTGACCGAGACCCACCCCAACCCGGCCGGCGATGCGCAAATCGTCAAGGCGGTCGCCGACGCCTTTCCGACGGTGACCAGTGTGCGGGTCCGCGAGGCGCTGGAAACCATCGGCGCGGTGGTCGGCAATCTGGTGCTGGCGATCCGCGGCGCCAGCGCGGTCACCCTGATCTCGGCCGTGCTGGTGCTGGGCGGCGCGCTCGCCGCCGGCCATCGCCACCGGGTCTACGACGCCGTCATTCTCAAGACCCTCGGCGCCACCCGCGCACGGCTGCTCGGCGCCTACGCGCTGGAATATCTGATGATCGGCTTTGCCACGGCGGTTTTCGGCGTGATCGCCGGCTCCGTCGCAGCCTGGCTGATCGTCACCAGGCTGATGACGCTGAGTTTTGTCTGGCAGGCCGGCAGCGCCGCGGGCGTGGTGCTGGTGGCGCTGCTCGTCACCGTGGGACTGGGGCTTGCCGGCACGCTGCTGGCGCTCAACCAGAAACCGGCCGCCGTGCTGCGAAACTTGTGACAAATTGAGGCGGTGGCCCGCGCAACGTTAACGCGATTTTAGCCGGAAATACGCCGCAGAGCGACATTCGGCCGCGCGTGGAAGCTTGCGGCGAGTGTGTTAGTTTCCCACATACCAATCGGGTCGGACGCCAGTTTGATGACGAAAAAGTAATGTCAGCAAATGGTGGTATCTGCGATAGATTTCTAGCTGGCGCCGCATAACCCTTGCGCCCCGCCGGATCAACAATGGGAATTCGACCATGTCGGACCTAGACCGTAACTATACCTCTCCTTTCGGCCGGGCCGCCGGGCGCATTGACGCCGCGACCGTCGATGCCGGTCTGCGCGCCTACATGCTGCGCATCTACAACTACATGACCATCGGCTTGGCCATCACCGGCCTCGCCGCGCTCGGCGTCTATATGGCCGCGGTGACGACCGATCCGTCGGGCGCTGCCGCCAAGATCGGCAACGCCTTCCTGACGCCGTTCGGCTACGCGATGTTCGTGAGCCCGCTGAAATGGCTGTTCATCCTCGCGCCACTTGCAATGGTGTTCGTGATCTCGGCCGGAATCAACCGGCTGCGGCCGGCGACCGCCCAGATGCTGTTCTGGGTGTTCTCGGCGCTGATGGGCATTTCGCTGTCGTCCATCTTCCTGGTGTATACGCACACCTCGATCGTGCGGGTGTTCTTCATCACCGCCGCCTCGTTCGGCGCGCTGAGCCTGTACGGCTACACCACCAAGCGTGACATGACCGGGATAGGATCGTTCCTGATGATGGGCCTGTTCGGCATCATCATCGCGAGCCTGGTGAATCTCTTCCTCGTAAGTTCCGCTCTGCAGTTCTTCGTTTCCGTGATCGGCGTGCTGGTTTTCGCGGGCCTTACCGCCTACGATACCCAGCGGCTGAAGAACGATTACATCTACGGTTATGCCTCGCAGGGCGGTGACGTGGCGGAGCGGGCGGCGATCACAGGCGCGCTGTCGCTCTATTTGAACTTCATCAACCTGTTCACGCTGCTTCTGCAGCTGCTCGGCCAGCGCGATTAAGCGCCAAAGCCAGCGAACCAATCGAAGCCCCGGCCTAACCGCCGGGGCTTTTCTTTTGTCAGCGGCAAAAATATCCTCGCGCCATGTCACCGCTCGAAATCAGGTTCGCCGCCGAGGCCGACCTGCCCTTCATCACCGGGATCTACGACCACGCGGTCCGCCAGGGCACCGCGACCTTCGAGCTGATCCCGCCTGATCTGGCGGAGATGACGCGGCGGTTCAAGGCGCTGACGGATGGCGGCTTTCCCTATTTCACAGCCGTGCTCGACGGCCGCGTGGTCGGCTACGCCTATGCTGGCGCCTACCGGCCGCGGCCCGCCTATCGCTTTACGGTGGAAAACTCGGTGTACCTGCAGCCTGCGATACATCGCCGCGGGATCGGCCTGCAGCTGCTGCAGCGCCTGATTGCCGAATGCGAGGCGCGCGGCTACCGGCAAATGATCGCGGTGATCGGCGATTCCGCCAACGCCGGATCGATCGGCCTGCATACCCGATGCGGATTTCAGATGATCGGGACCCACCCGAATGTCGGCTTCAAGTTCGGCCGCTGGCTCGATACCGTGATGATGCAGCGCGCGCTCGGCGAAGGCGCGACGACGGTGCCTGCGGATGGTGCTTCGAGTTAGAGTTTGCCTCTCGACTACGGAAGCGCGCTCCCTCTCCCAACGGGAGAGGTGAAAAAACAGAGCGCTAAACCACCGCAAGCTTGCGGTCGATCACCAGCAGCACACGATCCAGTTCATGGCCACGGCGCAGGATCAGGCCGGTCGCCGAGATCACGCTGTACATGCCCTGCTTGCGCGCGAGCCGCAGATCCTTCTCGATGCGATAGATCGGGACTTCGGAGGCGCGGCGAAACACCGAGAACACGGCGCGATCCTTCAGGAAGTCGATGGCGTAGTCTCGCCACTCTCCGTCTGCGACCATGCGTCCGTACAAATTCAGGATACGATTGAGTTCGAAGCGGTTGAACGTCACCCGGCTCGGCAAAGCCCCCGCAGCGGCATGGCGCGCCGCCGCGCGGTTCTCACTTGGCTCGGCATCCTCCGAGGTCATACGGCATCTCCTGTCATCCGGACGACATGATTGCGCCGGCGACACGCCACCGCAAGAGGCCCGTTTCGGCCGATGGAAAGATTCGCGAGATCCGGCTGCAGGGCACACCCGGCAGGGCCGCTTCGGCGCGAAGCGGAACCCTCATCCTTCCGAAGGCCGCGCCGAAATACCGGCGATGATGATCCGATTCGATCCATCGTATCGTGATTCGACGGATGCCTCGAAGAAACACGCCGTCACGGGATCGTTAGCGGAATCATAATACCGCCCCACTTCCGCCCACCGACCGCCCTGCTGAATTGCGAGAAACTAATCCTGCGTTGGCCCGGTTCTTTCGATGTCGGATTCCTCAGCCCCCAGCCCCCCGGCGTTGTCGGGACCGGGCCTGTTCGCAGGTTAGTTTATCCCCATACTGGACCAACGAAAGTTGGTCCTTTTTCTTTTGGGCATAGCGTTTTTGCGCGGCATTTCCCGCGTTTCAATGACGCTGCGGACATCGCCTCACCCCACGCGACGCACTAAATCCATAGCGTTCTCAAACGAAAACCTGTCCCGCATCTGATGGCGGTGCAGGACAGCAGCTCGCGTCAAGACGACGCAGAACTAAGCAGAAGTGATAAGGCTCTAAGAAATTATAAGGCTCTGGAAATCGGCGGCCGGATTTTTGAAAGATGCTGCCGCCAACAAACGGCAGTACATCTGTCGTTTCCGAATCACGGCTTTCGCGTTCGAAGTCCAGCCAAGCAACAAATGCGATTCGGTGAAGCGGTGTGTTAGCGAAGCGACGTGTAGGCCGCCCCTAACATCGGTCCGGGCCTGTCGCGATTGCCGTCCTGGACATAGACCGCCGCCGCGTCGACGCCCTCGCGGGAAATATTCTCAAGCGGCACGCTCCAGGTTCCGGGGCTGCCATTCCAGTCACCGACCTTGAGCACGTTGCGCACCACATTATGGTAGGTGATTTCGCGGCCCCCATTCTCGCCGCGTCCGATCGAGATCGGCACCGCCTTCGAGACCGAACAAATCCACACCTCGCCATGCGTCACGGCGGGATTCCGGCTGGCTGCGACCGAGACGTTGATCTGCCTGTTGGTCACGGCCATCGATACCGGCACCGACATCACGCCGCCGGACTTCTCGGTCGCGGTAATGGCGTCCTCGATGCCGACGCGATCGCTGCCGACCACATGCACCGATCCGTTGATGACGGCTTGCGGCGTGTAGACGTCGCGATCGCCGCGCATATGGGAATAGGCTTTCTGGCGCGCGCTGAATCGTGAATCCGCCAGCGTGTCTTTCCAGCCGAGGTAATCCCAGTAATCGATCGGCATGCTCAGCGCGATGATCGACGGATCCTTGGCCAGCTCACCGATGATCCTGTCCGCCGGCGGACATGACGAGCAGCCCTGCGACGTGAACAGCTCCACGACCGCGCGCGGGTCGGCATGAGCGGGCCGCACGATCGCGACGATCGCGACAATGCCCAGCGCGCCTGACCATCGCGAAATAGAGTTATAGGCTGTGATCGTCGTCATGAAGGAAAATCGGGATGACCCGCGTTGTCGTTCGTTATCTATACTGCGGTACCTGATCGGACCAGCCAACCAAAGTTAAGGAGGCGGCTTCTTTCATAAGCCGCCTCCCCATCACTCGCTACTCACTTCGCAGTGAGGCACGGACCGTAAATCGGCGTCACGCCGCCAGCCGGCGCAGCACGTACTGCAGAATGCCGCCGTTCCGATAATATTCGAGCTCGTCGAGCGTATCGATCCTGCACAACAGCGATACGCGCTGCAGCGAGCCATCGCCGGACACGATCTCCGCCGTCAGCTTCTGCCGTGGCTTCAGATCGCCTTGCAATCCCCGTATGGTTACGGTCTCATTGCCCTTCAATCCGATCGACGACCAGGAGGCGCCTTCCTCGAAGGTCAGCGGCAGCACGCCCATGCCGACAAGGTTGGAGCGGTGGATGCGCTCGAAGCTCTGGCAAATCACGGCGCGGACGCCGAGCAGGCGCGTGCCCTTCGCGGCCCAGTCGCGCGACGATCCGTTGCCGTATTCGGCGCCGGCGAAAACAACCAGCGGCACGCTCTCCGCCTGATACTTCATCGCCGCATCGTAGATCGACATCTGCTCGCCGTCGGGCCAGTGCTTGGTCAGGCCGCCCTCGGGGATATTGCCGTCGGCGCCCTTCAGCATGAAATTCTTGATGCGGATATTGGCGAAGGTGCCGCGCATCATGATTTCGTGATTGCCGCGCCGCGTGCCGTACTGGTTGAAGTCGGCGGGGCGCACCTGATGCTCGCTGAGGAACTTTCCGGCTGGCGAGGTCAGCTTGATCGAGCCGGCCGGCGAGATGTGGTCGGTGGTGATCTTGTCGCCGAACATCGCCAGGATCCGCGCATCGACGACGTCGGCGATCGGTTCCGGCTGTTTCTTCATCCCCTCGAAATAGGGCGGATTCTGCACATAGGTCGAACTCATGTTCCAGCGATAGGTCTCGCTCTCGACGGTCTTGATCTTGCGCCAGTTGGTGTCGCCCTTGAACACGTCGGCATACTTCTTCTTGAAGATCGACGCGGTCACGAACTTCTTCATGATGGCGTTGATTTCCTTCGTCGTCGGCCAGATGTCCTTCAGGTACACCGGCTTGCCGTCCTTGCCGTTGCCGATCGGCTCGACCGCGAGATCCTTGGTCACCGTTCCCGCCAGCGCGTAAGCCACGACCAGCGGCGGCGAGGCCAGATAATTGGCCTGTACATCCGGGCTGACGCGGCCCTCGAAATTGCGGTTACCCGACAGCACGGCTGACGCCACGATGCCGTTGTCGTTGATCGATTTCGAAATCTCTTCCGGCAGCGGACCCGAATTGCCGATGCAGGTGGTGCAGCCGAAGCCGACCAGATTGAAGCCGACCTTATCAAGATCGCTCTGCAATCCGGAATTGGCGAGATATTCCGCGACCACCTGACTGCCCGGCGCCAGCGAGGTCTTGACCCAGGGCTTTGCCTTCAGGCCCTTGGCGGCTGCTTTCCGCGCCAACAGGCCGGCGCCGATCAGCACGCTGGGGTTGGACGTGTTGGTGCAGGACGTGATCGCCGCAATCACGACATCGCCGTGGCCGAGATCGAAATTGCGGCTGTCGACCGCATAGCGTTTCGCGGCGTCGTCCGCCTTCTTGTATTCGCCGGCGAGCGCCGTGGCGAAACCTTCGGCGACCGCGGGCAGCGCAACACGGCCCTCGGGGCGCTTCGGGCCGGCCATCGACGGCACCACGTCGGCGAGATCGAGCGTCAGCGTCGTCGTGAAGACGGGATCGGCCGACTTGGCGGTGCGGAACAGGCCCTGCGCCTTGGCGTATTTGACCACCAGCGCGACGCGGTCGGATTTGCGGCCCGAGGTCTTGAGATAATCGATGGTGGCGGCGTCGACCGGGAAGAAGCCGCAGGTGGCGCCATATTCAGGCGCCATGTTGCCGATAGTCGCCTTGTCCGCCACCGAGAGATAATCCAGACCGGGGCCGAAAAATTCGACGAATTTTCCGACCACGCCCTGCTTGCGCAGCATCTGCGTCACCGTCAGCACCAGGTCGGTCGCGGTGACGCCTTCCTTGAGCTGGCCCTTGAGCTTGAAGCCGACCACTTCCGGCAGCAGCATCGACAGCGGCTGGCCGAGCATGCAGGCTTCCGCCTCGATGCCGCCGACGCCCCAGCCGAGCACGGCCAGACCGTTGACCATCGTGGTGTGCGAGTCGGTGCCGACCAGCGAATCCGGATAGGCGACCTCGAAAGTGGCGGTCTTCTTGCCGACCGTCATTTTTTCCTTCTTCGTCCACACAGTCTGCGCGAGATATTCGAGATTGACCTGATGGCAGATGCCGGTGCCGGGCGGCACCACCGAGAAATTCGAAAACGCCTTCTGGCCCCATTTCAGGAACTCGTAGCGTTCCTGGTTCTGCTTGTATTCCTCGACCACGTTCTTGCCGAAAGCCTTGTTGTCGCCGAAGAAATTCACGATCACGCTATGGTCGATGACGAGATCGACCGGTACCAGCGGATTGATTTTCTCGGCATCGCCGCCGAGGCTCTGCATGGCATTGCGCATCGCGGCGAGATCGACCACGGCCGGCACGCCGGTGAAATCCTGCATCAACACCCGCGCCGGTCGGAACGCCACCTCGTGCTCGAGCTTGCGCTTCTTCAGCCACTTCGAAACCGCGACGATGTCTTCCTTTTTGACCGTGCGGCCGTCTTCGTTGCGCAGCAGGTTTTCCAGCAGCACCTTCATCGAATAGGGAAGTTTGGAAATGCCCTTCAGACCGTTTTTTTCGGCGGCGACCAGGCTGTAATAAACGTAGGTCTTGCTACCGACCTTGAGGGTTTTTTGGCATTTGAAGCTGTCGAGCGAGGTCATGTGAGGCAATCCCAATTGTCAGTTGTACCCGGCGAGGTACCGAAACACCGCCAACAAGACGAGCCTGATGGCTTGCCGTGCCGGGTCGCGTGCTGCATCAAGTTCCGGCTTATAGAACGTTATTAGAATCTTTCCAGTGGCACTGCCACATCGAGAAGTGTGCCGCAGCAATGCACGCCCCGGAGTTCTGCTGCGGTACCGATCGCTTCCTTGAACGCTGTTGAAAGGGAAAAATGCGGCTCTTGGGACGCGCTGTCAGATGTGTACGCGGCGGGCGGGAAGTATTTTCCGGCCTCGATTTTGAGGTTTTCTCAGGCGGGACGCTGGCCGTCACCGGCCCGAACGGGTCCGGCAAAACCACGCTGCTGCGAATCATTGCCGGGCTGCTGGCCCCGGCGGCCGGATCGATCGGCCTGGAAGGCGGCGGGGACGAACTGACGCTGCCCGATCAGGCCCACTATCTCGGCCACCGCGATGCCATGAAACCCGCGCTGACCGTGCTCGAAAACCTGTCGTTCTGGCGGGATTTCCTGGGCGGCGGAGCTTATGACGCCAGGGAATGCCTGGCCGCGGTCGAGCTCGACCACGCCATCCACCTGCCCGCGGCCTATCTGTCGGCCGGGCAACGGCGCCGACTCTCGATCGCCCGGCTGCTGGTGACGCGGCGGCCGATCTGGCTGCTGGACGAACCGACCTCCGCGCTCGATACCGCCGGTCAGGCGTTGTCCATGCGCCTGATGAGCGAGCACCTGGCGCGCGGCGGCCTCATCATCGCAGCAACCCATGCGCCGCTCGGTGTGCCGGCGCAGGAATTGCGGATCGGAGGCGCGTCGTGACTGCGCAAGGCAACATGTCACCCGGCGCGCCCCTCTCCGTTCCCTCCCCCCTTGCGGAGGAAGGAAGCAATTTTTGCTCGCGGCAAGATCAGAACGTCCTGAGCTCGCGCGCGTCACAGTGCCTGCCATGACCGCGCTTGCCGCCCTGATTCGACGGGACATCCGGATCGCGCTGCGCGTCGGCGGCGGGGCGCTGATCGGGGTGCTGTTCTTTCTGACCGTCGTGGTGCTGATGCCGTTCGCGATCGGGCCCGATTTGGCCCTGCTGACGCGGCTTGGTCCCGCCATCCTCTGGCTTGGCGCGCTGCTGGCGAGCCTGCTCACGCTCGACCGCATGTTTGCCGCCGATCACGAAGACGGTTCGCTCGACCTGATCGTGATGAGCCGGACCCCGCTCGAATTCACCTGCGCCGCAAAGGCGCTGGCGCACTGGCTTGCCGCCGGGGTGCCTCTGATCATCGCCACGCCGGTACTCGGGCTATTGCTGAATCTCGATGTCGCCGCGACCCTGACCGTGGCGTTGACGCTGCTGGTCGGCACCCCGGCGCTGACCTTTACCGGCATGATCGGCGCGGCGCTCGCCGTGACGCTGCATCGCGGCGGATTGCTGCTCGCCGTGCTGGTGCTGCCGCTGTCGATCCCGATATTGATTTTTGGGGTGGCCGCCTCGGAGGCCGCGATTTCAGGACCGCTAGCGTTCGGAACGCCGTTTTCGATCCTGTGCGCGCTCACGCTTGTCAGTTTCGTGATTGGCCCCTTTGCCGCCGCGGCCAGCCTCCGGCAGGGACTGGATTGATCAAGGAATTGCGACCTACGCCCGATTGCCTGTGAGGCCAGCCGCGACTATCAGGATGCCCATGATGCTGATCGACCTCGCCAACCCGACCAGGTTCCTGTCGCTGACCGCGCGCATCCTGCCCTGGCTTGCCGCGGCCACCGCGATCATGCTGTTGATCGGCCTTTATCAATCGGCTGCCGCGCCCGACGATTATCAGCAGGGCGCCACCGTGAAGATCATGTTCATTCACGTGCCCAATGCGTGGCTGTCGATGTTCGTCTGGGGCGTGATGAGCGTCGCCGCGCTGGGCACGCTGGTATGGCGGCATCCCCTGGCCGATGTCGCGGCCAAGACCGCCGCCCCGATCGGCGCCGCCTTCACCTTCCTCGCGCTGGTAACGGGCTCGCTGTGGGGACGGCCGATGTGGGGCACCTATTGGGAATGGGACGCCCGCCTGACCTCCATGCTGATCCTGTTTCTGATGTATCTCGGCCTGATCGCGCTGTGGCGCGCGGTGGAAGATCCGTCACGCGCCGCGCGCGCGGCCGCGGTGCTGACGCTGGTCGGCGCGATCAACCTGCCGATTATCAAATTCTCGGTGGACTGGTGGAATACGTTGCATCAGCCGGCGTCGGTGTTCCGGATGGGCGGGCCGACGCTCGACCGCGCCTTCCTGATTCCGCTGTTGGTGATGGCGTTGGCGTTTTCGCTGCTGTTCGTCACGCTGCATCTGGCGGCCATGCGCAACGAGATCCTGCGCCGCCGGGTGCGCGCCTTGCAGATGATGCAGGCGACCCGGCAGCAGGCGGCCTGACGCGATGTCGCTCGGCCCCTATGCATCCTTCATCGTGACATCCTACGGGATTGTCGCAGCCGTCGTCTTGTTCCTCATTGTCTGGATCGCAACGGACTATCGCCGCCAGCGGGAGCGCCTGCGCGAGCTCGAGGCCAGCGGCATAAGCCGGCGCTCCGGGCGCAGCGCCATGGATATCCAATGAGCGATCTCAAGACTTCCACCGAAGCCGCCCTAGCCGAAGTATCGCCGCAACCGAGACCCTGGCTACGCGGCGTGCTGCTGGCGCTGCCGCTGACGTGTTTTGTCGGTCTGGCGGCGTTGTTCTGGTTCGGGCTGCGCGGCGGCGATCCATCGGTGATCCCCTCCGCCCTGATCGGCCGCCCTGCGCCGCAAACCACGCTGCCGCCGCTGCAAGGCCTCGTCGCCAATGGCGAGCAGGTGCCGGGCCTCGATCCCGCGGCCTTGAAGGGCAAGGTCAGCGTCGTCAATGTCTGGGCTTCGTGGTGCGTGCCCTGTCACGACGAAGCGCCGCTACTGACCGCGCTCGGCCAGGACAAGCGGTTGCAGCTGGTCGGCATCAACTACAAGGACGAGCCCGACAATGCCCGGCGCTTCCTCGGACGCTACGGCAATCCGTTCGGCGTGGTCGGCGTCGACGGCAATGGCCGCGCCGCGATCGAATGGGGCGTCTATGGCGTACCCGAGACTTTCGTCGTCGGCCGCGCCGGCACCATTGTCTTCAAGCTGGTCGGCCCGATCACGCCGGAGAATATCGACACCGTGCTGAAGGCCGAGATCGACAAGGCACTGAAGTGACGACGTAGTCGTCATTCCGGGACGGTCCCACCAGGTCGGCGCTCCGCGCCGCCCGGTAATAGGCTCCGGAGCGGACCCGGAAGTTCGAGATTTCCGCTTCATCCGCGCCCCGGAATGACGGGGGGATAACTCACCCCTGGCTCACATCTCCCGCTTCTTCCTCGCTCGCTTCCAGCGTGACCGGCTCGAGATGGTAATGCTTGATCAGCGGCATCTGGGCAATCGCAAAGATCGCTGTCAGCGGGATCACGCCGAACGCCTTGAACGCGACCCAGAAATCGGTGCTCTGGCTGCGCCAGATGATTTCGTTCAGGATCGCCATTGCAAAAAAGAACAGCGCCCAGCGCGCCGTCAGCCTGCGCCAGCCTTGCGGCGTCAGGTTGAACATCTGGTCGAACAGGATGGCAATGAAGGAGCGGCCGAACAAAAGGCCGCCGCCGAGCACCACGGCGAACAGGCCGTAGATGATGGTCGGCTTGACCTTGATGAAGGTCTCGTCGTGCAGCACCAGGGTCAGCGTGCCGAACACGATAACGATGACGCCGGTGACCAGTGCCATGATCGGCACGTGCCGCGTCACCACATAGGAGGCGATCATCGCGGCCACCACCGCGACCATGAACGCGCCGGTCGCCACGAACAGATGAAATTTCGCATTCGCGGCAAAGAACACGATCAACGGGCCGAGCTCGGTCGCGAGCTTGAACAGCGGATGCGGCTGGGTCTTGTCCATGATTTCGTCCATTAAACTCGTTGCATGCCCATCCTTCGAGACGGCGCTTCGCGCCCCCTCAGGATGAGGATATTCCGTGTGGCTTTTCCTCATCCTGAGGAACGCGCCCTTGCGCGCGTCTCGAAGGATGAGGCTACTCAATCCCCGCGATGGCTTGCGCGAAATCCCGCGCCGTGAACGGCGCAAGATCGTCGATGCCCTCGCCGACGCCGATGAAGTGTACCGGCAATTTGAATTTCTCCGCGAGCGCCACCAGGATGCCGCCGCGCGCGGTGCCGTCGAGTTTTGTCATCACCAGGCCGGTGACGCCCGCAATACGATGGAACGCCTCGACCTGCGACAGCGCATTTTGTCCCACGGTGGCGTCGAGCACGAGCAGCACGGCGTGCGGCGCCGAGGCGTCGACCTTCTTGATGACGCGAACGACTTTTTCGAGCTCCTTCATCAGTTCGGCCTTGTTCTGAAGCCGGCCTGCGGTGTCGATCAGGAGCACGTCGAGCTTTTGCTCTTTCGCCGCGGTCAGCGCGTTGAAGGCAAGGCTCGCGGAATCCGATCCCTGCGCGCCCGCGATCACCGGCGAATTGGTGCGCTCGCCCCACACCTTCAATTGCTCGATCGCAGCGGCGCGAAACGTGTCGCCGGCGGCCAGCATGACCTTGCGGCCTTCGGCCGAGAATTTTGCCGCCAGCTTGCCGATGGTGGTGGTCTTGCCGGAGCCGTTGACGCCGACCACCAGGACCACGAACGGCTTTTGCGCGGCGTCGATTTCCAGCGGCTTGGCCACCGGCGACAGCACCTTTTCGACCTCGGTTGCGACCACGGCCTTGACTTCGTCAGCCGAGATCGCCTTGTCGTAGCGGCCGGTGCCGACCGCGTCCGCGATCCGCACCGCCACTTCGGTGCCGAGATCAGCGCGCAGCAGCACGTCCTCGATGTCGTCGAGCATCGCGCGGTCGAGCTTGCGCTTGGTGACGAGATCGGCGACCGCCGAACCAAGCGAACTCGACGTCCGCTTCAGCCCGGCGGAAAGCCGCCGCCACCAGCTCAGTTTCGGGGGTTCCGGAGTGGTATCGTTCATGGTGGGGCTGTGTTAGCCGTTTCACCCCGCAAACGAAAGTCTCGACCCCTTGAGCGATGTTCCCGAATTGACCGCGGAAGAAATCCAGGCCCGCGTGCTCCACCGCGACGGGCTGATGCTGGTGATCGACAAGCCGGCCGGATTGCCGGTGCATCGCGGCCCCAAGGGCGGCGCCAATCTGGAAGCCTCGTTCGATGCGCTGCGGTTCGGCCTGCCGCGGCCGCCGGTGCTGGCCCACCGGCTCGACAAGGACACCTCCGGCTGCCTCGTGCTCGGACGCCACCGCAAGGCCACCGCCTCGCTCGGCCTACTGTTCAAGCACGGCAAAATCTCGAAGACCTATTGGGCCGTGGTCGAAGGCGGACCTGCCGAGGATGAAGGCACCATCGACCTGCCGCTCGGCCGCCTCAATGCCGAACGCGGCTGGTGGCAAAAGCCGGACCCCGACGGACAAAAGGCGATCACGAACTGGAAGGTGCTGGGACGTTCCCTTGCCCCCTCCCCGCTACTGGGGACGCAGATCAAAAGTGACAATATCGCCTGCGGCCACCCCCCTCCCCAACCCTCCCCCGCAAAGGGGGAGGAAGCGGTCAGTGGAAGCAACACACCTCAACTCACCTGGCTCGCGCTGGAGCCCGTGACCGGCCGCACCCACCAGCTCCGCGTCCACTCGGCCGCGATGGGCTGGCCGATCGTCGGCGACAACATTTACGGCAATGGTCCGCGCTTTGGGGAACCACGGCTGCATCTGCATGCGCGCGAGATCGTGATTCCGATTTCGAAGAACAAAGAACCGGTGCGTGTGGTCGCGCCGGCACCGGCACATATCCATGAGCGGCTCAGGGCATGCGGCTGGAACGGAGAGTGACGTTCGACGGCGGCGGGTCATACCATCAACCGTGCGCTATCGTGCCCGGTTATTTTTAGACTTAGCACCGCGCCCGGTGTCTCGCCGCTGATGGCAACGGGAATAAAGTGCTCGGTGCGCCCCTGCGTCGCGCTTTCGACGAGAATTTCCCGGATCGCCCCGGTCTCGGATCCGAGCCGCCGCCGCAACGCCGCTTCGCCCGCGGCGCGCAAACGCTTGGCGCGTTGCTTGATGAGCCCGCCTGCGAGCTGCGGCATCCGCGCCGCCGGCGTGCCCGGACGTTTCGAATAGGGAAACACATGCAGGAAAGTGAGATCGCATTCGTCCACCAGATCCCGAGAGCGCGCGAACATTTCCTCCGTCTCGGTCGGAAAGCCCGCGATGATGTCGGCGCCGAACGCGATATCCGGACGCAGCCGCCGCACTTGCGCGCAAAACGCAATGGCGTCGCTGCGGGAGTGCCGCCGCTTCATCCGCTTCAGGACCAAATCGTCGCCGGATTGCAGCGACAGATGCAGATGCGGCATCAACCGTTCGTCGTCGGCGATCACGTCGAGCAGATCGCGATCGGCCTCGATGGAATCGATCGATGAAATTCGTAAGCGCTTCAACTCTGGCACATGCCGCAGGATCTGCTTCACGAGTTGCCCAAGTTTCGGCGCACCCGGCAGATCGGCACCGTAGCTGGTGAGATCGACGCCGGTCAGCACGATTTCGGCATGGCCGCGCTCGACCAGCGCGCGGACCTGCGCGACGACGGCGCCCATCGGCACCGAACGTGAATTGCCGCGACCATAGGGGATGATGCAGAAGGTACAGCGGTGATCGCAGCCGTTCTGCACCTGCACGAACACCCGCGGCAGGCCGGCCTTGAAACCATCCAGCAGGTGCGGCGCCATCTCCCGCACCGCCATGATGTCGGCAACCGCGACCTTTTCGCTTTGACCGATGCCGAACCCTGCCGCGGCGTCGAATGCCAAGCGGGTGGCGCGCCACGCCTCGCCACGCATCTTGTCGTCATTGCCGAGCACGCGATCGACCTCTGCCATGCCGGCAAACATTTGAGCCTGCGTCTGCGCCGCGCAGCCGGTGACGACGATGCGCGACTCGGGCCGCTCGCGCTTGATGCGGCGGATCGATTGCCGCGCCTGCGCCACCGCCTCGTTGGTAACCGCGCAGCTATTGATGACGACGGTGTCTATCAGCCCGGCGCGCTCCGCCTCGCGGGCGATCACCTCCGATTCGAAGGCATTGAGGCGGCAGCCGAAGGTGACGATCTCGACGCCCATCTCAGGCGACGCTGGCGAACAATGCCGGGTCGAAATGCCCCTCATATTCGAACGTCGCCGTGCCCGTCATCAGGACGTGATCGTCGCGCTCGCGCCATTCGACGGTGAGATCACCGCCGGGCAATGTCATCTGCACAGTGCGATTGGCGCGCTTCAGCCGCGCGGCCGCCACCGCCGTGGCGCAGGCCGCGGAGCCGCAGGCCTTGGTCAGCCCCGCGCCGCGCTCCCAGGTACGGATCGTGATATGGCCACGGTCGACGATGTGCGCGAGCGTGATATTGGCGCGCTCCGGAAAGATCGGGTGATTTTCCAGGAGCGGCCCGAAGCGGGCGAGGTCATAGGCGTTGACGTCGTCGACCCAGAAGATTGCATGCGGATTGCCCATGCTGACCGCCGACGGCGAATGCAGCAGCGGCGCGTCGATCGGCCCGACCTGCAATTCGATATAACGGGTGTCGCGGAATTCCTCCGCGAGCGGAATATCCTGCCAGCCGAATTTCGGCGCGCCCATGTCGACGGTGTAGAGATCGGGAGCCGGCCCCTGCCAGCAGTTCAGCAGGCCGGCGCGGGTCTCGAACGTGACGGCGGTCTGGCCGGTCTTCTCGAACAGCCGGCGCACCACGCAGCGCATGCCGTTGCCGCAGGCGCCGGCCTCCGAACCGTCATTGTTGTAGATGCGGACAAAGGCTTCGGTGCCCTGCAGCCGCGGCGGCTGCAGCACCATGAGCTGATCGTAGGGCACGCCGGCGGGCGAGGCGACCGCGCGCGCTTCCTCCGGCGTCACGGTGCCGGGCGCATCACGCAGATCGACCACGACGATTTCGTTGCCGATGCCGTTCATCTTGGCAAATGCGTGGTTGGCCAGCGTGCTCATGAAAATTCCCGATTTATGCCTGCTTATATGGCCAATGGTGCCGGATTGGCCAGTATCCGCGGCAGGGGCGCATGACATATCTGTCATGGGACGCAAGCCGGACTTGCGTGTTAGGAGTAGCGGCTTTCAGCGACATGGGCCGGGATACGCCGCGCGACGGCTTCGGAATGGCGCTTTTGGGGATGGAGAATACCGAATGAATCGCTTCAAATCTTTCCGCCTTGCCGTGGTCGCATTGGTCCCGATCGCGGCGATCGCCCTGGGCGGCATCGCACTGGCGCAAGCGCCGTCCGCGACACCGGCGCCGGCTCCGTCTGCCACCCCGGCCCCGTCTGCGACGCCTGCCCCGTCCGCGACACCCGCGCCTTCCGCAACGCCGGTCCCGCCGCCCGCCGAAAACAAGTCACCGGCGGACAGCCCCGCGGCAGCCCAGACTCCCGCACCGCCGCCCCCGCCGGCGGCCGGAGTTCAGACCGCCGATCCGTTCGGCGAGGAAATCACGCTGGAGCCGAAAACGGTGGTCGTCCTCAAGGGCAACGCCAATTGGGACTCGGCGTTCGACACCCTGATGGATTCCTTCAAGGTGCTGTCGGGCCTGCTCGACAAGCAGGGCATCAAGCCCTCGGGCAATCCGATGATCGTCTACACCTCCACCGACGATACCGGCTTCACCTATATGGCCGAAATTCCGGTCGATCAGGAGCCGAAGAACCTGACCAAGGCCATGAACATGGGCAAATCGCCCGACGGCAAGGCGCTGAAATTTGTCCATCGCGGCTCCTACGACAACATGGACAACACCTATGAGGCCATCACCAACCACCTCGACGACAAGAAGCTCGAGGCCAAGGACACCTTCATCGAGGAATACATCACCGATCCCCTGAAGACGGAGGAAGATAAGCTGGTGATCAACGTCTATGTGCCGCTGAAGTGAGCCGGATGAAATACCGCACCCTCCTCGCCGTCATAACCGCAAGCGCGTTGCTCGCCACGCCCGCTTTGGCGGAGACCGACTTTCCGCCGGCCATCTCCGTGACCGGCGAAGCCACGATCTCGGTGCCGCCGGACCAGGCGCAGATCGAGGCCGGCGCCACCTCGGACGCCAGGACCGCGCGCGAGGCGTCCGACGCCAATAACGCCGCGATGGGCAGACTGTTATCGGCATTGAAGGCCGCCAATATCGACGAAAAGGATATCCAGACCTCGCGTCTGTCGTTGCAGCCGCAATATGCGCCCAACCACACCCCGCCAACGGTCACCGGCTATCGCGCCAGCAACCATGTGACGGTCCTGCTTCGCGACATCACCAAGGTCGCCAGCACCATCGATGTTCTGGTCGGCGCCGGCGCGACCGATCTCGGCGGCATCAGTTTCACGGTATCGCAGGCTTCGAAACGGCTCGACGAGGCCCGTGCGCAGGCCATCACTGATGCCCGCCGCAAGGCCGAAATCTACGCCAGGACTGCCGGTGTGACGCTCGGCGCGCCGCTCCGTATTTCCGAGGAAGGCGCACCTGTACCCATGTTCCGCGCCAGGATGGCCGCCGCGCCGATGGCCACGACGCCCGTCGCGTCGGGCGAAGAGACGCTGTCGGTGACGGTGAATGCATCCTGGGCGATCAAGCAGGAAAAATAAGCGGCACAGCGGCAATACATACGGGACCGTCGTCCTCGCGGAGACGGAGCCCCATAACCACAGGGCATTGTTGCAGCGACGATGGCGGCCACGGCAAGCTAACATCTGTGGTTATGGGTCCCGGATCGCGTTCGCTCCGCTCACTTGTCCGGGACGACGTCAAACCTCCACCACCTGCCCTGGCTTCAGCGCGACAAACCGCTCGCGCGGCAGGTTTGCTGCATCGAGCGCCTCGGCGAGCGCGATGGCCGGCGCATCGATCGCCTCGTCCGTCAATTGGAACGTGCCGTGGTGATGCGCCAGCGCCTGTACGGCGCCGCAATCGGCCAGGGCCTTCACGGCATCGAACGGGTTCATATGCTGGTCGCGCATGAACCAGCGCGGCTCATAGGCGCCGATCGGCAGGATCGCCAGCCGCAGCGGGCCATGCGCTTCGGCGACCCGGCGGAAATGCCTTCCATCGCCATAGCCGGAGTCGCAGACGATGTAGATCTTGCCGGCCGGCGTCTCCAGCACGAAGCTCGCCCACAGCGCCTTGTTGCGGTCGAACAATCCGCGCGCCGACCAGTGCCGCGTCGGCACCAGGGTCACAGCAGCGCCATTGCCAAGATCGACGCGGTCGTGCCAGTCGAATGCCTCGGCCTTGATCGCGGAATCGGCCTTGCGCATGGTGATGTCGTTGCCGAGCGGCGTGACCACCCGCGGCGAAAATCGCGCGGCGAGCTTTGACAGCGTCGCGACATCGAGATGATCGTAATGGCCGTGCGAGACCAGCACGACATCGATCTTCGGCAACGCCTCGAATGCAATGCCGGGGTCGTTGCGGCGCTTCGGCCCGGCAAATGTGAACGGCGAGACCCGTTCCGACCACACCGGGTCGACCAGGATGTTCAGCCCCGCGGTCTGGATCAGCCAGCTTGCATGGCCGACAAACGAGAACCGCACCCCGGCGCCTTCGACGCGCGCCGGCGGGATGTCGGCATGAGGGCTCGGTACCCAGTCGGGCCACCTGACCCGCTGCCGGCCGCCGCCGAACTGCCAGCGCAGCACCTCGCGCAGACTTTTTGGCGGGGAGCCGTCGGGATCGAAGAAATGCGTGCCGTTGAAGTGATCGGACGTTACGCCGGAATAGCTGCTCATGCGCTTCGATTGGCCCCAAAATGCAGGTTACGGCAAGGAGTTAAGCGCTCCGCAAGGCGAACGAAAGTCCCGCCTTTCCGGCAAGTTTCCTTGACTTTCCGGGGCCGGGAGGGTTTAACCTCGCCACTTCCTCGGAAAGATTTATCTTTTCGACCCGCCGACCGGCCCGCGAGACCGGAGGCCAACGCCCGACAGCGCGATGCGCCCTCGGGCGCGAAATTGTTTGGACTATCGGTCTTGGCGCTGATCGCCAAGACGCATTGATGACCCCCTCTCCCATGGAGAGAGGTGAAGAGACAGACGTGGATGGCCGGGACAAGCCCGGCCATGGCGAAGGAAAACGGCATTGTTCGACAATCTGTCGGAAAAGCTTGGTGGCATTCTCGATCGGCTGACGGGCCGCGGCGCGCTCAGCGAGGCGGACGTCGACGCCGCGATGCGCGAGGTGCGCCGCGCGCTGCTCGAAGCCGACGTCTCGCTCGACGTGGTCCGCGGCTTCATCGATCGCGTCCGCGAACAGGCCGTCGGCGCCACCGTGGTCAAGTCGGTGACGCCCGGCCAGATGGTGGTGAAGATCGTTCACGACGAACTGGTCGCCACGCTGGGCTCGGATGGTCAAACCATCGACCTCAACGCGGTGCCGCCGGTCGCGATCATGATGGTCGGCCTGCAAGGCTCCGGCAAGACCACCACCACCGCGAAACTCGCCCGCCGCCTGACACAGCGCGACAAGCGCAAGGTGCTGATGGCCTCGCTCGACGTCTACCGTCCGGCGGCGATGGAGCAGCTCGCGGTGCTGGGCCGCGATCTCGAAATCCAGACCCTGCCGATCGTCGAAGGGCAAAAGCCGCCGCAGATCGCGCGCCGCGCCTTGGAAGCCGGCAAGCTCGGCGGCTACGACGTGGTGCTGCTCGACACCGCCGGCCGCACCACGCTCGACGAAGAGATGATGAGCGAGGCGGCGGAGATCAAATCGGTCGCCAATCCGCATGAGGTGCTGCTGGTCGCCGATGCGCTCACCGGCCAGGACGCCGTCAACCTGGCGCGCTCGTTCGACCAGCGCGTCGGCCTCACCGGCATCGTGCTGACGCGGGTCGACGGCGATGGCCGCGGCGGCGCGGCGCTGTCGATGCGCGCGGTCACCGGCAAGCCGATCAAGCTGATCGGCACCGGTGAAAAAACCGACGCGCTGGAGGATTTCCACCCCAGCCGGATCGCGGGCCGCATCCTCGGCATGGGCGACGTGGTATCGCTGGTCGAAAAGGCCGCGGCCAATATCGATGCCGAGAAAGCCGCGCGCGTCGCCGAGAAGATGCGCAAGGGCAAGTTCGATCTGGCCGACATGCGCGAGCAGTTGATGCAGATGGCCAGCATGGGCGGCATCAGCGGGCTGATGGGCATGATGCCCGGCGTTGCGAAAATGAAGAACCAGATCGCCAATGCCGGCATCGACGACAAGATCATCAAGCGCCAGGTCGCGGTGATCGACTCGATGACGCGCGAGGAGCGCAAGAATCCGGATGTCCTGAAGGCGAGCCGCAAGAAACGCATCGCTTCCGGCGCCGGCGTCAAGGTCGAGGACGTCAACAAGCTGCTCAAGATGCACCGGAACATGGCCGACATGATGAAGGCGATGGGTTCGGGCAAGCGCGGCCCGCTCGCCGGCATCGCGCAGGCGATGGGCTTTGGCGGCGGCATGCCCTCGCCCGAACAGATGAAGGCGCTGGCGGAGAAAATGCCCGGCGGCGCCGCGCCGGGCGGCATGCCCGCGCTGCCGAAAGATCTTCCCGCGGGTCTGCGCTCCGGTCTGCCGAACCTGCCCGGACTTACCGGCCTGAGCGGCAAGCCAAACCTGCCGGGCCTCGGCGGCTTTCCCGGACTGGGGAAGAAGAAATGAGGAGTTTCGTCATTCCGGAGCGACGCGAAGCGTCGAACCCGGAATCTCAACGTGAATGATCGCGAGAGTCCGGGTCTGCGTGCTACGCACGCATCCCGGAATGACGCGAAACAACAAACAGCAAACCAGGATTTGAAGGAGAACCAAATGTCAGTCGTTATCCGCCTCGCCCGCGCCGGCACCAAGAAGCGCCCGGTCTATCATGTCGTCGTCGCCGACTCCCGCTTTCCGCGCGACGGCCGTTTCATCGAGCGCCTCGGCCATTTCAACCCGCTGCTTCCGAAGGACAGCGAGGCCCGGCTCAAGCTCGACATGGACAAGGTCAAGGCCTGGCTCGCCAAGGGCGCGCAGCCGTCCGACCGCGTGACCCGCTTCCTTGATGCCGCTGGCGTCGTGAAGCGCGCGGCGCGCAACAATCCGGAAAAGGCCGTGCCGCGCAAGGAGCGCAAGGCCGCGGCCGAAGCCGCTGCCAAATCGTAAGGCTTCGCATGATCCCGGCCTCATGCTTCGAGACGCACGGCTTGTGCCGTGCTCCTCGGCATGAGGATCTGTTGCCCTGTTCCGCGCAGCCAACTCCTGGTCCCCAGGAGCGCATTCTTCGCATCTCGAAGGATGAGGCCCGCTGATGCCGCCGCAAATCTGCGTCGCCCGGATCGGCGCCGCGCATGGCGTCCGCGGCCAGGTCAAGCTGTGGACCTTCACCGAAGACCCGCTGGCGGTGAAACAGTACGGGCCGCTTGGCACCAAGGACGGCGCCCGCCAGTTCGAGGTGACGCATGTCCGCGAATCCAAGGACCATCTGGTGGCGACGCTGAAGGGCATCGCCACCCGCGACGAGGCCGAACGGCTCAACGGCATCGAACTCTACATTGCGCGTGACCAGCTGCCGGCGACCGACGAGGACGAATATTACCACGCCGACCTGATCGGGCTCGCCGCGGTGACCACCGCGGACGCGCCGCTCGGCCGTGTCGTCGCGATTCATAATTTCGGCGCCGGCGACATTATCGAGATCGCGCCGCCGCAAGGCGCGACCATGCTGCTGCCGTTCACTAACGCCGTGGTGCCCACGGTCGATCTTGCCGGCGGACGCGTGGTGATCGAATTGCCGGAAGAAGTTGATGGCGACGACGCGGTTGGCACTGAGGAGGATTTCTCCCCGGGTCGTCCCCGCGAATGCGGGGACCCATAACCACTATTGTTTGTTCTTAGACTGGATTGGGCCTTAGCTGTACACAACATAGCCGGCTATGGTTATGGATTCCGGCTCACGCTCGCTTGGCCGGGACTGGTGCGTTTTGTATTCGCAGATAATACCGGTCGGGAATGGCTGACATGACCAACACCCACAGAGCCTGGCGGCTGCACGCGCACAATGATCTGCGATTCGACGCGGTCGAGACGCCCCGGCCCGCGCCCGATGGCGTTGTGGTCAGGATCGAAGCCGGCATGGTGTTGTCCTATATGGGCAAGGTGCTATCGGGTTCGGTGCCCTACAACCTGCCGCCAATGCCTTTCGTGCCCGGCACCAATGCGATCGCGCGGGTGATCGCGGCCGGCGAGAACGTCAGCCATGTCCGTAACGGCGACCGGGTTTTCCTCAGTCCGCATTTGCGCGGCGATGTGCCGAGCCCTGAGGCGCCGCAGATCCTGATCGGGCTGACGGCGACGGTCACAACAGCGGAGGCGCTGGCGCTGCAAGCGCGCTGGCGCGACGGCGTGTTCGCCGAGATCGCACACTGGCCGGCGGCCTGCGTCACGCCGCTGACCCGGCTGGACGACAGGCCTGCGACCCAACTGATCGGACTGGCCAAACTGATCGTGCCGTTCGGCGGCCTGCAGCGCTCTGGCCTGTGCGGCGGCGACACCATCATCATCAACGGCGCGACCGGCTATTTCGGTTCCGGCGCGGTCATGCTGGCGGTTGCGATGGGTGCGGGGCGCGTGGTCGCCGTCGGGCGAAAAGCTGAAGCGCTGGACTCGCTGCGGGAGGCTTTTGGCCCTCGCGTCATCCCCGCTCCTGTCAGCGGCGACGCCGCTAAGGATCTTGCGACCATCCGCCATGCCAGCGGCGGCGCCGCCGACGTCGCGCTGGATCTGCTCGGCAATGCCAAGAGCACCTCGACCACGTTGTCGTCGCTGCGCGCACTGAAGCGCGGCGGACGCCTGGTGATCATGGGGAGTGCGGAGGTGCCCCTGGAGCTTTCGTTCCGCGAAATGCTGGCAAATGACTGGGAAGTCGTCGGCCAGTTCATGTATGCGCGGACGGCGCCGGGCCAGCTCGCGGCGCTGGCCGCCGAAGGTCTGCTCGATCTTGGCAAGATCATCGTGACGACGTTCAAGCTCGCGGATTTCAGGCAGGCCGTCGAGGCCGCGGCCCTGATGCAGGGACTCGATCTGACCGCCGTGGTGCCGTAACAGAGGCCATGCCCTCCCCGACGACGATCTGGCGCGCAACCATTCTGACGTTGTTTCCCGAGATGTTCCCGGGCCCGCTGGGCGTCAGCCTCGCCGGCAGGGCGCTATCATCCGGGCTGTGGGCGCTTGAAGCACGCGATATCAGGGATTCGGCCACCGATCGCCATCGCAGCGTCGACGACACCCCGGCCGGCGGCGGGCCCGGCATGGTGCTGCGCGCGGATGTGCTGGCGGCGGCCATCGACGCCGCGGATACGGCTTCAGAGGTCGCCAGACATCGCCCGCGCCTGCTGATGAGCCCACGGGGTCGGCCATTGACCCAGTCCCAGGTCGCGGAACTGGCCGCCGGACCCGGCCCCCTGATCGTTTGCGGGCGATTTGAGGGCATCGACGAACGGGTCATCGGCGCCCGCGGGCTTGAAGAGGTCTCGATCGGCGATTACGTGCTGTCCGGCGGGGAACTCGCCGCCATGGTGCTGATTGACGCCTGCGTGCGGCTGCTGCCCGGGGTGATGGGAAAGCAGGAATCCGGTACGGACGAGAGCTTTTCCGAGGGATTGCTGGAATACCCGCAATATACCCGCCCGCAGACGTTCGAAGGCCAGCCGATCCCGGAAATCCTGCTGTCCGGAGACCATGCCAGGGTCGCGGCCTGGCGCCGGGCTGAATCCGAGGCCCTGACGCGGGCAAGACGCCCGGATTTATGGGCCGCGAGGCCGAATCAGGCGCCTAGTCCAAAGTCTCGCCAAAATCGCCCAAAAAACACGACAGACGGGTGACAAACGCCCGCCTTTGCCTTATAGCACCCACCAAATCCGCAAGTGATGGCAGGATAGTTGGACGTCTGCGCAGCCCGCGCTTAACCGAGGCTGGGCGCGCCGCCGATGGAGATTTCACCGTGAACCTGATTCAGCAGCTCGAAAAAGAGCAATTCGATAAACTGTCCGCCACCAAGACGATCCCGGATTTCGGGCCCGGCGATACGCTCATCGTCAACGTGAAGGTGGTCGAAGGCGACCGCACCCGCGTGCAGGCCTATGAAGGCGTCTGCATCGGCCGTTCCGGCGGCGGGCTCAACGAGAGCTTCACCGTGCGCAAGATCTCCTACGGCGAAGGCGTGGAACGCGTGTTCCCGATGATGTCGCCGATGATCGACTCGATCAAGGTGGTGCGCCGCGGCAAGGTGCGCCGCGCCAAGCTTTATTACCTGCGCAATCTGCGCGGCAAATCGGCCCGCATCGTCGAGAAGAAGACTGACCGCACACAGGCCGCCGCCGCGGTCGGCGAATAATTCAAGTCGCACCCGACTGGACGTAAAAGGCGCGGGTTCCCCCCGCGCTTTTTTGTTGCGGCATACTTATCTGTAACTTGTTGCCGCTGTTTTTTAACTTGTCATGGGCGGGCTTGGTCTGCGCATCGATCGGGAAAAGGGCTGTCTTGCTCAGGCGTGATGGATTGCCGGGTCAAGCGCGGCAATGACGGTAGGTGGCGGTCCTGCCAATCGATCGATTGTCGCAATGGCAGGCTCTGTGTTAGACATTTAAAATGGTTCCAGACCAGACCAGCACGGCCGGTTCGCGCGTCGCTCCCATCGTGATCGACGATCGCTCGCGGCTGCCCGGCCGGTTCTTCGGACGCTTTGCGACCTCGGCGACCTCTGAGCTTAGAAACGCGCTTTGACCAGCGCCGACGTTTCTTTTGCTCGCGCGTAACCGCGCTCAACCGCTCACACGAATTTTCCTTTGGAGCTGACGCTCATGTCCAAACCGACCACGCTGTACGACAAGATCTGGAACGACCATCTGGTGCATGAAGCCGAGGACGGCACCTGCCTGCTCTATATCGACCGTCATCTGGTCCACGAGGTGACGTCGCCGCAGGCCTTCGAAGGCCTGCGCACCGCGGGGCGCAAGGTACATGCGCCGGAGAAGACGCTCGCCGTGGTCGACCACAACATCCCGACCACCGATCGCTCCAAACCCAATCCGGATCCGGAAAGCATCGAGCAGATGCGGGTGATGGCGGACAACGCCAAGGAATTCGGCATCGAATATTACAATGAATTCGACCGCCGCCAGGGCATCGTGCATGTCATCGGCCCGGAGCAGGGCTTTACGCTGCCCGGCACCACGATCGTCTGCGGCGACAGCCACACCTCGACGCATGGCGCGTTCGGCGCGCTGGCGCATGGCATCGGCACGTCAGAGGTGGAGCACGTGCTGGCGACGCAGACCCTGATCCAGAAAAAGGCCAAGAACATGCGCGCCGTCGTCGACGGCAAATTGCCCGAGGGCGTCACCGGCAAGGACATCATTCTGGCCATCATCGGCGAAATCGGCACCGCCGGCGGCACCGGCTATGTGCTGGAATATGCCGGCGAAGCGATACGCTCGCTCTCGATGGAAGGCCGCATGACGGTCTGCAACATGTCGATCGAGGGCGGCGCCCGCGCCGGCCTGGTCGCGCCAGATCAAAAAGCCTTCGACTTCCTGCGAGGCCGGCCGAAGGCGCCGAAGGGCGAGGCCTGGGACGCGGCGATGCGCTATTGGGAGAAGCTGCGTTCCGACGAGGGCGCGCATTTCGATCACGAGATCAGGCTGGATGCGGCCAAGCTGCCGCCGATCGTGACCTGGGGCACCTCGCCGGAAGACGTGGTGTCGATCTCAGGCGTGGTGCCAGATCCCGACAAGATCGGAGACGAGGCCAAGCGGTTCTCGAAACATCGCGCGCTGAAATACATGGGCCTGACGGCCGGCACCAAAATCACCGACATCAAGCTCGACCGCGTTTTCATCGGCTCCTGCACCAACGGCCGCATCGAGGATCTGCGCGCGGCCGCCAAGATCGTCGAGGGCAAGACCGTCAACGGCAACGTCAACGCCATGATCGTGCCGGGTTCCGGCATCGTGAAAGAGCAGGCGGAAGCCGAGGGCCTCGACAAGATCTTCATCAAGGCCGGGTTCGACTGGCGCGAGCCGGGCTGTTCGATGTGCCTGGCGATGAATCCGGACAAATTGTCGCCGGAGGAGCGCTGCGCCTCGACCTCGAATCGCAATTTCGAGGGCCGCCAGGGCTTCAAGGGCCGCACCCATCTGGTCTCACCGGCGATGGCAGCCGCCGCGGCGATCGCCGGGCACTTCGTCGACGTGAGGGAGTGGCGGTAGAGCGTTTTCGAGCGAAGACCTGCCCCGGACACGATCCGGGGCGGGAACCGGCTCGCGTCAGGAAGATGCATCAAGACAAAAGCACCCAAACCGTTACTCTTCGTCAATCTCAAGGCGTCCTGGAAACCAGCCGTTAAAGATCGGCGCGCACACTCCCTTTTCGTGAAGGCGAGGCCTATCGCCGGGAGCGTGCCATGGCCGAAAAGTCCGAATTCATCGATATGATCCGCGAAGCGACGCACCAGAAGCGTCGCCGGTTCACCCCGCGCGCGGTCGAGCCCGAGGTCAAGGAAACCTCACGTCTCAGCCATTGGCCGCCGGATGGCTGGAATCAGTGGCGGATGGAGACGCTGACGCCGTGGCGGGTCAAATCCTGGAAGTTCAAGGATTGGGACAGGGGATGATCCTGCCCCGGAGATCGCGCGGACACAAAGCGGGAATGAAACGGGCGCCGATCGGCGCCCAATTCATTTTCAGCCGCCGCACGACGCATCGTCAGAAAAGCGGAAACAGAAATCCCCGGTGATGCCACCGGTGCCAGTGGCAAATACGGTGCCGACCGTAATGGGTCCAGATGATCCGGCACCGGCGGTGCGGATGGTAATAATAGGACGGACCGTAATGGAAATGCCGGTGGAAACGGTGTCCGTAGAGCCGGTACCCGCCATGGCGGAATCCACCGTGGTAAAAGCCGCGATGATGAAAGCCGCCGGCGCGGAACCCGCCGCCATGGAAACGACCACCATGGAATCCTCCACCGTGGAAACCTCCATGGAATCCGCCGCCGTGAAAACCACCATGGCCGCCGCCATGACCGCCGCCACCGTGGCGAACTTCGGTCATCAGCCCATCAGGAGCATGCGATCCTGACTGTCCCGCACCGGGACCGATCAACGACATAGCGTCCGCGCGCTGGTTTGGTGCGACCGACAGCATCAGCAACGCGGCCGCCGCAAAAGCCAGACGATGAATCAGGCCGCGCCTGAGGACAGACATCCTCTTCATGAACGATCTCCCTGAAATGGGCCGATGAAAGCGTTAAAGGCTATGCGCCCGCTTCCGGGCCGTTCGTCTCACTGCCACGATAAACTAAGGATGATGACGTGAACGCGTCATGAATGCATTGAAGGTTCGATGAGCATGATCTTCATGCGCAAACGCGTTCCGCGTTCGTCGCGAGGAATCATGCCCTGTTGCGGCTCTATCGTCTTAAAAAAACAGGCCCGCATCGACGGGCCTGTTCTTTTCATCTGCCGGAAACGGTTGGCGGCAATACCCTCAGCGGTGCCAACGACGATGCCAGTGACGGTGCCAATGGCCATGCCAGCGCACTTCGGTTGTCGGCTTCGCATCATCCCGGACCGCTGCGGCGGCGCTGGGGCTGCTCAGCGACATGGCTTGAGCGTGCTGGGTGGGAGCCGCGAGAACGAGCAATGCGCCAACAGCCGCAAGCCCCAGAACTTTCGTCACCTTCATGTCTCTTCTCCTTGGTCCATGGATGTCACGTCTGCGCCGAACAAACTGAAGCAATCAGCCGCCCCGTCGCAACGCAGATCGTAGGCTAGAATTCGCGACGTGAATGTGAAGTGAATAACCTGCGCCGTCGGACCAAACGCCTATCGTGCGCTTCGGTTCCCGTCGCGCCGCAGCATTTTCGGTACGGATTTCAGGACGGGCCTTGATGACTGTGCAAGTGGCTTGACGCGCGCCCGTGATCGTCGTCAGTCGGGTGCCGGCTCGCCGATGAAAACTAGCCCGGCCGCCAGAAGCAATGCATGCGTGGCACGATGACCCTTCCGCTCGGCCGGTCCTCCTGCACATAGGTCGCCGTGCAGTCCCGCACCGCATTCGGGCCCGGATAATCGTAGGGATAGATGCCTTCCTCGGGAACGCCTTCCCGGCGCGGATAAATCGGGATGCGCCGCAGCGGGCGTCGTGCCGGGCGCGGCGCCGCGGACTCGTCGGCATCGGAGGACGAGGCCTGCGCGATTCTCACGCCGGGTGAAGCGGTTTGTGCTCTGCTTGCCGTTGCCGGCAGCAGGAAAATGCCTGCAAGCGCGGCTGCCATGGCCGCTGTCCTGATCCCGATCATGAGGCCCACCTGAACCGTTGTGATCCCCACGGTCTCCGATTGCCGCGGCAAGGTCAACTGCGCGCCGCCGCGAAAACCGTCATGCATCTGTGCGAAAGACGCGCTAGACAGCTGCAATGTGGATATCTGCCAAAGCACCCAGCCTTGCCGAAATGGAGAAGATGGCGCTCGACCTTTTCGAGCGCCTGCCAAAGGATTTCCGCGACCTGTGCGAGGACGTGGTCATCCGCGTCGAGGATTTTCCGGCCGACGACGTGCTCGAAGAGATGGAAGCCGAGAGCGAATTCGACCTGCTTGGCCTGTTTCAGGGCATAGGCATCCCGTTCCGCGGCCATGGCGACGTGGTCCAGCTGCCCAACATGATCTGGCTCTACCGCCGCCCGATCCTCGATTATTGGGCCGAGCATGACGAGCCGCTCGGTCATATCGTCCGCCACGTGCTGGTCCACGAGATCGGCCACCATTTCGGCCTTTCCGACAATGACATGGAGGCGATCGAGGCTGATCCGGAATAGGTCAATTTGAGCCTTTTAAATTTGACCTTGGACGGCGGCCGCGATCGGGCTAAAAGCGCGGTAAATCTGCAAATTCACGGCCCCCGCGGGCGGAAATTGCAAACCGGCCACCCATAACAGCGAAGATCGAAACATGGACAAGTTCACCACGCTGGAAGGCGTCGCGGCGCCGCTGAAGATCATCAATGTCGACACCGACATGATCATCCCGAAGCAGTACCTGAAGACCATCAAGCGGACCGGGCTTGGCAAGGGGCTTTTTTCCGAACAGCGCTACAAGGATGACGGCAGCGAGAACCCGGATTTCATCCTCAACAAGCCGGCCTATCGCAACGCCAAGGTGCTGGTCGCGGGCGACAATTTCGGCTGCGGTTCGAGCCGCGAGCATGCGCCCTGGGCGCTCTTGGACTTCGGCATCCGCTGCGTGATCTCGACCTCGTTCGGCGACATCTTCTACAACAACTGCTTCAAGAACGGCATTCTGCCGATCCGGGTGTCGCATGAAGACCTCGACAAGCTGTTCGACGATGCCGAGCGCGGCGCCAACGCGACGCTGACCATCGATCTGCCCAGTCAGGAAATCCGAGGACCCGACGGCGGCAAGGTGAAATTCGAGATCGATCCGTTCCGCAAGCACTGCCTGTTGAACGGCCTCGACGACATCGGGCTGACGATGGAGAAGAAAGCCTCGATCGACAGCTATGAGGCAAAGCTCAAGACCGAACGCGCCTGGGCTTGATCCGCTCCGCCATTTGGCGAGGCACATTTGGTGACGCACATGCGGCCGGATATCGTCACCTTCTGGCGTGGCCCGCTCGATGCGCTACGGCAAACCTGCCTGAAATCGCAGGTCGCCGCCGGGCACAAGGTCACCATCTATAGTTTCGATCCGCTGGCGGGATTGCCTGACGGCGTCGGCAACGCGGAAGCCGAAGCGGTGCTGCCCTACGCCTTCTCGGAAAGACTGCGGCCGCCGCAACCGGACGGCAGCTGGCGCGACTGGACCACGCTGCAATTCAGCGATTTCTTCCGGATGCGGCTGATGGGGCAACGTGCCAGTCCAAATCATCCCCGGCTATGGCTCGACGCCGACGTGTTGCTGCTGAAGCCGGTCGAAATCGATCCGGCCCAGCCCTATTTCGCCTGGGAGCGGCCGCGCCAGCTTGGCAATTCAGTGCTCTATCTGCCGGCGAAAGATCCGATCGTCATCGCCTTCGAAAAACTGATGGCAAGCGACGAATTGACACCGGACTGGCTGTCGCTACGGCATCGCCTGACCTTCGCGCTGCGCAAACTGCGCGGCGGGTCCCGCCGCCTGTCCGATATCCGTGTGGCGATCTTCGGTCCGGCGGCGCTGACCGCGCTTGGACGGCGCTTTGGCAAGCTGCACCATGCGCTGCCCAAGAAATCGTTTTATGCGGTTCATGCCGAGCCGAAACTGTTTTTCGAGCCCTCCGATTTTTCGGCCTTGATCGCGGACCGGGATGTGGTGGGCTTTCACGTGTCGCCGAAAGGCCGCGGCAAGCAGGCGCCCATTCCCGGCAGCCTCTATGCGTGGGCCACGGAGCGGTTTGGATCCTCGTCCTGACGAGCGGCGTTTGCGCTCGCGTCACCGCGAGGCTTGTTCAATGCCCCGCCTGTTTTGTTTAATGTCCCATCGCCGCGACCGCATCCGCAATCGCAATGGTGCGCCGGGCCATCTCGGCATGCAGCCGCTCCACCATCTGGCCGTCGAGCCGGATCGCGCCGCGCGAGGCGTTTTCGGGCAGCTCGAATGCCGCGATCACCTTGCGGGCATAGGCAATCTCCTCCGCGGGCGGGGTGAAGATCGCGTTGCAGGCCTCGATCTGGCCGGGGTGGATCAGCGTCTTGCCGTCGAAACCGAGATCACGGCCTTGCGCGCATTCCTGCGAAAAACCGTCGACATTGCTGAAATCGCTGTAGGGGCCGTCGAGGATCTCCAGGCCGTGGGCCCGCGTCGCCAGAATGCATTGCGTGATCATCGGAATCATCGCCGCGCGGCCCGGCAGCATCCGTATCCGCGTCTCCCGCGCGATATCGTTCGGGCCGAACACAAATCCGGCGAGCCGTGTTTTGGGATCGCGCGAAGCGCCGGCGAGCGCGTCGGCATCCAGCACCGCGCGCGCGGTCTCGATCATCGCCCACACCCTGATCGAACTGTCCGCGCCGATGGCGGCAAGCCGGTCGCCGATGGCGTTGAGGTCGGCGACGCTGGAAACCTTGGGCACCAGGATGCCGTCCGGCCGCGCCTGGCCCGCCATGGCCACGTCATCGGTCCACCATGTCGTGTCGAGGCTGTTGGTGCGGACCCAGATCTCGCGCTTGCCAAAGCCCCCGGCGGCGATCGCCTGCGCGATCTGGTCGCGCGCAACCGCCTTGGCGTCGGGCGCCACCGAATCCTCGAGATCGAGAATGAGTACGTCGGCGGGGAGATTACGGGCCTTTTCCAGCGCCCGCGCATTCGACCCCGGCATGAAAAGCAGACTGCGGCGCGGACGAATCATGGCGGGTTCCCTCAGCTGTTATCGACAGGCATCGCCTGGCCATCTGGCCGGGAAAGCCGGTGTCATCTTTCCGGATGCAGGCCTATCATCTCAAGCCTTGTCATCTCAAGCCTTGGCCCGAAAGTCTTGTTCCCGGCGCCGACATATGGTTAGGCGACAGTCATGATATCGTTTCCGAAACTATTGCTCGACGGATACCGGACTTTCGCGACACAGCGGCTGCCGACCGAACAATCGCGCTACCGCGAACTGTCCGAACGCGGCCAGTCACCGACGGTGATGGTGATCGGCTGCTGCGATTCGCGGGTATCGCCCGAAGTGATCTTCGACGCCGGCCCCGGCGAACTGTTCGTGGTGCGCAACGTCGCCAATCTGGTGCCGGTCTATCAGCCCGACGCGGGCACGCATGGCGTCTCGGCGGCGCTGGAATATGCGGTTTCGGTGCTCCGGGTGGAACACATCGTGGTGCTCGGGCACGCGCAATGCGGCGGCATCCGCGCCTTCATCGACAAGGCCGCGCCGCTATCGCCCGGCGATTTCATCGGCAAATGGATGGCGATGTTCGTCAAGCCGGGAGAGATCGTCGAGCAGCGAGGCCACGAGACCATGCAGGATTTCACGGTACGGATCGAGAAGGCCGCGGTGTTCCGGAGCCTGGAAAACCTGATGACGTTTCCATTCGTGCGGTCGGCGGTGGAGCATGGCGAGATGCAACTGCACGGCGCCTATTTCGGCGTCACCGAAGGCTCGCTGTTCGTGCTCGACCAGGCGACAAAGGAGTTTCGCAGCGCGGGGGAAGAGCAGGCCTCATCCTGAGGCGCAACGCGAAGCGATGCGTCTCGAAGGATGACCACGAGTGCGGGCTTCATGGTTCTCCCGGCGATGCGACGCATTGTCCGGAGACGGCGCATTCGCGCTCCTCACCATGAGGGTTGAATCTAATGCTCCGCGCCGTTCCCATGATCGCCGCCCCAGCGGTCGGACAATGCAAGGATCAGGGCGGAGACGACGAACACCAGATGGATGCCGACCAGCCAGCCCAGCTTCTGGGCATCGAAGGTCGCATCGATATTCATGAACGCCTTCAGGACCTGGATCGCCGAAATCGCGACGATCGAGGCCAGCAGCTTCTGCTTCAGCCCGGCAAAATCGACCTTGGTCATCCAGTCCGGCCAATCCGGGTGGCCGCCGGGGTCGATCTTGGAGACGAAATTCTCGTAGCCCGAGAACACCACGATCAGGATCAGATTGCCGGTCAGGGAAACGTCGATCAGGCCGAGCACGCCGAGGATGATGTCGGATTCCTTGGCACTCACCGCGTGCTCGATGAACTCCCACAACATCATGACGAATTTCATCAGCAGCACCGCCAGGCTGACGACGAGACCGAGATAGAACGGCGCCATCAGCCAGCGGCTGTTGAACAGCACGCTCTCAAGCCCGTGCTCGATGCGCTGCAATGACGGATTCGGTCGGTAAGGCGCCGGCTGTTCGCTCATCGCAATTCCGGCTCCCCCGGTGCTTAGCTCGCCTTTATGCGGCTTTTTTCTTGGCGCTGAGCAGTTTGCGGTTGATCAGGCATTCGGCGATCTGGATCGCGTTCAACGCCGCGCCCTTGCGCAAATTATCCGACACGCACCACAGCACCAGACCGTTCTCAACCGTCGCGTCCTCGCGGATACGGCTGATATAGGTCGCGTCCTCGCCGGCCGCCTCGTAGGGCGTGACGTAGCCGCCGGGCTCCCGCTTGTCGATCACGAGACAACCCGGCGCCTTGCGCAGGATATCGCGCGCCTCATCGGCCGAGATCGGATTCTCGAACTCGATATTGACGGCTTCCGAGTGGCCGACGAACACCGGCACCCGCACGCAGGTCGCGGTCAGCTTGATTTTGGGATCAAGAATCTTCTTGGTCTCCATCATCATCTTCCACTCTTCCTTGGTGTAGCCGTCCTCCATGAACACGTCGATCTCGGGGATCACGTTGAAGGCGATACGCTTCGGGAATTTCTTGTTGATCAGTTCGCTGTTGGTATAGACCGCCTTGGTCTGCGAAAACAGTTCGTCCATCGCATCCTTGCCGGCGCCCGACACCGACTGATAGGTCGAGACCACGACGCGCTTGATCACCGCCTTGTCATGCAGCGGCTTCAGCGCGACCACGAGCTGCGCGGTCGAGCAATTCGGATTGGCGATGATGTTCTTCTTGCCGAAGCCGGCAGCCGCGTCCGCGTTGACCTCGGGCACGATCAGCGGCACGTCCGGATCCATCCGCCAGGCGGAAGAATTGTCGATCACGACCGCGCCGGCGGCGCCGATCTTCGGCGACCATTCCTTCGACACCGAGCCTCCCGCCGACATCAGGCAGATGTCGACATCGGAGAAATCGTAATGTTCGAGCGCTTTGACTTTCAGGGTGCGGTCGCCATAGGACACTTCGACGCCCACGCTGCGGCGTGAGGCCAGCGCCACCACCTCGTCAGCCGGGAATTTGCGTTCGTCGAGAATGTTGAGCATTTCCCGACCGACATTGCCGGTCGCTCCGACCACCGCGACTTTATAACCCATCGTTCACTCTCCGAAGAAAAATGCCCCGCCCCTGCTTCGCCCGGAAAGGGAAGGAGCAGCGCTTCTATGCGAGAAACGCCCTCAAGACAATGTTGGACAGGGTGCGTAAGCGTTTGATGCGTTTGTTTTGGGGCACCCGTGCCGATTTCTACCAGCCGTCCAGAATTCACCCGGCCCTGAGCAGCTCCTTCGACGAAGGCTGCCGCATGGCGGCCCGCCTGATAGCCTATGTGGGGACGCTGGCGCTGCTTGCCATCGTCGCCCTGCATCAGTGGAATGAATTGCGGATCGACGCGGCGGCGACACCTGCCGCACCGGCGGGCTGGAGTGCCGCCACGCGCTCCTATCCGGCGTTCGCCATCAGCCAATCTGATTTTATCGGAAAAACAGAGACTTACGAAATCCTCCGGCATCCGGAAGGAGGCCGCAAGGATGTCATGCGCTGGGTCGCGGCAGGGGAAAACCCGGTGGCGGAGCTCGAAATCTACCGCCGGGGCGGCGAATCGAACCCGCCGCAGCCGCCATTGGCAGAACTCGCGAACCGGGTGGACCCCGGCGGCGGGCGCGAACTGGAAGCAGCCGGCGTCATCGACAGCAAATTCGGCCCGGTATCGCTGTTGCGCCCCACCGGGCAAACGGACCGCAGGCCGCCCTGCCTCGCCTTCCTGAAACAGATCGACGATCCAGACTTGCGGCTCTCCGGCTGGGCCTGCCAGGACGCCACCTTGCCGGCCGGGCGCGCCAGGATCGGCTGCCTCTTGAACCGGCTGATCCTGCTCTCCGCCGGAAACGAGCCGAGACTGGCGGAATTATTCGCCCGCGCCGAGCTCCGGCGCGGCGACTGCGGCGCCGCGGCCACCTCAGCACTTTCGGCGGATTGGGTGACCAATGCCGAAAACCCGAGGCTGCGCGGCGCGCTGTGATCGGCCGAACGCGCCAGATCTAGGGTCAAGGCGCTGGTTTTCATGCAACTTTTTCATCTCGCGCCGCATTATGTCCGGCAGTGTGGCCCGATTGACCTTGTCGCTGTATATCCCCAACGGCTAGAGTGCCGGTCAAATCGGATATGGCGCTGCGCCGGACCATGAGGACATGATGAACTGGAAATTCCCTGCCGTGAGCAAACTTGCGGTGTCGTTTGTGGCGATCGCAGCTGTAGCGGCGGGCCTTGGTATGACAGCGGCCAGCGCGCAGTCGGCCCGATTGAAATATGACAAGAACGGCCATGCCTATTACGGGCCGAGCGGTCCCAACGTGGTCGTTCAGCAGGGACCGCACACCCGGGTCTACATCACCAAGCGCTCCTGGCTTGACGCCGGCACCGAAGTGCTGCCGGGCGACCGCAAATTCACCGATTACGCATTTCCGCCGGGCTATTCGTTTGCGCGCGAGAACAACAACCACCCGCTCGATCGCCAGCCGCTGAACCCGCCGTCCGACATGGGCGGATTCTATCCGCAGACTTTCCCGCTGTATTGAGCGGGATCGCATTGAACGAGCGTCGTCATGGCCGGGCTCGTCCCGGCCATTCACGTTTTTGGTGCCACCATAAGGAAGCGGTAGGGTGGGCAAAGACGCGGCAGCGCCGTGCCCACCACCATTTTCATCAAATCGCAAACTGATGGGCACGCGAAGTCTGTCATCGGGCGCGCATGCGCGCGACCCGGCGGCTTTGCCCACCCTATTCTGCTTAAGGCCGGACTGACGTTCCGGGAAAAGCGCGCGCCTAGGCGTGCAGCGCCTGCAATTCCTTCAGGATCGCCTGGCCCATCTCGGCGGTCGAGACCGCCTTGGTGCCTTCGGACTTGATGTCCGCCGTGCGCAAGCCGTTGGCGAGCACGCCGGCGATGGCAGCATCGAGCTTGTCGGCCAAAGCGCCCATATCGAAGGAATAGCGCAGCGCCATGCCGAATGAGGCCAGCATGGCGATCGGGTTGGCCAGCCCCTTGCCCGCGATATCGGGCGCCGAGCCATGCACCGGCTCGAACAGCGATTTGCGCTTCCTGCTTTTGGCGTCGATCTCGCCGAGCGAGGCCGACGGCAACATGCCGAGCGACCCCGTCAGCATCGCCGCGATGTCGGAGAGCATGTCGCCGAACAGATTATCGGTGACGATGACGTCGAACTGCTTCGGCCATTTGACCAGATTCATGCCGCCGGAATCGGCGAGCTGATGCTCGAGCTGCACGTCCTTGTATTCGCGCACATGGACCTGCGTCACGACCTCGTTCCAGAGCACGCCCGATTTCATGACGTTGCGCTTTTCCATCGAGGTCAGCTTGTTGCGGCGCTTGCGCGCCAGATCGAAGGCGACCCGCGCGATGCGCTCGATCTCGTAGGTGTCGTAGACCTGGGTGTCGATCGCGCGCTTCTGGCCGTTGCCGAGATCGGTGATGGTTTTCGGCTCGCCGAAATAGACGCCACCGGTCAATTCGCGCACGATCATGATGTCGAGGCCTTCGACCACCTCGCGCTTGAGGCTGGAGGCGTCGGCCAGCGCCGGATAGCACACCGCCGGGCGCAGATTGGCGAACAGGCCGAGATCCTTGCGCAGCCGCAGCAGGCCGGCTTCCGGCCGCGCCTCATAGGGCACGCTGTCCCATTTCGGGCCGCCGACGGCACCGAAGATCACGGCATCGGCGGCCTGCGCCTTGGCCATGTCGGCTTCGGAAATGGCGACCTTATGCGCGTCATAGGCCGCGCCACCGACCAGTCCCTGCTCGGTTTCAAAATGCGCGATGCCTTGCGCGTTGAGCCAGCCGATCAGGCGCTCGACCTCCGCCATCACTTCGGGGCCGATGCCGTCGCCGGGGAGAAGCAGCAGTTTATGGGTCGCCATGATCAAAACCTCATCCACCACCGTCATGCCCGCGCCTATCCCGGCCATGACGATTTTCGTTGTGGCGGAGTGCTAAAACGCCACGGCGGTATTGGCAAGCACGCATCGGACGGGAACGGCAGGGGACAAAGGCGCGGTCGCACCGGCCCCGCCAAACCGGGGCGCACCGGACGTGGCGGGCGCGCTTTCGCTTAGAGCCGCCCTGCGCGGGTTGCTCAGCTTCCGCTGAACGAATTATAGCCCTGGTCTTCCCAGTAGCCGCCCTTGTAGTCGTTGGTGACCTCCATCGAGATCACGTATTTCGGGTTCTTGAAGCCGAGTTTTGTCGGCACCCGGATCTTCATCGGGTAGCCATAGGCCCGCGGCAGGATCTGATCGGCGAATTTGAACGTCATCTGGGTCTGCGGATGCAGCGCCGTTTCCATGTCGAGCGGCGAGTTGTAACCCTCGGCATCGGCGCATTGGAACCAGCAATATTTCGCGCTGGTGTCGGCGCCGATCAGCTTGAGGAAATCGCGCAGCGGCGTGCCGGTCCAGCTTCCGATCGCGCTCCAGCCCTCGACGCAGATATGGCGCGTGACCTGCTTGACCTGCGGCAGCTTGTAGAGCTCGTCCAGCGTCCATGATTTCTTGTTGTCGACGAGGCCGCGCACCTCGAGCTTCCAATCCTTGCCGTCGACCTCCGGCGCATCGTCGAGATCGTAATAGGCGTTGAACGGAAACGGCTTGGTGATGGCGCTTTCGGGGAAAGTCGGCGCCAGCGCGTTGGGATTGAAGATCCGCGCCTGCACGGCGTCATTGAACTTGGAGATCTGCTTCAGCATCTCCTCGGCCGAAAAACCGTCCGACACGTCGCAGCCGGTCAACAGCGTCAACGCGCCGAGGCTGGCGCCGGCGGCGATGAAACGCCGGCGCGTGAAATCCGGCATCAGCTTGGCGGCGTCCTTGACCAGGAGCTTCTTGTCGACGCCGGGAATCAGAAGCGGGCGCTTGCGGGCCATGATTGTTCTCCTCGAACCTGCTTTCTCGGGCATGATTTTCCCGAAAACCGGTCCCCACTTTTCGGGATCATGCCCTAGCGCCCAATGATCATCGCGCGCAGACTTTTCGGCACCAGCAGCGCCAGCGCGACATGCACCACCAGGAAAGCGCAGATCGCCGCCATGCAGGCAAAATGTACGTAGCGCGCGAAATCATAACCGCCGAACAACGCCGTCAGATATTGCAACTGCACCGGCTTCCAGATCGAAAGCCCCGACAGCACGATGACGATGCCGACCACGATGATCCCGGCATACAGCAGCTTCTGCACCTGGTTGTATTTGGACAGATCCTCATGCGGCAGCTTGAAGGTCAGCGCGGCCCTGGTATCGGCCATCACGCCCGATGGCGTGATCGGCAATAGCTTCCTGGCGAAGCGGCCGGTCGCGAAACCGCAGACGAGATAGAACAGGCCATTGACCATCAACAGCCACATCGCGGCAAAGTGCCACAGCAACGCGCCGCCAAGCCAGCTGCCCAGCGTAATTGCGGGCGGAAACGAGAAACTGAACAGCGGCGATGCGTTGTAGACCTGCCATCCCGACATGATCATCAGGATCACCGCCACCGCGTTGATCCAGTGCATGATCCGCACCCATGCCGGCTGAATCACGTTTGCTTTCGGTGCGTGATGCACATCGATGACTGCAAGACTGGACATGGCCGTTCCATCGCTGAAAGTCGTTGTTTGGGTTATACGCCGCGGATGCAGGTTTCGTTACCGCGATGCGCGCGATCCAACCGATCGCCTTCGCCGTCGACGTTCACAAAAAAGCGAGCCGGGTTTCCCCGGCCCGCGGCCACTCGTTCCGTTGTCGTCCCCGCTTTCGTGGGGACAACGACGGAGCGAACTAATCCCGGTTGGCCGGGGTCTGAACGAAGCCTCTGTTCCAGGTCGGGCTGATCAGGATCTCGTTCATGCAGACCCGTGGCGGCATGCTGGCGACGAAGGCGATGGTGCGGCCGAGATCCTCGGGCTGCAACATCCTGGCTTGTTCCTGTTCGCTCGGCACCACCGGCCGCAGCTTCAGGATCGGGGTCGCGACCTCGCCGGGCGACAGGCAGCAGGCGCGCAGGCCGTTGACGCATTCATCCATGTTGAACGAATGGGTCAGCGCCAGCACCGCGTGCTTGGTGGTGGTGTAGGCTGGGCCCGGCATTTTCGAGACATGACGGCCGGCCCAGGACGCCACATTGATGATGCTGCCGTCTTTTTGCGCGCGCATCGCCGGCAGCACCGCCCGCATGCAATAGAGCACGCCGTTGAGGTTGATCTCGACCAGTTTGTCCCAGCCTTCGAGTTCCATATCGGCCCAGCTGCGCTTCGGCACGTTGATGCCGGCGCTGTTGACCAGGAGGTCGATCCGGCCGTGTACGGCCAAAATCTGTTCGGCCGCCTTGTTGACCCCGGCCTTGTTGCTGACGTCGAGCGCGATCGCTTCGGCCTTGCCGCCGCTTTTGGCGATCCTGGCCACGACGCCGTCCAGGGCGTCCTTGCGGCGGCCTGAGACCACCACCGTCCAACCGTCCGCGGCCAGGGCCTCCGCGCCGGCTTCCCCGATCCCGCTGCCGCCACCCGTCACCCAGGCCACGCGTTTCCCATTATTTGACATGCAAACTGTCTCCGTTGCTTTTTGAAGGGCGTTTTTGCTATTGGACGCCTTGAGGTTTCGCGACCGACCGGATGCAGCCGCGCCCGTAATGATGCATAATGCAGCTTGGAAAACCATCATGAACGCCAACCTGTTTTCTCGCCTGTTCGACAGCCTCGAGGATCCGGCCCGCCTTGCGATCGAAACGCTCGACGGCGAGCACATCAGCTATGGCGACCTGATCGCCCGGGCCGGACAGATGGCGAATGTGCTGGTGGGAGGCGGCGTCAAGCCGGGCGACCGCGTTGCGGCGCAAACCGAGAAGTCGGTCCCGGGCCTCGTGCTCTATCTCGCGACCGTGCGCGCCGGCGCGGTGTACCTGCCGCTCAACACCGCCTACACGCTGAACGAGCTTGAATATTTCATCACCGACGCCGAGCCGGCGCTGGTGGTATGCGATCCCGCCAGGGCCGAAGGCATCGGCGAGATCGCGAAAAAGATCGGCGCCAAGGTCATGACGCTGGGCGCCGACGGCAAGGGATCGCTGACCGACGCAGCGGCCAAGGCGAAGCCTGAGTTTACGACGGTTGCACGCGCCAACGACGATCTCGCCGCGATCCTCTACACCTCCGGCACCACCGGCCGCTCCAAGGGCGCGATGCTGACGCACGACAATCTCGCATCGAATTCGCTCAGCCTGGTCGGCTATTGGCGCTTCACCGACAAGGACGTGCTGATCCACGCGCTGCCGATCTATCACACCCATGGCCTGTTCGTAGCCAGCAACGTCACGCTGTTCGCCCGCGCCGCGATGATCTTCCTGCCGAAATTCGATGCCGACCTGATCATCAAGCTGATGGCGCGCGCCACGGTGCTGATGGGCGTGCCGACCTTCTATACGCGCCTGTTGCAGAACCCGGCCCTGAACCGAGAATCCACCCGGCATATGCGCCTGTTCATTTCGGGCTCGGCGCCGCTGCTCGCCGACACCCATCGCGAATGGCAGGCGCGTACCGGACATGACGTGCTCGAACGCTACGGCATGACCGAGACCAACATGAACACGTCGAACCCCTATGACGGCGAGCGCGTGCCCGGCGCCGTCGGCCATCCGCTGCCCGGCGTTTCCGTGCGCGTCACCGAGCCAGAGACCGGAAAAGAGCTGCCGCGCGACACCATCGGCATGATCGAGGTCAAGGGCCCGAACGTGTTCAAGGGCTATTGGCGGATGCCGGAAAAGACCAAGTCCGAATTCCGCGACGACGGCTTCTTCATCACCGGCGATCTCGGCAAGATCGACGACAAGGGCTATGTACACATCCTCGGCCGCGGCAAGGATCTGGTGATCTCCGGCGGCTTCAACGTCTATCCGAAGGAAATCGAAAGCGAGATCGACGCCATGCCGGGCGTGGTGGAATCCGCCGTGATCGGCGTGCCGCATGCCGATTTCGGCGAGGGCGTCACTGCCGTCCTGGTTTGCAGCAAGGGCGCCGAAGTCGATGAGGCCTCGGTGCTGAAGGCGCTCGAGGGGCGGCTGGCCAAGTTCAAGATGCCGAAGCGGGTGTTCGTGGTCGACGAATTGCCGCGCAACACCATGGGCAAGGTGCAGAAGAATGTTCTGCGGGATATGTACGCGGATATTTACACGAAAGCGAAGTAAAACGTCGCGACCTGGTCGCAGGGTATCGCGACGAGACGCCGGCGCGACGTTTCAAGCTCCACTCTGGAATCTCCGAGTAGATCGATCACGCTAACGCGTCCGTCAACCTTCAGCGTCATCGTCTTGAGGGACCAGACGCCGTCTTTCTTAAGCGCTTCAAGGAAAATCCGCCCCGCGGCTTTCGGACCAGTCGCCGAAAAACTCAGGACCGCATGCCCCGTTGCACCGGTGATATTGATCGCACCCACCGGTATGCCGGTCGTGATCGGGCTGCCGAGCAGTTCGGCAGCTTCCGCGCTGGCCTGAAGTCTCGACGCGCCGAGCTGGTAGGCGTCGGAATGCTTGAGAAAGAAAAAAATTCCGCCCAACAATCCGACCCATAGCGTGATGAATCCGAGCCAGACGACAACGGCCCATATCGCCCACTGACGTTGCACCCGTTTGAAATGTGCGATGCTGTCCCAACGCCCATTGCGCCACGCCCAACGGCTACCCTTCGCGCCAAGCACGAAAATCATCACAACGCCGACACCCGGAATGAGGGTCAGAAGCGCGATGAATGTGTTGTTTCCGACACCCCATACCCAATTGAGCAGGAATGCGCCCCAATTCCAGCGATCGATCTCCGCCGGAATCTCGGTCGGATTGATTGAAGCGTGCGCGTCAGTCATTTCCAAATCCTGCTTCAGGGCCAGCCGGTTTAATACAGTCCCGCAAGGCCGCTGCAAGCCCAGGTTGGATCGACAATCGATATACGCCTGGATTTGCGGGATGGAATTACAACAGGCTGACCATAAACCGGCTGCCGACGATGAAGAGATAGCTGCCGAATGCAATCTCCAGCGCGCGCTTCGACAGCGCATGCGCGACCCTGACGCCGAGCCCGGCTGTCAGCAGGGTGGTCGGCGTCACCAGCACCGCGCCGATCAGCGAGACATACCCCAGCGCGAACGGCATTTGCAGCGCCAGGACACCGGGGTAATGCGCCGCCGCTGGCCAGCCGGCATAGACATAGCCGATCGCGCCGGGAATCGAGATCAGCACCGCCAATGCCGACGAGGTCGCGACCGAGCGGTGGATCGGCCGGCCATAAAACGTCATCAGCAGGTTCGAAAACAACCCGCCGCCGATGCCCATCAGCGTCGAGAGCAGGCCGATGGCGAGGCCATAGACTTTCATCAGCGGCCCCTTCGGCAGATCGTCGCCGAACTTCCAGCTCTCGCGCGCCAGCAACAGGCGTATGGCGGCCGCATAGGCCACCAGCACGAACACGATCCTGAACAATCGCTCCGGCGAATAGCGCGCGACGACGCTGCCGGCGATCACGCCGATCAGCACCGGCAACCACCACGCCTTCAGGATTTCGGTATCGACCGCGCCGCGGACACGGTGGGCGCGCCAGGAACGGATCGAGGTCGGAATGATGATGGCGAGCGAGGTGCCAATACAAAGCGGCATCCGGACCTCCAGCGGCACGCCGGCGAGCCGGAAACATTCGTAAAACACCGGCACCAGGATCGCGCCGCCGCCGACCCCGAACAGGCCGGCGAGAAATCCCGACAGCGCGCCGACCGCCACCAGCAACAGCGCCAGTTCCAGCAGTTCGGAGAGGTCCAGCCCCGTGATCGCCATCCTGCATTTCCCCCGCCGTACACAACCGGCTCGTTCATGAATCGTGCTTCAGGTATACCAGCCATCGGCAGGCTGCAGTGCTTGTCAAGCCCTGTAAATGCAAGGCACATCGTAGATATGAACTCTTATTCGCAAACTGCCGATTTCGCCGTTGCACTCACTGTTTCGAGTTCGTAAATAGAATTCCTCTACTGCGATCCCTAGAGGCCCTGCGCGGGCCCGCCAAACACGAAGCAGCTAAATGACCGCCAGGATCGAACGCCCGCTTTCGCCTCATCTTCAGACCTACCGCTGGACCCTGACGATGGCGCTGTCCATCCTTCACCGGGCAACCGGCGTCGCGCTATATGTCGGCACCTTGCTGCTGGCGTGGTGGCTGATCGCAGCGGCGACAGGCCCGACCGCCTATGCCAACGTGCAGGCGTTCACCGGCAGTTTCATCGGGCGGCTGATCGTCTTCGCCTATACCTGGGCGCTGATGCATCATCTTCTCAGCGGCGTCAGGCACTTCGTCTGGGACCTCGGCTACGGCTTCAAGGCCAATGAGCGCGAAGCCCTGACCTGGGGCGCGCTGATCGGCGGCATCTCGCTCACCGTATTGTTGTGGATCGTCGCTTACATGGTTGGAGGCGGCCGATGAGCACACCTAATTCTTCCGCCGCGAAGTCGATGCGCACCCCGCTGGGTCGCGTGCGCAATCTCGGCGCGTCGCATTCCGGCACCAGCGATTTCTGGCGCCAACGCGTCACCGCTGTCGCGATGGTGCTGTTGATCGTACCCGTCATCGTGGTGGTGATGATGCTGCTCGGCCGCAACCAGGCAGGCGCAGCCCAGATTCTCGGCTCAGCGCCGATCGCGATCATCATGCTGCTGTTCATCGTCGCCAGCACTTGGCACATGAAAATCGGCATGCAGGTCGTGATCGAGGATTATGTGCAACACGAGACGCTGAAGATCGCGGCCGTGATGGTGAACAATTTCTTCTGCATCGCGGTGGCGCTGGCCTCGATCTACGCGATCCTCAAACTGTCATCCGGAGTGTAGCCATGGCTGGCGAGGGTAACGGCAAGGCCGCAAATGGTGGCCCGGCCACCAATGGAAAAGCCTATCCGATCGAAGATCATACTTACGACGTCGTGGTGGTCGGGGCCGGCGGCGCCGGCCTGCGCGCCGTGGTGGGCTGCAGCGAGGCCGGCCTTCGCACCGCCTGCATCACCAAGGTGTTTCCGACCCGCTCGCACACCGTCGCCGCGCAAGGCGGCATCTCGGCCTCGCTCGGCAACATGCATCCGGACGACTGGCGCTGGCACATGTACGATACCGTCAAGGGATCGGACTGGCTCGGCGACCAGGATGCCATCGAATATATGGTGCGCAACGCGCCCGACGCCGTCTACGAGCTCGAGCATTGGGGCGTGCCGTTCTCGCGCACCGAAGACGGCAAGATCTACCAGCGGCCGTTCGGCGGCATGACCCTGGACTTCGGCAAGGGCCAGGCGCAGCGTACCTGCGCCGCCGCCGACCGCACCGGTCACGCCATGCTGCACACCATGTACGGCCAGGCGCTGCGCCATTCAGCGGAATTCTACATCGAATTTTTCGCCATCGACCTGATCATGGACGATCAGGGCGTTTGCCGCGGCGTGATCGCGCTCAAGCTTGATGACGGCACGCTGCATCGGTTCCGGGCGCAGACCACGATCCTCGCCACCGGCGGCTATGGCCGCGCCTACGCCTCCTGCACCTCGGCCCATACCTGTACCGGCGACGGCGGCGCGATGGCGCTGCGGGCCGGCCTGCCGCTGCAGGACATGGAGTTCGTCCAGTTCCATCCGACCGGGATCTACGGCGCGGGATGTCTGGTCACCGAAGGCGCGCGCGGCGAAGGCGGCTACCTCGTCAATTCGGAAGGCGAGCGCTTCATGGAGCGCTATGCGCCGTCCGCCAAGGATCTCGCCTCGCGCGACGTGGTGTCGCGCGCGATGACGATCGAAATCCGCGAAGGCCGCGGCGTCGGCAAGAAGAAAGACCACATCTTCCTGCACCTCGACCATCTCGATCCCAAGGTGCTGCACGAGCGGCTGCCCGGCATTTCCGAATCGGCGAGGATTTTCGCCAATGTCGACGTCACCCGCGAGCCGATCCCGATCGTGCCGACGGTCCACTACAACATGGGCGGCATCCCGACCAATTTCCACGCCGAAGTGCTGACCAAGAAGGCCGGCGACGACAATGCGGTGGTGCCGGGCCTGATGGCGATTGGCGAAGCCGCCTGCGTCTCCGTGCATGGCGCCAACCGGCTCGGCTCCAACTCGCTGATCGATCTCGTGGTGTTCGGCCGCGCCGCGGCGCTGCGCCTCGCCGAAAAGCTGACGCCGAACGGCAAGCAGCCGGAATTGCCGGCCAATTCGGCCGAAAAGGCGCTCGGACGGCTCGACCATTATCGCTACGCCGCCGGCGGCACGACCACCGCCAAGCTGCGCGACAGCATGCAGCATGTGATGCAGAATAATTGCGCCGTGTTCCGCACCGGCGAAGTGCTGCAGGAAGGCAAGAACCTGATTCACAAAGTTTACGGCGGCATCGGCGATGTTTCCGTGAGCGACCGCTCGCTGGTCTGGAATTCCGACCTGGTCGAGACGCTTGAATTCGACAATCTGATCGTGCAGGCGGTGGTGACGATGGACTCGGCGGCCAACCGCACCGAGAGCCGCGGCGCCCATGCGCGCGAGGATTTTCCCGACCGCGACGACAAGAACTGGATGAAGCATTCGCTGGCCTGGATCGACGGGGCCGGCAAGACCTCGATCGATTACCGCCCGGTGCATGACTACACCATGACCAATGACGTTCAGTACATTCCGCCGAAGGCGCGGGTGTATTGAGTTTGCTTGTCATGCGCGGGCTTGACCCGCGCATCCATCTTTCTTCGAAGGAAGATGGATTGCCGGGTCAAGCCCGGCAATGACGAATTGAACCGTAAAGGCAACGAAGATGGTTGAATTCGCACTTCCGAAGAACTCGAAAATCACCGGCGGCAAGGCGTGGCCGAAGCCGGCCGGCGCCACCGAGACGCGCGAGTTCAACATCTATCGCTGGAATCCGGACGACGGCAAAAATCCGCGCGTCGATACCTATTATGTCGACGTTCATGATTGCGGTCCGATGGTTCTCGATGGCCTGATCTGGATCAAGAACCATATCGACCCGACGCTGACCTTTCGCCGCTCCTGCCGCGAAGGCGTCTGCGGCTCCTGCGCCATGAACATCGACGGCCAGAACACGCTGGCCTGCACCAAGTCGATGCACGACGTGAAGGACGGCGCGGTCAAGGTCAATCCGCTGCCGCATCAGCCGGTAGTCAAGGATCTGGTGCCTGACCTGACCAATTTCTATGCGCAATACGCTTCCATCGAACCGTGGCTGAAGACCACGACGCCGACGCCGCAGAAGGAATGGAAGCAGAGCCATGAGGACCGCGAGAAACTCGACGGTCTGTACGAGTGCATTCTCTGCGCCTGCTGTTCGACGTCCTGCCCGAGCTATTGGTGGAACAGCGAACGCTTCCTCGGTCCCGCCGCGCTGCTGCAGGCCACGCGCTGGGTCAAGGACAGCCGCGACGAAGCCACCGGCGAACGGCTCGACAATCTCGAAGATCCGTTCCGGCTCTATCGCTGCCATACCATCATGAATTGCGCCAAGGCCTGCCCAAAGGGCTTGAACCCCTCCGAGGCCATTGCCGAGCTCAAGTTCAAGATGGTCGAACGGCAGATCTGAGCAGGACGGGTTTTGGCTGAATCGATTTGGCCGCATGCTCCGTTCGCCTCTCCCGGTGGGAGAGGTGAACTTCCGATGCCATCCGTTTCAACCTAATCGCATTACGCTTTGATCGCTCCGGCGCGGCCGGCAATCGCCAGAGCCTTCGTGCCGGGCGCATTGAAAACGAGAGTTGCGGCCAAGGATTTAGCCCGGTCTCCCGTCAACCTGTCGATGCCAGGGGCTGCGCTGTTGGACCGGCACGCAGCACATTTCCGCGCTCCAGAACGACAATCTGCTGGCAGGCCTGGACATGTGCGGTGCTGTGCGGCGCCCAGATCACCGTCGTCGTTCCGCGAATCGAATCGAGGTAGCGCAGGATTCGCGGCTCCCACTCCGGGGTGCCGGCGATGCCGTCTCCGTCGAGCAGCAGAATTGCCGGCCGGTTGAGCGTCGCCGCGACGAAGGCCATCAGGTGGCGGAATTGCAGTTCGGCAATATCCTCCGAGAACGGGTTGAGCTCGCGATCCAGCACGCGGTCGGCGCTGCGGCCGAACGCGGACAGCTCCCGCCAGCCCGGACCTATGATACGTTCCAGGGCGGCAAAGGCATCGGGATCGCTCAGCGTCGGCGTGCGCAGGCGCAGATAATCACGGACGGTAAGAGGCAGTGCGGGGACGACCTGCGGCACGTAGCCGATCCAGGCACGATATTCCGTCGTATCGAACTGCCGGATGTCCCGTCCGCCCATCAAAACGCGGCCGGACTGCGGGCGCCGCAGGCCCGCCAGGCATTCCAGAAGCACGCTCTTGCCGCCGGCGCTGGGGCCGACGATGGCGACCCGTTCGCCGGCACGCGCACTAAAGGAGACCCCGTTGAGCGCGGCATCGTAATCAGCATCGGGTCTATAATAGATCCGCTCGGCCGTGAGCGTGACATTGGCGAGACCGGCAGGGCTGGAGAATTCGGAGCCCGTGCTTTCAGCCGGTGTTGCCATCAACTGGTCGAGTTGCCGGATGGAGCCTTGCACCTGACGTAAGCGAACCATGGAGTTGAAGGCCTGTTGCGCAGGCGTCGTGATTCGCCAGATCAGCATCATCGCGGCCACCAGCCCGCCGGCGTTCATCGCGCGACCGAGAACCAGAACGACGCCGACGCACAATATGGCCAGCACCGTCAGCATGCTCAGCATCTGTCCGATCGCCTGGGCACGGGCAACGGCAATCGCGTAATCCCGGTTACGGGCCGCCGATTCGCGCGCGAGCTTGGCGAAGTTGCTGAGCCACCGGCTGTCAGCACCGGCCCGATAGAAAGCGTTCATGCCCTGGAAAGCGGATACCGCGTTCTCTTCGAGCCGGCTGGATGCAATGCCGGCAGCGGTCGATTTGCTGCCCACATAGTCGGAGATCGGCAAGGCGAGCGCCGCATAGGCGATAAGGGCGACGATCGGCACAAAGACCAGCCAGCCGCCCATCAGCGCGATCACCACCAGGAAGATCACGATGAACGGGTAGTCGATCAGATTGAGACCGCCGGCCCCGCTCAGGAACATGCGCGCGTTTTCGAAGCCGCGCATGCGGATCAGGTTGTTCAGCGCACCAGGCCTTGCCGTCGTCTCCAAGGGCAGCGCCAGCATCTTGCCCATCGTCGCGGTGCCGATGCGGGTTCCCGCCCATGCCCCCATCGCCGACCCCAGGAACTGACGGCCGACACTCAGCATCCAGCCGCCTGTCACCACGACGAGCGCCAGCAGCGCCAGGCTCCAGACCGTATTGGTCGCCCCCGAGGGAATCACGATGCTGTAGACCGCCATGGTGTAGAGCGATACGGAAAGCGCCGCCATGTTGATGACGAAACTCACAGCGAAGAGTCTGAAAATCTGGTCGCGCATCCGTTCGAACAGACTGCGAAACCAGTTTGGCCGAGCCTCATTGACCCCGTGGAAGTTGATGTCCGGCTCGACCGCGAGGATAGTGTCACCACACGAAAGTGCAAGACCACTGTAGCGGCCGTTGACAAGCCAGAGGTCTTCGCCTTCAGGCTCGCCGAGATAGACGCCGAAATCTCCAGCACGGGTCCGGGCAAGACTGCCGGTGGGTAGCCGGCTGGCGTCCGACGGGAGGCCCGTGGCCACCACGCGGCGGGTGCGGAATCCGAGCGCCGGAAGGATCAGTTCGAGATGCTCCAGCGTCATCGGCGTGTCGGCGGAAGGCAGCAGCGCCGCCAGGCTCCGTGCCGTGCCGAGCCATCCCAGCGCCACAAGCATCGACGGCAACGCCGCCGCGACGGGCGATGCGGCGCGCCGCTCGGCTCCGACGGCGGCTTCCAGGCGCTCCAGCCATACCGCCTCGGACCAGGTCGTCGGCCTCTTCGGCGCCGCGGGCGACGCATCCGGTGAAGCGGAAGCGATGAGTGTCTCCGTCATGCTGCTACACCTCTGCGATCAACACGCACTTTCATGTCGGCGAGCTGCAACAGGGCCGGGCTGCTCGACACGAGCAATATTGTCGTATGGCCTTTCAGCTCTTTCAGCAGTTCACGGAGTCGCGCTACGCCGTCGAGATCGAGCGAGCCGTCGGCGTTGTCGAGACAGAGGATAAGGGGATCGCGAACCAGGGCGCGGATAAGACCGATGCGCGCGGCAATGCCGGGGCTGATGATCTCCGCACTGCCCAAGCCGACTGGTGTCATCAATCCCTGACGCAAGCCATCCACGAACGCACTCAGGCCAAGCCGTTCGGAAAGCTGGATCGCCGCGGCTTCGTAGTTCGAGCTGAACAAAGTGAGATTGTCGAGAAGCGAGCCGCGGATCAGCTCGGCGCCCGAGCTTGCTTTGGTCACATGTTCCCTGAAGTCCTGTGGATCGTAGGCGCCGATCGGCCGGCCGTCGAAGGTGACGGAGATGCCCAAGGCATCCTCGAGCCGCATCACCGTCCTGAGCGTCATCGTGCCGACTGGCGAATTCGGCACGTCGATGTCAACGAAAGCACCCTGCGGGATCGTGACGGAGCCGCCGTGCATGCGTAGAGCCTGGCCCGACAAGACAATGGGACCACCGGTGAAGCGGCGCTTCTCGCTCCCGCTCGCCCCGGCCCACACCGGAGCCAGCGGGAGCGACAGGACTTTGCGGATACTGCCTTCGGCCTCAAGCCGCTGATGGCGCCGGCTGAGATAACCGAAGGCGCCCATCGCCGGCCCGACGGAGCGCCCCGCGAGAAGCGTGCATGCTGCAAGGCCCCCCGTCGTCAACTCGCCCGCCACGACCATGAAGGCGCCTGCGGTCACGATGCCAATCGTCGAGAATTGGGCCATCAGGCTGCCATTCTCCCGGATGAGCGCCATCCGGTTCGCCACGCGCGCGGTTGCTTCCATCACGAGCGCGACGGCATCGTGATAGCGGCGCGTCAGCAGGGTTTCGGCCGCCATCGCCTTTGCTTCGACGATACCCTTGAATATTCCCCAGCCGAGCTTCTGCCGCTGCAATTGGGCGTCGTGGGCATCGCGCTCGGCCTTGGCGCCTGACCGAGCGACCGCGAGGGCCGCGAACAGCGCCAGGAAGGTGAATGCCAACGGGATCAAGGCGAGCCATGATCCTATATAGGCGATCAGGATGATGTAGATCACGGCGAATGGCAGCTCGTGCAACGCCACCGCCGCGTTTCCGGACCAGAAGTCGCGGACCTCGCCCGAGGCCCGGATCGCATCTGACAAGTCCGGGATGCTGAGTTGATGGAAGGCCTGGCTGTCGGCGTGCATCGCATGGTCGAGCACACGGACCGTCATCTCCGACTCGAAGGCCGATCCGACATAGGCGAACAACACGGCTCGCGTATATCGCACGATGGCTTCCAGCACGATGGCCACGGTTACGCCCGCCGCCAGCACGAAAGTCGTGCCATAGGCCTGGTTCGGCAGAATGCGGTCATAAGTCTGAAGCAACGCAAGCGGAATAGCGAGGGCCAGGATGTGGCTTACAATCGAAGCCGCAACGCTGACGGCCTCCACGCCTGGAGGCTTGGCTACGTTCACGCTCGCCATGGCTCCCTCTCCCATCGCAACTGGATGAGCACCGGCTATATGTTCAATTATATAACTCGCGTGTCGCGGGACCACTGACTCACCGCCCGCGGTAAGACCATTGTCCATCCAAAGGCGTATCGCTGTCGATCAAAAATGAACATTCCGACCGATCGAAATTTAGTTGAGCTCTCTCCGAAACTTCACAACCCGGGAATATTTGAATCGAAATAAATATTCGGCGCGCATCAGCAGCATCGCCATACCGTTCCATCCGGCCAATGCCTGATCCTCGTCGAATCTAGTCAAATCCAACAGGATCGGAACCTAGTGACCTTATCGCGCCTTTATCTTTTTTGGCTTTTTATTCTTTGTCAACGGACACCGGAGCATGATCCGGAAAAGTGGAAACCGGTTTTCCCTCGAAAAATATAAAGCTGGATGACGATATGAAGAAAAGTCATCCCGCTCCAGGGCCCAACATCGCGCTCTTCTCTGACGGTGACGAGGGGATCACAGATCCCATTCAGTGGCTATCAAGTGGAGGTTACAATGTCGGACAGGATTCGCCAGCTCCAGGAATTTGTCGATGGCATTGCCGCAAGCGTTGCGATCATCGGTCGCGAGGAGACAGGCGAACTGGTTATATCCGCCTGCAACGAGCACTTCTTCGAAATGACGGGCGGCCGGCGCGGAGGCACCGGCACCCGCAACTTCCCCCTCCCGCTGGACACGCTGATCCCGAGCTATGCGCGGCTTGATCTTCGCAAGAAGCTTCAGGAATGCTTCTCGACCGGCGTCGCTCAGGAGCTGGAGCAAGCCTACGATTTGCGGGATGGAACCCGCTGGTGGCGGCTGTCACTCAAACCGTTCCGGCATGTAGCAGGCGGCGATTCCACCGTGCTCGAGATCCTTATCACGGGCCTGGATATCACCTCGAAGATGATGTTGACGCGCGAACTGGAGGTGAGCACCTCCCGCTTCCGGTCGGTCGTCAACGCCGCTTATGACGCCATCATAACGATCGATCAGACCCACAACATCACCCTGTTCAACCGCGCCGCACAGAATCTGTTCGGGTACGATTCTTCCGAGATGCTTGGCCAGCCCCTCGTCAACCTTCTTCCAGAAGCGTATCGTGCCAATCACTCCGCACATATCCACCAATTTGCCCGATCGCCCGTTCATTCGAGGCAGATGGACGAGCGCAATCGCATTTACGGGCAGCATCGCGACGGATCGCTGTTGCCTGTCGAAATCGCCATCTCCAAGATAAACGTCGACGGATTGCTGGAATTCACCGCCGTCATCAGGGACATCTCGGATCGTGTCCGGCTTATGGACCTGCTTCAGAAGGAAGCCGGCACCGACGAGTTGACCGGCTTGCCGAACCGGCGGGAATTCCTCGATGTCGTCGAGAACGTTCTGCGGACGGACGATCCCCTCTCCGTGGTCATGCTTGACATCGACTACTTCAAGAAGGTCAACGACACGCATGGCCATGATGCCGGCGACGAGGTTCTGCGCGTCCTCGCCAAAGTGGGCACGGCGGCCAGCCGCAATATGGATGTATTCGCCCGGTGGGGCGGCGAGGAATTCGTGGTGGCCATGCCGGGGACGGATCTTGAGCGGGCGCGGGCGCGGGCGGAAATGCTGAGAGCGACAATCGAGAAACAGGAATTCTCGCACCATTGGCGCACCGGCAACGCGATCCCCTTCACCGTCAGCATCGGCGTGGCGATGCGGGCGCCGGGCGAGCGCGATATGGACGCAATCCTGAAGCGCGCTGACCGGGCTCTCTACAAGGCAAAGGAAGGGGGCCGGAATCGCGTCGAGGTCGAATAGGATTTCAGGACGGAGCGCCCTGGATCTGTAGCGATGTAACGGTGTCTCATCGCCTGTGATCCTTGACGCCGATCCTTCGCCTACGTCACGACTTGCGGATTGGTGGAATAGAACGGGCTATAGCGAGCATTCCGTAGCCATCGCTCGAACTGCACCGCCTCAAGCGGTGGCGAGAACACATTGCCCTGGCCGATATCGCAGCCATGTTCGCGCAGCCAGCCGAGCGCAGCCTCATCCCGGATACCCTCCGCGACGACCCGCAGACCCATATCATGCGCAAGATCGATGGTCGAGCGAACCATGATCTGATCGTTCCTGTCGCTGGCGAGCTGGAAAACGAAGACCTGCGGAATCTTCACATAGCTCGCCGGAATATATTTCAGATAGGAAAGCCCGCTTTGGCCGGTGCCGTAATCGTCTATCTCGATGGCCACGCCCAATCGTCGTATCTCATCGAGCTGGCGCCGGACGCGCACCGGATCTTTCATCAGAGCGCTTTCCGTCACCTCGATGTCAATCCAGTCCGGCCGGACCGCGTGGCGTTCGAACAGCCCGGCCAGTCGCGCCGCGAAATGATCGTCCCCCAGGTCCCGCATCGAGGCGTTGATCGAGATCTGGGGATCGAGACCGGCGTCCCGCCAAAGCGCGACCTGCCGCAACGCCGCGCCCAGTGTCCAATTCGTTATCGCATGGACAAGCGTTGTGCGCTCCAGGAGCGGCACGAACTCGTCCGGCGGGATCGGCCCCAGAGCCGGGTGGTTCCAGCGCAGCAGCGCTTCGGCGCCGATGCAGCGGCCGGTCGAGAGATCCGTCTTGGGCTGATAGACGAGATGAAATTGGTCCCCGGTCAGCGCCGGACCGAGATCGCGCAGCAGGTGAGCCGTTCGGATTGAAGCGCGATCGAACACCGGGCTGTAAGCACACCAGGGCTTTCCGCTCTGCAAGGATTCATGGACGCCACTGCCGGCAGCCCGGAGCAATTCGGCCGCGTCGGCGCCGTGATGCGGATGGCAGGCGACACCGATCCCGACCGAGGTCGCAACCGGAATGGACCATCCCGCCGGATCCGGGGTTCGGATTCTGTATGCAAGCCGGTCCAGGGTCTCTTCGAAGTCGCTCGGCGTATCAACTTGCAGGACGCACCCGAACCGCACGGATGAAAGACTGTAAAGCTTGGTATGCGCCGGCAGGCACGCACTGATCCACCTGGCCGATGCGTCCCGGAATAAATCCGCCTCGTCCCGGCCCAGCACACGCGCCAGTTCTTCGTACTGGTTCGGCGTCGCGGTATCGATGACCAGGATGGCGATCTGCATGTCCCCGCGTGGCGGGGCGCCGATGAAGGCATTGATGGCGCTGAAAAACCGGGATCGGTCCGGCAGGCGGCTCCCGGAACGAGAATCGTCCACCGACCAGTGTGCCTCGATGAGCGCCATCGCGTGGTGGTCGGGTGCGTCGCCCGGCATCGTCGGCATCACAGGCCTTTCCATAGTCGCATGTTCATCCGCTCGAGTTCGCTCTAGTTGCCGCTATGGCTTTGATCGTGCTCCACCGATATCGGCTCTGGAGGTGCCGCCGCGGCGGCCACTGCCGCGTCGTGATCGGCCACATGATGCTGCTCGCCCGGGTCGCCGGGCCCCGCCGCCGGGCCGTGCTCGATCTGTGCGTCGACAAAGAGGTGATCGGGTGGCGGCGGCTCCTGCGCCGCGTGCTCGGTCCCCATCGTCAAATGCGCGTATTCAACGGCGCCCGGGGACTGGTGATCGGCTGGCTGCAACGCCGACACATGCTCATCGGCGTGCGGTTGGACGAGATCCAGATAGGCGCCGGCCGTCGATGATGAGGGCACCAGGCTCACCTGATCATGGGCGACATCGATGATAGAATGGCCAGCCCCGTGATCTGCGATATCCGGACCGGCAATGTCGTGATCGTGTCCATGGCCGCCCGTGACAGGCGTCTCGAGATCCTGACCGGCAGCCGCGTGGCCGGCGTCGGACGCCGCGGAAGCCATATGCCCGGGCGATGCCGTCTGACTTGGGTCCGCTCCGTGTGCGGCGCTGCCGTCGCCATCGCTTGCACCCGCGGTCGCATCGGTATGGGCCGTCGCCTCTGCAGGCGCGGCGCTCTGATCTGGCCCATGGCTACCCGTGACAGGCGTCTCGAGATCCTGACCGGTGGCCGCATGGCCGGCGTCGGACGCGGTAGAAGCCGTATGCTCGGGCGACGCCGTCTGACTTGGGTCCGCTCCGTGTGCGGCGCTGCTGTCGCCATCGCTTGCACTGGCGGTCGCATCGGTATGGGCCGTCGCCTCTGCAGGCGCAGCGGCGGTCGCGTGTGCTTGAGCGCTATCTGTCGCATCGGCTGAATGAGCAAAAGCCTGCACGCTATGTTCGCCAACAGCGATGTCCACCGACATGGGTGCCGTCTGCACGTCACTGGAATCTACCGGCGTCACGCCATCTTGCGCTGCCGTTCCGGAGCCCGTTCCGCTAACTGCCGTCCCCTGGAGCGTTGGATCGAGGTCGTTGTAGGAGAACGAGAAGTCGGACAGGTTGAAGCCGGTGTTCTGCACTTGAACGGAGAACTGGATCGTATCTCCGGCATGCAGTTCGGGCTTGTAGTCCTGCCCATCGTTCGTGAATATTCCTGTCGCGGTGTCGAAGGAGACGGTGCCATTGAAGCCGTCGAGCCAGCCGGTCGAGACGACCGCGTTCGGGTTGTTGAGACCGACCTGCAAACTCCATCCCTCGACGCTGCCGCCCTTCAGCATGTCGTCCGTCAGAGTCAGCTGGAAGGTCGCGTTGTAGCCGCCGCCCCAGCTCGGGTTATACCAGTCGTTGACACTGACCAGCGTGACATGCCCACCCGCGTCGACCGGCTCGCTGGCGGCAGGTGCAGCAACCTCACTGCCGGCGCCGTTGTCGTGTGCTGCGGTCGAGCCGGAGCCTGCGGCGCTATCTGCCAAGGCGCCGGAACCCTGTGCGGACGACGCGGCATCCGATGTCGATGTCCCCGCATGAGCCGCATCCTGTGCGCTCGGCTGCTGCTCGTTCTCGACCGGGCCGGAGGCCGCGGTAGTATCTGCGCGCGAAATAGTATCCGTAGAGGCGGCCGCAGCCGTATCAGGCTGAGCGCCAACCGCCGCAGCACCGGTATCGGCATGATTCGCATCAGTCGAGGACGCCGCACTTGTATGCGTATCATCCGCCGCCTGACTCTGACCTGCTCCCTGGGCGGTGCTCGTGTCGCCATCGGGAGAGCCCGCCGTCACAGCCGCGTCAGGCTGGGTGCCGCCAGCAGCAGCACCGGCATCGGCATGACCCGCATCGGTCGTGGACGCCGCACTTGTATGCGTATCATCCGTCGCCTGACTCTGACCTGCTCCCTGGGCGGTGCTCGTGTCGCCATCGGGAGAGCCCACCGTCACAGCCGCATCAGGCTGGGCGCCGCTAGCAGCAGCACCGGCATCGGCATGATTCGCATCGGTCGCGGACGCCGCACTTGTATGCGTATCATCCGCCGCCTGACTCTGACCTGCTCCCTGGGCGGCGCTCGTGTCGCCATCGGGAGAGCCCACCGTCACAGCCGCATCAGGCTGGGCGCCGCCAGCAGCAGCACCGGTATCGGCATGACCCGCATCGGTCGCGGACGCCGCACTTGTATGCGTATCATCCGTCGCCTGACTCTGACCTGCTCCCTGGGCGGTGCTCGTGTCGCCATCGGCAGAGCCCGCCGTCACAGCCGCATCAGGCTGGGTGCCGGTGGCAGCAGCATCGGTATCGGCATGATTCGCATCGGTCGTGGACGCCGTACCCGCTTGCGTATCATCCGCCGCCTGACTCTGACCTGCTCCTTGGGCGGCGCTCGTATCGCCATCGGCGGAGCCCACCGTCACAGCCGCGTCGGCATGAGCCGTTGACTCCGGAACCGTGGACTCCGCATCAGCAACGGGTGCCGTCGGCGGCTGAGCGCTGCTGGTGGCCGCGGTGTCATCAACATGGTTCACTGGTGCAGCGTCAGGCGCAACGCTCGGCTGCCCCACATCTGTCGCAGCAGCCGGTGCAGTGGTTGACGACGTGGTCACACTGCTGACGGCTAGATCGTTCGATGCAGCCTGCGTCGCACCCTCCACAGGTGTATCCGCAGTGGTGGGGGTTTCATCGGCGGACGGCGTGGCCATGTTGCCGCTATCACCCGCGCCGCTCGATACAGCGACATCGGTCGGGTGGTCCGTGGCCTGCTGTTGATCGCCGGCCTGCGCCGTTGCTTGGGCGCTGTCGGCCGTCGCAGACGACAATGCATGATCCGCCATCACCGCAGCAGCCAGCGCATCGGCGGATGCCGTCTGTACGTCACCGGAATCTACCGACGTCACGCCATCTTGCGTTGCCGTTCCGAGGCCCGCACCGCTATCCGCCGTTCCCTGGAGCGCGGGATCGAGGTCTTGGTAGGAGAACGAGAGGTCGGACATGTTGAAGCCGGTGTCCTGCACCTGAACGGTGAACTGGATGGTATCTCCGGCATGCAGTTCGGGCTTGTAGTCCTGCCCCTCGTTCGTGAAAATTCCTGTCGCGGGGTCGAAGGAAACGGTGCCGTTGAAGCCGTCGATCCAGCCGGTCGAGATGACCGCGTTCGGGTTGTTGAGGCCGACCTGTAAACTCCACTCCTCGACGCTGCCGCCCTTCAGCATGTCGTCGGTCAGGGTCAGCTGGAAGGTCGCGTTATAGCCTCCGCCCCAGCTCGGGTTATACCAGTCGTTGACGCTGACCAGCGAGATCTGTCCATCCGCATTGACCGGCTCTCCGGCGGCGGGCGGCGCGACCTCACTACCGGCGCCGCCGCTTGGCGCTGTCGTGCCAGAGCCAGCACTGCCGCCGTCGGTCGAGGTGCCGGAGCTCTGTGAGGTCGTACCCGAGCCGTCCGTCGTCGGGTCGCCCGTCGATGGCGATGTACCGTCACCAGCCGATGTGCCGCTCCCACTGCCCTGCGTCGTCGAACCTGAGCCGGCATCACCGCCATCGCTCGATGTGCCAGAGCCTTGCGCGGTCGTGCCCGAACCGCCCGTCGCCGGGTCGCCTGTCGACGATGTGTCATCACCTGTCGATGGACCGCTTCCACTGCCTGGCGTCGTCGAACCGGAGCCGGCGTCACCGCCATCGCTCGATGTGCCAGAGCCTTGCGCGGTCGTGCCCGAACCGTCCGTCGTCGGATCGCCCGTCGATGACGATGTGCCGTCACCGGCCGATGTGCCGCTCCCGCTGCCCTGCGTCGTCGAACCGGAGCCGGCGTCGCCGCTATCCGTCGACGAGCCAGAGCCTTGCGCAGTTGAGCCCGAGCCATCCGTCGTCAGGTCACCTGTCGATGACGATGTGCCGTCACCGGCCGATGTGCCGCTCCCGCTGCCTGGCGTCGTCGAACCGGAGCCGGCGTCACCGCTGTCCGTCGAGGAGCCAGAGCCTTGCGCGGTCGTACCCGAGCCATCCGTCGTCGGGTCACCTGTCGATGACGATGTGCCGTCACCGGCCGATGTGCCGCTCCCGCTGCCTGGCGTCGTCGAACCGGAGCCGGCGTCACCGCCGTCGGTGGAGGAGCCAGAGCCTTGCGCAGTCGTGCCCGAGCCGTCCGTCGTCGGATCGCCTGCCGATGACGATGTGCCGTCACCGGCCGATGTGCCGCTCCCGCTGCCTGGCGTCGTCGAACCGGAGCCTGCATCGCCGCTGTCCGTCGACGAGCCGGAGCCTTGCGCGGTCGTGCCCGAGTCGCTCGTCGACGCGCCGGCGATTACCGGCGCCTGATCCACATCCGTCACCGGCGGCGTGACCACATGCTCTGTGGCGCTGTCGGCACTCTCCGGAGCCGAGGCAGCGGATTCGCCGCCGGACGCTGACGCCCCTTGGTCGGACCCGCCAACCTCAACCGTAACACTCGTCGTCTTTGAATCGCCGCCCGAGGCTTCCGTCGACGTGACGCTAACATTCAGATCGAACGCCGGCGATCCGCTCGGTACGGTCATGGTCAGGCCCGGCAGTTCATCCGGCGTCAACACCCAATGGCCATCCACCAGCGCGCCCGCGCTGAAGATCGTGCCATCCGGCACGTTCGACATATCGATCGTGATGTTGGACAGATGCTCCGAGCCGTCCGTATCGGTCAGCGCCGTCGTGATGTTCACCGGATACTGGATGCCGGCAGGTTCGCTGCCGCCGCCCGTCAGGATATCCGACGCAGGCACATCTCCATCGGCGAAACTGAAGTTTTCGATATCGTAGGCCTTGTCGGTGCCGTCGCGGCCCGCGACCGTATCGACAATGGTGAAGGATCCATCCGGATTTTGCGTGATCTGATATTCGTTGCGGTTACCCACAAGCACCAGCGTGTCTTGCCCGCCGCCGCCGTAGATCGTGTCGTCGCCCTTGCCACCGGCGATCCTGTCGTCGCCGTCGTCACTGGTGTTCCAGCGATAGTCGCCATAGATCGTGTCGTTGCCGTCACCGCCGGCGATGATGTCATTGCCCGCGCCGCCGATGACAAGATCGTTGCCTTCGCCGGCGTCGATCTGGTCGTTGCCGCCCTTGGTCTGGTAATCAAAATCACCATAGAGCGTATCATCGCCGCTGCCGCCCGCGATCTTGTCGTCACCGTCACCACCAAAGACAATGTCATTTCCGGCACCTGCATCGACCACGTCGTTGCCGGGATTGGAGGAGACGTTTTGGAAGTCGGCATAGATCGTATCGTTGCCTTCACCGCCGACGATCTGGTCGCTGTCGTCACCGCCGGTGACCGTGTCGTTGCCGGCTCCCGCATCGATATAGTCCTTGCCGGACGACTGATAATCCATGTCGCCATAAATGGTGTCGTCACCGCCGCCAGCCTTGATGGCGTTGTCGCCCTCGCCGGCCCGAATCCAGTCGCTCCCCTCGGTGCCGGTTTGATCGTAAGACCCCGGATCGGTGATCGAAATATCGATGCCAAGATCGGGATCGTTGCCGCCGCCCTCACCGCCGCCGCTACCGCCAACCTCGGTGCCAGGCCCGATCGACACCGTCAGATCGGGTGCATCCGCCTCCGGAATAATATCGATGGTCGCGGTCTGGTGCGTGGACGCCTGCCCGTCGGTCACGTCATAGGACAGCGTGATGTCGCCGCTGAAATTCGGCGGCGGCGCATAAGTATAGTAACCGTGCTCGTCAGGACCGCTCAAGGTGCCAACGCCGCCATTCACGAGCAGATTGGCGACGTTCAATGTCGGGCTGTCGATATCCGAAGCGCCCTGCAGGAACTGCGCATCCGAAATCGTGATCGTGCCGTCCTCGTTTACCGAGAAGGCCAATGCGGACTCGACGACAGGTGCGTCGTTCTTGCCCGCGACATTGATCATCACCTGCTGTTCGGCAACGGCGCCCGCGCCGTCGGTCACCGTGACCGTGAAGACATCCTGATGCGATTCGCCCGCGCCCAGCGCCTGCGCCCGATCATCCAGCGTGTAGGTCCAATTGCCGTCCTGATCGACACTGAGCGATCCATAGCTGCCGTGACCATCGTTCACGACGGTCCATGTCGCCGTATCCCCCTGGTCGACGTCGGTGGATATCAGTTTGCCGGACGCACTCGGCTCATCATCCTCGGTGACCGCTCCGGTCGCGACGCCGCTGATGACAGGGGCATCGTTGGTGCCGGTGACCGTGACGCTGACCTCATGGGTCGCCGTGGCGCCCGAGCCATCGGTTGCGGTGACCTGGAAGATGTCGGTGCGGGTCTCGCCGTCCTTCAGCCCCTGCGCCGAGTCATTGTCCAACGTGTAGGTCCACTGGCCGTTCTGGTCGACGGTCAGATCACCATAGGATCCGTGATCGTTGCCCACGCTCCATGTTGCACTGTCGCCGATATCGGCGTCCGACACATCGAGCTTGCCGCTCGCCGTGGGCACTTGATCTTCGGTCACCGCACCGGTGCCGGTCCCCGAGATCACCGGCACATCGTTAGTGCCCGTCACCGTGACACTCACCTCATGCGTCGCCATGGCGCCCGAGCCATCGGTCACCGTGACCTGGAAGATGTCGGTGCGGGTCTCACCGTCCTTCAGCCCCTGCGCCGAGTCATTGTCCAGCGTGTAGGTCCAGTTGCCGTTCTGGTCGACAGTCAGATCGCCATAGGAGCCGTGATCGTTACCGATGCTCCACGTTGCACTGTCGCCGATATCGGCGTCCGACACATCGAGCTTGCCGCTCGCCGTTGGCACTTCGTCCTCGGTCACCGCTCCGGTGCCAGTCCCCGAGATCACCGGCGCATCGTTGGTGCCGGTCACCGTGACAGTTACTTCATGCGTTGCCGTGGCGCCGGAGCCATCCGTCACCGTGACCTGGAAGATGTCGGTGCGGGTCTCGCCGTCCTTCA
>NZ_JAAVUS010000008.1 GCF_018449525.1 Bradyrhizobium sp. dw_78
ATTTCCAATCGCGACTGGGCTTCTGCTCCATCAAGGCCCGCGTCGGTGGTCGCCAGCCGTGCGAGAATCCGGTCGACCGGATCCTTCCAGATTTCTTCCGCGCCGATTTCGCTAACTGCCGGGTTCATAACAAAATTCCTGAAGAGGCCGCTGCCTGCCAATCTCCCGAGCATCTATTATGATGAAAAATCTTGCTTATAGTTGACGTGTGTCAAGCCGATTTCCCTATTGCTGACCATACCTATCAGGTTTGACGCATGTTGCATGTGTCAGAACTTATCACTGATCGTTCTGATACTGCGGACGTCCGCACCAAGAATCGAAGCTTTGGATGCAGAAATTGCGACAAATCAATATTGACCGGCAGCAGGCGTAGTTACTATCGCAAGCTCGTGGCATCGCCGCCCCCATCGGCAAATACCGGTGACTGAGAGTTCTATAACGCTCCCGCCTGAGTTAAGGCGCGAACCATGAGTATCTATCAACGTCCACCATGCCCTCGATGCCAAACAGCGAGCGCGCTGGTACATATCAACTCCGGCTCTTCGGGCTTTGACATCCGAACATTCGAATGCTCCGCTTGCGATCATGTTCATCAGCGCGTGGTCGATCTTATCGATCCGATGAAATCCCCGGAAACGACAGGCTGGCTCCGCGGAGAATTGCGAACGCCAACGTAAAGGACGCAGCGGATCCGGGCGCCAGAGACAAGTTGGCCGGCTCGGCGTAGGCGGTATGCTCGTAGCGGCAAGGACATTCTGCGGAACCTGTCCCTGTGCAGCGACGTTGGCAACCCTGATGACGGAATTCTTGCGAGGAGCGAGACGGTCAGTCTCATAAGATCGTCCGGCGTACCGCCCGCATTCACTCACGGAGGAGCCATTGAGGAGGAAGGATGTTCCCACGCCCTTCGAAACCCAGCCGGTCCGGGGACATGGTCCCGATGCGGGAGTGCCTATACAATCGTCTCCGTCCCAGCGGTCGAAAGCACCTTGCACGCCGCGAGATGCTATTGCGGAAAGTGATGCCGAAAACTCAAGACGCGATTCTCTAAAAAAGCAGCGCCACCAACTAAAGGCCCGGATCAGCGAAACCGGGTAGCGCCGCCGTGGCAGCCGCTGCCGATTCGCACCCGGCGGGATCTCCTTTTCCGTGCCCGGCGGAGGGAAGAACTAGCGTCAGCAGCCAATTTGTCGCAGCTACATGAGGGAACGTGCAAAATTGACCATCTTTCCGGAGCGGCTCGGTGCATATTGATTAGGTCACCGTGCCGCTTTCTCGGATTTCATCGGTGACTGAGAGTTTTGCGCTCCCGCCCTTTCCAAGGAAAGCGCAGTGCAGAAACCACCGCGGTCTGTCAGGCCTGTCGAAAGCGATCCTCGCAAGTTCCTGGCACAAATCGGCGCCGGGAGATCAACTTACGACTACAAGAAAAATACGAACATCTTTGTCCAGGCGGACGCGGATTCGGTCTTCTACATCCAAGATGGGCGGGTGAAGGTCACAGTCACCTCCGAACAAGGCAAGGAAGCGATCGTTGCGATCTTGGAAACTGGGCAGTTTTTCGGTGAGGGCTGTCTCGGAGGTCAAACGCATCGGATGGCAACGACGAGGACGCTGACAGATTGTCGTTTAATATCCATCGAGAAAGAATCGATGCTGGAGGCACTCGAGAATCAGCCGGCCTTCTCCAAATTCTTTATGAGCCACCTGCTAAACAGAAACAGCAGGATTGAAGGTGACATAATCGATCAGCTTTTTAATTCGAGTGAGAAGCGGTTGGCCCGCCTCCTTTTATTTCTCGCAAACTATGGCAAGGAAGGGAGCCCCCCGATCGTTCCAATTAATCTCAGCCAGGAGGCGCTTGCTGAGATAATCGGCACCACCAGATCCCGCGTCAGTTTCTTCATGAACAAGTTCCGCAGGCTCGGTTGGATCGACTACAACGGCACGATTCATGTTCACCGATCGCTGCTGACCGCCGTTCTGCACGACAGGCCTGAGATAAGAGAAAACGAGCCCTCATAGTTTGAGCGAAAGAGGCCTCCAATCGAGGCGGCCTCACGTCGGCTTATTAGCGAATGCCGCAACCTCGCGATCAGGGGGGTACGGTCGCGCCGCAGGGGCATATCTGCAGCATGGAAAAACTGATCGCTTTGACGATCGTAATCGGAATTGTTGCGTTCGCATCGGCCTATGCGCTGTCGGCCTGGTAGGGCCAGAGCTAACGATCCCAAGCACCCTGACCGTCGTCAATTTCCGCGCCAGTGTGGAACCGGAGTGAATCGGGTGTCAGAAGCCGCTCCGCCATAACTTTTGCGTTAGGGATGGATACTCGTCACCCATCGGATCGCAAGATAGGCCGCGATAGCAGTCAACGCCGGGACCGCAATAGAAAATAACACGCGGGCCGTCATCAACCGGGCGTTAGCTTGCGGCGTTTTCACAGCCTAGCTTTCAGCGAGCGATCGAATACCCGTTTTGGCGTCGGCCCCTGCGGCATTTCAATCTCTTGCCCGGCCCGAGCTCGCCGGTGCGCCGGGGTGTGGCCTAGCCAAAGAAAACCCTGCACCGGAATGGGCAGGATCCCGATGCAGGGGGTGAGAAGTTCTTGGAGTTAGTTCCGTGCTAGCATGCACATCCGCAATCTAGCGATGTGACGGCGTGCTGTATGGTCAAAATAGCTCAACCGTCGCGTCCTTTGTCGTTCGCCGTGGGCGCGCCGAGCAGCCATAATTTTGAGCGCACGATCGGGAATAACTGCGGTCGAGGAACGGTTTCGCATTCTCCTAATTGGTAAAGCATGCAGACGTTCGAAACGATCGATTCAAAAGTGGCGAGGCGCTGTCGCTATCACCAACATCGCTGCCAAAAACAATCGTGAAAGTGGATGGATCGCTCCTCACGGGCCTGGTCCATTCGGTCATGGAAGTTAATTCCAGCAATCCGAAGCGCTGGATCATCAGCGTCGTTGCCGATTCGGTCATCGCAGACTAACGACGCGAGCATCCTTTATTTTAAATACATACGCCCCCAAAGAAAATGCTCCCGGCTCAAGAGCTATTTCTGTTAGCGACGCATCTTGGCACGCTCTGGGAACATGTAACGTAATCAGCGATCCCGCTTTTGGATATACTTCGCCGATCTTATGAATGATCGTTTCCAGGCAGTCAGCGATCATCAGCCCGAACGCGCGCCACTCGTCGACGAAGGAATAGCTCTCGGCCTGCTTGATCGCCGCAGCCGGTCCGAGTTTCGTCTGCGATTTCTCGGCCAAATCGGATGTTAGCCAGAGAATCTATTCGAATCCGCCGAGCTGGAAATTCGGCTCGCGCATACCACGTCAGCATTGACGCGCCCGTACATGAGGCTTTGCTTGTGGATGATGCCGAGTGCGACGACGAGCCTGCCCAGCAGTGCTGCCCCTTTTCCAGCGTCCCCTTCGAACGCTGGTTCTCGTCAAACATCTTCCTGTGGAGCCCGAACGTAAGAGGTCCGCCAACGCGATAGCCGAGGCTCGCTATTCGACATTGACCAGTATGAACCTTGACCGAAATCTCCCGGCTGTATTCCGCCGCCATCACGCGCTTGATGTTCTTAATGATGCTCGACAGAAGGCTTCCGTCATTATCAAACTGTTCCGCGCAGCAGGCGACGTTGATGCCATTCTGCTTGCTGATGAATTCGTAATGAGCGCTTTCGTCAACGTCCTGGAAACGTCTCCATCGGCTAACGTCGTAAACAAGGATGTGATCATAGTCCGCGCGCTCTGACTGAACGTCATCGATAAGTTCGATGAGACATGCTCGCCGCTTGATCCTCAGACCGCTGCGCCCCTCGTCGACGTAGGTTCGAACGATCGTCAAATTATTTTGCTGAGCGCATGTCGCCGCAGCCTGGTTCTGTATCGAATTCCGCTGGTAGTCGGTGGACATTCGAACGTACTGCGCAGCTCGAAGCGCTTTGTTGCGCTTCGCTAAATTCGTTCCCTTGCATACAACAAGCGAGTTTGCCATCGGCCCGAGGTCCAGATGGTGTCACAACATTCTGCCAAATCGTCGCCCCCCAAACAACGAGACGATTTGCGATTCTCCGACTATCCAGCCCCTATCATCCTCATGTGGGAAGGACGCGGCAGCGTGCCGGGTCGTTTCCATAGATGGACGTCAACACGATGCAAACGTAATTGCCGAAAGGCAATCAGAACGCGCTTCCGTTCTGCAGTGCTTGGATGATTGGTAAGGGCTTGAGTGGGCCGGAGCACCGTGCGAACGCTGGGCATTTACCGAATTGAGTTGAGATCAAAATCGTGCGCCTGGCGGATCACCGCTTCCCGGTCATACTGATTAACCTCGTCAATAAGTGCATTTGTAAACATCCGCGACGTTGGAATTGGCTTTTGAATTTGTCCTCCTTCGAGAAGAAAGTCGCTCACGTTCGCCCAGTTCTTCTCGATAAAGAGGCCATGTTTTCCATTCGTGGCCGGATCAATCGTCGTTGGTATCCGCACGCTCATTTTTAGTCCGTGATCGAGGCTCTTTTCAGGGTCGGTTTCCTTGGGCTTGCTTTCAGGGAAAAGCTTCCAGGTTATCAGGACAGCAGCCGATGGATTAGCCAGTGAGAAATCGATACCTTTGGCGACGGCGCGAGCAAAGCCGATAAGCATCTTCGGATTTTTGCGTATCATATCGTTCTTCGCCAAGAGCGATACATCAGGCAAATTCGCCAATTTTTCAGCAACTTTGAGAGGGCGAAGCGGGATTCCATTCGTCTCGAATTGAATGACACCGGTATCCCAGAAGACGACTGCGTCGACAACCTTCTGCTTGATGGCAGCTGCGGCCTGGATGCCAGCTCCGATGGCAATAAAGGACACGTCAGAATCCGGATTGAGACCGGCAGCCCGGATATACGCCTTGCCGTAGGTCGTGCCGGCACTACCGAGCGCGGTGACTCCGATTTTCTTGCCTCGCAAGTCCGCGACTGACTTGATCGGGCTGTCCGCAGGCACGGAGATCGACCAGATGTTTCGATATCCCGCATCATAGAAATAGCGGATATCCATCGCAGCGGGTGACCCCTCCTCCATCCCGATCACGGCTTGAGCTGGACTGGCCTCACCGATTTCGGCATTGCCAGTTGCGACCTGGATCGCGGCCTCGTTGGATCCGCCGACAAAGAGCAGGTCCACATCCAGACCTTCCTGCTCATAATAGCCAAGATACTTGGGTACGATGAACAGGGCCAAGGACTCGTCTACCGATTTCTGCGGGAGAAGGACGCGTATTTTCTCTGCAGCAAAACTGGTGCCACCAAACAAACACGTCGCCAGAAATAACAGTGCAGCAGACAAACTTTTGAGATTCATGGTGACGTCCTGCTAATAATCCGAGCATCGTTGCAGACGGATCTTCCAAAAAATCGACCGCAGAAAACATTCTTCATGTTAACTGGATAGTCAATGGCGAAACAAGAATCTGCTATGCACACAGTGTGCCAAACCGCGAACAGCATCAACCAACACGATCTATCCTAGACATGGACTCGCATAATCCTTAGCGGTTGTGCAGGCTGCGTCCTCGCAGAAGACTGTCCGCAGATCGTCTAGCCGCAACCGCGTGCAGCTTGTTGGCGAACGGCGCTTGGGCCAGATTGACGCGTTACGTCAAAGCTCATCGTTATCCCTTCCGCTTTTTCTGAACTTAGCGGAGGTTGAATTCCTCATAGCCACCAGAGGCAGCCTTATCGATGATTTCCTTGTATTTGGCGGCGCCGCCTAGATAGACCATGAAGAACCGAGGTTTTCCGGGTACATTTGCGCCGAGGTACCAAGAATCGGAATTCGGAATCAGTGTACCTGCAGCCGTTTCATTGACGTGGTCAAACCAGTCAGCCTCTGCCGTCTTAGAGACGTTTATCGTATTCTTACCGGAAGCTTTCACATGCCCTATGCAGGCCGTTATCCAATCAACGTGCTGTTCTATCGATGTCACCATGTTGGATAGCACGGATGGGCTACCCGGGCCGTTGATGAGAAACATATTCGGAAAGCCGGAGAGGGCGAGGCCGAGATAAGTTCGAGGCCCATTCTTCCAGTGCTCGCTTAGTTTGAGGCCGGCTTGCCCGGTAATGTCCATTTGCAGAAGCGCACCTGTCATGCCGTCGAACCCGATCGCGAGAACTATAACGTCAAACGGGTAGGTGGTCCCTGATACGTTTTCCAGGCCGGTTCTTGTAAGCCGCTTAATCGGATCTCGCCTGGCGTCGACGAGGGTCACATTCGACCGGTTGAACGTCTCGTAGTAATTGGTGTCGACGCAAATGCGCCGCCCACCGATGCCATAATGCTTTGGCGTCAGCAGGTCTGCCGTCACGGGATCCTCGACCGTGGCGGCGATCTTGCGCCGGATGAAGTCGGATGCGTGATCGTTGACGGACTGGTCGCGCGTCATGTCCGTGAACGTATACATGAAGCCGATTCCGCTGGAGGAGCCGCCGGCCTGCCACCGCGCCTCAAACTCGCGCTCGCGCTCCTCGGGTGAGGCGTCGCGGCCACTCCGCTTGCCAGCGTTGTTCAGCGTGTTGTTTCGCGTTGCAAGCGCGGCGCGGCGGCGATCAACATAGTTTTCCTTCCAATCCTTGAGATAGCCGGGATCCATCGGCCGATTGCCCGCCGGCAAGGAATAGTTGGGTGTTCGCTGAAATACATGAAGGTGCTCTGCGACCTCGGCAATCACTGGTGCGGCCTGGATGCCTGTCGAGCCGGTTCCAATGAGAGCGACGCGCTTTCCAGCGAAGTCCACTCCCTCGTGCGGCCAGCGGGACGTTCGGTACAGGCCGCCCTCGAATTTATCGAGATCCTCTATGTTAGGTTCGAGAGGTACCGTCAGGCAGCCCGTTGCCATTACGCAGAACGATGCAAGGAGGGTGTCGCCTTGGGCGGTGGTGACTATCCACCGAGCGTTTTCTGAGTCAAACGTCGCCGAAGCGACACGCGCGTTGAGCTGAATGTCTTTCCGCAGATCAAGCTTGTCGGCTACATAGTTGATATATGATAATATTTCAGGCTGAGGTGCGAAGAGTTGTGACCAATTCCATTCCTGCTGGATCTCCTCGGAAAAGGAATATGAATACTGCATACTCTCGATATCGCAGCGCGCGCCGGGGTAACGGTTCCAGAACCACGTGCCGCCGATCCCATCGCCGGCCTCAAGCACGCGAACCGAGTAACCGGCACTGCGTAATCGATGAAGAGCGTAAAGTCCGGCAAAGCCGGCGCCGACCACGATGACGTCAAAATCTCGCTCTGCCTGCTTCACTGAAAATCCCCTTTGATAATCTTCTTGTCCCTGCCGACAGAAACGGGCACCGGCGTCCCTTGGTGGCCGCGCCTAAAGATCCGGACCTTTCTTGAATCGTTCCGCAATTGCAGTCCGAAGCCAGCGATTTGCCGGATCCTTGTGATAGCGTTCATGCCAATATTGGCGGACGTCGTAGTTCGCGACCTTGACCGGAGGCGGCACGAGACGAATCTTTGTAGATCGCGAGAATACTTCGCCGAGGACGTACGGAACGGTGACCACGAGATCAGAGTCGGCAATCACCATCGGGATGCTCAAAAAATGCGGGACGCTGAGCAGCACCCTGCGCTTCAATCCGCGGCGTTGCAGCACCTGTTCAAAGATTTCATGGTTGCGTCCCTCGGCCTCGACGACGGCATGCGATGCCTCAAGGAACTGTTGCATGCTCATCCGTCGGCCAATAGTAGGGTGATTCGAACGCACGATGCAGACGAATGGATGTTGGAAAATCCGTTGCTGATAAAATGATGCGCGTTTGAGGTCGGGAAATAGGCCTATCGCAAGGTCAACCGCCCCGGCTTCCAGCGCGATCTCGAGTTCGGCGGACGACATGATCACTGTCTTAAGATTCGCCAGAGGCGCCTCTTCTTTAAGCAATCGAAGTAGCCGCGGAAGAAATACCATCTCCGCTACGTCCGTCATCGCGATGGTGAAGCGCCGCGTCGTTGTAAGTAAGTTGAGCTCGGTGCGCTGTAGCACGTCATTTCGAATCAAGCTCAGAGCTTGTTGTATCGGCTTTGCGAGGACAAGAGCTTGCGGCGTCGGTTGCATGCCTTGCGGCGTTCTCACGAACAGAGGGTCGTTCAACAATTGGCGCAGTTTCGATAGGGCGAAACTTGTGGCCGGTTGACTTATGCCCACCAGCGCTCCCGCCTGGGTAACGTTCTTGGCTTGGAGTAGTGCATCAAAGACCAGAAGCAGATTGAGGTCGACCTTCTTCATTTCGATCATGATTTCAATCCAACGCCACCGGAACTGTCAATTCATTCGCTGGATTTGATGTATATCAGAATCGAATGTTGCCGGGTTCTGTTTCCGCATTACAGTCGTAGGTTAGCGTTTGGCTGACAAGTTGGCGCCGGCAGGCGCCAGTTAGTTCGGCTGTCGTTCGGTCGGGGCGCCGTCGCCTGACGTAGGCCGTGGGTACCTATGCGGCAGTAGTTATGATTACGGCTGGGAGTTGGCATCTGAATTGCCTGTGTCGTGACACGAAGCCGATCCGCATGGCGGAGAGCCGCCAGCTTACTTGTCTTCAAGAAGGACAATCTGATGAATTTGCGCGCGCGTTTATTGATGTTCATAGCTGCCTCTTCGGCGATGGCAACGGTCGCGGTTCCCTCGCAGGCGGCCGACGAAAAGCCAATTCTTATTGGCGAGATCAACAGCTATGCGGCGCTGCCGCAGTTCACGACACCGTATCGTATGGGGTGGGAGCTGGCAGTCGAGGAAGCAAATGCATCGCGAGGTCCGAACGACCGTCCTATCGAAGTGACGTCACGCGACGATAGCGGAAAACCCGACGAAACGATCCTGATCGCGAACGAGATGCTCAATGACCAGCACATCGAGGTGCTGACAGGAGGGTTTCTTTCGAACATTGGCCTTGCGATGTCGGACTTCGCGCTGCGCAGCAAGATCGTATTTGTCGCAGCCGAGCCTCTCACCGACAAGCTGATTTGGGAAAAGGGCAATAGGTATACTTTTCGTGTGGTGCCCTCGACCTACATGCAGGTCAAAATGGTCGTAGACCAGGCCGCCAAGCTGCCGGCCAGGCGTTGGGCAACGATTGCGGATAATTATGAACTCGGTCAGGTGGGTGTTGCGCAATTCAAAGAGCAATTGAAGGCTCAGCGCCCGGACGTCGAATTTGTCGGCGAGCAGTGGCCTGCATTGGGCAAGCTGGAGGCGGGATCGACGGTCGAGGCGCTCGCTGCGGTGAAGCCCGACGCGATCTTCAACATGCTTTTCGGTGCCGAACTCAATCGGTTCGTTCGCGAAGGCAATCAGCGCGACCTTTTTACGGGCCGGGATGTGGTCAGCCTGCAGACCGGATATCCGGAATACCTTGATGCAATGAAAGCCGAAACTCCGAAGGGATGGATCGTTACGGGATACCCATGGGAGCAGATCCACACTCCGGAGCAAGACGCATTCGTCGCAGCTTATCGGAAGAAGTATAACGACTACCCGCGGTATGGCTCGGTGGTCGGTTACACAACGATGAAGGCAACGATTGAGGCGATCCGCAAAGCGGGAAGTACCGATCCTGAGAAGCTCATTTCGACACTTCGGGGGATGGAAGTGACCAGCCCCTTCGGACCAATCATGTTCAGGCCACAAGACCAGCAATCGACCCTTGGCCTTTACGTGGGTAAGCTCGATATGAAGGACGGGCGTGGGTTCATGACGGATTGGAAATACGCGAGCGGCAAGGATCTCCAGCCGTCTGACGATTTCGTCAAAGCCAGGCGCCCCGCCGAGGCGTCGAAGTAGGGTCGACGCTGACTATGAGTCTCGGCATCGGCGACGTTCTGGTTCAGCTGCTGAACGGCCTTTCGTATAGCTCGTTTCTTTTCCTTGTCGCCGCCGGGCTCTCGGTTATTTTTGGCGTCACGCGCATCATCAATCTCGCGCATGGCTCCTTCTATATGCTTGGAGCTTATCTGGCGGTTAGCTTGACGACCCTATTTCCACCGACGGTCATCGGATTTTGGGGAGGCATCGTCTGTGCCGCGTTGGTGATTGGCCTGGTGGGAGTGCTGGTCGAGACGCTCGTGCTTCGAAGGATCTATGAAGCACCCGAACTTGTGCAATTACTTGCGACGTTTGGAATCTTGCTTGTCATCCAGAACGTCACGCTGAAGATTTGGGGCACCGAAGAGCTATTCGCGCCCCGTGCTCCCGGCCTCACGGGATCCCTGCGCCTTTTTGGAAGGTCGTTCCCGGAGTATCATCTGGTCCTGATCCTGATGGGGCCCGTGGTCCTTGGACTACTTTGGTTGCTTTCGTATCGGACCCGGTGGGGCGTATTGATCCGGGCCGCAACGCAAGATCGCGATATGGTCGGTGCTCTCGGAGTGAATGATAGAGTGCTTTTCCAGGTTGTTTTCTTTCTTGGGACCATGCTTGCCGCGTTCGCCGGAGCGCTCAGGATTCCGGTCGACACGATCAATCTGCAGATGGATCTATCCGTTCTGACGGAGACTTTCGTCGTCGTCGTCGTTGGAGGAATGGGGAGCGTTTTGGGCGCCTATCTCGCTGCGCTGTTGATTGGGCTGCTCCATGCATTTGGCATTATGATTTTTCCAAAGATCACGCTGGTCCTCATGTCGCTGGTGATGGCCGTCGTCCTGGTCTTCAGACCGTATGGGCTTCTCGGCAAGCCAGAAGGGGCCGCGCGCAAGGGCATCTTGGCGATCGAATTGCCGATTAAGCCCGGAAGTCTGTCGTTCAATGTTTTCTGGCTAGGTGTTCTGGTCGTGCTGCTGGTGGCGCCTATGGTTGTGGGCAGCTATCTTCAGACGGTACTGATCGAGATTCTGATTCTGGCGCTATATGCGGCGAGCCTACATTTTGTTTTGGGCATCGGCGGTCTGCCTTCGCTCGGGCACGCGGCTTATTTCGGTTTGGGAGCCTATGCCGTCGCGCTTGCGACGAGTCTGCTGGGCGTGCCAACCTTGACGTCACTAACGATCGCTGCGTTTGCCGCAGTGGTCGCGGCTGCGATATTCGGCTGGTTCTGCATTAGGCTGTCCGGCATTTACCTTGCCATGCTGACTCTAGCTTTCGCGCAGATCATGTGGTCGATTGCATTGCAGTGGGTCGATCTGACCGGCGGAGACAACGGAATTCTAGGTCTCTATCGTAGTCCCGCCTTCGCATCGATCACGGCATATTACTATCTTGTCCTCTCGATTTGTTTCATCGCGGTCTTGATCATGCGGCACTTGGTCTTTGCGCCGTTTGGATATGCTTTACGTGCGGCTCGAGATTCTGTGTTGCGAACGGAAGCATTGGGCATCGACGTTCGTCTCCATCGTTGGATCGCACTAATCATCTCGGGTGGCTTTGGCGGTTTGGCGGGCGGATTGCAGGCCCTGCAAAAGGGCGGAGCATTTCCGGACGGCTTAAGCGTATCGCAGTCCATTGACGCGTTGGTGGTCATCCTTATCGGCGGTGTCCAGACGCTCGTCGGACCAATCGTCGGGGCTGCTGCCTATTTCGGCGTCAAGACAGAGATCATGCGCTATCTTGGCGATAGTTGGCAGCTCGTTCTTGGCCTTACAATCATTCTGCTCGTCGTCCTGTTTCCGCAAGGAATCGCGGGTTTTGTTAAGCAGCGAGCCGCGCGATGAGCCTGCTGCAGGTGAGGAATATTTCAAAGACGTTCGGCGGCGTGCAGGCACTGCGAGGTGTAAACTTTAGTCTTGATGAGGGGCAGCTGCTCGCATTGATTGGACCGAACGGCGCCGGAAAATCGACTTGCTTCAATGTCCTGAATGGACAGCTGCGTCCGGATTCCGGGAACATCATCCTAGCCGGAAGAGAACTGGTCGGGCTGAACGCGCGGCAGATCTGGCAACACGGCGTGGGGCGTACATTTCAGGTCGCCGCGGTCTATGGGTCAATGACCGTAGTCGAAAACGTCCAGTTGGCCCTTCTTTCCAAGGGGCGAGGCTTGCTCCCGGTTCGGCGATCGACCTCGCATTACTTCCGGAGCGAAGCGCTTAACCTTCTCGAGGGCGTCGGTATGCATATACAAGCCGATCGTCCGGCGAGCATTCTCGCGTACGGAGACGTCAAGCGCCTCGAGATCGCGATGGCCCTGGCCAACAAACCCAAGCTGCTCCTGATGGACGAACCAACGGCCGGAATGGCTCCAAAGGAACGGCATGAGCTTATGCAACTCACCTGCAATCTCGTCAAACAGCGCGGCATGTCGGTGCTATTTACCGAGCACAGCATGGACGTCGTATTCTCTTACGCCGATCGGCTGATTGTGTTGTCTGGAGGCACCATCATCGCGGCCGGCGACGCGCAGAGCATTCGCAATGATCCTGCCGTCCAGGAAGCATACTTTGGCACGGGCAAGACGTTTGAGATCTAGTCTTTGAAAAGTAGGGCGCGATGAAATCGGCCAACTGTATCCTGGAAGTAAATAAGTTGAGCGCATCGTACGGCCGAGCGCGTATCTTGTTCGATGTCTCGTTTGTCGTTCACCCTGGAGAAGTCGTCGCTCTAATGGGAAGAAACGGCGCCGGTAAATCGACGACGCTGAAGGCAATCGCCGGAATGCTGGCTCAAAGGTCGGGCAGCGTTATTTTTAACCAGACCGATATCAGCAAATTCCGACCCCATAAGATTTCGCGCCTCGGACTGGGATGGGTTCCGGAGGATCGCCGTATCTTCACGGACTTATCGGTTGCGGAAAATCTGGAAGTAGGGCGCCAATCCGCTCGGCCTGGATCGCCTAGCTGGACTGTTGATCAATTGATTGAGGTGTTCCCGAACCTCGGGAATATGTTGAATCGTCCAGCCGAGCGGATGAGCGGCGGCGAGCAGCAAATGCTGACTGTAGCGCGCACTCTGATGGGAAATCCGATCCTCGTCTTGCTGGATGAGCCATCCGAGGGGATAGCGCCCAAGATCGTTGAACAGATGGCGCATATGATTATCAACCTTAAGGCAAGAGGAATTTCTGTCGTCTTAAGCGAGCAGAACATGCATTTTGCCAAGCTGGTCAGCGACCGGGCCTATATCCTGGAGCGAGGAGAAGTGCGTTATTCCGGCACGATCGAGCAGTTGGCGAATGACGCTAGCGTGCAGAAAGCATACCTCGAATTCTAATGCTTCAAGCGATGACAGATGGAGGCAGATCATGGCGCCGAACGAAGGCCGTGTAGTGCTGGTGACCGGCGCGGCCGGAGGAGTGGGACTGGCGATTTGCCGCCAGCTTGCGCAGTCCGGTGCGATCGTAATCGCAGCGGACCTCAATCAGGAACTGGGGCAGGCCGGCGTCCAGTCGCTGAGGGCTGCCGATCTTCCGATCGAATTCGCGGTCCTGGATGTCTGCGAGGAGGCGAGTTGGGCGGCCGTCATCGAGGGCGTTGCTCGTCGGCATGGCCGCCTGGACGCGCTGGTGAATTGCGCGGGAACCGTCGTCGTCAAGTCGCTGGAAGAAACGACGCTGGCGGAATGGCGTAAAGTCATGGCGGTCAATCTGGAGTCGATCTTCCTTGGGGCCAAGGCGGCCCTTCCGCTGATGCGCACCACTGCCGCTGGCACGCCTCAAGGCGGCTCGATCGTCAACATGTCTTCGATTTCAGGCATCGTCGGCGTGCCGAGCATGGCGGCTTATGGCGCGAGCAAGGGTGGCGTGCGCCAGCTGACAAAATCCATGGCGCTCGACTTTGCGCGCCGAGGGTACCGTATTCGTGTCAATTCGGTACATCCCGGGCTGATCGATACGGAGATGGCGCAGCGGCTGTTCGAGGGGCGCGTTCGCACCGGCGTAAGTCGAAATATCGATGAGGCGCGTAAGTCGTGGATCGACAGCTATCCGATAGGCCGCATTGGCAGTCCGGAGGACGTTGCTGCCACGGTGCTTTTCCTGGTGTCCGATGGTTCCGGCTTCATGACCGGTAGCGAGCTCACCGTGGATGGTGGGGCAACCGCCCAGTAGCGTGACTGGGCCGGTTCAGACTTTGGAGTCTTGAAATTGTCAGCAAGCCTTGCGTCCCATCTTGAGATTTTCGACTTAAAAGGAAAGACTGCGGTAATTACCGGCGCGGGATCGGGTCTTGGTCGTGTGTTCAGCACCGTGTTGGCGGCCTTTGGTGCGGACATTCTTTGTGTCGATCGCGATTTTGCGTCTGCACAACAGACGTCGGGACTGATCACTGCAAACGGCGGGGAAGCGACGCCGCATTGCGTCGATGTGACGGAGACTTCGTCGGTCAAAGAGTTCGCACAGAAGATCGTCGTCGAGCGGATCCCGGTAGATATCTTGATCAATAACGCAGGTATCGCGAGCGCGCCGAGCAGGCTTCATGAATTGGACGATGAAACGTGGAACCTCGTGCTTGACGTCAGCCTTAATGGGACGTTTCGTAGTACACGTGCATTGCTGCCAGCGATGTTGGCGCGAGGAGGCGGGTCGATCATCAATATCAGTTCGATTATGGGACTAGCCGGTTTTTTTCCCGGCTTTCCGGGTATCGCGGCGAGCTACAGCGCTGCAAAAGCTGGCCTCATTGGCTTAACGCGCCAAATCGCAGCGGAGTATGCCGGTGACAACATACGATGTAATGCAATAGCGCCGGGCTGGCATCAAGGCACCAACCTCGGAGCCCGCCGAAGAGCAGCGGCCTCAGACGATGTTGTCCGCGCCTTTGACAAGGCGATCACGGACAATACCCCCATGAGACGCAAGGGCTTTCCGGAGGAGCTCCGTGGCCTTGTGGTCCTTTTGGCGAGTGACGCGTCGTCTTTCATCACAGGGCAAGTATTCGTACAAGACGGTGGATGGACCTCCGTTTGAGCAGACAAGGATCCGGCGCCAAGACTGCGAAGCGCGGATCATCAACAAGTCTGCCGATATCAAATTCGGGGTGCGGCATCGCCGTTATTTGGGCTCGCTAATATTGGAACGGAAAGTGCTTGGTGAAGAAAAAGAATGGACCCACATCGTCGTTGGTGGTGGTTCAGCAGGATGCGTGTTGGCAAATAGGCTTTCAGCCATTCCAAGAAATCGTGTTCTGCTCATCGAGGCAGGACCCGACTTACGCCCCGGAGCTGAACCTCCGGAGATCTTGAGCCCGTCTCCCGCGGTTATTTTCCACGGCACTCGTTACCTTTGGCCGAACTCGCGCGTGATCCCATTCGCCAACAGGTCAAAGACCAGGTTTTACGAACAGGCACGGGTGATCGGTGGCGGGTCCACCGTCAATGTACAAGTGGCCAATCGCGGAATTCCGGCCGACTATGACGGATGGTCGAAACTAGGCGCCACCGGCTGGGATTGGGAGAGGGTCCTTCCTTATTTCAAAAAGCTGGAGCATGACCTTGACTATACCGGGCCGCTGCACGGCAACGACGGGCCAATTCCAGTCAGCCGGGTCATGCGCGATAATTGGCCGCCATTTTCAAGAGAGCTCGCGGCAACCCTCGAAAATCACGGCTTTTCCGACATTTGCGACCAGAACGCCCGGTTCGAAGACGGCTACTTCGCGATTGCATACTCGAATGAATCGAACGCCCGCGTTAGCGCTTCAATGGCGTATTTAACTGCAGAGGTGAGGCAACGCGAAAATCTCGAGCTGCTGACCGAAACGTGTGTTACGCGATTGATCGTGCAGAACAGGGTGGCCGTCGGTGTTGAATATGAGCGCGGCGGAAAGCGGCTGCGTGCGCTAGCACATGAGGTAATTCTTTGTGCTGGCGCGATCAGAACGCCTAGTCTGTTATTACGCGCTGGTATCGGACCTGGCGAGGACCTTCGAACTCTGGGAATCGAGGTTGCTCACCATTCGCCTGGGGTCGGAAGCAATCTTCGCGAGCATCCAGGAACTCACATCTGCGCCTTTGTCGACCCAGCTTTCCGGTCGAGCTTGTCACCGAAATCTGGTCAAATTGCACTCCGCTTCTCATCCGGCACAGAAGAGCACGATGTGTCGGACCTCTACGTAAATACGGGTGCGATGTCCGCCTGGCATGGTGTAGGACGGCGGCTGGCTTATTTCTACCTCTGGCTAAACAAGTCGCATTCAAAGGGTCGCGTTACGATAGCCAGCGCAGATCCTCATGCCGCTCCAAGAGTGGAGGTGAACCTGCTTTCCGACGAACGCGACGTTGCTCGTCTCGCATTCGGATTCAGGAAACTCGCGCAAGTCGTTAAAGGTATGGAGAACCGCGGCATTGTTCACGACTCCTTCCCAGTTCGTTGGAGCGCAGCCGTTCGATTTGTTACCCAGATTAATAGCTATAACGCGGCTATAATGGGTGCATTAGGGCGATCACTGGACGGTCCAGATCAAATACGGCGGTTTGTCATCAGGAGATTGATCGCTAACGCACCGCCGTTGAACGCACTTCTCGATAGCCCTTCGAATCTGGAGAGATATCTTTCGCTCAATGCGAGCAGTGTTTGGCATCCATGCGGCACCTGTAAAATGGGAAGCGATTCGGATCCTATGGCGGTAACGGACCCACAAGGTCGGGTTTACGGTATCCGCAATCTCCGGATAGGAGATGCATCGATTTTCCCGAACATCCCGCGCGCGAATACTAATATTCCAGTGATTATGGCAGCCGAAAAAATCTCGGACGGCCTGATCGCTTCAATCCGCTGGCCCAATTCGTCAAGCTAAGCGCTCTCTGGTCGGAGAGGTGAACGGAATTGCGGACTGTCGGCGCCGATCATCAATCAGTTTCCATTCCAGGTCGCGAATTGCAAGTTACCTGGTTTGAACTTGCTTAGAGGGCGCTGAACAGGCCGCTATTTGGTCGTTAAGATAGCGACGGATCCGCACAATGAGCGGTTTTGGAATGCGGTGAGAAAGCCCGAGCGTTTGTCACGGACGTCTCCCCGCAATCGCCAATTCATGCGATATCGGCGCAGGCGATCTGGAAGGGGCGCGTTTCGCTTTTTGGAAAACCATTTCGAAGAGATCGGGTGTTGCGCCTCCCCGCAACCAAACTTACAAAGCAAAATCAATAAATCAGATCGCCTTTGGCCAAGAGTTTGTAGTTTTATTCTGAGTGGCGCGCCATTTGCGTACAAAACTGCGAACATTTCCGTTCGTGTTCTGTTTGCTGCTCGATCTGCGCACAAGTATCGTCGCAGCGTTGCGCGGAAATGGTCGAGAGCATTTCCGAGTTTATGGTTTTATTCTTCAATGCTTGAGGGTGTAACGCCGCTGCATCGGCGAAGAACATTGGGCCTAGCGCTTGGTTCTTCGGTCTCTTCCTTGTCTTGGTCATGTTCAGGCTTCCCTCGTCCAAGGAAAACGAAGGAAGTCCTGAGCGGACGTTTGCAGCTTTCGCGAGGTAGAAGCGGCTGGACCGGGCTGGAGTCGAGAGCGCAGTCCATCTTCCAATCGTTGACTGTCGCCGCCCAGCCGCGCAGACGCGCGTTGTTTTTTTCGCCTCTGTATCAGAGTTATTCTTGGTGTTTGCGGAGGGACGGCGGTTTCTGCGCAGCCGGCTATAAGGTTCGAATGATCTCGAGAGCGGGAAAGCATGACGCCAGAGCATGGCAGCTGCTGATTGAATCACAACCGAAGTTCTAGATTCTTTTTTCGACGCGTTTTCCTCACGCCAACTGGTATCCACTTCGCTCGTAAGCGCTATGGGTAACAACAGCGGCGCTGTCATAATGCAGTCCATTGTTGCCACCCAAGCGTGACGATGTGTCGATATCCTGCGGCCATTCAATCGACTTCGGTGCGCGCCGGCATGCTGCCGACCATATTGGCGTAATCCCATCCCGCGCATTTGTATCATTGATAAAACGCGATGCGTTCCCGCGCCCTGTTGTGAGCCTACTTTCTGCTGCGGAATAATTTGAGAGGTGCCAACATAATGCTTTATGTCGCCAGCTTAGAACGACTCTAGATCATTCCGATTGCAGCGGAATTGGCTCTCGATTAATCGGGAAGGAGCAGCCGCGCAACTTGTTCTTGGGGATGTCTCGTGTCCGGCGATGCGAAGGGGTTCGGGCCGTGATCTGGGATATTCAAAACCTGTTTCGGCGGCATAATGCAGAGCTTGGGCGTTTTCTGCGCCGCCGCGGCGCATCGGCCGACACGGCGGCGGATCTGGTGCAGGAAACCTTTCTGCGCGTCTTGACGGCTGCGCCCGCGACGCCGGTGGACAATGTGCGGGCCTATATCTTCCGTACGGCCAATAATCTTTCGATCGATCTTGCGCGGCGGCAGCGCCTATTGCCTTGTGTCGACAACGCGGACGACGTGCTTGGCCAGCTCATTGACGAGGCTCCGTCCCCGGAGCGGATCGTGCTGTCGCGGCAGGAACTGGCTGTCGTTCAGGCCGCTCTGGACGCCGTTCCTGTCACCCCGCGCGAGGTCTTCCTGCGGCGCGCCGTTGACGGCCAGACTTTTGATGAAATCGGGCGGGCACTCGGCATTCCGACCAAGACGGCTTTCAGCCAGATGGTCCGGGTGATGATGCATCTCAAGGCCGCGCTTGATCGCGCGCTCTCGTAATTTCACCATCAGAAATCTCGCACTTTGAATCGTCTCTAGATAAGAGGGAGACGGAAGACGGCTGCTTTCCGTCGCCGACAGCAGGAGCGCGCCTTCATGGGTCCGAATTCGGATTGGACCGGCAATCAAGACCTTGATGATCTCGATCCGATCGCGCGCGAGGCCGTGGCCTGGTTCGCGCTTATGCATGCCGATCAGGTGGCGAATGCCGATCGCGCCTCGTTTCGGGCCTGGATGCGCCGGGATCCGAGCCATCGTGCCGCCTATGAAGAGGTCGAGCGTTTATGGGCAGGCGTGACCGATCTGCCAGTCGCCAAGGCTCGCCGCCGCAAATCGGGTGCGCAGATGACGCGCCGGACGCTCGGCAAGGCCGTGGTCGCGCTTGCCGTCGGCGGCGGTGCGTGGGCGATCTCACGGCAGTTTCCCTTGGCCGATTACCGCACTGCGACGGGCGAGCGCCGCCTCATTACCTTGCCCGACAGGTCTACCGTCGACCTGTCGGCGGCCAGCGCGTTCTCGCTTGATTTTCGTCCGGATCTGCGACTGGTCACGCTGCTGGCGGGCGAGGCGTTCTTTTCCGCAGAGCCGGATCGAACTCGGCCGTTCGTGGTGCAGGCGGGGACGGGACGGACCATGGCGATGGGGACCGAGTTCAATATCGATTATGTCTCAGACGACGACGTGCGCGTCACGGTTGCCGAGCACGCCGTCGACGTCCGTCTCGGGGCCGAGGATGTCCGGATCGAAGCCGGAACGCAGGTGGCTTACGGCCGCAACAGCATCGGCGCTCCAGCCGCAATCGATCCGGCCACGGAACTGGCATGGCGGGAGGGACGGCTGGTTTTCGTGTCCGCCCCATTCGCGCGCGTGGTTGCGGCGCTGAACCGTTGGCGGCGCGGCAGGTTGATCGTGATGAGTCCGGCGCTCGAGGCGCGGCCGGTCACGCTGATCGTGGACCTTCAGAAATCCGGCGACATTCTCTCCACGCTCGAAACCGCCCTTCCGATCAGGCTGGTGCAGCTCACGCCCTATCTGACGCTCGTTTTCGCGGTTTGATCGATTCCAAAAAGAAAAGCCATTACGCCATCAGAAAGCGCGCGATGTCCTTCGTCTGAGTGGATGAAGTTCGGACCATAAGGGCCGGCTTGGTCACGGGGCGGGGTATTGGGATGATACGGCGGAATCTGTTGTTGCTTGGTGCCGGAAAGTGGCGGGTGCATGCGATCCTGCTGGGATCGACCGCGTTTGCGGGTCTCTTGATGTCGATGCCACCGGCCTTCGCGCAGCAAGCAGGGCCGTCGGCAAGTCCGCCGACGGCATCTGCAAGGCGCTCAGAACGGCAAATCATGTTTGCAGTTCCGCCCCAGGCGCTCTCGACCGCAATCGTATCGTTCTCGCGAGCGGCGAATATCGACCTGGTCTTTGACGGCGCCATTCCTGCCGGGATTCGGACGCAAGGCGTATCGGGCGCCTTCGCGTTGCGCGATGGCTTGAACAGATTGCTCGCCGGTACAGGATTTTCCGCACAGGTTGCAGGTGGACGCACGGTTCGGCTGATCAACGCAAATGCTGCGAATGTCGGCGGCCCCGGCGCGGTGCCTGCGGGAGCCATCCCGCTCGATACGATCGATGTGCAGGGCAACAGTGCCCAATCGCCTTTTGGCCCTGGTGTCGGCTATGTCGCGACAAGAAGCGTGACGGCCACAAAAACTGACACTCCAATTGTTGAGACGCCCCAATCAATCTCGGTGACCACGCGACAACAAATGGACGACCAGCAGCCGCTTAATGTCGGACAAGCCGTCTCGTATTACAACGCAGGGGTTGTCGGCGAAGATAACTCGGATTCAAAACAATCCGATCAAATCGTAACCCGTGGCTTTACTTCCACCAACTATGTCGACGGTCTTGCCACTCCCGTCGGAACGTTCGTGCAGCCAGCCTACGATCCATACATGCTTGAGCGTGCCGAAGTCCTGAAAGGGGCAACAGCCGCCGTATACGGCCAAAGCTATCCGGGTGGCATTCTTGCGCTAACTACGAAGCGGCCGACCGACGATCCGTTTCATGAGGTGTTTGTTCAAGGGGGAAGCTACGGGCGGATTGAGAGCGGTTTCGATACGGGCGGCCCGCTCGACGCAGACAAGCATTGGCTCTATCGGGTTACGGGCGTTGGCTTCGATAGCGGCACCCAGGTCGACCACACCAATCTCAGCCGTCTTTCTATCGCTCCGGTCATCACTTATAAGCCGGACGATTCGACAACTCTCACGGTTTTCGCAAACTATCGATATGATCCAAATGTCGGATTCTGGAACAAGCGTCCGTTTGCGGGGTCGTTTGTGCCGAACGCTGCCGGTTATAGAATCCCGGATAATTTCTTCACCGGCGACCTGGGCTTTAATAAACTGGAGAGCAAGCAAGCCTCCATTGGCTATTCGTTTGAGCACAAGTTCGACAACGGCTGGACGGTTCGCCAGAACCTCCGATATATGCACACAAGCTGGTTGTTCGACAGCGTTCAGGATGACTCCATCACCGGTACAACGATCGTCCGAGACAAATTCCAGGATATAAACAGCTACGATAGTTTTCAGGTCGATAACCAGGATGAGAAATCTTTTGATACCGGCAGCCTGCATCACAAGGTTCTATTCGGGCTAGACTATCAGCACGTCGACTTCGCCGACAAAGAAACGGACGCTGATGCGCCGTCGCTCGATTTGCTCAACCCAAATTATTATCAACCTCTCCCCGCATATACGTCGGCCGACACCTATATCGATACCCGCCAGAAGCTTGACGATCTTGGTATCTACGCGCGCGATCAAATCGCTCTCGGCGGTTGGCGAGCATCGCTCGGCGTCCGTGAAGATTGGGCCAGTTCTTCAACGACAAATCTTCTCAACAATGACGCCCTTCAAACACAGTCGAACGCTGCCACGACGTGGAATGCGGGCCTCCTATATCTCTTTGACAACGGCATTGCTCCATACGTGAGTTATTCCACATCGTTTTTACCGACCATCGGGACTGACGCAAGCGACACGGCGTTCAAGCCAACAACGGGGCAGCAGTACGAGGCCGGAATAAAATACCAGCCCACGTTTATGAACGCGCTCTTCACAGCGGCCGTGTTTGACCTCGCCCAACAGAATGTTCTGACGCAAGATCCGAATAACAATAACAATCAAATTCAGACAGGCGAGATACGTTCTCGGGGCTTCGAGCTCAGCGCGAGAGCGGGTCTTACTGAACATGTCGATCTAATCGCGTCATATGCTTACATTGACGCGAAGACGACAAAATCCAACAACGGGGATGTTGGCTTCCGGCCTGCCGCGATACCCGAAAACAGCGCGAATCTCTGGGCAACATACAAGTTCACAGATGGTATGCTGGCCGGTTTAAAGCTCGGCGGAGGTGCTCGTTACTTGGGTAACACGGAAAATACGGCGAACACTTATACCATGCCTGCTGTTACCGTGTTCGACGCGATGGCGAGCTATGATTTTGGCGCGAAGAACCCGTCACTTAAGGGATTGTCCTTGGCCCTCAACGTAACAAATCTGTTCGACCGTCAATATATAAGCTTCTGCACAAATGGTTGCTATTACGGACTGCGCCGCAACGTTCTCGCGACCTTGAAATATCGCTGGTGAGTGAAGGAGCCGCTGATCTGGAATTATAACCACGATGGCGTCTATACTTGTGACGAATGGAAAAGATGCGCCGATCAATTGTTCCCGTTGGTTCGGGCCGAGGTTCTAGCTGCCGCCTGACGAGCAGTGGGAGCGCTACCGTCGGCGTTTCTGCACCCCAATTCAACGCGCTACGGTATCTCTCATGGCGCGCCGCGAACCTGTCTTCTCCCGACGACATTCGATTCCTGAAATAGCAATCAAGGCTTTAACGAAGCTGCGGCGGTGCGGATCTGCGGGCCGCCGTAACAGGTCACGGACGACACGGCGTCCGATGTCTTCGAGAGCTTCTAATCCCGGTTCGGCCCGGACGCCTTGAGCGTCACTTCGCTAAGCCGTAGAGGTTGCTTGGGACGTCCGGTTATGGCGTCTTGATGACGGACGGAGCAGGAAATGCTCGACATCGCGTTGTTGCGATCGGCGTTCAAGGCCGTCGCAACGCTGCAACCGATCGATACGCTTCTGACCATGCAGGCTGAGCGGCCGGGCTTGAGGTGGATGTGAACAGGTTGGCTCCGGCAGTTCGGCAACAGCGGCGGTCCGGCTTTGGCGTTCTCGGACAATGCGTTGCGCCCGGTCTTGCATTAGCCGGCCATATCAGTGTGGCGCTCGCCATGATGCCGATATGGGCGGCCAGGCCAATGGTTTCCACGGGCAGCCCGCCGCAGGCGATCTTCGCGGATCTTGTACCGTCGTCCTCTGTTCCGGAAAGCCTGTCCGATCCGCAACCCGACGCCGCTACGATCGACAATGTGCGAGCAGCAGACGATGCCGCAACCACGCCCTCGAATGCGGCTGCGGAAAATCCCGTCGCGTCACCGCTGGCGGCAATTGCGCCGAGCCCGATCGGCCAGGACGCGGCGCCCAAAAATTTGCAAGTCAAACCGGCGCAATTGCCGAAACCGGCGCGGAACAATAAGGCGTCTAATCGCCCTGTTCGCATCGATGTCCGCTCTGACGCATCGGTTAATGGTCTGGTGCGGGGCGACAATGGCATGGATAGCCCGACGGTCGAGCCGGCGCGGCAGACGTTCGGATATACGGCATCGGTCACGGATCTTCCGTCGGCGTGGAAGAGCAGGCTTCTCGCCCATCTCGAACGTTTCAAGCTCTATCCCGAAACCGCCAAAGGCCGGCACGAGGACGGCGTCTGTCTGCTCAGCTTCACGCTCGATCGAGACGGCCGCGTGCTTGATTTCTTCGTCGTCCACAGTTCCGGATCAAATGAACTGGATGCGGCGGCCCAGGCAATGATCGAGCGCGCTTCGCCATTGCCAGCCATTCCGGAGGACATTCCGGGCCAGACGGCACAGCTTGTCGTTCCGGTCCGATTTACCGTGAGATAATACACGGGCTGCGCTTGCGCGGCCGTCGCGGCAAGCAATGGCAAGCGCTTGCGGCTTATTCGCGAAGAAATTTAGAAACAATATAAACTATCGGATTTGCGGATTAATGGCCGATCGTCTACCGCTTGATCGAGCGGGATCATGTGAAGATCTCACGGACGCGCCGATCTTCGTATGACTTCTTGAGCAACTCGCATGAATGCCCGGGCGATTGATCTAGCAGGCCTATATGTGTCGGAGCAGAGCAAGCTTCGACGCCTGATCAATCGTATCGTCGGCAACCGGACGACGACCGAGGATCTGATCCAGGACACGTTCGTCAATTTGATGGGGCCCTCGGCCAAGGTTATCATCAACGACGAAAAAGCCTATCTCGCCCGTGTCGCCCGTAACCTGGCGATCGATCACCGCCGCAAGCAGCGACCGTTGGTCAGCCTGGAAGATGCGGAATTGTTTGCGCTCGCCGATTCCACGCCGTCGGCGGAAACGGTGGTCGCGGACCGGCAGGCTTTGCTGCTAACTTTCGAGATATTGGCTTCGCTTCCCGAGCGGACACGCAAGGCGTTCGAGATGCATCGCCTTGGCGAGCACACCTTGGCGGAAATCGCCCGAACGTTGGGCATGTCGAACGCCCACGCCGGCCGGCTGGTCCTGGAGGGCTATCGCGCCGTTCGCGACCGTCTGCGCGCCCAAGGTATCGAATAATCTTCGCTCGACGCGAGAAATTACCGAACCTATACCGTCTACGATGACGTGAGTCCCGCCTGACTTGCAGCAATGTTCCTATACTGGATCGATATCCCGCCATGGCGGCGCCGGCCGAGAGCGAAGACATCTGGAACGAAGCCATGGCGCTGCTGCTGAACTGGCAGTCCGCGCCGGACAGTGAAGCAATGCGCGAGACGGTACGTCGTTTTTGCGCGCAAAGCGCCGAGCATCGCGCTGCCTGGGACGAGGCGAGGCGGGTCTATCGGCTCACCGGTGACGCGGTCGGCGCCAAAAAGCGGGCCGGCAGCGCGCGGAAAAATCGCGCGACCAGCCGGCGGGATGTGTTGACGGGATTGGGCGTTGTCCTGGCTGGATCGGCCATTCTGAAGGGGCCCGACATCTGGCGTCGCTGGCGCTCCGACGCCGTTACCGAAATCGCAGAGATCAAGCGGCAGCAACTTCCGGATGGAAGCTGGCTGACGCTCGGCCCGGACAGCGCGGTCGAGATTGCGTTTACGCCAGCCATCCGAAGTATCAATCTGCTCGAGGGAATGGCGCTCTGCGAGGTCGTCAAGGAGTTCGACAGGCCTTTCGAGGCGCGGGCCGGTGAGCTTCTGGCAACGGCCGTGGGCACCGTGTTCGAGATCAGGCAGAACGGTGGCCGCAGCCTCGCCGGGGTCGAGGAAGGACAAATCCGTGTTACGCTAGATGAAGAGCTCAAAAGCGACAGCGTGACGCTCGGCACCAATGAATGGATCGCGGCCGGACCTTCCTCTGGCCAGCTTCAGCGTGGTGTCCGCGGTCCTGGCCAGACGGCGGCTTGGCGCCAGAATCTTCTGGTCGCCGATCAGGAGCAGATTCGTTCGGTGGTGGCGGAGATCGGCCGCTGGCGCCGAGGCGAGATCGTGATCCCGCAATCGAGCCTGGCTTCGGCGCCGGTGAGCGGCCTGTTCGATCTCGCCGATCCGGACGCCGCGCTGGCGGCCGTGGTCGGCCCGTATGGCGGCAGGGTCATGCATCTGTCGCCGTGGCTGACGGTTTTGACATCGCTCTAAAAATATCGCGTGCAGAGGAGAAATTGACGCGGCTTTTCCGTCGAGACTAAGGAGGCTGCATGAATGCGCGAAAGCGGTGCATCGCAAGCCTGCCATGGAATTGATTGGAGAGGCCGAAGATGCGTTTTGCGGGGGCGTTGGGGCGTCGTTATCTCGGATACAAGGCGGCGCTGGCCTTGTTCGCCGCAAGCTCGGCACTGTCAGCCGGATTTGCTCAGGCGCAAGCACAAACTTCGGCGCCGACGTCGAATGCGGAGCGCGCGTTCTCCATTCTGGCCGGCCCGCTCTCGGCGGCGCTCGTGGCATTTGGCCGTCAGGCTGGCATCCAGATCAGCTACGTTCCGTCGATCGCTTCCGGCCTGACCACGGCCGGGGTGTCCGGACTGTTGACGCCGAACGCCGCGCTCGCGCAACTTCTGGCCGGCAGCAAGCTCTCCTATCGCTTCACCGGCGCGCGCACGGTGCTGATCGAGCAGCCCGGCAGCGGCCCGGTGACGGGCGCTGCGCCGGCCGGCGCCATCCCGCTCGATACCATCGATGTGCAGGGCGGCGACGGCGACGGCACGGCGGGTTATGTCGCGACGAGGAGCGTCGCCGGAACGAAGACCAGCACGCCCCTGATCGAAACGCCGCAATCCATTTCGGTGGTGGCGCGAAAGCAGATGGACGACCAGAACGTCCAGAATGTTCCGGAGGCGTTGCGTTACACGTCGGGCGTACTCCCCGAGCAGCGCGGCGTCAGCGAGACTGGCCTCGAATATCTTTATGGCCGGGGATTTCTGATGGACACCTATCTCGACGGATTACGGCTTCCGTCCGCAAACACCGGCTCGACCGGCTACAACGTTGTCGCGGTCGACCCTTATTTTCTGCAGAGCATTCAGGTTCTGCACGGCCCGGCATCCGTGCTCTATGGCCAGGCTTCGCCCGGAGGCGTCGTCGATCTCGTCAGCAAGCAGCCGGCGGCCGAGCCTCTGCATGAGATCTTTCTCCAGACCGGAAGCTATGGCCGGATCCAGAGCGGTTTCGACATCGGTGGCCCGGTCGACCAAAGCGGACAGTTTCTCTATCGCCTGACGGGCGAGGGGCTCAACACCGGCACGCAGGTCGATCACGTCAACAATCAGCGCGTCGCCATCGCGCCTTCGGTCACCTGGCGTCCTGATAACGACACCAAGCTGACCGTACAGGCAAATTACCAATATGATCCGGAGGCCGGATTCTACAATTTCGTGCCGGCGGTAGGAACGGTGCTGCCGAATATCAACGGCAAGATTCCCCTAAATCTCGATCCCGGCGATTCCAGCTTAGACAGGCACAGCCGGACCCAGGAGTCCTTCGGATATCAGTTCGAGCACCGTTTCGACAATATCTTCACGGTAAGGCAAAATTTCCGCTATCTCACCGTCGACGACAATTTAAAAAATGTATTCGGCAACGGTCTGGCGGCAAACCAGACGACGCTCAATCGGTATTCCTTCGTCAACGATGAAAATCTCAATTACCTGACCATCGACAATCAGTTACAGGCCGATATCAGCACCTGGATGCTGCAACATACGATTCTCGTCGGCCTCGATTATGCAAGAACGACGGGAACGGAAGCCTATGGGCTGGGGGCGGCGCCAGGCCTGAACGTGTTTGCGCCGGTCTATGGCATGAACATCGCCACGCCGGCATATTCCGGAATTGAGCATATCGGGCAGGATCGGCTCGGCCTTTATGCGCAGGATCAGATCAAGATCGGCGGCCTCCGTCTTTTGATTGGCGGCCGGCAGGATTGGTACAGCGCCACCGATCACGAGCTGATATCCGACTCCACCCAGCTGCAGAACGATCATCCCTTCACCTGGCGCACCGGCGCTGTCTACGAATTCGACAACGGCATCGCCCCCTATGTCAGCTACGCGACCTCGTTCCAGCCGGATGAATCGACGACCTATACCTATGCTCTTTTGCCGCCGACGACTGCCCAGCAATATGAAGGTGGAATCAAATATCAGCCGGCCGGCTCCAGGAGTTTCGTTACCGCTGCTGTCTTCGATCTGACGGAGCAGAACGTCGCGACGACGGACCCCAACCACCAGAACTTCAGCATTGCGACCGGCGAAATCAGGTCGCGTGGTCTCGAGTTGGAAGGTCATTCGAATCTGACCGACAACATCGAGCTGATCGGCGCCTACACCTACAACGACGCGCTCGTCACCCAGAGCACCACGACCAATCTCGGCAAGGTTCCGACCGGCATTCCGAAGAACATGGCGTCGCTGTGGGGAACCTATCGATTCACCACGGGCGCGTTGACAGGGCTGCAGCTCGGCGCCGGTGTCCGCTATGTCGGATCCAGCTGGGGAACGACAACGAACACGTTTGAGGTTCCCGACTACACCCTGGTCGATCTGGCCGTCCAATACGACCTCGGCACGCTCACCCCGACGCTCAAGAATTATCAGGCATCGATCAATGCGACGAACCTGTTCAACAAGGAATATGTCGCCTCCTGCGCGAGTTTGACGAATTGCAATTTCGGCCTGGGTCGAACGGTGCTGGCGAAGTTGGTATATCGGTGGTGATAGGCATGGCGCGTCCAGGCGGACTTGAAAACCGGTCGTGAGGTTGGAAGCAGGTTAAGGGGCGGATGGATGAAGTTCTTTGAAGGGTTCTAATGAATGCCGGTCCGTGCCGTGCAAAAATGAACAGAATCCTGATCGTATGTGGCGGCGTTGCGTGATAATCGCTAGTCAAACGGGCTTCGGTAAAGACATCTCATGACACGAGTGACATTTCGAAAATGGTTCTGGGTCCACAAATGGTCCAGCCTTGTGTGTACGGCGTTCCTGTTGCTGATCTGCGTCACCGGCTTGCCGCTGGTTTTCAATGACGAAATCGGCGACTGGCTCGATGACGGTCTTCCCTACGCCAGCGTGCCGGCCGGCACGCCCAATACCAGTCTCGATCATGTCGCGGCCTTGAGCCGGCAGATGTATCCGGGCCAGATCATCGTCTCGATATTCGTCGATGACGACGAGCCGAAGATGGTGGTGTTCATGGCGCCGTCCTGGGCGGCGTTCAACGCGGATCGCAAGTCCGGCCACTGGATCAAGTTCGACGCGCGGACCGCGCAGGTGCTCAAGCAGTCGAAGCCGCTCAGCCAGGAGAGCCTGACATTCCTTGGCACCATGCTCAGCCTGCATAGGGATCTGTTCGCGGGGCTTCCCGGCGAACTGTTCATGGGAACGATGGCGCTGCTGTTCGTGGTCGCGATCGTCTCCGGCGTCGTGATCTATGGGCCGTTCATGCGCAAGCTCGATTTTGGCACGGTGCGGGCCGATCGTTCGCCGCGGCTGAAATGGCTTGACCTGCACAACATGCTCGGCGTGGTCACGCTGGCCTGGGCGCTGGTGGTGGGGGCGACCGGCGTCATGAACGAACTGTCGACGCCATTGTTCGCGCTGTGGCAGCAGACCGATGTGAGGGCCATGCTTGCTCCGCTGCGCGGCAGACCGGTGCCTGCAGAGTCCGAATTGAGTTCGCCGCAGGCGGCGTTCGATGCCGCGAGGACCGCACTTCCCGGCATGACGATAAGCAGCGTGGTGTTCCCCGGCGCGCAGTTCGGCTCGCCCTATCACTATTTGCTGTGGGCGAAGGGGCAGCAGCCGCTGACATCGCGGCTGTTCAGTCCCGTGCTGGTCGATGCGCGCAGCGGGAAGCTGGATGGTGTGGTCGCGATGCCGTGGTACCTGCGTGCTCTCGAAGTTTCGCGGCCGCTGCATTTCGGCGATTACGGCGGGCTACCGCTGAAGATCATCTGGGCGCTGCTCGACCTCGTGACCATCATCGTGCTTGGCAGCGGGCTCTATCTCTGGCTATCGCGGCGCAACTCGCCCGCCGCGGCGGCCGATGCGGAATTGGTGGCGAGCCATGCGGCATCCTTGCCCGCGCTATCCCGGGAAGCCGCCGAATGAACAGAAGAGGTGGCTCGGCCAGCCGCGTGTGGCGCTGGCCGATGGTGCTCGCAGTATTGACGGTGTTCGGCCTGCTGTCAGCGTTGCTCGGGCAAGGCGGCATCTGGTGGGCCTTGTCATGGGCCGCTCTTGCGAGCCCGCTTGTTGTCATTCTGGCCTGTGTCTGGATGCGCCGGCGCGCGGTTGTGGTCGCCGATGAATAGGTGCGACCATGGTCCGACAAATTTAGAGGGCATCTAAATTATTGCATTTGCGCGACAATCATCCATCCCTTACTTGGCGAAGGAGCGGCCCGGAGGCGGTGGCATCGCCATCGCTTCGAAGCTTTGTTCGAGTGAACGTGATGCGCGCCCATGCGGTTGATCTGGCTGGTCTTTATACGTCCGAGCACGGCCGGCTGAAGCGGCTTGTCGGCCGGCTGGTCGGCAACAGGGCGATGGCGGAGGATCTGGTCCATCAGGCCTTCGTCAAGCTGCTGGGCCAGGCCGATCGCGACGACTTCGCCAATTGCCCCGCTTATCTGACCAGCGCGGCGCGCAACCTTGCTTTCAATCATATTCGCGACACCGCGCGGCACGCCGAGGTCAAACTTCCGGATGCGGAATTTCACGAGATTGCGGACACGTCCGCGTCGCCCGAAATCATCGCGCTTTATCGCTGTGAACTGAGGCGCGTGCTCCACGCCGTGATGTCTCTGCCGCCGCGTCGTCGTGAGGCGTTCGTGCTGAACAAATTCGAAGGCATGAGCTATGACGAGATCGCCCTGCGCCAGGGCATATCGCGCAATACCGTGATCTCCCAGATCGTCAGCGCGCTGACTGACCTCGACCGGCTGGTCGGCCAGCGATAAAAAATCGCGCCCCGCGCTCCATTGGATATCTGTTTCCGGGTGTCATAGTGGATAGGGGCGGTGTACGGGCACCGGCCGGTTTATGCAGGTGGCAGGGAATGCAGGACGATGCGGCCGATCCCATCATGAGGGAGGCGCTGGAATGGTTTGTCCGCCTGCGGGATGAAACCGTCGGCGACGATGACCGTCGCGGGTTTCTGGCATGGCTCGATCGGGACGAAAGCCATGCCGCCGCCTGGGCCCGCGCCCAAGCGCTGTGGGATCGGTTTGATATCGCACAGCCGGAGTTCGACAAGTTTCGGCGCTCGCAGGCCGTCCTGAGCCGCCGCCATCTGTTGGCGGGTGGCATGATCGTGCTGGCGGGAGGCGCCGGCCTCTATGCTTTCGGCCGCCGTGACCTGTTCGCCGATCACGTCACCGATATCGGTGAGCGGCGTACATTCACGCTCGCGGATGGCAGCATCGTCGAGCTCGGAAGCTATTCGGCGCTCTCGGTGAATTTCTCCGCGTCGTCGCGGCGATTGCAATTGTATCGCGGCGAGGGCTTTTTCGATGTCGCGGCCGATCCGCAAAGGCCTTTCATCGTCGGGGCCGCGGGCGGCGCCATCAAGGCGCTTGGCACGCGCTTCGATGTCAAGTCCGTCGGCGATGTCGTCACGGTGACGGTCAGCGAGCACATGGTGCAGGTGAGCGCCGGTTCGACGCTCGGCATTGACGTCGGAGCGGGTTTTCAGGTCAGCTACGGCAGCGGCGGTATCGGCGGGGTAAGCCCGGCCGATCTCGATACGTCGGAAGCGTGGCGGCAAGACCGCATCGTGTTTCAGGACGTTCCGTTGCGCCGTGTGCTGGCGGAGCTGGAGCGCTACCGGCATGGCCGCATCGTGCTGGCCGACAGCAGTATCGGCGATATTCCCGTCACCGCGATTTTCGATACCAGGCAGGCGGACAGCGCCTTGCAGACGATCGCGGAAACCTTGCCGATCCGCGTGCTTCAGGCGACGAACTACATCGCGATCGTCTACCGCGCCTCCTGAGATGCACCGTCCCGTTTAGGGGCATTCTAAAAATGATCTGCTGAAAAGGCCGAAGCCGGGTCATTAGGTGGCGTCCGCCAAGTGTCAACCCCATTGAGAGCGATGGCCGCACCTGCGGCCGGAAGCCGTGACGACAAGGTGGGGCGATGCGGAATGAACGGGGCGATGCGCGTGCGGTCAAATGGGCGCCAAGGCGGGCAGGGGGCTCGAGGCGGCCGGTGGCGATGTTTGCGTTATTATGCACGACGGCGCTGATCGATTTGTCCGGATCGCCGGCGATCGCGCAATCGCAGCCAGGCACGGCAACCGCGCAGTCCTTTGACATTCCGCCGCAACCTCTGTCGCAGGCGCTGGTTCGCTTTTCCAAGGTCGCGGGGCTGCAGTTGTTCTTCGATACCAACATTACGCGCGGCGTCAATTCGCCCGGCGTGCAGGGGACGCTGTCGCAGTCCGAGGCGCTGGGCCGTCTGCTTGCAGGATCTGGCCTCACCTATCGCTTCAACAACGCCAACACCGTCACGGTGCAGCGGCCAGGTGTGACGGCCGCTGGCGCCGCACCCGCGGGCGCAATCAATCTCGACACCATCGATGTCCAGGGGGCGTCGAGCACGTCCACGCTCGGCGCTCCGCCACCGGCCTATGCCGGTGGGCAGGTCGCGACCGGCGGCCAGCTAGGCATGCTGGGCAACCGCAGCGTTATGGATACGCCGTTCAACGCAACGAGCTTTACGGCGAAGACGATCGAGGATCAGCAGGCGCGCAGCATCGCCGATGTCCTGAACAACGATCCATCCGTCAGGAGCATCTGGTCGCAAGGAAGCTATACCGATATTTTCTATATGCGTGGCTTTGAAGTGTTCTCAGACGACATTTCGCTGGGCGGCGTCTACGGCGTGCTGCCACGCGAATTCGTATCTCCGGATATTGCGGAAAGAGTTGAGGTTCTCAAGGGGCCATCGGCGTTGCTGAACGGTCTCTCTCCAACCGGCGCCATTGGCGGTTCGATCAATATCGTACCCAAGCGTGCGACGGATGATCCGATCACACGCCTGACGACCTCCTACAGCTCGATCTCGCAGTTCGGAACGCATATCGATGTCGGACGACGTTACGGCGATGACAAGGAATGGGGTGTTCGGTTCAACGGGACGTTCAAGGACGGCGACACCGCCGTCAATGGTCAATCCCAGCAGTTTGGCGATGCAGTCCTCGGCCTCGACTATCGCGGAGAACGGTTCCGGGCTTCCGCCGATCTTGGCTATCAGAACGACAGATTTGATTCCCCAGCCCAGCCGTTTTACATCGATCCGGGCATTCCGGTGCCGAAGGCTCCGGATCTTTCGAAGAATGTTTTTCCGCCGTGGTCCTATTGGAGCAGCGAGAACGTCTTTGGCGTCGTCCGGGCTGAGTACGATCTTACGTCGGACTGGACGGTATTCGGTTCGGTCGGCGCGAGAAACAATGATTTTACGGTCTTGGCCGCACAGCCCTCGATCACCGGGATCGGAGGCGCCATCGAGACCTCTCCTTACCTGTTTCCGGCTCGCACCGACACCCGCACCGCCCAGGGTGGATTGCGCGGAACGTTTGACACCGGCCCGATCCACCATGCCGTGTCGTTCATTGGAAGCTGGTACGACCAGTTGAACGGCAGCAACATCTTCTTTGGGCCCACGATCGCGACAAATCTTTACAGCCCGAACTGGGGACCGGCTCCGGGCTTTCCCGGATCCACCGGCAGCACGCCGCGCACGGCTACCACAGTCCTGTCAGGCGCCGCTGCCGCCGATACCCTGTCGGTTTTGGACGAACGTATTCAGTTGACCCTGGGCGTCAGGCAGCAGCAGGTCGAAACCGCGAACTACGATCGAACTTCGCAGGCCGTCACCACGTCTTACGACGAGGGCGCCACAAGCCCGGCTGTTGGGTTGGTCATCAAGCCGCTGAGCAACGTGTCGCTCTACGGAAATTATATCGAAGGCCTTCAGCCAGGATCGATCGCCCCGGCCGGAACAGCGAACGCCGGAACGTCGTTGGCGCCCTACAGGTCAAAGCAGTATGAAGTCGGCACCAAGGTCGATTTCGGGAAGATCACCGCCACACTCAGCGCGTTTCAAATCGAGCAGCCGAGTGCGGTGACCGATCCGGTCACCCTGATCTACGCCCTTGGCGGGCAGCAGCGCAATCGCGGCATCGAAATCAACACCTTCGGTGAGGTCACAAACGGCATACGCCTGCTGGGCGGTGTCACATTCATTGATGCGACATTGACTGAAACTACGGACCCCACCACGCAGGGCAAGGATGCGCCCGGTGTCCCGAAGGTCCAGCTGAACTTTGGCGGGGAATGGGACACGCCATTCGCGCCAGGCCTCACTTTGACGGCGCGCGCGATTTATACGTCGTCGCAATATGCCGATTACGCCAACACGCAGCAGATTCCGGACTGGACGCGGTTCGATATCGGCGCGCGCTATACGTTCCAGGGGCCGAACGGCAAACCAATCACCATCAGAGCGGATATTCAGAACCTGCTTGGCAAGAACTACTGGGCCAATTCGGCTCCTGACTATGGCCTCGCGCTGGGAACTCCCCGGACCTACCTCGTTTCGACAACTTTCGATTTCTGACGTTCAGGTGGCCGGGATGGATTTGCCGGGCTGCAAATCTGACCATCGGGTGAACGGAAGGGAGGATCGCGGGCCTGATTTCGAACCGGAATCGGGCCGATGAATGGCTTGCATATTTTCAAAAAAATATGCCGCCGAACATGAGGGAAAAGGCGGTCTCGGTCGTCATAACAATGTGGGAGTTGCGCGCAGCTCCCGGAAGGGTGCGAACAGCAGGACACGCCTTCGGATGCGGCCGGGAAACAGCTCCCGTCTTCGTACCGGGTCGCGTTCTAAACGATTGAATTGCTGCATGAAATTGTCGTCCAAACGCTCGCATTGCGGTCGCTCATGCCTCTGATGAGGTGTTGATGGAGGCCGGACCCCCCAACGTTGTTCGGGAGGCGATGCGGCCGTTCTGGTCGCTTGCGCTGTTCGCGGCCCTGACCGGGACGGTCGGCGGGCTTGCCGCCGCATGGCTGCTCGCGACCGTCAATCAGGGCCTGACCGGTGCAAACGACGGCATCTGGTCCCTGCTGGGAAGCTTTGTCGGCCTTGGCGTGGTGAGCGTCGGCGGCGCGCTAGACGGCACGGCGCAGGACGAATTGCACAAGCATGCACGGCATCGTTCCTCCGGATGCAGATCGCAGGCCCGCCGGCTTGCTCCAACTGGCTGGCCGGCGTTGCAGCTCTAAAAAGGCAAGATGAGAGAACCAATGCACAGCATGAACATCGCCAGCATCGTGGATATGTCGGGACGGCGGAACAGTTTGACGACGTGCGGCAAGATGATGCGCAAGGTCTCGGGATTGATCTTTGTCATGCTGCTGGCCACGCCGGTCGCGGCGCAGGACAACGCGCCGGTGTCCGGGCCCGCGGTAATGTCGCAGGGCACCGTGGCTTCACCAATGCCGGCCACGGCGGCGGCTGCGCCTGCTGTCGAGAACTCCGGCGAGAACGCCGGAGCGGGTTCGGCGCCGGCCGGTCAGCTGCCGGTAGCTGTGTCGTCGTCATCTGCGGTGACGGCGTCGTTGCCGCAGGATCTGTCCCCCTGGTCGATGTTCAAGAACGCCGACATCATCGTGAAGATTGTGATGGTTGGGCTGGCGTTTGCATCCCTGGCGACGTGGACGGTGTGGCTGGCCAAGGGTCTCGAACTGATTGCCGCCAAGCGCCGGGCACGAAGTGCGGCGCGGAAACTGCAGCGTGCGGAGAGCCTTGAGCAGGCGCGGATAGAGATCGAGGCCGGCTGGACGCGGCAAGGCCCGGTCGCGGATCTGGTACAGGCAGCGGTGCGCGAAACCAGGCGCTCGACCGACCTGTCAATCGAGGGCATCAAGGAGCGGCTTGCGATCGCATTGTCGCGGATCGAGGCGAGGGCTGGACGCGGCATGGCGCGCGGCACGGGCCTGCTCGCGACCATCGGCGCGACGGCGCCGTTCGTCGGCCTGTTCGGTACGGTGTGGGGCATCATGAATTCATTCATCGGCATTTCGCAGTCGAAGACGACCAATCTCGCCGTTGTGGCCCCGGGTATCGCCGAGGCGCTGCTCGCGACCGCCATCGGGCTTGTCGCCGCGATTCCCGCCGTCATCATCTATAATGTGTTCGCGCGTGCCATCACGGGCTATCGGGCATTGCTGTCGGATGCTTCGGGCGAGGTGTTGCAGCATTTGTCGCGCGATCTGGAGCGGCAGGCGCTGAGCGCCGCGCTGTCATCCCCGGTTGCTTCAGGACCGGCGGTGGGCCAGCCGGAGCGATCCGCCGCCCGCGCAGCGTCTCATCTGCGTCCCGCGGAATAATCCAATGGCGGTTACACTGAAAGACCCGCAGGACGGTGATCTTGTCGAGGTATCCGACATCAATGTCACGCCGTTCATCGACGTGATTCTGGTGCTGCTCATCATCTTCATGGTGGCGGCGCCGTTGTCCACCGTCGACGTCGCGGTGAACCTGCCGGTCTCGAACGCGCAGCCGCAACCGCGGCCCGACAAGCCGGTGTTCCTGACCGTGAAGCAGGATTTGAGTTTGGCGCTCGGCAACGAAGATGTTGCGCGTGAGACGCTGCAATCGACGCTGGATCAGCAGACGGGTAACGACCGCGACCAGCGCGTCTTCCTGCGGGCCGACGGCGCGGTCAGTTATCGCGACCTGATGGCCGTCATGAATCTCCTGCGCGACGCCGGCTATCTCAAGATCGCGCTGGTCGGCCTCGAAGACACTGGACAGGGCAGCGGCGCGGCGGCGGGCCAGCCGCCTTTTGCGGGCGGCGCGATCCCGCCGGCAACTCCGGCGAACGGTGCCAAGCGATGATCGATTGGCGCGATCCCGATGGCCGCTGGTTGCAGAAGGTCCCGGCGTTGACGGTGTTGTACTGGAGCGCCGCAGCTCTGGTCATCGCCGCCGCGCATGGCGGCGTGGTCTGGCTTGCGCTGAACTGGACTCCGGCCGAAGCCGCGCCGGGAGAGCCGCCGCCTGCGGTGATGATCGAACTGGCGCCGATTGCGGTCGCGCCGGAGGCGCCGCCGCAAGACATTGCACCGGGCCCGCAGATGACCGAAGCCCAGCCCGAAACCACGCCGGACATTCCAGACAAGCCGGACATCAAGCTGCCTGAGCTGCCGAAGCTCGATCACGCCGAAGCGGTATTGACGCCCCCTCCGCCGCCAAAGCCGGAGGAGAAAAAGAAGCCGCCGCCGAAGAAAGATGTCGAACGCAAGAAGCCGCGGGATCCCGATAGGCCGCGAGCGCCTCAGACCACCGCACCGCCGACCTCGTCGGCGCAGCGCGCGGACCGGTCGGCTGCTCCCGCCGCCGGCGCGGCCGCCATGCCGTCGATGTCCCAGGCGTCGTGGAAGGGCGCACTGATGGCGCATCTCAACCGTTATAAGCGTTTCCCGTCCGGCGCTGCCGGCGCCGGTACGACGATGATCGCGTTCACGATCAGCCGCTCCGGGCAAGTGTTGTCGGCGCGCCTGGTCCGGTCGTCCGGCGATGCCGCGCTCGACGAAGAGGCGGTCTCGTTGCCGCGGCGGGCCAGCCCCGTGCCCGAGCCGCCGCCGGATGTCGGCGGTGGATCGATTACGCTCGCCGTACCGATCCGCTTCAATCGATGAAACTGAAAACGAAAACTCTCATTCCAAGGCAGGAACGACAGGAGGGAAATATGACGTGCATGCCACAAGGCCTTGATGCGTTGTCGCGTTCCCGGTTGCGCGCCCAGGCAGTATTGCTCAAGGAAGCGGGACACGATTATGTTTCAATCGGGATCCAGCTTGGCGTCACGGCGGTCGCCGCGCGCGACCTGTGCCTGCGGGACCGACAGCAGGCGAGGCGGCGATCAAGCAGGTCCGGCCTCGTGCTTTTGCCACAGGGCGTCATCGACCTGTTCGTAAATGGATCCTACGCCGCGCTTGTCGCCCGCACGATGTCCGCCAGGATGCGATATCTTGCGAAGATTGGTTCGCTTTACACGAAAACGGAGTTGTTGCGTGAGCGCGGTGTCGGTCGCGCGACCGTGACCCGTGTTCAGAACTGGTTGGCGGCCGAGGGGTATCGCTTGCGCCGATCCAGCGAATCGGTCGCCGAGGCGGTCTGCCGCGACAGGCGTTACAATCCACGGCACCTATCCCAAGTTTCCTCCCAAGGCTCTGATCGAGTCTCCTGGCGGCCTGAGGTCGGCGGCGCAGCTGCCGGTTCGGCGCAGCGTGGCGCGGCGCGACCGGCTGTCGAGCCGTGGAACAGATATGAGCGGCATGAGTCTCCGCCGATCTCCGATTATGAGAGCGGTCCATCACTCTCGGAATCGCTTCACTAACCAGCAATTCGCCGATGCCTGCCGTCGTATCCATTATTCAAAGCGTCGCCTCCAAAGGTTTCCTTCCATGCATCGCTCGCGCCTTCTGACTTTCGCTGCGGTGATCTTCGCCATGCTTGCTGCGACGAACATGGTGTTTGCCCAACAGAATTCCGCAGACGATCAATCCGACGCTGCGGCTCCAAAAACGGACCAGGCCAAGCGTCCGCCAGCGAAATCTCCGGCAAGGCCTCCCACGAAGTCCATTGTGCAAGCCAGTGTGCCGACGCCCGCGGCGCAACTGCCCAACGGGGCGTCGTCGATCAATGAAACCTATGCCGACTGGACTGTCGATTGCCGTGTCGTCGAGGGTCAAAAGCGATGCGTGCTGTCGCAAGCCCAGGGCAACAGCCAGACCGGACAACGCTCCTTCGCGATCGAGCTGCAGACGCCGAAGGAAGGCAAGACTGAAGGCACCATTCTGATGCCGTTCGGATTGAAGCTCGATACCGGCGCGCTGCTTAAACTGGACGACAAAATCTCGGTCAGGGACTGCGGTTCTCGACCTGCGTTCCGCAAGGCTGCCTGTTGCCGGTCTCTTTCCCGACGGTTGCTACCGACGCGATGAAGATCGGCAAAATCCTTGCCGTGGCATCGCTCAATCTGGCGAATGGCGAGCCCGTGACCTTCAACGTTTCGCTCAATGGATTCGCCGCGGCTCTTGACCGTGCCGTGCAACTCGGAAGCTGAGACGGCAAAGACCGACCGCTTCGATATATTCGATAGAGATACATTTCGCTTGAAATGCTCGTCGCGTCGGAATGAGCGATGTCGCAAATGATAGCGTGCTCGAGCGAAGTGGATTCCGGTTCGCGTTCGATGAAGCGCCAGAGATGGTCCGGACAGAGCCGAACCGGTTTTAAGGCTGTGACCGCGGCTTGCCCTGCGCCGTGTCGTCCGGTCCCGTCACGATCACGGTGGCGGTCATGCCGGCGCTCAAGGTGATGCCATCCGGCACGCGATCGATGGCGATGCGTACCGGGACGCGCTGCGCCAGCCGGACCCAGTTGAAGGTCGGGTTGACGTTGGCGATCAAGTCGCTTCCGAGCACGTTGTCGCGGTCGGTGATCGCTCGCGCGATACTCTGAACGTGCCCCTGCAACTCCGAACTGGACCCGAGCAGGCGGATGGAGACGCGATCGCCGATCCGGATCCCGTGCAGCTTGGTCTCCTCGAAATAGCCGGCGACGTAATAGGAATCGCTGTCCACCACGGCCAGGATCGCGTGCCCGGCGGTGGCGTAGTCGCCGCGGTCGAGCAGGAGGTTGGTGATGTGGCCGTTGACCGGAGACCGCACCTGGGTGCGCGCGAGATTGAGCTTGGCCACGTTGACCGCGACCTGCGCCTGATCGTAGGTCGCCTGCGCCGCGAGCGCCGCCGTGTGAGCCTGGGTGAGCGCTTCGTCCGAAATCGCGACGGCGGTGAGTTTTTTGCGCCGCTCATATTCATCCTGCCGCTGGTCGCGCAGGCTCTGCGCGCCGGCCAAAGCCGCTTCGGCCTCGGAGAGCGCGAGCTGGAAACGCGCGGGATCGATGACGAACAGGATGTCGCCGACCTGAACCGTTTGATTGTCGACGACACGCAGATCGACCACCGCGCCGGAGACATCCGGCGTCACCATCACGACATTGGCGCGCACGCGCGCGTCGCGGGTCCACGGGCTGTTCTCATAGGTCTGCCAGAGAAACCATCCGGCCACGACCGCGGCAACCAGCGCCGTGAGCGTGACGAGAATGCGGGAGAAGGAGGAACGATCGGGCATCTTGAAAATCCGGGCCTAGAGTGTGGCGACCACGAGGACGCTGAGCAAAATGACGTAGAGAGCGGTGTTGAACAGCGGCGGATGCCAGACGAATCGATAAAGCCTCCAGCGCATCAGCAAATAGCGCAGCGCATACCATATCAGCGCCGCCACCAGGGCGTAGCCCAGCATTGGAGCGAACAGCACGCCGCCGATATTGATTTCCCTGATCACGCGGTCACCGCGGCGATTCCATCGATCGCATCATCGCCCGAGGGTTCTCCGAAAAATTCCGAATGCTGTCGCATGGTCATGGCGACGCTGAACAGTGCTTCGGCCGCGCGCACGGTCAAGGCGCTTTCGTCCAACGCAAAAACCTGCCGGCTCGCCGCTTCCAGAAGTTCAAGCGGCAAGGGCTTGTCGCCGCGGCCCTTCGCGATCTCCATGAAATGCCCTGCCAGCGCTGTCAATGCGTTGCGGACAGGCGCCGCCGCGGCAGCCGGCAATTCGGGCAGCCATGTCCGCAGCGCAAGGACGTTGAGGCCGAGCCGCAGGCCGCCAAGGCTTCCCTGAATGACCGCGCGGTCCTTGGCGATCATCGGATCGAGGCGCGCGAACAGTGCGTTGATGCGGTCGAACATCCGGCTTTCGAACGCCGCGCGGTTGTCGATCCCGGAGGCGAGGCAGGCGGCCGCGAGATCGTGAAACAGGCCGCGCGACAGGCGCTGTACCGCCCAGCCGGCGCCCCGCGGCCGCAACAGGCGGAGCGCGACGACCGCCATGCCGATCCCGACCACATAGCTGACGGCATTGTTCAGGAAGGCTTCGAAGTCATAGACCGTGCTGTTGGTGATCGCCATCAGGCCGCCGCCGGTGAAGATCAGCGGCATCACGATCTGAACCGTGGAAGGCGTGGCAAGCAGCAGGCCGCAGACCAGATAGAACGGGGCGAGCGCGGCGACCAGCGAAGCGAATCCCGTCAGCGGCGGAAGAACCACAAACAGGTAGCAAGCCGCGAAAAACGCGCCGACCACGCTCATCCGGAGGAAAGAGACCGAGGCGACGCTGGGATCGTCGCGGCCGCCCATGATCGCGCAGATGATCGCGGTAAACGTCACCGCGGTCGGACCGCCTGGCCAGGCGGACAAAATCCAGAACGCGCTCGCGGCGATCACCGCGATTGCCGTCACCGCGCCATCGATCAGGGCGGCTGGAAGATCACGATAGGGATGAAACGCCGGGCTGGCGGGGCTTCCCTGAAGGCGGGTGCCGCTGGAGACATGGGTCCGCAGCCAGACGGAATCGCGCCAGAGATCGATGACGTCGGTCAGGCGCAACAAAATGCTGCGAACGAGGAATGCATTCGGGTCGCGCCGCAAATCATGCACCGATGGAAGACGCGATGCGATCTCGGCCCGCAGGGCCAATTCGTCGGCGCTTTCGATTTCCGAATCGGCAGGGGTCCTGGCCCCGGCCGATTGCGCCAGGTGCATGGCGGCGCGTTCAAGCAGCGGACGAAGCTCCGACGCCGTCGGGGGACGTTCCCGCGTCAGTACGGCGAAGCGATCATATACCGACATCAGCAGGGCGAGGAGCGAGAGCAGTTTGCCTTCGATCTGCCGGATCGCGGGATCGAAAGCTTTCAGCGGCGGCGTATCGAAGATTGCGAAGATGCGGAGCCGGTCGAGCGAGACGACGGTGGCGAGAATGCGCCGCCGGTCGATCAGGCCCTGGGCTTCGCTCTGCTGTCCGCGCAGGGCATCGCCGGCCCAGCGCGCCATGTCCGGCAGCGCGGCGTTCAGCGCCTTGCGCAGGCTGTCGCCCGCCCGCTGCGGAAAAACCAGATGATGCACCAGCGTTGCGCAGCCGATGCCCAGCGTGATCTCGAGGCAACGCGCGACCGCGATGTCGAACGCCGATTCCGGCGCCAGCGCCGCTGCGAGCCCGATCAGCGCAGCCGAATAGCCGGACAGCATGCCGACATATCCTTGCGGCGCGTCGCGCAGGTAAACCGAGACGGCGGTGCCAAGCCCCATCCACAGCGCAAGCGCCAGGCAGAACAGTTCGGGGCTGTTGGAAAACAGCGCGACGAAAACCAGCGATGCGATGGCGCCGATTACCGTGCCGAGCACGCGATACATCGATTTCGACAACACCATGCCGGCCAGCGGCTGCGATACCACATAGACGGTGGTAACCGCCCACATCGGCTCGGAAAGGTCGAGACGGAACGCGATATAAAGCGCCAACATCGCGGCAAAGAAGCTCTTGAAGGAGAAAACCACCTCTCGCCACGTCGGCTTTTGTAGAATCATCACGGTCCCGGTGCGGGGTATTCGAAAATCGATGGACATCTCTATTAGAGCGGACGCCGCAAGCCAACTTCAACTTGGCGATGGAAGCTAACCGGAATCAGCGTGGCAGCGCCTGCCGCATGGCTGGCGTGCTTTTGCACGGTGGCGGTTGGCACGCCGTTCGGCATCGCGGCGTTCGTACGTCATAGGAATAAATGATATCGCAAGCTTTGGCCGGTGTGGAGGAAAAGCGATTGCGCTCTTGCTGCCGGAATTCTACGATTTTATTCGCATTATCGCGGTTTTGGGTGAAGTGCTGCCCCGCTGGCGCCGCCCGTCACCGCTCAGTCCTTCCAGGGGCTGAAGCTTTTCGTTTCACCGGGATTGAGGCCGCCGAGATGCCGAACGATATCGTCATAGCCGCGGTCGGTCGTCTTGTAAGTGAGGCTGTCGTCGATGTCCTTGCCGTCGCTGGTGAGGCGCAGATGCAGGGTGATGGCGCCATCGTCCTGCATGATGGCGGTGCCGGAAAATGGCATCGACGGCCGCGCCTCCGAAGGCGATGGCTTGACGTCGGCCGCGGGGCAGGCGCTGCTGGCGCCGAGCATCAGGAGGACGAGGAATTCCCTGCGCAGCGTCATCGAGCGTGCGCTACCGGATATCAGACCGGCGCCAGACTCCGATGACGCGCCCGGTCTGCGGATCGTCGTCCTCGCGCAAGATCTCGGATGGCTGCGGAAGGCTGAACGGCGGCGCGCACAGATTGATGTGCCGTACCTGGCCGAACCTGATGTCGGCATTTTGCCGCGCATTGAGGTAGGTGGTCGCCAACAGGTAGCGAATGGTGGATTTCCGGAATTGATCGAGCGCCGCCCGGACGGCCTCGTCCGGGAAATGAATCATGAGATCCCGTGCGAGCCAGCTATCGACCGCGGGAAGCGGATCGCTGAGCACGTTCAGTTCCATGAATTCGGTGCCGGGATATTTGCGGCGGTTTTCGACGATGAGGTCGTGAACGATATCGGCTCCGACATAGCGGAAGCCGGATGGCCAATGGACGTGCCGCATCCAGTGAAAATCGCCGCAGGGCGCGTCCAGCAGCGAGTGAACGGATTGGCGCTGCACGAATTTCTCGAGCTCGGCCCTGATCGACACCGTTCGTTGCAGTTCGGCGCCCCAGCCGCTGCGGCTCTCACCGTTGTTCCACCAGTTTCTCTGGAAAATATTGGTGAAGACCAGCTTCGGATCGTCGGTGCCAAGGCTGTCCACGGTCATGCGCTCGTTGATGATCGAACGCAGCCCGGGCGGAGCGTTGTTGCGGATCGATGCGTAGAAGCGCGGCGTATGGCGCTTCAGCAATAACGCGGTCTCGGTGACTGCCTTTGAAAGCCGCATGTTTTGTTTCCCTCTGGCTCCCTGGAGCAGGATGATTTTTCTTCGAATCGTCATCCCGCTCTATGTTTTTGTTTGACCATGATCTTTTTCGGAAAACCGGTGTCCACTTTTCCGGATCATGGTCTAGCGAGCCTGGCCCTCTGTGGAAGCCTTGGCTCGACGGGCATTCTCGAATGACTGCGCGATCACGTTCCACAATGGTTTGGGTTGTAATTGGTCATCATAAGGCAGCGGCCGGGACAGGCGCGTCTTGTCCTTGGCCATGCCGCGATAGAACGAATATTTGTCGGCCAGTTCCCAGGTGATAAACGCCTTGACGGCCGGATGGCGAAGCGTCGGTTCCAGGAATTGCTGCGCTGTTCTGGCGACCGCCGCGTCGCGGGCCGCGATGTCATCCGGAAAGGTGCCGTCATAGACATCGAATTCGGTGATGTAGATGTCGACGCCGAGATCGGCCAATTGATGAAGGAATTCGTCGAACCGGGCCGGGTCGTGCGGGTATTGCGGCTGCAAGTGACCCTGCAGGCCGACCACGTCGAGCTTGACGCCGGCATGTTTGAGATCGGCGACCAACTTCAATAGCCCGCGACGGACGGCCAGTCCGACCTCGTCGTCGCGCTCGGTCTGCGCCTCGTTCAAGACCAGTTTTGTCTTGGGATCGAGCTGCGCGACCCGCTCAAAGGCGCGCCGGACATAGTCGGTGCCGAAGGCGTCGTACCACGGGCCAAGCCGGAAGCCGCCGGGCGCGCGATGTCCGGGCCAGAACGGCTCGTTGACCACGTCCCATGATTGCAACCGTCCCGCGTAACGCGTGACGAGTTCATCGATGTAGGAATCGAAAAACGCGCGCCGTTCGTCGCCGCTCATGCTCTTGATCCAGACCGGAACCCATTCGTTCCAGATCAGGCAATGCCCGCGCATCGCGATCTTGTGCTGATCGCAGAAAGCCAGCAGCCGGTCCGCATTTTCGAAATGCTTCGGCCCCGGCTGCGGCGCGACCCGCCCCATCTTCAGCGCGATGTCGGTGGTGACGATCCTGGTTTGCGTGACGTAGAGGTCGCGATAGGCCGGGTCCTTGTCCATCACCTCCTCGGCGGCGGCAGCGCCGAACACATATCCGTTCCTGGCGGCGATCGAAGCAAGACTTGCCGTTGGCGCCCCCGCGGACAGTCGCCCGCCGCCAGCGGCGAGGCCGGCGGCGGTCATTTGCAGGAGACGGCGGCGAGACATGGAAATCATTCAGGAGAGGCCCTTGATCTTCTGGCAGGATGTCGACGACGTGGAAGATATCTTGACGATGCCCTCGATCGATTTGACCCGGACGCGTTCCTTCGCCGTGAGGAAGTGCAGGGTGGCGCGCGGATAGGTTTCGCAGAATTGCGACAGTGTTGCGGCCGTTGCCGCCACGCTGTCCTGCTTCGGGACCACGGCGATACCGCCGTCCTTCAGGATGTAGGCGTCCTTGACGTTCGTCATGGCAATGGTCGCAAGGCACTTCTTGAACAGATCGTCATAGGTCGTCGGCGGAACGGTCAGGTCGCCGTCGGGATCGCTGAGCAGATAGTTACGGCTCTTGTCGCAACTGTCGGCCCGCGCGGCATGGACGCCGAGTGTGAGGAGGACGGCAATGAAAGCCAGTTGTTTCATGTCCTCGCTCAAGCCGGATTAATGTGCAGCGCGGGATCGACGGCGGGTCGCTCTATCGCGGACAGCGGAGCCGAGGCGCTGTCGGCGTCGCGCCTTGTCGTCGGCGTCAAGCCGTAGGTTTCGGCGGCGCAGCGTTTCCAGGACAGCCTGCGGGCATGTGCGATGGCGCCGGCCGCGAGCGCGGACCGTGTCTCGCCGTTTTCGGTGAGCCGTGCGATCGCGCGTGCGATGTCCGCGGGGGATGGCGATACGAGAAGCCCGCTGCGGCCGGCAACAACCGCATCGGACACGCCGCCAATGTCAGTCGCCACGCTTGGAAGGCCAGCCGCGCCGGCCTCGAGATAGACCAGGCCGAATCCTTCTACGCGGCCGGAGGATTCGGGAACGCCGGTGAGGCAGAAGAAATCGGCCGCGCCGTAGATGTCGCGGATCTGCTGATCCGGCAGCGGGCCGATAAAGCGAATATCGCAACCGGCGTTCGCGGCGAGGTCTCTCAGTTCCTTTACATAGTCCGCCTCGCCGTCCGGGCCGATCACCAGCCATGTGAGTTGCCCGCGCAATTCCTGCGGAAGCGTGCGCAGCGCCGAGAGCGTCGCCAGATGCCCCTTGCGCCGGGTGATCCGCGCTACCGTGACCATGACGATCCGGTCGGCTCCAATACCATGCGCGGCGCGGGTCACGGCACGTGCTTGTCGCTCGCCAAACCAGAAATCCGAGACGCCCAGCGGAATGGCGTGGATGCGTTGCGTGTCGACGGTAAATCGCCGGCGGAACAGTTCGCTGGTGTACCGGCTGTTGGCAGCTATCGTGGTCCGCGGTCCGAACACGCCGGCGCATCGGATCGCGAGACGCTTGAGGGGTGTCTGGGTCTCGTTGATCTCGGTGCCATGCACGGTCATCATGATCCGCGCCTGCGTCAGGCCACGCGACAGCGCGACCGGAATGAAGAACGGCCAATCGGCGCCATGGACCAGATCGTAGCGTTCCGATCCGACAAGGCGTCGTGCCAGCATGATCTTGGACGGCAGGTCCCGCATCGAATGCAACCCGCCTTGATAACGCCGGACCTCGAACGGCAGGCGGCGGTCTTCCGCCGTGTTGTCCTTTCCATAGCCGGGCGCGGCTACCGTCACGTCGGCGCCGAGCGCGGTCGCGGCGGTGGCGATCTCGCGCGCATAGGTTCCGATCCCGCCGGTTACGGGCGCAAATTCGCTGGTGAGCAGGAGAATGTTCACCGCGATACCTCAATGCGCCGACGAGGCGACCGTCATGCCGCGTGAGTCCTGAATTTCGCGATGATAGCGAAAGACGCGTGCGAGCTGCTTGCCCGGCGTGAAGTCCGAGATGGCGGCGGCAATTCGGACGGGGTCGATCTTGCCGGCGTCGATCGCGTCGCGCAGATCGGAAAATCGCTGTGCCAGCGCTTCCGCCATGTCGTCATTATTCGGGCCGCTTCGCTTGACCAGAAAGCCGCTCTCGCCGTCGCGGATGGCGGATTCGAGCTGCGGCAGATGCACGGCGACGACCGGGCGGCCGACGGCCAGCGTTTCCAAAACGAAACGGGGCATCCCCTCGAATTCGGACGTGAGGATACCGGCATGTGCATTGGAGAGCGTTGCCGCCATTCCCGCCGCATCCTTGAACCCGTGAAGGATGGTGATGTCCTCGATCGCGACGAATTCGGCGAAGCGATGCGGATCGCTGGTGCCGATATAATGGAATTCAACGTTGCCATTCAGCCGAGTCCGCAGGCGATCGATGGTGCGGAACATCAGCGACGGATTCTTGAATTCGTCGAGCCGGCCTGCGAACACGATCCGGAACGGCGCGGTATCGCGGGGCAGCGGCTTTGGCTGGAATATGTCGGTGTTGACCCAGGTCCAGAGCGTGTCGATCTTGTCTCTTCGCCGCGGATAGGTGTTCTGCAACCGCTCCGTGATGAACGGATTGACGCAAAGGAATTTTGCGCTGGTCGCGACGGCAAAGCGCTCGCCCGCATGGTGAACGAACCAGTATTTGCGGAGCAGGGAGTCCATCTGAAGCTTCGGCGCGCCCTCGCCATGCATCATCTGGACGAAAGGTAATCGGAGCACCACAGGCAGCCAGGAGAATTCGACGCGGCGCAGGTCGATTGTGCATTGCCGCGAACGGATCAGTCTGGCGATGGGACCGAAGTAGCGCAGCAGCGCCATGAAGAACTGTCCGGTCAGCGAGGTTCGAATGCTGCGGGCGGCTTCGCGCGCCTGCATGTCCGAGTAGTGCAGGATGGGGAGGAAGTCGAATGTTCGTCCCCGAAAGGTGAGCCGGTGGATCTCGCCGAGCCTGAGCCGGCCGGTGGAGTCGACGCCGATGAAGAGAAGATCCGTATCCGCCGGATGGAACGTGATGAAATCCCGGATGTAGGTCTCGAGGCCGCCGACTTTCTCACCGCGCGGATCGAACGGATGAATCAGGCAAATCTGGTAGCGGGGCCGGGCGTAGTTCGCGTTGCGCGCGCGCAACGACAATGTCAGCGTGGAGGTCATGCCGCCTTCCTCATCCGTGCGTTGACAATCTGGGGGATGGTGCGAACCACCAACCGCGGAACGGCGGCCATGCAACGCGCATAGCGCGGTCCCAGCCGGCGCGGTGCGTGCAGCATCCGCCATGCCCATTCGAGCCCGATCTTTTGCGTGATCGCCGGTGCGCGGGTTTGTGTTCCCGCGATGAAGTCGAGCGCGGCGCCGATGCAGAGCAGTCCGGTTCCATTGAGCTCATCGAGGCAGCGCGCGGCAAACACTTCCTGCTTTGGCGCTCCGAGGGCAATGAAGCAGAGCTTGGCGCCGGAAGCGCGGATCCTGTCGATCGCGAGATTCGCTTCGTTTGAATAAGGGTCGAAATTTGCACCCGGTGCGTAGTAGCCGGCGATCTGAAGCCCTTGAAACCGTTCGGTCAGACGGCTTGCCGTGAGGGAGAGCGTTCGTTCGTTCGAACCCAGCATGAATACCGGAAGGTGCCGTATCCGCGCCTCCTGACAGACAGGCACCACCAGATCGGCACCAGTTGTTCGCTCGATCCGGCTTCCCAGCAGCCGGCCGAGCATCACGATCGGAAAACCGTCGGCGGTCACAAACCGGGCGCGGCGATAGGCGGCGCGAAAGTCCGGCCGCTGTTGCAGTTGTGCGACATGATCGAGATTGAGCGTGCAGACGCTGAAATTATCTCCGCCTTGTGCGGCGGACACGATCGACGAAACCGCTTCCGGGAGGGAAAGGACGTTGATGGCGATTCCATCAACGGTGAGCCTGCGTGGCCGTTGCGCGTGCGTGTCCAGCATGTCGATCTCCCGATGACATTTGTGAGAAGGTACGCATGCAAAAAATTAAAAACGTGGTGTCCGCGGCTGCGCGGTGGGTACCAAATGTCGAAAGGATTCATCCTCAACGAACAGCTTCCATAAAATCCAACTATTGCGACGCAACGATGGCGATGTTGTCACGCGACGTGCTGAAGTTATTAGCAACGCATTCGTCGATTGAAGATTGAGATGTGCCGATCATCAAGCATGCGTTTGGTTCCGTCGTCACATCAGGATTCAGAATGCTGCTGATGTACGCGCCATATCCGGAACAGCGAGGGTGCATAGAACAAAGCAAGCGTTGCGATATACATCGCCGCGCCAGCGGCGATGTGCGCGGCAAGGAACATCAGCGACGGCGCTTCGGGAAGAATATTCAGCAAGGCTGCCATCCCGGAGGTGGCTATCGCAACCGGCGCTAGATGATCGAGCGGCAGTGTCAGGCCGAACTTCGAGAATCCGATGGCAAAGCTGGCGGCCGCGGCGGCGAGGGCCGAGACGACGGTCGCGCCCGCAGCGCCGGTCAGCCCCCAAGTGTGGACGAAGGCGAAGCTGAGCACGACGGTTACGGCAGCATCGATGGTCGCCACTACGGCGAGCAATCCGGTGCGGTTATGCAGGAGAAATGTCTGGTCGACGAAATGGGCGCGCAAGCTCCGGATCGAGCCGGCCAGAACCGAAAGCGGAAGAATCGCCAGCGTCACCTTCTGGAAAGGAACCGCGATCAATAGATGCACGATCTCCGCGCGCAGCATGAAGATACCGGTGATGCTTGGCGCGAGGACCGCGATCAACAGCGCGCTGTTGTCGGCAAGTTGGCGCATGGCGACCTTGCTTCCGTTCAGTTCCATGCTCTTCACGGCGAGCGGAAAGGCGGCGGCCGTTACCAGCATGGCGGCGAAGGTTGCCGCGCGCTGACCGAGGCCGTAGCCAACGGCAAACAGTCCCGCGGCGGCGACTCCCAGCATTTCGTTGACCACGAAGCGCGATGCATTGAGGCCGATCCAGCCGAGCGCGCCTCCGATGATGAGCGGAACGCCGTAACGCAGCGCATGATCGACGATCTCGCGATCGAGCGGCCAGAATCCGCGGCCATAGCCGATCCGGGGCAGGACGATGATCGCGGCGGCAAGCTGGGCGAGGGCGTAGCCCGCCAACGGCCATTCGGCCGACCGCCCGATCAGCTTGATCAGGATCAGCCCGATGACGAATCCGGCTGCCGGGCCCATGACCTGCTGAATGGAGTAGATGCCGATCTGGTGACGAATCCGGGCACGTTCGCCGATATAGAGATTAAGGGTGCGTGTGATCACGTAGCTGATGGTTGCGGCGACGAGTCCGGACGCGGCATCGGGAGCGATCACCAGAAGGAGAATAGCGACGACGGCGATGCTCTGAATGATGACGGACGCGAGCAGGACCGTATTTTCGGTGCGGTAGAAGCGCGCCGCGTCGCCCTGCTCCTGGTAGCGCCCGAAGAAGCGCAATGCGTATTGCGACCACCAGGCGAGAAAGGCGATTTGCAGCAGCTCATGGGTCGCAGTGACCAGCGTGATGACACCCAGCGTCGGTTCGTCGACGACGTGGGTCCAGACGATCATCGCGACCAGCTGAGCCAGCGGTCCGGCGATCTGGGCGGGCAAATAGAGTAGTGTATTCCGCAGCAGCATCGATCACGCCCCCAGCCAGCGGCAGAGGCGGGGCGAAGCGAGTTCCCTGATCGTCACCAAGGCAACGACGCTGCCTGACGCCGCAACGGCATAGGTGATCGCCGAATCGGCCATCGGCCCCAACTGGCGCAACGGCGTGTAGCCGCGCAGGATCATCACGATGAAGATATGCCAGAGATAGATGAAGTAGCTGCCGGAACCGAGCGAAGCGACCAGCGGCGATTCAACCTCGAGGGCCAGCAGAAGGATACAGAGCAGCGCGGCGTAGCCGAAGAACGCGATCGAATCGTAATCGGCGGCATCGCCCAGGCCGAACAGCCGTACGGAGACATATATAATGTAGGCAAGAAAAGTTGCCCCGGCGAGCCACGCACGCATGCCGGGCAGGCCGGGCCGGATGCCGCAGACGCCGGCCAAGGCTCCGAGCGCGGTGAAGGAGAACCAGAACGGAATATCGCGCATCCGGACTTCCTCGACCACGGCGTCGGAAAATCCCAGGCGGTACAGCAGCGGATCGAGATAGCTTCCGGCGATCAGGCCGAACAGGACGGCGAGCAGCAGCAGGGTAGCAAGACCGTGTTCTGTTTTCTTGCCATGTTCCGCTTGCTCCATGCCGGATGAGGCCGCGGAAAAGATCAGCCACAGCGCAATGGTGCAGCCGACATAGACGAAGACATAATAATAGACGAACACATAGGCGAGGACGAACCGGGCCAGCGTCGTCTGGGGACGGTGGTCCATGCCGGGATTGTCCAACGCCATGTAGATGTAGGCTGCCACGAATGCGATCGCGTATGGGATGAGCGTTGCCTTCAGCCGCTTCCAAAGCGGAACCTTGCCGGAGAGTGCCGTGAGATATCCGGAGACGAACAGAAAGACCGGAACGCAGGGCCGCAGGACCGCATCGGCCGCGACCTCCCACGAATCGAGCGGCTGCCGCAGCGAATGAATGCCGATCACCATCAGGATGGCGATGCCGCGCATCGTGTCGATGCCGGGATCGCGGCTCGCTGCTTTTATCCGCGCACACTGATCGGAGGCCGACTGAAGGGAAGCCCGCGCCGCCAAGGAAGTCATCTGGTACCGTCCGGCAGGTAAATGATCAGTGCTCGACAACCCGGCCCCCGCGATGCAGAGAGCGATTTGTCATCTGATCTCCCGCGAGTTCGGCAATCAGACCGATGACGGCATCGTGGTCGGCGCTCGCCAGCGCGTTCCAGCGCCGCAGGTTTTGCACGGACAGGGCGATGTAACGGGATTGCCATTCGGGGTCGGACAGGAAGCCCGCGATTTTTGTCGCTGCGGCCGCCGGATCGGCGGGATCGACAAAGATGCCGGAGGCGTCGAGCACCTCGCGAAAAATAGCGGCATCTGGCGCGACGATCGGAAGGCCGCCATATTGCGCCTCCAGCAGCGGCAGGCCCAACCCCTCCTCGTGCGATGTGCAGATGAAGATGTCCGCGGCCTCGAGCATCTGCCTGACGCATTCGCTTGACTGGTAGCCGTGCAGCGTCACGGCGGGATGTGTTTCGAGCGTTTGCCAATCATCACCCCAGCCTCGTCGCCCGACGATATCCAGCGTCGCACCGGGAAATCCCTTGGCACGCAACGCGCCGACGATCCTTGCCGCCGCCACGAAATTCTTTCGCGGTTCCACCGTGCCGAGGGCGACCAGCCGCAACGGTTGCGCGCGGCGTTCGCAACGATCGGCGGTGTTCAGGTCGAAGACATTGCGAACCGGCGGCCGGTAGAGCGTAATGGCGGCGTCCGGACGGCAATGCGCGGCGAGTTTCTGCCGCGTATCGCGCGAATTGGCGAGAAAGCGGGGATAGGTGTGCAGCGCAAGCCTGAACGGCGCGGCCATATAGAGCCGGGCGCGGTGGTTGAGGTCACCCGGCCGCGACAGCAGAAAAATATCATGGATGTAGGGAAGGACGCGTGATGCAAACGGCCGCAGCAGGGGACTCGGCGGAAAGCCGGGACACAGCAGGACGGAGGAAGATGGCGCTGCGCGCAACGGCAGCCCGAAGGTCTGCTTCAGCACCATTTGCCCCACGCCGTGCGCCGTGACGGGAACGACGTCGAGCGGCGCGAGCGCGCTGCGGGAAAACAGCTCGAGGGTGACGCGCTCCAGACCGGTGAGGTGACGCCCGAGATGGGTATGATCGACATAGATCGGCATGATTTGTCCTGGGGCTAGACTGGAACAGGCCGTGGCTTGACGTGGATACGTGTCGCGGATGTGGGCACACGCTCGCGCGGCAGGAACAGCGTGATCAGAACGATGAACTGGGCGAGCTGGATGTTTTTCGACGAGAAGCTGACTGAACTCGCCGCGATCGTCAGGATCAGCAGCAGGATTGCCCAGGCCGCTCCGCTGGCGCGCCGCAATATCTCGGTGAACAAGGCGGTCAATCCGACCGAGAGCAGGATCGTATGGATGATTCCGAACTGAAGGATGCAGGAGACCCAGAAATCCTCGATGCCGAATTTGAGGCCATAGGTATTCTGAAGCGCGGCCACCCGGACCGGATTGGGGCCGAGAACCAGTTCATTCCAATCGAAATGGGTAAGCAGGTCGAAGGTGGCGAAGCGTGCGAATGTGCTGCCCTTGTCCGAGGAAAATCGCAGCAACATCTTGTCGAAGAATCCGACATCGAGTGCGGCGAAGATCGCTGCCGCTGCAACGAACAGCAGGCAGAGCGCCGCGATCACGCTGGGCAGCGGGACACGGCCGCCCCGCACCACCCGGAAAACGCCGAGCGCGGCGGCGCAACCGATGACGGACAACACGGTGACGAGCGCGGTCCGGCCCCCGAACACCATCAATGAGGCAAGCGAGAATGTGACGAGCGCCAGCCGCAGGACGGCCGGCGGACAAATGGCGGGGCGGAACACCAGCGCCAGAATATAGCCCGCGACGACGCCGGATGCCGTCAGCGGATGGCCGAGCAGGGCCGATGAGCGCCATTCGCCCAGGACGACCACGTCGCCGAGCGTCAGTGGGATCAAGCGGTGGCCGGAGAAATATTCGTAATAGCCAAGGACGATGTTGAGCAGAATGGTGACGTGGAGCGCCCACACCAGCGGCTTTCTTTGCACCGGCGCCAGCCGCCAGATCACCAGGCACAGCACGGGCGGCAGCAGGAAGGTGTCGATGATCACCGTAAACGGCCGCTCGAGCACCAGCATCTCAACCAGCAGACTGAGCCAGCACAGCAAATAGACCAGGACGATCCTCGCGCCGGAAAACATCCGCTCGAGTCCGCCGATCGGATCGCCGTCGCGGATCAGCAGCAGGAAGAACGCCAGAAACGTGAAATACGTCGCCGGATGCAGCTTCTCGTTGAAATTTCCGCCGGCGGTCAGGTAATGGATCTTCCAGTTCGTCAGCATCGCCGAGGAAACCGTAAAGATGCAGGTCACGGCCAGCAGCATCAGTCCGGTGATGACCCGGTCGATCAGCCGCACCATTGCTGTCGGTCTGCTGCCGGCGGTGCCGGGCGGCCGGCGCATGACGGTACCGCGGCGTAAATTCGCCGTCGCAAGTTCAGCCGATCCGGCGGCGGAACCGGCCTGGATCATTGCGCCGCCTCCGCGGTGAGCGCGGAAGTGGCGTAAGGCTTGAGATAGGCCGAGCTGTGATAATAATCGTAGAAGCGCAGCCGGCTGAGGTCGACGCGCGTCAGCACCGTTCCGAGGATCCGGTCATGGACCGGGGCAAGCAGATCGATGGTGTAAGAAAGAACCTCGCTCGGAGTCTGATCCCAGGCCAGCGCCAGGATGATGCGGTCAGCCAGTTCAGCCAGGGCGCGGCCGTCGACCAGCGGCACCAGCGGCGGCGAATCGATGATGATCAGGTCGTAGCGGTGACGGAAGTAATCGATGATATCGACGATCTTTTCGGAGAACATCAGTTCCGTAATGATGTCGGCATGTTTGACGGCGGTCGATGGCAGGATCGAGAGCCCCGTGCTGGGGTCGGTCAGGACGGCCCGTTCCACCGGCGTCCGGCCCATGGCGACTTCCAGCAGTCCGCTCTCGGCGTGCGGACAGAGCGCGCGCGTGGTTTGCGGATTGCGAAGATCGCCATCGATCAGGATGGTCCGTATGCCCAGCAGGGCGAACGACTGGGCGAGATTCGCGGCCAGCGTGGTCTTGCCTTCATTGTCCAACGCGGATGTCACCAGCACCACCTTCACCGGCTGGATTCTCATGGTCCGTTGCAGCGCGAGGCGGATGGCGCGGATCGCTTCCGCAAAGAATGTACCGGGCTCCTCGATGGCGTAGCGCATCAACGGCGGCTGCAATGGCGCCGGCAACAGCGTCGTGGCTTTTGGATCATAGCGGCCGAGCTCGCTCCGCCCGCGCTTCGCCCGGCGGGCGAGTTCGCCGGCGGCGACGAGGGGAACCGCGGCGAGCGCCGGCACGCCGGCGATCTGCTCCGCCTGTTCGAGCGTCTTCACCCGCTGGTCGAGATAGTCGGCGAGAAAGGCGAGAACGCATCCGGCACCGAGGCCGAGCATTCCGGCAACGCCGACGATCAGCAGGGTCTTGGGCCAGGACGGCGCGATCGGGATGCTGGCCTTGGTGACCACATGCGAGTCCGGAAGTTCCAGACTCTGTTGCGCCATGGTTTCCTTGTAGCGGGCCAGATAGGATTCATAGAGTGTGCGGTTGGCCTCGGCCTCGCGCTGCAATTCGCGCAAGCGTACCTGGGCCTGACCCGAGGAGGTCGACACGCCCTGCGACTGGTCGAGGCTCTGTTGCAGGGAATCCTCGCGTGAGCGCGCGACGTCATAATCATGCTGCGTGCTTTCCAGGATCCGATGGATTTCCTCGTTGATCAGGCGCTGGGTGTCGCGCAATTGCGCGCGCACATTGGCGACGGCCGGATGACGCGGGCCGTATCTGCTCGACAGATCCGCTTCGTTCTTGGCGATGTCGGCGTATTGCGTGCGCAGCCTGGCGATCACGTCCGAGGAAATTGCTGCGTTGATTCCGCCTGCGTCGTCTCCGCTCTTCGACAATTGTTTGGCTTGATCGAACTTGGCGCGCGCCTCCGCAGTCTGGACGCGGGCCGCGATCAACTGGTTATTCAGATCCGAGAGCTGCTGGTCGTTGACGGTGACACCCTGCGACATCGTGAGATTATTGGCGGCGCGGTAATCCTCGACCGCCTTTTCCGAGGCGACGACCCGCGATTTCAGCGCGTCGATCTGTCCGTTCAGCCAGTTCGACGCGATTTTGGTCGCGTCGTTCTTGGCGCGCACCTGTTCCTCGAAATAGGCCTCCGCGAGGGCGTTGGCGATCAGCGCGGCCTTTCGCGGCGATTGCGAGCTGATATTGATGTCGACCAGGAACGTGGTTCCCTGGCGTGCCACCTTCAGGCGCCGTTGCAGGATGTCCACCGCCCTGGCTTTGGCAGCATCCTCCGGACTCGCCCCTCCTTCCGAACTCGCGCTCTTGAAAATCCGCTTGATGAAATCGAGCGCGCCGGGCGGCGGTGCGAATTCCGTATCTTCGGTCAGTTTCAGCTTTTCAACGACGCGTTGCAGGATCGCGATCGACTGGATCAATTGCGCTTCGCTGTCGATGGTGGCATCGTCGGTTCCGAAATTCGACGCGGAGATCGACGATTCGTTCATCTCGATGGCGCTGGCGCGCCGCGGGTCGACAAAAACCGTCGAGGTCGCTGTATATAATGTCGTGGCCATCAGGACGTAGATCAGCGCCAGCAAGGTCAGGGCAAGCGCCGGCGTCGCGACCGCCTTCCAGCGCCGGCGCAGAATTCGCGCCATCTCGCGCAGATCAACGGTCGGCTGCGGCCATCTCTCGGCAGCCGGCGCAGCCGGTTCCTCCAGCGCGGCGGGCTGGTCAAAACTGCGCTGTAACATTGATGCCTACCTGCTGTTTGTCGAAGCTGAAGATGGGAATGTCGCTGTTGCGTGACGTGTAGCGGTGATAGACGGAGATCGAGCCGTAGCGATTGAGCATGTATTTGACGCGGGCGTCGGTCGTGATCACATGATCCTTGCGGACGATGCCGAAGAAACGGTCACTCTCGTAACCGCCGGCCACCGACAGGATGACGTTGCGGCGCAGTTCGTAATCCGCCCCCAGTTGCAGGGCATTGGCGAGCACGCCGGTGGAACTGGTCTGGGAAGTTTCTGTGACGAGCTGCTCGGCCTTGAAGTGGACATCGAGCAGGCGCGTCGGGCGCCATGTCAGCATGGCGCGGTAGGAGGGGCCGTCGATGGTTCCGATCGTCCGGTCGACGAATTGCTGCTGCACATAGCCGAAGCCGAATTCGCCGCTGACGAGATTGGTCAATCCGAGCGTCACGCCGGACAGCGCGCGGTATCCTTGTGAGTCCAGCGATTGCGAGGGCGTGCCGCGGATGTTGCGTTCATTGCCTTCCGCGCCGGCGAACCAGCCGAAGGTCTGCGAGATGGCGTAATCGACGCGGCCGTGAACGGAATAGATCTGGCCGTCGAGGCTGTCTTCATTGATGACGGTTCCATCCTGCGCCCGCGTCGATCCGTAATCGTAGGAGTCGGTGCGAATCCCAACCGAGGTCGTCAGGCGGTTGAATTCCTTGCGGATACTGACGTCGCCGGAGAAAAGATTGTAGGGCGTCGGCTGAACCGCGCCGGCCGGCGAATTCAGCGAGCCGACACCGACATTCAGATGAGCAATCTGGAAGTCGGTCAGAACGGCGAGATCGTCGGCGATCTCGTACCAGGCGTTGCCTTTGAGGCTGGCATTGGTCTGGTCGAGCCCGGGATTGGCGTTGTAGACCGTCGATTGCGTATCGAGCGTCAAATCGATGCCATGTCGTTCCCACAGCGTGTGCGCGCGTAGGGAAGGCTCGAACACCGCAGCGATGTCTGAGCGCTTCAGGAAGTTCGAGGAAAAGACGTTATTGTCGTAAAAGGCGCCAGCCTTGAACGACGGATTGAACATCCAGGAGTCGTAGCGAATTCCGACCGGCTCATATCCTGGTTGTTGTCTCGTCGTCACCGGCATGTCCTCGGGGGCTATCGGTTCGCGGTTCTCCGGATCCGTCAGGACCGGCAATGGTGATGGCTCGAATATCCTTTGTGCATTCCAGGGCGGCGTGACTTCCTCGGTCGTGGTCGGAATCACCTGTGCATTCGCCGGCGTAGCGAGGCCAAGCAGGACGGCCGCTGCCGGTACAGGCGCAAGCGTCAAGCCCGGGCGGCGCAGCGACTTTGCCGGACGAGCGATAGTTTTGCCCGCCGTTACGCGCGAGAATACAAACGCACACTTCATCACTTGTCCTTTATGGGAGGCGGCAATCACCACGACTCGACATCGTCGGCTTTCAGCCGCTGCCCAAAAAAACATCGCGAAGCCACTTACGGAGACGCCGGCCGACACAGCTCATCATCACCCCAAAGCGCGTGCGGTCAGATCGGAAGGACTCTTCTCGGTCAACAACGTGAGTGACAGAAAAAAAGTTTCCGCATCGCAAAACAATTTTCATCTTAAAGAGACGACACTATGGCGATCGGTGCCGATCGCGCTCACACAAGCGAGAGCATCGTGTCAGCTAATTAATAAATGTGCGTTCGATCGCCTCAACGAAGTGCAGATGCACAGATCTTCGTCTGCGTGAATGCGTCGATCGTGGTTTGATGAATGTCGATATCAGCGCAGGCGTCGGTTCCCGGTTTGACGAAACGGCAACACCCGCTTCCTGCAAATGCGGACACGATCGCCATCGCGATTTATCGATGGATGTTCGGGAACAATGATTTGGGAAAACACGCCGCAGCAATGCAAGGTGGCTATCGGCTTGTTCCATCCGGTTTCAGCGATGATGATATCGGAAATCGTCCGGACAGGACTCGCTTGAACAGCCGTCGGGGCCGTTCGAACAATGCGCTGAAGCAGAAAGCGATCAGGATACAAACGATGCTGAGGCCGGCGAATTCCAGCAAGAACTCCGGCGTCACCGCCGTGTAACGCGTTCTATGATGGCCAGCGTTCAGGAAGTAAAAGTAAATGTAGAGCCTGATCAGCGGGTAGTGGGTGACATACAGGGAGAAGGAAAGTTCGGCGAACCACCGGCTGGCTCTCGCCATATAGCTTGCGAGCGTGGCGCGAATGCTGGTCCGAGGCATCGGCTGGTTAAAGAATGTCGCCAGCGTGTAGGAGAATGAAGCGGCGAGGAACAGGTCGCGGAACCAGAAATGTTCCTTGCTGAATTCGAGCCGGCCGAACAGCAGCGACGCGGCCATTGCCAGCAGTGCAATCCGGCGCCGTCGCGGGAAGCTGCCCGGCATGAACCAGAGCGCGGCGCCGAAAAGCCAGAACGGAAAGTCGAGAACAATGTTGGTGTCGTCGAGCGGCGCCAGCTTCACAGACAAAACAAAGATCAGCGCCGTGCCCGCAAGTGAAATCGCCAGCCAAATTGTAAACACCCGCGAAAAGGCGGCGATCACAACCGGAAACACGAAGTAGTAGACGATTTCGTTGGAGATGCTCCAAAGCGGCAGGTTGTTGCAGAGCGGTTTGACCAGGAAATTCTGAAACCCGGCCGCATTTCCGAGAATTGTTGTGGATGTGTCGGCGCAGTCGAGCGCCGGCGCCATATATTGAAGGGTGGCCGAAAGGGCGGTCGCGGCAATCAGAACCGGCCCGATCCTGATGCTGCGATCGATCCAGTATTCCCGCAGGTCGTGAGGGGAGCGGATGTCGAGCTTGAGAACGGCGCCGCCTACGAGATAGCCGCTCAGCACGAAGAAAATGATCACGGCGTCGTGCCCGAACGTTGTGATCACAAAAAATGCGCGCGCGGGCCAGTTGTATACACTCAGCAAGTTATAGGGAACGACGAGCGACGATCGAATGTGGAAGAACAGGACGAGCAGGGCGGCGACGGCGCGGGAAAAGTTCAGCACATGGGAAAGCGCCATCCCGGGCGCCAGTGCATCCGTATTGGACTTCGGCACAATGGGCATTCTGCTCACCGCTTCCTTCGAGTGGCCTCGGGAATAGTCGGACATGCCGGCGTCTTCTGGAGCAACGCACGGACGCGCGACGTCGGGGAACCGCGAAGTGCGGCGAAGTTTCAGAAGTAGCGTTCAGGAATGCGGATGTTATCGCCGGGAAAAACCGGAACCGGCGAGTCCAGCGAATGGACTTCTTCGGCGGTTCCACCCGATCGCCGCAGGAAGACCTTGTTTTCGTTGGCGCGGTAGGTGAACCCTCCGGCGCTCGCGACGGCGTCCAATACGGTCAGGCCAAGGCGATAAGGGTACTCGCCGCTCTTCTTGACCTCGCCGAGGATATAATAAGGTCTGTACAGCGCCACTTCGACGTTCACGCGGGGATCGCGAACGATTCCTTTCGCCAGCGTGGATGCAATCGAACGCTCCAGCTGCTTCGTCGTCAGCCCGGAGGCCATCACATGCCCCGCAAGCGGAACCGATATCTGGCCGGTGCTGTCAACTTCATACTCTCCGGCGATGTCCGGCTCGCCATAGACTTTCACACGAACCCGATCGTTCGGCCCAAGCACGTAGTTCCCCGCGTTCGGAGCTTGTTGCGCCGAATCTTGTTGCGCCGACGCCGCAGATCGAGCGCCGATCCCCGATGCCGCAAGCCCGATTGAAGCAAGGAGCAAGGCGAATCCGATGGCGCGCATCGATGGCTGCTGCATGACTTCATCCCCGCGAATTATATCCGGCGGCAGATGATAGTTGCGCAAACAAGGCAAAAGAATGTGAGGCCGGGTTTCATCGGTGGATGCGCTCCCGCGTGCGTAAGCGCCATCGTCACAAGGCATCATCACAGGAATTGAACAGAGGCGTCCTCAAGAATTACGCATGTCAAAGTTCCCGTGCGCCAGGCGCCGGTGTCGATATTGATCCGGTTGTGCCGTATTTCTGGATGCGCAACCGGCGTATGTCCGTGAACGACGAGCTTGCCGTGGTCGAGCGGCGAGTCCAGGAACTCGTGACGGATCCAGAGAAAATCCCGGGTGTTCTGCCGCTCGATCGGGATCTCCGGACGAATCCCGGCGTGGACGAACAGAAAGTCACCGCAGCAGAAGCTTGGCCGCAGACACTGCAGGACAAGCCGGTGCGTCAGCGGAAATACGCGGCAGAAGCGGCGATGCAGCTCGCTGCCGGTTTCGGTGGCGTCGGAACGCAGAAAGACGCCGTAGGATGCAAGGGTCTGGTCGCCGCCGAGTTGCAGCCAAGGGCGAAGTGCGCGCGGGTCGCGCAGGAAGCTTTCCATGAGGTCTTCGTGGTTGCCTCTCAGGCACACCGCGTTGTTTCGGACCAGCCGCACAGCCAACAGATCGAGGACTGCTTTCGAATTGGGCCCACGATCGATGTAGTCGCCCAAATAGATCTCGACGGCATATCTGACAGGCCGGCGCCGGAGATCGTCATCGATATGGTGAATGGCTTCGCCGAGTAGGTCGGCGCGGCCGTGAATATCGCCGATGGCATAAATCCGCGTCTCCGCCGGCGTCGAGGCGGCAACCGGTCGCGATTGGGCGGCGGACAGTGATCGCATCGTCCGCCATAGCGATCATGGAACGGCGTCGCGGTCAAATAAAAGCGCTGACGATCAACATCTATGATCGGCGTCAGAAGAAAATCGCGCAGATCGCCGCAGCGATCAGCACCCAGGCACCTGCATTCGCCAGGATAATAAGGTTCCGCAATCGTCGACCTGACGTTTCGTCCTGCTCAAGCAGGCGATAGTCGGAACGTCCAGCAATCATCGATGCCTCCCTGTGCTCCTTGGAGACAGGCAGCCCGCCAGCTGAAGTCGCTTCGGTCTTTCGCAGTTGTACGATCATCGGAAGTTTGTCGCGGCTCGGGGTTCAACCGTTCAATGCGAGACTACGGGAACGCGACTTAGTTTTGGTTTAATCCTGAAGCTCAAAAGCGACGATATGGCACGACTTTTTGTTTTGTGATGGCACGGGTACACTCGCTTCGAAGGCCGCGTCAGCTCGTGCGTAAGAAGTTCCAGATTTTCGATTATGCATGGCAGCGCCGAAATGCACGCAGCTCAATATACGCGCAAGCAGAACTAAGCTCCTATTGGAAAACGTCATTTTCCACGGCATGCGAGCTGATCTGCGTCGCGCTGCAAAAATATTCGCGATGTTTCCGCTGCGCCGCCAAAATTCGCTCAAGAATTTAGGAAAGCTTTAATCAAGGCGGATCGCCGCGCGTCGAGCGCGATTAGGTAAGCGTTCGCTTCGGCGACAGCGGAACCGCTGTTCCCGGGCGCAGGGTTGCGTTGTGTTCCGCTCAGTGACGTGAACAACACTCCAGCAGAAGGCGAGACCCATGGCGCCCCCCATTGCGGCCGGTTTGCAACACGACAATGTGGTTCCGCTGCGCAACGAGCGGCGGTTCATATCGGTAAGGCCGGTCGAGTGTGACGCCAGCCGATACCGTCACCGTCGCTCGCGTCACTTGGCGCGAACGGAACCGTCCGCCTCGGCGGGCAAGCGGATCTTCGACGTCGCGGTTGCGAGCGCGACCTTGATGTTTCTCGCGCCGCTCCTGATCGTGATCGTGGTTGCCATCAAGCTCACGTCGCGTGGCCCGGTATTGTTCATTCAGCCGAGGTACGGTTACCGCAACCGGTTCTTCAGGATTTACAAGTTTCGAACCATGCGCGTGGAGGCCGGCGACACAGCCGGTGTGAAGCAGACGGTGCAGGGCGATGCGCGGGTGACGCGGGTCGGGAAGGTGTTGCGGAAAACGAGCCTCGATGAAATTCCGCAACTGATCAATGTCATCAGGGGAGATATGTCGCTGGTCGGTCCGCGTCCGCATGTTCCGGGAATGCTTGCGGCCGATCTACCCTATGAGGACCTGGTTCCGTACTATTTCCAGCGGCATACGGCGCGGCCGGGAATCACTGGCCTTGCGCAGGTAAGCGGTTGCAGGGGTAGCACCGTCGAGGCCGGCCGCGCGATTTCACGTATCGACTATGACCTCGACTATATCGAGAAATGGTCGCTGCGCATGGATATCGCGATCATCGTACGGACGGTCCGCAGGGAGTTCCTGTCGGGCAGCGGCTTCTAGATCATAAAGAATAGGGCGATTCGGAGGTGGGCTGAGGATGCGGGCACACAGGTTCGGCGCATACAGCCATCGCCGCGGCCATCGATCGAGCCATCGAACCGGCTGCAATCCATTCAACCAAAACAGAGAGATCGCCGCGATGAGCGCCAGGCAACGAACCCGAGAGCTGTTGAAGGAAACATTTCCGTCGGTCTGGCTGCATTGGCATTTCATGCACCGTCCGGCTTCGGCCGAGCAGGAATTGTCGTTGCTCGACCGGGTCGTTCCGGACGGAGCGGTGACCGTCGATGTCGGAGCAAATTGCGGCCTCTATACCCGCAAGCTGGCGCGGCTTTCGCGGCAGGTCCATGCCTTTGAGCCTTCGCACAAGATGGCGGTTCTGCTGCGGCGAACGTCAGCGCCGAATGTCAATATTCACGAAATGGCGCTATCCGATCAGGCGGGGGACGCGGAGCTGTTCATTCCGCAGGATGACGATGAGCCGGTCTACGGCCTGGCCTCGCTCGAACCCAGGCAGGGCGCGTCAAGCCAGCAGAAGATTGTTTCGACGACGGTGCCAAAGGCCCGTCTGGACGCGGTCATCCGTGACGAGGTGGCCTTTGTCAAAATTGACGTGGAAGGGCACGAACTGAATGTTCTGAACGGCTCGACCGGCCTGCTTGAGCGTAGCCAGCCGGTATTCCTGGTCGAGGCCGAGGACCGGCATCGCCAGCGGGCGACGCGATCGATCTTCGAGTTCTTCGCAAGCAGGTCCTATCGGGGATTTTTCCTGAAGGACGGCAGCGCGCTTCCGGTCGATCAGTTCCGGACCGAGGAGTTGCAGGATGCCGATGTGCTGCTGCCCGACGGCGGCCGCAAGAGCGGCAAGCACTACATCAACAATTTCTTCTTCTTCCCGCAGCATCTGGATGGGGAATCGATCCTGAACGGCTCATAGCCGGCGCATGAAGATCAACTCCAGGGCTGAGCGGGACAGATCGTAAGGTGGGGTGTCAATGCGTATTGCCATGATAGGCGCCGGCTATGTCGGGCTGGTGTCGGGGGCGTGCTTTTCCGATTTCGGTCACCATGTGACCTGCATCGACAGCGATGAAGGCAAGATTGCCGCGCTCGAAGCCGGCCGAATCCCGATTTATGAACCGGGCCTGGCCGATCTGGTGGCCAACAATGTGAGCCAGGGCCGTCTCGCCTTCGGAAGCGACATCAAATCGGCGGTCGCGAACGCCGAAGTGGTGTTTATCGCCGTCGGAACCCCGTCGCGCCGCGGTGATGGACATGCCGATCTGTCTTACGTCTATGCAGCGGCGCGCGAGATCGGGAGGGCGCTTTCGAAGTTCACGGTCGTAGTGACCAAGTCGACTGTGCCTGTCGGCACCGGCGACGAGGTTGAGCGGATCATCCGCGAGGCAAACCCCGACGTGGAATTCGCGGTGGCGTCGAATCCGGAATTCTTGCGGGAAGGTGCGGCGATTCGCGACTTCAAGCATCCCGACCGGATCGTGATCGGGGCCAGCGATGCCCGCGCACGGGAGATCGTCACCGCAGTCTATCGGCCGCTTCACCTCAATGCGCCGCCGATTCTCCATACCGATCGCCGTACCGCGGAACTGACCAAATATGCAGCCAATTCCTTTCTCGCGACCAAGATCGCGTTTATCAACGAAATCGCTGACCTCGCCGAGAAAGTCGGCGCCAATGTTCAGGAAGTTGCGCGCGGCATTGGCCTGGACAACCGCATCGGCCCTAAATTCCTGCATGCCGGACCCGGGTTCGGCGGATCATGCTTTCCAAAGGATACGATGGCGCTGATCAAGACTGGGCAGGATAACGAGACGCCGCTGCGGATTGTCGAGACGGTTGTCGCGGTCAACGACCAGCGCAAGCGCGCGATGGCCCGCAAGGTAGCCAATGCCTTCGGCGGCAATGGCAATCTGCGCGGAAAATTCATCGCCGTGCTCGGCGTCACGTTCAAGCCCGATACCGACGACATGCGGGACGCGCCTTCGATTCCGCTGATCACCGCCTTGCAGGATCTGGGGGCGGTAATCCGCGTGTTCGATCCCGTCGGCATGCCGCAAGCCAGCAAGGTGCTCGAAAACGTCACCTTCTGCCAGGATGCCTATGACTGCGCAAAGGGCGCCCACGCGATCGTCATCGTGACCGAGTGGGAGCAATTTCGCGCGCTCGACCTCAAGGAATTGGCCTCGATCATGGCAAGTTTCGTCATCGTGGATCTCCGCAACATCTACGCGCCGGAAGAGGTGCGGCGAAACGGATTCCATTATTGCGGGGTCGGACGGCCGAAGCCGTTCGCTTATTAGGAAGTTCCCGGCTTCGCTCGCGGTCAAGCCGCTTCGTCGGCGCGCCGCCATTTCGGGAAGGGGTCCGGCAGCTTGGCCCAGTCGGCGATGTTCATCGCGGGCTTTCCCGGCACGAGACAGGCATCGAGGCGCGCACGAATGGCAGCCTCGTCCATGTCGACACCGATAAAGACGATTTCCTGCCGCCGGTCGCCATAGATCTCGTTCCAGTGCTTCCGCAGATTCTTCCGCCAAAAGGGATCGTCGGGCCATCGCTCGGCGGGAACGGCCGCCCACCAGAAACCCAGTGCTTCGGTGCGGACGATCGAGCCAGCCTGGCTGACTTCGCCGAGCCATTGCGGCCGTGTCGCCAGCCAGAAATGCCCTTTGGCGCGAATGACGCCCGGCCAGGGCGCCTTGATGAATTGATCGAACCTGGCGGGCTCGAACGGACGCCGGGCGCGATAGACAAAATTCTTCACGCCGTATTCTTCCGTTTCCGGCACATGGTCGGCAAAGCCGTAGAGTTCCTTGTACCAGAGCGGATGTTGCTGGGCCTTTTCGAAATTGAAGCGCCCGGTATCGAGAACGCGGTCGAAAGGGACTTGGGCGTGGTTCGCTTCGATGATGTCGGCTTCCGGATTGAGCGAGCGAACGATCTTGCGCGCGGCGTCGCGCTGTTCCTGCGAGGCGTCGTCGACCTTGTTCAGAACGACGACGTCGGCGAATTCGATCTGCTCCACGAGGAGGTCGACCAGCGTGCGCTTGTCGTTTTCCAGCGCCTCGCCGCGATACCCGAGAAATTCGGTCGAGGAATAGTCCTTCAGCAGATTCACCGCGTCGACCACGGTCACCATGGTGTCGAGCCGCGCGACGTCGGACAGGCTTTCGTCATCCTCGCTGCGGAAGTCGAAGGTTGCCGCGACCGGAAGCGGTTCCGAAATTCCGGTCGATTCGATCAGCAGATAATCGAAGCGGCCATTCTCCGCCAGCGCGCGCACTTCCTTCAGGAGATCGTCGCGCAACGTGCAGCAGATGCAGCCATTGGTCATCTCGACCAGTTTCTCATCGGTCCGGGAAAGATTCGCACCACCATCGCGGACCAAATCGGCGTCGATGTTCACCTCGCTCATGTCGTTCACGATCACCGCCACTTTCAGGCCGTGCCGGTTGTTCAGGATGTGGTTCAGCAAAGTGGTCTTTCCAGCCCCGAGGAAGCCGGACAAGACGGTGACGGGGAGTTTTCGCATGGAGGTCGAACAGCCTTTTGAGAGGGATGGGTTGGTGCCCGGAGGCGGGCATGGTTGGCCTCGGATATGTTATGTTATAACATAACATTCCCGGAATAAGCCCGCCCTGTCAAGGCTGTCTTCCGGCAATTGGCTGTGGCTGGGTGGAGCGGCAAGCAGCACCGGCAAGGCCGGGATTTCCGGCCGTCACCGGCCAATGCCGATTTTCGTGTGCGGATCGTCTTCAAATAACGGAAGCGTCCGTTCGGACGTGCGTCAGAAATTGCCGCTCCGGTGACGCGGGCCGGGCCTCAGTTGAAATAGTCCGGCAGCGCAAATCCGTCGTAGAAATTGTTCGAGCGGATCGCCGACTTGAACGTCTCGGAGGTGAAGGCGGTCACGATATCCCTGGCCCATGGCTTGTCGCTGTTGCCCCGCCTGACCGCCACGACGTTGTGATAGGGCGAGGTCATTTTCTCGAGCGCCAGCGCGTCCGTCAATTTCAGACCGCTATAGATGGCGAAATTGCCCTGGACAGCGGCGAAATCGACGTCATCGAGCGCCCGCGGACCCTGGGCGTTTTCGAGCGGGATCAGCCGGATGCCGCTCGGATTCTTGACCACGTCGAGTTCGGTGACATCGACCGGATTATTGTCCCTGATCTCGATCCAGCCGAGGTCGCGCAGGATCCAGAGCGCGCGTTGCAGATTGACGGGATCGTTCGGCACCGCGACGGTCATGCCGGCCTTCACCTTTACATCGCGCGGATGCTTTTTGGAATAAAGCCCCATCGGCGGCGTCGGCACGGCGACGATGCCGGCGAGGTCGGTCTTGTTGCGTTCGTTATAGGAGTTCAGGAACACCGTGTGCTGCATGATATTGGCGTCGATGTCGTCGCGGAACACGGCGGTGTTGGCTTCCAGGCCGGTGCTGAATTCGTAATACCGCACGCTGTAGCCCTTCTTCCTGAGTTCCGGTTCGACGCCAGCCTTGAACTCGTCGCTATAAGGGCCCGGCACGAAGCCGACCTTGATTTCCTTTTTGGACGCATCCTGGGCAAAGGACGGTCCGCCGGTCAGTGCGGGAAGGATCAGGAGGGCGGACAGCAGCAGCAACCAGGTTTTCTTCATCTCGTTCTCGAAGCGCCTTGATGGATGGGAGATTTAGCAAATCGAATATCTTGAACGGTGCCGGCGCCTGCCGGACTGTCCCGCGGGGAACTGACGTCACCGCTCCCTATCTAGGTGCCCGATCGCGACAATGTCGATGAAAGGAATTTACGTTGTTGCGCTCGTTAAGAGCATGAAGCCCGTCGTTTGATGCGCGAGTGGAGATGAATTCACTGATCGCAGTGTCGCTGCGGCGATCGATCCAGAGGAGGTGCGATCGGATGGGTGCCTGGAGAATGGGCATCGGCCTCCGTCGCCAGATGGATTTTCTCTATAGCTGGGCGTCAGGGAAAATTTCATCCAAGCCTCAATGAATATCTGAAATTGCCAGAAATGCAGTCTCGCGCGATCCTGGCTTTGTTGCGGTGCAGTGAGGAGATGCGCCTGTGCCGAGGGTTTTTCCATCCTGATAGAAGACCGATGCGCGGCGGGCTTTGCGCCGCGCATCAGGAGGGCCTGGAGCAAGAGGTCTCGGAGCGAGAGCCGGAACACGCTCATTGGATGATGTTGCGGTAGAGCCTGCCGGGAAAAGGATTCTGGAATGAATGCGCATCAATCATTGCTCACCGGACAAGCGCTTCCGTCCTTTCCGGCGGTCGCGCCCGATCCTTCGGTGTCGGATGCGATGGTGCGGTTCGAGGCGGTCTCGAAGATCTATCCCGCCCATCGCGGCAAGCCGAGCGTGCGTGCGCTCGAAGCCATCGATTTTTCAATTCCACGCGGCTCGATCACCGGCGTGATCGGCCGTTCCGGGGCCGGCAAGTCGAGCCTTGTACGTTTGATCAACGGCCTTGAAAAGCCGAACGCCGGCCGCGTGATCGTCGACGGAAGCGACATCTCCGGTCTCGCCGGCCACGGGTTGCGGCTGGCGCAGCGTTCGATCGGCATGATCTTCCAGCACTTCAACCTGCTGTCCTCTCGAACGGCGGCGGACAATATCGCGCTGCCGCTCGAAATCGCGGGCTGGTCGAAATCCGATATCGCGGTCCGGGTGTCCGAACTGCTCGACCTCGTCGGCATCGCCGACAAGTTCGATCGCTACCCGTCGGAATTATCCGGCGGCCAGAAGCAGCGGGTCGGCATCGCCCGCGCGCTGGCGACGCGGCCCAGCGTGCTGTTGTCGGACGAGGCGACCTCGGCGCTGGATCCGCAGACCACGCGATCGATCCTCGATCTGCTGGCGAACATCAATCGCGAACTCGGTGTCACGATCGTCCTGATTACCCATGAGATGTCCGTGGTCAGACAACTCGCCAAGGAAGTCGTCGTGCTCGATGCCGGGCATATCGTCGAAAAAGGCCACGTCGCTGACATCTTCACCCATCCGCGGCAGGCGATCACGCAGAGCTTTCTTTCCGAGGTTCTCGGCGACGCGGTTCCGGTCTCGTTGTCGAGCCGGCTGCAGCCGCAGCCCGGTCCCGGCAGTCAGGCCGTCATTCGCGTGCTGGTTCGCGGAATGGACGGCGGCGCGACGCTGGTCGCCCGTCTGGCGCGCGAGCTTGCGATCGACGTGGCGTTGCTATCGGCGCGTGTCGACGAGATTGGCGGCCAGCCGATCGGCTCATTGACGCTCGGCGTGCCGGCGAACGATGCCGGGGCAACGCAGGTGCTGGCCTATCTTTCACAACATCATTTCTCAGCGGAGCGTCTCGGCTATGTCGCTTGATCTCATCAATCTGATTGTCCAGGCGACCTGGGAAAGCCTGTTTATGGTCGGCGTCGCCGCGATTATCGCGACGCTGTTCGGCCTGCCGATCGGCATTTTTCTGGCGACCAGCCGGAAGGGAGAGTTGTTCGCCGCGCCGGCGGTCAACTCGGCCCTCGGCATCATCGTCAATGCGACCCGGTCGACGCCGTTCATTATCCTTGTCGTCGCCATCATTCCGTTCACGCGGCTGGTGGCGGGTACGTCGATCGGGTCGGGCGCCGCGATTGTTCCGCTCAGCATCGCGGCGACGCCCTTCATCGCGCGCTTGGTCGAGGGCGCGATTCGTGAAGTGGATGCCGGCCTGATCGAGACCGCATCGTCGTTCGGCGCCAGTCCGCTGCAGGTCGTGTTCAAGGTGCTGATCCCCGAAGCGCTGCCCGGACTCGTTCTGGCGCTGACGCTCGCGGTGGTCAGCCTGATCGGTTACTCGGCGATGGTCGGCGCGGTCGGCGGCGGCGGCCTGGGCGATCTCGGCATTCGTTATGGCTACCAGCGCTTCATGCCGGACATGATGCTCGCCGTGGTCGTCGTTTTGATCGCGCTGGTGCAGACCGTACAGACCGTCGGCGATTATCTGGCGCGCCGGGTCAACCGCCGCCTGCGGCATCGCTGAGTCCGGTGCCGAGGGACGTTGACTCCTCGACGTGCAACACATCGACCAACGCTTCAGCTACCCGCCTGGCGTGGATCGATACGTCCGGCACGCCCATCAATTCGCCGAACGTGGCGCGGGCCAGCGGCCCCGCCACGAACAGCCGGCCTTCGGCGGCGCCCGACCGGTCGAGCGGACGCGAATGCGCATCGACCTCGATGCCGAGGCCGAAAGGATCGGGGCGTAGCAGATCGGCCTGCTGCATGGCCTTGAGCAGCGGATCGTTCCGGCATACGTCGCCATGCGCGGGCCCGGTGGCAAGAATGATCCGGTCGACGGAGATCTGTTCGGTGGACCGGCGCCGGCTGTGCCGCACCGTCACGTGCAATTCCGCGCCGGCCTTTGCGATCTCCTGCAAGGCGGCCGGCAGCACGCGGAGCCGTCCGGCCGCGGTCAGGCGCTCGATGGTCTGACTTAATTGGGGCGCGACGCGAAAACGGTGCGTATCCCAGAATGGACGCAAGTGACGTAGCAGCGCGTGCTTCTGCTCGGTCGGCAGCGCGCGCCAGATGTCGCTTGCCTGAATGCGCACCTGGTCGAGCACGCCGTGCCACGACAGGCCCTGACCGGCGGCTTCCGCAACGGCCCGGCGGATCCGCGTCAGCAGTTCGATCGCGGTGCGCGGTGGCGGCGACAGGAAGTCGCCGAACGGCTCGACCGGGGCTGCGGCATGGTCGCGCGAGCGCTGGCCGCGCCGCGAGATCGCGGTGATCTTGCCGCGATGGCCCTGGCGCTCCAGCGTCGTGACGATGTCCGCCATCGTCAGGCCGGTGCCGACGATCAGGATGCGGGAATCGCGCGCGATGTCTTCGAAGGCGCCGTCGCGCCAGGGATTGGCGATCATGGCGGCGTCGTTCGCGACATCTTTGAAAACGGCCGGCACGGAGGGCGGCGGATGACAGATCGCCAGCACCAGCGCGTCGGCCTCGATCGGATCGCCATCGGCGCAGATCACCCGATATCCCGCTGTCTGCCGTTCCACCGCAACAGCTCTGGTCCGCACATGAAGCAAAGCGGGGCCGAGCGCCGCGACCTGCTGCTGGACATAGGTTCCGAAGGCATGGCGCGTTGGAAACAGCCGTCCCGCGGAATCAAGCGCGGCCGGGTCGCGGGCCGCCACGTCAGACGACGTACACCAGCGGCTGAAATGTTCGGGATCATCCGAAAACAGCTGCATCCGGTGGGTCGGCACATTGATGCGGTGGCCCGGATCGGTGGTCCCGTAAGCGAGGCCGCGTCCGATTTCCGCGGCGGGTTCAACGATGACGATCCGCGCCCCGCCGGGCGCAGCCCGGTTGAGGTGCAGCGCGACGGCGGCGCCGGAAAAGCCGCCGCCGATGATGGCGATGACCGGCTTGCGGATGTGGCGGCTGTCGGCGGCGAAAGCCGGTGGCGAAGATGCAGGTCGGTTTGTGAGAGGCACGCTGATTCCGTTATGGGCCCTTGGAGATTGATCCGGATCCGGAGGGCCATGTTAGCGCAAAGTGGGAGGGTGGTCTTCTCTCGCGACAGACGCCGGACGTCTGCGCGGGCAGCGACCATGCTCCAACAAGCAGATAGGATCATGTTCCGGTTCAGCCTAGTCGAATCAGGCTCCAGGCGTCCAGAGATTGACGGCGGCGGCATCGGGTTTGTCGCGTGGCCGCCATGCAGCCAATCGCGGGCTGGTTGCAATTCCGGAGGCGGAGCCGGATGGAGAACAGGATTTCCGTCTCGAAAGCGGGCGCAGGCGTTTTCGTTTCGATGAGCGTTAAGTACAGCCGTTTCCTTGCTTTTATCGCAGGGATGATTGCAGCCGAAAATGATCAGCACTAATGGTCCGGCTCTAATGTTCGCATTCCGTTTCGGAAGGCATTTTTGCGAACACCATTGTCCGATGTTTGGAGAAGTTCATGCGTAGATTTGCTGTGATCGTTGCGGCGGTTCTCGCGCTCGGGAGTGCCGCGAAAGCGGAGACCATCCGGGTCGGCGTGAGCGCCGGTCCCCACGCCGAGATCATGGAGGTCGTCAGGCAGGTGGCGGCCGAGCGCGGCCTCGACGTCAAAATCGTCGAGTTCACGGACTATGTCATTCCGAACCAGGCGCTTGCGCTGGGAGACCTCGAAGCGAATTCGTTTCAGCACGAACCCTATCTGAAGAACCAGATAGCGAAGACAGGCTGGAAAATCGTGAAGGTGGCCAACACGATCATCTCGCCGCAAGGGGTCTATTCGCAGAAATACAAGAATCTGGCCGACCTGCCGGAAGGCGCGCGGGTCGCGATCGCCAACGATCCGTCGAACGGCGCGCGCGGCCTGATGATCCTCGCTTTGCATGGCGTGATCAAATTGAAGGACCCGAACGACGTCGCATCGACGGTTGCCGACATCACCGAAAATCCAAAGAAGCTGCGCTTTATCGAGCTCGATGCGGCGCAGCTGCCGCGCTCGCTTCAGGATGTCGATCTGGTTTCGATCAACAACAATTATGCGGTTCAGGCTGGGATTAACCCTGCGACCGATGCGATCGCGCATGAGAGCGCCGGCGGCCCCTGGGTCAACATTCTCGCCGTGCGCGAGCAAGACAAGGACAAGCCCTGGGTGAAGCAGCTTATCGATGCCTATCACTCCGATCCGGTGAAGGCCTTTATCGAGAAGCGTTTCAAGGGCACCTATCTCGCAGCGTGGTGAGGCGCGTGCCGTCGCTGCCATGCAACGGATGAAGTACATGATGGCCTGCATCCGATAATGATCTTCCATGCAGCCGGCAAAATTTGACATGGACATGAAATTTCCGGAGCCATAGTTTTTTGAGGTCTCGTCCACGGGCGGGCGGCGCGCTAATGTGAGATGAAGCCAGTCGCTTTGCTCGGGAGTGGGGAGTTTCGGGTTGATCGGCCGGCGAACCAGCAACGCCGGATGAGTCTTCCCGGAACTGATCGGTTGTCGCGTGGGTGCGTGTTGACTCCACCTCCGTCGCGTAACCCACGCGACCGCCCGTGGTTATGCCTATGACAGGTAACCGAAAGCTCGGCGCGATTATGCCCTGAATTCCAGGGCCATGCGATCCGCCGCTGAAAGAATGTCGCGCGATTGGCCGAAGTCCGACTCGGGTTCTTCCAGATGCTGCCACATATCCGGCTCACAAGCGCGAAACTGCGATAGGGGGACGACAATGCAGGCAGAAAGAGCTTTGCCGCGGGCCGAAGCGTCCGCGTCCGACAACGATGCCGAAATCGAGCGTCTTCATCTGGACCTGGCCAGCCTCAACAAGCAGATACGACAGCTCGAAAGCCTCAATTCGGAAAGTTCGAAGATCGAGTCGCTGAAGGCGCGGGCGCTGGTGGTGTCCCGTCAGATCGATGAGCTTCGCTGTTTGCGCGCGACTCAGGATTTGGTCGGCTTGCTGGCGAAGTGACCCCGGCAATGATGGCGGCATGGCGTTAGCTCCGATCCGCACGATGGGTGCTGTTTATCGATTCGGGATCGTTACTTGAGGGAAGAGTTCCGGTAATAAGGGAAGCGACAGACAATTTCCCGCCCGGAATGCCATGCCATCATTAAGGCTTCTGGCCGACGATTTGACCGGCGCCCTGGATACGTCCGCGGAGTTTGTCGGCGCGTTCGGCCCGTTGGATGTTCTCTGGTCCGCCGTTGCAGCTCCGGCGGAGGAGGTTAGCTTTTGTATCGACAGCGGGACGCGGGAAGCTCACGCAGAACACGCCTCTGCGGTCGTGCGTCCGCTCGCGCCGCTGCTTCATGGCGGCGGCATCGCCTACAAGAAGATCGACAGTCTGCTGCGCGGCCCCTGGGCTGCGGAAATAGCGGCGTGTCTTCAAACCGGATTCTGGGATAGCTGCATCGTCGCGCCGGCCTTCGCGCATCAGGGCCGCCGGACCCGCGCCGGCCAGCAATATGCGAGGGCATCCGACGGAAGCTGGAATGCCGTCGGCGAGAACATCATCCGGGAGCTTCGCCGGCACAATCTCGACGCGCAGCCGGGCCGCCTCGATACGGCGCTGCCGCCAGGCGTCAGCGTGTTCGACGCCGAGACCGATGACGATCTGGACCGCATCGTCCGGATCGGCCGGAGTTACGGCGGGAAGGTGTTGTGGTGCGGCACCGGAGGACTGGCGGGTGCGCTGGCACGCGGCACCGAAGTCAGCGCGTCCAGACAGCTCAAGAGGCCGCTGCTCGGCGTGTTCGGTTCGGATCACGCCACGACCGATGCCCAACTGGCGATGTGCCGGAGCGTGGTGGTACAAGGGACGGGCGGCCGGACGGAGATCGATCAGGTCAGGCGCGGACTGGACGATGGCGTCGCGCTGGTGAAGTTGGAGGCGCCCGAGGCGAGTTCCAGGGCGGAAGCGGCGCAATTTTTTGAACAGGAAATCATAAGACTAAGCTTGGCGATCGATCCGCCCGGTACGTTGATGATCGCCGGTGGCGAGACCCTGAAGGCGCAATGTCTTGCCGTCGGAGCCCGCGCGCTGAAAGTTCTGGGACGATTGGAGCCCGGCGTGCCCAGATCCGTGCTACAGGGCGGAGCCTGGGCGGGCGTTGATGTGATATCGAAATCGGGTGCGTTCGGGCCGCCCGATTTGGGGTGGAAGCTGCTGAACGAAAACAAGTTGATCTAGAGCATGATCCGGAAAAGTGGGCACCGGTTTTCCGAAAAGATCATGCTAAAATAGAAAGTCATCCTGCTCTAGGGAACAACGCCATGCCGAAGCGACATCTCGCGATCACGATGGGAGATCCGGCCGGCATCGGTCCCGAGATCATCTTGAAAGCCTGCGCGCGGTTGCGCGACCGTCTCGAAACGTCGGATCTCAAGCTCCTGATCATCGGCAGCGGCCGGGCCCTGCAACAGGCCGAGCGCCAGCTCGCCGCCGGCATCAACATCGCGCCCGTCGGCGTCGATGACGCGGACTGGCCCAATCTGGCTTTTCTGCAAGCCGACGACGAGAGCGAAGCGATCCAGCCCGGCATATTGTCCGCCGATGGCGGCCGCTTCGCCTACAAGGCGGTCGAGCAGGGCGTCCGTCTCGCTTTGTCGGGCCGGGTCGGCGGCATCGTGACCGCGCCGCTCAACAAGGAGGCGCTCAACAAGGCCGGCTACCATTATCCCGGCCATACCGAGATGCTGGCGGAGTTAACCGGCGTCCGTGGCTCCGTCATGCTGCTGGCCCACGGCAACATGCGCGTCAGCCACGTCTCGACCCACGTTGCCTTGCAGGACGTTCCGTCCCGCCTGACGCCGGAGCGTCTGCGTCACGTCGTCGACCTGACCCATAAGGCGCTGCGCGGAATCGGAATTGCGAATCCGAAAATCGCGGTGGCCGCGCTCAATCCCCATGCCGGCGAGGGCGGATTGTTCGGCCGGCAGGACATCGAGGTGTCGCAGCCGGTGATCGAAAAACTGGTCGCCGACGGCCTTGATGTCGTCGGTCCCGTCCCCGGCGATACCGTCTTCGTGAAGCTGCGCGCGGGACAATACGATGCCGTGGTCGCGATGTATCACGATCAGGGGCACATCCCGGTCAAGCTCCTGGGTTTCGAAGTCGATCCCGCAACCGGCAAGTGGCAGGAGCTTTCCGGCGTCAACATCACGCTCGGCCTGCCGATCATCCGCACCTCGGTCGATCACGGCACGGCGTTCGATATCGCAGGCCAGGGCATCGCCAACGAGCGTAGCATGATCGAGGCGATCGAATATGCCGAGCGCCTTGCCGGCAATGTGTGAGCGAGTTTCCGGAATTGCAGCCGCCGGGATAGGTAAACTTCTCCAGCTACCCAGGTCGATGACGTCAAGTCGCTAACCGGCGCTGACTTTTTCCAATAGCGCCAGCAGGCCGCGCAGGATGGCGAGCGGCGGCGGTGGACAGCCGGGGATATGGAGATCGACCGGCACGACGGCCGATACGCCGCCGACGACGGCATAGCTGCCGGCAAAGCAGCCGCCGTCCAGCGCGCAGTCGCCCGCGGCGATGACCCATTTCGGATCGGGGGTGGCGTTATAGGTGCGCTCCAGCGCCATCCGCATGTTTTTCGTCACCGGGCCGGTCACCAGCAACACGTCGGCGTGGCGCGGCGAGGCGACGAAGCGCAGGCCGAACCGCTCCAGATCGTAATAGGCGTTGCCGAGCGCCTGGATTTCCAGTTCGCAGCCATTGCAGGAGCCGGCATCGACCTCGCGGATCGAGAGCGAGCGGCCGAGCCGGCGCCGCGTGACGCGCGCCAGCGACGCGCCGAGTTCGGCGAGCGCCTTGTCGTCGGCGGAAGGGGCGGCTTCCGTCAGCGGCATCTGGACGAGACTCTGGAACAGCAGTTTGCGCATGTTAGAGGTCGTGACCTGAATAGGAGCAGTTGAAGGATTTGTTGCAAAGGGGAAAGTCGGCGACGATATTGCCTTCGATCGCGGCTTCCAGCAGCGGCCACTGGAGCCAGGACGGATCGCGCAAATGGCAGCGTGCGACGGTCCCGTCCGGATGAAGGCTGAGCCAGACCAGGATGTCGCCGCGGAAACCTTCGACCAGCGCCATGCCCTCGCAGGCTTTGCCGGCGGCCGGCAGATTGCTCCGTATCGAACCTTCCGGCATCCGGTCCAGCAATTGGGTGACGAGCGCGAGACTCTGTTCGATCTCGCGGATCCTGATCCACACCCGCGCATTGACGTCGCCGGCGTCGAGCAGGGGCACGTCGAAGGCGAGACTGTCGTAGGGCGCATAGGGCAGATTCTTGCGCGCATCGAACGCGCGGCCCGACGCCCGGCCGATGAATCCGCCGGCCGCATATTGCCGTACCAGTTCGGTGGTCACGATGCCGGTCGAAACCGTCCGGTCCTGCAGCGAGGCCGTGTTGTCATAGAGATCGACCAGCGCGGGGAAGCGCGCGGCGATGTCGGCGACAAGCGCGCGCAGCGTCGTGAAATCATCCGAACTGATATCGCCGGTGACGCCGCCCGGCTGGATCCGGTCGCGCATCAGCCGGTGGCCGAACACATCGTTCGCGATGCGTAGCACCTTCTCGCGCAGCACGCCGCAATGGGCCAGCATCAGCGCGAAGGCGGCGTCGTTGCAGATCGCGCCGAAATCGCCGAGATGATTGGCGAGCCGTTCCAGTTCAGCCATCAGCGCGCGGAGGTAGATGGCGCGCGGCGGCACGTCGATTTGAAGCGCGCTTTCCGCCGCCCGTGCAAACGCCAGTCCGTAAGCGACGGTGCTGTCGCCCGAGGTTCGCGCGGCGAGCCGGGATGCAGCGGCGATCGTCGCACCCGTCATCAATCCTTCGATGCCCTTGTGGACGTAGCCGAACCGCTGTTCGAGCCGCACCACCGTCTCGCCATTGGCGGTGAAACGGAAATGGCCGGGCTCGATGATGCCGGCATGGACCGGGCCGACGGGGATCTGGTGCAGCCCCGGTCCTTCCGCGGGCAAGAAGGCGTAGGTTTTTTCGATCGGCACCGATGAAGGTTTCGTAGCCAGCGGATGCCGCAGATCCCAGTTGCCGTGATCGAGCCAGGAGCGGGGATCGGGCAAACCGTCCGGCTCCAGTCCGAACAGGTCGCGGATCGTCCGTTCGGGCCGCAGCGCCGGAGGATGGTGCAGGCCGACCGAAGGATACCGGCCGCTCGCGCCGTCGAGGCTGAGAACAGCGATCTCGCCGTCCGTCGCGTCGAGCAGCGCCATGTGGACACAAGCCGGCTCGCCCCACAGGCCGAGCAGATTCCATTGGCCCGCGGCAAGTCCGGCGATCGCACCGGCCCAGGTTTCCGCCGTGACGACGGCGCGCGGCCAGGGCCGGTGGTTTTGGGCCATCGTCCCCTTGCCGATGAGTGTTTTGATGCCTGCCATCGCGCTACCCCAGGATCTCGGCGACATGCCGGAACCACACCACCAAAGTCGGCGGCAGGAAAACGCCGGCCACGAGCACGAGGCCGAAATGGACGATCATCGGCACATAGGAGGCGTCGGACGGCGCGGTGCTGCCGGTGGGATCGCTGAAGGCGATGCCGTTCAGATGATAGAACAGCGCGCCGAGCGCGAGGACAATGCCGAGCACCAGCGGAATCGCCAGCCACGGTTCGCGCGCGAAGGTCGAGCTCACCACCAGAAATTCGCTCATGAAGACGCCGAACGGCGGCAGCCCGGCGATGGCGACGACCCCGATCACGAGGCTCCAGCCGAGCCAGGGATGGGTCTGCGTCAGGCCGCGGATCTCCGCGATCTTCTGCGTGCCCTTGATCTGCGTGACATGGCCGACGGCGAAGAAGATGCCCGATTTGGTCAGGCTGTGCATCGCCATATGCAGCAGGCCGGCAAAATTCGCGACCGGTCCGCCCATGCCGAAAGCGAAGGTGATGATCCCCATATGCTCGATCGAGGAATAGGCGAACAGGCGTTTGATGTCGCGCCGCCGGTAGAGCATGAGGGCGGCGAACACCAGCGACACCAGGCCGAGCGTCATCATCAGCGGCCCGGGCGCAACGGATCCGAGATTGGCGGCCAGCAGGATCTTGAACCGCAGCACCGCATAGAGCGCGACGTTGAGCAGCAGGCCGGACAGCACCGCCGAGATCGGCGTCGGGCCTTCGGCATGGGCATCCGGCAGCCAGGCATGCAGCGGTGCCAGGCCCACCTTGGTGCCGTAGCCGAGCAGCAGGAACACGAAGGCGACGTTGATCAGGGCCGGATCGAAATGCGAGGCCTGCGTGACCAGCACGGTCCACACCATGCCGTCGACGCCTTCACCGACGACCGGCAGCGCGGCCATGTAGACGAGGATGGTGCCGAACAGCGCCAGCCCGATGCCGACGCTGCCGAGGATGAAATATTTCCAGGCGGCTTCCAGCGCCTCATGGGTGCGGTAGATGCCGACCATCAGCACCGTCGTCAGCGTCGCCAGTTCGATCCCGACCCACATCAGGCCGATATTGTTGGCGGTGAGCGCGAGGTTCATGCCGCCCATCATCACCTGGTACATGGCGTGATAGAACCGCAGATAGGTCGGCGTCAGCCGTCCGGTTTCCAGCTCATGCCCGATATAGCTCGCCGAGAAGACGCTGGTGGTGAAGCCGACGAAGGTGTTGAGCACGATGAAAACGACGTTGAGGTCGTCGACGAACAGATATTGCCCCGGCGCCGGCCGGGCCACGAAGAACAGCGAAAGCGATGCGGCGAAGGTCAGTCCCGACGCCAGCATGTTGAGGCGGGAGGAGAGGCGATAATCGGGCAGCAGCGCAAGTACCGCCGCCGCGACAACGGGAATGACGAGAACCAGCGCAATGCTGGTGGAGGCCGAAAAAATCATCGGCGTTCTCCGCGAAAGCGATCGAGTGCCTCGATGTCGACGGTGTCGAAGCGCTCGCGTATCCGGAACAGGAACACGCCGATGACGAAGAAGGCGATCAGAACCGAAAAGGCGACGCTGATCTCGACCACCAGCGGCATGCCGCGCGCGCCGGTGCCGGCGAACACCAGCCCGTTTTCCAGCGACATGAAGCCCACGACCTGGCTCACGGCGTTGCGCCGCGTCACCATCATCAACAGGCCGAGCAGCACCACCGAGAGCGCGAAGGCGAGATCCTCGCGCGCCAGCGGATCGGCGGTGGGCGTCACCTTCAGCATCACCGTCATCGACAGTGCGACGAGGCCCATGCCCGCAAGCATGGTGGTGCCCGAGCCGATCACCGTTTCGATCTCGCGGTGGATGCCGAGGCGCTGGATGATCCGGTGCAGGCCGACCGGAACGATGATCGCCTTGAAGACGAGGGCGATCAGCGCCGTGATATAGAGATGCGGCGCGTGCTGGACGCTGGCCTGCCACGCCACCGATAGGGCCAGCAGCACCGCCTGCAGCGCGAAGGCATTGAGCAGCGCATAGAGCCGGTGTTGCGTGATCATCAGGAAACTGACGAGCACCAGCCCGCCGCCCAACAGATGCGCCACATCGAATGTCAGTCCGTGCCCCATCGTCTAGAGGCTCCTCGATACGAACAACAACAGGGTGCCGAGAAGGCCGAGCATCAGCGCGGTGCCGACGAAATCCGGCAGACGGAACACGCGCATCTTGGCGATCATGGTCTCGAACACGGCGAGCAGGAATCCGAACACCGCGAGCTTGGCGAGATAGAGTCCGAAGCCGGCCAGGTAGCTGGCGACGGATGCGCCGGGCTCGGTGAGGGTCCAGGGCACGAAGATGCAGCCGATCAGCGAGATGTAGAGCAGCAGCTTGACCGAGGCCGCCAGTTCGATCATCGCCAGATGGCGGCCGGAATATTCCAGTACCATCGCTTCATGGACCATCGTCAGTTCGAGATGCGTCGCCGGGTTGTCGACGGGAATGCGGCCGTTCTCGGCGATGGCGACGATGATGAGCGCGATCGCGGCAAGCCCGAGCGAGACCCGCAGTCCCACGTTCGGCGACGACAGCAGGTCGGCGACATCGGACAATTGCGTGGAATGGGCGACCAGCGCCATCGTGAAGACGATCAGCAGCATCGCGGGCTCGGCGAGCGAGGCGATCATCATCTCGCGGCTCGATCCGATGCCGCCGAAGGCGGTGCCGATGTCCATGCCGGCGAGCGCGAGGAAAAAGCGCGCGCTTCCGAGCAGCGCGATGATGGCGATGAGATCGGCCGACCAACTGAACAGCAGCCCCTTGGCGAAGGTCGGAACCAGCGCCGCCGCTACCCAGGTCGCGGCAAATACCAGATAGGGCGCGGCCCTGAAGATCCACGAAGCATTCTCCGCGACCACCGCTTCCTTTTTCAACAGCCGCAGCAGGTCGCGATAGGGCTGGATGACGGAAGGCCCGCGGCGGCGCTGCAACCGCGCCTTGACCTTGCGGACGAAGCCGGTGAGCAGCGGCGCCGCCAGCAGCACCAGCGTCATCTGCATCACTTGCACGAGAAGGCTCGAGATCAGCTCCATATCGCAAGCACCAGCAGGAGGGAGACGAGCGCGAGGAAGACGAGGCTGAGATAGCTGCGGATGGTCAGGAACTGGAGCTTGTTGAGATGCAACGCGGCAAAGCTGACGACGCCGGCCACCGGTTCGTACAGCCGTTCCCATACCGGATCGGAGAGGGTCAGGGTGAAGCGGGCGGGCCGCATGTCGCCCGGCGCCGGCATCGATACGGTCTCGCCGGTCGCAAACGTGCCGGCCAGGAAGACCCGGCGGATCGGCTGGGCGAAGCTGCTGCCGGAATATTGCGTGATCGGGCTCGGGTCGGGGAAGCCGCAATCCCAAGGCGGCGCGCGGCGCAGCGCCCGCGACGCGAAGCGATGGATCGCCCATACCGCCATCAGCGCGGACATGGTGATGAAGAGGAAGACCAGAAGGCCGTTATACGAACTGCCGCTCACGGCCGACGGTTCGATCGAGAGCCAGGGTAGCGTGGCCTGCGACGGAATCGCGCCGCCGACGAATTGCTGCGTGACCGGCGCCAGCGCATCGATGATGAAGCCCGGCAGCAGTCCCGCCGCCAGGCATAGCGCGCCGAGCAGCGCCATCGCCGACAGCGAGAAGCGGTCGACCTCCATGGCCGTCGCGGCCTGGTCGCTCCGCGGCCGGCCGAGGAAGGTAATGCCGAACGCCTTGACGAAGGTCGCGCCGGCGAGTGCGGCCGCCAGCGCCAGCAGGCCGCCAATGGCGGGGACGATGATCTTCAACGCCCATTGCACCATGTCCGGGCTGAGCAGGATCGCCTGAAAGGTCAGCCATTCCGACACGAAGCCGTTGAGCGGCGGCAGCGCCGAAATCGCCATGCAGCCGATCAGGAACAGGAAGCTCGTCACCGGCATGCGGTGGATCAGCCCGCCGAGCCGGTCCATGCTGCGCTCGCCGGTCGCGGTCAGCACCGCGCCGGCCCCGAAAAACAGCAGGCTCTTGAACAGGGAGTGGTTGAACACATGCAGCAGCGCGGCGGTCATGGCGAGCGCCGCGGCCGCATTCATGCCATTGGTGCGAAAGGCCAGCGCGAGGCCGAGCCCGATGAAGATGATGCCGATGTTCTCGATGGTGGAATAGGCCAGCAGGCGCTTGGTGTCGTCCTGCACCAGCGCTTGCAGCACGCCGAGCACGGCGCTGACGCCGCCGAAAGCGAGCAGCAGCATGCCGGACCACCAGGGCAGCACGCCGGCAAGGTCGAAGACGATGCGGATGAAGGCGTAGACCGCAACCTTGGTCATGACGCCGCTCATCAGCGCGGAAACGTGGCTGGGGGCGGCGGGATGCGCCAGCGGCAGCCACGCATGCAGCGGGACGAGGCCAGCCTTGGAGCCGGCGCCGACCAGGACCAGAATCAGGATGATCGCCGCGGTCAGCGGCGGGCGCGTGCTGCCGCGGATGGTTTCGAACGCGTAGCCGCCGTCCGGTCCGGCGAGCAGGCCGAAGGCAAGCAACAGCGCCAGCGAACCCAGGCTCGCCATCACCAGATAGACGTAACCGGCGCGCCGGTTTTCGGGGGCATGGTGATGGGCCATGACCAGCGCCCATGACGTGAGCGACATGAATTCCCAGGCGAGAAGAAAGCTGTACGCATCGTCGGCCAGCACGACGAGATTCATGCCGGCGAGGAACGCCGGAAAGAACGGCAAGACGCGGTGCGGCTCCTCTTCGTGTGCGCCGTAGCCAATGGCATAAAGGCTCGCCGCCGCGCCGCCGAGATTGACGACGGTGAGGAAGAAGGCGGCCAGCGCATCGATCCGGAAGTGCGCGCCGATCCAGGGCAGGCCGAGCGGCAGCACCAGCTTCGCAGCGGCGGCGTATCCGGTCAGCGCCGAGAACGCCGCCACCGCCGCCATTCCGGAAAGCAGCAATGTCGCGCCATAGACGATCCGCGTGCTCGCGCGCCGATGCGAGGTGACGACGGCCAGAACGGCCACCCCAAGGAACGCCGCGATGCAGAGCAGGAGGAATGCAACGACATTCATCGGGGTGCGGCCTCAGTCCCTTTTGCTGCTGCTTTCGCCTTGAGAAGCGCTGGAAGTGGATCTCAATCGCACGCCGCGTCCGCCGGCCTGGCTCGGGGTTCCCTCCGCGATCAGTTCGAGCCCGTTCTGATTGAGCGCTTCGATCAGCTTCATGAGCGAATCGACATTGCCGCGGATGACGCCTTCGCTCGCTTCCATGCGCTGGATGGTGGGCACCGATAGCGTGGACAGCTCCGCGAGGCGGCGCTGGTCGATACCGAGAAGGGCCCTCGCGGCCCGCAATTGCGCGGCAGTAATCATGCGGACGTGATCATGGCAGAGTCATCAACCCAGGGTCATGCCGACCGGAGATGTTGCAGATATGAGATATATCCCTCGTGTCCTCAATTGTAAACTGTGTAGCATGACTTGAGATGTTTTATACATCATTGGCGGGAGATGGCCTGGTGGACGCGATCATGCGTCGAAAAGCATGGAAAGACCGAAACCATCCGGACCATTGGCGTTTTCGAGCGAAGCGGCTTCCGGCTCGCGTGAAGAAAACGCGTCAAAACAAAAACATAGAGCCTCGGTTCTGATTCCATCAGAACCGAAAAGGTTCTAGAGGTGGCGAAATCATTCAGGATCATCTCGCATGACAAAGCCTTGCCTGCCGCCCCGTTCCGTTACCTCGGCGCCGCATTGGAAAGCGCCCGCGGGCAGCACCGATTGTCATTTCCACATCAACGGTCCGTATGACCGCTATCCGCTCAGTCCCGGCCGCTTCTACTCGCCGCCGGAAGCGACGGTGCCGGACTATCAGGCGATGGCGCGCACCATCGGCATCGAGCGCATGGTGATTGTGCAGCCTTCGACCTTCGGCACCGACAATCGCTGTACGCTGGATGCGGTGGAGTTGCTCGGGCGCGACAACACCCGCGCCGTCGTGGTGGTCGATGACGGCGTGGACGAGCGCGTGCTGGCAGAAATGCACGAGCGCGGCGCGCGCGGTGTCCGGTTCAACGCGGTGAGCGGCAATGGCACGCCGCTGGCGCAGCTTGAGGCGCTTGCGGCTCGGGTCACGGGCCTGGGCTGGCACATCCAGTTCTATACCAACGGCGATCAGATCGCCGATCTCGCGCCGGTGATCCGGAAGCTGCCGGTCACCGTCGTGCTCGATCACATGGCCGGCGTGCAAGGCGATCGCGGCGTTGCCAGTCCCGAATTTCAGGCCACCGTCGGCCTGATGCAATCAGGCCAAGCCTACGTCAAACTGTCGGGCTATCGCAGTTCGGTCAAAGGCTATCCCTATGACGACGTGGCGCCGATCGCGCGCGGCTATATCGAAGCCGCTCCCGATCGCTGCGTCTGGGGCACGGACTGGCCCCATCCGAGCCTGTTCGGCGACACCCATATGCCCGATGACGGCGAGCTGTTCGATCTGCTCGGCGCTTGGGCGCCATCGGACGAATTGCGGCGCAAGATACTGGTCGACAATCCGGCGCGGCTTTACGGTTTTGCGCCATAAGGCCGCGGCCTTCAGATCGCGGCCTGCGGGCGCGATCAGGGACGATCGGGCACCGCGCGATGGGGCGTGAACAGACGGCCCTTTTCCGCAACCGCGACCACCGCCAGCGCCATCAGGGCGCACAGCAAAAACCCGGTGGCGAACGGCAGCAGGGTTCCGTTGAAGTCCTGGCCGATCAAGGTGCCGATGCCGATTCCCAACAGGGTCGTGATCGTTCCGTACAGGGATGAGGCGGTGCCGGCGATGTGACCTTGCGGCTCCATCGCCAGCGCAGTGAAATTGGCGAAGGTCAGCCCGAACGCGAACATCATCAGCGCGCCCAGCGCCATGAACAGGGGCAATGGCAACATGTCCATCTGCGCGGTGAAAAACATGATTCCCGCCACCACGACGAACCCGACCAGCGCGCCATGCGACATCACGCGCATGCCGATGCGTCCCACCAGGCGGGCGTTGAGAAATCCGGCCACGGCGATGCCGACCGCGATGCCGGCAAAGGCCAGCGGAAAATAACGGCCGAGCTGGTAGATCCCGGTGAATATCTGCTGCGAGGAGAACACGAAGCCGAACAGCGAGCCCTGCACGCCGCCGGCGGCCAGCGCATAACCCAGGGTCTGGCGGTTGGTGATGGTCTGGCGGAAGGCGTCGAGAATTTTGCCGATCACGAGCGGCTTCCGCTCGGAGACCGGCAGGGTTTCCGGCATCCGCAGCGCGCTCCAGATCAGCGCCAGCGCCCCATACACCGTCAATATCACGAAGATGCCATGCCACTGCGTCAGCAGCATCACCGCCTGGCCGAACGATGGCGCGATCACGGGCACCGCGATGAACACCATCATCGCCAGCGACATCACGCTGGCCATGCGGCGGCCGGCATAGCAATCGCGAACGATCGCGGTCGCGATCACGCGGGTGGCCGAGGTGCCGAGTCCCTGCAGCGCCCGCGCCAGCAGCAATGTCTCGAACGTGGGCGCGGCGATCGCCAGCACGCTGGCGATCGAATAGACTAGCATGCCGCCGAGCAGGACCGGACGGCGGCCGAACCGGTCCGACAGCGTCCCCATCACGAACTGGCCGAGCCCGAAACCGATCATGAAGGTGGACAGCACCTCCTGCAGCCGGTTGGGAACCGGAATCTGGAAGGTCGAGGCGATGTTCGGCAGCGCCGGCAACATCATGTCCATCGCCAGCGGGTTCAATGCCATGATCGACGCAATCACGACGACGAATTCGGGAAAACCCATCGGGTCATGGGTCGAGGAGACCCAAACATCGGCATTGGTATCGGTCACGTGGCGCGCACCTCGTTGGAAACACCCGATTAATGGGTCATGTTGCGCCGCACAATCCGCGTTCGGGAATACCAGCCCTGACATCAAAAAACGGTGGTCGGGGCCGGCTCTGCCGATCCCTCGTTTCCGACCCGTTTCGCTCCCTCTATGATGATCCGCGCCTGCAAGCTAAACAGCGATTATGCCCGCGTGCGGGTGGATTGAACCTTGGAGAGACCATGACCGTCACGAGCTATCAGACAGCCCCTGAGAAGTCGTCTTCCGCCCAACCCGGCCTCAGAAAGATCTGGTCGGCGACGGAGGCCGCGGCGCTGTACCGGATGCCGCTCAACGATCTCCTGTTCAAGGCGCAGACCGTCCATCGCGAGAACTTCGACCCGAACCGGGTCCAGCTCAGCCGTCTCCTGAGCATCAAGACCGGCGGATGTCCGGAGGATTGCGCCTATTGCAGCCAGTCCGTGCATCACGAATCCGGCCTGTCCGCCTCCAAGCTGATGGAAGTAGAGCGCGTGATCAGGGAAGCGAGGAAGGCCCGCGACGCCGGCGCGACCCGTTATTGCATGGGAGCGGCGTGGCGCAATCCGAAGCCGCGCGACATGGAGGCGGTGGTCGCCATGGTGAAGGGCGTGAAAGCGCTGGGCATGGAAACCTGCATGACGCTCGGCATGCTCGACCGCGAGCAGTCCGGGCAATTGGCCGAGGCGGGGCTCGATTATTACAATCACAACATCGATACGTCCGAACGCTATTACAGCGAGATCATCACCACGCGGCATTTCGCCGACCGGCTCGAGACGCTCGAGAACGTCCGCGCCGCCGGCATGAAGGTCTGCTGCGGCGGCATCGTCGGCATGGGCGAGGAAGGAATCGACCGCATCGAGATGCTGGTGACGCTGGCCAATCTTCCCGAACATCCCGAAAGCGTTCCGATCAACATGCTGATTCCGATCGCCGGCACGCCGCTGGCAGACGCCGCTCCGATCGATCCGATCGATTTCGTGCGCACGGTCGCGCTGGCCCGGATCATGATGCCGGAATCGATGGTACGGCTGTCCGCCGGACGTTCGGCGATGACGGATGAGATGCAGGCGATGTGCTTCTTCGCCGGCGCCAATTCGATCTTCGTCGGCGACACCTTGCTGACCGCCGGCAATCCGGAAAACGACAAGGACATGGCGCTGTTTCAGCGGCTCGGCCTGCAGCCGATGGAATTGGAGCAGCCGTCCTGAGTCCGGGGCGTCTCCTCCCATTTCGACGACGGCGTTTTCGGCTAAAACAAACGCATCAAAAATAAAAAATAAAAAACCAGGGAAGAAACGAAATACATGAGCAAGGAAACCTTCTCGCGCGCCTCGGGCCATCCCGCGCCCGAAGCGGCGGAATATGATTATGTCATCGTCGGCGCGGGATCGGCCGGCTGCGTTCTTGCCAATCGTCTCAGCGCAGACGGAAAGCACACGGTGCTGCTGCTGGAAGCCGGACCGGCGGATACCAATCTCTGGATTCACGTGCCGCTTGGCTACGGCAAGCTGTTCAAGGAAAAAGCCGTCAACTGGATGTACCAGACCGAGCCGGAGCCCGGACTGGACGGCCGAACAATATTCCAGCCGCGCGGCAAGGTGCTGGGCGGGTCGAGTTCGATCAACGGCCTGTTATATCTGCGAGGCCAGCATCAGGATTACGACCGCTGGCGGCAGCGCGGCAACGCCGGCTGGGGCTATGACGACGTGCTTCCGTACTTCAAGAAGTCGGAAGACCAGCAACGCGGCGAGAACGAATTTCATGGCGCCGGCGGCCTGCTGCCGGTGTCGGATTGGCGGCACGCCGATCCGTTGTCGGAAGCCTTTGTCGTCGCGGCGGCGGAAACCGGCATTCCGACCAATCCCGATTTCAACGGCGCGGCCCAGGAAGGCGCCGGCTTTTTCCAGACCACGACCCGGCGCGGCCGCCGCGCCAGCACGGCCTATTCCTATCTGCGTCCGGCACGGAGCCGCAATAACCTGCATGTTGAAACCTCCGCGCAGGCGCAACGCATCCTGTTCGACGGACGCCGTGCGAAGGCGGTCGAGTACCGGCAAGGCCGCACCGTCAGGACGGCGCGGGCGCGCAAGGAGATCCTGGTCTCGGGCGGTGCCTACAACTCGCCGCAACTGCTGCAACTCTCCGGCGTCGGGCCCGCGGAATTGTTGCGCAAGCACGGCATCGATGTCGTGCTCGACGCGCCCGGCGTCGGCAACGATCTGCAGGATCATCTGCAGGTCCGCGTGGTCATGCGCTGCGCCCGGAAGATCACGCTGAACGATATCGTCAACCATCCGGTGCGCCGAGTCCTCGCCGGTGCGCGCTACGCCGCGTTTCGCACCGGGCCGTTGACGATCGCCGCCGGCACATCGGGCGGGTTCTTCAAGACCAGCCCGCGGCTGGCGACGCCGGATGTCCAGATCCATTTCCTGCCGTTCTCGACCGACAAGATGGGCGAGAAGCTGCACCCGTTTTCCGGATTCAGCGCCTCGGTCTGTCAGGTGCGCCCGGAGAGCCGCGGCTCGCTGCGCATCAAGAGCGCCGATCCATTGGTCCCGCCGGAGATCCGGATCAATTATCTCGCCACCGAAACCGATCGCACCACCAATGTCGAAGGCCTGAAGATCCTGCGCAAAATTCTGCACGCGCCGGCGCTCAAGCCTTATGTGGTCGAGGAGGTCGATCCCGGCTCCAAAGTCGTCAGCGATGAGGAGCTGCTGAATTATTGCCGCCGGCGCGGCAGCACGATCTATCATCCGACCTCGACCTGCCGGATGGGCAATGATCCGCTGGCGGTGGTCGATCAACGGCTGCGGGTGCGTGGGATCGAGGGATTGCGCGTGGTCGATGGCTCGATCATGCCGGACCTGGTCTCGGGCAACACCAACGCGCCCATCATCATGATCGCGGAAAAAGCCTCCGACATGATTTTGGAGGATGCGCGGTAGCGCCATAGCGTTTTTGAGCGAAGTGGGTACCGGTTCGCGTGAAGAAAATGCGTCAAAACAACAATCCAGAGCTTCGATTCTGATTCAGTCTTTTAACCCTCGCGTTTGCTTCCCTCGTCGGCTGGTCCTATGTTCCGGCCGGAGCTGAGGCGCGACGTCCGGACAGGCGTCGATGGGAGCATCAATGGCGGCAAGCAGGATCCGGATCGGTACGCGCAAGAGCGCGATGGCGCTGGCGCAAACCGACGAAATCGCCCGCCGCCTGATCGCGGCCGTGCCCGGCCTCGATGTCGAGATCGTCAAGTTCCAGACCACGGGCGATTCCGATCAGGTCGGCAAGCTGTTGCCGCATGGCGGCAAGGGCGGGGCGTTCGTGGCCGAAATCCGCAGCGCTATCCTGTCCGGCGAATTGCAGGCCGCGATGCATTCGCTCAAGGACATGCCCGGCAATGAGGACACGCCGGGGCTGGTGATCGGCGCGACACTTGCGCGCGACCCGCCGGGCGATGCGCTGGTGCTGCGCCAGGGCGTCTCGATCGACGAGCTCAGGCGAACGCGCGGCAAGGGTTTCAAGATCGGCACCAATGCGGTGCGCCGCGCCGCCTATGCGCGGCGGCTGTTTCCGGACGTCGAAGTGATTCATTTTCGCGGTGCCGCGGATACGCGAATCCGCAAGCTCGACCGGTTGGAAATGCAGCGATTGCCCGACGGTGGCGCGGTCGGCCCGGCCGATGCGCTGATCATGGCGCGCTCCGGTCTGGAGCGTGTCGGTCTCGCGAACCGCATCGCCTACGAGTTTTCGCCGCAGGAGATGCTGCCGGCGGCAGGACAGGGCATCGTCGCGGTGGAGTGCGCGGCGAACGACTGGCCGACGCGGCGGATTCTCGCCTTGATCGATGATGCCACCGCGCATCGGTGCGCTGACGCCGAGCGCGAAGTGCTGTGGGTGCTCAATGGTCACTGCAACTCGCCGGTGGCGGGGTTTGCAGCCATCGACGGCGCGCGGATGTCGCTGACCGCCGTGGTGCTGGATCATGCCGGCGGCGTGTTCATCGAGGCGTCGCGTACCGGGCCCGCCGACCGGCCGCGTGAACTGGGCCGCGCCGTCGGGCTTGAACTGTTGCACAAGGGCGCGGCTGACATCATCGAGCGCAGCCGCCCGGTGTGATCAGCCTTTATAGGCCCGCACCCGTTTGAGCATCTGCTCGACATGCGCGATCGGCGTTTCCGGCAGGATGCCGTGACCGAGATTGAAGATCAGCCGGCCCCCGGCGTAATTCGTAAGCACGTCGTCGATGGCGCGGTCGAGTGCGCCGCCGCCGGCGATCAATGCGAGCGGATCGAGATTGCCCTGGACCGCAACGCGGCTCTGCACCCGCTCGCGGATCAAGGACGGCTCGGCCGCCCAGTCGATGCTGACGGCGTCGACGCCGGTTGCCTCGACATAGGCCGGCAGCAGCGCGCCGGCGCCGCGGGGAAAGCCGATGATCTTCGCGCCCGGCATTTTCGCGCGCACGCCTGCGACGATGCGCCGGGTCGGCTCGATCGACCAGCGTTCGAATTCGCGCGGCGGCAGCACACCGGCCCAGGTGTCGAAAATCTGCAGCGCATCGGCGCCCGCCTTGAGCTGCCCAAGCAGATATTGGATCGAGTTCTCGACCAGCACGTCGATGATGTCTGCGAATGCGTCCGGATGGCGATAGGCCATCATCCGCGCCGGCGCCTGGTCCGGCGTGCCTTGCCCGGCCACCATATAGGTCGCGACCGTCCAGGGCGCGCCGCAGAAGCCGATCAGCGCAATGTTCGGATCGAGTTCGCCGCGCACCCGGCGCAGCGCCTCATAGACCGGCTCGAGCTTGGCAAAATCCGCCTGTGTCGCCAGCGCCGCAATCTTGTCCGGCGTATCCAGCGGATCGAGCCGCGGGCCTTCGCCGATCTCGAACCGCACGGCGCGGCCGAGCGCATGGGGAACCACCAGAATGTCCGAGAAGATGATCGCGGCGTCGAAGTTGAAGCGGCGGATCGGCTGCAGCGTGACTTCGGCGGCATATTCCGGCGTGAAGCACAGATCGAGGAAACTGCCGGCCTTCGTGCGCAATTCGCGATATTCCGGCAGATAGCGGCCGGCCTGCCGCATCATCCAGACCGGCGGTATCGGCTGCCGGTGTCCGGAGAGCACGTCGAGAAAAGGTTTGGAAGAAGAAATCGGGGGCAAGGCTGGTCCGCCGGTAATGGGAAGCATGTTTCAGCTTCTGATACACGCCGGCGGGAGCCGGGCCAAGGACTGGTTGCCGGCCGATGGCGCGGTATCGCTGCAGGGCTGCCTGTCAAAGGCTGCCATCAGAAGACTGCCGTCGGAAGATTGTCCGTTGAAAGCAACGGATGACATCAATGGTTGCGAAGCCGCGCCCGCGATCGGCAGCCAATGAAACCCGATCGTTCCATTGCGGAACCACGATCAGGCGTTGGCAACCCAGGGCTGTGCGACGATGAGCTTCGGGTTCCACTTCGCGATTTAAGCTCGCGCGATTTTTAATTCGCGGTTGATGTGACGTAAAGTTGCATTCCGGTCCGAATGCTCTGCATGATAAGATTTTCACGAACTTAGTTGCATCGAAAGACAAGCGCGGTGCGGCGCCGCGCGGCGGTTCAAGGAAGGAACCGGGAGAATCATAATATTCCCAGCTAATTGGCGAATTTAAACAATGCAACCATAGGTCAATATAGGCCGGTCCAGTCTTGCTGGCACACAGCTCGGGGGAGCGTTCCAATGCATAGACGGCATCAACATCTCAATATACCGATTGAAATCGTTCGTACCGTTGTCGCCATTTCGGAAACCGGAAGCCTGTCCAAGGCGGCCGAACGTCTCGGCCTCAGCCAGCCCGCCATCAGTTCGCAGGTCAAGCGATTGCAGAGTTTGGTCGGCGGCGCTCTTTTCCTGAAGACCGCGAATGGAACCACCACCACCGAATTGGGAAAGATCGCGCTCTACCAGGCCAGGCGAATCCTGGAAGCGAACGACCAGTTGCTCAGGCTCGGCGGCGACAATGTCGGCCCGCATCCGCTCAGGCTCGGGTTGAGCACCCTGTTCGTCAATGCCTTTATCGAGCAGCAAACGGCGGAAACACTCGCCGACGTTTTCATCCATACCGGTCATTCGGCCGCGATCGGGAAGGGGCTGGTTGACGGATATATCGACGTCGCCTGCATTTTCGAAAGCAAGGCAACTGAGCCGGAAGTCGAGCAAATGGTCGTCAACGAGTTCGACGATCCCCTGGTGTGGGTGCGGTCGAGGGATTTCATTCTCAGTCCGGGCACGCCGATTCCCATTCTCACCTGGCCGGGAGACGACTGGATGATTCCGACGCTGACGAAGCACGGCCTTACCTACAAGATCGTGTTCAACAGCCCCGACTATCATGCCAAGCTGACTGCTGCGAAAGCCGGTCTCGGTCTCACCGCCGTTCCCGGAAGCATGGTGCCGGCCGATCTGGTGCAGGCCAGGGAATATTATCTGCCGGAACTTCCGCCCATCAAGGCGCTGTTATGCGCCCGGCTGGCGTTTGAAACAGACCAGGCCGCCGCATTGAAAAGACAGTTATCGGCCTTGTTCTTCGAGAAGCCGAAAGCCGCGGCGAGTAGCGGAAACTGAAAGCGGCGGCGTGGTTATCAGGAACCTTCCGGGCGCGGGCGCGGTTATCCCCCGGGGCGAAATGGAGGATCCGATGGCCGCGAAAATCGCCGAGAAATTCAATCCGGTGGCGCATGACAAGCACGCCGCCGATCCGTGCGAGGCGGCTGCGGCCGATCGCGACATGCATGCCAGGCTGGAAGCTGGTCTGATCGACACATTCCCGGCATCCGATCCGGTCAGCGCCGCGCAGCCCGCGCGATCGAAGCACGACAGCGATCGCCGCGATGATGGCGATTTCGATCCGGAACCGGACTACGACCGGGCAGGCAGTTCACTCTGGGACAGGGTGCGCGCGGTGTTCCGATAGGGGCGTGTGCGAGGGCCAAACCAACTCACAAGCCAACTCAATTGCGTGGCGTGTACTTCGCCGCTTCGTGAGTAACAAAGCTCGGCCGGAAACGAAGAAGGCATGGTCGGGCATGTTAAAGCCCGGAGGATCGAGGTTTCCCGGGCGGGCTGGGATTTCAACCTCGGTTGCGCGGGAGCACGCGGATGGATCGTCGTACTTTCTTGGGTATTCTGGCTGCCTCCGGCGCAGCGAGCTCAATCCTTCATCGCGCCGCCAGCGCCCAGCCTTTGCCAAAAGTACGCAATGTGGTCCTTGTCCATGGGCTGTTTGCTGACGGGTCATGCTGGTCCGAAGTCATCGCACGGCTTCAAGCGAAGGGACTCAACGCTACGGCTGTGCAAAACCCGTTGACGACGCTGGAAGCGAGCGTAGCGGCGACCCAGCGCGCCTTGGAACTGCAGGATGGCCCGACGGTGTTGGTCGGACATTCCTTTGCCGGCATGATCGTCACCGAAGCCGGCGTCGACCCCAAGGTTACTTCGCTCGTCTATGTCGCCGCGCGGGCCCCCGATGCGGGTGAGGATTACACGGCGCTGGCGAAGCGATTCCCGACCCCGCCGGCCTCCGCCGGCATCGTCTGGTCCGGCGATTACGGGCAGCTCAACGAGGCCGCTTTCCTGCGCGATTTTGCCGGCGACCTGCCGGCCGCGAAAGCGCGCGTGCTGTATGCCGTACAGGAACCGTTCGAACGTGCGTTACTTGCCGGCAAGACAACCCATGCGGCCTGGCGCTCGAAGCCGAGCTGGTACGCCGTGTCCACCGAAGATCGGACCATCAATCCTGATCTCGAACGCTTCATGGCGAAGCGGATGGGCGCGACGACGATTGAAGTGAAGGCAAGCCACCTGTCGCTGATCTCCCAGCCGGATACGATCACGAAGCTGATTCTGGACGCGGCCGGACAGGCCTAGACCGTGATCCGGACCCGAAGGGCCGCGTTAGCGCAAAGTGGATACCGGTTGATGCAACCGGTCAGGATTTCTGTACAGCGCTCTATAGCTTTTCGAGCAAAGGGGATTCCGGTTCGCGCGAAGAAGCGCGTCAAAACAAAAATATGAGAGCCCGGCTCCGATTCAATCAGAACCGAAAACGCTTTAATAATGCGGCGGCCGTTCGTTCGCCGGTGCCGGCGCGCTGGCCTCGGTTTCCTCGACGCGTTCGCTCAAATTGGCGATCTGGCGCGCCAGTGCTTCGATCCTGAGCCATTGATCCGTGATCGTCTGGTTGAGGGATTCAATGGTCTTGTCCTGATGCATCAGGTGGCTTTCGACGGCGTCGAGGCGATCGCCGAGCGTCTTCAGGTCATTCGTCTTATTCATGGTCGTGCTGCCTCGCTGAGCGCTCATGTAATCCGTGGCCGAGCGCGATCCGTTCGTCGAATACGAAACATTCGCCGCGCCAGCGGCTCTCCGCCTCGGGCACGTCTTCGAGATATCTGAGAATGCCGCCCTTGAGGTGGTAGACCTCGGCAAAGCCCTGCGCGAGCAGATAGGCGCTGGCCTTCTCGCAGCGGATGCCGCCGGTGCAGAACATCGCGATCTTGCGGTGTTTCGCCGGATGCAGATGGCGCGCGGCGAAATCCTTGAATTGTCCGAAGCTGGCGATGCCGGGATCGATCGCGCCCGCGAACGTGCCCATCGCGACCTCGAACGCGTTGCGGGTGTCAACCACCAGCGTATCCGGAGCCGCGATCAGCGCGTTCCAGTCCGCCGGGTCGACATAGACCCCGACTTGCCGCGTCGGATCGGCGTTGGCATCGCCGAAGGTGACGATCTCCTTTTTTAGCCTGACCTTCAGGCGCTGAAACGGCATCGCCGTGGCCGGCGAGAATTTCAGTTCGAGCTGGTCGAGCCGCCCGCCGAACAGCGGCCCGTCGCGCAATTCGTTAACCAGTTCGCCGATGCCGCCGGTGCTGCCCGCCAGCGTGCCGTTGATGCCCTCATGGGCCAGCAGCACGCTGCCTTTCAAGCCAAGTCCGGCGCAGATCGCCCGCAGCGGCTGGCGCAGTTCCTGGAAGTCCGGCAAAGCGGCGAATTGATAGAAGGCAGCGACCTTGTACGACATGGCGGTGGTTTATCAGCAGGGGTAGCAGGGGAAAACCCTTTCCTGTCGTCCGCGAGAGCGGGGATCCACGGCCGCTTGCGTCCGAAATATCGAAAAGGTCACCATCTTTTGATGGGCCCCTGGCGGTTCGCCGGGGTGACCCGGGCGGGGCGCCGTCTGCCATTGCCCAGCCCGGCATGAATGTGTCATGTAGGCCCGCGCCTGGGCCGGGCGGGATGATAATGTGAAACAACGTTAGAGTGAGCCATTCGATATGAGGAATTTCCATCTTGCCGGCCGGTCGACGGTCCATGCGCAGAACGCGATGGTGGCGACGTCGCATCCGCAGGCGGCGCTTGTCGCGATCGAGGTGATGAAGTCCGGCGGCACCGCCGCGGACGCTGCGGTCGCGGCCTGCGCGCTGCTCGGCGTGATCGAGCCGCAATCGACCGGCATCGGCGGCGATTGTTTCGCATTGGTGCAGCCGAAAGGCGAGGGCAAGATCGTCGCTTATAATGGCTCCGGCCGCGCGCCGATGGCGGCCAAGGCCGAATGGTATCTCGAACGCAACATCCATTCGGTGCCGCTGACCTCGGCGCATGCGGTCAGCATCCCCGGCGCGATCGACGCCTGGGCTACCATCCTGCGCGATCACGGCAAGCTCGGATTCGACACCGTGCTGCAGCCGGCGATCAAGGCCGCGGAGGAGGGCTATGTGGTCGCGCCCCGCATCGCCTTTGACTGGAAGAACCAGTTCGAGAAATTGAAGAAGGGCACCAATACCGAGCGCTATCTATTGCCGCACGGCAAGCCCGCGGTCGCCGGCGACGTGATCCATCAGCCTGAGCTGGGCCAGACCTTGCGGGCGATCGCGAGAGACGGCCGCGACGCGTTTTACAAGGGCGCGATCGCCGAGGACATGGTGGAGACGCTGCGCGGCATCGGCGGCCTGCATACGCTGGAGGATTTTGCCGCCCACAGCACCGAGACCACGATCCCGATCGGCACCCTCTACAAGGGTCACGACGTCTGGCAGTGTCCGCCGAACGGTCCAGGCATCACCATGCTGGTGATGCTCAACATCCTGTCGCGGTTCGATCTGACCAAGTTCCCGCCGCTCAGCGTCGAGCGTTTCCACCTCGAAGCCGAGGCCGCACGGATCGCCTACATGATGCGCGAGCAGTATATCGGCGATCCCGCCCATGTCGATGTCGACGTGGTTCGGATTCTGGCCAAGGATTTCGCCGACGAACATGCCGGCAAGATCAGGATGGACCGGATGGTCGATCTGCCCAACGTGGCGCCGCCGATGAATCCCTCGACCGTTTACATCACGGTGGTCGACAAGGACCGCAACGTCTGCTCGTTCATCAATTCGATCGCGCATTCGTTCGGCTCGGCGATCGTCTCGAACAAGACCGGCATTCTGCTGCAGAACCGTGCCGGCGGTTTCCGTATCCAGCCCGGCCATCCCAACTGCATCGCGCCGGGCAAGCGGCCGTTGCACACCATCATCCCGAGCCTCGCCACCAAGGGCGGACGCGCGGTGATGCCGTTCGGCGTGATGGGCGGGCAGTACCAGCCGGTCGGCCAGACCCACGTGCTGACCAACATGCTCGATTACGGCTGCGACGTGCAGGAAGCCATCGATATGCCGCGCGGCCTCCATTATGAGGGCGTCTATCAGCTCGAGGATGGCGTGCCCGCCGAGATCGTCGAGGGCCTGAAGAAACTCGGACACAAGACCACCAGCGTGGTCGGGCCGCTCGGCGGCGGCCAGGCGATCTGGATCGATTGGGACAAGGGCACGCTCACCGGCGGCTCCGATCCCCGCAAGGACGGCTGCGCGCTCGGCTATTGAGCGAGCAGCCTCGGCCTCTTCCTTCTCGTTAAAGGACGCTGAACATGCGACGACGTTTCAAGTTTCGAAGCCTCCCGCTCGCCCTTGCCGTTGCCATCGGCATGATCGGCGTTTCCGTTGCCCTTGCGCCGTCCCGCGCATTGGCCCAGACCGCAGGAAAACCCATGACCACTCCTTCAGGCTTGCAGATCATCGATACCGTCGTCGGCACCGGCGCTTCACCGAAGCCCGGCCAGACCTGCGTCATGCACTATACCGGCTGGCTCTACGAGGACGGCAAGAAGGGCAAGAAGTTCGATTCATCGGTCGACCGCAACGAGCCGTTCGAGTTTCCGATCGGCCAGCGCCGGGTGATCGCCGGCTGGGACGAGGGCGTCGCCACCATGAAGGTCGGCGGCAAGCGCACGCTGATCATTCCGCCCGCGCTCGGCTATGGCGCGCGCGGCGCCGGCGGCGTGATCCCGCCGAACGCGACGCTGATCTTCGACGTCGAACTGCTCGCCGTGAGATAATCCTCAACCTCGAGGAGGGCGCGGTGTGAAGATCTCCATCCTCGACGATTATTTCGACACGGTGCGCGGCCTCGATTGTTTTACCAGGCTCGCCGGTCATGACGTTACGATCTGGAACGATCACGTCCAGGATGTCGGTGTTCTGGCCGAACGGCTTGCCGATACCGACGCGCTGGTGCTGATCCGCGAACGGACGCAGATCCGTAACGCCCTGCTGGAGCGGTTGCCGAAGCTGAAACTGATCAGCCAGCTCAGCGTCTATCCCCATATCGATGTCGACACCTGCACCAGGCTCGGCGTCGTCGTCTCCTCGGCCCAGCACGCCGACAGGCCTTCCTATGCGACCGCCGAATTCACCTGGGGGCTGATCATCGCGGCGATGCGCGACATCCCGCGGCAGATGGCGGCGCTGAAGGCGGGCAACTGGCAGATCGGCGTCGGCCACACGCTGCGCGGCAAGACGCTCGGCATCTATGGCTATGGCCGGATCGGCGCCGTTGTTGCCGGTTACGGCAAGGCGTTCGGCATGAAGGTGCTGGTCTGGGCGCGCGAGAAGGCGCTGGCGCAGGCGCGCGCCGACGGCCACGAGGCCGCGGCAAGCAAAGCGTCGTTGTTCGAACGATGCGACGTGCTGTCGCTGCATATGCGCCTGGTCGATGCCACGCGCGGCATTGTCACGGCGGCTGATCTGGCGCGTATGAAGCCATCGGCGCTGCTGGTCAACACCAGCCGCGCCGGGCTGATCGCGCCGAATGCGCTGGTGAAAGCGTTACGTGAAGGGCGGCCGGGCATGGCGGCGGTGGACGTCTACGAGCAGGAGCCGATGCGCGACGTCAATGATCCGCTCCTGAACATGGACAATGTCGTCTGCACGCCGCACCTCGGCTATGTCACGCGCGACGAATACGAACTCCAGTTCACCGATATTTTCGATCAGATCCTGGCCTACGCCGCCGGCGCGCCCATCAACGTCGTCAATCCGGACGTGCTTGGCCGCCGCAGGCCGTAGTCCGAAAGCTGTAACTTAAACGAAAAGAGACCGGCCTCTGTCTAGGCCAGCCCCTTTTCCGTCGTGATCGAAAGGAATCAGAGGTTCTTGTTCGCCGCGGCGGCCGCGTTGTTGACGGCCTCCTTGGTTGCTTCCTTGGCGTCACCGACCGCCTTCTGGCCCTTGCCCTTGATTTCCTGGACCGTACCTTCGCCCTGCAGCCGGTCGGAGCCGGTGGCTTCGCCGATACCCTGCTTGGCCTTGCCGATGGCTTCGTTGGCGGCGCCTTTAACCTTGTCTGCCGTTGCACCCATGGGAACTCTCCTTTGCAGGTGTTAAGCTTCGTTAGGACAAGTCCCGCACGCGCCGGTAGTTCCTTGATTCGGCTGGTTTGCGGCCGGGGTTTTCGCTACCTTTGGGTGGAACGTTTTTCCGGGGAAACGACAATATGACAGACCATCACGATCACACCCATTCGCACGATCATGCCGATCATTCGCACGATCACGACGAACGCTGGAAGCATGACGGCGTCCGCGTCATTCCCGGCAACCAGCTCGATCCGAACGTGCCGTCCACCGCGGGCATGGACCGCAAGGCCGCGATCAATTTCGCCCGCGCCGGCGCGCAGAAATTATGGGCCGGCACCGTGACCATCAAGCCCGACGCCAAGACCGGCGCGCATCACCACGGCCATCTCGAAAGCATCATCTATGTGGTGAAGGGCAAGGCGCGGATGCGCTGGGGCGAGAAGCTGCAATTCACCGCGGAAGCGGGTCCCGGTGATTTCATCTTCGTTCCGCCCTATGTGCCGCATCAGGAGATCAACGCCAGCGAGGACGAGACGCTGGAATGCGTGCTGGTGCGTAGCGACGGTCAGGCGGTCGCGATCAATCTCGATATCGAGCCGGTGGAGAAGCCGGAGACGGTTCTGTGGATCGACCCCGTGCATCGCGATCCCGCCGAGACGAAATAGAACAACACCCGTCATTCCGGGCTCGCGCGTTTCACTTGCGCCCGGAATGACAACGAACCGTCATCGCAATGACGGTCTCGCGCTTAGGCAAACACCGAGTGATCGATCGTGCCGTTCGGCACCACATAGCCGTAGCGCGTGTTGGATGGCTCCGGTCCGGCCTTCTCGTACTCCGCCCTCATCATCGCGAGGCGGTCGCCCTTGAGGTCGAGCATCGCCCGCTTCGGCTGGATATTGTAAAGCCGCGCATTATTGTTGCCGAAGATTGCGGTCTTGACCGGGCCGTCTGCCGGGCCCAGCGGGGCGAAGCCGAATTTCTTCTGCATCACTTCCGGGATCTCCAGCCGCCGCAGGCCCTCGATCTGCCATTGCGGCGCGCCGGTCCACAGCGCATCGGTGCCCCAGCAGACGTGATCGACGCCAAGGCCTTTTATGAGCGTGCCCATCAGCGCCGCGCAGACATTCGGCTCAGCCACCAGCGTCGTCGCGAACAACTGGCCGACATCGCCATAGACATTGCTAACGCCGTATTGCTCCGGAATATCGGCGAGGTCGCTGGTCCAGGAAATCCGGCCGGTGCGCTCGAATTCGGCCAGCGCCACCCGCGGATCGCCGCCGACATGGCGGTAGGCGGAATGATAAATGACAAAATTGAGCTGCGGCCAATCCTTGGCGGCCTGACCGACATCGGCGACATCCGCAAAGCCGCGCAGGTTCGGAAACTGTTTCTCGATTCCCGGCGGGAACAGTCCCTTGTGAATGCAGACATTCTTGATGCCGGCCTTCACCATTTTCTCGTAACCCTTGTAGGTGACGTTCTCGTCGTCCATCCGCCAGGGATAGTGACTGATCTCCTTGTGGGTGTTGTCGCCGATGGTGTAGCCCTTGCAGGACTCAGGTTTGAGCGCGAGGCCGGCGTCGAGCTTGTCGAGCCAGCCGGGCTGTCCCGGCGTGAAGATCGCATGGCAGAACAACCGCCGCGAACCGGCCTCGTCGTTGATCTTCTTGCGCGCGTCGGCCATCTGCTGGTTGGTCAGGAACCAGTCCTGTTCGATATCGGACGGCGCCGACGAGATCAGTGCGATCTTGGTGTCGGAGTCGAGAAACATCTCTTTCTTGTAGTTGTTGAATTTAAGATCCTCGATGGTCTGTTCGTGGTCGGCCAGTTCCTTGTTCCAGCCTGCCTTGCCGACCGCGTTGCGCATGTCGACGAAAGTGGTGATGCGGGTGTCGTCGCGCAGGAAATGCGTATGCATGTCCATGATGAACTGGTCCTTCAGCGCATTGGCGCGCTCCTGCGCCATCGCGGGCGTCGCGGCTTCCGCCGGCGTCGCGTCGAACAGCGCGCCGTAAACCTCGTTCATCGCGACAAAGGAGGCCGCCATGCCGGCTGCGCTCTGGAAGAATCTGCGGCGGTCGAGGCCACGCTTGCCGCCGAGATCGTCGGCCATCGCCAGCAATCTCGCCTCGACTTCGCGCTGTCGCTCGTTTTGCGGATCGGGATAAAACTCGTCGCTGGAGACGATCTGGGTCGGGATCGGCGTCGGATAGTGGCAGAATTCCGACGGCATCAGTGCGGCGAGCTCGGCTTCGGTCAGTTGGCTGCTCACGGCTTCTTCCTCCATATGTTGCTCCGCGATGGATGCCCCGCGGTTGCATGGCGAAAGACTAGACCTGTATTGGCGTCGGGCAAGCCTCTCCTTTCACCATCACGGTTTTTCGATTGGTGCTTCCCATCTCGGAATGACGAACAAAAAATCTATAACCTACTGTCGGATCGGCCCGGGCCCGTTCGTCCTTGAGGCGCGAACGTAACGGAACACAAGGAACCTGCCGATGTCCAAGATCGCTCCCTGCCTGTGGTTCGACGGCGAAGCCGAGGAGGCCGCGAAATTCTATATCTCGCTGCTGCCGGATTCCCGGATCGACAGGATCCAGCGCAACCCCATCGACACGCCGGCCGGAAAGGCTGGTTCCGTGCTGGTGGTGGAATTCACATTGGCGGGTCAGGAATATATGGCGCTGAACGGTGGGCGGCGCATCGACTACACCCATGCGATCTCGTTCAAGATCGATTGCGCCGATCAGGCCGAGGTCGACCGTCTCTGGGACGGCTTGTCGTCCAACGGCGGCGAAGCCGTGCAATGCGGCTGGCTCAGGGATCGCTACGGCGTGTCCTGGCAGATTGTTCCGTCGGTTTTCCCGAAGCTGCTGGGCGGTCCGGATCCCGCCGGCGCGCAGCGCGCGATGCAGGCGATGATGAAGATGGTCAAGCTCGACATCGCCGCGCTGCAAAAGGCTTATGATGGCCGTTGAGCGTTGAGCTTCACGTTCTGTCCGGCCGCCAGACCGAACCGGCGATCATCGCCATCGCGCAGAAGCCTGCGTAAACAAGGAGCGACGCCGTCACCATCGCCGACAGCGTCGCCAGGCCGGCGCCAAGATAGCCGACGGCGATCCAGCCGAAGCCGGCCGCGAGAACGATGCGGGCGACCGAGGCGACAAACGGCCAGAACACATGGCCCGCGCCCTGCGCGGCAAAGGCGATGACGAAGCCGAAGCCCAACGCAGCGTAGGCCGGCGTCACGATGCGCAGATAGGTGGTGCCGTCGGCGAGCACGACCGGGTCGCTGGAGAACAGGTGCAGCCACAGCATCGGAAACAGCGCGACGACGAGGCCGATCGATCCGGTCAGCGCCAGGCCGACCACGCTGCTGGTCCAGGCGATCTTCTTGGCCCGTGCGATCTGGCCGGCGCCGATATTGACGCCGACCATCGTCAGCACCGCGGTGGAAAGGCCGAACAGCAGCGGGATCATGATGTAATCGAGCCGCGACGAGATGCCGTAGGCGGCAAGCGCCGTGGTGCCGAACAGCCCGACCGCGCCGGTCACCAGAATGACCGTGAGATTGGTGAGGATCGCGTTGATAGCGGTCGGAACGCCCACTTTCAGGATATCGACAAACAGCCGTCTTTGCAGCGGCACGAATTTGAACGCCAGGCCCGAACGTCCCGACGCCATGTAGCGCAGCAGCACCAGCATCGCGCCGCAATAATAGACCGCGAAGGCGATGCCCGCGCCCTGGATGCCCAGTCCGGGAATCGGACCCAAGCCAAAAATCAAAAGCGGCGAGGCCGGGATCATCACCAGCGCGCCGACCAGCGTCACGGTCGCCGGCACCTTGACGTTGCCCGCGCCGCGCAAGGCCGCGGCCTGCAGGTTGACGATCCATACCGGGATCGCGCCGGCGAACAGGTAGTTGGAATATTTCAGCGCGGCGTCGAGCGCCTCGGCGCGGCCGCCCAGCATGCCGTACATCACAGGTCCGCCCTTGATCGCGGCGAATGTGAACAGCGCGCCGACCACGATCGCCAGAACCAGGGCATGGAACACCAGCGCATCGGCGTCTTGTCTGCGGCCGCCGCCGACCGCGCGCGCCACCGCAGACGCAACGCCGCTGCCGAGGCCGCCATTCGACATCATCGTCATCAGCATGAACACCGGAAACACCAGCGCCACGCCGGCGAGCGCGTCGGTGCCGAGATATCCGACATAATAGGCCTCGGCGACGTTGACCGCGGTCTGCGCGACCAGCACGATCATGGTCGGCAATGCCAGCCGTAGCAGCGTCGGCAGAATGGCCCCGGTCAGGATTGCCGCGCGCGCCGCGTCGTTGCGCGCCGGCGCGGGCTTGGCTTCGGGAATCGTTTCAACGGCCCCGTCTTCTTCGCCGGGCATTGAATCCAGCGCAAGCGCCGCGGTTGCTGCTTTCAGTTCCATCTTCACGTTCCCGTCGCCGCAGGCGGCCATTGCATTATGACCATAATGCATTATTATGATCGTAATTCAATAAGCGCCGATCACGATTTCGTTGGACGGCGGGACGCGGTGCTATCGTGGGCTGACAGCGGGAAGCCGGGATGCGGTACGAGAAAGGGCACAAGGACGCGACGCGCCAGCACATCATCGACGCCGCATCCGGGCAGTTTCGCGAGAATGGCGTCGCCGCGGTCGGCATTGCCGGCATCATGTCCGGCGCCGGGCTGACCAATGGCGCCTTTTACGCCCACTTCAAATCGAAAGAGGATCTGGTTCTGGCCGTGCTTTCCAACGCGCTGCGGCGGCGCGAGGAGACGCTCCGGAGCGCATCCGCGGCCGATGCGGGGTTGGAGGCGACGATCCGGGACTACCTGTCCGCGCGCCATCGCGATCGTCCGGGCGGCGGTTGCCCGACCGCGGCGCTGGTCGCGGAGGTCGCGCGCCATCCGAAGCCGACGCGCGATGCCTTTACCGGCAAGATCTCCAGCTTCATCGAACTGATCGCGACCCAGATCCGTAACGGGTCGGCGCGCGAGCGGCGGCGCAACGCGGTCGCGATCTACGGCATGATGGTGGGTACGTTGCAGATCGCGCGCGCCGTCAACGACAGGCAACTCTCCGATGAAATCCTGGAGAGCGGCATCAGCGCCGCGCTCGTGCTGGCCGGCGAGGCGGATGCCGGCTCGGCTTGACCGCCGGATCGAGGCAGCCTCGGGCCCGGCGCTGTCATTTCACGTCGGTTCTGGTGTCGATGCTGACGACCCGGATGCGGCGATTGATGTGACTATGTTACAGAGCAGGAAGCCAGCTTTCGCGGGGCAAAAAATGCGCGTGGCTTGCTGCCGACGCAAAGCCGTCGCGGGAAGGCCGGTGTGCCGACAATAAATCGGCCAGATGGCGGCATAGCAAAGCACCTCAACAACAAAGAAAACGAAGCAACCGGGTCGTGTTTCAACCACCGAAAAGATACAGCGACTATCAGGGACATCGCGGGGATACGCAGGATCGTACGGCAATATCGATGCCGGTGCTGGTCGGCGCGGCGATGATCGCTGCGGCGATTTTACTGTCGACGTTGATCACGGTCGCCGGCACGCGGTTCGTCGGCATGGACAGTCCCTCCGAGGAGACCGTCTGGCTGATCGACCGGCTCACCGGCAGCGTCTATCGATGCCAGGCGTCCGAGCGCGGCCGGGCCTCCTGCGATGCGCAGGCGGCGACGGGAAGCGTCAGTGACCGGCCGAAACCTTGACCGTGGACGGTCTCACCGGACCGCGATGCACCTGTCAGCCGGCGCGAATCCCGCTACATTGCCTTCGTCATGTCCGCGGCCGACAAGTCCCCCTTCATCAGCACGATAGACGCCAGGCGCATCTGGCTGCGCGCCCAGCGGCTAGATGCGCCGGCGCCGTTCGGCGCCGGAGCGCCGGCGACCACGGCCGCGGTCGAGCATCTCGGCTATGTGCAGATCGACACCATCCACGTCATCGAGCGCTCCCATCACCACGTGCTGTGGTCCCGGATTCCCGAATACCGGCGCGCCGACCTGCGCCAAGCCCAGAGCGTCGACAAAAGCGTGTTCGAATACTGGACCCATGCGCTGTCCTATGTGCCGACCAGGGATTTCCGCTTCTTCATTCCGGCGATGAAGCAGCACAAGCGCGAGGGCCATCGATGGTTCGCTTCGGTGACGCCCGCCGACACCCGCAAGGTCATGACGCTGATCCGGCGCGGCGGCGCGCTCACCATCCGCGACATCGACGACGACGTGCTGACCGAAAAGCTGCATCTGTGGGCCAGCCGCAAGCCGTCGAAGCGGGCGCTGCAACTGGCCTTCTATACCGGCGTGCTCACCATCAGCGAGCGCACCGGCATGCTGAAAACCTATGAATTGACGTCGCGGCATTTCGGCTGGGACAAGCCGCCGAAACCGGCGTCTGCGCGGGAAGTCACCGCCTATCTGCTCGACCGCGCGCTTCGCGCGCAAGGCCTCGTCAGCCTGGATTCGATCTGCCATCTCGACGCGCCGAACAAAATGGCGGTGCGGCGGCTGATCGAGGCGAGGGTGCGCCGCAGGGAATTGGTGCCGGTTGCCGTGGAAGGCGCGGGCAAGCAGGAGCACTGGGCGTCTCCGGAGACGCTGGAGACGGCCGGGAGGGCGGTTTCCGGCCTCGTGCATATCCTCTCGCCGTTCGATCCGCTGGTCATCCAGCGCAAGCGCACCGAATTGTTCTTCGGCTATGGGCATCGCTTCGAAGCCTATGTGCCGAAGGAAAAACGGCTGTTCGGCTATTTCGCGCTGCCGGTCCTGGCCGGCGACGACATCGTCGCCGCGATCGATCTCAAGACCGACCGCAAGAATGGCAGGCTGCTGATGCAGAAATGGAGTTGGGTCGGCGCTGGCGCGCGACGGGGCGGACGCCAGGATCTCAAGCGCCGCATCGAGGAGCAGCTGCATCGCTTCGAGCGCTTCCAGCTCGCGGAATGAACGTTGCTCCATGCCTTAAAAGTATGGATGCGGCCCTGCAAAGTCTTTCTCCCGAACGCCGGCACCACCTAGATCTCTTTCAGTTGCAGCGGCCAGACGCCAATCCCGGCGAATGCCGCTGACCGGCGTGGAATGTCCGCATATCCAGCCAGGCATGGCCCGCTGCCAAGAGGAGAGATCACATGAGCCATCCCGTCGTCCTGATCACCGGCGCGCTGACCGGCATCGGCCGCGCCACTGCCCTGGCCTTCGCGAAAGAGGGCGCCCGTCTCGTCGTTTCCGGCCGCCACGAGGACGCCGGCCATGCGCTGGTGGCCGAGCTTCGCGCGGCCGGCGCCGAAGCGGAGTTTGTTCGCGCCGACATGCGCCATGAGAGCGATGTCCAGAATCTGGTCGATAAGACCGTCGCCCGGTTCGGCCGCCTCGACGTCGCCGTCAACAATGCCGGCACGGAAGGCACGCCGGGGCCCATCGTCGAGCAAACCGCGGAAAGCTATGCCGCGACGTTCGATACCAACGTGCTCGGCGTCCTTCTGAGCCTCAAGCATGAATTGCGCGTGATGCAGAAGCAGGGCAGCGGCAGCATCGTCAATCTGTCCTCGACCATGGGCCACCGCGGCGCGCCGGGCGCATCGCTCTATACCGCCAGCAAGCACGCGGTCGAAGGGCTGACCAAATCGGCCGCGCTCGAAGCGGCGGCCTTCGGCGTTCGCGTCAACGCGGTGGCGCCGGGCCCGGTCGAGACCGCGATGCTGGATCGCTTCACCGGGAGTGCCGACCGCAAGGCGGGCCTGGTTGCCGGCGTCCCGCTCAAGCGGGCCGGCAGGCCGGAAGAAATCGCCGACGCCATCGTGTTCGCCGCTTCCGGCAAGGCGTCGTTCATCACCGGCCAGATCATCGCGGTGAACGGCGGCAAGACCGCCTCGTAGGGTTTTGCGGTGGGATGCCGGATGACTTCCCTTGAGCCGTGTGGCGCTGGAGTGGACGCGGGCGGCACGCAGCCGCGGAGGAATGGCCATGAAAATGATTACTGATGAATATTGACATTCATCATTAGTCACTCGATACTCCTCATCAGGCTTCAGCCGGAGGAGTATAGGATGCCGGTCCGACCGATTTTGTTGAGCTATTCCAAACTATTAGTAGGATCATCGCTGGCGCTTGCGGCGCTCACGCTGGCCGGTTGCAACGACAAGGTCGCGGAAAAGCCGGCTCCCAACCGGCCCGTGCTGGTCGCGACCGTGCATTATGAGGCGGAATCGCCGGAACGGAGTTTTGTCGGCGTTATCCGGCCGCGGATCGAGGCCGACATGGGCTTTCGGGTTCCCGGCAAGGTCGCCAAGCGCCTGGTCGAGGTCGGCGACACCGTCGGCGTCGGACAACCGCTCGCGACTCTTGATGAGATCGATCTGAAGCTGCAGGCCGAACAGGCCGACGCCGAGTTCCATGCCGCGACCGGCGTGCTGGCGCAGGCGGCGGCGGCCGAGCAGCGCGCGATCGACCTGCGCGCCAAGGGCTGGGCCACCGACGCGCAGCTCGACCAGGCCAAAGCGGCCGGCGACGAGGCGCGGGCGCGCCTCAACCGCGCCGAGCGCTCGGTCGATCTCACCAAGAACTCGCTGTCCTACGCGACGCTGGAAGCGGATTCCCGCGGCGTCGTCACCTCGACCCTGGTCGAACCCGGCCAGGTCGTGGCCGCCGGACAGACCGCGATCCGGGTCGCGCGCTTTGCCGAAAAGGAAGCCGTGGTCGCGATCCCCGAAACCTTGCTGGGGCGGGCCAAGGACGGCGTGGCGACCGTGACGCTGTGGTCCGAGCCGAACAAGAAATACCTCGCCAAGCTTCGCGAAGTCGCGCCGTCCGCGGACCCGGCGACCAGGACCTATCTGGCGAAATTCTCGCTGCCGGAAGCCGATGACCGGGTCTCGCTCGGCATGACCGCGACCTTGACGCTGGCCGATCCCGAAACCGAACGCGTGGCGCGGGTGCCGCTGTCGGCGCTGTTCAGCGAAGGCGGCGCACCTTCGCTCTATGTCGTCGACGCCTCCGGCGACATCGCGCTGAAGCCGGTGAGCGTGAAATCCTACGAAAGCAACGACGTCGTCATCAAGGCCGGCGTCGACGAAGGCGCGCAGGTCGTGACCCTCGGCGTGCAGAAGCTCGATCCGTCGCAGAAGGTGCGGGTCGTGTCCTCGCTGTCGTTCTAGATTGCCGTCATTCCGGGTCCGATGCTTTCGCATCGCCCCGGAATGACGAAGCCGAGTTTTCGATTTGGAGAGTTCAATGAAGCGCTTCAATCTGTCGGGCTGGGCCGTCAGCCATCCGACGCTGATCCTGTTCCTGATCATCGCGCTCGGCGCCGCCGGTTTTCTGTCGTACCAGCGGCTTGGCCGCGCGGAAGATCCGTTCTTCACCGTCAAGGTGGTGAACGTCTCGGTGATATGGCCGGGCGCCACCGCCTATGAAATGCAGATGCAGGTCGCCGACCCGATTGAGAAGAAGCTGCAGGAACTGCCCTATTTCGAGAAGGTGCAGACCTATTCCAAGCCGGCGTTCACGGCGATGCAGGTCACCTTCCGCGATTCGACGCCGCCAAAGGACGTGCCGTATCTGTTTTATCTGCTGCGCAAGAAACTGGCGGATGCGCAGGGCGATCTTCCCGCCGGCATCCTCGGCCCGGTCGTCAACGACGAATTCTCCGACGTCGATTCCATCCTTTACATGATGACCGGCGACGGCGCCGACTACGCGCAGTTGAAGAAGGCCGCCGAAGGCATGCGCCAGCGCCTTCTCAAAGTGCCCGGCGTCACCAAGGTCGATCTCTACGGCATCCAGGACGAGCGGATCTTCGTCGAGTTCTCGCATGCCAAGCTTGCCACCCTGGGGATCACGCCGCAGGCGCTGTTCGATTCGCTCGCCAAGCAGAACAACGTCGTGCCGGCCGGCACGGTGGAGACGTCGGCGCAGCGCGTGCCGCTGCGCGTCACCGGCGCGCTCGACGGCGTCAAAGCGGTGGCGGAAACGCCGGTCGAGAGCAACGGCCGGGTGTTCCGGCTCGGCGATATCGCGACCATCAGCCACGGTTATGTCGATCCGCCGAGCTTCGTGGTGCGCCAGAAGGGCAAGCCCGCGCTCGGCATCGGCGTGGTCACCGCCAAGGGCGCCAATATTCTGGAACTCGGCAAGGACGTTTCCGACGCGACCGCCGAATTCATGCGAGCGGTGCCGCAGGGCATCAATGTCGAACAGATCGCCGATCAGCCCAATGTGGTCGAGCATGCGGTAAGCGAATTCGTGCATTCCTTCATCGAGGCGCTGGCGATCGTGCTGTTCGTCTCGTTCCTGGCGCTGGGCTGGCGGACCGGCATCGTGGTGGCGCTGTCGGTGCCGCTGGTGCTGGCGATCGTCTTCATCGTCATGAATTCGATGTCGATGGACCTGCATCGCATTACCCTCGGCGCGCTGATCATCGCGCTCGGCTTGCTCGTCGACGACGCCATCATCGCGGTCGAGATGATGGTGGTGAAGATGGAGCAGGGCTGGGACCGGGTCCGCGCCGCGTCCTTTGCCTGGGAATCCACCGCGTTTCCGATGCTGACCGGCACGCTGGTGACCGCGGCCGGCTTCCTGCCGATCGGTTTCGCCAATTCGGCGGTCGGCGAATATGCCGGCAGCATCTTCTGGATCGTCGCGATCTCCTTGATCGCGTCCTGGTTCGTGGCGGTGATCTTCACGCCCTATATCGGCGTCAAGCTGTTGCCGGATTTCGCCGTGCATCACAACCACGATCCGCATGCGATCTATGAGACGCGGATGTACCGCATGCTGCGCGCCACGATCCAGTGGTGCGTCGAGAACAGGGTCAAGGTCGTGCTCGCGACCGTCGGAATCTTTGCGCTCTCGATCGTCGCCTTCGGCCATGTCCAGCAGCAGTTCTTCCCGCTTTCGGAGCGGCCCGAATTGTTCCTGCAACTCCGCCTGCCCGAGGGCACGGCGATCGGCGTCACCCAGAAGGCGGTGGAAACGGCGGAAACGCTGCTGAAGGACGACAAGGACATCTCGACCTACACCGCCTATGTCGGCCAGGGCTCGCCGCGGTTCTGGCTCGGCCTCAATCCGCAATTGCCGGACGAATCCTTTGCCGAAATCGTCATCGTCGCCAAAGACGTCGAGGCGCGCGAGCGGATCAAGACGCGGCTGGAAAAGGCGGCCGATGACGGCATGTTGAGCGAGGCGCGGGTGCGCGTCGACCGCTTCAATTTCGGCCCGCCGGTCGGTTTCCCCGTGCAATTCCGCGTGATCGGCCCGGACACCAAGACGGTGCGCGAGATCGCCTACAAGGTCCGCGACGTGGTCAGGCAGAACCCCGATATCAGGGATCCGCAGCTCGACTGGAACGAGCAGTCGCCCTATCTGAAGCTCGTGGTCGATCAGGACCGCGCCCGCGCGATGGGCCTGACCCCGCAGGATGTCTCGCAGGCGCTCAGCATGCTGATCTCGGGCGCGCCGGTGACCACCGTGCGCGACGGCATCGAGAAGGTCCAGGTGATCGCGCGCGCGGTGCCCTCCGAGCGGCTCGATCTCGCCCGGGTCGGCGAACTCACCATCACCTCGCGCAACGGCGTTGCGGTGCCGTTGCAGCAGATCGCGAAAATCGAATATTCCCACGAAGAACCGATCCTGTGGCGGCGCAACCGCGACATGGCGATCACGGTGCGGGCCGACGTCGCCGACGGCGTGCAGGCGCCTGACGTCACCAACCAGATCTGGCCGAAATTGCAGGACATCCGCGATCATCTCGAGCCGGCCTACCGGATCGAGATCGGCGGCGCGGTCGAGGAATCGGCCAAGGGCAATGCCTCGATCTTCGTGCTGTTTCCGCTGATGGTCGTCGTCATGCTGACCTTGCTGATGATCCAGTTGCAGAGCTTTTCGCGGCTGTTTCTGGTGTTCCTCACCGCGCCGCTCGGCATCATCGGCGCTTCGCTGGGGCTCAATGTCGCCAACCAGCCGTTCGGCTTCGTGGCGCTGTTGGGCCTGATCGCGCTGGCCGGCATGATCATGCGCAATGCGGTGATCCTGGTGGATCAGATCGAGACCGATGTGGCCCACGGCCTGACGCGCAAGGAAGCCATCGTCGAGGCCACCGTCCGCCGCGCCCGCCCGGTGGTGCTGACCGCGCTCGCGGCGATCCTGGCGATGATCCCGCTGTCGCGTTCGGCGTTCTGGGGGCCGATGGCGATCACCATCATGGGCGGCTTGTTTGTTGCAACGTTCCTGACCTTGCTGTACCTGCCGGGCCTCTATGCGCTCTGGTTCCGCAACAGCCTCGAACAGAGCGGCCGGAGTGCGAACGATAAGGGTGACGATCTCGCGCCGCAGCAGCATGGTGAAGCGCAGCCCGCTTTTCCGCTTGCCGCGGCCGCGGAATAATTGAACATTGGCAACCGATATGACGCTGATTACCGAACATGTTGAACCCGACACGCGAGAGCGGATTCTCGTGGTGGCGGAACGCCTGTTCCGTCAGATCGGCTACCAGAAGACCACCGTCGGCGATATCGCCAAAGAGCTGCGCATGAGCCCGGCCAATGTGTATCGATTCTTCGAATCCAAGAAGGCGATCCACGAAGGCGTCGCGCGCGCTTTGATGGGCGGGGTCGAGGACGCGGCGCAGGCCATTGCGGCGAAGCACGGCCCGGTGGCTTTGAGGCTGCGCGAGCTGCTGACGACGATCCACCGCATGAACTGCGAACGCTATGTCGGCGACGCCAAGCTGCACGAGATGGTCGAAATCGCGATGGAGGAGAGCTGGGAGGTCTGCGTCGCCCATATGGAGCGGATCACGCAGACCATCGGCGAGGTCATCGCCGAGGGCGCGGCGTCGGGTGAATTCAAGGCCGATGACGTGCCGCTGGCGGCGATGTGTACCTGCTCGGCGATGATGCGGTTCTTCCATCCGCAGATGATCGCGCAATGCGCCGACAAGCCGGGCCCGTCGCTGGACCAGATGATCGACTTTGTGCTCGCGGCGCTTTCACCTCGTCATAAAGTGAATTAGGTTCTCGTCATTCCGGGGCGTGGCGAAGCCGCGAACCCGGAATCCATGGTTCAACCGGTTATGGGCACAATGGATTCCGGGCCCGCGCCTTGTGGCGCGTCCCGGAACGACAGTGGCGGCGGCCGAAGCCGGCGCGGCCTTACCAATGGAAAGGAAGATCGAGCGTGACCGAGAGGGATTTGCACTATTACGAGCCGGCGAGCGGCCACGGCCTCAAGCACGATCCTTTCAACGCCATCATCGCGCCGCGACCGATCGGCTGGATCTCCTCCCGCGACGCCGGGGGCCATGTCAATCTGGCGCCCTACAGCTTCTTCAACGGCTTCAACTACATTCCGCCCATCATCGGCTTTTCCTCGACCTCCTGGAAGGACAGCGTCGTCAACATCCAGGAAACCGGCGAATTCGTCTGGAATCTGGCGACGATGGATCTGGCGAAGCAGATGAACGCGACCGCCGCGCATGTCGCCCGCGAGGTGAACGAATTCGAAATCGCGGGGCTGACGATGGCGCCGAGCCGCCGCGTCAACGTGCCCCGGGTCGCGGAAAGCCCGGTCTCGTTCGAGTGCAAGCTGACGCAGATCATCCAGCTGCAGGCCGCCGACGGCAGCAAGGTGAATGGCTGGTTGACGCTGGGCGAGGTCGTCGCCGTGCATATCGACAAGAGCCTGATCCAGGACGGGGTCTACCAGACCGCGCTGGCCCGCCCCATCGTCCGGGCCGGTCGCCGCGGCGACTATTTTGAAATCCGTCCCGACGCCATGTTCGAAATGGTGCGGCCGGACTGATCTCTGACCATAGCCACATCGTCATTGCGGGACGCGCCGCGGGGCGCGGGCCGGGAATCCATCGTGCCGCAGATTGCCTTGATGAATGGATTCCGGGGATTGCGGCTTCGCCGCGCCCCGGAATGACGGACAACGGCGCTCTTTCCCGGAACCACGGCTCCGCCTTGCCGTTATCACGCGCACTATGCGCCTGATTTAATTTCGCTTAACTTTCGATGCCAAACTTTCAATGCCAAGCATCACCCATGTTGCATACTTTCCGTTAGAATAGGTGGCTTAAGGGATAGGCCTGCCAGCGCGCCGTGCGGCTGGCCTTCAGGATCTCGCCGAGGATGCCACCATGAGCTTTCGCCGCGACTTCATCACCAGGCCGATCTTTGCTTTCGCGCGCGGCGTGCTGCCGGCGATGTCGGATACCGAACGCGAGGCGCTGGAGGCCGGCGATGTCTGGTGGGACGCCGATCTCTTCACCGGCAATCCCGACTGGTCCAAGCTGCTTGCCACGGCGCCGGCGGTGCTGACGGACGAAGAGCAGGCCTTCCTCAACGGCCCGGTCGATGAACTCTGCGCCATGCTCGACGACTGGAAGATCACCTGGGAATGGCGCGACCTGCCGCCGGAAGCCTGGGATTTCATCAAGCGGCACAAATTCTTCGGCATGATCATCCCGAAGGAGTTCGGCGGGCTCGGCTTCTCGCCCTATGCGCATTCGGAAGTGGTGCGGAAGATTTCGACGCGCTCGATCACCGCGGCCGTCACCGTGATGGTGCCGAATTCGCTCGGCCCCGGCGAATTGCTGATGCGCTTCGGCACCAGGGGCCAGCAGCAGCATTGGCTGCCGCGTCTGGCCGACGGCCACGATATTCCCTGCTTCGGCCTGACCAGCCCGGAAGCCGGTTCGGACGCGGCCTCGATGGTCGACACCGGAATCATCTGCAAGGGCAATTTTGAAGGCAACGAAGTGCTTGGGCTTCGTCTCAACTGGCACAAGCGCTACATCACGCTCGGGCCGGTCGCGACGCTGCTCGGCCTCGCCTTCAAGGCCTACGATCCGGATCATCTGGTCGGCCCGCAGCAAGACCTCGGCATCACGGTGGCGCTGATTCCGACCCATCTGCCCGGCGTCAGGATCGGCCATCGCCATCTGCCGGCGATGCAGGTGTTCCAGAACGGCCCCAACTGGGGCCAGGATGTCTTTATCCCGCTCGACTATATCATCGGCGGCAAGGAGCGCCTGGGGCAAGGCTGGAAGATGCTGATGACGGCGCTCGCCGCCGGGCGCGGCATCTCGCTGCCGTCACTGTCGGCCGCGGGTGCGGCCTATGCGGCGCGCACGACCGGCGCCTATGCGCGGATCCGCGAGCAGTTCAACATCCCGATCGGCAAGTTCGAAGGCATCGAAGAGCCGCTCGCCCGCATCGCCGGCACCGCCTATCTGCTCGACGCGGCGCGACGGTTGACCTGCGCGGCGCTCAACCAGGGGCGTCATCCCGCCGTTATCTCCGGCATCATGAAGCTGCACGCGACCGAGCGGATGCGGATCGCGATCGACGACGCGATGGACATTCATGGCGGCAAGGCGGTGATCGACGGGCCGCAGAACTACATGGGCAGCCTCTATCGCGCGGTGCCGGTCGGCATCACGGTCGAAGGCGCCAATATCCTGACCCGCAACCTGATCGTATTCGGGCAGGGCGCGGTTCGCGCGCATCCTTATCTGCTGCAAGAGATGAATGCGCTCGGCGAGCCGGACAAGGCGAAAGGCCTGGACGCCTTCGACAAGGCGTTCTGGAAACATGTCGGCCACAGCATCACCACGCTGTTCCGGGCGTGGGGCCGGAGCTGGAGCGGCGGAAGGTTGATCACCGTGCCCGACGTCGGCGCGGCGACGAAATTCTATCGCCAGCTTTCACGCTATTCCTCGGCGTTCGCGCTGTGTGCCGACATGGCGCTGCTGACGCTCGGCGGCGCGCTGAAGCGCAAGGAGATGCTGTCGGCGCGCTACGGCGACATCCTCTCCGAACTGTATTTGCTGTCGGCGGCGCTGAAGCGCTGGCAGGACGAAGGGCGTCAGGCGGCGGATTTCGCCGCGCTCGAATGGTGCATGGAAACCGGCTTCAAAACCATCGAGATCCGCCTGGCGGAAATCCTGGCGAACCTGCCGAACCGGTTTGTCGCTGTCATGCTGAAATTCCTGGTCCAGCCGTTCGGTGCGCGCGTGCTCGGCCCGTCGGACCGCGTGATCCATCAATGCGCCCAGCTCGTGCTGGAGCCGTCGGCGGCGCGCGATCGCCTGACGTCCGGCCTGTCGCATGTCGATGACGACCGCGGCGTCGCGCGGCTGGAAAAGGCGTTTGTTCTGGTCACTGGCGCCGAGGATGTCGCAAAGAAGATGCGCGCGGCCCGTCTGCATGATTGGCGGGAGGCGGTGAAGAAGGGCGTCATCACCCAAGGCGAGGGCGAGAAGCTGGCGGCCGCGCATGAAGCGGTCGCCAAGGTGATCGAGGTCGACGACTTCGCGCCGGAGACGATCTCGCCGATTTACAGGAAGGCCGCCGACGTGCATCAATTCTTCATGGAACTTGGCGAGCAAAGGGCGGCAAGCTGATGGCGCGGCCGGTTTTCATCATCGACGGCAGCCGGACGCCGTTCCTGAAGGCGCGCTCCGGGCCCGGCCCGTTCACGCCGGTCGATCTCGCCGTGCAATGCGGCCGGCCGCTGCTGGCCCGGCAGCCCTTCGCGCCGACCGATTTCGATCAGGTGATCCTCGGCTGCGTCAATGTGATTGCGGACGAGATGAACCCGGCCCGTGTCGCGGCGCTGCGGCTCGGCATGGGCGAAGCCATGGTGGCGTTTACGGTGCAGATCAATTGCGGCTCTGGCATGCAGTCGATCGACACCGCCTATCGCTATATCCGCGAAGGAAATTCGGATCTGATCCTGGCCGGCGGCGCGGAAGCGCTGAGCTACGCGCCGCTGGTATGGCCGCAGCAGGGCGTGCGCTGGTTCGCGGGGCTTGTCGGCGCAAAGGGTATCGGCGCCAGGATCGCCGCGCTCCTGAAAACCCGCCCCAGCTATTTCAAGCCGATCATCGGCCTCGAACGCGGCCTGACCGATCCGATCACCGAATTGAACATGGGCCAGACCGCCGAAGTGGTCGGGCATCTGTTCGGCATCACCCGCGCGCAGGCGGACGCCTATGCCGCCGAAAGCCACAAGCGGCTCGCCAACGCGCAATCGCAAGGCTGGCTGAAAGGCGAGGTCGAAACCGCGTTCTCGCGCGACGGCAAGTTTTTCGACCATGACGACGGCGTGCGTCCCGATTCCACGCCGGAGACATTGGCAAAACTGAAGCCGGTGTTCGAGCGGCCGTGGGGGCAGGTCACCGCCGGCAATTCGTCGCAGATCACCGATGGCGCGTCCTGGGTGATCCTCGCCTCCGAAGACGCGGTGGCCAAACATGGTCTGACGCCCAAGGCCGCGATCGTCGACAGCCAGTGGTCGGCGCTCGATCCCGGCATCATGGGCCTCGGGCCGGTGCTGTCGGCGACCGAACTCCTGAAGCGCAATCAGTTGACGTTGCAGGAAATCGAGACCTGGGAATTGAACGAGGCCTTTGCCACCCAGGTGCTGGGATGCCTCGCCGCCTGGAGCGATGAAAAATTCTGCCGCGAGATTCTCGATCTCGACGGCGCCGCCGGGGAGATCGACCGCGCCAGGCTCAATGTCGATGGCGGCGCCATCAGTCTCGGCCATCCCGTCGGCTGCAGCGGCAACCGCATCGTGCTGCATCTCGTCAACGCGATGAAGCGGCTCGGCACCAAGCGCGGCATCGCCACCGAATGTATCGGCGGCGGGCTGGGCGGTGCGATGTTGATCGAAATGGTATAGGGCACGTCATGGATTCGAAGGTCATGGATGTCCTCGGCGATCGCGTGCTCGAACTCGGTCCGAAAGCGGCCGAGAAGCCCGGCGAGAGCGGTCCCTATCGCCATTTCAGGCTCTCGCAGGACAGCGACGGCATCGCCTGGCTGTTGTTCGACCGCGCCGGCGCCAGCGCCAACACGCTGTCGGCCGATGTCATCGAGGAGCTGGACCTGGTGCTGGCGGCGCTGGAAAGCCAGCGGCCGTCGGGGGTCGTCATCCGCTCCGCCAAGACATCCGGCTTCATCGCCGGCGCCGACGTCAATGAATTCCGCGGCGCCGGCGATGCCGGCGCCGTCGAGACCGCGATCGGCCGCGCGCATGTGGTGATCGACCGGCTCGAAGCTCTGAGGATTCCGACGGTCGCGGTGATCCACGGCTTCTGCCTCGGCGGCGGCCTCGAAGTCGCGCTGGCCTGCCGGTCGCGTATCGCCATCGACGGCGCGCGCTTTGGCTTTCCGGAAGTGATGCTCGGACTGCATCCCGGCCTCGGCGGCACCGCGCGCTTCACGCGGCTGGTCAACCCGGTGCAGGCGATGACGCTGATGCTGACGGGGAAGACCGTCGATGCGCGCCGCGCCAAATCGCTCGGGCTGGTCGATGTGGTGACGCAGGAGCGCCATGTCCGTAATGCGGTCAAGGACGCGGTGTTCGGCCGCCTGAAACGCGCCAAGCCGGGCGTGTTGAACATGATCCTCAATGCGAGTCCGGCGAGAGGCTTTCTCGGTTCGCGGATGCGTCGGGAGGCCGAAAAGGCCGCGCCGCACGCGCACTATCCGGCGCCTTTCGCGCTGATCGATCTCTGGGAAAAGCACGGCGGCGGCAAGGCCGCGATGCTGGCGGCGGAGAAAACTTCGTTCGCCAATCTGGTGGTGACGCCGACGGCGCAGAACCTGATCCGGGTGTTCTTCCTGCGCGAGCAGATGAAGAAGCTGGCGGGCGGCGGCAACAAGATCGGTCATGTCCACGTCATCGGCGCCGGCGCGATGGGCGGCGATATCGCAGCCTGGTGCGCTAACGAAGGTCTGCGGGTCACGCTGGCCGACATGAAGCCGGAGCCGATCGCCGGCGCGATCAAGCGCGCGGCGGACCTGTTCGGCAAGATCATCCGCAAGCGGACCGGCGTGCGCGACGCGCTCGACCGGCTGGTGCCGGATATGGAAGGCGAGGGCGTCCGCAACGCCGACCTCATCATCGAGGCGGTGCCGGAAAAACTGGAATTGAAGCAGAAGGTCTATGCCGGGCTCGAGCCGAAGATGAAGCCGGGCGCGATCCTCGCCACCAACACGTCCAGCATCCCGCTACAGGATTTGCGCAGCGGCCTCGAGAGGCCGGAGCGGCTGGTCGGGTTGCACTTCTTCAACCCGGTGTCGCGGCTGCAACTGGTCGAGGTCGTCAGCCATGACGGCAGCGATCAGGAGATATTGAAACAGGCGCTGGCCTTTGTCGGCGCCATCGATCGGCTGCCGCTGCCGGTCAAGAGCTCGCCCGGCTTTCTCGTCAACCGCGCGCTGACGCCTTACATGCTGGAGGCGATGGTGATGCTGGACGAGAAGATCGACAAGCTCACGATCGACGCGGCGGCGAAGAAATTCGGCATGCCGATGGGACCGATCGAATTGGCCGACCAGGTCGGGCTCGATATTTGCCTCGACGTCGGCGACATGCTGCGCTCGAAATTCGGCGATGCGCTGCCGCCGACGCCGGCCTGGCTGCGCGACAAGGTCGCCAAGGGCGAGCTTGGCCGCAAGACCGGCAAGGGTTTTTATGTCTGGAAAGGCGGCAGGGCCGACAAGGGCCCGGCGCCGGAGGCGCAGCCGACGCCGGAAATGACCGATCGTCTGATCCTGCCGATGTCGAATGTCTGCGTCGCGGCCTTGCGCGAAGGCATCGTCGACCATGCCGACACGGTCGATGGCGCGATGATCTTCGGCACCGGCTATGCGCCGTTCCGCGGCGGCCCGCTGAACTATGCGCGCAGCCGCGGCGTCGAGGACGTGGTGTCGGCGCTGCGCGCGCTGGCGCAAAAATTCGGCGACCGGTTCACGCCCGATGCCGGCTGGGATAGTTTCAAATAGCATGATCCGGAAAAGTGGAAACCGGTTTTCCGGATAGATCATGCTCAAATAAAAATGAGATTATGATCCGATCGGATCGTAATCTTGCTCTATTTGAAACCACGATTCGACAGGTACCTGACATGACCGACACCCAAGCTGTTGAGGCGGCGCTGGATAACGAGCCGCCCGGCGATCTCTGCATCCGCACGCTGGCGATGCCGGCCGACACCAACGCCAACGGCGATATTTTCGGCGGCTGGCTGTTGAGTCAGATGGACGTCGGGGGCGGCGTGTTCGCGTCCAAGGTCGCGAAATCCAGGACCGTGACGGTCGCGATCGAGGCGATGAATTTTCGCAAGCCGGTGTTTGTCGGCGACCTCGTCTCCGTACACGCCAATCTGGTGCGGATCGGCCGGACCTCGATCACGGTGCATCTCGAGGCCTGGGTCCTGCGCCGCAGGGAGGTGCAGTCGATCCTGGTGACCGACGGCAACTTCACCTATGTCTCGATCGACGACGATGGCCGTCCGCAAATCATCAAGCAGGATGGCGCATCATAGGAGCTGCTTCGCACGAGGTGCGCCTCGATTGAAGCGGCGAACGCCGGGGAAGCGTGTTGGACCGGATTTTCGACCTCGCGATCATCGGCGGCGGCGTCAACGGCTGCGGCATCGCGCGCGATGCGGCGGGACGTGGTCATTCGGTCTTCCTCTGCGAGATGAACGATCTGGCGAGCGGGACGTCGTCCTGGTCGACCAAGCTCGTGCATGGCGGCCTGCGCTATCTCGAATATTACGAGTTTCGGCTGGTCCGCGAGGCGCTGATCGAGCGCGAAATCCTCTGGCGGATCGCCCCGCACATCATCCGGCCGCTTCGCTTCGTGCTGCCGCATCATGCCGGCCTGCGCCCGGCCTGGCTGTTGCGGCTCGGCCTGTTCCTCTACGACCATATCGGCGGCCGGCACCTGCTGCCGCCGACGCGCTCGGTCGATCTGGCGCGCGACGAGGTCGGACGTCCCCTGATCCCCGGCCGCTATAGCAAGGGGTTCGAATATTCCGACTGTTTCGTCGATGACGCGCGCCTCGTCGTTCTCACCGCGCGCGACGCGGCCGACCGCGGCGCCGAGATCCGCACCCGCTCGCGCGCGGTCGAGACCCGCCAGACCGACGGCATCTGGCGCGTCACCGTGCAGAATGATTTGACCGGCGAGCGCAGCGACATCGCGGCGCGCGCGCTGGTCAATGCCGGCGGGCCCTGGGTCGAAGAGGTGCTGGCGCTGGGATCGGGCGTCAACGCCCGCGCAAAGGTTCGGCTGGTGCAGGGCTCGCACATCGTCGTCGCCAAACTCTATGACCACGACCGCGCCTATATGTTGCAGAACAGCGATGGCCGCATCGTCTTCGTCATTCCCTATCAGGACGACTTCACGCTGATCGGCACCACCGATCGCGATTACCACGGCGATCCCGCCAAGGTGAGCGCCACGGCGGAAGAGATCCAGTATCTGTGCGATTCCGTCAGCGAATATCTGGCCAACCCCGTCAAGCCCGCCGACGTGGTCTGGAGCTATGCCGGCGTTCGTCCGCTGTATGACGACGGCGCCAGCGAAGCCAAGGCCGCCACGCGCGAATATGTGTTCGAGCTCGATATGCCCGGCGGCGCACCGCTGTTGTCGATCTATGGCGGCAAGATCACGACCCACCGCCGTCTCGCCGAAGAGGCGCTGGAAAAGCTCGCGCCCTATCTCAAGGGCGCATCCGATCTCAGCACGGGCGCGCGCGAAGGCTGGACCGCGAAGGCGCCGCTGCCCGGCGGCGACATGGATGTCACGGCGCTGCCGGCGCTGACCGCCGAGCTCATGCGCGACTATCCGTTCCTGACGCTGGCCCATGCCAGCCGGCTGGCGCATGCCTATGGCACGCGTGCAGGCAAGCTGCTTGGCAGCGCGAAATCCTTGGGCGATCTCGGCCGATCTTTCGGCGCGACGTTGAGCGCGGCCGAAGTCAGATATCTGATGGCGGTCGAATGGGCCTTCACCGCCGAGGACGTGGTGTGGCGGCGCTCCAAGCTCGGGCTGCGGTTGTCGGCCGACGAGATCGCCGCGCTCGATCAATGGATGGCAACAAATCAGTCTGTACGTGGAAAGGCCGGACTCATGCCCGGCCTTTCCTGATTTTCTTCATCATCGCCGGCTTTCGCGGTCGCGACGATCTTTCGTGCGGCGTCTTACTCCGCCGGGTCCAGCGCGGCGTCGAGGGTCGGATAGTCGGTATAGCCCTTGGCGCCGCCGCCGTAGAAGGTCGCCTTGTCCGGCTCGTTGAGCGGCGCGCCCTTCTTCAGGCGCTCGACCAGGTCGGGATTGGCGATGTAGGGTTTGCCGAACGCGATCAGGTCGGCCTCGTTGGCGGCGAGCACCTTGGTCGCCAGTGCGAAGTCGTAGCCGTTATTGGCGACATAGGTGCCCTTGAAGCGCTTGCGCAAGGAGCCATAGTCGAACGGCGCGATGTCGCGCGGGCCGCCGGTCGCACCCTCGATGACGTGGATGTAGACCAGCTTCAGCGCGTTGAGGTGATCGACGATATAGTCGAACAGCGGCTGCGGGTTGCTGTCGGAAATATCGTTCGCGGGCGTCACCGGCGAGATGCGGATGCCGGTCTTTTCCGCGCCGATTTCGGCCGCCACCGCCTTGGACACTTCGAGCATCAATTTCGCGCGGTTCTCGATCGAGCCGCCATAGGAATCGGTGCGCTTGTTGGTGCCGTCCCTGGCGAACTGGTCGAGCAGGTAGCCATTGGCGCCGTGGACCTCGACGCCGTCGAAGCCGGCCTCGATCGCGTTCGCCGCGCCGCGCTTGTAGCTGTCGATGATGCCGGGAATTTCCGATAATTCGAGTGCGCGCGGTACGGAGACATCGGCAAAGGCGCCGCCGACATAGGTCTTGCCCTTGGCGGGGATCGCGGAAGGCGCGACCGGCGCGCCGCCGTTCGGCTGCAGCGAGGTATGCGAGATGCGGCCGACATGCCAGAGCTGGATGAAGATCCGTCCGCCGCGCTCATGCACGCGGTCGGTGACCTTGCGCCAGCCCGCGACCTGCTCCTTGGAATAGATGCCGGGGGTGTCCTGATAGCCCTGGCCCTGCTGCGAGATCTGGCTGGCCTCGCTGATCAGAAGACCGGCGGAGGCGCGCTGCCCGTAATATTCGATCGCGAGCGGACTGGGCACCAGACCCGCGACCGCGCGGTTGCGGGTCAAGGGCGCCATGACGATCCGGTTGGGAAGGGTGAGGGAGCCAAGCTTGTAGCTGTCGAACAGTTTGGTCGTGCTCATGTTGTTTTTCCGGGAAAAATGACGGATGAGGAGAAAGTGGGCATTGCAGCAAACTATCGCAATGCCACAAGCCATCCAAGTTAGCGCAGGCTAGGCGCGCCCGATGCCGATCATTTGACCGGCATCAATGCGGAAGGATTTATTCGAATTCGGGGGCAACGCAGAATGGATTACCGCCGGCAGGCGGCATCTATAGCGTTTTCGAGCGAAGTGGCCTCCGGTTCGCGTGAAGAAAACGCGTTAAAATAGAATAATGGAGCCTCGGTTCTGATTCCATCAGAACCGAAAAGGCTCTGGCCGAAGCGTAGCGTGCGGGGCGGTCGAGGCAGGCGGATGACCACCCGTCATTCCGGGGCGACACCAAGTGTCGAGCCCGGAATCTCGAGATTTTGGGTTTGTGCCTGGCCTGCCCCGGAGACCGTCAGCTCACCCCGAGAAAATCGCGCTTGCCGATTTCCACACCGTTATGGCGCAGGATGCCGTGCGCGGTCGCGGCGTGGAAATAGAAGTTTGGGAAGGAAAAGCTGGTGAGGAATTGCTGCCCCTTGAGGGTGAGGTTTTTGTCGGGCCCCGTGGGAAAGGTGACATCGCGGCTGTCGGCGCCGTCGAACTGCGCAGGCTTGAACGTCTTCACGTAATCGATGGTTTTAGCCAGCCGCTGCCGCAATTCCGCAAAGCTCTTTTCGGTGTCGGGCGTGGTGGGGACGTCGCTATGCGTCAGCCGCGCGCAGCCCTTGGCGGCGAAATCGCAGGCGAGCTGGATCTGCTTGCTCAACGGCAGCATGTCCGGATAAAGCCGCGCGCCGAGCAGCACCTCCGGCTGGATATTCTTTGCCTCGCAATGCGCTTCGGCCCTAGCGAGGAGGCCCGAGAGGCTGCCGAGGATTTGCAGATAGGCCGGAACGGCGGCGTCGTAGAAGGACATGTGGTGCTCTTTCATGTTGGGAAGTTTCGTTGTTGGAATTCCAAACCCTCGCCCGGATCGCTGACGCGATCCGACCTCTCCCCACCCAACTCGGGTCTATCCGAGTTGGGCATCTTAGATCTGTCGAAGCCGGATAGATCCGGCTTCGATGGGAGAGGTGAAGGTTAAGATCGAATTTATCGTGATCGGATGTGGCCTTTAACGTGCAGCCTCCGAATCCGGCGAGAGCGTCTGCGCGCGCGGGCCGCCGCGCATTTTCGCCAATAATTCCGCGGTCGGCCAGGAATCCGCGGGCAGTCCGTATTTGATCTGCATCGCCTTGATCGCACTGCGGCTCTGCTGGCCGAGCACGCCGTCGACCTTGCCGACATCGAAGCCGGCGCGCACCAGCATCTGTTGCAATTCGTGGATTTCGTTGAACGGCAGTTGCGCGACCGGGCCCGCGGGACGGCGCATCGGTGGCGCGCCCGCGATGCGGCTCGCCAGATAGCCGGCGGTGGTCGAATAGATCAGCGAATTATTCCACTGCGTATAGGCTGCGAAATTGGCATAGGCGAGAAACGCCGGCCCGTTGCGGCCCATCGGCAGCAACACCGAAGCCGGCATGGTGTCATTCGGCAGCGCGCGGCCGTCCGGATAGGTCACGCCCAGCTGCGATAATTTCGAGCGCGGCAACTGGATGGTGAGATCGGCCTGCTGCCACGGGAAATCTTGCGGCACATGAATCTCTTCCAGCCACGGCTCGCCGCGCCGCCATTTCAAGCCGGTGGCGATATAGTTCGCGGTCGAGCCGATCACGTCGGGGCCGCTGCGCAGCAGATTGCGCCGGCCATCGCCGTCGTAATCGACGGCATAGTTGAAATAATGCGCCGGCAAAAATTGCGTCTGTCCGAGTTCGCCGGCCCAGGAACCGATCATCTCGGCGGGCGAAAGATCGCCGCGGTCGATGATCTTCAACGCGGCGATGGTCTCGCCCTGGAACATCTCCGAGCGGCGACAGTCATAGGCCAGCGACACCAGCGAGCGCAGTGTCGGCAGATTGCCCATATTGGCGCCGAAATCGCTTTCCAGCCCCCAGAACGCGGCGATCACCGCCGGCGGCACGCCATATTCCTTTTCGGCGCGCGCGAACGCGGCCGCGTAGGTCCTGATCCGCTGTTGCCCCTGCTGCATCCGGTAAGGGGCCGCCATGCGGCCGGCGAATTCGGTAAAGATCTGTCCGAACACGCGCTGGCCGCGGTCGCGATTGACGATGCCCTGATCGTAGACCAGGTAGGGCGAGGCTTCCGCGATCGCGCGCTGCGACACGCCGGCCGCGGCTGCCTGCTGTTTCAATCCGGCCAGGAAGCGTTCGAAATTTTCGCCGTTGTGGCAGGATGCGGCGCGCGGCGCGGCGGCAGCCGGACGGGCTGGCGCCGGGAAGGCGGATTGCGCCGATGCCGGGGATGACAGGGCCAGCAATGCCGCAATCGTTGCGATGACGGTTCGAATGGCGGATGAAGGGATGGGCATTGGTTTCACCGGCTGGCGCATAAATATCCGGGCACGGAATATCTGAAAGCCGCTGCAAAGGAAACGTCCTTGCAGCGGATCGGAACGCGGTTCTGATCCCATCAACGGAACGTGGGCGGATCAGCGCAGCGTCATCGGCCGTTCAACGCCGATAATAGAGGCGGATTGCGCTTTCGACCCGTTCCAAGGATTGCAGGCCCAACCGGTCCGAAAACCGAACAGTTAGCGCTGCCCTGCCTCGACATTCTCGATCTCCTGGCGGAAGGCATCGGCCTCGTCTTCATCGGCCACGCATTTCCCGACCAGCAGCCTGTTGACGAGGTCGATATAGGTCGTGCGATAGCCGGCGCTGCCGCGGTCGAATTCATGCTTTGCATTCGCTTCCTGCGCTTGCTTCCGCAGCCGTCCACACCTCAGCGCCGCCGCCCACGGGCTGTCGTCGTCGTCGACGATGACGAAATCCTGCGGAAACCGGCGCAGGTAATAGACGGTGAAATGATCGCCGACGCCCGGATAAACCACGCTGTTCTTCGGCGGGTAGATGTTGAAGTCGTCGTCCTCGAAGCTCGTTTCGATCACCTTGTCGTCCGTCGTCTTGAGCAGCACGTGATAGCCGACGACGTCGTGATTGTTGTAGATCGTGCTGGTGTCGTAACTGCCGGTGATGGTAGCGGTGCCCTTCTCGCCGAACGCATGCACGGTGCCGACCGCGATATCCGTTCCAAAGAATAAGTTCAGGAACGCGAAAACAAGGACGATCGAATAATATTTTAGATGGCGCGCCCCGGCTTTCCAGACCGACAGAGCGATCAATATGGGCAAGACAGAGAATGTCGCGAACAGGACCAGAAACGTGGAGGTCGCGATGAAATAGATAACATGCCAAAGAATATCCATTCGAAACGCCCGCCTCGCACGCCGCGCCCTGCATGGGCATTGATAAAGGGGCGATCGCGTTGGAAATTTGACCGCCTTGCCACTATCCGCGGGCTGTCATGCAGAATTCACAGAGATGAAGATGCCGCGGCGCTTCCAGAGCGGAATCGGGGCGTCAGCAGACGACCTTCGCCGTCGACACCACGATTTCGGCGAGCTTGCCCTCACGGCTGAACGGCATCAGCCGCGCCTCGACGTCGTGCAGCATCGCGTCCACCTTGTCTCCGAGGATTTCGGGCGACGACGTCGAGAACGTCAGGACGCGTCGCGCCAGATCGCTGACGCTGAGCTCGTGGCTGGTCTCGACATTGATCTCGTCGATGAGTTGAAACCGGGTACCCTCGAGCACGGCCGCAAGCGCCTCACGGGATCGCTCGCTGCCGGAAGGCCCCGGCGACCAGAAGCGCCGCGCTTCGTTATATTCGTCGAGCCACGGATTGCGTCCGTCCGCGGCGGAACGCGAGGCGCAGACGACGATCACGCCTTCGGGTTTGACCAGCCGCTCGAGCAGCGCGGCGATCGCATCGCGATCCATCCAGTGCAGGGCGCGGCCGATAGTGACGACATCGAAGCTGCCGATGTCGGCCGGCAGCGCTTCGGCCCTGCCTTCGATCAGGGTGAAATCCTGCTTGGCGTGCGCGGCCGCCTGCCGCGCGGCGGCAATCATCGCGGCTTCCGGATCGACACCGACGATGCGGCCGACATAGCGGGAAAAGCCGAGCGCGATCAGCCCGGGCCCGGTCCCGAGATCGATCAGCGCATGCTCCTTGGTGAATCCCAGCCCCTCGGCCACGGTGCGGAAGAATTCGGGCGGATAAGGCGGCCGGAATTCCTCATACAGCGGAACCGTCGTCGCGAAGCGTCCCATCGTGGCGGTAAATCCTTATGGTTCATCTGAACGGCTTGCAGCGAGGTGGAACGGCAAACCGCGCCACGGATGAAGCCGCGCAGCAGCCAACTCGCGCGACATGTGCGCCGGAACCCGGGCCTGCCTCAACCCAGATCCGCTTCAACCCAGATTAGCTTCAACCTATGGCGCGCTCGAAATCGTGACCAGCTTGGGCGGATCACGTTTCACCCCATGCCGATCACAGGATAGTGCAGCCACCCTGTTATCTATATTACAGTCCGTGGGGCGGAGGCGTAATCCGCCGATAGTCTCTATCCCGCCGCCGCGCCAATTTGCCATTCGCTGGCATTTGCTGCTCATTGGCGTCCTGTCAGATTTGCTGGAGCTTGAACGAATGACCGACGATACCGCCTACACGCCGCCCAAGGTCTGGACCTGGAACAAGGAAAACGGCGGCAAATTCGCCAGCGTCAACCGGCCGATCGCGGGCCCGACGCATGACAAGGAGCTGCCAGTCGGCCGCCATCCGCTGCAGCTTTATTCGCTGGCGACGCCGAACGGCCAGAAGGTCACGATCATGCTGGAGGAATTGCTGGCGGCCGGCCATAGCGGCGCGGAATATGACGCCTGGCTGATCAAGATCGATGGCGAGCAATTCGGTTCCGGCTTCGTCGCGGTCAATCCCAACTCCAAGATCCCGGCGATGATGGACCGCAGCGGGCCGAAGCCGATCCGGGTATTCGAATCCGGTTCGATCCTGTTGCACCTCGCCGAGAAGTTCGGCGCCTTCCTGCCGGCCGACGCCGCGGGCCGCGCCGAATGCCTGTCGTGGCTGTTCTGGCAGATGGGCAGCGCGCCCTATCTCGGCGGCGGCTTCGGTCACTTCTATGCCTATGCGCCGTTCAAGATCGAATACGCCATCGACCGCTTCGCGATGGAGACCAAGCGCCAGCTCGACGTGCTCGACCGGCGGCTGGCCGACAACAAATATCTCGCGGGCGACATGCTGACGATCGCCGACATCGCGGTGTTTCCCTGGTATGGCGGCCTGGCGCAGGGCCTGCTCTACGGCGGGGGCGAATTCTTGAGCGTGCAGGACTATAAGCACCTGCAACGCTGGACCGCTGATATCGCCAGCCGTCCCGCCGTGCAGCGCGGCCGCATGGTCAACCGCGCCTGGGGCGATCCCGCGGGGCAGTTGCACGAACGCCACGACGCCAGCGATTTCGAAACCAAGACACAGGACAAGATCGAGGCCGCGAAGGCGTAATAGGCGCCACCGATGATGATTATCGGTGGGGTGGATTAGCGTCAGCGTAATCCGCCGTCGTTTAGCTGCAGTGGATGGCGGGTTACGCTTTACCAACCCACCAATTTTAACTGTCATCATTCCGGATCGCCGCTTCGCGTCGTCCGGAATGATGGTCGTGTTTAATGGTTGCTACCCGCTAAATAAATCCTGCTGCCGGTCATCAATCGGCGGAAGCGATCGGCGTGACCGTCGGCGGGCCGGGATCGAATCCGAACAGCTCGACCAGATATTTGTAATAGTCGGGCATCTTTTCCTTCAGGTTGTCGCGGGTCTTGGGATCATGCACGGAGTCCTGGCCCGCCAGGAAGATGCTGGCGGTCACGGCAAAGAACTCCTTGGGATTCGTCAGCGCGTAGGTGTCCTTTGGAAACAGATCCTTTGACTTTGCATAGGCGTAGAAGCCCTTGATGCCGAGGTTGTCGAAGCCGTTCGGCATCAGCCTGGCGTGATAGGCGTGCAGGAATTCGTGCAGCACGATCGGTTCCGCCGCGTAGCGCGTCATGTTCGGGCTCAGCATGATGACGCCGGTTCCGGCATCGGCGGCCAGTTGGACCATGTCCGGATTGGTCCATCGCTGCTTGTCATGATCCCAGATGGTGAGCGCGCGCGATCCGCGGTGATAGCCGTCGGGCACCAGGGCGCCGTAACATGCTGCGCCGGCGCCGATTTCCATACAGGCCGTCTCGCTGGCGATGAGCGGTACGGAATGAAAGAACTTCAGCACCCGCGGGCTGAAGCCCGCACTTTCGACCATGTCGAGCTGGTGCTTGAGATTGTCCCTGAGCGCGTCGAGATCCTTGCGTCCCGCATATTCCGACAGGTCGAAGGCATAACCGCGGTACGTCTCGAAACCGGCCGGCGCCGTGGCGCTGTCGGAAGGTTCGAGCTGGAGCACGCGCGGTCCCGCATAGGCGGCATTGCCGCCGAGCGCCAAAGCGATGATCGCTGAAAAGGCCAACGCAACGCGCATGATGATTTCCCTGCTGTCCGGTCATCAGCCGCGAAAGACCGGCCGTGGTTTCCTAAGAATGGCGAGCGCTGGCACGCTATGTCACCCGCCGTTGCGGCGCGATTAATCTTCCGCCGTCAAGAATATCCCGGCCGTTATGCAGGAATTAACCTAACGAGCGGCGGTGATGCGGCGAGCGCTTGCGGTACATGCGCGATGCGCTGAGTCGCCTGTCCAGCCCCGTCTCGTGAAATTTTTCACTTCCCCGCTTGGTAGAAACACCTCTATGTCGCGCCCCATCCCGCACCCGCAAGAGGGGCGTATCGCGATCGTCACGGACGTTGGGCGCGGGAAGCGGTGGACGCGGCAGCGGCGAGAGACGAACGCCGGTGAACGCGGACGGCGAAGCCGTGTGGTCCTGACGCCCCGACGCTGGCGTCAAGTTGGCGATGATGCCTGCGCATCACGCTGGCGACGGTGACAATAAAGCCCGGTCACCGGGGAGAGCGCGGAGTAAGCCGTTAAAACCATTGCGCAGGGAAGGCCGGGTTGTCCCGGTGTACCTGTGGTGACGAACTCGTGTGCTTATCTATTTTGCACGCGAGGCTGCGGGTGCAACGGGCACCCGGCCTTCCCCGCGCCCTCATTTGAGGGTTGCGCTGCGCCCTCTGCCTTTCGAGTGGCGAAAGATCATGCACAAGCCGGGTGCTGTCCGCGCCGCGGGATCGCGGATTCATATCTGCTGTTTGACAACCTGGATCAGCAATATGCGGGGTGTCGCTATCGGCGTCATGCGGGGACGGGGAGCGGTATTGGCTCGACCCGTAAATTCAACCCCTCACAACTCCCGCGCATTGCTGAACGCAAACGACGATACGCGGCGGGTGTTCTCGTCCAAAATCAGGGTGCGCGTGATCGGCGGCTCGGCGCGCTGGCTGCAATTCTCGCGTTCGCAGAGCCGGCAATTGACGCCGATCGGCGTGCCCTCGGCCTTCGCGAGGTCCATGCCGGCCGCATAGACCAGCTTGGCGGCGTGGCGGATCTCGCAGCCGAGCCCGATCGCAAAGCGCGGTTGCGGATGCGGGTGTGGCGCCACGGGACGCCGCACCATCTGTGCGATCGAAAAATAACGCGCGCCGTCGGGCAGTTCGATCACCTGCTTGAGCAGCCGGTCCGGCGTGTCGAAGGTCGAATGCACGTTCCACAGCGGACAGGTGCCGCCGAATTTCGAGAACGGGAAGGTGCCGGAGGAGAACCGCTTCGAGACGTTGCCGGCATTGTCGACGCGGAGCAGGAAGAACGGGATGCCGCGTGCATTCGGCCGTTGCAGCGTGGTCAAGCGGTGGCAGACCTGCTCGAAGCCGGCGTTGAAACGTTGCGCCAGCACGTGGATATCGTAGTTCAGCGCTTCGGCGGCCGTGAGAAAAGCCTGGTAGGGCATCATCACGCCAGCGGCGAAATAATTCGCCAGCGTGATGCGGTAGAGCCGTCGGGCCGGGTCGTCCAGCGGCCCCGCGCGGCTGACGATCGCATCGAGGGCACCGCTGCATTCGGCAAGGCCGATCTGAAAGGAGATCTGGAAGGTGCGGCCGGGGCCGTCCACCAGTTCCGAGACCAGCAGTTGCCGGCGGTGGCGATCGAACCGCCGCAGTGTCTCGCGCATCACGTCCACCGGCATGATGCGGGTCAGAACCGAATGTTTTTCGCGCAGCCGTGCGGTGAGCGCGGCGAACAGGCCTTCGGCCGGCACGTTCAATTCGTCGCGCAGGTTTTCCGCCGCCTGTTCGAGCTCGGGGAAATAATTGCGGTTGGCCTCGATCAAATCGCGCACGCGCTCGATCGGATTGGCCTCGAAGCGGGCGCCTTCGTTGCGGTCGGCCATCTGTGCCGCCACCAGCGTCTCGCCGCGGCGCGCTTCGGCGTAAGCGGCATAAAGCCGTTGCAGCGCGTGGGTGACGCCGGGGCAGAGCTCGGCGAGATCGCGCAACTCCTGCTTCGGCAGATCGATCTGGCGGAACAGCGGGTCGGAGAAGATCTCGTTCAGTTCGGCGAAGAAGCGGTCCTCGTCGGCGGTGGCGAGGTCGCGCAGGTCGAGGTCGTAGGCCTCCGCCAGCCGCAACAGGATCTGCGCCGTCACCGGGCGCTGGTTGCGTTCGATCAGGTTGACGTAGCTCGGCGAGATGCCGAGGCCCTCTGCGATCTGGGTCTGCGACAGGCCCAATTGCTGGCGGATGCGCCGGAAGCGCGGGCCGACGAACAGCTTTTTTCCGGAATCGGCGGGCATGGCAGGCTTGCTGACCTATTTGTTACAAAATTTACAAAACGACATATATTACAGGATTTGATGTTACAGGATATCACCATTCAAAAACAAGATATCTATACGGATTTGGAAGTTTCGCGTTTAGCTCCAGACACACATTTCGCACGAATGTCAAAACTGTGGACTGGAGAAAATGATGACCAAGACCTTTGAGCAGCTGGTTCCCAACACCCCGAAAGGCCGTTTCGACGGCATCAGCCGTCCCTACAGCGCGGCCGAGGTGGAACGGCTGCGCGGCTCGGTGGAGATCAAATACACGCTGGCCGAGCGCGGCGCGAACCGGCTGTGGCGGGCCTTGAAGACCGAGCCCTATGTCCATTCGCTCGGCGCCGTCACCGGCAACCAGGCGATGCAGCAGGCGCGCGCGGGATTGCCCGCGATCTATCTGTCGGGCTGGCAGGTCGCCGCCGACGCCAATACGGCCGGCGCCATGTATCCCGACCAGAGCCTTTATCCGGCCAATGCCGGCCCGGAACTGTGCCGCCGCATCAACCGCACCTTTCAGCGCGCTGATCAGATCGAGCACTCCGAAGGCGGCGCCAGGATCGACTGGTTCCTGCCGGTTGTGGCCGACGCGGAAGCAGGCTTTGGCGGTCCCCTGAATGCGTTCGAGATCATGAAGGCCTATATCGAGGCGGGCGCGGCCGGCGTTCACTTCGAGGACCAACTCGCTTCTGAAAAGAAGTGCGGCCATATGGGCGGCAAGGTGCTGATCCCGACCGCCGCGCATGAGCGCAATTTGATCGCGGCGCGGCTGGCCGCCGACGTTTGCGGCGTGCCGAGCTTCGTGCTGGCGCGCACCGATGCCGAGAGCGCCAAGCTGATCACCTCCGATGTCGATGAGCGCGACCACGAGTTCATCACCGGCGAGCGCACGGCGGAAGGTTTTTACCGGCTCAAGCCCGGCACCGGGCTGGCGCATTGCATCAAGCGCGGCATCGCGTTCGCGAAATATGCCGATTTGCTGTGGTGGGAGACCTCGACGCCAAACCTCGACGAAGCCAGGCAGTTCGCGGAAGCGGTGCGGAAAGTCTATCCGAACAAGATGCTGGCCTATAATTGCTCGCCCTCGTTCAACTGGGAAGCCAATATTGACAAGGCGACGATCGCCAAATTCCAGCGCGAGATCGGGGCGATGGGTTACAAATTCCAGTTCGTGACGCTGGCGGGCTTCCACTCGCTCAACCACGGCATGTTCGAACTGGCGCGCGGCTACAAGACCGAAGGCATGGCGGCTTACTCGCGCCTGCAGCAGGCGGAGTTCGCGTCGGAAAAATTCGGCTATTCGGCGACGCGCCATCAGCGCGAGGTTGGCACCGGCTATTTCGATCTGGTCTCGACCACGATCACCGGCGGCGCCTCGTCGACCACGGCGCTACACGACTCCACCGAGGCCGCGCAGTTCAAGGCGAGAGGTTCGGATATCCAGGTTCAGGCGGCTGAATAGAAGGAGGCTCTCATGATGAACGGCAGTAATTTCTGGGTGATCGGCGGCGAGTTCGGCTCGATGAACTTCCACAAGCTGGTGGAGGGCTCGGCTCAGGTCAAAGGCCCGTTCAAGACCCGCAAGGAAGCGGAGGATTGCTGGCGCGAGGTCTCGGAACAGACCCGCCACAAGGCCGGCGTGCGCTTCTCGATCGTGGAAGAACCGTCGCGGGTCCCGGCCTGAAAGGGTTAGAAGAAACGACCAGGGACGACTGCGGCTTCAGCCGGTTTCCGGTTGAGGCCGTTGGCGTTTGTTCTCGCGACCCGCCGACGGACGGGGCGGCAAAAGAAGCAAGTGCTTGGAAGTAAACGGTCTTTGCGAACGGATTTGGTTACTGGTAGGTTAATCGCTTCCGTAAGCTATTAAGATAAAGGCCGTTTCAAGGATGTCAGACGCGCAGAGCACCGGGAGCAACGCCGCCAGTGAGGTACGCCCAATCCGGCTGCGCGATGCGCTCCGGCAGGCGCGGATCGAGGCCGCCGACCGCACCGGGGTCGTCGTCGATCTGCGCGACGCCGAAGTGGCGCGGCTCGAGATCCTCAACGAGGCGCTCGATCCGTTGTTCGCGCAGGTACCGGAGCAGGTCGATCTGTTCGATCGCGGCATCAGCCAGGGCGAGACGCCGCGGCTGTGGATCGACGTGGTCGCGCATGTCGTGATGGGGCGCGACAAGCGGATCTATCGCTTTGTGCAGGACACGCGCTTCGGCCGGATTGTGCTTGCGGAATCCCGCGATGTCGCGGCCGTCGTCAAGGCGGTGACCGATTATGTCGCCCGCCGCATGGTCGAGCGCGAGCACGCGCTGGTGGCGACGCCAATTGCGGAGCCTGCGATGGTGCCCGAGAAGCCGCGCCGCCGCGGATTCTGGATGTTCGTGCTCGGGGTGGTGGTCGGCGCGCTCGCGCTGTTCGGCTTCGCCCTGTTCGCGAGCCTGCGGGATTTTTGACACGTCATTCCGGGGCGATGCGAAGCATCGAGCCGGGAACCTCGAGATTCCGGGTCTGGCCCTTCGGACCATCCCGGAATGACTGGGAGAGTTGCATTCTAGATCAACCGCGTCTGACTTAATTGCCGCACACACCGTTTGTCATCCAATCCGCGCACGGTCTGCTCGCATCGCCACGCATCTCCGTCGCGCATGATCGAAAACAGATTATACGCAGCAGCAGGATAGTGCCCATGCGCGAGCGCGGAGGCCGAGGGCACGCCGACCGCGGGGATCGCGCCGTTCGGGCCGTCGATCCAGATCGTCGAATGGACGTGGTCGTGCCCGTGCAGGACCAGCTCCACGCCATGCCGTTGCAGCAGCGCGAGCAGGTCAGCCGCATCGGTCAGCCGCTTGGCGGGCGCGTCCGAACGCAGCGGATGATGGATCAGCAGCACGCGAAAAAACGACTCGGCGGCGAGACGGCTCAACAGCCGGTCCAGCGCATTGAGCTGGGTGCGGCCGAGCCATCCTGTCGCCATCAGCGGCGGCGTCGGCACCGCGGACGAGACGCCGACCAGCGCCAGCGGGCCACGCCGGCGCAGGAACGGAAATGCGCCGCCGTCCGGCGCATCGTCGCTGGCGAAATAGCTTCCCCAGGCTTCGGCGATGCGATGCTGCGTGGCGCGGACATAGGCATCGTGATTGCCGGGTACGATGGTGACGCGGTCGGGAGGGCCGACGCTTTCGAGCCATGCGCGCGCCGGTTCGAATTCCGCATCCAGCGCAAGGTTGACGAAATCGCCGGTTACCGCAATGTGGTCGGGGGTCTGCGCATGCAGATCCGACACCAGCGCGTCGAGCACGTCACGGCGCTGGTATTTGTGGCGGTTGCGCGTCCAGTTGAGATAGCCGAAGGCGCGCTTGCCCATGAGATCGCGCAGCCGCACAGCGGGCAACGGCGGAAGATGCGGGTCCGACAGGTGGGCGAGGGTGAAGGCTGCCATCACAAATGTCCGATTGGGCCGTCCGTGCGACAACACACAAGCACGATCATCTCGTGATATCCTGTGAAACCCGCCCCTCTATTGGCAAGCCGGGCGCCGGGACGCAAGGATCAAACAGGCAGAGACCAAACAGGCAGGGATCAAGCATGATGTTTTGCGATCGGGATGCTCGGCGGCGATGACCCTGCAGAACCTGCGAAGGCGATCTGAACCGGCGTTGCGGCGGCTGTTTCATCTCTATTGGCGTTTCGCCCGCGGCATGACGCTGGGGGTCCGTGCCGTCGTGCTCGACGGTCAGGGCAAGGTGTTTCTGATCAAGCACAGCTATGTTTCCGGCTGGCATCTGCCGGGCGGCGGCGTCGAAGTCGGCGAAACGTTCATCGATGCGTTACGGCGCGAATTGATGGAAGAAGGACGGATCGAGGTGATGGGAGAGCCGGTGCTTCATGGCGTGTTCCTCAACAGCCATGTGTCGCGGCGAGACCATGTTGCGATCTATGTGGTCAGGCAATTTGGGCAGGATCGCCCGCCCGAGCCCAACCGCGAAATCATCGACAGCGGCTTCTTCGATGCCGCCGCGCTTCCGCCGGAGGCCACCAAGGGAACGCGGCTGCGGATCGCCGAGGTGCTCGAAGGCAAGCCGCCCATTCCAACCTGGCGCGATTCCTGACTTGCCCGCCGCGTGCTGTTGCCGCAAGACAGGGACCACGATTGAATGCTGCAAATTCCCGAGAACAGGCTGATGAGTCTTGAGTGCCGGACGTCGCGATATTTGAAGCTGGCCGGCGGCGTCATATGTTTTCTGATCCTGCTCAGCAATGTCTGGACCATCGCGCATTGGAATGAAAGCAGGGGCGTCTATGACGACGTCTGCTATCTCCGGCAGGCGCATCTTTTCCAAAAGTTCGGCCTCGGCGGGCTCAATACGGATATTGCGCGGGACGACGACCACTATCTGTCCTCTAGTCTGAAGCAGATCGGATTTGCCGCCTGGAACGATCCGGCGGAGGCTCCCTGTCACAGCCTGATGCCGGCGACGCATAAAAGGGTGCTGCAATATCCGCCGGGCACGGGTTTCCTGCTGGCGCTGTTTCCTTCCGGATTCCAGATGATCCCGCTTTATGTTCTGGCCAACGCCATCGTCTTTGGCTTTGTGTTGCTGGCTCTTTCCTACGCGCGTGCGCGCGATGCCATCCTTCTCACGGCGGCCTTCGGAGGGCTTGCGATGTATCTGATGGTCAATCCCACCAGGGCGAGCTATTCGATGGCGCCGACCATGGTTTGCTGCGCCGTTGCAGGTTTCTTGACGGCGAGGCTTTTTACGTCGAGGCTTTTCTCGGCCGGGCAGGCCGGCCGGCGCATTCTGTTGTCGGCGCTGGTGGGGTTTGTGATTGGCCTCTCGGTCGATTTCAGATTGCCAAATCTGTTTCTCGCGTCCGGATATGGCCTGTTTTTTCTGGGGTCGTTTCTGTCGTCCCGCAAAATCGAAACCATATGGCAAGCCGTCTGGTTTGGCGTTGCGTGTCTTGCGGGAATGGCGCCGACGCTGCTTGCGAACGCGATCAATGCCGGGAGCCCCTTCGCAACGACCTATGCGGGTGTCGATTTGGCGCCGCCGACCTTTAGCCTCCACATCATCGGGCAATATGTCAGGGATATGCAGTTTGTCCTGCTCGTGCTGGCCACCGCGTCGATCGCATCGATCCTGTATCGTCGTGGCGAAACCGGTCTTAGACGCGTGGCTCTGGTGGGAGCCGGGAATCTTGCCATCAATCTCGCCTTCTTCCTGAGCCATCCCATCTTCGAGCCCTATTACACCGTGCCCGTCACCATGCTTTCGCTATGGAGCCTGCTGTTCGCCGCGCTGCCGCAGCCCGCAGCAGCGGTGGACGGGCGTGTTCTCGGTCAGGCGGCAAACGCTTGATTGCGGCAGGCACGTTTTTCACTGTCCGTCTCCGGTCCGGACCGACCGGGATTGGTCTGTACCAAAGCCCGGGACGATGGACCGAGGCACAGTGAGATGCTATCCCCGCCCGCGATGAATGACCTTTCCTTGACGATTCTGGCCGAAACCACCTATGACGCGCAGGCGATCGAACGGCTGCACGAGCGCACCTTCGGGCCCGGCCGCTTCGTGCTCAGCGCCTACCGGATCCGCGAGCATGTCGATCACCTGCTCGATCTTTCCTTCACCGCCCGGATCGGGACCTTGCTGGTGGGGTCGGTACGGCAATTGCCGATCTGTGTCGGCGATACGAGCGCGTTGCTGCTGGGGCCGTTGACGGTCGAGCCGCCGTTTCGCAGCCGGGGCATCGGCCGCGCGCTGCTGGACCGTGCGCTGAAGGATGCGAAAGCCAAGGGCCACCGTCTGGTGTTGCTGGTCGGCGATGAGCCCTATTACAGCCGCGTCGGCTTCAAGGCCGTTCCGAAGGGCCGCGCTGTGATGCCGGGACCGGTCGACTACAACCGCTTGCTGGTGGCGGAGCTGGTGGACGGCGCCTTCGACAAGGTCTCCGGCGCAATTCGTCCCGACTGGAATTTTGCGCGATAATCCGAGTAGACGCCCTCGGACATGGTCCGAGGGCGTCTACTCGTGCTTTTTCAAAATAACGCCGTCAGGCGGCGGCTGTTACAACTTCTGTGAAATGCCGAAATAAACGCCGCGCCGCGGCCCGTATTGCGGCGCGAACACCCCGATGCCGGATCCGTCCCTGATCTGGTAGACGGTGTCGAACAGGTTGACGACATCGAGGCGCAGCGTCGTCGGCTTGGTCGGTGACACGATGTTGAAGTCGTGCGACACGCCCAGATTGACCTGCGTATAGGGCGAAACGGTGCTGGTGTTGGCGAAGCCGTCGCGCAAGCCGCTGCCATAGATCATGTCTGCGCTGAACTTGGTGCCGTTCCACAAATACGAGCCGCCGAGCGACGCCGTCAGGATTTGGGCGTGGTCGGTGTAGACGTAATTGTTGGCGATGAAAGCAAGCTCGTCGGGATCGAACAGATACTGGTTGGACACGACGTCGGTCGCAACCTGTCTGGCCCAGGCGAGATTGCCGTACAGATGCAGATTGCCGTTGTTGTAGGTCGCGGTGAGTTCGACGCCCTGGTTGATGCCCTTGGCATAGTTGAACGCGGTCAGCACATAGGCGGCGCCGAACTGGCCGTCATCAAGCAGGTCGGTCGCGGTCTTGTAGTAAGCGTCGACCCCGAGTTCGAGGCCGGGTATCGCGTAGATCTTCTGGGTAACGCCGGCATCGAACACGTTGGAGCGTTCCGGCTGCACCGGATCGTTCTGGGACACCTGGGGCTGCGCGGTTGAGGCCTGCACCAGCGCCAGGTTGGTTGGCGCCGCCAGCACCTGTTCCGGCGGCGTGAAGTTGCGCGAATAGCCGGCGTGGAAGGTGGTGCCGTCGGCCGGTTTCCAGGTCAGGTTGACGCGCGGGCTGAGCTGGTTGGCGTCGATATATTGCCACATCTGGTCGAAGCGCAGGCCGGCGTTCAAGGTGAGCTGGTTGGTGATCCTCCACTCGTCCTCGAGATAGCTGCCGAACAGGTAGCCGGTCTTGGCGCTGGAGTCGAAAACCGATCTTGGCGGATCGTCTGTTTGAGCGCCCGTGTCGTCAGTCGGCAGGACCACAGAGCCGTTGTTGACCAGCGAGTCTTCGGTACTGACGGAGAACCCGAACTTCAGCGTATGTGCGAAGCCGATGCGGTACGACGTATCTTCCTGGATGCCATTGATCATGCTCTGGCGGTAGACATCCGACGCCACGCCGTTGAAGATGAGGTCACCGATGGTGTCGGGCTGGAAGTGCAACTGGCTGTAACGGTTGAAATAGGAGATCTGGTAATCGTAGCCGTCGCCGGAATGCTGATAGGCAAGGACGTTGAACTGGTTGAACTCGGTCTGCCGTTCGTTGAGCTGCGCGGAATCGAAGTTGGACATGCCGAAGGCGGTGAAGCCCGGCGGCTGTCCGGGATTGTTGGGAATCTCGTAATTGCCGTTCGAGACGCCGCTCATGAAGGTCAGGCGGCTTTGCGGATCGAGCACGGTCGAGAGATAGAGAAATCCCTTTTCCTGCGACGTGTTGTCGTGAATGGCGTTATAGGCCGGCGTCGGATTTTCGATTCCGAGGTTGCTGCCGAAATAGCGCCCGGACACGAAATACTGGGTTTGTCCGACCGTACCGCCATATTCGAGCGAGGTCGTGATCGTGCCGTGGCTGCCGCCGTAGACACCGACGCTGCCGCTGTTGTTGAAGGCGTCGGCCTTGGTCTGGATGTCGAGCACGGCCGCCGTGCGCAGGCCGTATTGGGCCGGCATCGCGCCGGTGATCAGGGCCATGCTGCCGACGATGCCGGTGTCGATAATCTGACCGAAGGCGCCGACGCCGTCGGGCAGCATGATGCCGTTGATGCGGTATTGCAGGTTGGCGTGCTCGTTGCGCACGTGCAGATCGCCGCTCGCGGCCGAATCCTGCGATACGCCCGGAGCCTGCAACAAGGCCTTGTCGAGCGTGGTGTTGGTGCCTTGCGGCAGCGATTCGAGGAACTGCTGGCTCATCTCATAGGAGCCGGCGCCGGTGGGCGCGACGAGGCTGCGGCGGACTTCGTCCAGCCGGTCGTTCTGGCCCGCGACCACCTGCGCCTGGGTCGGTGGCGGCGCTGCCGGTGGCGTTTCGCGGCGCTTGTTGGTCACCACGCGCGTCCGCGGACGGCGCGGTTGCTGCGTGCGCTTGGGCGCCGTGACTTCGATGTCCGGAAGCGCGGTCGTCCCATTTGCCGCCGGTGCCGCTGTTTGCGATTGTGCCGGGCCGCTCAGGCTGCAAAGCAGCAGCGAGGCTGCACTCGATGCGGTCAACAGTCGCTTGTCGAATACTGACATCTATTTATTCCGATCCCCATGAACCGCAGTCAGCTTCCCGCCTGAGAGGGAAGTCCGGCTCGGCTTGCCGTCGATCCGCGACGGACTGATTCCTATTGATTCCGAGAGTAGCCGCGCGCGGCGGTTCCTCTAAGGCTAAGTGATCAATCGAGGTCAGGAGATCGGGGGAGCACGCGGCTGGAAAGCGACGCGGACGGAGTTCAGATGGATGAACTCGGCATCGGTGGTCCGGTAGAGAAATTCAGCCGCTTCCGGCAGCTCCAACAACGGCGGCGTTGCAAACAGCACCGCATTCGCCATCGCGATGACGGCGCAGATCGCGCAGGCGTCGTTCGATTGCCCTGAATCCGGGTCGGGTGCGGGCTTTTGCTGGCGTTGCGCCGATCGACCGGACGTATCCGGCGCCGCAAGGCCCTTGCCGTGGGAAGCATCTGCCTGCGAAAGGCTCGACTGAATCGCGGGTGCCGCTTCGGCTGCGACCGCATGGAAATGCCCGAACGACAACGCAATCTGAATCGCCAGCGCCAACAGCGCAAGCCGCGACCCATATTTGATGTTCGACCGGAACCACTTCATGCCGATGGACGCCCCGCAGCGGAGGGCCAAAGCATCCTGGCCGCTCGATGTTATATTATAACATCAGGGATATCGGGCCGCTGTCAACCGCGGTGCGGAATGTGTCCTAAGATTTCGTCGGCCGTGTGTAATTTTGCAACGGTCAGCGTCCCTCGCGCAGCCAGGTGGCGGCAAACGCGCCGAGCAGCAGCAGCAAGCCGATCAGGCCGGCGAATACCGGCAATACGCCGACACCCTTGACCACGCTGGCATCACGCATGCGCACGCCCATCCAGCCGTCGCCGTGAAACGCGCTGGATGACCGCACCGGAACGATGCGCGGCAGCTCGACACTTGAACCGTCGACAACGCGCCTGGCGTCGCCGCCGGTCGCCTGCGCCAGCGGCTTCAGCGTATCGGTGGTGGAGGTGACTTCCGAAAACTCCTTCGGATTGGTCGGGCCGACATTGATCAGGGCTTTCAGGGTGCCGTCGGTGGCCTGCCACAGGCCGAGTTCATTGGCCGGGATCGTCGAACTCCAGGCGCCGGGCTCGCCCGCGGTCAGCGTCAGCTCGCGCGTGGCGCCGGAAGGCGAGGTCACCGTGACCGGCGCGACGCTGTCCGCCATGGTCTGGCGCTCGACCGTCAGATCCTTGCCGTGAACCGCCAGCCGCAACGCTTCTTCGTCGAGGTCAGGCTGCTTCATCAGCCAGTGCGACATCCGCCGCAACAGATCGAGATGCGGTCCGCCGCCCTCGTAGCCGCGCGCCCATAGCCAGATATGGTCCGTCAACAGCAGCGCGACGCGGCCTTCGCCGTAATGCGACAACAGCAGCAGCGGCTCGCCATCGGCGCCCGTCATCACCGGCGGGGTGGTCGCATTGCGGGTATCGACGGTGCGGAAGAACCGGCTCCAATGCGGCGGCTCGGAGCCGGAGCCCTCGAGGTCGCGCGTCACCGGATGGCGTTTGCCGGCCTCGCTCAGATGCGCATAAAACGGTTTCTCGGTGACGCCGACCGGCTCGGCCGGAAGCACCGAATCCAGCGGCGTACGCCAGATGCTGGTGCTCGAGGCGTAATCGGGACCGGCCGAAACCAGCACCGCGCCGCCGGCGCGAACATAGCGTGCGATGTTGTCGAAATAGGCGATCGGCAGCACGCCCTGGCGGGCATAGCGGTCGAAGATGATCAGCTGGAATTCGTTGATCTTCTGCTGAAACAATTCGCGGGTCGGAAACGCGATCAGCGACAATTCATTGATCGGGGTGCCGTCCTGCTTCTCCGGCGGACGCAGAATCGTGAAATGCACGAGATCGATGCTGGGGTCGGACTTCAACAGGTTGCGCCAGGTGCGCTCGCCGGCATGTGGTTCGCCCGACACCAGCAGCACCCGCAATTTGTCGCGCACGCCCTCGATCGAGACCACCGCGCGGTTGTTGACCAGCGTCAGCTCATTTTCGAGCGGCGAGGCCTCGATCTCGACGATGTTGGGACCGGCGTGCTTGATGTCGATATCGACGTTGACGGTCTGGCCGCTCAGGACGGTGCGCTCGTTGATAACCTCGCCGTCGCGGCGCACCACAACCCTGGCGCTATCGCCGCTGACGCCCTGATCGTCGAGACGGTAGGTGATGGTCTGGCTCTGTCCGACGATGCCGAAACGGGGGGCGGCCGAAATCGCGATGCGGCGGTCGCGCTCGTCCTTGCGTCCGGTAATGAGGGCGTGTACGGGGGCCTGAAATCCCAGCGCCGCGGCGTTGGCGGGAATGTCATGCACCCGTCCGTCGGTGATCAGGAACGCGCCGGCGACCCGATCGACCGGCACGTCCGACAGCGCCGAACTCAACGCACCGAACAATTTGGTGCCATCGGTCTCGCCGTCGGCCTGGCCCGCGTCGACGACCCGCACCTCCAGCCCCTTGATCTTCTTCAGTTCATCGACCAGCGCCTCACGGGCCTGGTCGGTCTCGCGGGTGCGCTCGCCGAAATTCTGGCTGGGGCTCTTGTCGACCACGACCACGGCCACCGACGACAGCGGTTCGCGGTCCTCGCGGGTGAAGGACGGATTGGCAAGCGCCAGCACGATCAGCGCCAGCGCGGCCACGCGCACCGCAGCGCCGCGCGACCTTGCAAGCAACAGCACCGTCGCGATCACGGCGATGGCGGCGAGCGCGATCCATAGCACGAGGGAGGGGACGAGCGGTGTAAACGCGATGCCGTAGCTCATGTCGCGTTCCTATTGTCCAAGCCGTTCGATCAGCGCCGGCGCATGCACCTGGTCGGCCTTGTAATTGCCGGTCAGCGTGTACATCACGATGTTGACGCCGGCGCGGAAGGCGAATTCGCGTTGCCGCGGCTCGCCCGGCGTCAGCGGCAGCATCGCCTGGCCGTCCGGACGGATCGCCCAGGCGCCGGCCAGATCGTTCGAGGTGATGATGATCGGGGAGACGCCGTCGCCGCCGCGGGCGGGATGCGCGGTGCCGTCCTCGTCATCCTCATGCGGCAGCGCCTCAACCCAGGTCTGCCCCGACGTAAAGCGGCCCGGAAAGTCGCGCAGCAGATAGAACGTCTTGGTCAGGACGTGATCGCGCGGCACCGGTTCAAGCTCGGGAACGTCCAGCGCGGAAAGAATCTCGCGCAAGGTTTGCATGCCCGGCGTCTGCGAAGCGCCAGCTTCGCCCGGCGGCGCCTCGATGGCGTCGCGGGTATCGAACACCACGGTGCCGCCGTTCTTCATGTAGGCGTCGATGCGGTTGAGGGCGTCCTGCGGCGGCTTCGGCGCGCCTGGCACTACGGGCCAGTAGATCATAGGAAAGAACGCCAGTTCGTCATGCGCCGGATCGATGCCGACGGGATCGCCGGCTTCCAGCGCGGTGCGCTGGGCGAGAAACAGCGTCAGGCCGGCCATGCCCGCCTTGACGATGGAATCCACGTCGGCATTGCCGGTGACGACATAGGCGAGCCGGGTCTGCGTGGTCGCCTTGATCGCAAAATCATCCTTTTCGTCGGCGCGCGACGGCGAGGGCGCGGCCATCATCGCGGACAGCAGGACGGCGAATGCGATGGCTGCCGAAACCGTTCGCCGCCTGAACAGGGCGGCGAGGCCGGCGCCAAGCAGCGCGACGATGATGGCGTCGATCAGGAACAGCGCCAGTGACGACGACAGCAGGATACCGCGCAAATCCTTCGGCTCGGAATTGGTGTAGCTGCCGCGCCGCGCCCGCAGCGGCGAGATATCCAGTGGCGCGATGCGATCCGTTGCCGCGAGCGTGTTGACCGCGATTGGCCCGTCGGCCGGGCCATAGAAGCCGGGCGGATGATCCGCCGCCGCCCGATCGTGGAAGTCCGAAGGAATCGGCTTGGCGGTCGAGGGTGGCGGCCCGAACGCGCCAAAGCCGTCGAGCGTGCGCAGCGGCGCCACCGTCTCGGTATTGGCCGTCCTGGTGACGGCCGCATCCGGATTGGACGCATAACCCGCCAGATCGACGATCCGCCGCAGCATTTCGACGAAGGTGCCGGACATCGGCAGATCGGACCAGCGCATGTCGGCGCTGACGTGAAACAGGCTCACCAGACCCTTGCCGCGGCGTTCGCCCGTCACCAGCGGCGTTCCGTCTTCCAGCGAGGCCCAGGTTCGCGTCGCCAGCGCGGCGTCCGGCTCGGCCAGCACCTGGCGGTTGACGGTGATGTCGTTCGGCACGGCAAGGCCGGCGAACGGTCCGCCGGAGGAGAACGAGGCGAGGTGCTGCGGCTTTTCCCAAGTCAGGCTGCCGCCAAGGGTGCGTCCGCCGCTGCGCAGCTTCACAGGCACCAGATCGTCGTCTTCTGACTGCGCCAGCCGCGGGCCGGCGAAACGTACCAGCACGCCGCCCTGTTCGATCCAGGCGTCGAGGCGTTCGCGAATTTCGGGCGACAGCGTGCCGACGTCCGCGAGCACCATCATCGGCAGCTTCTGGTCGAGAAATTGCGTGATGGTCTGTTGCGGTGCGCCGCGATCGCCGAGCCGGATGTCGGCGAACGGCGCCAGCGCGCGGGTGAGGTAGAATGTCGGCGCGAGCAGCGGCTGCGACGTGTCGCTGGTCGATCCGCTGACGATGCCGATCGAGCGCCGACGCCAGCGTTTGTCGAGCAGTTGCACCGCGCCGGCCGAGCGTTCGCCCGCGATCTCAAGCCGCGCGATATCGTTGCGCAGTTCGACCGGCAGGTCGAACGAGGCTTCGGTCTCGCGATTCTGCGCGTCGAAGCTATAGCGAGCCTCGCCGATCGGCGACCCCTTCAGGTCGAGCGCGCGCACGACGCCGGAGCCGATCCCGCCGCTGTCGGCGCGCAGCACCTTCACGGTCATCTTCGCCGCGGCGTTTTCGGCGGCGGCCAGCGCGAGCGGGGTGGGCGTGCCGTCCTTGAAAACCGTCAACGTGCGATCCCCGATCGTCTTGCCCAGGCCTTCGATGAATTCCGGTCCGCGCGCGGTGTCGACGCCGTCCGACAGCCAAGCAATCTCGCAATCGCCCGTGGCCTGCAGGAAACGTCCGATCATGGGCAGGGTTTCAACCCGCTCGATCGAATAGGGCTTTGGCTCCAGCTGGCGCAGCGCCACCCGCGCGGTGCCGGCAGGCATCAGGGTGATATCGCGTGTCGGCTCGGACAGCGGAATCAGCGCGACAGGGCGGCGGTCGCCGTCGGCCTGCGTGATCAACTCGTCCGCGGCCTTGACGCGAACGTCCCAGCTTGCCGCCGCGCTCCAGCCGTCATCGAGCAGGATCGCCAGCGGCGCACGGCTGCGCGTGGCGCCGGTCTGCGGATTCCAGGTCGGCCCCGCGGCGGCGAAAATGATCAGTGCCGCCGCCAACAGGCGCAACGCCGTCAGCCACCAGGGCGTCCGCGACGGCGTCTCCTCCTTCGGCGCGATGTCGAACAACAGCCGTGTCGGCGGAAACTCGATGCGCCGCGGCCGCGGCGGCATCACCCGCAACATCCACCACAGCACCGGCAGGCTCAACAGGCCCAGCAGCAAAGCGGGTTCGGCGAAGGAAAGCGGCAGCCCGGCCATCATGCGCTTCGTCCTGCCTTGACGGTCGCGGCGCGTGCGCCCGACTTGCTTACCATCATGCCGCTATGCAGGAACAACAACAGTTCGGCGGCCGAGCGGTCGGTGGTGTGGATCGAAAACAGCCAGTCGAGCTTGTCGGTCTCGGCGCGAATCTGGTCGCGGTGAAGCGCAAGGCGCGCGACATAGTCGGTTGCCCATCGCTCCGCGCGGCCGGCAGTGACCACGCCGCCGCCTTCCGGCTCGACGAATTCGACACGGCCGGAATAGGGAAAGCTCTCTTCGGCCGGATCGACGATCTGGATCAGCGTGCCATGCGCGCCGGAGGCCGAGAGGCCGGCGAGCATGGTTTTGATTTCAGGGATCGGCGACCAGAAATCCGACAGCACCACGATCTCGGCCAGTGCTGACGGGATGAACGACGGCGGCAGGCTCGGCCGGTCGGCGGCGTCATGCAGCATCGCCTGCGCCATCTTGTCGATCACGCTACGGCTTGCGGTGGGATTCATCAGGCCGGGAACGCCGACGCGCTCGCCGCCCGCGACCAGCAATTCGGCCAGCGCGAAAGTGACGATCAAAGCGCGCTCCAGCTTGCTGTCGCGCGCCTGCCTGGAGGCAAACGCCATCGACGGCGAACGGTCCGGCCACAGCCACACCGTATGCGCCGCTTCCCATTCCTGCTCGCGGACATAGAGATGATCGTCGCGCGCCGAGCGGCGCCAGTCGACATTCTGCGACGGTTCGCCGGAATTGAAGCGGCGGTATTGCCAGAAGCTTTCCCCAGTGCCGGCGCGCCGCCTGCCATGCAGGCCGTGGATCACGTTGGCGGCGATGCGACGAGCTTCCAGCACAAGGCGCGGCAGCGAGGCGGCGAGCGTTCGGCTTTCGCCATCGGCACGTCGGACTGCTGTGATCTCCTTGGCTTTGAGCGTGTCGTCTTCTGCCATCAACCGATCCGCGCTTTCAATTGCCGGATCACGTCGGGAATGGTGCGGCCCTCGGCGCGGGCGGAGAAGGTCAGCGCCATGCGATGCTTCAGTACCGGCTCGGCGAGGTCGAGCACGTCGTCGATCGAAGGCGCGAGACGACCATCGAGCAACGCGCGGGCGCGAACCGCGAGCATCAGCGACTGGCTGGCGCGGGGACCCGGTCCCCAGGCGATCAGCTTGCCGGCTTCTCCGGCTTCGGGACCCGGACGCGCCGAGCGCACCAGCGATAGGATCGCCTCGACGACGGAATCGCCGACCGGCAGCCGCCGCACCAGCCGCTGCGCCGTCAGCAGGATGTCGGCGTCCATCGCCACCTTGGCCAGCGTTTCATCCGCGCCGGTGGTTTCGAACAGGATGCGACGTTCGGCATCGCGATCCGGATAATCGACATCGATCTCCATCAGGAAGCGATCGAGCTGCGCTTCCGGCAGCGGATAGGTGCCTTCCTGCTCCAGCGGATTTTGCGTCGCCAGCACATGGAACGGTTTCGGCAGATCATGCCGCGCGCCGGCGACCGTGATGTGCTGCTCCTGCATGGCCTGCAACAGCGCCGATTGCGTGCGCGGGCTGGCGCGGTTGATTTCGTCCGCCATCAGGAGCTGCGCGAACACCGGGCCCGCGATGAAACGGAACGATCGCTTGCCGGCGCTCGACTCGTCCAGCACCTCGGCGCCGAGAATATCCGACGGCATCAGGTCCGGTGTGAACTGGATGCGCTTGGCGTCGAGCCCGAGCGTCGTTCCCAGCGTCTCGACCAGCTTGGTCTTGGCAAGGCCGGGCACGCCGATCAGGAGCGCGTGGCCGCCCGACAGGATCGTCACCAGCGTGTTCTCGATGACGCGGTCCTGACCGAAGATGACGGTTGCGATCGCCTCCTTGGCCGCGCGAATTTGCCCCGCGACCTGCTCGGCCGAGCGGACGATCACATCTTCCAGTTTTTCGACACTGTCCGCGCCTGCCATCCATCACTCCCTCACAAAACCGCCGCCGCTGGCGTCGTCATGCCATGAACCCCATGCTAAACCTATGCAAAGCCCATGCATTCGTTGAATTAAAGTATCCCCATATTATCGGTATTACAGGGTATGAACGGCATCACGATATGGCGAGTTTGGCTTTAAGATTCCACAGCAGATTCCAGCCGCGCTCGCGTCCGGACCGCAAACGAACGCTGCAGTGATGCCTGCACCAATCGTGCCAGATGGAAGCAATCAGATTCAGGGCAAACAATGGCGAAGCAAGGGCAGATCCCGCATCAAGGCCTTGAAGGATTGACCGCCGCGGCCCGCGACGCCGCCAATGCCGGCTCCGGAGAGAAGAGTCTGCCGCCGGTGCATTTGTGGAATCCACCGTTCTGCGGCGATCTCGATATCCGAATCGCCGGCGATGGAACATGGTTCTACATGGGAACGCCGATCGGGCGGCCGGCACTGGTGCGGCTGTTCTCGACGATTCTGAAGCGCGAGGACGGCAAGCACTTTCTCGTGACTCCGGTGGAGAAGGTCGGCATCCGCGTCGACGACGCGCCATTCCTTGCCGTCGAGATGCGCCAGGAGAACGACGAGAGTGGCAGGCTGCTGCGGTTCCGCACCAATGTCGATGACTGGGTTGTTTGCGACGCCGCGCATCCGCTGCGGTTCAAGACGGCGGCTGACGGTGGCCTCACGCCCTATCTGCACGTCCGCGCCGATTTGTGGGCCAAGGTGACACGGGCGGTCTATTACGATCTGGTTGACATCAGCGAGGAGCGAGTGGTCGATGGCCGTCCGATGTTCGGGGTGGCATCCGGCGGCGCATTCTTCGCGATGGCCGATGCGGAGCAGGTGAGGGCGGCGCTTTGAACGAGCCGATGGTGAAGACGGAACCCGCCGCGATCTCCTCTGCGGAGTTCTTCGAGCGCGCCCGCGCACGGCTGCGCTTCGACGTTCCGCCCGGCCTGGTCGACCCGAACATCATTCCGCCGAGCGGCGATGCCGGCACCGACCGCATGCTTGAGATCATCGCGCGCGAGCAGCCGGTGCGTCCCGCGGCGGTGTTGATTGCGGTGGTGGATCATCCGGAGCCGACCGTGCTGCTGACGCAGCGGTCGGCGCATCTCAACGAGCATGCCGGCCAGATCTCCTTTCCCGGCGGCAAGATCGATGCGACCGACGCTTCGCCGCTTGATACGGCGTTGCGCGAGGCTTTTGAGGAGGTCGGCCTCGCGCGCGAGTTCGTCGACCCGATCGGCTATCTCGATCTCTATGGCACCAGCTTCGGATTTCGTATCCTGCCGACGGTGGCGCGGGTCCGGCCGGGCTTCAGGCTGCGCATCAACCAGGCCGAGGTTGACGACGCGTTTGAGGTGCCGCTGGCATTCCTGATGAATCCGGCGAACCATCAACTGCACAGCCGGGATTTCCGCGGTATCACCCGATCCTATTACGCTATGCCGTATGCGGAACGTTACATCTGGGGGGCGACCGCCGGAATCCTGCGCGTGTTGTATGAGCGGATCTATCTATCATGATCCGTCCGGCTTTGACCGAAGTCGGACTTTTCCTGATCCCTTTTGCGGTCTATGTCGTGTTTCTGATAGCGTCGCGTTCCGGATTTCTGGTGCGGGCGTCATGGCCGCTGCATGTCGTCGCCAAACTCGCGGTGGGTTCGCTGGTGCTTGCCTTGATCGGTTTCGCTTTGCTGGCGCATTTTTCCGGTGCGCCGCCCAACTCGACCTATATCCCCGCGCATATCGAGAACGGCAAATTCGTGCCCGGAGTTGAAAAATGACGGATGCACGCGTGCTTGATGACGTGCCCTGGCTCCGTTCCGGGCCGCCTGCGCGCGTGCTCGCGCTATTGAACGGCGACAGCACGGAAGCGCGCGTGGTCGGCGGCGCGGTGCGCAACGCGTTGCTCGGGATTCCGGTCGGCGATATCGACATCGCGACCACGGCATTGCCCGACGAGGTGATCCGCCGTGCCAAAGAAGCCGGCATCAAGAGCGTGCCGACCGGCATCGAACACGGCACCGTGACGCTGGTGGTCGATGCACAGCCGTTCGAGGTCACGACGCTGCGTGAGGACATCGAGACCTTCGGCCGCAAGGCCAAGGTCGCGTTCGGCCGCGACTGGGCGCGCGACGCGGCGCGGCGCGACTTCACCATCAACGGCCTGTCGGTCGGCGCCGATCGTGTCGTGCATGATTACGTCGGCGGGCTCGCGGACATCGCCGCAAGGCGGGTGCGCTTCATCGGCGATCCCGATCGCCGCATCGCCGAGGATTACTTGCGCATCCTCCGTTTCTTCCGCATTCACGCCGCCTATGGCGCAGGCGAGCCGGATCGCGCGGGATACCTCGCCTGCATTGCCGGGCGCGAAGGTCTTGCGACGTTGTCCGCCGAACGCGTCCGCATGGAAGTGCTGAAACTGATGGCGGCGAACGGTGCGGTCGCCGCCATCGAGGCGATGGCCGATGGCGGGCTGCTGCAGACGATTTTCGGCGGCATCGGCTATATCGGCCCGTTCGCCGCCATGATCGCGATCGAGGGGTCGCTCGGACTTGAGCCGAATGCGGTCCGCCGGCTCGGCGCGTTGGCGGTCGCCGTCACCGAGGATGCAAGACGGCTCTCGGCGCAATTGCGGCTGACCAACAGCGAAACCAAAACTCTCGATTCCATGGGCCATCGCTGGTGGCGGCTCGCCGGCATGGACGAGGCGAGGGCGCGGCGGCTGCTTTATCGGCTGGGCGCGGAGCGTTACCGGGACCGGCTGCTGCTGGCATGGGCGCGTTCGGGCGCCGGCACGGACGATCTGTTCTGGCGGCAATTTGTCGGATTGCCGGAGCGCTGGAGCGCGCCGAAATTTCCGCTGAAGGCGGCTGACTTCATCGCGCGCGGCTTTGCCGAGGGCCCGGCGCTCGGACACGTCCTCACCCTGGCGGAAGACGCCTGGCTGGCGGCGGGTTTTCCGGTCGACGAACCTGCACTCAAAGCCATCGCCGATCAGACCGTCACGCGTTTCAACCACGACCACCGGCTATGAACCTTGCGGCAGCTCTCGTAAGGTCACGGCCACTTCACCTCGGGCGGTAACGAGGACAGAATCGAATCGACATTGCCGCCGGTTTTCAATCCGAAGATGGTGCCGCGGTCGTAGAGCAGGTTGAACTCGACATAGCGGCCGCGCCGGATCAACTGCTCCTCGCGGTCGGCGGCGCTCCACGGCTCGGCGTAATTGCGCCGGACCAGTTCGGGATAGATTTTCAGGAACGCGCGGCCGACATCCTGCGTGAAGGCGAAGTCGGCGCTCCAGTCGCCGCTGTCGTGCCAGTCGTAGAAAATGCCGCCGATGCCGCGCGCCTCCTTGCGGTGCGGCAGGTAGAAATACTCGTCGCACCATTTCCTGTATTTTTCGTAAGGCGCGATCGCCGCGTGCGCGTCGCAGGCGGCCTGCATCGCGGCGTGAAACGCGAGGGCGTCAGCGTCTTCCTGGGCGCGGCGGCGGTCGAGCACCGGCGTCAGGTCCGCGCCGCCGCCGAACCACGCCTTGGTGGTGACGACGAACCTCGTGTTCATATGCCCCGCCGGGATGTTCGGGTTGCGCAGATGCGCGATCAGCGAAATGCCGGAGGCCCAAAATCGGGGATCCTCGGCGGCGCCCGGAATCTGCGCGCGGAATTCGGGGGCGAATTCGCCATGCACCGTCGAGCAATGCACGCCGACCTTCTCGAATAGCCGCCCATGCATCACCGACATCACGCCGCCGCCGCCGGGGCTGCCGCTATGGTCGGTGCGATCCCAGGGCGTGCGCACGAAGCGTCCTGCATGGCCGGGATAGATCGCGGCAGGCGCCTCGTCCTCCAGTCTCTCGAAGGCCGCGCAGATGTCGTCGCGCAGGGTTTCGAACCAGTTCCGCGCGCGTGTCTTGCGGTCGTCGATCAGCGGGCCGTCCATGCTTCACCTAACCCTGAGGGCCGAAATAAGTGCAGCTTTCATTGCAACTGTCGCGGTGAACGCTGACGCGGGTGACGCGGCCGGCATGCTGGACCCGCTCCCAGATGAAGCGGGAGAGGTTTTCCAGCGTCGGCGGCCCGAGCGCGTCGATCTTGTTGAGCAGCTTGTGGTCGAGCATTTTCTGCACTTCCGCGATGCGGCGTTCGAGCAGGCCAAGGTCGAGCACCATCCCGGTCGCGGGATCGGGCGTGCCGCGGATGCTCACTTCGGCGCGAAAGGAGTGGCCATGAATCTCCTCGGAGGCAGGGCCAAGGGTCGTTCCAGGCAGCGCGTGCGCAGCCTCGAAGCGGAACGATTTCGTCAATTCCCACATCGGTAAATCCAACTTTATCTGATCCCGGGGTTTATCTGATCCCAAGGGTCTTGTGCGTTTGCAGGCTGAGCCGCCATTGCGGATGGTGCAGGCAGTAATCGACCGCGCGCGCGGTGTTTTCGATCACGTCAGGACCGTCCATCGGTTGCAGCGAGAAGCGCTCGAAGGCGAGGCCGGCAAAGGCCTCGGGCGCGGCATCCGCCTGCGGGTAAACCAGTTTGAGTTCATGGCCTCGCCGGATGACAAGCTCCGCGCCGGCCTTGGGGCTGACGCAGATCCAGTCCATGCCGCCGGGCGGGGCGATCGTGCCGTTGGTTTCGATGCCGATCGAGAAGCCGCGCGCGCGAAGGGCGTCGATGAGGGCGCTATCGACCTGCAACAATGGCTCGCCGCCGGTCAATACCACGTAACGGTTGGCGCCTTCTCCCAGCCATTGCGCGGCGACGGTATCGGCGAGTTCCGAGGCCGAGCCGTAGCGGCCTCCCAGGGTGCCGTCGGCGCCGACAAAATCGGTGTCGCAGAATCGGCAGGTCGCGCTCGCGCGGTCCTGCTCGCGGCCGCTCCAGAGGTTGCAGCCGGCGAAACGGCAGAACACCGCGGCGCGGCCGGCATGGGCGCCTTCGCCCTGCAAGGTCAGGAAGATTTCCTTGACCGCGTAACTCACCTCTGAATCTCCTGTTTTCCGGTTCCGGTCTGCCGCAGCGCCTCGCCCAACGCCATCGCGGCCGTCATCGCGACATTGAGCGAGCGCAGGCTGGGCTTGATCGGGATCACCAGCCGGGCGTCGGCGGCCGCCACGACCTCGTCGGTCACGCCTGCGGTTTCGCGCCCGAACAGCAGGATGTCGCCGGTCCGGTATTGATAATCAAGATAGCAACTGGCGCTGCTGGTCGTGAACAGGATCAGCCGGTAACCAGCGTCCTTACGCCATTGCTCGAATTTTGACCAGGAATCGTGACGGGTCAGGGTCACCTGATCGAGATAATCCATGCCGGCCCGGCGGAAACGCCGGTCGGAGGTCGCAAAGCCGGCCGGCTCGATAATATGGGCGGGCACGTCCAGGCAGGCGCAAAGGCGCAGGATCGTTCCCGTGTTCTGGGGGATGTCGGGCTGGAACAGCGCGATTTGCATGATGCGGCGGTTTGAAAAAAGTCCCGATGAAATGCCTGAACAAATCATCGCGTGGGGCGGATTTAGAACCTTTTCGGTTCTGATGGAATCAGGACCGAAAAGGCTCTACTCTTCGGTTTTGACGCGTTTTCTTTACGCGAACCGGAAGCCAACCTGGATCAAGTCCGGAGCCGGCTTTCGTTTGAAAACGCTATAGCGCATTGCACCTTTGTCTGCCGATAGCGGGCTTGCGCTCTCCCGGCAAGGGTGCGAATAGAACGATTCTGGATTGCTTGTTCCGCCTATTTGGCTGGGCAAAGCGGTCCTCTGCCGCCGCGGGGGTCGCGGGAGCCGGCAGCCTCTTCCGGGTCCGTGTACGGGCGTTCCCTGGGGGTAGGTCCACCGGCTGCGGCTGATAAGTAAGAAAGGGGTTGGAATCGTGACGACAGCGTCTTCGGCGGGCTCGACACGCCGTGATTTCCTCTTTGTTGCAACAGGAGCCGTCGCCGCGGTTGGCACAGTCGCCACGGTCTGGCCGCTCGTTTCCCAGATGAACCCGGACGCCTCGACGATCGCGGCCGGTGCGCCGATCCAGGTCGATCTGGCGCCGATCGCCGAAGGTCAGGACATCAAGGTGTTTTGGCGCGGCAAGCCGATCTACATCATGAACCGCACCAAGAAGCAGATCGACGAAGCGCGCGCGGTGCCGCTTTCAAACCTTCCCGATCCCGCCACCGACGAATCCCGGGTCAAGGCGGGCCACGACCAGTGGCTGGTCGTGATCGGCATCTGCACCCATCTCGGCTGCATCCCGATCGCGCATGAAGGCAATTACGACGGCTTCTTCTGCCCATGCCACGGTTCGCAGTACGACTCCGCCGGCCGCATCCGCCAGGGGCCGGCGCCCGCCAACCTGCCCGTCCCGCCCTATCAATTTGTTTCCGACACCAAAATCCAGATTGGCTGACGCCCGGGTTTGATATCCGAGCCTACGCCCGTCGCGTCGTCTTCAAATTCCTCAGGATCGCATCATGAGCGGACCATCCGATTACCAGCCGACGAATCCAGTCTTGAAGTGGATTGAACGGCGACTCCCGATTTTTGGTCTCGTCCACTCCTCGTTCGTGGCCTATCCGACCCCGCGCAATCTGAACTATTGGTGGACCTTCGGGGCCATCCTCTCCTTCATGCTGGCGGTGCAGATCCTGACCGGCGTGATCCTGGCGATGCATTATACGCCGAACGCCGATCTCGCCTTCCGTTCGGTCGAAGGCATCGTCCGCGACGTCAACTACGGCTGGCTGTTGCGCAACACGCATGCGGCCGGCGCTTCGATGTTCTTCTTTGCCGTCTACATCCATATGTTCCGCGGCCTCTATTACGGATCATACAAGGAGCCGCGCGAAGTGCTCTGGATCCTCGGCGTCATCATCTACCTCCTGATGATGGCGACCGGCTTCATGGGCTATGTGCTGCCCTGGGGCCAGATGAGTTTCTGGGGCGCCACCGTCATCACCAACCTGTTCTCGGCCGTACCCTATTTCGGCGAGAGCATCGTCACCTTGCTGTGGGGCGGCTATTCGGTCGGCAATCCGACGCTGAACCGGTTTTTCTCGCTGCACTATCTGTTGCCGTTCGTGATCGCCGGCGTGGTCGTGCTGCATGTCTGGGCGCTGCATGTCGCGGGCCAGAACAATCCGGCCGGCGTCGAGCCGAAGACGGAAAAGGACACCGTGCCGTTCACGCCCTACGCCACCATCAAGGACATGTTCGGCGTCTCCTGCTTCATGATCTTCTTCGCCTGGTTCATCTTCTACATGCCGAACTACCTTGGCGACGCCGACAACTACATTCCCGCCAATCCGGGCGTGACCCCCACGCACATCGTGCCGGAATGGTATTATCTGCCGTTCTACGCCATCCTGCGCTCGATCCCGAACAAGCTCGCGGGCGTCATCGCGATGTTTTCGGCGATCGTCGTGCTGGCGTTCCTGCCCTGGCTCGACAGCGCCAAGACGCGTTCGTCCAAATACCGGCCGCTGGCCAAGCAGTTCTTCTGGATGTTCGTCGTCGTCTGCGTGCTGCTCGGCTATCTCGGTGCCCAGCCGCCGGAAGGCATCTATGTGATCGCCGGCCGTATCCTGACGGTTTGCTACTTCGCCTATTTCCTGATCGTGCTGCCGCTGCTCTCCAGGATCGAGACGCCGCGGCCGCTGCCGAATTCGATCGCCGATGACGTGCTGGCCAAATCCGGCGGCAAGGCGGCGCCGATGGTATCGACGGTGATCGCGCTCGCGGTCGCCGGCGCGCTGTTTGCCGGCAGCGCGCAAAGCGCCCGCGCGGCGGAAGACGATACGCCGCCGTCGTTGAGCTGGTCGTTTGCCGGTCCCTTCGGCAAATACGACCGCGGCGCGTTGCAGCGCGGCCTGAAGGTCTACAAGGAAGTCTGCTCCAACTGCCACGGGCTGTCTTACATTGCGTTCCGCAACCTCGCCGATGCGGGCGGCCCCGGCTATTCGACGGCCCAGGCGACGGCGTTCGCGGCCGGCTACACCGTCAAGGACGGTCCCAACGACCAGGGCGATATGTTCGATCGGCCCGGCCGGCCGGCGGATTACTTCCCCTCGCCATTTCCCAACGAGCAGGCGGCGCGCGCGGCCAATGGCGGCGCCGCGCCTCCCGATCTATCGCTGATCACGAAAGCGCGTTCCTACGAGCGCGGTTTCCCGCAATTCATCTTTGATTTCTTCACCCAGTTTCAGGAGCAGGGGCCGAACTACGTCTCCGCGATCCTGCAAGGCTTTGACGACAAGGTCCCGGACGGGGTGAGCATTCCGGAGGGGTCCTATTACAACAAGTATTTCCCGGGTCACGCCATCAAGATGCCGAAGCCGTTGAGCGACGGTCAGGTGACGTTTGACGACGGATCGCCCGCGACGGTCGCGCAATATGCCCATGACGTCGCCACGTTCCTGATGTGGACCGCCGAACCGCATATGGAAGCGCGCAAGCGGGTCGGCATGCAGGTGTTCATATTCCTGATCCTGTTCGCGGGCCTGATGTACTTCACCAAGAAGAAGGTCTGGGCCAACGCGCACTGAGACCGCAACAGAAATTGAGAACGGAAAAGAGCCCCTGCGGGGGCTTTTTTATTGGCCATGATGTAGAAAGTCGTTCCGGGGCGATGCGGAGCCTTGAACCCGGAATGACGCAGTCTTGATTGCGTCCCGGCCGCGCAATCGCCAAAATAGCTGTCAATCGGCATCAGGATATCAGCGAAGGACCACCCCATGGGCACCAGCATCACGTTCAAACGTCCCGACGGCAAGGAAGCTCACGGCTACCTCGCCAACGCCGCGCGCGGTAATGCGCCGGGCGTGGTGGTGATCCAGGAATGGTGGGGCCTGTCGGAGCAGATCAAGGGGATGTGCGACCGTTTCGCGGTGGCCGGTTTCGATGCGCTGGCGCCGGATCTCTACAAGGGTACAGTGGTTCCGTATCATGATACCGATAAGGCTGGCAAAGAGATGAACTCGCTGGATTTCATCGATGCCACCACGCAGACCGTGCGCGGCGCGGTGCAATACCTTTCCAGGAACGGGGCCAAGGTGGGCCTGACCGGCTTCTGCCTCGGCGGCGCGGTGACCATCATCGGCGCGGCCAAGGTGCCGGAGCTGACCGCGGGCGTGGTGTTCTACGGCATTCCGCCGGAGCAGGCGGCAAAGCCCGCCGACATCAGGATTCCGTTGCAGGCGCATTTCGCCAACAAGGACGACTGGTGTACGCCGGCGCTGGTCGATGCGTTCGAAAACGGCATGAAGGCGGCCGGCAAGTCGTTTGAGCTGTTCCGCTATGACGCCGAGCACGCCTTCGCCAACGAGCAGCGGATGGCGGTGCATGATCGCCAGGCGGCGGAGCTCGCCTGGGGCCGCGCGACCGAGTTTTTCAAGAAGCATCTGGGGTGAATTGAGCTGTCACGCTGCAACTCGCGTCGCCCGGCAGAATAATTATATGGTGCGTCGATGACGAAGGTTCTGGAAGATGCCATCGAAAAGGTGAGGAGGTTGCCGGAGGACCGGCAAGCCTATGTCGCCGAGGTGCTGGAACAGATTGCCGCCGCCGGCAGTGATCTGTTCAGCATACCGGAGGAGCATCGTGCGGCCGTGCTTGAAGGACTTGAGCAAGCCGAGCGTGGCGAGTTCATGAGTGACGACGAAATGGCTTCACTCTGGAAAAAGTGCGGTCCGTGAAACTGCGGTACGCACCACGTGCCTACACCGACATTATCGATATCCACGAATACATTGCCCGGCATAACGGGCGGGCGGCGGTTGCCATCGTGCGGCAGATTCGCCTGACGAGCGAATTGCTTGCGCGACATCCCGGCCTTGGGCGGGAAACCGATATCCCAGGCATTCGCGTGTTTCCGACCGCGCGTTATCCCTACCTCGTCTATCATCGGGTGCGCGAGGGCGAACTGGTCATCATCCATGTTCGCGATGGGCGCCGTGACGCACCGAAAACCGAGGCATTGTAAGTAAGGCGGCATAGGGGCTGAACTGCCTGGCCGGGCTTGATCGAATCGCCCGTATATTTTCCGGGGCGGGCTCGGCTGGCGCGATGGAGGGGGAGAACCAGCCGGCCGAGGTACGGGCGGGATGCCCTTGACGTCCCGCCGCGCTATGGTGTTTACCTAAGGCCATGAGCATCGTCGTTCGCGAAAACCGTCTGTGGTGGCGCACCTTTTAAAGGTGGCCGGTGCGATTTTATTTCCAATCGTGAGAGGCCGTCATCGCAGCGCGACGGCCTTTTCGTTTGTCCTGTGTGGCGTTCCCTCGGCAAGTTTCGTAAGAGGATCACATGAACAGGACAGCCTTCTCGCTTCCCGCCCATAGCCAATACCGCACCCGTGGCGGCCTTGAGGTTTTCCGTGCGGTGGAGCATTTCACCGGCGGCCGCAGGCTCGACGACCTGATCGATCTGCTCGACCGCCGCCGCGGCGTGGTGCTGTCGTCGGGCACCACGGTGCCCGGCCGCTACGAGAGCTTCGACCTCGGTTTTTCCGATCCGCCGTTGCGGCTGGAAACGGCCGGCTCTGATTTCTCGCTGGCGGCGCTGAACGCGCGGGGCGAGGTGCTGATCGCTTTCCTCGGCGATGTCCTGAACGAGCCCTGTGTCGTCATCTCCGAGCGAAGCGCGACCCGCCTTGCCGGCCATATCGTCCGCGGCGCTGCGCCGGTCGATGAAGATCAGCGCACCCGGCGCGCCAGCGTGATGTCGCTGGTGCGCACGCTGGTGGCGGCGTTCAGCGCCAATGACGATCCGATGCTCGGCCTGTTCGGCGCCTTTGCCTACGATCTCGTGTTCCAGATCGAGGATATCGTGCAGAAACGCCCGCGCGAAAAGGACCAGCGCGATATCGTGCTTTACGTGCCGGACCGGCTCCTGGCCTATGACCGCGCCACCGGGCGCGGCGTGCTGCTCTCCTATGATTTCACCTGGAAGGCAAAGTCCACTTCCGGCCTGCCGCGCGAAACCGCCGGGAGCGTCTATGCCAGGACGCCGCAGCAGGGATTTGCCGATCATGCGCCCGGCGAATATCAGGCCACGGTCGAAACCGCGCGTGCCGCGTTCGCGCGTGGCGATCTGTTCGAGGCGGTGCCCGGGCAGCTCTTTGCGGAGCCCTGCGACCGCTCGCCGGCGGAAGTGTTCCAGCGGCTGTGCCGGATCAATCCGTCGCCCTACGGCGCGCTGATGAATCTCGGCGACGGCGAATTCCTGGTGTCTGCTTCGCCGGAAATGTTCGTGCGCTCCGACGGCAAACGGGTCGAGACCTGCCCGATCTCGGGCACGATTGCGCGCGGCCGCGACGCCATCGGCGACGCCGAGCAGATCCGGCAATTGCTGAATTCGGAAAAGGACGAATTCGAACTCAACATGTGTACCGACGTCGATCGCAACGACAAGGCGCGCGTGTGCGTTCCCGGCAGCATCAAGGTGCTGGCGCGGCGCCAGATCGAGACCTACTCGAAACTGTTTCATACCGTCGATCATGTCGAAGGCACGCTGCGGCCGGGTTTCGATGCGCTTGATGCCTTTCTCACCCACGCCTGGGCGGTGACGGTGACCGGCGCACCGAAATTATGGGCGATGCAGTTCGTCGAAGATCACGAGCGCTCGCCGCGGCGCTGGTATGCCGGCGCGATCGGCGCGGTCAATTTCGACGGCAGCATCAATACCGGGCTGACGATCCGCACCATCCGCATGAAGGACGGCCTGGCGGAAGTGCGCGTCGGCGCCACCTGCCTGTTCGATTCCGATCCAGCGGCCGAGGACCGCGAATGCCAGGTCAAGGCTGCGGCGCTGTTTCAGGCGCTGCGCGGCGATCCGCCCAAGCCGCTGTCGGCGGTCGCGCCGGACGCGACCGGCTCGGGCAAGCGGGTGCTGCTGATCGATCATGACGACAGCTTTGTGCATATGCTGGCCGATTATTTCCGCCAGGTCGGCGCCGTCGTGACCGTGGTGCGCTATATCCATGCGCAGCAGATGCTGGGCAGCAAGGAGTACGATCTCCTGGTGCTGTCGCCGGGACCGGGGCGGCCGGAGGATTTCGGGATCTCCGGGACGATCGACACCGCGCTTGAGAAGAAGCTGCCGATTTTCGGCGTCTGCCTCGGGGTGCAGGCGATCGGCGAATATTTCGGCGGGCATCTCGGGCAACTCGGCCAGCCGGCGCATGGGCGGCCGTCGCGGGTCCAGGTGCGCGGCGGGCGGCTGATGCGGAACCTGCCCAATGAAATCGTGATCGGCCGCTATCATTCGCTCTATGTCGAGCGCGACAGCATGCCCGATGTGCTGAGCGTGACCGCCAGCACCGAGGACGGCGTCGCCATGGCGATCGAGCACAAGACCCTGCCCGTCGGTGGAGTGCAGTTTCATCCGGAGTCGCTGATGTCGCTCGGCGACGAAGTCGGTTTGCGCATCGTGGAGAACGCATTCCGGCTTGGGGAAGAGGCGAATGCGAATTGACTGAATAGAGTTTCACGTGCCGTCATTCCGGGGCGTGAGCGAAGCGAGCGAACCCGGAATCTCGAGATTCCGGTTTCGACGCTGCCGCGTTGCCCCGGAATGACCATTGACTGAAAGAGAACCAATGACGTTTGAACAGGATCTGAAAGCCGCCGTCCGCACCATTCCCGATTACCCCAAGCCTGGAGTCCTGTTCCGGGACATCACCACGCTGCTCGGCGATGCGCGCGCCTTTCGTCGCGCGGTCGACGAACTGGTGCAGCCCTGGGCCGGTTCGAAGATCGACAAGGTCGCCGGCATCGAGGCGCGCGGCTTCATCATCGGCGGCGCGGTGGCGCATCAGGTCTCGGCCGGCTTCGTGCCGATCCGCAAGAAGGGCAAGCTGCCGCATACCACGGTGCGGATCGCCTATTCGCTGGAATACGGTCTCGACGAGATGGAAATGCATGCCGACGCCATCCGTCCCGGCGAACGCGTGATCCTGGTCGACGATCTGATCGCGACCGGCGGCACCGCGGAGGGCGCGGTGAAATTGCTGCGGCAGATCGGCGCCGACGTGGTTGCAGCCTGCTTCATCATCGACCTGCCCGACCTCGGCGGCGCGGCGAAACTGCGCGCGATGGATGTGCCGGTGCGGACGCTGATGGCCTTCGACGGGCATTGAATTTCGGCAAGCCAGCCGCCGTTCCGGTGTTTGCCGGGGCGACGGGCGGTCACGACTTCTGCAGGATCAAATTCAGCTCGATCTCGCGGAAACCGAGATAGTTGCGGCGGATCCATTGATGCAGTTCGGTCGATGAATCCCGCTCCTGGCGCAAATAATCGGTGAACGAGAAATTCAGCCGGTCGATATAGGTCTTCAGGAACACCGGAAGTGCGGCAATGCGCAGCATCCGGTCGTTGGAAAATGCCGGAGGCATTTCGCCGCGCACCACAAATTCGTTGTCGATGGTGACCAGCGCGGAGGCCGGGATCTGCTGTTGCAGCATTTCGTGTCCGCGCGCCGAGACGCGGTCGGTGTCCGCCACGAACAGGATGATCGGCGCGATGTGTCGCCGCGCCGCTTCCTTGATGAAGCCGATTTCCTCGGACATCTTGAAGAATTCGTCGAAGGCGTGAAAGCCGAGGTCGATCACCTTGGCGACGCCGTCATCGATAATCAGCCGGTCCATCAACTGCATTTTGCCGAAGGTGTCGTCGATCTCGGCCGTCTCGGTGATCTTCGGGAGATAATCGAGCAGCGACGGTTCCTTCAGGTTGATGTCGAAGGAGGCTACCGTCCCGTTCTTCAGCAGCAGGAATTCACTCAGCAGCCGCGCGACCATCGTCTTGCCGACGAGCGGGCGGGGCGAGCAGATGATGTAGACGGGCGTGTAGCTCATCACAGGCTATATCAGGCGGATTCTCCGCCTAATCCAGCCCAATCCCGGCTGCCGCGCAATTATTTTTCGCCGCTGCGCGTGACCGATTTGCTGGCGCCGACGAGATCGGTCAGCTTGATGCGGTCGTACTCGCTCCAGACGTTGGCGAGCCAGTGCCGCACATAGCCGCGCAGCACGAAGGAATAATTGGCGGCCTCGTCGCTCATGCCCTTGTTGGCGACGAATTTCAGGAAGGGCACGGAGGCCACCTCGACCTGCTCGAAGGCCATCTCGTTGAGTTTCGGGATCACCAGGTCGGTGGCGTCCTTGATGCGGTGGAAATAGGAATTATAGGTCGACTGGTCCCACTCGAAGAAGCTGGTGTTATTGATGAAATTCTTCACCAGGAAATATTTGGCGCCCTGCATGAAATTCGCGGTCTCGGCGATTTCGTCAAGCGAGGCGATCGAGGGGCCCAGTATATGGAACACGGCAAAGGTGATCTGTCCCGATCTCGCCGCGTCGAGAAAGCCGATATCCCGCAGCGAGGCCAGCGCGGGGGACATCAGTCCGGCGCGGACGTCGATCACGGTGACGGACGGGCTGACCGCATTGAGCGTGTCGAAGATCTTCATCTGGTCCGCGGTCGTCGTCATGTCGACGATCTCGGTGATATCCGAATGGAACCGCTTCAGCGTGCCGCGCGGAGATTCGGTATCGAAGGCGCGGGTGGGTATATTGTTGGCGCTGAAATAATCCAGCAAGGTTCGCGAGATGGTGGTCTTGCCGACCCCGCCCTTGTCGGCACCTACGACGATCACTACCGGCTTAGCCATGAACTTTCCTTATGCGCCCCGGGTCGCGATCGGCGACCACAATGTTCCTGTGTCCCTGCTTTGGGCGCGAACATGGCAGAAACAAGGGAGAATTCAATTCTTTAAGAGCGGCTGCCCGAGAATAATCACTGCGCATGTCGTTCATGCAAAGGGGCTTTAAGGGCGGACTTGGCCGATGGTATGAGGGCAAAATCTAGCGGCGGCCCCAGGGACCCGGCGGATCGCTCCAGGGGCTTGGTGACGGCTCCTGCGGCGGGACCTGCGTCGTGGCGCTGGAATCGACGTGGGCGCCCCACGGTCCCGTTGGCAAGGGCTGAGGAGTCTGGCTATCGACCGACGAGACCTGAGGCGAATCGGGCTGACCAGTCGTCTCCGGCGGCAGGGCCAGTGGTCCGGGATCGCGGCCGCCGGCGAATCGCACCAGCGCGGCGACGCGCTGATCCACCGAAGGATGGGTCGCAAACAGGTCCGAAAAGCCTTCGCGCGGATTGTCGACGCACAGCTCCATCACGGCCGAGGTCGCGCCGGGAAGTTCGCCGCGGCCTTCGATCTTGCGCAGGGCCGAGATCATCGCGTCGGGGTTCTTCGTCAGTTCGACCGATCCGGCATCGGCAAGGAATTCGCGCGACCGCGACAGCGCCAGACGGACCAGTTGCGACAATAGCCACGCGAGCGCGATCAGCGCGACCGCAACGAGAACGATGATGATCGCCGCGCCGCCCGAGCCTTTCCTGTCGTCGCCGCGGTCGGAGGACGACGAGGACGATGAACCGCCACCGCCGCCATAGCCCCACCCCCATCCGTAGCCGCCGAAATTGGCGAAGCCGCGGAACAACAATTCCGCGAAGAAGCCGACCACGCCGGCGATGATCACCGCGATCACCATCATCTGCACGTCGCCGTTGCGGATGTGGGTCAGTTCGTGGCCGAGCACGGCCTCGATCTCCTGGTCGTTGAGCGCGTTCAACAGGCCTCTGGTGACGGTGACGGCATATTGCCGCCGGTTGAGCCCGGTCGCGTAGGCGTTCAGCGCGCCGCTTTCCACGATCTTCAGCTTCGGCATCGGAATGCCGCGCGAGATGCAGAGGTTTTCCAGGAGATTATAGAGCCGCGGCTCCTGCTGCCGCGTGACGTCCTCGCCGCCGGTCACGGCGTCGATGATCGACTGGTGGAAAAAATAGGCGATCACGATCCACAGCGCCGCCGCGCCGGTCGAATAGGGCAGGGTCCGGATCACGTCATCCAGCGCCACCGTCAGATAATAGTCGACCGTGCCCTGGCTGTTGTTCACGACTTCGATGATCAGCGCGCCGGCATAGACGATCACATAGACCAGCAGAAACAGGCCGGCGAGCAGCAGCATCGAACGGAATCTGTTCGAGGCGATATGCGTGTAGAGACCATAGGCGGCCATGACGCGCTTCCGCTAATCGCAGTCATTGCGGGGCGCCGCATCGCGGCGAGCCCGGAATCCGGAGATTCCGGATCGAAAGGCGGTTCCGAAGCTATTGCCTTGCGACGTCCCGGAAGGACGGGAGCAACAAACTTTCATTTCGATCGGGACGATCAGAACTTGACCGCCGGCGCCTGCTCGACTTCGGCCCGGCTGGTGCCGAGGTCGAAGAAATCCTTGCGGGTGAAGCCGAACATGCCGGCGAACAGCGCGGCCGGCATCTGCTGGATGCCGGTGTTGTATTCCTGAACCGCGTTGTTGAAGAAGCGGCGGCTGGCGGCGATCTTGTTCTCGATGTCGGAGAGCTCGCTCGACAATTGCTGGAAGTTGGCGTTGGCCTTGAGGTCCGGATACGCCTCCGACAGCGCGATCAGCCGGCCGAGCGCGCCGGTCAACTGGCTTTCGGCCGCTGCGACTTGTCCGGGTCCCTGCGCCGAGACCGCGGCGCTGCGCGCCTTGACGACATCGTCCAGCGTGCCCCGCTCATGCGCGGCATAGCCCTTCACGGTCTCGACCAGGTTCGGGATCAGGTCGTGGCGCTGCTTGAGCTGCACGTCGATATCGGCGAACGCCTGGTTGACGCGCTGGCCGAGCGTGACGAGGCGATTATAGGCGGCGAATGCGAAGAGGACGAGAACGACGATGACGCCGAGAACGATCCAGCCGGTCGACATGGCAGACAACTCCTGATGGGACGGATAGCTGCGCGGATTTTAGATGAAAACGAGCCTGAGAGGCAGGTCATCAGCAGGTCATCATAAGAAGGGCTCCAGCCCTTTGGTCAGCCTAAGATAGGTTAAGTTCAAGAAATCTTTAACCCGATATCAGTCTTTTCCCGCCACCGCGTCGCCCCACCGCCAGCGTCTCGCACGGGCGTAGTCGGCCTTGGCGCGGCGCGGCACTTTTATGACAGCAACGCCCTCCGAGGTGCAGAGTTTCGCCGATATCTCGACCTTGGTGACATTGGGTTGCGCCAGCACCCGGGCGGGACGTGGCGAAACCGGCGTGCGGGTAAGCGCGAGATAGCTGAATTTCTCGTCCTCGAAAGGAAGGTCGGCTCCCTTGACCTGCTTGTGTACGCGCAAACGGGGCAGGCGCTGTGTGAAGTGACACCAGTCCGGCGGCTGGAGCGGACATTTTCTATCATGGGGGCAGGGCGCGGCGACATGCGCGCCAAGCGCGATCAGCCGTTCCCGCAGCGCCATGATCCTGGCATAGCCTGCGGGCGTGCCGGGTTCGACCACCAGCAGCGTGTCGCGGGTTTTGGCCCAGATCAGTTCCGCAAGCGGGCCTTGCCCGGCTTGCCCGATCTCGCCGATCATGTAGCTCGCCACTACGAGATCGGCGGCCGGCGCGTTCGCCAGCGTGGCGAGAGCCTCGCCGCGTTGGTAGCGCATGTCGCGCAGCCGGGTGCTGCCGCGGCCGAGATCGAGCGCCAGTTCACGCAAGGCGCTGTTGGCATCGATCAGCGTGAAGCTTGCGAGCGACGGCAGGGCTTGGGCGGCCGCCCACGTCGCCGTGCCCGGCCCGGCGCCGACATCGAGCAGGCTTTCAGGTGCGAAGCCGGGTCTGCTCCCGCACAGCGCGTTCAGGCTCGCGATCACCGCGGCATAGGTCGCGGGCATCCGCGCCAGCGCATAGGCGAGCGCATCGGCCTCGGACCGGATCGCGACGGAATTGCCGCCGCCGCGATAGGTCTGCGAGATCCGCGCGGCACGCTCGGCGGCGTCGTTGCGTGAAACGCCCTGCAATCTGGCGTCGAGGGCCGCTTTGAGTTCGGCGGGAAGGTCGGGAGCGACAGTCATCACCGCCTTCTTCCCCTCTCCCTTGGTGAGAATGGGATGAAGAGAGCCTATGCCACGTGCTGGTCGAGAATCTTCACCGCATTTTCGAGATCGACGGAGACCAGTTGCGACACGCCGCGTTCGGCCATGGTGACGCCGAACAGCCGGTTCATCCGCGCCATTGTGATCGGATTGTGCGTGATGATGATGAAGCGGGTTTCGGTGGTTCCGGTCATCTCGTGCAGCAGGTTGCAGAACCGCTCCACATTGTGATCGTCGAGCGGCGCGTCGACCTCGTCCAGCACGCAGATCGGCGAGGGGTTGGTGAGGAACACCGCAAAGATCAGCGCCATCGCCGTCAGCGCCTGTTCGCCGCCCGACAACAGGGACAGCGTCTGCGGTTTCTTACCGGGCGGCTTGGCGATGATCTCGAGCCCGGCTTCCAGCGGATCGTCGCTTTCGATCAGATGCAGCGCCGCCTCGCCGCCGCCGAACAGTTCGACGAACAGCCGCTTGAAATGGTTGTTGACGGTCTCGAAGGAGGTCAGCAGGCGTTCACGCGCTTCGCGGTTGAGGCTCTGGATGCCCTGGCGCAGCCGCTTGATGGCTTCCACCAGATCGTCGCGCTCGGTGGTGAGCGCGGTGTGCTGGGCTTCGACCTCGTGCAGTTCTTCCTCGGCGCGCAGATTGACCGCGCCGAGCCGCTCGCGGTCGCGGCGCAGCTTTTCCAGGTTCTCCTCGATCTCCGAAAGCGGCGGCAACGCCGTCTCCGGCGTGATCTCCGCAAGGCCAGCCACCGCCTGCGGTTCGACTTCCAGCATGTCGTGGATTTCGCGTTCGACATCCGCGAGACGGCGCCTGGCGCCTTCCATGCGTTCCTCGGCGCGCGCGGTCGCCTCGCGCGCGCTCGACAGCGCTTCGAGCGAAGCCTTGGCGGCGCGATCGGTCTCCGCCATCGCGGTTTCGGCGGCGGCCAGAGCATCCGCGGCGACGCGCCGGTCGTTCTCGGCAAACTCGATCTCGCTGATCAGGGCGCTGCGCTTTTCCGCAAATACCGCCGGTGCATTGGCAAGGTCGGTGCGCTCGGCCGTGATCTCGGTGATGCGGGCCTCGATCGTGGCCAATTGCGACGCGGCGCTTTGCTTGCGGTTTTGCCACTGGGTCTGCTCGGCGACGATGGCTTGCAGGCGGCGGTCCGCCAGTTCCGCTTCGCGCGCCAGCGCCTGCGCCTCGGCCCGCACCTGCGCGGCAAGGCGGCGATGGCCGTCGATATCGCTGCGGACGGCGGCGAGTTTTGTCTCGGCATCGACGCTCGGCGGCAATTCGTCGAGCGCTACCGTGGCGCTTTGATGCGCGTTGTCGGCTTCGCTGCGGTCGGCGTCGAGGCGGCTATGCGCCTCGGTCAAGGCCGACTTCCGCGCCGCGTGGCGGTTGATCTCGCGTTCGGTATTGGCGTGACGTTCGCGTGCGGCATCCGCTTCGCGCTGCGCGGCGCGCCATGCCTCGCGCGCGGAAGATTCCGCGGCGGCGGCGGCCTTCAATTCGGCGTCGGCGGTCTCCAGCGCCTGGCGCTTGGCGCTGGCGTCGATGCGGGCCTGCTCGAGCTCGCTTTCGATATCAACGAGTCGCGCGCGCTCGGCAAGACGTCGCGCCGCGCCGGTCGGCGCATGGGCCGCCGCGACGAAACCGTCCCAGCGCCAGACGTCGCCCTCCAGCGATACCAGCCGCTGGCCGGTCTTCAACTGCGACACCAGTTCGGCGCCGCGCTCCTTCGCAACGACACCGATCTGTGCGAGACGCCGCGCCAGTTCGCCGGGCGCCTGGACATGGCTGGCGAGGGACTCGACACCCTCGGGCAAAGCGGGGTCGCCGTCGGTCACGCCTACATTGGTCCAGCGCATCGGCGCCGAGGGATCGACCGGGGCGTCGAGATCGTCGCCCAGCGCGGCGCCAATCGCCTTCTCGTATCCCTTGGTGACGGTGACGCCGTCGATGATCGGCGGCCAGAGATTCTTGGTTTCGCCGTTGACGAGCTTCGCGATCGTGCGCGCTTCGGTCTCCAGCCGCTGCACGCGCTTGTCGGCTTCGTTGAGCGGGGCGCGGGAAGCTTCCAGCTTTGCGCGCGCGGCGACGTGGGCGGCTTCGCTGGCCTGCACGGTCGCCTCGGACTGCGCGAGATTCTGCTGCGCGGATTCCGTCACGGCCGTCAGTTCGGCGAGGTCGCCGAGACCGCCGGTCGTCTGCGCCAGTTTCTGCTCTTCGGCTTGAACGTTGGCGATTTCCTGATCCAGCCGCGCCAACCGGTCGCGGTGCGTCCGCACATTGCCTTCGAGCTGCCTGCGCTTGGCGCTAAGGTCGGCGAGCGCCGTGGTCAGCTCGGAGAACAGACGTTCCGCGGCGGCCAGCGTCGCTTCCGCTTCGGAGACGCGGCCATCGACGCCGCTGCGTTGCTCGACGCGCGACTTGATCTCTTCCTTCAGTTCGGTGTCCTCGACCGCGAGCCGTTGCAGCGCCACCTCGGCATCTGCGGTCTGTTGCTGTTCGCGGGCGATGTCGGCCGAAAACTGCGTCAGCCGGCGATCGAGCTCGGCGACGCGCTCCTTGGCGCGCTCTTCCTCGCGGTCGAGCAGTTCGCGCGCATTGGTGAGCCGCTGCAGTCCGGCGGCGGCGCGGGCCTCGCCCTCGCGCAGGGCCGGCAGCTCGGAGGCGCGGATCGCCTGAATGCGCGCGGCTTCCGCCTGTTCGCGGGTGCGCTCGGCCATTTCGCGGACGCTAAGGTCGTGGACGCGGCCGGCCTCCGCGACATCGGTGTTGGCTTCCAGCCAGCGCAGATGCAGCAGCGTGGCTTCAGCCTTGCGCACCCTGGTCGCGACCTCACGGTAGCGAATCGCCTGGCGCGCCTGTTTCTTCAGGCCGTCGATCTGTCCGGTCAGTTGCCCGACCACGTCCTCGACGCGGGTGAGATTGGTTTCCGCGGCCTTGAGCCGCAGTTCGGCCTCATGGCGGCGGGCGTGAAGCCCGGCGACGCCGGCGGCGTCCTCCAGCACGCGGCGGCGCTGCTCGGGCTTGGCCTGAATGATTTCGCCGATCTTGCCCTGATGCACGAGTGCCGGTGAGCGCGCGCCGGTGGCGGCGTCGGCGAACAGGATCTGCACATCGCGCGCACGCACGTCGCGACCGTTGATGCGATAGACCGAGCCTGCCTCGCGCTCGATCCGGCGCGAGATTTCCAGAATTTCGCGATCATTGACCGCGGCCGGCGCGGTGCGGTCGGTGTTGTCGATCGTCATCACCACTTCGGCATGGTTGCGCGACGGCCGGTTGCCGGAGCCCGAGAAGATCACCGCATCCATGTCGGCGGCGCGCAGCGATTTGTGCGAGGTCTCGCCCATCGCCCAGCGCAACGCTTCCACCAGGTTCGATTTGCCGCAGCCATTCGGTCCGACCACGCCGGTCAAGCCCGGTTCGATCACGAAGTCGGTGGGTTCAACAAAGGACTTGAAACCGTGGAGACGAAGACGCGTAAGTTTCATGGACAAATTGCTCGGTTGGCCGGATGCAAATCTCCCGGCCGCGACAATACCATGGAAGGCAATGTCGGTGTGTGGGCGAGTCGCCTGTACGGCTCTCGTGACCCACGACAATGGCGAGGCCGGAGCCGCAGGGCAACCGCCGCTCCGGGCTTTTCCAAGCCTTTATCGCTTAAAGCCTTTTCGTTTAAAGCCTTTGTCTCCCGAGCCTTTTGATCTGAAAAGTCTTTTGGCCGTTGGCCTGAAGGCTTTTCCGGGAGACTTCTACAGGGTTTTGGGCGGAACCGATCCGGGTTCCACGCCCCTTTAGCCTGAAAATCAGCTCTTCAGCAGCGATTTGATCTTCTTGTCGAATTCGTCGAACGAGGCCTCGCCCCTGATCATGTCGCCATTGATGAAGAAGGTCGGCGTCGAATTCACTTTCAGCACTTCGGAAGCGTATTTCTGGTCGGCGGCGATCTTGTCGAGCAGGGCCTGATCCTTCAGGCAATCCTCGACCTGCTGCTGGCTCAGCCCGGCCTGCTTGCCGATGCGGGTCAGAGTCTCGGTGGTGTTCTTCATCACCCAATCGGCCTGCGAGCGGAACAGCATGTCGGTGACGGCGAAATATTTGCCGGCGTCATCCTTGGCGATGCAGCGCGACAGCATGGAGCCGGCCGCCGCTTTGATGTCGAGCGGGAATTCGCGGAAGATGTAACGAATCTTGCCGGTGTCGATATAAGTCGACTTGATCTTCGGAAACACCTCCGCGTTGAAGGCCGCGCAATGCGGGCAGGTCATCGACGCGAACTCAGTGATCGTCACCGGGGCGTCGGCGGGGCCGAGCGCCATGTCAGGCAGTGACACCGGCTTGGCAACGTCGGAAGCGCTTTGCGCCATCGCGCCCGAGATCAGGCGCAACGGCGAGAAGCCGGCGAGGGCGGCAAGCCCTGTCAGCGACAGGGCGGTGGTGAAGGCGCGGCGCGTAATGATCAACGGTCTGCTCCCGGAATTTGGCGCGTGTACGCCCGAAGAACCTAAAGAAGAGGTCTGTTCGCTAGCTTGAAACTTCAATGGTGGCAATGGCGCGCCTTCGTCCCCGGACATCGCGGCAGGCTCAATTTCGCTTGATCGATGCGCCGAGCCGCGCCAGGGCGGCCCGCAATTCGTCATCCTCGACCGCCGAAAGGCTTTCCTCGATTTTGGCGATCGATGCTGGATCGGGCGCGCGCGGGGCCGCAGGCGGGTTGCGGCGCGCCAACGGCGCCTGCCGCAACGCCAGCCGGCCCACAGCGTGCCAGCCGAAGAAGCGGTTGACCCGTTCCAGAATGGTGTTGGAGGCGTGCTGGATTTCGAGCGCCGTCGGGCCTTCCACCCGCAACACCAGCGTGGCCGGCTCCTGCGGCTGTCCCTCCACCGGCCGCGGCCACTGGATTTTCAGCGGCTCGGAGTACCGGGCGACGTCCCGGCCTGCGATTTCGGCCCAGCGCGTAACCAGTTCCCGCGCCGCAAATCCCTGCTTGGCGTAGGCTTCGGAAAACACGTCGCCGAGCAGGACGGAAAGCGGCTTTGCGGTTATCGGACGGGGTTTGGACATGATTGCTTATACCACATCGCAATCTGCCTGAAGCACGGTCTCAACCGTCATGGCCGGAAATAGCGCCGGCGCGCCCAAGAAAGACGTGGATGCCTGCGACAAGCGCCGGCATGACGTGGAGAGATTTGTATTCTGATACTAGTCTGCTGTCATGAGTCCCAGCGCAGCCAGCAAACGAGCTACACGTCCCGTCGGCGCGCCCGACCGTCCCGCGCTGCTGCTCGACTGGTACGACCGTCACCGCCGCCGGTTGCCATGGCGTCCGCCGGCTGGCGAGCGCGCCGATCCCTATCGGGTCTGGCTGTCGGAGATCATGCTGCAGCAGACCGGCGTCAAGACGGTGGGGCCCTATTTCGAAAAATTCGTCGCGCGATGGCCCGATGTCGCTGCGCTGGGACGCGCCTCGCTCGACGACGTGCTGCGGATGTGGGCCGGGCTTGGCTATTACTCGCGCGCGCGCAATCTGCATGCCTGCGCGGTCGCGGTGCTGTGCGATCATGGCGGGGTGTTCCCGGACACCGAGGAAGGCCTGCGCGCGCTGCCGGGGATCGGGCCGTACACGGCGGCTGCGATCGCCGCGATCGCCTTCGGACGGCGCACCATGCCGGTCGATGGCAATATTGAGCGCGTGGTGTCGCGGCTGTTCGCCGCCGAAGCGTCGTTGCCGCAGGCCAAGCCGCTGATCCAGGAACTCGCTTCCACGCTGCTCGGCCCAATCCGGGCCGGTGACGGGAAATCTCGCGCCGGTGACAGCGCGCAGGCGCTGATGGATCTGGGCTCTTCGATCTGCACGCCGAAGAAGCCGGCCTGCGCGCTCTGCCCGCTCAATGGAGATTGCGTCAGCCGCGCGCGCGGCGATCAGGAAACCTTTCCGCGAAAGGCGCCGAAGAAAGCCGGCGCGCTACGCCGGGGCGCGGCGTTCGTGGTCACGCGCGGCGACGAATTGCTGGTGCGCAGCCGCCCTGAAAAAGGTCTGCTCGGCGGCATGACCGAAGTGCCGACGTCGGACTGGCTTGCAGAGCAGGACGACGGGGTGGCGTTGAAGCAAGCGCCTGTCCTGAAAGGGGTTGCGCGGTGGCACCGCAAGGCCGGCGTAGTGACGCATGTCTTCACGCATTTTCCGCTCGAACTTGTGGTCTATACCGCCAACCTCTCCGCACGCATGGCGGCGCCGGAGGGGATGCGCTGGGTGCCGATTGCAACACTTGCGGACGAGGCGTTGCCCAACGTCATGCGCAAGGTGGTTGCGCATGGGCTGGATCTCTGACCGTTCAGGCCGAGGATGGACGGCGGAAGCGCGTGTCGCTAACCTCCGAGCTCTCTCACGAGGACAGCAATGCTCAAACTTTATTATACCCCCGGCACCTGCGCGATCGCTTCTTACATTGCCCTGCAGGAAGCAGGCGCTGCGTATACGGTCGAGCGGATCGATTTCAAAACCGGCCAGCAGACCCGTCCGGAATATCTCGCGATCAATCCCAAGGGGCGGGTGCCGTCGCTGGTGACCGAGCGCGGCGTGCTGACCGAGACCCCGGCGATGCTGGCCTATATCGCGCAGAGTTTTCCGCAGGCCAGGCTGGCGCCGCTCGACGATCCCTTTGCCTTCGCGCAGGTCCAGGCCTTCAACAGCTATCTGTGCTCCACAGTGCATGTGGCGCATGCCCACAAGGGGCGGGGCTATCGCTGGGCCAGCGAGGAAAGCTCGTTCGCCGACATGAAGCGCATGATCCCCAAATCCGTCGGCGCCAGTTTCGCGCTGATCGAGCGCAACATGCTGAAGGGGCCGTGGGTGATGGGCGAGGTCTATACGGTTTGCGACGCCTATCTGTTCACGCTCGCGCAATGGCTGGAAGGCGACAGCGTCGATTTGTCGACGCTGCCGCGGGTGATCGATCATCGCAAGCGCATGTCGGAGCGGCCGGCGGTGCGCAAGGTGATGGACGAGCAGAAGAGTTGAGGTCGCGGCCGGGGTTGGTGAATCCGGAGTCTCGCCTAGCCGTTCTGGATTCCGGGTCCGCGCGTTGACGCGTGGACCCGGAATGACGATGGACGGTCGATGAATTACGCCGCCTTGGTCTTGAGGTGGCCGAACATGATGTGGCGCGCGTCTTCGTCCATTTCCGCCTTGAACGCGAACTTGTCCTTCAGCGCGATGGCGCGCGACGCGGCCGGGCGTGCCGAGATTTCATCGTGCAGCCGCTTCACGTTCGGGTATTTCGTGAAGACGTCGTCGCCGAGCACGTATGGCGCCATGCGCGCCCAGCCCCAGAACGCCATGTCCACGATGGTGTAGGTATCGCCGACCATGTAGCGGCTGCCCGCGAGATGATCATCGAGGATCTTGTAGTGGCGATGCGCTTCGTACTGGTAGCGGTTATGCGCGTATTCCAATTCCTTGGGCGCGACGTGCCTGAAATGCACGGCCTGCCCGGAATAGGGGCCGAGCCCGGTGGCGATGAACATCAGCCATGACAACAGCTGCGCGCGGTTGCTCGGCGTGTTCGGCGGCAGGAATTTTCCGGTCTTTTCGGCGAGGTACAACAGGATCGCGTTGCTGTCGAACACGAACACGCCGTCATCGTCGATCGCCGGCACCTTGCCGTTCGGATTCACTTTAAGGAATTCCGACGTGAACTGCTCGCCCTTGCGGGTGTCGACCGGCACCGGCTCGAAAGGCAGGCCGGACTCTTCGAGAAACAGCGCGACCTTGTTCGGGTTCGGCGCACCGTTGAAGTAGAATTTGAGCATCTAACATCTCCCTTGCTTTGTTGGCCCAAATTGGCCCCAAGAAAAATCAGGACAAAATCAGGATGCGGCGCGCTGCCGCGGGCGATTATGTCCATGCGCAAATTTCGGCGGAAAGCGCAAGCGACGAGTTTGTGAAAGGAAGACGATCTTTCCAATCGTCATTCCGGGGCGCGCGAAGGGCGAGCCCGGAAGCCATTGGGCCACAGGTTGTTTGGGTAAATGGATTCCGGGCCTGCGCCAAAAGGCGCATCCCGGAATGGCAGATGGAAATTGCCTGATCTGAAGATTCAGCCCGCCGCCATTTCGGAGCGGATCTCGGCGCGCAGCTCGTCGATCAGGCGCAGACCCTGCTTGGTTTCGACGTGCCAGAAGGTCCAGCCGTTGCAGGCCTCGGAGCCTTGCGCCACGGCGCCGATGCGGTGGATCGAGCCGACCTTGTCGCCGAGCATGATGGCGCCGTCGGCGCGCACCAGCGCGCCATGACGCTTCTTGGAATCGACCAGCTTGGTGCCGGGCGAGATCATGCCGCGCTCGATCAATTCGGAGAACGCCACCCGCGGCGCTTCGCGCGCGGTCATGAACGGCGCCAGCGTCGCTTCCGGCAGCGGCTCGATGGCGGCGATGCGGGCTTCCGCCGCCTTTGCATAGGTTTCGTCGCGCTCGAAGCCGATATAGCGGCGGCCGAGGCGCTTGGCCACGGCGCCGGTGGTGCCGGTGCCGTTGAACGGGTCCATCACCAGATCGCCGGGCTTTGACGACGACAGCAGCACGCGCGCCAACAGGCCTTCGGGCTTCTGGGTCGGATGAACCTTTTTGCCGTCCTCGCCCTTGAGGCGCTCTTCGCCGGTACATAGCGGAATCAGCCAGTCGGAGCGCGCCTGCACGTCCTCATTGGCGGCCTTCAGGACTTCGTAGTTGAAGGTGTAGCCTTTCGCCTTCTCGTCGCGCGCGGCCCAGATCATGGTCTCATGGGCATTGGTGAAGCGGCGGCCGCGGAAGTTCGGCATCGGGTTGGTCTTGCGCCACACGATGTCGTTGAGGACCCAGAAGCCGAGGTCCTGCATGATCGCGCCGACGCGGAAGATGTTGTGATAGGAGCCGATCACCCACAGCGTCGCCGACGGCTTCATGACGCGGCGGCAGGCCAGCAGCCAGGCGCGCGTGAAATCGTCGTAGGCGGCAAAGGACGAAAATTTGTCCCAATCGTCGTTGACGGCGTCGACATGGGATTCGTCGGGGCGCTTGAGGTCGCCCCTGAGCTGCAGATTATACGGCGGATCGGCAAAAACCAGATCGACCGAGCCGGACGGCAGCTTCGACATCCCGGCGACGCAATCGCCGACCACGATATGGGAAGCAGATTCGGACTCGAATTTAGTGCGGGGCGCCCTTAAAGACGCCCCGCGACGCGACACAACCATGACTCAAATACTCTGACTCAGGCGACGCTGTCGGCGACGCGGGACCAAACAACCGACTGATCGCTACCTTGAACGGGCAAAGTAAAAATCGACTTAACCGGGAATTTTTTTCGCGCTAGGCAATTTTTGCCGAGCAGGTTATTGATTAATGGCGTGGAAAATTTACGTTCCCGTTGCGTTGGGTAGCAGCGAGTCTGCTGGGCAAATTGGAATGAAGGAACAGCGCCATGCGTTACGATGATTTCCGTCGCAGCGACGACATCGATGACCGTCGCGACGACAGCGGCGGCGGAGGTGGCGGCGGTTTCGGTCTTCCGATGGGCGGCGGCGGGCTCGGTATCGGCACCATCATCGTGCTCGGCCTTGTCGGCTATGCGTTCGGTATCGATCCGCGCATTTTGATCGGCGGCGCGGAAATTCTTTCGGGCGGCGGACAGGCGCCGACCTATCAGACCGATCGCAGGTCTGCGCCGAGCAAGACCGGCGCGCCGACCGATGAGATGGGCAGCATGATCGCCGGTATCCTCGGCGAGATCGACGATCGCTGGAGTGAAATGTTCCAGGCCAGCGGGCAATCCTATTCGGGCCCCCGCATCGTGCTGTTCCGCAACGCCACCAACGGCGGACGCTGCGGCATGGCGCAGTCGGCGATGGGGCCGTTCTATTGCCCGCCCGACAAGCAGATCTTTCTCGATACCGGATTTTTCCGCGAGGTCGAGACCCGCTTTCATGGCTGTTCGGGCAATGCCTGCAAATTCACCGCGGCCTATATCATCGCCCATGAGGCGGGCCATCACATCCAGAACCTGCTCGGGATCCTGCCGCGCGTGACGCGATTGCAGGAGCAGGCCGGCAGCAAGGCGGAATCCAACGCGCTGCAAGTGAGAGTCGAATTGCAGGCGGATTGCCTGTCGGGCGTCTGGGTCAATCGCGAGGAGAAAAAACGCCCCGGCTTCCTCGAAGCCGGCGACATCGATGCCGCGCTGACGACAGCATCCGCGATCGGTGACGACACGCTGCAGCGGCAGGCGACTGGGCGGGTGGTGCCGGATTCGTTCACGCACGGTTCGGCTGCGCAGCGCAAGCAATGGTTCATGACCGGCTATCAGCAGGGCACGGTGCAGGCCTGCAACACGTTCGGCGGGGGAACGTAGCAAGCGGCCGGCGTCATTCCGGCACTGCATTCATGAGATGATTCCGGACCGGTCCGATGTGCGGGCTGGCGGCAATGACGGGCGAGGGTTCGCAATGTCATCCATCGACGAATCAAGGATGTTCGTGCCGCTCAATATCGCGGTGCTGACGATTTCCGACACGCGCTCGCTCGCGGACGACAAGTCCGGCGCCACGCTGGCGGATCGGCTCAGCGCCGCCGGTCACAATCTGGCCGCGCGCGAGATCATCGTCGACGATGTCGACGCGATTCGCATCATCATCCGGCGATGGATTGCCGATCCAGGCGTCGATGTCATCATCACCACCGGCGGCACCGGCTTTACCGGCCGCGACGTGACGCCGGAGGCGATCGAGCCGCTGTTCGAAAAGCGGATGGACGGCTTCTCGATCGCGTTCCACATGCTGAGCCATGCCAAGATCGGCACCTCGACGATACAAAGCCGCGCCACGGCCGGCGTCGCCGGCGCCACCTTCATCTTTTGCCTGCCGGGTTCGCCCGGCGCCTGCCGCGACGGCTGGGACGGCATTCTGGCGGCGCAGCTCGATTTCCGCACCCGGCCCTGCAACTTCGTTGAGATCATGCCGCGGCTGGATGAACATTTGCGCCGGCCGAAAGCGCAAGGCGCTACCGTATAGGCCAGATATCTTCCAAGGAGTCCCATAGCGCAAGCTAGGTGGCGCGGCAGGCTTCGCTGCGCAACCTTTGGGCCCGTTGCCTGTACAGGGCGATCGGGTCGGGCGAAACCCGGCGCGTTATCTCGCGCCCGATCGGCGTCACAGCTTGAGCTCCCAGGTCTCGCCGATCAGGCTCTGGCCGAAACCGCGGTGCGGCTCGCTCGCCACCAGCACGAATCCGGCATCCTGATAGATCTTACGGGCGGCAAGCAGAATGCTCTGGGTCCAAAGCGTGATCCTGCGGTAGCCGCATTGCCGCGCGAAGCCGATGCATTCCGTCACCAGACGCTGGCCTAACCCCTGTCCGCGTGCGGCCGGATCGACCAGCAGCAAACGCAGCTTCGCGACAGTATCGCTGTCTTTGACCAGAAACACCGAACCGACCTGGGCTCCATCGCTGTCGGCGATCCAGCAGCGTTCCCGCGAGGCGTCAAACGAAGTGAGGAATTTTGCCGCGATGTCGGCGACCAGGCCTTCGAATGTCGAATCGAAGCCGTACTCGCTGGCGTAAAGCGCCCCGTGGCTCTGCACCACCCATCCCATGTCGCCCGGGCGGGGGTCGCGCAGGATCGCGCTCCGGGGTGCGGCAGGTGATGCGCCGAGCAGACTTTCGATCGCGGACATCGCCCCGGTCAGGCGCCTGCGCGCAATGGCCGGCAATTCGTCGAGCATTGATGCGACCTGCTCCTGTGACAGGTGATCGAGCTTGGCGAAGGCCTGGCGGCCCTTTGCGGTCAGGCTGAGTTGATGCTGCCGCCGGTCCGAGGCCAGCGGCGTGCGGGTAATCAGTCCGTCCTCTTCGAATTTCTGGATGATCCGGCTGAGATAGCCGGGATCGAGACCCAGTTCGATCCCGATCTCCTTGGCCGCCAGATCGCCGCGCTGCGCGAGCTCGTACAGCACCCGCGCCTCGCTCAACGAAAACGGGCTTTTCAGCAGTTGCTGGTCGAGAACTCCGAGCTTGCGCGTGTAGAAGCGGTTGAAAGCGCGCACTGCGGCGATCTGGTCATCATCGGAAGGTAGCAGTGACATGGGGCACCTCGATAGTTGCTATCGTCAAATAATTAATTGACTATGGCAAGTATCTTGTTGGTATTCTCAAGCGGGAGGTGCTTCGCCTTGAATATCCGGGATGATCTGAATCGGACCGGGGGAAGGTCTGCGGCCCGCGAAATGCGGCGTCACTTTAACCCAACGTGACGATCCGGCTGCGCAGCGTGGTGCGCGAGGAGCGACCGAGCTGCCGCAGCAGCTTGGCCTCGGAGCGGCGGGCGTCCGGGGCATAGCCGCCGAGCCGCTCATAATGATCGCGCGCGATCAGCAGCCCTTGTTCGACCGACGGTCCCGCCACCATCCGCGCCATGAATTTGAAGCCATCGCGCCACCTTGTATCGGCATAGGGCGAGCGGGCGTAGCGGAAGATTCCGGCGCGCTGGCGGCCGCTGCTCGCGACCGCCTGGATGAATTGCGTCGTCTCATCGATCCAGCCGCTGTCGAGCACCGCTCCCGCATGCAGGAACATCAGCCAGGATGAGCGGGCCTGGCGGGCGCCTGCCGCCATCGCAGCGGCCCGCGTGCCTTCGAAGGCGAGGAAGTGGCAGCCGGCGACGTCGGCGACCCGCTCGATCGTATCCGTGCCCGCGCGGTCGACCAGCAGCACTTCGCGCACGATTCCGGCGGCGGCGCCCGGCACCAGCGCGGCGAGCGTGGCGACGGCGGTCTGCTCGACACCGTCGGTCGGAATGATGACGCTTAGCATGAACGGGGCATCGGGGCTCAAATGTTGAAAAACGTCAAACTGTTACCACTTTGTCACAATCAAAACAGCCTTCCAGTTGCAGCTTTTTGCGGCAATCGGGCCCCATCCGGAAAAACCGGGAACGGCTTTCCGAAAGGATCGCGCTCAAACGGGAGGATGAAATCATGATCCGGTCTGATCTGGCCGGAATATGATTTAGCGACGCCGCCCGGTGCAGAGTCGCAAGGATCAACGCCTGGATGATACGGACGCCGCGGCTTTATCCGCCGGTTGATTCCTGATGAGCCGGATGATGCCGGGAGGACTTTGGCTCGTGGTGGCCGGCTGCCTGGGATCGCCAGGTTGCGACTTCGGCAAGCGCCGCCTCGGGCCGCGTCACCACCGTTTCACGCCGTCCCAGATAGAGGTTGCCGCTGTCGCCGTCGATGGTGATCCAGTCGCTCCCCGAGATCGTTGCGCCGGCAAGTTGCGCCCGGTCGGCGGCGACGTCGATCATGAGGCTGTTGCAGCCGACGATGCAGGGCTTGCCCATCTGGCGCGCGACCAGCGCCGCATGGGCGGTGCGGGCGCCGACGGATGTTACGATGCCGGCCGCAATGGCAAAGCCCGCGACGTCGGCGGTAACGGTGTCGGGGCGCATCAGGATGACCGGATCGCCCGTGGCTGCGAGGCGTTGCGCGCTTTCGGAATCGAATGCGGCGCGTCCCACGGCGATGCCGCCCGACGCGCCGATTCCGCAAGCGTCCGGCTTGCCGGCCGAAGCCAGCGATATCTGCACCAGCGCGGAAAGATCGATGTCATCGATCCGCCGCAACGCCTCCTCGGGCGTGATCAGTTCTTCATGCACCAAATCGATGGCGATCCGCAGCGCCGCACGCGGCGTCCGTTTTGCGGACCGCGTTTGAAGAATCCACAATTTGCCGTCTTCGACGGTGAACTCGACATCCTGGACGTCGCCGAATTCCTTCTCGAGCCGCTTCAGGATATCGCCGAGTTCGGCCGTGACGGCCGGCAGCGAACGGGCGATGGTCTGTTCCGTATCGGGCGTGCGGCGGCCCGAGACGACATCTTCGCCCTGGGCATCGAGCACGAGGTCAATCATCGGCTGCGCCAGCCCGGTCGAGGGATCGCGCGAAAACGCGACGCCGGCTCCGGATGAAAGCCCGCCATTGCCGAATACCATGGCCTGAACCGTGACCGAAGTGCCGTGCAGATGCTCCAGTTTCTGCAGACGGCGATAGGCTTGCGCCCGCTCGCTCATCCAGGACCGGTAAACAGCTTTCGCCGCGCTTTCGAGTTGCGTTGTCGCGTTTTCGAGCCACCCGTCATCGCCGTCCTCGATCAACGCCTGCTCGTCGGCGGCGAGACGTTCGAGCGCCTCACTGTCCAATTCACGGTCGTTGGCTGCGCCTTCGCTGACGGTCAATTCGGCGAGCCGTGCGGCGAACGCGGCGGGGTCGAGGCCGAGCACGGTTTCGGCGTACATCTCGATCAATCGCCGGCGACAATCCCACGCCAGCCGCGGCCGGCCGGTGGTGCGGACGAGACCCTGCACGGCGGCCGAGGTGCAGCCGACATTGAGGATTGTGTCCAGCATGCCCGGCATCGACCGCGCCGCGCCCGACCGCACCGACACCAGCAGCGGCTGCCGGCGGTCGCCGAAGCGCTTGCCGGTCGCGCTTTCCAGGAATTCGATGCCTTGCTTCAGCCCGTCGCTCAGATGGCGTTCCGCATGCGCATCCCCGCCGACGATCGCCGCGCAAAGCTTGATCGGAAGCACGAAGGCCGGCGGCACGGGTAAACCCAACGCTGCCATCAGCGTCAGATTCGCGGCCTTGGCGCCGATCACATCGGCGGAATGTGGCTTGGTCGATACGCCGCCGATACGTACGATATGCATGGGCCTCGTCCTTCCTATAGCGTTTTCGAGCGAAGTGGATTCCGCTTCGCGTAAAGAAAACGCGTCAAAACAAAATGTCAGAGCCGGTTCTGATTCAATCAGAACCGATAAGGCTCTAAGCCGACAAATCGGTCATGATGTGCCGCCGCAGCAGATATCCGAATCCGGCCAGCCGGTCGGTGGCGCGCTCGATGGCGCGGGCAAGCTCGAGAATGGAAAGCGACGTCGCCAGGTCGAAGCCGCCGGAAAATACCCGCGCGATGATGGCCCGCTCCTGTGCGTCCGCGGCGTGTTCGGCATCGATGAGACGGGTGATGGCGGCCAGCGTATCTTCGGCATCGGCGCTCCGCCCCTCCGGAACCTCGACGGCGGCGGCGAGCCCGGAAGCTGCGGCTTCGGTCGCGGCGATGGCGGTTGCACTTAATTCGGCGATCGCCAGCAGCAGCGTCGGCTCGATCCCGGTCGGCGCCAGCGAGGCGATAAAGGCGGCTTGCTCGAGTTCGTCGACGGATTCCTCGGCACGGTCCACCAATTGTTCAAGGGTCGGGCCGGCGTCGAGGCGGGTGATCTCATTGCGCGCCTCGACGGCGATGCGATCCGCCTTCTGTTCGATGCGGCCGGCGCGCGCCGTCAACTGCTTGCCGTCGACCGGACGGCCTGCCTGCAATTCAGCGATATGCTGGGCGATGGCGGCGGCGAGGTCGTGCGCCAATCCCACCTGGCGCAACACGATCGCGAGCAACGCGCTCTCGACGCGCTCCAGGTGCCTGACCAGATCCGCCTCGATCTGGTCGCGCACCAGCCTGACCGATCCGCCCGCGATCAGCGTTTCGGTCGAAACCCGGATCGCGGTCTTGAGGAAATCGACCGCGGCATTGCGGCCCAGTGCCTGATCCAGCCGCTCGCCAAAGCCGATCCGGGTCGGTGCCGCATCCCGCACCGCGGCGCCGATCAATTCATTGCCGCCGAGTTCAAGGAAGCCGCGGTGCCCGAATCGATGCCGGGCGGCCCATTCGAGAATCCGCGCCGCGTCATCATTGGTGACCCAGCTGCGCAACAGCTTGCGCGCCTTGTTCCAGTCGATCAGGAACACCAGCGCCGCGCCAAGCGCCGCCAGGAAGGCGTCGCGATCTCCGGCGCTCCCGGCCTCGTACTGTCCGGTGACGAGAAAGAAGGCGTTGTCCTCGCCGAGACTTGCCGCCGTATGGCGATCGAGTCCGTTCCATTTCACCACAAATTTGTCGAACAGGGCGGTGAAGAACTTCGCGCGCGCCCGATGCACATCGGTATAGGTCACGGTCACGGAATTCTGCCTGATCGCAATCACCACCACATGGGCGTCCGTGGTCCCGATGTCGTTTTGGATCAGCAACCGGTCGCCCGAACGGGTCGCCATCGTATCGAGACCGGGATGGTTGAACTTCAAGGCGCGGGTCTCGTTGAGCCCGTGCATGAAATTTTCGACCGGCGCATGATCTTCGGGCTGCAAACCAAAGACATGCGCGCCGGCCACGATTTCCTGGGAGCAGTTCGCGGCGAGCTTGTTGAGGGCTTTGTGCAGATCCATCACTAGCCGATGCAGGCTGTCGCTGCCGTCCTGCGCCACCCCGGTCAATTTGCCGACGCGCGCGATGTCGATTTCGTTGGAGGCTTCGAGCAGGCCCGAATTGCGGATCGCGGCAAGCCGCGCGTTCATGCTTTCGCCTTCCGACGGTTTGCCCGCGCTGACCGCCTTGATCATCGCCGCGACGTCGTCAGCGATTTCCTTCATCAGCCTGGCGAGGCTGGGCGCGGCTATTCGGCCATCGCCGGCCGGATGGGCGCCTCTGATCAGCGTCGCGAGCGCGGCAGGCGCGATTCCCGCGGCGTGGCATTCGACATGCAAATCGGTTGTTGGGCGGTCCGGCTGCTGTGCATGGTCGACGGCAGCCTGCAGCGCGCTCATCCGGACCTTGATGCGATCGTTGGCGGCCAATGCCTCCGCAACCAGCGACGGCAACAGAATGTCCACCTGTCCGAGTTGTTCGATGATTTGAGATTTCATGACCTGCCAGCCAAAGCGGAATGGAATGGCTATGCCCCGAATTGGCGACAGATTCATTGCGCCAGATCATTCATAAAAACGTCATGGAAGCGGCCGGCGGCGCAACCGGTGAGGTATCCACACGTCGTCCTCGTTTGTTCTTGATTTGTTCTGATGGCGTGCTATGTTCTCGTTATGAGCCGAGCATCCTCACATGCCCTCAAGCACCCGCCGGTCACGGCGCCCTCCAAGCCGGCGGGTGCAACTTCAGCTTTCCCGGAACTGGAAGTCGCGATCGAGCGCGGACGGCGGCGCGGCCGCGGCGCGCAATCCAACCCAAGCGGCCGGTTCGAGGCCGAAGCGTACACCGCTTTCGACGACGGCTGGCAAAGCCTTGACGATCTGCCGCCGTTCAAGACCACGGTGACGCTCGACACCGCGCGCAAAGTCATCACCCGCAACGAATCGCCCGATATCGGCTTTGACCGTTCGATCAACCCGTACCGGGGCTGCGAACATGGCTGCGTCTACTGCTTCGCGCGGCCGACCCACGCCTATCTCGGCCTGTCGCCGGGGCTCGATTTCGAATCCAGATTGTTCGCCAAGCCGGATGCGCCAACGCTCTTGGAAAAGGAACTGGCGGCGCAGGATTACGAGCCGCGCATGATCGCGATCGGCACCAATACCGACCCCTATCAGCCGATCGAGCGCGAGCGGAAGATCATGCGCGGCATTCTCGAAGTGCTGGATCGCGCCGGTCATCCGGTCGGTATCGTCACCAAGTCGGCGCTGGTGATGCGCGACATCGACATTCTGGCGCGGATGGCGAAACGCAATCTGGTCAAGGTGGCGCTTTCGGTGACGACGCTTGACCCGAAATTGGCGCGCAGCATGGAGCCGCGGGCTTCGACGCCGCCGAACCGGCTGGAGGCGCTGCGCCGGCTGGCGCAGGCCGGCATTCCCACCACTGTGATGGTGGCGCCGATCATCCCCGCGCTCAACGATTCCGAGATCGAGCGGATTCTCGACGCCGCAGCCCATGCCGGCGTCAAGGAAGCGAGCTATGTGCTGTTGCGTCTGCCGCTCGAAGTCCGCGATCTGTTTCGCGAATGGCTGATGGCGAACTATCCCGACCGCTATCGGCATGTCTTCACCCTGATCCGCGACATGCGCGGCGGCCGTGATTACGATTCGCAATGGGGAACGCGGATGAAGGGCACCGGACCGATGGCCTGGACGATCGGGCGCCGGTTCGAGATCGCCTGCGAGAAGCTTGGGCTCAACAAGCGGCGCTCGAAATTGACGGTCGAGCATTTCGCGAGGCCGGAGCGCAGCGGGCAGCAATTGAGCCTGTTCTAGCTCTGTTGAGAACGGTGAAAGGGCAGCCCGTGACCCGAGTTCCCGGTTGCGTCATAGGTCGCGCTTGCGCACCATCCCGCCATGATTCGGGAAAAGCCTTCCAAAAACCAGCCCTCGAAAGAGCAGGCCAAGCCGGCAAGGGGCGTCATCGCGGTGGCGCGACCGAACTTTCGCCGTGAGCGCGCGCTGATCAAGCGCGGAGTCTGGCCGGTCGCGGGCTGCGACGAAGCGGGGCGGGGTCCGCTCGCGGGCCCGGTGGTGGCGGCGGCCGTGGTGCTCGATCCCGAACGAATTCCGAAGGGAATCGATGATTCCAAGCGGCTGACGGCGGAGCGCCGCGAGGAATTGTTCGAGGAAATTTGCGCAACGTCGGCATTCGCGGTGGCGTTTGCCTCGCCGGCGCGAATCGATCGCGACAATATCCTGCGTGCTTCGCTCTGGGCGCTGACCCGCGCGGTGCATGCGCTGCCGGAAATGCCGAAGCATGTGTTCGTCGATGGCCGCGACAAGCTTGATACGCGCTGCGACTGCGACGCCGTGATCGGCGGCGACGGATTGGTGGTGTCGGTCGCGGCGGCGTCGATCATCGCCAAGGTGACGCGCGACCGCCTGATGCGCGCGCTGGCGCTGGATTGTCCCGGCTATGGCTTCGAATCCCATAAGGGCTATGGCGCGCCGGAACATCTCGCGGCGCTGGACCGGCTGGGGCCGAGCCCGCACCATCGGCGCTTTTTCGCGCCCGTGGTCGCCGCGCGAGAAAAACATTTGATGGCGGGGATCGACATCGGCGTCGTCGCACCTGAAACAGGGATCGAGGCCGCGGCGCCGGTCGCAATCTGACGCCGGTTGCTTCATCGGCTCACGCGCTTTATCACACGCTGGGGATCGAACGAGGACGGCCGGGGCCCGCCTCAACGGGTTCGAGTCGGGCATTCAGGCGGTTCATGCGTTTTACCTCGCTGATTATCGAACTGATCCGCGCCCGGCCGCGGCTGATCGTCTGGCTGGTGATTCTGCTCCAGGCGGCGTTGTGGTTCGTGGTGCCGCTGTTGCTATATCGCAGCCCTCCCGGCGATCTGGCGACCGTGCTCGCCTTTGGCCGTGAATACCAGGTCGGCACCGATCTCGGCCCGCCGTTGCCGTTCTGGCTCGCCGACATCGCCTTCCGTGCGGCGGGCAGTCATATCTTCGGCGTCTATCTGCTGGCGCAGCTTTGCTCGATCGTCACGTTCTTTACGCTGTACCTTCTCGCGCGTGCCGTCGTCGGCGGGCAGCAAGCGGTGCTGGCGGTGTTGCTGACGATGACGGTCGTGGTCTTCAGTTCGCCGGGAGTGGAGTTCGGCCCGTTGGTGCTGGCGCGTCCGCTCTGGGCGCTGCTGTTGCTGCATTCATGGCGGTTGATCGGGCAGGGCCGGCGCAGCGCGTGGTTCGCGTGGTCCATCGAGGCCGGCCTGCTGCTGCTGACGATGCCGGCCGCGATCCTGCTGTTGCTGCTGATCGCGGGCTTTGCCGTCGCCACGGCGCGCGGCCGGCGCACGCTGATGTCGTTCGATCCGCTGTTCGCGCTGCTGGTGGTCGTCGTGCTGGTGTTGCCCTATCTGATCTGGCTGATCCGTGCCGATGCGTTCGTCCTGCCGCCTTTGCCGGCGCTTGCGGATCTGGGCGCAAGGGCCGCGCATGGTGGTGCGTTGCTTGGCCGCCTGCTGCTGGCGCTGTCCGGCATCGCGATCCTGATCGCGCTTAATTCAGGCTGGTTCTCCCGCAACGGGGAGGACGCCCCGATCATCTATCGGCCGCCGGTGGTATCGCTGGGCCGCCGCTTCGTCTATTTCTTCGCCATCGTTCCCGCCCTTGCGGGGAGCCTGGTGTCGGGCCTGTTTGCACTGGATCATGTCGCAGGCGGGTCGGGCGCAGCGCTTCTGATGTCGGGACTGGCGGTGATCGTCGCATCCGGCGATCTGATTCATTTGCGCAACGAACGCGTCCTCCGCCTGGTATGGGCGGGCGCCATCGCCGCTCCTGCGATTGCCGTCGTTGCCGGCGCGGTTTTCTTGCCCTGGACCAGCGGCGAGGTAACGACCTCGCTGCCGGCGACCATGATCGCGCAATTCTTCGGCGACAGTTTCGCGCGGCGGACCAATCAGCCGCTTCCGGCTGTGACGGGCGACGAGCAACTGGCCGGCCTGATTGCGCTGGGTGCTGCCCGGCCGCATCTGCTTCTCGACGCGACGCCGGAGCGCACGCCGTGGCTGACGCGCGAAAAATTCAACCAGGGTGGCGGCGTCGTAGTTTGGCGTGCCTCCGACACCGTCGGCACGCCGCCGGCCGAGATCGCCCGGCATTTTCCGGGCCTGGTGCCGGAAGTGCCGCAAACGTTCGACTGGCTGGTGAACGGCCGCCAGCCCTTGCTGCGGATCGGCTGGGCCATCGTGCGGCCGAAGGCGCCGTAGTGGCGCTCGTCAGGATGCGGATTTGGTCTGTTCAAGCGCTTTCGCGATCGAGCGCAGATCCTGCCAGCTCATCCGCTTGTAGGAAGGCGAGCGCAACAGATAGGCCGGGTGAAACGTCGGTAGCGCGCGGATCGTGCGCGTGCCAGTGTCGTAATCGAACCACCGTCCGCGGGTTCGCATGATGCCTTCGCGGATCGACAGCAAGGTCTGGGTCGAGGGATTGCCCAGCGTGACCAGCACGTCCGGGTTCACCAGTTCGATTTGCCGCCGGATGAATGGCAGGCAGATCTGGGTCTCCTGCGGCGTCGGCGTGCGGTTGCCGGGCGGCCGCCACGGAATCACATTGGCGATGTAGGCGCTGCTGCGATCGAGCCCGATTGCCCCGATCATGCGGTCGAGCAGTTTGCCGGAACGTCCGACAAAGGGCAGGCCCTCGATGTCTTCGTCCCGTCCGGGCGCTTCGCCGACGAACATGATGCGCGCCTGCGGGTTGCCGTCGCCGAATACCAGACGCGTGGCGGTATGTTTCAGCGCGCAGCCGTCGAATTTTTCGAGCAGCGCGCGCAGCGCTTCCAGCGTCGGTGCGGTCCGCGCGGCTTCCCGCGCCGAGACGATCGCGGCATCCGGCGCGGGCGCAGGCTCGGCGCGCGGGGCTGGGATCGCGGCGGCGGCGGGAACCGTCCTGACAGGTCCCGGCGATGCCGTCGCACCCGCGGCAGGGACAGGTGCGGGATCGGCGAGGCGATCAAGCGGTTCTTCCGCGAGCGCGCAGTCGACCCCGGCCTCCAGATAAAAGGCGAGCAATTGCCGGACGGTAGGGGCGGGTTCAGGCGTCATGGCGGAGGCTTTGTGGCATCAAGCCAATGTATCGCGTTTTCGAGCGAAGTGGATACCGGTTTGCGAGAAGAAAACGCGCCAAAACCAAGAGCCGGGCCCGGTTTTGATTCAATCAGGACCGGACAGGCATCCGGGATGCATTACGCCATGAGGAAATACCTCAAGGCGTATTTCCGTGGTTGTTCTTGGCGCAAAAATCGGAAACAAACGAACTTTAGATACGTTCTCAACCGGGCTGAGACCAGAGCATGAGCAGCGAAGAACTACCGCCACGTGAGTCCATGGAATTCGACGTCGTGATCGTCGGCGCCGGGCCGTCCGGCCTGTCGGCCGCGATCCGGCTGAAACAGCTCAATGCCGATCTCAGCATCGTCGTGGTGGAAAAAGGCTCCGAAGTCGGTGCGCATATTCTGTCCGGCGCGGTGATCGACCCGGTGTCGCTCGACAAGCTCGTTCCGGACTGGCGCGAGGACGCCGATTGTCCGCTGAAGACGCAGGTCAAGGACGATCGCTTCTATTGGATGACGGCGGGCGGGGCGATCCGGCTGCCGAATTTCATGATGCCGCCGCTGATGAACAACCATCATTGCTATATCGGCTCGCTCGGCAATGTGTGCCGCTGGCTGGCGCCGAAAGCCGAAGCGCTGGGCGTCGAGATCTATCCGGGCTTCGCCGCGGTCGAAGTGCTGTACGATGAAAGCGGCGCGGTGCGCGGCATCGCCACTGGCGACATGGGCGTGGCCAAGGATGGCTCGCACAAATCGTCCTATACGCGTGGCATGGAGTTGCTCGGCAAATACACGTTGTTCGCCGAAGGCGCGCGCGGCAGCCTGACCAAGCAACTGATCGCGAAGTTTTCGCTCGATGCCAAAAGCGAGCCGCCGAAATTCGGCATCGGGCTGAAGGAAGTCTGGCAGATCGATCCGGCCAAGCACCAGAAAGGCCTGATCCAGCATTCGTTCGGCTGGCCGCTGAACAACTCGACCGGCGGCGGCTCGTTCCTCTATCACTACGACGACAATCGCGTGGCGGTCGGTTTCGTCGTGCATCTCAATTATGACGATCCGTATCTGTCGCCGTTCGACGAATTCCAGCGCTTCAAGACCCATCCCGCGATCCGCGGTCTGTTCGAAGGCGGCAAGCGGCTCGCTTATGGCGCGCGCGCCATCACCGAGGGCGGCTATCAGTCGGTGCCGAAATTGAGTTTCCCGGGCGGTGCGCTGATCGGCTGCGCGGCGGGGTTCGTCAACGTGCCGCGCATCAAGGGCGTGCATAACGCGGTGGGCAGCGGCATGCTGGCGGCCGAATATGTCGCCGCCGCGCTCAATGCCGGCCGCGCCAATGATGAACTGGCCGAATACGAGAACGCATGGCGCGATTCCGCCGTCGGCAAGGATTTGTACCGGGTCCGCAACGTCAAGCCGCTATGGTCGAAGTTCGGCACCGTTGTCGGCGTCGCGCTCGGTGGCCTCGACATGTGGTGCAATACGCTTGGGTTCTCGTTGTTCGGCACGCAGTCCCACGCCAAGCCCGATCGCAAGACGCTCGATCCGGCGAAGGCGCATGCGCCGATTTCTCCGCCGAAGCCGGACGGCAAGCTTACCTTCGACAGGCTGTCCTCGGTGTTTCTGTCCAACACCAATCATGAAGAGGACCAGCCGGTCCATCTCAAGATCGCCGACATGAACCTGCAAAAGACATCCGAGCACGATGTCTATGCCGGGCCGTCGAATCGCTATTGTCCGGCGGGCGTCTATGAATGGGTCGAGGAGGCCTCCAGCCCCCGCTACGTGATCAACGCCCAGAATTGCGTCCACTGCAAAACCTGCGACGTCAAGGACCCGAACGGCAACATCACCTGGGTTCCGCCGGAGGGCGGCGGCGGACCCAATTACGAGGCGATGTGACCACGATTGCGTGAGGCCACGACCCGAGGGTGCGCAGCCCTTGGCCACGATACCGCCACACTGCAAGCGTTTTGAGGCGAAGCTGGCTGAATCGGCGGTTCTCGGAGCTTCAACTTCCGAAACTTCCGATCGATCGGCTGCCCCTGTCCTTGATTCGGTCTTCCTGCCCGTATCCTTGCGGTTGAACCATAAACGCGGCATTGTGGCGAGGCTTGGTGCCGACGATCGGGTTCGCATTCAAGATTGCCTGTAACATCCTGCCACGAAATCCTGGAGCTAGGCGAACCGTGATGTTTCCCATTCGTTTCAATCGCTGGACGATCGCTGCAATCTCCGTCGCCATGCTCGGCGTGTCCGGCCCGCTCTCGGCGCAGACGCCGGAACGTCCGGCCGACACCTCGCCGCAGTTTCCTACCAGCCATGATTTGAAATCCCTGACGATGTCGGGCAGCTACCTTGCGGCGCGTCACGCCAGCGTGGAACGGGACGCCGCCTCGGCGGCCGAATTCTATCGTTCGGCGCTGCGGACCGATCCGAAGAACACCGAACTGCTCGATCGCGCGTTCATCTCCTCGGTTGCCGACGGCGACATCGACGAGGCGGTGAAACTCGCCGACCGCATCCTGACGGTCGACAAGTCCAACCGCGTTGCCCGTCTCGTGGTCGGCGTGCGCGACCTGAAGCTGAAGAAATATGCCAGCGCGCAAGCCAACATCAATCAATCGGTCCGCGGGCCGATCACCGATCTGGTCGCGACGCTGCTGTCCGGCTGGGCGGCCTATGGCGCCGGCGACTCCAAGCAGGCGGTCGCCAATATCGACAAGCTCGCGGGGCCGGAATGGTATCCGCTGTTCAAGGATTTGCACGCCGCCATGATCCTGGAGCTTTCCGGCAAGGAAAAGGATGCCGGCGTGCGGCTTGAGCGGGCCTACAAGCTCGACGATTCCATGCTGCGCATCGCCGACGATTATGCGCGCTGGCTGTCGCGCAACAAGGACGAGGCGGCGGCGACCGCGGTCTACGAGGCGTTCGAGAAGAAAATCCCGCGGCATCCGCTGGTGCTGGAAGGGCTGCGCGAGACCAAGGCCGGCAAGAAGCTGCCGCCGCTGGTCGATTCGCCGCAGACCGGCGCCGCCGAAGCGCTGTACGGCATCGGTGCGACCCTGACGCGCCGCGGCGGCGAAGATCTGGCGCTGGTCTATCTGCAGCTCGCGCTCTATCTCGCGCCCAATCATCCGCTGGCGCTGTTGGCGCTGGCCGATCTCCACGAATCCGTGAAGAAGCCGCAGCTGGCGATCAAGATTTACGAGCGCGTGCCGGCGAGCTCGCCCTTGAAGCGCAATGCGCAGATCCAGCTCGCGACCGACCTGGATGCCTCCGATCGCAGCGACGAGGCGATCAAGATCCTGAAGAGCGTCATCGCCGACGATCCGAAGGATCTCGAAGCCATCATGGCGCTCGGCAATGTCGAGCGGGGCCGCAAGAAGTTTGCCGACTGCTCCGATACCTATTCCCGTGCCATCGACGTCCTGCCGGATCCGAACGACAAGAACAACACCGTCTATTACTATTATCGCGGCATCTGCGAGGAGCGTTCGCATCAGTGGCCCAAGGCCGAAGCGGACATGCGCAAGGCGCTTGAGCTGCAGCCCGATCAGCCGCATGTGCTCAACTATCTCGGCTATTCCTGGATTGATCAGGGCACCAATCTCGACGAAGGCATGAAGATGATCAAGCGCGCCGTCGATCAGCGTCCCGACGACGGCTACATCGTGGATTCGCTGGGCTGGGCCTATTACCGCATCGGCAATTACGACGACGCGGTGAAGAATCTCGAGCGGGCGATCGACCTCAAGCCCGAAGACCCGACCATCAACGACCATCTTGGCGACGCCTATTGGCGCATTGGCCGCAAGCTGGAAGCGAAATTCCAGTGGGCGCATGCCCGCGACCTGAAGCCCGAGCCGGACGACCTGCCCAAGATCGAGGCCAAGATCCAGAATGGCTTGCCGGACGACGCGCCGGCGGCGGCCACGGCCGACAAGCAGGACGATTCTTCGTCCGCGGACCCTGCCGGCAAGAAAAAAGAAGACGGCAAGGGCGGTTGATCGCGAGCGGATTGATCGAAGGGCTCATCGCCGATGCTGACGGAAGAAGGGCGCGCCAAGGTCAACCTGACCTTGCGGGTGGTTGGCCGCCGCGTAGACGGCTATCACGATCTTGAAAGCGTGGTGGCGTTCGCCGATTGCGCCGACCGCCTGAGTTTGACGCCGGGATCCGAATTGGGCCTCAAGACCACGGGACCGCTGGCGGAAGCCTGCGGCGAGGCCGCGGACAACCTCGTGTTCAAGGCGGCGCAGCTTCTGGCTGAACGCGTGCCGGACCTGAAGCTCGGCGAATTCGTCCTCGACAAGGTGCTGCCGGTCGCTGCCGGAATCGGCGGCGGCTCGGCCGATGCGGCTGCGGCGCTTCGTCTGCTGGCGCGGCTCAACGGGCTTGCGCTCGATGACAAGCGCCTGCACGAGGTGGCGTTGCTGACGGGGGCGGATGTGCCGGTGTGCCTTGCTTCGCGCGCCTGCGATATGAGCGGCGTCGGCGAGAATTTATTGCCGCTGAAGCTGCCGGAAATGCCCTGCGTCATGGTCAATCCGCGCATCGGCGTTGCAACCAAGGACGTGTTCACGGCGCTGGGCCTGCAAAAGGGCGAGTTGCTGGTCGGCGCCAGCGACGTGATTCAGGCCCCCGCCTGGCCGGAGGGCGACGCTTCCATCGGCGACTGGATCGAGGCGCTTGCCGCCGGAACCAACGATCTCGAAGCGCCGGCCATGCGGATTCAGCCCCTGATCGGCGAAGTGCTCGCAGCCCTCCGCGACGCCGCCGGATCACGGCTTGCGCGCATGTCGGGTTCGGGCGCCACCTGCTTTGCGATCTTCGAAGACGGCGCTGCCGCGCGCCGCGCTGCCGAAACGATTGAGCGCGCTCACCCCGAATGGTGGGTGCATGCGGGGACGCTGAGTTAGATAAACTCCGTACCAAAACGATCGTTCAGTACCGTCATTCGGGTCTGGTCCTTCGGACCATCCAGGATGACGGATAATTCGCAACGACGTCAAACGATCAATGCGACCTTGCCAGACAGAACGCCACCACCTGTTCGAGCGCGGACTTCATCGGCGATGACGGAAACAGCGCCAGCGCGTCGACGGCCATGTCGCCATAATGCTGGGCGCGGCTGATGGTGTCCTCGAGCGCGCGATGCTTGGTCATCAGGCCGATGGCGTGGTCGAGGTCGCCGTCGCCGATTTCGCCGCGCTCCAGCGCATTGGTCCAGAAGGCGCGCTCGCTGTCATTGCCGCGGCGGAACGCCAGCACCACCGGCAGCGTGATCTTTCCTTCCCGGAAATCGTCGCCGATATTCTTGCCGAGCTTGGCGGCCTTGCCTCCATAATCCAGCACATCGTCGACCAGCTGGAATGCGATGCCGAGATTCATGCCGACCGACCGGCATGCCGTCTGTTCGGCTTTTGGGCGATTGGCGAGAACCGGGCCGACCTCGCAGGCGGCCGCGAACAATTCGGCCGTCTTGCCGCGGATGACGGCGAGATATTCGTCTTCGGTGGTGGCGGTGTTCTTGGCCGCAGCGAGCTGCATGACCTCGCCTTCCGCGATCGTCGCTGCGGCGGAGGAGAGGATGTCGAGCGCGCGCAGCGAGCCGACCTCGACCATCATGCGAAAGGCCTGGCCGAGCAGAAAGTCGCCGACCAGCACGCTGGCCTCGTTGCCCCACAGCATCCGCGCCGACAGCTTGCCGCGCCGGAGCTCGCTCTCGTCGACCACGTCGTCATGCAGCAGGGTCGCGGTATGCATGAACTCGACGGAGGCCGCGAGCTTGATGTGGCCGTCTCCGGAATAGCCGGTCAACCCGGCCATCGCCAGCGTCAGCATCGGGCGCAGCCGCTTTCCGCCCGAGGAGATCAGGTGGTTGGCGACTTCGGGGATCATGGTCACTTCCGAGCCGGTCCGCGACAGGATGGTGGCATTGACGCGGTCCATATCAGCCGCGACAAGCTCGATCAGTTGATCGATCGAAGCGTTCGAGGGGCTCTCGAAGGGTACAATAACCGCCACACCGGTCTCCACATTTGCCGAATTCGCACTATCCTTGGATATAACAATAGAAACTGCCGCGTAATGCGGCAAGGGCACGAAGTGGTTGAGAAGCGGTTGACAGCTGCCCCGCAGCCCCGGGCGGCGGGCCGGCAAAGGAGAATCTGAGCGTGCGGGAATTGGTTCGGACCAACGATATCGTGCTGGTTTCGGCAATTGGCGCGCTGCTCGATGGCGCAAATATCCATCATCTGGTGCTGGACCAGAATATGAGCAGCATCGAAGGCTCGCTCGGGGTGCTGCCGCGCCGGATACTGGTCCATGACGACGATAATCGCGAGGCGCGCCGGATTCTCAGCGACGCCGGGCTGTCGCACGAATTGCGGACCGATGACTGAACGGCCGGGCGAACCCAGCGACGGCGAATTCACCGAGGACTGGTTTCTTGGCGGCCAATTGTGTTTGCGGCAGCCAAAATCGGGGCATCGCGCGGGTCATGACGCCATATTGCTGGCGGCCGCGACTGCGGCGCGGCCGGGCGATCGTGTGATCGATTTCGGCGCCGGCGTCGGCGCCGCGGGCCTGGCGGTTGCGAGGCGCGTGGAGGGAATAAGGCTTACCCTGGTCGAGATCGATGCGGCGCTTGCGGGTCTGGCGCGCGGCAATGCCGGTTCGAATGGGATAGCGGCCGACATTATCGTGCTCGATGTGGCGTCGGGGGTGGACGCCTTTGTCGCGGCGGGCCTGGCTGCCGACAGCGTCGATGCGGTGCTGATGAACCCGCCTTTCAACGATCCCGCGCGGCACCGCGCCTCGCCGGAAAAGGCTCGCGAAATCGCCCATGTGGCGACGGAGGCGACGCTCGAGGGCTGGGTTCACGCCGCGCGGCGGATGTTGAAATCCGGCGGTGCGCTCACCTTGATCTGGCGCGCGGATGGTTTGACTGAGATGCTGGCGGCGCTTGGCCGCGGCTTTGGCAGTCTGGCGATCCTGCCGGTTCACGGTGACCCGGACGCGCCTGCGATTCGCATCCTCGTTCGCGCGGTCAAGGGCGGCAGGGCGCCGACCCGCCTCTATCCGGCGCTGATGCTCAATGATAAGCCCGCCTCGCCCAACAAGCAGGTGCAGGCTGTTCTGGCGGGAAAAGAGGTGTTGCCGCTCGCGCGTCTCTGAACGTCGCGTCCTGCGCGAATTTCGCGGCGTGGATCGTGGCTGTTTAGGGAAGGGTTTTCGAACGCTGTTCTGGAACCGAAGTGAAATGGATCGCCGTCAGAAGAGAGCCGATCAGGAGCATCAACAGATAGATCTTCATGTCTTTCTCCGCCGTGCCGTTGCAGCCCACCCAACACCTGCGGCGCAAAGGGCGTTCCATCGATTCAATGACAGTCGCGTGATAAAGAATGGTTAATTCGAGGTAACCAAATGACAGACCAAACGGGCGCTCTCCGGAAATCGACGGCCTTGATCGACCGGCTCAAGGAATGGATTCCGGCGCGCCTGCGGCGTGGCACCGCCGTGGTCCCGGTGGTGCGGTTATCCGGCGTGATCGGCGCGGTGACGCCGCTGCGCCCCGGCATGACGCTGACCGGCATTGCCCGGACGCTCGAACGCGCCTTCGGCACCAGGAACGCCAAGGCCGTGGCGCTGGTGATCAATTCGCCCGGCGGCTCGCCGGTGCAATCGCGGCAGATCTATTTGCGGATCCGGCAACTCGCTGCGGAAAAAGGCTTGCCGGTTCTGGTCTTCGTCGAGGACGTCGCTGCCTCCGGCGGCTACATGATCGCCTGCGCCGGCGATGAGATCTTCTGCGATCCGTCGTCGATCCTGGGATCGATCGGCGTGGTCGGAGGATCCTTCGGCTTCCAGGAACTGATCAAGAAGATCGGCGTCGAGCGAAGGCTGTATACGGCCGGCGAGCACAAGGCGATGCTCGATCCGTTTAAGCCGGAAAATCCGGACGATGTCGCGCGCGTCAAGGCGCTTCAGCGCGAGATTCATTCGATCTTCATCGCGCTGGTCAGGAAGAGCCGCGGCAGCCGGCTGAAAGGCGGCGAGGATGTTCTCTTCACCGGCGAATATTGGGCGGGAGAGACTTCGGTTTCGCTTGGGCTTGCGGATGCGATCGGAGACCTGCGTTCAACCTTGCGTGCGCGTTACGGCGACAAGGTGAGGACGCCCGTCATCGCGCCCGCCAGCGGCATGTTGTCGGGCCTGCTCGGCCGCAGATCGCCGGGCGCCGTGGGGTTGGACGCTCTGCAGGGGATCGCGGGCTTGCCGGATGAACTGATCTCGGCGCTGGAGACCAGGGCCATTTGGGCCAAATTCGGCTTTTAGAGCATGATCTTCCTGCGCAAACGCGTTCCGCGTTCGTGGCGCGGGAAAGCCGGTTCCCGTTTTGCGTTAACGCGGCCTTTTGAGGGCTGACCCGCGCCATTTGGTCCCGGTCAAGGCGATTGCGGACGAGGCCGGCTTGAGCGACAATGCTACCGGAGGGCGTGACGTATGAATCAGAAGGATCGACCGATGCCGCCGCTCATTGCATTCGCAGGTACTCTTGGTGCATTGGCCGTGGTCCGCTGGGTCTATCGCACCGCCGTCCAGATCAACCGGGAACTGGAAGAGGCCCGGCTGGCGCGCGTCGCCGAGGCTGCGAGATCGAGCGACATTCAGACCTTGCGACGGGATCCGGTCACCGGCGCCTACCGGCCCGGCTAATAGCGTCCGCTTGATCGCTAACCACGCTTCAGAGCTGTTTTTTGGGAGTTGCTTTTCGGACTTGCTTTCGCCGGCCCCCGAGGGTGGAGCATCACCCTTCTGAGGACCGGCGAGCAAGCTTGGAGGCAGGTTCATTTTATCGAACCCTTCGGCGTCCGAAGGTCACGATTCTCTGGTGAGAGATCACGAACTCCGGAGCCCTGAGCCTCGAAGGAGCGGTCTTTCGAAGCTTCTCCGTCCTAATCCCACATTTACTAACGATCCGCGTCCGCCCGCCGGGGATTGCCAGGATGGTTAGCGCGGCGTCACCAAAAATATGTTTGTACCGCTGCCATCATGTTTCGGGGTAAATCCCGTCCGGCTTCGCCTTGATTCCCCGTTCCCCCGCCGATACGGTCCGCGCGAAATTCAAGCCATGAGAGATTTAGGCGAATCAATGGACGCCGTGCCGCCCCATATGCGCCCGGAACGCTCGTTCCAGGGATTGATCCTGACGCTGCAGCGTTATTGGGCGGATTACGGCTGCGTGATCCTGCAACCCTATGACATGGAAGTGGGAGCGGGCACGTTCCATCCGGCCACCACGTTGCGCGCGCTGGGCCCGAGGCGGTGGAACGCGGCCTATGTCCAGCCGTCGCGACGGCCGAAGGATGGCCGCTATGGCGAAAATCCCAACCGGTTGCAGCATTACTACCAGTTCCAGGTGATCCTGAAACCGTCGCCGCCTGATATCCAGGATCTCTACCTCAAATCGCTGGCGGCGATCGGCGTCGATTCGGCGCTGCACGACATCCGCTTCGTCGAGGACGATTGGGAAAGCCCGACGCTGGGCGCCTGGGGCCTCGGCTGGGAGTGCTGGTGCGACGGCATGGAAGTGTCGCAGTTCACCTATTTCCAGCAGGTCGCCGGCGTCGAATGCGCGCCGGTCGCGGGCGAACTCACCTACGGCCTCGAGCGCCTGGCGATGTATGTGCAGGGCGTCGACCGGGTCTACGATCTCAACTTCAACGGCCGCGACGGCGCCGAGCGCGTCTCCTATGGCGATGTGTTTCTGCAGGCCGAGAAGGAATATTCGCGGCACAATTTCGAATATGCCGACACCGCGATGCTGTTCGAGCAATTCAAGATGGCCGAGCAGGCCTGCCGCAAATATCTCGAGGCGGGATGGCAAAAAAACCCGAAGGACGGCAAGCGCGAGGCGCATCTGATGGCGCTGCCGGCCTACGACCAGTGCATCAAGGCCAGCCACGTTTTCAACCTGCTCGACGCCCGCGGCGTGATCTCGGTGACCGAGCGGCAAAGCTACATCCTGCGCGTCCGCGAACTCGCCAAGGCCTGCGGCGAAGCCTGGGTGCATACCGAAGCGGGCAGGGCGGCAGCGGACGGTCCCTTGTGAGTACGATTTTGAATTGGAATTTGGCGGGTGCGTATTTGCGCCCCTCCCCGCCGCAAGCGGGGGGGAGGGAAGTAAGATAAATGCCCGATCTCCTCCTCGAATTGTTTTCCGAAGAAATTCCCGCGCGCATGCAGGCGAAGGCGGCGGATGATCTGCGCCGCATGGTGACCGACAGGCTGGTCGCCGAAGGGCTGGTCTATGAAGGGGCCAAGGCGTTCGCGACGCCGCGGCGGCTGGCGCTCACCGTGCATGGCATTCCGGCACGGCAGCGGGATCTGAAGGAGGAGCGCAAGGGCCCGAAAATCGGCGCGCCGGACGCCGCCGTTCAGGGATTTCTGAAAGCCACCGGCCTTGCGTCGCTCGACGAGGCGAAGATCCAGCGCGATCCCAAGAAGGGCGATTTCTACATCGCGCTGATCGAGAAGCCCGGCCACGCCACGCTCGACGTGCTCGCCGATATCCTGCCGGTGATGGTCAGGACCTTTCCCTGGCCGAAATCGATGCGCTGGGGGGAACGCTCGGCCAGGCCCGGCGCGCTGCAATGGGTGCGGCCGCTGCACGCGATCACTGCGACCTTCGGTCTGGAGACCGAGGAGCCGGACGTGGTGAAATTCACGATCGACGGCATCGAGGCCGGCCAGACCACTTATGGTCATCGCTTCATGGCGCCAGGCGCGATGAGGGTTCGCCGCTTCGAAGACTATGAAGCGAAGCTATTGGACTCGAAAGTCGTGCTCGACCGCGAGCGCCGCAAGGACGTCATCCTGGCCGAGGCGAAGACGCTGGCGCAGGCGCAGAATTTCGAACTGGTCGAGGACCCGGTGCTGCTCGATGAGGTCGCCGGCCTCGTCGAATGGCCGGTGGCGCTAATGGGCTCCTTCGACAAGGAATTCCTGTCGATCCCGGACGAGGTGATCCGCGCCACCATCCGCAACAACCAGAAATGCTTTGTCGTCAGCGATCCCAAGGCAGGGAAGCTCACCAACAAATTCATCCTCACCGCGAATATCGAAGCCAGCGACGGCGGCAAGGCCATCGTTGCCGGCAACGAACGCGTGATCCGCGCACGGCTGTCGGACGCGAAGTTTTTCTACGAGACCGATCTCAAGACGAAACTCGAAGATCGCCTGCCGAAATTCGAGCAGATCGTGTTCCACGAGAAACTCGGCACGCAGGGCGAGCGTATCGCGCGGATCGAGCGGCTGGCCGCCGAAATCGCGCCATTGGTCGGCGCCGATGTCCAGAAGACCAAGCGTGCCGCGCATCTGGCGAAAGCCGATCTGCTCACCGAAGTGGTCGGCGAATTCCCCGAACTGCAAGGTCTGATGGGCAAATACTATGCGCTGGCGCAGGGCGAGGACGCTTCCGTCGCCGCCGCCAGCGAGGAACATTACAAGCCGCAAGGGCCTGCCGATCGCGTGCCGACCGATCCGGTGAGCGTGGCGGTGGCGCTCGCCGACAAGATCGATACGCTGGTCGGCTTCTGGGCGATTGACGAAAAGCCGACGGGAAGCAAGGACCCGTATGCGCTGCGGCGTGGCGCGTTGGGCGTGATCCGGTTAATTACGGAAAACGCGCTTCGGCTTTCGCTTTTGAAAATTGCTAGCTCCGCAATTGAGGGGATGCTTGAGACTGGAACGAAGCAAGCGCTGGTCGATACACACAAGATTCCGGCTGATCTCCTCTTATTCTTCGCTGACCGCTTAAAGGTCCAGCTCCGCGAGCAGGGCGCGCGGCACGATCTGGTCGACGCCGTGTTCGCGCTCGGCGATCAGGACGATCTTCTGATGGTGGTCCGCCGAGTCGAGGCGCTCGGAAAATTCCTCGACACCGACGACGGCAAGAATTTGCTCGCCGGCACCAAGCGCGCCAGCAACATCCTTTCAATCGAAGAGAAAAAGGACAAGCGCAGCTTCGACGGCGTGCCGGATGCGGCGCTCTATGGGCTCGGCGAGGAAAAGGCGTTGGCGAAAGCCATCGATCTGGCGAAGACGGAAGCGGGCTCTGCCGTCGCAGATGAAGACTTCGCTACCGCGATGAGCGCGCTGGCGAAATTGCGCCCGGCGGTCGATGCGTTCTTCGACAAGGTCAAGGTCAATGACGACGATGCCAAGGTGCGCGAAAATCGCCTGAAGCTGCTGAACGAGATCCGCAGCGCCACGCGGGCGGTCGCCGATTTCTCGAAAATCCAGGATTAAGGTGCGCCCGCCAGCGTCATTCCGGGGCGATGCGAAGGCATCGATCCCGGAATGACACTGTTTGACTTCCGTCTCTGTGAAAGATGAAAATGAAAGGCCCCGCCCGACCGGGATGCCGGGCGAGGCCTTCATGTCCGGTCGCTGCTACACGTCCGGAAGACCACTGTTTAACTAGTCGACGATCTGAACGATACGGCGGGTGCGCGGCTCGACCAGAATCGTTTCACCGTTCACGACCGTGTAGCGATAAGGCGTCACGCCGTAGGTCTGCGGCACGTCGTAATAGGTCACGCCGATCTCCGGCAGGATTCCGCCCACGACGATGCGACCCGGTATCGTGTAGTTCGGCACGCGTTCATGGACCACATATTCCTGGAAAGCCGGACGCTGATCGGGCGTGATGCCGTCGACGTCCTCGCCGACCACGACCGGAGCGCCGCGAACGAGTCCGGTGGTGATCTGGCTTTGAGCCTGGGCGGCAATCGGCGCGCTCATGGCGCCCGCGACAGCGGCGATGGCAAGTAACTTGTTCCGCATGATCTGCTCCTTCAAGATGATCCAAGCTTTCGACGATTATGTCTTCGATGATTGTCTTCGAGGTGATCCATGCCTGCTCGGGCAGGCAAACCCACCCAATTCCCGCCGCACGGCATCGTTCCCGAAAACGCCATGATCACAACGTGTCAATTTTCGGCATTTTGGGTTCGCGCGGGAACCCGTTGCGGCGATGTGCGTCTCCTATTCCGGAACCGTCCCGGCAGATAAAATGAAGCCTCCCATCGATTCGGGATTTTCCCTTAAAAGCGCCATCGGAGAGATTTCAAATGACCATCACTGTCGCCCACATTTCACCGATCCTGTCTGTGATTGCGGGCTTGCTGATCCTGATCATGCCTAGGCTGCTCAATCTCGTGGTCGCGGTCTTCCTGATTCTGAACGGCCTGATCGGTCTTGGGCTGCTGCGGTGGCTGCATTTGTAGGCTTGAAATGAGATTCAAATGGGCTTCGCGCCTTGCGCGTAACGGCCCAAAATGGTGTAAGGCGCCCATCCCATCCCCCCTTTCGCGGATTGTGTGCAGGTCATGGCCAAAGCCGTAGCGAAGACGAAAAAAACCGTAGCGAAATCAAAGACATCTGTGTCGGCTCGGGGCAAGGTCTCGCCGCCCGCCAGAGCCCGCAAGGCGTTGAAGAAAAGCCCGGTCAAGCCAGCGCCGAAGCCGGCTGCCAAGACCGCTGCCAAGGCAAATGTAAAGGCAGGCGTGAAGGCGAATGCAAAAACAAGCGCCAAGGCCGGCGCGGTCAGGCCGGCTGCAGGCGCAGTGCCGGCGGGCAAATGGGTCTTCACGTTCGGCGACGGCAGGGCCGAGGGCAAAGCGGGTCTGCGCGATCTGCTCGGCGGCAAGGGCGCCAACCTCGCGGAGATGGCCAATCTCGGGCTGCCGGTGCCTCCCGGCTTCACCATTCCGACGACGGTCTGCACCTATTTCTATGCGCATGACAAAACCTATCCGAAGGAATTGAAGGCGCAGGTCGAGAAGGCGCTGGCGCATGTCGGCAAGATCGCCGGCAAGACCTTCGGTGACGCGAAAAATCCGTTGCTGGTTTCGGTGCGATCGGGCGCGCGCGCCTCGATGCCGGGCATGATGGACACCGTGCTCAATCTCGGTCTCAACGACCAGACGGTCGAAGCGCTCGCCGAATTGTCCGGCGATCGCCGCTTCGCCTATGACAGCTATCGCCGCTTCATCACGATGTATTCGGACGTGGTGCTCGGCCTCGAGCACCACCACTTCGAGGACATTCTCGACACCTTCAAGGACGGCCAGGGCTATACGCTCGACACCGACCTGACCGGTGACGACTGGGCCGAACTGGTCGGCCGTTACAAGGATGCGGTGGCGCAGGAGACCGGCAAGGGCTTCCCGCAGGATCCGCACGACCAGTTGTGGGGTGCGATCGGCGCGGTGTTTTCATCGTGGATGAATGCGCGCGCGGTGACCTATCGCCGGCTGCACGACATTCCGGAATCCTGGGGCACCGCCGTCAACGTTCAGGCGATGGTGTTCGGCAATATGGGCGAGACCTCCGCGACCGGTGTTGCCTTCACCCGCAATCCATCGACCGGCGAGAGCAAGCTGTACGGCGAGTTCCTGATCAATGCGCAGGGCGAGGACGTGGTGGCGGGCATTCGCACGCCGCAGGACATCACCGAGGACGCGCGCCAGGAATCCGGCTCCGACAAGCCGTCGATGGAAATCGCGATGCCCGCGGCGTTCAAGGAACTGACGCGGATCTACACGCTGCTCGAGAAGCATTACCGCGACATGCAGGACATGGAGTTCACGGTCGAGCAGGGTAAGCTGTGGATGCTGCAAACCCGCAACGGCAAGCGCACGGCCAAGGCGGCGCTGCGCATCGCCGTCGAACTCGCCAATGAGGGCCTGATCTCGAAAAAGGATGCGGTGTCGCGGATCGATCCGGCTTCGCTCGACCAGTTGCTGCATCCGACCATCGATCCCAACGCCAAGCGCGACGTCATCGCGACCGGCCTGCCGGCTTCGCCGGGCGCCGCCGCCGGCGAGATCGTGTTCTCGCCCGACGAGGCCGCGAAATTGCAGGCCGACGGCCGCAAGGTCATCCTGGTCCGGATCGAGACCAGCCCTGAAGACATCCACGGCATGCACGCGGCGGAAGGCATCCTGACCACGCGCGGCGGCATGACCTCGCACGCCGCCGTGGTCGCGCGCGGCATGGGCAAGCCCTGCGTCTCCGGCTGCGGCGGCATCCGCGTCGATTACGGCCGCGGCACCATGAGCATCGGTTCGCGCACCTTCAAGGCCGGCGACGTCATCACCATCGACGGATCGGTGGGCCAGGTGCTGGCCGGACGCATGCCGATGATCGAGCCGGAACTGTCGGGCGAATTCGGCACGCTGATGGGCTGGGCCGATTCCGTCCGCAAGCTCCGCGTCCGCGTCAACGGCGATACGCCCGACGACGCGCGGACCGCCGTGAAGTTCGGCGCCGAGGGCATCGGGCTTTGCCGCACCGAGCACATGTTCTTCGAGGAAACCCGTATCCGCACCGTGCGCGAGATGATCCTTGCCGAGGACGAGCAGGCGCGGCGCGCGGCGCTGTCGAAGCTGTTGCCGATGCAGCGTGCGGATTTCGTCGAACTGTTCGAGATCATGAAGGGGCTACCGGTGACGATCCGGCTGCTCGATCCGCCGTTGCACGAATTCCTGCCGCATAGCCAGGCCGAGGTCGAGGAAGTCGCGCGTGCGATGAACACCGACCCGCGGCGTCTGGCCGATCGCGCCCGCGAACTCGGCGAATTCAACCCGATGCTCGGATTCCGCGGTTGCCGTCTCGCCATCGCCTATCCGGAAATCGCCGAGATGCAGGCGCGCGCGATCTTCGAAGCCGCGGTGGAAGCGGGCAAGCGCACCGGCAAGCCGGTCGGACTCGAGGTGATGGTGCCGCTGATCGCGACCAAGGCGGAGTTCGATCTGGTCAAGGCGCGGATCGATACGACCGCGCAGGCTGTGATGAAGGAGACCAACACCAAGCTGAGCTATCAGGTCGGCACCATGATCGAATTGCCGCGTGCCTGCCTGATGGCCGGCGACATCGCCAAGACCGCGGAGTTCTTCTCCTTCGGCACCAACGACCTGACCCAGACCACCTTCGGCATCAGCCGTGACGACGCCGCTAGTTTTCTCGGCACTTATATCGCCAAGGGAATTCTGGAGATCGATCCGTTCGTCTCGATCGACCGTGACGGCGTCGGCGAACTGGTCAAGATCGGCGTCGCGCGCGGCCGCAAGACTCGGCCGGAGCTCAAGGTCGGGATTTGTGGCGAACATGGCGGCGATCCCGCATCCGTCGCCTTCTGTCACGAGGTCGGATTGAATTACGTCTCGTGCTCGCCCTACCGTGTGCCGATCGCGCGGCTCGCCGCGGCGCAGGCGGCGCTCGGCAAGGCGGTTTCCAGCCAGGCCTGATTTTCTCTGCTCACGGCGAATGAAAGACGATGTCATGCCCGGGCTTGTCCCGGGCATCGACGTTTAAAGAGGGATGTGGAGAGAGAAGGCGTCATGCCGGAACACGTCCGGCTGTGACGATGGAACCTGCTCTGCGCTCCCTCTCAGAATCGGTTTCTCAACGATCCATAGCGTTTCCGAGCGAAGTAAATTCCGGTTCGCGCGAAGAAAACGTATCGAAACAAAATGGTGGAGCCCGGCTCTGATTCAATCAGAGCCGATAAGGCTCTAAGATTTTCTTCACCATCTTTGTTGACCGGATATTTACCGTTTTGATCGAGCCGGCGTTTACCAAGGTTTTCGATCGCCAACCATAAAGCGCTGCAATTTCTTGCGTGTATCCGTCGCGCACCACCGATTAACTCCCTCGCAACCTAAATTCGATATTACCAAAAAAGATCGAATTGCGCGGATGTACCGGGTTCGGTCGCGCGTGTGTGCGTAAGCGTTGCGTGGGCGTAGCTATGTCAGATGTGCGTAACCGGCCGAAGGGCGCGCGGTTCGCGTTCTTCGGCCTTGGTCTCCTTGTCTTCGTGCTGAGTCCGACCGAGATCGGATATCAGGACATTGCATCGCTGCTGGCCCGGCAGCCCGGTGTTGCCGAACGCTGGCAGAAGCGCGTTTTCTCCGCCGTCAGCACCATCCAGGTCGCGACCTACAGTTTCGGCCGGCCGATCGGCACGTCGTCGCCGCAGGCGGGACTGTATCGGCTGACGAGCCTCGACAATTCCGGCCTCGATGTCACCGGCTCGCTGACGCGGGAGCATCCGTTGCAGGGTCCGCCACGCTATCAGGCGTCTGATTTTCCCAAGGTCAATCGCACGCTGAAAGGCGATCGCCTGGTCACGACTCCGCCGCCCGAAAGCACTGTGCCGGCAAATGCCGCGCCCGCGCTGGAAAATCCCTCGACGTCCAACGCCTCGGTCGTGGGCCAGAAGACCGCCGCTGCCGCGCCGTCCGATGGCCATCCTGCGCTCGATCCGGAACTTCAGGAAGCGCTGAACGCTCCGCCGCTGGCGCAATACGGCACCGATGCGCATCCGCAATACGATGTTTCGTTGTCGCTCGAATCCCGGCCGCTTGACGACCTCAAGGCTTCGCCCGACGCCATTCCGCTGCAAAGCGCGCCGCCGCATGACGGTTTCTCGGTGCAGACCGCAAGCCTCTATTTCGGGTCTTCCTCGCTCGGCGCGCCCGCGGAGAGCATGGAGCGCTGGGAGCCCGGCGAAGAACCGACGGTGGTGACGCCGGAGGTATCCGCCGATCCCGATATGAAGACGGTCTCGCTGCCGTCGGCCGTCGACGCAAGTATCAAAGCCGTGGACAGCGGCGAAAGCGTCGCCGCCAAGGGGGAAGTCAACGCCGACAATCAGCGGGAGAAGACGCCGGCCGAACGGCTCGGTCTGGTCGACGCGAAGTCGAGCGCCAAGTCGGAGAAGTGTCTCGCCGAAGCGGTTTATTTCGAGGCCCGCGGCGAAGCCGTCCGCGGCCAGATCGCGGTGGCGCAGGTGGTGATGAACCGCGTGTTCTCCGGATTCTATCCGACCACGGTGTGCGGCGTGGTGTATCAGAACAAGTATCACCACATGGCCTGCCAGTTCACCTTCGCCTGCGATAACGTCGCCGATGTCGTGCGCGAGCCCGACATGTGGGACCGCGCCCGGCGGATCGCGAAGGCGATGCTCGACGGCCAGCTCTGGTTGCCGGAAGTCGGCAAATCGACGCATTACCACGCCTATTGGGTGCATCCGTCCTGGGTCAGCGAAATGAAGAAGACGTACAAATTCGGGGTTCACACCTTCTACCGGCCGCGGGCGTGGGGCGATGGCAGCGACGCGCCAAGCTGGGGAACGCCGGCGCAGACAGCGGAAATCTCGGCAGAACTGGCCGAGGCTGCAAAAAGCACCGCCGAGCAGTCTGAAACGACAATACGACGCTGATGACAGCCTCGTGCCGCAGCCACTCCGGTCGTGGATTGGCCCGCTGAACGCTCTTGTTTTTCCGGTCCGTTGCCTCGGACGACGCAGATTTTTCGCGATTCCCCATTGGGATTTGCATGCACCTCCATTAACTCCTTGTAATATCCGCGGAGGTCCTTGAATCCGCCGCACGCAACTGGGGAGGCTGCATGTCGACAATCGCTGGCGATGCTCGTCAATCTTCCGGCTTCGGCCCTTGGCGCACGCCGCTCGTCATCATCATCTGCGGTTGCGCGATCGCGATGTTGAGCTTCGGGCCACGCGCGAGCATGGGATTTTTCATTCAGCCGATGAGCCGGGAGTTTGCCTGGGGACGCGATATCTTCGGCCTCGCGCTTGCGGTGCAGAACCTGTTGTGGGGATTGGGCCAGCCGATCGCCGGTGCGATCGCCGATCGCTTCGGCACGCTGCGCGTGATCTGTGTCGGCGCCTTGCTGTATGCCGTAGGCCTCGTGCTGATGCGTTACGCGGCGACGCCGCTGTCGCTCAATCTTGGCGCCGGCGTTCTGGTCGGCTTTGGACTGTCCGGCTGTTCGTTCAACCTGGTGCTGTCCGCATTCTCAAAACTGTTGCCGCCGCAACGGCGAGGGCTGGCGCTTGGCGCGGGCACGGCGGCCGGATCGTTTGGGCAGTTTCTGTTTGCGCCGTTCGGCGTGGCGATGATCGACAGTTTCGGCTGGCAGGCGGCGCTGATGGTGTTCGCCGCGCTGATGTTGTTGATCGTGCCGTTGTCGTTCGCGCTCAGAACGCCGCCGGTGGAAGTCGTGAATGTGAGAGCCGCGGATCAGCAATCGTTCAGGACGGCGCTGGTGGAAGCATTCGGTCATCGCTCCTATGTGCTGTTGGTGCTGGGCTTCTTCACCTGCGGCTTCCAGCTCGCCTTCATCACCGTGCATCTGCCGGCCTATCTGGTCGACCGCGGCATTCCGGCGCAATCCGGCGGCTGGGTGATCGCCGCGATCGGGTTGTTCAACATCATCGGCTCGCTCAGCGTCGGCTGGCTGCAAAACATCTTTCCGAAGCGCTACATCCTGTCGACGATCTATTTCATCCGCGCGGTGTCGACCGTCGCCTTCATCTCGTTTCCGATCTCGACGTTTTCGGCGCTGCTGTTCGGCGCGGTCAGCGGGCTGACCTGGTTGTCGACGGTGCCGCCCACCACGGCGCTGGTGGCGCTGATGTTCGGCACGCGCTGGTTCGCGACGCTGTACGGCTTTGCCTTCGTCAGCCACCAGGTGGGCGGCTTCCTTGGCGTCTGGCTCGGCGGCATCGTGTTCGAGCAATACGGCTCGTACACGCCGATCTGGTGGCTGTCGGTGCTGTTCGGCGTGCTGTCGGCGCTGATCAACCTGCCGATCGTCGAAAAACCCGTGGTGCGGCCGGTTGCGCTACCGGCGTGATCCGGTAAACATCGCCTGAAATTCAAAGTCTGGGAGGCGGCCGTGGCGACGTTCAAGGCGATCAGGATCGACAAGGCGGAAAAAGGCACCACGGTTGCGCTGACGCAATTCGACGAAGCCGAATTGATGGAAGGCGACGTCACGGTTCGGGTCGAATGGTCGACGCTGAACTACAAGGACGGGCTGGCCGTCACCGGCAAGGCGCCGGTGGTGCGGCGCTTTCCGATGATCGCCGGCGTCGACTTCGCCGGCATCGTCGAGCAATCCTCGAATCCGCAATGGAAGCCCGGCGACAAGGTGATCTGCAATGGCTGGGGCCTCGGCGAAACCCATCTCGGCGCCTATGCAGAGAAGGCGCGCGTCAAGGGCGATTGGCTGGTGCGCCTGCCGGAGGGCATATCCGCCCGCGAGGCGATGGCCATCGGCACGGCCGGCTATACCGCGATGCTCTCGGTGCTGGCGCTGGAAAAACATGGCCTGACGCCAGCTAGCGGGCCGATCATCGTGACCGGTGCGGCGGGCGGCGTCGGCTCGGTGGCGATCGCCGTGCTGTCCAAGCTCGGCTATCACGTCATCGCCTCGACCGGGCGGCCGTCGGAGGCCGATTACCTGAAAGGCCTCGGCGCCGCCGAAATTATCGACCGCAGCGAACTCTCCGGACCGGCCAAGCCGCTGGCGAAAGAGCGTTGGGCGGGCGGGATCGACAGCGTCGGATCGACCGCGCTCGCCAATGTTCTGTCGATGACCAAATATTGCGGCGCCGTCGCCGCCTGCGGTCTCGCCGCCGGTATGGACCTGCCTACCTCGGTCGCGCCGTTTATTTTGCGCGGCGTGTGTCTTCTGGGCATCGATTCCGTGATGTGCCCGATCGAACAGCGCAAAATCGCCTGGAGCCGGCTGGCGATGGACTTGGATCACAGAAAACTTGCTGATATTACTCACGAAATTGGCTTGGACCAGGTTATCGCGGCGGGCGCCAAGATCCTCGCGGGGCAGGTCCGGGGTCGAATCGTGGTAAAAATTCTGTAGCGGCGTTCAGACTTTACCAACGAACCTGCTCCAATCTTGCCACGGTTGTTATGGTAAGCAGCGGGTAAAGGGCTAAAGGCCGAATGCCCGCGCTCGTTGAGTTGGAGTTGCAGCATGCTTGCGCGTTTCGTGTTGGGGACCGTCGCAGCCGGAGCGATGATCGTGCCGGCGCTGGCCGGGGCGATGAACGCCGATGAGGCCCGCAGGTTCGTCGCCGGCAAGGTATTCGCCTTCACCTGTTTCGACGGTACCCGCGGCGCGGGCCGGATTCTCGATGACATGGGTGCGGCGGGTTCGGTGCAGTTCAGCGGCTCCGGCCCGATCCGCCACGTCCGGCTGCCCGGCAACACTTTGCAGATTCGAGGTGAAGCGGTCTGCGCCTCGATCAAGGGCATTCCGTTCGAGCCGTGCTTCAATCTCGACAAGCAGGACGAGCGCAGTTTCCGCGGATCGGTTTCGGGGATGGGCTTCGCTTATTGCGATTTCCATAACCAGGGCGTGGTTCAGATGCTGCTGGCGCGCGCAGTGGCGCGTCCGCGTTCGCTGCGCCGGCGGGAAGAGTCGGCCGATGCGTCGCGGACCGAGGTTTCGGCCCGCGTGGAGACCCCCCGCGTCGAGGCGGCCGGAATTGACCCGGTCAAATCCGAAACCAAGACCGAACCGGCGAAGCCGGAAAGCGCACCGCCCGAATTGCGCCGCTCCACCGATTGAACGACGCCTCTTGAATGGTGCCTCGTCCGGGAGCGACCCCGTAATTATACGGGCCCTTATCTTCACGACCGGGTAGCGACTTTCGATCCAGTTTACCGATATCGTCGGGCTCGCGTGTATCCCGCGTAAGCGGATGGCGGGTTTGCGATCGGAATGCCCGCGGGGTTTTCAGGCAGAACATTTTCCTGCAGCAAAGCCGGTTTTCGCGGTTCCGGAAACTGCCTTGGCTCGCCTGACACATGGGTTCATGATGCCGCTCTATTATTTCCGGATCAGCCACGGACGCTATTCAGGCGCCGCCGATTTCGGATCGGAATTGGAAGATCGCGACGCCGCCTGGGCCGAGATGACCAAGGTCTGCGCCAATCTGGTCGGCGGTATTTCCCGCGGCCTGAAGCAGAACTCGCAATGGGAAATGGAATTGCTCGACGAGGCGAAAAAGCCGGTGTTTCGAATCCGGCTGGTAGCGGAATCGCTCGATCAGAGCCTTATGGGTTCTGATTCAACCAGAACCGATAAGGTATTCTAGCTAGGAGCATGATTGGTTCTGATTGAATCAGAACCAAGGGTCTGGATTCCTGTTTTGACGCGTTTTCTTCACGCGAACCGGTTTCCACTTCGCTCGAAAACGCTCTCTCTAGTCGAGATCGACGCGGAACGGCCGGCCCTCGATCATCATGTTGCCGGGACCGATGTCGTCAAGCGCGCGCAGCATACGCCCCTCGCGTCCAAGCGCCTTGTCGGCCAGGCTGACGATCAGCCGGTTCGGCGACGCGATCGGGGAGGCGGCACGAATTTTCCGCGCGATTTCGATTTCTTCGCGATGCGGATTGAGCGCGCAGGCCGCGGTGAAGGCGCTCGCGGTCGAACGGCTGATGCCGGCATAGCAATGGATTACCATCGGCGCGCTGCGGTCCCAGCCACGCACGAAGTTCAGGACCTGCTCGATATGGATATCCGACGGCGCGACAAAACCTTCTATCTGCTCGGTGATGTCATCGACCGCGACTTTCAGATGATTGGCCTCGATCACCGATTCCGGCCGCTGCACCTGATCGACCTTGGCCATGATCGTCAGGACATGGCTGGCGCCGGTGGTTTTGACGGTGTCGGGAAGTGCGGCAAGTGAGCAGACGTGTATCATGACGGTCCTTTTGATCATCCCAATATAGCCCATGCACGGGACGATTAAAGCAGCAGATCCACCGCTCCGGCACGCGGCCGGTCACATGCACAGCGCCGCGAACCGTTCCAGGAAACGTTTTTCGGCCTTTGCCGCGGTCCAGGGCGTCAGATAATCCGTCTGCATCGCGGCGGACAGGCCGGGATCGCGGCCAAATAAGCGTTTGGCTTCGGCTTCGGCAAAACCGGCGAGATGTGTCGCCTCCAGATAGGCGGCACCGCGGTCGGCATCCTTGATCTGCTGCGTAATCTCGGGGGCGAGCACTGCCGGCAATCCGAAGCGGATATGGATCGCCGATAACAGCCGCTTCTCCACCGCCTTGTAGTCGCCGCCGAGCACCGCCTTGAATGGCGAGATCATGTCGCCGATGACATATTCCGGGGCATCGTGCAGCAACGCGGCCAGGCGGAGCCGGGTATCGACACGCGGGGTCTGCTCGCGCATCACGGCTTCGACCAGCAGCGTATGTTGCGCCACCGAGAAAATATGCGCGCCGCTGGTCTGTCCGTTCCAGCGCGCGACGCGGGCCAGTCCGTGTGCGATATCGGCGATCTCGATATCGAGCGGTGAGGGGTCCAGGAGGTCGAGCCGGCGTCCCGACAGCATGCGCTGCCAGACGCGCGTGTCGCGCGCCGGTCGTTTTGCCGCCGTCATTTGACTTTGAGGCGTGGCGAGCGGTGCTTTCTGCCGCAGGTTTCATGACAAAAGCAGCTCACCAGATGGTCGTTGACCATGCCGGTCGCCTGCATGAAGGCGTAGACGATGGTCGGGCCGACGAACTTGAATCCGCGCCCGGCCAGCTCTTTTGAAATCTTCACCGATACCGGCGTCGACGCCGGCACGCTGGCCGTGGTCTTGAACTGGTTGACCTTCGGCCTGCCGTCGACGAAATCCCACAACAGCTTCGAAAAGCCAGGACCGTCTTCCATGATCTTGAGATAGGATTTGGCGCTCGCGATCGTGCCCTCGATCTTGGCGCGATTGCGGACGATGCCGACATCGTTCATCAGCGCGTGGACTTTTTTTTCGCTGTAGCGCGCGATCTTTTCAGGCTGAAAATCGTCGAATGCGCGGCGGAAATTCTCGCGCTTGCGCAGGATCGTGATCCACGCAAGTCCTGCCTGGAAGCCATCGAGGATCAGCTTTTCATAGAGCGCGCGGTCGTCATATTCCGGCACGCCCCATTCGGTGTCGTGATAGGCGATATAGAACGGATCCTCGCCGGGCCACGGGCATCGCGTCAGGCCGTCGGGATGCAGGCGGGCCGATCTGCTCATAACGACTTGCTCATGCAACCGTCTGTTTCGGCGCGCCGCGCAATGACTCCGGTTCGGTCAAGCGGATCGCAAGACCGCCGGCTGTCAGCGGGATGCCGGCATCGAGCGCGTCCGCCGCGCGATCGGTCCGGATCAGCGCAAGCCCGTTGCCATCGGCCGATGAGCCCATGGTGCCGATTGGCTTGTCGCCCGCCAGGATTGCTGCGCCGGCTTCCGGAGCCGGGCCGTCGAGAACGACCTTTAACGTGCGGGTGCGCGCGGTACCGCGATGCTGCATCCGCGACACCACTTCCTGCCCGACATAACAGCCTTTGTCGAAATCGACGCCGTGGAGGCGGTCCATATTGGTTTCGTGCGGGAACGCATCGCCATAGATGAAGTCGAGGCCGCCGCGGGGAACGCCGACCGCGATGCGATGCGCTTCATAGGCGCGATCGTCGACCAGGTCGGCACCGATAAGACCAGCGGCCTTCTGCTTGAGTTCCTCCGGCACGAGGATTCGCCAGCCGAGCGCTTCGTCGCGCGGGTCGGCAAATGTCAGATCCGGCTTTACGGCGGGCTCGCCACCCCATGCGGCGAGCACGCCAAGACTGTCGGACAGATTCTCGACCGCGACCTTGGCGCGCAGCTTGTAGAAGCCGAGCTTGTCGGCCAGGCTCTGCGCCAGCGCGCGCGGGACGTCGAGCAGGAAGCCGCCGCCGTGGCCGGCAGGCACCTCGGTGATCAGGAAGTCGGTGGTGATCTTGCCCTGTGGCGTCAGCAATGCGCCGAACCGGCCGAGGCCGGGACCAACAGGCGTGAGGTCGGTCGTGACGAGGCCGTTGAGAAAGTTGCGCGCATCCTCGCCGCTGACCTTCACCACGCCTCGATCGGGGAGAAAGGCTGCTTTCATTCCTGAGATGGCTTTCTTGGGGTCGCCCCTGAACTTCCTGGGAAAACGCCGGTGGTAGATATCACATGCGAACTTCAGACAGGAAGTTAAGACGCCAAGGCAACAGGAACAAGGCCCGCGCGGCATCGAAAGCGGGCGTCGGGACGCCGGCTCAAGCCGAGCGATGCCACTCCCGCGTCGCGCAGCTCTTACTGCCTTGAACGCGAGACCGAAAACTCGCCGTTGCGGACGCGTGCAGCAAGGCCCTCGACGAATTTCGCCACCGCGTCTTCGCCGTAAGTGCCGACCAGTTCGGCGAACGCCGCAAACAGGCTCGCCTGCGCCAGGCAATCGCCGTCAACGCCATCGTGCCGCGCTTCGGCCCACGCTTCGTTGAGATAACTGAGCGCAGCCTGTTTCTGTTCGTGATCGGGCAACGGCGCGCGGCCGCTCGTGAAGGACTCTGGATAGCTCATGAAACTCGACAGGCTGAATGGCGCGATCCCGGACGGCGCGCGGAGTAGGTGTGTAAAGGTGTAGCACGGGCCGCGGAGCCGCCTAGGGACTTCTTTAAGAAAGGTTAATGGCGGTGGATAATATGTTCTAACCCGCGGCGGACGCCTCGTGGCATCGGAAACACGGCCGCAAGGCCCGCCTTTCTGCAAGGACTGTCAATTGGCGTAGCGCGCCGTCAGGTCTCGCGAAATCTTCGCGCCTTCCTCGATATAGCGGCGGATGGCGACGGTGGCGGCCGGCGTGCAGGCGCGATAGGTCTGCTGGAAACCGTTATAGCCGCGGTTGAAACCCGAGATCATGCGGGTGCGGCGATCTCCGGCAGGCGTCTCCGCATCGATCAGCGCCTGCATCTCGTTGCGCCATTTGCCGCCTTCATTGCTGCCGCAAATACCGCGCAGGTAGTGCAGCGCGCCGAGGATTTCGGCGAGCCGCTCCAGATCGCCGTCGAACGGCGCCGGGGCGTCTTCGGCCCGAGCCGCGCCGAGATTGCAGACCGAAATAAGGATGATGAGAGCGGCGAGCGCGCGTTTCAGCATGAATAGGTCCGGGACCCCCGGATGCCGTGGGGCTGTGGTGATATGCCCGCTCAATACGCTGGAAGCAAGGCCACCGAATTCAGGCCCTGATCCGGCTCCGGGCCGCCGCAATGACCTCTTGCAGGCCGTCGGTGACCTTGAGGTTGCCGAGCGCGTCCGGCGCGAGCCATTTGAAATCGTCGAGTTCATCGTTGAGGACCGGTTCCCCGGCCATCCAGCGCGCGGCAAAGGACATGATGAGATAGTGTCCGCCGCCGCCCGCAATTGGCAGCACCTCGCGCCATGCGGCCAGTCCGGCAATCTCGATGGTGAGCCCGGTTTCCTCACGGACCTCGCGGTGCAGGGCGGCGTGCAGGGATTCGCCGAATTCGACCCGTCCGCCGGGTAGCGAGTAGGCGCCCTTGCCGGGCGAGCGCGCCCGCCGCACCAGCAGGATCCTGTCGTCTCTAAAGATCGTGGCGCTGACGGCAAGCTGGGGATGCGGGGGCGGGACGGGCGCTGCCACGGCGAGTGCTCCGGTTGTGATGTTCGCAAAGCCAATGCGGCACATCTGATGCGAAGTTCGGATTTTAGGATCCGGTTGCGATTAGACGCTACTCGCTCGCCATGATGTTTTCGATGTCGGCTTCGGAGCCGCCATTGATGATGCCGCCGGCCAGCGCCACCAGCGGCTTGACCCAGCCGGTGGCCTGTTCGGCCAGCGTGGTGCGGGTTCTGTCCTGCTTGGCTTCGCGCATCGCCGAACTGACGGCCGTCAGGATTGACGTCATCGCGCCGGTGATGTTGTCGAATTCGGTACGGACGCCGGGGTCGGCCGAATCGTAGGAATTGATCGCAAGTTCACGCGCCTTGAAATTGGACGCCGTGAAATGCTCGCGGTAGGACAGCGGGTGCCAGCCCAGAAAATCCTCGACGCATTCCGGCATGTCCGGAATCATTTCCAGCAGCATGATGGCTTCGTTGAAATGATTCAGATAGTCGGTGGCGAGCCCGGTGCGCGGGTTGATGTTGGCGGCGCGCAACCGGGCAATCCGGGCCTCTTGTTCAGGGTCCGGCGGGCGATTGGATCGTTGGGAAGCTGTCGCAGTCATCCGCCCAGTGTTTACTGGTTGGGGTTAAAAGGTGCTGAACGATATGGCGTTTTCGAGCGAAGTGGTACCGCTACGGTGAAGAAAACCCATCAAAACAAAAGATGATGACGACCTGGACCACAGCATGTGCGGACGTTTCGTAATTACCTCGCCGCCCGAGGCGCTGCGGCGGCTTTTTGGCTATGCCGAGCAGCCCAATTTCCCGCCCCGCTATAACGTCGCCCCGACGCAGCCGATCCCCGTGGTCGTCGCTGAAAACGGCTTTCGGCATTTCCGGCTGATGCGCTGGGGATTTCTGCCGGCCTGGGTCAAGGACCCCCGTAAATTTACGCTCGTGATCAATGCGCGGTCGGAGACGGTTCGGGAAAAGCCTGCTTTCAGGAACGCGATCAAGCGGCGGCGCTGCCTGATCCCGGCCGATGGCTATTACGAATGGCAGGTTTCCGGCGCTCGCAAGCGGCCTTACTTCATCCATCGCCGCGACGGCCAGCCGCTCGGGTTCGCGGCGCTGGCCGAAACCTGGATGGGGCCGAACGGGGAGGAACTCGACACGGTGGCGATCATGACGGCGCCGGCCAGCGCCGATCTCGCCGAACTGCATCATCGCGTTCCCGTGACGATCGCGCCCGATGATTTCGAACGCTGGCTCGACAGCCGGACCGAAGACGTTGAAGGGGTGATGACGCTGCTGACCGGGCCCGCTGTCGGCGAGTTCGCCTGGCATGAGGTCTCGACGCGGGTCAACCGCGTCGCCAATGATGATGCGCAACTGCTGCTGCCGATCACGGAACTGGAGCGGGCGGCCGAGGAAGCCACGTCCGTGAGAAAGACAGTCTCACGTAAAGCCGACCCGACGCCGTCCGATGATGGGCAGGGGTCGTTGTTTTGATCGGCTGCTGCGGCGGGTCTATTTGAAAATATGCAGCGCAGCGTATTGCAGCAGCATGATGGTCTTGGCGTCCTGGATACGGCCGTCGGCGATCATCGCCAGCGCCTGATCGATCGGCAGTTCGAGCACCTCGATATCCTCGCCTTCGTCGGCGAGGCCGCCGCCATCGTTGATCCGCATCGATGCATCATATTCGGCGACAAAGAAATGCTGCTTCTCGGTGACCGAGCCGGGACTCATGAAGGCTTCGAATATCTTGCGGATCTCGCCGAACCGATAACCCAGTTCTTCCTCCGCCTCGGCGCGGATTCGTATGTCGGGCGGCGCATCGTCGAGAACGCCGGCGGCGGCCTCGATCAGCAGATCGTCATAACCGTTGACATAGGCCGGATAGCGGAACTGCCGCACCAGCAGCACGGTGCGCTGCGCCGGATGGTAGGGCAGGATCGTCGCGCAATTGCCGCGATCATAGGTCTCGCGCTGCTGCGCCTGCCATTTACCATCGGCGCGCCGCCACTCGAAGGTGGTGGTCTTCAGCGTGTAGTAATTGTCCGAGAGCAGGCGGACGTTCTGGATGCGGATGCGGTCGGAAACACTCATTACGGCCTGCCCATGAAATGCAGTTATGGCGTTGTCTCGCGGCCATCGAGCCATTTAGCATACATGACGCGCGGCTGCTCTTCATAGCCGATCGATTCATAGAATGCCTTCACCTTGGTATTCTCCGGCCGGACCAACAGATGCAGTTTGGTCATGCCGGCTTGGCGCAGCCAGTTCTCGGCTGCCTCCATGATGGCGCGGCCGTGTCCTTTCCCGCGATGATCCGGATCGACGGCGACGTAATAGACCCAGCCGCGATGGCCCTCATGGCCGACCATCGCGGTCGCCACGATGGCGCCGTTGTCGCGACCAATCAGGATGGTCGCGTTCGATCCGCGCCGCGCCAGCGCGATGTCGGCGGCCGGGTCGTTCCACGGCCGCGTCAATTCGCAGCGTTGCCATAGCGCGACCACGACGGGAACGTCGCCGTCCTCGATCGGCGCGACAGAGAGTTCGGCGGCGGCTTCTGTCGATGTTTCGCTCACAGCACCTTGCCGGGATTCATGATGCCGAGCGGATCGAGCATCGCTTTGATTCCGCGCATCAGCTCGATCGCGACCTTGTCCTTGACCTCGGGCAGTTCGTCGCGCTTGAGCACGCCGATGCCATGTTCGGCGGAGATCGATCCACCCATCCGCAGCACGATGTCGAATACCACGGCGTTGACGTCGTGCCAGCGCGCCAGGAAATCGGCGGCGTTGGCCCCGATCGGCTGGCTGACATTGTAGTGGATGTTGCCGTCGCCGAGATGACCGAACGGCACCGGCCTTGAACCCGGAATGAGCTTGACGACGGCGGCGTTGGCTTCTTCGATGAAAGCGGGCACGGCTGCGACCGGCACGGAGATGTCGTGCTTGATCGAGCCGCCTTCCGGCTTCTGCGCCGCCGACATTTCATCGCGCAGCTTCCAGAACGCCTGGCGCTGGCTCAAATTGGCCGCCATCACGGCGTCATCGACGATGCCGTCTTCCATGCCCTTTTCCAGGATCGATTCCAGCGCGGCGCGGGCGTCATCGCGCGGGGACGACAACTCCATCAGCACGTACCACGGATGCTTGCTCGTCAGCGGATCGCGGATGTCGATGCCGTGACGCACGCTGAAATCGACCGAGATGTCGGACAACAGTTCGAAACTGGTGAGGTTGCCGGCGGCCTCGGCCTGCGAGATCGAGAGCAGCTTCAACGCCGCATCCGGCGATGGCAGGCCGACGAAAGCGGTCTCGACCGCGCGCGGTTTCGGAAATAGTTTTAGCGTTGCCGCGGTGATGATACCTAGCGTGCCCTCGGCGCCGATGAAGAGGTTGCGCAGGTCGTAGCCGGTGTTGTCCTTTTTCAGCTTGGACAAGGCGTTCAGGATGCGCCCGTCCGCCAGCACCACTTCCAGCCCCAGCGCCATCTCGCGCGCCACGCCATAGGCGAGCGCGGCGGTGCCGCCGGCATTGGTGGAGAGATTGCCGCCGATGGTGCAGCTTCCCTCGGCGCCGAGCGAGAGCGGGAACAGCCGGTCGGCCTCCGCGGCCTTTTGCTGCGCGACCTGAAGCACCACGCCGGCTTCGCAGGTCATGGTGTTGGAGGCGGGGTCGATGTCGCGGATCTTGTCCATGCGGCGCATCGAAACCACGACCTCGCCGTTATGCGGCGTCTGTCCGCCGACCAGGCCGGTGTTGCCGCCCTGCGGCACCAGCGCGATCCGCTGTTCGCTGGCGAGCTTGCAGATCGCGGCGACTTCCGCCGTCGAGCCCGGACGCAATACCAGGGGCGAGCGCCCGTGATAGAGGTTGCGCTCTTCGGTGAGGTAGGGCGCGATATCGGCCGCATCGGTCACCGCATATTTGTCGCCGACGATGGCACGAAAGCGCGCGACCAGTTCGGGTGGAAGCGGCGGCGCGGATGATTGAACCTTGTTCATGGCCTCGTTATTTCCTTGGACTTTCGTTGTTGTGATTTATTCCCGCGCCATCGCGGCGCGGCGCAGCCTGTCGTTGATGGCTTCGCCGAGGCCGTGATGCGGCACCGGCATTACGGCGATGGCGTTCGCGCCCTTCAGGTCGAGCGCGCGAAGATAGCCGAAAAGATTGGCGGCGGCCTCGGTCAGATCGCCGAGCGGCGACAGATTCAACACGGCGCGAGACGCGCCCGCGCCCGGTATATCGGCGGGGCCGAACGCCAGCAGCGCCTCGCCGGCCGCGACCTGCCCGGCATTGAGCCGCACCGGGGTCCGTGGCGCGTAATGCGACGCCAGCATGCCGGGCGCCAGCGGCGCTCCGCTATCGCCGCTTTTGTCTTCCGGCGGGCGTACCAGCCTGCAGCCGATGACGCGTTCGATCGCCTCGCGCGGCAGGCCACCGGGACGCAGCAGTATCGGCGCCTCGAAACATCCGATAATGGTGGATTCGACGCCGATCGCGACCGGGCCGCCATCGACGATCAGGTCGATGCGTCCCGCGAGATCGCTTTGCACATGGGCGGCCGTGGTCGGCGACACATGGCCCGACAAATTCGCCGACGGTGCCACCACCGGCGGGCCGAAGGCGCGCAGGATTTCCCGCGCGACCGGGTGGGCGGGGATGCGAATCGCGACCGTATCGAGCCCGGCGGTGGCGAGATCGGCCACGGCGCAGTCGCCTGTTTTGGGCAGCACCAGCGTCAGCGGGCCCGGCCAGAACGCCTCGGCCAGGGCCAGCGCCTGCGCGTCAAAACGCGCGATCCGGCGGGCAGCGGCGAGATCGCTGACATGGGCGATCAGCGGGTTGAAAGAGGGCCGGCCCTTGGCCCGATAGAGCCGCGCGACGGCTTCGGGGTTGGTGGCATCGGCGCCCAGGCCGTAGACGGTCTCGGTCGGGAACCCGACCAGGCCCCCATCCGCCAGGCAACGGGCCGCCGCGGCGATGGCGGCCTCATTGGCCGGCAAAATCTGCGTTTTCAGGCCGACATCCACGGGGGAATAAATCCTTTGATCCGGCTTCTTGCGGTGGACGAAACCCAAGGCTATAAGCCGCCTTCTTGTCGGAGTGTGGCTCAGCCCGGTAGAGCACTGCGTTCGGGACGCAGGGGTCGCAGGTTCGAATCCTGCCACTCCGACCAGAAATCATTAGGCTTTTTCCCCTGATTTCGATCGTCGGTCAAGTTGACCACCGGTTCGGCCATCGAAACGGCTCGACCTTTTTACCCGATGGCGGCGGCGCCCCCCCGCAGATAATCAGGATGGTGGTGTCCGCAGGTGTCCTGCAGGACCCTCTGGGGACCTTTCCAAGGAACCCGGCGCCTTTCCGTGTCGCGCCTTGAGCCTTCGAAATTGCCTCGGTGCTTCACATCCTCCTGTATCGCATCTACCCCGCGTCGCCCGGCCGTGGCGCGCGGTACACGTATTTGCCGTGCAACCCATCGTGGCCATGCTGCAGTCTGAGCTTGCCGGCGGGTTGGGCGCGGAGCGAATCGGGTACCGCTGTCCCGATATCGCTCTTGGCCGGCGTCACGCCGCCGTCCGCCAGCCATAGCGCGCCGGTCACGTAGCTCGCCTCGTCGGAGGCCAGGAACGCGAAGATATTCGCGATCTCCTCCGGGGTGCCGCGGCGGCCGAGCGGCACCATGGCGCCGATCGATTCCTGGGCCGCGAGCGGGATCGGACTGTCGGCCCCGCGCGTCCAGGCCGTGTCGATCGGGCCAGGGCAGACACAATTGGCGCGCACGCCGTAAGGCGCCTGCTCAAGCGCGACTCCCTTGGCGAAGGCATGGAGAAAGCCCTTGCTGCCGCCATAGGGCGTGAATCCCGGCGAGCCGTTGAAGCCGGCTTCCGAACCGGTGAAGACGATATTGCCCCGCGTCTGCTGCAGATGCGGCAGCGCGAATTTGGTCATCAGGAACGCGGTGCGGATATTGTTCTGGATGGTCCGCTCGAAATCCTCGATGCGGTAGGATTCCGTATCCGCATTGGCGATGAAAACGCCTGCATTGCTGATCAGGATGTCGATCCGGCCATAGTTCTGCAGAGCCGAGCCGACGCAGGCACGCGCCGTCTCGGGCTCGGACAGATCACCCGGAAAGGCCACGGCCGCGCCGCCCTCGGAGACGATGGCGGCGGCAACATCCTCCACCGGGTCGTCCGGCAGACCGGCCAGCACCAGTCTCGCTCCTTCCTGTGCAAATTTATGGCTGATGGCCTCGCCGATGCCGGTGCCGGCCCCGGTGACGATCGCGATCTTGCCTTCCAAGCGCATGAGTAAGCCTTCCACTTCTGGGGCCAGACATCTCGGCGAGATGCCGTGAGGCCGGCGAATGCGTATGGACATATCGGCGGGAAGGGCGGCTCGGCAGATTCCACGCCGCGCCGCGCCAGCTCCGCCGCTATGCCGCAGGTTCCGGTCCAGCGTCGTGGCCGGAATGGGTTGACGAAAGCAGCGCGGCAGCGATCGGAAGCCGCCGGATACGCTGGCCACAGGCGGCGAAGACCGCATTGGCGATCGCGGCGGCCGTCGGCACCGAGCCCGGCTCCCCGACGCCCGTCGACGCAGTCTCCGGATCGCCCACGAAGCGGACCTCGATCGTGCGCGGCGCATCGAGAAAGGTCGCGATCGGATAATCCCGCCAGGACGATGAGATCACCACGTCGTCTTTCACCTTGAGCTCCTCGAGCAGCGTCCAACTCGCGGCCTGCTGCACACCGCCCTCGATCTGGTTGCGGGCGCCATCCGGATGCACCAGGCGTCCGGCATCGACCGCGCACCATACGCTTTCGAGACGCACCGCACCGTCCGTCGCGACGCTGACCTCCGCCGCCTCGGCGATGTAAGTGCCGTGGTAGATGGCGCAGGCCACACCGAGGCCGCGCCCTGCCTCGCGCGGCGTGTGCCAGTGGCTCATCGTGCGCACAGCTTCGAGCACGCGCCACAGGCGCGGGTCATCGGCCAGAGCGAGGCGGAAGGCGACCGGATCCTGCCGCGCGGCATGGGCAAGCTCGTCGATGAAGGATTCGACTGCAAAGACATTCGGCGCGGCACCGAGCGAGCGGAAGGAGATGGTGGGCACATCGCCGGGCTCCACGCGCAGCGAGATCTCGGCCTGTCCGAGGCGATAGGGTGGCTCGGCGTCGCGGCCCGCGGTCTGCTCCGGTACGCCGGGCGCAAGGGCCTGCGATCCGACGATGTAGGAATTGGTCCGTACCGCGCATCGCCAGCCGACGACCGCGCCGTCGGCATCGAGCCCGGCCTCGATCTCGGCGTCGAAGACGGGGCGGTGCGGGCTGAGGCGGAATTCTTCCGCCCGGCTCCATTGCACCTGCACCGGGCGCTTCGCCGCGCGAGACAGCCGGACCGCTTCGATCGCGGCGTCCTCGGTGTTGCCGCGCCCATACTGGCCGCTCATCATCTGGGGATGGACATGGATCTGTCCGGCGGACAGCCCGAGCAGGGCGGCCACCTCGTCGCGCAGACCGAATGGGCGTTGTGTCGCCACGTAGAGATCCGCGCCATCCTCGCGCACATCGGCCACGGCCGCGCGCGGCAGGATCGAGGCATGTGCGATGTGCGGCGCGTGATAGGCGGCCTTCAGGTGCAGCGATGCGCCCGACAGGGCGGACTCCACCCCTTCATCCTGCCGCATCACCGCCTCGTAGGCCGCATTGGGCGCGACGGGATTCGGCGCCCATTCGGCCACGAGTGCGTGGAGCGCATGGAATAGCGCATCCTCATGCTCGGCCACAATGCCGATGAAATCACCCTCGCGAACCACCGCCATTACGCCCGGCACCGCATGGGCCGCCGCATCCTGCAGCGCAATCAGCTTCATGCCAGGCCGCGGCGGATGCAGGACATGACCGAACCGCATGTTTGGAAGCCGGATGTCCGCGGGATATTTCGCCTCTCCCGTCAGGATCGCGCGGGCCTCAAGGCGCAACGGCCGATCCTCCGCCGCGGGCACCGGCAGGTTGCCCGGCTCGGCTATTTCGGGGATGTCCCCGGTCAGCGGTTCGTCGCCGACCAGATCCTCATACGACAGCGAACGCCCGTCAGGGGCGATCACCCGTCCATCCTTCAGCGTCAGATCGGAGGATGGGGTGCCGAGCCGTGTGGTCGCGCGGTCGAGCAGCAGGGTGCGGGTCTGGACCGCGGCGGCGCGTAACTGTCGTCCGTCGGTCGCCGTCGACATGCTGCCGGTGGTGCCCATGTCCCATGGCACGCTGTCCGTCTCACCGAGAACGATGTCGACCGTCTCGACGGGGACGGATAATTCGTCTGCCACGATCCTGGCGAAGCCCGTGCGGATGCCCTGGCCGTACTCGACCTTGCCGGAGCGTGCGATCACCCGCCCGTCGCGCCCGATCGCGATTCGCTGTTCCAGGCGCTCTGCCGCGAAACGGGCCGACCTTGCGGGCTGCGTGACCGGCACCTTCATCGCGCAGCCCTCTTCACGGCGCGGATGACGCGGCCATAAATCCCGCAACGGCAGAGATGCGGCGCAAGCGCCGCGCGGATCTCATCCTCGTCGGGATGCGGCGTGTGCTCCAGCAGCGCCACGGTCGCGATGACCATGCCGCTGGTGCAGGCGCCGCACTGCATGGCGTCTTCCTCAAGGAAAGCCTGCTGCACGGGATGGAGCACATCGCCCTGCGCGAGGCCCTCGACGGTGACGATCTCCTTGCCAGCCGCGTGCTCGACAGACGTCACGCAGGCGGGAACGGCCCGCCGGTCGATCAGCACATAACAGGCGCCGCAGGCGCCGTGGCCGCAGCCGTAATGCGCGCCGGTCAATCCCAGATCGTCGCGCAGCAGGCTGAGCAGGGACGAGCCGGGTGCCGCCTCGACCAGCCGCGTTGCGCCGTTGACGTTGAGACGGATCGGCGCGGCCATCATCGGCACCATAAGACGATGGTCTTCTCCCGCGCTGTCGGCGCGGGAAGCGTTTTGCGATGGCCGAGAATGATCGGGGCCACGGGATGCCAGCCGGCGGGAATGCCGAGCTCGGTCTTCGTTGCCGGCGCGTTCAGCCAAGGCCGCGAAAGGCCGATCCAGCAGGTGCCGAGACCCTTCGCATGGGCCGCCAGCATGAGGTTTTCGCCTGCCAGACAACAATCTTCCGCCGACTGCGTCTCGCTGTTGACCGCACAGATGACGATGAGCGCGGCGGCGCCATGGAATATCTCGAAGGTCGGGTCCACGGCATGGGCGTGCAGGGGAGAGTCCGTGGCAAGATGTGCGGCGGCATAGGATTTGGCCTCCGTCCCCAGCGCGTGCAGCCGCTCCCCTCCTAGCACCACCGCGAAGCCCCAGGGCTGCAGATTGGAGGAACTTGGCGCAAGGATAGCGGCTGCGATCAATTCCTTGATGAGATCGTCGCCCACGGGTTCCGCCGTGAACTCGCGAATCGCACGCCGGGTGCGTAGTGCCTCCATCAGGTCCATGACGCGCTCCATGAGAGTTTGCGAACCAACGCTACGGAGCGCAGGCGGCAAACGCATTGATGCAGCGCAAAAGCGGCATCAATCGATGCGCGCATGCGTCGTGGATGTCAGAGTGGAAGTGGAAGTGAAAGGCGGGAACCTCTTGGTCCCGACAAATTCGAAATACCATAGCGCGCAGGCGAAGCCGATCTATAGCGCCATCGGCCGCCCCTCGATTAATCCCGAACTCATGAATGCGGATGCTAACCATCGGCTGTCCGATAGTGTTGGACTAAATATTGCGGGCCTTGATCTTGGCGCCGAGCGATAAAACCTTGGCCAGGGCTGCCGCTGTTTCGCTCAACGCGGTGAGCCGCCCCGGTAGTTGTTTGTTCATGATCCTCTCCAGCGGGCCTGTCATGCCCACCGAATGCAGCACGACGCCTCCCGGAAGGGTGACTGGGACGGAGATGGCCGCCAACCCTTCGTCGATTTCGCCAATACAGGTTGCATAACCAAGCTTCCGTACCTTGGCGAATTCCTGTTCGATCCATTTGCGATTGTTGCGTGAGTTAACAGTGGGCTTCGGCAGTTCCTGCGACAGGGCTTCCGCAATAAGAGCCTTGCTTTGAAAGGCCATGATGGCCTTGCCGGTCGCCGCGGCATTGACGGGCATCTCGATTCCCGGCTGCACGTAGCCGCGCCACCGCACGTCGGGCGAGTATGAGATCGCAACGACGACACGCGACCCGACAAGTTTGGCCAGATAGCATGTCTCCGTCGAAGCCTCGGTCAATGCCCGCAAATGCGGACCTGCGAGCGACGCAAGCCAGCCTTCGTCGGCGCTGGCATAAAGCAGGCGGGTGAGCCGATCCCCGACATGATAGGTGCGGCCGCCTTCTCCTTCCGCGGCAAGGCCGGAGCGTACCAGCCCCTTGAGCAGCCGATGGGCCGTGGTCTTCGGAAGCTCCAGAATCGACGACACGTCGGCAAGGGTCAACGAGCCGGAAAACGCCGCGACCACTTCCAGCACGTCGATGTAACGGGCCAGCGGGCCGGGCGAAGCGTCGTCTGTCGTCATGCGATCCCTTGGATTCTGACCGATTATTGAGCGCGGCTGCCGTTTTCTGCGGCTTGACTGATATTGGGTCAGATATTACGGTTTCATATTCCGGAATTATGTTCCGGAAAACGGAACGAATGTCAAGGCCGTACCGCAACCTGGCGGCGCGACAGGATCGAGCCGGAGGCCTTGGAAGAGGGGACACGACATGAGGATGACGAGAAAGGATTTCTTGAAGTCGATGCTGGCGGCGACAGCGCTGCCCTTTATCGGTTCGGCCCGCGCGCAGCAGGCGGACCCGATCCTGATCGGCGCGACCGTCCCCATCACGGGGCCGTTGTCCCTCACCGGCAAGCAGTATTTCAATTCGCTGACGATGGCTGAAGAAGACATCAACAAGGCGGGCGGCATCAACGGGCGCAACATCAAGATCGTGTTCGAGGATACGCAGGCCTCGAACGGTACCGCGGTCAACGCCTTCGTGAAACTCGCGCAGGAAACCAAGCCGGCTTTCTTCTTCCTGTCGAGCTACTCGACGCAGAACCTCGCCATCGCGCCGGAACTGAGCAAAGTGCAGATCCCGGCGATGTATGCCGGCGGCGCGGACGCCGTGGCGGATGGCGGCAACGAATGGATGTTCCGGATTCGCCCATCCGACAGTGTTTCGGCCGCGGGCATGGTACAATGCGCGATGGAGGTGCTCAAGGCGAAGAAGCCGGGCATCCTCTACATTCAGAACGATTTCGGCCAAGGCGGGGCGCAGACGGCTGCCAAGCGCTTCGATGCCGCCGGCATTCCGGTCGTCGGCATGGAGGCCTATGGCCAGAACGACAAGGACTTTTCCGCCCAGCTGTTGAGCCTGCGCGGCAAGGACGCCGATGTCATTCTTATCTTCAATTATCCGCAGGACGGCGCCCTGGTGCTTCGTCAGGCGAAATTGCTTGGCTTCAAGATGCCGCTGGTAACCTCCTCGGCGGCGCTGGTGCCGGCCGCGTTGCAACTGCTGTCCCCGGCCGATCTGGAAGGCGTGTGGGGCGTCGTCGATACTTTCATGGATTCGAGCGTCGGCGGCCGCATGCAGGATTACGTCGAGCGCTTCAAGGCGAAGTTCGGGACCGATCCCGATCCATATGGGCTCGCTTATTACGATGGCGCGCTGCTGATGGCCGAAGGCATGCGCAAGGTCGGCACCGATCCGAAGGCGTTGCGCGACTGGCTTGCCGCGGTCAAGGACTGGCGCGGCATCGGCCATGTCTACAGCTACGATGCCAAGGGAAACGGCGTGCGTGATCTCTCGGTCGTGAAGGCCAAGTCCGGCACCAAGATCCTGGAGTTCATCCAGACCGTCAGTCTGAACTGATCCGGTCGGCTTAAGCGACGGCTTCCGCGAGCGGATGTCCGCTCGCGGATCGAAGAACCAGCGGAAACCATGGCGGATTTCATCCAGCTTCTTGTCAGCGGACTGGCGATCGGCAGCGTCTACGCGCTTGCCGCGATCGGTTTCGTCATCGTCTATTCTGCGACCGGGGTCGTGAACTTCGCCGCCGGTCAGTTCGTCATGGTCGGCACCTTCGCCGGCGTCGCGATGCTGGTCGACGCGCAGTTGCCCGCGCCGCTTGCCTACAGTGCGGCGCTCGCGGTGATGGCCTTGTTCGGCGCGTTGTTTTTCCTCGTCGTCTATCTGCCGCTTCGTAAAAGTTCGGTGGTGACGATCATCATCGGCACCGTGGCGATCGGCATCACGATGCAGAATGCCGCGCTTCTCACTTTCGGCTCGTGGCCGTTCCGTTTGCCGTCGCCGGTCGAGGGCAGGACGCTGGCGCTCGGAGGCGCCATCATCTCGACTCACGCCTTAGGGGTCGTCGGCGTCACGGCGATCATGGTGGCGGGCCTTTGGCTGCTGTTCAACAAGACCACCGTTGGCGTCGGCATGCGGGCGGTGGCGCAGGACATCCAGGCTGCGCGGCTCATGGGGCTCAAGGTCAACCGGTTGCTGGCGCTGTCCTGGATTCTCGCCGCGCTGCTGGCCGGCGTCGCAGGCCTCATGCTCGGGCCGATGTGGTTTGCCGATGTCAGCATGGGCGATCCGATTGCCCTCAAGGCGTTCGCCGCGACCATCATCGGCGGATTCGGAAGCTTGCCGGGCGCAATCGTCGGCGGCCTGTTTGTCGGCCTGAGCGAGGTCCTCGGCGCGTCCTACATCTCCTCGGCCTACAAGGATCTGATCTCGTTCGGCATCATGATCGTTTTTCTGCTGGTGCGTCCGCAAGGCGTGTTCGGCGAGAAAATTCAGGACAGGGGTTGATCCGGTGGCGATGCGCACGCCCCTGGCGCTTGCCGCGGCTATTCTGGCCGTCGGCGCTTTGCTCTCCTTCGTGCTGCCGGAATATCATCTGCGGCTGATGAACCTGTCGGTGATTTCCGCGATCGCGGTGATCGGCCTCAATTTCGCGTTCGGCTATGCCGGCCTGATCTCGCTCGGCCATGCCGCGTTCGTCGGCATGGGGGCCTATGGGGTGGCGATCCTGACCACCCGCTACGGCTGGTCGCCGTGGCTGGCGATGCCGATGGCGATCGCGGCCACGGCTGTATTGGCCGCCGTGATCGGGTTTCCGCTGTTGCGCCTGAAGGGACATTATCTGGCACTGGCGACGCTCGGGCTGAACGTTTCCTTCTATATCGTTGCGTCGAACTGGATCAGTCTCACCGGCGGCACCAACGGGATCGCGCGCATTCCCGAACTGCACATCGCCGGCCAGGCGCTGCCCGGAGAGCGCCAGTTTCTGTGGCTCGGGCTCGTGGTGCTCGCCGTGGCGGCGATGGTCGCCTCGATCCTGCATGCCTCGCGTTACGGGCGTGCAATGATCGCGGTGCGCGACGATGAGACCGCTGCCAGGATGACCGGTGTCGACACGACGGTGGTGAAGATTTCCGCTTTCGTGCTGTCGGCGATCTACGCCGCCATCGCCGGCTGCCTGTTCGCCTGCCACACGCGGTTCGTGGCGCCCGAGGATTTTACCTACGCGCATTCGATCACTTATCTCGCGATGCTGATCGTCGGCGGCGAAAGCTCCATCGTCGGTGCGATCTTCGGCTCGGTTCTGCTGACGTTTCTTCCGGAGTGGCTGCGGTTTCTCGGCTCCGCCTATCTGGTGTTCTTCGGTGTTCTGGTGCTGGCCATCCTGGTGTTTCTGCCCACCGGCATCGTCGGCCTCGGACGGCTCGCGCGAAGGCCGCCCAGGAGGCCGGCCGCACCGGCGCCGGTCCGCGTTCCGGAGGTCGGCTCATGAATGTCCTTGAAGCCCGCGGCATCAGCAAGCGCTATGGCGGGTTGGCGGCGCTGTCGGATATCGACCTGACGGTTGCGAAAGGCCAGTTCGTTGCGATCATCGGCCCGAATGGTGCCGGCAAATCGACGCTTCTCAACGTGCTGACCGGGCTGGTCATGCCGGATGGCGGGCAGGTGCTGCTCGACGGCCGAGTGATGACGCGGGCGGCGACCTACAAGCGAATTCGCGCCGGCCTCGGCAGGACATTCCAGCATGGACGAACCTTCGCCAGACTGACCGTCCTGGAGAATGTCATGATCGGCGCCGCGATCCGCCGCGACCTCGGCGAGGCGGCGCTGCGCGACGCCGCCATGGCGATCCTCGAGCAGACGGGGCTGGTGGCCGAGGCGAACGCCGCCATCGGCTCGCTCTCCTATGGGCGGCGCCGGATGGTGGAGCTGGCGCGCGCCCTGGCCTGCGGGCCACGTATCCTATTGCTCGACGAGCCGGCGGCGGGGCTGAATTCCGGCGAGGTCGATCAATTGGTCGACCGGCTTTCCGATCTCCGCGCCAAACGCGAACTCGCGGTGGTTCTGATCGAGCACAATATGGGGATGGTGATGCGCCTCGCCGAGCGCATCTTCGTGCTGAACTTCGGTTGCAATATCGCGGAGGGAACGCCGTCCGAAATCCAGACCAATCCTGCCGTGCTGTCGGCCTATCTCGGCGAGGGTTACGTCCATGCTGGCGTGTAACAATCTGGTCGTTGCGCATGACGATATCGTCGCCTTGCAAGGCGTCACGCTGTCGGTCCATGCCGGCGAGACCGTCGCGCTGATCGGCGCCAATGGCGCCGGCAAGACCACGTTGCTGCATACGATCTCCGGTCTCAACCCCGCGATGTCCGGCGACATCCTGTATGACGGCGCGTCGATCTCCAAACTGTCCACCGACCGGCGTGTTGCGCTGGGTATTGCGCAGGCCCCGGAAGGCCGCCGGATTTTCCCGGGATTGACGGTGGAAGAAAATCTATCGCTCGCCACCGTCAACTGGCGCAGGTGGCGGGAGTCCATTGCCGGCGATCTCGATCGCGTCTTCGACCTGTTTCCGCGGCTGAAAGAGCGGCGACGGCAACTCGGCTGGTCGCTGTCCGGCGGCGAACAGCAGATGCTGGCCATCGGCCGCGCCTTGATGGCGCGTCCACGGTTGCTTCTGCTCGATGAGCCTTCGCTCGGTCTGGCGCCGCGGCTCGCCGAAGAAGTGTACGAGCGCGTCAAGCTGATCAGCGAGTCGGGTCTGACCATTCTGGTGGTGGAACAGAACACGGTGCTGGCTCTTGCCGTCGCCGACCGCGCCTATGTGCTGGAGACCGGCCGTATCGTGCTGGAAGGGCCTGCCAGCGAACTCAAACAAAATGCGCGCGTGCGCGAGGCCTATCTGGGCCGCTGAAACATCACGCAAGGAGACGACATGTATCCCGATTCAAACCCGCATTCGCGCGCACTCTATGACCGTGCATTGAATACTCTGCCGGGCGGCAATACCCGCACCACCGTGTTCATGAAGCCATTCCCGATCTACGCCGCGCGCGGCGAGGGCTGCCGCGTCTGGGATGTGGACGGCAATGAATATATCGACTGCATCAACAATTTCACCTCGCTGATTCACGGCCATGCCCATCCGGTGTTGATTGAAGCCGCCACGCGGCAGCTGTCGCTGGGATCGGCATTCGGCCTGCCGACCGAATCCGAACTCGATCTTTCCGAATTGCTGGTGTCACGCTTGCCGTCGGTGGATCAGGTCCGGTTCGCCAATTCGGGCACCGAGGCCGTGATGATGGCGTTGAAGGCCGCCCGCGCGTTTACCGGCCGTCCGAAAATCGCGAAATGCGAAGGTGCCTATCACGGCTCCTATGACTATGCCGAAGTCAGCCTCGATCCGACACCGGAAGCATGGGGCGGCAACGCGCCGGTCTCGGTAGCCTATGCCAAGGGGACCCCGGACAACGTGCTGGCCGACGTTGTCACCATTCCGTTCAATGACATCGAGGCCGCCGTCAGCCTGATCCGCGAGCACGGCAGCGAACTGGCTTGCGTGCTGGTCGATCCGATGCCGAACCGCGCCGGACTGGTTCCCGCCGACAAAGCTTATCTGGCTGCGTTGCGCCAGGTGACCCGCGAGATCGGCGCGCTGCTGATCTTCGACGAAGTCATCACCTTTCGCCTCGGCTATCACGGCGCCCAGGGTATCTGGGGTATCGAGCCCGACCTCACCACGCTCGGCAAGATCATGGGCGGCGGTTTTCCGGTCGGTGCCATCGGCGGTGCCAGGGAATTCATGGCGGTGTTCGATCCCAGTTCCGGCAAGCCCGCGCTGCCGCATGGCGGCACGTTCTCGGCCAACCCCGTCACCATGCGCGCCGGCCTTGCGGCGATGAAATTGCTCGATGCTGCCGCCTTCGCGCGGCTTGATGTGATCGGAGATGCGGTTCGCGGGGGTATCAACGACGCATTCCGCAAAAGCGAGGTGGCTGGCGGCACCGTCGGGCTCGGGTCGCTTCTGAAAATCCATTTCGCCGACCGACCGATCCGCGACTACCGGTCGGCCTACATGACCGAACAGGAAACCAGGCGTCAGTCGGTCTTCAACAGGGGCTTGCTCAACCGCGGTGTGCTGGCGGCGGGGTACGGACTGATGGCGCTGTCGATGCCGATGACCGATGCCGACGTCGATGCGATCGTGGCCGCGGCCTCGGGCGCGCTGGCGGATGTGTCTGCGCTGGCCTGATCAACAGCCGTTCAAGACTTCAACAGACTGGCCTTTCCACCGTGGAATCGACTGGCGTTCAATCTTTTCAAGCAGGTCCGCGATGTCCCACAAGATAGATCCCATCACACGCTCCGTCGTTCAGCATCGCCTGAGTTCGATCGTGACGGAAATGGGCGAAGCGATGCTTCGCACTTCCTATTCGCAGATTCTGAACTCCAGCCGCGACTTCTCGCTCGGGATCTGCGACCCCAGCGGGCGCCTGATCGCGCAGGCCGATCACATCCCGGTTCACGTCGGCGCGCTGCCCTGGGCGACGCGCGCCGTCGAGGAGCGATTCAGCGATGTGCGTCCCGGCGACGTCATCCTGCTCAACGATCCCTATCATGGCGGCAGCCATCTGCCCGATCTCACGGCCTTCGTGCCGATCTTCGACGGCGAGCGGCGGCTGTACTGGACCATCGTGCGCGCGCATCAGAGCGACATCGGCGGCGCGACCTATGGCGCCTACAATCCGGGCGCCACCGACATCTGGCAGGAGGGCCTGCGCGTCCCGCCGATCCGGCTCTATGAGGGCGGTAGGTTGCGCGAGGATCTGCTCGATCTGCTGGCGCTGAATGTGCGCAACCCGCGTGACTTCCGGGGCGATCTGGCGGCGATGGTCGGTGCGGCGCATCTGGGCGAACGCCGGCTGTCGCGATTGTTCGCTGAATTCGGCGCGCCGGTTGTGGAGGCCGCGGTCGAGACCATCCTCGATGCCGCCGAGCAACGGACCAGGGCGGTCGTCTCGACCTGGAAGGACGGCGTTTTCCACGGCGAGGCTTTTCTGGATGACGACGGTCACGGCCGCACCGACATCAGGATCGCGGCGAAGGTCACCAAGAATGGCAGCAATATCGAGATCGACCTGTCGGACTCCGATCCCCAGTCCACCAGCTTCGTCAATTCCTCGCATGCCAACATGCAGGCCGCGGTGGTGATGGCGTTCGCTTATCTGATCGATGCCGACATCCCCAAGAATGCCGGGGCGCTGCGGCCGCTCACCGTGGTCGCGAAGCAGGGCACCATCGTCTGGGCCGATCCCGGTCGCCCGGTGACGCTCTGCACCAGTCATCCCTCCAATGAAATCGTCGAGGCGATCGTCAAGGCGCTGTCGGCGTCCTGCCCCGAGCGCGCGATGGCTGGATGGAGCCGGCGCTTCCGGATCGCGATCCAGGGCGAAGACCCGCGCACCGGCCGTGGTTTCATCTGGCACATGTTTCAGGCGCGCCCCGGCGGCGGCGCTTCATCCGGCGGCGATGGCTGGTCGTCGATCGGCGAATGGCACACGGTCGGCGGCATCAAGTTCGGCAGCATCGAGGTGGCCGAGGCGCGCTTTCCGCTGCATTTCCGGCATCACGAATTTCGCGCCGACTCCGGCGGCAACGGGCGATTCCGCGGCGGCCTTGGCGTCGCGCTCGACCTGGTGGTCGAAACCGCCAAGCCCGCGCTGGCGAACACCGCCGGCGACGGCGCACGCCACGGCGCCTGCGGCATGCTCGGCGGCGAGGACGGCGCGCCGCATCACTACCGCCTGATCTCCGCCAATCGGCCGCCGCGCGTGTTGCGCACCAAGGAAGTCGGCATCGAAGTGCTGCCCGGCGACTGTTTCGAGGTTCGTTCGTCCGGCGGCGGCGGGTGGGGGCCACCTGAGCTGCGATCGCAACAGGCGCGTCAGCGCGACTTGAAACAAGGGCTTGTCACAGAGAGCCTAACGACAGAGCGGGTATCCTGACGATGTTTACGATTGGAGTTGATGTCGGCGGGACCTACACGGATCTGGTCGCGATCGATCAGGCGGGACGTGTGGTTTTTGCGAAATCCCCATCGACGCCCGCGGATCAGTCGATCGGCGTGATGGCCGGGTTGGACGAACTGGCGCGCCGCCTTGAACTGACGCGCGCCGAGATGCTCGGCCTGACCGACCGGCTGGTCCACGGCACCACGGTAGCGACCAATGCCTTGCTGGAGCGCAAGGGCGCGAAGGTGGCGTTGCTGACGACGCAGGGTCACCGCGACATCATCGAAATGCGCGAGGGGCTCAAGGGCGACCGCTACGATTTGCGTTCGCCGCCGCCCGAGCCTCTGGTGCCGCGTGAACTGCGCTTTGGCGTGCGTGAGCGCATCCGGCCGAATGGCGATGTGCTGATTCCGCTCGACGCGGACTCGCTCGGCGAAGCCATCGCCGCCATTCGCAATTCCGGCGCAACGTCGGTCGCGGTCTGCTTCCTGCATTCCTACCGCAATCCCGCCCATGAGATCGCCGCGGTCGAGCGTCTGGCGCGTGAACTGCCGGGCGTCAGCCTGTCGCGATCGAGCGACGTGCTGCCGCAGATCAAGGAATATGAGCGGGTCTCGACCACCATCGTCAACGCCTATGTCGGGCCGGCGGTGCGACTCTATCTCACCAACCTGGAGGCGCGTCTCAAGGACGCCGGGTTGAAGAGCAGCCTGTTCATCATCCTGTCCCATGGCGGCATGGCGCCGGTCGAGGAAGCCTCCCGGCTTGCGGCGGGTACGGTGTTGTCCGGCCCTGCCGGCGGTATCTCTGCATGTCGGCGCTGCGCCGATCTTCTCGGCATCCCGGATCTGGTGCCGTTCGACATGGGCGGCACCAGCACCGACATCTCGCTGATCACCGATGGCCGTGCGTCGTTGTCGGCGGATGGCGGACTAGCCGAGCAGCGCATCGCGCTACGCAGCCTCGACATCGCCAGTATCGCGGCCGGCGGCGGATCGATCGCCAGCGTTGACGCCGGCGGGACTTTTCGCGTCGGTCCCGAGAGCGCGGGCTCCGTGCCCGGGCCGGCTTGCTACGGCAATGGCGGCGAAGCGGCTACCGTCACCGACGCCAATGTCATTCTCGGCTATCTCGACGCGGCGGCGTTCATGGGCGGACAGCGCCCGCTCGATCGCGCGGCGGCTGAAGCCGTGATCGATCGACTGGCGCTGTCGCTCGGTCTGCCGCGCCAAGAGGCCGCCGCCGGCATTTACCGGATGGTCAATCTGAGGATGGCGGACGGCATCCGGTTGACGACGCTACGCCGCGGCGTTGATCCGCGGCGATATGCGCTGCTGAGCTTCGGCGGCGCGGCGGGGCTGCATGCGGCCGAGGTCGCGCGCGAGCTGGAGATCAAGCGCATCATCGTGCCGACCGCCGCATCGGTTCTCTCCGCGTGGGGCATGCTGACCAGCGATCTGCGCTACGAAGTCAGCCGGACTCATTTTGGTGCAGCGCCCCGGATTTCGCCCGAAGAGGTGCGAACCATCTTCACCGAGCTGGAGCAGCAGGCCACCGGCCGGTTGAAGGCCTGGTTCGATGGCGCCGTCACGGTCGAGCGGTCCGCCGAGATGCGCTACGGCGAACAGATCTTCGAGATCGACGTGTCGCTGAACGACCTCGACTGGACGGCGGATTCGATCGTCGATCAGATCGAAGACCGCTTTCATCGCCGCCATAAAGACCTCTACACCTACGAGTCGCGCGATCAGGAAGTCGTGTTTGTCAATGCGCGTGTCGCCGCGATCGGCGCCGTGCCGCAGGGCAGCGTACACGCCGCCAAGGCTGCGTCGTCCGCCTCTGTCTGCCGTCCTGCCAAGACCCGAAAGGCTTTCTTCGGCGAATGGCTGGACGTGCCGGTTTATTCGGTAGACGCCTTGCAGGTAGGTCATTCGTTCGACGGCCCTGCCATCGTGGAAGCCGAGACCACGACGGTGGTGATCAATTCGGGCGATCGCATCACAGTAAACGATCTTGGTTGGCTTGATATCGAACTGGCTTGATTTTCGTCGTCGACGTCGCCGCGTCTGGGACGTGGAATAAGTTATGGGCGAAGTGATCTGTTCCAGGGATGCGTTTAGGAGGATGCGCTTGGGAGTTGCTCCGGCGATGCTTGGGACTTCTGTCCATGGTAAGCTCTTCAGTCGGGCAGGCGGGCCGTTATCGACCTCGATCCGGCAGGTTTATGAAACAATGTCAGCTTTCAGACGAGTGAAGACGTCGCTGGATACAATTAAACCGATCCGTCGGTGCTTGTGAGCCGTCGCGGATGTGAGCCTTGTTAGAATCGGCTCTGTCCGGAATTACACCTCACCCAGCCGACGCCTCGAGCGTCCTGGTGAGACCTCGCAAAGGAAGCGATCGGATCATTGCCGATTTCAAGTAGATGACGTGATCGCGCATGAGCATTTCAGCGCGCCACGGCTCCCGGCCGACAATCGCCTCGAACACCCGCTGATGGTCATCATGGCGCCGCCGCACGTCGCGGTGTTCAAACTCCACAATGATGCGCGGCGAGGAGATCGGTACTTGCCGGCACAGGCGCACCATATCCCGCAGCATGCGAGAGCCGGCTGCAGCATGAATGGTTTCGTGGAAGGCGGCATTGATCGCGCTATAGAGAACCCGGTCCTGTTGCACCAACACGCCGGCAGCCAAAAGTCGGTCGCCGTCACAAAGCGACTGCTCCAGGGCAGTCTGATGCTCCGCGGACAAGCCACGTTCCGCAGCCAGCCGTGCAGCAAGTCCTTCCAGAACGGCCCGAACTTCAAAGGCGTAAACGATCTCGGCTACCGAGAACTCCCGCATTCGGTATCCGTGGTTAGGAACATAATCGAGCAATCCGTCCGAGGCGAGTTTCTGGAGGGCGGCGCGAACCGGGGTGCGAGAAGCTCCGAGCTGCTCCGTTAGCCGGACCTCCTGAAGTCGTTCACCTGGCGCGAACTGCCCGTTCAGGACCGCATCACGGAGCTTTTCGAAAATTGAATCTGATCGAGTCGATTGAGCGAGCGACGTATTCGCGAGTCGTTGGTTCATTCACCGGCCATCCGAGGGTTGTGGCAAAAGGTGTATACATTATAGCCTGCACCAGCAACCGCTCGGCCGCCGCGACGCAAGAAAAATCATAAAATATGCCGATGCAATACTCTCCTTGCCTTCTCTTTGCGCGTAGTCTGCCTGGGCAATACGCAAATTTGTATACATTATGGTTTGACTCACCTCGCTGCGTATTCCAGTGTCGCGCTATCGGCGAAGATCCTTCCGCAATTTGAACTGTACTTAGCCGCGGCCCAAATGGCGTTGTCACGAGTTCTATGCGAACCGAACTGATATCAATTGAGACTGACACAGCGCCCCTTGATGGAGCTCTGTACCAGCCAGACAATCAGCCGGTACGGGGCGCCGTTCTGCTGTTTCACGGCAACGTCATGAATTTCTACAGCGGCATGCTGCGATTCTTGCCGCCCGCGCTGACTTCCCTTGGCTTCGTCTGCCTGGCCTTCAACCGGCGCTCGCACGATATTCTAGCTACCTATGACAGCCGGGCTGCAGTCGGTGGCGCGTTCCAATTGGTTGCGCGCGATATCGAGGATAATCGCATAGCTGCAGCATGGCTGGCCCAGCGTGGTCATCCCAATCCGATCGTGATTGGACACAGCAATGGCGGCATGTTGGCGACGCAGCACGTCTGCGATCATCCGGAAACTCCCGCGCTGGTTCTGCTTTCAGCGCACCGCGGCGGAAAGATCGACGAAGCGTTACGCGCCGGTACGCGTGGCAATGGCATGATGACCGAGGATGGGCACCTTGCGTTCAAGGCGGAGGCCCTAAGGCTTGTCAACGAAGGGCGTGGAAATACGCTCATGGTCATGCCCGGCTGGTGGCATGTGATTACGGCGGAGACTTACCTGGACCGCATCAGCAACATGCCGGATGTCATCGCCAATGCAAGCCGCATCACTTGTCCGGTCCTTTATGTGCGCGGCGACGAGGAAGTGCCGAGCCAGTATCCTGCGGAGGAGTTCAAAGCGGCCGCGGCTGGCCCATGCGACATCCGCATCATTCCCGATTGCGACCACTATTACAGGGGTCGTAGCGATGCCGTCACCGCTGTGGTCACGAAGTGGCTGCAGAAGCTGCCATGACCAGCGGTCCCTCGCGCGAAAATGGGAGAGTTCCGCCGCCTGCGACAGGCCTTTCGGCCATTGGGATTTCAAAGCGCTTCGGCGGAGTCGACGCGCTGGCTGACGTAGATCTGGTCATTCGGCGAGGTGAAGTGCATGGGCTGGTCGGAGAAAACGGCGCCGGCAAATCCACGCTGATCAGAATTCTTTCAGGCGGACTCAAGCCGGATCGCGGTAGTGTGCATTTTGACGGCGCGCTACGCAGCTACTCCTCGCCGGCCGATTCACGAAAAGATGGTGTAGTTACCATTTTTCAGGAACTGGCCATCGTTCCCGAACTGACCGTGGCCGAGAACATCGTGCTCGGCGCAGAACCCGGCTTTGATCCGTTTCGGCTCACTCTTTCCCGGCAGCGCGCAAATCAGATCGCTGTTCGTGTTCTTCGAAGATTGGGAGGCGGCGCGATCGCTCCGCAACGTCGCGCCGGAAGTCTGTCTATCGCTGAGCGCCAACTCGTCGAGATCGCGCGCGCCATAGCTCTGGACGCACAATTCTTCATCATGGATGAACCAACAGCTTCCTTGTCTCCACGGGAGACGAGCGCGCTACTGGATGTTATTCGGCAGCTTCGGACCGAAGGAAAAGCAATCCTTTTCGTGTCTCACCATCTGGAGGAAGTGCTTCAGATTTCCGATCGTGTCACTGTCCTGAGGGGCGGTCGTGGAATAACGACGTTGCCCGCGCAAGATGTCACAAGCGAACGTCTTATCGAACTCATGATCGGCCGTTCGATGGATACATTCTATCCGCCGCGCATTCCGTCGTCCGGGCCAACTGTTCTTTGCGTCAAAAATTTGAGCCGGCCTCCCTCCTTCGAGGGTATTTCCTTCGATTTACGCCGCGGTGAGATCCTGGGCTTCGCGGGCCTCGTTGGTGCAGGCCGTACCGAGATCATGCGTGCGATTTTTGGCTTGGACAGGCCGCTCGGTGGCACGATCGAGATCGACGGCAAGCCGGTGGCGTTCCGATCGCCGAGAGAAGCCGTTCGAGCGGGTATGGCGTTTGTCTCGGAAGATCGCAAAGGCGAAGGTCTTATCGGGCAATTGAGCGGGCGCGAGAACCTCGTGATGACCGCCGCCTCCGAGGGGAGGTCGAGCATCTTCGTCCGCCGCGCCCGAATTCGCGCGCTATCGGACAGGGTTCGGCAAAAGCTTCAGATCCGGGGATCGCTCGACATACCGGTCGTCGGCCTGTCCGGTGGCAATCAGCAGAAGGTAGTGATCGGCAAATGGCTGCTCGGAAATCCGCGCATCATAATCTTCGATGAGCCAACGCGTGGCATCGACATTGGGGCCAAGGCCGAGGTCTACAGAACCATCCAGCAGGCCGCCCAGGATGGCGCGGCCGTACTCCTGGTATCGTCGGAATTGTCCGAGGTGATGCATGTCGCGCATCGCATCATCGTGATATCCGGGGGACGGATGACGGCCGAAATGACCGCTGACGAGTTCGATGAACGGAAGCTGTTGAAGGCGGCGTTTGCGGCTCACCTTTCCAGCTTGACGACGAATGAAGCGGCGGAAGTGGCATGAGCGCCGAAGGTCGTATTGATATGCCGCAATCCGGCGCTGCCGCACAGACCCCTCAAGAAAGGACGTTGTCCGGGCGGTTGCTTCCGTGGCTTCAGAGCGCCGGCCTTCCCATCGCGCTCGTTGCCCTTGTCCTCTTTTTTTCAATCAAATCCGACCTGTTTTTGACCGCGCAAAATCTTCGGAATGTCGGTCTGCAGGCTGCAGCGCTGGCTGCCGTCTCCTGCGGCCAAATGATCGTCATTTTGACTTCGGGACTGGATCTGTCGGTGGGCGCAACAGTGGCGCTGGTCAGCGTCATCACGGCTCTCGCGATCAATCATTTCGGTGTCGCGGCCGGTATCCTTTGCGGAATAGCGACCGGCGTTGCGATCGGCGTCATCAATGGCATTTTGATTACGTGGTTTCGCGTCTTCCCCTTCATCGCGACATTGGCAATGATGTCGGTGCTCTCTGGCCTGGCATTGTCGCTCAGCGGAGGAACTCCCGTTACAGGCTTGCCGCCGGAGTTTACGTTACTCGCCTATTCCAGGATCGGCGGCGTGCCGATACCCTTGATCGTATCAGTAACGGTTCTCGTTCTAGCCTTTCTCTTTCTGCGCTACTTGCGGCTTGGCCGTTACATGTATGCTGTCGGCGGCAACCGGCTGGCAGCGATCCTTTCCGGCCTTAACGTTTCTGCCGTTATCATTACGGCATATGCAATGTGTTCCGCTTGCGCTGCGGTTGGGGCAATCATTCTAAGTGCGCGCGTGGGGTCCGGCCAACCTTCGCTTGGCGGTTCGTTGCCGCTCGAGTCGGTTGCGGCCGTCGTTCTCGGCGGCGTGTCGCTGTTTGGAGGTCGCGGCTCGGTTTTCCAGGTTGCCGTTGGTGTTGCGTTCGTCAGCATTCTGTCAAACGGACTGAACCTGTTGAACGTGAGCTCGTACACGCAAATGATGGTCGTGGGAGCCACGCTGATCGTTGCCGTAACCTTCGATCAGCGGTTTGTCGCAAGGGTCTAGGGAATTCGACTCGTTTTTACGTATGCACCAGGAAGGAGTTAATCAATGACACCAAAGGTTTTGCGAACGGCTGCAGCAATGGCAATTGCACTGTTCATCGGAGCGTCCCCGACCTTGGCCGCCGACAAGCTTGGCGCCAGCCTGCCTCTGGCTCAGGGGCCTTTCTTCACGGCGCAAATCTACGGAATGACGGATGAGGCAAAGAAGCTGGGCTATGACTTGGTCGTTCTCGACGCTGGCGGTTACGGCAAGGTCGACAAGCAAGTCAGCGATGTTGAAAATCTGATGGCTCAGAAGGTGAAGGCGATTTTGCTCAATCCCGCTGATCCCACTTCATTCGCAGGCGTTTTAGCCGAGGCAAAAGCAGACCACGTCCCCGTGGTCGGCGCGGGCATGCCTTTTGCCGGCACCGACGGGTCGGTCTCGCCAAGTCACTGCGAAATCGGTAAGGCGCTGGCTGAGGGAGCCAAGGCGCTGCTGCCGAACGGCGGTCAACTCGCCGCGCTGGTCGGGCCCGCCGCCGGATTCTGGGCCACGGAGCGCTGGCGCTGCTTTAAGGAGCAAATCGCAGGTACCAAGATCCAGATTGTGGCCGAGCAAGCCAGTGAACCAGACGCGGCAGTCGGTCTTTCGATTGCCACCGATATCCTGCAACGCTTTCCGGCGGTGCAGGTTCTTTATGGAGCCGACGATACCGTTGGCGTTGGAGCCGCAAAGGCGGTTCAAGCGAACGGCTCTTGCGGTAAAGTGAAAGTGTTGACCGCCGTGTTAGGCGATACAACCGAAGAACTTATGAAGGCGGGCTGCATGGATTACGTGGTCGCGCTGCAAGTGGTGGAAGTCGGACGAAAGTCCGTCGACATGGCGGACAAGCTCATCAAGGCGCAGAAGCTCGATACAAAAGATCTCGTGATCCCTGTCGTTGCGGTGACCCCGAAGAACCTGGGTAGCGTCGATCTTTCGACGATACGTCCTCCTTCCCATTGATCGGGCGGCGGCGCTGCGTGACTTCCGGACGCTCATCGCCGCGAGGTTCTACGCCTAAGCACGACTCCGGTTGCGCTTGGAGCATTTTGAGCGAAGTGGATACCGGTTCGCGTGAAGAAGATGCGCCAAAACAAGAATCCAGAGATTCGGCTCTTAGCTCAATCAGAGCCGAATCTCTGGGATGATGTGCAAGGATAGAGCTTGATTAGTGAACGTGAGGTTCGAACGCTGGCGCGTCCGCAACCAATCCGCTGCAATACTGGCCAACGATCGGCTGAAAGCGTTCGATCATTGTCTTCAAGGAGGCTGTTGTTCCAATCAAATCTTCAGCCAGCGATCGCGCGCGCTGAACCAGATTGGGATAGTCGATGGTAAGATGCTTTCCATTCTCGTAGAGCATCTTCCCGGCAACCATCACACCTTTAATCGCGCTGCCGTCTTCCCCGTAAACGATTTGGTTGACCGGATTGCCCAGGGGCACGAGCGGACCTGAGCTGAGATCGAGGAAAACCAGGTCAGCCATGGCGCCAACCTTGATGGCGCCGATGTCGCTGCCAAAGCCAAGCGCCTTGGCGCCCCCGACAGTGCCGGCATGCAGAGCCTCTCGGGCTGACAGCCAAAGCTGGTTGCTCCGTTCCGACAGTCGCGAGACCAAGGCCGCGAGCCGAATCGCCTCAAACAGATTCAACGTATCGGAGGTCACGGCCGCATCGGTACCGATCGCAACATTGATGCCCGCTGTGAGCATGCGTCGGACCCGCGCGACACCGGAGCCAAGCCGTAAATTGCTGGTCGGATTATGCGACACGGAGCAGCCATGTTCGGCGAGAAGGCTCATATCATTGTCATCCAGCCATACACCGTGAGCGGCGGTAAATTTCGGGGATAGAAGTCCAAGTTTGGCCAGATGCGATACCGCTGTTGAATTGTGGACCCGCGGCGCAACGATGGACTGCATCCGCGATTCGGCAACATGCATTTGCAGGCCGATCTCATAGTCGTTGGCAAGATCGCGGCAAGCGATCAGGAATTCGTCCGTGCAGTGGTGGGGTATCGTTGGCGCAAGCGCGGGCCTGATCAAAGTTCGATCGAAAGCCCAGTTCTGTAGGATGCTGCGGCAGCGTGCGATCGATTCTTGATGTGAGGCAAAGCGGATGCCGTCCGCCTCCTTTCGAACCGGTTCTGGCATTACTTCAAGTAGACCCGGTATCGATTGATAGAATGAACGATCGGCCATCATCGGCGCGATCACAGCCCTCATTCCGATATCGTTGTAGGCTCGCGCGACCGCTTCAACGCCTTCGCGGGTGGGAGCCGGGAATTCGCTGAAGAGATCGTAGGCCGCCGTACAACCCTTGCGTACGAGTTCGGCTGCACTCAGTAGCGCCGCGACATAATGAATCTCGGGGTTGCGCCGTCCGCCGAGCCAAGGAAACGCGTTTAGCAGAAGCTCCAAATTCCAGTTCTCGTTCATTCCCCTGGATAAACTCATCTGTCCGTGGGTATGCGCGTTAACCAGGCCCGGCATGATCAGGCGCTCTGTCGCATCGACCCGGCATGCGTCCGCGACCGGCGTTTGGGGCGGAACGATATCCTTGATCCGGCCGTCTTCGACAACGAGGTCGCAAGACCGACCCGGTCCGTCATCCGGTTGCAGCACCAGTCCGCCAACAATATGCTGCCGCATTATTTCACCCGTTTTCTTTTCGTTAAAGCTACCGTATCGCACATATTATAGCGATCGAATGGCGTTAGGCGACATTCAGTCGGCTGGATTATGCTCCGAATAGCGAAAAGTCTCCAAGAGTCCGTTTGAAAACCATGGATGGGCGATGCTACGGATGAGGAGTGCGGTGGTTCGTTCGCGCGGCCGGCACAAGGCGGCCGTAACCAGCGGCTGGCCTGTACCTAGTTCATTGTTCTCTGCACGAACGCCGATCCTTGCGTCATCACGCACAGGTACGAATAGGTTTCTTGTTCACCTTCCGTCACGACATCGATGTCCACGATGATCGGTCGCGCCTGGCCCTTCCACGTCGCCAGGACCGCTGCCGGGACGGGACGAGTCCGGGATCCCTTGACCGCGAGGCCGGTGATGTGCGGCAGCGCGCCCGCAGCCTTGGAGAGGCAGGCCTGATCGATGCGGGCGCAAGCGTTCGAAACAGCAAACAGCGTCGCCGAAACGGCGACCGTCAACGTGATATGCATTCGATGGCTGCGGCGCATCATGGAAATAGAACATACAATTGTCGAACTGTCGAACGGCCGGTCGCGAGTCCGCTGATGTGGTCATTGATGTGCGGCAGGTGGGCAACATGTCCCGCCGCTTTCGTAACGGGATACGTTCGTGGCGGGACATGTTGCCGTGGTCGCGCGACTATACGCGGCGTAATCGGATCGTCTAGCGTCCGTTACAGCTTCGATGAGACCAGCCTGCCTGGCGCGGTCGAAACGTGACCCGCAGGTTTCGCTAAGGCGGTGTCGATGGGTTGCAGCGACGAAATGCTGTTGATCGCGTTACCGCCCAGATACTGCCCGAGCTGCGTATAGAGTCCGGGGCCGAGCGTACCGAGATAGGATGGCTGCTCGAAATTCCAGTCCCTGAAGAATTGCCACTCGCCTTCAAGGACGACGATCGACTGCGTCTTGTCGTTCATGGAGTCGTCGTCGGAGGCATTGAGGTTGGCTTCGGCCCGGAAGACATGCTTGTGATTGCCATGAAAGAAGGGCTTTTCAAATAATATGACGTGAGCCATTTCGCTTCTCCTTGGGTTGTGCCCATCCCGCTTGGAACATAGACCGGGATGGCCGACATGACTGTGCGCCAGCTCACATGTCCCGCCGCGTCGGTCCGGGACTTAAACGGGCCTGTTGCGGAGAGGGACCGTCGTTCCCGGCTTTCAGCCCCGGATAGCGGGCCGACATGTCCAGCATCGGCGATGCCATGATGGGATTGCGGCAAAGGTTGTTAGTTCTGCCTCGCTCAATGTTTGCGCACGCCGACAGAATTATGAGCAGGGATTCGCTGTATTTCCATGCAGTTCGCCCGTTCAATTTGCCCGCCTGCTTTTGACTTGCCGTGTTCGGCGACAGATACTTTCAATGTCGTTGCCGCAAAAGCGTGGGCGCTGTCCCTTCGAACCGAGCATTTATGAAGCCTGCTCCTTTCAAATACATCGCAGCTTCGTCACTCGATCATGCGCTTTCCCTGAAAGCAGAATATGGCGACGACGCCCGCTTCCTCGCGGGCGGGCAGAGCCTGATTCCGGCGATGAATTTCCGGCTGTCGCGGCCTTCGGTGCTAATCGACATCAACCGCCTTTCAGATCTGGCCGGCGTCGACTGGCCGGAAGGTAACGACATCCGCGTCGGCGCACTGACCCGTTACCGCAATCTCGAGCGCAACCGCGACTTCCTGGCGGCCTGTCCGCTGTTCGCCGACGCGTTGCCGCATATCGCGCATCCGCAAATCCGCAATCGCGGAACGATCGGCGGCAATCTTTCGCATGCCGACCCGGCTTCCGAACTCCCGGCGCTGGCGGTGGCGATGCAGGCGCGAATGCGGATCAAATCTTCAGCGCGTGAACGTGAGGTGGTGGCTGCGCAATTTTTCCAGGGATTGCTGACGACCGATATCGAGGCCGACGAGATGCTGGTCGGCGTTACATTTCCTCCGCTGGCGCCGCGTACCGGGACCTCGTTCATGGAGGTCGCGCGGCGGCGCGGCGATTTCGCATTGGCCGGCGTGGCGGCGATGGTCACGCTGGATCAAGAGGGGCGCTGTGCGGCGGTCCGGCTTGCGCTGTGCGGCGTCGGCGAGACGCCGGTCGACGCCAGTCAGGCCGTCAGCGCTCTGGTTGGAGAACGCTGCACCGGCGCGGCGATCGATGACGTGATCGCGGGTGTCCAGGAGGTGATCGAGCCGGCCGGCAATGTCCACGCCAGCCCGGATTATCAGCGGCATATCGCCGGCGTGCTGGCCAAGCGCGCTCTGATGACAGCGCATCGGCGGACCGGCCATGACGCCTGACCGACACGAGATCGCGGTCACGGTCAACGGCATGGCCTACCGTAGCACGGCCGACGCCCGCCTGCTGCTGAGTGATTTCCTGCGTCACGAATTGCGGCTGGCCGGCACGCATGTCGGCTGCGAACATGGCGTGTGCGGCGCCTGCACGGTTCTGCTCGACGGGATTGCGGTTCGCTCCTGCCTGATGCTTGCGGTTCAGGCCGATGGGCATGAACTCACGACCATCGAGGGCCTCGCAACCGATGATGGCGCGCTGAGCCCGCTGCAAACGGCGATGCACGACCATCACGGCCTGCAATGCGGCTACTGTACGCCCGGCATCCTGATGACGGTGACGGCGTTTCTGGAGGAAAACAAATCACCGTCGGAAGACGATGTGCGGGAGGCGCTGTCGGGCAATCTCTGCCGCTGCACCGGCTATCAGAATATCGTCGACGCCGTGCTGGCGGCGGCCGCGGCCATGCGGGGTGTGGCGCCATGACGACGCGGTATTTCGGCGCTCCGGTCAAACGTAACGAAGACCGCCGATTGCTGACCGGGCAGGCGTTGTTCATCGATGATGTCGAACTGCCGGGAATGCTGCATGTCGCGTTCCTGCGCAGCCAGGTGGCCCACGCCCGCCTCAAAAGCGTGGACGTCTCGGCGGCCCTGAAACGCCCCGGCGTCGTGGCGGCCTACACCGCTCACGACCTCGGCGCCTATTGGCAGCCGGGGCCGCTGCTGGTTCCCCCGCCGCCGATTGCCGGAATCGTCTTCAACCTGCGAACCCAGGTGCCGCTCGCCAAGGACAAGATCCGCCATGTCGGTGAGCCGCTGGCGATCATCGTCGCCGAAAGCCGCTATCTCGCTGAAGACGCGCTCGACGACGTGGTGGTGGACATGGAAGTGCTGCCCGCGGTGGTCGATATCGAGCAGGCGTTGAGCCAAGCGTCGGTCCTCGTACACGACGATCTCGACTCCAATGTTTCGGCGCATGTGCATCAGAGCCGGGGCGATTATCGCGTCGCCGCGGCCCGCGCCGACCGGATTCTCAAGCGCCGCTTCCGCTACGAGCATGGCATATCGTCGACGATCGAAACCCGCGGCGTGGTGGCGCAATGGGACGCGCGCGCCAGTCAGATGACGATCTGGGACACGACCCAAGCGCCGGTATTCGTTCGCAACGGGCTCGCCGGCGTGCTCGGTCTGAGCGAGCGCCAGGTCCGTGTCATCGCGCCCTTTGTCGGCGGCGGCTTCGGGCCGAAGATCATGATGTTCTATCCCGAAGAAGTGGCGCTGCCGTGGATCTCGATGCGGCTCAACCGCCCGGTGAAATGGATCGAGGACCGGCTTGAGCATTTCTTCGCAACCACCCATGAACGCGGCCAGATTCACGACGCGGAAATGGCGATCACCGGCGATGGCCGCATCCTCGGCATCAAGGATGTTTTCCTGCATGACGGCGGCGCCTACGATCCCTATGGCCTTACCGTCCCGATCAACAGCCAGTGTACGCTGCTCGGCCCTTACGTCGTGCCAGCCTATGATTCCACCTTCACGGCGGTGTTCACCAATCTGCCGATCGTGACGCCCTATCGCGGTGCGGGCCGCCAGCACGGGGTGTTCGTGATCGAGCGCTTGCTCGATCTGGCCGCGCATGAATTGCAGATCGATCCCGCGGAGATCAGGCGCCGCAACCTGATTCCGGCCGATGCGTTTCCGTACAAGAACGAGATCATCTACCAGGATTTTCAGCCGCTCGAATATGACAGCGGCAATTACGAGCCGGTGCTCGACAAGGCGCTGGAGGTGATCGGCTATGCCGACTTCGTCGGCGGCGGGCAGGCGGAGGCACGCGCATTGGGCCGCTGCGTCGGCATCGGTGTCGCCTGCTATGTCGAGGGCACCGGCATCGGGCCTTACGAAGGCGCCAAGGTCCAGGTTCAGGCCAACGGCAAGGTGAGCGTGGCGACCGGCATCGGCACGCAGGGCCAGGGCCATTTCACGAGCTTCGCCCAGATCGCCGCTGACCAGCTCGGTGTCGATGTCACCGACGTCGACGTCGTCACCGGCGATACCGATCAGTTCTATTGGGGCGCCGGCACCTTTGCCAGCCGCGGCGCGGTCGTCGCTGGCAACGCCGTCAACGAAGCCTCGCGCGTGGTGCGGCAGAAAGCCCTGAAGCTCGCCAGCGACGCCTTCGAATGTTCGGAGGATGATCTGGTGATCGCCGACGGCAAGGTCTCGATCGTCGGCATCCCCGAGAAATTCATCCGCCTCGGCGAACTCGCCCAGCGCGCCAACCCGATGCGCGGCGCGGTCAAGCCCGGCACCGAGCCAGGGCTGGAATCGACGCAATATTTCGGACCGCCGAGCGGGGCGACGGCGAACGGCGTTCACGCCATCATGGTCGAGGTCGATCCCCTGACCTTCGACGTGAAGATCCTCAAATATGTCGTGGTGCATGATTGCGGCACGGTCATCAATCCGATGATCCTGGAAGGCCAGATCCACGGCGGCGTCGCGCAGGGGATCGGCAACGCGTTCTACGAAAAATTATCGTTCGACGATCAGGGGCAGCTCCTGAACGCCTCGCTGGCGGATTATCTGCTGCCGACCGCGCTCGAAGTGCCGCGCATGGAACTTGCGCATACCACGACGCCGTCGCCGCTCAACCCGCTAGGGATCAAGGGCGCCGGCGAGGCGGGCGCGATCCCGGTCGGCCCGTTGTTCGCGCAGGCGATCGAGGACGCCTTGCAGCTCAAGCAAAGGAAGGTCGAGCTTCTGGAAATTCCGCTGAGCCCGAGTCGCGTGTTCGAGCTGACGCGGGGAGCGAGGGAGGAGCCATGAGGACGGCGCGCGTTTTCAGATTGTCGATGGCGCATCCCGGCGACCTGTCCGAACTCGAAGGCCTGATCGCGGACGGAACCGTCCGCGCCGCCGAAATCGCCGCCATCATTGGCAAGACCGAGGGCAATGGCGGCGTCAACGATTTTACCCGCGGCTATTTCACCCAGACCTTGATGGCGCTGCTGTCGACGCATTTGAACAGACCGGCGGCGCAATTGCTGCACGAAATCCCCTGCGTGCTGTCCGGCGGCACCGAAGGCGTCATGAGCCCGCATTACAGCGTGTTTTGTGTCTCCGAGAGCGAAGCCGCGCCGGTCCATGATTTAGCGCTCGCCGTCGGCACCGCCTTCAGCGCGCCGGTCGCGGCGGAAATCGTCGGGCGGCGCGCGCATGTCGACAGCGTCGCGGCAGCGGTGCGCCAGGCGGTCGCCAATGCCGGGATCGAACGGCTGGAGGACGTCCATTTCGTCCAGGTCAAATGCCCCTGCGTCACGGTGGCCCGCGCGGCGGCGGCGATCGCCGCGGGCAAGGCGCCGCTGACCAGCGATCCCGGCAAGTCGATGGCCTATGCCCGCGCGGCGGGCGCGTTCGGCGTCGCGCTGGCGCTGGGTGAAATCAAGCCGGATGATTTTGACGACGCATCGCTGCTCGGCGATTTCACCCTCCAGTCGCCGCGCGCCAGCATCTCTTCCGGCGTCGAGGTCGAGAGCAATGAGGTCGTCGTGCTCGGCAACAGCCCGCATTGGGCAGGTCGGCTCCGGATCGCGCACCGTCCGATGATCGACGCGCTGGATATCGGCGCCGTCGTCGATGTGCTCGCCGATCTCGGGATATCGGCCAATCCGCAAGTCGCCGCGGCCGCCGCGACCAGAATCGCGAGCGTGCTGGTGAAATGCGAACCCGACCGCCGCGGCAGGATCCGCGGGCAGAGGCATACCATGCTTGACGATACCGATATCAACGCACAGCGCCATATTCGCGGCGCGGTCGCGGGACTGGTGGCCGGCGTGATCGGCGACGGCCGGATTTTCGTTTCTGGCGGCGCCGAGCATCAGGGGCCCGACGGCGGCGGCCTGATCGCGGTGGTCGCTTCACAGGATCGGGGCAACGTCTGATGCGGATCGTGATCATAGGCGCCGGGGTTGCAGGCTGTGTGATGGCGCGTCGGCTTGCGCTGCTGGGGGGCGTGGAGGTGACATGCCTCGAGCGGGTGTCGCGCGACGATCATTCCGAGGCGGGCACCGGTCTCAATGTCGGTCCGAACGCCGTCAAGGCGCTGAGCCTCATCGATCCCGATCTGACCGATCGCATCACCGAGGGAAGTTTTTTCTGGCGCAACTGGCGCATCTCGCTCACCGACGGCACGGTGCTGTTCGATCTGCCGCTGACCAGGGTGGCGGAAGGTCCCGGATGGCGGATCCGCTGGTCGGAGCTCTATCGCATCCTGCGCGACGCGGCTGAGCCGCACATTTCCTATGGTTGCGAAATCACCCATGTCGGCCGCGACAGTGCCGATCCGCGCAAAACCTCGATCGCCTGGACGCAGAACGGACTCGAGCGCCGGCTTGACGGGATCGATCTCCTGATCGCGGGCGACGGGCGTTATTCCAGCGTGCGGCGCACGATTTCCGGCGAACCGGGCGTGCGGCACGCCGGCGTCGCGATTTTCCGGGTGCTGGTCCCCGATACGTCGGGCGGACTGATCGACGATTACGAACAATGGTTCAACGGACCCAATCGGCTGCTAGCCTTTCGCGTGCCGCCCGGCCATGTCTACATCGCCGGGAGTTTTCCGATCGCGCCGGAAGCGCCGATCACGGACGGCATGAAAGCGCCCGGCGTCTTGCGCGCGGCCTATACGCCGCCCGGCGCGCCGCCCAGCGACCAGGCGCGCTGGATGATCGATGTGATTTGCCGGAACAGCACCGAAACCCATTGGGCGCGCATGCAGGAGCACGACGTGCAGTACCGCGCCGCCGATTGCAATGTGCTCTATCTCGGCGATGCTGCGCATGGCATGGTGCCGACGCTTGGGCAAGGCGCGACGCAGGCGCTCGAAGATGCCGCCACCGCCGCGACGCTGATCACGAAGCGCTACAACAGCGGCAGCCGCGACATCGGCGGCTGGTTGAAGGAGTTCGAGGCCTTGCGGCAGGATCGCATGCGTTTCGTCATGGAGTTTTCGCTCGACGCCACCGATACGATGCTGGCGGGCGCCGACCCGGTCGAGGGAACCGGGCACAAGAATGAAGCGCCGTTTCAGAACCGGTTGAAGGCGCTTTATCGGGACGTTGGATTGCCGTCGCAAGAAACCGCACCTTGAGGAGACGAACGCCATGACCGCACTCGCCGAGACGAAACTGCCGATCGCGACCGTTCACGGACTTTTTCACATCGCGATCAAGACCGAGGATCTTGCCGCCACCCGTAAGTTCTGGACCGACATCATCGGGCTGCGCGAATTTCCCCGTCCCGATTTCGGTTATCCCGGCGCGTGGCTGGGCTGCCCGCAACCCGGCGGCCTCGCCATCGTGCATGTCTATGCCGGCGGCCCGGCACTGGGTCCGGAAGGCAAAGCGCAGTCGGGTACCGCGGCGATCGATCATCTCTCGCTCTCGTGCTCCGGCTACCGTTCTTATGTTGCGCGCTTCAAGGCCGCGGGTCTCGCTTTTCGCGAGTTCATCGTGCCTGGCACGTCGCTGTGGCAGTTGTTCGTCTACGATCCGAGCGGGGTCCAGCTCGAATTGACGTTCGAGGCCGGGATCGAAGGCGAGGAGAAGCCGGACATGTCGCCCGGGCGCAAATACGTCGCGGGTTCGAGCTTCTTCGACAAGGCGATCTATCCCAAACTGGCGTGATGCGATGGATGATCGCGAGCGCCCGTTGTGGTCGCTTTCGGCGAGCGAACTTGGGATAGCCTATGCAAACGGATTGTCGCCGAATGACGTAACGGCGGCGACGCTTGCACGGATTCGGGACATCAATTCGCAGCTCAATGCGATCGTGACGCTCGATGAAGCCGGCGCGGTCAAGGCCGCGCAAGACAGCGCCCGGCGCTGGAAGGAGGGGCGCCAGCGAAATTCGTTCGACGGCGTGCCGGTCACGATCAAGGACAACATCCAGGCCGCCGGCTTGCGCGCGACCTGGGGAAGCCGGCTCTATCGCGATTTCGTGCCCGATCGGGATGAAACGCCGGTCGCGCGGCTGCGCGAAGCGGGCGCCGTCATTCTCGGGAAGACCAACGTGCCGGAATTGACGCTGCACGGCTACACCGACAACGCGCTGTTCGGTGTCACCGGAAATCCGTGGGACCCGCGGCTCACGCCCGGCGGCTCCAGCGGCGGCGCCGTCGCGGCCGTGGCTTCGGGCATGGGCGCGGTCGCGCTGGCCACCGACGGCGGCGGCTCGATCCGCCGTCCGGCGGCCCATACCGGCCTGGTCGGATTCAAGCCGTCGCGCGATATGGTTCCCCGCAACAACGGCTTTCCCGCGATCCTGCATAATTTCGAGGTCGTCGGGCCGATCGCGCGCTGCGTCGATGATGTCATCGGCGCGATGGCAATCATTGTGGGTCCGGTCTGGCCGCAGGCTGTGGGCGAGGGCGTGAGCGCGCGCCCGCGCATCGCCTACGCTCCGGGTTTCAGCGGCGTGCCGGTCGATCCCTATATCCGCGAAGTCATCGATCGCACGGTGGCTGACGGACGCTCGCTCGGCCTCGAGATCGAACGGGTTGCGCCGTTCGAACTGGCCGATCCGCTTGCCGAGGTCTGGCCGGTCATCAGCCAGACCGGCGTGGCCTGGCTGATGGCAGGGCAGGTGAATCGGATCGACGAGGTCTCTCCGGTGATTGCCGATATGGCGGCGGCCGGCGATCGCTATGCGGCAAAGGATTATCTGAACGCGCTCGATATCATTGCTGCGATGCAGCGAACGTTCGATCGGTTTTTCGAGCGTTACGATTTTCTGATCACGCCAGCGACGGCGGCGATGCCGTGGCCCGCGAAAGAATCCCATCCGCCCGTGATCGACGGCCAGCCGGTCGGTCCCCGCGGCCACGCGGTGTTTACGCCTTTTGCCAATGCGCTCGGCCTGCCGGCGATTTCGCTGCCGTGCCGCATCGATGACGGCGCATTGCCGGTCGGCGTTCAAATCGTTACTGCTGCGAATCGCGACCGGTCTTTGTTGTCATTCGCGCGCGAATTCGAAAGCCGGCTCTTCGTCCACCGCTGGCCGCCGCGGTTCGGGCCGGAAGGATAAATTATTTCGTGCCGAACATCCTGTCGCCGGCGTCGCCGAGGCCGGGCACGATATAGCTGTGGTCGTTCAGCTTCTCGTCGACCGCGGCGGTCCAGATCGGAATGTCGGGATGCTCATTCTGGAATTGCGCGATGCCTTCGGGGGCGGCGAGCAGGCAGACGAAGCGGATGTCGCGCGCGCCGCGGGTCTTGAGAAGCGCGGCTGCGGCACAGGCGGAATTTCCGGTGGCGAGCATCGGATCCATCAGGATCACCATGCGGTCCGACAGGTCTTGCGGCGCCTTGAAGAAATATTCGACCGCTTGCAAAGTCTTGGGATCGCGGTAGAGGCCGATATGCGCGACGCGCGCTGACGGCACCAGCGCCAGCATGCCATCGAGAAAGCCGACGCCGGCGCGCAAGATCGGTGCAAGGGTCAGCTTCTTGCCCGCGATCATCGGCGCTTTCATGGCGGCGATCGGCGTCTCGATATCGACCAGTTCCAGCGGCAGGTCGCGCGTGACCTCGTAACACAGCAGCATTCCGATTTCGTTCAGAAGCTCCCGGAAACTCTTGATGGAGCGATCGCGCTCCCGCATCAGCGAGAGCTTGTGCTGGACCAGGGGATGGCCGACGAGATGTAATGTTTCGGCAGACATATATTCGCTGTACAGGCTTCCGCGGATTTTCGCCAGAGAGCAGGTCTATAACCTGGGGATGGCGGGGAAAGCCGGATGGAAGGCTGTATAAAAGTCAAAGCCGGCCGCTGCTGCGGCCGGCTTTGGTTGGCTTGGGCGTACCCAGAGCTTAGTGGGCGACGGCGCCGGCTCCGGCGCTGTTCTGGTAACGGGCCCCATCGGATTCCGCTTGGGGACGAGTCCAGATCGCAGCGTTGGAGTCGCGGAACGATTGGTTGGCCTGCGCAGCTGTACTTACCGGCTTACGTACGTGATGCCGTTCGGTGGCAGCAGCCATCTGGACCGCCGAGGCGGTGATCAGGACCGTGCCGAGGATTGTTAAGATCGTCTTTCGCATTTTAGTTCTCCCAGTATTCGCGATCGTTGTCGCGAGGCTTCCACATATGTGGCGCGGGAGTTGATTGATATGACGCACTCAATCACGAAGCGGCGAGCAAATTTCTTGGTCAAATTTTTTTTCGACTAAAATTTCAGCAGCTTTGCCGCCTCGCCCCTGATAGACTGGCCGCAATCGATCTAATCCAGTGAAAAGGGGTGTCCGGTGCGGGTAAAGCCGATGAAAAAGGTGGTTTTTGCAGGTCTTCTTCTGGTGTCATCTTCGGTGGTTTCATCGCCGATTTGGGCCCAGACAAAATTGACACCCAGGAACACCGTCGCGCGCGTCGACAACTGCACCCCGATCGGCAAGACCGCGAACGGCACCTTGGTCTATTCGATGAAGTGCGAGAACCTGCCGGCGCCGCCGCCACCCCCGCCGCAGGCGGAAGCCGCTCCGGCCCCGGCAGCGCCGCCAGAGCCCGTGGTGGAGCGCAGCGGCCTTTTCGGCCTCTCCTATACGGTCAAACAGCCCGACCAGTAAGGGTTGGCCGCTCCAAAGCCGCTTTCAGGCGGCCTGGGCTGGAATACCTCTTGCTTGCGGGAATCCGCGGCCATGTCGGCATGAACATTCTCTTTCGATCGCGAGAAGGATTTTAATGAGCCAACTTGTTGTCCACGCCGGAGACTTTAAATTCGGGGCGCGTTTTGAAGAACAGCTGGCGCCCAAGACCTGCGCGGCCTTCCGCAAGGCGATGCCGTTCGAGAGCCAGGCGATCCATGTGCGCTGGAGCGGCGAGGGAGTCTGGATGCCGCTCGGTGATCTCGATTTCGGCGTCTCCTATGAGAACCACACCAGCTATCCGGCACCGGGCCAGATCATTCTTTATCCGGGCGGGATCAGCGAAACCGAGATCCTGTTGGCCTATGGCGGCGTACACTTCGCCAGCAAGATGGGCCAGCTTGCCGGCAATCACTTCATCACGCTGACCTCCGGCCTTGAGAATCTGGCTACGTTCGGCAAGACGGTGCTGTGGAAGGGCGCGCAGAAGATCCGCTTCGAGGAGGTTTGAGGTGGCCGAGGCCGGTTATCCCCGCGACCTGCGCGGTTATGGCCGCACCCCCCCGCATCCGCGCTGGCCTGGGAATGCCAGGGTCGCCGTACAGTTCGTCGTGAACTTCGAAGAGGGTGGCGAGAACAACATCCTGCATGGCGACCGGGCCTCGGAAGCGTTCCTGTCCGACGTGTTGGGCGCGCAGCCCTGGCCCGGGCAGCGCCACGCCAATGTCGAGTCGATGTTCGAATACGGCTCGCGCGCCGGCTTCTGGCGCCTGTGGCGGATTTTCACCGGACGCAAATTGCCGGTGACCGTCTTCGGCGTCGCGACCGCCTTGAAGCGCAATCCCGAAGTGGTTGCTGCGATGAAGGAAGCGCATTGGGATATCGCCAGCCATAGCCTGAAATGGGTCGAGCACAAGGACATGTCGGAAGCCGAGGAGCGCGTCGAGATCGCCGACGCGATCCGCGTTCATACCGAGGTCACCGGGCAACGCCCGCTCGGCTGGTACACTGGACGGACCTCCATCAACACCGTCAGACTGGTGCTGGAAGCCGGCGGATTTCTGTATTCCTGCGACTCCTATGCCGACGATCTGCCGTATTGGATCAAGGGGCCGGCGGGCCCGCATCTGATCATTCCCTACAGCCTCGATGCCAACGACATGCGTTTTGTCAACGCGCAGGGTTTTGGCGGCGGCGACCAGTTCTTCACCTATCTGAAGGACAGCTTCGACGTTCTTTACGCCGAAGGCGAAACATCGCCCAGGATGATGTCGGTTGGCCTGCATTGCCGGGTCGTCGGCCGGCCCGGCCGCGCGGCGGCGCTGATCCGGTTTCTCGATTACATCATGAAGCACGATGGGGTGTGGGTGCCGACGCGGTTGCAAATCGCGCAGCATTGGCACGCTAACCTCGTGCATCTTGCCGCTAATGCGCCAGAAATCGGATAGGGCGGAGACGACATGTCGCAAAAGACGCTTGCCGATCTGAACGCGTGCAGCAAGGACGAGTTCGTCGCTGAGCTGGCGAATATTTTCGAATACTCGCCGTGGATCGCCGAACAGGCGGCGGCCTCACGTCCCTTTGCCGGGGTCCAGCAATTATTCGATGCGATGAAGTCGGCCGTCGATCGCGCCTCGCCCGAGCTTCGTCTGGCCTTGATCAAGGCGCATCCCGATCTCGCCAACAAGACCCAGCGCGCCGCGGGCTTGACCGTGGAATCCAGCTACGAGCAGAACAGCCTGGGCCTCGATCGTTTGTCGGATGCCGAATACGAAGCATTCGAGCGCGCCAACAATGCTTACCGCGCCAGGTTTGGATTTCCTTACATCGTCTGCGCGCGCCGCCAGACCAAGGATTCGGTTCTGCGCGATTTCGACCGGCGTCTGACCAACGATGCGAGCGCCGAAATGCAGAAATCGATCGGGGAGGTCTGCCGGATCGCGGCGCTGCGGCTCGATCTGCTCGTCGTATCCGAGGACCGGCTGAAGGTGCATGGGCGCTTGTCGACCCATGTGCTGGACACCCATAGCGGCCGGCCGGCGCCGGGGATCGCGATCGAACTCGTCGAACTGTCCGAACTGGGCACGAGCCGCGTGGTCACGCGCACGGTGACGAATGCCGACGGCCGCACCGATCAGCCGCTGATCGGCGGCCGTCCGGTGCCGATCGGCCGTTATGAGTTGCAATTCAGCGTCGGCAGGTATTTTGCCGACCGTGGCGTCGCGCTATCCGATCCGCCGTTTCTCGATCAGATTCCGCTGCGCTTTTCGGTGAGCGAGCCGGAAGGCCATCTCCATGTGCCGCTTTTGGTGACGCCCTGGAGCTACGCGACCTATCGCGGTAGCTAATTCCTCCCGCGTGCCGGTTTGATGAAAGGCGCGGCAATCATGCCGAATATTCCGGCAGCGATGCCGGAGCATCGATGTCCCCGGCTGATGCGGACGGCGTGGCCGTCGCCATGCCACGCCGCAAAATCTTCGGCCATCGCGGCGGCTTGCCGTGAGAACGACTTGCCCCGTGGCATGAACGTTGCTCATTATTAGATCGGGCCGCCGAACCCGCATCGCGGCCGTTCGCCCGCAAAACCGGAGGAGTTTGCCGTGCCGCTGATCAAGAACAGATATGGAAAAGGCCGGGTCCGCGTCATGCGGCTTCACCGCGATGGCGAGCGGCACGAGGTCAGCCAGCTCAACATCAAGGCCATGCTCGAAGGCGATTTCGCCGGCACCTATACCCATGCGGATAATTCCAAGACAATCTCGACCGACACCATCAAGAACGTGGTCAATGTCGTGGCCCGCGAGAATACCGGGCTCGGCACCGAGGAGTTCTGTCAGGCGCTGGCGAAGAAATATTTCGACACCTATCCGCAGGTCAGCGCGGTCTCCATCACGGCGCATGAGACGAAATGGAACAGGCTGAGCTTTGGCGGCAAGCCGCATCCCCATAGTTTCGTGCTCGATGGCAATGGCAAGCCGTTCGTCGAACTGACCGCGACGCGCCAAAAATCGACGCTCGTCTCCGGCGTTGACGGCTTTACCTTCATGAAGGCGACCCAATCGGGCTGGGAGAACTACGTCAAGGATCGCTATACCACCATCAAGGAGACCAACGACCGTATCTGCGCCACCAGCATGTTGGCGTCCTGGAAATGGTCGGGCAAGCCGGCGAGCTATGCCGAGACGAACGCCAAAATCCTCGCAACCGTGCTGGAAGTGTTCAGCACGACCTACAGCGCGAGCGTTCAGGACAGCCTGTACCGGATGGGCGAGGCGGCGCTGGCGGCGGTGCCGGAGATTTCCGAAATCAGCATGGCCTGCCCGAACATGCATTATATCCCGATGAATCTTGCGCCGTTCGGGCTCGACAACAACAACGACGTGTTCCTGCCGACCGACGAGCCGCACGGGCAGATCGAATGCACCGTGGGACGCGGTTGAGCCGGCTTTTCATTGAGGGGTCGGTCCGGCAGTCCACCGCAGGAAAGATTCGAATTTGATGGATGCGCGGGTCAAGCCCGCGCATGACGAACGGTTTACTTTGAACCGAATTTCTCCTGCAACAGCGGCCACAGCCGGTCCGGCTTGAACGGCACCGAGGTGAAGCGGATGCCGGTTGCATCGGCAAGGGCGTTACCGAGTGCGGCGGCGACCGGGTTGTAAGGGCTTTCGCTCATCGATTTGGCGCCCATCGGCCCGATCGTATCCGTGGTATCGGCAAAGAACACTTCGGTTCGCGGAACGTCGGCGAAGGACGGCAGGTGATAATCGCGGAATTTCGGATTGATCACGCGGCCGCCGTCGTCGATGATCATCTCTTCGTAAAGCGTGGCGCCGAGCGATTGCGCAACGCCGCCCTCGACCTGGCCGCGGCACTGCATCGGGTTGGCGACCTTGCCGGCATCCGCGGCATGTACGCTCTTCAATATCCTGATTTCGCCGGTGCCCTTGTGTACCGCAACGCGGAAGCCCTGCACGTTGAAGGCGACCGAGCGCGGCGTGCCAGCCGAATCGCCACTCGCGGCGAGCGTCTTTCCCTGCCGGCGCGCGGCTTCCGCCAGTTGCGCGAATGACAGGCGTTGTTTGCCGCAGATGACGGAATCGTTTTCGAGGATGCAGGAATCCGCAGCGGCCCCCATGATCCCGGAAGCGAACGTCTTGAATTCGCTTGCGAGATTTTCCGCCGCCGTCTGTGTCGCGCGTCCGGCGACGAAGGTGCCGGCGCTGCCATAGGCGCCGGTGTCGTGGCCGCCATGCGCGGTGTCGGATTGCAAGAGACGAACCCGGTTGACCGTGGTCGCCAGCGCGGTGGCGGCGATCTGCCGATGCACGGTGCTGGTGCCGTTGCCGAATTCCGCGGTTCCGACGACGAGTTCAAATCCGCCATCGTCGCGCAACGAAATCCTGGCGTCGGCGATATGTCCGGCTGGCGGCACGGTATCGATCATGGTCAGCGCGATGCCGTCGCCGACCAGCCACTCGGCGGAGAGTTCGGTTTTAGGTCCGCCATCCTGCATCGCGCGCTCGACCAGATCGAGACATTGGTCGAGCCCGTAGCTGCCATAAAACACGTCGTGATATTCGGACTCGGGCGGCGACAGCATCGGGTCGCCCGGCTTCACGATATTGCGGCGGCGTATTTCGAACGGCGAGAGGCCGAGCTGTTTCGCCAGTTCGTCGATCGCGGCTTCCACCGCGAATATCGTTTGCGGCAGGCCATAGCCGCGAAACGCGCCGGCCGGCACCGTGTTGGTGTAGGCGACGACGGCGTCGACCTTCTTGTTCGGGCAATTGTAGACGCCGATGCATTCGCCGCAGGCGTGGAACAGCACCGGGCCGGCATGGTTGCCGTAAGCGCCGGTGTTGGAGAGCACGTCGAGCTGCAACGCCGTCAACCGGCCGTCCCTGTCGGCGCCGGCCCTGACCGTGACCCGCATCGGATGCCGCGTCGATGTCGAGATGAACTGTTCCTCGCGGGTGAGTTCGAACTTGACCGGGCGTCCGCTCTTCAGCGCGGCGAGCGCGAGAATATCCTCGACGAACATCTCCTGCTTGCCGCCGAAGCCGCCGCCGACGCGTTCGCAGAACACCCGGACCTTGTCGGCGGGGAGATCGAAAAGCTCGGCCAGCGCGCGGCGGGTGAGGAACGGCACTTGCGTGCTCGCGCGCACATTCAGGATGCCGGCGGCATCGACCCAGGCGATACCGCCATGGGTTTCGAGCGCCGCATGCTGGACCCGCTGGGTCGTGAACGTTCCCTCATAGCTGACGGCGGCTTGCACCAGGGCGCTGGCGACATCGCCATATTCGCCGTGGGTTTCGGCGACGATGTTGCGCGGCGCATCGGCGACGCGGTGTTCGGCGGCGGTCTTGTCAGGATGAATCGCCGGCGCGCCGGGTGCGATCGCCTGTGCGGGGTCGACCACCGCCGCAAGAATCTCGTATTCGACCTTGAGACGGCGGCAGCCTTCTTCGGCGGCGGCCTCGGTGTCCGCCAGCACGGCGGCGACTTTTTGCCCGATGAAGCGGACCACGTTGTCGAGCACGCGCGTATCGTCGGGGTCCATCCAAGCTTTCTCGTGCCGCGCCGTCGAGAACAGCCGGTCCGGCGCATCCTCCGAGGTCAGGACCATATGCACGCCCGGGACTTGCAGCGTGGCGGTCTTGTCGATTGCGACGATCCTGGCGTGGGGATGCGGCGAGCGCAGCATCTTGATGTGGAGCAGACCCTCGACGGCCATATCGAACGTATAGCGCGCCGCGCCCCGCACCACTTGCGGGCCGGCGGGGGCCGGCAGGCTGCGGCCGAACGCGGCGCCGGCATCGGCATCCTCGATGTTGTTCCTGCCTTGCAGCGCATCCTCGATCGCGCGATAGCCGGTACAGCGGCAGATATTGCCTTTCAGCGACGCGCCGAGATCCTGCCGCTGCCCCTGGTTCAGCGAGGCGCAGGTCAGGATCATGCCGGCGGTGCAGAAGCCGCATTGAAACGCCTGGGCGTCGAGAAAGGCCTGCTGCATCGGATGCGTGCCGCCGGCGGGCGCGAAACCCTCGATGGTGGTGATGGCATGGTCTTCGGCGCGGAAGGCTGGGATCAGGCAACTGTGAACCGGTTCGCCGTCGAGCAGCACGGTGCAGGCGCCGCAATCGCCGGCGTCGCAGCCTTTCTTGACGCCGAAATGTCCGAGTTGTCGCAGGAATGTTCGCAGGCACTGTCCGGGGTGAGGGGTCTCCGAGAATGACGTGCCGTTGATCTGGTAGGTCATGGCCGCGCCGGACCTTGCAGCTCGGCCCGGATTTCATCGGCCAGCCGCAGCGTCATGTGCTTGCGCCATGCGGGCTTGCCGTGGATGTCGGTGTGGTAAAGCGTGTCGGGGATGCGGTGCAGGATGGCTTCGCGAAGTTCATCCGCCTGCGGAATCCCCGCAAAGGAAAACTGAACGGGGCGCGCCGTCGACGCCGTCACCGTCAGCGCGAAGCTGCCTTCGCTGCTGATACTGCCGATCAGCAGCGCCGCGGAACGGCCGACCGGCGTCAGGGAAATCTGCCGGAAGGCCGAACGCCTTTTCAGCGCGGCGAGCGGAATATCGATCTGCCGCAACAGATCGCCCGGCTCCAGAACGTTGCGCTGACTGGCGGTGACGAAGTCCGCGACGCGGACGGTCTGCTCGCCGCCGCCGGCTTTCCAGATCGTGCAGACGCCGTCGAGCGCCGAGGTCAGCGAGATCATGGGACCGGCCGGCAGCGACATGCACAGATTGCCGCCGACGGTTGCCGTCTTCCAGATCTTGAAGGAGGCCAGAAAGGCGCGGCAGCATGAATTGATCAGGGGCGCGGCCAGCCATTCGGGCGGGCAGCCAAGGGCATCGAGTTGCGCGACGGTGCAGGTCGCGGCGATCGTAAGCCCGGCCTCGCCGATCGTCAGCGCCGGCCATTTCAGATCGGTGAGGTCGATGAGCCGCGTCAGATGCACCTGCGGCTCCGAGAACAACCATGTTCCGCCTGCGAGCCAAGCATCGCCTGCTGTCCAAACGGGCAATTGCGCCCGGCTTTGCGGATGGCTGACTTCCCTGATGGTGTTCAAATCCATGGATAGGCAAGAGCTTTCAATGAGATACTTCCCTGTATGAAAGTTCTTGCAAAACCGACGCCAACTCTTGCCCCGATCGGGCTGGTCCTTGAATTGCAAGGCAGCTTTAAACTTGTGTCGTCGAGACCGTTTTCACGCCCAATATCCGGGAGATGCTGCCGGCCATGAACCAAGCGCATGCGATCTGGATCAAAGACCCGCTGGCCATTCTCGCCGAAGGCGCCGAGCGCGGAATCGTCATCAAGGACGGCAGGATCGTCGAGCTGGTGCCGAAGGGCGGCCAGCCGGCGACGAGCGCGGCGTTCTTCGAAGCCGGCGACCATGTCGTCCTGCCGGGCTTGATCAACACCCATCACCATTTCTACCAGACGCTGACCCGCGCGCTGCCGGCGGCGATGGATCGCGAGCTGTTTCCGTGGCTGGAGGCGCTTTATCCGGTCTGGGCGAAGCTGACGCCGGCCTCGCTCGAACTCGGCGTCACGGTGGCGATGTCGGAGCTGCTGCTGTCCGGCTGCACCACCACGACAGATCATCACTACGTCTTTCCCGCTGGGCTCGAAGAGGCGGTCGATATCGAAGTCGGGGTCACCAGACGGCTGGGGATGCGGGCGTTGCTGACGCGCGGTTCCATGAACCGGTCGCAGCGCGACGGCGGGTTGCCGCCCGACAGCGTGGTGCAGGACGAGGATACGATTCTCGCCGACAGCGAACGGGTGGTGGCGAAGCACCACGAGCGCGGGCCTGACGCGATGGTGCAGATCGCGTTGGCGCCATGCTCGCCGTTTTCGGTCACGACCTCGCTGATGCTCGCCACTGCGGCGCTTGCCGAGAAGCTCGACGTGCGCCTGCATACCCATCTGGCCGAGACCGAGGACGAGAACAAGTTCTGCGAGCAGATCCACAATTGCCGGCCGCTCGATTATCTCGAACAATGCGGTTGGCTCAATGCGCGAACCTGGCTCGCACACGGCGTTCATTTCAACGCCGGCGAGATGAAGCGGCTGGGCAAGGCCGGGACGACGATCAGCCATTGTGCCTGCAGCAACCAGCTATTGGCGTCGGGCTGCTGCCCGGTCTGCGAGATGGAAGAAGCGGGGGTCGGGATCGGCCTTGGGGTCGACGGTTCGGCGTCGAACGACGGATCCAATTTGATGCAGGAAGTGCGCGCCGCGTTCCTGTTGCAGAGGGCGCGCTACGGCGTCAATCGTATCAGCCACAAGGATGCGTTGCGATGGGCCACCAAGGGGTCGGCGGCCTGCGTCGGCCGGCCCGAACTCGGTGAGATCGCCGTCGGAAAGGCCGCCGATCTTGCGCTGTTCAAGCTCGATGAGTTGCGTTTCTCAGGGCATGGCGATCCGCTGGCGGCGCTGGTTCTGTGCGGCGCGCACCGCGCCGACCGCGTCATGGTCGGCGGCAAATGGGTGGTGACCGATGGGACCATCCCCGGATTGGATGTGCCCGACCTGATCCGACGCCACAGCGCCGCGGCGCGGACGATGCAGCGCGGCTAATTCCACCTCTGAAACAAAAAGGTCCGGGCGTCGCCGCCCGGACCGGATGATTCAGCAAACTGATCCGCGTTATTTGCCCGGCATCTTGTCGTCGACACCTTTGACGTAGAAGTTCATGCTGAGGATCTGCTTGTCGGACAGATGGTCGCCGCCTTCGCACGGCACCGTCTTGCCGTCCTGGTCGACGACCGGACATTTGAACGGCTGCAACTTGCCTCCGGTGATGGCGGCCTGGGTTTCTTCGGCCATTTTCTTCACATCGTCAGGCATGTTGGTGTAGGGCGCCATCTGGAACATCTTGGTGTCGAGGCCGCCCCAGGTGTCCTCGGATTTCCAGGTGCCGTCGAGTTCGGCCTTGACGCGGGAGATGTAATAGGGCGCCCAGGTGTCCATGACCGACGTCAGCTGCACCTTGGGCCCGAACTTGATCATTTCGGAATCCTGTCCGAACGCCGGTTTGCCGCGCTCGCTGGCGATCTGCATCGCCGCCGGGCTGTCGGTGTGCTGCATGATCACGTCGGCGCCCTGATCGAGCAGCGCCTTGGCGGCATCGGCTTCCTTGCCCGGGTCGAACCAGGTGTTCGCCCAGATGATCTTGACCTTGATGTTGGGGTTGACGGTCTGCGCCCCCAGCATCGTGGCGTTGATGCCCGAGATCACTTCCGGGATCGGGAACGAACCGATATAGCCGAGCACGCCGTCCTTCGACATCTTGGCCGCGATCTGGCCCTGGATGAATCGGCCCTGGTACCAGCGCGACGAATAGGTCGCCATGTTCTTGTCGCGCTTGTAGCCCGAGCAATGTTCGAAATGCACGTTCGGGTATTTCTTCGCGACCTTGAGCGTCGGATCCATGTAACCGAACGAGGTGGTGAAGATCAGCTTGTTGCCGGCGCGCACCAGCTGCTCGATGGCGCGTTCGGCGTCGGGACCTTCGGGTACGTTCTCCAGATAGGTGGTCTCGATCTTGTCGCCGAATTCCTTGACCAGGGCCTGGCGCGCCAGCTCGTGCTGGTAGGTCCAGCCGAGGTCGCCGACCGGGCCGAGATAGATGAACCCGACCTTCAACTTGTCAGCGGCCCAGGCGGTACTGCCGATACTGCCCGCCAGAAAAAGCGCAGTCGCTGCCGCAAGAAATGTTCGTTTCCTCATCGTCAATCTCCAAACGTGGGGGAGAGCCACAGTCCCGGACGCCGCGCCCCATCGCGCACGCCCGGAATACGAAATCAGCGATCGGGCACGAACACGGTGCCCAGCGCGGCTGGCGCGGTCGAGCCGCCGGTCCTGGCGCGCGACAACGCCACCAGAACGATGACGGTCGCGAGATAGGGCAGCGACGACATGAACTGCGATGGAATGCCGATGCCCGCGCCCTGCGCATGCAGTTGCAGGATGGTCACGGCGCCGAACAGATAGGCGCCGATCACCAGCCGGCCCGGCCGCCACGACGCGAACACCGTCAGCGCCAGTGCGATCCAGCCGCGGCCCGCGGTCATTCCCGGAATGAAGAAGGGCGTATAGGCGAGCGGCAGATAGGCCCCGGCAAGCCCGGCGCAGGCGCCGCCGAACATCACTGCGAACAGCCTGATCCGGAGCACCGGATATCCGAGCGCATGCGCCGAGACGTGATTGTCGCCGCAGGCCCGCAGGATCAGTCCGGACCGCGTCCGGTACAGGAAGAACCAGACGCCGACGATCAAAGCGAGCGAGAAATAGACGAAGGCATCTTCGCCGAAAACGATCCGCCCGATCACCGGAAGGTCGGTCAGGCCCGGAATGTAGAGATGCGGAGCCGAGGTTATGCGCTCGCCGACGAAGCCCGCGCCGATCAGCCCGGACAGTCCGATTCCGAAGATCGTCAGCGCCAGGCCGGACGCGACCTGGTTGACCGCAAGCCCCAGCGCCATGATGGCGAAGATGAGGGACATCAATGTGCCCGCGGCGATGCCGCAGAGTGCGCCGACAAAGATGGAACCGCTGAGCCAGGCCGCGCCGAAGCCGCAGGCGGCGCCGACGATCATCATGCCCTCGACGCCAAGGTTGAGCACGCCGGAGCGCTCGGCCACCAATTCGCCGGTGGCGGCGATCAACAGCGGCGTCGATGCTGCAAGCACCGACAGGATGATCGCCTCAGCCAGTTCCACGGGGCACCTGCCGCGACGGGAAAATCAGACGGAAGCGGTAGAGAATGAGAGAATCGCAGGCGAGGACGTAGAACAGCAAAAGGCCCTGGAAGACCTTGGTGACGTCCAGCGGGATTTTCATTGTGATCTGCGCCTGTTCGCCGCCGATAAACGTAAGTGCGAGGAAGAGGCCTGCAATTAATATTCCAATTGGATTCAGCCGGCCGAGAAACGCAACGATGATCGCGGTGAAGCCGTAGCCGGGTGAAATGCCCGGTTGCAGGTGTCCCACCGGGCCTGCGACCTCGATGATCCCGGCCAGCCCGGCGAGGCCGCCGGAGATGGCGAAGGTCAGAAGAATCAAATGGTTGGAATTGAAACCTCCGAAACGTGCGGCGCGCGGTGCGGCGCCGACGACGCGGATTTCGAAACCTTTGATCGTGCGTCCGAGCAGTACGCTGGCCGCGGCGACGACGACGAGCGCGATGACCGCGCCGAGATGCAGCCGGCTGCCCTCGATCAGGACCGGCACGGTCGCGACCGGATCGAAATCGGCCGTGGTCGGGAAATTGAACCCGGCCGGATCACGCCACGGCCCGCGCACGAGATAGTCGAGGAACAGGTCCGCGACATAGACCAGCATCAGGCTGGTCAGGATTTCGCTGGCGCCGAACCTGACTTTGCAGATCGCGGGAATCAGCCCGTACAGCGCGCCGGCCGCGGCGCCGAGCAGCAGCATCGCCGGCAGTACCCAATATCCGGCGTCGGTGCCTTGGGTCTTCACCGCGATCCAGCTTCCGGCGACGGCACCGATCAGGAATTGTCCTTCGGCCCCGATATTCCAGGCGTTGGCGAGGTAGCAGAGCGACAGGCCGATCGCGATCAGGACCAGCGGCGTCGCCTTCACGGCAATCTCCTGCAGCGAATAGCTGTCGGTCAGCGGTGCGATGAAGTAGGCGTCCAGCGCGGCGACCGGATTCTTGCCGATGATGGCGAACAGGATGCTCATGGTCACGATCGTCAGGCCGATCGCGACCAGTGGCGAGACCAGGGCGATCGTGTGCGAGCGCTCGGCCCGTTTCTCAAGGACGAGATACATGCTCAACCCCCGGATACATCGGCGGCTTCCTTTTGTTCCAGACTGCTCCCGCCCATCAGCAGGCCGAGCTTTTCGCGGCTGGCTTCTGCGGTCGCCAACGGCTCCGAGAGGTGACCGTGGAACATCACGGCGATCCGGTCGGTGATTTCGGTGAGTTCGTCCAGGTCCTGGCTCGTCACCAGCACGGCGGCGCCGCTGGCGGCGAGGTCGAGCAACGCCTGCCGGATGACGGCGGCGGCGCCGGCGTCGACGCCCCAGGTCGGCTGGCTGACGACAAGGACGGTCGGGTTGCGGAGAATTTCGCGGCCGACGATGAATTTCTGCAGGTTTCCGCCCGACAGGCTTGCTGCTTCCGGATCGCGCTTGGCCTTGCGCACGTCGAACGATTCAGTTGCGCGGTCGACCGTCGAAAGCGTCGCGGCGGTATTGACGAAGCCGTGCTGGACCATGCCGCTCGCCGCGTGGCCGGTGAGCAAGGCGTTCTCGGAAAGCTTCATGCGCGGCGCGGTGCCATGACCGAGGCGCTCCTCCGGCACGAACGCCGCGCCGAGCTTGCGCCGCTGCGTGATCGAAAGGTGGCCGGCGGCGATGCCGTCGATCACCACCGTACCGGGATCCTTGGCCAGCCGCTCTCCTGAAAGCGCTGCGAAAAACTCGTCCTGGCCGTTGCCGGCGACGCCGGCGATGCCCAGGATTTCACCACCTTTGAGCTCCAGCGAAATGTGCTGGAGCCTGACGCCGTGAGCGTCATCGGGCGCGAGGCTGAGATCGTTGACGACGAGGCGCGGCACCGTGGTCCGCCGGCCGGCGGCAATCTTCACTTCCTTGATGTCGGCGCCGACCATCATCCTGGCCAGCGAGGCCGCCGTCTCGGCTTTCGGATTGCAGGTCGCAACCTTCCTGCCGCCGCGCAGGATGGTCGCGGTGTCGCAAAGCCGTTTCACCTCTTCCAGCTTGTGGCTGATGTAGAGAATCGCGCGCCCCTCGGACTTCAGCCGGTTGAGCACGATGAAGAGCTGGTCCGCCTCCTGCGGCGTGAGCACCGCGGTCGGCTCGTCGAGGATCAGGAATTTGGGATTCTGCATCAGCGCCCGGACGATTTCGATGCGCTGACGCTCGCCCACCGAGAGCTGCCAGACCTCGCGCCGCGGCTCGAGCGGAAGGCCATAGACGTTGGATACCTCCTTCAGTCGCGCCGACATGTCCTTGAAGGATTCCTTGCCGTCGAGGCCCAGGGCCACGTTCTCGGCGACGGTGAGATTGTCGAACAGGGAAAAGTGCTGAAACACCATGCCGATGCCGTGGGCACGGGCTTCCGACGGCCCTGAAAGCACCATCGGCTCGCCCTGCCAGCGCATCTCGCCTTCGCTCGGCTGGATCAAGCCGTAGATCGCCTTGACCAACGTCGATTTTCCGGCGCCGTTCTCGCCGAGCAGGGCATGAATTTGCTGCGGCCAGATGTCGATATCGATCGCATCATTGGCCAGGAAACTGCCATAGCGCTTGGTCAGGCCCACCGTCTGGAGCAACGGCGTTTCGTCAGGAAGCAAGCCGGCAGGCGTCGAATCAAGCATTCGCGGTCACGCTGCGAGAAGGATCTGCCTCAATACTGTGCTCATTTCACCGCCGTGTAAGTAGCGAAAAAGCGTCAGCCTTTGCCCAACCCTTCAGCAGGTCTCGGGCTGCTGATTCTTTCAATTCCTCCCGGTCCTGCCGATTTTCGGGCCTCCAACTAATTAGTTCTATCGCCGTAGCCTATCGGGGCAGCCCACCACGGGCGGATCGCTGTTGCAGAATTGTGACGGTTGATACAAATCGAAATGGTGGAGTCAGCCCTGACGCAAATATAAGCAGCGCCATATCGTCGCGGAAAATGACCCGGATCACCGCTGGCGGATACCGTCCCATGCGCGATCCACATGGCCGGCCGCGATGGAAAAACCCTATAAAAATAGGCATAGCCGCATTGCGGCAGCGGTTGTTGCGCCTGCTTTCTTAGTTCGGAGATCGGCGCGCGAATCCGGCCGGTCCGGCTGGGCGCCGCCAACCCATGATGAAACTTGCAGCAAGCCGTGGAAAAACTTGAGGCTTCAAGGTTTTTGTGAAGTGGGGCAAGGGTCGCTGCGAGGGCCTAGCGTTGTTCGTCTTCACAGGGGGTAATTAGAATGTTCTATCGTACTAAAGCACTTGCAGCCGTGGCATTGGCACTTGCCCCGCTTGCAACATTGGCGTCGATGGGCTCCGCCGCCGCGGCCGATCTGCCGGTCAAGGTCAAGGCAAAGCCGGTGGCCGACGTTCCTTTCTTCTTCGTCAACGACAACCGCTTTACCTATTCCTACCAGTTCACCGCGACCGACCCCGGTGCGTTTTCCGTCAAGCCGAACGGGTCGCTTGATGGACACACCGCCAAGCAGGTCTACAGCTTCACCCATTTCGATGTGTGGGCTTACGGCACCAACTTTATCAACCTCGATCTGCTCAAGTCGGATCATAACGATCCCGCCAGCCCCTGCACGAATGTCGGCGCGACAATCGTCGGTGACTCCGAAACCTGCGCCGGCGCGGCCGAGTTTTACGGCCTGATCCGCAGCACCTTCGGCTGGAACCAGCTGTTCAGCACCAATCAGTTCACGATGGGGCCGCTGCACAACATTTCGTTCGAGGTCGGCGCCGACGGCGAAACCGAGAACTCCTTCCTGGCGCCGAACAAAAAGGACATCGTCGCCGGTCTGCAATTCGCATTCGACCTGCCCTACAAGGGTTATATCGACATCGCGCCGTTGTATTATCAGGAGTGGAACCACAACGCGTTCCTGGCTCCAGGGCTTGTCGGATCAGGCTGCCTCACGCCCACCGGCGCCTGCACCGGTATCGCCGACGGCAACACCCGATTCGACGCCACATGGGCGTTGGAAATCAACTATTACATGGATCTGGGCTTCCTGCCTGAGAACATGCAATACTTCGCCATCAGCGGCCGCGCTGGCTTCTATGGACCGAAGGGCGGAGGCGCTCCGATCGGAACCGCGATCCAGGCCTCCAACGCCACCAAGACCGAAATCAACAGCGAGCCGATCCGCCTGACCTTCGACATGGGCAAGGCAATCTGGGGTGCGAAGTACTCCCACGAAGTCGATACCTGGGTCGCCTATCGTTATTGGGAGAACAAGTTCGGTCTTGATGATAGCGAAAAAAGCCAAAATCCGGTTTGCTATACCAACGGAGCCAACAACCACAGTTGTACTGAAAAGTCGGTCTCGGCTGGCGTGACAGTCAAGTTCTGACCGTTCAAGGCTACCCCTCCGGAAATGGCGTCGCGATGATTTCGCGGCGCCATTTTTCGTTTCTGTGAGGGGAGGAAATATCGCGTGAAGGAATATCGAAGAAATAAAGCGTGATCGGTTCTGATCGAATCAGAACCGAAGCCCCGGATTCTTGTTTTGACGCGTTTTCTTCACGCGAACCGGTATCCGCTTCGCTCGAAAACGCTCTATTTGTTCCAGATATTTTCGTGCAGCGCCGCGGCTTCGTCTTGCAGCAGCGGCCCGACAATTTCGGTCGGGCGCTGACCGCTTTCGAGCACGGTCCGGCAAGGCAGGTTCAGCGTCGGGTTCTCCGGATGGTTTCCGGTGATGGCGCGCAGACGCTCTTCGCTCAGGCCATAGACCAGCCGGCCGATGCCGGCCCAGTAGATGGCGCCGGCGCACATGGCGCAGGGTTCGGCGGAGGAATAGAGCGTGGCTTTACTCAGGACCGCCGGGCTCAAACCCGTGCAGGCCCGGGTCGCGAGCAGGCGCTCGGCATGCGCGGTGCCGTCATGCGACGGCATATAGCCGTTCTCGGTCTCGATCAGCACGTTGCGGTTCTGGTCGACCAGGATCGCGCCGAAGGGATGGTTGCCGTGGCTTGTCGCACGGCGGGCCACGTCGAACGCGCGGCGCAGGAAATGCTCATCGAGTTCGACTGGATCGAGATCTGCGATGTCGTTCATCAATGCCCGGCCATGTGCCGTCCGATTTCCGTGAGGTTGGTTTCACCCGCGCGCGCTTCATAGACCAATTCGCCGTGGAAGATAACCATCAGCCGATCGGAGAGTTCAAGCAATTCGTCGAGATCCTCGCTGACCAGAAGCACGGCGGCGCCGCGGTTTCGCGCGGCCATGATCTCGGCGTGGATTTGCGCCACCGCCGCAAAATCGAGGCCGAAGCACGGATTGGCGGCGATCAGGACTTCGACGTCGCCGCCGAGCTCGCGCGCCAGCACGGCGCGCTGCACGTTGCCGCCGGACAGCGCCGCGATCGGCGTATCGGGGGTGCGGGTCTTGATCTTGTAGAGCCCGATTTTCCGCTCGGCCTCGGTGCGGAACGCCGCGCGGTTGAGCCACCAGCCGCCGCTCGCGAACGGCGCGCGGTCGAATTCGCGGAAGGCGATATTGTCGGCGACGCTCATGCCGCCGACGCAGGCGTTCTTCAGCGGCTCTTCCGGCAATAGCGACATCTTGTGCTGACGCATCTCCTCGCGGCTGGCGTGGTAGAGATCGCCGGCGACGCGGATTTCGCCGCTCTCGGCCTCGCGCTGGCCCGACAGCACCTCGACCAGCTGCCGCTGGCCGTTGCCGGAGACGCCTGCGATGCCGACGATTTCGCCGCCGCGAACCGTGAGCGAAATATCATGGACGGCGACCGCGCCGGCGTCGTCCAGCGCATTCAGCTTGCTCAGTTCGAGACGGGTGGCGGTCACCTCGCCGATGCGCGCCGGCTGCACCGTGAGTTCTTCGGCGCCGATCATGGTGCGCGCCATGTCGTCCGGCGTGAGGTCGGCAACGCGGCCGTGGCCGGCCAGCTTGCCGCGGCGCAGAATGGTCACGTCGTCGGCGAACGCCATCACCTCGCGGAATTTATGCGTGATCATCAGAATGGTCAGTTCACCGGCCACGACCATGTTGCGCAGCATGCCAAGGACTTCGTCGGCCTCGGCCGGGGTCAGCACCGAGGTCGGTTCGTCGAGGATCAGGAACCGACGCTTGAGGTAAAGCTGCTTGAGAATCTCGCATTTCTGCCGCTCGCCGGCGGAAATGTCGGAAACCCGCGCGTTCAGCGGCACCTTGAACGGCATCCGCGCCAGGAACGCCTCCAGTTCTTTCTTTTCCCTGGGCCAGTTGACGATGGCAGGCACGTCGTCGCGCGCCAGCACGAGATTTTCGGCCACCGTCATCGCCGGCACCAGCGTGAAATGCTGGTAGACCATGCCCAGCCCGAGCGCATGGGCGTCTTTCGGATTGGCGATCGCCTGTTCGCGTCCGCCGACCAGGATACTGCCCGCGGTCGGGTGGTAATAACCCATGATGCATTTGACCAGCGTGCTCTTGCCGGCGCCGTTTTCGCCGAGCAGCGCATGGAACGAGCCCGGCCGCACCTTCAGTTCGACATTGTCGAGCGCGACGAATTCACCGAAGCGCATGGTCATGGCGATGGCGTCGATGCCAGGCGTTCCTTCGGGAAGCGGCGGCTCGCCGATAATCATGCCAGTGCCTCGATCATCGCGCCGGAAGTCGCAACCGCGCCGAACACGCCGCCCTGCATCTTGATCATCTTCAGCGCGTGGTCATGATTGTCCTTGTCGGTGGCGGCGCAGCAATCCTCGATCAGTACGCATTCGAAGCCGCGGTCGTTGGCCTCCCGCATGGTGGTGTGTACGCAGACGTCGGTGGTGATGCCGGTGAGCACGATGTTCTCGATGCCGCGCAGCCGCAGCATCAATTCGAGATCGGTGGCGCAGAACGATCCCTTGCCCGGCTTGTCGATGATCGGCTCGCCCGGCAGCGGCGCGAGGTCGGGAATGATCTCCCAGCCGGGTTCGCCGCGCACCAGCACCCGGCCGCAGGGTCCAGGATCGCCGATCCCGGCGCCGATCTGGCGCGACCGCCAGCGCTTGTTCGCGGGCAGGTCGGTGAGGTCGGGGCGATGGCCTTCACGGGTATGGATGATGTGATAGCCCTTGTCGCGCATCGCCGCGAGCAGCCGCTTGATCGGTTCGATCGGCGCCCGCGTCAGCGACAGATCGTAGCCCATCTTGTCGACATAGCCGCCGACGCCGCAGAAATCGGTCTGCATGTCGATGACGATCAGCGCGGTGTTTTGCGGGCGCAGATCGCCGTTATACGGCCAGGCATAGGGTTCGGATTTCAGGTAACGCTCAGCCATGATTCTGCGCCCCGCGCTTTATGCGTTTGATTATCTGGTGATCGAGAGTTCGGCCGGCGCGCCGGTCAGCGTGCGCTTCGGCGAGCAGGTGATGATCATGATCGCCAGCGTCAGGATGTAGGGCGCGGCGTTGAACAGATGATAGCCGGAGGTGACGCCGACCGATTGCAGCGCCGGTCCGAGCGCGGCCGCGCCGCCGAAGGCGAGCGACGCCCACAGGCACAGCATTGGATCCCAGCGCGCGAAGATCACCAGCGCCACCGCCGTAATGCCCTGGCCGCTGGAAAGGCCTTCGTTCCAGCTTCCGGGATAGAACAGCGACAGGAACGAGCCGCCGATTCCGGCAAGGAAGCCGCCGACCATGGTCGCGCGCAGCCGGATCAGCAGCACCGAATGGCCCATGGCGCGGGCGGCGTCGGAGCTTTCACCGGCGGTGCGGATCAACAGGCCCCAGCGTGTGGTGCGGAACGCCCAGTAAAGGATCGGCGCCAGCACGACGCCGATCAGGAACAGCACGTTGATCTGCAAGGCTGCGCGGAGCTGCGGGATATCGCTCCACCATCCGAAGTCGATCGCCGGCAACCGCGCGGCGGTCGGCTCGATCAGCGGCTTGCCGAGAAAGAATGCGAGGCCGGTACCGAACAGCATCAGCGCGATGCCGACCGCGACGTCGTTGACGCGCGGCAGCGAACAGATGCCGGCGTGAAGTGCGCCCAGCAGCGCGCCGGTGACGCCGGCGGCGAGGACGCCGAGCCAGGGTGATCCGGTCAGGTAGGAAATGCCGTACGCGCTCATCGCGCCCATCACCAGCGTGCCTTCGAGGCCGAGATTGATGCGCCCCGAGCGTTCGGTGATGCACTCGCCAAGGCTGACGAAGAGGAAGGGCGTGGAAACACGAATGGCGCCGCCAAACACGGCGAGCGGCACGGTCCAGAGTCCGATCGATCCGTCGGCCATGTCAGGATTTCCCTTTCAGGAAGCCGATCCGCCCGTAAAGCGCATCGCTGGCGAGAACGAAGAGGAAGATGATGCCTTGCAGCACCAGCACGGAGGCGTCGGGCAGGTCGAGCCGGCGCTGCAACAGGCCGCCGCTGGCGCTGATGCCGCCGAGCAGGATCGCGACCGGAATGACCGCCAGCGGGTTTTGCCGCGCCAGGAAGGCGACGAGGATGCCGGTGAAGCCGTATCCCGCGGCCAGATTGGCGTTGGTGCGGCCCTGAACCGCCGCCACCTCGACCATTCCGGCGAGACCGGCCGACGCGCCGGCCAGGAAGCAGATCGTCAGGATCAGCTTGCCGACGCCAAGGCCGACGATCTTGGCCGCGCGGATATTGCCGCCGGCGACGCGGGCCGCAAAGCCGAACACGGTATGGTAGATCAGAATGTAGGATGCGATGGCGGCGATGATTCCGAACACCAGTCCCCAATGGATGTCGGTGCCGGGGATCGAGCCGATCATGTTGGCGGCGCCGATTTCGCGGGTCGAAGGTTTGTTGAGGCTGGCGGGATCGCGCATCGGACCCTCGACCAGGTGATTGAGGATCGCCAGCGCGATGTAGACGAGCAGCAGGCTTGAGATCGTCTCGTTGACACCGCGATATTGCCGAAGCCCGCCCGACAGCATGATCCAGAGACCGCCGCCCGCCATGCCGGCGCAGGCCATCGCCAGTTGTACGGCGAGCGGGGACGCCCATTGCAGCATCAATGCGGCGCTGGTGGCGGAAAGCGCCCCGATCAAGAGCGCGCCTTCGCCGCCGATGATGACCATGCCGAGCTGCGCGGGCAGCGCCGTACACAGCGCTGTCAGGATCAGGGGCGCGGCGCGGGTCAGGGTGTTTTGCCAGGAGAACCAGGTCCCGAACGCGCCCTGGTACATGTAGAAATAAAGATCGAGCGGATTTTTGCCGAACATGGCGACGAAGATGCCAAAGACTCCGAGCGCGCCGACCAGCGCCGCGCCCGGAATGAGGATGTATTCGATCGTGCCGCCGTAGCGTTGGAGGAATCCGGGATCGGCGGCCGGCGCTATTGCGACCGCCTCAACCGGCTCCGCCACGTCGGTCGTCATGAAGTCGCTCCGATCACGCCTTCAACCAGATAGTCCATCTTTTCCAGTTCGGGATCCTTCTGGCCGCGCTCGGTGCCGGCGGCGATCACGGTCTTGCCCTTGTTGTCCATGATCGGGCCTTTGAAGATGGTGTAGGTGCCGGCGATCAGCTGGGCCTTGATATCGTCGGCATGTTTGCGCGCCTCCGCCGACACCGCCTCGCCATAGGGCGAGCATTTGACGATCTCTTCCTTCAGGCCGCCGCGATAGAAATTCGGAATTGATTCGCCGGCCTGGATCATCTTCACGAACTTCGGATAGAGCGCTTCCCAATTCCATTCGGCGCCGGTCAGATAGGCCTTCGGCGCCAGCGGCGACTGGTCGACGTGATAGCCGCAAACCATCGCGCCGCGGCGCGCGGCGTTCTCGACCATCGTCTTCGGTCCGTCGACGTGACAGGTCAGGACATCGACGCCCTGGTCGATCAGGCTGTTGGTTGCCTCGGCTTCCTTCACCGGCATCGACCAGTCACCGGTAAAGATGACCTGCGTGGTGGCTTTCGGATTGGCGAGCTTGGCGCCGAGCGTGAAGGCGTTGATGTTGCGCAGCACCTGCGGGATCGGCTTGGCCGCGACAAAGCCGAGCTTGCCGGACTTGGTCGAGTAGCCGGCCACGATGCCCGAGATATATTGCGCTTCGTCGATATAGCCGAAATAGCTGCCGGCGTTCTTCGGGTCCTTGTCGCTCCACAACCCGCCGCAGTGCTCGAAATGCAGCTTGGGATATTTGGCCGCCACCTTGACCATGTGCGGATTGTAATAGCCGAAAGAGGTCGGGAACAGCAGCGTCGCGCCGTCGAGATTGATCATCGACTCCATCGTTTTTTCGACGGCGTCAGTCTCGGGTACCTTTTCTTCCTCGACCACCTTGATGCCCGGCAATTTCTTGAGCACCGCAGCGCCCTGCGCGTGAGCCTGGTTGTAGCCGTAGTCGTCGCGCGATCCGACATAGATAAAGCCGATGGTCATGTCAGCCGCCGCTGCCGACCGGACGCCCAAAGCCGAACCAAGCGTCAGCGCGGCGCTTCCTTGCAAGAGATGCCGTCGTGAAATTCTGCCGAAATCCATAGGTTGCTCCTCTGGCGGACGGTCCGCCGCTTATGTCGCGGCTTCGTCCGGTTCGGCGAAGCCGGAACCAGAATCGCAATCTTCATGCCAACGCCTAGATCTTATTCAAAATCAAATAAGAGGATGATATAATTTATATATTCCAGAAAAATGGCGCTGTTCTAAATTTGTGCAGACGGTTTTTTGTCCATAAAATAGGCATTATATAACTATTGTATGCAATAGAGTTAAGCAAGATTTACCTTTTGAGGGGTGAGTGGACGATCCTTGGGGACGTGAATCGCCAAGACCAGAAGGAGCGGGCGCCATGCATGCTTCGGTCGGCCGCGCTGGCGTCCAGCTTGCATTATCCAGACCGGCATTTCCACTTTTCCGGATCATGCTCTAGCCTGCATCGTTACTGGAAGCGTTGGGCGCAATGGGCGTGGGAATGGCCGGGTCTGGAACATCTTCGCTCGGCGACGGGATCGTCGCGCGCATCGACCGGCTGGCGGAAATTTCCGAGACGCCGGAGCATCTGGCGCGGATTTTCCTGACGCCCGAACATCGCGCGGCCGCCGACCTTCTGCTGGCCTGGATGCGCGAGGCCGGGATGAGCGCCCATCTCGATGCCATCGGAAATGTCTGCGGCCGCTATGAAGGCGATCGTCCCGGCTTGCCTTGCCTGATGCTGGGATCGCATTTCGACACGGTGCGCGACGCCGGAAAATGGGACGGCCCGCTCGGACTGATCACCGCGATCTGCTGCGTCGCCGATCTGCACCGGCGGGGACGTCGTCTGCCTTTCGCTGTCGAAGTCGTCGGTTTTGCCGATGAGGAAGGCGTTCGCTTTGCCTCGACCCTGCTCGGCAGCCGCGCGGTAGCCGGGACTTTCGACGAAAGCGTGCTCGGCGCAAAAGACCGCAACGGCCTATCGATGCGCGACGCGCTGGTGAAATTCGGTCTCGATCCGCAGCACATCGGCGCCGCGGCGCGCGTCCGCCGCGAGCTGCTTGCCTATGTCGAGCTTCACATCGAGCAGGGGCCGGTGCTGGAAGCCGAACATCTCGCGGTCGGCGCGGTGACGGCGATCGCCGGCGCGACGCGGCTTGCGGTTCGGCTGACCGGCATGGCTGGCCATGCCGGAACGGTGCCGATGGCGTTGCGCCGCGACGCGCTGACGGGAGCGGCGGCGTGCATCACCGCGATCGAGGAATTCTGCCGGACCGATCCTGACGGATTGGTCGGGACCGTCGGCTACATCCACGCCATGCCCGGCGCCACCAATGTGATTCCGGGGCAAGTCTCCTTCACCATCGATATCCGCGCGCCGACCGATCCGCATCGCAAGCTCGCGGTCGCCGATATCGTCCGGCGCATCGAGGCGATCGCAAGAGAGCGGCAATTGGCGTTGCAGATCGACGTGACGCACGAAAACCGCACGGTGCCCTGTGCGCCGTGGCTGAAGGCGCAGGTGTCGGAAGCCATCGCCGCCGGGGGCTATCGTGTGTACGAATTACCGAGCGGCGCCGGGCATGACGGCATGGCGATGATCGACATCGCCGACGTCGCCATGATCTTCGTGCGCTGCCGCGGCGGCATCAGCCATCATCCCGACGAGCATGTCGATGCGGCCGACGCCGATGCCGGCGCGCGCGTGCTGCTGCGGATGATCGAGAATTTTCGCCCGCTGTAGCGGTTTCGAGCCAGGCCCGCGCCAAGGTTCCGGTTCGATAAGGCTCTCGCTCAGGCGCCGATCGCGTTCCGGGCCACGACATCACGATAGAATGAGGCGCTGAGCTTCGCGGTCCGGACCTGCGTGTCGAAATCGACGTGATACAGCCCGAAGCGCTTTTCGAAACCGAAGATCCATTCGAAATTATCCATCAGGCTCCACAGGAAATAGCCGCGCACCGGCACGCCCTCGGCGGTGGCGCGCTGCAGCTGCGCAAGGTAGTTGCGCAGGTACATGATGCGGTCGAGATCGTACACCTTGCCGTCGGGGGTCAATTGATCGATCGACGACGTGCCGTTCTCGCTGATGTAGATCGTATCGACGTTCCAGACCTTGGCGGCGAGCCGCGGCACCCAGTAAGCCGCCTCCGGGCCGATCCGGAGCCATTCGGAACTCATATGGGGAAACGAGGCGGGGATCGGCAGCACCTCGAAACCCGGCGCGCGGTCTGACGCCACCACGTAAGATTGCGGCGCATAAATGTTCAGGCCGAGGAAATCGATCGGGGAGCCGATGATCTTCAATTCCTCGGCGGTGTATTTCGGCGCGTCCTTGCCGGCATAGGCGAGAAACGCCTCGGTGTATTTTCCTTCCAGGATCACGTTCAAAAATCCGGCGTTCAATTCGCGGGTCGCGATTTCGGCGGCGCGGATGTTGTCGGGCGTATCGATCGCCGGCAGGCAGGCCGCGATGTTTTCGGCGGGGCCGACCCGGGTGCCTGCTCGCCCCTTGGCGCGGATCGTCTGCACCGCAAGACCGTGCGCCAGCGCGACGTTGTGATGCACCTGATTCAGCGCCCCCTGGGGCAATTGCAGGCCGGGCGCGTCGATGCCGGAGCCGTAGCCGAAATAGACGAAGCGTCCGGTTTCGTTGATGGTGAAGAAGTTCCTGATGCGATCGCTCAAGCGCCCGGCGACATGGCCCGCGTAATCCGCGAAGGCTTTCGCGGTGTCGGCGGATTGCCATCCGCCAAAACGGTCCTGCAGCGATTGCGGCAGGTCCCAGTGATAGAGCGTCGCGAACGGCTCGATGCCGTTGGCGAGAAGCTCGTCCAGCAGCCGGTCGTAGAAATCGAGCCCCCTGGGGTTCGGTGCGCCGGTTCCTTCCGGAAACACCCGTGGCCAGGCGATCGAGAATCGATAGGCTTTCGCGCCGAGATCCCTGATGAGCCCAACATCTTCCTTGTAGCGGTGGTAATGGTCGTTGGCGCGGTCCGCGGTGCTGTGATCGGCGATCTTGCCCGGCGTGTGGCTGAAACGATCCCAGATCGACGGCCCGCGGCCGTCTTCGTTGACGGCGCCTTCGATCTGATAGGCGGAAGTGGCCGTGCCCCAGAGAAAGTCATCGGGAAAACGGGCGGGGGCGTGCCGGTCGGTGACGGGTTTTGGCTTGCTCGCCGTCCTCGCGGTGGCTGCCGCGATCCCGAGCGTGGAAAGGCCGGCCATCTTTGCAAAATGCCGCCGGGAAAATCTGCTGAACACCATGGCTCCTGATATGAATTGTCGACCGCGAGGATAGCCGACGCCTGCGCATTATTGAATTGAATAGTGCCGGCTTCAATTCAGCGGGGCGCGATTGGCGCGGGCGATCGGGCGCGATGCCTGAGACCAAAGCGTGCGGTGGTTCGCCGCATAGTTCTTGCGAAAGATTAATCGTCCGAACAGGACCACGTAATGTGGCCTCGCCATGTTGGGAGCCAGGATTTGTCCTGCCAACGATCTGTCCCGTCCAACATTGGAGCTGCCAAGATGAACGATCAATCGAATACCTCCCATTCGACACCACGAAAGATATTGAAGCCGCGCCGGCTGGCGCTGCTGGCGTCCGTCGCAGGCCTCAGCATGGCGGTTCTCGCCACCGGTCCCGGCGGTTATCTGCCGTTCGGCATTGCGGCGCTGACGTCGCCGGCGCAGGCGGCCGAACCCGCGCAGAACACGGCGGGCTTCGCCGACCTTGTCGCCAAGGTCAAACCCGCGGTCATCTCAGTGCGCGTCAAGATCGACGGCGATGCCGAACATGGCGCAATGGTCCAGAACGAAGGGATGAATTCGGACCAGTCCGATAATCCGTTGGACCAGTTTTCAAGGCAATTCGGCTTCCGCGCTCCCGACGGCATGCCGCAGCGTCACCAGGTCATCACCGGCGAAGGCTCGGGCTTCTTCATTTCGCCGGACGGCTATGCCGTGACCAACAACCACGTGGTCGATCACGCCCAGTCGGTTCAGGTGACCACGGATGACGGCACGATCTACACCGCCAAGGTCATCGGCACCGACAAGAAGACCGATCTGGCGCTGATCAAGGTCGAAGGCAAGAAGGACTTCACTTACGTCAAATTCTCGGACGCGCAGCCGCGGGTCGGCGACTGGGTGGTCGCGGTCGGTAATCCCTTCGGTCTCGGCGGCACGGTGACGGCCGGCATTGTCTCGGCGCGCGGACGCGACATCGGGGCCGGACCGTATGACGACTACGTCCAGATCGATGCGCCGATCAACAAGGGCAATTCCGGCGGTCCGGCGTTCGACACCAGCGGCAACGTCATCGGCGTCAACACCGCGATCTTCTCGCCGTCGGGCGGCTCGGTCGGGATCGGCTTCGACATTCCTGCCGCGACCGCGAAGCTCGTCGTCGCCGAACTCAAGGACAAGGGCTATGTCACCCGCGGCTGGCTCGGCGTCCAGGTGCAGCCGGTCACGGCCGACATCGCCGACAGCCTCGGCATGAAGCAGGCGAGGGGGGCGATGGTCGATAATCCGCAGGACGGCAGTCCGGCGGCCAAGGCCGGCATCGAAGCCGGCGACGTCATCACCGCGGTCAACGGCGCGGACGTCAAGGACGCGCGCGACCTTGCCCGCAACATCAGCACGATGGCGCCCGGCGCTTCGGTGAAGCTCGACATCCTGCACAAGGGTACCGCCAGGACGGTGTCGGTGGCGCTCGGCGAAATGCCGGATGACCATCAGGCCAATGCCGGCGGCGATCATGCGGCGGATCTGGCCGGCACGCCGCATCTCGGCTTGCAACTTGCGCCCGCCGGTGAGGTCGCGGGTTCCGGCGACAAGGGCGTCGTGGTGACGTCGGTCGATCCGGCAGGCCCCGCGGCGGAGCATGGCTTCCGGACCGGCGACGTCATCCTCAATGTCGGCGGCAATATCGTTTCCAACGCCGCCGACGTGCGGGCGGCGCTGAACGCAGCCAAGGAAAGCGGCAAGCACAGCGTCCTGATGCGGGTGAAAACAGCGGATGCGACCAGGTTCGTTGCGGTTCCCTTCACCAAGGAGGGATGATCGGGTGAACTTGTCTTGATCGATGCCGGTTGGAAAGGCCGGGCCCAAAGCCCGGCCTTTCTGTATTCTCGACAGGCTTCTTTCTTCCCAGCCTCGCCGAAGCCGGTGCCAGCTTCCGGCGGCGTCCCTTGAAACCGGAGGTTTCCGATGACTGCAACGACCATTTCGGCAATTGAATCGGCCGCGCCGCCGGTCACGCTCCCAAAACTACTCAGCGGCCAGAAGGCGCTGGTGACCGGCGCCAGCTCCGGGATCGGCAAGGCGGTGGCGACCGCACTGGGGCAGGCCGGCGCCGATGTCGTGGTCAATTACGTCGGTAACGCTGCTGCCGCGGACGCCGTGGTCGAGGACATCAGGAAGTCCGGCGCCAAGGCCTATGCGCATCAGGCCGACGTCTCCTCGGAAGAAGAGGTCGCGGCGATGTTCACGAAGATGATGCAGGATTTCGGCACTATCGACATCCTCGTCAGCAATGCCGGCCTGCAGCAGGACTCGGCTTTTCCTGACATGACGCTGGCGCAATGGAACAAGGTGCTGAGCGTCAATCTGACCGGACAGTTCCTGTGCGCCCGCGAGGCGGTACGCGAATTCCTGCGCCGCGGCGTAGTGCCCTCGGTATCGAGCGCCGCCGGCAAGATCATCTGCATGAGCTCGGTGCATCAGCAGATTCCGTGGGGCGGGCATGTCAACTACGCCGCGTCCAAGGGCGGCATTAAGCTCTTGATGGAGAGCATGGCGCAGGAACTCGCGCCGCAACGCATCCGCGTCAACGCCATCGCGCCTGGCGCGATCCGGACGCCGATCAACACTTCGGCCTGGCAAACCAAGGAAGCCTATGCCGCGCTGATGACGCTGATTCCTTACGGGCGGATCGGCGAGCCCGAAGACATCGCGCGCGCGGCGGTCTGGCTGGCCTCGGATCATTCCGACTATGTCGTCGGCACCACGCTGTTCGTCGACGGCGGCATGACGCTCTATCCGGGCTTCGCCACCGGCGGTTAAGGCCTTCGCTAAAATGCGCGGTAACCTTATGGGTGGGATCGGCTGGAATCGCGCCGGCTGCCGCATAGATAGGGCCTGTTGGATGATTGCGTTTCAGGAGGCCTCGCATGGGCCCGAAAAATGTTTTGAATATTTTGGCTGGCGCGGCGTTGTTGGCAGGGATCGGCCCGGCGATCGCGGACCCGTATCGGCCCGGCGAATATTTCGGCCTCGATCTTTCCACGGCGCTGCTCTCGCCCACGCCGCTCGGACCCCGGACCCAATTCGCGCCGGTGCGCGTCGAAGCCAATTCCGGCCCGCCCGCCGCGCAGGCACCTGCGAAGCCCGCTGCCCAGATCGCCGTTGCCAAAACCGGAACGGCACCTATGCGCTCCGCGAGATCGCAGCCCGGCAAGCGGGGCGCGGTTCGAATCAGGCTGGCGCGCCGGCATCGCGGCAATCCGCTCGATGCCGAGGCGTTCGATACCCGCATCCAGGTCTGGCCGTGCAAGTCGGGCGGCATCTGCAACTGGCAGCGCCAATGAAGCGATCAGGCGCGAATGACCGGCCAACGCTGTCTTGATTTGGACTTGAGGCGCGGGGCAGGCTATCAAGCGGCCGGTCTTTCATTCCCTCAATAAAGCGCCGTTCGCGCGCGCTGCCGGCTTTTGGTCCGGGAGTTCTCAGTCTTCAGGAGCGATCATGGATTATCTGCACACGCAGGGCATCGAGATGCCGCGGCTCGGGCTCGGCACGTTTCGCATGCAGGGCGATGTCTGCCGCGCGGCCGTGGAGAGTGCGCTCGGCCTCGGTTATCGGCACATCGACACCGCCGAGATGTACGGCAATGAGGAGGCCATCGGTCCGGCGATCGCCGCATCGGGCATCGCGCGCAAGGATCTGCACGTCACCACCAAAGTCTGGCATGAAAACCTGGCGCCAGATGCGATCCGCAAGGCATTCGACACCAGCCTCAACAAGCTGAAGCTCGATCACGTCGATCTCTATCTGGTGCATTGGCCGTCGAAAAACATGAACCTGCCGACGGTGTTCGAGGCGCTGATGAAGCTGAAGCAGGAGGGCCGCACCCGCGCCATTGGCGTCGCCAATTTCAACGTGGCGCTGCTCAAGACCGTGGTCGAGGAGATCAAGGCGCCGATCGCCTGCAACCAGATCGAATATCACGTGCTGCTCGATCAGACCAAGGTCGCCAGCTATCTTGCGGCGAAATCGATCCCGCTGGTGGCCTATTGTCCGCTGGCGCAGGGCCGCGCCGCGAGCAACGAAACGCTGGCCGCGATCGGCCGCAAGCACGATGCCAGCGCGGCGCAAGTGGCGCTGAAATGGTTGCTCGACCAGGACGGCGTCGCCGCGATCCCCAAGGCCTCGCGCGCGGAAAGCCAGCAGGCCAATCTCGGCGCGCTCAACGTCAAGCTCGACGATGAGGATCGGAAGGCGATCGCGGCGCTGCCGAAGGATCAGCGTTTTGTGAATCCCGGCTTTGCGCCGGCGTGGGATTGATGCAAGAAAAATGGCCCCGCAAGGGGCCATTTTATTCGTGTTATTTGCGCCGGCCGCGGTATCCGCCCGGCGTCTATTCTTAGTCGTGATGGCGATGTTTGACGACCAGCACCTTGTCGTGGTGATGGGGATGCCATCCGTGGCCGTGCTTGACGACGAGCGTCTCGGCGCTTGCAATCGAGGGCGCAGCGACGGCGATCGCAGCCAGTGCGGCAATCATGTAAGCAAACTTCTTCATGCTGTTCTCCTCCGTTGAACGGGGAGCTAACGTCATATCGGACGCTACGTTCCCGCAGAATCCGGAGAGAATTCTGAATGGTTGTTCAGCTAAAGCGTTTTCGATCGAAGTGGAAACCGGTTCGCGTGAAGAAAACGCGTCAAAACTACAATCCAGAGCTTCGGTTCTGATTCAATCAGAACCGAAGCTCTGGCGGTCGCCGCGCTCGAGAGTGCTCGTTCATTCCCGCTGTGATGCATCACTCGATGATCGACTGATACACCAGCGCATTGATCAGCTGACGGTAGTGCCAGCGCGCAGGCCCCGGCACTGCGGAGAGATAGACCACCGCGAGTTCTTCCTTCGGATCGACCCACCAGTCGGTGCCGCTGACGCCGGGCCAGGAGAATTGTCCGACCGATCCCATCATCCGCACCACGCCGGGCGTGTTACGCACGGCAAGCCCGAGACCGAAGCCGTAATCGGCGCGGGTGGGATCGGTATTGCCGATGAGATTCTTGATGTTCGGGCCGAGCTGGTCGGACAGCATGTAGTCGACGGTCTTGCGGCCCAGCAGTTGCGCTTTGCCGGAACGACCATGATTCATCAGCATCTGGGCAAAGCGCAGATAATCCGTCGCGGTCGTGGCCGCGCAGCCGCCGCCGCATTCGAATTTGAGCGGCTGCGTCAGTTCAGGGCTGCGTACCTGCGGCTTGCCGGTGTCGGGATCGACCGGCAACGGCCTGGCGTAGCGCGCCGCCTTGTCCGCGGAAATCGAGAACCCGGTATCGGTCATGCCGAGCGGCGCGAACAGATTGGCCTGCAGATATTGGCCCAGCGTCTGGTTGCTGATCTTCTCGATGATAAGGCCGGTGATGTCGAGACCGAAGCCATAGTCCCACACCGTCGCCGGTTGATAGAGCAGCGTCGCCGATGACAATTTATCGAGGAAGGCTGGGCCGTCGTAATTGCGCGAAGCCTCGGCGCTGCTGGCTGGATACATCCTGTGTACCGGTGTGGCGCCGCGACCGCCATAAATCAGGCCGGAGGTGTGGCGCAGCAAATCCTGGATCGTGATCGGGCGATTGGCCGGCACGGTGTCGGTGGTCGGTTCGCCGCTCGCGTCGCGGGTGGCGACGCGCATATTGGCGAATTTCGGAAAATACTGGCTCAGGGGATCGTCGATCAGGATCTTGCCCCGCTCGTAGAGCATCAGGGCGCCCACCGTCGTCATCGGCTTGGTCATCGAGGCGATGTTGAAGATGGTGTCGGTGGTCATCGGGACATTGGCGGCCTTGTCGCGCCAGCCATAGGCGTCGAGCATCACCAGCTTGCCGTGCCGGGCGACGGCGATGACCGCGCCGGGAATACGCCCGGCCTCGATATCGGCCTTTAGCGTCGTGCCGATCCGCGCCAGCCGCTCCGAGGACATGCCGACGTCTTCGGGCTTTGCGCGGGGCAGGGGATCTTTGGCGAAGGCGGCGCTCGACGCCAGCAGGCAAAGCGCGGCAACAACGGTTCGTAAGGAAGTCATGGATTATCTCCGGTTCGGGCTCTTCCGGCCCCATTGACATCAGCAATGAAGGGAGGATTTTCGTGGCAGTCCGCGACGCCTATATGTCATTGCAGCCGACGGCAAGTCACGTCGAAGTAAAGTCACGTCGCCGTTAAAGCCGCGCCGGAGTCAGGCGCTCTTCTCCACATTGGCGCTTCGCGTCGGCACGCCGAATTCGCGGCGGCACACCTCGGCCAGCACCGCGACGCCTTCGCGGATCTGTTCGTGAGTGGGGCTGGCAAAACAGAGCCGCAACCGGCTGCCGGCATAGGTCTTGTCGGTGGACCATTCCGGCCCCGGATTGATCGCGACGCCGGCAGCGAGCGCGGCCTGGTAGAGCTTCAGCGTATCGACATGGTCGGGCAGTTTTACCCACAGGAAGATGCCGCCCTTGGGGTCTTCGAATTCGGCCGCGGTGCCGAATTGCTCGTTGAGCGCTTCCATCAGCGTATCGAGCTTGGCGCGCAACCCGCGCGTCAGTTTCGGCACATGGGTCGCAAAATGCGGCGCGCAATATTCCGCCAGCACCATCTGCTCCAGCGCGCCGGAGCCGGCATCGGTTTTCAGCGCCAGCATCCGCGACAGCATTTCCCAGGGCGCGACGATGTAACCGACCCGCAGCGCCGGCGCGATCGACTTCGAGAACGAGCCGATATGGATCACGTTGCTGATCTGGCTCATCGCATGGATTGCCGGCGGCCGCTTGCCGTCCCAGATCAGGTCGGCGTAGCAATCGTCCTCGAACACCGGCACGCCGTAGGCTTGTGACAGTTCGAGAAGCTCGGCGCGGCGTGCCTCGGGCAGGATGGTGCCGGTCGGGTTCTGCACGGTCGGGATGGTGTAGATGTATTTCGGCGTGATGCCGCGGCGCTTGAGGTCGGCCAGCGCCGCAGCCAGCGCATCCATCCGCATGCCGTCCTGGTCCAGCGGGATACCGATCACGTTGACGCCGAGCCGTGTCAGCCGGTTCAGCGAGCCCTGATAGGTCTCCTGCTCGATGATGACGGTGTCGCCGCGCGCCAGCAGCGACTGGTTAACGAGATCGAGCGCCTGTAGCGAGCCGGAGACGATCAGGATGTCGTCGGCCGTGCAACGGATACCGGCGTCGCGCTTCAATTTGGCCGCGATGAAGTCGCGCAGCGGCCGGTAGCCCTGTGGGCCGCTGGCGAGCCCGTAGGTGGCGAGCGCCTGGCCCTCGCGCTTGAGCACGGCGTTGACCGCGTCGACCAGGCCGTCAACCGGGACCTGATCGGGATCGTTGTTGCCGCCGACGAAGCTGTATTTGGCCAGTCCCGTCCATTTGGCTGCGGGGGCAGGCAGTCCTGCCGGAAGCAGGGGCGCGAAGTCGAATGGTGCCGAGGCCATGAATGGCGTCTCCCTTGTTTTTGTTGGCGGCGATCTTAGACAAGTCTTTGAGGCTTGTCGCGTCATCCTGGCCATGCTGCCTTGCGTAAACATGCTGGTGCGGGCTGGCAAGTCCGGCTAGAGCATGGTCCGGAAAAGTGGGAGGCGGTTTTCCCTCGGGGCAGGCGCGACGTGTTTGCCCGGAGATCATGCCTTCCGATCACGCGAGATATTCAATGGCCGATCCGATCCAGGAAGTTCTGAACGCCTTTGCCCGCGGCGAGATCGTCGTCGTGACCGACGACGACGATCGCGAAGGCGAGGGCGATTTGATCGTCGCCGCGTCGCTGTGCAGCGCCGATAAGATGGCGTTCATCATCCGACATACCTCGGGCATCGTCTGCGCCCCGATCACCACCGACGATGCGCGGCGGCTGCGGCTCGATCCGATGGTCGCGCACAATGAATCCAACCACACCACCGCCTTCACCGTCTCGATCGATTACAAGCCTGACGGCGGCACCGGGATTTCGGCGGAGGAGCGCGCATCCTGCTGCCGCGCGCTAGCCAACCCCAATGCGGGGGCCAACGACTTCGCCCGTCCCGGACATATCTTTCCGCTGATCGCCCGCGACGGCGGCGTGCTGCTGCGCTCCGGCCATACCGAGGCCGCGGTCGACCTCTGCAAGCTCAGCGGCCTGCCGCCGGTCGGCGTCATCAGCGAATTGATGAACGATGACGGCACCGTGATGAAGGGCGAGCAGGTGGCGCGGTTCGCCGCTGCCCACAAGCTCAAGCATGTCACCATCGCCGACATGATCGCCTATCGCCAGGCGCGCGAGAAGCTGATCGAGCGGGTCGCGACCTTTACGACGGAGAGCCCGATCGGCCCGCTGCAAGGCTACGCCTATCGCTCGCCGTTCGACGAGATCGCGCATGCCGCTTTTGTCTATAACGGCATCGGTGACGGCAGGAATGTCCTGACCCGGCTGCACAAGCCGAACATGGTCAAGGATCTCTTCACCGGCCAGGCGCGCATGCAGGTTATTCTGCAGCATTTCAAGAAGGCCGGCCGCGGCGTGCTGGTGTATCTGCGCGACGGCGCCGCCGGTGTTCCCGTCGAGCCGGTCGGTCAATCGCAATCGGCCGAAGCCGATCGCAACCGGCAATGGCGCGAGGTCGGCGTCGGCGCGCAGATCCTGCGCGATCTCGGTGTCACCTCGATCGTCAATCTGACCTCGTCGGTGCATGACTACAAGGGATTGTCCGGATTCGGCATCGAAATCGTCGCCAATGAACGTCTCGACGGCTAGCGCGTTCCGGGACAGGCGTTCTTGCGTGTCCCGGAATGGCATCGATGAAGTATCTGTCCAAGCCAATTGCGCTTCTGCCGATGGCGCTTTAATTTAGAAACCAGCTCCGTGAGGATGATGCGAAAGGAATTGTCATGAGCGTGCGCCCTCAGACCAAGGACAAGCCGGCAGCGGCGACTTTCCAGTGGGACGATCCGTTCCTGCTCGACGAGCAGCTCACCGAAGACGAGCGCATGATCCGGGACACCGCCCGCGCCTATGCGCAGGACAAGCTGCTGCCGCGCGTCACCAAGGCCTATCTCGAAGAAAAGACCGACCGCGAAATTTTTAACGAAATGGGCGAGCTCGGCCTGATCGGTATCACCTTGCCGGAAGAATATGGCTGCGCCAGCGCCAGCTATGTCGCTTATGGCCTGGTCGCGCGCGAGATCGAGCGCGTCGATTCCGGCTATCGTTCGATGAATTCGGTGCAGTCGTCGCTGGTCATGCACCCGATCTACGCCTATGGCGACGAGGACCAGCGCAAGAAATATCTGCCGAAGCTTGCCACCGGAGAATGGGTCGGCTGTTTCGGCCTGACCGAGCCGGACGCCGGCTCCGATCCCGGCGGCATGAAGACCCGTGCCGAGAAGATCTCCGACGGCTACCGGCTGAGCGGTTCCAAGATGTGGATTTCCAACGCGCCGATCGCCGACGTGTTCGTGGTCTGGGCGAAGTCGGCCGCGCATGACAACCAGATTCGCGGCTTCATCCTCGAAAAGGGCATGAAGGGCCTTTCGGCGCCCAAGATCGAGGGCAAGCTTTCGCTGCGCGCCTCGGTGACCGGCGAGATCGTGATGGACGGCGTCGAAGTGCCGGAAAGCGCGCTGTTGCCCAATGTGTCCGGCCTGAAGGGGCCGTTCGGCTGCCTCAACCGCGCCCGCTACGGCATTTCCTGGGGCGCGCTGGGAGCCGCGGAAGACTGCATGCACCGCGCGCGGCAATACACGCTCGACCGCAAGCAGTTCGGCCGGCCCCTGGCGGCGACCCAGCTGGTGCAGAAAAAGCTTGCGGACATGGAGACCGAGATCGCGCTCGGCCTGCAGGCAAGCCTGCGCGTCGGCCGGCTGATGGACGAAGGCAAGATGGCGCCGGAGATGATCTCGATCGTCAAGCGCAACAATTGTGGCAAGGCGCTCGACATCGCGCGCATGGCCCGCGACATGCATGGCGGCAACGGCATCCAGATCGAATACCATGTCATGCGCCACGCCGCGAATCTGGAAACCGTGAACACCTATGAGGGCGCCCACGACGTTCACGCCCTGATCCTCGGCCGCGCCATCACGGGCATCCAGGCGTTTTCGTGAGGATCGCATCGTCATTCCGGGGCGCGCATCGAACTCGGGTTTACCCGAGTTCGACGATGTTATTTTTCAGGTCGGCAGCAGCCGACCTGAATCGCGGACCCGGAATCCCGAGCCGTATCATTCGCTCTTTCTAAGATTCCGGGTCTGGCCTTTCAGGCCATCCCGGAATGACGTGGAGTCAAGATCGCTCATGGCCGATAACGACGATGTTCCGTTCAACCGCGACTTTCCCCTGAAGCCCGGTGTGGTCGACGAGGTCCGCCCCGGCGTGCGGCGGATTCTCTGCAACAATCCGAGCCCCTTCACCTTCACCGGCACGCTGAGCTACATCGTCGGCAAGGGCAAGGTCGCGATCATCGATCCCGGACCCGACGATGAGGCGCACGCCAGAGCGCTGCTGGACGCGGTGCGCGGCGAGACCGTGACGCATATCCTGGTCACCCACACCCATCGCGACCATTCGCCGAACACGGCGCGGATCAAGGCTGCGACCGGCGCCACCGTCTATGCCGAGGGCCCGCACCGGGCGTCGCGGCCGCGTTACGAGAGCGAGAAGCACAATCCGGAATCCGGCGTCGACCGTGAGTTCAGTCCCGACATCAGGGTGCGCGGCGGCGAGACCATCGAAGGCGATGGCTGGGCGTTGCAGGCGGTGGAGACGCCGGGCCACACCGCCAACCATCTGGCGTTCGCGTGGCCGGAACGGAAGATCAATTTCGTCGGCGATCACGTGATGGGCTGGTCGACGACGATCGTGGCGCCGCCGGACGGATCGATGATCGATTACATGGCCTCGCTGGACCGGCTGGCGCAGCGTGAAGAGGATTTGTATTTCTCGGGCCACGGTCCGGAAATTCCGGAAGGGCCGCGCTATGTGCGCTTCCTGACCCGGCACCGGCGCGCGCGCGAAGCCTCGATCCTGCATCGGCTGGCGAAGGGCGAGGCCGATATTCCGACCATGGTGCGCGCGATCTATATCGGCATCGACCCTCGCCTGACCGGAGCCGCGGGCTATTCCGTGCTGGCGCATCTGGAAGACCTGGTCGCGCGCGGTGTGGTGGCGACCGACGGCGATCCGGTGATTGGTGGAGTCTATCGGCTGGCGAGCCCCTAGTTGTCATTCCGGGGCGATGCGGAGCATCGAGCCTGGAATCTGGAGAATTGTGGCACGAGATTCCGGGTTCGCGCTGATGCGCGCCCCGGAATGACAACCGTCACTTCTTCCCCGTCTTGGCCGGAGGCTTGACCGGCACCGCCGGCGGCTTCCTGGCGGGCCTGAGATTATCGGCATCGACCGCGGTGTTGAGGTCGTCGATCAGCTTGCTGATCCTCGCGGCGTTGCTGCCGAGATCGCTTTCGAAATAACGCGACGAGGAGCGGATATCGACCCGGGAATCCTCGCCGTCGGGCGTGACGCGGATCGCGACATCCTCACGGAATCCCATGATCGGGGTTCGCGCCACCGCCTCGATATGCCCGATCATGCGCGGCGGCTGTGGAGGCCGTTCGTCGATAATCAGCCATTTGCGCCGCTTCACCAGTTGCAGCGTGACCTCGTAGGCGCGCTGCGCCGAGGCCTCGAGATCCACCGGCTCGATATCGGGATAGGCTTTCTGCTGCTGTTCGGCGGAATAAAGCCCGGCATAGACGGCGGGATTGGTGCCGTCGCCGGTACGCAAACGCGCCAGAGCGTCGAAGCTTGGCGGATCGATCGGATCGGTGGTGATGTCGTGGATCGGCGGCAGCCTGCGATATTGGTACAGAAGATAGGCCGGGTAGGCGAGCACCATGGCGTCGATCAGGAACGCCAGCAGGATGCGGCCCATACCGCGCGAACCGTTCTGCCAGATCGCGGCAAAGGCGGCGAAGCCGACCAGGATGGAAAGACCGGCGCAGGCCAGCGCGCCAAAAAACGTCGCCAGCGCCGGCTTCACTTCGAGGAAGCCGAAGCGGACGATGAGGACCGAGACCAGCACCGCGACCGCCGAAAATACCGCGAGATTGCGCGCCGAGGAGGCGAGGCCGGACACGGGCTCCTTCTGATAGGGAGCGAAAAACCTGCGGGCCATCGCGTCAGTTCTGCCGGGGTTGGAACCTTGCCCGGCGAAATATGCGCCGGGTGCAAAATGAGTTCGCTTGAGACCACGGACCCACGGCGAATTCAAGGGGCGGGAGGCTGAATAGCGAGTGGCGAATAGCGGAAAAAGGATGAACGCCGGAGCTTGCCCTTTCGTTTCCCTACTCGCTATTTGCTATTCGCCACTGCCGCCCCGTTCCATCACGCCGCGGCGTTCGGAAAGCTGTAGTTCTTGAACTGGTCGCGCAGCGCCGTCTTCAGGATCTTGCCGGTCGCGGTATGCGGAATGCCATCGACGAAGGCGATATCGTCGGGCATCCACCATTTGGCGATCTTGCCATCCATGAATTTCAGGATGTCCTCGCGCGTCGCTTTCTGCCCCTCCTTCAACTGGACGATCAGGAGCGGCCGCTCGTCCCATTTGGGATGATGGACGCCGATCACGGCGGCTTCCGCCACCGCGGGATGCCCGACCGCGAGATTTTCCAGGTCGATCGAGGAAATCCATTCGCCGCCCGACTTGATCACGTCCTTTGAGCGGTCGGTGATCCGCATGTAGCCATGCGGGTCGATGGTGGCGACGTCGCCGGTGTCGAAATAGCCTTCGTCGTCGAGGATGTCGGTGTCGACCCGGAAATAGGCCTTCGACACCGAGGGCCCGCTGACTTTCAGCCGGCCGAAGGTCTTGCCGTCCCACGGCAGCGCCTTGCCGGCATCGTCGGTGATCTTCATCTGCACGCCGAATGGCGGATAGCCCTGGGTTTGCAGGATATCGAGTTTTTCGTCGCCTGAGAGATCGGCGAAGGGGGGCTTGAGCGTGGCCAGCGTGCCGATCGGGCTCATCTCGGTCATGCCCCAGGCATGGCGTGCCTGCACGCCCATGTCGAGGAACGCCTTGATCATCGAACGCGGCATCGCCGAGCCGCCGCAAACGACCATCTTGAGATGAGGCAGCTTCAGGTCATGGGCGGCCATGTAATTGAGCAGCATCAGCCAGACGGTCGGCACGCCCGCGGTATACGTCACCTTCTCGGTATCCATCAGTTCATAGACCGAGGCGCCGTCGAGTTTCGGTCCTGGCATCACCAGCTTGGTGCCCATCGAAGGTGCCGAGAAGGCGATGCCCCAGCTGTTGGCGTGAAACAGCGGCACCACCGGCAGCATGGTGTCGCTGGCGGAGGTGCCGAGCGAATCCCGGTTATTGGCCATCAGCGCATGCATCACGTTGGAGCGATGCGAATACAGCACGCCCTTGGGATCGCCGGTGGTGCCCGACGTATAGCACATCGCCGCGGCGGTGTTTTCGTCGAAGGTCTTCCAGGCGAAGTCTCCGTCCGACTTGCCGATCCAGTCCTCATAGGCGATGGCGTTTTTCAGCGTGGTCTGCGGCATATGCGCGTTGTCGGTAAGCACGACATAGCGTTCCACGCTCGGCAGCTTGCCGGCGATCTTTTCCAGGATCGGCACGAAGGTGAGATCGGTCATTACCACGCGATCCTCCGCATGGTTGATGATCCAGGCGATCTGTTCGGGAAACAGCCGCGGATTGACGGTATGGCAGATCGCGCCGATGCCCATGATGCCGTACCAGGCTTCGAGATGACGCCAGGTATTCCACGCGATGGTGGCGACGCGGTCGCCGGGCCTGATGCCGTCGCGCTCGAGGCTCTGCGAGACCTTCAGGGCGCGCGCGTGAATTTCGGCGTAATTGGTGCGATGGATGGGGCCTTCGACTGAACGAGTCACGACCTCCTGCGTTCCATGATAGGTCGCGGCGTGCTCGATAATGCGGTGACACAGCAACGGCCAATCTTGCATCAACCCACGCATACGGACCTTCCCTCCTGATTTGTTATCGGTTGCCGCGGCTCACCACGGAATTGTCATGAACCTTAGCGCGGAGAAAGCGGTCCGCAAATGGCCTTGTCATCGCTTCGGCCGCGGCGAAATGGCAATGGTTACCGTTGCCGCGCTGTTGCTGACGGTCGGCGCGCCGTCCCGGCCTGCCGTGGCGCGGAAATCCGGGCTGCCGCCCTGGAGCGGCCTGTTCGGGATGGAGAGGCCGCAGAGCTCCAGGCCGCGGCGGGCGGCGCTGGTGCGGCCGGTGCCGCTGCCGAAGCCGCGCCCGGCCGAAGCGCCAGTCGTGCCGGAAGCGCCCCCGGCTGGAAAACAGGCGCCTGCACCGGGCCCTGAAGCCGCCTCGCCGCCGACGCCTCCGGCTGCGCCCTCGGCCTGCCGGCTGGCGCTGACGGATATGGTCGCCATCGCGCCCAGCATTCCCGATATCCACGGCCCCGGCGCGTGTGGAGGCGAGGATCTGGTGCGTCTCGAAGCCGTCGTGTTGCCGGACCAGCGGCAGGTGGCCGTGAGGCCGGCGGCGATCCTGCGCTGCACGATGGCTTCCGCGATCGCGGACTGGGTCCGCAGCGATCTCTCGCCGCAGGCCGCGAGCCTCGGCAGTCCGATCAGCAGCCTCGACAATCTCGATTCATTCGAATGCCGGGGCCGCAACCGTGTTGACGGCGCCCGGCTATCCGAGCATGGCCGCGCCAATGCGCTCGATGTTCGCGCGTTCGGGCTCGCCGACGGCCGGTCCATTGCGCTGGCTGACCGTACCGTGCCGCGTGAACTGCGCGAGAATGTGCTGCATTCGGTGTGTACACGCTTCACGACGGTGTTGGGACCGGGTTCGGACGGCTACCACGAGGACCACGTCCATCTCGATCTGATGGAGCGGCGCAACGACTACAGGATCTGCGAGTGGGATGTCTGGGATCCGTTGCCGCAGATCGCGCCGCTGCTGCCGGCGGCGCGGCCCGACGATGCTCCGCCGCGCGCAGCCACCGCCAAGCCCGATACCATCAAGCCCGATACCGCCAAGCCCGATGCCGCGACGTCGGATGGCGCCAGACCGGACATTGCCGCGTCCGGCCCCGCCGAAGCCGATCCGGCCAAATCTGATCAGGTCCAGCCTGAGCAGACAAAGCCTGATCAGATCAAATCACCCACAAAAAAGCGCCGGTAAACCGGCGCTTTTGATTCAGTCAAAGCAGCGATTTGGGGTTATTGCACCGAGCTGCCGCCGCCTTGCAGCGCGAGCTGCGAGTTAAAAGGGGAGTCACCGTGGTGCGGTTCGAGCACCACCACAACAGCGCCCACTTTCACCCGGTTATAGAGGTCGATCGCGTCCTCGTTGGTCATCCGGATGCAGCCGGAGGAAATCGACGCGCCGATATATTCGGGCTGGTTGGTGCCGTGAATCCGGAACAGCGTGTCCTTGCCGTTCGCATAGAGATACATCGCGCGCGAGCCCATCGGATTGTCCGGTCCCGGCGCCACGAAAGAGGGAACGCCCATCCGCTCGATCTCGCCCTGGGTCGGATGCCAGGCCGGCCATTCGGCCATCGCGCCGACCTTGGCCACGCCGGACCAGGCCATTGCTTCCTCACCGACGGTGATGCCGTAGCGGATCGCCTTGCCGTTATCGAGGACGTAGTAGAGATAATGATTGTCGGAATCGACCAGGATCGAGCCCGGCGCTTCCTTGCGATGATAGTCGACGATGGCGCGGCGGAACGGCTCGGGAATCGGCACGTTCGTATAGCGAATCTTGGCCAGCAATTCCTTGTCATGCGGCTTGAATGCGGCGGTATTGGTCGCCTCATAGGTTGTGGCCTGCATGCAACCTGACAGCATCAGTCCGGAGGCCAGAATCCCCAGTGTTACCTTGAGCGACGACATGTGTAGATCCAATCGAAAATCTTGCGTACGAATCGCCCAAATTGCGCCGTAACCGCGACGATTCCATTGCCGTTATTATCGCCGGAATCAGCCATAATTCCAGAGCGGAGATGTGCATCCTGCAATGCGGATAGTTTCTGTGTCTTTTTTGCCGCATGTTTTGCGATTCCTGGCGTATTTTCGGGCAGTTGACGGCACTGTGCCAGGATGTGTCACATCCGGGCCACTCCGTGGCCGTAGATATGGATTGGCGGTCCATGCGCCGCCCAGGAAACGCTTGCCAGAATCGAGCCGATCCTAGTTGGGTGGCTTCAAGTTCAGTTCTGGAGTTCTGCATGCTTTCGGTGTTCACCCCCTCTGAGGTCTCGCTCAAAAAAGCCGCTTCGGTCGATCTCTCCGCGCTGCCCGAGGCCGCGGTCTGGATCGATCTCCTCAAGCCGACCGCGGAAGAGGACCGTGCCGTGGAGCGGCTGGCCGGCATCGCGGTGCCGACCCGGGAAGACATGCAGGAAATCGAGATTTCCAGCCGGCTCTATGTCGAAAACGGCGCCCGCTACATGACGGCGACCCTGATGTGTTCGTCGGACAGCGAGAATCCGCGCACCACCGCCGTGACCTTCATTCTCGCCGGCCACCGGCTGGTGACCGTGCGTTACGATTCGCCGAAGCCGTTCCTGCTGGTGGAGAACAAGCTGGCGCGCGCCTGTCCGCATGCTGTCACCGGCGAGATGGTGCTGATGGAATTGCTCGACGCGGTGATCGACCGCACCGCCGACATCTTGGAGCGCACCGGCGGCGACATGGACGCCATCAGCCACGAGATTTTCGAGCCCGGAGGGGACGCGCGCACCGGACACGCCAAGCGCTATTCCGATATCCTGATCGCGATCGGCCGCAAGGGCGACCTCACCTCCAAGGTGCGCGAGAGCCTGGTCTCGGTCGGCCGCGTCGTGACCTTCGTTACCGCCGCGATCGATGGCGTCAAATGGTCCAAGGACATGCGCGAGCAATTGAAGACCATGCAGCGCGACGTGGTCTCGCTGACCGATCACGCGTCTTACCTGTCCAGCAAGATCACCTTCGTGCTGGACGCGATGCTCGGCGTGGTCAATCTCGAGCAGAATAACATCATCAAGCTGTTTTCGGTGATGGCGGTGGTGTTGATGCCGCCGACGCTGATCGCTTCGATCTACGGCATGAATTTCAAGATCATGCCGGAACTGGAATGGACCCACGGCTATCCGATGGCGCTGCTCATGATGGTGCTGGCGGCGGTGCTGCCCTACTTCATCTTCAAGTGGAAGAAGTGGCTTTAGGCCACGCTGTCGGCGCAACCGCGGAACCGGGTTCCAGGTGGCGATATTGGACAAGAAACCTGCCTCATCTGCCGCAATTTCTCCCGTAAAATTTGAGCGTTACGCTGAACTTTTGAGCCAAATTTGTCTGCGATAACGCGGCTCCACACCGCGAGGACTGCAATGGTTGAGAAAGTCATAACTAAACCCAACATCGTCGACTTCTCGCGATATCAACAGGGCCGTAATTCCCACGACAAGGCGCGCGCGTTTGCGGCGCGAATCTGTCGGCATTGTGGAGCGGCACTGTTGGAAGGTGAGAATGAAGACGATTGCTCCAGTGCCGTTGACACTGGAACTGCGCGCAGGTTCCGCGCCGATTGACGGCGCATCGGTCGCTATCGCAAGGGTTGCATCCCCTGCGACGCGCGCGACTGTGTTCGCATGGGGATAACCGGGCTTATCACGCTTTCGAGCGAAGCGGCTTCCGGTTGGCGTGAGGAAAACGCGTCGAAACAAAACGTTGGAGCCCGGTTCTGATGCAATCAGAACCGATAGGCTCTAAACGTGCTGGCCGCCGTTGATGTGGATCTCGGCGCCGTTGACGTAGGACGAGGTCTCCGTACACAGCACATAGATGATCTTGGCGACTTCGTCCGGCGTGCCCAGCCGGTGCATCGGGATCTGCTCCTCGACGATCTTCTCGGTTCCCGGCGACAGGATCGAGGTGTCGATCTCGCCCGGAGCGATCGAATTGACGCGGACGCCGACGCGGCCGAATTCCGAAGCCATTTCGCGGGTCAATGAGGCCAGCGCCGCCTTCGAGGTCGCGTAGGCCGCGCCGGCGAACGGATGCACGCGGGAACCGGCGATCGAGGTGACGTTGACGACGGAACCCTTGGCGGCCTTCAACTCATCCATCAATCCGCGCGCCATCATGATCGGGGCGAAGAAGTTCACCCGGAACACGTGGCTCCAGGTCTCGATGTCGGTATCGATCGCGCCAAGACGCCCGCCGCCTTTGCCCTTCGGCGAGATCGCGGCGTTGTTGACCAGCGCATGCAGCTCGCCGTTCTCCAGCCTCTGGCGGATTTCCGAGATCGCGCGCGTGGTGTCTTCGTGGTCGGCCAGATCGACCTGGATGTGATCCTCAGGTCCGGCGCCCCACGGGCAGACCTCCGGAAACGGATGCCGCGAGCAGGTGATGACGCGCCATCCGGCCGAGGAAAAGCGGATCCCGGTGGCGTGACCGATGCCGCGGCTGGCTCCGGTCAGAAGCAGCGTGCGCCGCGGCGCATTGTGGGAAGCGGACATGGATGGTTCTTTCGTTCTTCGTCATGCCCGGCCTTGTGCCGGGCATCCACGTCTTCGGACTCGTTTCAGGGATAAAGCCTCACCTTGGACCAGCCGCCGTCAGGCGCCTCGCGGCGGAATTCGATGCGGTCATGCAGGCGGAACGGGCGGTCGTGCCAGAACTCGAAGCGCAGCGGCGCGATCCGCCAGCCGCTCCATCCCGGCGGCCGCGGCACGTCGCCGATGATATATTTAGCGGCGACCTTGGCGATCGCCTGTTCGAACGCAAAACGGCTTTCCAGCGGCTGCGACTGCTTGCTGGCCCAGGCGCCGATCTGGGCCTGTTTTGCCCTGGTCGCGAAATAGGCGTCGGCCTCGGCATCCGTCACCGCGGATACGCTGCCGCGGATGCGCACCTGCCGGCGCAGCGACTTCCAGTGGAACAGTAACGCCGCTTTAGGATTTGCGGCGAGTTCGTGGCCCTTCTGGCTGGCAATATGGCTGTAGAACACGAAACCCGCGGCGTCATAGCCCTTCATCAGCACCATGCGCAGGTCGGGCAGGCCCGTTTCGTCCACGGTCGCCAGCGCCATTGCGTTGGGATCGTTCGGCTCGGTCTTCATGGCCTCGGCGAACCACTCGGCAAACAGCGCGAACGGCTCTTCGGCCGCGGTGAAATCACCGGATGTTAACGGTGTCGGGTGTTGGATAGAGGTCGTGTCCGTCATGCCAGGAGATTCCGGTTGCATCCGCCCGCGACCCAGAGCGTGCTATCGCCCCGGTACAGGCAAGTCCCGTATAGGAGAGTCCTATATAGGACATGGCCGCGCGTTGGCCTATCCACGATCAGGCCGGCGGGGGCTGTGATGACACTGATTCTAATCGGCGTGGGCTCCAGCGGCTGTAGCATGACCCGCGCCGGCGACGCGTTCGCCAAAATGGAAGGCCCGGAGATGACGGGCTCGCTCATGGCCACGCCCAAGCCCACGCCTATGCCGACCGAGAGCGACCTTGCCTTTGCCCGCAACGCCGCCTCCGACGTGCTGACCAGGGGCAACAAGGATTCCAGCCAGCCCTGGGAAAACCCCCAGACCGGCGCGCGCGGCTCGGTGACGCCGCTGGCCGAGGCCTATTCTTCGGAGGGACGCACCTGCCGGGATTTCCTGGCAAGCTATGTCAACGGCAATTCGGAAAGCTGGCTGCAAGGCGCGGCCTGCCAGTCCGGTCGGGGCCGCTGGGAAATCCATGCCCTCAAGCCGTGGAAGCAAAGTTGAGGCGCTCCATTCCCCGTTGTAAAAATACCACGAAGACCCCAAATGATGCCGGAGCGGGCGAACTGCCCGGAATTTCAAGGTCTGATTTCCCTGAAGGAGACGTGACGGATGCGCGACCCCTATGAGGTCTTGGGGGTGCCGCGGGGCGCCAGCGCTGCGGCGATCAAGAGCGCCTATCGCAAGCTTGCCAAGAAGCATCACCCCGACAACAACAAGAATGATCCGAAGGCGGCGGAGCGTTTTGCCGAGCTGAATTCGGCCAACGAGATTCTCAGCGACGAGGAAAAGCGCAAGCAATTCGATCGCGGCGAGATCGACGCCGAAGGCAAGCCGCGGTTCCAGGGTTTTCCCGGTGGCGGCGACCCGAGGGCGCGTGGGTTCTCGCCCGGTGGTGGCGGTGGCGGCGGATTCGAATCGCGGACGTTCCGCAGCGGCGGTGCCGGTGGCGCCGGCGGCTTCGAGGACATACTCAACAGCATGTTCAGCGGTGCGGCGCGCGGCGGCCGGCCCGGCGGAGGCTCGGCGTTCGAATTCGATCCGGGCGGCATCGCGCTCGATCTCGACCTCAGCGTTTCGATGTCGGTGTCGCTGGAAGAGGCGGTTAAGGGCGCGGAGAAGCGCGTCCGGTTGCCGACCGGCAAGGAGCTCAACGTCAAGATTCCGGCCGGGGTCGTCGCCGGCCAGCAGATCCGCCTCAAGGGGCAGGGCGATACGGCGGCCGGCCATCCGCCGGGCGACCTGCTGATCACGATCAACATCGCGCCGCATCCCTTCTTCAAAGTCGACGGCAGCGACCTGCGGGTCGATTTGCCGATCACGCTGTACGAGGCCGTCTTGGGCGGCAAGGTCCGGGTGCCGACGCTGGGCAACGCGGTTGAATTGTCGATCCCGAAAAATACCTCCAGCGGCCGGATCTTCCGGCTGAAGGGCAAGGGATTGCCGAAGCCGGGAGGAGCGGCGGGGGATCTGTTCGTCACCACCCGGATCATGCTTCCGGACGGGAACGATGCGGAGCTGGAGGCGTTGATGGAAAAGTGGCGCGACGGACACCCCTACGATCCGCGCAGCGATCAGGCTTAGAGCGTGTTCGGGCCAAAGCCTGCCGCGGCCCTGGACAATGGGGGATCGTGGTTGGCGTGAGGAAAAGGCGTCGAAACGATAATCTATCGTGTTTTCGAGCGAGCTTCGGTTCTGATTCACGCAGAACCGATCATGCTTCAGACCCGGTCGCCTTGCGTCACGCCGAGGAGTAGGCTCGTGTGATGCCGAAAAAGGGTGCGGCCTCGAAAGGGGGACCAGCGTGGTTACCAAACCCCGATCGAGGCCGCCTGCGTCGATCGGCGGATCGAGCGCATTACAATTTCACGTGAGCCCCGGTGCGATATTGAGACGCACCCATGTCCTGATTCCAGATTTTCAATGTCCGAATTGGGACATCGTGGATGACCTAATTGCCTTCGACGCGTTCTGCCGCCTGTTTGCGTCCCGCTCGTTTGTCAGCCGCCGGCGATTTCAGTCTGGTCGTAGACCAGATGTGCGATCTGGTTGAGCCGCTCCTTGTCCACCGCTCCGCTGAAGACGTAGCCGACACTGCCATTGGCCCAGAACATCGCGCCGTCGCCGTTGCTCGACGCATAGTGCATGTGGGTGGTCTTCATGTCGGCCCGCGAGGCGTAGAGCGTGAAGCGCTGCCCGGTCGGGCTCTCATACATCAGGAACGCCGCCGGTCCTTCCGGTCCGGGCAATAGCCGGCCGCCGACCAGCTTGAGCCCGGTGACCTCGAGCTCCGGCGCCTTGACGTCATAGCCGCAACGCTTCGACAGCCACGATATCAGGTGGTCGCGTTCGGAAGCTTCTACCTCGACGGGATGGCGCAGCTCGACCACATAGAGCCGGTGCGCGTCCAGTGCATCCACCGTGAAGTTCTGGAAGGTCGAAGGCGAGCCGATCACGCCGCGCGCCACCCAGCCGGCGCCGCCGCCGACGATGAAAGCCGCCAGGGCCGCGGCGACCGCCCCATAGATCCATTTGCGCGGTTGCCGCACCAGCCGCTCGATCTCCAGCCGCTTCGGCACGGCCTCGTCGAGGACGGAATCGTAGCGCGCATGCAGCGCGTCCGCCATCGCGCGCCATGACTGCACCCGCGCCGCATCGTCGGGATGGGCCGCGAGCCATGCCTCGACATCGCCGCGGCGCTCCGCCGGCAATTCATTGTCGACATAGGCGTGCAGTTCGTCTTCGGTGACGGGGATTTGGGGCTCGGTCATGCTCGTCGTCTCTGTCTGGTCCCGGCCGAGGTCGATCGCCCGGCCGGTTGCGATTCCTCCCGCGGAGGAGGATTGGGAAGAAGCCGTCGTGATTCAAATTCGATCATCGCATCCATATCATTTCCGCTTTCAATCCATTGCCCGATGCATTATCGCTCCCCGTCATTTCACCCGCCGCAGCGCCGGGCGCTCGCCCTCGAGCGAGGCTTTCACATGGGCGCGGGCGCGGGCGAGGCGGGACATCACGGTGCCGATCGGCACGCCCTGGATGTCGGCCACCTCGCGGTAGCTCAATCCCTCCAGCATCACCAGCAGCAGCACCGAGCGCTGTTCCTCGACCAGCGTGGAAAGCGCGCGGGCGATGTCGCGGCCTTCCGCCTCGGTGCCGCTGGCGTCGGGATTGTTGTCGAGCAGCGGCATGAATTGCGGCCGCCGGGCCAGCGAGCGGCGGCGGTTCTTGTTGAGGTTGGTCAGGATGGTGTAGAGCCAGCTCCTGATGTCGCCGCCGAGAAACAGCCGCTCCGAGCGCAGCGCCCGCACCAGCGTATCCTGCACCAGATCGTCGGCGATATCGGCATCGCGGGCCAGCGCGCGGGCGTAGCGGCGCAGGGCCGGGATCATGGTTTCGACACTGTCGCGAAAGGCGGTCATGGAGACTCTGGGATCTATCTCTGCCGGCGGCGCGCCATGATGCGGGCGCGTCGCCTTACCTCAACCTAACACCCCGGTAGCCGGACTATTCCGGCCTTGAGGGCTTCCGCTCAAACAGCGTTAATTCGCCGTGGATTAAGGCTGTACCGCGGTGGAGGGCTGGTGTACCTCCAACCCCGGATCGTCTCGATTGGAAGCCGGAATGACGCAAAATTCAGGTCTGATGCAGGGCAAGCGCGGAGTGATCATCGGCGTCGCCAACAACCGCTCGATCGCCTGGGGCATCGCCAGGGCCTGCCGTGCGGCGGGGGCGGAGATCGCGCTGACCTGGCAGGGCGACGCCTTGAAGAAGCGCGTCGAGCCGCTGGCCGCCGAACTCGGCGGTATCCTGCTCGGTCATTGCGACGTCACCGATGCCGCGACCATCGACGCCGTGTTCGATGTCCTGAAACAGAAATGGGGCAAGATCGACTTCGTGGTCCACGCCATCGCCTTCTCCGACAAGGACCAGCTCGACGGCCGCTACCTCGAGACCACCGCGGACAATTTTTCAAAGACCATGCTGATCAGCTGCTACTCGCTGACGGCGATCGCGCAGCGCGCGGAAAAGCTCATGACCGACGGCGGCTCGATCGTGACCCTGACCTATTACGGCGCCGAGAAGTGGATGGCGCATTACAACGTGATGGGCGTCGCCAAGGCGGCGCTGGAGGCAAGCGTGCGTTATCTCGCGGCCGATCTCGGCGAGAAGAACATTCGCGTCAACGCGATCTCGGCGGGGCCGATCAAGACGCTGGCGGCCTCCGGCATCGGCGATTTCCGCTACATTCTGAAGTGGAATGAACATAACGCGCCGTTGCGGCGCAACGTGACAATTGAGGAAGTCGGCGACAGCGCGCTGTATCTGCTGTCGGAGATGTCGCGCGGCGTCACCGGCGAGGTGCATCACGTCGATTCCGGTTATCACGTCCTCGGCATGAAGCGGCCGGAAGCGCCCGACATCTCGCTCGGCCATTCCCCGGCCCAAGAATAGTTCAGGAATAGTTGCAGGGTCGATGCCAGCGCCGACGATCTATTATATCCGCCACGGCGAGACCGCGTGGAACGCGGCAGGCCGCTTCCAGGGATCGAAGGATATCCCGCTCAACGATCTCGGACGCCGGCAGGCGGCCACCGCGGGCGAAATCCTCGCCCGCTTGCTGGCGCGCGACGGCCATCGGGCCGCGTCCCTGCCTTATGTCGCAAGCCCGCTCGGCCGCACGCGGGCAACGATGGAATTGGTGCGCGAAACCCTGAGCCTGCCGCCGGGCGAGTACGGCGTCGACGACCGGTTGCGCGAGATCGGCTACGGCCATTGGGAAGGGTTGACGCTGCCGGAGATGGAGTTGCACGACGGCGCCACGTTTGCGCTGCGCAACGCCGACAAATGGGGCGTCGCCGCGCCGTCCGGCGAGAGCTATGCCAGCGTCACGCTGCGGATGCGGGACTGGTGCGAGTCGCTGCTGGGCGACACCGTGACCGTTGCCCATGGCGGCACGATGCGCGCGCTGATGGTGGCGCTGGGCGTGGCGATGCCGCTTGAAGCCGTCGAGACGCCGATCGGGCAGGGCGTGGTCTATGTGTTCCGGGACGGCGCGATGACGAAGTATAGTGAAGTATAGTTAAGGGCGCCGTTCTACCCGCTTCGTCATTCCGGGGCACGCGCAGCGTGAACCCGGAATCCATTCATCCAGACGATCTGCGGCTTGATGGATTCCGGGATCGCCCTCCGGGCGCCCCGGAATGACGGCGCGGGTAATCGAACCGTCCGACGAATGTGGTTTGACACGGCTCGGCACCGGGCGATACGACAACGTTGACAGTCAACGATGTCGCAGGCGTCGACGAAGCAAACGACGAGCTAGACGAGCTAAATGTCCTTCAACACCTTCGGCCACATGTTCCGGGTCACGACCTTCGGCGAAAGCCACGGTGTCGCGATCGGCTGCGTGGTCGATGGCTGCCCGCCGCTGCTGCCGCTGACCGCCGAGGAGATCCAGCGCGATCTCGATCGCCGCCGTCCCGGACAGTCGCGCTTCACCACCCAGCGCCAGGAGCCGGACGCGGTCAAGATCCTGTCCGGCGTGATGGCGCATCCGGAAACCGGCCTCCAGGTGACGACGGGCGCGCCGATCGGGCTGCTGATCGAAAATACCGACCAGCGTTCGAAGGACTATTCCGAGATCAAGGACAAGTTCCGCCCCGGCCATGCCGACTTCACCTATGAGGCCAAATACGGCCTGCGCGATTATCGCGGCGGCGGCCGCTCCTCGGCGCGCGAGACCGCGATGCGGGTCGCGGCCGGCGCCATCGCCCGCAAGATCGTGCCTGACATGCGGGTGCGCGGCGCGCTGGTGCAGATGGGGCCGCACGTGATCGACCGCGGTAAATGGGATTGGGACGAGGTGGCGCGCAATCCGTTCTTCTGTCCGGACAAGGACAAGGCGGCGTTCTTCGAGACCTATCTCGACGATATCAGAAAGAGGGGATCGTCGATCGGCGCGGTGATCGAGGTCGTCGCCGAAGGCGTGCCGCCGGGACTTGGTGCGCCGATCTACGCCAAGCTCGACGCCGAACTGGCGGCTGCGCTGATGAGCATCAACGCGGTGAAGGGCGTCGAGATCGGTTCAGGTTTCGGCGCCGCCGAATTGTCGGGCGAGGAAAATGCCGACGAGATGCGCTCCAGCAATGACGGCACGCGATTCCTGTCCAACCACGCCGGCGGCATTCTGGGCGGCATCTCGACCGGCCAGCCGGTGGTGGCGCGCTTTGCGGTGAAGCCGACCTCCTCGATCCTGTCGCCGCGCCGCACCGTGGACCGTCACGGCGCCGATACCGAGATCATGACCAAAGGCCGTCACGACCCCTGCGTCGGCATTCGCGCCGTGCCGGTCGGCGAAGCCATGATGGCCTGCGTGCTCGCCGATCATTTCCTGCGCCATCGCGGCCAGGTCGGCCGCTAGAAGACCGGGCTTCGCCTGTCACCGGGACGCAACGCGGTTATGATGGCTTGACGGCGCGGGGAAGTTACTCCCCAAATGTCGGCGCCATGAACGCACCTGATTTCCAGAAGCTGACCGACTGGCTGATCGACGGGGCGCGATCCGCGTCCAGCCCGGCTCATATGATGTCGGAAACCTGCGAGCGGTTGGTGCAGGCCGGGTTGCCGCTGTGGCGCGTCGGCGTTTTCGTCCGGACGCTGCATCCCGATGTATTCGGCTTCAGTTTCACCTGGCGGCCGGGCGAGGAGGTCGTGGTGCGCGCCGCGGATTTCGACGTCAAGGATTCTCCGGAATTCAAAAGAAGCCCGCTGGCGCCTCTCTACGAGAAGAAAGAGGAAGTCAGGTGCAGGCTCGACGATCCTGCAAGCCGGCGCTTTCCGTTTCTCGACGATATGCGCGCCGACGGCGTCACCGATTATGTCGCGCTGCCGCTTCACTTCGGCGACAATTCGGTTCACGCCGCAAGCTGGACCACGAAGCAGCCGGGCGGCTTCCGTGACCATGAACTGGCCACCCTGAGGGCGTTGGCGTCGCCGCTGGCGCGCGTCATCGAAATCATGAGCCTGCGCCGCACCGCCGCCATTCTGCTCGATACCTATGTCGGCAACCGCGCCGGCGAGCGGATTCTCGGCGGCCAGATTCGCCGCGGCCATACCGATACGATGCACGCCGCGATCTGGCTGTCGGATTTGCGCGGCTTCACCGCGTTGTCGGACCGGCTGCCGGCCGAGATCGTGGTGGACGTTCTCAATCATTATTTCGATTGCCAGGTATCCGCGATCAGGGCGCATGGCGGAGAAATCCTGAAATATATGGGCGACGGGCTGCTCGCGGTTTTTCCGATCGCCGAACAGGACGGCAACACCGATCAGGTCTGCTCGCTGGCGCTGGAAGCGGCGCGGGAATCCCGCGCCAGTGTCGCGGCGATGCATTATCCGATCGGCGACGTGATCGAGCGCTTCCGCTTCGGCGTCGCGCTGCATGTCGGAAAAGTGCTCTACGGCAATATCGGCGGCGGCAACCGGCTCGACTTCACCTGCATCGGACCGGCGGTCAATCTCGCGGCACGGCTGGAGAAGATCGCCGGCCGTCTCAACCGCACCATCGTGGCGTCGGCCGGATTCGCCGGAACCTGCACCGGCGGCTGGACCGATCTGGGCGAATTTCCGATCGCGGGATTTTCGAAGGCCGAGCGCGTTTACGGCCTGCAGGACGAAGCGGCAGGTCATTAGCCGGCGCCGATTGGCTCGACGGCCTGCGCCGCCTACGTTTCCGTATCCGGCGGCTCGACGATGCCGCGCTATTCTTCCGGTTCGGTGGTGAACAACAGCGGATAGCCCTTGGCGCGGCCGGCGTCGGTGGCGCGCGTCGCCTTGGTCTCGGCGATATCTTTGGTGAAGACCGCGACCACGCAGACGCCGCGCTGGTGCGCCGTCAGCATCACCTTGTGAGCCTGATCCTCGGTCATCCGGAATTCTGCCTTCAACACGGTGACGACGAATTCGCGCGGCGTGTAGTCGTCATTGACCAGGATGACCTTGTGCAGGCGAGGCCGCTCGGTCCTGGTCCGGGTTTTGGTCTTCGGTTTGGTGATGGTGGTCTCGGCCATTTCCGGAATGCGCCTCCAGACATTTGCAGTCCCGTTCATCATACAATCCCGAAGACCGCGGTGGAACCGGATGTTTTGCGATGGCTTGAGTGCAGCGGCGGCGTGCGCGGACAAGCGGCCGCGCCGGTCAAAACAGGCTTCTCCCGGTCCCGGTTCCCCGCCCAAAACCAGGGCAGCGATGCCTAACTCGAATGTGAAGAGCGGCCGATCTTCGTGCTTTTCGCGGCGCGATCTGCGTGTCACGATCCAGCGTTCGATAGGAGGGCCGCTATGCGCTGGTGTGTCTCGATCGGGGCCGTGCTTGTCGCGGGGGCGATAGCCGGAGGTGACGTCACGAGTATCGCGGCGCCGAACACGGTGCGCGAACTGGCGCAGACGGGTGACAGCAGGCCCACGGTCGATGTCGAACTGATCCTCGCCGTCGATGTCTCCTATTCGATGGATATGGACGAACTCGCCATCCAGCGCGAAGGCTACGCGCAGGCGATCCAATCCAAGGAGTTTCTTCAGGCGCTGAAAGCCCTGCCCAACGGCAAGGTCGCTGTGACCTATTTCGAATGGGCGGCGTCGAACGATCAGAAGATCATCATTCCGTGGCGGCTGATCGACGGCCCGGAAACTGCGGACGCGGTCGCCGACGAAATCATGAAAACCCCGGTCCGCCGCGCCTCGCGCACCTCGATCTCGGGTGCGATCTATTTCGCGATGCCGCTGTTCGATCAGGATCCGTATCACGGGCTGCGGCGGGTGATCGACATCTCCGGCGACGGCCCCAACAACAACGGCTCGCCCGTCACCGGCGCCCGCGACGAGGCGTTGTCGAAGGGGATTACCATCAACGGCCTGCCGATCATGGTGAAGGAGCCGTCCTATTCGACGATGGATATCGACAACCTCGATTACTATTACGAGGATTGCGTGACCGGCGGCCCCGGCTCCTTCGTGGTGTCGATCAAGGACCGCGAGAAATTCAAGGAGGCGATCCGCACCAAGCTGCTGCTCGAAGTCGCGGGACGGACGCCCGAACGCCGGATCGTTCCGGTGGCGGAGAAGGAGCCGCGCGTCTCCTGCCTGGTCGGTGAGAAGATCTGGCAGGATCGCTGGGGACGCTAGAGCATGATCCGGAAAAGTGGGCACCGATTTTCCCTCATGCTCCAACAATAAAATAGAGCGCGATGGCGATTCAGCCTAAAGCTATCGCGCTCTAGCATCCTCATCTACTCACCTGGTGCATCAACACAATCTTGGCACAGTGTTTCCGGCATTGTACCAAGCGCAAAGCCAAACGGGGCTTAGCAGGGGAATTTGCAATGCCAGCATCGATCATCTGGCTGGTCGCAGCAAGCCACCAGCACTTCTTTCGGGGACATCTCTTTCGGGGTCATGGCTTCAAAGCCTTGCGCCTGTTTCCAGCCGTTGCGCTGTTGCTGTGCGCCTCTGGCTTGGCCGCCGCGGAGGTGCCAAGCCAGCGGTTGCTGGAAAAGAACAGCTTCTATCTGTCGTCTGCCGGTTTTCGTGTCCAGGTCGCCAACGATCCGGCTGGGCAAAAAGCGCTGCACGCGCTACCGGCACACCGCTTCGTGATAAACGGGGCTGGTGAAGCCCTGCGTTATTTCTATGCCGAGCCGGAGCATTGCGTCTGCATCTTCGTCGGCACCCAACAGGCCTATGACAGGTACATCGAGACCGTCCGTCAGCCGCTAAAGCCGACCGACAATACGGCTCCCGATTACAAGACCCAGGCCGGCGTGCTGTTGAGCGGCCAGCCGTTGCGACAGAGCACACGCGGCGATCCGACCACGCTATCGGACTATCTGAGCACTCTTTACCCTCATTATTGAGAGAGCGGCACGAAGCCGTTCCTGCTTCACCTATGCTTTCCACTCGGGCCGTTCAGAAATTGAAGGTCGTCGAAAGCATGTAGGTGCGCGGGGCGCCGAGGGAGAGGCCATAGGTCGGCGTTGCCGACGCCCAATACCCGGCGTTGGCGACATTAATAACGTTGGCCCGAATGGTGACCGGCTTGCCTCGCAGATCGAAGGTATAGCGTGCTCCGACATCGAAGCGGACCCAATCCGGAATCTGCTGGGTATTGGCGTTATCGTAGTATTGCGAGGTTGTGTAAATCGCGCGTCCCGAAAGAGTGAGACCCCGGACAAAGGGCGTGTCCCACTCGGCGCCGATATTGAGCTGCACGTCCGGCACGCCTGGGGCTACATTGCCATTATAGGTGCCTCCAGCGGTTTGCGTAAGCCGTGCGTCGAGCAAGGTCACCCCGCCGAGCACCCGCACGGCATCCGTCACTTTCCCCATGGCATCGAGCTCTATGCCGCGATTTCGCTGCTCCCCATCCTCCGAGTAGGTGTTGGTGGTGGCATCAACCGATGCGGCAGGTTGTGTAATCTGGAACAAGGACAGAGTTGTAATAACGCTGCCCCAATCCACTTTGGCGCCGGTCTCAATTTGCTTGGAAACGTAAGGCGCCAAGGTCTGCCCGGCGTTGGCGTAACCAACGCCAACCGTCGTGCCTGGCTGCAAACCTTCGATGTAGTTCGCATAGAGCGAGACATTCTGCCAAGGCTTGACAATAAGCCCTACCGCCGGCGTGAGTGCATTCGCTTCATACTGCGCGGTCTGCGCGAGCGTAGTGGAACTCCAACTCTCGGATTGGATCTGCTGCTCGCGGCCTCCCAAGATCAACTGCACCCGATCGTCCAGCACCGATAGTGTATCCGCCACGCCAGCGCTTTGCAGATATATTGCGCTTGTTAGCGGCGCGGTCAGCTTGGTGTAAGTGGGCTCGGGGATGAAAGTGGGATTATAGAGATTCGAGGCGATGGTTGCGACGACGGGAAATGCGCTGCCGGACCAGTCATCGATCCGGCTGGCCGTGACGGAGACTTGATGATCGATAAATCCCGTCGCGAACTTTCCACGAATCCCGACTTCCTCTGAATCATCGTCATGAAAAACAGGAAAGTTATATGGCGCCTCGGTGAGGTTGCCATTCGCGTTGTTGATGGTGGCAAAGCCTGACAGGAGGTAGGTACGGTCCTGACGACCGCCAACCGCGCCATACACGGTCCAGTCGTTCGATAGATCGTATTCCCCGCGCAAGGCGCCATACCAGTCCTTGACGTGAGCGTAGGTCCATGGCTGGAAGTAGTCTGCGTTTGCGCTCGGCGCCTTGGGAACGGCGGTGATTCCCGCAGCCAGATAAGTCGGGCGAAGCGGTGCCGACGTATTCTGATCCTGATAGCCTAAATCGAGCGAGACCCGGGCGCGCTCCCCGCGATAGTCGAGACCAAGTGCGACATTGCTCATTTCCAACGACTGATTATTCGTCGGGGTGTCGCCATTGCGATAGGTCCCATTGAACCGCACGCCCCATTCCTTGTTCTCTCCATACCGCCGACCGACATCAATATGGGTGCCGAACTGGCTATTGGATGCGTAGAACGCTGTTAGCTGCGTAATCGGATCGTCAGTTGCACGTTTTGGAACGATGTTGACCGAACCACCTACACTGCCGAAAGCCGGCATGCCGTTAATCAATGCACTCGGGCCGTTCAGAACCTCGATGCGCTCGACGGAATCGGCACTGAACGACAGGCCGGGAACTACGCCATACAAGCCGTTGAAGGTAAAATCCCAAGGACTTACCAGAAAGCCGCGGATCATGAGGCCTGATGTGTAGCTATTGTCGCTCCAGACCGTACGGACCGATGGATTGTTGGCCATGACGTCGATGATGGTACGCGCCTGTTGATCCTGAATGGTCTGTGACGTGTAGCTGGTCTGGTTAAAGGGTGTGTTCATGACGCCGCGGTTGCCAAGCAGGCCGAGTTGGCCGCCCGTTGCGACCTGACCACCCGCGTAAGGCGCAGGCAAATTACCTACGACGGAGTTTGTGTTGGGAGCACGCGCAGCCGTCTCAGTGGGTTTCGGCGGCTCCGTGCGTTTCGCCGAACGTCGTTTTGACTGAACGTTGCGCGATGCGCGCTGCGATCCGCCGGAGGATTGCGGTCGTTGCTTCGGTGCTTCAACTGATACAGGTGGAAGCGCGGTTTGGGCGTCTACTGCCGCGACCGAAAAAATTACAGACCCAACGCCACAGGCGCCGAGCATGAGCGCCTTCGATCTTTCAACAATGATCACTGAAGAAACCCCAGATATCGGCCGGCGACGCCGACCCCCCAGGATATTTTTACTGAACCATTCTCGTTATAGAACCCTGCGCGAATTGGAATTGCTCAAGGCTGATTTTTGTTTCGGAATAAATCAATGCGGGAGATGCGTGACTTCAATGACGGTCTTAGCTGCCGCACTGCCTCTGCCTCGACGACAATGCAATGGTTGAGGAGATATTTTTCGAACGCAAATAAGAATGAATAAAAATTGTATCGGCGCAGTGATCTAACCGAAGGGGGTCTTTGATCGGAGATCCGCGATAGAAGTCGCTCGCTATAGCGTTTTCGAGCGGAGTGGATTCACGGTGACGATTCTGAGCCGCGGAAATAAACCGCGCGGCGGAAAACGAGGTTCAGCGTTTGAAGCGCGCCACCAGTTCGACATGCGGCGTGTGGCGGAACTGGTCGACCGGCGTGACGTTTTCGATTTTGTAGCCGCCATCGATCAGAATGCGCGCATCGCGCGCGAAGGTCGCGACGCTGCACGACACCGCGACCACGATCGGGATTTTGCTGGCGGCCAGCTGCCGTACCTGCGCCTGCGCACCCTGCCGCGGCGGATCGAACACCACCGCATCGTAATCGCGCAGCTCCTGCGGCATCAGCGGCCGGTGGAACAGGTCGCGCGTCTCGGCCTTGACCGGTTTCAGTCCCGACGCCGAGGCGGCCGCCTTTTGCAGCGCCGCCACCGCACCGGCGTCATTGTCGAACGCCGTTACCCGTGCAGCGGCCGCAAGCCGCAGCGCGAACGGTCCGACGCCGCAAAACAGATCGGCGATATGCTTGGCGCGCTTGCAGCGTTCGATGACCCGCGCCGCCAGCGTTTCCTCGCCGGCAATTGTCGCCTGCAGGAACGAGCCAGGCGGCAACGCCAATCGCACGGCACCGATCCCGATCACCGGCGGCGTCCGCATCAACACCAGTTCACCGTGGCGCGTCAGCCGCGCCAGACCGTGCTCCCTGGCGATGCCGGACAAGGTTGCGATGGCGGCCGAGGTCAGCGGCCCCGAGCCGCGCACGTCGATGTCGAGGCCGTTGTCGGCCGCGGTGATCTGGATATCCAACGGCTTGCCCGCGGGCTTCAATGCCTCCGCCAGCGCGCGCGCGGCGTCGAGCGCGCCGTGCAAGGCCGGATCGAGGATCGGGCAGTCACGGATTGCGACGATCTCGTGGCTGTTGGCCGCGGCGAATCCGGTACGCAATTCGCCGTCGGCGCCACGGCGCGCATGCACGGTGACGCGCCGCCGCCCGGCGCCGTGGGCATCGACCAGTTCATCGACCCCGCAGGCGATGCCGGCCTGCGCCAGCGTATCGACCACGATCTGACGTTTCCAGGCGCGATAGGATTCCATCTGCCAGTGCTGGATGGCGCAGCCGCCGCAGGCGCCGAAATAGCTGCAGAATGGCGCGATCCGTTCTGCGCTGGCATGCGCGATCCGCGACAGATAGCGGCGGTCGGGATGGCCGGCCACCGGCTCGACCTCGACGGTTTCACCGCCCAGCGTATAGGGCACATAGACGGCCTGACCGTCCACAAGGCTGATGCCGTCGCCGCGATGGCCGACATGATCGATGACGAGTTGTTCAGCCACGGCGCGCGCCGATGAAGAATTCGATGTTGCCGTCGCCGCCCGTGATCGAAGATGGAAACACCTCGATATCGGTGCATCCGAGCGAGACGGCGAAGGCGCTGATGTCGTCGCAGATCGCCTGATGCACCGCCGCGTTGCGGATGATGCCGCGCTTGGAATGCTTTCGCTCGGCTTCGAATTGCGGCTTGATCAGCGCCAGCAGATGCATCGGCGCCGCCGCCAGCGACAGCGCCACCGGCAGCACGGTTTTCAGCGAGATGAAGCTGACATCGATCACGACGACATCGGGCCGTTGCGGCAGGCGCTTGCCCTCGAAGCCGCGGATATCGGTCTCCTGCATCGAGACGATTTTGGGATGGCCTTGCAGCGAGGGATGCAACTGGTCGCGCCCGACGTCGATGGCGAACACCAGACCGGCCCCGTTGGCGAGCAGCACTTCGGTAAAGCCGCCGGTCGACGCGCCGACATCAAGGCAGATGTGATCTTCGATCTCGATCGGATAATGCTCCAGCGCGCCGGCCAGCTTGACGCCGCCGCGCGAGACATAGGGATGCGCCGGTTGCGCCTGAAGCGCGGCATTGTCCGGAACATTTTCGGATGGCTTCAGGACCGGCTTGCCGTCGGCGGTGACGAGGCCTGCTTCGATGGCGGCCTGTGCCCGCGCCCGGCTTTCGAACAGGCCGCGCTCGACCAGCAACAGATCCGCGCGTTTGCGGGAAGCCATTTCGTGACTGCTTTTAGCCAAGGTCAGCTCGATTCTAGGGTCATGATCTAACGCGCGGCCACATCGGCCGCGAACCGTACACAGGCCTCGAATGAGGCGAGATCATGCCAGATGTCCGCGGGCGGCTGCCGCGGCGTCACCAGCGCACAGCCATGAAGGTCGAGCGCGTGCATCATCATCAGATTGTCGGAGAGGCCGAAATTCTCCACGGTCAGGCCCAGCGAATCGATCCGGCGTCCATCGGGCATATCGGTCACGCGACCCAGCCGCGCCACCCGGTCGGCATAGATCGAAGGATCGTTGCTATAGCCGAGGCAGCGTTTGCCGCGGCCTGCTATATAGCCGAGCTCGTAAACCGTGCCGGCGTCCGCGCCGGGGCCGCGGAACGGCGTCAAATTGGCGATGATGGCGTCGGCCGCATCCATCATCGCCTCGTTGCCCTTGAAGATGTTCAGCGAGGCGTCGGCGGCCGCCAGATCAACGGTGTTGTCGAGCGGATAGAGGCCGGTCAAACCGTGACGTGCGCAGATTTCGACCTTGCGCCGTCCGATATCGATCGCGTCCGGCAGGAACACGTCGGGGCCTGCCAGATAGATATTCATGGATCACCGGCGCGGGTCTTATTGACGCGATCTGTTTAAAGCATTGCCGAGCGTGGTAGCCACATCCTTCGCGACGCGGCGAACGCGCCGCTCCTCAAGGATGAGGTGTTCCTAGACCCTCACGGTGAGGAGCGCGGCACCGCCGCAGCGTCTCCGGACGATGCGAAGCTTTGTCATCGGGCGCGCATTCGCGCGACCCGTTGGCCTCGCTTAGGAGAACCGCGAGGCCGCCACTCAGGCCAGCTTCACCGTCTCGGCCTTGAAATCCTTGCCGAGGGCCTCGAACACCTTGGCGACGATGCCCTTGGCGTCCAGACCCGCGTGGGCATACATCGCGGTTGGCGAATCATGGTCGAGGAATAGGTCGGGCAGCACCATCGCCCGCATCCGCAGGCCGCCGTCGAGCATGCCGTGCTCCGCCAGCGTCTGCATGACATGGGAGCCGAAGCCGCCGATCGAGCCTTCCTCGATGGTGAGAAGAACCTCGTGTTCACGCGCCAGCTTCAGCACCAGATCGACGTCCAGCGGCTTCATGAAGCGCGCGTCGGCGATCGTGGTGGACAGGCCGTGCGCCGCCAGTTCGTCGGCGGCCTTCTCGCACTCCGCAAGCCTCGTGCCGAATGACAGCAGCGCGATCTTGCTGCCCTGCCGGACGACCCGGCCCTTGCCGATCTCGAGCGGAATGCCGACCTCGGGCATCTCGACGCCGCGGCCCTCGCCGCGGGGATAACGGACGGAGCTGGGGCGGTCGTTGATCGCAACCTGGGTCGCAACCATGTGGACGAGTTCGGCCTCGTCGGAGGCCGCCATGATGACGAAGTTCGGCAGGCAGCCGAGATAGACATTGTCGAACGAACCGGCATGGGTGGCGCCGTCGGCGCCGACCAGTCCGGCGCGATCGATCGCGAAACGCACCGGCAGGCTCTGGATCGCGACGTCGTGGACTACCTGGTCGTAACCGCGTTGCAGGAAGGTCGAGTAGATCGCGCAGAACGGCTTGTAGCCTTCGGTCGCAAGACCGGCGGCGAACGTCACGGCGTGCTGCTCGGCGATGCCGACATCGAACGTCCGGCTGGGGAACGCCTTGTTGAAGATGTCGATGCCGGTGCCCGACGGCATCGCCGCGGTGATGCCGATGATCTTGTCGTCCTTCTCGGCTTCCTTGACCAGGCTCTGGCCGAACACGTTCTGATAGGATGGTGCGTTCGGCTTGGACTTGGCCTGCGCGCCGGTGGCGATGTCGAACTTGACCACCGCGTGGTATTTGTCGGCGGAAGCTTCGGCCGGCGGATAGCCCTTGCCCTTTTGCGTCACGACATGGACCAGGATCGGTCCGGTCTCCATGTCGCGGACGTTCTTCAGGACCGGCAGCAGGTGATCGAGGTTGTGACCGTCGATCGGGCCGACATAATAGAAGCCGAGTTCCTCGAACAGCGTGCCGCCGACCATGAAGCCGCGCGAAAATTCCTCGACACGGTTGGCGCGGTCGGCCAGCACTTTCGGCAGACGGTTGTTGATCTGTTTTGCGGCTTCGCGCAGCGAGCGATAGGTCTTGCCCGAATAAAGCCGGGACAGATAGGCCGACATCGCGCCGACCGGCGGCGCAATCGACATGTCGTTGTCGTTGAGGATGACGATCAGCCGCGAATTCATCGCGCCGGCGTTGTTCATGGCTTCATAGGCCATGCCCGCCGACATCGCGCCGTCACCGATCACGGCGATGACGTTGTTCCTGCCGCCCGAGAGGTCGCGCGCCACCGCCATGCCGAGGCCGGCCGAGATCGAGGTCGAGGAGTGGGCCGCGCCGAACGGATCGTAATCGCTCTCGGTGCGCTTGGTGAAGCCGGACAGCCCGCCGCCGGTGCGCAGCGTGCGGATGCGGTCGCGGCGGCCGGTCAGGATCTTGTGCGGATAGGCCTGATGGCCAACGTCCCAGATCAGGCGGTCGCGCGGCGTGTCGAACGTATAATGCAACGCCGTCGTCAACTCGACGACGCCGAGGCCGGCGCCGAAATGGCCGCCGGTGACCGAGACGGCATCGATGGTCTCCTCGCGCAGCTCGTCGGCGACTTGCCGGAGCTGCTCCACCTTGAGCCGGCGCAGGTCGTCCGGGGTGTGGATCGTGTCGAGAAGCGGCGTTTTACTAAATGTGGTCACAACGATATTCCAATTTTGCATGTCGGGACGAAAGGCCCCGACGTGAGATGGGTTGCGCATATTCGGCGCAGCGAAAACCCAGACGCCGGACGCCACCTGAGCAGGCTAGAGGCCCGATTGGGAGCTTAGATACGGTCCGGATCGTTCAATGTGATAGCTATCACTCTTGGTGGTTTAACCCTTCCCAGCCATTTTTATTAGCTATTTGAAGTGGTTACGTCCGCCCCAGCGCGGCGGCAAGCTCGCCTTCAATAGTTCACAACCTTGTAACGTTTACACTAAAGCGGGGTCTAAAGCCAACCCGCAGACGATATAGGGGTACCTCGGAAGAGAACCAATTCTCAACCCCGGCGGTATACGGATGGTTCCGTCCCGCCTAAATCGCTGGCGTCGAGGCGGCTGGTAAGGGCCATTTAGAGCCGTTTTAAGGCCCGTTCGCGGGCAACGGCGCCGTCCGCCGCGATGGCCCGGCCCTATTTGGGCGGAGCCATGCGTTCTGGTCAGGGGAGCCGCCGCCGGATGGCCATGAAAAAATAAGGTAAACGGCCGTCATTGGCCATTAAAAATCAGGCCATGAAGAATCCGGCCATAAAAGAGCCGGGCGATCCGCAATCGGGGAATGGGGCCGAAACGCGCAAAAGCACCATGTGGTCCGGCCCGCGGCAGCCGTCAGCAGCACGTCACTGAACGTCGAGCGGCTCGGTGCCGGTGACCTCGCCGCCGGCGTCGGTGGTGATCTTGTCGACCCGCGCTTCCGCCTGCCGCAGCAGCTCCTCGCAGCGCCGTTTCAAGGCCTCGCCGCGCTCGTAAATGACGACCGATTCCTCCAGCGGCACCTTGCCTTCCTCGAGCCGCTTGACGATCGATTCAAGTTCCTCGATCGCGCGCTCGAAGCTCAGCTTTTTGACATCCAGTTGGGTATTTTCAGCCATGCTGGTTCCCTGACGCGTTCCTCTACCGGCCTCGATTCAAGGATATCTATGCGGGCGTATTGTGGCGGCCGTGGTGCGGCGGCAATCTACCCGCCCATCAACGCGGTAACGTGTTCCGCGACCGATTCCTTCAGGCCGTCCAGATCATAACCGCCCTCGAGCACCGAGACCAGCCGTCCGCCGGCGCTCGCCTCGGCGACCTCCATCACCTTGCGCGTGACCCAGCCGAAATCCTCCGCCCGCAGGTTCAGCGACGCCAGCGGATCGCGATAATGCGCGTCGAAGCCGGCGGAGATGACGATCAATTCGGGGCTGAATTTCCTTAACTGCGGCAGGATCACGTTTTCGAACGCGGCGCGGAATTTGGCGCCGCCGTCTTCGGCGGCCAGCGGCGCGTTGACGATATTGTCGTGCTCGCCGCGCTCGCCGCTGGCGCCGGTGCCGGGAAACAGCGGCATCTGGTGCGTCGAGCAATACATCACCGTGGGATCGGCCCAGAAAATATCCTGGGTGCCGTTGCCGTGATGGACGTCGAAATCGACCACCGCGACGCGCGCGATGCCGTATGCGCGCTGGGCGTGGCGAGCGGCGATCGCCGCGTTATCGAAAAAGCAGAAGCCCATCGGCTTGTTGATCTCGGCATGATGGCCGGGCGGGCGCATGGCGACGAAGGCGTTGTGATGCGCGCCGCTCATCACCGCGTCGGCCGCCGCGACCGCGCCGCCGACGCCGCGCATCACCGCTTCCCAGGTGCCCGGCGACATCGCGGTGTCGCCGTCGAGATAGACCAGCCCGCTCGATGGCGCGATGTGCCGGAGTTCATCGACGTAATGTTCGTTGTGGCACAGCGTGACCAGATCGAGCGAGCCTTCGGGCGCGGTCCCGCGCGTGAGCTTGTCGAAGCGGCTTTCGCCCAACACCTGCTCGATGGCGCGAATCCGGTCGGGCCGCTCGGGATGTCCCGGCGGCGTCAGATGATCGAGGCTTGCCGGATGGCTGAGAAGGAGCGTCATGCGATATCCTGGCGCGGCGCGCGGGTTGCAGCTTGGCGAGGCGCTAATCTAGGCCGTTCGCAACGGCTCTGAAAGGTCCGCAACCGCCTATATCGTCGGTCAATTGATCCGCTGGATACGGCCCGCCGACGGAGGGCCGATCGGGCTGCTGGCCTGGAAATATCCGTACAGCGCGTCGCTGTCATAGGCGCCGATCTGCGGCGCGGTTCCCTGCTTGAATTCGGTGAAGCCGTCGCCTCCGACCGACAGATAATTGTTCACCGTCACCCGGTAGCTCGCCGCGGGATCGAGGCGCTTGCCGTCCAGCGCGAGGCTGTCGGCGACGATGTGGTCGCCGTAGGGTTTGGCGCCATCCCAGGTGTAGCTGAAGCCGTTCGAGACCTGGAGAATTCGCACCAGCTTCGGATCGCGCCATTGCTGTTCCAGCGCATCCTTGATCTGCGCTCCCGTCAGCGTCATCGTCACCAGCTGGTTCCGGAACGGCTGGCTTGCGAACAAATCGGCGAAGGAGACCGCACCGTCCTCCTTCTTCGCGATGTTGATGCGGATGCCGCCGGGATTGGTCAGCGCGATGACGGCCGCGCCCTTGGCGGGATCGCGGGTCGCGGCCAGTTGCGCGTCGGCGACGACATCGCCGAGCGCGCTTTCGCCGGCATCGTTGGCGCGATTGGACAGCGTTTCCGCGACCGACCCCGCGCGGCGGTTGGCGATCGGCGCGGCGAGGCGATCATAGGATTCCAATAGCGCCGTCTGGCCGGCGTCCTTGGCGGAGGCGTCGGGGTGGACGATGATGTTGTCGGCCTTGGCGCTGAGGACGTCATGCGTGGTGCGGTCGAGCTTCAGATCGATCGCGGTGACGAGGGTGCCGTATTTGTCGGCGCTGGTGACCAGCCGGCCGTCGATGGTGCAGACATAGGCCTGATGGGTGTGGCCGCTGATCACCACGTCGATCGCGGGGTCGAATTTCTTGACGATGTCGACGATGGCGCCGGAAAGGCCAGGACATTCGTTGTAATCGCCGGTCGGAATGCCGCCCTGGTGGATCAGCACGACGATGGCCTCGACGCCGTGCGACTTCAATTCCGGCACCAGCGCGTTCACGGTGTCGGCCTCGTCCTTGAATTCGAGGTCGGCGATGCCGACCGGCGAGACGATGTCCGCGGTGCCCTTCAAGGTCAGGCCGATGAAGGCCACGGGAATGCCTTCGAACTCGCGGATCTCGTAGGCAGGAAAGATCGTCTTGCCGGTGCTCTTCTCGACGGTGCTCGCCGCCAGATAATGGAATTTCGCGCCCGGAAACGGATGCGGGCCGCGGCATCCGTCGACCGGATGGCAGCCGCCGTTCTGCATCCGCTGCAGTTCGTCCTTGCCCTCGTCGAATTCGTGATTGCCGACCGAGGAGATTTCGAGCCCCATCATCGACAGCGATTCGATGGTGGGCTCGTCGTGGAACATGGCGGACAAAAAGGGGCTGGCGCCGATCAGGTCGCCCGCCGCGACGAAGATGCTGTTGGGTGACTGCGCGCGCAGCTGCTGGACCAGAGTTGCCATGGTTTCGACGCCGCCGGCGGCGACAGCGATCTTCCTGCTCTTGTCGTCGGGATCGGTGATCCGGATTCCGCCCGCAGGCGGCCGCAGATAACCATGCAGATCGTTGATGGCGAGGATCCGCAGATCCACCGGCGCGGTCTGCGCGCCAACGCGCGGCGACGCACCAGCCATGAGCGCCAGCACGAGAGCGGCGAGGATCTGAACAGGCAAACGTCTCATGGTGCGATGGTAGACGGTCCGTGCAACGATTTCACGAAGCTTATCCGCGGTCTTTGTTCACGCTCTCTTGCGCGCAAAAAACGCCTTGAACGCGGCGATCGCTTCCTTGGAGCGCATCCGTTCGCCGAACAGATGGCTTTCCTGATCAATCCGCCGGGTCAGATCTTCCGGCGGCGTTTTCAACAGCCGGCGCGAGATCGCGACCGCTTCCGCCGGCAGGTGGCAGATCTCGCGCGCGACCTTGCGGGCCTCGCCCTCGGTATGGCCGGGCGGCACCACCACATTGACGAAGCCGGCGATCAGGGCGTCGTCGGCGGTCATGGTGCGTCCCATCACCAGGGTTGCGAAGGCGCGCTGATGGCCCATCGTGCGCGGCATCAGCAGGCTGGAGGCGCCTTCCGGAACTAGGCCGAGATGGATGAACGGCGTCGAGAACGTCGCGGTGTTGCTGGCGAGCACATAGTCGCAATGGAACAGCATCGTGGTGCCGATCCCGATCGCGATGCCGTCGACCGCGGCGATGACCGGCTTGACGTTGTGCGCGAGCGAATAAAGAAATTTTACCGCGTTGGAGGCGCGCGGCCCGTCATCGTTCGACGTGCTTTCGTTGAGGAATTCCTCGAGATCGTTGCCGGCGGTGAACACGCCCGATCCGCCGGTGATGATGAGGCAGCGGATCGCCGGATTGTTCTGGGCGGTGTCGATGGCATCGCTCATCCGGCGATACATGTCCTGCGTGATCGCATTCTTCTTTTCGGGCCGACGCAGCTTGATCACCCGCATCGCGCCTTCGTCGGAGACTATCAGATGATCCGTCATGGTCGTTGTCCCTGAAAAGCTCGCGGGCCAGCTGCGGGCGAGTCCTTACGGTTGCAGCCTACATCAACTCCCCGACAGGCCAAACCGCCGGGTATGGGTTTTCAACGGCGGCCGAACGGCATGCGGAGCGGGCGGGGCGGTTAACGGGAATTCACCATCTCACGGCGATGTCGGCGAAGCCGTGCGACCTAACTGAACGCCTCGATCAGCATCTTGCAGGCCGGTTTGCAGGCGCTCGAATTCCACACCATCTGCGTGGTGATGCACGGCGCCGGATTCGCGATCGGCATCAGCTTGACGCCGTCGCGTTGCAGCGCACGCCAGCTCTGCGGCCCGATGCTGACACAGCCGAGGCTCGACACCGCGAACAGGATGGTGGGAAGTTCGCTCGCCTCATGGGCGATCAGAGGCTCGAAGCCCGCGGCGCGATAAAGCGACATGTAAAAATCATGCGCGGCGGGATCGCGTTCCCGCGCCAGATTGACCACCGGCTCGCCTTCGAGCTCGGAAATCGAGATCTCGGTCCTGGCCGCAAGACGATGATCCGACGGCAGCAGGCAGATCACCGGCTCGGTATGCACGCTTTTGAACGAAAGGCCCGGCGAGCGCGCTTCGGAACGGACAAAGCCGATGTCGATCTGTCCGCGGCGCAGCGCCTCCAGCTGATCGCGGCCGCCCATCTCGACGAATTTGAAATCGAGCTCCGATCCGGTGGCGCGCGCGACCTGAATGAAATTCGGCAGCACTTCGAGGGTGACCGCGCCGATGGTCCCGATGGTGATCACGCCGCTGCGGCCTTCCTGCATGGCGCGGGCGCGGCGCACCAGTTGATCGGCCCGGGCCAACAGTTCCTTGCCTTCCAAATGCACCACGCGCCCCGAAGCCGTCAGCGCCACCGCCCGCCGCGTGCGCTCCAGCAATTTGGTGCCGAGCTGCCGCTCAAGCTCCTGGATCCGCAGGCTGACGGCCGACTGCGTGGTGTTCAGCCGGTCGGCCGCGCGCCGATAGTGCAGTTCTTCGGCGACCGCGACGAATGTGCGCATCAACCGGAGCTCGACGGACATCGCTGTGTTCATGATTTCTCATCCTGTGATCGGGTTGGCGGGCTTTTGGGGGACGCACAAAGCGGCTATCATTGTGAAAAGCATAGGCAATCGGGCGTCCTGAATCGCCGTCGGTCCTGACCGGACAGGCTAGCGGATTAGGCATCGGCCGTCTTGAGCCAAGAAAGTCGAAGGGGATTGGGAGGATTTATGATTAAAATGCATCGCTTAGGGCCGATCGCGGTTGGCCTGCTTCTCTCGCTGCAGGCCGCGCCGCCGGCTATGGCGGAAATTCCTGGCAAACTGTTGAAAATCGGGGTGCTGACCGACATGTCCGGCCCGTTTTCCGAGCAGGCCGGCAAGGGTTCCGTGGTCGCGGCCGAACTGGCGGCGGAGGATTTCCGCAAGGAGGCCGGCGACCTCAAGGTCGAGATCGTCTCGGCGGATCACCAGAACAAGGTCGATGTCGGCACTGCGCTGGCGCGCTCCTGGCTCGACCGCGACGGCGTTACCGCCGTGGTCGATCTGCCGAATTCGGGCGTGGCGCTTTCGATCAGCAGTCTTCTCAACGAAAAGAACCGGGTGACGCTGGCCTCGACCGCCGCGACCTCCGAACTGACCGGCAAGGAGTGCAAACCCACCACGGTGCAGTGGGATTGGGACACTTGGGCGCTCGGCAACGCGATGGCGCGCGTGGTCACCGCGGCCGGCGGCAAGCGCTGGTTCTTCATCTCGTTCGACTACGCACTCGGCAGGTCGCTCGAAAAGGACACCACCGATGCGCTCGGCCCGCTCGGCGGCACGGTGCTCGGCGGCGTCAAGCATCCTCTCAACACGATGGACTTCTCCTCCTACATCCTGCAGGCGCAATCCTCGGGCGCCGACGTCATCGCGCTCGGCGATACCGGAACCGATGCGGTCAGCGCCATCAAGCAGATGGGAGAGTTCGGCATCCTGACCGGCAAGACCCGGCTGGCGGCGCTATTCCTGCTGCTGACCGACGTGCAGGCCATCGGGCCGCAGCAGGCCCAGGGCACGCTGCTGGCCGAGCCGTTCTACTGGGACCTCAACGACAAGACCCGCGCCTTCTCCAAGCGGTTCGGCGAGCGCATGAACGGCCAAATGCCGACCACCGATCATGCGGGCGTCTATTCGGCCACGCTGGCCTATCTGCGCGCCGCCAAAGCCGCCGATACCATCGAGGGCGACAAGGTCGTCGCCGAGATGCGGAAGTCGACGATCGATGACGATCTGTTCGGCCCGACGAAAATCCGCATCGACGGCCGCGCCGTTCACAGCATGTATGTGTTCCAGGTCAAGACGCCGGCGGAATCCAAAAACAAGTACGACCTCTACAAGCTGGTGCGCGAGATCCCGGCGGAGCAGGCGTTCCGGCCGCTCAATGCCGGCGGCTGCAACCTGGTGCCGCCGACCTGACGGATCAATCCGCTCGCTTCTCGCGCGCGAACAACAACCAGATGCCGTCGCTTCGGCGACGGCGTCTTCTCCAACAGCGAACAATAACGGATTACGCATGACCCAGCGTTCATCAAGACTGGCCGGCAAGGTCGCGATCGTCACCGGCGCCGCGCAAGGCATCGGCAGAACCTATGCCGAGGAACTGGCGAAAGCCGGCGCCGCCGTGGCCGTGTCGGACGTGGGGCTCCCGACCGCAACCGCCGAGGCGATCCGCAGCGCCGGCGGCAAGGTGATCGAGGTGGTGGCCGACGTCACCGACCGCGCATCGCTGGACAGGCTGGCCGACGCCACCGTCAAGGCGTTCGGACGGCTCGATATTCTCGTCAACAATGCCGCCCTGTTCGGAAAGCTGACGATGCAGAATTTTGCCGAGATTCCCGTGGAGGAATGGGACCGCGTCATGGCGGTCAATGTCCGCGGCACCTGGCAGAGCATCGCCGCCGTCACGCCTGCCATGAAGGCTGCCGGCGGCGGCAAGATCATCAACATCTCGTCCGGCACGGTGTTCAAGGGCAGCCCGTATTTGCTGCACTACGTCACCTCCAAGGCGGCGGTGATCGGCCTCACCCGCTCGGTGGCGCGCGAACTCGCCGCCGACAAGATCTGCGTCAACGCCATCGCGCCCGGTCTCGTCATGAGCGAGGCGGTGCAGTCGCATCCAGGTTGGGGCGAGGTTGCGGCATCGATCGTGGCGAGCCGGGCGATCAAGCGCGACTCCACGCCCGACGACCTGATCGGCGCGCTGCTGTTCCTGGCCTCCGACGATGCCAATTTCGTCACCGGACAGACCATCGTGGTCGACGGCGGATCGGTGATGCACTGAACGCGGCTTGGAAACCGGGCGGCGAGATCGAAGCAACTGGAAGGAAGCGGCGGGTCTTATCTGCCGACCGTCACGCCCGCAGTGCTGCCCAAGGCGTCCTCGAGGCTTGTGGCATTCTTGTCGTCAAGAACCTGCCGCGTTAGCACGGTGGTTTGCCCGGAGATATTGAGGATCGGCTGGCTGTCTCGCGGCGACGAAAGACGATCGGCTTTATAAGGCGCTGCCGGATCGGCATAGGGGTCGCGGTCGGCAGCCAGCGTCCGTGCGGCTTTTGGTTTCCGGTTCGCCGCACGCAAGGTTCTCTTGAGCGTGGTTTCCTTGTGCGTGGTTTCGGATCGCGGCGAGGAGGGTGAGTCTTGAACCGGCGCTAGCGTGTGACGCGGCCGTCCATCACCGGCGGCCAATGTTCCGCCCGAGAGGCAGAGGGCAACAACCGCTACCGCGGCCACTCGCAACATTCCAGCGGGCATGTTGTCCTCCATCTCGGCGCAATCAGCATAGGGCAGATTAGTGTAGCGTAATCCGCCTCTAACCCTAATCAGTATAGTTGGTTATAACCAACCCCGATCAGAGGCGCTTTTTTCGCCATTGTTGCCGTCTCGCGTTGCGGCGGATTACGCTATGCTAATTCGCCTTACTACTTACAGTCCTCCGCTGGAGGAACCGCAAGTCGTTGCATTGCCGCACGGTCCACGCTACAGCAGGCGCAAATTCCAGAGGTAGACACATGTCCTATGCCTACAAGTTGAATGAAGACGTTCACCACCAGCGCCAGGGGCCACAAGGCCGTGCTGAAAATGAACCGCCGATGATTTACACCATCGTTCAGCGCATGCCCATCGAGTCGGATGGACGTCTCCGATACCGCATCAAGAGCAAATCGGAGAATGTCGAGCGCGTCGTTACGGAAGATCAGCTCTCGTATTCTCAGTGATCTCGTTTTCAATGATCTGGCGCGTTTGGTGACGGTAGGAGTCTGGTGGTGCTGAATGACCGCGAAAATATCCTGAACGCGCTGCGCGAGAAGCCGCTCAAAGTCTACGAAGTCATGAGACGCGCCAATGTCGCGAATGAGGAAGCCTGCCAGTCGCTGCTGCTGAAAATGCGGGACGAAGGCCTGGTGAAGTTCGATATCCACAAGGGGCGATGGCTGATCGGCTGATTGCGCGATATCGCGGCTGCCGTTCCGCGCTGATCACATAAAACGCGCGGCGCACGTCACGGCCCGTCGCGGAACATGTTCAGCCACGTCGTCCGGCGAGATTGATTTGTTGAACGGGATCAATCCGATGCGGGCGGTCCAGTCCTGCTTGTACAAAATATTCCTGTTTTCGCGCCCCCCAAATCAGTTCTAGAAGCCCCGCCGTTCCGTTCCCGAAAGAGGGGCGTTGGCCATCGTCACGAACGTTGGGGCGGAATGCGGTGGACGCGGCAGCGTCGGGCGCGCAAGGCAATCGCAGGGCGGGTCTCATGGCTCGTGAGCGATCGAGCGGCGCGGACGAACGGCGCTGTTGCGGACGGCGAAGCCGTGTGGTCCTGACACCCGTTGCTGGTGCCAAGTTGGTGATAATGCCTGCGCATCACGAGTGACGATGCTTCGCATCGCACTGAAGTGATATCGCTCCGCATCACACCGATGACGGTGACAAGACGAATTCGTCGCCGGGGAGAGCGCGAAATAAGCCGTTAAAACCATTGCGCAGGGAAGGCCGGCCTAGCCCGGTACACCTGTGGTGACGAACTCGTGTGCTTTTTACTTTGCACGCGAGGCTGCGGGTGCGGCGGGCACCCGGCTTTCCCTGCGCCCTCTATGTTGAGAGGCGAGAAGTTCATGCATGACTCGGGCGCAACCGCGCCGCGAGAATATGGACCCGCGTCTCACGCACCGGCGTCGTCCCGGACAAGCGAGCTTTGCGAGCGCGATCCATAATCACGAATGTTCATGTGGTGCGGGCGCGGGCCGCGCTTGCAACAGGCATCGGTGGTTATGGGTTCCCGCGTTCGCGGGAACGGCGAGACGAGGATGAGAGCGGCTAAGTTACCCCAGCAGCACCGCATCCGCGCCGGTCACGGCGTCGGCGCCTTCCATCACGGTGTGCTCCAGCGAAGGCGCCTGCACCGTGATGCTTTCGGCGAAGAACCGCGCCAGCGTGACGTAGCGTTCGGGATTGCCGTCGCCGATATTGCGCGCGGCGAGCGCCTCATTAGCCAGCATGCAGCCGCCGAGCGTCGCGCCGAACAGCCTGAGATAAGGCGTCGCGCCCGCCAGCGCCTCATTCGGCGCCGAGGTGATGCGTTCCAGGAGCCAGCGGCTGGCGCGGTCGAGCGAGATCAACGCCTCGCGCAGTTTGGCGCCGGTGGCGCCGAACGCAGGATCGTTCGATGTTTCAACGCGGATGACGATTTCGGTGAGTTCGCCGAGCAAGGTCCAGACCGCCGCGCCACCATTGGCGGCGAGCTTGCGGGTGACGAGGTCGATCGCCTGGATGCCGTTGGTGCCCTCATAGATCGCGGTGATGCGCGCGTCGCGATAATGCTGCGCGGCGCCGGTCTCCTCGATGAAGCCCATGCCGCCATGGACCTGCACGCCGAGATAGGCCACCTCGTTGCCGATGTCGGTGGCGAAGGCCTTGGCGATCGGCGTCAGCAGCGCGCCGCGGGCGGCGGCATCGGTCCGCACCTTGGCGTCCCCGGCGCGCACGGAGACATCGAGCGCGACCGCGGTGGCGTAGCAGATCGTGCGCGCGGCCGCGGTAAGGGCGCGCATCTGCATCAGCATCCGCTTGACGTCGGGATGCACGATGATCGGATCGGAGCCGTCGCCCTTGTTGCCGACGGCGCGGCCCTGGCGGCGTTCCTGCGCATAGGCCAGTGCCAGTTGGTAGGCGCGATCGGCGACGCCGACGCCTTCGAGGCCCACCCCCAGCCGCGCCTGGTTCATCATCGTGAACATGCACTGCATGCCCCTGTTTTCCTCGCCGATCAGGTAGCCGATGGCGCCGCCGTGATCGCCCATCGTCATGGTGCAGGTGGGGGCGGCATGCATGCCGAGCTTGTGTTCGATGCCGGTCGGATAGATGTCGTTGCGCGGCCCCAGCGAGCCGTCGGCATTGACCAGGAATTTCGGAATCAGGAACAGCGAAATGCCCTTGGTGCCCGCGGGCGCATCGGGCAGGCGCGCCAGCACGAAATGCACGATATTATCGGTCATGTCGTGGTCGCCATAGGTGATGAAGATTTTGGTGCCCTTGATGCGATAGGAGCCGTCGGCGGCGCGCTCGGCCTTCGTGCGCAGCGCGCCGACATCGGAGCCCGCCTGCGGCTCGGTGAGCTGCATGGTGCCGGTCCACTCGCCGGAGACGAGCTTTTCGAGATAGATCTTCTTCAGTTCATCACTGCCGTGGGCGTCGAGCGCCTCGATCGCGGAAAGCGTCAACAGCGGGCAGAGGCCGAAAGCGACATTCGAGGCGCTCCAGATCTCGGTGCAGGCGGCGTTGATGGCGAGCGGCAGGCCCTGGCCGCCGAAGGCTTCCGGTCCCGACACCGCGTTCCAGCCGGCCGCCGTCCAGCGCTTATAGGCGTCGGGCCAGCCCGGCGCGGTGGTGACCTTGCCGCCTTCGAGCTTGATGCCGTGTTCGTCGCCGATTTGGTTGAGCGGCGCCAGCACGTCGGAGGCGAATTTGCCGGCTTCCTCCAGCACGGCGGCGGCGATATCGCCGTCGAAATCGCCATAATGTCCGGCCTTGACGGCGGCCTCGAGGCCCGCGCCGTGGTTGAGCGCAAGCAGCATGTCGTTGATCGGCGCGCGGTAGCTCATGAGGGGCCTCGCTGGGGATCGTGGAGCGGGTGCCGTCTTCCCACGAAACCGCCATTCTCTCAACTCTTCCGAGCAGCGGCCGGCCTGTCCCGGACCGGTTCCGGAGCGGAAAATGGCGGGCCGTTCCGGCGGGACCGGCGTTCCGCGCCGCCGTGAACGCATTATTATGGGGAGGGCCATTACAGAGGCGGGGACGGGCATCAAAGGCGGCGACGGGGAGCCTGATTTCGCCAAAAATCAGGCCACTGCCTTGTTGAAATGATGAAGCTCCGTCTGTAGACCGGCATGGCCAGAGAGACGGCGCGGCCATCGTCCCGCACTTTCCGGACGGCCTGTTGGGGCGTAGCCAAGCGGTAAGGCAGCGGATTTTGATTCCGCCATTCGGAGGTTCGATCCCTCCCGCCCCAGCCAGCATGCCCATAACCTATTGAGAAGAATCAATTTCTTGGCGTCGGCTGGGGAATTGATCAGCGACTGTATCACGCGCCTGTAGTGCAGCACCATAGCTAGAAGACTCGCCCCGCCCTTACCTTGGGTCGATATTCCAAATCCATACCCTTACCTGCTTGGGCTATCGTCAGATTTGACGCGCGGAGGCTGCGAGGCATCTTCAAAAACCAGGGCCGGGATTTCTCCCGACCCATTCGATCAGCGCCATCCCGCTACTTTGCCTTCAACGCTGCCAAATCATATTTCTCCGACTGACCCGGGTCCGAAAGCGCAGGCACTTTGATCTCGCCGGACTTGATGGAGACCATCAAGGCCTGCACCTCCTTGGCGACGTCGGGCGGGACCGTCTTGGCGAGATCGGGGTTCATGGCGAGATCGCCGATGCCGCCGGCCATGCCAACGGAGTAGACCTTGTCAGCCACCAACGTGCCCGAAACCGAACCGGTGACCATGTTTTCGACCAACAGCGGAATGTTGGCGAGTGCGCTTGCCAGCACGGTCTTCGGAGCGAGTTTCGATTGGTCGGAATAGGAGGCGATCGCCAGATTGCCGTTGGTCTCGGCGGCGGCGTAGATGCCGCGCGAGGCTTGGTCGGTCGCGCTGTAGATCACGTCCGCGCCGCTATCGATTTCCGCCTGGGCGGCTTCCTTGGCCTTACCCGCATCGTCAAAACTATTGATGTAGTTCGAGAAGGTCTTGATCTTGGGATTGCCGTAGCGCGCGCCGAGCCGGAAACCTTCCGCCTGCCAGGTGATGTTGGAAAAATTGAAGCTAGCCACCACGCCGACTGCGCCGGACTTGCTCATCTTCGATGCCAGATAGCCGGCTACGAAAGAAATATCCTGCATGGCTGGAATGTAGGTCCAGACATTCTTGACCGACTTCGGCGCGACCACGATCAGGAAATTGGTGTTCGGAAAATCCTTTCCGGCGTTATAGGCAGCATCGGCATAGGTGCCGCAGTGCAGGATCACCGTCTGGTATCCCTTGGTCGCATAGTCTCGGGCCGCGACCTCAGCCTGCGAGGGTGACAGGCTTTCGCTGTAATCGATCGTGACGTTGGTACCCGATTTTGCCAGCGCGTCCTTGGCCGCCTTGACGCCGTCGTAGCCGGCCTCGCTCCACGAGCCGTCATTGACCTGACCGCAGGGAATGTAGGCGACCTTGACGTCCTTGGCCCAGAGCGAGGTGGTCGCCAGCAGGGAAGCTGTCCCCGCCAGCAGTGCGATCCGTAGGCGCTTCACGTTTTTCGTTGCCATCTTCCATCTCCTCATTTTGGTCAGCCTCATGAATGCTCCTGAGGGACCGGGTGTATGGCTGCACGATCAGCCGGGATCGGTTTTCGCTGCCGGCGCGAGAAGTGGCGCAGCGGATAAGGTTTGTTGATCGCCGCCGGATAGCCGGCGCGTCCGGCGACGAACGCCACGACGATGATGGTGAGGATGTAGGGCAGGCCGATCAGGAACGGGCTCGGGATCGCTGCACCAGAGACCTGAAGCCGCAACTGAAAGGCGTCCACCACTCCAAACAGCAGCGCCGCGACCGCGACCCGCCACGGCCGCCAGCCGCCGAACACCACGATCGCCAGCGCGATGAACCCGCGGCCGGCGATCATGCCGTCGACATAGGCTCCGATCTGGACCACCGCGAGAATGGCGCCGGCAAGGCCTGCCATCGCGCCGCCAATCGCTGCCGCCTGCAGACGAAGAAACCAGATGTTGATGCCGGCGCTGTCGACGGCTTCGGGATTTTCGCCGGCGGCCCGCACGCTCAATCCCCATGGCGAACGCTCGAGCAGGAACCAGAACAGCGGGATCAGCAGATACACGGCGTAGACGATCGGCGACTGCGCGAAGAACGGTCGGCCAATCACCGGCAGGTCGCTCAGCCAGGGCACGCGAAACACCGGAATCGCGGCAAGTTGCGCGACGACATGGGCGGAAGCAAAAATGCTGGCATATAAAAAGCTCGCAAGGCCGAGCAGCAGAATGTTCATCACAATGCCGGTGACGATCTGATCGGCGCCGCGGAAAATGGTGAGGAAGCCGAACACCAGGCTTGCCGCGAGGCCTGCCATTGCCGCCGCCAGCAGTCCCGCCCAGCTATGTCCGGTCCAGTAGGCCACGAGAAAGCCGACGATCGCCCCCAGCGCCATCATGCCTTCGAGCCCGACATTGAGAACGCCGGCACGTTCGGATACCGCTTCGCCGAGGCTGGCAAATACCAGCGGTGTGGCGACCCTGACACCCGCCGCCAGCAAGGGAATCCAGAAAGTGAGTTCAAGCAGCGACGCCCACGTCATGCGCGCCGCTCCAGGAGTCGGGTCGCGAGCACCAGCAGGATCAACACCGCTTCCAGGATCGAGACGAGCGAAACCGGAATACCCATCGCCCGCTGCATGCCGCCCGAGCCGACACTCAAGGCTGCCAACGCGAAGGCGACGATGACGGCCCACAGCGGATTGAGCCGGGCGAGCAGCGCCACGACGATGCCGGTATAGCCAAAGCCGGGTGACAGCCCATTCGGCAGATTGTGGTAGATGCCGGCCACCTCGCCGAAGCCGGCAAGGCCGGCGAGGCCGCCGGCACATGAGAAGCTGACAAACCTGATCTTGTTGACCGGCATGCCGGCATAGCGTGCCGCGTCGATGTTCTGGCCGATGGTGCGCAGCTGGTAGCCGAACACGGTCCGGCGCAGCACAAAGGAGAGCAGCGCGGCCGCGGCGATGGCGACCAGGAAATTGGCGTTGAGGCGCGTTCCCGGGACCAGTATCGGAAGAAATCCCGCTGACACGATCGGCGCGGTGGCTGGCGTTATGCCCGAAGCCCAGGGGCCGCCAACCAGATAGGTAGCGATCGTGACGGCCAGGAAGTTCATCATGATGGTGACGATGACTTCGCTCGCTCCGAAGCGCAGCCGCAGCACGGCCGGCACCGCGGCCCACGCCGCGCCCGCGGCGAACGCCGCCACCGCCATGACCGGCAGCAGCACGGGAGGCAGCATCCCAAACCGGTTGAAGCCGAGCCCGACGGTTGCGATGGCGCCAAGGTAGAGTTGACCGTCGGATCCCAAATTCCACAGGCCGCAGCGGAACGCGATAATGACCGACAGCGAGGTGAGAATGATAGGCGTCGCATAGACCAAGTCTTCGGTCAGGGCATTGACCGAACCGAACGCGCCCTTGAGAATTTGCGCATAGGCGCCGATCGGGTTGATCCCGATCGGGAGCAGCACCAGACCGGTCAGGGCCATCGATGCCAGCACCAGTCCTGTTCCTTGCGCGAACGGCCGCCAGCGCTCGGTCACAGCCGAATCGACATGGACGCTCATGCAGCACCTGCTGGGCGGTCCGCAGAGCCGAGCATCGCGGCGCCGATAGTTTCGATCGTGGGCTTGTCCGGTAGCGCTGTGACGCGGCCCTCCCGCATCACCACGATGCGATCGCTGAGCGCGATGATCTCGTCGAGTTCGGTCGAGATCAGCAGGATGGCGACACCGGCCGAGCGTTGCTCGATCAATTGCCGATGCACATAGTCGATGGCGCCGACGTCCAGTCCGCGGGTGGGCTGCACCGCGATCAGCAGCCGCGGGCGACGCGCGAGCTCGCGCGCCAGCACCAGCTTCTGCTGGTTGCCGCCAGACAGACTGCGCATCGGTGCTTCCCGGCCGCTGCAGCGGATCTGGAAGACGTCGATCAGCCGGTCGGTGAACTGAATCACCGCATGGCGGTCGATGATTCCGCGTTGCTGGAAGGCCGGTGTTTGGTGGTCGACCAGGATCGCATTGTCGGTCAGCGGAAAATCCAGCACCACGCCGTCGCGGTGGCGGTCTTGCGGAATATGCGCGACGCCGGCCGCCAGGATCTCGGCCGCAGGAAAATTGGTGATCGCGTCGCCGCACAAGATAACGTCGCCGGCCGACACGTGGCGCAGCCCGGCAATGGCCTCGGCCAATTCCTGCTGGCCGTTCCCTTCGACCCCGGCGACGCCGACAATTTCGCCCGCGGCGATCTTTAGATTGATGTCCCGCAATTCGCCCCGGCCGGCCTGGGCGGCGACGCAGGCATTCAGCAATTCAAGTACGGTGCTGCCGGGCGTCAATTGCGGCCGGCTGACCGATGCCGGAAGGCTGCGCCCGACCATGTGCATCACGAGTTCGGACGAGGTGATCTGATCGGTCCGCCAGGTTCCTACCACGCGTCCCCTGCGCATCACGCTGACGCGGTCGCTGAGCTCCATTGCCTCGGGCAGCTTGTGCGTTACGATGAAGATGCCGTGGCGGTCCTGCGCAAGTTCACGCAGCGTCAAGCCCAGCGCCTTGATCTCCTGCGGGGTTAGCACCGCCGTCGGCTCGTCGAGGATCAGCACGCGCGCGCCCCGAACCAGCGCTTTGAGGATTTCCACCCGCTGCTGTTCGCCCACCGAGAGCTTGCCGACCGGCCGCTGCAGATCGACCTCGATGCGGTATTGTGCGGCCAATGCGGCGATCTCGGCCGCAACCGCGCGCCGATCGGTCATAAGGCCGCCGAACCGGCGGTTTCCGAGGATAAGATTTTCCAGCACGGTCAGGCTCGGGACCAGCATGAAGTGCTGGTGAACCATCGCGATTCCTGCGGCGATCGCATCGGCAGGCGAGCCGATCTTCAGAACAGTGTCATCGATGGCGACATGGCCAGCGTCAGGCAGCTCCATGCCGTAGAGTATTTTCATGATGGTCGATTTGCCGGCGCCGTTCTCGCCCAGCAGCGCGTGAATCTCCCCGGCATTTAGATCGACGGAAACCGCATCGTTGGCGATCACCGCCCCGTAGCTCTTCGAGACGTTGACCGCTTCAAACCGCCACGGCTGTGCCGAGGCTTGATCGGATCTGGCGATGCCTTGCAGCGTTGGACGGGAACCCATGGCGATTTACCCAGGCGACTTGCTTTGAAGAATTTCAGCGGCGGCCAAACTTCCGTTGTCTCAGCGGACTCCGATGACGTCGATTTCGATCAGGGAGTCCTTGATCAGCAGCCCGGTGGTTCCGATGGTGGTGCGCGGCGGCGGCACCGCGAAATATTGCCGCCACACCTCGTCGAAGCCTGCGAAATCATTGAGGTCGATCAGGAACACCTGGGCCTTGACGACCTGTTCGAGCGAACTGCCGGCGGCGGCGAGCGTTCGCTTGAGGTTTTCCAGGATGTATTTGGTCTGAAGCTTGATGTCGGAGCCGTAGAAAGGGAAGTTCGGGTCCTTGCGGGCTTCCTTGGGCACGCCGGCGGTGAAGTCGGTCGCGAGCTGGCCGGCGGCGAAGACAAAGCTGCCCACCGTCACGGCTTCGGAATAATTTGCCAGCGGTTTTGGATTGCCGGTGTCAGCAATGATTTCGTGCTTGGTTGCACCATCGGCGACGTAGGCGATCAGATCGATTTCGATCAGCGCGTCCTTGATCAACAGATCGGTCACGCCGACCGTGGTGCGCGGCGGCGGCACCTTGAAATATTCGCGCCATACTTCATCGAACCCGGCGAAGTAATCGAGACTGGTCAGGAATACCTGCGCTTTGACGACATGATCGAGGCTGGTGCCGGCGGCCGCGAAGGTGGTTTTGAGGTGGTCCAGAATGTACCGGGTCTGAAGCTTGATGTCGGACCCATAGAAAGGAAAGTTCGGGTCCTTGCGGGCTTCCTTGGGCACGCCGGTCTTGAAGTCGGTGGCAAGCTGGCCCGCGGCGAAGACCAAATCGCCGACGCGGGTGGCTTCGGAATAGGCGGCCAGCGGCTTAGGATTTGACGAACTGACGGCAATCAGGCCGCCGCCCTCGGCCAGTGCGCTGATCAGGTCGATCTCGATCAGCGCATCCTTGATCAATAGACCTGACGTGCCCACTGTAGTGCGGGGCGGTGCCACGACAAAGAACTCGCGCCACACCTCGTCGAAACCGGCGAAATCCCGAAGGTCGGTCAGAAAAACCTGGGCCTTCACGACGCGGTCAAACGAACTCCCCGCAGCCTCAAGGGTGTTTTTCAGATGCTTCAGGATGAAGCGGGTCTGCAGCTTGATGTCCGAACCGTAGTACGGAAAGTTCGGATCCTTGCGGGCCTCCGCCGGCACGCCATCCCTGAAGTCGGTCGCCAACTGCCCTGCCAGGAATGCCAGGCCGCCGACGGCGATCGCTTCGGTGTAGTGGGCCAACGGCTTTGGATTACTGGACGTTATGGCGCGACGCTCGGTCATTGGATGCTCATGGGATTTGTTGTCGGAAATCGAATGGGATGACGGCACGGAACGCGGTGGCCTGCTGATCGCGCTGCCTGCGATGCGATGCGACCATGCCGCGGAAGCACCTTGGCGACGCTGCCGGACGATCTGGTGGTAGGCCGTTCATCTGCGAAGTGCTCTGCGGCTCGGCGGCTTGCCGTGGCTCCATTGTCGATGACGGAAGGAAGGCTCACAAGATCAAATTGCATGCGCATGCAAAGCTGCATTTGACCATTTTATAAGCAAAATATGGATAAATACGGAGGATTTGCCCTGATTATTTCCTCGGGCTTGCTGACACGGCTGCAATCAATGACTGCGAATGCATATTTGGCGCGTGTGAGGGTGATGATATCGGCGGCGCGAGATCAGTTTGGCCTCGGATAATAGCCATATTGTCGGATGCATTCGCATGCAGTTGACGCCATTTTTGGCGTCCACTAAGCAGGGCCAATATATCGGTCGATTCTGAGCCGGCGCCCTTGCCATGCGTCGGGACGCGCAGGGCAAAACGCGGACACAACTTGGCCTCCACGAGTGGCGGGACTGAAGCAACATGGATGAATCCACTCGTGCCAAACGGCAGCGCCAGCGTGTCACCGCTGACGAAGTGGCCCGCGTGCTTGGTGTATCGCAGTCGACCATTTCGCGGGCCTTCACCGCTACCGCCAGCATTTCCGAGGAGATGCGCACCCGCGTGATGACGACCGCAGCGGAGCTTGGCTACCAGCCCAATGTCATCGCCCGCAGCCTGATGACGCGGCGCACCAACATCGTCGCCATCGTGCTGCCCAACCTCACCGACCCGTTTTACGCGGTGGTGCTCGACGAGCTTACGCAACGACTGCAGCCGCGCGGCTGCCAAACTCTGCTGTTCGTGCCGACGCCCGGGCAGGAAGTAGATGAGATCCTACCGACCCTGCTGCAGTATCAAGTCGATGGTATCATCATCACGTCGGCGACCGTTTCATCCGCCATGGCGCGGGCCTGTGCCAAGCGCGAAACGCCCGTGGTGCTGCTCAACCGCTACGTACCCGGATTGGAGATCCATGCGGTGTCCTGCGACAACGTCGCCGGCGGCCGTCAGATGGCAGAATTTCTACTCGGCCAGCATCATCGTCGTCCGGCCTTCGTCGCCGGCCAACTGGGGGCCTCCACCAGCATGGACCGGCAAAGCGGGTTTGTCAGCCGGTTGCAGGACGACGGCGTCGAATGTGTAATCGAGCAGGGCGGCGACCATACTTACCAGGCCGGATTCGATGCCGCGCTGCGGCTGATGCGTCGTTCCGATCCGCCCGATGCGATCTTCTTCACCAGCGACATCATGGCGTTCGGCGGTATGGACGCGCTTCGCAGCAACGGTTTCATCATCCCGGATCATGTTTCGATCGCGGGATTCAACGGCGTGCCCCTCGCAGGCTGGGCCGCTTACGACCTGACCACGATCCGCCATCCGTTTTCGCAGATGGCTGATGCCGCGCTCGAACTGCTCGGTTTCGGCGACGCCGAAGTCACGCAGTCACCAACCACCCGTCTGATTCATGGAACACTGATGGATCGGGGCTCCACGATGTCGCGCTCGCCTGAACGGACACGTGTCCGGGGGTGAGATGTGCCGGCCCGTCGTTGCGGTGTGGCATATAGCATCAGACTGATTGCAGCCCCTTTTTTGCCAACTCAATCTTCGCCTTATGCTCGCCGATGAGCGGCAATGGATCTGCGGCGAATGTTTCGGTGCCGCGGATCTGGTCCTCTCTCATACCCTATGGTTCCTCACGGATCCTAGCGGGCGTCTCGCGCATGAGCTCGACGGTTTTTCGCATCTTGCTGCGTGGGAGCGCTCGGGCACGGACCCCGGAGCGAACTCGATGCGACAGAAGCTCCCGCCATCGCGGCACGAAGTCCGCCTGAGACGCCCCGATCATCACGGCCAAATCCCGAAGACCCTCGTCTCGAAGATGTCGTCGAGATTCGGCCGAACGATTATGCCAAGGATGCAGTCATAGAGGGACTAGACTTACTCGCCGAGGACGAGGCGCCGACCCGGATGGCCAGTGCCATTCCGGGAGAAGTGGCTGTTCACTTCCCGCGTATCGGCTTCGACATGAGACCTGTCGGGCCATCGCGATCGGACGTGGTTTTAGCGATCCTGTTCGGTCGCTCGCGGGCAGCCCGTCTTGTCCAGCGGAATGAACGCTTCCTCGGGCGGGATCTTCGACACCACCTTCATGATGTCGTCCGGCCCCTTCGATTCCTGCGGCGTCTTCACCTGCATCAGATAGATCGGCTGCATCACGCGTCCGTCCTTACGGACTTTGACGCCGTTGTGGAGAGGGTCGGACAGCGGCGTCTGGTACATGATGGCCGAAACCTTGTCGGGATCCGTGGTTCCGGCGGCCTTGACCGCGGCGAGATAGTTGTACACGGCGCTGTAGCTGTCCGCCTGATAGTAGGTCGGGATCTTGCCATGCATGGCCTTGAACCGCTTGCTCCAGGCACGCGTGGTTTCGTCCATGTCCCAGTAGAAATCGGCGACGCCGATCACGCCCTGAGCGACGGCGAGTCCGATGGATTGAATGTCGCTGGTGAAGATGTCGAGACCCACGATGCGGGTTTTCGATCCCCCGCCCATCAGGCCGAATTCCTGAGCCTGCTTGATCGAGGTCTGAGCGTCCGAGCCCGCGTTTGCGAAAGCGACCACATCGGCTCCCGAGCCCTGCGCTTGCAACAGGAAGGAAGAGAAATCCGCGGTGTTGAGCGGCGCCCGAGCGCTGCCGAGCACAGAGCCGCCCGCGGCCTTGACGACTTCGGAGGAATATTTCTCGAGATCCTGACCGAACACATAGTTGGCGGTGATGTAGAACCACGACTTGCCGCCATCGGCAACGACGGCGCGTGTCGCCGCGGTGGAAATGGCGTGCGTGTCGGGTAGCCAGTGGATGCTGTAGGGGGAGCATGATTTTCCGGTTATCTCGGCGGTGGTGCCGCCGCTGACCAGAAACATCTTCTTTTTCTCCGAAGAGACGAATTGTATGGCGAGAGCGGTCGAAGAACTGCCGCCGTCCAGGATCGCGGTCACGTTCTCCCGGTCGTAGAATTGCCGCGCGAGGTTGGAGGCGACGTCGGGCTTGTTCTGCTCATCGCCGCTGATGATCGTGATGGGCTTGCCCAGGACCTGGCCGCCGAAGTCTTCCGCGGCGAGGCGGGCGGCGACGACGGAGCCCGGTCCCGAAAGGTCGGAATATGGTCCGGACATGTCTCCGAGGACGGCGATCTTGACCGCGTCGTCAGCGAGACACGCGGAAGTCGACAGGGCGAGCATCGCAAGTGCGAGAACGGATCGTTTCATTTCGTCTCCTCCGAAGAATTGTTGTGTTTGCCTGGGTGGCGCAGTTAGGCGGACTTGTGTTTGAAGAATTGCGACATGAATAGGCCTGGTTCACCGGTTGCAAATGCGTTGCCGAAATAGGAAATGCTCGCGGAAACCGAATCCGACAGGTTCATGTCCTCCCAGCGGCGCAGCAATTCCTTCTGTGCCTGCATCACCTGTGGCCCGCATTTCAGGATCGGTTCGATGACCTTGGCGATCTGGCGATCCAGTTCGTCGGTCGAGGCGACGACGTCCACCAGTCCCCAGGAGAAGGCGGTGCTCGCGTCGATGACGGCGCCTGTGAGGATCAGATAGCGAGCGCGACCCCAGCCGACGAGGCGGGGCAACAGCGCTGCATGAATGACCGAGGGAATGCCGACCTGTACTTCCGGCATTGCGAAATTTGATGAATCCGTTGCCACGCGAATGTCGCAGGCTGCGGCGAGTTCGAGGCCACCGCCGAGGCACCACCCCGATATTTTGGCAACGACGGGTACCGGAAAATGACGGACGCGATCGCAGAGGTCGCGCAGCCGGGATATAAAACGCTCGCCGGAAACCTTGTCCAGTTGGACCATCTCGCGAAGGTCCGCGCCGCCGATGAAGGTGCGGTCCCCGGGGGACGCGAGTATCAGGACGCGAGCGTCTCTTTCCCGGGACAGGATGTCCAGTCCGGAAGTGAGACCATCCATGACGGCCGTGTTGAGCAGATTCACCTTGCCGGCGTTGCAGATCGTCATTTCGATGACGCCGTCACTTCGCCGCTCGATGCCGCAGAAGTCGTTCAACATTTCCATTTCTTGTTCCAGTCGTCGAGGAGGCTCACATCGTCGTCGGTGTCAGGCAACGACTTTTCGATCGCGCAAGAGCGCCACTTCGTCCGCCGACAGTCCCATTCTCGCCAGGATGTCGTCGGTGTGTTCGCCGAGCAGGGGCGGGGCGAGCGCGCCTGTCGCCTGCACGATCGGATTGCGCACGGTCGGCACATCGCCCATGCGGGAATGATGGAGGGTTTGCAGGACCTGGCGATGCTTGACCTGCTCGTCCTCGAAGACCTCGTTCAGCGGTCTGATCGGTCCCCAAGGCACGCCCGCCGTGTCGAACAGTCTGCCCCAGTCGTCCTTGGTCCGTTGGCCCATGATCTGGATGACGTGCTCGCGCAGCGCCGGCAGGTTCTCGATCCGGCTTCGGTTGGTGCGGAACATCGGATCATTCGCGAGATCCTCGCGACCGGCGACGGAGCAAAACCGAGCGAACTGCCCATCATTGCCGATCGCCAGGATCAGATAGCCCTCGCTGCAGGCAAACACCTCGTAGGGTGCGCAATTGGGGTGCGCGTTTCCACTCCGACGCGGTGGTTGGCCCGAGAGCAGGTAATTCATGTTCTGGTTGGCGTTGAGAGCAATGGCGGCGTCCAACAACGCGAGATCGATGTATTCGCCCTCTCCGGTCTTTTCCTGCTTGCGCAGCGCAGCCAGGATCGCGACCGTCGCATACATGCCGGTGATCAGATCGTTGATGGCGACGCCGGCGCGAAGGGGACCGGCTCCGGGAAGACCGTCCGGAATGCCCGTGTAGCTCATGAAGCCGGCCATGCCCTGGAACACGTAGTCGTATCCGGGGCGCCCGGCCAGCGGGCCCTCCTGGCCGAACCCGGTAATCGACGTGTAGATGATGCCGGGGTTGATCTGTTTCATGGATTCGTAATCAAGACCGAACTTCTTCAAGGATCCTGATTTGAAATTCTCGATGACGACGTGCGATCCGGCGCACATGCGACGAACCAGATCCTGCCCGGCGGCTTGTGAGAAATCGATGGCGATGGAGCGTTTTCCGCGGTTGCAGCTCATGAAATAGGCCGACAGCTGGTCGCCGGCCTCCGAGGTCATGTAAGGAGGACCCCACCCACGCGTGTCGTCTCCCGAGCCGACGGACTCGACTTTGATGACCTCAGCCCCGAGATCGGCGAGGTTCTGTGAACACCACGGTCCCGCCAGGATGCGGGAGAGGTCGAGTACCTTTACGCCGGCCAAGGACTTGTTCACGCTGCAAACTCCGCGATTTTCACGTCGATGCTTCGCGTGGCCTGTCGCTTCGAGTCCAATCCAAAGACGCGAACATGGTCTTTGGCTAATTTGAACGCCGGCGTGTCGGTGATATGGGACCCCACTGGGGGGCAGGAGAAAATGGCGTCCAACACCAGATGGTGGCGTCCGAAACAGCGATAGGGAAGAGAAGGTCATGCGTTACGATCTGATGGACTTGAAGCTCTTCAGGGCGATTGCCGAGACCTCGAGTCTTTCGGCGGGTGCGTCGCAAATTCACCTGTCGCCGGGCTCCGCGAGCTATCGGCTCAAAAATCTCGAGCGTCTCGTCGGCACCACGCTCTTCTTGCGAAGCCCGCGAGGGATGGTTCTCACGGCCGCGGGTGAAAGCCTCCATCGCCATGTGATCGCCGTGTTCGGAGATCTCGAGCGCATGCACAGCGAGATGAGCGGATTTGCCAACGGTCTTCGCGGAAGTATTCGTCTTTACGCGAACAGCAGTTCGCTGAACGGCTTCCTGGCCGAAGACCTGTCCAGCTTCCTATCCATGAACCGTCAGTGCAACATCGAACTGGAAGAGCATAACAGTGACGATATCGTCTTGGCCGTCGGCGACGGCACGGCCGACCTCGGAATCGTCGCAAGCGATGTCGAGTCTGGAAGTCTCCAGGTCTTTCCCTACGCAACCGACCACCTCGTCTTGGCGGTCTCCAACGAACACCCCCTCGCGGCGCGCGATGAGATTAAACTGGAAGAAGCGCTGGACTACGATTTTGTGTGCATGCAGAGGACAAGCAGCAATTTTCAATTTCTGGCGCAGACATGCGGCAAACTGGGCAGGCAGCTCAACATCCGCATCCATGCCCATAATTTTGCGACGGTCCTCCGGCTCGCGCGCGACAACATCGGCATCGCGCTGGTTCCGAGAAGAGTCTTGGCGAGCACTCTTCCCAAAGAAAGCTGCAGCGTGGTCGAACTATCGGACGATTGGGCGTTGCGCAGGCTGAAGGTCATCGCACACAACATCGAGAATGCGCCACAATTCACGAAGAACCTTGTCGATCACCTGCTCTTGCGTGCGGAGCTCAATTCGGGAAGGAATGGTGATGACCGAATGACGACCTCGCGGACGCAGATCGCCTAGACGGCAAGTCGCGCTCTGGGCGTTGAGATCATCCTTTTGGATTGATCCCGCGATATTTCTATCATGGCGGAAAGGCCTGGTACGTCATCAGCATTACCCTTCCATATGCACCATGTTTCAGAGGCTTCGTGCGGCTCGGAAAACTTGACGAATTTGGCGGTCGTCGGGCTTCTCGCGCTCAGTGTCCTAGGTACCAGCGATACGCCCATCCCAGATTCAACGAACGCAACGACGCTGCTCCAGTGGCGAACTTCGTGTTTGATATTAGGCATGAAGCCGTGTGCTAAGCACAACGCGACTATCGACTCGAAGTAGTGAGGCGAACTCCCGCGAGAGAACAAAACAAATTCGTCCTCCTTGAGCTTGGCAAGATCGAGCCTGCGGACATTCGCGTAGCGATGCCGTTCATGAAGGCAGGCAACAAACGGCTCAGAATGATAACGGAAGCCGTTCAGCTCTGCGGCGGTCTTCGCTCCCGAGACGAATCCAAAATCGATCTCGTTCCGCTTTACAGCCGCGACTTGTTCAAGGGAGTTGAGTTCTTGCAGCGAAAGGTCGATTCCCGGGTGCTCCTTACGAAACCGCTCGACCATCTCTGGTAACCCGCGATAGAGCATTGCGCCACCGAAACCAACGCGTAATCGCCCTTCCTTTCCGCCCGCGACAGCTCGCACCAGGGCTTTCGTTTCGTCGAGCCGGCGTAGCAGCAGCCGCGCTTCGCGCTGGAGCGCTACGCCGGCCCGCGTCAGCTCCACATTGCGGCTATTTCGGTCGAACAGAGGAGTCTGCAGCTCATTCTCGAGTTGCTGGATAGCCAGACTTAATGGAGGCTGCGACATCGATAGTCGCTTGGCTGCGCGACCGAAGTGTCGTTCCTCGGCCAGCACTGAGAAATAGCGAAGCTTTCGAAGGTCCAAGGTCTGCTGCCTGATCGATAGCGAAAAGATATTAATCGGTTTAATTTAGATATTGGACTATATCGGTCGAGTTGTCGATGATGTCACCCGGAAGATAACCTCTGAGGGATTCGTCATGAGAGTTGATCTCGCTCCAGTCGTTCAAGTTCCCGATTCCCGGGGCACTAACCTCTACCGGGGAGATCGCGATGCGGCCCCGCTTTTAAAGCACTATCTTCCAGATGATCTGTTCGGCCACCTCGATCCGATTTTCGATCGCCTCGGAGCGCTCGCAGGCGATCGGTTGGATCGCTTGGCAACGATTGCGGATAAAAATCCGCCGACCTTATCGGTTCGTCTTCGCACGGGCGAAGATCGCGACACCGTCGAGAAACATCCCGCCTATCAGGAGATGGAACGGCTTGCATTCGGCGAATTCGGGCTTTCCGCCGTGTCTCATCGCGCGGCACTGGGTTGGCATGAAGCGATGCCGCCGGCTGCCAAATACGCTATCGCTTTCCTTTTCACGCAAGCCGAGTTCGGCTTGATGTGTCCCGTCAGCATGACCGACTCCCTGGCTCGAACGCTCAAGCGCTATGGGGAGAAGTCGCTGGTGGACCGCTACTACGACAAGCTCACAACGACCGAGCTTGATCAACTGCTTCAGGGAGCCATGTTCATGACGGAACAGGGCGCAGGATCCGACATATCCGCCACCGAAACGCGGGCAGATCTGCGGGAAGACGGTACATGGAGCCTGACTGGGGACAAGTGGTTTTGTTCGAATGTGGATGCCGATCTGGCGATGGTGCTCGCACGAAGCGAATCCAAACCGGGACTTCAGGGGATATCGCTGTTCCTTCTCCCCAAGATCAAGCGGGACGGCTTGCCAAATGACTATCGGATCCTGCGCCTCAAGGACAAGTTGGGCACGCGGTCGATGGCAAGTGGTGAAATCAGGCTCAATGGCGCGGAGGCCTATCTTATCGGGGAGCGCGGCCGCGGCTTCAATCAGATGGCCGATATGGTCAACAACTCGCGTTTATCGAATGCGATGCGTGCGGCCGCGCTGATGCGGCGCGCGGTAGCTGAGGCAACGTTCGTCGCCCGGCGGCGCAGCGCCTTCGGCCGCCGGCTCGTCGAACTGCCTTTGATGCGTCGGCAACTGGCCAAGATGATGGTGTGGGCCGAGCAGGCGCGTACGATGATGTTCTTGACCGCCGAGGCGCTGCATCGCGCCAATCAGGGCGATCTGGAAGGTGAGAAGCTGGCGCGTATTATGACGCCGCTTATCAAATTCCGCGCCTGTCGCGACGCCCGGAAAGTTACCGGAGACGCAATGGAGGTGCGGGGAGGTTGCGGTTACATCGAGGAATGGCCGGATGCCCGCTTGCTTCGCGACGCCCACCTTGGATCGATTTGGGAGGGTACGTCGAATATTGTCGCTCTGGACGTGGTGAGGGCGATCGCCCGTAACGGGACGCTTCCCGTGCTCAAGGCGGCGAACGAGCGGCGCTTGGCGGATGCCGATCTGGATCCGTCGCTCGCTGCACTCATGGCCGATACCCATGAAAAGGTCTGTGCGTTCGCGGCGAAAGTGACGGATGACAAGGACGAGCAGCTGGCACGCCAAGTGGGATCGTCGCTATATCATATCACGTCGGCGATCGGCCTAGCGTTCGAGGCGAAACGGATCGACGCGCCGCATCGCTTGGCGATGGCCCGCATGGTGCTTCAGCATCGGCTGCTTCCGCGCGATCCGTTATCGTCTGATGAGGACCCGTCGATGTTGGACAGTCTGCTCGAAGTCTAAAATGCTGCGGCGGTGCCGCTGAAGTAAGAAGCTCGTCAAAATGAGCAAAGGGAGAGACGCAGTGAGATTAACACGAAGGACGTTCGTGGCCGCCAGCGCCGCGACGTTGGTTGCGGGCCGTGCTCGGGCGGCGCAGCCAATCAAGATCGGAGTGCTGACGGATTTCGCGGGCCCATATGCTGACGACAGCGGACAGGGCTCGGTCGTTGCGGCAAAGCTGGCGATCGAGGATTTTCGCAAACTGCATGGCGGCCTCGATGTTGAGCTGATTTCCGCGGATTTTTTAACCAAGCCGGATGTGGCCGCCAACGTTGCGTCGTCTTGGTACGACCGCGACGGCGTTGACATGATCATCGATGTGCCGGTCTCCTCCGCCGCGCTGGCAGTCGCAACTGTCGCGAAGCAGAAGGACAAAGTGGCCATTTTCAACGCCGGGGCGTCAGCTTTGACTGGCTCCAACTGTGGTCCCAACCATGCGCATTGGGCCTTTGATACTTACGGTCTCGCTGCAACGACAGGGCGGGCGGTCGTGGAGGCCGGCGGCAAATCCTGGTTCTTCGTCCAAGCGAACTATGCGTTCGGAGCCTCACTGGTTGCCGACGCGACCTCGGTGATTGAAGCATCCGGAGGAAAGGTCGTTGGAACGGTAAAATATCCATTTCCAGACACCAGCGATTACGCCTCATTTCTTTTACAAGCGCAATCCAGCGGCGCTGATGTGATCGGTTTCGCGAGTGCTGGGGCGGATTCATCCAATCTCATCAAGCAAGCCTCGGAATTCGGATTGGGGAACGGCACGGTAAAGCTTGCCGCGTTGTTGTGCTTCATTCCACAAATCCATGCGCTCGGGCTGGCAGCTTCAAAAGGGCTGCAGGTGTCAGAGGCGTTCTATTGGGATCTGAATGACGATACGCGCGCTTTGACCAGCCGTTACGCTCCGCAGGTTGGCGGTGCGAAACCATGCACGATTCAGGCGGGCTGCTATTCAGGCGTGCTTCATTATTTGAAAGCCGTTGCCGCTCTCGGAGTCGACGGCGCGAAAAAAAGCGGGGCCGCGGTGATCGCAAAGATGAAGGAAATTCCCACCAGCGATCTGGCGTTCGGCAACGGCCGCTTGCGGGAAGATGGTCGAAAAATTCATGACATGCATCTGTTTGAGGTGAAAGCCCCGGCGCAGTCGACTAAACCGTGGGATTATTACAAATACTTGAGAACCGTTCCGGGCGAGCGGGCTTTCCGGCCGTTGGCCGAGGGAAAATGCGCGATGATTCACCTCTGATTGTGCCGTGTCGTCGCCGGCAGGCTCTATCATGCGGTTACCGCATCCTGACGGGCCGAGCAGAACCAGTCTCTCGCCTGCCGAAAGTGTGAAGCTGACATCCTCGACTGTGGTCAGGATGCCGTCACGCCTAGGATAGCTGATGCTGACATGATCGAGCGCAAGCAGCGTCAGTGACGTGGTGTTGCCGGAGAGAGGCCGGCCGGCGAGCGACGTTCACGTCAGCTTCCCGGCTTCTCTCCGAGGCCGGACCAGAACAGATCCCGCCAGGACGCCGGCGCCTGCTCATACAGTTCTCCGATCTGCGGGGCCTCGCTATTCGAATCCAGTTCCGGAAGTGGCGCCAGCGCTGCCAGAAGCCCAGGAGAAAGAAGTGACAGATCCCGATGCGGTGCAACGAACGGGACTCCGTCTCAATGACGATCTCGAATACGATCGTGGAGCGTGAGATTACGGCAGCGGGCATGGGGAGAGCGCGTAGCGGGCGGTTGCATCAATGCGTCGATTTTACAAGGCAGGCGATCGGGCATCTGATCTGACAAATAGGAGGGGCTGCGGTCACGAAGGGCCAAGGTCGAGGCCTTATCAAAAATTTCAGATCTCTTGGGATCTATTACCTATGATAGCCAAGCTGGGGCGTTCCAGCGCTCGATCTGATTTTGTGACATCGCTATGGATAAAATAACACAGACCGACGCTGGCTTTTTCGGTTGGTTCGGACAGCTTACGGTGCCGGAGCGCAAGTCTTTTTGGGCCTGCTTCGGCGGCTGGGCCCTCGATGCCATGGATGTGCAAATCTATGCGGTCCTGATCCCTACACTTTTATCGGTGTGGCATCTGACAAAGGGGCAAGCGGGGTTGCTCGGAACTTCCGCCCTTATCGTTTCGTCGATCGGCGGCTGGGCCGCCGGCATCCTGGCCGATCGGTTCGGCCGTGTCCGCGTGCTGCAGATTACCATCCTCTGGTTCGCGGTCTTCAGCTTGCTTGCTGGTTTTGCTCAGAACTATTCACAGCTTATCGTTGTACGTAGCCTTCAAGGCCTGGGCTTCGGCGGAGAATGGGCGGCAGGCGCGGCGTTGATGGCCGAGACAATCCGGCCGGCGTTCCGCGGTCGCGCCGTCGGCAGCGTCGCAAGCGGCTATTCGATCGGCTATGGGATAGCGGCTCTCCTCGGCACGATCGTACTTATGGTATTGCCCGATACGCTGGCTTGGCGCGTGCTTTTCGCACTCGGCGCATTGCCGGCGTTTCTGGTGTATTTCGTCCGCCAACATGTGACGGAGTCCGAAACCTTTAAAGCCGGCGCGTCGACACGCAAGGCAGCTTCGTCGACGCAATTCCTGGAGATATTCTCAGCCAACATGCTTGGCCGAACGGTTTTGGGAGCCATGCTGACGGCTGGCGCCCTCGGCGGCAACTACGTCATGTTGACGTGGCTTCCCACTTATTTGAAGACCGTGCAAAACTTGTCGGTCGCCAACACCGGTCTTTATCTCTTCGTCAATATCGTGGGCTCTTTCGCGGGCCATATCACGAGCGCGCATCTCAGCGACGCTCTCGGCAGGCGGCATACCTTCTTGCTGATGGCGGCTGCATCGATCGCATCCGTACTCGCCTACACCCTGCTGCCGCTGAACCAGCCTCTTGTGCTTCTGATCGGCATTCCTCTTGGCTTTTTCACGTCGGGGATCGTGACCGGTATAGGTGCTTGGTTTGCTGAACTCTTTCCAACGCGGATCCGCGGCTCAGGACAAGGTTTCACCTACAACTTCGGCCGTGGCTTCGGAGCCGTGACGCCGGCTTTCGTCGGCTTGGTGGCAGCCAATATGCAGCTCGGGGCCGCCATGGCCATTTTTGCTTCTTCAGCCTATGCCCTTGTGATCGTCGCAGCATTTCTCTTGCCGGAAACCAGAGGCAAACCTTTGCAAGACTGATCGGATAGAGTTGCCGTGCCGTGGACTTGAACATGGAAAGCCATGCCCGGCACTTCTGCTGACCGAGCCAAAGCCGCGCCATCTTCGGCATGCACAGTTCGGAAACTGGCCCGCAAATCAGCGAAAACAGGCATCAGATAAAACGGGCCACATGTATGCGCGGTTCGGCGAGGGGTGTTGGACATCGAAGACGGCGATGCCGGTCAGATTGAACATTGCGTCCCCAGCATCGACTGTGAGAGTTATCTCTGGGGAGCAGGAATATTTATGATGAAAACCCAGGCGAAGGCGGTTCGTCCGGCCTCCGGCAAGACACAGAAAAAAGTGGCCAAGCGAAAGGGGCGCAAAATCAGCGTCTCCAGATCGATTCTGGTCTCGTCACGGAATGGGAAAAGTACCCCCCGCCGTCGGCAGCGCATCGAGGCGAGAAGCGGAGTGATCCTCGACGCTGCTCTCACCCTTTTTTCCCGGTTCGGGTTGCACGGGACCACCGTGGACCAGATCGCGGCCGCGGCGGACGTCTCCAAGACCAATCTTTTTTATTACTTCGCCTCCAAGGAAGATGTGTATGTCGCCGTGCTGCGCCGGCTTCTTGACGAATGGCTTGCTCCGCTGCGGGCCCTTGAGGTCGACCAGGATCCCGTTGATGCCATCCGCGACTATATCAGGCGCAAGGTCGAATTTTCGCGAACTCAGCCGGAGGCCTCGCGGCTTTTTTGTCTTGAGATCGTCCAGGGCGCTCCTCTGATCGGGCCTGCCCTTCGTACGTCCCTTAAATCTCTTGTCGACGCCAAGGCAGGCGTGATTGAAGCCTGGATCGCGGCCGGGCGGCTGGCACCCGTCAATCCCCACCATCTTATTTTCGCGGTCTGGTCAACGACGCAGCACTACGCGGATTTTGCATCGCAGGTCGAAGCCGTGGTGGGGCGGCAGTTGGCCGACGACGATTATCTGGAGCAGGTGATCGGCGACATCCAGCGCATCATACTTGACGGCATCAAGCCCGGTCGTCTGCCGTTGCCGGGTACACGAACGGCGCGAAAAAATTCCGCGTGAAAGCCTTCCCAAACCGCTGACACGAACATGCGGACTCGAACATGAAGGTGGCGGGTGACCGGAGATAAGGCAGCGCGCTGCCCGCATTTCCGGCAAAAGCCGCCGTTGGTTCGGACCGAACGGACTTTTTCAGACCAATTGGTCCGATTTGTTTGCGGGATGCGAAGTAAGTATATGATATAGCGAATAAATTTATAGATGGCACATGTTGTGCCTTCTGGATTGATGTCCACTTTGCGGGGTCAGTCCGGGAGGCTGTCATGGAAATTGGTGTTTTCATCCCGATCGGTAATAACGGATGGCTGCTGTCGGAGAATGCGCCGCAGTACAAGCCGAGCTTCGATCTCAACAAGGAAGTGGTGCTTCGGGCCGAGAAATACGGCCTCGATTTCGCGCTTTCGATGATCAAATTACGCGGGTTCGGGGGCAAGACCGAATTCTGGGATCATAATCTCGAATCCTTCACGCTCATGGCCGGGCTTGCATCGGTCACGACGAAGATCAGATTATTCGCCACGGCGGCGACGCTGGTGATGCCGCCGGCCATCGTGGCCCGCATGGCCTCGACGATCGATTCCATCAGCCATGGCCGCTTCGGATTGAACGTCGTCACTGGATGGCAGCGGCCGGAATATTCCCAGATGGGCATGTGGCCGGGCGACGAATATTTCGCCAAGCGTTACGATTATCTGGCGGAATATGTTCAGATCCTTCGCGATCTGTGGGGCAAGGGGCAGTCCGACTTCAAGGGTGATTTCTTCAAGATGGATGATTGCCGTCTCAGTCCGAGGCCTGCCGCGGAGATGAAGCTGATCTGCGCTGGCCAGAGCGATGCCGGTCTTGCCTTCACCGCCCAATATGCGGACTACAATTTTGGCTTCGGCAAGGGCGTCAACACCCCGGCCGCATTCTCGTCCCTGAACACGCGGCTGGCGGCCGCCACCGCCAAGACCGGGCGTCACGTCGAATCCTATCTGCTCTTCATGATCATCGCGGACGAGACCGACGCGGCGGCGCGTGCCAGATGGGAATACATCAAGGCTGGCGCCGATCAGGAAGCGATCGCGTGGCTTGGGCAACAAAGCGCGGTTGACAAGTCGTCCGGGACCGACACCAATGTGCGGCAAATGGCGGATCCGACGTCGGCCGTGAATATCAATATGGGCACGCTGGTGGGCTCTTATGAAAATGTCGCGCGCATGCTCGATGAAGTTGCAGAGGTGCCTGGCACCGGTGGCGTTCTTCTGACCTTCGATGATTTCGTGAACGGCATTACCGCTTTTGGCGAGCGCATTCAGCCTCTCATGAAGAGTCGCAAGGCCGTTCCGGTATCTGAGGTAGCGTGATGACGAGCAAAATCTCCTCCGCCGTAGCAAATGAATCGGCCGGCCGCGTGTCGTCAACGGTCGTTCTTCCAGCCCGGCCCGAACCGCTCAGGATCAATGCCGCTGAAACAGCGGTGATCGTCGTCGACATGCAAAACGCCTACGCCACTGAGGGCGGCTATGTGGATATCGCCGGCTTCGACATTTCGGGAGCGGCCGGCGCAATCGGACAGACCAAGAAGGTGATTGAGGCCGCGCGCGCCGCCGGCTGCACCGTGATTTTTTTCCAAAACGGCTGGGACAAGGATTATGTCGAGGCCGGTGGTCCCGGTTCGCCCAATTGGCATAAATCCAATGCGATGAAGACCATGCGGGCGCGTCCCGAACTTGCCGGCACGTTGCTGGCCAAAGGCACATGGGATTACGCGATCGTGGACGGGCTTGCGCCGCAACCCGGCGATATTCTCATCCCGAAAACCCGTTACAGCGGCTTCTTCAACACCAATGTCGACAGCGTGTTGCGTTCGCGGGGCATCCGCACCCTGGTCTTTGTCGGCGTCGCAACCAATGTCTGCGTCGAATCCTCGCTGCGCGACGCCTTCCATTTCGAATATTTCAGCGTGGTACTGGAAGATGCCGTTCATCATCTCGGGCCCGACTTCGTGCGCCAGGCTTCGCTCTACAACATCGAGAAGTTCTTCGGCTGGGTTTCCAACGTCAACGATTTCTGCGGAGCCGTGCTCCAGACCGCACCCACGCATTCCAGGGAGGATTGAACAATGCCCAAGACGATCGTGACGCCGCCGGGCACCGGTACACCCATTGCGCCGTTTTCGCCGGGCACCATGGCCGATGGCATCGTCTATGTATCGGGCACCCTGCCGTTCGACAAGAACAACAATGTCGTTCATGTCGGGGATGTCGCAGCCCAGACCCGGCATGTGCTGGAAACCATCAAGTCTGTCGTTGAAACCGCCGGCGGTACCATGGAAGACGTGACCTTCAATCATATCTTCCTGACCGACTGGGCCAACTATGCTGCGATGAACAAAGTGTATGCCGAATTTTTCCCCGGTGGAAAACCGGCGCGATTCTGTATTCAGTGCGGCCTCGTCAAGCCCGATGCGCTGATCGAGATCGCCAGCGTCGCCCATGTGGGGCGCAAGGGCTAGGAGCGCGCCGTGAATTACGAAGCTTTCGGCCGCGCTAAAACCGATGCGCCGACCATCGTGTTGTCGGCCGGTCTCGGTGGCCTCGGCGCGTTCTGGAAGCCGCAATTCGCGGCGCTGTCGGAGCGGTTCCATGTGATCGCCTATGACCACCGCGGCACTGGCGCAAACAAAGGCGCGCTGCCGGAGGGGTACACCATCGCGGCGATGGCTGACGACGTGGTCGGCATTCTCGATGAAGCGGGGGTGGGGCGCTGCCATTTCATGGGCCACGCGCTCGGCGGCCTGATCGGCATGGAACTGGCGCTCCGCGCACCGTCGCGGGTCTCGGGGCTTGTCCTGGTCAATGCCTGGCAGACCGCGGCCTCGCCTACGCGCCGGTGTTTCGCCGCACGGCTTGCCTTGCTCGAACGATCCGGTCCCGAAGCTTATGTTCAGGCCCAGCCGATCTTTCTCTATCCGGCGGCCTGGCTCATGCGGCATGAAGACAGCATCGCGCGCGAAGTCGCGCACGGCATCGCCCATTTCCAGGGCGTTGAAAACCTGATGAAACGGGTAGGCGCGCTGCTGGCCTTCGATGTTTCGGCGCGGCTGGGCGAGATCGCGGCGCCCACCCTGGTCGCGGGCACGCAGGACGATGTGCTCGTTCCTTATCTTTGCTCGGAGGCGTTGGCGTCCGGTATCCCCGGTGCGAAATTGTGGCTTGCCGCCGAAGGTGGCCATGCTTCGACCGTCACCGATCCCGATGGATTCAACCTTGAGCTCCTGCGTTTCCTCGATGAGACGGCTTATGCGTGACTGGCTGGCAGATGGACGACGGGCATGATTCAACTGAGTTGAATCGTGCCCCGTGAGTATGGTGAGTCTTCTTCGAATCGTCATCCAACTCTATCTTTTTGTTTGAGCATGGTCTTTCTGCGCAAACGCGCTCCGCCCTTGTCGCGAGGAAAAGCCGGTTTCCGCTTTTCCGGATCATGCTCGAGGAGGTGCTCACGGTGACTGCGATCAAGGCTCTGCGCGGGGCTACCGTTTCCTTTCGCCAAAATCCGTTCGAACAGGCCGCCGAGACCTGCCTCGTCCATCATGAGGATGCCCTCGTCATTATTGAAGACGGCAAGATCCAGACGATTGGGCCCTATTCCGAGATCATCGCCCGACTTCCGACCGGCGTGGTCCCGACCGAATACCCGAATGCGCTCATCTCGGCCGGCTTCATCGACACTCACGTTCACTATCCACAAGTCGAGATGATCGGCGCCTACGGATCGCAGCTTCTGGAGTGGCTGAATAACTATACCTTCGTGACCGAGCAGAAATACGCCAATGAGGCCCATGCGGAATTGGCGGCGAGGTTCTTCCTGCGCGAGTTGCTGCGCGCCGGCACAACGACTGCGGCGGTCTACTGCACGGTTCATCCTCAGTCGGTGAACGCGTTTTTCGAAGAATCAACGCGTTTCAATACCTGCATGGTCGCAGGCAAGGTGCTGATGGATCGCAACGCACCTGAAGCGTTGCTCGACACCGCCCAACGCGGCTATGACGAAAGCGACGCCCTCATCGCCCGCTGGCATCAAAAAGGCCGACAGCACTATTGCGTCACGCCGCGCTTCGCGCCGACGAGTACCGAGGCACAGCTCGAAGCGGCCGGTGCATTGTTGCGCAAATGGGACGGCCTCTTCATGCAGACGCATCTGTGCGAGAACCAGAATGAGATCGAGTGGGTGTTGAGCCTGTTTCCGCAGCGGTCGAGCTACCTGGACGTCTATGCCCATGCGGGGCTCGTCGGGCAGCGTTCGGTTTTCGGCCATGCCGTGCATATGACGGAGCAGGATTTCTGCACCTGCCATGACACTGGCGCGGCGCTGGCGCATTGCCCGACCTCCAATCTCTTCCTTGGGAGTGGCCTGTTCCGGCTTTTTGATGCCATCGATTCCAGGCGCCCGGTCAGGGTTGGACTCGGCACGGATGTCGGCGCCGGTACCTCCTTGTCGCAGCTGCAGACGTTGAACGAGAGCTACAAGGTCGCTGCCCTTGCTGGAACCAAACTGAATGCCACCCAGTCCTTCTACCTGGCAACGCTTGGCGGTGCCCATGCGCTCTATCTCGACCACCGCCTGGGCAGGCTCGAACCCGGCTTCGACGCCGACATCTGCATTCTTGATTACAAGGCAACGCCGCTGCTCGAATTCCGCAGTTCCTATTGCGAGAGTCTCGAGGAGCTTCTGTTCGTGTTGATGACCCTCGGCGACGACCGTGCGGTTCGCGCTACTTATGTCGCTGGCGAATGCGTTTACGACCGCGATCGGCAGGGTGAGAAATTCCGCTACGCTCCCTAGAACATGATCCGGAAAAGTGGAAACCGGTTTTCCGAAAATATCATGCTCAAACAGAAAGTTAGAGCTGGATGACGATTCGAAGAAAAGTCATCCCGCTCTGCTCTGTGATTCATCCAACGAGGCGAGAATTGCAACCTTCGAGGCCGGTCATTCCGGCCTAACGGCCGCTTCTGGCACGTAGTTGCCAGGGAGGCACGCACGCCGAGCTGCTTCCTTGCGTTTTGGGCCTCGATAGGTTTTAAGCCCAGTACCTTCATGACCACAGGTATGAACGAGAAGCGAACGGCGTGGCTTTGCCGCGTTTTAAACAGAGTGACGCCCCCGTAGCTCATGCGTTCTAAACTATTCTGAGCCACCACAAAGGAATCCATCATGGCCAAGATGACCAAGAATCAGCTGATCGATGCAATTGCAGAGGGAACGCAGGTTTCCAAAGGAGACGTAAAGGCCGTCATCGAGCAGATGGCGACGGTAGGCTATAAGGAACTGAATGAATCCGGCGAGTTCGTCATTCCTGGCTTGGCCAAAATGTCGGTCGTGAACAAGCCTGCTACTGAGGCCCGCAGCGGTGTAAATCCTTTTACGAAAGAACCTATGGAGTTCGCGGCCAAGCCGGCCAGCAAGTCGGTCAAGGCGTCACCCCTGAAAGTTGCCAAGGACGCTGTTTGATACGGACGGGTTGGTTGAGGCATTTTTTGCCTGAGCTGTAGGTCATTCCATTACACAGGCAACCCCACCCGCACGCTATGCACCCCGAGACGGAATCTCGGGAGGGCCTGCGGGGACAGTCTCGCAAAGGCCATGCGGTGTAATGCCCGCGTGGCCTTTTGTCTTTTATGTTTGATCGTAAAAACACAAGGGCATGGCTACCCGGTGGCTGGAACATCGTTGGATGATGCGATGGCGCCTCGGTCGATAGCTGATAAAGTGAAGGGCCGTCTTTTTCTGCCGAACACAGCCAACTGACACCGCGGTCGGCACCTTGATAGTCTTTTGTGTTGTTAAAATGCGGGCGCCCCGGCGTCAGCGGACCGAATGGCCGAGACAGGCGCCGTGATTTCGATCGCCTTCCAAACAACCCCGCCGCGCGCGATCAAGGGTCGGTCAGTTCAGCATCGGCAGGGCGATCGCCTTGTCCTTGGCGCGGTCGCCGACCCACAAGGTATCGCCAGCCGGCTCGATCGCCGTGGGCTGGGTCAGGCCGTCGAGAATGGTGACGACGGTCGCTTGATCACCATTGACGGTAATCATGCTGGCGCGGCCGTTCCTGTTCTCGGCCAGATATAGCTTGCCGTTATAGGCGCGCATACCGTCCGGCCCCTTGATCGGGCGATCGGGCCAGATCTGTACGGGCGAACCCGCCTTGCCGGCCTGATCCAGCGGAATCCGGTACAAATTGTTGGATATCACATTGTTGACGTAGAGTTCGCTGCCCAGAAAGGTAATGCCGTCAATGCCGTCGAGCGCGCGATCCTCGATCAGCAATTCGGGCTCCGAGGCCTCTGGCCTGAGGCGGAAAATTCGACTGCCGAAAGTATCGCTGACATAGAGGGCCTTATCCGGCCCGACAACGAAATCGTTGCACAGATTGATGTCGCCGGGGAGCGGCCAACGGAATTTCGGCGCCGCGCTGGTCAGATCAAAGCTGCGCAGGATCGAATGGTGATTCTTGCCCACGCCGATGATTTCACAGGCCCACAGCGTATTGGTCGGGCCGTCCGCCAGAACACCAAGAAAGCTGACATTCCCCTCGGCGGCGCTGACGTCGATGAATGTCTTCGCTTCGGATGCGCCCTTTGCGGCGCGGTAGATCACGGGTTTGCTGGCGCTGCCGATGATCAGCGAACCGTCCGGTGCCTCGGTGAAGCTCTCCGGCTGCGACTTCGGTTCGGTGGTGACGACCAGCTTGGGCTCAGCCGCCTGCGCCGCGGAGCAGATCAGCAGCGCAGCCAGCGACAGGACAGAAAGCCGCAAGCTCGTCTCGACCGTTGCCACGACCAACCCCATGACAACTGAAGAGATAGCTAAAGGGAGACTCGTCTTTGCGCGTTCATTTAACGGCATTTGTCTATCTCCTCCTGCGGTTCTTCGGAATTGGACCACGGGCTCAGTTTGCTTCAGCTTGCAAAACGTAGCGGCCTACTGGCCGCGTTTCAGGCTCATCGCCTGTTGTGAAGGCGCGTCGGCCGGCAATTCCTTGTCGCCTTTGGGATAGTCGTTGGCGTCCAGCAGGAAGGCGGTGAGCTCGGCGTAGCTTTGGTCGGTGAGGCTGCCAGGCCGGTCCGGCGGCATCTTCGCCTTCATGAAGGCCACCAAGGCTGCCACGGAGCCTCCGCCCCAGTGCTTCTTGAAATACGATCCGTTCAGCGGCGCGCCGCCGAATTCGCCGTTGTCCAGCGTGTCACCGTGGCATTGGACGCAGCGCTCCGCATAGATGTCGGAGCCGCGCGTCACCTGGTCCGCGGTGAAGCTGACGGGCACTGTTCCGGCCGCGCCGCTTGCTGTTGCCGGCGTCCCACCGCCGCCGGCCTGCTGCGTGCCGGACCGCAGCGCATAGACCGCCGCCGATGTGAGCTCTGGCATACGCAGGGCCTTGATTTCATCGGCCGTGAAAGGCTTGAAACCTGCCGGAAGCGACTTGCCGTTGTTCCAGGCGTTGCTGACGTAGTTGAGCACGGCTGCAATGTCGTCGTCGCTCAAAGCCTGCCACGCCGGCATGGCGCCGTCGTAGTTGCCGCCGTTGACGCTGATCTTGCCCTCAAGGCCGAACAACAGCACCTTGCCGACATAGGTGCGACCGTCCGTCGGATTCAGGAGGTCGGGAACGTGCCCGGCCAGCGGCGGAAAGGCGTCGGCCATGCCTGTGCCGCCGGCCTGGTGGCAGGCGGCACAGTTGGCTGCGTAGATTTGCGACCCTGCATCCGCGTTCGCCACGCCGCTTTGCGCCTGCGCGAACGCGGCCGAAAAAAAAGCCGCGGGCAGGAGGATCGCAGCCAGGGCGTTGCGAAGGGAAGGGCGGAAGAAGCGTCGTTGCATTGTTTATTTCTGGTTCATTTTTGCGGCACGGCGAAGACGAACAAGGCGGAGCCGCCGTCGGGGATGCCGATCTCCGGTGTCAGGGTGGCGAGCGAACGGGCGTGGCTGGACCCGTTGCCGACGGCAACGGCCACGTACTGGCGGCCCTTGACCGAGTAGGTGATAGGGAAGGAGTTGACGATGTTGGTGGCGCGCGTTTGCCACAGGATCTTGCCCGTCTTGTCGTCATAGGCCCGGAAGTAGCGGTCCAGCGCGCCGGCGAACACCAGGCCGCCGCCGGTGGCGAGCGCAGCACCGGTCTGCGGCGCGCGCGTGCGGTCGGACCACACGGCCTTCTGGCTGAACAGATCGACGCCGTCCATACGGCCGATGTTGCCGTCGCTGTTCGGAATCTGCCGGCGCGCAAAGATCGCGCGGCTGCCGCCGGTGTAGCTCTTGCCCTCCTCGATCGGAACCGGCGTGGTGTCGGAGCAGTATTCGTTCAGCGGGATGTACAGCATGTGCGTGCGCGGGCTGTAGGCGGTGGCGGGCCAGCCGCGGCTGCCGGGATCGGCCGGACAGTTGGTGGTGGTCTGGCCGATGTGCGGCACGGCGGCCTGGTTGATGGTCTTGGCACCGGTCTTCGGGTCGATCGCCGACACAACGTTCTGGTACACTGTCTGCTTGGACCACAGCCACTGGCCGTTGGTACGGTCGAGCACCTCGATGATGCCGAGCTTGCCCACGGTCACCATTGCCTTGCGCACCTTGCCGTCGACGGGAATGTCGACCAGCACGCGCTCATAGGCGTAGTCCAGGTCCCAGGTGTCGTTCGGCAAATGCTGATAGTACCACTTCAGCTTGCCGGTATGCGGATCGAGGGCCAGGGTGGAGTCGGTGTACAGCGCGTCGTTGTTGGCGCCGTCCTTCTTCGGCAGCAGGCCGCCGATTTCGGCGACATGGGGATAGGGCTGGCCGACGCCGAGGAAGAGGGTATCGGTTTCGGGATCATAGCTGCCCGAGTTCCAGGTCGAGGCGCCGAAGCGCTTTTCCAGCGGCAGGCCGTTCCAGGAATCCCCGCCGGGCTCGCCGGGCTGCGCGATGGTGTGGAAGCGCCATAGCTCCTTGCCGGTGTTGATGTCGTGGCCGGTGACGAAGCAGCCGCCGGGCATGGCATTGCCGCAGCCGGTCATGCCCTGCACGATGACGTTGGAGGCGACCAGCGGGCCGCCGGTATAGCGCCAGCCCTTTTTGTAATCCTCGGTCTCGTGGTCCCAGACCACTTTGCCGGTCTTCATGTCCAGCGCGATGATATGGGCATCGGAAGTGGCGACGATCAGCTTGTCGTCGACCATCGCCATGTTGCGCTTGGCGGCATTGTTGCCGTTCTGGCGCGGGATTTCGGGCGGGATATCGCGCTTGTATTCCCACAGCAGCTCACCGTTGGTGGCGTCGAGCGCCTGCACCTTATCGAGCCAGTTGTAGAGGAACAGCACGCCGTCATGGACCAGCGGCGTTGTCTCCGTGGCGCCCGGCGTCATCGCCCAGCTCCACGCCACCGTCAGGTTCTTCACGTTGTCGGTGTTGATCTGCTTCAGCGGGCTGTAGCCCCAGGCATCATAGGTGCGGCGCCACATCAGCCAGTCGTTGTCCGGCGGATTGAGCAGCATCTGCGCCGGCACCGGGGTCAAGGCGCGCAGAGGGGCGTCGTGCGGCGGCGGGGTTACTTGCGCGGGCTTCTGCGCGGAGACCGGGGACATGCCCAGCATGCCGGCAGCCAGTGCGGCGGTGCAAAGCAACCGTCCAGTCAGATTTGCAACCGGCTTGTGGGTGCGCAGAATCATTTTGATATCCTTATTGTCTGACTGACAGATCCACCGGCGCGGAGCAGTTCGCGCAAAATATCCATATGTATATAACGGAGCCGCCCGCCGCCCGCGTCACTTTGGAGTGAGCCATCAGATTTGCTCGATCGCGCCTTGACTTTTTTCCGTTGGGCAATTGCCTCGGGCAGATAGCCCTTTAGCTGAGGGTATTCATGGGTCGACGTGGCGAGCCGACGCGCACCGGGCGGCAGAAAAACTGGATGCCGGACCGCGCCAATTGGAAATGAAGCGAGCTTGCTGCGGCGTTTGGCGCATTTTTGGAAAAGTCCGAAAGGTCTTTTGCCTTGGGCGAGTGACCATGTGCTGCTGGTCTTCAGTTTTTCGTGCGTTGTCGAAAACGTGCTTGCTGATATGGAAGGAGATCGCAAATCCGGCTGACGTTTCAAGTTTTCCTCACATTTATCGCGACGCGTGTTCGTGAGAGGGGACCGCTTGATGCTGCTGGGCTGCAATTCGTGCGAAGCCCAATCGGGTGCGATGCGCCGAGGTGTTCCAGTGAACGCAAGGAGACGAGCATGAAAAAGGGTGGTTGCCGTGTCGCGAATGCCGCGTGGATGGTTGCATCGGTCGTCGTAGCGCTTGCATCGATGGCCGGGTCGAATATGCGCCCGGCGATGGCGCAAGACGCTGCATCCGGGCGTCAAGCTGCGCGGTGTCAAGGCGACAATGGCGGACTTACGCTGTCACCGGGTTTTTGCGCCAGCATATTCGCTGACAATCTCGGTCATGTCCGTCATCTCGTCGTCGCATCGGACGGTGAGGTTTACGCCAACACTTGGAGTGGCCGATATTTTCCAAATTCGCCTCCGCCGCCCGGCGGTTTCCTGGTGGCGCTGAGGGACACCAAGGGAAGCGGCCGCGCCGATGTCATCCAGCGCTTCGGCGTGACCGTCGAGCAGGGAGGGACCGGAGGGAGCGGGATCGCCCTCTATAATGGCGGTCTCTATGCTGAAGAAAACCATCGAATTCTCCGTTACGAGCTTGTTCCGGGATCGCTGCCCGGCGGGACCCCTCGAGTCGTGGTCTCCGGCCTTCCTTTGACCGGTGACCACCCCATGCACCCGTTTGTGATCGACGGAAAAGGTTCCCTTTTCGTCGATGTGGGCACTGCGACGAATGCTTGTCAGGAACAGAACCGTATCGCCGGCTCGCGCGGCATCGCGCCATGCACGGAAAAGCAGACCCGCGGCGGCACCTGGCGGTTTGATGCCAACAAGACCGGTCAAGCTTTTTCTCCATCACAGCGCTATGCGAGTGGGATTCGTAACGGCGAGGGGTTCGCGTTTGATGCTGCCGGCCGTCTGTTCGTGACCCAGCACGGTCGCGACCAGCTCTTCCAGAACTGGCCGCGACTCTACACCGCCGAGCAGAGCGCGACGTTGCCTGCCGAGGAATTGCTGCAGCTCGCGCCCGGGGCCGACTACGGATGGCCTGAATGCTATTACGATCAACAGCAAAAGAAGCTGGTGCTCGCCCCCGAATATGGCGGCGACGGCGGCAAGAAGGTCGGCGTCTGCGCACAGCGGCGAGGGCCCGTGGCCGCTTTTCCAGGCCATTGGGCGCCCAACGATCTGGCGATCTACCATGGCAACCAATTCCCGGCAGGATATCGCGGCGGCGCGTTCATCGCGTTTCACGGTTCCTGGAATCGGGCGCCCCTTCCCCAGGGAGGCTATAACGTCGTTTTCCAGCCGTTAGCTGATGGCAAAGCGTCCGGCCCGTTTGTGGTCTTCGCGGATGGCTTTGCCGGTGCGGATAAAGATCCGGGCAAAGCGGCGTTCAGGCCGACCGGCCTTGCTGAAGGCCCCGACGGCGCATTGTACGTGGCCGATGACGTTCACGGCCGGATTTGGCGCATCACCTATAACGGTGATGGATCGGACGCGGTGGCGGCGGCGCCGGCGCCCGTCGTCAGCGCGAGCGGCTCGCCCTCGGCTACGCCGCCCGAAGGCCTGCATCCCGACGCAGGCCGGCTTTCCCGTTCGCTTCCGACGCCGGCGGGCGCTACCGCCGAGCAGGTGGCGTTGGGGGAGCGGATCTTTCATGGCGAGGTCAGCGATGGCACCTGCAGCGGCTGTCACGGATCTGATGCCGGCGGAAGCCCCCAGGGTCCGCCGCTCAACAGCGGGCATTGGCTCTGGAGCGACGGAAGCCTGTCCGGATTGACCGCGACGATCGAGAAAGGTGTGGCTCAGCCAAAGCAATACCAGGGCGTGATGCCGCCGCTCGGCGGAGCTCCGCTCTCGCAGCAGGACGTCGCCGCGGTATCAGCCTATGTCTGGGCGCTTGGCCATGCGAATAAGAACTGATCCCGAAGGAGATCCAACATGAAGAAGCGCGTTCTCGGCAAAGCCGGGCTCGAAGTGTCCGCACTCGGTCTCGGCTGCATGGGCATGAGTTGGGCATACGGCGCCGCCGGCGATCGAAATGAGATGATCGCCCTGCTTCGGAGTGCCGTGGAGCTTGGCGTCACCTTCTTCGACACCGCGGAAGTCTACGGCCCGAGGACGAACGAAGAACTCGTCGGCGAGGCACTGGCTCCGCTCCGCGACAAGGTGGTGATAGCCACCAAGTTCGGGTTCAAGCTGGACCCGCAAGGCGGCGCCTCGCCGGTCGGCGTGGACAGCCGGCCCGGGCATATCAAGGAAGTTGCGGAGGCCGCGCTCAAGCGTCTGCGAACCGATCACATCGACCTCTTCTATCAACATCGCGTCGACCCGGCCGTTCCGATCGAAGATGTCGCCGGCGCGGTCGGCGAACTGGTCAGGGCCGGAAAGGTCAAGCATTTCGGGCTTTCGGAGGCCAGCGCTGCGACGATCCGACGGGCTCATGCGGTACATCCCGTCACCGCCGTGCAGAGCGAGTATTCGCTGTGGTCCCGCGAGCCTGAAGCTGAAGTTCTGCCCGCTCTGGAAGAACTGGGCATCGGCTTTGTGCCCTACAGCCCGCTGGGCCGCGGTTTTCTGACCGGCGCATTTTCGGCCGACACCAAATTCGCGGACGATGACTTTCGCAAACGCAATCCCCGCTTCCAGGCGGAGGCACTGCAGAACAACGTCGCGCTGGTGGACGCTTTGAAGAATATCGCGCGTCAGAAAGGCGCGACATCAGGACAGTTGGCACTTGCGTGGCTGCTCGCACAGAAGCCATGGATCGTGCCCATACCGGGCACCCGCAAGCGCACGCGACTCGAAGAGAACGTTGGGGCGGCGGAACTCGCTCTGACCGCCGCAGACCTCAAGATGATCGAGACCGCCATCGGGACCCACACCATCCAGGGTCAGCGCTATGACGAACGCGGGCTCACCATGGTCAATCTTTGAGGCGCACGGGCGGCCGTCCGAAGACCGCCGGCTTGACGACCTCGCGCTGGCGCTCAAGGAAGAGATTTTCCAACTGGCCCTCATTGGTAGAGTGTCGATTCCGAAATCCACCGGCAAACTTAGGCCATCAGGTCACTGTGTCTCTTCAGTACCCGTTCGTCCGAATCGAACGACGCATTTTACGGAACTTCGCGATCACAGTTCAGGAAATCAGGCAATTGGTCCAGTAGGCTGATGCACCTGCGTCGTTTTCGGAAAAATCACGCTTATCGCCGCCCGTTGTTAGTGGGTTCGTTCTCTGAATGCCTTACAGCAAAGAAGTCTGTTGCTTTATGTAGGAAGTCCTCACCTGTTATTCCGTCGTTCGACGATTAGAGAGGGGGCAGGGCTAGCCTCCCTCGCCGAGATCATAGTGGATGTCCAAACCGGACGTCATCGCGGCGAACCGCCTGTGCGGTTGGCCTGTCATGAGGAGTTCGGCCATGGTATCGCGTGGTGGCATCATCGTTTCTTCCGCAATCAAGAAGATCATGCCGCTTCCGTCGGTCAACGCATCACGAATGGATTGGCCGGAGCGCTTTGCGAGGTCGAAATCCATACGCTCTTGGTCTCCAGATATTCGTAAACCGCGTCGATTCCGCTCTCGCGGCCAACACCCGAATGCTTCATACCACCGAACGGCATCATGTAGCTGATGGCCCGGTAGGTATTCACCCACACGGTCCCCGCGCGCAGCAGCTTCGGTACCCGCAGGGCGCGAGCGAGATCGCGGGTCCAGATTCCCGCCGCAAGGCCATAGATCGTGTCGTTGGCAATGCGAATGGCATCTTCCTCAGTTTCAAAACTGATGATCGATAGCACAGGTCCGAAAACTTCCTCGCGCGCGATCCGCATGGTGTTATCGACATCGGTAAAGATGGTCGGCTCAATGAATTGGCCACCAACGATCCCTTTGCCTGAAGCCGGCTTTCCTCCAAGGATACAGCGTGCCCCTTCCGCCTTCGCAACCTCGATATAATCAAGCACCTTCTTGTACTGCGCAGGGGTCGTGATTGGGCCGATATTTGTGTCCGGTTGCATCGGGTCGCCAATTTTGGCCGAACGGGCGAGTTCTAGCAGGCGCGCCACGAATTTGTCCTTGATCGAGCTCTGCACAAGGAGCCGCGATCCGGCGATGCAGGTCTGGCCTGTCGCCGCGAAAATGCCGGAGATGACGCCAGCCGCAGCAGCGTCCAGATCTGCATCTTCGAAGACAATATTGGGGGACTTTCCACCCAGCTCCAGCGAGACCCGCTTCAGGCTGCGCGCGGCGGTCTCATAGACCTTCGCGCCTGTCGCATCCGACCCCGTGAAGGTGATCTTGGCGATTCCCGGGTGCGAGATCAGTTCGCTGCCGGCTTCTGGACCGAAGCCGGTCACCACGTTGAAAATTCCATCTGGAATGCCAGCCTCCTTTGTCAGCGCGGCGAATTCCAGCGTGCTGGCAGAAGTAAATTCGGACGGCTTTACGATGACGGCACAACCAGCGGCGATGGCCGCGGCGCATTTCCACGCGACGAACAGGAGCGGCGAATTCCAGGCCGTGAGCGCCGCGACGACGCCTACAGGCTCATGCGTCGTGTAGGCGAAGGTCTCTGCCTTGTCGATCGGCACAAGGCCACCTTCGAGCTTGTCGACGAGCCCGCCAAAATACCACCACCATTCCGGATGGTAGCGAAGCTGGCCCAGCATCTCGGCCATGAGCTTGCCGTTGTCGCGCACTTCGATCTCGGCGAGACGCTCTGCGTTCGCAGCGACGAGGTCGCCGAGCTTACGCATCGCCTTGCCACGTGCAGACGCCGTCATCTTCGACCAAGGGCCATGCCACATCGCCTCATTGGCGGCTTTCACGGCGCTGTCGACATCGGCCGCAGACCCGCGTGGTATCTTTGCCCAGGCCTTGCCATGATAGGGGTCGATGGAATCGAACCATTCGCCGTTAGCGGGGTCGACATAGTGGCCGTTGATGAAAAGTTGGTAGGTCTTCACGATACCCTCCAGGCGAGGCGATGATATTGGCTGGCGAAACCATGTACCGCATTTCACGACTTGCTTAAAGCGAGGTCGCTTGCATGGCTGCAGCTCGGTTCTACGGCCGACTATATGCGAGAGACGAAATTCGCGACTGAACTTCGGTCGTTATAGTTTCAAATCCAATCCCAGGTGCGAGAAAGAGAGCGGGCCGCCGATCTTCCGCTCCGTCATCTCTCTCAACAAATGAGCCGCCACCGGCCGAATGTCGCACGCAGGCGCTTCGTTTACCAATTTGGTGTCGCGCTTGCTATCGAAGGCGATTTCACAGATCGTACAAATTCTATTTGATCCTGTTGCTTGGGGCGTTAAAACAAAAACTCCAGATCACCAAGCGAAGGTTCTGTTATGCGCATTGCTGTTTCGCCAGTGCCGCGGCAAAAAACGTCGGCGCGTTCTTACGTTCTTGAAGAACAAATCGGATTCATTCTGCGGTGCGCTTCCCAACGTCACACCACAATTTTCGCCGAGTTAATCGGCGACAGCCTGACGCCGGCGCAATGGACGACGATGGTCAAGCTTCATGAAGTCGGTTCGTGCTCGCAGAATTTTCTGGCCGGTGCTACCGCTATCGACGCCGCGACGATCAAAGGAGTGATTGATCGCTTGTCGGCCCGCGGCCTGATAAAGACCGAAGCGGATCCCGACGATGGACGACGTTTGATCATCAGTCTCACCGAAATGGGGAATCGAGCGGTCGAGCGATCGTTACCCAAGGCGACTGCGATTACAAAGCAGACGCTGGAGCCGCTGAATTCCAACGAACAAGAGATTTTGCTGCGCTTGCTCTCAAAAATTATGTAACGCACATCAACAGCGCACGAGCCCGTCGCATCAAGCTAGATGGAGGCGTGCGTGCTTTCCGTTGGCAAAAATTTGTGCATGATTTTGGATTTTGTGACCAATGTTCGGGCAATGCTGTAGGCGGCGCTCGAATTTCATTTCCTTTTTGCGCAACGATTTTGCAACGGCAGCATTCTGCTTGAATGAATATAACGTTTGACGCGACAAAAGCGCATAATTACTATGTGTACATTCTAAATTGACGTGGGCATACCGCGTTGCCTGCGAGATAGACTGCTTCGGCGGCTACGTTAGAGGTTCCCTAATGGCAAACGGCTCCACGTTCCTTCTGAAAAACGCTCACGTCATTGATCCCCAGCAGAACATCGACGGCGTGATGAACGTTGTCATTTCCGGGGGGAAGATTGAGGCCGTAGGCAAGGATGTTTCTGCCGCCGGAGCGAAGGTTCTCGACCTGTCGGGGTCCTATCTTACGCCGGGATGGATCGACATACACGTTCATGCCTACGGGGCGCTCGGCTTTAGCGATCCTGATTCGATCGGCGTCGCTCAGGGTGTGACAAGCGTCGTGGATGCCGGGGGGACAGGAATTCTCACGCTTGATGAATTCATGGCCATGGTGCGGGATCACACCACCACCAGTGTGTATGCCGGGGCTCACGTGCATCCGCTTGGTATCATTGGGTTTGAGGAGAGCGGCCGCGGCCTTAACAATGTGGCCGTGGAAAAATGGGTTGAATGGGCGGAAGCCAATCCCGGTGTATTGCGCTATCTCAAGGTGAGCGCTTACAGCCTTCCGAATGCTGGTCCTCTATATGTCGGGAAGGGGCTGTCCAAGATTCTCGGGATTCCTCTTTACCAACATATTGGCGAGATGCAGGAGCCTCCGCCCTATCCCACGCTGGTTGAAGACGCATTCAAGATCTCTGACGCCGGTGACATCATTACCCATGTCTATCACAACAATCCGGGGAAAGTGATCGGGGACGACGGCAAGGTGCTGCCGTTCGTGCGCGAGGCTCAGCGCCGGGGCGTGCTGTTTGACATCGGCTTTGGAAGTATGAATTTTTCCTGGCCGGTTGCCGAGAAATGCTTTCAGCAGGACCTTCTTCCGTATTTCATCAGCTCGGATCTTCAGCAGTTCAATATCGTCTATCCGTGCCATTCCTTGGCAAATGTCATGTCGATCTTTCTAAAGCTTGGCATGTCAATCCAAAATGTTATCGAGTGCGTGACCTCGCATCCGGCGCGTGCGCTTAAGCTGATGGACCGGGCCGGCAGCCTCGCGGTTGGAATGCCGGCCGATGTTACCGTTTTCCAGGTTGAGGACGGCGAGTTCGAACTGTTCGACTGTTACAAGATGGCGCGGAAGGCCAAGCAGCGCATTGTGCCCACGCTGGCGTTCAAGAACGGCAAGCAAATCGAGGTGGATCTCACTCGCGGTGAACAGGAAAGCAATTGGTTCATGCAGGTGTCGGAGGACGAGATTCCGGCGGTCGCCGAGCGTCTATCGACGTCTCAGCGCGAGTTCCTGAAATCCCTGCACGCAGCATTATCTTCCGTCGAATGGGTGGGGTATAATGGCAGCAAGCTGAACGCCAAGTTCGCCTATGAACTGCAGGATATCTTTAATCGGGTCTTGCGCGCGCATTCGATTTCTTTGCGCGATGGGCTGCGCGCCGTCTATGACTGCTTCCTTGAGCAGACTTTCACCGTCCAGATCGGCCTGTTCCTGACCAGGCTTGACCGATCGTTCGTGCTTGCCCGGATGAAGGCCGTCGCCAATCAGAAGACGTTGGCAATGGCCTGATTAAACCCGGCGTCGAAACCGGCTCCGCTCCGACCGTAGTTGGCCGAGCTTGGTCTTGGACGCGATCAAGACGACGTGGCTGGCCTTATCGCCTGAAGAAATTAGAGTGGTGATTAATGACTGACGATGGATGGCACAAGCTGGAGGGCATCAGCAACGCGACGGAAAAGTTCCCGGCCCGTGCCAAGATCGCGGGTGAAGGGGTTTTGGTCTTCCGGACCAAGGCGGGTTTTCGCGGTGTTGAGCGTTCCTGTCCGCACCTCAAGGCCAGCCTTGCAGATGCCGCGTTGATGGCGAACGATACGGTCCTGCGCTGTGCCAATCATAACTTCACCTTCAAACTGTCGGACGGCAGGGGCGTTAACAGTCCAGCATTCCGGCTGCGGGTATTTGAAGTGAAGGTCGAGGACGACGTCTTTTACGGAAGATGGATTGGCTGATCTGATACGGGTGTGCAGGTCGTACCCTCTCAGGGGCGCGGTACGGCGGTAACGCCGGATTGGTCTGATATTTCCAAAAAGAGAGACGTGTCCGGCGATGCCAAGGCGTCCGATGAGTGGCGGAAAAATCTGAAAGTTACCTCTCTCCAAAATCTGCCAATATGGTTGGCTAGGTTGGAGATTCGAGATGCGGAAATTCGAATGGGGACGGCATGGCTTGGCATCGCGTGGCAGAATTAACGGCAATCGAGGAAGATAACGTAATCGGCGTTGAAGTCGCCGGCCGCAACATTGCGCTCTATCGCGTCGCCGGTAAGGTATATGCGACTGATAACGTTTGTACTCACGCTTATGCGCTGCTGTCGGACGGGTACGTCGAAGACGGCTGCATCGAATGCCCGCTTCATCAGGGCCGTTTCGAAATCGCGACCGGCAAAGGGCAGGGAGCTCCGATCACCGTGGATCTTGAGACTTTCCTGGTGAAGGAAGAGGAAGGCTGGGCTCTGGTGGATATCGCGTGAGCGTTGGCCAGACCTACGTCGTTATCGGCGCGGGCCAGGCGGGCGGCCGCGCGGTTGAGGCGATGCGAAAGTCCGGGTTTCAGGGCCGAGTTGTTCTGATCGGCGACGAAGGGCATCCACCATACGAGCGTCCTCCTCTGTCTAAGGATTTTCTCCTCGGCAAAGTCGATGCAGCATCCACCTATTTGTTCAAAGGAGCCGATGATCTCGCAGCGCAAGACGTCGAATTGCGTCTCGACGACCCGGTTATTGCGGTCAGCGCCGACGCGCAGCTTGTGCGGCTCGGATCTGGGAACGAGATCGCGTTTGACCGCTTGATGTTTGCCACTGGCGGCAGGGTACGAGAGTTGCGTGTTCCTGGTGCCGATCTCGACGGCGTCTTTTATCTTCGGAATCTTGCTGACGCCGTTGGCTTGAGCGCTGCTCTTCAGTCGGCCGAACGGATTGTCGTGATTGGCGGTGGGTTTCTGGGTCTTGAAGTAGCCGCGGTGGCACGGCAACTCCGCAAGCAAGTCACGGTACTGGAAATCGAGAAGTGCGTGCTTGGCCGGGCCCTGGCGCCGGAACTGGCGACCATTGTTACTGATTTGCACAGGGATCGTGGCACGGATTTCCGTTTGGAAACGGCCGTGGCCGCGATCGAGGGAGACGGTGGCCGCGTTCGTGCTGTGGTTTGTACCGACGGTGTCAGCTTGGCCGCCGATTTGGTTGTGGCCTCGATTGGCATCGTTCCCAACGATATGCTCGCGCGGGAGGCCGGAATAGAAGTTGAAAACGGCATCCTCGTTAACGAGTACGGAGAAACAAGTCGGGCGAACTTTTATGCAGCCGGCGACGTCGCAAATCACATGAACCATGCGGTGGGTCGAAGGATGCGTCTGGAATCCTGGCAAAACGCTCAAAACCAGGCGATGGCGGTCGCCAAGGTCATGTGCGGAGAGCGTCAGCCCTACGCGGCGATACCCTGGTTTTGGTCGGATCAATTCGATGTGAATGTTCAGCTTCTGGGTACGCCCACGGAATGGGATGAAATCTGTTTTCGCGGAGAGCCTGCTAGTCTCAAGTTCAGCGCCTTCTATTTGAAAGACGACAAAGTGGTGGCGGCCGCAGCGTTCAACAGAAGCAACGATATGCGTGTTGCCCGGCAATTGATTGCCAGCGGAAAATCGATAGATCCGGCCGTGCTGTGCGATACGGCTTTGGACATCCGAAAAATTTCGCAACTTCTTTAGGCGATGCCTGCCTAACTTCTGTTCGTAGGTGCGTGACGTTTTGAGCCCCGCAGCCGTTGACGAAGCTAAGTACGCGCGATTAACATGTGTACATAGTAATTTTCTTGGCAACGCGTTGCTCTACTCGCCGCGCCCCGGTGAGATCGGCGGAGGGCTTGTTTTGAAGGGACAGGTAGAGAGAAGCGCGTACGCTTCCAATGTTTTGGAGCTTCGTGCTCCATCTAACCTGATATCGATCTCCGGTCTTGAGAAG
>NZ_JAAVUS010000009.1 GCF_018449525.1 Bradyrhizobium sp. dw_78
CGATCGCCGACGAGCTCGGGCCGATGTCGGCGCCGGAAGCCTCAGACGCGGTTGCCGATTTCGACGGGGTTTCGGCCGAGCCTTCCTTGCCGCTCGTTCAACCCGAAACCATTGCGCCTCCGGCCGCAGCACAGCCCGCCTATCGGGCCGAGCCTGAACCGGCCCACAGCACCGCGCCCGAGGAAAGCGCTCACGAGACCGACAAGATGATGGCGCGGCGGCGGTCAACCGTCCGCGAAAAGGTGAGCTTCGTAAGCAACGCCCCGCCGGCAGCGGCAGCGCCCGTCGAGCAGATTCAGCCCGAACCGCCGGCGGCCCCTGCCCCGGTGCAGCCGGCTTCCGAGCCGAGCCCCGAAGCGACAACAGGCGAAGCCCAGACGCGCAAGGCGGGCTGGTGGTCGCGCCGGTTCGGCGGCGGCTAATAGCCGTTATCACCTGCTAACGATCGAAACCGCCCGGCAAAACCGGGCGGTTTTTGTTGGAGCGGTTTCTCCGGATTCGCACGCGACGTCGTTAAACGTCGCTGTACAGCCATTGCACGATCGGCCTGCGCCACCACGCGCGTCGGTTCACGGGCTCAGACAACATCGCCAGCTGCATCGCGCCTCAGCACCGTTCCGGGAAGCGCGCCGGTATGGGCTGCATTTTCGACGACTAACACGCCGTTGACGAGCACGGTCGTGCGATTGCCGGAAGGATAGCGATGCGGATGGTCGTAAGTCGCCCGGTCCTTGAAGTCCGCGGGATCGAAGACCGCCACGTCGGCCCGATGCCCTACCTTCAGGAGACCGCGGTCGGCGAGCTTGAGCGCGCGCGCCACGGCGCCGGTCATCTTGTGGATGGCGAATTCGAGCGGGACCAGCGATAGCTCGCCGACGTAATGGCCGAGGATCCGCGGGAATGTGCCGTAGAAGCGCGGATGCGGCTGGCCCTGGCTGGTGATGCCGTAATCGGCCACGCAATTGCCGTCGGACCCGACCAGCGCCAGCGGCGAACGCAGAATGTCGCGCACATCCTCTTCCGAAATCGACGTCACCAGCACGCGCGTGGCGGCCTTGTCCTCGATCAGGTAGTCGCAGACGACATCGACCGGATCGGCGCTGCGTTCGCGGGCGAGATCCGCGATAGTGCGGCCGGCGTGCTGCGAAACGTGCGGCGAGATCGAAATCCGCACACAATCCCAGTCCGGAATCCGGCCCCAATTGTTGAGGCCGTCGCGCGCGATGTCGTCGCGAATCCGCGTACGGGTCTCGGGCAGATGCAGCCGCTCCAGCATGGCCGGCACGCCGCCGGCCTGCACCCATTGCGGCATCAGATTCTTCAGCGGATTGCTGCCGGCCGTATAAGGGTAGGCATCGCAGTCGACATCGACGCCACGCGCCTTGGCCTCGCCGATCATGGCCAGCCCGCGCACCGCCTTGCCCCAATTGTCGACGCCCGAACATTTGAAATGCACGATCTCGACATGGACGCCACAGCTCTCGGCGACCTGGATCGCTTCCTGCACCGCCTCCAGCACACGGTTCGATTCGTCGCGAATATGCGTGAAGTAGCCCGCATGGTGCCGCTTCACCACCTGGCACAGCGCGATCATCTCCTCCGGCGCAGCGTAGGAGCCGGGCGCGGTGAACAACCCGGACGACAGGCCGAGCGCGCCGGCGCGAAGGCCGTCTTCCAGCAGATCACACATCGCCTTAAGCTCGATTGCGGTGGGCACGCGGTTTTCCATGCCCATCACCATCAGACGCAAGGTGTTGTGGCCGACCAGCATTCCGGCATTCACCGCGGTCGCCGGGAAGCTGTCGAGATATTCGGCGAAACTCTGCTCGCGGAACGACAGCCAGGGCGCGCTCGGCGAAAGATAATCGCGCAGCAGATCCACCTTCCCCGGCAGCACCGGCGCGACCGAGAAACCACAATGGCCGATCACCTCCGTGGTGACGCCCTGGCGCACCTTGCTTTCCGCCTTCGGGTTGATCGGCAGGGTAAAATCCGAATGGGTCTTGATGTCGATGAAGCCGGGCGCCACGGCCAGCCCGGATACGTCGATCTCTCGCTTGGCCGGGCCGGATACATCGCCGATCGCGGCGATACGGCCGTCGGTGACCGCCAGGTCGCCGCGTTCACCGGGCCGCCCGCTGCCGTCATGGAGCGTGCCGCCGCGCAGCACGAGATCGAAACTCATGCGAATCTCCCCAGCCTCGTCTTATTCGGGAACGATGCCGGCGGCGCGGATGATCTCATGCCAGCGCTTGCTTTCCGCATCGATGTAGGCCTGCGCTTCGGCCGCGGTGCTGCCGTAAGGCACATTGCCGAGCGTCTCCAGCTTGCTGCTCACGTCCGGCGATTTCACGGCCTCCGCGATCGCCTCGCTCAGCTTGTCGACCACATCCTTCGGCGTGCCTCTCGGCGCCAGAACCGTATACCAAGCCTGCATTTCATAGCCCGGCACGCCGGCTTCGGCGATGGTCGGCGTCTGCGGCCAGGTCGGGGAGCGTTGCGCCGAAGTGATGCCGAGCGCGACCACCTCGCCATCCGCCACATGCTGCCTCGCGATCAGCGGGCTGAGAAAAACAACCGGCACCCTTCCGGTCAGAAGATCGGCGATCAGGTCGTTGGTGCCCTTGTAGGGAATGTGCCGCAAGTCGATTCCGGCGGCCTGCTTGAACAGTTCGGCCGCGAGATGGGGCGAACTGCCGACGCCACCCGAGCCGTAATTGATCTTGCCCGGCTGCGCCTTCGCCAGCGCGATCAGCTCCTGCACCGATTTCACACCGAGCGAGGGATGCGCCACCAGCACCAGCGGTCCCTGCGTCACGATCGAGACCGGCACGAGCTGATCGAACGCATAGCCTACATCCGAGAACAGCGACGGATTGACCGCATAGGTCATGGCGGGAAGCACCAGCGTGTAGCCGTCCGGCGCGGCGCGGGCGGCGGCGATGACGGCGGTATTGCCGCTGCCGCCGGGGCGATTTTCCACGACGACCTGCTGGCCGAATTTATCGTCGAGCTTGTTGGCGATGAGACGCGCGATCACATCATTTGGCCCGCCAGCCGGATAAGGCACCAGCAGATGGATCGGACGATCCGGATAGGCCATCGCCGGCCGGGGACTGAGCCCGGCAAGCACGACGGCGGCGATGGAAAAAAATGACGCCACGACCAAAGCACGCGGCGAGAAACGACACATCCGGGGACTCCTGACGCAAGCTTCGACGTTAGCGCCCAACGGTCTGGCGCACCTCAAACCCTTCGAACTGTGGGTGATCCAGATACAGCGGCTTGTTGTCCCCCGCCCGGCTGTGCGCCGCGCGGAAAGCCTCCGACTTGGTCCATGCTTCAAAGACGGCGCGGTTCTCCCAAACTGTGTGAGAAGCATACAGCGTGTGGTCCTCGGCCTCCGGACCTTTGAGAAGGTGGAACTCGACAAAGCCAGGCACCTTGTCGAGATGGCTATCGCGCGACAACCAGACCTGCTCGAACGCAGCTTCGGACCCCTTGGCGACGCGGAAACGGTTCATGGCAATAAACATTGCGCAGTCTCCTGCTCTCTATGGCTACGATACACACTATAGCGTTTTCGAGCGAAGTGGATTCCGGTTCGCGTGAAAGAAAACGCGTCAAAAAATGTTAGAGCCCGGTTCGGTTCTGATTGAAGCAGAACCGAATCCCGATGTTGCGGTCCGAGCGATCGTATCGTTGCTCCCGGCAGGAACAACCGAACGTGGACGATGCCACGCCCGGCAGCTACCCCGTCGTAACGGCCGTTTTCAGATCCGACACGTCGACGGTCTGGTTGAGAGCGGCGTGCAGCCGGTCGCGATCGAGCTCGCCTTCCCACCACGACACGAACACCGACGCGACGCCGTTGCCGATGATGTTGGTGAGCGCGCGGACCTCGCTCATGAACTTGTCGATCGAGAACACGATCGCCATGCCGGGCACCAGCGCCGGATTGACCACCGTGAGCGTCGCCGCCAGCGTGATGAAACCCGCGCCGGTGACGCCGCTGGCGCCCTTCGACGTCAACATCGCCACCACCAGGATGGTGAGCTGCTGCGTGAACGTCAAATCGACGCCGAGCGCCTGCGCGATGAACAGCGTGGCCAGCGTCATGTAGATGTTGGTACCGTCCAGGTTGAACGAATAACCGGTCGGCACCACCAGGCCCACCACCGATTTCGAACAGCCGAGCCGTTCGAGCTTCTCCATCAATTGCGGCAGCGCGCTTTCGGAAGAGCTGGTGCCGAGCACGATCAGGAGTTCGTCCTTGATGTAGGCGACGAACTTGAAAATGTTGAAGCCGACCATGCGCGCGATCAGGCCGAGCACGATGATGACGAACAACGCAGCCGTGGCGTAGAACAGCGCGATCAATCCGATCAGATTGCCGAGCGCGGCCGGGCCGAACCTGCCGATGGTATAGGCCATCGCGCCGAACGCGCCGAGCGGCGCCGCTTTCATGACAATGCCGATCACGCCGAACACCGCATGCGAGGTGTCGTCGATGATATCGCGCAGCCGGTAGCCGCGTTCGCCCATCGCCATCAGCGCGAAGCCGAACAGGATGGCGAACAGCAGCACCTGCAGGATATCGCCGCGCGCGAGTGCGCCGACCACGCTGTCCGGAATGATGTTGAGGACGAAATCGACCGCCTTCTGCGATTCCGCCTGCTTGACGTAAGCGGCCACCGCCGCGGCGTCGGGGTGCGCCGCAAGGCCGCGGCCGACCGGGATCAGATTGCCCACCAGCAGGCCGATAATCAGCGCGAAGGAGGAAACGACCTCGAAATAGACCAGCGCCTTGACGCCGACGCGGCCGACTTTCCTGGCGTCCTGGATATGGGAGATGCCCGACACCACCGTGCAGAAGATGATCGGCGCGATCACCATCTTGATCAGCTTGATGAAGCCGTCGCCGAGCCCCTTGATCCAGTCATTGGTCGCGAGATGAGGCCACAGCCAGCCGACCACGACGCCGAGCACGATGGCCACCAGAACCTGGAGATAAAGTATTTTATACCAGGGTCTTGCCGCGCGTGCGGGCACCCCGGTTGCGGTCATTGTCGTCATGATATTTCACTCACCCCGTGGATCTTGCCGTGGATCTTGATGATCTGCCGTCGCCGCGCCCCGGCGACCGCCCCGGACACTACCAAAATCAAGGAGTTGGCAGAGTCAATGGAACCTTCTTCCAGTCCTATGCAGGCGGACGGGGGCGGCCCTGCGCTATCGGAGCCACCGGGTGATGCGTTCGACGGCCTCGTGCATCTCTCCGGCCGAGCGCGCATAGGAAAACCGTATGAAAGCGCGGCCATGCACCGGATCGAAATCGATGCCGGGGGTTGCCGCGACATGCGCTTTTTCCAGCATTTCGCCGGCAAAGGCGAAGCTGTCGGAGGTGAACTTCGATACGTCGGCGTAGAGGTAAAATGCGCCGTCCGCGGGAAGGAAATCGGTGAGGCCGGCCTGCGGCAGGCCCTCGATCAGGATACGGCGGTTTTCGAGATAGCCGCGCTTGATCGCCTCCATCTCTTCGCGGCCCTCGAACGCCGCCTCGGCGGCGATCTGCGACAGCGTCGGAACCGAAATGGAAAGATTCTGCTGTAGCCGTTCGATCGGCCGCACCAATGGCTCGGGCACCACCATCCAGCCGATCCGCCAGCCGGTCATGCAGAAATATTTCGAGAACGAATTGATCACGAGCGCCTGCGGCGAAAGTTCCGCCGCCGTCACCGCGGGAAACGCATAGTCGAGACCATGATAGATCTCGTCAGAAATGAAACGGATGCCCGCGGCTTCCGCGGCCGTCATCAGGCTGGCGAGCGCCTCGCGCGACATCATGGTGCCCGTGGGATTGGCCGGGCTTGCCACCAGGACGCCCTGCAAAGGCCGCTCCCGGTGAGCCGCCAGCAGCGCCTCCCCGGTCAAAGCGTGGCGGGTTTCGCTTGAGGTCTCGATCAGCACCGGCTCGCAACCGAGCGCGTTGAGGATATGGCGATAGGGCGGGTAACCGGGCACGGTCACCGCGACACGGTCGCCCGGCTCGAACATGGCAAGGAACGCCAGGATGAAGGCGCCGGACGAGCCGGTGGTGACGACGATCCGTTCCGCGTCCACCGCGCAACGGTAGGTCTCGCGGTAATGCCGCGCGATGCGCGCGCGCAGCGAGGGAATACCCAGCGCGGAGGTATAATCGATTCGTTCGCTCTCGAGCGCGGCATGCGCCGCCGCGATCGCCGCTCTCGGTGCCGGCGCAGCCGGCTGCCCCACCTCCATGTGAATGACGTGGCCGCCGGAGGCTTCGATGCGCGCCGCCGCAGCCATCACGTCCATCACCATGAACGGTGGAACGTCGCTTCGGCGGGAGGCCGTCAGAAGGCTCCGGGCCCGGTCTCTCAATGTCGCATCAAGCATCGATATCTGCTATCTCTCCCGGCATCGCCGATGAGCGCCCCAGACTGGCCGTATTCCGCAGCTTGTTAGGGCATATATTGTATCCGACCTGCCGCCAACGATTAAAGACCGCCCGATGCTGCTGCGCATGGCCACCGGCGCCAAGATACCGAAATTGACCGCTCTCGCCGCCGCGGTGTCGCTCGCCCTCGCCCCGATACCGGGTGTTGCGCAGGAAGAAGCGAGCAAAGGACCGCCGATCATCCGCGATGCCGAGGCGGAGCAATTGTTGCGGGACTATACCCGGCCGATCCTGCGGACCGCGGGGCTGGAAAAGCAGAACATCCAGGTCGTGATCATCAACGAAAGCGTGTTCAACGCGTTCGTCGCCGACGGGCACCGTATTTTCGTAAATTACGGCGCGATCCTGCAGTCGGAGACCCCGAACCAATTGATCGGCGTGCTGGCGCATGAAACCGGGCACCTTGCCGGAGGCCACCTCGCCAGGCTGCGCCAGCAACTGGCCAATGCGCAGACCCAGATGGTGATCGCCATGCTGCTCGGCGCCGGCGCGCTGGCGGCGGGCGCCGCACGAGGCGGTGGCGATGGCGGCCTGGCCAATGCGGGCGCCGCCGCGCTTTCCGCGCCGCAGGAAGTGATCCGCCGTTCGCTGCTTTCCTACCAGCGCCAGCAGGAGGAGAACGCGGACCGCGCCGGCGTGAAGTTTCTGACCGCAACCGGCCAGTCCCCGAAAGGCATGTACGACACCTTCAAGCGCTTCACCAATGACAGCCTGTTCGCCTCCTACGGCGCCGACCCCTATGTCCAGTCCCACCCGATGCCGGCCGATCGCGTCGCCGCGCTGGAGGGAATCGCAAGGTCGAGTCCGTACTGGGACAAGAAGGACGATCCGGCGCTGCAATTGCGCCATGACATGGTGCGCGCCAAGATCTCGGCCTTCATGGAACGCCAGGACACGGTCTACCGACGCTATCCGCTGTCGGACACCAGCCTGCCCGCACGCTACGCCCACGCCATTGCGACCTATCGCCACGGCGACTTGCGCAGCGCGCTCGCCCAGATCGACGGGCTGATCCAAGTGCAGCCCAATAACCCCTATTTCTACGAATTGCGCGGCCAGGCGCTGCTGGAAGGCGGCAAGCCCGCGGAAGCGATCGCTCCGCTGCGCAAGGCGGTGCAGCTTTCCAATAACGCGCCGCTCATCGAGATGTTACTTGGGCAGGCGCTCGTGGGAACCGATAATAACGCCTACTCTGCGGAAGCGATTGCGATTCTGCGGGCGGCGGTTGGCCGGGAAACCGAGGCGCCGCTGGGCTATATGCAGCTCGCAATGGCTTATGCCCGGAAAGGAGACTATGCGGAGGCCGATCTGGCCTCGGCGCAAGCCGCCTATCTTCGCGGCGACAACAAGACCGCGCGCGATCTCGCGTCTCGCGCCAAGACTCGTTTCGCTGTCGGCACGCCCGGCTGGGTCAAGGCTGACGACATCGTCACTGCCAAGCCGATGTCCGGCCAGTAGGACGATTGAGACGAGACGCGCGTTAACTCAAGCCAACAGCTCAATCCAAGCTATAAAGGTTTTCGAAAACCAGCCTTCCAGAAAACCTTATCTCTCACCCAGAGGATTCGCCAATGCCTTCGTTCCGCCTGCTCGCTCCCGCCCTGTTCGCGCTGGCGCTCTGCGCCGCACCGCCAGCCGCGTCGGCGCAGAGCTTCTCCGACACCCAGAAGAGCGACATCGAGGTGATCATCAAGAATTACCTGGTCTCGCATCCCGAAGTGCTGGAAGAGGCCATGGCCGAATTGAGCAAGCGCCAGGCCGCCGAAGACGCCCAGAAGCACGAAGCGAGCGTCGCCGAAAACGCCGACACGATCTTCAATTCGCCGCATGGCGTCATGCTTGGCAACAAGGACGGCGACGTCACCTTTGTCGAGTTCTTCGACTACAATTGCGGCTATTGCAAACGCGCGATGGCCGACATGCTCGACCTGATGAAGACCGATCCGAAGCTCAAGGTGGTGCTGAAGGAGTTTCCGGTCCTGAGCCCCGGCTCGGTCGAAGCGGCCCAGGTCGCGGTAGCCGTCCGCATGCAGGATCCCGGCGGCAAGAAATATCTCGATTTCCACCAGAAGCTGCTCGGCGGCCGCGGCCCGGCCGACAAGGCGCATGCTTTGGCGGCGGCCAAGGACGCCGGCCTCGACATGGCGCGGATCGAAAAGGACATGGTGAGCCCTGAAGTGAAGGCCACGATCGAAGAGAACATGAAGCTCGCCGAAGCCATGGGCATGAACGGTACGCCGAGCTATGTCATCGGCAAGCAAGTCGTGGTCGGTGCGATCGGGCTGGACGGTCTCAAGGAAAAGATCGCGCTCGCCCGCTGCGGCAAGGAGACCTGTTCTTAGTTCCGGCGCGCATCGTCGCATCGGTGAAAGTCGGCGGTTGCACCGCCGGCTTTATTTTTTGCGCAGCCTGTAACACACCACGTTCATCGTACATTCATGCGATGAAACCGGTGGAATGCGAGATCGCGAGGAACATCGCACATCGTCTGTCGTTGGTCGGTGGGCAATGCAAATGTGCGAGGAGAAACTCGATGATGAATCGCTTCAAGATAACGGTTGCTGCAGCCGCACTGATTGCCGGAACCGGATTTGCCAATGCGCAAGGCACCGGCATGAGCCGCGAAGCACCGTCAGCCGGTTCTTCCGTTCAGCCGAGCGCTCCGTCGTCCGATCGCGGCGCAGGTTCGGCAACCCAGATGAACCATGATGCGACCCAACCCGGCATGACGTCCTCCCAATCGGAGGAAAAGTCGCCGGCCGCCGGCGGCAATCAGCGCGCCGATGAAACCATGCGAGGTGACAGATCGAAGAGCGTGAACTCCGAGAACGGCACCACCGGCCGTAACGACGATAGGAAGGCCGAGGGGCGTCAGGACCGCAACGGCTCCATGAATGCGGAGTCTCGGGATGAAAACAAGTCTCAGACCGTCGGCCAGGCTGGCGCCGGTGCGAAGCTCTCGACCGAGCAGCGCACCAGGATCACGACCGTGATCCGCAATCAGCACGTGGCGCCCGCAGACAATGTGAACTTCTCGGTTTCGGTCGGCACCCGCGTCCCACGCGACGTCGCTTTCCACCCGCTCCCGGCGGATGTCGTCACCGTCTATCCCGAGTGGCGCGGGTATAATTTTGTCCTGGTGCGGGATGAGATCGTGGTGATCGATCCCGATACCTTCGAGATCGTCGCCGTCCTCAACGCCTGATGTTTTCACGAGAACGGCCGGCCGGGCGGGCCGCAATGCCCGGCCCACCGGCCACTCTTTACTATTCTTTAACCTTGGTTAATAAGCAATTTCCGTAGGTTCCATCAGGCTTTTCATGAACCGGATGAGGTGTTTGAGCCGTCCACAGCCGGGCCGGAAGGCTTCCCCTTGCGCCGGTTGTTACCTATAACGCCCGCACCCACCGCCACATCGCCGGGATCTGGATGGCCAATAAAGCTGCCGAAACAATCTACGTCCTCAACGGTCCGAACCTCAATCTGCTGGGGACTCGCGAACCCGAAACCTATGGCCATGCGACGCTGGCCGATGTCGAGAAGCTCTGCGCCGAGACGTCGGCGCAATTCGGCCTGAAAGCCGATTGCAGGCAGTCCAATCGCGAAGGCGATCTGATCGATTTCATCCACGAGGCGCATGCGAAGAAAGCGGCCGGCATCATCATCAATGCCGGGGCCTATTCGCACACCTCGATCGCGCTGCACGATGCCCTGGTGGCCGTGAAAATCCCGGCGGTCGAAGTCCACATCAGCAATATCCACGCCCGCGAGAATTTCCGGCACCACTCCTTCACCGCCAAGGCCGCTTTCGCAACGCTTTCCGGCTTCGGCATCGACGGTTACCGGCTCGCGATCATTGGCCTCGCCGCCAAGATCGGCGTCAAGGCAAAAGCCTGACGCCTTTCGCCAAACAGAAAGTCAAGAAATCATGGCGCGTCAGCCTGACGACAAAACATCCGCAAAATCCAAGAACGACGACAGCGCACTCATTCGCGAACTGGCGCTGCTGCTCGACGAAACCAACCTCACCGAGATCGAGATCGAGCGCGCCGGCCTGCGGGTACGGGTCGCGCGCAATATCAGCATCGCCGCATCGATGCCGGCAACCATGCAGGCTGTTGCCGCCGCGCCGGTCGCATCTGGCGCTGCCGATGTGACGGATATCGCCAAGCATCCGGGGGCCGTCACCTCGCCGATGGTCGGCACCGCCTATTGGGCGCCGGAGCCCGGCGCCAAGCCGTTCATCGAAGTCGGCAGCAAAGTATCAGTCGGGCAGACCTTGCTGATCATCGAAGCGATGAAGACCATGAACCAGATTCCGTCGCCGCGCGCGGGCACGGTAAAACAGATCCTGGTCGAAGACGGCCAGCCGGTCGAATTCGGCGAGCCGCTGGTGATTATTGAGTGAGCAAGGAGCGAATGGCGAATAATTTCCTTTCTATTCGCTACTCCCTATTCGCTATTCGCCCTTTAAGGACACCATGTTCGACAAAATCCTGATAGCCAATCGCGGCGAAATCGCCTTGCGCGTGTTGCGCGCGTGCAAGGAACTCGGCATTTCCACCGTCGCGGTGCATTCCACCGCCGACGCCGACGCCATGCATGTGCGGCTTGCCGACGAGAGCGTCTGCATCGGGCCGCCGCCGTCCAAGGACAGCTATCTCAACGTGCCGGCGCTTCTGGCCGCCTGCGAGATCACCGGCGCGGACGCGGTGCATCCCGGCTACGGTTTTCTTTCGGAAAACGCCCGTTTCGCCGAGATCCTGGCCGATCATAACCTGCATTTCATCGGGCCCAAGGCCGAACATATCCGCCTGATGGGCGACAAGATCGAAGCCAAGAAGACCGCCAGACGGCTCGGCATTCCCGTCGTGCCGGGCTCCGACGGCGCGGTTTCTCCCGACGACGACGCGATGGCGATCGCCAGGGAAATCGGCTTTCCAGTATTGGTGAAGGCGGCGGCCGGCGGCGGCGGACGCGGCATGAAAGTCGCGCACAGCGCCGACGACTTGAAGCTTGCGCTTTCCACCGCCTCCAATGAGGCGAAGTCGGCCTTCGGCGACGCCTCGGTCTATCTGGAAAAATACCTGCAGAAGCCGCGCCACATCGAGATTCAGGTTCTTGGCGACGGCCGTGGCGGCGCCATCCACCTCGGCGAGCGCGACTGTTCATTGCAGCGGCGCCACCAGAAGGTCTGGGAAGAAGGCCCCTCGCCGGTTCTTACAGCGGAGGCGCGCGCCAGGATCGGCGGGATCTGCGCCAAGGCGATGCAGGACATGAAATATCTCGGTGTCGGCACCATCGAGTTTCTGTTCGAAGACGGCGAATTCTATTTCATCGAGATGAACACCCGCATCCAGGTCGAACATCCCGTCACCGAGATGATCACCGACATCGACCTCGTGCTGGAACAGATCCGAATCGCCGCCGGCGGTGAACTGTCTGCGACCCAGGATCAGATCGCCATCATCGGGCACGCCATCGAATGCCGCGTCAACGCGGAAAACCCGCAAACCTTCCGTCCCTCGCCGGGACGGATCTCGCAATACCATCCGCCGGGCGGCCTCGGGGTGCGGATCGATTCCGCCGTCTATCAGGGCTACGTCATCCCGCCTTATTACGACTCACTGGTGGGCAAGCTGATCGTGCATGGCAAGACCCGTGCGGAATGCCTGATGCGGCTCAGGCGCGCGCTGGACGAAATGGTGGTGGAAGGCATCGAAACCACGCTGCCGCTGTTCCGGGCGCTGGTCCGCGAACCCGCCATCATCGATGGCGATTATCATATCCACTGGCTGGAGCAGTATCTCGCCGGCCAGCCGCCCGGTTAAGGAAAGCCGGTCCTTCTTCGCCTGCGGAATATATCAAATCATCGGGCCGCGCCGGGAACCATTTGTCCCGGCGTGAGTTTCGACTTGCCGGGAACCATCCGGCGGGGGACCGTTGATTTCGCCCAGCGATATATCCACAAAGCTTGATACCGCGCGCCGCCGCCGCTCCATCGGGCAGATCCTGCTGCTTTGCGCCGGACTTTTCGTGCTGATTGCGATCAGCACCTTGTCGGTGATCCTGGTCACGCAGTCCCGCAAGGATAACGCCTGGGTGGTTCACACCGTCGAGTCGGAAAATCAGATCAACGCCCTGCTGCTCGATATCCGCCGTGCGGAAAGCGCCACGCGGGCCTACATGCTGTCGCAGGCGCCGCAATTCCTCGCTGAAAAGGAAGCGGCGGCCGCAAGCATCCCCCCCGCCCTGGACCATCTGGCCAAATTGACCAGCGACAATCCGGTCGAGGTCGAGAACAGCGCTGAACTGCGGAAAGCGGTCGAGATCAGGCTAGCCGAACTCACAAGAGGCATCGATCGCGTCAAAAATGACGATGTCGCAACGGGCATTGCCGTGTTGCGCAACAACAGTTTCAACGAAGCCGCGGAGGCCATCAACCGGATCACCGGAGCGATGCGCGACGAGGAAAATCGCCTGTTCGCGCAGCGCCGGGCCATCGCGGACCGCACGGAACAACTGGCATCGATCGTGACCGTCCTCGGTTCCAGCCTCGTGATCGCGCTTGGCGCGATTTCGGCCTTCCTGGTGCAGCGCTCGTCGCGCGCCCGCGACTCGGCGGAAACCAGATTGCGCGACGCCAACTTCAATCTCGAATCGGCGATCGGCGAACGCACGGCCGATCTCCGCGAAGCCACCGACGAAATCCAGCGTTTCGCCTATATCGTCAGCCATGATCTGCGCTCGCCGCTGGTGAACATCATGGGCTTCACCAGCGAACTCGAGCAATTGCGCGGCGATATCTTCCGGCGGATCGCAACGCTTGGCCAGGCGCCGGACTCCGCCCCGCTGGTGTCCGCCGACGGCAGCGACGTCGAGGCGATCCTTGACGGCGAGGACAGGAAGCTCGCGCAGGATTACGCCGAGGCGCTCGGCTTCATCAAGTCGTCGATCGCCAAGATGGACCGCCTGATCTCCGCCATCCTCAATCTCACCCGCGAGGGACGGCGCGAGTTCCATCCGGTGCGGATCGATACCCGCGAACTGATCGAGGGCATCGCGGCGACCGTCGCCCATCAGGCCGCCGAGGCCAATGCGCAGATCCGCATCGAGCCGCTTCCGGATATCGTCAGCGACCGTCTTGCGATCGAGCAGATTTTCTCCAACTTGATCGACAATGCGCTGAAATATCTCAAGCCCGGCGTTCCCGGCGACATCGCGATCCGCGGCCGCGCCAAGCTCGGCTTTGCGATCTTCGAAGTGGCCGATAACGGGCGCGGCATCGACCCCAAGGACCACCAGAGGATTTTCGAATTGTTCCGCCGCGCCGGTACACAGGACAAGCCTGGACAAGGCATCGGACTTGCCCACGTCCGGGCGCTGGTCCGGCGTCTCGGTGGAACCATGTCGGTTGCATCGGAGCTTCACAATGGCAGCACCTTCACCATAACACTGCCCATCGCCTGGGCAGCCAGTAACCGGAACCGCGATAAATGAACAAGCCAGTCACCATCATCATGATCGAGGACGACGAGGGACACGCGCGCCTGATCGAGCGGAACATTCGCCGTTCCGGGGTCAATAACGACATCGTGCCGTTCACCAATGGTACAGACGCGGTAAATTACCTGTTCGGCAGTGATGGAACCGGCCTCGCCCACCACAACGACGCGCTGCTGATTTTGCTCGATCTCAACCTGCCGGATATGACAGGTATCGATATCTTGCGCCGGGTGAAGGAGAATAAATACCTGAAATGCGCTCCGGTCGTCGTGCTTACGACCACCGACGATTCCCAGGAGATCAAGCGCTGCTACGAACTCGGCTGCAACGTCTACATCACCAAGCCGGTGAATTACGAAAGCTTCGCCAACGCCATTCGCCAGCTCGGTCTGTTCTTTTCCGTGATTCAGGTTCCGCAAGCCGCCACATGAACCAAGCCATGCCGACCACGCTGCTGTACATCGACGACGACGACGCGCTGGCCCGGCTGGTTGAACGCGGCCTGACCCGGCACGGCTTCGCCGTTGTCCATGCCACGCGCGGCGATGCCGGGCTTGAGCGGCTGCAACAAGGCGGCATCGATGTCGTGGCGCTCGATCAATACATGCCCGGACTCGACGGCCTCGAAATCCTCGAACGGATCATGACGATCCCGGATGCGCCGCCGGTGGTTTTCGTCACTGCGTCGCAGGATTCCAGCATCGCCGTCACCGCGCTGAAGGCCGGAGCCGCCGATTATCTGGTGAAGGATGCGCGCGGCGATTTCATCCCGCTGCTTCATGTGGCCGTCGACGGCGCGTTGCGTCAGGCGCAGGTCCGGAAAGCCCGCGATGAGGCGGAAGCCGAGGTCCATGCCTCGCGCGACCGCTACGCCGCGCTCGCCGCCGAGCGCGAGGTGCTGTTGCGCGAGGTCAATCATCGCGTCGGCAACAGCTTGCAGATCATCGCCTCGCTGCTGCATCTGCAAGCGAGTTCCGCCGCTCAGGACGACGTCAAGGCGGCGCTGACCAATGCGATGGGACGCGTCGCCGCGGTGGCGCAGGTCCATCGCAGACTCTACACCTCGCACGACCTGAAGAGCGTACTCCTGAACCAGTATCTCGATGCCCTGCTGGAGGACCTCCGGCGCTCCGCCGAGGGCAACCGGATGTCGCGGCTGACCTTGAAGGCCGAACCGGTCGAGATCGATCCCGATCGCGCGGTGGCCATCGGCATCATCGTCAACGAGCTGGTGATGAACGCCGTCAAATACGCCTATCCCGACGGCGCCGGCCCCATTCATATCGAACTCGCGACGCAGGGCGACGATGTGGTGTTGTCGATCACCGACGATGGCGTCGGCGTCAACGCCAAGGCAGACCCACGTTCGACCGGCATGGGGCAGCGGATCGTCAGCGCCATGGCGGCCAAGCTTGACGCCGGCGTGGAGCGCGACGCGAACCATGACGGCACCAGGATCGTGGTCCGGTTCCCGCGCGTCAACGCACCGGCCGCGAAGCCCGCCAACGCCGCCGCAGGCTGACGCCCATGCGGATCAGACCGGACTGTGGCAATTTATCATCGGCGCATTTTCTTGATGCGAATGGATTCCCATCCACTCGAAAACGCCACCGGCCCCATCGCACGCCCGCTCTCGCTTTGCTATCCTCGCGCTCATGACGTCGCGCGAGTCCGCCGCCTCCGAAATCACGCCTGAAGTGCTGTTGCGCGCCTATGCCTGCGGCATTTTTCCGATGGCCGAGAGCGCCGACGATCCGACCCTGTTCTGGGTCGAGCCGGAAATGCGCGGGCTGATCCCGCTCGATGGCTTTCATGTCTCCGCGCGCCTGGCGCGCACCGTGCGCTCGGACGCCTTTACCGTCACCGTCGACACCGCGTTCAAAGCCGTCATCGCCGGCTGTGCTGAGCCGCAGCCCGAACGCCACGACACCTGGATCAACAAGCGCATTCGCGATCTCTATATCGGGCTGCACGAACTCGGCCATTGCCATAGCGTCGAGGTCTGGGCCAATGACGATCTCGTCGGTGGACTGTACGGCGTCAATCTCGGCCGTGCCTTCTTTGGCGAGAGCATGTTTCATCGCGCCCGCGACGCCTCGAAAGTGGCGCTGGTGCATCTGGTGGCACGGCTGATCGCCGGCGGTTTCGAACTGCTCGACACGCAATATGTCACCGAGCATCTGCGCAGCTTCGGTGCGATCGAAGTACCGCGACGGCGTTACCGCGCCTTGCTCGACAAGGCGATCGCGGAAGAACCCGCCGATTTTCGCGCGCTGCCGGTCGACCATCCCGTCAGCGGCGCGCAGGCGCTCCACATCATCGCGGAGCGCGGTTAGAGCCTGTTCGCTTCTGCGCTTTTTACCGGAAAACCCCGAACAGGCCACCGGGCTGCTGCTGGGGTTGCGGCGGCGGCGGAGGCGGCTGTTGCACCTGCTGTTGCAACGACGGCGGACGCGGAGGAACGGCCTGCTTTTGCCCCGGCGGCCGCTTCTGTGCCGAAGGCGGCGGCGGCGCGGGTTTCGGCGGATCGGGCTGCGCGCTGACGACGGTGGTGTCGGGAATCTTGCAGTCGTTCAGCCAGACGTCATAGATCGGATGTTCGACCGCGTGCAGGCCAGGGCTTGCCGCAAACATCCAGCCCGAAAAGATTCGCTTCACCTCGCCCTGCAAGGTGATCTCATCGACCTCGACAAAGGCGTCGGTGTTGGCGGCCTCGGTGGCCGGGCGGGTATAGCAGGCGTCGGTCTTGATCCGCAGCGCGCCGAATTGCACGGTTTCGCCGATGTCCTCGTCGAAATTGATGATGCGGCCGGTGATCTTGTCGAGACCGGAAAAACTTGCCTTCTTGTTGACGATCTTCTGCGCCGGCGGCTCGGTGACGACTTCATCACCCGGCTGCAAGGTGGCCGGTGTTTGCGGAACGCCGGTCTGGGGAACGCCTTTGGGCTGGCGCTGTCCTGGCGGCAATCCCGGCAGCGGGCCGGATCCCGGCGGCGCGACGGCAACGCCCTGACCCGGTTGCTGCGGCGGTACACCCGCGGCGGCGGGTGGCGCATTCTGCGGAGCGACGGCCACGCCGGGCGGCGGCGGCAAAGGCTGCGACTGCACCGCGCCCGGAGGCGGCACACCCTGTCCCGGCGGCAATCGGCCAGGAGCCGGCAGAACGCGGCCCTGCGGCAACTCGGGCACATCTTCCTCCTCATCCGGCGGGGGTGCTTGATTACCACGCGGGATACCACCAGGCGGCCGCGGCGCCGGATCGGAGAAAATATTACCGATCTGCGCCCGCGCGGGCGGCGCAAGCGTGATCGTCGCAGCGGCAAGCAGGGCCGCAAGGCCAGTCAGGGCAATGGTTCGAAACATCTCGCGCGGCTTTAAGGGCGAATCGGGCTGAACGCCATTGTACATTTTATGATCTAATGAGCCGCCCACTGGGCATCCGGTTAACATGCCGAATACGGCAGGGAAAGGGCGGTCGCCGCCACCTGCGCCACTGGTCGGCCGGATCGCCGCGAAGCCTGTCATCGGGCCGCGCTTTGCGCGGACCCGTTGGAGTCGTCCGGAACGACAGATAAAAAACAGAAGGCTTTTCGATCATGCCCGTCGTTCTCGATCCCGATGCCGCCGAAGTCTACAGGGCCTTTCAGGAAGCTGGCCGGCCGCCTTATGAAACGGTTTCACCGGTGGAAGCGCGCGAGCTTTATCTGAAGGGCCGCGCCGTCACCAATCCCGAGCCGCCCGAACTGAAATCGGTCGAGCCGCTTGCGATCCCGGCCCCTCACGGTTCGATTCCGGCCCGCGTCTATACGCCGTTGAGGCTGCGGCAGGCGGGCGGCCTGGCGCCGTGTCTCATTTACTTCCACGGCGGCGGCTGGGTGATCGGCAATCTCGATTCCCACGACGTGGTGTGCCGCAGGCTCGCCGACGAAGGCCGGTTGATCATGGTGTCGGTGGATTATCGGCTGGCGCCCGAACATAAATTCCCGGCCGCCGCCGATGACGCCATCGCCGCGACCAAATGGATCGCAGCCAACGCCAAACAACTCGGCATCGACGCGGCGCGGCTGAGCGTCGGCGGCGACAGCGCCGGCGGCAATCTCGCCGCCGTGGTCGCGATCGCGGCGCGCGATGGCGACGGCCCGGCGATCGCTGGCCAGGTGCTGATCTATCCCGCCGTCGATTTTGCGATGACGCATCCCTCGCACAGCGAACCCGAGACCAGCGTCCTGCTAACGCATTCGGTGATGCGGTGGTTTCGCGACCATTATCTCAACGGCGCCGCCGATATTCACGACTGGCGCGCTTCGCCGGCGAAGGCCGAAACACGGGCCGGACTGCCGCCCGCCTATGTGCTGACCGCCGGCGCCGATCCCTTGCGCGACGAAGGCAACGAATATGCCGTGCGTCTCAGGAAAGCCGGCGTGCCGGTGACGCACCGGACATTTCCGGGCCAATTCCACGGTTTCTTCACCATGGGCAAGCTGTTACAGCAGGCCAATGTCGCCGCCAGCGAAATCGGCGTATGGCTGAAGGCGCTGAATTGAACCCGGTAATGTGGCGTGGACACTTCTGCCTCAATTGAGATCGCCAAGCATACGCTGTTGTCGTGCGGGCTGGTTCTGGCGATCGGCACCCTCGCCGCTTTCCTGGCGCAGAAGATTCGGATTCCCGATGTCGTGCTATTTCTGGTCATCGGCATCGCGATCGGTCCGCAGGCGCTGGGGCTGATCGACATCAAAGCGGATTCGCCGCTGAACGAGATCATTCTGTTGTTCGGCGCGAGCTATATCCTGTTCGACGGCGGCGCCTCGCTGCGCTTCGATGTCCTGAAGCAGGTCTGGATCACCATCGTCGTGATCGCCACCATCGGCGTGCTGATCACCGCCGGCATCACCGGCCTCGCCGCGCATGCCGTGTTTGGTGTTCCTCTCATCGTGGCGCTGCTGCTCGGGGCGACGCTGGCCTCGACCGATCCGGCGACGCTGGTGCCGATCTTCCGGCAGGTCCGCATCCGCGACCGGGTGGCGCAAACCGTGATGAGCGAGTCCGCGTTCAATGACGCGATGGCCGCGATCGTCACCTTCACCGTGCTGGCCATCGCGACCGGAAGCGGCGAATTCTCGCTGACGGCGTCGATCTTCGATCTCGTCAAGCAGTCCGTCGTCGGCATCGTCGCCGGTATCGCGCTCGGCTATCTGGCGGCCCTTCTGATCGCCCATGAAAAATGGGCCTTCCTCGCCGAATATGCCCCCGTCGTCACGCTGGTCGCGATGATCGGCGCCTATTTCGTCGCCACCGGCCTTGAGGCCTCGGGCTTCATGGCGGTGTTCGTGTTCGGCATCATGCTGGGAAACAAGGAATCGTTCGGCTTCAAGATGGAAACCGGCGAGGCGCAAAAGCTCGACGAATATGTGCTGACCACCGCGTTCATCATGCGGGTGTTCATTTTCATCCTGCTCGGCGCGCAGGTCGATTTCGGCCTGATGCGCCAGTACTGGCTAGGCGGCGTCGCGGTGGTCGCCGTGCTGATGCTGGTGGCGCGGCCGGCAACCGTCTTCCTGTGTACGCTGCCGGACCGCCGCGCGCGATGGAGCTTTCGCGAGATGTTGTTCATGTGCTGGACCCGCGAGACCGGCGTCATTCCGGCGGCGCTGGCGGGTCTCTTGTCCGGCATGAAAGCGCCGGGCGCGCCGATGATCGCGTCGGTAACCTTCATCGCCATCCTCGCAACGATCCTGATCCAGGCGACCACCACCCAATGGCTCGGGCGCAGATTAGGGCTTTTGCAGACGGACAAAGACTAACCGGATCAAGCAGTTTGGCCTTGGTTTGAATGCCGCAAGCAGTTGCGGCCGCGGGTCATGTCGGCCCTCCGGTTCGAGAGGGGGCGGCGTTTTCCTAGCGGGGAAATTGGGCGTGATCCGTTGACAACCTCAGGATGAGAAGATAAATATAAATACATTATTAAATATTTTAATTTTCCGGCATCAGCCGACCATTTAATCTGCGGATGCCTATTTAACCGAGGAGGGCACCGGAATGAACATTACACGCACCGTCATTGCCTCCGCTATTGCAATGGCCGCGATCGCGGCTTCTCCGGCAGCGAGGGCAGACGTTTTTATTTTCGACTTTAACGGACCGAGCGTGAGCGGAAGCGGCACTTTTACCGCATCGCTCGACGCCACAGGCTTGTACTACGACGTGACGGGCGCTACCGGCACCATTACCGATAGTGATGGCGGCGCGGTAGGCACGTTCACGATCAGCGGCGTATCCGGCTCGTCAAATCCGAGTTTCGATACCACGAACCGTCTGTACTTCCCTGCCGGGCCCAATTCAAATCAAGGCTTTACGAACACGTCTTCGTTCCTTGACGTTGGCGGCATTACCCTGACGACGACGGCCGGTGAGTATTTTAATCTGTATGATCTTCAAAACTCCTACAGCCTGGCCAACTCCTTTGACGACCCGTCCGGCCAAGCACCTTTTGGTCCGCCGATCAACGAGCCAATCGACACCTTCCAGGTCGCGGCTGTTCCGGAAGCCTCGACATGGGCGATGATGGTGCTCGGATTCTCGGCGATGGGTTTCCTGGCTTACCGACGCAAACAGGATTTTGCTCCCGTACGGCTGGCCTAGGCCTGCGCCTCGGTTCCGATTCTGTCGGAGCCGAGAGCCATTATTATGCGCGGGCGAAACCGCTCGCGCGACTACGAGAGAGAGCCGTCGCTAACCAGCAGCAGGGCTATCTATCCAAAGCCATATATCCTACGGCCCGCGCGCGACCACGCGCAGTGCTTTGGCCGATCGGGAAATAACGACGCCCAGTTTTCTGGCGTCGCTTAGTTTCCTGGCGTCCACGGCTGATAATCGCCGGTAGCCTTGGGGCGGCGGCCGCTGGCCAGCGTCGAGCCGGACGGCCGGTAAGCCCTGGGCGTGCCGGTCATGTTCGGCACATGCGGCTTTTCCCATTCGCGCGGCGTGTAGTTCTCATCGGTCGGCGGCACGTCGACAGTGTGATGCAGCCAGCCATGCCAGGACGGCGGCACACGGGTCGCCTCGGCATAGCCGTTATAGACCACCCAGCGCCGCTCGAAATGCAGCGTCGGATCGATCTTTCCGCCGCGGGTGCGATAATAGCGGTTGCCCTGCTCGTCCGCGCCGACCAGTTCGCCAAAGCGCCAGGTCCACAATTGGGTGCCGAAGGTCTGGCCGTTCCACCACGTGAACATCTTGAGCAGGAACTGTTTCATCAGGGCCGGACCGGTTCGAGAGAACTACGGCTCTGATGCCACCGGCCGGCCGAAATGTCCAGTTCGGCCATGCGGACCGTGGCCCAGTCGGCGGCGGTGACGAATTGTCGCGAAATCGACGTAATGCGTTCATTCCGCATACATTTCCATCCCTCCACGGTCCATTTGCGTGCGATCGGCGCGCGGCGCGGGAACCGTCGGCCGCCGAAACGGTTGGTACGGGTCCCGCAATTGGAGCCAAATGAAAATGATGAGTTTGAGGGTTTTGAGTACCGTAGCCGCGATCGCCCTGGCTTTGCCGATGCTGACGCCGACGGCAAGCTTCGCCCAGCATCACGGAGGAGGCCATGGTGGCGGCGGTCACATGGGCGGAGTCCATATGGGCGGTGGCCACATGGGTGGCGGCATGCGGCGCGGCGGGGGCGGCCACTTTGCCGGCGGCGGCTATCGCGGCGGCTTTCACCGCGGCGGCGGCGGCGCCTTCATTCCCGGCGCGATCGCGGGAGCCGTGATCGGTGGTGCGCTGGCCTCGGATGCCTATGGTTATGACGGTCCGGGCTACTATGGCTACGGCCCTGGCTATGACGATTCGTATGTCGATGACAGTGACGACAGTGTCGTGCCGATTGTTCCCGGCGGCGACGCGTCTGCCTATTGCGCGCAGAGATATCGCTCCTACGATCCGGCGTCCGGCACCTATCTCGGCTATGACGGCGCGCGGCATCCCTGCCCGTAACCGCGCCTGAGACCACCAAAACGATTCGAGGACGGCGCTTTCCGCGCCGTCCTTTTGTTTTGATTACCGCTTGTCTTGGTTGATTTGGCTCCGGTCCGAAACCGCCGATGTCACGATCGCGCCGCCAGCGCCACCCCCGCCAGCGTGAAGATCAGCGCCGCGATCTGGCCGGGCCCGAGCGGTTCATGCAGCGTCAGCGCCGATACCGTGACGCCGATCACCGGCACCGCCATGGTGCCGATCGCCGCGACCGAGGCCGGCAGCCGCGCCAGCGCGGCGAACCAGGCGACATAGGCGACGCAGAACTGGATCACCGTCGAATAGAACAGCAGCATCCAGCCGAGTCGTGTCACCGCCTCGAGGTGCGTGGTCTCGATCGTCAGGCCGATGATGGCCACCGGAAAACAGCCAAGGCCGATCTGCCAGGCCGCCGACGTGATCGGCGGCAAATACAGCGGAAATTTCTTGGCCAGCACGGTGCCGAGCGCGAATCCGATCGAACCCACCAGCGCCATGACGATTCCAGGCAATTTCGTCACGCTCGCCGACACGCCGTTGCCGCCCATGATTGCCGCAAGCCCCGCGAAGGCCATCACCAGCGCGATGCTCCGCAGCAAGGTCGGCCGCTCGCCCAGCACCGGCCAGGCCAGCATCGCCGCCCAGACCGGCATGGTATAGGCGATCAGCGCGGTTTCGCTCGCCGGCAGCCAGAGCAGCGCGAATGCCATCAGCACCATCCAGCCGGTCACATTGAGCAGCGCCGCCAGCATCAGGCGCGGCCACAGCGCCGGGCTGACCTTGAGGCTCTGCCCGCGCGCGAGCGCGAGTGCCGCCAACAGCGCGGCGCCGATCACGCCGGTCATGCCGCGAAAGGTCAGCGGCGGCAATTCGCCCAGCAGGTATTTGGTGACGGGCCAGTTGAAGCCCCAGCCGATCGAGGTAATGGCGAGGAACATCAGGCCCGCGGGTGCCACTCGCGCCCGCGCCTGCGCCGGTTTTGAGTCTGTCATGAAAGGGATGAAGGTTGGAGAATCGGCGGCCTCTTTGCCGCCTGTCGCGGCATCATGCCACCGGCTGGAGCACATGCCTACCCGGACCTGTCCGCAGGTTTACGTGAGTCTCAAAACCGCAACCCCGCAGCGCTAATAAATGGTGCCCCTGTGAACAGCGGGCGCAGCGGGCATTCCTGGCCCACGGACCCATTTTTTTCCTTGGGAATCCCTGAGGACTCACTGATACTTGGCTCAACAACGGGCGCGGTTTGACCCCTGTTGCTTTCCTTTTTCCACCATATTTAGTGTTTGATTCAGAAACTCGCACTATTCCTTGACGCGCGTCCCGGACTTGTCCTAGCTTTCGACCTGTTCGGCGCGAGTGTGTTTTGGGTTCCCGCCGGTCGCTCCCCAAGGGTTCCAGAATGACCACTCCGCCAGCCGGTCGAGGCCGCGGGTGAAGGGATTTTCTGCCCTGAATTTCGGGGATTTCGCGGGCATAAAACGAGCCAGAACCGGCTCAGGTAAAGCGTTGGGGCGTTGAACAGAAACAAGCCGGATTCGCCGGCTGAGCTAACGAACCGCCGGACTGCGGAATACCGCCGTGACCGGATTTTCGTTTCGGGAATGTAGATGCGGCGCCGCGGGGCAGCGGGCCGGCAAATAAAGAGAACGGGGCACGACTATGCGAATCGAACGGCGCAACACCACCCAAGGCCAGTCACCCTATGCGGGGATCGATTTCAGGCTGACGACGTCTGAGATCCGTAATCCCGACGGCTCGGTGGTTTTCCGCCTCGAGAATGTCGAGGTGCCGGAATTCTGGTCACAGGTCGCCTCCGACGTGCTGGCGCAGAAGTATTTCCGCAAGGCGGGCGTCGCCGCGCGCCTGAAGAAGGTCGAGGAAGAGACCGTGCCGTCCTGGCTGTGGCGATCGGTGCCGGACACCGATGCGCTGGCCGCCGTGCCCGAGAACGAGCGCTATGTCAGCGAGCTCTCCGCCAAGCAGGTGTTCGACCGGTTGGCCGGCTGCTGGACCTATTGGGGCTGGAAGGGCGGCTATTTCTCCACCGAAGAAGACGCCAGCGCCTTCTTCGACGAGCTGCGCTTCATGCTGGCCAAGCAGATGGTGGCGCCGAACTCGCCGCAATGGTTCAATACCGGGCTGCATTGGGCCTATGGCATCGACGGACCGGGCCAGGGCCACTATTACGTCGACTGGAAGACCGGCAAGCTCACCAAATCGAAATCCTCCTACGAGCATCCGCAGCCGCACGCCTGCTTCATCCAGGGCGTCGATGACGACCTCGTCAACGAGGGCGGCATCATGGACCTCTGGGTCCGCGAGGCGCGCCTGTTCAAATACGGCTCCGGCACGGGCTCCAACTTCTCGCGGCTGCGCGGCGAAGGCGAAAAGCTTTCCGGCGGCGGCCGCTCGTCCGGCCTGATGAGCTTCCTCAAGATCGGCGACCGCGCCGCGGGCGCGATCAAGTCCGGCGGCACCACGCGCCGCGCGGCCAAGATGGTCGTGGTCGACGCCGATCACCCGGATATCGAGACCTATATCGACTGGAAGGTGAAGGAGGAGCAGAAGGTCGCCGCCCTCGTCACCGGCTCCAAGATCAACCAGAAGCACCTGAAGGCCGTGATGAAGGCCTGCGTCAATTGCGAGGGCTCAGGCGACGATTGCTTCGATCCCGAAAAGAACCCGGCGCTGCGCCGCGAGATCAAGCTGGCGCGCCGCGCCATGGTGCCCGACAATTTCATCAAGCGGGTGATCCAGTTCGCCAGGCAGGGCTACAAGGACATCGACTTCCCGATCTATGACACCGACTGGGATTCGGAAGCCTACCTCACCGTCTCCGGCCAGAACTCCAACAATTCGGTGTCGCTGAAGGACGACTTCCTGCGCGCCGTCGAGACCGACGGCGACTGGAACCTGATCGGCCGCACCAACAAGAAGATCACCAAGACGCTGAAGGCGCGCGATCTCTGGGAGAAGATCGGCTACGCCGCCTGGGCCTCGGCCGATCCCGGCCTGCACTTCAACACCACGATGAACGACTGGCACACCTGCAAGGCGTCCGGCGATATCCGCGCGTCCAATCCATGCTCGGAATACATGTTCCTGGACGACACCGCCTGCAACCTGGCGTCCGCCAACTTGATCACCTTCTACAACACCACGACCAAGCTGTTCGATGTCGAGTCCTACGAGCATCTGTGCCGGCTGTGGACCCTGGTGCTCGAAATCTCGGTGATGATGGCGCAGTTCCCGTCCAAGGCGATCGCGGAATTGTCCTACGAATTCCGCACGCTGGGGCTGGGCTTCGCCAATATCGGCGGGTTGTTGATGACCATGGGCCTGCCCTATGACAGCAAGGAAGGCCGCGCGCTGTGCGGCGCGCTGACCGCCGTCATAACCGGCGTCGCCTACCGGACTTCGGCCGAAATGGCGGCCGAGCTCGGCCCGTTCCCCGGCTACAAGAAGAACGCGGCGCACATGCTGCGGGTGATCCGCAACCACCGCCGCGCCGCGCATGGTGAAAGCCGCGGCTATGAGGCGCTGGCCGTCAATCCGGTGCCGCTGGATTATGCAAGCGTGCCGCAAACCGCCATCGTCGAGCGCGCCAAGGCCGCCTGGGACGCCGCGCTCGAACTCGGCGCACAGCACGGCTACCGCAACGCGCAGGTGACCGTGGTGGCGCCGACCGGCACCATCGGTCTCGTGATGGATTGCGACACCACCGGCATCGAGCCCGATTTCGCGCTGGTGAAATTCAAGAAGCTCGCCGGCGGCGGCTACTGGAAAATCATCAACCGCGCCGTCCCCGAGGCGCTGCGCGCGCTGGGCTACCGCGAAAGCGATATCGCGGAGATCGAGGCCTATGCCGTCGGCCACGGCTCGCTCTCCAACGCGCCCGGCATCAACGCCTCCACGCTGAAAGCCAAGGGCTTCACCGACGAAGCCATTGCCAAGGTGGAAAAGGCGCTGCCGACCGCGTTCGACATCAAGTTCGCTTTCAACAAATGGACCTTCGGCGAGGATTTCATTCGCGACACGCTCGGCATCGGCGCCGAGGCCATCGCCGCGCCGAATTTCGACCTGCTCGCCGCGATCGGCTTCACCAAGCGCGAGATCGAGGCCGCCAACGTGCATATCTGCGGCGCGATGACGGTGGAAGGCGCGCCGCATCTGAAGGCCGAGCACTACCCGGTGTTCGACTGCGCCAACCCCTGCGGCAAGATCGGCAAGCGGTTCCTGTCGGTGGAAAGCCACATCCGCATGATGGCGGCTTCGCAGCCCTTCATCTCGGGGGCGATCTCCAAGACCATCAACATGCCGAACGACGCCACGGTGGAGGATTGCAAATCCGCCTATCTATTGTCCTGGAAGCTGGCGCTGAAGGCCAACGCACTCTACCGCGACGGCTCCAAACTGTCGCAACCGCTGAATTCGCAGCTCATCGCCGACGATGAGGACGATGACGATGCGATCGAGGCACTCTACGAGAAGCCGATGGCCGCGCGCACCACGCAGATCTCGGAGAAGATCGTCGAGAAGCTGGTCGAGCGCATCGTGGTGATGCGCGAGCGCGAGAAGATGCCGGACCGCCGCAAGGGCTATACCCAGAAGGCGGTGGTCGGCGGTCACAAGGTCTATCTGCGCACCGGCGAATATGACGACGGCCGGCTCGGCGAGATCTTCATCGACATGCACAAGGAAGGCGCCGCGCTGCGCTCCTTCATCAACAACTTCGCCATCGCGGTCTCGCTCGGCCTGCAATATGGCGTGCCGCTGGAGGAATATGTCGACGCCTTCACCTTCACCCGCTTCGAGCCCGCGGGGCCCGTGCAGGGCAACGATTCCATCAAATACGCGACCTCGATCCTCGACTATGTGTTCCGCGAACTTGCGGTCAGCTACATGTCGCGCTTCGACCTCGCCCATGTCGATCCCAACGAGTCGGGCTTCGACGCGCTCGGCAAGGGCGTCGGCGAAGGCAAGACACCCGACGACGCGCAAGGCCACCAGGCCACCAAATACCTGTCGAAGGGCCTGACCCGCTCGCGCACGGACAACCTCGTGATCATGCGCAGCGGACCTTCGCCCCTTGCTGGAGAGAATGGCGCGCCGAGTGGCGCGCTCGGCGGAAACGTCACCGCCCTCTCCTCCCACGCGCCGGCGGCTCGTTCGGCCGACACCATCGAAGGCGCGGTCGCGCTGAAGCAGGAATCCCAGCACGACCTGTCGCCGACCGAGAAGCTGGAAGCCCTGCAATGGAGCAAGCCCGGCAGCGCCGCCGCGGCACCCAGCAAGGCCGAACGCCGCGCCGAGGCGAAGGCCAAAGGCTACGAAGGCGAGATGTGCTCGGAGTGCGGCAACTTCACCTTGGTGCGCAATGGCACATGCATGAAGTGCGATACGTGTGGCAGTACGACGGGGTGTTCGTGATCTCCAGATGATCGTCGTGCCCGGGCTTGGCCCGGGCATCCATCAAGCAAAGGGGCGGCCTTTCGGCGACCCTTTCTGTTTATTCGATCTACAATCACAGGATGAATATCTACCGTCCAGATACCTTAACAGGCATCGTCGAAGCCGGCGGATTGCGCCTTCGACTAATCCGCTCTATGGGCTATGGCTCGATGAGCCCGGACGAGTATCAGGTCGATAATGGACAATGCAATGAACTGCCCGAAATGTAATTCCGAGCACACCTATCAGGATCGGGGTCTTTGGGTTTGTCCGGAATGCGCCCATGAATGGAACGCCGAGGGCGGCGGAGCGGGCGCGGAGACCTCACCTGAGGCGGGCGTGCGCGATGCGCATGGCAATGTGCTTGCGGATGGGGACAGCGTCATCGTGATCAAGGATCTTAAGGTCAAGGGGTCGTCATCGACCGTCAAGGGAGGCACCAAGGTCAGGAACATCCGTCTGACGGACGCGACCGACGGACACAACATCGCCTGCAAGATCGATGGCATCGGCGCGATGAATCTGAAATCGGAATTCGTAAAAAAGGCCTAGACCAATATAAATTGCTATCGAGCTTTGCTCGCCAAGGTGGCGGATTACGCCTTTGGCTAATCCGCCCTACCCGCTCCCCCCGCATGCCAAGAAAAAGCAAACCCTTCCTCCATCGCCTTCGCCGCTGGCGGCGGAGCGCACGGTGGGCGCGAAGCAAGCTTGCGAAAACGACGCGGGCGGCCCGGATCGCAGGCGTGGTGGCGATCCTGCTTGCGGCCGTTGCGTTGACGAACCTCGTCTATCATGTGATCCACAAGCCGACCGAGCTGTTCTTCTTCGTCGGCCATCGGCTCGACAAGGAACCGGCCGAGACGTGGCGGCAATACGGGCCGCTGTTCCGGGCCTATTCGACCCCTACGATCGCGCCGGAATTGCTGGCGGCACTGGCACAGGTCGAGAGCTCGGGCAATCCGGTGGATCGCACCTACTGGCGCTGGCGATGGAGCCTCAATCCGTTCGCGATCTACCAGCCCGCCTCCAGCGCCGTCGGCCTGTTCCAGATGACCGATGGCGCCTACGCCGAGGCCGCGCGGTTCTGTATCCGGGACAACACGGTCACGGATGCCGGCTGCGGGTTCAGCCCCTACATCCGCGCATTCCCGAGCCACGCCATCGAGCTGGCCTCCGTGTATCTGGACCGCCATGTCGCTGACGTTCTCGACCGCACTGATAACGTCAAGGCAAGCCCGCTGCAGAAGCAGGATCTTGCGGCCCTTATCCATCTCTGCGGCGCGGGCCCCGCCACCGCCTACGCCCGCCGTCACTTTCAGATGTTGGCCGGCGAGCGCTGCGGCGATCACCTCGTTGCAGCCTATCTCTCCGGGGTCAACGCGATGAAGCGTCAGTTCCTGCGCCTTGCGGCCGATGGCGGCGATTAGCTCATAAGATGGATGAGCGGAGCCTAATCCGCCGTCGCGGCTCCGCTCATCTGCTCAACAGGAACTACGATCGAGCTTTCGTCGCCGCGGCGGATCACGCCGGAACCTATCATCGGGCCGCGTTTCGCGCGGACCCGTCGAACTAATCCGTCCTCCTACGCGCCACGCTTGTTTAGTGGCATGAAAAACTTCGGGCCGACTTTGTATCGCCTTCACCATTGTAGTGGGCCGCCGTTGGATAAGGGCAAAGCGGTCGCGATAAATCCGAATTTGCCTTGGTAGCGAGAACATTGTCGGGGGCCTTGCCCTGATCGACCCATGTATCTATCGCCGAAAGCATATCGAATTGATCCGGGCCGGGACCGCCGCGGCAATGATAGACGCCCGGCGCCAGGAACAATCGCATCTTGTCGTCGAGATCGGACTCGGAAATTTCGAGGGCTTGGGACGTAGCCTTTCTCGCGGCCTGGAAATACTCGATCGTGCCGAGCGGACTCGGTCCCGGATCCTGAAGGCCGTGCCACATGATCCATTTGCCTCCCCGCTTGATAAAGCTAGAGGCATCCGGATTGTTATCTTGAAACGCCTTTGCGACCGGGCTTGCGTTCAGCTCGCTCATGATCTGATCCGCAGTAGCGGTCTTCCAGGGATGATCCGCGTCTCCGTAGAGGAACGTCATCAAATACCGGATGCTCAGCGAGTAATTCTGGCCGAGAGGATTATCGGCTGTCCCACCGATCGAACGCGGCCCCCATGCAAGTTCGCTACCGCGCATAAGCGGCCAGGCGGCGATCGCGCCAGCCGATGATCTGGTGCCGTCATAACTCTGCCTGACCGCGACGACCTGCTTTGCAGTCAGACAAGCCGGCCCTTCTTCGCCCGGACGACAGGCAAGTGCGGCAGGATCCCATTTACAACTCAAGGGGTCGGAAATGATCCCGTCACGAACCCCATCTGCCGCGTCACACGCCTCATTCACGGCGTTATGGATCAGATCCAGCTGCTGGTAGGTAACGAGGCTCTCGGGATCCTTGCGGAGCGCCTGCAATCGAAACAAGCCGCTGGTCTGAACTCTGAGGTCGTAAACCGGCGCGCCGGATATCACGCCATCATAATCTTCCGGATAGCGCTGGACTTCACTGAAGCCCTGCCGTCCTCCGGTGGAGCAGCCTTCGAAATAGGCCCTGGCCTGTTGCCGTCCGTAATATTTCGCGACCAGCGCCTTTCCGGTCGTCGTCATCAGATGGATCGAGCGATACCCGAAATCGTCCAGTTCAACCGGATTTACATGCCCCGGCCTGTCGATCATGAACGAGCCGTCGGTGATGCTGCTGCTCGGATGACCAGTATCGGTGCCAGCTACGGCATAGCCCTTCGACAATCCGTGCGCCGCGCCTGCAAGGGTGACGTTCCCGGAAAATCCTCCGCCACCGACGCCGAGGAATTTCCCATTCCATTCCTCAGGCAATCTGAAAACGACACCGATGTTCGATCCGGCGACGGGCTTGATTTCGGCGGCGACTTCGCAGAATGGGGGAAGCTGTTGCGTCGGATCCGCGGAAACCATCTTGGCGGAAATGACCGTCAGATCCGGCACGGAATTCTGGTTTTTCAAAGCCACGCAGGCCGCTTCGCCGGCAACGGCATATCCCGAAGCCGATGTGAGCATCAGCGACACCAGAGTGAGTAAACGAACTCGCATAAATTCCCTTCCCAAAATCGATCGGTCTGTGCCGATCTGAAGTTCGAACAAACTCTCATCGCACCTAAAATATTTCAAGCGATAAACGCACCGCGATGCGTGCGATCAGATTCTTTTTTCTGGTGCAATTGGCAGATTGTACCAGCAAGCGTAGTTCGGTTAAGCGCAGCGATATTCGGGATGATTTTCAACCGAATTTTGCTCCGCTCATGCGGCGACATCTATCGCAGCACGTAGAGTGGCGGACCGGAGCGATATCCACCCATTGCAATCCTCCAGCGGTGGGATTCGCAGAAGGCCCAAACTCACCCGACGACCTTGAATGACTTCAGTCCGGATAGCTCAGGATCGTTTTCAACAATCTGGGAAAGCGCGCATTGATGTCAGCGGTTCGGACGACATTGCGGTGCTCGACGCCTTTTTTTGAGGTCTGGATCAAGCCGGATTCGCGCAAAATCCGAAAATGGTTCGACAGGGTCGATTTGGCCATCTTCGGGCACGGCGCTGCTTCCGTGCAGGACATGCAATCGTTCTGCTCCATCAGGCTTTTGACGATGCGCAGCCGCATCGGGTCCGCGAGCGCTGCAAGCACTCCGGCCAACGTGATGTCCTCTCGCGACGGGTGAACGAATTGAGCCATGCCCAAAGATATAGCACGACCTTGAACTCATTCAATAGTTCATTATTACTGAACTATCGAACAATCGACGCCTCGGCGCGATCATGGAGATCAGGAATGACCAGAAGACTTGAAGGCAGAGTGGCGCTCGTAACCGGGGCATCAAAGGGCATCGGCGCCGAAATCGCGGCCCGCCTTGCCGCAGAGGGCGCTGCGGTTGCCGTCAATTACAGCGCCAGCAAGCAGGCCGCCGACCGCGTGGTGGCTGGCATCACAGGCAAGGGCGGCAAAGCCATCGCCGTCCATGGCAATCTGAGCGACGCCAAGGCTGTGAAAAGTGTGGTGGCCGAGACCGTCAAGGCGCTTGGCGCGATCGACATCCTCGTCAACAATGCGGGTATCTACGAATTCGCACCGCTGGATGGCATCACGGCCGAACACTTCCACAAGCATTTCGATCTCAACGTGCTTGGGCTTCTGCTGGTTTCGCAGGAAGCCGTGCGTCATTTCAATCCCGCGGGCGGAAGCATCATCAATATCAGCTCGGGGGTGTCGACGATTGCACCGCCAAACGCCGCCGTCTACACGGCGACAAAGGCCTCGGTGGACGCCATCTCCTCCGTACTGTCCAAGGAATTGGCGCCTCGCAAGATCCGAGTCAACACCGTCAATCCCGGCATGATCGCCACCGAGGGCGTTGTCTCCGCCGGTCTCGCCGAGGGCGACATGCGCAAGTGGATCGAATCCGTCACGCCGCTCGGGCGGATCGGCACCGTCGAGGAGATCGCAGCGGCGGTCGCCTTCTTCGCGTCAAACGATGCCTCCTATGTCACCGGCGAAACGCTTCACGTCACCGGCGGTCTTCACTAACAGCGAATGCGCCAAGGACCGAAGAGCCAGCCGTTGCGACGGCTCTTCGGCCCTCGACAGGCGTAGCCCGGATCTCGCTCCACTCATCCGGGCTACCTTGTTCCGCAAAGCGGCCATTTTCTGCTATTGAACTTCCAGCGCCGCTCTCCAGCTTCCACAGGGCTGGCATGCAGAGCCCATGGAAGGGAGCCATCCGTGAACGGATTACGTCTGATCGCCGATATCGGCGGCACCAATGCCCGGTTCGCGCTGGCCCAGAACGGCCGCTATTCGCGCCTGAGCACCGTGGAAGATGGGCGATACGACACGCTCCACGATGCCATCGTGGATTACCTGGCCGTGCTTCCAGCCGAAGAGCGTTCCGGGCTTTCGGCCGCGATCGCGATTGCGGCTCCCGTCAGCGGCGACCAGATCACGATGACGAACAAGACCTGGTCGTTTTCCGTCGAGGAACTGAAGCGGAGCCTGAACCTGGCGTCGCTGAAGGTCGTGAACGATTTCGCGGCGACCGCCCAGGCCATTCCCCATCTCGCCGAAAGCGAAAGATATGTGGTTGGGATGCCCACCAGCGGCACTGGAAACATCGGTGTCGTCGGTCCCGGAACGGGTCTGGGGATGAGTTCCCTGATCCCGCACGGCGCCGATTGGGTGCTGGTGGCCGGCGAAGGCGGCCACACCACCCTAGCAGCCTCGACGGAAGAGGAATTCGCGATCGTGCGAATCCTGCGCAAACGCTGGACCCATGTTTCCGCCGAACGTGTCCTGAGCGGCGCCGGGCTGGTCAATCTTTACGAGGCGCTTTGCGCAATCCAGGGCATCGAGGCACTGATGCTCACCCCTGCCGACGTGACCCGGCACGCGCTTCACGGTTCCGACAATAACTGCATCAAGGCCTTTGACTATTTCTGCGGATTTCTGGGAAGCGTCGCCGGCGACCTCGCTTTGACCATCGGCGCCTTCGGCGGCGTTTACATCGCCGGCGGAATCCTGCTGCGCTTCAAGGAAGCCTTCGCGGCATCCTCTTTCCGGCAACGGTTCGAGAGCAAGGGCCGGTTCTCAACGATGCTGGAACAGATTCCGACCTATCTGATCCTGGATGACTCACCGGCCCTGACGGGACTGGCAAACTTGCCGCTCGATATCTGAAGCGTTTTTGACCGAAGCAGATACCGGTTGGTATGAAGAAAACGCGTCAAGAAAGAATCTAAAGCTTTCCCAGCACCAGTTTTCGCGCCTTCTCCTGCACGGCATCCGGCAATGTATGCCGCGCCGCGTAAGGCCGCTTCTTGCAGGTCGCGTCGATCATCAGCTTTGCCGTTGCGCCGTCGCGATTGGAGGGATCCAAAATCGCTCCCATCCCGTTGCGGATCACATCCATGTCGGTGTCGGCCTGGAAACGCGTACACACCGCCCACATCACCTGCTCCTCGTCGAAAACATCGACGTCGGCATCGACCACGATCACGAGTTTCAGGCTCAAATTGTCGCCGAAGGCCGCGGCGGCAATATTGCTGGGCTCGCCGGGCGCGGGATCCTTGACCGAGACATAGGCATGAAGAAGACAGGTGCCCGACTTCGGATAGTGAACCGCGGTGACGCTGGGATATTGCACACGCAGCGACTTGAGCTGGCGCGCTTCCTGGGAGATTCCCAGCAGCAGCGTGTGCTCGTCCGAGATCCCGGGAGCGACCGTATGATAGAACGCGTCCTTCCTATGCAGAATCCCGGTGACTTCCACGGCATTGCGCGTCGAGCGCTCCGAAGCATAGCCCGTGAATTCGCCGAAAGGACCTTCGTCCTCGTCGGCGTCGAGTATCAACCTGCCCTCGATCGCGATCTCGGCATGCGCGGGTATCTCGATCGGACCCGTGACACCGCTGACGATCTCCAGCGGTTGACCGAGAAAGCCGCCCGCCACTTCATATTCGTCGGTGGAGATCGGCCCCTTCCAGAGACCGGAACCGATCGTAATCAGGGGATGACATCCGGCCACGATCACGACGGGAAGCTCCTTCAGTCCCATGGCGCTCGCCTTGCGGGCATAGTTCCAGAGATGACGGCGGCTATGAAGGCTGGTTCCGAAGCGGGTCTTGCCGTTGCGCTGCAGCCGGTGAAACGACGCATTCCTGACGCCGGTTTCCGGATCCTTCGCAATGAACATCGCGTTGGTGAGATAGCTTCCGCCATCCTGAATGAAATGCCGCATGATCGGCAAATAGTTCAGATCGACCTCGGCGCCCTTGAGAACCACATCCAGAATCGGCCCCGTCTTCACCAACTTCGGCGCAACCGGAACAACGTCATTGTTGGCCCAGCGGTCAATCAGCCTGTCTTCCGTTACGCCGAGAGCCGCGGCGAAGCGGTCCCTTGTACCAAACAGGTTCATGATGACGGGAAAGCGGGAACCCTTCACATTTTCAAAAATGAGAATGGGACTGCCGTGCTTTTCATATTCGAACGTGATGGCGGTGGTGTCGTAGTCGAGATCGACCTCATCCTTGATGTACACCACCTTGCCGGGATGTTCCGCCTCATAGCTGGAAAGAAAACTGCGAAGGTCTTGCGGGTGAACGGGCGCTGGCGCCATAAACTCTTCTCCAAGCGGCGGATGCGACATTTAACTTGTTTTCTGGAAGATACTATTTGGTCAAAACGAGAGTTGGAGAACGAGGAGATCACGCGCTGGCCGGAAGCCAATCTGCCTTTAATCCTTGACCGATTGTCCGCGCTGCAGGCCGTTCTCCGGCCCGCGCGGCATGAGCCGATCGAGCATCACTTTGCGAGGGCTTTCTCGACGAAGGCGTTGCTCCAGAGATCGCCCTCCGACGCCTTCGGGCTGCTCTCCTTGCCCGAGTCCGCGCCCATTTCCTTCGAAAGGGTCAGAAGATTCTGGATATTGCCGGCATCGAGCTTTCCGGCCTCGGCAACGCCGGGATCCATCGCCTTCAAGGCTGCAACAATGGCGTCAGGATCCGCTTTCGGGAAAAACTTCGTGGCGATCGCGCCGCCGACCGCGTCCGGCTTGGCAATGGCTTCCGCACTGGCCGATTGCACAGCGCGGATCGCCTTCACGATAAGGTCAGAGGTTTTGGGATCCACCGGCTTCTTCGCCACGAAGATCAGGTAAGGAATCCGAGCCAATTGCGGAAAATCGTCGCTCAACTTGATGAAAACGGTCCCCGCTCCCGATTTCTCCGCCAGATAAGGCTCCGGCGGCGAAAGAATAAACGCATCGATCGTCTTGTTCTCCAACGCCATCCGATGAGCCGGCGGACCGCCCACTTGCACGATGGTGACATCCGTTTTTGGATTTAGCCCGCCCTTGAAGGCCAGCCAGCGCGCCAGCGATTCCTCGATGCCTCCGATCGCACTCACGCCAATCACCGCGCCCTTGAGCGCGGCGAGCCGCTTTTCGATGGGATCGGTGGGCTTTGCCCCGGTCTTCTGCAAGAACGCGGGAGACACCACGAGCTGAAGTGTCACCTGCGACATCAGCGAATAGACGATCTGGAATGGTTGTCCCTTGGCCGTGGCCCGCAGCATCGCTTCGGAGCCGACGGCAGCGAGATCGACATCGCCGGCATCGAGGGCGGCAAGCGCGGTTGGATCTCCGCCCGTGATCGACACGGCCGGCGTCAAGCCCTGCGCTTCAAACGAGCCGAGCGCACGGGCAGCCCAGATCGGAAAGAAACTCATGCCCGTGATGGCCTGCCCGATCCGAACGGGTTGCTGAGCCTGCGCGGCCCCTGTCACGAAAAGCGCGAACGCACCGAGGGCGGCGGCAACAATATTCTTGCGATACTTGTACATCCCCGGATCCCCCGCAGCGGCATTGGAGTGAGGCGAAGTCAAATTCCCCCGGCAGCTCGTTCGCCCCGGGTAAATGTCTATACATAATACCTGCGACCTGAATCGAGTCAAGGCGAGGAAGGAGGCAACGTTGACGACCGCGATAGGTGCCTGCGCTTTGAAAACCAAATCTGTTCAAGGCAACCGTGGCTGGTGGAGCGGATTAGCGCAGCGTCATCCGCCGTTACGGCTCCACATACCTATTCAATATCGATTGCCATTGAGCTTTAGTCGCCGAGGCCGCGGATTACGCCCGAGCCCGTCATCGGACCGCGCTTCGCGCCCGTTAGGCTAATCCGCCGAATTCAATATTATTCGTCATTCCGGGATGGTCCGTAGGACCAGACCCGGAATCTCGAGATTCCGGGTTCGATGCTATGCGTCGCCCCGGAATGACGACGATACTCAATGTTACTCTGCGCCACACGCTGCTGCGGCATATCAGGAAATTTGATGGCTCCGCGCCCTAGCTGCAACAGCAGCTTGCAACATCGGCATCGACCTTCATCCTGCACATGCATGACGACGTTATCGGCACATCCGCAAGCGCCAATGCGACGGCAAGCTTCTCCTGCAAACCCGGCAATTCGCGGCGCTCGCCGCGTCTTTGCAGGCATTCGACCAGGCCATGAAGCGCCCAGACATTATCGGGATGCTGGGCGCAGCGCTGAATCTTCCCGCTCAGGCCCAGATCATCGCGATAGATGTCTTCGGCTTCATCGCGGTGGCCCTGTTCCATCAACAGCGCCGCCAGCGCGTGTCTTGGCGGATGCATCCAGGCCCAGGGCTCGATATATTCGAGATGATCGTCGCGGCGGACGCTTTCCCGCAAGTGAGCAAAGGCCGCGTCGTAATGACCCTTGTGATATTCCAACTCCCCATCCAGCATCTTCTCGCCGACCGCCAGGATCGCATGGGCGTCGTTATTGAAGAACCTTCGCTCGGACGGGATGCGCTGCAGACTGGCGTGAAAGCGCCTGCGTTCTTCGTCGGCATCGTCGAAATGCTTCAGTGACGCGTGAGCGATGCCCTTGGCATAGTGATGCATCGCCGTCGACACGAGATAAAGGTCGGGATCGTCCGGCAACGGCTCGTCGATGATCTCCTGCCAGCGCCCGAAACGCACCATCACATGGGTCTTCATCGAATAATAGCCTTCCAGGCTCATCGCGAATTTCGGGCGGTCCTTGACGCTCAGGACTTCCTTGCTGAGCAGGCGGCACATCCTGTTCGCGGTGTCGATCGAATCCCTGTACCTGCCCATGAACATGCAGGCGTACATCATCAAGTGAAGATCGTGCGCGCATGCGACGGTGTAGAAAGTCAGCGGCCCGGCATAATCGAGATACATGTCATCGGCGATGATCGCCTGTTCGCTGGCGGCCTTGGCCCGCTGGTAGTCGCCGCACAGCATGTAGACATGCCCCGGCATGTGGTTCATGTGACCGGCATCGGGGCACAGGGTAGCGAGCGTCTCCGCCGAGCGCATTGCACGTTGCGGCTCGTTTGACATTTCAAGGGCATGGATATGCAAGTGTACGATGGCGGGGTGCGGTTTGACGCCCTGCCGGTCGGCGAGTTCGATCGCGCGGTCGCATATTTCGAGCGCTTCGATGACGTCCGAATTTTTCGCCGGCAAGCCGGTCCTGACGTCCCACAGCCGTCTTGGCGTCCGCGTGATCAACGCTTCGACAAAAAGCGCCATCACGTCATGGTCGTCAGGATAATCGTAGTAGACCCTGCGCAATGCGGCAGCGTAATCATCGTCCCAACGATCGAACTCCGTAGGGAGAACGGCATGCGGCTTCTGGACCCGGCAGGCCAGCGCTTCGACCAGGCGATTTTCGAGGTCCGTCGCCGTGCCTGACAGCGCGCGCGCTGCCTCAATATGCGCGAAGGCAGTTTTCGCGGAGGCATTCGCCTCTTCCTCGCCATGCTCGCGCCAGGTCAGGTTATAGAAAGGTCCGCTGCCATAGGCGATGCCCCAATGCGCCATCACGCAGCCGGAATCGAATTCAAGCGCTTTCCAAAAGCACTTTATGCCCTCATTCTTGTTGAAGCCAAAGCACCAGTTCAGGCCGAGATCGAACCAGTGCTGCGCGTCCGGCGACGTGGTCGAAATCGCTCTCGAATGCGTGCCGAGGTTGAAACGATCCATTCCGCAGTCCGGTCAAAGACGTTACGAAAGCCCCGCGGACAAGCCTGCCGCCGCGGATCCCCGGGAAGCGCTGCGACGCCGTCCCGGACCGCATCCAACAAACCTGCCACCCCGCAGGTCTATTTCAGGCGAAGCGGCGAACGGCCCGACACGTTCTGCTCCTGCACCAGACGCTGAAGCAGCACGGCAAAGATTTTCCGGTCCGATTCGGCCAGCGCCGCGACGGTGCGCTCGTGGGCGCATAACGCGCGCCGATCCACCATTTTCAGAACAGTGGTCCCCTCCCCGGTGAGTCCGATCAGGCGTCTGCGGCCGTGGGCCGGATTGACACGCACGGTGATATAGCCGCGCTCCAGAAGACGGCGCACGACATCCGAGACGTTGGTCCGATCCATACCGACCTGCACCGCAAGCTCGCTCTGGTCGATTTCGCCGCGCTGATAAAGGATCGACAGCGCCGTGAACTGAATCGTCGTGATGTCGAGATCCCCGGCCTCCTGGACAAACAGCGCGACGTGAATTTGATGCAGCCGGCGGATCAGAAAGCCCACCCTCTCCATCAAAGGCGTGTCGGCGAACAGAGGCGCCGGGGACTGCGCCTTGGTCCGGCTGGCTTTGGCTGACAGGCTGATCTTCTTTGGCATGGCAGTGTGGGTTCAGGGAAAGGACAGGACCAATGGCTTGCCGGCAGAATCCAGCTCGCGTTTTTACGGTCATGGCACCGCCTCGCCTGGACGCGACATCCCGCCCGTCATCGGGGCGCCCAGCCACGCCAGAACGATACGCTCGAGCACAAGAACGGCGCCATAGAACGCCAGGCCGATCAGCGACACCCAGCCCAGGGCCGCGAACATCAGATCGATCTGCAGGTTCGAGGAAGAGAACACAATGATGTAGCCCAGCCCGCTCTGGGCGGTGACGAACTCGCTGACGATCACGCCCGTAATCGCCAGCGTCATCCCGACCTTCAATCCGCTCATGATCAGCGGGACGGCATAGGGCAGCCGAACCTGCCAGAAGATCTGCGCCGGAGACGCCCGCACCGACCGGCACAGGTTGAGCACAAGCGGATCGGTGGCGCGAAGTCCCGCCAGCGTAGCCAGGACAATGGGGAAGAATGCGATGAAGCTGGCAAAGGACAGCCGGGACAGGATATTGACACCGAACCAGACGACAAAGAGCGGCGCCAGCGCGATCTTGGGCAGCAGCTGGAACATGATCAGGCTCGGATAAACCGCGAGGCGGAAGTTGCGCCAATGCATGAGAAGCGCGCCCAGAAGCACGCCGCCCACCGACGACAGCAGGAATGTCAGCAAGGTCGCGTAGGTCGTCGCCAGGATATGCGGCAGCAAGATGTGGAAACTGCTCGCGGCCACCCTTGTGGCCTCGAAAGGCGCCGCGAGGCTGAGAGCACTGATCCACCGATGGGTTACGGCATACTGCCAGAGCAGCACGATGCAGAAACAATTGAGCAGTGGAAGAAGGATGCGTTGCGCCCTGCTGGATCGCTTGAGCATGGGCATCACCCGAACATCCGGCGCCGGACCACGATTTCGCCGGCCGCGACCACGCCGTAGACCAGCAGCCCAAACAGGCTGAGGACGACCAGCGCCGCCAGGATATTCGCCGTCTGCGATAGGGCTGCGGCCTGCACGATGTACCAGCCGATACCGGCCCTGGCGCTGACGAACTCTCCCAGCACGACGCCGATGATGCACAGCGTCGTCGAAACCTTGGCGCCGACGAATAATTGCGGCAACGCCATCGGCAACTTCACATGGATCAGCGTCTGCAAGCGGCTGGCGCGCAGCGCACTGCATAACCGCACGGCGTCCGCGCTAGTCTCTTCGAATCCGGCACGGGCACCCGCCAATATCGGGAAAAAGCTAAGGCAAACCGCGAAACTGAGATGCGACAGGCCGCCCGGTCCGAACCAGATGACGAACAGCGGCGCCAGCGCGATCTTCGGGATGATCTGCAGCACGATGAAAAGCGGCGCGAACATGTCATTGATCACACGCGACAGCGTGAAGATCGTCGCCACCGCGACGCCGACGGCAAATGAAATGACGAGCGCGGCTACCACTTGCGAAACCGTCAGCGCGGCATGGTAGCAGATCGTCGGGGCGTTGCTGACGAGCGCCGTCAGCACGCGGCTTGGCGCGGGAAACAGCACTTCCGGAACAGCCAGCGTCCGCGCCAGGATTTCGAGCGCCGCAAGACATATCAGGATGAAACCCGCCGGCCGCATTGCGCCATCGGCAAAGCGGAAAGCCCCGCTGAGCCAGCGCGGGGCCGCTACACCGCCGATGGAAAACGCTTCAGCCGACATGGCTGTCCTCGATCATGCTTCGCAAATGGCCGCATAGCCGATTGAATTCCACATCCTCGGTCAGTTCAGGGCTTCGCGGCCTGGAAAACGGCACGACGACGTTCTGCACGATGGTGGCCGGACGCCTGGTCATCACGAAGATGCGGTCGGACAGCAGCACGGCTTCACGGATGCTGTGGGTGATGAAAAGCGCGGTGCGTGCGAGCTGCTGCTGCCACAGGTCGAGCAGCAGCACGTTCATCTGGTCGCGGGTGATGGCATCGAGCGCGCTGAACGGCTCGTCCATCAACAGGATGCTCGGATCGTTGACCAGAGCCCGGCAGATCGAAACCCGCTGGCGCATACCGCCGGACAGCTCATGCGGACGATGCCCCTCGAACGCGTGCAAGCCGACGGAACGCAGCAAGGCATGCGCGCGCTCCCGCACCGGTTCGATCGGCACGCGCGCGATCCGCGCGGGAAACAGCACGTTCTCGATCACGGTCTTCCACGGCAGCAGGGTCGGATCCTGAAACATGATGCCGACGTCGCCGCGCGGACCGGTCATCGGCGCGCCGGCCACCATGAGCAGGCCGTCGCTGATTTCCTCCAGGCCGGCGCACATCATCAGCAGCGTGCTCTTGCCGCAACCGCTCGGTCCGAGGATGGAGACGAACTCGCCCTTTTCGATGATGAAATTGACGTTGTGCAACGCCTCGACGGCCTTGCCGCCGGGGTCGTAGACCTTGCGCAGCCCGTCACCACGAATAAACGACATGAATCTCCGACGGCCGGCAGCCCGGCTCTGTTTCAGGTCAGAAGCGCCGCAACGTCGGAAAACGAGGGCTGCAGCCCGCTCCATTCGGCGTCCGTCAGCTTCACGCCGCCGGCGAACTTGTTGGAGACGACTTTCTCGATATCCGGCCGCTTGCCGTCCGGCGCCACGTATTTCATCACGAGATCGATCATCGTCTTGTACTCGCCGGGCGGCGCGTATCCGATGCCGTTCCGCTTAGACGCATCATGCACCACCGAGTAGCGGAAGAAGTCCAGGGCCAGTTTGGTCTGCTCGCGCGCGCCCTTGGCAAGTTCCATCTCGGGATTGGCCTTGAAGAAGATGTCGAGCGATTCTTCCGGCTTCAGCAGCACGAATTTGGTCGCCTCGTTCAGTCCTTCGGCGATCACGCCGCAGAGCTCCGGCTCCTTCTCGAGCAGCGCCTGCTGGGTGAACAGCGTATTGCCAAACAGCGGCAGGTTGAATTTGCTGAACAGGATGATTTTCGGCGAGTAGCCGTTGGCGATGTAACCCGGGACGACCGAAGGCGCAAAGCAGGACAGCGCCGACACCTGCTTTTCGATCAACAGGCGCTGACGCACATTGGGATCGACCTGCAGTATCTCGACCTTGCTCAGGTCGAAACCGGCATTGGTTGCGAACGCCGGCAGAAATGGAAATTCGCCGGACTTGGTGGTGGCCGCGAATTTCTTGCCTTCGAGATCCTTCGGGCTCGATACGCCGCTGTCATTCATGGTGACCACGGCCATGAAGGCGTCGTAGGAACAGCAGGAAATCTGCACCAGCGGCAACCCCAGCGCCGCCTGCTGCAAGCCGGCGGTGGCTGCCGTGAGGCCGAACTGGAATTGACCGTTTCCGATTGCCTGCGCCGCGCCGACCGAGCCCGTGCCCTTGGCGATATCGACGTTGAGGTTCGGCCAGTAGCCATTTGCCTTGGCGACGAAGCTGATCAGGTTTGGCCCTTCGGGTACCCACGGCAATGTAAAAGTCACGTTGCGCTGCTGCGCGATCGCCGGGCTGGCAAAACCACCCGCCGCCACGGCGCCCATGGCCGCCGTGCGCAACACGTCACGCCGCGTCAGCCGCATCGACCGGGCATTGATATTCCCTGATTTCGTCATCCTACTCTCCGCCTCTGCGCCGTCGCGTCAATGCAAGTATACTGACGTTCAGCAAAATCCGGGCCAACGTGGTTTCGCATTTCGCAAGGGAAATCAACGAGAACAGGATTTGGCGATCGTGGCAGCCTGACCACCCATTCCGCAATTGGCTGAAAATTAGACTGGCCACCGCCATAGCGGGACTAGCCGCACGGCGCTATTAGACTCCGTCTCGCACAATGCCGGGAATCGCCCGGCAGAAATGGAATTGGCCAGCGGCCGAAAATGACCAAGCGTGAACATCGGAAACCACCGCGGGTCGCGCTGTTCAGACGGCCCGGATTCCTGGTCCGGCGGCTGCACCAGATCTACGTCGCCATCTACTTCCAGAACTGTGAGCGCTTCGGCACCACGCCGGTACAGTCGAGCGTCATGCAGGTTCTGTCGGCCCAACCCGGCATGGACCAGATTGCGCTGGCGGGCGAAATCGGCATCGACCGCACCACGGCATCGAGCGTGTTGTCGCGGCTGGAAGCGCGCGGCATTGTCAAGCGTGAAACCGATCCCGAAGACCGGCGAACCAAGCGCGCCTATCTCACGCCGACCGGAAAAGCGATGCTGCAGGATATGCAAGCCTCGATCGAGGCGGCCCATCGGGAACTCGTCAAGCCGCTGGATCCGGCCGAACGCGAGCGATTTCTCGAACAACTGCTGTGCCTCGTGCAGGCCAACAATGACAAGGGACGCTCGCCGCTGCGGAACCTGTAGGGTTTTTACTGCGGTATCAAGCGTGCGCACCCGCTGACACCCGGAAATGCCGACGATCAAAAAGCAGGCGGGCTGCGCTCAAAAAATGCACTTGCGCCGCAACGCTTCTGGAATAATTTCGCTCATTCAGTGAAAACGAAGGGAATGCCGGTCGCGCGATGTTTTCAGATCAAATCATCAGTACACTGACGATTTTACTGAACTTCCGCCGCAGCCGTTCGGGGCTTTGAGGGAGAATGGACATGCAACAGCACGCAGGCTTGCCGAGACTCCCGGTATGGACAAGATCGTTACGCGGTCATGGATCGATGATATTCCGCGCGACGATGGTCCGCTCCGCCTTGCTGGCGGCTTTGATCTTCGGTGCGACCGGACTTTTCGCGCGCGATGCCCACGCGGAGGTCAGTGAACTCCGTCTCGCCCGCCAATACGGCATCTCGCATCTCGCCATGGCCCTCATGGATCAGTTGCAGCTGGTGCAGCACCAGGCCGAAAAAGCCGGACTGAAGGACTTGAAAGTCACCTGGAGCCGGTTCAGCGACGGGCCGGGTATGAACGAGGCGCTTCTCTCCGGGAATCTCGATATCGCCAATGGCGGCCTGACGGCGCTGATCGTGCTGTGGGACAAGAGCAAGGGCGCCTATGTCGGCCTTTCCGCGTTGAGCTCGATGCCCGCGGTGATGATGACCCGCGATCCCGCCATCACCAGTGTGAAGGATTTCAAGGAAAGCGACCGAATAGGGCTGGTCTCGCGGGTGTCGATGCAGGCGATCATCCTGCGGATGCTGGCCGCCGAAGCCTATGGCAAGGACCAGTCCGCCAGGCTCGACCACCTGACGGTTCCGCTTCCGCACCCGGACGCGATGGCGGCGCTGCTGTCCGGCCGCAGCGAAATCACCGCGCATTTCACCGCCGCGCCTTATTACCAGCAGGAGACTGCGGCCGGACTGCACCGCGCTTTCAGCTCCTATGGCATCCTCGGCGGACCCGCGACCTATAGCGTGGTCTGGACCTCAAAGAAATTCATCGAACAAAATCCCAGGACCACCCAGGTGGTCCTGGCGGCGATCGAAGAAGCGACCGACATCATCAAGAATGATCCAAGGCGCGCCGCCGAAACCTATTTGAAGGCCGAGGATTCGTCGCTGAGTGCCGATGCCGTCGAAGCCATGATCAAGGATCCGGAAAACGTCTTCACCATGACCCCGCAGAACGTCATGAAGTTCGTCAACTTCATGACCGAAACCGGAACGGTGAAATCGCCGGCTAACAGCTGGAAAGACCTGTTCACCTCGCTCATCGCCGACAAGCCCGGCAGCTGATCGCAGGTTAGCGATGACGGAGCAGACACAAACCACAGCGTGCGACAAACCGGATCTGCTCAAGGTCGACGACGTCACGCTGCAATACAAGACGCCGCAGCATCTCGTCACCGCGACCTACAAGGTCGGCTTCACGGTCCAGGAAAGCGAGCGATACGTCATCCTCGGGCCGTCGGGTTGCGGCAAATCGACCTTGCTGAAAGCCGTCGGCGGCTTCATGGCCCCGGTGAGCGGCACCATCTCCATCCACGGCAAGTCCATCAGCGCGCCCGGGCCCGATCGGATGATGGTGTTTCAGGAGTTCGAACAGCTGATGCCCTGGAAGACCGTGCTGCAGAACGTCGAATTTCCGATGCGGGCGACCAAGAAATTCGGCCGCGCCGAGTCGCGCCAGCGCGCGCTGTCCATGATCGACCGCGTCAAGCTCGGCAAATTCCGCGATGCGTATCCCCACATGCTCTCGGGCGGCATGAAAATGCGGGTCGCCCTAGCCCGCGCGATGGCGTTCGAGCCCTCGATGCTGCTGATGGACGAGCCGTTCGCCGCGCTCGACGCCCTGACACGGCGGGAAATGCAGGAGGAACTCCTGGGTCTGTGGGAGCAGTTTCGGTTCACCGTCCTGTTCGTCACCCATTCGATCGAGGAAGCCATTCTGGTCGGCTCGCGCATCCTCGTTCTGTCGCCTCATCCCGGCCGCGTCCGCGCCGAACTCGACGCCTCCAGGCTCGGCTTCGGCGAGGTGGACAGCGCCGAATTCGGCGCGCTCACGAAACGGATTCACGGCCTTCTGTTCGGTCAGAAGCTCGAAGCCGTCGCGAAAGGCATCTGACCATGTCCGGCGCCTCCCTCGACACACGGACCCCACAGTCACGGGCACCACAGCCGCGCCCGGAATTCGAGCGCGAGCCGATCGACGCTTCCGGCGTGGGAGATGTCGAACGCCCGCTGGGCTTCGTCGAAAGGCTGACGAACAATGATGCGGTCCGCCGCCTTGCGATCCTGCTGGTGCTTGGCCTGATCTGGGAACTTTATGCGCGGTGGATCGACAATCCCCTGATCCTGCCGACGCTTGGCGCCACCCTCACGACATTCTTCGGCGACCTCATGAACGGCGTGCTGATCGATCGCGTTGCGACGTCGCTGCGGTCATTATTGCTCGGTTATTTTTCCGGCATTTTTCTGGCAGCCTTGTTCACGACGGTTGCGGTGTCGACACGGATCGGCTCCGACGTGCTGGCGACGTTGACGGCCATGTTCAATCCGGTTCCCGCCATCGCCTTGTTGCCGCTGGCGCTGATATGGTTCGGGCTTGGCACCCCCTCGCTGGTGTTTGTCATCGTGCATTCGGTGCTGTGGGCGGTAGCGTTGAATACCCTGACCGGCTTCCGCAGCGTGCCTGAAACGCTGCGGATGAGCGGCCGGAATTATGGCCTGCAGGGCATCCGATATGTGGCGTTGATCCTGATCCCCGCGGCGTTTCCTTCAATCCTGACCGGCCTGAAGATCGGCTGGGCCTTTGCCTGGCGCACGCTGATCGCCGCCGAACTGGTGTTCGGGGTCTCATCGCGCTCCGGCGGTCTCGGCTGGTACATTTTCGAGGCACGCTCCGAGCTTGAAACCGACCGCGTCTTCGCAGGCCTGCTCGCGGTCATCCTGATCGGATTGATCGTCGAGGCCGTGATCTTCCGCTTCATCGAAAGGCGAACCGTGCTGCGCTGGGGCATGCAGCGATAGCTTCGGCTGCCTCCGCCGCAACGATAAATTCCAGAAAAAGGACGTGTGAGAATGCGAACGCTGATCAAGGCAAAATGGATCGTCGCCAATGACGGCCGCGGCCACACGCTGCTGCGTGACGGCGTCGTGGTCTTCGAAGGAAAGCACATTATCCATGTCGGCCAATCCTTCGACGGGCCCGTCGACCGCAGCATCGATGCCGGCTCCAAGCTGGTCTGTCCGGGCTTCATCGATACCCATGTCCATTCCGGTCATCGCGCCTCGCACCGGCTGATCAGCGATGCCGGGCGGCCGCTCTATTTCGGCCAGCCCTTCCTCGAAATCAGCGTGCCGAAGGAAGGGCGCGTGGTCTCGGGCGATCCCCGCTACCTGAAGCCGGGCGACACCGCGCTCAACGCGGCGCTCGAACTCAACGCCATGTTCACCGTGGCCGAACTGCTCCGCAACGGCGTGACCACCTTCGTCGAATTCGGTAGCCAGGAGAGCGTTCAACTGGCGCTGATGAAGCAGATCGAGCGGTTTGGGACGCGGGCCTATCTCGGCCCGGGATATGATTCCGGCCGCTGGGTCGGTGACAGCAATGGCGGCCTCAAGCGCGTACACGATCCCGAAGGCGGCCTGCGCGGTCTGGACATCGCCGTCGAATTCATCCGGAAATATGAGGGCGCGCTGGAGGACCGGATTCGCGGCATCCTGGTGCCGCGCGAGGTGGAAACCTCGACCGTTGATCTGCTCGAGAAAACCCTTGGCTTCGCCGACGAACTGAAGGTACCGATGGCCACCCACGCCGCCTACAGCGTGCTTGAATTCCACGACATCGTCCGCGAATTCCAGATGACGCCGATCGAGCTTCTGGACAAGGTCGGCATGTTGCGCACGACGCTGAACATCGGACACGGCAATTTCATCGCCGACAACAGCAACCTGAATTATTCCGGCGCCCGCGACCTCGAATTGATGGGCACGCACCAATGCTCGATTTCCCACTGCCCGATCAACATCGCCCGCAGGGCCCGCACGCTCGACAATTGGGATCGCTATCGCAATGCCGGCGTCAATGTCACCATCGGCAGCGATACCTATCCGCGCGACATGATCATGAACATGCGGACCGCGTCGCTGATGGGAAAGATCATGGGCCACGACTACTACAAGGCGCCGGCCGGACAAGTCTTCGAGGCCGCGACCCTGGGCGGCGCGCGCTCGCTCGGACGCAACGACCTCGGAAAGCTGTCGGCCGGCGCCCTGGCCGACATCGTGATCATCGATTTTGACGGCCGGCACTCGCTGCGATACGGGCCGGTCCGGGATCCCATCAAGAGCCTGGTCGAATGCGGCGTCGGCGACGACATCGATACGGTGATCGTCAACGGCAACATTTGCATGGAAAACGGCGTAATCCCGGGTCTCGATATTGACGATTTGCGCGATCGGGCCCAGCGTTCCGGCGAACATATCTGGTCGACCCTGCAGGATTGGGACCCGCGCGGCAGGACGGCCGAAGAAGCCAGCCCGTGGTCCTTTCCCCTGCATTCACATTGAGAGGCCGCCGATGACCGGCAACGATCCGAAAGACCCCCGCTCGAACTGGAGCGCCTTGACTCAGGCGGAGCGCGATGCGGCCTATGACAACAACAAGGCTGTCGCCAACAGCCCCGCGCTGATCGCCGAGCGCAACGAATCCTCGGCGGCGTTGCGGGCCACCCGCGCCGACGCTCTGGACATTCCGTATGGCAAGCGCGAACGGAACAAGATCGATCTCTACCCTGCCCGCGACCCGTCGGCGCCGTGTCTGGTCTTCATCCACGGCGGCTACTGGCAGCGCAATTCCCGCGAATTCTTCGCCATGCTGGTCGAGGGCATGGCCGCGCATGGATGGTCCGTCGCCATCCCCAGCTATTCGCTGGCGCCGGATGCAACCCTGAGCGAAATCGTCGAGGATATCTCGGCGGCGCTGGATTGGCTGGCCGCCCACGGTCCTGCGCACGGCATCGCCGGACCGGTGATTTTATCCGGCTGGTCGGCCGGGGCACATCTCACCGCGCTCGCACTCGATCATCCGCTGGTCACGGCCGGGCTCGCGATCTCCGGCGTCTATGAACTCGCGCCGATCCGCGACACCTCGCTGAATATTGCGCTGAAACTGACGGATGAGGAGATCGCAACACTTTCGCCGCTCCGGCTTCCGGTCGTGCCAAAGCGCATGGCGATCGCCTACGGTTCGAACGAACTGCCAGCCCTGGCGTGGGACTCGAAAAAGCTCTACACCGCGCGCCAGGCCGCCGGCGCGCCGGGCGAACTCGCCGTCATCGAGGGCGCCGACCACTTCACCATTTTGGAACAGTTGCGTCGCGCGGACGGCGCGCTTGTCAAAGTCGCGCTGTCGCTTGCCGCGACGCCCGGTTAGCGCGCGGCGGACTCGATCGCCGCGGCATCGACCCAGATCCGCCCGTCCCTGATCCGCGTGGGATAGCGCCGCAGCGGCCGGCTCGGCCAGCCCGGCGAAATATGACCGTCGTTCAGATCGAACGAGGCCAGATGGCGCGGACAGGACAGGCGGCCGCCGGCGACGCGCCCCAAACTCAAATCGGCCTGCTCATGCGGACAGGCCCGCTCACAGGCGAAGACCCGCTCGCCGTCACGGACCAGCAGCATGTCGACGGCCTCGACCCGCACGCAAAGGATGGCCTGATCGGCCAGCCGCTGCAGCGGCAAGACTTCGACCCACCTCGCGACTTCCTGCGTCATGGCGATTGAAAACGCTCGTCACAGCCCGGGCGCGTCGCGAACCACCACGCGTATCGGCGTCGGATTGAAACCATTACAGGGATTGTTCACCTGAGGACAATTGGAGATGACGAATAGCACATCCATGTCGGCGGTCACGTCGACATAATTTCCCGGGGCCGAAATACCGTCGACCACCGTGAAATTTCCCGCGGGGTCGATCGGCACGTTCATGAAGAAATTCAGGTTCGACACGATGTCGCGCTTGGTCAGGCCGTGTTTCGACAATTCGAGGATGAAATTCTCGCGGCAGGCATGCTGATATTTTGTCGCTTCGCCGAAACGAACCGCGTTGCTCTCGCAGGAGCAACACCCCGCCGACGTGTCATGCCGGCCGCAGGAATCGGCCGTGATGCGCGCCATCACCCGGCCCCGGTTCGAAATCAACCGTGTTCCAAGTTCGACATAGGCCGATCCCTGCACGCGCAAGGTATCCTGCGAACTGTAACGCTCGGCGGGATCGTCGGCGCCATAGAGCAAGGCATCGACCGCCTGCTGCCCCTCGCTGTCGATGATCCGCAGGGTTTGGCCTCTCTTCAATACCCGCGACCACGGCCGCTCCGCCGGTATGTCGCAGGCATAGACGACGTCGGAAATATCCGGATTGGTCATTTGCAGCCCCCCTCAAACATAGAGCCGGTCCGTGAACGCGAAGGCGCGGGCGGCTTCCGGCGATGCGGTCCGGCAGAGATCGTCCGGCGATGGCGCAGCCGCGCGGTGCTTGACCAGCGTGACCGGTCCGCTCGCCGCGGGCCGCGCGGGATCGAGCGGGTGTGCGCAATTCGACGCGACAACAACGAGATCCATCTCGGCGCGCAGGTCGACAAAGTCCCCTACCCGCTTGCGACCCGGATTCCAAACAAAGCGGCCGGCGGCATCGAGCGAGACCGGCGCGAAAAACGTGACACAGGGCGGAATGTCCCTGGCGCCGAGTCCAATTTTCGCCGCGGCGGCGAGAAAATTCTCCTGCGTATTGCGCGTCGTCTCGCCGAACGCGGCGTGGGTCGAGGCCGGCGTGGAGCCGCCGACCAACAGATCGTGCGCGCCGCTGGTGTCCTCGACCACCGACAGGCATACGCGCCCCATGTCCGACAGGATGACGCGGCCCTTCGAGACGGCGGCGCTCCATTGCACCTTCACGGTGTCGGCGCAGTTGATCCGCTCCGACATATCCTGCTCGCGCCAGCCGATCAGCGACACGCTGGAGCGGCCGGAATCATCAACGATCCGCAGCGCCTCGCCGCGGCGCAGGCGGATCGTCGCGTACCAGCCGGCGGGAATCTGCTCCCGATCGATCACCGCCTCGGGCGCGACCGGCGCGCCATCGAGAGGCGTCGGCTCGGGCAGGCCCTTCGGGGTCAATTCCTGCCCCGCCGCTCGAAGCTCCTCGTAGCGGCGCCGGTTGGCCTCGGCAATTTCCTGCTTGGTCTGGGCCGTCATGTGTTCCCTCCGCCATGCTATCCGGTGACCGTGAAATGCGCCTCGACCGGCTTTCCCGCCTTGCCGTTGATCGGCAGGATATCCTGCGGGCACGCGGAGAATGCGATCACCAGATCCATCTCGGCTCGCAGGCGGACATGGCCGCCGGGTACCGGTTGTGGCGGCGCCGCGAAGCCGAGGGTTCCGTCGGCATCCCAAGGAATATTCATGAACAGATTGAGCGGGCTCGGCACCTCCGGCGGCACCAGCCCGAGTTCGGCCATGCCGGCAAAGAGATTGTCCGTGCAATTGTCATGATGGCCTTCGACGCCAAGAAACGCATAGCGATATCGATCGCAAGCGGCGATCAGCGTGTCATGGACTCCGCCTGAGGTATCCTCGATCAGGGTCAGGATCGGCCGGCGCCGGTTGGTCCGCAGCACGTCGCCTGGCCTTGGAACCAGATGCAGGCTGTGCGCGCGCGTGTGTTCGTTCGACATGAACTCGCCAAGATCAGCGCGGTTGAAAGCCCAGGTGTCGACCACCTGCTCGCCATGGGTATTGACGACGGTGACGACCTGCCCGGCCGCAACAAGATGGGCCTTGCCACGCCGCGCCGGAATTTCGATCAGCGAATCTGTCATGCCGTTACCTCATGCTCTGAAAGCGATCAGATCGACCTCGACGATGCCGCCCCGCGCCAGATCGGTGACGCCGACTGTGGTCCGCCCCGGACGGCGGCTGGGATCGAAACAGGCCGAGAAAATCTCATTCATCGCGGCGTAGTCGCGCTTGAAATCGGTCAGGTAGATCCGGGCGAAGACGACATTGGCAAATGTCAGCCCGCATCCCCTGAGCACGCGGGCGAGATTGTCCATCACTTTGCGGGTCTGGGCCTCGATACCGGGTGGAATCGGCCGCGTATCGTCGTCCGGATCGGTCGCGAGTTGTCCGGTCACGAAAATATAGGGCCCGGCCTCGACGGCATGGCTGTAGGGCGTGACCGGCTTCGGTGCGTCGGGCAGTAGATGAAAGATCGGGTCCATGCTGGGCGTTCCTCGTTGTGTTATCAGCGCCTGCCGCCGGCGGCGTCGCCAGCATAACGCTGAAGAAACTGACGGGCGCGTTCGGTTTCGGGGTTGGAGAAGAACCGCTCCGGCGATCCCGTTTCCACGGCCCGCCCGTGATCGAGAAACAGCACCCGCGTCGCCGCTTCGCGCGCGAACCCCATCTCGTGGGTGACGATCACCATCGTCATGCCGTCGCGGGCCAGGTCGCGCATCACGACCAGGACTTCGCCGACCAGCTCCGGATCCAGCGCGCTGGTCGGCTCGTCGAACAGCAGCAGGTCCGGACGCATCGCCAGCGCCCGCGCGATGCCGACCCGCTGCTTCTGGCCGCCCGACAATTTCGCCGGAAACGAATCCCGCTTTTCGCTGAGCCCCACCTTGGCCAGCAAGGCGAGCGCCTCGTCGCGAACCTCGGCCTTGTCCCGCTTCTGCACCTGAACTGGCGCCTCCATCAGGTTTTGCAGCACCGTGAGATGCGGCCACAGCGCGAAATGCTGAAACACCATCCCGATGCGCGTCCTGATCCGCGACAGATCGCGGTCGCCCATCACAAGTCCGCCGCCGGTGATGCCGACCTGCGCGCCGTTCAGATAGATTTGCCCAGCATCGGGCCGTTCGAGCCAGTTGATACAGCGCAGCAGCGTCGACTTTCCGGAGCCCGACGGTCCGAGCACGCAGACCGTCTCGCCCTTGCCGACCTGGAAGCTGACGTCGCGAAGCACCTCGACGTCACCATATCGCTTCGATATGCCGGCCACATCGAGAACCAGCTGGGCCATCGCTATTCCCTACCGTCGTGCTTCGGCGACGCGGCCGACCGAACTCACCCCGGCCTCGATCACGAGGCAAAGCCCCCAATACAGGAACACCGCGGTAATGAAGGCGGCGAATGGAACGTAATGCCGCGACTGGATCGAACTCGCGGCATGCGTGAGCTCGGGTATGGCGATGATGGTCAGGAAGGCGCTGTCCTTGACGATCTGGATCATCTGATTGCCGAGCACCGGCCCAGCCGATAACAGCAGCGGCGGCAGAATGATGCGGCGGAACAGCTTGATCTCCGAAAAGCCGAAGGCGACACCGGCCTCGATCGGCTCACGCGGCTGCACCACCCAGGCGCCGCGCAGGATCTCCGCCATATAGGCCGCATTGTAAATGATCAGGGCCGCCAGCCCCGAGGTCCAGTTATCGAACCTTATGCCGAGCGACGGCAGCCCGTAATAAACAATATAGGCCAGCAGCAGAAACGGCACGCAGCGCATGCCATCCACGAACACCCGCGCCGCGCCGGAAACGGCCTGATGTTTCGACATCAATGCCGGCGTGAGGATGCAACCCAGCAATAAAGCCACGACGGCCGACAGCGCCGACAGGATCGCGGTATTGGCGAACCCGCTCAGGAGCAACGCCCGTTCACTCCAGACGATCCCGAAATCATGGATCATGCGGCGACCTTGGCCGCGAGCTGACGCCGTTCGATCCAGCGCTGCAGCGACACCAGCACAAAGACGATCGGCACATAGAGCGCGATTGCCACCAAAAATGGCGGCAACGGCTTGTAGGTCTGGGCGCCGATCCTGACCGCGGCGCGCGTGATATCGACGACGCCCACGACCGCCAGGGCCGGCGTCGCCTTGATCAGCATCGACATTTCGTTGACCAGACCAGGCAGGCTGACGCGCACGATCTGAGGCAGCACGATCCTGCGAAAGCGTAGCCCGGCCCGCATGCCGACCGACTGGGCGGCCTCGTACTGGTCCTTTGGAAAATTGGCCAGGGCTGAGCGCCAGACTTCGCAGTTGAAGGCCGAGGTATTCATGACCAAAGCCAGGACGGCGGCCGAGGTCGGACTGACCGGGACGCCGATATTGGGGAGCGCGAAAAACAACAGCAACAGCAGCGTGACCAGCGGCGTGGCGCGCGACACGCTGACATAAAGCGCCACGATACGAGCGAGCACGGGAACATTGGCCCAGCGCAGCAGCGCAAGGCCGAGGCCAATCGGCAATCCGATCAGGATGCCGATCAGCGACAGCGTCACTGTCACGATGGCACCCTGGAAGATGGCTGCGATGTCGCCGCCGCTCATGGCTGTTCGGCTCCGGCAACGGGCCGCTAGAATTCAGGCTCAAACGTCACCGGCAGATCCGCGAAGGCCTGTCCGAACCATTTCTTCTGCAATTCGGCGAAGCGTCCGCTCGCCTTCTCCTTGGCGATGAATTCGTTCAGGAAGGCAAGCAATTCCGTATTGCCCTTGGCAACGGCCCAGGCCGGGAACGATTTTCCGGAGACCGCCTGACCGAGTTCGAAAACCTCGGGCTTTTCGGTCACCAGGTTCTGTAGATTGATGACGGTGTTGACGACGTAATCGACGCGGCCAAGCGCCAGATCCTGATAGGCCTCCGGGTACGACGTATATTCGACGACCTTGCCGAGCTTTCCGCCGCTCTTTTCCAGCGTGGCCCCGAGTTCCGGCAACCGGGCGAGCAGCGCGCTGCCGGCCTGAACGCCGACCGTCTTGCCGCTCAAATCCTTGATCGAGGAAATCGATTTGTCGTCCTTTCGCTTGACGTAATAATGCGTCGCGTCGGCGATCGGGCTGGTGAAATCGAGCGACTGCTTGCGCTCCTTGGTGATGATCGCAGCGGTAATGGCGACATCATACTTGCCGGTGCTGACGCCGGCCAGAATGCCGGTCCACGGCAAGATCTCCTGCTTGATCTCGAACGGCGCATATTTGCGCAGATCCTCGATCATTTCATTATCGAAGCCTGTCGGCTTTCCGTCCTGGACGAATTCGAAGGGACGAAAATCGTCCTCGGTCGCGACGATCAGGCCGCGTTTCTTGATCTCTTCGAGGCTCGCGGCCTTGGCATGGCCGACCAGGATCGGCATCGCGAACAGCGCAGCCATCGAACCGAGCATGAAGCGTCGTGACAGCGATTTGGAGCGGGCAAGCGGATACATCGTCATGATAAATCGTCCTCCATTGGGGTGATGACCAGTAAGAAGGTATGCGACTTGTCGAGCAGGCGTTGTGGTTCCTTCAATCGAAACTGAATCCGTGTGACCGCAGATAGGGCGGGAACGCCGCGCCTTCGGCTTTGGCTGCCTGCCGGGCCTTGTCTTCCGACCAGCCATAGAAGGCAGCCTCGCCGAACTCCGCGTTCGAGCGTTGCTGTTCCTGGGGAATGGAATGCAAGGCGTCGCGGCGGCGATCGTAATCGTCGAGGGCCGCGGGAAGCGCGCCATCCTCGTAGCGGTTGCGATGCGTCGTCACGACACGCGGCAAGCGCAAACTGACATGGCCTTCCGCCTGCGGATAACCGAGACAGAGCCCCGCGACCGGAAAAACCAGATCCGGAAGCCCAACGATAGCAGCGACCTTGTCGACCTCATTGCGGATGACACTGATCGGACAGACGCCAAGTCCGGCGGATTCCGCGCACAGGATCATGGTTTGCATCGCCAGCGCGGCGTCGACGCTGGCGTTGAAGAAGCCTTCCAGCGTTCCATTGCGAACCGGCCTTCCGCGCAACTCTCCGATCCGCTGCAGCCGCCGGGCGTCGCCGAGAAAGACAAAGAACACCGGTGCGGCCCCGATCCACGGCATCGCCGGAAACAGTTTTCCGATCGCGGCGCGCTGCACCGGATCGTCGACCGCAAGAATCGATGCCTGTTGGAAATCCGATTTGGCCGAGGCGCTCAGGGCGGCCGCGACGAGCAGGTCAAGCAGGCTTTTACTTGGAATCACGTCGCTGTAGCGCCGCACCGTCTTTCGCGCCAGCACCCGGCGGATAAGATCGCTCTCGGCAGCGCCCTCCCCGGACGGACCGCCGTCGCCAAACCGTCGTTCGATGGCTTTTGCGTAGGCCGACATATCAGTTGGCGCCCCGATCCGCGCCGAAAAGCAGCCGAATGAGGGACGGCAAAGCTTTGGAAAAAAACAAGACTTGGGCAAACAACAAGGCTTGGGCAACCGGTGCCGACGCTGGGCCATTCGAGACGTTCATCGCCAACTCCAATACGGGTTCGCAAACCTCGGAATTGGCATAGACCTGAGCGACGCCAATTCCTGGCCACTGAGGTCTCCCGGGATTTTATCCCGCCGTGCCCCGCGCGGATTTCTCCCGCTCAGGCGGCAGCTCTTGGACCAGCCATCGAGACGCGATGCGGAACCCTAGCTGCCAACTCAATGATCATGTTGGAGCAAAGGACGTGCCAGAGCAGGCGGCAGGACCAGCGACGTCGTACCTCGCGCCGGCCCCGGTCTCGCTCAAGCGGGAGTCCGGAGCCAAGCACACAGGGAATGCTGGAAAAAATCGCCTTCGCTGGCCCGCTCCGGTTTGCAAAAATGCGAAGAGCACTTCGTATTGGAGCGGGTTCGCAGGTTTGCGCCGGCGCTGAAATTTCTGAGGAAGGCTGCCGTTTTTCAGGCAGGCTGCATAGATTATAGCCGTCCGATCGCCCGCCGATACAGATCAATCGGGCGCCGACGCTGTTTGCCGTTGCCCGGAGCGCGCTGTCACAATTTGCTGCATCAAGGCAATGAGCCGTCGTTGATCGGCCTTGCTCAGATCGGCCACCGTCTCGAGATGCGCCGCATGCGCGGACTTTTCCATCTTGCGCAGCAGCGCCGCACCGGTCCTGGTGAGGCGGCAAATCTGCGACCGGCGATCCCGGCGCTCGATCGAGCGGTCGACAAAGCCACGCGATTGCAAACGTTTAAGCGCGCCGGTCGTCGTCGTGCGATCGAGCGCGATATCCGCCGCCAGCGTGGTCTGATCGGCGGTTCCGCGCTTCGCCAGCGCCGTCAGGAGGCTGTACTGCAACGGAGTGATCTCGAAGGCCGCGCATTTTTCCTGGAACAGGGCGACGTGGATCTGGTGCAGCCGCCGTATCAGATAGCCGGGGCGCTGCTCGAGCGGCCACGGGTCTTCTCTTTTCGGCGCGCGTCTTCCGGCCATCAAATCGCTCCTTGGCATATGCGGTGCCCTGCCGCCTTGCATCAATTTGATGCTGTCTATGGCACGAATAGTGGTGTAAGAAAATGCGAAGTATACTTCGCAATTGTCCGGCGGCGGCATCGCCAGCGAGCGGAAGAGGAGATCAGCCATGTCCATCAGCACCAGCTTCGACCTGCTTCTACGCGGGGGGCGCGTTATCGATCCGGCTTCAGGCATTGACGGCCTGAAAGACGTCGCCATCCGCAACGGCAAGATCGCCGTGGTCCAGTCCGACATCCTGCCGACCAGCGCCCGGGAAGTCGTGGACGTCAGCGGCCAGATCGTCCTGCCCGGACTGATCGATACCCACGCCCATGTCTATCAATATGTCACCGGCCGCTTCGGCATGAACGCCGACATGGTCGGCGTCGAATCCGGCGTCACCACGCTGGTCGATCAGGGCGGGCCGTCCTGCATGACCTTCCCGGGCTTCCGCCATTACGTTGCCGAGAAATCCCGGTCGCGCACCTACGCCTTCCTCTCCGCCTATCTGGTCGGCGGCTTGGAAGGACATTATTATCCCAGCCTCTACAGTCCCGACGGCGTCGATATCGATGCCACGGTCAAGGCGGCGATCGCGAATCGCGATCTGGTTCGCGGCATCAAGGCGCACGCCGAGATCGGCGGCTTCGCGCGCTGGGGCATCCGCGTGATGGAGATGGCGGCCGAGATCGGCCGGCGCGCCGACCTTCCGGTCTATGTGCATTTCGGGCAGTTGTGGGGCTTGCCGGAGAGCGGCGCCAACGGCGAAGACGTCGATACGATTCTGGAGCGGGTCGTTCCGCTGCTCCGCTCCGGCGATGTTCTGGCCCATCCCTTCACGCGCCATCCCGGCGGCTTCGTCAATCGCGAAGGCGAGGTGCATCCGGTGATCCGGGCGGCCCTCGACCGCGGGCTGCGGATCGATGTCGGCCATGGCAGCCATTTCTCGTACCGTCTCGCCCGCAAGGCCATCGCCGCCGGAATCGTTCCGACCACGCTGGGCGCCGACATCCACGGTTACAACACGCATGTGCCCGCGCCGGCCGGCACCCCCGAAGAGCATGCCGACGACGAGAATCATCCCTTCGCAGGCCAGGCGAAATTCAGCCTGGTGCAGGCGATGAGTTCGATGATGGCGCTCGGTCTTTCGCTGGAGCAGGTGGTGCCGATGGTGACGTCGCATCCGGCCGAAATGCTGGGCCTTTCGGACCAGATCGGCGCGCTGCGCCCGGGCATGGATGCCGACGTCAGCGTGATCAGGGAAAAGCCCGGACGCTTCATCCTGCGCGACAACGAGAACACCGAAGTGGTCGCGGATCGCCTGTTGCAGCCGGTGTTTTGCCTGCGCGCCGGCGTGCGCCATGACGCGGTGGCTTCCATCCTGCCCCAGGCCGTGGCAGCCTAGCCGCGATTCAAGCGGAAACGGCTGTTGCATGTCTGACGTCAAACACGATCTTTCTTCCGCCGCGAAACCCGGTGCCGGCCAAGGCGTCGGCGCGCGGCTGCTGCGCAAGGAGGACGACCGGTTCATGCGCGGGCGCGGCCAGTACGTGGCCGACATCAGACTGCCGGACTTGCGAGACGTCGCTTTCGTTCGCAGCCCGCTGGCCCATGCCCGCATCAGGGCGATCCATGTGCCGGAGCGCTATCGCGATGTCGTGTTCACGGCCGCGGATCTCGCAGGCGTTACGCCGATCCGTGCCGTGTCCGGCCTGCCCGGTTTCAAGATATCGGAGCAGCCCGTGCTTGCAACCGGCAAGGTGCGGCACGTCGGAGAGCTCGTCGCGATGTGCGTCGCGGCGACGCGGGCCGAGGCCGAGGATATTGCGGCCTCGGTGACGCTCGACCTCGAACCGCTTCCGGCGGTCCATGATATGCGCAAGGCCCGCGACGCCGGCGCCGCGCTCGTTCACGAGCATTGGGGCGACAATGTTTTCCTCGAAAGCGTGTTCGAGGTCGACATCACGCCGGCGCTCGACGCCCCCATCAAGGTGACGCGCGAAATATCGACCGCGCGCCAATGCATGTCGCCGCTCGAAGGCCGTGGCGTGGTCGCGACCTTCGATCGCCGCCTCGATCAGCTCACGCTTTATACCGGCGCCCAGATGCCGCACATCGTGCGCAACGGCCTGTCCGATTGCCTGGGCATCGAACAGGCCCGCATCCGCATCGTATCGCCCGATATCGGCGGCGGCTTCGGCCACAAGGGAATTCTGCTGCCCGAGGAAGTCTGCCTGGGGTGGCTTGCGATGCGCCAGGGCCTCAATCTGCGATGGATCGAGGACCGGCGCGAACATCTGAATGCGAGCGCGAATTGCCGGGAGCACGATTACAGGATCACGGTCTATGCCGATCGCGACGGCCGGCTGCGCGGCATCGACTGCGATGCAATCGTCGATTCCGGTGCCTACTCGTCCTATCCTTTCTCCGCCTGCCTCGAAGCCGCCCAGGTCGCGAGCATCCTGCCCGGCCCCTACCGCATGCCGGCCTATCGCTGCCGGACCTTTTCGGTGGCGACCAATAAATGCCCTATCCTGCCCTATCGCGGCGTGGCGCGGACCGGCGTCTGCTTCGCGCTGGAAATCATGCTGGATGCCGTGGCCGCCGCGGCCGGGATCGAGCCTTTTGAAGTCCGGCTGCGCAACCTGATCGAGCCCGGCCAGATGCCTTTCGACAACATCACCAGGAAGCATTTCGACAGCGGCGATTATCCGCAAGCCGTACATCGCGCCATCGACGCGATCGACGTCGCGGCGGTGCGCGCGCGCCAGCGCGGGAAAGAGCCGGACGGACGGCTGATCGGCCTCGGTCTGTCGGTCTATTGCGAGCAGGCGGCGCATGGAACCTCGGTCTATGCGGGCTGGGGCATTCCGATGGTGCCCGGCCACGAGCAGGCCACGGCACGGCTGACGCCGGACGGCGGACTCGAAATCAGGGTCGGCGTGCATTCGCATGGCCAGGGCCTCGAGACGACATTGGCCCAGGTCGCGCATGAAATTCTCGGCATCGACACCGCGAAGGTGCGTGTCGTGCATGGCGACACCGCCATGACGCCCTATTCGACCGGCACCTGGGGTTCGCGCTCGATGGTGATGGCCGGCGGCGCGGTCGGCACGGCCTGCGAGCAGATCGCCGAGCGCGCCAAGCGTATCGGCGCCAAGCTTTTGCAACTCGATCCGGCGGCGGTTTCGCTGCGCGATGGCCGCGTCTGCGGGCCGCATAGCAGCATCGGCCTTTCCGAAATCGCGCATACCTGGTACCGCCGCCCGCAGGACCTGCCGCCCGATGTCGATCCGGCGGGGCTGGAGTCGATCGGCGGCTACAAGCCGCAGCGCGACAGCGGCACGTTCAGTTACGCGGTGCATGCCGTCACTGTCGCGGTCGATCCCGATCTGGGCGACGTCGAACTGCTCGATTATGTCATCGTCGAGGACGGCGGCGTGCTGGTCAACCCGATGATCGTCGACGGCCAGATCTATGGCGGTCTCGCGCAGGGCATCGGCACCGCGCTCTATGAGGAAATGCCGTTCGATTCCGCCGGGCAGCCGCTGGCGACGACGCTGGCCGATTATCTGCTTCCGGGACCGACCGAAGTGCCTGAACCGCGTCTCGACCACATGGAAACGCCCTCGCCTTACACGATGTTCGGCGTCAAGGGCATCGGCGAAGGCGGCGCCATCGCGCCGCCGGCCGCCATCACCAACGCCGTCAACGACGCGCTGCGGCCACTCGGCGTCGAATTGTTGCACTCGCCGATTTCACCGCGCCGGATCGTGGAGGCTGTTCTGGCAGCCGGTGAAGCGGAAAGACCGGCGGCATGAAGGCTGCGCCTTTCCTTTACCAACGTCCTGTGGACATGAATGCGGCGCTCGCCCTGATGGCCGAAGCAAAGGGCGCCACCAAGCTCCTCGCCGGCGGCCAGTCGCTCGGCCCGATGCTCAATTTGCGCCTGGTCCAGCCCGACCTGATTATCGACATCTCGGGGCTTGCCGAACTGAAACAGGTGAAACGCAGCGGCGGCGAACTCGTGATCGGCGCCTGCATCACCCATGGCGACATCGAGGATGGACGGATCCCCGATGTGACGCGCGGCGCCATGCAGCGGGTGGCCGGCGCCATCGCCTACCGCGCCGTGCGCAACCGCGGCACGATCGGCGGATCGCTCAGTCACGCCGATCCGGCCGCGGACTGGGTTTCCGCCCTGCCGGCGCTGGGCGCAAGGATCAGGCTTCGCAGCCTCGCGGGAATGCGTGAGCTGGCGATCGAAGATTTCGTCACCGGCGCGCTCGAATCGGTGCTGCACCCCGCCGAGATCGTCGAAGCCATCTGCGTGCCGGTGATGAGACCGTCTGCCCGCTGGGGTTACGTCAAGGCTTGCCGCAAGCCCGGCGAATTCGCCCATGCGATCGCCGCCGTGCTGGTCGATCCGGAAGCGGCGACCGCGCGGGTGGCGATCGGCGCCATCGAGGCGGCTCCGGTCGTCCTTCGCGACGCGGCATCGCTGTTTGGCGGACGGATCAACGGCGACTTCAAGCGGCAATTCGACGCGCGCGTGGCCGACGCACTCTTGACGAAGGCGGGTATTACCAATGCCGCCGACCGGCACATCCATGTCGCTGTGCTGCGCCGTGCCATCGACGAGGCTGCGGCGTGACCATGATCGGGCTTAGCGTGAACGGGCGCGATATCAAAACATCGGTCGAGCCCCGTACCCATCTCGCCGATTTCCTGCGCGATAACCTCAACCTGACCGGCACCCATCTCGGCTGCGAGCACGGCGTGTGCGGAGCCTGCACGCTGCTGCTCGACGGCGTGCCGGCGCGCTCCTGCATCACCTATGCGGCGGCCTGCGACGGCGCGCGCGTCACCACGATCGAAGGCCTCGACGAGGATGAAATCGCGACCGAGCTTCGCACCGCCTTCAACCGCGAGCACGCGCTGCAATGCGGCTACTGCACGCCGGGAATGCTGATCTCGGCGCGTGATCTTGTAATTCGCCTCGATACCGCGGACGAACGCAGCATCCGCGTCGGCCTGAGCGGCAATCTGTGCCGCTGCACCGGCTATGTCGGAATCGTCCGGGCGGTGCGCAGCGTTATCGAGCAGCGGCGCGAGCAAGGCATTTTGCCGGTTCCGGGTGCAGGACGCAAACAGCTCGGACCCGCGGGATCCGGCAATGCTGCCCCTACCAGCATTTTGGCAAGTACCGGCGTTTTGAATGTCTCGCAGTCACCGGTCGCGAACACGGCAACCGGGGCGCCGGAACAGTTCGACCACCGTGGCCCGACGACGATTCCGGACTTCGTGCCGGATAAGGTCTTCGACGAGCAATTCACGGTCGCGCATTCGTCCGACAAGGTGTTCGAGATGTTTGGCGATGTCAGGCAGGTCGCGGCCTGTCTGCCCGGTGCGTCGCTCACCGGCGTTCCGACACCGGAAAACGTCGAGGGCGAGATCCGCGTCAAGCTCGGCCCGATTTCGGCAGGTTTTCGCGGTGCCGCGCGCATCGAGCGCGATCCCGCGAATCTGTCGGGCCGGATCGTCGGCATGGGAAGCGATCCGCGCAGCCGCTCGTCCACGCAAGGCGAAATCCGCTATCGTCTGGTGCCGATCGAACAGGGCGCCGCAACACGCGTCGAGCTTTCGATCGGCTACAGCCTGCAAGGCATGCTGGCGCAGATCGCCCGTGAGGGGCTGGTCCGTAATCTCGCAACCCGTCTGACGGCTGATTTTGCGCGCAATCTGGACCGGCACCTTTCCGGCATGCCGGCACACGGATCGGGCGAGCAGCCGACGCCGCTCAACGGCATTGAACTCATCGCCGGCCTTTTGCCTGCGTGGCTACGAAGGATCATCCGCTAGACGTGGCGATGAAAATCCTTCGTTGCCTTGGCCCGGCCGCACAACGAACCGCCCTCGTGTTATGACATCAAGCACGCCTGGACGGCGTGGCGCTCAGCCGTTTCAGGCTGCCGTCGAGAACCCGGCGAGCCGCCCGGCGCGCACGCCGCGCGTCCTGGGCGGCGATCGCTTGATAGATTTCATGATGCTCGTCGTAAGCTTCCATCTCGGTCTCCGGCTTCTTCGCCGAATTGGCGCGCGCCAGCGCGATGGCCTCATGGAGGTGCGGCTGCAGGAATGCCATGAAACTGACGATCAGCGGATTTCGCGTCGCCAGCGCAATCGTCCGATGAAATGCGAGGTCCGCGGCAAGGGCTTCATCGAAAGGTCGCCGCGACGGCGCCATGTCTTTCAAACATTTCGTCATCATGTTGAGATCGCGCGCCGTGCGACGCTCGGCCGCCAGACTCGCGGCCTGGACCTCGACCCCCATGCGCAACTCGAAAATCTCGAAAATCGACTGCTGCGTCCCGCCGCCCGCCGGTGCCAGCCGGAATGGCCGTGCCCTGGTGTCGCTGGGCACGAAAACGCCCTTGCCCTGCCGCGACGCCACCAGGCCCTCGGCTTTCAGCCGGGACAACGATTCCCGGATCACCGTGATGCTCACGCCAAAATGCTGACCCAATTCCCTGCCCGCCGGAAGCTGGCCTCCGGGAGCGTATTTGCCGCTGACGATGTCGTCGCGCAACGTCGCAGTGATGCGATCCGTCAGGTTATTGGGAGCAACAGTTTGTTGAACCTGTCCTGAAGCCATAGCGGTTCCGTTCTTCGAGCGACCGCCGCCGGAGCGGCGCCTGAGTTGCCTTCGCCGGCGTGCCTTCGCGACAGGCAATTCGGCCGCCAATATATCAGCAGCCTGCCGGCAATCCGGCCTTGCTCTGATCAGCTTATATTATAAGCTGATAACATCAAGGGCCGGTCACGACGGAGCGGATGTTGACAGCAGATAATCAGAGCTTGCGCGGGTTTATTGCAACCACGGAAAACATGTTTCCGGAGGAGGTTCTCCGGATCCGCGAGCCGGTGAGCCGCGAACTGGAAATGACATCCGTCATCTTCGAGCTCGATCGCATCGGCAGAAGTCCGGTCGTCGTCTTTGAAAATGTCGCGGGCTCCAAAATGCCCGTGGTGACGAACGTCGCCGGCAACCGAAAACTGCTGGCGCATTGCCTTGGGGCCGAGCCCGTCAATCTTCCGACCGCATTTCGCGAGCGATGCCAGAACTATATTCCGTGCGAGGTGGTCAACAAGGGGGCCTGGGACGACGTTGTCATGGAGGGGGATCAGGTCGATCTCACAAAGCTGCCAATTCCATTTCAGTTCGCAGTCGATGCCGCGCCCTATATCACCGCCGGACAGATATGCGCCCGCGATCCCGAGACCGGCGTGGACACCACCGGGTTTCACCGCCTGATGCTGAAGGGCGCCAATCGGCTTGGAATATCGCTGCATTCGCGCCGGCGGATGTACGAATTTCACCGCCGGGCCGAAGCGCGCGGCCATTCGCTGCCGGCCGCGATCGTGATCGGAACCCATCCGCTGCATTACATGGGATCGATGGTCTACGCCTATCCGCCCCACGTCAGAAAATACGAGATCATCGGCGGCCTGTTTGGCGAACCTTATCGCCTTGCGCGCTGCGGCGTCGGCGATATCGAAGTGCCGGCAGCCGCGGAAATCGTCATCGAGGGCGAAATCCTGGCCGGCGTCCACGAGCCGGAAGGGCCGTTCGGCGAATTCACCGGCTATGCCTCGTATCGCAGCACCCAGAACGTCTTTGTCGCGCACCGGGTGCGGATGCGCCGCGATGCCTTTTTCCACAGCGTCGTCTCGGGGATGTCGCGCGACCACATCCTGATGTCCTGCGTCACCCGCGAAGGCGAAATCCTGAATGCGCTCCGCCGCAACCTGCCGAACGTCAGGGCGGTGCATGTTCCACATAAGACCTGCGGCGCGTTTCTCGCGATCGTCTCGATGAAGAAGATTGCCGAGGGCGAGCCGAAAATGGCGATGCTGACCGCGCTGGGCACCGAACTCTATACCAAGCATGTGATCGTGGTCGATGACGACGTCGATATCTTCGACATGGAAGACGTAATGTGGGCCGTCGCGACCCGGGTTCGCGCCGACAAGGATATCTTTCTCGTCCCCGGCGTGAAATCGGCGATTATCGATCCGACATCCGATCCGAAAACCTTCACCGTGACAAAGATGGGGATCGACGCCACCGCCCCGCTGGGCGAGGATTTCGCCGAACGTCTCACCATTTCCGATGAACAACGCGCCCGGGCCCGCGCGATCCTGTCGGGAGCCGGCATCGCGGCCTAGCGATAGCGTTTCCGGGCGAAGTGGATTCCGGTTCGCGTGAAGAAAACGCGTCACAACAAAAGAGGTGAGCCGCGCGGGGACTGAATTGATCCTGTCCCCTCACCGCCGGCCTTGGGAGCGCGGCCGACACCGGCCGCGGTCTTTGCGAAGCACGCCAACACATTGCGGCGTACATTCACCCAACGGCAGCAGCAGGCGCTAACGCATGATGATCGGGAGCTCCATCACGTCGTCCCATGTGAAGGTGCCATCGCGCTTGTACATCTCCATGAAATGACCCGGAATAATCCGGTCACCGAGACTCAGCAGGTGCCTGATCGTCTCGGCGGCGCGTTCCTGCGTGTCGAACGAATGGTCCACTCGCTTGTTCAAGGCTTCCTTTGGAAATTTGATGGCATCCTGGGCGACGACGACGTTGCCCTCGGGCGTCTTGAGCAGAAGCGCGTAGCATCCCGGCGTGTGCCCCGGCGCCGGCAAATAGCGGATTTCGTCCTGGAATTCTCCGGGTCCATCGAGCAGGCGTAGCTTGTATTTCGCGAGTTGCTCGCGAACCATCCAGGGAATCCACGGATCTTCAGGGTGCGGGTTGGCGGCATATTCATATTCCGCCCGGCTCACGAAGATCTCGGTCGAGTAAGGAAACAGATCGATGTTCAGGACGTGATCCACATGCAGGTGCGACAGGAAGATCCTCGGAACGTCGGCCGGCGCAAGCCCGCGGGCTTCCAGCTCCGCCACCAACGCCTGGCGATTTACGGTGTGGCCCACATCGACCAATAGCGGCCCCTGATTGCTTTGGATCAACGTGAGATTGGTCATCGCGAGATAACCTGTCTTGAGCCGCAGGTTATTGCCCTTGACGATGATTTCGTAGCTGACATCCGACATCGCGAACTCCCCAGAATCTCGATCACGTTTTCACGGCACACCGTGAAGCGCCGGCTTCCCGAACACAAGCACCCGCTGCCGCCGATTCGATAATGGTCGACGACATTATAATGCAGTGCAGAAACCGACCATATGGCGGCTCCAACACCTCCTGTTATCCTCATAAATCATTGTTTTAAAATGATATTACCTATGATGCCCAGCACTTGAGCAGGGCGTGCCGATTGTTCAACATTGCCGACAATCGCCGATCTATCTAGCTTCGCCCGACGCGACGATAAACCGGCGGGGGCAAAGCCGTATGCGCCAGGAAGCGGAAAGCGTCCTGGCGGTTTCCCACCTCGCCGACTGAAGCTCCTCTGCATTCCGGGATATCTCCATGCTAAAGCTCGACGGATATTACGACCTCCATATGCACTCGGCGCCGGCGCCGTTCGTGCGCATTGGCGACTCCGCGGATATCGCCAGATGGTGCGCGGGAGCAGGCATGGCCGGTATCGTCATCAAGAGCCATTTCGAAAGCACCGTTTCCAAGGTGCATCACGCCCGCTGCGCGGTCGCCGACAGCCACCCCGACTTCAGGATATTTTCAAGCATCACGCTGAATCGTGGCGTTGGCGGCATCAATCCGGGCGCCGTCGAACTTGCCCTGCAACAGGGAGCGAAAGTCGTGTGGCTGCCGACGCTCGACGCGGCCGCCCACGCGGAAGCTTACGGCTCCGGCGGCACCTACGGATTCAAGGCCATGACGCTGACCTCGCGCCGCAACCGTCCCTCCCCGTTGCTTTCCGTGCTCGACGGGAGCGGCAAGCTCACCACCGAAACCAGGGAAGTCATCGACCTCGTCAAGGATTATGACGCGATCCTCGGCACCGGTCACATCTCGAAACGGGAAATCTTTCCGGTTGCGGATTACGCATTCGGTATCGGGCTTGCGCGCGTCGTCATCACCCATCCCGAACTCGCGACGCCGAAACTCGACGTGCCAACCATGGTCGAGCTCGCCAAGATGGGCGCCTATATGGAATTTTGCGCGGTCGACCTGTTTCCGAAATTCTATTGCATCTCGCTCAAGGAGCTGATGGAGGCGATCGACGCGGTCACCCCGAGCCGGACCATCCTGTCAAGCGACGGAGGACAACCGTTTAATCCGCCGCCGCACGAAGCCATCCGCATCGTCATCCAAAGCATGTACGATTCCGGTTTGCCGATCGAAACCATCGAGACGATCTGCCGCAACAACCAGCGGGCGCTGCTCGGTCTTTCGGATTGACCGCCGCGCCGCCTATTTGCGCTTCTGCCTGGCCTGCTGCTTGTGCAGCACGGGCCGGGGTTTGATTGGCTGAGATTTTTCCTGCACGGCGCGCGTCTCCTCGATGCGCAGGAGATGCGTCGTCAGCTTCTCCCCCTCCGTAAGATTGTGCTGCTCCGAGAGATGACCGCTCGCTTCGGCATCGCCGGCGAGAATGGCGTCCACGATCGGACGGTGCTGATCGACGATCTGCGAAATATCCATGATCAACGCATCGCTCGAGCGGATATACATGCGAATTTGCTGTTCGATCAGCCCGTACTGCGTCACGAGGCGTCCATGCTCGGAAAGCTGAATGATGGTCTTGTGCAATGTGAAGTCGGCGTCCGCGATACCGTCGCGACCGCCCCGCCGGCATTCCTTGATCAATCCTTCCAGCGCCCAGTTCAGGCGCGAGGTCTTCACCGAGTTGATCGATCTCGCCACCAGTTGCGCCGCCAGCCGCTCCACCGCCGAACGGAGCGTGTAGAGCTCCCATACGTCGCCGGAATTGAGCGCGATCACCGTCCAGCCCGTGTAGGGCACCAGCGTGAGAAGGCCCTCTTTCGCGAGTTGATGCAGCGCGGTCCGGACGGTCGCGCGCGACAGGTCAAGCTGCCCCGATATCTGCGCTTCGGTGACGCGTGCGCCGGCCGGAATGGCGCCGCTGATGATCGAATCCCGCAGGATATCGGTGGCCTGCACCTCCACCGGCATCTTGACGACGCGGGATATTCCCAGACCCATCTCGCCCTCCGCCGTCTCCCGGCAATTCAAGAACTCTTTTGAGATTGGCATTTTTTCCGGTCGCCGACCATCTGATAATTTTTCCGATATCTTTTCGCCCCTTCAAGACATAACCTAATATATTTCAATGACTTAAAAGCAGATTTGAACGCGCCGCGGGGATTGCAATATTGTCGCCAATCGTCCATTTTGCAGCGTCAGAGCAGAAGCAAGGGGATGGACTATATGCAGACGCAACCGGATTTTTTCGATGGAGGCGCCCTTGCGCAGCGGTCGATCCGGATTTCCGACCAGGAAGCCATCGCCCTGGTCCGCAGCCATTACGGGCTCGATGGGAGCGTTACCCGCTTTGCGACGGAAAAGGATGACACCTTCTGCTTTACCGATCGCCAGCGGCACCGCTACACCCTGAAGGTCGCGAACCCGGCCGAACCTCCGAATGAGATTGCCTTTCAGATCGCGGTGCTTCGCCACATCGCCACCGTCAATCCTTCGCTTCCGGTACCGCGGGCCATTCCAAATCTCGACAGGCTGCTTCAATTTCCTTACCGCGACAGTCACGGTCAGGACCGACAGGTCCACCTGCTTACCTTCCTTGAAGGCACCCCGCTCAGTGAAGTCGATTCGAGGCCCCGCGAGCGCGAATTGATCGGTGAGGTTCTGGCCGGGCTTCGCCTTGCGACCGCAAATTTTTCGCATGAAGCGGATTCGCGCGAGCTGGTCTGGGATGTAAAACATCTTCTCAAGCTGACGCCTCTTCTCGGCGAAGTTTCGGATCCCGTCCGCCGCCGCAATCTGGAAAAAGGTCTGGATCGCTTCGCGCTTTTCCAGGACGCCATCGCGAAATGCCGTACCCAGGTGCTGCACAACGACTTCAGCAAGTCGAATATCGTCGTCGACCGCTCAAAGTCTGAATTTGTCGCCGGGATCATCGACTTCGGCGACACGGTGCGGACCGCCGTTGCGATAGATGTCTCGACCGCCCTCGTCAATCAACTGCCTTCGCGCAGAACCGACGACTTCTTCGGCGCGCCGCTCGACGTCCTGCGCGGCTATCTCCGTGTCGCCGATCTGACGCCGGACGAACTGGCGCTGATCCCGCATCTCGTCATGGCCCGGGTGATTACACGTGCTCTTCTCACCACATGGCGCGCCCGCCTGTTCCCGGATAACGCGCCCTACATCATCCGCAATACGGAACAGGGCTGGTTTCAGCTCGAGTGGTTTCTCGAACATTCCGCCGACAGCGTATCCAGCCTTTTCGTCGAATCGATCCGCTAGCCGCAAGATCGCACAGCAATATCGTAATACGAGGATTCAGAGCCATGCAGAAGCAACACAAGAAATCCCGCGGCAAGATGGTCAACGCCTTCGATCCGTCCGCGCTCGGCAACTCCGTGAGCGCCAAGACACGCGACCTGATCGAGCGCCGCACCAAACTGCTGGGGCCGGCCTATCGGCTATTCTACAAGAATCCTGTCGAAGTGTGCCGCGGCAGCGGCGTCCATCTCTACGACAGCGACAACAACGAATATCTCGACGCCTACAACAACGTCGTTTCGGTCGGACACTGCCATCCCCGGGTCGCGGATGCTGTTTCGGAACAGCTCCATATTCTCTGCACCCATACCCGCTACGTGCAGGAGGGAATCCTGGAATACGCCGATCATCTGCTGGCCACGTTCGGCGATGGCATCGGTCACGCGATGTTCACCTGCACCGGCTCGGAGGCCAACGACCTCGCGTTGCGAATGGCGAAATACCACACCGGCCACAACGGGATCATCATTACCTCCGAAGCCTATCATGGCAATTCCGACCTCACCGCGAGCTTTTCGCCTTCCCTTGGCGAGAACTCACCGCTCGGCACATGGGTGCGCCGCGTGCCCACCCCGGACTCCTATCGCCAGGACCCCCGCAAACTCGGACGCGTCATGGCCGAGAACGTTGCGGCTCAGATCGCCGATCTTGAACGGCATGGAGACGGCCTCGCCGCGTTCATCGCGGATTCGCTGTTCTCCTCCGACGGCATTTATTCCGAGCCGGAAGGCCTGTTGGCGCCGGTGGCGGAGGTCGTGCGCCAGGCCGGCGGCCTTTTCATCGCCGATGAAGTGCAATCGGGCTTCGCACGGACCGGCACGCATTTCTGGGGTTATCAGCGGCATGGCATCGCGCCCGACATCGTGACCATGGGGAAACCGATGGGTAACGGTTTTCCGGTCGCAGGCATCGCCGTTCGTCCCGAGGTGGTGGAACGCTTCGGAAACGACGTGCGCTATTTCAACACGTTCGGCGGCAACTCGGTGGCGATGGCGGCAGCGCAGGCCACTTTCGACGTTATCCGCGATGAAAGACTGATGGAGAACGCCAACAAGGTCGGCCAAATCATCCGGGACGGCTTCGCTGCGCTCGCCAAGCGTTATGACCGGATCGGCGACATTCGCGGCGCCGGCCTCTATATCGGCATCGAGCTTGTACGTGACCGCCAGACCAGGGAACCCGATTCCGCGGCGGCGCTCGCCGTCGTCAACGGCCTGCGTGAACGGCGGGTCCTGATCTCGGCCACCGGATTCCACTCCAACATCCTCAAGATCCGGCCGCCCCTCGTCTTCTCGGAATCCGATGCGGACCGGCTGCTAACCGAGGCCGAGGCGGTGTTCGCTGAGTTGTAACGGCCATGCCGGGAAAAATCCGGCTACCGTCCAGCTACCGTAGAACAACGGACGCTGTACTGACGCTCACCGCGCCGCCGGCCGGCTCTGGTCGTACAGCACGCGCACGCGAATCGTGCCCTCCACAGCCTTGAGATCGGCGAGCAGATCTTCGCCCTCGCCGCCGACGACGTCGGTCTCGAGCACGACATAGCCGACCTCCGGATCGGTCTGCAGGTATTGCGCCAGGATATTGATGCCTTGGCGCGCGACGGCTTCGTTCACCTGGCGCAACACGCCGGGAACGTTGCGGTGAACGTGGATGAAGCGGGTGCCGGTGGGCCGGGCCGGCAATTGCACCTGCGGGAAATTGACGGCGCCGAAGGTCGAGCCGACATCGGAATAATCGATCAGCTTGCGCGCGACTTCGCCGCCGATGCGGTCCTGGGCTTCCTCCGTGGAACCGCCGATATGCGGCGTCAGGATCACGTTGGGCAGGCCTTGCAGCGGCGACACGAAGCGGTCCGCGTTCGAGGCCGGCTCGACCGGGAACACATCGACGGCCGCGCCGGCAAGCCAGCCGTCGCTGATCGCCCGGGCCAGCGCATCGAGATCGACGACCGTGCCGCGCGAGTTGTTGATGAGGTAGGCGCCCTGCTTCATCCGCCGCAGCTCGCGCTCGCCGATCATGTTGGCGGTGGCCGGCGTCTCCGGCACGTGCAGGGAGACGACATCGCTGACGCCGAGCAGTTCGTCCAGCGTTTCGACCGGCTCGGTGTTGCCGTGGCGGAGCTTGTCGGTCTGGTCGAAAAAGATCACCCGCATGCCCATGGCTTCCGCGAGGTTCGACAATTGCGAGCCGATATTGCCGTAACCGATGATGCCGAGCGTCTTGCCGCGCGCCTCGCGGCTGCCATTGGCCGATTTGTCCCAGCCGCCGGCATGCGCCGAAACCGAACGCGGGAATATTTTCCGAAACAGCATCACGATTTCGGCGATGGTCAGTTCGGCCACGCTGCGGGTGTTGGAAAACGGCGCGTTGAACACGGGAATGCCGAGCCGCCGGGCCGCATCGAGATCGACCTGGTTGGTGCCGACGGAAAAGCAACCGACCGCCATCAGCCGATCGGCCGCCTCAAGCACGGCGGAGGTAAGCTGGGTTCGTGACCGGATGCCGAGCATATGCACGCCTGACAGCGCCCGCTTCAGCTCAGCGGCGCCCAGCGCCTTCGGCAGACGCTCGACCTCGCTGTAACCATTGGCCTCGAACAGGCGAACGGCGGAGTCGTTCACGCCTTCCAGCAGCAGGACACGAATCTTTTGCTTCGGCAGGGATAGTGGCATCGGTCTTCCGATCGTTGGCTGGAGCGGATCGATAACCGGGTGCGCCGCGCGAGGCAACCACCGAAGCGCGAATGGCACGCCTCACGTTTCGCTGAGGTCATGGCAGGGCGTCATTGCGAGGGGCGTGAGCTCCCCTCGCTTGCGCGCGCAGTGACGGCGGGCAGCCCGATATGACCTACCCGCCTGCCACGCATGGCCTTCGACCGGCTCAGGCCGCCTTGGCGGTCGATTCCGGGCCAGATGTTTCCATCGCCCTCATGTAGAGATCGAGCAGACTTTCGCGCTCATCGCGCTCGTCCTGATCCTGCTTCCTCAGTTTGATGATCTCCTTGAGGATTTTCACATCAAACCCCTCGCCCTTGGCCTCCGAAAACACTTCCTTCTTTTGCTCGCTCAGTTCCTGCAATTCGGTGTCGAGGTTCTCGATCCGCTCAACGAAAGAACGAATCCGCCCGCCGGGAATGGTGATGTCAGACATGGTGCCTCTTTGTTGAATGAGGCCGTGAAAATGACCGCAAACAAATGACCAATGTGTTAACTAAACGGCCCTGCGACGTCCGGCGCACAGCCAGGTGCAGCCCGGATGAGCGCAGCGGTATCCGGGGATGAACGGGTCGCGGATGGTCCCGGCTCGCTTGGCGCTGCGATCCGATCAGCGGCCGAGAAGGATCCCTGCCGTTTCCAGGCCGCTGGCCAGCGCCGCCTCGACCGTTCCCATGTCCCGCCCGGGATAGAGCGCCTCGCCGGCGATAAACAACGCGCTCCCGTCCGGGCGCGCAAGCACCGATCGCGCCTTGCGCGTTTCGGGCGTGGCGTAGGAATAGGCGCCGCGCGCGAAGGGATCGCGAGCCCAGTTGATCGCCCGCGCCGTGACGAGATCCCGCGTCAGTTGCTTTGGAGAGAGACCGAAGATGGCGGCCAGCGAGGCCAGCCCCGTTTCGACCAGTTGGTTCTCGTCGAACTGGGCCATGCTTGCCGTCCTGGGACCTGCGAGCCATCCGGTCAGCACGGGATGCCCGGCCGGATGCTGCGTCCACCACACCGGAACCGTCTCGTCCGACAGCAGAAACAGCAGGTCGGCGAGGTCCCGATTCTTGTCGGTCCACCAGCGGCTCTTGAACCGGAAAAGAATTTTTATGACATTGCCGAAGCCGATGTCCGCTGCGGCCGCCGCTTTCTCGCGCATTGCGGGCGGCAGCGTGATCTCCCGCAGCAGAGGAAGCGGCACGGTGACGATCACCGCATCGCCGGCGTAACACGCGCCATTGGCGCAGCGGGCCGAAACACCTTTATCGGTACGTTCATCGGCGCCTTTACCGGTCGATTCGAGTGTACTGACGGCGTGATCGAGATGGATGACGGCGCCGTGCCGCCGGCACTCCGCCGCCAGAAAGTCGATGAGCGCGCCGTAACCTTCGGCGATACGCGCCTGCGCGCCCGTTCCGCCGCCGTCCATCCATTCGTCGCGAAGCGCCAGCGTGCTCGCCTTGGCCGGATCGGCCGCATCATAACCTTCGACCATCCGCTCGATTGAATGCCGCAGCCGGTCATATTCGGGCTCGGCAAAATGCCGTTCCAGGAATTCGCCGACCGTCAGATCGGTTTTCAATTCTGCCAGGGCCTGGTGAAGGCGGTCGGTATGCGGATCCGGCGCATCATCCCGCGAGAACGCGCCGCGCTCCCCATTCCATCGCGCTCCCTGCACCGGCAGCAGCGAAAGCCCGGCCTCGCGCAGCAAGGCCCGCGTCACCGGCGCCTCGCCGTGGACGAATTCAGCGCCCCCTTCGGCCGGGTATCCGAAATCCGCCGTGGGGAGCGGATAGATGCGTCCACCGCACCGGTCTCGCGCTTCGAGTATCGTCACCTTCCTGCCGGCACGCAGGAGTTCGCGGGCGGCCATCAGACCCGCGGCGCCGGCGCCGACGACGATGATGTGGTCTGAACGCGGGGGAACCATGCCGGACGCTTACGGACCGGCTGCCGCACCGAGCGGCGCATTCTGGATCCGGTAGCGCAGCAACATCGCGCCGCCTTCCAGCGTCTGGCTGCCTTCCAGTGTCATCGCCGTGACCGGCGCGCGCCGATCGGCTTCCTCCTCCGGGGAATCGAAAACGCTCGGCGCCCCCTTTGCGCCGTCCACGGCCGGACAGAGAATCAAATTGAGCTCGTCGATCAGTCCCGCGCGCAGAAAGGCGCCGTTGGCTCCGCCGCCTCCTTCGATCAGCAGGCGCTTCACGCCGAGTTCGCGATGCAGGATGTCCAGCGTGAGGGCGAGGTCGAGCTCTGATTTCCCGGCGAAGATGTAGGACACCCCCTCGCCGCGCAAGCCCGCCAGATGCGCGTCCGAAACCTGTTCCGTGAGCACCACCACGATCGGATCGCCGCCGATATCGGAGCGGCCCCAGGCGATCTTGCCGTGGGCGTCGAGCACGACGCCGTAGGCCTTCGCATCGCGCCGCGCGAACCAGGCCTGGCGGGGAAAGATTTCATTCGTCGCGGCGGCATAGGCCTTGCCCTTGGCGAACTCCTGGCCGGTGACCCGGCCGACCAGCCAGGCGTCACCGCCGAGCTGGTCATGCACCTGCTCGAACAGTGCGCCAGCCGTCCCCTTGGGGCGCCAGCGGCTATGCAGCGTCCGGCCGTCCACGCTGGAGGCCATGAGGCAGACGACGTGCGGTTTCATGCCAATCAGCGCTCCGCCCCGCCGTCGATCTGCCGTCCCATCAGCGCGATCGCCTTCTGATAGACCTGCGCGGCGTTCCAGGCCTCGATGGCGGCGAAGTTCGGCTCTCCCGGCTGGTAGCCGGCGCCGGCGCGCCAGCCGTGGGCTTGCAGGAAATTCGCGGTCGAACTGAGCGCGTTGGCGGAATTGTCGAGATTGCCGGTGCCGTATTCCAGCATGGTCTTGGGCAGGAACTGGGTCTGGCCCAGTTCGCCATGCATGGAGCCGCGCGTACCCGCCGACAGCACCCCGCGATCGATCAATTTCAGCGCCGCGTAAAGCTGGTCGGTGAAATATTCCGGCCGCCGGCAATCATAAGCGAGGGTCGCAATCGACGACAGCATGTTCTGATTGCCGTGCTGGCTGCCGAAGCCCGTTTCCATGCCCCAGATCGCGATCAGCGGCCCCGGCGGCACGCCATAGCGCTGCTGGATCGACGCGAACAACGCCGCATGGGACTGCTTCATGGCGCGGCCGCGCGACACGATCGCCGCGGCGCCGCGCTTGGCGAGGAACTGATCGAGCGACAGGCTGAAACTATGGAGGCTGCGGTCGGCGGCGATGGTCGCGCTGGCATAGTTGGTCTGCATCAACGCCCCGAGCGCGGTAGCGCCGACGCCCTTGGCCCTCGCCTCCTCGGCGAACGCCTGCTTCCAGTTTTCGAATCCGGCCGGGCCATTGTCGCATGGCGCGGCACGCGCCGCCGCGCCGAGCGACGCCATCGCCAGTGCGGCAAACACAGTAGTCGCTATTTTCCTGCCCTTGGTCATCCTAAAACTCCTTGCGACGGACAATCCTGCTGTCGCGGCGGCATGTTATCTTTTGTCGGCCCGTATTCCCATCCGGAACCAACGGTATGGCTAAAATCATATTTGCTGGGCGGGACGAGCGGCCCTCACGATCGCCGATCGCGCAACAAAGACCACATCCCCAGACAGCGCGGATGGCTATAGCAGGAAAGCCAGGGCGGCCTCGCAGGACTGCTCCACTTTCAGGGCGAGAAGTTCATCGGCGCGCGTCCGGCCGAGATTGACCGCCGCGATCGGCTTACCCTCGCGGGCAGCCATCTGTACAAATCGAAAGCCGGAATAGACCATCAGCGAGGAACCGACGATCAGCATGGCGTCGGCCTGCCGCAGATGCCTTGCCGCGGCGTCGACCTGCTCGCGGGGAACGCTCTCGCCGAAGAACACGACATCGGGCTTGAGCACGCCGCCGCAATGGCGGCAGGCCGGCACGGCGAACGACGAAAAGTCGTGGGCTTCAAGATCGGCGTCGCCATCGGGCGCATCAGCCGCGTCGAGATCGAGCCAGGCGGCGTTCAACCGGCCCAGTTCGTCCTGCAATTCCTCGCGAGCCACCTTTTGTCCACAGCCCATGCAGCGCACCAGATCGAGCCGCCCATGCAGGTCGATCACCCGGGTGTTGCCGGCAGCCTGATGCAGCCGATCGACATTCTGCGTCAGCAACAGCTCGCATCTGTCCGTCGCTTCGAGCCGGGCCAGGGCGTGGTGGGCGTCGTTGGGTCGAACCCGGCCAAATCGCCGCCAGCCGATCAGGCTGCGCGCCCAATAGCGGCGGCGCGTCGCCTCATCGCCCATGAAAGCCTGGTAGGTGACCGGCTGCTGCCGCTTCCAGTTGCCATCGGCGTCGCGATAATCCGGAATCCCCGAGTTTGTACTGCAACCGGCACCGGTCAGGACGAACAGACGCCGGTGCCGATCGACGAAGTCTTGAAGCAAACCATGTTCCGCCATCTGGCATAGATATCGTCTGCAAGCCCATGTTCCAAGAGCATGGTCCAAAGGTTGCGGCGCTTTTTGCGCGCCGATTGCTGGACGGCACGCAGCTTGCAAGCGTTGAAGACATCGAATGTTCAACATCATCGCAAAGGTTTGCCATGAACGCTTCCCGACCCCTCACCGAAGAACTGCTTGCGGAAATCGGCAGGGCTTTCAACAGCCGCGACACCGACCGCATCATGTCGCATTTCGCGGATGACTGTACGTTCTTCATGGCAAGCGGCCCAGAGCCTGTCGGCCGCCGCGTGCATGGCAAGGCCGCCGTTCACAAGGTTCTGGCCGACCGCTTCAAAGTGATTCCGGATATGAACTGGGCCATCGACTACGAATATGTCGCCGGCAACCGCGCCGTATCGGTCTGGCGCGTGACTGGACATGCCGCCGATGGCACCGTCCTGAATTACCAGGGCTGCGACCTCTGGGAGTTCCGGGACGGCTACGTGCTCAACAAGGACACCTACTGGAAAATTGTCCGGCCGGATTAAGCACGGCTTCCGGGGTTGGGCGCCTGGACCGGGCGCCCAACCGACCGCGTTGTTATTGCGGCAACCCCACAACCGCTTCGATTTCGACTTTCATACCGGGAATTGCGAGCTTGCTGACTTCGAACAGCGTGCTGGCGGGCCGCGCCGAACCAAAATACTTCTCGCGAACCGGATTGATCTTGGTGCGGTCGTTCACGTCGGTGAGCAGGACGGTGACTTTCAAGACATCGCCGAAGGTGGCGCCCGCCGCCTTCAATATCTTTCCCATCGCCGACAGTACGGCCTCGGCTTGCGCCGCCACGTCGTCGCCGCCGATGAGGTTCAAATTCTCATCCAGTGGCGCGATACCTGAAATAAAGAGCATGTTTCCGAACGCAACGGCGTCGCAATAATGGCTGATCGGCGGGCTGAGACCAGCAATGGAGAACTCGCGTCGCGACGCCTTGGAATTGCTCACGATGAACCTTCTTTCGTTTTTGCAGTGAATGCTTGCGGCCGGCCGGAGCCAAACCTCCAGCCGGACCAAAAAACTGTATCCAGACTTGCCAAATCCTGTCAATCGCAGCGCCGAGAGGATGTCCATCAAATCGCAATGTCACTGAAATAGGCATCGATTGCCCAGAAGCTGTCCTTGCACGCTTCAATTTATTTGTATCCAATTCTGTCACTTAATCGCGGAGATAAAAATGCTTACACGGCGGCATGTTCTGGGCGGATTCGGCGCGGGATTGGCGACAGCGGCCTGGCCGGGCGGAATGCTGGTCCGCGCCGACGAGAATTCGGTGACCATTACAAGTCTCGGCGGCAAGTGGGAGCAATCCATCCGCGAGGATTTCATCCCGCTGTTCAAGCAGCGCACCGGCGCCGAGGTGAAAGTGGTACTGGGCGCGCCGACACAATGGACCGCGCAAATTGAAGCCCTGCCCGGCAAGCCGCCGCTTGATGCGGTCGACAACAGCGAAACGCTCGCCATCGCTCTGATCGACAAGGGCCTGGTTTCGAAATTGAGCGTGGACAAGGTCCCCAATCTCGCCGACATCCCGCTCGGATTCAGGCAACCCTTCGACGACTTCGGCGCCTCCTATCAGTATTCGACATCGGGCATTTTCTTCAACGCCGACAAGATCAAGAGCGCGCCGAAATCGTGGGCCGAATTCTTCGAACGTGCCGGCAAGGGAGAATTTGGCCGCTCCATTACCTTGCCTGACATCGGCTACGCCTGGGGGCCGTTTTTTATCTGGCACTACGCCGTGGCCATGGGCGGAAGCATGGACAATCTCGATCCGGCGTTCGACGCCCTGCGCAAGATCAAGCCCTATATGGTCAAGTTCTGGGGTACCGCGCTCGAGGTCGAACGCATGATCATGTCGAAGGAAGTCGATATCGGCGTGCTCTGGGACGGTCGCGTCACGGCCATGATGAGCGGCGGCGCCAAATTTCTCGACTTCAAGCGCCTCGCGCCGCATTCGCTCGTCACGTTGTCGCCCGCCCAGGTCGTCAAGGGCGGCAATGAACGGCTCGCCTATGAGTGGGTCAACACACTGCTCGACCCCGAGCCGCAATTGAAATATTTCAAGCGGATCAACTTCGCGCCGACCAATTCAAAAGTGCAAATTCCGGACGAGCTGAAGGCCAACATCATGCCCTTGAGCGAAGGCATAACGCCGGATTATCGTGAATTGATTCGCGCCACGCCGAAAATGGTGGAGCGCTGGAACAGCGAAATTCGGGGCTAGGATTGGATAGCGCTGCAGGTGTGAACTCCCGGCGGGAATCTCCCTTGAAAATGTCCGAAGCCGCCGACGGCGAGTATTGGCGGCGCCTCCGCGTCGACGGGGTCATCACCTCGGGCTCCGCATCATGACCGCGGCATGTTATTCCGCTCGCCGCGGCGTTACGTTCTTTCTGCTCGCCCCGGTATTGCTGATCGTTGCCGTCGGCTATGTGCTTCCGAGCATCGCCCTTGTTGCGATGAGTTTCGAACTGCCGTTTCAGTGGCCGGAATCGTTCGCCACCTTCACCGCCAGGAATTACCAAAAGCTGGCGCTCGATCCTTATTATCTCAAGATCCTGGCCTATACGTTCGCGCTGGGCCTTGTCGTTGCGACCATCACCGCCGTCGCCGCCTTCCCGGTCGCCATCTACCTCGCGAGAACGCGGGGGCGCATCGCCAGCCTCTATGCCGTCCTCACCTTCACGCCGCTCGCGGTCGGCATGAACATGCTGACCTTGGGCTGGATGGTGATCCTGGGCCGCACCGGCTTCATAAACTCGCTGCTGACCGGCGTCGGGTTGATATCCGATCCGTTGCAACTGCTCTATGGCTGGGGTTCGATCGTGATCGGCATGGCGCATGTGACGTTCACCTTCATGGTGCTGCCCCTCGAGGCAGTTATCCGCCAGATCGATCCGGCGCTGGAGAAAGCGGCCCGCATGCTGGGTGCCGGTCCGGTCCGAACCTTCCTCTCGGTCACGCTGCCGCTCAGCATGCAGGGTGTCGCGGCCGGTTTTCTCATCGTCTTTCTGCAGGTATGCGGCGCATTCGTGCTGCCGCTGCTGCTGGGAGGACAGAGTTCGTCCACGATCCCGATTTCGATCTGGGAGCAGATCACGGTGTCGTCCGACAGGCCGTTTGCCTCGGTGCTTTCGGTCGTACTGATGGCGGCGTCGATCGTCGTCATGATGATCCAATTGCGCGTCATGCGCGGCAAGGACCTGGTCTGACGATGACGGGCACCTCGCGCATCCTGCGGATCTATGTCGGCTTCGTGGGTATCCTGCTCGTCTTTCCGCTTTTGATCGTGCTCGCGGTTTCGTTCGATCCGGGCAGCTACATCGCCTTTCCGCCCTCGGGCTTCAGCCTGAAATCCTATGTCGAGATGTGGTCGAACGACACCATCACGCTTGCGATCAAGAACAGCCTGATCGTCGGATTGATCTCGTCTTTGCTCGGCACGCTGCTGGCGGTTCCGGCGGCGCTTGCGATCGCGCGCGGCGGCGCGTTTTCGGAACGCGTGCTGTATCCGCTGCTGCTGTCGCCCTTCGCCATCCCATGGCTGGTTTACGGGCTGGCGCTGTTGTTTTTCTGGAGCGTCACCGGACAACCCCTGTCGCTCTGGACCATCATCCTCGGCCACACGGTGATCGCCATTCCCTATATATTGCGCATCACGCTCGCCGTGTTGCGCGATATGCCGCCGAATTATGTGCGGGCGGCGCGCGTGGCCGGAGCGACGCCCTGGAACGCCTTCCGCCACGTCGTCTTGCCTTATATCCAGCCCGGAATCATCGCCGGCGCCTCATTTGCCTTCATCGTATCGTTCACCAACATTCCGGTCTCGCTGTTCCTGACGACCGCCGACAACATCACGCTGCCGGTCGCCATCTTCAATTACATGATCAACAATTTCGAACCCATGGTGGCGACCGTTTCGGTCGTGCAGGTGGTGATGATCGCCATCGTCCTACTCTCGACCAGAATGCTGGGGGCGACACGTGGCTAGTTCGCGCTACGATCTGGAGGTGAAGAGCCTCAGCAAGAGTTTTGGCGACACGACCGTCGTGACCGGCGTTTCGTTCGAGCTTGTGCCCGGCGAGTTCCTGGCTCTGCTGGGACCGAGCGGATGCGGCAAGACCACGACGCTGTCGATGATCGCGGGTTTCGAGCGGCCCGATTCGGGCCACATCGTCATTCGCGGCAAGGCCGTGGAGGACCAGCCGCCCGAGCGGCGCAACATCGGCATGGTGTTTCAGAATTACGCCCTCTTTCCCCATATGTCGGTCGCGGAGAACATCGCGTTCGGGCTCAAGATGCGCCGCGTCTCGCGCAGCGAAATAGCGCCGCGGGTTGCGGGCGCCGCCAAACTCGTGAAAGTCGACCATCTGCTCGACCGGCAGCCAAGGGAGCTCAGCGGCGGCCAGCAGCAACGGGTCGCGCTGGCCCGAGCCCTGGTGGTCGAGCCATCGCTGCTGTTGCTCGACGAGCCGTTTGGCGCGCTGGACCGCCAGCTGCGGGAAGATCTTCAGGTTGAAGTCCGCGCCCTGCTGCGCAGGTTGAACATCACGACCGTTTTCGTGACTCATGACCAGGAAGAGGCGATGTCGATGTCGGATCGAATCGCCGTGATGAAAAGCGGACACATCGAACAGATCGCATCGCCGCGCTCGCTGTATGAGAAGCCGGCCACGACAGGCGTCGCAGCTTTCATCGGCAGGGGCAGCTTTATTTCAGGTCAGATCGATGGTGCGGACACGACCGTCATCAAGACCACGATCGGAGCGTTCCGCGTTCCTGCTCAGGTAACGACAGCGCTAAGGCCGGGAGATGCCGAGATTTTCCTGCGACCCGAGGCGATCGAACGTCTCGCTTCGACGGATGCGCGGGCCAACCGCGTGCAGGGAAAGATTATCGCCAAGACATTTCAGGGCGACCGTCAGTTGCTCGGCGTCGCCGTCGGCGAAACGCAGACCTTCCTCGTCAAGGTCGACGCTTCGGACTCGTCCGATCTCGGTGACGAGATCTGGCTCGGCTGGAAGGAAGAAGCCGCCGCCGTGTTTCAAGACGACCGGCGCCTGTAGCACGCCGCCCCGGCCTGCTCAGCGGCTAATCAACCATCGCCCACGCACTAATCTGAATCCAATTTTTCGGCACAAATATTCCTCACAAGGCATTTTAAGCCATCCATTCGCTTGAAAGAGTATCCACTTTGTGATGCCTTTCACCGAGCAAACCGCGATGAAGACGACCACCTTCGATCACGGCATGCACGAATCCACGATCACAACAACGGGATGCCCGTCATGGCCAAATCCTCCCTTTCGCGTCGCCGTTTGGTGCAAGGCGCCCTGGGCGCCGCCGCGGCTCTGGCGCTGCCCCGCACCGCGCGATCCGAGGATGGCCCGATCCGAATCGGTCATCAATGCGACTTGACCGGCGCGCTGGCCAGCACCGGCTATTGGCGAAAGAAAGCGACCGACGCGGCCGTCAAATATGTCAACGAGAACGGCGGCATCGGCGGCCGCCAGGTCGAGATCGTCACCATCGACACCGAAACGAAAGTCGATGTCGGCGTGTTGCGCCTGCGTCAATTGCTTCAGGATCGCAACGTCGATTTCGTGATCGGTTCGCAGAACGGCGGGATCGGGATCGCGAGCAACGGCATATGCCGCGATCTCGGCACGCTTTGCCTGTCCTTGAGCCGGACCGACGACGTCACGGGATCGGCGGCCAATCCGTTCATCTTCCGGCTGATGGTGAACACGTCGCTGACGGCGACGGCTTCTGGCAGCTGGATGATCGATAACACCGCCAAGAAGTGGACCACGCTCTATGCCGATTATGTCTGGGGGCAATCGCACCGGGACTCCTGGCAAAAGCAGGTCGACGGCAAGGGCGGCACCGTGCTCAACGCCGTTGCGATGCCGGTCAATACCAGCGACCCATTGCCCTACATCTCGAAACTCGACCGTTCGGCCGATGCGGTATTCGCGGCTGTGCTTGGCCCCGATATGCCGCGGGTGCTGCCGGCATTGCGGCAACTCGGATTCGCGAAGAAGTCGATCATGACCGCGGACTCGGCGTTGGGGAACGCGGACATTCTCGCCCTCAAGGGTCAGGTGGAAGGCGTCTGGGGAATGGACTCCCTGCCCTGGGAACTGGCGGACAAGGATACGCCGGCCATGCGCACGTTCCGGGACGCGATCGGATTTGACGAACATGGCCGCGAAGTCGGTACCGGCCGCATGGGTAGCCCGGGCGAAGCTTGGCCGTCATGGTCGAATATCGGATTCCTGAAACAGACCATCGAGGGGTCCGGCTGGAAAACCAAGGCCGATACGCCGCAACTCATCAAATATGCGGATGCTCATCCCGAGTATGCCGAGGGCCCGCTGTTTCCGCAGGGCCCGCTGACCGTTCGCCCGCAGGACCATCAGGCCTTCTGCGAATATTATCTGTTCCGGATTGAAAACGGCAGCTATCGCGTCAAGCACAAGCTGCCCAGGGAGGCCGGCGTCTATACGCCCACGGCGAATCTGCAGCTGTGATCCCGGCGCTTTCCATATCGGGGCTGGGCAAGCGCTTCGGCGGTTTCGTCGCGCTGCATGACGTGACCTTCACGGTCGCTGAAAACGCCACCCATGCCATCATCGGCCCGAACGGCGCGGGCAAGACCACCCTCGTGAACACGATCTCCGGCCTGATGAAGCCGGAAACAGGCAAGATCGAACTCGGCGAACGCGACATCACCCGCGTCCCTGCGCATCTGGTGGCGCGCGCCGGCCTGGTGCGAACGTTCCAGATCACCAGCCTGTTCCCCGACCTCACCGTGAAGGAGAATATCGAGGTCGCGCTGCATGCCTGCCGCCTCTACCGGCTGCGGGAGATCGGTTCGGCGGCCAACCTCCAAACCGCCGATCAATTGATGGAGCGTTTCGGGCTGACGCGCGTAGCCGGTCAGCCGACGGCTCAACTGTCACATGGCGACCAGCGCATCCTCGAAGTCGCGGTCGCGCTCGCCGCCGAGCCGGCGATCATCCTGCTCGACGAACCGACGGCGGGCATGAGTCCCGACGAGACCGAACGGTTTACGTCATTGATGACGCAGACCTTGAAGGGACGTCACACGCTGGTTCTGATCGAGCACGACATGGACGTGGTGCTGCGCACCGCCGACCACATCACGGTCTTATGCGCGGGCACGGTTTTGGCCGACGATACCCCCGAGGCGATCATGGCGGATCCCGTGGTTCAGGAGGCCTATCTTGGACGCGCTCACCATTGAGAAATTGCACGGCTGGTACGGTAAGTCGCACATCCTGCAAGGCGTCGATCTTGCCGTTCCCGCCGGCCAGGTGACCGGTCTTCTGGGGCGCAACGGTGCCGGCAAGACGACGCTGCTCAAGGCCGTGATGGGACAGTTGCCGCGCATCGAAGGCAAGGTCGCGTTGTACGGCCAGTCGCTCGACGGGAGGCCTGCCGATGCGCGGGCTCGCGCCGGAATCGCCTACATGTCGCAGGAGCATCGGGTCTTCCCCGAGCTCAGCGTCGCCGAAAACATCAAGGTTGCCGCCGCCGCCGTGCCGGACCCGCGGCCGCTCGATGAAGTGCTGGCCTTGATCGGTGAAATTCGCGACCACCTGCGGCGGCCGGCCGGACGGCTGAGCGGCGGCCAGCAGCAGCTCGTCGCCCTGGCGCGCTGCATGACCATGAACGTGCGGATGCTGATGATGGACGAGCCGACCGAAGGGGTCATGCCCCAGATGGTCGACCGGATCGGCGAGATCATCCGGGCTCTGGCGCATGAGCGGGGCGTCTCGGTACTGCTGGTCGAACAGAATCTCGGACTGAGCTTTTCGGTCTGCACGGATTTGTGCTTTCTGGAAAAAGGCAGGATCGTCGGCGGCGGAACGCCGGCCACGGTCTCCGCCGACGGCTCGCTGGAACGAATTCTGGGTGTGCGGATGCGTGGAGCGAAGAATGCGGCGTGATGGTCGCCATGCCCGCTGCGGCAACGAGACGAAACGGGTTTCATGATGGACTTCGATGTCGTCGCCTTTCAGCTTCTGAACGGACTGGTCTGGGGACTTCTGCTCGCCCTCATCGCCCTGGGGCTGTGTTTGATCTACGGCCTGATGCACATTAGCAATCTGGCGCATGGCTCGCTGTTCATGCTCGGCGCGGTCCTGACGGCCTACGCCTGCAACACGCTGGGACTGCCCTTCTGGGGGGCCGCGTTGATCGCGCCCCTCGTCGTCGCCGCGCTGATGCTGCTATTGGACCGCGTGCTGTTCACGCATGTTCTTGGACGGGAAATCGCCGTCAGCATTCTCGCCACCGCCGGGCTGCTTCTCGTCATCGACAATCTGGTGCTCGCCTTCTTTGGCGGCGAGCCCGCGTCGGTCGACGCGCCGCTCGACGGGGCCGTGGAACTGTTCGGGATCACCTATCCGAGCTACCGGCTGGCGGCGGCGGGACTTGCGATCCTGGTGTTGCTCGCGGTCGGTCTTTTCCTGCGCTTCACAAAATACGGACTGTTCATGCGTGCGGTCCCGCAGGCCCGCGCGCTGGCCGCCGCGACCGGCGTTCCCATCGCCCGCGTCAATGCGCTGACGATCGCGCTTGGCGGACTGACCGCCGGCCTTGCCGGCGCGCTCGCCACGCCGATCACGGGCGCCCATTTCCAGATGGGGCTGGCGATCCTGGCGCCGAGCTTCATTGTCGTCGTCGTCGGAGGTCTCGGCAATCTCGGAGGCACGGTTGCGGTCGCCATCATCTATGGTCTGCTGCGCGGCCTGCTTTCCGTCGCCATGACGCCGACGGCCGCGGAGGCAACCACGTTGCTTTGCTTGTTGCCGGTGCTCTATTTCAGGCCGCGCGGCCTGTTCGGAGGAGGAGCATGACAGCAAACAGCCCCGTCGCCGTTCTGCGGATCGCGGCGTTGACTTTCGTGCTGGTGGCGCCGCTCGTGCTCAACGCCTACTGGCTGTTCCTGGCGTTGCAGGTGGTCGTCTATACCTATCTCGCACTCAGTTTCGACCTCGCCTACAGCTATTCGCGCCTGCTGAGCTTTTGCCAGGGGCTGTTCTTCACGCTCGCGGCCTATGTCGCGACCTATGTCGCCTCCTCGGCCGGCTGGGGACTGCCGGCGATGTTGCTGGGCGGCACCCTCGGTGCGGCGCTGCTCGGCGCCGTGGTCGGCCTGATGTTGATGCGCATGCATACCCATGCCGCCATCATTGCGACGGTGATCATTGCGGCGGCCAGCCTCCTCGTCGGCAACGCCCTGAGCGCCTATACCGGCGGCGACGACGGCCTGAGCCTTCCGACCGAGCAGATCGGAATAGGTCTCTGGCAGATGCATTCCGGCCTGAATCTGGCGACCTATTACCTCGCGGCGGTTCCGCTGGTCGTCCTGATCTGCGGCCTCTGGAGGATGCGCGGCACCCTGACCTGGACGGTCATTCGCGCGGTGGCCCAGAATGACGTCCGCGCCCGCCAACTGGGCTACAACGTGACCTTACGCCGATATGCGGTATTCGTTGCCAGCACCGCCGTAGCCGGCTTCGGCGGCGCGCTATATGCGCTGGTGATGAACCACGTCACCACCGGCCTGCTCGACATCAGCGTCTCGGTCAACGCCATCCTTTACGCCGTCATCGGCGGCCTTGAAACCGATTGTGGGGCGCTGGTCGGCGCGTTATTGGTGCTGCCGGTCACCGAACTCATCGCCTCTGTCTTTACCTATGTGCAGATCTTCGTCGGGCTGCTGCTCGCCGTGATGGCCGTGGCCGCGCCGAAGGGCATCGTCGGCACGCTGCTGCAACATACGTCCAGATCACGTACCGTCCAGAAGACTGAAGCGAACGACGATGGCGCCCCGTCCGACGGGCTGGTGCGGCCCTCGTCGATCTGATCACCCTTGTGAGGTCAAAATGGTTCACACCATCGCGAGCACATGTTGGGAATGCGCATCGAAATGCGGATCGCTCATTACGGTGAATGACGACGGGCGTGTCAGCAAGATCGCTCCGAACCCCGAAAGCCCGGCTTCAAGGGGTGCTTTCTGCGTAAAGGGCATGCGGGCGCTTCCGGAATGGACCTACCATCCCGATCGCCTGACCCATCCGCTGCGGCGCGTCGGCGAGCGCGGAAGCGGTCAATGGGAGCGCATCAGCTGGGACCAGGCTCTCGACGAGATCGCCGACAAGATGGCCGCGATCCGCGAGCGCTATGGCGCGCCGGCCCTGGTCGGCGCGGTCAGTGGCGCCGCCTTCAGCCGCGGGCCTGTCATGGCGCTGCTGATGCGCTCGATCGGATCGCCGAACTGGATGATCAATCAGGATCTGTGCGGCGGCTGCCGCGCGGTAAGCGACCGCTTGACCGGCCTTTCGATGACAAATGGCGAGGACATCGACAACGCCGCATGCATCCTGGTGGTCGGCCGCAATCCGATGGCCGCCGATCCCGTGCAATGGCTGGCGATCAAGCGGGCCAAGGCCCGTGGCGCCTCGCTGATCGTCATCGACCCGTTCCGCACCAGCGCGGCTGATATCGCCGATCTCTGGCTGCAACCGCTTCCGGGCACCGACGCCGCCATCGCCATGGCGATGATGCGGCAGTTGATTGCCAAAGGACGCCACGATGCCGCGTTCGTGCAACAATGGTGTACCGGTTTTGACGCGCTCGCCGAGCGGGTCGCCGGTTACACGCCGGAGCGGGCCGCAAAACTCACCGGCGTCGCCGCGGCCGACATCGTGAAGGCCGCCGATCTCTACGCCGCCGGTCCATCGGTCTTCGTCAGCGGACATGGCATCGATGCCGCGAGCAACGGCGTGCAGACCTTCCGCGCGTTTCATTGCCTGGTCGCGATCAGCGGAAACCTCGACCGGCCGGGCGGCAACCGGCGCGCCAAACGGCCGGCGGGCTACACCACCTATATGGACCTCCTGCACGATCCCCGCTTCCGCCTGCCGGCCGAGATCGAACAGCAGACCATCGGAGCCGCGCAATACCCACTGTGGGCCGGACCGGCCGGCTGGCAGACCGCCTGCCACAACAAATCGGTGCTCGACGCCATCCTGGACTCAACCCCCTACCCGGTTCGCGGCATGTATGTCAGCGGCGTCAATATCGCCGTGATGTATCCCGACACCCGCCGCACCCTGGCCGCGCTCAAAGCGCTCGATTTCCTCTGTGTCGCCGCCCACACCATGACCCCGACGGCGGCCGTCGCCGATATCGTGCTGCCCAAGACCACGACGTTGGAGGAGGAAGAGGTCGACATCAGCCAGACCGGGCCGTGCGTGACCTATACGGCGCCCGCGTCAAAGCGGATCGGCGAAGTCCGCTGCGACATCGAGATCGCCGCCGGGATCATGTCCCGGATGCGCGCGCGCGGCGCGCTCACCGCCGAACTGCTGCCGTGGCCGGACCAGGCCTCCTTCAATCGATTTCTGCTGGGCGAAGCCAAGATCGATCGCGAGGCGATGCGGCGGGATGGCTTCGCCGAATTCTCCTATGAACTGCGGGATTTCGCGGCCAACGGTTTCAAGACGCCGAGCGGCAAGATCGAACTCTATTCCAACACCCTTGCCGGCCTCGGGCTCGATCCCCTGCCGGATCATGTTCCGCCGCTGTTTGAGCGGGCAACAAAGCTGGTCAGCGCGGATTTTCCGCTCGTCCTGCAAACCGGCCAGCGCGAAAAAACCTATCATCACTCCCGGTTTCGCGAACAGGCCTGGGCCCGCAAGGTTTCTCCTGACCCAACCATCCGGATCCATCCCGAGACGGCCGGACGTCTCGGCCTAGCGGACGATTCATGGGTCATCGTCGAAACCGAAGCGGGCGCCGCGCCGTGCCGCCTGCGCGCCGAGATCACCGATCGCACCGCCCCCGATATCGTGACGACCGGGATCGGCTGGTGGCGGCCGGAGGCCGATGGTCCCGAATTCGATGTGCTCGACATCAACGTCAATGCCGCCCTGACCTATGCGGGGCCAATGGATCCAATGAGCGGATCGGTCGATACGCGTGCTCTGCCCTGCCGTCTGCGCCCGGCGTAGTCGGCTTTCTTTATCAACGGAAACACTTGCAACAGGATCGCCCGCATGGCCACCGCTAAAGCCCAGGACAAGGCCTATGCCTTTCTCAAGCAGCGAATACTCGACGGCGTATTGTCGGCAGAAACCGCGATCGTGCCCGAAGACATCGGCAAGCGTCTGGGCATCAGCCGCATGCCGGTTCGCGCCGCTCTCCTTCAGCTCGAAAAGGAAGGACTGGTCACCTTCGGGGAAAATCGCCGGCCGGTCGTGACATCGCTGACGGTTTCGGAGATCGTCGAATTGTTCGAGATACGCGTCGCGCTTGAAACGCTCGCGGTCGAGCGGGCCGTTGCGCATCTTGACGACGCGACCTTTCGGTTGCTGACGATCAAGCTCGAGACGATGCTGCGTTTCTCCAGCGATCCGCGGCGCTGGATGGAACATCATTCGAGCTTTCACGACACGATCTATCAGGCGGCGCAGATGCCGCGGCTGATGGCCGAAATCCGCCGCGTGCGGCAGGCCATCCATCCATATCTGCTGCTCTATAACAGCGTCTATGAAGTCCGGGAGATGCCGGGCGTGGAGCACTCCGCGCTGCTGAAGATCCTGCGCAAGAAGGATCCCGCCCTGGCGCGGACCTGCCTCACGGAGCACATCCGCAATCCGGCATCAGGTGTCGCCTATTTCCTGCTGAACCAGCCCAACGCGCGGGTTGCGCCGATGCCGCTGGACGACCTCTTGTCCAAGGCAGGCAAGGCAACGACGACGCCGTCCTGAAAACCGGGCTCGAACGGCAATCACGATAATAACCGGATTGAAGGTTTGGAGATCAGCCATGAGCGACCAACAAGAGAAGCCATCTGAGCCAACGGCGGACTCGTTCTCCTATGCCGAGCATTTCGGAACCATGCGTGTGCTCGGGGAATTGCTGCGGGATCCGGCGCAACGGCCGTGGCTGACCAGCGTGCCGAAGGACGCGCCCCATCACAAATATGTCCTGTGGCTTGGCTGCAACGTGCTGCGAACCGTTCAGCTCGCGGAAACGCTCGACGACATCCTGAATTACCTCAAGGAGGATTTTGTCACGCTGGGGGGCCCTTCGAACTGCTGCGGCATCGTCCATGAATCGCGCGGCGACGTCGCCGTCGGCAAGAACATGCTGCAACAGACGATGAAGAAATTCGACGCCTTTACGCCGGAGCAGATGCTGTGCTGGTGTCCGTCCTGCGACAACCAGTTGCGAACGGAGGCGCAGGAAGTCGTCACCGAGACCGCCAAGCAGCGGATCAGCGTTACCCGTTTTCTTGCGAGCCAGCTTGAGCGCCTCAATTTTACGGCGCCGCAGCCGGTCAGGATCGCACTCCATTATCACGGCGGTTTTGCCGAGCAGGAAGAAGACGGCCGGGATGCGAAGCATATCCTTTCGCAGATTCCCGGACTATCCATCGTCGATATGCCGCCGATGGAAGGGCTCGGGCGTCATTGCGCGGATGCCGCCATCAAGAGCTTCGGCGAGCATCGATACCCGGCGGCCATGAACGAATGGGCCGGCGAGGCACGGCGCCGTGGCGCAACCCACGTCACCACGATCTATCATTCCTGCCACCGCCAGCTGCTGCTGGCCCAGCGCAGCGCCTCGGAAGACACCACGCTTCCCATCGTCAATTATCTTACGCTGATGGCCCGTTCGCTCGGACTGAAGGAGCGTGAGGACCGCTTTGCTCAGCTTGCCGCAAGCCCCGACATGGCGGCCATGATGCAGCAGGTCGAACCCAATATTCGGGCGTTGAGCATCAAGCCCGAGCAAGCCCGGAAGGCTGTCGAGGCTCAATTCCGGCGTTGAGCCATTTCCGGCGTTGAGCCATGGCGGCCCGTCATCCGGCAGGCCGGCCATGACCCCGGACATCGCCGGATCGCCTGCATGGACCGGACATTTTTCACATTGATCGACCGTCACGAAGTTCACACCCAAAGGATGCCATGACCACCACGAAAACGATTATCGAGCCCAAAGGCATGGCGGAAGCCGTCGGCCCTTTCTCGCGCGCCGTGCTAGTCGGTGACCATCTCTATATCGCCGGAACCACCGCCCTGAGCCACGTTTCCGGCGACTATTACGATCGCCAGATCCCCGATTCCATCGAGGAGCAGACCCGCGCCACGCTTGAAAACATCAAGCTCTGCGTCGAAGCCGTCGGCGCGACCATGGACGACATCTTCAAGGTCGTCATCATGCTGAAGAACCCGGAAGATTATAAGCGCATGAACGCGGTGCGGGCGGAATATTTCAAGCGATCGCCGCCGATCAGCACATGCTTCCGCGCCGAGGTCATGCGCCCCGATCTGCTGGTCGAAATCGAGGCCGTCGCGCTGGTCAGCAACGCCAAGGCCGGCTGACCGCCAAAGCGATCTCATCGGCTACCATCAAGAAGTTCAAGAAAGGTCGTTCATGCCTGTCCGCCGCATTACAAGCCCTGACGTCGCCGAAGCAGAACCGGGACTGTGGTCCAACTGCCTCGTGGTCGACAAGACAATCTATCTCGCCGGCATGACAGCCCGCGGCAAAGATCAAAAGACCATCGAAGGCGCCGACGAATACGAGCAGACCAAGACGATCTTCAGGAAATATCAGGCACTGATGACGGCGGCCGGCGGCAAGATGTCCGACATCGTCAAGCTCACGATTTTCGTCACCGACATCTCGCAACGGCAGAAAGTCTGGCAGGCGCGCCGCGAATTTTTTACCGGCGATTTTCCGACCTGCGCCCTGGTCGAGGTCTCCAGCCTGGCGGGCCCGGAAGTCCTGGTCGAAATCCAGGGTATCGGCCACCTCGGGGCTTCCTGAGCGTCACGCCTCGGATTTCGAAGGCATCCGCCCAAAGAGAAGCCTGAGGCGGGAACTCTATCGGTTCTGATTGAATCAGAACCGGGCTCTAGCATTTTGCTTAGGCGCGTTTTCTTCACGCGAACCGGAATCCGCTTCGCTCGAAAACGCTATAATCTCACGCCACCGCATTTACACTTCCCGTTGCCGTCGCGGCTCCGGAAGCGCTGGCCTTGCCATAAGCGCCTGGGGCCGCGACGGGGTATTTATCCAGGGCCGCCACGAGTTGCTCGGCCGCCTGGACCATTTGGTCGGACGATCCGCCGCTGCTGCCGCCGTCCGACGAGCCGCTTCCATGTCCAAAGACCTCGAATGAAAACCCGTTAGGCATACCGATCTGGATTCCCTCGGTCGAGGCGCCCGGCGCCGACATGCCGGAGGCCCCTGCGGTCGTCCCGCCGGCCGAGGTTGCTGCCGAGGAGTCCTGAGATGCGGTGGAGGATTGCGGCGCAGCGTAGTTTTCCAGCGCCGCGACGAGTTGTTCGACGGCATCGACCATTTGATTGGTCGATCCATTGCCGGCGCTGCCGGCCGATATCCCGCCGCCTTGCGCCGAGGTCCCCGCGCCTCCATCCAGGCGGAAAACCCCGACCGAAATGCCATTCGGTAAATTGACATCAATTCCGTCGACCACGGAATCAAAATCCGAACTCGCTCCACCGGAGGCCGCGCCGGTGGCCGACGAAGATTGGGCAGCGCCCTTGGTCTGCTGGTTTTGCACAATCGAAGGCTGCCGCCATTGGGCACCGCTATAAGACCCGACTGAACCGCTTATGCTCACTTAAACCCTCCGGTATGGCGACGATGCATCTCGCAAAGGACCAGCAAATCGGATGCCACGGGCCGGGCTGGGACAGGTTTGAAAAAACGGCCTGATTTCTCGCGGCAAAACCCGCCTGTGACGGAAAAATGGCCCGGCGATGATACTTTCAGCCGGACACTGGACCTATTGTTCGCGGCAAGAATTACCCGATCGAAGCAAAATCTGCCTACGGCTAGAACGCGCAAGCCCGCCGGCGATGACGCGCGGCGGCCTCGCCAGCAATTTCGTCATGCGAATCTGCTTCAGTTTCAAGCCGTGGGGCTCATGATGCTGTAAAGCCGCGGCTGGCGGCGGCGAGGTTGTGCAATGGGGCGTATCGTTACAGGTCTGTTCGCCGGGCTGATGCAGCGCATCAGGCATTTCGGCGACTTCGTCACCATCCCGCTGGCCATTGCGGTTTTCCTGGGACTCGCGGGCATGTACCGCCTCCCCCTGGTCGTCGCCGGGGCGGCGGTCTGGACGCTGCTGGAATATCTGGTGCATCGCTTCGTCTTTCACCGCCATTCCGTGGGTCAGCGCCTTCACCAGCTTCATCATGACCATCCGAGCGATCCGGACGCGGAAAGATCCAGCCTCAGCACGCCGCTGCTTGCATTTCCGATCGGATATCTGCTGATCCGCACCGCCGGAGTGGCAGACGGCTCGGCGATCTTCGCCGGGCTTCTGATCGGCTATCTCCTTTTCATTTTTGTCCACTATGCGGTGCATCGCTGGCCGATCGCGCATGGGTCCTGGCTTTATACGGCCAAGATGCGGCACCTCGCCCATCATCATCTCGAGAATTGCAATTACGGCGTGACGACGATTTTCTGGGACATTGTTTTTCGCACCCATGCCGGTCTGGTCGGCGAGCGCGTCCCCTCCAGATCCCGTCCGGTGGATTAGCGCCGGTGCATATTCCGGCATCGCCGGTGCAGGATCGGCACGTTGCGCGGACGGCATTGGGTCGCCTTTTCTTCCTGCTGGATCCAGGTTCCTGAACCCTGTACAGCCTCACACTCTTCACCCTGTCGCCTTGCTTTGGTCACACCTGACTGGAGTCGTGGAGCCGGGCAGAGGATTGCTGACGTAGCGTAAATCCGCCGGCCGTTTGCTGACGGGTGACATTGGACGGAGCAAGGAACCCCCATGCTTTCCACGCTGGACAGACAAGAAAACGATCCGCGCGACATTCCGGAGATTGCGCCCGATGTGGTGCTGGCCGCGCGCGCGGATAAAGGATTTCCGACGCTCGCGCCCGAAATCGTCAGCCGTCCTTCGGGTCCGCAGACCCAGACCGGACCCGGCGCATCGGCTTCATCGGTCGATACCGCGTTTCGTGCGACCGCCGCCGACCATATCCAGGTTCCGGGCCCCCGGTCGGCGATGGGCCGGCGGGCGTCACGCGCCTTCATGGGCTTTGTGTTCACCCTGTGCAGCGCCGTCGCTGCCATCGCCTGGGAGCATTACGGCGACGCCGCCCAACAGACGATCGCGGACTGGACGCCACAGCTGGCGCTGATTTCATCGTTGCCGGAAAAACTCGGGCTCGCCGGACAATCGAGCCCGCCTGCCGCTCCGGCTTCCGCGGCAGATCCAGCGCCTTCGCCAGCCGCGCAGTCCGCGGAAGCCACTGTGCCAGCCGCCGCCCTCTCTCCCGACACCGCGCAATTGCTGCAGTCGATGGCGCATGATCTCGCCACCATGGGGCAACAGATCGCGGAGCTCAGAGCCAGCCTCGACCAGCTCAAGAGCGGCCAGGAACAGATCGCCCGCGACATGGCCCGGACGGCCCAGGCCAGGGTCGCCGAAGCCAGGGTTACCGAAGCAAAGGCTGCCGAGCCGAACCTGCGCTCCCGGATATCGCCGCTTCCGCCACGGCCGGCCGCCACGCCGGTGCATAAGCCGAAGCCGGCATTCGCGCCCGCACAAGCCGCGGTTGCTTCCCCATTGCCGCCAGCACAAACCTCGACACCACGGGTGGCGCCGCCGCAAGCCGCGGCCACTCCGGCACCCGCCGCCGCGCAAGCAACCGCCCAGCCCGCCGGCGACCCGGCGCTGCGGCCGCCAATGCCCCTGCGCTAGATTCGGAACGATATTTAGTTGAATCGATCTGGCCGCATGCGCCGTTCACCCCTCCCCGCCGGGGAGAGGTGAACTTCCGATGCCGGCCACTTTCAACCTAATCTCGTCCCGCTTTAGTAATCGCCGCGGATCGAACCGTCGCGGCGATCCCCATCATCAAATCCGAAGAATTGATACGCGCAGCGCCTCAGCCGATCCGGCCACGTCGAAGCGGCCCGGAGCGGGCCCCGCTGTCGGACAAGGTCGCGAGGATCGCCCGCTCCGTCGTCGACACGTGGTTGCGCAAGGCGGTGCGTAACGATTTGGCGCTGCGCTGCTCGAGCGCCTTGACGATCGCCGAATGCTCGCGCTGCCTGGCGTCGGCCGCCGTCCGATCAAAGCCCCGCCGGATGAGATAGGTAACGATTTGCAACTGGATCTGAAGCTGCCCGTAAAGCCGCACCAGGAACGGATTGCCCGAAGCCGCGATGATCAGCGAATGGAATTCAACATTGGCGCGCACGAACTCCGCGGTGGTGTTGGAGCGGCCGAGCCGTTGCAGGCATTTCTTGATGTCCTGCAAGTTCTTCTGCGTCAGGTTCTCGACCGCCGCCTCCGACGCAAAATCCTCCAATGCGCGACGAACGGCGAATAGCTGCTCCGCCTGGGTGCGGTCGATCCGGTTGACCATCGTGCCGCTGCGGCCCGCGACCGACAGCAGGCCTTCGGTCTGCAACCGCGTGATCGCCTCCTTCACCGGCGTGCGCCCAAGATCGAGCCGGCTGGCAAGCAGATTGACCGACGTGCGTTCGCCCGGCCGCAACTCGCTGTTCAAGACGAGTTCGATGATCCCGCTGTAAGCCAGGTCGGCCGCCGAAAGCGCCTTTTCGGCATCTGGGGTTCGCTGCAACATTGGTCCGTCGTCTCCTCCCGCCCTTGTCCGATCACCCGGAATCGACCCGTCCCGACGGCGCCGGTAATTTATGCCAAGACAGCCCGGTTCGAAAGCGTGGCGATATCCCGAACCTACGCCGCGGCCTTGGCCGGCGCCGACGATCGCCGCTGCTCATAGGCCTGAAGATGCACGAAGATGAATCGGTGCAATAGCGGATCGACGCCGTGCTGACTGGCCTTCTCCAGCAAGAATCCGAAAATATGGTCGGCCTCGATCGGCCCGCCGCGTTCGATGTCGCGCAGCATCGACGCCATATAGGGCGACGCCGTGTCGTGAAACAGCTTGCGGTATTCCTCCATGAAGGATTCCGACGGCGCATATCCCTCGCGTCGCGCGATCTCGGCGTTGCGCTCCAGCAGCTCGATCATGAGGGCGGTGCCGTCGCGGGTGCGGGCGATGTCGCCGACGCTTGCCCGCATCGCGCAGGTCATGCCGGCGACGGTCGAGAGATGAACGATCTTTTCCCACATCATCTGCATGATGTTCGGCACCGCGCTCGCCACCACCGACGTCCTGTCGAACGCTTGTTTGAGCGCCATGACTCGCGGGCTCATCTCGCCGCTCTGCTCACCGAACGTCACATATCGCCAGTCGTTCAGGTGTTTCACGACGCCCTCGGGCGACAACGTGGCCGAGATTTTGGCAACGCCGCCCATCACCCGTTCCTTGCCGAACTTCGCATTGAGAATGTCGATATGGGCGACGCCATTCAGCAACGGCAGCACCGCGGTCCCAGGGCCCATAAAGGGCTCGATGGCCGCGATCGCGTTCGCCAGATCATAGGCCTTGCAGGTCAGCAGGATCAGGTCGTAAGGCCCCGTTGCGTCCTGCCCCGTCACGGCCTTGACCTGAAGGTGAGCATTCCCGAACCTGCTCTCGATCCTCAGGCCATCGGCCGCGAGCCGCTTCTGCCTTTTCTCGCGCACCAGGAACTCGACATCGCCCCCCCCTTCGATCAGGCGGCCGCCGAAATAACCTCCGATGGCGCCTGCTCCCAAACAAAGTATCCGCATTCAAAACTCCGTTGTCTTCGCGCAAACCATTCAGGAATGCGTACCAAGTATCTTCTGATGATCCGCCACCGGTTCTGCCGACGGGAGATTGTGCGGCTGCCGCCCCGCCCGATCCGGGACTCGCGGCCCCCTCACCGCGAGAAACAGCTGCAAGAGCAGAATGCCGGCGCAAATCGCCAGCACCACCGCGCTGATCGGATGGCTGAGAAAAACCGACAGGTCGCCGCGCGAGATGATCAAGGCGCGCCTGAAGTTTTCTTCCAGCATCGGGCCCAGGACGTAACCCAGCAGGATCGGCGCGACCGGAAAGTTCAATTTGAGAAGAACGGCTCCGGCGACCCCAAACACCAGCACCTCGCCCACCTCGAACAGGCTGTTGTTGGTGCTGTAGACGCCTACGGCAATGAAGAACAGGGCCGACGGAAACATGTAGCGGTAAGGCAGCCGCAGCATCCGGACCCAGAGGCCTATCAGCGGAACGTTGAGGACGATCAGGAGAATGTTGCCGACCCAGAAGCTGGCGACGAGCCCCCAGAACAGATCCGCGTGCTCGGTGATCAATTGGGGGCCGGGCTGGATTCCCTGAATCAACAGAGCCCCGAGGATCAGGGCCATCACCGCATCGCCGGGAATCCCAAGGCTCATGGTCGGGATGAAGTCGACCTGGGTTTTCGAATGCGACGACGCCTCGGGGGCAGCAACCCCTTCGATCGCGCCCTGCCCGAAGCGGTCCGGCGTTTTCGACAGCCGCTTTTCCAGCGCATAAGCGACGAAGGTGGTGATGGTCGGACCCGTCCCCGGCATGGCGCCAAACAGCAGCCCGACCAACGTACCCCGCAGCATCGGGAAGAACGACTGCTTCAGTTCGGCGGCGCTCGGCTTCATGTCGTGAAAGCTGAGCTTGGTCTTGCTGCCGACCGCCTTGACCCGGTTCACATTGCACAGGAAGTCGGAGACACCGAACAGACCGAGCGCGAGCGCCACCAGCTCCACCTTGTCCGACAATTCGTCGAACCCGAACGTGAATCGCGCGACGCCGCTGTTGACGTCGGTCCCCGCCGCACCGACCACCAGCCCCAGCAGCGCCATGGCGATGCCGTTGAGCGCCGCGCCCCGCGACATGGTCGCCCCGCATAACAGGCCGAGCAGCATGATCGCGAACAGTTCGGGCGGCCCGAAATCCGTCGCGACACTGACAAGCAGCGGCGACAGGAAAACCATGACGATGATTCCGCACGACGCCGCGAAGAACGAGGCCATCATCGTGATGCTCAGGGCGACGCCGCCCTTGCCTTGCTGGGTCAACGGGTAGCCGTCGAGGCAGGTCACGGCGTGCGGCGGATGAGACGGGAGATTGAGAAGAATGGCCCCGATCGCCCCGCCATACATCGAGCCGTAATAAATCCCGGCCAGCATCAGGATGGCCGGCACCGGGGTCAGGGAATAGGTCAACGGCAGGAGAATGGAGATGGCCGACAGTGCGCCCATTCCGGGCAGCACGCCGATCAAATTGCCGACCAGCACCCCGAAAAACGACCACATCAGGTTCTGCGGCATCAAGGCGACGCCGAACCCTCCCCAGAGATCGTGCAGCGCCTGAATCAAGTTACGCGCCCCACCTTAAAAGAGGCAGTTGAACGCCCAACGCCCACCAGAACACGACGGTGCTGACCACCGAGATCACCAAAGCAAGGACCGCCGCGCTCTTGATCGTGTTCATGCGGTCGCCGAACGCCGAGATGAAAACGATCAGGAATGTCGCGGGCAGCATGCCGGCATATTTGGCCGCGACGATGAAGGCGGCTATTCCGGCGAGGATGCAGAACCAGCCGCGCCATTCCGGCCGGCTTGGTTCGGCGTCCGCGTCCCGCTCGACTGCCGGGCGCTTCGGACGCAGAACAATCCCGACTCCGGTCAGGGCCAGCAGCGCGCCGACCAGTGCCGGATAAAAACCGGGGCCCATCCGCGTCAGCGAACCGACGTCGTATCCCATCGACTGCAACACGACGAACACGCCGGTTGCCGTCATCAGCACGCCGCCGATGTAATCGGCCTTAGGATGATAGACGTCGTCGGTCATCGGAGGATCACTCAAAACATCGGTCGGACCGGCCCGTCGGCAACGGCGGTTCAGGAAGGGCCTATTTGGCCTCGATATGCGCCGCCTTGGCCGCTGCCGTGTTGGTCTCGATATCGGCCTTGAGAATCTTGCCGAACTGCTCGCCATAGGCCTCTCCGGGCGAGGACGACAACTGTGTGATGAGGTTCTTCATATCGTCGGTCTCCACGGCGGCTTTGGTCTCCGCTTCGATCTTCTCGATCACATCCTGCGGCACGCCGGCCGGCGCAAACAGACCCCACCATTGTTCTTCCGAGAACCCCGGATATCCGGACTCCGCGACCGACGGAACATCGGGCAGCAAAGGCGAGCGTTCCGCCGAGGAAATCGCCAGCGGCCGCAATTTTCCCGCCTTGATCAGCGGCACCGCGTTGGCCATCGGCGCGAACACGAAGTCCACGCGCCCCGCCATCACGGCGGTCAGTGCCTCGGGCGTGCCCTTGAAGGGAACGTGAATCGGGTCCTTCATATTGGCCCGCGAGGCGAATTTCGCCGCCTGCATCTGCTGGGCGCTGCCGATGCCGGCCGACGCATAGCTGATTTTTCCCGAGCTTTGACCCGCGGCCACAAGCTCCGCCAGCGTGTGGTACGGGCTGTCCTCGCCAACCACAACGGCGTTCGGTGTTTTTGCAAGCATCGCGATCGGAATAAAGTCGCGCAGCGTATCGAACGGCAGCGTTGCGTAGACCGCCGGCGTAATCGACATGCCGTCCGAGTGCAGCACCAGCGTATAGCCGTCGCGCGGCGCATCCAGCGCAACCCGCAACGTGACAATGCCGCCGGCGCCGGGCCGGTTCTCAACGATCGCAGTTTGCTTCCAGTCCGCGTTGAAGTGCTTGGCCAGCCCGCGCGCGAGAAGGTCGGTCGGACCGCCCGGCGTAAACGGGATGTCGATCCGGATCGACCGCGACGGATAATCGTTGGCGGATTCCGCCCTGGCCTCGAGCGCCGTGCAAACGCAGGATGCAAGCAAACCCAGACGAATAATTCGGCTTACGAACCGCATGACGAAGATACCTCGCTTGCCTGTCTCATTCCAGCGCGCCGCAAATCCCGATCAGCTTGCCGGCTTGTACGGAACGTAATCGTAGGCGCCGACGCCCTGCACGATCAGAAAGCGGCACACGCCCGGTCCCGGGTTGAACGGCCGATGCACGGTTCCGACCTCGACCTTGGCGGAATCGCCGACCTGTAATTCGAAGTCGGGGATGCGCTCGCCTCCGACACGATCCATCCGCTCGATGCGAAGGCTTCCCTGCAGGCAATAAAAAATATCGAACACCTCGGTATGGGTGTGCCACGGCACCTCCTCGCCCTTGGCGAGGGTAAATTCCTTGACGAAGACGTCGGAGCCATGCGCGACCCAGCGGCGGGACGACACGGTGAAATTCTTGCTTTGCTCTTCCTGACCGACGAACGTTGCGTTGCTCATAAGATACTTCTCCGCCTGCATGGATGGTCGCACGCTTCGACAACCTGCCAACCTGAACTCCGGCGCCGCCTCGCGAGAAGCGTTGCAGCCTTCGGTCTGGCAGACTTCCGTCGTGCTCAACACTGGCGGCTAGCTAAATGGCGCGGCTGAAAAATGTCAAACTAATATGTCAGTTTAACATGCTGCCTTTTAGGGCAGCGAATTGCGCACAAATTCCGCAACTGTTCTTGCGACGCCGGCGCTGACGCCGGGACAGCCTGACCGCGCCAGCGATGCGATGGGCCCGGCGTGATGTGCCCGACGGGCTGTCAGGTGATTTGCCTGTCCAGCCCTCTTCTTAAAAATATTTCCGTTCCGGCCCGACCCAAATCAACTTAACAACCCTCGCCATCCCGCACCCGCAAGAGGGGCGTATCGCGATCGTCACGGACGTTGGGCGCGGGAAGCGGTGGACGCGGCAGCGGCGAGAGACGAACGCCGGTGAACGCGGACGGCGAAGCCGTGTGGTCCTGACGCCCCGACGCTGGCGTCAAGTTGGCGATGATGCCTGCGCATCACGCTGGCGACGGTGACAATAAAGCCCGGTCACCGGGGAGAGCGCGGAGTAAGCCGTTAAAACCATTGCGCAGGGAAGGCCGGGCTGTCCCGGTATACCTGTGGTGACGAACTCGTGTGCTTTCTACCTTTTGCACGCGAGGCTGCGGGTGCAACGGCCACCCGGCCTTCCCCGCGCCCTCATTTGAGGGGCGCGCTATGCCCTCTGTTTCGGGCGAGCGAAAGATCATGCACAACTCACGCGCACTCCGCGCCGCGGGAGCGCGGAGTCATGTTTGAAAATTGGGAAGCAAATCCAGACACCGTCATTCCGGGGCGATGCGTAGCATCGAACCCGGAATGACAGGTCGCCCCGTTCGCAATGACGAACCGGCGATGGATCAGCAGCGATCGACCTCGCTGCTCCGATTTGGCCATATTCGACCATTGAAGCGGCCCGGAAGCGCCCAAATAAGCCCCAAAAGGCTACCGCCAATGAAAGGACCAGCGCGACGGCACAGTGAGTGAGAGTGAGCAAAATGGAAAATCACGATCTCGAATCGATCTCTGCGGAATTGCCTGGCTCCCTTCACGAAGCAATCGCCTCCGATCGGACAGAGTCCGAAACCCTCGCCGGCAGCCTTCAGGCATTGCTGCAAATATCCCGGCAGCTGAATGAATATTGCGACCGGGCCGTCGCCGATATCCGCGCTTCGCTTGAGCGAAACCGGAACGAAGAACATTGAGCGCCGCGGCGTCGCCTGACCGCCGTCGCGGCTGTCGGTTGTTATAGCGTTTTCGAGCGAAATGGATTCCGGTTCGCGTGAAGAAAACGCGTCAAAACAAAACGTCAGAGCCCGGTTCTGATGCAATCAGAACCGACAAGGCTCTCATCCGCTCAGGCGACATCGGCTTGGCTGCCCTCCCGTTCGTCCGCGGAGAGCGCATCGAGATCGACGAGTTGCGGGTCGTCCTCCCTGACATCGTCATGGGACCGTCCGCTGCCGTGGACATGCATCAGGGTCTGCACACGGCGGGCACTTAAATGATCGACATGCTGATGCCGCAGCGCGACCGCCAGCAGCGCTTTCGGCAGTTCAACCAGCGTGAAAGCCGCAACCCGGCGCACCTCGCTGCCCTCCCGCCACAGCAGCGGATTGAGCGTGTAGATCAGTTGCCGCTCGATCTCCTGAGAGGGCGATTGCGTCTGCTCCGGCTCGGCGACCGCGGGCAATCCCACATTCGCATTGCCCGCGCGCGTGCGCACCGCGATCGTCCGCAGCTCCCAGCAGATCAGATCCGCCGCCGAGAGGATCTCCTGACGCACCGCGTCCACGCTGGCCGAGAATCTGGTCGCTTCCGGCACCGACGCAACGCTCTTGGTGACGGCCTCGACAAGGGCGGTGGCGCCGGAACCGAATTTCGGCACAGCCTGCTCGATGGCCGCGGCCATCGCCTCGATTTCGTCCGCGGCCAGTTCGCGGTCGCGTTGCGCTTTGGCGTCGGCCGATGCGCGCTCGGTTGCAACGATCTGCTCGTCGAATTCCGCCAGGGCGGCGCGCAGCTTCCTGGCGCTGTCCTCGACGGCGCGCATGTCGGCTTCGGCCCGGTCGAGCCGGGCATTGCTGGCGCCGGCCACCGCCAGCCGTTCGGCCGCGGCGCGTTTTTCCTCAAGCGCCGCCTCGGCTATGCCCAGCCGGTCGGCCAGCTTCTGCCGCGCCGCCCGCTTTTCCTTCAATGCATTTTCGAGGCGCTCGACCGGGGCGAGTTGACGCTTGAAAAATGCCATAGCGATATCCCCGCCCATCACGAATCATCCGCCGAATCAGTCAACGGATTTGATGGCTGGAAATTAGTCTGGAACTTGGATGAGAATGCGGCCCGACCTGGCGTCAGCGCCCGAGGCGCGGTCCTTTCAGATATCCTCGAACGTGGGAGGCTCGAACCAGTTGGTCAGCGACAGGCCGCCATCGACCACGATCGCAGCGCCCGTGACATAGGCCGAGATCCGGTTCGACAGCACCGCCAGCGCCATCGGGGCCAAATCCTCGCTACGGCCGAGGCGGCCAAGCGGGATGTGTTTGGCCAGCGCGGGATCGGCGACAAAGCCGCCTGCGGCGATGGCGCCGGGCACCAGCGCGTTAACCCGGATGTTGAAGCGGCCGAAGCTCTTGGCCAGTTCTTTCACCAGCATCGCCATCGCCGCCTTCGCCGTCGAATAATGCGGCAGATTGCGCGGCGTGCCGGCATGCAGCGAGGTCAGCAACAGGAACGAGCCCGGCGCGCCGGCCGCGATGAGTTGGCGTGCGAGTTCGCGTGAAAGATGAAAGCCGGCATCGAGGTTGACCGCATGCATCTGCCGCCACGTCTCGTCGCTCACGGCAAATACGTGATCGGCTTCGCGCCGCGCCGGCGCCGCGCTGTGGACGAAATGCGTCACCTGCCCGACCGCGGACCGCGCTGCCGCCAACAGCGCATCGCATGCTTCACGCTGCGCGAGATCACCGACCCAGGGCACCGCCAGTTCCGGCCGGGGCGAGGCCGCGATCGCGGCCCTGACCATATCCTCGCGGATATCGGCAAACACGGTCCGCACACCTTCGCCGACCAGGGCCTGGGCGATGGCACGGCCGATGCCGTTTCCCGCTCCCGTGACGAGGGCCGCCTCGCGCGCAGGATCGAATGGAGTGTTCAGAAGGCTCATGCCGGTCGGGCTCCGCTGGGTCGTGACCGGCGCAGATTATCACTCCGCCGCGATACCGCCATCCGCTGTCGCGCCAGCCTGGTCTGCGGCCGCAATCGTACTCTCTTCCCGCCGCATTTCCCGGCTATTCGGACTTTGAGGCCCCTCAAAGGCGCGGCGGCCGGACAAATTTTCCGGAGATTAAGCAAACTTCCGCGCGCGGCATCATCGCCGCAAAAAAATCGCCACAATCCTTTTCTTGGAAATGAATTCGTTTCGAGAAGGAGGACCTCAGATGCGGATCTCAGATATGATCTTCGTTGGTTCGGTGGCTGCCCTGGCTGCTCTCGCGGCGCCGGCGCTGGCGAAGAATTCCGATGCCCAGAAGAGCGACGACACGTCGGCTTCACCCGCCTGCCACGCCTATCAACCCGCGGCCGATGGATCGTGGACGCAGGTTCCCTGCCAGGAGGTGGGTGCCGGAAGCCCAACGCCGCGCAAATCCGCGGCGAGCACTCCGGAAGAGGACACGCGCGGACACCACCAGGTCCGTTGAGGCCTGGGCGCATGGCCTCATCGCGCGGATGAGCGACTGCGTCTATCCCGCGACGAGGTCGTCTGGCTTCGAGACGACTATCCTTGAGTCGGCTGTCCAGCCCTTGCGCTGAAAACTTCCCGCTTCCCCGCGCGATGGAAGCACCTCTATGTTGCGCGCCACCTGCCGCGCCCGGCGCGCTGTTGCCTCAACTGTGCAGGCCAGGCGCCTCTTGCCCGGTGCGCGCGACATATTCGCTGTAGCCGCCGCCATATTGGTGGATGCCTTCCGGCGTCAGTTCCAGCACGCGGTTGGAGAGCGCGGCGAGAAAGTGCCGGTCATGGGAAACGAACAGCATGGTGCCTTCGTAATCCGACAGCGCCGCGATCAGCATTTCCTTGGTCGCCATGTCCAGATGGTTGGTCGGCTCGTCCAGCACCAGGAAGTTCGGCGGATCAAAGAGCATCTTCGCCATCACCAGCCGCGCCTTCTCGCCGCCCGACAGCACCCGGCATCTTTTCTCGACATCGTCGCCGGAGAAACCGAAGCAGCCGGCCAGCGCGCGCAGCGAACCCTGCCCGGCCTGCGGAAACGCATCTTCCAGCGCCTGGAACACGGTGCGCTCGCCGTCGAGCAGGTCCATCGCATGCTGCGCGAAATAACCCATCTTGACGCTGCCGCCGACCGCCACCGTACCGTTGTCCGGCTCCGCCGAGCCCGCCACCAGTTTCAGGAGCGTCGACTTGCCCGCGCCGTTGACGCCCATCACGCACCAGCGCTCCCTGCGGCGGACCTGGAAGTCGAGCCCGTCATAGATACGCTTGGCGCCATAGCCCTTGTGGACGCTCTTCAGGCTGACGACATCCTCGCCCGAGCGCGGCGCCGGAAGAAACTCAAAGGCTATGGTCTGACGCCGCCGCGGCGGCTCGACGCGTTCGATCTTCTCCAGCTTCTTCACCCGGCTCTGCACCTGGGCGGCATGCGAGGCCCGCGCCTTGAAGCGCTCGATGAACTTGATCTCCTTTGCCAGCATCGCCTGCTGGCGCTCGAACTGGGCCTGCTGCTGCTTTTCATTCAGCGCACGCTGCTGCTCGTAGAATTCGTAATTTCCCGAATAGGTCGTGAGCTGGCCGCCGTCGATCTCGATGATCTTGTTGACGATGCGGTTCATGAATTCGCGGTCGTGCGAAGTCATGAACAAGGCGCCCTCATACCCTCTCAAGAACTGCTCGAGCCAGATCAGGCTTTCGAGATCGAGATGGTTGCTCGGCTCGTCCAGCAGCATCGCGTCAGGCCGCATCAGCAGGATGCGGGCGAGCGCGACGCGCATCTTCCAGCCGCCCGAGAGCTGGCCCACGTCGCCGTCCATCATCTCCTGGCTGAAGCCCAAGCCGGCAAGCACTTCGCGCGCCCGGGTCTCCAGCGCGTAGCCGTCGAGCTCCTCGAAGCGGGCCTGCACTTCGCCATAGCGCGCGATGATCTCATCCATGTCGCCGGCACGGTCCGGATCGGCCATCGCGGATTCGAGCTCTTTCAACTCGATCGCGACCGCGCTGACGGGGCCGGCGCCATCCATGACCTCGGCGACCGCGGCACGGCCCGACATTTCGCCGACGTCCTGGCTGAAATAGCCGATGGTGACTCCGCGATCGACCGAAACCTGTCCCTCATCCGGCGTCTCCTGTCCGGTCATCATCCGGAACAGCGTGGTCTTGCCGGCGCCGTTGGGGCCGACCAGGCCGACCTTTTCGCCGCGCAGGAGCGTCGCGGAGGCCTCGATGAAGAGAATCTGGTGACCCTGCTGCTTGCTGATGTTGTCGAGACGAATCATGGAACCCTGAACAGGAGAGAATATCTGCGGCTGTCTCTATTCCATGTGGCGCGCTCACGGAAGCCTGCCGGGTGCAGACAGGCCAACAAAGGACGCATGTGCGCCCGATGACAAATTGGCGACATTCAGGAGCTGAACCGGGAACGATAATCCTGCGGCGAGGCGGCGAGCACGCGCAGGAAGCTGCGGCGCATGGTCTCCTCCGAGCCAAAGCCGCAGCGCTGCGAAATCCGCTTCGCCGGCTGGCGCGTCTCCGACAACAGCCGCCGCGCAGCCTCCACCCGCAACCGCTCGACGGCGCGCGCCGGCGTCAGCCCGGTGGCCTGAAGATAATGCCGGCTGAAACTGCGTTCGCTCATGCCGGCGTGGCTGGCCAGCCTGGGAAGCGAAAGATCGCCGGCGAGATGCCCGCTGATCCAGCCGTGCAGCGCACCGAATTCGTCTTCGGCCGACTGCAGCGACAGCGCTGTGCTGAACTGCGCCTGCCCGCCTGGACGCTTGAGAAACACCACGAGATAGCGCGCCACCGCCAACGCCGTGGTCCGGCCGAGATCCTGTTCGACCAGCGCCAATGCCAGGTCGATACCGGCGGTCACGCCAGCCGAGGTCCACACCGAGCCATCGCGCACGAAGATCGGATCCGGCTCGACGCGCACCGCGGGATAACGCCGCGCGAGCTCCGCGCAAACCGACCAATGGGTCGCGGCGCGCCGTCCATCCAGCACCCCGGACGCGGCCAGCAGGAACGCGCCGGTGCAGACCGAAGCGACACGCCGCGCCTTTGCGGCGCGCCGCCGGACCCAATCGACCAGATCGCGATCCGCGGCAGCCGCCTCGACACCCGGACCGCCGGCGATCAGAAGCGTATCCGGCGCGGCTCCGGCACGCGGCAGCGAGCGCGTCGCGATCGCAAGGCCTGCCGAAGCCGTCACCCCTTGCGGGCTTTTCGCTACCACGTGCAAAACATAAGGCCGCGTCCCGCCGGACTCGCTGACGAGATCGTTGGCGGTCGCGAACACCTGAAGCGGCCCGGTGACGTCGAGCAGCTGCACGTCGGGATAGGCGAGCACCTCCACGACGCGAACCGCGCCGTTCCGGGGATTTGGCGAAAAACGAGGGGACTTTGGCATTTCCGCCATAGCCTGCCCCATTAGATTGGCCTTGTCCATCCCGACGCCAAAGCCGGAGAGAACGATGATTCCGCACGACGCTCATTTGCAAATCGGCTCGCTGCTGTTCGAGGACATCGATCAGATCGATCTGACCGGCCCGTTCGAGGTGCTGTCGCGTATCCCGAATTCGACCTATCGCATCTACGGCAAGACGGCCGAGCCGGTCCGCGATCTCAGGGGATTGCGGCTGACGCCGGACGCCGCGCTATCGGACGCGCCACAGCTCGACGTCCTCCATGTACCCGGCGGCTTCGGCCAGGAAGCGCTGATGGAGGACACCGAGGTGCTGGACTGGATTGCGCGGCAGGCAGCCGGCGCGCGCAGCGTCTTTTCGGTATGCACCGGCGCGCTCGTTTGCGGCGCGGCCGGTCTCCTGAGAGGACGGCGGGCGACGACGCACTGGGCTTCGTTCCACCTGCTGCCTTTGTTCGGCGCCATTCCCGTCAACGAACGCGTTGTGGTCGATGGCAACTGGGTCTTTGCCGCCGGAGTCACCGCCGGAATCGACGGCGCCCTGCGCTTGGCGGCTGAATTGCGCGGCGACGACGTGGCCCAATCCATCCAGCTCTATATGGCCTATGCGCCCGAGCCACCCTTCAACAGCGGCACGCCCGAGACCGCGCCGGCAGCAATCCTCGCCCAAGCGCGGCAATCCGTGGCTGCCATCACCGCGCAGCGGGAGGCAACCGCGCGGCGCGTGGCGACCAGGCTTGGCATCACCGACTGATCGGCGGCCGCACTAAGCCCGGCCGCCGATCATTTTCTATCGCGGCAGCTTCACCCGGAAGATCGTGAACGGGCCGGAGCGCGGCAGGTCGTTCTTGAAGGCGACTTCCCAGAGATGGGAATCGGCAATGTAGAGATAGCCGCCGCTGATCGCAAAACCGTCCGCCCAGGAAAGCTTGGACGGATCGCTGACGAGAATTTTTGCATTCAGCGTGTGGCTCGGTGTCCGGGTGATCGCCACCACGGTGCTATGTTCGAGATCGCCGCCATAGAGCGTGCCGTGCCGGTCCATGATCAGTCCGCCGCTCAAGACCGAACTGCCGAGATATTCGACCTTCTTGGCAAGCTCCGCGTCGGAAAGCCGTTCATCACGCAAGGCCGCGGTGGGCACGCGCCAGTAATTATGGTCGGTCAAAGGCCGGTAATACAGCCATTGCGCATCCGGCGAGAGCGCGATGCCATCGGCATGGATCGCCACCACCGAGCCATCTGGCTGCAGCGCGGCCTCATTGCCGATCATCAGATGCTGCTTGGGGTCGGCGAAGGTGGAACGATCGCCGACCAGCACCTGCCGGGCCTTTCCGGTCTTGAGATCGAGCACCACCAGGCTGCCCTTGTTGGCGATATTGGTGAGGTAGGCATAATGATGCACGGTGTCGATGCGCAGATCGTTCAGCGAATCTTTCGCCGATACGACGCCCTCGAACTCATATTGGTGGATCACCTTGTTGGTGCCGAGATCGAACTCGACCAGCTTCGGCGGCAGCCGTCCTTGATCGACCTTCGGCAGCGAGGAGTCGAGCGCCCATAGACGGTCGTTCTTGTCGACCCAGAGCGCCTGCACCGAAATCCATTGCGACTTGCCGTCGCCCTGCTCGTTGAAATTGTTCCAGCCGGCATCCGGATACGGCGTCAGCGCACCGGTCCTGGGATTGACCTCGACCATGCTATAGCGCGAGCGGACCCTGCTCGATGGCGCGGTCGCAAACACTCTGCCCTTGGCCGAGACTCCGAGACCGACCAGGCGGAAATCGTCCTCGAACGCCTTCACGGTTTCCAACGGCGGCCCGACCTTGCCGGAATTCTGGGCGGCAGACGCCGTTAAGAACGTGCCCGCAGCCACGATAATTCCAAGCGCCAGGCCCGCTGCACCGATTTTTGTCATGCGTCAGTGCCGCTTGAAATATTGCACGTCGCGTTCGTGCTTCTCGGCCGCCGCGCGGGTCTTAAAAGTCCCGAGATTGCGCCGCTTGCCGGTCTTCGGATCGAGCTTGCGCGAATAGAGCCGGTATTCGCCCGATTGCAGCTTGCGGATCATGGGACTCGCCTCCCTTGAGTTTTCTCTCTCTTTCCGGGTCAATAGCTAACGCGCGCGGCGGTTCCCGCGGGAGTTATGCATTTACGGCAATCGCGTTCAGCGCCAGAGCAGCAGCAGCGCCGGCAGCAGCAGCGCGGTGAGAAGCCCGTTCAATCCGATCCCGAGCGCGGCAAAGGCGGCGCCGAGTTCGTTGCGCGAGGCCACCTGCGCGGCGGCCACGCCGCTGCCGGCGACGCCGGCGGCAAGGCCGTGGGCGCGCCAATCCTTTACCCGGAGGCCATGCAGCAATTGCTGGCCGACGACCGCCGCAACAATGCCACCGAGGATGGCCAGCGCCGCGGTCAGCGCCGGCACGCCGCCGATCTGCTCGGAAACGGCGACTGCAATCGGCGTGGTGACGGCTTTCGGCGCCATCGACAACGCCACGGTGCGCGATCCGCCGAGCAACCAGACGATGGCGACGCCGCTGACGATCGACGTCATCGACCCCGCCAGCAGCGCCAGGCAAATGCTATGGAAATTGCTTCGTATCAGCGAAAGATTCTTCGCCAGCGGTACGGCCAGCGCGATGGTCGCCGGACCAAGCAGGAAGTTGATGAACTGGGCGCCGGCGAAATAAGTCTGATAGGACGTTCCCGTCGCAAGCACGACGCAGGCCACGAGCACAATGGCGATCAGCACCGGGCTTGCAAGTGCGGAGCCTCTAACGGCGCGCTGGATCATTTGCCCGGCGACATAGGCCGCAACGGTCAGCGCCAGCCAAAGCAATGGCGTTGCGGCGAGCGGCGTCCAGAGATGTTGCAGGGCCCTGTTCATGGTTGAATTCTTGGGCGGGCCGGAATCGGGCCGAAGGCCGTGTCCGCCTGCGGCTTGCGCGGCTGCATGGTCCAATGCATGACGAGGCCAGTCACAGCGACGCCTAAAACGGTCGAGCCGAACAGCGCCACCAGGATCGGCAACCATTCCTGTCGCAACAGCCCGGCCTCGGCAATGATTCCGACACCGGCCGGTACGAACAGAAGCCCCATATTGGCGATCAAGGTCTCAGCGGTCCGCTCGAATGCGTCGTCGAAAGTGCGCTCGCCTGCCTTCGGGTAGCGGCTTCGCAGCGCGAGCGCCGCCGCCAACAGGAACATGCCGATCACCGGACCGGGAATGGGCAGCGCAAAAGCTGCGCGCGCCATTTCTCCGGCAAGCTGACAACCGATCAAAGTCAAAAACGCGATCAGCACGTTCCACCCCTTGAACGGTTGATAACTATCCAACCAGCTATTATAGCGTGCATCTCAGACACCCTATTTTGCAAAAACAGTTCCGGATCGGCCCTGGCAATGGCCCACCGAGTGATGAAAGCAACCTCTCAAGCGTAGAAAACATCGCCATTTCCTTGGCTTTTTGCCAAAATAGCCAGATCTTCGCAGGCCCGGAATGGCTCCATCGACAAATGATTTTTGCAGAAATAGGACAAATCGATCTATGGACTATCTTGCCGCGATGAGCGCCTTCGTGCGTACCGTTGACTTGGGAAGCTTTTCCAAGGCGGCCGTCGAAACCGGCGCCAAGGTCTCGACCGTGTCGAGGTATATCGGGGCGCTCGAAGCTGACCTCGGTGCGGCGCTGCTTAACCGCTCCACCCGCCGCCTGCACCTGACCGAAGCCGGACGGACATTCTACGAGCGCGCCGTGCAGATCATCGGCGAGGTGGAGGAAGCGCGAAACGCGACCCGCTCGCTGAACGCGCGGCCGCAGGGACTGTTGAAGATCAACATCCCCAGCGCCTTCGGACGGCGGCATGTCATGCCGCATATGAAGGATTTTCTCGCGGCCTATCCGGACATCCGGCTCGACGCGACCCTGACCGATGCCACCGTCGACCTGATCGAGACCGGGACCGATGTTGCGGTCCGCATCGGCGCGCTGGCCGACTCCGTCCTGATCGCGCGGCGCCTCGCGCCGCAACGGCGAATCCTGGTCGCCAGCCCCAACTATCTCGCGACACACCCTGCGCTGCATGCGCCCGGGGATTTATCGCAACATGAATGCCTGACCTTCGCGCTCCAGCCGACCGGCGCATGGTTCTATCGGATCGACGCCCGGGCCGAGCCAATCGAGATCGCGGTGAACGGACATTTGCGCGCCAATGATTCCGAAGCGCTTCTGGATGCCGCCCTCGCCGGCCTCGGCATCGCCTTGCTGCCGACATGGCTGACCAGCAACGATCTGCGCGCCGGCCGCCTTGCGACCGTGCTGCATGAATGGGAATGGCTGATTGCGTCAGGACCGGAACGCGCGATCTGGGGCGTCTACCCGCCGAAAAAAGTCGTTTCGCCGAAGGTGAAGAGCTTTCTCAACTTCCTCAGTCAGCGCTTCGGTCATCCTGCCTATTGGGATGCGCCATAGGCCCGGCGGACAACGCGCGACCACGCCAAAACCTGGCCGCGCCGTATGCTAAAAACAAAGATTGGTCACGAGATTTCCGCGCTTGTCCTTGATCACGACGGGACACGAGATGCGCTTCAGCGCCTTCTTGGCGTCGTCATCGCCGAGCGCGGCGGCTTTCTCGTAATAGGCTTTGGCGGCGGCCGAATCCTTTGGCCCACCGCGGCCTTCTTCCGAGAACTCTCCCATCTGCTCCAGCGCGCCAGCGTGATTTTGCGCAGCCGCCTTTTCGAACAGGCTGCGCGCACCGGCCTCATCCTTGGCGCCGCCCTTGCCGTCGGCCAGCATCAGACCCAGTTGATATTGCGCTTCGGCGTTGGTCTCGGCCGCTTTCGCCAGCATCTCGCGCGCTTTTGCCGGATCCGATGGCGTCCCGCCCGCGCTGGACAGTGCGGCGAGATTGCTGACACCGCGCGGATTGCCGGCTTGCGCCGCGCGCTCGAACAGTTTCTGCGCCTGGGCGTCATCCTTGGCGACGCCGGCGCCGGTCGCGTAGAGCACGCCGAGTTCGACCATCGCCGAAGTCGAGCCCTTGTCGGCCGCCTTGCGCCACGCGGCGGTTGCTTCCGGCAACTGCCTGTTGGCGGCATAGGCGCGGCCAAGTTCGAACATCGCGCGCCGTGATGAGCCGCTTGCGTTCCTGCAATATTTGATGGCGGTCGCGACGTCGGACGGCGCGATATCGGCGACGCCCTTGATGTCGGCCGGCTTGTCCGGATCGGCGGGATCGGCCGCGACCCGGTCGCACAGCACGAGATCGGCGGATTGCGCACGAGCCAAAGACGGGATCGCCACGATGGCGGCCGCAGCAACCGCGACGCCGGCCATCACAGCGAAACAGCGCGTGGATAGTCTCTTCATCAGGACGCCTATTCTCACGCGATCAACCTGCTTCGAAGTCCGGGCGGATTCAAGGCTCAAGCCCGGACTCGCGCAGCACCGGCGCGGCCTCGGGCGAAGCCAGATAGTTCAACAACGCGTCAGCCTGTTTTGCGCATTGCGATGCCGCGACGCGACCGCCGGAAAACAGGCCGGGGGCTTGCAGATGCGGCGGGATCGGCCCGACAAGCTCAACCCCCGAGACCAGTTTCAATTCGCTAAGCTGCTGGACCGCAATGTCAGCCTCGCCCGTGACCAGCCGCTCGGCGGTGAGGCCGGACGGAATGACCAGGGCGCGGGCGTTGACCTCCGGCGCAATCCCCAGCCGCTCGATCAATTGCCCAAAGAAAATGCCGCTGGCGCCAATGCGCGAATAAGCCACCGACCGGGCGCCGAGCAAGGTCTTGCGCAAGGCGTCCTCGGTCGCGATGTCCGGATGCGCGGCGCCGGCCTTCACGGCGATGCCGACAAAGGACCGCGCGAGGCGAACGCAACTGTCCGGCGCCACCGCCCCTTTCGCCGCGAGGTCGTCGAGTGCTTCCGCGGTCATGATGAGAACATCGGCCGCTTCGCCTTTGCCCAGACGCTCGATGAGCCCGACCGTCGGGGCGAAAACGGGGTCGATCCGCGTTCCCGTCGCGGCTTCAAATCGATCGGAAAGATTTCGGATCGCTCCCATCAGGGCAAGCGTCGAAAACAGGCGAACGGTATTTTCCATCGGCGGCCTTTTCCAAGAGAGCCCGAAATTTCCAGGAGAGCCCGAAATCGCATCAAGCCCGGCGCGTCACCTTTAGCACGCCAGGGCATGGGATCTGCAAATCTGCGCGAAGGGGCCCGCTTCATGCGAAGGACGCATGGCAAGAGGCCACACGACAAAGACACCGACAAAAAAGATACGGGCAAAAAAAGACCAGCTCAATCGGGGCAAGGCCGCGGCTGGCTGGTCCAAGGTGCTACTGGGAGGAGAGGCATAGACACCCTCGCTTGGGAAGCGAGGATCACGGCCTGGACGCCCCAAGATCCAGGCCGCGATTGGTGAGAGACCTAGGCCGCCGCCTTCGCGCCGGTCGGCACCTCGGAGATCGTCTTCAGGATCTGAGACGCGATCTGGTAGGGGTCGCCTTGCGAGTTCGGACGGCGATCTTCCAGATAGCCCTTATAGCCATTGTTGACGAAGGAGTGCGGAACGCGGATCGAAGCACCGCGGTCGGCCACGCCGTAGCTGAACTTGTTCCACGGCGCCGTCTCGTGCTTGCCGGTCAGACGCTTGTCGTTGTCCGGGCCGTAGACCGCGATATGGTCTTCGAGGTTCGTTTCGAACTGCTTCATCAGCGCTTCGAAATATTCCTTGCCGCCGGCTTCACGCATGTACTTGGTCGAGAAGTTGGAGTGCATGCCCGAGCCGTTCCAGTCGGTGTCGCCGAGCGGCTTGCAATGCCATTCGATGTCGACGCCGTAGCTCTCGCACAGACGCATCATCAGGTAGCGCGCCATCCACATCTGGTCGGCGGCCGTCTTGGAGCCCTTGCCGAAGATCTGGAATTCCCACTGGCCCTTCGCGACTTCCGCGTTGATGCCTTCGTGGTTGATGCCGGCGGCGAGGCAAAGGTCGAGATGCTCCTCAACCATCTTGCGCGCGATATCGCCAACGTTGCTGTAGCCGACGCCGGTGTAATACGGACCCTGCGGCGCGGGATAGCCGCTCGCCGGGAAGCCCAGCGGACGACCGTCCTTGTAGAAGAAATATTCCTGCTCGAAACCGAACCACGCGTCGGCATCGTCGAGAATGGTCGCGCGCTTGTTCGAGGCGTGCGGCGTCTTGCCATCGGGCATCATCACTTCGCACATCACCAGCGCGCCGTTGACGCGCGCGGCGTCCGGGAACACGGCGACCGGCTTCAGCACGCAATCGGAACTGTGGCCTTCGGCCTGCATGGTCGATGACCCGTCGAAGCCCCACAGCGGAAGCTGTTCAAGCGTCGGAAATGACGCAAATTCCTTGATCTGAGTTTTGCCGCGCAGATTCGGCACCGGCGTATAGCCGTCGAGCCAGATATACTCGAGCTTATACTTGGTCATTGAGCCTCTCATATTGACGATGCAAAAGGTGGGGAACCTTAAGTAGCTGATCCCCCAACACCTACCCGGCCGTCGATGGCCGGGGTTTACCAAGCATTTAATGTGCCAATCCGCCGCAGTGCGGCACCCCGGCCGAGGGCTCCGGCATGCTGGGATATCCGGGCCGTTTTCCTGTGATCGAGGGTGCGGCAAAGGCGCGCGGCCACGCCGTCCAACGGGGATGAAAACAGCGCCCTTGGGTGCGGAATCACGCCTGATCCCGCGGCAGTCGAGGATGGAGCGACGCCGGCGATGAAGGATGCGTCAGCCGTTGACGATTTCCGCCGGGAAGTTCGGTCTCCGCCCGCAACCCTTGCGCCAGCTCAAGCGTTAATCAACGGAATGTTGCCTCGCCCAAGGCAAAATTGAATATGCCCACTAAATAGACAGAAAATGATTTCATTTTCATCAGATTGCATTCGTGGAAGCACGGACCGATATCGGACCTGGTAACTACCCAAGAACGAGTTGGGCGCACCATGAAGCCCAAGGTTCTCGATATCGGCCTTCGACACAGGGCGTTTCGACATTCGACAGAGGAGATGAAGACGATGAATACAGGTTTGAATCAGGGGTCCGCCAAGATCTACCAATTCCCGGCCGGGGGCCGCTCGGCTCTCGGCGGACATCGCTATGGAGAGACCAGAACCGCAACCGACCTGGCCGCGTCGCGCGTCGTGGAAGCCGACTGCAGCGAGAGCTGGTATCACGCGGCGGCCATCCGCGAATCCAAACCGGCGTGGGAGCATTGATGCCAGGGTCAGATTCGACGCCGGCGCGCTGCGGCCGGAGTCCGGTGAACTACGAGAATTGAAAGAGGGTCGGAACGAAAGCGTTTCGGCCCTTTTTCTTTACAGATTTCTACAGGCTTTGTTGCGCGGCTTACGTTACGCCGCGGCTTCCATTTCAGCGTCGAGATCGGCAATCACGTCCTCGAATGCCGAAATGGCCTGTTGAACGGCAGCAATCTGAATCAGCTCCCAGCCGCTGACCGGACCGTTGCGATTTTGCAGGGCGACGACCAAATCGCGCCGCTGCTCCTTGAGCTGTACGAGCGGCAATCCGTGATCAGGCAGATTTCTCATCATCATGTTCCGACCCCCCATGGGACTAGATTGGATAGACCTATAACTGACCGGCTCTGCGATCCAATTACAAAACTCCGACAAATTTTAACGATCGGGCCCGGCTCGATCGTCTCGCGCGACGCCAGCCAATGCCCTAACGAGATGTGAACGCGGATGGCTGAGCGCGACGGATCCAGCGGGCACATCGCCATTGGGAGAGGCATCCGACATTCGGACCATCCACGGGGAAACATTTGACGCTTGCGCACCTGACCGCCGCGGCAGTGCAAACGAATTTCGCTTGGCGGGGCGTCGCTTGGCAGTACAGTGAATCTGCGCTGGATGGAGATCTGTCATGGACGGAAAAGTCGTTGTCATCACCGGCGCGTCGGGCGCGCTCGGCAGCGTGGTTGCGCAGACGGCCTTTTCCCATGGCGCGCGCATTGCCTGCATCGATCACGCGGCTTCGCAATCTCCACCGACGGCCGGCCGGATCGAACTCGGCGGTATCGACCTGACGGACGCCGCGCAGGCGAACAAAGCCATCGACGCCGCCACGGCCCATTTTGGCCGGCTCGACGCGCTGATCAATATCGCCGGCGGCTTCGCGTTCGAGGCGGTGGCCGACGGCGACGCCAAAACCTGGCAGCGCATGTATGCCCTCAACGTCCTGACCGCGCTGAACGCCTCACAGGCGGCGCTGCCGCATCTTGCCGCATCGCCTGCCGGGCGGATCGTCAATATCGGCGCGATGGGTGCGTTGCAGGCCGGTCCCGGCATGGGCCCTTACGCCGCCTCCAAGGCCGGCGTGCATCGTCTTACCGAAGCACTGGCGGCCGAATGGAAAGGCAAGGTCACCGTCAACGCCGTGTTGCCGTCGACCATCGACACGCCGGCCAACCGCGCCAGCATGCCGCAGGCGGATTTCGGCAAATGGGTCACGCCGGAAGAACTGGCGAATGTCATTTTGTTTCTGGCGAGCGACGCGGCAAGCGCCGTCACCGGCGCGCTGTTGCCGGTGAGCGGCCGGGTGTAACGGCGGTCGAGCGCCATTCTTTGCGCGAACCGGTACTCACCCCTGATCAAGTCGGGGGCAGGCTTTCGCTCGAAAACGCTATAGCTGAATTCGGCTAAACTTCTGCCATTGAGTCGTGGCTGGTCTTGGTCACAACCGCCTTGCCGCCGGAGATCGATCGTTGGAAACCGCGCTTTATTTGCCCGTCAAACGCTTCCTTGAAAAGCTCGGCTTCACGGTCAAGGGCGAAGTCGGCGGCTGCGATCTGGTGGCGTTGAGCAGCGCCGATCCCCCCATCGTGGTGATCGGCGAATTGAAGCAGACCTTCAATCTCGAATTGGTGCTGCAAGCCGTCGATCGCGCCGGCGCCTGCGACGAAGTCTGGCTTGCCGCCAAATTGTCGGCGCGCGGCAAGGGCCGCGAAAGCGACGCGCGGTATCGCAATCTCTGCCGCCGGCTGGGTTTCGGCATGCTCGCCGTCACCAACAGCGGTGACGTCGAAGTGATCGTCAAGCCGGCGACGACCAGCCCGCGACGCAATCCGAAAAAGCGCTCGCGCCTCGTCACGGAGCATCAGCGGCGCAAGGGCGACCCCGTGCCCGGCGGCAGCACCCGCGCGCCGATCATGACCGCGTATCGGCAGCAGGCGCTGGCCTGCGCTTCGGCGCTGTCGCAGGGACCACGCCGCGTACGCGATCTGCGGCCCGATATTCCCGACGCACCGAAAATCCTGCTGCACAATGTCTATGGCTGGTTCGACCGCGCCGAGCGCGGCATTTATGTCCTGACCGACGCCGGCCGCGCCGCGCTGAAACGCTGGCCGCAGCAGCCTGTGGACTTCTCGGCCGCCGGAGATTCCGCGTCATGATGAGCGGTCGACAAGTTCAGAAAAATTCCAGATGCCAAAACTCCGGATGCATGGCTGTGTTGCCATTCGAATTTCATATTGCAATGCAACATACCGACCTCTACGTAGTGCCGCATCACAAGTGAGGCCCCGATGAGCGAAGACTGGAACACGAAATACGGACCCCGGCGCGTGCGGCGCGATCCGCCAACGCTGGATGAGGCCATTTTCGCGGCTATCGGCATCACCGACGATCTGGAAGCACAGGCCGAGATCGCCGCGTCCCTGATGGGGATGCCGCTCGAGGAAGTGCTGGCCGAAGTGAAGAAAGTGGCGCGCACATCGGCGCGCTCCGCGACGCGCGTGATCACGGGCGAACAGGGCGCGCAGCGCTCGATCGTCGTCGAGCGCCGCGTGGTCAGGAAGTTCGGCAACGACAAGCGCACCGGAACCTGACACGCAGCGCCATCGTGTGAGCGGTTCGGCCAATCTTGCGACTGGTCCTACGCCTAGTCTTGGGATCAGCCGAACGAGTTTTGGCGAACAAACGACGGGCGCGCGTCCTGCTCAGGCCGCCCGGCCCCAGCCATACATCCGCATCAGCATCTGCCAATAGGCCCGGTTGAAGCCGGCCATTGCCCGCGTCGCTTCGATGGCGCCGGCAAAGGCGGGCCATATGATTTCCGGCTGGCCGTGCTGCGCAAGATCGATGGTGCCGGTGGATTCGCCGTGGCGGAAGGTCAGATGCGCGCCGAACCTGTTCGCCAGCGCCCGCATCGCCTCGTTCTGCGCGCCGGTGGTGATCCGCAGGTTGCGGTAGCCCCTCGCCCGCGCTTCGGTGATCACCTTCCGGAACAGGATGCTGCCGACGCCGCGCCGCCGCACCGATGCTTCGACGCTGAAGGCGATTTCCGGCTGCGAATCCGGCGATTGCTCGGGCGGATGGAGTTCCGCCGCGCCGCGCACCACGCCGTCCTCGAAATAGGCGATGATGACGGTGCCATCCTCGGCGCATTTCCTGGCATAGCGTTCGATGAAGCCATCATCCATGAAGCCGTGAAAACGATCGTAGCGGCTGGTGCGGTCCAGCCGCAAAAGATGATCGCGCAGCAGCGGCAATTCTTCCTGTCGGCTGAGTGTCCGGACGCTGCCCCTGGCAGGCTTGGAACCGGCAATCCCGTCGCGCATGTCTCAACTCCTCTCAGATAGCCCTCGAGGAGGCGTCGAATCCCTAGGATTTCAATATTGTGCATTGCAGCATAAAATTCAAGGCCGCCGGCCGGCCCGGCTGTGCCGATCACGGAAATATTGGTTAATTCAGCGGAGTTTCAGCCGCTCACAGCACCATCTGAGTCTGCGTCACGATGGCGACCAGCTTGCCGTCCTCGGTCTCCAGCCGCGTCTGCCAGACCTGCGTGCGCCGCCCGCGATGCACCGGCGTCGCGGTCGCGACAACCGTCGCGCCCTCGCCGGCGGCCCCGATGAAATTGGTCTTGCTCTCGATCGTGGTGGTGCCCTTGGCGTCCTCCGGCAAATTGATCAGGGTCGCCGCCGCTCCGACCGAATCCGCGAACGCCATCACAGCGCCGCCGTGGATCGTGCGATGAAGGGTGCAGAGGTCGGGCCGCACCAGCATCCGCGCCACCACGCGGTCCTTTTCGGCCTCGACAAAGGTCACGCCCTTCAATTCGGCAAACGGCATTTTAAGTGACTGGATTTTTTCCAGCGGCGTCATGACATCGCCTCCCCTGTTCCCGAGACGGCGATGAAATCACGACACCCCTTCACCCGACAATGACGCGGGACGTAAAAGCCTGCCCGTATATCGCCAGCAATTACCCCGCACCGATTGCCTTACAAAGGCACGTTCATCGGGACAGCCGTGATGTGCTGCGACGGCATCCGGAAGGACTCGCCATAATAGAAGATCGCCGATCCCATCATGGCCAGCAGTAGGATGATCAGCATCAGATTGAGATGCTCGGGACTGATTATTCCGCCCTTGTGGAGGTGAATTCTCATCGTTGGCGCTCCCTTGCAGGATGGCCGGGACCAAGTCGTACCGGATGCGCTATGTTCCCGATCCGCCCGGCAATATCCTTGATGCAACGCAAAATCCCGTCACTCTCCCATGCATCATTTTCCTCCCCGCCGGATCGTCTGTCTCACCGAGGAAACCGTGGAGACGCTGTATTTGCTCGGCGAGCAGGACCGCATCGTCGGCGTGTCCGGTTACGCGGTGCGGCCGCCGCAGGTCCGGCGCGAGAAGCCGCGGGTGTCGGCGTTCATCTCGGCCGACATTCCGAAAATCCTGGCGCTCGCGCCCGACCTGGTGCTCGCCTTCTCCGATCTTCAGGCCGGCATCGTCGCCGATCTCGCGCGCGCCGGCGTCGCCGTCCATGTCTTTAACCAGCGCGACATCGCCGGCATCCTGGCGATGATCCGCACACTCGGCGCCTTGGTCGGCATGGCCGAACGCGCCGACCGGCTCGCGGACAGCTATCGGCAGCGCCTCGCCAAGGTGGCTTCCGTCATCCGGCTCGCGCCAAAGCCAAGGGTGTATTTCGAGGAATGGGACGATCCGCTGATCAGCGGCATCGGCTGGGTGTCCGAACTGATGGAGATCGCTGGCGGTGAGGACATTCTGCCGCAATTACGGTTTCAGCAGGCGGCGAAAGGCCGGATCATCTTGCCTGAGGCCGTGCGTGATGCGTCGCCGGACGTAATCCTGGCGTCGTGGTGCGGCAGGAAAGTGGTGCCGAACAGGATCAGAAAGCGGCCGGGATGGCATGAGATTCCGGCCGTGCGCAACGATCGCATCGTCGAGATCAAATCGTCGGTGATCCTGCAACCGGGCCCCGCCGCGCTGACCGACGGGCTGGACGCGATCGTCGCAGCGCTGTGGCCGGAGGCTGAGACCTCGTAGCAACCCTTAACCGAGAAACAGGTCGCAGAGAAACTCGATCGTGCTGTCGGTACACGACCGGTCGGGCGTGACATGATGGAGCACCACATAACCGTCCAGCGCCATGATCAGGAAGTGCGCGACTTGGGCGTCTCCGATCAATCGGCGGCGCCGTGGCGGCAAGGCGTCATGCACCATCGCGGTGATCCGCTCTTCCAAAAAGGCAATCAGCGTGGGGCGGTAATGATCCTCGGGACGCGCTGTCGCGATCGCCTGCATGATGCAATTCGACAGGCCATGTTCGCGGGCCGGGATATCGCGAAACAGCGTGGTGAACAGCAGGCGCAGGCGATCGCGCGGCGTGTCGAGGGTCTGCAATTGCCCGTCCAGCGTCTCGAGCTGCCCGCGAATCCACGGTTCATGCACGGCGTACAGGATCGCCAGCTTGGATTCGAAATAGGAGTAGAGATTGGTCGTTGAAATATCAGCACCTGCCGCAATCTGCGGCAGCGTGGTTTCGATATAGCCTTTGCTTGAGAACAAGCGGAACGCGGAAGCCAGAATCGCCTCGCGTATCTGCGGCTTTTTGACCTGCACTTTATCGCTCGGCGAGGTGGAAAAATCCGGGCAGCGATGCCGGAAGGCGGCGCCCGGTGGCGAAATGGATCCGGAAGGTAGCAGCAAGAATAATTTGCTTGCAACTCGACCTGCAGCCGGCCGATTGCGAGGCTCCTGATCCGGGGCTGGCACGGAGATTGCTTTAAAAACGAACCTTATTCGTTTTTGAGATTCGGCGGTCCTCATGTCCCGTGCCGTTTCCCTTGCCGTTTCAGCTTCTTCCGATGTCCCGGCTGCCACGCCGTGGCCGGAGGGCCTCGGCGTGGCCCAGGTCTGCATCACGCGCGCGACGCGGTGCTTGTCGAAAATACTGGCCTTCTATCGTGACGCGGTGGGCCTGCCGGTCCTGTTCGAGTTTGATTCAGGGTCCGGCACATGTGGCGCGATGCTCGGCCTGCCGGGAACGCCGTACCATCTGGAATTCATTCAGAGTCCAGACGGCGAAGATTGCACGCCTCCGAGCCGGCAGAATGTCCTGGTGCTTCATATCCCCGATCGCGACCAGGTGCAGAAACTGGCCTCACGGCTGCAAGCGCTCGGCCATGCTCCCGTAGCGCCAGCCAACCCGTTCTGGATCGGCAAGGCAACCGTGTTCGAAGATCCCGACGGTTGGCCACTGGTCCTGAACCACGGTGCCGGCCTCACATTGTAGCGGGACGTCTCTTCTATCCCCCATCCTCAGATCAGGACTTAGCTCATGCAGTCAGTCGCTTCTCCCGCCGTAGCCATTCCGATGAGCCGCCAGGCGAACTTCAGCGAGATCCCGATCATCAGCCTGTCGGCGCTGGGCCGCGGTGACGAAGCCGAAGCCGCGACGATCGAGGCCATTCGCCGGGCGAGCGAGGAAGTCGGATTTTTCTATGCAAAGGACCACGGCGTAAGTGACGGCCTGACGCACGACATTTTCACGCAATGTCGACGCTTTTTCGAGTTGCCGAAAGAGCAGCGCGAGCAACTGAGGCTATCCAACTCGGCGTGTTTTCGCGGCTACCTGTCGGTCGGCGAGCGCGGAGCGAATCTCGAACGTCCCCGCGACCTGCTGGAGTCCCTCAACATCGGACCGGAACTCGGCGCAGACGATCCGTTCGTGCAGGCTGGCAAGCCCCTGCATGGCGGCAACCAATGGCCGGCGGGTTTGCCGGGTTTCAAGGAAACGCTGCTCGCCTACTATGCCGGCATGGAAGCGTTTGGACAGCGCCTGCTCCAGGGGTTTGCGTTGGCGGCGGGCATGCCGCGCGACGCGCTCGATGCGCAATACCGCAAGCCATTGACGCAACTGCGCCTGCTGCACTACCCGGCGCAACAGGCGATAGTCGACAACATGCTCGGCGCACGCGCGCACCGCGATGTCGGCCTGTTCACCATCCTGCTGCAGGATGGTGTCGGCGGCCTCGAGGTGTGCAACGCCGCCGGCGAATGGGTGGTGGCGCCGCCTGTGCCGGACACGTTCGTCATCAATGTCGGTGAAATGATGAAGCTTATCACCAACGACCATTATGCCTCCGCGCTGCATCGCGTCGTCAACCGCTCCGGCCGCGAACGCTATTCGGTGCCGTTCTTCTTCAATCCCGATTACGACGCGACGCTGTCGGCACTGCCGCAGTTCATCGCCGCGAACGAGGCATCGCGATTCAAGCCCATTCACGCCGGCGAACATATGTTCAATTTCTATCGCAACCTGTGGCCGAGCGCCGGGTCCACGGCGGCCTCCACGCCCGCGCCGACCGTTGCTGCGCCATGAAAGCGCCGTCCCCGATGGATTTCCCCACCTTTCTCCAGCGCATTCCCAAGGTGGATCTGCACTGCCATCTGGTCGGCACGTTGCGCCAGCAAACCCTTGCCGAGTTGGCTCTGCGCTACGGCCTGGCGCTGCCAAGGCCGGCGCATGCGCTGTATGATTTCGCCGACTTCTATGATTTCCTCGACGTGCTGCGGCTTGCCGCGAGCTCCCTGCGCAGCGGCGATGACTTCGCCCGCGTTACTTACGAAGCGCTGGAAGACGGGCACCGGCTCGGCAATCTTCGCCACGCGGAACTGCTGTTCAACCCGCAATATTTCTACCCTCATGGCGTGACCTATCGAACCATGATCGACGGCATGCGCGAGGGGCTTGCCGCCGCTCGTTCCGATTTCGATGTGAGCGCGCTGCTGGTGCCGTCGTTCGACCGGATGATCGACGCTCGGGGCGCCATGCAGATCCTCGATGATATCCTTGCCTATCGGCCTGACGAGGTCATCGGCATCGGGCTCGACGGCGCCGAACGCAGCGGGCCGCCTGCACGCTTTGCCGATGTCTACGACCGGGCCGGCCGGGCCGGGCTCAAGCGCACGGCGCATGTTTGCGAGGACAACCAGACGCTCGAGGAAGCCCCGCCGCGCCACTACGCAATATGTCGCGATATATTGGGCTGCGATCGGCTTGACCACGGCTACAATCTGCTGGCCGATCCGGCGATGGCTGCGCGGGCGCGCGACGAGGGCCTGTTCTTCAACACCTGCACGGTCACCAGCGTGACCCGCAACCTTGAAAGACGCCGCGCCAGCATCGTGCAGATGGTCGCACTCGGCCTGAACGTGACGGTGAACACCGACGATCCCGTCATGTTCAAGACCGACATTGCCGATTGCTACCAGCGACTCTTTGCCGATCAGCCGCAATGGGGCGTGGCGCAGGCGCGCCTCTTCAGCGTCAACGGCGTCGCAGCCTCATGGCTCGGCCAGAACGAGAAAGCGTCTCTGCTGGAATCGTTCAAGCTGGAACTGGCTAGCCTCGAAAACGAATTGGCCGGCACAGTTCTATAACTTCTCCACCCCGCACCATTCGGCGATGAACAGCGCGGTCGCCTTGGTCGATTTCCGCAGCGAGTCGAGATCGACATATTCGTTGAAGCCGTGCATCGCTGCGCCGCTGGCGCCGAAGCACAGGCTCGGAATGTTATAGTTGAGCCCGTAGAAACGGGTGTCGGTGAGCGCGGTGAACACGAGGTCCTGCACCTCGCCGCCATAGACCGCCGCAAAGGCCTTGCCGAAGGCGGCTTCGGGCGCGGCCGAATCCTTCAATTCATAGCCCTCCGACAAAAATCCGGACCATTCCACGCTGGGCGGATTGTTGGAGAGGAAGCGGTGGCCGCGCGCGGCCGCCGAGACGCAGGCAAGGATTTCTTTCTGACAGTCGGCGACCGACCAGCCCGGCAAAATGGCAATGCGGCAATCGACGTCGCACCAGGCCGGCACGCTGGAAGCCCAGTCGCCGCCCTGGATGATCCCCGGATTGAAATTGATCGGATGAGTGACGGCCTTGAAATGCACGTCGTCTTTGGCGCGCTCATTCCATTCCGCTTCGAGCTTTTCCAGCGCATGAACGAGATGATAGGCCGCCATGATGGCGTTAGAGCCGGAGCCGGCTTCGAACACATGTACGGGAAAGCCGCGCACCTTCAGGCGAAACCAGATCACGCCGACCTGCGAGCGCACCATCTTGCCGCCGGTCGGCTCGGGAATGAAACAGGCATCGGCGCGGTAGCCGCGCTGCAGGGTCGAGAGCGCGCCGACGCCGGTGCTTTCCTCCTCGATCACGGATTGAAAATGAATCCGCGCCGTCGGCTTGAGGCCCGCGGCCTTGATCGCGTCGAGCGCATAGAGCGCGCCGATGGTGCCGGACTTCATGTCGCAGGCGCCGCGGCCATACATTTTGCCGTCCTTGACGATGGGTGAAAACGGCGGGGTTTCCCACATGTCGAGCGGACCGGTCGGCACCACGTCGCAATGGCCCTGCACGATCAGCGACTTTCCGGCATTCGAGGACGGCCGATAGGTTCCGACCACCGTGCGCGCTTTGGAGAAATCGTGCTCGATCGGACCGAAACCACGCAAATCCTTCAAATCGCCGACGTCGATCTGCCAGTCGTCGACCTCATAGCCGCGCTGGCGCAGGAGATCGCCGATCATGTCCTGGCACGGGCCCTCGGCGCCGCGGGTCGAAGGGATCGCGACGAAATCCCGCGTCGTCGCAAGCTGTGCGTCGAAATTGGCATCGACGGCATCGAGGATTTTGCGGCTGATATCGGTGGCATTCATTGCGTTATGGCCTCTATCGTTCACGGTATCGCGAAAATCGCATGGTCAGGATCAAACCATATTTTATCAGATGTTACAGGGATTTTGGGGCCGCTTTCAGAATCGCACCAGCATCAATACAGTGCAGATGCGGCATGCGCGATTGAACAGACAGGACGATCCGACAATGGTGAAAACCTCACGCACCAAACTCTTTTCGGTTGCGCTGCTCGGCGGCCTCGCGGTGCTGGCCCTGTCGCACAGCGCCTGGGCAGAACAGGTGGGACGGGAGCGGGACATCGTCAATTTGCGGCTCGGTCAGCGCATCCGCGTCGATGACGGGAGCTGTCCTGCAGGCCAGATCAAGGAAATTTCCGGCGCGAAGATGATCTCCGCCACCGTTATCCCGACGCGAAAATGCGTTCCGCGGCTGGGCGCCAAAACCAAATAGAAGCAGGACCAAACAGCCACCGGCAACCCCAGCGCCGTCCGCAACGCGCGTCAACGGATGGCGATAACAATGCTCTGCGGCATTGAGGCGGCCATCGGCGAACCATTATAGGCAAAGACGCCGATGCCCGGCAGGCTGCTGTCATGACTGCCGGCGATCGAACAGCCGGCGAGGACGAAGGCAAACGCAAGGACGACGCTGTTGACGGTTTTCATGTGACGGTCTCCAGGTTTGGCTGACGGCGCTGCCCGCCGTTTTGTTAACCGTCTGATAACCAACCGCCGTTTCCGGATGCCTGCGCGAAACCAGAAAATAGCTTCGTCGGTCAGGGAAATTGTTTCGCCGCCGAACGGCCGACGAAACAACCGTCAGAAAAGCCCGTCAGGCAGATGTGGCGATGGATGCCGCGCCCGCGGTAGCCCAGCGCACGCGCAGCGCTCGTTCAGTGGCCCAGCGCAGCGGCCGGTCGTCGACCCCTGTCGGGGAACGATGACCGGCCAAGTCCGGTTACTGCAAGTCCGGCTACTGAACGAAATCGCCGCACTTCTCGATGGAAGCCTCGGCGCCCCAGGGCATGATCGGCACGGAAGAGGTCGAGTTCTTCGGCGATCCCTCGATCAGCTTGTCCGAATAGACCATATAGACGAGCACGTTCCGCTTGGCGTCGCAGCCGCGGACGATCTGCATTTTCTTGAAGAAAAGCGAGCGCCGCTGCCGGAACATATCCCCGCCCTGCTCCATTTTGTCCTTGAAGTGGATCGGGCCGATCTGACGGCACGCCAGCGAGATGTCCGAGACCTGCTCGGCGAGCCCCAGCCAGCCCTTGAAGCCGCCCTTCTCCGGTACCGTGAAATGGCAGGCCACTCCCTCGACCTCGGGATCGTCGACGCCATAGGTGGCGAGCTTGTCGTTCGGGCTGAGCAATTTGAACACGGTCGAGCGGCGGAAGATCAGGTCTGGCTCGTCCGCCGCCAAAGCGGTCGAAAGCGGCCACAGCATCAGCGCAAGCACCGCTACGCCCCGGCCTATCGAGACCCGGCGCCTCCATTTCGTGTCACATTGTCTTGAGGCGAGCGATGTCATCGTGATCTCCGTCAATGAATAGGCCGCTATAAAGCTTTATGGTCTTTGGAGCCCCAAGGCCCCTTTAACCGAATGTGAGGCTTTTTTGTTACGCTTTCATGCGAATTCGCAGAGGTCGAAGCCTCATGCTGGTGAACCAGTGCTTCGTCTGCAACACTTAGTATTGACCGTTGGAATTGGGATTCGATGAATGATCCGCGCGTATCGGGCGTCGGTTGAGAGCGGGCGGTCGGAATTGTCCGTGTCTCAACATCGGTTTTCAGGCTATGCGGCTTCTTCGATCCTGATGTTGCGCATCGCTGCTTTGGCGGTCGCCGGATCGATCGGCGTTACCGCTCCAGTGCAAGCGGCCAGCTATTGGTCGGATGACGATTCCGGATATTACGACGAGGTGCCGGTAGCCCCGCCGCACGCGCAAAGGGCGCGCCGTCATCCGGAAAAGAAAACCGACAGGCCGCTGAAAGAAGCGGCCAAACCGCAGGGACCGCTGATCATCGCGATCTCGATCAGCAAGCAGCAACTCAAGCTCTACGACGCCAACGGGTTGTTTGCGGAAACGCCCATTTCAACCGGCATGCGCGGCCATACCACGCCGATGGGCGTTTTCAGCGTCATTCAAAAGCAGAAGTACCACAAGTCCAACATCTATAGCGGCGCGCCAATGCCGTACATGCAGCGGATCACCTGGTCCGGCATCGCGATGCATGCCGGCGTGCTCCCCGGCTATCCGGCCTCGCATGGTTGTATCCGGATGCCGATGACGTTCGCCGTGAAGATGTATGGCTGGACCCGGATGGGCGCGCGCGTCGTCGTGACGCCGGGCGAGATCGCGCCCGCCAGCTTTTCGCATCCGCTGCTGGTCACGCAAAAAATGGTGCCGCAGCCGGCGGCTACGGACGAGTCGAAGACGGATGTCTCGACGAATGCATCGGACAAGGGTGACAAGGCGGCGGGCAACAACCCGACCGGCGCGCCCGCAACACCGGATGCGAACCTCGAACTGCGGTCGAGCGTCGACCACGATCATTCGTTGCAGGCCGCGGTCGAGCCAACACCGGTACCGCCGCCGTTGAGCGGACAGACGCATACCGCGGACGCGGCATTGCCGGGCGAGAAAGCGGATACGATGTCCGATGCGTCCCCGTCCGGTGCGCCGGTCGCGGCGCAGCCGGGAACGGCCATCGCCGCAAACGACGAGACAGCCTCGCCCGCCACATCGGCCGGCACTAAATCGGCGGGCGTCACAACCGCTGAAACACGGCCGGGCGCCACCGCCGATGTTTCCGATGCGAAAAAAGATCAGGGCCACCTGTCCGATGCCGAGAAGCCGGCCGCACCGAAAGCCGGGCCGGTTGCGGCTTCGGGTCACAAGCGTTCCGGCCCGATCTCCGTCTTCATCAGCCGGAAAGATTCAAAACTTTACGTGCGGCAGGATTTCGCGCCGCTGTTCGACGCGCCGGTGACCATCGCTCCGAGCGACCGACCGTTGGGGACTCACATCTTTACCGCCGAAGCCGACAAGAACGACGCCAACATCCTGCACTGGTCGGTGATTTCGCTTCCCTCGCGCAACGCCGCGCGGCACGACGAGGATGACGAGCGCACGTTGCGCCGGCGAAAGATCGCGGGCGCGGCCGAGATAAAACCGATCCCGATACAAGATAGCCCGGCCGAGGCGCTGGATCGCCTCACCATCCCGGCCGATGTGATGGCGCGCATTACCGAAGGACTCTCGACCGGCAGTTCGATCATCATATCCGATCAGGGCATCGCCGCGGGCGAGACCGGCGAAGGAACGGAATTCATCGTTTCGTTGCGCTAGGCTGCGGGATCACCACGATACCGGCCGCGCCGGAACTTTCACAATGACTTGATCGCCCACCGCACCTTCCTGGCCGAGGTATCCCGGAACGGTCAAACCGCCGATGGGTGTGCCAAAACCGCCTTGCTGTGTGCTGGCTTCGTCCGGATAGCCCTGTGCGCTCGAATTTCCTGTTCAGGCCAATTGCCCGTGTGGGCCGTTGCCGTGGCGGCGCAAGCCCTCCTGGGTTATTATGACTGAAGCAGCCATGACTCGGACCGGAGCTTAAAAAGCTACGGCCGGACACGGGATTGGCAAAGGGGAACGAGATGCGGTTCGCGGCATGTTTGATCTTTGCAAGCGCGGTTTCGCTGTCGGTATCGGGCGGCGCGTGGTCGCAGACCGCAGCCCTCAAGGCCACGACCTCGGGCGCGGCCGCGCCGCAACAAGCGGCCGCGGCTCCTGCCCCCGTCCCGGCTCCGTCCACGACGCCAGCATCGCCGCCGGCGCCGCTTTCCAAGGCCGCCTGCACCAATCCCGATGCGCTCGGCATCGGCCGGGTCGTCGAGATCGACACCACCGGCGGCCCGGGATTCGGCTTCGAGCATTTCAAGCAACTCGACTTCCTGCATGACCACGAAGTCGTGCTGACATTCGACGACGGCCCCTGGGTCACCACGCCGACGGTGCTGAAGGCGCTGGCGGACGAATGCACCACCGGCATCTTCTTCTCGATCGGCAAGCATGCGACCTATTATCCGGAAATCCTCAAGCAGGTCCTCGCCGCCGGCCACACCATCGGATCGCACACCTGGTCGCATGCGACGCTGACCAACAAGAAGCTGACCGACGATCAGAAAAAGGAAGAGATCGAGAAAGGTTTCAGCGCCGTGAAGTGGGCGCTCGGCGGCGTCTCGCCCGCCCCGTTCTTCCGCTTCCCGGCGTTGCAGCATCCGCCGGAAATGGTCACCTATCTCGGCACCCGGAATATCGCGATGTTCTCCTGCGATCTCGATTCCTTCGATTTCAAGGCGCGCAACGCGCAGCAGGTGATCGACGTCACCATGAAGAAGCTCGACAAGCTCGGCAAAGGCATCATCCTGATGCACGACTTCCACAAGCATACCGCGGAAGCGCTGCCGACCTTGCTGCGCAGGTTGAAGGCCGGCGGCTACAAGGTCGTCAGGATGATCCCCAAGGCGCCGGTGCAGACTCTTCCGCAATATGACGAAGAACTGCTGAAGGATGCCAAGCTGCCGACGGTCAGCGAGCGCCCGGTGTCCAGCGTCGTGCAGACGATTTCAGAATAGTTCTTAGCCGCGCCCGATGACGCCGATGCCCGCGCTGACCATCGAAGGCTATGTCATCGTGTCGGCGGACGGGATGCTGGCGGGCGCCGACCGCGTGATGCCGGACGCCTTGAAATTCGAGGGCGACAAACAATTCTTCTCCGACGCCCTCGACCGCGCCGCTCTCATCGTCCATGGCCGTCATTCCTTCGAGGACCAGCCGAATTTTCCACGGCGAAAACGGATCATCGTGACGCGAACGATCGGCACGATCGCACCCGATCCCTCCAATCCCAAAGCGATCCTGTGGAATCCGGCGGGAGCGCCGTTCGAGGCCGCATGCGAACATGCCGGTGTCGGTGGCGGCACCGTCGCGATCATCGGCGGACCGGACGTGTTCGGCATGTTCATGGACCGTTACGATACGTTCTGGCTGTCGCAGGCGCCGCAGGTTCGGCTGCCGGACGGCGAGCCCTGCTTCCCGGGCGTGCCCGCGCGATCGCCGCAGCAGATCCTGGCCGCACATGGCCTGAAGGCCGGCAAGGCACAAATTCTCGACGCCGCCGCTGACGTCAGCGTCACGCCCTGGCGAAGGGTTTAGCCAGCGCAAAGCCATCCCGGATTTTGGCCGGCTTTCGCTCGAAAACGCTATGACCCGTCGGTCTTGTTATCCGGGTTCTGCGTCCGAATGGTGCGTTGCGCGCCGGATAATGTCAGCGCGTCGAACACGGTCTGGGCCTGCTCGAATTGCTGCGTCGAGACGGGAGCACAATCGGGCCGGTTGCGGATGATCATGGTCGTCGTCGCCCAGTTCAGCCTGGCAGCCTTGCACGCAACGATCAGCCCGTTCAGCCGGTCGTTTCCGATCAGCGGCTCGATCGACTCGACCGGTGCCGAGGACAGAAACGAGAGTGCCGCCACCACGCTGGTGTAGTCCCGCTGAACCGCGAACCGATTCACGGTTGAATCGTTCAACTTGCCGGTGCGGTTGAGCTCGACCATCCCGCTTCGCGGTCCCGTATAGTCGACCGGCTTTGGCGGAGGGGCATGGACCTGTCGGGCCGTGTTCACGACCGCAGCCTGGAGCTCCTCCCGCCATTCAGGAGGAGCCGCTTCGAGAAGACGGGTCCTCACCCTGACGGCAGCCTTCGCAACCAGCTCGCGAAACAGGTCAGGCGGAATATCCTGTCGAAGCCCCAGCGTCTCCGCCAGGCTATCGTCACGTTCCGCATCCTTGACGAGCGCGGTGTAACCGGCCTCGGACAGGAGGGCGCCCGAATTTTGCGCGAGCGTGTTGTGAACCGTCGAGTCGCCGCGCTCGACAAGCACGTCGCTCAGAGATGCACCAAGTGTCGCCCTGCCGGAAATCGCCAGCAAATGCCGCTGGCCGCGCGTGCTGGCAATTTCAACCAGATCCTGGTCCGACAATTGCCTGGATCGGCTCAGCACCGGTATCGCGACCGATGCATCCTCGTGGAAAGCAAGCTGGCGCACCGCCTCTTTGGGAGCCGAGCCTACACCGGACAGATTGCGGCTCAGTTGGGCCAGGCTTCCCGCCTCCACCCGATCGATCAACCGGACGAGAACGTCATCGAACACGCCGACCTGGGCCTCATTGAAACGATCGGCGCCGGACAGAAACAGGTTCATCACCTGCCGCAGGATTTCGGTTCGCCGCTGTGGCGGGCGGCCGCTGACAGCGTGATCCAGTTCCTCAATTAAGGCCGACGATGCTGCCACAGCCATTGTAAACCCGTTTCCCCCGACGCGGGCTGAAGTGTTGGATTACGTCAGAACGTAACCCCAATTCGTTGCCTTTCCTTCCAGACGATACGGCAACGCTTTTTGGTGCCACCGTGGAGCAGATCGAACCTCATCGGCAGCGTCGTGCCGTAGATGACCTGCAAGCACGCGCCGCCCGCGGAATAATCGACAATGGTGCAATCGATCGGAGGAGTTTTCGGATCGACGATAATCTTGGCCGCATTGGAAACTTTGCCCGAAGGGCGCATGCGTGCAAATCGCCGCGGATGCATGGTCGGATTTCCCTGCCAGTTCACAAGACCGAAGGGCGATATCGGTCAGCCAGTTTGCGCCCAACTATTCCCATTCCTTCCCGAACTCGTCGGGCTCTTCATTGATCCAGACAAGCGCGGCGCGGCAATCGATCCGAAGCACCCGATCGGCGCCGATGGGCGATGAAAGGTGCAGCAAGAACCCGCCATCTTCCGTCCGAAACAACGTATCGCATGCCCGATGTTCGACAAGCGAACCAGTATCGATGAACGGATAAATTCGCGAAGCAAGCAGATCCATGCGAATTACCTGTCAGCAGCGTTCCAAAGCCGATTGCAGCGCAATCATCGTTAAGAATCCTCTTTCAGGCCCGGCATCGAAACGCATTCAGAAGAAATTCCTGCGCAAGGATATTCGCGCATCGGCCTTAATGACGCTTTAATAATTCAACCTCTGAGAGCGTTTACCGAATAGTTTCAATTTTATGTCTATTTTGATTTCGGTATCGCGGAGGGCATTAGAGCCCACGCGGAGGTCGACGATATTAGTTTTACGGAGAATTGGCAGGTTACTGCCGCCCGTGAGGTGCGGCTTCCGGTTTGAACTGACAACGCCGCAAAGCCCGCCGCCGAAGAATTGCATGGCGAAGCCTTCGCATTGATCCGAAGGCAGACGATTGGAGTCCGAGACTGATTTTGTGATGCGCGTCTTTTGTAATGCGCGTCGATGTTTTGATCTTGCCGGTTCAGCCGGGGCACCTCGCGGAGGAGTGCCCTACGACCCCGTTAGTTTCGTTGATTTTAAAAAGCGAAGGGGAACGAATGACCTTCGGAATGAGAAAGAACGATCGCGTCAATTTCGAGCGCGGCATCGACGTTTTCATGATGGGAATTGACGGCACCTGGCGCCGCAATTGCCGGATGGTCGACGTATCGCAAACCGGCGCGCGGTTGCACGTTCCAGACTCCATCCAGGGATTGGACCTGAGGGAATTTTTCCTTCTGCTGTCCTCGACCGGCCTCGCCTATCGCCGATGCCGGCTGATCCGGGTGGCCGGCGAGCAAATCGGTATCGAATTTCTGGCGCCGGGCAAATCGAACAAAGGACGTCCGTCGAAATGACGATCATCTGAAGCAGCCGTCATCATGATCCGAGGCATGTTTTCATGCGTATCCACATTATCAGTGAGAGTGCCGTGCAATTGTCCGCCATGTGCGCGATGCTGGAGCAGCAATTCGCTCTGACATCGGAATTGCTCGGCGCGGACATCCGCCCCAATGACATTGACGCCGTTGTCGTCACGGCGGATCTGCGCGTCATCGACAACATCTCCGCGCTGAAAAAAATATCCGGCAAGCTGAACCGGATCCGCAAACGCATATTCCTGATCGATCAGCGAAACCGGCTGTCCGTCGTCCAGGCCTACGCGCTCGGAGCGACACATGTTTTAAGCCATTCGATCGGAAAGGCTCAGTTGCTGGCGAAGCTGATCGATTACACAGCTTCAGACGTTGCTCCGGGCGAAAGCCTGTCCGGCGGCGCGGAAGCCGCCCGGACCGGAGCGGAGAGCCTCGCATCGATGTTCTCGGCTGTGTCGACCGGCGCTGCCATCGACATCCAGGCCGCCAAGGCGGCCGCAAGCAGAATTGCAGACAGCATCGCGGAGGACGGGCTGTCCGACTGGCTCGCTACGGTTCGCCGCCACCATGAAGGCACCTATCAGCACTGCCTCCTGGTCACGGGCATCGCGGTCGATTTCGGATTGAGCCTCGGTCTCGGAAAGGCCGATATCGAGCGGCTGCATTCGGCCGCGATGTTTCACGATATCGGCAAGGCCAAAATTCCGCTCGCGGTCCTCGACAAGCCTGGACGGCTCGACGCCGGAGAGCGCGCGATCATCGAAACCCATCCGGCCGCGGGATATGACGCGCTGCAGGGGAACGCCGGCGTCTCGCCGGAAATTCTCGACGCGGTCCGGCACCATCACGAATATCTCGATGGCAGCGGATATCCGGACGGGCTTTGCGCCGGGAGCATATCGGACCTCGTGCGGGTCCTGACCATCTCCGACATCTTCGCGGCGCTGATCGAGGCCCGGCATTACAAGCCGGCCATGTCCCGCGAGCAGGCGTATGAAATCATCCAAAGCATGCATGGGAAGCTTGAAACGCCGCTGGTCGCGGCATTCCGCGAGGTCGCTCTGATACGCTAGATCCGGACCATGCTCCGGACGTTACGGATCAGGCCGCGCATGCAACAGGCGTCAAATGTCGCCATAGGCGGGACCCGCCGCCGTCCGGGATCTCCGGCCATATCCCGCAATGATGAACAGCGCGCCGATGATCGACAGGTTCTTCAACGCATCCATCAGCGATTTGGCGTTTTCCGGCGGCGCCTGGTTCCAGAAATCATGGAAATAGAAGGTGGCCGCGGCCACGAAGAAAATCAGGAGGATGGCAAAGAAGCGCGCGCCGAAATTGAGCGCGATCATCAACCCGCTGATGATCTCGAAGGCGCCGATCGCGATCGCGAGCATCTGCGGCGTCGGCATTCCCGTCATCGTTTCAAGCTGCGCCGTATAGGGAATAATCAAGGCGGGAATGGTGACCTTGGCGGCGATGAAATCAGCCGTGGCCTGAATGCCGAGCAGCTTGGTCGCTCCCGCATAGAGAAACAGCACGGCGAACAGAATTCTTCCGAAAGTAACGAACGCTGGCATGATCGTCCTCGCTGCTGCAACGAATCCCAAGTCGCTCTGCGACCGGACGAGTATGAGCGCTCCGCTTCTCCTTTTCAAACGGTCAAATCGGCAGCCGCACCGCCGTTCAAATATCGGTCGTCCACCGCGTTTCCGGGCGGATGCCTGTCCCGCACGAGATCCGGCATGGCTTCCGGTTCGCGTGAAGAAAACGCGTCAAAACAAACGAGGTGAACCTCGGTTCTGATTCCATCAGAACCGAAAAGGCTTTAGCCAAACAGGCCGGGCTGCTGGCGGCCGGCGCGCTCCTGCGCTTCGACCGCGGCAACCGCCGTCATGTTGAGAACGCCGCGCGCAGTCACCGACGGGGTGAGAATGTGCGCCGGGCGCGCGGGCCCGATCAGGATCGGCCCCACCGCAAGCGCATCGGCCAGCGATTTGATCATCTGATAGGCGACATTGGCCGAGTCGAGATTCGGCATGATCAGGATGTTGGCCACGCCTTCCAGATTCGAATGCGGCAGGACCAGCCTCCGCGCCGCTTCCGACAGCGCGGTGTCCCCCTGCATCTCGCCGTCCGCCTCGATCTCCGGATGGTTCTGCTTCAACAGCGCGGTGGCGCGGCGCATCTTCCGGGAAGACTCCGTATCATAGCTGCCGAAGTCGGAATGTGACACGAAGGCGATCTTCGGCTTGATATTGAAGCGCTGGACGTGGATCGCCGCCAGCGCCGCCATTTCCGCGATCTCTTCCGCGCTCGGGTTCGGCCGCACCTGCGTATCCGCGATGAAATAGGCGCCCTTGCTGGTGATCATCAGCGCCAGGGCCGCGAAATCGCTGACGCCCGGCAGGAAGCCGATGATCTCGCGGACGTGGCGCAGATGGCTCATATAACGGCCCTCGACGCCGCAGATCATGGCGTCGGCCTCGCCGCGGATCACCGCCAGCGCCGCAATCACGGTGTTGTTGGTGCGCACCACCGTACGCGCGGCGTCGGGCGTGACGCCGTGCCTTCCCGCCGTGTCGATATAGGACTGCACGTAGGAGCGATAGCGCGGGTCATCCTCGGGATTGATGAGGTCGAAATCCTTGCCGGCCTGAATCGCAAGGCCATAGCGCTTGATCCGCGCCTCGACCACCGAGGGACGCCCGACCAGGATCGGCCGCGCCAGCTTCTCCTCGAGTACGACCTGCGTCGCATGCAGCACGCGCTCGTCCTCGCCCTCGGCATAGATCACACGAACAGGCTGCGTCTTGGCCTTAGCGAACACCGGCTTCATCACGAGGCCGGAGCGGAACGCGAAACGTTCGAGCAGGGCTGTATAATCCTCGAAATTCGCGATCGGACGCGAGGCGACACCCGACTCCATCGCCGCCTTGGCGACCGCAGGCGCGATGCGCAGGATCAGCCGCGGATCGAACGGGCTCGGGATCAGCGACCCCGGACCGAATCCCTGCGCCTCGCCACTGTCGAAGCCGGGCGCGATCGCGTCCGACGGCGGATCGCGCGCCAGTAGCGCGATCGCCTCGACCGCGGCCCGCTTCATCTCCTCGTTGATCGCGGTGGCGCCGACATCGAGCGCGCCGCGGAAGATGAATGGGAAACACAGGACGTTGTTGACCTGGTTGGGGAAGTCCGAACGGCCGGTGCAGATCATCGCGTCGGGGCGGGCCTTGCGCGCCTCATCCGGCATGATTTCCGGATTCGGGTTGGCCAGCGCCATCACCAGCGGCTTGTCCGCCATCTGCTTGACCATGTCGGGCGTCAATACGTTGGGCGCGGACAGGCCGAGAAAGATATCGGCGCCGCCGATCGCATCGGCCAGCGTGCGCTTGCTGGTCTTCTGCGCATAAACCGCCTTCCAGCGGTCCATCAGCGTGTTGCGGCCGTCATAGACCAGGCCGTCGATATCGCAGACCCAGATGTTCTTGCGCTGCGCGCCCATCGACACCAGAAGGTTGAGACAGGCGATCGCCGCAGCGCCGGCACCGGACGCGACGATCTTGACGTCCTTGAGCTTCTTGCCGTTCAGCAGCAATGCATTGGTGATCGCCGCGCCGACGATGATGGCGGTGCCATGCTGGTCGTCATGGAACACCGGGATCTTCATGCGCTCCTTGAGCTGCGCCTCGATCTCGAAGCATTCCGGACCTTTAATGTCCTCGAGATTGATGCCGCCAAAGGTCGGCTCCAGCGCGGCCACGGTCTCGACCACCCGCTCGATGGTGTCGGCGGCGATTTCGATGTCGAACACGTCGATCCCGGCAAATTTCTTGAACAGGACCGCCTTGCCTTCCATGACCGGCTTCGATGCCAGCGGGCCGATATTGCCGAGGCCCAGCACCGCGGTGCCGTTGGAGACCACCGCCACCAGATTGGCGCGGATGGTCAGCGATGCGGCCTCCGCCGGATTGTTGGCGATTTCCATGCAGGCGGCTGCAACGCCCGGCGAATAGGCCAGCGCCAGATCGCGCTGGTTGGCGAGCGGCTTGATCGCCTGAATTTCAAGTTTGCCCGGCCGCGGCAGCCGGTGATACGCGAGCGCCGCAGAACGGAGATCTTCAGAATGTGATGACATGTATTTCCCGCAGGCTCCCTGCGCCGCCGAATTCGAATTCCGGTGGCTGATGTTACTTTTGCGGCAGATTGGTCCGGATGTGAAGTTCGCGTAATTGCTTCGGCGAGGCTTCCGAAGGAGCTCCCATGAGCAAGTCCACGGCCTGCTGATTCATCGGAAACAGCGAGATCTCGCGCAAGTTCGTGGTGCCGCACAACAGCATGACGATGCGATCGAGACCGGCCGCCATGCCGCCATGCGGCGGCGCGCCATACTGGAAGGCGCGGTACATGCCGCCGAAGCGATCGACGACTTCCTGCTCGCCATAGCCCGCGATCTCGAACGCCTTCACCATCGCTTCGGGCCGGTGATTGCGGATGCCGCCCGAGGCGATCTCGTAACCGTTGCAGGCGATGTCGTACTGGAACGCCTTGATGGTCAGTGGGTCCTGCGTCTGCAACGCGTCCAGGCCGCCCTGCGGCATCGAGAACGGGTTGTGCGAGAAGTCGACCTTCTTGTCTTCCTCGTTGTACTCGTACATCGGGAAGTCGACGATCCAGGCCAGTTCGAACCGGTCCTTGTCGATCAGATTCAGCTCCTCGCCGAGCTTGGTGCGGGCGAGACCGGCGAACTTCCAGAATTTCTCGGGGTCGCCGGCGACGAAGAAGGCGGCGTCGCCCTCCTTCAAGCCGAGAACGTCGCGGATCGCGGCCGTCCGTTCCGGGCCGATATTGTTGGCAAGCGGACCGGCCCCCTCGCCGCCCTCGCGCCACATGATGTAGCCGAGCCCGGGCTGCCCCTCGCCCTGCGCCCATGAATTCATCCGGTCGCAGAAGGCGCGCGAGCCGCCGCCGGTGCCGGGAATGGCCCAGACCTGGTTCTTCGGGTCTTCCAGCATCCGCGCGAACACCTTGAAGCCGGAGCCGCGGAAATGCTCGGAGACATCCTGCATCACGATTGGGTTGCGCAGGTCCGGCTTGTCGCTGCCATATTTGCGCAGGGCTTCGGCGAACGGGATCCGCGGCCAACCCTTGGTGACGGGCTTGCCCTTGGCGAAATCCTCGAACACGCCGGTAATGACCGGCTCCATCGCGGCAAACACGTCGTCCTGGGTGACGAAGCTCATCTCGACATCGAGCTGGTAGAATTCGCCCGGCAGCCGGTCGGCGCGTGGATCCTCGTCGCGGAAGCACGGCGCAATCTGGAAATAGCGATCAAAGCCCGACATCATCAGCAATTGCTTGTATTGCTGAGGCGCCTGCGGCAGCGCGTAGAACTGGCCGGGGTGGATGCGCGACGGCACCAGGAAGTCGCGCGCGCCCTCCGGCGAGGACGCCGTCAGGATCGGGGTCTGGAATTCGAAAAAGCCCTGCTCCTTCATCCGCTTGCGCATGGAATCGACGATCGCGCCGCGGGTCATGATGTTCTGGTGCAGCTTCTCGCGGCGAAGGTCGAGGAAGCGGTATTTAAGCCTTATGTCTTCAGGATATTCCTGCTCGCCGAATACCGGCAGCGGCAGCTCCGCCGCCGGCCCCAGCACCTCGATCTCGCTGACATAAAGTTCGACCGCGCCGGTGGCGAGCTCCGGATTATCGGTTCCGTCGGGACGGCGGCGCACCTTGCCGTCCATCCGCACCACCCACTCCGAACGGAGCTTTTCCGCATCCCTGAAAGCCGGCGAATCCGGATCGGCCACGCATTGCATCAGGCCGTAATGGTCGCGCAGATCGATGAAAAGCACCCCGCCATGGTCGCGGATGCGATGGCACCAGCCCGACAGGCGGACGGTCTGGCCGATATCGCTTTCGCGAAGCGCGCCGCAGGTGTGGGACCGGTAACGATGCATAAAATTCTCAGTACAGACCGTCGAAGGGTGGAATCAGGGCCAGACGCCGGCCCCGAAGAGGTTTGAGGGTTTAGCCGAGGCAAGCAGGCCCGGCAACCGAATGGGTGAGCGATCCGGGTTTTTGGCAATTATTGTGAAGCCCGGAAACGCAAAGGAAAACAACCGCACGGATTGCAGCCCTGGCATCGAAATCGATTGTCTAATCGCTGGACGCGCCTATCTTTACGGTCATGACCGTCCATTTTCCGTTCCAGAACAGCTACGCGGCGTTGCCGGCGAGTTTTTTCGCCCGCGTTACGCCGACACCGGTGATCGCCCCGCGGCTGATCAAACTGAACCGGCCGCTGGCGCTGCGCCTGGGTCTCGATCCGGACCTGCTGGATAGCCCGGAAGGGGCCGAAATCCTCGCCGGCAAGTTGTTGCCGGAGGGCGCCGATCCGATCGCGATGGCCTATGCCGGCCATCAGTTCGGTCATTTCGTGCCGCAGCTCGGCGATGGCCGGGCGATCCTGCTCGGCGAGGTCATCGACACCGACGGCGTCCGCCGCGATATCCAGCTCAAGGGCTCGGGTCCGACGCCGTTTTCGCGCCGCGGCGACGGCCGCGCGGCGCTCGGTCCGGTGCTGCGCGAATATATCGTCAGCGAAGCGATGGCGGCGCTCGGCATTCCAACCACCCGGTCGCTCGCCGCCGTCATCACCGGCGAGAGCGTGATGCGGGAGACGCCCTTGCCCGGCGCCGTCCTCACCCGGGTTGCGTCGAGCCACATCCGCGTCGGCACCTTCCAGTATTTTGCGGCGCGCGGCGACACCGAGGGCGTGCGTCGGCTCGCCGATCACGTCATCGCCAGGCATTATCCGCAAGCCGCGCAAGCCGACCGCCCCTATCATGCGCTGCTGGAAGGCGTGATCGCGCGGCAGGCCGATCTGGTCGCGCGCTGGCTTTTGGTCGGTTTCATCCACGGCGTCATGAATACCGACAACACCTCGATATCGGGCGAGACCATCGATTACGGCCCTTGCGCCTTCATGGATCACTATGATCCGGCGACGGTGTTCAGCTCGATCGACGAATCCGGCCGCTACGCCTACGCCAACCAGCCACGGATCGCGCTCTGGAACCTGACGCGCTTTGCCGAATGCCTGTTGCCGCTGCTTGCCGACGAGCAGGAACACGCGATCGCCGAAGCGCAGGAAATCCTGGCCGGGTTTTCGGAGAAATTCACCACCGCCTATCAGGCCGGCCTACGCCGGAAAATCGGCCTGTTCACGTCGCGCGACGGCGACGAGCCGCTGGTGCAGGACCTCTTAGACGCGATGGCCCAGAACCAGGCCGACTTCACCCTCACCTTCAGACACTTGAACGAAGCGGCGCTCGATCCCGCAAACGATACCGCGGTGCGGCAGCTTTTCGCCGACCCCACCGCCTACGACGCCTGGGCGGCGCGCTGGCGGGAACGGACCGCGGGCGAACCGCAATCCGCCGACGAGCGGCAGGCCGCGATGCGCGCGGTCAACCCGGCCTTCATTCCGCGGAACCACCGGATCGAAGCCGTCATCGAGGCCGCGATGAACCGTGACGATTTCGCGCCATTCGAGGAACTCCTGACGGTGCTATCGAAGCCGTATGAAGATCAGCCTGATTTCGCGGACTATGCGCAGCCGCCGCAACCGGACCAGCGCGTGCTGCAAACATTTTGCGGCACGTGAATCGTTAACCCTCCGCCCAGCATTCCGCGCCCGCCGCCGGAAATTAACGCCCGATCAATTCCTTGCGGCAAATCTGGCGGTTTCGCTGGAGGAGTTGCCGTGGACCTGCTGGTGATTGAATTCATGGGATTGGCGATGATCGCGCTATGCATCGTCGTGCTCGCCGTTCCGTGCCGGCGGCCGTCCGGCAGGCGTCTCCGCGATTCCTGACCGTTACATTTCCTGACCCGGCCGTTGATTTGAATCCGGGCTCCGAAGACGCACGCCCTCGGCCGGATGCGGCGGAAACCGCCCTCACCCGGAAATGCAAGGCTCGAATTCGGCGCGGGACCCTTGACATGTCAGCGCTTTCGGCAGAACGCGTCAGGTAAGCGTTATGGACTGTTCATGGACCTAATTACGACGACTTCAGAACTCACCGCTGTTTGCAGCCGTCTCGCCAAACACCCGGTCATTACCGTCGATACGGAATTCCTGCGGGAGACGACCTACTATCCGCTGCTCTGCGTGGTGCAAATGGCAAGCGCCGAGGAAGCGGTCGTGGTCGACACCCTGGCGGAGGGCATCGACCTCAAGCCATTCTTCGACCTGATGGCCGATGAAAAGGTGCTGAAGGTCTTTCACGCCGCCCGTCAGGATATCGAGATCGTCTGGCATCGGGCCGGGATCATTCCGCATCCGATCTTCGATACCCAGGTCGCGGCCATGGTGCTCGGTTACGGCGACTCCATCGCCTATGACCAGCTGGTCGAGCGCGTCACCGGCCACCGGCCGGACAAGACCCACCGCTTCACCGACTGGTCGCGCCGGCCGCTGACCGAGGAGCAAATGCATTATGCGGTCTCCGACGTCACCCATTTGCGCGACGTGTTCGCAGCGCTCGATGCCGATCTCAAGAAGCGTGGCCGCAGCGATTGGGTGAGCGAGGAGATGGAAGTCCTGACCTCGCCGAAAACCTACGATTTCCATCCCGAAAGCGCCTGGGAGCGGCTGAAGACGCGGGTGCGCAAGCCGAAGGAGCTTGCGGTGCTGATGGAAGTCGCGGCCTGGCGCGAACAGGAGGCGCAGGGCCGCGACGTTCCGCGCAGCCGCGTGCTGAAGGACGACGCGGTCGGCGACATCGCCACCCACGCCCCGACCAGCCTCGAACGGCTGGCGAATTTGCGCTCGCTGCCGAAGGGCTTTGACCGCTCGAAATGGGGCGTCGATATCGTGGCCGCCGTGCAGCGCGGCCTGGCGCGCGATCTCTCGGCCCTGCCGAAAATCGAAAAGCCGCGCGGCAATTCCAACGGCGCCGCGACCGTCGAATTGCTGAAGGTCCTGCTGCGGATGACCTCGGAGCGCCATGCGGTCGCCAGCAAGGTGATCGCGACCGTGGACGACCTCGAACAGATCGCCGCCGACGACAATGCCGACGTCGGCGCGCTACGCGGCTGGCGCCGCGAGATGTTCGGCGAAGCCGCCTTGGCGCTGAAGCACGGCCAGCTGGCGCTGGCGATCGAAAAGGGCCGGGTCGTCAAGGTCGACCGCAACTAGAGCATGATCGGTTCTGATTGAATCGGATACCGAAGCTCTCAATTCTTGTTTTGACGCGTTTTCTTCACGCGAACCGGTATCCATCCCGGATCAAGTCCGGGACAGGCTTTCGCTCAAAAACGCTCTAATTCACGGCCGGCGAAATCAGCGCGTCGCCCGAACCGGCGCTCCCGATGGTCTTGCAGATATCGCCGTCGAGCCTGATTTGACCGCCGGCCAATAGCCGCAGCGCATCCGGATAGATGCGGTGCTCGACCGTGAGAATGCGCGCCGCCAGCGTCTCCGGCGTATCGTCGTCCTGCACCGCGACCGCGCCCTGCATCACGATCGGTCCGGCGTCGGTCTGCGGGATCACGAAATGAACCGTGGCGCCGGAAATCTTGACGCCGGCGCGCAGCGCCTGGGCCTGCGGCTCGAGGCCCGGAAACGCCGGCAGCAGCGACGGGTGGATGTTGAGCATCCGCCCATACCAATGCTGCACGAATTCGGCGGTGAACAGCCGCATGAAGCCGGCCAGGCAAATCAGCTCGACCTTGTGCTGGTCCAGCAATGCCTGCAACGCCGCCTCGAACGCCGCACGATCCTTGCCGAACGGCCTGCTTTCGACGATCGCGGTCGGAACCCCGCTCTGGCTTGCGATCGCAAGGCCTCCGGCATCGGAGCGGTTGGAAACCACGACCGCGATCTCGGCCGGAAAATCCGCAGCCTTTGCCGCTTCGATCAGCGCGGCCATGTTCGATCCGCGCCCGGAAATCAGGATGGCGACCCGGCGCTTCATCGCGTCACGGCGCCAGATCGAGGTGGCCGTTATAGACCACGCGGTGGCCGCCCTTGGCCTCGATCACCTCGCCCAGCAGCGCGACGCTTTCGCCGCCTTCGGTGAAAACGTCGGTGACCTCTTCGATGGCATCGGGCTTCACGATCGCGATCATGCCGATGCCGCAATTGAACGTGCGCAGCAATTCGAGCTCGGCGATGCCGCCCTGCTCCGCCAGCCATTTGAACACCGGCAACACCGGCAACCGCGCCAGATCGATGCCGACGCCGAGATGTTTCGGCAGCACGCGCGGGATGTTGTCGGTGAAGCCGCCGCCGGTGATATGCGCGAGGCCCTTGACCGCGCCGGTCTCCCGGATCGCGCGCAGGCATGATTTCACATAGAGCCGCGTCGGCGTCAGCAGCGCGCCGCCCAGGGTCATGACCGGCGAGAACGGCGACGGCGCCTCGAAGCCGATATCCGACTGCTCGACGATCTTGCGGACCAGCGAAAATCCGTTGGAGTGAAGACCCGACGAGGCAAGGCCGATCACCGCATCGCCAACCGCGATATCCGGCCGCGGCAACAGCGTGCCGCGCTCGGCAGCGCCCACCGCGAAGCCGCCCAGATCGTAATCGCCGTCCTTGTAGAGGCCGGGCATTTCGGCGGTTTCGCCCCCGATCAGCGCACAGCCGGACTCCCGGCAGCCTTCCGCGATGCCGGAAACGATCGCGGCAGCGGCCTCCGGATCGAGTTTGCCGCAGGCGAAATAATCCAAAAAGAACAGCGGCTCGGCGCCCTGCACGACGAGGTCGTTGACCGACATCGCCACCAGGTCGATGCCGATGCCGTCATGCAGGCCGGTCTCGATCGCGATCTTGACCTTGGTGCCGACGCCATCGGTCGCCGCCACCAGGACCGGATCCTTGAAGCCGGCCGCCTTGAGATCGAACAGCCCGCCGAATCCGCCGATTTCGGCATCCGCACCGGCGCGCGCCGTGGCGCGGACAAGCGGCTTGATTAGGTCGACCAGACGATTGCCGGCGTCGATATTGACGCCCGAATCCGCGTAAGTAAGCCCGTTTTTACGGTCCGTCATGCCCAAATCCAGATGATGGGGCTGGTTACGTCGGAATCCGCGCGCGTGCAATGCCTCGCAAGGCGGGAGGCTGTGTACTATGTAGGCAGGAACCGGCTCAGCCTGCCAAGAGCCGGATCTGTCTCGAAATCAGGCGCCGGGGCCCTGTAGTCCGACACTCGCATCCCGCTTGCGAATGTCGGGACCAAAAGGACACCGGTAAAATAGGTGCGGCTTTGGGATTTGAGATTTGCAATGACCTTGCAGGGCGCTCGGTTGCGAATGTCAGAACCTCCGCGCCAACCGGGAAACGCCGCGTGAGCATTCCAAACATCATTACCCTGGGCCGCATCCTGCTGGTGCCGTTCATCGTCTGGGCCATTGCCTCGAACCAGCTCCAGATCGCCTTTACGATCTTCCTGGTGGCAGGCATCAGCGACGCGGTCGACGGCTTTCTCGCCAAGCGCTTCAACATGACCAGCGAATTGGGCGCCCTGCTCGACCCGCTCGCCGACAAGGCGCTGTTGGTTTCGATCTATGTGGCGCTCGGCATTTGGGGCGCGATCCCGCGCTGGATCGTCATTCTCGTGGTCTCGCGCGACATCATGATCGTCGGAGCCGTGATCGTCTCATGGTTGTGCGACAAGCCGATCCCGATGAAGCCGTTAATGGTATCGAAACTGAATACGGTGGCGCAGGTCATGTTTGCGGCCCTGGTCCTGGCGTCGCTCGGCTTCGGCTTCAACGCAACGCCTTACGATCTGATACTGATGGGTTTCGTAACGGTCTTTACATTAATTTCCGTATCCTTCTATCTCGTGGAATGGGCACGGCATATGAGCACGATCGAAGCGAGCTGAACTTCGAGAGCCGGCCCGGTTCCGATCGAACAGCACCGGGGCGTTGCGCCTTGGCGCGTTTTCTTCCTGCGAAGCGATATCCAACTCGCTCGAAAACGTTATAGTAACTGCGCGGGCGATCCCGGCATGGAGTGTTTGCGTGGCAAGCCGCGTTCCACCTCGTCAGCTTGCATTTGCGTTGCCCTATACGGAGCACCTCGGCCGCGACGATTTCCTCGAAGGGCCGGCCAACGCCGCCGGGCTCGCACTGGTCGATAGCTGGCCCGATTGGCCAAACCGGGTCATGCTGCTGGTGGGGCCGGAAGGCTCCGGCAAAAGCCATCTCGCCGCCATCTGGGCCGAGCGAGCCGGCGCGCGCTCCATCAGTGCTCATGCCCTGACCGCGGACGAAGTCCCGGTTGCCCTGGCGACAGGGGCGCTGGTCGTCGAAGACTTGAAGTCGTCCGCTTTCAACGAACGCGCGTTGTTCCATCTGCTCAATCTGGCGCGGGAAGACGCTGCATCCGTTCTGATCACCACGCGCGAGCAGCCTTCGGCGCTTCAGGTCGAACTGCGCGATCTGCGCTCGCGCCTGCGCGCGATACCGGCGGTGTCGCTATTGCCGCCCGACGATCAATTGTTGCGCGCGCTGATCGTCAAATATTGCGCCGACCGCCAATTGATCATCGATGAGGCCGTGGTGGGCTTTCTCGCCAACCGGATCGAGCGGTCTTACGCCGCCGCGCGGCAGGCCGTCGAACTCCTGGACACCGAAGCGCTGCGGCAGGGACGGCCGGTAACCCGCGCGCTGGCGGCCGACTTGCTGCGCGACATCTGATTTCCCGGTCCTTTGATTTTCCAGTCCTTGACGGCGAGCCCGGCACGAACGTCAATGTCATTGAAACGTCATCGGCGTAACACATGGTTTGCGCGGTGTTTGCCAGAATCCGCGCCGCGCCCGCTCCGAGATGGATTGAATTCTGATGGAATCCCCGCAAGCCATTGTAATAAAAGAGAAAGATAATTCAGCCGAGGCCCTCGCATCGATTGCCAATAGCCCGGAACGCTTCATCAATCGCGAGCTGTCCTGGCTGCATTTCAACCGGCGCGTGCTCGAGGAAGCGGTCAATCCCGGCCATCCCGCGCTTGAGCGCGTCAGGTTCCTGTCGATTTCCGCCAATAACCTCGATGAATTCTTCATGGTCCGCGTCGCTGGCATCAAGGCGCAGGTACGCGAAGGCATCACCGAACGCAGCCCGGACGGACTGACTCCCTCGGAGCAGTTGGTCCTGATCAACCAGACGGTCTCCCAGCTCGCCTCCGACCAGCAGGTGATCTGGAGCGATCTGCGCAGCGTGCTGACCGAAGTCGGCATCGTTCTCGTCGACGGCCGCGACGTCACCAAGACGGAACGAAGCTGGATCGAGGAACATTTCCTCCTCAATATCTTCCCGCTGCTGACGCCGCTCGCGATCGACCCGGCGCATCCCTTCCCGTTCATCCCCAGCCTCGGTTTCACCATTGCGCTGCATCTGGTGCGGATGTCGGACGGCAAGCCGATGAACGCGCTCATCCGCATGCCCGGCAAGATCGACCGCTTTATCCGGATGCCCGCGACCGGGGACGGCGCGGTGCGGCTGATCACGCTGGAGCAAGCCACCGGCCTGTTCATCGGCCGGCTGTTCCCCGGCTACACCGTCAAGGGCCAGGGTGCGTTCCGCGTCATCCGCGACTCCGAACTCGAAATCGAGGAAGAGGCCGAGGATCTGGTCCGCCTGTTCGAAACCGCGCTGAAGCGGCGGCGGCGGGGATCGGTGATTCGGCTCGAAATCGAGGCCAAGATGCCCGAAGAACTGCGCGCTTTCGTGCAGCACGCGCTTTCCACCTCGGACGACGAAGTGTTCCTGGTCGACGGCGTGCTGGCCATGAACGAATTGTCGCAACTGACCCGGCTCGACCGTCCCGATCTCGAATTCACGCCCTATGTGCCGCGCCATCCCGAGCGCGTGCGCGACCATGGCGGCGATATCTTCGCCGCGATCCGGCAAAAGGACCTGATCGTCCATCACCCCTATGAATCGTTCGACGTGGTCGTGCAGTTCCTGCAGCAGGCCGCGCGCGATCCCGATGTCGTCGCCATCAAGCAGACGCTCTACCGCACCTCCAACAACTCGCCGATCGTGCGCGCGCTGGCGGAAGCCGCCGAGGCTGGAAAATCGGTGACCGCGCTGGTCGAACTCAAAGCGCGGTTCGATGAAGAAGCCAATATCCGCTGGGCGCGCGACCTCGAACGCGCCGGCGTGCAGGTCGTCTACGGCTTCATCGAACTGAAGACCCACGCCAAGCTGTCGATGGTGGTGCGGCGCGAAGGCGGCAGCCTCACGACCTATGTCCACACCGGCACCGGCAATTATCATCCGGTGACGGCGCGTATCTATACCGACCTGTCCTACTTCACCTCCGACCCCGCGATCGGGCGCGACGCCGCGCGGGTGTTCAACTACATCACCGGCTATGCGGAACCGATCGACATCGAGAAGATGGCGGTATCGCCGCTCACCTTGCGCAAGCGCATGCTCGAACACATTCACGGCGAGATCGGTCACGCCCGGAACGGCAAGCCGGCCACGATCTGGATGAAGATGAACTCGCTGGTCGATCCCGACATCATCGACGCGCTGTATCAGGCGTCTCAGGCCGGCGTTCAGATCGAACTGGTGGTTCGCGGCATCTGCTGCCTGCGCCCCGGGCTTCCCGGACTTTCGGAAAACATCCGCGTCAAGTCGATCATCGGCCGGTTCCTCGAACACGGGCGAATCTACTGCTTCGGCATGGGCCAAGGACTGCCCGGCGCGAAAGCGGCTGTGTATATCTCGTCCGCCGACATGATGCCGCGGAACCTCGACCGGCGCGTCGAAGTTCTCTGTCCGCTGCAAAATCCGACGGTGCATCAGCAGGTTCTCGAGCAGATCATGGTCGCCAACCTGAAGGACACCGAGCAAAGCTGGCAGTTGTTGCCGGACGGATCGTCAACGCGTATGAAGGCCGCGAATGGCGAAGAGCCGTTCAATGTGCATAATTACTTCATGACGAATCCGAGTCTGTCCGGCCGTGGAAAGTCGCTCAAGGAATCTTCACCGCGCCGCCTCACGCGACGTAACGAACGCCAGTAATCCCCACAAGGAGCCTTTGCGGTGAAGCGACCGCGCAAACGCGCATCCAGCGTCGCGGTCATCGACATTGGCTCGAACTCGGTGCGTCTCGTCGTCTATGCGGCGATGGCCCGCAGCCTGGTGACGGTGTTCAACGAGAAGGCGCTATGCGGTCTCGGCCGCGAGGTTCAAAGCACCGGTCTGCTGGCGCCGGACGCGGTCGCGAAAGCCTTGACCTCGTTGCGGCGCTTTCGCGCTTTATGCAGAGTACAGAAGGTGGGCCGCGTCTACGCGATCGCCACCGCCGCCTGCCGCGACGCCAGCAACGGGCCCGACTTCATCGCCAAGGCCGAACGCATCTGCGGGGTGCCGATCAAGATTCTGTCGGGACCGCGCGAGGCGAAACTATCGGCGCTCGGCGTCGTTTCCGGCATTCACAATCCCGACGGTATCGTCGGCGATCTCGGCGGCGGCTCGCTGGAACTGATCGACGTGCGCGGCAACCGCGTCCACAGCGGCGTCACGCTGCCGCTCGGAAGCCTGGCGTTGCAGGACGCCTCGCATAAATCGCTGAAGCGGGCCGAACGTATCGTGAAGGGCGACCTTTCCGCGGTCGCCCAACTCAAGGCCGGCCGCGGCCGCACCTTCTATGCGGTCGGCGGCACCTGGCGCGCGCTGGCGCGGATCCACATCATCCAGAGCGGCTATCCGCTCCGCGTGATGCACGGCTATTCGCTGCCGGCCGCGGAGGCACTGGATTTCGCGCAGCGCCTGCGCCGGCTCGCATCGACCAACATGCTCGCCAATATCGAAGCCGTCGCCGACGCGCGGCGGCCGCTCCTGACCTATGCGGCGCTCGTCCTCGAATACGTCATTCGCGTTGCGCGGCCGAAGACCATTGTATTTTCGACGTTCGGCGTGCGCGAGGGCCTGCTCTATGAAATGCTGCCGCAGGCCGAGCGCGCCAAGGACGGATTGATCTGCGCCGCGCAAGACCTCAACGAACTGCTTTCGCGGTCCGCGCGCCACGCGCAGGAATTGATCGCGTGGACCGACCGCCTGGTCAGGGTCGCAAAGCTGCGGGAAACCGACGAGGACCGCCGCCTGCGTCACGCCGCCTGCTTATTGTCCGATATCGGATGGCGCGTGCATCCCGATTACCGCGGCGAGCAGACGCTCAATCTCATCATCCACGGCAATTTCGGCGCGATCGCCCATCCAGGCAGGGCGTTCGTCGCGCTGTCGGTGTTCTACCGCTATGCCGGCCTGAGCGAAGAGAACGAACCGCCGGCCGCGATCCGCGACCTCGTGCCGCCCGCCATGATCGAGCGGGCCCGGATGCTCGGCGCCGCCTTCCGGGTCGCCCATCTGGTATCGGCGGCCCGGCCCGGCGTGTTGCCGGCGACCCACTTCCGCAGCGAAGGCCGCAAGCTGATGCTGGTGTTCGAGCACCGGATGGTCGATCTCGTCGCCGATCGCGCCGGCAGCCGTTTCAAGCAGCTTGCGCGGCTGCTTGGCCGCACCGGATCGATCGTCAGGCGCTAACTCCGGCGGGCTCGAACCTGCAACCAAGCCGTTATGAGAGGGAGAGCAACGCTTTCGAGAAGGCGCGCCTCCATCGCCACCGCCTTCAGAGACTTGATGGAGAAGGCCGCCTTATGGAGAAGCCCGTCCATAACTCCCGAGCGTCGACCTCTGTCGTTCACCATGTGACGCGGGCTCCGAACTTTCCGCCAAAGGCATCGCTACGGCCGTTGAAGCTGATCTGGTAGAGACCATTTGCATAGAAGTCGACGTTCCGGGAGATTTGGGCGTCCAGACCAGCGGTGACTTCCACCCAGCCGCCTCCGAGGTCGGAGCGGAACGGGATATAGCCGGTCGCCGATGAGAAGGAGGTATGCGGATCGCCGAGGAATTCGTACCACAGGCTCGGCCGCAGCCAAACCGTCATTAGGCGCGACTGCGGGGTGGAGGGATCGATTGCCCAGCTCCGCTCCACGCGCGCACCGATCCGGCCGGCCAGCGAGTCCACATCGTTGAAGATCACGCTTGCGAAGCTATCCGCGGTGCCCGCAAGCGAAGCAGTCTGATAGACCAGTTGAGCCTGCGGTTCGATACTGAAGCCTTGACCAAGCTGGAGCGACTTGCCGGTCTCCAGCGAGGTTGCAAAGCTGCCGCCATGCGTGCTCAAACCGCTGATGCCGATCGGGTCGGCCTTCAGATCGTTCCACGTGTACTGGGCCACCGCATCAACGTACCAGCCCGTGGCACTGAACCGCGTCCAATAACCGCCGAGCGTATAGGCGGTCAGACTGTTGGATCCGGCGGGCAGGCCAGTGACATGGGCGACATCGGCGCTCATTCCGCCGATGGCAGTATAAACCCCGACATGATCGCTGCCGCCATCGCTGCGCTCGGCCCGGTAAAGATCGGTGCCGCCCTGGAACGCAAAGATGCTGTAGTCGTACCGGGGGCCAGAACCATAGATACCGTCCGTGTCGCCGCCCTGCTTGCCACCCAGCGCAAGAATGCGGCCCCAACCCAGCGAGGGCGCTGCACCATTGCCGTCGGGCGATGCAATGCCGGGACTTTCCTCGCCCACCCGCTCGTGCAGCGTGTCCAGCAGGCTGCGTCCATACAGCAGCACCATGGACGGCAGTGACGCGTACAGCGACGTTTCAGGACGATAGTTTGGTACCACCGCCGGCGACGACGGTGTTGTTGACGGGCACGGCAATGAAGTTGCCGACGGCGAGCAATCCAGCGTCGAACGCAGGTACCAATTCTGCGGACCGCTTGCGTCCACGCTACCGTAAAACAGGGTATATTCGTAAGGGCCAGCCGCCACGCGATTACCCAGCGTAAAGGCCCCGGCCGTGCTACCGTTATTGTTGGTCACATTAACAAGTTCGATGCCGTTTCCCGTCGTCACGGCACCGGGTCCGCCCACGTTGGTCACATGGACAGACGCAGTTCCACTGGTGGCGCTGCCGTTCAGATTGAGCGTGAGCTGATCGGTCCGCTGCACGCTGCCGTCATTCAGATAAGTGTTGAACAGCACCTGGCTAGCGGAGCCGAAGCTGACATTGTTGCTGGTGACGGTGAACTTGTTGCCCACCGTTCCGGCCTGCATGCCCGCGATGTCGAGCGTGCCGTTCAGCGCAAAGTTATCGGCGCGCACCTCGCCAATGCTTCCGCCCGACAGTGTTGCCCCGCCAGCAACCGTGAAGGAACTGGGTGAGGCCGCCCCGACATCGGCCGCGAGCACGCCATAGACGGCGTTGTTCGAGACGGCAAAGGTGCCGGCCTGCACCGTCGTCGTCGCATAGGCTTGCGACCAGCGATCAGACGCAGCGGCGTGGAGCGATCCGTCGAAGTTCACAAGGCCCGCGCCCTGCTTCACGACGCTGATCAGCCCGTTAGCCGCGTTGTTCTGAATGGGATCGTAGTACGTGATGTTGTTGCCAGACGCAGCGTTCAAATTCACTTGCGAGCCGCCGCCGGCGTTATTGATATAGACGGCATTCGCCTCCGAGGTGTTCTGACTGTTGTTCGAGAAGGTGATGTTGCCGCCTGTTGCGTTGAGGTCGAGTATCCCCGAGGCGAGAAAGAGCGCACCGCCGTTACCGCCGGCCGTGTTGCTGGTGACCGAAAGATTGCCGCCACTCGCCGTCAGCGTGATGTCGCCTGCGCCACCCAGGATACCTGTCGCAATCGCGCCGCCATTACCGCCAGCCGTATTGCCGCTCACCGAGCCGCTACCGGTGAGCGTCACACTGCCTCCGGCCAAAGTGCCGATCGCGCCGCCGCTCCCGCCCGCGTTGTTGCCGGTGATCGTGACCGTCCCGGCGGCATTCCCGAGCGTTATATTCCCGAGCAATGACGCGACGGAGCCGCCGTAGAGCGTCGCCGTGTTGCCGGTGAGCGACAGGTTTCCGGACGTGCCTGCAAGGCTGATGCTGCCACCGTTGGTTCCAACCGCGCCACCTACATCGGCCCTGTTACCGCTCGCTGTCAGCGCGTTGACAACGGTCACATTGCCCAAAGCGAACAGTGCGCCGCCCACGCCGTTCACGCCGTTGACTGCGGTATTGTTTGTCAGCGTATTGGTAGCGCCGGTCAGCGTCATGTTGCCGGCTGAATAGAGCGCGCCGCCACTGTTGACAGTCGCGGTGTTGCCGGTCGCGGTCACGTTGCCGTTCGCGGTAAGGTCGCCGCCCGCATAGATCGCGCCGCCGCTGGTATTGGCGATGTTGTCGGTCGCCGTCAACGGAGCATTCACCGTGACTGCACCGACCGCGTAGATGCCGCCGCCACGACCTCCCGTCGCCGCATTGTTCAACAACGTAAGGCCGCTGCCCGATACGGTGAGTGCCCCCGCACCGTTGATTGCGCCGCCATCCGTTTCTGATCCACCGGTCAGCGTAATATTGTTGAGTGTGAGAGTCGTGGCGTCTGGGGCGCTGAAGTATCCGAAGTGGCCGGCCGCATCATTGAGCGTAATCGTGCTACCGCCGGTCGCGCCGTTGATCGTCAGACCCGGCATTCCAGGCAGCGTCAGGCCAAAGGACGTAGCCAGGGCTGCCGGATCGTAGAGGGATGCACCGCCCTGAAGGTTCCAGACCGTGGTGTTGGTTGGAGCACCCAAGGTGGCCAGATTGGTTCCATCCGGAACGGTTTGCGCCTGAGCGCCGGCGCTCAGAACGGCGGCCATGATGGCCATGCCGCACCCCGACGCCCCGGCATTGCCAAGAAGACAGCCGCTTTTCGCCCTGCGGCTACGCGCCATCGACAACGATGCGCGCCGCAGGACTGCCATGATACGGCGGCGGAAGTGACTGTCCTGCCGCCATTCGGAAGACTGGACACGTACCATCCCATCTCCGCTCGGCTCTTCTGGCATTTGCGAAGGCACGCGAACCCGCGCGTTAGGCGATTCGGACAGTGCCCGGGGGGCAGGATAGAGAAAATCCGGCACGAGAAAAGTAAACGAAATGCGCCACGTCTGCACGGATGCGCTTTTTTATAGAATGTCACTCCAAAGCCGCATATCGCGACGCAGGAAACTCTTGGTAGAAAAATTCCGGGCCGGAGTTGAATGGAACAATCTTCCTGAAAGCTCACAGCTGCGTGCTTTCGGAGACCTGTGAGCCAAAACGCGGTTCCACAGAGCGCGCATAGGCGGAACTATCATTAAGTGCGTGTGATCTGGGTTCCGCTTCCGCCCTGCCAAGTAGAACAGAACGTCTTCGCGACGAAGTCGGCCGATGTTATTAGGTCCATCAAACAGGCCACGTTTAAGGACGACATCACAGCATCGGAGATTCGCGAAGAAGCAACGAAGCAGTGGCTGGAGAGGCGAAAGCCCGGGTAAGTTCGGTCTCGATGACGAGGGCATTCCTGTTCTCCATGAGGATATGCCCCATGAAGCAGACGTTGCGATCGGATCGATCCTGTCCCTGTCGGCACACGCCGCTGCGTCCGTCACAGGCAAATTCCGCCGCTCACAAAAACTGATTTCGCAAGCCGCATCAATCCGATCCGGCCCGTCCAGCCCTGCCGGGAAAAATATCCGGCTTCCTCTTCATACCAAATCAGATTCATTTGCCTCGCATCCCGCCTCATGAAGAGGGGCGTTTCGCGATCGTCACGAACGTAGAGGCGGGAAGCGGTGGCCACGAGACATCGCAGCATTCTTCTGGGAATGCGGACGAACGAGGTCTTGCGGACGGCGAAGCCGTGTGGTCCTGGCGCCCCGACGCTGGCGTCAAGTTGGCGACGATGCTTGCGCATCGCGCTGATGATGGTGGCAATAAAGCCCGGTCACCAAGGAGAGCGCGGAGTAAGCCGTTAAAACCATTGCGCAGGGAAGGCCGGGTGTACCTCGGCTCAACCTGTGGTTCCTGCCCCGTGCATTTTTTTCACGCACGGGGGCCGCGGGTGCCAGCCGGCATCCGGCCTTCCCTGCGCCCTCTCATCGAAGAAGGGTGTCTCGCAAAGCAAAGCTCGGGCAATACCGGCCGCGAGAACGCGGCGCTGTATCTCGTTTAGGGCGTCTGGCTGTTTGACAATCGGATTCGGAGACTGCACGGCTCACGAACGATCGGCCGATGGAACCGCCTCGCCCGCATCCGGCGCGACAATGTGCTCGATCTGTTGCAATTTACGCCGCCGCCAGATCGAGCCCACGATCAGCACGATGGCCGCGCCCAGCGCCGAACTGAGATATTCGAGCAGATCTCCGTCCAGGCTGAGATGCGGCGACCAGTGCAGCAAGGCCGAAGTCGCGTTGAAATCGAACTCGATCCGGCCGTCGATCAGGCGCTGCAGGAAGGGATGATCGGCCGGATCGCTCGCAATCACGCCGCCGGCGATCCAGCCGAGCAGCGTAGCGCCGAGCCAGATCAGGATCGGGAACCGGTCGAGCACCATCATGATCAGCGCCGCGCCGGCGATGATCATGGGAATGCTGATGGCCAGCCCCAGGATCAGAAGCGAAAGCTGCCCGTTCGCCGCGGCCGCCACCGCGATGACATTGTCGAGGCTCATGACGATGTCGGCGATCACGACGATGCGGACGGCGTGCCAGAGCGTGGTGCCCGCGGCGATCTCGTCATCCTCGTCCTCAGGCACCAAAAGCTTGGCCGCGATGAAGAGCAGCGCAATTCCGCCGACCAGCTTCAGGTAAGGCAGCGCCATCAGCGTGGCGATGACGCCGGTGAAGGCGATCAGGAGGATCACCGCGATGCCGGCGCCGATCACCATGCCCCACAGGCGGTTGCGCCCATGCAGGCCGCGGCACGCCATGGCGATGACCAGCGCGTTATCGCCGGACAGCAGCACGTTGATCCAGATGATCTTGCCGACCGAGAGCCAGAAGCCCGGCGTTTGCAGATCAGCCTGTAATTGCGTCAGAAACGCACTGAAATTGGCGGGATCAAAGACCTGCGATAACCAGCTCACAGCCCGCCCCTGTCGGTCCGACGTTTGCGGCCATCGTCACTAGAGCCTTTTCGATTCTGATGAAATCAGAACCGTGCCCTAGCTTTTTATTTTGACGCGTTTTCTTCACGCGAACCGGTATCCACTTCGCTCGAAAACGCTCTCCAAAATGGCCGCCAACGTCCCGGTCAATCAACCGACGATCTCGTTGCCCGCGAAGAACTGGGCGATCTCGACCGCGGCCGTCTCGGGCGCGTCCGAACCATGCACCGAATTCTCGCCGATCGACTTGGCGTGCAGCTTGCGGATCGTGCCTTCGGCCGCCTTGGCGGGATCGGTCGCGCCCATCACGTCGCGGTACTTCAGCACGGCGCCCTCGCCTTGGAGAACCTGCACGACCACCGGTCCGGAAATCATGAACTCCACCAGTTCGCCGAAGAACGGCCGCGCCTTGTGGACGGCGTAGAAGGTCTCGGCCTGTTCGCGGGTCATGCGGATGCGCTTCTGCGCGACGATCCGAAGTCCGGCCTTTTCGATCAGCGCGTTGACCGCGCCGGTCAAATTGCGCTCGGTCGCGTCGGGCTTGATGATCGAGAAGGTGCGTTCAATCGCCATGATTTCGTCCTTGGAACAGTGGTGGGAGATTTGGCGCGCTTATATCGACGCGCCCCGAGAACGGCAAGCGATCCGGCAAAAAGCCGAAGAATCGCCGCAAGCCGGACCGGCGGCTGACCCCGCCGCCCCCAGAATTACAACAATTTCATCGAGGTGAACCTTGTCTGACAGGACCATGCCGGTCCGGTTCATGTTTGCCCGGATAGGCTGAAATCGACCCGGTGCCTGCCGCGCTTCGGAAGTAACCGGGTCCCGTGCATTCACCGACGCGCCAATGCGCGCCGAACCCTCAAGGAGACGACCATGTTACGCAAACTCTCGCTTGTTGCATTCGCTGCGGCTTCGCTGGGCGTGGCTGCGTTGGCGCCGACTTCCGCGTCGGCCTGGGGTGCCCCGGGGTGGCATGGCGGTTGGCACGGTGGCTGGCATGGCGGCGGCTGGGGATGGCGCGCCGCCCCGCGCGTCTATGTCGGCGGACCGGCCTATGGCTACGGTGGCGGTTGTTATACCCGGCGGCTGGTTCCAACGCCCTGGGGACCGCGCTGGCGCCTGGTCAATCGCTGCTACTGACACCGCCACGTCCAGCGGATTCGGATCGAAGGAAAGCCCCGGCCAAGCACCGGGGCTTTCCGGTCTCGGGCCCGGTCGCTCAATCTTAATTCAATCTTTACTAGAAACCGCGCAATCGGCCGGACGCTTCGAAACAATCTCCGTCGCTGTGACTTGGTGCTGCATGATCTTGCACAACCAAGCGGCGCGGAGCTCGCCATGAACAGCCGGACGGTCAACCGTTTTGAGGACATCGATCACGCCACCAGCCGATCGATCTGCGACGCCATTGGCGAACGTCTCCGGCAGAACCTCAGCCCCGATACGTCCGCGCTCTCGTCCCGCTTGCAGTCCTTGATGGACGAGATGCGCCGGCGGGACGGCCAGAACAGCCCCAGGGACTAGCCGGCTGCATTTTCGACCCGGATCACCCAAAGATTGTGTTCCGCAGAACCGGCTTGCCTTTGGCCGCGGCTCCGGTGACAACGCCGCATGCTTTCCATCACCGATATCTCGATCCGCGTCGCCGGACGCCTGTTGATCGATCAGAGTTCCGCCCAGATCATCCCCGGCGCGCGGGTCGGATTCGTCGGCCGCAACGGCGTCGGCAAATCGACCCTGTTTCGCGCGATCCGCGGCGAATTGCCGATCGAAACCGGCAGTATCGCCATCCCTCCGCGCTGGCGCGTCGGCAGCCTTGCCCAGGAAGCCCCCGACGGCCCGGAAAGCCTGATCGAGGTGGTGCTGAAGGCGGATCTTGAGCGCGCAGCCCTGCTGAGCGAGGCCGAAACGGCGCAGGATCCGGCGCGGATCGCCGACATTCAGACCCGGCTCGTCGATATCGACGCCCATTCCGCCCCAGCCCGCGCCGCCGCGATCCTCTCCGGCCTCGGATTTTCCACCGCCGATCAGGCGCGATCCTGTTCCGAGTTCTCCGGCGGCTGGCGCATGCGCGTCGCGCTCGCCGCGACCCTGTTTGCGGCTCCCGACCTGCTGCTGCTCGACGAACCGACCAACTATCTCGACCTCGAAGGAACGCTGTGGCTGGAAGATCACCTTGCGAATTACCCGCGCACGGTGATCGTCATCAGCCATGACCGCGACCTGCTCGATACCTCGGTCGATCAGATCCTGCACCTCGATCACGGCAAGCTCACGCTCTACAAGGGCACCTACTCGTCGTTCGAGGAGCAGCGCGCCACCCGCGAAATGCTGGACGCCAAGCATGCCAGGCGCCAGGCCGACGAGCGCAAGCGGCTGCAGGACTTCGTCAATCGCTTCAAGGCCAAGGCCTCGAAGGCGCGGCAGGCCCAATCCCGCGTCAAGATGCTGGAGAAAATGAAGCCCGTCACCGCGCTGGTGACGCAGGATGTGCGTGAAATCAGCTTTCCGGTGCCGGAGAAAATGCTCTCGCCGCCGATCATCGCCGTCGACAACGTCTCGATCGGCTATGACCCAAAAAAGCCCGTGCTCAACCGCGTCACCCTGCGCATCGATACCGACGACCGCATCGCGTTGCTCGGCTCCAACGGTAACGGCAAGTCGACGCTGGTGAAACTGCTCGCCGGCAAACTCGCCCCGTTCTCCGGCCACGTCACGCGCGCGGAAAAACTGTCGATCGGCTATTTCGCGCAGCATCAGGTCGACGAACTCGATCTCGAAGGCTCGACCTATGATCACCTCCGCCGCCTGATGCCCGATGCGCCCGAAAGCAAGGTTCGGGCACGCGCCGGCGCGATCGGCTTTTCGGGAAAAGCCGCCGACACGATCGTCAAGAGCCTGTCGGGCGGCGAAAAGGCGCGGCTGCTGCTGGGATTGGCGACGTTCTTCGGCCCCAACATGATCATTCTCGACGAGCCCACCAACCATCTGGACATCGACAGCCGCGCCGCGCTCGCCGAGGCGATCAACGCGTTTCCCGGCGCGGTCATCATGGTTTCCCACGACCGCTATCTGATCGAAGCCTGCGCCGATCAATTGTGGGTCGTCGCCGACCATGCCGTCACGGCCTATGACGGCGACCTTGACGACTACCGGCGGGCGATATTGTCGGCGCGCGGCATGCGAACGAATCCGCGCGAGCGCGCCGGCGGCGAACGCGACAATGGCGGCGACAAGCCTCCACGCGGCAAGGCCGAGAAACGCTCGCCGCTGAAACAACGGATTGCCCAGGCCGAGGCCGAGATCGCTCGCATCAGCGAGATCATCGCCAAGGTCGATACGGCGCTGGCGCTGCCGGACCTGTTCACGCGCGATCCGAAACAGGCCGCCCAGCTCAGCAAAGCGCGCGCCGGCGCCGCGAACGCATTGCAGCGGGCCGAGGAAGAATGGCTGAAAGCCAGTTCGGCGTATGACGAAGCAGCAGGCTAGATCGTGATCGGTTCTGATTGAATCAGAACCGCGATAGCGCCAACGGCGCGAAGATCAGGTCGCAGCCGGCTTCTTCTTCGCTTTCGACTTCGCGGCTTTCGGCTCCGGCGGCGGCTCCTCGCCGCGTTCGACCGACGTCAGCCGTCCCGCGTTAAACGTGTAGATTCCGGCGCGCGGTCCCTGATTATAGGTGATGACGGCCAGGCGATCGCCATGCTCGTTCCTGGAAACATTGACGTTGCTGGGGGCGCCGATGCCGCGAACAACATCGCATTCGGTATGGCCGAGCGCCACGGAGCCGGTTGGCGCCGGCGGCGCGCCGGCGGCGCCTTCGGTCATGGCGTTAGCGCCGGTCGACGCGGCTGGTGGAGTCATGCCCGAGCAAAGCCCCTCGCCGCTGACCAAATCGTCGGCCGTCACCGGCTTGTTCGGGGTGAGCGGCGGCGTTTCAATCGAAACCGCCTCGATGGTCAGCCGGCCGGTTTTCTTGAACCAATCCGCATCCTTCGACAGAAGATCGGACGAGAACATGTCGCCCATGCTCGCGCCTCCTCCGCACCCCGACAGAAGAGGAGCGAACAGCAGCAAGGCCAGCCATCGCCTTCGATGAGAATTCCCGTTTCGCACGATAAATCAGCTTCCTAGCCCGCGTCCTAAGCGGCTGTCCCACCATCACTTTGCGGCACGACCGTGGCTACAGGGACACTACCCCCACCAAAATCGCAGATTATCATTAATTGGTACAAATCGCTATTGCCGCCGCTGCCACCGGCCGCGCTCGTCCGCCTGCCAATAGGTGACCTCGAAACCGCGCGCCTTGCAATCGGTCCAGGCGCTGCGTGCCGCCCCCAAGGCGTCGCTGTCGTCACCGTTGAAGATCAGGACCAGCCGTTCATAGTTTCCGGAATCGGCCGGCAAAGCGGCATTGTCGACCAAGAACCTGACATTGGCACGATTCGGGTTACCCTCCTCCGCGACCAACAGGACTGGCTGATCCGATGCATCGCCGGCACGCCAAGTGGCGTGCGGCAGAAATGAATCGTCGCGATAGGTCCATAAATGAGCGTCGAGCGCGTCGGCGCGCTCCTCCGATGTCGACTGCACCACCACCCGCCAGCCGCGCTCAAGCGATTTCTCAAGAAGCGGCGGCAAGACATTTTCCAGCGTCATGTCTTGCAGGTGATAGAATAGAACTTCCGTCATTTTTTGGCTTCGTAATATTCCGCGACCAGCCGCTCGAGCAGGCGAACGCCATAGCCCGAACCCCAGCTCTGGTTGATGTCGGTCTTCGGCGCCCCCATCGCGGTTCCCGCAATGTCGAGATGCGCCCAGGGCGTGTCGTCGACGAAACGCTGCAGGAACTGCGCGGCCGTGATCGAACCGCCATTGCGGCTGCCGCCCGTGTTCTTCACATCGGCGAATTGCGAGTCGATCATCTTGTCATATTCTGGACCGAGCGGCAGGCGCCAGACCCGCTCCCCGGTCTCCGTTCCGACCTTGATCAGCCGTTCGGCCAATTCGTCGTTGTTGGAGAACAATCCGGCGTATTCGGTACCAAGCGCGACCAGGATCGCCCCGGTCAGGGTCGCGAGATCAACCATGAATTTCGGCTTGAACTTCCTGGCGACGTACCAGAGCACGTCGGCCAGCACCAACCGGCCCTCGGCGTCGGTATTGATGATCTCGATGGTCTGACCGGACATCGAGGTCACGATATCGCCGGGGCGCTGCGCGTTGCCGTCGGGCATGTTCTCGACCAGGCCGATGGCGCCGACCGCGTTGACCTTGGCCTTGCGCGCGGCGAGCGCGTGCATCAGCCCGACCACGCAGGCCGCGCCGCCCATATCGCCCTTCATGTCCTCCATGCCTCCTGCGGACTTGATCGATATGCCGCCGGTATCGAAGCAGACGCCCTTGCCGACAAACGCCACCGGCGGCTCGCCGCGCTTGCCGCCGTTCCAGCGCATGATCACGGTCCGGCCCGGCTGGGTCGAACCCTGGGCGACACCGAGCAGCGCGCCCATTCCAAGTTTCGCCATCGCCTTGACGTCAAGCACTTCGACATCGACGCCGATTTTGCGCAGTTGCGCCGCGCGCCGCGCGAATTCGACGGGATAGAGCACATTCGGCGGCTCGTTGACGAGTTCGCGCGCGAGGATCACGCCGTCGACGATATGCGAATCGGGAGAGAAGGCCTTGCGCGTCGCCGCGACGTCGGCGACGGCCACCGAAATGTCGGCGCGCAGCGCGGTATCCTCACCATCCTTCTTTCTGGTCTTGTAGCGGTCGAATTTATAGGCGCGCAGCCGCACGCCAGCGGCGATCGCGGCGGCCTGCTCCGGCTTCATCGCCCCGTTGGGCAAATCCGCAACGATCGTTACCGGATCGCTGGCAGCACGCAATTTGCCGGCGACCACGCCGCCCAGCTTGAGAAAATCATTGTCCTTGACCGCCGATAGCTTGCCGGTTCCGACCACGATCAGGCGCGGCGACTTGAGGCCCTGCGGCGCCAGGATGTCGAGCACCGCGCCGCTCTTCCCCTTGAACTGGTTGGTGGCCGCAGCGCGCCCGACAAGGCTTGCAGCCGGCCCCAGCGCCTTTCGCGCAGCATCGCCGAATTTCAGCGTGTCGTCGCAGAACACGACGAGAATGCCACGCGCGGCGGCGGAAAACGGGGCGAAGCCGACCTTGACGGCGTCGGACATGAGAAAATCCTCCAAAAATCAGAGCTGTAGCAGGGGGCCGGAGCCCGATCGATGCTCTCTTTGGCTGTAAGGCACATCCGTCAAGAGCATGTTCCGGCGCACTATGGCCTGCGAGTCGCCACAGTGCCAAGCGCCGCCGTGGCCGCAAGGCCACAAACATGAATTATTAACCATATCCTAAGGGTGCCACGGCTCAGCCATTTTGTTGACGGATCAACGAGATGGTAATGAGAAGAGTGGGCCGGCTGGAGGGGAGTCGGCGACCCAAGGGGATCCTGGCTCCAGGATGGGTCGCCAACCGTGCTTCCAGCTTGAAGGTGGGATCGTGCGGTAACGATGGGGTCAATCGACAAGTATATATTCCGCACGACGCTGGCGTCGTTTGCGGTGGTCTTGGTCAGCCTGACCGGGGTGATCTGGATTACCCAGGCGCTCCGCGGCATCGATCTGATGACCAGCCAGGGTCAGACCATCCTCACCTTTCTCGGCATCACCAGCCTCGTGATTCCGGCGTTGGTCCTGATCATCGCCCCGATCGCGCTGATGATCTCGATTTCCCATACGCTTAACAAGCTCGCCACCGATTCCGAAATCATCGTGATGAATGCGGCGGGATTCTCGCCGATCCGGTTGTTCCGCCCGTTCATCTACGCCACTTGCGTGGTGGCGCTGCTGGTGGCCTTCATCGCCGTCTATCTCGCCCCGGACGGCATGCGCCGAATCAAGCAATGGGACGCCGATATCACCGCGGACGTCCTCACCAACATCCTGCAGCCCGGCCGGTTCGCGCAGCTCGACCAGAATCTGACCATCCGTATCCGGGAACGAAAACCGGGCGGGTTGCTGGCCGGCATTTTCGTGGACGACCGCCGCGATCCCAAGGAGCGGGTCACGATCGTCGCCGACCACGGCACCGTCCTGAAAAACGCGGATGGTTCGTTCCTGATTCTCGAGGACGGCAATCTCGAACGCTTCGAGGCCGACAAGCGCGATCCGGCGCTGGTCGCCTTCGGCCGCTATGCTTTCGACATGTCGAAATTCTCGAATCAGGGCCACGACATCTCGCTCGGCGTCAACGAACGCTATCTCTGGGAGTTGTTCGACCCCAAGCCGGACGATCCAATTTACATGCAGGTGCCGGGACAGTTTCGCGCCGCGCTGCATGACCGCTTCATGGCGCCGCTCTATCCCTTTGCGTTTGCGGCCCTTACCTTTGCCTTTCTCGGCACGCCACGGACCACGCGTCAGAGCCGCAACTTCTCGATCGGGGCGTCGATCCTCGTCGTATTTACGCTGCGGGCGGTTGGATTCGCCTGCTCCGTCATGGCCGTCAAGTCGCCGCTTGCCGTGGTGGTCCAATATCTGGTGCTGGTGCTGGGAATCGGCGCCGGCATATGGATCATCTTCACGGGCGCGGTGATCGAACCGCCGGCCGGGCTGATCGAGGCCATCAACAGATCCAATGCACGCCTGCTTCAGCTCTTTAGACGGCCGGTTGCGGCATGAGCGCGATCACCAACACGCTCGGGCGCTATTTCGCCGGCCGCTTCGTGATCGCGGCGTTCGGCGTGTTCGCCGGCATTTTCGTGCTGCTGGTGCTGGTGGATTATATCGAGATGGCCCGGAGAACGTCGGGACTGGCCTCGGTATCCGCGATCACTGTGGCCGAGACGTCGCTGTTTCGCGTGCCGCAATTGCTTGAGAAGCTCACTCCGTTCTGCATCCTGATCGGGGCGATGACCTGCTACCTCGCGCTGTCGCGGCGGATGGAGCTCGTGGTGGCGCGTGCTGCCGGTGTTTCCGCCTGGCAATTTATCGCGCCGGCACTGGCAAGCTCGATCGCGCTCGGAATCCTGGCGACCACGGCCTACAACCCGATGTCCGCCAATTTGACCGAGATGTCCAAACGGATGGAGGCGGAGCTGTTCGGCTCCGCGCCTGGAGGCGGCATCCAGGATGCCTCCGGCTTCTGGATCAACCAGGTCAACAGCGATGGCCAGGCCATCATCAACGCCGCCCGCAGCGAGCAGCAGGGCGTGCGGTTGACCGGACTGACGGTATTCACGTTCGACACCGCCAACCAGTTCAAGGAGCGAATCGAGGCGCGGGAAGCGACGCTCGAGGAAGGCCACTGGCTGTTCAAATCGGTGCGTCGATATTCCCTCGACGCCCCTCCGATCGACCAGGACAGCTACACCCTCCCAACCAGCCTGACGCCCTCCCAGGTTCGCAACAGTTTTTCCACACCGGAGACTGTGTCTTTTTGGCAACTTCCGTCCTATATCCGGTCGTCCGAAAGCTCCGGATTTGCGACCGCAGGCTATCGCTTGCAGTACCACAAGCTCATCGCACAGCCGTTTTTGCTGGCTGCAATGGTGATGTTGGCGGCTTCCGTGAGCTTGCGCTTCTTCCGTTTCGGCGGCGTGCAAAAGATGGTTTTGAGTGGCGTGGGCGCGGGCTTTCTGCTCTACGTTCTGTCGAAGGTAACTGAAGACTTAAGCAAGGCCGAGTTGATGCATCCGATCGCTGCGGCGTGGCTGCCCGTTGCTGTGGGCGGCCTCACCGGTTTTTTGGCCTTGCTGTACCAGGAGGACGGGTAGTGGCCGTTGTCGCCGCCCGCCAGAGAAGGTCGCCTGCGATCGGGCGGCGCACGATCGTGCGCCGTTATCGCGGTCGCTTGACCTGCATCCGTGGATCCGTTTTCGCGCTCCTGGCCGGACTCATTTTGGGCGGCGGGCTCGGGATGACCGTCAGCACGCCTGCCGCGGCGCAGAGCTTCACCTATAATCCGGTGCCTCCCCGGCCGACGCCGCCGCGCCCTCCCAGCGATGGGCAGATGCTGGTCCAGGCGACTGAGGTGGACTACGACTACAACAACTCGCGGGTTTCGGCGGTCGGCAATGTGCAGCTGTTTTACAACGGCACCAGCGTCGAGGCCGACAAGGTCATCTACGACCAGAAGACCAAGCGGCTTCATGCCGAAGGCAATATCCGCATGACCGATGCGGAAGGCAAAATCACCTACGCCAACATCATGGATCTGAGCGACGACTACCGCGACGGTTTCGTCGATTCGTTGCGCGCCGACACGGCGGACCACACGCGGATGGCCGCGACCCGCGCCGACCGCTCAAGCGGCAACTACACCGTGTTCGAGAACGGCGTCTACACGGCTTGCGAGCCCTGCAAGGACGATCCGAAGAAGCCGCCGCTATGGCAGGTCAAGGGCGCGCGCATCATTCACGATCAAAAAGAGAAGATGCTCTATTTCGAGAACGCCCAGGTGGAGTTCTTCGGCGTTCCGTTGGCCTATCTGCCGTATTTGTCGACGCCTGATCCGACCGTGAAGCGCAAAACCGGTTTCCTGATGCCGGCCTTCTCGTCCTACTCCGCTTTCGGCTATGGCGTTGAAGTTCCCTTCTACTGGGCGATCGCTCCGGACTACGACGCGACCTTCAGCCCGCGCTTCACCTCCAAGCAGGGCGTGCTGTTGCAGGCTGAATTCCGTCAACGGCTGATGAACGGATCCTATCAGATCCGCGCCTATGGCATCGACCAGACCGACCCATCAGCCTTTGCCGGCCAGCCTGGCGACAAACAATTCCGCGGCGGCGTTGAAACCAAGGGCCAGTTCGCGCTGAACGACAAATGGGTCTGGGGATGGGACGGGGTCCTGCTCTCCGACTACTACTTCATGTCCGACTACCGGCTGTCCCAATACAGGGATCCGATGGGGTCGTTCCTGAACCTGCCGACCGAAGCTGTTTCCCAGCTTTATCTGACCGGCGTCGGCAATCGCAGCTACTTCGATGCGCGCACGATCTATTATCTGAGTTTTTCGGGTAACCAGGGCCAGGTGCCGGTCATCGCACCGGTCATCGACTATTCGAACGTCATCAACCACTCGGTCTTCGGCGGCGAGCTCAGCTACAAGACCAACTTCACCAGCCTGACGCGCGACACCACGGCATTCGACCCGACCAGTGCGGCGGCCTTCGCCAATGGCCTCTGCCAGCCGACATCGGCCGACCCGGCCAACAGTATCAACCGCGCCAACTGCCTGCTGCGGGGCATGCCCGGCACCTATACGCGAGCGACAGCCGAAGTGGATTGGCGCAAGTCGTTCACCGACTCATGGGGCCAAATCTGGACGCCGTTCGCGAGCCTGCGCGCCGACGCGATCGATACATCGGTCGTGAACCAGCCGGGCGTTTCGAACTTCCTCCCGACCGGCGAGTCGCAGACGCTGCGGATGATGCCGACGGTCGGCCTCGAATACCGCTATCCCTTCATCAACGTGCAGCCGTGGGGCTCCACCACGATCGAACCGATCGCGCAGGTTATCATTCGTCCCAATGAACCCGACGCCGGCAAGCTGCCGAACGAAGACGCGCAGAGCATGGTCTTCGACACCAGCAACCTGTTCAGCGTCGACAAATTCTCCGGCTATGACCGCGTAGAAGGCGGCGGCCGCGCCAATGTCGGCGCGCAGGTCACCACGCAATTCAATCAGGGCGGCTCCGTCGTCGCGGTGTTCGGGCAGTCCTACCAGCTGTTCGGCCTGAACTCCTTCGCGGTGGCGGATGCGACCAATACCGGGATCGACTCCGGCCTGGACAAGTCGGCTTCGGATTATGTCGCAAGCCTCGCCTATTCGCCCAACAGGACCTACACCTTCACCACGCGCGCGCGGTTCGACGAAGCCACCGGCAACGTCAACCGCTTCGAGGCCGAAGGCAGAGCCAATTTCGACCGCTGGTCGGTCAGTCTGCTCTATGGCGACTATGCGGCCGAGCCGGATATCGGATATCTGACGCGCCGCGAAGGCGTCCTCGCCAGCGGTTCGGTCAAGGTGGCCAACAACTGGGTGGTCACCGGGGCTGCCCGCTGGGATCTTGTGGCAAACCAGATCAACCAATATGTGATTGGTGCTGGCTATGTGGACGACTGCTTTGTGCTGGGAGCCAACTACATCACGTCCTATACCTACGTCGCCGGCAACACGCCGCCCACGCTCAGCCACGCGTTCATGCTGCAACTCGGTCTGCGGACCATCGCGCAAACTTCCACGACGGCAGGCGGCGGGGGTCTTCAGTAGAACCGGCTTCGGCACGTGACCGGCGGCCGGATTGCCGGTGCCACCCGAATCCATTCGAACCGGCAGACATACCAATCGGTTGACATAGCGACGATGATTACAATCACCACCCTGCTTCAGCGCGTTTCACGTCTCATCCCGGGTTGTGTTGCGGCCCTGGTCTTGATGGCTTGCGGAACGCCGTCATATGCCCAAAGCGTCGCCGTCATGGTCAATGGCGAGCCCATCACCAATTACGATATCGAACAGCGCACCAAGCTGGACTTCCTGTCGACGCATAAACAGCCGACCCGACAGGAAGTGATCGATGAACTGATCGACCAGAAGGTGAAGATCAAGGAAGCGAAGCAGTTCAGCGTCGACCCCAGCTCAGCCGATATCGACTCTGCGTTCGCCGACATGAGTTCGCGGATGCGCCTGACACCCGACCAGCTCGCCAAAACCCTTGAAAGCCAGGGCGTTCGTCCCGAGACGCTGAAGGAACGCATCAAGGCCGACATGGTGTGGAGCAGCCTGGTGCGCGGGCGCTACAAGGAAAGCCTGCAGGTCGGCGAGAAGGAAGTCGCCGCCGCGGCGCGGGCCCAGGGCGACACTCCGGACGAGAAGGCGGAAGGCGGAAGCTTCGAATACAAGATGCAACCGATCGTCTTGATCGTTCCGCGTGGATCGCCGCAAAACGTCGTGGAAGCCAGAGTCAAGGAAGCCGAAACGCTGCGCAGCCACGTGCAGTCCTGCGAAGAGGCCAACGCGCTTTTCAAATCCATGCAAAACGCCGCGATCCGCGACATCGTGACGAAAACATCCGCCGATATGCCGCCATCCATACGCGAGGGGCTCGACAAAACCCCGATCGGCCATTTGACCGCGCCCGAGGTGACAAAACAGGGCGTGGAGATGGTGGCGCTGTGCGGCAGGAACCCGACCACGGTCGACACTCCGCAGAAGAAGCAGATCCGGGACAAGATGTTCGCCGATAAATTCGAAGCCAAGTCGAAGGCGTATCTGGCGCAGGTTCGCAAGGCCGCGATGATCGAATATCGTTGATGCATGGCAAAACCCCTCGCGCTGACGCTTGGCGAACCCGCGGGCATCGGCCCCGACATCACCATCAAGGCGTGGCTGCGCCGAAATGAACTGAAGCTGCCGCCCTTCTACCTGCTTGGCGATGCCAGCTTGCTTCGTGACCGGGCAAAGACGCTCGGGCTGGATGTCAGCCTTGCCGAGGTTGGCGCCGAGGACGCCCTCGCCACATTCGCCGACGCGCTGCCTGTCGTGGCGACCGGTTCTGCGGCGACGGCGCGGCCCGGGCAACCAGACGGCAACAGCGCAGCGGCGGCGATCGCCTCCATTCGTCAGGCGGTGGGCGACGTCGTCGCGGGACGGGCCAGCGCGGTCGTGACCAACCCGATCGCCAAAAGCGTGCTTTATCGCGCCGGATTTCGCCATCCCGGCCATACCGAATTCCTCGCCGAACTGGCCGCCACCGATGGACCCGCGCCGCAGCCCGTCATGATGTTGTGGTCGCCCGCCCTCGCCGTCGTGCCGGTAACGATTCATCTGGCGCTGCGCGATGCGATCGCGCAGCTTTCAGGCGACTTGATTGTCTCGACGGTCCGGATCGTGGCGGCGGCCATGAAGACACGCTTCGGCCTCGCCAATCCGCGCCTGGCCTTGTCCGGGCTCAATCCCCATGCCGGCGAGGATGGCTCGCTCGGCACCGAAGAACAGACGATCATATCGCCCGCCGCCGACATCCTGCGCGCCGAGGGCATCGACGTCAGAGGGCCGCTGCCGGCCGATACCATGTTCCACGACGCCGCGCGGCAAACCTATGATTGCGCGATCTGCATGTATCACGATCAGGCGCTGATCCCGATCAAGACGCTGGCGTTCGACGATGCCGTCAACGTCACGCTGGGATTGCCGTTCGTCCGCACCTCGCCCGATCACGGCACCGCCTTCGACATCGCCGGCACCGGCACCGGCAAAGCCAATCCGTCGAGCCTGATCGCCGCGTTGCGGCTTGCCGCGCGCATGGCGGCAGCGCAGCCGGCATGAGCGCCATCGATGACCTTCCGCCGCTTCGCGAGGTCATCCGCAAGCATGCGCTGACGGCGCGCAAATCGCTTGGTCAGAATTTCCTGCTGGACCTCAACCTCACGGCGCGGATCGCCCGCGCGGCAGGCCCGCTCGAAGACGCCACCGTCATCGAGATCGGCCCGGGCCCCGGCGGGCTGACGCGCGCACTTCTGGCGCTGGGCGCGCGGCGGGTCATTGCCATCGAACGCGACCAGCGCGCGGTCGCAGCGCTCGAAGAGATTTCGGAGCGTTATCCCGGGCGGCTCGACATCATCTGCGCCGACGCCCAGCATTTCGACCCGCGGCCGCTGCTCGGCGAAAGCAAGGCGAAAATCGTCGCCAACCTGCCTTACAACATCGCAACCGCGCTGCTGATCGACTGGCTGTCGATCGAGCCGTGGCCGCCCTGGTATGAGACGATGGTGCTGATGTTTCAGCGCGAAGTGGCCGAACGCATCGTGGCCCGCGAAAATACCGAAGCCTATGGACGGCTGGGAGTGCTGGCGAACTGGCGCGCCGAAACCAAGATCCTGTTCGACATTTCTCCGGCGGCCTTCGTGCCGCAGCCCCAGGTCACCTCGTCAGTGGTGCGGCTGATCCCCCGCAGCCAACCCGAACCATGCGATCGCAAGACGCTGGAGATGGTGACGGCGGCCGCCTTCGGACAGCGGCGGAAGATGCTGCGGCAAAGCCTCAAATCGCTGCCCGTGGACCCGGCCCGGCTTGGAGCGGCGGCGCATATCGACCTGACGCAGCGCGCCGAAACCATTCCGGTCGGCGGCTTTGTTGCCATGGCCCGTGAATTGTCCAATATACGGAGCGAAAAACTCAATAACGCCTGAGGAGAAAACCCCATGATGATGATGCGACGTCAGTCGTTGGTGAAATTCGATGCGCCGCTGTGCGAAACCATCGTCGAAACGCCGAAGCCGCAAGGCCGCGAGGTTCTGGTGCGGATCGAACGCTGCGGCCTGTGCCACTCCGACCTGCACATCCAGGACGGTTACGCCGATCTCGGCGGCGGCAAGAAGCTCGATACCACGCGCGGCATGACGCTGCCCTTCACGCTCGGACATGAAATCGCGGGCGTCGTCGAAGAGGTCGGCCCCGATATCTCGAAGGACCTGATCGGCGCCAAAAAGGCGGTTTTCCCGTGGATCGGCTGCGGCCAGTGCCGCGATTGCCTCAACGGCGATGAGAATCTCTGCGTCAAGCAGCGCTTCCTCGGCGTTTCGATCGACGGTGGCTTCGCCAGCCACGTCCTGGTGCCCGACGCAAAATACCTGCTGGATTACGATCCGCTGCCGGTCGACCAGGCCGCAACGTTGATGTGCTCCGGCGTCACCGCCTATGGCGCCCTGAAGCGGCTCGTCGACCGGCCGCGGCAACGCAATCTGCTGCTGATCGGCCTTGGCGGGGTTGGCATGATGGGACTTTCTTTCGCGCAGGCGATGTTCAAGCAGAAGATCGCGGTTGCGGATTTGAGCACCGCGGCGCGCGAGACCGCGCTGCGGAACGGCGCAGCGGTGGCCTATGATCCCTCCGAGCCCGACATCGCCAAACGGATCGTCAAGGAGACCGAAGGCGGCTTCGACGAGATCGTCGATTTCGCCGGCAACGAGAAATCGATGGCGTTTGCGGTCTCGGTATTGGCGCGCGGCGGCAAGATCGTCGTGTCCGGGCTGATGGGCGGCAATTTCAGCCTGCCGATGGTGCAATGGATCTACAAGCGCATGACCATCGAAGGCTTCATGGTGGGCACGCTGGCCGAAGCGCATGAACTGATGGCGCTGGCGCGCTCGGGCAAGATCAAGCCTACGCCGATGAAGGAAGAACCGATGGCCGATGTCCAGAAATGGATCGACGCCTTGCGGGCCGGCCAAGTCGTCGGACGCATCGTGCTGAAGAACTAGCGTTTCCGAGCGAAATGGCTTCCGGTTCGCATGAAGAAAACGTGTCAAAACAAGAATTGAGAGCTTCGGTTCTGATTCAATCAGAACCGATCATGCTCTTGGGCTTGGTCGATACAGATTGAAGCAGAGCCGCGCTCTCGAATTTTGTCGACGCGCTTTCTTCATGAACCGAAATCCACCGGGCTAACCAAAAATCCGGGCAGGCTTTCGTTCGAAAACGCCATCGGAATGAATATCTCGCCGGCTTCGCCGCGCCGGCGATGCGCGAAGCCAGCCACCAGCCTGTCTCTTTCCAGATTCCCGCCACATTTGCATCCGAGCGCAAGCCCGAATTAAGCCCCACACAGTCCGGAATTGCGGCGCATTGCCACCCAAGTCTTTAACAAGATTGAGGTCGTGAAGCGTAGCGTAAGACCGGAGATGCACATGCCAAACCGAACCGCGAAATTCGTATCAACCGTTTTCGCAGGCGTTCTCGCAGGTGCCACTTTCACAGCCATACTGGACGACACCGCGCGCGCCGACGATGGCTGCCTGTCGGAACCGAAGAACGAGACGCCCACGGGAAGTCACTGGTACTATCGTATCGATCACGCCACCAACCGCCATTGCTGGTATATCCGCGAGGAAGGCGATGCGCGCGCGCAGACAATCGCACCAAATCGGCCATCGCCGGCAGAGCCGGCACCGCCGACCCCGGAAACGGCCATGCAGGGCTCGGTCGCAAACGCCCGCGCCGAACTGCCGTCGCCGCAAACACCCACCATCGCGCCAGATCCAAGCCCTGCCACCGGACAATCGTCGCCGGCCGCTGCCAGTCCGGCCACCGCCGATAACGACCCCCGCGCCAGCGCTTTGGGTACAAACCTGCTGCAAACGACTGTCGCTTCACGCTGGCCCGACCAATTGGCTCCGAGTACGTCGGTCGCCCGTTCGTCGGATGATTCCGCGCCCCCGGCCACGGATCATCCGGATACGAGCGCGCAGCCCGCTCCGGTGGCGGTGCCGCCGCCTCCCGCAGCCACCGCTGCGCTCGCGGTCGCGGATGCATCATCCGAAAGCCAACCGGGTTCGGTCCAGATGCAGCTCACCGTGATGATCGCCACGTTGGCGCTCGCCAGTCTCGTCGGAGCCGTGATCTTCAGGCTCGCCGGCAGACGGCGGGGCAGCAGGGAGCGAAACCGCCTTGGACAGACCCTTGGACAACCCCACGCCGATCGCCGCGCGATCTGGGACGTCGCGCGTAACGACGGTCCCTTGCCCTACCCGGCCGCGGCCGCCCGCAGGCCCAACATCGGCATTCCCCGGGAACTGCACGCGCCAGAGTATCCCGACGACGACAGGGTCAACGACGACAGGATCTCAGAAATGCTCGCGCGGCTCGCCCGGAGCGCGCAGACCTGACCTATTTCTCCAGTTGCTGCTGGAGCTTCCGCACGAACGTCGTCAATCCCGTACGGCGTTCGCGCCGGAGCCGCTCGGCCTTCAGGATCGATTGCACCTCGGCGAAGGCTTCATCGATATCGTGGTTGATGACGATGTAGTCGTATTCCGCCCAATGGCTCATTTCGTGGCTGGCGCGGCTCATCCGTCCCCGGATCACCTCGTCGGAATCCTGGGCGCGCGTATGCAGGCGCTTTTCCAGGTCGGCCGCGGACGGCGGCAGGATGAACACGGATACGACATCGGCGCGCGCTTTTTCCCGTAATTGCTGGGTGCCCTGCCAGTCGATGTCGAAGAGAACGTCCTGTCCCGCCGACAGGGCCGCTTCGACCGGCGCGCTCGGCGTGCCGTAACGATTGTCGAACACCGTCGCCCATTCCAGCAACTCGTTCTGCCCGACCATCTGCTCAAACCGGGACTTGTCGACGAACAGATAGTCTCGGCCATCGACTTCGCCCGGCCGCTTCGGTCGCGTGGTCGCCGACACCGACATCCTCAGTCCCGGCATGCGCTCGATCAGCAGGCGCGACAGCGTGGTCTTTCCCGCGCCAGACGGCGATGACAGCACGAACATCAGCCCGCGCCGCTCAACCCCATCAAAGCCGTGGCCACCGGAGCTCATGCCTCACTCCAGATTCTGGACCTGTTCGCGGAATTGCTCGACCACATTCTTCATCTCAAGACCGGTGTTGGTCAGTTCGAGATCGTTCGATTTCGAGCAGCAGGTGTTGACCTCGCGGTTGAACTCCTGCGCCAGGAAATCGAGCCGCCGGCCGACCGGGCCGCCCTTGCCCAGCATCTCGCGGGCCTGCGCGAGATGCGAGGCGATGCGGTCGAGCTCCTCGCGGATATCGGCCTTGGTTGCAATCAGAAGCGCCTCCTGATTGAGCCTGTCGGCGTCGAAACGGTCGGACGATTCAAGCAGTGCTGCGACCTGCTCGGCAAGCCGCGCCCTGATCGCGTCAGGCTTGCGGCCCGGCGCGGTCTCCGCTTTCCGGGCAAGCCGTTCGATCTCATCCAGCCGCAGCAAGAGGATTTTACCGAGCGCAATGCCCTCGCTCCGGCGCATTGCGACGAGATCGGCGAGAGCCTGCTCGAACGCAGCCGACACGGCCGCCTTCGCCGCCATATCTTCCGCTTCGCTGCTCTCGGGCTCGACGATCTCGATGACGCCCTTGATGCCCAACAGCCCGTCGATGCTCGGCGCGACAGCGTCAATCCTGCCGGCGAGGTCGGCCGCGACCCGCAGCACCGACGCCAACACCTCTTCATTGATGCGGACGGTGGACGCGGCGTTGGCGCGCTTGACGCTCAGATTGGCGTATACCGTGCCCCGCGACAGCAGTTCACCGGCGCGCTTTTTCGCCGAAGCTTCGATGTCGTCCCATCCGGGCGGCAAACGCATCCGCAAGTCGAAGCCCTTGGCGTTGACCGACTTCAACTCCCACTCGAACGCATAGGGCCCGCTGGCGCCGTGGCTTCGGGCGAAGCCGGTCATGCTCAAAAGCGCCATCGCGTGAACTTCTCCTGATAGAGCCAGCGTCGGATTCGCAAGCCGCAAGTACGATTGTAAAACGTTTTCACGCAAAGTGGAATTCGCTTCCGGCGAGGCTCTTCGCTTCCGGCAAGCCTTGGCGCCAGCGTTATTGCTGGGCGGTCGGAGGCGGTGAGATCGATTGCGCCGCGCCCTGCCGCGCCGGCGCACCGCGCGCAGGCTTTTTCGGTGCGGGCGGCTTAGCCCCCACCGGCGGTGTGGAGGCCGCATCGGCCGGCGCCGCTGTGGCGGGCGGCGGCGGATCATCAGCCGGTTCAGCCGTATCGTTCTGGATCTGCTTTTCCATCGAACGCAGCTTGGCGACGTTCTTCTGGTGCTGGTCGTAGGTTTCGGTAAAGGCGTGGCCGCCGGTACCGTCCGCGACGAAGAACAGATCGCGGGTGCGCGCCGGATTGGCGGCGGCTTCCAGCGAGGCGCGTCCCGGATTGGCGATCGGTCCCGGCGGGAGCCCGTCGATCACATAGGTGTTGTAGGGCGACGGCTGCGTGATCTCGCTGCGCTTGATCGGCCGCCCCAGTGTTCCCTTGCCACCGACGAGCCCGTAGATGATGGTCGGATCGGATTGCAGCTTCATCTTCTGCCGCAGCCGATTGACATACACCGCGGCGACGCGGCTGCGCTCGTCGGCCCTGCCGGTTTCCTTTTCGACGATCGAAGCCAGCGTCACGAGTTGCTCGGGCGTCTTGACCGGAAGGTCCGCGTTGTGATGTTCCCAGATTTCCGCAACCAGCCGCCTCTGCGCCTGCTGCATGCGCGCGATCACCTGATCGCGGGTCGTGCCGCGCGGGAATTTGTAGGTTTCCGGCAGCAGCGTGCCCTCGCGCGGTATCTCGCTGACGGAACCGGCGAAGATGTCATTCTCGGAAAGACGGGCGACGATCTGTTCGGAGGTCAGGCCTTCGGGAATCGTGACCGAATGCTGCACCACCTTGCCATCGACCATGGTGCCGATGACGTCGGTGAGGCTGGCATTTTTCTGGAACAGATATTCGCCGGGCTTCAGTTCGGAACGCGCCCTCAGCGCGAGCACGGCGCCGATAAACGCCCAGCGATTGTTGTCGATCACGCCTTCGCGTTGCAGCGTATCGGCGATATCGGCCATCCCGGCGCGGGCCGGAATGATCACGATCTTGTCGTCCTGCAACGGACCGGGCTCTGTAATCTTCTTCTGGCCGTAATAATACGTCGCGCCGGCGCCGATCATCAGCACCAGAACGATGGTAATGATGGCATTGCCAACCACCACGAACGGATTGCGAGCGCGCTCGGATCGCTTGGGCGGCGGCGGGACTCGCTCGGGCTCCAACGCGGCGCGCGGGCTCCGAGGCGAAATGGGCGGCCTTTCACTCATCGATGCAACCTGAATCCTGACGGTTCAATCGCGGCCTTGCGAATTTCTTCGCATCTGCCGGTAGTCTGCGCCCAAAGCTAGGATTTATCACCGAATGCGGCGAAACGGTGAATTTACCTTGATTCGCCGCGTCAGTTGATCACGCGTTGCAGGATCACGGAAGCGTTGGTGCCTCCAAAACCGAACGAGTTCGACAACACGACATTGATCTCTCGTTTGCGCGGGAGGTGCGGCACGAGATCGATCGCCGTTTCCATCGACGGATGATCGAGATTGATGGTCGGCGGGGCGATGTTATCGCGAATCGCCAGAATGCTGAAAATCGCCTCGATCGCGCCGGCCGCGCCCAACAAATGCCCGGTCGAGGATTTGGTCGACGACATCGATACCCTGGAGGCCGCATTGCCGAGCAGCCGCTCGACCGCACCGAGTTCGATTTCATCGCCGACCTGCGTCGACGTGCCGTGCGCATTGATATAATCGATATCGGACGCTGCGATCCCTGCGCGTTTCATCGCCGCGCTCATGCTGCGGAAGGCGCCGTCGCCATCGGGGCTTGGCGAGGTGATGTGGTAGGCATCGCCGGACAGGCCGTAGCCGATCACCTCGGCATAGATCTTCGCGCCGCGCCGTTTCGCATGCTCATATTCTTCGAGCACGACAACCCCGGCGCCCTCGCCCATGACAAACCCGTCGCGGTCCTTGTCATAGGGGCGCGAGGCTTTTTCCGGCGCGTCATTGAAACCCGTCGACAACGCCCGTGCGGCGCAAAATCCCGCCATCCCGATCCGGCAGATCGGCGATTCCGTTCCACCGGCCAGCATCACGTCGGCGTCGCCCAGCGCGATCAGCCGGCTGGCGTCGCCGATCGCGTGCGCTCCCGTCGAACAGGCCGTCACGACCGCATGGTTGGGCCCCTTGAGGCCGTGCTCGATCGACACGTAGCCGGAGGCAAGGTTGATCAGGCGGCCGGGAATGAAAAACGGCGAGACCCGGCGCGGTCCGCGCTCCTTTAGAAGCACCGCGGTATCGGCGATCCCGGAGAGGCCGCCGATGCCGGAGCCGATCATGGTGCCGGTGGCGCAACGATCCTCCTCGGTGGAAGGATGCCAGTTGGCGTCGTCAAGCGCCTGGGTCGCCGCACACATGGCGAAAATGATGAAATCGTCGACCTTGCGCTGGTCCTTCGGCTCCATCCACTGGTCGGGATTGAACGTGCCGCGACTGCCGTCGCCGCGTGGAACCACGCAGGCGATCTGGCAAGTCAGATCCGAAACGTCGAATGTATCGATCTTCCTGGCGCCGCTCTCGCTATTGAGAATGCGCGTCCAAGTCGTATCGGTACCACAGCCGAGTGGCGACACCATGCCGAGGCCTGTGACGACAACTCGCCTCATATCCATCACTCCAGCCCCGAAGTCGCGGCCCACAGCAAGAAGCCGGTGGACCACCGTATCGCGGTCCGTCCGGCTTCGTAGGCAGTACCGCGCAGGGCGTCAGCTTTTCGCGTTCTTTTCCAGAAACTTCGTGGCGTCGCCGACGGTCAAAATCGTCTCCGCGGCATCATCGGGAATTTCACAACCGAATTCTTCTTCAAACGCCATTACCAATTCGACGGTGTCCAGGCTGTCGGCGCCGAGGTCGTCAATGAAGCTCGCATTGTCGACTACCTTCTCGGGTTCGACACCGAGGTGTTCGACCACGATCTTCTTAACCCGCTCGCCAATCTCACTCATCGTTCAACCTCGTGCTTGTTCCATTGGACCCGAACCTAGGACGATACGAGCCACGGTGACTTCCCGAATCCGATTCAGCTGCCCTCAATCGGACTCGTTATCTCAATCTTTGAGCACCATCGTTCCGAAAGTCGGTTTCCACCTTATCCGGATTGCGCCCCTCTTCTTTGCAGTCGTGCATCGTCTTGATTCGGCTCCGCCGTCCCCGACAGAAGCCCGGCGCACGACGGCAGGCTCCGCACCGCCAATATACAGGGTTTCAAAATCCTGCAATGGCCTTCTTCGCCCATCCATCCGCGGTCCGGTTATCATACTTCGATATCCTTGACTACAAACCCCCGGGGAGACCTCGCCGAAACGGGCCTCCCGCCGGGCGGAGGGCGCCCGACCGCTTAAATCATGGCCATCCCGCCATTGACGTGAATCGTCTGTCCCGTGACATAGGCCGCTTCGTTCGAACTGAGATATACCGCCGCCGCGGCGATATCCTCAGGTGTTCCAAGCCGCGCCGCAGGAACCTTCGCCAGAATGGCCTCGCGCTGCTTGTCGTTCAGCGCATCGGTCATCGGCGTCTTGATGAAGCCTGGTGCGATGCAATTGGCGGTGACGCCGCGCTTGGCATATTCCGCGCCGAGCGTCTTGATCATGCCGATGATACCGGCCTTCGAGGCCGTATAATTGCCCTGTCCCGGATTACCGGTCACGCCAACGATCGAGGTGATCGCGATGATGCGGCCGAAACGCTTGCGCATCATCAGCTTGGTTGCGGCGCGGGCCAGGCGGAAAGTCGCCGTCAAATTGACCCGGATGACTTCATCCCAATCCTCATCACGCAGTTGCACAAACAAATTGTCCCGGGTGATGCCGGCATTGGCGACGAGAATATCGACCTGCCCCATGGCCTGCTCGGCCGACGGCACCAGCGCCTCGACCGCCTCGGAATCAGAGAGATTGCAGGGCAGCACGTACACCCGCTCGCCGAGCTTGTCCGCAAGCGTGTCCAGTGCCTCGCGCCGGGTGCCGGAAATGGCCACCGTCGCGCCCTGCCCGTGCAGCGCTTGCGCGATCGCACTCCCAATGCCGCCGGTCGCACCGGTGACAAGCGCCTTCCTGCCAGTCAGATCGAACATTCAATTCTCCTTGCGGCCGCCTAGGCCGAATGCGCAGCCGCCAATGCATCCTTTGCAGCCGCGATGTCGCCGGGGCCGCCGACCGACGTGCCGGCCGCGCCTTCGGCGATCCGCTTGACCAGGCCGGTCAATACCTTGCCGGCGCCGATCTCGAAAAACCGCGTGACGCCCTGGCCCGCCATGTAAGCGACCGATTCGCGCCAGCGCACGGTGCCGGTGACCTGTTCGACCAGGCGGCGGCGAATTTCTTCCGGATCGGTGATGGCGGTAGCCAGCACATTCGACACCAGCGGCGAAGCCGGCCGCTTGATCGTGACGCCGGCCAGCGCTTCCGCCATCACGTCAGCCGCAGGCTGCATCAGCTTGCAATGGAACGGCGCCGATACCGGCAGCAGCATCGCTCGCTTGGCGCCCCTTGTCTTGGCGATTTCGACCGCACGGTCAACCGCCGCCTTGTCGCCAGATACGACGACCTGACCAGCGCCATTGTCGTTGGCGGCCTGGCAAACCTGTCCCTGCGCCGCTTCATCCGCGACCGCCACCGCGGCCTCGTAATCGAGGCCCAGCAGAGCGGCCATCGCTCCGACCCCGACCGGCACGGCTTTTTGCATCGCAAGACCGCGGGTACGCAGCAGAAGCGCAGTGTCGCGGATGCTGAGGCTGCCGGCGGCGGCCAGCGCCGAATATTCGCCGAGCGAGTGTCCGGCGACGAAAGCGGCATCCCGCCCCACCGAAAAGCCGGCTTCGGTTTCCAATACGCGCAAGGCCGCAATCGAAACCGCCATCAGGGCCGGTTGGGCGTTTTCGGTGAGCTGGAGGGTCTCGGCCGGGCCGTCCCAGATGATTCCGGTCAGCTTCTCCCCGAGCGCGGCATCGACCTCGTCGAACACGGCCCGGGCGGCCGGAAAGGCCTCGGCCAGCGCCTTGCCCATGCCTACCGTTTGGGAGCCCTGCCCCGGAAAAGTAAATGCTGCCGTCATGGCGCTCCCTAGAACGTCTCGAAATCCCTAAAAGGTTGGCCGAACAACACTGCGGGGGCCGGTCATGTCAAGCCATCGCCGGTTCCTGCCGGACAGCCTGCCCAGCCACCGGGCAGCCCAATCGGGGTGCTTTTCCTCGCCTTGACCTTGCCTTGGTCCGGAAAATCCGTATAAAGTGCGTCATCTGTGGATCCCGGCCGGGAGCTGAACGGACGGTCTCAGCAATCTCTCCTAATCTGGCGATATTGATGTGGCAGGGCCAGTCGGCCCGTCGTCCCGTGCTTCCGCCTTCTGAGCATATCGAGTCCTTTCCAAAGGGTTCGAAGGGCTTGCCGCCGGGAACCGCGCCAACACAGGAAAGGACATCCATGCCTCTTTATGAGCATGTTTTTCTCGCGCGTCAGGATGCGAGCACCCAGCAGGTCGAAGAGCTGACCACCCAGATGACCGGCATCGTCGAGCAGCTCGGCGGCAAGGTCACGAAGACCGAAAACTGGGGCGTGCGCTCCCTCACCTACCGGATGAACAAGAACCGCAAGGCGCATTTCGTGTTCTTGAACATCGACGCTCCTTCGGCGGCTATTGCCGAGATCGAGCGTCAGGAGCGGATCAGCGAAGACGTGATCCGCTATCTCAGCGTGCGCGTCGAAGAGCTTGAGGAAGGCCCCTCGGCAATGATGCGGAAGGCCGATCGCGACCGCGAACGTGACGATCGTGGCGGCGGTTTCCGCGGCGACCGCGACGGCGGCTTCCGGGGCGACCGTGATGGCGGCGGCTACCGCGGCGATCGTGGTCCACGCCGTCCGCGCGATGAAGCCGAAACAGCAGTGGTTGAGGAGTAAGAATCATGGCCGATGCTGGAGCACGCCGTCCGTTTTTCCGCCGCCGCAAGACCTGTCCGTTCACGGGTCCGAACGCGCCGAAGATCGACTACAAGGATTCCAAGCTGCTGATGCGTTACGTTTCCGAGCGCGGCAAGATCGTGCCGAGCCGCATCACCGCTGTCTCCGCCAAGAAGCAGCGTGAACTTGCGCGCGCCATCAAGCGTTCGCGGTTCCTCGGGCTGCTGCCTTACGTCATTCGATAAACAACGATCGTCCACTCCGCCGTATTCGCGCGGCGGAGTGGACGTCTTCATAAGGCTTCCGGATCATCCGGTTGCCGATGGTTGGGGTTCACGAGACCTCTAACCGCTCGAAAGGAGCGGGACAGCTGATGACCACGATTATTCTCATTGCGATAGCCGCCGGCTGCGCGTCGGCCCTGATGTTCGCCTCGATCGTCTCGGGCGAGCTGGTTTCGCTATTGTTGCTCTACCTGGCGCCGCTGCCGCTCATGGTCGCGTCCATGGCCTGGGGTCCGCTGAGCGGTGTGATCGGCGGCATCACCGCGGCGGCCGGCCTGGGCGCGATCTTCGGTTTTCCCTACAGCATCACCTTCGTGATCATGGTCGCGTTGCCCGCGTGGTGGCTCGGGCATCTGGCCCTTCTGGGCCGCCCCATCACCAGCGGCGCTCCGTCAGACCATGGCGGCGCCATCGCTCCGCCCGCATTCGAATGGTATCCGGTCGGCCGCATCCTGCTCTGGCTCACAGGTTTTGCGGCGCTGACCACAATGTTAGCGCTGCTGACGATAGGCACCGACGCCACCACCATCACCGGCACGATGCATCAGGCCTTGCTGCGCATGTTCGGCTTGATCGACGCTCCCGCCGGTGAGAGCGAGCAATTGATCGATGTGCTGGTGACAATGGCGCCGATCGCCGCCGCGATCTTCACCATGTCGATGCTGACGCTCAACCTCTGGCTTGCCGCGAAAATCGCCGCGACTTCGGGACGGCTGCGCCGCCCCTGGCCCGACCTCAAAAGCACCGCACTGCCGCCGATGACGCTGGCGGCATTGTCGGTCGCGGTCGCGTTCTGTTTTTCCAGTGGACTGTTTGCGATCCTGGCGCAGATTGTCACGGCCGCCCTGATGATGGCCTATGCGCTGATCGGCTTTGCCGTCCTGCACACGCTGACGCTGGCGTTCAAGAACCGCGTGTTCTGGCTGAGCTTCGCCTATGCGGTCGTGGTCATGTTCAGTTGGCTCGTTCTGACGGTGGCCGCTCTCGGCCTGGCCGACGCCGTTTTTGGACTCCGGCAACGCTATTTGCGCAGCCGGCCGCCGCCGCTACCCGCCGCCTGAAAACACTTCACTTCACTTCAATCCAATCCAATCCAATCCGAAAGTCTTTATCCCTCAACACATCCAAAGGAGAACGAATATGGAAGTCATTTTGCTGGAACGCGTCGCCAAGCTCGGTCAGATGGGCGAAGTCGTGAAGGTCAAGGATGGTTACGCACGTAACTTCCTGCTGAAGCGCAAGAAGGCACTGCGCGCAACCGCGGAAAACCGGACCAAATATGACGGCATGAAAACCGAGCTGGAGGCCAACAATCTCAAGGCCAAATCCGAGGCCAGCAAGGTTGCCGAGAAGATCGATGGGCGCGACATCGTGATCATCCGTCAGGCCTCCGAATCCGGTCAGTTGTTCGGCTCGGTCTCGGTGCGCGACATCGTCGACGCCCTGGCGGCTGACGGCATCACCGTCGGCCGGCCGCAGGTCTGGCTCGATGCGCCGATCAAGGTGATCGGTCAGCAGAAGGTGACGATCGCCGTTCACCCCGAAGTCGAGGCCGGCATCACCGTGACGGTCGCCCGCAGTGCCGATGAAGCCGACCGCATCAAGCGCGGCGAAGACATCTCCAGCCGCCAGGAAGATCAGGATGCCGCCGCCGAAGCGCTCGCCGCCGCCGGCGAATTCTTCGATCCGGAAGCCCAGCGCGACGACGATATTGCGCCGGCGGAGCCTGCGGCCACCGAGACCTGATCCGGCTTGCTCACTTGACTGGATGAAACGAACAAAGCCCGGCCTGATCAGGCCGGGCTTTGCAATGACGACCGGGACTTCATTGCCGAAGGGCCGGATGCAGCTATAGCGTTTTCGAGCGAAGTGGATCCGGTTCGCGTGAAGAAAACGCGTCAAAACAAAATGTTAAAGCCCGGTTCTGATTCAATCAGAACCGATAAGGCTCTAACGGCCCTGTCCGTGCCAAGCCTATTGAGAGGCGGATGATGGCGCCGCGGTGGCCGGTTCCGGCGGCTTGGTGGCGGCGGAAGCCGCCGGGGTGACCGGAGGCACCGGATCGGGCCGCGAAGCTGGCGTGCTACGTCCGGTCTCGCTCGGGGACTCGGTCTTGGCGCTCTCGGATTTGGGTTGGTCCGACGGTTTCCCTGCCCCGGAAGCGGCTCCCTCGTCCTTCGCAGCATCACCTTTCGCAGGCTCTGTGTTGCCGGCGTCCGGCCTGTCGGCGTTATCCTTCAAATCTCCGGTGCCTGATTTGCCCTTCTTGCCCAACCTTCGCTTGGTGACGGGCTTCCGGCCCTCCCTGTCGGCTTCTGGCTTCCGGGCCTGTTGCGGTTCTGGCGAAGTGGCGATGGCCCGGCCCCGGCGGCCCAAGGGGGCGGGTTGCTGCTCGGCCGCGCCGTTGGAGATCAGGTAGGAACTGAGCGACGAAGCCATCTCGGGGCTTGTGGTGTAATGCTGGCGCAGGAACCCCTGCAAGGATCCCGGAGGCACCGTTTTCAAAAGTCCCCGCGGGCTTTTGTGGCACACCGTGCAGGTGCCCGCGAAAATCTGCGAAGGACTTTTACCTGCCTCGAAATTTTGCGCCTGAACCCCTGTCAGGCTACCGATCAGAAGCGTCACCGTCGCTAAAATGCGCGCTCGGCCCAACATTCCCTATTCTCCAATGTGGAAGTCGCTTCCAAAATCCCGTCCCGATGGCGGTACTGAAGCGGCGATCATCTTATTAGCCGAATATTCCGCGAATGGAAGAGCGCATATCACGCAACGGCGTGAACACGGCATTCCAGAATATCCGCTTTGTGTACAACGCACTAGCGCTCACCAAACTTGAACATTATGATCTTGCAGGGGCTGAGGGGAACCATCTCCTCCCATGGGCGTCGCTGTGACGCCGGGCAGATTATAGCCTTGCCGGGATCGCTCCTTGGTGGTTTCGATGGATCGTTTGTTGCATTACTTCCTGAAGCAGTTCATTCGCCGTGGATCGATAACGTTCACGACGGCGAATGGCTCTACATTCAGCTGCGGCGATGGTACCGGTGAGCCGGTATCCGTCCGATTCACGACCGTGAACGCCGAACGACGGATTCTGCTCAACCCCGAACTCTCGCTGGGCGAAGCGTATATGGACGGCACGTTCGTGGTCGAGCGCGGCTCGCTTGCGGATGCGCTGGCGATCCTGATGTCTCAGCCGCAGGCGCTGCCCCGCTGGGCCAAATTGCAGTGGTGGCTGCGATATCTGGCCAGACACGCCCAGCAGTTCAATCCACGGCCGCGATCGAAGAACAACGTCGCGCATCATTACGATCTCGACGGACGGCTCTATTCCCTGTTCCTCGACTCCGACAAGCAATACAGCTGCGCCTATTTCGAGACACCGGACACCAGCCTCGAAGACGCCCAGCTCGCCAAGAAAAGGCATCTGGCTTCGAAATTATTGGTCGAACCGGGCAACCGCGTGCTCGATATCGGCTCCGGCTGGGGCGGCCTTGGCCTCTATCTGGCGGAAATGACCGGCGCCCAGGTCACCGGCATCACGCTCTCGACCGAGCAGTTGCAGGTGTCGAACGCCCGCGCCGCCGAGAAAAACCTGACGCAATCGGCGAAGTTCCTGCTCGAGGATTATCGCGACATTCCGGGTCCGTTCGACCGCATCGTATCGGTCGGGATGTTCGAACATGTCGGCGTCGATTTCTACGAGACCTATTTCAGGCACTGCGCCGAACTTCTGACCGACGACGGCGTCATGGTGCTGCATTCGATCGGCCGTTCGGAACCGCCCGATGTCACCAATCCCTGGATCGCGAAATACATCTTCCCCGGCGGTTACATCCCCGCGCTTTCGGAAGTGATCCCCGCGATCGAGCGCGTCGGCCTCCTGGTGTGCGACATCGAGATTCTGCGGCTGCACTATGCCGAAACCCTGAAGGCATGGCGCGAGCGCTTTATGGCGCAGCGGGATGAAGCGGTTCGGCTCTATGACGAGCGCTTTGCCCGGATGTGGGAATTCTACCTCGCTTCTTCGGAAATGGCGTTCCGCAAACAGAATTTGATGAATTTCCAGATCCAGATCACCAAACGCCAGGGCGTGGTGCCGATGACGCGGGATTATGTCACCCGCGAGGAAGCGAAGCTGCGCGGGGTCGAGCGCGGTAAGCGGCCGCGACTGCAAATCGCCGGCGGATAAATGCGGGCAAGCCGGCCTAGGGCAATCATGGCGGGCCAATCATGGCGGGCTGAGGTAAGACGCGGCTCCTGAACGCTAACTTTGCGTGCGCCGATAAGGATAGAGTGACGCCGGGCGCGCCAGCCGTGCCCGCACGGCGGACAGGGCAAGGCGGTCGCAAGATGCCGCGCGCATCTCCGGACGGGAAACCTTCTCCCGGGAGACCTTCTCCATGGTGTCGATCAGCCTCGACAGCCACAGCCTTCCCCCATCCCTCGATCGCCATGACTGAAGCCGTTGGGCCATTGCCTGTCCTTGACTTATCCTGACCTGAACCCAATTCGCCGGACCGTACCAACTATCAATTCCGTGGTCCGCAAACCGTTCCCTTCCGACCCGTTCCGAAAGAAAATCCGCCGGATGTGACCTGCTTCACAAGCGATCCGACTCGCCTGCCCTACACCGCAGCATCTGCCTTGAATTCTGGGGATGGGCGCGCAAATGCCGCAACCGTCGTTCGATCCGCACCGCGACATCCAGACCGATTATGTCCTGATCGCCACCGGCGTCGGAGCCGCCCTGATCGCCCTGATCTATCTCCTGCTGGTCTGATTCGGGGCCAAATCCGATTCGGAGCCAGCACGGCCGCCTCGAACCACTCTCCGTCCGGACATAGGTCGGCCCTGGAGGGTGCAAGGTTCACCGCCACCGGCGTCTCCTTTTCCGACAAATCAGAAAATCTTCGCTGTGTGCGCCGCACAACCCCGCAAACCCCGTCAAGCGATGAGCAGGATTCACACACCGTGTTGTGTGAATCGTGCATAAGGCACCTTCTCGCTTTCGCTAAGACGACAGGTGGCGCTTTATCGCCCCCCCAAATCCGACGCTTCCAACAACGATCCAATCCGAAGAACATCGTCTCTCATGGCCTCGACTGATTCGAACGTACTCAAGCTAACGCCCGACGCGCCCAATCCGGCCTATCGGAATGCGCCGCACAATATCGAGGCGGAACAGAGTTTGCTGGGCGCGATCCTGGTCAATAACGATGCATTCTATCGCGTCTCCGACTTCCTCGAGCCGAAGCACTTCTTCGAGCCGATCCACCAGACGATCTATGAGACCGCCGGAAGCCTGATCCGGATGGGGAAAGTCGCAACCCCTGTCACGCTGAAAACCTTTCTGCCCGCCGAAACCGACATCGGCGGCATGACGGTTGGCCAATACCTCGCTCGTCTCGCCGCCGAAGCGACCACGATCATCAACGCCCACGATTACGGCCGAACGGTTTACGAGCTTTCCCTGCGCCGCGACCTGATCCGGATCGGCGAAGACATGGTCAACGTCGCCTTCGACGCACCGGTGGATTTTGCGCCCCGCGCGCAAATCGAGGATGCCGAACGCCAGCTCTACGAACTGGCCGAGACCGGCCGCTATGACGGCGGCTTCCAGCGTTTCTCGCAAGCGCTCACCACCGCCGTCGACATGGCGGCCAACGCCTACAAACGCGACGGCAGGCTGTCCGGAATAGCGACCGGGCTACGCGACCTCGACAACAAGATGGGCGGATTGCAGCATTCCGACTTGATCATCGTCGCCGGCCGTCCCGGCATGGGCAAGACCGCGCTGGCCACCAACATCGCCTACAACGTGGCCAGGGCGCATCGCGCCGAAGTTCAGGCCGACGGCGCCATGAAATCCGTCAACGGCGGCATTGTCGGCTTCTTTTCCTGCGAAATGTCCGCCGAGCAGCTCGCCACGCGTATTCTCGCGGAGCAAACCAGTATCGCCTCGAGCATGATCCGTCGCGGCGGCATCACCGAGGCCGATTTCGAGAAGATCCGCAACTATTCGATCGAATTGCAGTCCCTGCCGCTTTACGTCGACGAAACCGGCGGCCTGTCGATTTCGCAACTTACCGCGCGCGCGCGCCGCCTGAAGCGGCAGAAGGGTCTCGATCTGCTGGTTATCGATTATATCCAGCTGCTGCAGGGATCGGGCAAGCGTTCCGACAACCGCGTGCAGGAAGTCACGGAGATCACGACCAATCTGAAGGCACTGGCCAAGGAGCTGAACGTCCCGATCATCGCGCTGTCGCAATTGTCGCGTCAGGTCGAAAACCGCGACGACAAGCGTCCGCAGCTCGCCGACCTCCGTGAGTCCGGCTCGATCGAGCAGGACGCCGACGTCGTGATCTTCGTGTACCGCGAGGAATATTATCTCGCCAACAAGGAGCCGCGCATCGGCACGCCGGAATACGAAAAATGGCAGCTCGATATGTCGCTGGTCCACGGCAAGGCCGAAGTCATCATCGGCAAGCAGCGCCACGGCCCGACCGGAACCGTCGAACTGCAATTTGAAGGACAATTCACCCGCTTCAGCGATCTGGTGCAGGACGGACAAATGCCGGACCGGACATATTAGAAGCGGGCTTATCCGGTTGAACCGCTTGTGACCCGCGCCTAAAGTACAGCATGAACGTCGTTTCCGATCCCAAGACGATACCGGCGAGCCTCCCCCGCCCGCCCGAGACAGACAAGGCTGCGGCGCTTGCGGCCAAAACCGGGATACTCACGGTCGATCTCGATGCCATCGTCGCCAACTGGCGCAAGCTCGAGAAAACCGCGGTGCCGGCCGAATGCGCCGGCGTCGTCAAGGCAGACGCCTATGGCTGCGGCGCCGATCCGGTCGCGCGCGCGCTAGCGCGAGCCGGCTGCAAGACCTTTTTCGTCGCAACCCTCGACGAGGCTGTCGCGGTCCGCGCCGCCGTGCCGTCGGCGGTCATTTATGTGCTCGACGGCTTCTTCCAGAATTGCGGCGATACCTACGCCAGAATCGACGCCCGGCCCGTGATCGGCGATCTCAACGAGCTCGCCGAATGGGACGTATTTTGCCGCCGCTCCCACTGGGAGGGCGGCGCCGCCATTCATATCGACACCGGCATGAACCGGCTCGGCCTTAGCGCGACGGAAGCGCAGGGGCTCGTTCCCAGGATCAATGCCGGCGATCACGGCATCACGCTGGTCATGAGCCACCTCACCTCGGCCGAACAGCTCAATAGCTCGGCCAACGGCAGGCAGCTTGCGACCTTCCGCGAGATATCGGCGCTGTTTTCCGGCGTGCCGGCATCGCTCTCGAATTCATCGGGCGTATTCCTGGGCGCGCAATTTCAGTTCGATCTGGTGCGGCCGGGCGCCGCGCTCTATGGCGTCAATCCCACGCCCGAAGCCGACAATCCGATGCAGCCGGTCGTCGAATTGAAGGCCCGCATCATGCATATCCGCAATGTGGAGCGCGGCGAAACCGTCGGCTATGGCGGCACCTGGACCGCGCGGCGGCCGACGAAACTCGCGATCATCTCCGCCGGCTATGCCGATGGATATTTCCGCGCCGCCAGCGCCAATGATGGCACCCGCGGCGCCGAGGTCGTGATCGCCGGCAAACGTTGCCCGATTGCGGGCCGTATCTCGATGGACCTGATGGCGGTCGATATTACCGACCTGCCGAACAACGCCGCGCGGCGCGGCCATATGGCAACATTGATCGGTGAAGGCATCACCGTTGACGAGCTCGCGCACCATTTCGGCACCATCGGCTATGAGGTGCTGACCAGCCTCGGCCGGCGCTACGCCCGACTCTACAAAGGCGGTGCGGCCGAAGCTTCGACCAGCCCCGCCCCCGCTTCCGACGTTGCATGATCCGCCGCGGAATTTGCTTTATTGCGGCTTTCTGGAGTCGATCGCCTTCTTGCAGGAGTCGCTGAGGTGGTCATGCTGCTTGTTCAAACAAGCGACGATCCGTCCACCGCCCGGCGCGGTTCCGGCGCAAAACTTCTTGTAATCGTCGCTGCAGGCGCCGCGTGCGTCGGGCGTCGCGTTTTGCGCCATGACGGCACCCGAAAAGGCGACACCTGAAAATCCGAATACGCAAACAACAACAGCGGCCTGTAGTTTTGTCATGAGATCTCCGATGAACCGGGCGCAGGAACGCGCTTTGTAAAGCTGTACATGAAGATAGCCGCGTTCGACATTGACAATATCGAACGGCCCGACGCGCTGGTCGCGCGGCGAAGCCAATATCGTTCGGTATCGGGCCCTTGCGACTCATCCTGAAATCAAGACCCTTGCTGAACCAAGATCCTGCTGAACCAAGGCTCTTGCTGAAATGAAGGTTCCTGCTCCTCAAGACGAGAGGATCGCCGATTCGGAGAGACTGTCGCTGTGAGCTTCCTTTTCGTTCTCGCGGTCGGGCTTCTCGCCGGCACCATCAGCGGCATCGTCGGCACCGGCTCGTCGATCATGCTGATGCCGGTGCTGGTCTATGAATACGGGCCCAAGCAGGCCGTGCCGATCATGGCGATCGCCGCCGTGATGGCCAACCTGTCGCGTATCCTGGCCTGGTGGCGCGAGGTCGATTGGCGCGCCTGTGCCGCCTATTCCATCCCCGGCATTCCGGCCGCGGCGCTTGGCGCACGCACCATGCTGGCGCTGCCGTCGCACGCGATCGACATTTCCATCGGCCTGTTTCTGATCACGATGGTGCCGGTGCGGCACTGGCTGGCGCGGCATGAGTTCAAGATATCGCTCTGGCACCTGGCGATCGGCGGCGCCGTGATCGGCTATATCACGGGCATCGTGGTTTCGACCGGGCCGTTGAGCGTGCCGCTGTTTCTGTTCTACGGCCTCGACAGAGGCGCGTTTCTCGCCACCGAAGCAGCGAGTTCGCTGGGCCTCTATCTCAGCAAGTCCGTGACCTTTCAGCAGTTCGGCGCGCTGACACCGGACGTCGCGCTGCAGGGCCTGATCGCGGGATTTTCGCTGATGGCAGGCGCCTTCATCGCCAAGCCCTTCGTGCTCGGACTGAAAGCGGACATCTTCCGGCTGGTGATGGATGGCATCATGCTCGCCGCCGGACTATCTATGCTGTGGAACGCGGCGCATTCATCCTGACAAGGCAATTTGAAACCCTGCATGGCCAAGAACACGCTTTCCTTTGTCTGCCAAAATTGCGGCGCGGCCTATAACCGGTGGCAGGGCAAATGCGATTCCTGCGGCGAGTGGAATACGCTGGCCGAGGAGGATACAACCGGCGCCACCTCCATGCCGGTCAGCATCCGCTCCAAACGCAAGGGCCGGACGTTTGCGCTGGAAACCCTGGCCGGCAAGAGCAACGACGCCCCTCGCCTCGCCTCCGGCATGGCCGAACTCGACCGCGTCACCGGCGGCGGCTTCGTCCGCGGCTCGGTGCTGCTGGTCGGCGGCGATCCCGGCATCGGCAAATCGACGCTGCTGACGCAGGCGACCAGCCTGATGGCGCGCGCCGGTCACCGCACGGTCTATATCTCCGGCGAAGAGGCGGTGGCGCAGGTGCGGCTGCGCGCCGAGCGCCTGGGCCTGGCGGATGCGCCGGTGCAGCTCGCCTCGGAAACTTCGGTGGAGGATATCGTCTCCACGCTGTCGGAAGGCGCGACGCCGCGCCTGATCGTGATCGATTCGATCCAGACCATGTGGACGGACACGGTCGAATCGGCGCCCGGCACGGTCACCCAGGTTCGCGCCTCGGCGCAGGCGCTGATCCGATTCGCCAAGAAATCGGGCGCCGCGATCATCCTGGTCGGCCACGTCACCAAGGACGGCCAGATCGCCGGGCCCCGTGTCGTCGAACACATGGTCGATGCCGTGCTGTCGTTCGAAGGCGAAGGCTCGCAGCAATTTCGCATCCTGCGCGCGGTGAAGAACCGCTTCGGTCCCACCGACGAGATCGGCGTGTTCGAGATGACGGGCCTCGGCCTGCGCGAGGTGTCCAACCCGTCCGAGCTGTTCCTGTCGGAACGCGACCTCGGCAGTCCCGGCACGGCGGTTTTCGCGGGGATCGAGGGCACCCGCCCGGTACTGGTCGAGTTGCAGGCGCTGGTGGCGCCGACGTCGCTCGGAACCCCGCGCCGCGCCGTCGTCGGCTGGGATCCGAGCCGGCTTTCGATGGTGCTGGCGGTGCTGGAGGCGCATTGCGGGGTGAAACTGTCCGGCTACGACGTCTATCTGAATGTCGCTGGTGGCCTGCGCATCCAGGAACCTGCGGCCGACCTCGCCGCCGCCGCCGCGCTGGTGTCGTCGTTGGTTAACGCCCCTTTACCGACCGATGCGGTGTATTTCGGCGAGGTTTCCCTCTCGGGTGCGGTGCGCCCGGTGGCGCAGACTCCGGCCCGGTTGAAGGAGGCCGCAAAGCTCGGATTTGGCCGCGCCGTGCTGCCCGAATCGGCGCGCGGCGAGACCGGCGGTGACGCGGGCGTGGTCCTCAATGCCGTCGGCGGGCTGACCAGCCTGGTGGCGGATATCGCCGCACGGGGCACGCCGGCCGCCAACCGGCAGCAAGATCGTGACGGATCTGAGAAAAATGCCACACCTGCCAAATTCCGGCGCGAGGGGCGCTAGACAGGCGTGACCTGATCCGGCCTCGCGGCTATACAACGCGCGCGAGGGGCACGGAACTGCATGTTTTCAGCCTTGCGGCACATGCCGTATGCCCGTCACCTAGGGCGGCACCGCCGAGCCGATTCGCGCTTTTGTTTCTACGAGCGGAACTGACCAGCCGATGCCTATAACGATACTCGATCTCGTCCTGCTCGCGGTGATGCTGATCTCCGGCCTGCTCGCGATGGTTCGCGGCTTCATGCGCGAGGTGCTGTCGATCGCAGCATGGGGTACCGCGGCACTGGTCACGGTCTATTCCTTCGGCAAACTGCTCCCGACCGCCAAGGCCTATTTCAACGTCAGCGACACTGTTGCCAGCATTGTCGTGGTCGCCGGCGTCTTCATCGGCACCCTGATCGTGGTTTCCATCATCACGGTCAGGATTTCCGACATGATCCTGGATTCCCGGATCGGTGCGCTGGATCGCACGCTCGGGTTCCTGTTCGGCCTAGCGCGCGGCCTCCTGATCATGGTCGTCGCCTTCCTGTTTTTCACTTGGCTGGTTCCGGACAAGCAGCGGCCCGACTGGGTTACCGGGGCAAAATCCCGGGTTGTCCTGCAAGCAACGGGGGATTGGCTGATGTCCCTCTTGCCGGATGACCCCGAGAACACCATCTTGAAAAGATTCAAGAAGAATAAACCGGACGATGATCAGACTGACACCGACCCAGCGGCGCCGGCTGCTGGCGATGGTTATAGTAAACCGGCCCGCGACAGCTTGAAAAAGCTGATCGAGAAACCTGCGGGAAACTGAGATCAGGCTTATGAGAGGCGCGATGGACGAGATGCAGAGCCCTTCCGATCACGCCGGTCAACTTGACTTAAACTTTGATCTAAATCCTGGCCCGATTGACATGCAGGACGATCTCGAAGGCGACACGCTACGCGAGGAATGCGGCGTGTTCGGCATCTTCGGGCATCCGGAGGCCGCCGCCATCACCGCGCTCGGGCTGCACGCGCTGCAGCATCGCGGCCAGGAAGCCGCGGGCATCGTCTCCTTCGACGGCAGCCGCTTTCATTCCGAACGGCGGCTTGGCCTCGTCGGCGACACATTCTCCCGCCGCGAAGTGATCGAACGCCTGCCCGGCAACGCTTCTGTCGGCCATGTCCGCTATTCCACCACCGGCGCCACCATCCTGCGCAACGTCCAGCCGCTGTTCGCCGAGCTCAATGCCGGCGGCTTCGCGGTCGGCCACAACGGCAACCTCACCAATGGCCTGACGCTGCGCCGCGAACTGGTGCGCAACGGCGCCATGATGCAGTCGACCACGGATACCGAAGTCATCCTGCACCTGGTGGCGCAGTCCAAGCGCAGCCGGTTCATCGACCGCTTCATCGAGGCCTTGCGCGCGATCGAGGGCGCCTATTCGCTGGTGGCGCTGACCAACAAGAAGCTGGTCGGCGCGCGTGATCCGCTCGGCATTCGTCCGCTGGTGCTGGGCGAACTCGACGGCTGCCCGATCCTGGCCTCGGAAACCTGCGCGCTGGACATGATCGGCGCGCGCTATGTGCGCGACATCGCCCCCGGCGAGATCATCGTGTTCGACGAGGAAGGCGCACACAGCCATCATCCGTTCCCGCCGAAGCCGCCGCGGCCCTGCATCTTCGAATACATCTATTTCGCGCGGCCGGATTCCATTGTCGGCGGACGGTCGGTGTATGAGGTCCGCAAGGCCTTTGGCGCGCAGCTCGCGCGTGAAAGCCATGTCGAGGCCGACGTCGTGGTGCCGGTGCCGGATTCCGGCGTGCCCGCCGCCGTCGGCTACAGCCAGCATTCCGGCGTGCCGTTCGAGCTCGGCATCATCCGCAACCACTATGTCGGCCGCACCTTCATTCAGCCGACCCAGAGCGTGCGCGAGCTCGGCGTGCGCATGAAGCATTCGGCCAACCGCGCCGCGATCGAGGGCAAGCGTATCATCCTGCTCGACGATTCACTGGTGCGCGGCACCACTTCGAAAAAGATCGTGCGCATGATGCGCGATGCCGGCGCGCGCGAAGTGCATTTCCGCCTCGCCTCCCCGCCGATCCTGTATCCCGATTATTACGGCATCGACCTGCCCGATCGCGGCGGCCTGCTGGCGGCGACCCATTCGCTCGAGGAGATGCGCGATATCATCGGCGCGGATTCGCTGGCGTTCCTGTCCATCGACGGCATGTATCGCGCGATGGGCGAGCCGGGCCGCGATCCCGCCAATCCGAAATTCTCCGATCATTGCTTTACCGGCGCCTATCCGACCCACCTGACCGACCAGACCCAGGTCGAACCGCAGCCGCGGCAGCTATCGTTGCTGGCGGAGGCGAGCTGACCTCCATTGCGTCGTCGTCCCGCGAAGGCGGGGACAGATACGCCGTAGCCTATCTTTTTGGCGCTCCGGCGGACATATTCTGAAACAACAAAAATTGGTGGTTAGGGGTCTCCCCGCCTTCGCGGGGACGACGACGGAAAAATTTACTTCGCCGCCATCGCATGCAGCGTCGTCACCATTTTCCAGTTTCGCGTCGTGGCGCCGATAACACCTTTTCAATCGCCGTGTTCGACAGCCTGGTCTCGCCGTAATTGATCGGGCCGTGCAGGTAGATTTCCCGCTTCGCCAATCGATATTCGCGCCTCCTTAAATATTTGATTTTCAAGGCAGGGTATCATAAATGCCGCCGATGGCTCTCCCGCTTGCCTCCCGTATCGCGCTCGTCACCGGTGCCTCGCGTGGCATCGGCCATGCCACGGCGCGTGCGCTGGCCAAAGCCGGCGCGCATATCGTTGCGGTCGCACGCACGCAAGGCGGTCTTGAAGAACTTGACGACGAGATCCGGAAAGACGGCGGCAGCGCCACGCTGGTGCCGCTCAACCTCACCGATTTCGACGGCATCGCCCGCCTCGGCGCCGCACTGCACGAACGTCATGGCAAGCTCGACATTCTCGTCGGCAATGCCGGCATCGCCGGCCCGTCCTCGCCGCTCGGGCATATCGAGCTGAAGCCGTGGAACGACGTGATGGCGATCAATGTCACCGCCAATTTCCAGCTGATCCGCTGCATGGAGCCGCTGCTGACGAAATCCGACGCCGGCCGCGCCGTGTTCATCACCTCGGACGCCGCCAGCAAGGCACTTGCCTATCGCGCTCCCTACTCGGCCTCCAAGGCGGCGCTGGATACGCTGGTACGGGCGTGGGCCCATGAAACGGCATCGACGCCCGTTCGCGCCAACCTGTTCAATCCGGGCCCGATCCGCACCCGCATGCGCGCCACGGTGTTTCCCGGCGAGGATCCGATGACGCTCGACACGCCCGAACAGGCCGCCGCATTCATCGTGCCGATGTGCGCGCCGTCATGGACCGAGACCGGCAAGCTCTATGATTACCAGAGCCGCAGCTTGATGAGCTTTCACGCGCCGGCGTGACACACCGCGTCCTTAAAATGGACGAGCATCCTACGTGGCGGAGACCGGGGCGAGCGCCTCGATGATACGGCATTCGGCGACAGTCCCGCGGCGACAGCGACCGATCACGTCGGCGAGTTCTTCGCGAAGCGCCGTCAGAGCCTCGATCTTGCGTTCGACCTCGGCCAGATGCTGACGCGCGATGACGTCAACCGCCTCGCAGGAGCGATCCCGATCATCCGCAAGGCCCAGCAGCTCGCGCACCTGGTCGAGCGAAAAGCCAAGGTCACGGGCACGCCGGACGAAGCTCAGACGGCCAAGATGCCGTTCGTCATAGGAGCGATAATTGCCTTCGGTGCGCCCCGGTGCCGGCAACAGCCCAATCCGCTCGTAATAGCGGATGGTCTCCACCTTCGTTCCCGTCCTCTTCGCGAGGTCGCCGATCGCCAGTCGTGTCATTGCCCTTGACCCTGTAGTGACTACAGGGTGCATATGGGGTGCCACACCGGGTTCGACGAGGTGACAAATGGCCGGTTGCTGCCACGATGACCACTGCTCCTCTTTGAAGGAGTTCGACAGCCCGCTCTGGCGCCGGGTGCTCTGGATCGCGCTTGCGATCAACGCGTCGATGTTCATGGCCGAGATCGTCGCCGGCGTAGCTGCCGGCTCTGCCTCGCTCCAGGCCGATGCGATCGACTTCCTGGGGGATGCGGGCAACTACGCGATCAGCCTCGGGGTCGCCGGCATGGCACCGGTCTGGCGAGCGCGCGCTGCCCTGCTCAAGGGCTGCTCGCTCGGCCTTTTCGGCGCAGCCGTGCTGCTCTCGACAGCATGGCACGCCTACGCGGGCACCTTGCCCAAGGCCGAGACGATGGGTGTGGTCGGCGTCCTTGCACTGCTCGCCAATATGAGCGTCGCGCTGCTTCTCTACCGCTTCCGCACCGGCGATGCGAACATGCGCTCGGTATGGATCTGTTCGCGCAACGACGCGATCGGCAATCTCGCGGTGCTGGCAGCGGCGGCAGGCGTGTTCGGCGCCGGGGCCGGATGGCCGGATATCCTGGTCGCACTGGTCATGGCCGCGCTTGGCATCAGCGGCGGCTGGCAAATCGCGCAGCATGCCCGCGCTGAGCTACGCATCCCGCAACTGACTCCGGCCGGCGCAGCGGCTAAATCCTGACTGCGGCAATTCGAGTCGCAGCAGCAATGCCATGATCGATATTGCGCAACCATGCGGCCTGACACGGCAGGCCGCACCGGCTCACGACGGCCGCTTGCGCTTGTGGGCGAACGGATTGGCTTTCTCGCGCAGCGAGATCCGCACCGGCGTGCCCGGCAGTTCGAAATATTCACGCAAGGAATTGACGAGATAGCGCAGATAGGATTGCGGCACCGCATCGGCGCGCGAACAGAACAACACGAAACTCGGCGGCCGCGCCTTGGCCTGGGTGATGTAGTTCAGCTTCAGCCGCCGGCCCGACACCGCCGGCGGCGGGTTGGCGTCCACCGCCTGCTCGAACCAGCGGTTGAGCGCGGCCGTCGGAACCCGCTTGTTCCACACCGCGTAAGCCTGTTCGATCGCGCTCATCAGGCGGTCGATGCCCTCGCCCATCAAGCCCGACACCGCGACGATCGGCACGCCCCTGACCTGCGGCAGCCAGTGATCGGCGTCCGTGCGCAGCGCCGAGATCAGGTTGGGCTGCCGGTCCATCAAATCCCACTTGTTGACGGCAATCACGATCGCCCGACCCTCGCGTTCGATCAGGTCGGCGATCCGCAGATCCTGTTCCTCAAACTTGTTCTGCGCGTCCATCATCAGCACCACGACTTCGGCAAAGCGGACCGCGCGCAAGGCGTCCGCCACCGAGAGTTTTTCGAGCTTTTCCTCGATCCGCGAGCGCCGCCGCAAGCCCGCGGTATCAAACACGCGGAAATCGCGGCCCTGCCGGTGGATCTCGACGGAAATGGAATCGCGGGTGGTGCCGGCCTCGGAGCTGGTCAGGAGCCGCTCCTCGCCGAGCAGATGATTGATCAGCGTGGACTTGCCGGCATTGGGGCGGCCGACGATCGCAACCCGAATCGGGCGCTGCGACAAATCCTCGTCCGATTCGATGATGTCGTCATCGTCGAACTCCTCTTTCTCATCGGCGGGTTCAGGCATCAGCGCGCGCACGGCGTCGTAGAGATCGCTCATCCCCTCGCCGTGCTCGGCCGAAACCTGGATCGGATCGCCGAGCCCCAGCGCGTAGGATTCCATCGCGCCGATTTCGCCGTGCTTACCCTCGGCCTTGTTGGCGACCAGCACCACCGGCTTGTTGGCGCGGCGCGCGAAATCGGCGAATGCACGATCGTTCGGCGTAAGGCCCACGCGGGCGTCGATCACGAACATCAGCGCATCCGCAAGGCCGATTGCGGTTTCGGTCTGCTCCTGCATCCGCGCGGTCAGCGAGCCCTTGGCGCCTTCGTCCAAGCCTGCGGTATCGATGACGGTGAATTCAAGATCGCCGAGCCGCGCCTCGCCTTCCCTGCGATCGCGCGTGACGCCGGGCTCATCGTCGACGAGCGCGAGCTTTTGCCCAACCAGACGATTGAACAGCGTCGATTTTCCGACGTTGGGCCGGCCGATAATGGCGATTGTAAAAGACATAGGTCATCCCTGCGCCCGTTATCGAGCGCATGTCGATCCTAGAGCCCTTTCGGTTCGGATGGAATCAGAACCGAAGCTCTATGTTCTTGGTTTGACGCGTTTTCTTCACGCGAACCGGAATCCGCTTCGCTCGAAAACGCGATAGAGACAAAGCGAAATCAGCGCGAGAAACCGCTGCTCGGCAGTGGCGCCGGGAATGGCTGCGAAGATTGTTGCGCCGGAGGCGCGGCGGGCTGGGCCGGCGGCTGCGCGTCCGGTTGCGCGGCCTGCTGATCGGGCGGCGGCGCAGTGGTACGCCGGCGAGCGACCTTTTTGGGCTTCGAAGCCGGCGGGACCGCCGCGGTGGCGCCTTCATCCCCAGACGCGGCGTTGGGATCTTCCGCAGAGGATTGCTGCGCGGCGCCGGCGGACGGTTTGGCCTTCTTGCCCTTGGATTTCTGCGCCTTGGCTTCTTCAGGCGGCGGAGCAGGCGGCGCGGTCGGAGCAGCCGCAGCGGCTGCTTCGGCATTCTGTTGTTCGATCTGCTGCTGCTCGACCTGATCCTTGTACAGATCCTTTGGAACGCCCTGCTCAAGACCCGGCACGCCGTCGGGGAACACCGGCTTGCGATCCCCCGGAAGCTTTTTCTTGCTGTCGAGGAAATCCAGCAGATCGGTCGGATCCCAGCCCGCGCTGGAACAGCCGGCCAGCGCGCCCGACAGCGCGATCAGAACAACGGCGGCGATCAAGCGTTGCGAGCGGCGCATGGTTGGTTTCTCACTCAACTCGTTTCTGCCGTCAGCTCTTTGCGACCGGCGGCAGCAATGCCTGGAGCGCTTCGGTGCGCGAGCGCAGACCAGGCGGCGTCTCCGCATCATTGGCAATCAGATCGAGCCATTTGCGGGCCGCCGTCGTGTCATTGGCGCGCCATGCCGACAGGGCCAGCAATTCGCGCGCGGTATGGCGAAACGCCGCCTCCGGCGCGGCCTCAGGCTCGAGCCGCTGCAGCATGTTGGGATAGCTGGTCGTCTCCAGCAGCAGTCCGGCCGCGCGGACCTTGGCAAGCTCCTGCTCCAGAGTGTCGGCGCTGCGATCCGTGGAGATATCCTCGTAAAGCTTGACCGCTGCCTGCGGATCGCTGCTTGCGACCTCGGCCGCGGCGCGCAGCCGCGCCAGCATCCGATAGCCCGACGGCGCAGTTGCCGCGAGGCTGTTGAAGGCGGCTTCGGCCTCGGCATGCTTGTTCTGCTCGGAAAGCTCGATGGCCTTGTCGAAGGCCGCACCAGCCTCGGCGGCCTTTTTGGCCTCGAGATATTGATAGCCGCGCCAGCCGCCCACCGCGGCGATAATCAGGAGCGCGCTGGCGACGATAAAGACCGAATACCGGTCCCACAGCTTCTTGAGCTGTTCGCGGCGGACGTCCTCGTTTACTTCATCAAATAATTCAGACACTTAAGGCTATCCCATGCCCGATGGAAACAACAATCCGCCAACCGCGGAAGGCGCTCGATCCCCCGATTGACGGCGGCGATACCCTAGCGATATGGCGGTGACAAGGCAAAGCCGCCCACCCCCGGCATGCAATATTTTCTTCGTTAATTCAACGCGATGCGCGCCCTGAAACGACGACAGCGATCCCGCCGAACGGTGTCAAGCCGCCGCCTTCAGGCATCTCGGAACGAGTCAGACTCCGCCCGGCTGGACATAGCAATAAACATAGCCGGCGCGGCTTAAAAATACGATGCCGTGCCCCGTCGGATTCGATTTGTCCCATTTTAATTTATTGTTCGGGATTTCAATTTCGGTCCCGATATCGATATGCGGACGCCGGCGCGGCTCATCCGGTCGGTCGTCGGTGATGATCGCATAGGTCTTGCCGTCGCGGACATGCATTTCGTCGGCGTAATAGGCGTCCGCCTCGCCGCAGCACGAAGCGGTCGGAACATCCGGTTGCATCAACGCTTGGTACCATTCCCTGATCGCGGGATCGGATCCATCCCATTGCCCGAGATCGCGGGCACTCGCGGCTCCCATCATGGAACCAAACACCAGGCAGAGGACAATGCGCTTCATCTCGCACTCCCAAGATTTTCCCAGCGTGTTTATTCTAAGCAATGTTCGTGCCGCGAATCAGCTAAGATTTGCGGATTGCATCCGTGAATACCAAGCGTGTTTTGCACGCTTCGCGGAGTTGTGATGGCTTGCGATTATTGCGCGGCCAGCGCGTCGCGCAGCAATTTTTTCATCAGCTTGGCGTCGGCGTTGCGTGGCAAAGGCTTTGTCGTCAACGCGATCGCTTCCAGAATCTTTTAATCGGAAAGCCGCGCACCACGCGCGCAAGGCCTCGCTGCGATATCTCGATCGCGCATCACGATGATGGCCTGTACGCGTTCGCCAAGCGCAGACAGGATGTTGCGACGATCGCTAGCTTTTCGTTTTCATGCCGTAGACATGTTCCGGCCCCGGAAACGCACGAGCACGCACATCGTCGGCATAGCCCTTGATCGCGGCTTCGATCATCGGACCGAGATCGCCGTAGCGGCGGACGAATTTCGGCGGCCGCGCCGACAGGCCCAGCATATCCTCCAGCACCAGCACCTGACCGTCGCAGGCCGCACTGGCGCCGATGCCGATTGTCGGAATGGCAATCGATTGCGTGATCTTGCGCGCCAGCGGTTCGGCGACCGCCTCGACCACCACGGAAAACGCGCCAGCTTCCGAAACCGCGCGGGCGTCGTCCTCGATCGGCTGCCAGCTGCTTTCCTCGCGGCCCTGCGCACGAAAGGATCCGAGCGTGTTGATCGATTGCGGAGTCAGCCCGATATGCCCCATCACGGGAACGCCGCGCCCGGCAAGGAACGCGATGGTTTCCGCCATCCGCACCCCGCCCTCGAGCTTCACGGCGCCGCATTGGGTCTCTTTCAGGATTCGCACAGCGGACTGAAACGCCTGCTCTTTCGAAGCTTCGTAGGAACCGAACGGCATGTCCACGACGACAAGCGCATGCTGCGAGCCGCGCATCACGGCGCGGCCTTGCAGGATCATCATGTCGAGCGTCACCGGCACCGTGGTTTCGAAACCATGCATCACATTGCCGAGGGAATCGCCGACCAGAATGACGTCGCAATAGCGGTCGACCAGCGCGGCGGTGTGCGCGTGATACGATGTCAGCATCACGATCGGCTCGCCATTCTTGCGGGCGCGGATATCCGGCGCGGTCTTGCGTTTGATGCTCGATTGAATGGACATTTTAAGCTCCGATGACAGGAACGCCGATAACGACGGGATGGAACACGAAAACCAGCGCCAGATAGGCGACGACACCGACCGCCGCGGCAATGAGATCGTTGCCGACACCGCCGACGGGAATTGGCGGCGCGCCGCTATCGCCGCGATGTTTCAGCGAGATGCGGTCGTATACCGCCCATCCCAGGAACGAGCCGAACAGGATGATCGAGCCGAGGTCGCCATTGGCGAGCAAATGGGCCGCCGCCCACAGCTTGATGCCCGCCAGCATCGGATGCCTCAGCGCGGTATAGATACGGCCGCGAATATAGGAAGCCACCACCAGGATGACCGCGGGCAGCATCAGCGCAATGGTGATATGCTTGAACGCAGTCGGCGGATACCAGACATCGATCCAGCCGGTTGCGCGATAATGGGCAAACCCCCACACGATCAGCGCAAGACCGGCCAGCGCCACCAGCCCATATCCGGCCTTGTAACCGCCCTCGCCCCACGATCCGATCAACCGCGCCCGCAAGCCGCGCTGCGTCGTGATCAGATGAACCCCGAAGAACAAGACGAGGCCCAGGATCATCACCAGCAGTCCCACGATGGCATTCCTCCCGTAACTGGTTTGCCCGCACGGGTATCATTTCGAGGGCTTGGGCCGCAATGCGCTAAACGCCTGTCAGGGCGTTCCGGACGGTTTTTCCAGCTGCCGGTTATCGATGTAACGGATCGCGATCGGGCGGCCTGCGAGCGCGCCGCCAAGGTTATTGGTGAATTTCAGTGGCTCACAGGCGTCGAGCGACGCCTCGATCGCCTTGAGATAGGTATCCCGGATATCGGCCGAAACGCCGGCCGTGGCAAAGGTCATGCGGGGGACCGCAATGATCTCGCCGGATCGCTTGAAACTGAAGCGCACTGTCATCTGCATGCCCTGTTGCGCGGAGTCGGCCGCTGGCGGCGACCAGCAGGAGCGCAATTCCGCAAACAGATCGCCGATCGTATCGAGATCGTGGTCCGGCCTGACATATTTCGCCTTGTCGTTGTCGGGTGGATCGCTTTCGACCGTCAACTGCAGGTTTTCCCCATAGGGATAATCCATTTCGGGAATGCAGGGTCCATGATTGAACACGCTGCAAAAGGTCGGGGTGCAAGGTTGGCCACTGAGCACGCTGCAAGGCGCGTGCGAGAACGGCGTGGCGTCGATCTGGTGACGATGCCGCGCCTCCGCGCTTGCGGTCAGCGCGACGGCCAGAACAAGGAATAAAGCGATAGCAACGACGCGCCGCGACATGAAATGCGACCTCGCAAAAACGACACCCGCTTCGTAAAATAATGGTCGGCAAAAGGATCCGCATCAAGCCTGGCGGCCTTCACATCCGCGCGTTCACGGCCGGCTCGCCTGCAATCAGCTGCCGGCAAATAACGCTTCAAGCCTTCCGCTTCACGTCCTTGATGCTGGAAAAGACGATGCCTTCGGCGCGCTCGCGGGTGTAATTGAGGTAAAACTCATTCTTGGCGAGGAACACCGGATCGCCATCGACGTCGTCAGCGACACCGGAGCCGTTGGCGGCGATGAACGCATCGAGCTTCTTGCGGTCGTCGGACGAAATCCAGCGCGCCAGTTGAAATTCGCTGACCTCAAATTCCACCGGCAATGCATATTCGGCGTCAAGCCGGGCTTTCAGCACATCGAGTTGCAGCGGGCCGACCACGCCGACCAGCGCCGGCGCGCCATCGCGCGGCCGGAACACCTGGACCACGCCCTCCTCCGACATCTGCTGCAAGGCTTCTTTCAGCTTCTTGGCCTTCATCGCGTCGGTGAGCCGGACACGCCGGACGATTTCCGGCGCAAAGCTCGGCACGCCGACGAAGGTGATATCCTCGCCTTCGGTCAGCGTGTCGCCGATCCGCAGGGTTCCGTGGTTGGGAATGCCGACGACGTCGCCGGCGAAGGCTTCGTCCGCCAGCGCCCGGTCCTGGGCGAAGAAGAATTGCGGGCTGGAGAGCGACATGTTCTTGCCGGTGCGCACCAGCTTCGCCTTCATGCCGCGCGTGAGCTTGCCCGAGCACAGCCGCGCAAAGGCGATGCGGTCGCGGTGGTTCGGGTCCATATTGGCCTGGATCTTGAACACGAAGGCGCTCATCCGTGACTCGGCGGCTTCGACCTTGCGCAAGTCGCTTTCCTGCGCGCGCGGCGAAGGCGCGAAACGGCCAAGCCCTTCGAGCAGATCGCCGACACCGAAATTGCGCAGCGCGCTGCCGAAATAGACCGGCGTCAGGTGGCCTTCGCGAAACGCCCCGAGTTCGAATGGCTGGCAGGCTTCCGACACCAGGGCCAGTTCATCCTTGATGGCGCCGATGTCGAGGTTGGGATTGCGGCCCGCGAGATCGGCGATGTCGATCTGTTCTGTGGCGCCGGTCTTGGCGCCGCCGCCTTCGAGCAGGCGCACGCCGCCATGAACGACGTCATAGGTGCCGAGGAAATCGCGGCCGCGGCCGACCGGCCAGGTCATCGGTGTGGTGTCAAGCGCCAGCGTCTTCTCGATCTCGTCGAGCAGATCGAACGTGTCGCGACTCTCGCGGTCCATCTTGTTGATGAAGGTGATGATGGGAATGTCGCGCAGGCGGCACACCTCGAACAGCTTGCGGGTGCGCGCCTCGATGCCCTTGGCGGCGTCGATCACCATGACCGCGGAATCGACCGCGGTTAGCGTGCGGTAAGTGTCTTCGGAAAAGTCCTCGTGGCCCGGCGTATCCAGGAGGTTGAACACCAGGCCTTCGAATTCGAAGGTCATCACCGAGGTAACGACGGAGATGCCGCGCTCGCGCTCGATCTTCATCCAGTCGGAACGGGTGTTGCGCCGTTCGCCCTTGGCCTTGACCTGGCCGGCCAGGTTGATGGCGCCGCCGAACAGCAGCAATTTTTCCGTCAGCGTGGTCTTGCCGGCGTCCGGATGCGAGATGATCGCAAAGGTCCGCCGGCGCTCGACTTCGGAGGTCAGCGGCGAGCGGGCGGACGATTCGGCGGAAACAGCAAGGTCGGACATGGCGCGAGCGTTTGGCAGGGAAACCGGGCCGGATCAAGGGCGATTAAAAGCGTTTTCGGGCGAAGCGGATGCCAATAGTCGTTAAGAAAACGCATCAAAACAGACGATGCTCCGCATATAGGGATTGCGCGGCCGAATTCCAATCGCCGGTACCTACCGCACCAATTGGACCGCCCAATAAGCCAGCGCGGCGACGAAGGCCGCGGCGGGAATCGTGATCACCCAGGCGTAGACGATCGAACTGGCGACGTTCCAGCGCACCGCCGAGGCGCGCCGGGCCGCGCCGACGCCGACGATGGCGCCGGTGATAGTGTGGGTGGTCGAGACCGGAACCCCGAGGAAGGTCGCCATGAACAGCGTCATGGCGCCGCCGGTCTCGGCGCAAAAACCCTGCATCGGAGTCAGTTTGGTGATCCGCAGGCCCATGGTGCGGACGATCCGCCAGCCGCCCATCAGGGTGCCGAGCGCCATCGATGCCTGGCAGGCCAGCACCACCCAGAACGGCACGAAAAAATGCCCGCCGAGATGCCCCTGCGAGTACAGCAGGACCGCGATGATGCCCATGGTCTTCTGCGCATCGTTACCGCCATGACCGAGTGAATAAAGCGAGGCGGAGGCGAATTGCAGGATTCGGAACGCCCGGTCGACCGCGAACGGCGTCGAGCGCACCGAGGCCCAGGACACGATGGCGACCAGTACCAGCGCCAGCAGGAATCCAACCAAGGGCGACAGCACGATGGCGAGCAACGTCTTCGACAGGCCGCTCCAGACGGCGGCCGAAATTCCTGCCTTGGCCATGCCGCCCCCGACCAGCCCGCCGATCAACGCGTGCGAACTGCTGGAGGGAATGCCCAATCTCCAGGTGATCAGGTTCCAGACCACCGCACCCACCAATGCCGCAAAGATCACCTGCGCATCGATCACGCTGGGCTCGATGATGCCGACGCCGATGGTCTGCGCGACATTCAACCCGAATACGGCGAAGGCGACGAAATTGAAGAAAGCCGCCCAGAACACCGCATATTGCGGGCGCAATACGCGCGTGGAAACGATCGTCGCGATCGAGTTGGCGGCGTCGTGCAATCCGTTGAGGAAATCGAACAACAGCGCGACGGCGATCAGCCCGACGAGAATGGGAAGGCCAAGCGTGGTATCCACGGTGCGGCCCTGCCTATACTTGCTCGATCACGATGCTGCTGATCTCATTGGCGACATCGTCGAAACGATCGGCGACTTTCTCGAGATGGTCGTAGATCTCGGCGCCGACGACAAAATCCATCGTGTTGGCGTTGCGGTGCTTGAGGAACAATTCCTTCAGCCCGATATCGTGGAGATCGTCGACCCGGCCTTCGAGCTTGGTCAATTCCTCGGTGATTGCCGTCAGCATCGCGACGTTGTCGCCGATCGACTGCAACAGCGGCAGCGCGCGGCCGACCAGATTGGCGCACTCGACCAACAGCCCGCCCATTTCCCGCATCGGCGGCTCGAAGCTGCGGACCTCGAACAGCACCACCGCCTTGGCGGTCTGCTGCATCTGGTCGATGGCGTCGTCCATCGCCGTGATGAGATTCTTGATGTCGCCTCGATCGAACGGGGTGATGAAGGTCCGGCGGACCGCGGTCAGCACCTCGCGGGTGATATTGTCGGCCTCGTTCTCGTACTGGTTGACGCGCTGGCAGGCCGCCAGCATGTCCTCGCCGCCGCGCAGCATGTCCTGCAACGCCAGCGCCCCCTGCACCACCGTCTGGGAGTGCCGGGCGAACAGGGCGAAAAACCGCTCCTCCTTCGGCAAAAAGGCACGAAACCAGCGCAACATACGACCAACCCATCATTATGGAAGTGACAGCCAAACCAGCCGTCACGAAACTGTCATAAACGATTTATTGGAAGAGCGCGCAAGCGGGCTTGCTGCGGAAACCGCGCCGCTTTGTACCGACCGGGAATCCGGCCCCCTTGCCTAGAGGGAAAGCCGGAAAAAATGGGCGACTTCGCCGACAATGCCCCGGCGGAACGCCAGCACGCAGATCACGAAGACCACCCCCTGGATCACCGTGACCCACTGGCCGAATCCGGCCAGATATTGCTCCATGGCGATAATCACGAAGGCGCCGACCACGGGCCCGAAAATGGTGCCGAGACCGCCAACCAGCGTCATCAGCACGATTTCACCCGACATGGTCCAATGCACATCGGTCAGCGAGGCGTTCTGCGCGACGAACACCTTGAGCGCACCGGCAAATCCCGCCAGTGTCCCCGACAGGATGAAAGCAAGCAGCTTGTAATGATCGGTCTTGTAACCGAGCGAGATCGCGCGCGGCTCGTTCTCGCGGATCGATTTCAGCACCTCGCCGAATGGCGAGTTGATGGTGCGGAAAATCAGCAGAAAACCGAGCAAGAACCCGGCAAGGACGACGTAATAAAGCACCGTCGGGTTTGATAGATTGAGAAACCCGAACATGTATCCTTGCGGAATGCCCTGGATGCCATCCTCACCGTGCGTAAACGGCGTTTGCAGATAGATGAAGTAAAGCAGCTGCGACAGCGCCAGCGTGATCATCGCAAAATAGATGCCCTGGCGACGGATGGCGATGAGGCCGGTGATAACGGCCAGCCCGGCGGCAGCCAGGGTGCCGACCACGATCCCGAGTTCGGGCGGCAAGCCCCAGACTTTCAGCGCATGCCCCGAGACGTAGCCCGCGGTCCCCAGGAACATCGCGTGGCCGAACGACAACAGCCCGCCATAGCCGATCAGGAGGTTGAAGGCGCAGGCGAGCAAAGCGAAGCACAGCGCCTGCATCACGAAAAACGGATAGATGCCGGTAAACGGCACGATCAGCAACAGCACCGTCATGATGCCGAACGCGATCATCTCGTCGCGCACGGTGCGCGCAGCCACCGGGATTATATTGTCAGTCGTGACAGTCATGTCAGTTTGCCCGTCCCGTCAAGCCCGTAGGCTTCACCAGCAGCACCAGCACCATCAGGACGAATACCACGGTGTTGGAAGCCTCCGGATAAAAGTATTTGGTCAATCCCTCGATCACGCCGAGCGCGAAACCGGTAATGATCGACCCCATGATCGAGCCCATGCCGCCGATCACCACCACCGCAAACACGACGATGATCAGGTCGGCGCCCATCTGCGGCCGCACCTGGTTGATCGGAGCCGACAACACGCCGGCCAGCGCGGCAAGGCCGACGCCGAGCCCGTAGGTCAGCGTGATCATCCGAGGCACGTTGATGCCGAACGCGCGCACCAATGTCGGATTTTCGGTGGCGGCGCGAAGATAGGCCCCAAGCCTGGTCCGCTCGATCAGATACCAGGTGAGCAGGCACACCACGAGGGAAAACACCACCACCCAGCCGCGATAGATCGGCAGGTACATGAAACCGAGATTGGCGCCGCCCTTCAGCGCGTCGGGAATCGAATAAGGCAAGCCGGAGGAGCCGAAATAATTCTGGAAGATGCCCTGGATGATCAGCGCCAGTCCGAATGTCAGCAGCAATCCGTAGAGGTGATCGAGCCCGGTCAGCCATCGCAGCAGCGTCCGCTCCAGGATCATACCGAAAATACCGACCGCGACCGGCGCGATGATCAGCGCCGGCCAATAGCCGATATTGGCGAGATTGAGCAGGAAATAGGCGCAGAACGCGCCCATCATATAGAGCGCACCGTGCGCGAAATTGATGATGTTGAGCATGCCGAAGATCACGGCAAGCCCGAGACTGAGCAGCGCGTAGAACGAGCCGTTGATCAGTCCGACCAGGAGTTGGGCGTAAAGGGCCTGCATGAATCTTTCTCGTGCTCAACATCTTCCCATGAAACGTTTGGCGGCGCGGCGCCGCCAAACGTGACGGTGACGGATTTACTTCTTCAGCAAGGAACACGTGCTCTTGTCGAGCGGCGTGAAGGCCTCATCAGCCGGAATCGTCGCAAGCAGCTTGTAATAGTCCCAGGGGCCCTTCGACTCCGACGGCGTCTTGACTTCGAACAGATAGGCCGGATGAATCTTGCGGCCATTGGGCTCAATGCTGCCCTTGCCGAACAGCGGATCGTCGGTCGGCATTTCCTTCATCTTGGCAACGACCTTGGCGCCATCATGCGGGTTGCCGCCGAGCGCTTCCAGCGCCTTGAAGTAATGCAGCAAGCTCGAATAGACCCCGGCATGCACCATGGTCGGCATGGTGTGGTTCTTCATGCGCTCCTGGAAGCGCTTGGAGAACGCCCGGGTCTGGTCGTTCATGTCCCAATAGAAGGTCTCGGTAAAGTTGAGGCCCTGCGCCGTGTTGAGACCGAGCGCGTGAACGTCGCTGATGAACAGCAGCAGCGCCGCCATCTTCTGGCCGCCCTGGGTCAAGCCGAATTCGGCTGCCTGCTTGATCGCGTTGGTGGTATCACCACCGGCATTGGCGAGGCCGACAACCTTGGCCTTGGAGGCCTGCGCCTGCAGCAGGAAGGATGAGAAATCCGATGTGTTGAGCGGATGCTTGATGCCGCCGAGCACCTTGCCGCCTGCCGCCAGCACCGCCGTGGTGGTATCGCGCTCAAGCGCGGCGCCGAAGGCATAATCGGCCGTGAGGAAGAACCAGGTGTCTCCGCCGTTTTTCGTCAGCGCCGAACCGGTACCGTGCGCCAGCATATAGGTATCGTAGGTCCAGTGGATGGTGTTCGGCGTGCATTGCGCGTTGGTCAAATCCGAGGTGCCCGCGCCGGAATCGATGAAGATCCCGTTTTTTTCCTTGACGATATTGCTGACCGCCAGCGCCACGCCGGAATTCGGTACGTCGACAATGATGTCGACCTTATCGACATCGAACCATTGCCGCGCGATGTTCGCGCCGACGTCGGGCTTGTTGAGGTGATCGGCGGAGATGACATCGATCTTCCAGCCCTTGCCGGTGAGGCCGGAATCCTCAACCGCCATCTGGGCGGCCAATGTCGAGCCGGGGCCGCCGAGATCGGAGTACAGGCCGGACTGATCGCTCAGCGCCCCGACCTTCACCGTCTTGTCCTGCGCGAAAGCAAAATTCGCCGCGGTAAACGCCAGCACCGTTCCCAGCAGCAGCGCTGAAATCCTGCTCTTCATATTTGCCTCCTCTAAGATTTTTATTCTCGTTGTTTTTCAGACGCCGAGATAGGTGTGAAGCTTTTCCATATTGGCTTGCAGTTCAGAATTAGAAAAACCATCGATGATCTTGCCGTGCTCGACGATGTAGTAACGGTCGGCGACCGTCGAGGCGAAGCGGAAATTCTGTTCGACCAGAAGGATGGTGAAGCCTTCGGATTTCAATCGCGCGATGGTGTGCCCGATCTGCTGGATGATGACCGGCGCCAGCCCCTCGGTCGGCTCGTCCAGCATCAGGAAGCGTGCCCCGGTGCGCAGGATCCTGGCGATCGCCAGCATCTGCTGCTCGCCGCCGGACAGTTTGGTGCCCTGGCTGTTGAGCCGCTCCTTGAGATTGGGGAACAGGTCGAAGATCTGATCCAGCGACAGGCCGCCGCTACGCACGACCGGCGGCAGCATCAGGTTTTCGCGGACGTCGAGGCTTGCGAAAATGCCGCGCTCCTCCGGACAAATGGCGATGCCGAGACGCGCGATCTTGTCCGAGGATGCCCGGATGATTTCCTGATTGTCGAAGCGGACCGAGCCGGTGCGCTTACCGATGATCCCCATCACCGATTTCAACGTCGTCGTCTTGCCGGCGCCATTGCGCCCGAGCAACGTGACCACCTCACCCGCATTCACATTGAAACTGATGCCGTGCAGGATATGGGACTCGCCATACCAGGCCTGCAGGTTCTCAACCGACAGTAACGGCGTTCCCGCCGCGGCAACGGCCGCGGACTTCGCTGCAGCGGTTTCCACCATTTTCAAATCAGCCATGACCGGCCCCCAGATAGGCTTCCTTGACGCGCTCGTCCTTGGTCAGGTCGGCGTAATTGCCTTCCGCAAGCACGTGCCCGCGGGTCAGCACGGTGATGACGTCGGAAAGGTGGGCGACCACGCTTAGGTTATGTTCGACCATCAGGATGGTGTATTTTGCCGAAATGCGTTTGATCAGCGCGGCGATCTTGTCGATGTCCTCATGTCCCATGCCGGCCATCGGCTCATCGAGCAACATCATTTCCGGATCGAGCGCCAGCGTGGTTGCGATCTCAAGGGCGCGCTTGCGCCCATAGGGCATCTCGACTGCCTGCGTATCGGCGAATTCACTCAACCCGACGTCGTCGAGCAATTCGCGGGCGCGGCCGTTGAACCGGTCCAGCACCGTTTTCGAACGCCAGAAATCGAAAGAATGCCCGTGCTGGCGCTGTAATGCGACCCGCACATTCTCCAACGCGGTCAGATGCGGGAATACCGCTGAAATCTGGAACGAGCGCACCAGGCCGAGACGCGCCACGTCGGCCGGCGCCATCGCCGTGATATCCCGTCCCTTATACAGAATCTGTCCGGCGGACGGCCGCAGGAACTTGGTCAACAGATTGAAGCAGGTGGTTTTTCCGGCCCCGTTCGGCCCGATCAACGCATGGATGCTGCCGCGGCGGACCTTGAGGCCGACGTCGCGAACGGCGAAGAAACCCGCGAATTCCTTGGTCAATCCGTGGGTTTCGAGAATGAACTCATCGGCCAATCAATTTCCCCCTCAGCCGCCGCGAAGTCCCCCCGCGCAGGGCCAATTTTTGTCACCCGGCAGATTCCAGGGACGTTTTTAAATACCGCCTCAGGCTGCCGCCTTCGGGCCGGAATATGCCGTCAACAGCGCGGTTTACGCAAGGTCGAAAGCTCTGCTGCGGCTTAAGGCCGGAGCCGGACCGGCTTCGCCCTTAGTCGAATTGCGCGAACGCGCCCTCGCCCACCCCGAAACGGTGGCAAGCGTCCCAACGATGCTTTCAGCCCTTCTTCGATTTCCCCGACGGCGCCACCTCCTTGGCATAGATTTCCGGCTTGAATCCGACAACAAGCTTGCCGCCGAGATCGAGCACCGGCCGCTTGATCATGGAAGGCTGCGCCAGCATCAACGCCAGCGCCTTTCGCTCGTTCAACCCTTCTTTGTCGGCGTCGGGCAATTTGCGAAACGTGGTGCCGGCGCGGTTGAGCAGGGCTTCCCAGCCGAGTTCGTTGCTCCATTGCTGGAGCTTGTCCTTGGCAATGCCGACGGTCTTGTAATCGTGGAAATCGTAATCCACACCGTGACTGTCGAGCCAGGCACGGGCCTTCTTCATGGTGTCGCAGTTCTTGATGCCGTAGATGGTGGTGGGCAAGTTCGCGCTTCCTTATCTCGCGTCGGTCATCCGCATCATACCTCGAACTTCCAGCGCGCAAGACGCGTGTGACCCGCCAGGCTGTGGATGAGCAAAAACTCGCTCACGGTCCAGCAGACCGGTTCGATCGGATATTCGTCGACACAGCGTTCGCCATACATGAGCGTGACATGCGGCGTAAAATCCTTGCCCGCCAATCGCCTCAAGCCCTTTGTTGTCAACGCGACTCCGAGCCTTTGCTGAAATGATTTCAGCCGGTTCAACCCGTCCCCTCCGGCCAAAACGAACGGATGGCCGCCCGACTCGTGGCCCCCTGACTTGCGCCGAAAGCTGATGGTGCGATCGAAGGACACTTCGAACGGCGGCGTTGGCACCTCCCGGGCGGCTTCCGACACGATCCGAACGGCGCGCGCCGACAAGGCGCCGAGAAAAAACAGCGTCGCATGCAGCCGATCGGGTTCAATCGGCTGGGCGGCAAACCCATGCGCCCGTTTCAGGATTCCGGCGAGCCGATGGATTTTTGCGGCCGCACGCGCGTCCGGAATAACTGCCAGAAACACCCGGCCCTCATCGTAAAAGCCGCGCCCCATGACCTACGCTTGTTCACTCGCGCTATTCCAAATCGCTATAAGAACAAATCATGAACATACGGGATTGTAAAGCCTGGAAGCCGTCTGCTTTGGCGAATGGAACGCCTACCGCCCGAAAAGTTCGCAGGCCTGCGTAAGGCCGACCGCATCACGTCCCTGACATCGGCGATTTCCTGATGACCGCATGAAGTTTCTTGCGTCGCGCTTCGGCGGCATAACCGAGAAGAACCGTCGCGACAGCCGCATCGACTTTCGCCTGCAGGTCTTCGTCCCTTACCTCGCCCGCGATCCAGAACGAGAGGCAGCCCCTAAACATGAAGGCGAGTTGCTCGGCAAGCGACTGTTTTGCCGTTTCGAGCCCGTCGCCGGAAAGACCGTCATATTCAGCGAGCGCCTGCTGCCATAAAGCGCGGGAGTGGTCGCTTACGGCGCTGGGAGCGGCATCCGCCGTGCCGAGCGCTCCAATGACGGTGCGATAGACTTTTGGCTGTTCGAGAAGAAGCGCGACCGCAATCCGGGCCATCGCCCGCACGCGGTCGATCGCGTCGCCCCTAGGCGATTGGATCCGGAATTGCTCCGCCATGCGCTCGATCACACGGGTTGAAAGCGCCCGCACGATCGCGTTCTTGCTGCCGAAATGGTTGAACGGCGTGGCAAAGCCGACGCCGGCCTCCGCCGCCAGGGATCGCATCGAAAAATCGCCGGTGTCGTCTGCCGCGAGCAACCGTTCGGCCGCGTCAAGCACGAGATCCCGGGCCAGCTTCCGGTTCCGTTCGCGCAGCGAAAAAATGGGTTCGCTACTCATTCGTTCACAGTCCCTCTTGGCAAGATCGTCGCGATATCTATATCATGATATACAATTCAAATCATGATATATTGAAGAAAAAGGCGGGATCAAGCATGGCGAACGATCAGAAGACATTTCTCATTACCGGCGTAAGTTCGGGACTTGGCGCAGCGTTTGCCGAGGCGACGCTGACAGCAGGACACAAGGTGGTGGGTACCGTGCGTAGCCCCGAGAAGGCTGCGGCCTTCGAAGCCAAGGCGCGCGGGCGATCGCATGCACTCAAGCTCGACGTCACGGATTTCGATGCCATCGTGGGAGGTATTGCCGAGGCGGAACGGCTCGCGGGACCGATCGACGTGCTCGTCAACAACGCTGGATATGGGCACGAAGGCGTCTTCGAAGAATCGTCGATCGACGACCTGAAGCGGCAGTTCGATGTCAATGTGTTCGGCGCCGTGGCGATGATCAAGGCGGTGCTGCCCGGCATGCGCGCCCGGCGCGCCGGCCATATCATCAACGTCACCTCGATGGGCGGCTTCATCACCATGCCCGGCATCGCCTATTATTGCGGAAGCAAGTTCGCGCTGGAAGGTATTTCCGAGGCATTGGGCAAGGAGATCAAATCCTTTGGGATTCACGTGACCGCTCTTGCGCCGGGCCAGTTCCGTACCGATTGGGCCGGACGCTCCATGGATCGCACCCCGCGCAGCATCGCCGATTACGACGCCGTGATGAATCCGATCCGCGCCGCGCGGCAAGCCAAGAGTGGCCATCAGCCCGGGGATCCGGCGAAAGCGGCGCAAGCCCTATTGCAATTGGTCGCATCCGACAATCCGCCGGTGCGGCTTTATCTGGGCGAAGACGCCCTGCAATTGGTCAACCAGAAGCTCGATCAGATGAAAGTGGAGATCGCCGCCTGGGAAAGCATCTCCCGCTCAACCAGCTTCGCGTGACGACAAGGGGTCTGCCTACAGGCGGCCCCTATATTTAGCCGGCGGCGCCGTCATCGAGACTCACGATCACGGCGGCATTGGCGATGATGATGGCATCGCCGCCCTGCTCGGCCGGAATCTCGAGCCCGCCCTTGACCGCGGTGACCGTTACCGTGCCGTAAGGCAGTTCGGTCGCGACCGCCGCGGTGTCAACCGAACTCGGGTCCGGTACGCCGATCGTGACATCGACGAACATGTCCTTGGCGGTTTTGCCGACCATCCGGAAGAACCCGACGCTACTGTGACGGATGGCGTCCGAGACCGCGCGCCTGGCGGCCTTAGTGGCGTCGCGGCCGTGAACGTCAACGCCCATGCCCATTTCGGTAAGACAGCGCACGCGTGCCATTGGAGTTCCTGACGTCATTCGGGTGGAAGATAGCGGCTCATCTTTCGTGATTTTCGTCGTGGCGGTCAAGGCCGGCGCAGTTGCCGACAGGATCGGCGTCTGGCGCCAGCGCCAGTTCGGCACAACGTCGCAGCGGCCTGATCGTGCATCAAACTCTCTCACACGCTGACTTCCGACGGCTCTTCCGTCCACCTCCTGCCCCCCTGGAGCTCTTCCCCCGGGGACCCGTGAGATTGGCCATGCCGTAGGTGGTGAAGATGTTCCACACTGAAAACGACAGGATGATGAGAACGCTAAAGGCTTACGCCGAAGCCAATCCGGCTATCGCCCTGCTGTCTGCTCTTCCGGCAGGCCGCCCAGCCACAGGGCGACATCCATCTTGACGGAGATCAAGACTCGAAGTGCCGCCGGGTGACAATCTAACAGAAGATCAATCGAGCGGATCGTCCCCGGATTCCGGGATTCCAGTGCGACGAGGAGAAGTTATCATGACATACGCGACAACGAACCCTTACACCGGCGAAGTGTTGAAGACCTTTCCGGACGCCACCGACGCCGAAGTCAAGCTGGCGATTGAAAAGGCTCACACCGCGTTTCTGTCGTGGAAAGGAACTTCCTTCACCGAACGCGCCAAGGTGATGCAGAGTGCGGCCGACATCCTGCGCAAGGAGATCGAAGCCTACGCCAAACTGCTCACCATCGAGATGGGCAAGCTGTTATCCGAGGCCAAGGCGGAAGTGGCGCTTTCAGCCGAGATCTTCGAGTATTACGCCCGGAATGCCGAGACGCTGCTGGCGCCGCAGAAGCTGCCGGTGACCCGCGCCGCCGAGGGCGAGGCCATGATCGTGCATGATCCGCTGGGCGTGCTGCTGGCCATCGAACCATGGAATTTTCCCTACTACCAGATCGCCCGCATCATCGCGCCGCAATTGTCCGCGGGCAACACGATGCTGCTCAAGCACGCCTCCAATGTTCCCCAGAGCGCCGCCGCCTTCGAGAAACTGATGCAGAAGGCGGGTCTGCCGGATGGCGCGTTCAAGAATCTCTATGCCGCGCACTCACAGGTCGAACTCATCCTCAACGACCCCCGTGTTCATGGTGTTGCGCTCACCGGGTCCGAAGACGCCGGCGCGATCGTCGCGGCCCAGGCAGGCAAGGCGCTGAAAAAATCCACCATGGAACTCGGCGGCGCCGACGCGTTCGTGGTGCTGGCCGATGCCGATCTCGAGAAGACGGTCAAATGGGCGGTGTTCGGCCGTCACTGGAACGGCGGGCAGGTCTGCGTGTCCTCCAAGCGCATGATCATCGTCGATGAGGTCTATGACCAATTCCTTGAGCGCTATACCGCCGGTGTGGCCGGGTTGCGGGCGGGCGATCCTTTCGATCCCGAAACCACGCTGGCCCCGCTATCCTCGCAAGGCGCGGTCGAAGACATCAAGGACAAGATCCGCCAGGCGGTGGCCCATGGCGCCAAGGCGACCGAAGTCGGCCCGAAGGTTCCCAACAGAGGCGCTTTCGTGCAGCCGACGATCTTAACCGACGTCGCCGAAAACAACCCAGCCCGCTACTGGGAGTTTTTCGGACCGGTTTCGATGCTGTTCCGCGCCAGGGACGAGAACGATGCCGTGCGCATCGCCAACGACTCGCCCTTCGGCCTGGGCGGCTCGGTGTTCACATCGAACCCCAAGCACGGCGCGGAAGTGGCCAGGAAGATCTCGACCGGCATGGTGTTCGTCAACCATCCAACGATGGTCAAGGCCGACCTGCCCTTCGGCGGCGTCCGCCGCTCCGGTTACGGCCGGGAACTGCTCGGCCTCGGCATCAAGGAATTCGTCAACCACAAGCTGATCGATGTCGTCGACATCGATGCGGAATTCTGACCGATCGGTCGTACCTCCCGGTATGGCGGCGTTTTCGCCGCCGTCATGCCGGGGCTTATGGCCGGATGATGAAGTCAAGGCCCGTACCTTCGCAGCATCTCCGCTCGTTTGCGCCAAAGGCTCCTCGTTCGCCAGCGCCCATGCTGTTACGGGCAGTTATAGATGTTGCTGTTGGACTGCGATCTCTGAACGGAGGCCTTATGCATCCGGAAATGACTTGAGCTGTCTTTTCTTCAAACGGGACAAGCACAAGTTAAAGAATGTTCGCCCCGTTGACCTGATGGTCAACGGGGCGAGATCATCTATCGGGGCTAGTGTACGGACGCACGTATAAGGTCTCTCTGGGTTCGCCGCCGGCAAAAGCCGGTATCCCATCCTCATAAAGAAGAGGTTCGAGTCCTCTTGCCCCGCCCAACTACTGGAGTGAGATGCACTAACTGCTAAAGACAAAAGGCGACGCCGGAGCGCCGCCCTTATCTGGTGCAGACCGGCTGCTTGTTAACCGCCAGACCACGATCTCTGAAGTTTAGATAATATCGTTTGAGCGATCACGGTCAAGAGACAGTTTGGAAGCCGCCATTAGACAATTTTATAATCACCACGACCTAGACGGTCCATACAACTAAAGATTACCCTATACATCTTAAAGCTGAATCTCATTTCAGGCAGAAATTCAGCAAAGACTGGGGCGTTACATGCGCTGGAGACTGGGGGCTGATCTCGGCACGAACTCCTTGGGTGCCGCGGCAGTTGAACTAGACAAGAACGGTCACGTTTTCCGAATTATATGGGCGGGTTCTCGCATCTTCAGCGACGGTCGCGATCCGAAATCAGGCGCATCTCTCGCCGTTGACCGCCGCACGGCGCGCGCGATGCGCCGCCGGCGAGATCGCTTCAAGCAGCGGCAGGCAGCGCTTCTTAAATACCTGACGTTGGCCGGGCTATTTCCTACGGACGACGCCGAACGCAAAGCGTTGTCGCAACTCGATCCTTTCGCCCTGCGCGCACGCGCGCTCCAAGAAGCGCTTCCGCTGCATCACGTAGGACGGGCCCTCTTCCACCTCAACCAGCGGCGCGGCTTCAAGTCCAACCGCAAAGCCGATCGCGGCAAGAACGAGGAAGACGGCAAGATCAGGCAGGGTGTCGTCCGGCTCTATGAGGCGATGCGCGATGCAGGTGCGGAAACATTGGGTGAATATCTGAATGGTCGCCGGGCCGCAGCCACCGACCCGAATGAGATTCCGAGCGTGCGCACACGGCTGCGCCCCGAAGCAGGAGAAGGCTCAAAAGGCGATGGGTACGATTTCTATCCTGACCGGCAGATGCTCGAGGAAGAGTTCGAAGCGATCTGGAACGCACAAACGCCGCATCATCCCGACGTCCTGACGCCAAAGAACGGAAAACGCCTCTTCGAGGTGATTTTCCACCAGCGGCCGTTGAAGCAGCCGAAAATCGGCAAGTGCAGCCTGCTCGGTAATGAAGAGCGCCTGCCCAAGGCCCACCCGCTGTTTCAGCAACGACGACTGCTGGAAGAACTCAACGCGCTCAAGATCGTTCGGCCAGGCCAAGCCGCCGAACCGTTAACCCTTCAACAGCGTGACTCGCTCTACCTCAAACTCAAGGACAAGCGCACCGTCAGCTTCGAGAGCCTGCGCAAAACGCTCGGGCTCGATCCCGACGCCCGGTTCAACAAGGAGAGTGACAACCGCAAGGAACTCAAGGGCGATGAAGTCGCCGCCGAACTCGGCGCCAAAACGCGTTTCGGAAATCGCTGGGCGCATTTTGCCCCCGACGCGCAATGGGAAATCGTTTCGCGTATACGCGACCAGGAAAGCGACGCAGACGAAAAATCTTTGCTGGCCTGGCTGCAGGACGTCGATGGCCTCACGCCCGAACGGGCAAGCGCGACCGCCGGCGCCCGGCTTCCCGAAGGCTATGGCCGCTTTGGCAAGACGGCAACGATCGGGCTGATCGCAGCGCTGCGCGCCGAGGTTATCGTTTACAGCGAGGCGGTGCAAAAGGCGGGCTTCGGTCATCATTCGGATTTCCGCACCGGCGAAGTACTGAATGAACTGCCCTATTACGGCACCGTACTTGAACGACACATCATGCCCGGCACCGGCGAACCGGCCGATCCGGAAGAACTGCGCATCGGCCGTCTCACCAACCCCACCGTTCACATCGGGCTCAACCAGCTTCGCCGCGTCGTCAACCGCCTGATCAAGCGTTACGGTCCGCCCGAGCAGATTGCCATCGAACTGGCGCGCGACTTGAAACTTGACGATGAGCGCAAGCGCGAAATCAACACGCGCAACCGGCAAAATCGCGAAGCCGCCGAGCAACGGTCTAAAAAGCTAGTTCAAATCGGGGTTCCCGACAGAGGCGGTAACCGCGCGCTGTTGAAGCTCTGGGAGGAATTGAACCGGGATAACGCGCTGGACCGGCGCTGTATTTACACCGGACAGCAAATCTCGATCGAGATGCTGTTTTCGGGCGCGGTCGAGGTGGATCATATCCTCCCCTTCAGCGACACGCTGGACGATTCCAGTGACAACCGGTTGCTTTGCATGCGCGAAGCAAACCGTGAGAAACGCAAGCGCTCGCCTTATGAAGCCTTCGGCCATACGGCGGATTGGGAAGACATTGCCGCGCGCGCCGCCCGGCTGCCGCGCGGAAAACGCTGGCGCTTCGAGCCCGACGCTATGTCGCGTTTCGACAATCAGGGAGGCTTTCTCGCCCGCCAGCTTGTCGATACGCAATATCTCTCGCGCCTCGCCCGCGAATATCTAGGCGCGCTTTATCCGGATCGCGGCGAAGACAGTGGCCACGTCTGGGTTTCGCCCGGACGATTGACCGAGATGCTGCGCCGCAGTTGGGGACTGAACAGCCTGCTGCCGGATCACAATTTCGGCGGCGGCGCGGATCAGCCGAAAAACCGGCGCGATCATCGTCACCACGCCATCGATGCGGCGGTGATTGCCGTGACCGATCGCTATCTGCTGCAGCGAATTTCACGCGAAGCCGGCCAACGCGGCCACGAGGCTGCGAACCGCATGACCGCCGATCTGCCCGAACCGTGGGACGGTTTTCGCGATCAGCTTGGCGCAGTCGTGAACCGCATCGTGGTCAGCCACCGGACTGATCACGGCACGGTCGCCAAGAGCGCGCTACCGAGAGGACACGACGCAACGGCGGGGCGGCTCCATAACGACACGGCCTATGGTCTGACCGGCGAGAAAGATGCCAAAGGCAACAACCTCGTCGTACATCGCGTGCCACTGACGGCGCTAAAGAAGACCGGCGATATCGAGGGCATCCGCGATCCCGATTTGCGCGCGGCTCTTTTCACCTGGACGAAGGGCCTCGACGGAAAGGCATTCGAGGCAAGATTGCTGAAGTTTCCCGAACTCGGGCCCCAGCCGTTTCGCGGCATCCGGCGGCTGCGTGTCATCGAACCGCTGTCAGTCATCGCTATTCATGACAGGCAAGGTCGTGCCTACAAGGGATACAAAGGCGATTCCAACTACCGTTACGATGTCTGGGAATTGAAGGACGGCAAATGGGTGGCAGAAGTCGTGTCGATGTTCGACGCACACCAGCCGGACTGGATATCCATGCTTCGGCGCAACAATCCGACAGCTAGGAAGGTTCTTTCGTTGCATCAAGACGATATGCTGGCGATCGAGCAGGATGGGCATGACCGAAAATTCGTGCGAGTCGTCAAGTTCGGTCAGAATGGTCAGATAACCCTGGCCGAGCCGCATGAGGCGGGCGACCTCAAGCGAAGAGATGCGATGTCGAATGACCTCGACCCGTTCAAATATTTTGCGCCGACACCCGGTGGATTGAAGCGTGTGAAAGCGCGGCAAATCAGGATCGACGAGTTGGGGCGCGTACTCGATCCGGGTCCCCGCGACCGAGCCGTGATGGCGCTGTAATGGAGCGCATCGTCGACATCTCTACTGATGGCCAACATCTTTCAGCCTATCGTGGATTTCTTGTGGTCAACAAAGACCGGGAGGAGATCGGCCGTATTCCTCTCGACGATGTCGCCGCAGTCATCGTTCACGCCCACGGCATAACCTGGAGCACCAATCTTGTTGTGGCGCTGGCGGAGCGCGGCGCGCTGATGGTACTGTGCGGCTCCAATCATGCGCCGGTCGCCGTGTGCATGCCTCTGGATGGGCACCACGGCCAGAACGCCCGGATGCGCACTCAGTGGGACGCAAGCAAGCCGCTCGCCAAGCAGCTATGGCGAGAGGTCGTTGTCTCCAAAATCCGCTGGCAGGCAGCCGCGCTCGAAGCGCGAGGAGTCTCTGCCGACGCCTTTGATATGCTGGTGCGCCGGGTTCGCTCCGGCGATCCCGATAACGTGGAAGCGCAGGCGGCGCGCCGTTACTGGCCGCTGCTCATGGGGCAGGATTTTCGTCGCGACCGCGCAGCAGGCGGCGTCAACGGACTGCTCAATTATGGCTATACCATCTTGCGCTCGCTGCTCGCCCGTTCCGTCGTTGCAGCAGGCCTGCACCCCTCCATCGGCATTCACCATGCCAATCGCGGTAACGCATTCGCGCTTGCGGACGATCTTATCGAGCCGTTCAGGCCTCTGGTGGATACGATGGCCGTGCAACTGACTGCCCGGGGATGCCGGGAAGTGACGCCTGAAGCAAAACGTGCATTCGCCGGATTGATCGCGGTAGACCTTCCTGGCGAAAACGGCACAACCACTGTCTCTGGAGCAGCCATACGACTGGCTCAATCGCTAAGCCATTGTTTCGATACCGGAAAAATATCAGATATTGTACTTCCACGTCCTCCTTCGCCAATTGAACTGGCCGGCCTGGAAACACTGATCGCGTGACCGTCACCCAGCTCAACGGTTATCGTCTGATGTGGATTTTTGTCATGTTTGATTTGCCGGTCACAACGAAAGCCCAAAGTCGGGCAGCCACCAAGTTTCGCGAATTCCTGCTTGATGAAGGTTTTGAGAAAAGCCAGTTTTCAGTCTACGCTCGCTTCTGCAACGGCAAGGAGCAATTCGAGACCTACCTGCGACGGGTCGAGGGCCACCTGCCCGATCGTGGCGACGTTCACATCCTGACTTTCACGGATAAACAATATGAAAATATCGTTCGATTCTCGGGTCAACGGCGCAGGAAGCAAAAGAAAAACCCCGACCAGCTTGCTCTCTTTTGAGATCTTCAGCGGTTTCTTGCGATGGGGAAAAACAGGTATCCCGTTTGTTTTCAACGAGATACCTGCTTATCGAGAATAGCGCTTCAGAGATCGCGGTCCAGCGGCAACCCTCTCCAAGATGACGTGGCTGCCGCCTTCAGAATAGCGCTTCAGAGATCGCGGTCCAGCGGCAACACAATTCGAAGTACGGCGGGTAGTCGTCAAAGAATAGCGCTTCAGAGATCGCGGTCCAGCGGCAACCAGCTCGAGGCCATTGACGACGCTACAGGCAGAATAGCGCTTCAGAGATCGCGGTCCAGCGGCAACATTTTGCTGGATTGTTCGCTATGGCAGATGAGAATAGCGCTTCAGAGATCGCGGTCCAGCGGCAACTCAAACACCCCCTGCGATGTAAATCAGAATAGAATAGCGCTTCAGAGATCGCGGTCCAGCGGCAACCGCTCTCGGCGCCGCATCGAAGTTGAAATCAGAATAGCGCTTCAGAGATCGCGGTCCAGCGGCAACGCGCCGAGGTGGTGTTATTGCCGATGTTGCAGAATAGCGCTTCAGAGATCGCGGTCCAGCGGCAACATATCGAAACCCTCGCCACGCAGGCGGATAAGAATAGCGCTTCAGAGATCGCGGTCCAGCGGCAACCGATCGTCGCCGCTCGCACGTCCTCTGCGGAGAATAGCGCTTCAGAGATCGCGGTCCAGCGGCAACCGGCCGTTCCCATGGTTCTCGTTGTACAATAGAATAGCGCTTCAGAGATCGCGGTCCAGCGGCAACCTTCAGGCCCGGGATATATTGCGGAAGCGGAGAATAGCGCTTCAGAGATCGCGGTCCAGCGGCAACCGGTGGCGGTGATGAACCTCGGGATTTCCTAGAATAGCGCTTCAGAGATCGCGGTCCAGCGGCAACCGCGTCTTGCCGTGCTGCGGCGGCGCTTCGAGAATAGCGCTTCAGAGATCGCGGTCCAGCGGCAACCAGATGGGGCCCCAAGCAAGCGCGACACTGAGAATAGCGCTTCAGAGATCGCGGTCCAGCGGCAACCATGAGGCCAGCGACTGCGTCAAGATGATGAGAATAGCGCTTCAGAGATCGCGGTCCAGCGGCAACTTTCGCGCGGGCCGACAATTGAGTAACTGTAGAATAGCGCTTCAGAGATCGCGGTCCAGCGGCAACACGCCGCGTGCTTCTATACTTCTATAAAAGAGAATAGCGCTTCAGAGATCGCGGTCCAGCGGCAACACGCAACTAACGTAAACGATGAAAAGCCAGAAGAATAGCGCTTCAGAGATCGCGGTCCAGCGGCAACCGATCATCCTCGCTCACCACAAGATCAAGCAGAATAGCGCTTCAGAGATCGCGGTCCAGCGGCAACTCCCTCTCCCGCAACCCGCTTGAAGTCGCCAGAATAGCGCTTCAGAGATCGCGGTCCAGCGGCAACAAGGAGGGCAGCGGGGATAAGCCGCTATCTAGAATAGCGCTTCAGAGATCGCGGTCCAGCGGCAACCTTTCAGAAAGGCTCCAATTACACACGGGAAGAATAGCGCTTCAGAGATCGCGGTCCAGCGGCAACGCAATCACTATCCGACCGCGGCCGATGCCCAGAATAGCGCTTCAGAGATCGCGGTCCAGCGGCAACTCGATCGTTACCGGTCAGTTTCGTTCTACGAGAATAGCGCTTCAGAGATCGCGGTCCAGCGGCAACCGCGGCGCAAGAGGCGAAATTCCGAGCGGCAGAATAGCGCTTCAGAGATCGCGGTCCAGCGGCAACAGTACAGCGCGATGGCGGCCTATGGCGCTTAGAATAGCGCTTCAGAGATCGCGGTCCAGCGGCAACCCGGAGAAACCATGAGCTATCATTGTCCAGAGAATAGCGCTTCAGAGATCGCGGTCCAGCGGCAACTAAGAACGATAGCCCCTGTCTTGATGTTGAAGAATAGCGCTTCAGAGATCGCGGTCCAGCGGCAACTCAATCGTTACTGGGCAGTTTCGTTCTACGAGAATAGCGCTTCAGAGATCGCGGTCCAGCGGCAACTGCGCTGCGCCTCGACCAAATGTTTCGGAAAGAATAGCGCTTCAGAGATCGCGGTCCAGCGGCAACACCTGCTGCAAGGCATCGCCCTGGCTGATAAGAATAGTGCTTCAGAGATCGCGGTCCAGCGGCAACCAGCGCCACGGCGGCGGCGTTCTTGCCGTAGAATAGCGCTTCAGAGATCGCGGTCCAGCGGCAACTGTACGACCGTCGCGGCGTCGTTATCGGTGAGAATAGCGCTTCAGAGATCGCGGTCCAGCGGCAACGCGGGCGCAACCGTTATCGCCGTCACAACGAGAATAGCGCTTCAGAGATCGCGGTCCAGCGGCAACCATGGCACGCGGCTGCCCTCTACGCGAGTAAGAATAGCGCTTCAGAGATCGCGGTCCAGCGGCAACCAAAGGTCCTGTCAAGAACCTCATATTTCTAGAATAGCGCTTCAGAGATCGCGGTCCAGCGGCAACAGGTCGGCCAGCGTGGACCCGTGTTCGGTAGAATAGCGCTTCAGAGATCGCGGTCCAGCGGCAACGGCGCGCGACGGCTGGACGCCCGAGGATGTAGAATAGCGCTTCAGAGATCGCGGTCCAGCGGCAACGGTGTGGTCGAACGAACATCGCGCTTGGTGAGAATAGCGCTTCAGAGATCGCGGTCCAGCGGCAACCGCGTAAAACTGCTTGAGGTCGGTCCGGCCAGAATAGCGCTTCAGAGATCGCGGTCCAGCGGCAACGAACGGCTCGGTCTAGCTCGCGACGCAGGGAGAATAGCGCTTCAGAGATCGCGGTCCGGCGGCAACGTAGCAGGAGGGGATATTTACCGTGCTGCAGAATAGCGCTTCAGCTCGTAGCTCGTAGAGCTAGTCAGCGAAAGCGTAACCCGCCCTCACGGCACGACTCGATGAGGGGATGTAGTGGATTACGCCTCCGGCTAATCCACTCCACGGGCTTCCCCAACGAGACGATTTAGCTGCATCATGATGGAACGCTAGCTGAGGACGAACGTTGGCTATGCTGAAAGCAGGCCCATCATGCTCGTCTTCGTAGAAAAGATTCCGCCGCCGCTTCGTCCCCAGATATTCAACGATTACGCGGAGCAGGATGCCGCGCTCGCGGCGCGTGAACGCCAGGCAGACTGGGTTGGCCGCGCTGTGGATACGCTTGCGCAGGCCTGGAAAGGCTGGACGTCCAAACGTAGATAACTCCAGCGGCCCCTCCGAAGCGGTCCCGCCGCGATCATCAAGCGCGCCGAATGCGTCCGTTCATCGCCTGTCACCGCCCTGGCCTATCCAGCGGCGCGCTCAAGCGACACGACGTTGCGCCAGAAGCGTTGCAGGCTGTCGACGCCGCCGGCCGTGGAACTCCAGATCGTGGTGTCGCAGATCAGCAGGCGGCCCGGAAATACATCGGATTTCGTTTGCAGCAAGGCATCGAAATCGTGCCTCCCGCCTGCGGTAAAAGGATGCGGCGGTGCGCCGAGATCGATCGGCTGGCGCGCCAGCACGTCGAGCTTGTCCATGCTGCCGCCCAGCCGTTCGAAATGCGGCAGATGCGGATGGAGGTTGAAAGTCGTCACGCCCTCCATCAGCCCGGCCCGATCGAGCTCCGTGGCGATGGCAAGCGGCGCCGGCGAGCCATCCGGCAGTTTTGCCGGCCGCAGGCCGAAGCGATTCCGAACCGACAGGCCCAGCCCATCGAGAAGCGAAATGCCGAAATCGCCAAACGCCTGCCGCGCCGGAATGGCGGGATCGCCATGATGATGGAATTCGAGTTCCTGCCGGCTGAGCCGTTCGTGCTCGGGCAATTCGCCGGAATTGCCGATGTCGTGATGGGGGCAGACGAAGAGCGTATGGTCCGGATCATCGAGAAACGAGCGGATGGCGCTGATTTCCGCATCGCTCGCCTGCTGCTCCGTGATGGACGAGTCGAAGCTGATGATAACCAGCGTATCGACGCCGGCGAGAAATTCGGCGTCGAGGGCGTTCAAACCGGCGTCCGTCCTGCGTTCGGCGCGCCGGACCGGATTTCCGCTCCATGAGGCAGCCAAGTCGGCGAACAGCTTGAAATTCGCCAGCTGGATATGGTCCAGAAAGCCGATTACGCTCTGATCGAATTTCGTCGGATCGGCAAATTGCTCGAACCGCGGCCAGAACAGCCGGCGGAGTTCGAACAGCGCAGGAAACCGGTCCTCCAGGATCCCGAGCGGGGCCGCAGCCTCGTCCGGGCGGCTCCAGGCGAAATATAACGCGACTTGCCGGCCTGCCATCGCGGCTCTCCGTTCTACAAATCCGTATCTCGCCATGTATCGGCTGCAAACGGGCCGCCGTCAAATCGGTGATGCACCGGAAGGTCCGAGAAGCCGGACAAGTCTACTGGGGACGGAATTCATATCAGCTTCCAGGTGGATGTCGCGTGGGCGATCGTCTCGCCCGCCTTGTCCCTTGCATATGATTGCAGGAAAAAGACCTTGCGGCCGCGTTTCAGGAAGGTGGCGCGGCACGTCACCGGACCGCTCCGCGCCGGCGCGAAATATTGCACCTTCATCTCGAGCGTCGCACCGGCGCTGTAGTGATGCTTGAGGAGATGTCCCATCGAGATGTCGAGGGCCATTGCGAGAATCCCTCCGTGCAACGACCCCTGCGGGTTGAACATCGGCGGCTTCACCTCGAAACATACCACGCACGTCTCCTCCTCATAGGAGACATCCATTCCGAAAAAGCGCGAGAGGAAGAAAGACCCGAATTCGTGACGTCCGTCTCCGATCGCCCTTTCCAGCATCAACCTCGCATCGTCTTCCATCGCGACCTCACTCGGCAGGCTGCTTCAGAGGCGCTGGCCGGCCGAAAGCCCCGGCCGCCGCGAACTTCGCCAATGCGTCGGATGACCACCCAAGCCATTCCAAAAACACCTCCGACGTGTGCTCGCCGAGCAGCGGCGGCGGGGTCGACGGCGCTGGCGCAAGATCGTCGAACCGGAGCGGCCTGGCGACGAACTTCACCTCACCGGCCACCTCGTGCCGGACCGACTGAACCATGTTGCGCTCCACCAGTTGCGGCGTCTCGCACACTTCGCCGACCGTCTTGATGGCGCCGCACGGGATTCCCGCCTTATGCAGCACCTTCAACCATGCGGAACGCGTGCGCGAGACGAAGATCGGCTTCAGCAGTTCGACCAGCGCCGGCCTGTTGGCAGCCCGCTTCGGAGCGGCGTCGAAGCGCGGGTCCGTTTCCAGCTCCTTCCGCTCGATGACTTCGCAGAAAATACCCCAGAACTTGTCGTTCGCGACGCCGACGTTGAACCAGCCGTCGCTCGCTTCGAACGTCTCGTAAGGGCTGATCGTGGGGTGTACGTTGCCGCGGCGCTTCGGGCTCTCGCCCGAAGCGAAATACATGCCGGCATTGAAGGTCAGCAGTGAGGCCATTGCGTCGAGCATGGAAACGTCAACCCGCACCCCCTGTCCGGTCTTTTCCCGCTTCATCAGGGCCGCAAGCACCGCCTGCGAAGCGTAGAGGCCGGTCACGAGATCAGCGATCGAAGTTCCAACCTTCATCGGCGGGCCGTTCGGATCACCCGTGATATCCATCACTCCGCCTTCGCCCTGCAGGATCAGGTCGTATCCCGGCCGGTCCGCATCCGGTCCGGTCCGTCCGAAGCCGGAGATGCTGCACTGGACGAGACGCGGGTTTTTCGTGCTCATCGCCTGATAGCTCAGCCCCCATTTGTCCAGCGTGCCCGGCCGGAAATTATCGATGACGACATCGGCCACGCCGGCCAGGGCCATCACGACGTCGCGGCCGGCGGGCGACTTCAGATCGACCGCGCAGCTTCGCTTGTTGCGGTTCACCGACAGGAAGTAAGCGCTCTCGGTCCCGATGAACGGAGGTCCGTAACGGCGGCTTTCGTCGCCGTGACGGGGATCCTCGATCTTGACGACGTCTGCACCGAGGTCGCCAAGATGCATCGTCGCAAACGGGCCGGATACGACCCGGCAAAGGTCAAGGACCTTGATTCCCGAGAGCGCTTCCGTCCTAGACGATCGCATCGGCAAGATCTTTCATGGTCGGAACCAGAATGTCGGGTTGATGGGGCGTTTCGCCGAACGGCCGGCTCCGCCGGTCGATGAAGGCCGTCCGCATGCCGGCCGACTTGGCACCGATGCAATCGAACGCGTGGTTGGCAACAAACAACACCTGATCCGGCTTCAATCCGATCAGCTCGGCCGCCTTGGTATAGGTCGCGACATGCGGCTTGAAGGAATTCGCTTCCGCGACCGAAATCACCTTGTCGAATGGGATCTTGTGATACTTCTTGGCGGTCTCGAGCATGTCGGGATCGCCGTTGGACAGCACGACGAGCTTGTATTTCGTCTGGAGCTTGGCGAGCGCCGCCGGCACTTCCGGGAACGGTTTGAGCTTCTCGATCTCGCCGACCAGATAGCGGACGTCTTCCTTCGTGTGCTTGATCCCGGCGCGGTCCATGACGAACCCGACCGACCGATGACCGATTTCCCGATACGGCGTGTGCTCGCGGTGCAGCAAGGCGTCGATCATCGAGTTCTCGAAATGGGTGCGGCGCCACCACGTCACGAAGGAATTCGGGTTACCGGTCCAGCCCTTTTCCTTCAGGAACGGCGTCGCGATCGCCGTCAGTCCGCCCTGCATGTCGACCACGGTGCCGTACTGGTCGAACATGCAAACTTTCACGCTGTCCTTGATCTCTTCGTAGCTCACGTCGCTCTCCTGTCAGTTGGATCCGCATGCAGAGGTGGTAGCGAAATCCCCATCATCCGCTAAATGGATTTGTGCTCTCTCGTTATTTGCCCTATGAATAATGGAGAGGAACGATCCATGAGCCTTAGGTCCGTCGACCTGAATCTTCTCGTCGCGCTTGAAGCGCTGTTGTCGGAACGCCATGTCACGAAGGCCTCGGAGCGAGTCGGCCTCAGCCAGCCCGCGATGAGCAACGCGTTGAGCCGGCTGCGCGGCATGTTCGGAGACGAATTGCTGGTGCGAACGTCGACCGGAATGAAGCCGACACCCCGCGCCATGGAACTCGCGGAGCCGCTGCGGCAGGTCCTGCGGCAGGTCGAGCGCGTCTTGGAAAGCGACGGCGGCTTCGATCCGGAGAGCTCCGAACGGACCTTCACGATCCGCATGTCCGACATCCTCGCCTGCCTGGTCTTGCCGCGCCTGATGGCGCAAAAGCCCGCATCGCCACGCATCGGGTTCAACGTGCTGCATCTGCCGCCGGCCAACACGGTTGACGCCCTGGAACGCGACGAGGTCGACATCGCCGTCAGCATGGGACTGGATCACTCCAACTCCATCAGGTCCGAAAAGCTTCTGACCGACCGCATGGTCTGCATCATGCGCAAGGCGCACCCCGCAGCGAAGAAGTTCTCGTTCGAGAGCTTCGTCTCGCAGCAACACGTAAAGGTCTCCATGAGCCCGACCGACATGCGGTTCGTGGACGACATGCTCGCCGAACTCGGCCATCATCGGAACATCGTCCTCAACGTTCCGCATTGGCTGGTCGTGCCGCATGTGCTGAAGCAGACCGACCTTCTCGCCGTGATGCCCGGCCACCTCGCCGCGGCGTTGATGGATGACGGCTTGCGCCTGGTCGAGGTCCCATTCGAGTCCGCGCCATTCGACTGGATGATGTACTGGCATCGGCGGCACGACCAAAGCAATGCTAACCGTTGGCTTCGCGAACGGGTCCGGCTGGTGTGCTCCGAACTCGGCTAGGTCGTAAGACCGGCGACGGGCCTGCCCGACGCCATGACAGCCGGCTCTTCGAGGACCGCCTCCGAGACCTCCTCGAGCGCCCTTCCCTTGGTTTCGAAGCCGAACACCAGGAAGACGACGGCTTGGAACAGCAGAGTTCCTGCAAGAGCGAAAAGCACTCCCATCAGTCCTTGCCAGGCGAAGATCGCGACCACGGCGAACTGCACCAGGGCCGTGGCGATACGGCCCGCGGTCGCGCAGATGGCCGTGCCGCGCAGCCTGTACCTCGTCGGGAACAATTCAGGCACGTGCATTGCGAAGCCGGTCGCGAGCATGACGTAGATCGACGTGACGAGGCAGAAGCCGACCGTCACGAGCGGAGCGCCGTCGGACATGAACGGATAGGCGACGCCGAAGGCCGCGGCCGCAAGCGAGGATCCGACGATCGAGGCCCTCCTGCCGATCAGATCGGCCAGCACAAGTCCGATCAATGAGCCGACGGGACCGCCGAGCGACATCAGCGTCGTGTAGCCCAGCGACGACACCACGCTATGGCCGCCCTTGATCAAAAAGGTCGGCAACCAGCCGATGAAGCCGTACAGACTGAACCCGACCACGATGTGCAGGAGACTGCCAAGCAGCGTGCGGCCGAGATACGGCGGCTGGAAAAGTTTCCAGACCGAGCCGGTGGCCTCCACAGTCCCATTTTCCGGACCGATCGGCGGTAGCGGACCTTTGCGGGCGGCTTGGGCCTCGATGGCGGCAAGGATCGTCTCGGCCTCCTCCGCACGGCCATGCGAGGCCAGCCACCGAGGGGATTCCGGCATCGACTTCCGCAACACCCAGATGATCATCGCAAGAACGCCGACGATACCGAACATATAGCGCCAGCCCAGGTTGGGAATGACCCACAAGCCGGTCATGGAGGACGCGAACAGCGAGAAGTTGGTGATGACCGCGAGCAAGCCGATCCAGCGGCCACGCGAAGAAGCCGGCACGAACTCGGTCAAGGTGGCATACCCCACCACGATTTCCGCCCCCAGACCGATGCCGATGAAGAACCGGGCCGCGATCAATGCGCCCATGCTAGGAGCCACCGCCGCAGCCAGCGACGCCAGTCCGAAGATCGCCAGATTGATCTGATAGGAGAAGCGCCGGCCGTAGCGATCCCCGAGAATTCCGGAGAACCATGCGCCGAGCGTCATGCCGATGAATGTCGCCGAGATGAACGCGGCATTCAAATCGAGCGTCGACCACCCCTCCTTCAATACCGCGCCGAGCACGCCCCCGGCCAGATAGATGTCGAACGCATCCAGGAACATCCCCGCGCCGATGAGTCCCAGGATGCGCCAGTGAAAGCCACAGATCGGAAGGCGATCGAGTCGCGCGCCGGCATTGACCGATGTCAGTTTGGAGATTCCGGGGCCTGCGTGCATGTTTCTTCCCTTGCAAGAACTCGGCTCCCTCCTGGGGAGCCCTTTGACTTTTGGCAAGACATTGATGTGACCCGGCGAAACGAAGCCAATCGAAATTCCGAATTGCACTATTCGGTGCTTTTATGGGCTAATTGCCGCCCGGTCGCGAAGGATTGAATACCGGGTGCAGCGTCATCACAATGCCCCCCGGCCTTGTACCGAGCGGATCTGCGAGGGGCATGTTGGCGCCAAAACCGATCGCCGCTCAGAGCATCGGACGCCATCACAGCTGCCAGGTGTGAAGCGTCCGATCGCATTGACCTCTATGGAGAGGGTCGCCATATGATCTCAAGGGAAGTGAAGAAGGTCTCCGCTTTGACACGGGTGTGAATGCGGCCGGCTTCCCAAATCGCTCCGCACATGCTGTGGGCTTCGTCCGGGAGTACGTCATGACGCCTCTGTCGATCCTCGAACTGGTCCGCGTTACCGAGGACACGGACGCGCGCGGCGCGCTCGACAATGCCCGCGATCTCGCGGCCCATGCCGAGAAATGGGGCTATCGCCGCATCTGGGTCGCCGAGCATCACAACATGCCGGGCATCGCCAGCGCCGCGACATCGGTCGTGCTTGCCCATATCGCCGCGGGGTCCACCAGCATCCGGGTCGGCGCTGGCGGCATCATGCTGCCCAACCACGCGCCCTACGTCATCGCCGAACAGTTCGGCACCCTGGCACGGCTGTTTCCGGGCCGCGTCGACCTCGGGCTCGGGCGCGCGCCGGGCACCGACCAACTGACGCTGCGCGCCTTGCGCCGAACGCCCGACGCGGCCGAGAATTTTCCGCAGGACGTTCTGGAGGTGCAGGCTTTCCTGGCACCGGCCGGTCCCAACCAGCGCATCCAGGCGGTGCCGGCGGCGGGGACGGAAGTGCCGCTCTGGATTTTGGGCTCAAGCCATTTCGGCGCGATGCTGGCCGCCGAACTCGGGCTCCCCTATGCCTTCGCTTCGCATTTCGCGCCCGATGAGCTGATTCCGGCGCTGCAGATCTATCGCAGCCGCTTCAAGCCCTCCGAACAGCTGGATCGTCCCTATGCAATGGTCGGCGTCAACATCATCGCCGCCGGCAGCGACGCCGAAGCACGCCGGCTGGCCACGACGCAGCAGATGTCGTTTGCGAATATCTTTCGCGGCGCACGCGGCCTGAGCCAGCCGCCGATCGACGACATCGAAAGCTACTGGTCGCCAGCGGAAAAGGCGCAGGCGATGCGCATGCTCGCGCGTTCCATCGTCGGATCGCCCGATACGGTCCGCTCTGGTATCGACGCGCTGGTCAGGGAAACCAGCGCCGACGAACTCATCGTCGTGTCCGATGTCTACGATCATGCCACACGGCTGCGCTCCTTCGAACTGATCGCCGACATTGCCGGGATCAACTAGCGCGAGACCGGAAGAGACACTCTTGATTCAGTCGCAATCGACGCGACCGATGGCGATGCAATCGCGCCGCTGAATGGCCGCCTGAAGATAAGGGAACAGCCACAGTCCGGCAAAGATGACGCCAATGATCGCAAGGAGAACAATGATCGGTAGCAGGTCGGGACGCCGACGGCTTGGCTCAGTCATCGACTGTCGCCTTCAGCGAGCGCGGCGTCAATGCGTTCCAAGCCGCAAGAGAGTCCATGTAGTCTCTCCAATGCGAGATCTTCCGGTTTTCGATCTTGATGATCGAGCAAAATCGATTGTTATACTTCACACCAGTCGCGAGGATAGTCCCACGCACTTCGTATTCGATGACGACGACACGGCCGTCATCAGTCTTATGGATAATCAGCCTATCGGCAGATTGAAGCGCGATGTTGTCGCAATACCCCTTGAACTGGGCCATCAGATCTGCACGGCCTTGGATCACACGAGGCCAACCAGGGAAATCGTAGAGGACCTCGTAGACGACGTTGTCGGAGACGATGTCGAAGTAGTGCTCGCCGTCAACGAGGTCGCTGAGCGCCCCCCGAACCAGATCGAAATAGGGGCTCGCGGCCTCATAGGCAGCGTATTCCGAATTCGGCATCTTGGACTCTCCATGCGCTTTGCGAGATTGCTTACCAAAGGAAGGTTACCTGTCTATTCGAGCTGCGGCCAAGGTGATGTCGTCTGGACAAGGCAGCGTCAGCAACAACACGACTGGCATGCGGGAGGTGTACCGAGGCAGCAAGGCGGCACTGAACATGTTCATGCGCAGTTTTGCGACGCGCCATTTCGAAGATTCACGCGCGATGATGCTGATGGCGGCCGGCTGGGTGCGGACCGATATGGGTGGGCCGGACGGCCGACTGAGTATCGAGGAGAGCGTTCCGAATCTGGTATAGGTTCTCCTCTCCGTGCAAGGTGCTCTTGGGCTGCAATATCTCGACTATCTTGGCCGCACCATTCCCTGGTGAGGTGTCGGCGTAGAAACTATCAGCACCGCCGCCAAGCCACTCGATCGACGACTGTCGACTGCAATTGCCGCGTCACAGCTTCGTTGGTTATCCCCTTCTATTCCGCCGTTTCCCCTACTCCCACTCGATTGTTCTGAAGCATCATAACGCATTGATCCATCGAGGAAAATCTTTCCGCTGACGACGAAGAACCGTATCCCGGATCCGTCAGAAATTCTCGCTCTTGAATTCAAAGGAGAATTTCGGCGATCCGCGATTTGCTCGGTTTCAAAGACTATCGATATCGGCTGGCCTATTTTCCTCGAAGTTCTCCGCAAAAGCGGCGTCTCCAGCCTGCCAAAAAAGACCGTCAGCGATGGTGAAGTCCGTCGCCGTCAGTAGTGTGGCCCTCGCGCCGGTCGCGATACGGCGCACCATTCGCGGATTGAACGACGCCGCTTCAAGCGATCGCAGCTCGGCTTCCGACCGGATTACGGCAAGCGTCGCCGGCGACCTGCCGGGCGTCAGTCGCGCGATATGGACAGCCCCGCGAGAAGCGGCGCGTACGCGGCGAGCCTGCGGGATACGAACTCCGTGAAGAGCCGCACGCGCTTCGTCTTGCGTGTCTCCCCCTGTGTGAGGAGCCAAACCGTTCCGTACATGTGCAGGCCGGTACCCGGCACCCTCACCAGCAGGGGGTCGGCATCGCCGACGAAGCACGGCAGTGTCGTGATCCCGAGCCCTTGCCGTACAGCAACGATCTGCGCCTCGGCGTCCGTGGTCCTGAATGGAACCCCCGTGGTGCGAACCTCACCCTCGTGGGCCCAGTCCGGAATTCCATGAATGCTTATGACGATCCACCGGATGGGATCAGGCGCGCCCGCACGCCATGCGGCTAGTCGATCGCAGGACATGTAGACGCCGCCGAACAGCTCCGGTCCCTTCAGGCCGTGAAGATTGAGCGGCAGGGTCTTGCGGTCGTAGACGACGCGGATCGCCACGTCGGCCTCCCGGTTGGTCAGATTTGCCAGATCGCCGGACGACAAGATTTCCATCTCGATGTCCGGATGCAGACGCGCGAAATCGGCGAAGTCCGGCATGAGCAGATGTGTCGCGAGGGGCGGCGCCAGCGTCACCCGCAGAAGCCCGCGCACGCTCTGGTCGCGGCCGAAGACCCGCGTCTCCAGCAGGTGCGACGACGCTTCCATCTGGTCCGCGAACTCGAGGACCTCCTCGCCCGCAGCCGTCAGGCGGTAACCCGAAGGCAGCTTTTCGAACATCTGCACCCCGAGGCGTTCCTCGAGCTGGGCGACGCGTCGGAGCACGGTCGAGTGGTTCACCCCGAGGCCCTCGGCGGCAGCCCGCACCGAGCCTCCGCGCGCCACGGCAAGAAAGTAACGAATGTCATCCCAGTCGATCATGGTGCAATCCGGCACCGCGCGGTGCGCCTTCCAAAGCCCGTATCTAACACATCGAACAGCAGTACGGGCAGTCATCATAGCCTATGCCGACAAACGCGGCCCAATTCCGAACGGCGGACACCGATCGTCGCGGCTGGCGTCAGTCGTCCAGCCGGATCGATTTCGCACCACCGATGTGCGCGCTTCCGCACTCAACGTCTGACGCCGGTGGACCCATCTCGAGGTTCTCGGGGGCAGATGCTGTCCCGACACCACGAAAGGAGAAGTTATGGGAAAGCTTGAGGGTAAGGTTGCAGTCATCACGGGTGGATCGAGCGGTATGGCGTTGGCGAGCGCCAAGCGGTTCGTTGAAGAAGGCGCCTATGTTTTCATCACAGGCCGGAGACAGGAGGCACTCGACGAGGCCGTCAAGCTGATCGGCCGGAACGTGACCGGTGTACGCGGCGACGCGGCCAATCTCGACGACCTCGACCGCCTGTTCGACACGGTCAAGCGCGAAAAGGGCAGGATCGACATCCTGTACGCGAGCGCCGGCACGGGCGAAAGTGTCATGCTGGGCGAGATTACCGAGCAGCATTTCGATGCGGCCTTCGGCCTGAATACGCGCGGCACGCTGTTTACGGTGCAGAAGGCGTTGCCGCTGTTCAACGATGGCGGATCGATCTTCATGACCGGGTCAGTTGCTTCGATCAAAGGTTTTCCCGGTTACAGCGTGTATGCGGCGAGCAAGGCGGCGCTCCACGCATTCGCACGCGGCTGGCTCAACGAACTGAAGGGCAGGAATATCCGGGTGAACGTGCTGCACCCGGGGCCAATCGCCACACCGATGCAGGACCAGGTTCTCACCGAGGAGGCGAAGCGGATGTTCGAATCCCTGATCCCGCGGGGAAAGATGGGTCGTCCTGAGGAAATTGCGGCGGTCGCGCTGTTTCTTGCTTCAGACGATTCGAGCTTCGTGAATGGGGTGGAGTTGTCTGTCGACGGCGGCTTCTCGGCCATCTGAAGGGCCGGGGAATCAATATCAACACGGATCGGAGAAGCATTATGAGCTACGCGATTATAGGATTCGGTAAGATAGGCCAGGCCCTCGCCCATGCCTTCGCCCGTAAAAACATCGACGTGATCGTCGCGAGCCGCCGGCCGCCCGAGGCGTTGGCGCCGCAGGCTTGGGCGATTGGACCCACGGTCGTCGCCAAGTCGCTGCGGGAAGCACTCGAGGCCGACACAATCATCTTGGCGGTCCCGTTCGGGGAACACCGCGAGGTTGCGAAGGCCTTGCCGAGTTGGAAAGGCAAGACGGTCATCGACGCGATGAACGCGTTTCCAGTCCCTGAAGAGTTGGACGGCCTCCCGTCCTCCGCCTTCGTCGCGAAGGCGTTCACCGGCGCCAAGCTCGTGAAAGGTTTCAATCACCTGGGTGCGACCAAACTGGCCGACGACCCGATCGTCGAGGGCGGCCACCGGGTCGTCTTTCTGTCTGGTGACGACGAGGACGCGATCGCTCCCGTAGAGGCCCTGGCCAAACAACTCGGGTTCGCGCCTGTCAAGCTGGGAAAGCTCAGCGAGGGTGGCGCGCTGGTGCATGCACGCGGCCGCACTTGGGGCCAGCTGATCTTCCAGGATTTGTTCAAGAAGGAACAGTAATCGGCGCATAGGCGCCGTTCGAAGAGCGGGGAGACGCCCGACGGAGCGGCAGATCCGCTGGTCGCTTAGACTCTATCGACTGCAATCGATAGCCTAGGATCCGCCCGAGTGTCCTCTGCCATCCGATACTACTCCACGGCACTCCCCCTTACCTACCCCACTCATTTATAAATCGAGGTCTTATCAGGTTGATAAGGCCGCTTTTTTGCTTGCTCCTTTCGAGATACCGCCAGATATACCGTCAAAAAAGCGCTCTTGAAATCGCAGGACTAATTCGCACCTCTGTCAAAATCAACATTTCGCTGGCTGACGACAGGGCAATGTTAGGTAGTCGTCAGCATACTAAATTCGCGAATTTAGTATACCAGCCTCGACAGCGTTGGCAGACTTGGCCAGCACCATCCAATTCATTCGACGATCTCGGGCATGACGGCAGGCGCGCCGCGCAAGGGGCGACTGAATATCTTTGCACAGGCAACCCCTGCGAGCGTAGCTCCGCCGCCGATCACATGGTAGAGGCGCACCGGCTCTCCCAACAGCACGATTGCCCCCAGCGCGGTGAAGATGGGCAACAGATTCATGAAGACGGCACAGCGGCTCGGTCCGAGAATATGGACGCCACGGACCCAGAAAAACGGAAGGACCACCGAGGCCAGTCCGCCAGCATAAGCAATGAGAGGCAAGGTGTCGGCGTTCAATGACCGCATTGGCGAGGGCGTAGCCAGAAATGCGGGAAACATGATCGCCAGGGCGGAAAGCGCCTGCATATAGGTGGATTGCCAGCCGGCGACGGGAAGGCTCCAGCGCTTCAGCAACACCCCATAGAGCGCATAGACCAGCGCTGCCAGGAACATCAGCAGGTCACCGAGGTGGACGCCGTTGCGCGCGAGCGCTGCAGGATCGCCGGCGCTGACCAGGTAAACCAGCCCGAGAAGTGACAGAATGCCGCCTCCGATCATCCCGACGGTCGGCATGTCTTTCAGCAAAGCAGCGCTCAAGGCCACGGTGAGTAGCGGCACCAGTGCCGTGAATACGGCCATGTTCGTCGCCGTAGTGCTTTCCGCCGCGAGATAGGACAGGCATTGGAACAGGCACATCGCGAGAAAGCCGAGAACGGCGAACTGGCCCAAATGAGGCCAGATCACCGCGCGATTTCGCCAAGCGGGAACGGCAACGAACGTGCTCATCAAGAAAACGGCGAGGAGCAGGCGATAGAAGGTGATCGCTTCCGGCCCAATGGTGTGAGCCGACATTCTGGAGACGATCACATTTCCAGACCAGAGCAGGATGGCAAAGAGGGGATACGGAAATGCGAGCTTGTTTTTCATGACCGATAACATGACCTCGTTTTAGAGGCACGTTGTCGCGCTTTCGCTGTCTTCCGTATCGCTCTAAAGCGAACAGAACTATAGAGAATGGGACATGCAGAGCGATCCGACCCGGAAGCACCTCGATTTTCACGACACCGGCCGCGCGATGGCCGCGATGGACGTCAACTATCCAGCGGGGGCTTCCACCGGGTGGCATTCACATCCACGGGGCCAGCTCCTCTATGCCATTAAGGGAGTGATGATCGTGCGATCGGCGGAAGGAACGTGGGTCGTACCGCCGAGCCGCGCGTTATGGCTGGCGGCTGGGCTGGAACACGATGTGAAGATGTCGGGTGAGGTCAAGATTCGCACCGTTTTCATCGATACGGCGACAGTTCGACAGATGCCGGAAAAAAGCTGCGTCATCGAAGTCTCGCCGCTCTTGCGTGAACTCGTCGTTGCCGCTGTTTGGGTTCCACTGGATTACCGGGACGGCGGCCGCGATGATCGTCTGATGCGCTTGCTCGCGGACGAGGTACGGGTATCGGACGTGCTGCCGTTGCATCTTACCGTGCCCAATGACGATCGCATAAAGCTGATCTGCGACGCGATTACCGAGAATCCCTCCGATATCTCGACCGCAGGGGAATGGGCTGAGCGCTTGAACCTGACGGCTAAGACTGTGCATCGGCTGTTTGTCAAGGAGACGGGCATGACCTTCGTGCAATGGCGCGAACAGGCGCGGCTTCTGTTTGCGCTCCGCGGGTTGGCCGCCGGCGAGAAGGTCATCGATGTCGCATTCGATTGTGGCTACGCCAGCCAGAGCGCGTTCACCGCGATGTTCCGGCGGCACTTTGGTAAACCACCGTCTGAATTCTACGGTTAGATGCGAGTTTCATTCGGCGGGCGGGGCCGTCAGTCCGATCTATATCGGCTGGATGAAGGATTTCACAGGTAGCTTCTATGAATCACCGGGATCAATGGGCTTGCTGCATCTGACCTTGCGGCAGCGGACGTCCGCTTCCGAACTCATGATGCCCAATCGTTCGGCGCCTTGACACACAGATGTACCCAACTTCGTCGAACGCCGGAATTTGAGCTTCGAGAAGCAATCGATATTGGAGCCTTTCAGTCAAGAGCTCACTCATGTCCCGGTGAAACTTGGCCGTCGCTTTTCGGAGAACGCCTTGATCGCTTCGCCATGATCCGCCGTGAACGTGCAACGGGCATTATGGAGCGACTCGCTATCGAGGTAGGTCGAGAGCATAGGCCCCTGCTCGGCCGCGTTCAGGTTGCGCTTCATGTAGCCGAGCGCCACTCGCGGTCCCGATGCAAGCTCTTCGGCGATCTTTTGCGTTTTTGCGTCGAGCTCGTCGTCGGAAAAAACCTGATTGACGAGGTTGAAGCGGACGGCATCCTCCGCGCTAAGCGTCGGCGAGAAGTACAGGATTTCGCGGGCGCGCGATGGACCAACCAGCGCGGTCAGAAAATAGGCGGCACCATAATCACCAGAAAGACCGACCTTGATGAAGGAGGACGTGAACTTCGCGGTGGCGCCGGCGAGCCGCAGATCACAGGCCAGTGCGAGCGAAAAGCCCGCGCCGGCAGCGGCGCCACGCACCTTGGCGATGGTCGGCTTCGGCATCTCATGCAGCAAACGCGAAATTTCCGCGCGCTCCCGCAATGATTCCGCCCTTCCCTCCATCGTAGCCTCGCGCGCCGGGCGCTGCGCCATCGTTCCGACGTCACGGCCGGCACAGAAGCCTTTGCCGCTTCCAGTCAGGACGATGGCCCCAACCTTAGAATCCTCTGCCGCCTCGCGGAGTGCCGCGAGCAGATCGCGGTTGAGCTGCTCGGTCAATGCATTCAGGCGCTCGGGCCTGTTCAAGGTGAGCGTGAGCACGCCGGCCACGGTTTGTTTCAGCAGTTCCTCGTTCATCCCACGCTCCTCGAGGCAATTGATGGAGAACGGCGTCAGCCGAAAACGCCCGCGCGTTCCAGCGTCTTAAGATCGTCTTCGGCAAAGCCCCATTCGCGCAGCGCGCTTTTCGTGCTCTGGCCGGGATTTTCCGGCGGCGTGGGTTTTCCTGGCTTGGTGCGGCTGAACCGCGGAGCCGGCGCTGGCTGCACCACACCGTCGATCTCAATGAAGGTCTCCCGCACCCTGTTGTGGGGATGGTTCGGAGCATCTGCCATCGAAAGCACCGGCGCGAAACAAGCATCCGTCCCCTCCAGCAATTCGCACCATTGCGCCTGTGTCTTGGTACGGAAGGTTTTCTCCAGCAGCTTCTTGGCTTCATCCTGGGAAAGTGCGTCCAGCGCAGGCGATATTTTGTCGAGCCCCATTGTCTTCAAAAGCAGTTCGCGAAAGCGCGTTTCGATCGGGCCAACCGAGACGAATCGGCCGTCGGCACATTCGTAGACCTCCCAGTAGTAGGCGCCGGTGTCAGTGATGTTCGTTCCGCGATCGAGCTTGAATCCGTCATAGGCATGCATGCCGTAGAACGGCGTCATCAGGAACGCGGCGCCATCCACCATCGCCGCATCGACAACCTGCCCCTGGTCGGACGACTTTGCCTCCAGCATCGCACAAACCAAACCGAATGCGAGGAACATCGCCCCGCCGCCGAAATCGCCAATCAGGTTGAGGGGCGGCACAGGCTTGTCGCCTTTGCGGCCGATCGCATGCAAGACACCCGTCAGCGCGATGTAGTTGATGTCGTGCCCCGCCGTCAGCGCCAGCGGTCCCTCCTGTCCCCATCCGGTCATGCGGCCATAGGCAAGACGCGGATTGCGCTTCATGCAGACGTCGGGACCGAGTCCCAGTCTCTCCATCGTGCCGGGCCGGAAGCCCTCGATCAGCGCGTCCGCCTGCTCAATCAGCTTCAGCGCGGTCTCGATTGCCTCCGGCTTCTTCAGATCGATCGCGATCGAATGGCGATTTCGATTGAGCAGATCGTAGCGACTCGGCCTGGGAATGCCGAGGCCGGACGGAACGGTACGATCGATGCGAATCACCGTCGCGCCCATGTCAGCAAGCAATGTTGCGCACATCGGACCCGGTCCGATCCCGCCAAATTCCACCACCTTGTATCCGTTCAGCGGCCCCAAAGATGCCTCCCCTTCAGTTTTCGTTTCTATTGCGAACCGCGTCTATTTCACGGCAGCCCGCTTTTGGTTGTCTTCGGTCTCGATCCCGGCAAGCACGCCCAGCTTCTCGAGACGCTCGATCTCGGCCCGATCGAACGAGAGCTCCTGGAGCACTTCGAAGGTGTGCTCGCCGAGCCGGGGCGCCGGGGCGCGGTACTGCGCCGGGGTCTTGTGATAATTGACGGGGTGCGCGATCATTTCGACGGTGCCCGCCGTCGGATGCTCCAGCGAGATCACCGTCTTGTTGTGCGCAACCTGCGGATCCGACGTCAACGCCGTATAGAGGTCCTGGACGGGCGCCGCCGGCACGTTGTGCTTCTCGAACCGAGCCATCAATTCCGCCAGCGTGAAGCGCGAAAAGATCGCTTCCAATTCGCCATCGACCAGCGCCCGGTTCTTGTTGCGATTGACGTTGTTGAGGAAGCGCGCGTCGGACTTTAGGTCGGGGCGCTCGATCGCATCGCACAATGAAGTCCAGAACTTTTCCGTAAAGCATGAAAGGAAGAAATAGCTTCCCTCCTTGCTCTTGTAATTCCGGTACGGAACAAACGCCGGATGGCCGCTTCCAAATCGCCCCAACGGACGCTTGAGGCGCAGGGTTTCACCATCGCGCGGCAGCATGCTGATGATCGTTCCCCCCATCAGCGAAAGGTCGAGCCGCTGTCCCTCGCCCGTTCGCTCCCTGTGCAAAAGCGCCGCACAAACCGAGAAACACATCAGCGCCGCTGCGTTAAAATCGGGCGCCGGGCTGCCAACACGCACCGGTTCGCCGTCGGCTTCGCCGGTCATTGCCATCAGGCCCGTAAGCGCCTGAATGCAGGGATCATTCGCCGGCAGATGCGCATAAGGCCCGGTCTGGCCATAGGCGGAGATGCTTGCATAGACGATGCGTGGATTTCTGGCACGGACGGTGTCGTAGTCGATACCGAGACGGTTGACGACACCGGGGCGAAAATTCTCCACGATGACATCGGCTTGCTCTGCCATCTTCAGGAAGACCGCGTTGCCTTCCGGCTTCTTCAGATCCAACCGAACGCTTCGCTTGTTTCTGTTCTGCGAAAGGAAGTTGGAGCTCTCGCCTGCGACATAGAGCGTTCCCATGTTCCGCGACAGATCGCCGCCGGCATATTCCTCGACCTTGACGACGTCGGCGCCAATATCGGCCAGCATCATGGTCCCGACTGGCCCCGCGGTCACAGCCGTTAGATCGAGAACTCGGTACCCACTTAGCGGAAGCTTGTTCACTTTGACATTCCTTCTTTCAAAGCGCCTTCGATGCAGGCGTGTCGTAATGGAGAGGCTTCACCTCGATGCCGTTGCCATCTCGTCGCATGACGAAGCTGTGCGCATAGGCTTCCCCGCCGCTCTCCGGATGATCGAGGCGATAATGAGCGCTCCTGGTCTCGTCACGGTTCAGGCAGGCGCGCAGCACGAGCTCCGAAGTCTGCGCCATGTTCCTCACGCTCAAACCCTGCAGCAGCGTTTCGGGCGAAACGTGCAGATCGTTCTCGAGAAGGCTCCGAACATCCGACATGACGCGAATGGCGCGGTTTAGGCCATCGGCCGACTTCTCGACCAGACAGTCGCGCTGCATCGTCTCGCGGATTTTGCCGGCGACCGCCTCTGTGTCGAGCGTGTGATTGCGCGGCGCGAACGCCCGCGAGAGCATGGCAAAGGTTTCTTCGAGCGTTGCGGCCTTCTCGGCCTTAGCGCCGCGCGACCTTTCCGCAGCCGCTGTGCCGGCGCGATGACCGAAGACCTGACCTTCCGCAAGCGAATTTCCGCCGGGACGGTCCGGGCCGCGAACGCCGCCAGCGAGTTCTCCGATGACGTAAAGCCCTGGAATAGAGCTCTGGGCGTCGGCGCCGGTCATGCGGACGCCGCCGTTCATGCATTGGAAGGCGACACCCACCTCGAGCTTGTCTGTTTTCGGATCGATGCCTCGGTCGCGCATCCATCGGGCGGTATTCGGCATGACTTCGGCAATTCGCGCCTCCGGCACATCCGCGAACGAAAACAGCACGGCGCCGCGCTCCGTACCACGTCCCTCGGCAATTTCATGCGCCATGGCAATATCGAGGAAGCGTGACACGTTCGTGGTCGTGAACGGGAACTGCTTCTTCTCATAGACTTCGTCGACGGTGACACCATCAGGAAGATAGGACGGAAGGAACTCCTCGCCCCTCGCATTCAGCATTTTGGGATGAAGCGAGAAACAAGAGCCGCTGAAGAGCTGGACATAGGGATGGATCAGAGCGGAGCCGACCTGATGGAATTCGAGATTCACCATCTCCGCGCCGTGTCTGAAGCAGATTGCCTGGCCGTCACCGGTCATTTCCGACGTCGACACCTGCTGCTGATACACGCCATGAATGCCGCCGGTGCCCATGACCACGCTTGGCGCTTCATAGTGAATGAGGATCTTCCGCGCCGGGTCGTAACCGAGAACGCCGGCGACCGCACCGTCCGCGTCGCGGATTAAATCCACCAGCATCACCGGCGCATCGATCTGCACGCCGCTGCGGACCAGCGCCTCCGAAATCGCGGTAACGAATGCCTTGCCGGTCTTTCCGCTAACGCCCAGCGCACGCGCATAGCTGCCAAAATCGCTCCTGATCAGCTTCAGGCTTCCATCTCCGGACCGATCAAGCGTTACGCCGAGATCCATCAGATCCGTGATACGCTCGGGCGCATCTTCCGCGAGCACCCTGACCAGCGCAGCGTCAATGAAGCCGCGCCCTGCCCGCATCGTGTCCTGGTAATGGATCTCCGTACTGTCAAGCGCGTCGCCGAAACCCGCAGCCCCCATGCTCATGATCTCGCTCGCACCATGGACGGTGCTGCCGCCGGTCTGCAGAGGAGCCTTGGTGAGCAGGCGCACATTGGCTCCCGCCTGTCGCGCCGACAGCGCGGCGCGGGATGCTGCCCCACCACCTCCGACAACGACGACGTCGGCTGTTACCTTTTCGACAGTAATCGGCAATCCGTTGGCGCTCATCATCTCACCGCGTCAGTTCGAGATCAGATCGCGCGCGACGATATTGCGCTGGATCTCGTTGGTTCCGCCGAAGATCTGGAACAGTTTGGCCTCACGGAAATGCCGCTGAGCCGCATATTCCATCGAGTAGCCGTTCGCGCCCATGAGCTGCAGCGCGTCGGTTGCCACCTTCATGTAGGTGTCGGCACCGAAATATTTCGCCTGCGACGACTGGATGTTGCAGGGGATGCCGTCGGCGAGAAGACGGGCGCCGCGATAGACCAGGAGTCTGCTTGCATCAATACTTGTCTGCATGTCGGCAAGCTTGTGGGAATTGATCTGGAATGAAGCGATGCTCTTTCCGAACTGCTTGCGCTCCTTGGTATAGCCAAGTGCGAGGTCAAAAGCCGCCTGCATCGCCCCGACGCAGATCGCGCCGAGCGCAATGCGCTCCTTTGCAAGAACGCTGAGGAGCTGCATCCAGCCTTTATGCAGGTCTCCGACCATCATCGAGGTCGGCACCTTCACGTTGTCGAGGACAACTTCGCAGGTGCGGATCAGGTGTCCGCCCAACATGTCTATCGGATTGATCTTCAGACCGTTGCTGTCGCTGGGAACCAGCACGAGACTGATGCCCGCCTGCTTGTTCTCCATTTTCGCCGTCCGGCAGGCTGTCAGGATATGATTGGCGCGATTGGCGCCGGTGATCCACATCTTGGTGCCGTTGAGAACGATGTCATCGCCGTCGACCTTCCCCGTCGTCTGCAGACTGGCGGCGTCCGAGCCCGATCCATTCTCGCTCAACGCGAAAGCAAAGAAGTTCTTTCCAGCCGCAAGAGGTGGGATCAGTTTCTCCCGAAGCTCGAGCGAACCGATGCTGCAGATCGCGCCACCGACCATGTTGACATTGATGTTCCAGTAACGCGCAAGCGCGGAGCTATAGTAAGCCATTGCTTCGAGCATGCCGACCATTTCGAGATAGCCGCCGACGCCGTCATATTGCTCGGGCAAAGTGACCGCAAACCAGCCTTGATCCGCAACGAACTTGATGAGCTTTTCGGGAAACGCCTTGTGTTCATCGCATTCGCGCAAATATTCGGGCGTCGCCTGCTTCTCAAGCGCACGAAATACGACTTCACGAAATTCCAACTGCTCCTCGTTCAGATAGGGAGCAATATCGTTTCGATCCAGGAATTTTGACTGCATGGCTTGTTCTCCACTCTGCCCACTGCGCAAGTGAACGGCTGCTAATGATCGTTTTTGAGCTGCATTCAGGACGAAGCAGTGAATTTCGATAGGATCGGGGGCTTAACGTTGTTCGGCCTCTGTCCATGAGCCGAGCGGCGCTTCGGCGAGCGGCATCCCGCCATGAACGATCCCGTCCGGACTGACCGCCATCGTCATGGCCTGGCCGGAGCCAAGCTTTTCGACATCGGCGATGGAGGCGCTCGCGATTCTCAGCACAGGCCAGATCTGCCCGATGTCCTGCTTCTCTGGCCGGGATGGATCGGGCGGGATCGGGCCGACGAAAAACAAAGCGAGAAGACTTTCGCGGCCCACTTCATGCGCGGGATGGACTTCCATCAGCAACCTTCCTCGTTTCCGACCCTTGGTTTCGCCCGAACTCTGTTCTTGGGCTTTTGAAATTGTTGGCTTCTCAAAACCGTATTTGGCGAATAGACTATAATCATACAATCTGTCAATAAGACTACGTTCGGAGCGATGGACATGGCTGATTTGTTGAAAATCAATATCTGCGGTTCGCTCGGCTTGATCGGGGTGCCTTAGAGCAGATCAGCCGATTTCGCTCACCCCACGGCCCCATGCGCGCACAGCAACTGGTCAGCCGACCAAGCATCTCTTTCGGAAGAAATAATCGGATGCCCGTTGACCCTCAAAAACTCCTTGCCCTCGACATTCCGCAAAGGCACTTCGAATTCTCCGAGCGCGACACAATGCTTTATGCCCTCGGCATTGGGTTCGGACAGAATCCCACCGACGAAAACGAGCTACGATTCACCTTTGAAAGGAATCTGAAGGCAGTTCCGACCATGGCCTCGGTCATCGGCTGGGATCGCACATGGATTCCGGCTACAGGTCTCAACTGGTCCCAAGTCGTTCACGGCGAAGAGCACCTGAACATCTTCAGGCCGCTGCCGGTCGCAGGCGCATTCACGATCTCCTCGCGCGTATCCGATCTCGTTGACAAGGGAAAAGACAAAGGCGCGATCTTGCGGGTCGAAACCACCGCATCCGACCGGACAGGCCCGATTTTCCGCAGGACGTCATCGTTCTTTGCGCGAGGCGACGGCGGATTCGGGAAACTCCCGCATATAGTGCTGGATTCCCCACCGCCTCCAGCGCCCATTCCGGACGGGAAGCCCCATGCGTGCGTCGAATGCGTTACCCCTCCCAACTCGGCCTTGCTCTACCGCCTGTCGGGCGACCGCAATCCCCTGCACAGTGATCCCGAGGTCGCCGTCGCGGCTGGATTCCCACGACCGATCCTTCACGGCCTCTGCAGCTACGGCCATGCTTGCAGGGCCGTGCTGCAAGCGCTTGGCAATTACGAGGCTGAGCGCATCACAAGTTTCGATGCGCGCTTTTCGGCTCCGGTATTTCCCGGAGAAACTCTCCAGATCTCGATGTGGCACACGAACAACGCCGTCCTGTTCGAGGCGCTCGTCAAGGAAAGAAACCTCCGGGTCCTGAAGAACGGACAGGCCAAGCTCCGATAGGATATCCGAGGTCATCGCACGGGCTCGCCCTGCGGCCCAAGCGCTCACGCGAATATTTCTTTCATCAACTGAAGACCGAGCCTTGGTCCTGAAGCGCGAACGCAGCTACGCAGCCAAGCCCGTTCGATCCGCTGTTGTCGCCCGCGCCTCGCCTCATCTCGCGACGATGCCGACTTTCTACCAATTGACTCTCCGTGGCGCGATTGACAATGGTCATACTTGTTGATTGTATGATCATGACAAGCCGATAAGGCAAAAAGATCAGGGCGGGAGGAACAATGCTGCAAGCCATCATTAGGCGGATCTGCACGATCGCGATTCTAGGTTGTCTGTCGCCGGCGCTCGCGCAGGCCGAGGCCCCGATCAAGATCGGGCTCGCCATCAGCGAGACCGGCCCTTCATCGCCGCCGAGCCTGTTTGAACTTCGTGGCTACGAACTCGCCATCCAGGAGATCAATCAGGCTGGGGGAATCCTTCATCGACCGCTTGAACTCGTTAAATACGATGACCAGGGCAATCCTTCGACCGCCGCGCAGCTTTATCAAAAGCTGCTAACGAGCGACCGCGTCGATCTGATGCTGAGTCCCTATTCGGCGGATCTTACCGCCGCGGTCGCGCCGATCGTCAACCGCGCCGGACGCGTCATGCTCACCGTGACATCGGCATCGGATTCCTATGACGGCCGCTACTCATACATCGTGCAAGGAATCACGCCGGCGGCACGCATCATGCTGCCGCTGCTCGATCTAGCAAAGTCGAAGGGCTACAAGACGCTTTCGATCCTCTCGCTCAACAACCGTCTCGGCGCGGAAGCTTCGAAGGCACTGACAGCCGAGGCGGAAGCCGCGGGCATGAAGGTACTGTTTCACGAGACCTACAGCCCGATCACGACAGACTTCTCAGCGCTCGCGCTCAAGGCCGGCGAACCGAAGCCGGACATGATTCTTGGCACAACCTACCTCGCGGACTCCCAGGGCATCCTGCGCGCGTTGAAAGCGCAGAACGTGACAGCAAAAATGATCGGATTCTCGATCGGGCCGATCGAACCCGAATTCTACAAGGGACTTGGCGGGGTCGCGGAAGATATCTTCGTTCCGACGAGCTATTTCCCGACGCTGAAAACGAACGGCAATGAGGAGTTCGTAAAGAATTTCCGCGCGAAATACGATCTCGATCCGACCTATCACGCCGCCGTCGCCTACGCCGCGGTCAAGACTTACGCTGCCGCGATCGAGCGCGTCGGCAAGATCGACCAGGACGCCATCAACAAGGCGCTGCACGACATCGAGCTCGATACGGTCGTTGGCCATTTCAAGGTGAACGCAAACGGCGCCCAGATCGGATATTCGGCCTACCTGCTGCAATGGCAAAAGGGAAAACAAGTTCTGGTCTGGCCGGCCGCCGAAGCCGACGCCGATCCGATATTACCGCATCCAGGCTGGCAATGAGCCTCCCCCCCTCGCATATCGGTAAGATGAATGTACCAGACGCTCATTTCCCTTCTCGTTCTGGGCTTGCTATGGGGCGGCGTTTTCCTGCTGCTCGCTGGCGGCCTGAATCTGATCTACGGCGTGATGAAGGTCGTCAACCTGGCCCACGGCGATTTTATCGTCCTCGCCGGCCTGATGGCCTTCTCGCTCTACGAAATCGGTTTCAACCCGCTCGTTTCGCTTCCGATCGTTGCGCTCGCCCTGTTCGCGCTCGGTGGATTCACGCAGTTCGGCCTGCTCGAGCACATCAAGGGCAGCGGGCCGACCGCCGAGCTGCGAACCCTGCTCGCGACGTTCGGCTTCTCCTACGTGGTCTCCAACATCAGCTTCTTGATCTGGGGCTCCCAGTTTCAATCGATCCCGTTTCTTCAGGGTGCGGTTGTGATCGGCGGGATCGCGCTTCCGGAGGCCCTGCTTGTCTGTTCTTTCGTTGCGTTCGCGCTGTCGGCGGCGGTGCATTTGTGGCTGACGCGCACCAAGCATGGCAAGTCCGTTCGTGCCGTCGCGCAGTCGAGCCTCGGTGCGGAAACCTGCGGCGTCGACGTGAGAAAAGTCCGCTTCCTGGCCTTCTCCGTTGGATCGGCAATGGCGGGCGCTGCGGGCGCGTTGCTCATTTGCCTCATTCCGTTCCAGGCGACGTCGGGCGGCGAGATGACGGTCCAGGCCTTCACTCTCATCGCGCTCGGTGGCCTCGGCAGCTACGTGGGCGCGTTCCTTGCGGCCGAACTCTTGGGAATAGCTGAAGTCATGACGCAATACTTCCTGGGCGCAAACGGCGCCGCCGGAATCATCTATGTGGTTTTCGTCGCCGTTCTGATCTTCCGGCCGAGCGGTCTGCTTGGCAAGGCAGGCCGTGTATGAACATGTTCAAACTTGCTGCAGGCTTCTGCTTCGTGGGCGCAGGCATCGCCGTAGCCGCGTTCGGCTCCGGTTTCGTCGCGCAGACGCTGTTCCAAATTGTCCTGTTCATCATGCTGGCGATCGGCTGGAATATCATTAGCGGATTCACCGGCTATGTCTCGTTCGGCCAGGTCAGCTTCTTCGGCCTCGGCGCCTACATCACCTCGATCGTCGCGCTGCAGTTCAATGTACCTTGGTACGTCGGCCTGGCCGCAGCCGGCGTGATCGCGCCAGTGATGGCGTTGCCGCTCGGGCTGATCATGCTTCGGCTCAGCGGAATTTATTTCGCGCTTGGCATGTTCGGACTGGCTCGAATTCTTCAGCTCATCGCAAGCGAACTTGAGATCACCGGCGGTCCGATGGGAACCAGCATTCCGATTGCGGACTCGCCGCAGCTCGCGGCCGTGGTCTGCGTATCCGCAACGACCCTGGTCGTCCTGCTCACCTACGCGCTGTATCGCTCCCGGCTTGGCCTTTCGCTGATGGCGATCCGGGACGATCCGGTTGCGGCCGAGTCCATCGGCATCAATACGTTCAAGGCCAAGATCATCGCCTTCTGCATCAGTGCGGCCGTCGGCGGCATCGGCGGAGCCCTCTATGTCTGGAACATCGGCTTTGTCGATCCGGCCAGCGCGTTCTCGGGCACGATCGAATTGCAATGCGTGCTGATCGTGCTGGCGGGTGGAATCGGAACGGCCTTCGGCCCGGTGATCGGCGGCTTGATCATTTCGAGCTTCTCGACCTATCTGTGGCTCAACTTCCCGCTCGAACAGCAAGCCATCCTCGGCATCGTAACGATGTTCGTCGCCATCGTGACTCCCGGCGGAGTCGCGGGCCTGTTCGCCAATAGCAAGCTTTGGAAACGGCAGTCGCTATGGCGGCCGATCGAGGCCGGCGCGACCTTGTCGAACGTCACGCCGTTCCGTGCCTCCGGCCAGGACCGCAAGCCAATCCTGACCTGCCAGAGCATCAGCGTTCATTTTGGCGGCGTTCGCGCGGTCAACAGCGTCGACGTTACCGCCTATCGAGGCGAGATGCTCGCGATCATCGGTCCCAACGGGGCCGGCAAGAGCACGCTGTTCAACCTGATGTCTTCCTTTCTCAAGCCAACGGCAGGACGTGTCGAACTCAACGGAATCTCGATCGTCGGTAAGAAGGCCTACACGCTACCGCACCAGGGATTGGTCCGCACGTTCCAGACCAGCCGCCTGTTCTCTTCGCTGTCGGTCTGGGAAAACATTCTGGTCGCAGCCAACAGCCGATACGGCAAGAAGGCCGAGGCCATCGCGGCCGCGACGAAAGCCCTTGTGGACGTCGATCTCCTCTCTCACTGGCAGGACTCGGTCGACCAGCTTACGCCAGGGCAGCAGCGGCTGCTGGAAATCGCCCGCTCGCTGGTCTTCGAACCCGAAGTGCTCCTTCTGGACGAAGCAATGGCCGGCATGACAATGCATGAAATCGGCCGAGTCCATCAGGCCCTGAAAAGGCTGATGAGCCGGGGTGCCGCGGTGGTGGCGATCGAACATGTGCTGCCGGCCATCGCGCCGCTGGCGGCGCGCGTTCATGTGCTCGATTTCGGCACGACGGTCGCCGAAGGTATCCCTGCCGAAGTGATGCGCAATCCACTTGTCGTCGAAGCGTATATGGGCCGCGAGGATGCGGAATCGGAAAAGCAGCATGCCTGAACTTCTGAGAATGGAAAATGTATCGGCGGCCTACGGCAAGATTGCCGTGCTTCATGATGCAAGCCTTGCGCTTGCGCCTGGCGACACGCTGACCATCGTCGGTGCAAACGGGTCGGGCAAGACAACACTGCTTCGTGTCCTGCTCGGCCAGATCCCGGCGACGCGCGGTGTGGTTACGCTCGCAGGCAAGTCGCTGGGTAATCTTCCTACGTTCAAGCGCGCGCGACTTGGAATCGGCTACGTGCCCGAAGGCCGTCAGCTCTTCCCTCAGCTATCCGTTCGCGAAAATCTCGAGCTCGGCGGCTACATGATCTCGCGTGCCGCGATTGCTGCGAGAATCGACGAGATGCTGCACGTCTTTCCCAAGTTGCAGCGGCTGATCGGCACACATTGCGTTTACCTTTCCGGCGGCGAACAGCAGATGGTGACGATCGCACGGGCCTTGATGAGCTCGCCGAAGCTGCTCGTGCTGGATGAGCCCTCGACGGGCCTCGCCCCACGCGTGGTTTCGGAACTGTATCTATCGCTGCATACTCTGTTGTCGACCGGGCTGGCGATCCTCGTCGCCGAGCAGAATGCGCGCGCTGCCTTGAATTTCGCTTCGCAGGCTCTGGTGCTCAAGGACGGTCACGTCGTCGCTCAAGGCGCGTCAAGCGATCTGAAGAACGACCCAAAGGTAATGGACGCCTATGTTGGCCTCACGACCAGCCATGCCGTCACTTGGCGCGAGGAAAGCGGCGACGACACGTTCGAAGAAACGCCCCTCGAGGCCAGCCAAGGAATAAGAAAATGATCGGACCCGCCCGCTGCCTGCAGGGTATACGTATCCTGGACGTCACGGTTTTTGAAGCCGGCCCCGCTTGCACTGAGGTACTCGCTTGGCTTGGCGCGGAGGTCATCAAGGTCGAGCATCCCAAAGGAGGAGACGCCGCCCGCAGTTCCTTTGAAGGCAGCAAGCCAGGACAGGATGCGCCCTATTTCCTGATCTACAACGCAAACAAGAAATCGATCACGGCGGATATGAAGTCGCCTGAAGGGCTCTCGCTGATCAAGCGGCTTATTCCGAAGGTCGATGTGTTCATCGAGAACCTTGCCCCGGGCGCAGTGGACAGGCTCGGCCTCGACTATGAGGCTGCAAAGCTCCTCAATCCAGACCTCATCTACGCCCAGATCAAGGGCTTTGGGCCTGGCAGCCAGTACGAGAAGTATCTCGCCTTCGACATGATCACCCAGGCCTTCAGCGGCATCATGAGCATCAGCGGCGAGCGCGACGGCCCTCCGGTCAAGCCCGGCATCACTCTCGGCGATACCGGCACCGGCATGCTGATTGCCGTCAGCATCCTGGCCTCGCTGTTCAGGCGCGCCCGAGAAGGCGGCGGCGAACGCCTGCAAGTTTCGATGCAGGACGCCATGCTGCAATACATCCGTTCTGCGCTCGGCGCACAACTTGCTACCGGAAAGCTGTACACCCGAAATGGCTCGAAGGTCGCCGCGAACCCGCCAAGCGGAATCTTCCCCTGCCATCCGGGCGGCAAGAACGACTTCATCTATATCTACACCGGCCGCGGCAATCGTGCCCATTGGCACCGTCTACTTGAAACCATCGGACGGTCGGATCTGATCGGCGACGAACGCTACGAGACCGCGACCGAACGCCTGAAGCGCGAGACGGAGATCGATGCCATGATTTCCGACTGGACCAGTCGGCGCGACAAGCGCGAGGCGATGCGCCTTCTCGGCGAGGCCGGCGTGCCGGCGGGCGCCGTGATGGACACGATGGAAGTTCATCACGACCCCGAACTGGAGCGGCGCAATGTCATGCAGCTCATGCGGCACCCGGTCGTCGGTCCCATCCGCGTTCCGACATGGCCGGTCAGCCACGACAACCAGTTTGCGTCGGTGCAGCCTTCGCCGCTGCTCGGCGAGCATAACCACAGCATCTACCGGGAATGGCTTGGCCTCAGCGACGAGGAACTCGAATCGTTACGGGAACGCGGCACGATTTAGCGTATTCGACTATCGACCTTCAAATTTCGGGGCGCGCTTTTCGGCAAACGCGAGCGCGCCTTCCCGGTAGTCCTCTGTGTAACGCAGGATCCGGCTGAGATTCTCGGAAATGTTCAAACTGTCCTGAAGGCCCAGTCCGAGGGAGCGCCGCACCGCCTCCTTGACCGCCTGCACGGCAAGTGGCGCATTGGCGGCGACCGCCGCCGCCAGACCTTCGGCGGACGAATACAATTCCTGCTGGGGCAGGACGCGATCCACCAGACCGAGCCTCAGCCCCTCCTCCGCGTCGATCTCACGACCGGTGGACAGCAGGTCAATCGTCCGACCATATCCACAGATCCGGGAGAGCCAGAACGTCGCTCCGCTGCTCGGCAGCAGTCCGCGCTTGACTTCGGGAAATGCAAACCGCGTGCCCTGCGCGGCGTAGCGAATGTCGCAGCTCAGATAGAGTTCCAGACCACCACCCATCGTCGCACCATGCGCGGCACCAATGATCGGCTTGTAGCAGTCCGCAGGCGGAATATAATTCAGCGACCTTCTTTCGCCCGCGCCCGCCTCCTCGTAACCAGGCGGCGCATCCTCGGGGTTCTTCCATCCGAACCCCGGATTGGTCCGCCGCAGGTCCATCCCCGAGCAGAAGCTCGCGCCCGTACCGGACACGATGGCGACCCGACAGGCACGGTCCTCCATGAACCGCTTCCAGATATCGGTTAGCTGCCGGATCATCTCCGGCGACAGCGCATTATGTACGCGCGGGCGATCGAGCCGGATATGCGCGACATGCTCGCGGACGACAAGATGAACCTCAGCCGGGAGCGCTTCAGTCTGCATAGGCTGGCATGTTCATGGGCCGGGACGAAGCGCTGACCACCTGCTCCTCGACCAGCCTGGTCAGTTGGGCCCGCAAGGCGATGCATTCTGACGAAAGCAGATTGCGCGGCCGGGCGGGCTCCACGGCAATGATCGAGACGATCCGTCCCGGCCGCGGCGACATCACGACGATACGGTCAGCGAGGTAGATGGCCTCTTCGACACTATGGGTGACGAATAGAACCGTCTTGCGTTCCTCGAGCCACAATTTCAGGAGATCCTGCTGCATGATGCCGCGGGTGATACTGTCCAGTGCCCCGAACGGCTCATCCATCAGCAGCACCTCAGGCTGGTTGGCGAGCACGCGCGCGATGCCGACGCGCTGCTTCATGCCCCCCGAGAGTTCTCGCGGAAATCGGCTTTCAAAGCCCTTCAAACCGACGCGGTTGATCTGCTCCGTCGCGATATCATGCGCCTTGCGGCGCCCGAGGCGCTGGACCAGAGGGCCGTACATGACATTGCCAAGGACGGTCTTCCAGGGAAACAGCGCGTATTCCTGAAACACCAGTCCCCGCTCCCGATGCGGCCCGGCAATCGGCTGTCCATCCATGAACAACGAACCGGTCGACGGCTCGATCAGGCCCGCAACCATGCGAAGGAACGTGCTCTTGCCGCAGCCGCTCGGACCCAGAATGCAAATGAACTCGCCCGTGTTTACAAAGAGATCAAACGGCTCGAGGGCCTTGACCGCGCCGGCGCCGACGCCGAAATACTTCGTTATACCGTGAGCGACGATCTTCGGCTCAGCCATCGTGCCCTCCCACCGATTCATGCCAGCGCAGGACATGCTTGGAAACTAATGCCATGATCTGGTCCGACAGGCTTCCGAGAATGCCGACCAGGAACATGCCGGTGATCAGGAGATCGGAGCGCATCATCAGGCGCGCGTCCCAGATCATGTATCCGACACCGGATTTGGCGCCGATCATTTCGGCGACGACGAGGCCGGCCCAGGAATTGCGGAGGCCCAGCCGCAAGCCGGTGAATATATTGGGCAGCGCCACCGGCAGGATGATGCGCCAGAGAAGTTCGTGTGGACGGGTCCCGAGCGTGCGCGCTGCCTCGATGTAGATCTTATCGACCCACTCCACGCCATGCATCGTATTGATCAGGATCGGAACGGCCGCGCCCAGCGCCACCAGGAAAATGGCCGATTTGTCGCCGAGGCCGAACCAGAGAATGGCGATAGAGATCCACGCCGTGATCGGAATCGGAACCAGCAGCAGCAGCGTCACGTAGGTGAATTTGCGAAAAAGCCGAAACCAGCCGGTCAGGATTCCGAACGGAACCGCGATTGCCGCCGCGATCGCGAATCCCGACACGCTTCGCACGACACTGGCCCAAAGATTGGTGGCAAGCGTTCCGTCTCTTAGAACTTCGCTGAAGCCGTGGACAGCGGCCAGCGGCGACGGCAGAAGATAATCTTGAATGTATCCGCAATCAGACCCGAGTTGCCAGCCGCCAAGAAGCAGGACCGGCAGGGCCGCGTATACCAGGAAGTTGAGGATGACCTTGCGGCCTCCATGCGATGAGGGCTTGGCCGGAGGGCCTGGGGATTTTACCGCAACATCGGCCACTAGATGATCTCGCCTGCGGCTTCACGCGCCTGAGGAAGGAAGCGGGTATCGAAAGCCGTGCCGACGTCGAACTCTCCAGCGAAATAATTGGCGCCGCGCAGCGCCTCCACGACTTTCTGTGCGCGAGCGATGTAATTGTCGTCGATATTGTAGTGAATCGCCGAGTTATCCATCGCCAGGCGAACGACGTCCTCCTTCATTCGCGTTATTTGCAAGAAGGTCTTGACGAGTTCGTCCGGGTTGCGTTTCGACCAGAGCGTGGCCTTCGCATGCAGCGTCGTCAGAAATTGCGCGAGTTCAGGCTTCTCGTCGATCGTCTTCTTGGAAAGCGCCACGAGAACCCCAGGGTTGCCGACCTCGGTATCGTAGGAGCCCGGCGCGAGTTCGTTGACGAGGCCTGTCTTCAACAGCAACGAACCGTAAGGCTCGGGTGAACAGACCGCATCGACCGTCTTGTTAAGCAGCGATTCAACCTGGGTGTCGGAGGGCAACAGGATGTAATTCACCCCCTTGATGGGATCGATGCCTGCCTGGCGAAGCAATTCGCGCAGGATGAGATCCTGATTGGTGCTTTTCGCAACACCGACGTTCTTGCCGGCAAGCATCTTTACGCTGGTGATGCCGCTGTCCTTGCGAACGGTCAGCCGGGAGCCCTTGCTCCCCGCCGACGCGACGGCACGCACCGGCCGGTTTCGGCCCACCGCAACCGAACAGGCGATCACGCCCATGTAGCTCATGTCGGTATCGCCCGACAAAAGGGCATCCAGAGCGTCACTGTTGGTAGAGGTCGAGATCACGTCGATGGTCAGGCCGGGCGGCGCGACCTTTTCCAGTACGTATCCAGTCGAGTAATTGGGCTCCTTGAACGTCGAAATGCGCAATCTTGAAACCGGCGACTTGAAATCGCTTTGTGCCAACGCACGACCGAATGAGGTCCCGGCGAGCGCCACAGTCGCGCCTGCCAATAGCGAGCGGCGAGAAAACTGACCGCAGAACATTTTGATTCCTCCCACCCGCGAAGCGACTTTCGCGCTTCTATTCGGTTCGTCATCTAAACTGTGACAAGTTTAATTATACAATCTATCAATAGGAGAATTTGTCAAGCCTCACTCGTCGAACGGCCGATCCAAATGGTCAAACAAAATGTCGCCCCACGACCTGGAGCGGCACTTCGCATCCACCTCGGTTTTGCAGGTTTCCAGGCAGTTTCTCGCTGTCGACGCGCCGGCTCCGATTCAGGACCTCGTGCGTGGTCGTTGGCGGCGTCCAATCCCAAAGGGATGCTGCAATAGACCCAGGCATGAACGATTATTCCCTTGAACTCCGCCACCAAATCCGCTGGCCAGCGCCGCCTCGCCCATGCAGCGAACCTCGAAGGGCTTGCGAAAGACCGTCGATAATGCGACATTCGCCCTTTGGGAGTTTTTCGATCGAGGCCCAGGCGCCGACCCCAGTACGGCCTGCGGACTATTCTGTCGTGATGGGTGGATCGCCATCATGAAATCGTCGGCTTTTGCCGCGCCATCGAAATCGTCGGCGCTCGGGCCTGGTCTGGCGCATCTTTATGACGTCGTCGAATTCCTGATTCCACCATCGGATTTGCCAGCTTTTGTCCCGGCATGATATTTGGTATTTCGTATGCCTAGCAATGTTGTCCGTCAATCTTACAAGCATTATGCTATTTGCTTGGTTTGCTAACAGACGACTTAAGGTGAGATTCAGATGCACGATCAGACAATGCGGGTGGTCCCCCAACCGATGCGGCGGCAGGTCGAGGAAGGCCTGCGTGCGGCCATCATCAACGGTCGATTCCTACCCGGCGAGCACCTGCCCGACCGCGTGCTGTGCGACCTTTTCGGCGCAAGCCGGGGTGTCGTGCGCGAGGCGGTTCGCCTGCTCGAGGCGGAAGGACTCATCGTCGTGCAACCGCATCGCGGGCCATTCGTGGCCTTCATATCGGCTGCCGAGGCAGCCCAGATCTACGAAGTTCGCGCGGTTCTTGAAGCTTTGGCGGGCGAAGGCTTCGCCATACGAGCTTCGGACGAAGAACGCGCCGAACTTAAAGATATATTCGAGGAACTAAAAACAGTGTCGCCGCAAGCCGGAAAGGACGTGCTGCTCGGAATCAAGAGCCGATTTTACGACGTGCTGCTACGCGGCTCGCGCAACGAATATGCGAAGCTCATGCTGAATCAAATACTCAATCGCAACAGCCAGTTGCGAGCAACCTCGCTGGCCGATCCGAAACGGCTTCCCAACGTCGTCAAAGAGATTCAGCGCGTTATGGACGCAATCGACCAGCGTGATGCCGAAGGCGCATTCCAGGCTTGCCGGGAATATGTGATCTCAGCATCGAAGGTGACTTTGCGACTCCTGAGAGAAAGAGAGCAAGCGCGCGTTCATACCTCGAAGGCGGCAGAGGAAATCCCGTCCAACGGCTGACGTTATCCCCACGCAAAGTTACCCTGAGCCGGTGCGAACTCCTGCCGCGCTAGCCGCCGGCAAAGCCCTTGCCGGGTTTCCTGTACTCGGGACGCGGCGGGCTGAAGATGTCGAGCACCCGTGCGCCTGCGGGACCTGCGCGCATCGTGTGCGGTACGCCGCCCGGCGTGCGCCAGAAATCACCCTTCTTGACCGGGATCTCCTCATCGCCCTGGAAGCGGATCGCGGATCCTTCGAGCAGGACTCCCCATTGCTCTTCCAGATGTTGGTGCCGGGTGCCCTGGGAATTCGGAGCAATCGTCACGATCGAAAGCATCGCCTGCTCTCCCGAGAAAATCCGGGTCGTAAGACCTTCTCCAAGTTCGCGGAACAAGCCGTCATTCGGATTGTCGATATTGTGAAACTCACTTGCCTGGCTCATCGGTCTTCTCCTTCGATTACGATTTCGACGTGACGCCATACGCGCCCTTGTAGGTGCCGTCGGCGATTGATTGAATGATCTGCTCCTCACGCGAGATTTGAGCGTTGACCGCCGCCAACAGTTCGGATGCTTTCTCCGGCGCGAAGGCCACCACGCCGTCTTCATCGCCGACGATGATATCGCCAGGCATGATGACGGATCCGCCCACGGAAGCCGGGACATTAATCTCGCCGGGACCGTTCTTGTATGGACCGCGGTGGATCGCGGCGCGCGCATAGCAGCCAAAATCCGATTGGGCGAAGGCAGCTCGATCGCGAATGGCGCCATCGATCACGAAGCCGGCCGCGCCGCGTTTTTCAGCGATCGACTTCATGATTTCACCCACCAGCGCGCGACTGATATCGCCACCGCCGTCAACGACGACGACATCGCCGGATTTGACGATCTCCAGCGCCTGATGGATGGCCAGATTGTCGCCGGCGCGAGTGCGCACGGTCAGGGCCCGCCCCAACAACGGCCGTCCGGAATGAAAAGCATGCAATCCGACGGGACCGGGGAGCCGATCCATATTGTCGCTGATCACCGACGTCGGCTTGCCGCGAAATGCTTCGACAAGCGCCGGTAGAGTGTCTTTACCTGCATTCATATATCACCTGCCTGAATTCAAATCGTCACGCCGTCGGCGCCGGTCGATGCTGGCATTGGACAGCAGCGCGGCGTTGGCATCGATCGCTGATCCCGTTCTTGTGGAGAGACACGCCTGAGATCCAATTCGGCGACCTAAGAGCTTCGTTTGGTAACCGTGACAATCCCGGCATCTGCATCCATGTCGACGAAATCCCCGCTGCGGATAGCGCGTGTCGGATCCTGATCGAGACCCGCAACGACCGGAATTTCGCCGATGATCGCACCGATCGTCGTCACTCCCTCCGGATTCACCTGAATGAATGCGACCGGAGCCGTGCCGCGCGAAACCATGTCGTAGATCTTGTACGATCCGCCGGTCGAGCCCTTGCCGGTGAGGAACACCAGGACCTTGCCGGTGATGTTGACGCCCTCCAGTTCGTGCCCGGGCTCCGTGACGACGCCCGTCATGTTGTCGACCCCGCCGTTGAAGCTGATCGCTTCCTTGGTGACGACAGCCTCGCCGGAGGCCTTGCCCTTGACGATCCTGCGTCCTCTCAGAACCAGTTTTTCTGCGGTCATCGCTCAGCTCCAAACGCCGTTGACGGCGGCCTTCATGACGCGGTCGAGGTTTCCGTAGTGAGTGGGGAGACCAAACTGGCCGGGCGCATAAAATGCCATCTTCGCCGAGTTAGTCGTCAGGGTCTTGTAGCCTTTCTTTGGCGCGATCACGCGGCTTCGAGCCAAAAACGGACAGGTCTCGCGGACAACGATACCGCCAGCTTCCTCGATGGTTCGGATGTATCCCACCCGCTCGGCCATGGCGTACATGGCTCCTGCCGTCGTCACCCACAGTGTGATGTCCTTGTGGACCTTCTTGCCCTGCAAGGCTTCCGCAACCTCGCGAATCTCCTGTACCGATGCGTTGGGGCAGCCGACAAGAATCCAATCGACGTGATTCGAGGGCTCCTTGTTCAAGGCAGCCTCGGCCTTTTCCTTCTCCGCAGCACCAAAGACCAGGGTCTTCTCGGGCTCGCCACTGCCGAAAGCCTCTTCAAGTGTCGGCGCCTCTGGTGTCACGCCAACGGCATGAAACATGCTCACGGCGCCCGAGGAGGCCAGCGCGGCGCTGAGTGCCTTCAGCTCTTCCAGGGTCGGGTTTGCAGGAATGCCGGTAAAGACCGGCGTATCCTGGCCTGCGATCTTGCCGGCGAAAAAGCCGAGCGTGCCGTAATCCGTCATATCGTTGAGCGGCGTCTCGACCTTGATCAGGAATTTGCCATAACGATTTTTCTTGAGATGAAATCCGTATTCGGGGGTACGGCCGGTGAGCGCTGAAGCCAGCCCGCTTGGACCTCCCTCGCGGTTGGTTCTGGCGCCGCACACGGAGTTGGCGAAAACGACGGCGGAGGATTCTCCCCATGCCATATGTTCGCCGAAGCGCGGGCTGTTGCCCACCAGATAGGGAATACAGGTGTTGCAGGTATTCGCGCCCATCCCGGCATAAGCCTCGGTGAGGCGCGTCTGCAGCACATTGTCGGATTCAGGGATGCCGATTGCTTCCCACTGCGTGGGATCAACAGCCGTAGGGTTTGTCGTGACCCGGGTGAGGAAGTTGCCGCCCTTCCTCCTGATGTCTTCAACGAATTTGGTGCCGGCCTCCTCCGCGACCAGCACAGACGAGCCGGCCATATGCACATTATTGACGACGACGAGCCTCTCAGCTGCAAAACTTTCTCCGAGGGCCACCAGGATTTCCATGGCTTTCTTGACCGCCGGCCCCTTGTCACCGTTCAGCATTCCCGTTTCTTCGTCGGTCAGGAGCATGTGCAGGTCTCCACAGAGGTCGAAGGCTGAAATTCGAGCATAAATTCTCCCCGCTGCGCATCCGTTTTCTGACGGAGGCTCCCGATCCGACGCGCCACTACGGCCTTTGCTCGGCCAATTTGCGAATGCGCAAGCCTGTCCGCTTTGACGGTCCGAACCACCATCTTTAGAAAGGATATCGCCTCGGACACGGGAAAATAAAAGTGATATTATCGACTGTAGATTCATTCACTTTTGGAAAGAGTGCCCAAACGCCGCCTCCCAGCGCTTTTGTGTGCAGTTCGACCAGCGGTGAAGTCAGGTCGCGGTTCGGCTGACACGGTCAGCAGAGCTATCCGCATAACTACCAAGCCGAGGCGAGCAGAACATGTTCAGTTTGAAGCAGGTCGAAGCGCTATACTGGATCGCGCAGCTTGGAACGTTCGAACGCGCCGCCGCGAAATTGAATACGACCCAATCAACGATATCGAAGCGCATTCGCGAACTCGAACTTGTTGCCGGCCTGCCGTTGTTCGACCGCAGCCAGCGCAGCGCCCGCCTGACCGACAAGGGCGAGCAACTTCTCGCGCTTGCGCAGGAAATGCTCGTGCTGCAGCAGCGCGTCCTGCACCTGAAAGAGGGAAACGAGACGCCAGCGCGTCAGCTCCGGCTCGGCATAACAGAGCTGACCGCCCTGACGTGGCTTCCGCGTCTCATTGCGAGCCTGCGCGCGAAATATCCCAAGGTCACGATCGAGACGGAGGTCGGCATGAGCCGCGACCTCTACGATCGGCTCCAGGAAGACCGGCTCGACCTCATCATCATCCCGGAAGCATTTTCGGACCAGAATATCACCGTGGTTCAACTCACCCAGAATCGGAACGTGTGGATGGGCAGCCCCAAGCTCCTGCGCACGCGACGAAAGCTCTCCATCACGGAATTGGCCGAATATACAATATTGGTCCAGGGTAATCGCTCCGGCACCGGCATCTGGGTAAGCAGGTGGCTGAAGTCGGAGGGCGCGATGCTTCCACGTCTTTTCTCCTGCGACAGTCTCATTGCGCTGCTTGGATTGGCTGTCGCCGGACTAGGCATAACCTACCTGCCGCTACAATGCTTCAAGCCGCTCGTCGCTCAGGGCAAGCTCAAAGTCATTCCGACCGATCCGGAGCTTCCGGCCATTCCTTACGTAGCGATGTATCACCACGATCGACCTTCTGCCTTCATGGCAAGTGTCGCCAAGATCGCCCAAGCCACCTGCGACTTCTCGCGCCAGCTGCAGGGTTGATCGATTTTCCTGTGGTTCAGCTCGCAAATCTTGCAAGCCGAAACGCAACTGAGTGGCTTTGAAGATCGGCGCAGATCATGAACTGTGAAGGGTTGCACCGGCAGCCCTTGCTTCTGCGCCCGAGCGATGACGGCCGTGGTGACGCGACGGTTGCCCGAGGCTGACATTGCGATCATCGATCGGACCGCCACATTGCGCGGCCGTTCGCGTACGGATTTTGTCCGCGACGCCGCCGTGCGCGCGGCCGAGGACGTGCTGATGGAAACTATGCCCATCCGGATGAGTCCCGCCGGCTTAAAGGCATTCATGGCGGCACTGTCCGCGCCAGCCGCCCCTGTCTCCGAAATGGTCGATCTTTTCCAGCGCACAACACCTTGGGAAACCGCCGGCGCAAAAAAAGGCGGGAGCTAAGGTTTGCCTATCTCCGGCCCCGAGCCGTTGACAACCGCCCGTGATCTCGCGGAATTCTCCTGCGGCAAGCGTTCGCTTGATCGGTGGCTCAAGACACGGGCGCTTTCCAACGCGGCGTCTCAGAGACAGTGCCACGCAACCCGCACTGCAACGGGCACCGGCGACCTGGAGGGCGGGGTCCCTCGAACATGACCTTGGAGACCGTGCATGAGCCGCAAAAAACCTATCTGCTATTTCAACGGCCACGCCGACATCCCGAGGTCAATAACGCGCCGCAGCTCGCGGCCGCTCGCACCCGCCTGTGGTAGGTTCATTATGGCCTGCAAAACGCCGAGAAAATGCCACGCCAAGCCATCGATTCCCGCCGCCGATGGCAACTCCCCGTTAGCGACCGCTTCGCGTAGAATCTCCCTGAAGATCGCCCGCTGCCGCGTGAGTCCCTCCAAGGCGACAGCTTGCCCTTCTAGCGGTAAATCTGCCATCTCGGCACACGATCGGGCCAGCATGCAACCTTTAGGTCGCGCCGCTTTGGCATCGTTCGGAAGAAACTCGTGCAGGAGAGCCTCAAGCTGGCTGCGTCTGGTGTCTCCTTGGATGGCCCTCATGCGACGCACAACGCGCTCCGCATAGGTTGAAAGCACCTCCCGAAAAAGCCCATCCTTATCCCGAAACCGCTTGTAAAGGCTCGAACGAGACAACCCCATTGCCGTCGTCAACTGATCGACGGACGACGCCGCGTAGCCGTGCCGCCAGAACACATCCATCGCTGCATTGATTACCGAAGTCTCGTCGAACTGGCGCTTTCCACTCATTCCAATTTACCGTTTGACATCATGGACCGATCGTTCCAAATATGATGGACCATTCGTTCCAACATAGCAAGGGTACGCAAATGTTCAATCCTCCCTCGGGTGAAGTAAGCACGCCGCGCATTGCGGTGGCCGGCGCTACTGGTCGGGTCGGCGCCGCTCTGATCGCAAACCTGGTCAATGACCCCGTCGATATCGTCGCGCTGACGCGAAATCCCGACACGCAGCGCCTGCCGGCCGGGGTCGCTTTGGCCATAGTTGACTTCGATACGCCCGCTACTCTTACCAGCGCGCTGCGTGGCGTGGAGCGCCTCTTCCTTGTCCACGGCACGTCCCCGCGGCAGGTTGCCAACGAAATCGCATTGATCGATGCAGCCGTGGCCGCAGGCGTTGTTCACATCGTCAAACTGTCGGTGATGGGGCCTCCGTCTCGGCTGCATCCATTCGACTGGCACATGCAGATCGAAGCCCACTTGGCGACTCATAACGTCGGCTACACGCTCTTACGCCCAAGTTCATTCGTCGACGTTCTGGCTCGGGCCGGCGCCCCGGTCGCGGATGGCTCATGGGGTGGCGTGGCCGGCAACGGCCGCGTCAACTTCATCGACACTCGCGATGTCGCCGATGCTGCGCGTGCTGCGCTTCTCGACGATGAGCACATTCATTCGCAGCGCACCTATCATCTGACTGGCCCAGGCACGGTGAGTATGCCGGAGGTTGCCGAAGAATTGTCGCGACTCCTCGGCGAGACCGTGTCGTATCAGCATAGGACCCACGACGAGCACCGCAGCGTCCTGATCGCCTCAGGCGTAAGTGAAATGGTTGCCGACTTGCTACTTGGACTTGACGGTATCTTCCGAGAATCTGTACTCGCCGAAACGACATGCACATTCTCCGAGTTGACGGGCCAGGAGCCACGATCGGTTGCGGGATGGCTCAGCGACAACATAGCTATCTTCCAGAAAACCCCGAAATAGGGAAGGCGAGCATGACTCGGCAATACGAAGTGATCCGATTGCGCTTCCGCCGATCCCGCAGCGCGACTCAATGAGCTGGATGAAGTGCAACACCACCTCTTCGCCAACGCTGAAAATCGACACACTCACGGTCCCGAACGTGACTCCGCCGGGTATCCTGCAATCTCCTCAAGATCGCGCCCGTACAGCCTACGATTAGCTGAGGCACTTAGCCCCCATGCTTTGGCCAACGACATGGGCACGAGGGATGTCGAGTTCCTGCATCAGTGACGCAACATCCTCGACCGCCCGCTCCCAGCCCTAGGCAGCAGGATCATCCAGGACATCGCTTGGCGGGTAACCGCGGGCGTTGTAGGCAAGGCAGCGGTGCGTCCGGGAGAAGTAGCGGATCTGATCTTCCCACTGATCCGCTCCGAATTCATGAATGAAGATGATCGGATCACCGATGCCGTGGTCTTCGAAATAGAGCTTTATTCCCGATACATCGACGTAAGGCATTGCATCATCCCCGGCGAGAAGCATTCTTTGGCAACAAAGAACTGCGAAGCCGAGACAAGCAACCCCTCTTCCAACCCCTCTTCTGTGGCGATCGTGTTTTGGCGCAGAACAGCGTGCAATGACCGGGGGCATGAGCTTTCGCCGCAGATCCCTTCAACATCGGAACGTCATCACAGTCGGCCACCGCTAGTTGATAGTTCGCGGCAACGCTTGCCAAAGGACTCGGTGGGGTCTGGCCTCCATCTCGAAACACGTCGGTCGCTGGAACTAAAAATTCCGTGTGGATGTCACAACGACGGATCCCGTCTCGTCATGCTGTCAGGTCCAACCGAAAATGGAGCCGCGACACAACATGGGCGTTGAGAAGACACTGTTGATGCAATCAAGGTCAGGCCACGCCGTGCAAGCGATGTCATGGGATCATGCCGGCCCGAGCTGGCAGAGCCGGGCCATCGTTGGTCTGCTGCGGTTTCTTCCCATCAAGAAGCGGATGGCGTCCGCTGCTGCGGTACAAGAGCACGTGCGCAGATTGGCATTGCGGCCGGCCTCCTATGAACCGACCGGTCTCGGCCGCGGCGTCGAGGTCATCAGAAAGGACGTGGCAGGATGGCCCATCTACCACACGGCGCCGGCTGGGCAGACAGACGCTGGCAACATCGTGGTGTTCCTCCACGGCGGCGGCTACATCAACGAGATCGTTCGTGCCCACTGGCGCTTCGTCGGTTACCTGACCCGGAATGCTCGCGTCCGTTGCATCGTTCCCATCTATCCACTGGCTCCCCGCGCCACCGCGAGGGACGTCGCGCCGGCCATGGGCGATCTGTTGCGCAAGCTTCTGGACGACGCCGGACCTGCGAAGGTCATTGTCGTCGGCAATTCAGCCGGCGCCGCATTAGGGCTGGCGGCGGCTCAATGGCTGCGAGACTCTGGCCATCGCCAACCCAATGGGCTGGTGCTGATCTCGCCCGGCGGAGACTTTTCAATCAGCCGCCCGGAGCAGATCGCGCTCGCCGCGCGTGACCCCATCAATGATATCCCCGGCGCCCGCGAAGCGGGGCGTCTGTATGCGGGCGAGCTGGATGTCGCCCATCCGTACATCAGCCCCCTGAATGGCGACTTCCACGGGCTGGCGCCGATGATCATATTCTCCGGCACGCTCGACCTCTTCTATCCAGACTGCGTCGATCTGGCGGCAAAGGCGCGGGCTGCTGACGTACCGGCCGAGCTTCATTTGCGACAGGGCCAGCCGCACAATTATGCGGCTATGCCGACACCGGAAGGCCGGCAGGCACGTGCGATCATCCTTCGCACGGTTGCCCAGGGGTTGGCGTGATAGTGTCACGGAAGGCGCCATCTCGCCGGATGATGTGGTGCAGCGGAGGCGCGCCCCGCTGCCGCAGGGAGTTCCGCCCGCCCTGCCCTTCGCGCCTGACGATAGATATCGCGAAAATCCTGGCGAGCATGTCACAATGGCAGATGCTGACTCGTCATGATGTCGGAACCAACAAAAGGAGGTCCGTCATGACCAACAAGATCAACCCCTTCGCCGCCGCCCCTTCCCTGATGAAAGACTGGCAGCGTACATCGCTCGCTATCGCCTCCAGCCTTGATCCAGGACTCATGCATCTCGTGGAGATCCGCGCCTCCCAGATCAATGGCTGCGCCAATTGCCTCAACATGCATACGGTATATGCGCGCGAGAACGGAGAAACCGAGCAGCGCATCTATCTGCTGCCGGCCTGGCGCGAGGCTCCCTGCTATACCGGTCATGAACGCGCCGCACTCGGCTGGACCGAGGCCCTTACGCGACTGTCCGAAGGACATACGCATGACGCCGCCTACGAAGCCCTGAAGGCCCAGTTCACGGAGGAGGAACAGGTGAAACTCACGCTGATGATCAACATTATCAACGGGTGGAATCGCCTTGCGGTCGGTTTCGGCTTGTGGGTCGATCCGGCGGAGGTCAAGGCCGCCGCTGCATCCCTCACCAAGGCGGTTGCTTGATGGCGGAGGCCAGTCCCGAGGACGTAGCGGCGGTCTTCGCGCCGCTGCGTCCAAAGCTCATGCGCGTCGCCTACCGCATGCTCGGCTCTGTCTCGGATGCAGAGGACGTCATGCAGGAGGCCTTCATCCGCTGGATGAGGGCCAACCGCGGCGAAGTGCGCGAGCCCGAGGCGTTTCTGCGCCGCACGGTCACCCGGCTCTGTCTCGACCAGCTCAAGTCAGCACGACACCAACGCGAGACCTATGTCGGCACCTGGCTTCCCGATCCCGTCGTGGAAGAGGACGAAGTGGAAGACGTCACTTTGCCGCTGATGCTGGTGCTGGAACGTCTTTCCCCGCTCGAGCGAGCCGCTTTCCTGCTGCATGATGTCTTCGGACTGGAATTCGAGGAGGTTGCCACATCAATCGAGCGCGATCCTGCGGCATGCCGCCAACTTGCCGCCCGCGCACGCGCCCATGTCCGCCAGGCAAAGCCTCGTTTCAAGGTCGAAAAACAACGCGGCCTTGAGATTGCCGAGGCCTTTTACGCGGCCTCGCGCAGCGGTGACATGAAGACGCTTGGCGCGATGCTGACGGACGACGTCAGCGTCCATGCCGACGGCGGCGGCAAACGTCCGGCATTCGCGCAGCCGATCCTGGGATACGATGCCGTCATGGCGCTCCAGGAGAAGCTGGCGGTCGTGTTCCGCCATACGCCGTCGAGACTTGTTCGCGTTGCCGTCGTCAACGGATTGCCCGGCTTCATCACGCTGGAAGCCGATGGTGAGATCCAGACAACGGCGCTCGACATAGAGAATGGGAAGATCGCCGCCATCTATGTCGTGCGAAACCCCGACAAATTAAGGCATCTGCATTAGGCAGGCGGGTCTATGAGCGATGATCGGCCGATGATTCGTCGTCGGCGCCGGTCCCAAAGCCCCCGCCCATCCCGCCACCCATTCCCATCCCACCGCCCATCCCGCCGCCGCCGGCGCCTTTCCCCGTCCCCTCACGGCTGCTCTCGCCTTTGCCGCGTCCTCCCGAGTTCGAGGGGCGCGCCGGACCCTGCTTGGGGATCGCGAGGTCGGACGGGGTCGGGTCGATATCGAGTGCTTCGCGAATGAAATTGCGCAGCGAGACAACGAGTGCGTCCGTGTGGACGGGACGCCCGGCAAGCAGTTCGCGTACCGCACGCTCGGCCAGACGAACTTGCTCCTCGGTCCCGAGCAAGATGATGTCCGACAAGGCAGCCTCGACCGCGTCGCGAATATGACGCCTGCGATCCGAACCCGCCCTGCGTTCGGCCGGAGGATCCGTCTCCTCAGATTCCGACTCCCCGTTCTCCTCAACCTGCCGATCTTGCCCATGGAGATCGCGCAGATGCGTTGGGTCGACAGTCAGATTGCCGGTGAACGAGCCCCCGACGGTCTTGTAGGCAGCGATGAGCGTGCGCAGGCGCTCATTGATCTGGCGGTTCATGCGCTCGCGCCGCTGCTGAATCGTGAACATCATCAACAGACGGATGCCGATGCTGATGAGCGTGAACAACGCCAGGCCAATCAGCGTTACGAGCAGGCTTTGCCAGGAGCTGAAATCAATTCCGCGCAACGGTGCCTCTGCGATCGTGCCCTCTCGCGCCGAGCAGATCCGCCTCGACGCTGTCGCCTGCCTACACGAGCAGTAACACCTATGGGGTGAAGTTAATAGAATTTCCGGTGTCTGGACGACGCCGAACTCTTCAGCGAATCGGATGACAAGCTCGAAACAGAGGAAATCACAAGGCCTGTACTTCGTATTTTCTGGCGCCAACATATCCTGCGATTGCCATTGATGAGTCGTTCCACGGCCGAAATCCAATCGTGTGATCCGTCCGTCTGGCAGGCTAGCGCCGCGCATTGCCGATATGTTGTTCGGACGCGACGCGGGGACGGTGTTGGCCTATGCTCGGGAATGTGATGAGCAAGGCCGGGTACTCGCGGATAGCAACATCTCCCGCCGTTCCCTTGTGCCGGCCGCGTCTCACCAGGCTGCGGACCGGAAAATGATATTCCTTCATCAAAAGTTCGGTCGAAAGACACGAAGGCTCGTCACGCATCCCTGGATAGCCGCGCATTCAAGCGCGGCGTGACGAAGTCCAGAAAGGCACGCAGCTTCAGTGGCAAATAACCCACTGATGTGCGTACCAGGCTGATCGGAAGCCTCTGTCGTTTGAGGTCTGTTAGAATGGGAACCAATCTTCCTTCCCGGAACGACGACGCGACATGATGGGAGAATACTGAGATGATCCCAATGCCTGCTTCAGCCGCCTCGAGGGCTGCGTCGGTTGAATTAACGGTGAGTCGATAGCGAACCGGAAGTTCGGCGTCATCGGCAAGGCTCCAGAAACTTTGTCCTGTGAATCCCTGCACGCCCACGCAATCATGTCCGGCAAGATCGGCCGGCTTTTGCGGCGTACCTCGGGTCTTGAGATAGGCTGGGCTGGCAGCGAAGACGCGATGGATTTCGCCTATCCGTGTAGCGATCAAGGTACTGTCCGGCAACGTCCCGACGCGAAGGGCAGCATCCATTCCCTCCTCGGTCAAATTGATCTGTCGATTGCTGAGTGTCAGACGGACATCGATATCCGGATAGGCCCGAAGAAAATCTGACAGCACCGGCACCAGATACAGACGGCCGAAAACAGTGGGGGCTGTAACATTCAGCTCGCCCTTGGGCGCCGTATATTCTCCAGTAGCAGTGCGCTCCGCTTCGGCCACTTCTTCGAGGATCCGCTTGCTGGCAGCGACATAGGATTTTCCAGCATCTGTCAGGGTTATCCTGCGGCTCGAGCGGTTTAACAACTGGGTCTTGAGGTAGCCTTCCAGGTCCGAAATCTTCCGGCTGACGGTGGTGAGCGGCGTTTTGAGACGCCGGGCGGCAGCCGAGAGGCTGCCTGCCTCAGCGACTGTCAGGAGTATCGACATCGATTCTAGACGATCCATCGTTGTTTCCGGAAAGCGGAAGGAAGCCTGCCGTTTTTACGAGATTGCGTACTTTATTGGTAGTCACCATTCTCCCGGCGCGACCAATACGGCGGCAGTCCTGAAGGAGATGACATGGCTCACACTGACCTCAACGACGCCCAAACGCCTGTGTTTGGCAGCGTGGTAACCAAAACCCCTTTCGAGGTTGAGCTGGTTACCATCAAATCGAAGAAGTCCTTCAAGGAGTTGGTCGACCTCATCGAAAGCACCTTCAAGCACTATGACGCCAGGACCTTGCGAGATCTAACGACGGAAGGTGATACCGAAAAGCTCGCGGCATATGTGAAGGATGTCGGCGGAGAGACAGAGTTCGGCATCTTCTTCTGGCTGGACCAAGGCTCGACGCAACGCCTCGCCGGCATTCCGATCGAGTCGCGCTTCTACCTTTTCGGCAATGCCACTATCGCCCAAGGCCTCTTTCGATTTTCGCCTCGCGCCGGCCTGGGCGCCCCGGTTCGCTTTTGCGTTTCACAGCGCGATGGCGAAGCCGCGCAGATCGATATCGATCTGCCGAGCTCGTTCTTCGGCCAGATTCCCGAGCTGGCTGCCTCTCCCGTCCCGAAGGAGCTCGACGAGAGGATGATCGGCATTTTGACGAAGATCGCCAGCTAGCTAGGCGGAAATGGGTGCGGTCGAGCCGGCACGGTCATCGGTGTTCGGCCCGGCAGACAGCAAAGGCCAATTCATGAATCAGGGTGTGCAGCAGATGCAGGCGTCGAGACGCGATTTTCTCTTTGGCACGGCCGCGGTATGCGCCGCGGTCGGCGGCTTGCTGCCGTATGCGGTGCGCGCGTCGGCTTCCGAGTCGCGTGCCGGATTGCCTGTAGCCATTCCGGCACCTAAGGAGCATTGGGTCCCAAGAGACGGGTTCAAACTCTACGTCCAAGAATATCCAGGAAGCGGACCGGCGCTGGTGATGTTGCATGGCTTCCCGGACAATCTGCACATCTTTGACCGGATCATACCCTACCTCGTAGCGGCGGGGCGACACGTCGTCGCGTTCGATTTCCTCGGCTTCGGCAAGTCCGACAAGCCGGACGGCTACCCTTATGGTTTCGATCAGCAGCGACAGGACATCGAGGCCGTCGTCAACTCGCTGAGCTTGGGCAAGACAATACCGGTGGCCCACGATGCCGGTGGTGTCGCCGGTCTCAATTATATCCTTTCCGATCCGCAACGGATCGCGGGCCTTTGCCTGCTCAACACATTCTATGGCGACACCAGAACTTTGCGCTTCCCCGAGTTGATCGAGCTTTTCTCCGATCCCGACTTGGCAGCACTGTCCCGCGAAATAATGTCCGACCCCAAGCAGATGGCCTTCCTCCTGAACTTTCAGAATAAGCATTTTCAGGTCAGCGCGACGCCTGAACAGAAAAGTCTGTTCGACGACGTTCTTCAGCCGATCATCAATGAGAACTTTGCGCAGAAGCCAAGCGCAGGACCGGCGTTCGTCAAAATGACCGGCGGGCTGAGGGAGCAGCTCAAGGTCAATGACGGTCGCCTCGATGCCCTCGCACGCCTAGCTCTTCCGACTTCGATCATTTGGGGGAAGCAAGACCCCTATTTGAACGAGGGCGTCGCGCAGGACTTTTCGGCGAGACTGCGCGGATCGCGCCTTCATCTGGTGGATGCTGGTCACTGGCTGCAGATCGACGCTCCCCAGGATGTAAGCAAGTTTCTACTTGCTGATCTGGATTGACCCGAAGGATGGACACTCTTCGTGACGGTGTCCGCAGGAACGTGAACGCACCGGGTCGGCGTCAGGAGCGGCAGGAAAGTAGATCACATGGCTTCGTCGATGATGTCGCGCCGCGCCTTGGTCATCGGCGGCACTGCCACCGTCGCGATCCTGTTGGAGGGACAGATGTCTAAAGCAACCACCCGGGGGCCGGATCACGACCTAAAAACCTATGACGTTCCGACAAACGGCATCACATTGCACGTGACCGAAATGGGAAATGGCCCGGCCGTATTGTTCGCGCACGGCTTCCCCGACACCGCCTATACTTGGCGCAAGCAGATGGAAGCGCTGGCGTCCGCCGGCTTCCGCGCGATCGCGCCTGATATGCGTGGCTATGGCCAATCGTCGGCGCCGACTGATCCGGCACTCTACACGCCGTTCCAGACGGTTGGCGACCTGGTCGGGCTCCTCGACGCCCTGCAAGTGGCCGAGGCCATCATCGTCGGCCACGACTGGGGGGCGAATGTGGCCTGGAATGCCGCTTTGATGAGGCCCGACCGCTTCAAGGCCGTATTCTGCCTCGCTGTACCTTACTCCCCCCGCGGTAAGGTCAGTGTACTGGACGCCATGAAAGCGTCCGGCCACGGCAATGACTTCTACATGTTCGAGCAGATCCGGCCCGACGCGGATCAGCTCTGGGCGGACGCAGCCGTCACCATTCCCGGTATTCTTTATTGGGCATCGGGCTCGGCCCCTGTAGCGGAAGCTTGGAACCCTCTGGATCCGGTCCGCAGCCTGCACCGCAAGGCGCCGGATCAACTGCCAGGCTGGATCGATCGCGATTACCTCGCGCACAACATCGCCGAGTTTCAGCGCACCGGATTTCATGGGGCCCTCAACTATTATCGCGCTGTCCAGCCGTTCTTCGATCTTTCCGGCGCATATGTCGGCGCGAAGATACCGCAACCCTCGTACTTCATCTGGGGCAAATCGGATGGCCTGTTTCCGATCTATCACTTGACGGAGGCCGTCATGCGCGACCGCTTGCCCGGCTTGAAAGGCTATGTCGGCCTCGAAGCCATAGGTCACTGGGTCCATCACGAAGCGGAGACCGAGGTGAACCGGCACCTCGTCGCCTTCGCGCGATCGGTCGCATGAAGGAGGATCCATGAACAACTGTCCCGATCCCGTCCCCGAATTCTCGAACACCCGAGCCGCGTCGGCGGCGAATATGGACATTTATGCCATGCTTGCGAACGATATGTCTCGCCGCACCCTGCTTCTCGGTGGAGGCGCCGGTGTCAGCGTGCTGCTCGGGCAGACAGCCGCGGCGACGGAGCCGGCCAGCGTTGCGACGGGTGCCGCGCCCTCGCTGCACGCGAGAACTTTGCGCACGCCGCGTCACACCACGCGATACTGGGAAGCTGGCCCAGCCCAAGGGCCTTTGATGATCTTCCTGCACGGCTGGCCGGAGATGGGCCTTATGTGGCGGGCACAGATACAGACGCTGGCCGCCGAAGGCTGGCGCTGCGCCGCCCCGGACATGAGAGGTTATGGTGACTCATCGGTCCCAAAAGCACCCGGGGCCTATGCCCTGCGCGAGATCGTCCACGACATGGTGGAGCTTCATGACCATCTGGGCGGTCGCGCCGCCGTTTGGGTCGGACACGACTTGGGAAGCCCCGTGGCCGGGGCACTGGCCTCCCACCACCCCGAACGCTGCCGTGGTGTGGCGCTGGTTTCCGTACCGTATTTTCCGGACGGCTTCGCGCTGGCCAGCCTTCTGCCCTCAGTGAACCGGAAGATCTATCCGGTCGACCAGTATCCTGACGGTCAATGGGACTATTGCCGCTTCTATGTAACTCACTTCGACCAGACGGTTAGCGATTTCGATGCCGACATTCCCGCCACGCTGGCGGCAATCTACCGGCCCGGCAACCCCGCCTCGCGGGGGCAGCTCTACCGGTCCGCGCTGGTGACGCGCAACGGCGGGTGGTTCGGATCGGCGCATCGTGCCCCTGCCGTCACTCCCGACCCCGCGCTCTGGCCGTCAGCCGATTTCGATATACTGGTCGCGGCGTTTCGCGTGACCGGCTTCCGGCCGGCAAATGCCTGGTATCTGAACGACGAAGCCAATGTTGCCTACGCCCGCTCTGCGCCCAACGGCGGCCGCCTGAGCCAGCCAGTCCTCTTCATCAACGGCGACCTCGATGGGCTCTGCGATATCGGCCTAAGCGATGTCGGTGAACCCATGCGCCGGGCGTGTCCCGATCTTATGGTCACACGCCAGCCGGCGGGCCACTGGCTGCCGCTAGAGCGCAAGACCGAGCTCGTCGATGACATCCGTTCCTGGGCGAAAGTCAGGCAGCTTGCATAACGGAGTCCAGAATCACGAAACGCAACGTTGAAAGAAAAGCCATGCCGGACAATTCACCGTCTCCCGAGCCAAAGACCACCAGCCCGTTCGCGTCCTGGAGAGTAGATCATGCCGGTATCCGCGTGCCCAACTTCGACGCTGCGATCAGATGGTACACCGAGGTGCTGGATTTCCGACTGCTCAATTCCCTACCGATCCGGGATCTGACCTTCGGCTTCATCGCGCCCGCGGCGGACGATACTTTCAAGATCGAAATCCTGGCGGGGCCCGGAGCCGCTGCCCGTCCGTCGTACGAGGATCTTCCGGGCAGCTATAACATGTCAGGATGGCATCATCTGGGTATCCGCGTCGACAACGTCGACGCCGCCGTCGAGGAGCTCAAGCGCCGCAGCGTGAAGATCGTCAGCGAGCCCCACGACGTTCCGGCGATGGGCCTGCGCATCGCCTTTTTCGTCGATCCCTGGGGAAATCTCCTCGAGGTAATCGCTTCGACGAGCGAGTGACTTGATTGCCGCGTTGACACGCCGCGCCTACACGCTCTTACCGGACAGGCCCCGCGGTCGGCATGAAGCGGGCAGCATCTTGCGGGTCGAGCTGGCCCCGAATTCCGGCGCGTAGCGCATCGATACCGGCCTGACGGGCGCGGTCGATCAGGCTGTCGCGCGCCGCGTCGCCTGCGGTCGGCGCGCTCACGCACCGAACGGGCGAGTTCGCCAAGTGACAAATAGCGCTCGTCTGCCGGGCGGGAGAACCACTCCGACGACACGCGGCTGACGCGCTGGCCGCGGCTCACATCCACCTTATAACCGCCGCTGGCGTCGCGACGTGCGTCTAGAACCTGAATAGTCATGGGATCAATCTCCATGACGGGCGCCGAAAGACTCTCTTTCGGCCCTTAACCCGTCACGGCCCAGCCCGGCCCCGCTCTTCCTCTCCTGCTTCGTCCGTCGCCAAGGACACCGACGCCAGAGAATATGGGCCCGCCCGAGCCGCACCTGCCCGTCACCTGAGGTAATCCGTTTCCATCCCTGTGCCGTGTTCGTAAGCACGCCCGCCCGGTCAGCTTGGATAATCTCGCCTCGCCGAACCCCATCGTGGAGCGTGCCTTCGGGCCGACTCCGGACAGAAGCGCGGACCAGGCAGAAGCATTAGGCGGCAATGATCGTCACCCGAAGGGCGGAGACGCTTCGTGGCTCTAGCTGCAAGCACATGCTTGCAGCTAGAGCGTGACCGACCGGTAGGGAGGGGCCGCTCAGTAAGAATTCCGCTTATGCCCGAATAGAAGACATTCTCGACAAGCGCTCTGGAGCCGCGATGGGTCAATTACAGACTTCAAAGATCATTTTACTAGCGGCTTCTCCCGGGTCCGGCGTTCCTCCACTGCACAATCCATCAATCACCAGGTCCACCATCCATGGATATCTGAGTGATTGCAAAGTCCGCGACCGCGCGAGAGATGAGTTTGGTTGCCGCTCCATCAAGGCCACACATTCCAATCTTGCCTCCTCGTGCTTGCCCGCGTGCCAAAGCGCAGCAACCAAAAGAGGTTGCTTCCGGCACGGTCGCAATCGAGCGGCGCGCTGCTTCCACCGCTTAGGGAAATCGGTGGCCAACCAGCAGCGCCACGCTGCGTGCCGAGTGAACGTCCGCTTGCTGGGGTGAAAGCGGATCTAGCCGCTCGCCTCGACCAGCCGCTGCAACGCGCACTCGGTATCGCCGTTCCACGCGGAAACCCAGCCGCCCAGCCGCCACGCCACAACAGGCCTCGCTGTAGCACATCTGATCGATCTTCGAGTCACGCTTAGTGAGATGCTGAATCTTGAGCAGTCGTTTCTATCGCATCAGTCCTCATAATCGCTAGGTCAAGCTCATTCACGAGCGATATGCGGGGCAAAATCTCGTGCCCGGGCAGTCATGATCTGTGCCTTCGCGGGCCGGCACGGGAGGCCTTGCCCTTGGCCTCCCGGGAGGATGGGTTTATTTCCAACCGCCGCCCGGCAATCGGCCATGATACGGCGTATCGCGACAATGTCCCCACGGTCCTCGCCAGTAACCCGGAGGGCAACCGTTCCAGCGCCAAGGCCGGTTATAGCGACCGTAATATCCACCCGGATAAGGACCGGTGCCATAGGAATGGCAGGCGCCATTCGGTCCGCGATATCCTCTCGCTCCACATCCGTTGGCAACTTGAACGACCGCGGACGAGGCTTCTACCGACGGCTGGATCTGTAATGCCTGAGACGGCGAAGAGATGGCGGCGAGCGCTATCGGCGTCGCCGTCAGGATCAATGTGAGCTTCTTCAGCATGACATTTCCCTTTCCTTAGTCGCCGAAATGCTGGGCTGCGAAATCGATTCCGGCCTGAACTTCGCTCATCGCGCGCTCGATCAGGCCAATGGCCGTCGCCTTGTGGCCGCCTTTGTCCGGTGTCGCTTCGCGCAGCGACTGCAGCGCCGTCTGAAGCTCTGCCAGAGCCCGCTCCATGTTGCCTTGATAGGCCAGCGCACCGCCGGCCGAGGCGGCAAGCAGAGCTGCCGCGCCCGCACCCGCTGCTGCGATCTGGAGAACGTTGCGACGTGTGGTGTTGTCGGTCTTCATAATTCAGATCTTTCCTGTTCGTGTTGGGTTAAAATCAGAAGTTCGATCTCGCTCGGGCTCGTTTGCCGTCCCGACGGTAAACAATGAAGTCCGAGCGGCGTCTCGCATTGGCAGACAGGATGGAGTGCCGCCCTAGCCTGCGTTTTCAGTCCACAACCCACCGGCATCGGCCGGATAACCGGCTGCCTTGCGCACACGCGCTTTGGCCGCGAAGTAACTCTTTGACCAGGCAAAGCGATCGCCTGTTTTGGAAAGGCCCACGCTATCGGCGATGCTGGCGAGGCTGATTGTGTGACCGGCGGCGGCCCAGTTTCCTTCAGGCACATCGTCAAGGACGACCTGGATGCTTTGGCCGGCGTCCTGTCCCGAAGCTGCGGTCGCTTTGAGAACCGCGTCGGTTACCCATACATGCACTTCGCTTTTGTGCGAGGCATTCATGTAGCCTTCCGGAATACTGACACGGATGAGGAATCGCCCAGGCGGCGAGACGTATCCATTTCCGGATTCGCCACCGGCCCACCAGTCGCCTTGAGGCAGTTCATTGAACAGAACCCACGCAAAGGCGCGACCGCCTCTCGTATTGGCTCCGCCCTCCATGCGGATCATGATATCCGTGAGTGTTCTGGCGAGATCGGCCTTGCTGGTCTCATCGAGATCGCCGGCGCTGTAACAAACATTCATAATAGGCATATCAGTTCTCCTTGCCTTTGTTGCCGGCGCAGTCCGCATTGGCTCCCTTGCTCCGGCAGAGCGCCGACCGGCAGGTATCGCGGCGGGGGCAAGGACGAGCCTCTCCAGGCTCGACTACCTCTGCGGTCAACCTGAGGATGCATCCAGGGTGGGAAAGGCGGACGGGATGCGCGCGCTCAGTGACCGGCATGTTCGCGCTCCCACTTCTTGATGTTCTCGTCATCGGTCATGATCGTCTCGACGATCATCACATCGGCATCGTCCTCGAGGACCTCGATGTTGATCGCATCGACATTCCAAATCCCCGTGCTGTCGCGGCGACCCAGCGTGACGTCGCCGCACCGAACCGATCCTTCACGCGCGAAAACATAGACGCCGTGCGACGTCGTCCGGAGACGATAGGAAAACGAGCGGCTCGCATCGGCCATCAGGCGGGAAACGCGCAGATCCTGCGCAATCGGCAATGCGCCGCTGTCGTCGCCGACAAGCTGTACGATTTCGTTTCGCCGGCGCCGAAAATCGAAATGGGCACGATGGTAGGTCGGTGGCAGATAGAGCTGTTCTGGAAGCAGCCACAGATAGATGGCGTGCATGTCCTCCGGCGTAACGCTGAGTTCGGAATGCTTGCCGCCGGAGCCCGCCGAGAATACGTAATAGTCGCCGGCCTGGAGCCGATCGACCATGCCGGCGCCGGCCGTATTGATGTGGGTCAGTTCACCGGCGAAGACGAACGCACAGATCACAAAGTTATGGTGCGGATGCATGTTGTAGCCGCATCCCGCACCGTGAAAGATCTCGTCGCCGAACACCCGGATCGGACCGAAACCTGGGCGGCCGCCCTGATATTCGTGGAAGTTGAAGCTGGACGCCCGGGTGACGAAGCCATCGGGATGTCCTGCAATGTAGGAAGACCGCAACCCATCAGACTTGATCATATCGTGGCCGCGCTCGGCGTTGCGGATGATGAACGAATTGCTCATGACTATTTGCTCCTGATTTTCTTTGGGTCAGGCGGTGCGGGCGAGTTCGGGGCCGCCGGGGGCATAGCCGATCACCACCATTTCAAACATGTGCTTCGGCGTGCCGCAGTCCGGGCACACCCAGTCATCGGGGATGTCCGCCCAACGCGTGCCGGGCGCTATGCCGTGCTCAGGAAGGCCAAGCGCCTCGTCGTAAGAAAAGCCGCAACCAAGACACAGCAGCAGCTTGAAGCGTTCAGTGCTCATTTTCTGCCTCTTTCATTGTGATGGGTGCGCCACCACAACAAGCGTGGCGCTCTGCTGACCGGCCCTTTTTTCTCCATCGCCGTTGACGAGAGACTTGGCCGGCAACTTAATCTAGACAATGTTCGAAATCTAGACAGCGGTCGGATAAACCTGCTTTAAGGGCTTGTCAACCCGAATCTAGACAGCGTAAGAATAAAAAATGAAAACCAGAAAGACCTACCATCACGGTTCCCTCCGCGAGGCATTGCTTGAGGCGGCCGAAAAAATCCTCCGTACCGAGGGACTACCATCGCTGAGCTTGCGCGCGATCGCGCGCGAGGCCGGCGTCTCGCATGGCTCCCCGGCGCATCACTTCCAGGACTTGCCCGGGCTGCTCAGCGATCTCGCAGCCATCGGTTTCCTGCGGCTCGGCGATTATCTCGAGAAAGCACTCGATCGTCCGGGCGCGACACGCGATGATACCGATCGGGCCTATGTCAGCTTTGCGCTCGATAACCCCGCACTGTTCCTGCTCATGTTTCGAGAGGACCTCCTTGATCCAAACCGCACCTCACTGGTCGAGGCTCGCAAGGTCACCTTCAGCATTCTGGACAAGATCAACGTGACCGCTGATACGCCCGCACAGGAAGCGGCTGCAGCAACAAGCAAGGTGCAGCCGGTAAAAACAGCATCTCTTGAAAAGGTCGGAGCCATGACCGCAACATGGGCCTTCGTGCATGGGTTTTCGGTCCTAGCAATCGAAGGACAGCTAGAGCCTCTGGTGAAGCTCGGACCCAGAGGAATTGATAAAATGAAGCTGCTCGACGCTGCACTGGCCCATCTGTCGGCCCGGCGCAGCCTCGACCCAGATCCACGATCCGAAAAGCCGTCGCCGCGAGCGACGTCGTCGCGCGCATCGCGCCGCAAACGCAATGTCCATTCCCGAACATAGACATGGCTCTCCTCCTCACCTGATGCAGGCTGGACCGACGAAAAATCTTGGCGGCGGTAGCGCTCAGGAAGACGCGGGCGAAGCGGCGCAAGCTCGCCACGCGAGCCAGCAACGGCGATGCTGAAGGTCAGCATTTTTTCGCGATTGTGGCCGGCTGCGCGATTGATCTCTTCCCATCCGATGCGAAGCCACGTTGAATGCGGTGACATCCACGCATTCCGGGGCCACATGCAACATTGCGATCGAACGCCTAGCAAGCAAAAAACTCGCGACGAGGTGAGTATCGAGATTTTAGAAAAGCACCTCGACAGGCTTGCGCTCGCCATCAGCCGCGCTGGCAAATGTGGGGCCATGTACCTGCCGATCTATGAGCGCATCGAAGCCGAACTCGACGCACTCAGGGCCAAGGAAGAGCGAATGGAGCGCGTGCATCAACGCCTCAAATGATTGCTGGATTGAACTGAAAGCCGACCGATTTTTACGCTGTCACCGCCGATTCTGCGATCTTTCGGCGCCCCCTCTTTTCAGAAACTTCTCCGTCATTTCTGATGACATTTGAGGATTGATGGAGACGAGCGATGAGTAAGTCGAAAGGTGCGACGAACCGAAACTCCGAGCAACAGAGTTCGGATTCGGGACCAACAAAAACTTCAGACGGCATTCGATCAGGAAAAGGAGCGGCGCCACTACAGTCAATCGCGCGAACCATTCGGCGTCCGGAGCTCCATCAGCTTGTTCCGCTGGCGGACTCGACCATTTACGAGATGGAGCAGCGCGGGGAGTTTCCGCGCCGCTTCTTCATCACCGAACGCTGCGTCTGTCGCATACCATTCGAGCTCCTCAAAAATGCCCACGATGTGCGGATCGCGTATATAGGCGGCCAGGGCCTCGAAACGAACCTTTGAAATCGGACGCGCTTCGCCATGTGCCGGTTCGATGACGCGAACGAGGTGCCCAACCTTTTCGATCATGCCGCGCGTCTCGGGCGTGTCTGGAAGCTCAGAAACGCGCCCGATGCAGTTGAGGCCGAGGCCAATCAAGGTTGCGCGCTGGCTGTGATGCCGACGTATCGGGCTTCTTGTCTGCTCGATCTTGATTATCGGCCTAGTCATGACTCAACATCGTAAGCTGTGAGGTTAATGTCCCATGGGTCGTGACTATCCACAGGATAATCGTTCCACGTATTTCCGATACGATACTGTGTGGATTCGCAGCAATGAAGATTCGTGCAAGTCTTAGGCGTGAATTCAAGACGCAACTGCCCCGGCTCTATCATGATCACCCGCCGATTTGCACGCCATTCTACGCCATAGCCCTATGCTGGTCTGATAGCGCTTTTCTTTTTGAACACGTGTGCTTTGATTGAAGAATGAAAACGCACTGGAGAGTGGCCATGCGATAACTCGATGGAACGCATCCGGCAGGGATAGGGTCTTGCGATTTATGATTGGTGGGTTCGGGATCTGCGCGCGAAACTACGATTTCGCCACCGATTCCCGTCACTCCCACTCTATCATTTCAGACAAAGTCTCGTCGTTGATTTGCCAGCACAATTCTTCAAGTCTGACGGACAAATGCCGACGGTATACCCGCCGCAATCTTTTAGTCTTGAATACACAGAAAAATTTGAGCCGTTTGCGCTCTCCGAGATTTCGCCACCTATCGGTGTCAATCGAGTGATCAGCGCAACCGGCGGGGTCAAGACTGCCGTGACCGCCCTGGTTAGGCGTATGTTCAAATACCGTCAGAGATTAGCGACGCGCGAGTCGGTCGTTCGATGCCCTTCCCTCGTTCATCAGGTCGCGCGCGATCGGCAGCGTCATGCCGACGACGCCGCCCTTGGAAGATGAATATGCCGCCTGCCCATCTGCCCGTCCTCGGCCGCAATCGAAGCGGTATTGAAGATCGCTCCGCGCTCGCCGTCCTCGAGCGGAGTCAGCGACAGCATGCCCTTCGCCGACTTCGCGATGCGGCGGAAAGCTGCCTTCCTTGCCGATAAAAACGGCCTGTTCGAGCAGCCAGGCCATGCTGCCCGCAGTCTTGCCGCTCTTGGTGCTGCCCTCGATCCACGAATAGCGTTCGACGCCGAACAGGGCCGCCTGCTGCTTGGTATAACCGGACCGACCAACGGCCCCCCGCTACGGGGGCCTTTTCGTTGGTGGCCCCCATTACCCGCTTGGGAGCGCGGTAATATAGAACCGTCTCACAAGATGAAAGTATCTGAGGTCACGCCAAAAGTGCGAAAAACCGCCATTACTGTCATTTAATATAAAAGAAAACTATCCCAGCCTACCGTTTTTTGATTAGAAAACGGCCATGATCGAGACGAGGCACCATGACCAACACCGACACCAGCAGGGAGCCGCTGCGGCAGAGTCGTGTCCGGCAGAAATGGGATTGTGTGACGGACCCGGGCTTCCTGACGCTGCCCTATGTGCTGTTGCTCCATCAGTCGGACCTGAAGATCTCCAGCGAGCATCTGAACGTCCTTTTGAACTTCATCGCGCACTGGCATTCGAACGGCCGGATGCCGCATCCCCGGACCAGCACCATCGCCAACCGGATGGGCATCAGCCCCAGGTCGGTTCAACGCGCGATGTCGTGGCTTATCGAGAACGGTTTCCTCGCCAAGCTGCCTCGCCTGCGCCGGGACGACCCGCAGCAGTACGATATGTTGCCGTTGGTCGAGAAACTGAAACCCTACGCCATGGAGCGCATCAGGTTCATTCAGGAGAAGGATTTCGAGCGCGTGCTGGATGACAACATCCACATCGCGACGCAGAAGACCGCCAAGGAGATGTTCGGCGACGTTGTGAAGAAGCTTACCGAGAACGAACTTTAGGAGTCAGCGTGCCCCAATGAGTGAGCTGCTCGTACCGAGGAAGCCGCTGAAGCCGCCGCCGGGCGAATCCGAGCTGAGCCAGATCCTCGCCCATGCTCGCGCGTGTCGGGACGCGTTCGGCCCTCACCTCGGCGCGCTCGTGGTCATAGTGACGGTCATCAAGGCCCGGCCAGGATACCTCGGTGTCGCCAGCGCGGTCAGCATCGCAAGCGGCGTCTTCTATCATTTCTGGAAGCAATAGGGATGCCCCCCAAAATCTACCTCCGTGTCGATGTCCGGTCCTTTGCGCCCGGTGACATCATCCCTCCCGGCCGAACCTTCATGCAGAAGCACAAGCCGAAGGGTACGGGGATGAAGGAACTGTTGGCGTCAACTGCGCCGACTGGGATGCCGGCGAGAGGCGATCAGCTTTTTGTTTTCGAGGAAGAACCCTGCGCTCATTGGTATCTGGCAAAGACGACAGGCGGACGCCTCTATAGGGTTAGTCTTGAGGATGAGATCGTCCATCGCGGCGACATGAACCTGCTCGACGAGATCGGCGAGAGCCAGGATGAGGCCGAGCGAAAGCTGCTGGCTGAGCAATATTGGCGCGGCGAACTTGGCGCTAAGCCCTGCGTCGAGGTTATGGTCCCGAAGGCGCGCGTAACCGACGAGATCGTGCTCACCGCGGAACAGATACGTGACGTATGGGCCACCAAAGGTCTCAAGCACGTTGAATTCGAAAAGGAGTCCATCGAGGACCTTCTGGCAAACGGGCTGGGCGAGGAATAGCTGCGGAGTTTGCAATTAATTGCACTAGTCGCGGCATTATCTCACGACCAGCTTCGCGAGAAACACCGCTACGGTGCCCATCACTCCGGCGCTGGCCACGATCGCCAGCACCATCAGGATGAACCCACGCCACGGGCCGAAGGCATCGACGACCCGATCGGACTGAGCCAGGACGGCCGCCAATCCGAATTTTGGACGCAGACTGTCATTCACCCGTTCTGGGTGTTTTTTCGTCGCCATTATCCTGTCCTCACACGAGGCTGTTAAACCCGGAAACTCGATACGCCGTGCAGCCGTTGCAGCAACGCACCCTATGGTCCACCGGACGCCGTCAACCGCAACGCACCGCCGAGGCTAGCCTGTGAAAGGCGTGAAGTTACGCAAGAAGGCTCGCTCGATGTGGGGGGTTGAACGGGCGCGGCAATCGACAGCGATAGGGCGATCGGCTAATAGCCGCGGCATGGCGAGGAAATTCGGCAACTGGACGATCCTAGGCGAGCGCTTCGCGGAAGGCGGCCAAGGCGAGATCTACCAGGTCAGCAATGCGACCGGGACGCCGCCCGGCATCTGGCTGCTGAAGCGCCTAAAGAATCCGAAGCGGCATGGACGCTTCGCACGCGAGTTGGAGACGCTACAGCGTCTCAAAGGCGTCGGAAGCGTCGTCCAAGTGCAAGAATGGGGCGCCTCCAAGGGCGAGACCACCGACTATTATGTGATGGAAAAGGGCGACGGCTCGCTCGAGGATATGGCGCCCGCCGGCGGATATGCGCCGGAGCAAGCCTTTTCGCTCTTCCGGCAGATACTCGATGGCGTGGAAGCCGTCCACCAGGTTCCGGCCGTGCATCGCGACTTGAAGCCCGCCAATGTCATCCTGTTCGCCGACACCGCCAAGATCGCCGATACGGGGCTGGCGCTCCTGGTCGGCGAACCGCGCATCACGCCGACCGATGAGGCGGTCGGGCCTCGCTTCTACATGGCCCCGGAACTCGAGCACGGCCGCAACCTCGATGTCGACGCCAGTGCGGACATTTATTCACTTGGTAAGATTCTGTACTGGCTACTGTCCGGTGGAGTGCTGCACTTGCCGCGCGAGCGCTACGACGAAGCGACATATCGCTTGGCGCGAACCAAAGCGCCGTCGCTCGGAGTGTTCGAGGGCGTGTTCGACGCCACGCTCACGGAGCAGAAACGGCGGCGCTGCAAGGATGTTGCGGAGCTGCGCAACCTCTTTGGCGCATCGGTGGCGGCATACCGCGATCATCAGGACACGGCACTTGCAGCGTTGCTCGACAGGTCCGGAGACTCGATAGTGGAAAAGCTCGACGGGGCCGACAGCGCGATTGGGAAGGCATTGTTTGGTCGGGTCGAGCTCGACCTGCTCGCCGCCACTCCAGACGAGCTGATGAGCCTGATGGATCGTGACGAGGCCCTGATCGACGGCAAGAACGTCGGACTGCTCGAGAAGCTCGGGCCGCTCTCGTCCAAGCAGCTCGCGCGTGCGGCGCGGCTCTGTTTCTCGAGCAAAAGGGCGATCGGTTCGCTCACCCTATTGCACGGTGTCGGCCGCGAGCTACGGCAAGCCATCGCGGAAGCGGCACGCATTGGTGCCAGGTTCGTATCTAGTCTTCGCAATGTCGTCGCGCGTGGTGCTCTATTGCCACCCGCGGATTGGGCCATTTCGCAAGCTCGGCAAGTTCGCCGACTGCCTTTCGCCCGTAGTGTTGGACGACGGCATGGTCGAGAGTGAGAACAGCGGCCAAGTATTTATGGCGTCACGCTTTGTGCTCTCCAATCGCGCTGATTTCGACGCCGAACGCGCCTTCGCCCCAACGATCGGCAGCGATATTTACGCGCCGCCGTCCACCTAATGCGCCGCGAACCGGACTAGACGAGTGCGATCGATTTCGGCATAGCTCATCCGGCGCTCGCCGCTACCCGCAGAATCAGTTGGAATTCGACAGCTAGGCAACCGGCATGGAATGACGGACTTTGGAGCGCAAAGCAGACCCGCCTTTATGCACGCTATTCTACGCCAGAGCACTCCCACCTATCGAAGCAGCTTTACATCATCCTTAGAGTGACCGCAGGTCAAGTCCTTCGGGACAGATCGAGTAGGCCAGCTCAATGGAAGTGAAAGATGGACGAGAACGGCAACCAAGCAACGGTGAAAACCACCGCCGAAACTACACTATCGCAGCCGTTTGTATCCCTCACTCCCACTCGATCGTTCCCGGCGGCTTGCTCGTCACGTCATAGACCACGCGGTTGACGCCCTTGACCTCGTTGATGATGCGGGTCGCGGTCTCGCCCAAAAATTTCATGTCGAAGGGATAGAAGTCGGCGGTCATGCCGTCGGTCGAGGTCACCGCGCGCAGGCCGACGACATATTCGTAAGTCCGTCCGTCGCCCATCACGCCGACAGTCTTGACCGGCAGCAACACCGCAAACGCCTGCCAGATCTGGTCGTAGAGGCCGGCTTTCCGGATCTGGTCGATATAGACCGCGTCGGCATTGCGCAGGATGTCGAGCTTTTCCCTGGTGATCTCGCCGGGGCAGCGGATCGCGAGGCCCGGTCCGGGGAACGGATGGCGGCCGACGAAAATTTCGGGCAGGCCGAGTTCGCGCCCCAGCACGCGCACCTCGTCCTTGAACAATTCGCGCAGCGGCTCGACCAGCTTCATGTTCATGCGCGCCGGCAGGCCGCCGACATTGTGGTGCGACTTGATCGTCACCGAGGGGCCGCCGGTGAACGACACACTCTCGATCACGTCGGGATAGAGCGTGCCTTGCGCCAGGAACTCCGCCGGTCCTTCGCCCTTATTTGCAATCTTCTTCGCCTCCGCATCGAACACGTCGATGAACAGCCGGCCGATGGTCTTGCGCTTCACCTCGGGATCGGTGACGCCTTCGAGCTCGCCCAGAAATTGCTTCGACGCATCAACGTGAACCAGCGGAATGTTGTAGTGATGCCGGAATAAATCGACCACGGTTTCGGCCTCGTTGAGCCGCAACAGGCCGTGATCGACGAACACGCAGGTGAGCTGGTCGCCGATCGCCTCGTGGATCAGCACCGCCGCAACCGCGGAATCGACGCCGCCGGACAGGCCGCAGATCACCTTGCCCTTGCCCACTTGCGCGCGGATCTTCTCGATCGCCTCCTCGCGGAACGCGCGCATGGTCCAGTCGCCGGTGAACCCCGCGACCTTGCGGACGAAATTGCGGATCAGCTTGGCGCCATCGGGCGTGTGCGCCACTTCGGGATGGAATTGCATCGCGTAAAACTTGCGGGTGTCGTCGGCGATCACCGAAATCGGCGATCCCGCCGCCCGCGCGACCGCGCGAAAACCGTCCGGGAGTTGGGTGACGCGGTCGCCATGGCTCATCCAGACGTCGTAGCGGCCGCCCTTCCGCCATACGCCGTCGAACAGCGCGCAATCGTCGGTGACCTCGATGGTGGCGCGGCCGAATTCTCTGGCGTGACCGCCCTCGACGGTGCCGCCGAGCTGCTGGGCCATGGTCTGCTCACCGTAACAAATGCCGAGCACGGGCACGCCCGCGGTGAGGATCGACATCGGCGCCGACGGGGCGTTGTCCTCAAGCACGGAGGCCGGACCGCCGGACAGGATCACCGCTTTCGGCTTCATCTCCTTGAAGGCCGCTTCCGCCTTCTGGAACGGCACGATCTCGGAATAGACGCCCTCCTCGCGCACCCGGCGCGCGATCAGTTGCGTCACCTGACTGCCGAAATCGACGATCAGAATCTTGTCGTGCGCCGAGGCCGCCGGGGGCATCGACTCGCGGGCTGGCTGTGCTGCTGTCATGGCAAGCAGATACGCGACGGGGGCCGGGCTCGCAACCCTTCCGGGGCCGTCAGGCGGGCCAGTCCCGGCCATCCCCGTGCTTTTGTGGGGGTGGACCTGATCTCAACCGTCATTCCGGGACATCGCGGAGCGATGAACCCGGAATCTCGAGATTCCGGGTTCGATGCTTCGCATCGCCCCGGAATGACGGGGTTTGGCAGGATTACGCCTTATTACGCCTTTTTCAGCACCGACACGAAAAACCCGTCGGTGCCGGTACGGCGCGGCGTCATCAGCCAGCCCTCGGGAGACGACAGCGCCGCCCGGCTGAAATCCTCGGCCTTGTCCCAGAGCACGCTGACGGTCTGTTCCGGCGGCACCACCGCGAACTCCGGATGGCGGGCCATGAAGCCGCGGACCTGCTCACCATTTTCCGGCGGCAGCACCGAGCAGGTGATGTAGGCGATCCGTCCCCCCGGCTTGACCAGCGCGGCCGCGCGATCCAGCACCTCGGTTTGATCCTTCAGCCGCACCTCCAGCGCGCCGGGGCGCATCCGCCATTTGGCGTCGGGATTGCGGCGCCAGGTGCCGGTTCCGGTGCAGGGCGCGTCGATCAGCACCAGATCGGCGGAGGCGCGGATATCGCTGAGCGTGTCGCCGTCGCCCTTCGGGGTCCGCACATCGGCATTGTGGACGCCGGCCCGCGACAGCCGTTCATGGATCGGCGCCAGTTGCCGCTTGTCGGTATCGGTCGCGATCAGGCGGCCCTTGCCTGCCATCATCGCCGCCAGCGCCAGCGTCTTGCCGCCGGCGCCGGCGCAGAGATCGATTACCTGCTCGCCGGATTTTGCCGCCGAAAACAACGCCGCGAGCTGCGAACCTTCATCCTGCACTTCAACGGCACCCTTGATGAAATCCTCCTCGGCATGAATGCCGGGGTTGCGCGCGTCGGCGCCAAGCTCGATCCGCAGGCCGATCAGCGACCACGGCGTCGGCTTGGCGCCGAGATGCGCCAGCGAGGCCAGCACCTTCTCGCGCTTGGCTTTCAGCGTATTGACGCGTAGGTCGAGCGGTGCGCGGCTCGCCATCGCGGTGGCTTCCGAAACCCGGTCCTCGCCAAAGACCTGCGCGAGATAGCCGTCGAGCCATTCCGGATAGTCGCCGGCGATGTGGGCAGGCGCTTCCGAAAGCGTCCGCGTGGAAAGCGCGGTACGTTCGCCATCGCTCAGCGGCTCCGGCGCGAAACGGCCGCCGTCGCACAAGGCGGCGATGGCGTCGGTATCCATGCCGCGTTCGAGCTTCAGCATGCCCAGCATGCGGGCGCGCGGCCTATCGTCATCCATGATCCACGCGCTGGAGGCGCGGCGGCGCAGCACGTCCCAGAGCAGGCCCGATATCGCGGCGCGGTCGCCGGAGCCGGCATAGCGGTGCGCGGTGCCCCACTCCTTCAGCGCCTTGGCCGCTGGGACTCGTTGCGCGTCGATGGTGTCGATCAGTTCAATGGCGGCGGAGATCCGCGCAGCTGGGGTCATTTCATTCTTTCAATTTTGAGCGGATTCAGATCGCCAACAGGATCTTCAGCGCGAAGTAGAGCCACATCGCGAGCAGCACCAGCACGCCGGCCAACCACGCCATCGAGCGCCGCCCGAAATCGTTGGAGGTCACGAAAATGCCGGCATGGATGAAACGCGTCACCACGAACACCCACGACATCAGCACGATGAAGAGATCGGCATGCCGCAACGGCAGCGCCAGCGCAATCAAGGCGTAGAACAACAGCGGCAGCTCGAACTGGTTGCCATAGCAATTGGCGAGCTGGGTGGCGCGGGCAGGCCAGTTCGATTGCCCCAACGCGACATCCCTGATCTTCGTTTCACCGCCGACCAGCGCTCGGCGGCGGGCGCCGATCATCGACAACAGCAGGGCGAAGGTGAGGCCCACCAGAACGAAGACCGGCAGCAAAACCATTTGAACCGACATCGGAATCTCCCCCGGACCTGAACGCAGGCCCCGCTATAGCGAGCCGGCCTCACGCTTACAATGAAACTCTCCTCAGCGAGCCGAACTGCCCCCAACGCCGGGATATGCTAGGTAAGTTCCAGACAGCGCCAGGATGCGAGCAATTGCAGGAACACATGCGATTACGAAATCTCTTTTTCCGGGCCGGATCGCCGGCCATATGCGCGCTCGTTTTCGCCCTCGGAATCGCGCTCCCGGCACTCGCCGCCAGCCCCGTGGTCAGGGACGGCAACACGATCCAGCTTGGCGAGATCACCTACCGGCTCGACGGCGTCGACGCCCCGGAGCTCGACCAGATCTGCATCGACAACCACGCCGATTCCTGGAATTGCGGCGCGGAAGCCCGCGACCAGCTGACAAAGCTGATCGGCGGACGCCCGGTCCATTGCGACGACCGGGGCCCGGACAAGAATTTCCGGAAACGACACCTCGGCGTCTGCACCGTCGCCGGCGAAACCGCGAGCCTGAACCAGCAGCTTGTCCGCCTGGGTTTTGCGCTGGATCTCGAACCGTCGGCCAAAAGCCGGTTTGCCAAGGATCAGGCCGACGCCAGGAACGAGCGACGCGGCCTCTGGAAAGGATGTTTTGTCAGTCCGCAGGAATTCCGTCGCGGCAAGAGGGACGGAACGCTGCTTGGCGGATCGTGCCCGGCCGACAAGGACCGCGAAATCCGCGGCGTGTTGTTCCCAGACGATCCCGCGATGCCGTCCCACTGCAGCATCAAGGCCAGATTCGCCGTCCGGGCGCATGTCACCGGCAATATCGGCATCTATCATTTGCAGGGATGCCCGAGCTACCCGGCGCTGACCAAACCGGATCGTTGGTTCTGCTCGGAAGACGATGCCAGGGCCGCCGGATTCCGCCGGGCGTTCAATTGCCGGGCGCGCCAATAAGGGCCGACGGCGAAAACCGATTCTTTCGTTTAACGCGTCTTCTTCGCGCTTCGTCCGAAACGCTATTGCTGCATCGGCATGAGCACATGCAGAACAATCACATCAGAAGCTGTAATTCCATCCGATCCATTCGCAGAGGCCGCGCCCCATCACGTCTTCAAGATCCTTGCCCGCAAGCCACGGCAATTCTTCGGTAAAGAAAGTCACACATTGACGATAGTTGCAGGGCATCCTGGTGATGTCGGTGCCCCAAAACATGCGCTTCGGTCCAAACGCATCGAAAATTCGATGCAATCCGTCCTGGATGTTGCGGAACGGATAGGCCTGCGTCGAATAATGCGGCGCACCGGTCGCCTTGACCGCCACGTTCGGCAGCTTCGCCAGCGCAACCAGTTCGTCGAGATGAATGAACGCCGCGGCGTCCTGGCCATGCCGGTTGAGCCCGCAATGATCGACCAGCATCCGGAGATTCGGATGCCGTTCGGCGATTTCATGGAACTTCGGCAGGAACAAGCCACCCATCATCGCGACCGGAAGCCCTTCTCGTTCCGCGGCCGGCCACAGCCAGTCGAGTGAGCCGTCATGAAGCCGTTGCTGCTGCGCCTCCTGCAGGAACGGCCAGCGCAGGCCCATCATGCCAGGCTGGTTGCGCCAGCCCTGCACCAGCTCGCGGCCCTCGGGCGCGTCGAGCGCAAACTGTCCCATCACCGCGAAGCGATCGGGATATCGGCGCGCCGCGTCGATGGCGAGCGCGTTGGAATCCGGATCCCAACTGACCGGCGGATGGATCAGCGCGGCATCGACGCCGGCCTCGTCCATTTCCTTCAGAAGTTGCTCGGCCGTGAATGTCTCGACCTTGCGGTGCAGGCCGGATGGCGGCGTTACCGCCTTCGACCAGATATGCACCTGTGCGTCGATGATCTTCATGACGTTGTTCCCAGCCGTTCGTACACTGCCACACTGATCTGGGCGTATGTCGAACGGTCAGGCTCTGTCCGGCCCTATTCGTACCAATTGCTTGCCGAAATTGGCGCCCTTGAGAAGTCCCATGAACGCGGCGGGAGCATTCTCCAGCCCTTCGGTGACGAACTCCTTGTGCTTGACCTTGCCTTCGCGGACCCATTGCGACATGTCGCGCAGGAAGTCGGCGTGTTGCGCGGCGAAATCGGTGACGATGAAACCGCGGATGGTCAGGCGCTTGGTCAGCACCGCACGCATCATCGACGGCGCCCATTTCGGCACGGGTACTTCGGTAGCGTTATATTGCGCGATCAGGCCGCAAACGGGAATGCGCGCGAAGGTGTTGAGCAGCGGAAACACCGCTTCGAACACCGCGCCGCCGACATTCTCGAAATAGACATCGATGCCTTTCGGACAGGCTTCCTTCAATTTAGCGGCAAGATCTGGAGCGCGGTGATCGAGGCAATCGTCGAAGCCGAGTTCGCCTTTGACGTAATCGCATTTGTCCTTGCCGCCGGCGATGCCGACCGCCCGCGCCCCCTTGATTTTGGCAATTTGACCGACCGCCGAGCCGACCGCGCCGGACGCAGCCGCGACCACGACCGTCTCACCGGGCTGCGGCTTGCCGATCTCGAGCAAGCCCGTATAGGCGGTCATGCCGGGCATGCCAAGCACGCCAACCGCGGTCGAGATCGGTGCGATCGCGGGATCGATCCTGGTCAGCGCCTTGCCGTCCGACAGCGCATGGGTCTGCCAGCCGGCGCGCGACAGCACGATATCGCCCTTGGCGAAACCTGCATCGTTGGACACCATGACCTCTGAGACCGTCCCGCCTTCCATGACGCCGCCGACCGGCACCGGCGCCGCGTAAGACGGCGCATCGCTCATGCGCCCGCGCATATAGGGATCGAGCGACAGCCAGATGGTGCGCAGCAGCACCTGGCCCTCACCGGGCACAGGCGACTCATATTCCTCGATGCGGAAGTTGGATAATTTTGGTTCGCCGACAGGACGCGAAGCGAGAACGACGCGCTGGCCTTGGGACATGCTGGCTTCCTCCGATTTTGCTTTTGGCATTATTACGGGGAGCGGACCGACGATGCAATTTGGACGGCGACATTCCGGGACGATGCGAAGCATCGAACTCCGATGTGCAATTGCACATCGGAGAATCTCGAGATTCCGGATCGCCGCTTCGCGTCGTCCGGAATGACGAGTTTGCCTAGTTCGTCCTGGGCGGCGGCCGACGGGTCGCGGATCACACGCCGCCGGGATAATTCGGCGCTTCGCGGGTGATGGTGACGTCGTGGACGTGGCTTTCGCGCAGACCCGAGCCGGTGATGCGTACGAACTGCGCCTTCTCGTGAAACTCGGTGATGTCGCGCGCACCGACATAGCCCATCGCCGCGCGCAGGCCACCGGCGAGCTGGTGCATGACGTTGCTAACCGGGCCCTTGTAGGGCACCTGGCCTTCAATGCCTTCCGGCACCAGCTTCAGCGTGTCCTTGATATCCTGCTGGAAATAGCGATCGGCGGAGCCGCGCGCCATCGCGCCGACCGAACCCATGCCGCGATAGGCCTTGTAGGAACGGCCCTGCCACAGGAACACGTCGCCGGGCGTTTCGTCGGTGCCGGCGAGCAGCGAGCCCACCATCGCGATGTCGGCGCCGGCGGCCAGAGCCTTGGCGAGGTCGCCGGAATATTTGATGCCGCCATCGGCGATCACAGGCACATTGGCTTTCCTGGCGGCTTCGACCGCATCCATGATGGCGGTCAATTGCGGCACGCCGACGCCGGCAACGATACGCGTGGTGCAGATCGATCCGGGGCCGATGCCGACCTTGATCGCGTCGGCGCCGGCATCGATCAATGCCTGTGCGCCTTCCTGCGTCGCGATATTGCCGGCGGCGACCTGCACGGCATTGGAGAGCCGCTTGATGCGGTTGACTGCCTCCAGCACACGCGAGGAATGGCCGTGCGCGGTATCGACGACGATCAGATCGACGCCGGCGTCGATCAGCCGCTCGGTACGCTCATAACCGCCCTCGCCGACCGTGGTCGCGGCCGCGACGCGCAGCCGGCCCTGCGCATCCTTGGCAGCCATCGGGTGCGCCACTGCCTTTTCGATGTCCTTCACCGTGATCAGCCCAACGCAACGGTACTGATCGTCCACCACCACCAGCTTCTCGATGCGGTACTGGTGCAGCATCCGCTTCGCCTCGTCCTGGCTGACGCCCTCGCGCACCGTCACGAGGTTTTCATGCGTCATCAGCTCGGAAACTTTTTGTCGCGGATCCGTCGCAAACCGCACGTCGCGGTTGGTGAGAATGCCGACCAGCTTGCCGGGCACGCCCTTGCTAGCGCCGGTCACGACCGGAACTCCGGAAATGCCGTTATCCTTCATCAGCGCCAGCGCGTCCGACAGCATCGCATCCGGTCCGATAGTCAAAGGATTAACCACCATTCCAGATTCGAATTTCTTTACCTGCCGGACCTGCGCGGCCTGGCCGTCGACATCGAAATTGCGGTGAATGACGCCGATGCCGCCGGACTGCGCCATCGCAATCGCCATCCGTGCTTCGGTGACGGTGTCCATCGCCGACGCGATGATCGGAATATTAAGGGGGATGGCGCGGGTGACGTGGGAGCGGATATCCGCATCGGAGGGCAGAATATCCGAAAGGCCGGGCCGCAGAAGCACGTCATCGAACGTATAGGCTTCGCGTATCCCTTGAATTCTCTGTGTCTGCGCCATTACCAACTCCATTCGGCGGCCCGGTCGCCGCAATCAATCTTGGGATGAGCGAAACGTTCAGCGAAGCAATCGGCAACGCCGGCGAATCGAGCCCATCGGTAGGGTTGGCGGTGGTCGATAGCATGGCGCGCGGCCGAATCAAAGCCTTTGGGTGCCATGCACATGCTTTTCGCAGGGTTTCGCGCCCCCGCGGCCCGTCGCAGCGCAAGCCTTCCGGCAAGCGGCCGGCCTGATCGCCCGAAGTTCGTCACGCAGGATTTAAGCCGTTTCCGGGGGTCTGCAATAGCCTCTATAACGACAGGGTGATACAGCCCGGGCCCCTGCCCCTTGTCTCCGTCCCCCGGCTCTCCATGAACAAAGAACGCCTGATCCCGCTCATCGTGGCCACCGCCCTGTTCATGGAGAACATGGATTCGACTGTGATCGCGACCTCGCTGCCGGCCATCGCGGCCGACATCGGCACCAGCCCGCTCACGCTCAAACTCGCGATCACGTCGTATCTGTTGTCGCTGGCGGTGTTCATTCCAGCGAGCGGCTGGACCGCCGACCGCTTCGGCCCGCGCACCGTGTTCAGCGCCGCCGTCGCGGTCTTCATGGTGGGGTCGATCGGCTGCGCGCTGTCTTCCTCGGTCACGGATTTCGTCATCGCCCGCATTCTGCAAGGCATGGGCGGCGCGATGATGACCCCGGTGGGGCGGCTGGTGCTGCTGCGCTCGGTCGACAAAAGCGCGCTCGTCAACGCGATGGCCTGGGTCACGGTACCGGCGCTGGTCGGACCGGTGGTCGGGCCGCCGCTGGGCGGATTCGTCACCACCTATTTCTCCTGGCACTGGATTTTCCTGATCAACATTCCGATCGGCCTGCTCGGCATCTTCTTGGCGCTGCGTTACATCGATCCGATCCGCAGCGAGGACCCCGAGCGCTTCGATCTCTATGGGCTGATACTGGCGGGCATCGGGCTCGCCGGCATCGCATTCGGGCTTTCGGTCGCAGGCCTCAATCTGTTGCCCTGGACCATCGTCGTCGTGCTGATCGTCATCGGCTGCATTTCCATGACGCTCTACATCATCCACGCCAGGCGAACCGCATCGCCGGTACTGGATTTCACGCTGCTGCGGTTATCGACCATGCGCGCCAGCATCATCGGCGGCTTCATGTTCCGCCTCGGCATCGGCTCGCTGCCGTTCCTGCTGCCGCTATTGATGCAAATCGGCTTCGGCCTGTCGCCGTTCCAATCGGGCCTTGTAACCTTCGCCTCCGCCGTCGGCGCGATGGGCATGAAGACGCTGGCCGCCCGCATCATCCGGACCTTCGGCTTCCGCAACATGATGACCGTCAACGCGGTGATCAGTTCGGTTTTCCTCGCCGCCTGCGCCCTGTTCACGGCGACGACGCCGCTGTTGCTGATCATGATCATTCTCGTGGTCGGCGGCTTCTTCCGATCGCTGGAATTCACCGCGATCAACACGGTCGCCTATGCCGAAGTCGAACCGGCGCAAATGAGCCGGGCCACCACGTTGGTCAGCGTCAACCAGCAATTGGCGCTTTCGGCCGGCGTCGCCGTCGGCGCGTTCTCGGTGGAATCGACCATGCTGGTGCGCCATCTGAACGAACTCGACGCCAGCGTTTTCGCGCCGGCATTTCTCGTGGTCGGGATCATCTCGGCGGCCTCGTCCTATTTCTTCTGGCAGATGCCCGACGACGCCGGAAACGAAATCTCCGGCCGCAAGGCGGTCGAGATTTCCAGCCGCAAAGGCGCCGCGAAAGGCATGGCAAAGGCCGCAGCCAAGGCCGCCAGCGAAACCACGCAGGACGCCCGCGATCAGCGGCTGGGCTGACCCCGAAATCCCATCGCCAGCACATAGCGCTCGGAGGAATCCTGCCGGCTCGATGCTGGTTTGACGTGGCGCACGCTGGTAAAATCGCGCTTCAATTGCGCCAGCAATTCCGCATCGGCGCCGCTTTGAAAAGCCTTGGCTACAAAGGTGCCGCCGGGGTTAAGCACCTCGGTGGCGAAGGCGGCGGCGGTTTCGACCAGGCCGACGATGCGAAGCTGGTCGGTCTTGCGATGGCCGGTGGTGTTGGCGGCCATGTCGGACAGCACCACGTCGGCGCGGCCGCCCATCATCTCGATCAGCCTAGCCGGGGCCTCCTCGCTGAGAAAATCGAGCTGTGCGAAAGTGACGCCCGGGATCTCCGGCATCTCCAGCAGATCGATCGCCACCACTTTGCCCTTGCCGTTGGTCGCATGGACGCGCTTGGCCGCGACCTGGCTCCAGCCGCCGGGCGCGGCGCCGAGATCGACCACGGTGCTGCCGGGCTTCAGGAAGCGATGCTTGTCGTCGATCTCGATCAGCTTGTAGGCCGCGCGCGAGCGATAGCCGTCGCGTTTGGCCTGCGCCACATAGGGATCGTTGAGCTGCCGCTCCAGCCAGAGTTTCGACGACAGCTTGCGCTTGCCGCCGGTCTTGACGGTGACGTACAGCCGTCCGGTGGTGTCCTTTGCCATAACGCTACTTGCTGCCTGATGCCGGTTTTGAATCCGGCTGTAACATATGCGGACCGTTACACCTATTATCGGCAGCCGCTCAGCGCGCCGTCCTCGCGCATCATCTCGACCAGCATGCCCTCGCGCAGTCCGCGGTCGGCGACGCGCAGCCGCGGCAGCGGAAACGCGTCGCGGATCGCATCGAGGATGGCGCAGCCCGCCAGCACCAGATCGGCGCGCTCGACGCTGATGCAGTTGTTGTCGGCGCGTTCCTGGTAGCTCATGCGGAGCAGACGCGCGATGGTCGCGGTGATGTCGGCGTTGTTCATCCAGATGCCGTCGATACGGCGGCGATCATAGCGCACGAGGTTGAGATGCAGGCCGGCCAGCGTCGTCACCGTGCCGGAGGTACCGAGCAGGTGCATATCCCCGAGATCGCCGCCATACTCGGCCGCGAACGGCGCAACATGTTTTGCGACCTCCTGCACCATCCGCGCGTAGGATTGCGGCGTGACGTCCCGGCCGCCGAACCGCTCGGCCAGGGTGACGACGCCGAGCGGGATCGACATCCATGCCTTGATCCGCGGCCCGGCGTCCTGCTCGGCCGGATCGCGCTCGATCCGGACCAGTTCGGTCGAGCCGCCGCCGATGTCGAACAGGATGGCGCCCCGCCCGCCTGGATCGAGCAACGGCGAACAGCCGAGCACGGCCAGCGCCGCTTCGGTCTCGCGGTCGATCACCTCCAGCCGGATGCCGGTCTCGGCCGCGACGCGCTCGCGAAAGCCCTCGGCATTCGAGGCGGCGCGGCAAGCTTCGGTTGCGATCAACCGCAGGCGCCTGGCATTTCTGGCCTGGATCTTGTCGCGGCAAATGCTCAGCGCAGCGACGGCGCGCTCGATCGCGGCCTCGCTGATGCAGCCGGTCGCCGAAACGCCCTCGCCCAGCCGGATGATCCGCGAAAAGGAATCCACCACGCGAAACCCGTCCCCCGCCGGACAGGCGATCAGCAGCCGGCAGTTGTTGGTGCCGAGGTCGAGCGCGGCATAGACACCGGCTCCCACGGCCGGCGACGTGCTGGTTCCCGGTGGGCCTGGCGCTGCCAGCTCAACAGGCCCTTGCGGGCTTCCGCACGGCCCGGGGCCGTCGTGAAGCCGCGTATCGTCGTTCATCAAACCGTCTTTCCGCGGCCATTGCGGCCGGCGAGGATTTCCATTCACGGAAACTTTAGCAGCGCACGCCCGGCGTGCAACAGGGACCATAGGACCATGCCTAATCGGCCGTTGTCGTTAGGGCTTGGCTGGTTTATCTGGACCTATCGCGTTTCGCGTGAAGAAAACGCGACAAAACAACAAAAATAGAGCCTCGGTTCTGATTTCAGCAGATCCGAAAGGATCCTAGCCCGAAAATCGCGCAAAAAACCGGCAATTCAGGTCTTCATAGATGCAAGATTACACATCCCCGTCTTCGCTGGAAAACGCTGTCGCGCTGCAAAAATACGGCGTCGGCCAGCCGGTCCGCCGCAAGGAAGACGATACGCTGGTACGGGGCCAGGGCAAATATACCGACGATTTCAGCCTGCCGGGCCAGGCCTATGCCTGGATCGTCCGTTCCAGCCACGCCCACGGCATCATCCGCGGCATCGACACCGGGGCCGCCAAGGCCATGCCCGGCGTGCTCGGGATCTGGACCGGTGCGGACCTCGCCGCGGCCAATTACGGGCCCTTTACCTGCGGCCTGCCGCTGAAGAATCGCGACGGCTCGCCCTTGTTGCAGACCAACCGCCCGGCGCTGGTCACCGACAAGGTGCGCTATGTCGGCGATCCCGTGGCCTTTGTGGTCGCCGAAACGCCGGCGCAGGCGCGGGACGCCGCCGAAGCCGTCGGGCTCGACATCGAGCCGCTGCCGGCGGTCACCAATGCCGAGGAAGCAACCAAGCCCGGCGCGCCGCAGCTTTACGACCACATCCCCAACAATGTCGCCCTGGACTATCATTATGGCGACACCGCCAAGATCGATGCGGCGTTCGCCGGCGCCGCCCATGTGACCAGGCTCGACATCATCAACACCCGCGTCGCTGTGGTGCCGATGGAGCCGCGGGTCGCGATCGGCATCTATGACAAGGCTGCCGATCACTACACCATTCAGGTTCCGACCCAGGGCGTGTCCGGGAGCCAGGCGACGCTCGCCAAGATCCTCAATGTCCCGGCCGAGAAGGTCCGCATCCTGACCGCCAATGTCGGCGGCTCGTTCGGGATGAAGAACATCAGCTATCCCGAATATACCTGCATCCTGCACGCGGCGAAGGTGCTGGGGCGGCCGGTGAAATGGACCGACGAACGCTCGACCAGTTTTCTGTCGGACAGCCAGGGCCGCGCCCAGATCATCCATGCCGAGCTTGCGCTCGACGCCGAAGGCAAGTTCCTCGCCGTGCGTCTCAGCGGCTACGGCAATCTCGGCGCCTATATCAGCGGCGTCGCGCCAGGCCCGCTGTCGCTCAACACCGGGAAGAACCTCGCCAGCGTCTATCGCACGCCGCTGCTCGGCGTCGACATCAAAACCGTGCTGACCAACACCACGCTGATGGGCGCCTATCGCGGCGCCGGACGGCCCGAGGCCAATTATTTCATGGAACGGCTGATCGATACGGCCGCCGACGAGATAGGCATCAACCGGCTGACCTTGCGCAAGCGCAATTTCATCAAGCCGGCGCAATTGCCGTTTCCGGCGGCGTCCGGCGTCACCTATGACAGCGGCGATTTCCAGGGCGTGTTCGACAAGGCGATCGAGATCTCCGATCACGCCAACTTCGCCAAGCGGAAGAAGGAAAGCCGCAAGAACGGCAAGCTGCGCGGCATCGCGGTCGGCTCCTATCTCGAAGTCACCGCGCCGCCCAGCGGCGAACTCGGCAAGATCACCTTCGATCCGGACGGATCGGTGACGCTCACCACCGGCACGCTGGATTACGGCCAGGGCCACGGCACACCATTCGCGCAGGTGCTTTCGGCGCAACTCGGCGTGCCCTTCGACAAGATCAAGCTGGAACAGGGCGACAGCGATCTCGTCCGTTTCGGCAACGGCACCGGCGGCTCGCGCTCGATCACGGCGACCGGCAAGGCGATCGTCGAGTCCGCAGGTATGGTCGTCGCCAAGGGCAAGCAGGCGGCGGCGCAGCTGATGGAGGCCTCCGAAGCCGATATCGAATTCGCCAACGGCCGCTTCACCATCGCCGGCACCGACCGCTCCATCGACATCATGGAACTGGCGCGCCGGATGCGCGAGCAGAAGATGCCCGAAGGGGCGCCCGCCTCGCTCGACGTCGATCACAACACCACCGAAACGCCCTCGACCTTCCCCAATGGCTGCCACGTGGCGGAAGTCGAGATCGATCCGGAAACCGGCGTGGTGCGGATCGTGCGCTATACCGGCGTCAACGATTTCGGCACCGTCATCAACCCGATGATCGTCGCGGGCCAGCTTCACGGCGGCGTCGCGCAGGGCATCGGCCAGGCGCTGATGGAAGAAGTCAGCTACGATTCAAGCGGCCAACCGATCACCGGCTCGTTCATGGACTATGCGATGCCGCGCGCGGAGGATGTCCCGCTGATGGCGGTCGGCGACCATCCCTCGCCGGCCACATCCAACCCGCTCGGCACCAAGGGCTGCGGCGAAGCCGGCTGCGCCGGCAGCCTCGCCACGCTGGTCAACGCGGTGATCGACGCGCTTTCCGAATATGGCATCACGCATATCGACATGCCGCTGACGCCGGAACGGGTCTGGCGCGCGATCCAGGATGGGAAGAAGGCGAAGGCGGCGTAAGGCGAACCGCAAATCAGGTTCGTCATGCGCGGGCTTGACCCGCGTGTCCGTCAATTTCGAAGAAGCTCTCTACGATGGATTGCCGGGTCGAGCCCGGCAATGACGGGTTGGGCGCGTATTACGCCGCCGCGTGCTCGCGCGGCTGGTAGATCGCAATGTGCTGGCAATGCGCCAGCGGCGTCTTGCCATTGGCGACCACGAGCGCGTCGAGTTCGACGAAGCGGTGGCCCTTCTTTTCATAATTGCCGGTGACCCTGGCGCGCGCGGTGATCTCGTCGCCGGTCTTGCCGGCGGACAGAAGCTGCATCCGGCTGCCGACGTGAATCCACGGGCCCAGCACGGCGTTGTCGACCAGCACCTTGTTCATCACCCGCTGCAGCAGCCCCGGATGGCCCAGGCCTTCCTGCGCATAGACGGCGTCGGCCTCGCGGATATCGGTCAGATATTCATCTGCTGCCTCGCCGGCCCAGGTCCGCGGGATCGTGCCGAGCCATCTATCAACCTCGTAGGACGACGGACTGACCGGCATGCGCTCAGCCACCGGCTCGACGGCGGAGAAATCGGCAACCGAAAAGGACGGCGCGGATGCAGGCAGCGACGCGGTGCCGGTCGCGCAAAGCTCGCCGCGGCTTTCGACCTCGATCGTGAGCACGCCGCCGCTTTCGCGGCCGGTCACCTCGGCGATCTCGCCGTCATAGACCGGCTTGACGAAACGCGCCTCGATCAGGCCCCGCTCCAGGAAGTCGCGGCCCCATTTCCGGACCGGCTGGTGCAGCATATAGGCCATCACGTCGACGCCCGGTACTAGCCCGCCGCTGAAGCCGAACCGCCGCGCCACGGTGTCGTCGTGGATCTTGTTTTCCGATTGCTTTGAGGTGTTGTAGGCCGACACCCGGTAGGCTTCGAGTTGACTGGTCACGCCTGTTTCCCTGCTTTCGAAGGTCCCCGCGAGGATCGTACGCAAAGCAGTCGCGCTGGCAAGCATGTTCCTGCGAGTGGGGCTTTTTGGGGTGTTTTCCTCGCATTTCGGCGTGGCATGGAGTACCACGCGCCGATGATGCCAAGTCCGAACACCCCCCGGATCTATATCGATGCCGACGCCTGCCCGGTCAAAGACGAGATCTATCGCGTCGCGCTGCGGCACGGCCTGCCGGTCAGCGTGGTCGCGGGCCAGTTCATCCGGGTGCCGCAGGATCCGTTGATCGAGCGCATCGCGGCCGGTTCCGGGATGGACGCCGCCGATGATTGGATTGCGGAACGCGCCGGAAAGGGCGATATCGTCATTACCTCCGATATCCCGCTGGCGAGCCGTTGCGTGAAGGCTGGCTGCGAGGTGATCGCGCCGGACGGCAAACCATTTACGGAACAATCGATCGGCATGACTTTGGCGGTGCGCAATCTGATGACCGATCTGCGTTCGTCGGGAGAAGTCACCGGCGGTCCGAAGTCATACACCTCACGCGACCGCTCGGCATTCCTGTCGGCGCTCGATCAAACCATTCGCCGCATCCAGCGCCAGCGCGCCGAGCAGAAACAAGGTTAAACGATGGCGCCTCCGCTGATCCAATTGAAAGACATCAGGCTGACATTCGGCGGCACGCCGCTATTGTCGGGCGTTGAACTGTCGGTGTCGCCGGGCGAGCGCGTCTGCCTGATCGGCCGCAACGGCTCGGGCAAATCGACGCTGCTGAAGATCGCGGCGGGGCTGGTCGAACCCGATGGCGGCACCCGTTTCGTACAGCCCGGCGCGACCGTGCGCTATCTGCCGCAGGAGCCGGACTTCACCGGCTTTGCGACCACGCTGGCCTATGTCGAAGCCGGCCTCGCGCCGGGCGACGACCACTACCAGGCGCGCTATCTGGTGGAGCAGCTCGGCCTGAGCGGCGATGAAGATCCCGCGCATGTATCGGGCGGCGAAGCCCGCCGCGCGGCGCTGGCGCGGGTGCTGGCGCCCGAGCCGGATATCCTGTTGCTGGACGAGCCGACCAACCATCTCGATCTAGCCACCATCGAATGGCTGGAAAACGAACTCGACGGCCGCCGTAGCGCGCTGGTTCTGATCAGCCATGACCGCCGCTTCCTGACCAATCTGTCGCGCGCGACCGCCTGGCTCGACCGCGGCCAGATCCGGCAGATCGACCGCGGCTTTGCCGCCTTCGAGGCCTGGCGCGACGAGGTGCTGGCGGAGGAAGAACGCAACCAGCACAAGCTGGACCGCAAGATCGTGAATGAGGAGCACTGGCTGCGCTACGGCGTTTCCGGCCGCCGCAAGCGCAATGTCAAGCGGCTCGGCAATCTTCACGCGCTGCGCGACCAGCGGCGGGATTATCGCGGCGCCGCCGGCAACGCCAATCTCAACGCGGCAGAAGCGGAAAAATCCGGCCGGCTGGTGATCGAGGCCAAGAACATCAGCAAGGCTTACGGCGAACGCAGGATCGTCGACGACTTCTCGATCCGGGTCCAGCGCGGCGACCGCATCGGTATCGTCGGGCCGAACGGCGCCGGCAAGACCACGCTGGTCAATCTCCTGACCGGCGCCGACGCGCCCGACAGCGGCATGATCAGGTTGGGCGCCAATATCGAGATGGCGACGCTCGACCAGCACCGCGAAAGCCTCGATCCCAAATCGACGCTGGCGGAAGCCCTGACCGGCGGGCGCGGCGATCACGTCATGGTCGGCGGCAAGCCGAAGCACGTCGTCAGCTATATGAAGGACTTCCTGTTCGCGCAGGAGCAGATGCGCACGCCGCTCGAAGTGCTGTCCGGCGGCGAGCGCGGCCGGCTGATGCTGGCGCGCGCGCTGGCGAAACCTTCGAATTTTCTGGTGCTGGACGAACCGACCAACGACCTCGACCTCGAAACCCTCGACGTGCTCGAGGACATGCTCGGCGATTACGAGGGCACCGTGATCCTGATCAGCCACGACCGCGACTTCCTCGACCGCGTCGTGACCTCGGTGATCGTGCCCGAAGGCAACGGCCGCTGGATCGAATATGCCGGCGGCTATACCGACATGCTGGCGCAGCGCCGCGCCGACCTGAAGCGCGAGGCGATCAAGGCGTCCGCCGACCCCGAGGGGAAGGAAGCAAAGGCCGCGAAGGCCTCCACGGCGCCGAAGCGCCGGCTCAATTTCAGCGAAAAGCACGCGCTCGAAACGCTGCCGAAGACGATCGCCAAATTACAGGCGGATATCGCAAAATATCAACGCATTCTCGACGATCCCGATCTCTACCGGAAAGACCGCAAGAGGTTCGACGAAATCTCCATTGCCATCGCGGCCGCGCAGAAAGAACTGGTCGCGGCCGAAGACCGATGGCTGGAGCTTGAAGTGCTGCGCGAAGAGATCGAGCAGGCCTGATGGATTGCTTCGCGGAGCCTGTCATCGGGCGCGCATTCGCGCGACCCGTTGGCTCGCAATGGCGGCTATTCCGATGACCCGGCTTCTTTAAGCCATCTCAGCGCGCCCCTGCCCGCCGCCGCGCCGGTCGCGAATGAGGCCTGCAACAGATAGCCGCCGGTCGGGGCCTCCCAATCGAGCATTTCGCCGGCAGCGAAGACGCCCGGCAGGCGGCGGATCATGAAATCGGCGTCGAGTTCATCGAACGATAGTCCGCCGGCGGTCGAAATCGCGCGCGCGATCGGCGCGACGCGGTTCAACCGTATCGGGATCGCATTGATCCATGGCGCGAGATCCGCCGGCGATAGCGACGATAGCGATACGCCCGATGTTTTCGCGGCCTCCTGCAACAAGCCAATCGCGACCGGCGGCAGATTTACGGCCTTGCGCAGGAAATTGGAAAAGGATTGCTTGCCTTTTGGCGCTAACAGCCGCGCGATCAGATCGCCTGTCTCCAGATCGGGACGCAGTGCGACATAGGCCGTCACCTGCCCTTCACCAAGGATAGCCTCGCGCAATTCGGACGACAAGGCGTAGATTGCGCCGCCTTCGATCCCGGCGCGCGTGACAACGGCTTCGCCGCGCACGGTCCGCGCGCCAAACGACAAGGCGATGCCCTTCAGGGGCTGGCCTGCAAAGCGGTCGCGGAAAATATCGGACCAGGCGACGGTGAAGCCACAATTGGCAGGCCGCAGCGGCGACAATGTCAGGCCTTTTGCGGCGAGCGTTTTCACCCACGCCCCGTCCGATCCGAGCCGCGGCCAGCTTGCGCCGCCGAGCGCGAGCACCGTTGCGCGCGCAGCGACACTGCGTCTGCCATCTGGCGTTTCGAACCAAAGATCGCCGCGATCATCCCAGCCCATCCAGCGATGGCGGAGCGTGAACCGAACGCCCCTCGAGTCCAGTCGTCGCAACCAGGCGCGCAGCAAGGGCGAGGCCTTGAACGCCTGCGGAAAGACTCTGCCGCTGGAGCCGACGAAAGTGGCCTGCCCCAGCGCCTCGCTCCATTCACGCAAGGCGCTGGGCGGAAAGGCCTCGATGGCGGATTTAAGGTGCGGCATCGCCTTGCCGTAGCGCGCAAGAAATTGAGGCCATGCCTCGCTATGCGTCAGATTGAGCCCGCCGCGGCCGGCCATCAGCAACTTGCGGCCCGCGGACGGCATCGCGTCGTAAACAATGACGCCGGCGCCACCATTCGCCAACACCTCAGCCGCCATCAGCCCGGCTGGGCCGGCGCCGATGACGGCGACGTCGTTTGCAATCGGAAACATCGTGTGAGTTTAAACCACAGTGGGCGTCATTCCGGGACACGCGTCTTCGCGTGGACCCGGAATCTCGAGGTTGTTACGAGAGATTCCGGGTTCGCGCTGACGCGCACCCCGGAATGACAGACGTCAAAGCTTCATCCCCATCCGCGCCGCGGCCTGCTCGACATATTTCTGGGTCTGGTGGAACGCGCCATCCAGCGTCTTCGCCTTCGACATCTCGCCTATTTCGGCGAAATGCGCGGCGACCGCATCGGGCGTCCATTCGGACTCCGGCAGGTTGATGCCTTCGCTTTCCAGGATCCTGATCACGGTGAATGAACCCGCGCCCGCTCCCATGATGGTCTTGGTCGGCGCATCCTCGCTGAGCAGATATTCGACCGCCGGGGTGATCGCCTCCGGCTTCATCAGTGCGAGCACCTGCGGCTGCAGCAACTCTTCGGTCATCCGCGTCGCCGCGGTCGGCGCGATGGCGTTGACCCGGATGTCGTTCTTGCGTCCCTCTTCCGCCAGCACGTTCATCAAGCCGACCATGCCGGCTTTCGCCGCGCCGTAATTGGCCTGTCCGAAATTGCCGTAGAGCCCCGACGATGAGCTGGTGACGACGATGCGGCCGTAATTGCGCGCGCGCATGCCGTCCCAAACCGCCTTACAGCAATAGAAAGTGCCGACGAGATGCACATCGATCACTTTCGCAAAATCGGCGATTTCCATTTTGCCGAATGACTTGTCGCGCAGGATTCCGGCATTGGCGCAGAGCAGATCGACGCTGCCCCATTCCTTGGTGGCGCGATCCACCATCGCCTGGACCTGCTCGAAATTCGAGACGTCGGCGCCGTCGGCCATCGCCACGCCGCCAGCTTTACGGATTTCCTCGACCACGGAGTCCGCCGGGCTCAATGAACCGCCGGTGCCGTCGCGGGCGCCGCCGAAATCATTGACCACGACTTTCGCGCCCCGGCGCGCCAGCCCCAAAGCGTGCGCGCGTCCAAGACCATTGCCCGCGCCGGTAACGATGGCGACGCGTCCGTCAAATCTGATTGTCATGCGTGAAATTCCCGGATTTCCAGTTTTCTCGTCATGCCCGGGCTCGACCCGGGCATCCATTCAACAAAATCAGATGGTTTTTGATCAGCGATGGATTGCCGGGTCAAGCCAGACAATGGCAGTGGGGTAGCCAAGCCCGCCAGTGAAGAGCTGCATCAGGCGAAATAAATAAGTCCGATCCAGTCCGCCACCAAAGCGGGCTTTTCCTCGCCCTCGATCTCGACGGTGACGCTGGTGCGCGATTGCAGTTCGCCCGGCTTGCGCAGCTTCGCTTCCGTCAAGATGAAGCGGCCGCGCACCCGCGAGCCCGCACGTACCGGCGAGATGAAGCGCAGCCTGTCGAAGCCGTAATTCACGCCCATGGTCGTGCCTTCGATCACCGGCATCACCTCATAGGACATGATGCTCAACAGCGACATCGTCAGGAAGCCATGCGCGATCGTGGCGCCGAAAGACGTCTCTTTCCTGGCCCGCTCCGGATCGACATGGATGAATTGACGATCCTCGATCACGTCGGCATAGCGGTCGATCCGCGGCTGGTCGACCAGATGCCATGCCGACACACCGACCTCATGGCCGACCATCGCTTGATACGCCTCCAGCGAGACCGGCGGCTTGTTCCAGACTTCATTCATCCGTCAGCCCTCTGATCCCGCGGCCCGCACTTTCTGTAATTCCGGAAAATCCTCCTCGCGGAATTCCTGCCCGCGCAACGAATCGTCGCGATTGTCGTCGTGCTCCAGACGCCGCAACTGCACCCGCCGGATCTTGCCCGAGATCGTCTTCGGTAATTCGGCCACCAGTTCGATCTTGCGAATGCGCTTGAACGGCGCGAGCCGCGTATGCAGGTGCTTGAAGATCGACAGCGCCGTTTCCGGCGAACGCGCGACACCCGACACCAACAGCACATAGGCTTTGGGGGTCGCAAGGCGGATCGGATCCGGGCTCGGCACGACGGCGGCTTCCGCCACCGATTCATGTTCCAGCAGCACGCTTTCAAGCTCGAACGGGCTGATCCGGTAGTCCGACGATTTGAAAACGTCGTCGGAGCGGCCGACAAAGGTCAGATAGCCGTCGTCGTCGACAAAGACGACATCGCCGCTGCGATAGACCTTGCCGTCGGCACCGCTCAGCTTTCCGTCATCGGCCTGATAGCCCTGCATCAGCCCGGCGGGACGGTCGGCGCCGAGCAGCAGCGTCACTTCGCCCTCCTTGGTCGAATGCCCGTCGCTGTCGGTGATCTCGACGCGATAACCGGGCAGCGGACGGCCCATCGATCCGACCTTCACCTTCTGGCCCGGCGAGTTACCGGCAAGCGCCGTGGTCTCGGTCTGGCCGTAGCCGTCGCGGATCGTCAAGCCCCAGGCCGCGCGCACTTGGTCGATCACTTCGGGATTGAGCGGTTCGCCGGCGCCGCACACCTCGCGCAGCGACACCTTGAAATCCGAGAGCTTCTCCTGAATGAACAGCCGCCATACCGTCGGCGGCGCGCACAGCGTGGTGACGCCGCAACGACCGATGATGGCGAGCAATCCCTTGGCATCGAAGCGCGGCTGATTGACCACGAACACAGTGGCCCCGGCGTTCCAGGGCGCGAACAAGCAGCTCCAGGCGTGCTTGGCCCACCCCGGCGAGGAAATGTTCAGATGGATGTCGCCGGGCTGCAGGCCAAGCCAGTACATCGTCGACAGCGCACCGATCGGATAGCTGCGCTGGCTGTGCCGCACCAGCTTTGGCTTCGCCGTGGTGCCCGAGGTGAAATAAAGCAGCATCGGATCATCGGCCTGGGTCGGGCCGTCGGGCGTGAAAGCTTCCGGAAAGGCCGCGGCCTGTTCGAACGGCAGCCAGCCCTCGTGGACGGACGACGCGCCGACCAGAATGCGAACGAGATTTTCGCCACCGAGGCCTGCGAACTTGGCGACCTGATCCTGCGACGCCACGACGATCTTGGCGCGGCCACGGTCGAGCCGGTCGCTCAACTCGCCCGGCGTCAATAGCGTGGTTGCGGGGATCACGACCACGCCGAGTTTCATGCACGCCAGCATGGTTTCCCAAAGCGGCACGACATTGCCGAGCAACAGCAACAGATGATCGCCGCGTTTCAGTCCCTGCGCACGCAGGAAATTCGCGACCTGATTGGAACGGCGCGACAGCGCCGCGAACGACAATCTTGTTTCCCTACTGGCGGCGGCATCGACGATCCACAGCGCCGTGCGATCCCGGCTGTCGGCATTATGCGCCAATTCCGCATCGAACCAGTCAAGCGCCCAGTTAAACGGCGCCGGATCGGGCCAGTGAAATCCCCTCACCGCCGTCTCGTAATCGGTGCGATGCTTGAGCAGGAAAGAGCGCGCCTCCTGAAATGTGGTCATGGCGTCAGCCTTTCGCGGCAAGGCTGCGGACATGGCGGACAACGCCGGAGAAATCGACCCCGCCATTTCCCGCCATATCGAACGCCTTGTAGATCTCCTGTGCATGCTTGCCGAGCGGCGTCGCGGCGCCGGCTGTAGCAGCCGCGTTCTGCGCCAGCGTCAGGTCCTTGAGCATCAGCGCCGTCGCGAAGCCGGGCTTGTAGTCGTTGTTGGCGGGCGAGGCCGGCACCGGGCCCGGCACCGGACAATAACTCGTAAGCGACCAGCATTGTCCCGACGAGGTCGAGGCCACGTCGAACAAGGCCTGATGTGACAATCCCAGCTTCTCGGCCAGCGCAAAGGCCTCGCTGACCGCGATCATGGAAATGCCCAGGATCATGTTGTTGCAGATCTTGGCCGCCTGCCCCGCGCCGGCGCCGCCGCAATGCACGATCTTCTTGCCCATCTTCTCCAGTATGGGTTTGGCCGCGGCGAAGGCCTTGTCCTCGCCTCCGCACATGAAAGTCAGCGTCGCCCCCCTGGCGCCGCCGGTGCCGCCGGAAACCGGCGCATCGACCGAGGCGATGCCGTGTTTGGCCGCCAACGCATGCGCCTGTTTGGCGCTTTCGACATCGATGGTCGAACAATCGATGATCAGCGCGCCTTTGCCCATCGACGAAATGACTTCGTCCCACACCGACAGCACGTGCTTGCCGGCCGGCAGCATGGTGATGACGACATCCGCGCCCTTGACGGAAGCGACCGCGCTATCGGCGATCGTCGCGCCATCGCTTTCGGCCTGATTGCGCGAAGCAGCCACCAAGTCGAACGCGACCAGCTTGTGGCCGGCCTTGACCAGATTGGCGGCCATCGGCCCCCCCATATTGCCAAGGCCGATGAATGCGATGTTTGCCATCCTGGTTTCCTCCCGCGTGAAGCGTTGCTGTTTTTATTGGTTAAAACACAAGTTCGTCCGGACCGATCTCCGCAAAATAAGGCGCCAGCATCTTGGGCATCACGTCTTCGATTGCTGCCGGCGACCACCGCGGATTGCGGTCCTTGTCGATCACGGCGGCCCTCACCCCCTCGCGAAAGTCGTCGCTGCGAAACACTTCGAGCGCGGCGCGATATTCCCGCACCAGGCATTCTTCGAGCGAAGATGACGCCCGTGCCAGCCGCAGCAATTTCAACGTCACCACCATGCCGCGCGGCGACTTCTCGTTCAATGTCTTCAGCGTCGACAACGCGAATTCCGAACCGTCTTGCTTGAGGCTTGCGACGATATCTTCCACGCGGTCGTAGGCAAACCAGCGATCGATATCCGGCTGCATCGCGGCCACCGGACCCGAAGTCTCGCCGGTCGCAAAACCGTCGATCAGGGTTTTGATCTCGCTGGAAAGCGTGCCGGGACGAACGTTTGTCAGCAATTCGCGCAGCACCGCCAGTTTGCCCGCCGGCACCACCGCGTCGGCAAAGCGGGCATGGATCGCATCCGGGCCGTTCATGGTCTGGCCGGTCAGGCCGAAATAGGTGCCGAGTTCGCCGGGCGCGCGCGACAACAGCCAGGTGCCGCCGACATCCGGGAAAAATCCAAGACCCGCTTCCGGCATCGCCAGTTTGGTCTTTTCGGTCACGACCCGGTGGCGGCCATGCCCCGAGAGGCCGACGCCGCCACCCATCACCAGCCCGTCCATGAAGGCGACATAGGGCTTGGGATATTTCGCGATGCGCGCGTTCATGATGTATTCCTGCCGCCAGAAGCGCTTGCCGAGATCGCCTCCCGCCCGCGAGCTCTCGTAAAGCCCGCGGATGTCGCCGCCGGCGCACAACCCGCGTTCGCCCGCGCCTTCCAGCAGCACCAGCGCAATGGCGGGGTCCGCCTCGAACCGGTCCAGCGCGGCGTCGATGCCGAGCGACATTTCCAGCGTCATGGCGTTGATCGCCTTCGGCCGATTGAGGCGGATGATACCGGCCGAACCTTCCCGCCGGACGATCAGGTCGCCTTCCGATGGTGCGGCCTCCGCCATTGCCGTCATCGTGCGCCCTCGATCAGCTTGCGCGCCACGATCAGCCGCATGATCTCGTTGGTGCCCTCAAGGATCTGGTGTACGCGCAAGTCGCGCACGATCTTCTCGATGCCGTATTCGCTGAGATAGCCGTAGCCGCCATGCAATTGCAGCGCCTGGTTGGCGACCTCGAAACCGACATCGGTGCCGAAACGCTTGGCCATCGCGCAGAGTTTTGTCGCGTCCGGGTCCTTGCGGTCAAGCGCTGCGGCGGCGCGCCAGACAAAGGTTCGCGCCGCTTCCAGTTCGGTCGCCATGTCGGCGAGACGAAATTGCAGCGCCTGGAATTCGTCGAGTCGTTTTCCGAACGCCTTGCGCTCCTTCATATAAGCGAGCGATTTGTCGAGCGCGCTCTGCGCGCCGCCCAATGAGCAGGCCGCGATATTGATGCGGCCGCCGTCGAGGCCGGCCATCGCGATCTTGAAGCCGATGCCCTCGTCGCCGAGCCGGTTCGCCACCGGCACGCGGGCATTGTCGAATATCACCGCGCGGGTCGGCTGCGCGTTCCAGCCCATTTTGCGCTCATTGGCACCGAACGAAAGTCCCGGTGTGTTGCCCTCGACCACCAGCGTCGAGATGCCACCGGGCCCCTCGCCGCCGGTCCGCACCATCACCACGCAGAGATCGGTCTCGCCGGCGCCGGAGATGAATTGCTTCTGGCCGTTCAGCACATAATGATCGCCGTCGCGCACCGCGCGGGTGCGCAGCGCGGCCGCATCCGAACCCGAGCCCGGCTCGGTCAAGCAATAGCTGGCGAGCAGTTCCATCGTGCAAAGTCTTGGCAGCCATTGCCGACGCTGGGTCTCGTTGCCGAAGGCATCGATCATCCAAGACGCCATGTTGTGGATCGAGATGAAGGCCGACACGGTCGGACAGCCCTGCGCCAGCGCCTCGAAGATCAGCGCCGCATCGAACCGGCTCAGCGCCGAACCGCCGACATCGTCGCGGACATAGATGCCGCCGATGCCGAGCTTGGCCGCCTCGCGCATCACATCGACCGGAAAATGCTTCTCCTCGTCCCAGCGCAGCGCATGTGGCGCGATCTTCTCGGCGGCGAATTCGCGCGCCATGTCGCGAACCGCAATCTGTTCCTCGTTGAGAGCGAACTGCATGCGTTATCGGCGTTCCCTCTGAATTGAGCTAGATAGCCATAGCCGCAACCACCCTCACCGTCATTGCAAAAAGCGGAGCGATGTATTGTGGATTTGTCATTCCGGGTCTGGTGCTTACGCACCATCCCGGAATGACGGCAACAAGCTATTAATTCATCGTCGGAATCGAGAACTCTGCGCCTTCCTTGACACCGGAAGGCCAGCGCGAGGTCACGGTCTTGGTCTTGGTATAGAAGCGGATCGAATCCGGCCCGTGCTGGTTGAGGTCGCCGAAGCCGGATTTCTTCCAGCCGCCGAAGGTGTAATAGGCGATCGGCACCGGGATCGGCACGTTGATGCCGACCATGCCGACATTGACCTTGGCGGCGAAATCGCGCGCGGCATCGCCGTCGCGGGTGAAGATCGCAACGCCGTTGCCGTAGTCATGATCCGACGGCAGCGCCAGCGCCTCGGCGTAGTCCTTGGCGCGCACCACCGAGAGCACGGGACCGAAGATCTCTTCCTTGTAGATCTTCATGTCCTTGGTGACGTTATCGAACAGGCAGCCGCCCATGTAGAAGCCGTTCTCGTAACCCTGCATCTTGAAGCCGCGGCCGTCGACCGCCAGCGTGGCGCCCTCCTTGATGCCGATCTCGACGTAATTCCTGACGCGCTCGACCGCCTCCCTGGTGACGAGCGGGCCATAATCGGCGGACGGATCGATCGAGGTGCCGATTTTCAGGGCTTCCACCCGCGGGATCAGCTTTTCCATCAACCGGTCGGCAGTGGTCTTGCCAACGGGCACCGCGACCGAAACCGCCATGCAACGCTCGCCGGCCGAGCCGTAGCCGGCGCCGATCAAGGCATCGACGGCCTGATCCATGTCGGCGTCGGGCATCACAATGGCGTGGTTCTTGGCGCCGCCGAAGCACTGGCAACGCTTGCCGCTCGCCGCAGCGCGCTCATAGATATATTGTGCGATCGGCGAGGAACCGACGAAGCCGACCGCCTTGATGTCGGGATCGTCGAGGATCGCGTCCACCGCTTCCTTGTCGCCGTTGACCACGTTGAGGATACCGGCAGGCAATCCGGCCTCGATCATCAATTCCGCGAGCATCATCGGCACGCCGGGGTCGCGCTCCGACGGCTTGAGGATGAAGGCGTTGCCGCAGGCGATGGCCGGCGCGAACTTCCACAGCGGGATCATCGCCGGGAAATTGAACGGCGTGATGCCGGCAACGACACCGAGCGGCTGGCGCATCGAATAGATGTCGATGCCGGGGCCTGCGCCTTCGGTGTATTCACCCTTCATCAGATGCGGAATGCCGCAGGCGAATTCGACCACTTCGAGGCCGCGCTGGATGTCGCCCTTGGCGTCGGGGACGGTCTTGCCGTGTTCGCGCGCCAGCAGCTCGGCGAGCTTGTCATAGTCGCGCTGGGCCAGTTCGAGGAACTTCATCATCACACGGGCGCGGCGCTGCGGGTTGGTCGCCGCCCATGCCGGCTGCGCGGCCTTGGCGTTCTCGACCGCGGCGCGCAGTTCGGCCTTGGAGGCGAGCGCCACCTTGGCCTGGACGTCGCCGGTCATCGGCTCGAAAACGTCCGCGGTTCGCCCCGACGTGCCCTTGACCTCGCGGCCGCCGATAAAATGTCCGATTGAGCGCATGTGTTCCTCCAAACTGAGAAGAGCCGATTTTGGCGGCATCTTGCAGTCTTTGGGGCATTTGGGAAGGGCTTCCACGCGCGGCGGTTTTGCGAAAATGCCGCCTATGCGCCACCTGGGCCCCGGCCTACAACCAATGGCGTAGGCCGATACCGTATAGCCCCATCAGTGCCGGGCGGCCGTCGCGGCCTTTTTTGACGCCGGTTTCTTCGCCGCAGGCTTTGGCGAGGCCGTGCGGGAGAGCACCGCCTCGCGGCCGGCAGCCAGGATTTCGTCGGAAAAATCCCCATTACCGGCGATACGGGCCATCACCAGCGATCCGGTCATGGTCGCGATCGTGGCGATCGCCTGCTTGCGCGCCGCCTTGGCCGGAATATCCGGCAATTGCCCGGCCAGCGCCTCGATCATCCGCTCCAGCCTGGCTGCGAACGCCTTGCGCGTCTTCGGGCTTTCGCGGGCGATTTCGGCGCCGAGCGTCGGGATCGCGCAGCCGTGGCCGGGATCGTCGCGATGCAGCGGCGTCAGATAGGAATCGACAATGGTCGCCAGGCGCTTTTCCGGCGGCGTCTGCTCGCCGAGCCGGCGCCAGCGCGCTGCTCCGCGATCCATCGCATCGGCAAAGGCCTCGATTACCAACGCTTCCCGCGAATCGAAATGCGCATAGAACCCGCCATGCGTGAGGCCGGCCTCCTTCATCAGGTCGGCGACGCCGATGCCGTGGGCCCCCTTCTCGCGAAGCCGCACCGAGGCGCGCTTCACGATCCGCTCGTGGGTTTCCCGCTTGTGTTCCTTGGAATAGCGCATGGCCCGTCTCATAAGATGTTTACGGTCATATAATAGCATCTGCCGCCAGCAAAAGCTCTCCTTATTTCGCGCCCCGGAATGCCTTGCCGCCGCGCATCGGCCGCCCGCCCCGGCATGCAATCCCGTGACGGATCGAGGCCCTTGACAAGGTGCAGCCCGGCCCGGGAAGTGGCGCGGTCCGCAGCCCGGCTGCCCACTCCGATCACGGAACCTTCGATGGAAATGCTCAATCCCCATTGCGGCATCGACCGCGATCCGCGCGGCGTCGTCCGCCTGACCATCTGCAACGCCGGCTCGCTCAACATCCTTGGCTCGGCCGCCATCGACGGCGTTCGCGAAGGACTGGAGACGCTGGCCAAAGACCGCGAAATCCGTGTGCTGGTGATGGCAGGCCAGAGCGAAAAGAGCATGATCGGCGGCGCCGACATCAAGGAAATGGCCGGGCTCGATCAAAAGTCCGCGGAACGGTTCATCACCCGCCTGCGCGATCTCTGCGAGGAGGTGCGCATTTTTCCGGGCCCGGTGATCGCGCGGATGCCGGGCTGGTGCCTTGGCGGCGGCCTCGAAGTCGCCGCCGCCTGCGATTTCCGGATCGCGGCGCATGACGCCAAGTTCGGCATGCCGGAAGTGCGGGTCGGCATCCCCTCGGTGATCCATGCCGCGTTGCTGCCGCGGCTGATCGGCTGGGGCCGCGCCCGCTGGCTGGTGATGACGGCTGAAAATATCGACGCGCCCACCGCGCTGGCCTGGGGACTGGTCGATGCGGTGGCGCAACCTGGCGGCCTCGATGCCGCAGTCGAGCACACGATCAAGTCCCTGCTCGAATGCGGCCCGGAAGCGCTGCGCGCGCAAAAGGACCTGCTCCGGCAGTGGGAAGACCTACCGCTCAAGGAATCCGTCGATCTCAGCATCGGCGTGTTCGGGCGATCGTTCCTAAGCGGCGAGCCGCAACGGCTGATGCAGGGTTTTATCGGCCGCAAGCGATAGCGTTCCTCCTCACGACAAATTTAAGCCCGGGCCGCCGTTGCAATTTTTGCAGCGCATCATATGATGCTCATAATCCAAATTGTCTCGCGATATCCGAGGAGCGCCTGTCATGGCCACAGCTTCCGATCCGGTCGTCATCGTTTCCGCCGCCCGCACGCCGCTTGGCCGGTTTATGGGCGATCTGATGCCCTTCAGCGCCCACAAGCTCGGCTCCCATGTGATCGGCGCCGCAGTGGAGCGGGCGAAGCTGGCGCCGGAACGGATCGACGAAGTGTTCATGGGCTGCGTGCTGCCGGCCGGACAAGGCCAGGCGCCGGCCCGCCAGGCCGCCCGCGGCGCCAAATTGCCGGACGCGACCGGCGCCACCACCGTCAACAAGGTCTGCGGCTCCGGGATGAAAGCGACCATGCTGGCGCGTGACATCATCACGGCCGGTTCCGCCGAGATCGTCATCTCCGGCGGCATGGAGAGCATGAGCAACGCGCCCTATCTGCTGGCGAAGGCACGCGGCGGCTACCGCGTCGGCCACGACCGCATCATCGACCACATGCTGATGGACGGCCTCGAGGACGCCTATGAGGTCGGCCGCTCGATGGGCGATTTCGGCGAATCCACCGCCGAAGCCTATCAGTTCACCCGCAAGGACCAGGACACTTACGCGATAGAGACGCTGACCCGGGCGCGCAAGGCGGTCGAAGGCGGCGCGTTCAAGGCCGAGATCGTGCCGCTCACGGTCACGGAAAAAGCCGGTCCGCGCATCATCGGCAATGACGAGATTCCGCTTAAAGTGGATCCGGCCAGGATCCCGGGATTGAAACCGGCGTTCCGCGCCAACGGCACCATCACGCCCGCAGCCTCCTCGGCGAACGCCGATGGCGCGGCGGCGCTGGTCTTGGCACGGCGCTCACTAGCCGACCGCGACGGCCTGCCTGTGTTGGCCGAGATCAAGGGCCACGCCACCCACAGCCAGGAACCGCAATGGTTCACGACCGCACCGATCCCCGCGATCCGCAAACTGCTGGACAAAGTCGGCTGGAGCGTCGGCGACGTCGATCTGTTCGAGATCAACGAAGCCTTTGCGGTGGTGCCGATGGCGGCGCAGCGCGACCTCGGCATCCCCCGCGAAAAACTCAACATCAATGGCGGTGCCTGCGCGCTGGGTCACCCCATCGGGGCCACCGGCGCGCGCCTGATCGTGACGCTGCTGCATGCGCTCGAAGCCCACGGCCTGAAGCGCGGCGTCGCGGCGCTGTGCATCGGCGGCGGCGAAGCCACCGCCATCGCCATCCAGCGTATCCTGCATTAACACGCGCATCACCGCACCGTCATCTCTCGCATCATCCGGAATTTCCGGACAGGGGACTTCATGATCTCGAATTGGCTGTCGGCTGCCCTCGCCCGCCGCAACATCCACTACGGCTGGGTGATGGTCGGTGTGACGTTCCTGACCGCGCTGGTCAGCGCCGGCGCGGTCGGCGCGCCCGGCGTGTTCATCGTGCCGCTGCAAAAGGAGTTCGGCTGGTCTACCGCGCAGATATCCTCGGCGCTGTCGATCCGCTTCATGCTGTTCGGGCTGATGGCGCCGTTCGCCGCCGCGCTGATGAACCGCTACGGCCTGCGCAACGTGACGCTGTCGGCGCTGGTGATCGTGGTGCTGGCGCTGGTGCTCTCGCTCGGCATGACCGAAGTCTGGCAATTGATCCTGCTGTGGGGCATCGTGGTCGGCATTGGCACCGGCATGACCGCGCTGGTGCTGGGCGCCACCGTTGCCGCGCGCTGGTTTACGGCGCGGCGCGGCCTGGTGGTGGGCATCCTGACCGCGAGCGCAGCCACCGGACAATTGGTGTTCCTGCCGCTGCTTGCCAGCCTGACCGACCGGATGGGCTGGCGGGTGGGCCTAGGGCTGATGTGCGCGTTGCTGGCCGTCGCCGCGTTTGCGGTGCTGATGGTGATGCGCGATCGTCCCGGCGATGTCGGCCTGCGGCCCTACGGCGATAAGGGCACACAGCCCTTGCCGGCGCCGGCGGCCAATCACATGCCGATCATGGCGGCGGCGCTGGGCACGCTGCGCGACGCCGCCAAGACGCGGGCGTTCTGGATCCTGTTCGCGACCTTCTTCATCTGCGGCGCCTCCACTAACGGCCTGATCCAGGTGCATCTGATTCCGATGTGCCTCGATTTCGGCATTCCGCAGGTCGAGGCCGCGAGCCTGCTGGCGGCGATGGGCATCTTCGATTTTTTTGGCACCATCGCTTCCGGCTGGCTGTCGGATCGCTACGACAACCGGTATCTGTTGTTCTGGTATTATGGCCTGCGCGGGCTGTCACTGGTGTCGTTGCCCTTCACCGACTTCTCGTTTTACGGCCTGTCGTTGTTTGCGATGTTCTATGGGCTGGACTGGATCGCGACCGTGCCGCCGACGGTTCGGCTGACCGCACAGCGGTTCGGGCCGGAGCGCGCCAACCTGGTGTTTGGCTGGATTTTTGCCGGCCATCAACTGGGCGCAGCCACCGCGGCATTCGGCGCCGGCCTGTCGCGAACGATCCTTGCGACCTATCTGCCGGCGTTCTTTGTCGCCGGCGCGCTGTGCATGGTGGCATCCCTGATCGTGCTCGCGATGGCGCGGCAGCCGAAAACAGTGGCAGCATGAGCCGCCCTCGCTTCAATAAGTGAGGGTGGTGCGGACTCCGAACATGACGGCATTCCTGATGCGGTGGGTTTGGGTCGGATCGTTCGGGTCGACCGCGCCACCGCCGGGATGCGTGATATATTCAAACACCGGCTGCACCAGGATGTTTTCCCGCACCTCGGCCTGATAGGTCACTTCCAGGATCGCCTCATAGTCGCGGATCGGATATGGCGTCCCGGTGAAGAGCTGCACATCGCGATCGAGTTCACGCGCGGCGTCCGATATCCGCGCGTAGGTCGCGGCCACGCCGAACTTGTCATTGGGCTGCGCGGCGCTGAAGCCGGTAAACAACAAGCCGCCATCGAAATACGAACTGATGAGGTTGCGGTCCGACGGGCTGACCGACGCCCGCGCGAAAAACGCGATTCCCTTGTCGGAATCGGGCGCCGCGCGCGACAACATCTGCTCGTAAACGACGAACACACCCTGGTTTCGCCGTAGCAGCGCCGGCATGCCGGAACTGTCGGGATCGGCCAGCGAACGGCCCTCGATAGAAAGCCGCTGATCGGCAAATGACATCATGCTGTACCATCCGCCGCCGGTGATCGACGCCGGCAATTTGTTTTCGCCGATCTCAAAGCGGTATTTAAGCTGGCCGATCCACCACGGCGGGTCGTTGATGCGAAACAACAGCCCGTTCTGATTGGTAAGCTGGGGGTCCAGCCCGCTCCATGGCGATGCGTTGCCGTCGAACAGAGCCAAATAGGCAGTGATCTTGTCGGACAGATCGGCCTTGACCCGAATACCCGGCGCGGCCAGCGGCGGCGAAGGGCCACCGGCGGGCAGATCGGTTCCCGTGATGCCGGGCCATCCCAGCGCCGAATTGATGAAAATATCGTCGTAGGCGCTGTCGATGAATTCAACGTCGGAGGCCTGCTGCCCGACCCGGATGGCAAGCCTTCCGCCGGCGAGCTTCTGCTCGATCCAGAGTTCGTAGAGTCGGGTCGACGGCAACGCCTCGACACCGCTGACGAGCATCAGATTGCCGATGTAACTGCGGGACAACCCGTCGCCATTGATCTGGTACATGTTGGCGTGAAACGTGGCGCCGGTCCAGCCGGCCACTTTTTCAAGGTCGATCGTGGTGCCGAGATCGAGACGTCCGGTGTAGATCGCCCCCGTGCGCATGCCGCCGGAAACATTGCCCAGCAATTCGCCGATATAGGTGGCGTTGAACTCGATCCCGGCATCGGCCAAGGCCTGGCGCGGATCCCTGGCAATCGCGTTGTCTTGGCCGGCCGGGATTGCGTCCCCGGCCCATGCCGATTGCCCGACGGCAAAGCCGGCCAGAGCCGCCAGCATCGTTACGGCATGGAAACGCGTTATCGACATGTCGCTGGCGCCGGGCTGGTCTATCTGACAATGCCCATGCGCCGCATGATCAAATACGCGAGGCTTGACGAGCCGATCATCAAGGCGACGGCCCACAGGAATCCGCTCTCGACATCGGTCAGCGGCAGGCCCTTGGTGTTCATGCCAAAGATGCCAGTGACCAGCGTCGGCGGCAGCAGCAGCGTGGTCAGGATCGAAAGCACAAAAAGATGCTTGTTGCTGCGCTCCTCGACGCGGAAACGCAGTTCCTCTTCCAGCAAGCGGCTGCGCTCGCGCAGTTCGACGATGTCGTGATCGAGACCGTCGAGCCGCTGCGCCAGCTTGCCCGCATGGAGGTGCAAGGCCGGCGTGAGATCGTGGACATTCTTCTGCTCCAACCGATGGAACAGGACGCGAAGCCCGGCCAGTTGGCGATGCAGCCGGACGCAGGTTCGCCGTAAACGGCCAAGATCGCCGCGGGTTTCCGTCTTGGCGTCTCCGGCGAGAGTCTGTTCTTCGATGGTGTCGATCTCGGTACCGATACGATCGACAATACGATCCATCGTGTCGGCGACTTCGTCGATGATCTTCTCGAGAAGCGCCGCGACGCTTTGCACGCGATGACCGCCCTCCAGCACCCGCCGTGTGGCGTCGACGGCGCAGAGAGCCTGGTAACGGCCGCTGACCAAGAGCCGTTCCGTCATCGCAAATCGAAGAAAACCGGTTTCATCGGTTGCGTCGCCGATGTCGCGGATCAGATCGGAGAACACACCGTACAGACAATGATCGATGGCGTGGATCTGCTGAAAATCATCCTTGGACAACAGCAAATCGCGCGCCAGCGCAGGAATATCGATGGTGGCCAACCAGGAGCGTGCGCGCGCATCCGTCAGGTTGAAATGCAACCATAATCGCCCATCATGGGTGAACGGGATCGGCGCCTCCACCGGCAGCGACTCCGCGGTGCCGTCGTCATGAAGCCGAAAGGCCCACACCAGACCCGGAACGACGGCAGGCGAATCCGCATCGCCGACCCGTTCAAGAGGCTTCGATTCAGCGAGCATGACTTGCCCGGCAATCGACACCGCGACCCGACACCATCTACACCCCGCTCAATCAAAACATCCGCGCCAGCCACGCCTTCAATCGCGGCATACATGCCGCGATTGAATTACGCCGCTGTTACAGTTTGATGTCGGATGCGGTCCGAATCCCGGAACCATATGCGCCGGAGGTGCGGCAATGTGACTTAAGGCCGGATCGTCATGTTGCTCGGCGGGCCCGGCGTGCGGATCGGCTCGGCGAGCCGGGCGAATTCGCACAATAGCGAACGGGTCTTGCGCGGGTCGATGATCTCCTCGACCCAGAACTTCTCCGCCGACCGAAGCGGCGAGCGCAATCTGTTGAGCCTTTCCTCGATCTCTTTCAGTTTCGCCGCCGGGTCGGCCGCCGCCTCAATGTCGGCGCTGTAGGCCGCCTCGATGCCGCCTTCCAGCGGCAACGAGCCCCAATAGGCCGACGGCCAGGCATAGCGCATCGAATAGCGGTTCGCCGGCTGATGCACGACGCCGCCGACGCCGAACGAGTTGCGCACAATGACCGTACACCACGGCACCGTGCTCTGGTTGACCGCCGCCATGACGCGCACGCCATGACGGATGGTGGCCGCTTTCTCGGCTTCCAGCCCGACCATGAAACCCGGGCAATCCATCAGATAAACGATGGGCAGATGGAAGGTCTCGGCGAAATCGACCCAGCGCACCACTTTCTGGCAAACATCCGCGGTCCAGGATCCGCCGTAGTGGAAGGAATCGCTGGCAAGCAGCAACACGGCGCGGCCTTCGAGCCGGGCCAGGCCCGTGATGATCGGCCGACCGAAATTGGCGCTGAGTTCGAAGAACGAGCCCTTGTCGACGACGGCCTCGATGATCGGGCGCATCTTGTAGACTTGGCGGCGGCTGCGCGGCACCGCCTTCATCAGCGATTCTTCCGCGCGTTCGGGATCGTCGGTACACGGGATCGTCGGCGGCAGATCGTAGACCGACGACGGCAGATAAGAAAGGAAACGCCGCGCGCAGGCGAAGGCTTCCGCTTCGGTGTCGACGGCATGATCGATGCCGCCGGCGCGGGTCTGGATATCGGCGCCGCCAAGCTGCTGCTTGGTGAGATCCTGGCCAAGGCGCTTCACCACCGGCGGCCCCGCGACAAACATCGCCGAATTCTTGGTCATGATCGAATAATGGCTGGCCGCAAGCCGCGCGGCGCCGAGGCCGGCGACCGAGCCGAGCCCGAGGCCCACCACCGGCACACGGGCCAGGTTCGCCGTCGTGTACCAGTACCAGCGGGTGCCGCCGACGCCGCCGGGTAGATTGGCCGCGCCCTTGGTCTCGATGGTCTTGACCGAACCGCCGCCGCCGGAGCCTTCGATGATGCGAAGGATCGGCAGGCGGAAATCATGCGCCATCTCCTCGGCCATCAACGGCTTGGCCGAGATCGAGGCGTCCGCGGAGCCGCCGCGCACCGTGAAATCGTCGCCGACCACGACCACCGGCCGCCCGTCGATCTTGCCGCGGCCGAACACGCAATTGGCCGGCGTCAGATGTTTGAGTTCGCCATTTTCGTCATATTCGCCGACGCCGGAGATCGCGCCGATCTCGTGAAAACTGTTCCGATCGATCAACCCGTCGATGCGCTCACGAACCGTGAGCCGGCCCTGGTCGCGTTGTCGCTTGACCTTGTCAACGCCTCCCATCTCGCGCGCGAACGCTTCGCGCCGCGCGAGGTCGTCGAGCTCCGGCTTCCAGTTCATTCGTATCCTCCGCTTTGATTATTTTATTGTTATGAGCCCGTACCGGAACCGGCTTGCTCTCGGTTCGGCTGCCGAAAATATTGCCGTCCGCGCCTTCGAGCAGACCGCCGACCGTGGCGCCGAGTTGCAGCAGCCGCGGCGCGACTTCCTTGTGCAGCCGCGCTTCGTCATACATCGCCGCGAGAAGACCGATCGTGACCACGACGAAGGTTTGATATTGCGGCGACCACACCGGCACCGCGAGACCATTGATATGCGGACTCCACAGCCCGCAGACCACGACATAGCCGTGCTCGCGCAGGAACCGGCGATTATCCTCGATCCGCGGCCGCAGCAGCTTGACGCCGTCGGGCATCTCACGCGCCATTTCCGTCAACAGGGCGTCGCCGACATCGGCGTCCAGCGCCGCCGTATAGGCATGGCCGGCGGCGGTCGAGGCCATCGCGATACGGGTGCCGGTGCCCTCGTGCAGACCGAGCGCGTTCGCGGCGCGGGCATGTTCGAGATAGACGAGATGAAAGCGGTCGGGAATGACGAAGCCGACGGTGCCCGGCAATTGTTCGGCGACATCCTCCAGACGCTGCCGGATCAGGTTGCGCAGTTGCAGGCCGCGCATCATCGAAGTGCTCATCGCGACCGCGCTCGGCCCGATGCGGTACTTCTGATCGCGCGGCAGATAGACCAGTTGCCCCATCCGGGTCAGCGTGTGCGTGAGCCGCGACACCGTCGAGCGCGGCAGCCCGCAGCGGTTGGCAATCTCGAGATTGCCGAGCCGTGCCTCATGGCTTTCGAAACAGCGCAGGACGTCGAACGCGCGCGACACCACCTGGATCACGTCGCCCTCGCCTGCGAGGTCGCTGGCGAGCATTCCCTGCTTGCTAAGCCGCTCCGAGCGCCGTCCCATTCCACCCCCTATTTCCGTTATACGGAATAAAATTCCACTTGTAGAACAAGCTACATCAGGCAATCTGCGGTCACAACAACAAGCCGGGGGCATCCGCCCTTCGTAATACGCTTGGGGACGATGGCTGCGCGCGGCGGCTGTCCTGGGGAGGCTGGCATGCCAGAAATCAAGATCGTGACCGAAGTGGCCGGCCGCGTCTGCGCGCTTCCGGCCGATGTCGGCGCGAGCATCGGAGACGGCGACGAGATCGCCTTTGTCGAAGCGATGAAGATGGAAATCCCGGTCGCCGCGCCGGCGTCCGGCACGCTCAAGTCCATTCTGGTCAAGATCGACGACGTGATCGCGGAAGGACAGGTCATCGCCATCCTCGAAACCTGAACCAACCGGTTCAGCAACCGGGCACCGTGGCGCGAATAAAGGCGGCCGGATAGGTTTCGGCGTTTACCGATGCGGCGTAAAACCCGTATCGCGCGAACGATCGCGCGCCGGGTCAAGCCATCAATACCGAGCCAAGAACGTCCAACCATGAATATCCTGCGACCGGCCACGGTGCCGCATTCGAACCATTGGACCGGCGCCAAACCGCCGCTGCTGCGGTTTCTCGACCGTTGCCATTCGGATTTTTCCGCGGAGACCCGCGGCGCTGTTGCCGACTACATTCCGGAATTGGGCAAGGCCAATCCCGATCAATTCGGCATCAGCCTCGCGACCATGGACGGGCATGTCTATGAGGTCGGCGACACCAGAATCCCGTTCACGATCCAGTCGATGTCGAAACCGTTCGTGTTCGCGCTGGCGCTGGACACGCTGGGCGCCGCGCGCGTCGAACGCGCGATCGGCGTCGAGCCGTCCGGCGACCCCTTCAATTCGATCCGTCTCAACGCCGAAAACCACCCCTTCAACCCGATGGTCAATGCCGGCGCGATCGCCTGCACCGGCCTGATCCATGAAGCCAAGGGCGCCGACGCCTTCGACTATATCCGAAAGGCGCTGGGCCGGTTTGCCGGCCGCGAGATCGACGTCGATCAGGCAGTCTATGCATCCGAAAGCGCGACCGGCGACCGCAACCGCGCGATCGGCTATCTCCTGCGCAATTCCGGTGTCATCAAGGACAATGTCAGCGAGGTGCTGGATGTCTATTTCCGGCAGTGCTCGATCCAGGTGACGGCGCGTGACGCCGCGGTGATGGCCGCGACGCTGGCCAATCGCGGCGTCAATCCCGTCACCGGCGAAGCGGTGATGACGCCCTATGCAATCACGCGCACGCTATCGGTGATGACCTCCTCCGGCATGTATGATTACGCCGGCGAATGGACCTATCGCGTCGGCATCCCCGCCAAGAGCGGCGTCGGCGGCGGCATCCTGGCAGCGCTGCCGGCGCGGCTCGGGCTCGGCAGCTATTCGCCCCGGCTCGACAAGCACGGCAACAGCGTGCGCGGCGTCAAGGTCTGCGAGGCCTTATCATCGCATTACGACCTGCACATGCTCAACCGCAGCGACAACGCGCGAAGCAGCATCATCGCTGACTACACCATCGGCAAGATCCCGTCGCGGCGCAGCCGCCGCCCGCATGAGCAGACAATCCTGTCGGCCCATCATCAGGACGTCCGCGTGTTCGAACTGGTCGGCACCCTGTCGCTTGCCAATGTCGACTATGTTGCCCGGCAATTGGCGGCCGAGCCACGCCCGCAATTCGTCATTTTCGACCTTCGCCGCGTCGCCTCGATCACCCGCGCCGGCGCTAGGCTGCTTGCCGAGGAATTCCGCGAACTGGCGCAGTTTCGCATCACGGTTATTTTGTCGGGCATCAAACGCTCATCGGCGGACTGGAAAGCCATCGGCGAATGGACCGAAGGCATTTCCAACCTGCGCAACTTCTATCTGCTCGACACCGCGATCGAATGGGCGGAAGATCAGGTGGTCTATCGTCATGGCGGCGCGATCGACTTCCTCGAGACCGCCGACCTGTCCGAACAGCCGCTGCTCGCCGGACTGACCGGACAGGAACTCTCCGACCTCGCTGCGATCGGCTCGATCAGGACCTACCGGGCCGGCGAAAAGATCATCTCGTCCGGCGATGCCGCGACCTCGCTGTTTTTCCTTCGCAGCGGCGTGGTCCATGTCACGCTGCCCGACGGCATCCGGCTGGCGACACTGACGGCGGGAATGGCGTTTGGCGAAACGGCGCTGCTGGAGCCGCATCGTTCCGCCGACGTGTTCGCGGACATGGCGGCCACGGCCTATGAAGTCCCGATCCGGGATTTCGAGCACTACCGCCAACAACATCCCTCCGCCTCGGAGCGCATCCTGCGCAACCTGGCACAATTGCTCGCCGATCGCCTCGCTGTCGCCAACGCCAAGGTGAATCTGCTGACCGCAGGCTAGGGCCTTACCGGTTCTGATTGAATCAGAACCAAGGCTCTATCTTTATTTTGATGCGTTTTCCTGACACGAACCGGTATCTACTTCGCGCGAAAACGCTATAGCTGGCACCAAGCGTGACCGCCAGGGCGTTTTGACGGTCTTTAATATCGCTTAAAGACCGTGGCATAGACTGTCGCGAATTATCCTGTAGCCGGTATTGTGATCGTATGCGTTCTGTCGTGCTTATCGTTGGACTTTGCACCGTCCTGTTCGGCTGCGCGTCCATCCAGAACGCCCCGGTCAACCAGCCCGGCAGCAGCTTCGGCCTTACGGACAGGGCTCACCTCAATTTCGGGGAAAGCGCCCAGGACGATGACGACGTCATCGGCCTGTCGTTCTCGGGCGGCGGAACGCGGGCCGCGGCGTTCTCATTCGGCGTGTTGACGGAAATGGCGCAGACGCCGGCGCACGGCGCAGCGGCGTCGATGATCGACCATGTCGACTTCATCTCCGGCGTATCAGGCGGCGCGGTGACCGCGGCCTATTACGGGTTGCGAAAGCGCGCCGCGCTGGACGATTTCCGCGAACGCTTCCTGCTGCGCAATGCCGAGGAAGGACTCGAGACCAGCCTCAACCTCGCCACCATCGGCAAGGCGTTTGCCGGCGGCATCAACGACTCCCAGGGCTTTCCGCGCTGGCTCGACGCCAATCTGTTCCACGGCGCCACCTTCGCTGATTTTCGCGCGTCCGGACACCCGCAGGTCTGGATCAACGCCTCCGACATCTATAACCGCACGCCCTTCGTATTCGACGCCACCACCTTCAACGCGATGTGCAGCGATCTCTGGACCTATCCGTTGGCGAATGCCGTGGCGGCTTCCGCCGCCGTGCCGGTCGCGTTCGCGCCGGTCGTGATCCAGACCTTTCCGGGAAAGTGCGACGCGCCCCTGCCCGCCTGGATCGCCAAGGCGCGAGACAACCGCAACGCGGCGCCAATGCTGAACTCTTTTGCCAGGGCCATCAGCCGCTATCACGACGGCGAAATTCCCTACATCAAGCTGCTCGACGGCGGCCTGGTCGACAATTACGGCCTGTCCGGCTTCACCATCGCGCGGCTGTCGGCCAACACGCCCTACGGCCCAATGTCGCCGCAACAGGCGGTCAAGTTGCGGCGCGGCCTGTTCCTCGTCGTCGATGCCAAGACCGGCGTGTCCGGAAACTGGATCAACACCGTGGACGGCCCAACCGGCGTCGACCTGGTCAAGGCAGCGGCCGACACCGCGATCGACGCCAGCGTCGGCACCAGTTTCACGGCCTTCGACAGCACCATGGAAGACTGGCAAAATTCGCTGATCAAATGGCGGTGCGGCCTGTCGGCGGCGGATCGCGCCAAGTATGGCGCGCGGCCCGGCTGGAACTGTCACGACCTGAAATTTTTTATCGGCCGTCTCGGCTTCGACCAGCTCGATCCCGCACGGGCGGCCGAACTCGAGGCCGTCCCCACGCGCTTCCGGCTGCCGCCCGAGCAGGTCGACAGCGTGATCGCCGCCGGCCGCGAGGCGTTGCGGACCAACCCCGTGTTCCGCGCCTTCGCCGGCAGCCTGTAGAGTCTTTTCAAACTACTTCCGTCACGGGTTGCAGATCGATCGCAAAAGTTTCCAGGAATTTCGACGTCATGATGTAGAAGCCGACAGAAAGCTGCAACTCGACCAGCGCGCCCGGCGTCAATTTCGCGGCGATGGCATTGAATGTCGCATCGGTCGGGCTGCGCCGTGTGACGATCTCGTCGGTGAAAGCCAGCGCCGCGCGTTGCAGCTCGGTGAAGCATGTCGCCGATTGCCAGTTATCCAGTGCCGCGTTCTGTTCGTCGGTGACGCCGACATTTTTTCCGATGCGCTGATGCGCAACCACTTCATACGGCGATTCGCACAAAATGCCGGTGCGCGTGATCGCGAGTTCTCGCAACACGGGATCGAGCTCGCCCTTGTTGCGGATCGCGCCGCCCAGCCGACAGTATTGCTCGAAATAGCTCGGCGAATGCGCCATCATCCGGAAGATGTTCGCGTTGCGGTTCTTGTCGAGAATTTCGCGGGTGCGATCGCCTGCCTTGGCGCGATCGCTGTATTCCATGCGGGCCATAATTCACCTTGGATTTCCAATATTTATTTTATTTTTAGTTGGTCGAGCGACATCGCTCCGCCAAAACACTACCCATCGCCCGACGCAACGGCAACACGCCCGAGTCAAATTGCCGCCGCATTGCTGATCGACCTTGGAACCGTCGATATTCGCCGAGTGGGGATTAAAACGAGGCGAATACTCGTTGTGGGGTGTTCCGAGTAAAACATGATTGAACCGTTGTGGCCTCCGCAGGCCGCGATGGCTCATGCCCAAGTCTAGGGAGTTAGACGTGAAGGAAGCCACAAAAAGGGCGGCCTCGGAAGCGCTTGCGCAAATGCTGGCGATGACGGCGATTCTCGTCATCGCCAGCATTGTTTTCTACTGGCGGTGAGAAGCCGTCACTGCGAGGAGCGAATGCAACGATGCGATCCAGTGCCGGTTCTGCTTCTCTGGACTGCTTCGTTGGGCGACGCGTTGGCTCGCAGTGACGGCTTCCACGCCCAGAGAAATCATTTTCCTTCCCCGCAAAGGCAAAGAGGAAAGAAAGGACGCCGCGCGTCCATGATCTCTGTCATTCCGGGGTGAGTCAAAGACGCGAACCCGGAATCTCGGGATTCTCCGATCTGCGAATTGCACATCGAAGTTCGCATCCTCGATGTGCCCCGGAATGACGGACCCAAGACTTCCGATCTTCATTATCTCAATACGATTTCGGCAGGCCCAGCACCTTCTCTGCAATGAAGCTAAGGATGAGCTGCGGGCTGATCGGGGCGATGCGCGGGATCAGGGATTCACGCAAGTAACGTTCGACATGAAATTCCTTGGCATAGCCGAAGCCGCCATGCGTCATCACGGCCTGTTCGCAGGCGTGGAAGCCTGCTTCCGCCGCGAGGTATTTCGCAGCGTTCGCCGCCGGCCCGCACGGCAGGCCTTGGTCATATTGCCAGCCCGCTGAAAGCACCATCAGCCAGGCCGCCTCGAGCTCCATCCAGTTCTTTGCCAGCGGATGCTGGATCCCCTGGTTCATGCCGATCGGCCGGTTGAACACGTTGCGGGTTTTCGCATAGGCCGAAGCGCGCGCCAGCGCCACCTTGCCCAGGCCGACCGCCTCCGCCGCGATCAGGATGCGCTCCGGATTCATGCCATGCAGGATGTATTCAAAACCACGGCCTTCTTCGCCGAGACGGTCTTCCACCGGAATCTCGAAATTCTCGAAAAACAATTCATTGGAATCGACCGGCTTGCGGCCCATCTTCTCGATCTCATGCACCGCGACGCGCTTGCGGTCGAAATCCGTATAGAACAAGCTCAAACCGCGGGTCGGGCTCTTCACCTCTTCGAGCGGCGTGGTGCGCGCCAGCAGCAGCACCTTCTCGGCCACCTGCGCGGTGGAGATCCAGACCTTCTGACCGTTGACGATGTATTTGTCGCCCTTGCGCACCGCGCGCGTCTTCAACTGCGTCGTGTTGAGCCCGGTATTCGGTTCGGTGACGGCGAAGCAGGCTTTCTCCCTGCCGTCGACGACCGGCGGCAACATCCGCAGGCACTGCTCCTTGGTGCCGAACACCACCACCGGATTGAGGCCGAAGACGTTCATGTGAACGGCTGACGCCCCCGACATGCCGGCACCTGATTCCGAAATGGTCCGCATCATGATCGCGGCATCGGTGATGCCGAGACCGGAGCCGCCATATTCCTCGGGGATGCAGATACCGAGCCAGCCGGCGTCGGCCATCGCCTTGTGGAAATCAGACGGGAAGCCGCCCTCCTTGTCCTTCTTCAACCAATAGGCATCATCAAAACGCGCGCAGACTTTGTCCACGGCGTCGCGGATCGATTCCTGATTGGCCGACAGCGCGAAATCCATGTGCGTTAGGTCCTGTTGTCCTGGAGGTCAGGCGCGTGCCGTGTGACGCCGTCGCGGATCAGCCCTGCGATTTCGTCGTCCGGGAATCCGGCCTCGCGCAAAATTTCCTCGGCATGTTCGCTGAAACGCGGCGCCAGCCGTTCGGGCTTTGCGGGCGTGTCCGACCAGGTGGCTGGAACACGCATGCTGCGGATTTTGCCCTCGCTCGGATGATCGACCACTGGAAAGAAATTGGTCGCCACCAGATGGGGATCCTGCAACATGCTTTCGAGATCATGCATCGGCATGACAGGCACGTCGGCCCCGGTCAGCAATTCGATCCACTCGGCCGTTGTCCGCGTCTCGAAGATACGGGCCAGTTCGCCATAGACCATGTCGATATTGACGGCACGCCCGGCGAAGGTCGCGAATCTCGGATCGTTGCGCAGATCGTCGCGGCCGGTCGCCTTGAAGAAATTCTCCCACTGCTTGTCGTTGTAGACGATGGTGCAGATATAGCCGTCCGAGGTCTTGTAGGGCCGCCGGTCGCGCGACAGATGCCGCGCGTAGCCGCCCTTGTCGAGCGGCGGCTCGTAGGTGAGACCGCCCATGTGATCGCCCATCACGAAAGCCGCCATGGTTTCGAACATCGGAATGTCGACGCGCTGGCCGCGCCCGGTACGGTCTCGATTCACGAGGCTGGCGCAGATCGCACCGACCGCGGTGAGGCCGACGATGCGATCAACAAGCGCGTTCGGCACATAGCGCGGAACACCGTCGCCGGTCTGCGCCATCAAGGCGGGCAGCGCGGTCGCCCCCTGGATCAGATCGTCATAAGCGGGCTTGGCCGCATAAGGCCCGTCTTGCCCGAAGCCGAACACGCCGGCATAGATCAGGCGCGGGTTGAGCTTCGACACCACGTCATAGCCGAGCTGCAGCCGCGCCATCGCCTGCGGCCGCACATTATAGATCAGCACATCCGCCTTTGCGATCAGCCGCAGCGCCACCTCGCGTCCGGCGGGCTTCTTCAGATCCAGCGCGATGTCGCGCTTGCTGCGATTGGTGTTGAGGAACACCGGCCCCATGCCGGGATGGCGCGTCGGGCCGATCAGCCGCGTCACGTCGCCGTCCAGTGATTCAATCTTGATGACGTCGGCGCCGTAGTCGCCGAGCGTCTGGCTGGCATAAGGCCCCATCAGCACGGTGGTCATGTCGACGACCTTAATGCCCTCTAGCGGTCCCATTCGCGATTTCGCTCCCGGATGTTGTATCTCGGGCGTAGTAACGGCAGGGCGTCAGGAAGATCAAGGGTTCCCGGCGTATGGGCGCATGCGTCAGCCAGCCCCATCCGTCATCGTCCGCGAAAGCGGACGATCCAGTATCCCAGAGCGGGTCTTTCTAGAGTGAAAACGGTGGGATACTGGATGCCGCGCTTTCGCAAGGCGCATGACAACTCTCGCACTGCCGAAGAACAATTGCGGCAAGGTGCTCTTGAGATAGACGTAACGCTTCAGCCGCTTGAAGCGGACGACCGAGGCAACTATTTCGCGGGCTCCAGCACCGAGACGTAATTCGCGACTGCCGCACCGCCCATGTTGAAGATGCCCGCGAGCTCGGCATTCTTGATCTGCATGCCCTCGGGCGCCTGACCGAGGAGCTGCATCGCGCTCAGCACATGCATGGAGACGCCGGTGGCGCCGATCGGATGGCCCTTGGCCTTCAGCCCTCCGGAAGGATTGACCGGCAGCTTGCCGTCCTTCTGGGTCCAGCCTTCCAGGATCGCGCGCGCCCCCTGGCCTCGCGGGGTCAGCCCCATCGCCTCGTACTCGATCAGTTCGGCGACGGTGAAACAGTCATGGGTCTCGACAAAGGACAGATCCGAGAGCTCAACACCGGCCTTCTGCAAGGCCCGCTGCCAGGCCACGGTGCAGCCTTCGAACTGCAGGATGTCGCGCTTCGACATCGGCAGGAAATCCTGCGCATGCGCCGTCGCCCTGAAATTGACGGCCTTGCCCATCGTCCTGGCGGTTTCGGAATCCGTGAGCACCAAGGCCGCGGCGCCGTCCGACACCAGCGAGCAGTCGGTGCGCTTCAGGGGACCTGCGACAAAAGGATTCTTCTCGCTCTCGGCACGGCAGAAGTCGAAGCCGAAATCCTTGCGCATCTGCGCGTAAGGATTGGCGACGCCGTTCTTGTGGTTCTTGGCGGCGATCATCGCCAGCGCGTCGGACTGATCGCCGTATTTCTGGAAATAGGCCTGTGCGATCTTGCCGAACACGCCGGCGAAGCCGGCAGGGGTGTCGCCGTCCTCCACCAGATAGGACGCGCGCAACAGGTTGCGGCCGATTTCAGGGCCCGGCGTGCGGGTCATCTGCTCGACGCCGACCACCAGCACGATCTTCGCCGCGCCCGCGTCAATCGCCCGGATGCCCTGATGCACCGCCGCCGATCCGGTGGCGCAGGCGTTCTCCACCCGCGTCGCCGGCTTGAAGCGCAATTTCGGATCGGCCTGCAGCACCAAGGCGGCGGTGAAATCCTGCGGCGAGAAGCCTGCGTTGAAATGGCCGAGCACGATCTCGTCGACATCGCCAGCCGAAACGCCGGCGTCGGCCAGTGCTTCATTGGCGACGCGAACCACGAGGCTTTCGACGGTCTCGGCATCGAACTTGCCGAATGGCGTGTGGGCCCATCCTACGATACTGGCGGTCATCATTGTTCTCCTGGCATTTTAACGATCGGATCAGGCCACAAACGTACCACCAAGTTCGTCCTCGATGTGAATGCGGATGATGTCGTCAAAGTTTTTTTCGGCGGTGGTGAATCCGAGCTGGACCGCGCGCTTGGCCTCGAAATTGCGCGGCCAGCCGTCGACGATGCCGATGATAAACGGATCGGGTTCGCGCCTGACCCGCGCCGCGACCCGCTCTCCCGCCACCCGCTTCAGCGCAGCGAGCTGTTCGCCGACACTTGCCGACAGGCCGGGCATGGTCAGATTGCGCCGGGGGCCGGCGGCGGCCGTATCCATGGTCGCGGCGTGGATCAGGAAGCCGACCGCCGAGCGCGGCGAAGCGTGCCAGTGGCGGACGTCCTCCGAGACCGGCAGGATCGCCTCCTTGCCGGCCAGCGGCTCGCGCAGGATGTTGGAGAAGAACCCCGACGCCGCCTTGTTGGGCAGGCCGGGACGAATGCAGATGGTCGGCAGCCGGATTCCGATACCGTCCATGAAGCCGCGGCGGGAATAGTCCGCCAGCAGCAATTCGCCGATCGCCTTCTGGGTTCCGTAGCTGAGCAGCGGCGTCTGGAAGAACTCGTCGCCGATGGCTTCGGGAAACGGCGCGCCGAACACCGCGATCGAGGAGGTGAAAACGACGCGCGGTCCATAGCCGTTGCCGGTCAGCCTGATCGCATCGAGCAACATTCGGGTGCCGTCGAGGTTGATCCGGTAGCCCTTGTTGAAATCGAGCTCGGCCTCGCCGGAGACAATTGCCGCCAGGTGGAAAATCACGTCAGGACGATCCGCGACCAGCTTTTCGGCCGCGCCGGGCACCGCGAAATCGCAGGTCACGGTCTCGACCGGAAATCCGGTTTTGCCGGGCAAGGCCGGGGCGACGACATCCTGCAGCGTCATGCGCGTAATGTCGTTATTGCCGAGGTGACCATCGCGCAGCAGACGTTCGACCAATTTGCGGCCGACCATGCCGGCCGCGCCCAGAACCAGAATATGCAAGACCCAACTCCTTCTTGTTTGAATTTTAAACGCGGGCCTTTCGCGCCTATTCCTTCACGGCTCCGGTCATCGCCGATACGTAATGCTCGACAAAGAATGCGTAAAGGATCACGAGCGGCAGCGAGCCGACCAGCGCGCCCGCCATCAGCGAGCCCCATTTGTAGATATCGCCATCGACGAACTCGTTCACGATCGCCACCGGAACGGTCTTGTTCGGCGTCGATTGCAAAAAGGTGAGCGCGTAGATGAATTCGTTCCAGCACAGCGTAAAGGAAAAGATGAAGGCCGAGATCAGGCCGGGAATGGCCAGCGGCACCACAATCTTGATGAGGATCTGCCAGCGCGAGGCACCGTCGATCAGCGCGCATTCCTCCAGCTCATAGGGGATGGTCTTGAAATATCCCATCAACAGCCAAGTCGAGAACGGAATGAGCAGGGTCGGATAGACCAGGATCAAGGACAGCGGAGAATCGAACAAGCCATAGGCCTGGATCACCGAGGCCAGCGGAATGAACAGGATCGACGGCGGCACCAGATAGGCAAAGAAGATCAGGATGCCGACGGTATCCGCCCCCTTGAACCTCAGGCGCACGATGGCATAGGCCGCAAGCACGCTGGCGATGATCGAAAGCGTGGTGGCGCCCATCGCCACATACATCGTATTCCAGAGCCAGCGCGGATACTGGGTTTCAAACAACAGCTTGCTGATGTGCTTGAAGGTCGGATGGACCACCCAGAACGGGTTGAACTTGTCCATGTCGATCAGTTGTTCGTCCGGCTTGATAGAGGTCAGCGCCATCCAGTAGAACGGGAACAGCAGCACCACCAGAATAATGAACAGCGGCAGATAGAGCGTCACCAGGCGCCGCGGCAGCGACTCCAGATAGCTCATGCCCTCGCTGTCGTCGTCCCGCGTCGCGGCCGATAGTTTCGTCTGCGATAATTTCGGTTGCAGGGCTGAATCAGTCATTGCTCGATCCTTGCTGCCATTTCCGGCGCTGCATGCCGAACCAGGAAATCGCGATCGCCGCCAACAGGAATGGGATCATGGCGGTGGCGATCGCCGCGCCCTCGCCGAGCCGCCCGCTGATGATACCGCGCTGATAGCTCAAGGTCGCCATCAGATGCGTGGCATTGACCGGACCGCCGCGCGTCAACGCCCAGATCAGTTGAAAGTCCGTGAAGGTGAACAGCACCGAGAAGGTCATCACCACCGCAATGATCGGCGTCAGCAGCGGATAGGTGATGTGACGGAACCGCTGCCAGCTGGTGGCGCCATCGAGCGTCGCCGCCTCGTAAAGCGAGGGCGACACCGTCTGTAAACCGGCCAGCAGCGTGATCGCGACAAAGGGCACGCCGCGCCAGATATTGGCGAAGATGACGCTGCCGCGCGCCCAGTTGGCGTCACCCAGGAAGTTGATGTTGTGCTCGATCAGGCCGAGTTTGATCAGCGACCATGAGATGATCGAGAACTGCGCATCGTAGATCCACCAGAACGCGATCGCCGACAGCACGGTGGGCACGATGAAGGGAAGCAGCACGATGGAGCGGAAAAACGCCTTGAACGGCATGTTCCGGTTCAAGAGCAGCGCGAGATAGAGCCCGACCGCGAATTTGATGGCGCTGGCAACGATCGTATAGAGCAGCGTGTTGAACACCGACAGCCAGAAGATCGAATCGTCCCACAGCCACTGGTAATTATCCAGCCCGACGAAAATGCCGGGCCGGCCGATGCGCTCATCGGTAAAGCTCATCCAGATGCCGAGCCCGAGCGGATAGGCCAGAAACAGGATCAGGAACGCCGCCGCCGGCAGCATGAACCACAATGCGATCCAGTTACGATTGACCCTTAGCCGCGCCCACAGCGACAGCGTATCCGCGCCGGAAGCCTGGACGGGCACCGATGTTTGAAGGGTACTCATGCCGCTCCATTTCCATCCTGAGGACGCCGCCGTTCGCACATTGCTCGCCGGGCGGCGCCTGATATTAAGTTAGAAACGGGGCCGGCGCGGAAGACCGCGCCGGCGATCACGTCAGCGGAAGATGCGCTTGGCGGAACGTTCCGCCGAAGCCATCGCCGTTTTTACATCCTCGCGCCCGGTGCAGTAGTTCGCGAACATGTCGACCACGACGAAATCGGCAATCGCGGCCGCGGCGTCCTCGCCCATCTTGCCGATTCCGGCCGGTGTCGTGGCGGTCGAGGCGACATCGCGGTACGGCGTGTTCTTCGGGTCGGCCGTCCACATCGGATTAGCGGTGTAGCCAAGCAGGAACGGCGACAGATAGCCCTGAGCCGATTCGAGCCAGGGATTGAACTGCTCCGGGTCCAGCATGAAGGCGGTGAACGCCTTGCAGGTCTGCGGGAACTTGGTGAAGTTGTAGACCAGGATCGGGAAGCCGAGATGCAATTCGCGCAGCTTCCCGTCGACACCGACCGGCAGATGGGCGTGATTGATGTCGGCCGCCATTTGCGGATTTTCGGTCTTCGCCGTGACGTAGATCGAAATACCGTTGGTGGTCAGGTAAAGCTGGCCCGCCGCGAATGCCTTGTTGTTGGAACTGTCGTTCCAGGACGCCGTGCCGGGCAGGAAGTTGTCGTAAAGCACCTTGACATATTCCAGCGCCTTGGCGGTCTCCGGCGAGGTGATGACGACCTTGTTGTTCTGGTCGATCAGATTGCCGCCATGGGCCCATAGCGCCCAATGCAGCCAGCCATTGGCGTCGCCCGAGGCGTGCCCGAGCGCCATGCCGGCCGGCGTGCCGTTCTTGTTCATTCCCTTGATCAGATCGGCAAAGCCGTCGAGATCTTTCGGAAACTCCTTGTGGCCGGCTTTCTCGACGGCGGACATGCGATAGTTGATGAGACCGCCGCTGGCGGCGACCGGAATGCCGATCCACTTGCCGTCCTGTTTGCCATAGGCCTCGCCGGACGGCGCCCAGCCGCCGCATTTCTTGCCGAGATAATCGGCGACGTCGGTCATGTCGGTGCATTTGCTCGGGAACAGGAACGGCAGCGAATACAGGCCCCAGACCATGTCGAGGCCCTGCCCGGTATTGGCCGCGACCGACGCCTTGGGCTGGATGTCGTCATAGGATTCGTTCGAGACGCTGATGGTGACGTTGTTGGCCTTCTGGAAGGCGTCGACGATCTTCATGAACGCGACATCTTCGGCTTCGACGAAACGCTTCCAGCGCAACAGGTTGACCTTGGCGCCGGCTTCCGGCTTCCACGGCGCGGTCTGCGCCCAGGCCTTCGCATAACCCAGCAATTCCTCGCTCGACATCGTCGCCGCGGCAGCCAGCAGCGTAGCGCCGCCCTTGAGCAACGAACGTCGGTTGGTCGTAAAATCACTCATCTCAAGTCTTCTCCCTGTTTTATTGGCTCGTTCATCGACCAATTGCTTGTTCAGTTATTTATAGTCGCCTGTAATTTATAGCCGTTTACCCGTCGTCTCCTCGAAAAGATGGATCAGCGACGGATCCGGCTTGAGCCGGACCTTGTCGCCGGGATTGAACTGGTGACGTTCGCGGAACACGGCGACGACCTGTTCGCCGCCAAGTCTGGCGAACACCTGAGTTTCCGATCCGGTCGGTTCCACAACCACGATCTCAGCTTCGGCACCGTCATCCGCGATCGTGAAATGCTCTGGCCGAACGCCGTACACGACCGGCAGGCCATCGGAATTGGCGGGCGCGGATTTTAGCGGCAACTTCAGGCCATCCGCGCCTTCGAAACTGAGGCTGCCATTCGCCTTGACCTTGCCCTTGAGGAAATTCATCGCCGGCGATCCGATGAAGCTGGCGACAAACTGGTTATCCGGCCGGTCATAGAGTTCGAGCGGGGAACCAATCTGCTCGACGATGCCGTCATGCATGACGACGATCTTGTCGGCCATGGTCATGGCCTCGATCTGGTCGTGGGTGACGTAGACCGTGGTAGTCTTCAGCCGCTGGTGCAGTTCCTTGATCTCGGTCCGCATCGCCACCCGCAGCTTGGCGTCGAGGTTGGACAGCGGCTCATCGAACAGGAACACTTGCGGATCGCGCACAATGGCGCGGCCCATCGCGACGCGCTGGCGCTGCCCACCCGACAATTGCCGGGGATAGCGGTCGAGCAACGGCGTCAGATCGAGGATTTCGGCGGCACGCTTGACGCCGGAGGCGATCTCGGCCGGCCGGGCGCCACGCAATTTCAGCGAAAATGCCATATTGTCGGCGACCGTCATATGCGGATAGAGCGCATAGTTCTGGAACACCATCGCGATGTCGCGCTCTTTGGGCTGGACGTTGTTGACGACGCGATCGCCGATCGAAATCGTGCCCGAAGTAATGTTCTCGAGGCCTGCGAGCATCCGCAGCAAAGTCGATTTGCCGCAGCCGGAGGGGCCGACCAGGACCACAAAGGCGCCGTCCTCGATCGGGATCGTCACGCCATGCAGGACTTCAAAGCCACCAAACGATTTGCGCACGTCGCGAATTTGTACCGACGACATACTTGCTCACCCTCCCGAAGCTATTTGTTATCCGCGGTGAATGTCCGCGATCCTTATTTGTTGACCGGGTCTTACCAGACTTTTTCGGCGCTGTCGTCGGATCAAAGTCGTATTGAGACCGGCTGTCACGCAAACGTTGCGGTCGGAGCGTCGGCATGCCAACATTGCTCGCCAATATGAAACGACGCACAAAAACAAGGCGTGTGCGCTGCGGGAGAAACCGGGAGAACCCATGAACAAGCCGCCAGCCGGGACCACCCGGCGTAAACTCCGCTCCAGCGAGTGGTTCGACAACCCCCATAATCCCGGCATGACCGCGCTCTATCTCGAGCGCTACCTCAATTACGGCCTGACCCGGCACGAGTTGCAATCCGGCAAGCCGATCATCGGCATCGCGCAGACCGGCAACGACCTGTCACCGTGCAATCGCCACCATCTCGAACTGGCGCACCGGGTCCGCGAAGGAATCCGCGAGGCCGGCGGCATCGCGATGGAATTTCCAACCCACCCGATCCAGGAAACCGGCAAGCGCCCGACCGCGGCGCTGGACCGCAACCTCGCTTATCTCGGGCTGGTGGAAATCCTGTTCGGCTATCCGCTGGACGGCGTGGTGCTGACCACCGGCTGCGACAAGACCACGCCCGCCTGCCTGATGGCGGCGGCCACGGTCAACCTGCCGGCGATCGTGCTTTCCGGCGGCCCGATGCTGAACGGCTGGCATGACGGCCAGCGCTCCGGATCCGGCACCGTGGTCTGGAAATCCCGCGAACGGCTCGCCGCCGGCGAGATCGACTACGAGGAGTTCATGAATATCGTGGCCTCGTCGGCGCCCTCGGTCGGCCACTGCAACACCATGGGTACCGCCTCCACCATGAATTCGCTGGCCGAGGCGCTGGGCATGTCGCTGCCGGGCTGCGCCGCGATCCCCGCGCCCTATCGCGAGCGAAGCCAGATCGCCTATGAAACCGGCAAGCGCATCGTCGACATGGTCTGGGAAGACTTGAAGCCGTCCGACATCCTGACGCGACAGGCGTTCGAGAACTGCATCGTCGTCAATTCGGCGATCGGCGGCTCGACCAACGCGCCGATCCATATCAACGCGCTGGCCCGCCATATCGGCGTCGAGCTTTCGATCGACGATTGGCAGAAATTCGGCCACGACATTCCGCTCCTGGTGAACATGCAGCCGGCCGGCTTCTATCTCGGCGAGGAATATCACCGCGCCGGCGGCGTGCCCGCGGTGGTGCGTGAACTAATGCAGCACAAGCGCATCCACGAAGACGCGCTGACCGTCAACGGCCATAGCATGGGCGACAATTGCCGCGAGGCGCCAAAGCCGGATGGCGACGTGATCCGGAGTTACGACAAGCCGCTGGTCAAGGATGCCGGCTTCCTGGTGCTGCGCGGCAATCTGTTCGATTCCGCCATCATGAAGACCAGCGTGATCTCCAAGGAATTCCGCGATCGCTACTTGAACAATCCGAAGGATCCGAACGCGTTCGAAGGGCGTGCGATCGTGTTCGAGGGCCCGGAGGACTATCACCACCGGATCGACGATCCCGCACTCGACATCGATGAGCGTTGCGTCCTGTTCATCCGCGGCGCCGGACCGATCGGCTATCCCGGCGGCGCCGAAGTGGTCAACATGCAGCCGCCGGCGGCGCTGATCAAGCGCGGCATCCTGTCCCTGCCCTGCATCGGCGATGGCCGGCAGTCCGGCACGTCGGGCTCGCCCTCGATCCTCAATGCCACGCCGGAAGCCGCCGCCGATGGCGGCCTGGCCCTCCTGAAGACTGGCGACAAAGTCCGCATCGACCTTAACAAGGGCAGCGCCGATATTATGATTACGGATGAGGAGCTGAAGCGGCGGCGCGCCGAGTTGAAGGCCAAGGGCGGCTTCCCCTATCCGGCCAACCAGACGCCGTGGCAGGAGCTCTACCGTTCCACCGTCGGCCAGCAGGCCACCGGCGCCTGCATCGAGTTCGCGACGCGCTACCACGACATCGCCGGCCGTGTCGGCGTCGCGCGGGACAATCATTAGCCAACCATCGTCATTCCGGGACACGACAACGTCGCGGGCCTGGAATCCGTCGTTCGGCAGAACATGCGGAGCAATGGATTCCGGGTCTGGTGCTGACGCACCATCCCGGAATGACGAACGATAAATGACGAAGATAATGGAGGGAAAACCATGTCAGACCGCCTGAAGGGAAAACGCGCCTTCGTGACCGCCGCCGCTGTGGGCATAGGCCGCGCCTGCGCGGTGGCCTTTGCCCGTGAGGGCGCCACGGTTTTTGCAACCGATATCGACGAGGCCAAGCTCGCCGCATTGAAGAACGAGGGCGTTGCGGAAATAGCGAAGCTCGACGTGCGCGACAGCGCAGCCGTCGCCGCGGTGGCCAGGCGCGCCGGTCGGGCTGACATCCTGCTCAACGCGGCCGGCTTCGTGCATCACGGCACGGTGCTGGAATGCTCCGACGAGGACTGGAACTTTTCGTTCGACCTCAACGTCAAGTCGATGCACCGCACCATCAAGGCGTTTCTGCCGGCGATGCTGGAAGCCGGCCACGGTTCGATCGTCAACATCTCCTCCGCCGCCGGCGTGTTCAAGGCCGCGCCCAACCGTTACGTCTATGGCGCGACCAAGGCTGCCGTCGCGGCGTTGACCCGCTCGGTTGCCACCGACTTCATCACCAAGGGCGTACGCTGCAACTGCATCTGTCCCGGCACCATCGAGACGCCGTCGATGCTGCAGCGCGCCGCGACCGCAGGGCCCGGCGGGCGCGACATGTTCGTCGCCCGGCAGCCGATGGGACGGCTCGGCACGGCCGAGGAAATCGCATCGCTCGCGGTCTATCTCGCCAGCGACGAGAGTTCGTTCACGACTGGCGTTGCGCACATCATCGACGGCGGCTGGACGCTTTGAGACCGATTGCCCGACAACCGTCATTCTGGGATGCGCCGCCCAAATTCGGGTAAACCCGAGTTTGGCCACTCGAATTGCCCAAGTCGGCAACAGCCGACTTGGATGGCGCAGGCCCCGGAATGACGAGAACTAAATTCAGTTTGAGATAAAGGAACCTTCCCCATGAACAAGATCGATCTGAACGGCCGCTCTGCCATCGTCACCGGCGGCGCGCAGGGGTTTGGGCGCGCGATCGCCGAACGCTTTGTGGCGTCCGGCGCCAAGGTCGCGATCTGGGATCATGACCTGCCATTGGCCGAAAAGACCGCCAGGGAAATCGGCCCGGCCGTGACGGCGTTCAAGGTCGACGTCTCCGATCTCGCCGCCGTCGAAAAAGCCCGGGACGCGACGCTGGCCGCGCTCGGCAAGATCGACATTCTCGTCAACAATGCCGGGATCGCCGGCGTCAACAAGACGGTGTGGGAGACCGATTTCGATGAGTGGCGCAAGGTGTTGCGCATCAATCTCGACGGTCCGTTCATCTGCTGCAAGGCGATCGTGCCCGTCATGCTCAAGCAAAACTACGGCCGCATCGTCAACATCGCCTCTATCGCCGGCAAGGAAGGCAACCCGAACGCCGCACATTATTCGGCATCGAAAGCCGGCCTGATCGCGCTGACCAAATCGCTCGGCAAGGAACTGGCCGGCCACGACATCTCGGTCAACGCCGTCACCCCCGCCGCGGCCAGGACCGCGATCTTCGATCAGATGACGCAGCAGCATATCGACTTCATGCTGTCGAAGATTCCGAAGGGACGGTTCGTGCTGGTGGAAGAACTTGCGGCGATGGCGGCGTGGCTGGCCTCGGAGGATTGCTCGTTCTCCACCGGCGCGGTGTTCGATATTTCCGGCGGCCGCGCGACCTATTAAAGTGGACATGATCTTTTCCGAAAACCGGTTTCCGCTTTGCGCCAATGCGGCCGCTCCGGTCGGGACGATGGAGATCATGCCGTCGAGGGACTTGTCGTGAGCGGAGCCGTCACCGTCCGGGAGGGCGGCTGCCTGTGCGGCGCGGTCCGCTTCAGGGCGAAAGGCGAACCGGTCAACGTCCGCATCTGTCACTGCCGCAACTGCCAGAAGGCGACGGGGGCGCCGTTCTTCGCCCGCGCCCTGTTCGAACAGAGCGCGCTGACGGTGGACGGCGAAGTCGGCCGCTATGCCTCCTCGGAGGCGCTCGACCGTATTTTCTGCAAGACCTGTGGCACCCGGCTGTTTGCCTGGCGCAGCAACGGAACGGTGGCAGGGGTTGCGCTGGCCGCGTTCGACGACCACAACGTTTTCGAGCCCACCGCACACATCTGGACTTCCGAAAAGATCGATTGGGTGCGGCTCGACGACGGCTTGCCGCAATATCCGGAAGCGGTTCCAGGTTAATGCGAAGGCGTGGTAGACATCGCCCCGCCAGTTGCCCCCTCCCGGAACGAATCGATCCCCATGAACAGCACCATCTATGCGGTATCGGTCTGGGTGGTGCCGCTCGTGATCGCCATCACCTTCCACGAGGCCGCCCACGGCTTTGTCGCGCACCGGCTCGGCGACGATACGGCCTGGCATCTCGGCCGGGTCAGTTTCAACCCGCTCAAGCATATCGATCCGTTCGGCACGCTATTGTTGCCGGCCTTCCTGTTGCTGTCCCACTCGCCGTTCCTGTTCGGCTATGCCAAGCCGGTACCGGTAAATTTTCGCAGGCTGAACCATCCCCGGATCGACAGCGTCTGGGTGGCGCTGGCCGGACCCGCCACCAACATCGTGCTCGCTCTGGTTGCGGCGGCGGCCTTCCATCTGCTGGACTATGCTCCGCCCAACGCCGCGGCGTGGATCGCCGACAACCTCAAAAATGCCCTCGTTATCAACGTCGTACTCGCCATTTTCAACATGATACCGATTCCGCCGCTCGACGGCGGCCGGGTCGCGGTCGGCCTGCTGCCGAATGTGCTGGCAATGCCGCTTTCCCGGCTGGAACCCTATGGCATGCTGATCCTGATCGGACTTCTGATCATCCTGCCTTGGCAGACAGCCAGCTCGGTCTAAATCTTGATGTGATTTCGGCGATACTGCGAACGGCGACCGGCTATGTGATCCGGCTACTTCTCGTGGTCACCGGGAACGCGTAGTTCAGCTAGACCCGTCGATTAGAGTGGATGACTTTTCTTCGAATCGTCATCCATCTCTTTATTTTTTGTTCGAGCATGAGGCGACCTTGATCAAAGCGGCCGACATGTTGATTGCGCGACGGGCCGATACCAAGGCCCGGACGGACTTCGCAACCTGGAAAATGATGGCCAAATTGAACGGCGCCGACACGCTGCCCGTCGAAGCCCAGCACTTTCTCGCCAGCTACAAGGCGCTACTCGATAAAACAGCGGAACCCGAGGCGACCGATACCACCATCAACCTGATGTACCGGGCTTATTACGCCGAGATGGGCGGACATGGCACGCCCCCCGACATCCGGGCCCATTTGCAGGAGCCGGTGACCGACAACGTCACGGCGTTCAAACGCCCGTCGCCGCAACGATCAAAGAACAAAGGCGGCGCGAGCGGAAAACCCAGGCTGCCTGTGGCGCTGATTTTCGCCTGCCTTGTCGTCGTCTATGTCGGGTTTCGATATTTCTGGCGATAGAGTCTGTTGACGCGCCTTCTTCACGCGAACCGGAATCCCCGCCCGCTTTCCGGATCATGCGCTATTTGTTGGCCTTGAAATTAACGTCCAGGCTGTAATGGAACTCGTCATCGGTCAATTTCGCAGGCGGGCGCGGCACCGGGTCGGACCGCTGGACCATGGAAATGGCCGCTTCATCGTAAAGCGGATCTCCGGATGATTCCAGAACGTTGACGGAGACGACGTGGCCAAGGCGATTCAGCACCAAATTCACCTTGACCTTGGCGTCCTTGCTTTTCTCGACTTTGGGATAGCGCTTGTGAAGCTCGAAATAGGCGCTGATCTGCCGGCCCCAATCCGCCGTGAGCTTCAGCTTGTCCTTGCCGATGCCGAGGTTAGGCGCCTTCACCGCCTCGGATTCGCGCGAATCTTCCAACGTCTGCCGAGCGGTCGCCTCCTGCGCGACCGATTCCTGTGAAGCCGCGGTCTGCACGGTCTCGACTTTCGGATCGTCTTCGGTCGGTTTCTTGGCTTGGTTCTCCGTCACGACGCGATCGGGATCCTCGCTCTCGTCCGGCGTGTCCTGCGGCAGATCGGTCGGCTTGATTTCGGCCTTCTGCTCCGCGAGCGCCGGCGAGGCGACCGAGGCGTCGGCGTCCGGGCCCGGCGGCAAATCGCTGTCCTCGACATGCGGCGATTCCAGTTCGACCCCGACTTCAACCGCATTGGCGCCGAGGGAATCGTCGCCGTCGTCGGACGACATATGCGCGACCGCGAGCGCCGCGCCGCCGAGATGAAGCGCCAGCGCGCCGACGGCGGCTAAAATCCAGAGCCGCCGGGACGGTTTTTGCTCAAGCACCAGGTCGGACATGGGCTAAGGTTTGGGGCTTTGGGACGCGGATGGCTGCGCGGAATCATCCGGAACGCCCTCGAGCGCCACCAGTTTCATCCGGTAGTTTCCCTTGCGCAGCAGTTCGAGCACGTCCATCAATTCGCCATAAGGCACCTGGCGGTCGGCGCGAACGAACACCAGCCGTTGCGGATTGCTTGCGGACGAGGAATCGAGCGTGTTGATCAGATCGGTGCGCTTGACCGAGGTTTCCCCGATCGCCAGCGTCAGGTCGGGCTTGATGCTGACATAGACCGGCTTGTCCGGCTTCTTCTGCGGGTTCGCGGTCGAGGTCGGTAGATCGATCGGAAGGTCGACGGTCGACAGCGGCGCCGCCACCATGAAGATGATCAGAAGAACAAGAATGACATCGATGAAGGGCGTGACGTTGATGTCATGCGTCTCGCCGAAATCGTCATCGTCATCCAGGTCGCCATTTCCGAGCGCGATGGCCATCGCCTACTCCGCCGCGGTGCGTGAACGCGTGCTGCTATGGGTACGATCGAGATCGCGCGACAGCAACCGCGCTGCGGCGCCGGACGCGCGGCTGACCAGTTCGAGATAGGATTTGGTCAGGCGCGCAAAGTGGTTGTAGATGATGACCGCCGGGATCGCGGCAACCAGGCCGATCGCGGTGGCCAGCAGCGCTTCGGCAATGCCCGGCGCGACCACCGCGAGATTCGTCGTCTGCGATTTCGAGATGCCGATAAAGCTGTTCATGATGCCCCAGACGGTACCGAACAGGCCGACGAACGGCGACGTCGCGCCGATACTGGCCAGCAGTCCCATGCCGATCCTGATCCGGCGCCCTTCGGCGCGAACGATTTCGGCAAAGCTCGATGCGGCGCGTTCCTTGATGCCGTCATCGCTAGAAATGCCCGCCGACAACCGCGCCTCGTTCATCGCCGCGGCGAGCAACGCCGACAATACGCTGTCCTTGGCGCCCAGCGCGAACTGCGCCTCCGCCAGCGATCGCGAATCCTTGATCCTGGCCAGCGCCGCGCGCACCCTGGTCTGGATCACCGACAATTCGATCGTCTTGGCGATGAAGATGGTCCAGGTCGCCAGCGAGGCCAAGGCCAGCCCGACCATGACGATCTTGACGATGATGTCCGCCGACAGGAACATCGACCAGGGCGACAATTCGTACGGCACCACGATTCCGGACTTCAGCGCCCGGCCAGCGCCATCCGCGGAAGCGGTCGCATCGGAGGCCGCCGGCGCCGCGACGGACTGGGCGGCGGTTGCGGGCTGAGCAGCATTTGATGGCGCGGCAGGAGGCGGCAGCGCCTGGACCATCGATGACGAAGCAGACGCCGGTGCGGAAACAGCGGCCTGCGCCGGTGCCGCCGGTTGCGTCGCGGTAACAGGCGGCCGCGATATCGCCGGAGCCTGCGGCGAGCCCTGAGCCTGGGTTTGGGCCTGCTGGGCCGCCGGGACGATATTCTGCTGCGCGAACAGTGGCGATACAGACGTAAGCATCGCCAGCGCCAGGATTGCGGCGCCTATCGCGCGGAACGGTAAGATGTTCATACTTCGGCCCAGTAGCGGATCAGATTGTGATAGATGCCGGTCAATTTGACCGTTTCAGGGTCGTCTCTTCCGAGACGCGGCACCAGAGCCTGAATCGCGGTGTCGAGGTCGAAAATCAGGCTGCGGGCATTGGCATCCCGTATCATGCTCTGCAGCCAGAAAAAAGACGCAACGCGCGCGCCTCTCGTTACCGGCGTGACCATATGCAAACTAGACGCAGGATAAAGTACGAGATCGCCTGCGGGCAGCTTGATTTCATGCGATCCGTAGAGATCTTCGACGACAAGCTCGCCGCCGTCGTATTCGTCCGGCTCCGATAAAAATAACGTGACCGACAGATCGGTGCGGATGCGCAACCCGGTCAGATGATCGCCGCGGACCGCGTTATCGACGTGGATTCCGAAATGGTGACCGCCGGTGGCCGCGTAACGGTTGAACAAGGGCGGGAAGATCTGCAGCGGCACCGCGGCGGAGATGAACCGCGGATTGGCCGTCAGCGCCGAGACAATGCGATTGCCGAGCTTGCGGGCAACCTCGCTGTCGGGCGGCAATTGTTCGTTACGCTTCACCATCGCCGACTGCGCGCCGGCGGTCGAGCGTCCGTCCTCCCACGCACTCTCGTCCATGATGCGGCGGAAATCCGCCACATCACTCTTGCTCAGCACATTGGGAACACAGATCAGCATGATCGGATGTCAGAACCTCGCCGAGATCATCACGGACGCCGTGCGGCCGGGCGCTTCCAGAACGAACGGGGTCGCGCTCTGATACAGTCCGAGGTAGTAGAGCTTGTTGAAGATGTTGTTGACGAACAGCTTCACCGTCCAGTTCTTGTCGATCTTCGCCTCGGCGAACGCATCGAAACGCCAGAAGCTCGGGATCGACGTTCCCTGGTTGGCGGCAAGCAAGGTGCCGCCGTACATCTTGGAACGATAGACGGCCTGTCCGCCAACCTCCCACCTGTCGTCGATCTGATATTTGCTGAGCAGGCTGAACGACTGATTGGCGATGTTGGCAAGCGGCAGGCCAACATTGGTGGAGTACAATGCGGTGTTGGCCGGGGAAACCAGCGACTTCGTCACCTCCGAGTGCATCAGCACCAGACCGCCGAACACACTCCATTTGTCAGTGATCTTGCCACTGACTTCGAGGTCGACCCCGCGAATTTGATAGGCTGCACCGGCTGAGATGATCGGAACGTTTTGACCGTTCTGTGTTACGTTAACTGACTCACGCGCGTTGGTGACATCGGTCTGGAATAGTGCGCCGCTCACCAGCAGATGACGATCAAACAACTCCCATTTATTGCCAACCTCGATCGCCGAATTCTTCATTGGCCCAAATATCTGGTTCGAGTTGCCGGCGATAACGGGCGCCACACCTCCATAGTTCGCGCTGGTGCCATCAAATTCGGAACCCACCGGGTCCGATGACGTCGCATAGGCGGCATAGACACTGGTAATCGGGAGTGGCTTCAGGGTGAGGCCCAAATTGAAGTTTGGCATCCCAAATTCCGCGGCTGGCGCCCCCCAAGAGTTGAGATTTGGAACACCACCCGACGAGCCGAAGCCACTTACCTTCAAATTGTAATCGTCGTAGCGAACGCCACCATTAAGGATCAGGACATCACGGTAATTCACGCTATCCATCAAATAGCCGCTCGTGGTGTCGATAGCGATCTTCGTCGGCACCCCTGTAAGCGATGGCGTTGGAAACGGCGCAAGCGTGTATTGTGGATTGTAGATACTGACGCTGGTCGGAGATCCACTGCCGCTATAGGCGTTGCCAACGGCTTCTGAAGTCAGGCCGGTATAAGAGTCGATGCTGGAGGTCTCGCGGGACACTTCGACGCCAGCAACCGCGGTGTGATGCCAGCCATCGGTGTCGAACTTGTAGGTCGCCTCGGTCTGGTTATCGACCACGTCAGTCGGCTGGTAGCGACTCTGAGGATTGGCGGTAAATGTTCCGCTCGCGTTGACGGGCGATTCAGGAATCGTCCCGATGTAGTTCAGCAGCGAGTGCGACGCCCTTACCTTGTCGCTGATAACCAAATCGGGGTTGATCTGGACTTCGGTGTTGAGCGTGCCGATGTCCTGATGCACCGAGTAGAAATCGCGGTTGGCGAAACCGTAGAAATTGTCGCGATTGACGCCATAACTCGGGAACGGTCCGCCGGCCGTGGTCGTAAACGGCAGGCCGCCGGCCAAGGTGGTTCCCACGGATCCCGGCCGATAATACGGCACTCCGAAATCCGGCAATCCGTGGATGTCGGTGTGAACGTAGTCGGCACTGACCTTCACGGCGTCCACGGGTGTCCATTTCAGCGCCACGAAGCCGCCGCCGCGATCATCCGTGGTGAAATTCCGGCCAGCAACATCAGCGTCCTGAAACACACCGCCGGCGCGGATCGCCAGCGTCGGGTTGATCACCTGGTTGACGTCGAGCGTGACACGCTTGGTGGCGTCCGTCCCGAACGTCGTATCCATGTTGTAGAAGCTGTTTTCGGTGGTCGCCTGCTTGGTGACGATATTGATCGCGCCACCCGTGGTGCCGCGGCCGGCGAATGACGAGCCGGGACCGCGCAGGATCTCGATCTGCTCGGTGAAGAAATTCTCGCGGACGCTGACGCCGGAATCGCGGATGCCGTCGATGAAGACGTCATTGCGGGTGTCGAAGCCGCGAACGAAAAACCGGTCGCCAAAGGCGTTGCCGCCCTCGCCGGTTCCGAGCGTCACGCCGGCGGTGTTCAGGACCGCCTGCTTCAACGACGTGGCGTTCTCGTCCGCCAGCACTTCCTTGCTGAGCACGGTGACGGTTTTCGGCGTGTTCAAGAGCGGCTCGGGAAATTTGCCGGAAGCCTGCAGGTGATCGACCTTGTAGGGCGCCGCCGCATCCGCATAAGGGTTGCGATCCGCGCTCAAGGTGCCGGCGTTGGGAAATGGCACCGGCGCGGCCTGCGTGGGCTGCGTCCGGCGGGCCGCGCGGCGCAGGGCATTGCGGGCGCGGATCTGATCTGGTGTCGGCTTCGCGGTAGCCGGACGCGGACGATCGACAGAGGGCGCGACGGTCACCGGAGGGAGAGGATTCTGCTGGGCTTCCGCGCTCGAAAACGAAGCGACGGCCATCAAGCCTGCGACCGCCGAAACCTTGCGGCCTGAATAGGTGTCAAACTTTTCGCTAGCCGAGTTGATCGCCGCGTTCGGACGCAGTGACCTCGGCATCTTTGCCGTATTCATGATGTCTGCCCCACTGACCAAATTCAGTTCGCTCATGCACCCCATAGCGATGAGCGACTGCATGTTGGTTATCGGGCGCAAAAAATCGGGTCAATGCGAATGCAACCACAGCATGCTTGAATCGATCCAGATCAAAACGATTCTAAATTAGAGTTTAAAACCATTCTAAATTGAGATTTGAAGCATTCTAAAACCGACCTGGAATTTAGCTGAAAATCGGGCTTTTACGGCCGACGCTGGCGCGAATCTCCGTCAATCGACGCTCGGCGGCTTCATCAGCGAGAACAACTCATCGACAGTCTGTTGCGCCGTCTGCCGCACACGATCACTGTTTTCCATTCCTGCGATCTTGATTCCCTTCACCACGGCCCTGATCTCGTCGCGAAAGTCGGTAAGAAATCGCAACGGATCCGGCGAATCATTGGCAACGCGCGCAATCAAGCCGGTGATCAAGATCTGACAGGCGATCATGCGTCCGTTCAACTCATCCATCATGTACTCCCGGCCATCGACGTTCAGCGCAAAGTTTCGCGTCGCGATATGAATGACAGCCGCCCCGGTGACAACCGGATCGACGGATTTGAATTTAGAAGGCTTTTAGATTGCGAGTCGGCGCATCCCGCACCCATGCTGGCCGGCCGCTGCCTGTCAGTGACGACCTGTCCGTTGACGACTTGGCAGGCTTACTTGTTGATAAGCCTATTTGGCGGCGACATGACCAGGATCGGCAAGGCTTTTGATCCGGTCCTTGATATCGCGGAGCGTATCGAGGCTGGCCTGGATCGAGGCCGACGGAACATCCTGCAACACCTCGGTTGCGATGGAGTCGCGCAGGCTGTCGAGATCGTCGACGAGCTGTCGGCCGGCTGCGGTCAGGAACAATCGGTTGGCGCGCCGGTCCTTCGGGTCATGGCGCCGCTCGACCAGGCCATGCTCGACCAGGCGGTCGAGCAGGCGCACCAGCGAGATCGGCTGTAGTTCAAGTACATCCGCCAGATCGACCTGCGACAGCCCCTCCTGTTCGCGCAACCGGAACAGAACGATCCACTGCGCGCGCGTCGTTCCCTGACTCTTGGCGCGATGGTCGATAAAGTTGCGCAGCAAGCGCGAGCTTTCGACAAGCTGTGAGACCAGTTCACGTTTTAGATCGAGGGACATGAAATCTGGGGTTCCGGAACCTGTCCAAATGTTTAGGATTTTCAAGTCATAGTGCGTTTACACATTATACGCACGCGTATTATATTTGGGCTCTCTACCAAGTCTTTTGAAGACCCTGTAATTTCGTTTTTGAACTGACGGGCCGTTCCAAGTAACCACGGGCTATCATGAGTAGATCGCGAACGATTACCTGGGTTGTGCTGATCGCGGCTATCGCGGCAGCAGGTTATTATGGCTGGCAGCGTTACAGTGGCGCCCAGGAAGCCGCGGCCCGGGCCGAAGCGCAAAAAAAGGTGCGCGCCGTCGGCGTCACCATCGCGCCGGTCGAGAAAGCCGACTTCCCGGTCTACCTGACCGGGCTCGGAACGGTTCAGGGCTTCAATACCGTTCTAGTGCGGACCCGCGTTGACGGCCAGATCGACAAGATCGCCTTCAAGGAAGGCCAGATGGTCAAGGAAGGCGATCTGCTCGTCGAGATCGACCCCCGGCCCTACCAGGCAACGCTTGATCAGGCCAAAGCCAAGAAAGCCCAGGACGAGGCCAACCTCGCCAACGCCAATCTGGACCTTCAGCGTTTTACCCAATTGGGCGAGTTCGCAACCAAGCAGCAGACCGACACCCAGCGCTCGACCGTTCAGCAATTGACGGCGCAGATCGAGGCCGATCAGGCCGCGATCGCCAACGCCCAGACCCAGCTCGACTACACCGCCATCAAATCACCGATTCCGGGGGTCGCGGGCCTACGCCAGGTCGACATCGGCAATATCGTCAACGCCTCGACCCAGACCGGCATCGTGACGGTCGCCCAGGTGGAACCGATTGCCGTCATTTTCACCGCGCCCGAAGAGCAGTTACCCGCTATAACGGCAGCGCAGGCGATCCGGCCGCTCCGAGTCATCGCGATCACGACCGACGGCAAGAAGCCTTTGGCCGAGGGGACGCTGGCGGTGATCAACAACCAGGTCGACTCCACCAGCGGAACGATCCGCCTCAAGGCGGTATTCGATAACAAGGACCATAATTTGTGGCCGGGTCAGTCGGTCTCGACCCGGCTGCTGGTGAATACGCTGAAGGACGCCACCGTGGTTCCGGACGATGCGATCCAGCACAGCACCAACGGCCTTTATGCCTATTCGGTCGATCAGGACAACAAGGCGGTGCTGAACAAGGTCAAGGTCAGCCAGTCGATCGACGGCCGTTCGGTGGTCGCCGAAGGACTGTCGCCGGGACAGCGCGTGATCACGGCGGGCCAGTACAAGGTCTCGCCCGGCACCCTCGTCAGTTCGGCGGTGGCCAGTTCGGATCCCGCCCAACCCAAGGTTCAGTCTGAATGAGCGAAGGGATTTCGGCACCTTTTATCCGCTATCCCATCGGCACATCGTTGATGATGGCCGGCATTCTGTTCGTCGGCCTCGTCGCCTATCCGCTGCTGCCGGTCGCTCCGCTGCCCCAGGTCGACTTCCCGACCATCCAGATCACCGCGACATTGCCCGGCGCCAGCCCCGAGACCATGGCCTCGTCGGTGGCGCAGCCGCTGGAGCGGCAGTTCGCGCAGATTCCCGGCATCGCCCAGATGACCTCGACGAGCTATCTGGGCACCGCGGCCGTCACCATCCAGTTCGACCTCAACCGCAGCATCGACGGCGCCGCCAACGACGTGCAGGGCGGCATCAACGCCGCCAGCGGACAATTGCCGAAGAGCCTGCCCTCGCCGCCGACCTACCGCAAGGTCAACCCGGCAGACTCGCCGATCTTGCTGTTGTCGGCAACGTCGGACTCGCTGCCGCTGACCACGGTCAGCGACGCCGTGGACGCCCAGCTCGCGCAGCAGATCAGCCAGATTTCCGGCGTCGCGCAGGTCACCATCGGCGGTCAGCAAAAGCCGTCGATCCGCGTTCAGATCGATCCGGCGAAACTGGTCGCCAAAGGACTGTCGCTGGAAGACGTCCGCACCGTCATCACGAACACGACCGTCGACAGCCCGAAAGGCAATATCGACGGCACAACGAAAGCCTACACGATCTACGCCAACGATCAGTTGCTGGATTCCAAGGACTGGAACGACGTCATCGTCGCCTACCGCAATGGCGGACCGTTGCGGATTCGCGATATCGGCACGGCCGTGACCGGTCCCGAAGACGCCAAGCAGGCGGCATGGGCCAACGGCAAGCGCGGCGTGTTCCTGGTGGTCTACAAGCAACCCGGCGCCAACGTCATCGACACCGTCGACAAGATCAAATCGCTGCTGCCGAGGCTGGTGGCCGCGATCCCGCCCGCGATCAAGATCGCGGTCATCAGCGACCGCACCCAGACCATCCGCGCCGCGGTCAAGGACGTGCAGTTCACGCTGCTGCTGACCATCGCGCTGGTCGTCATGGTCATCTTCCTGTTCCTGCGCAGTTTCTGGGCAACCGTCATTCCGACCGTGACGGTTCCGCTCGCATTGCTCGGCGCCTGCGCGCTGATGTGGGTATTCGGCTACACGCTCGACAATCTGTCGTTGATGGCCCTGACCATCGCCGTCGGATTCGTGGTCGACGACGCCATCGTGATGCTGGAGAACATCACCCGCTATATCGAGGAAGGCGAAAAGCCGCTCGCCGCGGCGCTCAAGGGTTCCAGCGAAATCGGCTTCACCATCGTCTCGATCAGCATTTCGCTGGTCGCTGTGCTGATCCCGCTGCTCCTGATGGGCGGCATCATCGGACGCCTGTTCCGCGAATTCGCAGTGACCCTGACGATGACGATTTTCGTCTCGATGGTAGTGTCGCTGTCGCTGACGCCGATGATGGCGTCCCGGTTCCTGCGCGTGCATAGCGAAGAGAAGCACGGCCGCTTCTACCAGTGGAGCGAGCGCGGTTTCGATGCGATGCTCCACGCCTATGAGCGCGCCCTCGACGTCGCGCTGCGCTGGCGCTTCACGACGCTGATGATCTTCTTCGCGACACTGGCGCTGTCGGTCTACCTGTTCATCATCATTCCCAAGGGCTTCTTTCCCCAGCAGGACGTCGGCCTGATTTCAGGCACGTCGGAAGCTTCACAGGATATTTCCTTTGCCGCCATGAAGGAGCGGCAGGAAGCACTCGGCAAGATCGTGCTGTCCGACCCCGACGTCGCCAGCGTGGCCATGAACATCGGCGGCAGCGGCCGGGCCGGCAACAACGGAAATATCTTCATTACGCTGAAGCCGCGCGAAGAACGCAGCGCCAATGCGATGCAGATCATTTCCCGCCTGCGTCCCAAGCTCGAACAGGTCCAGGGCGCGAAGCTGTTCATGCAGGCGGCGCAGGACGTGCGGCTCGGCGGCCGGCCGACGCGAACGCAATTCGAGTTCACGCTGCAGGACGCCAATCTGGACGAGCTCAGCGAATGGGCGCCGAAGATCCTGGCCAGGATGCAGACCCTGCCCGAGTTGCGCGACGTCGCGACCGACCAGCAGAGCGAAGGCACCACGCTGCAACTGAACATCAACCGCGACACCGCATCGCGTTATGGCATCACGCCGCAATTGATCGACGACACGCTGTACGACGCATTCGGGCAGCGCGAGGTGACGCAGTATTTCACCCAGCTCAACAGCTACCATGTGATCCTGGAAATCCTGCCCGAGTTGCAGCAGAGCCTCGACATCCTCAACAAGCTCTATGTCAAGTCGCCGACGACCGGCGAGCAGGTGCCGTTGGCGACGTTCGCGAACTGGAGCAGCGTGCCGGTTCGTCCGCTTTCGATCAGCCACCAGGGCCAGTTCCCGGCCATCACCATCAGCTTCAACCTCGGCCAGGGCATCGCGCTTGGGCAGGCCACCGAATCCATCCAGAAAGCGATGGCCGACCTCGGCGCGCCAGAAACGCTGAATTCAAGCTTCCAGGGCACAGCGCAGGCATTCCAGCAATCGCTCGGCACCGTGCCGCTCCTGATCATGGCGGCCCTTGTCGTCGTGTACCTGATCCTCGGCATTCTCTACGAAAGCTATATTCACCCGATCACCATCCTCTCCACCCTGCCCTCGGCCGGCGTCGGCGCGCTGGCGATCCTGATGGCGTTTGGCTACGATTTCAGCCTGATCGCGTTGATCGGCGTCATCCTCCTGATCGGCATCGTGAAGAAGAACGGCATCATGATGGTCGACTTCGCGATCTCAGCCGAACGCGACCAGCATCTGTCGCCGGAGCAATCGATCCGGCAGGCGGCGCTGTTGCGGTTTCGTCCGATCATGATGACGACGATGGCGGCGATGCTGGGCGGCGTGCCGCTGATGCTGGGCACCGGCACCGGCTCGGAAATCCGCCAGCCGCTCGGTTACGCGATGGTCGGCGGCCTGATCGTGAGTCAGGCATTGACGCTGTTCACGACACCGGTGGTCTATCTCTATCTCGACAAGCTCTCGAACGCCTTCGCGAACTGGGGACGGTCCGACGACGGCGAGCGGGATCGTCACGGCGGCGAACCCGGCTCGATCAAGGAAGCCGCCGAGTGACTTGACTTTGACGGCAGCCCGGCCCATCCGGAGCGCGATTGTGGTGGGAGACGAGCCGGTGAAGATTTCTGCGAAAAATACGGTTTCTATGGTGGCCTTGGCGACCCTGGCTTTCGGTCTGGCCGGGTTCGCTCACGCCCAGAAGGCGCCCAAATCCAGCAGCACGCCGGCCCCGGCGCAGACCGCGGCAACCCCAGCCCCACCCGCGGCCGACTCCTCGCCGGCCGCAGCACCGCAATCCGGCTGGGCCGCACGCTGCGGCAGCGCAAGCCGCAACGCGCCGCTCGAATGCGCGGTCGAGGAGACGGCGGTTTTCAGCAAGACCGGCCAGGTGGCGGTGATGGTCAATATTCGCGTTCCCAGCGACACGCGCGTGCCGGTCATCCTGGCGCAATTGCCGCTCGGCATCAGCCTGCCCGGCGGTGCTGCGTTTCAGGTCGACGACGGCAAGACGACCGATTTGCAGATCCAGACCTGCGAAAACCGCGGCTGTTTCGCCAGCACGCAAATCACGCCGGACGTGCTGACGGCGCTCAGGTCAGGAAAGCAGCTCAAGGTGTCGTTTCAGAACCTCGCTAAGGAAACGATCGCTATTCCGATGCCGCTGACCGACTTTGCAGCCGCCTACGACAAGATCAAATAATCGCAAGATCGGACAATCGACCGGCTCTCGCTCACTGCCGGGCCATCTCGGCATTCCCGACGCTGTCGCCGTCAAGCTTCTGGTCGCCATGCATGGCGACCGTGACCCGCAGCAGCCGCCCGCTGAATTCGAACGGCGCATCATAATGCGACACCGGGCTGCCGCGATCGCGCCCGATATCGAGGCCGGACCACGAGATCAGATTGTGGAAGCCAAGCTGCGTCCGCAAGGAGCCTGCTGGCTCGCCATCGATCAATAGCGTGTAGGCACTGACCCCAGTGCGCGCGCCCTTGGCCGGGGGTTCCTGACGTACCAGGCGTTCGACGCGCACGCCGAGCCGGCGCGCGCCCGCGGGGACCTTGCGCTCCGAGGTGACAATCTCATGACCGCCGCCGATGTTGAGGTCATGCACCAGGAAACCGTCCTTGAGATAGAGGCTGTAGCCGGAGGTGGCATCGCCGTGCGCGATCAGGACGCCTTCCGCACCGGCCTCACCAATCTCAACATCGGCTTCGATGGTGTAGCTGCGGCTGCGCACGTCAGGCGCGACATCGGTCGGCACGTGTCCCATGCCGGCGTGAAAGACGAAATGATGGCGCGGACCATGGAACCGGGCCGCGTTCTCCGCGAAGCGCGGCCCAAAGCGGTCGTCCAGCGGCAGCACATTGTGCTTCTCCGCCTCGCTCCACCACAGCTTGATCAATTCCTCCAGCCGCTCCGGCTGTTTCGCTGCGAGATCATCGACTTCCGAGAAATCCCTCTCAAGATGGAAGAGCTCCCATTTGTCGTTCTCGAACGGCGTTCCCGGCGGATGGTAGGCGACGGCCTTCCAGCCGCCGTGCCAGAGCCCGCGATGACCGAACATCTCGAAATATTGCGCGGAAGCTTTTGAAGGGGCCAAAGGGTCCGAGATCGAGCGGGCAAAACTTTCGCCCTCGACCGGCATTTGCGGACAGCCGGCGATCTCGGCGGGCGCCTCGATTCCAACCAGTTCGAGCAAGGTCGGCGTCAGATCGGAGGCGTGGACGAACTGGTGACGCAACTCGCCTTTGGCCGCGATCCGCTTCGGCCATGACATCACGAAGGGATCTCGGATGCCGCCGCCATGGGTGTTCTGCTTGTACCGGCGCAGCGGCGTGTTGGACGCCATCGCCCAGCCGTGCGGAAAATTGCTATGCGTGTCGGGCCCGCCGATATCGTCAAGCCGCCGCAGCTTTTCCGCCAGCGGCTCCGGCCTGAAATTATAGGGCCCCATCGCATTGATGAAGCCGAGCGGTCCGCCCTCCTGGCTCGCGCCATTGTCCGAGAGCACGAGGATCAAGGTGTCGTCGCGAAGCCCGGCCTTGTCGAGAAACGCGACCAGCCGCGCCAGATGGCGGTCGGCGTGATCGAGCATGCCGGCATAGGCCGATTGCAGCCGCGTGAAGACGCGCCTCTCGTCCTCGCTGTGTTCGTCCCAGGCTTTGACGCCATCGTTGCGCGGCGGCATTTTCGTTTCCGGCGGCACCAGCCCTATCGCCTTTTGCCGCGCCAGACGCTGCTCGCGCTCGACGTCCCAGCCATGCGCGAACACCTCGTCATAGCCTTTGATGATGTCGGCGGGCGCCTGGTGCGGCGCGTGGCAGGCGCCGAGCGCGAGCCAGGTCAGCCAGGGCAGATCGGGTCGGTCGGCGATATGATCGGCGATGAAGCGGATCGACTGGTCGACCAGATCGGTCGTCAGATGATAGCCGCCGGCATAGGTGCCGGGCGGCGCGATGTGGGTGTTGTCGGAGACCAGTTCCGGCGCGTATTGATCGGTCTCGGCATCGAGGAAACCGTAGAACCGGTCGAAGCCGCGGCCCAGCGGCCAGCCGTCGAACGGGCCGGTCGCGCCACTCTCGGTCAGCGGGGTGACGTGCCATTTGCCGACCATGTAGTTGCGATAGCCGTGCGCCCGCAGCATCTCGGCAAGCGTGCCGGCCTCGCGCGCGATCTTGCCGCGGTAGCCGGGATAACCGCTGTCGAAATTGGCGAGGCAGCCGACGCCGACCGAATGGTGGTTACGCCCGGTAAGCAACGCCGCGCGCGTGGTCGAGCACATCGCGGTGGTGTGGAAGCCGCTGTAACGCAGGCCCTCGGCCGCGAGACTGTCGATGGTCGGCGTCCTGATCGGCGAGCCGTAGCAACCGAAATCGGAGAAGCCGACGTCGTCGAACAGAACGACCAGGATATTGGGCGCGCCAGCCGGCGGCTTTGGCGCGGATGGCCACCAGGGTTTCGAGCTTGCAATCGTCTTGCCGATCGTGCCGCCAAACGGCGTATCGCCAATGCTCATCGGTTTGCTCCCTGCCGTCCGGCGCGCTTTATCGCGCCAGCGCGGCCGCGTAAATGTCAGCCCGCGCCGAGATAGGCCCGCTGCACCTGCGGATCTTCGGCAAGCGCGGCGGCGGTGCCGGACAACACGCTTTTGCCGACCTGCAACACGGTCGCGAAGTCGGAGACTTCCAGCGCCAGTTCGATCGATTGTTCGGCGAGCAGGATCGTCAGCCCCTCCTTGTGCAATCGCCCGAACGTCTCATACATCGACTCCACCACGGCCGGCGCGAGACCCAGCGACGGCTCGTCCAGCATCAACAATTTCGGATCGCTCATCAGTGCCCGGCCCACCGCCAGCATCTGGCGCTCGCCGCCGGACATCGTGCCAGCACGCTGGCTGCGCCGCTCGGCGAGCCTTGGAAAGATTTCGTAGACACGCTCAAGCAGGCCTGCCGCGCGCGACTTGTCGCGCAGCGGGGTTGCGCCCAGCAACAGGTTGTTTTCGACGCTTTGCTGCACGAACAGCCGCCAGCCTTCCGGCGCCAGCGCCAGCCCCTTGCGCACGATCGCGTAGGCCGGCTGCCCGGCAATCCCCTCGCCCCGGAACGTAATCGATCCGGAATGCACCGGGATCAGCCCGGCGATGGCGTTGAGTGTCGTGGTCTTGCCGCCGCCATTGGAGCCGAGCAGCGCCACGACGCTGCCCTCGGCCACTTCGAGCGAGACATCGGACACGCCGATCAGGTCGCCGTAATGAACCTCCAGATGCTCGATCTTGAGCAGGGGCGTGCTCATGTGCCAGATCCGCCCGTCAGTTCGGCCGGTGTATGGCCCGCGGCGGCCCTGGCGGCGCGCTTGCCGAGATAGGCTTCGATGACGGCCGGATTGGCCGTGACCTCGCGCGGGCTACCATGCGCGATCTCCTTGCCCTGATGAAACACCACGACGTGCGTCGTCAGCGACATGATCACTTCCATGATGTGCTCGACGATCACCAGCGTCACGCCGGAGCGATGAATGTCGCGCACCAGATCGATGGCCAGTTGCACCTCGCGCTGGGTCAGGCCGGCCATCGCTTCGTCGAGCAGGAGGATCTTGGGTTCGGTGGCCAATGCGCGGGCGATTTCCAGCCGCTTGCGGCCGGGCGTGCCCAGCGACCGCGCCGGGGCGTCGGCCAGCCTGCTCAAGCCGACACGTTCGAGCACGGCACGCGCCCTGGTTTCGGCTTCCGCGCGACGAGAGGTGCGGAGAAACGCGCCGATCATCACATTCTCCAGCACCGTCATGCCTTCGAATGTCTGCGGCACCTGGAACGTCCGGGCGAGGCCGATATCCGCGCGGGCTTCCGGCGTCAGCTCGGTGATGTCCCGGCCCTCGAACAGGACCTTGCCGGAGGTCGTCTTCAGATCGCCGGTCAGGCAATTGAAGAAGGTGGATTTACCGGCGCCGTTCGGACCGATCAGGCCGAGAATGTCGCCCTGCTCCAGCCTGACCGAGGCCGCGTCGACGGCCTTGAAGTTGCCAAAGGCTTTGGTGACGTTGCGTGCCTCAAGGAGCATGGACCGCTCCCGCCGCCGCCTGGGTCTCCGGCGGCTTGCTGCGCCGGGTCCAGAGCCGGTTGATCAATGTCAGGATGCCGCCCGGCTGAAAACGCGCGATCAGCACGATGATCGCGCCATACAGGACGAAAGTCAGGCCCGCCCCCTTGCCGCCGAGCAGATTGTTGGAGATTTCCTCCAGCGGCACCAGGATGGCCGCGCCGACCAGCGGTCCGAACAACAGGCCCGCGCCGCCCAGCGCCGCCATGATCAGCATCTTCACGGAGATCAGGATGCCGAGCCCGGAATCCGGATCGACGAACCCGAACATCGTCGCGTAAAGCGTGCCGCCGACGCTGGTGAGGCCGGCGCTCAGCATGAAGGCGTACAGCTTGACGCGGCTGGCGCGCGCGCCCAGCGACCGCGCCGCCCGCTCGGAGTCCCGGATCGCGCGCAGATAAAAGCCCATCCGGCTGTCGGCCATCCACCAGGTAATGCCGAGCGTCAGCACCAGCACGGCCAGGAACAGATAGTAATAGGGCAACGCCGAAACGAACGAGAGATCGAACACGTTGCGCGGCACCGTCGGTCCGCTGAGGCCGACGCCGGCGCCGAGATAGTCGGTGTTGGTGACGATCAGCCTCACGAGCTCGGCCACCGCGATCGTGGCCATACTGAAATAATGGCCGGACAGCCGCAGCGTCGGCACGCCGATCACGGCGGCAATCGCGACGCTGACGATAATGCCGACGGGAATGCCGACCAGCGGCGACAGCGCGAAATGCGCGTAGGCCCCCATCGCGGCGTAGGCGCCGCAGCCGAAGAACACGACATGACCGACCGAGACCTGACCGGCATAGCCGCCGACGATATTCCAGGCGGACGCGGCAATCGCATAAAGCAGCACCAGCGCGCCGAGCCGCTGCTCGAACGGCGTGGAGAACAAAAACGGATAGGCGATTGCGATGACAAGCGCCACCAACGGCCAAAGCAAGCGGCGCATTGCGTCCTTCCCCATCAAGCCTTCCCCATCAGGCCTTGCGGCCGGAACCAGAGGAAGCAGAGGAACAGCGAGTAGACGACGATGTCCTTGTAGACGGCGCCGATCCAGTAGGCCGACAGCGATTCGATCACGCCGATCAACAGGCCAGCCACCAGCGCGCCCGGCACACTGCCGAAACCACCGAGCGACACCGTAACGAAAGCAACAATCCCCAAGGTCTCGCCGACCGTCGGCACGATGTAAAAGAACGTCGCGATCAGCGCACCCGCGATACCGGTGACGCCGGCCGCAATCGCCCAGGCGATCGCCTGCATGCTGTCGGGGCGGATCCCCATCAATTGCGCGGCGGCGGAATCCTCGGCCACCGCCAGCATCTTCGAGCCCAGCGTGGTGCGCGTGAGCAGGACATGCAGCCCACCGGTCACGATCAGGGCAACGACGCCCGCGAGCAGCCGCGAGGCCTGGATCCGGATCCCGAACACGTCATACGTGCCGCCGACGATGTTTTCCGGCAGCGAGAGAAAATTGGCGCCGAACCACCAGAAGACGGCGTAACGCAACAGCAGCGCAAGCCCGAAGGTGCCGAGGATCTGGGCCAGCATCGGGCCTTTCATGATGCTGCGGATCAGCCCGAAATAGACGATGATGCCGAGCGTCGCCAGCACCAGCACGGCGACCGGCGCGCCGACAATCGGCCCCGCGCCGAACAGCGTCCAGATCACGAAGGCGACATACATTCCGAGCATGACGAAATCGCCATGCGCGAAATTGATGATGTTCATCATGCCCCAGATCAGCGTGAGGCCCGAAGAAAACAGCGCATACACCGCGCCCAGCAACAATCCGCCGACGATCACCTGAACGAGAATGGAAGACATGAAATCGCGCGTCTTTCGATTGAAGGATTGTCCCCGGGACCGTGTCGGGCGGACGGCGGTGAAACGCGGCCGTTCGCCCCCATGCAAAAACCCCGGCAAGCATAAAAACAGGAGCGGAAACGATGTCCCCGCCCCTTAAATCCCGCTACCAGCCCTTATAGGGAAGGACCGGATCCTTCTCGGCATTGGCTTTCGGCCAAACGGCGACATAGTTCTCGCCGTCCTGCAACTGGATGATGAGGCCCGACGCAAGGATGTTCTGGCCCTTGTCGTCGAACTTCACGCCCTTGTAGCCCATCATGAGCTGATCGGGCTTGAGGTCGGTCGCCTTCAGCGCCGCCTGGATCTTGGCGGGATCGGTCGAGCCGGCGCGGTCGATCGCCTCGCACAGCACAAAGAAGGCCTGCATCTGGCGTCCGGCGGTGTCGTCCATCTCGTCGCCGCTGCGCTTCTTGTACATGTCGGCAATGATCGCAGTCGGCGAGCCCGCCGGGCCGACATTCCACGACGAGCGGTTGAACACACCTTGTGAAATCTTGCCGACCGCCTTGATGAAGGACGGATCGGAAAAGCCGGAATCGTCGGCGATCATCATCGGCGGCTTGTAGTCCAGCGACTGCATCGTCTTCTGGTAAAGGATCGCGTCGGAGGCGTAGGCGATCATGATGACGACGTCGGGCTGCTTCTCCTTGAGTTGCAGGATCTGGCTCTGCACATCGGTCGCATTGACGGCATAGGGAATGTCCAGCGCGATGCTCTGGCCGTTTTCCTTGAATACGCTGGTGATTACGCTGGCGACCGAGGTGCCGTATTCGGTGTTGTCATGCACCAGCGCGACATTGTCGGTCTTGACGCCGGCGGCCTTCATCTCCTTCAGAAAATCGAAATAAATCCTGGCGAAGTCGGTCGCCACCGGCGTGACGCGGAAGAACCATTTGAAACCGCGCTCGGTAAGATTGGCCGCGACCGATTCACCGTTGACGAACGGAATGCCATACTTCTCCGCAATCGCGCTCGCCGTCAGGGTGATGCCCGACTGGTAGGATCCGGTCAGCGCGACCACCTTCTCTTCGGTGATCAGGCGAAGCGCCTGGTTCTGGCCCGTCGCCGGGCTGCCCTGGTTGTCGGCGAACACCACCTCGACCTTGGCGCCGCCGAGACCGGCCAATCCGGCATTATTGGCAAGCGGGAAATTGCCGAACTCGGGATGCGGGTTGTTGATGATGTCCAGCGCGGTCTCGATCGCAAACTTGGCATGGATTCCGGCGCTGGCGGCATTGCCGCTCAACGGAAAGACCGCGCCGATCTTGACGGTTTTGTCCTGCGCTGAAGCTGCGCCGACCAGCGCAACAGACATCGAGGCCGCGCAAAGCAGCCGAAGCACACGCTTAAATCTCATGCTGATAGCTCTCCGAAACATTTCCATCCACCGCCAGGCCTCTTGAGGACCCGAGACGTACGAGGATCGTTGCCCTCGCCGTTTTCTTTTTAGCACGTCAACATTGCATGCCCGCCTGGCATCGGCAAGTTGCCGTCGATTTTTGCACGCAAGTATCGCTTGTGAGGTGCGGCGGTCGCAGGCCGGCCAGGCACGGTTGCCGCTCGGATAGGCAACGTCGGAGGGGGCAGTTCATCGTTAAAGGAGCAAACGCAGACTTCCAGTGCCCTCATCCGGGTCGCGCCTGCTCGCCTCGCCTGTCCCTGCCCGGTATTTCGGTTTTCCCTCGGATTGAAGTGGCGTCAGAGCCATGAAGCCGCCGGTGAGCAAGGAAAAAGCCGCCGAACTGTGGCGGCTTATCGGGTGAACGAATTCGGCCCAGCAAGGCGGCGGCGTCGGATGAGGAAGTGGGCCTCGGTGATCCAGTCGCGCATTCAGGCCGGCCGAGCTAATTCAGCCATCGCGGCGCGCCGGCTGACACGCAATCACAATATCGAGACGAATGAAGATGAGCTGGAGCGCGCTTCAGCACCTTCATGTATAGGTATCTCCCGAATGTTCGCACAAGATCATTACAGATCAGAACCGATGGGCAGACGGACGATGAAGAAACTGAATGCGATCGCGCTATTCGCTGTTCTATTCGGCATCAGCAACGGTTCTGCTCTCGCGGCCGGCGTTGCTGAAACGGAATTGATGCGAGCGGCAACCGAACTCGGCCATCAATATGATTCCAACTATGCCGCCAAGGATCCGGACGGTATGGCGTCAGTCTATGCGGCAGATGGCGTGCTGATATCGCCCGCCGGCCCCATCGTGCGCGGGCGCGCCGCTCTCCGCGACTACTATGTCAAGCGCTTTGCCTCGGGCGCGCGCGGTCATGCGATTAAGGTTCTCGAAGTACATGTTCAAGGCGATGGCGGCTACGGTATAAATAGTTTCTCTGTCAACGTTCCAGGGCCTGACGGCTCGCTGCACGAAGAACACGGCACCATTGTTGCTGTCTATCGCCACGATCCTGATGGTTGGCACATGGGCCTTGTCGGACCGAGCTTGGCACCAAACAAAAATTAGTCCGGTCGGTTCGGCCCCCGACAGGTCTTGCGGCATCCGCGGACCAGTCTAAGAGTCCTGAGTCCCAAACCTGAGTCCTGTTGAGCCCCCGGACCGCCGGCTCAGGACGGATTCCATCCCCAGGGATTCATCCTGATTCTGATTGGTAATATTCGGCAGGGATCCCCAGATCCAAACTGGAACGCAGAATTTCCGTCTACCGACCATAGTGATCGCAGCCGAACCTCCAAAGGTGATCAACCACAAGAAGCTGTTCCGGCTCTACCGGGAAGAGAAGCTTGCGGTGCGCCGCCGCGGCGGTCGCAAGCGGGCGATCGGGACCAGAGCGCCGATGACGGTGCCGATGGCGGCCGACGAGCGCTGGTCGCTCGACTTCGTGTCGGATCAGCTCACCGATGGCCGCCGCTTCCGCGTCCTCACCGTGGTTGATGATTGCACCCGCGAGTGCCTGGCGCTGGTGGCCGATACTTCGCTCTCCGGCACCCGGGTGGCGCGGGAACTGGACCGGCTGATGACGGAGCGCTGCAACCCGAAGATGGTGTTCAGCGACAATGGCAGCGAGCTGACCAGCAACGCCATCCTTACATGGGCCGATCAGAGCCGTGTCGCATCGCACTACATCGCGCCGGGCAAGCCCATGCAGAATGCTTCATCGAGAGCTTCGACGGCCGTCTGCGGGATGAATTGTTGAACGAGACGCTGTTCACGTCGCTGGCCCAGGCTCGCGTCGCGCTCGGATGCTGGCGGGCCGATTACAACGACGCACGACCACACTCGCAGTTCGGATGGAAGACGCCGTCCGAGTTCGCCTTCACCTCCCACTCGCGCCGGGATCTGGCGCTGCGCTATGCCGATGGCTCCGCGCCAGCTCCCGTCGCTACCACCGCCCAACCGGGCAAACCCAACTGTCAGGGCGAACTCAAGACTGGATAAAACTTGGGGGCAAGGTCACCGTAACCGAACTGCGGAATGTCCGCAGTTCGGTTCCATGCCGAAAGCTTCACAATCTGCAAATTTGCAGAAGGTCGCCGAAAACCGGTACCGTTGCTGAACCAGTTTCTGGTCCTTCTGACCGGGCGGCGCCGATAGTGCGGCAAAAGCTGCGCATGTGCAGGATTTGCCAAGATCCGAAATATAGTTCCAACCTGGAACAATTTCGTAGGCGTCCGGCGCTTCCGAAGAGTTGGAAACCGGTTCCCTGACGGTACGGCAATTCGATGAACAGCCGTTCAGAAAATTATTTCCTCCTCTTGAGGCTTTTAGCCTACTAAGCGTCTATCCAATCAACGGAGGAAATTCGGATGAAGGCACTTACACTCGCACTTGTTACAATTCTCGCAGTCGCAATCGCAGCACCCTCGATTGCCAGCGCTAGAGGCCGAGGCCACGATCATCACCATCATCGGCATCACAGCCTGCTGCACAAGATCCTGCACTAACGAAAAAGGCCCCTTAACTGGGGCCTTTTTTACACCTTCAAACCCTTGCGGATGAAAGCCAGGAAAGCGCATCGGTGCCGCTCGATGTGTGAATGTTTTACCGCCGGTAAAGCCGGTCGGTATCTACCGGCGGTTTGCAAAGCGCAGGCTGGCTCTGACGTGAGCGTTTGGCATGTCACGCCGAGTCCCGAAGCCCCGCTTCCGGGCAGCGCACACAGAAGTGCCACGTGAGATCTTTACCGGTTCGCTCGTTGGCGCAGCGGTGTTCGACCACGATGGTTGAGATGGCTTCATCCCGTTCCAGACTGTCCCTGCACCAACAATGCACATGCCTTTCAGATCCGGCGTCGGTCGTTACTGGCGGCAACTTGGTGCTCGCTGTTGGTGCCAGGGAGGTATCACGCCGATACTGTGGGATTGGGAGGCCCGAACCCAAAGCTCTAGA